>CAVTYP010000001.1:0-455067 GCA_963738985.1 Candidatus Acidiferrales bacterium
TCGGGATAGGGGGAGCAGTCGCCTGCTCACCCCTCCCACACCACCGTACAGGCGGGTCCGCATACGGCGGTTCAGCGAGTTGAGCCCTGACGGGCCGGAGGTTCGATTCGTCGTTCGCCACAAGGGCTTCGCCGCTCTGCAGGTTGCCGTTTCGGCTTCACCGTCTTCTGAACCTGCAAAACTCAGCCGAAGCTGATTGGCTGGCGCAGTGCCACCCGTGAGTTCGACGTTCTACTGCTCACTCTCACTGTTTGGGCCTTCCTCACTTTCGTGAGTACTACGCCCGCTGCTGACTTCTGCTGCAGGATCAGCGTGAGTTACTGCACGCTCAGTCTCGAATCCGAGACATGCAACAGATCTCCCGCGATAAGCTCGACTGCTTTCGATACGCGACCGCCGGATTTACCACCAGCGTCCTTGATGGATACGGACTTCGCGATCCTTTGCCCGCTCGTCCGACGCCGTAGGCCTCTAATCCAGTTCTTGTCCATCGGCCCGTATCTTTGCTCCACGCTTCCTCCAGACCCCACCTCACGGTGACGCCCTTGCGCTTCGCTATCCTTCACCTCCATCAGGTTGGGACGGGACTTCCACCCGCTAGCTGCCGAGCATGCGCGGCGTACAAAGAAAAAGGGGATGGCGTGAACCATCCCCTTTTACGGCTGGTTGTTGAGACCAGGTTAGAAGTTGTACTTCAGTGCTAGCTCCAGCACGCGGCGGCCCGTCGTATAGTGCGCTCGGCCGTCCGTGCAGCTGCCTGACGTTGTAGACCCGCAGGTGTTGGTGTTGATGCCGTTCTGGTTGAAGTTCAAGTTCAACGCATTGCCCTGCGTCAAATCCGGCAGGTCATGGTTGATGAAGTTGAACGCCTGAATGCGGAATTGTAGTGTCTGCCGTTCCGTCACGTGGAAGTTCTTGAACAGTGACAGGTCCGTATTGAAGTATGCTGGACCCTTGATGTACGGCCAGATCACGTTCCCATTCACTCCGCGCGTGGGCATTGCGAAGCAGCCCGGGTTGAAATATTGCCCGGCCATCGTCTTCTGTCTCGGATCGCAAGTCAGGATCGGAACCAACGTGTCAGCATTGGTGCCGAGTATGTTCCCCGTCGACTCGCCGTTTTGGTAGTTGGCGTTCAAGTTTCCGCCGCTGTTCGGTTGGATCGGCGCGCCGCTCTGGTACTGCAATGTACCCGACAGCTGCCATCCATTTACCGCACCCGACGCGAACTTGTTCGAAGTGTGAACTCCCGGAATCGCCAGCACATAGGCCGCATTAAAGATGTTGGTGTGGTCGTATGCCAGCACGCCGTAGTTGTTCTTCATGTTGAACCAATCAATCACCGTTCCATTGCCGTTCCCGTTGTCCGTCTGTCCGTCGCGGATACCCAGGACTTTGCTGAACGTGTAGTTCACCATGAACGTGCTGCGCCCCGTCTGCTTCTGCCACATCATCTGCAGCGCATTGTAGTTCGAATAGCTGCCATGCGATGCCACCTGGATCGAACTGTAGTTCCATGGCAGGTACTGCGAAGTGTCCGGCGGGCCGCTGTGATTGCACGTCGGGCTCGCCGTTCCCTGGCAGTAGTACGTTATCCCGGTCACCGGATTCGGCGCGAAATATCCACCCATCGGAACCAGGTTGATGTTGGAAAGGTTCGCTGCAATCAGCATGTCGGATGTATGGCTGCCAACGTAGCCGAACTCGAACAACGAATTCCACGGCGCTCGTTGATCAATCAGGAAGGTCCAGTTCTGAACCCACGGTGTGCGGTTGTCGCCCATTTGCAGCGCTTGAATTCCCGTACCCGTGCTGGATGCTGGCAGAGATCCTGCTGGCGAAGCTGGCTGGCAGGCGGGATCTGTCTGCACCTGGATGGTGCTCAGAATGTGGCAATTGCCCGACGTGCCGAAGTTCTGAATGCCTAGTGGCGCATCCGCTGCTCCGATGACGTCGTTATATGCCAGTTGGTAGCGATAAATCCCGTAACCACCGCGTAGTACGGTTTTGCCCGTTCCGAATAGGTCAAAGGCAGCTCCCACGCGGGGATCTGGAATGTAGCGTGAAGAGAACCCAGAGATGGGGACATTCTTGTTTTCCCCGTGCCATGAAAGCCCAGGAAGGTCCGGACCTACGCAACCTGGACCCGCTCCAGTTGAAGCTGGGCAAGTGCTCGGATCCCACACCACTAAGCCCGGAGTATTCCCTTCGGGATACCACTGGCCTTCGTGGTCCAGACGCAGACCGTAGTTCAAGGTCAAGCGGCGCGTTACCTTCCAGGTGTCTTGCGCGTAGAAGGCTATTTCGTTGTACCAAAGTGTGTGCAGTGGGTCGGCGCTGGTCTGCGCAAAGTCCACGGCGTGCCCCATCACGAAGTCCGCCATGGCATTTCCGGTGGTGCCCCAAGCCCAGTTGTCATAGCCATAACGGCCTTGCGGGAACGCGTTCGACGAACCGCCCCATGTCCCTTCGGTTTGCTGGTTGCCGCCATGCGCCCAGAAAAATCCGAACTTCATGGTGTGCGTGCCCTTCACCCAAGAAAGGTTGTCCGCGATGGAAGGAACGCGCTTCAGTGCTCCGAATGCTCCGTTCTGGAAGGTGGCAGCAAACGCTGGCGCCCACAACCCTGGGAACCATCCGCCGTTGCCCGTCTGATTTCCCCAGCTGACCATATTCGGAATCACCGGAGTAATGCCGGGATACCCGAAAGGAGGCGCCACGTTATAATTCACCTTTGTGGGGTCAACCGTGCTGAGATCCGTCGGGCGCACCGGATTCAGGAAAGACGTGTAGTTGAATACCGTCTCGTTCGTCAATGACGTCGTGAATTCATGCACGAAGCTGGCGGACCATAGATTGGAAACCTGCTTCGCTGGCATCGTCGACGGATATGGCAGCGTGTCGCTCGGCCACCACCACACACCAAAGTTGTTGATGTCCGTTTCATCCTGTCGATTGTAGGAAACATACAACCGGTTCTTCGGCGTGATGTTCCAGTCGCCGCGAATCTTCGCTTCCCAACGGTTTTGCGGCGTCGAGTTTACGAATTGATAGTTGAAGGGATTGCCCGAGGTCGGCGTAATGTTCGGCTTCGGGAACAGCGATGCGATCGCCAGCATATTCGGATCCAACTGGCTCAGCGGAATCTGCCCGTTCGAGGCGACAATCGGGGCTCCATTCACGCCGCTGCTTGCCCCGCAATAATTGTTGAACCACCACTGCGTATTGTTAGCTGCGGCGCATGCGGTTGTTCCAACAGAACCCGCGTTGCTGGACCCATCCGACTTTTGCAGGCCCAAGCTCTGCAGGTATGCCGGTGTAAAGTCGGCATAGGGCTTGTCGGGGTTCTGGCCCAGCATGTCAGCGGTCGGCACAAACAGATGAACCAGGTTGCCTTCCGGCTGCTGTTTCATGTATTCGTAGCCGCCGAAGAAGAACAGCTTGTCGCGATTCTTGTTGTAACTCAAGCCAGGCAGAATCACCGGGCCGCCAATGTTGCCGCCCGGATAGTATTGGCTGTCGTTCGGCTTCGCCACGTTGTTGGCCTTCAGCGAAGCATCTTCCGCGTTCATCACACCATTGCGCGCATACAAGTACGCGCCGCCATGGAATAGCGAACCGCCGCTCTTGCCGCTTGCTTCCACCACCACTGGCCCGCGCGCGTATTCCGCCGCGAACGACGAATTGTGTACCGTCATTTCCGCCGTCTGATCCTGGTTGATGTTGGCGACTTGCGTTCCCATATTGCCGGTGTCAACAAGCAACCCGCCGTCCATCGTCAACTGCAATCCACCATACGGCTGTGTTCCGTTCGCAGAAAACTGCCCTACCGGTCCGGTGTTGCTCGCTGTGGTCAAGCTGCTCCACATCGTTTGGCCCAGGCCGTTGTTCATCCCCATTCCCGGCATGAACTTGATCAACTCCGCCGCGTCGCGCCCCTGAATAGCGATGTTGTTCACCATCCCCTGGTTCAGCGTCATTCCGCTTTCCCCAGAGTCCACCGGCGCGATCAACTCCGCGCTGCTCACCACCGTCACCTGTTCGGTAGTGGTCGCCACCGCCATGTCGATATTCATCGTCCGGCTGTCTTTCAAATTCAACACCAGGCCGTGCGTTTCCCATGTCGCGAAACCCTTCGCGCTCACCGTCAGCGTGTAGGTGCCCGGCAACAACGTTGGGTAACTGAAGAACCCGGCTTCGTTCGTCGTTCGTTCTTCCACGACGTTCGTCCCTTCGTTCTTCACCGTAACTTTCGCGCTCGGTACCGCCGCTCCACTCGCGTCGCGAACGTTTCCGGCTAACGAACTCGTATATGTCTGCGCAGCCGCGAAGCCGGGCAGAAGTACGAGGCATGCAATTAACAATAGAGCCATCCACCGCGAGGCGCGGCAGATCGAAGACACACTCGGCATAACGCCTCCCAAGCGCTTTCCTGATTGCAAGGAAATGCGCGGTATTCTGATAGAAATATCGGAAAAGGAATGAGGCACAGCCAGACCTAGTTTGACCACTTTGACCACCCCGTCGACTTCTTCCTCGCAGAAGAAGCTGACCACCCTGAAACCCCGCCCTAGAGGCGAGGTGCGGCGCAAATCGTAATCGTTTACGCAGCCCTGTAATTGTTTACTACTACCCAGCCAAACTGGTGTCAAGAACTCTTTTTAAAATATCGATTTCGAATATCGTTTTTTTAGGGCAATTCTGACTAGTTCGGTCCGCAAGCTCTGTGCTCCATCGCTCGAATCAGGACCAAATTTGTCCCTCCAACATGCCCTTCATTCCGTAATCCTTTCCTTCATCCCCTTCATTTTTCAGCCTTTGTTTGACTTCCCTTCCTCCTGTCCCGGAGCCGACCCATGAGCTTCGCCGCTTCTCCCCTCTCACTATGAGACGCAAAACGCTTCCAACTCCTAGCCTTAGCTCCACGAGACACCTTCTTCAGTGGGGGTGTATGAAAAGAACCGATGTTAAAAATAACCGCCACGCGTGGAGTCTCCCCTCCGCTCGTATCTCAGAACTGCATGGATCTTACGCATGGCCGGGTTCGAGGTTCAGACGTCACCAAGCCATCTTGTTTCTTCTGCTATGGTGACTCAGCTTTCATTGCGAGGTAAACTTTTATGCGATCCCTGTTTATCGGGTGCCCCTCGATAAGAGCGAAGGCGTTGTCAAGGCACAAAACTCCGGTGCAGTGTTTTTCTCACCGCTTGCCGTCCAGAGTTGGTGGAGAACCGAAGCTCTGTAACTCTCACGGTGAATCAGCTTGCTGCGGATCGCTCCGCCAACCATCGATACGACCTAACCATCGGCCATGATTCTTCTATCCGAATCCCGGCATACACCGGGACGAGAGCGCCCAATCAACACTGCGGTCTAGCTTGCGCTGACCAGGGGCACCCGCGAGCTGCTCTCGACGCGAGCGATCTCTGGATAGGCTGTATTCGTTCTTAGCATCCAGTAGAGTCGCACGGCCAATTTCCTGGCCGCCGCCACTTTGGCCACTCCTCGCGGCTTTCTGTGGCAGCGGTGTAAATACTCGTTGCGAAATCCTGCGTCATACCGCACCACGCACTGCGCCGCTTCCACCAGCAGCATGCGCATGAAGCGGTTGCCCTGCTTGCTGATCGACCCGAACCGCTGATGCCCGCCCGAACTGTACTCCCGCGGGATCAGCCCCAGATAACTGGCCACCTGCTTGCCGCGTGGAAAGCGCGAGACGTCGCCCATGGTCAGCACAAAGGCCATCGAGGTGATCGGCCCCACGCCGGGCTGGGTCATCAGCAAGCGTGCTCGTTCATTTTCTTCGGCGACGTTCTTCACCGCTTCGTCCAGCGCAGCGATCTGCTCGTTCAACATGCCTCTTAACTTAAACAGGTCTTCTCGCCGCCGGCTGGCCCACGGCGCGAGCGGCAACTCGCAGAGCACTTTCTCTCCTGCGGCGCTCCACAACCTCCGCCCTTTGGTGATGCCTTTGTTCATCGCCAGGTGTTGCAACTCGTTCTTCACCTGCACGCGCATGCGCACCAGCTTGTAGCGATGTAGCAACAACTGCCGCAGATCCTTCTCTTCGCTGGAAGGCATCCAGATCCGCGGAAACCGATTTTCCACCAGTAACTGCAACAACAGTCGCGCGTCCCGCGGGTCGTGCTTCTGCTGCCGTGGATCGCACGCGCGAATTTTCGCCGCATCGCCAACCCACACTTCGTGTCCCAACTTGCCGAGTAGTTCCAAGAACCACTGGCAGTTGCCAGTGGCCTCGATGCCCACACGCACCGGGACCGCCAGACGCCGGTAAAACTTCTCGGCATCTCCCGACGCGTGCAGCAACCTTTGGTTGTCCGTCTCTCCACTGGCCATGTTCAACCAACAAACCTGTTGCCAACTGGGGTGAAAATCACATCCAATAAGAATCATCGAAGGCTCCTTCCTACCGATAGCTTCGGTTCTCCAAACAGAAGCATACGGCACCGAATGGAGCCTTCGCTCTTATGCAATCAACACTCCGGTTTTGCGTGTGGGGTTCTCTGCTGGCCTGTGCCCTGTTGTCTCTCCCCATAAAATGTCAGGAGCAAGTCTCAGCCTACAAGAATCCCAAACTGTCGATCGAAGATCGCATCTCCGATCTCCTTTCACGCATGACTCTCGAAGAAAAAGTCGCGCAGATTTCAGGTGGCGGCGAAGCCAGCGAGGGCCTCATCGACACCACCGGCAAACTGCCTTACAAGAATGCCGAGGAAGTTTTTAAACAACTCTACGATGTCGACAATAAGATCGGACCTCGTCAGCGCGCCCTCATCCACAACGCTTTGCAGCGCTACCAACTGCAAAAAACCCGCCTCGGCATCCCCGAGATTTTCTTCGGCGAGGGTCTTCACGGCTACATGACCTACGGCAGCACCAGCTTTCCTCAAGCCTTGGGACTCGCCAGCACCTGGGATCCCGTTCTGGTGAAAAAGGTTTTTACCGTCGTGGGCGAAGAAATGGGCGCTTCTGGCGAAGGACAGGCCTTCTCTCCGGTTCTCGATCTCGCCCGCGATCCTCGCTGGGGCCGCACCGAGGAAACCTATGGCGAGGACCCCTATCTTGGTTCGCGCATGGGCGTTGCCGCCGTCGAAGGCCTTCAGGGCGATACCCTTTTGATTGACCGCCACCACGTCATGGCCACCGCAAAGCATTTCACCGCGCACGGCCAGCCCGAGAGCGGCACCAACACCGCACCCGCAAATTTCTCCGAACGCGAACTACGCGAGTCCTACCTCTTCGCATTTCGCGCCGCCATTCGCGAAGCCCACGCGGGAAGCGTCATGGCTTCCTACAACGAAATCGATGGCATTCCTTCGCACGTAAATCATTGGCTGCTCGAAAAGGTCCTTCGTCAGGAGTGGGCTTTCTCCGGCTACGTCACCTCTGATGGCGAAGGCTTGCAGATGTTGTATCGAACTCACGGCGTTGCCGCCGATGGCTCCGAAGCCGCAAGAAAAGCGCTCGCCGCTGGCGTCGATTTCGATTTGTCCGATGGCTCCGTCTACGGCACCTTGGTGCAGCAGGTAAAGGATGGAACCGTTCCCATCTCCGAGGTCGATCAAGCCGCAAGCCGCGTCCTCGCAGCGAAGTTTCGCCTGGGATTGTTTGAGGATCCCTATGTTGACCCGGACTATGCGGAGAAAATCACCAACAGCGCCGAGCACCAGAAGTTGGCAGAAAAAGCCGCCGAAGAAGCCATTGTTCTGTTGAAGAACGAAGGCGCTCTTCTGCCTCTCGACTCTAAAAAGGTAAAAACCATCGCGGTCATCGGTCCGAACGCGGCCGACGTTCATCTCGGCGGCTATTCCCGCGATCCCGGGCGGGGCGTAAGCGTTCTGGACGGCATTCGTGCGCGCGCTGGATCAGCAACCACGGTCCTCTATTCTGAGGGCTGCAAAATCACCATCGGCAAACAGGGTTGGTCCGGTTGGTACGAGAACGATTCGAAGCTCGCCGATCCCAAAGATCAGCAAGCCAGCATTCGCGCTGCCGTGGACACCGCCCAAAAAGCCGATCTCGCCGTCCTCGTTGTTGGCGAAACCGAGGCCACCAATCGCGAAGCCTGGTCAGAAGAGCATCTTGGTGATCGCGACTCCCTCGATTTGCTTGGTGCGCAAGATCAACTGATTCAGTCCATCGTTGAAACCGGCGTCCCCACGGTTGTCGTGCTCATCAACGGCCGGCCGCTCTCTATCAACTACGCAGCCGCGCACGTGCCTGCCATTCTCGAAGCTTGGTACCCGGGGCAAGAGGGCGGCACAGCTTTGGCGCGCATCCTGTTCGGCGACGTCAACCCGGGCGGCAAACTAACCATTACTTTTCCGCGCTCCGTCGGCCAACTCCCCGATTTCTATGACCACAAGCCCTCGCGCAATCGCAGCTATATCTTCACTTCCCGCGAGCCGCTCTTTCCATTTGGAGATGGCCTCAGCTACACCACCTTCAGACTCGACAACCCGCGCATTCAGCCCGCCGAAATCACTCCGTCGTCCAACACCACCGTTTCCGTCGACGTCACCAACACCGGCGATCGCGACGGCGACGAAGTCCCTCAACTCTATATTCACCAGCGCGTCAGCTCCGTCACTCGACCCGTTCTGGAGTTGCGCGGATTCCAGCGCGTCCACCT
This sequence comes from Candidatus Acidiferrales bacterium, assembly GCA_963738985.1. Taxonomy (GTDB): domain Bacteria; phylum Acidobacteriota; class Terriglobia; order Acidiferrales; family UBA7541; genus Acidiferrum. The sequence goes on from CAVTYP010000001.1 coordinate 8,654, forward strand.
TCGTCCCGGAGAAAAGACTACGGTAACCTTTACGCTTACCCCCGACAGCCTCGCGTTGTGGAACGAAGACATGAAATTTGTCGTCGAACCCGGCGTCTTCGACATCCTGGTCGGCACCAGTTCCGCCAAAACGCAGGCAATTCAGCTGAAAGTTACCGCGAAATAAAAGCCGCCTCGCCGCCGTATCAACAATCGAGCAGCGTAGCGGGCCGTTGACAACCTGGCCAAACTGGTCTTAAATGGCGCCGTAAACGTTTACGAAACCCACTCTCACTCTCTTGAGTCTGCTTTCGTCCGCTCTAGCGTTTTCAGGCGGTGTTTCCATGGACAAGAAAGTCACCCTCTTCGACCTCGCTGATGCCCTCGGAATTTCCACTGGCACCGTCCATCGCGCCCTGCACAATCACGTCGGAGTCAGCCCTCTCACCAAAGCGCGCGTTTTGCAGATGGCCAAAGCGATGCAATATCGCCCGAATCTTGCCGCGCGTTATTTGGCCATGCGCCGCCACCTGCGCATTTCCGTGAACACACTGAAAGGCACCACATCCTTCTGGGACGAAGTGCGCGCGGGCATACAACAGGAAGCGCAAGCGCACAGCACCGAGGTCGAGTTCCGCACTTATCCCCTTCTGGGCGAAGGTGAGAACGAAGCATTCGACGAAGCCGTCAAGTCGGGCGTCAACGGCATCATCACGTTCCCCAGCCGTCCGCAGCAGATGCGCACCTGGATGCGCCGCGCGGTGCGAGCAGAAATTCCCGTAGTCTGCGTGGCCACCGACGCCCCGAACACCGGACGCCTCGCTGTGGTTTCCGTCGACACCATGGTCAGCGGCTCGCTTGCCGCGGACTTGCTCGGCCGCTTGCTGCAAGGCAAAGGCAAGGTCGCCGTCACGGTAAGCGATCTCGGCATTCAGGAGCACGCGGAGAAGTGCCGCACCTTCGATGAAACGCTGCGCAAGTTTTATCCCGCGATGCAACTCGTCGAACCCGTCGAGGAGCACGATATCGAAGCCGAAGCCTACGACAAGTGCCGGCAGATGTTCGCGGCGCATCCGGACCTTGCGGGAATCTACGTCACCACCGAAGCCTCCATTCCCGTTATCGAGGCCGCGCGCGATTCGGGAATATTGCCGCGCCTCGCGATGATTACCACCGATCTGTTTCCCGCGCTCGCCGATCGCATTCGCAACAGCGAAGTTCTGGCCACCATCGATCAGCGTCCTTACACGCAAGGGCGCTTATCCTTCCGTGTTCTGCATCAGTTCCTGGTGGAAGGCTCTTGTCCCACGTGTCAGGTCACGCTCTCGCCGCACCTGGTGATGCGCGGCAATCTGGAATATTTTCTGGAGCACCAGTCGCAGGATGTCACCGCCGAAACAGGCACGGAGATGATCGACTCCGGAGATCGCGCAAATTTCGCGGCGGGATAATCAGGCGCCGCAATCGCGCACCTGCCGAAAGTAAATCCAAAAGCAAACGGGAGGCTTTATCAGAACTCTTGGCATTGATGTGGGAACCAGTGGAACGCGCGCTCTGATCCTCGACGAAGCGGGCCGCATCGTTGCTTCCGGTACCGAAGAGCACGCACCCTTCGCCAGCCCTCACCCCGGCTGGGCCGAGCAGGATCCTTGGGACTGGTGGCGCGCCGCAGCCATCGCCGTTCGCAAAGCCATTCAATCCTCCGGCGAATCCGCCGATTCCATCGCGTGCGTCGGTTTTTCCGGGCAGATGCATGGCGCGGTTCTGCTCGACCAGAGCGATGAAGTCATTCGACCCGCGCTGATTTGGTGCGACCAACGCACCGAAGCACAATCCAAGCATCTTGAGCAGCTCTTCGGCCTCGACAAAATTATCCAGCTCACTTGCAACCCGCCGCTTACCAACTTCACACTCACCAAATTTCTATGGGTGCAGCAGAACGAGCCCAAACACTGGGACCGCGTTCGCAAAGTGATGCTCCCGAAAGATTACGTGCGCTTGCGCCTCACCGGTGAATCCGCGATTGACGTTGCCGACGCTTCCGGCACCCTCATGCTCGATGTCGCCAAGCGCAAATGGTCCACCGAAATCCTCAGCAAAACCGGCATCGATCCGCAGATGTTGCCCAGACTTTTCGAGTCCCAGGATGTTTGCGGCCGCATTTCCGAAGCTGGCGCAAAAGCCACCGGGCTGAAGTTTGGCACTCCCGTCGTTGCCGGCGCAGGAGACCAGGCAGCGGGCGCGGTGGGCATCGGCATCACGCGTGCCGGAGTCGTCAGCGCAACCATTGGCACTTCCGGCGTGGTTTTTGCCGCCACCGATCGGCCCGCGCTCGATCCCAAGGGACGGCTGCACACCTTCTGCCACGCCATTCCGAATCGCTGGCATCTGATGGGCGTGACGCAAGCCGCGGGCTTGTCGCTGCGCTGGTTCCGCGATCGCTTTGGAGCCGGTGCTGATGATGGCCGCGATCCGTATGAACGCATGACCGAAGAAGCAGCCAGCGTGAAGCCGGGTGCGGAAGGCGCGTTCTGGGCTCCCTACCTGATGGGAGAGCGCACGCCGCATCTCGATCCCTCCGCGCGCGCCGCGTTTGTCGGCTTGACCGCTTCACACACGCGCGCGCACCTGATTCGCGCCGTGCTGGAAGGCGTGGCCTACAGCCTGAAAGATACCTTCACCATTTTCGACGAGATCAAAGTTCCCGTGGAGCGCATTCGACTCGGCGGCGGTGGCGCGCGTTCGCCGCTGTGGCGTCAAATCCAGGCCGACGTTTACGGCCACGAAGTCGAAACCGTGGAAGCCGAAGAAGGCGCAGCGTACGGCGCAGCAATTCTTGCGGGCGTCGGCGCAAAATGCTGGAGCAGTGTCGATCAAGCTTGCGACGCCATCGTCCGCACCGCCAAGCGCGTCCCACCCGACGCCCCCACCAGCGCCCAAATGCAGCGCAGCTACCAGCAGTATCGCCGGATCTACCCAGCCCTGAAGTCCATCTTCGCGTAGAGCCGAAGTGACCAGTGGCCGGCGACCAGTGGAGCACGAAGCGCAAAATGTCGGCGGGCCGACATGGAACGTAATTCGTAATCCGTGATTTGTGATTCGTGAAAAGCAAGTGACCAGCGACCAGGGAAGAAGGACAGGGCGCACAAATGTCGGCGCGCCGACAATTGTTCACTTTTCCCGTGGGGAAAATTCCGTCGCCGAAAAAGCGCGGTGAAACTGCACACGCTGCTGGATCTACGCGGCAGCATTCCGACCAATGTTTATGTGACTGGCGGCCAAGTTCACGACGTGAACATTCTGGACGAGTTGCTTCCCGAAGCCGGGGCGTTTTACTTGCTCGATCGCGGTTATGTGGACTTTGCTCGCCTGTATCTCTTGGCGCAGGCTTGCGCCTTCTTCGTCACTCGCGCCAAAAAGAATATGCAGTTCTACCGTCGCAACTCACGCCCCGTCGAACGATCAGCGGGATTGCGAAGCGACCAAACCATTTTGCTGACCGGAGTGCGAACGGCCGAGCGCTATCCCGATCCCTTGCGACGCATCCACTATTTCGATGCCGAGAAGGACTCCCGACTGACCTTCCTGACCAACAATTTCCTCCTTCCCGCTTTAACTATCGCCCAGTTGTACCGGGCACGTTGGAAAGTGGAATTGTTTTTTCGCTGGATCAAACAACACCTGCGCATCAAGGCTTTCTATGGCACCTCGGAGAATGCGGTGAAGACCCAAGCGTGGGTGGCCTTGTCGATCTACGTGTTGGTGGCGATTGTCAAAAAGCAATTGGGGCTCGACTTGAGTCTGTACAAAATTCTGCAAATTCTCAGTGTCACAGTTTTCGAAAAAACCCCAATTTTAGAGGGGTTTTCCAATTTCAACGATGGGTTCACGGATGCCGAAACCTGCAACCAATTGAACCTATTCGACTTTTAATGGGACAGCACTGAGTTGAAAGTTAAAAGTCAAAACTCGGCTGGCGCGGCTCTTGCGTCGGCGATTTGAACTCTTGCCCAACACCAAAACCTAAGAACCCCACGTGCAAACCCGGCACATGGGGCACCCGGTGGGTGGGAGTTGAAAGTTAAAAGCGAAGACTCGACGGGGACGGGATGGCTATATAATGGCGGAGCGTTAAAGGCCGGGAGCGCCGCCTGACTCCCAACAATTCCGACAATCAGGAAAAGGTGAAGCGATGATGAAAATGGTGTGCAAAGTTGCGTGCGTGGTGTTGGTTGCGGCGGCGGTAGTGTTGGGAGTCCGGCAGACGTCGGAGGCCTGCACGCGAATCCTTTGGAACAATAACAAAATAGCGGTTCTGGTGAGCCGCACGATGGACTGGCCAGAATCCACGGAGCCGGAGTTGACGGTTTTTCCGAGAGGCATGCATCGCGACGGCGGCCTGCTGGGTGCAGCGCAAATCATCAAAGAAAATCCCGCGAAGTGGACGTCGAAGTACGCGAGCCTGGTGACGTCGGTGTACGGGCTGGGCTCAGCGGATGGGGTGAACGAACGCGGCTTAGCCGGCCATATGCTGTTCCTGAATGCGGCGGACTTCGGACCGCGCGATGCGAACAAGCCGGGAGTTCATGGAGGGTTGTGGCTGCAGTTCATTCTGGATAATGCCGCGAATGTGAACGAAGCGCTGGCGCTGCTGGATGCGGTGCAGATCGTGATGGCAGAGGCGCGCGGAACGAAAACGACGGTACACCTGGCGATTGAGGATGCCAGCGGAGATTCCGCGATCATCGAGTATGTGAAGGGAAAGCCGCTGATTCACCACGGCCGCGAGTATCGGGTAATGACAAATGATCCGCCTTACGATGAACAGCTGGCGCTGCTGAAGAAGATGGATTTTTCGAAGCCGAGCAGCGAAATGGCATTACCGGGGAACGTGAACCCGCGAGACCGGTTTCAGCGAGCGTCGTATTATCTGCCGATGTTGCCGGAACCGAAGAGCGAGCGAGAAGCAGTGGCGGGCGTGCTGGCCATCGCGCGAAATGTATCGGTGCCGTTTGGAGCGCCGTACAAGGGCTTCGGAATCTACAACACGGAGTACCGCTCGGTGATCGATCTGACCAACAAGATCTACTTCTTTGAGCTGACCACGACGCCAAACGTGATTTGGGCGGACCTGTCGAAGTTCAAGCTGGATGCGGGATCGCCGGTCATGCTGCTGAATCCCGATGACATCGAACTATCGGGCGATGTAACGGCGAAGTTCAGCAAGGCTGCGACGGCGCCGTTTTAGGATGGATCAGGCGGTCGAAAGTTGAAAGTTCAAAGTTAAGACAACGAAAAACGGGCGAGCGTAGCTCTAGGAAACCGCCAGAACATGCGTGCAGCGTACGCGAAGAACCCCACGTGCAAAACCAGCACGTGGGGCACCCGGACACCCGGAACAGGCGACTACCCGTTTCGTTGGTCAGATTGTGGCGTTGTATGGCTTGCGTCGGCAGGCTATTGCGCCGGCTAGCATGAGAGCCGACAGAAACAGCAGTTGCAGCATGGAGGGTTCAGGGGTGGTTGCTAGAGGGGCTACTGCGTAGGTGCCGGAGAAATCTCCCTGAAGGGAGCTGAGACTCCACGTGAGTGTGGAGTGCAGGATAAAGAAATCGTTGTTCTCGCTATTGAAGGTGCCGACGCTGGAAAAGGAGTTGGTCAAACGATCGTAAGTGATGGTGGCGGTGGCGGGGCCATCATCGGTGATATCGAAAGCGTTCGGCCCGGTATCGGGTCCGATGTCGACGAGCCAGGTGAGCAGACCGGCGCCGGGAGAACACATGGTGCAAACGCCGTCGGTAGTGAATTGGCCAGTACCAGAGCCAGTGCCGGTGAAAGTGATCTGGAAGGAATCCGCCTTAGCGACAGTTGAAAATGCAAAGAGCAAGGCGAGGAGTGGAATGAACCGTAGAGTGGAGCGAAACATCGTAATTGCCTCCTGATGGCCGTACAGGCCCGTACCTTGGCTTGAAATGTTCGATTGTCCTGCGGGCGGGGTGCTGACGTAGAAGGGTACGGCAAGCGGGGGAGTTAGACAAGACTTGCTGTTGGCTTGGCGAAGGTGTTGGCAGTCACTGACAGCTGTGGGCAAATGAGGAAAGACTGAGGGGTAACTCAGAGGCCAATTTCAAAAAGACACGGATTTTGCGAAGGAGGAGCTATGGCAGGTCAACGCACATCAATGGAGTTGATTGAGGACTTCCTGGCGCAGAAGCGCATCGCAATTGTGGGAATGTCGCGCGAAGCAAAAAGCATGAGTGAAATGGTGTTTAAGGAACTCTCTAAGCGAGGGTACGACGTTGTTCCTGTGAATCCGAAGGCGCAGGAAGTGATGGGGCGCAAGTGCTTTGCGCGGGTGCAAGACATTCAACCTGCTGTGGATGGAGTTTTGCTGATGACATCACCCGCGGCGACGGAGTCGGTGGTAGAGGACTGCGCGGAATGCGGGATAAAACGCGTGTGGATGCACCGGGGTGTGGGACAGGGAGCGGTCAACGAGAAGGCAATCGAAGTGTGCCGCGAGCGAGGAATTAGCGTCGTTGCGGGCGAGTGTCCGCTGATGTTCCTGCCACAACGCGACGGAATTCATAGCTTGCACGGATTTATCCGCAAAGTGACGGGGCGGTATCCGAAGCACGCACACGCGTAGCGCAGTTCACAGTTGATACTTCGCAGTTCGAGAGAAGAACCCCATGTGCGAGAGCGGCACGTGGGGCACTCGTGATCATTCACAAAGGCAATGCGGATTGATTCCTGGTGCGCGCGGATCAGCGGCGGAAGACGCAGATCAGCAGGAGAATCAGGGCTAAGAGAAGAAGCGCGGCGAGAATCAACATCAGCGCCATATTGCAGGGCTTCACCGGGGGCGGTTTGACCTGGAGACCCTGGCGGATGGCGTAGCTGGTAGCGAAGCCGGCGTTTCCGGTGACTGCTACGTCGTAGACGCAGTTATCGTTTTCGGCGACGACAGAACGGCAGAGTTGTTTGGCAATAGGAAAGGGTAGCGAGTCCACGGCGATCTTGCCGGGGAGAGAGCAGGGCGGCTGCTCGGGGGGCCAGGTCTTCAAGGTGAAGGTGTCCGTCGAGGTGCCGGGCGCATAGTCGAACAGGCTGGTGGCGGCGGTGACGCGCCAGGCATCGGTGAATTTCTGATAGAGAGCGACGAAGCGGTCATGCAAAGACGACGGCATTGGACCCATCGAGGAACCATCCGGTAGCGAGGGCAACCAATTTTCGGGCGCGTCGCGCGGGACGATCTTGAACGAGCCGGCGATGCCGAGGGCGTCCTGCGCGGGAAGGGCGTCGATATCGAGATACCAGATGCTGAGGAAATCCCACCAGGTGGGAGTAACAAATAAGTTGCTGCCGTCCGGAAAATCAAACTCGAGTCCTCCGGGCGCCAAGGTTCTGGTGATGCGGGCGCCATCGCCGAGGTCGATGCCAGCAGGGCCAACGAATGCGAGGACGCCGTCAACGCGAAGTTGCAGGCCGCCGGGATCCGGGATGCCAGTAAGGTTCGGTTCATAGGTGACGCGATGCTTGCCGACGCGGGCGGCTACCGCGGTGTTAATGCTGACGCAGGTGGCAAGCTCGTCGTGCGGATCTGCGGGAGGATTGTAGGTGGTGGGAATGGGAGCTTGGCGAACCTGGATTTCCATGGTGTCGTTGTGCAGCCAGACAAATTCGCCAACGCCCTGAAAGTTGTAGTGCATTCCGTTGGTGGTGGTGATGTGTGGTTCGCCGGAAGAAGTGGGACCGTAGGTAACGGAATAAAAGCCAGGGCCCATCACGCCGAGTTTAATGCTGATGTAATAGGTGCCTGGCAGCAAAAAGTAGCTGCCACTGGGTTGGCCCGAAGTAGTCAGGGGGATGTCGGCCAAGTTTGAGTTGGGAGAGGTCGTCAAGTAGAAGCTGTGGCCATCGGTTGGACCGCCATTGTACGTAGCGCTCCACGTGATGGTCTGGGCCACAACGGTCGTGAAAGATGCTTCCATGACGGAACACGGAGTTGTGGAGCAGTCTTTGGAAGCGGTGACGGTGACCTTTGCGGCCGCCGATGCTACCCACAGACACGTTGCCAGAAAAAATAATGAGCATCTTAGCGGGTACAGGAGTTTTTGCGGCAACCGTGCTTCGTTCGTGAACATTCGTTTCTCCTTGCGAGAAAGTGGTGTAGCTGAACGCGGCATTGCAAAATGCTGTGCGTCGAGTGCTGCTTGGCCGGAAAGTGAGTACGAGCGAATCGGGCAAACGATTGGCTGCGATGGATAGAGCAGGCAGAGCGCCACAGTGGCGGGTGACACAAGAAAGCAGCGCTACGGGAATGAAGTGATAGATTCGATAGTGATTAACAGGCAAGTGAGGAATTTCTACAAAGTGTGAGCGCAAAGAAATTGAGCGTGGAGGCTATCTGATCAGTTAATGTGGGACGTCATTCGGATAGGGAGATCGTGGTTCTAAGTTAAAAGTTGAAAGTTCAAGGTTGAAAGCTCAGACAACGGAGGGCGGGCGAGTGCCGGCAGCAGGAAACGGCGAGAATAGGTGCGCAGGGAACGCTAAGACCCCACGAGTATTTTACCGCAGGACTGAACGAGGAACTGGAGATTAGCCATGTCTAAGAAGATGAGGATTACTTGGTTGAAGAGGATCGCGCGGTGTGCGGCGGTGCTGTTTATCTTTTCGGGTGCCACATCTGTATGGGCGCAGACATCCACGGCTCCGGGAGCCAATCAGCCGACGGTGCTATATGGCGTGGCGTACTACCACGAGTACATGCCGTACGAGCGGCTGGACAAAGACGTGGCGATGATGAAAGAGGCGGGCATCAGCGTGGTGCGCATGGGGGAATCGACGTGGAGTTTGTGGGAGCCGTCGGACGGGCGGTTTGAATACGCATGGATGGATCGCGTGGTGGATGCGATGGGAAAGGCCGGGATCAAGGTGATCATGGGAACGCCGACATATTCCATACCAACGTGGATGGCGAAGGCGCATCCGGAGATTCTGGCGCGGCCGTTGGGAGGCGGGTTTGTGGGCTATGGAATGCGGCAGAACATGGACTACGACAATTCACAATTTCGATTTTACGCCGAGCGGCTCATTACAAATCTGGTGAAGCACTACAAAGACAATCCCGCGGTGATTGGGTGGCAGATCGACAACGAGACGGGAGCGTACGGCGCTTCGAACCCCGACGTGTTTGCCGGATTTGTGGAACACCTGAAAAAGAAGTTTGGCACCACAGAGGCGCTGAACAAGGCGTGGTTTCTGAATTATTGGGGCGAGGACGTGAACGACTGGGCGGACATGCCGACGCGCGACAACGCGACCAGCACGAGCTACAAGCTGGAGTGGAGCCGCTGGCAGCAGATGCGGGTGACGAATTATTTGACGTGGCAGGCGGCGCTGGTACGAAAGTATCGGCGGCCCGACCAGTTCGTAACGCAGGATTTTGGAAGCATGATGAAGCACGACGTGAATGAGCCCGCGGTGGCGGCGGCACTGGATGTGGTGGCGAATAACCCGTACTTCAAAGCGCAGGAGCATCTCGATGGAGCGTGGCAAGCGCTGCAAGGCGATTTTTCGCGTTCGCTGAAGCACACGAATTTTCTGGTGACGGAAACGAACGCGCAAACGCTGGGCTGGGATTCGGCGGAACAGTTGCCACCGTATGACGGGCAATTGCGGCTGAACGTGTACACGAACGTTTCAAGCGGCGCGAACATGGTTGAGTATTGGCACTGGCACTCGATCCATGCGGGGCAGGAGACGTATTGGAAAGGAGTGCTGAGCCACGACCTGGAGCCAAATCGCGCGTACACGGAGGTGAGCCGCATCGCGCACGAACTACAGAAGGTTGGGCCGAAGCTGGCGAACATGAAAGTGCAGAACCAGGTGGCCATCCTTTATAGCGTGGATTCGGCGAATGGCATCAGCTTCATGCCGTTCGATCGGCGGGACGATTTTCGCTGGGAGCCCGGCAAAGCATCCGGGAGTTACAACCTGATTGTGTCGCAGCTGCACCGATCACTTTACATGGCCAACGTCGGCACGGACTTTGTATTTCCGACGGCGAGTGCGGCGGAGCTTGCGCGATACAAGTTGCTGATCGTGCCCGCGCTGTACGTTGCGGATGACGTGTTGTTGAAGAAGATTTCGGACTACGTGCAAAATGGCGGGCATGTTTTGATGACGTTCAAGAGCGGCTTCACGAATGAGAATTCGGCGGTGCGCTGGGAACGGGCGCCCGGGCCGTTACGGCAAGCGGCGGGATTCAATTACCAGGAATTTTCGAACTTGGAGCAGCCCCTGGCGTTAAAGGGCGACCCGTTTCACGCTGGCGAAGAAAATCAGGTGAGTACATGGGCGGAGTTTCTGCAGTTGGAGACGGCGAAACCGCTGGCATTTTACGACCATCCGTTTTTTGGGAGATGGGCCGCGATTACGTCAAACCAGTTCGGTTCCGGCACCTTGACATATGAGGGGACGGCGGTTTCCGACAAGTTGCAGCAGACGATCGTTCTGGAGGAGTTGCGCGCGGCGGGGCTGACAGGTCCTGATCAGCAAGTTCCGGCGAATATTCGGGTGAAGCACGGAATCGCAAATGATGGACGGCGGATGCATTACTACCTGAATTACTCCGGTGCGGAGGGCAATTTCAAATATAGCTATGCGGCCGGGGAAGATTTGCTGACCGGCAAAGTGATTGCAAACGGGGAGCAGGTGACGCTGAAGCCGTGGGATGTGGCGATCGTGGAGGAGACAGCGGTAGGCCGGAGCAAGCTTAGGGCAACGGTAATCCCGATGGGCTGGGCGCGCATAGATCAAGCAACGATCCCTCGCTGCGCTCGGGATGACCAAATGGTAGAGAAGAATCGATCGAGCATCGTCAGATAAGCAGGCAACTTCAGAAACCCATGTACAAAGCCGGCACGTGGGCACCGGAGGACACAGGCTGAAGCCTGTGCTACCAAATACCGGGGACACCGCCAGGCCGTTTGTTCGAGTGATTGCACTACTTTTTGGCTTTTGGGCCTTCGTCGATGTTAAAGAGTATGGTTACTGTGCCGGTGGACGCAATTCCTTCGTAAGTGGGCTTGACTGTGGCGGATTGATATCCGTGCGACGCCAGCAACTGGGTGATGACGTTCACGGCGCGCTTCAGATCCGCCTTGTCGAACCAGTCTCCTACCGCGAGTTTGACCTTGTGAGCCTTCAATGCGGTACGAATATCGGACTCGGTGATGAACTTAAGTCCCTTGTAGTGGATGCTGGCAATAATCGGCTTCTCCTGAACAATGAAAATCACGATCTTCCCGTTTGGCACGTGAGGGCTATCTTCGACCTCCGAGCGTACGCCTTCAAAAAAGCCCGTCGTTAAGAGAGATTGGACATCGCGCTGGACCGCTTCGACGCTGTAGGGCTCACCTGGGTTCGAGGAAATCCGGGCTCGTATCAAATCGGTTTCGACGCGCCGGTTGCCAAGGATCTCGAGGCGTTCGACAACGTACTTGGTTTTGGCGGCCGGTGGGGGCTGTTGGGTCGCGAGCGCATGGGCCGCGAAAAGAAACAGGAACGCGCTTGCGAGGAGTTCGAGTTTTATTGTTGGCGGCAAAACGTGCCAAGTGTACATCCGCGGGTTGGAGAGTCAAGAAGGGCGCAGGAGCGGACGGCCTCAGAAGGCCGTCCCTACAAAGGCAAAATCAAACCCTACGTGCAAAACTGGCACGGGGCGAACCCGGTACATCGCTACGGCAAAGACCCTACGCGATAAACCAGGACGTCGACACCAAGCGGACAGAGGACACAGGCTGAAGCCTGTGCTACCAGAGACGTCGGGCACTCGGCTGAAAAAGAGCAATCCAAGAGGGCACGATATATCGTGCCCCAACAAGGTGGCCGCAAAAGGAGAGTTGAGGGCCGTCACTACAAATGTTGGGCTAGTCGGAGACCCAGAGGGTCATGTCGTGGAAATTTAGGGAGAGGACGGAGTGTTCGAAGAGGGCGTGACCGACGGTAGCGTCGAAGAGGCCATCGGGAAGATGGACGGAAGGCGTGGCGAAAAAGAGAGGAGCATCTTTGGCGAGGATGCGTTCGCCGAAGGACTCGCTGGCAGCTTGCGCTTCCAGCATGTCGACGCCATCGTCGGTGTATTTGAAGAATTGCTTTTTTAGGGTTTGTGATTCCGAAGTGAGAGCGAGTTTTTCGATGGAGGTGGGATAGATCAGCATGGTGCCGGTAAACATGGTGTCGATTTGCGCGGTGACAGGCTTGCCGTTCACGGTGAAACCGGTGCTGACGATGATGGGCGGACCGTTTTTGCCAAAGGTAGGAGTGGTGAGGGAACCGCAGAAACCGGGACACGGCAGCGAAGCGGTGAGAGGCTGGGAAAAACGGACGGTGTGATGCACGTAGTCGAGTTGAAGAAGGCGATCTTTGAACGCGGCGTAGGCGAGGGTGCCGTCTGCGGCGGGCATACGATCACGCTTGACGTAGTCGGAGAGTTCGAGGACGAGGGCTCTCAGATCACCCAGAGAACCTTCGCCGAGTTTCACGCCCGGCAACACCGAGCGGCCGTATCCCGCCGGCTTTCCATCGGCACGGTTGACCGGCGTCACGGTGAGGCCGGCTTCCGTGGCAACCGTGGTGTCGAGCGCGGAATTCACGTTGCCGGTGTCGATGAGCAAACGAAGATGCTTGCCGTTAGCTAGAGTGGCGTCAACGCAGGGCAAGCCGGAGCAATCGAGCATCGCGGCGCTTTGAAGCGCAGGCAATTGCGCGTTGGCGTGATTGGGAGGCGCTGCAAGCAGAAGGACGAATAGAGGCAGAGGAGAGAGGCGCACAGATAGCTCCTAGATTCAAGATTTCAGCATAGACGGGTGGCGCGGGGAAAAGATAGCGAATGGAACAAGGAGTCGCGGCTATTGGCGCGGGGCTGATAAGTCAAAATCCTCACGTGCAAAAGCGGCGACAAGCCGCCGCACTCCAAAGGGCGTCATGGTGGCGGGGTGTAGGTAATTTGGCGGTAAATTTCCAGATTGTGGCGGATAGTGCTGGAGAATTTGGTACCACGCGAGTCTTGGTAGGAAATGTCTGTGGTGATTTGCGCCGGTTGTTTGCTGCGGAAATAAGAAACGCTGGTATCGAGAATGGTGGTGATGTCTTTTCCGCCGGGCAGGAACTCGAGAGCACGAAACAGGGGTAGCGCAGAAACTTCCACCGCGCCAGCGCAGCCCATCAGCTTGTGACTGAAGCGAACGCGCACGGCAAAGGCGGGCCGCGCGCCGATGTTTTTGATGGAAATGGAAAGCAGGCCGCGATCGAACACGAAGTCTACGATCACGTAGGGATCGGGATCGGAGGGCGGAGCTAGTTTTTTCGGGGCGCGCGCAGGCATGGAGTTTTTCCGGAAAGAAGTCAAAGTGCAGCCAGCGTCAGACCTTCATGACAAATTTCCAGCGTTTCGATGGCAATCTCGCTGGTCTTGGCGTTCAAATGCGGGCCCTCGTACTTGCATGGCCAGCCCCTTCTGAATACCCAGACCAGAACGGGATTGCGCTGTTCATCGAGCAAAGTGATTGAACCGTTGGCGCGCTGGAGTATGCCTTGCGCGACGGAGTCGTACCAATTCCAGAGAGACAAGTCGGCGGTGTAGCCGCGCTTCAGGGTGATGTTGGAGAACTTGCGAAGGCCGGGGAGTTTGCGCACGGTGTTTTCTTTGGCGTCGCCAGTGCGGTATTCGATGACGTCAATCGAGGAATCGAGGCCGGTGACTTCGCAAAACGAGCCTTTGGTGATGCCACTGATTTCGACGAGAAAGTTGTAGGCGGGGCAAGGATCGGTACGGACTGGGGGCATGGGGACTCCTTGGCTTGCGCGATGGATTGAGAGGATAGCACTGGGGGAATTTCTGTGGAAGTGAGGACGGGGAGTTATTTCGTGTGGACATGCGGCAATGATCCCTGCGATCCGAATCGCAAAAAGGCGACTCTCCCGTCGGGATGACACACTTAGATAGGGACGCGACGTCAAAATCCCCCACGTGCAAAACCGGCACGTTGTGGCACCCGGCAAAAGACGCGACTCTGCGGTCGGGATGACAAAGAAAGAGCGGACAGCCTCGGAAGGCCGTCCCTACAAAGGCGAGAGAAAAGAGCTCAGATTTTCATGCGGCTGGGACGGTAGAGGAGGCAATAGATGGCGCCGAGGATGGCGAGGATGGCGCCCCACCAAATGCCGGCGTGAAGGTTGAAGAGGACCGTGGGCGTGTCAGGAGGTTGCAGATACTGGTAGATTCCGGCGGCGAGGATGAGCACGCCGTTGAATAGCAGAGAAACGCCGATGAAGAACCAGATAGAAATCGAACCGCCAGCTTTCATAGAACCTCACCAATAAGCAATTTGAAGGGCGATGAAAACCACGCCGACGACGGTGGCCCAGAACCAGGGACGGTGAAACACGGTGACGTAGGTCTCCGCAGGAATGTCGGTGGCGCCATAGACGAGTCCCTTGAGTTCGGATTCGGGTTTGGGAGTGGTGAGCAAACTGACGATCACCGTGACCAACGCGCAAATGATGCAGGACCACAGCGCGCGATACATGTTTTCCGCCATGTCCTTAGCATAAGGAGACAGGGCGATATAACGGAGCGCGGAGGGATCCATCTTCACCCAGGCCCACATGGCCACGGAAGAAGCGGTGCCCGCGAGCAAGCCCCAGAAACCGCCAGCGGGAGAAGCGCGCTTCCACAGCATGCCGAGAATGACGGTAGCAAAGAGCGGTGCAATGAAGAAACTGAAGAGCGCCTGGACGTAGTCCATGATGCTTTTGAAATCCATGACCAGGTAAGCGGTGCCGATGCTGATGGCGACGCCAAGCACGGTGCACCAGCGGCCCATGTTGACGTAGTGATGGTCGCTGGCGTCTTTTTTGATGAAGGCGCGATAAATGTCGTAGGTCCAGACGGTGGTGAACGCGCTGACATTTCCGGCCATGCCGGACATGAAGCCGGCGATCAGCGCGGTGATTCCCAAGCCCAACAAACCCGGACCACAATAGCGCGCGAGCATGAGAGGAAGGACTTCGTTGTAGCTGTGGCCACCGGTGGCGATGGCCTGGGCTTCCGGCATGAGTTTCATGGGAAGAACCGCAAGCGCCAGAAGGCCAGGGAGAATCACGATAAACGGAACAAACATTTTGAAGGCCGCGCCGATGATGGGGGCCATTTTTGCGGCGCGCATATCTTTGGCGGTCAAGACGCGCTGGACAACAAGGAAGTCGGTAGTCCAATAGCCCATGGAGATGACGGCGGCGAGACCGAAGACGATGCCGGTCCAGTGAATGCCCATGGGATTGTCTTTGGCAGAGCCCAAGGTGCTCCAGAGATGGGTGTATTCGGCGGAAGCGTTGGTGGTGATTCTGGCTTTGAGGCCGCTCCAGCCGCCAGCTTCGATCAAGCCGAGAATGGGAATGAGAAGAGCGCCAGCCCAAATCAAGACGAACTGAAGGACCTCATTGAAGATGGCGGAGCGCAATCCGCCGAGGGCGACGTAGATGGCCACAGTGCCGGCGGAAACCCAGATGCTGAAGTTGATGTTCCAGCCGAGGACGATTTTCAGGACGAGGGCCATGGAATACATATTGATGCCGCTCATGAGCACGGTCATGAACGCGAAACTGACGGAAGAAAGAGCGCGGCTGGATTCTCCGAAGCGGAGTTTCAAATAGCCGGGAACGGAGTGCGTTTTGGAGATGTAGTAGAACGGCATCATGACCAGCGCAAGGAAAAGCATGGCGGGAATGGCGCCGATCCAATACCAGTGCGCGGCGAGGATACCGTACTGATAGGCGGAGCCGGCCCAGCCCATTAATTCGAGCGAGCCGAGGTTGGCGGAGAGAAAGCTAAGACCGGCGATCCAGGCGGTCATTTCCCTGCCAGCCATGAAGAAGTCTTCGCCGGTGTTGGCGCGCTCCTTGAGATAGAAGCCGATCGCAAGAACGAGGGCGAAATAGAAAACGATGATGGCGAGATCGACGGTGTGGAGATGAACGAGGCGGTTGGTAGCGGCGAATGCTAGCAGGGCGGTCATAGAGTTTTCGGGTCGCTCCTATTCGGCGAGCAGGACGGCGATCTGGTTTTGAGTCCTGCAAATGCCGCGAAAAAAGCTCAGAGTCCTCAGGGGCTGAAGCCCAATGATAGCCGGCTCCAATGTCGGAGCTAAAGCTCCGACCCCCAAAAGGACACCGGCCCCCTAAAAAATACGAGCACTACGCACAGCACAGAAACTGCGTACAACGCGAGAAATCGGACACCTGACTACTTGACGGAAAATTTGTAAATGGTTTCGGACGTAAATTTTTCGCCGGGCCGAAGCACGGTGGTCGGAAACTTGGGATGATTCGGCGAATCGGGATAATGCTGAGTCTCCAGGCAGAGAGCGCCATATTTCTGATAGGGCTTGCCGCCTTTGCCAATGATGCTGGGATCGAGATGAATGGCGGAGTAAAACTGCACGCCCGGCTCGGTGGTCAACACTTCCATTTGCCGGCCGGTGGAGGGTTCTTCGACTTTAGCGGTGAGACGCAGCGTTCCCATTTTTCCGTTGACGACGAAGTTGTGGTCGTAGCCGCCGATATCCTTGATTTCGGCGATGTGCGCGCCGATGGCGGTGGGCTTGCGGAAATCGAGCGGAGTGCCGGCAACGCTCTTGATCTCGCCAGTGGGAATGAGCGTGGAATCGACCGGTGTGTAATTGTCACAGTGGAGTTGCAGGACGTGCTGAAGGACATCACCGTCGCCCTGGCCCTTCAAGTTGAAGTAACTGTGATTGGTGAGATTCAGAACCGTGGGCTTGTCGGTTTCGGCGGAGTACTTGATCTGGAGTTCATTGGAATTGGTAAGGGTGTAGGTGACGTTGACGGTCAGCGTGCCGGGATAGCCCTCTTCGCCATCGGGGCTGACATAGGTGAAGCGCACGGACTGGCCCTTAGTGTCTTCAGAGGGCGCGGCCTTCCAAACTCTGCGATCAAAACCGACTTTGCCGCCGTGGAGACTGTTGGGAGCATTGTTGATGAAGAGATGGTATTCCTTGCCGTCGAGAGTAAAGGCGCCCTTGGCGATGCGGTTGCCGTAGCGGCCGATGGTAGCGCCAAAGTAAGGATGGGGGTCACCAACGTAGCTTTCGATTTTGTCGAAACCGAGAACGACATCGTCGAGCTTGCCGTTTTTGTCGGGAACAAGAAGCTGAGTGAGCGTGGCGCCATACGTAATGATCGTGGCGGAAGCACCGTGGCCACCGTGAAGAGTGTAGGAGTCGATGACGGTGCCGTCGGAAAGCTTGCCGAATTCAGCCTTAGAGATAGGGGGGAGCTGAGAGTCAGCGCGAGGTGTGTTGCTGTTTGCGATTGTCATAGTGGAGTACCCGAGAACGATTACGAGAAGCGAAGAGCAGAACTTACCGCCAAAACTCATTTCAATCCTCCCGAAGCAGGGAGACGCCGGAAAGGCAGGCATGTCCTTGCGGTTTGTATCACAAAAGTGAGTGAATCGCGAGTGATCTGTGCAATGTGAAGAAAGAAAGTGGCTTATGTATGTGCGCAAAATGACAGCAGCGGGCGAAGTGGTGGAGAGGAACGCAAAAGAAAAAAGGGCAAGTCATTGACAAGAAGGGAGAGAAGGTGCCAGAGTCGGCGAAGAACGTAAGGTGCAAAGCCGTAAACGCTTACGAAGTACCCGGGGACATTCCATGAAAACAACGGTTGGAAGGTGCGTGGCAGTGTTGTCGCGCCTGATTGGTCTTAGTGTGCTTTCTTTGGTTGCGACTTTTCCGGCGATGGGGCAATGGGTACCGGTGAATGCGGTGAAGAGTGTGGAAGCGCAGCCGGATGGAGTGGTGCTGGTTCTGGAAAACGGTTACTTGAGGTTCCAGGTGTGCACGGAGTCGGTGGTGCACGTGGTGTACTCACTGGAGCGGACGGTGCCGGAGCGGCCGGACTTTTTGGTGATCAAGAAAAGCTGGCCGAAGGCGGAGTTTTCGGTGAACAGCGATGACGCCAAGCTGGTGACGCTGAAGACCGCGAAATTGAAAATTGAGGTGACGAGGGCAGACAGCACGATTGTGTTCTTTGACGCGGACGGGAAGAGGCTAGCCGCGGAAACATCGCACACACTGACGCCGGTGGAAGTGAATGGCGAGAAGACGCTGCACTCCGAGCGGTTCGTAAATATGTGGGACACGACGGAAGCGTTTTACGGGCTGGGGCAGCACCAGGGCGGGGTGTGGAACTACCGGGGAGAAGCGGTCGATCTTTCGCAGGACAACACGAACATATCGATACCGATGCTGCTGTCGAGCAGAGGGTACGGGATTTTCTGGAATAACGGTTCGCGCAGCCGGTTCAATAACCGGTTTGTGCACGCGTTTTATCTAAGTTCGGAAGTGTCGGATTCGATCGACTACTACTTCATGTACGGGCCGGATTTCGACACGATCATCGCGGACTACCGCGAATTGACGGGACAAGTACCGCTGTTCGGCAAGTGGGCCTACGGCTACTGGCAATGCAAGAACCGGTACGATTCGCAGCAGGAGCTACTGGGGGTGGCGCAGAAATATCGCGATGAGCACATCCCGATGGACAACATTGTGCAGGACTGGTTCTGGTGGAACACCATGGGCGAACCGGTGTTCAACAAAAATTATCCCGACCCGAAGGGAATGGTGGACGCGCTGCACAAGCTGAATGTGCACCTGATGATTTCGGTGTGGCCGTATTTCCGGCCGGGATCTCCTGTGTATGACGACATGGACAAGAAGGGCTACTTCGTGGCGAAGACGGTAGCGGGCGGGTTTCATCCGAAAGGGATGGCGCTGTATGACGCGTTCAATCCGGAAGCGCGGAAATATTATTGGAACCTGATGAATAACGCGCTGTACAAGATTGGAGCCGATGCGTGGTGGCTGGATACGACGGAGCCGGAGACCGAGGGGCGAGAAACAAACATTCTGGTGACCAACAAGATCGCGCTGGGAAATGGAGCGCGGTATACGAATGAGTTTCCGCTGATGACGACGAGCGCGGTTTACAGTGGACAACGCGAAGCTTCCGACCAGAAGCGCGTGTTCATCCTTTCGCGTTCGGCGTATGCAGGAACACAGAGGAACGCGGCAGCGGTGTGGTCTGGAGACGTGAATCCGACATGGGAGACGTTGCGGCGGCAGATTCCGGCGGGACTGAATTATTCGCTGTCGGGGCTTCCTTATTGGACGACCGATATTGGCGGATTCACGGTAGCGAATCCGGATGATCCGGCGTATCGGGAATTGTTCGTGAGATGGTTCGAGTTTGGAACGTTCTGCCCGATCTTTCGTGTGCACGGAACTCGCTCTACCAATCAGAACGAATTGTGGTCGTTTGGGTCGGAGGCGCAAAAGACGCTGGTGGCGTTCGACAAATTGCGTTACCGGTTGATGCCGTATATTTATTCGCTGGCGTGGAAGACGACGAACGAGGGATACACCATCATGCGGCCGCTGGTGATGGATTTTCGGACGGACGTGCGGGCGCAGGATGCGGGGAGCCAATTCCTGTTTGGTCCGGCGCTGCTGGTGAATCCGGTGACGGAGCCGGGCGCAACTTCGCGTCACCTGTATTTGCCGGATGCCAAGTGGTACGACTTCTGGACGGGCGCAGCGCAACAGGGCGGAAAATTTATGGAGGCGGAGGCGCCGATTGAGCGAATTCCACTGTTTGTTCGCGCAGGATCGATCTTGCCGCTGGGTCCAGACATTGAATATGCGGCGGAGAAGCCTGCGAATCCGATTGAAGTTCGCGTGTATCGCGGAGCGAATGGAGAATTCGCGCTGTACGAAGACGAGAACGACAGCTACAACTATGAAAAAGGCGCGCACGCGACGATTCCCTTTTCCTGGGACGATGCAGCGCACACATTGACGATCGATGATCGCGCGGGAACCTTTCCCGGGATGCTGGAAAGCCGCACGTTCCGAATCGTGTTTGTCGGCGAAAATCACGGAGTGGGCGGCGGCTGGAGTGAAGCGGCCGACAAGACCGTGAAATACAGCGGAAAGAAACTGACCGTTACGCCATAAGACTGCGAAAAAGTGATCTGGTACGTCATTCCGAGCAAAGCGAGGAATCTCTCTTCCGCGCAGACGCTCCGGGGACTCCGTTCGGAATGACAAACGAGAATTTTTCTGCAGGCGGCTAAGTCGTTTCCAAAAAGAATTTGCGGAGGCGAACGTGTTTGGACTTCGAGGCAGTCGTGTGCTGTTTGCTGTGCTGTTGAGTGTGCTTGTTCTGGTTGCACCAGGGCGGTTGCTGGGCAATTCAGGTGACAACAAGGCGATTCCGACGCAACTTGCCGGGCGCGATGCGCTGCTGGTGGGCACGGACTGGTATCCGGAGCAGTGGCCAGAGTCGCGCTGGGAAACGGATTTGCAAATGATGGAGGCGGCGCATCTGCAGGTGGTGCGGCTGTCGGAGTTTGCGTGGAGCCGCATGGAGCCATCGGAAGGGCAATACAATTTTGCATGGCTGGACCGCGCGATCCGTCTGGCGGGAAAGCACCATATGGCGGTTGTGCTGGGCACGCCGACGGGCGGCCCACCCGCGTGGCTCACGCAGAAATATCCAGACACGCTGCGAGTGGAACCCGACGGACAGCGAGTGGGACACGGCAACCGCGCGCAGGGTTCGGTGACTTCCGTGCGATACCGCGAATACTGCCGGAAGATCGCGGAGGAAATGGCAGAGCACTACGGGCACGACACGGACGTGGTGGGCTGGCAGATCGATAATGAGTACGGCTACGGGCAGATGTCGTATGACGAAGATTCGCGAAAGCAATTTCAGGAATGGCTGAAAGCGAAATACAAGACGCTGGATTCCCTGAATGAGCACTGGGTGACATCGTATTGGAGCCAGACTTACGACAATTGGGGAGAAATCCCGATTCCGGTGGGAGAACATAATCCTGGACTGATGCTGGAGTGGAAACATTTTACGACGTTTGCGTGGGCGGAGTATCAGCAGAACCAGATCGATGCGCTGAAGAAATTCATCGAGCCGAGGCAATTCATCACCGGGAATTTCATGGGCTACGGGTTCGACGCGTTCGATCACTATGTGGTGACGAAGCCGCTGACGTTTGTGTCATGGGATGACTACGTGGGGCACGGTCATCTGGATGCGGATGCAAACGGAATGAGCCACGACGCGATGCGGGGATTGAAGGGGGAAAACATCTGGATTATCGAGACGCAGCCGGGGTTTGTGAACTGGTCGGAGCTGAACAACGCATTGAACAAAGGCGAAACGCGCGCGATGGCGTGGCACGACATCGGGCATGGCGCGGATGAAGTAAGTTACTGGCAATGGCGCAGCGCGTTGAATGGGCAGGAGGAAATCCACGGAACGCTGGTAGCGCCAGACGGCGAGGCGGTGCCGCTGCTGGAAGAAGTAACGCAAACGGCGAAAGAGTTTGGCGAGGTGCAGAGCGCGTTTCGCGGCACACGAGTGGTTTCGCAAGTGGCGCTGCTGGCCGATTACGACAGCCGGTGGGCGATAGGCTGGCAGAAACACACGGACAAATACGATCAATTCGCGATTTTGAAAGACTACTATCACGCGCTGAGGAAACTGGCGCAATCGATCGATATCGTGAGCCCGGATGTTTCGCTGGAGGAGTACAAGCTGGTGGTGGCGCCGGATTTATATTTGATACCAAAGGAACGCGCGGAGCATTTGCTGGAATACGTGAAAAATGGCGGGCATCTGGTGCTGGGACCGCGGTCAGGGTTAAAAGATGAATTCAATTCGCTGATTCCTTTGCGTGAGCCGGGATACCTGGCAGAAGCGCTGGGCGGGCGCGTAGAACAATATTACGCGTTGGAAAAAGATGTGCCGGCGAGCGGAACGTGGGGCGCAGGAGAGATTACCGTTTGGGCGGAACAGATGAAGACGACGGCGACGGATGCGGAAGTATTGTTGCGATACGGGAAGAGCAATGGATGGCTGGATGGACAACCGTGCGCGATCACGCGGAGTGTGGGGAAAGGCCGGATTACGTATGTCGGCGGCGTGCTGGACGCGAAGTTGATGACCGCGGCAGCAGCGTGGATGACAAAAACGAGCGGCGTGAGCGCGGCGCTGGGTGCCGTGCCGGATGGAATTGAAGTGAGCCGGCGAGTGGGGAAGGATTCCAGCGTGTTTGTGCTGATCAATTTCAAGAGCGAGAGCCAGGACGTGAAGTTGCCGGGGAGGATGAAGTCGCTGCTGGAGAATAAAGAAGTGACACACGTGGTTTTGCCGCAGTACGGCGTGGCGATCTTGGAGGAGCAGGGGAAGCGTTGAAGGCCGCAGGCCGTTGTTGAGCGCCCACCAGGATGACAGCGCGTTACTATCATTAGATAATTCAGCGTTGGCCGGGGGAGAGTGCGATGCGCGTTGTGACATTCACGGGAAAACAGGGATTGAAAGGTCTGGGCGTGTTGACGGACAAGGGCGTTGTGGACCTGAAGGCTTCGGCTGAGCGCGCGGGAGTTTCCGCGGGGAGCTTTCAGAGCATGGCGGCATTTCTGGAAGCGGGAGAACTGGCGCGAATTGCGGCGGAACGACTGGTGAACGATAAAGCACAAGCGCACCTTCTGGCGCTGGAGGAAGTTCGTCTAGGCGCGCCGGTGCCGCGACCGGGAAAAATTATCGCAGTGGGATTGAACTACCGGGACCATTCGATGGAATCGGGAGCGACGGAGCCGCCGAAATCGCCGCTGATCTTCGCGAAATTCACCACCAGCATCTGCGGGCCGGGCGATGCGATCGTGCTGCCGGCGAGCGACGCAAAAGTGGATTATGAAGCGGAGTTGGGCGTAGTGATTGGGAAACGAGGGAAAGGGATCGCGGCGCAGAGTGCGTACGAGTATGTTGCCGGCTATATGCCGCTGAACGATGTTTCCGCGCGGGCGTGGCAGTTTGCAGACAAACAATGGGTGCGCGGAAAATCGTGCGATACATTTTGTCCCATTGGGCCGTACCTGGTGACACGGGACGAAGTGCCGGACCCGCACAATCTGGCGATTCGCGCGCGCGTGAATGGAACGGTGCTGCAAAATTCCAATACCGGCAAAATGATTTTCCATATTCCGCAACTGATCGAGTACATTTCCGCGAGCATTACGCTGGAGCCCGGCGATATCATCGCGACGGGAACGCCTGAAGGAGTGGGGGCATTCCGAGAGCCGCCGATTTATTTGAAGGCCGGGGACGAAGTGGAAGTGGAAATCGAGAAGCTGGGCGTGCTGAAGAACCCGGTGGTGGATGGGAAGAGATAAACTACGATCCGGGTTTGGGACGGAGTGACGGAGCTGTGTGATGTGGAAGAAGCAGATTCCTCACTTCGTTCGGAATGACAAGAAAATTTGCGGTTTGCGCTTAATGCGTTTTTACGGCACTTTTCTTCCCTGATTTTTCTTAACGAGAAGCCTCACCCCTGAAGGGGTGAGCTACAGGTTACTCGTTGCGGCTGGCATAAAATCTCGCGCTAGATTGAGGACAAAAACCTACGTGCAATTCGGTTTGGTACTACGGAATTGACTGGATTGTTCTGCTTTGTACCTTACCGCATAGTGCATGACGCGGCTGCAGACCACTCCCGCATTCTTAACCGAGACGATCATCAGAGGTACGGCACCAATGCAAGCATCTACGAAGAAGAAAAAGGTTAATTCGGAAATGTATCGCAAGCTGCTGACGGAAAAGCGCGAGGAGTTGATCAGCCGGCTGTATGAGCGGCGGTCGCAGATTGCGATCGAGCGAGAAACGGACGACGAAGGAGCGTTTGCGCTGCAGGATGTGATCAAGGACCTTGCGCTGACGAACATGGAACGGGAAATCCGGACGCTGAGCGAAGTGGAATTGTCGCTGCGATTGATGGAGAGCGGACAGTACGGGTTGTGCGGAAGCTGCGGAGATGAAATTCCCACGGCACGATTGCAAGCGCTACCGTGGACGCGGATTTGCGTGGCATGCGCGGGCGGCGGAATCAAAGGGGCTGGGAAAGAGCGGGAAGAGCTGCCGGAAGGCGTGCTGCGTTTTGAAAAGCGGGCTGGAAGATAAGAGCGCTATAATGATTCAGCCATCGTAACTTTTAGAAACATATGGTCTTGATACCAGAGTTACGGTACTTGCCCTACAGGGAATAATGTACAAGCTCCTTGCAAAAAGTTCCGTGCGGTGAAATGGTTTCAACCATTTTTTGGGGCTCAATCGTCGAACAAAGGCTTTCGTTTGAGTAAATAACGGACGGCGATAAATTGGCCGCATTTTTGCCCTACCTTTTATGCCCAATCAACTTGGAGGTAGCTGGAATGGATGCCAAGTTCGACATCTTCAAAAAACTACCTGATGGCCAGCCAATCTGGGTGAGAGCGGTAGAAGGGTTGGAGGAAGCCAGGCGACAATTGATGCAGATGGCGCAAGCGGCTCCGGGAGACTACTTCATCTACAACACACGAAATGGCGAGGTAATCGCCGGGTGATCGGGAGCAACCAACAGCCAAACTGAGATCTAAAAAGAACAGAAAAGATGAAAGCCGGCACGTTGCCCTCAGCAAGTGCCGGCTTTTCGTTTTGGGATTGGATTCACCACCGAGGGCACAGAGAACACAGAGAAATACAAAGCGAATAGAGAAAAGGCGGCCCATCTCCGAAGGCGGGCACTACAACCCTTTAGTCCGGGGTGATGGAAATGTTTTCGGGGGAGGAGTCGGCGGGATCGCACTCGTGAGTGGGGAGGATGGCGCGAATGCGGGTGCCGGTGGGGCCGGAGTCCACTTCCAGGCGTCCGCCTAGCTCGGCGAGGCGTTCGCGCATGCCAGCCAGGCCAATACCGCCAGCGTGGCCACCGCGGAAACGTTGCAGGACGTCGGGGTGCAGGCCGCGGCCGTCGTCGGAGACGGCGAGGATGACGAGGTCGTCGGTACAGAGAACCTCGATGTCCACGGTGCTGGCCTTGGCATGGCGGTGCACGTTGGTGAGAGATTCCTGAAGAACGCGAAACAGAGCCAGCTCAATTTGCTTGGGGAGGCGTTCAACAACCTCCGCCAAATGCAAATTCACTTGGATGCCGCTGCGTTTGGCGAAGCCTTCGGCATACCAGCGAGCAGCGGAATGGAAACCGAGCTCGTCGAGGAGAGGAGGATGAAGAAGGTGGGAGATGGTTCGGACTTCGCCGATGGCGCGATCCGTGAGATCGATGGACTCCAGCAACAAAGGATAGCTCTGGGCATTGGCTTCGGCTTCGCGGCGTTGCAGGCGTCCGAGATTGATTTTAAGCCCGGCGAGGAATTGGCCAACACTGTCGTGGAGTTCGCGGGCAATCCTGCGGCGCTCGACGTCTTGCAGTTCCAGGATGCGAGCGGAAAGCATTTTGTAGGATTCGGCGTTATTTTTTTCGATTTGCGCCAACTGCTTACGGCGTTCAATTTCACGGAATAACAAGCCAAAATTGTAGGCAAGGAGAAGCAGCGCCAGGGTCAAGCAAACCGCCAAAATGACGGCCAAACGAGTGAAAAGACGATGCCAAGTGGCGAGCCTGGCTTGGAGAAGAGTGTCCTCCATGGATTCCATGTTGCGCAGCATATCCGACATGGATCTTCGGCGGCCGGCAAGTGTGGCCAGAAGCTCGTTTCTGGTAGCAGCGTTAGAGCCCAGGCAGTTCTGCTGGCGTACGCAAGCGCTTAGCTGATCGACGTCCTGCTGGAGGGTCTGCTCGAAGGCATCCAGACGGACCTGTTGAAGCGCATTGTCGGTGGTAAGTTTTTGCAACTCCGTGACCATGGCAAGCTCTTTTTGCAACTGCTCATCGAGGTGCGACACTTCGTTGAAATTGCCGGTGAGTTGGTACAAGTCGAAATTGGCATGGCCGCTGCCAATGTCAGAGCGCAGGTCCTTGAGGAAGCCGCGAACCTGGTAGGTATGCATGACCAAGTCGCGGCTGTTTTGCAGGCGATCGACGGTGACAAAACCGGTAACGCCAGTTGCCAAGAGGAAGATTGCAGCTAGAACGAGCGAACCGAGGCGCGCGGCGGGCGTCCCTAGAGGACCGGATTCGGAACGATGGGGAGCGCCAACGACCGGCATTGTTTCCTTTCGAGGAGTCGGGGAACTAATATGCAGGCAGTGCTCCATATATAGCACGAGTTGACCGGCCGACATGGGCAAAACGGCAAATACCGCGAGTTCGCGGCGATTCGGCCGGGTTTCCCGGTGACGACCCTAAAAAAGGAGCGGCATGCGGGAAACCCGGATGGAAATGCAGGCAACGAGACCGAATCAGATAGGCAATCCGTTTACTTAGACGACGAAGATGACGACGTGGCCTTGCTGTTCTTGATATCGATTTCGTTGACGACCTGCTGAACGTTCGGAACGTGTTTGGTTACTTTTTCAACAGTTGCGCGCTTGGACGCAGAGTTGACAGTCCCCTTCAACGTAACGACGCCCTTGTTCACGTCGTACTTGACGTCGTGTTGCACCCGGAGCTTCACGAGCTCGGCGTCCACGTTCTTTTCGATCGCTTTGTCGGTGTCGGACTCTACTTTTTTGGCCATGCCCTCATCGCCAGGAGGCCGAACGGCGATCTGGTTGGAGACGACTTGCGTTGGAGCATTGGAGCTGGCAATCATTTCCGCCTGAGATTTCTCAGCATCGGAAGTGACATTGCCGGTGAGGGTGATGACGCCCTTCTCACGATCCTGGCTGACGTCGACACTCTTTAAGCCGGCCTGATCGAGAGAGTGGCGAACGCTGGCGGTTACGTCTGGTGACTTGTGGGTTTCTGAGCAAGCGGAAAGACTCCCGACAACGGCGAGAGCGGCGATCGCGGCTGTCAATTTGAGATTTCGCATGTTTCTCCTTTGCTGTTTAAAAGCAACCAAACAAATTCAATGACTGGGAATCCGGCCTGAGTCAGGGCAAGGGAGAATATGAATCTAGGGGGAAAAATTCGCTATCGGGATTGGCACTTAGAGAGGGGAATGAATTGATGTACTACGTAGCGGCCACCAAATAGAGTGAGCCCGAACGGAACGAGATTTCTTTCGCAAGATGAGGAAGGAAAAGCGGATTGCTCACTCCGTTCGGAATGACCAAATTAAAGTATCTTTCGCAACCCATGAAATCGTGTGGTCTGAGTTGTCGGAACCCCTACCCAACTCGTTAACCGCGGTGCCTGGAGCGATTGCGCGAGCGGGTTCGCGCGGCTTTTGCCGCGGCGCGATGGCGGCTTTGCGAACCGCGCTTACGGGCGCTGGCCTTTGCAAAACGAGAGAGCGCGGCGGGAGAGGCAGAGGCGGAACCCTCGCGGCGCAGCGCGCGGAGCGAGGAATTGGCGCGTTTACGGGGAGATTTGGATGAGGATCTTCTTTTTGAAGAGCGAGAGGATGACGATTTCTTGCCAAGAGGGGGAGGAAGATCGACGCCAGCGCGGCGCGCCTTGGAGAGACCAATGGCGATTGCCTGCTTGGTGGACCTGGCGCCATGAACACCCTGGCGGACGTGGTCCATTTCTTCGCGAACAAATTCACCAGCTTGCGTGGAGGGGGACTTGCCTTGTTGCTTATCGCGTTCGGCGCGCCGAATGGTTTCTTGTTCGGGCATAAAAGCTCCTGTGAAACAGCGGTTCGCAGCCAGTTTGTAATTTGGGGAGGAGCAATTCTATCGGGTGTTTGCTGGAACGGAAAGATTTCACCACAGAGGACACAGAGAAACCCAAGAGGAGAGGGATTCCTCACTTCGTTCGGAATGACACAATACTGCGTGCGATTCGGAATGACGAAAACGGCACACTCCGTTCGGAATGACAAAAATACTGAGTTCGGTTCGGAATGACAAGAATAGTGCAGTACTTTCAGAAGGACAAAAATACATGAGGATTAAGAATTAATGATCGGTGCGGAGTTCGTTGATCACTTCGGTGACTACGGCTTTGTCGAGTTTGGGGCTGACGTAAGTGCCTTCGCCGACGACGATGCGCAAGGCCTTCAGCAATTCCTGCTCCGCATCGGCCTTGAGGAGATAACCCCTGGCGCCAGCGCGAAAACCGTTCCTGAGAATTTCCGGGGATTCATGAAGAGTGAGCAGAACAATTTTCATTTGCGGATGAGCGTTACGGATGATGCGAGTGGCCTCAATGCCGTTGATGCCGGGCATGGTGACATCCATCAGGATTACTTCGGGTTCGAGTTCATCGGCCAGCTGAATGGCTTCGTTGCCGTTGCCTGCTTCGCCGATGAGCTCCCATTCGGGAAAGGATTGCAAGATTGATTGGACACCCCGGCGAATGAAAGCGTGGTCATCGACGATCAGGACACGGGGCATAGGGCAACATTTTCATCAAGCCGTGGTATAGCGAAAACGGCGAGCGGGCGGCGAGTGAATTGCTTCCAAAGCTCCAGATCAATGTGGTTTGGGCGTGGCGAGCTGGGTTCGCACAAGTTAGGCCTCGATGATCTGATTTTTGATGGCGTAGCGAACGAGTTCACTGACGGAATGCAATTCCAGTTTGCGCATGATGTTGGCGCGATGCGTTTCTGCAGTCTTGACGCTGATGCCAAGAGCAACGGCTACTTCCTTACTGCTTTTCCCTTCGGCCAGCAATTGAACGATTTCGCGTTCGCGCGTGGTCAAGCGGTTACGCTGAGGCAGCTTGGGTTCAGCGCCAGTAACGGTGCGGGAGAAACCGTCCAAGAGCATTTCTGAAGCGCGAGGAGTGAAAAAGGTTCTGCGGTTGGCGATGGATTCAACAGCGGTGACGAGTTCCTTGTCGGCGTCGGATTTCAGGATATAGCCGCGGGCACCCGCTTCGACGACGTCGCGAACGAGCTGATCGGAAAAATGCATGGTGAGGATGAGAATGCCTGTTTTGGGAAGTACTTTGTGAATGCGGCGGGCAGCTTCCAGACCATTCAGGTCGGGCATGCTGATGTCCATGACAATGATTTCGGGTCTCAGTTGTTCAGCGAGGGCAACAGCCTCCCTTCCGGTTTTAGCCTCAGCGCAGACTTCCCAGCCCGGCTTAGCAGTGAGCAGGTCTTTCAAGCCGCGGCGGATAATGTCATGGTCGTCGACCACCAGGATTTTCAAGTTATTTATCCCCGATCCAACAAGATGATGTGGTGTAGGTGCAGAATCGTTTGAGTTTGAAAAGACGGCTCGCCCTGGCATCTTAGCTCCAATTTGAGAACAAGTTCTCGAGAAATTCGGCAGGGTAAAATTAACCCCTTTACTAAGAACACTTGAATACCAAATTCACTGTATTTCGAGAGAAGAAAAGCCCCGGAAATCCTATGACTTACATGTAGCGGGTATCGCAAGCCCCGGGTCATCTGGATGGCAATCCGGTAAATAAATGACGACCCACAGGCTCGCGCTGTAGCACGTTACGACTTCACGGTCAGATCGTTTTGCACCTTATCGGCGCCAGCTACGTCGGCCGCTTTGGCACCAATGTTCTTCTTTTCATCTGCGGATTGCACGGGACCCTTGAGAGTGACCATGCCGTTGCGAACGATAACCTTTACGTTGTGGCCGTAAGTGGAAAGCGACTTGTCGCCGACGATGGACTTGCGAATCTTCTGAGCGAGCTCGCGGTCCGCGGCGGTTTCCTTCTGCTGATCCGCGGTCGGTGCTTGCTGTTTGTTCGCGGCAGTATTGTCGGGCTGCTGCGCTTGGGTAAGTATGGAAGTCCCGGTAAAGCTGAGTGCCGCTACGCCAAGGCCGATAGCGATGGTTCTGAAAAATGTTCTGCTGATCATCGAAGTCCTCCTATGTGTACCGTCAGAAACCTGGTTTTGCCACGCAAAGAATCATAAATACGCAGAGCGGCGGGAGCCATACGGCGTGAGCTGTACTGCAAAGACTTGCACGCCGTAGGCTTTCCACAAAGTTTCGGGACCTTTCAGAGGGCTCGAAGAAAAACTCTCAGGTGGAGTTTTTGTTGGACTGCAGGGATGCCCGTATTGGTGCAGCTTGTGGCGTGGTCCATGCTCTAGTTCGCGCTGCAAGGGTTACGAAAGTATCCCGGTGCACGATACTTCAGAAGCGAATCGCAACAGGCAGAACACTTTTAAAAAAAATGAGGGAGACAGAACCATGGCAAAGAACACGTCGGTATTGGGAATTTATTCGAACCGGAGCGCGGTGGAAAACGCCATCGACGCTTTCCGTGAATCCGGATATGAGAGCTCAGATATTTCTGTGCTGCTGCCGGAAAATCTCGGTCCCCGGGAGATAGCGACACAAAAAGAAACCAAGGCCCCCGAAGGAGCAACAGCGGGAGGGGGAACCGGCGCGGTGATCGGCGGTGCGCTCGGCTGGCTGGCGGGCATCGGAGCGCTGGCGATTCCGGGTCTGGGTCCTTTCATCGCCGCCGGACCGATCATGGCGGCACTGGCCGGAATCGGAGTGGGCGGGGCTGTCGGCGGTTTCACCGGCGCGCTGATTGGACTGGGCATTCCGGAATACGAAGCCAAGCGATACGAGGGACGTTTGCAGAAGGGCGGGATTTTGCTGTCCGTACACTGCGACACTTCGGAGGAAGTCAGCGAATCGAAGGACATCATGAAGCGCACGGGCGCGGAAGATATCTCTTCGACGGGCGAATCGTCGGCAGACGTAAAGGCGACGGACGTGGCATCGAAGAGAGCGGGAACCGGCTACTAAATAGTAGCGAGTTCCGCGACGAACGCTGTTGACAATCGAAAGGGAAATCCTCCTCGTCGTAGTGGCGGGGAGGATTTACCTAACCGGGTCAAAAAATCACCCATGAAAGCTTCTCTGCTGACGGCGCGGCCCCAGGTGTTTGATCGCATCGCCAAGTTGCTGTGGGTAATTGTGCTGGCGCTGGCGATGGCATTTTGTTTTCTGGCGAGTTCTTTCTGCATCACGCTGGTACTGGCGACGTTTCTGTCAATCCTGATTGATCCGCTGGTGAGTTTACTGGAGCGCTGGCACATTCCGAGGTCGGTGTCGGCGGCGTTGCTGATTCTGGCGGGAATGGCGGGACTGGGGCTGGCGGGGTACGGCTCTTACAATCGCGTTTCGACATTTATTGAGAACTTTCCTTCCTACGCAGACCGAGTGAGAGAGATCGTTGCGCCACTGAATCACAAGATCGAACAAGTGGAAGAGAGCGCGAAGCGGCTGAACCCCGAGCCAGGAAAAAAAGTTACGGAAGTGAAGGTGAGGCAGCCGCCAACGTGGCCGTCGTACCTGGTGCGAGGGTTTGGGTCGGTGTCCAGCGCCATCTTGATTCTAGGCGTGGTGCCATTCCTGATGTTCTTCATGCTGGTGCGTAAGGAAAAGTGGTACCAGACCATGGCGCAGTTGCTGGGGCCGAAGAATGATCCGCTGGAGTTTTCGAACAGCCTGGCGGCGATGGTGCGACGGTTCATGATCGGGAACCTTGCTGCGGGACTGTTCATGGCCAGTGTGACGGTGGTGCTGTTGTGGGCGCTGAAAATTCAGGGCGCATTGATTCTGGGTGTGGTGAGCGGATTGTTGAACTTGATCCCGTTTCTGGGAGCGATGTTGGCTATGCTGGTTCCGGTAACGGCGGGATTGATTCAAGCGGCGCCGGTGAGCACGCTACTGATCATCGGCTTCGCGGTGATTTGCATCCACATTGTTTCCTCGAATTATATTTTCCCGCGGCTGATTGGGTCGCGAATGAATATCGGTCCGGTGGCGGCGACGGCGGGAATCCTGTTTTGGGGATGGTTGTGGGGACCGATGGGCGTGCTGCTGTCAATCCCTTTGACCGGAACGGTAAAGCTGATCGCAGATTGCCACCCCTCGCTGGTTCATCTTTCGAACATGCTGGGCGAGTCGCCGGAGAATGCGGAAGCATCCATCCGGCATGATAAGCAAATTGATTTGCCAACGATGCCGGCGCGGCATGTTACAGAGTGAGTGGGGTTTGGCCTTCAGGCACGAAGGCTCACAGCCGCTTCGCGCCGGGCAAACTTTTCATCCCAGTGAATGCGCCCGGTCAACTGCATCACGACAAATAGCGACAAGATCGCTCCGATCGTTATCGCCAGGCCCGTGAAGCCCTGAAAGAAGAACGCGTACGAAAACAAAACCAGGTAAACGAGTTGCGCCAACCCGGCATCCCACAACGCAAAACGCAAATTCACCACCAGTCTCAGGTATGTGACCACAAGCAGCATTGATACCGCGGAGGAAATAGCAAACGCCCAGAGAATCGAAATGTGGTCCGCCAAATACGCCAGCAACAGGTGAAACGAAAAAAACGCGGCAGCCAGAAAGAAGTAGTTCATCGGGTGCAAGTCGATGCCGCGCAGCGTGGAAAGAATGAACACCAGAAAGAAAAAGAAAAAGAGAGAAACCGGCGCAAAATAACTGATTTCTGCTGCCAGCGGCCCGGGCTGCAGTTTCTCTGGCATCAGCAGCGCGATGTCGAATCCGGAGACGAGATTCTGGTAATCCCAGCACAACTCCCAGCCCTTTCCCACCGGCTGTTTCGTCGTCGGAGAAAGCGAATTGTCGGGAAAATCGAAGCCGGCAAAATCCGTTCGCACGATCATGTGAAAATCGCTGGCCTCTGAAACGCCGGACGCATCGCGCGAAACCGGGTTTCCGGTCGCCGCCTGCGCCAGGCGATACCGCCAGCTTTTCTGGCCTTGTGAACGATAGGTGGCCTTCAGCACGCCGCTGGCTCCCGCGGGAATCACCGCCTTGGCGGAAACCACCGATGCACCGAACGTCAAGGGCAGCGGCTTCCCATCCAGATAAAGCGCCAGGCCGTCGTACACCGCTCTTTGCGCCGGCAACGAGAGCCGAAACTCAAACGTCTGGTCGTTCGCCGTTGGATTATGAAAGGCGTGCTCTCCCTGAAAAGCAACCTGGTAGGTGCTGAACCACAGCAGCCCTTTTTGGCGGTAGTCCACGTGGAAGTCGGCCTGGATTTTGCTTGAATCCAATGCCACGGGCTGCGGCGTCAGTCTGTTCTCCTGTCGCGTGATCTTCTTCCCGTTTTCCTCGGATGTAACCGTTTCCGAGCGCTCGATCAAATAGTGAATATCGGGCTGGGTCTGCTCCTGGGTATCTCCCCAGGTGGAAGCGACTCGTCCGGAAAGCGAGCTGGTAGTGGATTCGGTGCGAAGAAAAAGCGCGGAACCGAGGATGCACCAGGCGGCGGTGGTGCCAAGAAAGATGACGGCAATAGCGAGAATGCGTTTGGTCATAGGGATGTGCCTCGAAGGGAATGCCGCCGCTGAGAGCAGGATAGGGGCCAAGGTTTTTATTGTCAAGTACTTTTTGCTATAAAGTACAGGCCGTCACATTCGCATTCCTGCCTTCCCCGTGCATAATGTTGCGATCTTGCGGAGGCGCCATGCACGACTCTCTCGACGATTTCCAGAAATCCCGCAGCGACTTGAACGAAGAAATCCTCAATTGTGGCCACCTTGGCATGAAGCGGTTCTTCGCTTTGGACCACCAGGCCTATGAACCCGGTCCGTTGGACAGCAAAACCAAGGAATTGCTGGGCCTGGTCGCGTCCACCGTGCTGCGCTGCGATGATTGCATCACCTATCACCTGGTGCGGTGCGGGGAAGTCGGCTGGCGCCGTGGAGAGGTAATCGATGCCCTGAATGTGGCCCTGGTGGTGGGCGGTTCCATCGCCATTCCGCACGTTCGCCGCGCCTTTGCCCGAATGAGGGAGATACAAGGGTTGCAGGCTGAGGTAGAATAGCGGCCAGAGCTAGTCATGAGCACGACACCCACAGCTATCGCCACCGGCGAAGTGAATTCATTCCAGCGGTTGCGCAATTTCGTTGGCGCCGCTGCCTTCTTGCTGATTCAGCGTTCGCCCAAGTTGCTGCAGCTTCACCGCAACGAAAAATCCTGGACGCTGTTTCGTATAGCGCTGGGCATTTTCGGCGCGGCGTTGGTGGTACTGCCGCTGGGCCTTTGGAACGGGTGGTTGACCGCGATTTTCGGGCTGCTGCTGTTCGTGGCGTCGATTCTTTTGCCGCCGGCCGAAACGGAATCGGCGACGGACCTGAAAGCACGCGAACTGGGCGCGCAAACGGTTGTGGGCGGCGGCGAGTATCAACCGCGAAATGCTGCGGCGATGCAAGCACAGCTTTTCCTTTCTTCGCAAAATGTGTGGGCGCTGGACAAAGAATTCCGCGCACTCGTGGTCATTCCCACGCGCGACATTAAAGCCATCGTTGTTGAGCCCGACAGCGACAACTGGCTGCTGCACATCCGTTGGGCAGATCACCAGGCACAATTCTGCTACTCCGGCTTTTTCGCGGAACGTTTCGCGCGCCTGGCACAAGACTCCATCCGCAGTTTTGTTGCGCCACCGGCTTCAGCAGCGGCCAAACGCCGTTCGGCAGGTGCATAGCAATCCCACCGCTTTTTCTTTGAGGAAAATCGATACTGAACGCCCGTTTGTGTCAAAATAGAAGCATGGCACGGGGTTGGGAGAGTAAAGATGTGGAATCCCAGGTGGAAGCGAAGAAAATTGTGACTGATTCCCAGGGCAAGGGCCAGAAGACCGCTGAGCAAGTACGCCGCGAACAAGATCGACGCGGGTTGCAACTATCTCGAACGCGCATCCAGAACGACCTGCAGAACGCTACCAATCCAAATCACCGGAAAGCTCTTGAAGCAGCTCTCGCGCATCTCGATCAAAAGATTGGCGAACTCAGCTAAGTTCTACTGGCAAAAATTTCGATTTGTGTGTGGGAGCAAAACCTGCGGTTATCAGTCTGTGAACACGACGCCCACAGCGGTTGTGCCCTTTTCCACGCCTTCTTCAATACGCACCACATAGCCGCGCAGACGCATGGCCTGCAGTCCGTCGGCTGTCGGCGTTTCCATAGTTACCTGCAGTTCAGACTGCATCCTGGGGCTGTGTTTCAAGGAAATCAGCGCGCCTTGTAGCGACAGATCTCGCACCAGCGTATCTTCCTCGAATTTCTGTCCCTCCGCGGTAACTCCCATGACGCAAGCGCGGAATTGCGCTTCGCGCCGCAGCGCGGTGCGGGATCCCGGCATGTGCGCCTGCACCGGCTCGTTCGCGGAACCCAGGGTAATCACCATGCCTTCACTTGCGGCGAACACGGAGTCGAACTCTTCGCGAGCCTGGCTCAACAGCCCGTCGATGATGCGGTCGGTGGAGTCCGGGTCGTGGTGAAACAGCACCAAAGTTTTGGCATTCACTTCGCGCGCAACGTTCACCCCTTCTCGCCAGGAGGAGTGCCCCCAACCCTTTCTGGTGGAGGCAAGTTGCGTGGGCGTGAATTGCGCGTCGTTAATGAAGATGTCGGCATCCGCAGCCAATTCTTTCAAGCTCTGGTCCAGCACTGGATCGCCGGGCTCGTTGTCCGTGGCGTAAACCACGGTTCCTGCCGGCGTCTCAATGCGGAAGCCCAGGCACCCCTGCGGGTGATTCAGCCACCGCGCGGTCACCTTGTTCGAGCCGACTTGAAAGCTTTCGCCTCCGTCAAGTTCGCGGAATTTTCGCCGGGCACTCATGGCGGAAAAATCCACCGGAAAATAGGGCAGCGCCATTTGCGTCTCAAACACCTGCCGGAGCGAGTCTTTGCCCAGAAATTTTGACCGGAAGCTATAAAACTGGAATTCGTTTTTCTGCACGTACAGAGGCGCGAAGAATGGAAGTCCCTGAATATGATCCCAATGGTAGTGGGTTACGAAAATGTGCGTCTCGGGATAAGACGCTCCCTCGGCATTGCCCCAGCGGTTTCCGAGCATGCGCAAACCGGTGCCGCAATCCAGAATGAACTGCGTGCCATCTGGCGCGATCAGTTCGAGGCAAGGCGTGTTTCCGCCATAGCGCCAGGTGGCAGGGTCCACGGTGGGCGTGGAACCGCGCACACCCCAGAACGACAATTTGGCGATGGGATTATTCATGTCCGTCAGCTTGACGTCCGGGCTGGGGTTCCCCTGCGGCGGTGCTACCCGGCAAGTCGGTGCTATTCCTGATGGTGGCAGTGGATATGCGTAGCGTCAACGAATTCGCTTAAGGGTGTTGTCATAGTTCCCACTAACGGGTGCGCGCGCCGCAGGCTGCACTTCGGGCCTCAACCCCGTACAATAATGCCGTGCACGTTCACGAGCATGACCATGCCCACGATCACGGGCACAGCCACGTTCATCCGCCGATGAGCGCTTCCGTATTGGGCTGGGCGATGGTCGCCACCCTGGGGTTGGTGGTGGCGGAAGTCTTTGGCGGATTTCTGGGCCGTTCCGTCGCCCTGCTGAATGATGCGGTCCACAATCTTTCCGACGTTCCCGCACTCGGCATCTCGTGGCTGGCCATGCGCCTAGCGCAGCGGCCTGCGGATTCCGAGCGCACTTACGGTTATCATCGCGCCGGAACGTTGGCCGCGTTCACCAACGCGATTCTGCTGATTCTGCTGTCTCTGTGGCTGGGCTACGAAGCGATTGAGCGGCTGCGCACTCCACAATCCGTTGTGGAGAGCTGGATGATCTGGACGTCGCTTGCAGCGCTGGCGGTAAATGGCGGCATCACGCTGGCTTTGGTGCGCGGGCATGCCGACCTGAATCTTCGCAGCATCCTGGTGCACAATTTCGGCGACGCGCTTTCCAACATTGCCATCATCGTTGGCGCTTTCATCATTCATTACACGGGCGCGCATTGGATTGACCCCATCCTGGGCCTCGCGATCGGCTTCCTGGTTCTGTATTCCTCGATCGGGATTCTGCGGGAATCGGCGCACATCCTGCTGGAAGGAAGGCCGCGGGAGATGAAGGTGGAAGAAGTGGCGCGAGCGATTCTTTCACTTGAACAAGTGGTGGAAGTACACGACGTGCACATCTGGTCGCTCGGCGCAGGCCACAACGCGCTGAGCTGCCACGCGCGCATCCCCGACATGCATATGGACCAGTGCGAAAAGATCATCCACGCGATCTGCGAGAAGGTGGCACAAGAATTCGGCATCGAGCACGCCA
This sequence comes from Candidatus Acidiferrales bacterium, assembly GCA_963738985.1. Taxonomy (GTDB): domain Bacteria; phylum Acidobacteriota; class Terriglobia; order Acidiferrales; family UBA7541; genus Acidiferrum. The sequence goes on from CAVTYP010000001.1 coordinate 45,683, forward strand.
CGGTGCAATTGGAACGTGCCGGCCTGCCCGCCACTTCCGGCTACGTGATGCCGGAACCTGCACCAAAGCCCTGACGTTTCCGTAGCGTCCCCCGTTCGTTGTGTCACCCCCGTGCCGTATTGCTTGCGTCAAAACGTTCGCAATCCACAAGACTTGCCGCTGGGAATATGGAAGAATCCAACCTGTCCTTACGGAGTGTTTTCACAGGATTTTTCCATCACGGCAGCAAGAGGAACTTGCTATGAAAGCCAGAAACATTGTTTTGTGGGGCGCGCTGTTTATTGCCGCGCCTTTGTTGGCGCGCGACAAGAGCGACGTGATCATCATGCGCAACGGCGACCGCATCACCTGCGAGATCAAAGGACTGGCTGCGGATACGCTATTTATCAGCGTGGACTATATTTTGAGCACGCAATCGGTGGATTGGTCGAAGGTTGACCACGTGGAAAGCAAGCAACTGTTCATCGTGAAGACGCAGGACGGTCTGGTTTATTCCGGAACCATCGCCACAGCCGAATCGCCGGGCAGCCGTCCCGTGAAGATCGAGATCTTCGATCCTGCAGCGAACGCCAAGGTGGAAGTCGACAAGTCTCGGGTCATCAAGATGGATGAAACCTCCAGCAATTTCTGGCAGCGTTTCAATGGAGACATCGGCATGGGCTTTATCTACACCAAAGGCAACCAGTCGGCGCAATACAGTTTGAACTCCGAGGTCAACTACCCACGTCCGCGTTGGACCGCCAGCGGCAGCTACAATTCGACTTTATCGTCCAGCACGGGAACCAACGCCTCCACGCGCAATGAGATCAGCGTGAACGCCCTGCGTCTGCTGCGCTGGAACAATTGGTATTACGCAGGGCTAGCCGATTTCCTGCAAAGCTCGGTTCAGGGTATTCAACTACAGAGCACCTTTGGGGGCGGGGTCGGACGATATTTGAAGAACACCAATCACGCCACCATCAATGTGACGGGTGGAGTCGCGTGGCAACGCATCAACTATCTAGAAACGGTTTTGCCCGCGACCACGCAGGACGTAACCTCCGCACTGATCGGCGCGCAAGTGAAACTCTTCTGGTTCAACAAGACCAACCTGGAGATCAGCAACTATGTGCTGCCGGCCCTCTCGGAGCCCGGCCGTGTGCACTACACGCTGAACACGGCGTATTACGTAAAATTGTGGAGCAATCTGACCTGGAACATTTCCTTCTATGGCAACTGGGACAATCATCCGCCGCCGGGCTTCGCTGGCAGCGACTACGGCAGCAGCTCCGGTCTGAGCTGGACGTTCGGGAATCACTGAGTGAGAGTGAGACGTGGTTTGTGGTTTGTGGTTTGTGGTTTGTGATTCGTTAAGAGCGAGGAGATATGTCGAGGGCAGGTAGAGCGACGATAACGCTGCACGTAGTTGCAAGCCTTGATGGGTTCATCGCCAAGAAAGACAACAGCATTTCGTGGATGGACAGTTCCGGCGAGGTCTACGAAAAAGGGGTTACCGAAGACGGCGCTGAGGCCATCGAGTCGATAGACTGTTACGTGCTCGGCTCTCGCACCTATGAACACGCGCTGCAGCTCGGCTGGCCCTATGGCGATACCCCGACGATCGTGTTGACAAATAGAAAGCTGCCGTCCACCAGGAAGAGCGTGGAGTTTTATTCCGGCGACCTGAAAACATTCGCGGATAAAATACTCGCGCCGCGATACGGAAACGTGTGGGTGGTGGGAGGGGCGATGTTAGGCCAGAGTTTTCTGAGGCTGGGTCTGGTGGACGAAATCCGATTGATGATAGCGCCGGTGACATTGGGTGATGGACTAAGCCTGTTCGGAGATTCCGGTACGGAGCAAAGATGGAATCTGAAGAACGTAGTCGGTTACAAGAACGGGTATGTCGAGTTGGCGTACCGGCGGTTATCGATCGACTCCTAGCCTGAGAGCTCGGGAGCCGTCATTAGTATCTATCACGTTATTTACACACACATTAAATATGAATATCGTTGAGCGTAAGCCGCAGGCCTGATGGCTAACCCAAGAGGGCACGATGTTTCGTGCCCCTACAATTGGAGGGCGTAGAGCGAGGTGCGGGCGGCGATGAAGAGGGTTTTTCTGTCGGGGCCGCCGAAGAGCAATTGGGAGGGGCGTTCGGGGACGTCGATGGAGCCGATGAGTTTGCCAGCGGGATTGTAAACGTAGATTTGGCCGGCGGCGATGAAGACATTGCCCTGGGAATCTTCGGCGACGCTCTCTCCGCCTACGTTGGCGAAGAGTTGCAGATTCGTGAGTGTGCCGTCCTCGGCGACGGTGGCGCGGTAGGTCTTTTCTTCGGATTCATCGGAAACGTAAAAGGTCTGTCCGATTTTTGCGGGAGCTAAACCAAATGCGCGAAGCACGTCGTGAATTTTGGAGCCGTAATACAGTTGGCCGGTGACAAAATCTTCGCCGGCGGGAATAAATGTGCTGCGATCCAGGGAAACAAACTGGTAGGGCTTCGAGCGCATGGCAATTTCGGCGAAATCATTTTCGTTGCGCCAGTAGTCCACGGGGAGAATCGGAGTCATTCCAGGGCGCGGCGCGCTGGGCTCCGGCTTGAGGAGCGTGAGTTGATCGAAGTTCGCGCCGGGCTTAAAGGTATAAACGGTGCCGGACCCTTGGTAAGAAATCACGAGCAGGTTGCCGGACTTATCGAAAGCAAGCTGAACGGGATCGAGCGGGTTATCACGGACGACGGACAGCTGACGCGAGGACGTCGCCCAGCAATAAATCTTCTGCCATTTGGCATCGACAAAATAGAAGTCACCAGAACGGTCAACAGCGCCGCCGGAAACATTGAAGAAGCCGCCAGCGAGCTTCTGCACTTTGGCGCCTTCGGCGAGGATCGGAGCGGGCTGAGCAGGGCTAGCTTGCGGCGGGTTCCCGGAAATGTTGAGCCAGGCAAATTCGCGCTGGCGGATTTCAACGTGATGGGTCTGATCGAAAACAGCATTGTCAAACGAAGCTTTACTGTCGCTATAGCAATGCAGGTTGCGGAAGCGGATATCTTTTGAGTTTTCGATTTTCGCGGCGTACGGAAACGGCTGATAGCTGCTGACGACGCGATACATGTGCAGGTTGGCGATGGTGATGTTGCTGGAATCGCGAATCTCCAGCGGCAACGCGAAACCGCCCTCGCCGCGCTCTTCTTCCGTTTGCAGTGCGTAAATCTGCCAGTTCGCCGCGTTCTGCAAGACGACTTCGGCGCGGACGTGATGCTCGCTGGACAATTCATAGATGCGACCGCTGGTGGAAGTGTTGGAAATGTACAAGCCGGCTTGCGCGAACGGGCTGGGAGTCCAGATGTCGAGGAAAGTTCCACCGCCGCCGTTGGTAATCCAAAGGCTGGGATATTGGCCGTCCCAGCGGCGCTTGATGTTGGAGTCAGCAGTGTTGTTGTTATTGTAGATCTGCTCCCAGACTTTGCGGCGCTCGTCGGGCGTGGAATTCGGATCGACAGTGCCGTGTCCGCCGAGAAAACGCACGTCGTTGAGCATGGAATCCTTGCCGGCCATCCACTTTGCGGCGACGGCACGCGGATTGATCCCGTTGGTGTACAGGCCGATGCCGGTAACGATGTTTGTGCCGCCTTCGGGCGCTTCGAGCAACGGCTTGGGAGCGCCGACGCCCTGGAACGCGAGAGTTCCATCGGCCAGCAAGATGCGCGTGACGCTGGGATGCAGGCCGATGAGTACGGTGTCTGGCTTGAGGACGATGGTGTCTGTGACGAGGTACTGGCCTGACGGAAAATAGATGGTGTTGTGTTCGGCGATGGCTTTCTGCAGCGCGGCGGTGTCGTCGGTTAAGCCGTCACCCGTGGCGCCGAGCGTGCGAATGTTGACCCAAGTATTCATGGGCGGCAGATCTGGGACGTCAGAGGCAACCGGCGACGGAAGAGCGGACAAAGGCTCGGCGTCAAAGACATCTTGAGTGGCGGGAGTGGCGCCGATATCGTCGAAATGAAGACCGTGCGAGAAAGTTCTGACGGCGTACATTTCGCGCGGACCGGCGACTTGCCTGCCGCTTTCGCGAAACAGCGCAAAAACCGGAACGCCGCGGCAAATCACATTTTCCATATTGATTTCGGTGCGTGGGCTGTTCTCATTGCTGATGATTACGGCCGGGCCAGCGATATTTTCGAGGCGGGCATCCTTGATCCAGAGCTCGTCGGAATACTTGGCGTCGATGGAAATGGCTGTGGGAACATTTTTGAATTGCGGGCGAATCAGGGTGAGGCCCGCTTCGTGCTCGCGAATCGCCGCTTCGCTTTGGCCCTCGAAGGTGCTGTCGATTACGGTGAATTGCCAGCCGGGCGAAGGTTTGCGCGTCCAGATGCCGTATTTGCCGCCGAAGAAACGCAGATCCTGGGCTACGTTGCCGCCGTCGTGAATGCCGGCGAGCGCTGAACCAACGTGGAAATCCATGTGCGCCAGAAAACAGTGCTGCGCGTAGTGTGCGCGGATGCCTACGGCGCCGGGGTTGCCATCCTGAATTTCCAGATCGATGTTGCTCAAGGCGGAATAAAAAGTGCCAGGGCTGGCGTCGGGAGGGGTAGCATTCGCTGTTTGCGAGGAGTTTGCAGAGGAAGAATTTTTCTGAGGGCGACCACCAGCGAAGAAAATCATGTAGGTGGGACCTTGCTGAAAGCCCGGCGTGTTTGCGCCCAAGACGAGCACAGGCCGCGTTGCGCCATAGCCAATAACGCGGATTCCGGGCCAGATATAGATGGTGCGGGACAGGCGATAGCGGCCCGATGGCAGAAAGAGAATGCCCTGGACCGTGGTTTCCTGAACGGTGTTAATGGCTTGCTGCAGAGCATCGGAATCGTCGGCGAGGCCATCAGCGTGAACGGGAAATTTGGCGGGAGTAAGGTAGACCGCACGCGGGTCATCCAAACGTTCGGTGTAGGAAGAATTGGCGTGCGACGATGCTGCGCAAAAGACCAAAAGACCAACGACGGCAAACAATTTCTTCAGCATGAACCCATCACCAAGTGGCAGCCCGAGGATTTAACGTGTGAGAGCGAGAACGCCCCATCATAACGGACTGACGCGGAAGAGCATGGAGAATATTTGTTGAGGCCACTACTGGCGCATCATCACGCGAAGGCCGCGGCGCCAGCTTTCCGCGAGTCCAATGCGGATGACTTCCATTTCCGGGCGCAAAAATTCCAGAAGCACATCGGTGGAAGGATGAAAACGCAAAGCCGGCGCGATCAGGTAGACCACAGGCGGCGTGGGCTGCAATTGCACACCGGGGAAATAGCCGTAACGCTCCAGATCACCCGCTTCCTGATGCCGGCGGATGCGTGCCCAATAGTCCGCCGCTTGCAAGGGCAGATCCAAATCTTCGGTAGTTTTCAATTCCAGAATGGCGAGGCGGCCAGATCGAGTGATGCCCAGAAGATCGAGGATGCCGTGCTGCGCGGCGGATTGCGCAAAAACTTGTTCGTACACCCGGTCGGGAAGCAGCGTGACATCGACGCGGGAGACGTCCAGCTGAACAACGGATTGCAGCCAGCGTTCCGACTGCGCGCGATATAAAGGATGACGCGTCTGCGATGCCAGGGGATTGCGAAAATTCTGCAGATTCAGGACCAGTTGCTTCAGCTCGAGTTCGCTGTGCTTTCGCAATTCTGCCCAAGTTCGGCCTGCGTCGAAAAACACTTGGCCATCATTCCAGCGAGCAAAAGACAATCCACGAAAACGCAGCACTACCTCGTGGTCTTGCGTCGAGGGATGCACGGTAATCTCCTGAGGAGCCAGGGCGATGACCGGGGCGAGGTCCGCAGCGGCGCGATCGAGAAGGAGTTGCGATTCGCGGCGAGGGACGAGCCAGGTGGCAACATTCCCGCTGGCGCAGGGATCGACTTTTTGGAGGGTTTCGCTGAGGCCGTCGAGTTCGAAGATTTGGATGGGCACGCGAGGATCGATGACGGAGAGACGGTGGGCAAGTATGTCGGATTTACCCTTAGGCAGAATCAGACGTAAAGCAGAGACCGTGCCGGAAGCGGCCGTCTGGCGAGCGCGTTGCAGCCACAACAGGGCGAACGTCAAGCAGCTCTCGATGGCGTCGGGCAATTCGCCATGCGGGACGGCGAGAAAAGCGCAGGAGCGGCTGCCGCGGCGAGAGACACCGCGGACGTAGATGCGAGAGAGGGAATGTTCAAGGTCGGCCGCGATGGTGACCCGCTCGACGGTTTCGCCGGGGAATTGTTCAGCCAGGATGCGCCGCAACTGCTCGCAGAAATCTTCGCGCGACAGCTGACGAGCGCCGCGGACAAACTCGACGCGGACAATTTCCATGCGTTCCGGTTTTGTGCGCCCAAATCGCTCCACCGCCAGAGCCATGCGGCTGTCGGATTTGTCCGCGGCAGTTTTCCGCCCACAAATGAAGCAACGGCTTGCCGCCTTCACCTCGCACTTCCCAGGAAAGCGGGAAAATAGGGGTGATGCGGCTGCCGTTTTCGCGAATTTCAATGGTAGCTCCGACAAGGAATTCCTGAAGGCTGCCCCGTAGCTCCTCTGCAAAATCCATGCTGCGATAATAAAACTAACTAGTTGGTACCTGGCAGATTTATTTTGCTTTGGCGAGTTGCAGGTTGGTCACGCGCACGGCAGGCTGCTGCATGTTCCAGGAAGGAGGGACATGATCAAAGGAAATTTCGAACGAGCGCCTTTCGCCGGGAACGAGGGCGGCGGGAGGAGTGCCGAGTACGGCGCGGGCTTCGCGGAGGACCACCTGGTTCATTTCGTCGGAGAACTCGACGGAAAGTTCCAGGGCGGCGATGGCTTGCGGGCCGGAGTTCACAACTTCGGCGTTCATCGTGGTGACTTCCTGATGCAGGAAATTTTCTGCGCGGCTCATGGCGACGTTTTCCACGCGCAGAAACTTTGTGTAGTCTTTCTCGGAGTCGCTCATTTTGGGCGTAACTACGAGCTGTAGAGTGTTTTGCTGAGGTGCAGGGGTTGGTTTGAAGAGGAACCACAGGCTAGCGGCGATGACGAGAATGACGATGCCCGCAAGCAACAGCGTGACGCGCAAATCGCTGGCCGGTTTCTGCTGCTTTTCGGTGGTGTGCAGTGGCTCTGGCATGGGAACCTGTTCCGCGAGCAGCGAATCTTTTGCCGCTTAGCGTCCAACGCTCAAGCGAAGCGCCAGGGGTTCAGGCAAACGCGCCGCTCGCATGCGGTCCTGGACCACCTCAATGTCATAGGGCACGCGCCAAAATTCCACGACCTGGTTCTGCAGATCGGCGATGGCGAAGCTGGCGCGCGGATCGCCGTCGCGCGGCTGGCCAATCGATCCCGGATTCAACAAATAACGCTTCTTGTCATCGACGCGCAGCGCACTGCGCACTTCGGAGTCTCGCGGATGCAGCTGCAAGACTTCCAGCTGGGTGTCCTGGTAAGAGAAGCCGCCCTGGTGGTGGGTGTGCCCGTAGAACGTGACGGGAAGAGTGGAATCCAGAAGTCCTTCGAGCGCTTGCGATGGCGTGAAGACGTATTCGTCCTCGTCTTGAAACGCGCCATGCACCAGCACAACTCCTTCGGCTTCGATTGGTCCTTGCGGCAGCGAGGCAAGCCAATCCATGTTCTCGTTGGAAAGTTGCGCGCGCGTCCATTGAACCGCAGCGCGCGCGATGGGATTAAAGTCATCCGTGACCATCAAATCGGCGACGGCCTTGTCGTGATTGCCGCGGATGGTGACCGCACCCATTTCGCGGATCTGCGAGGTGACTTCATTGGGGTCGGGGCCATAGCCAACCACATCGCCGAGGCACACCACACGGTCCCAGCTTCCCTTCGCCGCGGAAAGCGCGGCTTGCAGTGCTGTGAGATTGGCGTGGAGATCGCTAAGAACTAAGAGTCGCATCCGAGTATTGGGCCGTGTACCAGAGTATAGATGAAGCAGTGCGCCGATGCCTAAGCGAAAGTAAGACCGCAAGAGTCAATTTGGATGGCCGGAAAGTGCACAAAAAATTACATTTTTGCGCGAAACATTCCTTGGGTGAGGTTCGTCTATACGGGTGCAGCCGCATTTTGGACTGTTTTGGGATAGAACGAGTTTCGCTACAAAAAACCCCGCGGTGGCAGCCGCGGGGCCAGTGACACGCAGTCTTTCCGGCTCGTAACCAGGAAGCAGAGGTGTCTTCTTCGGGAGGCTACTCTTCAGCCTGCCTGCGTGTCAACTCCATCTATCCGCAAATCGCTTCCTCGGCTGACTCGCTCCTCGAAAGGATTGACACGCAATGCATAACAAATCCTGGCTACGAAGCTTTGTTCTATTGGCGGCGGTCGCCATTGCAATCCCGGCGTTCGCCAAACCAATGAGCAAGAGCCTTCCTTTAAACCACAACGTGCATGTCGGCAAATACGACGTAAAAGCCGGAGACTACAACGTGCTGATCGACGGCAACCACCTGACCATGAAGAAGAACAACAAAGTAGTGGCGGAAGCGGATGGGCGCTGGGAAGAGCGCAACGTCAAGTCTGAATACACGGAGATTCTTTCCGACAACGACGGCAAAGTGCTCGAACTGCGTTTCGCGGGGAACAAGAGCGCTTTCGTATTGACGAACTGAAGGGAGATTGCACAAACGTGGGTGACCAAAGTTGAAGGGAGCTGCATTGGGTTCAGCTCCCTCTTTTTTTGTGCGGTAGTTTTTGGGAAGTGAGCTTCAGGATATCCTTGTAGTGCATCGGCTGGATTCATCTCGAAAATCGTAGCTGGCATAAAGCCAGCGCTAGATTCAAGACGCAGCCTCTTACAAGGCTAACGAATCAGCATGCAGTCGCCGTAACTGTAAAATCGGTAGTTGGATTCCACGGCGTGCCGGTAGGCCGCCAGCACGTGTTCCCTTCCCGCAAAAGCGGATACCAGCGCCAACAGCGTCGATTTCGGCAAATGAAAATTTGTCAGCAGCATGTCGACGACTCGGAAAGAGTAACCGGGGACGATGAAGATTTGTGCTTCGCCGCGGCCGGAGCTCAATAACTCTGAGCTGCCCGCGAGGATTGCGCGTTGCGCCGCGTCCTCCAGGGTGCGCACGACCGTGGTGCCGATGGCCAACACGGGGCGGCCGTCGCGTTTTGCTTTGCGGATTTTTTCCACTGCGTCTTCCGCGATTTCGTAGGACTCAGTGTGAATCTTGTGCTCCTCAAGCGTTTCGGTGTGAATCGGCTGGAAGGTGCCCAATCCCACATTCAGGATGACCTCGCAGATTTCGCATCCTCGCTTACGAATCCTTTGCAGTATTTCCGGAGTGAAGTGCAGCCCTGCGGTTGGCGCGGCAACCGCTCCCGGCTGTCGCGCATAAACGGTTTGATAGCGCTCGCGGTCAGAGACTTCGTCTGGGCGATCGATATAGGGCGGCAGCGGCACGTGGCCTAGCTTTTCGAAATTCTCCGCGACGGTGAGATTGTTGCGCGAAAGAAAACGAAGCGTGCGTATCCCGAGTTCACCGCGGGTGAGAATTTCGGCTTCGAGTTCTCCGGCGCCAAATTCCACGCATTCGCCCACGGGCAACTTTCGTCCCGGCCGGACCAACGCCTCCCAGACTTCATCTTCAATGTGACGGGTCAGGAAGACTTCCACTGAACCAGAGAGGTGTTCGCGGGCTGTTTTCCGGGAAGGAGGCTGCGCGTGCAGGCCTTGGCGCCTGCCGAAGAGTCTAGCGGGCAGCACCCTGGCCGCATTTACCACCAGCAGTTCGTCCCCACAGAGCAGCTCGGGAATGTTCGCAAAGCTGCGGTCCTGCCAGGCACCAGAGGCGCGATCCAGCAACAACAGGCGGGACTGGTCGCGGCGCTCGAGAGGCCGCTGAGCAATGCGGTCTGGAGGAAGGAGGTAATCGAGATCTTTGAGCTGCATCGAGTCTAACTATAACAAAACAGGAGGTCAGGGACTTGGGAAGCACAAGATGGGGGTGGGAGAAGGAGAGAAGTTCAGAGATGCAAGAGCATGAGGGTACTCGTATTCTACTGATTTAAAAAAGCTTAGATAGGAACGGCGAGTTCAGGAGAAAATAGTTGACATGTAGACGCTCATATTGTATTATTAAGCTGTAATCACTCTCTGGAGGAGATACTAATGAGAGCTACCATCAACCGTTTCGATCCGTTTCGCGGAGAATCCGCGTTACAACACCAGATCAACCGCCTTTTCAGCGAGGCTTTTGATCGTTCTTCGGAGGAAGGCAATCTGACCACGTGGGCGCCGCCTGTCGACATCCACGAGACCGAGCACGAACTGGTCGTCAAGGCCGATCTGCCGGACATCAAGCCGGAGGAGCTCGACATTCGCGTCGAGAACAACATTCTGACCATTCGCGGGGAACGCAAGTTCGAGAAGAAAGCGGACGAGGGCAACTATCTACGCGTGGAGCGTTCGTATGGAGCGTTCAGCCGGAGTTTTGCCCTGGCGAACACCGTGAACACAGAAGCGATCAAGGCGGACTACAAAAATGGCGTGTTGACGCTGAGCATACCGAAGCGCGAGGAAGCCAAGCCGAAGCAGATCAAGGTGAGTGTGGAGGGAAGCACCCCCGCAGCCGCCGCTGCCGCAGGAGCCGGCCGCTAATTCACAAAAAAGGTGCAAACGGCGAAATCGCCGTGCGATAGCATAGGGGGCTGCCGCCCAGGCCAGCCCCTTTTTTTAGAGTGAGGGAACTATGCTGCGTTTCGACAAAATGACGGTAAAGGCTCAGGAAGCCTTGCAAGAGGCTCAGGAAATTGCGGCGCGCCACGAAAACCAATCAGTGGAACCGGTGCACCTGTTGGCTGCGCTTGTGCAGCAACAGGACGGCGTGGTGCCGCCGCTAATCGCGCGATTAGGCATTCGCCCCGAACTGATCACACAGGACATCGAGCGCGAGATCGCGCGTCTGCCGAAGGTGCAGGGATTCACACAGCAGAATCTGAGCCGGGCATTGAACGATGTGCTGGAGCGCTCGTTCACCGAAGCGACCAAATTCAAGGATGAGTACGTTTCAACGGAACATCTTTTTCTGGCAATCGCCGGCGAAGATCGTGATCCCGCCGGAAAATTGCTGAAGAGGAATGGTGCGACGCACGAAGCGATCCTGCAGGCCCTTGCGGGAGTCCGCGGCAGCCAGCGGGTGACTTCGCAAAATCCGGAGGCCACCTACGAGGCACTGGAAAAATACGCGCGCGACCTGACGGAACTGGCGCGGCGCTCGAAGCTGGATCCGGTGATTGGCCGCGATGAAGAGATTCGCCGCGTGATGCAGATATTGGCGCGACGCACGAAGAACAATCCGGTGCTGATTGGCGAGCCGGGCGTGGGAAAGACCGCGATAGCCGAGGGGCTGGCGCAGCGCATCGTGTCTGGGGATGTCCCCGACGTTCTGAAGACCAAGAAGCTGGTTGCGCTGGATCTGGCGGCGCTGGTGGCCGGCGCAAAATATCGTGGCGAATTTGAAGACCGCCTGAAGGCGGTGTTGAAGGAAATCTCCGACGCGGAAGGCCAGATCATCCTATTCATTGATGAGCTGCACACTTTGGTTGGCGCAGGAGCCGCCGAAGGAGCGATGGACGCTTCCAACATGCTGAAGCCGGCGCTGGCTCGCGGCGAGTTGCGCGCGATTGGCGCCACCACACTGAACGAATACAAGAAATACATTGAGAAGGACCCCGCGCTGGAGCGCCGATTCCAGCCGGTGATGGTGGCGGAGCCGTCGGTGGAAGACACCATCGCCATTCTGCGCGGATTGAAAGAACGGTATGAAGTACACCACGGTGTGCGCATCAAGGATTCCGCAATCATTGCCGCGGCGACGCTTTCGCACCGCTACATCTCTGACCGCTTCCTGCCCGACAAGGCCATCGATTTGATCGACGAGGCCGCGGCCAGCCTGCGCATGCAGATTGATTCCCTGCCCACGGAAATCGACGAAATCGAGCGGCGCATCATGCAACTGGAGATTGAGCGCCAGGCGCTGTTGAAAGAGACCGACAAACATTCAGTGGAACGCCGCGCGCAGATTGAAAAGGAGCTCGCCAAGCTGCGGGAAGATTCCAGTGGACGCAAAGCGCAGTGGCAAGCGGAAAAAGACGCCATCAGCAAAATCCGCAAACTGAAAGAACAGATCGAGCAGTTGAAGGCGGAAGAACAGCGCTATGAACGAGCGGGTGAACTGGCGAAAGTGGCCGAGATCCGTTACGGAAAAATCGCTCAAACGGAAAAGGAACTGGCCAGCGCACAAGAACGCTTCGCCAGCATGCAGAAGAGTGGCACGCCGCTGCTGAAAGAAGAAGTCGACGAGGAAGATATCGCCAAGCTGGTGAGCAAATGGACCGGCATTCCGGTGGGGCGTTTGCTGGAAGGCGAGGCGCAAAAGCTTGTACACATGGAAGAAAGACTGCGCCAGCGCGTAGTGGGCCAGGATGATGCGCTTGCACGTGTTTCAAACGCCATCCGGCGGAGCCGCGCGGGTTTGTCGGACCCCAAGCGGCCGATTGGCTCGTTTATTTTTTTGGGACCGACCGGTGTGGGCAAAACCGAACTGGCGCGCGCGCTTGCGGAATTCCTGTTTGACGATGAAAAACTGATGATCCGCATCGACATGTCGGAGTACATGGAAAAGCACAGTGTGTCGCGGCTGATCGGCGCGCCTCCCGGCTATGTGGGCTACGAAGAAGGTGGACAACTGACCGAGCAGGTGCGGCGCCATCCCTATTCCGTGGTGCTATTCGACGAAATTGAAAAAGCGCATCCGGACGTATTCAACGTGTTGCTACAAATCCTGGAAGACGGACGATTGACGGATGGCAAGGGCCGCACCGTCGATTTCCGGAATACCGTTCTGGTGATGACCAGCAACGTGGGCTCGACGGCGATTTTCGAACTAGCCGAAAAAGATCCGGAGCGCGCGCGTAAAGAGGCGATGGAAGCGCTGCGGGCTTCGTTCCGGCCGGAGTTCATCAACCGCATCGATGAAATCGTGATCTTCAATCCGCTGGGAAAGGAACAGCTGGCGCGCATCGTGGTGCTGTTGCTGAAGGACGTGGAGAAGCTTTTGAGCGACCGGCAAATCACGCTGGAGCTGGCACCCGCAGCGACGGAGTTATTGTTGCGGGAAGGGTACGATCCAGCTTACGGCGCGCGCCCACTGCGGCGCACGATTCAACGGCTGATTCAGGATCCGCTGGCGCTGGAGATTTTGAATGGCACGATTCTGCCGGGCGATCACCTTCGCGTGGATCGCGATGGCAAGAAAGACGTGATGAAGTTCGAGCGCGTGCCGGCAAAGCAGCCGGCAGCGGCCGCGAAGACGTCTTAAGGATGGAACCAATCGCGCGCAATCGAAGCGGGCCGGCGTTATGGCGTGTCACCGCCGCCATTTTTCTGGCACTCCTGTGTTCGACTGCCAACGCACAGGTAAGCGCTCCAAAAAAAAGAGTGGCGGTGTTGAATTTTGAGGACGACAGCGGAGGAAGCGCCGTAGCGTCGCAGGCGTTTGGAGCGGACGCAGCGGATGTGGGCAAGGGGATTTCTGCCCGGATCATCGAGAAGCTGGTGGCTGGCGGGAAATATACGGTGGTTGACCGGTCAGCGGTGAAGGCGCTGCTGGAGGAACAGAATGGAGTAGCCGAGGGCGAAGATGCGTACAGCGCGGCGTCGAGAATCGGGCGAATCCTGGGACTGGATGCCATGATTATCGGTGCGCTGACGCGGTTTGGTCCCGACGCCGCGCCGAACAAATCGGGCGGCCACCTTCCAGGGATGAGCACGCGGAAATCCAAGGCGTATGCAGACATTACTGCGCGGGTTCTGGACATGACCACGGGGCAGTTGATTGGCGGGTTTACGGTTACAGGAGAATCCACCGGGACCGGTGACGTGATGCACATCAAGGGGCCGCGAACGTCAGGCAGCACCCCCGAGATACTGGGCGGCGCTTTCGCGAATAGCCTTCTGGATGAAGCCACGCGGAACGCAGTGGAAAAACTTGCGGCACAACTCGATTCCTTTGCAGAGAAAATTCCTACGCTGTTGCTTCAGATTGATGGACTGGTCGCAGAGGTTGCGGGGAATTCGGTAACGCTGAACGTGGGGAAGAAAACGGGCTTGAGAGTTGGAGACAAGCTGGCCATCGTGCGGGAAATTCGACCGGCAGACGATTCCAAGGCGGACGTGGGAACGGTGATGCAGCATGTCGGCGAAGCCACGGTGACTGAAGTGGCGGACGTTTATGCCACGGCAACATTTTCTGGCTCGGGGCAGGTTCGAGTGGGAGATCGAGTGAAGAGTGTGGCGAATGCACCATCGCCGTCACATTAACAAGGGCGGAATTGGAGATTGACGCACAGAAGTGGCGGACCTTGACGCTGTGTTGCTTGCGCCCTACACTGGGTTTTCCGCCAGTGCAGACGATCCGCCAGGAAGGTTAACACCATGAAAGTTCTACGCACCGGTTTTCTTTTGATTTTGCTGAGTGTGTTGCTCGTGATTGTTGGCGGGGCACTGGGCGGACGCAGCGGCATGCAGATTGCCCTGGTGATCGCCGTTCTGATGAACGGCGTATCCTATTTTTTCTCCGACAAGATTGCATTGAAGTCCAGCGGCGCGCAGCCGGTTACGCGCGAGCAACTTCCCCGCTTGTATCAAGTGATGGAACGGTTGGCGGCCAAGGCCAATATTCCGGTGCCGGCTCTGTATGTGGTGCCAGACATGGCGCCGAATGCGTTTGCCACCGGCCGCAGCCCGAAGCACGCTTCGGTGGCGGTGACGCAGGGATTGCTGCAGATCATGAATGACGATGAACTGGAAGGGGTGATCGCGCACGAACTGTCGCATGTCCGCAACTACGATATTCTCACCAGCTCAATCGCCGCGACCATTGCTGGAGCAATCACGTACATGGCGCAGATGGGCAAGTGGGGCATGCTCCTTGGGGGAATGGGTGGCGGCCGCGACGACGATCGCGGTGGCGGAGGACTTTCCGCGTTGCTGATGATCTTCCTGGCGCCGTTTGCCGCATTGCTGCTGCAACTGTTCTTGTCGCGGACTCGGGAGTATGCGGCCGACGAAACCGGCGTCCGGATGGTGGGGCACCAACAGGGGCTGATCAGCGCCCTAGAAAAGCTGGGAACGTACAACCGAAGGATCCCGACATCGGCCATTTCGCCGAGCACGTCTTCGCTGTGCATCGTGAAGCCGATGTTCGGGACGGGCACGCTAAGCTCGTTGTTCAGCACACACCCTCCGCTTGAAGATCGAATTGCGGCTTTGCGACAAATGACGATTGCGCCAATGCGCTGAGTCATGGTGTGCAAATAATCGGTTCATACCAGAGTAAAGTTTTCCGGCTGAAGGAAAGACGATAGACCTGCTGCATTCTTAAGCTAATCGTAACTGTCGTACATTCAATAGATTACGTTTTGCTGCGTCCCTGCCTCCTTTTGGTGCATCAAATGCAACGCTTTCCGATACCCCGTGCTGACCGTCCAAACGGGGCTGAGGGGCCCAAGTTATGAGCTGCCGGGACACTATCCATCTGATTTGCATGTATTTAGAGGGAAGACTTTCGCCGGGGGTGCAATCGGAGATCGAGCGGCATCTGCACGCTTGCGCCGACTGCCGACTGGTGTTGAATGCGGCGACGACGACACTGGACCGTTACTTTGGTCCGCCGAAACTGACGGCCGATCCCAAGGCTGCGTAGCGAAGCTCGCAGTAAACTATTTGCTATGATTTGGTTACGGGCGCAAATGCATCCCATTTGCGCCTTTCTTCGTTTCTGGCAGCTGTGGAATGGTGTGGAAAAGCCCGTAGTATCGTAAGATGAAAATCAGAAAAATTTACGCGCACAAAAGTGAACAGGTAATCTTTACTAGTACTAGTACGTTTAAAACTAGCCTAACTCCGCCCTTTTACCCCAGCTAACCCTTTCTGCTTAAGCCGTTTAGTCAAATCGAGGTCCGGCGATACCGTTTGGTGTTGCGAATGCCCGTTTCATTGGCACATGGCGAAAACGCCAAAAGGAGACGATGTCCATGAGTGACTATCAGGAAACGAATATCCAGAGCACGTCTGCGACACCCCGCTGGGTGGGCTTAGCCATTGCGGCTCTTGGAGGAGTTTCTTTAGTGGGACTGGGACTGGGCTGGAGCGCGCTGAATCAATCGAAGTCGGTTGAGCAGTCGACCCAAGCTTCTCTGAAGCAACAGAATGATGCGCTGGCGCTGCGCTTGGGCAAGACGGAAGATCAGAACCAGCAATTGCAAAGCGATCTGAAAGTGGTAACGGACAAACTGAACGTGACGCAGGAAGACCTGGTGAAGGCGCGGAAACAGACGAAAGCCAGCGTTGCGGCGTATGACAAGAAGCTGAGCGGACTGGAATCGAACGTGAACACGCAACTCGCGAGTAAAGCCAGCACCGACGACGTGACGAAGTTGAATGGAGACGTGAGCGGTGTGAAGAATGATTTGGATGCCACGAAATCAAAGCTGGATCGCGCCACAGGAGACATGGGCGTGATGAGCGGCTTGATTGCGCGCAACCACGACGACCTGGACGAACTGAAGCGCAAAGGCGACCGCAATTACTATGAATTCACGATTCAAAAGTCCAAGACGCCGCAGCGCGTTGGCCCAGTGCAGATGTCGCTGAACAAGGCTGACCAGAAGCGGTCCAAGTACACGATGACGGTGCTGGCCGACGACAAGTCCATCGAAAAGAAGGACAAGACCGCCGGCGAACCGGTGCAGTTCTACGTGAAGGGCACGCAACACTACGCTCCGTATGAAATCGTGGTCTTCGACGTAGGCAAAAACCAGATTACCGGTTACCTGTCCACGCCGAAATCGGCTGGAGCAGCGACGGCCGCGAGCAATACCACCGCTCAGTAGGCGACGCTTCCCTTGCTTCGCAAGGAGCAAGCCTGATCTCTTGAGAGCAAGACAGTTAAGGGAGGATCCCAGAGAATCCTCCCTTTTTCCTTGAGTAGGGTTAGCAGGCCGGCGTGCTGTGGCGGTTCGAAATGCTGGACAGTATTCCCTGCTCTATGCCACTCTAGGGGCTATTCCGCCGGGGAATCGCATGAAGTTGGTAAAATTGAGGGGGGAAGGTACATGAAAGCTAAATTCGCAGGAGTAGTTTCACTGACGTTGTTCGCAGCTGCGCTGGCATTTGCCGCCGAAGGTAGCTGGACAGGCTATATTTCCGACAGCCAATGCGGGGCGAAGGGCGCGAACGACAAGCACGCGGATTGTGCGGCGAAGTGCGTGAAGGAGCATGGAGCAAAGTATGTCTTTGTCAACGACGCGGACAAGAAAGTGTACGCGATCAGCGACCAGGACAAAGTAGCGGCGCATGCGGGCCATCACGTAACGGTAAAGGGCAGCGTTGACGGCGATACGATGACGGTCGCCACCGTCGACATGGTCAAGTAAATCAGGATAAACGCTTCTCCAAAGGGCAGGGCTTCGGTCCTGCCCTTTTTGTTTTATGGGCGGATTATCTTCCGCGCGGATCCGTTAAGAATGAAGGGTTGCCGACGCTGATCCTTGGCCAGGATGTTTGCTGATGGCGTCGAGAGTGGCGATCGCTTCGCGAGGAATTTGCAGCGTCGCGGCGCTGAGATTTTCACGAAGATGACCGAGTGAAGATGTGCCGGGTATCAGCAAAACGTTAGGCGAGCGCTGAAGAAGCCACGCAAGAGCGACCTGCATGGGCGTGACATGAAGCGAAGCTGCCGCTGCGTCGAGCGTAGACGACTGCAGCGGAGTGAAACCTCCCAGCGGGAAGAATGGCACATAGGCAATGCCTTGCTTCGCAAGGTCGTCGATGAAGGGATCGTCGCTTCGGTGCGCGACGTTGTAGAAATTCTGAACGCAGACGATTTCCGTAATCTTTTGACCCTCAGCGAACTGCTTGGGACTGATGTTGCTGAGACCGACGTGGCGAATCATTCCCTGGCGCTTCAGTTCGGCCAAGACGGTCAGCGGTTCTTCGATGGACCCTTCTGTTGGCTCTGTGAATGCTCCAACCCGAAGATTGACGACGTCCAGCCGTTCGAGTCCGAGATTTCGGAGATTGTCATGAACACCATCGATGAGGTCCTGGCGCGAAAGAGCCGGAAGCCAAGACTTGTCTGCGCCGCGGCGAGCACCGAGCTTGGTGACAATTATCAGATGATCCGGATAGGGATGAAGCGCCCGCTTAATGATCTGATTGGTGACATGCGGACCGTAATAGTCGCTGGTATCAATGTGATTCACGCCGACGGCAACAACCTCCCGGAGAACGGCAATGGCAGCGTCAACATCGCGCGGTGGTCCGTAAACCTGGGGACCGGCAAGTTGCATGGCGCCATAGCCCATGCGGTGCAACGCGATTGGGGTACCGGGGAGCGCGAAGCTGCCGCCAAGGTCCATAGGTTGGGTCATTCTGTCTCTCCTGTGGTGTCAGTGTGTCACCATTTGTCGTCGAGTTACGGTGGTTCGATGCAGAGAAGTTCAAATTATCTATTCCGGGCGGAAATGCATCCATATCCTTCATGAAACCACCATGCGACGAAGCCGTAATTCGCTCAGGCAGAGCCGGCGTTCCCTGCGGGGAGCAAGCCCAGGGTTGGATCCTGGCAGCGACAATTCTGGGCTCCAGCATGGCGTTTATCGACAGCACCGTCGTGAATGTAGCATTACCGGCGCTGCAAGGCAGCCTGCACGCGACTGTCGTTGGGGTGCAATGGGTGGTGGAGTCTTATGGATTGTTCCTGGGGGCTTTGATTTTGGTTGGCGGCTCCTTGGGCGACCTTTTTGGCCGGCGGCGGATGTTCCTTGTAGGCGTGGGAATTTTTGCGGCTACTTCCATCGCATGCGGATTGGCCACGAACATACAGCAACTGGTAATGGCAAGAAGTGTTCAGGGGATAGGGGCAGCGTTTCTGGTGCCAGGCAGCTTAGCGATCATCAGTGCAAATTTTGACGAGAAAACCCGCGGCCAAGCGATCGGCACGTGGTCGGGCTTCACGGCGATCACCATGGCAGTGGGGCCGGTTCTGGGCGGCTGGCTGATTCAGCATGCCTCGTGGCGCTGGGCGTTCCTTATCAATATCCCGATTGCGGCGGCGGTGATTGCACTTTCGCTGTGGCACATTCCTGAAAGCCGCAGCGCGAGCGCGGGGCGCGTGGATTGGTTGGGCGCGGCGCTGGCAACCGGGGGATTAGGTGGCGTGGTGTATGGATTCATCGAGTCCGTAAGTCTCGGTTGGGGCGATGCGCTGGTTTTCGGAAGTTTAAGTGCCAGCTTCGCCTGTCTGATTGCTTTTGTGTTTGTGGAGGCCCGGGCAAGCTCACCCATGGTGCCGCCTGCGCTGTTTCGGTCGCGCAGTTTTAGTGGCGCTAACCTGCTTACTCTGCTGCTCTACGCCGCGCTGGGAGTCTTTTTCTTCTTATTCCCGATGAACCTGATCCAAGCCCACGGATACTCCAGCACCGAGACCGGTGCTGCTGGGCTGCCGCTGATTCTGCTGGTGTTCTTACTTTCGCGCTGGTCTGGCGGACTGGTCGCCCGCTACGGGCCGAGAGCGCCGCTGGTGATTGGGCCGCTGATTGTCGCAGCCGGCTTCGTGCTCTTCGCGGTACCTGGTGTGGGAGCCGGCTACTGGAGATCATACTTCCCAGCGTTCCTGGTGCTTGGATTTGGAATGGCGATCAGCGTGGCACCGCTCACCACCGTGGTTATGAGTTCCGTGGAGCAGGACCGCGCAGGCAGCGCCTCTGGCATCAACAATGCGATTGCGCGGGTTGCGGGTGTACTTGCCGTGGCAGTCCTCGGAATCGTCATGGTGAAAGTATTCAGTTTGAACTTGAATCGTGGCTTGGCGAGCATCGAGCTTCCGCCCGGCGTACTGCAGTACATTCGCTCGAACGAGATCAAGCTCGGCGGCCTGGACCTGCCTGCCGGACTGGATTCTGCCGCCGCGACACAGATCCACGCTGCAATCTCCCATGCGTTTGTTCTTGGATTTCGAACTGTAATGTTGATCTGTGCGGGCTTGTCTCTGGCAAGTGCCGCAGTGGCAGCGGCAATGATACCGGGTGGGAAAAAGTAGGATGCGGTTGTTCTCGTTGGCGCGTGAATTGGTTCACTTGCCTGGACAGGGCGAGGTAAGTGTGCGAGGCTAACGGCCAGTCTGCCAACCCAGCGCAGCATTCCGGTTCGGGAGGATCTTCGTCATGAAATTGCGTTATTTGACCGCTTCTGTGTTTTTGCTGTGTGCCGCTTCATTGGCCGCGCCCGCGGACGGCACCTGGACAGGATGGATTTCCGACAGCCAGTGCGGAGCCAAGGGCGCGCATGAAGGCGCCGGCGAGTGCACGACAAAGTGCGTGAAGGAAAAAGGCGCGAAGTATGTATTTGTGAATGACGCCGACAAGAAAGTGTACGTGGTCGATGCACAGGACAAAGTTGCCGAGCACGCCGGGCATCACGTGACGGTGAAGGGCAGCGTCGACGGCGACACGCTGAAGCTCGCCAGCATCTCGATGGCAAAGTAGCAGGCGCCCGCGTTTCAAGCAGCGCTTGTCACGGTGGGCAGGATTCAACTCCTGCCCATTTTGTTTTTGCGCACGCCAAATTATCCGTTACGATGAAGCTTCAGCCAGGACCCTATGACTACAACACTGCTGCATGCCGGGCGCGCTTTCACTTCTTCAGGGGAACTTCACGATGCCGCGATTGTGACTCGCGACGGCGTGATTGAATCGGTGGGGCCGCGCAGCGGCGTGTCGCTGCCTGCGGGCGCTACAGAAGTACAGGCTACGGGCCTGATTGCCACACCAGGGTTTGTTGACGTGCACATCCACGGCGCGGGCGGCCGCGATGTGATGGAAGCAACGGACGACGCCTTGCAGGCGGTCTCCAAAATGATCGCGTCGCACGGCACCACTTCGTTTCTTGCCACCACGGTGACCGCCAATCCGGATGCGATCTGCAAAAGTTCAGAGGGAATCGCGAAATACATCGCCATGCAGCACCAGTCCGCCGATTCACGCGCGGAAGTGCTGGGGATTCACTTCGAAGGGCCGTTCATCAGCCCGGTGCGGCGCGGCGTGCATCCGCCCGAATGGATTCACCTGCCGTCGGCGGACATGCTTGCAAAATTCATTCAAGCCGCCGGCGGTCACGCGCAGCTCATCACCATCGCGCCGGAACTGCTAGGCGCCACGCCGTGCATTGAAGCGGCGCGGAATGCCGGGCTGGTGGTTGGCATGGGGCATACCGATGCGAATTACGAGCAGGCGCGCGCCGCGATTGCGCACGGCGTGCATCATGCAATCCACGTTTACAATGCCATGCGCCCATTTTCGCATCGCGATTCCGGAGTGATTGGCGCGGTGCTCACTTCGCCGGAAGTCACCGCGGAATTAATCGCGGACGGGATTCACGTTGAAGATACCGCCATGAAAATGCTGCTGCAGGCCAAAGGCGCGGCGGGCGTGATCCTGATCAGCGATGGCACCGCGGCTACGGGGATGCCCGACGGGAAATACATGCTGGGCGAAATGGAAGTTACGGTGAGTGGGGGAGTTTGCCGCAACTCGGAAGGAAAGCTTGCCGGCAGCGCGTTGACGCTGGACCGCTCGCTACGGAACATCGTGAAGCTGGGCATTCCATTGGGAGACGCGTTGCGCATGCTGACGCTGAACCCCGCGAAGCTGCTGGGCATCGAGTTCAAAAAGGGATCGTTGCGCGCGGGCGCGGATGCGGACATTGTGCTGCTGGACGATGCGATGAATGTGACGCGAGTGTACACGCGCGGAATTGCCAACTAGGGCATTACACAGCGCAATCAGTCTGCCAGTTCCAAGATCAATCCGATTTCAAGCAAGAGCTCCTCAGCGGGAGAAATCTACGGCGGTGGTGTTGCCTCCGCAAATCAGGACGCCCACGCGCTCACCATTTCGGGGACGATAAATCCCGCTGGTTAGGGCCGCCAATGCCGCCGCGCCGCCCGGCTCGGCCGCAATTCTGGCGGACTTCCATAACAACAGCTGCGCGTCGCGAATCTGGTCGTCGGAAACGAGCACCACCTGCCGCACAAATTTCTGCGCGATGGGAAACATCAGCTCGCCGACTCTTTTTGGCGCCAGCGAATCTGCGGCAATTCCTCCCGCGTCGGCGTCGACGGGATGCCCGGCTGCAAGCGCGCGCGCAAGGGTTGGCGCGGCTTCCGGCTCGACTCCGATCAATGTGATTCTTTTCTGGTACCAGGCAGCAATGCCGCCAATCAGACCGCCGCCACCGACCGCGACGAACAGGGTATCCAGGTCCGGCACTTGTTCTTCAAACTCGAGGCCCACGGTGCCTTGTCCCAGAAGCGTTTCGCGCTGGTCGAACGCGTGAATCGGCATCGCTCCGCATTCCTGTTCCCATGCTTTGCTGGCTTCCAGCGCGTCAGCATAGCGGTCTCCCGCGATCACCAGATCCGCGCCATAGCTCTGGATAAGCTGGCGTTTCGCGGCCGGGCAGACGCTGGGCACGAAAATGCGCGCGGGAACATTGAACTTTTTTGCCGCGAAGGCGACCGCGACTCCATGATTGCCTCCGGACGCGGCGACCACACCGGCTGACGGCACTTCATGGAACATCAGATTCGTCACCGCTCCGCGCGCTTTGAACGAGCCGGTATGCTGCAACAATTCCAGTTTCAGAAATAGAGGGAAAGTTCCCAAAGCGAAGTCGGGGCCCTGCATCTCGAGGACCGGGGTGCGCCGGACATACTCGCGAATGCGCGAATAGGCATCGCGGATGTGGCTTCGGTCGGGAAACGGTATGGGAGTGGCGTTCATGGAGCGACCCTGCTATGATTTAGGGGTTTAGCTAAATACACAAGTACCATTTTGGCTCAAAGAGATGAAGACATCAAACACAATCTTTCGCGTGTTGGCCAACGAAAATCGCCTGTTGATCCTGGATTGGCTGAAGCACCCGACAAAGCACTTTCCGCCGCAAAAAGATGGCGACCTGGTGAAGGATGGAGTTTGCGGCCTGCTGATTGCGCGAAAGCTGAAGGTGAGCCATCCAACCGCGAGTGAGCACCTGAAGATACTTTCGCAGGCGGGGCTGTTGCGCGGAAAAAGAATCAAGCAATGGACGTTTTACAAGCGCAACGAGGCGCAGATATCCGCGTTGAAACAGTCCCTATTCAACAGGATTTAGGGGATGGACCGGGCTCAGGAATTCAGAGAGATTTTCAACTCATCAGCCAAGCGTTGCGCGCTGAACGGGCTACATGCAAAATAGCGTTCGCCTACCTTCAGCGTAGGCACTTTGCGTTTGCCGTGATTCACGCGCATGACAAGGTGCTCGCTGTCCGCATCTTCCTCGATGTTCACTTCGCGGAACACTACGCCGCGATCTTTCAGGAACTTTTTTACCCGGTAGCAGTCCGGGCACCAGGTTGTGCTGTAGATGGTTACGTCTTCCATGCTAAATCTCCCGATCATGTGATCGAAAAAACGGAGGAAGGTTACAAGGCACGGGTGCGAGCCTCAGCGGGCGTCAACCGGCGCGCCGCGGTATTTTCTGGCCACATGGATGCGGATCAAAGCGCGCTGCAATGCGATGGTCGCGCGGTCCCAGTCGATACTCGGCTCATGGGAAGCCATGCGTTTCTCGGCCCGAGCCAGAGCAGCCTCGGCGCGCGCCAGATCGATTTCTTCGGCGCGCTCAGCGGTTTCCGCGAGCACCGTCACTCGGTCTGGCAGGACTTCCGCAAACCCGTGAATGATCGACAGTGTGGTGGACTGGCTGGAGGTTGCGGTGCGGTAGCTCAACTCCCCGATTCCCAGTTCGGTGATCAGTGGCGCGTGACCGGGCAGAATCCCCAACTGGCCGTCCAGACCGGGGATAGTCACCTCAACGACCGTTTCCCGGAGCAGTTGCCGCTCGGGTGTCACCACGATCAGTTCTATGGCTTCCGGAAGCATTTTTCTTCCTTAGACGCCCGCCTTCATTTTTTCGGCCTTTTCGAGCACTTCATCAATGGTGCCGACCATGTAGAACGCTTGTTCTGGGACATCGTCGTATTTGCCTTCGACGATTTCCTTGAAGCTGCGTACGGTGTCTTCGATCTTGACGTACTTGCCTTCCAGTCCCGTGAACTGAGCCGCCACAAACATGGGCTGCGACAAGAATTTTTCGATGCGGCGGGCGCGGGCTACCGTGCGCTTGTCTTCGTCGGAAAGTTCTTCGATACCGAGAATGGCGATAATGTCCTGCAGGTCCTTGTAGCGCTGGAGAACGGATTTCACCGCACGCGCAACAGAGTAATGCTCCTGTCCCACGACGCGCGCATCGAGGATTCGCGAGTAGCTGGCCAGCGGGTCAACGGCGGGATAGATGCCGCGTTCCACGATTTGGCGGCTGAGGTTGGTGGTTGCATCGAGGTGCGTGAAGGTGGCGGCCGGAGCGGGGTCGGTGTAGTCGTCGGCAGGAACGTAAATGGCCTGCACGGAAGTGATCGATCCAGTCTTTGTGGAAGTGATGCGCTCCTGCAACTCGCCAATTTCGGTGTTGAGGTTTGGTTGATAGCCGACGGCGGATGGCATGCGTCCGAGGAGAGCCGATACTTCCGAGCCGGCCTGAACGAAACGGAAAATATTATCGATGAAGAGCAGAACGTCGAGATGCTCCTGATCGCGGAAGTATTCTGCGACGGTGACGCCGGTGAGACCCACGCGTAGACGAGCGCCGGGCGGCTCGGTCATTTGTCCGTAAATCAAAGCGGCACGAGACTTTTCGCTATTTCCCGGCTCAATGACGTGCGATTCCGACATTTCCAACCACAAATCGTTTCCTTCGCGCGTGCGTTCGCCGACTCCGGCAAACACCGACAAACCACCGTGCTGCATGGCAACGTTGTGAATGAGCTCGAGAATCAGCACGGTTTTGCCGACACCCGCGCCGCCGAACAGACCAATCTTGCCGCCTTTCACGTACGGCTCCATCAGGTCGACGACTTTGATGCCGGTCTCGAACATTTCCAGGTTGGTGGACTGATCTTCCAGTGAAGGCGCAGGGCGATGAATGGGGTAGTACGTGTCGGTGACGATGGGACCGAGCTGGTCGACGGGTTTGCCGAGGACGCTCATCACGCGGCCCAGCGTGGCGCGTCCGACCGGCACGGCAATCGGCTTGCCCGTGTCGAAAGCTTTCATGCCGCGAACCATGCCTTCGGTGGGCTCCATGGCGACGGCGCGGACGCGTCCATCACCGAGGTGCTGCTGCACTTCGACGGTAACGTCGAGCGGTTCGGGGACGTTGTAGCCTTCGCTGGTGATGCGCACAGCGTTGTAGATCGCGGGCAGGTGCCCGGCTTCAAATTGAATGTCCAGAACAGGTCCAATGACTTGGACCACGTGTCCCACCGCTGCGTATTGTTCGTTGCTCATGTTTTCCTTCTTAAGCTACACGCGACCAGTGACCGGTGCCCAGCGACCAGTGGAACACCTTTCACACCAATCTTCGTCGCAGTGCCAGTCCAAGCCCTGCCAGCAGTCTGCCAACCTCGTCGCACGACCCTCTCAAGGTCTTGAACTCTATTCCTTCGAGGTAGTGCAAATCGGTGCTCAATCGCAAGAAATAGCGAGTTTCCTCTAATGATCCGCCCGCTATTTCTAAGTACCGAAGAAAATCCCTTGTCGATCTTCTTCCGAACCCTTCCGCAATATTCGCGGGAATGGAACTCGCGGCTCTCCTTAATTGTGAAACGACGCCGAACCGCTCCTCCTTGGGAAACGCGCCGGTCACTCGATATACCGCAAGCACAAGTTCATGCGCCTTTCGCCAAACGTCGAGTTCTTCAAAGCTCTTCACTGGTCGCCGGTCGCTGGGCACTCCTCATCACGCGGTACTGGCTGCACCGCTTACAATTTCGATGATCTCTTTCGTAATGGCGGCCTGACGCACTTTGTTCATGTGCAGCGTCAAGGCGTCGATTACTTCGCCGGCATTGCGCGTGGCAGCTTCCATGGCGGTCATTCGCGCGGCATACTCGGCGGCGCTGGATTCCAGCATGACGCGCAAAATTTGCGTTTCGATGTATCGCGGGAGCAAGCGGTTCAGAATCTGCTGCTCGGGCTGTTCGTAGATGTAGTCGACTTGCGTGGCAGCGGGAGTCGCTGAGCTGCCGGGCTCGGTGTCTTCCTTAACTTCTTCGACAGGCAACAGTTTGTCGACCACCAGGGTTGGCGCCAAAACGTTTTTGAATTCGCTGAACACCACATACACCGCATCGATTTCATCTTTGGCGTACAGATCGCTCACCAGGTTGGCAATTTCGCGCGCGACTTTGTAGTCCACGCGCGCAAGCACGTTCACATATTCCGCGGCGAATTGAAAACCGGCTTTGCGCAGGGAGTCGCGGCCCTTTTTCCCAATCGGGATCAGCGTGATTTTTTTACCTTGTTTTCCGCGTATGAATTCCTGGGCCTGTTTCAGAACGTTGGTGTTGAAGGCGCCGGCGAGTCCGCGTTCACCCGACAACACAATCAGCAGGATGCGTTCTTCGGGGCGCTTTGCCAGGAGAGGATGCTGGGGGGATTCGATACGCGCCATGGTCGAGCGCAAGACACGAGCCAGTTCTTTGGCGTACGGACGCGCCGCCAAGGCGGCTTCCTGCGCGCGCCGCAAACGGGCCGCCGCCACGAACTTCATCGCACGGGTAATCTGCTGCGAGCTCTTTACCGAGCGGATGCGTCGCCGAAAATCAAGGAGTGTGGGCATAGTTTCGGGTCAGGCGTCTGTTTAGTGCGTCGCTCCAGCGGTCAGCGCCGCAGTGAAACGTTCCTTGAAAGCATCCACAGCGGATTTGATGGAAGCCTTGATACCGTCGTCGAGCGCCTTCTTGGTGGCAATCTCTTTCAGAACGCCGGCGTAATTCGTTTCGGCGAACTGCAGAAATTCTTTTTCGAAGCGCCGCACTTCGCTCACCGGAATGGAATCAAGCGAGCCGCTGGTGGCGACGTAAAGCGCGAGCACCTGTTTTTCGACGGAGAGCGGCTGATATTGATCCTGCTTCAGCACTTCCGTCAGGCGCTGGCCGCGTGCCAGTTGCGCTTGCGTCACTTTGTCCAATTGATCCGAGCCGAACTGCGCGAATGCGGCCAATTCGCGGAATTGCGCCATGTCCAAGCGCAGCGTGCCGGCCACTTGGCGCATGGCCTTGATTTGCGCGTTGCCGCCGACGCGGCTCACGGAAATGCCGACGTTGATGGCGGGACGAATGCCAGCGTTGAACAGATCCGATTCGAGGTAAATCTGCCCGTCGGTAATGGAAATAACGTTGGTCGGAATGTAGGCCGAGACGTCGCCGGCTTGCGTTTCGATTACCGGCAAAGACGTAAGCGAACCACCGCCCAGCTTGTCGTTCAACTTTGCGGCGCGTTCCAGCAAGCGCGAGTGGAGATAAAAAACGTCGCCCGGAAACGCTTCGCGGCCCGGCGGACGGCGGAGGAGAAGAGAAATTTCGCGATAGGCTTGCGCGTGCTTGGAAAGGTCATCGTAAAAAGTGACCGCATGGCGCTTGTTGTCGCGGAAATATTCGCCCATGGCGCAAGCGGCGTAGGGAGCGATGTATTGCAGGGAAGCAGGTTCCGCGGCAGAGGAAGCGACGACGATGGTGTAATCCATGGCGCCGGCGTCGGAGAGCACCTTGACGACTTGCGCAATCGTCGAGCGCTTTTGCCCAATGGCGCAATAAATGCAAATCATGTCGCTGCCCTTCTGGTTGATGATGGTGTCCAGAATGACGGCGGTCTTTCCGGTCTGGCGGTCGCCGATAATCAATTCGCGCTGGCCGCGACCGATCGGGATCATAGAGTCAATGGCTTTGATACCGGTCTGCAGCGGTTCGCGGACCGGCTGGCGGTCCAGCACGCCGGGAGCAATTCGTTCCAGAGGATTGCGTTGCTTCGTGGCGATGGGTCCTTTGTCGTCTTCCGGCTCGCCGAGCGGATTCACCACGCGGCCAATCAGTGCGTCGCCGACGGGCACGGACATGACCATGTTGGTGCGCTTGACGGTGTCGCCCTCCTTCAACTCGGAAGATTCGCCGAGCAGCACCGCACCCACTTCTTCTTCCTCGAGGTTCAGCGCGATGCCGAAAACATTGTGAGGGAACGCCAACATCTCACCCGACATGACTTTTGCCAGTCCGTGAATGCGGGCAATACCGTCGCCCACGCTGATCACCGAGCCGACTTCGTCAACCGAAACGGTCTGCTCGTAGTTCGCGATTTGTTCGCGCAGGATTTTGCTGATTTCGTCCGCTTTGATATTTGCCATGCCTGCTCCGTTCCCGAATTCCTATTCCGCCGCCAGGCGTGCCCGCATCTGGTTCAACTGGTTCTTCAATGAGCCGTCGTAAATGGTATCCCCGATGCGCACGACCGCTCCACCCAACAATGCCGGATCCAACGAGTACTTCGCCTGAATCTTTTTTCCGGTGACGCGCTCCAGGGTCTGCAGCAATTGTGCTCTTTGCGCGGCATTCAGTTCCATGGCGGATTCCACTTGCGCCTCCGCGATGCCCTGGCGCTGGCGGATGACTTGCTGAAAAGTTGCGATGATGTGGGGAAGTTGCTGGGTGCGGGCGTTATCGACCACCACAAACAGAAAGTTTCGAATGATCTTGCTGGCGCCGAGACGCGCCACCAATTGCTCGATTACGCCGTGTTTCGCTTCCCGCGACACAGAAGGGTTGCTGAGGAAGGTTCTCAGTTCGGCCGACTCGGCGTAGGCCGCGGAAAAATCCGCCAACTGGTGCAGCACGGGGTCGGTTGCACCTTGCTCCAGCGCGATCTCCGCCAGGGCGGTGGCATATTGCAGGGCTGCCGATTTCAATTGGGCCTCCCCTGCAGGCTTTGCACGAAGTTATGAATCAGCGAGTCTTGCACCGCAGGCGTCATTTGCCTGGCCACCAGGGATTCAGCGCCGTCTACCGCGAGTTTTGCAGCGAGGGCTTTCAGCGCGACGCGAGCCGAGCGCTCCGCCGCTTCGATTTCGGCTTTCGCCGCGTGTCCAATCTTCTCGACGTCCAGTTGCGTGAGTTTCCGAAGACGTTCGAGTTCGGCTTGCGCTTCTTTCTGTGCCGTCGCGCGGAAGTCGGCCACTTCCTGCTCCAGGCGCGTCAACTTCACCGCGGCTTCCTTCAATTGGCGTTCTGCTTCGGCTTTGGCCGCAGCTGATTTTGCGATGGCTTCAATGATGATGTCGGCTTTGCGGCGGAAAATGGGAGGCAGGACTTTCCGGAACAGCCACAGCAGCACAACCGCAAGAATCAGAAAATGAATCCACTTGAACAGCAAGCCGACGGGGCCTTCCGCGGGACTATGGGCGGCTTCGGCAGCTTGCAACGCTGCCGCAAAGAATAACATCGCGCCCAGCGATAACGCCGTGTTCAGCATTAACAAGCGGCGCCTCATCGGGCCTCGCTTGCCGGACTACCCGGGGCACTGGGGGTTTGTAACACACGGCGGGCAATTTCCACGGATAGTTGCGGCGCCGTGTTTCCCAGATCTTTTTTGGCCGCCGAAAATTCTGTGTCGACGCCTTGTTTCGCTGCGTTGACTTCCGAAGACGCCTTGGCCCGCGCTTCTTTCAGGAACGCCGCGCGTTCTTCCATCAGTTTCTTTCGAGCTGCTTCCTGTTCGGCGTACACCTTGGCGCGTGCTTGCTTCAGGGCTTCTTGATACTGGCGAATTTTTTCGGCAGCCGCCGCTTGAGCCGCTTCCGCGGATTTTTGCGCGCCCAGGGTGCGGGCGTCGCGCTCCGCCATAACTTTCAGCAAGGGTTGGAAGAAAAGAGAGCGTAGGACCAGATAAAAAACCACGACGATCAGGGCTACAGGCACAGCCCCGAGGAAAAGTTCCCCTAGTTGGTGAACCAAATCTGACATGAGATTGTTTCGCCTAAATTTCAGGAAGGCAGCCGCGCCGTTTCTCGACCCGGTAGGAGCGTACGGAGGGCTTTGTGCCGCCTCACAGAACTACCATTTATAACATTCGGCGCGAGTGCGCGTCAACGAAACGCAAGTGCATTGGAACAGAATTTTCGATAGAAATGCTGTGGAAACAGGAGTTCCAAATTGGAATTGCGCGACGTAATTTCCTACCGGGTTCCCAGTACTTCATCGGCTTTAATCCTCGCTATAATTCTCTTTCCATTTTTCGCTTTGCGTTCGTCAACCGAATTGAGAGCTGACACTCATGTCCAAAAGCTGGAAAACCAAGCTGATTCATACTGATGCGAAGATCCCGCAGGGCTACCGTTCGCTAGTGACGCCGGTCTATCGCGGCTCGACGACAGTGTTTCCATCGGCTGCGGCGGTGCGCGACACGTGGGACCAGCACCGCGTCGGCTACACATATGGACTATACGGCACGCCAACGGTGCTGGAGCTTGCCGCGCGCATCTGTGAGCTGGAGTCCGGGAAGCACACGATTCTGACGCCTGGCGGGCAAAACGCTATCGCCCTTGTAAATTTGGCGATGCTACAAGCTGGCGATCATATGCTGATCCCGGCGAGCGTGTACTTCCCCAACCGCAAGCTGGCCAGCACGCTGTTGGCGCGCTTCGGCGTTTCCGCCAGCTACTACGACCCGATGATCCGCGGTGGCATTGCGGCTCTTATTCAGCAAAATACTCGGCTGGTGTGGTGCGAAAGTCCCGGCTCGATAACCATGGAAGTGCAGGACCTGCCGGCGATTGTCAAAGCCGCTCATGCGCGCGAGGTGCGCGTGGTGCTGGACAATACGTGGTCGGCAGGCGTTCTGCTGGACGCATTCCAGCACGGCGTGGATATCACCATGCAGGCGGTAACGAAATATATTGGCGGACACAGCGATCTGCTGCTCGGGTCCGTGACCGTGCGCGATGACGCTCTTTACCAGAGGCTCGGAGTTGCGCAGCAGGTTCTGGGCAGCAATGTATCGCCCGACGACTGCAGCCTGGCATTGCGGGGTATGCAGACTCTAGGTGTGCGGCTCGGCGCGATTGAAAGTTCGGCGCTCACGGTGGCCAAATGGCTGGCCGCGCGGCCGGAAGTCGAGCGCGTGCTGCATCCCGCGCTAGAGTCGTGCCCGGGCCACGAGTTCTGGAAGCGCGATTTCCTGGGCTCTTCGGGTGTGTTTTCGATTGTGTTTAAGCCTGGACCGACACAGGAGCAGGTTTTTGCGTTCGTGGATGCGCTGCAGCTTTTCAAGGTGGGTTACAGCTGGGCAGGAGTTACGAGCCTTGCCGTCGCCTACGACATTGGGCGCATTCCCGGGCGGCCGCCGTACGAGCACCGCATCGTGCGGTTGAGCATCGGCTTGGAGACCACGGAAGATCTGTTGGGCGACCTTGAAGGGGCGCTTAGTAAACTGAAGGCGTGACTCGCTGAGTCTGCGAAAAGCGGCGACTGAATTTACTCCGCGGGATTCACAGCGTCGTATACGTAATGAATAGTGACGTCGGTGTTTTTCTTGCCGAGATTCAGGTGCACATCTTCGTATAGTTGTAGACCGTCCGCCGACAGTTCATAGCTGCGGCTCATGCTTCCTTTTTTTCCTACTTGCTCTTCTGTCACGAGTTTGTTTCCGTCCCAGTGCGCTAAAAGCTCTTCCGGACCCTGCTGCGGATCCTTTTTGTCCTTGGGCTTGTCGAGCGTTCTGCCGTCGGTGTAGAGGATGGTTTTACGGCTCTGATCGCCGGTGAAGGTTATTTCAGGGGCTTTCGGCTCTTTTTGCTCGACGTTCAACCGGATCGTGGGGTCAACCAGTCCCTGCATCTTTTCTTTTTCCGATGCGCCAGGATCGCCTTGCGGAGGCCGATTGCCGCCATAGCCGCCGCCGCCCGGCCAACCGCCACCACCACCACCTGGCCAGCCACCGCCCATCCTCGGTCCATTGTTCGTATTGCCACTGGAGCCGTGGGCTTGCTGGACTTTGCGGTGCGGATCGTCGCTCTCGTCTTTGTTCAATTGCCAATCGCCCGCAAAGGTCTTGCGCGGAGCCACTTGCACGCGCTTCGGCGCAGGCGGGGGCACATCCTCGGAAGAGGCTGACTGGGGAGGCGGGGTGAGCGGCCCGGGGGCTGATTGCGCGAACGCGGCCGTCGCAAGGACCAGACCTGCACCGGTGATTAGGATTGTTCTACCCATCGACCACATCGTTGCACCTCAGAAAGCTTGCTTATTATCCACCAAGAAGTTCCCTGCCGCACGCGGCGCGAAGCTATTTTGCCCTACCTTTGTGATTCGCGCAGGAGGTAAAGGGCTGCTTGCGGCGTTTTTTCTTGGGCGCTCTCAAACACCGATACTACAACTTAGCTAGACCTTCGCTCCCCGCGCGATCACGCAGTTGCGCGAAAAACCTCAGGCCTGAAGGCCTGAGCTACAGGAAGACGGTTACTCTAGCCAACGCTCCACATCGCGCGCGCGTTCCAACAGCTTCAAGGCGCCTAAGTCGCGGAATTCCTTGGCGCGCTTTCGGTAATCGTACGCGTTCTTGGGAAGAATGGCCATGAAGGGCATGCCAGCGGCCTTTGCGGCCAAGGCATCATCAATGTTGTCGCCCAAATAGAGAGCAGTTTGCGGTTCGCGCTTGCCCAGGATCAGGCGAAGGCCCTGTGGGTCTGGCTTCTTTTTGGCATCGTCCATGGTGATGACGGTGCGGAAACAACGAGCAGCGGGCCAGCGTTCGAAGGTGTAAGTGAACTCCTGGCGGGTCCTGCCAGTGAACAGATTCAGTTCGCGCTGATTGGCCCACTTCTGGATGATTCGCGGCGTGACCAGCAGCTTTTCTTTCACCACGTTTCCCGGTTCTCCGTTTCTGCCCCAGTAAAACGGCTGGAACGCCAGCCTGGCTTGTTCGTAGGTTGTCGGCACGCCGAGCGCCGTGGCCCACCGCGACACCATCATCCAGTCGTCGTTATTGCCTGGGCGTCTCTTCCAGGCATGAAACTCCGCCCAGGTGACTTTCTTACCGGTCAAGGCTTGCATGGTTTGCAGCCCGGAGCGCCAATAGGTTTCCTTGACATCGACCAGCACGCCGTCGACATCAAAAATAAGTACTTGCGGATTGAATTTGCCCGCCGTGTTCTTTCGTGTCTGCCCCATCTGGACTTTCCCTTCGTGTTGATCCTTCCAGTGTACCGTGACTCCCGTCTGCACTCTGTGTTAAACCTGTGCTAGCCTCATTGCTCACCGCTGAAAAAAGTTGCACGTTCTCGCTCGGGGCGCTTCCCTATGGAGCCAAAATGAAAAGGCCGTTTCTGGCGACAATGCCGATCCTTGCAGCTGCCGCTCTGTTATGCGCGAGTGGCTTGGCATTGCACTCAGCGCCACAGACTCCCACGGCACCCCCGAAACTTGCCGCGACGCCGCCGATGGGCTGGAACAGTTGGGATTCGTTTGGCACCGCGGTCACCGCAACTGAAGTGAAGGCCAACGCCGACTACATGGCCAAAAATCTCGCGCAGTTTGGCTGGAAATACATCGTCGTGGATATTCAGTGGTACGCGCCGACCGCCAAAGGCCACAACTACATTCCCGGCGCAAAACTGGAGATGGATGCTTACGGGCGTCTGATTCCCGCGGTCAATCGGTTTCCTTCGGCAGCTGATGGAGCTGGCTTCAAGCCACTGGCCGATTATGTACACAGCAAAGGACTCCTGTTCGGGATTCACATCATGCGCGGCATTCCCAAAGAAGCCGTCACCAGGCGTTTGCCCATCGAAGGTACGCCGTACGATGCCGCCGACATCGCCGACCCCGACAATCTTTGCGTGTGGAATCCCGACATGATGGGGGTGGACACGACCAAGCCGGGCGCTCAGGCGTATTACGATTCGCTGGCGGAACTTTACGCTTCCTGGGGCGTCGACTTCATCAAAGCAGACGACATGGCCAGCCACCTTTACCAGCCGGCAGAAATTCGCGCGCTTTCGCTGGCGATTCGCAAGAGCGGCCGGCCCATGGTTCTGAGCTTGTCCCCCGGCCCGGCTCCAATTTCCGAAGTGGAGTTTTTCCGCAAATTCGCGCAGATGTGGCGAATCTCCGATGATTTCTGGGACTCCTGGCCAAGCCTGAAAGAGCAATTTGCGCGCGCGGCTGCGTGGGCACCGCTTTCGCGGCCCGGCGCTTGGCCCGATGCGGACATGTTGCCGCTGGGCAAAATTGGTGATCCCGATGACAAAGGTTCGCGCCGCTGGACAAATTTCACGCACGACGAACAAGTCACGCTGATGACGTTGTGGTCGATGATGCGTTCTCCGCTGATTTTTGGCGGCGACCTTCCGGCCAACGACGCGTTCACGCTGGCGCTGCTGACGAACCCGGAAGTGATCGAAGTGGATCAGCGAAGCAGCGGCAATCATCAAGCGGTTGAATCAGCCACCATGATTGCGTGGGTGGCGGACGCGCCAAACGCAAAGGACAAGTATGTGGCGCTGTTCAATCTGACTGACAAAGAACAAAACGTTTCAGTGCCGTTTAGCCAGTTGAAATTGCCTTTTGCGAAAGCGAGCACGCGCGATTTGTGGGAGCGCAAGGATTTGGAAACGGCGGACCATGTTGAGGCAAAATTGCCGGCGCACGGGGCGGCTCTTTTCCGCGTAACGGCGAACTAGCAAATCTTGGTCGTAGCCGCGCTGTAAAAAAAATGGTTCGTCATTCCGAGCGAAGCGAGGAATCTCTCATTTGCGGAAACCCAAGAACAAAGAGATTCCTCACTCCGCAGACTCCGTTCGGAATGACAACTGAGTTCTGCTGCAAGCTGTGAAGTCGTGCCCTTCGAACCTACAGGAGCTTTTGTGGTTTAGTGTTTGCCAGCCGCTGCGGCTGCGGTCGCGGCTTTTTCTGCTGCCAACTGCGCAGCTGTTTTTGCCACCATGCGAACGGTCCAGAAGTCATCGGCCAGGTTGCTGTCGGACAGGTAGGCATAGGGTATGGTGAAATAACCGCCCATTCCCCAGCCCGGGCCCCACGAGTTTCGCACAGTAAACGTCTGCGTGCTGTCGTCGTAACCGACAGCCACTACCGCGTGGCCGCCGAGAGTTTTTTCGCTCGGCGCCGGCATCGGAACCACGCCGGTTTTCGCCACCGCGTCGCTCTCGAAGCTTTCATACACGGTGAACCCGAATACGAACGGGTATCCCGCGGCGAGGCATCCCTTCATTTGGCTGAGCACCTGCGGAACGCGCTGGTATTGCAGGGCTTTCCCAAGTGGAGCATCTTTGAAGGCCGGTTGCGGGGGCTTGTCAGCAAATTTTGTGATGTCGTAGGCCCAGGAGGTTTCCGGGCACGCGCCGAGGCTGCCAACACTCTTTATGCCGTCGCGAATCTGCGCGCCGCTATCGGACTTCACGGTGCCTTCCATGACGCGTTCGTTGTAGTAAATGAACAGCCGGGATGCTGTAAACACCTTGACTGCTTGCTTCATTTGGTCAAATTCGAGGGCACCCGCAATTGCGTTGGCCGTGCAGCTTCCCAACTGGCCCTGGTCATAAACTTCTTTGGGACATTGCGGGCGCAAGTCCACCTTCGCAGGAAGCGCAGCCAAATTCTCAACGGGAGCAGCGAACAGAAAATCGCGATGATCAGGAATATCGGGAACCCATCCATACCTGTGCGTTGTCATGATTAAAACCCTCCTGGGCCAAGCCTCCGCTAGCCCTGCATCTTGAGGGTGAGTTCGGGGGCTGGCGCCGTCTATCGGCACATGCCGATGTTGGATAGTGCAGTAATTGCTGAAAACGTATCAGTCGAAATGAGACACTCGGAGAGTGTTGAGGAAAAGCATTACGGCTGAAGGGGCGGGTTACAGTTCATCAGCAGAAATAGATCGGCGAACGGTTGAGATCCTTGGCTTCGCTCAGGATGACAAACTCGCCTTGGATCGTGTGTAGATTAAGCACGGCTGGCCTCTCGTCGCGGCACTTGCTACACTTCTGTCACTGCGCGAGCGCACCACCAAGGATTGATTCATGCCCTCATTCTCCGGCGTCGATTTCATCGATTTTGATTCCCAATTGAACGACGAAGAAAAACTAGTGCGGCAAACGGCGCGCGAATTTGTCGACAACGAAATTCTGCCCAGCATCGAAAAACACAGCCGCGAGGGCACGTTTCCCATGCACCTGGTGCCGCTGCTTGGGGAGTTGGGATTCTTCGGCGCTAATCTTCAGGGCTACGGTTGCGCTGGAATGTCGAACGTGGCCTACGGACTGGTGACGCAGGAGCTGGAGCGCGGCGATTCAGGATTGCGCAGTTTCGTCTCGGTCCAGAGCGCCTTGGTGATGTATCCCATCTATGCTTTCGGCAGCGACGCACAAAAAGACAAATGGCTGTCTTTGCTGCAGGAAGGCAAAGCGATTGGCTGCTTCGGACTGACGGAGCCGCAATTTGGCTCGAATCCCGGAGGCATGCTGGCGCGCGCCGCGAAAAAAGGAAACAAGTACGTGCTGAACGGCGAGAAAATGTGGATCACGAATGGGTCGATCGCCGACGTCGCGGTGGTGTGGGCAAAATGTGAAGACGATAAGGTTCGCGGCTTCCTGGTGGAAAAAGGCACGCCCGGCTTCAAGGCCTGGGACGTGCATGGCAAATGGTCGCTGCGCGCTTCCGTCACTTCCGGGCTGGCCATGAGCGATTGCGAAATCCCCGAAGCCAATCTGCTTCCCGGCGTTACCGGATTGAAAGGGCCGCTGAGTTGCCTGAACCAGGCGCGCTACGGCATCGGTTGGGGCGCGTTGGGCGCGGCGATGGCCTGCTACGACACCGCGCTGCAATACGCGAAGACGCGCAAGCAGTTCGCGAACAAACCAATTGCCTCGCATCAACTGGTGCAGGAAAAACTGGCGTGGATGATTACGGAAATCGTGAAAGGGCAGCTGCTGGCGCTGCACGTGGGCCGGTTGAAAGATAAAGGCAAAGCCGATGCGACGCACATTTCCATGCTGAAGATGAATAACGTAAGCATCGCGTTGGATACGGCGCGCAAGGCACGAGATATCCTGGGTGCCAATGGAATCGTCGACGATTATTGCGTGATGCGCCACATGAACAACCTGGAGAGCGTGTACACGTACGAAGGCACCAACGACATTCACAAGCTGATCATCGGAGAAAAAATCACTGGAATTTCCGCGTTCGTCTGAAACCTATGCAAAACCAACACCGCCTGTTGCTGCTTCGTCTCGCCGCCGCTTGGTTCTCACTCTTTGTGTCCGTTTCCGTTTGCATGGCTCAAACTCCGCCGCAAGCTCCCAAACCTAAAGTTCGCACCATCACCGGGTTCATCAATATCGAACGCGGCAGATATCAGATTCAGGTTTCGGAAGCTGTCGATTTCTTGACGAAAGCCAAAACCTCATTCGAAAAGCAGGGCTATACGGTGCAGACTTTGCGCATCGTCACGCAGCCCTTTCCCGAATATACCAAGGGAGTTTCGCGTGCCGACGCGCTGCAATTCTTCAAGAACCTGGACGGCATCGCGCAACAGGATCATCTGATGATCTCGATCGGTCCCGCGTACCTTACGGGTGACGATGGCGGCGCGCAGGCCGAGCTTCTTGCTGACATTCTGAAAAACACGAAATCGCTGTACGGCACCGTGATTGTGACCAATAGTGACGGCGTAAATTGGCCGGCCGTGAAATCCGCCGCGGGCATTATCAAAACTCTCGAAGACAATACACCACACAGTGAAGGCAACTTCCGTTTTGCGGCGACGGCGAACGTGCCTGCATATTCGCCATTTTTTCCGGCCGCCTATCACGCTGGCGCCGGCCACCAATTTGCCATTGGACTGGAATCCGCCAACACCGTCGCCGCTGCATTTCAGGGCGCCAGCGATTATGCCGATGCGCGTCGCCGGTTGATCGATCTGTTGTTCCCGCAAGCGTTCGATGTGGAGCACATTAGCGTGCAGATTGGCGGCGAGCAGGGGTGGAATTACCTCGGCCAGGATCTTTCTCCTGCGCCTTCGGTCGACGCTTCCATTGGCGCGGCGATCGAGTTGTTGTCGAAGCAGCCATTCGGTGCCAGCGGAACGATGACGGCCGTTGGCACCATTACTTCCGCGCTGAAAGAAATCGGCGCGCGCCGGGTTGGTTACTCGGGCTTGATGCTGCCGGTTCTGGAAGACCCGACGCTGGCCGAGCGCTGGAATGCCGGACTATTTTCCGTTGACGCGTTGATGAGCTACTCCGCGGTGTGCGGCACGGGCCTCGACACGGTGCCGCTGGCGGGCGATACCAGCGTAGACACCCTCGCGCGAATGATCGGCGATGTCGCCACGTTGTCGGTGAAATGGAATAAGCCGCTTTCGGCCAGGCTGCTGCCGGTGGCTGGCAAACACGCGGGTGACCACACGGAATTCACCGATCCGCGCCTAATCAACGGCATCATCCAACCGTCCAACACGAAATAGCCGGCAGTACTAGCAGGTGGCGCAGGACGACGCGGCGCGCGAGTTCCGGCCGCAGCTAAGGACACCAAATGGGTGGTACTAGCGTCTAAGAAAGTGGTGCCCTGATCACGGACAGAAGCTTTTTGTGCTAATTCTGCAACTCTTTTCTTTCGTTTGATTTGGGCCTACAATAGGCTTGTCGGTAATTTCACTACAGGTTGCAGCAATTCGAGTTGTTGGCCTTGCCCTACAAAATCGAAACCGCGACGGTCCGGTTTCGCCTTTCCAGCGAAACATTTAGCCCCCGTGGGGCGTATTTAGGTTAGGCGCTAGGCTCTCCAACAACGACGAGTGTTTCCCGCACCGGGTGGTCCGTGGCGGATGCGCGAAAGGAATCGCATGAAGACGTGGCAGAAGGTCGGTATCGGTCTGGGCGTGGCCGCGGTGTTGGGAGGGGTGGTCCTCTACAGCATCAATCAAGCCAACAAAGGCGTGGTTACAGTTCAAACCGCAAAAGTAGCCAAGCAGGATTCATTGGTATCCGTGGTAACAGCGTCCGGTGAAGTGAAGCCCACCACCTACACAAACGTAACGGCGCAGGGTTTTGGTCGCATCACAGAGATCCTCGTGAAGGAAGGCGACCACATCAAGAAGGGCGACCGGCTTCTGCTGCAGGAAAATGTGCAGGCCAACGCCGATGTGCAAGCGCAGTCCGCTTCCATCAATGCCAGCGAGTCCGGCGTGCAGGCTGCTGAAGCCAGCTACAAAGCGGCGCAGTCCGATTTGATTCAGCAACAGGCCAACCTGGAAAAGGCCAAGCTGGATTACGATCGAGGGCAGGGCCTGTTCAAAGACGGCTTGATTCCCAAACAGGATTTCGACCAGCGCAAGACCAGCTACGATGCGGCGGTGGCCGCGGTGGATTCGTCGCGAGCCCATTTGCTTTCGCTGAAGGCGCAAATGGAAGTGACCCGCGCGCAACTGAATCAGAGCAAAGCGGTGCTAGTACACACGAAGGACATCCTCTCAAAGACGACTTACACTTCGCCGATCAATGGAATCGTCAGCTACCTGCCGGTTCGTCTGGGCGAGTACGTCGTGCCGGGCATCCAGAATGCCAACGGCAGCTTCCTGATGACGCTTTCAGATATGTCGGTAGTAACCTCAGAAGTGAAAGTGGACGAGACGGATATCGTTAACGTGAAGATCGGACAGGATGCGGACGTAACCATCGACGCGGTGCCGGGAAAAGTGTTCAAGGGAAAAGTGACGGAGATTGGTTCGCAAGCAGTGCTGCGCAGTTCCGGCTTGGCGACGACGCAAACGACTACGAGCAACCAGGAAGCGAAAGACTTCAAGGTAGTGGTGACACTCGCGAATCCGCCGGAAAATGTGCGGCCCGGACTCTCCACAACCGCCAAGATCAAGACCGCCGAAAAGAAGGACGTGGTGGCCATCCCGATTCAGGCGCTGGCAGTGCGGTCGCGCAAGGATCTGGAAGAAGCCGCGAAGAACGCCAAGAAGAATGGCAACGTGACATTGGCAGCGCCGCCTCCGGCAGCCGCCGGCGATCCGAAGAAAGACGAAGTCCAGGGCGTTTTTGTGGTTAACGGAAAGAAAGCAGCGTTCCGGCCCGTGGAAACCGGCATCTCCGGCATTACGGATATCGAAATCACCAAGGGCCTGCAGGCCGGCGACGAAATCGTAGTGGGCAGCTACAAGGCTTTACGCACTCTGAAGCCGGAAGCGACCGTCAAAATCGATAACTCCGCTCCAAAGAAGACGGAAGACCAGCAGTAAGTGACGTCCGCGACAAATGGGGAGAAAAAGATGCCTGTAGAGATGACATCGTCTGAATCGTATCGGCAGGACCTGGTGGATTCCGGTGTGGTGATTCGCACCGAGGGTCTCACCAAGGTCTACGAAATGGGCGCCGAGCAGGTGCACGCGCTCAGCGGAGTCGATGTCGAGATCCACAAAGGCGAATACGTTGCCATCATGGGGCCCTCGGGGTCCGGCAAATCCACGCTGATGAATTTGATCGGATGCCTGGATTCCCCCAGCGCCGGCCGCTACTGGCTGGCCGGACGACTGGTGAGCGAACTGGACGACGATGAGCTGGCCTACATCCGCAACAAGGAAATTGGCTTCGTGTTTCAGACCTTCAATCTGTTGCCGCGCGCAACGGCTCTACACAACGTGGAATTGCCGCTGATTTACAATGGCACACCCGCGGAGGAACGCGTGGAAAAGGCCAAGCAGGCTCTGGAGCGCGTGGATCTGACTTCCCGAATGACGCACCGGCCGAATGAGCTTTCGGGAGGTCAACGACAGCGCGTAGCGATTGCGCGCGCACTAGTGAATGACCCTTCGATTGTGCTGGCGGACGAGCCGACCGGAAACCTGGACTCCAAAACCGGCGAGGAAATCATGGGACTGTTCGCGAATCTGCACAAGCAGGGCAACACCATTATTCTGGTGACCCACGAAATGGATATCGCGCAGCATGCGCATCGCGTGATCTTCATTCGCGACGGCAAGATTTTCTCTGACGAAAAAGTGACCAAGAACACGCCGCAGAGCGATTAGCAGGCGTCTTCACAGTCTGTGCGGATGCGCCGCACGCTCACCCAAGATAAGAGATTCCTCACTCCGCAGACTCCGTTCGGAATGACAAAAACCAGGACTTGGCGCCGATTGTGAAGGCATGCACCGCTAGCAACCAACCGTGCTGTTGCATTTAGTGCGTCGTGGCGGTGTGTGGCGCGTCCAGATCGGTCAAAATGTCTGGCGCGGTCAAATACGTGCCCGACAGGCGATCGTGCCAGGTCAGCGAATCCTCGTCCCAACAGGCCCATAGGAAGCCGAGAAAGAGCGTGCCGGCGGACAACATGTAGCCTGTGGCGCGCAGCAGCAGGTGACGCAGCGTGGGCATTTCGCCGGCGAAGGTGGCCACCTGCAGCCCGCGAATCATCATTCCCGGGGTGGTCCCGCCGAAAATCGTGAATAAGCCGAAATATTGCAGATAAACAAAGGCAAACGTCGAGAAGCAGACCGCGGCGCTAAGCTTGCTGAACGTGAAATGCCCGCCCAGCGAGCCGAACAACGCCAGGAAGCCACCGTACGCGAAGGCCAGGCAGGCGGCGTCGATTAAAGCCGCGCTGCGGCGGTCGTCCAGAGAAGCCACGGGAAATATCCCGGAAGATTGCGGCAGCACGACAGGTTCGCGGCTGACTTCTTGGGCTGTGGGTTGTTCCTCCGGCGGCACGGAAACATCGATCAGCAGGCGGGTATCGTTGGGATCGTGCCTGCCCGCGATGCGCCCAAT
This sequence comes from Candidatus Acidiferrales bacterium, assembly GCA_963738985.1. Taxonomy (GTDB): domain Bacteria; phylum Acidobacteriota; class Terriglobia; order Acidiferrales; family UBA7541; genus Acidiferrum. The sequence continues at coordinate 87,464 of CAVTYP010000001.1, forward strand.
GGCGATGGTGAAGGCGAAATCATCCTTGGCATCGTGGGTGTCTCGCGGAGTTTCTTCCACTTGAACGGCAACCGTGCCGCCAGTGTCGGAGGCATTGCCGTTGAATGGCAACTCGCTCTGTGCTTCGTTGGGCGCAGCCTTACGCCGCTTGGCACGGTAGGCCTGCAGGCGCTGGTTCAGCTCGCCGCGCCACTCGTTTTCGATGACGGCATGCGGCGCCAGATGGGCCTGCGTGGTTGTGGAATGGTCCCCGATGGGGACGGACTCCGAAGAGTCACAGAAGTTACATAACAGCGCACCCTTTGTCAGGACTGCGCCACACTGCGGACATATTTTATTCACCGGTAGTTTTTGCGCTGCGGACGCTCTCACTCCGGTAAAAGAGGAGACGTTTAAGCATAACACTGCTGCTCAGGAATTGAATAGAAAGTGGAGTGAAGAGACGCGAAAGAGATATTGTCGGGCGCGATTCAGGACTCGGCTTGTTGCGTCAGCATTTCGCGGCTCAAGGCAATCCGCTTGTCGAGAACGACGGCCACAAAATAGGCGCAACTGGCTCGTTCGGTTTCCGACCACGAGGCGAACGAAGGCGCAATGCGGGAGATCGCGGACTGCGCCGCGCTCAGGAACGAATAGTACAGTTGCACCGCTTCCAATCCCATGCGATCCGCGGGACGATCGGGGCACAACTGAAGCAACTGCATCACTCGCGTGAAGTCGCGTCCGGAGGCGCGCGATTGAATGCCGGTAACGTCGCGCACTTCTTCGGAGAGCGCATGGCTGGCGGAATGCGCCGTCAGCGAGCGGCAATACGACACGAAGAACATCATCATCGTAACCAGGGAAACGACAAGAATAATCGCAGCCATCATCGCGGCACCGCCACAAGTTGCGCGGGGGCGAGCCGCGAATCTTCCGAATAACGCATGATCGTAACGCACCAGGCCAGGGGCAGCAGACAGCCGAGGAGCGGGCTCGCATACTTCACGACCGTTACGCCGGGGGCCACATTCACTAAGGCGTAGCTGGCGGCGTAGGCGCTGAAATACAACCCGAGTGACAGCACCATCTGAACGAGGCGGGTACGCGTCTCACGCAGCTTCAGGACAGCGCCCCAAAGCAAATAAGTGAGAATAATGCCGACGAAATAAAGGTTTTGAGAGAGTTCGTATGCGAAGTAATGGGCCAGGCGAGTCCCTTGCTGGGCAACCACCGCATACGAAAAACCCGCGGTGCCCAGGAGTAGCACCACGGCCGCCAATTTCATGTGCTTAGCAAAGCGCAATTCACCGAAGACGCGCGAGTACAAACTGATCAGCAGGACATACAGAATCACGGTCAGCAGCGCATCGGTGTAGTAGTAGCACTGCATGTACTGATCGGAATCAAATCCGTACAAGCGAAGCGCCTGCCAGCGCGCAACATCAGCGAGCACGCTGAGCAGCATGTAGAGATTGAGGAAAAAATAAGTAAAGAAGGACCTACGCGCGATTGAACACACCACAAAGGCCAGCTCTAAAGCTGTTCCCAAGTACCAAATGAACAATTCGGCTGAACCCAGATGCATAATCTCTTTCGGTCCGGTTCAGCCCCGCGCGGTGTGTTTAGTCCGCGAGTGCTTCTTACTGACCAGGGCGCCGGATCGGCGGAACCGGAGCTGGTGTATTGGCAACCGTCGTACCCTTCGCTACGTGCGAGGTGATGGCTGCCTTAAGACCAGTAGCTCCAACAAGAATACCCAATGCAAGGGCGATTGCGCTGAGTCTACGTGACATGAGAGTGCCTCCGAGGGAATAAGAACCAATGGAGACACTCTATCCCTTATTGGGATAGTGTCAAGTAGTACACACGCAAAATCTGTTCAAAACTGCCAGTACCAGTCCCTTTCACCGTTTCGCCCTTTGTTCGACTGACAGTGAGCGAGAGCTGCTGTGGCATCGAAGAGAATAGGAAATAGGAGACTTAGGAACAACAGTACGGCAGTCCCAACCCACTGGTACTAAAGTACTACGAGGAATCGGCAGGCGCTTTCCCGATTTGTGACAGTTTTTTGACCTTGTACCTGGGGTTAGCCTGCTCGGCAGCGTGTGCTCCTCCGATGCGATCTGAGGAGCAGTTCTTCTATTTACTGATTAGCAATTATTACACGCCAATAACGGTTGGCGGACTCATCGAGGTGAAAATCAAGGTTAAAAATAAGAGTACACTCATCAATTCGGTCCAGGCTGCTTACTTCTCCAGGTGGTGGAATTCAAGCAAGTCCGCCGCCTTGGTCCATGTTCACGTGTGCTTGACACCCCTGCGCGTTACTCCGTAGCATGGAGAATTGACCTATGCCGGCGTAGCTCAGTGGTAGAGCGAGGGTCTCATAATCCCTAGGCCGTGGGTTCGATTCCCCCCGCCGGCACCATTGATTTCAGAAGACTTAGCCTGTTTTTCTTCGAAAGCCCACGGCCGAACCGTTCCCTCATTATTGCGGATGTTTCGCGCTGCGCTGCTTTTGTAGTTCCTCAAGTCGCTTCTTCAAATATTCCTGGTATTCCTGCTTTAATTTGGGATCGGATGGCGTGGAATAAATCTCGCTCGATTTGTATTTCCCCTCGTCGAATTTCTTCCTGGTCCATTCGTCGTGAATGTGAATTTCATCGGCCCGGTCCAGAACTTCTTTCACGAATTGCGGAGGAATGAAGTAGACGCCTTCGCGGTCGCCGACAGCAAGATCTCCGGGCATTACGGTCACGCCTCCAATGCGTATCGGGACGTTGATTCCGGTGAGCATGACATTGTCGATCGGGGTGGGATCGGCGGAACGAAAATAGGCCGGCATATCCATTGGAGCGATTCCATCGAGGTCGCGGATGCTGCCGTCGACGACGAGTCCGCCGCCATGCGCGGCTTTCATCACGTAATAGAAGAGATTGTCTCCAACGATGGTGCCACCGACTTTTTTGCCAAAAAGATCGACGACCAGCACATCGCCGGGCTGAAGCATATCGATAGCCATCTGATTGGTGAGTCGTGGAAGCCCGTGAGCCTTCGCCTTGTTCTCCGCGACTTCATCAACATCGGCGCGCGAGGGCATAAACTGCACCGTGAACACGCGTCCAACCATGGTCTTGCCAGGATGCAGTACGTAAAATCCGTCGGCGTACTGGTTGTTGTATTCCTTTTGTTGCAGGACCGCCCAGACTTCTTCCGAAGAAAGATCGCGAGCCCGCTCCATGAATTCATCGGGCACCTTGGGCCTGCCATCGGGAAGGCGATCGAAGGGATTGTTGGGAGTGTATTCGATCAGATCCTGCTTGGTGAATGTGAGCAGCTGTGCGCGCGCGGAATCGGGAAGCAGCAACGCGGTTGAGCATGCGGCTAAGGAGAGGGTAAAAACCATTCGACGGAAATGACTGCCGGCAAAGTTGGTCATAGGGAACACCTGATGCAGCGATGAGAAATTAGGAGCAAACACGGGAATGCTATCAGATCAGCATCTGTGGCTGGCGGGAATTCTAAGCCCAGAGACAATTCGTCAAACTCAGCCATGCCGTGACGCTGCGGTGATACGATGCACTCTGAATTCAGAGGTTAAATTTCATGAGAGAAAAAAGTGGAAACGGGTTCGAACGTCGCGAGGTTTTGAAGGCTTCAGCGCTCGCTTTGGGAGGAGCGCTGTTCGCCAAGGAACCGCTGGAGGCTTATCCGAAGGGTGTGAACACCAACTCCAGTCCATCGGCGCTGCGAATCACAGACCTGCGTGTAGCCACAGTGGTGAAGCCGGGCCCCAGCCCATGCCCGATCATTCGAATCGACACCAATCAAGGTGTTTATGGGCTTGGCGAAGTGCGCGACGGCGCGAGTCCCACGTACGCGCTGTTTCTGAAAAGCCGCATCGTGGGAGAAAACCCGCTGCAGCTTGATAAGATTTTCCGCAAGATCAAACAATTTGGCGGTCACGCGCGGCAAGGCGGCGGCGTATCCGCAACCGAAATGGCCCTGTGGGATATCGCCGGCAAGGTTTACAACGCTCCGGCGTATGCGATGGTTGGCGGCGGCAAGTTTCGCGACAAGATTCGCATCTATGCCGACACGACCGAGTCCAATGATCCCAAGATTTACGCGCAACGGATGAAAGAACGCAAAGAACAGATGGGCATTACCTGGCTGAAGATGGATTTGGGAATTGAGATGGTGGCGGACACGCCCGGCACGGTAACGAATCCGACGGACATCGAGCAATGGAAGCCGAACCAGTTGCCGCACCCGCTGCTGGGAATGGAGGTGACGGACAAAGGCATCGCCATGCTGGAGCAATACGTTGCCGCGGTTCGCGATGCCGTGGGCATGGAGATTCCGCTGGCGATGGACCACCTGGGACACCTGGGAGTGAAGTCCATCATCCGGCTGGGTAAGGCATACGAGAAATACAATTTGTCGTGGATGGAAGATGTGATTCCGTGGACCTACACCGACCTGCTGAAACAAATCTCAGAGCAAAGTCCCACGCCAATCCTCACCGGTGAAGATATTTACCTGAAGGAGCCGTTCCAGGTGCTTTGCGAGAAAAACGCCGTGGGCAAGATCCAACCGGACCTTGCCACGTCCGGCGGAATCCTGGAAACGCACAAAATCGGAGATATGGCAGAGGAATACGGCGTGCCCATGGTGATGCACTTCGCAGGAACGCCGGTGAGTTGCATGGCGAATGTGCATTGCGCGGCGGCCACGCAGAATTTTCTGGCGCTGGAGAATCATTCGCTGGATGTGGCCTGGTGGTCGTCGCTGGTGGAAGAAGGCGTGAAGACTCCGATCGTGAACCACGGTTGGATCGAAGTTCCGGACAGGCCGGGACTCGGCGTGACGCTGAACGAGGACTTGGTCCGGCAACATCTGGCGCCCGGGACGGGTTATTTTGAGCCTACGCCACAATGGGATCAGGAACGCTCGTGGGATCGGCTGTGGAGCTAGACCCGACCGCGGCTCAATCCGTGAGATCGCCCGATCTGGTGCTGTTGAATCCCGTGGCGGGCGGGGGAATCGCCAACGATGCCGCTCCGCGGATCGAACAGTTTGCTGCTGAAACTGGTTGGCAAGTGGACTTCCGCCGCACCGCAAGCGCCGTTGATCTGACCGCGCAAGCACGCGCAGGCGTGGCTGCCGGTTACACTCGGATTTTCGCACTGGGTGGCGACGGAACATTCCAGCAACTGGCCAACGCGATCGGCGCTGGCCAAAACATTGTTCTGGGCGTTCTTCCGGCGGGCGGCGGCAACGACCTGGCGCAAGCGCTGGGACTTCCGCTGGATCCTGTGCTCGCAGCGAAACTTCTGCTCGATGGCGAAGTTCGTCTCCTCGACGCGGCGCGCGTGCGGACTTCCGACGGAAACGAGCGGCTGTACCTGGGAGGCGGAGGAGTGGGCTTGGACGCAGCGGCCGCGCAATTTGCCGGCGGAGTGTACCGCAATCTTCGCGGACGTCCTCGCTATCTGTTGTCGATGATTCGCGCACTGATCGGCTTTCACGCGCTGCAGATTCACGCGTCAATCGAATCCGAGAAAAATATTGAGTGGCGATCCGATGCTTTCGTGGTGGGAGTTCTGAACACCCCCAGTTACGGAGCGGGACTGCGGCTGGCTCCAGAAGCGAAACTCGACGACGGATTGCTGGATCTGGTTCTGGTGGAGAATCTGACGCTGTTGCAGGTCCTTCGCGTGCTGCCCCGCGTCATCACTCATGGCGAACTGCGGACCACGCGGGTGCGGCGCCAGACGTTTCGGCGCGTTCGCATCGAGACGAAGACTCCCGCGAAGTTTCACGGCGATGGAGAAATCCTGGGTTGGACGCCGGTAGAAATCGAGGTGGTGCCCGGGGCGATTCGCATGCTCTGCCCGCGGAATATTCCGAAAGGCTAGTTGGCCGGGGAAATCGGAGAGCGGTTATCTTTCACATCGGCCTGCTGGTGTTTCTTCTGGCGCCGCCGGTTCAAATACGCGCCGAGGTCCGGCGTGAATTCTTTCAGTTGATTCCATCCCAAATTGTAAATCTGGTTGATGGCCCATCCAGAAAACAACCCGCTGACGTTGCGATTCACTTCTGGATAGTACGACAGGGAAATGCTGGCCTGCCCCAATTGTCCAAACACTTGAGGAATATTGAAGGTATCTTTTCCGGAATCGGTTCTGCAGATGACGCTGCGCGAAGCGGCATAGCCGATGCGCGATAACGCGGAACCGCGCCCTTTGCGGAAATAGCGTGGATCGTCGTGCAAAATCGTGGGCAGAACGCCATAAATCAGCATGGCGCCCGTGAATTGATCGCCCTCCTGCGCGGCGTATCGCTTGCCAAACGCGCCCCAGCCTTGTCCGTACTTGGGAATGCCATTCGCCGCTTGCGAGATGCTGGCTTCCAGAAGATTTCCCAGGTGCGCGCTGACGTCCCACCACTGATGCCAGGCAATGTTGAATTTTTGTTCGGTGGTGAGTGGGCCGAGATTCTGGGGCTGGTCGTTCGCGGTCATGAAGTTGGGAACGATCCAGAAGATCCGTTTGGGAACTTCGTCGTTTACTTCCTTGTCTGTCTCTTTGACGTTGGTATCAGTTTTGGAAGGAGTTTGCGCGCCCTGAGCGGGTTTTGGTTCCGGGCTGTCGGGTTTTTCCTGCGCGAAGGAACACCGACCCAACATCGCGAGCGATAATAGCGCGATTCCCCGTCCCAAAATAGCCAAGCGCCGGGCCATCTTCCTCCCCGCACATACCATCGGAGAAATTTCGACAAGGGCTGGAATGGGTAACAACTGCGCGATCTAAACTACGGTTGGCAAATCCCCCCAAGCTTGACGCGGAGCTGGCTTCCGCAATCTCGCCAGATCCTAGCTTTTTTTACGGTCAATCTTCAGATTCACGAGAATTTCTTTTCGGCCGTCCAGCGAAGAAATCGTCTTTGTCGGCGACTTTGCCCCATCCAGTTCGGCATGGATTTCGTAGTCCACGTTCGGGTCCAGGCCGCTGAAGCGGTAATTTCCGTCGTGGTCCGCGAACCGGCTATTGATCGTGCCAGTACGATTGTTCTTCAGAAAAACGACCCCTCCCGGCAGCGGAGTATCGGCTTTATCGGTAACCGCGCCGAGCACGGTACGCAGCGGCGACTCCTTTTTTGAATTCTGCGCTGCCGCAAATCCCGTCACCAGCAACAAAAGAAACGCCATCCACGCCAATCTTCGCATCGCGCTCATTTCTTCTCCCCGCCCTTGCCTTGGTCCACTGGCTGCATGCGGATTGACAATTGCTCCTGGATCACTCCGCCCTTCGCCGATACGAACCGCGACACATTCTGATAGTGTTTCACATGCACGAACACTTCGTAATCCGGTCCTTCTGGTACACGAACCGCAAATTCTCCCCGCGAATTCGTGTATGTATCCCACTTGAATTTCTTATCGCCTTTCAGCCTGACGCGCACCTGCACCCCGGGATAGGCTAGCGCCTTTTCGTTGAACACCGTTCCCAGAATTACGAAGGGTGGAATCTTACTTTTTGTTTTGCTGGTGGAAGATTCTCTTACCGGCGGAGCGTTCTGTGGCGGGGCGTTGGTGTTTTCCGGAGTAACCGGAGGGACTGGCTGTTGGGGCTGCTGAGCCCGCGTTGCAACGGAAAGGCAAAAACAACCTGCCAGAAACACGGCAGGAACAATCAGCGACCGCGCGACATTCAGGGGGAGTCCTTTCACTTTGCTTTGGATGACAACGGAACCAGCAGAAGATGCACGCGGTGCGCGACGCTCGGGATTACTCCTCGTCTTCGTCGTCTTCCTCGTCGTCGTCGATGAGGTCGCCATCTTCGTCGAATTCCTCGTCTTCCTCTTCATCCTCTTCTTCTTCCACTTCTTCTTCCTCGTCTTCCTCTTCTTCGATGTCATCGGAGATGGGATTCAGCGCCACCGGATGCGTCTGCGACACTTCCAGTTCGCACTCGCACTCCGGGCAGCTGAGGATCTCCCCTTCTTCCACTTCGTCTTCATCCACGTCGATTTCTGCGGAACACTCTGGGCAGCGGAGCACGGCTGCTTCCTCCGATCTAGTCTTGTGTTGTGCTGGACCAGCGACGCGCCAACACCTTCCAGCTATTATATACGGAGGCGGGTAAGCGAATGGAAGCACCCCGCCCCGTAGTGCAAAGTTACCCTACAGATTGGCTTGGGGAAAATCAAGCGAATGGCGCGTCAATATCCGGACCGTCCCGTCGTCGGTGTCGGCGGTGTGATTATCGAGCAAGGCCGGGCGCTGCTGATCCGCCGTGGCAGCGAGCCTCTGCTGGGGCAGTGGTCCATACCGGGCGGCACGCTGGAGCTGGGGGAAACCCTGCAGGAAGGGGTTGCGCGGGAATTGCTGGAAGAGACGGGCATCACCGTGCGCGTGCTGGACGTCATCGAAGTATTCGACCGAATTTTTCTCGATCCGGACGACGTCGCCAGCCAGGCCGATGCGCGCCCCAAATTCCACTACGTGATCGTCGATTATTTATGCGAGCGCATTTCCGGTGAACCGCGAGCCGCCAGCGACGTGACCGATGTTGCGTATGCCAGCGAAGAGGAACTGGAGCGATACGAGTTGACGCCTACAGCCACCCGAGTGCTTCTGCGGGCATTCGCAATGGATCGCGAACGCCGCAAACGGCCGTAATCCTCGCAGAAGTCCCGTCGCTAGCCAGTTTGCGCCTTTATTTCGACAATTTCAGAATGTCGATCGAGCCGTTGGCATTGATGAGCGACAGAGTGCAGCCTCCATTGCCAATCTTCCCATTCAACACATCGCCGCTAAGCTGGCCCGTGCTGGTAACCGGAAGTTCGCTGTTGATTCGGCCAAATGAAGTGCGCGCGGTCAAGTCGTAACCAGCGCTTTCCGGCAGGTGCACCTGGATGGGAGAGAAGGAAGTCTTGACGCTAATATTCTGGCACGATGTGGATTGCCGGACGGCGGACAGCAGCACCGCTCCGTTCTGGTTGTCGACGGTGATGGCGCCGCCGATATCGTCGAGTGTCACGGCTCCAAAGCTGGTTTTCGCCCAGGTAGTTCCGCTGACAGAGTTGGCGGTGACTGAGCCGTTAGAATTCTCCAAGCGAAGCGAACCGCTGACGCGCTGGGCGTTGATGGCGCCGAAGCTGGTCTTAGCGAAGGTTTCGCCGGCAATGTCGTTCAGAGAAATTCTGCCGTTGCCGGTAGTGATCTTTGCGCCCTTGCGGACGCCGGTGGCGTCGATGGCGCCGAAAGAAGAGTTCAGTGTCGCGTGGCCCTTCACGTCCCTGACAGTGACAGCGCCATTGGAATCGTCAACCTCAACAGAGCCGCCAATATTTTCCAACTGCACTTCGCCAAAGGAGGTCTTGACGTAAACATCCTCCTGCACCGGACCGCCCTTCACTCTGCCGTTTGACGAGGTGCATCGCACGTGGCCATTCACATTCGCGAAAGCAATCGATCCAAAGCTTCCGTTTAACGTTGCGGAGCCGCTGACGGTGTTGGCATCGATCGCGCCATTGTTATTGTTCACCGTCAAATCGCCGCGAATACCGCGGGCATTCACGCTGCCAAAGGAATTGTTTACCGTGGATGTGCCAGTGTCACTGATTTCCACGGCGCCATTTCCGCCGGATATGGTTGTAGCACCCTGAACGTTGCTGACGGTGATGGACGCAAAGCGGTCCTTCACATCCAACGAGCCCTTCACGGCCGCGACCGTCACCGCGCCATTGTTGTCGTCCACCGTGACGTTGCCTTCCGCTCCATTTACGTCCACCGAGCCGAATGAGTTGGTCAGCTTCGCCGCGCCGCTGTCGCGCACCTCCAGCTTGCCGTGGCCGTTCTCCACGTCGGCCCAGCCGCGAACCCCGCGCATCTCGATGTTGCCGAAATCATTGTGCAGCCAGATTTTTGCATCGTTCGGCACCGCCACGTCGTAATCGACGGAGTAGGAAGGCCCGCCCTTTTCGATGCGGATGACCCACTTGCTCTGATCCTGATACACGGTGCGCACCTTGATGCCTTGTGCGTCCTGTGAGACTTCAATCTTGATTTCGTCCGCCTTGCGATCCGCGTCGTCCTTGGTTTTTGCCTGGGTGCGAATGGTGGCGGAGATTTTCACCTCGCGGCCGCTTTCGCCGTGAATGTGGACGTCACCAAATTTGTTTTCCATGGCGACAGTCTGGTTGGCGCCAAGCGTCAGGGTCCTGTCAAAATGACGAGTGGTTGTTTCCTGTGCGGCGTTTGCGGCCCGCACGGGCACGGCGATAGCCAACGCAGCTAAAGCCAGGGCAATCGCGGCAAAACTCTTCACAGCAAATGAATTTAGGGCGGGCTTCATGGTTTCGTCTCCAATACCTCCTGCAACGTGGCCTGTTTTTCCTGGTACATCGACAGCAACTGGTATCGCAAATGCGCATTCGAGGGGTTCTGCCCGGCGTGCATGCGCAGTTCGTCAATGGCGCCGTCGAGCATGATCAGTTTTTCGCGATAGTTGGCCATCAGCGGCGAATCCGGCGTGTCCAACTGCGGTTTTGCTTCCGCGGCGAGCTTGTCGATGGCCTTCATGTAATCGCGTTCGGCGCGTTCCACTTCGACTACCTTGCTGTCCCGCAGCAGAGGGTTGTAGGTTTCAACCGGGCCTGGCGCGGCATGGCGATGCACATAGACATATCCCACGCTGACGGCCATCAGCAGCACCAGCGCTCCGGCGAGAGCGGCCTGCCAGGCCATCGGGACATTGCGCCAGAAAGACAGCCGCTCCAGCCACGGCTTGTGAAGCGCAGATTGCTGAGCTTGTTGTGCCAACGCCGCTTCAATTCGCGGCCAGAGCGCGGGGCTCTCCTGACCATCGCGCAATTCCTGCGCCGCCACGCTCAGCGACTTCCAGGCCTGCAGTTCTTTCGCGCATTCGGCGCACGAAGCTGCGTGCAGCTCGAGCCCGGCCCACTCTTCCGCGTCGCCATCCAGAAAAATCCGTTCGCGATCTTCGCACTTGATTTGCATTTATGCTCCTCCCGCCTGACTGCTCCGGGGAGCCTCCAGCGTCTGCCGCAAATTCTTTTTCGCTTGAAACAAAGTGTTTTTCGAAGCTGTTTCCGTAATTTCCAGCATTGCCGCAATCTCCGCGTGATGAAAGCCTTCCACTTCGTACAGCAGAAAGACGCTGCGCTGGTGTTGCGTCAGCGTAGCAATGGCTCGTTCCAGCGCCAGCTTCAGGGAAGGGTGGCCGCCCGGCGCGCATGGTTCCACCGGCATGGGCGCGTCTTCCCGTTCGTCCGGCACAAATTCTTTTCGCCGGGTGCGACTGCGGCGCAGGTCGTGGCATGTGTTCACCAGGATGCGAAACGTCCAGGTGACGAACGAGGATTGCCCGCGAAACGTCGCGATGCTCCGCTGTATTTTCAGGAACGTTTCCTGCACCGCGTCTTCCGCGTCGCTCTGCGTGCCCAACAAGTTGCGCGCCAGGTTCCGCATGCGCGCGCCCTGTAAGCGGTATAGACGCTCGTACGCGTGCAGATCGCCGGCCCGGCATGCCGCGGCCAACGTTGCGTCCTCTGGATTACTGCCTGCAGGATTGCCTTGCGCTTGGCGTTCGGCTGGTTCCACTCGAGATATCCCCTCGCGCGCTACCGGGGAGATTCTATGCTCCCAGGGCAGCGTAAGTCCCACAGATCCCATGCGATTCTCCTGGGGTATAGACGACGGAGGAGGGCAAATCGTCGGTAGGTCAGCACGGAGCTTTAGCGTGGGACTAATGCACGCATAATGAATAAGTTATGGCGATTCTAAAGCATGACGCCCGTAAATGGGCTTTAGCATTCGCTCGGCAGGGCGCCTCGGGTGCGCTCTCGTTGGTCAAATTCCTTTACCGCGTCTCGCAGATCGGCAGGCATAAAGTCGGGCCAGCGCTTCTCCAGAAAGACAAATTCCGCAAAAGCGCATTCCCATAACAGGAAGTCCGACAGCCGCTGCTCGCCTCCCGTGCGTATGAGCAAATCCACGTCGGTGGAGCCGCCGCGGAGCACTTCCGAGAGCAGCGTCGCGAACGCTTCGCTGGAAAGGTCTGTCACCTTGTAGAACTTGCTGGCGGCCTGGTAGATAGTGTGACGCGCCGAATAATCGATGGCCAGCCGCAAGTGTAGCCTGCGGCCCTTTACGGTCATGGCCTCGGCCTCAGCAACCGCTTCGCGCAACGTGGCCGGCAAGCGATCGCGTCGGCCGATAATGCTCAGGCGAATTCCTTCCTCGACGCAGTGAGCGGTTTCCTCAGTCAGATATTCCTCGAGGATCTTCAGGATCGCGGCCACTTCGCCCGCCGGCCGCTTCCAGTTCGCCGAGGACAACGCAAACAGGCTAAGCGTATGAATGCCCAAGTATGGCGCGCATTGGATGACTCGTCTCGCCGTTTCCGCCCCCGCTCGATGGCCTTCCGAGCGGTGCAGTGCTCGCGATGTGGCCCAGCGCCCGTTTCCGTCGCAGATAATGGCGACGTGTAGCCGCGAAGCTACCATCGCGGGTGCTTGTGAGATGCGTTCCAGAACCGATTGTTGCGTTACCATGCCCATGCCTTGCTTTCTCCGCCGCCGAGCTTCGCAATGTACTTTGCCGTACAAAGCAGAAACCCAAAAAAAATTTACCGCTCGCGCGTCGCCCGGATCAGCGCCTCCATGTGATCCAGGTATTTCTCCAGCGCGCGCCGCCCCGCAGCCGTCAGCCGGTACTCCGTCTTCGGCAGACGCCCGTCGAACGATTTGGTACACACGATGTAGTCCGCTTCTTCCAGCTTTCGCGCGTGAACGCTCAGGTTACCGTCGGTGGTCTTGAGCAGGGCCTTCAATTCGTTGAAGGTCAGCGAGCGATTCACCGCCAGGGCGCTGACGATTCCCAAGCGCATGCGCTCATGGATCAGGCGATCCAGGCTGGAGGATACGGGTTCCGCAGCCTGCCCGCGGACGGCCGCCGGGCCTGCCTCGCGAGCGCTTCGTTCCTGCCGAACTGTGGATGATTTTGCCATTGCTTGATTTTCCCTGCTGGTTTCTCAGCCTCCGTAACGCAGTGCGATCCAAATCCCAAAAAAGATCTGTACCACGCCGAATCCCGCCGCCATGAACAGGTTGCCCCAGGCGGCAGACGTGAACAGCGCCACGCCACCCAGTGCCATCAGGCAAAGACCCATGATCGGCACGGCGCGCACGGAAAATGCACCGCCGGTCACGATGGCGGTGCCATACAGCAGCAACCAAATTCCCGGCAGATAAGAAATTCCTCCCGATTGAGCCATAGCGTATGTCAGCAGACCACCTACAAAGATAGGAGGCGCGAAACTCAATACGAACTTTCTTCCCGGTCCTGTGAACAGCGACGAATTTGCCCGCCGAGCCTTGGTGGCAGCCGCGGGCGCCGCAATCGCTACGGCCACGAACACTTCCGCAAGCCATACCGCCAGCCAGGCGCGCGGCGTAGTCTGACGCGCAGCCAGCCAGGCCGCGGCCAGCGCCGTCATGCCCATGGCTACTCCGCCCCAACCGGGAACGGCAGTGAACTCCGCGGCGCGTTCCATGGTTTCGCGGATGTATTTCAGGTGGTCGGCGGCACGCGCGTCGATCGGGATGGGTTCGGGGCGAGGAGCGCGGATTGGATGGGAGAGAGGCACGAGGCAGATGATAGGGCGGCGGGGAATCCCTGTCAAGTACTTTGTAACACAAAGCTAACCGGCTTTCTTCCGGCCAAATAACCCCCTATTTCGCCTTGCGGTACCGCCCCTGCAGCGCGTTCCAGCGAATAATCAATATATCCAGAAACATCTGCACGCTGTCGCGCAGCATGTTCACCTTGGTGGCCGGCGAGTGCGACCAGCGCACCGGCACCTCGATGGTGGAAAGTCCGTGATGCCGCGCCAGGTACAGCAGTTCCGGATCGAAGCCGAATCGCTCGATGGTCTGCTGTTCGAAAATGATGCGGCTGGGGCCGCGACGAAACGCCTTGAAGCCGCACTGCGTATCCACAAACGGCAGGCGCAGGATAACGCGCACGATGGTATTGAAGATAATGCCGGCAAATTCACGAAACGCAGATTCGTGAACTTCAATCAGGCCACGATCCATGGCGCGCGAGCCGATGGCCACGTCGTGATCCTGCAACGCCGCGAGGAGTTTGTCCGCTTCTTCAATCGGCGCGGAAAGGTCTGCGTCAGTGAACAGGATGACGTCGCCCTGGGCCTCCAAGGAGCCATGACGGACGCTGTAGCCCTTTCCGCGATTCACGCCATTCGAAAGCACACGGAAATTCGCGAACTTGCCGCGATAGGATTCCGCCACCTGCGCGGTGCGGTCTTTGGAACCATCGTCCACCACAATCACTTCAGTGTTCCGGCGCGACGACTGGATGTAGCTGGCGATTTTGTCGAGCGTTGCCGGAAGGCGTAGTTCTTCATTGAAGGAAGGGATGATGATGGAAAGTTCCGGTGTTGCCGGCTGCGTCATAGAAGGTCCAAGCCCTTCCATCCGAATCTGCCGACCAACGGAACGAACCGGCAGCCTTCGTGCCACTCGTAGGAGACGGCGTTGGCGCGTTTTCTGGCGCATACCAGGTTCTGGTAAGACGGATCGCCAACGGGAGCGACGAGGCGGCCTCCGTCAGCCAATTGCTGCAACAGCGGTTCAGGCAGCAGGGGAGCGGCAGCGGCGACGACGATGGCATCGTAGGGCGCGAACTCCGCCAAGCCGGCGGAGCCATCGCCGCAATGGACGTGAACGTTCGTGAAATGCAATCTTTGCAAGCGCTCGGCGGCACTGCGCGCCAGCTCCGGGCGAATCTCCACGCTGTAAACCTCATCACACAGGCACGAAAGCACGGCCGCCTGATATCCGCAGCCTGTTCCGATTTCAAGGACTTTGTCCGTAGGCTTTAACTGTAGAGCCGCCGTCATTACCGCAACCATATAGGGCTGAGAGATGGTCTGGCCGCCTCCGATCTCCAGCGGCTCATCTTCGTAGGCGCGTCTCCGCGACTCTAGCGGAACAAACTCTTCCCGTGGAATTCGCGACATGGCTTCAAGTACGCGTTCGTCCTTGATACCCCGCCGGCGCAGTTGCATGGCCACCATGCACTGCCGCGCTTCTCTGGCGTCGATTTCTCGTTCATTTGTGGACGTGGAATTCATCTGCAAGCTCGCAGCCGTCGATACGCATAGTGTAACCGAAGCTTCGCTATACGGCTTCCGTTTTGCTATCGGCAAGAGTCCGTAAATCGAGCAAGCTACGGCGCTTCCTGCACCTGTGGCCAGTGACCGAACTAGCAAAGCTGCACCGACGAGCAGGCGCGCCAGGAAACCCGTCTTCCTACAATCAATTCTTGAAGGCAGATGCGCTTGCTCTGCAGGCGGTGGTTTGGTTGGAGGCAGTTTATGAAGGCCGTTCTCGCGTTGGTGGTGATTTACGTCGTCGCGTTTCTGGTAGCGATTCAAGGCAGCGCTCCCACGGCTGTGGAAGCTTCGCCGCAATCTGCCGCGACGAAGCCCGCCACCGTGCGTTCTTCCTCCATCGACCCCGCCAAAGAAGCTGATATTCGCGCGCTGCTCGATCTGGTGGGAGCGCGCGACCAGGTTCAGGAATCCGTGAATTATTCCGCGGAGCAGTATCGCGAGAAGCTGCTGGCCACGGTTGCCAATAGCGATAAGAACCAGGCATTCGTAAACGCGGTCGTGACCGACTACGAAAAAAAATTCGATGTGGATCAGGTGACGCAGCAACTGATCTCCATCTACGACAAACACTATTCCGGCGAGGAGATCAAGGAACTGCTGCAATTCTATGGTTCGCCGCTCGGTCAACGCATGGCCGCCGAAGCGCCGAAAATCTCGCGTGAAATGCAGGCCGTTACTCGCGCCACTGCCGCCAAGGCTGTGAAGGACGCTCTGCAGGAAACCAAGGAAGGAAATCCGGGCGTCGACCAAAACGTGCACCTGACCACCGCTCCGGCACGACGATTCCAGCAACGGCGCACCGCGCAAGACAGCACACAGGCTGCGCAACAGCAGGATCAACCCTAAATCTAACGTGGTAACTCAAAAAACTGTCTGCAAAGGTGGGATCTTCGCGTTTACGGCAGGCGCTTTTTAATTTTGACGTCGATGCCAAACGTCCCGTTCTGATCCAGCAACGCCACCACCGACACATTGCGATTCACAATGTATTCCACCTGAATCACTTGCTGCTGCGTTGAGTTCACATTCGATTCGTACAGCACCGTCAGGTTCCTCGTCACTTGCTGCTCGACTGTGATTCGCGCTGTCGCGTTCTGCCCCGACCCCGTCGCAGTCACTCCGTTCAACCCGGGATCGACACGGAATCGTGTAATCCCGAACAGACGCTCCACGCGCCCTCCCAATTGGCTGGAAATCGCTTCAGAAAGCAGCGCGGTCGCTCCGGTGTTGCCGGTCTGCGTTGTTCCGCCGCTACGCAAGGTAGATTCCGAGGTGGTTTGTCCCAGCGCCAGCAGCGTGATGATGTCGTTGGCCGGCAACGGCGGATCGGAGCGGTAAGAGAGGCTCAGCTTGCTGGATTGCCCGCTGAAGTTCAGCGTGATTTCGTATTGCTGGATGTTCGTGGTTGCTTCGACGTTGATGACCGGATCCAGCCGGAACGGGTTGGCAAAGTTCAGGTCCCCGCGCGCCACGCGATAGCGATTGTTGTGGAAGTACAATTCGCCGGACAAAACGTGGATGTGTCCCAGCATGATCGGATGTTCCGCGGTGCCACGAACGCGAAGGCTGGCATCCGCCTCCAACTGGGCGCCCGGCCATTCCATTCGCGCATCCGGCGTTGAGGTGGCTTCCACGTCGAACTGCAGATTGCGCAAAAAACTGGAAGTCGCGCCGCCGGTGTCGGGCGCAACCAGCGCTCCGGCGGACTCCAGGCCTGCGTTCATGTTCACGCGCTGGATGATCACTTTGCCGGTCAGCAGTCCGCCGTCCAGTGTGCCCGCCAGCCGTAAGCCGCCACCCAAAAGCCAACTGATTCCTTCCGGATAGCGCACGCGAATGCGATCGGTTTTCGCGGAAATGTCGTAGCGCAGCGGCTTTTCCGAATAATTCACGCTTCCGCTCAACGCCAGCACGCCGCCTCCCGCTTCTCCCGTGACATTGTCGAAGAACAGGCGGTTGGCGTCGAAGTTTAAATCACCCTTCAGGTTGCTCAATCCGGTGGGGAAATCCGCCGAACGTACTGAAGCGTCCAGTAACTTCATTCGGCCGATAATTCTCGGCCGGTCCAGTGTGCCTTCGAACGAGGCATTCGCGTCCAGGTGGCCACCGATATCGACGTCCTTGATATAGGCGCTCAGCAACCGCAGATCCAGCGTTCCGTTCAGTTTCATCGCCACGGTGCGCCGGCCGGTAAATTGCACCGAGCCGCTCAGGTCGATGTTGGTATTCAGGCCCTGCAAGCGGGCACTGATGATTTTCAAATTATCGCGCGTAGACGTGAGATGAATCGGTCCGGAATTTTCCAGCTTCAAGACATCGTAGGTCAACACCAGCTTGCTCAGATTGCTGTCAACCACCAGGTTCTCGGGATGCCTGAGCTCACCCGTTACGGTAATGTCGCCGTCCGCTGCGCCGTGACCCGGAAATGACTTCAGGTGCAACGAGGTCATGAGAAAGGGATCGAGATCGATGTTCTGAATGGATACCTTTCCGTCCACCGGCATGGGATCGGCCCAGCCCACAGAGATTTCGCCAGAGATCGAACCCGTACTCATGGCGGACTTGAGTTTCAGGCGCGCTTCTTTTCCGTCGGAGTTCAGGTCTCCGTCGAAACTTCCGATAACTTCCTTTCCGATTTGCAGGTCCACTACGCGAAATGAGCCTTCCGCGACCGGTTGCGTCACTGGCCCGCTGGACTTCAAGCGAAATGTGATCTGCCCATTCAGCGGCAACGTCGACGATTGGATTTTCCCAATATTTGCCAGCGGCAGCGACGCTCCCACAAGCTCGGTCACCAGGGAGCGGTCCGCGTAACGATAGGCGGCATTGCCCGTAACGATCCCCGCTCCGCCCGTCTTTTCCGTTCCCGGCGCAAAAAATCGCAATTCCGCGTTCGACAAGCGCACTTCATCCGGCAAGACATTTAGTTGCCCGCGCAGCCGGTTGAAGGTCATTCCGTACACGTCACCGTCCGCCCAGTCAAAATTCCCGGTCAGCGCCGGCTCAGCGCGCGTTCCGCGGCCATGGAATTGCCCCGTCACCGTACCCTTCACGGGATATTTGTATCCGGCCAACTGTTCCAAGCCTTCCAGTGGGACTTTCTCCAGATTGATTTCGCTGGACCACTGGTTGTCTGGCCGAAACTCCCAATCCGTGAGCGCCAATTGTCCTTCGATTCCCGCGTGCATCACACCGCGGTACGCGTGCGCATGCGTGAGCACCAGTTGGTCGGGGGAATACAGCATGTCTCCATCGGTCGAATCAAGTGCCACTTGCCCGTAGCGAATATTCTCACCGCGAAAGTGCCCTTGAAACGTAGGGCCACCCGATGGACCGGTAAGCGTGCCGTCCCACTGCAGCGAGCCAGCCAGCTTCACCGCCGCTTCTGGACTGCCAGGCTTGTCGCCCGAAATGGCATGAATGAAATCGTTCCAGGGTTCCAGCGCGCCCGCATTCACATGCAAATCCAGACTGGTCTCCTTTGGCGCCAGTATCCCGGACACCGATCCGCGAGTGCTGGGAGTTTCGAAGTCTCCTTGTGTCAGATACAGAGTGCTGGTCAAATCGCGGTACCGCAAATTCCATTCGCCAGTCACCGGCAAGTGTTCCGGCAGCAAGTCCGCGGGCTCGACCCAATGCATTCGCGCGGAAATATCAAAATCGAGGAAATTGGCGCGCCAGGTTTCGACCGTATCGGCGGAGATGACGGAATCCCAGTGCAACGAATCGATGGGAAATCCGGCGTGGTCGATGGCGGGCGTGACCGCGGACAACCGCACGTCTTGCACTTTGGTCTCAGCGCGAAACATCAAGCCGTCGTAGCGCATGGTGACGCGGCCTTTCACGCTGCCGCCCAGCGCGTAAGCGGCAAAGTCCGGCAACACCACGCCTTTCTCCTCCAGAATGTAGCTGGAACGGCTGGATAGGTTTGCGGAGTGAAAATCCTCAAAGCCCAGCGTAATGTTGTCTCCGGCAAAACTTCCTTTCCCCAGCACGCTGCCGTTCGCCACCTTGCCTTCGCCTCGCAAGTCAACACGCCCCAGCGGAACTTCGGGCGTTCGGAAGGTCTCACGCAAGTCCAGCAAGTCCAGCCAACCGCGATAGCGATAGGTGAGATTGAATTCCGACAAATCCGGCATTTTCGCTTCAATATCGAAATGCGAGCGCCCGACGTCCAGAATCGCTTGTTCCAACACGAATCCTTCTTTGTCCAACGAGAACTTCGCCGAAAGGTTAGCGGGAACTGGAACATCGCGCCGGCGCGCCAATTCAATGGAATCCCAGTCGAGCGATCCCATGTATAAAGGACTCGTCGGAGTTCCCGCCAAAGCGACGTTCAAGGCAAGTTCGCCGCCCTCGACAGCCACCAGTTTGCGCACATCGTTGTACAGCAACCAGCCATCGGTGATTTGCAGGCGCCCCACATGCAGATCGAGCAGCGTCTGGTTCAGGGGCTTTTGCGAGCCTTTAGAGCCGGCAATCGTCGGCAAATTGCTGGTGCCGTCTTTTTCCACACGAATGTGAAAGCGCGGCTGCTGCAGAATCAACTCGCGCAACGAAATCTTGCGTCCCCAGAACGAGTCGATCCGCAAACCAATCTTCGCTTGTTCCACGGTCAAAAGAGGCTCCGTGCCGCTCGGCTCTTTTCCATGCGCCACCAGGCCTTTGACCGTCGCATCCAGCGAGAACCAGCCGATCGATACGGTGCGCACTTCCACCTTGCCGCCCGTCAGCGCTTCCATGCGACCCACCAACCCGCGACGCAACAGTGGATTCGCCAGCCCGCTGTATACGGCGATGGCCGCCAACGCGATAGCCAGCAGCGTCCACGTCCCCAGCACCCACAGGACGTGTTCCAGCCACAGGATCTTCCGCCAGCGCGTCTCTTTCGTCATTTCGTGTTCTCGTTCAGCAAATTCTCTACGCGCACGCGCGACCGGCTCTCCTTCAGCCATTTATCCGATTGCTCATTGATGGCGCGTTGCACCAGCGCTTCCTGGATGAAATCGTGCGCCGCTTCTAGGGTTGGCGGAGTCTGGCCGCGAGACTCAGCGCGCGGCACGACGCGATCCTTGTAGAACGCGGCAATGGCGTTGTCGTCGATCTGGATGGAAGCGCGAAACCGCGAGTCCAGGTAATTGCTGAGGTACAGCTGCGACTTCAGCTGCCGCAGGATTTCTTCATCGGTCAGGCCGCTCTGCTTTTTCCGTTCTTCGAAGGATTCAGAGTCCGAGAAGGAGCGTTTCAGCCGCGCCAGACTGCGTTCCACATCCTGATCGGAAGGCTGCGGGAATCGCGCGGCGGCGGCTTCGGTGCGGACGATCCACTGGTCGATCAAGCGTTCCAGAATCTGGTCGTCGCTTTCGGCTTTACCGTCGACGAATACCTGATACTCGGCCAGTTGGCGAATGTCGCTCATCAGGATGACGTCGTTTTCCACACGCGCGACAATCCGGTCGATCACTTGCTGCCCGTGGCTCGCGCTGGCCGCAAGCAGCGTTGCCGCCAGCATCAGAAATAGGGCGAAGCGTCTCATCAGAAACTCGATCCCAGATTGAAGAATACCTGCAAACGAGGCAGCCGCGTTCCCTGTTGGCAGAACACCGAGCTATTCGGGCACGGGATCACAAACTGCGGGCGGTTCAATTCATATCCCAGGTCCACTCGAATGGGACCGACGGGCGTTGCATAGCGCAAACCGAACCCAATGGTGTGCGACCAGTAGTTCAATTCGTTGGTGCAGTTGTACACGCACTGTTGCGGATTGAATCGGTCGGGAGTTTTCCCCGGGTAAGCCGGTTTGAACACCGGCGCCGGAGGAAGCCAGCGCAAGTTCACGTGGCTCAGCTGGCTGTAGGAGTTTCCGCCGTCATAGAAAAACGCTCCGCCCAATCCCTTTCCGGCAAACGGAAGTTTCAGCGGAAAGCGCAGTTCCTGATTCAGAATGATCATGGCTTGGCCGCCGACAGGGAATCCCGTAATGGAATCGCGTGGCCCCGCCTGATTCAACGCAAAACCACGCAACGTGCTGCCACCGCCGGCAAACAAACGTTCGGGAAGCGGAATAACTTGTGCCGGAGGTGTGCCGGTCTGCGCCGGAAACTCCAAAGAAACGGTGGATGCGTAGGGAACCAAAACGCCCAGGCGAATCGAACGCGCATACACCCAATCCTTTTTCAGCGGCGTGAAACCTGAATTCTGGAAGAACAGGCTCAAAAAGCTGGCGCTGGATCCAATGGCCGTGCCGGAAACGGCGAAGTTGGCGCTGTTGAAGCTGCCCTTGTGCGCATCGGCAGGATTGTCGCGAGTGTCGCGGTACCACGTGGTGCTGAACTGGGAAACGAGCGTGGGCTGATTGAATAGCGGTATTTCATCCTCAGGAATGTTCAGATTGCTTACCGTCACTTTGCGGAACGAGTAACGGTACAAAATCCGGGAAAAGGAAGAGAGCTGCTGGGTAATCTGAATGTTTCCCTCATAGCGGATTTCCGTAAACGTATTGATGTCCTGGGTTTTTTCCACATAAGTATTGGCCTGTAAAGTGAACTTCGGATTCTCGAATGCATTAGGCGCGTTATAACCCAGCAGTGCGCGCCATTGAATCGTGCTGGCACGCAGCTTCAGCGTCAGGGAGTCCGCTCTTCCCGTCAGATTCTGTTTTGAAATTTCCAGGATGCCGCGCGGCGAAGCCTGCACTTGTCCGCCAACCGGATTGGAGGTGCTGGCCAGACGCTGCGCTTCGAATCCGCCGCCATACGCGATGGTGTAGCGCTTGGCTTCTTCCACCAGGACAACCACATCCTTGTTGGGATCCGTGCCGGTTGCGTTTTGCGGTTCAATGGTCACACGGTTGAAAATGCCAAGATTGTAGAGGCGCTGCTGCGACTCGACGATTTCACCCTCGCGCAGCGGCCCGCCCGGCGCCACCTTCACTTCGCGGCGAATGATTTTTGGCCGTGTGTGGTTGTAGCCGGTCAGGAACACGCTACGCACGTGAAACTGCTCGCCCTCCTCGATTTTGTAAGTCAGCACCATGGGCTGCGCTCGTTCAATCTTGTAGCCCCCATCTTTTCCAGGATTGTCCTGCGGCTTGGCGCTGGCCGCGGCAGCTTTATTCTCCGTCGCGTCTTCGTCCGAAGATTCAGCCGCCTCCGCCGTGTAGGTGAAGGTCGCGTTAGGGAAGCCTTCGTTGTAGTACAGCGCGAGAATATTGTCGCGGTCGGCGGCAACGTTGATGTCGGAAAATGGCTGGCCCGGCGAAGAACCGACAACGCTGAGGATTTGCTGTTCAGGAATCGCGCGGCCCCCTTCGATCTTCAGATCGGCCACCAAAGTTTGCTTTCCTTCATCGATCAAGAACCGCACAATCAGATCGTTGGATCTGCCGGGAACGCGCTCAGACTTTGGCTCCACGCGTGCAGACAAAAATCCATTGGCCGCATACAAGTTCTTCATGGAGAGGGCGTCGGAATCCATGAGGCGTTGACTGAAGCGCGGGTGGGTAAAGAGTGAACTGGGGGAAATCGTCAAGCGGCTGCGCAAGATATCAGTACTGAAATAGTGATTGCCAACGAATTCGATTTTCAGCAGCTTGCTCTTGTCTCCCTTTGCCACTTCGTAGGTGATGGTTTCCTCCGAACCCTTCCACCCGGTTTTCTTTCCCTCGATGTCGTGGGCATTCACGCTGTATTCCACCCGGGCATCGAAATATCCATTTCGTTCCATGCGCTCGCGAAGGTTGCGCTTGCCTTCCTCCAGCAGATCCGTATCGACAGAGCCTTCCTGATAAATCGGCACCAGTTTCTTCAGATCGCCCTTAGAGATCTTGGCGCCTTCCACGACCACCAGCACGCGCGGCCCTTCGGTCACTTCCAGAGTCAGCGGTATCGTGTTCGTCGCCGGGTTATATTCGCCACGCCGCACGGAAACGCGCGCGCTGAGGTGGCCCTTCTTCTCCAGAAATTTTCGCAAACGTTCGGTGCTGGATTGCACGCGCGCCACGGTCAGCTCTCGTCCTTGCGACAATTTTGTCAGCTTGATCAGATCGCCGTCGCGGTACTCCGTGTTATTGATCAAATCGATTTTGGCAAGCCGCACGCGCGGGCCCGGATCGACGTGCGCAATGATATTGATCTGATGCGTGAACTCATCGGGCTGCTGCGTGGCCGTAACTTTGGCCAGGTACAAACCTTCGTCGCGCAGCAGATCCCGCAGGCGATCCAGCGCTTCATCCACATCCTGGGAATGGTAGGTTTGCCCCAGCGACAGCTGCATGGTGGCAACGGCGGACGCTTCCGTGGGTGGAGTCTTCAAACCCTCTACCAGCACTTGGCTGACAAACAAGTTTTCCCGGGCGATGAAGTCCAGGCGCATTCCGCCTTCAACCGGCGTGGCCACCGCGCGCAAGTCAGCATAGTCTCCGGTGCGGTAAAGAACACGAATGCTCTCTGCCACCTGCTCGGGCGTCAACGGTTCGCCGGACTTAACGGGAATGCCTTTGGGGTTGTCGACCAGAACCTTGCCGTGTTCGTTGACCACGCGGACGTCAACGATCTTCGCGCCGGCCTCAGCCTCGGTTGGCGCCGCCGCTTTGGTCTGCGCCTGAGACTGGGCAAACGCGCTCCTTCCCCCCAGTAGAAGAGTCAGGAGGAGCAGACCTTGTAACCCATTGGCCCAACATGATTTCATCCGTTTCTATACTCAGACGAAGGGTAGCACACGCGCGTTGCTTCTTCGGATGCCTTTGGCGCTATCATGAATGAGCTTCCCAATTAAGGCTGGACTTCTATTTTACGTGACCCATCCGCTCCATGAGAAATATTCCCGCCAGATGCTCTTTGCCGGCATTGGCCCGGAAGGACAGGAACGCTTGCGGGCATCGCGCGCCGTGGTGGTGGGGTGCGGAGCGATCGGCGCGGCGGCAGCGAATCTGCTGGTTCGCGCGGGCGTAGGGCAGTTGCGAATTGTGGACCGCGACTTCGTGGAGCCCTCGAATCTGCAGCGCCAGACGCTGTTTGAGGAGGCCGACGCGCGAGAGGCGTTGCCCAAGGCCATTGCCGCCGAGCGCAGGCTTCGCGCTATCAACTCGGATGTCAGCGTCGAAGGCATAGTTGCCGATCTGAACGCCGGTAACGCTGAAGAACTGCTTGCTGGATATCCCCTGATCCTCGATGGCACCGACAACTTCGAAACACGTTTCCTGATGAACGATTATTCAGTTCAGTCACAAACACCGTGGATTTATGCGGCCGCCGTCTCCAGCTACGGCCTGACCATGACCATTCGCCCTGGGGAAACACCTTGTCTTGCCTGCCTGCTGGAATCTTCCAGCGGATTGGGCATAGAAGAAACCTGCGACACTGTTGGCGTGCTTGGCCCGATCGTGAATCTGATCGCTTCCCTGGAAGTGGCGGAAGCTTTGAAGATTCTTGCCGGTCGCGAGTCTGCTTTGCACGGACGGCTGCTGTCCTGCGACGTGTGGAGCGGCCGCATGCAGTCTGTGGTGCCGGAGCGCAACCCCAACTGCCGGGCCTGCGCGCGCCACGATTTCTCTTATCTCGAAGGCGAAGCGCAACCACACATTACTCTATGCGGACGCGATTCCGTGCAAATCCACGAGCGCAACCGCAAGCTGGACCTGCAGGCATTGCTGCAGCGGTTATCACCCACGCTGGACGATGTGCGACAAAATGGATTCTTGCTGCGCTTTCGCGCGGATGCCTGCGAAGTGACGGTCTTCAACGATGGCCGCGCCGTGATTAAAGGCACCAAAGATCCCGCGGTAGCGCGCTCGCTTTACGCCAAATATATCGGCGCTTAAAGGTGCGCGTAGGAATCGTAGCGAGAAATAAACCCCGGCCAATGTTCCGTCTTAGTTCTTCCATGTGGCGCTAGCTTTTATGCTAGCCCCAACCGTCAAGCTGGGATAAAACCCAGCGTTACATGAAAGACAAAATTCCAGAACTAGTGGATTAGCGCCAGACGCCGCCGCGGCCGGTGGGCGTGCGCATCGAAGCGCGATCGAGGTTTTCGCGCAGGTTCATCAACGTCAGAAACGTGCTCAGCACCCGCGCTTTCAAGTCGTCAGTCAAATGCAGTCCGCTGGTCGCCACCCGCGCCAGCTTCTCTCCATGCTCGGTGATGAATCCCATGATTTCGCGCTGCCGGTCGTGGGGCGTGTTGCCCAGAGCGGTCTCGCGGCGCATCTCCGCGCAACTGGACTCCAGCGAAAGTGTGAAATGAAGAACGCAGAGTTTTTGCTCGGCCAAAGCGGCCGGCACGTCGTGCTTGCATCCACCGATATGGCACAGGTCGCTCATCGGCAAAAAAGGGTGATGGCAAGATAGGTAGCATTCCCAGCGCGGAAAATCCAGCGTTATCCGCGCTGTGCCGCGAATTGTGCATCGTATGCTACCTGTCCTCACCACCTGTCCGTTCGGTCAAACCACTTCCAGCGCGTCTTCCAGGTCGGCAATAATATCGTGCCAATCCTCCAAACCCAGCGAAAGGCGGATGCCTCCGGGCTGCAATCCGCAGCGAATTTTTTCGTCCTCGGGAACCGAGGCGTGCGTCATGGAAAACGGGTTTTCGATGAGCGTCTTGATCTGACCCAGGCTCACCGCCAGCGTTACGGTGTACGATTTCTCCGCGATGTAGTCGACAAATCGCTCCGCAGCCTCCGCCGCGCTTTTCACATCCCCGTTTTTTCCCTTCAATTCAAAATACAGCATGTGGCCAGGCGCGAACGATCCGTCGGGCGTGGTCATCTGCCGGTGCGCCAGTTCACGTTGCGCGAAATTCGCCAGCCCCGGGTAGACCACTCGCCGAACTTTTGGCTGCCGCAGCAGGAATTCCGCCACCTGCATCGCGCTTTTCTGTTGATTCACCATTCGCGCCGCCAGCGTCGGCAATCCATACACCAGAATCGGCCACGCGCACTTGGGGGAAAGCACGCCTCCAAAATCCTTGCGGTACAGCATCAGATGATTGAAATAGGTGCCGGAACCGATAACCGCGCCACCCATCTCCGTTCCAAATCCGCCGATATCCTTAGTCAGGCTGTGCACCACAATGTCCACGCCATGTTGCAGAGGCCGCTGGCAGTACGGCGTGGCGAATGTATTATCAACGACGATGCGGATCTTTTCTGCTTCCGGACGCCCCTCGTTCAACCGGTCGACCACTTGCCGGAG
This sequence comes from Candidatus Acidiferrales bacterium, assembly GCA_963738985.1. Taxonomy (GTDB): domain Bacteria; phylum Acidobacteriota; class Terriglobia; order Acidiferrales; family UBA7541; genus Acidiferrum. Next base: position 113,868 of record CAVTYP010000001.1, read on the forward strand.
TGCTCGCAGATCGATCAACTCCATCGTGGGGTTCACCGGCGTTTCCAGGTACACCACACGACAATCCTTCGTGGCCACCTTCGCCAGCGACTCTGGCTTGGTCATGTCGCAGAAGTCTGTGTGGATTTTGTAGCGCGGCAGCCAACTCGTCAGCAGGCTGTGCGTACAGCCATACAGAATCTGGTGCGCCACAATCTGGTCGCCGGTCGCCGTTAAGACTCCCAACGCGCCGCTGACCGCCGCCATGCCCGTGGCGAACGTTACGGCCACCTCGCCACCTTCCGCGGCGGCCAGGTTTTCTTCCAGCATGCCCCGGCTCGGCTCATCCAGCCGGCCGTAAATGTAAATCGGCGCGCTACGGGATTCCGGCGTGGCAAATTCCACGAAGCCTTGCGCCCCGCGATGAACGGAAGAAAGACGGTAGGTGGCGGAACTGGATTGCGGCGGAACGACGTGATGGTCGTAATCCCAGCGGCCGGTGGCGAAACTTCCATGAATCAGCCGCGTGCGCAGGCGATATTGTTCGCGCGGTTTTTTGGGAGTGCGTTCGTTGGGCATGGCTGGCTCCTGGTTGCTGTGCGGAACCCGCGAGAGGTGAGGCACCCCGGCGAACGGGTGAGCGATCCTGGCAGTACTTCCATGATAGTCCAACAAACGCGCGGGCGAGTTCTGGCGCCGTTAGCGCATGCGACACAAACAAAATCGCGTTTCTTGTTTGACAATCCCGGAGGCAGCCTGTATAAATATACAGTTGGGTGAATATTGTATACAGCATGAGCGCCACCAAAACATTTCGTCACGGCCAGATCCTGCGGCTGGTTTCCGCCGAACGCGTCGGCAATCAGGAGGAGTTGCGACGCCGGCTGGCTCAGCAAAAGCTGCGCGTCACGCAAGCTACGCTGTCGCGCGACTTGCAGGAACTGAAGCTGGTAAAAACCACCGAAGGCTACAAGCCCGGCACCGCGGTTCCGGACGACGTTGCCTCCATGCCGCCGCTTACCCGCGCGCTGCGTGAATTCCTTCTGGACATCCGGCCCGCGGAAAACCTGCTGGTCCTGAAAACGCCTCCCAGCGGCGCTCAGCCCCTGGCCGCCGCCGTGGATGGCGCGAAATTTCCTGAAATCGCCGGCACCATTGCGGGCGACGACACCGTCCTGATCATCACACCCAGCCGCAAGACGCGCGAATCGCTGCAGAAAAAAATCGAAGCACAGGTGAAATGAGAGATCCCGGAAGCATCGCCGTCATTGGTGTCACCGGCTATACGGGTTTTGAGCTGGCCACGCTATTGCTGCGCCATCCCTCGATCTCCAAGCCGGTCTTTTACGTTCGCGACACCAACGGCAACCATTGTCTTTCGCAGCTCTTCCCGCAAATCCGCGGCTGGGGAGAAGCGCCGCTGCGCCCGCTTTCGTTGGACGCCATCACGGGAAGCAAAGCCGGCACCGCATTCCTGGCTACGCCGCATGAAGTTTCCGCGGAACTCGCGCCAAAATTGCTGAATGCGGGACTTCGCGTCATCGATCTCAGCGGCGCCTTTCGCTTTGCCGATGCCGAAACTTTTTCAACCTGGTACAAACTGCCTACTCCTCATGCAGCGCGACTCGGTGAGGCCGTGTATGGCTTACCTGAACTGCTGGCAACGCGGCTGGCCACGGCGAAGCTCATCGCTAATCCCGGATGCTACGCCACCAGCGTGATCCTGGCCCTGCGGCCCCTTGCTGACGCCAACATTCTTGCGCCATCGCAAAGCGTTGTCTGCGACTGCAAGTCTGGCGCCAGCGGTGCCGGCAAAGATCCGCGCCGCGATCTGCATTTCGTCGAAGTCGACGAAAATTTCCGCGCCTACAACTTGTTTTCGCACCGCCATACGCCGGAAATTTTGGAGCACTCGGGCGTTCCGGGGTCGCAAATCGTTTTCTCGACGCATTTGCTTCCCGTGGCGCGTGGCATTCTTTCCACCATTTACGTTTCGCTGCGCGACGCCCACGAACCCGAGGAGATCGAGCGCATCTACCGCACATTTTTCGCCGGGCGGCCGATGGTTCGTATTTGGCCAGCAGGCTCGCTGCCCGAGCTGCAACACGTGGTGAAAACGAATTTCTGCGACATCGGTTTTGCCATGGATTCTACCTGCAAGCGCCTGATCGTCGTCTCTTGCCTCGACAATCTGGGCAAAGGCGCGGCGGGCCAGGCCGTGCAGAATCTAAACCTAACGCTCGGGATCGCGGAGCAGACGGGACTTTTATGAGAATTGTCATCAAATTCGCAGGCGCGCTGCTGGAAGATGCCGCAATGGTGCGCGAACTCTCGCAGCATATCGCGAAGCTTGCCGCTCACGGCCACGAAATTCTTGTCGTGCATGGCGGCGGCCGCTTGTTCACCGCTACGCTGAAACAGCTGGGCATCGAAAGCAAATTTGTCGGCGGCTTGCGCGTCACGGATGCGGAGACGCGCGACGCCGCGGTGATGGTGTTTGCCGGCCTACTTAACAAGCGACTGGCTGCCTCGATCACCGCCGCTGGTCAACCAGCTGTTGGCATCTCCGCCGCCGATGCCGCGTGTTTTTCTTCTTCGCCGCTGGTACACAACGATGTGGAAGGCGGCTTGGGCTTTGTCGGCTACCTCACCAGCGTCAATGTTCGCTTCCTGGAATCTTTGTGGCGCGAAAACTTGCTGCCGGTTGCCGCTTGCCTCGGGCTTGGCGCCGATGGCGAGCTCTACAACATCAACGCCGACCACATGGCCGCGGCTTGCGCGGAATTCATCGGCGCCGATCATCTGATCTATCTCACCGATGTCGCGGGCGTTTTGCACGGCGAGGAAGTGATCTCCGCGCTGTCCTGCGAACAGATTAATCACCTCATCGAATCGCGCGTGGTCTCTGGCGGCATGATCCTGAAGCTGGAAGCAGCCAAGCGCGCTCTTGAAGGCGGAGTCCACGAGGTGCACATCGTCGGCGGTGAATCCGCGGCGGACGCGCTGGCGCCGCATCTTTTCGCCTCAATCGCAGGCCGAACAGTTTTTTCTGACGTTCCTGGAACGCGCGTTTTGCGGAGTTCTTTTTCCTCCGAACAAGCTTCCATCGCGGCAGTGTAAGAAAATCATGAAATACGGAGAAGAAGGATGACGGCAACGCTCTCAATTCCAGTTTCGATCGCCAAAGATCTGCTCACCGGAGCCGAATGGTCTCCCGCAGACGTTCGCGACCTGCTGCACCGCACCTCGGAGATCAAGGCTCGTCCCGCGCGTTTCGCCAATGTGCTGCGTGGCAAACACATTGCGCTGATCTTTGAGAAGCCGTCGCTGCGCACTCGCGTGACATTTGAAGTCGGCATCCAGAGCATGGGTGGCTTTGTGGTTTTTCTGGACCACACCCAGGCGCGGCTGGGCGAGCGCGAATCCATTCCTGATGTGGCGCGGAACCTGCAGCGTTGGGTGCATGGCATCGTCGCGCGCGTTTACGAGCAGCGCGTGCTGGAAGAAATGGCGCGCAGCGCGGACATTCCCGTGGTGAACGCGCTCTCTGACAAGTTTCATCCCTGCCAGGCGCTTGCAGACTTCTTCACGCTGGAAGAAAAATTCGGCTCGCTGCGCGGCTTCAAGCTTGCTTACGTGGGCGACGGGAACAATGTCTGCCACTCGCTGATCTTTCTGGCCGCCAGGCTGGGCGTGAACATCCGCATCGCCACGCCCGCGAACTATGCGCCTGACGCCGACGTTCTGGCCGATGCCAAACGCGTCGCCAAGGAGACTCGCTCCAAAATCGAATTGTTCACCAACCCGTCCGAGGCCGTTGCGGGAGCGCAGGCCGTGTACACCGATTCCTGGACCAGCATGGGTTTTGAAGCGGAAGAAAAAATCCGCCGCAACATTTTCAAGGCCTATCAGGTGAATCGCAAACTGATGGAGCAGGCCGCCGAAAATGCCGTGTTCATGCACTGTCTGCCGGCGCATCGCGGCGCGGAGGTTACCGACGAGGTTCTCGACGGTCCATCGTCCATCGTACTGGACCAGTCTGAAAACCGCATGTACGTCCAGAAGGCTATTTTACATGCACTTTATTCTTGATTCTTATTGCTATACCCGAGGAGAGAAAACAGAGTGAATCAGCAGCAGCAAAAACCTAAGAAAGTCGTCCTAGCCTATTCGGGCGGGCTTGATACCTCCATAATTATTCCCTGGCTGCGTGAGAATTACGGCTGCGAAGTGATTGCCATGATCGGCGACGTTGGCCAGCAGGAAGATCTGGAGGCCGCCCGCAAGAAGGCGATCGCTACCGGTGCTTCCGCGGTATACACCGAAGACCTGCGCGCCGAATTCGTGCGCGACTATATCTGGCCAACGCTGCGCGCCGGCGCCGTCTACGAACATACGTACTTGCTCGGCACCTCCATGGCCAGGCCGGTGATCGCCAAACGCCAGGCAGAGCTTGCGCTTTCACTGGGTGCCGACGGACTGTCGCACGGCTGCACTGGAAAAGGCAACGACCAGGTGCGGTTCGAGCTGGCGTACAAGGCTGTCGCGCCGAACCTGCAAATCATTGCTCCCTGGCGCGAATGGGACATCGACTCCCGCGAAGACGCTATCGCCTACGCGGCCAAACACAATATTCCTGTCGAACAGAGCAAGAAAAACATTTACAGTCGCGACCGCAACATCTGGCACTTGAGCCATGAAGGCGGCGAATTGGAAGATCCCGCCAACGCGCCCAATGAAGCCATGTGGCAGTGGATCGCCTCTCCGCAGCGGGCACCGGACACCGCCGAGGAAGTCGAAATTGGATTCGAGGCGGGAACACCGGTTTCGGTCAATGGAAACACACTTGGGCCGATCGACTTACTCAACGCGCTGAATGACATTGCCGCGAAGCACGGCATCGGGCGCACCGACCTCATCGAGAACCGCCTGGTTGGCATGAAGTCGCGCGGCGCGTACGAAACTCCCGGCGGCACGCTGCTGGTAACCGCACATCGCGAGCTCGAGCGCCTGACGGTTGATCGCGAAACCGCACATTTCCAGCAAGCGCTTTCCGTGCGCTATGCCGAACTGGTCTATTACGGCCTGTGGTTCTCGCCGCTGCGCGAAGCGCTCGACGGCTTCTTTCAAGTGGCACAGCAACGCGTCACCGGCTCGGTTGGCCTGAAGCTGTGGAAGGGCACGCTGAATGTTACCAAGCGCATTTCGCCCTATTCTCTCTATCGCGCCGATCTCGCCAGCTTTACCATGGGCCGCTACAATCCCAAAGACGCCGAAGGCTTCATTAATCTGTTCGCGCTGCCGGTGACCGTTCGACCAATCGCCAAAGCCGGCACCGGCAAACCGTAATTGTTCACCGGATGGGCAACGAGCGCCGCGCCCAGTCCGGCCACACTTCTACCCTGTGTAAGGAAGGGAATGACGGAACGCAAAGACGATCGCTTGTGGGGAGGACGCTTCGAAAACGCGCCAGACGCGGATTTCGATGCGTTCCAGCGCTCTTTCGCGTTTGATCGCCGGCTGCTTCCTTACGAGATTGCGGTCGACCGCGCGTGGGCCAAGGCTTTGCAGGGCGTCGGCATTTTCACAGAAACCGAAGTACAGCAGACCCTCGCGGCACTCGACACCATCGCCGAACATGCTAAGAACGATTCGGCATGGGTGGAAAAGTTTGGCGCAGATGCCGAAGACGTCCATCATTTTGTGGAAAAAGCCCTCGTCGCAGAGTTGGGTCCGCTCGGCTGGAAATTGCACACGGGCCGCAGCCGCAATGAGTTGGTTGCCACGGATTTCCGTCTGTTTGTGATGGATGCGGCCGATCAGATCCAGACCTCACTGCGCGCGCTAATCACCGCGTTCCTTCAGCAGGCCAAGGCAAACATCAAAGTCCCTATGGCGGGCATGACTCACATGCAGCATGCCCAGCCAATCCTGCTTTCGCATTTCCTGTTGGCGCACGCCGAAGCTTTTTCTCGCGACGTCACTCGCCTGCAAAATGCTGCCAACGCCGCCGATGCTTGTGCCATGGGCTCGGGAGCGTTGGCCGGTTGTTCGTTCGCCGTCGATCGCAACGGCATCGCGCGCGACCTTGGTTTTTCCCGCATCACTGCCAACAGCCTCGACGCGGTCAGCGATCGCGACTTCGCGCTCGATTATCTTTTCGCGCTTGCCGGCATCGCTACGCACATTTCGCGCCTGGCCGAAGACTTCGTTCTGTTCGCATCGCAGGAATTTTCCTACATCGTTCTTCCCGACGAATATTCCACCGGGAGCAGCCTGATGCCGCAAAAGAAAAATCCTGATTCCTGGGAACTTCTGCGTGGCAAGACGGGCCGCATCACCAGCGCTCTTTTCAGTCTGTTCACAACATTGAAAGGACTGCCCACCAGTTACCAGCGCGACCTTCAGGAAGATAAAGAAGCGCTGTTTGCCGCTCACGATCAGATTCTTGCCATGCTCGGCGTGGCCACGGGCGCATTGGCCGCCACAAAGTTCCGGGAAGACCGCTTGCGCGCGGCCGCTTCCAATCCCGCGCTTTTCGCCACCGATGCAGCGGATTACCTGGTCCACCGCGGCGTGCCGTTTCGCCAGGCTCACGATGTTGTCGGCAAAATCCTTCGCGAAGCTGAAAAGAAGGCCAAACCCTGGACTGCGCTTTCCCTGCAGGACGTTCAGAAGATTTCGCCGCTCTTCGAAAAAGACTTCCTGGCCAGTCCGTCCTTCGAAAACGCCATCGCCACCAAGCGCGTTCCGGGTGGAACCGCTGAAGAATCCGTTCGCGCCGCCATCGCGCAACTCGAGCAGAATTTGCAGCATGGGGAGAAGAAATCATGAGCCTCGGCTCCGTTCTCTACTCATTGGAACCCGCATCGATCCACGCCGCGGACTGGAGGTCCCTTCGATGAGAAGCGCGATCCTGCGGAACGTGGTGCTATGAAGCAAACGCTCTCCGAAGCCGCCGTCCCTCGCGGATTCCGTTTCTCCGCCACCGCGTGTGGATTGAAGAAGACGGGCGCGCTGGATCTTGCGCTGCTGTCCAGCGACGTTCCTGCTTCCGCTGCTGCGGTGTTCACGCAAAATCTGATCGTTGCCGCACCTGTGGTGGTCTCGAAAAAGAACCTGCGCGCCTCGAAAGGGCGCATGCGTGCCGTCATTGTGAACGCGGGCAACGCGAATTGCGCCACCGGCGACGCGGGCTATATTGCTTCGGTGAAAATGGTTGAGGAAACCGCGCGGCGTCTCGGCTGCGGCCCACAAGAAGTGTTTGTCTGCTCCACCGGTGTGATCGGCGTCCCCTTACCGATTGAAAAAGTTCTGCGCGCTGTTTCGGGGATCGCGCGCAATCGCCGGCCCTCGGTGCGCTCATTTGCGGAACTATCGTTGGCGATTTGCACCACCGATACCCGCCCGAAAACCGCGGCCAGTTCATTTCGCATGGCCCGGCGGCGAATTCATTTCATGGGCTGCGCGAAGGGCGCGGGAATGATTCATCCCAACATGGCCACAACCCTGGCTTTCGTAGTGACCGACGCCGCCATTTCTCCTTCACTGCTGCAGAAAACTTTGCGCGACGTCACCACGCGAACCTTCAATGCCATCAGCATCGATGGTGACACCTCTACCAATGACACGCTGCTGGTGCTGGCCAACGGCGCTTCCGGCGCTCCGCGAATCAAGCCCGGCACCGCGGCTCATCGTTCCTTCGCCAAGTCTCTGGAGGAAGTGTGCCACTCGCTGGCGCTGCAAATTGTGGCCGACGGCGAAGGCGCGCAACGTGTCATTCAAATCGAAGTTCGTGGCGCAAAGACGGAATCCGCGGCGCGGCAGATTGCGCGAACCATCGCCACTTCTCCGCTGGTGAAAACGGCTTTTGCCGGCGGCGACCCCAATTGGGGCCGCATCTTTGCCGCTGCCGGGCGCGCTGGCGTGAAATTCGATCCCAGCCGAGTGGATCTTCAGATGGCGGGCGTTCCAGTGCTGCGCCGCGGCCAGCCGCTGGATTTCAGCGAGCGCGACGCCAGCAATCGCCTGCTGCAGCGCGAGGTAATGATCGTCATGAACCTGCACGCAGGCCGTGCCTCCGCTCGCTACTGGACTTGCGATTTCACCGCTGAATACGTGCGCATCAACGCGTCCTATCGCACCTAAGCAGGTATAATCGAGCTAACATTTCATGACCAGCACAAAAATCTTGAGATTGCGGCTCGATGACGAGCTCTGTAGCGGGCTGGACAAACTCGCCAAATCGTTGAATCGGTCGCGCACGTTCGTCGCGGCGGAGGCCATCCGCCACTGCGTTGACCTCAATAATTCGCAAATTGGGGAAATCCAAAAGGGTATTGCGGAGGCCAACCACCGTGAGTTCGCAAGCATACGGCGTGTCGCTCGTCTAAGAAAGAAATGGACGCGGCCTGCCCGTTAGATGGTTAGCCCAACGCCTGAATTCAGTCACGTGTCGGCAAATTGTCGCAGAGGAAGCGTAGGGCATTACCGCCCATCACCGATCGGATCTCTGCCGCGCTGAAGCCTTCCTGAATCAGCGCGTCGGTCAATTCCGCTAGATGCGCGGCATCAAACGGAACGGTGACACTGCCGTCGAAGTCGGAACCCAGCGCGACATGCTCGATTCCTACCACCTGCACCGCATAGCGAATCGCACGCGCGATGGCTCTGGCGTCTTTCCCGCACACCGCCGTCGGCCAAAATCCAACGCCAATGATTCCGCCGCTGCGTGCGATTCCGCGCGCTTCCTCGTCGCTCAGGTTCCGCCGATTGTTGCAGTTGCCCTGCAAACCGCCATGAGAATAGATTACCGGGCGTTTCGACTGCGCCAGCACCTCGCGAATCGTCTGCGGCGAAGTGTGCGCTAAATCGACGATCATTCCGCGCGCGTTCATTTGCCGAACAAGCTCGTGGCCCAGCGGGGTCAGTCCGCCCTTCGTTACTCCGGCCGACGAACCGGCAAACTCATCATCGAAGAAATGCGTCAGCGACATATACCGATAGCCAGCCGAGAAGAGCGGCTCCAGGTTTTCGAGCTTTCCGTCCAGCGCTTGCGCCCCTTCAATTCCCAAGAGCCCGGCGGTGATCTGGCGATTCTCTTTTCGCCGCTTCAAGTAGTTTGCGAGCTCCCCGGCCGTGCGGATGGGAACAAGCTTCCCGTTCGACGAAGCTACGGTGCGGTCAAATCGTTTCGCCAGATACAGGGCGCGCGCCGTCAAACTGTTCCACGTGGCAGGCGGCCAGCGCTGCGCCAGCGCCAACCAGAAAATATTGTCGGAGTTGGCGTCATTTCTGTCGTAGTTGAGCCCACGCGGAGTCTTGGTCACCGCCGTAAATACTTCCAGCGCGACGTTTCCTTCGATCAATCGCGGAACATCGGCATGGCCGCGGCTGCTCTTCTCCAGCAAGTCTCGTCCCCACAGCAGCGAATCGGCGTGCAGATCCACGATTTCCAGTTTTGCGTGTATCTCTCGCGCCTGGGGCGATACGCTGTCCGAGGTCGGCGCCGCAACCCGATTTAGCGTGTACTCGACCAACTGGGGGACAAGTCCAAAGAACACCAGCAGCAACACCAGCAATCCTGCGGCTACAAAAAAGAATTTTTTCATCGTGGATGGCACGACCCTGTTCTACTCTGCGCTATTTCATTCCCATTTCCAATTCGCGAATTGCTCGCGCAGCGCGATCTTCTTGAATTTGCCCACGCTCGTTCGCGGAATCGATTCCACATACACGAACGCATCGGGCAATTGCCATCGTGCAAAATCCTTGCCCGCCAAATATTCCCGCAATTCTTCGTCCGTCACCTTCGCTCCATCCTTCAATACCACCGCGGCCAGCGGACGTTCCTGCCATCGCGGATGCGGTACACCCACCACACAGGCTTCCTTCACTGCGGGATGGCCCATCAAGGTGTTTTCCAGGTCCACGGAACTGATCCACTCGCCGCCGGACTTCACCAGATCTTTTGCGCGGTCCACAACTTTCATGATTCCGTCCGGATCAATCGTGCCTACGTCGCCGGTACGGAACCAGCCATCTTCACTCCACCTGTGCGCCTGGTCTGGCGATTTGTAATATTCGCGGGCCACCCACGGTCCTCGTATTTCAATCTCGCCTGGCGTCGCTCCATCCCAAGGCGCCTCGCCTTCCGGACGCATGGCACGCAGATCAATCAGCGGCACGGGCCAACCCTGCTTGGCGCGAATCGGATAAGTTTTCTCCACCGGCCAGTCCAGCATGTGCGACCGCAAGTGTCCGGTGGTGGCCAGCGGCGACGTTTCCGTCAATCCCCACAAATGGAGAATATGAATGCCGAACCTGTCCAGCTTGCGCATCAATTCCAGCGGTGGCGCGGTTCCTCCGGATACCACCCTCACCGGTTTTGGGAAATGCCAGCGCCCCGGATATTTCTCCAGCGCTTCCAACACGCTGATCCACACTGTCGGTACGGCGTTGGCAGTGGTCACTTTTTCCGCCACCAGCAAATCGAGAATCGCCTCCGGTTCCACATTAGGCCCCATGAACACCATCTTCGTTCCGGCCATCACTGCGGTGAAGGGTACTCCCCATGCATTCGCGTGGAACATGGGCGCAAGCGGCATGATGGTGTCGTGGTGGCTCAGGGCAAACGTGTCCACCATGGCCTCCGACATCGAGTGCAGCACCAGCGAACGGTGCGTGTAGATGACGCCCTTCGAGAAACCGGTGGTTCCCGACGTAAAGCACATCGCGGCGCCGTCGTTTTCATCGATTTTCGGATACTGAAAATCGCCCGTGGCCTCGGCCAGGAATTCTTCGTAGTTGATGTAACCCTCGGGCGTTTCGGGAAACCCAAACGGCACCACGATCACTTTCTCGAATTTCACGTCGTCGCGAAATTTTTCGTATAACGGCAACAACACATCATCGACGATCAGGAACCGGTCTTCCGCATGGTTGGCAATGTTGGCGATTTCGTGTGGATGCAGCCGCAGATTCAATGGGTGCAGAATTCCCCCAGCGCACGGCACTCCGAAGAACGCTTCGAGATGGCCGATGTGATTCCACATCATTGACGCTACACGGTCGCCTGGCTGCATGCCCAGTTTCGTCAATGCTTCCGCCAATTGCCGCGCCCGCTTGTAAAATGCGCCAAAGTTCGAACGGACCATGGTACGGTCTGGCTTGCGTGAGAGGATTTCTACATTCGGAAAGAGCTTGCCGGCACGCTCCAAAAAAGCCGTCAGAACCAGCGGATACTCCATCATTGTGCCGCGCATTAAGACCCCTGGATGAAACTGAATTGCCGCGGATACTATCACCAATGCTTAGCGGAGAGGAGCTATTCCCGGGTTTTGGCTGGGACCGGTACTCGAAATGGATGGTACCGGGTATACCCCTTCTCGGGTATTTATTTGGTTGCAAATCTGGACATTTTTCGAGACCATCTCCGGGACCACCGAACAGCTTCCCCCGCGCTGCGGCACGTCCTCCGGTCTGCCTCGTTGCTGGGAAAGGTCTCTTCGGTGCGCTCCGCAACTCGAGGTTAGGTTCCGGGCAGAAGGAGTCCGCAAGTGAAGAAGCTTTACGTCGGCAATCTTCCGTTCAACGCATCGGAAGAACAGCTGCAGGAATGGTTCGGGCAAGTTGGCGTCAATCCCTCGGCAATCAGTCTAATTCGCGATCGTTTCACCGGGCAGTCTCGCGGTTTCGCGTTCATCGAAATTTCCAACGATGAAGAAGCGGATCGCGCGATTACCTCGCTCAACGGTCAGAACTTCGGGGGCCGGAACCTGGTGGTGAACGAAGCACGGCCGCAAACCGAACGCTCGGGTGGCGGCGGTGGTCGTGGCGCCGGTGGCGGTGGCGGTTACGGCGGTGGCCGTGGCGGCGATCGCGGCGGGCGTGGCGGCGGTGGCCGTGGTGGCGATCGTGGAGACCGCGGCGATCGTGGGAACCGCTGGTAGTTCTCTCGTTTACCCCATTTTCGCTCCACTTCTATTAACCAAAATAGTGCTACGCTTGGGGTTCGCTTTCCGCCCGGTGGCCTCCCCGCGAATGCTGTCGCGATTCCCTCCGTCCAGCCCCTTTACCTTTCCCCGGCGCTCCGACCTCTTATTCACAGGCAGCCCTAATTATCTCTGGCCATTCCCTGTCCTTGGATGTACTATCCGGCCCGATTGAGCCCGCGGCCCTCTGTCTCGCGGTCCTTCCGCTCAAGTCTCCGCGTCTGGCATCGCTCTTCGGTCCAAGGTTTTGTGCGACCGAAACATTGCGCGGGGTGACGTGTTTGATACACCAGGCCAAGTTTTTTCTTCGCTCCCTACGGCTTGGAGTGTATGTAAAGGTCTACTTGAGCTGTATTTGTGGTCCGGCAAAACCTGATGCGATCCGTGCACGCAGAGACCTTTCCGCGGATTAGCGCATCAAACCAAACGAAGCACATAGAGCGTTCGTGCGATGAACAATTGGCAAAAACGCGATTGGAAACAATTTTATGAACTGGCGCGCCGTCCGTGGCAGCGTCACCGCCCGCCTCGGCCCGTGTATCCGGCGGGCATGAATCGCGTCGCTCCCGCCGCGGGCTACAGTTTGTCTGAACTCGATGACGCCGGAGTCGATCTCGATCAAGCCGAGCGCCTAGGTCTTCCCGTGGATGCAGGGCGCATCGGCGCGTACGGCCCCAACGTCACCACGCTGCGCGATTTCGTCCGTTCCTCTCGCCAACCGCTATAGTTATTCACGCCTCGCTTCTGTAGTATGCTCACGCCTTGTTTGAGGCGCGTCTCTGAATGAAACATCTGTTTCTGCTGTTCTCTCTTTTTTGGGGATTCAACTCTTCTCCGTCGCCCGCACCTGACTATTCCATCTATGCCATCCGCTACGCGGACTCGCCTGGAGATTCGCTCTCCGACTTGATGGTAGGCGCACCCAAGGACCAGAAGCTCGACACCATTTACGCGATGTGGTTAATCCGCGGCGCAGGACACAACATTCTTTTCGACAGCGGCTTTCACCGCCCGCGCTGGTTCAAGGAATGGACCATTTTGAATTATGTTCGCCCCAACGAAGCCGTAAAATTAGCCGGCGTCCAGCCCGAGGAAATCACCGACATCGTCGTGAGTCATGCCCATTGGGATCACATGGGCGGCATCGATCTGTTTCCCAAAGCCATCGTCTGGATTCAAAAAGAAGAGTTTCGCTATTACACGGGTGAGGCATGGCAAGCTGGCGGCGACCATGGCGGCATCGATGCCGACGATGCTCAAGCACTGGTTCGCCTGAATACGGAAGGTCGCGTTCGTCTGATCGACGGCGATAACGTGGAGATTTTCCCCGGGATTCGCGCTTACACCGGCGGGCGCCATACCTACGCGTCGCAATACCTGCTGGTCGAAGGCACGCCGAACTTTGTGCTGGCCTCCGACAATACTTATCTGTACCGCAATCTGGAAACGCACATGGCCAGCGCCACATTCAGCGAGGCGGATCACGCCGCCAACATCAAAAATCAGCAACGCATGATTCAGCTTGCCGGATCCATCGATCGCGTCATTCCCGGGCACGACGCGCTGCAGTTCCGGAAATTTCGTACCCAAGGACGCGTGGCAACGTTGAAGGCCCCTCAATCCCCTCAATAGCAGTGTTTGTCAGCGTCATCAAATCCACGTAAAATTAAGGCTCGGATTTTGCAAATGGCTTCGCCCTTCAACATCATCGCCAACGGCAACCTGCCTCCCGCGCCTGCGCCCGACGCTCATCCTCGCCCTGATTGGCTGCGCGTGAAGTTCTTTGGCGGCGAGCGCTATCACGATTTGAAGCGCATCATGCGCACTCTGGACCTGCACACCGTCTGCGAATCCGCGCGCTGCCCCAACATGGGCGAGTGCTGGGAGCACGGCACCGCCACCTTCATGATCCTGGGAGACATTTGTACGCGCGCTTGTGGTTTCTGCGCTGTGCCATCAGGCAAGCCCGTCGGTCCTCCGGATGAGCAAGAGCCGGTGCGGGTAGCGGAAGCAGCTGCGCGCATGGGCCTTCGCTACGCCGTAGTCACCAGCGTGAATCGAGACGACCAGCCCGACGGCGGCGCGAGCATCTTTGCCCGCACCATTCAAGAAATCCGCAATCGGCTTCCTGGCTGCAAGGTAGAAGTGTTGATCCCGGATTTTCGCGGTGATTGGAACGCTCTCGATACCGTGCTTGCGGTGAAGCCCGACATCCTGAATCACAACACCGAAACCGTGCCGCGTCTGTATCGCCAAGTGCGCAAAGGCGCGCTGTATGAACGCTCCCTGGAACTGCTTCGCCGCTCGAAGCAAACCCATCCTGACGTCCCTACGAAAACAGGAATGATGCTAGGTCTGGGCGAGCAGAAGGACGAAGTGCTATCCACCATGCAGGATCTTGCCGCGCAGGGCACGGACATTCTGACCCTCGGCCAATACCTGCAACCAACGCGCGATCATCTGCCGGTGATCCGCTTCGTTCACCCGGAAGAGTTCGCCAAGTACAAGCGCCTGGGCGAACAGATGGGCTTCAAACATGTGGAATCCGGCCCGCTGGTCCGCTCTTCCTATCACGCCTTCGATCAAGCCGAATCCGCGATTCGCTGACACGCCTGCGCAATCCGGTACGCTACCGTTCCGTGTGGAACACTACCCAGATCACGTCGGCCAGACACACCCCGGCGCCCTTTCAGGCGCTCGGAATGGCTTACTTAGAAGGGGAATACTGCGAATTACGAACGGGCAGCAGCGGCAGCGGCCTTCTTGCTGGCCTTTGCAGCGGCAGATGCCTTGCGGCGGCGCTTCGTCTTGGGCGGGGTCGCGGGCGCTTCGCCAATGATTTCGGCGGACAGTAGGCTGGTCACGAACAACTTGGAGCCATGATCGTCGAAATCGACCGAGGTACGCTCGGGATCCGAGGAGAGTACGATCCCCATCCCGAAAACTTCATGCTTGATGGTTTGACCTTCCTGCATTACTTGCACAACTTCCTCCTTAGCAACCGCTCGGCTTCTGGTCTTAAATTTGTCTTCTCTCTGAAAGTGAGAGGTCCCCGACCCCTCGGAGACCTCTCCAATGCACAGGCTAGAGGCTTGTGACGTTCTCCGCCTGAAGGCCTTTCGGGCCCTTCTTTACTTCAAACTCCACCGCTTGACCTTCATTCAGCGACTTATACCCTTCCTGCTGAATTGCGGAGAAGTGCACGAATACATCTTCTCCCGTCTGACGTTGGATGAACCCGTAACCCTTCGAAGCATTGAACCACTTAACTGTTCCTTGTTCCTTCACTGCTAAACCTCGATATTGAATTGCTTTGCCTCTCTTGGTCCGTCCCCCCAGTTTCCCAGGCGTCCTGACTGCCTCTAGCCCGAAAAAAAAGGCTGCGAGTTTGTTCTCACAGCCCCCTGAACGAGTCAAAAGGTAATACAAGAGCAACAAACGCTATACCTAACGCTATCACAAGAAAGGGCTTATTGTCCACCGCAGAGTAGCCACACGCTTCCCGGCTACCATAAATTGTAACCCATTGGATTTATGGGAATTATTCGCCCTTTTGGCCATTAACTGCTTTTAATATGGGGAATCCGCTATTCTTCCAAGGACTCGGGTTGCAAGCTCAAACTCCCCTCGCCTGCTGCCTTCTTATCCCAATACTTCTTCACCCAAGCTTCCCAACTCTTGCCGGCGGCGGTATCGCGCCCCGAAAAGGCGAGTGCCGCAATGTCGGCATAGGCGATCTTCTGTCGCTGGTTGGAGTCTTTCGGCAAAATGCGCACATAAGACGTCGCCAGTGTCGCGCCACTGACACGGTCAAAGATGTAGCCCTCCAGCTTGGAGCCCTCTTTCCTCGTGATGGTCACGTCGCCGCGGTAATCGAACGCCTTTTCCAGCGCCTGCCGCAACTCATCTTCGCTGGCAAGCTCCGGAATCCACCCTTGCAGCGTCTCGTGCACGAATCCAGGCGCTACTTCCAGCTCATCCGGGTTCACGGTGTGCTCGGGACGGTCGGCGTGGCGCGGTCCGGTCATGCCCGAGTCTCTTCCAGCTTGGAGGATTTGGAATCGATCTGCACCAGCGGGTTGTAAGAATGGACCGGGGCAACCGGTTCGTTCAGCATCAGCAAAGCCTCGTCGTCCTGATTGCGTGTGAACAGCGTGGCCTTTGCCGCGGCTAACAAGCCCTTCAGTGAACTGAACGTGTAGTCCACGCCGGATGCTTCATAGCCGCTGTGCACCATGCAGTTCGCGCACTTCGGATTCCCGGATTCTGTGCCGTAATTCCCCCACTCCGTGGTCGACATCAGTTCTGCAAACGAATCGGTGTAGCCGTCCTGTAACAGGTAGCAGGGCTTCTGCCAGCCAAAGATCGAATACGTCGGCATGCCCCATGGCGTGCACTTGAAATCGCGCTTGCCCATCAGGAATTCCAGGAACAGCATCGACTGATTGAATTGCCAGGTGGGCTTGCGGTTCGCCAGGATCGCACGGAACAGGCGCCTTGTGCGCGCGCGTCCCAGGAAATGCTTCTGGTCTGGCGCTTTATCGTAGGAATAGCCCGGGGAAAGCATCATCCCTTCCACGCCCAGTTCCATGATTTCGTCGAAGAACGCGCGCACGCTCTTGGGATCCGCGCCATCGAACAGCGTGGTGTTGGTGGTAACGCGAAACCCGCGCTTCAACGCCTCTTTCACGCCTTCGACAGCCAGTTCATAGCCGCCTTCACGGCAAACCGAGAAATCGTGGTGTTCTTTTTGCCCGTCCAGATGCACGGAAAACGTCAGGTATTTGCTGGGCTTGAAGAGGTGCAGCTTTTCTTTCAGCAGCAGCGCGTTGGTGCACAAATAAATGTACTTCTTGCGCGCCACCAGTCCTTCGACAATCTTTTCGATCTGCGAGTGCATCAGCGGCTCGCCGCCCGGAATCGATACCATCGGCGTGCCGCACTCGTCCACGGCCTTGAAACATTCTTCCGGCGAAAGCTCTTGCTTCAGTACGTGCGCCGGATACTGAATCTTCCCACAGCCTGCGCAGGCCAGATTGCAGCGGTACAGCGGCTCCAGCATCAACACCAGTGGATACTGTTTACGTCCTTTAATCTTCTGCTTCAGGACGTAACTCGCCACCGTCCACGCTTGTGAAATTGGTACAGGCATTCCTTCCCCAGTTGTGACGGTCGCGACGGTTGCCGCGCCGCACATCGATTCGCAACAAAACACGCCGCCGAACGTGGGCTGTTTGCAAGACTCTTGCGCTTGCTCCCCCAGCCCTGAAGCTTCTAGTTTACCTGAGAAGCCCCTTCCAGCGTCACTCTAAGATTCTACGGCGCTTTCCATTGTGCCTCCATTGTGATGCAGTGAA
Organism: Candidatus Acidiferrales bacterium; assembly: GCA_963738985.1. Lineage (GTDB taxonomy): Bacteria > Acidobacteriota > Terriglobia > Acidiferrales > UBA7541 > Acidiferrum. Next base: position 131,197 of record CAVTYP010000001.1, read on the forward strand.
AGGCGCTTAGGTGGCACCCGACGTGCTCCCCGTTGATTAAATGGCGCCCCTGCTTTACGAATGTATCCGGCGTATTATGTCCCCGCTCGCTTTGGAGCGCCCTTAATCATGCCCCGCCCCAACCTGCTCTCGCTGCTCAATTCGTTTGGGCGTTTTACCAGGGATCCGGCCGTCGTGGAAACACGCGGCTACCGTCGGGAATCGCTGACATATGCCCAGCTGCGTTCCAATGCATTCTCCTGGGCGCGCGTGCTTGCCGCTCGCGGAGTCGGCCCCGGCGATCGCGTGCTTCTTTGGGGACCAAACTCGTCCGCGTGGATCACCGGATTCTGGGCCATCCTGCTTCGCGGAGCCGTGGCCGTGCCGATGGATGCGGGCGCGAATCTGGAATTCGTACAACGCATCGTTCGTGAAGCGCAGATAAAAACCATCCTTCGCGACGCTGCGCAGCCGGAGTTGCCCGGTGGCCCGGCTTCTCTGGTCTACAATGATTTGCAGGCTGCCATGGCTTCGTCGGAGCCTGCCGCCGATTCTGTTGCAGCTCCCGGTGAACGAGCCACGCGAACCGATGTTGCGGAGATTCTCTTCACCTCCGGCACCACCAGCGAGCCGCGCGGCGTCGTTCTCACCCACGGCAATTTTCTGGCGAACCTGGAGCCCATCGAAGCGGGCATTCAGGAATATGGCAAACGCGAAAGATGGTTTCATCCCCTGGGATTTGTCTCGCTCGTTCCGCTGAGCCACGTTTTTGGCCAGTTCATGTCTGTGTTTGTGCCGCCGCTGTTGGGCGCTACCGTGATATTGGAAAATTCCCCGAATCCCCGGGACATTTTTCGCACCATTCGCCGTGAGCGCGCCACCATCGCGATCGCCGTTCCCCGCATGCTCGACGCGTTGCGAAATGCCATGGAGCAAGACATCGACGCGCGTGGCTGGCGCCGCTGGTTCGATGCCACCTCTGCCGCCTACGCCAAGGAACACTTCTACATGCGCGCCTGGCGATTCCGCCGCATCCATCGCCAGCTTGGCTGGAAATTCTGGGCCTTCATTTCCGGTGGCGCAGCTCTCTCTTCGCAGACTGAGGAATTTTTCAAGCTGATCGGCTACGCCGTCGTGCAGGGTTACGGCATGACAGAAACAGCATCGTTGGTCAGCGTCAATCATCCATTCAGCGCCGCAGAGGGAACCGTCGGCAAAATCCTGCCGGGCAGGGAATTCCGACTCGCGCCCGACGGCGAAATCCTGGTTCGCGGCGAAAATGTTTCTTCCGGCTATTTTGAGAAGGGCGCGTTCCAATCGCGCGCGGCGGAAAATGATGGCTGGATGGGCACCGGCGACTTGGGCGAACTCGATGCGGAAGGGAACTTGCGCTTTCGCGGCCGCAAGAAGAACGTCATCGTCACGCCTGCCGGACTGAACGTTTACCCCGAAGACCTGGAAGCCGCGCTTCGCCGCCAAGCAGGCATTCGCGACGCGGTGGTCATTCCGCTGGACTCCGCCGCCAACGCCGAGCCCTTAGCCATCCTGCTACTGAAACCGTCGTCCTTGCAGCCGGCTGTCATCCCGAGCGAAGCGAGGGATCGTGGCAACACTGGAGCATCATCACGAACGATGGAATCCGCAGCCGTCGACGCATCCTCACTCCCCACCCAAGCCGCCATCGACGCCGCCAACTCCTCCCTCGCCGAGTACCAGCGCATCCGCCGCTGGCTCGTCTGGCCCGACCCCGACTTCCCGCGCACTCCTACCGGTAAGCCGCGTCTACCCGCTCTAGCCGCCCGCGCGTCCGTACTCCTCGCTCCTCCCAAAGGCGCTGCCACAGACACCAAAAATCCGGTCATCCTCACCAGGAGTTTTGTCATCCCGAGCGCAGCGAGGGATCTCTCTTCCGCTTTCCCCTCCACCGCCGACCTAACCTCCATGTCCTCGCTCGACCGTGTCGAACTCCTCTCCACCCTCGAGCACCGCTACAACATCGAACTCAACGAAACGCAATTCGCCGACGCCAAGTCCACCGCCGACCTTGAACGCCTCATCGCGCAGCCGTCCGCCCGCCGCTCGGACTTTGTTTACACCAGTTGGCAGCAAACTGAGCCCGTTCGCTTGATCCGCATCGCCGTGTACTACGCGCTCACCTGGCCCGCCACGTTGCTTCTGGCACACGCGCGCATCGTGGGCCGCGAACACCTCGCCAATCTAGAAGGGCCGTTCATCTTTGTCGCCAATCACGTCACCCGCCGCGCCGACATCGGCTTGGTCCTTGTCGCTCTTCCGCCCCGCTTTCGTCATCGTCTCGCTGCGGCGATGGGCGGCGAGGAACTGCAGTCATTCCGCCATCCGCCAACCAAATGGTCATTCGCCAAACGTTTCTTGTGGAGATTCAAATATTTTTCGGTAGTTTCGCTCTTCAACGTTTTCCCGCTGCCGCGCTTTTCCGGCTTTCGCGAGAGTTTTCGTTTTGCTGGCGAATCTGTCGATCGCGGCTACAGCATCCTGGTTTTTCCCGAGGGCGATATCAACATGCGCGAAACTCCCGACATGGCGCCCTTCCAATCCGGCATCGGCCTGCTGGCGCAAAATCTCAACGTTCCCGTAGTCCCCATGCGCGTCGACGGCCTCTGGCTCATGCAGAAGGAGCACCGCCGCCTCGCCCATCCCCGCGAAGTCACCGTCTACATCGGCGCCCCAGTCACGTTCCCACCCAACATGCCGCCAGCCGAAATCGCCTCCCATCTGCAAGAGCTAGTTCGCTCCCTGTAATGACGACCGATCATCCAGCTATTGTGCGGTAAGCGGACCTTCGAGGAGGCAGTGAGGCATCATTTGACGGGTTGCATGCCTACAGCGTGTGTCAGACAACCTGAATCGGCCTCAATGAATCTCTCTAAACAGACAAAGGTCGTGAATGTCCCTCCATACTTCGATCATTCGCGCTGTGGTGCTGTTGATGCCGCTGTACTGTGCTCAGCCAATTCTCAAGCCAGATAATCCGCCTATTAAAGTCCAGCGTTCCCCAGCCGTACAGATCAGCGTGTCTTCAGAGTCCAGGCACCATCGTTGTTTTGAACAGCCCAACGGCGCGAAAGAGGCGATACATCGACTTCCTGCAAGCGCCAGGTACTGGCTTGACGAGGATGCCGTCTACATCATCACCCCGGGAGAACGTTGCGCATTTCTGCGTCTAGAAACCGACGAGGATAGGGAGCAGTTCATCGAGCAATTTTGGATCCGCCGCGCGGCTGATCCCATTTCGCTAGACTACGATTTCAAGGCAGAACACTACCGCCGCATCGTCTTCGCTAATGAAAAGTATGGCGGTTCACTTTCCGGCTGGAAAACTGACCGGGGAAGAATCTATGTGTTGTTTGGACCACCTGATTCTGTTGATCGGGGACCAGCAGGCATGACGCCGAGCCAAAGTTCAGAGACGCACCTCTGTCCCACAGAGATGTGGAACTACAAATACATCAAAGGGATCGGTGAGAATGTGCAACTCGTGTTCGAGTATCTGGACGGTTACAGGGGCTATTCTCTGTCTGTTGATTCGTTTGATCTGTTAGCTCGCGGTGACCCAAATCCAGAACGTTTCCCTGTGACACCGGAAAAGATGGAGTTATGTGCAGGAGCTCTTCGATCTCCCCAAGTGCGGTTCAAAGATTTGGAAGCAATCGCGGTTTCTCGGATCGTTCGCGACCAGGTGAAATTCAACCATCGAATCGAATTCGCTGCGGCGACGCAGGCCACCACTTTGGCCCGGATCGACATTGAAATACCCTGCGAAACTCATACTCCTGAGGCACAAAATGTTCCGTCGCCCGCGTACCAACTGTTTGTCCGGATCAGCAAGCCGTCGGGTTGGGTTGTTCAAACTTCGGAACTGAGTGTGGCTGGTGATGCGAAGGATGGGCTCGATGCCCGATTGAGCGTGAGCGCGCATTTGGACGCCCCCTTGACGCCGGGGAAATATCAGCTTGCGATCGTCGCTAAAAATGCGGCCACAGGCGAGGTGGGCGTAATCCGCACACAGTTGAACGTGCCAACCTACGACTCGCTAGAAACAAAAAACTGAGGACATAACCAGACAGTCTCACAGAACAGGCCCATGGCTAATTGCGTGACCATCGCTCCCGACAAGCGATCCAAACGCGCAAAAGCAATCCGGCTAGCTCAACGACAGCAACTACGCAGAGCGCCACAACTAGGGCTTGCGGTGAAGTACGTGGACCGCGATGTCTGGCCAGAACTCGCGAAAAACATTCGTTAGCGCGTCTCTACCTATCGCGAACGCGTATTTCTTCCCAAGCGATTCGGCGTTTTGGTCCTGGCTCGGATAGTACGAAAGTGAAATGCTTTGCGCGATGCCCCTGCCCAGCAATTCAGAAATATTGAAGCTATTGTGACCCTGGTAGTTCGGAGTGATGAACACACGCGTGGAAGAATACAGAGCGCGCTTCCAGAACCCACCCTTGCCCATGGCGTAGTAGCGCTCATCTTGATGAAAAATCGTCGGCAAAACAAAAACCACCCAGTAATTGCCGTCAACCTTGTCCACGAAGCCCCGCCAATAATATTGCCCATAGCCCCCAATTCCTTTACCGAGTTGCGGGTGCTGATTCGTAGCTTGAGACTCGAGTGAGGTGAAGCCGGTAAAGATAAACGAGGAATAATCGAAGCTGTTCTGCGTGGCGATCCACAAACTCTGCTTTGGTGTTGGTGGAGGCGGAAGCGTAGAAGCACTCACCGCGCGGAAATTCGGCATGACGCCGAGGATACGCTTAGGCTGTGGAGGCGGTTTCGCTGTATCCGGATCAGAGGCGGCACTCGATTGAGCCGGCTTTGCTGCAGCATCTGCGTGGATATTTTGACCGTCCGGCGTCGCTGGTTGTTGCGACTGCGGATCCTGCGGCGTGGTTTGCGGATCGAGAGAAGCCGGGCTGCTCAGGTCGATAGAAGTGAACGGCAAAACTGGCGAGGCCGGCGATGGAGACGACTCCTGTGCCGGCAGGCCGGTCACGAACCAAAGAAACGCGAACAATGCGAAGCAGCGCAAAGCCAGTACCCCCTATTCTCCGATGCCCCCGGGCCCCGAAACGTCAACCGGCCAATCGTGGGGCGACGAGTTTGGCCCTCCGGAACGATTCATACGGTAACTTCGCGGGTTCGGTCCTGCGCTGCTCTTATGGCAAAATAGAAAGTCTGTAGAACAGACCTATGGCTAACCGTGTCACCATCGCTCCCGACAAGCTATCCAAATCCGCGAAGAAATCCGCCTCGCCCAACGGCAGCAATCACGTCGAACGCGAACGCATCTTCGATCTTTTCCGACGCTGGGGCTTTTACGAAGCCACGCTCGACCCCCTCGGTTTCTTCGCTCCGCTGAAATTTCCCGACCTGCAGGGCCTCTCCGGCGAATACGCCGAGGAAGCGCGCCGCTACTATTGCGGCACCGTCGGCGTGGAGACCAATCATCTGCCCGAACCGGAGCGCCGCCGCTGGATCGCCGAGCGCATGGAAGGCCCGGAGTTCGAGGTCAACCAGCCAAAAGTGCTGGAGCGCTTGATCCGCGCCGATCTGTTCGAGCAGGTTCTGCAAAGCCGCTACCTGGGCAGCAAACGCTTCTCGCTGGAGGGCAACACTTCACTCATTCCGCTGCTCGACGCCATTCTCGATGTAGCTGGAGAACGCGGCGGCATCGACTCCATCATGGCCATGAGCCATCGCGGCCGCCTGAACGTCATGACGCACATCGCCTGCAAGCCGGCGCATGAAGTTGTGGCCGGCTTCGAGGATGTCGACCCGCGCAGCGTGCTGGGCGCGGGCGACGTGAAGTATCACGTGGGCGCCACCGGCATGTACACCACTTCCGCCGGAAAGCAATTAAACGTTCACCTGGTTTCCAATCCCAGCCACCTGGAAGCCGTCGACCCCGTGGCCATGGGGCGCGCGCGCGCCAAGCAGACCCGCCATGGCGCCAGCGGCGCGCAAATCGATCACTCGCAAGGCGTGCTGAACAAAGTCTGGTCCGTCGTTATGCACGGCGACGCGGCCTACGCCGGGCAGGGTGTGCTGGCCGAAACGCTGAATCTCGCCGATCTGGCCGCTTATTCCGTCGGCGGCACGGTGCACATCATCGTCAACAATCTGATCGGCTTCACCACTCGCCCGACGCAGGAACATTCATCGCGTTTCGCTTCCAGCATCTCGCGCCGCCAGAGCATTCCCATTTTTCACGTCAACGCGGAAGATCCCGACGCCGTGGTGCGCATTGGCCGCATGGCCGCCGAATATCGCGCGCATTTCAATTCCGACGTAGTGATCGATCTGATCGGCTACCGCCGCCACGGCCACAGCGAAGTGGACGACCCCACCATCACGCAGCCTCGCCTGTACGAGCGCATCAAGTCGCATCCGCAACTCTGGAAAATTTACGCCGAGCACACCGGCATCGACGCCGAGCCCATCGCCGCCACCGTCCGTAAGGAATATGAAGAAGCGCAGCGTAAAGCCGGCAAGCTCACCAAAATTCCGCGCCTTCGCAAATTGCCGGACTATTGGGCGCCGTACAACTACGGCAAATACAATCCCGCGTTCGAAGTGGACACCGGCCTCTCGCGCGAAAAAATCGCCGAAATCACCGATGGACTGATTCGTCCGCCCGCGGGATTCCACGTTCATCCCAAAATCGTGAAACTGCTGGAGCAGCGCAACGAGATGGGGCACGGCAAGCGTCCCGTGGACTTTGGTTTCGCGGAACTTCTCGCGTTCGGCTCTCTGGTTCTTGAAGGCAATCCCGTGCGACTTACCGGACAGGATTCGCAGCGCGGCACGTTCAACCAGCGCCACGCCACTTTGATCGATACGCAGACGGAGCAAGTGTACCTGCCGCTCGCGCATCTTTCCCCGTCGCAAGCCTTCTGCGAAATCCACAATTCTTCACTCTCGGAGTTCGCATGCCTCGGTTTCGAATATGGTTTTTCGCGCGACTATCCCGAAGGCCTGGTTCTTTGGGAGGCGCAGTTCGGAGATTTCGTCAACGGCGCGCAGATCATCATCGACCAGTTCATCAGCGCCAGCGAAGACAAGTGGGGACTGCCTACCGGCCTCGTCCTGCTGCTTCCGCACGGCTACGAAGGCCAGGGCCCGGAGCATTCCAGCGCGCGCATCGAACGCTTCATGCAGCTCGCTGCCGAAGGCAACATGAACATTTGCCAGCCTTCCACCGCCGCGCAGTGTTTCCACCTGTTGCGCCGCCAGGCACGCCGGCTATGGCGCAAGCCGCTGATCGTTTTCACGCCAAAGAGCATGCTGCGCCATCCCGACGCTTCTTCCACCGTTGAAGAATTCGAACGGCCGCGCTTCCTTACGCTTGTTCCCGATCGCGAAGTCACCGACGCGCAGAGTATCCTGATCGCCAGCGGTAAGGTGGGCCACGAACTCCGTGCGGAACGCCGTCGTCGCAACGACACCAGCACCGCGATCTTTTTCCTCGATCAACTCTATCCCCTGCCCAAAACCGAAATTGCGGCCGCCATCGACGAGCATCCTAACGTGCGCGAAATCGTTTGGGTGCAGGAAGAACCCGCCAACATGGGCGCGCTCTTCTACGTGCTTCCGCGCCTGGAACGCATCGCCAAAGACAAAAATATTCGTGTGCGCTCGGTGAAACGTTCCGCCAGCGCGAGCCCGGCAACGGGTTCCTCGAAGGCCCACGAACTCGAGCAAAAAACCTTGCTCACCCTGGCCTTCGCCACAACTCCCAACTCGTAATCACTGCGCGAGCTCCCGATTTTTCCTAATGTAGTGCTGGCTTTCATGCCAGCTGTGTTCGATTGATAGGCCGGGCTGGCATAAAGCGAGCGCACCATGAAGGACGCACAACTTTCTCCCGGTCCAAGTTGTATGCGTGCAGGGAATCACGAATCACGAATCACGAATCACGAGTTACGAATCACGAGTCACGAACCACCAATCACGAGCCACGAACCACCAATCACGAGCCACGAACCACCAATCACGAGCCACGAACCACCAATCACGAGCCACGAACCACCAATCACGAGCCACGAACCACCAATCACGAGCCACGAACCACCAATCACGAGCCACGAACCACCAATCACGAGCCACGAACCACCAATCACGAGCCACGAATCACGCAGCGTAACCTTCTCACCTTATTTCGCATCTGCTGTTCCGAGTGGGAGTAGGAATCATGATCGCTCACAACCCCCTCCACGGATCCGGACAGGCGGATTTCCCGCATCCGGCTCTTGCCTCAGGTAACGACGCCCATGCGGCGCAGAGGATAGGGATGACAGACGAAAGGCACAGGCAGCCAACGGTGGATGAGGCGCCGCATGCGATTCCAAAGGACACGACCATTCTGGCTGCGCCGCGACAGCGCGCGATGCCAGAGCCGTCCCACTTGGAACCGAAAGATCCACAGCGCGTTTTGGTTCAGGGGCACTCCGTAGTACCGGTTGTGTCCACGCACCACCGCTTGCAACCACTTGCCCACTTCGGGGATGGGTTCGTGCATACGCCGCTGAAGTTCGGCTTTCACCGCGTTCAGCTTCGTCTGCAACCTTTTGCGAATCGTTTGCCGCAACACCGTGAACCGTCCATTGCTCCTCTTCTTCACGCAGATGTGCGTAAAGCCCAGGAAGTTGAACGTTTCCGGTTTCCCTTCTCCACGCCACTCCCGTTGGTCGATCGCAAACGGACCGAACTCCAGAAGCCGTGTCTTTTCGGGATGCAGTTCCAGGTTGAACTTCTTCATTCGTTCCGTGAGTTCCGCCCGAAACTGATCGGCATCCGCTCTGCTGTTAAATCCAACCACGATGTCGTCCGCAAATCGCACCACGATCACATCGCCGTGCGCGCGCTTCTGACGCCACGCTTGGACCCACAGATCGAATACGTAATGAAGGTAGACGTTTGCCAAAAGCGGCGAAGCACTTCCGCCCTGGGGCGTCCCTTCTTCCACCCGTATCCGTTTCCCATCCTCCAGCACGCCGGCATTCAGCCATTTCTGGATGAGCCGCACGACGCGCCGATCGGCCACCCGATGCTCGACGAACTTGATAAGCCATTCGTGGGAAAGCCCATCGAAAAAACTTTTAATGTCAAGATCGAGCACCCAGTTCACTTTTCTTGTCAGCAGTCCCGTGTACAGTGCATCCAGCGCTTGATGCTGGCTGCGCCCTGGGCGGAACCCGTACGAGAAGCCGAGAAAATCCGTTTCGTAAATGGCGTTCAACACCTCGACCGTGGCCCGCTGGACGATCTTGTCCTCCAGCACCGGCACTCCGAGCGGTCTTTGCCGCCCGTCGATCTTGGCGATATACACCCTACGCACCGGCTTCGCTCGGTACGCTCCTCGCTTCAGCCTTTCGGCAAGGTCCTGGAGATTCCCCTCCAGCTCCTCACCGTAGTGCCGCCACGTCTCTCCGTCCACGCCCGGCGCCGCTTCCTTCTTCAACGAGAAGTAGGCCATGCGCAGCGTTTCCAGGTTGTAGATGGGGTGCAGAAGCGCCGTGAACCGCAACGTCTTATCCTTTCCTGCTGCTTGACGTACCCGCTCCAGCGCACTCGGCGCGTCCGTTCCGGCTCGGTGTCCGGGACGCGTTTTGCTGTGGCAGGTTCCCTTTGGCCAGACCCCTTCCCTCCATCCCCTCCGCCGCCGGTTGTCCGGCATCGTTCAGGGACTTCCCAGGTACAGTGGATCTGTCCGACCTCCCAGGTCCGTTCGTCATCGGCGTACGTCCTTAGACTTCCCGACACGTCCCAAAGCAACTGCGGCCTTGGGTGAACTTGGGATCTCCCGGTTCCCATGCGAGGTGCTTGCGTGCGTGCACGGGGTCTCTGACCGCGCGGGACTCTGGCACACCTCGCGATATCGGTGCACCCGATGGGGCCTTCCGCTTTCTCCTACAGCGTCGGCGTCCCGGAGGAATTTTCTTACGCGGCTGAATACCCGGCCCGCACGTTCCCCTGTCAACGCTTCGACGCTGCCTTTGCAAGCAGCTCCGCATGACTCGGGGCCGACGTGGGTCGCTACTTCACGTTCGTATGACTTTTGCATTCACTACACCTCGCCGGTTTAACCGGCGCACAGGAGAACGCCTATGACCAACACTCCTGACAATGGCTTGATCCACCTCAGCAGTTCCTATTCCGTCGCCGAAACCGCCAAGCGCCTGGAGGCCAGCCTCGTCGCACACGGCATCACCATTTTTTGCCGCGTCGATCACAGTGGCGAAGCCGAAAAATTGGGCTTGCACATGCCTCCCACGCAGGTTCTAATCTTCGGCAACCCCAAAGCCGGCACGCCTTTAATGCTCGCCTCCCCTACCGTCGCTATCGACCTGCCGCTGAAGGCTCTCATCTGGCAAGACGCCGGCGGCAAAGTCTGGCTCTCCTACAATTCCCTGGAATACCTGCAGCAGCGTCACAACATTCCGCCGGAACTGATCAAGAACGCTGCCGGTCCCGCGCCGCTATTGCAGGCCGCTGCCGCCGGATGAAAATCGTGCCCCAAATATGAATGCAGTGTTAACTGCCACTCATTCCGCTTCTTAGCGGCGTTTACAGTTCATTCATATTCTTGTCATCTTCCGCTCACCACCTTCACAACATCTCCTGTCACAATATTCTCGACTCATGCAGGTTGCAGGGGGTTCATCAAATCCATGCCTACCGCGATTCGGCGGTCTACGGTAGACTCCTACCGATGCGAGCAGCAGTTCGAGACCGGTACATGAAGCGCATCCTGATCATTGAAGACGATCGCGACATTGTCGAGCTCGTCCGGTATAACCTTGCAAATGAAGGCTTTCAAATCAGTGCCGCGCTGGATGGCGCCAGTGGCCTCTCCTCGCTGAAAAAGTCCCCTCCGGATTTGCTGTTGCTTGACTTGATGCTTCCCAAGCTTTCCGGCTTGGACATTTGCCGCGAAGTCCGCAAGGACGAATCCTTGAATCGCCTGCCCATTCTGATGCTCACCGCTCGTGGCGATGAAGCCGATCGCGTCGTTGGCCTGGAAATGGGCGCCGACGATTACGTCACCAAGCCCTTCAGTCCTCGCGAGCTAATTGCCCGCGTTAAGGCGCTCATTCGCCGCGCTGAGCCTCCCGCCGACGCTCCTCGGATTCTTGAAGTCGGCCGCCTGGCCATTGATCCCGCGTCCTATCGCGTCAGCCATTCGGGAAAGCCCGTGCCGCTCAGCACCCTTGAATTTCGTTTACTCTATTACCTGGCTTCGCGCCCTAACCGCGTCTTCACTCGAGATCAGTTGCTCGACGCCGTGTGGGGTACCGACCGGTTCGTCACTCCGCGCAGCGTCGACGTTTACGTCCGCCGTCTGCGCGAAAAAATCGAATCCGATCCGGAAAATCCCCTGCACTTGAAGACCGTGCGCGGCGCCGGCTATCTTTTCGAAACCCGTGCGGCCTAAATTCTTTTGGAAACTCGCGCTGACCTTCCTGGCGCTACTGCTGAGCGTTTTGCTCGCGGTGGATTTCCTTGCCGAGCGCTCCCTTCGTAGCAGCTATCAGACTCACGGTTTCCAGGAACTCAAAGCGCTCGCCACCGTTCTTCGCCGCGAGCCCTTGCCGGCCAGCTCCCAGCAAACGCCCAACAACTCTGCTCTGAATAGTTGGGTCAAAAACGCCGCTGCCAATGGCGTCCGCGTCACCTTGATTTCTTCCGACGGCACGGTGTTGGCCGACTCCGAGTCTGAAACACAAACCATGGAAACTCATGCCGGCCGCCCCGAGGTGCTCCAGGCTTTGCAGAATGGCGAAGGCCAATCGATGCGTTACAGTGTGTCGGTCAAGCGTCCGCTTCTCTATTACGCCGTGCGCACGAATTTTCCCGACGGCACTCCCGTGATCTTGCGCCTGGCTTTACCCGTTGAAAGTATCGACCAGGAATTGGCCACCTTCCGCACTCGTCTGTGGCTGTGGTCCCTTCTCATTCTGCTTCTGTCCGCCGTCGTTGCTTTGTTGATTTCCCGCTCCTACACCGGCCGCATTGAGCGGCTGCGCCAGTTCTCAGTGCGCGTGGCCGAAGGAGATTTTCGGCCTTTGCCGGGAGATGGCAAAGGCGACACGCTGGAATCTCTTGGCGTTTCTTTGAATCAAACCGCGCAGCGCCTCGATCGCACCATCCGCACTCTTACCGAAGAGCGCAATCTTTCTTCGGCGATTCTCGGTTCCATGGTGGAAGGCGTTGCGGTAGTGAACGGCGTCGAGCGCTTGGTCTTTGCCAACCCCGGCTTCGCGCAGATCCTCGACCTGGATGTGCCGCCCGTTTCGGGGAGCTCGCTGCTGGAAGTTGTCCGCCAAACCGAACTAATCGAAGCGGTGCGCCGTGTCCTCGCCGGCGAGCCGCGCGTCGAAGCGGAAATCGTCACGGGCACGCTCCGGCAGCACCATTTCGCCGCCACCGTTGCTTCCGTTCGCGCGGGAGAAACTTCCGGTGCGGTCATCGTGCTGCACGACATTACGGAACTGCGCAAACTCGAGCGTGTCCGCCGCGATTTTGTTGCCAACGTCTCGCACGAATTCCGTACGCCGCTCACCGCCATCCAGGGCTTCTCGGAAACGCTTTTGGCCGGCGCCGTCAACGATCCCAACAATCGCGACCGCTTTCTCGGCATTATTCTCGAACACTCCCGCCGCCTGGCTCGCCTCACCGAAGATCTATTGCGCCTTTCTGAAATGGACGCGGAGCGCCTTGAGCTTGAAGTCCGCCGCCTGACCGTCTCGCAACTCGTCGAATCCTGCTACGAAACCGCGCAACGCCGCGCCGCAGAGAAGGGGCTCACGCTTTCTCTCCAACTTCCCGGCCGTCTCCCGGATATTGCCGGCGATTCCCGCCGCCTGCAGGAAGTGCTGCAAAATTTACTGGACAACGCCATCCAGTACACTTTGCCCGGCGGAAAAATCGTCCTCAGCGCCGAAGCCAAAAATGATGAAGTGATTTTCACCGTCAGCGACACCGGCATTGGCATTCCGCGTTCCGACCAACCGCGCATTTTTGAACGCTTCTATCGCGTGGATGCGGCACGTTCGCGGGAAGCGGGCGGTACAGGCCTCGGCCTTTCCATCGCCAAGCACCTCATCGAAGTTCATGGCGGACGCATCTGGGTGGAAAGTGAAGTGGGCGAGGGCTCGCAATTCCATTTTGCCATTCCGGTGTTTGACCCGGAGCGTGCTGCGGCACGCACTGCTATCTCCGCCGCCGGCAGCCGTGCCAGCCGGGTATATCCCGCCAATTCATAGTGATGCATTGCCGGTCCCTTCGCCTCTTATTCACCTCTCCGTCAACAACCAGTAACATCGCCGGACCACACTAATCGTAGCGCGCGAAGGTGTTCAGTTTGCCTCGCCGCGGAGGCGTGAATGGCTGCCACCCCTGGGTTAACGGAAGTCGTGCTCTACGACACGTTGATCAACTATCTGATCTCCATGGCTCGTCTGGTCGAAGGCGCCATGAATCGCTCTCTCGACGCCATCGTCAGTTTTGAGAGTGAACGCACCGCCGCCCTTCCCGGTGAAGTTTTCCTGCTCGAGCCGCGCATTAACGAAATGGAAATCGTGATTGATGAACACGCCGTCCGGCTGCTGCGCCGCGGCTCTTTCACCGAAGACGAAACCCGCCTCATCGTTGCCGCGCTGAAAATTACCAATGATCTGGAACGCATCGGCGACATCGCCGTCAATATCGCTGAACGTGCTATCTCCCTTCGCGAAATGCCGCAGGCGCAAGCTCCCGAGGAACTGGGACCCATGGCGGAAGCGGTGCGCTCCATGGTCAGCCGCAGTCTGGGCGCGCTGATCTTTCGTAATGCGGAGTTGGCCGTGCAGGTTCTGGAGTGCGATGACGTGGTGGATCAGTATCGCGACCGCATCTTCGAGCATTTGCTGCAACGCATGACCCAGGATGTCAGCCGCGTCACGCCCGACCTGCAGTTCGTCCTGGCCACTCGGCATCTCGAACGCATCGCCGATCACGCCACTAACATCGCGGAAGACATTATTTTCTGGGTCCGCGGCCTCGACGTCCGCCACGGCCGCGGCCTCGCCCTTCTTCCCGAGCAGCAGCAGGAGGATGTAGTGGTGCGGCGTTCCGGCGAGGTCACAGACAATTCATCCGCCCTTCATTCGGGTGTGACTCCTTCGTGCGAGACTCAACGCGTTTAGTCTTCACTCTAAGTCCTACCAAGGGGACCGGTTGCACCCCTGGCTCCGGTCCCTCTCCTCCCCCCCTTTTTACGGCACGCGTTTCATGCATCCTATTGACGGCCATTCCGAATCTAACTTATGGTTATTAGATGGAGAGAATCCGAGTGATTGATGGGCCCGCACGGAGTAGTAGCCCTGCCATATGGCGGGTGTGTGTCTGCCTTGTCTTGATTGCCTCCATTCTCTACAACCCATTCTTCGCATTGAAGATTCAGTCCGACGGGCTGGCTTATGCCTCCCTGGCTCGCCACCGCTCCACGGTCGGCTCGTCGGAAATGCAGCACTACCCCCCCGTCCAAAGTGAGTACGCGCAACCCGATGCAATGGTCGAAGAGACTGTCGGCCAAGTCTCAGTGGTACGGGTGGCGCAGACCGAGTACCCCGCCAGGTTCATCCTGGATCTAGCGCTGCCGCCTCAGCCGGGACTGATCGCCAGTATCTGCTTCCGTCCCCCGCCTTCGCTCTAACGCTTTAAAGCCTCAAGCCAGGAAAGTAGTCTATTGTTTCGGTCGCCCTTGGTTTTTCGGGTGCGTTTTGTATTTAGCCCATTACGCATAGGCCCGGTGCACAATTCACTGTTGCCGACCGTCGGCAGGAAAAGGTATGACAAACAAAAAATATCTGGTGATCGCAGCTGTCGCCGTTGCGGGATTGCTCGTTTTTTGGGCACTCTTCCGCCACGCAAAGACCGAAGCCGATGGCTCCGACAATCCCGAGCAGGCCGGCGCACCCGTCGCTGCTGTCGTCAAGGTCGGACATGGCACCTTGGGCACTCCGCTCACGCTGGCGGGTGGCTTCAAGCCCTTTCAGGAAGTCGACCTGCATGCCAAGGTTGCCGGCTACATCAAAACCATGTACGTCGACGTTGGCTCGCACGTTAAAGAGGGGCAAACCCTCGCCGTCCTCGAAGTTCCGGAACTCGCCGCTCAACTCTCCGGCGCCGACGCCGCCGTTCGTCGCGCCAAAGAAGAGATTCGCCGCGCTCAGGGCGATGTGCAGCGCGCAAAATCTGCTCACGAAGCCACCCATGCGATGGCGGCCCGGTTGACGCAAGCCTCCGATTCCCGCGCCGGGCTTGTCGCCCAACAGGAAGTGGACGACGCGCGCGCCAAAGACCTGGAAGGTGAAGCGCAAGTCTCCAGCGCTGAAGCCGCCCTCAGCGCCGCCGAACAGGCACTCGACGTCGCCGTAGCCACGCAACAGCAGTACAAAGCCCTTTCCGACTACACCAAAATCACCGCTCCCTTTACCGGCGTCATCACCGTGCGCTATGCCGACACCGGTTCTTTGATCGCCGCGGGCACTTCCTCCAGCACGCAGTCCGCTCCCGTGGTCCGTATTGCGCAGATTTCCGTCCTTCGATTGGTGCTGCCGGTTCCGGAATCGATCGCCGGACAAATTCGACTAGGAGAGCCTGTGAAAGTCCACGTCCAGGCATTAAACCAGGATTCCGTCGGCAAAGTTTCCCGCTTCGCGGACGCCCTCGACCCGCAAACCCGTACCATGGAAACCGAAATCGATTTCGATAACAAAGCCGGCAAATTGCTGCCCGGGATGTATGCGGAAACCGTTTTGCAACTGGCGGAAAGCCAAAACGCGTTGGTGGTGCCGCTGGAAGCGGTGGCACAAGGCGAAAAAGGAGCAGCAGTTCTTGTCGTGAACGCGCAAGACGTGGTCGAGGAGCGGAAAGTGAAGTTGGGTCTACAGGGAAAATCAAGAGTGCAGGTTCTTTCCGGTTTGACCGAAGGTGAGCGAGTGATTGTTGGCAACCGCAGCGAGTTCCGAAACGGAGAAAAGGTCGCGCCTCAGGAAGTCAAATTGCCACAATTGCAAATGGAAGAGGCAAGCTGATGGCTGGGTTTTCCATCCGCAATCCTTTTTTCGTCATTGTCTGTTGTTTGATCATCGCCATTGTGGGAACTGTGACACTGGTGCGCATGCCGGTGGATCTTTTTCCACCTATTAATATCCCTGTCGTGGTGGTGGCGACATTTTATTCCGGCATGCCGCCGCAACAGATTGAAGCAAGCATTACCAACCCCTTCGAGCGATTTTTCACCCTGGCGAGTGGTGTGGATCATATTGAATCGAGGTCGCTGCCGGGCGTCAGCCTGGTGAAGATATATTTCCAACCAGGAACCAGCGCAGATTCCGACGTGAGCACAATTGCGAATCTGGCCATGGCGCAATTGCGGCGCTTGCCTCAGGGAACGCTGCCTCCGGTGGTGCTCAAGTTCGATGCCTCAAGTTTGCCGGTTTGTCTGGTCACCCTAAAAGGCCAAGGCCTGAATGAAACGGAATTGCACGACCTGGGACAATTCAGCGTACGCAACCAGATTGCGAACGTGCCCGGCGCCTCGGTGCCACAGCCGTTTGGCGGAAAGTACCGGCAGATCATGGTGTATGTGGACCCGTTGAAGTTAGAGGCCCATCAGTTGAGCCCTATGGACGTGGTTCGGCAGATCAATGATAGCAATCTGATCTTGCCGGCGGGAGATGTAAAGATCGGGCCGTTTGACTATAACTTGTACTCTAACGCTCAGGCACCGACCGCAGGTTCCATCAACACCATGCCTCTTAAAACCGTCGGACAATCCTCCGTCATGGTTGCGGATATTGGCAAAGCCGAAGATGCGCAAGCGATCCAGACCAACATCGTGCGTGTCGATGGCCAGCCCTCCGTCTATCTGCCGATTTTGAAGCAAGGTGGAGACACCAACACCATCGCTGTTGTCGATGGCATCAAGGAAGCGCTGCAACACCTGGTGGACATTCCCAAACAACTCATTGCTCGCGTCGTGTTCGACCAGTCCGTCTTTGTCAGAACCGCCATCGATAACCTGCTTCACGAAGGCGCCATTGGGTTGGTCCTTACCGGAGTTATGATCCTGCTTTTCCTAGGAAGCATGCGCGCCACCGCCGCCGTCTTTCTTTCGATTCCACTCTCCGCGCTCGCCGCGTTCCTGGCTATCAACGCTGGCGGTGGCACCGTGAACACCATGGTTCTGGGAGGGCTCGCGCTGGCCTTTTCGCGCTTAATCGACAATTCCGTCATCGTTCTCGAAAATATCTTTCGCCATATCGAGGCGGGCGAACCTCCTGAAATCGCGGCGGAAAAGGGCGGACAGGAAGTGGCTCTTGCTGTGCTCGCCGCCACCATCACTACCGCCATTGTCTTCTTTCCGGTCGTTTTCCTGTACGGCGTCAGCCGCTTCCTTTTTCTGGCTCTGGCCACTGCAGTTGTTTTCTCGCTTTTCGCTTCCTACTTTGTGGCCATGACCGTGGTGCCACTGTATTGCGCAAAGCTCGTTAAGAAGACGCAAGCAGATGAGGAAGTTGGCGAAGGTTCCATCGGCGCCCGGTTTGGCAAAATTGCCAGGAAATTTGACCACCACTTCGAAACCATGCTCCACAGGTACGACCGCTCATTGAACCGGGCCCTTTTGCGGCCCGCCGCAACTTTGATCGGCTTGGTTGGTGTCTCTCTCCTTTCTCTTTCCCTTTATCCCTTCCTTGGCGTGGCCTTTTTCCCTCGGACGGATCCCGGACAATTCGTGATCAACTTGAAAGCCCCATCGGGAACACGGGTGGAGCTTACGCAGGAATATGTCAAGCAAGTGGAACAGATCATTCGAGATGTCGTCCCGAAAAATGAATTGCAGATGCTCGTTTCGAACATCGGAATCACTCCGGATTTTTCCGTGATTTACACGTCTAATTCCGCGCCACACACCGCTTTCGTCCAAGCCAGTTTGCGGCAGGGGCACAAGGTCGGTAGTTACGAATATATGGGGCGTGTGCGTGCACAGCTACAGAAAAAGTTGCCGCAGCTCACTGCCTATTTTCAATCCGGCGGATTGGTAGACGCCGTCTTAAACCTCGGCTTGCCCGCTCCGATTGATATCCAGGTGAGTGGAAGCGACATGCTAGCGGCGCACGAAGTTGCCTCGACGCTGGCGTCGCAGGCAAAGGAGCTTGCCGGAGTGAGCGACGTGCTGATTCCGCAGGACGTGGACTACCCCGCGTTGGAGTTAGACGTGGACCGGGTAAAGGCGGCCCAGCTCGGTCTTTCGCAAAAGGAAGTTGTTGACAACGTGATTACCGCGCTGACCTCCAATGGCATGATTGCTCCTAATTATTGGGTCGATCCAAAAAGCGGCAACCCCTATCTGCTCACCGTACAATATCCGGAAACCTCCGTGCGCTCTCTGACTGATCTCCGACAGATTCCCTTGCACAGTCCGCACCTGACACAACCTACGTTCCTGGATACCGTGGTGAAAATACGGAACATTTCCGCGCCAACGGAAGTTGATCATTATCAGCTGACCCGCGTGATGGACGTATACGTGGCCCCGAAAAAGGAGGACCTGGGAAAGGTTGCAGGCCAGATCGACGACATCATCGCAAAAACAAAACTGCCGGAAGGCGTTCGCGTGAAACTTCGCGGCTCCGTACAAGGTATGCGGGCGTCCTTTCGTAGTTTCGCCGTGGGACTGATCCTTTCCGTCGTGCTGGTCTATCTCGTTTTGGTTGCGCAGTTCGCATCCTGGACGGACCCTTTGATTATTTTGTTGGCCGTACCACCCGGCCTTGCCGGAGTGCTCCTGTTCTTACTGGTCACCGGAACGACTTTGAATGTCATGTCGCTGATGGGCGTGGTGATGATGGTTGGTATCGTGGTATCCAACAGCATACTTATCGTGGAATTTGCTCGCCATCTGCACAAGGAAGGAAAACCGTTCCAGGAAGCGGTGGCGACAGCTTCGCGTCAACGGCTGCGACCAATCCTGATGACCTCGCTGGCCACCCTTCTCGGACTGATCCCCATGGCCTTGGGCATCGAGGCGGGAAGCGAGGCCTATGCGCCGCTGGCACGCGCAATTATTGGAGGCCTGCTGGTGTCCGTCGTAGTGACCGTGTATCTCGTACCCGCTGCCTATCTTCTGGTGCATCGCGGCGAGCAAGCACCGGAGGTGGCGTCGTGAAGCAGTTCGTTCAACTGGCGGCAATGTTACTCGCCGTGTGCGTGGCTCCGTCTGTGGCGCAGCAGATGCCAACGCCTCCAGCGTCCGCCCCTCCATCCGCAAGTCCAGCTACTCGCCAAATCTCCTTGCAGCAGGCGGAAGCCACTGCCATCAAAAACAATCCGCAGATCACCGTTGGCAGGTTACAGGCCTTGCAAGCGCGCGAATTCACTCGCGAGACTCGTGCTGCGCTCTACCCTCAATTGAGCTTGAACGTGACTGCCGTCGGTTCCGATCCCGGCAGCCGCATTTCCGCCGGCTTCCTCAACAATCCGACCGTTTATCCCAGGGTTGCCGCCGGCGCCGCGGTCAGCCAGTTGATCACCGATTTTGGCCGCACACAAAACCTGGTGGCCAATTCCGTGTTTCAAGCCAAAGCGCAGGACCAGAACGCCATTGCCACTCAGCAACAAATTGTTCTGGCCGTCGATGAAGCTTTCTACAACACGCTGGAAACGAAAGCGCTTCTGCACGTAGCCGAAGAAACGGTGAAAGCCAGGCAGGACCTCGTTGACCAGGTGCAAGCTCTCACCAATGCCAAATTAAAATCGGACGTCGATTTGAGCTTCAGCAAGGTGGACTTCGCCCGCGCCAAACTTCTCCTGCTGTCGTCCCAAAACAGCTACGAAGCCTCCCTCTCCACCCTTTCCGCTATTCTCGGTTATCCCGACCGTCAGGATTTCGCCCCAGTCGAGCCCGCACCGCAAAATACGCCGCCTGCGGTCGACCCCGCCCCACTGATTCAACAAGCGCTCAGCCAGCGCCCGGAGGTACGATCGCTCGAGGATGAGGTAACCGCCGCCACAAAATTCAGCAAGGCAGAGCACGACTTGTGGTGGCCAACAGTAGCGGCCAGTGGCGTAGTGGGCGCGGCACCAATTCGAAACGACAACATTTCAAACTGGTACGGCGCCGCTGGTGTGAACATCAACATCCCGGTCTTTAACGGATTTCTTTTCAATGCGCGCGCAAAGAGCGCCGATCTGGATACCGAGGTGAAACGCAAACGCCTGCAGGATCTGCAAAACAACGTGGCGCGCGACGTCCGTAACACCTGGCTCGACACCGAAAAAGCCTTTGAGCGCCTTTCCGTCACCCAGCAACTTCGCGAGCAAGCGGAACTCGCGCTGGAATTGTCCCAGGCACGTTACAAGCTCGGCCTCGCCACCATCGTCGAATTAAGTCAGGCCGAATTACAAAAGACCGAAGCCGACATTGACGACACAGACGCCCGTTACCAATACGCGGTCTCGCAAATCTTCCTCGCATATCAAATGGGCATAACGCGCTAGCCCACTGTTCCATTTTCGAAGCCTCGAAAACTCCCTGAATTGTTCTTTTCGCTTCCGCGTTTCGGTCTCGCTCTTGCTCTGATACGAAAGGAGGCGCTAGCATTGTTGCAACTCTTTAACCTTAAAATGACGGGCTGAAACACTCCTGATGCAGATCCTGTCTGCCTGATTGTTGCCGGCCATCCCTCGCTTCCATTGACATCGGCGTAAGAGTCTCCAGCGCAGGCCTCCACCGGGTGACTTGTGTCCCGGCTTAGTCTGCATTTCTGCCGCAAGAGAGAGGCGCAATGAAAAGACTCGCATCATCACTCGCACTTTCGCTGTTCCTTAGCGCCGGAACCGCGCTTGCTGATTCCCCAAAGGACGCTCCGAAGGATTCCGCTGCAGTTTCCAACACTGCGCAGCCCGCTAAGCCCGTCGCGGCAAAAACCAGCGCAGAAATTGCAGCCGAAGTCGAGGAACTGCGCGAAACTCTTCAATCACAGCAGAAAATACTTCAGGTGCAGCAGGAAGAGCTCCAGCTTTTGAAGGAAGAATTGGCCAGACGCGATAAGCAGATCGAAGAAGCTCTCGCAATCGTCGCTCCTGTGAACGCTCGCGCCTCGGAAGCCACCGTGAAAACTGGCGCAGTGGCTACGACTTCCTCGGAAATAAAATTCACAACTCCTGCGCTCAACTCGACTTCTGTGTCCAGCCTTGCCGCAAGTAACGCTTCGATTGTGAACTCCTCCACCGCCGCGAATCCGCAGGTTCAGCCAGCCAACGACGAGAAAGGTCCGACCACGATCCGCTTCAAGGGCATCAGCCTCACACCTGGCGGCTTTGTCGGCGCCGACACCGTCAACCGTCAACACGCGGAGAGCGCCGATGTTGGCACCCCTTTCAACTGGATTCCGTACGGCGGAAATTCCACGGGGCACCTCACCGAAATGAATTTCTCGGCTCGCCAGTCCCGTCTTTGCCTGCTCTTTGGCGCCAAGGCCGGCTCAACCACTTTGTCGGGCTACTACGAAGCGGACTTCCTCGGCGCTGGCACCACTTCCAATAACCGTCAAACCAATTCCTACGTATTTCGGCAGCGCCAGTTGTGGGGGCAGGCAGCGCTTGCAAACGGCCTGACTTTCAGCGGCGGCCAGATGTGGAGTCTCGCCACGGAAGACAGAAAGGGCATCGCGTTGCGGCAAGAATCTCTTCCTGTGATGATCGATCCCAACTACATTGTGGGATTCACCTGGCAACGTGCCAGCGCTTTCCGCGTCACTAAAGCCTTCAACGATAACTTTGCCGTCGCTGTTTCCGTCGAAGGGCCGCAGACCACCATCGGAGGCCGTGGTTTCAGCTCCTACACCAATACTTCGGCTACCGGCGTCGTTACCACTTATCAGAATTTCTTTTTCAATGCTCCGGGACTCGGCGGCGGATTCTTCAACGCCTTCGATCCTACCGGATACACCGTCAACAAACTTCCTGACTTCGTCGCCAAAGTGGCAGTGGACCCAGGCTTTGGCCACTACGAACTGTTCGGAATCTTTTCCGACTTTCGTAACCGCATCTATCCTTGCGCTGTGGCCGGTACTACTGCAAAGAATTTTCCGACTCCCGCCGACCCAACCGTCATCTCCTGCAACGGCTCCACAACTCCCAGCGCCGCTCTTGCCTATAACAATTCGTCTTTCGGCGGTGGCCTTGGCGCCAGCGCCACGGAGACTCTGTTGGCCAAGCGACTTGATGTTGGACTTAAAGTTGTGGGCGGCGACGGCATCGGACGCTTTGGTGCCGCACAACTTCCTGATTTCACCGCTCGCCCTGACGGCACTCTCGCCCTGATCAAGAACCTGCAATATCTCGCCAGGATCGAAGCTCACCCGACGCCAAAGTGGGATGTTTACGGCTACTTCGGCGGAGAGTACGACGCTCGTGCCGCCTACACCGGCTACACCAGCGTCAAAATCGTCAATACTCCTGCAATTCCGGGCTGCGGTGGCATTGGGCAACAACCCTGCACCGCGCCGGGAACGATTCAGCCTTCCTATCCCGCCTTGACCACTACAACCATTTCTATCGACGGCATCGGCGGCTACGGCTCGCCTTATGCCAACAATTCTGGTTGCAGCGTTGAAGTTGCTCCCGCGGGCACGGGCACGCCTGGCGCTGGCGGCACTTGCGCCGGCGATACCAAGTACCTCTTCGAAGCCACTGTCGGTTTCTGGAACAAAATCTATCAAGGCGAAAAAGGCAGGCTCCAGTGGGGTCTGCAATATTCCTACTTCTCGCGTCACGACTGGTCCGGCAGCAACGGCATCAGCACAAGCCCTGGCATCGCCCCTCATGCGGTCGACAATATGTTTTGGACGTCTTTCCGCTACTACTTGCCTTAACTCTCAGCAAAGTCTTTTCGAATCAGAGGCAGTTTTTTGGCTGGCCTTTTTTGTCTAATCCGAATCTTACTGTGGCAGTGCGAAGGCCACGTACACTCCACCCGACCGAGTGCGCGAATCTTTCCCGCCGCCCGCGGCGATGACCACGAATTGCCGGCCCTTGATCTCATATGTGGCTGGAGTGGCATTGCCAGAGAACGGCAAAGAAGCTTCCCAAAGCAGCGCTCCGGTGGTTTTATCGAACGCACGGAATTTCTTGTCGTAGTTGGTAGCGCCAATAAACAGCAGCCCTCCGGCGGTGACGATGGGCCCGCCATAATTCTCTGTGCCGTAGTTTTTCAGCCCTTGCGCCGCGAGTTCCGGATATTCACCCAGAGGAATCTTCCACGCGTACTCGCCGGTATTTAGATCGATCGCATTCAGTGTGCCCCACGGCGGAGCGACCGCCGGATAACCTTCTTGATCGAGGAAGCGCTTGTATCCGGTCAGGTGGTAGGGAATCTCAGCCGATTCGGGCACGATACTGGCCAGCTCCTTGCTCTCGCCGCTGCTGAGGAAATCCACCAAAGCATAAATTTGTTCACTGGAAAGATTGGGGAAGCCGGGCATACGGTCTTTGCCATCCTGAATGGTGGCGGCGATGGCTTGCGCGGAACGGCGCTCGCTGACGCCAAGCAGCGACGGCGTGCTGGGAGGAGACCCTGCGCGATTATCCGCGTGGCAAATGCTGCACTGGCTCACGTACAGCGATTTAGTGGTGTCTTCGTGAATGTTTTTCGCCAGCGCGCCGGTCCACGCGATGTCGTTCGCATTGATATAAATGATCGCTGTTTCGGGATCGACCGCCGCGCCGCCCCATTCAGCTCCTCCATCGAAACCGGGAAATACGACTGTGTCTTTGCCGATGCTGAAGGGCACGAACTGGCCGTCGTTGCGAAAGCCGCGAAACTTCTCGAGGGCCAGTTGGTGGGCTGCGGGCGTGCGATTGGTCAGAAGATCCTCGGTGAGAGTTTGCCGCGCGAAAGGCGCCGGCTTTGTAGGCAAACCTTGTTGAATAGCGGCACGCTCGCCGGGAATGTTGCTGAGCGGATAGTTGCGGTACGCGATTGGAAAGAGCGGTGAGCCGTTGGTGCGATCGAAAAGATACACAAAGCCCTGCTTGGAAGTTTGCGCCACGGCGTCGATGGATTTGCCGTTGTGCTTCACGCTAAGCAGCACTGGCGGCGCCGGAAAATCTCGATCCCACAGATCGTGACGCACACCCTGGAAATGCCACAGGCGTTTTCCGGTTTCCGCGTTCAGCGCGATCAGGCAATTGGCAAACAGATCGTCGCCCATCCGGTTTGCTCCATAAAAATCGAACGCAGCGGACCCGGTCGGAACATACAGAATGCCGCGCGCGGAATCGAGCGACATGCCGGCCCAATTATTGGCCGCGCCACTGGATTTCCACGCGTTTTTTGGCCAGGTCTTGTAACCGAATTCTCCCGGATGCGGAATCGTGTGGAACGACCAGCGCAGTTTGCCGGAACGCACATCGAAGGCGCGAATATCTCCGGGAGGAGCGGGAAGCGTTTCGGGATTACGGCCGCCAACGATGACCAGATCCTTATAGATCACAGCTGGACTGGTCAGGTTGATGGATTGCGCCGAGGCGGGCTCGCGGCCAAGCCCTTCGCGTAGATCGAGGCGTCCGCCTTGCCCGAACGAAGGAACCGGTTTGCCGGTCGCGGCATCAAGCGCGTACAGAAAATGCATCACGCCGACCAGGATTCGTTTGTCGTTGCCGTCAGACCAGTACGCCAGACCGCGGTCAGCTTGTGTTCCGCGCATCCCGGAATCAAATTTCCAGAGCAGCGCGCCGCTACCGGCGTTTAATGCGAAAACTTTTTGCGTGGGCGTGATCCCGTAGAGCACGCCGTCAACAATAATGGGGCTGGTCTGCAGTCCGCCTTCTTCCCCCGTGTCGAAGCTCCAGGCCACCTGAAGCTGCTTCACATTTCCGCGATTGATTTGCGCCAGGCTCGAATAATGATTGTTTTCCGGCGCGCCTCCATAGACCGGCCAATCGCGATTCTCCTGGGCATGCCCAGGCGCGGCAAAGAACAGCACAAGCGCAAACAACGTTGCAGTTTTCAAGTTTTCACCCGTTCAGAATGCACCGAAGATATCACTGCTGTTGCAGATTCTTCCAATAGGAATTCATCGAAGCAGTTCGGATCGAGCGAATCAGCGGTAGTCAAACAAAGTCATAAACCCAAAATCCATGTGCAGCTGTTGATGGCAGTGGAACAGCGTCAGGCCAGGATTGTCGGCCACAAAATCAAGTTCCGCTTCCTGGTATCCTCCGAGCATCACAACATCCTTGAAAATCCCGGCCGTAGGCTTGCCCGCCAGGCTGGTCAGCTCAAAACTATGGCGATGCAGGTGGACGGGATGGATGTCGTCGCTGGCATTGCGCATTCGCAGCCGGTAGCGCTTGCCTTGCTTCAAATGAAAGGCAGCCGGGATCACTTGCTCTGTCATGGGAAAAGCCACGCCGTTGATGGACCATCGATTGAAACCTTCTTCGGCGGCATTGTCCTTGGTGAACGTCATTTCGAACGTTTCATCCGGAGCAGCAGGCACCGAAGCGGGCTTTGCGAACCGCGCATAGTTCCATTTGAACGCCGGCGGAGCGACCCAAACCGGTTTCCCCGTGCGGCCGGAATACTCCACCACGATGCCCATGCCATGCTTGCGATCATCGTCAGCCAAATCGCCCAAAACCCAAACGCCAGGATGATTCATTTCGACGATCGCGGAAATTCGTTCCGCGGTGCCCAGCCAAAGCACCGGCACGCGCACCGGATTCGGCACCGGATTTCCGTCGAGCGCCAGCACTTGAAACGAGTGCCCGGGTAAAGCCAGGCTGCGAATTTCGGTAGCGCTGCCATTTAAAATGTGGAAGAGCACGCGTTGCCCCTGCTTCACGCGAATGGGTTCGCCGTGGCCAAGCATGCGGCCATTGATTGTGAACGAGGCGTAGCCGACTTCGTAGCCGTGCGGCATGTCCTTGGCAAGCGAAGCCTTCATAGTGGACTCGCCGGCTTCTTCCAAAGATTTCACGCGCGTCGACGGGAAAAGGAAATCCTGAGCCATGTCGCCGCCACGACTGAGCGTCGGCTCGAATTCCTTCAGCACCAGAAACACTTCCTGATCGAAACGGCCGGGCTCGTCTTTCGGATCAATGTACACAGCACCCACTTGACCTGAGTATTGCCCCGCGGCCAGATCGGCGCCGGCGCGATTGTGCGTGTGATAGAAACGCAGGCCCGAGGGATTCGGAGTAAACGAAAGCCTGCGCATGCCGTGGGCCGCGATGAAAGGCGTGCCCTCCTCGGCCGCTCCATCCACATCCGTGGAAACGCGCTGCCCGTGCCAATGCAACTGCTCGGGAGTGTCCGTGTCGTTGAAGACGTCGACAATCGTGGGGCTGCCCTCCTTGAAACGCAGCAGCGGTCCGGGGAACTCACCGTTGTATGTCACCGTAGACAGGATGCGCTTCGGCGCAATTTCGATTGGGCTGGCCTTAATGTGCAACGTGTAGTCGGCCGCTTCGGCAGGCGGCGTTGACGGAAAAGTCCGCAGACCGAAAATTGGTGGCGAAAGGAAACGTGCCGCAGTTGCCGCGCTAGCTGTCTGCAGGAAGTGACGTCTGGAAATGCGATCCGTCATAGCAGTCTCCCGAAGAATGCTGGCCCGCTGTTACACCGCTGTAATGTACGAACCATCCGTGGCGACGTAACCGTACGCCATGCGCGGTGTGTTAAACGCGAAACCGGGGGTTCCATTTTTGTCCAACAGGATCAATCCGCCGGTGCCCTTGCCCCGCTTGGCCAGAAGTTCCACCGCGGCTTGCGCTGCACGCGTAGGAGAAGAACCTGCCGGCCGTAGAAAATCAGCGGCGGTTTTGGCCATCACGATTTTCATAATCGCTTCGCCAAAACCTGTGGACGACACCCCACCGGTTTCCGCGTCGGCATAGCATCCACAACCGATCAGCGGCGAATCACCAACACGGCCCGGAAGCTTGCAGCAGGTTCCTCCGGTGGAGGTGGCCGCAAAGAGACGGCCGTGCTGATCGAGGGCCACAGCTCCGACGGTGCCCTGCTCATGCCCGCGATGGTGTTCGGCGGCATGGACGTCTCTTCGGCAGAGTAGCCACGCCTCACTTTCGGCGGGCGACACGAGTTCGTTGGGATCGCAAAGTGGGACGCCGTGTTCGGCAGCGAAACTTTCCGCGCCTTCCGAAATCAGCATCATGTGCGGACACTTTTCCAGTACCGCTCGCGCCGCGCGAATGGGATTCTTGACGCGGCGCAAACCCGCGACGGAACCCGCGCGCAACGTGGTGGCGTCCATAACGATGGCGTCGCACTCCACGTGGCCATCCAGATTCAAGTGCGAACCGAAGCCCGCGTCGAACACCGGATCGTCTTCCAACACCATGATGGCGGCTTCGATGGCGTCAAGGGCGTGCCCACCTTTGGAGAGCACCTCCCAGCCGGCGCGCAAAGCGTTTTGACAACCGATATTGCAAGCAACGACAGCGTCATCGGGAATATCCCAGGCGCCGCCGTGAACGATGAGCGAAGGTTGCATGGAGAAAAAGATATCAGATATCAGCGATCCGTTATCAGCAAACAAGAGTCCCAATTGCAAAAACGCGCAGCTCAGGGGAGGATTTGTGTCCTAAATGTAGCGCTAGCTTTTATGCTAGCCCCGCGTTGCCAGGCAGGCCCTGATTCAAAGCTGACATGAAGTCAGCGCCACATTAAAGAATCGTTGAGACTCCCAAAGATCACACGAAAAAATCGAGAAAGAACAAAAATACGCCGAGAAAAAGAAGCGCGGCGCCCCAGCAAAAGCGGCGCTGCGGAAGTTTTGTGACGGAATGAAACACTGTCGAAGGAACCACGCGAAGACGCGATTGCCCGCGAGGCTCATAGAAAGGTCCCGAAGCAACGTGGCGCGTAAAACTTCTGCGCAGCAAGGAAAATTCGCTTTCCATCCAGTAGGAAAGTTCTTCGCGATAGCGCCACAGATAGACGGCCCCGACCACAAAAACAAAATACCCGAGAAACGTTAAAAGGCCGAGAGCCGGTCCTGAACCCCAATAAAACATTGCACCTCTCCGCGGCTGAGCGGAAGGAATTAAGCTTCTTCGTGAATGGTCACAAGTCGCACAATCTCAAACTCTTTGTTCCCGGCGGGCGTAGCCACCTGCACTTCGTCGCCAACTTTGCGGTTCAGCAACGCGCGTCCAATGGGAGAAGTCGTGGAGATGAGCCCCTTTTCAACGTCGGCTTCTTCCGTGCTCACCAGTTTGTACTCCACTTCAACGCTGCGTTGCGTGTCGAGCACCACGATGCGTGAGCCGTAGCCCGCGCGGTCCTTCGGGATGTTGGTCAGATTCAGCATGCCAAGGTCGCCCATGCGCTTTTTCAGATGACCGATTTTCGCGTTCACGTACCCCTGGCGTTCCTTCGCGAATTTGTATTCCGCGTTCTCCGACAAGTCGCCATGCGCCCGCGCAACCGCGATCTCCTTCGGAAGTTCGACGTTCAGTTCATGTTCCAGTGAATCGATTTCTTGCTGAAGCTTCTTCTTAATTGCTGCTAGAGGATCTGACATAGTTTTCCGCTGTCGAGAAAAATGACGCGGAGCCCAGCCTGGCCGGACTCCGCGTCCCCTTATTATAGGGTGTAGCGAAATCAAGGAACAAGAGGAGAAGAGTGGGAAGTACAACGGAAATTCGGCAAACCTCGACTACTGTAAGCTACAGATAATACAGGGCCTTATTGAAGATTAACGTCATCTAATGGACTAGCACTTCCACGCTCTGCGTAGCCCTCTGGCCAGCGGCATCCGTAATCGTCAGCGTATACGTGGTGGTTTTCTTCGGCGCCAGATCCAGGCACCTCGAATGCGACGGCCACACCTCGCCCTCCTGAGGATCGAGTGTCACGGTTTTGGCGTTGGCCACGTCATAACAAAGTTGCGCTTTTTCGCCGCGATGGATCGCACGCGGAGAAACGTAGAGAGAACGGATGGCCAGCTCCGATCCGCCCAGTTGCTCCACCGCGCGGCGATCCTCCTCGCGTTGTTGTTCGGCTTTTTGCGCTGCCTGGCGCTGCTCGAAATCGCGGTTGGATTCATACCGCGTGATCAAAACGAAGCCCACGTAGATGGCCACGAATGCCAGCACCGTTCCGGAATATACGAATGGGTTTTTCCAGGGCGATTTGTGCGGCCCGTGAGGATCCGGATTGGTCGAAACCGCCATAATTAAATGATGCCCGAGAAGCGCGAGGCGGGCCATCAGGTAAAAATGGGACCGTCAGGTAAGCGTGAACAGTGTATCCAGAACTTCGCCGGACTTTCGCAGGATGCAATCATCAAAAGTCATGCTGTTTGCGGGAGCTTCCGGCCCCACATAGAACGTCCGAGCGCGAGCGGCGACTTGCGACACAAAACTGGCGGCGGGCTCGACCGTGCCGGAAGTGCCGATGGCGACGAACACGGTGCATTCGCTGAGCGCTTCAAAAATGCGGTCCAGGTGGAACGGAGTTTCTCCGAACCAGCAGATGTGCGGACGAATCAGCGCGCCGCAAGAGCAGCAAGGTAGATCCGCAGGCGATTCGTAAAGATTGCCGTCTTCAAAAGGCGGCGTCTGGCAAGAATCGCAGCGGCTCTTGAACAGTTCGCCATGCATATGTACAGCGCGCCGGGAGCCAGCCTGCTCGTGAAGGTTGTCGACATTCTGCGTACAAAGAAACAAACGATCTTCCAGCCTTCCTTCCAGCGTGGCCAGTGCGAAGTGTCCGGGATTTGGTTTCACCGTGCCGGAGGCGCGACGGCGCATGGAATAAAGATCCCACACCAGCCGTGGATCACGCCGCCAGGCTTGAGGCGAAGCGACTTCCTCAATGCGGTATTTACGCCACAGCCCGCCTGCATCGCGAAACGTGGGTATGCCGCTCTCCGCGCTGATGCCGGCACCGGTCAGAATGAAAAGCCGGTCATTGCGACCGATGGATATTGCCGCCATGTATTTTTCACGAACTAAAGATTTTTTTGCCAGAACACGCGCATAGTGCGATACAGATGAATGGTCGCCGCGCGATCGGCAATGCCGTGCTTGCGCATCGGGTAGACCATCGTTTCGAAAAGAATGTTGTGGGCAATCAGCTCGTTGGTGAACGCCTGCTCATTCTGCGGGTGCACATTGTCGTCGTACGTGCCGTAAACAATCAGCAGATGCCCAGAGAGGTCGCCCGCATGTTTGACCAGCGAGATGCGATCGTACATTTCTCCATTAGTGGAAGGTAGCTTCATCAGCGATTCCGCCCATTTGGAATCGTAGTAGTGCCAGTCAGTGACCGGAGCAACAGAGATGCCCGCCTTGATTTCCTTCGAGCGAGTCATGATATTCAGCGTCATCGTGCCGCCGCCGCTCCACCCCCACACGCCAAAGCGCGCGGCATCGACCCACGGCTGCGATTTAAACCAGCGAATGCCGGCAACCAGATCGTCGGTCTCTGAAGCAGTCGGATTGGCGGGAATGGTGTTTTCCAGTTTCTTGCTGATGGCGGTTGCGGCTCGATTGTCGATGGTGATCAGAACAAATCCATCCTGCAGCAGCAACTGGTCGTTCAGCAGGTCGCCCGTGCTCCAGGCATCCAGGACGGAAGGCGCGGAAGGGCCTCCGTACACGTACAGAATCACGGGATACTTGCGCTCGGCATCGAAATTGGCGGGCTTCAGAATTTCCGCGGGCATGGCGAAGCCGTCGGCCGCCGGAACGGTTAGAAATTCAGGATACTGAATCCCCGCGGGCAGAAGTTCCGGGCGAGGCGCGGCGAGCGTTTGCAGAAGCTTGCCCTCAGCCGAGTCCAGGCGCAAAGCGGGGAGCGTGCGAGCACTGGAAAAATTGTCAAAATAGAATTTGGCATTGGGCGACATGGAAATGCCGTGCGTTCCCGCTTCGGACGACAAGCGCGTAAGTCCAGAGCCGTCCGTCTTGATGCGGTACAGATTGCGCTGGATGGACGAATCTTTCAGCGAAGTGAAATAGATCCAGTCATTCTGATTGTCGATTCCCACAACGGCTTGACGCACCCAATAGGCCATGCCGCCGGAAGAAGCCATGGCCCAATCGCCCGTGGTGATTTTATTCACCAGTGAGCCGTCCATGTTGAAGCGATAAAGATGCATGAAGCCGTCGCGCTCCGAGGCCCACAGAAAATGCTTTCCGTCGGGCAGGAAGAAAAGGTCATCAGTGACATTCACCCAGTAGGCATCGTTTTCCGTCAGGATCAGCTTTGTTTCGCTGGTTTTGACGTTGGCAAAGAACAAATAACTTTCCGTCTGGGCGCGCGTCATGGTTTGCACGCTGACGCGTTGCGAATCCGGTAGCCACTTCACGCGCAGGATCCATTCGAAGGGCTTCTCGCTCAGATTGATCCACCGCGTTTCCGGCGAGGCAATGTTCAACACCCCAACGCGCACACGCGGATTTTCTTCTCCAGCCTTCGGATAGCGCTGGCGAATAATGCGTTCGCGGACCGGCTGGAAATCGACGAAAGTGCTTTCCGGCACGCCGCTTTCGTCCGTCTGAAGATACGCGATCGATCGAGAATCGGGAGACCACCAGTAGCCAATGTCGCGTCGGCCAAAAATTTCCTCCCAATAGACCCATGAGAGCGTTCCATTCAGCAATTTGTCGGAGCCGTCGGAGGTGAGGCGCGACTCCTTCTTGGCCGCGATGTCGAAGACGTACAGGTCGTTGGACCGCACGAAGGCGAGGAACCGGCCATCCGGCGAAAACTCCACATCTTTTTCTTCGGCGGGCGTGTTGGTGACACGCAAAAAGCTGGAAGACGGAAGATCAAGAAGAAAAACATCGCCGTGAAATAGAAAAACGGCCTGGCGCCCGGTGGCGTCGAAAGCCTCCGGCCACGGCAGCGACTGCTGCACCTCGGACGAACTGTCGACGGTAACAAGAGAAGCAACAGCCTTTTGCATATCGACGATCGCATGGCGTTCGCCCGTTGCCGGATCCAAACGCTCGTACCTGCGCTGCGCTTCCGGCTGTCGAACGTCATAAACAATCGCCGAATTATCCGCCAGCCATATAAATTGCGGAACTTCGGCGACACGTTCGGCCGCGTCACTGAAAATCCATTCCGTAGTCAGGTGGACGGGCGCTGTTTGCGCGAGCGCGGGAACACGCGAGGCCAGGATCAGGAAGGGCACTGCAAACAACAAAAGGGCTGCGCGAAAGTGCTTCAGCAACGGCAATCTCCTTCTTTGAAATACGGATAGGATGCGGCGACGGCACGGGCGAGGAAACAAAACCCAAACGCAGCCTATCCAAGTAAACGACCGGAATCAAGTTGCCAGGGATAAAAGCATGGCCGGCAATAAAAAACTAGCGAACGCAAAAAAAACAGCGTGTGTCGAGATTGTTTCTTTATTCTAGCGCTGGCTTTCATGCCAGCCCCAAGGCTACACCGCGAGTCGCGTCAAGCGCGCGCGGTATAGATGTCCAACAATTGCAACCGCGTGGCATCGAGCCGCGCCGTAATGATGTTGGAAAAACGCTTCAGCATCTCGTACCCGAGATCGTGGTCTTCCTCGCATTTGGCGCGCAGGCAATTGGCGTCAAAAACCAGCGCGCGCGTCGGCTTCAACGTTCGCGCGTTAAAGTGCCAGTGGTACGGCGGCGAAACCCACGACCAGCCAAGAATCTCTCCACCGCCGACGGTTTGCACGCCTCTCGGGCCGCTGTTTTGCACCATCAGCTCAATGGACACGGAGCCCTTGCGGATAAAGTAAAACTCATTGGCCGGATCGCCTTCCGTAAACATCACGTGCTTCTCCGGAAACGAGACATTCTTGGCGCACCCGGTGATGAAGTCCAGATGCTCGTCCGACAATCCGTGGAAAAACGGATGCTCTTTAATCACCAATTCCAGTGTCTGAATCATGATAATCGTCTCCTTAACCCGCAATGTTGGCGTGACACGTTATCCGGTCTCGACGTGATCCTGGGGCCGGTATGGCTCCGTGCGGTGGCGGCATCGGCAAAGAGGATCGGCTAGTTCGAGCCACGGCTCTCGGTCGGGCAGTCCACCCATTCGTCCTATGGCAGGGACCGGGTGGAAACCCCGAGGCGCCTTGGAGAGTGCCAAACGCCTGTCACATCTCTCCGTCGGTCCGGACAGGAGCGGGTCCGGCGCGCAATCCACGACTTTCTTCTATAACTGGATATACTCCTCTGGCTGTGTGAACGCAATGGCAGGTATCACGTCACAGGATTAAAGATTAGTCATCCATGCGCACCCTCAAGCAGCGCAGCAACCACGACGCCCATTTTTGGTTGACGCGCGAAATCGCAACGGCTACATTCGGTGTGTATTGAATCGTTTTAACTAAGGTATTTGGCTCGCTTCACAAGCGCTCACCACGACGAGGCCTCTATATGCTGACTAGCACGCAAGATCGCGATCGCATCATTTCGCTCGCTTCGTTTTCCACCAGGCAGCGCGGCCGACGCAAGACCGACTTTTACCTCATACGAGCGGCGATCTGCCTGTTCGTCGCGACCTTTGCGGCCACCTTATCGGCGCAGAACATTGTGGTGGACGTTACGCCCAGCCACGTTACCAACACCATCCGTCCTACCGAAGCCGTCGGCGCGGGGATTGACCGTATCCCCTACGGTGCCGCCGACAAACTGTATGTCGACTCCACCGTGAAGCAGGTGCTCGCCGCGGGCTGGCAGACCGTCACTTATCGCCAAAATACCGAACTGCATATGGAAGCGTGGCACTGGAATCCGCAAGGCACTTGGAGCGATCCCGCCGGCAAAGGATACTTCACCGGCAGCGCCACTCCCGGTACAGAGCTCATTCGTCACTCCTACGGCTATCCCTTGCCGCATCGCGGAGTCACTCGCGACGACGGCACCGACACCGAAGGCTATTCACGGCTCACCGACGGCGACGCGAACTCCTACTGGAAGAGCAATCCATACTTGTCCTCAACGTTTACCGGCGAGAACGACGCGCTTCACCCGCAATGGGTGATCATCGATCTGGCCAACCGGCACGACGTCGATGCCATTCGCGTCGAGTGGGCCGAGCCTTACGCCGTTCACTACGTGGTGCAATATTTCACTGGCGCCGATCCCATCAGGAAACCTACCGAAGGCGTCTGGCAAACATTTCCCGGTGGAATCGTTACACAGGGCAAGGGCGGAGCATCCGTGCTACAACTTTCCAGTGCGCCGCTGTCCGTGCAGCACCTGCGCATCTTGATGACGCAATCTTCAAACACCTGCGACACACACGGAAACGCCGACAAACGAAATTGCCTGGGTTACGCGATTCGCGAACTGTACCTCGGCACTACGACCGCCGACGGCAAATTTCACGACTTGATCCGCCATACTCCCGATCAGGATCAGACCATGACGTACTGTTCTTCCGTCGATCCGTGGCATGAACCGAAAGATCTCGACG
Organism: Candidatus Acidiferrales bacterium; assembly: GCA_963738985.1. Taxonomy (GTDB): domain Bacteria; phylum Acidobacteriota; class Terriglobia; order Acidiferrales; family UBA7541; genus Acidiferrum. Next base: position 165,713 of record CAVTYP010000001.1, read on the forward strand.
AAAAGGCCGGCGACCAGGTGGGCTTCGATCTTTTTTATACCGGCGGCTACACTCGCGGACTTCCCGCCATGATTCCCGTCGCCATGATTTATGGCACGCCGGAAGATGCCGCGGCGGAAATTGCGTATATCGAGAAGCGCGGATATCCCATCTCGCATGTGGAAATGGGAGAAGAGCCCGACGGGCACTTCATGCCTCCGGAAGACTACGCCGCTATGTACATACAATTCGCGGCCGCGCTGCACCGCGTTGACCCAACACTGAAATTAGGCGGCCCGATCTTCACCGGCGTGAATAAAGATATCGAGACGTGGCCTGACGCCGAGGGACGCACCTCGTGGACCCGCCGGTTTATCGATTACCTGCAGAGCCATGGCAAAATCGGCGAACTGGCCTTCTTTTCGTTCGAACACTACCCCATGGAGCCGGGAAAAATTCAGTGGAGCAATCTGTATCATGAAGCGGAGCTGGTCACCCACATCATGAAAGTCTGGCGCGAGGATGGCGTCCCGAAAAATGTTCCTCTATTGATTACTGAATCCAATCTCTCTTGGGTCAGCTCCGAATCGTTCGTCGATATTTGGGGCGGCCTCTGGCTTGCCGACTACATCGGCGCATTTTTAAATGGCGGCGGCCAGGCGGTCTACTATTTCCATTATTTGCCGCTGGGCGTGCATCGCGGCGCCAACAGCTCTATGGGCACCTTTGGCATGTTTTCCACGGATGCCAACCTGCAGATCAAGCAGCCGCTTTCGCAATTTTTTGCGAGCCAGCTAATCACTCTGGAGTGGCTGCAGCCCGGCGACGGCGCGCACAAACTGTTTTCCGCGGAGAGCGACATTCGCGACACAGCCGGCAACAATCTCGTCACAGCCTATGCGGCGGCGCGGCCCGACGGAACATGGTCGCTGATGGTCATCAATAAGGATCAGGAAAACGCACAGACTGTGCACATATCGTTCGCGGATGATTCCAGGCATACGCGGCAGGAATTTGCCGGAGCGGTTAGCGTGAAAACGTTCGGCAAGGCACAGTATGTGTGGCATCCGGATCCAACCGGCGGAACTGCCGATCCTGACGGCCCCATCGTCGTATCGACCGTAGATGCGGCTCCGGGAACGTCGTTCACACTGCCTGCCGCCTCAATCACCGTTTTTCGCGGAAACATCAAGGCTGTCGAGAACACCGCGAAAGCGCACTAAACCGCGAGCGATTCGCCCTTACGACTTCGCCGCCCGCGCCAGTTCTACGGCCAGCACCAAAGCTTTCGCGCCCGCCACAATTTTCTCTGCATTGTTGTCGCGCAGTGCCGACAGGTCCACCAGGTCAGCTCCAACCCCCAGCGCAAAAGCGCCAGCGGCGAAATATTCCGCGGCATTCGAAAGATTCACGCCGCCCGTCGGAATAAACTTCGCATCAGGAAAAGGCGCTCGCAGCGATTTGATATGCTTCGGCCCGCCCACGCTGCTGCACGGGAATATCTTGATCACTTCCGCGCCGGCTTCCCGCGCTTGCATCACTTCCGTCGGCGTTAACGCGCCGGGCATCGCCAAAATGCCGCGCTTTGCCGCAACTTCCAGTACCCCAACGGAAAGCCCCGGGCTTACCAAAAATTGCGCGCCGGCGTCGATGCACTCTTCCGCGGCTTTGCCATTCGTCACCGTACCTGCGCCGATCAAAACCGTCTCGCCATGCTGTTTTCTCAGTTCCTGAATGATTTTCGTCGCGCCAGGAACGGTCATGGTGATCTCAATCACTGGGATGCCGCCCAAATGGATGGCCTCCACGGCGCGACGCGCTTCGTCCACGCTCGACGCGCGCACCACCGGTACGATGCCCGTTTCCCAGATTCGTTTTCGCACACTTTCCGTAGTCATAGTTCCTCTCTAGTGAAATTCTTGACGGACTTGCGAATTAGCGCGAGATTCGCGCGCTTTTTCCCTTCATCACCTGCAGAACTTCCGGCAACGTGGCCATCGACGTGTCGCCCGGCGTGGTCATTGCCAACGCTCCATGTGCGGCGCCGCAATCCACAGCCCACGCAAGGTCCTTCCCGCTCAGCAAGCCGTAAACCAGCCCGGAAACAAAAGAATCGCCGCCGCCAACGCGATCGTAAATCTCCAGGTTCTCGCGCAACGGTGTTTCGTGAAACTTCCCCGCCGAATACGCGATGGCGCTCCAATCATTCTGCGTGGCCGTGCGCGCATTGCGCAATGTCGTGGCCACCACAGCAAAATTGGGAAATTCTTGCGCCACTTTCTCGATCATCGCCTGGAAGCCGCGGTGATCCAGTTGCGACGCGGATTCGTCCACGGCGGGTGCCGCAAATCCCAGAGCCGCGTTGAAATCCTCTTCGTTCCCGAGCATTACGTCCACCAGCGGCGCGAGCATGCGGTTAACCTCTTGCGCCTTTTTCTTTCCCCCAATGGATTCCCACAGCGACGCGCGATAGTTCAGATCGTAGGAAATAATCGTGCCGTTGCGTTTCGCCGCTTCCATCGCCTCTTTTGCCACCAGCGGCGTCGTCTCCGAAAGCGCGCAGAAAATTCCGCCGGTATGGAACCATCGCGCGCCTTCACGCGCAAAAATTTCTTCCCAGTCGATCTCGCCCAACTTCAGTTGAGAGACGGCGGTATGGCCGCGGTCCGAGCATCCCACGGCCGCGCGCACGCCAAATCCGCGCTCCGTGAAATTCAACCCGTTGCGCACGCTGCGTCCGACGCCGTCATAGCGCACCCACCGCAGGTGCCGCAGATTCACGCCTCCTTGCAGCATCAGATCTTCCACCAGCCTGCCCACGGGATTGTCGGCGAGCGCCGTGACAATCGCAGTGTCCATCCCGAAGCAGCGCTTCAATCCGCGCGCCACGTTGTATTCGCCGCCGCCTTCCCACACGCGAAATTCTCTCGTCGTCGCGATGCGCGTGTCTCCGGGATCGAGTCGCAGCATCACTTCGCCCAGCGCTACCAGGTCCCACTGGCACTTCTCTTTCGGCTTGATCTTCATTGCGGTCATCGTTCTCTCCCAATCCTGCCCGCCGCGTCATCGCATTTCTGCGCGGCTGCGAGTGCTGTACCTGCTTGCGAGGGAAACAAGAATCGGCGGCAAACGCGCTGCCTTTTGAAGCTAGTTAAACGCGTCACCCAAGAATGAAACTGTACTTCACCAGGTGAACGCTTCCATTCTACAGAGCTGTTTCACAAATCCAGAGCGATTTCGCTTCGCTCAACACGCCATCGACGCCGCGCGATATTTGCTACACTGGCTCTTTCTTGTACGAAATTGCCGAAGACAACATTGGAGGATTCGCGATGGGCCATCCGCTTCTCGACCTTACAGGAAAAACCGCCGTAGTGATCGGAGGGACCAGCGGCATCGGCCTGGCGCTGGCTAAGGGACTGGCTGAAGCAGGCGCGAACGTTGTTCCGACCGGGCGACGAACAGAATTGGTGCAAGCCGCCGCCGCGCAAGTCGAGAAACTCGGCCGCAGCTCGCTGGTGTGCCCCTGCGACGTCACTGACGCGCAGCAAATTGAACGCGTTCTGGCGGAATCGTTGGCCAAGTTCGGCGCCGTTCAAATATTGGTGAACTGCGCGGGACAGACCAAGCGCATGCCTACACTCGATTTCCCCGAAGCAGACTGGAACGCCATAATGGAAACGAATCTCAACGGCACTCTGCGCACTTGCAAAATCTTTGGCCGTCACATGATTGAACAAGGCTATGGCCGCATCATTAACATCGCTTCGCTGACTTCATTTCTTGCCGCATTTGAAGTTGCGGCCTATGGCGCCAGTAAAGCCGCAGTGGCTGCACTCACAAAGTCGCTCGCCATCGAGTGGGCTATGAAAGGCGTATGCGTGAATGCGATTGCGCCCGGCGTGCTCCGCACCGCGTTGAACGAAAAGCTGCTCGACGGCACCGAGCGGGGACGCGAGTTTCTGATGCGGACGCCGATGCGGCGATTTGGAAAAGTGGATGAGCTGGTAGGCGCCGCGGTTTTCCTTGCGTCCGACGCTGCAAGTTTTGTCACCGGTCATCTCTTGGTTGTGGATGGCGGATTCCTGGCGAGCGCCGTCAACCAATAGTTAGGCGTCTTAGCAGCGAATCAGTGTGATTGCCCCGATAAATTGTCATTCCGAGCGAAGCGAGGAATCTGCTTTACCTCGCACCTACCATGCCAAGAAACTCCTGCCCGTCATGCAACCGCCGAAATCTCCAGCCGCACCGCCTCCAACTTAGGCGCAAGCAATTGCATCACCGCCAAAGCAACAAGATACGCTGACCCGGCAATAAAAAACGGAATCGCATAACTCCCGGTCCATTGAAGAATGTGCGCCACCACCTCTGCGATCAACATGCCGCCGAATGCTCCCGCCGCTCCGCCAAGCCCTGCCACCGAAGCCACGACCCTCGCCGGAAACATGTCCGAAGGCAGCGTCAACAAATTTGTCGAGAATCCCTGATGCGCAGCCGCAGCCAGGCCGACCAATAAAACCGCGGCCCACACGGAATTTACTCTCGCCGCAAAGATAATCGGGACAACGCAGATAGCGCACACCAATAGCGCCGTCTTGCGCGCCAGGTTCACCGTTTTGCCGCGATGAAGCAGAAAAGAAGACAGCCATCCACCGGCGACACTCCCAAAATCGGCCATCACATAAATCACCAGAATCGGCAAACCTATTTGCCGCAGTGAAAGTCCATGCCGCCGTTCCAGAAAATCCGGTATCCAAAATAAGTAGAACCACCAGATGGGATCGATCAGGAACTTGCCGCTCACAAACGCCCAAGTCTGTCGATGCCGCAGAATCTCGCGCACACTGAATTTGCCGGAGTTTTCCGTTACGTCGCTTCGAATGTGCTGCAACTCCTCAGCCGAGCACTGCAAATGCTCCTCGGGCGGTCGATAAAGCCACAGCCATAGTGCAAGGCCCACGAATCCCAAGGCTCCCACAGCGAAAAAACATCCACGCCAGCCCCATCGCGCATAGATGAACGGCACCAGCAACGGAGTCAACGCGGCGCCGACATTTGTTCCCGCGTTAAAGATTCCGGTGGCCAGCGCGCGTTCCTTCTTCGGGAACCACTCCGCAACCGCCTTCAGGCTCGCAGGAAACACGCCAGATTCGCCAAACCCCAGCGCAAAACGCGCCACCAGAAATCCACTGAGTGAATTCATAAATCCGTGCGCCACCGAAGCCAGACTCCAGAATGCGATCGTCACCGCGTAGCCGACGCGAGTGCCAAGGCGATCGATGAACCGGCCCACCACCAGCATGCCCAAGGCATACGCAGTCTGAAACGCAAATACCAGGTGTCCATACTGAATCTCATTCCACCCAAATTGATGTTGTAAATTTATTTTCAGCACCGCTAGGACCTGGCGGTCCATATAATTTTTGGTCATGCCAAAGAAAAGAACCGCGCAAATCACCCAGCGAAAATGAGCAAAAATGATACCTTTGACGGAAGCGATGGTGCGGGGATTGGAGTGCCTAATGGAATTCATCCACGATGATTTCTTGTTGCATTCAGAGACGGCTCGGCAACTCTACCATAATTACGCCGCAGGCGAGCCCGTTCTGGATTACCATTCGCATCTCTCACCTGCGGATATCGCTGCGGATCGCCGCTTCAATGATCTCTTCGAAATCTGGTTGCAAGGCGATCACTACAAATGGCGCGCCATGCGGGCCAACGGAATTGACGAGCGCTTCTGCACCGGCAACGCCACGCCGTACGAAAAGTTTCTCGCCTGGGCTCGCACCGTGCCCGCAACCCTGCGCAATCCGCTCTACCATTGGACGCACCTCGAATTGAAGCGCTACTTCGGTGTCAGCGAACTACTGAACGAACGCTCCGCGAAAAACATTTGGGATAAGGCAGACTCTCTCCTCGCCACCCCGGAATTCTCCGTTCGCCAAATCCTCAAGAAATTCCGTGTGCAGGCCCTGTGCACGACTGACGACCCATGCGACGATCTTTCTCACCACAAGAAAATCGCGGCGGATAGTCCCGGGTTCCGCGTCTACCCAACATTTCGTCCTGATCAAGCATTGCAGGTGAACGCACCCGGCAAATTCAATTCCTGGTTGGAGCGTCTCGCCACGGCCAGCAACCATACCATCCTGAAGTTCACCGATTTTCTCCAAGCGCTGCAGCAGCGTCACGATTATTTCCATGCCAATGGCGCAAGACTTTCCGATCACGGCCTCGCGCGCTGCCCTTCCGACTGGTGTACGGAATCCAAAGCCGCGGCGATTTTCGACGCAGCCCGCGCTGGCACCCCCGCAACAGCCGAAGACCAATTGCGCTTCGCTTCATTCCTTATGGTATTTTTTGGCCGGCTCGATGCGGAAAAGGGCTGGACCAAGCAGCTGCATCTTGGCGCACTTCGCAATGCCAACGCTCGACTGGTGCGTCAACTGGGTCCAGACACCGGCTTCGACAGCATTGGCGACTGGAATCAAGCCGAATCGCTGTGCCGCTATCTCGATCGCCTGGACCAGGAACGCGCGTTGCCAAAAACTATCGTCTACAACGTGAATCCCGCGGACAACTACGTTTTGGCCACTGCTGTCGGTAATTTTCAGGACGGATCAGTTGCCGGAAAAGTGCAATTTGGCAGCGCGTGGTGGTTTCTGGATCAGAAAGAAGCGATGGAGTGGCAATTGAACGCGCTGTCGAACACCGGCCTGCTTTCCCGATTCGTCGGCATGCTCACCGATTCCCGTTCCTTCATGTCCTTTCCACGGCACGAATATTTTCGCCGCATTCTATGCGATATGCTTGGCCGCGACGTGGAACGCGGCGAGCTTCCGAACGACATTCCGCTCCTCGGCTCGATGGTAAAAAATATCTGCTTCGGAAACGCGCGCGACTATCTAGGTCTGGCGCTCGACTGACCCTTCATCCAGCGCCGCAATCACCAGTTATGCATGGTGCCATCAAGTTTGCGATTTACCGGCAAGTACGCGCGCTCGTACGGATATTTCGCCGTCAGCGACTCATCAATGTCGACGCCAAGTCCCGGCGCGTCTCCGGGATGCATCAGTCCATTCTCAAAACTGTAGGAATGCGGGAATACTTGATCCGTCTCCGGCGTATGCCGCATATATTCCTGGATGCCAAAATTATGCACGCTCAAGTCGAAATGCAGCGCCGCCGCCATGCAAACAGGGCTTAGATCCGTGGCGCCATGCGAACCCGTCCTCACCTGATACATCTCCGCAAGACTGGCAATCTTCTTCAGGTGCGTGATGCCGCCGGCGTGCACCACCGTGGTTCGAATGTAATCGATCAGCTGTTCCTGGATGAGCTGCTGGCAATCATAAATCGTGTTGAAAACTTCGCCCACCGCCAGTGGCGTTGTGGTGTGCCGCCGAATTAAGCGGAACCCTTCCTGCAATTCCGCCGGCGTGGGGTCCTCCAGCCAGAACAGATGAAACGGCTCGAGTTCTTTGCCCGCGCGCGCAGCCTCGATCGGAGTCAGCCGGTGATGCGCGTCGTGCAGCAGGTGCACATCGGGTCCAAACTCTTTGCGCAGCCGCGTAAAAAGCTGCGGCACAAAGTTCAGATATTTCTCAGTTGACCAGTGATTCTCCGGCGGCAAGCCTTTTTCCGCTGGCTCGTAGTGCATCTGCCCGCGTCCAACCCCGTACGTGCTCTCCAGTCCCGGAATTCCCGATTGCGCACGAATCGCCTTGTATCCAAGTTTCAAGTAATGCCCGACGGCAGTCACCGTCTCTTCGATGTCGCCGCCGCTCGCGTGCCCGTACACCAGAACCGCCTCGCGCGACGCACCGCCCAGCAGTTGATACAGCGGCACGTTCAAACTCTTCGCTTTAATGTCCCACAGCGCTGTATCCACTGCCGAGATCGCCGACATCGTCACCGGACCGCGCCGCCAGTACGCTCCCTTGTAAAAGTATTGCCAGATGTCTTCAATCTTGCGGGCATCGCGGCCAATCAGCACGGGGATGACGTGGTCGGTCAAATAGCTGGCTACAGCCAGTTCGCGCCCATTCAGTGTGGCGTCGCCCACGCCATACAGTCCGTCTTCGGTGATGATTTTCAGGGTTACGAAATTGCGCCCAGGAGAGCAAACAATCACCTTCGCGTCAGTGATTCGCATTCAGGTTTTCCTTTGATTCGAAGCCTACACAATCCGCAGCGACCAGCGAACACGATTGTATCGCGTGCAGACTCAGCTTCGGCACGAAATCAAGGGTTAGGAGTGGGAGCAGCTTGTGGAGCCGCTGCGGGCGTGGAATCGGACGGAGCTGCAACCGCGGCCGAGGAAGACAGCGTGCCCCGCGAAATGATCTGCTGCGGAGTGGGAAGCGTGGAAGAATCCCAGCCGCCGCCGACAGCCTCAACCAACTGCACGCTGGCCACAATCTGTTGAATGCGCAAATTCACCGCGATCTGCTGGTTGCTGAACAGCGTGGTTTGCGCAGTAATTACGTTTAGATACGGATCGATCCCCAGGCGGTAGCGGTCGTTGGCCAGGTTCAGACTGCGCTGCGCAGACTGGATCGCCGTGTCTTGCTCCTTAATCTCCTTGGAAAGAACGCGGAGCGACGCAAGGTTGTCTTCAACTTGTTGAAACGCAATCAGCACCGTCTGTCGATAGTTGGCCACCGTCTGATCGTACTGCGCGCGGAACTGTTCCATGGTCGCGCGACGCAGTCCGCCATCGTAAATCGTCTCGGAGGCGCTAGGACCCGCTGACCAGAAGCGGCTGGGCCACGTGAACCAGTTGCCGCCATTGGTGGTTTCAAATCCGGCCGAAGCGCTCAGCGTCACAGTCGGAAAAAATGCCGCCCTCGCCACACCGACTTGCGCATTGGCCTGCGCCATCAGCCGTTCGGTTGAGGCCACGTCGGGACGGCGCTCCAGCAGTTGTGACGGAACACCAAAAGGAACCGCGGGCGGAGGCGTCTTCAAGGGCTCGATGGCGACCGAGAACGAAGACGCGGGCTGGCCAACCAGCAGCGCCACGGCATGTTCGTATTGCGCGCGCAGAATGCCCAGCTGCGTGTCTTGCGCTCGCGTCGCTTCCAATTGCGTTTCCGCTTGCGCCACGGCTTCGTCAGAGTCGATACCTGTCTCGTACAGCGCCTTGGTCAGTTCCAGCGACTGCTCGTACGCCACTACGGTGGAATCAAGCAGTTGTTTCAGCGCGTCCTGCCCGCGCAATTGAAAGTAGTCGACGGCCAGTTCAGCCTGCGCCGTCAGGCGTGTATTCTCCAGATCGGCGGCACTCGCTTGCGCGTTGGCCACATTGGCGCGCACCGTGTTCCGCACCCGGCCCCACAAATCCGGCGTCCAGGAAGCGTCGAATGGCAACGAATACGAAGTGAAGGTATTTCCCGAAGCGGCCGCGGTAATATTGCTGTTGTTGCTGGGTTGGTGTTGCCCCGTGATGCTTACCCCGACAGAAGCCGTCGGATAATATTGTGCCCGCGCTTCTCGCACGATCGCACGCGCCGCCATAAAACTGGCGAAAGCCGCGGCCACGTTCTGGTTGGACATATTCACTTGTTCTTCCAGCGTGTTCAGCTGAGGGTTCCCGAAAATTTCCCACCACTTGCCATGAAGCGTCGCATCCTGCGGCTGTGCCACTTTCCAGCCGTCCATCTGCTTCAGATCGTCGGGAGTCACTTCCTTAAACGTGGCCGGCACGGGCGCGGATGGCGCCGGTCGATTATATTTCGGACCGACATCGCAGCCCTGCAGCAGTAACCCACCGCAAAGAAGCGCCGCCGCCGAAGATCGCATCCAGGTTTTCGATTGCATCGCTATTCCTGCCTCCCTGGGAATTGAATCATCCGGCACTCTCCAGTGGCGCCGGGTTTTGCAACTTGCCGTGAGCGCGCAGCCACTTCAACCGCAAACGGTCCAGCGCCAGATAAACCACCGGCGTGGTATACAGCGTCAGCATCTGGCTGAGAATCAGGCCGCCGATAATCGCGATGCCCAGTGGCCGGCGTAGTTCCGAACCTGTGCCGGTGCCAAACGCCAAGGGCATCGCGCCGAACATTGCGGCCATGGTGGTCATCAAAATCGGCCGGAAGCGCAAGATGCACGCCTGAAAAATTGCTTCCTTCGGCGTCTTGTTTTCGCTGCGCTCCGCCGCCAGCGCGAAGTCGATCATCATGATCGCGTTCTTCTTCACGATACCGATCAGCAGAATAATGCCGATCAGCGCAATGACGCTCAGATCGGTCTTAAACAGCATCAACGCCAGAACCGCGCCGACGCCAGCCGACGGCAACGTGGAAAGAATCGTGATGGGATGGATGTAGCTCTCGTACAGAATGCCCAGCACGATGTACACGGCCATTAATGCCGTGATGATGAGAAATTTTTCGGATGCCAGCGAAGATTGGAACTGCTGCAGCGTGCCAGAAAACATTCCGCGAATCGTTTGCGGCATACCAATTCTCTGTTCCATCTCGATAATCGATCGCGAAGCGTCGCTCAGCGCTATGCCCGGCGCGAGATTGAAGGAAATGGTCACCGAGGGATATTGCCCCTGGTGATTCACGGAAAGAGCCGCGGTGTTTGCTTGGTAGCTCGCGACGGCACTCAGCGGAACAACCTTGCCTTGCGCGGCTCGGATATATACGTCCTGCAAACTGGTCGGCGACTGCCAGAACTTTGGATCCACTTCCAGAACCACGTGATACTGGTTGATGCCGGTGTACATCGTCGAGACTTGCGCCTGGCCAAACGCCTGGTACAGGGACGTATCGAGCATTTGCGGGGTGATGCCCAGCCGCGAGGCTGTCGCCCGGTCGTACACTAGCGTCATCTGCAGCCCGCTGTTTTGCTGGTCCGTGTTGACGTCCGTCAAAATCTTCATCTTGCGCATCTGTTGCAGCAGCACCGGCCCCCACTGAACCAGATCCTGCAAATTGTCACTCTGTATCGTGTATTGGTATTGCGCGCTGCTCTGCCGCCCTCCGATGCGTAGGTCCTGCCCTGCCTGCATGAAGGTATTCGCGCCGGGTACGGCCATCAATTGTGGGCGCAGGCGGTTGATCACCTGGCTGGCACTCACTTTGCGTTCTTGCAAAGGCTTGAGGCCAAGAAAAATGAAACCGCCATTGGTCGCGCCGCCACCTCCCGTGAATGCCATGACGTTTTCGACTGCTGGGTCGGTTTTTACAACGTCAACGATGCGCTGTACCGCAGCCTGCATCGCCTGGAACGAAGTGTCCTGCGGTCCTTGAATCCCGCCAAACACCGTGCCGTTGTCTTGCTGCGGGAAGAAACCCTTGGGAACGATATTGAAAAGGTAGATGTTGACGGCGATGGTGATGCCGAGGACCACCAGGGTCAGCGCCGAGTGCTCCAGCACCCAGCCCAACGTTCGTTCGTAAGTGCCCAGCACCCACTGAAAAAATCGCTCCGACGTTCGAAATGCCCAGCTGCGGTCCTCTTCCCGTATGTGCTTCAATAGCCGCGAACACATCATCGGAGTCGTTGTCAGCGAAACCAGCAAAGAAACCAGAATCGCCACCGACAGGGTAACCGCGAATTCGCGAAATAAACGGCCAACAATGCCGCCCATCATCAGGATGGGAATGAACACGGCAACCAGTGAAAGGCTGATGGAAAGCACGGTAAATCCGATTTCGCGCGCGCCCCTCATCGCGGCCTGCATCGGCGGCACTCCTTGCTCGATGTACCGTGTAATGTTCTCGATCACCACAATCGCGTCGTCGACGACGAAGCCCGTGGCGATGGTCAGAGCCATCAACGATAGATTGTCGATACTGTAGTGGCACAGATACATCACGCCAAATGTGCCAATCAGCGAAACAGGCACCGCGACGCTCGGGATCAGCGTGGCCCGAAAATTCCTCAGGAACACGAACACTACGAAGATCACCAGGCACACCGAAATCACCAGCGTCCGCTCTACATCCCTTACCGAAGCGCGGATCGTCTGTGTGCGGTCCAGCACTATGCGAACATCAATCGCCGAAGGGATCGAGGCCTTCAGCGACGGAATCGCTTCGCGCACGCGGTCGACGGTATCAATGATATTTGCGCCCGGCTGCCGAAAAATAATGATCAACACCGACGGCTTGCCATTCACGAATCCCGCAGCCCGGATATTCTCCGTGGAGTCCTGCACGTTAGCCACATCGGATAACTTCACTGCCGCCCCGTTGTGATACCCGACGACCAGCGGCATGTAATCCACGGCCTTCAACAATTGGTCATTGTCCGTGATGTCTGCGCTGCTGGTTCCGTCGACAATCTGGCCCTTCGGCGCGTTGGAATTCTGCCGGCTCAGCATGGCGCTGACGTCTTGCAGCCCGAGCCCAAAGCTGTTCAGTTGCGTGGGATTTATGTCCACGCGCACCGCCGGAAGCGAACTGCCTCCCACGGTTACCTGTCCGACCCCCTGAACTTGCGAGAGCCGCTGCTGCATGATCGTGGAAGCGGCGTCGTAAAGTTTTCCGCGGTCATATACGTTTGACGTCAACGCCAGAATCAGAATCGGCGCATCTGCCGGGTTAACCTTACGGTAGGTGGGATTGGCGGGCAGGTTCGAAGGCAGGTAACTACGCGCCGCATTAATTGCCGCTTGCACGTCGCGCGCGGCTCCATCGATGTTGCGATTCAGATCGAACTGCAACGTGATGCTGGTCGTTCCGAGATTGCTCGACGACGTCATCTCGTTCACGCCGGCAATTCTTCCAAATTGACGTTCCAGCGGCGTCGCCACCGACGAGGCCATGATCTCCGGACTCGCGCCGGGCAAACTAGCCCCCACAGAAATTGTCGGGAAGTCGATCTGCGGCAGCGCTGATACCGGCAACACGCGAAAAGCCACGGCTCCTGCCAACGCGATTGCCGCCGTCAACAACGTTGTCGCCACCGGCCGTTTTATGAATGGAGCAGACAGGTTCATAGCGCTAATCCGCTGGCACCACCGCTGCACCGCCTTCCGACGTGCGGCGGGAACTGAATCGTTGCGCCAGGCGGTCGAAGAAAATGTAAATCACCGGAGTCGTGTACAGCGTCAGAACCTGGCTCAGCAGCAGTCCGCCAACCATGGAAATACCCAAGGGACGCCTCAACTCGGCACCGATGCCAGTGCCCAACGCCAGTGGCAAGCCGCCCAGCAGCGCGGCCATAGTGGTCATCATGATCGGCCGGAATCGCAGCAGGCACGCCTCGTAAATCGCATCTTCCGGTTTTTTCCCGTGGTTGCGCTCCGCTTCCAGCGCGAAGTCGATCATCATAATGCCGTTTTTCTTCACAATACCGATCAGCAGGATGATGCCAATCAGCGCAACGACGCTCAGTTCCTGCCCGCAAATCAGAAGAGCCAGAATCGCGCCCACTCCCGCGGATGGCAGCGTGGAAAGAATCGTGATCGGGTGAATGTAGCTCTCGTACAAAACTCCCAGCACGATGTACACGGTGACCAGCGCCGCGAGAATCAGAATTGGCTCGTTGGATAATGAAGCCTGGAACGATGCAGCGGTGCCCTGAAATGCGGTTTGTACGCTCAACGGCATTCCAATGTCTTTCTGAGCTTTCTCAATCGCTTTTGTCGCCGCGCCCAGAGACGCCCCGGGAGCCAGGTTGAACGAAACCGTTACCACCGGGAATTGCCCCTGATGGTTCACGGATAGCGGCCCGCTCTTCATCTCGAAGTGCGTGAACGTGCTCAGTGGCACCGCCGCTCCGTTAATCGAACTCACCGCGCCCGGTGCGGCCGATCCCGTGCTCGCTGCGGTGTTCGTCGAAGCCCGCGGGCTCGAAGTTGTGGTCGCGGATCCGCCCGAGGCCGTCGTCGCCGTTACCACGTCCGTGGATGCGGTCGTCAATGCAGAAGGCGCAATGGCCGAACGCACGTAGATGTCCTGCAACTTGGCGGGGCTGGACTGGAAATCCGGCTGCGTTTCCAGAATGATGTGGTACTGGTTCAGCTGCGTATACATCGTCGAGATTTGCCGCTGCCCAAACGCGTCGTACAGCGTCTGGTCGATCGTCTGCGGCGTGATGCCCATGCGCGAAGCCGTCACCCGGTCGACAATCAGCGACGCGGATAGCCCCGAAGTCTGCTGGTCCGTCGCAAGGTCGCGCAATTCCGGAATCGCGGAAAGCTTGGCCATCAGCTTCGCCGTCCAGTAATTCAGTTCCTGCAAGTCCGGATCTTCCAGCGTGTATTGATACTGCGTGCGGCTCACTCGGTCTTCTACCGTCAAGTCCTGCACCGGCTGCATGTACAACGTGATGCCGTCGATTTTCTCAAGCGGCGGTTGCAGCCGCCGGATTACATCGGACGCGTTGATGCGCCTCTGATCGAGCGGCTTCAGATTAATTTGGATGCGCCCGCTATTCAGCGTTGTGTTCGTTCCATCGATGCCGATGAACGAAGAAACGCTCTCGACGGCGGGATCCTGCAGGATGGTGTGAACCAACTCTTGCTGGCGTTGCGCCATTGCGGGAAACGAAATGGATTGCGCCGCCTCCGAAATTCCCTGAATAATGCCGGTGTCCTGCACCGGAAAGAAACCTTTGGGCACGATGATGTAAAGAATGATCGTGAGCACCAGCGTCGCCGCAGCCACAACCAATGTGGCGAATTGATGCTTCAACACCCACTTCAGCGTCCGGCCATAGAACGCGATGGTGCTCTCGAAGGCGCGCTCCGAAATTTCGTAAAAGCGGCTCTTCTTCTGCCCGTGCGTGTTCTTCAACAAACGCGAACACATCATCGGTGTCAGCGTCAACGAGACTACGGCGGAAACCAGAATCGTGACACTCAGCGTTATGGCGAATTCACGGAACAGCCGCCCGACGATATCGCCCATGAACAGAAGCGGAATCAGCACGGCGATCAACGAGATGGTCAACGACACGATCGTGAACCCGATTTGCTCGGAGCCCTTCAGCGCCGCTTGCAGCGGAGGGTCGCCCTCTTCCAGGAACCGGATGATGTTTTCGATCATCACGATGGCGTCGTCGACCACGAACCCCGTCGAAATCGTCAGCGCCATCAACGTCAGGTTGTTCAAGCTGAAACCCGCCAGGTACATCACACCAAACGTGCCGACAATCGAAAGTGGCACCGCGACGCTCGGAATAATGGTGGCCGACAAATTGCGCAGGAACAGAAAGATCACCATCACCACCAGCGCAACCGTCAGCAGCAATTCGAACTCAACATCCGATACCGACGAACGAATCGTCACCGTACGGTCCGTCAGTACATCGATTTGCACCGCCGCCGGCAGGTTGCTCTTCAACAATGGCAGCAGCTTCGTTACGCGGTCGACAACCTGGATGATATTCGCTCCCGGTTGCCTCTGAATATTCACGATCACCGCCGGCGTTTCGTTCATCCATGCGGCTTGCCGCACGTTTTCCACGCCGTCTTCCACCGTCGCCACGTCCGAAAGTTTTACCGGAGAACCGTTGTGGTACGCGATGATGACATTCTTGAAATCCCCGCTGGTCATCAATTGATCGTTGGATTGAATCTGGTAATCCTGCTGCGGCCCATCGAAGTTGCCCTTAGCCTGATCCAAACTTGTCTGTTGCAAAGCCGTGCGAACATCCTCCAGGTTGATGCCGTAATGCGAAAGTTGCGTCGGATTCACACGCACCCGCACCGCGGGCTTTTGCCCGCCGCTGATGCTCACCAACCCCACTCCGGGCAACTGCGAAATCTTTTGCGCGAACCGTGTGTCCGCCAGATCTTCCACCTGCGAAAGCGGAAGGGTCTTCGAAGTCAGCGCCAACGTCAGAATCGGTGTGTCAGCGGGATTCGTCTTGCTGTAAATCGGTGGTGAGGGAAGATCGCTGGGCAGGTACGTCTGCGAAGCATTGATCGCTGCCTGTACTTCCTGCTCCGCCACGTCGATATTTAATTCCAGGGAAAACTGCAGCACGATGATGGAGCTGCCATCTGAACTCGTCGACGTCATCTGGTTCAGCCCGGGAACCTGCCCGAACTGCCGCTCCAGCGGGGCCGTCACCGCCGAAGCCATTACATCCGGACTCGCACCCGGGTAAAACGTCACCACCTGAATCGTCGGATAGTCCACTTCCGGCAGCGCCGACACCGGCAATTGAAAGAACGCAACCGTTCCTGCCAGCAGGATCGCCGCCATCAGCAGCGATGTTGCCACCGGCCGCAGGATGAAAGGACGTGACGGACTCACTGCGCGGATCCCCCCTTCTTTCCGCCGTTGCCGTTGCCTTTACCGTTTTGTCCGTCTGACGCACCCGGCTGGCCCGATTGCTGGCCTGGCTGCCCCGCGCGCCCTCCCTGACCTTGGCCTCGCACACTCACCTTCGCGCCATCTTGCAGTTTGTCAAATCCGTTGGTGGCCACCACCTCGCCGGCCTGAATCCCATCCACTGCCGTCACCGTTCCGTCGGTCGCTCCCGGCGTGATGTTGCGCAGTGCCGCGGTTTGATCGCTCTTGATCACGTACACAAACGCTCCTTGCGCGTTTCGCTGGATCGCGGGCGTGGGAATCAGCGTCACATTTTGCAGCGTATCCACCAGCAGACGCGCATTCACGAACTGGCTGGGAAATAAAGCATTGTCGGTATTGGGAAAGACGGCCTTCAATTTCAGAGTTCCCGTAGTGGTATCGATCACATTGTCCAGCGTCAACAGCGAGCCGCTGGCCAGTTTTGTGGTTTGGTCACGAGCGAACACGTCCACCGTCAGCTTCTTTCCTTTGCGCAGTTGCTGCTGAATTTGTCCCAGATGATCCTCGGCAACACTGAAAATCACAGTGATCGGCTGCAGTTGCGTGATCACCACCAACGGCGTGCTGCTGTTCGCCTGCACAATATTTCCCGGATCCACCAGCCGCAATCCCACGCGCCCGTCAATCGGCGAAGTGATATGCGTGTACGTCAAATTCACCCTGGCATTCGCCAGCTGCCCTTGATCATTCTTGACGGTTCCTTCGTCTTGCAGCACCACCTGCTGCTGATCGTCCAGCTGTTGCTTGGCGATCGCGTTTCTACTGAACGCTTGTTGGTAGCGTTCCTGATCGATCTTGGCTTCGTTCAGCACCGCTTCATCGTGCGCCAGTTGCCCTTCCATCTGCGTCACCGCTGCTTCATACGGCCGCGGATCGATTTCCAGCAACGAATCTCCCTTGCGCACCATTTGCCCTTCCCGGTAGTTCACCTTCATGATTTCGCCCTGCACTCGGCTCGTCACCGTCACCGTGTACACCGGCGTCACTGTCCCTAGCGCATCAATATTTATCCCCATGCTTCCTTGTTTTGCTGTCGCCGTTGAAACCACGATCGCGCGCGCCGTGGGATCGCCTGTCGTCTTCGCCTGAGGAGTAGACCCGCGCCGCTGCCAGATAATAATTCCCACCACCAGAACCAGCGCGATCAATAGCCACACCCACCAGCGACTCTTGGGCGCAGGCGGCCTTTGGATTTTTGACTCCGGCGCCGTTTTTGCTTCCAAGGTATCCGTTCTGTTTTCCGTCACAGGCACTCCCGCAAGCGGCCATTTTGCAATATGTATTAGATGACCCGTATGTGGAAATTGTGCACGATACATCAGGCAGGTCTTCGAAACATTAACTCAAATAGCCAGTTCTCTCCTGACGCTTGCACCATATTCCGCCACTGATCCGCTGTTCTTTCGACGTGCCGGAACCACCGCGCGTTTCAGCAAGATACAAGCAATCAGGGCCACGGAAGTCGCCGCCTTTGCCCCAGCATCCCGTTCATGCCATCGCGTTTCAAACAACAGTTGACCTGCTGGCCGCGCTGATTGGCAAACCACACAATATGTCTGATTCCAACACAAGCAAATCCCAAAAGCGACCACCCATGCTCCATTTCCGCGGGAGGAAAAGAGTTCGCCCGCGGGGGTATACTTTTCCGGGAGTCTAGTCTGATCTTTGATGTTTCAACAAACTCACCATCCAATCACTTTGATAGCCGCCCGAGAGATTTCCGGTGGCTGACCAGCGCTTCCGTGTCCTTGCTGTCGCCACGCATCCCGTCCAATATATGGCGCCGATCTTTCGGCGTATGGCCAGCCACTCTCAGCTCCAGCTCAAGGTCGCGTACTGTTCTCTGCGTGGCGCCGAGGCTTCACTCGATCAGGAATTTGGTGCCACCGTAAAATGGGACGTCCCTCTTCTGGACGGTTACGATTGGGTCGAAGTCCCCAACAAAGGAATCCGGCGTCGGCTACGTCCGAGCCTCATTTTGGATCGCTTTTGCCGCAGCGCGTCTCGCGAACAGCGCCTTCTTGTTCGGCACGGATGCCACTAGCCTGGTGCCTCGCGATTCCCGTCACTGGAAAATTTCCGTCAAAAAACTTCTCTGGCCACGCCTCTTTCGCCTCGCCGATCAAGTGATCGTGCCCTCTTCAGCCGGCATCGCCTTGATGCGCTCTCTTGGCCTCCCGGTCGACCGTGTCACTCTCACCCCCTATGTGGTCGACAATGATTGGTGGGCCGCTCAGGCCTCTCGCGTTGACCCTGCCGCAGTTCGCCACTCATGGGGTGTCGCGCAGGATGGCCTCGTCGTTCTCTTCTGCGCAAAGTTGCAGTCCTGGAGACGGCCCTCTGACCTCCTGCGGGCCTTCGCGGGCGCCAATTTCCCGAATGCGCTCCTCGTCTTTGCCGGCGAAGACCCGCTCCATTCGCAACTCGAAACAGAAGCCGCATCTCTAGGCATTTCGGAGCGCGTCCGATTCCTGGGTTTCATGAATCAGTCGCAATTGCCCGCTGTGTACGCGTCCGCGGATTTGTTGGTTCTGCCCTCGGAGTATGAGCCTTTTGCCGTGGTCGTGAATGAAGCGTCCTGCTGTGGGTGCCCGGTGGCGGCAAGCGACCGCGTGGGCGCTGCGCGAGACCTGATTTTGCCGGCGAATCCCGATCTAATCTTTCCCTGCGGAGATATCGAGGCGCTCGCTCGAATCCTCCAACAATATCTTTCCGACCGGGACAAGCTTGTGATCGCCGCTCGCAATGCCCGCGTTCTGATGGACGCCTGGTCGCCCCGCGAAAATATTGCCGCAACCGTTGAAGCTATCCGCCTCGCCATTCTCAGACGCCGTCGAGCGCCCTAAGACAGCAACGCTTTGCGCCCAAGCCAGCGTCGAATTGCTCTACGAAAGGGGTTCTTCTCATACCTTAAAACTGTCGGATTCTCAGGAGTGATAATCGAGGCCGGTCAGCCTTCGCGAACAACGGCGGGCGTCCACATCGTTAGGTGAGCGCCTAGAAGGCGACCAGTTCGCCATCCGGGCTTGACGCACTTGCTGCTCGAGCGCGGCGCCGATCCCAACGACGAGGAGACTCCCTATCACGTTCCGGAAACTTATGACAACGCGGTGATGAAGATCGTTCTGGAAAGCGCCAAGCTGAACGCTGTAAGCCTGACCACGATGCTGTTGCGCAAAACCGATTGGCATGATGAACAGGGAGTGCGGCTCGCGCTGGAAAATGGTGCTGATCCCAATGCCGTCACCAGGTGGGGAGACAACGCGCTGCATCATGCGCTGCGACGCGATAATCCTCTGAAGATCATCGAACTGCTGCTCGACCACGCAGCCGACCCATCCCTGAAAAATCTCCACGACGGCACATCCGCCACGCTCATGGCTGCGCATAGAGGACGCGGCGATGTCCTTGCCCTGTTCGATCAGCGCGGCATTGCTCTCGATATTCACGGCATTGACCGCTTGATTGCCGCCTGCTCCATCGCCGACCGCCCAACCATCGCGTCTCTGGTCGCGCAGGAACCTCTTCTTGCCAACCAGCTTGTCGCCCACGGCGGAACACTTCTCGCGCACTTTGCCGGCAACAATAATGTCGCAGGACTGCGCTGCCTTCTCGATCTGGGCGTTAGCTCCTCCGCTCTCTACCGTCAGGGCGATCCCTATTTCGACATTGCCAACGACAGCACCGCATTGCACGTTGCCGCGTGGCGCGCCTGGCCCGATGCTGTCAAGGAATTGCTCCAGCGTGGCGCTCCCGTGAATGCTCCCGATGGAAAGGGCCGCACGGCCCTTCTTCTCGCGGTCAAGGCCTGCGTCGATTCCTATTGGACTGCTCGCCGCTCGCCTGATTCTGTCGAACATCTGCTTCGCGCGGGCGCCACAACCTCCGGCATCGCCATCCCTTGCGGTTACCAAGAGGTCGACGATTTGCTTCTTCGAGCCACCACCTAACCGTGTCTCAAGAAAAATGTTCGATTCAGCACCACCGCTCGACCATAAGCCACACTTTGTCTTAATATAAGCGCCGCGGAGGGTGCCCTTCATGGAAGAGCAGCTTAGTCTGGAATTCTTGCGCGTGGTCGAAAACGCCGCCATTGCCGCGGCGCGCACCATGGGCTTTGGTGACGGCCACAAAGCCGATGAAGCCGCTGTCGAAGCCATGCGTAAAACCATGGACCAGGTCGAAATGGACGGTACCATCGTCATCGGCGAAGGTGAACGCGACAAGGCCCCTATGCTCTACATCGGCGAAAAAGTCGGCCTCGCCACTCACGCCCCCAAATCTCTTTTTCCCTCCGTCGATATCGCTGTCGACCCTCTCGAAGGCACCAATCTTTGCGCTACCGGCGCTCCCAACGCCATTGCCGTTCTCGCCGTCAGCGAGCGCGGCGGCCTCCTCCACGCTCCCGATCTGTACATGGAAAAAATTATTGTCGGCCCCAGTTGCAAAGGCGCCGTCGATCTCGACGCTCCCGTCTCCGACAACTTGAAAGCCGTGGCCAAACGCCTTGATCGAGACGTTGAAGATCTCGTGGTCATCGTCCTCGATCGCCCTCGCCACGAAAAACTCATCGCCGACATTCGTGCCGCCGGCGCGCGCATTCGCCTGATTGGTGACGGCGATCTCTCCGCTGGAATCTCCGCCGCCGTGATCGGCACCGGCGTACACATGGTCATGGGCACCGGCGGCGCCCCCGAAGGCGTTCTCACCGCCGCCGCTCTTCGCTGCCTTAACGGCCAGATTCTCGCTCGCCTTGTCGTCAGCAAGCCCGAGCATCACCAGCGCCTCGAAAAAATGGGCGTCAAGGATCCCAAGCGTATCTACGACACTGCCGACCTTGCTCCCGGCGCAAAAATGATCTTTGCCTGTTCCGGCGTCACCGACGGCAATCTTCTCAAAGGTGTTCGCTTTTTTGGCGACGGCGTCCGTACTTCTTCCATGATTCTCACTCTCGACGAGCGCCAGGTCCGTTTTATCGAATCCGTCCACCTGGAAAATCGCCCCGACATCAAGGTCCGCTTCAACTAACTTCGCGCACCACCGTCTTAAATGTAGCGCTGACTTTTATGTCAGCCTCGCTTCTCCGCTACCCACCCTTACGCATTCCTTAACTCATTCGCGGTACCATCCCAATAGCACGCAAAGTAAAGTTCGACGGGAGAAAACAGGTTATGGACATTTTCAGGCAGGGTCGGGGCGGCGATTCCGAATTCACATTGAGGCCGGCAATCCCGGGCCTCCGCAACATCTTCATCGGCGCCGCTGTCGTCTTGGTTGCGCTCTTTCTTTTATCTTTCGCCGTACGCGTTACCCGCATCGAAGCGGGTCACGTCGGCGTCGAGATCAACCTCGCCGGCCGTCAGCGCGGCGCTTCGGAAATCCCGGTGCGCACCGGTTGGGTTCTCTATTCGCCTCTCACCACGCAGATCATCGAATTTCCCACGTACGTTCAGACCGTGAAGTGGACCAAGGACACCACCGAAGGCCATCCTCTCAACGAGGAGATGGGCTTCAACTCCAAAGAAGGCATGGAAATCTTTGTCGACGTCTCGCTCTCCTACGCCATCGATCCCGCTAAGGCTCCCGATTTCTACGTCAAATACCGCGTCGATGATCTCGACCGTTTCACTCATGGCATCTTGCGCGATATCGTCCGCAATTCCCTCAACGAAGTGGCCTCTACCTACGTCGTCGAAGATATTTACGGCGAAGGCAAAGCCGAATTTCTCCACAAAGTGGAAGCCATGATTCAGTCCAAGGTCACACCGGTCGGCGTCGGCGTACAACAATTTGGCTTTATCGGCGCGCCTCGCGTTCCTCAGGTCATTGCGGCGGCTATCACCGCGAAAGCGCAAGCCATCCAGCAAGCGGAACGCGCGCGCAATGAATTGGCTACCACCCAGGCGGAAGCAGCGAAGAAAATCGCCGAAGCCGAAGGCGACGCCAAATCCATGGTGACACGCGCGCAGGGCGAGGCCGATGCCAACCGTATTCGTCAGAATTCACTGACGCCGCAACTGCTCGATCTGCGCCGCATCGAAAATTCCCGCGCGCTCATCGATAAATGGAATGGCCAGTTGCCAACCGTAGAATCCGGCCAGGGCAGCGGCATGATGCTCCAACTACCCAAGCCGTAGCTCAGTAGCGAGTTCGTCTCATCATTCAGAGCAGCCTACTCGCATTGTCTGTTAACGGATTGTCATCCCGAGCGGTCTGTCCACATTGCCTAGGCTTGAATTGTTATCCCGAGCGGAGCGAGGGATCTGCTTTTCCATGGCGCAATCGTAACGCCGGTAATCAGGAAGGCGTGACCAGCGCGAATTCCACTCGGTGCCGCATCGGGTCGATCCGCTCCGCACGCACCCGCACTCGGTCGCCCAGCTTCCACTCCAAAGGAGTCGCAGGTTTTTTCCCGCGGCGTCCGCGACGATCTCCATCGCCTCCGGGCAGTGCTACAATCGCGTGATCGCGTTCCCGGTACACGCAGCGCGCTCCTGCTGCCTCTTCCAGGGCATTGATCGGCAGCAAGCCCTCCACAAAAATGTCAAACAGCTCCACAAAGCAGCCATATTTCTGTATCGAAATAATCAGCGCGTCAAATTCATCACCCAGCCGCTGCTCCATATACTGCGCCGTCTTCCAGTCGAGCAGTTCCCGCTCCGCATTCGCCGCGCGCCGCTCCGTCTCCGACGTTTCCGCGGCAATCTCTTCCAGATGCTTCTCTGAGTACAGCGAAGCTTCCTCGCCGATCGCAGGCTTGATGAACGCCGGCGCGGGAGCGTCGGGATGCGCCAGCGCCCATTTCAAAACTCGATGAACAATCAGGTCGGGATAGCGCCGAATCGGCGAAGTAAAATGCGTGTATTCGTCGAATCCTAGGGCAAAGTGCCCCAGCGGGTCCGCCGCGTAGCGAGCCTGCTTCAGCGAACGCAACATTAGATACGACAGGATGCGCTCTTCCGTCTTTCCGGAAATTTTCTCGATCAGCCGTTGGTAGTGCTGCGGCGTGATGCTGATTTCCGCGCCCGGAAGCGCCACACGCTGTTGCCGTTCGCGCCCTTTCCCATACGAGTCTGGCCGCCCCGCTCGCGCCGGAGCCGGAACTTTCCCGTGCCGCACCGTCACTTCGTGCTGGTGGAGATCGGCCACGCCCAGGGAAAAACCAAACGCCCGCGCGATTTCCTCAAACTCCAGCACCTTTCGCGCGTCGGGCTTTTCGTGCACGCGATGCAGCGATTTGATCCCCCGCGCAATCAGGTAGTGCGCCACCGCTCGATTCGCCACCAGCATGAACTCCTCAATAATCCGGTGCGCGATGTTGCGTTCGCTGCGCGAAACCCCCGTCATGCGCTGCTGGTCGTCGAACTCGATTACGCGCTCCGGCAGATCAAAGTCGATCGAACCGTTTTCCTGCCGCCGCGAATTCAGCAAAAGCGCCAGTCCCTTCATACCGCGAAAGTGGTGATTTAGATGCGCGTACCGCGCGGTCATCTCCGGATCGCCGTTCAGCACCTTGTTCACGTTCGTGTACGTCATCCGCTCCGCGGAGCGAATCACTCCCTGCACCATCGACGAATTCGTCATTCGCCCTGCCGCATCGAAGTGCATGATCGCGCTCATCACCAGCCGCTCTTCCCGCGGCTTCAACGAACACATGCCATTCGAAAGTGATTCCGGCAGCATCGGCACCGCGCGGTCGATGAAATACACGGAGTTGCCACGCAGCCGCGCTTCGCGATCCAGCGGCGATTCGGGACGCACATAGTGCGCAACATCCGCAATATGCACCTGCAGCAGCCACCCGCCGTCTTCACGGCGCTCTACGTATACTGCATCGTCGAAATCGCGCGCCGTCTCTCCGTCGATCGTCACAATCGGCAGTTCCCGGAAATCCACGCGGCCCGCTCGGTCCGTTTCCGTCACCGCCAGCGCCATCCGTTCCGCATCTTGCAAAACTTCAGATGTGAAGCTGTACGGAAGGTGATGTTTCCGAATGATGATCTCGGTGTCGACACCCAAATCCCCGGGCCGCCCCAGAATTTCGATCACCCGTCCAACCGGTGCTGCGCCTCCCCGTGGATAGTGCAGCAGCTCAACGTTCACCACCGCTCCATCCAGCTTCGTGATGTGCGGCAGCCGCCGATTACGTGGCGACTGTTCCTTGCTCGCCGGAAGCAACTGTTCACGCAGCGCGGCAGAAAGCTCCTCACCCGGCAACAACTCGATTTCGTGCTGCACGCGTGGATCGTACGGCACCACCACCGCACCGCGGGATACATAGCGAAACTGCCCGACCACCGACGGGTGCGCGCGCCCAACGATGCGCACAATGCGACCTTCTGCTCTCCGCGCTCCCGCCTGCCCGCTCAGCCGCGTGATCTTCGCCACCACGTGGTCGCCGTGCATGGCATCTTCAATCTGGTCGCGCGGAATGAAAATGTCGCCGTCGACGTTCGGCAGCGCTACGTCGGGCACCACGAATCCATACCCATCCGCATGGTGCACTAGGCGGCCGCGGATCTCGTCGCGCGCCGTTGCTTTGTGTTGCGGAATTTTTTCGGGCGCGGCAGTGGGCGTCGCGGCGGGCCAGGGCGCAGCGTTACGCTGGCTGCGTCGAAACAGGAACCGCTCGTGCGATAACGCTTCCACCAGCCCGCGTTTCTTCAGTTTCGCCAGCATCCCCAGCAGCGCTCCGCGGTTACCTTTTTTCACATGCAGCGACCGCGCCAGCTCCTCCAGCGACACCGGATCATTCCTAAGTTGCAGCAAACGCAGGATGTTATCCGTGCTTAGTTGTGTGGACCGGGGCATTCGCGATTGGTCTCTTTCCGGGAGCGAGGCAAACCATCAAGATTTTAGTCATTTTTTTCCGCTGGGTGTAACTTTTTTCGCGTCTCATCCATTTCATAGGTAGGCCAACACACGACCGGCTAGCCGCCCTCCGTCAGGCTAGTCGGATTCGCCGAAAGGCGAATATGGGGAGGCGGGAAGACCTGGCCCGCCTCCCTTCTCATTTTCATCCAGCCGCAATTCACCGGAAAATTTGCCTGAACGCCGCGATTCGGATATCGTGCATCCACAATTTTGGGAGACGCTCTCGTGAAGAAAAGTTGTGCGTGGAAGTTACTGTTCGTTGTTCTTCTCTTGCTCACCGCATCCCGCGCCTTTGCCCAAGCTGGCCCGGAAGGCGCCAGCAGCGAATGGCAGGTCTGGACCGGCGGAGGCCACGGCATCAATGGCAGCACCTCAGAGACCGGCGTGTGGAACTTGGGTCTGCGTTACGGCATTGTGATCACTTCGCCCCACGGCCCGGGATTCTTGAAGGGCCAATTGGAGTACGCATTGGACGTAATTCCCGCGTGGGTTATCGTGCAGAAGACCAACACCGCCTACGGCGGAGGCATCAATCCCTTCGCCTTCAAATGGATTTTGACTTCGCCGAAAAAGGTTAAGACTTATTTCGAGATTGAAGGCGGCACTCTTTTTACCAACACCAAAGTCCCTGAAGGCACCTCGCAGATCAACTTCACCACCAGCGGCGCGTTTGGCGCTCACTTCCTCGGTGAAAAACATAACTTCACCGCCGAAGTCCGCTTCATGCACATTTCCAACGCCGGTATGACCAATCCCAATCCCGGAATCAACACCATCCAGGTTCGCATCGGCTTCGGCGCCTTCCGCAAGTAGACTTTCCGTTGTGTAGGGGCACAATACATTGTGCCCTCTTGGGGTTCTCCGTCGCCAAGTCACGGGTGCAGGGTGGGGTGAAGTCCCGGGTGCCCCACGTGCCGCATTTGCACGTGGGGGTTTTGTCTCCTCCCGCCTTTGTAGTGGCCAACCTTCAGGTTGGTTCCTTCTTCCGAAATCCCGGTTGAGGCCCCGACTTTACCTCTGACCTTCCACGCGAGCCTTATGACTCATCCGATCGATGCCGCGCCGTCCTCCGCCTTCGCCGCCACGTACACAAACCGCAACAGCCGCCTCTCACTCGTCAGCGTATGCACCATAGAAAGAAATCCCTGCAATCCTTCGAAATTTGCCGCGCTTTCGATGGTCAGCAGCTCTTTCTTCCTCTTGTCCCGCGCGTCGCGCCACCGTTTCGCGATCGCGGCCGCATGTTCGCTGGTGTCAGAAGCGCTTTCCAGCCGGAAGCCTGCCTGCTTGATGATTCGATCATTCTCCCCGGGTGGACTGAAAATGTAGAAACCGATCGAACTGCGCGCCGCAATTTCCTGCTGCGATATCAGCCCGCCGATCACCAAGGCATCGCTGAACAGCATCCGCCCGCCCGGTTTAAGCACACGAAACATTTCGCGCAGCACGTTCAGCCGTCCGGGAAGGTGGCACAGAACGTCGTTCGCGAAGACCGCATCGAAAGTCGAATCGCTAAACGGTAGTTTCTTCGCCGCATCGCAAATCTCGAACCGCACTTGCGACGCCATATTTCGCGACGCCGCAAGCTGGTTGGCTCTCTCGATGCCCGGCGCGTTTGTGTCCACCCCTACGACCCGGCAGCCTGCGGTCGCCGCAACTTGCAGCGCATACCGCCCCGAGCCGCAGCCGATTTCCAGCACACTAGATCCGGCCGTCAGATGCAGCGCCTTTGGTATTTCTTGGGATTCTTCTGTACTTACCCAGCTCGTCTGCCCGAGATCTTCGCCATACGTCTCGACGCGAATCTGCCGGTACGCCTCGGCATCGTAATTTGTGTACGCGTTGTCGTACAGATCCACCTTCGCCGGCATGAACATTCCTTCAAGAGAACCCGCGCGAACCTCAGTCGCCGGGATTCACGAATTTGAACGTCAGCGCCGCCACCGCTCCGCCAATGAAATCAGCCACCAGAAATATCCAGATGTTCGACCAGGACGAAAGCCCCATGATGCTGATCCCAACCGCCACTGCGGGATTGAATGCGCCTCCGGAAATGTTGCCGACAGCAAACGCCCCGGTCATCACCGTCATGCCGATTGCCAGTCCGTAAAACGAATTCCCGGCTGTGCCCTTGGCGGTAGCCGAATTCAACACCACGAACACCAGCGCAAACGTGAACAGGAACTCGGCCAGCAGCGCGGCTGCCACTGCCGGTTCGCCCGGAGTCACGGTGGTCCCAACCTTAAAAAATTTCACCACCGCGGCCGCCAGCACCGCGCCAACAATCTGAAACGCCATGTACGGCCCCACGTCCTTCGTGTCGCACTTTCCGCGCATCCACACACCCAGTGTGACCGCGGGGTTGTAATGGCCGCCCGAAATGTGCCCGCCGGCATAAATCATCACCATCAGCGCGGCGCCAATCGCGATCGGCGCCAACGGCCCCGCTCCTTTTTCAATAACCGTACAGCCAACCGTCAAAACCAGGAAGAATGTCCCAATCAGTTCCACCAGATATTTGTTCATCGTCGTCTCCGAAAATCAGTGGATTCGCGAAGCGCCCCAACGGCGTGTCGCGTTCTATGGCGGGCGGAAATTAGTGGGCGGAGATAAGCAGGAACGTGGCGTTCGCAAAATGGCGAAAGGCGCGCGCCTCGCACTCCGGGGGTACTCTATGCGAAGCGGCGTCAACCTGCCAGCGAAATCTCCACAAAATGGGTCAGTCTTCGGTTGCGTCAGATGAACAGCTGTTTTCAATCGTTCGTTAATCTAGTCGGCGTCGGCGCCCTTCTTCTTTTCCGCGGATTCTCTTGCAGGTCCCACAAACGCTCCGCCAGCCTTTCGAGAAAACTCTTCAAGTCCATCCAGATTTGAACTAGCGCCGCGGAACCCTACGTAGCTGTCTGGCCGAACGAATATCGTGCCGCCTTCGCCCAGCAACTCATTCAATTCCTCTTTGCCACTCTGAAGATCGTTGGAATGGAAGAACCGAGAGGCGGCGTTCGGTAGAAGCGCCTGCTGTCGAAATGGTTCGTCTACATCCAGCCCCACCAGCAGCGGTCGCGCGCTCGATAATGGATCCAGCAATCTCATGCGCTGCCCTTTCCACACCAACTCCGGATTTGGCATGCGATCTCCGGCGTGCACTGACCCTAGGTTAGGGAAATCCATCACCGCCGACGAATCCCGGTAGCCAATCGCCGTCTCCGATATGAATCCCACAGCGTGATCTTGCACATAGGGAATCTGCGTTGTCGTATGCAAAAACGCGTCACGCAGCTTCTCTAACAAGACATTTGTCGTCGTAACGGCTTTCAACACGCGCGACGTATTGTTCAAGAGCTCCTCGCTCACCTTCCCTCGCTCTTCTTCATAACTCTGCAGCAGCTTCTCGTCCGCTCCGTTGCGCACCGCCGCTATCTTCCACGCCAGGTTTGCGGCGTCCTGAATCCCCGTATTCATTCCTTGTCCCGCCACCGGCGAATGAATGTGCGACGCGTCGCCCGCCAGGAAAATGTGCCCCTGCCGGATACGTTCTGCTCGCCGATCACTCACGCGGAACGGCGTCATCCACGATGCTGAGGTCGCCCTCAAACGAATTCCTGCGCGATCCATCGGCTCTTGAAAATCAGAAAGCTTCAGCTGCCTTTCGTCTTGTGCCGCATCCTGCTCGGAATGCAACGCCGCGATCACGCGAAACACCTTTTCCTTCAACTTGGCGATGAACACGACGTCTCCCCGGTGAAGGTAAATGCGCAGTTCGTCGCCCAGCAGGTCCGGGCCTTCCAATTCCAGATCGCCCAGAAAAAAGTTCAAGCCTACTTTGGCTCCGGAAAACGGGATCTTTAGGCCTTCGCGAACGCTACTGTGCGCTCCATCGCATCCCACCACCCACTTGGCCGTTGCGTTTTCCACTTTGTCGTCTGCTCCTCGCAGTTGCACTTCGGCTCCGTTGCCCTTCTCCTTGATCGATAGCATCTCTATTCCCCGCTCGATTCGTCCCCCCAACGATTCGAGGTGCTCGGTCAGCAACGCTTCCGTTTCGTTCTGCGGCAGAAACAAAACAAACGGATAGTGCCCGGGAATTTTGTCCAGAGAAAACGAGATAATCGTCCGACCTTCACTGATCATTGATGCGTGCTTCAGCGGTCTCCCGCTCTTCACCGCGGTTTCTGCAATCCCATAGCGCTCGAATTGCTCCAGCGTTCGCGCCTGCACCACCAATGCCTGCGAATATTGCGCCCCCCGCAGCGACTTTTCCACCAATCGAAACGGCACTCCCAACCGCTTCAACTCGATTGCCATGCTGAGCCCCGTAGGTCCGGCTCCCACGATCAAAACTTCCTCGTCTCGCATGTTTTCGCCCTCCTCAACCTGTTAGATGTCCAAGCATGGTGCAGCCGTGGCTAAGAAAAACGGTCTGCGCAAAAATACCGTTCTCGCTGTCCTTTGTCTTAGATGTAGTGCTGGCTTCATGCCAGCCGGCAAAAATTCTCGTTACGTATCTCAATGTTCCTTCGGTTCGTCCGTAGGTTCCTGGAAACGCTTGTTCTCGCTCAACTTGGGAAACGCTGTCAAATTTCCACTCACCTTGATGGGAAAATTCTGTACCGCCGGTATGCCATCCACTCCGTCCACCGTCAGCCGCACCGTGAATTCCGCTGCTCGCGTGTAAGCGTGAGAAACCTTGGAACCATTGGCACTGGTACCGTCGCCAAAATCCCAATGATAGGCCAATGCGGGTGCGCCGCCACTTTCACTTTGCGCCCACAGATGGATTGTCTCTCCAGCCTTCGCGCTGGCAGGCACTTCCGCCCTCACAGCAGGCGCGGCTGGCGCCACGCTGCTATCGATCAGCTTGATCACTTTCACCGATTCCGGCGCCAGATTCTCAATGCGCACGGTCCCGTCCGAAATAATTGCCGGCGCATTCTGGTTCAGCGCATCCGACACTGCATACGTGCGCTCGCTATGCAATCCCAGTTCCGCTAGCTTCAACGTGTGCGACCGCGGACTCTTCGTCCAATTGAACACCGTCAACATCGACTGCCGCGGGCTTTCCTGCAAAAAGAAAATGCTGGGCTGCTCGTCTTCGGCCTCGTAGGTCATCAAATCGATTGGCGTCGACGCTCGCCCAATCTTCGCCATGTTCAGAAGGTCCGCGTTTTCCACCAGCGCCAGCCGATCTTTCAACGTGCCCAACACCGTCATGTCGTCCCCGATTTCATACATCCCGCCAGACACCGCCGAAAGCGCAATCGAAGCTTGCGCCGCCGACAGTTCCAGCGAAGCCGGCAACTCGCGCCGCATATCGGGGAACGATTGCGACGTCGTGTTAAACGCGTCCGGATCATTCACGAAAAAATTGCGGTGCATGTAAAACCGCGCGGCAATTCCTGGTGCCGCTTCCTTCGTAGCCTCGAACGAATGCGCCGTGTCCGTCGAGATCCGACCTGTGTCCACCAATCCCACCGCGTTCAGCATCGGGCTTCCGTCTTTGTCCAGCACCACGTCTTCGCCCACCGTCTCGCGAATAACTTGCAAGCCGATTCGCTGCGCTTCCAGCGCCGTCGCGTTCGCCCGGTAGCGATACCCTTCAATCGCGGTCGTATCCATGAAATCCAGCTTGATGAAACGCACTCCCCATTGCCGCACCAGCGTTTTGTACGTCTGTCGCAGATATTCCTGCGCGCCCGGATGCGTTGTGTCCAGCGTGTACAGCACATCGGTTTTCTGGTTCCACACTTGCCGATTGCGGATGGGCTCGCCCTTGGCGTTGTGCACCAGCCATTCCTTGTGGTGCTCGTACACCCACGCCCGGCTGGTCACTTCGAACGGACCCGTCCAGATGCCGAATGTCAGCCCGTCCCCGGTAATCCGATGCCCCACGAAACGCAGTCCATCGGGAAATTGCGTGGCATTGGCCGTAGCGTACTCTCCGCGCGCGTATTGGTAGCCTTCATCAATCTGAAAATATTTGTAGCCTAGCGCCTTCAAATGCTCCGCTTGCCAATCCGCATTCGCCAGCGTCACTCCTTCGTTGATTCCTCCATAAAACGCGGTCCAACTCCACCATCCGATTGGCGTGTCGACGGAAACCCGCGCATGATGCAGCCGTCGAATGGCCTCGCCGTAGGCCAGCAGCTGATTGTGGTAGTCCGGCCCCGCCTGCAGCATCAGCCGCTCCGAATGCATTTCTGTCCCGGGTGCAACGGGCAAGCTCAGTTCAATCAGATCCTCGGCCCGCGCGTTTTTCATATCGAACTCTTTTTGCATTTCCGTGGTTCCGGTGGCGTCCACGCTAAACGAAGCGATCTTCGTCTCCCCGCCCGTGCCTGCGGCTTGCAAATGCAGCAGCGTCAGAAACCGCTCAGAACTCAGCGCTCCCAGAAAAAGACTCTGCTTGCTCTCGCGGTTGTAAATCAGTTGACTGCCCGCGCCGCGGTGCATTCCTCCCGGCGCTTTTCCCAGGTCATACAAATCAAGCTCCGGCCAGTCTTCGCTGAAACTATCGGAGAGTATGCGATCGGCTGCCACGTGGCCGCCCAGGTCGACCAGCGCATCTCCAATCGCCTCGACGCTTCGTATCGCCTGCACGGTCACGTCCCGATTTGTTGTGTTGCGCACCTGCACTTGCACAGCGGCGTACGGAAGCTGGTCATAAAGCTGCCCCACATAAATCAGCTCGGGTTTGCCGTCGAGTCCACTGAACGTCACGGTCACCGCATGTCCCGGCCCCAACTCATCGCTGAACCTAGACTCAGAAACCTGGTGACGAGGGTAATCGCTCGAACGCACCCACTGGTGGTCGATCTGTGCCCCCACGCGACTGCTGAATATCGGCTGACCACCGCGCACCGCCAATTGATACGATCCATCTTTCGTGTTCACGCTCAACGACAGCTTCTCGTTCGTCAATTGCTGCGCCGCGCAAGGCGCCGTAACCAGCCATCCTGCCATCGTCATCAATCCCACACCGCTCAACAGTTCGCAGTTCTTCCGCACGGCGCTCGCCTCTCTTCCGCACTTCTTCTTCATAACCGAGGCCATACTACACCAGCCGGACCCCGATTCGGCCAGCCCTTCGTGTCATTGACTTCGCGCACCGGCACACCTACAGTGGCCTCGCCAATAAGCTCACACCCAATTGCGGCGGGCGCCCACGTTGATCGAAAAACTGTTTCAACTCAAACAAAATCAGACCACCGCCCGGCAAGAAGTCGTCGGCGGAGTGACCACGTTCCTCACCATGGCCTACATCGTGGTGGTCAATCCGCAAATCCTGGCGCAAGCAGGCATGCCGCCCGACGGCGTCGTCTTTGCCACTTGCCTTTCCGCGGCCGCTGCCACTCTGGTGATGGGCCTCTATGCCAACTATCCCATCGCTCTGGCCCCGGGAATGTCGTTGAACGCCTATTTCACCTATTCAGTTTGCCTTGGAATGCATGTGCCCTGGCCCGTGGCTCTCGGCGCGGTCTTTTTTTCCGGCGTTCTGTTTGTTCTGCTCACCGTCACCCGCGTCCGCGAACAAATCGTTAACGGCATCCCGGTAAGCTTGAAGCACGCCACCGCCGGCGGCATCGGAATGTTCATCGCCTTTGTTGGATTGCGCAGCGCAAAGCTGGTCGTCGCCAACCCGGCCACGTTTGTCAGCTTGGGCAATTTCGGCAACCGCGAGGTACAAGCAGCTTGCGTCGGCATCGTACTGATCCTCGTGCTGATGGTCCGCCGCGTGAATGGCGCCATCCTCCTCGGAATCCTGGGGGCCACCTTGTTCGGCATATTTCGCGGACTCGCCCACTGGCCGACGGCGTTCCTGGCCTTGCCGCACCCTTCCTCCACTTTTCTGAAATTGGATTTGCGCGGCGCGCTGCACCTCGGCCTGATCGAAATCATTTTCATTTTTCTTTTCGTCGATTTATTCGACAACGTCGGCACGCTCGTAGGCGTCTGCGAGCAGGGCGGCTTCGTCAAAGGCGGCAAAATTCCACGCGTGGGAAAAGCGCTGCTCGCTGATGGCGTCGGCACCATCTTCGGCGCGCTCACCGGCACGTCCACGGTTACCAGTTACATCGAAAGCGCCGCGGGAGTCGCCGCCGGCGCTCGCACCGGTCTAAGCAACGTGGTGGTCGCCGCGCTATTTCTGGTGGCCATGTTTTTCTCGCCGCTCGCCGCTTCCATCCCGGCTTTCGCCACGGCCCCGGCACTCATTTTGGTCGGCGCGCTGATGACCCAGTCGATCGCCAAGGTCGATTGGACGGACTTCACCGAAGCCTTCCCCGCGTTCGTTACCCTTCTGGCCACGCCGTTGACCTTCAGCATCGCCACGGGACTAAGCCTCGGCGTCATCACTTATACGCTCGCTAAAGTTGCCGCAGGCAAGTGGCGCGAAGTCAGTATCCTGCTCTGGATCCTCACCGCTCTCTTCATCCTGCGCTATGTCTACCTGGCTGCGGAGTGATCAAACTCTCGTCCTTCAGAGCCTATTTTCGGAGTTGAAACAGAAAACCAATGGAATCGAAATGTGAGTGAGGGACTTAAGAGGATGGAATTTATGACTTGATGTTTGGTGCCCGAAAGAGGACTCGAACCTCCACTCCCTTGCGAGAACCAGGTCCTGAACCTGGCGCGTCTGCCAGTTCCGCCATTCGGGCACTGTTTTGATTCTACCTTGTTCGCGCCGCTTTCCGCAACGAATGCCACCTGGCACACAAATCCACTGGACGAAATTACGTACCAACAACGAAGCGCCATTCCTTCCGTCCATCCGCCAGACAAATTGGCACTGAACCCGGCGCTTAACCCACTGATTGCATTGCGTTAATGTCGTATTGTTACCGACACCATAAGTAATTCGCTCAGCATCTCGCCACCGCCAGTTATCAGCCCTCCACTTCCCGAATCTGTTAAATCTCCTTCGCCTTTGGCACAGACTTTTCCACCGCTTTCAGCCCCTCGTATCACTTCCATTCTTCAACCAGAGTGCTATACTGCGCGCAAATCAGCCCTGTCTGCCTTGGGGAGGCAGGCATCGCCGACCGTTTCCCGACGGGAGGATTCTATGGATCAACTAGAATCATTGTTGAGACCTGGACCATTTCTCTATCTTCTGATTGCCTGGGGAGTCGTAACCGCCATATTCCTCATTTTGGTAATCTGGCGCAGCGTGCTCACCAGTCACGAAGACGACCAAATTTTCCTGGATGCTGCCGAAGAACATATGGCCAAAGAGCAGAGGGCCTTGGTCTCCAAGATCAATAAGCTCTCTCGTCCCATCCTAACCAGTGGGATCATGGCAGGCGTGCTGTTGCTGGCGATTGCTGGAATCTTCGTCTACAACGGCCTCAAGAATTTCTAATCTCGCCAGGCCGCGCCGCTAAAGGTCAGCGCCACACTAGGGCTTCGCTGCTGGTGCGGGTGCGGGAGCAGTGGCTGCTGGACTGGGCTGCAGCGCGGTTTCCACAATCGACGTGTGATTATGCACGATGATCCACGCATCGTTCCGTTTCTCCAAAATCAGCGTGGTCTGTCCCCTCGCTCCACTGGGTTTCCCATCCACGATTCCTGAAAAATCCCATTGATAACAAGCCCACGCCACATTCCCGGTCACCCGGATCAGCGTGTTTGAACGCTCCAGCCGAACCTGATTCGCGCGCGCCCGCTGCATCTGGTAGGCCTTCAAGTATTCTGGCCAGCCCACAACCGGCGGCGCCCAATTCCCATTCACCACCACCACGTCGTCCGCAATGTCTTTATGAAGCTTGTCGGTATCGCCGATTTGCCACGCGCCCAGCATGTCGGAAATCACCAGGTCGATGCGCTGTTCATCGGGTAGTGCTTTCGCGGCATCGGGCTGTGGCTGCGCCTGGTCCGCCTGCTTTTTCTTTTTGTCTTTTTGCTGCGCCGGCGCCGTCGTGGCAAAAACCAGGACTAACGCGATCGCGGCGAACAGGCGCCAATAGCTCCCGCGCGAGTTTTGCATTCCAGCTGCGTTGCGATTCATTCTTCGTACACTCCTGCAAATAGGTTGCCCACACTTCGTCTAGAGCAGCCAATGCGATTCACGTTTCCAAGCTGACACAACGAGCATAGCGCAGTGCGACGCACTCAGCCCCAACTCTATTCCCCACCTTTATCCGATATCTAAAGAGCCCGTATCCTGCAGCTAAGGCCTTCAGGCCTGAGGCTTTTCGTATGCCGCGACAGAATTGCCAATCCATCGCCGGTCCAGGTTATTCGGCATATTTCTTTAGGGGGTCAGAGCTTCAGCTCTGACATCAACCTTGTGTTTGCGCTGGGCTTTAGCCCCTGAGGACTCTGCTCTCTCCCACAATCTCCTGCCGCACCCCTACTCCGTCTTCGACGCGCTAAGCAAATTCACAAATAGCCGGTACGCCCCCGGCACTCCGTCCGGCAACTCCCGGAAAAACGCCAACCCGGTATAAATGTACGTTCCTTTCCCATACTTCGTGTACACCACTCCGCCATTCAAATCTTTTTCTCCCGGATCATTCATTGCCAGCACCGCCGTATACTTCGCGTCAAAATCGCTCCAGAAATACAGCCCACGCTCTTGCTTCCAGTTCTGGAAATCGGCTTGCGTGATTTTGTTCGGCCGGTTCAGCAGCGGGTCGTCCGGCTTCAAAAATTTTACCGGCGAAGTTTCATCCGTGATGCGCGGTGTCGGGCTTCCGATCGTCGCCTTATACGGCGCGGGCTGCACGCGGTCCCAGATATAGTCGCGGTTGTATTGCACCACCAGCGTGCCGCCATCCGAAACGTACTCCAGCAGCCGCTTGTTGGCGCCCGCCAACTCGGGGCGCAGTTCATAAGCGCGCACCCCCACCACGATCGCGTCGTAAGCCGAAAGGTTGCCGAACGCCAGCGCCGCCGCGTCCAGCAGGTCCACGCTGATCCCCAGCCGTTTCAGCGCTTCAGGAATAGGCTCGCCTTCCGCGGAAATGTAGCCCACGCGAAGATTCGGAGGAACGTTGATGTCGAACGCATGCACCACGCATTGCGCCGGCTCGCTCCACAATATCGTCGGCATCGAAGGCAGCGGCTCCAGCGATGTTGTGAACTTCTCGTCGCCGCGCTTGGCATACGCTGTGATGGTGAAATTGCCGGCTTCCAGCTTTGCCGGAGGAGTCACCGTGAATTTCGCGTATTGATCCCCAACGCCGTCGAAGCTGACGTCGGCAGGTGGCGTGGAAGTGAGCCCGTCGGGAAGATCCAGCCCCACGGAAACTTTCCCGGCCTTCGCCGAATAAGAATGCACCCGCAGCAAAATATCAAACGGCTTGTGCTTGCTGTTCAGCACTTCCACCGCCTGCGTCGGTTGCACCGATAGTGTGTACGCGGGCACGATGCGCAGCGGAACCCGCGCCACCGTCGTCGATGAAGCGAACGGATAAAAAACATTTGTCGGCGTTAGGATCTCATGTTGCGCGTCGATCTGCTCTTTGACAGAAACAAAGATGATGGGACGAGTCTCCGCGCTCAGTTGTGCCCAAACCGGAGGCGCTGGCGGCACTGCCTCCAGCGTAATTTTAAATTTCACGCCTTGTGTGGCGTCTCCTCCACTCGGCTGGAATTGCTGACTTCCCGCGGTCACCACTAAAGGCCCTTGAAATGGGCATTGCACTCCCGGCCTGCAACGGTAACTCACCGTCAACGACACCGGCTCGCCGATCACCACTTCACTTCGATCCGCCTCCGCCTCAAAAAAGAATCCGGCGGCCAGCCGAAGCGCCCGCGTCACTCGTTCCAATTGCAAAGCAAGCTGGTATTCGCTCAAGCTTTTTCCGTCGCGAGACACCACCCCAGCCGGAAGAATCGCAGCCAACCGCTTCTGCACATCCACCAGCAGGTTCGTCGCTGCCGAAAAATCCAGCGTCAAAGCCGCCGCGCGTGCCTGCTGCAGCTCTTGGTCCGACTGCTTCAGCGCTTCGCACCAATCCTTATGCTCGCCGCAAACCTTTCCATTCTCTTTTCCAAACAATTCCGGCAAACGAACCGCCAGCGTTGACGGATCAAAAGTTTTTCCATCTTCCCGCTTCAGCGCAATCGGTCGCCGCAAAAATGCCGATCCCAGAAACCCGGCTATTCCCTGGCTATGATGGTTCACGAACGCGTCCAACCCCATCTGCCGCCACGTTTTCCCATACAGCGGCGACACTTCATCCAGCGGCAGTACATAACCTTGCGGATTGTCCGACCCGCGGTCCACATCCAGAACCACCGGCGCCTCACCATCCACATTCCACGGACTCAGCCCTTCCTTCGCCAAGTCCGGATAGGCCTTCGCGTCCGCGGCCAGTTGCACCGCTTTCGGCGTCCACAACCCCGACGTCTGATGATGCCCGTGACCGCCGTGTACCCCGCCCCAGCCATTGATCACGACGTCCGGACGAAATTCGCGAATCACCCGCACCATGTCTTCCAGCACCGCATCGCCCCAGATTTTTTCCGTTTCCGCCACCGTCTTGGAATAGCCAAAATCCTTGGCCCGCGTGAAGTACAGCTTCACTCCATACCCGCGCGTAGCCGCCAGCAATTCCTCCGTGCGGATCAACCCGAGTTGCGGAGCCTGCTCGGGTCCAAGCGCGTTTTGTCCGCCTTCTCCCCGCGTCAGCGTCAGCAACGCCACATCCGCATGAAGCCCGCGCGCCAGGTACGTCAGCAGCGCTGCGCTTTCGTCATCCGGATGCGCCGTGATGTACAGAATGCGCGTGGTCACGCGCGCTCCATCTATGGCATCAATCGTTTCAGGAAGGCCCGGGCCTGTTCCGGGCGCGGCAGGAAATTGTGCATGAGCAAGTGGCAGGATAAACAGGCTGGCTATGAATAAACTGCAACGAAAAACAAATCGATTCACGCTTCCTCCCCTACGCGTGCTTGCTCGCGGGTCTCAACTGCAAACGGCCATTGTCTCATTACGCGGGTCCAGACCAGAAATGCCGATATACCCAGGCCAATCTCCAGCAGCCCCCATTTGCGCGCCGGGCCGGTCTGCCAGAAAAGCCACGCCCATCCCAGCATCGTCAAAACGGCCGGCACAGGAAATAGCCACATTTTAAATGGCAGCCGTTCCGGTCCCCACCGCCTGTGCAACAGAATCACGCCTACGGCTTGTCCGATGAACTGCACGATCAACCGCATGGCCAGAATCCCGGCGATGGCGGTCTCCAGTTTCAACACAATGCTGAACAGCAAGGCCAGGCCCCCCAGTATTAGAAGCGAAATGTGCGGAAAATGTTTCGTTGGATGCACTTTTCCAAAAATTGGGAAGAAGTTGCCGTCCAGCGCCGCTGAATACGGCACTCGCGAGTATCCCAACAAAAGCGAAAACACCGAGGCCAGCGCAATCCACAGCACCATCCAGGTCACGAAATGCGCCGCGCCCACCCCATAAAGTTTTTCCACGAACAAACTTGCGATGAACGGCGAGTTCTGCGCCTGCCTCCACGGAACCACTCCCAGCAGGCTCGTTTGCATCGCCAGATACAAAACCGTGATTCCCAGAATCGAAAGAAAAATCCCCCTCGGAATATTTTTCTCCGGCTCGCGAATCTCGCCGCCCAGATGGCAGATATTGTAGTAGCCCCAGTAACTGTAAACTGTGTTCACCATCGCCGCGCCCAAACCCGCAAACCATAAAGACGAAAGATGAAACGCTCCCGGCGGAAAATCGAAAGCCAGCTTCGCATCGAAGTGCCGGATCCCTCCCCAGATCAGCCACAGCATCGTCCCGACTACTCCAGTCCACAGCAACATCGAAATCTTCCCGATTGTCGTGATCTTTCGGTACAGCAGTACCACCAGCAGTAGCACCAACCCGCCGGAAATCATCTTCGACTCCACCGTAGTCAGTGGGCGAAGATACCCGGCATACCGCGCAAATCCGATCGACGCCGAAGCCACGGAAAGCGGCGCTTGCACGAACGTCTGCCACACGAACAGGAACGACATCAGCCGCCCCCAGCGCCCCGGCCCATACGCCTCGCGCAAAAACACGTATGTCCCGCCCGCCTTGGGCATCGCTGCGCCAAGTTCTGCCCACACGAATCCGTCGAGCGTCGCAAGCAGCGCGCCCGCCAGCCACGCGATCAGCGCTTGCGGGCCGCCCATCGCCTTGATTACCAGCGAACTCACCACGAACGGTCCAATCCCAACAATCTCGATCATGTTCAGTGCCACAGCCTCTTTCAGGCCAAGGCCGCGCTCGAGTGCAGGTTGGGAAATTGCGGAGTTCGCGGGATGGGAAGGTTTCGTCATTCGTTGCGAGAATAACAAAAGCCGCGAAACCTTGCTTCGGTTCACCACTCGACCGGCGCCTCCCTCACTTGCTCGTATTAAATGAGGCACACTCCACTCGCCGAACGCTGCGCTCCGCAACTTTCCGGCGTAAGGTGAATTCAGGCGGCTTTGCTCTCTCCCTCTTCGCAAGCCATCTGCGGCCTGAACACTACGGCCACGCTCCAGACCTCGCGTATTCCCTTCCAGACAAGTTGAGTGTTTCAGTGTTGGTTCTTCATCTCGCCAGCTCCATAATCTTTCTCCTTCTTCTACGCGTCGCCGACTCTTCGTGGTCCGGTCTCGCAATCGTAATCCTGCTTTTGCTCCTAGCCGGTGCCATCGCTCTTTTGCTGCAATGCGAACATGCCGCCACACCTTCCACTACCGTTGACGGCGCCACCGAGCACCAGCGCATCAAGCTGGAGCTTGAAAGGAAATCTGCCCTTCTCGCCACCGTCAACCACGCACTGACTACCTTCCTTGATTCGGGAGACTGGAGCGCCGCCAGCCGCCACCTTCTCTCCTTTGCGCTCAACGAAACGCAGAGTGAGTTCGGTCTTCTTGGCGTGGTTCTGGAGGGCCCCGTCTTGCGCGTGCTCGCTCACAACGGCATTCACTGCTGCGAACCCGGCGATCACCATCTCTACGAATCCAGCATGAAGCAATACGAAGAATGCGGCTATTTTGACTTGGAGCACCCACAAAATTTGCTTGGCGACGTTATCCAGAAAGCAAAAACCGTAGTCTCCATTAATCCCTTAGGCCCTCATTATTCCCAGCATGTTCCCGCGGGACACCCGTTGTTCCAAAGTTTTCTGGGAGTGCCGATTTTCAAGGGCTCGGAGATCGTCGGCGTAATCGGCGTGGCCAACCGCCCAGGCGGCTATACCGGAGAGGAAGTACGCTCCCTCGAAACAATTTCCCAGACCGTCGGCGTTTTATATGACAACTACCGGCAGAGCCTCACGCGTCAGCGCCTGGAAGAAGAGCGCACTCGCCTCGAATCGGAATTCCGCCAAGCCCAAAAAATGGAAGTCTTGGGCCAGCTGGCCGGAGGAATCGCGCACGACTTCAACAATATGCTCATGGTGCTGACCGGTTCCGCCGAACTCCTGGAAGCCACTTTGCCGCCCAAATCCAAGGGCCGGCCTTACCTCGAACAATTTCAACGCACCACCGAGCGTGCCGCCGCCATCACTCGCCAGCTTCTGGCCTTCAGCCGCAAGCAAGTGCTCGACGCTAAGCCTGTCGATCTGCACGAAGTCTTGACCGAAAGCGAGTTCATGCTTCCACGTCTCCTCGGCTCCGACGTTCAACTCACATTCACTCATCACGCCGCTCGTTCCTGGTTGCTCGCCGATTCTTCGCAACTCGAACAGGTCATCGCCAATCTCGCCATTAATGCCCGCGATGCCATGCCCTTCGGCGGCCACCTTACAATTTCCACCAGCAACGCCGGCCATCTTCCCGCAAGCATTTCCGCGTCTGCCCGCGGCGAAACTGCGCAGCAACACTGGCTCGTCCTCGAAATCACCGACACTGGTAATGGCATGGACGAAGCCACGCGCAACCATGTCTTCGAGCCCTTCTTCACCACCAAGCCTGTCGGCAAGGGCACCGGCCTCGGTCTTTCCACCGTGTACGGCATCGTTCGCCAGTTCGGTGGCCAGATTCAGTTGGACTCCCAACTGGGCGCCGGCACGCGCTTCCGGATTTTCTTTCCCGCTACGCAACCTCGCTCAGACGAATCCGCCCTCCCGCCTCCATCGCAAGAACAGCTGCAACAACCAGCCCCCACGTCCGCCCCTCCCGACGCTGCCGCGCTCACAATTCTTCTCGTCGACGACGAAGTCGCCCTTCGCCTCGCTGTCGCCGAATACCTCCGCTCCGTCGGCCATCACGTTCTCGACTCGCCCTTGGACGCTCTCGAACTCGCGCGCCATCATTCCGCCCCCATCGATATTCTCCTCACTGACGTCGTCATGCCCGAGCTTCGCGGACCCGATCTTGCCCGCCAGGTCCGCGACCTTCAGCCCGATATTCATGTCATCTTTATGTCCGGATACGCGGAAAGCGGCATGGATCAGCAGCTTCCGCCCGAAGCCGCCTTCCTCCAAAAACCATTTCGTTTTGCAACTCTCGCGGAACAGCTTAAACTCGTGCCACGGAAGGCGTGAGGTTCCTCGCCCTTTCCCGACACCATGCTTCGTTGCTTCTTTGCCGCCGTTCTATTCCTGTGTTGCTTTGCAGCTTGCGCGCTCGCGAACCAGGCCGCCTCCGCGCCGCCCACTCCCGCGCTGCCGCAAAACGTCACTGCCATTCTCGACGACATTTATTCCTGGCGACTGGACCGCGCCATCACCGCAGCTCGCCAGATGCAGCAGCAGTCCCCGGATCAGCCTCTCGGCTATCTCCTCGAAGTCGAAGCGCTGTGGTGGAAAACCTGGTGCCTCTCGGCCGAATTCAAATACGGCATGAGCATGCCGCGCCACCGCGAAAAACTCCCTGCGGATCAGCACTACCTGGAACTCACCTCCAAGGCCTATCACTTGGCGGAAACCGATTTGAAGCGCAAGGATTCCGCCACCATGAATATCTATGCCGGATTGGCGGAGGCCCTCGCTTCTCGCCTCTACAGCCTCCGCGGAGAGAACCACAACGCCGCCAAGGCAGGTGTGCGTGCCCGAGAACATTTCCTCAGCGCCCTGGCCCTTGATCCCAACGCCGCGGACGCCAGCTTTGGCCTCGGCCTCTACGACTATTATGTCGACACGCTCTCCACGGTGGCCCGCGTCCTTCGTTTCTTCATGGGCATTCCCGGCGGTTCCAAAGCGGAAGGCATCCGCCTGATGCAAATCGCCATCCGCGATGGCCAACTCACTCCCGTGCTCGCGCGTTTCTATCTCGCCGTCAATCTGGAAAATTACGACTTCCGTTACGAGGAAGCCCTCGCCACACTCACTCCTCTCGTCGAACGCTATCCGCAAAATCCCATCTTCCATCTCACCCAGGGCGACCTCTACGCCAAGCTCGGCAGAAAATCTCTCGCGGCCGCCGCCTACCATGCCGCCGCAACGGCCAGGGATCCCAACGAAGACCGCCAAAAGAAGATTGCCTTGCTCGTCCGCCAGTCCCTCGACGCCTTAGGCCCTCCCGCTAACTGACCGCGCCCGCCATCCGCTCGCTCCTGACGCGCCCCTCATTGCCGACTTTTCCCAAATCCCCACCTGAGGGATAATAGAGCAGCTGATGCGGGGGTTGTATTCCTGCCGGGAGCCGGGCTCCGGCGGCAGGTCAACGCGTGCTGCGGTTTTTGCATCTCAACCCAAACAGATGCGCTCTATTCCCTTGTCCTTCCCGGATCGGGCGGCAAGAGAGCGCTACTCGCTTGAAACGTCGTGAAGGAGATTCGATGAAGCGGTTTTGCTCCACGGTTGCCGTAGCCTTGATCGCGTTCGCATGCCTCAGCTGCAACGATTACAACAACTCCGTGCAATACGCGACCGGCGCAACCATCCTGAATATTTCGCCATCGGGCGCCGTTTTTGGCGGACCCTCTTTCACCATCACCGTCGTCGCCTCTCAACAGAACCCTTTTCCCACTACTCCCGCCAGCACGATTCAATGGAACGGCCAGAACCTCACGACCACCCCGATCAGCACCACAGTCCTGACCGCGGTCGTGCCCGCCAGCTTAATCGCCAAGGCCGGCACCGCCTACGTCAACACCCACTACCAGCAATCCGGCACTGGCAACAACGGTTTGTCCAACTCCCTCGCGTTTCTCATTTACGGTGCTCCGAATCCTAAGCCCTCGCTTACTTCCGTTTCTCCCGCCACTGCCGCCGTCTGCACCAGTTCGAAAACTTGCGCCGCTGTCACCGTCACGTTGGCGGGTACGAATTTCCTTCCCTCCTCTCCCAACGGCGCCTCCACCGTCAGCTACACCGGCATCGCCACGGGCGGCGTGGAAACTGCCATCAACACATCCGGTATCACCGCCACACAAATCAAAGCCATCATTCCCGCGGCTTACTTGACCACCGCCGATCCCGCCGCGAAGATCAACGTCATCAATCCCCCCAGCGGTGTCTGCCTTGTCAGTTGCCCCGATCTCGGTGGTGGCGACACCAATTGCTCCAATGACCCCACTTGCACTCCCACGTCGCAAACTTTCTCCGTCGGCGCACCCGCACCCGCGGCAGACTCGAAGGCTAGCGCGGCAGGCGCCACCGCGGAAGAAACGCCGACCATCAGCTCGGATGGCCGCTACGTCGCCTACACCTCTCAGGAAAATGATGTCACCCAGATTCTTTTACGAGACACATGTGTTGGTGCGCCCAGCGGTTGTGCTCCCACCACGCAAACCGTCTCCGTCGCCAAGGATGGCACCGCAGGCAACGAAGCCAGCCACACTCCAGTGATCACCGCCGACGGCCGCTACGTCGCATTCAGTTCCGCCGCAACCAATCTCGTTACTGGCGCGCCTGAAGGACGCCAGGTCTATCTCCGCGATATGTGCACCGGCGCATCCACCGCGTGCAAGCCCGCCACTTCGTTGATTTCCACCGATCCCGCTGGCGCCCTCACCGGCACCGAAGCCATTCTTCCTTCCATCAGTTCTTCCGGACGCTTCGTAGCGTTCGTCGCGGTCACGCCCAGCCACGATTCGCAATCCTCCGCCGCGAAACCGCAAACCGCTCCGTCGACCACGACTCCCAACAGCGGCCTGCGCCAGGTCTTCCTGCGCGACACTTGCCTCAACACGC
Source organism: Candidatus Acidiferrales bacterium (assembly GCA_963738985.1). Taxonomy (GTDB): domain Bacteria; phylum Acidobacteriota; class Terriglobia; order Acidiferrales; family UBA7541; genus Acidiferrum. Next base: position 209,919 of record CAVTYP010000001.1, read on the forward strand.
CGAATTGCTCGCCCAAGACCACGCGCATTTCCATGCAGCCGGGCGACGCTCCCGCCGACTCCTCCAAGCCCGCGGCTCCCGCCCTCAGCGGTCTGGCAAAACAAATTGCCTTGGCCGACGGCAAAACCTCCACGCCCCTCACTCCCACCATCCCCATCGACGACCGCGTCTTCCTCGCCCTCCCCACCGAACCCAAATAAAAATCCTTCCCTTCGCCTGGTCGATGTGTGTCGTCATCCCGAGCGCAGCGAGGGATCGTGGCTTGATCCATCGCCGGCTACCTCACTGTCACGCGCACCCAACCCAGCGTCAGCATCGCCAGCGGCCCCGAACGCCCTGCCAAAAACCGCGTCCGGGGCCTCACCGCGCCGTCGCCTCTACTTCGGCATCACCTCACGCGCCAACTTGCTCATCACCACGTCGCGGATCTCACTGCGTTTCTTCCCCGCTTCCAGCATGGCTTCGCGTGAACCGTAATGCTTCGCCGAAATGGTCGCCGCCTTCGCTTCCACCTGATCCAGCGACGCCCAGTTCGGAAACAGTATTCCCACCGCGATGTCCCAGTCTCCCGGAGCGTCGGTGGTTGCATTGGTCCACACTCTGTAATCGGTGATCATGCCTTCTTTTTTCACTGCGTCGTACACCGGTTTCAGGTTCTCGCGAAAATCCTTCCAGAACGCTTCTCCCTGGCCCGGCTTCAGATGGTAGTACGTCACCCGCCACACCGGCCCGGCATCGTAGTTGGGATTCTGCGCCCGGCTCGGCAACGCGATTAGCAACGTCGCAACAAACAGAATGGCCCATAGAGCTTTTCTCATCGTTTCTCCTCTTAGTTTGTTTTTTTGTGGATGGAAATGGCCCGGGCACGAACTCCGTCAAGTCCGCGTCCCGTAGAGCAGCCGCGAGTCTATAAGCCCCCACCGCCCAGGTCAATGTTGCAGCCCCGGCAGTGTCCTGCTTTTCTCTTTAGGGGGTCGGAGCTTTAGCTCCGACATTAATCGCTGGCACCAAACTGGGCTTTAGCCCCTGAGGAATCTGATCCATCTGATACCGCTGGCCAGCTGAACTCCAACCCCAATCCTCTGGGTTTTCCACCAGTCCAGCTATCACCGGATTCTGATGGATGTAGCGCACTTTAGAAAGATAATCTGCCAGGTTACGAATGGTGCTTTCATGAAAACCGGCTTGCCAGATTTCAGTTTTGTGCCCACGCATTCTGTGAATCTCAAAGGAACTCCCGCCTTTGATGAGTTGCAAAGCCTTTTCCAGGGTGGCGGGATGGTTGGGTGTCAGCAACAAATGCAAATGATTCGGCATAAGTACAAATTCATGCAACTGATATGCCCCGGTCTCCCTGTAGTGAATTAGTTTGGCGACGACAATCTCCGCGATTTGTTCGACGTGGAACAGAGCAATGTTCTGTGCCGCCTTGCTGGTAACAAAGTAGGTGCATCCGGGCGCAGTGAGGTGCTGCAGTCTTGCCATGACTCGGACTCCTCAGGGGTTAAAGCCCACTTCTTCTTGCATGTCGCAATGTCGGAGCTAAAGCTCCGACCCCCTAAAAGGGAAACCAAATACTCAGAAGCGGTCGTATGTTGCGTCGTTTCGTCAATTCATCGAAACTCAGTAAACGGATAGTACTCCTGTGACAAGACTTATACTAGGTATTTGGTCTCACCTCTTCAGGACGTTCAGTCTTGCGCTCTTTTCAGGACGTTGTTTCTGCTTTCTCTTCAGGACGTTCTCTTTTGCTCTCTCTTCAGGGGGGTCGGAGCTTTAGCTCCGACGTGAACAGCCTGCCCTAAATTGGGCTTTAGCCCCTGAGGAATCCGCCCTTGTAGTGGCCAACCTTCAGATCGGTTCTTTTTCGCAATTTGTCATCCCGAGCGCAGCGAGGGATCGTGGCTTGATCCATCGCCAACTGCCTTACTGCCACGCGCACCCAACTCATCTCAACTCTTGCCGCAATTTTCCATCCGCCTGACCCTTAGCGAACTAGAAGAAAGTTCCACAAGCTAACTGACCTCCTTGGTTTTCTGGGGCAGTGTTCTGCTCTTCTCTTAAGCGGTTGTGGTGCTGCTTTTCTCTTTAGGGGGCCGGAGCTTTAGCTCCGACATTAACAACCTGCCCTAAATTGGGCTTTAGCCCCTGAGGAATCCGCCTGTTAGGTCTGCCGTTCGTTTGGTGCCATCTCGAGCGAGGCAGGGCAAGATCGTCAGCCTCATGACTGGACCGGCACCGAGCCGATACCGTTTGCACAGGTAACTCGTCCGCGCTAGAATTGTGTCGTACTACAAGACACTGTTGACGATATAGCTATCTATGGAGCATGGTGAGCCATGCTCGCACCGCGGCGACTCCGTGTCTACCCGCCGCCACTCCTCGCCTCGATTTTTCCCACCGCCCATTCGCCGCTAAGTCCTTTGTCTCCCCTACTTACACAAAAAGTGCCCGTAACTCCTTTGTTTCCCCTACATACGCAAATAGTGGGGGGTGGGGGCCTAAAATCTCAAAGCAGCGCGCGCACAACCTCAAGTATTACTTTCACTTTCCATCCCTTCGCCGAATTCCGCAAAATGGCTAACCATTATCGATTCAGTACCTTATCCAATAGATGTCGGCGCGCCGACATTCTCGATTCGGGAAACGGGCTTTCTATTTTCCAGTTTCCGTCCGCTTGCGCCGCCTTTGCCTTACTTAAAACTGATCACTGTGAACTTACAACAATTGTCGGCCCGCCGACATTTTTCCTCTCGTACTTCTTCGCCGGCCACTGGTCGCTGGGCACTGATGTTTCACGAATCACACGTCACGAATCACCAATCACGCGCATTGTCGGCGCGCCGACATTTTCAATCGCTGGCCAAAAGGAGCACAGCAAATCACCGATCTGAAGATCGGCCACTACAATCGAAACGCGGGCTCTAGGTACGCCGGTCGCTGGTCGCCGGTCACTGGTCGCTGAACACTGGTCGCTGAACACTGGTCGCTGGCCACCGGCCACTGGGGCACCGCCCGCGCCTCATCTGGTATTCTAAGGAGCGGAGCAAACCTCAGCTTATCCGCTACGGAAGCGCCGCAATCTTTCTGCGAAAGGCATGACCACCGTGAGCACCACATCAGCTGCAACCCGCGCGAAGCGGGCGTTTAACTTTAATGCTGGCCCGGCCGCGTTGCCGCTTCCTGTGCTGGAGCGCATCCGCGAGGAATTGCTGGACTACCGCGGAACAGGCATGAGCGTGATGGAACTGTCGCACCGCTCCGCGGAATTTGAGGCCATCAACAATGCGGCGGAGCAGAACCTGCGCAAGCTGCTGGCGATCCCGGAAGAGTACGCGGTGATCTTCGTGCAAGGCGGCGGAAGCATGCAGTTCACCATGGTGCCGATGAATCTGTGCTTGCCGGGAAAGCCGGTGGACGTGCTGCACACCGGTGCATGGACCGCGAAGGCCATCGGCGAATTGAAGAAGGGCATCCCGCACAATATCGCCGTGTCGACGGAAGCGGAGAAATTCACGCGCGTGCCGCGCGCGGACGAGATCAAGCTGTCGCCAGACGCTTCGTACACCTACTTCTGCACCAACAATACGATTGAAGGCACGCAATATCACCACGTGCCGGCTTCGCAGGCGCCGCTGGTGTCGGACATGTCGTCAGACATCGCGTCGCGTCCCATCGATGTCAGCAAGTTCGGCCTGATCTTCGCCGGAGCGCAGAAGAACCTGGGGCCCAGCGGCGTGACGGTGGTCATCGTCAGGAAAGATCTGGCGGAGCGCGCGGACAAGAACCTGCCCACGCTGCTGCAATACCGCACGCACATTAAAGAGAAGTCGCTGTACCACACGCCGCCAACCTTTGCCGTGTACATCCTGAGCCTGGTAACGGAATGGATGGCGGCGCAGGGCGGAGTGGCCGGCATGCAGAAGCGTAATGAAGCCAAGGCCAATCTGCTATACGAAACGATTGATGGCAGCAACGGCTATTACCACTGCCCGGTGGAGAAGGCTTCGCGTTCGCTGATGAACGTGGTCTTTCGCGTGGGCGGCAGCGCCTCGGCGCACGGCGACGAAGCGCTAGAAAAGGAATTCGCCAAGCAAGCCACCGCGGCGGGATTGATTGGCACGCCGGGGCATCGCTCGGTGGGCGGCATGCGCATCTCGCTCTACAATGCCGTGGAACAGGACGCGGTGCAGGCGCTCACAGGATTTATGCGGGAGTTTCAGCGCGCACGCGGGTAAGATGGTGTCCCTATGAACACCTACACAGTCGTGCTGTTTTTCCATTTTGTGGGCATGGCCGCGCTGTTTGTTGGTTATGGGCTGGAGTGGGCCGCGTCGGCGCTGCTGCGTCGAGCGACTACGGCGGGCGAGGCGCGGTCGTGGCTGCGGATTTATCGCGGCTCGCTTCCGGTAAGCGGGCCGGGATTGCTGCTGCTGATCCTGACCGGCGGATACATGGCGGGAGTCACGGATCGAAGCGCCGCAGGCTGGGTGATCGCGGCGTGGATTGGAATTGCCGTGGCGCTGGTGATTGGATTTGGGCTGCTGCTGCCGCGGTTCAAGAAGATGCGGCCGGCGTTGCAGGCGTCGGAAGCGACGGCGGCGCTGAGCAGCGAAGTGTTGGGGCACGTGCAGGATCCGGTGATTGTTACGCTGATCCGCATCCGCACCGTGCTCGCGATCGGCATCGTGTATTTGATGACCGCCAAGCCGCTGCTGGTTCCCTCGCTCGTGGTGCTGCTGGCCGCGATTGGGCTGGGCGTGATTGTCGCGGCGCCGGCGTGGTCGAGCGATAAAAAATAGAAATTGGAAAATAGAAAATAGGAATTCAAAAATGGAAAGAGGCGGGATTGCTCCCGCCTCTTTTTTTGCGCTTTGCTTGCTTACGCCAGGTCGAACAGCAGGACTTCCGCGTCGTTTACGCCTGTCAGTTGCAGCGACTTCTCCGCGGAGATTGCCGCGCCATCGCCCGCTTCGAGTTGCGCGCCGTTCAACATAACGCTACCGCGCGCCACTTGCACGTACGCGTGACGATCGGGCTTCAGCGCGTGTTCGACGGATTCACCGGGAGCGAGAAGCGTGGCGTAAAGTTCGTTGTCCTGGCGAATCTGCACCGAGCCATCGCGGCCGTCGGGAGAAACCACCAGGCGAAGCTTGCCGCGCTTGTCCGCTGCGGTGAAATGCTTCTGGTCGTAAACCGGCTTGTGGCCCTGGCGATCGGGGAACATCCAGATCTGATACAGATGCGCGGTTTCGGAGTCCGAGGCGTTGAATTCGCTGTGCGCCACTCCGGTTCCCGCGCTCATATACTGAACGTCGCCGGGCTTGATGACGGAGCCGTTGCCCATGCTGTCCTTGTGAGCCAGCGCGCCTTCCAGAACGTAAGTGACGATTTCCATGTCGCGATGCGGATGCGTAGGGAAACCGCCGCCGCCGGCGATGCGGTCGTCATTCATCACGCGCAGGGTACGAAACTGCACATGCTGCGGGTCGTAATAATCAGCAAAGGAAAAAGTGAAGCGGCTGTCGAGCCAGCCGTGGTCGGCGTGGCCGCGGTCGTTGCTTTTGCGGACGAGAATCATAGCGAGCCTCCTGAAACGGTCGAGGAGATAATACATGTTATAACGACTATTGTCAAGAGGCACATTCTGACCGCGCCGAACGCTCGGTATGTGACGTGGGGTCAGGCGCTTAGCTGACATCTATGATAGGTCTTCGTCAAGAGACAAAAAGTCCTCCTGATGCGCTCGGGAGGAGCGCCGGTGTAATTTCTTTGGCCCAGCGCGTGGTGTTGGCCTCTCGGCCGCGGTTTCTATTCGTGAATAGAACCAGACATCCATTGGCAGGCGCAGCTCGTCTGGCTGCCCAGCAAGATTGAGTTTGTGTTTTCCTGCCAGTCTCAAAACAAATCAACGGGAGCATCGGGAGCTTGCGTTCTCGTGCTCAGTCGGCTAAAGGCAAGACCTGGCAGGCCTCGCGCTGAAAAATTCCTTTCTCTACGTCCGCCTACGCAGCGGCGCAGCTGTCGCGGTCTAGCACCAGAAAATGCGTCTGCCCACGATCCACGGCCACTAGATACGCCACCAGTTTTCTGGCCACCGTCAGCGTGGCGCGATTGGCATCGCCTCGCTGCTTCTCGCGGTCGTACAGCTGCGCCAGCGTCGGGCTGTAGCGCGGGGCCATCTTAGCTGCTTCGATCAGCGTGGTCTGCAGATGCTTGTTGCGTTGCTTCGACAGCGGCGTGCGATGCACGGTGTCGCCAGAACTTTTCTCCGCGCCGCACAGTCCGCAATAACTGATGGCTTTCTTAATCGATGAAAACCGCTGTACCTCACCAACTTCTAGCGCCCAGGTCAGCGCCGTGATCGGCCCGATCGCCGGGATGCTCATCAACCGTTCGACGCGTTCGGTTAGCAAGCGATCTTGTTTCAGGGAGCGGATCAGAGCCGCTTCCATTTTCCCCAGGCGCACTACCATCTCGCGACACTGGCACAGCAGCGAGCGCAGCCCCGGATTAATATCCGGATTGCTGGCGAGGAGCTCGCGGAAATAGCCGGCCTTGTGAAGCTTCTGCTTGTTGTAGCTGACGCCGGCTTCCATCAGCAGCATGCCTACCTTGTTCTTCATCTGCACCATCTGGCGAACGAGCAGGTTGCGATAACGCAGCGTGCGACGCCGTTCGCGAATGGCTGTCGGAGCCATGTAAGACTCGGGCAGAAAATCGCAGCGTAGACAGTCGCAGATTTTGCTGGCATCTATACGGTCGTTCTTCTTTTTCGCAGCGGCAATGGCCCGCAGCATCAGAGGATGCGCCACTTTCAACGTAGCAGCATGGGGTTTCAGGTGATCATAGATCCAGCCGGTGAACATGGTGGCTTCCATCGCTGCGCTCCACGGCTGTGGTAGCGTTTTCATCCAGCGATCCAGATCAAAACGCGTAGCGGGTATCCATCCTTCGGCATGGATTTTGCCGATGATGTCCTTCACGCAGTAACTGATCTTTAGCTTGTGTACATCCAGTCCGATGTAATACATAGGTTCCATGAGGAGCCTCCTTGGTGTCTCTGAATCAGCGGGGTCGCTGAGTTCAGCTTTTGTACACCAAGTGCTCCTCCCTTGACCTATACATTCAAACAAACCGTGCCGTTCCAGCGGCCTGACCGCGCTGCGTATGATTTCCACGCTGCCATGCTTTGGTGTAAAGTGGACGGACGGGGCGGCCGCGCGCCAGGCCGACATTTTGAGGTAATCTGCATGGACTCTGCACTGCCGGCAACGCAAACGAAAACGAATAACGAGGATTCCTCGACACGGCGCGAGACGCTGACCGTTACGGACAACCGCACCGGGAAGAGCTACGAGATTCCCATCAAGCACGACACCATCAAGGCGATGGACCTGCGGCAAATCAAGGTAAATGCGGCGGATTTCGGCATGATCAGCTACGACCCCGCGTTCAACAACACGGCGTCGTGCATCAGCCGGATTACGTATATTGACGGCGACGTGGGAATTTTGCGGTACCGGGGATACCCGATCGAGGAGCTGGCGGAAAAATCGACGTACCTGGAGACGGCTTACCTGCTGCTGCATGGGGAATTGCCGACGCCGGCGCAACTGAAGGATTGGCAGTGGAACATAACGCACCACACGTTTATCCACGAGAGCATCAAGAAATTTCTGGACGGATTTCACTACGACGCGCACCCGATGGGCATGGTGATTTCGACGATTGCGGCGCTGTCGACGTTTTACCACGACGCGAAAGACATCTTTAATCCGGCTTCGCGGCGCAAACAGATGTACCGGCTGATCGGCAAGATGCCGACCATCGCCGCATTTTCCTACAGGCACACGCTGGGAATGCCGTATGTGTACCCCGACAATGAGCTGAGCTATCCGGGAAATGTGCTGAATATGCTGTTCCGGACAAGCGAGACGAGGTACCGTCCGAACCCGACGCTGGAGCGCGCGCTGGATGTGCTGTTCATTTTGCATGCGGACCACGAGCAGAACTGCTCGACAAATACGGTGAGAGGCGTGGGGAGTTCGCACGTGGATCCGTATTCGGCGACGGCGGCGGCAATTGCGGCGCTGTATGGCCCGTTGCATGGCGGCGCGAACGAAGAAGTGTTGCGCATGCTGATGGAGATTGGGTCGGTGCAGAAAGTGCCCGAGTTTATCCACCGCGTAAAGGCGGGGGAAACGCGGCTGATGGGATTTGGCCACCGGGTGTACAAGAACTACGACCCGCGCGCCAGGATCATCAAGCAGATTGCTTACGAAGTGTTTGAGCTGATGGGAAAAAATCCGCTGCTGGAGATTGCGCTGGAATGCGAGCGCATCGCGCTGGAAGACGACTACTTCGTCAAGCGGCGACTGTACCCGAACGTGGATTTCTATACCGGGCTGATTTACCAGTCGATGGGATTCCCGATGACCATGTTCCCGGTGCTGTTCGCGATTCCGCGCATGTCGGGATGGCTGGCGCAGTGGGAAGAATTGTTGCTGGACCCGGAACAAAAGATTGCGCGGCCGCGGCAAATTTATTTGGGCCACGATACGCGGTCGTATGTCCCCATGGATCAACGCTCCTAGCCCAGCGGGCAGGCTAACTGTCGATTGAAACCTGTTAGTACTTTCTTACCAGAGCTGTACCTGCGGAAGGAGTAGCCTCTTTGAATACGCGCATTTTCTTGCCACTCGACTTTCTTTTCCCGCGGGGTATATTCATCTGTACGAGGTTCTATGGGCCAAACCCAGAACGCCCCAACTCATCCTCATCCGGGTCCACGCCGACGGAGTCAGCGCGTATTGATGCAGGTGGCGGTACGGATTCGCGGCAAGGACTCTCAAGGCAACGCATTTGAAGAAGAGACCGCGACGCTGGCGATCAATGCCCACGGCGCGCTGATCCTTTTGCAGACACGGCTGACGAGCGGATCCAAGGTGCTGATGCTGCACAACGCGACCAGAGAGGAAGAGGAGTGCCACGTGGCATTTCTTGGCCCGGTGCGCTCCGGTAAAGCGGAAATTGGACTGGAGTTTTCCGCGCCTTCGCCGACATTCTGGCGAGTGACGTTTCCGCCGGAAGATTGGTCGCCCAAGCATCCCGACGCGCGAAGCATTCCGACACCGGTTAAGAGATAGCCGGGTCCCCGTTTACACCGCACGTAGTCATCCCAGAAAACACAATTAGCGCGCAACAACATCTGACGCCGTTGAGATTCCCCGGACAGCCTTGTCGGATGTCCTCAGAATGACAGGCGCAGGCCGATGGGTCGCGGTTGGCGGACCGCCTCAGAAGGCGGTCCCTACAAAAGCGATGAGGTCGTAAAAGCGGCGGCGAGCCGCCGCACTCCAAATGGTAAACTTTGGGCCATGCGCTACCTGGCGGTATGTGTGTTGCTGATGTTAGTGCCACAAGAGGAGTCGTGGTGGTTGGTGAAATCCACGGGCGCGGAGGCGAATCTGCGCGGCGTGGCGGTGGCGGTCTTGCACGGGAAGATCACAGTGTGGGCGACGGGTTCGAAAGGAACGGTGCTGCGATCGACAGACAAGGGCGAGAGTTGGCAGAAATGCTCCATTCCGGACGGAGAGACTCGAGACTTTCGCGGAGTGCAGACGCTGGACGGCACCACGGCCTACGTGATGGCCAGCGGCGATGGTGAAAAATCAGGCATCTGGAAGACGACAGATGGAGGACAAACCTGGGAGCGCCAGGTTAAGGATTCGCGGAAATCGTTTTTTCTGGATGCGATCGCATGCAGCGATGAAGCGCACTGCGTGGCGCTGAGCGATCCGGTGGATGGAAAATTCCTATTGCTGCGCACGGAAGACGGAAAACATTGGAAGGAAATTCCGAACGAGCACATGCCGAATGCGTTGCCCAAAGAAGGAGCGTTTGCAGCCGGCAATTCCGGCCTGCTGGTATTCGATAACCACGAACTGTATTTCGGCACTGGCGGACCGAAAGCGCGTGTTTTTCATTCCACGGATATGGGGCAGACCTGGACAGTGAGCGAGACGCCGATTCTGAGCGGAAAAGGGTCGGCGGGAATCTTCTCGATTGTGAGGGCGGGCGATATGGTGGTGGCGGTTGGCGGCGACTACACGGAACCGACGCTTCGCGAAAAAACCGCGGCGTATTCGCTGGACCAAGGGAAGACGTGGAAGCTCTCATCGCAGCTTCCGATGGGGTTTCGCTCGGCGGTGGAAACATTTGACGCGGGATTTCTGACCGTGGGACCGAACGGCGCGGAGACCAGCCGGGATGGAGAAAAGTGGGAATCGATCGGCGGACCGGACCTGAATGCGCTGAACTTCGCGTTTGGAAAAGGATGGGCAGTGGGGCCGAATGGAGTGGCGGCGCAGTTTGTGGATCAGACGAAGTATGGACAGTGAGCAAGTTTTCAGTTGTCAGTTTTAAGTTATAAGTAAAACCGAACTCAAGATGAGCCTGCAATCCTCAGGGGCTAGAACCAGATCATGTTTAGATTCTGGCTGGCATAAAAGCCAACGCTACACGGGAGACAACAACCGCGGAAATTCAGGTTGGAAAGCGTTGGCGGAATCGCTATGGATTGTCGATGGGAGTGGGGGCATCTTCGGTATTAGGCAGGCGGAGCCACGGGGAGAGGATGTAGAACAGTTGGACGGCGATGATCACGAACATGCTGAGGTAGGTGCTGAAGAAGCACAGGATGGCGCCGAAAGCGTACCAGGATTGACCGATGATAATGCGGCGACACACCGCGGGGGGCACTTCGGGAGAGATGTCGTCTTTGATCAGGCCGGTGCGGGTGGCGTATCCCCAACTGGCGTAAAGCATGACGCCGAAGATCAGAACGTTGGCCCAGTACTCGAGTAAGGCGGTGCGATAAGAGTGATGCGCGGCGAGAAGCTTGGTGGAGAACGGCATGAGCGTGACGGCAAACAAGAATGCCAGGTGAATCCAGGTAAGGCGGATGTCGGAACGGCGCAAGTGGTTGAGTTGCGATTGCTGGCCCACCCAGAAAATTCCCAGAGTTAGAAAACTCATGAGGTAGACGAGGAGCTCCGGCGAGATCGCGAGCAGGGCTTGGCGCAGTTCACGCTCGTGGTGAATCAATTCGCGCACGGGGACGTGCAGTTCGATGGCCAGAAGTGTCATCGCGACGCCAAAAATGCCGTCGCTGAGAGCGGCGAGGCGCTCGACGCTTTGGCCGGCGATGCGATTGTAGGAAGTAATCATTTTGCTAGAGCGGGTGAAATCATGGAGGGTAACTTTCTACCTTGGGCGGAGAATTTGCAAGGGGATCGGAGTCGAAAGTTAAGAGTTGAAAGTTGAAAGTCAAAAGAGGCGACATTCATTGATCGGGAGGCAAGCATTTTTGTCGGCGGACGGCCTCGGAAGGCCGTCCCTACAAAAGCGAGAACCGACCTGGAGGTCGGCCACTACAAAAGAAGTAAGTAAGGATTGAAAGCTGCAACAGCGACGGGTTGGGGGAATTTGATTGCGCGGGGGGCAGGCGTTTGTTACGCTTCGCGCGAAAGCACTCCTGTGGAGGGAATGTCCATGGCATTCTGTAAAGCGTGTGGCCAAGAGATTGGAACGGCGACGTTTTGCCCAAAGTGTGGTGCAAGCCAGGGAGCAGCAGCTCCGGCAGCGGTGCCGGCGGCAGCTGCAGCGTCACCGACGGAAGGGTTACAGGAAAATGTTGCGGGACTATTGTGCTACGTATTGGGATGGGTCACCGGCCTCATATTTTTGCTGATTGATAAGCGGCCGTGGGTGAAATTTCACGCGGCGCAATCCATCGTGGTATTCGGTGGATTGACAATTTTGCGGATCGCGCTGGCGTTTATGGGCGGACTGTTCGGAGGATTTCTTGGCTGGGGAATCTTCGCATTGCTCGGGCTGGTTGGCTTGATTCTGTGGGTATTGCTGATGATCAAGGCATACCAGCACGAGACGTTTCGTGTGCCCATCGCCGCGGACATTGCGGACAGCATCGCGAAGTAAACGACCGCGGAACAATTCAGGCGTGGAGATGGAAGTAGCCGTCTTCGCGATGTAGGCGAACAGGAACTTCAAACAGAGCAGAGAGCTGCTCGCTCGACAGGACCACATCCTTGGGTCCATCGGCGAGCAGTTTTCCTTTTTGCAGCAGAACGACGCGGTCAATTTCCGGAATAATTTCCGAAACATGATGAGTAACGAGCAGGATGCCAAGTCCGGCGCGGGCGAGTTGGCGCATGACGTGGCGAAGCTCGAGTTGGCCGGCAATGTCGAGGGTATTGCCGGGCTCGTCGAAGAGCAGTGTTTGAGGATCATGAACCAAAGCGCGAGCGATGAGCGTGCGTTTGGCTTCACCGGAAGACATTTCGAGGATCGGACGCTTCGCCAGATGGGTGATGCCCATGCGGGCCAAGGCGTCGTGCGCGCGGGCGTGATGTTCGGGATGCGGCTGGTGATTGGGGAAAATGCGGGTGCTGCTGAAGAACCCGGAGAGGACGACGTCGAGACCGGTGGCATCAGTGGTGCAAGCCGCCAGAAGATCGGGAGAGACGATGCCCAGCGTAGAGCGGAGTTCGAAGATATTCCAGAGAGAGCGGCCCAGGATGGAGATGGAGGAATCTTCGCGCTGCAGCGGGTAGCACTCGCGCGTAAGGGTCTTGATCAGGGTGGATTTGCCCGAGCCGTTGGGGCCGAGGATGCAGACGTGTTCGCCGACAGCGATTCGCAGGGACAGGCGGTCGAGGGCGACGTTTTGGCCGTGAAGCACCGTGACGTTTTGCAGGTCGAGCAGCGGGGGAGTCATCGCAGGAAGTTTACCCTGCGAGGGTGGAAAGCCGAAGGCGGTTTGAGATCTGTCCACCGAAGCAGTTGGGGGGCCGGGCGGACGTCCTCAGAAGGCCGTCCCTACAAAGGCCGGGACAAAAAAAGGAGGCGAAAAAGTGAATATTTCGCCTCCCGGGGTGGGGTGGGTGTTGCAAACGATACCCGAGGCGAAACAGCAGTGCCTGCCCTGCCAGGCAGGCCTGCGATCTCACTCGCGAAACAGCACTAGCTATAACGAAAGGAGACTCACCACCAGAGGGCTCGTCTTTCGGATTTATTAACACTGGGGATTGCCGGTGTCAACGGTAAAAACAGGACCATGAGTACTAAAAAACCGATTGAATACTATTGAACTGGCGGCGAAACCGCAGACGACAGGCTTGTGTCAGACAGGAATGGCACCGGTGGTGCGCAGTCCTGCCTGTTGAGTCAGGCCGGGACGCAGGGGTGGGCGAGATCCAGGATTTCGCGCACGGCACGCCCCAGGGCGGTCGGGCTATAAGGCTTCTGGAGATAGCGGGAAGACGGGAGGTTTACGCGGGAGCCGGCGGATTCCGAGTAGCCGCTGGTGAACAGAACGGGCAAGTTGGGGAGGCGAGCCAGGAGGGCCGCGGCGGTGGCGGAACCGCCCATACGAGGCATGATGACGTCCAGGATGGCGAGCGCGGGAGTCTCGCTTTCGCAGAGGCGAAGGGCTTGCTCGCCGTCGGAGGCAGCGAGGACACGGTAGCCCAGGCCGACCAGGGTCTGACGAACCATTTCGCGTATGGAGTCGTGGTCTTCGGCGATCAGGATGGTCTCGCTGCCATGAAGACTGAGCGTAGGCGAGGCCTCCGCGGAGGAGCCGCGGGCCAAAAGAGAAACGTCCATGGCAGGGAGATAGACGCGGAACAGGCTGCCCTGCCGCGGTTCACTGTAAACATGGATGAAGCCGCCATGTTGCTTGACGATGCCATACACGGTGGCAAGACCCATGCCGCTGCCCTTGCCACGCTCCTTGGTGGTGAAGAAAGGCTCGAAGATGCGTTCGCGAGTTTCCGGGTCCATGCCGATACCGGTATCGGAGACGGAGAGAATGGAGTAGGAACCGGGGACGACGTAGGGATAAAGGCGGCAGAAGGAATCGTCGAGGACTGCCATTTCGGTTTCGATGGTCAGGCGGCCGCCATCGGGCATGGCATCACGCGCGTTCAGGCAAAGGTTCATCAAGACCTGCTCGATTTGCGCAGGGTCGGCTTTGACGGGCTGAAGATCGGCGGGAATGAATTTCATTTCGATGTTTTTGTCGATGACCTTGTCAAAGAAACTGGCAAGGCCGTGGAACGCGGCATTCAGATCGACGGGACGAGGCTGCAGGTTTTGTCGGCGCGCGAAGGCCAGGAGTTCGCGAGTGAGAGAAGCGGCGCGGTCAGCTTGCTCGCGGATATGAGCAAAGCGTTCGGCGATAACCGGATGGGCGCGGCTCTGTTCGTAGCCTAGTTCGGCCCAGCCGAGGATTGCGCCGATTACATTGTTGAAATCGTGAGCGATGCCTCCGGCAAGTTGACCAATGCTCTCGAATTTTTGCGCCTGCAGCAACTGGCGTTCGAGCAGGCGGAGTTCCGTGACGTCTTCGGCAACACCTTCGATGGCATCGGCGGGACCCGGAAGGGAGAGATAGCGTAAATGGAGGCGGACGGAGACCAGGCCACCGTCGAGACGGCGCCATTCTGTTTCGTCGCTATGAACCAGGCCATGCTCGCGGCAGGAAGCGAGCAGCCGGGAGAAGTTTTCGGGATAACGAAACACGTCGGTGGCGAGATTGACGGATTGCAGTTCGTGAGAGGAGGGACAAGCGAGAAGCTGGAGAAGCGCGGGATTGGCGGAGAGGAAAGAGCCTTCCAGAGAGACACGGAAGATGCCGTAAATGGAATTTTCGATGAGTTCGCGGCTGCGAGCTTCGCTTTCTTCCAATTGAAACCGGAATTGCGCATTCATGTCGCGAAGTTGCTTGCCTTCGACAGCGCGCTTCAGGGCGACAGGAAGACGCGCCAGACGATCTTTCAGAATGTAGTCCGTCACACCGTGCTGCGTGCATTCGACGGCATCTTTTTCGGAGAGGATGCCGGTGACCAGAAGAAACGGAGTGTCGTTGCCGGTCTGGCGCAGGTGAGAGAGAGCGTCAAGACCAGTCCAGCCGGGGAGAGAGTAAGCAGCGAGGATCGCGTCAAACTTTTGCGAGTAGAGCGCGGCTTCAAAGTCCGAGCGTTGTTCCAGAATGGTGGGCAGGACGGAAATGCCGGCGTCGCGCAGTTCGCGAAGAATCGAAGCGGCGTCGTGCGAGGAATGCTCAAGCAACAGAACGCGGAAAGGCGCAACGGGCAAAGGAGATTCGAGTTGTTCGGCCGAAGCGGATTTCATGGCAGAGACCCTGGCGAGTGGGATTGTTGCAAAGCAGCGCAGGGCCAACGCTCACAATGAACGGACAGCGCAAGAGTTGGGGCGCAGAGCTGATTTTCGGGGCAGAAGCGGGAAGTGATGCGGCGGTGAACGGCGAGCAGCGAAGATTCGCAGGAATCGGCAACTACGACCAGGAACTTATCCGGGGCAACGTGGGCGATACGATCGCCGCGGCGAACACATTTCTGCAGCTGGACAGCCACGCGTTGCAGCGCGCCATCGGCGACGAGCGCGCCCTCAACCGCGCGAAGAGACTCAAAATTGGTGAGATGCACGGAGAGAAGAACCGGCGGAATCGCGGCAGGATCGGGGTCCGGGAAGGTTCGGGGATCGCGAGGCAGCGCGAGGCCGTCCGGAGAGCGAAGAGCAGCTTGCAGGGCGCGACCAAGGGTACGTTCATCCATAAAGCCTTCGAGCATGTAGTCCGTTGCCCCCACCTGAAGACAAGCGATAGCAAGTTCCTTATCGGCAAGGTCGACGAAAAGTATTAGGGGAATGTGGGGAAGCGATTGATGGAGAGAATAGATCGTTGCAGGTGGGTCAGGATGGAGTAACGAAAGAGAGAGAAGAGCGACATCGGGGCGGAAATCGCGCAGCGCCCCAGGCAGGCTGTCCCGGCTTGTGACATACACGAGTTCGAGCGTTCGGCCTGTTTCGGCACACAGCGAACGCAACGTGACTCCGGCTTCCGTCAAGCCAGATTCCGCGAGAAGAACGCGCAGACGAGACGACTCCATGGTTGCACCCTGCTGGTCTGAAGCGAGCACGCGAGGACGAGAAGTGCGTAGCGGACGCACGAAACTCACAGAAGGGGACTAAAGTGTGCACATCTGTAATATTGATGTCAAGATATATATTAATAAAAAAAGGTTGAAATACAGTGGAAATGTGAAAAAAAGGGGAGAACACCAGATTGGAACGCGGCGGAAATGCAGTTAGTCCCGGAATGAACCAGGCCGAGACTCAGGCGCCGAAGATCTCGTTAATTTTCGCAGCGAGCTGAAAATCGAGATTGCTGATGCCCTGAACGCTGTGCGTGTTGAGATCGATGACCACCTTGTTCCAAACGTTGAACCACTCCGGATGGTGGTTCATGGCTTCAGCGATCAGCGCGACCTGGGTCATCCTGCCGAAGGCGGCGACGAAATCCTTGCACTCGAAAGCCTTGTGCAATTTGCCGTTAACGAGCGTCCAGCCCGTGGCAGATTGCAGGTGAAGCTGAATCTCGGCGTCGGTTAGTTTTTGCGCTTTCATGGGAGACCTCCTGTGAGCTACAGGACAAACTAAGCTGGCATGAAAGCCAGCGCTACATTGAAGAGATAGCACAAAAGTCGAGAGTTGAAAGTTAAAAGTTGAAAGAACCGCACTTGGTGCGGACCTATTGCTGGCTGGCATGAACGCTAGCTCTACACTGAAGGCGCAAACGCCGAGGTCGTGGTTACGTTCAGAGCGGCTGGGGTTCTTTGCCTTTATCTTTATCCTTTTTGGCTTCGGCGAAGTATCGCTCCAAGGCCTTGCGGGCCAGGTCCTGGCCGCCCAATCCGAAAGCGATGGCCAAGCCCAGCATGGTGGCGCCAAAAACAATGGAAAACGCGGAGATGACGGTTTGCCGCGCCAAGCCGAGTTCTTCCAGAGTCATGGTAATGGCAAGAATCCAGATCACGAATCGAATGGACCAGCTGAGAATTCGCGCGGAAGGGTGGCCGGCATTGACGGCTGCCAGTAAGGCGGCGCGCGAAAGAAAATTGGCAATGGCCACACCGAGAAACATGATCAGGATGGCGACGAATACTTCGGGAAGAAAACGGAACAGACGTGAAATCTGTTCCTGAAAACCAGGAATGCCGAGCACGCTGATTCCCACGAGGAGAAAACCAAGCCAGGTGACCCAAAAAATGGAGCGGCTAAGCAACTCGCTCATGGAAGGTAGATGGGCCATGCGAAGAACGCGCGAAGCGCCGGACTGTTCGGAAACGCGATCGAGTTTGGTGAAGCCCAGAAGCACGCGAAGAATGTAGCGGAACACGAAAGCAACCAGCAGGCCAATCAAAACAATGATGAGCATCACCAGAAAGCGCGGGAGGAATTCGGCGATCATGTGGACAAGTTTGCCGTAGACCTGTTCCAAGCCCTGTAGAATGATCTCTTTCATGATGTCACCTCAACTTTAGTCTTCCATCTCTCCCTTAAATACGGTTTTTGCAGCTCGAATTCGGAGCAGAGCATTTCGCTGGCCGCCTCCATTTCCGCGGGCGAGGAATCGGAATGTTCCAGAAGGAAAGAGTGCGTCATGCCGCGATACAGGGGGGCGAGGGCCTGCACCAGGTGGCCGCGGTTTATGACGGAATGATGGTAGGAAGCGGCAAAATCAAACAGGGTGCGAACCCAAAGATCCGGCTTGAACCTGAATTTGCCTTCTTCAATGGCAACGAGATTTTTGATTTCAGAATGAGTTTCCGGATCCAAGATCGAATTTAAGACCGGCTCCAATTCTGTGACGCCAGTGCGGAACATCTCGAAAATTCTGTGGGGATCCAGGTCGGATGGCTCAATGGTGAGTTCGTGATCTGGTCCGATGGTAGTGAGCGAGGGCGAAGGTTCGGCGTCGAGCCACGCAGACGGGCGAGTTTCCAGGCACCAGAACAGCGTGCCTACGGTTTGCCGCAAGACTTCGACGATATCCGTTGCGGGACCGCGCGGCGCCGGCGGTTTTTCGCCCAGAAACGTCTGGCAGAAGCGATAGTTGGTCGAGAGCGCGGACAGCGCCATCCAAGCTTCGGGCCGCGCCTGAATGGCTTCTTCGTGCCAGATGTCTTGACTGAGGCAAGAGGAAGCCAGGCGGCCGGAAAAGCCCCATTCGTCGGTGTACAGTTCGCGGATGGGGGCGCCAAACAGCGCCCGGCACATCGGATATACGAGATTGCGTGCCAGCAAGCCTTGAAACTTGTGGCGAGAGTAGAGTGGCGCAACAAAATCAAACTTGTCCTGAAACGCAGGGCGCAAGAGATGCGCAACGGAGTCGGGCGTTAGATTGCACGTGGCAGGCGAAACGATGGCGCAGGCGCGCGCGCGCAATAAATCGGCAGAGGCGAGAAGAATGCGCAAAGCGGCGCCGGAAGAAGGCGGCACGGAAAAGGTTGCGTTCACATGGTTGATGGTGCGGAGCGAGGTAATGCCATGGCGAGGCACGATGGTTTGGGCGGTTTGCGCTTGCGAGGAATTGGAAACCGGAGAAACCGATGGATCGTCGTGTGGCGGTTGCTTGTCGCCGCCATCGATGTTGACGATGACTACGCGTTGCCGAACAAAAAATTGCTGAAAGCTGCGTTCAATGGCTTGCACAGCTTCGCCGAGTTTTTCGGGCGCATTGTGGCAAGCCACCCCAACGAGCAGGTCCACTTCGCCGACGCTCATCAACTGGCGAAGCAAATCGTCCGGTAAAAAAGTATCCTCAGCCAAGGCCCGCTAGTCTCACTTTCCAGTCGAATGATCCGCAAAGATCCGCGTGCGTAAGCAAATGACGCAAGAGGATCAAAGGCGGCGAAGCTGAAACCAATAGAACTGGTAAGGCCCCAAGGTCAATAAATAGGCCAAATCTCCAAACCTGGGAAACAGATTTCTGCCAAACATCTCGATGGGCACATAGCCCTTGTAACGTTGCACGTTCAATTCAACAGCTTGAGCCGAGTTCGACAGATTATTCACCACCAGGACAATCTCGTCACCGAATTGGCGCGTGTACGCCAGCACGCGGGGATTCGCGGGATCCAAAAACTGGAAAGTTCCGCGGCTGAATGCCCGAAAGGCATTGCGAACCGGGATCAACGATTTCATCCAGTTGAGCAGAGAGTGCTCCGAGCGTTCCTGGGCTTCCACGTTGACCGCCTGGTAGCCGTACACGGCGTTGGAAATTACCGGAGCGTACAAGCGCTCCGGGTCCGCCTGAGAGAAGCCGGCGTTAACTCTGGGACTCCACTGCATAGGAGTACGAACGCCGTTACGGTCACCCAGATAAATATTGTCGCCCATGCCGATTTCGTCGCCGTAATAGATGATGGGAGTTCCGGGCATGGACATGAGCAAACCATTCAGCAGTTCGATGCGCCGGCGATCACTATTCATCATGGGAGCGAGCCGGCGACGGATGCCGCGGTTGATGCGCATGGTTTTGTCGGTGGCGTACTCGTCGTACATGTAATCGCGCTCGACGTCCGTGACCATTTCGAGGGTTAGCTCATCATGGTTGCGGAGGAAAATAAACCACTGGCAGCTTTCGGGGATTTCCGGGGTTTGACCGAGGATTTCGACGATGGGCTTGCGATCTTCGAGCTTCAAGGCCATGAACATCCTGGGCATCAGAGGAAAATGAAACGCGGCGTGGAATTCGTCGCCGTCAGCAAAATAGGCGCGAACATCGGCGGGCCACTGATTCGCCTCGGCGAGCAGCATGGTGCCGGGATAAGAAATGTCCAGGCGCTTGCGGAATTCCTTGATGATCGCGTGCGTTTCAGGCAAGTTTTCGCACAACGTGCCTTCGCGCTCGACAAGAAAGGCGACCGCGTCGAGGCGGAAACCGTCGACGCCAAGATCCAGCCAGAACCTCATCACGTCCCAGATGGCTTCAAAGACGGCGGGATTGTCGAAGTTCAGGTCGGGTTGATGGCTGAAAAAACGGTGCCAGTAATAAGATTTGGAGATGGGATCCCAAGCCCAATTGGAAGCCTCGGTGTCCACAAAAACGATGGGCACACCCTTATAGCCGGTGTCGGTGTCGCTCCACACATACCAATCGCGCCGGGGATTGTCGCGGGAGCTGCGCGCCTGTTGAAACCAGGGGTGCTGGTCGGAGGTGTGATTGAGGACGAGTTCGATGATCACGCGGATGCCGCGAGTGTGGGCGGCGTTCAGGAAAGCCTTAAAATCCTCCAATGATCCGTAGCTTGGGTTCACCGAAATGTAGTCGGCGATATCGTAGCCATCGTCGCGCAACGGGGAGGGGTAAAACGGAAGCAGCCAGATGGCGCTGATGCCGAGTTGCTGAAGGTAGTCGAGCTTCTGGGTAAGGCCGGCAAAATCGCCGACGCCGTCGCCATTGCTGTCGAAAAAGGTGCGGACGTGGAGCTGGTAGATGACGGCGTCTTTGTACCAGAGATTGTCCCTTTGCAGCGCCAAGGGTCGACTCCTTTGCGTAGCGGAAGTGCAGCCACGAATGAGGGCTGACGGCGTTGACCGGGCGAGGGGCGAAGGGAAAGGGTCAACGGCCCCGAGCTATCAAAGATATCGTGTATTTTTTGGCAAGTCATCTACGGAGGAGCGTGTAATTTTGTGGGCGGGCGCGGGATGCCGACGTAAGCTGCAGGTGTTTCGATTGAATGAGGTGGAGAATTCCAGTAGGCTAAGAGGTTCGGTGGCAGGGAAATTTTGTGCTGTAGCTGCGGCGCAAGAAAAGTCGGAACGGAGACCATTGTGAAAAAGAAAATACGGGCGATACAGTACGGGATCGGGCCGATTGGGGCGTCGATCGTAAAACTGCTACGGGAAAAAGAAGCGGTAGAAATCGTGGGCGCGATCGACACCGATCCCGGCAAAGTGGGCAAGGACTTGGGAGAAGTGGTGGGAGCAAGCGACGCGCCATGGGGAATCAAAGTATCGGGAGACGCGAGGGGAGTGCTATCGCAGTCGGCGGATGTGGTGATGCACACCACTTCGTCGTCGCTGCCCAAGGTTATGGACCAGTTGCTGGCCTGCCTGGATGTGGAAGCATGCGTGGTGTCGACATGCGAAGAGCTGTCCTACCCGTGGCGCACGCACCCGGAGCTGGCGGCCAAGCTGGACAAAGCGGCGAAGGATTCGGGAGTGGCGCTGGTGGGAACGGGAATAAACCCGGGATTCGTGATGGACAAGCTGGTGGTGACGCTGGCGGCAGTGTCGCAGCGCATCGAGCACGTAAAAGCGTTGCGCATTGTGGATGCCGCGAAACGCCGTTTGCCGTTGCAGAAGAAGATTGGCGCGGGAATGAGCGTCGAGGAATTTCAGGCCAAGGTGAAGGAAGGCGTGATCAAGCACGTGGGGCTGCCGGAATCCGTCGCTATGGTTGCGGATAGTCTGGGACTGCAGGTGGACGAGATCACCGAAACCATTAATGCCAAGGTGGCCACGGAAAGAGTGCAGACGGAATTCCTGACCGTGGAAGCGGGACAAGCCGCGGGGGTTCACCAGATTGCGCGCGGACTTTCCGAAGGCAAGGAATTGATTTACATGGAACTGCAGATGTACGTGGGAGCGAAAGATCCCTCGGACACGGTCGAGCTGCAGGGACACCCGAACATCAGCCTGGTGCTACCGGGAGGAGCGCACGGGGATATTGCGACCGCGTCGGTGGCGGTGAATTCGATACCGTCGATCTTGGAGTCGCCGTCGGGACTGCGGACCGCGAGAGATTTGGCGATTGGATTTTTCCCGCCGAAGAATTTGAGGTAGAGAGGGATCAGGACCGGCGATCAGGAAGTAAGAGAATCGGAGCGAGGCGGGTTTGCAGCCGCCTCGCTTTTTTATTGAGGGCGATACAGGGCTAAGGGCACAGACTGAGGTCTGTGTTACCGGTGGCGCGTGGTCGCACGAATACGGCCGTTGTTATTTTTTCCAGAAGCGCATTACGCCGGAATAGTCGAGGTCGTCTGGGGAGGCTCCCTTGACGTAATTGTAGACTTCGCGAGCAGCGGCAGTGGCAGGAAGGGCTACGCCCAGCTGGTTGGCGAGATCGAGCGCCAGGCCAAGATCCTTGTGCATCAGTCGAAGCGGAAAGCTGGGCTTGAAATCGCCTTTGACCATCAACGGCGCTTTGATGTCGAGCACGCCGGAGCGAGCCATACTGGATTGCATCACTTCGATGAGCTGCTCGCCTTTAAGGCCGGCTTTCGTGACCAGCGCGAGAGCTTCCGCCATGGCGCCGACTTGCAGGGCCAGGATGGCGTTCATAGCAACCTTGACGGTCTGACCAGCGCCATTCGGGCCGAGGTGAAACCACTTCTTACCCAGGACCCCGAGAACGGGTTCGACTTCGCTTAGCGTGCCGGCTTCACCCCCAATCATAAACACCAGATTGCCTTCGCGCGCGCCCCAGTCGCCTCCGGTGACGGGAGCGTCGAGATAGCGTACGCCATGCTCGGCGCAGGCAGCGGCAACGCGTCGCGTGAGAGCGGGAGCAACGGTGCTGGAGTCGATGTAGATGCTGCCGCGGCGAAGCCCGGCGAGCGCGCCATCGTTGCTGCCTTCGTGGCCCCAGAGAACCTCTTCAAGAGCGGGCGGATCGCTGACGATCGTAAACAGAATGTCGCAAGCGGCGGCGGCTTCACGCGGGGTTTTGGCGAGCGTGGCTCCGGCGGCGACCAGTTCCTGAGCGCGAGAGGCGGTGCGATTCCATACCGTAACCGTGTGTCCAGCTTTCAAAAGATTCATGGCCATGGGGCGGCCCATGAGGCCGAGGCCGATGAATCCGATTTTGCGAGGAGAGGAAGAAACGCTCACGAAATGCCTCCTGTGAGGAAAAAGGAAAATTGAAGACGCGATGACGCAGAGAAATTGTAGCCGATTCAGGGAAAGACGTCGCGGAAGGGATTAGACGGTATCGGTGCGGCGCGAAGGGGACAGGTAGGAGGCGCCAGAGGCGGCATGAGCGGCGCGCGTTGCCGGAGGCGTCGAAGGTTCGGCGGACTGCGCGGGAAATTCAGCGTCTGGCGCAGGTTTCTCCTCGGACTCGGTGGCTTCCTCGATGCGATGGATATATTGATAAGGAATTTCCCAGCGGAAGTAGCTGCGCTTGCCGCGCTGTTCGATGTGCTGCTCAAGGAAAATGGAGCGGCCGGAATCGGCGGCAAAAAGGCCCGAGGCAGGCAGAAGGATATCGCCCACGCGATATTGTACCGTGACCCTCCGACCCAGGAACTGCGAATAAGACGCCATTCGAGCGAGTCTGTAGGGGGCTGACTAGCGGGTCAATAGTACCAACGGGCTGTTACGAATGGGGATGTGGAAAAGAAGTGGAAAGCGGCGTGGGGCGAACCACAATGTCGGCCGCGTAGAAAAGTAGAAACGCGGAGCCGAAACAGAAAGCAAGGAACGTGATGACAAGTCGCAGCAACCAGTTCACGTCAGTATGGGGAAGTGGAAGCCGTAGAAGACGACGAGGGCAACGAGGAAGCCGAAAAGCGAGTCCAGCAGGCGGCTTTGCCGGGACAGTTCCAGCGGAGAATGGCACGTGGGACAAGTAATTTCGTATGAAGAAGTTAGGACGACGAAGCGGGAAATTCTGGTGAAACAGATGGGACAGGCTCGCTTCCACATAAAAGCTCCTACGGTTCGAAATGTTACCGAGAGAGATCGGAGAACACTGCTTCCGCCGCGCGCGTTCCGCTGACGAGAGCACCGTTGATGGACGCGTTGTCGCGGTGGTCGCCACAAACATAGATGCCGGGACGAATGCGAATGGGTCGCTGCGGAGGTTCCAGCGCGCCAGGCAACTGCTGAGGCTGGGCATGAGCGATGCGATAGCTGCGCAGCAATTGCCACGAAGAGGCGACTTTGCCAAACCAGTTCTTCATTTGCGCGATGATGAAGCCGCCAAGCTGGACATCAGTGAGGGCGTGAGTGCCGAGCACACTGACGGAAATCAGGTGTTTCCCCTCGGGAGCGTAAGCGGGAGCAACTTGCGAGATCACGCAGAAATTGTTGACGGGACCGGCGCCGTCGCCGTTAAGCACCAGGATGGGAAGAGGCACAGGCGGCATTTCGGCGGAATAGTAGAAGCAAGTGACGCTGCGAGAAGCGGGCTCGACTTCGCCAACGAGATGCGCGGCGGAGGGACCGTCCGCGGCAATGACGACGGCGCGAGCGCGCAGGGATTCACCTCCGACCAGCGTCAATTCGTTTTCGTGGAGAGCATCGACGCGCGCGTTGCAGCCGAATCGAACCGGCGGGGAGCTTCTCCGCAAGCTGCATGGGAATAGCTCCCATGCCGTGGGACGGAACGCAGATGCTTCCCTCCGAAAGCATTTTGAAAACAAACTCGAACATGCGGCTGGAAGCGCTGAGTTCGCCATCGAGAAGGATGCCGCCGAGAAACGGCCGGAAGAAGCGCTGCACCATTTCCTTGGAGAAACCTTCGGACTGCAAAGCATCTTTCGTGGAGCGGTCCGGACGGCGAAAGATTTCGTCAGTGGAAGAATTGCGGAGACGGCGGCGCAGTCGCGCGATGCGCAGCTTGTCCGTGAGAGAGCCAAAATTGGATTGCAGCGCTTCCTTCCAGGCGCCGGCGGTTCGCCATGGGTCGACGAGTTTGTTCATGCGGCCGGCATACCACGACAGCGCGCCGTGAGCGAAGGACCTTAAGTCCAGCAAAGGATAGTTCAACAAGCGCTGAGCCTCGGGATAAGCGGTGAGCAGTACCTGGAAGCCGCGGTCGAGCAGGAAGCCGTCAACGTGATCAGTGCGCACGCGGCCACCAACGCCATCGCTGGCTTCGACGATTTGAACGCTGACGCCTTTTTCTTGAAGCTGACGCGCGCACGACAAACCGGCCAAGCCTGCCCCAACAACAAGAACATCCGGGCTGGAAGACATTCGTCTTTACACCTCGAGCCTACGAAAGAGTGAATCAGCAGCCCAAGGACGCGGGCCGATGCAATATCCTGCGGCAAAAGAAGCATGACGCGCAAGGGGAGGCTCACCGGTTCTTTTCGGCCAGAGCTTTTGCATCGTACCGGCGGAGATAGTTCTTCACGGAGAGTTTCCGTGCGGTGTTTTCTGAGCTCATGTAGCGGATGGAACCAAAGATGGGGCGAACGGGAGCCCAGGGACGGTCGTAACGGCCGAGGACCCAGAAAATCCCGCTATAGGAGTTGGGGTCGCGGCCGTCGAGAGCATATTTATTGTTGAGGTGGATCATGATTTCGGCGGCGTCTTCGGGAGAGCGAGACCATTGCAGGATCTTTTTGCCCCAGAGCATGCGCAGGTAATTGTGGATGCGCCCTTCGAGAAGCAGCTGGGCTAGCGCGGCGTTCCACAGAGGATCGTAAGTGCGAGCAAATTCGAATTGCTCGAGGTCGTAAAGCGGGTCGCGCTTGTCGCTGGCGTGCTCGTGCAGGGTTTTCTGTACCCAAGCGGGAAGCGACGAGAACTTGTCGGCATCGCCGCGATGAGCAGAAAAATTGAAACTGACTTCACGCCAGGTGACCAGCTGGTCGAGAAACATTTCGGCGACGGGACTCATGTTCCACCAGCCTTCGCGGCTGCCGTTGGAGCGCAAAGAGAGTTTCGCGGGCTTCCACTTTTCGCGACGCACTAGTTCAGAGAAAACTTCGTGGGCGGAAAGATGGCCGAAATGCAGGAACGGAGAAAAGCCGCTAGAGACGTCGTGGTCGGGATCGTTGCGGAGGTCGGCATAACGAGAGAAATTTGATCGGAAGAACTGCAGCATGTGGGCGCGGGCGTTCGTATGGCCACCATGAAGCGCCGTGGGCTTGACGGAATGGTCGATGGCAAGAGCATCGAGCGAACCAGGCTCGCCAGTGAGGAGGGCTTTGCTTGCTGCGGGCCAGCGGGAAGTAATTTTTCGAGGAACGGCGGGCGCGGGTCGCGGCTTGGCCTTGGCGAGCGGATTCGGATGCGGGAAGTGGACAAGATGTTGTGGCAGCTCTTTCTGCAGGAAACGTCGAAAATCGAAGGCGCGCAGAAACGTTTGCTCCGTGGCGCGCAGCGGGAGTAGTCCGTTGGAGTCGACAGCTTCCAGCAGAACGGAGAGTTTTCTTGCGGCAGCGGCGACCATACGCGGAAGAAAGAAGCACGGGAAATCGTCCGTGACAACCACGCAAGCGTTTTTCGCAAGAGCGGCGAGCAGCCCCTTGCCCGCGCCAGGAGCGGGCTCGACGTACGGATAGTAGCGCACGCCGAGCGACTGGCACGCAACGGCATAGTCCGCCATTCCGTCGAGGACGAAACGGTGGAAGCGGTCGCTGGCCCAGGGATAGCCGACGCGCAGCGGTTCAAAAATGAGAAGAGGCTTGGCAAACGTGGCGCAATGCTGCAGCGCTCGATCGAGCGCGAAGTTGGAATGAAGGCGGCGAGTGGCGATCATCCAATAGAGGACATATTCCGCGTTGGGCCGCGCCGGAGATTGATTGCAGTTGCGGATTCGGACAGCGGGAACGTTGGTCAAAGGGATTTGTCCTGGCTGAAAAGCAGTTCCATCGCGTCGCTGACTTTGGCTTCGCGCACGGCAGGCGGGAGCACAGCGAATTCAGTGTACAAAGAACAGCGGGCGGTCGCCAGTGGGGATGCTCCTTGACATTTTCTGCTGGCAGGATAGAGTCTGCCTTCCACCAAGAAAGCCAAACGGAAAAGGGAGAGCCGCATGCTACGCCGAATCGCGTTGATTTTTCTGACCAGCCTGATTTTTTGGGCGCCGGGCCATGCACAAGAGCAAAAACCTGCCGCCAAGACCTACGTGTTGAGAGCTGCGCGCATGTTCGATGGCAAAAGCAATGCACTGGTAACACCGGGGCTCGTGGTGGTAAGCGGCGGCAAAATTGCCGGAGTGGGGACGGGCGCGGCAATTCCGGCGGGAGCGGAAACGATCGACCTTGGAGATGCCACGCTGCTACCAGGATTCATTGATGCGCACACGCACTTGACGTTTATGTATGTCGAGGATTTCAAGCAAGCGCGACTGGACTCGTTGCAAAAGACAATTCCGGAGATGGCCTTGGACGCCAGCACGAATGCGCGAGTAACGCTGATGGCAGGCTTCACCACCGTGCGCGATGTGGGTTCCTCAGACTACCTGGATGTGGGGCTGCGTAACGCGATTGCCGACGGCGTCGTGCCGGGACCGCGAATGCTGGTGACGGTTCACGCGCTGGGAGCCACAGGCGGCCATTGCGATTCCGAAGACGGCTACCGGGAAGGTTTGTTCGGGCACGAATCGGGGCCGCTGGACGGCGTGATCAACGGAGCGGACCAGGCGCGATACGCGGTGCGGCTGGACCACAAGTATGGAGCGGACATGATTAAGGTGTGCGCATCGGGTGGCGTGCTTTCTCCCACGGACGATGTGGACACGCCGCAGCTGACGCAGGCGGAGTTGGATGCCATTGTGGACGAGGCGCACGCGCTACGCAGAAAAACCGCGGCGCACGCGCATGGAGCGGAAGCGGCGAAACGGGCCATCCGCGCGGGCATCGATTCGATCGAGCACGGCAGCTTTCTGGACGACGAAGCGTTGGACATGATGAAGCAGCACGGCACGTACCTAGTGCCGACGCTGATGGCGGTTCAAGGATTGCAGGAACGATTCAATCGCGGGACCTACGTGCCACCGGCAATTGCGGCGAAAGCGCACGCCGCCACGAATGCAATTCATTCCACGTTTCAGCGGGCACTGGCGAAGGGCGTGAAGATCGGGCTTGGGACCGATGCGGGAGTGTATCCACACGGAAGAAATCCGGAAGAGTTTCACCAAATGGTGGATTTGGGGATGAAGCCTATTGATGCGCTGAAGGCGGGGACTTCTTCCGACGCGGAACTACTGGGCATGGCGGACAAAATTGGAACGTTGGAAGCGGGGAAACTGGCAGACGTGGTGGCGGTGCCGGGGGATCCCTTGCAAAACATACGAGTGACGGAACAAGTATTTTTTGTGATGAAGGAAGGCATGATTTACAAAAACGAAAAGGCCAAGTAAGCACATTCGGTAATTGGAGTTGCGGCCGAGCAGTGGGCCGGGAATAAGGTTGGTTTGCCATTCAGAGCGAAGCGAGGAATCTCTCTTCGACGGAAACGCCAGAGGGATTTCTCACCCCATCAACTCCGTTCGGGATGACAACGGTGGGAATGGAGCAAGTGTAATGACCGAGCTATCGAGGGTAGTGAAAAACGCGCTGGCGAACGAATACCGCGAGCGGGCCGCAGAGTTGCACAAGTGGGCTGACCCGCTGGATGAAGAACAGTTCTGGATGAATCCCTATGCGTATGGGAACAGCGTGGGGCATCTGGTGCTGCACTTGACGGGAAATCTTAGTTATTACATTGGCGCACAGGTTGCCGGCACAGGTTATGTACGGCACCGGGATGTGGAATTCACGGAAACGCGCAGGCCGTCGAAGAACGAAGTGCTGCGGAAGTTGGATGAAGCAATTGCGATGGTGGTAGCGACGATTGAAAAGCAAGGCGAGCAGGATTGGACATTGCCGTATGCCGGGGAACGGGAATCGGAATCGAAGGACCGATTCACAATATTTTTGCGATGCGCGGTGCATTTCTACAATCATGTGGGACAGATCAGTTATCTGAGCCGTGAGTTGAGGAAGAGGTAGTGGATTAGTTCCTCAGGGGCTGAATCCCGGGCTACCAGAATCGAGATGGCGACCATTTCAGGATTCGAGCTTGAAGCGGGTGGAGGCCAGGCGGTACAGGCGGCGCCAGACCAGGCGATTGATCAGGACCACGACGGTGGCCATAATCAGCGTTGAAGCCAGCAGCAGATCGAAGTGCCCGGCATCGCTCGCGCGGCTGATGGTGCTGCCCAGTCCGGGAGCTTCTACGATCTTCCCTTGAAAATGAAAATATTCCGCGATGATGCTGGCATTCCACGCGCCGCCCGAGGCGGTAACCAATCCAGTGACCAGGTAGGGAAAAATTCCAGGAAGGATTAGATAGCGCCAGCGGTCGAAACTGCCGAACCGAAAAACGTGGGAGACTTCTTTCAAGTCCGTGGGAATGGCCATGGCGCCGGCAATGACGTTGAACAGGATGTACCACTGAGTGCCGAGAAGCATCAGGGCCATTGCGGCAATCTCCACGCCGCCGCGCAAGCGAATCAGAAAAAGAAGAATGACCGGGAATAACGCAGTTGCTGGAATGGACGCGGCGAGCTGAACCAGCGGCTGAGCGATACGCGCGAAACGAGGGTTGAAACCGATAGCGACCCCCACCGGGACCGTCCAGAAAGCACCGATCAATAAGGCGAGATTGACACGCAGAAACGTAAGCCCGGCGCTGCGCAACAGCAGGAAATAATCGCCGCGGTGCAGGTGCGAGAGTTCGCCGATGGTGCGGTAAACGCCGTAAAAGACGAAGAGAACGGCGATCGCCGCGAAAAGCCAGCCAAGCCAGCGACGCGAGCTGCGCGAGTTCGCGGCCGAAAAAGTCTTCGCGGCGCGTGAGGCGCCACGGGCAAAGTTCAGCGTAAGCCAATCGACGATGGGATGTAGTATGCGGCGATACGCGCGGATCAGAAACGATTCCCGGCGAATGAAACTGAGCAGCGAGTTCTGCGCCGTGGAACTGCTTTCCACCTGCTCAAATTTGAATTTGTCAGCCCACGCGATCACCGGGCGCCAGATCAGCGCGTCCATCAACACAATGACAGCGACCATGGTGGCAAGTCCCCAAAGCATGGCGCGCGTGTTGCCGCTGCTGGCGGCGGTTTGCAAAAAAGAACCGAGGCCGGGCAAGCGGAAGTCCTTGTCGCCGAGAACAAACATTTCGCACGCCATAAGGAAGAACCAACCACCGGCCACCGACATCATGGAATTCCAGACCAGCCCGATGGTGGAGAATGGTAGATCGAGTTCGAGGAAACGCTGCCAGGGGCTGAAACGGTAGATGATGGCGGCTTCACGCAGATCGCGAGGAATAGTTTTCAACGAAGAATAAAAGCTGAAGGCGATGTTCCAGACCTGGCCGGTAAAGATAAGGATGATGGAGCCGAGTTCGACGCCAAGCTCACGGCTGGGAAAAAGAGCCACCATGGCCAGCATAACCGCCGGAAGAAAACTCAAGACAGGAATGGATTGCAAAATGTCCAGAAGCGGGATGAGGATCATCTCCGCGCGCTTGGATTTTGCCGCGGCGTAGCCATAGGCGAGGGCAAAAACGAGGCTCAAGCCGTAGGCAACGAGAATGCGGACAAGCGAATAAAGTGCATAAAGCGGCAGGCTGCGCGGATTCTGCGAGATTTCGGCTTCGACCTTGACCGGTCCGAACCAGGAACGGCCGATGGAGTACAGGCCGAAGATGGCGGCGAAAACCGCCACGAACACAGCAATGTCGATTAAAAATGCCCAAGCCCAACGAGAGCCGGCCGGTCGAAGCAGCGTCGGAGGAATGGGCGCAGGTTGTGTAGATACAGCGGCGGGAGTGGACACAGGCAGATCAGCTCTCGGTCAGCGTCAACTTGCCGCTGGCGGCATCGTAATCGAAAAGTTCGGCGTAGCGGCCCCACTGGATGGCGGTTTCGAGTTGGCGGCGCGCTTCGTCTTCGCTGAAATGTTCGTCGAGCAAATCCTGAAAGAATTCCGCGGGAAGAGTGCGATTCGTTTTGGCCTTCAGAGCCTGCTCCATTTGACGAAGCAGCGGGATGTTAGCAAGAGCAGCCTTGCGAAAGATGGCTTTGCGTTCCTGAATGTCGGCTTTGGCAAACGCCAGGCCTGCGGGAATGATGATCGCGTCGCCCTCTTCAACTTTCAGCAAACCGAGTAGCGAGGCGGTGTCGACGGTGGGAAGCAGGGCGTCGACTTCGAGGCTCAGTTCGTCGGCAAGAACGTGCAAATCGGCGCGGCCACCTTGATCGACAAGAATCTCCAGCAAGCCAGCCATGCCGCCGGGCCGCGTGTGAGGAAGCATCAGGTAGCGCTTCTGCGTCGTCAGTCCATGATCCGGAATCTGCTCGGGAGTCAGGTCAGGATGATCCTGCCGCGTGAGCGCGCGATAAATAAGATCCACGAGTTCGGTGAAGCGAGGAGTTTTGCGATCGCGCGGGTACGCCAAATCGACGGCGAACTGCGCATGAATGTGCGCCGGATTGCGGCCCAGAACGATGATGCGATCGGCGAGAAGCACGGCTTCTTCGATGTTGTGAGTAACGACAAAAATGGCGCGCGTGGGAATCTGCTTGCCCAGCCACAGTTCCAGCAATTCGCCGCGCAGCGTTTCGGCGGTCAGGACATCGAGCGCGGAGAAGGGCTCATCCATGAAGAGCACTTCGGGTTCAACGACCAGCGCGCGAGCCACGCCAACGCGCTGCTTCATGCCGCCGGAGAGTTCCTTGGGATAGGCGGACTCGAAACCGTCGAGACCCACGGCGTCAATAATGCGCAAGGCGCGCTTGTGGCGCTCGACTTCAGGAATTCCGCGGGCTTCGAGCGGCGCTTCGACATTTTCAATCACCGTGAGCCAGGGAAAAAGAGCGAAGCTCTGAAAAACGATGGAGACGTTGGGAGCTTCCGCGCCCACCGGATGACCGTGCCAATAGACAGTGCCTCCGGACGTGGGCGAAAGCCCGGTGAGCATGCGAAGCATGGTGGATTTGCCGCAACCGGAAGGGCCCAGCAAACAAATAATCTGCCCGGGATAAATGGCAATGTCAGTGGGAGAGATGACTTGAATGCGGCTGCCGTCGGGCTGCGGATAAAACTTTTCCAGAGCGCGCGCCTCGATGATGGGCTCGGTTGCTGTGGTGACGGTGCTCATGGGCGCGTGTATTATCGCTCAAGTCAGGTGCGCTCGCCTACGAGCAACCGAGAATGATGGGGAAGATCGCGTCTGCGGTTACAATTCCATGAACATCCGATGACAGAGCCGAGCGCAACGCAAAAGGCCGTAGGCAGACGCAGAATCCATGGATGGCTGTTGGCGCTGGGCGTGTCGCTATTGGTATCCGTGGTGATCGTGCTGCCATTTTTCTGGTATGGCAGCGCCTCGGGCCACGATTTCGAGTTTCACGCTGATTCCTGGTTCGATGCGGCGCAGCAGTGGAAAGAAGGAGTGCTGTACCCGCGCTGGACGGCGTGGACCAATCACGGTTTCGGCGAGCCACGCTTCATTTTTTATCCGCCGCTTTCCTGGATGCTGGGAGCGGCATTGACGCGCTTAATGCCGCTGACCTGGGTGCCGGTAGCCTTCATCGTGCTGACGCAGACCTTCGCCGGGCTTGCCGCCTTCCTGCTGCTGAAGCGGTTGACAACCGAACGCGCCGCGATTTTGGGCGCGGCTTGCTATGCCATGAATCCCAACGCGCTGCTGATGACCTACATTCGCAGCGATTTCGCGGAGCAATTGGCCTGCGCGATATTTCCATTGGTTCTGTTGGGTGGGTTGAAGCTTTGCAATTATCTGCAGGATTCGGAATCGGGACCCTCCAGCATTGTGTATTTTGCTGTTCCCTTCGCGGGCGTGTGGCTTTCGAATGCTCCCGCTGGGGTAATTGCGAGTTATTCCATGGCGCTACTGATGGCGTGGGCCGCGATTACGCAAAGATCGCTGAAGATTGCTGTGCGCGGCGCGTGCGGCCTGGCGCTGGGATTGAGCCTGACAGGCTTTTACCTGATACCCGCGGCGTATGAGCAGCGCTGGGTGAATATCGGGCAAGCGCTCTCAAGTGGGTTGCTACCTTCGCAGAACTTCTTATTCACCGCGATTGAAGATGTGGAGCACACCTGGTTCAACTGGATCGCGTCGATGTGCGCGCTGATGCTGGTGCTGTCGCTGGGGATTTCCGCGCTGTTGTCGGGGCGGCTGGGCAAGCGGGCGGTGGCAAGCGGCGGACTCCGAAGTGCGTGGACAGCGCTGCTGGTGGTTGGCGCGGCCGCGACGGTGCTGATGCTGCGCTTCACGCTGCCACTGTGGGGTCTGCTGCCAAAGCTGCGGTTCGTGCAGTTTCCCTGGAGATGGATGTCGATGGTGGCGCTGATATTTGCATGCTTTGCCGCCGCGGTGTGCGAGAAGCGACGAGGATGGCTGCTGTTTGCCGTGATGGCGGTGGTGAGCGTACCGATGGGACACCTTCTGGTGAGCAACGGCTGGTGGGATACCGACGAAATGCCGACGCAGTACGCCGCAATCGAGCGAGGGACGGGATTCGACGGCACGGATGAATACGATCCGCTGGGAGATGATCACTCCGATTTGCCGGTAAGCGTGCCGCTGGTGAAGATATTGCCGGAGAGCAAGGATGGCAGCAGCGCGCCGCAGGCGCAGGCACACGTGGTGGAGTGGAAGACGGAAAAGAAAGAAATCCGTGTGGATGCGAAGGAAAAGGCTCGCGTCGCGCTGCGGCTGCTGAATTATCCGGCTTGGCGGGTAGAAGTGAACGGACAGGCGATCGCTCCGGAAAGAATGGACGATTTTAACGTGATGGTGATTCCAGTACAGAGTGGAAGCTCGGTGATTCGCGTGTGGTTTGCGCGCACGGCCGATCGCACCGTCGGAATATTGGTGAGTGTGTTGGCGATGATCGTGGCGATTGGCTTGATTGGGAAAAATAGAAACTGGAAATTAGGAACCCCAGAGTCTGCGCGCCGGGACGCACCTACGTAGGTGGTCATCCGTAGGTGGTCATCCCGACCGGAGTGTCGCGCCTTTTGCGGCACGGAGCGGGGGATCGTGGCAAGCTCTCAACCCGCAAACAAATCTGATGGCGTGACCCTACTGATGACCCGCATCGTCGACGGCTCCGCGTTACTGATCACGTCGGGCTTACGTTGTAAAAGCGGCGGCTAGCCGCCGCACTCCCAAAGTTAGCGGCGATCGACGGAGGGGTGGCGGATATCCTGGCCCTGGACGATGTAGATGACGTCTTCGGCGATATTGGTGGCGTGGTCGCCGATACGCTCAAGGTTTTTGGCGACAAGGATGAGTTCAAACGCCGGGAATACCACGCTGGAATCGCCCATCATATACGTGAGCAGTTCACGAAAGATCTGATCGCGATATTGATCGACCTGATCGTCGCTGGCCATAACCTTTTGCGCCAGCTCGACGTCGCGGCGAACGACGGCATTCAACGAATTGCGAACTTGCTCCTCGACCACTTCGGTCATGCGCGGCAAATCGACATATGGCTTGACGCGCGGATGGCGAAGGATGCGCAAGGCGCCTTGCGCAATGTTGACGGCCTGATCGCCGATGCGTTCCAGATCATTGTTAATGCGGGACACGGCCAGAACAAAGCGCAGGTCCGCGGCCATCAGCTGGTGCAGGGCGAGCAGCTGGACGACGCGGTCGTCGAGTTCAAGCTGCAGCTCGTTGATGGCGTCTTCTTCATCCAGCACACGCTTGGCGAGCTGTTCATCGGAATCCAGAACGGCGTGAACCGACTGATGGACGGCGCGCTCGGCCAGGCTGCCCATCCAAAGCAGGCGCTCTTTGAGCTCGTTCAAATCCTTTTCGAAGTGTCGTTCCATAGCAGCCTTTCCCTATGCGTCGAAGTGCTGGCCACGACGCGAAACCGAAGCCACAAGCAATCTCATCCAAACCTGCCGGTAATATACGCTTCCGTGCGCGGATCGCCCGGAGTGGTGAACAGATGCGGCGTGGGACTGAACTCAATCACCTGCCCGGTAAGGATGAAGGCGGTGAAATCGCTGACGCGCGCGGCCTGCTGCATATTGTGAGTGACGATAGCGATGGTGGTCAGGTTCTTCAGGTCGACAAGTAACTCTTCGATCTTCGCCGTGCTGATGGGATCCAGCGCCGAGCACGGCTCGTCCAGCAGCAACACTTCCGGCTCAACGGCCAAGGCGCGCGCGATGCACAAACGCTGCTGCTGTCCGCCGGAAAGATCGTAGGCGGACTTGTGTAGTTGATCCTTCACTTCTTCCCACAACGCGGCGTGACGCAAACTCTTCTCGACGATGTCGGAGATGGAACCCTTGACGCCGTTAATACGCGGACCGTAGGCAATGTTGTCAAAAATCGATTTGGGGAAAGGATTGGGGCGCTGGAAGACCATGCCGACCCGCCGGCGAAGCGCGGTGACGTCTTGCGCAATGATATTTTGACCGTCGAGAAGGATTTCCCCTTCCAGGCGAGAGGTGCTGACGGTTTCGTGCATGCGGTTGAGAATGCGGAGGAGAGTGGATTTGCCGCAGCCGGAAGGGCCAATGAGGGCGGTGACTTTTTTGTCGGCGATGCCCATGTTGATGTCGAACAGGATTTGTTTGGCGCCGTAGAAGAAATTCAGCTTGGAAACGGTCATGCGCATGGGAAGGGAGGCAAAAGCTTCGCGGGCCCCCGGAGCGCCGGGATTGGTGGCGATGTTCAAAGAAAGACTCGGTTTTGTGGACGCTTCCATGGCTAAGACCTCGGAACCGCAATGCCACGCGCAAGGATGGTGCGGGCAACAATATTGATGATCAGGATGAGCGCAAGCAAAACCAGCCCGCCGGCCCAGGCCTGCCGATGATAGTCGTCATAAGCAGACAACGCATAATAGTAAATCATCGCGGGGAGCGATGCCGTAGGTTGGGTCCAACTCTTGTTCCAATAAGGATTGCCTAAAGCGGTGAACAGCAATGGCGCGGTTTCACCGGCGACGCGAGCGAGCGCCAGGAGAATGGCAGTAAGAATGCCGCGGTAGGCTGCGGGAATAATGACGGTGCGGATAGTTTTAGATTTGCTGGCGCCGAGCGCCATGGCGCCCTCGCGCAAATTGTTGGGAACATTCTTCAAAAATTCTTCGGTGCTGCGCAAGGTGATCGGAATCATCATCACGCCCAGAGCAAAGGCGCCGGCCAAGGCGGAAAAGCCTTTAAACGGCAAAACCACCATGCTGTACGCGAAAATGCCGATGACAATGGAGGGAACGCCGTTGAGTAGGTCGGCAGAATAGCGAACGATGGAGGCGACGAAGCTGCCGCTGAATTCGGCGAGGTAAACGCCACCGAGGAAGCCGATGGGCACACCAATCAGCGACGCCGCCAAAAGCAGTTTAGCGCTGCCAACAATGGCATTGGCCATGCCACCGCCGGTTTCGCCGGCGGGTTTGGGGAGCTGGGTGAAGAAGGCCCAGTTGATGGAGGTGCCGCCGTTGTAAACCAGGTAGCCGAGAATGAAAAAGAGCGCGCTGACGGAAATGAGCGCGCAGAGACCCGTCATAGTCATCATGAAGTTGCTGACAAATTTTCTCCAGCGAACACGGGTGCTGCTGTTCATCGGGTGACCCCGCTTCCCTTCTGGGTAGTGACGAGGATCAGGAGACGAGCCAAGCCGTTGATGATGAAGGTGAGAATAAAGAGGACCAGGCCGAGCGCGATGAGAGACTGGGTGTAGAGCGGGCCGGTGGCTTCGGTGAATTCATTGGCGATGACAGCGGCGATGGAGTAGCCGGGAGCAAAAAGCGAAGCAGCAATTTTGGGAGTATTGCCGACGACCATGGTGACGGCCATGGTTTCGCCGAGCGCGCGAGCAAGCGCGAGAAAGATGGAGCCCATGATGCCGGTCTTGGCAAAGGGAACGACAACCTTCCAAGTGGATTCCCAGCGAGTGGCACCGAGCGCCAAAGCGGCTTCGCGCTGATCCCGCGGAACAGAGAGCAACACCTCACGGGAAACCGAAATGATGTAAGGGATGACCATGATAGCAAGCACGATGCCGGCGGTCAGAAACCCGACTCCGTAGGAGGGGCCCTTGAAAATCGGCAAGAAACCCAAAGGCTTATTGATCATCGGATAGATGACGGTGCGCATGAGCGGCACAACGATAAAAACGCCAAGCACTCCATAGATAACGCTGGGCACGGCAGCGAGCAGATCGATGAAGAACTGCAAGGTATCGGAGATGCGCTGAGGAGCCAATTCCGCCAGGAAAATGGCGGCGCCGATGCCCAAAGGTACCGCGATCAACAAAGCAAGAGCAGAGGTAACGATGGTGCCATAAATGAAAGGGAGAGCGCCGAATTGCTCCTCGATGGGATCCCACACCGACGTGGTAAAGAAGTTCAGGCCGAACTTGTGACGGGGCAGAGCGGAATTGACCCACAACTCGTAAACAAGAAGAACGGTGAGGAGCACCACGGTCATGGCAAAAATGAATGTCACCATACGGGCGATCTCGTCGCCGTTGCGCAGCTTGGCGACAAATGAACGCGGGCCCACAGCGGGGCCCGCGCTCCCATAGGTTGTACTCGTTGTGACCACAGTTCCCCTGGCGCGTTTACTGAACGGTGTTGATAGCCTTGGACTCCCTTGCTACGACTTCCTTCGGCAACCTTGCATATTCAAGCTGTTCGTTATAGTTCTGGCCATCGGTAAGCATCCACTTCAGGAAGCTCTTGATGGAATCGCGCTTCCCGGCATCAGAAATTTTCTGCGGGATCAGCAGCCAGGTGAAGGTGGAGATGGGATAAGCGCCCTTGCCAGGAGCATTGGTAATGGACACGCGAAAATCTTCGGGCATGTCCTTGGCGGCACCTGCAGCGGCTTCACTGACGCCTTTCAAGTCTGCCTTGACGAAGGCGCCGCTGGCATTCTTCACCGCGCCGTAAGGGATGTTGTTCTGGGCGGCGTAGATCAGTTCCACATAGCCGATAGCGTTGGGTGTCTGCTTGATCAGCCCCGTTACGCCTTCATTGCCTTTGCCACCCAGGCCGACGGGCCAGTTGACGGAAGTGCCTTTCTTGATTTTGCTGCCCCACTCATCGCTGACCTTAGAGAGATAGTCGGTCCAGCAGTACGTGGTGCCGCTGCCATCGGAACGGTGGATCACGATGATATCGTTGGCAGGCAGGTTGACGCCTTTGTTTGGGCCTGCGATCGCGGGATCGTTCCACTTGGTGATCTTGCCGAGATAAATGCCAGCGAGCGCTTCGGGAGTGAAGTTCAGTGTGGCACTCACGCCAGGAACGTTATAGGTCGGAACGACAGCGCCAAGCACGGTCGGGAAGTGAAGAATGGGGAATCCGTGCTTATCCTGATAGGCCTTGAGTTGCTCGTCGTTCATCGGGCCATCGGAGGCGCCGAAATCCACGGTGCCATCGGTAACCTGCTTGATGCCAGCGCCCGAGCCAACGGACTGATAGTTGAACTCAATCTTGGGGTCTTTCTTGTGGTACTCAGAGAACCATTTCGTGTAGATGGGGTTGGGAAACGTAGCGCCAGCCCCGTTGATCAAAAGTGCGTTATCGGCCCAAACGATCGCAGCCAGAGCAAGTACCGCGACAAACAAACCTGTAAGACGTTTCATGAGATTCCTCTCCTGGACAGAGTAAGGCATGCAATTGCCCTTCAGTGTGGTCTCCTGCCATTACGGGATTGTTACAACGAGTGGAGAGTTTGTTAAAAATCCGAAACAAACGCGAAGGCGTGCTAAGACACTCGTAACGGGCGGCTTGCAGGAAATATCCACAAGGGATGGACAAAAAAAGGGCAGCCTGTGAAGGCTGCCCCTGAGTGGGAACGAATTGCTCCGAGGTTAGGGTAGGTAATAACGGAACGAGGTCCAGATCATGTTGTTGGCGGCATGCGGGGTGAAGCTGGTGGCAGAAGTAATGCCGTTGCTGCCCGACCATGCGAAGCGGGATAGGTAGGAGTACTGCAGACCCCACTGAATCCTGCCCTTTTCGCCTTGGTAGATTTTGTTCCAGAAGCCGAAGGTGGCTTCGGTAATGTACCTGGTGTCGCCCGCGCAAGTGCCGCCGCCAGCCGGTGCCCCGGTCCCGGTCGGTGGAGTTTCGAGAGCGCAGCCGGTGTTGTTGGCGTACGGAGAACCGTAGCCGCCAATCCCGTTGGTCGCGATACTCGTGGTGGTCAGCGCCGGATAGCCGGGCTGTATGGTTCCAGCCACAGAGCAGGGCTGCTGTCCCACATCGCCGCAACCTGGGATCGCAGGCGTGTTGACGATCTTGACGCTGGAGTATCCGGTGTACGCGGCGCGCGCGGCATACTCTCCGCCGTAGTAGAAGTACAAGTCCCACTTGGGAGTGGCGTGGTATTCGACCCTGGCCAGGTAGGTCAGGCCCTTGATGGGAGCAATGGTGCCATCCGGACGGGCAGTAGCGTCAGGCAGCTGCGCGGAGCCGTAGCGCCCTACGCCGTCGCCGACGAGGATCTTCCCGCCAAGGTCCAGCTTCTTGGAAACCAACTGCAGTTTGGCGCTGGCGCCCAGGCCCCCGGCAAAGCGCGAATCGTTGTAAGCCAAGGCAGCGCTCGGGGTTGTCGAACCATTCGGACAAGCCAGCACGGTGGGCGTGGCTGGCGTCGGGAAATTCTTGGCCGTGGTGCCCACCACGGAGCAAGGATAAATGCGGTTGCGGAAGTCAGAGGCGATTCCGAAGACTTCATAGTGACCAAAGCCGGGATCGACCGCTAACTTCACGATGAAATCGGGCAGTTTGTTCGGAGAATACCCGGTGGTATCCACGAAATTGTAAAGCCCGCCGCCGTTGCCAGGAGCAAAAGCAAAGAAGTTTTGAAACGTGGTGACGCCCCCGATGGCGGAAGTATTGGTGTACGTGCTGAAACCGCGGCCACCGAAGGTGAACTGCGGAGCTTCGACGGAGACGGCAGCGGCAACCTGGTCGCTAAAGGCCTTGGTGACGCGGAAGCTATATTGCCGTTCCCAGTTGAAGCCCACAACGTACTGAGAATCGATCGTCAGAGGAACCCATTCCTGGCGAAGCGCGATGCCTTTGACGTTTTCTGTCGCAAGGCTCCACGTTTGACCGCCACTGAACGTCAGCCCGTCTTGCAGGCCGACTTGTCCCCAGATCTGCCGCTGGCGAAACACATAGCTGTTGCTCTCGCGGTTGTTGGAAGTAACGCCGGTGCCCAGCCAATCCGCTTCATAGTAGCCGGTCAGTTTGGTGCTGCCGATTTTGCTCTCGGCGAGCAAACTTAGGCGCGACTGCCGGGCGGTAAAACTCATTTCGCTGAGGTGGCCAACTGCGTTTCCGCCATACGGAGTGGCATTGAAGTTGGTGTTGATGTCGGCGCTCTCCGCGCGTTGGCGGTTCACCGTTTCTGCCGCGATGAAACCACCCGGCGTGAGGTTGATGCCCTTGAAGCGAATGGTCGTGGGACCCTTCTCTTCGTTGGCGGGCTGCGCCTGCGGATTCGAGGCGGTGGAGGTATTCACGACCGCGGCGGCTGCGGCGTTGCTTGCGGCCAGACTGGACACCGTCGAGTTGAGCGCCGTGGTGGTGGATTTCACTTCCGCGGAAGTAGTGGCGGCTTCGCTGGCTTTCACTGTCGCTTCCGAAGCGCGGGCATTCGCGGAAGCGGCGGTTTCCCGGGCTTCTTCGATCTGCTTATCGCGCTTTGCCAATTCTTCCTTCAGAAGCTGAAGCTCTTCCTGCTGCACCTGAAGAGTCTGGCGCAGTTCTTCCACTTCGGCCGCAATCTCCGCGCTGGTCTTTGCCGCGGCGGGTTTAGCGGGCTGCGCGGTCTTGGCAGCTGCAGCCGCATCCTTGGGAGCATCCTTTGGTGAGTCTTTCGGCGAATCAGCAAACGCGGTTCCGGTGGTAAGGAACAGCGATAATGCGAGTGATGCGAGTTTTTTCATTGCCTCTCTCTTTTTTGAAGCGAAGTTCGAGCTGGGAACGTAAGAAAATACAACCACCCCGAGGCAGACGGTAAAGGGGACGTCTTACGGTTGCGTCAATCGAATGTTAATATCCCGTTACAATCCCTTCAGGTTTCTCCCAAACGCTTGAAGTGTAGCTGGTTACCGGAGTGTGAATAGTCGGCAACAACCAGCCGAAGACGGAGAGCCTGTGGAGAATGCGGGTGGCGACAGTGGCGCTGCATCATCTTGGCGCGAAATTGCGTGGCGGGTAACAATGTGACTGCGCATCAGACGCAGCGCACGCTTGCGAATATTTCTCAGTTTTGATGCGCGAATTGACTGTGCACGCGCTACGCGCTCTGGTACAGCTTGGTCATCACGAACTCGCGGTGACCCAGCGCTTCGGCGCAGGTCAAGCGACCGTTGCAAGTTCGCAGCATGATTTCAATCAACTGATCGCCGGCCTGGTCCAGCGTCAGTTCGCGCCGCAAAATTCCAGAAACGTCCAGATCGATGTGCTCGCTCATGGTTCTTGCGGTTTTTGGATTCGCAGTGAGTTTGATGACTGGCTCAATGGGATTGCCGATCACGTTGCCCTGGCCAGTGGGAAAAAGATGCACCACAAAACCTGCCGCGGCTTGCAACGTGACGCACTCCGCTGCGGCCGAAGAAGTATCCATATAGTAGAGGCCCGCACCCTTCGAAGGTGCTTCCGCCGGTTTCAAGACATCAATGAACTTTGCCTGCTTGCCAATTTTCTGCAAATTTCCGAAGGCTTTTTCCTCGATAGTAGTCAGGCCACCGATGATATTTCCTTTGGTAGGCTGCGATTCGGAAAGATCGCTCGTTTTGTGGCGCTCAATCACTTGCTGATACTCGTTGAACACTTGCATAAAACGCTCGCCCACTTCTTTGGTGGCAGCGCGGCTTGCGCAGACCAGTTCAGCACCGGTGAGTTCGGAAGTTTCACCAAAACACGTGGTGGCGTGAAGAGCATCGATCTTGTCGATCAGGTTGCCAACGGTAGGGCATGACCCCAGACCGGAGGTCGTGTCGCTTTCGCCGCACTTCGTCGAAACAAAAAGATCCTGAATAAAGCAGACTTCGCGCTGTTTTTCGCTGGCGCATTGCACAAATTCGCGAGCCTTGCGAGACGCATTGGCGATAGTGGTGATATCGCCGTTGCCCTCGATGGAAAATCCCGCCACGGGCTTTCCCGTTTTCGCGATGCCCTCCACGACGCGCCCGGTCCAGCCGGGTTCAATGCCGATCACCACGCAAGCGGCTACGTTGGGATTGCTGCCCGTGCCAATGAGCGTGCGAAAAAATAGCTCAAGATCTTCGCCAAACTGCAAGCGGCCATAGGCGTGAGGCAGCGCCATCGTTCCCTTAATGTTGTTGGCAACCGCTTCGCAAGCGGCGTTAGACAAATCATCGAGCGGCAGTATCACGACGTGATTGCGGATGCCGACTCTTCCGTTTTCCCGGCGATACCCGAAAAATTGATAGCGCTCCATCATTACCACCTCTTGGTCTTCAAATTGTGAACGTGCACGTGATTGCCTTTGCCAATCGCGGCAACCGCGCGGCCAACATCGTGGCCGTACTTCAGCACGGTATCGCCGGGGTTGATTGCGTTGAGAGCGATCTTGTGGCCCAGCGGAACGGCATCGAGCGCTTTCAGCGTGATGGTTTCATCGGTTTCCATGATCCATCCCGTCAGTTCCTGGCCAGCTGCAGAATTTTCGACCACCATCACGCCGACGGTGTCGGCTTTGTCGTGAACAATAAAGTGTGTTGGCATTTGTTAGACCTCAACGATTGCAGAAAAATAGTAAGTCAACTAGCGCACAAGCTTCCAACGCGCGACTGCGCCGTCTCATCCTGAAGTAGATTGAAGGAGCGATACGGACGGTGCCTGACGAACAGCATCTTCCCACGCCTGCGGCGGCAGTGAAAGCAAGAAAGCCTGTCCACGCGGAGCCACGCAGAAGCAATTCCCCTTGGTGTGCGATATTGAACATGCACCCCTCTGTTGAATGCTACACTCTCCGGTGTGGAGAACTATCAAGGACTTTGAGTTTTTCAGGAGGTTGCCGATGAAAATGACTACAAGTAATCGACAAGTGGGCAGCGTCACGGTAGTGGACATCAGCGGACGGATTGAACTTGGCGAAGAAAGTGCCGCCTTGCGCGACATCGTTTCCGGGCTGCTAAACAGCGGGCAGAAGCGGATTTTGCTGAATCTTGGCAATGTCAACTACATCGACAGCTCAGGCCTGGGCGCTCTGGTTAGTTCCTTCACCAGCGCGCGCAAGAAGGGCGGAGAACTAAAGCTGCTGAACCTCACGGACCGGGTGACCGACCTGATGCAGATGACGAAACTGTACACCGTCTTCGATATCCACAGCGACGAAGCGGCCGCCGTCAAGTCCTTCGACCATTTAACCGCCGCCACCGCCTGACCCGCCGATCGGCTCGGACTTCAAGAACGTTGCCCGCGAGCGGACGACCTGTGGAGAATTGACAAGAAACTGGCGGCCGAACGTGACCCCGGAGTTCATCGTTTGACCAAGCTCCCAGAAATATCGGAATATCGAATTGATGAAGATTACGCTGGAAATTCCAGATGCTATCTTCCGCCGCGCAAAATCGAAGGCGGCCCAGCAAGGGGTACCTCTACGACGGTTTGTCACTGATGCTGTCGAGGATAAATTGAGAACCTCTTCTGCGAATGGTCCAAAACCTTGGATGAGACATATGGGCAAGCTGAAGGATCTGCGCAAGGAGACGGCGTGGATCAACAGACTTATCGAAGAAGCGTTTGATTAGGACGATTCGGGGATGTGGCGCGAGAGTCAATGGTGAGCATCTTCCTCAAGTGTGAGAGCGCGGAATTCAGCAACGCAAGCAGTGTTGATAAGAAAAGCGCCCCGCCATCCAAAGAGTGTTTGTAGCGATCCTGCACAGCGCATTCCTAAAAAGTTACATCCCAGATTCCCGCGGTTTGTTCCAGCGCAACTAGCGCGTGCGCATGGTCGACTAGAGCCTGCGCGTACGACAGATACACATCGGCGGAAGTTCTTTCCGCGTCGATCACTTCCAGCAAGCTTGCGCCGCCTCGCTGATACGCATAAAGACGCGCTTCCAG
The DNA here is from genome assembly GCA_963738985.1 of Candidatus Acidiferrales bacterium. Classification (GTDB taxonomy): domain Bacteria; phylum Acidobacteriota; class Terriglobia; order Acidiferrales; family UBA7541; genus Acidiferrum. The sequence goes on from CAVTYP010000001.1 coordinate 253,663, forward strand.
AACCCGGTCGGCATCTTTCAGCAGGCCTCCGCTATACAAGTGGAGCCGCTGCACACTGGCCTGATAGCGAGAGTAGGCATCGCGCACTTCCGCTTCGACCCGCAACTGAACGGAGCTGAGTTGAAGTTCCGCCTGAGCGCGATTCGCCCGAGCGGCTTCCACTTCTCCCTGATAGCGCAAGCGGGAAACGGGTAGGTTTACCGAGAGGCCAAAACTCAGAACATTGTCAACCGGTGGCAGGAAGTCGCCTGATCCAACGCCGGTGTGCGCGAAGGAGCCGCCGAAGCTCATATCGGGAATCAAATTGACGCGTGCCAGTTCAATGCGCAGATCCGCGGCTTTCACAGCACGGGCCCTGGAAATCACATCAGGCCGCTGTTGAAACGCGGTCGTTACCAGGTCGTCGACGTTGAATGTGCGCTCCGCTATGACCAGTTTTCCTGTGGGCACGGGCAGCTGCGTGGACAGCTTCTGGGGCTGGCCCAATTGTTCCCCAAGCGCCAGGTCCGCGCTCACAACATCGGCCTGGGCCGTAATCACGTCGGCGCGAAACTGATCGCGATTGACGCGCGATTGCACCAGCTCAATTTCACCAATGTCTCCCACGCGCACGCGCTCTTCATTTACATGAACGATCCTGTCGAATTCCCCGAGGCTCTTTTGCTTCGATTGAAGAATATCGCGCGAACCGAGAGAGTCGATGAAGGCGTCGGCTGCCGCCGCACGAGCCTGGCGAACCGCGTCCTGATAATCGGAGTCTGTGGTCGCGACGTCCGCTGTTGCCGCGCGAACCCGCTTCTTTTGCTTGCCACCCAGTTCGATAGGCACATTCAAGCCGGCACTCCATGAGGTGGGGAATCCTTGATGCGACAAATCCGCAGACGGGAACCCAACGTCCGCCGACCAGTCTGGGCGTTCCTTGGCCGATGTGACACCCGCCTGAGAGATCGCAATCGAGGAACGTTGAATCGCAAGATCAAGATTGTGGCGCACCACTTCGTTCAGGTAGTCGTCGAAGCTGATCTTCGGGCGGTTGTCCTGTGGCGACGAAGTTGCGGCAGCGGCCGGCGCTTGAGCGAAAGCAGGACTCACGGCAGAGAAACAATGTGTCAGCAAATAAAAAACTGAGACGCGGCGGATCGTTCTCATCACGAATTCTCCCATTCGTCGGGCACCGCTGGATGCGCTTTCTCAGCCCGGACTTCCAGAAGCAGGTACATCGCAGGGAGCACAAAAAGGGTCAGCAGTGTCGCGGTGATCAGGCCACCGACAATCACCGTAGCAAGCGGCCTCTGGACGTCGCTGCCCACGCCGCGCGCCAGCGCCGCGGGTAAAAGGCCGAGCGACGCAACAGTGGCGGTCATAAGCACGGGACGAAATCGGCGCGTAGCGCCCCGAACCACGGCGTGATGCAGATTCTTCAGATTTTGATGTTGGTAGTTGAGGCTGGCGACCATGATCACTCCGTTTTGCACCGCAACACCAAACAGGGCAATGAATCCCACTGCGCTTGACACATTCAGAGTCATGCCGCGAAGCATCAGCGCGATCAGCCCTCCCAAAAGCGCAACCGGAACAATCGTCAAAATAAGACCGGCGTGCCGCAGTGTTCCGAAAGCGGCGTAAAGCAAAATAAATATCAACGCAAGAACCGCGGGGACGATGACAGCAAGTCGATGCTGAGCGCGCTGTTGGTTTTCAAACTGGCCACCCCATTCGATTTGGTATTTGGTGGGATCGAATTTGACCTGCTCGGCGATTTTGTCCTGCGCCTCTTTCAGGAAGCTTGATAGATCCCGGCCGCGCAGGTTCAGTCGCACCGTCAGATGGCGCCGATTCATTTCACGGGTAATGCTGCTCTCTCCCGTTGCAGTACCGATCTGAGCGAGCTGCGAAAGCGGAATGCGCGCGCCGGTGGGAAGCGTCACGGTCAGGCTTCCAATTGCATCCGGACTGCCGCGAACCGATTCCGGAAACCGCACCGCGATGTCGTATTTTCGTTCGCCAAGAAACAACGTGGAGATTGCTTTGCCTCCGATGCCCGATTCGATGATCGCGGCAACGTCAGCGATGTTGATGCCAAAGCGCGCCGCCGCTTCCCGGTCCACTTTGACGAGAATTTGCGGAAGCGGGGGCTCTTGATCGATGGTGACGTCCGATGCGCCGGGAATTTTGTCGAGCGTAGCAACCAGTTCCGCTGCGATGCGGCGCATCTCACCGAAGTCGTGGCCAAACACCTTCACAACAAGATCGCTGTGGGCGCCGGAGATTTTATCGTTCACTCCGTCAATCATGGGTTGCGAGAAACCGACCGTTGCGCCGGGTATGCGCTCATAGCGTTCGCCGAGTCTCTTAATGAGTCCTTGCTTGTCGCCACCGTCCTTCCATGTGGAGTAAGGCTTCAGTCCGACAAAACACTCGATGTGAGAAGGCGTCCACGGGTCTGTCCCATCATCATTTCTGCCCAACTGGCTGACAATCGTCGACACTTCCGGGAATTCCAACGTGGCAGCGCGCAGTTCATCCGCCATCGCCGCCGCCTTCGGCAGCGAAAGGCCAGGCGGCAATTGGACTTGCAGCCAGATTGAGCCCTCATCGAGATAGGGCAGAAACTCTTTGCCAATGGCAATGGAGAGCGCGACAGCCAATCCAGCAGCGAGTACACCTGGAATGAGGGCGTGCGATGGATGGTGCGTCAGATGGTGTACGGCGCGTTCGTAGCCGCGACCGAGAGCTAACAAAGCTTTGTTAACGAATTGCCGGTGTGGTCGCCTGTAAGTCACGTACGCCAAACCGGGGATGACTCCAAGCGCAAAAAGCAAAGCTCCGACCAGAGAATAACCCACGACATACGCCATGGGAGAAAAGAGTTTTTTCTCGACGCGCTGAAACGCAAAAAGTGGAAGATACGCGGTGATGATGATCAACGTTGCAAAGAAGATGGGCCGCGCAACGCGAACGGCCGGCGCCAAGGCGTCGGATTCGATCAGCTGGCCAGTGGAGATTTTGCAGGCACGGTGACATGGTTTCCTTCGTGCACCACGGATGTGGTGTCCTCGGACTTCACCGGCCTTTCGAGCTTGTCGCAACCGCCGGAGACAAATAGAAGACCCAGGGAGAGGAAAGTTGCGCCACAATTGGCAGGTCGCAGCAGGTTCATATTTCACGTCCAGAAGTCGAATTTCCTGGGGCCATTAGAACCCGGGAACATGAACAGCTTGTAACAACCACCCGTTGATACTATACTGGGTATAGTATGTCAAGGAGGTTCACCCCATGGCTCATACCGCCGACGAAAAGAAGAAACTCCTCGCCCGCATCAACCGCATTCAGGGGCAATTGCAAAGCATTCGTGAGGCCATTAAGCAGGACAAGGAATGCGCCGACGTCCTGCAGCAGATTGCCGCCTGCCGCGGAGCCGTAAACGGGTTATTGGTGGAAATTGTCGAGGGCGAGATTAAGTTTCACGTGCTCAGCAAGGATGCCAAAGTCGGCTCCCGCGAATCGAAGGCCGCCGAAAGCCTGGCGGAAATTCTCCGTCGCTACATCAAATAGGCTCGCTTCGCTTGCAAGCTAATTAGTCTACTGAGGACGCTTTGAGATTCCTCGGCCTGACGCACGGAGGAATATGCTCTGACCGACCGCCAGTTGCCCGATGCGTGTAACCGCGCCGTAGATTCCCGCGTTGTTCTGATTCGCACGAACGATCGCCTTCAGCACTTCCGGCGCGGACCTTGCCGAGTCGGGATCCAGGTTCACCATCGAGCAGCGTACGTCGCGCATCGTCACGGAAATTTCGGCAGCATCGTCCTCTTCCCCGAAGCAGAGCGTACTTCCCAGCCACTCGTCTTCCTGGAAAGCGACAGGTCGCAGCAAGCGAACAGCAACATTCGGGCGAAATCGTCGCACGTCCAGGTCTCGCCCTGCGAGCCGCCCGATCTCCCGCACCGTATCGCGAGCGATTACGGAAATGCTCGCTTCATCGAAGATGCCACGATTCAAGTGCATCATCTGCACCGGAGATCCGTGCCGCCGTGCGACCTCCGCGGCCAAATCCTCACCGAAGACGGGCATCTCTTCGCCGTCCGGCGTGCGGATATGCGTAGGCAGTTCACCCGGCGCATTGCCTTCGTGGCGAAGCGGAATAAAGCGCACCAGGTCCGGAAGTCGGCTTGCCGTCAGCCACGGCATCCCGCTACGGTCATCCATCCGCCGGAACGCAAGCCGTCTGTCACCATCAATGCCGTGCCAGCCCAAGTTGGCAACCTGAAGTGATTCGCCAGCCATGGACTTCACCGCATAGCGAAAGATCGCTTCAACATATCCGACTTTTAGTAGCATGCTCAACCCGACTTCTCCTTCAACGAGGGAAGACCAGCGTCAGGAACTGAAATTTTAGAGGAATTTGGCTCCCCGGGCTAGATTCGAACTAGCAACCCTTCGGTTAACAGTTGCGGCGCATAGTTTTCTTACTGAGTACTATCGCTGGCTATGTTGTTTCATTTACGACGCAGTACGGGTGATTTGTCCATACGCCATTCGCTACGAACTACTACGGTTATTGATGTAGGTGGGGCACAAAATAGGGCACAATTTACCGCACGGATAATACGCCCGGCTACAGTCCGCCTGCCCATCTCGTGTGCGCAATCCAAATTGAGTGGACGCATAGGCGATGCAGTTTCGTTCGTCACGGCTCACGCTCAAACTGCTTGCCGCCTTCTTGGCACACAGGATCCCTTCAAAAGCACCACAAATACGCTTCGAGAGAAGATCTCCCAGAACGCCGTATCTGGACCAGATTGGCGCGTGTGCCCGATGTCCGAGCGTGACCGGATACCGATCCGAACAACAGCTTTAAGAACATCGTCAGTTACCGGTCCGACCGGTCTGTATGCAGATCTGAACTCGGGACACGTTCCGACGTATTCGTACATCGTTCCAAATCAGTGCCACGACCAGCACGGATGCGGCAACGCAGGACCGAAAGCGCAGTCGCTACATAGGCGTTGACAAAGAACGGGACTCACCTTATTTTAATCGCTTATCGATATCGACAAACGATAATTATATGCGATTGACAGAAATCGAGTCCACTAATGGCCAGGAGCTATTGTCTGGCCTGATCCGCATCCATATTCTCTACCACGCATGCAAGGAGCCGATCTTTGGCCTGGGCATGATTGAGGAGTTGCAGCGCCATGGCTACAAATTGAGCGCTGGCACGCTCTACCCAATGCTCCACAGTCTCGAGAAGAGAGGTTTGCTCCGCTCCCAGAAAATCCGCAACGGCCGCAGAAGCCGCAGAATGTACCGCGGCACGGCAATGGGGCGGAAAGCGCTCGCGACAGCCCAAGAAAAGGTCAAGGTGCTCTTGGGTGAACTGTTGGAATGAAAATTCCGCAGAGCCACAAAAGGGACATTCGCGAATACGGAGGTCATGGAACGTGACGACAAGTCTTTGGAGATATCTCCGAATAAGCGCCGCGAGTCTGCTCCTCCTCATTCTTTTTCCATACCACACTGCCGCGCAGATCAGCGGCGACACAGCAAAGGCTCTACCTCTCGAAGATGCGCTGAATTATGCTCTTCAGCATTATCCGGCCGTTCGTGCATCGCTCGAGCAACTGTCCGCGGCACGTGCTGGTGTTACCTTGGCGCGGACACAGTATCTACCGCAGCTCAGCGGCGTCTACCAAGCAAGCCGCGCGACGCAAAACCAAGTCCCAGGTATTTGGCTGCCAACTGCGGTCACGCCGACCGTCGAAGGGCCCATCGGCAATTCCAATAGCCAAAGCTATTGGGGTAGTCAGACGGCTGCATTGTTCTCCTGGGAGCCCATTGACTTTGGGCTGCGCCCAGCCAACGTGGCGCTGGCAAGATCCGCGCAGGATAAAGCCGATTCCAGCCTGGTTGTGACACGGCTACAGGTGGCCGCTGCGGTGGGGAACTTATATTTGACTACCCTCGCTGCACAGCAGGCGGTGACCGCAGCACAAGCAAACGTGGATCGATGGCAGGTTTTCAATCGATCCGTTCATACGCTTGTCGACAATGATCTGCGGCCCGGCGTAGATGCCTCACGGGCTGACGCGCAGCTCGCTATGGCGAAGACGCAATTCTATCAGGCACAACAAGCCGAGCGGGCGGCCTTGGCAACACTGGCCGCTCTCATGGGAGCCGCTGGCAGTGATCTTCGACTGAATCCCAGCAAGCTGCTAGATCTGCCGCCCGTCGAATCGCTGCACAATCTCGATCCTGCCGACAACCCGATAGCTCGAGACCAAATGGCAACCGTGCGAGAAGTGCAGGCGCAGGAAAAGGTGTTGAGCAAAACCGATTATCCACGCATCTTCCTTCAGACGGAAGGTTTCGCCCGCGGCAGCGAAGTACCAAACAACGGGTCCATCATTGGCAATTGGAACGGTTTGGCGCCAGGGCGCGGCAACTGGGTCGCGGGACTGACTGTCACCTTCCCGAACGTTTTTGATTTCAAGGCTCTAAGTACCCAAAAGCAGATCGCAAAGGCCAATGAGAATTCGCAACGAGCTTTATATGACAAGACGATTCAAGACCTGACAGGACAGATTCAGGTGGCCCTGTCTCAATTGAAAAGCGCACAGCTTGTGGCGCAACAAACCCCAACAGAATTATCAGCTGCTCGTGCGTCCGAAACTCAGTCGCGGGCCCGCTACGATGCCAGTCTCGCGCCGGTCGTGGAAGTGGCCGACGCCGAGGGCCTTCTGGCTCAGGCAGAAATGGATGATGCACTCGCTCGTTTGAATGTGTGGCGCAGCCTATTCGGTTTGGCATACGCCCAAGGCAACTTGCAGCCTTTCCTGGATATACTGCGAGCACCGGCACCGTAAGGAATAGTTCTGCTGAAGAGGCCGTGGAGGAGCGAGTTCTATGTGGCTAATTCGAATGGCATTGAGGCGGCCAATAGCAATTATGGTGGCTGTTATTGCCATTGCCCTCGGCTCTATTCTCGCACTCACCAGGATGAGCGTTGACATCTTCCCCAATCTCAATTTTCCCGTGATCTATGTGGCGCAGCCCTATGGCGGGATGAGCCCAGCACAGATGGAAGGCTATCTTGTTTTTTACTATGAGTATCACTTCCTATATATCAACGGGATCGAAAACGTAGAGGACAAATCCATTCAGGGCAATGGACTCCTGAAGCTGACTTTTTATCCCGACACAGACATGAGCCAGGCTCTGGCGGAAACGATCTCGTACGTTAATCGTGCTCGCGCCTTCATGCCGCCTGGAACGGTCGCTCCGTTCGTAATTCGCTTTGACGCAGGCACAGTCCCTGTCGGCTATGTGGTGTTTTCCAGCGATACGCGAACCGTTGGCGAGATTCAAGATCTCGCGCTCAACCGTGTACGGCCAGCATTCGCCACCTTGCCGGGCCTGACGTCACCTCCGCCGTTCGGCGGCAATCAGCGCACGATGGTTGTCACCGTGAAACCCGACCGACTGCGCGCCTACGGGATGTCACCCGATGAAGTGGCTCAGGCGGTAAATAATGGAAATGTACTTCAGCCCGCCGGTAACGTACGTACGGGCAACTTGCTGCGCATCGCCGAGAGTGATTCCGTCGCGCCCAATATCAAGCTTCTCGCAGATTTGCCGATTAGGACTGGCGCCGGGCCGACGGTCTATCTCCATGACATCGCGACCATTCAAGACGGGACTGACATCCCGACAGGTTATGCGCTCGTAAACGGCCGCCGCTCTGTCTACATTCCCGTGACCAAGCGTGCGGGCGCGTCGACAGTGACGGTAGTGAAAGAAGTCAAGAACAGCCTGCCGTATTTTCGCTCTCTGGTTCCGAACGACATCAAAATCAGCTACGAGTTGGACCAATCTTCGTACGTAACAAACGCGCTGACGGCAGTGATCCGGGAAGGACTGCTCGGAGCCGTTCTGACGGGCCTTATGGTTCTGCTGTTCCTCGGTGACTGGCGGAGTTCGCTAATTGTGGTGACCACGATTCCGTTTGCCCTGCTGACCTCGGTGCTAGCCTTATGGCTCACAGGGCAGACGATCAATATCATGACACTGGGCGGCTTGGCTTTGGCAGTGGGCATTCTGGTCGACGAGGGTGTGGTGTTGATCGAAAACATCGATAGCACGCTCCTACGGGAGCCCAATATGCCGGTCGCGCGCGGTGTGTTGAATGCAACGCAGATGACGATTTTGCCTCGCTTCCTGGCATTGCTCTCGATTGTCGCCGTGTTCCTTCCTTCGTTTCTGATGACAGGGGTGGCGCGAAACTTGTTTGTACCGTTATCTCTGGCGGTAGCGTTCGCGATGGCAGCTTCCTTCCTGCTCTCGAGCTCGTTCTTGCCAGTGATGTTCTTATGGATCCATCGGCAAATCGATCGGGGGCACAAAGCACTCATCGCGGGACGATGGGACTTCGATAAGCTGCGCGATAGTTGGGGAACGTTTCTTGAACGTCGCCGAGGTATGGGCTGGCCCATTGTTGGAGCATACGTGGTTATCGTGCTGCTCATCGTGCTGTTGCTGGGACCGCGCCTCGGCCAGGAGTTGTTCCCCAACATAGGCCAGACTCAATTCCGTCTGCGCTTTGACGCCCCCATCGGAACCCGCGCTGAGGATACCGAGCAGCTGGCGACCAGAGTGCTGGACGAAATTAACAAAGCGGCTGGTCCCGGTAATGTCGCTATCACTCTCGGATACGTAGGCACTCAAGGCGCGAGTTACCCGATCAACACGGTTTTCTTGTGGACCAGTGGGCCCCACGAGGCTGTGATCAACGTCGCTCTCAGGCCTGGAGCCCGCATCGATGTCCCTTCATTCGAGAAAACACTGCGTCAAATCCTGCCGCCCGAATTTCCAGGTTCTACTTTCTCCTTCGAACCCGGAGATCTCGTCAGCCAAATTATGAACTTTGGAGCCCCGACTCCAGTCGAGATAGCGATCACTGGACCGGACTTGCCCGCCAGCCGGACCTTCACCGACCAAGTCCGGAATGAGTTGAGCAAAATACCGGCATTGCGCGACCTGAAATATGAACTCCCGCTGGACTATCCAAGTGTGGATGTGAAAGTGAACCGAGAAATGGCCGGGCAACTCGGGGTGACGACGAACCAAGTGGCCCGATCGCTCTCCGAGGCAACCTATTCGAGCCGTTTCACAACTCCGAATTACTGGGCCGACCCGAAAACAGGCGTCGCCTATCAAGTTCAGGTGCAATACCCACAGCCTGATATCAGCTCATTGCAGGATGTTCGAAATATCCCCGTGATGTCCGGGCCATCGCAACACCCGCTGATCGGCGACCTTGCGAAAGTGGATGACGGCACGGTCATGGGCGAATACGACCGTCGCAATGGACTTTGGATGTTAACCCTCTCTGCGAACGTTACAGGGCGAGACCTCGGAAGCGTATCGAAAAGCATCGACGCGGCGATCCGCAGTGCGGGCATACCCCCGCGTGGCACGACTGTGCAGGTCCGAGGTCAGATTGCGCCTATGCACGATACGATCAACAGCCTCGGTATCGGCCTGGCGCTCGCGGTGCTCGCCATATTTCTGCTCTTGGCCGCCAATTACGAGTCTTTGCGCCTTGCTTTCGTAGTGTTGGCAACTGCGCCTGCTGCCATCTGCGGAGTGATCCTGATGCTTCTGATTACGCACACGACGCTGAATATCGAGTCGTACATGGGAGGTATTATGGCGGTCGGGGTGGGGACCGCTAACGCCATCCTGCTTGTGACGTTCGCCGACCAGCACCGCCGAAGCGGCGCTTCCGCTTTTGATTCAGGAATCCAAGGAGTTAAAGAAAGGATGCGGCCCATTCTGATGACCAGCGCCGCCATGGTCGCAGGCATGATTCCCATGGCGCTGGCAGCCGAAGTGACAGCGCCATTGGGCAGAGCGGTAATTGGAGGCTTGATCGCAGCTACTCTCGCGAATTTGACGGTGCTGCCGTTCGTGTTTTCTATCGTTCAGCAGCGGGCGGCGACGGCGTCTCCCTCGCTTGATCCCGACGATCCCGAGAGCCGATACGCAACAAGCTAAAGGAGATTAAGGTTTGATGCGCGTCTTGAAGAAACTTATGAAACTCACAACCGTCACGGCGCCTTTGGCGCTCCTGGCAGTGAGCCTTACCGTGGTCTCGTGCGGCGGAAAGCAAGACGCGATTGCAACTGCGCCGAGCGCGTCCACATCTGCCCCGCCAGTGGAAGTAACCACGGTGAGATCTCAGAAACTGAACACAACGGACCGCTTACCGGCTGAGCTCATGCCGTACGAGAGCGTCGACGTCTATGCCAAAGAGACGGGCTTTGTGAAATCGATCAAGGTCGATCGCGGGTCAACGGTGAAGGAAGGCGAGATCATTGCTCGACTAGAAGCCCCGGAACTGATAGCCCAGCGAGCTCAAGCAGATGCTGCGTACCAAAGCGCTGAGGCGCAGCTCGCAGCAGGTCAGGCCAAACTTGCGGCCGATCAAGCAACCTATCAGCACATGAGCGCTGCATCGAAAACACCTGGCGTTGTGGCTGCCAACGATCTTGACATTGCACAAAAGACTGCGCAATCGGACGAGGCAAATGTGAGCGCCCTGAAGAAAAACGCAGACGCCGCTCAGGACAGCTTGAGAGCAGTAACGCAGCTTGAGTCGTATCTAAACATCACAGCTCCTTTCGATGGCCAAGTGACCACTAGATATGTACATCCTGGCGCACTCGTGGGCCCCGCTGCTGGAGCAGGAGCGATGACACCCCTTGTTAAGATTGAAACAACGACGCGCCACAGACTGGTCGTGCCAGTGCCCGAAAACGATGTTGCTGGCGTTCCCGAACGTACCTTGGTGAGTTTTACCGTGCCGTCGTTTCCAGGCAGAACGTTTAGTGCCCCGATCGCCAGAATCTCCCACGACGTGGACGTTAAGACGAGAACGATGCCCGTGGAGTTGGATGTGCGGGATCCTCACGCCGAACTCGTGCCAGGAACATTCTGCGAAGTGGAGTGGCCCATCAGACGGAACTACGCGACGTTGTTTGTTCCAGCTTCAGCCGTGGCGAGCAATTTAGCGCGCACCTTCGTGCTTCGAATCCGGAACAATCGTGTCGAGTGGGTGGATGTAAAGACTGGAGCGACCCCCGGGAATCTCATTGAGATCTTCGGCGACTTGCACGAAGGAGACGAGGTTGCAACCCGAGGCACCGACCAACTTCGCGACGGCACGCAGGTTTCTCCTCGCCTCGTGAGTTCGAAATAACGATTTCCCCCGCCGGTGACCCTCCGGCTAGCTCTTACCACCTGGTAAACGGCGTAATCGATCAAGTGGAAACTCGCCGACTCCCCCGATGTTTGAATGTATAGGTCGGGGAGGAGCGCTTGGTGTACAAACGCTGAACTCAGCGACCCCGCTGATTCAGAGACAACCAAGGAGGCTCCCCATGGAAAGTATGTATTACATCGGCTTAGATGTTCACAAGAAATTGATCAGCTACTGCGTGAAAGATGCGAGCGGTCGAATTCACGCGCAAGGCCAGATTGCTGCCACGCGCTACGACCTGGACGTGTGGATGAAAACGCTTCCCGGGCCGTGGATGGCAGCAATGGAAGCCACCATGTTCACGGGCTGGATCTACGATCATCTGAAGCCCCACGCCGCGGCGCTGAAAGTGGCCCATCCACTGATGCTGCGGGCCATCGCTGTGGCAAAAAAGAAGAATGATCGGATCGATGCGGACAAGATCTGTGACGCCCTGCGGTGTGATTTTCTGCCAGAAAGCTACATGGTCTCGACGGAAATTCGCGAACGGCGGCGCACCTTGCGGTATCGCAATCTGCTGGTGCAGCAAGCCGTGCAGCTGAAGAATCGGATCTCTTGTGTGTTGATGCAAGCCGGCGTGACCTATAACCAAGAGAAATTGCACCATACGGGCTATTTCAAAGAGCTTCTGACCAGCAACCCGGACATCGACGAGAGCCTGCGGCGACTCTTGCAGCAGTGCCGGGAAGGGCTGGTTCGTTTGCGGAAGACGGAAGGTGCGCTGGTACGGTCACTCGAGCGAGATCCCTTCTTGGCGCAACGCGTGGAACGACTGATGACCATTCCCGCGGTGGGCCCGATCACGGCACTAACCTGGGCGCTCGAAGTAGGTGACGTAAAGCGTTTTTCTTCGATCAAAAAGGCCATCAGTTATTGCGGGCTGTGTGGCGACGAGAAGAGTTCCGCAGGCATCCGCAAGCGGACTCCGATTTCCAAGCAGCGCAACAAGCATTTGCAAACCGTGCTGGTGGAGGCCGCCAAGATGGCCCCGCGACTGAGTCCGGCACTGGCGCAACTGTATGACCAGGCCAAGCAGAAAGGAAATGCCAATCGCGCAACCCTGGCGGTGGCACGGAAGCTGGTGGCGTATTTGATGGCCATCGATCGCCGCCAGGACGGTTTTCTTGTCGTGGAGAAGGAGAACCGCGCCGTAGCGTAAAACGGCAGCGGCAAAAAACAATCAAGTTTCTTCGGCACGCGGCCTGCCAGGTCTCGCCTCAACCGGACTGGGCGACGGAGCGCAAGCTCCCGATGCTCTCTCCAGATGTTTCAACCCAGGAGATCACTAACTCAATCTTCTGTGGAGGCCTTGGTGGCTGAGACAGCAAATGGATGTCTGGTTCTGCATCGAGCAGGAACAATCGCCGAGAGGCGAAAACCGCGAGCGGAAGAACTTGAAAAAACTTTTCACGCGCGCCTCCCGAACGCGTCAGGGGAGCTTTTTTCTCTTGACGAAGACCTATCATGGAAGTCCGGTTGGGGGAAATGAGTGCTGTAGAGGCCCCCTAAAAGACTCTCTCATTCGAAATACACAGGACAACTAGTCCTGTGCTTCGAAAGATGCCTTTCTACTCCCATCATTCCGCGCCACTTGCACGGCCACGAAATCGCTCTCCAACTGAGTGCCACTCCTGGTGCCAGACTGAAGCTAATCGGGCGCGCCTTCGACGTGTTGGACAGGAGGGGCGAGCCTGTGCCAAATGACACGGAAGGAGGCGGCTAACGGCACGGAAAGATAAATCCCCACGATGCCCCCGACCGCGCCCCAACCATGACCGTGAAAATGGCCAGCAGTGGATGGATCTCGAGTTCGTGGCCCACGACGCGCGGGGAAATTGCGTAGTCCATGATCATCCGCCAAAGGCCCAGCAGCGCCGCCATCCAAATCCAGTGGGAGTGGGTGAGCATCCCAGCTGTAGCGATGGCGATTAACGCGGTGATCCAACCGGCAACGGGAATGAATTCAAGGACTCCGGCCATGAGCCCCAAAGCAAGAGCGTGCGGGTAACCCAGGAACAGCATGGCAACGGAGCAAAAGATGAGTGACAGGACGGCAAGGATGACCTTGGCCCGAATGTAGTGTCGCAGCATGTTGTTTAGGTCCGAGGCCAAGGACTTGGCTTCCTCGTACGTTTCCCTGGTCGAGACGAGTTGAATGACTCCATTCGCCATTTTCTCGCCATCACTCAGGAAAAAAAGGCCGAGAATCGGAATCAGGACAATTCCACCAAACGCAACAGATACAAACCGCCGAGCGGATTCAACCAAACCGCGGACAGTTTCCTTTCGTTGATGCAAAAAAGCTTTTGCGCGAAGCGACTGGCCCTCGTCCCAACCATTGCGGTGTCCGATGTCAATTGCAATATCGCCCGAATAAACATTTTCAATGATCGCGGGTGAGTCCCTGAAGAGCTGCTCTGCCCGCGGGACCAGTTGCGGAGCGAAATTGTGGGTAATGAATCCGAGAAGAATCAGGAGCGCCAGGTAGGCTTCGGCAACGTGCGGGCCCCGCAGATTCTTGAAAAACAGCGAGTGGCTCTGCATAAACCTCACGATGGGATTAATTAAGTAAGCGAACAGAATTGAGAAAGCAAAAATCACACTGATGACGCGGGCGATGTACACAATCGCCAGCACCAGCCCGAACAGCAGCGCGGTCATCAGTATGTTCAGGGTGCGGCGATCCGGGAACGCCATGTTCATCACCTTGGCTGATTCGATGATTGCGCTTGAGACTCGAGCTTCTGCTTGATGGAAGCCAGAGCCTTTTCCAGCGAAGAGCGAGTCTTATCCACTGCGACTTTCCGCACAATTCCACCCTTCAAGCCGGTCAGACCCGCCTGTTGTGATCCTTTCATGGTTATCAGGTAGAAGCCGGGATGAAGCGGGTTTTCATCGTCTTTGACGCACACCGTCAGGTCCAACGCGCTTTCGAAGTAGTGGCTTGCGTACAACTGTTTCACGGTTACGGCATACGCGGGCCGTCCCGGCGACTTGCCTTGATAAACGATCGCTTGGACGACGCGTAGGGTCGGCTTCAATCCAAAATTCACTTTTTCCCAATAGAACTCGGATTGGATATTGCCGGAATCGGCCTTGGGATAGTTGAGGAGATATTCACGCAATTCGGGCAGATACACAGGGAGTGCCTTGGAGCGGCTAAGCAAAGCAGCAAACGTTTCCGCCACAACGGCTGGGTGATCTTTGTCGCGATAGGTTCCCAGAGCCGCATTGCCGCCCTGCTCGTAGTTGAGGAGGGCTTGCAGAGCCATTTGCTGAGCCAGCCGATTCGCCTGGTCGTTGGCATCCGGCGCAGTCCAATTCACGGAACGCTGGAACTCTTCCATCGCTTCAGTCGGCAGTTGCACCTCGCAATGGCTTGGCTTGCAATTTTTCAGTTGCTTGAAATCCTCTTCATCCATCGTAAACTCGGTAAGATCCGAAAGGTGCGGTGGATCACTGAACTTTCGGATTGCGATGTAACTCGGAAGTTTGCGCAGCGCATCGATATCCGATGCGAATTCAAGGTAACGCTCCGGCGTCGAATTTATGTAAACAGAGCCAAAGACAAATACCTGATCCGCAGTCGGGGAGTCCAGTATCTTCGCGATTGCCTTTCCTGCGCGGATTTCTTTGATTTGATCGTCGCTGAGGCCAATGAACTCGCGGAAAAACTTATCGGGTTCGGCCGGCTTGTCCGGCGACGGAATTCCCGAGCCGATAACGGGAGAAAGCAGCAGGGCGAGCAGAACCACAGTTGCGATTCTTCCATGCATGAGTTGATTCTCCGATACGTGGATTCAAGGCTTCTTGGCTTATGACGTCGCGTCGCGCTCTAATTCTTCAGCCAAGAGCGTGACGCCAAGATTGCAAGCCAGCACTCCCTGCACCACGCCGAGCTTCAAAACTTCCATGATTTCTTCCACCCTTGCACCGGCCCTGAACGCGTTCTTGATGTGGCGCCGCGTGCCCGGGCCATAAATGTGTACGTAAGCAGCGTCGAAAGCGACGAGCAGGAGTTCCAGTTCTTTGGGAGGAAGAACGTTTTCGGCGTACAGGGCGGTACACATGGCCATGTATTGATCGGTCCACACGGGGTCAAGAAATAGAACGGAATCCCACTCTTCGCTCCAGTGTCCGATTGCCTTCATCTTTTCCACGGACAGGATGGCTTTTCCAACTTTTTCCAACTGTTTCTTCCGCAAGTTACTGAAGTCGTCCAAGCTACCCATGCTGGCTTCCTGGATCAGGAGTGGAGCATTAAAGCTAAAGGAATGAATGGACATTACGGACGCGCACTTGAGAACGAATAAGATCTCGTGACGGGTGGCACCCGCGGCGATCGCAGCTCGAATGTGTCGGCGCGTTCCCTCCGGGTTCAGGTTTGTGCGGGATGCATTTAAGCCGACGCTGACCAATTCGATGAACTTGATGGGCAAAATCCCGTCCGTCCGCGGATTCGTGGTCATCTTCACGGCGTGTTCTGCCCATGCTGGATCCCATTCTTTGAGTTGGTTCAGTGCCGCGGCCCAGAGGCTTACCGATTGTTGATTCGCTGAGGCTTTCGCCTGACCGCTTTCCGTTGTCATCTTTCTTCCTTTTCATCCGACTATTGCCAGACCGGATGTTTCTTCTGAAGTATTGGATAAACGAGTGAACTAAATGATGCTTTCCTTCAATACCGATTTCACAAATTCACTAATCTCGATTAACTACTAGCGATGGCGCGGGCCGACCAGCCAATACCGCGTCAATGTTGTCCAACGCAAGCATGCCCATCGCCGTCCGAGTCTCGACGGTGGCACTGCCAATGTGGGGCAAAAGGAATGTGTTCTTAAGATCAAGATAGCCCGGATGAAGCTTTGGTTCGCCTTCAAAAACGTCGAGCCCGGCAGCGGCAATGTGACCGCTTTTCAGCGCGGCGATCAGATCCTCATCCACAACCAATCCACCCCGAGCTGTGTTGACTATGATCGAGCCCCTGGGCAAAAGCTTGATTGTTTCTGCATTCAGAAAATGACGGGTTTCAGGCGTCTCCGGAGCGTGCAAGCTGAGGAATTGACTTTCGCGAAGTAAATCCCGGGAACTTTCGTGAAATACGGCGTCGCCTACCACCGAGTCCGGCAACCGTGATGAATTCGAGTAGTGAATCTTCATTCCAAAGCCCCGTGCCCGTCGCGCCACGGCCTGACCAACGCGTCCCATTCCAAAGATGCCTAAGATTTTTCCGCCGACTTGCCAGCCCAGCAACACGTTGGGGCTCGACGGTCTCCATGCTCCCGTGCGAAGGATTTCTTGCGCCTCGTAAGCTCGCCGTGAAGCGCCGAGCATCAGTAACATGGCGATGTCGGCCGTAGCTTCCTGGTTGATGCCCGGAGTATAGGCGATCGCAATCTTTCTACGGGCAGCCGCTGCCAAATCAATGTGCTCGAATCCCACGGAGAAAGTCGCAATCACTTTTACCGATGGGGAGATGCGTTTGAAGAACTCCGAGTCGAGTCTGTCAACCGGCGTGATGAACAAGGCGTCCGCTCCATCCGCTGCCGCGAGCAAAGCTTGCCGACTGAATGGAGCTTCGTTTGGATTACGACGGGCGTCGTAATTCCGATCGATTCGCTCCTCGACCTCTTTAACGTGCTTAGTCGTGACGACGAGAACCGGTTTGCTCATAATGGATTCGCCCCTTCGGTCAAATTCTTCAATCGGCGCTTCGCAACTGTCTAGCTTAGTGCCTCACTGCGGAGTCGCGCCCATGGCACGCACGAACTCATCATGTGCGCGTGCATAGTCTAACTGTGATTGCAGCAGGAGGGCTTTGGCGTCGAACTCTTGAGCGCTGGCCGTGGCGGCCTGCGACTTGAGCGCGGCGCCACGTAATAGTTCCTGTTGCTGAACGCGGTTCGATTCGTGTCGAAGCGCCAGAATCTCGTCCGAGACTTTGAGCATCTGTTGGGTGCGTTCCAATTTGTTATAAGCGGTTTGCACCTCTAATTCGACTTCATCCATCACTTTCGCAAGGTTTTCCTTCGCCTCGGACAACTGGGATTCGCGCTCATGCAAAACGGCGCGTTTATGGCCGGCATCAAACAGGTCGTAGCTGAAATGAACGCCGAACGTGCCGAAGTTGCGCGCGAGAAACGGAACATTGTTCTGGTAGCTGTAGCGGCCAAACGCGTCAACGTCGGGCAGCCAGATATCGGTCTTTGCCAGGCGGACAACGGCCACCGCTTTCTCGACCTCGGCGCGGGCAGCTCGTATTGCCGGGTGCGAGTTCTTCGCCGTGGCAACACAATCCTCGCGTGGGCAACTCTCCTGAACTTCGGCAATCATCGGATCGAGATCAAGCGCGGTGCTCAGAGGCAGGCCCATGAGGTCATTGAGTTTCAGCTTGAGGTCTGTCAGTTGAAGATCGGTGGTCAACAATTCCTGTTTTGCTTGCAAGAAATTCGCGCGGCTCTCGATCGACTCCTGTTCGAGAGAAGCGCCGAACTTAACCTGCTCGATGCGTTCACTGGCAAGGTCCTGAGCGGCTTGGATTCTTGCCTCGGTGGCACTGCGATGCGCTTGGGCAATGAGAACCGCATAGTAGACCTCATGGACCGCGAGAGCCACGTTATTGGTGGTGAGCTGTCCTTTCGCGCGTGAGGCTTCTACCTCGGCCTGGGCTATATCATTCGCGCGCCTGATTTTCAGGAGAGAAGTCAGCGGCTGAGTGATCTGGGTTCCGCTAGTTGTCAGGTTGCGTCCACCTTGATTCAGGATGGTGTTTGCGGTGGGAATCGGCGTGCCTGCGACCGTACCCAGGCTGGCGGCTTGAATTTCAATCAGTTGCGTATCCGTCACCCGGGCAAAGTTGCTGTCGTTGTGTATCGAGGGGAAATAGGAACTTTTTTCGGCCTCTTTGGCATGCCGTTTTTCGTCGACGGAGAATCCGGCGAGTCGCACGTCATGGTTGTGTTTTAGGGCTAGCTCGACGGCTTCGCGCAGGGTAATGTGGCGCGGCTCCGCTGAATTTGGTGTCTGACCAGCCACGTTGGGAGAAATCCAGAGTGTCGCCGCCATCAGGAGAGCGACTGTCTTTCGCCTCATAATTTTGACTCCTTCGGGAGAGACAATGTTTGCTGGATGGTCTTGAGATCGCCGTAGTCCAATGGCGATTTTCGCAGCAACGCCACCAAGACCAGGGCGCACGCGCAACTCCAAGCGATCAAGAGAAAGCCGTCGACAATACTCAGACTGAAGGCTTGGAGACGTACCCGTGCCGCAATTAAATCCACCGCGCGCTCTCCGGCAGTCGCCATGCCGGATGATTTCGCAGCTAACCCAGCCGTCATCGCGCGTATGTTCGTAGTGCTGATCCAGTCTCCGGCACTGACGTGAAGCCCCAGCAGGTTGGAATGCAGTTTTTCGCGCTGAGCCAGGAAGTGACCCATGTAGATCGCGCCGGCAGTTCCACCAAACAGGCGGACCACATGGAAGAATGCCGAGAACGTAAGAACCCACTCGGGCTTCGACAACCCACCTGTGAAGATGGCCTGCAAAACGATGCACCCGACGAGGCCGATGAAAGCAAATGCCTGTCCAACTCCAATCAGCAATTCGGTGCGGTAAAAATTCTCGGCCGCCCAAGTGCTGCTGTACTGCGCGTTCAACCATGCAGCGAATGCGGTACAAGCAAGGCCGGCAGCTAAGAGCAGGCGCGGATCGACTTTGCGCAGCAGGAGATATCCAGCCGTAAACGCGATCGGCAGAAGCGGCAGGGCGCTCCACATAATCGCCGGCCCGATCTGATCGGCTTCCAACCCACGTATCGCCAGCGACTGCGGAATAAGAATGATGGTCGTGCATAACGTGAAGCGAAACCAAAAAAGCAGGCCGCCCAACAACATCGTGTTCCATTTCGCC
Source organism: Candidatus Acidiferrales bacterium (assembly GCA_963738985.1). GTDB lineage: Bacteria > Acidobacteriota > Terriglobia > Acidiferrales > UBA7541 > Acidiferrum. The sequence goes on from CAVTYP010000001.1 coordinate 272,891, forward strand.
AGATACGGCAGTGCCACGAGGGGGTTCGGCCCGCGTAGCCTCCGGACGAGCGCGCACAAGAGAAAAAACATCCCGCACCAAAACCAGGCATTGAACATGCCGGAACGAAACCAATCAAGCCGTTGACCTTGCTGTATTGCGACAAATACAAAAGCCAAACCCAAGCTCAGATAGAGGAAGCCGGCGAAGCTTGGGGGAGGCCCGGGTTTTTTCCGTGGTGGCGTCGGCGGAATTCCTAGGTACACGCAGAGAATCATGAAGGGAGCGATGGCGGCTGAGTTCCAGAACATCCAATGCCACGACAGGTGGTCTCGGTACCAGCCGTAGAGCGACGGTGCGATATTTACCGCGCCGTCGACAAAAGTGGCATACAAGGCAATCGTAAATGGAAGATAGCGCAACGGAATGTTGCGGAGCGCGAACGTCAAGGTGAGCGGATAGAAGGTGCCTGAGGTCATCCCGGCGAGGACCAGTGCGGCGAGAAGCAGCGTATAGCTGTGTACGAATGGGAGAAAAACACAAGTTACCGCAAAGATTACGGCGGCGCTAAGTAGTATGCGACGCGGGCCCAGTAATCCTCCGAGATAGACGGTGAACGGCCCGATGAACATCAGCGATGCGTTGAAGGCGCTGTCTAGCCAGGCGCCATCGTCGAAGCTTATGCCGACGTGTCCCTTTAGATCAGGGAGGCCAAGACTGAGCATGCGGCCGGCTAGCGTCACCAGTCCTGCGCCGAGAACGACACCGAGAATTCCGAGCAGTGGACGCGTCGACACTTCCGATGGGATGGCGGAAGCCGCGCCACGCGCAATATCGAGTGCGGAGGGGCGTATGGAAATGCTCGAAGTTCCCATTATTAGGGCTACTGTCTCGTCCGGACGGTTGCTATCACGGAGAGTCCGGGACGCAGTTTAGAGGCGAAGGCGGAATCATCGATCGCGATCTTGACGGGAATGCGCTGCACGACTTTGGTGAAATTCCCGGTCGCATTGTCTGGAGGAAGCAGCGCGAATTGCGATCCGCTGGCCGGGGCTATCTCCAACACTTTTCCGTGAATGACTTGGCCGGGGAATTGATCGACTCGAAGTTCGGCAAGGTCGCCCACTTTCACGTTGGTCAATTGGGTTTCCCGGTAATTGGCCTGCACCCACTTTGTGACATCAACGAAGGAGATAACCTGTGTTCCGGGTGAAACGAGCTGCCCAACGCGGACTTGGCGTTCGCCGACAGTGCCGTCGCCAGGCGCCAAAATCTTTGTGTAACCCAGATTGACTGTGGCGGCCGCTAAACTCGCTTGCTTTGCTCGCAGATCGGCCTGAAGTTGCAGATCCTGAGATTCAAGCACGGCCTTGGAGCGGCGCTCGCTTTCGACGCCGAGCTCATTACTCCGCAACAATGTCTGGGCTTGTGCGAGGTCAGCCTCGCGGCTGGCGAACTGTGCGGTGAGGCGGCCTTCGTCGGCGACGGCGGACTCGAGTTTCTGCTGTGTGGTTGAATGCGTTTGATAGAGGTCTTCCTGACGCTTACGTTCGGAGCGGGCATGAATCAGGTCGGCCTCCACGGCCTCTTTTCCGGCCTGAGCCGCCGCAATTTGCGCCTTTGCCTGATCGATCCCGGCCAAAGCCTTGTCGATGCGTGTATCCTGCAACTCGCGTTGCCGGCGATTGTTTTCGATCGCCGCCCGGGCTGCCTCGACTGCCGCGCTCGCTTGATCGACCTGCGCGCCGTAATCTTCGTCCTGCAATTCAACAATCAGATCGCCCTTGTGAACTTGTTGATAGTCAGCGACGTGGACCGCGCGAACGATGCCCGCCACCTTGGTGCTCAACGGTGTGAGATCACCGCGAACGTAGGCGTCATCGGTGACCTGCTCCGCTTTTCCACCCTCCCAGGCGTTCCAGTTTCGCGTAAGCGTAATCAGAATGGCCAATGCGAGCAGAATAACCACGAGGGGAGTTACAAGTTTCTTCCATCCGGCCTCTCGCGGAGGGACGCTCTGAGTTTTCTCGTGCTCAGACGTCGGTTTCACGGACGGTGTGTCAGGATTGCCGGACACGGCTGTGGAGGGCATCAACTTGCTCCTTCATAGCCAGGTGTGGCAAGCGGTGGGCCAAATGCATTGCGATTAGAGCGGCGGCAAGGTGCTGGATGGAAAGGTTTTGGCGTGGGCCCGATGTCGTTCGTGCCTTCCGCGAATTTACAACTGCCAACCGTTTAGCGTTTTCGCCAGACGATTGACACCGGAATATTTCGAGATGGATGCCGAGCGGAAAGCGGCTCACATACGGAGTTGGGCGAGGACTGTGTTTTCGATTGGTCGGAGATGAATCGCGGAAAAAGCCCGAAAGGGATTAGCGAGGGGCACCAGGCGAGGCGATGCTTTTTCGCCCAGGCGGCCTACATGCAGGGCGGTCGGCCCGATCCGGCGGCAAGCCTGCGTCGATGGATTGGCGCAACCGTAACTCGCGGTACTCGCTCCGCAAGCTGCCGTCGGGCACGCGCAAGGCGAGCCTTGAAGGTACTGCTTGAAACGCCGAGCAACGTGCAAGCTTCTCGGATCGATAACTCTCCGAAATGTTTCATGATGAAGGCCTGTCGAAGCAAAGGCTTCATGTCGCCGAGGCGCTCGATGATCAGTCGAAGGGTTTCTTGTTCTCCGTGCGCCATTTCCGGATCGGGTTGCAAGCTGACGATTCGCTCGGTCCAGTCGGATTCATGCGACGTACTCGCTTCAGGAAACGGGACGACGCGCGTTGGTCTACGCTTTCGTCGGATCATCAACGCCGCATTAACCACGATTCGCGTGAACCACGTCGTCAGTGCAGACCGGCCCTCGAAGCCTCGCAGGTTCAAGTAAGCGGAAAGATAGGCATCGTGGACGGCGTCTTCGGCGTCCTCAATGTTTCGAACGATAGTATAGGCAAGCGCCAGGAATCTGCGTCGCGAGGTCTCGAACATTTGCTGAAAAGCCTCTCTCTGAAGCTCGCCTGTGAGACTCCGCACAGGATTGGGGATGTCGAAAGCTGCCGGGTAGCCAGAGCGTGAGCCGGTATTTCTGCTACGCGACCGAAGTAGACGCAGAGGGTTGCTTGCGGCCGCACCTCGTTGGAATCTCACTGTCTCTATTTCGCAGGTAATCATCAGCAGCTCCACATGTTTCACGACTCCGTCAAGCAAATCCACATCCAAACGGAGTCGCGGTCGGATCAGCGAAACAATCACTGTAGTGGCTTGATTTCAAATGGAGATACGGATATGCACCTCCGATAGAGATGAAGGAGTTCTGTCGGCGGCGGAGGTTCGTGGCGGCGCGTTGACAGTGGCGTCGATTGCGTGACTTGATGTAGCGCTCCGCTGGCAGCGACACTCGTCTCTTCCGACTCCACCTCTGCTGGTCAGCGATGGCCTGCGTCGTCCTGAAGCCAAAACGGTCCTCGCAGGCTCGCCGCGATATTCGAGTTATCGGATCAATTCGAGATTGTAGTCGCAGGGAACCCGAAGATAACAGCTGTACTTCCTAGTGAGGAATAGGAAGTGATTCTCTCATTCGATCCCTTTTCGTCATGAAACAAGCGCATCCGCTCACATACTGCTGACTTTGCGCTTACGCGAAAGCCCTCAAGTTTCTGGATCCATCTTGAAGCGGTTCTTGTCGATTTTCAGTACCTTTATCTTAGATTCCAGCGTCGACCGTGGTATGCCTAATTTGGCTGCGGCCCCTGTGGGTCCAAATACACGTCCACAGCTTGCTTTTAGAGCTTCCTCGATGATGTTCTTCTCCTGCGCTTCGAGTCTTCGAGGCAGCTCAGTGTGTCGATTCGATTCTGCTGGTGCAGCGGGCAGCGGTAACCAGCTTTCGTCGATGGAGAATATCTGTGACTCGCAAAGGATTACCGAACGTTCGATAACGTTCTGTAATTCGCGAATATTTCCAGGCCAGGGATACGACTGAAGCACTTGAAGTGTTCGCTTCTCAACCTCCTTGAAGTGCTTGGCCGCTTTTCGCGCATATCGATCGATAAAGTATTCCACCAGCAGAGGAATATCCTCTCTCCGTTCTCGAAGGGAAGGCATATCAATCGGGAATACATGCAACCGATAAAACAAATCGCTGCGGAAGGGTCCGGTGCTAATTGCCGCCTGCAAATCACGGTTCGTCGCTGCAATCACTCGCACGTCAGTGCGGATTCGATGACTGCCGCCGACACGCTCAAACTCTTGCTCCTGCAAAACACGCAGGAGTGCGATCTGCGTTTCAACTGGAAGTTCTCCGACTTCGTCCAGGAAGATCGTGCCTCCATTCGCCAGTTCAAAACGACCCAAGCGTTCCTGAGTCGCCCCCGTAAAGGCGCCCTTCTCGTGGCCAAACAACTCCGAAGCGATAAGATCGCGGGGGATTGCCGCACAGTTCACGCCGACAAACGGACGTGCGACCCGATTTGATCGTCGGTGGATCGCGCGTGCAACAAGCTCTTTGCCAGTTCCCGTTTCGCCTGTGATCAGAACGGTCGAATCTGTAGCAGCTACTTTGATCGCCCGCGAAAGCACCGCCTGCAATGCCGACGACATTCCCACAATCTCTTCAAACATGGAGACCCGATCCACTTCACCTCGTAGAGCCAGGTTCTCCTTGTCGAGCTGTTCCCTAAAGAGCTCTAATTCCTCAACCGCGGATTCTAGAGCCGCCTTTTTTTTAAGGTCTTCGGTCCCCTTCCAAAACTGGGGGGCCGCTCGGATGAAATCCAAAACTATCTTCATGGCGGCGAGAATGCCCTTGTTTCTTTCGGAGTCATGGACACCGTTGCGGACGGATTCACCGGGGGAATTATTTATCCGGAGTTGGTTGCCCCGCGTCAGACCGTGCGAGCTGTCGCGTGCGTCAAACCGCCGGGGAAGTACATCGAGCTTATCGACACCCCGATGACCGTCTCGGAAGGCTATCGTTTGTGTGGCCATAAATCCAAGCCCTCTTGTCGAATCCCGAGTTCCAGCAGCTTGTTCTGTTGTGTGAACTCACGACAGAAACAGTCGACGGTCGTTCAGGTACGCCGACTTGCGGGGACATCCTGGGAACCCTACAATCTTCGAACGAGGTTTAGCCCGGCTGATGTGGCCTTCACCTTGTGCGAAGGACGTTCCTTTGCGGAGCGGCCTCTTTTGAGGTGAAACTCGACCTCGCTGCGGCGTATTTTCCGGGAGAGGCGTTGGCGAAGTCCTTCAGGTAACTCTGAAAAAGTGTGAAAAACTCGGAATCGTTCGCGTGCAACGACCTGTCGGCTTCCTAGTACTACCTGAGCGATCAGAGCCAAGGTATTCGGGATGGTTCTCACAATGGGTGGTCCCGGTAGGAAAAAAGAGTCGAACTTGGCCGACGGTTACTTATACCGTTTCGGCCAGTTTGCGCTGGATTCTCGGAAGCGCACGGTATCTTGCGCCGATTCACCTGTCTCTCTCACCCCTAAGGCATTCGACGTTCTTCTCTTCCTCGTGCAAAACCCCAACCGTCTAGTCACTAAAGAGGAATTGCTGCAGGCCGTGTGGGGCAACACGTTCGTGGAAGAAGGGAATCTGACGCAATACATCTCTCATCTACGCAAGGCGCTGGGTGACAGCCCCGAAGACGCCCGCTCGATCGTCACAATTGCTCGAAAGGGGTACCAGTTCACGGCGGATGTCACTGTTGCCGAAGCGGCAGACACCGCAATGCAAGCTAAAGTTCAAGTCTCGACCGCCGGAGGTTCGCTAGCCATTACGGAAGCCGTCCTCGGGAGTTCCGGAGATAAGACGGTTCCAAAAGCGCCAAGGCACTGGCGGAAAGGTGCGTTGGTGGGTGCGTGTGCCGTCGTTTTGGCAGTCGTTTTTTTTGCGTTCTGGATGCACTTTGGGCGAGTGGCGACGTCAAGGTCTCCAAAAATCATGCTCGCCGTACTGCCGTTCGAGAATCTCACTGGCGATCCTAATAAGGAATATCTCGCGGACGGCTTGACCGAGGAAACGATTTCACAGTTAGGCCGGCTCGATCCGGAACAGCTGGGTGTGATCGCCCGGACATCCGTCATGGGATACAAGCACAAGGATGAACGCCTGGACCAGATTGGGCGCGATCTTTCTGTGCAGTATGTGCTGGAAAACAGCCTCCGCGAGAGCGGAGATGACATACGCCTCACCGCTCAACTGATTCAGGTGAAAGACCAAACTCACCTGTGGTCACACGATTACGACTATTCGGCGAAAAACATTCTTACTGTCGAAGACGATGTAGCCAATGATGTTGCGCGCGAGATCCGAGTGCGTTTGACTTCGAAACAGAAAGCAGAGTTGGCCCAGTCGCACACGGTCAATCCGGAAGCCTTTGATGCCTACTTGCAGGGGAACTACTACTTTGAACGGGACTCAGACAAAGATACGAACATGGCTACAAAGTATTTCGAACGGGCGACTCAACTTGATCCCTCCTATGCTTTGGCCTGGGTCGGATTGTCTCGGGCACGCAAGTGGCAAGCAGTCACAGGTCTTATTCCCAGAGAAGAGGGTTACCGGCTTGCGCGTGAAGCAGTTGAGCGAGCCATAGCGTTGAACCCAAACCTGGCAGAGGCCCACTCCCAAATGGGCCGAATTAAGCATCAGATCGATTTCGATTGGCCTGGAGGGGACGCTTCCTACCAGCGGGCTGCTGAATTGGAGCCTGGAAACCCCGAAAGTGTACGCTTGGCGGGCGCTTCTGCCGCCATTCTCGGCCGGCTTGACGAAGCTCTTCAATTGCAACGCCGAGCCGTTGACTTGGATCCGCTCAATGCACACAGTTGGGAGGGACTTGGTGAGATCGAGTTTCGCGGGGGCAAGCTTGTCGAAGCCGAAGCGGATCTCAAGAAGGCGCATGAGCTCCGTCCTGATGATTTCCTTAGCTCTACATTCCTGAGCGAGATTTATGTGATGCAGGGGCGACCTCAGGATGCTTTGCCGGAAATCGAACGCGTAGGCTATGACCCAATACGGACGTTTCTGTATGCGATCGCGTACCACGCGCTTGGTCGGAAAAAGGAGTCAGATGCCGCATTGAGGGAGTTGATTGCGAAATACCAGGCAATTGATCCATACCTAATCGCCGAGATCTACGCTTTCCGGGACCAGTCCGACGAGGCGTTTGCGTGGTTGGACCGGGCTTATGCTCAACGTGACGACGGTTTGATCCATACGAAAGTAGACCCACTACTGAAGAGTTTGCACAGCGACCCGCGATTTGCCGCGTTCTTGAAAAAACTCAATCTGCCGAACTGAGATATGTTGCCCATTTATGGGCACTCCACTTAGGGGGACGGGAACCCTCAAGGCGCCGGAACCTTAAAGCGATTCTTGTTGATTCTCAGCGACCGAATCTTCGATTCGAGCGTAGACCGAGGTATTCCTAACTTGGCCGCAGCTCCCTTAGGTCCCGATACGCACCCGCGAGTCTCGTCTAATGCAGCCTCGATCATGACCTTCTCTTGCACGAGGAGTCTCCGGGGGAGTTCAACTTGCTGTTTCGGCTCCGGTGTGAGAGCCGGCAGCTGCGGTAACCAGTTTTCGTCGATCGAGAAAATCTCTGTTTCGCAAAGAATCACGGAACGCTCGATCACATTCTGCAGTTCGCGGATATTTCCAGGCCACGAATACGACTTCAGTAATTCCAGTGTCTTCTTGTTGACGCGCTTTATGTTCTTGCCAGCTTTTCGCGCATAGCTATCGATGAAGTATTCCACCAGCAGAGGAATGTCGTCTCTGCGCTCGCGGAGGGAAGGTATGTCAATCGGAAAAACATGCAGCCGATAAAATAAGTCACTACGGAAGGACCCCGCGCTGATGGCGGCCGGCAAGTCGCGGTTGGTGGCGGCAATCACCCGGACGTCAGCGCGGATTCGACGGGTGCCGCCGACACGCTCAAACTCATGCTCCTGCAAAACGCGCAGGAGGGCAATTTGGGTCTCGGCTGGAAGTTCTCCGACTTCGTCCAGGAAAAGCGTACCTCCACTTGCTAGTTCAAACCTGCCCAAGCGTTGCTGAGTCGCGCCCGTGAAAGCTCCCTTTTCGTGACCGAACAACTCAGAAGCGATAAGATCACGGGGAATTGCCGCACAGTTCACACTAACGAAGGCGCGCGAAGCCCGATCTGATCTTCGATGAATGGCGCGTGCGACCAGCTCTTTGCCTGTTCCCGTTTCACCCGTGATGAGGACGGTAGAATCACTGGGTGCGACTTTGGAGATGCGCGAGAGAACACTTTTCAGAGCCGGAGAGGTTCCAACGATCTCTTCAAACATCGAGGTTTTATCGACTTCTTCACGCAGGGCGACGTTTTCGCGGAGAAGCGTGTCCTCAGCCTGCTTGCGATCCTCAATGTCCGTTGCTGTAAAATACCAACGTGTAATCTGCCCCTGTTCGTCTCGCAATGGGCTAAGACGAGCCAGGAACCAGCGATAAGTTCCATCGCTTTTGTGTAATCGCAACTCCAACTCGTCAGCAGCGCCACTTGATAAAGCTCGCTCCGCATAGGTCTTGAGCCGTTCCGAGTCGTCAGGGTGAGCACTAGCCGCAAAGTTCTTGCGCCGCCATTCGTCGAGACTGATACCGAGGTAATCGAGCGCGGTGCGGTTTGCATAGAGCCGTTCACGGTGAGGACCGTATACCGCAATAAGTTGAGGCACAAGATCGACTATCTGGCGGAGCTCGGCTTCTTGTTTTCGGATTTTTTCTTCTGCCTCCTTACGCTCGGTGATGTCTGTTACCGCCCCGACAAACTCGCGATTTCCAGAGGCATCCTGTAAAACGTGAGCGATGGCGAGGACGTGCTTGACCCGCCCGCCAGGGAGTAGCAAGGGGTAGGTATGCTCAAAATCTGTCGCTCCTGTAAGGGCACGATGAATGACCTGTTCGAAGTTGGCGCGGTCGGCGGGATGGACGCGTTGCGCCACTGAATTTATTGTCGGCATCACAGAGCGGTCGTACTCAAAGATACGATAGGTTTCATCTGACCAAACAATCTCGCCAGTGTCGGGTTTCCATCCGAAGCTCCCCGTGTGACTCAGTCTTTGAGCTTCGGCCAAATATGCTTCACTTCGCCGGATCCCTTCTTCGGCAAGTTTGCGTTCTGTGACGTCCATTATCGCGCCGACAACTTCCTCGTTGCCCGCCTCATCTCTTAAACAATGCGACAAATTGTAGATATGCTTTATCGAACCATCCGGCATCAGCAGCCGGTGCTCAAAGTCAAAGTCACTTCCGCCGTGCGCCGCCCGCTCCAAAACGTTTTTGAGGAGGTCCACATCATCAGGATGGACTCGCTGCAATATCAAATCGGGCGTCGGTTCCGTACCTGGAGGGTATCCGTAGATACGAGCCGCTTCCTCGGACCAAAATATCCGCTTCGTACTTCCTTCCATTCCGACACTTCCGGTGCGACTGAGTCTCTGGGCATCAGTTAAATGCGCTTTGCTCCGTCGAAGTTGGAATTCGATCTGTTTTCGCGCGGAGACATCCATTACCGCACCAATGATCTCAATGCTCTCCGTTTTGCCCCTCTCCGGTTTTCCAACCACGTGTAAATACTTGATCCTACCGTCTGGCACCAGCAACCGAAGCTCAAGGTCAATTCCTTCTCCCCTGTTGGCAGCGGTTATTGCCGTTTCTGCCGAAGGCCTGTCCTGAGGATGAACGCGCTCCAAAATCATTGACAACGAAATTTTTGAAGAAGGAGCGAATTCGAAAATTCGGAAAGTCTCGTCGGACCAGAAGTGTTCGCCGGTGGAGACATTCCATCCGAAGCTTCCTGTGTGACTAAGCCTCTGGGCTTCGGTAAGGTACACTTCGCGTCGGCGGAGTTCCTGGGTCAGGAGTTCGTGCTCCGTAACGTCTATGGCGCTGCCAATGTACTTTTTCGGGCTCTGGTTTTCGACAACAGGAACACCGACACAGCGGATGTATCGGACCTCACCCTTGGGACGTACGATGCGTTTTGTGACATCGAAAGGCGAAGCTTTCGCCAAGATTCCCTTGATCAAGACCGCCATGGACTCGCGATCGTGTGGGTGGACACAATCCAGGTATCCCTGAACAGTAGGCGGTTTGCTGGTCGGATCCAGTCCGTGCATCCGAAATAATTCGGGTGACCAATAGTAGAAGCCGTCGGAATCGAAGGCCCAGCTTCCCATGTGGGCAAGACGCTGCCCCTCGGCGAGATAAAACTCGCTTCTTCGCAGTTCCTCGGCATTGTGGCGGAGCTGTTCTTCCGCCAATTTGCGCGCGTCAATATCCAGACTGGATCCATACCACTTGACGATGTTGCCCTTTGCATCGCGAAGTGGCACTTTCCGATGGAACATCCAGCGGTATTCTCCGTTTGCTCTACGGACTCGAGTTTCGTACTCGAAAGTTTCGCCAGTCGCCAGGCAGGCTCGCCATTTGGCCACAATTCCATCAAGGTCGTCAGGGTGAATGAAAGCGGTCCAGTTCCAGCCGGCCACTTTATCCAAAGTGACGCCCATATATTCAAGCCAAGGCTGGTTGAAGTAGTCGAGGTAACCGTCTGGCCTGGAAGTGTGGATCAGCGCAGGAATCGAGTCGACAAGTATTTGAACATCGACCGAGTCGAATTCCCGCCCTAGCGACGACATGGCGCGCATCATACACCCTCATACCGCGCATCGATAAGACGAATAGAACTGAGCTTTCCCTGTAAGTCCGACCCCTTCCGGCATTGGACTCTACACAGAGTGCTTAGGTTAATTATTTTTTCGCAAAGCGCGTAACGCCGATACCCACAGATATGTACAGGCTCTCGCCAATTGTCGAAAGTTCGGCGCTAACTCGGCTCCTAACGAATTGTTTTTAAAGTACTTGTAATTGGAACTGCGATTGCACTCTTAGCGGCATGCTTGTGGTGGCGAGGAACCCGATGCTGAGGATCACGAGGAAGGCAAACGGTGAAGTCGTCTTTAAGGTCAGCGGTCAGCTGAATTTACAAAACGTGGCGGAAATTGAAACGCTGATCGAAGCAGAGAAGAAGGGTAGTCGTATAGTCTTGGATTTGACAGATTTGCGGTCGGTCGATGGAGAGGCGGTTAAATCTCTTGAGAAATGGGAAGCGGATTCAATCAAGCTGAAGAACTGTGCCGCGTACATCCGAGAGTGGATCCGCAGGCAACGGGTGGAACGGCAGTCTGAGAAAGGGACGTAGGTTGACATCGTCCCATTTAATTTGGCAGGAAACGTTCGAGAGACCTTGGGAGTGAAAAATGAGCTCAGCTTCTAATTCCGTGATGCAAATTGACGAAAATGCAGGAAACACACCAATGAACACGCTTATGTATCGGAATGATGAGCTGCGCGCTCGGAAGGACGAGCACGAGGAGCTTCCATTTGTGGAGACAATCGTAGGTCGACGTGGGAGTCTGCGTGGCATCCTGGCTCTAGTCGAGGCGGTCGCGCCCACAAATACGACAGTTCTGATTGCGGGCGAAACTGGAACTGGCAAGGAAGTAATCGCTCGCGCGATTCACGAGTTTAGCCCCCGCCGGAACCGGAGTCTGGTGAAGGTGAATTGCGCGGCAATCCCCGCGGGCCTTCTTGAAAGTGAGCTGTTTGGGCACGAACGCGGAGCCTTTACGGGCGCCGTCAACTCTCACGTCGGCCGGTTCACGTTGGCCGATCGCGGCACGCTGTTTCTCGATGAAATTGGGGACTTGCCATTAGAGCTTCAACCCAAGCTGCTCCGCGTTATACAGGAGCGCGAGTTTGAGGCAGTCGGCAGCACGCGCACAACGCGAGTCGACGTCCGCGTCGTCGCTGCGACCAACCAAGACTTGAAGCGAAAGACGCAGGATCGTGAATTCCGCGAAGATTTGTACTACCGGTTGAATGTTTTCCCGATTTATCTGCCCCCGCTACGCGAAAGAAAAGCCGATATCCCCGAGCTCGTGGAATATTTTGTCAAACAGTTTGCCGTCTCGATGGACAAACCGATCGAATCGATTCCTCAGGAAACCATGTGCTCCCTGGTGCGTCACCACTGGCCCGGGAACATTCGAGAGCTGCAAAACTACATCGCGCGCGGCGTCATTCTCTCGAATGATGGCGTCTTTGAGCCCGCAACTCTCGAAGGCTACGAGCGGTCGGAACCCGAGACTTCAAACCCCACCCTCGAAGACAAGGTGCGTAGAGAAATTCTGACTGCTTGCCAGCGCGCCAATTGGAAGCTTGGAGGTCCCCGAGGGGCAGCTGCAAGGCTTGGCCTGAAGCGCACTACGCTCTTTTACAAAATGAAGCGCCTTGGAATTGCACCACCAGTAGACCATTCGCAAGACTGACTCGATCATCCCCGTCGTCAAAGTCTAGGCAGTGGAGTGAACGTATTGACAGCGATTCTGCCGCTCAAATCATATCGGGAAAAGCAACGCGTCTCTTTTCAGCCACCTAAGCCAATGGCATCTTTGGCCGACAGGATGCCTTCTAGTCATCGTGGCATTCACAAGAACACAAGACAGCCATGACTAGAAAGCTACTCTCCGCGAAGCCTGCGCTCATAGGGCGGTTCGATGGGCCACCAACGAGCGATGCAGTTCCCGCCTCTCTGGTCGACGGAACACCAGGTAACCTAAAGTCCGATCTCATCGCCCTCCTGGGAAAAGAGAACGTCCTCCACAGAGCAATCGATCTCGTACGGTATGCCTCCGATGCGAGCCCGTATCGGCTCGTCCCTCAAGTTGTCGTGCTGCCCCGGACGACTGATGACATCGTCAAGCTCTTCCGCTATTGCCGCGAGACCGGGCGGCACGCAACGTTTCGGGCGGCGGGTACGAGTCTCAACGGTCAATCACAATCCGACGACATTCTGATCGATGTGCGCCGTCACTGGAATGGCGGAAAAGCCGAGGATGACGGCCGACGCGTGCGGGTTCGCCCCGGGATGATTCTCGGCCATATCAACTCAATGTTAGAGCGGTACGGTCGCCGGCTGGGACCGGATCCCGCAAGCTCGCATGCTTGTACGATCGGAGGCGTGATTGCGAACAACGCGGGTGGCATGCGATGCACCGTGCAGAAAGACGCCTACCATACCGTCTCCGCGCTCACTTTCGTAACACCATCCGGCGCTCTAATTGACACCTCGAGACCCGATGCGGAAAAGGAATTTGCGCTGGCAGAGCCGCAGCTCGCCGAAAGCTTGCTCGAGCTGCGAAAAGAGATTCTGGCAGATCCGGTGCTGGCGGATCGTACGCGTCGCAAGTACGCGATCAGGAACACCCACGGATTGCGACTCTGTGCACTTCTCGAGGGTGAAACGCCGCTCGGCATTTTTCGACGTCTACTCGTCGGCTCAGAGGGCACACTAGCGTTCATCGCCGAAGCGGTGCTGGAGACGATTCCTGCACTATGCGTGACGAGTGTGGCCTGGATTCCAGTCCCTACGATCGACGAAGCGATCGCTCTTGTTCCTGGCCTCGTCGGCCTCGGTGCCTCCGCTGTCGAGCTGATGGTCGCCCCGGCGCTCACCGTGGCCGGTCAGGCCTTTGCGGAAACGCCCTCTTATTGGAGAACCCTCGATCCCAAAGCCGCCGCCTTACTTGTCGAGTTCGGCGCCGAGGACGCGGGCTCGCTCGAGGCAACACAACAACGAGTCCTCGAGCTGGTGAGTACCGCCAGGCTGATCAAGCCCGTCGAGTTCACGAGCGTCGCCGAAGCCATCGAACTCGCTTGGCACGTCCGAGAAGGACTTCTGGGTCTGATCGGCAAGAATCGCCCGGAGGGTTCGACGCTCATCACGGAAGACGTCTGTTTTCCGCCCGAGCGTTTGGCACAGGGTGCGCGCGACGTGCAGGAACTACTTGCCAAGCATGGGTTCATTCCTGGTGTGGCAGGACACGCAGCGCATGGGAACCTTCATTTCACTCTCGTCGCGGATCTCGGCCGCGCGGATGGACTATCCCGCTACTCGGCGTTCATGACCGAGCTCGTGGATCTCGTCGTCAGAAAACATGACGGCTCTCTGAAGGCGGAGCACGGAACTGGTCGAAACATGGCGCCGTTCGTCGCATCAGAATGGGGTGAAAAGGCCACCGCCATGATGTGGCGCATAAAACAGCTCGCCGATCCTCACGGGATTCTGGCACCGGACGTGATTCTGACGCGCAATCCCAACCTGCACCTGGAGAATCTTAAATCCTTCCCGCAAATCGAGGGGATTACGGGTTCCTCACAATGCATCGAGTGTGGATTCTGCGAACCTGTTTGTCCGAGCCGCAATGTCACCATGACACCGCGTCAACGGATCGCTCTGCGGCGGGAGATGACACGCCAGAAGGACGGCTCCCCCATGCTTGCACAACTCCAACGGGAGTATCAGTACGACGGGATTGAGACCTGCGCGGGCGACGGCACGTGCTCCATTCCCTGTCCGATCGGAATCAACACCGGGACGTTGATCAAAGAATTCAGAGCGCGCGAGAACAGCCCTGCCGCGGAGTGGGTGGCGCTGCGTCTCGCAAAGCACTGGAAAGCGGTCGAACCCTTGGCGCGCGTAAGCCTACGCGGAGCGCATGCGTTTTCGTCCGTGTTTGGAGTGAAGCCTCTTACGGCTCTCACTGCTGCTGCGCGAAGTGTTGTCAGCCCGGACCTCGTGCCCGCGGTGCCCGGTCCAATGCCACGTGCTGCTTCCGCCCTGCCCGAAACTGACAGGAATGGTGCCGCGGCAGTCTATTTCTGCGCATGCATTAACCGCATGTTCGGTCGCGATCCCGCGCGGCCGGCCACTCCCTCACTTGCGGAAACACTTGTCTCTTTGTCCAGACGCGCCGGTAAGCCGCTGTGGATTCCGTCGGACGTCGCCGGCCTGTGCTGCTCGACGCCGTGGAGATCGAAAGGCTATCGTCAAGGGCACAAGTACATGGCGAAAGCCGTTGCCGATGCGCTTTGGCGATGGAGCGATGGAGGAACTCTTCCTATCGTCGTCGACGCCGCCTCGTGCACCTTGGGTCTCAAAGAGGATGTCGCCACGCAGCTCGAAGGAGAGCGAAAAGAACAATACGAGAGCCTCAAGATCATCGATTCGATAGCGTGGTGTCTGGACCTCCTGCCGAAGCTGACAATCTCGCGTAGGCTGCGGCGGGTCGCTGTGCATCCGACGTGTTCGACAACGGACCTCGGGCTGGCCGGCGCGCTAAAACAGATTGCGGGCCGTCTGGCTGACGAAGTGGAGGTTCCGATTGGCACAACTTGTTGCGGCACCGCAGGCGACCGGGGGCTATTGCATCCCGAGTTGGTCGTTTCGGCAACGCGGGAGGTTCGCTTGGTGTTGATTGATCGGCCTTTTGACGCCTACCTCTCGGCGAACCGAACCTGTGAGATGGGCCTTCGGCACGCGACTGGCCGGCCGTATGAGTCGTTTATTTTTCTGCTCGAAGAACTGAGTCGTCCGAACGCGGGCTAAGGGACCTCCCTCATGCGCATCGTCCATTTTGAAACGCGTGGAGTCCTCGGAATTGCCGCGGATGATGGTTCGGGCTGGCATGGCCTCACGCAAAGAGACAGCGGATTTCCAGGCACTCTGCCCGAGCTCATCGCACAAGAGGCAGATCTGTTGCGCATCGGCAGAACCCTCGGACAATCGCCGGCAATCGACCTGAACACGATCCGGCTGCTTCCGCCGGTGCCCGTACCGCCGAAAATCCTGTGCGTCGGTCTTAACTACGATGATCACTTGGAAGAAAGCGGGCTGAAGAAGCCGGCCTATCCGGAAATCTTTGCCCGCTTCGCGACGAGTCTGATCGCTCATCAAGAGTCGATCCGGCGCCCCCGCGAATCAACCGCACTCGATTATGAAGCCGAGTTGGCCGTGGTGATCGGCAAGCCGGGACGCCGTATCTCCCAGGAGCAGGCTCTCGAACACGTGGCGGGCTACTCCCTGTTTAACGATGCGACCGTACGTGATTTTCAGCTCCGCACACCGCAATGGACGATGGGCAAGAATTTCGATGGCACAGGATCGTTCGGCCCGTGGCTGGTGACGCCCGATGCCGTTCCGCCGGGCGCTCGAGGATTGCGCATCCAAGGCCGTTTAAATGGCCGCGTGATGCAGGATGCATGCACAGACCAGCTCATCTTCAGTGTCCGATCGCTGATTGAAATGATCAGCGTCGCGATAAGTCTGGAGCGAGGTGATGTAATCATCACCGGTACGCCGGGGGGCGTCGGAGCGGCGCGCAAGCCGCCCGTTTTCATGGAGCCTGGCGATGTTTTCGAAGTGGAGATCGACAGTCTGGGGGTTTTGACCAATCCCGTGCAGGACGATTGAAAAGCGTACACGGCAGGTACTGGAGTATCTGGAACGGCTACCCAAATGGAGCGACCCCATGCCTTATTCTGATTACAAATGTTTCCGGTTCGGGTTCGATTCTGGAGTCGCATTCGTCAGCATCGATCACCCGCCGATAAATCTTCTTGATGAAGTTCTGTCGCAGGAATTCGACAAACTCGGCAGAGAACTCGAGGCCGATGAGAGCGTCCGAGTTGTGGTCTTGCAGAGCGCCGTTCCTGATTTTTTTATAGCCCACTCTGGATTGGGTAGGGTTGGAGCCGCTTCCAAAGTGACGTCCAACACGCGCAGCTTTCGTCTTACGCAGATGATTGGCGAGCGATTCAGGAACATGCCTAAGGTAACCATTGCCAAAGTCCAGGGACGCGCTCGGGGCGGAGGGAGTGAAATCGCGCTGGCCATGGATATGTGTTTTGCTGCCGTTGGCAAAGCCATCTTTGGCCAACCAGAGGTGGCGATTGGGCTTGTTCCGGGCGGCGGTGCTACGCAAAGACTGCCACGGCTCATCGGGCGGGGACGGGCCTTGGAAGTGCTCCTGGCTTGCAATGATATTTCGGCGGAGCTGGCAGAACGTTACGGCTATATCAATCGAGCCTTGCCAGCGGACGAGCTGACTCCTTTTGTCGAAAAACTGGCTCACCGCATCGCCTCATTTCCTGCGCATGCCATCGCGCACGTCAAGGCGGCCGTGGATACGGGAGCATTTAGTTCCATGGCAGAGGGACTTCTGGTGGAAGCCCATGAGTCCGATTTGAGTGTCGCTAGCGACGTGACGCAAGCGCGTGTGATGGAAGTCTTGAAGGTCGGCGCCGAAACTTATGAAGGCGAGCTGGAGATGGATTATTTATCGAGACTTCGACCGATAAGATAACCCTGCGACCGCAAATTGCTATTTAGCCGAGTGGTTCGAAGTCTTCAACCGGTCGGCCGCCTCTCGAGATTCCTGCCTCGGCGTCCACACGCCGCCATTTGACGACAAAACGAAACAAACTCCGACGTGCTTCGCGAGCACTCTGACGCCGTGCTTTCTACGAAACGCGTCCGCATCGACCACCCTCACGGGCCTGCCTTCCCGTCGTCAATATCTTTGTGTCTGCGGTTCAAGGGCATTTGAAATCCTCCACGACCGTCAGAAGCTAGTCAATTAAGTGAACGTGTTGACAACGGTTCTGCAGCCGAATCTACTCGGAAAAAGTAACGCGCCTCTTTTCAGCAACCTAAGCCACCAACACATTTGGCCGACAGGATGCTCTTTGTCGTCGTGCATTCACAAACGCACAAGGTAAAGGGAACAAAAGGAAACTCCATGGCGTGTCCAATTGGCTAGCCGAGAAGTGTCTCGTATAAGGAGATTGGTATGTCGAAAAAAGTCGCGGATGTCTTGTGTGAGATGCTCGCCAATGCCGGCGTGAAACGTTGCTATGGAATTGTGGGAGATGCACTCAATCCGTTTATTGACGCGCTTCGCCGAAACGGGAGGATCGATTTCATCCACGTCCGTCACGAGGAATATGGAGTTTTCGCCGCTGTTGCCGAAGCTTACCTGACGGGCAATCCGGTGGCAGTCTGTGGAACTGCTGGCCCCGGGGTCACTCATCTGTTTAACGGATTGATGGATGCACGCAAGGAAGGTGCGTCGATTATCGCAATTGCGGGTGACGTGGAAACAAGCATCCTGGACACGTTCACGCTTGAGGAACTCAATCCGTACAAATTCTTCGATACTGCCTCTCTCTATACCGCGCGGGTCGTCAATCCCGAGCAGGCTCGTTCCGTGTTCAATACCGCAATTTTAACGGCGATCTTGGAGAAAGGCCCCACCGTCATTTCTCTTCCTGGCAACATCGCGTCCATGGATGTGGAGGTCACCTCGACCGAGATAACAATTCCTGCCACCCCGCTTTTGCGTCCCGCCGATGCGGACTTAAATCGACTCGTGGAGATGATCGACGATGCAAATGCGGTAACAATTTTCGGGGGGGATGGTTGCAGAGACGCACGTGATGAGGTGGTTGAACTTGCGGAAAGACTAAAAGCGCCAGTCGGGTATGCGCTGCGCGGCAAACAGTGGCTGGAGCACGACAATCCTAACGCCGTTGGCATGACAGGCCTGATCGGTTACGGCGGAGCCTACAATGCAATTAATGAGGCCGAGCTCTTGCTGATGCTTGGCACAGATTTTCCATTCTCAGAGTTCCTTCCCGGCCGCAAGGTGAAAAAAGTCCAGATTGACAAGAACCCGAAGCATATTGGACGCCGCACGCCTGTTGATCTTGGCCTTGTTGGCGACATCAAGGCTACGGTGAATGCGCTGCTCGAGCGCGTACGAGAAAAAACCGACAGGCGTTTCCTCGAAAACCACATCGCGGAAACGAGCTCGTTCCACGGTCTTTTGCAGCACTATGTTGATAAGGGTCCCCAGATTAGGCCCATACGTCCGGAATTCCTGGCCAAAACGCTCAGCGATCTCGCTTCTGACGACGCGCTTTTTTTCGCGGACACCGGAACGGCTGTTATATGGCTGGCGCGACACATCAGCGGCGGCAGGGATCGCAGGCTCTTCGGCTCGTTCTCATGGGCATCCATGGCCAACGCCGCCCCCAATGCTTTTGGCGCACAGTTGGCATATCCAGGGCGACAAACGATCGCCATATGCGGCGACGGCGGCTACGCGATGCTTGCACTTGGTGATCTCTTGACGCAAGTGGAACAAAGAACTCCGGTGGTTCAGGTCATCCTCAACAACGATTCTTTTGACTTCGTCAAGATCGAACAGCAAGAGGCCGGCATTGTCCCCTTTGGAGTGGATTTCAAAAGCCCCAACTTCGCGAAGGTTGCCGAAGCGATGGGAGCAAAGGGAATCCGCATCGAGGAACCTGGCGACGTTCGAGATGCGCTCGCCGAGGCTCTCGCATACAAGGACGGCCCAGTTGTCGTGGATGCAGTAGTGGATCCATTCGCTCTGGCATTGCCGTCGCACGTTCCGTTTCACACCGTAACAGGCTTCACTTTGAGCATGGCGAAGCAGGTGCTGAACGGCAGGATGGACTCAATTATCAGGACGATGGAACGCAATATCAGGCTCGTTTGAGGTGTTTGTTCGGAACATAAGCCTCGATGAACAGGTCTCTAAGTGATTTTGGGAAAGCGAGCTGACGAAAATTGAATTAGTGGAATCAGTTGGTTGCTGAGTCAGTAAAGTTCGGGTTTTTGGGCAGGCGTCACCGCAACCTACCGAGCACGCAATGATCACGGCACCTGATGCGCTCAATTCATTCCGCGAGAAAATCCGCGTATGGGACGAAGGTAACCCGGTTTTTGCCGCCGCCTCGCTGAGAGTAACAGTGTTTTCATGATCCGGAACAAATACCAGCATCTACCGTGGCCTGCGGCAAAGCGGGCCTGCCTTCTTCTGGATCTCAGTTGGCACGCCGCTGAACTAGCTCGATTCACCGCTGATTGGTGGGGTCTCAACGCGGTGTGCCTCCGCGAGATATGCCAATGCTTCCTTACAAGCTTTTTCGAGCTTGGCTTGCACCATCACGCGCGACGGTTCACCGACAAGTTCGGGAGCAAGGCGCGGAGGGATCGCAATGATTCTCGCCTTCGTCGTGAGGACGAGATCCGTCATCGCTATTTCAACGTCCTGAATTGCCACGAGCTGGCCGCGTTCTTTCGCCAGTTCAATCTCCCGGAGATCCGCATCGGCCCGCAGGAGTCTTATGCGTTCCTCTCGTTCACCGGCATAACCGCCATCCGCCATCGGCACTGATTTCTTCTCGAGCGCGCGCTGCAGGTAGCGGATATAAAACAGCATGCATTTCACGGCGTCGTACCGGCCGCGGTCCTCGCGCGGCATTCCTTCGTGAACGAGCTGTTGGACCCGTTGCGGTGTGAGATTCAGCGCCGCGGCGACTTTAGTGACGTCAACGAGCGGCATTTAGGCTCCTCCTTCGCAAAAATTATCCGCGTGCTACTTTGCGACGGAACAGATGGGGAGACGGCGATGCGTTGTCTGCTTTTTTTCAGCTTCCCGTCCATATAGTCACCATAGTCACCGAAATGAAAAAGAAAAACAAAGTCCGTCAGAAACACTTGGTCACTGGACACCTCCCGCAATTGCCGTCACCCTCAATGCCGCCAGGCGGCGTACCAGTACCTTGTGGATCCCATTAAGTCACTCTCTGTAAATCACTTGCGCTCCGGTCGGCCACAGAGCACATTGGGAGGATGCTTTCGCAGCTCCGGAGTCATTCTGCACTCGGCTTTTCTAACAGGCCGAGAATGGTCTCAACCTGCCTCGTCGCCGGATTCCAACGCGTCAGATACGTATCGTCGACCGCGTACTTTCCGCTCCCCAATTCTTTGCGCACCAACTTCTCGGCATCAGCCACTTGTTGAGCCGTGTGGAGGGCTTTCAGGTAAATGGAGGCCTCTTCGGCCAGCCTGTATTGAAGGAAGCCTGCTCCGAATTTGACTTCGCGTTTCCATCCTGAGTAGTCTCCGTCGTCGTCAGCCGGCCCAGTTTCTTCGCTCCGGCCGCAACGATTGCACATAACCCAGATACTCGCCATGCTGTACTCAAAGTTCTCCATGGCCTCCGGGTTCCCGCATTGAGAACACTGAACAGCTCTTGGGTATTCGGGGAAGTCTTGGCCAGAATAATCGCGGTGGCCACATTGGGAGCACACAATGACAATGCCATCCGTTAGATCATAGAACTCGATAGCATCAACATTTTTGCAATGCAGACACTTTGTTGCCCCCGGAAAGTCTGAGACGACCCGATGACCACAATGCGAGCACATGACGACGGAACCGTCGCGTTCTTCCCAGAATTGAGTAATTTCTGGACTGCCGCAGTGAAAACACTTACTGACCGTTGGAAGTTTTAGCATTTTGTTCCTCCATTAAATTGAGACCATCACCCAGGAAACAAAATCAACTTTCGTTAGAACCGTGTTTGGCGTCGGACTAGGGATCAAGTTTGAAGTTTGCTGACTTTCGTTGAGCACTCCCGAACCAGGCCAACGATCGCCTGCTTCCTCCGAGAATTGGGCAGTTGTCTGGACGCCTTCCAACTCGCGAAGCGCTTTTAGTCCGTGTTCGATTTGTTCGACAGGCTGCTGTTGTACAGCCTCCCAAGAACGCGTGCCAAATAGAGCCTCGATGACTAGCAGCTTGATACGCTTCGATTTCTGGTCCTGACCAGGCCAAAGCAGAACCATCGTATTCTCGATTTCTTCGAGAGCGATGCGCTTTTGCCGTTCGCGACGGTAGTATTCACTAGACCCATCCGAACCGAACAACCCATCGCTCGTGGACGTGGGAGCAGCCTGTTGCCGGCCGCCGATATTTAAGACTTCGAAATGAGGTGCGAATGCCTGATAAATCTTCTTCCATTCGCCGCAGGTGTAGCCGTCCTTGTCCGGAAAATCGACCGTTTTCCCATTCAGTGCCCAACTGCGATCCTTGAGAACGTATGCACGGTGGAGGAATCTCCCACCACGGTGAGCTCCCGATGTGTCACGGATTTTCTCCATTTCGATCAGCAGATGCGGTTCGTATCCAAACTGGCCCTCGGCTCGCATTTTCGAGTCGCCCTTGATGAGTTCCTTTTTCCCTCGTTCGTTTTCCTGATATTCGTACTCGTATCCAAGCCGACCGTTGACGATGATGTGTAGGGGCGAAGAGAGGAATCGTGTCGTCCACTCGTTCCATGTTTGCTTAATTTCTTTCCAGTGGTGGAATTCGGGCTTCGAGATTTGCTTTTTGCGGCAATAGGATTCGCCCAACTCATTCCATGTATGCGTTACCGAGTCGACCACGAGGGCGGTGCATCCGGCCTTCTCTGCTTCACTCAGAACGTCAAGCATGTCGGAGAACGCTCGGCTCTTTATGGTCAGCAGCTTTACTCCTTCTGTCTTGAATATGGGAATAAGAAAATCACTGGCGCTCTCTGTGTCCATCATCGCGACGGGGCGACCTTTGCAGTAAGTCAGCGACAGTCCAAGTGCAAGCAATCCGCCCGTCGTGGTTTTTCCACTTCCCGTGTCGCCGAAAATGCCGATTTTTGCCGCGGTCTGCTCGTTCGTTGCTTCACGGAGCAGGCCCTGTATTGCAGTTCCTGTCGGTGTCTCCGACAGCTCATCCTTTTTCAACTTCATAGTCACCCCCCTTAGGATTCTTTCTGCCCACTAATATGAGGAGTTTGGGCAGAATTCCCTTTCGTTCTAAAGAACCGAAAAGCATCGTTTTTTGTGCCACTGCTAATTTGCTGAACCTCTCCCGCATCGATCAATGCACCTAGAGCTCGCTGCGCTGTCGTTCGCGAAAGTGCGGCCATTCTCATAATTCTTGCCAGAGGAGCGGCTTCGCCAAGCGTGAGGGGCAGAATTGAAAGAATTGCTGTTCCAGCTTCAACGAAGGCGACATCCGTGATGGAGCCATGGGACCTGTACCCACGCGGAGTCAATTCAATGGTCAGACTGTCGACCAGTCCATCAGAACGGCCTATACCTTTTAAGATTCTGAGCGTCGATCGGGTATTTCCTTCGGGACGCCTCAGAGACAACAGATTGTCCGCCGCTCCCGCAAAGGCCGAGCTACCTCGCCCGGCATCCCCCAATTCGCCTCCACTCTTTCGTTCATGCCAGAGAATAAGAACCGCGCATCCTTCCGCAGCCGCCAACTGCAGTGGCTTCATAGCAGCCAGTGCAGCCCCGGCGCTGTTCTCGTCATCCCCTTGAATTCCTGAGAATTGTGCGAGAGTGTCCACGATAATCAATTTCCCGCCCCGTTGTTTGCACAGTTCAACTGCTATTCGAGCAGTCTCTGGCCAGGGCTACTGATACACTTCGTGCCAAAAAATCACGCTTAACAAGTCGCTATCAGTCAGTTTGGCTCTGTCAATTGCTTCCCGAAAGGAAGATCGGCTCTGCTCAGTGAGATAGACAACCGGTGTCGTCGTTGTCTGAGCGTCGAGAAACGCTCTTCCGCCAACTACCGCGGCCGCTGCCGCCAATGCGAAGGTGGTCTTCCCAGCCAACTTCACTTTTCCAGAGAGGACCGAAACCGTTCCTGCTGCCGCGATGCCAGGAACAATCCATTGCGTCGGATCCGATTTTGCTGCGAAAAGCTCCCTCGCGGTAGAGAACCGGCGGTTGGTTTCTGCCCCAATTCCGTTCCTAAAACGGGCAGAAAAAGAATCAACCGATTTTTGATGAAGCGCGAGCAGTTCCCTTGGCTCAAGGATACCCGCCGAAGCTTCTCGAAATAAAGCATCCCCAAGGTTCGCAAGTTCACGTCGCGCAGACGTTTCCAATTCGCGCCTGATTTCCTGTTCAATCTTGTAGCGCACGGGCATGCCATCGACCAAGCTGGCGACGTAGTTGGGACCACCTGCTGCTTCCAACCTTCCTGTTGAATTCAGATGGTCGACAATAATTGGAAGATCAAACCCGCCGCCTGATTCACGAATTTCAAGAAATGCACTGAATACCGTTGCGTGCTCTCGCATACAAAAATCGCCAGGAGTGAGTTCGGCTGCAGCCTGGAACGCGTCATCGTCAATCAACAGTGCGCCCAGGATATTACGTTCACAGCGAATACACTGCGGCGTTGGAGTTTCACATTCCACGTAGCGCCTGGGCCCTTCCCTAACTGCGAGCACTTCGGTGTCCACGCGCTGGAACCGTGCCTTCTCTAATCAGCCGATCTAGTTCGGACCTTGTAATCCGTATCGATCGACCACCCAAGCGCACAAAAGTTATCTTTCGGTAAAGTATCCACGCTCCAACAGTTGCTGGTCGAAAACCACCTGCTTCCGCGAATTCATTCACCTTGAAAAACATTTCCACGGATTTCTCCTTGATTCGGATTCTTAAGTGCGACCCATTACGAAGAATGGCTCGCCTTTGATTGATTTACTAGTGCTTTGGTAGTAGTATCATGTCGTCTTAAAAGGATGCATATGACACCTACAAATACCAAAACGAAAAAGAAGAAATTCTACGGCGAGGCAAGCGGAATATTTTTAACGCACTGGTTAAATGGGCCCCGTGAGAAGCCTTGGTTATCCTGGAAAACGGAATTCCGCGAGAGCTTTGGGCCCATAAGCGGAACTGCTGATTCCGACATGGAGGCTAGAAGCCGCATCGTCCACCTTGTCAGAAAACTGAAACAGTTCGTCGAGATGTCAGGGGAGCTATATTCGGATCAGGGCGATCCCAAAGACGCGCGGGATTGGCATCTATTTATAGGCCTCCGCGATTCGATAAACAGGGAGTATGCAAAGTATCCCCAAGTCTCAAAAATCAATATTAATCCGCCAATAAAGGACAGCCATGGACATTTCAAGCCGTTCGCTCCGGACCGCCGGGCCTATGACTGGGCGATTTCGCCCGTGCCGGGTGCTCTACTCCAGGAAATGATGTCGGTCAAATTCATTCAAGATGCCGATAGGCATGGCTGGCTACATCAAGTTCGAGAATGCACGGTCTGTGGGCGGTGGTTCTTTGCTCGCAGGCACGGAACATGCCATTGCTCAAATGCCTGCCGCAAGAAGGAATATCAGGCTAGTGAGAGATACAAACAATGGCGGCATAGTCATTACCTTCATGAAAAGATCCAACGAATTAAGAAGCAGACGCGTCTTGATCATACGAGGGACAAATGAGTCTCTTTAGGCGAGGGCAGGTGTGGTGGTACAAATTCCGATTCGCGGGACAGGTGATTCGTGAATCCTCGAGAAGCAAGAGCAAAACCGTCGCCAGGGACGCGGAGCGTTCACGGAGGAGGGAGTTAGAAGGGTCGTACAATCGCATTTCGAAACCCCGCACCGCCCAGCTTTTTTCAGGCGCCGCTGAAACTTGGCTAAGAACCAAGATCGCTCACCTCTCGCCTCGTAGTGTGATAATTGAACGGACAAACCTGAAACATGTCAATCCCCACTTCGGAAAAATGCTGCTCTGCGATGTCGTTGCTGACGACGTCGCACGCTATCAAGCAGAACGCCTCGAACAGGGTGCAGCTCCCAAAACAGTCAATCTTGAAGTGGGAACGTTACGCGCGATCCTGCGGAAAAATCGTCTTTGGGCATCGATCCAGCCTGACGTGCGGATGCTCCGAGCGCGTGAGGACGTCGGGCGAGCCATCGGCCACGACGACGAACTGGCATTGCTGGAAGCGTGCCGCGCAAGCCGTTCCCGTTCTCTCTATCCAGCCGTCCTACTTGCGCTCAATACATGCATGCGGTACTCGGAGCTACGCTGCTCCGCTGGGAGCAGGTAGACCTCAATTCCCGCACCCTCACGGTAGGACTCAGCAAGACGGACTCTGGTACGGGTCGCCCTTTACCTCTCAATGATCGCGCCACCGCGATTCTCAGCTTTTGGGCGAGCCTCTTCCCAGCCCGCGAGCGACATCATTACGTGTTCCTTGCGGAGCGCTATGGAGCCTCTGGGGACGGCCTAACGGTCGTATACGATAGCGACCCAACAAAACCGATAGGACGGTGGAAGGAAGCGTGGGAACCCGCAAAGATTCGTGCAGGTGGAGCGCGAGCACTACAGTGCGAATGGCGAAACGCTACGGCCATATCGGGCAGGCGGCACAGCGACAAGCGATGGATGCGTTAAACCAATCTGGTTCTCAGAGCGATGGGGCACAAAATTGGGCACATTCAAATGGGGTGAACCCCTCTGTTGAGACAGTTTGGAATTGGCACACATGCAGTTCAATGGTTTTTCCTTCTCATTCTTTCTCTTCTCTTTCAGGATGATGCTCGGCTGGTGAAGCGGAGGCGAGCTCTGCTGGAGAGCAACTCGCCGAGGAATAACCAGCTGGAGACTCATCGGAACGATGAGTCGGGGGGCGGCTCTTGGGTCGCTCCCCGCTACTATTTCCTCGTACATCGGACTGATAGATCTCCTCATGCCTGAAAAAACTCATTGTCGCTCCAGCAGAATTTATCCCTGGACTCGCTTCCTGCTCGAACTCTTCCGGCGGTCGATAGCCCAGCGCCGAATGTAAACGGCAGCGATTGTAGTACTGTTCGATAAAGATTTCGATGTTACCCAGCAAGTGTTCTAAATCTCGGTAGTCGTTCGCATAAATCTCCTCCCGTTTGAGTGTCTTCATAAAGCTCTCGCAACTGGCGTTGTCATAGGGGTTCGCTGGTCGGCTCATACTGGGAATCATCTGGCGCTGTTGCAAGATCTGGGCGTAGTCTCCGCACGCGTACTGCACACCACGGTCGGAATGATGCACCAGACCCGGCGGCGGCTGTCGTTGCGCGATGGCCTGCTCCAAAGCTGCGATCGGCAAACGGGCCGCCAGCGTGCGATCCAGAGCCCATCCCACCACCTTGCGTGAGAACGCGTCCAGAACCACCGCCAGGTAGACAAACTCCTTCTTCAAACGGATATAGGTGATATCCGCTATCCACAGCTGATTCATCCCCGTCAGTTTCATGCGACTGGCCAGGTTCAGATAGACCTCGAATTCGTGATCGGAATCCGTCGTCACCACGAACGCCCGCGGCTGTACGGCCAGCAGATTATCTTCCCGTAGGATCCGCAACACACGTTTGTGATTCACCAGCATCCCACGCCGCCGCAACTCGGCGCTGATCCGTCGATACCCGTAGCGGCGTCGGTGCTCGACCGCGATCTGCTGAATCACGCTCCGCACCTCCATATCTTCCTCGACGGGTGCTCGCTCCTGCAAAGAACGATAAAAACCGGCCCGGCTGACTCCGGCCAGCTGACACATGCGTTCGATGCTTAAGCTGCCTTGCAATGGCATCACTTCTTGGATTTCGTCGTAGATGGCTTCTCGCCACTGATACCGCTCTTCTGGCGTCGAGCCTCTACTTTTTGCAAGGCACCTTTGAAAAAATCCAGCTCCAGAGTTTTGTCAAGCACCACCCGCTTCAGCTGGTTGATTTCCTTGCGCAGGGCGGACTCACGCGAGTTCCCCGAAGGCGGTTCCTCGCCAGAGTCGAAAGGATCGAATTGATCTCGCCACTTGTAGAGAAGCCGTCGATGCACACCAAGTTCCTGTGACAATTCCACGATGTTGTCACAGGTCTTCAATCGCTCAACAGCCATCCGGCGGAATTTTTTCGGGTATTTCCCCACTCGTCTCTTTGCCACTCGCAGTTCCTTTCCCTGCAGAGTGTGCCTTATCCGAGTGTCTCAAGTTAAGGGTTCAGTCCATTTCAAAAGCCACCGATGAGACAGCTGGCTAACTGAATGAAAAGTTTGGCTCCCCGGGCTAGATTCGAACTAGCAACCCTTCGGTTAACAGCCTTGTGCCTGATTTAATCACAATTGTGCCGGAGCCGAGACAAATCGACGGGAATCAGCAAGTTCTAGCTAAATGGGCGTAGTCAGATTTACCTTCTCTTTGCGGTCGTTATTCACTTTTCGCCGCCATTCATCACAATTCATATGACACTGGTATGACACTTCAAATCCTCGTTTCCGGCGCGTTTCGCGTGACATTTGTGTGACACCGGAGCCCGTAACCAGCCTGGTGAACCGTCTCCACTAGAATTTGAAAGCAGCGGCCAGCAGGACTGCAGTGAACTATACGCTCAGCCAGTGGGAGGCGCTGAACGTGTTCACCACCGATGGCGCCGTGCCCATAGATAATAATGTTAGTGAACGGGAGATGAAGCGCGTGGTCCTGAACCGCAGGAACTCTCTATTCGTTGGCAACCCGCGCGGCGGGCGGACTGCAGCGATCCTGGCCAGCTTGACCAGCAGCTGTCGTCGGCACGATCTCGACCCGCAACTTTATTTCATGCAACTGCTGGTGAACCTTTCTTCGTGGCCGGCAAGTGATCTCGACGCCTGGCTTCCCGACCGTTGGAAACAAGCTCATGCCGCCCGATGTGCCGCTCTGGGAATCCCACCTCCTCCCGCAACGTAAAACCTGCACTTCACGTATCGCTCACGCAATATCATGTTGGTCGACGGTTTCCGCTGAAACGCCGCATGCGAGGAACTTCGCGCGACACGACTTAGCGACTCAGGTTACTGGAAACGCTGCGAAACGTTCGACTAGGAGTATCGCCGAGCCAAACCTAACCTAGAACGAAAACTTCAGCGCCAACTGGATTGTCCGAGGATCATGGGCGGAGGTAACCGCGCCGAAGTTACTCGCCCCGTAGTTGGTGCTGATACCGCCGTTGAACGTGTCACCTATCCACTGAGGATGGTTCCAAATGTTGAAAAACTCCGCGCGGAATTGCAGATTGGTGCCGCGATCTGCGTTGAAAATGAAATTCTTGAAAAGGGAAATGTTCCAGTTGTCCCGGCCCGGGCCGCGCACCGCGTTAGCGGGTTCGTCACCCCAGGTTCCAGGTGCTGGCACTGAAAACACCGAAGTATCGAACCACTGATTGACGGTATGCGGATTCTTCAACGTGCCGCTTACATTTGGACGGTTGGCTGTATTCGGAACGATGCTTGCCACGTTTTGGCCGGTTAATCCGATATTCAGAGGAGCACCGGATGTGACACTGATGATGCCCGATATTTCCCAGCCGCCTAGGGTAGTTTTCAGCAGACGCTTGCTGCTGTTCTTGAGCAGCGGAATCTGGTAGACGAAGTTGGTAAAGAAAATATTCCTGATGTCAAAGGCAGAAGGCCCGTAATCATACTTCCATCCCTCGTAGGGGTTAGAAATGTTGTTGAGATCTCCCCCGTCTCCAGAACTGTAGGATGTGTCCTTCGTGCGTGAATAGGTGTATCCAATCTGCCAAGTTAGGTCGTTCTTCAGAGTAGTACCGTGGAAGGATACCTGAACCGAATTGTAGTTCCCGTTTGCCTCGTCCTGTGCCATGTTCACGCTGGTGTAGCCCCTATACAGGACATTCGCATTATATGTTTGCGCGAGCGCACTGTTGGTTACAAATCCCGGTAGCAGGCTTTGCGGCGGCAGGTTGGTCTCGCTGTAAAAGCTCTGATGGCGGTTCTGGCTGCCAACGTAGGCGACGGATAGTATCGTTTGTCCTATAGCTTGTTGG
Organism: Candidatus Acidiferrales bacterium; assembly: GCA_963738985.1. Lineage (GTDB taxonomy): Bacteria > Acidobacteriota > Terriglobia > Acidiferrales > UBA7541 > Acidiferrum. The sequence continues at coordinate 302,269 of CAVTYP010000001.1, forward strand.
ATGCCAAGGCTGAATTGGCTGCTTCTGGGCGGAGCGTATTCATTCTGGTTCATGCCATTAAGCTTGCTAACCGGGATCGATGCCGGAATCGTCGTGCCCGTCAGGAGACTCGTTTTGGGATTCGAGAGCGACACGTTGGGGAACGCCACGCTCGCGGAGAAAGGAACGTTTCCTGCCGTGTTGTAGACGTCATTGCCCTGGACGCGCTCGTACATAATGCCATACCCGCCGCGGAGTACGGTCTTGCCTGAGCCTGTCAGATCATAAGCAAATCCAAGCCGCGGTCCAAAATTTAGCCAACCGCCGTTCACGCAGCCGCTAGGAAGATTAATCCCGCAGATGCCGATGCCGTTCACATAGAACTGCTGACCTGCCAAAACGGGATTCGGGCTGGTTCCCAATCCCGGGCTATTGGGGCTAATGGTCTGGTTTCCGGGATTAAGGATGGCTGCATCCGCTTGGTTGTATAGGTTCGGATAGAAGTTAGACATTTGGTTGTTCGCTTCATAGGTATGCGGAATGCCATCCCAGCGGAGTCCCAGATTTATGGTAAGGCGTTGGTTCACCCGGTAATTGTCCTGGAAATAGAGGGCCATGGAAACATTGCTCCAGTGACCCGTGCCCTGGACCGCTGACTCGTAGTAGTTATTGGCGTAACCAAGCAGATAGTCGGCAAAGTCGTTTCCGGTATAGAAGCCGCTGAAGACAAATGCACCTTGGGTTTGTTGAAACCAATCCTGGACCTTTTGATAAAGCATCAAGCTGCCACCCATCTTGAATTGATGCCTTCCCTTGGTCCAAGAAACGTCATCACGAAATTGGTAGTCATTCGCGGAGTTGTCCCACGGGGTAACACCGGAAGTGTAATTCGATCCCGTGCTCCCAACCAGATAGATGGACGGGATGCGGTTGGCGGTGTTCGGGCCGGTAAAGAATCGGTCGAATTTGAAATCGGAAGGGGCAGTGACCAGGCCCAGAGGCAGAAACGTGACGCGATTTCCGTTATAATTGAAGGAAATTTCATTGACCAAGTTCGGGCTAATGACATCGGTGGTATGCACGACGGCGGCATAGGATGGATTGCCAAGGTTGGTACCAATGGTAGGTACGTTGTCGCCGCTGAATATGGTCTCACCGTAGCTTTGGGAGACCTGGTCGGCCACGAAATGTCCAAAGACCGTGAACTTGTCACTTACGTTTTCATCGATCCGGACGATTTCCTCTCGTACGTTGGTGGGCAGATTATTACCGCCAATGAAGCTGTCGCCATTGGTGGGTGCCGGGAAGATGCCGCCATATTTTCCACCGGCCGTCAGGAGCGCTTGGGCGTTGGCATCCAGCAGGCTTGCTGGAATGACATTATTAGTGAAGAGAACTTGCTTCGAGTGGTCAGGTGCGCCGTCCGTACAGCCGCTAAGTGCCTGCCCCGCGGATGCAAATTGGGTTTGAATCGCGGCGGATACTTGACACACGGCCGGCGCGTGCAATTGGGCAACACTGAATCCGGCATTAGAAAAATCACCGCCGTACGTAGATGGCAAAGGAACCGTCTGATTGAGGATTTGCCCCTGAATGAGTTTGCGCCATTCCATATTGTAGAAGAAGAACGTCTTGGTCTTTTTCGGGTTATAAAACTTCCCAAACGTCACCGGGCCGCCGGCATTGAAGCCATAGAGGTTGTAGCGGAGCTCGGCAACCGGAGCCGGAGCTGCATTAAAATAATTCCGCGCGTCCAAGGCGTCGTTGCGGAAGAATTCCCAAAGTGAGAGATGAAACGTTTTAGTGCCAGACTTCAAAGCGGAGCTGATTGTTGCACCGGAAGATAGCCCGTACTCAGCGCTATAGTTCGAAGTCAGAATTTGCGTTTCCGCAATAGCATCGATAGAAGGCATTATGCTCGAGTTGCCGCCTGCGCCACGGTCATAATTCTCACCCCCGTCAAGCTGGAAGAGGTTGTGCGCGGGACGGTTTCCGTTAAAGCTCGCGTAGGCTAACGCACCCAGTGCAGTCGGCGGCTGAAAATCCGGCATAAGGTTGGCTGCGCCCGTAGTCAGCACCATATATGTATAGATACTTCGGCCGTTCGTGGAGAGTTCAGAGATCTGCTGGCCGCTGACAAGCGAGCTCTGTTCACTGCTGTCGGACTGTACCGCGAGGGCATTCGATTCAACGACGACAATCTCTGTTTTCGTGCCGATCTTCATTTGAAAGTCGACTCGTACGCGGTCATTGACGTTGAGCACGATTCCCTTGGACTCTTGCACAGTGAATGCTGGGGATTCCGCCTTCAAATCGTATTTGCCGATGGGCAAGCCAGGAGCAACATACTGGCCGACATCGTTTGTTAGCAGAGTCCGGATGGCTCCAGTCTGAACGCTAGTAACGGTAATAGTGATGCCCAGAATTATATTTCCGGTTGGGTCAGTAACCGTTCCGAGGATCGTTGCCTCTTGGGCAGCCAGAAGAGAAGGTGACAACAGGAGTAGCAAGAAAAAAGCCTTGCGACTAAACCAACGACGCTTAAGAGTGGAGAAGACATATAGGATCGTCGAGGACAAAGAACCCATTGTTTCGCCCCCACACTCGAATTTTTCCGGACACCGTTTACGTTATGCCAGAATCTGTCGCTGCCGTGTCTCGGGCTAATCATACATCGTACGGCTCAGAGAAACAGAGATCTTGCGATCACATATCAATGAGATGATCAAATCGCCAATCCCGTCATAATTTCCGTCATGGGGAGCACGGTGTGGGGCGACAACGAATCAATTCAGTAGGTAGACCATTTGGAAGGCTGATCATGGTGAGTTCGCTGTCTTGAATGACCCCGGTGAACACGACTTGATCCTGAATCAAAAACCCGAATCACTATGACAGACGTAACCCTCGCCAACGATTCTTACGTCTGAGCGAAACTAGTGTGTAAATGTTCGAAAGCAGGCTAGCGGAAGTTGTCGATGAGCATAATGTCGCGCTTGGGTATGTGGTGCTTTGCGTAGGCGAGGTAACGTCCATCCGGCGAGACCGAAATCCCATAGAAAGCCAGCTGGCCTTTGAGAATGGGGTGGACTCTCTTGCTCGCGAAATCGAAATAGCTGAGGGTGGAGAAATCATCGGCGGGATAGAAGTAGATGCCATCGAGGGTGACGGTCCAGTTGTCGTTGAACGAAAGCGCAGGAACACCTTCGACGCGCGATTCGGTGCCGATCGGATTCAGAGAAGCCATCAGCAGAGTCGCGGGGGAGCTACCCAACGCGAAGTAGACGTAGCGGCCATCCAGCGATTCCTTGGGAAGGTAGCCGCGCGAAGACGATATAGCGATAGGTTGGCCTCCTTGGGAGGGAACCCGGAATATCCGGCCTCCGCCTTCGCCGCCGCCGCCAGCGATGAAGTAAATCCACTTTCCATCGTGCGACCAAGTGGGGACTGAAGCTTCTCCGATGCCGACGTTCAGTTTTCTTGGCACACGGTCGGCCAAGTCGAAAATGTACACATCCGCGTGAGGAGAACCGTCCTTCATGGGAGTGCGAGAATCGAAGGCGATTTTCTTTCCGTCGGGGGACCAATCGGGGCTCCCCATTGACTGGCCGACATGGGTGAGTTGCACGACATTGCTGCCGGCGGCGTCGCTCATCCAGAGCTCCTGGGCACCGGTCCGGTCGGAGACAAAGAGAATATGAGTACCGTCGGGCGAGTACTTCGGACCCACCTGATTGCGTGTGCTCGAAATCAATTCGACTGGGAGATCCTGAAGGCGGGTGAGGTCAGCTCGCCAGATCGTGTTGTTGTCTTCGGACTCAACGGCGAACGCAAGACGATCTCCCTTTGCGGAAATCGAAAAACCCTCAGCGTCTTTGCCGAACGGAAGGTCTCGCACCGAGCCATCTGCGATCGTCAATTCACGAAGGTCGGTGTGAGCGCTCCCGGTCTGAAATTGATTGAACAGCAGGCGTTTATTGTCGCCCGTCCAAGCCAGAGCGCTGTTGTATCCCTTGAACTCCTTTACGATTCGGCTTCCCGATCCGTCCGACCTGACCATGGCAATCGCGAAATCGGACGACGTTGGATAGCACAGGTAAGCCAGGTATTTGCCGTCGTGAGAAAAGGCGGGAACCGCCTCGTCCTGGCAGCGGTCGTTGTGCTCGATCTGTTTGGCTGCCAACGTGTCGATGGAAAGAAGACTCAGGGCCAGGCGCCCGCCGGAAAATGGCGCATCAGCGAAGGCGATGAGTTTGCCGTCAGGCGACCACGCAATCGGCGAGGAGCGGCCAAATGACGCGTGCGTCGAATACAGCTTCTTTTCCGAACCGCCCTGCGACGGAACGAGGTAGATACCGCCGTTGCCGTCTTTGGCGATGCGGTGGAACGCCAATTGCGATCCATCGGGCGACCATGCGGGAGTGAGCAATTGGGGCCTGCTTTCCGTCACGCGCTGTACGGTCTCGTCGCCGATCGTTTTTACATAGAGTGCGAGATGTTCCGGATTCGGCACGCCGGGGCCGCTCCACTCCATGGCTAGCCGAGTACCGTCCGGAGATAGAGCGGCACCGCCGACGTAGCCCAGCGCGGTGAGCTGAACCACGTGCGGCGTGAACGTGTTGGCGGCCTTCCAGTGCCTGTAAGCGATTAACAGGACGGCAAGGCAGATCGCGCCGGTGAGAACGAGCGCAGCGATGCGTTTGGGTATCCACGCCGGCAAGGATGCCGCGGACGGCCGCACTGAAGTGGATGCCACTTCGACGGCGGATGGTGGGGCGGTGGTCGGGTCGGCTTTTGCGGCTTCGGTTTCGGTTGCCGGTTTAGGCGCCTCGATAGCGCCGATGAAGCGGTAGCCGCGCCGAGGGAGGGTCTCGATGTAGTGGGGTTCGTCGGCGGAGTCCCCAAGGGCGTCGCGCAGGCGGTTGACCGCGGCGCTCAGGCCGTGGTCGAAGTCGACGAAGGTGTCGGAGGGCCACAGGGCCTTTTGCATCTCCTCTCGAGTGACGAGGTTGCCCGGGCGGGCCAGGAGCATCTGGAGGACCTGAAAGGACTGGCCGGGAATCCGAAGCCGCACTCCATGCTTGCGGAGTTCTTGAGTGTGGACGTCGACCTCAAAGGGGCCAAAGCGGATCAACCGGGATCCACTGGGGCCTGACGCAGTTGGGCCATTTTCGGGCACAGGTATCGACGACCGAGGGGCGACTTCCGGCGGGAGGATACCACAGGAGGCTAGAGCTGGGCACGCAATCTGTGTGTTTTCACGGGGGTAGCGTGTGAGGCGGCGTGTGATGCGGATAGTAAGGGGATGGGAAGCCGGTAGCATTGAGGTAGATAGGTAGACGTTCGAGTTTGGGGGCGCCAAAGGAGGCGCCCCATGAAACTCAACACCCGGTTCCAACTAGTTGCGCTGCAAACCCTGCTCGTAGCCATCCTGATGACGGTGGCTTTCCCGAAGGCCGGAACGGCCGCGAGTCGCGAGGAACGACTGGCGACTCAGCACTTCTTCTGCAATACGGGATACACACAGGACGCGTGCTTGAAGCAAATCGCGACATTGAAGAACGTCGTGGCGAACGCTCCGACGGAAGCCCTCGGTGAGTGGACCTGGGTTCTGGTTCGTTCACAGGATTGGAAGCCGCTGATCAAGAAGCTCGGCCTGCACCAGGACGGCCCTGCGTTTACGTGCCTCGAAAAGAGGACGACGTTCGTCGAAGAAGTGCTGGTGGCCAAGGTGTCGGGAGGCCGGTCGGGCGAGCTGATTTCAAGGTGGCACATGGGGATGACGGAGCTGCTCAATCTGGCCGTGGAACACGAGATGGGGCACGCGCTGTGCTCAACGACGGATGAAGACAAGGCCAATCATGTTGCCAAACTGCTGGAGCAGAACCGGCCGCTGAGCTGCCGCGCGCGGTCGTGATGGTGCGCGTTCGGATGTGCGCATGAGCGTAGCGTCGACCGTTATCCTATTGTTTTGGGCTCTCGATAGTCTCCCACGGGACGGAGTGCTCGAAACCCTTCAACACCTCAATCGGCTCCTGTCCTACGGGGTAGGATATCGGAGCCTCACAGAACAGTATTTCGACTCTTGCAAGATCTTCAAGCAGGCGTTGATCGCGATCATTGCTACGGTCGCAACCGCTCGGACTTTCGCACGGTCTTCACAACCCTGACACAAGCAGAACAATCCGAAGCCCTGCAATGCGTCCTGAAAGGAGTGACCGTTCATTCCGGCAAATTGGCTTTGGAAATCTTCGAGCTGGAGGAGTTCCAGCCAAGTTCTTAGAAACGTAAAGAATGGCTCCCCGGGGAGGATTCGAACCTCCAACATTTCGGTTAACAGCCGAACAACCAACTTCATCAGAACTTGCCGGAGTTGGCCCTAATCGAAGGAAATCAGCAAGTTGCGACTAAACCTGATGAATCCTTTTCTCCTTCTTTGATCACCTTTCGTTCGTATTTTGCCACCATTCACCACCGTTAGTATTACGTTTTTATGACAGCGCGTACCGTTACCGACTCTCATCGATCTTCTATGGTGGCAGCCGCTCGAACCCGGGTCTGCGCCCGTGGTCACAAAATGAAATCGTAATCGAGGAACCTATGAATCAGCAACTTCCAGATTCTCGTTCGCGCGAGAGGGCTTACGAAGACAAAGCATGTAACATTATTATATGTCTGTGGAGGACCCGACGGAGTTTTTGGCAGGGACCGGACGCAATTCGTGACACCCAATAGCCAGTCTCGCTCGACCACGCATATTCCGAATTCGTCGCCCAGCTCGTTGGTTTGCTGGAGCAGGCACGGCGGAATTCGGCACGCTCCGTCAACGCCATCATGACCTCAACGTACTGGGAGGTTGGCCGCCGGATTGTTGAGCAAGAACAGCGTGGGCAAAAGCGAGCACAGTACGGAAAGGCCTTGCTGCACCGTTTGGCCGAGGATCTCACTTCGCGCTTTGGTAAAGGTTTCTCCGAGCGTAATTTGCTTACAATGCGCGAGTTCTATCGTGCTTGGTCAATTCCGCAGACAGCGTCTGCGGAATTGACGGGACTGGGCAATACCAAGGGCATAGAGCGGATTCCGCGGACAGCGTCAGCGGAATCTGAACATTTGGTTTCGCGTCCCCGTTTTCCGCTTCCCTGGTCGCATTACGTCCGACTCCTCTCCGTCAAAAACCAACAAGCCCGGTCTTTCTACGAAAGTGAAGCACTCCGAGGTGGCTGGTCCGTCCGTCAACTCGACCGTCAAATCGCAACTCAGTTCTTCGAGCGTACCCAATTGTCACGAAACAAGGCGGCGATTCTCCGCCGGGGTCACACGTCCGATCAGCAGGCGCAGTTGAACCCGGAACAGGAGATCAAAGACCCGCTGGTGCTAGAATTTCTGGGATTGAAAGACGAATACTCCGAAAACGCTCTGGAAGATGCATTGATCCATCGGCTGGAGGAATTTCTGCTGGAACTCGGTAATGACTTCGCCTTTATTGCACGTCAAAGGCGACTGCGCGTCGGCGACGAATGGTACCGAATCGATCTGCTGTTCTTTCATCGCCGGCTGCGCTGCCTGGTCATCATTGATTTGAAAATCGGAAGATTTACCCACGCAGACGCAGGACAAATGAATCTCTACTTGAACTACGCGCGAGAACATTGGACCTTGGCGGGTGAAAACCCTCCCATTGGCTTGATCCTCAGTTCAGAGAAGAATGAGGCGGTTGCACATTACGCCCTCGGAAACCTCACAAACAAAGTTCTAGCGACCGAATACAGACTCGCCCTTCCCAATGAGAGTGACTTGGCAAGAGAAATTGCCCGTACTCGAAAAGCATTGCTATCCGAGAAGTAGAGTCGCTCGTCTCAAGTTTTGGCGAGGCACAGCACGAAAAAGGCTGTCCCAAACTGATTGAAGATTAAGTTGGCTCCCCGGGCTAGATTCGAACTAGCAACCCTTCGGTTAACAGCCGAATGCTCTACCATTGAGCTACCGGGGAACAGGACTGACTGTCTTTCTCCAATTGTAGCAAATTCCCCCGGATGCTGTTCAAGCGCAGTCACGATTGCCGGGCATCGCGACGCGCACGCACGGTCGTAGCACTCGAGTCCAGTTCCTCGCTCCGCCAGCTCGTCGCCATGACCAGGGCAGCCTCCTTCGATTTTCTTAAGCACTCAGAGGCCACACACCGCGGCCAGGCGCCTAGGTCTTGCCGGCAAACTCTTCAACTCTAAATGGCAGCGACGCTGCAGCGAATACAAGCCGAAGTTTAAGTAAACGCTGAAAAAGCGGCGCTCCACAAATCCATAACCTATTGAAAATCACGGCATTAGTGTTGGTCGCGGTATTGCCTCGCGTATAGCGGAAGCCCTCAGCCCAGTCCCTTGAAGCCCGCCACGGTTTTTCGCGAAAATTCGATGCACGAGTGTGAGTGCCAATAAAAACCTCGCATCCAATCGCAGGTAAGCGCAATCAAAGCCCACAGACCCATATGGATGTGGTGTGGTGCGGGGCGCTAACCGGGGGGAAGCATGAACTTACTCTCAAAATATAAATTCTGGATAGCGGGAGCATTCGGCCTATTCGTAATTGCCTTGATTATTGGAGCGATACGCCCCAAACACGTAGCCGGAGCGCCGGCGGACGCGCCGCTGGAAGTCGAGGTGGTGCAGGTTGAGCAGAAAGACGTGCCGATTTATGGCGAATGGATTGGCACGCTCGACGGTTTCACAAATGCCGATGTGCGGGCTGAGGTCACCGGCTACATCATGCGCCAAGCCTACCAGGAAGGCGCATTCGTCAAGAAGGGCCAGCTTCTTTTTGAAATTGATCCGCGGCCATTTCAAGCCGCGCTTGACCAAGCCGAGGGGCAGTTGGCGCAGGCCAAGGCCATGCTTGCCAATGCCCAGGCGGTTCAGGGTAGAACTCAGCTCGACGTCGAGAGATATGCGCCGCTAGCCAAAGAACAAGCCGCCAGCCAGCAGGATCTGGATAACGCGGTTCAGAATAATTTGGCGGCCAAGGCCACCGTGGCCACCGCCGAAGCGCAAATCAAAACAGACGAAGCGGCGGTGGAAACCGCAAAGATCAATCTGGATTTCACCCGCCTGGTTGCGCCCATCGACGGCATCGCTGGGCAAGCACAACTTCAAGTTGGCGCGCTGGTGAATCTCAGCAGCGGGCCTGTCACCTCCGTATCCACCGTCGATCCCATCAAGGTTTATTTCACCGTTGGCGAGCCACAGTATCTGGCATGGCGAGAACGGTTCCCGACAGAGGCGGCGCGCCTGGAAGCGGACAAAAATCTTCGCCTCGAACTTGTTTTGGCTAACGGCTCGACGTACCCGCATACCGGCTCATTTTATTTCGCCGATCGCCAGGTGAACGAGAGCACCGGCGCGATTCGCTTGGCGGGACTATTTCCCAATCCCGGCAATGTTCTGCGTCCCGGCGGCTACGCCAAGGTTCGCGCTGCCGTCCGCCTGCAGCAGGGCGCATTGCTTGTACCGCAACGGGCTGTGACGGAGCTGCAGGGTGGCTATCAAGTGGCGGTTGTGGACAGCGATAACAAGGTGAGCATACGACCGGTGAAATTGGGCGACCGCGTCGGCAATAGTTGGGTTATTGCCGAAGGACTAAAGCGCGGCGATCGCGTAGTTGCCGAAGGCGTACAAAAGGTGCATCCCGGCATGCCCGTGAATCCCAAACCTTTCGCTGCGGCAACTGCGGATACGAAAGGAAGGTAAAGCCATGTCAAAGTTTTTTATCCATCGACCCATCGTTGCCATGGTGATCTCCATCGTGATGGTGATTGTTGGCGCGATCACCATCCTCAGCTTGCCGGTCGCGCAATTTCCCAGCATCGCTCCGCCAGAAGTTCAGATTATCGCCACGTACACGGGTGCGGACGCGCAAACCCTGGAGCAAGCGGTGGCCACTCCCATCGAGCAGCAGATGAGCGGCGTGGACAATATGAATTACATGTATTCGCTGAATGCCACGGGCAATTCCACCACCAGCCTGATTGTGGACTTCGACGCAAAGACCGACCCCAACACCGATTACATCCTTACGCAAAGCCGCGAAACGCTGGCTGCTTCTCAGCTTCCCGCGGATGTCATCAATTACGGAGTGACCGTTCGAAAGTCCGTCACGGCTCCGCTGATGCTGGTGGCCATTTACTCGCCACACGGAACGTACGACGCCACTTTCCTGGCCAATTACGCGTACATCAATCTTGTGGATCCGGTCCTGCGTTCCCCGGGCATCGGCAACGTTCAAGTATTCGGGGCCGGCCAATACGCCATGCGCTTGTGGGTGAAGCCGGACACGCTGGCTAAGCTTGGCGTCACTGTTCCAGAGATCGTCAGCGCTATTCAGTCGCAAAACACCGTGAACCCCGCCGGAAAGGCGGGTGGAGAACCCTCGCCCAAGGGACAGGAGTTTACCTACACCGTTCTGGCCCAGGGGCGCCTGGTGTCCCCGGAGGAATTTGGACAGATCGTGGTGCGCGAAACGCCCGACGGCGGCACCGTGCGAGTCCGCGACGTCGCGCGAATCGAGCTGGGTTCCCAGGACTACAGCACTGCGGGACGTTTGAATGGAAAGCCAAGCGCCATCGTTGCCGTCTATCAACTGCCGGGCTCGAACGCCGTCGATGCGGCTGCGGGCGTCAAGAAGCTCATGGCGCGGATGAAGGAGCGCTTTCCCTCGGACGTGGATTTCGTAGTGGCGTTGGACACCACTCGCGCGGTCACCGAAGGTATGAAGGAAATCGTGATAACGCTGGTGATTGCGCTGGGACTCGTAATCCTGGTGGTCTACCTTTTCCTGCAGGGCTTGCGCGCTACCCTGATTCCCCTGCTGGCCGTGCCCGTCTCGCTTGTCGGCACATTCATACTCTTCCCTATATTCGGTTTTTCCATCAATACGCTTTCTCTGTTTGGCCTGGTGCTGGCCATCGGCCTGGTGGTGGACGATGCCATCGTGGTTGTTGAAGGCGTCGAGCGCCACATTGAAGAAGGCATGACGCCGAAAGACGCAGCGTTGAAAGCCATGGAGGAACTTTCCGGCCCCGTGGTCGGCATCGCCCTGGTTCTTTCCGCTGTCTTCGTGCCAACAGCTTTCATTCCCGGAATCACTGGCAAGTTGTACCAGCAATTCGCGGTGACCATCGCCATTTCTGTTTTGCTCTCGGCGTTCAACGCGCTCACGCTCAGCCCGGCGCTTGCCGGGCTGCTGCTGAGACCCAAAAAACCGAGCAGCGGATTGCTGCAGCGATTTTTTGATTGGTTCAACCGTACCTTTGAACGCGCGACGGATGGCTACGTGCGTTGGAGCGCGGTGCTGGTGCGAAAGACCGCGGTCGTGGTTGTGTTGCTGCTGGTGTTTTGCGTAGCGGCCGGCTTCTTTGCCAGCCGCCTTCCATCGAGCTTCTTGCCCGACGAAGATCAAGGATACGCATACGTGAACGTGCAATTGCCGAATGGATCTTCGCTGGAACGCACCACGGCGGTTACCGCGAACGTGGAAAAAATCCTGATGAATACGCCGGGCGTCGAAAACGTAACCTGCTTCGTCGGATTCAGTTTGCTCAGTTTCGTGCGCACCACGTACAACTCCACGTTTTTCGTCACCTTCAAGCCTTGGGATCAACGCAAAACCAGGGCCGAGCAATTTCAATCCCTCAAGGCAAATCTCAATCAGAAGTTGAGCCGACTGCCCGAGGCGGTTGCTTTCGGCTTTTCTCCCCCTGCCATTCCCGGTGTCGGCACCGCCGGCGGATTCACATTTATCCTGGAAGACCGTTCGGGCGGCGATGTTCAGTTCCTCGCCAAAAATCTGAACACCTTTCTGGAAGCAGCCCGCAAGCGCCCCGAAATTGCCAGCCTCAGCACCACTTTTTTGGCCGGCGTGCCTCAGCAGTTTGTGCAGGTAGACCGCGACAAAGTTTTGAAACAAGGTGTGGCCTTAAATGATGTCTACCGCACCATTCAGGCCTTCATGGGCGGCTATTTCATCAATTACTTCAATCGCTTTGGCCGCCAGTGGCAGGTTTACATCGAAGCGGAAGGCGAAGACCGCGCCAAAGCGGAAAACGTTGGGCAATTCTACGTGCGCAATAACAAGGGAGAAAACGTTCCGCTTTCCACGCTCGCCACTCTCACGCCGCGCCTCGGTCCGGAATTTACTTTGCGCTTTAACGAATATCGCTCCGCGCAGATCAACGGAAGCGCCGCGCCGGGCTACAGCGCGGACCAGGCTACGGCTGCTCTCGAAGACGTTTTCAAACAGACCATGCCGCGCGAAATGGGTTTCGATTATTCGGGCATGTCGTTTCAAGAGCAAAAGGCGCGGCAAGGCGTGCCTGCCCCGGTGATCTTCGGGCTTTCGCTGCTTTTCGTTTTTCTGATTCTGGCGGCGCTGTATGAAAGCTGGACGCTGCCGTTCAGCGTTCTCTTGAGCACGCCCGTGGCAGTATTTGGCGCCTTTGCGGTTTTGTGGTTGCGCCGCGTGCTGCTGGGCGTTTTTCTGCCGCCGTACATGGTGCAGATCGAGAGCGATGTGTACTCGCAAATTGGGTTGGTGATGCTGATCGGCTTGGCGGCCAAGAACGCGATTTTGATCGTCGAGTTCGCCAAGGAACAGTATGAAAACGGGAAGCCCCTGGCGGATGCCGCGTTGGAAGGAGCCCGGCTCCGTCTGCGGCCAATTTTGATGACCTCCTTCGCGTTTATTCTCGGTTGCGTTCCGCTGTGGACCGCTACGGGCGCGGGTTCCGTTGCGCGTCAAATCATGGGTACGACGGTGATCGGCGGAATGTTGGCCGCCAGTTTCATCGGAATCTTTTTTGTGCCCGCGATTTTCTACATGGTCGAGAAATGGTCAAGCACCAGCAAGGAACGCGCTTCGGGAGCGTTGCCGGCAACGCCCTCTCCGGCGCCGGGAGACTAGCATGAACCGCCGCGACCACATCGTGAAACAAGCACGCCGTAGATCACCGATGAAGAAACTGGCATCGTTCACGGCCGCTCTGATGGTTTCGGGCGTGATCGCCGGATGCAAAGTTGGCCCGAACTACCAGCGCCCCGCGGTGCAAACTCCAACCGCCTATCGCGATCTCAGCGAAAACCCGCAGCTGCAAGCTCAGGCGGCGTCCTATGCGGATCTTCGCTGGTGGCAGGTTTTTCAGGATCCGCAATTGCAAGAACTCATCCGCACAGCGTTAAAACAAAACTACGATTTGCAACTGGCGACAGAGCGCATCAACGCGGCACGCGCGCAGGTTGCCATCACACGTTCCAGCCTGTTTCCGCAGGTTCAAGCCAACGGCAATTTCGCCGGCGGACAAGAAAATAACTTTCAAACCAGGTTCAACTTCCTGACTTTAACCGCCGACGCTGCGTTTCAGTTGGATTTGTTCGGTAAGCTGCGTCGCGCAACAGAAGCATCGCGCGCACAAGTGCTGTCAACCGAGGATGCGCGGCAAACGGTCATCTTGACTCTCGTCAGCGACATTGCCAGCGACTACTTCGCGCTCCTGCAACTCGACCTGCAACTTCAAATCACCCACGAGACCGTGAAGACGCAGCAAGATTCCGTCAAGCTCACCTCCTTCCGCGTCGAGCACGGCGTCGCTACCAAGCTTGACGTTTTGCAGGCTCAGCAAGTTCTCGACGAGGCCAATGCCACCATCCCCGATTTGGAGCGCCAGATCGCTCAGCAAGAAAACGCCATCAGTATTCTCCTTGGCAACTATCCGCAGTCTGTATCGCGCGGACGCCCGCTGGTGGAGCAGCCGCTTCCGCCCGAGGTGCCGCCGGGCCTGTCTTCAGCGCTCATCGAACGCCGCCCCGATATTCGCGAAGCGGAGCAAAAGTTGGTCGCCGCGAACGCCATGATTGGAGTCGCCAAGGCCGAGTTCTTTCCGCAAATCGCGCTCACTGGTTCTGGCGGCGGCTCTTTCGGACGCAGCAGCGCCTTTTCTGGCCTGATGAGTTCGCAACTGGGAATCTGGGCTTACGGCGTACAGGTCAGCCAGCCTCTTTTCACCGGCGGAGCGCTTACCGGAAACCTGAAACTGGCGAAATCGGAGCACGAACAAGCTCTCATCTCCTATCGCCAAACCATTCAGCGCGCTTTTGGGGATGTGTCCGACGCGCTGATCGGCTACGAGAAATTTCATCAGGTACGGGTTCGCCAGGAAAATACCGTTGCGGACTTGCAGGAGTCCGTTCGCTTGTCCAATATGCGCTACAAGGGTGGCACCACGACGTATCTCGAAGTGCTAGACGGCCAGCGATCCCTCTTTTCCGCCGAGCTCACGCTGGCGCAAGCCCGCGGCACCGAGTTCCAAAGCCTGGTGCAGCTCTATAGGGCACTGGGCGGCGGCTGGCAGCAATAGGCTGGGCCAAACTCAGACCCTAGCCCTGCCTATCCACCTTATATTCAATCGCCGACCCATCCCTCGCGCGCTGTGTTCCAGTTTCGGACTGCCCCTATTTATGCTAGAGTTGAACGGTTCGGCGGAAGAGTAGCGGGTTTTCGCGACTCCTCTGTTGCGCACCGAAGGTCTCCGCACAAGTGGCCCCGCATCTCAGGTTGAATGGCCACGCGTCCATTCCTTGGCAGGGGCGGGGTGCCATTTAACCAAAATTTACATGGCCGGATACCGGTCACGAGCTACAAAGAGGATGTGTCATGTCTGGGCATTCAAAATGGGCAACCATTAAGCATAAGAAGGCGGCCACCGACGCAAAGCGCGGCCGCGTTTTCACTCGAATCATTCGCGAAATCAGCATCGCCGCGCGCATTGGCGGTGGCGATCCCAATTCCAATCCTCGCTTACGTACCGCTATTCTGGCGGGCAAGAACGAGAACATGCCCAATGAAAATATTGAGCGCGCCATCCTGCGTGGCACCGGCCAGCTGGAAGGCGAGGTGTACGAAGAAGCTACATTTGAAGGATACGGCCCGGGCGGCGTGGGCATGCTGATTCAGGTCGTTACCACCAACCGCAACCGCATCGTTGGTGAATTCCGCCACCTCATGAGCAAAAACGGCGGCAACATGGCCGAAGCCGGAGCGGTTGGCTGGATGTTCCATCGCAAAGGCGAGATCACCGTTCCGAAAGAAGGCGCGTCGGAAGAGAAGCTGCTGGACGTGGTGCTGGAAGCGGGCGCCGAAGATATGAAGGACGACGGCTCCTCGTGGTACATTGTCACTCCGCCGGAATCGTTTGAACCTGTGAAGGAAGCCCTGAACAAAGCCGGCCTCAAGCCGGAGTCGGCCGAACTCGCCATGGTGCCGCAGAACTACATTAAATTGACCGGGCAGCAGGCCCAGCAAATGATGCGCCTGGTGGAAGCCCTGGAGGAGCACGACGACGTGCAACACGTTTACGCCAATTTCGATATCGACGAGTCGGAAATCCAGGCCGCCGTGGGCGCCAACTGAATTTCGCAAGCACTTTGGTCCGGCCATCGAGTGCAATTCTCGGTGGCCGGTTTTTCTTTTAAGTCGCTGAGCAGCACATTTTGTTGGAAGGCGTGCGTGCTTCGCCGTAGACTACTGACCATGACCGCAATCCGCGAATTGCCCCTGAAGAATGGCTTGCTGCGTGTGCTCGGCATTGACCCTGCCGCGGTTGGCCCCACGGGCTACGGCATTATCGATAGCGATGGGCGCGCGCATCGCGTGCTGGGATACGGCGCGCAGCGGATTTCCGCGAAACACAGGAAAGAGTCTTCTGGCGCGGCGTTGCACGACGTGCACAACCTGATGTGCCGCCTTCTGGAAGAATTCAAGCCCAACGTGATGGCCGTGGAATCCGTTTTCACCGCGCTGAATATGCGGACCGCATTGCGGCTGGCGGAAGTACGCGGCGTGGTGTTGCTGGCTGCCGAGCAATTTGGCGTGCAGGTCTATAGCTATTCCCCGCGTGAAGTGAAAGTCTGCGTCGCCGGCTACGGCCAGGCGGACAAACGACAGATGCAGATCATGGTTCGCGCTCTATTGCAGATGAAGGAATTGCCGGAACCATCGGACGCCGCCGATGCCTTGGCCGTCGCGCTGTGCCACTTGCAGGCAGCGGTACTGGAACATCGATATGGATTGTCGCGAGGCAAGCAAGCGAAGAGCGGCGTTCCGCGAATCGACGTGCGTGCTGTGGCTCCCATCAGCGCAACACCTCTTCGCAACTCCGGCGTCCAATCAAACCGATGAATTCCGCTCAGCGCAAATTCCTGATTGCCGCTTTCTTTGCCGCCATCGTCGGCATGGCTAACTTTGCGCTGGCTGTCGCCGCTGAACCCGTCTTTACCTACAAACGCGTCTTTAAAGAAAGTGTGCCGGAGTTCATCGAGATCAAGATTCCCGAAAGTTCCGGGAATCCCACCTTTGAGATCAGGCAGTTAGACGAAGAACCCGGAGCCACGGCCTTCCAGGTTACTCCCACGCTGCGCTCCAAAATTTTCACCCTGATCGGCCAGCTGAATCATTTCAAGGGCGTCGACCTCGATGTCCACCGTAAAATCGCCAACCTCGGCGAAAAAACGTTTCGCTGGGAGGATGGCGCCGAATCCTTCGAAGTGAAATTCAATTACACGTTGAACGCTCCCGCCGTGCAGCTGTTGCAAATTTGCGAAGGCCTGGCGCGTCAACAGGAGCTGCTGGAATTGCTGCAGCGCCGCATGAAGTACGACCGCCTTGGTGTAAACGACGCTCTCATGCAATTTGAGACCGACCTCAACAAGGGCGTCTTCCCCGAACCTCAACGCGGCCTCGCGTTGCTCGACCAGATTGCCGGCGACTCGCGCTTCGTCGATATCGCTCGCCAACGCGCCCGAGCCCTCGCCGAGCGCATCCGGCATTCCAGCTAGTAAGATTCGTGCGCCCACCTATGGTTTCCTGTAGACAGGTCCTGGAACCTATGAATACCTGGAAGTAAACGAACCACTCTTACGCGAATGGACTTCTAACTTAATATAAATAAACAAGTTATTAAAGCGACCATCGTCGGTAATGGCATAAAACGTGCCATATAGAAATATAACGGTTGCTGTTTTTGCGTGCTTATCGGCCCTCCGACGGGGATTTGGAGTGAGGGGAATGACGCCGATACTGCTCAGGTCTTCATGTCTCGCAACCGACTCTTAGCGACGCGTTCGGTGGGTTAACGCAGTTAACGCGTGTAGAGACTCAAACAAACTATTTAGTGTGGAAATCTAGAGGAGGTTTTCCGTGCGCTTAAGAAACAATTTTTCTGCGGGCATGTGGCTGTCAGGTTTCGCCTGCATGTTCGCTTTGTTTATCGCTTCTCTTTTTACAACTCCAACAATGGGCCAGTCGCTAATCGCTGGTGACCTTGCAGGGCAGGTCGTTGATCCCAGCAAGGCGTTGGTTACAGATGCAGACGTAAACATCGTTAATAAGGAAACCGGTGCGACAGCACAGGGCAAAAGCAACGCCGAAGGGTACTTTCATTTCTCCCTTTTGAAACCTGGGAATTATGAAATCACCGTAGCAAAGACCGGATTTTCCAAAGTTACCCAGAACGCGGTCGTAGAGGTTGGCAAGACCACGACGGTCACCGTCTCGCTTGAGATTTCATCGACGACGGCAACAATTGAGGTGACTACCACACCGGAATTGGTCTCCACCGATACGGCGGTAAGTACCACGTTTTCGCAACAACAAGTTGCACTGCTGCCGAGTCCTGGCGGTGACATCACCAACATCGCTTTCACCTCGCCAGGCGTAGTCGTGGCAGTCAACCAGTCCGGAATGAACGGCTATGGCAATTTCACCGTCAACGGTCTACCAGCAACCTCGAACTTGTACACCACCAACGGCGAAAACAATATGGATCCGTACTTCAACATCAACAACTCCGGCGCCACCAACCTGACTTTGGGCAGCAATGAAGTTCAAGAAGCGACGGTAGTCACGAACCCGTACTCGGGACAATACGGACAGTTGAGCGGCGCACAAGTCAGCTACATTACCAAGTCCGGCACCAACGATTTCCATGGCAATGCGCAGTACTGGTGGAATGGCCGGTATTTGAATGCCAACGATTTCTTCAATAAGTGGCAGACTCCGGCAGGGGAACCGAACCCAGCGCCATTTGGAAACGCCAATCAGTGGGCCACCTCCATTGGCGGCCCGATCATCAAGAACAAGACCTTCTTCTTTGCCGATTACGAGGGATTGCGCTTCGTTTTGCCCAGTTCCTCCACGATCTACATTCCCACGCAAGCCTTCTCCACCGCGGTCTTGAACAATATCGCGAATACTCAGCCGGCGGAACTTGACATGTATAAGCAGATCTTTGGACTCTGGGCTAACGCGCCCGGCGCGGCCAATGCGAGCCCCGTAACTCCTAATTCCTTTTGCAATGCTTTAGTGCTGCCGGGATTTGATCCCTCCTCGGGTTGCACGTCGCAGTTTCTCGCCTCGCCCACGGCGCTGGCTCACGAGTTCATTGTCGCGGGTCGCATCGACCAGAAACTTGGCGATAAGGACAACCTGTTCGGGCGTTTCAAAATCGACCGTGGTCTGCAGCCGACCGTCGTTGACGCCATCAGCCCCAATTTCAGCGCTTTGTCCAATCAGCCTGCTTGGGACGTGCAAGTCAACGAAGCGCACGTTTTCGGCCCGACCAAGACCAACGTGTTTACTGCGTCTCTAAGTCACTATGTGGCGCAATTCGCTCAGGACTTTAATAAGGCCTACAGCACCTTGCCTTTGTCCATCATCACTTCGACCTCGGTTGATTTCAGCAACATCAATCCGATGTACGAATTTCCTCAAGGTCGCAACATCACTCAATATCAGTTCATTGATGACTTCTCGTGGAACCACGGGAAGCACTCTTTCAAGTTCGGTGGAAACTTCCGTCGCTACGATGTGAGCGACCACAACTTCTTCTTTAATACCCCGGCCGTGTACTTCGGCTATACCTCGAACGGCTTACAGAATTTCGCGGATGGACTGGCATACCAATACCGCCAAGCGGACAACCTGGCCAGTGATGTTCCGGTTGCCCTCTGGGGCCTTGGATTGTATGCCGAAGATCAGATCAAGGTGACCAGCAATTTCACCCTGACTCTGGCGCTGCGTGCCGAGCGAAATTCCAACCCGGTCTGCCAGACCAACTGCTTCGCCAACCTTAAGGGCGACTTCACCTCACTGCCCAGTTATCAGGCAGGAGCCGCAGGCGCAGGAGATGTTCCCTACAGCCAGGACATCAACTACAACCAGCACCAGGCATTCCAGGGTGTCGATGCGGTGGTATGGTCTCCACGCGTGGCCTTCAGCTGGGCTCCGGGACACACCGAGCACTTCCCGTTCTTCCCCGGTAACGGAAAGACCGTGATCAGCGGTGGATTCGGAATTTTCTATGACAACCCGGCGGCAGGACTTGTCGATGACCTGCTGGCAAACCCACCGGTTTCCGTAACCTTCCGCGTGCGCCCGGCAGCCGGCGTTTTGCCGTTCGATCCGGCCGGTGGCCCCGCAACGTGGGCGGCGGCGGCATCGGCCTTCGACATTACCAAGAGCTTCAATCAGATCCAGGCTTCCATGCCAGCTGGTGTAAGCTTTACCCCCCCGTCCTTTGATGGAATTCTCGGAACGATCCACGCTCCGATGGCCAAAGAATGGAACTTCCAGATTCAGCAGGAGATCGGGCGAAATACCGCCCTGCTCGTGAACTACGTTGGAAACAGCGTCACCCGCTTGCCGTATGGCAGTGAGTGGGGAAATGCCTGGAATCAGTTCGGGGTCTATGCTCCCGGACTCATACCAGACGCAGCACCGGATCCGGTTTACGGAACTGTTGCCCAAGTCCGTAGCGGCGCAATTTCCAACTATAACGGCCTCAACGTCACACTGCGCGAGCAGTTCAAAACCTGGATCGTCGCGCACCTCAACTACACTTACGGGCACAACATGGACGAGGTATCCAATGGCGGTATCTTCCAGTATGGATTCGCCTCTGGACAATCAATCACGGGCGTCGCTGGCCAAATCCTCCCCACCAGCCTCCGCGCCGGCAACTACGGAAACTCTGACTATGACATTCGCCACTTGATCAGCGGCGACTTCGTCGTGAGTCCTACGTTCCACGCCGACAGCGCGTTGAAGCGCTTCGTCATGAATGGATGGCAGTGGTCCGGCAAGGTTTACTGGCACACTGGCATGCCCTATTCAATTATCGACGGCAACGACGATGGCGGCATCGGAAACGGCGGCGGAACCATCCTCGCTACGATCAACCCTGGTGCTCCCGTGCAAACCAGCAGTTGCGGAAAATCCGCCCTCAACAATCAACTACCGGGCGCCACTTTTACACCCTGCTTGAATGCCGGGGCCTTCTACGATACCTATAACAACGTCATTTCGGCGTTCCCGAACCAGACCCGCAATCAATTTCGTGGCGCTGGCTATTTCGACATCGATATGGGGCTCTTCAAAAACATCCAGATCAAGGAACGCATGAATCTGGCAATCGGCCTGATGGCGTACAATGCGCTCAATCATCCCAATATGCCTTTCCCCAATAACACCTTTTCGACCGGCGACCCCACCTTCGGTACGATTACTGCTGGACCCGGTGTCGGCGTCCCAACCAGCCCCTATGGCAACTTCCTGGGCTTCGACTCTTCACCGCGAATCGTTCAGCTCTCGGCGAAGATCACTTTCTAACACCGAAATCAATCTCAACCAAAAGGGAGCCGGTTGCCCGGCTCCCTTTTTTTATTGGCAGCATCATGTTGCGAACAAGCTGCTCTTTTTCTTTCGTCGTGGTAGCTGTGCATAATCTGTAGCTCACCCTTTCAGGGGTGAGGCTTTTCTCTTGGGTTTGAGTGAGCAGCGAGTGCGTTCCGAGTCGAGCGTCCTACGGTTTATTTCTTCAATGTAGCGCTGGCCTTTATGCCAGCCACAACTACGCGCGGATGCGCCCAAGATACTGCCCAACCAACGTAAAAGGGAAGTCGTTACGGTGCGGCAACGACAGCCTGCGCCGCCGCCAACTGCTTCAACGATTCCGTGAACGGTGCCTTGGCCACTCCCCGCTCCGTGAAAATCGCGTGAATGTATCGATTCGGCGTGACGTCAAAGGCCGGATGCGCGGCAGGCACGTCCGGCGCGATGCGCACTCCCTGAATATGCGTGACCTCTTCCGCGCTGCGCTCCTCGATGGGAATGTGCTCGCCGTCGGAAATCGACAAGTCAAACGTGGAAACTGGCGCGGCAATATAAAACGGCACATTGTTTTCTTTTGCCAGCACCGCAATCTGGTACGTGCCAATCTTGTTGGCGGTATCGCCATTCGCTGCGATGCGGTCGGCTCCCGTGACGATCGCGCCAACTTTCCCGGTCTTCAGGAAATGCCCCACCATGTTGTCGGTGATCAATGTCAGTGGGATTCCGCCGCGATGCAGTTCCCAAGCGGTCAGCCGCGCACCCTGCAGATACGGACGCGTTTCCGGCACCAGCACGTGAATCTTTCGCCCCTGCTCGTATGCAACGCGAATCACGCCCAACGCCGTGCCAATTCCCGCCGTCGCCAACGCTCCGGCATTGCACTGCGTCATCACCTGGCCCTCTTTGGGCATATACTCAGCGCCAAATCTGCCGATCGCTTCGTCCGAAGCTTTCTTCTCCAGATGAACTTGCAGAGCTTCCGCAATCATCGCTTTGCGAATCTCCGCCAGATCGGAGGTAGAACTGGTGACCACCGCAAAGCGCGCCTTCATCCGTTCCAACGCCCAGAACAGGTCCACCGCCGTCGGTCTGGTCTTCGCCAGCGTGTCGCAAATCTGTGCGAGTTCCTTTCTTAGCTCTTCTACGGAAACAGCCTTCGATTTCTGTATCCCAATCGCGACTCCCATCGCGGCAGCAACGCCAATCGCAGGCGCGCCGCGAATCACCATGTCTCGAATCGCTTTGGCTACACCGATATAGTCCGTGTAGGTGTGGCTGATCTCTTCGCCAGGCAGCCGCCGCTGATCCAGCATCACGACGCCGTGCTCGGTCCATTCGATGGGCTGTGCTACGTACATACTTGCGCGATTCCTCTCCACTTTTTATTTTAGCGTACGAAGTTATGGCGCGAATCGATCACTTCCCGACAGGCGCCTGCGTGAATCCATGTGTGCCAATCAACGCGGCCACCGAAATCAGCGAGTTGTATCCCAAATGCATCAGAAAACTGGCAAAAACGCTGCCCGTTCGCGCGCGCACCCAGGTGAAAACGATTCCGACCAGAATCAGCATCGCCACCAGTCCCCACGTCCAGCCAAGCTGCGCTCCATGCATCAGGCCGAACAGCACGCCAGTGATCACAATGCCCCGCGTTACTCCAAACGATCGCGCAAACAAAGGATACAGATATCCGCGGAACAGCGTTTCTTCCACCAGCGGCGCAATCAGCACCGCCATGGCCACGAACAACAGCGCGGTCTCGCGATTCTTGAACAATTCCTCCATGGGAGAATTGTCTGGTGCTTTCAGGCGCGAACTCAGAATGGCCACAAGCAATGACAGGCCACACCCGGCAAAAAAATACACGATGGGATTTCGCGAGCGCTCGCCGGGACGCGCCGAAATCTTGCGCCAGCCCAGGCATTCCCAGAAGGAATGCCCGCGCAGCAGTGACAAGGTCACATACAGAAAAAAGAAAATCGCGGCGTACCAGATCACCATGCTGCCCAAAGCAAACTGCGGCTTTGACAACAGGTACGCTTCCAATTGTTGCGCAGACATTGATTGGTGCGGCGCATAAAAGACCATTAATACGCCCTGGATGACCGTCAAACTGATGATGGCAAATAACACGAACAGAATTAAGTGCGGCCAGGACCAGCTGATCTGCAAGTCCGCTGGATAGCGCAAGCCGTAAGGAGTTCCCATCGCGGCAACAGGCGCGCCGCCGGCCACTGGCTCTGCCCAAACTTGCGGCGGCGGTTCCGCTTGCGGAGTCTCAGAGGACGGTTCTCTGGAATCGGGAGCAGGTTCGGGAGAAACGGGAAGGTAGTCGTCGTCAAACAATCTCAAGCTCTCCTGCGCTTCGCGGATTTTGGCCAACCCTCCGCCAGCGCCGCAGCAACCAGCGGGAAAAGCAGTTCGTGATGGCCGGTGATCGCAAAGCCGCGCGATTCCTTGCCTTTACCTTCTTTCGATGCTGCCGTCGGGCGCTTCACTACATTTTGTAGCGGCCGGTAATGCTGAATGAAATCGAAATTTGCCGTGGTGATCGGCTGCAACGCCACACCCAGATTGCGCACCACCGAAACCGCTTTCAGAAATACTTCCGGCAACAACACCGCCGAACCCCAGTTCAGATAAGCCCCGCCGCCATCCATCTGCTGCACCAGCGCGCAAAATAAACGAAAATCGTTGAAGCTCGCGGCTCCCAGCGCCGCTCCATCCGCCGCCGGATGCATATGTGGAATGTCCGTGCCGATCGCCAGATGAACGGTCACAGGAATGCGCAGCCGGTAAGCCTCCATCAAAACGCTTTCGCCGCTGTGCTTCGGTGAAAGGATTCCGCTGCTCAAATACTGTCCCGCCGCTTCCCCGTAACCCATTCGCAAACGCTGCGCCAGCTTGGCAATTTCATTCAGCGTCCTGCCGGTTTCTTCGGCCATTCCAAATGCGCCCGCGCCGATTCCCGCTTCCACATCCTCCGAGGTGTTGCCCACCAGCGCGATTTCGAAATCGTGAATCAGCGCGGCGCCGTTCATGGCCACACCCGAAACGAAACCCTTCTTCATCAGGTCGATCAGCAGCGGTCCAAGCCCAACCTTGATTACGTGCCCGCCGATTCCCCAAAGAACCGCGCGCCGCAATTTCTTTGCGCGCTGCACCGCCGACAACACATCGCGCAAATCCTGCGCCGCCAGAATTTCCGGCAAGCTATCCAGAAATTGTTTCAGCGAGCTGCGTTTCGCGGCCGGCACAGCAAACTGCCGCGTATTCACCTTGCTCTTGCGCGTAGCCAGCGGGTACGTGCGCACACCACCAAGAACCAACGGACGAATCGAATAGACGCTCATGCGAGTGTCATCACTGTACGAGGAAGCACAACGACGCGCAAGTACCCGAAAGTTCCA
The DNA here is from genome assembly GCA_963738985.1 of Candidatus Acidiferrales bacterium. GTDB lineage: Bacteria > Acidobacteriota > Terriglobia > Acidiferrales > UBA7541 > Acidiferrum. The sequence continues at coordinate 326,361 of CAVTYP010000001.1, forward strand.
ACGGCGGGCTCCCGGTTACGCACCTTTTTTCAAGCCGCCTTCATTCCCATTCGCGTAGCCATTTAATCCCAACGACCTCGCCATCGCCTGCCCGGTGTACGATTTCTTTACTCGCGCCACTTGTTCCGGCGTGCCCTGCGCTACAATTCGCCCGCCACCCTGCCCGCCTTCCGGACCAAGATCGATGATCCAGTCCGCCTGCTTGATCACGTCAAGGTTGTGTTCGATGATCAGCACGGTGTTGCCAAGTTCCACCAAACGCTGAAGCACATCCAGAAGCTTGCGCACATCATCAAAGTGCAATCCTGTGGTCGGCTCGTCGAGAATATAGATCGTTCGCCCCGTTTGCCGCTTGGAAAGCTCGCGCGCCAGCTTGATGCGCTGCGCTTCACCGCCCGACAGCGTGGTGGCGGACTGGCCCAGTTGCACATAGCCAAGGCCAACTTCGACAATCGTCGAGAGCTTCTGCTGAATCTGCGGAATATTCTCGAGCACCTTCACCGCGTCGCTCGCCGGCAGATTCAAAATATCGTTGATGGAATGTCCCTTGTAGCGGACTGCCAGCGTTTCCGCGTTGTAGCGCCGTCCGCGGCACACTTCGCACATTACATATACGTCCGGCAAAAAATTCATTTCGATGCGCCGCAGCCCTTCTCCCTGGCACGCCTCGCAACGTCCGCCCTTCACGTTGAAGCTGAACCGCCCCGGCCGATAGCCGCGTTCCCGTGCTTCCGGCAGCATGGCAAACAGCTCGCGAATCGGCGCAAACACGCCCGTATACGTGGCCGGATTCGAACGCGGCGTACGTCCAATCGGTGCTTGATCGATCTCGATCACTTTGTCGATGTGCTCGATGCCCAGAATCATGCGGTGCGTTCCGGGCGGCTCCATCGAGCGATATAACTTTTGTGCCAGCGCGCGATACAGGATGTCGTTCACCAGCGTGGATTTGCCGGAGCCCGACACGCCGGTTACCACCGTGAACAGTCCCAGCGGAAAGCTTACGTCCACGTCTTTCAAATTATTGGCCCGCGCGCCCAGAATCTGAATCGCTTTGCCATTCGGACTGCGTCGCTTCGCCGGCACTGGAATTTTTGCGCGCCCAGACAAATATTGCCCGGTGAGTGATTCCGCCGACGCCTCGATTTCCTCCGGCTTGCCCGTCGCCACCAGATAACCGCCAGCGTTGCCCGCTCCGGGCCCCAGGTCGACAACGTAATCCGCGCGACGGATCGTGTCTTCGTCGTGCTCCACAACCAGTACCGTATTCCCCAAATTGCGCAACTGCTCCAGTGAATGCAGCAGCCGATCGTTGTCTCGCGCGTGCAGACCGATTGACGGTTCATCCAATACGTACATCACGCCGCGCAGCCGAGACCCAATCTGTGTAGCCAACCGGATGCGCTGTGCCTCACCGCCCGACAACGTAGCCGCCGAGCGCTCCAGGCTTAAATATCCCAGCCCGACCGCCAACAGAAAATCAATTCGTTCGCCCACTTCCTTCAGCGGACGGCCGGCAACTTCCATTTGCCTCGGTGTAAGCATCGAAAGAATTTTGTCGACGGCAGGCCGCGCCTCGCTCAGAGACAGCGCCGTGAAATCCGCAATCGACCACCCTGCCAGCTTCACGGCCAGCGATTCCGGGCGCAGCCTTCTGCCCAGGCACGTGTTGCAAAGCGTCGCGGACATGTACTGCGTCATCCACTCGCGGTAAGAATCGGAATTCGAATCCTCGAAGTTGCGTTCCAGAAATTTCAGAATCCCCTGGAAGCGAAATCCCTTTTCGCCGCTCGCCGATTCTCCAGCCGCTTCGCTGCCGCGCTTGGCTCCCGCAGGGGGATATCCGTACAACAGCAGGTTCTGCACGCGCGCAGGATATTTCTCAAACGGTGTGTCCAGACGGAACCCGTGCGCATACGCCGCCAATTCCAGCGTGCGCTTCAAAATTGCAGAGCTGGAGCCCGGCCCCAATCCTCCATCGAACAACGGCCGCGTCCAGTCCGCCACAACTTTCGCGGGATCGAAATCGTACTTCGATCCCAACCCATTGCACGCCGGGCAAGCGCCATACGGCGAGTTAAAACTGAACGACCGTGGCTCCAGCTGCGGCACAGATAAACCGCAATCCGGGCACGCCAGCTTTTCAGAATAAACGTGCTCACTGCCGCCCACCACGGCCACGGTCACCAGTCCTTGCGCCAGCTTCAGCGCCGTGGCGATGGACTGCTCCAGCCGCGCGGCCACTCCCTGCTTTACCAGAAGCCGGTCGATCACCACCTCAATGGTGTGGTTCTTGCGCTTGTCCAGCGCGGGAGGCTCGTCCAGTGGATACAGCTCGCCATTAATCCGCACGCGCACGAATCCGTCCTGTGCCAGTTTCTCCAGTTCCTTGCGATATGCGCCTTTGCGGCCGCGCACGATCGGCGCAAGGATCATGATGCGGTCATCGGCCTTGCACAGTTCGCCTTTCAGGATGGCCTGCACAATTTGCTCGCTGGATTGCCGCGTAATAGGCTTGCCGCAGTTCGGGCAGTGCGGAACGCCCACGGAGCTGTAAATCACGCGCAGGTAATCGTAAATCTCCGTGATGGTGCCAACGGTGGAACGCGGCGAACGTGTGGTGGTTTTCTGCTCGATGGCGATGGAGGGAGACAGCCCTTCGATCACATCCACTTCCGGGCGCTCCATCTGGTCCAGGAATTGTCTGGCGTACGCCGACAGGGATTCGACGTATCTTCGCTGCCCCTCCGCATAAATCGTGTCGAATGCAAGAGATGACTTGCCGGATCCCGACAAACCGGTGATCACGGTGAGCGAATTCCTCGGGATCTCCACGTTGATATTTTTCAGGTTGTGCTGCCGCGCCCCGCGCACAACCAGTTTCGTCAGTCCCATAATTCGTGGCAGCCCCCCCACGGCAGCCTCGGCGCTCAATGGTTGGAATGAGGCCAATATAGTCACGATAGCAATCGCGCGCAGTGAGGTCAAGGCGCCGAGGAACAGGAAGAATCTAAATTGTGGGAAATTTATTGCCACTCGCGCTTCGCACGCGTACTAAACGTAAATTTTTCCCCGGGGGTAGCGCGTTTTTACCAACCGGCCATTGTTCAATGGACTGAAAATAAACACGTTAGGATGGTCAACAGCGTGCAACCCTCCTAACCCGTGGGGGAGGCGAGCCGAGGATCCCTTTAGGGGATTGAGGGCTGGGCCGGCTCGTACTTCCCCTCACTTCTAATTCGCTGCATTTCGCAACAACTCCTCAAGCAGCAAGCCACGAAACAACTCAAGTCGACATCAATCGCACGCAACAGCTTTGCCTCAAGCGCATGAGTGCGTACACTTCGTCCGTCGGTCTGTAAAGGTGTGTTGAATAAACGGAAACGGGAGCGATCAGCTCTGACGGTTAACTGTGTCGCTGATCGCTTGCGACATTGGGAAGCGCACGCCGCGATAGTCCACGCGCGAAATGTAATCGCTCATAGTCATAAACAACAGAATCGCCAGCCAGAAAATCCCGGCGATAATCACCAGCTGCGTGCGCCGCGGAGTATATTTCGCGTGCATAAAGAACAGCACCACCAGCGTCGCCTTGGCGGTGGCAATCGCCAGCGCCACCACGATGTTGAACTTGCCCAAGTCGACGAACGCCGCCGCCACAGTCAAACCTGTCAGCCCCATCAGCGTCAGGATGATCGTCAGGTAGATCCCCGGCGAAACAATATGATGACTGCCGTTATTTTCGGACACGCGCGTCACTCCCTACTTGTGCCGGTCAATCAGATATAACAACGGAAACAAATAAATCCACACAATATCGACGAAGTGCCAGTAAAGCCCCACGGTATCCACCGGAGTGTTCCACTGCGGCGTATAAATTCCTTTGAACGAGTTTTTCAGCAGCCAGAGCAGCAGGCCCGCGCCGATCACCATGTGCAGCGCGTGCAATCCGGTCATTCCGAAATAAGCGGAATAGTACAGTTGCGCGTGCGAGTTCAGGTCCGGGTCCGCAGCGCTCCACTTTTTCAACAGGCCGCGCTCCGTTTCCATCTCTTCCGCGCTAATGTCCGCACATTTATCGGGATTGTTCGAGCAGTAAAAAATATCGAAGGATTTTCCGGGAACCAGGTGGTGATGGAATTTCTGCGCGTATTCCACGTACTTGATGCCGAAGAACACAAATCCCAAAAGAATCGTCAGCACCAGGAAAAGCGAAATGAGTTGCTTCTTGCCCACCTGCGCCGACCAAACCGCCATGGCCATCGTGAAGCTGCTGGCCAGCAACACAATGGTATTCGTTCCGCCCAGTTCCAAGCTCAACGTATTGCTGCCCATCGCGAACGCCGGAAAATACACGTGCCGGTTCAGCGTGTACACCATCATGATGCCGCCGAAGAACATCACTTCGGTCACCAGGAAAATCCACATCCCGAGATTCGCAGAGTCCTTCTGCTGCTCGAGCGTCTTAAATTGTCCGTACAGTTCGCCGGTGCGATGCACTCCGCACTCCTCTAACGCTCAGTTTCAGGCGCGACCCTTGCGCCTACCCTCCGGACCCAAGTCCAGCCCTTCAATCGTCCCCGTGAGCCGGCGCGTGCGCCAACCCCCCGGGAACTTCCAGCCCAAGGTCCGGCCGATTATGGAAATCGTAAGCTTCCCACGTAACGACTGGTGTCACGGTGAAATTCTCGGTGGGCGGCGGCGATGCGGTCTGCCATTCCAGCCCCGTGGCGGGCCATGGATTATTTCCCGCTACTTTGCCGAAGAACGCCGCGTACGTCAGGTAGATCATCGGCAGCAAATAGCCAACGGCAAGGATCGACGCGCCTGCCGTGGACATCACGTTGTACACCTGAAATTCCGGGGGATATACGTGATAGCGGCGTGGCATGCCCAGATAGCCCAGCACAAATTGCGGAAAGAACGTCAGGTTGAATCCGACGAAGAGAATCACGGCGGCCAGGCGCGCCAGCCATTCTGAATACATGCGGCCTGTGATCTTAGGCCACCAGAAATGCAGCCCACCCAGGTAGCCCATGATTGCGCCGCCCACCATGATGTAGTGGAAGTGCGCCACCACGAAATAAGTGTCGTGGATATGGATGTCAGTGCCCAGGCAGCCGAGAAACAAGCCCGTCAATCCGCCGATCAGGAACAAGCCGATGAAGCCAAGCCCGTACAGCATCGGCGTATCGAACGAAATCGAGCCGCCAAACAGCGTGGCCGTCCAGTTGAACACCTTCACGGCGGAAGGGATGGCCACCAGGAAAGTGAGGAACGAAAACGCCAGCGCCGCGTATGTGGACTGGCCGGTAACGAACATGTGATGCGCCCAAACCAGGAAGCCGATCACCGCGATCGCCAGGCTGGCTGCCGCCACGAAGTGGTATCCAAATATTTTCTTGCGCGCAAACGTCGCAATCAGTTCGCTGATCACGCCCATCGCCGGCAGAATCATGATGTACACGGCCGGATGCGAATAGAACCAGAACAAATGCTGGAACAGAATGGGGTCGCCGCCCATCGCGGGATTGAAAAAGCCCAAACCGAAAAGACGTTCCATCCCCGCGAGACCCAGCGTAATCGCGATCACCGGCGTGCCCAGAATCATCACCACCGACGTCGCGTAGTGCGCCCAGATAAACAGCGGCAGCCGGAACCATGTCATACCCGGCGCGCGCATCGTGTGGATGGTCACCAGGAAATTCAGGCCAGTAAGAATCGACGAGAATCCGGTGATAAACACGCCCACAACCGCCGGCGCCACTGCCGAGTTCGAATACACCGTGCTCAGCGGCGTGTAAAACGTCCAGCCGGTGTCCAGCCCGCCATTGATCATGGAATACAGCGTGAACGCCGCGCCCACAACATACACATACCAGCTGAGCAGGTTGATTTTTGGGAATGCCAGGTCTTTAGCGCCGATCATCAACGGAACCAGGAAATTACCCAGCACCGCGGGAATGGACGGAATCAGGAAAAAGAAAATCATGGCCACGCCGTGCATCGTGAACATGCGGTTGTACGTATCGGCGGAAAGCAGGTAACCGCTGGGCGTCAGCAGGTGCAGGCGAATCATCATGGCGAAAAAGCCGCCAATGAAGAAAAAGAATGTTACGGAAAAAAGATACAGCAGCGCGATGCGCTTGTGGTCGGTCGTCAGCAGCCAGGAACGAATCCCGTAGGTTTCGTTCAGGTAGTGCTTCTCCGGAAACACCGGCGGCGCCGCGGTCATTGGTTTCGTACTCATACTATTTCTTCCCTGCCGATGCCGGAGCAACTCCAGCGCCCTTCGCGGGCACGGGTTGCGTCTGCAGCGACTTGATGTACGCGGTCAGATTCATGATCTGCTCCTCGGTCACCAATCCCTGGAACGTGGGCATCACTGGCTGATACCCGGCCACGATTTTTGCTTTGGGCTGAAGAATCGATTCGCGGATGTAGGCTTCATCCGCCGTTACCGTCGAGCCATCCGCCAGCGCAACCTTGCCATCATAAACGCCATTCATCGACGGGCCGCGCCCGGTGCCGTTCGGCAGGTGACAAGTGTTGCAGGCCAATTGCGAGAAAAGTTTCTCACCCGCTGCCACCGGATTCAGGTCGCCGCCTTCATCCGAAAGCCATGCCGCATATTCCGCCGGATCCATCACCGTCACCCAGCCGCCCATCACCGCGTGGTTCGTGCCGCAATACTGCGAGCAGAAGAAATGATACTTGCCGATTTTCGTCGGCCGGAACCACATTGTGTTGTAGCGTCCCGGAACCACGTCCATCTTCACGCGGAATGCCGGAACGTAAAAATCGTGGATTACGTCTTCGCTGCCCATGATCAGCTTGATGTTGCGGTTCACCGGTACGTGCAGTTCGTTGATTTCCTTGCGGCCGTTGGGCTGCTGCAGTTTCCACATCCACTGCTTCCCAACCACGTAAATGTCCAGCGTGTCCTTCGGCGCCGTGCGGTAGTTGACGTATACCGCCGCCCCCCACGCAAACATTCCCAGCGCTATCACCAGCGGGATCAACGTCCATCCCACTTCCAGCACCATGTTTCCGTGGTCCGCGCTGCCCACTTCGCCCACGGTCTTCCTTTTATATTTCAGCGCCGCCAGTATGATTAACAGCGTCACCAGTACGGAAAAAAACAGACAAGTCAAAAGAATAAACGAGAACAGCGTGTCCACATTTCCCGCGAAATTGGACGCCTGTTCTGGAAAAAATGGAAGCGGTGACTGCACGGCTCTAGTGTGCTCCTTGCATCGGCGAACCCTGGCCCGATTTCCCGGAAGCGTCCGGCCGATGCTCGCGGCGGCGGAAAATCACGAACCCGAGGACCATGCAGAACAGCGTCACAGCTCCGCCCATGCGGATCACCCCCAATATCGTGGCGCTGTAGCGGGCCTTCGTCGGGTCGTACTGATAACAGAACAACAGAATGTGATCCACCGGTGTGCCGATTCTTCCGGAGGAGGCGTCCACCAAACCCAGGCGTACATTGCTGGGCGGATAATCGACGCCAAAGAAATAACGCGAGATTCGGCCGTCGGGCGTCAGCAGCAGAATGCCGCTGGCGTGGCCGAAAAGTTTGGTCTTCGCATCGTAATTGAAACGGAAATCGGCAGCTTTCGTCACCGCGTCAATCGCTTCTTTGGACCCTGTCAGAAAATGCCAGCCCGGTTCGGTCCCGGGTCGCGCAAAACGCGACATCGCTTCGTGTTTTTTCTTCAACGCTTCGTCCGGCGTGTCGGAAGGGTCGAAGCTGATGAACACCACGTCGTAATCCGTTCCCGGATTGAACGAAATCATTTTCAATGTGCCAACCAGCGTCTGCTCCACCTGATTGCACAGCATCGGGCACGTGAAGTACACAAACGCCAGCACTACCGGCTTCTTGCCGAAATATTCCTTCAACTGCACCGAACGGCCGTTTTCGTCCGTGAACGCCACGTCCGGTGGAATCTGCTTGTTCAGTTCGGGATCGAACCCGACGTTAACCAATGCGGGCGGCAAACCATTTGACGACTGCCCCACATTGTCGGGAATCATTTGCGCCTGCGCGGCGGAACTCGCCAGCAGCAACATCGTTCCCAGGATCGTACTCAACGCTTTCATCGTTACTTCTTTTCTGCCGGCACTGCAGCCACCGCCGGCAAGCCTTTCGCAACAATTAAATCCATCGCATCGTTTACCGGGATCTGCGCGATTCCTTTTTGCTGGTCAACCCATTTCAACTCATTGTTCGCCGCGGTGCCTTCTTTAACCATGTTCCGCCAATCTTCCTGCGGATCGCTCAGGTGGCCGGGCATGCCCTGCAGCATCGGTTCAGGTGGCATTGTGGAGCTGTTTTCCGTGCGAGACGGTGGCGGAGGCGGATAAGTGTCTGCGAAATACGTCGTCAACCCGCGGTAAACGAAAAGCGCAATCACAAAAGAAAGAATCGTGCCGACACCCAGATAAATCAGGAACTTCAGAATCGGCGTGACGCGCACGTCTTGCGGTTCATACGCTACGTCGTTGTTTATCGGCACACCCGTCACCGGGCCGCCGTGCTTGTGAGGATCAGTGCTCATGCAGTGCCATGGCCTCCTCAAGCTTGGGATCGCCCAGCGGCAATAACGGGCGTTGCTTCAGGTTCATGGCAAAAAAGCCCAGCCACAAACCTACCAATGCCACCGGCACGACAATGTCGATCCAACTGGGCCAAGCGCTGGATGTAAATTCCGGCCGTGTCATCCAGTACAGATCCACCAGCCGCATCAGAATCATCCACAGCGCTACTTTCCAGATCAGGCTGGTGTTCCTCTTGATATCGCGCGACAGCAACAGCAAAAACGGAATCGCGAAACTGAACAGCAACACGATCACCGCTACCACTCCCCATTGCCCATAGAGCCGCGTGCGGTAGAACGTAATCTCTTCCGGCTGGTTTCCCGACCAGATGATCAGCAATTGCGAAAACGCGAAATAAGCCCACAGCATGTTGAAGGCGAACAGCAACTTGCCCAGGTCGTGCAGGTACCGTTTCTTCAGCACCGTGGAGTACGGCTCTGATTTGCTCAACATCACCACGGTAATGATGATCAGCGCCATCGCCGTAATCGCTTGGCCGCCCACGAAAATGAAGCCGTAAATGGTAGACGCCCAGTGCGGCGAAACCGACATCACCCAGTCAATCGCGGCAAACGTCAGCGCCAGGATGTACAGAATGATTCCAGGACCCGCAAACAGCTTGATCCTGCGCCGCAACGCCCGGTCGTCGCGATCCGTGTCCTGCTGCTTGGACCACGCGTTGAATATCCAAACCAGCCCAAACCACACGATGAAGTAAATTACCGCCCGCGTCAGATATCCTCCGCGCGTCAGATAATTTTGTTGAAACGGAGAAAGCGCGTGTTCGCCGGTTTTCGGCGAATTCAGCCATCCCAGTTCCTCTCCGTTCCCCGAATAAAGGTGATTCATTCCCAGCACCACCGGGATAAACATCACCGCCATGAGCCAGATGTTTCGCGAAGCGGCTTCCAATGGCCTGCGAATCACGATGCCCCAGTTGCCGCCTGTCAGATGCTGCAGCATCAGCAGGCCCAGCGAGCCCAGCGTCATGCCCAGCACCCACATATAGCTGTACAAATACGCGTGATAAAACTTTTCCGCGGATGTCACCGCCCCGACAATCGCCAGCAACAAGGCCACGCCACCCACCACGAACCCGACGCTCTGAACGCGGTTGACGCCTTCGGGCGCCCTGTATTCTTGCGCGTTCATTTTCCGGCTCCTCCGGCCATCAATTTCTCCCTCAATCCCGCTGGCAATTCATTCACTGGCGCGTTCCGGCTCAATTGCAACGCGCGCAAATAAGCGACGATCGCCCAGCGGTCACGCGGCGGAATCTGCGCCGAATAGCTGTACATGGCGCCGAATCCGTTGGTGATCACGTCATACACATAGCCATTCGGCTCCGCGCGCAGGCGGTCCTGATGAAAACTCGGCGGATGCTTCATTCCGCGCATCGCCACCATTCCTTGCCCATCGCCCTGAATGCCGTGGCACGGCTGGCAGAAAATTCCGTAGCGCTCCTGCCCGCGTTGCAACAATTCCTTCGTCAGCGGAAGCGGAAACGCGTTCGAATCCTTCGGCACAACCAGTGCATCTTCCTCCAACGCGCCGCGCATCACCGTGTTCTCCACGATCGGCCGCGCCGACCGGCCATCCGCATAAAAGTGCGACGGCGAAAGAGGATTCTCGCGCGGCTGATTGGCCATATCCTGTCGCAGAGTGTAGTTGCACCCAGCGACGCCAAAGCCACCCAGGCACACCAGCGCGAGCGCGATGAGCGAGGTCTTATTCCTCATCCTTCACCTCGTCGACGTGCAACGCTTTCACGCTCTGCAGGAATTTCGCGGTCTCGGCCAGATTGAATTTCGCGTCGCGCGACTCAATCAGCAGGAAAAATCGATCCGTCGAAGCGCGCGCGAAACGCTCCACGCTGAATACCGGATGATACGGCTGCGGCAATTTATTCAGCGCCAGCATCCCTACAACCGCGCAGATGGATGCGCCCAATACCGTCAGCTCAAACGTCACGGGAATAAATGCCGGCCAGCTGTTCAGCGGACGCCCGGCGATATTTTGTGGATAGGTAATCGCTGCAACCCAATACTGCAGCCCAAATCCCGTTAGTCCGCCGCCGAGGCCGCCAAGTAGAGTAATCAGCGGAACCGCTGTCCATCGGAAGCCAATAGTCTCCGCCAAGCCTTCAATCGGAAAAGGCGTATAGGCATCAATATGCTTGTAGCCGGCTTCGCGAGCCTGCTTCGCGGCGGCCAGCAATTGTTCCGGCGTCTCGAACTCGCCCATCACGCCGTGCATGTGTACGCCGTGTTCTCTCATTCGTGGCCCTGTTTCGAGTGCGATTCGTGCGCCACCAGCTCACGCATTTCGGCAATCGCAATCGCGGGCAATCCCCGCACAAACAGGAAGATCAACATGACGAATAACCCGAGGGTGCCGACGAACGTGCTGTAATCCCAGAATGTCGGCGAGTAACGTCCCCAAGCCGACGGCATGAAGTCGCGCGTCAGCGAAATTACCACGATCACGAAACGCTCCAGCCACATACCGGTGTTGATCACCAGCGACATCACGAACAGCGCCGCCACATTTCGCCGCACTTTCTCAAACCACAGCAATTGCGGCGTCAGAATGTTGCACAAAATAAGCGCGTAGTAGAAATGCGAATACGGGCCGTGCAGGCGCTGCTGCGCCAGAAATACGTCGAACTTGTTTCCGCTGTAAAACGCCATGAAAAATTCGATGAAGTAGCCGTAAGCCACAATCAGGCCCGTCGCCAGCATCACCTTCGCCATGTTGTCCAGGTGGCGCATGGTGATGAAATCTTCCAGCCCGTAGGCTTTGCGCAATGGAATCGCCAGCGTCAGCACCATGGCGAAGCCGGAATAAATAGCGCCAGCAACGAAGTAGGGAGGAAAGATGGTGGTATGCCATCCCGGAACGATGGCTACCGCGAAATCGAAGCTCACCACCGTGTGTACCGACAGCACCAGCGGCGTTGCCAGTCCGGCCAGCAGCAAATAGGCCGACTGGTAGCGGTGCCAGTGCCGCGCGGAATTCCGCCAGCCCATCGCCAGCGCGCCGTAGATCAATTGTTGCCAACGCGTTTTTGCACGGTCACGCAGCGTCGCCAGGTCTGGCAGCAAGCCAACAAACCAGAACAGCAGCGACACTGTGCCGTAGGTCGACACCGCAAACACGTCCCAGATCAGCGGGCTGCGGAATTGCGGCCAGATTCCCATCGTGCTCGGGTACGGCATCATGTAATACGCCATCCACGGGCGCCCGGTGTGAATCAACGGAAACAGGCCGGCGCAAGCTACCGCGAACAGCGTCATGGCCTCCGCAAATCTGTTGATGGAAGTGCGCCACTTCTGATTCAACAAAAATAAAATTGCCGAAATCAAAGTGCCGGCGTGGCCGATACCAATCCACCAAACGAAATTCACGATCGCAAAGCCCCAGCCGATCGGAATGTTGATTCCCCAGATTCCGACGCCCTTCACCACCAGCCAGCCAATCGAGCCAAACAGCACCATCACCAGGCTGAATGCCAGTGTGAATCCCGCCAGCCATCCCAATCCCAAGGGTCGCGACAGCACCACTGCGGCAATTTTGTCCGTTACCGACGCATAGGTATGCCCCGGTTCCAGAACCGGTTCCAGTCGGCGAATTTCAGGCGAGTCCAAAGGTGGCTTCGTCACGCTCATGCCTTTTCCAGCTCCGCGTTCGGGTTGCGCACTGCCGCAAGATAACTCGTCCGCGGCCGCGCATTCAGTTCACCCAGGATGGAATAATTCCGTTGCTGCTTCTTCAACTTGGCCACGCGGCTGTTCGGATCATTTGCGTTCCCGAACACAATCGCCTCCGAGGGACAAGCCGACTCGCACGCGGTGACAATTTCGCCGTCGCGGATTGGCCGGTTCTGTTTCTCGGCATCGATGCGCACGTTATTAATGCGCTGCACGCAATACGTGCACTTTTCCATCACACCGCGGCTGCGCACGGTTACTTCCGGATTGCGCATCAATTTCAGTTGCGGCGTCTCCCAATCCTGGAAGCGCAGGAAATTGAATCGCCGCACTTTGTACGGGCAGTTGTTGGAGCAGTAGCGCGTGCCCACGCAGCGGTTGTACACCATGTCGTTCAGCCCTTCCGCGCTGTGTACCGTCGCTCCCACGGGACAAACCTGCTCGCACGGCGCGTTTTCGCATTGCTGACACGGCACTGGCTGGAAGAATGTCTGCGGATTATCCAGTGAAGGATTGTAGTCTGCGGGATCGTTCGTTGCCGATTCTGCCTGGTAATACCGGTCGATGCGAATCCAATGCATTTCGCGGCCGCGCATTACCTGATCTTTTCCCACCACCGGAATATTGTTTTCCGATTGGCACGCCACCACGCAGGCGTTGCAGCCGTTGCATTTATTCAAATCGATGGCCATGCCCCAGGCGTAGCCCGGGTAAGCGAACTCCTTGTACAGCGACATATCCTTCGGCGGCATTTCCTCGCCTTCGTGCGCAAACGCCGGATTCTTCTTGTACTCCTCCAGCGTTCCGGTGCTCAGAATCTGCCGGCCTTCCATGTTGAAGTGATATTGCGTGCACGCCAGCGGATAGCTGTCGCCATTCGCGGTCATCTTGCCGTCGAACGAAATCCACAATGCGTTCGACGTCCGCACCACATAAGCGTTGAATCCTTTATTTGTTCCGGTGAAGCCCGCTCGGCTGCGTCCGTAACCCAGCGGCAGAACGATCGTGTTCTCCGCCTGCCCTGGCAAAGTCCACGCGGCCGCCGTCACTTTGCTTCCATTCAATTCGATGTCGACCACGGTGGATCGCACCTGGCCATGTTCGCCGCCGCGGGAAACCACTTTGTGCGCCAGATCCATGGTGTGCGCCAGTTTCGGACTGACCAGCGCCGCGTTGTCCCACGTCAACTTGGTCAGCGGCTTCGGCAATTCCTGCAGCCAGCCGTTGTTCGCGAATCGCCCGTCGTACACCGTCGGATCCGGCCGGAAAATATATTCCACCTGATCCGCGGGCGCGGGCCGCAGCGTTGGAAGGCTTGGCGCGCTGAATTTCAACTCCGGGGTAATCGGCGCATATTTCGTTCCCGCCACCACGCCATCGTTCAACCATTTCCGCCAGCCGGCATCCAACGATGTTCCCGTATGCGAGGCAGCTTCCGTCCAATACGCTCGCACCGCTTCAAACGCGGGCATGCCCGGCTTGTCGCTGAACGCAGCCACCAGATCATGCGCGTTCTTCGTGTAGTACAGCGGCGCAATCAGCGGCTGCACGATGCTTACGGTGCCGTCATGCGCTCGCGCGTCGCTCCAGCTTTCCAGAAAATGCGATTCAGAGACGTGCCACTTGCAGTACGCCGAAGTCTCGTCGAAATACGGGCTCAAGTGAATGCTGGTGTGCACGCGCTTCAATTTCGACGTGAAATCAAAATCGTGCGGCGCGTCGTACACCGGATTACCGCCCAGAATCAGCAGCAAGTCCACTTTGCCAGCGTTCATGTCGACGCACAAATCGCGCAACGATTCCAGGATGTTCGTGGGTTCCGCGTCCACCGGCTCCGTGTAGTACAGCGTGGTTCCCACGTTTCCAAGCGATGCGTTGATCGCATGCGCCAGTGCGTGTACCACCGCCGGCTGGTATTCGCCCGCAATCACCAGCGATGCGCCGTGCGACGCCTGCAAATCCTTGGCAACCGTTTCCAGCCACTTTTCCGCTTCGCCTTGCAGCGCAACCGCCGGGCCAATCCCCAGTTTTCCGGCCAACGCCCGTGTGAACAACTCCATGTCGCTGGCGCGCAGCGGCAAACGATGATCCGCGTTGGAACCGGTGACGCTCGGCGTTGGTTCCACCACGTACAAGCGATTCAGCGAATCGTTCGTCCCATCCAACTTTCGTCGCCGCGCAAACTGCTTGGCGTACGCAATGTGCCCCGGCCCGCTAGCCAGAAAATCCGCATCCAGCGACAAAATCACGTTGGCTTTGCCTGGCACATACACCGTGTTTATGTACCGCCCGAACGCCTGCTTGCTGCCTTCTTTTGCTCCGTCGCAGATGGCCGGTTCCCATTGATGCCACTTTGCTTGCGGGTATTGCACCAGCAACTTTTTGATTTGCGATGCCAGCGTCGGAGAAGTAACCGTGCCCGTCAAAATGCGGAAGCCTGCGCCATTCGTGGCTTTCACGTTCGCCGTCATTACCGGCGCCGCATCCAAAAACGCCGACCACGACCGGATCTCGCCCTCATACATAGTCGTTTGCGCGCGATCCGGGTCGTACAAACTCAGGATCGACGCCTGCACGATCGCGCTCGTTGAGCCCAAGCTCGACGGATGATCGGGATTGCCCTCAAGTTTCGTCGGCCGCCCCTCGTGGCTTTCCACCAGCACTCCGACCGCATCCGCGCCAAAGGGCATCGCCGTTGCGAAAAAGTTTGGCCGCCCCAGCACCACGCCGTCCGGCTGTTTCACGTACGGCACCACGTGCGTCTGATCCGGCAGCCCGCAACCCGCCAGTCCTGCCAGCGCCAGTGAAGCGCCCATTAATTTCAGGAAGTCGCGGCGATCCACCGCGTCGTCCCATTCGGAGGCGTGGCGTGGAAACTCGCGGTGCACCAAATCCGTAAAATGCGGATCGTCCGCCAGTTCTTCCAGCGTCCGCCAGTATTGTTTGCCGCTCTTTTCCCGCAGCTTTTCGCGAACCGCGGCGAGATCCAGCTTGTTCTCGCGCGCCGTCAGATCTTTCGGTTCGTCTGTGTCGCCGTGTTCGTCGCCGCGCTCGGCCTGGTGGCTTGGCGCGGGCTGTACGATGCGAAACTCCTTGTGGTTTGCCTGATCGCTCATATCGTCCGTTAGCGGTGACACGTCGAGCAACTGGTCAGCTCGGTCGTACTTCGCAATTTGTAATCCGCGGCAAGTTTCTTCCCAACTTCTTCCTGATTCGCCGGGGCTTTCCAGTTCATATTGAAGATTTCTTCTTTTGGCCGCAGATTCTCTTGCGGATTGCGGTGGCAATCCAGGCACCATTGCATGGTCAAAGGCGATGCCTGGAAGATCAGCGGCATCTCGTTCACCGCGCCGTGGCACGAGGAGCAGCCAATTCCCTTATTAATGTGAATGCTGTGATTGAAGTACACGTAATCCGCCAGCCGGTGTACTTTCACCCACTGAATCGATTGCTCGGTCCGGTAGCTTTCCCGCACCGGCTCCAGGTATCCCACATTGTTGAACAGCACGGAGTGGCAGTTCATGCATGTTTTTGTCGGAGGAATTCCCGCATACGCGGAAGTTTCCACGCTGGTATGACAGTAGCGGCAGTCGATGCCGTCGTCTCCCACGTGGTGTTTGTGGCTGAATTGAACGGGTTGGTCGCGCGTCACTCGCTGGTTGGTAATATACGGTGACCTCGCCACGACCAGCACTCCAGTCAAGGCGAGCCCGGCCAGGAGAACCCCTCCAAGCAGACTAAATCGAGCCAGAAAATTCGCACTGCGATGAAAAATTTGAGCCATGTCAGCGTTGCGCCTGAGCCGGCCAACTCCCCGGAAAGGATGTTGCCTCGGGAGAATTGCCCACTCTTATGCCGGACAGCGCGTATCCAGATCCCCAAACGACCGCCTAGTTTCCATCAAATCTGGAAGGAATGCAACTCGAAAGCCCGACTCGCGCGAAGCGAAAATTTCACGTGCTGAAATTTTGAAATCCTTGTTTGCTTCGTAATTTGCGAAACGAATTCTTCTGCGCGCGCCTGCGCTGGGTCTTGCGCAACATGAATCGTTATTCCCTCGTCCGCCGGCCTTGTTCCAGAAGCGAACGCTCTCTGCCCTTCCTATTCATAAGCATTTTTTATATTGCTTTGCGGCGCGTCCCGCTTTTTCTGATACCACGGGCATGCTATTCTGGATTCGTTGGTCGCTGTTTCTCTTGTGGGGCAGCGCCTCACTGCCTTGGCTTTTCTTCCGGGCAGTCGCTCTACGCCGCTGGGGCGTGGTCCAACTGGTAGGACACCTCACTGTTAATGAGGACGGTGAAGGTTCGAATCCTTCCGCCCCAGCCAATTCCTTGAATTTCCCCGGATCTCGCCTGCATTCGCCAGTTCGCTTCAGTTTCTCGTGTGCAGCCGCGCAACCTGTGCGCATTTGCACAGTCGCGCCCCGGCAAAATCCTTATCCTTAACTGGGGTAGTAGCACAGATCGCCCAGGTCGTCGGGCGACCACAAAACCTGCGCCCTCAGCTCATGAACCCTGCACTTCATTCACTCTTTTCCCGTCTCCGCCGCGTGCTTTCGTTCCTGCCGGCGCTGCTGAAGAAATTGCCCGGAATGCAGCCACGCGACAACGAGGCCCCCCGCAATCGCATGTGCCCATTTTGTGGACTCATCACCCCGCGCTCCAAACGCCATTGCCTGGAATGCGGCAAATTTCTCAAACCAGCTTAAAAGTCCACTCGGCAAACACAGGACCAGCGTCTCGGCAAATGGTGGCGCGCGTTTTGCTGCGACAATTGACGACATTGCGCCTATGGCGTCTCTTGCCGCTTGCGGGAAGATAACCGAAGGCTGAAACTGGGGGCAATGGAGAGCCGCCCAATGCCCTCAGTGCACGGCATGCGTCGAGTTTGTGCTGGGACCTCTGTGCTGCTCCTCTTTTTAGCGTTCGCATGGGGGACCGCTGTGCGCGCGCAAGACTTCCCGGGTTTGCCGCCGTTAACCCTCGCCGATATGCAAGCCACGGGTTCCGGCGGGCCTGCGTTGATCCTTTATCGTGCCGTTGATACGGATAACACCACGTCCACCGAAACTTATTCTTACCGCATCAAAATTCTCAATGAGGAAGGCAGACGGCGTGGGACCGTGGAGATTCGCTATGTGGAAAAGTTCAGCCGGGTGGAAGACATTGCCGCGCGGCTGATTGCACCCGATGGAACGGTAACGCCCTTTCACGATCAGGTGTTGGATCAGGACATCGTAAAAGCGAAAAGATATCGTTCGCACGCCAAGGTATTTTCCATCCCAAACGTTCAGGTAGGCTCCATTATCGAGTACACCTACCGGCTGAAATATAAGTACAAAATCCCAGAAACATTTCAGCATCCGGAACGATTCATTTTCGACAGTCCCATGACTTATCCCGCCGCAAAATGGTATATCGACACCGATTTGTTTGTGGTACACGAACGGTTCACGTTTACTCCCGCCAACAGGATGCCCGTAATGCAGTTTGCCGTGAACCTGCCCAAGAAGGCGGTGCACGCCTCCTTTGGCTCCGGCGGACTGCTATTCGAAATGGAAAACATTCCGCCTTACGAAGAAGAAGAATATGCGCCACCCGAGGACGCCACCAAGGCCTGGATTGCTCTTTACTATGCGCAGGCTTACTACGGAGCAGACGGCTACTGGCTTGGAATTGCCAGAAATTTGTCCAAGGAATATGACAAATACATCGGCAAGTCCAAAGCCGTTGAACGGGAAGCGGCGCGCCTTGCATCTCCGGCAGATACGCCAAGTGAAAAACTCCGCAAGATTTACAACCGGGTGCAGCAGATTCGCAGCCTGGACTACGAGGAACAAAAATCGGCCGAGCAAAGGAAGCAGGAGCATCTTAAAGAAAACAAGAATATCGAAGACGTGCTGGTGCACGGATACGGCGAAGGCCACGATCTGGATTTGTTGATGATTGGACTAGCGCGCGCAGCCGGCTTCCAGGCGTTCCCGGTACAGCTAGTTTCGCGGCGGACCTCGGTATTCCTCAAAGACTACCCGAACTTTGATCAGCTCGATGCACTGATTGTCGAAGTGATTCTGCCGGGTAAACTGGTTTTCTTCGATCCGGAATCAAAATTTTGCCCCTATGGCCTGCTGCCATGGAGCGAAACAGAAACGGGTGGCGTGGCGATTTCTGCGACCGCGGCCAGGGTCGGTGACATGCCCGCCAGCAGAAGCCAGGACGCCGTCACGAAAACGACTGGCGATTTGAAACTTCATGTCGATGGAAGCCTGCAGGGCAAGATCACTATTGTGTACTCCGGACAGGAAGCACTCGAGCGGCGAAACCTGGCCGTGCGCTTGGACGAAGTTTCGCGGCGAAATGAAATAGAAAAGTACCTCAAAAGCGCATTGTTCCAGGGCGCGGATGTAAAGTTGACTACCAGCGACGGGTGGGAGAAGAGCGAAGAACCCCTCAGCATGGAATTCGAAGTGAACATACCGAATTACGCTACAACCGTCGGCCATCGCATGCTCATACCTCTAAGTTTGCTTCACGCCGAACAGAAAAATCCGTTTTCCTCTGTGCGGCGCATCCATCCTGTGTATTTCGAATATCCGTTCGAATCCTACGAGAATTTTCGGATTGTGCTGCCAAACGGAGTGCAGGTGGAGTCTCTGCCGAATGACGTTACCATCGATCAGAAAGCAATGATCTATTCGACCTCCGCTAAGAACGAAAACGGCGTTCTGACAATCTCGCGCACCAGGAAAACACTGAACGTCCTCTTCCCGATAGAGAACTACCCGGCGATTCGGGCCTTCTATAACAACTTGATCGCGGGCGACTCCAGGCAGGCTGCGCTGAAAGCTAGCGCGTCTGTGAACTGACACCAGGGTTGGTCTACAAATCCTTCTTTGTGGGACGATAATGAAATCCGTCATGACTTCTCGCGATGTGATGGAGAACAACCAGGGCTCGTGGTCTGGCCTTTTAGAGACAGTGCAGCTAATGCCCGACTTTTGGCCTGACTGGAAGCTCTTCGTGAAGAGAGTGTTTCAGTGCGGCATCGATGCGGGCTGGGACAAGCATTTCAGAGCTCGCCAAGCGTTAGACCAAATTCTCTTTTCGACCTGTGAGCAACACGGGCTTGAAGGGTTCAGTCCACCTCCGGCCCGGGTCACGCTTGCGAGATACCAGGGCCAGTACTCCGTCGCGTACTCCCACATCGATGTGCATAATAGTCCTGCGGAACGCAGGGATTTCGTTACGTCCACCACCGTTCTTCCGGTTCTGCGGTCCTACCTCGTTGCGCTCTGGCGAGAGACACGACCCACAGAACCAGAACCTGAGCTGAACGCAACATAAGCACCGAATAAATGGTATTTACACACGAAGGTCCTCAATGGCCATTCCTACCCGAAATAACTTCACGCCTCTAACTAAGAGCACTTCTCGTCGCTCTGACATTTATTGCTCTGCGCGTTCCGCAATCGCATGTGCCCATTCTGCGGACTCATCACCCCGCGCTCCAAACGCCATTGCCTGGAATGCGGCAAGTTTCTCAAACCAGCTTAGAAATCCACGCAGAATCAGCAGTCCGCCGCTGATAAACGCAGTGATCATCCGGTTCGAGTTCTAGCACTTGATTTGTGCGGTAACCTAACTGGCCCGGAGGTGAGAGTTATTAGGGATGACTATCGCGGCGCATCGACGGCTCGAAGGTACAATCAACTGAAAATACGGCGCCAGTCGTTCTTCATACTAATGACGACCCAGCTGTTCGACTTTGCCTCGTCATAGAGTGCCTGGGTAAAAGTACCGACCTTGCTGTCCAGCAGACCTTGAGCGGGGCCATAGGCGTATTCGCGCTCGGCATCGTCATGGAGAAGCAGCATCGCGAGACGTTCACCATTGCCAGCCTTGGTGTACTCCAACATTTGGCGATCGCCCGTTGAGTTGCCAAATGCGGCGTACGGTTGACGACCTATCATCAAGTGAACGCCTTCGGGCTTCCCGGCATCGTTGTCATTCAGAAGCAGCTTGGGATCTTTGGTGAGGAACGGCTTGCCCGTTTTGTCGTAGCCGAAGGTGGTTCCTCCCATGGTGCCAACCACCTGCTCCGGGGGAATGCCGTACGTCTTTTCGGAATAAGTGCGCACAAAGTCTTGACCACCCCTGGTGACGATGTACGTCTTGTATCCGTTTGCCCGCATGTAGGCGAGCACTTCGACCATGGGTTGATAAATCAGTTCGGTGGGGCGCCTTTTCCATCGCGGATCCCGGGTATTATCGAGCCAATTCTTCGCTTGCTCTTCAAATTGAGCAACACTCATTCCGGTCAGCGTGGCTGCAAGAATCTTTTCGAGGTCTGGCATCGAGAGTTTCCCAATTGCATCACGATTGCCTGTTAGAACCGTCTTGAAGGGTTCGGTGTTGGCCAGTTCCGGCTTCGCTTTCACAACGGCAGGTACGCGGTCGAAACAGTACACGACTTGGGTATACATCGGCTTTTCGACCCACAGCGTCCCGTCTTGGTCGAACGTCGCGATTCGTTCGGGCTCAGGCACAAACTTCGGACTAGCCCGATCTGTCGTCTCGTGAACGAAATCGACGATAGCTTTTTTCGTTCCGGTGTCATTCCAAGAAGGCAGCGGATCGTCTGCCGCGGATGCCACACGGCTTATAACTCCTGCAAGCACCGCAGCCGCAGAACCCTTGAATAAGTCTCTCCGCGTAAATTCCATGGGCACTCCTTGCTGTCAACTGATGTGTATTAAGGCCCGTCATTTCTGGAGCCAACTTCGCCGTCCGCGGAATCCGTTACACGCGACGAGCAGAGAGCGAAGGTCTAGTTCACTTTCAAGTCCTGGAGTTTTTCCTGGGCTGTTCCAAAATTACCGAGGTGATAAATTGACACCCCACTTGGAGAGAAAGTGAACTCCTTGAACGGTTCGGCGACCATCTTGTCCAGGTATTCTTGCGAGGCGATTCCGGTGGTAACGTGGAGTTCCAAATTCGCGCCTGAATGCTCCGGCACATATACCTCGACGTAGAACCGAGGCGATGATTCAGAGTCTGCGGTGTGGGTTTGGGATCCTGCTCGAGTTGATGACGAACATAGTCGACGATCGTGGACTCGGTTATCCCGGCGAGTCGTCGGTGCTGCGGTTCGAACCAACGCGCGAAATTGAGAAGGTCATAGGCGTAGATGCGAAGTGATCGTAGGGAAAGTTGCCGGAGTCTCTGACTATCGAGGAAGGCGTTCGCCCAATCGAGTTCTCCTCCCTGGTTGTCACGTACTCGATAGGGAGAGGCGCTGGCGGGCGCGGCAGACTGATAAATCACGGAGAGCTTCATGTGCGCCCCCAACCCCAGCGTTGCAGCAACTGCTTGACGCTCTCCAGATCCGAAGCCGCGTCGCGCAGTGCAGTTCTGTGAACGGGCGGGAGAGAGGAACTCGAACGCAAAGCGTGGTCGGGGAGTGAAGAAGAACCGCCAGACCTTTTCCGGAGAGACGGAACAGGCAGGTCCAACACCTGGTAAATACCGCCTTCATAGACAATCAGGTCTCGCGCCACCAGCTCCTTGCGGGCCCCGTCCAGTTCATGAGGAAAACGAATGTCCAGCAATTCCGCCAAACGTGCGTCGGAATAAAAGCTGACTCCATCTTGATTGCCGACCGCTACCAGGGCGAAGTAGAGCAACTTTTCTAAACGCGTTAAGCCTTGGTCGAATCCCTCGCGCAGGAAGCGGTGATCAATCCAGCTGAAGGAACCGCGAATCGAACGTCGGCGATCGGATCGGGGCGGGTGGGGTCTAGACTTCGGCATTTTTCATTCCTCCGCGGGTTCAAAGTAGGGGGACAGGATTAGGAAAGCCATCGAATCTTGTGGGACTTACTGGGGACCTGCCGCGATACTTTTCCGCAACTTTATGAATGATCGAGAGTTACGAAGATATCGCGGCTTGTGTGACTTACATGGGCAATATGGAGAGAAGCTCTTTTCGACTCGAGAGTTACGTGCAGATCAGGACTTGTGGGACTTACAGGCGCCGATCTCAGCCGCAGGCGACATTTTTGGACGAAAGCCGCGTTGCGCCGCACGTAGTCGGGATGTTGCTGACGGTAGCGGCGCTTGTAGTCGGAACGCGTTCCGTAGATTTCCTTTTGGTGCTCATAGGAGCCGCGAAAGTAATCCGGGTACTTGGTCCGCCATTGTCGACTAGACTTCTGTTTCTGCTTGCGGCGACAGTCCGACTGACCGCAGGTCTTTTGCCGCTGCTTGAGCCGAGGATGGGGATAAAACCAACGATGACAAAAAGAACATCTCCGCCTCGCGAACATTCCTTCTCCTCCAGTCAACCTCAGAAGGAGAAGCAAACAGAGCGAGCAAGAAAAGAGAAAAAGTAAAAGGGAAAGGCTATTGAGACTTGATCTGAGGAAGAAGGAATCAGAAGGCTGACCAATCAAGCCATATCCGAGGACAACCCCTTTTCCAAATATTGGCCGGTTAAACGCCTATTATCATGTCGGCTCCTTCCTCCCAAGCCTTGGTCGTCAAGCAACCAAAGTTTACTCGGGTCGAGGGGCCGACATTCTTATGAAATCAAGTTGGTACCGGAACGTTTTCCGAATGCTGCTGGTTCCTCGCTAGTCTACAGATCCTTCTGCGTGGGATGCCCCGCGGCCACCCAGCCTTTCCATCCACCGTCCATCGATTCCACGTTCGTGTATCCCATCTTCTGCAGATTATCCGCCACCAGCGCCGAACGGAATCCGCCGCCGCAATAGCAAATCATTTTGGTTCCCGTATCAGGCACGCGCGCCTCAACGTCGCGCTCGATAATCCCCTTGCCCAGATAAATCGCCCCCGGCAAATGTCCTTGCGCCCACTCGCTCTCTTCCCGCACATCCACCAGCACAAATTTTTCTCCCGCATCCATTCGCCGTTTCACATCGGTGACGTTTGTTTCTTTAACGCGCTTCTTCGCGTCGTTCACCAACCCCAGAAATTTCGGCGCATGAGCCATATCAGCCTCCCGTCTTTTTTGCAGATCGTCGAGCCTTAGCATACCGCGAAGCGCCGCCAAATCAATCGGGCGTCCCCGGTACAAGGGACGCCCGAAAGCGAATAAGAGTGGTGTGTCTTGTAACTCATCCCTTCAGGGATGAGGGGTTCCATCCAAATTACTGCGCCGGCGCTGCTGCTGCAGGCTTCATCGAATAAGAACGCACCAAATTCACCAGATTCCATCGCGTCGTTTCCTTGGTGCGATCTCCCTCGCCGCCTGTCATTTTGCCGCGCCCGTTCGTAATGATGTAGAACAGCTCGCCATCCGTCATCTTTGCCAGCGAATCGGGATCGCGCCAATCCTTCAGTCCCAATTTCATGTCAACCGCCAGATCTCCCTTGCCGTCGCCTTGTTCTCCATGGCACATCGCGCAGTGATACTTGTACAACCGCTTGGCTTCCGCCAATCCTTCCGGTGTCGGCTTTACCGGATTCTTTTTTTCCGCATCGGCTGCGGGAATCGGCGCCAATGGAGCATCTGTTTGCGCCTTCGCGTCTTTCTGTTGCGCTAGGGCTACGCCCAAACCGAGGAGAAGAATGGCCACACTGAGGAACCACACAATACTGCGTCGCATATACACCCCCTGGGGTCAATTGTCTGTGGAGCGATAAGGACTATTCGCTTTGATTCTACGCCTGCGGCGCGCGCAAAAGAAGGGCCCATGACCGGCCGTAGCGGTTTCGGAATTTCATAGGACTCTAGGAGAGAAGGAGTGGTGGAAGTAGTATTTTTTGCACACGTACGGAGTGTGATGAAACGGGTCTATTTTCAGACAGATCTTGTAGCTCGAGGTGGTGGCCTCCGGATGGGTTTAGCGATGGGGCGTGCTCGTATGCGGAAAGTGGGGACATCCAGTTTTTTCGGTTGGGTGTCAGCTGCTGTCGGCGGCACGCGGGCGGGAAAGACTGAGCCACAAGAAGAGCAGCAGCTGGGCGCTGCTGTGCACCGGATGTTTGCCGCGATGGAGGTACCGGAGTCGGTAGAGTCGTTCGATGGTCAAAGCCAGCATAGTAAGGAGCCAGCCGATCAGCAGACTGTTGGCATGATGATGACAGATGTGCTCGAGGCCGTGACGGCTCTTGGCTTCGTTGAAGCCTTGGTTTTCGATCTCCCATCGGCTCTTGGCCATGCGGAACAGCGCCTGAGGGCCCGCCGTGGAGTAGGGAAAATTTGTCAGCCAGTAGGCTTGCACCACCGTACCGTCCGGCTTGTGCTGGCGATAGAAGAACACCCGAACGGTTTCCCAGTCCAGCGTTTCCCAGGGATCGAAGTCCTGCCGGTCCCACATCTCCACGCGATCCGCTCCATACTGAAAAACTGTGGCGGGAGGCCCAGCAGGAAAACGTTTCTGGGCGGCGGCCAGTAATTCAGGCAGGTTGTCTTTCAACCGTGCCACTACCCGGAGACCGAGCTCTCCTGCCGTATGCAGGAACGGTGCGGTAGCAAATCCTCCATCGACGACCACATACTGCGCAAAGCGTTTTCCCAGACTCGCGACTACCCGCCGCAATAAGCGCTGCCCGGCGGCGTACTCGCTATCGCCAGGTCCGTAAGGTTCCCCATCGCAGGGCAGCGACAGGCCGGTTCCCACCACGCTCATCATCACGAAAGAATGTTGATAGCCCAGGATCTGTTTCGCCGTGTTCTGCTTTGGCCGACAGAGGTTGCAGCCCTGGTTGGTTCGCCATCCCGCACCGGTGCCGTCGATGGCCAAACCGATCCAGCGGCAATCGTCAAAGGCTTTGTTGCGTTTGGCACTGCGGACGAGGGAGAGCAGGGCTTGCCGCGTCGGACCGGGATCGAGCCGTTCGGTGAAATAGCCCAACGTATCGTCACAGAACGGAGTTGCGACGGAGAGTGTGCGTCGCGCCGAAGAGCGCACCAGCACCTCGACGGCATGAAAACTGGATTGGCGGAGGATTTGGCCCATCAGCAGGGCCCACAGCAGAGCCTGCGCCGGAATCTGAGGTTGTTGCCGACCGTCTCCAGGATCTTTGAGCTACCGTCGGAGGCGAAGACGCCGTGTCACATAGTGCAGCAGATGACGTGGCGTCGAACGGTTCATTTTTTCTTTTTCTTAGGCTTCTTGCGCTCCAGCGCGAGCAGTTGTGCATTGGCCGCCAACACTTCGCGGACGGCATCTTGAAACTCCCGTCCCGCCTTGACCCGATGCCGCACCTCCTCGACCCAATCCTTGGGGATGTGCTGGACCCGCTTTTTCCCCTGAACCATAAAGGTCAGCGACCAGACCGGATGGCCCCGGTCATCGGCACAATGACAGCTGGGTTTGCCGCAGCGCAGATGCGAAAGGGAGAGCGAGCCAGGGAGGGCATCGGCGGGGATAGAGAAACGTCGCAGCAGTTGGAACTTGCGCTGACGCAATCGAGAAGCGAGTGGTCCTTGGCCTCGATGAATCATCTTGATGTATAAATACTATAAGACAGATCATCGAGCAAGCCAAATCTGTGAATGCGAAAATAGGAGTCTACTGCGGAACGGTGGCCAGGGGGGACAAAAGAGCGTTCTGACAGAGCCAAGCTTGGCTAGCCCCCGTCAATCTTCCGAAACGGCTGGACCGGCCGCGACGCGGCAGTAACCCCGGCGCCGAGCCGCCTTCAACCCTCGTCAGAGGAACGTTTTCTCAGGGCTTCAGCTTCAGCACACCTGCAATCGATGCCGGCACACGGCACCCGTGCGATGCGTTGCTGCTGTTGCCGTCGCGCCCTGCCACAAACCGGCTGGTCTCGCGCACGCGCGTGCGCAGCCCATCGATCACCGCGGGAATGCCGCTCACCGATGACCCGTGATTCACATAAATCAGCAACGCGGCCTCGCCCGGCGCATCCACGCTGGACGTGATTCCTACTCCCAAAACGCCCGGCTGGCTCAAATATTCAGCCTGGTGCGCTTTCTGCACGGCCTTCGCGCGCTCCAGTTCTCCCGAGCGAAGCGTGTAGACCACCAGCGGATCCGCAACACTGCTCAACAACTGCGAGCTCTCTTCGCTGCTCAGCATTCCGTGCAATCCCCACGATGTTCCCTGAACTACACGCGTGCTCACCCCGTTGATGCTCTGCGGCAGTCCCGCCAGCGATCCGCGCGAATTCACGAAAAGTAGGATTGCGGCCTGCCCAGGATGGTCGTAGCTTTGTCCAACACCAATCGCGTCCACCGCCATATTCCCCAGCAATTCCGGCGCGTGCAGATCACGCACCAACGAAGCGCTGCGCAGCACTTCCGCGGACACTTGCGCGCTTCTAGCTTTTGCCACCGCCGGTGTCAGCGTCAGACTGCATCCCAGAATCTGGTGCGTCGTCCCGCCCACAAACGTCGGCGCCCCGTTGTTGCCGGTGAACGCATTCAGCACATCGCCGATGGGATTTCCCACCGAATCCGTATCCGACCCGGCAAACAGCAGCGCCACCGCTTCCGCTGTGTCCTGCGTAACGATTAATGATCCGGAATCGCCGCCGGCACTGAAATCTCCGCCTGACACCGAAATCAGGTCGCTGTAGCTCACCGTAAACGCCACGGTGCTATCGCCGCAGTGCGCGTAGTAATCCACGTTGGACGACACGTTCATTGCCAGCACTGTCGAGCAAGTCAGTCCCGTGGTGCGCCCGCTCTTGGCCACCAATCCATTGTGCGGCGCAGCCATTGCTTGCGTTGGCGTGATTCCCGAGCCTTGTGCGGGTGCGCCCGGATCCGGCACGCCATTCGTTTGCGTTGCTCCCAGCAATAAAATGTTGCCCGCGCTATCCACTTTTCCGGATGCCACCTGCGCCAGCGCCGCGTCAACCTTCGGCGTCGGTCCGCTCTCTAAATTGAAAAACTGCGAAAGGTTCGCGACCGTCTGCGTCCCCGTGGTGCTGCAATTCGTCTCGATCAATCCCGGCTGGCTGATCGCATCTCCCACGGTTCCGCGATCGCTCTCGGCCATCACGTGATTGTTACTCAAAATGAATTGCGTCCCACCTAACGTGACGAGCGACCCCAGCGTTCCTGCGCAGCACATTCCACTTGATGTGTCGTTGATATTTCCGCCGGACGTGCCCAGCTTCACGGCGCCGGCCTGCGTCGCCTGTTGTTGTGTCAGCAGCGTGATGGTGGCCGTTCCCGTTACTGTGGAATCCGCTTGCGAGATCGCCGTGATCGTCAGCGTGACATTGTCGCCGCTCGCGGGAATCAGGCTGGGCGTAATCTTCAATGGAGCGCTATACGCGCCAGCACTGGAAATCAATCCTGTGGTCTGGCTGCCACCGGCTACGCCATTCACCAGCCACGTCACCGTGCTGTTCGACAAGCCCGATACTGTCGCGGTAAACGCCTGCGTTCCGAACGGTTGCACCGTCACCGTTGCCGGCGACACAACCACGCTCGATCCTTGCGTTCCGCTGCCGCTTCCGCCGCTGCCTCCACTGTTGCTGGTGTGCTTCAAATCCGTTAGACCACTACAGCCCGCGACGCTTACCAGCAGAGTGGCAATCACAAAAAGTTCGGTTGTTCGGCGCATTTTTCCCTCAGTTCCACCACGCGCCTCAGCGTAGCACGCCGATTTCTTCGCTTGTCGTTAACGCGGATTCAACGTGCCGTATCAGAATCCTGTCCCCCAGGACAGGTCCCGCGCAGGCAGTATCGCAATCGCGTGAGCGAACGCAAAAGAAATTGAGTGCTGCCGTCGAATTGAGTTAGAAGCACTCACGAATCGGTGAGCTACAAACCCTTCATGCTATGGTGCCGCACATATTTGCGAGCGCGTGGGAGTTGAGTCGAGCCATTGTCCATCAGAGCAGAGTTGAAATTTGCCGTTCAGTATCGCACGGGCACCATCGGTAAACGTTTGTAATGGCGCCGACCGGTTCGGTCTGGCAGTACAATCGTTTGCAGCCGGGGTGGGATTAAATTCAACGGGAATTGTTTTGGGCTTGCATTCCTCACACTTGACAGCCCTATCTACCCACCGTCCGTTTTGACAAATCTGACACACTCGTCCATTTAGGTTCATTTCATCGTCGGCAAATATCTTACCAGCCCATGCACACTCCTGGCCCGTTGTAGTCGATAGAGTCAGGAACACGACGGAAATGAGTAACAGTGTGCGCACGTCAGACCTTTGGTAATTTGATCGGCGTCTTATGACTGAACTAACGCGAAGTCTATGTTTAGGAATGTCTATTGTCAATTATGGCGATGGCCCGAGTACTTAAGTGCTTCTCGTCCAGTGGTGCAGCGAGATTTTGAGCCGTTCTAACTGCGCGGGGGGCACCACACTGCTCCGATATTTTCGTTCGCAGGGAACTTAGGGGAGCGAAAGCCAACTCCAGTCCGGAACGTGTAGAGTAGGAAGCGAGTGAGTAAACATCAAGAAAGTGTCGCGTCGACCCGTTGAGACCGCCCGCGCTATCGGAAAAGTTCCGCCTCGTACCCGAGGACACGGGCCGATCAAGCTTTTTCTAACTCACGCTGCGGCACGCTTCCTGGTGAACGCGCCCACCATCATTGGTGCCAGCGCCACACCGCGCTTCTCCAGGGCTTCTTCGCGAAGTTGTTTCGTCAGCGTCGGACCGTCTATGTTTCCCAACGGTTCCATACCAACTGCCTGGAATTTTGCGGACAAGCTGATCACTGTTTCTGCGATCCACTCATAGACGGGACTGTGTGGTCCTCCGTCCATGATGCATTCCGCCCGACACTCCGGCGGCGCCAATCCCGCTTCCTGCATCAAGTAAAACAGCTGCGTCCCGATATTGGGTTTTGGCACAGCGCGACGGAAGAATTCAACAATCTGCTCTTCCACACGAAACATCAAAGGCATTTCGGGGTAGCCGTGCGGGCACCAGGACAGATCGTACTCTTGAAAAGCAATCAGGCCACCGACGCGCACCATCTCGACTGCTTTCTTCAGCACCGCAAGCGCATCCTTTGTGTGGATCAAAATGTGTCGCCCAATCACTGCGTCATAAGGTCCTGATGGCGAGTGGGCTGCCAATTCTGTTTGCTCAAACGTCACGTGGTCGTGGCCAGCGGAACGAATCCTGCCACGGGCTACTTCCAGTGCTCCGGGGTCCACATCGATTCCATGAACCTCTCCATGGGGTCCCACCAGTCGCGCCGCAATCAAGGTAACTTCGCCGATGCCGCACCCCAAGTCCAACACCCGCATCCCTCCGGAAACTCCCGCACGCCGCAAAAAGCTATCGGTAAGCGGATTCAGGACCGCAGCCTGCAGAGCCAGCCGTCGTCGTTCGCGGTCGTCGTGCCCCAACACATAATCCGGTCCTGTCCCGGTCATCGATTACCTCTCGTCGATACTCAATCACGCCCTCATTTCGTGCTGCATTGCGGGGCGTGATGCCGCCGACCGACAGGCACTCTATCACGCTTCGCCCACCGTCCAAGGCCCAGGCGATACGGCGACGAAACACTATGGGGGAACAGTGGTCTGCGCTCAGGTCGTTCGCATCTGGACTTGCGCGAAAGGTTCAGGGCACAATGCACAGCGGTTGACCAGGGGGACTGCTCTTGAGCCTATTTGCGCGGATTGTTTTGGCCGTTTTTTGCGTTTGCCAATTTTGCAGTAGTGCGGCGTGGGCCCAGGAGCCGCAAAATCACAAAACACAGAACATTATTTTTGTGATGAGCGATGGCCTGCGATGGCAGGAAGTGTTTGGCGGCGCGGATCAGGCGCTGATGAACAAAAAGAATGGAAAAGTGAAGGATGAGGTGGCGCTGAAAAAGGAGTACTGGAGAGATACGCCGGAAGCGCGGCGCGAAGCCTTGCTGCCGTTCGTTTGGGATGTGATCGCGAAGCAGGGACAGGTCTTCGGGAACCGCAACAAGGGTTCCGATGCATACGTCATCAACGGAAAGAATTATTCCTACCCAGGGTACAGCGAGACGTTGTGCGGGTTTGCAGACCCGCGCATTAATTCCAACGATAAATTCTGGAATCCGAATGTGACGGTGATGGAGTGGCTGACGAAGCGGCCGGATTTCCACGGTGAGGTGGCGGCAATCGGCGGTTGGGACGTGACTCTGTATATTTTCAACCAACCGCGTGCGAAATTTACGGTCAACGGCGGATACGATCCTCTGACGACGATTCCCACGACGCCGGACCTGGCACTGCTGAATAAACTGAAAGCCGAGACGCCGCGCGTCTGGGAAGACGAACCGTTCGACGCCATTCCTTTCTACACCGCGCTGGAATACATGAAGGCGCAGAAGCCGCGCGTGATCTACATCATGCTGGGAGAGACAGACGACTGGGCGCATGAGGGGAACTACAAACAATATCTGGACGCAGCCCATCGCGTGGACTCATATCTGCGCACGATCTGGGATCTGGCGCAGTCCATGCCGGAGTATCGTGGAACCACGACGCTGATCTTTTCGCCGGATCACGGGCGTGGATTGGCTCCCAAGAAGTGGCGCGACCACGGGGAGGAGGTTCCGGATTCCAAATATATCTGGATGGCATTTATGGGGCCGGATACACCAGCGCTGGGAGAACGAACCAGGATTGCGGCGGTGACACAGAGCCAGATCGCAGCGACCCTGGCGGCATTCCTGGGAGAAGATTATGCGGCGGACGTGCCGAAAGCAGGCGAGCCGATCACAGATGTACTGAAACAGTGAAGTAACAACGTAACCCTGCGTCACGGCGCGTTCCGCCTTGGCGGCGGATCGACTTGGTTCGTGCTACGAAGCTTTTTTCGGCAGCAGGCCGTCTTTTTCCATCTGCTTGGGCAGTTCCTTGATCAGGCCATCGGCGACTTTCTTCGCCGACTTTGGATTGAACGACTTGCTCAGGCCGGTCCACACCAGGTCGCCGTCTGGCTTGCTGGTGGCGTACACGTTCGTCTCGACGCTCACGGTGGTATCTTGCCGCGTATATCCCGGGTCGTAGATCATTGGATATACAGCGCCCAGATAACCGTAAAACGAGTAGTAATAAGGATACGGCGCCATATAGGTGGAACTGGGGACAACCGTCACTTTCTTGTCCACGTTCATCAGGCGCGACACCACCACCGCGTCAAAGTGATTGTCGCGGATCTGCCCACGCAAGTAATCCATGTCAATTTTCACGTTGGGGTCCGGACGCAACAGGATGTGGT
Source organism: Candidatus Acidiferrales bacterium (assembly GCA_963738985.1). GTDB lineage: Bacteria > Acidobacteriota > Terriglobia > Acidiferrales > UBA7541 > Acidiferrum. Next base: position 357,852 of record CAVTYP010000001.1, read on the forward strand.
TGCCGGGAACGGTCTCGATGCCGGTACGCGCAATCTGGGCTGCCATTCCATCTTCGAAGTCGGCGCGCACCTCCGGATTTTGCGCCACGCCGATGACCAGGATTTTGTGGAACATCTGTCCCTGGTATTTTGGGTTGAACCAGCTGGAGATCATCTTGACGGATTTGCCGCTAACGGCGGTGAGCGCAGCGAACAAAAGAAAGCACAGAACCGCGCACCGAAAAACCTGACGACCAGTGAAATAGGGAAATGTCATGGCATCATCTTGCTGAACTGGACCCCGCTTAGCAAGTGATTCTGTGCGCGCTCTGGCCGCTCGACCAAATTACCGGCGCGAGGTTTTGCAGCGGGTGATGCATGGGAGCTTCTATAATAGATCGCAGCGGTTTGGGTTTTGCCGGAAGTGCATTTGAGGGAAGGACCTGTCGCTATGGAAACTCCTGACGCATCTGAAATTAAGCTCGCGGCCGAGCAAGGCCTGCAGAAATTGATCGCCGGCAACCACAGATTCATGCAGGGCCACGCTAAATTCCCGACGGTGTGCAAGGAAACGCTTGCTGACCTGGCCAGGGAGCAGAAGCCTTTTGCGACCATCCTGGGGTGCAGCGATTCGCGCGTGCCTCCGGAATTAATCTTTGACGCGAATTTCGGCGAGTTGTTCATCGTGCGCGTCGCCGGGAATGTGATTTCGCCGGAAGTGATGGGGAGTCTGCAATACGCTGGATCACATCTGCAAACGCCGCTATTTGTCGTACTTGGCCATGCCGGATGCGGTGCGATAAAGGCTGCGCTGGAATACAAAGTGAACGGCGTGCAACTCCTTTCCCGCATTCAAATTCTGGTCAATAATATCGTGCCGGGGCTGCCCGATTTTGATGCACACTCCTCGCAACAGGAAAGCCTGGCCAACGCCATCGAAGCCAACGTGCGATGGTCGATGCACCAGCTGCTGGAAACCCCCGAAGGGCAGGACAGCCTGAAGAGGGGCGTCAAGTTGGTGGGGGCAGTCTACGACATCACTACTGGACAAGTGCGCTTCTTAGCCTGAGATGCAGGCTTGACTCGACTACGGAGTGGAAGCGCCTGGCGCGGCGGCCGGGGAAGATGCGGCGGCCTGGGATACGACGATAAATTCGAACGATTTTCCGTCGACCTTGAACTTCATTTTATTTTTGTCCAGCTTGAACTCGATCGCCGTGTTGATCGGAATAAGATCCTGATCGCCAGGTTTGGGCTGACGAATGGTGTAGTCGGTGGTGCCGGAGCGGACCACATACTGCTGGCATAGCAGATCGATATCCTGCTTTTTGGATTTCTTTGCGCCACACGTGACAGAGGTGTGCGAAAGAATATTGCCTCTCTGCGGTTTGCTGCCAGCAGCGGCGACCGTTGCACTCAGAAATAGAGCGACGAGCAGAGTCAGGGATTTTTTCATATAGACTCCTTAAAGAAATTCTTAAAGAAAATGGTCGCTGGCAGCTCCACCCAGACTTGTTTCTCTGGGAGCACACACCTAACGAACCGAGTCGTTGCAAAGATATTCCACAATAATCTGCGCTTAACTCCATCTCTGCACAACTAGGAATACCCCTAAGTTTACCATCGGGGGTGGACTAAAGTGCGGTTGGTCGTTGTCGAGGCTTGGCCCAGTGGTTCCGCAACGAAGTTTCTGAGTAATCCAAGTATTTGATTCCCCTACCGTTGGCCCCTTTTTGAGGTACTGAGCAAATTCGCATTGCATTTTGTGTGTGGACATCCGGCTTAATCTGAGATAGTATATTGATCCCAGATGAAGAAACCAGTTGATTCTGCTTTTCATCGCTCTAGCCTCTCGCCTTCCGAACGCAAATTTCGCTCTCGGGTCGCGCAGCTGGCTTCCAGCCAGTGGTTTCTTCGCGGCACCCTCTCCGAACGCTTTCGCAAGTGTGGTAAGTCGAACTGTCATTGTGCACAAGGCGATCCACACAAGTCCCTGTACTTAGTTCAGAGTCACGCGGGGAAACCACGCCAGATCTGTATTCCCAAGGTATGGGAACAACGGGTTCGCCAAGCCGTAAGCAGTTACCAGCACATGCAGCAGTTCATCGAAGAAGTTTCCGAGTTGGAATGGAAACGTCTTCGGGAAAGGAAACGATAAACGTTCTCCGCCGCCTGATTGCCTACTCGGAAAAAATCTTCGCTCTCTCTGCAGATATCCTCACGCAGGTTTCTGATCGGAGATTAGAACCACGCATCCCCGCGGCGGCGGTCGTGAAATCGGCTTTAGTGTTGTTCTGGGCCCGCATGGGCAGCATCAACGCCTGGGCCCAGATCGGTGGCCGGGCCCACTTTTGGCAGAGTTGGCTGGCCGAGCCCGCCTGCAGCGCAGACACTCGCCGACGGGCTGCGGCAGGGGATACACCAGGTTTATGAACGTCTGAAACGCAACAAGGCGCTACCCGATCTTTACGGGCTGGGCGTCGTGGTTCTGGACGGCCACGAAAACCACGCGAGTTACTTGCGCCACTGTTCCGGTTGCTTAGAGCGCACCATTCATGGAGAGAAAGGCGATCGCATTCAGTTTTATCACCGGCAAGTCACATTGCTGTTGCTGCCCGGTGCGCCACCGGGACGTGAGGCGGTTCGTTTGCTCCTGGATCAGGAGCCGCAACGACCTGGAGAAGATGAAGTGCAAACGGCGCTGCGTTTATTGACGCGCGTGATCCCTGCCTATCCGCGCGCCTTTACTTTGGTGCTGGCCGACGCACTCTACGCGCAAGCTCCTTTTTTCAATTTTCTCCTGGCTCATGGCAAACACGCACTGGCCGTTCTCAAGGATGAACGACGCGATCTGTATCAGGATGTCGCGGGATTGTTCCAGCACGTAGCGCCGCAACCGGGTCGCTACCGATCTCGCCAGTGCTGCTGGTGGGATTTTCCGGACCTGCTCTCTTGGCCGCAGGTGCAAACCCCGGTGCGTGTCGTTCGTTCTCTGGAAACCTACTCGGTACGCCGGCAACTCGATAAGCGGGACGATCCGCAAAGCAGTGACTGGATCTGGGTGACGACGCTATCGCCTACCGTTCCCGTCGAGCAGGTCGTCCGTTTGGGACACCAGCGATGGGATATCGAGAATTATGGCTTCAACGAGCTGGCCAACGAATGGCACTCCGATCATGTCTACATGCACAAGCCCGGCGCCATCGAGTGCTTCTTGCTCGTAGCCTTCCTTGCTTATAACGTCTTTCATGCTTTTCTGGCCTTGAATGTGAAGCCTGCCGCACGAAAGGGCAAAACTCAAATCTTCTGGGCTCGACTCATCGCCGCCGAGCTTTATAGCGAACTGACTCCCGTCGGCATGTCGCCCTGAGATTATTTCGCGTTTCCTCCAGAACCTCTGCTCATCCTGGGGACCTGCAAGGAGGTCCTTCTGCCCGTGGCTGTTCGCGCGGCGCTGCCGCCCTTTTTCTCCTCTCAAAACGCAGTGCGAATCTCCTGGCTCTCGGCCTCCACGCCTAAAAACGCGTTATCCTGCCCCTAACCTACCTATTTCCCTCGCCACCCGTTGCTCGTTGCGGAATCGTTGGGCTTGGCCCTCTTTTCTTGACACTTTCCCCATGTTGCCGCTATAGTGCCGCCACTCCGCATTTCCTATACCGGGTCCATTTCGCAAAATGGCGTAGAGACTGAAGATTTGCAGCGTTCTCAGGAGGCAAATTCTGTGGCCGTTGGAAACGCAGCGCTAACCGCTCGAATTGAGAAAGAAGCAAGCGCAACGAAGCAGTTCAAGACATTCTTAAGCCGCTATTTCTATCTGTTCATGTCGCTGGTGTTCGCCGCGCTGGTGATCGCGGGCTTCGGCCGTACCGTCAACGCCAACCTGTTGCACGCCAACCCGCCACGGCCGCTGCTGTTGTGGATACACGGCGCAGCTTTCTCAACCTGGGTGGTCTTCTTTATCGCGCAGTCGGCGCTGGTGCGAACGCGGAACGTCAGCGTGCACCGCTTGCTCGGCTGGTTTGGAGCCGGGCTGGCCGCAGTGATGCTTGTGTTGGGCTTGGCAATCGCGGTGATCATGACACGGTTCGATACCGTCGTGCTGCAGCAGAAGGGCGTAGAAGCTTTCTTGTCGATTCCGATTGTCGACATGCTTAGCTTCGGCACGTGCATCGCCTTGGCGATCTATTGGCGAAAGAAGCCGGAATACCATCGCCGGCTGGTGTTCATCGCCAGTTGCGTACTGATGGACGCGGCCATTGGCAGATTCGATTTCATGTTTAATCACGCGCTGTTCTTCCCCGCGTTAGACTGCCTGATCGTGCTCGGCATGGTGCGTGATTGGGTGGTGGATAAGCGCATCCACAAAGTATATGTCTACGCCCTGCCGTCGTTGATCGTTCTGCAGGGCCTTGCCACGTACACCTGGAAAGTCAATCCGACGTGGTGGCAAGGGATCACCCAGACCATCCTGAGGTCGTGACCGGTGCTACGCTGCGCCGCGTCGCAGCAACTTCCATTTAAGAGAAAATTCCGTACAAACCTCATCTTGGTCCGCTGCACTATTTCGGGCACTCCACAGAAATGCTCTAGAAATTGCATGGCTGCTCCGGTAATCTCATTGGCGGTTTCCGCGGTGATTGGCCTGGTAAATACCGCCAGAAACACTGAGGACGCGAATGAAGAAAGTGAGCTATGGTTTCGGCTTTTTATTGTTATTTGCAATCTTCTATCAAGTGGTATGGTCGCAGCAGCCTCCTTCGGAGAAGCCTCCGGCAAACGTTGCGGGCAAATGGACTCTCTACTGCAAGGATCCCAACGGGAGTACATCGTCGAAGTATCTTGATCTGGAGCAGGATGGCACCACCATTAAAGGTCATTTCAAGGGCCCGAACCAGTCCGGCGGAGTGGAAGGCACGATCAACGAGCAACACCTGGTGGTGCGCACCAAGACGCGAGAGGTGCTGGTATTTCGCGGGAGAATTGATGGGCCGAGAGTGAACGGCGTTGTGCAGGGCAGCACTTACACCGGCACATTCCACGATCGCGGCGGCACAGGATCGTTTGAAGGCCAGCGTACGCAGTAACCCGGCGATCGTCGGACCTCGAGGCGTTCCTCTTATGCGAAAACATACCTACACTCGCAGAACCGTTGTAGCCAACTTGTTTCGAGCGGCGGTCTCTTCGGTAGTTGCCACGCCGGCGTTCACCGCGCTCGCGCACTCATTAACCGGCCAGAATCAACAACGCGGCGGCATGATGCAACATACCGCGCAGTTCCAGCGGCAGTACCGTGTGCCGGCCATGTCGGTTGCCCTGTCGCGGCGCGGGCATTTTGTCTACGATCAAGCGGGCGGCATGGCGGACCGCCAGCACGTAGCACAAGCCCAGCAAGACAGCCTGTTTCGCATCGCTGACCTCTCGAAACCGATCACTGCCGTGACGATTTTCTCGCTGATCGAAGCCGGCAAGCTGAATCTTACGGATCACGTCTTTGGCTCTGCGGGAATACTCGGCAAGAAGTACGGCAAAGCTCCCTACAAAATGTATGTCACGGACATTACGGTGGATCACCTTCTCACCCATACCGCTGGCGGATGGGCAGCTGACGACAACGATCCCATGTTCCACAACAACGGTTGGGACCTGTCAAAGCTCATCAGTTCGACGATCGACGATGGGACCTTGGTTAGTCAGCCAGGCACCCAGTGGGCGTATTCCAACTTCGGATACTGCGTGCTCGGAAGGGTCATCGAACAGGTGACGGGCCAGCCTTACGAAGCCTACGTGCAGGAAAATATTCTTGCTCCCTGCGGAATCACCACCATGCAGATCGCGAAAAATAGTGAAAGACAGCGCGCTTCGAACGAGGTGATTTACATCGGTCAATATTCGGAAGATCCTTACAAGATCAACATCAACCGCATGGATTCAACTGCGGGATGGATCGCATCCTCCACCCAGCTTGTGCAATTCCTCGATCATGTGGGCGGGGCTCCAGGTATTCCCACGCTTCTGAAACCTGAAACCATCCGCGTTATGACCACTCCGGCCCCAGCCTATCCGCAAGGCGATGCGCGCTACGCCCGCGGCTGGATGGTTGCCAATAATGGCGCCGGAAGCTGGTGGCATAGCGGAAGTCTGCCAGGCTCAACCGGTCTAATGACACGCAACCCTGACGTCTCGTGCGCGGCGGCTGTTTGCAACACACGATCTCAGCCTCATCAGGAAATGGACAACTCGCTTTTCGAGATGCTGCGAAAGATGGAAGGTGTGTGAAGCTCGCCAAGCCAGGTGAGATGCACCGGAATGACACTTTTTGTCGCGATGTATCCAGTCTAAAACCGCGAGTTCTTCCCATCCAGAAGCTGCAACACTGCGCCGGCGAACGCCGTGTCTGTGGCGAAAGCTCGGGCAAAGTCAGCCGACGCGCTCTGCAAGCGAGCTAATCCGGTTGTGTGACATCCCAAAAGTTGGCTTGGTACACCCGCACCCTGTCTGGATGGCTGGTTTGGCGCGTCAAAGAACGACACCGCGGCGCTAATCACTATTTGTCGTCACATGTCGCTTGCATTGCGCTGGGGGTGGAAACAAAATGCCGCCATTCTTTAGGCGCACGCTCGGCAGTAACGGCTTGCGCTCGCCGATCACTATTTAGGTAAGCAAGGCTGACAACTCGGGTCGCGCCGCTTGGCGAGAAACGGAAGGGCTCTGCCATGAACGTAATTTGGTTTTCAAGACCCATGACGATAAGGCTCACGTTACTGGCGTTTGTGTGGGTGGCTTTCGGTATCACCACTGGAGCTCAAACGAACGAAGGACACAGCCGCAAGGGCTCACCGCTAAATACGGGTTCGAGCGTCGCGGGGTCAACGAAAGCAAGGATAGTGAAAAACTACGGCAAGCTAGCCATGCGTTTCGAGGTAAACGAAGGGCAAACCGATGCAAACGTCAAGTTCCTGGTTCGGGGGCGAGGCTACCGCCTGTTCCTTACCGGAAACGAAGCGGTGTTGGAGTTGAAAAAGCCCCTGACGATTAGCTCCTCCGCAACGCCACCCTCTGATCGTGCCGCGTCGAACTCGCTGCGCATGAGACTGTCAGGTGCCAACCCCAATGCGACAGTAGTTGGTGCGGACAAGCTTGCGGGACAGTCCAACTATTTCGTCGGAAATGATCCAAAACAATGGCAGACGCGAGTGCCGGAGTATGCAAGCGTGCGCTACGAGCGAATATATCCTGGCATCGATCTGATCTATCACGGCAACCAATCTCAGCTTGAATATGATTTTGTTGTGGCGCCGGGTGCCGACGTCGGCGCTATAACGATGGAGGTGACAACACTTCAAGCGAACGTGGAAGGGAACGGAACTGCGCATGAAATTCCAACGCGAATTGATTCCGAGGGCAATCTGGTTTTGGGTATGAAGGACGGGCAGATAATCCTGCACAAACCTGTCGTCTATCAAACCGATACCCACAGACCGATGGGCAGGACCTACGTGGATGCACGGTATGTTGTCAGAGGCGGGAGTCGAGTCGGGTTTGAAGTCGCTGCTCACGACCAAAAAAAGGCGCTGATTATCGATCCGATTCTGAGCTATTCGACCTACCTGGGCGGGAGTCAGGATGATCTCGGAAACGCCATAACCGTTGATAGTTCGGGAAGCGTCTACGTTACAGGGGGTACGACGTCTACGGACTTCCCAGTTACCTCGGGAGCGCTCCAAACGAATTACGGAGGAGCTGACGGCGGGTACCAAAGCGTGAACGGCGATATTTTTGTGACGAAGCTCAGCCCGGACGGCTCCTCGTTGGTCTGGTCTACATATATTGGGGGCAGCGGAGACGACAATGCCTACGGCATCGCAGTCGATGGAACCGGTGTGTATCTGACCGGAGGCACAAACTCCTCCGATTATCCGGTAACGTCTGGAGCTTACCAACCACGGAGTGGTGGCTTGACCGATGTATTCGTAACGAAATTGGACCCGACTGGGTCCACTCTGCTCTATTCGACCCATATAGGAGTGGGCGGTGAAGGGATTCGAGGATTTGGTATTGCCGTCGACGCCGGTGGTAATGCTTATGTGGCCGGAGGAGCCGGTCCGGGATTCCCGACGACCGCGGGGGCTTTCCAGACAGCTTCGAATGCATTCAGCAGTTGCTTCGTTATGAAGCTGAATCCGACTGGAACGGCGGCGGATTATTCCACGTTTCTGAGCGGCGGCAACTTCGGCGATGTGGATTACGCCGAGAGTATAGCGCTGGATAAAAGCGGAAATGCCTACGTGACAGGGTACGCGGGATCGAGCACCTTTCCGGTAACCTCGGGAGCGTTTCAGAGCACCAATGCGGGAACGCACGATGCCTTTTTCACCGTTTTGAACGCCGCGGGAGCGGCGCTTCTTTACTCGACCTACTTGGGGGGAACCGGAAATGACGAAGGTTTTCGGATCGCGGTAGACGGCTCAGGCGCGGCCTACATCGCCGGGGTGACGGCGTCATCGGACTTTCCGACGACCTCGGGCGTGTTTCAGACGGTTTTTGGCGGTGGAAACTCAGACGCGTTTATTGCCAAGCTGGACCCGACAAAAGCAGGTTCTGCGTCTCTGGTGTATTCAACGTATTTGGGGGGCAGCGGAGACGATAGCCTTATAGCCTTTCCATGGGGCCTATTGGCCGTGGACAATCTGGGGAACGCGTACGTCACGGGCGGAACGACCTCGACGAACTTCCCGACAGTACATCCTGTGCAGGCAACTTCAGGTGGGGGATACGACGCCTACGTGGCGAAGTTAAACCCCACCGGGAGCGCGCTGATTTATTCGACCTATTTGGGTGGCAGCGGTTACGACACTGGCCGAGGAATAGCCGTGGACAGCAATGGGAATGCTTACGTGACCGGGCAGACCTCATCCGACGATTTTGCTGTCACGGCGAATGCATACCAGAAAGTTTTCGGGGGCTCGAGTGATTCGTTTGTCGCGAAGCTTGTGCCGATTGCTTTCGTCTCGGCGACGAGCTTAACGTTTGTCGATCAGGCAGTTGGCAGCAAAAGCGCAGCGCAGACGTTCAACTTGACGAACGAACAGAACACCGCGCTAAACATTGCGATTGCGACGAGCGGCGATTTTGCGGAGACGGACACGTGTGGCGCCCCCCTGGCGCCCAGTTTGAGCTGCACGGTCAGCGTTACTTTCGCGCCGACGTTTCCTCTTACTAGGACGGGGTCGGTGACTATGACGGATAATGCCGTGAACAGCCCTCAGACCGTGACGTTGAGCGGCGTGGGAGTGGGTCCAGCGGTGAGTTTCGGTCAAGACAGCCTCAATGTCGGCAGCCAACTTGTCACCACAGGCGGTGCCGCGCAGGTAGTGACTTTGACGAACAGCGGCAATGCTCCGCTCACCATCTCCAGCATCGGAATCGCCGGAACGAATAGTGGAGACTTTGCGCAAACGAACACCTGTCCGGCTAGCAACGCCACACTTGGCGCAAATGGGAGCTGCACAATCAGCCTGATTTTCACGCCGGCAGCGGCGGGCAACCGGACAGCTTCAGTGACCGTCGCGGATAGCGCGCCGGGTACCCCGCAGAGTTTGGACCTTGCGGGTACAGGAACAGACTTCTCCATCGCAGCGGCCAGCGGGACCAATTGCCCCGGCGGAGGTAATTGTTCGACTGCCGCGACAATCAAAGCGGGCCAGACTGCCACCTACAACCTGCAAGTGACACCTAATAACGGATTCAACGGCACGGTTGCGCTCACCTGCACAGGCGCCCCGATATCCTCGACGTGCTCGGTGTCCCCGGCTTCGGTTGCTGTTAGCGGGTCGAGCGGCGCGGCTTTTGTGGTTAGCCTCTCGAACACTTCGAGCGTAATGACCCTTCCATTTGGGAAAGTGCCTGGCATCCCGAGGTTCCCGGCTGTGTTCGGCGTGGTCGGGTTGCTGCTTTCGCTGCTGGCTTGGTGCCTGGTTCGGCAGGGTGGCTTGGCCGGCCGTCGCCTTGTCCGGGTAGCGGCGTCAGCGGCTTTGGCGGTGTGCGCGGCAGCTTGGTTACTGGTTAGCGGGTGCGGCGGAGGTCCGGCGCCTCCCACGAATGCAACACTGACCGTTGCGGGTACGTCCTACAGAGTGACCCGCACGCAGCCCGTGAGTATCACCGTGAATCACTGATTGGCACGCGAGCCGCAACTCGCTTTTCGAAATGCTCCGAGCCATCGAAGGTGTGTGACACAAGACTGAATCGGGAGCAGACGCACCAAGGCCTGGCCGCGCGTTTGCGCTAACAACCTTCGAAGCCTGCCGTCTAACCTGACACGTTCCACCAAAGAGAGGATCACCATGACGCGAACCGTGATCCGGCTTTATGCATTCGTGTTTTTCGTTGCAATCAGTTGGGGCGTTGCCCGGGCACAGACCGCTTCTCCTCATCCAGACACTGCGCCAGCGAACGCAGCATACGTTGCGAAAGATTGGGCAAAGGCAGCCGATCTTTACGGTCACATCACCACGTCCGAACCCAAAAATGGCCGTGCGTGGTATCGGCTTGGCGTGTCGCTGCACGGCAAGGACGATCACGAACAGGCCATCAAAGCCTTGGAGAAATCCATCGAGAATGGTGCCCCTAATTTTCTGGCCGAATACCAAATTGCGCTCTGCTACGCTTCACTGAAGTTGAACGACAAAACGCAGGAATATCTCGAGCGCGCGTTACGAGACGGATTTGGCCAGCCCGAACTGATGATGTCCGACGCGGAATTGACTGCAATGCGCAGCGAAGCCTCGTTTCAAAAGCTCGTCGAACAGGCCAAGCGCAATCAAAGCCCCTGCACCTACGCAACGGAGAACCGCCAGTTTGATTTTTGGGTGGGCGAGTGGAATGTGGTGACAACGCAGGGCGGCATGCCAGCCGGAACCAGCAAGATTGAGCGAATCTTAAATGATTGCGTGATCTTAGAGAACTGGGCGAGCCTGAATAATCCCTATCAGGGCAAAAGCTACAACACTTACAACACCAGCCTGAAGCGTTGGGAGCAGTTTTGGGTCGATAACTCCCAAGGCATGATTCACTTTTACGGTGAGCTCAAAGACGGAATCATGGATTATTGGACCGACGAAATTCCTCAAAGCAATGGCCAAAAATTGAAACGGCATCTGCAATTCATTCCTCAAGGACCCGACAGAGTCAGGCAGTTCAGCCGAGGATCGACCGACGGCGGGAAGACTTGGACGACCGAATACGATTTTACGTACAACCGCTCTAAATGAAGGCAGTATCCGATAGGCTGCGAGTCCGAAACCGGACCACCCAACTTTGGTTTGCGAGTACCTTCTAGATCTGTGGCTATCCGGGGACCCCAATCTGCCGTTTATGTTTCGCCCTTAACCGATGGGAAATTGCCTGACAATTTCACAGCGTAATTGCCTGGCGTGAAAGCCTAAAATACAAACATACGGTCAAGCCGAATGGCTTACGGATATCGATTGCTTGGGAGGTCACGTGAGCCAATCACCTCTCGCCAGTGCTTCTGGAAATCTCGTCGCTTCAGGGCTGCGCCGCAGCACGCGCATTGAGAAATCCGTCCCGCTGATCGTCATGGGTCAGAATCGGGCAGGTGAGTCTTTCATGGAGCGGACCGTGGCGGTCAGCCTGAATATGCACGGCTGCCGGTACCACTCGCGCCACGATTACGGCGTGGGAACCTGGGTCACGCTGCAGATGGTGGGATTGTTCGGCGCCGAGGAAAAGCCTGCGACCGTGCGTGCGCTGGTTCGGTCGGTGCATCCGCCCGCAAGTTTGCGTGAACTGCAACAGGTTGGCGTGGAACTGGAAACGCCTTCGAACGTGTGGGGCATTTTGTCGCCGCCAGAGGATTGGCTGGGCGCCACGGAAGCGACCACGTCGACGGCCAAGCTGGCAGGAGTGTTTGTTCCCGGACCAGAATCCGGAGCCAAGAAAGCAGGGGAGATCGTCATGAAGCCAGAGACTAAGGTACCCGAGGTCGCCAGTTTCCCCGCTCCGTCGCCGGCTGCTTCCCAACCCGCAGTGCCGAAAGTGGCGGAGGCGGCGCGACCGCCCCGCGTGGTGGTCAAACCCGACCAGCTGATTTCCGCGCTGCAAGGAAAACTGCAACAAGAGGCGGAGAAAGCGGTGCAGGCGGCCGTAGCGAAACAAGTGAACGACGCCATTCGAGAAGCGCTCAGCTCCATTGAGGAAGCGCGACGCTCCAGCGCGCAACAGGTGCAGGAACTCTTCCCGAAGCAAGTGGAAGCCATGAAGGGTTCCCTGAAGGAAGAATTCGCCACAGAAATGGTCGCGCAATGGCAGGCGGACATTCAGGTGTATCGAGGCCGCGCCGAGGAAACCGCGCAACGCGTGGAAAAGCAAGCCGAGGAACTGCGGCGCGAGTTGGCGAATGCGCAGGAATTTGTGGACAAGCTGACGCGAGAGATCGCCTCGTCCGTTCCGGCCAGCCTGAAGGAAACGGTGAACCAGGCGACATCGGATTTTGAGAGCGCGACAGCGGTAATTGCAGACCGCCGCTACGAAGGGCTACTGGAAAATGTCCAGCTCGTGACACACGACGCGCTGTCGAAGTTGAATGCGCGCTCAGCGGAAGTGCAAGCGACGGTGCAAAGCGCGTTGAATTCCGGGCTGGAAGAATTTCGGCGAGAGACGGAATTGCATGTCAACATGGCGCTGGCGGAGACCAAGGAACGGGCCGTCTCCGCGTTGTCTTCGCTCGACGCGGAAAGCCGCGCCAACTTTGATGCGCGCCGCCAGGTGCTGGAGGCAGAGGTGGCGCGTTCCGCTGAACGGGCGGCGGAACAATTCCACAAAGGAATCAAGGCGTTCCTGCACAACTGCGTGGTGGCGGCCGTGGGCGCGATGGATGAGCACTCCAAATCGACGCTTGATGAGTTGCTGAAAGATGAAGGAAAAACCCTGGACCACACACTTAACGGGTAGCCGTTCACGATGAAACTAAAACTGTTCCGCAATTCTCCTGCTCCGAAACTGACCCTCTGACCAGTAGCATCCGCTTACGCGGCATTTCATCATTGCCCTCCCAGTCGACCAGTTGGCTCTTTGTTTTCGTCCGGCGTGATGCGGGCCGCAAAGGGGTGCCAGGATGCTTCGCAGCTTACCCTCCCAACGAAACTTGGAAGATATCCGGAAAGAAGCAAGGGAACTGTTATACGACTTGCGACGATGGGACGCCGCTGCGCTCCGGCGGCATTATTCGCTGGATTGCGAAGCAGGAAAATTCCCCGCAAGGCTTGCGGATGCTCAGTACATCGTCGCTCGGGAATACGGTTATAGCAGTTGGCAGAAACTCCAACAACGCCTCGCAGACAGCGCGCAAGACACACCACCAAGGCTCTCGGCCATCGTTGCCGCTAAGCCTTAACCGGCGCGCGTACCAGAAAATCGGGCTTCCTAAGAGCGCAATTCGGAGCCGCGTTTCCGATAACGCGAGTAGACTTGGGGAGTTTATCTTTTCGGGGCACGCCTTCATGGAGCCGAAACAAACTGTTCAGGCTTTTGTCGACGCGATCAATTCGCAAGACTGGGCCAGGCTGGATTTACTGGTTGCGCCGGATTTCGTACGCCACAGCATTGCCGCCGGGGAATCACTAGTGCGAAGCCGCGCCGACCTGGTGGATTTTCTTCGCCGCGAATATGAGACATTTCCAGACGCGCAGGAAACCATCCTGGACATATTCGCCGAAGGCGAAAAAGTTGCCGTGCGGCACCTGTTTCGCGGCACCCAAGATGGGGCGATGGGTTCGTACCTGCCCAGCGGCAGGACCATGAATTCCGGATACGTCGCTATCTATCGCGTGCGAAATGGCCAAATCCTTGAGGCCTGGGCCGAATGGGATAACCTCGCGGGCCTTAAGCAGTTAGGCCACCTGTAACCTTTGGGCGCATACCCTCGGATTGTCCCTTTGTCCCTTGTGCCTAACCTTCAGGAAAACCAAACTTTGCCGAAGCCTCAATTTTTGTTGAGAACGCCTGTCGATTTGGCCGGGGTTCATTCGATATACAGGTGAAGCAAGGAAGACAGTCTTCGGGAGTCGGACATGACAAGCCAGCACACAAACCCTCAGAGCCTGCAATCAATCGTAGGAATAGCCCTCGTGGGGCTGGGACTGAATGGGGCCGCATGCCCGGTTAGTCATCTGCTTAGCGCGATCATGGGCAAGGCCTTGGGGATACTGCCGTCGGTGGTGCTGGGCGCCTGGCAAGCGTCGCAGGCGTTTGCCCTGGACCATCCGAGGCTCTTGGATTTTCTGTCCCAATCGGTATCATTCTGGACGCTCGTCGACAGCCTGACCAGGGTCTTGTAAGTAAGCCTATATAGGCTGACGAAAAGTGGTTTGGTACTTTTTGTCCAAACTGTTTACGCGTGTAAAGAAGGAGAGACGCAATGCGATTCATGATGCTGCTGCCGGCTCCAGTAGAAGCCTTAGAGCAATGTGCAGTTCCCGATGCGGCGCTGGTCACGGCCATGCGCAAGTACGACGAGGAGATGCGGAAAGCCGGCGTACTGCTCAGTGAGGAAGGACTCCACCCAGCCTCAAAAGGCGCGCGCATCCAGGTGTCCGGTGGCAAACACATCGTGACCGACGGCCCATTTATCGAAACAAAGGAAGTGATTGCCGGGTTCTGGATTATCCAGGTGAAGTCGAAGGAAGAGGCCATCGAGTGGGCCATGCGAGCGCCTCTGCCCGAGTGCGGCGTGATTGAGATTCGCCAAATTTTTGAGAACCACGATTTTCCGCCGGAACTGCAGAACAAAACCGCGGGGTCGTAGAAGTCCCGAGCGAATGGGTCACGGTTCGACGCCGACTACGGAGGAATCGAAATGATGGCAAGAAGAAGCTTCATCGCAAGTTCTACCGCCGGGCTTGTTCTGGCAACGGGTTCCCGTTCGCGAGCATTGGCTCAAGAGCGCAGCACCACCACCGCTCCCAAGACTGGCTACGCTCCGGTGAACGGCCTCAGCATGTACTACGAAATTCACGGCAGTGGCGAACCGCTGATCCTGCTACACGGCGGAGTGGTCGGCATCGTGATGTTTGGTCCGAACGTGGCCGAACTGGCCAAGAATCGCAAAGTGATCGCCTTGGAATTGCAGGGCCACGGGCGCACCGCGGACATCGACCGGCCGCTGAGCTGCGAAGGAATGGCGGACGACGTTGCGGGGCTGATGAAATATCTGGGGATCGAAAAAGCCGACGTGATGGGGTACTCGATGGGTGGAGCGGTTGCGCTGCAAACCGCGTTCCGGCATCCCGAATCCGTGCGCAAGCTCGTGGTCGTCTCCGCAGCGTTCAAGCGCGACGGATGGTATCCCGAGGTGCTGGTGGCGATGTCGCAGATGGGTCCGGGCTCCGCGGAGATGATGAAGCAATCGCCGCTGAACCAGGTGTATCCAAATGTGAACTGGGCGGTGTTGTTCACCAAGCTTGGGGCGCTGCTTAAGCAGGATTACGACTGGTCAAAGCAGGTGGCGGCGCTCAAGCAACAGACCATGCTCGTTTTCGCGGATGCCGACGCGGTCCGCCTGACGCACATCGTGGAATTCTACGGCTTGCTCGGCGGCGGCCAAAAGGATGCCGGCTTGGATGGGTCTGGGAGGCCAGCGGATCAACTAGCCATTTTGCCCGGCGCGACGCATTACAGCCTGAGTACTTCGCCCCTGCTGCCCACGGTTGTTGCGCCATTCCTCGACGCGGACGCTCCGAAGAAGGCGTAAGGAATTCATGGCCTTGAATGGAGACTTGAAGTTCATCCGGTCGTGACTGTCGACGGAAAAATTAGAAAGCGAAATTGAGCGGGAATTCAGCCCTGTTCATGCAGTACCCGGCAAGCAGCTAGCGGTCAAAACCAAATATAAGGAGAGAAGATCATGAAATTCCTGAGCATCTATAAACACGCCGAGAGGAACAGTCCCCCTTCCCAAGAGGAAATTAACACCATGGGCAAGCTAATCGAGGAGGGGATGAACGGCGGCTGGCTGCTTGGCACCGAAGGATGCTTGCCGAGCGCTTTGGGCGCACGCGTGCGACGTTCCGGAGAAAAGATAACCGTAACTGATGGGCCCTTCATCGAGTCGAAGGAAGTGGTCGGCGGTTTTGCGCTGCTTCAAGCCAATTCCAAGGAAGAAGCCATCAAGCTGGTCAAGGACTTCCTGCAGGTGGCGGGCGAAGGTGAATGCGAACTCCGGCAGCTGTACGAAGTAGGCGACGCGATCTGCACGGAGAAGGCGGCGAAAGCCTAGCTGCAACGCATATTTTGCTCGCAACGACGGCTTTGCAATGTGCCTTATGCGTCCGCAAGGACCACGGCCATCGCGAAGCCGTCGTAGCCCTTGCTGCCGACAGTTTGCAACTCAGTCGCGCTCACTCGTTTCTCGGCGGCCAGGCGCTCGTTGAATCGTCGCACGCCCTGTATGTCGGCGTCCGCGCTGGCGGCATCGAGCACTTTGCCATCGCGAATCACATTGTCCGCGATAATCAGGCTGCCGGGACGCGAAAGCCGCAACGCCCAATCAAAGTATTCTGGCATGTCGGACTTGTTCGCATCGATGAAAATGAAGTCAAAGGGTCCGCGGCCTTCGCGAGCGAGTTGCGGCAGAACTTCCAGCCCAGGCCCGACGCGAAACTCCACAAGTTCGCTCATCCCGGCCAATGCAACGTTGCTGCGCGCCACGTCCGTGTGTTTTGGGTTAGCGTCCACAGTGATCACGCGGCCCTTCGGGGGCAACGCTCGTGCCAGCCAGATGGTGCTATATCCGCCCAACGTGCCCAGCTCCAGAATGTTGCTCGCTTGCATCACGCGCGCTTGCAAATTCAAAAATTTGCCTTGCGTCGGAGATACCTGGATTGCTGGCAAGCCCGCTGAGTCGCTGGCCTTCAGAGCGGCCTGCAGCGCCGGGTCGCTGGGTATCAGCAGTTCACAGATGTAATTGTCGACTTCGATCCACAAATTTAAGTTTTGCGACATGAGCGTTTGTCCCGTTGCAAGTTAATCAGAATCGCCAGCCATAGCCGAACACCAACTGAATGGTGTGGTGCATTCCCAAATCGTAACGCAAGGATTTGCCGTTGAAGTTTACCGTGTGTGGCGAAAAAAATGTGTGCGAATCGCCGGCTTCAATCCGCAGCGTGCCTCTCTCCGTGGGATAAAACTCCACGATGCCTCCCAAATCCAACGCGAAATTCGTTGAACGTCCATAAGTGTAATTCACCGTGCCGGATGGCTGCGCGGCGATCGCTTTCAACGCTTGTGCATAGCTCTGAAACCCAGGCCGCACCTTGCCAAAAAAACCAAAATCGTTTCGCCGGATTCCGCCTTTCAATCCAAACAGACCCTGTAGCACCGGTCCGCCATAAAGATTGCTGGGTCCGTGTGTGTCTTGCAGAAAATACAAAATGTCGCCATCGAAATAAAGCACGCGCCAAAACCGGTAGCTTGCGTACGTGCCCAGACCCGCAAGCGTCGCAACGCCGCTATTCGCACCGGCAGGCGCCGCAATCAGGGTGCTGAACAGCGGGCCAAATTCCCAGTTTCCCGGAACCTTTGTTTCGTCTTCGTTCTCTTGTAGCGTTCCTGGCCGATAAGCGACGCCAAAGCTCAGCCGTGTGGTGTCTTCTACGCTGCCCGGGTAACTGAGCGCGACACCGGCTACGTTCCTGGTTTGTTGCGGCACGCGGTAAGGATTTCCCGCGATGTCTGCGCGCAACACCCAACGCGGGCTCAGGTAATACTCGATTCCTCCTCCCAGGTTCACCTCAAAATAAGTAGCGCCGAGCTTTTGCGTTGGCTGGCCAGCATCCGGGGAATACGACAGCACATCCGTGAAGTGCAACAATCCCGGCCGCACCAGGCCGAAGACGGAGAGCCGCCGGGTCTGCAGCACTTTCGCACGCAACCCAAAGACTGCCTGAAGGGTTTGTCCACCTCGGCGGAATGAGACGACCTCTGATTGCTCCGGGAAAAAATCCACTTCAGTCTCAAACGCCAGCCGTCGGTTGAAATTCCAGTCGAATCTTCCGCCGAAGCCGGGGAAATTCTTGCCGTTTCCCGTTTGCGCGTCATTTTGCCGGATAGTGGAAAATTCGCCGCCAAATTCCACACGGGTGAAATCGCTTTGCGCTGCGGCCGTGAAGCAAGCGGCAAACATCAACAGCGAAACGAGCATGCATCGATGCGAGCCATAGCGAGCGAACGCCATGAAGCTTGCGCGAACGATGCCCGAGTTTAAAGAGGTGATGCCGTCCTCAACCTGCAGGATGCGTTTTTCGATATTCATCGTAAGCGGCCAGATAGCGGTCCGCATCCTTGTGCAGCACGTAATATGGCGTTGACTGGCGTATTTTCGCAGGCGCCCCGCCGCGCACGCGAATCTTCTTTTCTTTCCACATCCACAATTCCAGGTCCGGCATTTTTGACGGCGCCACCGTCACAGTTGTAATTCCACAGCGCAGCGCCGGGTCGGGCGAAGTCCACGATGTTGCTCCGCGCTGAATCATCTGCTGCAGGATGTAGTCGCCCATCTGGCGGTGCCGCTTTTCGATGCGCTCCATCCCGATTTCATTTGCCAACGCGATGGAAGCGCGCAGGCCGCTGATCGCCGGCACATTGGAGCTGCCGATGCGCTGAAAACGCTCTGCGCGGATTTTGTCGTCTTCCCAACCTTCTGTAGCGATGGTGTTCCAGGTGCGATCAATCACTTCATCTCTCACAAACAGAAAGCCCGAGCCTTTTGGCGCTTGCAGCCACTTGTGTGGGCTGGCGGAATAGTAGTCGCAGCCAATGTCGCGAATGTTCAGCTTCATCATTCCGGGCACGTGCGCGCCGTCCACCGCGCTGAGGATGCCTTTCGACCGCGCCAGCGCCGCCAATTCCTTTGCGGGAAGCACAACGCCAGTCACCGTGGTGATGTGGCTGAAGAAGATCACCTTTGTTTTGGGCGTGATCGCATCATTGAAAAGATTCAGGACCGCCGCAGCGTTGGGCACGGGCTTCGACAGCGTCACTTTTTTCACCACGATGCCGTAGCGCTTGGCCTTCAGGTTCCAGGGCTGTTCGCCGCCGGGGTGCTCCTGATCCGTCATCAGCACTTCATCGCCGGGCTTCAGGTCCACGCCATTCGCGATGTAGCTGTTTGCCTCCGTGGCGTTCCGCAACAATGCAATTTCGTTGCGCGAGCATCCCACAAACTCCGCTAGAGGATCGCGAAACTGGTTCCAGGCGGCATAGCCCCAGATGGGATAGTCTTCCGGGTCCGCCTCGTCCAGCATTTCGGATTTCTGGTAGCTTTCGAACACCGCGCGCAATACTGGAGCTGGCGACGAGCCAACCGTGCCATTGTTTAAATACACTTCGTCTTCCGGAATCAAAAATTGCTTGCGAATCTCTGCCCAGTAAGCTTCTTGGTTCTGGTCGTACAGCGAATGATCCGGCAACTTTTCCGGTGCTTGTCCCAGAATGTCTTTGCACACCTGGGGAAAGCCTGCTCCTCCTAGCGCCGCCGCACCTGCAAATGATGAAAGAAACGCACGCCGGTCAATCATTCTGCCTCCCCATCGATCCTCGCGGATTCTATCCTCAGCGGTAGACTCTCGCGAGCACTTTCCTTCGGGTATACTCAGTTTCATCTTTGTGAGGGAGTCGCCCGCCTTGTTCCGTTCGACAACGTCGCGCACCGTGCTTTGCGCGTTTTTTGCGCTGCTGTTGGGAGTCGGTGCATCCGCTCCGGCGCACGCGCAAAATCCGCACGGCTCGCTGGGTGGCACCGTCCGCGATTCCAGCGGGGCGCTGGTGCCTGCGGCAAAGATCTCGGTCAGCAATCCTGAGCGTTCACTGGCGCGAGAAGCGGAAACGGATGCGCAGGGGGAGTTTCGCATCGTCGACCTGCCCCCCGGCGCGTACGACGTGACAGTCAGCGCGAATGGTTTCGCGGATGCCCACTCCAGAATCACTATCTCGATCAGTTCTGTGCGCCAGATCAGCGTGACGCTCCGGCCTAAAAGCGTTTCGGAGAATGTGCAAGTCAGCGCGTCGGCGCCATCCATCACCACGGAGCCCCTCGACACGTCCAGCGCGGTACATCAATCCATCGTGTACCACCAGGATTTGGAGAATATTCCCCTTGCGGCGCGCAGCTTTGCCAACATTGCTTACTTCGCGCCGGGAACCGAACCGGTCGAGCCA
Source organism: Candidatus Acidiferrales bacterium (assembly GCA_963738985.1). Taxonomy (GTDB): domain Bacteria; phylum Acidobacteriota; class Terriglobia; order Acidiferrales; family UBA7541; genus Acidiferrum. The sequence goes on from CAVTYP010000001.1 coordinate 378,063, forward strand.
TCCGATCCCACGAAGGCGCGCATCACTGCGGTCTCTACCGGTGGCAGTTCCGGGCTCAACAATGAAATTTCCGTCGATGGCGGCGATAATTCCGACGACTACATCGGTGGCTTCCTGCAGAATTTTTCTCCGGACGCCATTCAGGAATTTGCGTTTCGCACCGCGCAAGCCGATGCCGACACCGGACGCACCACTGCGGGTTCCGTTGTCATCACCACGCGGAGCGGCTCCAATCAATGGCACAGCGAAGCGGCATTTTACGAGCGCGCTGCCGCTCTGAACGCGCGCTTCCCGGTCGACAATCCCGCGCCAAATCCTAAGCAGCCCTTCTCTCGCCAGAACTATGTCGGCACGCTCGGTGGCCCGATCGTCAAGGATCGCCTGTGGCTTTTCACCTCTCTCGAATATGTTCACGAAGACGCCAGCATCGCCTACAGCAACGCCAGCGTGGCGCAATTTGATGCGCTCGCGCAGCTAGCGTCCCTCGGACTTCTTCCCGGCGTCACTTCCGTCGACGTTCCCAGTAATGTCAGCGTTCCGTTTCGCGACTACCTGGCCACGATGCGTCTCGATTGGGCACAATCGGCGCGCTCGCGATGGTTTCTGCGCGGCGCTATCGATACCTACACCACGCGCAACAACCTTGTGCAGCAAGGAACTCTTCCGTCTACCGGAGCCACCGCTCACAACAATTATTTCAGCCTGGTGCTTGGGCAGCAGTTCAACTTTTCGCCGTCGTGGTTTGGTTCTCTGGTTCTGAATGCCAGCGCGCTTCATTTGACGCAAGCACGCAATGTGAATCTGGGATTCGCCTACGCATTCCCGTTTACCGTAACGTCCAGCACGATTTCCGGATACGAAACGTATGGCGACAATTTGTTTGTCACTCCCATCACGGCGTTTCCCATCTTGCGCAATCAGGAAAAATATCAGCTGCGCTACGACGTTACCCACACCGCCGGTAGCCACACGCCGCGCCTCGGCGTTAACTTCATTCACGAGCCGGTGCTCAGTGGAGCGTTGACGGCAACCGCGGAGAGTCTCTATTCGCCTCCGCAGAATCCCTCGTATTATCTGTCCAATCCTCAGCAGGCGATCGTCGATTTCGGCTGCGATCCGGCGCTTCCGCAGAATCAGCCGCCCAATCCGCCTTGCCCTTTTTCTTCGTACTCGCCTGCGTACGACGGCAGCTTTTCGCAGAACGTGCAACGCCTTGGCTTGTACGCAGAAGATTCCTGGCGGCTCACTCCCCGGCTCACATTGAATTACGGACTGCGCTATGACACCACATTTGGGCTGTTTAGTGCTTCCGGCCGCAACCAGAGTTTCAATCCCGCGCTCAGCACTGGTTTAGTGAACGGAATCCCGCACGATTACCGCAAAGCGTTCGCGCCGCGCATCGGGCTCGTGCAAATGCTCGGTTCTTCGGGGAAAACCGTGCTGCGCGCCGGATTCGGTATGTTCTACAACGATCTTGCGCAGAACGGCTGGGTGAATGCATTTACCGCGGTGAATTCTTACAATCTGGCGAACGGCACAAGTCCCGCCGCGCTGATCGATCCCAATTACCACACGCCGTATGCGATTCACGCCACTGCCGGAATCCAGCACGCGTTTTCCAGCAACTGGATGGTCAGCGCGGATTACACGCTGGAAACCGGCATGCACTCGTATCGCAGTTATGGGTACGATGCGGCGGACGTTTATCGTACCGACAACCGTTCCAGTTACCAGGGGTTATCGCTGCGCGTGCAAGGCAATGTGAACCAGCGCGTGCATCTCACCGCGCATTACACGCTGTCGAAGGCCAGCACCTGGGGCTGCGAGATCGGCGAGCTATTCGACTACGTCAACGGCGTCTGCGATACCGCGAATCCCTTTGCGCCGGGAGATTACGGCCCTTCCGGTGAAGATGTGCGCAACCGCTTTGTGCTTGCGGGAACATTTCTGATACCCGGCGGCTTTCAACTTTCCACGCTGATGCAGTTTGAGTCAGCTCGCCCGTATACCATGACCACGCCCGGGGGCACGCGCGCGGTGATCAATGGAGTGGAAACCACGCTCGATGAGTTTCGCGGCTCCCCTTATGCCCAGGTCGATCTGCGCGTCACGCGGCCGTTCACGATTCGCGAACGCTACTCGCTGCAGCCGTTCGTGGAATTTTTTAACCTCTTCAATCGCAATAATCCCGGCAATAATTTCATTCCGGATCTTTCCGCCTTGCCCACGCCCGTCAACAGTCTTTCCAACGCCACGGCTTTCTGCTTGAACGCTTCGTGCACGCAGACCCAGCCGATCACTTCTCTCAACCAGTTGCGCTTTCCCGCCGGCGCGCTGGGCGATTTCTTCGGGCCGGGCACCACGGTGGGAATACCTTTCGCCGCGCAGCTTGGCATCAAATTCATATTCTAATGGTGCAATTCTTCCAAGCGCCGCCTGATCGTGTGGCCTGCTCACAGAACTGCGCTGGCTGCTGCACCTCAGCCGGGCAACCTGTACAATAGGGGTGGATGCGCAAGGAACACCGCAATTATGTTTGAGAACCTGACAGAAAAGCTGCAACGAACATTTAAGAACCTCCGCGGGCAGGGAAAGCTCACCGAAGAGCACCTGGACGTGGCGCTGGGGGAAATCCGCGAAGCGCTCATCGAGGGCGATGTCAACGTCGGCGTCGCTGATGAACTGCTCGCTAACATTCGCGCCAAGGCTCTTGGCTCCGAAGTGATGCTGCAGCTTTCGCCCGACCAGCAAGTCGTCAAGATTGTGCGCGACGAGCTCACCAATCTTCTCGGCAAACACGCCAAGCCGCTGTTCGCCTCGCGACCGCCATCGGTCTGGATGATTGTGGGCCTGCAGGGTTCCGGTAAGACCACCACCACCGGCAAGCTCGCGAAATGGCTTTCGCAGCATGGACACCGGCCGATCGTCGTGTCTACCGACGTGTATCGCCCTGCGGCGCGCGAGCAGTTATCGCAAGTGGCCAAGTCCATCGGCATTTCCCTGTGGCCCGGCGCAGGCACAGACAAGCCGCTGGAAATTGTGCGCGGCGCAATTAAGGAAGCGAAGCTCTCTGCCAGTGACGTGGTGCTGGTGGACACCGCGGGCCGCTTGCACATCGACGATGAGTTGATGAACGAACTCTCCACTCTGAAAAAGGAATTGCAGCCCAGCGAGATGCTGTTCATCGCCGACGCCATGATCGGTCAGGACGCAGTGCGCTCCGCAGGCGAATTCCACAAGCGCCTCGGACTCACTGGAGTGGTTCTCACCAAGCTCGACGGCGATGCGCGCGGCGGTGCGGCGCTTTCCATCGCCAAAGTTTCCGGAGCTCCCGTAAAGTTCGTGGGCCTGGGTGAAAAATACGATGCCCTGGAAGGTTTCTATCCGGAGCGCATCGTTTCTCGCGTTCTCGGCATGGGCGACATTCTTTCGCTGATTGAGCGCGCGGAATCCGCTTTCGACAAAAAAGCGGCGATGGAGCTCGAGCGCAAGCTGCGCAAGGAAGAGTTCACTCTGGAAGATTTTCGCGATCAGCTCAAACAGATTCGCAAGATGGGCCCGCTGGACCAACTGGTGGATATGCTCCCCAAAGTCGGGCCACTGCAGAATCTGCCCAAGGACACCACCGTTGACGAAAAGAAGCTGAAACAAGTGGAAGCCATCATCAATTCCATGACCAACGAAGAGCGCCGCGACCACAACGTCATCGACGGTAAACGGCGCAAGCGCATCGCCAAAGGTAGCGGCACCACGGTGCAAGACGTCAACCAGGTAATCAAGCAATACATGCAGATGCGCACCATGATGAAGCAGTACGGCGCGATGGCCGCCCGCAGCAAAATGAAGGGCCTCGGCAAACTCGCCGGGCTGGGCTAATCCATTCAACTCTACGCATTCCTGTTTTGATCAGTGGGCGAGCAGGATTCCGGCAATCTTGTCCGAATATTCCGTGGGATTCAATTCCGTGCGGTTGCAGAGAATTATGATGCTCACGCCATCCTTCGTGAATCGCTGAATCACAGTGCGGAATCCCATGCTGCTTCCAGAGTGCCACATGCGCGGATGCCCGTTGAGCGGATCCAGAAACCAGCCGAACCCGTAGCTGACCGGTTTCCCCGGGGCAAGATTGTCGCCATCGGGTTTGCTTGGCCAATGGGGTTGCGAACCATCGGCCAGTTTCACCGGCGTAAGCGCGGGCGCAAACTCTGTTTTTCTCAGAAGCGTGTGTTTTTCGAGCGCTTCATCCCACTTCGCCATGTCGCGCAGGTTCGAGTAGACGCCGCCATCGCCCAGCGTGGCTGAAGTCGAGCTTTGATCCGTTTCCACCAGCTTTCCGCCATCTTTCGAGTATCCGAAAGCGCGCTGGCTGACTTCATTCTTTCCCTTTTGATAGACCACCGAGTGTTTCATGCCAACAGGATCGAAAATGCGTTTCTGCAAGAAATCGCGATAAGGCATTCCCGAAGCTTTCGCGACAATCAATCCAAGAACGACATATCCGGAATTGCTGTACTCCCAGCTCGTGCCCGGCGCGAATTTTCCCTCCGTCTGCTTCTCGAGCAGCGCCAGAACCTCGTCGTCTTGAATCTGGTGTTCTGCCGACCAGCGCGGCCCGTTGATCTTTTCCTCCCGGTCCATCAGTTCCTCGTAGTCGGGCAAGCCGCCGGTGTGGTTCAGCAGGTTGCGAACCGTGATGTTCTTTCCGTAGGCAGGAAATTCCGGAAAGATTTCCGGCAGCCGCTGGTCGTAGCGAATTTTCCCGTCTTTCACAAGAAGCATGATGGCCATAGCGGTGAATTCCTTTGTCACACTCGCCAGCCGGAAATTCGTTTCCGCGTCGATTTTCTCCGCCATTCCCAGCTTGCGGACACCGTATCCGTGCTCGAAGACCACGCGCCCGTCTTTTTTTACCACGGCAGCTAGACCCGGCTCGCCCGGCTTCGTCACCGCGGAAAGGATCGCCTCAATTTCCTTATCGCTAGCCGCCACATCTGAACCTCGCGCCGCCAAAATTCCAATGGGTGCCGCAATCAGCAGGAGCAGCACCGCCGCAAATATTTGTCGCATCGCGCACCTCGGGAACACCGCAGCATATCATCACGGTTGCTGATTTAGGCGCGACAGGAAATGGCGGTTCTTATTCTACGAACTCACCGTTGTGCACGGTGTATTCCACGTGGAAAGGTTTCTGTTCCTTGCGGATTTCCCAATGCTGTTGCGCAATGATCTGGTTCGCTTGTGCCAGCCGTTCTGCGGGTAGCGGATGCGAGCGAAAATAGCCTTGCAGGCTTTGGATCGCCAGATCCGAAAGTTCGTCCTCTGGCGTCTCCGCGTGCGTCACGTATTCGTTTCCCAGCTTGGCGAGCCGGTTGAGCGCCTGCACGGATCCATACGGTGAATAGCTGGCCCGCACCGCCAGAAATATTCCCTCGCGGTCGGCTTCCAATTCTTCGTCCTTGCGGTAGCCAGCCTGCCAAAGAGAAAAAGGCAACTGCAACAACTCGCCCAGAACTTCCAGGTTGAGATCCTTCAGATTAGCGGCCACTTGCACGCGTTCCACGCAATGATAATGATCGATGTGCTCGACTTCGTGCGCCAGCACACTCGCCAATTCATCTTCCGTGGTCACCAAGTCCAGAAGACCTTCGCCAATGTACACCGGACCGCCGGGCAGGGAAAACGCGTTGATCATGTTGCGATCCCAAATCACGTGAAAGCTGTAAGGCAGTTGCCGCTGCGCATGCACCGCCAGTCGCGCGCCCACGCGGCTTACGTACGCGGCCAGTCCCTGCTGTTCCGGCGAGAGTTCCTCTTTTGGCGGTGCGTAATGCGCGGCAAGTTCTTTGCCGATGGTAATTTCTTCGTCATCAGACAGACGCGTGAAGTGCATCGGCGCCCGCGTTAAATCCCGTTGCGCGTCGGCGGCCATTTGCAGAACCGCGTTGGGCGAAACGGGAGCCTGCTTGTTGTGGCGTTGCGTGTAATAGAGCGCGCCGAGCGCCGCGCCCAGCACCAGGAAAAAAAAAGCGAACAGTAGTACCGGTCTCATAAAAGTTGGCGGATTGCGTCGCGGTAGCGGCTATACAAATAAGAGACGAACAGCAAAGCCGCGCCCACAATGATGAACGTGATATAGCGATCGCGGGGCTGCAAGCCCCACACATCCATCACCACAACCTTGCCGACGCACAGCAGCAACAATGCCAGTCCGGTCAGCCGGAAACTGCGTTCTTTCACCGCAAGCGCAAACAACATGATCAGCACGCCTTCGACGCCCCAGGCAACGGTAACCAGTCCCAAACGCATTTTCAGCGCGAGCATCAACGTTAACAGGATGATCGCGACGAAGAACTGCAATTGCTCCGGCCGGCGCGCGAAGAACGCCAGAATCTTCACAATTCCTTCCGGTGCAGGTGACGTCCGGAACCGTTGGCGCAACGGAAACGCAAAAAACAAACTGGCCAGCAGCAACGCGATCGCGGTCCCCACCACAAAGTAGCGGCCCTGCCAATCTCTCTCGACAAAGTAGCCGGCGCCGAACAGGTTGTGCGCCAGGGCCCGCACAAAAACCAGCAATGTCAACACGATTCCCTGATACAGAAACACCTGGCGGTTCAGCAGCAGCGCCATCGCGAAAAGAACAACGACCAAAGCCGCCCAGGGAACGACAACCCACTCAATCGCAAACTGGAAATAGAACAACGCCACGAGAGTAGCCGTGCCTAAGGTCGCCAAAACCGTGGCAATGGAGTTTGCGCCGCCGCGGTCTTCCCTTTTGGTGTGCATTGCGCCTGTCTCCGTGAACTGCTCGTACACAAAGAAGTAGATGAGCACCAGCGGCAGAATCGTGTACGTGCGCGGGCTCCAGAAATGTCCGGGCTCGCCGGCCGTCAGGTTCACGAAGAAGATTCGCGCGAAGCTTGCCACCAGCGCTACATACGAGTGGTAGCGAAATTGGCCCACATTGCGCAGCGACCCATACTCGAATAGCACCAATCCAAATACCGCCCAGCCGACCGCCACGTTTAGCGGCACCAGTTCGTACCACAGTAGCAACGACACAATCGTGGATGCGGCCCAGGAGTAGGCATGATGCATATCGCGCGCGCGCCACTCTTGCGGCATGCGCACCACGCGAGACATGGCATAGAAAAACACGGCGACCAGCGCCAGCGAGAGCAGGCGCACGCTCAATTCGTGCCACGTCGCGGTGACGTGCAAATTGAAAACTACGCTGCGTGCGAGCGCCAGGAAGGACAGGATATGCGCTTGCCACCTGAGCTCATCCATCTCAAAACGCCGGTCGATCAACGCCAGCACCAACGCGAAACCCGCCCACAGCGGAGCCAGCCAGCCGTTGGGAGCTTCGTGCCATGCCAGCAGCGCCAGCAATCCGGTTGCGGAAAATGAGTGCAGGAAGGCGATGGCGGCTTTCGCGCGCAAATCCGGCGCAGCCTTGCGCGAAAGGAAATACAAGCCTGCGGCAACGATCGAGACGGTTACGATTCGCAGACTGACCGGCATTCCGAGCCATTCGTTCGAAAGATAGTTGAAAGCAAGGGTCCGCATGGTTGCCAGAACGGCGACCCCGTTGGCCTGCCACGCCAGTTGCGCATAATTCAACTTCCGCGAAACCAGCACTAACGCAATCGCGAACGCAATCCAGCTGACAGCGATCCACGCCGACGGCACCAATTCCCAAAGCACCCAGACCGTCAGCGCGGAGGCCGTCCAGGTGTAAGCGCCGCGGACCATCGCACGGTATTGTTCTTCGGTGGAGTAGAAGCGTTTGGCCAGCCAGTACAGTCCCGCGGCCACAGCCAACGCGCTGAAGCTTTTTACCGGCAGTGCGTGCCAGCGATGGAGGTTCCCCTGATCGGTCGTGATCGCGGACAATGCGGCGCATGCACTGATGATGTGCGTGTGCCAGGCCAGCAAGCGGTAAGGCAGTGCGCGTGAAACCTCCAGCAAAATCGCGGCGAACGCAATGAACGCCACCGGCTGCCACAGCGCAGGCGCCTCGTACCAGATAAGCAGTGCGACTAAAGCCGATCCGGCCGTCGCGAACGTGCCCCGTATCGCCCGTTGCTCCGCGTCGTCGCGCAAGGGCGCGAACTTCGCAGTAACGTAGAACGCGCAGGCCAGCAACGGCAGTGTTAGCAACCTCATCGTCACGTGGGCATCCGGCTCTGATTCCATATGCAAGTTCACCAGCATCGCGCGGTACAGAGTAATCAGCGCTACGCCAACGTACTGCACTTGCAGGTGCTGCGACGGAAAACGCTTTGTCAGCAGCGCCAGCGTCACCATCACGCCCGCCAGCGCCACGTCCGTCCAATCGCGCGCGGTTAACGCCCATACGGCAACCACAGCTGACACCGCGGCGATGTAGGAATGCGCGTTCAGAAGTAAGGCATCCAGCGTTGGTTCGAAGAATTGTTTCCAACGCGTGCCCAGTGCCAGGAAGTTGCCGTAGAACACCACCGCGCAAAGCGAAAACAAAATGCCAGACTCGAGCAGCATGGCTTCACTCGACTCGCGAACCCGAATCACTTGCCGCACGTCGACGATTGCCAGATGCCCCGCGGTCAGTAGCCCGGTCAGCAGGCCGATGCGCCGGAACACCACTTCCTTGGCGACCACACCGGCGAACAGAAAAATTTCTGCGCCCACCAACCACAAAATCGCCACATTGTTTCCGGAATAGTGGAATGGCGGAGCGGCCAGCATCAGCGCCGCGCCCATCACGGTCAGAAGAACAAATGCCTGGCGGCGCCGGCGCGTCACCGGCAGTTGCGCAAACCCGAATTCCAGAGCGCCCACAATCAACAATGCCAGATACGCATATTGCGGCTGCACCGACTGAAACTTCATCAGCCCAAGCAGCAACAATGTGTTCAGCAGAGCGGCGGTGGCGGAAACGTGTTCTTCAAACTCCGAGTGAATATTTCGAATGATGTACGAGACGCGGAACGTCAACCAGTAGAAGGCCAGCATCGCCAGGCTGGCGTGGTATTCGGGAAACGCGCGGCCGTGCGCCCCATTCACGCCAAGAATTTGGTACAGCCAGTAAAGGTGGTTCAGGTAGCTGGAGAGAATCCCAAAGACTTCCAGCTCGAACCAATCCATCTTCAGCACGATGATCACGAGGCCGATGGCCAAAATCACGCCCGCGGACAGGCTGTAAACCGTGTCGTGGCTCAGGGCCACCGTGGTGTACCCCAGCAGGAAAGACAGCCCAGTGACGAACTGCGACCGATACCGCAGCGTGTGCACCGCCATCGCCACGGCCACCAGCAACATCAGAATGCAGTCCAGCGGCAGCGAATTCAGGATGCGCATCGCCCCGACGTGGTAGATGCCGTAGCTGCTGAAGAACAGCAGCGCCCAGCCGCCCCCAATAAACGTGTGGCCTAGCACGCGATACGTTTCTTTCTTCTCCAGAAAAATCCCGCCGCCCAATAGCAGCACCGACGCAAGAAACGAGATGAAGGCTTTTCCGCCAGGCCCCATGGCGCTCAGCTCATAAATTCCAAACAGCGCCACGCCGACAACCAGGATGATGATGCCGAGCTTGTTCAGCCAATTCGTGCCCAGCGTTTCTTCCATGGCGGAAACGCTCTTGATGCGCTGCTGAAATGTCTGCTTTGGCGCTGCATGCCGGAACGGTTCAACGGTCGGGGGCACCGCGATCCGGACTGTGGCCGGTTCCTTGGCGACTTCCTGCGCAGCATGTACGGGAGAGGGTGGCGGCGCTGGCGTGTGGGCCGCAGGCAACTTTGTTTCGACTGGAATTTTTGCCGGCCCCGCAGGCTGCTGCGGTTTCACAGCAGGGGCGACTTCGCACGGTGCTTCGACTGCTTTCGGGATCCCAGTAGGCAGAGGCTGCGGAATAAACTGCGTCGGTGGCGGGATCAGCGTCTGGGGCGGCGGTGCAGCGGGGTGCGCAACAGGAGGCGCTACGGATTCTGGCCGATGCGCCGCGGCTGGGGATTCCGAAGTTGCGGATCTTTCCGTGACGCTGCTCTGTAGCGATTGCAGTCGGCGATTTAATTCCGTCACCTGTTTCTGCAGAAGAAAAATCTGACTGTCCGCATTGCCTTTCAGGTTGGAGAGCTGCTCACCAAGCTTGCTGCTCCTCACAAGCAGAAAAATCACCGCGATAGGCGTGAGCAAGACAACAATGCCGTACAGCACCAGCAGGGGCATGGGCCTTCCTATGACCGAGCACCAAGTATCGGGGTTACGATGCCTTCTTACACCTGATCTTAGAACGAGGCAGCCCCATTTCCTTGCACCTTCCCGGAAGCGGTTGCTGTGAGCGCCAAGCCAGCGGCAAGTCTAACAAATAGCATTGGTTATGGGAGACCGAAGGCTAATGCCAATCCTAATCAATCAGTCGCAAACTTCGTTTCTAAGGGCTCGATGCCAAGCCGGTATCCGTCCGGCAGCCTCGGGAAGACCTACGTGAATCGGCATCAGGGGAACTCTGATTGCCGCAGCGTACAGACTCACGCTAGAATAGATAGTCTCTAGGAGGACGCACCGTAGTGTTAACTATTCGTTTGGCCAGGATTGGCAAAAAGAAAAAACCGTTTTACCGGGTGGTGGTCATTGAACGCACCCGTGCGCGCAATGGTCGTGTGCGCGAAGCCGTGGGCACTTATGATCCGCTCAAGCAGCCTGCAGAGATCAAGTTGGATTCCGAGCGCATAAAGTATTGGCTTGGCGTGGGGGCACAACCAAGCGATACTGTGCGGAGCTTTATCAAGGGACAGAAAATCGCGTAGCTGTTTGTTAACCAGTTCAAGCTCACGCTCTTACGCTCTTTCTCTTCTGGTTCCAGGTCACGTGGTTCGTTGATACGCGCGTCCTCTGACGGTTTTGGGAGGGGTCGCTAGCAATTGCTCGTTCAGGTGAACGTTCGCGCGGGGGCCCTATGAAGGATCTAGTAGAGGAAATTGCCAGAGCACTGGTGGACCATCCTGAAGGCGTTCAAGTCAGGGCGGTTGAGGGTTCCCAGGTGACGGTCCTTGAGTTGCGCGTTCACCCCGAAGATCTCGGCAAAGTGATCGGACGCCAGGGCCGCACCGCCAAGGCCATCCGCACGCTTCTGGGCGCCGCCGGCATGAAACTCCACAAACGCTTTACTCTCGAGATCCTCGAAGATTGAACCACTCCGCCGACAAGCAACCGCGATGGCTGCAAATTGCCCGCATCCTGAAACCGCGCGGGAACAAGGGCGAAGTCGCTGCTGAACTGCTGAGCGATTTTTCCACGCGCTTTTCCTCCTTGTCGCACGTCTATCTGGCGAAGGAATCGGGCGAGCCCTACCGCGTGGCGCTGCAGCGCTTCTGGACGGATCAAAACCATCCGGGCCAAGGCGTTTTCCACTTTGAGGGTTCCGCCACTATTTCCGACGCTGAGAAATTTCGCGGCTTGGATGTTTTTCTGCCGATCGAAGAGCGCATTTCGCTTCCCGCGGGACAATATTTCGTGACGGATTTGATCGGCTGTACCGTGTTCGAGATCCCGTCGCAAGAATCAAGACTCTCCTCGCCGGCCTGCGATGCGGAAGTCGCTCCCCGCGTCATCGGAACCGTTCGCGACGTGTTTTTTCCCGGCGAAAACGTTCTAGGAACACCGCTGCTTCAGGTGCTCACTTCCTCCGGCGAATTGCTGATCCCGCTTGCCGAAGATATCTGCACGCGAATTGATGTCGGCTCGCGGCGCATTGATGTCATACTCCCCGAAGGCCTGCAAGGTGTGAACGCTTCGGAGTAGCCAGTGCTCTGGCGCCTCTTCAAAACTGCAATCTTTTCCATTGTTGCCCCGGGAACTGTAGGTGTGCTTGGCCCGCAGTGGGTGAAGGACGGCGGCAGCCACCTTCCGCTTCCGACGCGGGTGCTGGGTGTGGCCTTGTTCCTGATCGGCCTGGCAATTTATTTGTGGTGCGCCTGGGACTTCGCCGTGAAGGGTCTGGGAACGCCTGCGCCCATCGATGCGCCGCGCGTGCTGGTGGTGAAGGGGCTGTATCGCTTCACGCGCAATCCCATGTACGTTGGCGTTTCCGCGATGATTCTGGGACAAATTGCTTACTACGGTTCGTTCTCGATTGTGGTTTATCTGCTTGCTATCGTTCTGGCGTTCAATCTGTTTGTTCGCTTTTACGAAGAGCCAACCCTACGCCGCCTGTTCGGCGAACAATATGACGACTATTGCCGTAAAGTGCCGCGCTGGCTGTTTCGCGCCGAGTCGCGTGATCTCGGAACGCTCGTCGTGCTGGCGCTCGCCGTCGTCCTTTTGCATGTGCTAACCAGCGGCCAGTATGGCTTCCATCGCGACGAACTTTTAACGTTCAACAACGCGCGCCACCTGGCTTGGGGCTATGTCATCTATCCACCGATGACGCCCTTCCTTGGCCGCGTGTCATTGGAACTTTTTGGGACTTCGTTGCGCGGTTTCCGTTTTTTCGCCGCGGTGTCACAGGGACTCGTGGTGCTGCTGACCGGTCTCGCCGCTCGCGAACTTGGCGGCAAACGCGAAGCGCAGCTGGTGGCAGCTGTGGCGGCAGGTATCGCAGGACCGTCACTGGTTTCCGGCTGGTTCCTGTCGTACACATCGTTCGACTATTTGTGTTGGGTGCTGGTGGCGTATTTTGTGATCCGTCTGCTGAAATCGGATGACCCGCGCTGGTGGCTTGCGATTGGCGCGGCGATCGGTCTGGGCATGATGGCCAAATATTCCATGGCGTTTTTCGCACTCGGAGTCGTCGGAGGAATACTTCTGACGCGGGCCCGACGATACCTGAAGAGTCCGTGGCTATGGTGCGGCGTGGCTGTAGCCTTGCTGATCATGCTGCCCAACATCGTCTGGCAGGTGCGGCATAATTTTGTTTCGCTCGACTGCCTGAAGACCATCCACGCGCGCGACATTCGCTGGGGCTGGACCGATTATTTTCTGCCGAACCAGCTATGGAAATGCGCAAACCCCGTTACCATCCCGTTGTGCTGTGCGGGGCTCTGGTACTTGTTCGCAGTGCCGGATGGGAAGCGCTACCGCATGCTGGGTTGGATGTATGTGATTCCGCTATTGGCCTTCCTCGTCGCCCGAGGGCGCGATTACTATCTGGCTCCCGCTTACCCCATGCTGCTTGCTGCGGGCGCCGTCTGGGGCGAGCGGTGGTTGAGCTCGCTCGGCGCTCGGTCTGCGCTGATCGTGCGAAGGATCACTTGGCGAGCCCTCGCCATTTCCGGCCTGATGACCGCCGCGGTGACAGTCCCCATAGCTCCGCTGAACTCAGGCTGGTGGCGCGTGGCGGATCGCATGAACGGCGGAAATTTCAATATGCAGATCGGCTGGCCGGAGCTGGTTGAAACCGTGGCTAGGATTCGCGACACCTTGCCGGCCCAGGAACAAGCCAGACTGGGTATTCTGGCCGGTGATGAAGGAGAGGCCGGCGCCGTCAATCTCTATGGCCCGGCTTACGGTCTGCCAAGAGCGATCAGCGGAATGAACTCCAACTGGTTTCGTGGCTACGGCGATCCGCCGCCGCAGACGGTGATCGTGCTGGGCGAACATCGCGACTTCGTGGACCAGAACTTCGCGTCCTGCGAACTAGCGGGTCATTTGACGAACCGGTATGGCATCGCGAATATGTCGATCACTCGGTACGACGAAGCGTTTGTCTGCCGCAACTTGCGTCAGCCCTGGCCAGAATTCTGGAAATACTTCAGATACTACGGCTAAGAAGCCGGCGCCCCGGGCTTATCTCTCCTCTGACTCCCTCGCGCACATGACAAGCGGGCATGGGTTCATTACACTGCAAAGCGATGCGCTTCGACCTCATCACCATCTTTCCGGAATTTTTTGTGGGACCGCTCGATCACGGTATTGTTCGCCGCGCGCGCGAAGCCGGCATCACCCAAACTCACATTCAGGATTTGCGCGAGTTCACCAAGGATCGCCATCGCACCGTCGACGACCGCCCGTTTGGCGGCGGCGAAGGAATGGTGCTGAAACCGGAGCCGCTGTTCGAAGCCGTCGAAAAACTCCTGGAACGCAGCGTCGGCGATTCCGAAGCAAAAACGCCTCCGCCGGAAAATACCGCGATTGTTCTGATGTCTGCCGCAGGCCGCCTGTTTACCCAGGAAACCGCGCGCCGTTTTGCGGCCCTCGATCGTCTGGTGCTGATCTGCGGACGTTACGAGGGTGTCGACGAACGAGTCGCGGAGCATCTTGCCACCGACGAAATTTCCATCGGCGATTTTGTGCTCAGTGGCGGCGAACTTCCGGCCGCCGTCATTATCGATGCGGTCACGCGCCTGCTCCCCGGCGCCGTTGGCAACGAGGCTTCCACCCAGAACGAATCGTTCCACGAATATACGGGAGCGCCCAGTGCGCCGGCTGCAGCACGCGGCGTGCTTCTGGACTTTCCTCACTACACGCGCCCCGCCGAATATCGTGGCTGGAAGGTCCCCGAAGTCCTGATCGGCGGCAATCACGCCGAAGTGGCCAAGTGGCGCAAGCAGAAGGCCTTAGAGAAGACGCGCCGAAACCGGCGGGATCTGCTGGCAGAAAACGCCTAGGCAAACTGCAGCTCCTTCGTTATAATTGTAGTTTGTCTAGGAAGTGCTGGCCCCGCCTGAGTGGGTCTGCAGGGAATACAGAAAATGAATCCGGTAATCCGTAAGTTGCATGAAGCGCAATTGCGCAAAGACGTCCCCGATTTCCGAGCAGGCGACACCGTAAAGGTGAACGTGCGGTTGCTGGAAGGGGAAGGCGAAAAGGTCAAGGAACGCATCCAGTCCTTCGAAGGCGTCGTGATTTCCAGGAAGGGCCGCGCCAGCAGCGCCAGCTTCACCGTGCGTCGCGTCAGTTTCGGCACCGGCGTGGAGCGCATCTTCCCGTTGCACTCGCCCTCGATCGCTTCGATCGACGTGATCAGCAAGGGCAATGTACGCCGCTCGCGCCTGTACTACCTCCGCGAACTGCGTGGCAAGGCTGCCCGCATCAAGCGCGCCGCTCGCGAAGAAGTCGCCACTCCCGCGGGAGCCAAGGCGTAAACACTTCACAACGCAAATTCTCAAAGGGACGGGCTCATCGCTCGTCCCTTTTTTCTTGAGTGGTGGCGCACCGTCCCGCGCGTGGTAAACTTTCCGCGAACCTTCTACCATGACGCGACTTTGCTCTTCCCGTTTCGAGCGCGAAGCGCGCCAACTCGGCTGGACCCGCATCGCGGGCCTCGATGAAGCCGGACGCGGCGCGCTGTTTGGCCCGGTTGTCGCCGCCGCCGTCATCCTGAATCCCAAACGCCGGATCGTTGGCCTCGACGATTCAAAAAAGCTTCTGCCCGATCGCCGCACCGAACTGGCCGCGCGTATCCGTCAGCACGCCCTCGCCTGGGCCGTCGCTGAAATCGATGCCCAGCGCATCGACGCCTGGAACATCTATCAGGCCAGCCGCCAGGCCATGACCGCCGCAGTGCAGCAACTTGCCATCCAGCCGGACTATCTGCTGATCGACGCCATGCGCCTGGATCTTCTGATCGAGCAGAAGTCGCTGATCAAGGGTGACGCGCGGTGCGTCTCCATCGCGGCGGCTTCCATTCTGGCCAAGACGCATCGCGACACTCGCCTGGTGGAGTGGGACGCAGTGTACCCCAACTACGGTCTGGCCCAGCACAAAGGCTATGCCACGCCCGAGCATCTCGAAGCCCTTCGCCAACACGGACCCACGCCGCTGCACCGCCACTCCTTCATGCCGGTACGGGAATCCGGTTGCTGGGCTGCTGGCGCTGTACAAGAGGAACTGCCGCTGGAAATCTGGCCCCCGCGCACTTAACTCCCTTCGCCAATTATTCGCCGGCTGGTTTCGTATCTGCTACGGGGATAACTGCCTGCTCACACTCTTGTGCGGTTTCGTTGACGCCCTCCTTCGCCAAGCGTAGCGTGAAAATGTACGGTTGCAGGCACCTCAGTGACCTGCGACACAAATCGGGAGAAAGTCGCGCTGGCTTTCGCGGGGAAGCTGTCGCATTTTGCGCATGGCCTATAACAAGAGCAAATTCGTCGAAGCCGCACAAAAGCTGCTGAACCAGGGTAAGGTGGCTCAGGCCATCGCCGAATACCAGCAGATCCTGAAATACGAGCCCCGAGACCAAGTCACATTGATGACCATCGGCGAGCTGTACATCCGCCAGGGCGAAACCTTCCAGGCCATCGACTACTTCGAGCGCCTCGCGCAACTGTTTGTCAGCGATGGTTTCCTGACCAAGGCAATCGCGGTTTACAAGCGCATCGCCAAGCTCGCTCCCGAAGAAATTCGTCCGCTCGAAAAATTGGCTGACCTGTACGTCCAGCAGGGCGTCATGTCCGAAGCGCGGCCCCTGTTCCTGCAACTGGCCGAGCTGCACCTGAAAAATAACAAGCAGCCCGAAGCGGTGGCGCTGCTGAAGAAGCTGCTGCTGGCCGAGCCAGACAACCTGCGCATCCAGGTTCGCCTGGCGGATCTGTACGCGGCCATGGGGCAATCCGGCGAAGCGCTGGAAGGCTATGTGGGCGCGGCGCAACGGGCATTGGCTCGCGGCGATCAGGCCGAATGCGAGAAGCTGGCCGACAAGGCGCTGCACCTCAATCCCAAGAATCTTGACGCCCTCATCGTGAAGGCGCGCTCGTTCTCGTCGGTCGGCAATCTCGCCCAGGCCGCGCAAATCCTGGAGCGTGTTCCCGACCTGGAAAAAGGTGGAGAGCCTGCCGAGCTCTTGCTGGACTTGTACTTGAAGAATGGCAAGTGGGACGAAGCCTCCGCGCTTTCCCTGCGCATCTTCTCTTCCGACGAAAA
This sequence comes from Candidatus Acidiferrales bacterium, assembly GCA_963738985.1. Classification (GTDB taxonomy): domain Bacteria; phylum Acidobacteriota; class Terriglobia; order Acidiferrales; family UBA7541; genus Acidiferrum. Next base: position 394,905 of record CAVTYP010000001.1, read on the forward strand.
GAATTTCAGCGCCACGCAGAAAGTCACCCAGGCATTGCTCGAAGAAGGCCAAGGCGAGCGCGCCATGTCGCTGCTCTCGCGCATCCGCATCCCAATGATCGACGCGGGCGAGCACGAAGGCGTGGCTCACCTGCTGACGGAACTGGCGTCGCGCCTTCCCGGCAGGCTTGAGCCGCTGGAATGGCTTGTCGACACCTTTGGCCGCACCAGCGACTCGTTCCGTCTGCCGGATGCTCTGGCTCATTTGGGGGATGCGCTTGCCTCTGCCGGAAAGCTGGATCGCGCCAAGGATATTTACGAACAACTGGTTCAGCGAGAACCCGAAAGCGATTCTGCGCAGCGCAAACTGAAGGACGTTCTTCGCAAGTTGGGATTGCTTGAGCCCGAGCCGGCTCCCGAAGCTCCTGAACCCGTGGATCCAGAGACGTTGAAACTTGAACTCCCCGAAGCTCCCGCGCCTAAAGTTCGCCCCGGCCTCGAGGAGGCCGCGCAGGAAGTGGCGGCGCGTTCCAGCGGGCAGGAACCAGCGGAACCGGAGCTGGATGAAGAAACGCAGAAATTCATAGCCCAGTCGCTGACCGACGTCGACCTCTTCGCCAGCTACGGCCTGACGCAGAAAGCCATTGGCTTGCTCGAAGCCATACTGCGCCGCGCTCCCACGCACACGCCTACGCTCGAAAAATTGTTGGATTTCGTTCTCGGCGCCGGAGACGATCGCCGCACCGCAGAGCTGGCTGCCCAGCTTGAACACATCCATACGCAGCGCGGCGATTCTCGTAGCGGCGAACGCTTTGGCGAATTGCGCCGCCGGTTCCAGCGCGCCGCCGGTCTGACGGACGAAGAAATTAACGCCGCCGTGGCCGCCGCGATGCCTCAGCCCGTCGAAACCATTCCCGTGGAAGAAGTGCAAGCAGCCGCCACGGAGGCGGGCGCGGAAGAATTCCCGGTTGAGATTGCAGCGGTGGAAGCTGCGGCAGTTCCCGCGGAATTGGTGGAACCCAGCGCTGCCGTCGAGGAAGCTCCTGCTGCAGAAGCGCAACCCGCGCCGGAGCCTGTCGCGGAAGAAGTGCCGGAAATCGAAGTCATCGAGCCTGCACCGGAAGGCGAAGCCGTGCCCGTGGCTGGAGAACAAGCCGCCGACACCGAAGAAGTGGACCTGTCCGCGGAATGGGCCTCGCTGCTGGAAGAAACCAGAGAGCCAGACGCCGTCGCGCAAGTTCCCGAAGCCGTTGCTGCGGACGGAGCCACGCCTGCCGCTCCCGTTTTGCATGCTGCTCCGGCCCAACCTGCCGCAGAGGAATTTCCTCTGCCGGAACTTGTCGTTGAAGAGGCGGACGCCTCGGCGCAAGTTGAGCCAACCGCCCACGAAGATACCGTCGCGGCATTTGAAGAGATTGGCAAACCGAAATTTGAGATACCGGCGGAGACCGCGGACTTCGAGGAATGGAGCACACCGCAAGCGGAAGCTTCCGCGCAACCGCAGGCCGCGGAGCCCGAGAGTCACCCGAGCGAACTCCTCCCCGACGAGGAACTCACTACGCTTCCTGTGCCGGAGCATAGCGAGTTGGCTGCTGAAGGCCCCGAAACTGCCCTGGAACTGCCGCAAGCGGCGCTTCCCGAAACGCCTGTCCCGGAACCGGAATTTGAGCTCGATCAGGACTTCGAATTGGTTCTTGAGCCGGAACCGGTTGTACCGGCGCACGAAATGCTGGCTGAGATCCCACCGTCGCCTGCTGCTGCGAACGAGCCCGCCGCGCCGGTTACCGCAAATGCAGGTGTTTTCACTTCAGAAGACTTCTTGTCGGATCTGGGAAAAGAAATCGATGACCTCGGTCTGAACGTTGGCCATGCGGTTTCCACCGATCCACCCATGCACGAGCAATTGGCGATGAAGTCCGCGGAAGAGCAGCGCCTCGCTAAAGCGAACGGTGCGGTCAACACCGAAGCAGGTCCGCTGAAGGAAGTGTTTGACGAGTTCCGCGCGGAACTGGGCGAGATGGGCGCCGAAGACGAAGATCTGGAAACGCACTACAACCTTGGCATCGCATTCCGCGAGATGGGCCTGCTGGAAGAAGCCATTGGCGAGTTTCAGAAAGTGGCCAAAGCCAACGATCGCGGCAAAGCTTTCCGCTACGCCATGCAGTGCTGCACGTTGCTGGGCCTCGCTTTCATGGAAAAAGGACAACCGGCCATCGCAGCAATCTGGTACGAACGCGCGTTGCTGACTCCCGGGATCGATTCGGAAAGTAAACTGGCATTGCGGTATGATTTGGGAGTGGCTCAGGAATCGGCCGGCGATCTGGATGCTGCGCTTAAGAGTTTCTCTCAGGTCTACGCCGTCAATATTGATTATCGAGACGTGGCGGACCGCATCGCCGCTCATCATAAACCAGCGGTCTGATCTCCTGCCCACGCTCAACCAAAGGTCGCTCCGAACAGAATGAACCGCCTACTGCGTGCGCTTGCCGTTGTTTTGCTCTTTGAGATGGGAGCGCTGCTCCTGTATCTGCCGTGGTCGACGTTCTGGGAGCAAAACTATTTCTTTCGCCATTTTCCCGGCCTCGTCCCCCTCGTTCTTCACCCATCGGTTCGCGGCATGATCAGCGGCCTCGGCGTTCTCGATATTCTTCTGGCCTTCGGCTTGTTCAGTTCCCGATCGGCGCCCGCAAGTGTCCCACCCCAAACCAATTCGTGATTCGTTTCTACTGTGCTATGTGACAGACCAAGGCGCTTTGTCCGCGTCTCCCATCGAATCGCACACAGTTCTTCTAGAGAAAGTGAGGGCCGCTGCCGCCTCCGGCGTGGATTGGATTCAGCTTCGCGAGAAACATCTCTCGGGCCGCCAACTCGCGGGCTTGGTTCAGGAAGCCCTTCGCGTCGCACCCGCTCCTTGTCGCATTTTGGTGAACGACCGTCTCGACGTTGCTTGGGCCGTTCGTGCTGCCGGTGTCCACCTCGCGGAACAAAGTATTTCCGTTGCCGACGCCAGAAAGTTTGTTCGCGAACGAGAGCTGCCCTCGTCCTTCCTCGTTGGCGCTTCCACCCATTCGCTCGACTCCGCCAGTGCCGCAGCGGATTCCGGCGCGGACTATGTCATCTTCGGCCCCGTGTTTGCCACGCCCTCCAAGGCCGGTTACGGAGCGCCGCAGGGAATTGAGCGACTCGCCGCGGTTTGCCGCAGCGTTTCGATACCCGTTCTGGCTATTGGAGGAATTACGCCAGAGAATGCAGGGGAGTGCCGTGCCGCCGGAGCCTCCGGTATCGCTGCCATTCGGCTGTTTCAGGAGGCTGCGGATTTGCCCGCAGTCGTTCGCCGTTTGCGCTCGGTTTGATCGCGCAGACCGCTTCCCCGGTCACGGTTCCATCAGCCGGCGCAACAAGCGGACCTGTCCGGCGTGGTAAACATCGTGAAACGTGACGCCGTAAATCATCGCCAGGCGCTTCTTGGACTGCGGCCTCTTCAATGCCTGCCGAATGGTCTTTTCAAGTTCACGATGTTCTTTCTCCAGGATCGTGCGATCCGTGCGCCACGCCGCTTCGCTGGCATTGCCCTTTTCCGGCCGCATAAAGAAATTACTGCCTTTCAAAACGAACGCGCCTCGCTTGCCGGCCTCCAGCCTTCGGCGCACCGCGTATTTCCAGTACGCGGCGTGCAACGCGATTTCCCAGATGTTGTGCCGGTCGCGGCCGGGACGCCACGCGGCTTGCTTCGCCGAAACTCCCTTCAGCGATTGCCGCAAATTCGGTCCGTGCCAGGTTTTCTTGGAATAAGCTTCGTCCAGCAACGACAGCAGCAGCGCGTCTCTGGTCATGGAATCCTCCCGCAGTTACTGCCGAAAGATTGTAAACAGGAATGTACTTGGGCGCACGTCTTCGATTGGTTGTCATCCCGAGCGAAACCAGGGATCTGCTTTTCGCGAGATGCCAATACAAAAACAGATTCCTCACTCCGCAGACTCCGCTCGGAATGACAACATGTTGCGGGTCTGCCGCACAGACTCTTGGGATTTGAGTGATCCGGAAAGAGCGCGCCTCAGGCGCTTAGCCAATGCGCTACGGGTTTCAGCGATTCGGTATGGTCGCAGATCACGCGCATCGCCGCGGTGATCGGTATCGCCAGAATCAGCCCCATGCCGCCCCACACAAAGCCCCAGAAAAGCAGCGCCACGGTAATCGCCACTGCGTTCAATCGCACCTGGCGTCCCACCAGTTGTGGGGCAATCAAGTTCTGTGCGATCACGTGAATTCCCGTCAGCACCAGCGCGATCAATCCGAAGTGGCTTACCGCGTGCCACTTGATGATTGCCAGCAAAAATCCCGGTAACCACGCCAACACCGCTCCGATGTACGGCACCATGTTAAAAAGTCCCGAGGCAATTCCGGCCAGCACCGGGTAGTCAAATCCCAACGCCAGAAAAAACACGCTGCTCAGCGCAACCACTACCAGTGTCACCACCGTCATGCCGATCAGGTAGTCGCGCAAGACCTCGCGCAAATCGTCCAGCGTCTCCTTTACCTGTGTACGCCGCCCCACGGGAAACAGTTGTAGCGTCCCATGCCACACCTCGCGTTTCTGCGCCAGCATGAAGTACACCAGAAAGGGCACAAACGTTCCTTCCAGCACCAGCGCGTACAGCGACCCGATGCTGCGCACAAAGAAATTGTGGACTGCGCCGCTGTCCGCGGGGGGTGGGGGCGGGGCCTTGGTGGCGTCGCCCGTGGTCGTCAGGTCGGAGACGCTGCCCTCCACGTTGCGGATTTTCGTTTGGATATTCAAGGTGGCATCTCGCAGGATGCTGCGGTAGGTGGGCCAATTTTGCGCGAAGTCCGAGGTGCGCGTCCACAACCCATAAATCACCGAGATCAGGACCATAATCAGGATCAGCACCAGAATCAGCGACCCGATCGGACGCGGCACACGAAAGCGCTCCAGAAACTCCACCGCGGGATCCAGAAAATAGGCCAGCAACACCGACATCAGCAGCGTGATCACCACGCCTTGTGCGTAGTACAGGAACAGCAGAATAATGGCCGTCGCCAGGATGCGCAGGCTGAACGTCGGACCATAAATCCGGAAGATCGTTGGCGTTTCCGTCGAAGACACCGCTCCACTCCTTGGCCCTTCACGGTAGCACAATACCGGAAAATCGGGTCGTTCGTGTAGCGGCTAGTGTCACGCAAGATTAATATGGCGCTCGGTTCACTGCGGCGGGATTGCGTTTCCGCCCTTCCGTGGCTGAAATCACCAAGGTGTGCGCGAGCCTTGTGCTAGACTTTTGTCAGGTCAATTTTCCCGCCCCGACCGCGCTTAACTATGGCTAAAGAACTTTTTGGTACTGATGGTGTCCGTGGCGTTCCGGGAACGCCGCCTCTCGACGACAACACGCTTTATGCGATTGGGCACGCCCTTGGCAGCTATTTGCATCACGATCTTGGTTCTGCCCACGCCCTGATCGGCATGGATACCCGCGAATCCGGCCCGCATATCGCCGCGCTGCTTGCCGCGGGCCTGCAAAAGTCGGGCGCCAGCTCTGAATTTGCCGGAATCATCACCACTCCGGGAATCGCCTGCCTGGTTCGCGAAAATGATTTTCAGGCTGGCGTGGTTATCTCTGCTTCCCACAATCCTTATCACGACAATGGCGTAAAGCTTTTTTCTCATGCCGGAATGAAATTCCCGGATTCCGTCGAAGAAAAACTCGAAGCGGAAATTCTGCGGTTGCGGGCCGAGCCGGTTCCAACTTCTTTGCCCGTTCTGGTCGCCAATCAAGCGCTGCATGCCGAGTACCTGCAGTTTCTGCAAAGCCGCGTCATTCCCGGCGCCAAATTCGAAGGTTTTCGCATGGTGCTCGATTGCGCCAATGGCGCCGCCTACCAGTTGGGTCCTGAGCTGTTTCAAGCCTTAGGCGCAGACGTCATTCCGATGGGTGTCAATCCCGACGGGCGTAACATCAACGCGGGTTGTGGCTCACTGCATCTGGACGGTTTGCTGAAGCGTGTGCTTGCCGAAAAAGCCTCGCTTGGCGTTGCGTTCGACGGCGACGCGGACCGCGCGCTATTTGTTTGCGGCAGTGGGCGCATCGTGAATGGCGACGGCGTCCTTCTGGCCGTGGCGCGCCACCTGAAGTCGCGAAATGCGCTGAAGAGCCAGCGCGTCGTCGCCACTTCGATGTCCAATCTCGGCCTGGAACGCGTGCTCGATCGCGAAGGCATTTCGCTTGCCCGCGCCGCCGTCGGCGACCGCTACGTCCTCGAAGAGATGCTCAAGTCCGGCAACAATCTTGGTGGCGAACAGTCGGGCCACATCATCTTCCTCGACGATAGCCCGGCTGGAGATGGTCTGCTCACGGCGGTCAAAGTGGCTTCCCTGGTTTCCGCCCATGGCTCGCTGGAATCGCTGGTTCAGGGGCTGAAGGACTACCCGCAGGTCATCGTCAACGTAAAAGTAAAATCTAAGCCGCCTCTCGAGTCGCTGCCGGAAGTTGCTCGTGCCTTGGCCGAAGCACAGTCCACCTTGGGAGATAATGGACGCGTTGTGCTGCGCTACTCCGGGACCGAGCCGCTGGCTCGTGTTATGGTCGAAGCCGAGCACGACGCCGACGTTCAGCGCTTCTCGCAATCCATCGCAACTGCCTTGCGGTCATCCATCGGCGCATAATCGAAACGCAACGCTGTTTGGTTTTTCGCGCCCCTGACACCAGCCGGCCGAATACGCATCACGATTAGATTGTTGCAGCCAGGAACCGCAATAACGTTATTGTATTCCCCGGGTAGTAGGCATCTGCAGAAAAGCTGAGTTCTGAGTTCCTAAAGACTGTAGGACTTTGCGCCAAGTCTGTGAGATTTTGTAGATTCATTTTCGACGCCAAAGGCCGATTCCGTCCAGTTTTCCCTTAAGTCCTTTCCTCTCAACCGCTGCCCGCCAAAACTAACCCCTCGCTCTAATTGGCAAACCGCGTGCATCCTATCGAATTAATTCATGAGATTGGCTTCCCGGGGTGGCCGGACCTCAACCTCGACTGAGTATCCGGTTATTGGGGGGTCAGATCCAAAGTAAGGGGGCTTGCACCAGCCCCCTTTTTTATTTGTTCTCACTATTATTTCCCAACAGACTCCAAAAGGGTTCCCCGGCCGGAATCGTCTTCCGCCAACAGTGTGATTTCCAAGGCCCTAAAAAGTGAGCGGCCGGTGGGGGCACCGGCCGCTCTGGCGTGGGGGATGGAGGGTAATGACGGAAGCCTGGTTCATCTCTCGTTTTCTGGCGGGCTTGGCCGCTCCACTGCGCTCGCAAGCAGTAGAACGACGCACAGGAGCAAGATCACTACGATCATTCCGCCCGCCCTGAGAGTCGAACCTTACTCCCAATCACAATGCTGATTCTGAGCCTACCCGTCGCGAGTGTCACTAGGACGCTAGGTTCATTTGAGGCAGTACTTCGCACCGGAACCTCCGTACTTCTCATTGGTACCCTGGCAATCGCGTGCCCAACTGCATTCGTAAAGTCGGCGAGTAACCCAAGCGCGGCCACATGCAGGGATAGCCGGTATCCTGTTTATTGTCAGTGCCTTACGTCACAGCCACAGTTATAACTGACTCGGTTAGATACTGAATCGTTATACGATTTGCCAGCATGCGCACTGCCGCACAGCCCAAAATGGGAATCGTACCCGTTTCGCCGCAGCGGAACCACGCTTTCCATTCCTCCGTCACTGGCCAGCGGTCGCTCCTCTACGCTATCCTTCTAACACCATGCATGATCTGAACTTTTTCCGCGACCACCTGGATCTCTTCGCCGAAATGGCCAGCAAGCGCAATATCACCTTGGACCTGGGTGCTTTCCGTGTGCTCGACAAAGAACGCCGCGAACTGATCACCGAAAATGAACAACGCAAGGCGCAACGCAACAAAACCAGCGATGAGATTGCCCGGCTCAAAAAAGAAAAGCAGAGTGCGGATGCGCTGATCGCCAACATGAAGCAGGTTTCCGAGCGCATCAAGCAATCCGACGAGCGCATTGGTGAACTGGATGCGCGGCAGCGCGAAACCCTTTTGACCATTCCGAATATTCCCCACTCCAGCGTCCCATACGGCACCGGCGCCGATGGCAATCATGAAGTCCGCCGTTGGGGCACGGCTCCTAAATTCGATTTCCAGGCCAAGCCGCATTGGGAAGTTGGCGAGCGGGCCGGCATTCTAGACCTGGAAGCCGCCACACGAATCACTGGCGCGCGCTTCGCGGTTTACAAAAGTTGGGGCGCCCGGCTGGAACGCGCTTTGGCCAATTTTTTCCTGGATGTCCACACGCGCGAACACGGCTACACGGAAATTCTGCCGCCATTTCTCGTGAACACCGCTTCACTGATGGGTGCTGGGCAACTGCCGAAATTTGCCGCGGATTTGTTCAAGTTGCAGGACACGGATTTCTGGCTCACTCCTACTTCCGAAGTGGAGCTGCACAATCTCTATCGCGACCAAACCGTGCCCGAGGATCAACTGCCGATTCTCGTCACCGCTTGGACTGCCTGCTTTCGCTCCGAAGCCGGCGCCGCTGGAAAAGACACGCGCGGCATTCTTCGTCAACACCAGTTCCAGAAGGTGGAACTTTTCAAGTTCACGCATCCCGACAAAAGCTATGAAGAGCACGAAGCCCTGGTGCGCAACGCCGAGACCATTCTTCAGAAACTTGGACTGCACTATCGCACTGTTCTGCTTTGTACCGGAGACATGGGCTTCGCTTCCGCGAAGACTTACGATTTAGAGGTGTGGCTGCCCTCCAGCAATGAATTCCGTGAAATTTCTTCGTGTTCGAACTGCGAAGCATTTCAAGCGCGTCGCGCCGGCATCCGCTACAAGCCAAAAGCCGGTGGCAAAAGCGATTTCGTGCACACGTTAAACGGCTCGGGTTTGGCGGTTGGCCGCACCTGGATCGCGGTGGTGGAGAATTACCAGCAGGCCGATGGCTCGATCGTGATTCCCGAAGTCCTTCGCCCTTATATGGGCATCGACCGCATCCCCTGTCCATAATCGTGGCCAAGCTCGGGAATCAGGCGAATCTGTCTTAACTTTATATAAAATAAGCACTTATTTTAGTTACCAGGCCTCGCTGAGGCGTTCAATTCGCTAACCGCGGGTCCCGCAACCCCTTGAATCTACACATTTTCGTTTGACGCCCCTGCTTTCCCTGCATACACTCGCCTCAACACCATTTCGCGTCAGGAAAGGTAGCGGAATGGGCGGTCGCAACCCACTTTCGATGGAATTTATTGCTCGCATTCTTCGCTATGTTTTCTGGGTCCTGATCGTTTCCTGGGCCCTCTCGATTCTCCGCCGCGTCGTGCGCAACATGGCCGGAGCTGCGCCGACTGCCCACCCGGATATTGATGTGCCCAATGACGCGATTGCGCGAAAGCTGGTGCGCGACCCCGTTTGCGGCATGCATCTCGCCGAATCCGTGGCGATTCCGCTTCGCGACGCTGGAGAGTTGCTGCACTTCTGCTCCATGGATTGTCGCGAAAAGTATTTGGCAGGCGTGCGCAAGTTCGCCGCCAACGGGTAGTACCAAAAGACTTTGCAGCATGGCAGTTTGTTGGGCCAGTTGAACGTGTTTTGAGATTCCACCGCAACGGAAAGGACCGATCCTGATGGCAACGGTCGCAAAACCCCCAGTCCCAACACGCCCCACGGGCGCGCCCCCGATGGTGCCCCGAATCGCGCCGCGCGAGGAGCTGAATCCCTTTCGCATCGCTCAGATTCAGTTTGATATTGCGGCGGAAGTGCTGAAGCTGGATCCGGGCCTACGCCAGGTGTTGCGTACGCCAAAGCGCATTCTGGAAGTGTCCCTGCCAACAAAAATGGATAACGGCCAGGTGAAGGTGCTCACGGGATTCCGCGTGCAGCACAACATCGCGCGCGGTCCGGGCAAAGGCGGCGTTCGTTTTCACCCCAACGTCACGCTGGATGAAGTGAAAGCACTTGCGGCCTGGATGACGTGGAAGACCGCGGTGGTGAACGTTCCTTTTGGCGGAGCGAAGGGCGGCGTAATTTGCGACCCCAAGCGCATGTCGAAGAGCGAACTGGAACGCCTGACGCGCCGCTTCGCCAGCGAAATTCTTCCCATCATCGGCCCCGACAAGGATATTCCGGCGCCCGACGTGTACACCGATGCGCAAACCATGGCTTGGATCATGGATACGTATTCGATGATGTTGGGACACACCGTTCCCGGCGTGGTGACCGGCAAGCCTCTGGCTATCGGCGGCTCGCTTGGCCGCGCCGAAGCGACCGCGCAGGGCCTGGTGTACGTGGTCGAAGAAGCCTGCAAGGTGAAGAAAATTTCGCTACGCGGCGCTACCGTCGCGATTCAGGGATTTGGCAACGCGGGCGCCACGGCGGCCCGCTTGTTGGCTGACCGCAAGGCCAAGATCATCGCGTTAAGCGATACCCGCGGCGGCGTCACCAATTCCCGCGGCATCGATCCCATCAAGGCCATCCGCTACAAGGAACGCTCGGGCACGGTCGTGGGTATGCCTGGCGCTTCGCGGATTTCCAACGAGGATCTACTCACGCTGAAGTGCGACATTTTGATTCCAGCCGCGCTGGAGAGTGTCATCACTCTGCAAAACGCCGAAGCAGTGAAGGCTCGCATCGTCGCCGAAGCCGCAAATGGTCCCACCACGCCGCACGCCGACGAAATCCTGGCGCGCCGCGGCGTCACCGTCCTGCCGGACATTCTGGCGAACGCTGGTGGCGTTACCGTCAGCTACTTCGAGTGGGTGCAGAACCAGGAAGGCCTGCTCTGGGATTCCGACGAAGTGAACGTGCGCTTGCAGAAGATCATGAGCCGCGCTTTCCACGACATGATTGAGATGATGCGCAAGCACCACGTTCCACCGCGCGCCGCCGCCATGGCCCTCGCCGTCGGCCGCGTCGCCGAAGCCACGTTGGTCCGTGGCTTGTTCCCCTGATCGACGCTCACCTTTTTTGGGTGAGATAGTTCGCAAACTGCCGCAATCAAATCGAAACGAACGCAAGCGTTCGCCTCACTTCTTCTCTGCGCTGAGAATTTCCTTGCGGAGAAAAATTAGTGCGCGTACATTCGCAAGTGCCGGCCGTTTTCTGCTGTGAAGAAACGAAACTTCACCTCAGAGGAGCGTGACCGGCCATTTTCTTCACCGCGCGAGGCGTCACAGCAACGATGATGAGCCACCTTCACTCCCAGGGAGTTGCCATTCCTCCCATTCTTCTTACTATTGCGGGATTTGATCCCAGCTGCGGCGCCGGCGTTGGCGCCGACTTGAAAACATTTGCGGCCTACGGCTGCTATGGAGTCGCGGCCATCACTTCGTTGACGGTGCAAAATACTCAGGGAGTCGAAACCGTTCACAATACGCCCGCTGCCGAACTTCGCGAACAGTTGGAAGTCCTGGTTAAAGATTGCGACATCGCTGCCGTGAAAATCGGCATGCTGGGCAATCGTGGTAACGCCGCCGTGGTCGCCGAATTTCTCGATGCTCACAAGTTTGCCCACGTCGTTCACGACCCGGTCATGAAATCCTCCAGCGGCTCGGAACTGCTCGACGCCAATGGAATCAAGTTCGTGGCCACCGAACTCCTGAAACGCGCCACGGTCATCACTCCGAATGTTCCCGAAGCCGAGATCCTTGCCGGCATGACCATCAAAGATGTAGCGGACATGGAAGTGGCGGCTCGCAAAATCGTGGAGATGGGCGCGCACGCCGTAATTGTGAAGGGCGGACACATGGAAAAAGCCATCGACGTGCTCTTCGATGGCACCGACATGCACCCGCTCGGCGGCGAGAAGGTGAAGCTCGAGAACACCCACGGCACCGGCTGCACTTTTGCTTCGGCTATCACCGCGCAACTGGCGGCAGGCCGTTCCCTGCTGGAAGCCACCACGCTGGCAAAAGCCTACGTGATGAAAGCCATAGAAAAAGCGTATCCCGTTGGCAGAGGGCGTTTGCCGCTCGACCATTTTTATCGCATGAAGATTGAGCCCTTGGCGCGCGGCACGCATGAGGTGCCGCAGCACGGGCTGCATCCGGCGGCGGAGCCTGCCGCTCATTAGAAAGGAGTTTGACTCGAGAGTATTAGCCCAGTGACCTCCCAGGTCGGGTTGCAAAACGAGGAGGACACGTGCAGAAAATCTTTCGATGTGAAGTGTGTCAGAAGGGAATGCGCGTAGTGGGATCGACAGGGCTTGCGAAACCGGTAGAGCGCGTTGCGCTCTGCCCCTACTGCAGAGCGAAAAACAAAGTTACTTGGCCGCGCGGAGACAAGTTCAACGTGCAACGCATCGCCACACACTAACCTTACCAGCCGCCACCTCCCCCTCCTCCTCCGCCACCTCCCGATCCGCCGCCCCCGCCTCCCGAACCGCTGCTGGAACCCGGCGCCGCCGACGAGGAAGAAATCGCGCTGGTGAACGAGCTGGTAAACGACGACGCGAAATTGCTGCCGCTGAATCCATTCCACGACGAACCGGAATAAAAGGACGGCACATACCCGGGAGAACCGTCGGGTGCGGTTCCCGCAGCGCCCAGAATCCCGGAAAACTTTTCCGCCCAGTCCTGCTCAACGTCCAGCGCCAGGGCATACGGCAAGTACTTCTCGAAGACCTGCGGCGTCTGTTGCGGCGGCGCGGCGCGACTCAGGCGATCGCCCTCCACCTTGCCAAGAAACATCTTGAAGCCCTGCACGCGATCCAGTATCAGCCGCCCCGCAATGGTGGGCGCCTTCAGTAAATAGATAAACAGAATATGTAGCGCCGCCGCGGCGAGAAGAAAAATTCCCAGGGCCACCGAAGTGAACTTCACCAGGAAGGTGAATCCCATGACTTCGCCAAACAGAAAAGGAATGGAAAATGCCGTGAAGAACAGCGCTCCTCCGATGGAGATGAGTTCGCCCTTCCCCGAATGCAAGGCTGACCGCCAGGCTTGGACTACTTTCCTCACCAGTCCCGCAACGCCTAGAGTCCAAAAGGTCAGCCAGAAACTCACGAAAACACCGCCAATAACTTGCGGCTTTCCCAGCAGCAGCAGGTAAGTAAGCACGACGACAATGGAGAGAGCGACTGGCAGAATCAGGTAGCGCGAATTGGTGACGAAAAAGACCGTCTCCTCCGCGCGTTTCAGCCATTTCCGTAGAGCAACCAGGGCGCTGTGAATCGTTTGCTGGTTTTCGTAGTGCAGCCAGATCTGCTGGCGTCCGCTGAACAGAGTTGTGGCAATCTGCTTCTCGTCGGCGGTGAGAATGCCATCATCCTTTCCCGTGAGAGTAAGCGTGTAGGAGCCGTCCTTGTCGCTGATCGTCAGAAAGCCACGCACCGCCATGTCGAGAACCGCGGCGGCGAAGGTCTTATTATCGAAGCCCATGCGCACCAGATAACGCATTCCTGCTGGCGAAAGATTTGCCGGGGGTTCGTACAGTGCCATGATGATGCCCGGGGCCGGATCGCGGCCAACCGCTGACCACACAATCAGATAGTAGAGCAGCAGAGCCAACAGCCCGCTGGCCAGCAGAAGTGCGTCGCGGTTATCGCGAAAGAAATACTCCACCTTCTGAGCGAAACTGGGCGGCGTCACAAATCCCTTGGGCCACGAAACCACAATGCTGAGCCCTTGATGAAAAGGAAGCGGTTTGCTGGTCGCAAACACGAACGCGCCACCTTCGGTGGAAGTGGTCAGCTGCGACTCGCGCGAACCAGCCGGCCCCGTGAATCCTGAAAGATGCACCTGATCGGTCGGAATCGCGGATGGCAGGTGCACGGTGGCGGAAGCATGATCAATCGGAAAGGGCCAGCCGAGGCCGGTCACGTTCCAGTAGAGTTCATCGTGGTCCGCGAAAAAGCCAAGCTGACGATTCGTCGTGTAACTGAAGGTGTAAACGTGCCGGCCCGCGGGAAGCATCACGTTGGCGCTGCCAAAGTAGATGCGCTTGCCATTGGAATAATCTTCTACGCGAAACAGCTCGTTGGCTGAGTCGCGAGTGGCTGACAACGCCTCAAACCCCACCACATAGCGATTGCCGTAAGGATCTTTGTAAGTGGTAGGAAATTCGCGAAGCAGGCCGTGGCGAATCTGCGCGCCGGTGCTGACAATCGTGATCCTTTCAGTGACCAGCAAAGAGGAATCGTCCTCCACCGTGATGTCGCTGTGAAAATCAAGGATGCGTTCCGATGGTGCAGGCGCGCGCGCCGATTGCGCGGAAGCCGGTCGGGCAAGAATCACCAGAGCTGCGCACACCAGAAGCCAGCGAATTGTTTGAATGCGATGCATGACCTGTTTCGTCCCAGTGTAACGGTTGAAACAGTCACGCCACCCGCCCATTGCTACTTCCGTGCCCGTGTTTGTACTATCCACGCTCCGGAGGTTCCGCGTGCTTTCGAAGCGAACTGGGGTCATGGTGCTGGTCGGCGTGACACTCGTGGTCATCATCGCGGCGATTTTGGCACCGCCTATTGCTCAGCCGCTGGCTTATCACAATTTTGCCGATCGCCGCGGCTGGCTGGGCATTCCGAATTTTGGCGATGTCGTTTCGAACGCGGGATTCGCCATTGCCGGCATCTGGGGACTGCTGGTTTTGCTTAGGAAACCCTCGCGCGTGCAGTTTGTGAATTCGCGCGAACGCTGGCCTTACGTGATCGTTTTCGCGGGCATGGTGCTCACTGCTGTTGGCTCGGCGTACTACCATCTCGCGCCGGACAATGCCCGCTTGGTGTGGGATCGTCTGCCCATGACGATTGTCTTCATGGCCTTGGTCGCGGCAATGATCATGGAGCGCATCAGCGTTCCTATCGGGCTGGCGCTGCTTCCGATTCTTTTGCTGCTGGGAATTGCCAGCGTGGTGCAGTGGCACATTAGCGAGCTCAACGGAGCAGGCGATTTGCGTTTTTATGCCGCGCTGCAGGCCTATGCGGTGTTCTTGCTGCTGATGATCCTGCTTTTGCCGCCGCGCTATACGCGCAGTTCAGACCTGCTGGTCGTCGTGGGCTTTTACGTCTTAGCGAAGATCATGGAAGCAGCGGACCGCCAGATTTTTGCGTTTGGCCATGTTGTGAGCGGTCACACCATCAAGCATCTTGCCGCGGCAGCCGCGGGACTATGGATTTTGTGGTTGCTGCAAAAACGGTGGCCTGTGGAAGTGCCGCAACCCACTTAGATCGCTGCGAAAACTTCCCGTTCTGTCATTCCGAACGGAGTCCGCGGAGTTAGGAATCTGCTTCTTGCTTTGACTCTCGCAAAAATCAGATCGCTCGCTTCGCTTGGGATGGCAACAAGTTTTTTGAGATGTGGAAGAGAATGCAGCGCTACGCCCGATGTACGATCTTGCCAGCGACAATCGTAGCTACCGGGCCACCTTTGAACGCGCGGCCATCGAACGGTGAATTGCGCGATTTGCTGGCGGATTCCTTCACGCGGTAAGTCCACGGACGGTCCAGAGAAAAAATCGTGATGTCGGCCTGCTCTCCTGCCGCCAGCTTCCGTTCTTTGCCCAGAACGCGTGCGGGGCCGGTCGTGAACAGTTCGACCATACGCATCAACTTGATCTTGCCGCTGTGCACCAGTTGCTCCAGCGCCAGACCCAGCGCCGTCTCAAACCCTAAAATGCCGAACGGTGCTTTGTCGAACTCCACGTCCTTGATGGCCGGCTCGTGCGGCGCATGATCCGTGGCAATTGCGTCGACGGTGCCATCGGCCAATCCCTCCAGCAGCGCTTCGCGGTCTTCGCGAGCGGCCAGCGGCGGATTCATCTTGAATCGCGAATCGTAGGTGACATCCTCGTCGATCAGCGTGAAGTGATGCGGCGTCACTTCGCACGTCACGTGCAGGCCATGCTGCTTCGCGAAACGCACCTGCTCCAGGGATGACCTCGCCGAAAGATGCGCGATGTGCAACCGCGCCCCGGTCAACTCCGCGATCTGTACGTCGCGTGCCACGCAAACGGATTCCGCCGCGGCCGGCATCCCGGGAAGTCCCAGGCGTGTGGAAGCGACACCTTCGCGCATGCTGGCGCCAGCGGCCAGGGAAACATCTTCAGCGTGCTCGATTACCGGAAGCTCCAGCGTGCGGCAATAATCCATGATTTGCCGCGCCAGTTTTGCGGTGGCGATAGGCTTGCCGTCGTCCGACACCGCCACAATCCCGGCTTCGCGCATCGCCGCAATATCGGAAATCGATTCGCCCTTGCTTCCCACGCTGGCCGCGCCGATGGGCCATACGCGAACATGTCCGTGCACCTTGGCGCGGTCAACAATAAATCGCGTGATCGATGCATTGTCGTTCACCGGCCTGGTGTTCGGCATGCAACACACCGCCGTGAATCCGCCTCGCGCTGCCGCCAGCGTTCCAGTCTCAATCGTTTCGGAATTTTCCTGGCCCGGTTCGCGCAGATGCACGTGCATGTCAATGAATCCCGGCGCGACGATCAAGCCCGAAGCGTCGAAAGTCTCCACGCCGGAATCCACGGAAAGTCTTCCGGTAGGCGCAATTTCCTTGATGCGTCCGTCTTTCAGCAAAATATCTTTTGCCGCGTCGGTGTTTGAGGCGGGATCGAGCACGCGGCCGTTCTTAATCAGAAGCATGAGCAGTTTCCTTGGAAGGTGGTTCGGGTCTTCCGGCGAGCGCAGGATGCGTACTGCCCTCCGCGGCGCCAACCATCAGCAAATACAGGATGGCCATGCGCACGGAAACGCCGTTGGTGACTTGTTCCAGCACGGCGGATTGCGGCCCATCCGCCACTTCCGGAGTGATTTCCGTGCCGCGATTAATCGGGCCGGGATGCAGAATCAATGCGTCGGGCTTGGCCAGGCGCATGCGTTCGGCATTCAACTGGTACAACAGGATGTAGTCGTTCTGCGAGAGCGAAGGTTCATGCAGCCGCTCGGTCTGCACGCGCAGCACGATGATTACATCCGCGTCTTCCAGCGCTTCTTCCACGCGATACACGCAGCGAATTGGCGTGCCCGGCGGTCCGATTTTTTCCATCTCTCGTGGAACCCACATCGCCGGGCCGCACAAAGTGAAACGGCAGCCAAACTTTCCCAGTAAATGGATATTCGAACGAGCCACGCGCGAGTGCGCAATGTCGCCGAGAATCGTCACGTTCAGGTTGCGCAATGTTCCTTTGCGGTCGCGGATTGTCAACGCGTCCAGCAGGCCCTGAGAGGGATGCTCGTGCGTGCCGTCTCCCGCGTTCACCACCGGAATTTCCAGATGCCGCGCCACGAAATCCGCCGCGCCCGAAGACGAATGGCGCATCACGAAACAATCCGGCTTCATGGCATTCAGATTGTTCGCCGTGTCCAGCAGCGTCTCGCCTTTCTTCAAGCTCGACGCTTCCGCTTGAAGGTTCATGGTGTCCGCGCCAAGCCGTGCTGCGGCGGTGCCGAAGCTGAGGCGGGTGCGCGTGGAATTCTCAAAAAAGGCCAGCACCACGGTCTTGCCGCGCAACGTGGCGAGTTTCTTCAAGGGATTGCGCTGGATTTCCTGGAATGGTTTGGCTTGATCCAGAATGAATGACAGTTCGTCCGCACAGAGCGGCTCGAGGGCTAGCAGATCACGAAAAAAATAGGTCACTTGGCACTCGTTTGGACTCGAGGCGGACCCGGGGAGCGTCGAGGGGTTTCGCCCCTGCTGGAAAACCATTCTACGTGGTCCCGCGCCGGGACGCAAAAGCCGCCTGTGCAAAAGCGGCGATTCTTTATTCCACGCGATCCACCAGCACCACGCGTTCTTCGTTGTCCACTTCCTTCAAGCGGACCTCGATGATCTCCGTATCGCTGGTCTGGATGGTTCGGCCCACGTATTGCGCTTCGATCGGCATTTCGCGATGGCCGCGATCGATCAGCACGCACAACGAAACACGCTTCGGACGGCCCAGATCGAACAGCCCATTCATCGCCGCGCGAATGGTCCGGCCGGTGTACAGCACATCGTCGATCAGCACCAGGTCCATGCTGTCCACGCCGAATGGGATCTGCGAAGACTGCAGCACCGCCTGGGGCGCAACTTTGGACAGGTCGTCGCGATACAGCGTGATATCCAGCGTGCCTACGGGAACTTCCACGCCATCGATGCCGCGCATGGCATGCGCGATTCGCTCGGCCAGCGGCACGCCGCGCCGTCGTATGCCGATCAATGCGAGCTGCCGGGTTCCGCCGCTCTTCTCCACGATTTGGTGCGCAAGGCGCTGCAAGGTGCGGTCAATTTCCGCCGCGGACATCAATTGAGACTTTTCAATCAGGCGCATGCGCGTAATGCTAGCACAACTCGATTGCATGGAGCGTAGGACGCAGAACACAAAGCGTGGACCAGCGAAGGCCGAGCCTCTGGCAACGCTCACGGGCGCGCATGACTCCTCGCAATTCGCGAACAGCGGTGGTCCATCGTTCCCAAATAGCGTTTTGACAGACCTGCGAAGACGCGTTCGCAGCCAACGTCGCGCCAGGAACAGCTTCTCCGATTGCCCGGCAAACCGGAACCTAACCGGCTTGCGAAAGGGTTCCGAACACATTTTGGCCCGCGTATCTGTTAGCATCTCAACCCCGCCCACGACCCTCTTCCGCAGGAGTTCCTTTCCAACATGACGACATCTTCGCACCGCGCCCGAACTAACCAATCGCGAATCGAAGTCGCCAGTCATTATGCGTGACTTAGTTCCTCGCATCGTGATCCATCGAAGCCATCAAACAAGGAGAAGCAAATGCCGAAGCCAAACAAGTTAAGTGCGCTTGTCGTTCTTTTGTTTTGTGCGTTGCTGCTATGCGCCTGCGACCCCACACAACAAACATCGATTCGATTTAATGGAATTACGCCTTCCGAAGCTCGGCAGATCGCCAAAGACGCCTACATCTATGGCTTCCCCTTGGTCACGAATTACCAGACCATGTACAAGCGAGCCATCGACACAACCAATTCAGACTACCGCGCTCCCTTTAATGTCTTGTCGAATTCCTCCGGTGTGGCCACCCCGAACGATAAATTCGTGGTGACCCCCAACTCCGATACTCCCTATTCCTATCTGTGGATGGACCTTCGCTCCGAACCCATCGTCGTCACTGTTCCCAAGATCGAAAAGAACCGTTACTACACCGGCCAGCTCATCGATCTTTACACCTTCAATTTTGCGTACCTGGGAACCCGTAGCTTCGGCAACGATGGTGGAATTTTCATGATTGCAGGCCCGGGCTGGAAAGGAGACGCACCCAAGGGAGTGAAGGCCGTCTTGAATTCGGAAACCGAGTTTGCCTATCTGCTTTTTCGCACGCAACTTTTCAATCCCGCGGATTTGCCCAATGTAAAGAAAATCCAGGCCGGATATAAAGCCGAACCTCTAAGCAAATTCCTGTCACAAACCGCCCCCCCTGCCGCTGCCGCCATAAACTGGCCGAAACCCGCAGACGGAATGCTCACAACCCCGGCCCTTTTCCCGTATGTGAATTTTATGCTTCAGTTTGCCCCACCAATCCGTCAGAGAAAGATTTAATGGACCGATTTTCCAGATTGAACATCGGCGCTGGCAAAACCTTTGATCTTGCTCAATTCTCCGGTGAAATTCAGAAAGCCATTACCGACGGCATCGCCGATGCCGCAACCGACTTGGATGCCCTGATGAAGCAAATCAATTCCGATCAGGTTTCCAGCTCCGAAATGTTCGGAACTCGCGCCTTCCTGAAAAACAACTACTTGTACCGTTATGCTGGTGCCAAGCTCGGGCTGTATGTAAATTCCGGCGATGAAGCAATCTATCTCGCTTACTTCGTGGACGCCAACCAGCCTGCCACTCGACGCCTCCAACCACAACTACACTTTACAATTTGCCAAGGGCCAACTTCCTGTCGCGCACGCCTTTTGGTCTCTCACCATGTATGACGGCAAGAGCCAACTGCTTGTGGCCAATCCGCTCAATCGTTATCTGTTGAACTCCACCATGTTGAAGTCTTTTAAAGACGCAACGGATGGTTCGTTGACGCTCTATCTGCAAAAGACATCCCCTGGTGTGAGCAAGGAATCCAATTGGCTCCCTGCGCCCGATGGACCTTTCTATGCCATTCTCAGGGTCTACATGCCCGCGCCCGAAGTCGTGAACGGCACCTGGAAAAAGCCGCCCATGCAGCTCGCTGACACAAAATAGCCAGCATCGAAGCGTTCAACTCCGCGATGATCTCTGAAACATTGCACTGCAAACGCTTCAGACCAGCCCGCAGAACATTCGCGCTGCTTAATGACAATTGAGTTCCGAACGGCCGATTGGTTAAGCTGTGCACACGACTAGAAGCCGGGGCGTGATCGCGATGATGCCGCCGTGTGGAACGTTCAATTATTTTACCGTTGTTCCTCCAGCAGGAGCGCTGGCTGGCCCCTGGCGGATGGAATCGAACGAAATCTTTGTTCCGACCGGTTCCCACCTGACAGAAAACCGTTTGGTTGGATGGAATCCCCTGCTGCATATACGTGACGCAGGCGTGACACCAAATCCGGGACCAACTCGCCCTGCTGTCTTGCGCAGCGAACTCCGCTTCGTTTCCCAAGGCAAGAAGTACGCCGAGACATCAAGCGTTTCCTATTACCTGGACCGAGTTCTGATGAACGTGCTGCGGCCAGGCGATGTTTTTCACATGGCACGAACTACATGTGGAGGATTGGGCGTTTCTGCTCTTCGACAGAACCACCTGGTTTTTGCCGCGGCCGCGATTTCCGCGGTGCCCCTTGGCTCGGGAATGAAGGCGAGGGTGGCCGGAGAGTTGATTCTAGCGGCCGAAAAGATCTTTCATCCGCACGATCCGAAATTCCATTTTCCTGAACTGCCCATTGAAATTCGCGACGCCGAATCATGCAAGATCCTCTTTCACGGTTCCGTCAGGAGCAATGGCTACCACATTTGGGTTCACCATGGCTTTTATCGGGGTATGCCCGGCACCGCAGAATGTGTGGCCATCTCTCTGGATGGGGCATGCGATCACACGGCGGTATGTGCGTCAGCGCAACTGCTCGAACTTCGCGAATAGTGCCTCACGGACGTGAATCAAAGCACGGAAGCTGTCAGTTCCGATGCTCACCGAAATATTGCCCGCACTTCAGACCATCACGCAGAATATTGCATCCGTTGCGAGCGTGCTAGACTCGCCATGGGAATCAATGGGAGGAAGTCGATGCGCGGGACCACACGAGGTGGGATTGCGTGCTTGTTGGCCTTGTTGTTTGCCGCTGCGATTGTCTCTGGCCAGACTCCAACGCCGCATAAAGCTGAGTCCAAGCCGGGGGCACGCCCAGCGCGCCCAAAGCTGGTGGTGATGATTGTAGTGGACCAGATGCGCGGAGACTACGTCGACAAGTTTCGCGCAGAGTGGACCGGCGGATTGAAGCGCTTGCTGAACGAAGGCGCATGGTTCCGCGACGCGGCCTATCCGTATGCGTCGACAGAAACCTGCGTGGGGCATTCCACGATTTCCACCGGTGCATTTCCCTCCAGCCACGGCATGATCTCCAACTCGTGGTGGGATCGCGACACTCAGAAAATGGTCACCTGCACCAGCGACCCAAATGTAAAAAACGTGGCCTACGCGGGCGGCAGCACCAAGGGCGGCGATTCCGCCTGGCGCATGCAGGTGCCTGCGTTCGCGGAGGAACTGAAGTTTCAAACCGGAGGCGCGACGCGTGTCGTGACATTTTCGCTGAAAGCCCGCGCGGCGATTACCTTGGCGGGCCACAAAGGTGACGCGGCCACTTGGTTCGATAATGGCGCGTGGGTGACTTCGTCTCCCTACGGCACTATGCCTTCCGTGGAGGATTTCGTTAAGAAGCATCCGGCCTCTGAGGATTACGGCAAGACCTGGACGCTCACTTTGCCCGCAACCTCTTACCTGTATGAAGACAAGACTTCGGGCGCCTCGCCTCCAGATGGTTGGACGAACAGCTTTCCCCACGCCCTACGCGGCAAGGAAGGCAGCACTGGCGCCGACGAAGATTTCTACGAGCAGTGGTCCACCAGCCCCTCCGCGGACACTTATCTAACCAAGCTCGCAATCGCTGCCGTGGATTCCCTTGGACTGGGCAGAGGCGGCGCCACCGATTATCTCGGCGTTAGCTACTCTTCGGTCGACTATGTTGGACACGCGTTTGGCCCCAACAGCCGCGAAATTCAGGACATCCTCGTGCGCCTCGACAAGGACCTTTCGGAACTCTTCACTCACCTGGACCAAAAGGTTGGCCGCGGAAACTATGTCGTGGCGTTCAGCGCCGACCACGGCGTTATGCCGATTCCAGAAGAAATGCAAAAAACAGGCGTCGACGCCGGAGTATCGAGTCTTGTCGAGATGAAAGATCGCCTGGAGAAAGCTCTTGAGCCGTTTAACCTCACCAAACCGGCGATCGCGCGAATCAGCGGCAGCGACATCTATTTTTCGCAAGGAATCTACGGCCAGTTGAGGCAAAACCCCACTGCGCTGCGAGCTGTAATCAATGCCGCGCAGCAGGGGCCCGGAGTGGCCGCCGTGTATCGCGCCGAAGATCTGAACGGTGGCCGCAACAGCTTGTATCAAACACGCAACGCCATGGAAATGAGTTTCTACGCTGGCAGGAGCGGCGATCTCTTCATCGTTCCCAAACCCTACTGGCTGCTGGACGGCACCGCCCCAGGCAAAGACCGCGGATATGCTGCCAACCACGGTAGTCCTTATAACTACGACCAGCATGTGCCCATCCTGCTGATGGGTTATGGAATCCAGCCCGGCGAATATTTCGCCCCCGCAACGCCCGCCGACATCGCCCCAACTCTTGCCTCGCTGACCGGAGTCACGTTGTCCACCCGCGATGGACGAGTGCTATCGGAAGCGCTGCGAAAGCGCGAAGCCAAGTAGCGCCGTCGGCCCCGCAGGATTTTCCGGAATCGCCCCGGCCTTCGTGCTATTCTCTGCTGACGTGAGTTCCTCTGACCGCGTTGACCTCCGAGTTCAGGTTGGCGCTCTGCGCCTGGCTAATCCCATTATTACTGCCAGCGGCACCTTCGGTTATGGCTTGGAGTTCGCTCATCTGGTGGATCTGAACCAGCTTGGCGGGCTGGTAACCAAAGGCCTGTCGCTCGAGCCCATGGAAGGCGCGCCAGCTCCCCGCCTGTGTGAGACGCCCTCTGGAATGCTGAACGCGGTGGGTCTGCAGAACGTAGGAGTGCGGGCGTTCGTCAAAGACAAGCTGCCACTGTTGCGAAAATACAACACCAGCATCATCGTCAACGTCTTCGGCTACTGCCTCGAAGACTACGTCGAAGTGATCCGCCGTCTGGAGGATGCCGAGGGAATTGCCGCCTACGAGCTGAACATTTCCTGCCCAAACGTCAAGAAAGGGGGTATGCAGTTCGGCAGCAACCCTGCTCTTGTAGAGGAGGTAGTCGGGGCCGCACGGAAGGCAGCAGCGAAACGGCCTCTCTGGGTAAAACTGATGCCCCTCGTTACAGACATTGGACTTATTGGCCGCGCAGCGGAGTCCGCCGGGGCAGATGCCCTCACCGTAGCCAATACTTACCCTGCCATGGCCCTGGATTTTAGGACCGGAAAGTCCAAACTTGGGAACCTGACGGGTGGCCTGTCTGGCCCTGCAATCAAACCCATCACACTTCGTCTAGTTTGGGAGACAAGAAAAGCGGTAAAGATCCCTATTTTGGGTCTGGGAGGCATCGAATCAGTTGAGGATGTTCTGGAATACCTGGCGGTGGGTGCGACTGCCGTACAGGTGGGGACGGCCAGTTTTGCTGACCCCAGGGTCAGTGAGGCACTTGTGAGCGGTTTATCGCGCGCCGTTTCTGAGGCTAAGCTGTTAACTATCAGTGGCTTGCGAGACAAATTCGTAGCTGAAAATGGTTGACATAATGCATCATTTTTGCTACACTTTTTCAATGTTTGTAGTAAGAAGAACACACTGATGCGACGACCACTCTTCATGACTTGGGCTGCTATCCGATGGGTGCCGCTGATGTTCCTGGTGGCGCCGGTGATGGAAGCTCCTCTCGTTGCGCACCTCAGCGCTCCGGTCAAGCCCATCAAGACTTGGGTCGGCAATGCCAGCTGGTATGGGCCGGAGTTCGACGGCAAGAAGACCGCGAATGGCGAGCGCTTCAACTGCGAGAGCCTGACCGCGGCGCATCCCAACCTGCCCTTTGGCTCCTGGGTTCGCATCGTCAACACCCGCAATGGGAAATTTGAGGTTGTGCGCATTAATGACCGGGGTCCGTACCAGGAAGGACGCGAAATTGATGTATCCTATCGCGTAGCCCGGAAGATCGGCCTCATCCACTCTGGTGTGAGCCAGGTGCGGCTGGAACTAATGCAGCTGCCGCCGAAGCACACTCGAGAAGACGAAAGTCAGGAGTGACGCTTCACGGGCAACCCTGAACCGTGACCACCTTCGACGCCCATCCACGCAGCAGCCTGATCGTAGCCCTCGATTTTGATTCCTTATCCACGGCCATAAAATTCGCCAAGCAAGTCGCCGACCTGGTTGGCATGTTCAAGATCGGTATGCAGCTCTTTACCAGCGCGGGACCGGAAGCTGTGCGACAAGTGGCGCAACTGGGGAACGGCGTCTTTCTCGACCTGAAATTTCACGACATCCCTAATACCGTAGCCGGAGCGGTGCTGGCTTCAGCGGGTTTGCCGGGGGTGCAACTGGTGAATGTACACGCGCTAGGCGGCACAACGATGATGCGCGCGGCGGTGCAGGCCATCAGCGCCGGAGTGCCGATGGGCGCTGACCGGCCGCGGTTGCTTGCTGTCACGGTGTTGACCAGCCAGGATCAGAAGTCCATCCGCGAAGTCGGAATTGGCGGGCCGCCGAAATCGCGCGTCTTGAAACTCGCCAAACTGGCGCAATCCGCCGGCGTTGATGGCGTCGTCGCCTCGGTGCAGGAAGCGAAAGCCATCCGCAAGTTGTGCGGGCGCGAATTCCTGATCGCCACCCCGGGTGTGCGGCCCAAAGACCCGAACGCGAAACAAGACGACCAGGCCCGCACCGCCACGCCTCGCGAAGCCATTAAAGCTGGCGCCGATTTTGTGATTGTCGGTCGGCCAATCCTGGCGGCACCAGATCCGCGCGCCGCCGCCCAGGAAATCGTCGACGAGATTGCCAGCGCGAAATAAAAGCGCCACCCCAAAGTCCATCGCTCAAGCGGGAGATGAACATGCCAGATCTTTCCGCGGATCGTACTTCCATTCTCGAACAATTAAGGCAAGCTGAAGACGCCGCAGAGCACCTACTTTGCGGGAAGTCCCGCGAGCAAACAAACTGGCAACCCAATCAAGGCGCTTCCTGGAGCATGTGGCAATGCTTCGATCATTTGGCGCGCATCAACCGAGTCTATTCCCAGGCTCTGCTGGCAGCGGCAGAGAATCCGCGTGTGGCACGAGCGACCACCGCTCAAATGGTGAAGCCGGGATTGTTCTCGAGTTGGTTCCTCAAAGGCATGGAGCCACCGGTGCGCATGCGATTCAAAGCAACGGCCAATGTGACTCCTCCGTCGAATGGTGGCGATCCGCAAGAAGCCTTGCAGGCTTTTCTGGAATCCCACGAGCCCGTGCGCCGCGTGCTGGACTTCTGGGATCGCGTCAATTTCAATCGCGTTCGTTTCAAGAACCCATTTGTGCCACTGCTTCGTTTTACCGTTGGCACAGGATTGATGGTCATCAATGCGCACGACCGCAGGCACCTATGGCAGGCAGAACGCGTCCAACAGGCCCCGGGTTTCCCCAACGTCTGACCTGCGGTAGGTTTGACCGCGCATTCCACTCTTTCGTACCATCGAATCGTTCGCCTGCCGAATCCTCCTATGGCCACCAAGTCAAAAAGCATCATCGTCGGAACCGCGGGACATATCGATCACGGCAAGTCCACGCTGATTGAGGCGTTGACGGGAACGCATCCTGACCGGCTGGAAGAAGAAAAGCGCCGCGGAATCACCATCGATCTGGGCTTCGCGTTCTTGGAAGACGGTGGCGTGCGCTTCGGGTTCGTGGATGTGCCCGGCCACGAGCGCTTCGTCAAGAACATGCTGGCCGGCGCGTCGGGCGTAGACCTGGTGCTGCTGGTGATTGCTGCGGACGAAGCCATCAAGCCGCAGACGCGTGAACACTTTGAGATTTGCCGCTTGCTGGGCGTAAAACGCGGAGTGATTGCGCTGACAAAAAGCGATCTGGTCGATGTTCAATCGCGCGAACTGGCGCGCATGGAAGTGGAAGAGTTCGTGAAGGGCTCATTCCTCGCGAATGCCGCGATCGTGCCGGTCAGCGCGAAAAATGGCGACGGCCTGGCCGACTTGAAACGAGCGCTGCAAGACGCCGCATCGCAAATCACCGAAAAAGACGCGGGCCGCTATTTTCGTCTGCCCGTGGACCGCTCTTTTCCCGTCAAAGGATTCGGTACCGTTGTTACGGGCACTCTGATTTCGGGGCAGGTTGCCATTGGCGACGAGGTTGAGCTTTTGCCCGACGGAAAACGGCTGCGCGTGCGCGGGTTGCAGAGCGGAGGAAAAAGTGTGGAGCGCGCGGAGGCAGGCCAGCGCACTGCGGTGAATCTTGCCGGTGTGGAACACACCGCGCTGCGGCGTGGAATGGTGATTGCCGCGCCGGGCCGCTTCCGTGCCACGCGACGCATAGACGTCCGGCTGGAATTGCTGGCTTTGGCGCCGCCCTTGAAGCATCGCACGCGCATTCATTTTCACTCGGGAACCAGCGAAACCATTGGCGAAGTCTATTTGTACGACAAGAGTGAGCTGGCGCCTGCCGGGTCGAATCTGGCGCAACTGCGGTTGCAGGATGAAGTGGTGCTTGTCAAAGGCGACCGCTTTATCGCGCGGCAATTTTCGCCGGTGATCACGATTGGCGGCGGCGAGGTGCTGGACCCGTTGGCGCGCCGGCCCACGAAAAAAGACACCGGCCGCGTGGCGTTTCTGGAAACTCTGGAGCGCGGTTCCCGCGAACACGCGGTCCGCGCCATCACCGAACGGAACGTCCTTGGCGTGCCGGCTGCCGAAATCATCGCGCGCACGGGCTGGCTGGAACGTGAACTGCACGAAGCCGCGAATAATCTGGCCAAGGCCAAGGCCGTCCGCATCGTTTCTGCTGAGCCGCTGGTATTGTTTTCCGAGCCGCGCTTCCGGGAAATCTGCGACAAACTTTGCGAGCGCGTGGAGAAGTTTCACAAGGAAAATCCATTGTCGCCTGGAATGACGCGGGAAGATTTGCGCGCCAGTTTGGGGAAACGCGTTCGCGCCGAGACTTTTCGCAGCGCGCTGGAAGAATTGGTCCAGCAGAAAAAGCTGTCGGTACAAGCGGACCTGGTGAAAAAGCCCGGCTCCGAAATTACGCTGACGCCGGAGGAAGAGCGCGCGCGGCAGCAGATTGAGCAAGCTTTCGCGAAGGCCGGGCTAACCGTTCCGGCGGTGAAAGAAGTTTTGGCGCAACTTTCGATCGAAAGCCGTCGCGCCGAGAAAATTCTGCAGCTCCTGCTGCGCGAAAAAGTCCTGGTGCGCGTCTCGGCAGACCTGATCTTCCACACCGACGCGCTCGCCAAACTCACCGCGCTGCTCGCCGGCTACAAGAAAACCAAAGGCGACCGCATCGCCGTGGCCTCCTTCAAGGAACTCACGGGCATCAGCCGGAAATATGCGATTCCCTTGCTCGAATACCTCGACCGGCAACGCTTGACACGGCGAGCGGGCGACGAGCGTGTTATCCTGTAGGGGATCAAAACGGCAAAACTTTGCCGCGTAGCCCAGGCTACGCCAGGTTGCAAGCGTGCGCCGGCGAAGATTGCGTGGAGGCAGTTCATGGGTGAATTTAGTATTTTCCATTGGCTGGTTGTTCTGGCCATCATTCTGATTTTCTTTGGTGGACGCCGCATTCCCGAGGTCATGAAGGGTCTGGGCGAAGGCATTCGAAGCTTCAAAGAAGGCGTGTCGGGCGCGGAGAAGGCAGCCACGCAGGCTGCATCGACAGCCGTTGTCGCTCCTGGCGGACTCACAGCGAAGTCTGGCAGCGGTCAGGTTGCACTGAATTGGGGCGCAGTCGGAGGAGCGGCCACGTACAACGTTAAGCGCTCTGGCACCAGCGGCGGTCCGTATGCGCGAATCGCTTCCACCTCGGCAACCAGCTACGCCGATGAAGGCTTGACTGCCGGAACCACGTTCTACTACGTCGTCTCTTCGACGGTGGCCTCGACGGAAAGCGGAAATTCCGTGGAAGTCAGCGCGACGACAGCTTAGTCCTCGTTTCCATCGAATAGCTGAAAGCACAGCGTGGGAAACCCATTTTCCCGCGCGGTCGAAATTGTGTCCAAAGAGTAATCCCTCGCGTTCGCTCTTCCACAAAAACCGTACTTCCGTCCAGTAGAGCTCTCTGCAACTTTTTCCTCACACTGGGTTTTGACAAAGTGCCCAGTGGAACGAATCTAGTCGAGCAAAACGAAAACAAGGAGACGGGGATGATTAGCAAATTCTCGAAGTGGAGTAGTGTGCCCGCAGCGCTGCTGTTGATGGGAACGGTGGCCCTGGCCCAGGATACGCCTGCGCCCAGCACGACAACGACGACGCCCAGCACCGCCCCGGCGCCGGCAGTGGGACAGCGCAAGGAAAATCAGCAGGACCGCATCGCGAATGGCGTGAAGAGCGGCCAGTTGACCGCCGGTGAAACCTCAAATCTGGAAACGAAGGAAGCGGCGATCAACGGCGAAACGCGCGCCGACCGCGCGGCAAACGGCGGAAAGCTCACGCAAGCGGAAAAACAACAGATCAACGGACAACAGAATCAGCTTTCCAAGCAGATTTACAACGACAAGCACAATGCCAACACCGCGCAATACGGCAACAACAAAGTGGGACAGCGCAAGGAAAATCAGCAGGATCGCATCGCGCAAGGCGTCAAGAGCGGCCAGTTAACCGCCGGTGAGACCGCCAAGCTTGAGAATCAGCAGAAGGGCATTAACCAGCAAGTGAAGGCCGACCGGGCCGCGAACGGAGGCAAGCTCACGCCGGGTGAGAAGCAGCAAGTCAACAAGGAACAGAATGCCGCTTCCAAAAATATCTACAACAAGAAGCACAACGCCCGCACGCAGCCGCAGGCAAAAAAGTAGCGCGTTGAAAAAATTCAACACCAGCGCCTCGGCATTTGCCGGGGCGCTTTTCTTTTGTGCGCCAATCAACGCAGCAAATGGAATGAATTTACGAGGCGCACCGTCCCATCACGAGAGCGATGACGGCTCTCCTTCAGACCAGCCCAGTCCGTTCAACTCCGATAACAAACGCGACAGCGGCAATCCCACCACGTTGTAGTAGCAGCCTTCGATGCGCGGAATATAGCGGCCGGCGCGGCCTTGTATGGCATAAGCACCCGCTTTATCGTGAGGCTCGTCGGTTGACAGATAGCGCGTTATCTCATTGGCCGACAGTTGGTCGAAGTGCACCAGCGTGGTTTCGACAAACGCGCGCTGTTCCACATCCGGCAACCGAATCAGAGACACGCCGGTAACCACGGAATGCGTGCGCCCGGAAAGTTTCTCGAGCATGTGGCGGGCATCGTCGGTTGATCGCGGCTTGCCGAGGATTTGTCCCTCGAGGACCACGACAGTATCCGCCGCAATTACGATGGCAGGTCCTACGGAACGTGCGGCCACCAGGTCCGCCTTGGCATTGGCCAGGCGCAGCACCATGTCATTTGGGGCTTCGCCGGGAATTGGGGTTTCGTCCACCGCCGACGAAATGATCGAGAACGCCAAACCGGCGTCGCGAAGAATCTGTGCCCGGCGTGGAGATGTGGAAGCAAGAATCAGCCGCATAAATTTGCTCGAGTGCAGAATACTACAGCCCAAGAATCGTCGCAGCTGTGCTCGCGGGCAGCCCGGTTTGCTGAGCCTTCGGGACAGCATTGAAATAAGAACCCGCTTATTGTTTCAGAATCGAATGCGCGAAACACAATCGTCCAGGAAACCGCCCGACGCCACACATGCGATCTACAATTGTCGCGCGCGGCGAAACGAAGTGATGGAAAACCCGATAAATAACAGGCCAACGGCGATGGAAATACCGATCAGCCAGTGTGTGGCGTCGCGAGTCCACGCGCGCACAGCCATATTCATCCAGCCCAGCGCCAGCAAGGCAAATATTGCCCCGATGGCCTCATGAAATAACTGTTTGAGCACGCGCCAAAGCCGCCGGAATCCTCGCGGCTCGCCTTGGCGGCTCGCGCTGCCTGCAACCGTTGACATAGCAGCATCTTAGCGCACTCTCCCGCAAAGTGTCCTCGGGGCTGCCCGGCCTGCGGTACAGGTGCCCGATGTGAATACTTTGAGGACAACGCCGAAAGCCCATCTTGTATCGAATATAGTGAAAGCCTACAATCGGATTTAGATGTATTGGGGAGCTATCCTTGCAACTCGACGACAATCTGAAGAACCTCCTTCGAGAGCTAGGGCACGCTATCAACGACACCGTTTCAGAGTCGGAGCGCATAACCGGCGCCATCGCCGGTGTGCGCGCGCACGGCTATGACATTGTTCTGAAACTCGACGCTACCATCGGTCTGGCCAGACGCGATGCTTCCGGCGGCGAAGAAACTCGCATTACCACGCAAGACCGTCGCTTCCTGGAATCGCTGCGCATTCAGGTGGATCAGGAATCGATGGAACAGGAACCAGAAAAGAAGGCTGCGCCGCACCTCACCATGACTCCCCAGGATGTGCGCTTCTTGAAATCCCTACGCATCGCCACGGACGATATCGAATGAAAAAGACTCTGCATCTGGTGGGAATCGCGGCTCTGGGTTTGGCTGCACTGGTCACTCTCGGAGCGCCTAACGCCGCGGCGCAGGATCCCATTCTGACGCCAATCATCGTGGACACAGCGGCGGCCATTGTTGTCAGCGCGGTGACGCCCAAGCCGAAAGACGTAGGGCTCGCGAAGTTCGAAGGGTTTGTCATGAACGCGAACGTGGCGCAGGTTACCGTGCGTGCCAAGGGCAACGACATGGCCATCCGCAGCTTTTCCCTAAGCCAGCCCGCCGCCGCCAAAATGCAGCAGATCATCGATAAGGGCGGCTATCAATACGGCGACAAAATTACTGTGTATTACGATCTCCAGTCGCAGCAAGCTGTGAAGTTCAAAGGTAAGCCCTCGTCGTAGTTCCAGAGGAGGGGGCCATGATTCGCCCCCCTGCTGTTGCCGGACAATTCTATCCAGACAATCCGAAGGAACTTGCCGCACTCGTTCAGCAATATACCTGCGTTCAGCATCCGCACGAAAAAACTCACGCCAAAGCCTGCCTGGTGCCTCACGCCGGGTACATGTATTCGGGGCACGTAGCGGGTGCGGTCTTTTCGCGCATCGCGCTGCCGAAGGAAATCATAATTCTCGGCGTGCGTCATTATCCTCGCGGCGAGCCGCTGGCCATTCTTTCCGCGGGAAAGTGGCGAACTCCGCTGGGGGATGTGCGCATCGATGAAGACCTGGCCAACCGCGTGCGCGCTGCATGCCCCGCGCTGCGCGAGGATGAAGTGGCGCACAGTCGCGAGCACTCTTTGGAAGTGGAGCTGCCCTTTTTGCAAGTGCTCGATCCGGACTTCACGTTTGTGCCCATCGCTGTCGGCACGATTCGCTACCAGGAACTTGTGGAAGTGGGTGAAGGACTCGCGCGTGTCCTGGCAGAGCGCGCTGAAGACATCATGGTTGTGACTTCCTCGGACATGAATCACTACGAAGACGACGAGCGCACCCGTTGGAAAGATCGCCAGGCCGTCGACTGTATGCTTCGCGTTGATGCGGCTGGTTTATACGACGTCTGTCGCAAAGAAGCGATCTCCATGTGCGGGCTGGGCCCGGCAGTCGTCATGCTCACGGCGCTCGAAAAGCTCGGCGTGAAACAGGGAGAGCTGGTGAAATACGCCACCTCGGGAGATGTCTCAGACGACCGCGACAGAGTAGTGGGCTACGCAGGCATGCTTTTTGCCTAAGCCGTTGCGCGAATGGCTTCACTGAGTCCACAAAAGTAAAACGGCTCGCAGCGCCTGTGCCACGAGCCGTTTTCTCAAACTAAAAGGTTGCGCTGTTTCCCGCGATCAGTGCGGACGTCCGCCGCCTCCCGCAGAAGATGGATGTGCGGATCCCGCTGAACTGGCGGGCATCGGCGAACTCACGGAGGTTCCGGGGCTACGTCCACCCCAACCGCCTCCACCGCCTGAAGAACTTGCACCCGAAGATCCGCCACCCACGCGGGCTGGCGCCGGCGCCATCGAAGGCCGCGCAGGAACAGAATTGCGAGCGGCAGCAGGAAATGATGCGGCCGGGCGCGCAGCAGGCAGGTTGGCATTGCCACGTCCGGCGGTTGCTTCGTTGACTTTGGCGATATTGCCATGCGGTTGCGCCACGTTGTTCGTAGCCGCCACAGCGTGCCCAGAATTCACGAAACGGTGCTCTGCCGGGTCGTACATAATTGATGACTGGCGTGTAGCGCCAGCTTGCCGCGTGCTGAAAGTGTTTGTGGGCAGCGTGCGCGAAACTGCTACTGGCGCGCCCGTCTTGGCAACATTACTGGCGACCAGTGCGTTCGCTGGTAGATGCTTAACCACGGAAACTTTCTCGCCATTCGCAATGGCAACTGGCGAAGCGATTCGGTTTCCCTGCACCGGATAAATTCCCTGAGCCGCGTTCAACGGCGTTTTGCCATTCTTGTCCAGAGGATGCGCAGGAATCAGTCCCAACGCGCCGCCTGAGTTAATCCAGACCGCCGTCACGGGGCGATAGGCGATCGGTCTTCCGCCATAGCCGCCGTACCCGCCGAAACCGTTGGGCGTCCACACCCAGCCGTAAGCCGGAGAAAAAATCCAGCCGCCGTAGTGATAGGGCAACCAGCCCCACGGCGCCGAACCAATGAACGACCAGCCAATGCTTGCGTCCATGTACCAGTTGCCATAAGCCGCGTCAAACGGACACCAGCCCATGCCGACACCAAACGGGCGCCAGCCGTATCCATATCCTGCCAGTGAATACCATGAACCGAAGGTATACAGATCAGAAAATCCGGAAGAGTAATTTGCGGTACTCGTATATTGGTTCGTGTAATTCGTGGCTGTCACCACGCTGTCGATCCGTCCAGATACCCAGCGGTCAAAATCGTCACTCGGGTCAGCGCGCGCAATCACCGGGTGCTTCGGGTCAGAGGCGCGCACGGAAAGCGACTGGCCTTTTTCCAGCGGAGTGGTCTTGTCATCACGCAGAATGGAAACCTGCCCAGCCTCCACGTCAACCGTGCTGCCATCGTCAAAATTGTTCAGCCGGAATCGCGACCGCGGCCCGGCCTCCACCGTAAAGTCTCCGCCCGTAACACTAAAATAGTCCGATTGCGAGTGCACATAGAAAACTGCGGTGCCTTGGCGGAGCACCAGGCGAGTAATCCTCTGGCCATCGTGCAGCGAGAGATCGTAGAACTCCATCACGCTGTTGTCGCTCAGGAACGCCATGGCCCCATTCTCAAATTCAACTTCCGCCCGGCCTGCGCCCGTTGCCAGGGCAGAGCCTTCGCGGATGGGCATGTTCAGCGGCGCCGTTTCCCATATCGCCTTGGGATCCGTCAAAGAGTCGTTATGGAACGAGCTGGCAAAGCGCACATCTCCCTGAACCAGGCTTAAGCGGATGATTCGAATATGACTGGTATCCCCGGCCGCAATGCCAGGGAGGCCTGCGCAAATCAGCAGAATTACTGCAAAAATCAGTACAAGCGACCGAGCTTTCATGGCGAACCTCGAGGTGAGCAAGCTCCCCTGTAGAGTTAGACGATAGCGCAGTTCCCCAGGTTGCGTAAGGCGAAAGATATGACAAGCCAGTGACATACCAACTTCGCGCGACGCATACTCGCCGCAGCCCTGCCTCGGGCGTTTTATTTGCGTCACGTAGCGTTTTCGCCAGCCGAGTATACGATTCAGTGATGACCACAATGAGAATTATTCATTGCCAACTGCTTGACAATAGACGGCTTACCCGATAACGTCCCTCCTCTATTTATCCTCCAGGGGTGTGGTTACCACCAATCTCTCTTGCCCATCGGCCTAAAACGCCGGTGCCAGGCCGGGCGGCGAGATTTCCCGGTTCCTCGGGACATGGCGGACTTTATTCGGGGGGGATAGCATGCGGGGACTCATAAGATTTTTTTCGTTGTTCGTCCTTATTACAGTGTTGCTCAGCGTGCCTGCGGCGAGGGGCCAGGGTGGCGCCACAGGTGCCATCAGTGGAACCGTTACAGACGTCAGCGGCGCTGAGGTTGCCGACGCCGAGGTACAAATCTCCAACAGCGCCACGGACCTGCTGGTGCGCCGGCAAAACACCGGCCCCGATGGCTCCTTCGTGGCCACACTACTGCCGCCGGGAAACTACTACCTGGTCGTGAACAAGGCGGGCTTCGCCACCGCCAGAGCCGCCGGCGTCGAAGTTCGCGTTACAGAGACAACTCGCGTCACCATCTCGCTGAAGCCCGGAACGGTCAGCGAAAAGGTGGAAATTTCCGCTCAGGTCGCCACCGTTGACACTACCGCCGCTACTACCGGCGGCACCCTGGGGGCAGAAACCATCCGCGAGCTTCCTCTCGCGACGCAAAATTACCAGCAGTTGCTGACCCTCAGCACCGGCGCGCAAAGCGAACTGAATGCTTCTGCGCAACTCGGACGCGGCGTCACGAAAATATTCGTGAATGGGCAACGCGAAGACAACAACAACTATCAGATCGAAGGAATCAGCGCCACCGACTACAACGTGGCGCAAAACTACTACGTTCCTCTGCCGAACCCGGACGTGTTGCAGGAGTTCAAGGTGCAAACGTCGCTGTACGATGCTAGCCAGGGTCGCAACGGCGGCGGCGACGTCAACGCCATTCTGAGAACCGGCACGCGGCAGTATCACGGCGATTTGTATGAGTTCTTCCGCAACGAAGTCCTCAACGCCAACGAATTTTTCCAAAACGCCAGCGGCCTGCCGCGCCCCGAAGTGCGGCAGAACATTTTTGGAGCCAGCCTCGGTGGTCCGTTGGTGAAAGAAAAGTTCGGATACATTTTCGGGAACTATCAGGGAACGCGCCAGGTCAGTGCGCTGTCGGCCGGAACGCAGATCAATAATCCGGGCTTCCCGGTTCTTCCCACCGACCGCAGCGCGGAAAACCTGGCGAGTATTTTCAGCACCCCGGCCGTTGCGCCGTCAGCCAGCAATCCCGCAGGTTGCGCCGCCGCCCCGATCTCCATCGATCCCGTCGTGCTGAAACTGTTGAATTTTCAAAGCACGCAGTTCGGCAACACTCCCGGCGGATACTTGATTCCTTCCGTGGCAGGCACGCCAGGCGTCAGCGTGAATCCCACCACCTGCCAGGTAACCGTGAATACCGCGCCGTTCCTCTACAGCAAGCCCGGAACCTTCAGCGATAATCAGTTCACCATCAACTGGAACAGGGAATTCAATTCCAGCCGCGACAAACTCAGCGCCAACTTCTTCTTCTCCAACTCCTCCAGCCTTTTGCCCTTCGGTGCTGGCGGCTTGCAAGCTTCCCTGGGCGGCACCCTGGCCAGCAGCATCAGCGCCACCGACCTGGACTTTCCTTACCAGATCCCCGTCGCTGCGCGATTCTTAAGCATTGGCGAAACGCATCTATTCAATCCCAGCCTGGTCAACGAATTCCGCTTCGGCTACGTGCGCATGAATTACAGCTTGCTGAACGTGCCGCCTGTCACCGCCGCGGATCTGGGCATCGATCGGCCCTCCAATAACATCACGCAATCCATCTACAAGTTTACGTTCAACACTTCCGGCTTTCAGATTGGACCCACTCCTCCCGCCAACCAATATCAGACCCAGAATAATTTCAACTTTATCGACAACGTCAGCTGGGTTAAGGGCTCGCACGTTTTCCGATTCGGCGCGGAACTTACGCGCGTCAACCTCGACAAGCTGTTTCCGCAAACCTTCAACGGACAGATTTTCTTCCTGAACAGCGCGGGCTTAACCGACTGGCAAAATTTCCTGCAAGGCGCATCAGCCTTCAGCTTTGGCGGCGGCGGCGTTTACAACCACCAGTACCGCGCTACCGATTACGGCTTCTTCGCGCAGGACGATTGGAAAGTGCGCCGCAACCTTACGCTCAACCTTGGTTTACGCACCGAAATCGACGGCGCGTTTAGCGACAATCTGTGCCACCTCGGCAACATCGACGAAAGCCTCGCCGCGCAGAATCTCTACCCCATGATCTACGGCGGTTGCGCGAACACCTTGAACGTTCCCGGGCTGACTGGCAGCGGAAGCGACACCACCTTCAAGAACGCCTATTCCACCGGGCTCGCGCCTCGCATTGGCTTTGCTTACGACCTCGGCGGCAAAGGTACCACCACAATTCGCGCCGGCTATGGCATCTACTTCGTACGCGAAGATGTCGGAACCGCGGACCAGCTTTCCTTCCAGGCGCCGTTCTTGCCGATTACCTTCGGAGC
The DNA here is from genome assembly GCA_963738985.1 of Candidatus Acidiferrales bacterium. GTDB lineage: Bacteria > Acidobacteriota > Terriglobia > Acidiferrales > UBA7541 > Acidiferrum. The sequence goes on from CAVTYP010000001.1 coordinate 431,417, forward strand.
TTCGAATCCCGGCTGCCTGGCAACTTACTTTTCGCAAAATCCAGCTCCGGGTTGCACCAACAATGGTCTCCCCGTCGCTGGAACTCTCGATCCAAACTTCATTCCGTGCACCGCGGCGTTTCAGGGTTTCACCGGAGGCAATTCAAATCTGGCCGGCAACTTTGCGTGCGCCGCCGGCAGCCCCGGGACGGTTCCCACCACCAACCTGTTCGTGCTCGCGGTTCCGCGCAAGTTCGTCATGCCGAATACGCAGCAGTGGAACATGACCATCCAGCGCGATCTGGGCAAGCAATGGGTACTGGAAGTTGGCTACGTCGGAACACATGCCGTGCACTTGCGCGAAACCCGAACCAACATTCCCGGGCAAGACGCCAGTCCCGAGCATCCCGTAAGCATCACCGACGTAAACGGGATTACCTACCAGATCACCGCCAATACATTTGCCAATGGTCCCGCTCGGTCTCCAATCCCGGCGATTAACGGCTACGGAGGGTTCCAGATTTTCGCAAACGACGCCTACTCGCACTACAATTCGCTGCAGACCACGCTCTCGCGGCGCTGGGCTCACGGCTATGTCCAGGCCGCTTATACCTTCTCCAAGTCGACGGACGCCACCTCCAGCGGTAACACCGCTCTGAATACCGCCTATAACAATGAAGCCGACCTGAAGTGGTCGCGCGGTTTGTCAGACTTCGATCGCCCGCAGCGTCTGGCCCTTAGCTATCGCTACGACCTGCCTTTCTTCGCCGACGGCAACGATTGGAAACACAAGGCGCTGGGTAATTGGGCCATCAGCGGAATCACCATCATCCAGTCCGGAACGCCGTTCTCCGTCACTGATTCGCTCGCCGGTTCTGGTTTCCTTTCGCCGGGATACACGCCGACTCTGAACGGCAGCCTGGCATCCGGCGGAACCGTTGGCGGCGGTTATACGAACGGAGGTATCGAGAACCGCTTGAACGGTTATTTGAACCTCGCCAACTTTGCTCCGGCGCCTCTTCTCTATCCCACCGAGTGCGCTTCCGATCCCAACTTCTGCACCACGAATTTCGGTGTGCTCGGTCGCAACACCTATCGCGGCCCCTACCAGCAGAACTGGGATTTCTCGCTCATCAAGAACTTCCAGTTCGGAGAGCGCTTCAACCTGCGCTTTACCACCGACTTCTTCAACATCTTCAACCACGCCAACTTCGCCAATCCTGCGATCAACGACGTGGAAACCATCACCCACGATGCCAGCGGCAATCCCACGGGCGACGGGCCCTTCGGCAAGATTTTCTCGACGGTAGGCACCCCGCGGCTGATTCAGTTTTCGTTGAAGCTTTCGTTCTAACCCGGGCTCTTTCTACACTTGGCTAACGCTGGGGCGCATAAGATCCGCGCCTCAGCGTATTTTCCCGCGGAAGAACCTTGCGGCCACTAGTGATATGATTTTTCGGTTATGGCTAAAATCGCTTCACGCATTGCACAACTGACCGGAGAAGGCGCCCTGGCGGTATACACGCGCGCCAAGGAACTCGAGAAGCAAGGCCGCTCCATCATTCACCTCGAACTCGGCGAGCCCGACTTTCATCCCGCCGCGCCAGTGGTGGATACGCTGCGCGCCGCCGTCGCCGACGGGCGCGACCGCTACGTCTCCACGCGCGGCATTCCTCCGCTACGCGAAGCCATCGCCAATTACCTGAAACGCACGCGCAAATTGGATGTCCGCGCGGAACAAGTGCTGGTGGCGCCGGGTTGCAAGATGGCTCTGGCGTTGTCCATGATGGCGCTGATTGAGCCGGGCGACGAAGTGCTCTATCCCGATCCCAGCTTTCCGATCTATCCGTCGTTCACGCGCGGCCTGGGCGCCAAAGCTGTGCCCTACGCGTTGCGCGAAAAAAATAGGTTCCAGCCGGATGTGGCGGAAATTGCCGCGAAGATCACGCCGAAAACCAGCATGTTGATCTTCAATTCACCGAACAATCCCACCGGAACGGTGTTCAGCGACGCAACGCTGCTGCAAATTGCCGAACTCGCGCGCAAGCACGACCTTTGGGTTATTGCCGACGAGATTTATGCGCGCATACTGTTCAATGGCGAGTACAAATCCATTTGGTCGTTGCCCGGCATGGCCGACCGCACCGTGATTATCGATGGATTCTCCAAGTCCTTCGCCATGACCGGATGGCGCCTGGGTTACGCCGTGGCGCAAACGCCGGTAATCGACGCGCTGGATATGCTGGTGCTCAATACCTTCACCTGCACCGCGGAGTTCACGCAGGTGGCGGCCATCGAGGCGTTGCTGGACATTACCAGCGCCGTGCCCGCGATGGTCCACGAATATCGCAAGCGCCGCGATCTTTTCGTCGCGAAGCTCAACAAGATTCCCGGATTCCGCTGCCAGTCGCCCGACGGCGCCTTCTACGCCTGGGTGAACATCGAGGAAACCGGCCGGACCGCGGAAGAGGTTCAGAAGATTTTGCTCGAAGAGGTGGGCGTGGCGGGAATTGCCGGCGCGGCATTCGGCGCGGAAGGCAAGAATTTTCTGCGCTTCTCTTTGGTCAGCGCCACGCATCTGCTCGAAGAGGCGTTGGAGCGCATTCGCCGCGTGTCGTCGCATTGGCGCGCCGCGGTGGCGCTGTAGGTTGCCGCGGTCCGGAGAACTCTGAGCTTCTGATTTTTCACACCTGAACGAACGGGGGATTGCCGGTGAGGAAACATTTGCTGTGCGCAAGCGTGGGACTTCTTATTGTGGCAGGTTGGGCGCAATCGGCGAACGCGCAAGCCACGCCGTATCCCGCCGGTGACGTCAAGAAAACGTACGACCGCCTGCTCCTCGAGATCGACAAGATCCCCATGTACGACAATCACGCCCATCCCGGCTTCGCCGACGATTCCGATGTCGACGCCATGGCCGCGCCGCCCGACGAGAGTCCTACCTTTCGCCTGCGCGACGACAATCCCGAGTTTGTCGCCGCCGCTAAATCGCTTTTCGGCTACCCTTACGATGATTTCAAGCCCGAGCATTCCAAATGGTTGGCCGACAAAAAGAACGCAGCGAAGCAAGCCGGAGGCACAGCGTATTTCGACAGCATCCTCGACAAACTGAACGTACAAATTTGCCTGGCGAATCGCGCCATGATGGCTCCCTACCTGGACCCCAAGCGATTCCACTGGGTTTTCTTCGGCGATTCCTTTTTCTATCCTTTTGACAACAGCCAGCAGACTGCCAGCACTCCGGATATGGGCGTGTACGTTCCGCTGCAGGAAAAAATGCTGGCACGCTGGAAAAAACAGGAAGGTGTCGAGGGACTTCCCGCGGACCTCGCCGGCTATGAAGAATTTGTGCGTCGCACCATGGCCGATAATCAGAAGCATGGCGGCGTGGCGATTAAATTTGAAGCCGCTTACTTCCGTACCTTGTATTTCACTGATCCGCCGCGTTCTCAGGCCGAAGCGATTTACAGTCACTACCACGCCGGCGGCGTTCCCAATGCCGACGAATACCGCATCTTCCAGGATTACATTTTTCGCGTGATCGCCGATCAGTCCGGCAAGCTGCACCTGCCCATGCATTTTCACACCGCCGTCGGCATTGGCGACTACTTCAGCCTGCGTCAGGGCAACGTCCTGAATCTGGAAAACGTGGTGCGCGATGTTCGCTACAAAAATGTCACCTTCGTGCTGATTCATGGCGGCTGGCCGTATGAACGCGAAGCCGCGCTGCTCACCGCGGTGAAGAATGTTTACCTGGACACTTCGTTCCAGTCCGAACTGCTCTATCCTTCGCAGTTTAAAGACGTGCTCAAGATGCTGCTCACCATTTATCCCGACAAGATGATGTATGGCTCCGACGCCTTTCCATTCAACGACGCTCTGGGTGCAGAGGAAAGCATGTGGCTGGCCGCGCGCACCTCGCGCACCGCGCTAGCCGCTGCACTGGCCGAACTAGTGCAGGAAGGCGCGATCAGTGAAGCAAAAGCGCTGGAGATGGCTCGCAATTATCTGCACGACACTGCAGCACGCATGTATGGAGACATGAAATGAGTGAAAAACACGAATTCAAATACATTCCCTGGAACCAGGTTCACCGCGAACCCCTGAACGACAAGATCGACCGCGAAATGGTCGTCGGCGACAAGGTTATGCTTGCCCGCGTGTTCATCAAAAAAGGTGGCCACGTTCCCGAGCACCATCACCACAACGAACAGGTGACCTACATTCTGGAAGGCGCCCTGAAATTCGCCATTGACGGCAAGGAAGTGGTTGTGAAAGCCGGCGAAGTTTTGTGCATCCCGGCCAACATGCCGCACGAAGCCTGGGCGCTGGAAGACACGCTGGACCTCGACGTCTTCACTCCGCCGCGCGAAGACTGGCTCAACAAGACCGACGCCTATCTCCGCCACGGCAAGTAATACCGAGGGCCCCGGGCGATTCGTTAGTAGACTCCTTGCGAGCGGCCCGGCGCCGAAACGACTCCTTTTACAACAGACAGCGTGTACTTCTCTGCCTGTCCTTCCCATGCTTTGATTTGAAACGATTTTCCGGCCGCGACTCGCTGCACCCCAATCTTAGTGAAGGTCAGTGGTTCGCGGTGCGCGCATACTTCCGGCGCCGCCGTGGACTCCATAAAATAGGCCGGACCTTCGCCCACCACGCGCGCGGTTCCGTCCAACTCTACGAGCACCGCCACATTTTCTTCGACCGCAATGGCGCGAATTTGCTTGGCCCAACCGTCTTGCAGAATACGCGCCATGAAAACCAGCAATCTGCCCAGCCGGTCGCGTTTTGCGAAATGTGTATCGGTAATGGTGTCGGCCAAAAGCGGAATGTTCAGGAATTCGCGCGTAATCGTAACCTTATTGCCGTATGGATCGGCAAGGGCGTCCGGAGAATGAATTGTGTCGATCATGGATGCGAACGAATACTCGCCGAGTATGGCCAGGCCCGCGCTGTTGCCGCCAATCGGCCTGCCCGCGGCAATATAGCGGTTCAAAGCGTCCTGCACCGGAGTATCTTGCCAGAAACGCACGTAATTCGACTGATCGCCGCCGGCCAGGAAAATACTTTCTGCCTCCTGAATAATCTTTGCCACCTTCGGATCATCGGAGTCTTCGCGATCCGTAAAAACAATGGTGGCCACGGAGTTTAATGGGCAAATCGTCTTGATCTCCTCGTTCACTTTCTTCGCGTAGTCGTCTTCCGTGTCCGCGCGCAGAATCAGGAAGTCGCCACCGTTCGCCCGTTCACACAAGAACTTGAACGCCGGGTCTTGTTTCCCGCCTCCTCCCATCAATGCGAATCCGCCCACGGGTTTGGCGCTGCTATCAGCGGCATTTCCCGCGCGAAAATATTTCCATTTCGCTTGGGTGGGAGTTGCCAAAAAACTACCGAATAGAATTGTGGCACAACAAAAAGTGCGAAGGGATAGCCAGGAATTGTACTTGCGCATCGTGAAAGTATAGACGCAGAACCGAATCGGGTCTCGAGTAATCGGAACGATAGTGACTCAACCGGTACAGGCGCGACCGACTCGCACTATCCCGTTGACTTCGTTCATTCCTTAACCCATACTGCGCGGCAAGTGGCAGCAAAAAGGACGGGGATGTCGCGACGAAACCATTTCATGTTCATTACTTGCTCCCTATTCCGAGTTAATCCGCAAATTGCCACAGGTGGTCGTCAGTCCGGCCTTTAAGCATTCATTTTCAGTTTTTTTGATCAACTGCTGAATCCTTTCAGCCGATGCATTCGTCTGAAAGGGCAAAGTCCAGTTTCAAAATGGGGGGGTTCTATGCACTTATATTCTGTTCGGCGACTTTTATTCCTGCTGTTCGTATGTCTTGTTCCCATGCTGTTGCTGGCGCAAACCAATCGTGGCCGGATCAGTGGTCAGATCACAGACTCCACCGGCGGCGCCATTCCTGGCGCCAAGGTCACCATCGAAAATCTGGGAACTCATGTGCAAACGGTTCTCGAAACCAACAGCGACGGAAACTACGTCGACCCAAACGTTGAGCCGGGGGTCTACTCCGTCAGGGCGGAAGCTGCGAAATTCAGAAGCGTGCTTCGCGACAATGTTCGTGTAGAAGTCGCCAACGATATCAAGATCGATTTTCAACTTGTACCCGGCGCCATCACCGAAGTCGTGGAAGTCAATGAACAAGCGCCGTTGACCGAAACCTCCAACGCCGTCCTCAGCGGCGTGCTTTCCAACCAGGCCATCAACGAACTCCCCATGCAGGGACGCGATTTTCAAAACTTGCTGCCCTTGCATCCCGGCGTGCAAAGAGAGCCGGGGGGCGGTTTCCATACTTTGACCTCAAATGGCATGCGCCCCGACGACAACAACTTCATCATCGACGGCGCCACCGACAACGATGCCTATTACGGCGAAACTGTGGTCAACGATGCCGGTATCAGCGGAACTCCCGCCAGCCACCTTCCCTTGGATTCCATTCAGGAATTCAATACTCAGGAGCAGCCCACCGCCGATTTTGGCGCCAAGCCCGGCGTGGTCGTGAATATGGGAATCAAGTCCGGAACGGATATCCTTCACGGCAGCGCCTACTATTTCTACCGCAACAACGCCGTCGACGCCCGCAACTATTTCAATCCGGCGCCGGAACCAACTTCGGCCCTCTTGTTGAACCAATTCGGTGCCTCTTTGGGCGGAGCTTTCATCAAGAAAAAGTGGTTCTACTTCGTGAATTACGAGGGCGTGCGAGACAAGGTTGGGAATCCCTACCTTGCGGACAGCCCGGTCACACAATCGCTGGTTGGGCGCGTCGATCCCAGCACCTTGAACTTTCCCCTGGAGGAATACAGCATTGTGGATGCGATGAACGCCACGGGCTGTGGACAATCCCCGCTGCCCGCCAATTGCAGCCAGCTCAGCCAAAATCTTTTGAAGTACTTCCTGCCAAACCCCGGCTTGACGGCAAACGCCAGTGATCCCGCGGCCATCAATTTCGACTTCAACAACACCAACCGCGAAGACAACATTGTTTTCAAATCGGATTTCGTCTTCAACGAACACCACACCATCTCTGGCCGCTACATCTATTCGAACAGCAACCAGGTGGAAGAAGATGCCGTTCCCATCCGCAGTGAGTGGTTATCGAAGACCAAGCCAATTACCCAAGTATTCGGGCTGGACTGGGTATGGACGCCAAATTCCCGCTGGGTCAACACCGCGCGCGTCAGCTTCAACAGTTTCAATGAAGCGATCACTTCTGTGGACGGAAACGTGAATCCAACCGCCTACGGTTTAAATACCGGCGTCACCAATCCGCAGCTTTTCGGTTTCCCGCGCATCAATCCGGATCAAAATACCATGAATTACATGGGAGGAAATTCCAGTTGGCCTCTGGATACCACGCCGAGCAAGACCACGACACTCTCTGACACTGCGACCTTCCTGGTTGGCAAGCACAGCTTGCGATTTGGCATGAGCTACACTCACGGCAATGTCGATTACTTCCGCGCCAATTACGGTCGCGGACGCGTTGATTTCGACACCCTGTCGGACTTCCTGCAAGGCAACGTGTATGCCTGGAGAATTCTCTACGGCGATCCCGGCCGCAACATCAGCATGAATTCGATTGGCCTGTTTGCTCAGGATGACTATCGCGTCACCAAAAACGTCATGCTCAATCTGGGATTGCGCTACGACGTGACCTATCCCATCAAGGACTCGCAAAACCGCTTGGGCAATTTCGATCCCGAAAAGGGCATGGTTCAGGTGGGATTTGGCACCAATCAGCTGTACCCGACGAACTATAACAATATCTCACCGCGCATCGGAGTCGCGTGGGATGTCTTCGGCAATGGAAAGACGGTGGTGCGCTCTGGCTTTGGAATGATCTACATTCAGCCCTCCATTCGAACTTTTGTGAACAGCGCAGGAGCGAATCTGGTTCCCACCGGACTGCAGACCCAGCTCGACTACACGGATGGGTCCGTACTTGTTCAGCCGCCAACCGGCACCATCACTTCCTTTGTGCAGAATACGCACGACGCCAGTGAACTCAATTGGAACACCACCGGCCCCATCTTTCCGGTGAATAGTTCTTCACCACCGATTTGCAGTATCGGCTCGCCCTGCGACATCTCCGCGATTGATCAAAATTTGAAGACGCCTTACGTCCTCAACTGGAACCTGAACGTTCAACAGCAAATCACTCCCACCACCCTGCTGCAAGTCGCCTACGTCGCCAACCATGGAGTGAAGCTTTACAGCACCATCGATCAGAACCAGATCAACACCTCGATTGACGGCGCCGACTCGCAATACGGGCGTCCCCTGGTTTCGAACTGCCCCGCAAATCTGGGCGGACTCGGGACTGGCGGCTCGTGCTTCCCGTACCTGGAGTTCGTCAACACCATCGGTAACAAGTCGCTGTCCAGCTACCAGGCGTTGCAGGTGACGTTTACCAAACGCTACTCCCACGGCCTCTATTTCCTCGCGGGCTACACCTACGGCCACGCCATCGACACCACCAGCGGCACCACCAACCTCGCGGACGTCCCGCAAAACAGTCTCGACTATGCCGCTGAAAAAGCCGCCGGAGACTACGACATCCGGCACCGCTTCACTCTTTCCGTCATCTACGACATTCCCTCCATCAAATCCAAATTGCAGATGCTGGAAGGCTGGCAGGTCAGCGGCATTTATTCCTACCAGACCGGTGAGCCGCTGAACCTGTATGACGACAATTACGATCTGACGGGAACGCTCGAAGGCTATTACAACGCGGGCTGGGACCGTTGGAACATCAAAGGAAACCCCAAGAATCTGACTTGGTCGCAGACGGCTCCCGCTTCCCTTCCTGTCGAATACCTACGACTCGGATGGGAACGTGCTCACTCGTGATCCGGTTTGTCTGTCTGCGGCGACCACGCCTGCACTGGTCGAGTCATTGGACTACGTTGGCGGTTGCTGGGCCAAGAACGGGGCGATCATGTATCCCAACGCCTTCAACACCTTCGGCACGATGGGTCGCAACATCTTGCGTGGCCCGGGCTTCAACAATTTTGATTTTTCCGTCAGCAAGATGTGGAAATTGCACGAACGGCTGCAGCTGCAGTTCCGTGCGGAATTTTTCAACATCTTCAACCATCCGAACTTCGCCAACGGTTCGATTGGCACCGACCTCGCCGGCAGCGATCTTGGGCTTGCGAAAGCTACCCCCGACGTGCAGGCTTCTAACCCGGTCGTCGGTTCGGGCGGCTCTCGTCACATCCAGTTCGGGCTCAAACTGCTCTGGTAATTCAACGCTAAACAGACCAGTTGCGGTGAGCCTTGCAGCGTCGCTCACCAAATTTTGCAAGCGTTTTCGCGCACCATCGCTTCGCCCTTCGTGCAGCCAAACGCTTTCGCGAATGCTTCCATGTTGGACAGCGGCCCATTGGCGCGGAATCGCGGCAGCGGATGCGGGTCCGTGTTGGTTTGCAGCCGCGCCGCCTCCGGCCGCTGATTTGCTCCCCACACCTGCGCCCAGCCCAGAAAGAAGCGCTGCTCCGGCGTGAAGCCATCCACGTCCTTGGGGCGTTTGCCTTCGATGGATTTCTCGTACGCCGCATACGCGATCGTCAAACCGCCCAAGTCGCCGATGCTTTCACCGAGCACCAGCTTGCCGTTTTGATGCAGTCCCGGCTCCACTTCGTAGCTGTCGAACTGCTTCACGATGCAGTCCCCATGCTCGTCGAAGCTCTTGCGGTCCTCCGGCGTCCACCATGTCCGCAGATTGCCTTGGCCATCGAATTTGGAGCCTTGATCGTCGAACCCGTGGCTGATCTCGTGGCCGATCACCGCGCCCATCCCGCCATAGTTCACCGCGTCATCGGCGTTAGGGTTGTAAAACGGTGGTTGCATGATGCCCGCGGGGAAAACGATCTCGTTCATCGTCGAGTTGTTGTAGGCGTTCACGGTCGGCGGCGTCATTCCCCATTCCGAGCGGTCCACTGGCTGGCCGATTTTCGCGACCTCGCGCGCTTGCTCGAATTCCGAGCCGTTGCGGAAGTCCGCCAGATAGGACCCGCGCGTAACTGTGAATTTCGAATAGTCGCGCCATTTGTCGGGATAGCCGATTTTCACCGTGAACGCTTCCAGCTTGGCCAGCGCCTGCTTCTTGGTCTCCGGCCCCATCCACGCCAGCGTGGGAATATCCGATTTCAGCGCGGCAATCAAATTGCCGATCATTTCTTTGGCGTGCGCTTTGGCCGCCGGCGGGAAATATTCGTCGACATATACTTTGCCGAGCGCTTCGCCCAAATTCTGGTCCGTGGCCTGCACGCAGCGCTTCCATCGCGGCAGAATTTCCTTTGCTCCCGACAGCTTCTTTCCGTAGAAATCAAAATTTTCCTGCACGAAACTCTCGGGCAGCGCCGGCGCGTACGCGTGCAGCAATTGCCAGCGCAGATAAACCCTCCAATCCGCCAGCGACACCGCCGTCAGTTCGCGGTTCATTTCCTTGAAGAAATCAGGTTGCCGCAGGTTGGCCTGGTCCACCGCGGGAGCGCTCATGGTGTGAAGATAGCTTTCCCACGACCAGTCCGGCGTCAACCCACTGATCTGCGCCAGCGTCATCTTGTTGTAGTTCTTGTCGGGGTCGCGTAGCTCCACTCTGCTGCGTGATGCTTTCGCCAGGCTCGTCTCCAGATCCATCACCACCTTGGCTTCAGTCGCGGCCTTGTCTGGCGCGTCGCCCGCCAATTCCAGCATTTTCGCGACGTGCTGCACGTAGTCGGTCCGCAACTGTTTCGACTTGTCGTCTTCGCGCAAATAATAATCGCGGTCCGGCATTCCTAAACCGCCCTGGCTCAACTGCGCCAGATTGCGCGAGCTGTCTTTGAAGTCCGGCGCCGAGAAAAAGCGGAAAACCGCATTCACCCGCTCGCGCTGCAAGTTGGCAATTTCCGTCTCCAACGCCTTGCGGTCTTGCACCGCTTCGATGGCGGCAAGCTCCGGGGCAAGCGGCTTCAGTCCAGCGGAATCGATCGCGCTGGTATCCATGCAACTGCCATAAAAATCCGCGATCTTCTGTTTGTCTGAACCCGTGGGCGCATTCTGTTTGGCAACGGTCTCCAGAATCGTGTGCAAGTCCGTCAGATTCTTGTCGCGCAGCACCGTGAACGAACCCCAAGTCGCATACTCCGGCGGTATCGGGTTGCTCTTCATCCAGCCGCCCATCGCGAATTGGTAGAAGTCGTCGCAAGGCTTGCAGGTTTTGTCCAGATTGCTCATGGAAAAACCCCAATTCGCGTCCGCGTTCACGCTGCGCACCAGCGGAAGTATCAGCGCGCACGACAAACAAAGAATCAGCCCAGCGCCCAGCGCGATCCGGCCACTTTTATGTTTCATCGCTTCACTCCAGGATTGATGTCGGCAGCGAATTCCCTGCGTTTCACTTTTCAGCGGGACAGTGTAGCAGAAGCAGTTTCTCGATGCAGGAAACGCCTGCTCCGTGCGGCGCATTCTACAGCCCGGCATTCAACAATTCGCTCAAGACCTTAGGGGCAATACACACTTGCGGGACATGATTTTGCCGCAACGGAACTTACTTGGCTGGCGCGTTCGAGGGCGGCAGGTACGCCGTCTGGTATTTGGCTATGTTCACCTTTTCCCACTCGCCCTTAATAATCCCGTCACGAATCTGCGCCGGCGTTTTGCCCTTGCGCGTCTGTTCGTAGGAGTAAAACGCTTCCCTCATGCACGTGTCGCAACCCGAGCCATGCCTCCCCACGAAGCAATCCAGCAAGCTGCCGTGACCTTGGCTGCGATCGCAGTGGCAATAGCACGGCTGCTGGTACAGCACTTTCTTCACGCGGCCCGCCACCATGTAGGCATTGAACACCCCGATGTTGGGAAAAAGCGAAGGCTCCATAGTCGGTGGCAGCGCATCCTTCGGCGGCTCCATGTGAAACGCCGGAATCGGTTCATCGGGGTTCGGCGCTTGCTGCATCCCGGCCATTGGCTGTGTGCGGGAAGCCGCGAATTGCGGAATCACCAGAAGGCACGTGCCCGCCAAAAGAATCGCCGCCGCAGTCAGAACTTTGCCGAGTGATTTCATGGGGCACCTCTCCTCTTCCGTACGCCGCTCTCTACGCGCTCTATCAATGTACGTGGCCTGTCCGCGAAATTCCACTGCCGTGCCGCATCCGCCACCGTCCCGCGCTTTACGGCAAATGGATCACGGCAATTCGCACCGGCTCCAGTTTGGTAACGTCCAGCACGCGGTCGTTGGTATTCAGATTGTCGCTCCCACTGTTCACGATGTAGTAGAAGTCGTCCTCGCGCAACGCCCCCGTCGTCGGCAAAACGCACAAATTCGAGCGGTACTCCAGAATCGTGGTTTTGGAGACGTGAACGCCATCGTTGGACAACTGGAATGCGACAACACGCGGCGTTCCGATTCCGTTTTGAATCGCAATCAAGCTGCCCTTGTGCCAATACAAACCGTCCACTCCCGCCAGCGTGCTGTGCGCTCCCGCATCCACTTCGACACTCTCGCGCGTTTTCAAGTCCACTCGTTGCACGCCCAACTGATCGGCAAGATACAAAAATTGACTGTCGCCGGACAAAGTAATGCCGTTTGGCTCCAGCAGTTCCCGTGAAGCTTTAACTTCAGAGAACGACTGCGTTTTTGGCTGGAATTCAAGCAGCTTGTTGGCCAGCGTATCCGTCAAAAAAATCTCTCCCGACGGAAGCACCGCCAGATCGTTGAAGCAATGTTTCCCGGGTTCCTGCGTTGCGTAGCGGCCCAGCAGCATTCCCTGCACATCGAAATGCAGCAGTTCCGCCTTGCCTTCATCCAGGCAGGAATTGCTCCACACACTTCCGTCGGTGGGATCGATGCGAATCCCCAAAACAGGTAGAAGCTTGTAGCGATCGCCCGGAACAAAATCGCTGCTTTTCTGTGGAATCGCGCCTTTTGCAGGCGCCTTGATCACCGTATTCCCCGGAATCTTCACAATCTTTCGCAGGTTCAGGCTGCTCAGATAGAAAGCGTTGCGCGCGGAATCGTAAGCCAGTCCCTCCGGGACCAGATCTTTTTCTGTGGTGACATAAACCAGCCGCGCCTGATTCACAGCAGGAAAATCTTTGCGGACTTGTTCCACCAACTGATCGTAATCGCGCGAGCCTTTCAACCCGGCAAATTCCGGACCGCCCGAGGGATCGAAGCCTTCCTTCAGCGATACGCATTCCTTCAAATTGCTCATGGCCTCGTGGATTTCGCCCAGTTGCGCGTGTAACGCCGCCAGCAGATAAAGCACCGCAGCGCGATCGGGAGTCTTGCCCAGCAATCGTTCCGCCGCGGCCATTTCCGCGCGAATTTCCGGTTCGTTGGCGGGTTCTTGCGCCGTCGCCGCTGTGCCCCACGCCGCAGACAGCGCCAGCAAAAACCCGGCAGCTCTTCGCCAGCTTGTTCTGCTAAACGTCACCCGCATTCCGCTCCTTGCGCGTTTACGCTCTGGCCTCGCGCGCGCGTCGCTCTTCGGTCCACGCCCGCAATTTCGCTGCTTCCACAAATCCGATCGCCACGTCGCTGCTCGTTTCCTGCGGCCGCGTCCAGCGCCACACGGCAGCGCCGTGAAGACCGGCGTCGCGGCATGCGTGCAATGCCTTCTCGACAGAATAATCGGGAGAAGCATCGCGGGCGGGTAGTTCGCCGAGCCACAAAGGCTTGTCGAGAGCGGGCAGCGCAGCGAGTTGCTTGCCAAGGTTAGCGACGGTGTCGCCCTCGGTCGCGGGATAGTAATGCGCCTGGTAGAAATCCAGTCCAAGCTCGTGCCACGCGCGAACCCATTGCAGCCGCGCCGATCCCAGCGTAACCGGAACTTCGCCGAATTCATGAACCGCTTGCGCAACTTCCGTGGCAAACACGCGAAAATCCGCCAGATGCATTTTCGCTGCGCGCACCCGATGAAATTCCCGGATTGCCCACTCCGGTTCATTGGCAATTTCCCAGGCCAGTAACGCGGGATGCCCGCGAAATTCCCGGAACAGCGGAATCAGAACGTGCCGCAGAAAAGCTTCGCGGCCGGCGGCAGACTGCAGTAGCAGTTCATTTGCATGGCCGACGCGTTTTCCGCCGTGATCCTGCAGCCACAAAAAATCCATCAGTGAAAAGCAAAGTTTCAGGCCGTAGCTCTCCGCCAGGCTAAGAACCACGCCGACATCTTTAAACAGGAATGCGTCCGGCTCGGTAGGAATCCCTTTTTCCGACAGAAATCCCGCGCGGCCATCACCAAACAAGAACCAGCGCACCGTTGTCGCGCCACTGTCTTGAATCTCCGCGAAGTCCTGCGCCACACGCGATCGATTTTCGGGCACACTGATGCCGCAATGGCCCCACGGCCCTTCGCCAAAATCCTGCCCATAGTTCAACCAGGGATAGTTCACGCCGAGTAGAAAGGGAATCGCAGCATCCTGAGGCATGGCCGCCTGAAAAGGAAAACTCTAGCCCACCACCACCGGCTTACCCACCCGCACCTGCGCAGCGACGCGTTCCGTCAAATGCCGTTCTCTCAAGTGGCGTTGCACCCGGCGACCCCACGTCCTGACGAACGAGTAGTTCAAAGCGCCGCCAATCGCCGAACTGGCCAGCGGCACCATGCGCCCCACCCACTTTTCCGCGCTCTCTTCGCCAATCTTCACCGCCAGCCGGCCTGCGATGCGCGGCGCCAGTTTCTCCACCATTTGTTTTTCCGCCAGATCCTTGCTGAAGTCGATTCCCGCCGCGGCAGCCGCCGCCAGCCACAACTCCACGCGTTCTTCGCTGCCTTTTTGTTCGAAGCCGTAAAGCAGGCAAAGCCTCTGAATCAGCCGCAAGGTGATAATCGTCAGCAAACTGGCGTCAGGCAGCAACGTGATCATCCCGCCCAGGCCAAAGCCCGCTCCTTGCGCCAGCGCCAGTCGTTGCGAGTCATGGATCAACCGTTCCGCAATCGCATCCAGCCGCTCCACTGGCACATCGCGCATGCGCCCGAAGTGCGGCACCCACAATCCATGCTTGTCAGAAAGGTATTTGCGAAAATCGTCGGCGTTGATTTCCACGGAGCGCAGCCCACGCAGCATGCCAAACCGCAAGAACCTTCCCACGGTTCTGCCCGCAAGCGATTTAGGTAACTTCACCATCCCTTTAAGCATCCTACGGCGGTTAGTGCTGGTCAAGAGACGATACGTTACCCCCGGCTTGGGCTGGCTTATTGACAGGCTGGCCACAAAAAACGCATGTCCTACTTGACGCCGCACTAGTTTTGAGTAAACTGCGGTTTTCCTTATGGCAGCCATTGCACCAGTCCTGGCACCTGAGATCACCTCCGATCTCGAGTTCCCCCAGCGGGAAGCGGCCTTTTTTTATGGGCTGTTCCTGCGAGGCTATTCTGCCGATAAACTTCGTCAGGATATTGAGGTGCCCCCGGCGGTGTTGGCGAAGTGGCATCGCGAAGCCGAGCGCGAACCTCAGCTAAGAGATATTTTTACGCGTATGGTCGAATACCGTCGCCACGTCCTGGCGATTTTCGACTCTTTGGTCGGGTCCGACGGCGTTATCCGCCACGTGCAATAGCGCCGCCCGAACCTGGGACTCCCCATCCTTCCAGCTAGGTAACCCGCTCATTCGTTGATCCTCGGGCAACTCTCCATCGCTTCGAACCTTCTAACGATTCAGGGAAGTGTCTTGGAATGAATAACATTCCACATTTGACGCGGTGTTGCTAGGGGTTTAGAATCCAAACGTGGTAGAGGTGTCTCCATGTCCAATGTTTTTCGGGTTTTCACCGCCAATTTAGCTTCCCTTGTGTTTCTGACGTTACCGGTTTATCCGCAGCAGGGTCAGGATCAAAGTCCCGCTCCCACCGACAATAATCAGAAGCTCACCAAGGAACAGAAGCAAAAGCTCAAGAAGACCCTCAAAGAATTGGACACCCCCTACAAGACGTGGCTCAACGAAGACGTCGTTTACATCATTTCCCCGGCTGAACGCACTGCTTTCCTCCGTCTCGAAACCAACGAAGAGCGTGAGCAATTCATCGAGGCGTTCTGGTTGCGCCGCAGCACCAATCCCGATCTGCCCGACAACGATTTTAAGGAAGAGCATTATCGCCGCATCGCTTATGCCAACGAACACTTTGCTTCCGGCAAGCCTGGCTGGATGACTGACCGCGGCAGGATCTACATCATTTGGGGCAAGCCCGACGAAATCGAATCGCATCCCACCGGCGGAACGTATGACCGCCCGATCGAAGAAGGCGGCGGTTCCACCACCACGTATCCCTGGGAAACTTGGCGCTACCGTTACATGGAAGGAATCGGCGAGAACATCATCATTGAGTTCGTCGACCCCAGCGGCTCCGGCGAATATCATCAAACCATGGACCCCTCAGAAAAAGACGCCCTGACCCACGTACCGGGCGCGGGTTTGAGCTTGATGGAATCGATGGGCATGGCTTCCAAGGCCGATCGCTTCACTCGTTCCGATGGAACCACGATGCCCACCACCATGGGCGGAACTCCGGCTTCCTTGAATGAGTTCAACCGCCTGGAACAGTACGCCAAGGTGCAACAAGCTCCGCCGGTGAAATACAAGGATCTGGAAGCGTTGGTCACCACGCGCATGGTGCGCGACCAGTTGCACTTTGACTATCGCACCGACTTTATGAAGGTGACCAGCGACACCGTGCTGGTTCCCATCACCATCCAGATTCCCAATCATCAACTGCAATTCAAGTCCAAGGATGGCGTGCACTCAGCGGAACTCAATATTTTCGGGCGCGTCAGCACGCTGACCGGGCGCGTGGTGCAAACCTTCGAAGATTCCGTGTCGCGCGATTATCCGGATTCGTTGTTCCAGCAATCGCTGAAATTGTCCGCCATCTATCAGAAAGCGATTCCGCTGCGTCCCGGTTTGTACCGCTTGGACTTGGTAATCAAGGATGTGGACAGCGGAAACGTAGGCGTGGTTAACAGCCGCCTCGCGGTTCCTCGCTACGACGAAGAGAAACTCGAAGCCAGTTCTTTGATCCTGGCGGACCAGATTGAGCACGTCCCGGCCAAGCAGGTCGGCGCGGGACAATTCGTGCTGGGTTCTTCTAAAGTGCGCCCTCGCTTGACCGCCGATTTCACCACCAGCGACCGCATGGGAATTTACTTGCAGGTGTACAACCTGAAGCCCGACGACAAAACCCACAAGACCGACGCTACGTTTGTCTATACCGTGAAGAAGGGCGATCAGCAGGTCATGCAGTTCAAAGAGACAACCGCGGAGATGAAGCAGACCGGCGACCAGGTGACCCTGGAACGCCTTTTGCCTCTGGCAACCCTTTCTCCAGGGAAGTATACTCTGCAGGTCAGCGCCACCGACGTGCTGGCCAATCAGACTATTTCCCGAACCGCGGATTTTTCGGTCAAGAGTCCCGCGGAACCGAAGACCGCAGCGATTGCCACTACTCCTGGGAGGTAACCGATCGTGAAGCGCGGCCCGCTCCTGTGCTTTTGGGTCTTTTTAGCTTTCGCGGTTGGTGTGTGTGCACTCACTTCGCCTGCAGCGGCGCAGGCTCCAGCCAAGCCTTCTCTCGGTTCTCTTTCCGGCGTTGTGCGTGACGGCTCCGGGATACCTCAACTCGGTGCCACCGTCGAAGTACTTTCCGAAGCGCCTGGAATCGCCGCCGTCCAGCAATTCCTTACCAATACGCAAGGTTTCTTCCGTGGCGAGAAATTAGTTCCCGGCTTCTACACCATTCGCGTGACGCTTGCCGGGTATTTGCCCAGCCTCGAAAAGCACGTGCGTATTTCCTCCAATCTCACTACCGTCGTTCGCATCGAGTTAGAATCGATGTTTGCGTCCATCGAGCAACTGCGCCGCCCTCCGGCTAGCGGCGCTGTGGAGCAGGATGATTGGAAATGGGCGCTGCGTTCTTCCGCGGGTCTTCGCCCGGTCCTGCAGTGGAACGATGACGACACGCCTCCTAGCTATGGCGTCGTCCTCGAACAGGCCGCCGCTCTTCCTCGAGCACGCATCGATTTTACCGACGGAGCCCGCCGGCCCTGGTCTCCCTCTAACATCGGCGCCGCGCCCGGCACTGCCTTTGCTTACGATCAGCGCATCGACAAATTCAATCACATCATTTTTGCCGGACAAGCCAGCTACGACGAAGATTCTCCCGCGGGCGGTATTGCCACCGTATGGCTGCCCACTGGCTCCGCGGAGACCGGTCCGGAAAGCACTATCGTTCTTCGCGAAGCTCGGCTCGGCCCCAACGGCCCCACCTTCCGCGGCGTGCGTCTCGATCAGGGCGGCACGTTCGCGATGGGCAATCGCTTCATCCTTCATGTTGGCGGCGAATATGTTTTGGTTGGTGCCGGAGCATCTGCGTGGAGCCTGCGCCCCCGCATGAAACTGGAATCGAAGCTTTCACCAAACTGGTATCTTGATGTGGTGTACAGCAGTTCGCCCGCAGGCACTCCTCCCAATGATGCGTTCACCTCCGAATTGACCGGCGTGCCGGTTCCCAACGCTCTCACTTCGGCCCTCAACCAGCTCGATGCCTTTCCTGCATTGATGTGGCGAAATGGCCGGCCGGTCTTAGAGAACGGTCGTCACGAAGAAGTTGCTGTGGAACGCAAAGTCGGTTTGCGCGGATTTGTGCAGCTTGCGGGATTCCACGAAGATAACAGTCACGTTGCTCTGTTTGGCCGCGGCGCGGATCTTCCGTCCGCCGAGTTCTTGCCGGATTCTGATACTAAGGGATTTGCCTACGATGGTGGCCACTCAAGCGCTTGGGGCGCGCGCGTCGCTCTGCGTGAAAGAATCAGCGACGACCTCGAATTCACTACCATTTATGCTTTTTCCGGTGCTTTGGTGCCTACCAACATGTTCGACTCCGCCCTGCGCGAGGCCATCCGCACCGCACCGCTTCAATCCCTGGGCGCCAATGTGAATGCCAAGGTCCCACGCACGCATACACGGTTCAATGCCGGCTACAAATGGATCAGTGGACCGGCGCTATCCCCCGTGGATGCCTACGGCGAAAACATGTACCAGATGAACCCCTACTTGCATGTGGGCATCCGGCAACCGCTACCCCACTTCGCCCTGGGCCAATGGGAAGCCAACGCTGAATGCGACAATCTTCTCGCCCAAGGTTATGTCACCATGAACACTGGGGATGGCCAGATGCTTCTCATGCCCGCCGCCCGAAGCTTCCGAGGTGGTTTGAGCCTGCAATTCTAGCAGTTTGCGGACTTCTGGAAAGTTGTATCCTGCCTACCAGAAAATGGAATTTGCATCCGGCCCGGCTCGGAGAATAATCTAATTGCCTTAGTTGCAGTAGGTTAGACTTTCACGAATATACAGAAGATTGGAAGTCGAGTTGCACGATTAACGTACTAGTCTGAGGTCGGCTGAGCCGCGCATGAAGGAGAATCTCCGCGTCAGAGTTGGGGCCGTAGTGCTGGCGCTCGCCACGCTGGCGGCGGTGGTCTTTGCGTGGTTGAACTTTGTTCAGCGCTCCCGCTACGACATTGTTGACGACGGTGTCGCTTGGACCGACTCCCCCACCGGCATCGAAGCTTGGAAGGTAGCTGCCGACTCCCCGGCCGCCATGGCCGGTATTCGCGCCGGCGACATGCTTCTCACCATCAATGATGTCGCTGTGCCTAGCGCCGCCAATGTGGCCCGCCGGCTCTATCGCGCGGGCCTGTGGACGCAGCTTCGGTATAAGCTTTCGCGCAACGGCGAAGAATTTGAAACTCGTTTAATCACCACCCCCGCGCAAAAACCCCTGCACGTAGAAAATTATCTGCGCTTTGTCGGACTGCTGTATCTCTTCATTGGCTTGTTTATCTTCATTCGCCGCTGGAACGCGCCTCGCGCCGTGCATTTCTACGTTTTCTGCCTGGTTTCCTTCATCCTGTATTCGTTCCAGTTCAGCGGCAAGCTCGACGCTTTCGATCTGGAAGTCTATTGGGCCAGCATCATTGCGCGGCTGCTCGCTCCTGCGCTGCTGTTGCACTTCGCGCTGGTTTTTCCGGAACGCACCGAAACCTCGCGAAACTCGTTGTTAAAGCTCGCGGCTGTCTATATGCCGCCGCTGGCTTTGTTGCTGGTGCACATTCTGGCTGCGGTGAATGCCCTGGGTTTTGTGCCCACCACGCGTTCGCGCGTGGCGCTCGATCAACTTGAGCTTGGATTTCTGGGATTCTGCTTCCTGTGCGCCGGCATTGTCTTCTACCTCAGTTTCCGCCGGTCTCGCTCCGGCGTTCTTCGCCAGCAGCTGAAATGGCTCACCGGCGGCACGCTCGCCGGTAGCTTGCCCTTTTCTCTGTTGTACATTCTTCCTTTTGCATTCGACGCCGCCACCAAGTCCTGGATGCAGTTTACCGCGCTCAGCCTGGTCTTGATTCCCTTGTGTTTCGGTTACGCCATCATTCGCTACCGCTTGATGGACGTGGACATCATTTTCAAGCGCGGCTTGGCGTACACCGCGGCTACCGCGGCCGTCGCCGCCATCTATTTTGCATTAGTCGCCTTGATCGCCCAGATTGTCCCGTTGCAAAGCAGCGGCCCGGTCACCGGCATGATCGCCATCGTGGTGGCCGCGTTTCTGTTTCAACCTTTCCGCGAAGGCATCCAGGCGCGCTTGGACCGTTTTTTCTACCGCGATCGCCTCGATTACCGCCGCACCCTGATCGAATTTGGCAGCACGCTCACGAATGAAGTCAGGCTGGAGCCCATGCTGGGCTCAGTGATGGACCGCGTCTCACAAACGCTTCTTGTCGATCGCCTGGCGATTTTCGTTGAAGACCAGCAAAATCCCGGCGAGATGCGCCTGGCTCGCTCCATGGGCGTGCGCCTCAGCGAGCCGCTCAATTTGAGCTTCATCGCTCCTGCGCGGCCGGAATTTGCGCGTGGACCGATTTTTTTCGAGTCGCCTCGCGGCGCACGGGATGTCAGTGAGTCCGTTCGCCGCACCCTCGAGCAACTCGACCTGAATTACTTTATTCCCTGCCGCATTCGCGAACACACCGTTGCCGTGCTCGGGCTGGGCAAAACCGTCGACGGCGATTTTCTGTCCAGCGACGACGTGGAGCTGGTGCAGACCATTGCCGGTTATGTCGCCATTGCCCTCGACAATTCCCAGCTTTACACCTCGCTGGAGCAGAAGGCTATGGAAGTCGCTCGCCTCAAGGACTTCAGCGAAAATATCGTCGAATCGCTCAACGTCGGTGTATTGGCGATTGATCTCGAAGGCACGGTCGAAGCCTGGAATACCCGAATGGAACAGTTGTTTGGCGTCGCTCGCAACGATGCTGTGGGTCGCCCGCTCAGCGAATTGCTTCCTATTGAACTGGTGCAGGAAATTGCCGCGCGCGGCGACGAGGAGCAAGTTACCGGAATCTACAAACACCGCTTGGTGCACCAGGGCAAATTTGTAGTCATCAACGTTTCCATCACTCCGCTAGTCGGCAAGTCTGCCGAACGCATTGGCCGCTTGCTGCTGTTCGACGACGTCACGCAGCGCGATCGCATGGAAGAGCAGTTGACCCAGACCGAGAAGCTGACTTCGCTCGGATTGCTCGCTGCCGGCGTGGCTCACGAAGTCAACACCCCCCTCGCTGTCATCTCCAACTACATTCAGATGCTCGCGAAGCAGATGCCGGAGGGCGATCCTCGCCACACCATCATCGACAAAATCGTCAAGCAGACCTTCCGTGCCAGTGAAATCGTCAATAATTTGCTGAACTTCTCGCGCACTGGCCCCGGGGAACTCACCGATGTCGATTTGAATCGCGTGGTCGAAGAGACGCTATCGCTTGTCGCGCATCCTTTGAAGGCTTCGCAAATTCAGGTCGTCAAGCAGTTGACGGAAGGCATTCCAGCGGTGCGCGGCTCCGCCAACAAGTTGCAGCAAGTGTTCCTGAACCTGTTTCTGAATGCCCGCGACGCCATGCCTTCCGGCGGAATGTTGGAAGTGCGCTCCGCGGCCCACAATGGCAGCGTGGAAGTGGAAGTCGTCGACACTGGCAACGGCATCACCCGCGAACACATTCACAAGATCTTTGATCCGTTTTTCACCACCAAAACCAGTGGCCGAGGCACCGGGCTGGGCTTGTCGGTAAGCTACGGCATCATCAAGGAGCACGCAGGAAAAATCGATGTGCGCTCCACTCCGGGGCGCGGTACTTCGTTTCACGTCGAATTTCCCGCAGTCAGGAAATCGGTTCATGTCTAAAGGGTCCATTCTGGTTGTCGATGACGAATCGGAAATCCGCGAAGGCCTGGAGCTTCTGCTGCAGTCCGAGGGCTACCAGGTTTCCAGCGCCGAAACCGCCGTGTCCGGTTTGGCGCAACTGGAGGAGCGTCCCTTCGATTTGTTGCTGCTGGACGTCAGCCTTCCTGACCGCAACGGCATCGATATGCTGAAGGATGTTCACCGCCAGGATCCCCACCTGCCCATCGTGCTGATTACCGCTTACGGTTCAATTGAAATGGCGCGCGCCGCATTCAAGAACGGCGCCATGGACTACATCACCAAGCCGTGGTCCAACGATGAATTGCTGGCGCAAGTGGCGCAAGCCGTGGAAGCGCGACGCCTTCGCGATGAAAACCTGCAGCTGAAGCGCGCCTTGAAGCAGCGCTTTAATTTCCCGAATATCATTGGAAAAAGCGACAAGATGCACACCTTGTTTGACCTCGTCACCCAGGTTGCGCCTTCGCGTTCCACTGTCCTCATCAGCGGCGAAAGCGGCACCGGAAAAGAATTGATCGCCAAGGCCATTCATTCCGCTTCCACCCGCGCCGACAAGGCTTTCGTTCCCGTCAACACCGGCTCGATTCCCGTGGACCTGCTGGAATCGCAGCTGTTCGGCCACGTCAAGGGTGCTTTCACCAGCGCGGTCGCCTCCAAGAAAGGGCTGTTTGAGGTCGCCGACCAGGGCACGATCTTCTTTGATGAAATCGCCACGGTCAGCCCGGAAACTCAGGCAAAACTCCTGCGCGTCATTCAGGAACGCGAGTTCATGCGTCTGGGTGGCACCGAACAAATCAAAGTTGATGTGCGCATCGTCGCGGCTTCCAACATCGATCTCCTTTCTCTGGTGAAAGAAGGGCGCTTCCGCGAAGACCTCTATCACCGCCTCAACGTCATTCACTTGCGACTGCCGCCGCTGCGCGATCGCCGCGAAGATATTCCTATGCTCCTGGCACATTTTCTGGACCGCTTCTGTGTGGAGAATACCAAGCCTTTGCGCCAGTTCACTCCTGCCGCCATGAAGCTTTTGATGGACTACGATTGGCCAGGCAACGTGCGCGAATTGGAAAACGTGGTGGAGCGCGCCGTGGTGCTTTCCACTCAGGAGCGCGTCGACGTCGATCTGCTCCCAGACTCCATCCGCAGCAAAGAAATCGTCCGCGGCGTTCGTTTCCAGCTATCTGAATTCTTGCCGCCGCTTCCTGGCGAACCGGGGTCGCGCACGGCCGCCGACAATCCCAATCCTTCTCTTTTCCAGATTATTGATGAAGTCGAGCGCCGCATCATTGTCGACATGCTGGAGCGCTCTGGCTGGAATCAGACCGAAGCCGCGGAACGCTTCCTGATTCCTCTTTCCACCTTGAACCAGAAAATCAAGCGCCTGGGAATTGACGTGCGCCGCCGGGGTCGAA
>CAVTYP010000002.1:0-378439 GCA_963738985.1 Candidatus Acidiferrales bacterium
CCGGGGAGGCGCGGTGCGTAATTTATGCGGCCAGTACTATGGCCGAATCCGCTCGCAATGGCATAGGCCTTGTAAAGCTTGTGGGCCGTGACTTCGGATTCATTGTGGCTTTTTGGTTCTGGTCGATAGCCAGGCAAACTTTTGTCTAGTTCCCGAAGTTCCGTCACCCTCGAGAAATTCCTGACTGAACGCGACTTGAACGGAAGGGGCCGTGCGGAGATCGTCGGCGGGACAAGACCTCTCGCAAAAGGTCGCCGCACACGACGCTTCCGGAACGTCAGGTACGTTGACATCGGAACATTTCTGCGAGACGCCACCAAGAAATACTTTAAACGGACCGGCCCAGAAATCACCATCAAGTCCATTGATCCCAGCTACACAATCGGGGGTATCCAGCAAATCGCCATGACTCAGCCCTCTGCTTGCTCCTGGGACACGGCGCAGTTCATGCTTGAATGAGGGGAAGGACGAACTTGGTCGTTGGCTTCTGAAACCACCAGTTCAACGCTGCAGCACAGCGTAAGAAGATCGATTCCGAGGGAACCCTCTGGAACACCGTCCTTGCCTCAACCGGCTAATCGTAGAACATGCTCTGATTTACTTATTCTGTCATGGCACCGGAGCCGGATTAGTAGCAGGAGTCACACCGCTGCTTGTCCACTGCGTATCGGTCAGATTCCATCCCCCACCAAGTGCACGATAGAGATTGACCAAAGCCACCTTGCGCCCCAGATCGTAAGTAACTGTTGCCGTTTCCGCCGGATAGGCTTGGATCTCGGCATCAATAATCTCAAGATAGCTCGAAAGCCCGCTATCGTAGCGAATCGTCGATAGTCGAATTGATTCGCGATACGCATCTACGCTGGCCATCTGCTTTCGATAGGCTTCGGCAAGTTCCTGATGGGCGGAAAGTGAGAGGGAAACTTCGCCAAAAGCCCCAGTCACCCCTTTCTCAAAGGATATTTTGGCCTGATCCCGTTGCGCCATGGCGGCCCGATACTGATTCTTCAGACGGCCGGCAGTAAAAAGAGGGCCTGCGAGATCCCCGGCGAGGGTCCACGCCTTGCCGGCAGTGGTCAATTCGGAAAGTTGCGGGCTTACTCCGCCCAATAATCCGCTCAGCGAAATCGTGGGAAAAAAATTCGCCTTGGCGACGCCAACGTTCGCGTTGGCAGCAATGAGGTTCTGCTCCGCTTCGCGCAAGTCCGGCCGGCGCTCTAGCAGAGCAGATGGCAATCCGGCAGGAACCTGTGGCGGGTCGTACTGATCGGCTAGTGCGGCTCCTCGCACGATCGGACCTGGATTGTGGCCAAGCAACAAGTTCAGTGCCGCCTCCTGAGCTACAATTTGTCGTCTGAGATCAGGGATGGTGGCTTCGACATTTAGCATCGCTGCTTGAGCACGCGCCACTTCGAGTCCAGAGGCGGCACCGCCTTCAAATTTGTGCTGAAAGATGTCCAGAGTTTCCTGAAAACTCTTCGAAGTTTGCTGTGAAATTTCAAGTTGTGCGTCGAGGGCCCGCAGTTGGAAATACCCCTGGGCGACTTCCGACATGACGAGGAGACGAATGTCGCGCCGGGCTTCCTCCGAAGAAAAGTAAACCGCGCGTTGAGCTTCATTCATCTTGCGAATTCGTCCAAATAGATCGATTTCCCAGAAAGTGGTAAGGCCGTACGAATAGTAGGTGTGATTCGCAACAAGCGGAGACTGCTGCCCCGAAATGTTTCCATCGTAAGCAACTTGCGGGTAGTACTGCGATTTAGTGACGCCGAGCAAGGCCCGTTCCTGTTCCACGCGCGATACGGCCAACCGCAAGTCGTAATTGTTCGCAAAGGATTCGCGGATCAGACTCTGCAGCACTGGATCCTTGAACAATTCCCACCATGCAAGATCGGCGGCAGAATTGCTGGATGCTTGCTCTTGGGTATAGAAGGTGGCCGGCGGATGGAATTCCGGTTTCTTGTATTTTGGCCCGACGTTGCACCCAGCAAAGATGAATGGAAGAAGACCGACGACAAGGAGCATTTTCATTAGTCGTGACCTCCTTCAAGTACCGCAGGTTTGGTCACTTCCAGCCTTGGTTTCTTCTTGGCAATGCGCTCCACCACCACAAATAAGACCGGCACGAGAAAAATCCCGAGAATTGTGGCGGCTGACATGCCAGTGATGACGGAACTCCCCAAGACTCTTCGGCCGATCGCCCCAGCGCCCTTGGCTTTCCAGAGCGGGACGCATCCCAAGATGAAGGCGAAGGAGGTCATCAAAATGGGTCGTAAACGCAAACGAGCCCCTTCAAGCGCGGCCTCGACCAGTTCTTTTCCCTTCGAGTGCTCCAAGACCGCGAACTCAACAATCAAAATAGCGTTCTTGGCCGTCAGGCCAATCAGCATGATGAGCCCAATCTGAGCAAAGATATTGTTGTCGAATTTGCGCAGCAACAGTCCGCTGTAAGCTCCAAGAACGGCGACTGGGACCGACAGGAGTACGCTGAACGGCAAGGACCAACTTTCGTAGAGCGCCACCAAGATCAAGAACACAAAGACGAACGACATCGCAAAAACCATGGCCTGGCCACCTTCGGCCTTCTTCTCCTGATAGGACATGTCGCTCCATGCATAGCCGAATCCTGCGGGCAGGACCTCGTTGGCGACTTGTTCCATCGCGGCCATGGCCTGCCCGGAACTGTAACCGGGGGCAGGCGAGCCGTTGATCTGGATACTGCGATAGAGATTGAAGCGGGTCGTGTATTCCGGCCCAGATACTCGTTTGATCGTGACCAGAGAAGCCAGCGGTGTCATCTCGCCCTTCGCGCTTCGCACGTAAAAATTATTGATCTTGTCGGCACTAGTGCGGTACTCCGGCTCCGCCTGAAGATAGACTTTCCACTGGCGGCCGAATCGATTGAACTGGTTCACGTAGGTACCGCCAAGGAAGGCCTGAAGCGTCTGGTAAACTTCTCCAAACTGCAAACCTTGCTTCAGTATGCGATCCTGGTCTAATTCCACATAGAGTTGCGGCACAGACGGGCGGAAGGTGCTGACCAATGAGGCGATCTCAGGGCGTTTTCGAGCGGCCAGAGTCAGTTGATCCAGCATTTCTGAGAGCTGTGCGACGGTTCCACCACTGCGATCCTGTAGCATGAGGGTGAACCCACCGGCCGTGCCAAGTCCCGGAATGGCGGGCGGCCCGAAGGCGAAGGCAATGGTCTCCGGGATTTCCTTTCTCATTTTCTGGTTGAGGCTGCGCATAAGCCCACTAGCGGACAGTTCCTCAGTAACGCGCTCGTCCCAAGGCTCGAGTTGCAGAAAGTAGAAACCGGTGTATGAGGCGGAGGTGTTGGACAACAGGCTGAATCCAGAAATCCCGCTGAAACCCTTGACGCCGTGGGTGTGCGCCAGCATTTCGTCAAGCTTGCGCATGACTGCGTCGGTGCGCTGCAGTGATGCGGCATCCGGTAATTGAACTTGTAAGAAGGCGTAACC
This sequence comes from Candidatus Acidiferrales bacterium, assembly GCA_963738985.1. Taxonomy (GTDB): domain Bacteria; phylum Acidobacteriota; class Terriglobia; order Acidiferrales; family UBA7541; genus Acidiferrum. The sequence goes on from CAVTYP010000002.1 coordinate 3,483, forward strand.
TTGATCCTCTTCTGGAATAAAACTGGTAGGGAGCTTCTTTCCCATAGCTCCCGCGGCAACAGTGATTCCCACCAGCAGCAACAAGGCAATGCCCCACCGGCGAATGAGCGCGCCGCTCCAGCTTACGTAGCCACCTGTCATCTTTCCGAACCAGCGGTTGAACCAATCGAAGAACTTTCCAAGTGGACCTCTGGCTTTCTTGCGTGGACGCAGCAAAAGTGCAGCTAGCGCGGGCGAGAGCGTCAAAGCGTTGAAGGCCGAGATTAGGACAGAAATCGCGATGGTAACGGCGAACTGCTGATTGAGCAGACCCTTGATGCCACCCATGGCAGCCATGGGCACGAATACGGAGGCAAGAATCAAAGCGATACCGATGACCGGTCCCGTGACCTCTTCCATGGCCTTGAAGGTTGCGTCCTTGGGCGATAAGCCATGCTCGATGTGGTGTTCCACTGCCTCGACCACGACGATAGCGTCGTCCACCACGAGCCCGATCGCCAGGATAAGCCCAAAGAGAGAAAGCGTATTGATCGAAAAACCGAGCAGCGGAAAGACGGCGAAGGTACCGACAAGCGACACTGGAACGGCCAACAAAGGAATCAAGGTGGCTCGCCAGTTCTGGAGAAACAGGAATACAACAATGATGACCAGGACAATGGCCTCCACCAACGTGGTCACGATTTCCTTCATCCCCTCTGTGATCGGCAGGGTCGTGTCCATGGCGACGGTGTATTCCAGGCCATCGGGGAAGCGCGATTTCAGTTCGTCCATTTGGGCCTTGATCTGTTTCGCCACTGCCAACGCGTTGGAACCGGGGGCCTGGTAAACGCCAATGATCACCGCGGGCTTACCGTTGAACCGCCCGATTTGTTGATAAACGAGAGAACCTAACTCTATGCGCGAAACATCCTTGAGTCTCACCGTTGAACCATCCGGGTTTTGACGGACAATAATGTTGCCAAACTCTTCCGCATTGATGAGCCGGCCAGCCGCGCGGACTGCATAAGTAAATTGTTGGCCCTTTGGGGCGGGCTCCGCCCCGATCTGCCCCGCAGGGTTTACCGCGCTCTGTTGCTGCATAGCATTCGTCAGATCAGAGACGGTCATGCCAAGCTTGGTCAACTGGTCCGGCTTGACCCAAATGCGCATGGCATAATCCGAGGCACCGAAATTGGTAACCTGTCCAACCCCAGGAATCCTCAGGAGAGTATCGTTCACATTGATAGTGGCGTAGTTCCCCAGGAATTGCCCGTTGTAGGTGCCATTCGGCGAATGGAGAGCAAGCACAAGCAGCGGCAGGCCCATCAGCTTCTTAACCGTTACGCCATACTGATTGACGGAAGTGGGTAGATTCGGGCTGGCCTGGGAAACGCGGTTCTGGGTATTCACCTGGTCGATATCGACGTTTGTGCCGACATCATAAGTAACCTTGAGCGTCATGGTGCCGTCATTAGCGTTTGTAGACATCATGTAGATCATGTTGTCCACGCCATTCATCTGCTGTTCCAGAGGAGTGGCAACCGATTGTTCAATGGTCTGAGCGTCTGCGCCGGTGTACGTCGCCGATACGCTGATCTGTGGAGGAACGATATCAGGCAATTGGGCGACCGGCAGTTTCGCCATGGACACAAGTCCGGCTATCACGGTGAGCAGCGCAATGACGATCGCGACGTTTGGCCGATTTATAAAGAATTTAGACATGGTTACTTCTCACCACTCACGGCGTTGGCCTGAGTGTCTTTGTAAGGTCTGGGTGCGACCGTCATGCCGCTCTTCACGCGTTGCGATCCGTCGACGATCACGCTTTCTCCCAGTTGGAGTCCTGAGTCGACTACCCACATATCGCCGTATAGTGGACCGAGTTTCACCGTCTTAATAGCCACTTTGTTGTCCGCTCCAACGACTCCCACTTGGTAGACACCCTGCAATTCCGAGACTGCCTGCTGCGGGATCAGAAGAGCTCCCTTGCGGAACTCGGTAACAACTCGAATTCGCGCATACTGCCCGGGACGAAGCACGTTCCCTGGATTCGGGAACTCTCCCCGAACTTGAATGGTTCCCGTTCGTGAATCAACCTCGCGATTCACAAAAAGAACCTTGCCTGGTCGGGGATATACGGTACCGTCTCCCAGCATCAATTCGAGATTTTGCCTGCTTGCGCTGTTCGATTTTTCGCGCGTAAACCGCATGTAGTCCTGCTCCCCAACACTGACGTCAACATAGATCGGATTCACATTCGAAATCGTCGTCATGACGGTAGCCGGAGTCATCAGGTCACCAATGCCGACCTTGGCTACGCCGGCAATGCCCGAGATCGGCGAGGTGACTGTCGTCCATCCAAGATTCAACTTAGCGTTGTCCAGGACCGCTTGATCCGCATCCACCGTAGCGCTTGCTGCTCTTTCCATACTCGTGGCTTTGTCGAGCTCGGCTTGGCTCACTGCCCTTTGCGCCACCAATGGCGTATAGCGCCGCACATCGATTTGGGCCTGGTTCAACGAAGCACGGGCGCGCTCCAGGTTTCCGGTAGCCTGTTCCACGGCAGCCTGCGCCTGGCGCTTATCCAGCTGGAACATCGCTTGCCCTTTTTCCACGTATGAGCCTTCTGTATAAACACGCGTGAGCAAAAATCCATCCACCTTGGGACGGATCTCCGCATCCACATTGCCAACCATCGTCCCAACCCATTCCTGATGGATCGGAACATCCTGTTGGAGTACCGGGGCGACCGTAACGCCAGGAGGTGGCGGAGCGGTTTTTTCCTCCTTGGAAGAACAACCAGTAAGGGTGGCGAGCACGAGCAGAGAAGCGCAGAAGAGTTGAGCGGTAGTAGTGGGTTTGTTGGTCAATCGCTCGCGGAGAGATGCGGAAGCTATGAGCGTCACCTCGCGGCGCCAACAAAGGGGGATCCTGCCTCTGAGTTCTTTAGCCATTCGATTCGTCTCCAAACCACAAATGCCGTTGTCTACCAAATTCGCAGAGCCGTTCACCTACACCAGAAATCGCGAAGGAGTTAGTATTTCTCCGGAATAAAGTGTCTGCCCTTGAGAGAAGCTTGATCGTCGTAGCTGCCCTTGTTCTTGCGCGCGGGCAATTTCACTTTTTCTCGTGGGGCCTTGCGGTAAGGAATAAGGCTCAAGAAATGCCGGATGCAGTTGAGCCGCGCTCTCTTTTTGTCGTCAGAGCGGATGAGGTGCCAGGGAGCATGTTTTGTATCGGTCGCTTCCAGCATGCGGTCGCGTGCACGCGAATATTCATACCAGCGGCGAAACGATTCCAAATCCATGGGGCTGAGTTTCCACTGCCGCACGGAATCATTGATCCGCGCCTCAAAACGACGCTGTTGCTCCTTCTTCCCGACTTCCAGCCAATATTTGATGAGGATAATCCCAGCATCCACAATATAATTTTCGAACGTAGGGCAGAGCTGCAGGAATTTCTCGTACTGTTTGTCAGAGCAAAAACCCATCACATGTTCCACACCGGTCCGGTTGTACCAACTGCGATCAAAAATCACAATTTCGCCGGCCGCCGGGAAGTGTTGGATGTAACGCTGAAGATACATCTGGCTTTTTTCCCGGTCGGAAGGTGCGGGAAGTGCAACGAGTCTGAACACCCGAGGGCTAACTCGTTCGGTAATCGCGCGAATAGTGCCACCTTTGCCCGCAGCGTCGCGCCCTTCAAAGACGACAATCACCCGAAGACCTTTGTATTTCACCCAGTCCTGCAGTTTACAGAGCTCTGCCTGCAGGTCGCGCATCTCTGCTTCATATTCCTTACGCTTCATCCGTTTATTTTCTTTTTTGTGGTCTTTGTTTTTCTTAGCCATCAGTAACGCTCCTTAGCTACAGCGTAGCAGTCACTAAACCGTGTTGCCCCCGGATGTACTCGGCTGCAATGGAGTTCGCATAGACGCAACTCTTCGTTTTCGCGAAGTCGATTCATGCGAGACGAGATGTTTGCCCACTCTATGCACGCACCCGGCGCTTGACGCGCAACTGCGCCAAGGAGCGCGCCAGCGAGGCGTTGATGTAGGCGACTTCTTCGTCGGAGAGTTTATCTTTGAGCCGCGCTTCGGCGCGTTGCCGGGCTTCCTCGGCTTTGGCTTCGTCAATCTTGTCGGCTTGAATCGCCAAATCGGTAAGGATCGCGACGCAGGTGCCCGTGACTTCAATGAGTCCCGAGCCCGTCGCGAAGAAGATATCTTGGTCGCCTTTACGGACGATGATTTCGCCCGGCACCATCTGCGTGATAAGGGGGACGTGTTGTGGGTACACCCCGAATTGACCGGTTACGCCTGGCAAGGTTACCATCTCGACGTCATCGGAGTACGCCGTGCCTTCCGCAGTGACGATTTCAAGTTTTAGCGTGTTGGCCATGTTTCAACTCGGTTTGACTTCGTCAATTCCGCCTTTCATGTAAAAGTCACCCTCCGACACAGCGTCGTGTTTGCCCTCGAGAATCTCTTTGAAGCCACGCACCGTTTCGGCCACCGGGACTTGTTTGCCTTCGCGCCCGCTAAACACGGCCGCCACGGTGAAGGGCTGGCTCAGGAATCGTTGAATCTTACGGGCGCGCAGCACAGTGGTCTTGTCCTCGGGTGAAAGTTCGTCCATGCCGAGAATAGCGATGATGTCTTGCAAATCCTTATAGCGTTGGAGCACACGCTGCACGCCAAGCGCGACATCGTAATGCTCCTGGCCGACAATTTCCGGCGCAAGCGCCCGGGAAGTCGAGGCGAGCGGATCAACCGCCGGGTAGATTCCCAACTCCGCAATCGACCGCTCCAAAACGATCGTTGCATCCAGGTGCGCGAATGTAGTGGCCGGCGCGGGATCAGTTAGGTCGTCGGCTGGTACGTACACCGCCTGAAACGAGGTGATCGAGCCCTTCTTGGTCGAGGTAATGCGTTCCTGGAGCACCCCCATTTCTGCTGCAAGTGTCGGCTGGTAACCGACGGCGCTCGCGGTGCGGCCGAGTAATGCCGACACTTCGGATCCAGCCTGAGAAAACCGGAAGATGTTGTCGATGAACAGGAGCACATCCTGATTCTTCTCGTCGCGGAAATATTCGGTCATGGCGAGGCCGGATAAAGCGACGCGGAGGCGCGCTCCTGGCGGCTCGTTCATCTGGCCGTACACGAGCGCGATTTTCGACGCCCCGAGGTTTTCTTGCTTGATGACTCCAGCCGCAGACATTTCGTTGTAAAGATCGTTCCCTTCCCTGGTACGCTCGCCGACGCCCGCAAACACCGAGACGCCGCCGTGGAGCTTGGCAATGTTGTTGATCAATTCCATGATGATGACCGTCTTGCCAGTGCCGGCGCCGCCGAATGCACCGACCTTGCCACCTTTCAGGAAAGGACAAATCAAGTCGAGAACTTTGATTCCCGTGGGAAGAACTTGGGGTGAGGGTGATTGGTCCACTAGCTTTGGAGCCGGGCGGTGGATCGGGTAATGTTTCTCAGCCTTGACCGGCCCGCGCTCGTCGACTGGGTTGCCGCATACATCGAAAATCCGCCCCATCACTCCATCCCCGACGGGTACGGAAATAGGCGCGCCAGTGTCGATGACTTCGTAGCCGCGTTTGAGACCTTCGGTGCCGGACATGGAGACGGACCGGACCCAGTGATCACCAAGGTGCTGCTGCACCTCAAGCGTCAGCTTGAACCGTTCGCTATCGACCTTAAACTCGACAGTCAACGCGTTGTAAATTGCCGGCAAGATTTCCGTGAATTCAACATCCACGACTGGGCCGACGACTTGAACAATCTTTCCTTTATTCATGGGGTTCTCTTTCGCTATTCATTTCCAAGTTGGCCGCCAGCAATCTCGAGCAGTTCCTTAGTGATATTGCCCTGCCGCAGCTTGTTGTATTCGAGGGTTAAATCATTGACCAGCCCAGTCGCACTGTCTGTGGCGTTTTTCATGCCCACCATGCGGGCGCTTTGTTCACTGGCTTTGGCTTCCAACAGCGCCCTGTAGATAAAAATGTTGAGGTAATGCCCCAAGAGATAGGAGAGGACCTCTTCCGGACTGGGATCAAAGAGGACATCGGTTGTTACGGAGGTCTGAGTCGCTTCAGATTCCGCACCAGGGATTTTCAGGCCTTTGATTTCGCCAATCGGCAGAAACTCCAACACAACAGTCTTCTGTGAGAGGGTGTTGATGAATTGCGTCAGGACGACCTTCACTTCATCCACCTCGCCCTTCAAGAATAGATCTCGAGCAAAGTTGGCAATCGCCCGGGACTCGTCGAATCGCGGCGAGTCCCCGAACGCAAACTCGGCCGCCAATTGCCGATGGGTCCGCGCGACGAACTGCGCAGCGAGCTTGCCGGCCGCAATGAACAAAGTCGTCGCCGGATCAAACTGCGCTGCCGATCGAAAGAGGTTGGCGTTGAGCGACCCGCACAACCCTTTGTCCGTACCGATGAGGATCACTGCGCGCTTACGAACGGCACGCACTTCCAAGAGTGGATGGGTAAACTCACTGGCGTGGGTCGTGGCGTACCGCTGGATGCGGTACAGCATTTGGGAGAACGGCCGCGTCTTTAGCGTGGTCTGTTGCGCCTTCCGCATCTTCGACGACGCCACCATTTGCATCGCGCGGGTGATTTGCGCGGTGCCGGTGATCGACTTGATGCGTCGGCGAAGTTCACGTGGGCTGAGCATATCTCACCATTTCGTTTTCATTTCCAGGTCTGCTTGAATTCTTCGGCGGCCGCCTTCAACTCAGCCGACAACGGGTCGCTGAGCGCCTTTTCCCTGCCGATCTTGGCGAGCAACTGGCTTTTGCGGGTGGTGAAGTATTCCGTCAGCTTGTTCTGGAACTCTTTGACGCGCACGATAGGCACTTGATCGAGGTAACCGTTTTGTGCAGCCCAGATCACGACCACCTGGATCTCCACCGGAATTGGGTTGTACTGCCCCTGCTTGAAAATCTCCATGATCCGTTTGCCGCGATCGATCTGCGCCTGGGTCTTCGCGTCCAGGTCCGATCCGAATTGCGCGAACGCCGCCAGCTCTCGGAACTGGGCGAGATCGCCCTTGAGTTGTCCGGCCACTTGCTTTATGGCTTTGAGTTGCGCCGCCGAGCCGACGCGCGAGACCGAGATGCCGACGTTGATCGCCGGCCGCACACCTTGGTGGAACAAATCAGTTTCCAGAAAGATCTGTCCGTCGGTAATCGAGATAACGTTGGTCGGGATGTACGCCGAAACGTCGCCGGACTGCGTTTCGATGATGGGTAAAGCCGTGAGCGAGCCGTTGCCGTACTTCTCCCCGACCCGCGCGGCGCGCTCGAGCAATCGACTGTGCAGGTAAAACACATCACCGGGATAGGCCTCGCGACCTGACGGACGTTTTAAAAGGAGCGACACTTGCCGGTAGGCCACGGCTTGCTTGGACAGGTCGTCGTAAACAATCAGCGCGTCCATGCCGTTATCCATGAACCACTCGCCCATCGCTGCGCCAGCAAACGGCGCGAGATACTGGTTCGCGGCAGAGTCCGAGGCCGGGGACGCGACAACAATCGTGTAGGGCATCGCACCAGCTTGTTCGAGAACCGCGATCACCCGCGCGATGGTGGACTGCTTCTGGCCGATCGCTACGTAGATGGAGTAGAGCGGCCGGTACTCTTTGTCGCCGGCCAGTTCGGCGGTCTTATTCAGGCGAGCCTGGCTGATCATCGTATCGATACAGATCGTGGTTTTACCGGTGCCACGATCACCGATGATCAATTGGCGTTGGCCGCGGCCAACGGGAATCATGGCATCAATCGGCATGATCCCGGTCTGTACCGGTTGGTTGACCGAGCGCCGCCGGATAATACCGGGCGCGATCTTTTCCACCGGATAGGACTTGTCGCTCTTGATCGGCCCCTTACCGTCGATAGGTTCGCCCAGCATGTTCACAACGCGACCCAACAGGCCTTTGCCCACCGGTACTTGCAAAAGCTTGCCGGTGGTGTGGGCTTCGCCGCCCTCTTTTAGTTGCGTGTAGTCTCCGAGAATGACGACGCCCACTTCGGTCTCGTCGAGATTCAATGCCAGGCCGGTAACGCCACCACCCAGGTCGATCATCTCGTTGAGCATTGCGTCACTCAAACCTTCGATCTTGGCGACGCCGTCACCAACCTCGCGGATGATGCCCACGTTTTGTTTCGCAGCCGTAGCCTTTGCGCCCGCAATTTGATCCTTAATCTCTTTTAGTAGGTCTGTCATAGTCACCTTGCTTCAGAAACTTTTCTGCAACGCTTCCAGTCCGGCCCGCACACTGCCGTCATAAACATCGCATCCCACCTGAATTCGCATCCCGCCAATCAACTCCGGGCGTTGTGCGAACGCCATGGTCAACCCCGGCCCATAGCGGTGCGCTAAGCCTGCCTGTACGACATTTTGTAAGTCGACCGGTAACGGGGTGGCACTCTCGATGGTGGCCGTGTGCTGGGCACACTCGAGTTTCACTAACCGCAGAAAATGCGCGAGGATGGCAGGGCAATTTCGTTCACCGATCGCGATGACGCGTTCGACGACTTGCCGGACACGCTTCTCGTCCAGCAGGTTGTCCACCAAGCAACAGCGGTACAGCTGTTTGGCTTCACGCTTCGCTTTTTTGGTGATTTTCATAGTTAGACCGCAATCTGTTTGGAAGTTTCCTCCGCCAGGCGTCGCTGGTCCTCTGGCGTGAGAATTTTGCCTGTGACCGTGGTCGTGGCCTGCACCACGAGATTGCCGACCTCGCGTTTGAGTTCGGCGAGCATTCGGTCGTGGTCCTGAGCGGCGGCTTCGCGCGCCTTGACCATGATCTGTTCGGCAGCGGCAACAGCTTTCCTGGTTTCCTCTTGCTGCACGCGGGCAGCTGCAGACCGGGCTTCTTCGATGAATTTGGCCCCTTGAACGTGGGCCTGCGCGATCACTTCCACGCGCTGACTTTCGGTCTTGTCCAACTCCGCTTTGATCTTCTCGGCGTTAGCGATTCCCAGCGTGATTTGCTGACGCCGCTGTTCGAGCATTGCGAGAATACGCCGATAGGCAAATTTGTAGAGGACCGCGCACACGATCGAGAAGCTGATGATCTGCGCCCCCAAGTGCCGCCAGTCCACGCCGAAGGTACGGGCGATCTGCGCGACCTGGCCATCGCTCTGTGCGGCGGCCAATAAAATAAAAACATTCATAGCTCTCGGCCCTCCCCGTCGTTACTGTTTCACTAGGAACAAGGCGTAGAACACGATTGCTTCTGCAAAGGCGATGGCCAGGATTGCCTGGACCATAATCTTCGTGGATGCGCCCGGATTGCGGCCCACCGCTTCAGAAGCCCCCTTGCCAATCAACCCCACGCCGATTGCCGCGCCCAAAGCGGCTAAACCAACGTGGATGGGTCCGCTTAATTCCGCTGCCAACATGAATGCAAGCATATGCCGTACCTTCCTTTGCTATCTCGCCGGCTCCCGCGATTGAACGCGGTCAAGCTGACGGAATTCTTTACTAGGTGTTCGGTTCCGCGACCGGTGCCGCTTCCTCATGTTGACAAATCAGCAGCGTGAACACAGCGCACAACAACATGAAAACCAACGCCTGCACCAAGCCCACCAACAATTCCATGAAGTAAAAAGGAATGGGCAGCAACCAACCGAAACCAGGCTTCAGCCGGGCCATGGTGTCAAGCATGGTCTCCCCCGCAAAGACGTTGCCGAAGAGACGAAAACTGAGGGAGATCGGCCGAAACAGAATGGAGACGATTTCGAGGCACCCGGACGCAAAAAATATGACGATCATCAATACTTTCAAAACTCCAGTTGTCTCGCCCTTCGGTGCAAACAATTCTTTTAAGAATCCGATCGGACCGACCTCCTGCAACGCCCAAACGATCCAACAAGCGAAAAAGATAATCGCCATGGCGAAGGTCAAGTTCAGATCGGCATTCGCACCGCGGAACAGCGGTTGGTCAACCTCGAAACCGTTCGGAGCCTGATGTCCCCATCCAATCGTGCCAACACCGGGAATCAGACCAAGCCAATTCGCCGAGAGAATGAAGATGAAGATAGTGGCTAGAAACCAAAACGTTCGCTTGACCAACTGCGGGCCGATGATGCTCTCCAAAAAGCCGTACAGACCTTCGACCAGCCATTCCAGGAGGTTCTGAGCCCCGCTGGGAACGCCTTTCATGTCGCGCGTCGCGACTCGGGCGAAAATTATCAGGGCGATGGCGACAACCCAGCTGACGATCATGGAATTCGTGATGAAGCCGCCCCAATGTTCGATTTTGACGGCGGACTGCGGCAGGCCGTGCTCAGCCTCACTGGCAAATGCACTGCCGGAAGGCAATAGCATTCCCAACCACAACAAACGTTGAAGCACAGATTTCATTAGTCAGTACTTCCGGTTTCCGCAAGCTCGTCATTAACAATGGCGTCGTAGCTGGTTGTTGTGCTGCTCATTGGGATTCGATGAGCACTATAAGCATGGAGAGGTAATACTGACTACTGCCCTTTGGGGAAGGTCCCCGCGAGCGACGGGAAGATGCCTGCCTCCTGTGTTAGCCGCGTGAGTTCCGCCACGGACTGGACGTTCAATTTTGTGGTGATCGCAGTGCGATGTAACTTCACTGTGCGTTCGTGGATGCCTAGATCGTAGGCAATCTGCTTGTTGAGTCGTCCTCGCACCACATAAGAGAGCACTTCGAGCTCCCGTTCACTGAGCGTGTCGAAGCGCGCGCGTAGCTCAAGCTGGCGAGCACGCGCATTGCGTTCACGAGCATCACGCGCAAGGGCGCGGTTCACCCCGTCTAACAACGCTTTCTTCGGCGCGAGCTTTTCCAGGAAATCCTCCGCGCCACGGCGCATTGCTCGGACGCTCGAGGGAATGTCACCATGTCCTGTTAAGAAGACAATCGGCAGAGGATTGCAACTCTGCTCGAGCTCTGATTGCAGTTCGAGTCCATTCATTCCGGGCATCTTTAAATCCGCCAGAACACAACCCGGCGCATCTGCATCACGGCGCTCGAGAAATTCACGTGCCGACGAATATGTCTTCACAGCGAACCCGTTCGCCCGGAGCAGTCGCGAGATCGCGGAAAGAAAGGACGCATCATCATCGACGACGTGAACAGTGGGTTCGGTCACGGTCATTGCGTTGCGTGCTCCTCTATCATCGGCAGCGTAAATCGAAACGATGCTCCCCCTTCATTTTTGTTCTCTGCCCAGAGCTTCCCGCCGTGCGCCTCAATGATCGTGCGAGAGATCGGCAAACCCATACCCATACCATTCGGCTTGGTGGTAAAGAAGGAATCGAAAATGTGGGTGAGTTTGTCAACGGGAATGCCGCAGCCGGAATCGCCCACAGCGATCTCGACGGTCTGCGGTCCGCGGCGCAAAGCGGTTATGCTGACCCGCCGGTCCTCCCCGTTTGCCTCATCGAGCGCATCTAATCCGTTGACAATGAGGTTCAATAACACTTGTTGGAGATGCACGCGGTCGCCAATCACAGGCGACAGATCGTCTGCCACGGCCACTTCGAGCTTTACGTGGCGTTCCGCAGCGTCGGCCCGCACCAGGGCAACGACGTCACCAACAAGTTCCCCCACATGGACGGTCCGCTTATCGAGGTTGTGCCGCTTGAGTAGCCTGCGCATCCGTTCGATAATGTTGCCCGCACGTTGGTCGTCCTTGCGGATGTCGGCAAGGATCGCGCGGACTTCTTCCAAATCCGGCGATTCATTCTGCATGAAAAGCTCCGCCGCTTCTGCATTGCGCAATATTGCCCCGAGCGGTTGATTGATCTCATGCGCCAACGACGCCGCCAGCTGGCCCAGCGTCGCAACGCGGTCCACATGCGCAATCTCCTGCCGCAAATTCTGTGTCTCCTGCTCCGCTTCCTTTCGCTTTGTAATATCGTGCGAGACGCCACGTACGAGCCCTGGTTTGCCGGCGCCATCGAGTTCGAAGCGGCCATGAGAACTGATCCAGCGCATCTGGCCGTTCGGGAGTACTACTCGGTATTCCGCTTCGTAGCTACCGTCGCCCAAAGCCGCTTTCTCGAGCGTTGAGCGGAACATATCGCGATCGTCCGGATGAAGTCGTTCGAAGATGTGGTCGATTTCCAGCCTCTCCATCCTTGAGAAGCCGAATAGAGTCCGCCATTTGTCTGTCGCCCAGATTTCGTTTCGTCTGAGATCCCGAATCCAAATACCGAAATCCGCACCTTCGACGGCAAGTCTCATTCTTTCTTCAGTCTCCTGCAACGCGGCTTCACTCACCTGTAACTTGCGATCGAGTTGAGGCGCGCGGATCGCTTCGCGGCTTAGCTCGTAGCCCATCACCGCGACCAAGCCCATGAAGGATATGCTAGCCACAATGGGTGCTTGGACGATTCCCCAGAACACCAGGACGGACTGACCGGTTGAGACAAGTGTGAAGAAGACGATAGTTCCGCCTACGTTTATTGCTTTCTGGCGGTCCCCGCGGCGCCAGGCAGTGGCACTAGCATCTGCGACAAAGACGATGAGCACCAGCAAACTCAATTGACCGACCAGCATCCAGGGATTCGGCACACCCTCCGCGATTTGGACGGATTCGCCGAGAAACGGGATGTGCCGCAGGCGGGTGATCTCGCGGTAGTTGAGATTCTGTCCCACCGAAAAATCGAGCAGGAGAGCGAAGGTGCGAAGGCCGCAGACCGTCCACGCAAGACTCGGTCGTCCGGCTTTCAGAAGAACCCGCACAAGCCCGACGAGTGACACCACCAATAGCCACACCGGCACCTGTCCCCACTTCAGCGTACTCGCAAATTCTGCCGGGGTACTCGCCCGCATCATCCTTAATTCACAGAACGCAAAGGCCGCTGTCGAAACTGCCGTAAGGGAAAAAAACAGATTAGGCCAAGCACTGCGAGTCTTGCACCATACAAGCAATTGAATCCCCGCCAGGGTGAGGCACGCCGACGCAATCATTGACCAGATGACCGTAACCAGGCTTATTTCCATGGAGCGAATACTCTTCGATTCACACTAACTCTACAATCGTACCGTGGTCCCCTTCGAACTCCGGACCGAATTGGCAAAAGCAACTGTATAGAGGCCTATGATGTATGTCTAGATGATGAGCAAAAAGGTCAATTCGAGGAGGCGCGGGATGATCCTTCCGGACTCGATCGGAAAACCGAAAATCTTGCCGATTTGTCCGAGGATGATGCTGAGTGCGATGCCATTCAGGAACCCGACCAGGATTGGTTTCGAAAGGAAATCCGCTAGCGCTCCCAATTTCAGAAAGCTGCCTGCGATGCAAAGAACGCCGGTAAAAACGGCGAGCGCGATCGAAAGCGACAAATACAAATTCGCGTCGCCCATAGCCAACGGAGCGACGGCCGCCGCCACCAGTGCACACGTTCCCGAGTCCGGACCTATGATTAGTTGCCGCGACGTTCCGAAAATGGCGTAGGCAAGCAGCGGTAAGACGCTGGAGTAAAGTCCCACCGCTGGATTGAATCCCGCCAATTGCGCGTAGGCCACTCCCACCGGAACGGCCACCGCCGCTACCGACAAGCCCGCAACCAGGTCGTGAAAGAAATTCCTTCGATCATAATTGAGAAGAGCGGCCAGGCCGGGCGCGACTCGCCGTATTGTCGCGTTATTCTTCAATTCGCAGATCTCCGTGGTGTCCGTCTAGCTTCTCGCAAAGTATGCTAAGCATAGGAATGTTGCAAGCGGCCCTGCCTGTTCAAATTCAGTCATGCCCAAACCGACTAGCTTAGCTTCAGGACTTGAGCTTGGCCATTCGAGTGCGATCTGAAGCAGGTCGAAAACAAGCTAAGGCAGCTTCTTTTCCAATAGTCGAATGGCCTGAGGGGAACAATCCAAACCCCACGGCTTTTCTCGACTAGCAGAAGGCGGGAGCCGAAGAGGACAAGCAGTTTCACTCGGCGACCTTCTTTAATCTATAGGAAGTGCTTCTTCCTCCAGCCTCTTCCTGTTCAAGCACGCCAAGACCGATCAACCCTTCAATGTCTCGAAGCGCTGTTCGTGACGAGGCTTTCGTTAGCTTCATCCACTTTTCTCGGGTAAGCTTTCCTTCGAAGCCACTAAACAATTTATTCAGAACCTTCTTCTGGCGAGCATTCAGAGTGACGTTCTTCCCTTTCAAGTTCAGCCAGAACGATTCCTGTTCTAATGCGCTGCTTGTGATTCGACTCGATTGCTCTATGGCTCGATCGAGACATTCGAGGAACCAAGTCAGCCATTCCGTGATGTCAAGCGATCCAGATTGTGTCTTTTCGAGAACTTCGTAGTAGCTCTTTCGTTGTTCGAGAATCTGCGACGACGTACTGAAGAACCGTTGCGCGCTTCGATCTGATCTAGCGAGGCACAGTTCCGCGATGGCTCTTCCGATTCTCCCATTGCCATCCTCGAATGGATGGATCGTAACAAACCACAAGTGCGCGATGGCGGCTTTCAAGAGAGGATCCTGCTCGTTGCTCTCAAACCAGTTCAGAAACTTTCCCATTTCCGTTTCGAGCCGAGCTGCCGCTGGAGCCACGAAGTGAACCTCAGGTTCACCGACGGGCCCCGAGATTACTTGCATCGAGCCTTGGCTATCGTTCCGCCATGCGCCCACGCGAAATTTGTCGGCCGTTGTCCGGACGCCAGGAAACAGGTGCGCGTGCCAGTCAAACAATCGTTCCTTGGTGAGTACTTTACTGAATTGCTGCGTCGCGTCGAGCATCATCTCGACGACACCGTCGACATTTCGGTCTTTGTGCTCCTTCAGTCCTGCAACATCGAGACCGAGCTTCCTCGCGATCGACGAACGGACACTCCCCGGATCGAGTACCACCCCTTCGATGGCGCTCGATTTTATGGTCTCTTCCGTGAGCACCTTCAGAGTAGCGGTCCACTGCGACGCAAATCCGTAGCTTTGCATCTTGCCAAGTAACAGCCCCTGCCGCAGCCTCACGCCGGAGAGCAGGGGAACGAGGCCCTTGGCTCTCCATCTGAACTTAGGCCAGTCCACGCGTTCGTGGATGTAGATTCTCGCCATATTCTCGCCACAATTCTCGCCACGGCGCGGCGTTCGCAACTGCCTGCCAACCGAGATGGCTATTTCCGCTCCTGCTCAGAGCTTGATTTGCGAGTGAGAACGGCCTCCTGCTAGCACACAGCCGCGCCAGATAAATACACCGATCTGTCACGCCCGTTGCCATCTGCTACCGCCGCAAATCCTTCCCGCTCCCTGGCAATCGTCTGAAAGCTCGGGTGATAATCTACGCCTAATCATCATGCGATAAGTTTTGCGCCCTAAGTTGTGCAACATCAATGCAAGCGTCTGCTGCACGTGTCAGTTGTTTACGGGACACCACCTATTACTTGACTTTACCGGTTAATCGGGACTCAGCACGTCAGGTTGTTCAGTTTTCACCTACAGGCCCGTCGCGCTTCTGCAGCACCAGGCGTTATGTCATTTTTGACAATAGCAATCAGTGGTCCCGAGTGAGAACCTAGGAGAACGCGATGTCGTCGCGACGTTCACACTTAGGGAGGAATTCTATGCGATTCGGCTTTCTCTGTTTCTTAGTCTCTGCCATGCTGCCGTCAGTAAGCCGGGCCCAGGCCCCCGTATTCAAGATTACGCCAGAAGATAGCACGGTTCACTTCTTCGTTAAGGCGTCGGTGGCTATCGAAGGCAAATTCGAAAAGTGGGACGCGACTCTAACGTTTCCATCAACGGATGTGACGACCGGCGTGATGGATATCAAGATCCAGGCCGACTCCGTGAACACCGGAAGCGACATGAAGAACGACAAGCTAAAGGGCAAGGACTTCTTCAACGCCAAAGATGATCCGTACATCACGTTTCACTCAGACAAGATTGTACAGACTGGCCCCAACACCTTTGAGATGCCCGGAAAGTTCACTATTCGCGGGGTGTCCAAGCCCGAAACGCTGACGCTAGTGGTTTCCGGCGAGAGAGGGTCAGGCCAAGGGGAAATTAAAGGGACAATGGCCTTCGACCGTAAGGAATTCGGTATGAACAGTGGCATTCCCTTCATCAAGATCGCCGACCGCGTCGAGGTGACTGTCAACCTCCAGGCGAAGCGAGTTAGCGGGCCTCCGTTAGTCTTCAAGCAATAACCGCCCACGGCCCGCATACACTTAGCGCACAAGCTCTGCGACTACCAAAGTTGCGCTGATCCTATCTCACACAACAGGAGGTAGAAAAATTGGGTACCGGCAGCGTTTATCAGAGTTGGGACAATGCTCGTATTCCGATGCCTCCAAGCTAGCGCGGGAATAGGCTCAAGTTGTCAGCTATTGGCCGAGTTGCACGACAGCCGCTCGGAGCGGAGCGCTCGACACTCGGATAAGCCCGCTGTAAGGCGCGTACATCTCCAGGATCAAAAAGATTGCACCTGAAACGGCGAGTCCAGCAGCAAAAAATGTGACGATGACTGTACCGTTGGTCGGTGCGAAGAGTCCCCAGCTCACAAATATAATCGTAAGCCAGAATACCATCACGATTACCAACGGCTTTGAAGCCGATGTCGCTTGTTGCTCGTACATCAACCAGCGAGTCTGTCCAAGGCTCAAGGTTATACTGAGCGCTTCAGACTTCAGCGACCGCTGAGCCTCGTCCTTCGGTGAGAGTGCGTGAATCTTTTCGTAGAGAGATTCGTTGCCGTGTGTCCCTGAATCCACCTGAGATGGCCTCTGGCGGGTTTGGGACCACATTTTGTCGAGGGCGCGAACCCCCGCGACTTTCAGCGCTTCACGCGCTTCGTTCGCCTCCGGCCCGTAATGCGAAAGGACACGATCGAGCATAAGGAGGTTTGCCGACACTTGCGTGAGTTCGGCGCTTTGCGCGTCATAGTTCCCTTTTGCCGAAGTCACCAGCAAGCCTAGAATGAGCGCGGCCATCGTCCCCACCAGTCCCATTCCCAGTTTCACGACGTCCTTGGTCTCCGACTCCAAATGATGTTTAGGCAGGACAGTGCGCAGAAACATCCCCAGTAGCGCACCTCCGAATACGCACACGAGCACGATAATGCCAGTCACGACGGAACTCATGGTTCACCTCTGTTTGGGACCACAATTCCTTACTGTAGACCTAGTCTTTGGCCGGACCCTATGTCGGCGAAGATTACAAGTTGGGTGGCCTGACTGGATACGCAAAAGCTGTCGGATTCAAAGCTTAATTCCAATTGCCTGAGAAGTCGCGCAAATCAAGTCCAGCCCAGTGCTCTGAGTCTCCGATGTGCTATATCCCCTGGGTATGGAACTCATCGGCTGCCCTGTGTCGGTGCGTCTCATTTTGGCGCGCAAAATGGCGGATCATGATGAAGCGTTAAAGGGCGCGGCTCATGTGGAACAGGAAAAGGAGAGAGAGTTGAATGTCACGGAAGAGGTTCAGAGGCACCATGAAGACCGGAATGCGGAAGATGCGACGCTCGGTCCAGCGCTGCCGAACGGTGCTCCAAAAGGCGTCGAGGTCGGCACGAGTATAGACCTTGTCAGAAACCAGCAAGGGACTCCACTTGGCCCAGAAGAGAGTGAGCTTGGAGGGTACTTGGAGCGTGGGGCAATGTGACTTGGCACGCTGGAAAGCTGCCTGAAAGTCGGAGACTTTGAGCTGCCCACACTTTCCACGAATTTTGGCGATTTCTTCCGTAACGCGGCGTTCGGCTTCGGAGGGATGGCGGGTCTGGAGCCAGAGCTCTTCCATTTCTCTAAGCAATTGCAGCATGGATGCGAACTGACCACATAGCTCCTTGAGGCGCAAGGTGTAGTAGTCCCAACGCGAAAGGATGGGATAGCCCGGGCGCACGTTATTCCGGCCCTTCATGCGGAGGAAACCGCACATCATGGGATGGCGGCCCTCGGTCTGAATGGAATTTTTGTACCAGAGATAGCGGAAGAAATTGTTCCAGTAATTGGTTGGGGAAGCACGGCGGAGGAGTTCCTTCATGTGGTCAAAGCTGTAGAAGGTACGCCAAGCTTCGAGATAGGTGGCAACCCAGGAACCGTGCCTCAGATTCGGGTGGGCGGTGACTTCGTGCTGCGAATCGTAGGCATTGAAGTCCGGATGCATCCATTCGCCCCGTTGCAGCATGTGGAGATGGTCCATGGAGCCAGGAAGCGGCATAAGGAGGAAAAACGAGGCATGGTCAGGACATACTTCCTCCATGAGGAATTTCAGATCGCGGCGAACGGAATCCACGGTGTCGTGAGGAAAGCCGATAATATAACCGACGTGAGTAGAGATGTTGCAATCGCGGTAGGCCTGGACAAGTTGGTGGTATTCACTGACGCGGTTCTGACTCTTGCCCACATCGGCGAGATTGTCTGGATTTACACTCTCCATACCAATGAAGGCGTTTATACAGCCGGCGCGGCTAGCTTTGCTGATGAAGTCCTTGATTTTCCAGGATTGCATGTCCACTTGCATCATAAATTGGACGGGAATATGTTCGATTTCGCGCAGGCAAATGAGTGAGTCAAAAATCGCCTGTGAATTTTGGTTGCGGGCGAAATTGTCGTCGGTAAAGAAGTAGAAAGTCACGCCCTGTTCGCGATAATTGCGACGGATGGCATCGGCGATGCAATCAGCCGAGCGGAAGCGCATTTTGCGTCCTTGCACGTTGATGATAGTACAGAAAGAGCAGTCAAACGGGCAGCCGCGGCCGCAATCGAGAGTTCCGAAATTGGAAGCGACGAATTTGCGAAGATATTTCTTGTGCACTACTGGGATGGGCTTGTCGTAGAGATCCGGTTTCTTCTGGAGGAAATCGTATACGGGTTTCAAGCGGCCGTTGACGGCATCGGATAACAATTCGCACCAGGTTTCCTCGACCTCGCCCTTGACAAGCGTGACGCCTAAGTCGAGGAGTTGCTGCATGTCCGGGGGGATTTCGGGTAGCAGCGCAAGATAACCGCTGACGTGGAAGCCACCGATCATGACCGTTAGACCAGCGCGGCGAAAACTACGAGCCAGATCCGCAGCGCGAGGGAACTGATTGGTTTGCACACCTACGAGGCAGACAATAGTCGTCGCGTGTCTCCGGCACCCGGAGCGACAAATGCGTGAGACGGGAACCTTGTCTACGGTTTCGTCGTAGAGACGGAGACGGATGTCCCAGGAATCGCCAAGACGTTTCCGTCGGATGAGGTCTTCGGTCAGTGCGGCGAGGCAAGCCAAGGTATTGCTTGGCAAGACTCCGCGCCAGTGACGCACTACATAGCCATCATCGTCGTATTGCGAAGGCTTGATGAGATAGAGGAACGCCTTCTGGGTCGCCATGCGAAAGACTCTCTCTCGCGTCCTGAGGCGCGGACGGAAACGTCACAGGCGTGACGGCATCATCTTCTGACAATGAGGAAGCAGACCTGCCGTCGAGCTTCCGACGAGGCGTATGCTAGCGCCAGTGAGGGTGAGCGGCTGTCCAATTGTGAACAGCTTCCGTGCGCTACCGGATCCCCTTGTCAGTTGGAATTCAGCAATGACATAGGTGCTGTTAAAATTTGCTACGTCGCTTCCGGTGAGGTGGCGGGGCCAAAGGATTGCAGGGCGAGGTAGCTAAGGCCAAAGCGTTTGATGTTTTCCAGTTGCCGCTCAAATTCGTTCTGGTGTCCCTCTTCGTCGCCTACCAAGCGCTCGAATAGTTGCTTCGATACGGCGTCGGCGTTGGCCCCACAGGTTTGCGCGGCTCCGTTGTAATCGCGGGCACTCCCCTGTTCCATTTCGATCGCCTTGGCCAACATTTTTGCTGGCTCGGTGATGGTCTCGACCGGTGCAGCTGCCGCCATCTGCACATCTCCTTTCAGGAAAAGAATTCGCTCCGCCAGCGCCTCCACGTGGCCCATTTCCATAATCGCGGTGCGCTTAAACAGCGTCGCTAAGGGCCTGAAACCAAGATCGTCCAGGTGAAAGTGGAAGTACATGTACTGGTGGACTGCAGCCAGCTCATCCGCCACGGATTTGTCCAGCAATTCGATGCTTTTCTCGCTCTTCACGACAACCACCTCCGTTAGTTGAACTTTCTCGACCACCAAAACCAAAACCAACCGAGCCAACAAAACTAGATTTTCTTCCCTATGGGTATCCCTCGGAGTCAAGCCGGGCGGTTCGTTGGCTTTCCAAACTGAGAAGAACGCAAGATGGGTGCCATTAGACCGCCCAATTGTGGTCGAGCGCCCTGAGGTACCACAGGTATTTTCTGCTCCCTATCTCTCTTTGCAAATCAGCTTCCTCAACGCCTCCTGATCCGGCGCCAAAAGCTCGGAGATCCGCTCGTGGTCGACGTCGGCGACGATGATTTGACCGACCTCGGTGTTGACCTGGCGGAAGATGCCGTGAGACCTCATCTTTGCGGCCTGGTACTGGTTGTCATCGGTGGGGGTGACGTAGTGCACCGAGTCGGCCTTAAAGCGGTGCACCAGGAAAAGGTGGACGAGGGTCATCAAGCGCTTCCTGCGCAATGACTCCGCAAAGGTGTTCTGATCGCGCACCGATAGGATGCTGCGGCCACGCCGGTCGTGGATGGGCGCGAAGACGACGTTCGCGAGTTTCTCTTCCCGCTTGTCGTAGATCCCCAGCTCGAGCAACTCCGAGCCGGCACTGTGGGGCCGCAGCTGGACGTGGAGCGCGCCGGGGAGCTCGTAGTGCCGCGTCCACATCGCCAGCCACTCCTCAAGCAGCTTCTTGGGCACCTCGGTCTGTATCAGGTGCTGGTGCTGAGTCGAGCCCTTTCCCATCGCCATAGTTGTCGCCGTGCGCCCCGACGTCGCGACCAATGCGGCGTCCGCGCGCGGTCCGCCGACGAGGGTCTGGGGCGTGCGGTAGGGAGACTCGACCATGCGGAGTTTTCGTTGCAGGCGGGCGAGGGCAAGCATGCCGTCTTGCTTGAGGGCGGTGCCGAACTCCTCGGCGGCGAGGCCGTCGATCTGGTGACCGCCGTAGGTGATGAAGTTGAAGACGAAGCCCAGCTTGCCGAGTTCCTCGGGGAAGCATCGCATTTCTTCGTCGCTCATGCCGGTAGTGTCCCAGCTGAACGACGGCGAGAGGTTGTAGGCGAGCATCTTGTTGGGGAACTGGGTGTGGATCGCCTCGGCAAACAGGCGGGCGTCGGCGAGGTCGGCGGTCTTGGTCTCCATCCACAGCACGTCAGCGAAGGGCGCCGCTGCAAGCGACTTGGCGATGGCATACGAAATGCCGCCGCGCACCTGGTAGTACCCTTCGGGTGTCTTAGCCGCCTCGCAGTCCCACTCGAGGTCAGTACCGAGCTCTCCCAACTTCTCGCGGGCGGCGTAGAGCGAGGCGCACGCGGCGAAGCGCTGCCACTCGTCGGCGCTCAGGTCGAGCGGCTCGCCTTCGCTCTTGCGGAACTCGAGCACCTCGGCAACGGCCTCTCCGAAGGTCCGGAGGCGGGCCTCGTCTTCCCACGCCTGCAGGAAACGGGCGGCGATCCGGTCGAACATCGCGTCGATCGAGGTCTCTTTCCCTTCCCGCAACGACGCCACAGCTTCGGTGGCCTGCGCCAAAATGCCCCGGCGCTCCAGCCACTCCTGGGCGACAGCGTGCTCTCCGGCCGGGATGGCGTATAGGAAATGGCCGTTGAGTTCGGCGACTCCCAGCTCGTGAAAATGCTGGATCAGCGCCAGGAAGCAGGGTTTGTAGGCCGGTACATCGGGGTTCGTCGCCCCAAGCAGGAAGGGCTGATCGCGCTCGTCGCCGCGGCCGTCGATCAGGTTGGCGGCTTCGGCGTCAGTGCGGGCGACGATAAGGCCCGGAACGCCCATGACGTCGAGTTGAAAGCGGGCCGCGTTCAGTCGCTTGTTCTGCTCGTCCTGTGCCACAAGCACTTTGCCGCCCTGATGGCCGCACTTCTTGGTGCCCGGGCGCTGGTCTTCGATATGGTAACCCGCCACACCGGCCTCCACGAAGCGACGGATGAGGTTGCGAACATGCGGCTCGCCGCCGTGGCCAGTGTCGGCGTCGGCGATGATGAACGGCCGGAAGTCATGAGGCTGCGTCGCAGCACGCTGCGCCTCGGTCATCCGCGAACGCAGATACTGCTGGTTGCGATCTGCCGAAAGCAGGGCGCGCACGAGCGTCGCCGCTTCGTCGGGCACCTGGCTGAGCGGATAGCTGGCGAGATCAGGTCCCGGATCCTCGCTCGTGCCGCCCTTGGCGGAGGTCGCCCAGCCGCCGAGGTAGATCCCTTCGATCCCCATCCGCTTCATCGCCACCGCCTGCCCCGGCGAGTACGGACCAAAGGTCGTGATGCACTTGCGCTCTGCGAAGAGCTGTCGCAGGCGGTCATGGAATGCCGCCGCGGCCGCGCGCGCCACGGTGAAGTCGGAGGCGATAGTGCCGCGTTGCTCGACCACCTGGCGCGCGCTGTAGAGGCGAACCATCCCCGCGAATCTGGGGCTGTCGAACCACTGCTGGGTCGCGGCGATTTCCTCCTCGAACGATTTCATGACGGCCCTCCTTGCTTCAGGCGACTAAACTCGAGATTCTCCGTGATTCGCTTTCCGTCCCGCTCGAAGGCCTCGATGTAGGCCTTAATGCGGGACTTGGCGGTGATCAGGTCGTGGTTATCGAGGTTGAGGTTCAACAGGTCGATGTACCAAGGCAGCTTGGCGCCATTGGTGACATAGGTCGCGACAGTCTCCCGCGCGATGGGCAGCGTGGTCGCCTTCGAGTCGTCGTGGACGTCGCGGTCACGGGCGCAGAGCAGCTTCTCGTACTCTTCTGCGAGCAATCGCGCAAAGAGCGTTGCGTCGAAGGCATCGCCGGCGCGGGTTCCGGTGGCGGGGTCGTCGCCGGTGAACTGAGCGCTCTTGTGCAGCCACTCCCAGAGGATGCTGACACGAATCTCACCGGTCGCCATGTCCTCCATCAGATAGAGCTCGTCATCGTTGCCGAAGAAGTCCGCCGGCTTGAGCGCTGCGGCCTGGAAACCCTGCTCGAAGGCGTTGCCATACTGCAGGGCGACGCTCATCAGATCGCGGGCGCCCCGGACGGTGCGCGCTGCCGGCTCGAGCAGAACCAGCCCGTCGGCGTCCTCCTCCGTGTAGGTGAGCGGCGGGAACTCACGTCCGAGCTGGTTGTCAGAGCCAACCTCCTCCCACACCGGCCGCACGATGTGCACCATCTTCCAGTGCGCCACCCATTTGCCGCTTGCCCCCGCGAGCAGCTCACGCTTGCCGCCGGCCTTCGCCCTGCGCATACCTGCGGCGACGCCCGCCCCGGAGCCGACAGGGATGTTGGGCTCCATACCCCCCTGCCAGAGGGCGCAGCGGCCGTTCCGGTCGGGGGTGTTCACCGCCCGGCGCACACGGTCTTCGTAGTTGCGCATGTAGCCGTAGGTCATGCCGATGGCGTCGATATTGGGGTTGAGGAAGCCCGGGTTCCATGCCATAGCGTCGGCAATACTGTTGATGTAGTCCCACCGCCCAGTGTTGAAGCCGACGAAGTGGCAGCCGAGGGCGGCGCGGATCTCCATCAACTGGAAGGCCGCCTCGATCTGCTCGACGAGGACGTAGGCCTTGAGCGTGCCTATCGGCAGCCCGAGGTGCCGCTCGAGCGCGGTGAGCAGGTCGTTCCACAGCGCCGCCTCTTCGGCGGTCTGGATCTTCGGCAGGTAGAGGACGATCGATGCCCCCGAGTGGCGTAGGCGCTGGTGGTTGTTGACCACGTAGAGCGCGAGGTCGATGATCGAAGCGGAGAAGCCGGTACCGTTCTCCTCGCGCACGTGGCGGTCGTCGAGGTGCAGACCGCGCACGCGGAAGATCTTGGTGGTGAAATTGAGCTGTCGGCGCCAGTCTGCCACGATGGGTCGCCCGAAAAAGCCTTGGGCCCACTGGTTCATCTCGGCGGCGACTTCTTCGGCAACGCGCAGGAAGCGTGGGTCGCTGGCGATTACGAGCTGGAGGTTGCGCTGGTTGTCGAGCGACATAGTATCGACCTGCCCGAGGGCATCCTCGCCATCGAACATCCAGCCGTCGGCACCCGACAGGAGCGCGTAGGCGGCGTTGCGGAGGCCGCGCTCGACGCTCGCCCTCGGCTTGGTGACGGGCCCAGTGCCCTGGATCCACTGGCGCGCCAGATCGGCCGGGATCTCGCTCCCCTCGAAGTTGCCGTCTCGGGCGTCCTGAACCCGGATGCCGGTGCGCGGGATCAGCGCCTGAGGGTCGAGGAAGGCGATGTGCTGCCGGCCGCGCTCCCGAGTCAGTCGCCGCGTGATGCGCTTTGCCATCAGCTCGCACCGGTCATGGTTGAGCGGCGCCAGGATCTCCAACGCCTCCAGCGTCGCCGGGGTGTAGACCTCGGGGTACGCCTCAAGCACACTGTTGCGGTATTCGAGTCTTCGAGTCATCTGCTTCTCGTACCCCAAACCTTTTACTACCGAGGAATCCCTGGAAAACAAGGCTGAGCACGCAATCAAAGCGTTTGCCAAGCTCCGCCGTGAGGATGTGCTCATTCCTCATCAAGACTCAGCATTGCGAACGATCACCTGCGGAATCTGACCGAATTTCCGGTCCGTTTCGCTGCCGAGCCTGCCTTGGAGACGTTCCTTCCCGTTTCACGGGCCAGTGGGTTTTCAGTGTCACCCTCCTTGGACGAATAGAGGAAGTCTTCGATTTCATGGATTCGTTCGCTGGCGTCCTGGTAACCAATCTCAATGAGCTCTCGGGTGTACTTCGACGTGAATAGCAGGTAACTCATCAGATCCGAACAGGATGCTGCGTCTCGTCCCAAACTGGATACAAAGTAGTGGATCAGAGAGGGCATGTCTTTCTGGTGCTGCTTTGCCACATCTGATAAATGGACCGAAGGCGTGATAATAAAGGTTGTCAATGGCCGCATTTCTTGAGCTCCTTCAATTCCAGGCTGAGTGATCTGGTCCTGAATGAGCGACTGATTCAACCGTTCAAGGTGCTCGATGTCAGTATCGAGATGGTCCAGAAAAATAACGTCAAAAACGACTCCCAGCACTTGTGCTAGTGAAGGGCTTCTCTCATCGGTGGTTTCCTCTGGACGTTCTTTATTCCCACAGCGGACGCCAATCGCGAAAACCTTCTCGGCCCCCAGGCGGATTACCGGGCTGAGAGGTTGTTGAAGGCGCACACAACCATCGCCGAAGAAGGCGGACCCACGAGGCGGGATTGTTAGTCTTACCGGCTGGAAAACGAAAGGAATAGCACAGGACGCGCAAACGTGGTCGACAGTGATCTTCGTCGCAACCGTCACCAGTCGGACCCGTTTCCAAATCGGATGCCCCCTCATCCCCTGAATGAAGAGATAGCTTTTTCCTGAGTTGAAGTTGGTGGTGGAAATAGCGAGAGCGTAGAGGTGCCCACGCTTGATATTTTCCTGTATCCGGTCACACTCAAGGTGCTTATTGAGAAAATGTCGTAGGGGACTGGCGTCTAACAACGATCGGGCATTGCCTCCCCCCAGGATTGCTCCAAAGGAGAGATCTAGCATCCAGGTTAAGGAATTGTGCGCCTGGGACAAGACATCACAGCGAAAGACTTCGGAAGGTTTGAGAGTCGCCCAGAGTTCTGCAATAATCTGGGTCGCCGAAGCAAAATCGTGACAGCCTGTGGCAAGAGCAGAACCATTAATCGCTCCTGCGGAAGCGCCTCCTATGATGGGAAAAGGATTACCGTGTGTCCGGACGCGTTTTAGCTCCCCAACGCGCTTGAGAACACCGGCTTGATAAGCGCCGCGAGCACCGCCACCCGTCATGACCAGACCAATCGCGTTCTCCATTGGCCTCCCTCTCTGGGCGCGCTTTGGGACCATCCGGATGTTTAGTCACGTCCTCCTGTGCATCCGCACTCGTCACAGAGATTTGACTACGTAGCTCCAAGCGACATCACACAACAAGGTGTGTGATGTGCTGCGATGACAGACGTGTTCCCAACCTCCATGGCTCCTGAATATCGATCTGCCCATCGGTGATTCACTTGCCGCTCTTCAACCTCACGTGGTGGCTCACCCTTGATCGACACCCTAAGCTCAGCCGGAAAGAACGGGACATCTCAAGAGTGATGTATGACTCCCTCGGGGACTGCACCATCGGGGGCGCGCCGGGGTCGGCAGGAATCGACGACGCAGTCCCCACCTCGGTAGAGTTGACGCTGTTCACGTCGCGCCGAGCTGGGAGCGGCCCCTACCTTAAGCCGCAACGTGTTCTCTCTTTCCCGCCCTGCCGTGCATTCTCACATGCACTTTCCTGCCCCGGGCCCGCGGGCCAGCCTTGTGGGTCTTCTCTCTAGCCATCCCTTTCGTTGGTTTGATGGTTAGATCCAGCAGCGACTTCTCCGCCGCCACCAGGTTTTTGACGCTCTTTTCTGTCAGCTCTCCCCAGGAGCGCTGCACAGGCTTACGCGCCGCCGCTTTGCGCCCGTCCTTGGCTTCGCTAACCGCCTCCAATTGCTCGATGGCCAGGTCGAGAAGTTTCTTCTGCGCATCCACGTACTTCTCGGCGCCTTCCCGAGCCAGTTTGGTCAGTACTTCCATGCGCTCCCGCGGCTTTGCACTCGGCTTGCCGCCATTGGTCGCAGCGCTTACCTCATGCGCGGCCAGATCCAGGAACTTCTTCTCGCTCTCCACAAAAGCCTCGACGCCGCGGCGCGCCAGCTCCGCGACTCTCGCCCCGGCCTTCACGTCTTCGCCTTCTTGAAAGGACTCCGCCATCGCGTGCGTCTCTTCCGCGGCCACATCCAGCAAGCGCTTTTGCATGCCAACCAGTGTTTCCATGCGATGACGCAAAACCTCAGCCGCGGCGCCCGCCGACACCGGAAGCCGCAGTCCTTCCTTCACGCCATCCATCACCAGCGCGGTCTCTCCCACAGCGAAGTCCAGCAAGATTTTCTCTGCGGTAGTGAAGTTCTTGACACCCTTGTCGGCTAGTCCTGTTAGCATTGCTCCCGGTCGGAAACCTGGTTTGCCAAGATTCTCACGCGCCATTCCGAAAAGCAGAGCACTTTCCTGAGCCGCCAGATCCAGTACGATCTTTTGTGCAGCAACAAAACTCTCAATGCCTCGGCGCGTCCAACCCATCAAGGGGTTTGAGGGCGGGGAGGCTCGAGGTGATTTCTTTTCTTTTGAGATCATGATTGAATCTCCTCTCATTCCGCGATATACTGCGTTGCAGTATCCAGTTTCACGGTACGGCCCCGTTTTCCCCGTGTCAAGCTCTTTCTGTAGACCCAGGTCGGACGCCCGGCATGCTCCGGGGCGATATGAAGAACCGAGAAGTTCTCATCCGCAAATACGCGATCGGCGACTCTACGATACGGGTGCCAGCCGCTACGTAAAGCTGGACGACATCGCCCGCATGGTTCGCGATGGCAGCGATATCCGCGTAGTGGACGGGCGTACCGGCAAGGACGTCACCCACATTATCCTCACCCAAATCATTGCCGAAAACGCCAAGGAGCGTCAGATTGCTCTGCCGCTTGAACTCTTGACCCAGATCGTCAGGGCCTCCGATAACGCCACTCACGATTTTTTGTCTTGGTATCTGAACAGCACGCGCGACCTCTATCAGAAGGCCCAGAAGTCGGTTCACACGAAGCTCTCGGAGGCGAAGAAAGCCGCCTCGACCCCGCTTGATTACGTGCGCAATCTGCTGGCAGTCCGCCCGTGGCCACCGACCGCGGAAGACGGTGAAGTCGAACAACTCCACCGCCGCGTTGAGGAATTGCAGGTGCGCTTGGCGCACCCTAAGAAATCCGCTCGTCGCGCACCTCACGGCGGACGCCAGGCCTGAGCCACGGCAACCTTTCTCTAAGTTGTCTGCTCATTCGTATTCGATTCGCGACTGAAGGTACGAAATGGCGCAAAGTGCAAAGCCCATCCGCTCTGTATCCCGTCTGTGAATGAACCCATCGGCCCATGGAAATCGGCCGAGTCTACGCCTTGCAGGGTGACACCGCCAAAGCCAAGGCGGCCTAGAGTATCAGGTACACGAATTCGTCCCCGCCTTGACGGCCCACAGTATCATCCGCCCTCACGGAGGATTGAAGTCGCTCAGCGATCGTTCGTAAAACCTTGTCTCCAACCTCATGGCCGTAGGAGTCGTTGACTTTCTTAAAATCGTCCAAATCGATGAACAACAGACTCAGGCTTAACGAATTGCGCTTTGCCTGAGCTAGCGCATGTTCCAGCCGGTCTCTTAAAAGCGCCCGATTGGGCAGTCCCGTCACCTGATCGTGAAGACTTCGGCGCCGAGCCTCTTCTTCGGCCAATAAACTCTCAGCCAGCTCTGACTCCAGGTTCTTCCGTTCCGCGATTTCATCCCTGAGCTGCACATTTACTTCGGAGAGTTCCTGTCCACATTTCACTACTGTGGATTGCACTTGCTCGTTTTGGCTTAAGGTCTGCTCTAAACCCACAGTATTGGCAGAATCGGTTCCGGGCTCATTGGAGGTCATCACTTGACCGTCCTGTTCTCCGCTGGGGTACGTTATCCGACAAGCAGAATCCTACAAAGTAAGCTTTTCAAACGACCCACCGATTCCAATGGAACAGCCGTGGAATCATGTCCTGTCGCGGGCACGCAGATCGAAAAGCCCTTATATAACAGCGTAAGGGAAACGCCGCCAGTCATACTGTCCGATTCTGTACAGTTCGGCTTCACCTGGAATAACACACCAAGCTGCCTTCACATGCCTGATTTATTACCGGAAAGGTGGGTTTCACATGATTGGCGGACGGTGTGCTGCTTAAATCGCTGGCTCCGCGCCTAGCGTTCCAAAGTGAGTGGTGCTACTTCTTTGAAAGCTCGCCCTTGAAATGACTTTCAACATCTTCATGGCTCAGCGGGTTTCGTGCCTTGGTCAATACCACCGAATAGACGACCTCATTCCCTCCAATCTGCGCGGTGATAAATGCCCCGTCTTCCGGCAGTTCTTGGTAGATGAATTTCACCTTCCTGCCGTCTTCGAGTTTCTTAACCCACTCTTCGTCTGGCATGTTTGTAGGCCCTCGAGCGAGGCCCAAGACGAGTGTCTCACGCCGAGTCGCTGGCTGTCCTCGTCAATTGTGGCGTTTGACGTCTTTAGCTGTGACGGTAACCTCAAGGTGAGCATCCTTTTTGAGGTTCCGTTGCGCTATTCTTGCCGACTTGGCCATGCGCGGCTTCGCCATTTCCTTCTTGACGTGGGCACGCGTCGAGTTGTCGAGGTCTCTCTTGCCTTTCTTATGCAACATGCCCCAAGCATGGCATCAAGATGGAACCCATGCAGTCCCATTTCGCACAGTTGCGAGGCATTTAGCAACGGCCGGCTAACTCGCGAAACCGGACATCTGGGGAGTCATTGCCGCCTCAACAAGGCGTTCTCAACCAAATAGTTTCAATTCACGAATCGCGTCTCCTGCACCGCTGAGATAGGAACGGGCATTGTCCTCGACCAGCCCGATCAGGAAATTCCGGTAGTCCGGATTGTTGACGCACAGCGTCTCCGCATATCGCCCGTACAGATCGCGTTCCTGTAATTTCTCAATGTTCGGCAAGTCGCTGCGAAACACGTCCTCAAGCCAGCAGATAACTTTCATGCCGCGTTTCTTGGCGGTAGGAAGAACTTCGGCGAGGATATCCAGGTCGCCATGGTCGGGTGCGCGCGTGTCCTTGAGAACTGTTTTTGTAATACTGCGGATGCGGGGTGGCGAAGTTCCCGCCATGAAAGTTGAGGTCGTACTCCTGCTTGCCGTGATCGGGTAGCGGCTGGCCGGGGATCTGCCTTCCAGCAATACCTCGACCACAGGTGAATACCGCAAGAAAAAGCGTATTCACGCAAGCGCGTTCCTGGAGCACATCCAGAACTTTCTCAGTGCCTTCATCCACAAACGAAACGGCTCCGACTTGGATGCCGATCGTTTTGGAAGATACGCAGGATATGCGGGAGCGGCACGGCCAAAGCAGCACCGGCGCCGGCGGTGATCTTCAGGAATTCGCGGCGATTCACATCTGATTTCAACATGAGTTACTCCTACGATTCTTGATATCGCTTGCGGAACTGCACGATGGCGTTTGCATTGCCTGCGGGATGAGCCCGCGCGCCATGCCTTCGCGTCTAGACCAACGGTTGCTCAGGTTTGTAGTTGTGGCGCAGCGTCAACGACCCATCGGGATTGACCTTTTGCCGGCACGCCCAACGAACCGGGTGCCGTACGCCCTTGACCTCCAGTTCGGCTTTCAGTCGCAGTCCTTCCCATTTGGCGCCTGCGGGCAGCATCAGCATGGCCTGATGAATGCCATTCGGTTTCGGATACCCTGGGTCAACGCACCCGGACACAATCATCTTGTTATCTTCGCTGAATAAGCTTAGTCGAAGCACCCCAGGAACAGGCGCGATGCCGTCGTTTGCCAGTCCGAGCACCAGACCCTGAACGCCGTCCCGCTGGAAGGTCCAGAGAAAGGACGGGCGAATGCGGTAGCCGATCTGGCGAGCGACTCGATCTATGGGCTCCGGATACTTGTCGTAGTAGCTCAGGATGCTGTGTGCGGACTGGTTGTGCCAACTCCACACCGACAGATAGTTGACCCCGACATCAGCCGCATGGGAAATGATCTGTTCGTTGTTGGTAATTCCGTCTTCGTCGGTGCGAAGTTCTTTCGGATCGCCAGTGGTGAAACCAACCTCGCAGATCGCGGCGGCCCAAGGGGGACGGTTGCTCAACGCTTCGATTTGCGTGTTCTCTATGAAGATTGTGTCGGTACGCAGCCAGTTACCGGTACGCATCGTGCGGTCGAGCATATCGGCGTTGCCCACATTGCTGAAGTCGGGTTGCGTGTTTGTGGCCAGCGGGACTTTGGTCCAGTGTTCTAGTTGCGTCTCGAACATAGCTGCCCAAGTCTGTTCCGCAACCAAGTCACTTGGGAACGGATTACCTTCGTACGGCCAGGTGTGCCCTTCACCCCAAAAGCCGTACATCATGGTGTCCATGAACTCGACCTGCGGATTGCCGTTCAGTTCCGCGGCCAACAGGCCATTCAACTCGCGAAACGCCGCTTGATAGGCCGGGTGATCGTAGCGGGGCACGCGGTTATCTTTGCGGTAGCGCATTTCGGCGGGGTTGCCCTTCCATTCGCCTTTCAGCTTCACGTAGGGAACCTTGTTCAGCAGAAAATCCGGCATACCAGGGTCCGCAACATCGGGATTCTCCAATTGGACTCGGAAGCCGATTTGCTTGTTGTAGCGGCGCGCGAGGTCGAATGCAATCTTCCACCACTCCGGGAAGTCCAGTCTGCCTGGTTGCTTCTGCACTTCGCGCCAGTTGGGGCGGAGGTAGACCTTTTGCACGAACGGCAGCTTGATCAAATCTTCCAGCGTTTGTTCCGTCGATTGACTAGGAATCTGCAGTGGTCCGGTGTCGTCGGAAACATAGACGATGAGGCCCATCCCGTAGTTGCTGACGATCTCTTTGGATGGCGTCGTGACCATTGCCACATCGCTGTCCGGAACGACCGCGCAAGGGCCATACTGCGGGAACGGTCCTTGATAGAGCCGGTCGGGAACCGCAGGTCCGGGTCCCCAATCGTATTTGTCCCAGTTGTGCTCCGGAATTGTGGCGTTGGCCGCGGCCTTGCCGAATCCAACGGCGAGCCCTGTAGCGGCGGCGAACTTGAATAAGCTGCGTCGGTCCATGGGCGCTCCTGAAATGGTGAAGTTTGGCAACCAGCGCGATACCGCAGATGATAGTACCAGCATCGAAACAAAACGAACGTATAAGAAAGTATTCGTAACACCGGGTGTCGGCTCATAGTTCGCCACCAACTACCAGCCTTCGGCCAACCACGAAAGAGTTAGGCTTGTCTTGAGCGCATCGAGTGCCGATCATTGACCCGAAACGGCGTTCGAGGAGATCACTGACGATGTCCTTGAAGCGGTCTAGGGAGTCAGCGAAATTTGACTTCTCCATTAATGGCAGCGTTAATCATGCACTGTGGCGAACTTTTGGCGGCAAAGACCGACAAGGCAGGACCTTGGGTCAATAGTTTTCATGAATAAATTCAGAAGACGGCTGGTAGTCTTTTCCAGCAGTGTTTTTCAAGTTCGTGAATGAATTCAGAAGCATTTGAGAACTTTGTATTTTTCAGCGCTCAGTTATATGTTGTCGCTTGGGCCAAAGGTCGAGAGTGCAAATTTCGGGTAAGGTGAAATCTGAATGAATCCCAAGAACCCAACCTGCGCTGAACATAGGCAAGACATGGAAAGTGTCTTGCGCATTCTTGAGGACACGCAGCCGATCGATCGAACCCTAGCGGTGTCTAAGGAGGAATTCCAGGCCCGCACAAGAAATGTCAATGCGACGCTCCAGCGGCACGGGCACGAGGTGGGCATTGTGTTTTCCGATGAGCACTACTGTGGCGACGTTCCCTACCTCGGCGGGAACATCAACGTTTCAATCGAGCAGGTGGCAGGCGTTGTCGGACCGACAGGGTTTCATATTGTTGCCGGACTTGAGGGAGGCTACGTTGCCGAGCAATTAGCCGAGCGTGCGGGGGCAGTGGTACACAAAGTAGAAATGCTGCAGTTGGCCGACGAGAAGTACCCCATCGCGGCGGAACGCCTGGAAGATGTGATTACGCAGGCAGCGGGTGGGCCGGTCGATCACGTTGCACTGCTGACGCCGCGGCAGGTTATCCCGGCCGGATTGCTGAGTTATCTGGAACAGCTTTTTGGCGCAGATGGCGTTGTGGACGCACAGGAACTCTATTTCAAAGTCAAATACGAGAAGAGTGAACGCGAGATGCAACTGATTGCCGACGCGGCGCGCGTTGGAGACGCGATGTTGCAGGCCATGCTCGCGGTGCTGCGCCCCGGCCGCTTGGAGAGCGAAATAGCGGCGTGGGGCGCCTGGACCGGCCGCATGCTCGGCTCCGAAGATGACGGCTTCAAAATCATGGTGGGTGCCAATGAAGCTAACCGCACCTTGATTGGGCCGGCGCTCAATCGTCCGATCGGCGAAGGCGAATGGGTACACCTCGGCGTGGCACCGAAGCGCGACGGCCTGACCGCTTGTGTCCGCCGATCTGTGATTGCTGTCGATCGTCCTTCGAAGGTAACCGACGATCAGCGGTACTGGTTGAAACTTGTTGAAGGAGGCTACCAGGTTGGCGAGGAATGGTATCGAAAGGTGGCGGCGGAGAATCTTCCTGCGCGTTTGCAGGAACAGGCTCTGGTCGACTACTTCAGTGCACACTCTGACGAGGTATCAAAGCGGATTGGAAAGCAGATCGACCTTGCCGCATTTAAACCGTATACCGGAACGCATAACTCCGGATATACCGAATGCCAGGAATTCTTCGGCGCCATCACGCTGGATAGTCACGAACCACTCGGTTCACAGATTGTGACCATGCTCGATGTAGCGCTGCGCGGCATCGGCAATCACTGGAACGACGTGGTCATTCCTGAGTTTGACTTCTGCGTCGTGGAGAACACGCTTGGTAAATTTGGGACGCGTGTCGAACGGCTCTCGAAATTGCCAGTGAACGTCCAGGAATTGGTGCAGGTCAAGCCGTGATTTGCTTTCCGCGAAACTCGATTTGCTTCTTCTGTACTTGCCTGATGGCTACGAGCATCGCCCTGGCCAATTCGCCCGAGGAAAGTGCCTCTTCCCTGTTGCTCCGCGACGGCTGGGCCATACAATCGTCCGCTAACGTGCGCGAAACCGGTGACGCCATTTCCACTCCCGGTTTCAAGCCTCGGGATTGGTATCCGGCAACTCTGCCTTCTACAGTGTTAAGCGCCCTGGTAAAGGATCGCGTGTATCCGGATCCCTATGTTGGGATGAATCTGCGCTCGATTCCAGGAACCAGCTATCCCATCTTCAGTGATTTTTCGGAACAGCTGATGCCACCGGGAAGCCCGTTCCTGCACTCCTGGTGGTTTCGCACGGACTTCCGGCTTCCAGCCGATTATCGAGGCAAAACGCTTTGGTTGAATTTCGACGGGATCAACTACCGGGCTAATGTTTGGATGAATGGTCGCGAAATCACATCCGCCGACAAGTTGGTAGGCACGTGGCGGCTGTTTAATGTGGAGGTTTCCGCCGTTGCGCTGCCAGGCGAAACGAACTCGCTTGCCATCGAGGTTTTTCCACCTCAGCCGCACGATCTCGCCATCACTCTTGTGGATTGGGCGCCCATGCCCCCTGACAAGGAAATGGGCATCTGGCGTGACGTGCACATCGACGCCACTGGTCCGGTGGCCCTTCGTTTTCCGGCGGTGTTCACCAAGCTCAATCTGCCCTCGACGGACCAGGCTGAACTGACGGTCAGGGTTGATCTGCAGAACTCTTCCGATCATGCCATTGAGGGAACACTGAAAGGAAAGATCGAGAACATCGAGTTTTCGCAGCCAGTGCAACTTGGCCCGAACGAAACAAAACTCATGCGCTTCACGCCGGAGAATTTCTCGCAACTCAAACTCAAGAACCCTCTCCTGTGGTGGCCGGTCCAGGTGGGTCCGCAAAATCTTTATGCACTCGACCTGCAATTTGAAACTGGCGGAAAGGTCTCCGACTCCAGCCACATTCAATTCGGCGTTCGCCAGGTTACTTCTGAGATTGACGATAAAGGACATCGGGTCTACCGCATCAACGGGAAGAACATTCTCATCCGCGGCGCTGGCTACAGCTTTGACCTCCTTCTACGTTCCTCGCCAGAGCGCCAACTGGCTGAACTTAATTACGTACGCGATCTCAACCTGAACGCCATCCGCCTGGAAGGCAAGCTGGAGAATGATCATTTTCTCGAGCTCTGCGACCGCATGGGAATTCTGGTGATGGCTGGGTGGTGCTGCTGCGACCAGTGGGAGAAATGGGGAGAGTGGAATACGGAAAATGAAGTAGTGGCTGCCGCGTCTCTGCGCGACCAGATCCGTCGCCTCGAGCGACATCCCGCTGTCTTCACGTGGCTGAACGGCAGCGACTTTCCCCCTCCACCCAAAGTAGAAAGTGTGTATCTTCAGATTCTCAAGGACGCTGATTGGCCCAACCCCACCGTCTCATCGGCCTCCGGCCGGTCCACACTCGTCGGTCAGAGCGGTGTGAAAATGACCGGCCCCTACGAGTACGTCGCGCCAGCTTTCTGGTATTTGGACACGAAATATGGCGGCGCGTTCGGCTTCAACACCGAGACGAGTCCCGGCCCCGCTATTCCTCCCATCGAAAGTCTGCGGCTGATGCTTCCCGAAGATCATCTCTGGCCTCTCAACTCGGTGTGGGAATATCACGCCGGCGGAATGTCCGACACACTTGGCGTCTTCACTGAAGCACTCAACAAGCGTTACGGCCCCTCAAATTCCGCGGAGGAGTTTTCCCGCAAAGCTCAAATGCAAGCCTATGAAGCGCACCGCGCCATGATGGAAGCGTACGGCCGCAACAAATACAACTCTACCGGCGTGATCCAGTGGATGTTGAACAACGCATGGCCCAGCATGATCTGGCATCTTTACGATTGGTATCTTCGCCCCGGGGGCTCCTACTTTGGCGTGAAGCGTGCCTGCGAGCAGCTGCACGTCCAGTATTCCTATGACGACCGGTCGATAGTTGTTTTGAATTCCTATTACAAAAACTTTCCCGGCCTCAAAGTCGCGGCCAAAGTGTACAACCTCGACATGACGGAGAAATTCTCGCGGGAAGTCACACTTGACGCAGCTCCCGATAGCAGTGTTCGCGCGTTTGTGCTGCCCGAGCTGGATGGACTGAGCCCAACCTATTTCGTAAGCCTTCGGCTTGAGTCATCCGGGGATCTCATCAGCGAGAACTTCTATTGGCTTTCCACGAGGGCGGAGACGCTCGACTGGGAACGTTCCGACCGGGATGAGAGTGGTCAATATGAGATCTCGACCTGGACCCCCACCAAAACTTTTGCTGACTACACGGCGTTGAGCACTCTACCTGAGGTGGACCTGGCCGTGACTGCGCAATCAGCGCGAGGCCCGGCCGGAAGTTCCACCACCGTAACCTTGCACAATCCCAGCTCCAATCTCGCCTTTGGCATCCGGCTGAAGGTAGTGCGCCCGCCGAGCGGTCATGTCAGCCGTTATGTCCTTCAGGATGACGAAGTGCTGCCGATCTTGTGGCAAGACAATTATTTCTCGCTGCTTCCAGGCGAAACCCGTCAGATAACCGCAAGCTATGAATCAGAAGACCTCGGTCGGACCTCGCCGCTCGTCGAGGTCCAGGGATGGAACGTGAAAACGAAAGTACTCCAGCCCTGAGAGTGTCTGTTTTGTCTTCCGGAGAAAGGGGCCCTCGGATGACGTCCAAGGCTTGCTTGATGAACGTCAGTGCCTGGTAACTCGGGTACTCGGAAACTAGCCAGAAACGGCGTTCGCGGACACGATCGCGCAAGCGACCTTCGACGAACTCTCACTTCACAGGACTTCGGGAGAGCCTCCAAGGTTTCGGCTGTGGGAGTGCGGCGCTTGCCAGATATGGGCATTTCTTTCGAGTACATTTTGACTGGTGAGAAGATTCCTGAAATACGCGGAAAACAATTTGACTTTTCGGTCCTGCTGCAATACGGTGCCTCCCAACCTCGAGCTCTTCTGGCTATTCCTTCGTCCACGAAAGGGAGTTCCCGATGAGATATCGCCCATCAGTTTCGCCGATCGTCATGATGTTTGTCTTAGCGTTGGTTGCACCCATCCCGTCTTCGGCGCAAAAGAAGCCTGGGAAAGCCGCGCCGGCTGCCGCAGCCCAACCCGGCCTCGGCGACTTCGATGACTTTGTGAATCAAGCGCTCAAGGAGTGGAAAGTTCCCGGTGCCGCCGTGGCCGTGTTACAAGGAGACAGGGTGATCCTGCTGAAAGGCTACGGTTATCGCGACCTCGAGAAACAGTTGCCGGTCACGCCGCAAACTCTGTTTGCGATCGGCTCGATTACGAAATCATTTACGGTGACCACGCTGGGCATGGAGATGGACGAAGGCAAGGTGGATTGGGACAAGCCGGTGCGCGATTATCTGCCCTCGTTCAAGATGTATGGTCCTGTCCTCACCGAACAGATGATGATCCGCGACCTGATTACCCATCGCTCCGGATTGCCGCGGCACGACATGGTCTGGTACAGCTCGGATTTCTCCAGGGAAGACATGATACGCCGGCTGCAGTATCTGGAGCCCAACAAGCCGTTGCGCAGCACCTTCCAGTACAACAACCTGATGTTCATGACCGCGGGCTACATTGCTGGATTGCTGAATGGCAAGAGCTGGGAAGACACCATCCACGATCGCATCTTGTCTCCGCTGGGAATGACCGGCACGAACTTCTCCCTAAAGGATTCTCAAAGCTCTCCCGACTTTGCCTTGCCCTATCGCAAGGGTAACGATGTAAAGGCCGACGTGAAACGCATGCCCTTTGACGAGCAGTGTCCGGACCGCTGTGCAATTGGGCCGGCCGGCGAGATCAACAGCAACGTAACGGATATGAGCCGCTATGTATTGTTCCATCTCAATAAAGGAAAGGTGGAAGGGAAGACGCTGCTTTCAGAGAATAACGCCATACAGATGCAAACTCCGCAGATGGTGTTGCAGGGCATCCCCGATTACAAAGAGGAAAGCGAGGCGAGCTACGGCATGGGATTTTTCCTCTCTCAGTATCGTGGACACAAGCGCGTCGAACACGGCGGTAACCTGGATGGTTTCAGCGCCGAACTGGCCTTCCTGCCCAACGACGGGATTGGAGTTGTGGTGCTGACGAATGTCGACGGAACCGCGCTGCCAAACGCCATCGCTTGGAACGTCTTCGACCGCTTGCTCGGCCTCGACCAGGTTCCATGGAGCCAGCGCTATCTGCAGCAGGAAATCAAAGGCAGGGAGTCCGAGCAGGAAGCCAAGAACAAAGGTTACGTCCCGCACAAACTGGACACGCACCCGTCGCACGACCTGAGGGACTATCTAGGCGACTTCGGAAATGCAGGATACGGCGTGGTTTCTGTGATCGCCGATGGTTCCGGATTCAAGCTGAAGTTGAACAAGATCACGGAACCGGTGACCCATCTTCACTACGACGTTTTCCAGGTTCCCGACACACCGTTCGATCCATTTGCCAAGCTTAAGGTCTCTTTCTTTTCCGATGCGAATGGCGACATCTCAACTTTGACGCTTCCGCTGGAAACCAGCGTCAAGGACATCGAGTTCACGCGTCTGCCCGACAAACAGCTCACGGAAAGGGGTTTCGTGGCCGTTTTCGCCGGCCGGTATGAAATTCCCGGCAGCCCGACTCCTCTGACGATTTCGCTGCGGGGCGATCACACACTTTTCTTGAGCTCGCCTGGCGCGCCGGATGTCGAACTGCTTCCCCGGCGTGGCACTGCCTTCGACCTGAAAGATCAAAGTGGCGTGACCATTGAGTTCAAACGGGACCCAAGCGGCAAGGTCACCGAGGCCGCCCTCAACGACAACGGCACCGCCATCGTGCTGAAGAGAAAGCAG
This sequence comes from Candidatus Acidiferrales bacterium, assembly GCA_963738985.1. GTDB lineage: Bacteria > Acidobacteriota > Terriglobia > Acidiferrales > UBA7541 > Acidiferrum. Next base: position 41,940 of record CAVTYP010000002.1, read on the forward strand.
CCAGATAGGTAAAATCTGAAGTTTGTCATGAGGTTTCGGAGTCGGCAATTTTGAAGCTGACCCCAAACGGCGTTCGAGGAGATCAGTGGTGATGTCCGCGAACGGGACCGTTTCACAGGACTGGCAGCTGGGTGCCGAGCGAGCATACCCAGCTGGCAGAATAACTCCCGAGTGCCCCGTGACTCGGGCCGCAGTCCGCCATGGTGACCGAGCAGCTCTGGCCTATCAGTTCGTGACGTGCGTGCCGAAACCCAATGGGACAACCAAAAAAAATCGCGGCAGTTTCGCACCTGGCCGATTCAGTTTCGAACGTTACCTCCAGTTCACGCGGGTTTCAAAAGGTCCGGACCGGAGATATGTAAGGCGGGTACTGACAGCAAGCAGTTGGAAGAGCTGACAGTTTGCAAGCCGGGCGGCAGCGATTCTCCAAAGCTGCGAACCGCGTCCGCCCGTTCGGGGGGGACGTACCTTGATACAAGCCGGATGGTTTCTTCGGCGATCCCAAGCGCCATGAAGCGGGAAACTACATGTTCGCGAATTGCCTCATCCACGTCACGCGAGCGATCGTCGGTGCGCCGCGCGATCAGCATGATAGTGGAATCCGTCACGGCCGTGAGCGTGGATAAGTCCAGTAGAGCTTTCAGCCACTCGCTGGCAGTTTCAGGTTCCACCACCGAGTGCAACGGCCCATACAGGGGAATGCGGGCACCCAGCCGGCCGAGCGACCATAGCCAAATTGCATCTCCGGGTTCCTTTCTGATCTTCGCCATCAACTCACGGCCTAGAGTCACACGGATGGTGGCTTGCAAGTGCTCAAGGTTCGCAAGGAGGCGCCACTTCTCGTACTCGAGTTGGCGGTTGATGCGCTTCTTCTTGCTCCCAGGATGGCTGGTATGGTTCCGATACAGCGCAATCTGCTCGCTGGCATTGATGCCGCCGGCGATCCGGCGCAACAGCACCAGCATTCCGACCTGACATTGCAGATCGTCTACAAAGGCAAGGTTGTTCGAGGCGATAGTTCGCAGGCGGTTGACGCGCGCATCATCACCTGGCGCGCCGAAGCCAGGACGCAAACAGAAGCCAGATAGATTAAGCCAACGCATCTCATGGCGGGGGGACTTTTTGCGACCAGCGGCAACCTCGATGAGTGCATCACAGAACCGGCGAATGGCCGAGAGGGGCCACGAGTCTCTTTTTGCGCCGAGCACTGCTTCCATCTGACCGACAAGGGCCTCGGGCGCGAGGGAGGCGTCGTCCGCCGAGCCGCCAAAAACATTTTCGATCAGTTGCGCAGCAGATTCGAAATTTGCGTCGGAAGTCGTGACACCCGAAGAACGTGCCAGCACGGCCTGCGGTTTAACCGTATCGACCTGCTGCGCTTGCGCCTCTTCGCCGCGCAGTTCGAATTGCAAGCGCCAGCGATGCGGCGTCTGCCGCGATTCACACCAGAGTTCGAGCGTACCAACCTCGGTGAAACTGGCTCTGAGCCGTATTGTCACGTACACATCACGCCGCTTTCCGTACCGCAGCAAGGTCACTAGCGTAGGATGACGATGTACGCTCGCTTCGTCCAGTGCAGCGACTTCGCCGTGTGCGTCGTGCCGTATACGCGAACTGTAAAGCGTGAACGACACCGGGCGGTTAGCCAGGACAGAGAATTCGCGATCGAGCAGAGGAAATGTGGTACCCTCTTCCACCCCGGCAGGCAAAACACAGATGCCCTGGAGACCGTGGTCCGAGCCCAACCCGATGTAATAGGTGCGAGCGTTGCCGGCTCTGATACGCAAACCGGTGCCGCGTCGTACACGGCCGTAGTAAGCAGCACCACGAGCAACAGCACTATTTACCTCGTCGTTGTTGAGGAGCTTGGGCGACCAACCGCGTTGCGTTCCGCCCAACCAGGCGGAAATGGCCTCGATAATCCTGTCGCGAGTCACCGCTGGCGCACAGAAGCCGCCATTAAAGAGCACTGCGTCGGGTCGAGCCATTCGCTGGCTTGCAGACGCGCCATCCATGGCGTCAGCGGCTTGGGTCAAAAATGCGGCAAGGTGCTTGGTGATGGCAGGATCGCTGGCGTAGGGTAGGCCGAGTTCGCGCAATCCTGTTGGCGTGCCAATTGCCGGCATCTCATGAGGTGCCGTGATTGGCAAGAAGCCGTCCGTCAGAACCTGCAGGACTTCCTCGCGGGTCAGGTCAGTGCTGAGGGCGTCTCCGATGACAGCACGGCCGCTACCCAAGATCGTGACTGGCACTCGCTCCAAGGACGAGTCATTCAGCAGGCGCTCTTTCGACGCACAACAGGTCCGGCGTAATGCATAACGCTGTCGCAGCGTGAGTCTGACGCCTTTGAGCTTCTGCTCCACGTAGCGGGCGAGCGCAAAATCGAGATTGTCGCCGCCTAGTAAAAGGTGCTCGCCGATGGCTGTTCGCTCAAACTGCCACTCGCCACCGACTTGGCGGGCGTGAATCAGGCTGAAATCAGTCGTGCCACCGCCGATGTCGCAGATCAAAACCAGTTCGCCATCGTGGAGGTGTTCATGACTCCCGACCTGAACGTCTCGATTTGCCGCGATCCACGCATAAAACGCAGCCAATGGTTCTTCGAGCAGAGTGAATTTCTCGAGCCCGGCACTGCGGGCGGCTTCGACCGTAAGCTCACGCGCTTCCTCATCGAACGAACCTGGAACGGTGAGGACGATTTCCTGATGCTCAAAACGCGTTTGTTCATCTGTCCCAATTGCGCCGTTCCAGGCGTCGCGCAGATGCATGAGGTAGCGCGCGGATGCTTCGACAGGGGAAATCATCGGTTGCGGCGGTTCCGCTTGCGCGGGCAGGATCTTAGAGCGACGATGCACGCCAGGATAGGAAAGCCACGACTTCGCTGATGACACCTGGCGGCTTGGCACCAGCGCTCCCTGTTCGCGCGCGAGCATACCGGTGACCATTGGCGGCTGCTCATTCCAGGTAGCGCTCACCCCGCCGGCAGACAACTCATCCTCGGTGGGAAAGTAAAGAAACGAAGGAAGTGCTGCGAGCGTGCCGATTTCGCCCGGTCCCACCAACTGCGGCACGGGGAACACACGAATAAGGGAAGCCGCATCAGCAGTGTTCTGAGTATCCAGGTATGCCACGACAGAATTTGTCGTGCCCAGATCGATTCCAATCAGATAACGAGAAGACACTGCCGAGTCACCGCTTGGTCTTTTCGCGAATATTCAGCTCGAGCTTCCAGCGTTGGCCGTCGCGGGATACGCACCAGATTTCGAGGGTTCCGACTTCGGTGACGCGAGTCTCCAGCCGCACCGGTACAATCCTTCCCACCTGGCCATCGAGTTTGAGAGTGACCTGCAGGGGGCTGCGTTCCTCGATATCGTCGCCCCAGTCTTCGAGCAGGCTGCCGACTCGATCCTGCTTACGGACGCTGGAACTTAGGAAACGAAACTCGGCGGGCTCACCTACCACGAGTCCAAACTCTCTGTCGGGAATCGTGGCTTCCGTGCCCTCCTCCATGCCAAAGGAAACGACACAGAGCGCCTTGAGTGGGGCTTCCATGCCGGGCACTGCTGGCATTGAGCTCTCAATTCCGATGTAATAGGTGCGCGAGACTCCACTGCGGATACGCACGCCGCGACCGCGACGCGCCCTCCCGTAATAGGCTGCGCCGCGCGCAACGGCATGCTCCAAGTCGGGAGCTTCCAGGATCTGCTCCATCCCGAGCGTCTCGAATCCCTCTTGTCGCAGCCAACTGTTCAGCACTTCGACCACGCGGTCACGCAGCACCGGCGCTTTCATCACTCCGCCGTTGAACAGGATGTGCGTGGGACAGGCAAGTCCGCTGCCGCCGCGTCGGATACCCGCTGCCTCGGGACTGTTGCGAACTTGTTCCGAGAGAAAGCGCGCGAGATGCTTGGTGATGGCGGGGTCGGCTGCGTACGGCAGGCCCAACTCCTGAAAGCCAACACGACGCTGGCGGGCAGGCAGTTCGTCGCCTGCAACTTTTGGAAAAAATCCTTCTACTAGGATCTGATTGAGGTCTTCGCGCCCCAGTTCCGTCTTAATGGTGCCACCGACGAGTTTCGTCCCCTTGCCCAACAATGTGATTGGGCGAGTCTGCGTCTTGGGCGATTCGAACAGCTTTTCCTTGGCCATTCGACACTGATGCCACAGGACCTGCAACTGCCAGATATCGATGCGATTGCCTGAGGCTTCAAGGCGCTGCTGCAGAAAGCGCGCCAGCGCCAAGTCCATGTTGTCGCCGCCCAGAAGGATATGGTCACCAACGGCGACGCGTTTCAGCGTCAGTTCGCCATTCTCTTCGGAAACCATAATGAGGCTGAAATCAGTCGTGCCACCACCGATGTCGCACACGAGAACGAGGTCGCCGACCTTGATGTGGTGGCGCCAGGCATCACCCTGGCTTTCCAGCCATGCATAAAAGGCGGCCTGAGGTTCTTCGAGCAGCGTGACATGGACGTAACCGGCTTGTTCGGCAGCGCGCCTGGTCAGCTCGCGTGCTTCTTCATCGAAGGAAGCGGGCACAGTGAGAAGCACGTCCTGTTCCGCAAGAGCCAGTTGCCCTTGCTCCCCCGACTCCCCTCTATCCCACACAGTGCGCAAGTACTGCAAGAACTGCGATGACGCTTCGACAGGTGATAGCTTGGGCACCTCCTCGGGTGCTTGCCAAGGCAAGATCGGCGCAGTGCGGTTCACAGCAGCGTAAGAGAGCCAGGATTTGGCGGAGGCGACGAGGCGATTGGGACTCTCGGCGCCACGTTTGCGGGCCAGTTCGCCTATCACAAGCTTCGGTTCGGGTTCCCAAGGCAAGGCCAGGCTGCCTTTGGGAAAATCGAATTCTCCCGGGATGTAGAGAAACGATGGCAGTAAGGTGCGTTCCGCCACTTCATTCGCATCCACAAGCTGCGGAATGCTGCGGACCTCGATTTGACTTTTCTCTTCGGAAGCAGTGGCGTCCCAGTGCGCCAGCGCCGAATTTGTAGTCCCTAGGTCGATACCGATAATGTATTTGGCCACCAACGAAAATCTCCTCTCAAATCCACATCTGTGTAGCAGATGTGCCTCAGCCGCTATGAAAGTTCAACCTCAGCCGGCGCAATCACCATCCGGCCGGGACCCTGCGGCAACGGCGGCAGATTCACCTCCTTCACGTACCAGCCCTTGTGTCGTAACACACCGCGAATCGGCAGCGCTCCTGTCACATTGCCTAGCAATTTAATGGCTGCCGGATCGAAACCGCCTTGCACGCTTACCGGTTGATCCTCTTCGGAGTTTAGAATTGGCTCCAGCTTTACATAATGTTCGAGCACTTTGCGGCAAGCTTCGTGGATCGTACGCACAGCGGCTCCAAGCTGCGCGTCGGGATAAGGGGAGATATTCTCTGCCAGGAAATCGATGAGCCGCCCGTCTCGTTGGAGCAGCGCAAGCATCTGCACGGCGCGATCAAATGCTTCCGAGGCTGGCCGCTCCATCTCCTTCGGACGAGGAACCGAAGCTTGAGCTGCTGGCGTCTGCGGAACCTGGCTGGCAGGGTTGACCCACTTCTGTACTATGTCGTTGGGAATGTCACCGTGGAACAAGATCGAAAAGAAACACCGAAAAGCAATAGCTACTCGTTCCCAGAACCCGTTCATAGTTACTCCGGATGGTCAGAAAGCCGACGAATTAGAATAATTCCCACGCTTGCGCACGCCGAGTTCGGAGACACGCGAGCGATTCATATGCATCATACCAATAGGGTCAGACCTTTCATAATCGCGGAAGGAAGACTGGCTGATGTCAGCATTTGTGAAATAGCCAAGCGGGACTGCGTGTTTTTGGTTCAGGTTTAAGCAGATGGGCAACGATCAGCGCAAGAAGAACGCAATTCCCACGATGGTCGCGGGTCGAAAGACAGTCTATGGCCCTCATTCTGGCAATCCGGAAACTATCCCGAAACGGGTTCGCAGAAATCCGAGCGCGACCAGCGTCCTCGAGCATCACTTCCTCGACTCGGGCGGGTGTTTGAAAGTCCGGTAACAGTTGCGAGCTGGGCGTTCGCACCAGAGATCCGCTCGGCACCGCGCCACTGCTTGACTCCCGCTTCGTCTCGGTCTTTAATCACTCAACACTCCTTTCTTCTTGCTCGCGCAATTCGGCCAGAGTGACTGTTGGAAAAAGTGGATCGGGCTTTTCTGGAGATCTCATGAAGTTGTGCTTTGGCGTATCGCTATTCGCTTGCTGTTCTATGGCACTCTGCACGACTCTCTTCATCGATGGTTGTAAGAAGTCCTCTCCGACAATTAAGACAGCTCCGGGCGCCGACTGGACAACTTACGGTCGGACTCACGACGAACAACGATTTAGTCCCTTGAATCAGATCAACGAGCAGAATATCGGCCAACTTGGTCTTCTGTGGGATCGTGAACTCGGCACCACTCGTGGACTGGAAGCAACGCCGCTGGTCTCGAATGGCGTGATTTACACGACGGGTGAGTGGAGCGTTGCGTACGCGCTGGATGTAAAGAGTGGCGAGATTCTCTGGACGTTTGATCCGAAGGTACCGCGGACCCGCGCGCGGACGATTTGCTGCGACGCGGTGAACCGAGGAGTAGCGCTCTACAACGGCAAGGTCTATCTGGGCACACTGGATGGACGGCTGATCGCGCTGGATGCCAAGACCGGCAAACCGATTTGGGATGTGGTCACCATTGACCAAACCAAGCCGTATGCGATTACCGGCGCGCCGAGAATCGCCAAAGGAAAAGTCCTCATCGGGAATGCGGGGTCGGAATATGGCGTGCGCGGTTTTATTTCCTCTTATGATGCCGAGACTGGAAAACTGCTCTGGCGAACTTTCACCGTGCCCGGCGATCCTGCGCGCGGATTCGAATCGAAAGCACTGGAGAGCGCGGCGAAGACCTGGCACGGAGAGTGGTGGGTGGCTGGCGGTGGTGGCACACCGTGGGATTCCATCGTGTATGACGAGGGACTTGATTTCGTTTACCTGGGAACGGGGAACGGGACGGCGTGGTATCGCGATCTGCGCAGCCCGGGCGGCGGCGACAATCTGTACCTGGCGTCGATACTGGCGCTGCGAGCGAGTGACGGGGAGCTTGTGTGGCACTACCAGGTTACGCCCGGAGAGAACTGGGACTACGACGCCACACAGCCATTGATGCTGGTAGATTTGCCGATGAGCAGCGGAACGCGCAAGGTGATTCTGCAAGCCTCGAAGAACGGATTTTTCTATGTGCTGGATCGCCAGACGGGTCAATTCATTTCCGCGAAAGCGTTTGTAAAGGGCGTGACCTGGGCGAGCGGGATCGATCCGAGGACGGGTCGTCCAATTGAAACGGCAACCGGATACAACGGACTTGAGGCGGTGCTGGTGTCGCCGGACCCCGGCGGAGGGCATAACTGGTATCCGATGGCGTTCCATCCGGTCACGGGTCTGGTGTATGTGCCGGCTCGCGAAGGAGTGTATAACTTGCACGCTCCTGACAAGAATTGGAAATCGAATACGACGCTGGCCAATATTGGCTATGACGACCGTTACGCGGGCCCACTACTCAAAAAGTTGTCGGCGACTCCGGCCCCGGTCGGCAAGCTGATCGCCTGGAATCCCGTGGAGCAACGCGAAGTTTGGGAAGTCACACATCCTGTATTAGAGAGCGGTGGCGTGCTTGCAACTGCGGGAAACCTCGTCTTTCAGGGGCGCTCTGACGGAGTGTTGTGTGCGTACCGCGCAACGGATGGTCAGAAGCTCTGGGAATACAATGCCGGAACCGGCATCATGGCTCCGCCCGTCACCTATCTAGAGAACGGAGTGCAATATCTCACCGTGATGGTTGGCTGGGGAGGCGCGGCCGGATTAATGAATCTTCCCGGAGCAGGACCGATCAAGCCAGGCTTTGGACGAGTCCTGACGTTTGCAATTGGTGGAAACACAAAGCTGGAACTTCCGCCTTTCGGTCACCACGGGCCTCCCTCGCCGGCGATCCAGATGAGAGTAAGCGCTGCAACCGTGCACGAGGGTTCGGTGCTTTACATGAAGTACTGTTTCTTTTGTCACGGTATAGGAGTCGTATCGGGTTCGGGCATCCCTGATCTGCGATATGCAACTGCGGAGACGCATCATCAATTCGAGTCCATCGTGCTGGGAGGCGCTCGTGAATCACGCGGCATGCCTTCGTTCCATGACGTGCTCAAGCCCGACCAGTTGCGCGCGATTGAAGCTTATGTCTTGTCCGAAGCTGCAGCCGCGGCCAAAGCGCCACCGAACAAAACATATTAAAAGGTGCTTTGCTTCGTTCGAGGGCGATCTGCTAGGCCCGTTCATAACGACGATCCACTTCGGCGAGTTGCTGGACTTGCACGGCCTCGGCGAGGATCGCAAACGAAATCGCTCCTTCTGCTTTGTAAACCTGTATGTTTCCCGGACGTGATGGCACTCTCGGCTGGCCCAATCTCGAAGTTTACAGAAACCTATTGGAGATCTTTGGTCTCCCCCGGCCCCGATAGACTGCCCGTCCCTCATGAGCCAACGGAAGAAGGCTCGGAATGCAAACGGTGCGGTCAGAAGAAGATTTATTGGGAACGATTGCCAGATTTTAGTCTGGTCAAGCCACCACCTCCCTCGCCGGACATACCTCGAAACCTAGCTCGGCCAGCAGTCGCTCGAACCAGCGTGAATATCCAGTAGCCTCCAATCCTACGCGCACGCGGATTCCTCTCACGGCCGCGGCTATGCCCAAATAGTTGAGTTTTGACGAGTGCAACTCGTGGGACAACACTTGAATATCGGTCGCTATCTCTGAAGTCTGCTTCTGTAGTTTGCTCATACGGCGACGGACTTCAGCCGACAAATCGGGAGGATTCTCTTGGAGTTGTGCTAGCTCGATTGTCAACAGTGCGAGACGTTGACCGATGTCATCGACGTGTTCGCGGGCTCGCATACCTAGAAAGCGTGCAGCCTCGTCATCGCAATTCAGTGTCCAACAATTCCAGGGCAGAGCACAAAATAGACTTCCCAATTATTCGAAACTCCACCATCAATCATTGATAGAAGTTGAAATTTCTGGTGTCACTTCTGGTGTCACTTGGATTGGCAAATCTGGGCAGAATGAGACTTGGACTGTCAGTCTGAATTTTCCGCATCTAATTGAAATGGCATATCTTGGCATGTACTGACGTGTCAGGGCGATTTGATCAAAATGGATTAAAAGGCCGCTGCTCTACCACTGAGCTACGCCCCTAAAATACAAACCTCAATTATACAAGAAAAACGCTGCGCTTGCTTTGTTCGCACGAACCCACCTGCTTGCTTCGCACAAGCCGACGAAACGGGCTGACGCGCGCTCAGCACATAACGTAAATTCGTCGCTCTCGATCGCTTTGAACCGCACCACTTCTCGCCACTCAGGCTGCGCGCGCGCTACTGGCCACGTACCGGGCGTTTGCGTTTCCACTCGTAATCCTTCCGCAACAGCGACTGGTGTTTCTTGATCTGCGCTTCGATATCGGCGAACGCATTCTTGCATCCGGCCAACACGTTTTTGCCATTTCCGGTGGCCCGTAGCGTGCCCGTCGGCAGCGAAAGCGTCAATGCCAGCGACTGTTCGTCCGTGCGATTATTCTTGGAAAATACTCCCTTAATCTGCACCAGATCCGGTTCATAACTCTTCAGCAGTTTTCCGAGCTTGTCTAAACGACGCATGACTTCCGACGCGACCGCTTGCTGCGCTTCGACGTGCTTGTAGCTGATGGAAACGTTCATGGTTGCACCTGTAGGGATTCTTTATGGCTAAGGCGGGAACGCGACGCAGTCTTCATTCTGCACCGCATAATGGACTCAGCATAGCAGGCGCCTCTCCCCTGCGCAATGGCGCGCGGCGTTGACAGTTTCCCAGGGACTTTCTAGTCTAACTGGGAGCATCTGGCACACCGATTGGACGCGAACGCGATCGTCTCTTCATGAAACCTCTCGATTCCTCGCACGCCGCAAAATCTACCAACGCCAGCCGCATCTTCATCGGTCCCGCCGGGTGGTCTTATCCCGACTGGTTTGGCTATGTTTACCCCACGCCTCGGTCCAAGAATTTCCATGAGGCCACGTATCTCTCCGAATTCTTCGACACCATCGAGATCAATACTTCGTTCTACCAGCCGCTACGCCCCGAACACGCCGCCAGTTGGCTGGAGCGCGTCGCCGCCAACCCTGCCTTCCTCTTTACCGCGAAACTCTGGCAGAAGTTCACGCACGAACCCTCGGCCACAAAAGATGACGAGAAAGCCGTTCGCGCCGGCTTCGATGTTCTGCAAAATGCGGGCAAACTCGGCGCCGTCCTCCTGCAATTCCCGTTTTCTTTTCACAACACCAAGGAAACCACCAGTTATCTCGAGGTTCTCCTGAAGCGCTTCGCCGACTACCCACTCGCCGTCGAGCTTCGCCACGCTTCCTGGCAGTCCAGCGAAACGCTTGTCCTGCTGCGCGAACATCACGCCGCTTTCTGCAACATCGATCAGCCCATCATCGGCCATTCCCTGGAGCCTTCCGCGGAAAGCACTTCGTCTGTTGGCTATGTGCGCCTGCACGGCCGCCGCTACGACACCTGGTTCACCGACGATCCCGCTTCTCCTGCCCATGAACGCTACAACTATCTCTATTCCGCCGCAGAACTTGACCCGTGGGTTTCGCGCATTCGCAACATCGCGAAACACTCGCCCAATACATTCGTCGTCACCAACAATCATTTTCAGGGCAAGGCTGTGGTCAACGCCCTGCAACTGATCAGCATTTTGAAAGGGAGCAAAGTGAAGGTGCCGGAACCGTTGCGGCAACACTATCCGGAGTTGGACGAGATTGCGAACCAGCGGCAGGCCGCCCCAACGTTATTTCCGCTGGGCTCACCGCAATCAGGAAAAACGAAGAAAACTACTTCTTGAAGAGATTCTCGAAAGCTTGCCGCGCGTCCAGCGGCCTTCCCGGGTTTGGAGCTTCCACCGGAGCCTGCGCCGCCTGCATATAAGAAGTCGGCGCGGTATCTTTCTCTACTGTCGTGCGGAATTCATAGAAGGTGCAATTGTTCTTCGCGTCTTTTGGCGTAACACGCGCCGGAATCGGTTGCGTACATTCAAACTGCGCGCCCGAATCGAAGAACCGGCACTGCTTGCAACAATGCAGCTCAAAATTGCACTTCGGACACTGCCCCTTCACATCGAACCCGGCCACCAGCACCGCCCCGCAGTTCGCGCAACGCGCCCGCGTTACCGTACCCACCATGCGCGGCGTGCGCGGTCCCAGGTGATCGGTAGCGCCACGTGGCCCGCCCTGTGGCGGCTTGCGGTCGTGCCTGTCCTTCTTCTCGTGCTTGTCTTGTTTCTCGGCATCACGATAGCCGCGGTGTCCGTACTTGCGATCCACAAACGCCTCCGTCCATCATCCCCGGCGCACTACAACTTCCTCGGGTTACACAACTACTCGGGGTTACACAACTACTCGCGAGTTTTCACTTTGCTGCGTACATCCAATCGGATTGCTACAATCGCCCGGGCAGACCAGCCTTCCCTTCAGAAGTTATCCTGGAATGCTGTGGGCGAGAGCAGGAGATGGGACCTCTATGTTTGTAATCCTATGGGAGTTCGAAGTCAAGCCCGGCGGCGAGCAAAGCTTTGAATCCGCCTATGGGCCCGAAGGCGCCTGGGTTCAGCTCTTCCGCCGCGATCCCGGCTACCTGCGCACCTTGCTCCTAAAGGATCCCTCCCGCCCTCGAACGTACCTTACCCTCGATTTTTGGCACTCCGAAAGCGCTTTTCAGTCCTTTCGCAGTGCCAACTACGAAGCTTATCTGGCGCTCGATCGCTCCACGGAAGGCCTCACCCTCCGCGAGACGCATCTTGGCTCCTTCACGCAAACCGAGCCGCACAATCCCCCTGTTTAAAACAATATTCGAACCAGTCCATCCGGCGGCAAATCCGCTTGCAGCAATCGCTTTGGGGTTCCAGCCTGACGCAGCAGCGCTTCGGCGGCCAAATAGCCGCTACGCACCGCGCCTTCCATCGTGGCAGGCCATCCAGTATCGGTCCAATCCCCGGCAAGGACCATTCGTCCAATTCGTGTCTCTTGTTTTGGACGCAGCAAATCCACACCTGGTTGCGGAGAAAATGTGGCCGCCGCCTCCTTTATTACTGTAGCCTTCACCAGCTTGGCTTCCCGTGCCTCGGGAAGGAACTCGCGCACTTCCTTCAGGCAAAGATCGATGATTTCCTGCCGCGGCTTCTGCAGTAACCCATAAGATGCGCTGATCACCAACTGTAGGTATTGCTCCTTTTCTGCGCCGTCATTTTCCGTGCCATACAGCGCGGTCTTGTTGAAGATCCACTGTGTGGTCGTGTCCATCATCGTCAGGAATGGCTCGCTCATCACTTTTCGGTCGAACCAAAAGTGCACGCCAGTGATGGGCGAGTTTCCGATGCCGGCGATCTTCGCCAAAGCCGGCTCCAACTGCTTCGCCTCCTCGGGAAGCACTTCCAGCAAAGCCTGATGCGGCATCGCAAAAATATAGGCGTCGGCAGACTCCCTTCGCCCGCCATCAAACTCCACGCTCTCAATCGCGCCGTTCTGCAGCTGCATTCCCCGCAGCGGCATTCGCAGATGTACTTCCCCGCCCCGTTTCTCAATCTCCGCTTTGCAGCCATCGTAAAGCACGCCCAACGGCACCACCGGCACGCCCATGCGGTATCCCGTGCGGTTCGACAGGAAACCTTTCCAGAAAACATCCACGCCGAACCGCGCATCGGTCTTGTCCAGTTCTTCATCCAGCGCGCTCACCAGCACCACGCGCCAGAACCGTTCAATCGCTCCGGCCGTCTGGCCGCGCCGCTTCAGCCACTCCAACATCGAAATCCCACCCGGCTCGTCGAGATCCGCAGTGTGGCCTTTGCCGCACAGAATGCTCAGCAGCGCTTGCCCAATGCTGCGCTTGTCCGCAAAGGTCAGCGGCGCAAACGTCAGGAACGAGCCCGTCATGTGAAACGGTGCCGGCAACATTCCGGCTTGCATCGTTCCGGTGCGGCCCTGCGAGTCCTGAAACAATAGTCGATTGAAGTATTTGATTTTGTCCGCCGAACCCACCCGGCGATAAAAATCTTCCAGGTTCGTGCAGCAGCCCAGCGTCACGTGCTGGCAATTGTCCACGTGTTCGCCATCCGGCAACACGTAAGACGTTGCCCGGCCTCCCAGAAATGGACGTTGCTCAAACAGCCGTACACGCCAGCCTGCTTCAGCCAGCGATACTCCCGCTGCCAGCCCCGCGAGCCCGCCGCCGATCACGATCACGTTTCGCAAGAATGTTCTCTTCCGTCTGGCGCCCGAAGCGCGCCTTGGCGATCAACTTCAACTTTTCCGTTTTCGACAGCCGTACTCGTGGCCCAAAAACGGCAAAATCCACCGACTCAATTCGCGCCAGCAGCGAACTGTACGTGTGCACCAGCAGCCACAACGTGGCACGGCTGTCTTCGTCGATCATTCCAAACAGCCGCGAGCCTTCTTCGTATAACTGCCAGGCGCGCTCGGCCTCGAAGCGCAGCAGTTCGCGAACGCCCAGCGTGCCTTCGCTGTGCCCAAAATCTTCCTTGGCTACTTTGTAGCGTTCTAAATCCTCGTCCGGCAGATACACGCGTCCCAAGCGGTAGTCTTCGTGCACATCGCGAATGATGTTGGTCAACTGGAAAGCCAAGCCCAGCTTTTCCGCCAGGTCCAGCGCGCGAAAATCGTGAAATCCGAAAATGTGCGTGCAGGTTAGCCCGACAGTGCCCGCCACGCGATAGCAATATTCGCGGAGCCGGTCGAATGTCGGATAGCTTTGAATCGTTAGGTCCATCTCCGCGCCGGAAATCAGGTCATGCAGGTAACGCGACGGCATTTTGTACCGCTGGATGGTGTCCACCAACGCCGGCAGCACTTCATTTGCGTCGTATAAGGTATCGGCAGGCGGCGACATCACGGCGTTCCCATCGAACACTTGCGACTTACCGGTAATCGCTTCATCTAACGCCGCTCGCCATTTTGCCAACCCCAATTGCTTGGCGGCTAAATCCGCGCCTTCATCGGAAACGTCGTCGATCAGTCGCATGAACGCATATAACGCCACAATCGCGTCGCGCTTCGGCTTCGGCAAAAGAAAAAACGCAGGGTAAAAATTGCTGTGCGCCTCTCGTGCGATTCGGTGGCATTCCTCGTACGAAGCGGCCACATCTCGCGAAGCGGGCGGTCCGATCTCCGCCACCTTGGACCTTTTGCCATTCGCCGAAACCGCGCCACCCATTGCGTGCGCCACTACCGCGCGGCCCAACAGCCGAATCTGCTTGCCTTTGCTGATCGCGGGACGCGCATTCAGCGTGTCGTAGCCCATCGCCTCGATCGCATCCAACACCGCGATTCCCCCACGGCTGAACATTTCCAGGTCCACGCTGAGCTTGCCATCCACCATCTTGGCCAGCGGCATTCCCTGATCAAACAATTTGCGGGTCTGCGCGATCAGGTCCTTCATCAATTCCACGTATCGTTCGTCGAACCTCTTCCCGACAATTTCCTTCTCGGTCAGACCGCGCGCCGCGGCACGGTCCAGCGGAATATAGATTCGCCCCTTTTCCAGGTCGCGCGAAACGTCCTGCCAGAAATTCGCCAGTTGCAGCGCTGTGCAGGTGGCGTCAGACAGTCGTTGCCGCTGCTCGTCGCGATAGCCACACAGGTACAGCACCAGCCTGCCAACGGGATTCGCCGAATACACGCAGTAATCGAGCACGGATTCCCACGTGGGATACCGCTTCACTACCTGGTCCTGCCGGAAAGCCTTCAGCAAATCCGCGAACGGCTGCTTGGGCACGTCCTTCGCCACAATTGTTTCTCGCAGCGCTACAAACACCGCATGCGACGGCTTGCCTTCATAGCAAGCGTCCAGTTCCCGCTCCCACCAATCCAGCAGCTCCAGCGCGCGTTCGCGCTCCGGAATTTCGTCGCCCAGGTCATCGGCCCAGCGGCAATAGGCATAAAGATTGTAGAAATGCTGGTGCAACTGCTTTGGCAGCAGCCACGACGCGACGTTGAAATTTTCGTAGTGATGCGTCGCCAGCCAGTGCGTGTATTCCTGCGCGGCTTCCGGCGTACACCCATCCGCCGGCAGTTTCTCCATCAGCGATAGCTCGCCGGGACGCAGCATCAGGAAACAACATCCTTATTCATTTGGTTAGAGTGGACTGGACCAGTTGAGGGCCTGGATTTCGCCAGTCCCGAGCGCCTGCCGGCCGCTGGTCGCTGGCCACCGGCCACTGCTTACGGCCTTACCGCCAGCTTGATCTCTCCACTGCGCGCCTTCATCCGCTCGAACGCCTGCGGCAGATCTTCCAGGCGGATATCCTCAGTCACAAAATCCTGCGCCGAAATGTCACCGCGGCGAATGGCTTCCAGCGCTTCACGAATAAATCGCGGGGTGTGATGGAACGGTGAAATGATTCTAATCTCGGAATAGTGAATCGCCGCCGGCGCGATCTCAACTCTGGTGTCTGTTGGCAGCCCGCTGAAAAAGTTAACCACTCCGCCGCGTCGTACCATGCCCAGCGCCTGTTCCCACGTCGCCGGATTTCCC
This sequence comes from Candidatus Acidiferrales bacterium, assembly GCA_963738985.1. Lineage (GTDB taxonomy): Bacteria > Acidobacteriota > Terriglobia > Acidiferrales > UBA7541 > Acidiferrum. Next base: position 57,581 of record CAVTYP010000002.1, read on the forward strand.
GCGGCTTCCACAACCGAGTCTGGCCCGCGCAGGTCCTCGGTCAGTTCCCTGACCGCGGCAACAACGTTCGGCACCTCGGTAACGTTAATGGATGCCACCGCACCCAGCTTCCTGGCCACCGCCAGCGGCGCTTCCCGGCGAGCCAGCGCAACTACGCGCACGCCGCGACGCGACAACATTCGCACAAACATCAGCCCAATCGGCCCGCAGCCAATCACCGCGGTAGTGTCGCCGGTGCGAACTTCCATCTCGTGAATTCCGCGCAGCACGCAAGCCAGCGGCTCGCCCAACGCCGCGCTGTGATCGTCCACGGAATGCGGCACTTCTAACATATTTTCCCGCACGATTCGTCCGGGAATTCTCATGTACTCCGCGTACGCGCCATTATTGAACAGCAGGTCGTCGCAAAGATTTTCCTGGCCGCGCCGGCAATGGTAGCAACGGAAACAAGGCGCGGAATTGGCCGCAATCACGCGTACGCCCAGGCGCCACTTGGCATCCACCCGCTTGCCGGTAGCGACGATTTCGCCCACCACCTCGTGCCCAAACACCGCCGGCGGTTGAATCATTTTCGCGTGGTAGCCGCGTTTCCAGACCTTCAGGTCCGTGCCATCCGTCAGCGCCAGCCGCACCCGCAGCAAAACCTCATCCGCGGCCAATGACGGCACTTCGATCTGCTCAACCCGCAGGTCCTCACTGCCATACAGCACCGCGGCCGTCATTTTCGACGGCACCACAATCCTCACCGGAGCCAGATTCTCCTCCAGCCCGATTTCCGTCTTTTTTGGGGACGCTGCTCTCATGCGTGTGTAATCAGAATCTTCAGTGAATCTTCCGTGGGCCTAACCGCCAAGTCCAAGCCCTCCTGAATTCTACCTAGAGGAAACCGGTGTGTGACGATATCCATTACCGGCAGTTTCTTCCCGAGCACCAGCGCCGCCGCACTCTCTTGGATGTCCACAGCCGCACTGTAGCTGCCCAGGATTTCCTTTTCGTCAATCCCCACTGCTGCTGCTGGAAACTCAATCTTGGTAACTGGGTCGTTGGCGGCAAACAGTAATACTCTTCCCCCCGGCCTGGCCACCGCCAGCGCGTCCACCACTACCGAAGGATGCGCTGCCGCAACCAAAACCGCGTCTGCCCCCCGGCCCTCGGTTCGGGTCAGGATTTCGTCCCTAAGCTTACCACCGTTAGGGTCAAAAGACTCCAATGCTCCCAAAGAGAGACTCTTGCCTCGCCTGGTTGCCATGGGATCACTCGTATAGATGCGCGCACCGACACTTTTGGTAACCATTAATAGTTGCAAGCCAATGGGACCGCAGCCCGCAATCAGCACCGTTTCCCCGGCGCTTACGCGCGCCTTCTGCACCGCCTTCACAATCGTGTTAATCGGCTCGATGAACGTGGCTTCCTCGAAACTCACGTTGTCCGGCAATGCCACGATGCCCCGCTCGGCAACCCACGGCATGGCCTTCACGTACTCCCCGAATCCTCCGCCGTTGGGCGTGAAGCCGCCGGTCAGTCCCGTGGTCTTGTATTGCTTGCACTGCGAAAACAGCCGGTTCTTGCAATAAAAACACGTTCCGCACGGAATATGGTGAAAGCTCATCACCCGGTCGCCCAGCTTCCACTTGGTTACGCCGCGGCCAATCGCAACCACGGTTCCAGCCAGCTCATGCCCCAGGATTTGCGGTGGTTCCACATAGCCCTGGTAAATCTTCTTGATGTCTGTGCCGCAAATTCCGCACGCCGCCACCTTGATCAGCACTTCGCCGTCGCCCACTTCCGGCACCGGCACGTCCTCTACCCGCACCACGCCTTTTTCGCGATATACGCCCGCGCGCATCGTCTTCGGAATCGGCCCTAAGGTCCTCACGTGTTCCACCACCGTTCCCGCCCCGCTCATCTCGCTGCCGCCTCTCCCACTCGATTCTTCGTTCCGCTGCTTTCCAACCGTTGGATGTACCCCTCCAGGAACAGCGCCAGGGCTGCGGCAGCCTTCTGGCTCTGCCTCCCGAAGCGCAGCAGGGCCGGCAGCACAAACGGATTTTTTGCCAATTGCAGCATCACCTTCGGAACACTGACCTGGTTTTTCTTCGATACCGTAAGATTGAAGTTGATGGGCAAGTCTTCCTGCGCCGAATCGCTGATCGCTCGCACCACCACGCTGCGTGCTCCCCAGGCGCAGGCTTCTTTCACAATCTCGAAGCTCTCCATGTCCACCGATTGCGCCCTGGAAGCGCACGACCTTTTATGGCTCTGCTTCACCAGCACGCGGTCCACGGTCAAAAGGCAGTCGGCGGTCTTGGCCCCTGCATCAAGCGCTTGCTGGCGCAATTCCGCATCCACATTCAACTGCTCGGATTGCAGATCGGCATACCTGTTCTCGGAGATCAGCACTTGCGGCGCAATAATATCGCCCGGAGACAAATGCTCCGCGAGCGCGCCGGCAAGTCCGCTGGAAATGCAGATATCAAAATTCTGATTTTGATCCGCCAGCCTCATCATCAAATCCATCGCTTTTGCGGCCGATTGCATCCCCATTCCAGTCACCAGCGCGGTAATCTCTTTGTCGCCCGCGTCTGAGCGCCATAGCCGCAGCCCGTCAAAATCGATAAACCGAAACTTCCGCAGCTTGCGCCAAGGCGCAAACTCCGCATCCACCGCAAATGTAACCAGCACCTTCATCCGTATCCCGCTTGTCGTTACCTCATTACTTCACTGTTCCTTGCTTCCTGATCTCTGATCCCTGGTACCTGATATCCGTTTCCGCTAACTCAGACCGCCGCCAGCTTCATTCTCTTCGCCCGTCTCGGTTTCATGTACCCATTCACCTGATACCATCTCACTGCCCGCTCCAGCGCCGCCGCCACCGGCCCCGGCTGGAATCCCAATTCCTTCTGCGCTCGCGAACAATCCACAAACATCTTGTGCTGCGCGATTTTTACGCCTTCCACCGGAATTTGCGGTTCTCTTCCCACTAGCCTGGAGAGGGTACTCTCCATGTAGGCTACACCCAACGCCACACCATGCGGGATTTTCATCGCCGGCGCCGGCAAGCTCGTTATTTTTGCCAGCGTGTCCAGCATTTCCTTCAGCGTCAGGTTCTCCGCACCCAGCAAATAGCGCTCGCCAACCTTTCCCCGCTCCGCCACCAGTAAGTGCCCCGCCGCGCATTCTTCCACGCCCACGAAATTCAGTCCCGTCTCCACGTACCCGGGCATCTTTCCATTCAAAAAATCCAGAATGATTTTCCCGGTCGGCGTCGGCTTCCAGTCCCACGGCCCTACCGGCGTCGTCGGCATCGCCACGATTACCGGCAGACCTTCCTTCGCTGCTTTTAGCGCCTCCTGCTCCGCCATCCACTTGGACCGCTTGTAATTCCCAATCATTTCCTCAAGCTTTGCGTCCGTGAATTCGTTTGGCAATTCCGGCCGGTCCACCGCAATCGTCGCCACCGTGCTGGTGTAAATCAGTTGCGATACGCCCGCAGCTTTCGCTGCGGCCAGTAAATTTTTCGTTCCGCCCACGTTCGAATCGTAAATGTCTTGCGACCGTTTCGCCCACAGCCGGTAATCCGCCGCAACGTGGAAGACTCGCTGCACGCCTTTCATCGCGCGCTCCAGCGAAGCCGCGTCCCGCAAATCCCCGGTCACATATTCCAGCGGCAAATCGCTGATCGCCCGGTTGCTGCTCGAAGCCCTCATCAGCACGCGCACTTCTTCTCCGCGGGCCACCAGCTGCCGCGTCACATGGCTCCCCAGAAAGCCCGCCGCTCCTGTCACCAATGTGGTCATCGCTTCGCCGTTCCTTCGCGCTTCTCCCCCAGGCTTCCCCTCAATTGCCACGCCAGCATCTTCCAACGGTCGCCGGCCTTCGGATTCGCTCCTAGCAGCGCCGCGCTCTCATACCCCGCATGGCTCATGCATGTTTCGCATCGCGGATTGATGCCCCGCCCGTAGTTTTCCCACACTGTATCTTCCAGCAGCGCCTTGTAGCTTTTCGTGTAGCCCTGGTCCTGCAGATAACACGGGGCCATCCAGCCTTTCGGCCCATACACCGGAGATCCCCAGGCGCAGCAATCCAATTCCCGTTCTCCGCGCAAATACTCCATGTAAATTGGCGAGGTCATCACGTTGTAGTCGCCCAGCAGGCTGCTGACTTCGCGAAATCTCTGGCGCATCTTTTCACGAAACGCCGCGCTGCCCACGCAGCACAACTTCTCATGGGGATAGAACGGCGAAAACATGTATCCATCCACATGCATCGCGTGCAGCATGTGGTAGAGCGCCGCCACGTCGTTCACGTCCGTGTCGGGATAAATCGTTGTCGTCACCACCACAAAAAATCCCGCGTTCTTCGCGGACTTCACCCCATCCAACGCTTCCACGAACAATCCCGGTCGCTGCGCTCGCGCATCATGAGCCGTTTCCGTCCCGTCCAATTTCACATTCCAGAAGAAATTCGTCTCGGGCGGGATCATGTGCAAACGCCGCCGGATCAAAGTACCGTCCGTGCACAGGAAGAGATGCTTGCCGCGATCCAGAATTGCGCGCGTCAACGCAGGAATTTCAGGGTATTCCAGCGGCTCTCCGCCGCAGATGCTCACCACGGGCGCGTCACATTCATCCAGCGCCGCAAGGCATTCCGCAACGCTCAACATGGGACGGTTCGCCTGCACGCCCGCGCCATTCGTCGCGTTGCTTGCCGCGCACCCATACGCATTCGCGCAACCGCCCAACGGGTCCAGCGACACCATCACCGCTCGCTTACGCTCGCCGCGCAGCTTTCCTGCGATACGATGTTTCGCGGAATCGAAAACCAAGCCAAAAGGGTACCGCATTTGTTTGCTTAGGAAGCCCGCCGTTCACGCGCCGTATATAGACCGCTGCGCAACTGAAACTCGCCCGGCTGGAACTTCACGGCGCAATATTCCGCCTCGCGCTTGGCCTGATTGCGATAACGCGCCAGCGCATACACCGGGAACGAATTCTTATACAGGTGATATTTCAGGTAGAACACGCCAGGGAAGCCCGTGCCCGTAAAATCTTCTTCGCTCCAGGATCCATTCGCGTTCTGTTGCTGCACCAGGTAGCACGCCGCCTTGGCAATCGCCGGATCATCGGGATCCGCTCCCGCCAGCAATCCAATCAGACCCCACGCGGTTTGCGAAGGCGTGCTATTTCCCTGCCCTTTCGTGGACACAGCCTCATAACTGTGCAGCGACTCGCCAAAGCTTCCGTCGGCCTTCTGCACCTGCCGCAACCAGGAAACCGCTCGGTTGCAATAATCCTGCGCCGTCAACGACACCGTCTCAAGTGCGCGCAGCACACCGCTGGTTCCATACACGTAGTTCACTCCCCAGCGCCCGAACCACGAGCCGTCCTTGCTCTGGTCCTTCATCAGGAAACCAACGGCCTTCTGCACCGCCGGATGTTTTGCTTCCCATCCAAACCGCCCCAGGCATTCCAGCACTCGCGCCGTCACGTCGGCGGTCGAAGGATCGATCATCGCGTTGTGGTCGGCAAACGGAATGTTGCACAAAAACTTCCGGTCGTTGTCCCGGTCAAACGCGCCCCAGCCGCCATCGCGGTTCTGCATGCTCAGCAACCACTGAATTCCGCGCCGCATCGCCGCTTCCATACGCTTTTCGTCGGGAAATTTCACGCGCTGCAACGCCATCAGCACGAATGCCGTGTCGTCCACGTCGGGATAGAAATCGTTGCGAAACTCAAACGCCCACCCGCCCGGCTCCGCGTCTTTATTCTTGATCTGCCAGTCGCCGCCACCCAAAATTTGCTTCGACAAAGTCCAGTTCGCGGCCTTGATCAACGCGGGATGGTCCGCCGGCAGTCCCGCCTCTTCCAGCGCTACCATCGCGATGCACGTGTCCCACACGGGCGAAACGCACGGCTGCAGGCGAATCGTGTCGCCCTCTTCAATCTCAAACCGCGAAAACTCTTTAATCTCCCGCCAGGTCAACGGGTCGTCCGGTCCGTGCCCCAGCGCCATCAACGCAAAAATCGAATTCATCATCGACGGATAAATCGCCGCCAACCCTTCGGTACGCTCCATGTGCTCCAACATCCATTGCTTCGCGTCTCGGATGGCCTTCTGCCGCAGCGGTTTCCACGGCAGCTTTTCGTAGAGTTTCAGTGCGCGGTCCACCGCCAGGAAAAAGTTCTTCCACGAAAGCAATTGCTTGCTCCACGCGAATGCTGCCGTCTTTTGCCGGGGATCATTGAACAACTCGTCCACGCGAGCGCGCTCCGGCAGGCGCCATTCCGGCCGCACCGCCGACAGGATCGCCATGGGAATCACAATGCCGCGCGTCCACGACGACATCTCGTAAATGTTGATGTAAAACCAGTTCGGCAGCAGCATCAGCTCTGGCGGAATTGCGGGCACCAGTTCCCAGCCCACTGCCCCCACCAGCGCAAGGTAAAACCGCACGTAGGAATTCGTGTGTTCCAGACCGCCGAGGCGATGCACCGTGTCGCGCGCCTTCACCATGTGCGACGCATCCGGGTCGTCACCCGCCAGCTTCAGCGCAAAGTATGCCTTGCTGGTCGCATTCAGTTCTGAGGGACCGCCAAGATAAATCGGCCACCCGCCATCTGGTAATTGGCCGCGGCGCACATAGTTCGCCAGTTTGGCAATGCGCTCGGGATCAGCTTTCCCCAGCACGTGCAAGTAATAGATGTAGTCGGATTCCAGCGTGGTATCGGCTTCCAGCTCCCCATGCCAATACCCTTCTTCCGCCTGGATGGCTAGAAGGTGATTTGCGCCATTTTCTATGGCCTTTTGAACTCGCTCCGCCCAATTTTCTTGCCGCCACGGTACCGGCGCGGGCGCTACCGGTAACTCCTCTCCTACACGAACAAACGACGCCATCAGTGCTCCCCCAAAGAACGGAACATTTGAGCATCTTCACAATGCCTAGCGTTCCGCCCCAATACAAAGGTTAACTTCCCTATTGCGTTGCACTTCCGAGAGAAGTGCAGCCCGGCGAACACTACAGCCCCCATTACTCTTTTATTATCGCCGCCTTCCAAAAGACGGTCAATCTCTAAGATGCCAGCAAGGCGTCCGCCGTTGTGAATTACCCTTTACCCTTGCAAGGCCTTCAGCAGCGCTGCGCCATTCGGACTTCCCAGGCCGGTGCACGCGTCCCAGCCCGGCCCCGCCGAATAACTTCCGTTGCTTCCCGTCGTAATGTCGCGAAATGCTGGCGCAACACTCGCCGAGTAAAACAACGGATTCACGTAACCGACGTTTGATCCCAATGACTGGTTAATCAGCGCCAACAATCCGGCCCACAGCGGCGCAACAGCGCTTGTTCCCCCAATCACCGCTGATTGTCCATCGACCACCACGTTGTATCCGGTTACTGGATCCGCGTCTCCCGACACATCCGGCACGCCTCGCCCCACGAATCCGTTCGGTGCTTTGGGCACCTTCGCGGTTTGCTGGTAACTGGGAAGCGCAAAAACTTCGCTAACTCCTCCACCCGTCGCTCCCTCGCTCGCTGACAGTTCGTTCCAGGCCTGCTCGCTGCTGATGCCCGTGCCTGATATCGTTAATTTTGTTCCTCCGCAACCCACCACGTACGGGCTCGCCGCGGGAAAGTCCACCGTTGGAGTTCCGCCAGTGCTTCCATCCGACGCACCATCATCGCCCGACGCCGCCAGAACTGTGACGCCCATCGTGGAAGCGTCCTGACATGCGGAGTTCAGCGCGTTACGCGCCTGCGCCGTCCAGGAATTTTCCGGTCCACCCCAGCTGATCGAAATAATCGACGGCTTCAACGTCGCGTCGTGAACCGCTGTGGTGATGGCGTCGATGAAACCCTGGTCCGTGTTCGGCGCAAAGTACACCGCGATCTTCGCGCCCGGCGCAATGGATCCCGCCACCTCAATATCCAGTTCGACCTCGCCGTCCGGCCCGTTGGCATCGCCCGTCGGTGAATTCGTGACGCCATCGACGGACAGAGCGGTCACCGAAGGCGTTGCAATTCCCAAATTGCCGAAAAAGGAGTTCAGGTCGCTGGTGTTATATCCGCCTCCCAATTCGATAATCGCGATGCACTGCCCGGCGCCGGTTACTCCCGAGGGAAATCCGTACGCTTTCGCCACTTGAACCGGCGAATAAGAGACCGCAGCCGCTTGCGCCTTGATGCCTGGCTTCTTCGTCAATATTCGGAAATGCGTCTTGGCTTGCGGACGATTGTCGAGCCCGAAGACGCCTTCCACCACCGGCTCCAGCTCCGCGGGAATCGTGAGCTCGCCCGTGCGGCAGTAATACGTGCGCGTCTTATGTTCGCAGCGTCGCAGATTCGCGCCAAAAGCCTCGGAAAACTGCTGAACCGTGCCGCTCAGTTTCACCGTTCGCTGCGCGCGATTCTCGCTCACCACCTTCAGGCCGTATTCCGACGCGAATGCCCGCACTTTTTCAACATCCTCCGCTGATGCACCGTACGCGCGCGCAAATTCTTCACGGCTGAGATACTTTCGTTTCCGCGGCAGTTGCGCGCTCGTCTGCTCGACTCGCGGAAATGCCGCGCCTGTCGAGCCGCTGGATCCGCGTCGCAAAAACACCGTCACTTCAATTTGTTGGTTGGGATCCGCCGGGCCGGCATCCTGCCCTGGCAACGATTTGCGTGTGCTGCCGAGTAACGCTACCCGCCGCTCTTGCTTTGCCATGAAGTTCCTCCTGGGTGGAGTGCGGTGGCTTGCCACCGCTTTTCAGATTGCGATATTCGCAACAAATCAAAAAACGAGAAAGTGCTTTTGTTGATCCACTAACTTCCGTCGCGCTTACACGACGGCCGCAGCCTCCTCTTCCATCATTCGATACACCAACGCCTCCAATGGTCGCGGCAGTTCTTCCCCTTCCCTCTGCAAGACCGATGGCTTCTCCCTCAACAATTTCGTCGGCAGCTTCATCCACAGCGGTGCCGGTGGCGCGTCCCCAGTCACGCCGCCACGGAGCACCAACGCGTTCGCTCTGTCCAGCGCCTTTTGCGCCGATTCCTTGAAGTCTTCCTTGTCCGGATCAATCACCGCGAAGTACAGCGACGGCCTCACAAATTGCATCAGCGAATTGCTCTCCACAATCAGCGCTGCCTTCGTTCCCGGTGCAATCGCTGTCGCGGACTCCTGCAGCGCCTCGCGAAGCAACGGCAGCCCTTCCGCCAGGTAGCCCTGCTTTGTTCTCAGCCAGAACGACCGCTTGGCTCCAGCTTCCAGGAATCGTGCGCTATCAGTTCCCGTGTCAGGCTGAGTCTCCCAGTCCAGCGCGCACACATGCTCGCTGGGCGCGCAATCGCAGTTCTCGCCATTCGTCGCGCAGACTCCGTGTCCATACTGCGTGATTTTCCCGGCAATCCAATAAACTTTCGGAAACGCTCGGATCACGTCGCACACTAACTGCGTCTTCCCGATGCTCCGCGTGTGGCCGCCAACCACCACGAGCCTCCATCGCGTCCCCGCGTTAGTCTGCGTCTCCATCATCTTACGTTGCACCTAAGATTAGATGTCTCTCCAGCCCTTTAAGCTATCAGGCTATCTTTGTAGCGGCCGCTCGCCGTAGCGAACCGGTGCCTTTTTCCTTCTCCGTTATCTTCATTTATGCTTTCCGGTTCCTCTGTGGTGAATCGGTATTCTTTTGATTGCACCTCAGTCTCACCTCTGCTGCTCCAGCTTCTTCACTCTCGCTCCCAGTTCCGGCAACCGCGCGAACCACACATACGCTTCTTTAAACTTGTCCAGCGGTCGTGCCGGGGTGCCCCAAACCGGCTGCCCCTTGCGAATCGTCTTGCCCGTGGGAATGCCTGCCTGCGCTCCCGCGATCGACCCGTCTTCCAGCGTGCAATGGTCCGCGATTCCCACCTGACCACCGCACACCACGTGATGCCCCAGCGTGCTCGAGCCGGAAATACCGGTCTGCGCGGCGATGATCGTGTGCGCGCCAATCTGAACGTTGTGTGCCACGTGTACCAGGTTGTCGAGTTTCACTCCGTCAGCGATCCTGGTATCGTCCAGCGAGCCGCGATCGATGGTCGTATTGGCTCCAATTTCCACGTCGTCGCCAACTTCCACAATTCCCGCCTGAGGAAATTTCCAGTATTGCTCGCCGTCAAACGCGTACCCGAATCCATCCGCGCCTAGCACCGAACCGGCATGAATTTCCACGCGATGCCCAATGCGCACGCCGGAATAAAGTGTCACATGCGGATGAATCCGGCAATTTTCTCCAATCCAACATCCCGCGCCAATCACGCAGTGCGCCGCGATCTGCGTTCCCGGGCCGATTCGCGTGTCCTCTCCAATCACCGCGTACGCTCCGACGCTCACATCGGCGTCCAATTGCGCCAGCGGCGCTACGATGGCCGTCGCATGAATGCCGCTTGCTACGGGAGCCCGTTCCAGCAAAATCGCGGCTGCTTTTGCGAAGGCCACTTTCGGCTGCCCGGAACGCAACACCGTTTTTCCCGGCAACACGATTCCGTCGGCCGCGATCACGCATTTCGCCTCCGAAGCCGCCGCACGCTCCACGTGTTTCGCCGCTTCCACGTAGATCAAATCTTTTGTCCCGGCGCGCTCCGGCCCGGCCACCCCGGCGAGCTCCAGCATTCCGTCGCCCTCGACCTTCGCTCCAATCGCTCCCGCCAGTTCCTTCGCCGACCTCTTCATCGCCGCCTCCCTGCACTTCTGAGCTATAGATTAATTACTTATTGGAACGAAGTTCGTCATTCCGAGCGAAGCGAGGAATCTGTTTCATTCACCGCCTCGCAATTATTCCCCGCACAAAACAACTTGTCATTCCGAACGGAGTCCGCGGAGTGAGGAATTCCGCCCAGGCTGTCGCGTCAAAGAAAACCTTGGATTCTTCGCATCGTCCGCATCACATCTTCCCATACAAAAAATCGTAAATCGGAGCCTCGCCCTTTGGCCGCGCCTTCCACCGCGCATGGATCCACACCCACTGTTCCGGATACTTTCTTACAATCTCCTCAATCACCTTCGCGAACCGCTGCGTATTCTCCACGATGTCTCGCTCGGCGTTTCCAGTCCGCACCAATTCCACCGCCGGCTCAAATCGCAACCGGTACTTCCGCAAGTTCTCGTCCCAGTACGCGTAGCCCGGCACTACCGCGGCATCCGTATGCAGCGCCACGCGCGCAATCCCAGTGGTGGTGCAAGCTGGCGTTCCAAAGAAATCCACGAACACCCCTTCGCCCGGCATGGTGTTTTGATCCGCCAGGATTCCCACCGTCCCCGCTTCTTTCAGGATGCGCAGCATCGCCCGCGCCGATTCATTCTTGAAAATCGGTTTGTTTCCCGAAAGTCCGCGATATTCGTTCACCATCGCGTCCAGTGGCTTGTTATCCAGCGGCCGCGCCATGTAGTGCAGCGGAAATCCATACAATGCGTGCGCGAACGAAGAAAGTTCCCATGCTCCGATATGCCCTGTTAGATACAACACGCCTTTCCCGCGGCTGTGCCCAGCCAGAAAGTTCTCGTGCCCATCCAGAATCACCACGCTCTCGATATTTTCCTTCGTATAGCCGGGCAGGCGCGCAAACTCTGCCGCCATCCATCCCAGATTCCGCGTCATCTTTTTCAATGTTGAGCGCCGCTGCGCTTCCGTCCATTCGGGAAACGCCAGCCTCAGATTGAACTCCGCGGTTTTTTTCAGCTTTGGCAGGGCCAATAGCAGCAGCCTGACGCCAGCCGCCGCCACCGCCCGCGCTACTCCTCGTGGCAACACTCCCAGCGTCTTGATCAGCGTCCACGCCACCGCATATTGGATCCATTCGATCATCTTGGCTGCTTGATTCTCCCTCCCGAGCCAAACTGCCTGGATTCCCCAACTCCAAGATATCCTTATAATGCTATTGTTCTGTTCCGTAAGTTCATGATTCACTCTCAAAGCAGGTGCAGAATCCAGTTCTTCTCTTTAGGGGGTCAGGGCTTCAGCCCTGACTTAGAGCATACAGAATCGAATCGGGCTTTAGCCCACAGGGGGTCTGGATCTTCTTGTGCTCTTTGCGCACAAGTTTCCAGGCTCGACACTTTGTGACGTCAGACTACCATCACAGCTCGCATTCTCAGCCACCCTCTCTCACCGTTCGCCTCGCGTGGATTTTCCTCGTCCTCGCCACACTCTACTTCTGCTACTTCCACAATCTCGGCGCTCTCGGGTTCGTCGGACCCGACGAGCCCCGCTATGCCTGGATCGCCCGCGACATGGTGGAATCCGGCGATTGGGTTACGCCCCGACTCTACGGCCATCCCTGGTTTGAAAAACCCGTTCTGTATTATTGGGGAGCCGCCGTCAGCTTCAAACTTTTCGGCGTGAACGAATCTGCGGCCCGTCTTCCTTCCGCATTTTTCGCTCTTTTCGCCACTCTGGCCCTGGCCTGGCTTGCACGACGGCTTTACGGTGCGGAAACCTCCCGATGGCTTTTGCTTTTGCTGCCCACCACCGTCGGCATGATTGGTTTCTCGCACGCCGCCGCTACGGACATGCCCTTCTCCGCCACGCTCACGATCGCCATGGTATTTGCTGCGTCGATTATCGGCCTTGCCCGCAATGAGAATTCCGCCATTATTCCGCGCACTCCTTGGCTCGCTCTTATTTTCTTCGGTTTCTTTCTTGGCCTCGCCGTTCTTGCGAAAGGTCCTGCCGCGATCATTCTATCTGGCGGCGCTGTTCTTCTTTGGGCGCTCTTCACAAAACGCTGGCGCGATGCCATTCGTTGCCTTCATCCCGTCGCTATCGCCAGCTTTTGCCTCACCGCGCTTCCATGGTATCTGCTCTGTTCCCGCCGCAATCCCGAATTCTTTCGCGTCTTCATCATCGAGCACAACTTCAAACGCTTCCTCACTCCGGAGTTCCAGCACATCCAGCCTTTCTGGTTTTACATCCCGATCATCCTGGTTGCTCTTTTTCCCTGGACCCTGTTCCTGGCTCCCGTGAAAATCAGCGCGCTGCGGGATTGGCGAAACCGCTACGCTTCTAACCCATCTTTTCTGTTCTTCGTCTCCTGGGCGCTGTTTCCTATCCTTTTCTTCTCGGCGTCCCAATCCAAACTTCCCGGCTACATTCTTCCGGCAGTGCCGCCGCTTGCCATTCTTCTCGCCAATCTTGTGTCCCGTTACGCGCAAGCCGACGAGCACGCGCCGCGTTGGCCCTCGCTAGCCACAGCCGGCGCATTCCTGCTGGTTGGCTTGATCATTCTTCATGAGTCCGCAAAGATTCCGGCGCTATTGTGCGTAAGTCCCACGTGCGGCATCACTCGCATCTGGGCATTTGCCATTGGTGGTGGCGCGGTGATCGGCCTTCTTGCAGCCGTGCGCCGCTGCCGGTTATCGCTGCTTGCAGTGGTTCTCACGACGCTTGTCCTGGTCCTGGAAATCAATCGCTTTCTGCCAAATATGGATCCTGGCGTCTCCGCGCGCGACGCCGCCAGGGTTGCCAAGACCGTTTGGCCGGACTTCTCGCAGCAGCAAGCCGCAGCCTGGCACCTGAATCGCGCCTTCGTCTTTCAACTGAATTTCTATTTGCGTTCGGATCTGTCCGACTGGAAGCCCGGCGATTCCAACGCAAATTGGATCTTTGCGCCAAAGAATCGCGTTCCGTCTCTGATGGAAAATGGAATCGAATGCGTGAAGTTTGCGATCTATCCCGCGGTAGTTCCCTGTAAACTGCCCAACTCAGCCAATCGCCTTGGCCACTTTAGTGGTCTTCGAGGGAACAACGATCTCGGGGACCACCGAAACCGGTAAGCGCGACAGGAAAAACGTCACGATGCGGTTCTCGTAGGTTCTTTTTTCTTCTTCCGGCAAATTTACGAAATTCCCGTGCGCGATGATTTGCTGCTCACGCGGCTCCGACGCCTTCATGAACATCTCGCGCGAAATCGAAGCCAGTTCCGGATCGTCAGCTGCCTGGATAAACAGCACCGGCACGCCGTTCAGCGACTTCAACCGGGAAGAAAGCGGCGGATCGCTTTTGTATCCATAATTCAGCCACTCGAAACCCGTCTGCGCCGATTTCACCATCAACGGGAATCCCGCCACTCCGGTTTTTTCCACGCCAATCTTCACCATCTGCTTCGGGTAGTCGTACACGGAATCCAGCGCGACCGCGCGCACACGCGGATCCTTCTCTGCTTCACGCAGGGCGGCGTAAGCTCCCAGGTTGTAGCCCCACAACCCGAATCGCGTTGGGTCCACATCATTACGCTGCGCCAAGGCATCAATCGCGGCGCGAACTTCGTCGGACTCGCGATACCCAAACGTGGTCACACCCGCATTGGCGCCATGCGCTGTGAAGTCGAACACAAATACGTTGTACTGGTGATCCTGCAGCGCTGAAACCAGCGTCAACAATTCCCCTCGGCTCGACTGGTATCCGTGGCACAGAATCACCGTCGGCGCGCCTCGCAGCCCAGGAAAGAACCAGCCCTTGCGCGGTCCCGCACCGGTTACCGCGAAATCCACTTCATCCGGCCTGCCTGGAAAACTCTCCATGCTGATTTCCGAACTGGTGCGCTGCGGCTTCACAATCCAATACACCAGCACTGCCGAAATCGCCGCCGTGGCCAGCACCGCGAAGAATACCAGCGCCAAAATGATGGTCGCCAGCTTGGTGTACCAGCGCGTTGGATACCGCAATTCATTCACGATTGACATGATGGTTCCGCAAAACAGCCAGCTTCACTCCTGGCCGGCTTAATTGCTCCCGCTTAAACGTCACTCTGCCTACACCAAAATGCTAGCACGCGCCTCGCTCACCTGCTCCGCTTCTTCGCGGGCTTTGTGCCCGATTTATATAGGCGGCCGTACCTGAATTTGGCAGCTTATGCGTCGAATCGGCTATTATGACCAATGCGCTTGGTTTACTGGGCTCTGCTCCGTTCATGAACATCATCGACCTCCGCCAGACTACTGTCCGCCAGATCGAGGCGCTTCTGCTCGAGGAAGCCAAGCATTGGCAGGACGAATTGCATTGGGACTACGACTCCGCGCTCAATCTGATCAAGCGCTTCCTCGACGCGCATGCGCTCTCCGGCTGCGTCGCTATGGAAAAGGGTGTTGCGCTCGGCTACAGCTTCTACGTCCTCGAAGATCACAAAGGTTTGATCGGCGGCTTGTACGTTTCGCCCAGCCACGATCAGGAACCGATTGGGCGGCGCTTGCTGGACGAGATGCTTTTCTCCATGAGGGCGATTCCTCAACTGCACCGCATTGAAGCGCAGTTGATGCCGTTTGGCGGACCCGTGGAATCTGCGCTGAAGGATCAAGGGTTTCGTTTGTACACTCGGCAATTCATGCTGCTGGATCTGCACAAGAAGTCCGAGAGTGTGCCAGGAACAAATTCCGGGTTGCGGCTGGACCGCTGGCACGATCGTTTTTTCGAGTCTTGCGCCAAGCTGATTTATCTGGCGTACGCGAACCACGTTGACGGCGACATCAACGACCAATATCGCTCGCGACATGGCGCGCTGAAGTTTCTAAAAAATATTGTGTTGCTTCCCGGGTGCGGCCAATTCCAGCCGGCAGCTTCGTTCGTATTGCGTCATCCGGGCAGCGACGATCTGGTGGGCGCAGTGCTTACCAGCGAAGTGGCGCCGGGAGTCGGCCACACCACTCAGCTTTGCGTGCAGCCTGGGTTTCAGGGGCACGGCTTGGGACGCATCCTGATGCAAACGTCTGCGGAAGCTCTGCGCGCCTTGAAGTACAACGAACTGACGCTGACGGTCACCTCCGAAAATCATACGGCTGTGCATTTGTACGAGCGCCTCGGGTTCTCGACGATTAAGTCGTTCACTGCTGGTGTTTGGCCTCGATAAACAGATATCAGGGATCAGGGGATCAGCGATCAGCGATCAGGAACCTACTTCAACTTCCGTCCTCTCTATTGGCAAGTCCTTTCACTTTGTCGCTTTCGTCTGCGCTTCTATTGGTTCCACCATCGGAGGATAGGCCGTCAGGCTTAGGTGTAACGGTCCCTCGACCTCAAGGGTCTCACGATCGCGATATCCAGAATCGCCGGCAAGAAAGTCGCAGGTGAATTCAAACGATCTGTCAGCGCCTGCTTGCGGCTCGAATCTCCACTTCTGAACGACCGCCTTCAGATAGTCCCCAAAGAGCGGGTGTCCTTTGAGGACATCCACCTGCTTGACCGTTCCATCACTGGAAATCGATACGCCGAGGACGACGGTACTTGACATTCGCGTCTGCCTGGCCAGCGGCGGGTAACGAATCGCGTCGAGCGAAACTGGCCGAAGGTCGGTGCGGCCTGCAAAGAGCGCATCACCGTCTATCGCCATGGATTCCACTCTGTGTTGGGCTTTCTCGAATTCGTCGCCGGGGAGCCAGCGGATGGCTTCGCTCTGCGACGCGGCGGCTGCACCCAGTTCGTAGCCGAAACTGGCCATCATCGCTAAACCTTGAAAATCCCAGCCGGCGTGAAACTCGTCGCTGGGCTTGTGGTAATGATTGGTGACGTAGTCCTTGGCTTGCGCTTCGCCCCACGCCAGATCGTGTCCCTGAAATTTCATGCCTTCGCTGATGGAGAACGAGGGAATGCCCACGCGCGACAAACTGAAATGATCGGAGCGGTAGTAGTGTCCGGCTTCGGGACGCGCATCGGGTTTGATGGCCAGTCCATAATCCTTGGCGATTTTCTCTACCGTGGGATAAAACGTGGTGCGTTCGGCGCCGGCGACTTCCACTTCTTCGGGAATGCCGAGCGGGGCCAGCGCGTCATAGTTCAAATCCAGGATGGGCTTCGCGGGAAGTTGCGCCGCATGCTTGCCCAAATATTCCGAGCCCAGCAAACCTTGCTCCTCCGCCGTGACCGCCGCGAAGAGTATGGAGCGAGGCGGGGTAGGCTTGGTGCCAGCCCAGACACGAGCAATTTCCAGCAGGATGCCGCAGCCGGTGGCATTGTCGACAGCGCCGTGATAAATGTTGTCGCCCTTCGGACGGCTGTTATCGATGCCGAAATGGTCATAGTGCGCGGTGTACAGCACGGCCTCGGCTGGTTGCTTCGCGCCGTCCAGCAGCGCCACAACATTTCGCGAAGTGAACGGGCGCACCTCGCTGGCTACATGCGCCTTCAGCTTGACCGGCAACTCGATGGGTTTGAAGTCGCGCGACTGCGCTTCTTTGTACAGCTTGTCGAGATCGAGTCCACCCATGGCCGCAAGTTTCTTTGCCACATCGAGTTGAATCCACGACGCGGCTTGCAGCTTAGGCGTGCCGTCGTTCTGCAAGTAGGAGCGCTCGGCGCCCCAGGAATTGCGCACCACGTCCCAACCGTAGCTGGCGAGATCGGTGCGATGAATGATCAGCGTGGCGATGGCGCCGTGCCGCGCGGTTTCCTCGTATTTGTAGGTCCAGCGGCCGTAGTAGGTGAGCGCTTTGCCTTTGAAGAAATTGGGGTCGTTGGATTCCGGCTCGCTGACAAACAGCAGCGCCACTTTGCCCTTGAGGTCGACACCTTTGTAGTCGTCCCACTGATATTCGGGGGCGGTGATGCCGTAGCCAACAAAGACGATGGGCGCGTCGAAGTCCGACATGGGCGACTGGCTCTCGTTGCTGGTGACGTAGTCGTCGAGATCTTTCAGCGCGACGGGCGCGCCATCTTTTGGCACGAGTGAAAACGTGGTCTGGGGAAGCGTCTTCACGCCGACCATGGGCACATCCTGAAAGTAGGAGCCCTTGGCGCCAGCGGGCTTCAGGCCATAGCTTTTGAACTGCGCCGCAATCCAGTCTGCCGCCGTGTCGCCACCCTTCTGGCCGGTGCCGCGTCCTTCCAGTTCGTCGCTGGAGAGATATTTGACCGCATCGCGAATCTTGTCGGCTTCAATCCTGGGAGTATGGGCTATTTGCGCCAGTGACGTGCCTACACCGAGCGCAATGGCGAGTAAAAAGGCGGTCCCAACGATCAGCAACTTCCGCATGTGTTCAGTTCTCCTAGGTGGAGCGAGTGTGCGTCCCCACAATACCGCAAGAGGGGTGAGTCGTGAGTTGTGAATCTTGACTCGTGAACGGTGAAACCCCGGTGAGAGCTGGCGCGGTGATTGTGGTTAACAGAATATACCACCCACTCCCCTGTCGGGCGCGTAAGAGTGGCAAGCAAAGGGCTTACGAACGGACAGCGCGTAAGTGGCGGAATGATGGGAGTTACGAGAGGCAGTTTAAAGTTGAAAGTTAAAAGTTGAAAGTTCAAGACGAGAGAAGAGGAGGGGCTTTTCAGTTTGGGAAATGTCGTGCGAAGGGGGGTACCCCCGGTGTTTTTGGACAAGAGTGCGCAAGCTACGGAGGGAGAAAGAGTTGCGTAATATCCGAGAAATGGAAGAGTGCGGGAGTGATTGAAAACAAAGGGGGCGATGTTGTGGCGGGAATGGAAAGAGTGAAGGTTGCGAGGGGAATGTTCGAACGTGAATCGAGCATACAAGAGCAGTCCCACCCTTTGCCAAAACCGCAAAGGGTAGGCCACCCAGAATCGCGTGGGCCCGAAGCCTGCGCCACCCGCGGTGCTAGCTTGCAAAACCGACAAAGGGAAAGCACGCAAGTAGCACGTGGCGTGTTTGCGTTTAGAGTGCGATCGCCGCGGCGCGCTAGGCGAACTGCGTGGCATCGAACTGCACGCGGCCCCACATGGCCGTGAAGGACTCGCGAGGCTCGCGGATACAGAACCACAGCTCGGCTTCGGTCTGACGGTTGGCGTCGACAACCAGTCGCGTAAAAAAATCTCCCTGTTTGCCGTCTTTGGGAAGACCGGTGGGAGGATTAGGACTGAGAGGAACGGGTTGGGGAACAATCTGCAATTGGGCAATCGGCGGCCCGAGCGGCACGCCCGCAGAAAATACGCCGCCGCGATCCGCGTTGGACGTGCCGACCACTGCCGGCCCGTCCTTCGACTGGCCGAAAACACCCACATTTACCGTTTGCGAGGGATCCAAGGCAATGGGTAGAGGACCTGCCAAGTTGGCGCCAGAGACGCCGATGACGCCAGCGCCGAAACTGCCCCCCGCGTAGCCTTGTCCACCTGCGCCGAATAATCCCGGACCTGGGGCGTTCGACGCTGGATGAGGCACAGCAAAGCTGTAATCTGCGCTTCCACCAATTCCCACAACTCCGCTTGCGCCTTGATAAGTAGGATCAGCGCCACTGGGTTTTCCGCCGAAGCCGACAACGCCGGGCATTGGTGCCATCTGACCGGAGAATTTGGGGTGTCGACCGTGGGCACCGCGACCTAAGAGTCCCACGAAGGGTTGCGGTGGGACATCGTTAGGGTCATCCGTCGGACCAGCCTCAAAAATTCCCCGAGCGAGAGGGAAATCTGCATTGCCATCATCATCGAGAGATGCGAGCAATACCGTTGGATTGTTTGCTGAAGTGCCTACACCTACGACGAGATCGTCTCCGCTAGGCATGGTGGATCCTCCTCACGTAAGTTTGAATTGCGAGGCGAACGCCTCGTGGGCGAGCCAAAGAGGTTAACCTATGTGAGAGATGCTGGGAAGAGCGAAGGCAGAAGCGGAGCGAGTGGCTGAAGCAATCTCAAGAGGCTTCGCGTCGCTGGCGATTGTCGGCTATCGAAAAGCGAAGGTTTGAGTCTGAGGGAGAGACTTCCACGACAGAGGCGTTTGGGAGGATGAGATGAGACTGTGGGTTGTGTGCGGGTTGAGTGTGCTGCTGCTGTGTTCGGGTGCGCAGGTGTTTGGTCAAGCGGGGCAAGAAATCGCGTTGGCTGCGGATAAGCTGGAATTGCGTAATGTGAAAGCGGAGAAGGTGAACTATCAGGGGCGCGCAGCGATGCGAGTGACGGATGCGGCGGCGGCGGGCACGGATGATGCGGAGCGGCTGGCGATTATTCCGGGGACGTCATTTCAAGATGGAACGATCGAAGTCAGTCTGAGCGGGGACACTTTAGCGAATGCGGCGGCGCAAGCGCGAGGCTTTGCCGGGATCGCGTTTCGCGTGTCGGGGAATGGATCGCAATTTGAGTGCTTCTATCTTCGACCTAAGAACGGGCGGGCGGAAGACCAGTTGCAACGAAACCACTCCACGCAATACATCTCGGTGCCGGGATACCCGTGGAACAAATTGCGAGAGGAAAGTCCCGGGAAGTATGAATCGTATGTGGATCTGGTGCCGGGGCAGTGGACGAAGGTGAAGATTGAGGTGTCGGGGACGAAAGCGCGGCTGTACGTGAATGGATCGGAGCAGCCGGTACTGATCGTGAATGACTTGAAGCAAGCGCCGGTGAAGGGTGGGATCGCGCTGTGGGTGGGGCCAGGGACGGTGGCGCATTTTTCGGGGCTGAAGGTTTGGCAATGAAAGACCGGGGTGGCGAGTTAAGCCGGTTCTAGGACCATTATGGAGATGGGTAACATTATTACTCTACAGAAAATTACCTATTGCGCGAGAGACAGACGTGGCGTATTTTCATGTACCCGGTCATATTCCAACCTGTCAGAGGAAAAAATCATGTCGAATGTCCGGACGTTCAGGCGCCTCGCACTGCCAATCTTCGGCGCGCTATTGGTGGTGCTATTTTCCGCAGCAAGCAGCCGCGCAGACGGGGTAACGTTCAACAGTCCGACGGGCAATCTAGGTTCAGCCACGTGGACGTATATGTTGGATGGATTCCCGATTATGGCCACGGCATTTAATGGCGGCAATTTGTTTGGAAAGAACAACGGGATTGGTGAGCAAGGTGTAGGTCTTACGGGCGATCCGAGCGGACAGCACGAGATTTTCGCTGTAGCAGCGGGCGTGCCGCAAGACTTCATTCAACTGGATCTGTCGAGCTTGATCGCCGCGGGATTCAGCGGTTTCTTTTTCCAGATGGGATCAGCGACGTTGGGCGAGACATGGCAAGTGTCGGCATGCGACGCATCGGGCACGCTGTGCTCCAACGGATCGACGTTGACGGGAACAACCGAAGCGCTGACAGCGGCGCCGGGGAACCTGAGCGCGTCGGATCCATTCCTGGATTTCTCCTCGAACAAAGGAAACGTGCTGCTGGGAATGCTGGCAGCCACGCCTCCATCAACCACGCCTGAGCCGTCATCGCTAGGACTGTTGCTGGCTGGGATGGTGGGACTGGCAGGAATGAGCTTGCTGCGGCGCCGGGCTGTGCAAGCTTCTTAAGAAAACGTCGAACTAAATCTCTCTGGCCGGTTTTTGTGAAGGACGCAGCGATTGCTGCGTCCTTTTTTATTTGCGCAATGTCGCGAGGCACGCAGGTGGCGCATCCGAGAGGCTGGAGGAACACATGAGCAAACAGAAGACTTTGCCGGAACATCTGGTGGAACTGTTGAAGGGCGGACAAGCGCACGTGGACTTTGACGGAGCAGTGAAAGATTGGCCAGCGGAGTTGCAGGGGAAAACACCAAAGGGAGCGGTGCATTCAGGCTGGGAACTGCTGGAACATATGCGCATTGCGCAGTGGGACATCCTGGAATTCACGAGAAATCCGAAGCATGTTTCCCCGGAGTTTCCGGCAGGCTATTGGCCGAAGACGCACGAGCCTGCGGACAAGAATGCGTGGAAGAAAAGCGTGGAGGCGTTTCGCGCGGACCTGCAGGCCATGATCGAGATTGTAGAGAATGAAGCGACGGATCTGTATGCGCCGCTGGCGCACGGGGATGGCCAAACGGTGCTACGCGAAGCGCTGGTGCTGGCAGACCACAACGCGTATCACTTGGGGGAGATGGTGGTGGTGCGGCGGTTGTTGGGGGCGTGGAAGTAGCGGGAGGGTTGACGTTCACCACAAAGGACACAGAGGAAGACGGAAGGGGATTTCAGAGTGGCTACGAAGTGGGGCTGACATAAAAGTCAGCGCTACATTGAAGAATAAGAACCGAATGAGGCGGGCTGGTCCAACAGCAGATGGCTCGCTGCGCCCGAGACGACAAGTGCCGCGTTCGCGAGGCAAATGCGGAGGGGTGGAGAAGGACGAAAGACCTCACCCCTGAAGGGGTGAGCTACATTAGACGACTGTGGCTGACATAAAAGTCAGCACTACACTTAAGACAAGCCCACACTATCGAGGGGCACCCGGCCCCGGCTAAATATACAGGAACCTTACGGGGGACTTTCACGTACTAGTGTGTCAGGAAGGCGAGAGTGCGCCTTCGCATCGGGATTAAGCGGCGGAGGTGCGGCTGATGGCACAGATCGCGAATCAACTGAAGCAGGTATTTCGGAGGCTAAGGCGTGCGCCGATGTTCACGGCGATTACGGTGTTCACGCTGGCCGCAGGAATTGGGGCAAATACCGCAGTGTTCAGCGTGCTGGAAGGCGCGCTGCTGAAGCCGCTTCCCTACCCGCAAGCGGACAAGCTGGTTGGCGTGTGGTTGACCGCGCCGGGAATCCAAATCAAAGAGTTGAACCTTTCGCCGTCCGATTATTTCGTTTTCCGGGAACAGAACAAGAGCTTTCAGGATGTTGGCCTGTATGCGGGCGATTCCGGGACAGTGACGGGCTTGGCAGAGCCGGAGCAGGTGCCGGAGTTGCAGGTGACAGATGGAACGCTGTCGATTCTGGGAGTGCAGCCGATGCTGGGGCGCGCATTCCGGAAGGAAGACGATGTGCCCGGCGCAGCGGATACTGTGATGTTGAGCTACGGATACTGGCGGAAGCGATTTGGCGGGGATGCAGGCGCGGTGGGGAAAACGATTGTAGTGGACGGAAAAGCGCGGGAAATCATCGGCGTGCTGCCGCAGAAATTTCATTTTCTGGACTGGGAAGATGCGGCGCTGTTGATGCCGTTCAAGTTTGACCGCAACAAAATACACTTGGGGAATTTTAGTTTTGAGGGGCTGGCCAAGTTGAAGGACGGCGTGACGCTGGAACAGGCGAATGCGGACGTGGCGCGCATGCTGCCGATCGTGATGGGTAGTTTCAAGGCGCCGGAGGGATTCAGCATCAAGCTGTTTGAAGACGCGCACATCGCGCCGAACCTGCGGCCATTGAAGAAAGATGTGGTGGGCGACGTGGGAAGCGTGCTGTGGATACTGATGGGCTCGATTGGGATGGTGCTGCTGATTGCGTGCGCGAACGTGGGGAATTTGTTGCTGGTGCGAGTGGAAGGACGGCGGCAGGAGTTGGCGCTGCGCGCGGCGCTGGGAGCTGGATGGGGACGAATTGCGGGCGAGTTGATGCTGGAGAGCCTGACGCTGGGATTGATCAGCGGCCTGCTGGGATTAGGGTTGGCATATGCAGCGCTGCGGGTGTTCGTGGCGATGGCGCCGGCGGGGATTCCGCGGATCCAGGAGATTGGAGTCGATGGAAGCGTGCTGCTGTTCACATTGGGAGTGTCGGCGCTGGCGAGCGTGCTGTTTGGAAGCATTCCGGTGTTTAAGTACGCGGGATCGCAATTGAGCACCGGGATTCGCGAAGGAGGGCGATCGTTGAGCCAGAGCCGGGAGCAGCATCGAGCGCGCAGCGTGTTGGTGGTGGTGCAAGTGGCGCTGGCGCTGGTGCTATTGATCTGCTCGGGACTGATGATCCGCACATTCAGCGCGTTGACGAAGGTGAATCCGGGATTTGCGCGAGCGGCGGAATTGCAGACCTTCCGGATTTCCATTCCCGAGACGCAGGTGAAGGAACCGGAACGGGTGGTGCGGCTGGAGGAAGAAATTCTGCACAAAATCGAGGCCATTCCGGGTGTTGAGTCTGTGGCGATCACAACGAAAGTTCCCATGGATAACTCCGGTTCGATGGATCCGATTTTTGTGGAAGGCAGAAGTCTTGCGGAGGGCCAACTGCCGCCAATCCGGCGGTTCAAGTTCGTATCGCCAGGTGTGCTGGCGACGATGGGCACGCCGCTGATCGCGGGGCGCGAATTCACGTGGGAGGACAATTACAAGAAGCTGCCGGTGGCAATGATCTCGGAAAATGTGGCAAAGGAATATTGGCCGGACGCGGCGAGCGCGCTGGGGAAACGCATTCGGGTAGCCAGCAACGACGACTGGCGGGAAATTGTGGGAGTGGTGGGAAATGTTTACGACGACGGAGTGAGTCAGGAGGTCTCCAAGTCGGTGTACTGGCCACTGCTGCTGAATAACTTCGAGGGCACTCCGACGAGCGTTCGCGGAGATGTGGCTTACGTGGTTCGCAGCTCGCGTACGGGATCGCAGAATCTTTTGAGTGAAGTGCGGCAGGCAGTGTGGTCAGTGAATCCGAATCTACCGCTGGCCGCTGTTCAAACGCAGCAATATTATTTTAAAAAGTCGATGGCGCGGACGTCGTTCACGCTGATCATGCTGGGAGCGGCGGGGAGCATGGCGCTGCTGCTGGGAGTTGTGGGGATCTACGGCGTGATTGCGTATTCGGTATCGCAGCGGACACGCGAGATCGGGATTCGCATGGCGCTTGGAGCACAACAAAAGACGCTGACGGGAATGTTCGTGAGGCACGGGCTGGCGTTGACGGGTATCGGATTGGCTTGTGGGTTGGTGGTGGCGTTTCTGGTGATGCGGCTGATGTCGACGCTATTGTTCAAGGTGAGCCCGGCGGATCCGGCGACCTATGCGGCGGTGTCGGCGGGGCTGGGAGTGACGGCGTTTCTGGCGAGCTATTTGCCGTCGCGACGGGCGGCTTCTGTGGACCCGGTGGAGGCGCTGCGGGCCGAGTAGCGAGAGGCGCACGGAAACGGAGAGAGTGATGCCAGTGATGATTTCGATGCTGCGGGGAGTGAACATCGGCGGTCATCACAAGATCAAGATGGAAGAGTTGAAGGCGCTTTACGAGAGACTGAAACTGCGTGACGTAGAAACCCACATACAAAGCGGGAACGTAATTTTCAGCACCACCGAGAGCGATGGCGTGCGATTGGGGCGACGCATCGAGGACGCCATCGAGAAGAAATATGGATTTCGTCCAAGCGTAATTCTACGGAAGCCGGCGGAGTTCAGGACCGTGATTGCGCGCAATCCATTCGCAAATCGGAAGGAAATGGATCCAAGCAAACTGGCGGTGATTTTCCTGGAGAGCGATCCGGGAAAGGAGATTCGGGAGAAGGTGCTGGCGGTAAAGGCTGATCCGGAAGAACTGAGAATGGAGGGCCGCGAACTGTATATCTATTTTCCGAATGGCATGGCGCGGCCGAAATTATCGATTCCGACGATTGAGCGAATCATGAAGATACCCAGCACGGGGCGAAACTTGAACACGGTGCGGAGACTGTTGGAGATGGCGGAGAAGCTGGAAGAAGTCAAAAGTTGAGGGCTAAGAGTTGCAGAGCAAGCTCATGGACCACAACGGCGTCCAGAAGACTCGCGGAAGCTATGTCTTCAGGGGCTGAAGACTCTGTGTGACAACTCGAAACTGAGGCCCTCAGCGGCTAAAGCCGGACGGATTTACGGCCATTTACGGCATGGCTGAAGCCATGCCCTCCCGAAACACCGACGTTCTCACACAGACTCTGATTCTGCTAAGCTGGCGCGTTGGGAAATCGGGGACTCGAGGAGCAAACGTGCAAGTAGTTGCCGGAGTGGATTTGGGCGGTACGGCGGTGAACTACACGCTGGTGGACCAGCAAGAACGATTTCTGATTGAGGGGCTTTGCGAATATCCGGCGCTGGCAAAACAGGGGCCGGAGATCTGCCTGCAACAAATTGCGGATGGCCTGGCGATCGCTGCGAAAAATGCGGGAGTTTCACTAGTCGACGTGGTGGCGGTGGGACTGGATACGCCGGGTCCGGCAAGCGCGGCGGGACAGTTCAGCGCGCGAGGGTCAACAAATTTTGTGCATCCGAAGTGGGCGAGCTACGACATCCGCGAGGGATTGGCGCGCAAGCTGGAAAAGCCGGTGTCGTACCTGAATGATGCGAACGCAGCGGCAATCTGGGGACACTACACGATTTTCGGGGCTAACAGCCGCGAAACTTCCATTTCCATCGTGATTGGAACAGGCAATGGCGGCGGAATTATCATGAACGGCGAAGTGGTGAAGGGGAAAAACGGATTTGGCGGCGAGCTGGGCCACGTGCTGATTCCCTACCAGAGCATCGCCGGGACGCAAGGAATCCAGGCGCAATGCAACTGTGGGCGGGTTGGAGATCTGGAGTCGCTGTGCTCGCTGACGGGCATCGAACGAAATATTCTGCCGTATTTTTTACCGAAATATCCCGGGCACGAATTCGCGAAGATGGATTTGCACGAAGCGGCGAAACTGGTGCGGGGACGGGCAGTGAAAGGCGACGCGTTGAGCCGAGATGTGTTCCGCGTGCAAGCACACGCGTTGGGGCTGTTCTTCGACGAAATGATCAACACGTTTGATCCGGACGCGCTGGTGATTGGTGGAGGGGCGCTGGAGACAGGCGAGGAATTCCAGAAATGGTTCATCGCGGAAGTGCGCAAAGGGATGCCGGACCAGCGCGAGGAGCAGGTGGGAATTCCGATTTACGTGATGCCGAATGGGGATACGGCCGGGGCGCGAGGGGCCGCGATCGAGGCGTTGAAGGTGGCGAGGCAAGGCGGGTTGGCGTAACGGTGGAATTGGCGATACAGGAATCAGGGACCAGCGATCAGGGATCAGGAACCAACTGCTGCGTTGGCGGCGCCGTTCGAGGAGCCGCGACGGTGCGCGTCGGGTTGACAACACAAAAAGAGGAGCTGACATGAAAGTCAGCGCTACATTGAAGACGAAGAGAAAATCCCCTGCGCGAGCTTTGGTCTGGATGGCAGTACGAATCGAAAATTTAAGAGAAGAAGCATTGTGGCGTTCGAGCGTCAGAGCCCACCCTTCGCACAAACCGCGAAGGATGGGGCACCCTCAAGTTCAAAATGTCAGGGCGTAACTACGAGGCAAAACCTGAGCTGACATAAAAGTCAGCGCTACATTGAAGACGAAGAAGGATTTCTCACTCCGCGGACTCCGTTCGGAATGACAAACGGAGCTCAAGTTCAAAAGAGTGAGAAAGTAAAGAGAGGTGGCGGAGCTATTTTTTGATGTGGAACTATTTTTTGATGGCGCGGTCTTTCAGGAGATTTTTTAGTTCGGACATGAATTCCTGGACGTCTTTGAAATCCATGTAGACGCTGGCGAAGCGGACGTAGGCGACTTTATCGAGTTTTTTGAGGCGATGCATGATCATTTCGCCGATTTCGGTGGTGGTGAGTTCGCGTTCAGTGGCTTCGTGGACCACGCCTTCGATTTCGTCGACGATGGATTCGAGTTTGGGAGTGGGGACGGGGCGTTTCTCGCAAGCTTTTAAAAGTCCTTGCAGAATTTTCTGGCGTTCGAAGCGCTCGCGGCGGCCATCCTTCTTGATGACCATGTAGGGAATTTCGTCGATGCGTTCGTAAGTGGTGAAGCGGCGAGAACATTTCAGGCATTCGCGGCGGCGACGGATGGTGTCGCCGGTGCGGCCTTCACGGGAATCAATTACCTTGTCGTCGACATGCGCGCAGAAGGGGCACTTCACTCGAAGGTTTCTCCATTGGGAACGGTAAGGACATTGTGCGTTATTGGAGGTGGAGAGGCAAGGCGGGGTGATGGCGAGGTGACCGGGGATCGGGAGGTGGGCGATGGTGAGCACGGAGGACTCTTGCAAATCGGAGAGAAACAGCGGATCCCTCGCTTCGCTCGGGATGACATTGTTGGTTGGTTGTGGTGAACGGATCACGGGCACAGGCTGAAGCGTGGCCTGCTGGAGGCGGCTTCAGGAAGCGGCGGAGATTGGGATTCTTCGGGCATCCTCGTCGGATGCCCTCAGAATGACACGCTAGCGTGAAGAGTGAGCGCGGGATGGTTGAGTTGGCGGACCGCCTCAGAAGGCGGTCCCTACAACGCGGGTTTGCGATGGCGGCGCAAAGCCGGCCGCTACAGAGGCGACGAGGAATGCGCCCGGCTCGGAAGGCGGCCGCTACAAAACCGAGGTGGGCTTTTGGGACATTTCGGCGTCTAGTTCCTGGTCTTCCTGGGCGCGGAGGCGGCGAAGTTCGCCGATGGAAAGGCCTTCCTTGATGAGGAGGGGGACGCCGGCGAGCGAGCACGAGGCGAAGGTGATGGCCCAAAGGACCAGGGCCGCGGCGACTGCGATTTCCGGTTCAACGTTGAACAATTTGGTGTAAGCGAAAATTGTGAGGGCTTGAGAGCCTCCGCCGACACCGGGAAGTTGGACAGCGGAACCGACGAGGGTAAAGACGACAACAAGGATGGCGTCCTGAAAACGAAGGGTGGCGAGTTTGCCGCCAAAGCCGAGGCCAACAAGATAGTAGATGGCGATGACCAGGAGCCAGTGAACCGCGGAGATAACCACGGCAAACAGCAGATCTCCCCAAGTGCGAATGGTCTGCACACCGCGAGCGAACCCGAGAATGGTGCGGGCCACTCCGCCGCGCCAGCCGTGAGCTGCGAGCCAACCCTGCATGCGGCGTTCGAGAACGGTAGTGCCATGAAGGCGAAGATAGACGAGCAGACTAACGGCAACGAGGACGCCGACGCAGAGGATGGTGCCAGCAGTTTTGGCGGCAGTCTCAAAGGCGGTGGCAGTTTGCTCAGGATGGCCGTGGCGTTCGCCGGTGAAGATGAGCAGGCCGATGGCGGCAAGAATGGCGGTGGAAGCGGTGTCAAAAAGGCGTTCGAGGGCGTAAATACCGAAGGTATCGGCGATGGGGATTTTGTCTTTGCGAGAGATGAGAAGAGGGCGGACAGGCTCGCCGGCGCGGCCGAGTAGAAAGATGGCGGAGAAGCCGGCCAGGGTCATTTCGTAGATGTGCCAGAGACGGGTGGGGCCGAGGTACTTCTGGAAATTGCGCCAACGGATAGCGCGGAGAAAGTAACAGAGGTAGATCAGGAGGAGGGAGAGAAGGATGTAGGAAAGATTGGCACTTTTGACGGCAAGCCAGAGTTTCTGGCCGCTGAAATCGCTGAGATTGAGGAGGTGGCGAGAGCGATAGAGGAGGAAGGCAAGCAGCGCTCCGCCCAGACCCAGTAGCAACCACTTCCTCGACTTGGCACCCATAGGAAGGCAGCGTAAAGGGAGAGCGGGCTGGCGTCAAGCACCGGTAAGCAATTTTATTTCAATATCTTGTATAGGGGGTCACAGATAGGTAAGATGCGACCATCAGGTAGTACCGCAGGGACGGTCCAAAGGGAACATTTTTGCCACAATTAGCGTTACACAATATGGCAGGCCGAGACAGCCCGATGTGGGTTCTGCTTGAGCAAGTATCCGGAGTATGGGGCTAAAGACGCTTGGAGCAGGATGCCCAACTGGTCCAACAATGCCTCCAGGGCGACGGCTCGGCCTGGGAGGAACTTGTGCGACGGCACACGCGTCGCATATTTAATATTTGCTACCGGTTCACGGGGAATAGCACGGAAGCCGAGGACCTGTCGCAGGAAGTGTTCCTTCGGGTGTACCGTACGCTGGCGAGTTACCGGTCGGCGTATGGGGGATTCGCAACGTGGATGACGAGCGTGACAAGGAACCTGTTAATCGATCATTACCGGCGGACGAAGAGAGACCGAGTAACGGATTCGCTGGACGATAAAATGGCGATCGTAGAGAACAAGGAATCAGTAGGACGGCGTCCGGATCAACAAGCGCTGCTGGGAGAATTGCGCGGGCAAGTGCAGACGGCATTGACCAGGCTTTCACCGGAGTTGCGAGAAGCGGTGATATTGAGGGATTTGCAGCAGTTGGAGTACGCAGAGATCCGGCAGGTGCTGGAAGTGCCCGAGGGAACGGTTAAGTCGCGAATTAACCGCGGGCGAATCGAACTGGCAAGGATCTTGCAGCAGATGGGAGTGGGGCCATCGTGAACAGGGAAACGCGGGTGGGATCATTGGGGAGTCGGCTATGAAATGGACATGCGATCAAATTGAAGCGGGGTTGAGCGACTACCTGGACGGCCTGATGCAGGGGCCGGAACGGGCGGAGTTCGACCAACACCTGGCGGAGTGCAAAGAATGCGCGCCACTGCTGGCAAGCGTGCGCAGCCTGGTGAGCGGGATGCAGGCGATGAAACCGATCGACGCGCCGCCGCGGCTGATCTACGCGATTCTGGACCAGACGTTGGGACCACGGGAAACGGTGACGTTCTGGAACGCGGTGGGGAATTTCCTGAAGGGATTGGCTTCACCGAAATTTGCGTATGGCGCAGCAAGCGTGGTGGCTACTTTCGTGATCGTGCTGACGGCATCGGGATTCTCGCCGAAGAAAATGAAGTTGTCGGACTTGCGGCCGATGAATATTTACCTGCAGGCGCAACGGATCGGGCACGTGACGTATGGCAAGGTGGAAACACGGATTTCGACATTGCGCGTGGTGAATGAGATTCAGTCGAAGCTGCGGTCGAGCGACACGGAATTGCAGACCACGCCGGAAGAATCTCTGCCAAAGACCGGACCGGAGAAGAACCCGGGACAAACGAACGAGCAGAGACCAGCGGGCCCAAAGCAGCAGAACCGGGCAAATGAGATTGCCCACCAGATGGAATTGCTGGCGGCGGAGTGTCCCGTGCTGTACGAGAGGAGCTATCGATGAAATGTGCAGTGCATGGGGAAGTGGACGCAACAGGATTTTGTCGCAACTGCGGGAAGGCGATGTGTGCGGCGTGCGTTCGCCCGGTGCGTGACGTGTATTACTGCGAGGATTGCCTGGCGCAGGTGGTGGGAATGCCAGCGCCTGCCGCGCCGACAATGCCGCCCGCGGGCACGGCTGCTGGAGTTGTGGGAACAGCGCCAAGCAGCGTGGCGCTGCCACCGCTGGCGCCGGGGCACGTGGGCAAACCGGGAGCAAACCCTGTGGTGGCGTTTATCCTGGGGCTGGTTCCTGGATTGGGAGCGATCTACAACGCGGAGTACAACAAGGCGTTGATCCACATCATGATCTTCGCGGGAATTATTCTGGGACTGAGCAGCGACTTTGGACAGGGATTGGGGCCGATCTTCATTCTGGCAGTGATCATCTTTCCGTTCTATATGGCGATAGACGCGATGCGTGTGGCCCGAGCACGAGCCACGGGCGAGCAAATGAACGATCCATTCGAGACGTGGACGAAGAATCGTCCGATCGGTCCGATTATTTTGATTGGACTGGGAGCGTTGTTTCTTCTGAACAATTTTGGAGCATTCGATTTCTTCCGGGTGCGGCAGATTTTCTGGCCAGTGGTGCTGATCGGAGTCGGAGCACTGATGTTGCGGAATCGGGTCAGCGGCCGGAGTTAACAGGAGGCGCAGATGAGCACACAGGGAAGATGCCGGTGCCAAAGCTGCACGATTCGAGGGCTGACAGGTCCGGCGATCGTAATCACGATAGGCGTGTTGTTCCTGTTCCACGAAACGCAGGGCGGGCGACTGGCGTTTCAGAATACGTGGCCAGTCATCCTGCTGGTGATCGGACTGTTGCAACTGGCTTCGGCATTCGCACCGCGCGAAGGACATGTCGAGCCACAACCTCAGGTGCCAGTGGCGCCAGCACCGCCTGCTCCGCCGACACCTCCGGTAAATCCACCGCAAACGTATTTGGCGTCCCGGGAGCAATAGACAACTATGGCCCGCACTCCGTCGCGCACCAGCGGTCTTTTCTCAGGTTTGGTTCTCATCTCCGCCGGTCTTTTGCTACTCCTTCACAATTACGGGCATTTGGATTTTGGGGCGTTTTTTCTGCACTGGTGGCCGCTGCTGATCATCTTCTGGGGCCTGGTGAAATTGTACGAGCGGACGGTGGGGCGACGATTTGGTGGAAATGACGGCGGAGCGGTAACTGGCGGCGAAGTGATGCTGGTTCTGGGGATGCTGGCGCTGCTGGGCCTGGTGGTCGGGTACGACTACACGAAACAGAAAGTGGGCGACACGCTGGACATTGACGTCAGCGGCGACGATCACACGTACGACATTGAAGCGCCACCGGCGATGAAGATTCCGGCGAACGCGCGGGTTAGCGTGAAGCTGGGACGCGGCGAGCTGACAATTCGCGGAGCGGATGACGCGGAACTGCGTGTGTCGGCGAAGAAAAACGCCAAAACGTGGAGCGAAGGCGAAGCGGACCGGTTGGCGAAACCGGTAGGCGTGGAAGTGGTGAAGAACGGCGATGCGTACGAGGTACACCCGACGGGATACGACCTGTCGAATTCGCGAATCAGTGTGGACCTGGAGTTGTCGGTGCCGAGGAAATCTCCGCTGACGATCAAGACGGAGAAGGGCGATATCACGATATCGGATTTGGCGACGGACGTGTCCATCTCCGTGCAAAACGGCGACGTGGACTTGCGGGACATTGCGGGCGACATTTCGGTGGAGACGCACAAAGGCGATGTGAAAGCCGCGGACATCCAGGGCGACGTGAAAGTTTCCGGGAAAGGCGGCGAGATTGACGTCAACAATTGCTCGGGAAGCTTGACGGTGGATGGAGATTTCTACGGACCGGTGCGCGGGGACAAGATTGCGAAGGGAGTGCGGTTGATTTCGGTGAAGACGGACCTGACGCTCTCGGCGCTGTCTGGGCACATGGAAGCAGGGTCAGGGAATCTGGATATCATCGATGCGCCGGGGAATCTGAACCTGCGGACGCGGGACATGGAACTGAATGTGGAGAATCCAGGCGGGAAAGTGAATATTGACGACAGGAACGCGGAAATCAGCGTGCGCTACTCGTCGATGCCGAAAGAGGATGTGACGATTACGAATTCATCGGCGTCGATTTCGCTGACACTACCGGGTAGTTCCAGCTTTGAGATACAAGCGGAATGCCGGAACTGCGACATCGATTCGGAGTTTCCGGGGCTGCAGGCGTCGAAGAGCGCGTCGGGAGATGCGACGCTGGCAGGGAAAAATGGATCAGGACGCGGGCCGAAAATTATATTGAAGACGAGCTATGGAAATATCGCACTGAGGCGGACGACAGTGGCGATGCCCGCGAAGCCGCCGTCGGTGCCAGCGCCGCCGGAGCCGATACCGCCGCCGACGGAGCAGTAGGCATCCGCGCATACTGCTGTGGTTCCTGATTACTGATTGCTGATCACTGATTGCTGATCGCTGATATCTGGGTGACTCGGCGAGGATCGCCTGGCGTTAATTATTGGCTTAGGCGGCGCAGTTCAGTGAAGAACGTGGGATAGGAGACTGCGGCGCAATCGGCGTCGAGGATTACTGTGTCGCCGGTGGCGGCCAGGCCTGCCACCGCGAAGGCCATGGCGATGCGATGATCGCCGCGCGGATCGATTTCGGCGCCGTGGAGTTTGCCGGCGCTGCGGCCAGCGACGCGAAGGCCGTCGGGGCGCTCTTCGACAGTGGCACCCATGCGTTTGAGATTGTCGGCCAGCGCGGCGATGCGATCACTTTCCTTGACGCGCAATTCCTGAGCATCGCGAATCTCAATTCCCTGCTCGGTGAATGGACCGAGAGCGGCGAGCATGGGCAGTTCGTCGATGAGCAGCGGGACGAGTTCACCTGAGATAACGCCACCCTTCAGTTGCGCACCTTTCACGGAAAGGTCGCCAATGAGTTCGCCTTGTTTCGAAACTAGATTCACGACGGAAACCGCGGCGCCCATTTGGGTGAAGAAATCGAGGATGGCGGAGCGTGTGGGATTCAAGCCGACGTTGCTGATGAAAAGATCGGAACCCGGCAGAAGCGAGGCGGCAGCGACGAAAAAGACAGCCGAAGAAAGATCGCCGGGGACGTCGAGGGATTTCGGTTGCAGGGCAGCTTTGCCGTTGGAGGCGGCCATGGCTTCGATGGAGATGGCGCGACCTTTCCTGTGAATAGGTGCGCCGAATTCTTCAAGGGCCAGTTCGGTGTGATCGCGGGTTTTGGCTGGCTCGGTGACGGTGGTCACGCCATCGGCGTACAGACCGGCGAGTAGCACGGCGGATTTCACTTGTGCGCTGGCCATCGGCATCTCGTAATGAATGGCTTTCAATTTGCCGCCATGGATTTCGAGTGGAGGAAAATTGTCGTCCTTGGCGCGGATGTCCGCGCCCATCTGGCGCAGCGGAGTGACGACACGCTTCATGGGACGTTTTTGGAGCGAACTATCTCCGGTGATTTTAGTGGTGAATTGCTGACCGCTGAGAATGCCGGAAAGGAGGCGAATGGTAGTGCCGGAATTTTCAGCGTCGAGGGTGCGCCAACTACTTTTGAGTCCGCGCAAGCCGTGGCCGGTGACGTGGACGGTGGTGCCATTCACCTTGACGTCGGCGCCGAGAGATTTCATGCAGCCGAGAGTGCTGTGGCAGTCGCGAGCGGCAGCGAAATTGCGCAGTTCACTGGCGCCTTCGGCGAGAGCGGCGAGCATCGCATAGCGGTGAGAGATGGATTTGTCGCCGGGAGGTTCGACGCCACCCGAGAGGGACTTGACGGCGTGGATGATCTCTTTTTTCACGATGGAGTCCTGATGTCAGTTTAGCATGAGGGATATCAGGGATCAGGGATCGGGGATCAGCGATCAGGAGGCAGGTTTCACACCGCAGTGATCAGTTATCAGTTATCAGTAGTGTCCCAACGTTTTGGCTCTTGCCTTCCGTAAATTATTGATGAGAAACGCATAAGCGGCAAATTCTCTTGGTCTCGATTTGAACTCAGAACGCGGGTTCTGCGACCCTGCGAAGCATAACTTCGTGGGGGGCCATCGATGAACCGAGGCAAGCTGGTGTTTGCGCAGCTGATGCAACATCTTCCGTTGACCACCTTCCGTCGTTGCGTCACCCGCTATCGAGGCGCGTTCAAAGTGAAGTCCTTCTCGTGCCTGGATCAATTCCTGTGCATGGCGTTCGCTCAGTTGACCTTTCGGGAGAGCCTTCGAGACATCGAAGTAGGTCTGCGCGCGCAAAGTTCCAAGCTCTATCATCTCGGGATTCGTTCGGCGGTGGCTCGCAATACGCTGGCCAATGCCAACGCTGTGCGCGACTGGCGCATCTATGCCGATTTTGCCCAGAGCCTGATCGGCATCGCCCGACCGTTGTATGCACAAGAGTCCTTCGGTGTTGATCTGCAAGAAACCGTCTACGCGCTCGACACCACGACGATCGATCTGTGTCTGTCGGTATTTCCGTGGGCGGTGTTCCGCAGGGCCAAGGCAGCCATTAAGCTGCATACGCTGCTTGATCTGCGCGGCAACATCCCCACCTTCATTCACATCAGTGATGGCAAGGTGCACGAGGTCAACGTCCTGGACCAACTGCTGCCTGAGCCCGGCGCCTTCTACATCATGGATCGTGGTTTCCTCGACTTCGAGCGCCTCTATCGCTTTCACGAAG
Source organism: Candidatus Acidiferrales bacterium (assembly GCA_963738985.1). GTDB lineage: Bacteria > Acidobacteriota > Terriglobia > Acidiferrales > UBA7541 > Acidiferrum. The sequence goes on from CAVTYP010000002.1 coordinate 92,830, forward strand.
CCGGCAGCTTCTTCGTGACCCGCGGCAAGTCGAACCTCAAGGTCCAGCGCCGCTACTCGCATCCGGTCGATCGCACGACGGGGTTGATCTGTGACCAAAGTGTCGTCCTTACTGGCTTCTACTCGCAGCAAGGCTTCGAGGCACCGCTGCGCCGCATCCGCTTCAAGGACCCCGAAACCGCCAAGACCCTCATCTTTTTGACCAACAACTTCGTCTTGCCAGCATTTACGATAACCGAACTATACCGCTGCCGCTGGCAAGTAGAGCTCTTCTTCGACAGCTCGACATGGTGCACTCCTTCGGATGCTATGGAATTTCAAGAGCCAATTGCGCTGAATCGACCGTTGGTGGGGGCGCTGGACGGCTCCGTTCGGCCATGCATCGCTCGACGTCTGCTCTGTGCAGAATCCATGGTGCGTTCACGCACGCTTGTGTCGCCTGCAACTGTTTCAGCCGAATCAGCCGCAAGACAGTGGTCGGCGTGACGCCGAGAACGACGGCGGCTTCACTGACAGACATCTCGCCGCGCGCCTGGCGTTCTCCCTCACCGTAGACCGGAATTGCATGGTGGCTCCGCAGTGTGCAGATATGTTTCGTCGTCCAGATCTTTCCATGTGCTGTGCGGCGTTGATTCTTATTCAGGATTGCCGCGATCCGCGCGTCTGGTTCGATTCGCGCCAGCCTGCGAACGATCTCCACAATATCCTTGTCGGTAAAATACCGATGGTGGCCACTGCGAATCTTTTGGAACTCAATCTGGGTGTGATCTCCGCCTTGCCAATGCAACACGAGGCGTATAGTTTCGCCATCAGACGTAGCAATGATCTCTTTCAGCGCGATACGCAGGAGCCGTTTCTTGTGTTCCGGTAAACTCTGCGGATCATCCCAGAGTCTGGGGAGATCCCGTGCAAGGGCCAACAGCTCCCGTTTCTGCGCCTCGCTGAGTGGGAGCTCGCGACCTTGTTGCAATGTCCCAAGCTCTGCTTCGAGGTGTGCCTCCATGATCAGCGCTTGGTTCCAACGGCGTTCGAGTTCTGCGGCCACGAGCCGATTCGCCGGATCCACCCCATCATATTGTCGCCGTGCGCGTGTCACTTCGTAGCGCGCATGCTCTAGTGCCAACGCCTTCTGCTGGATCCGCTCGTCGCTGGCGCCCCGCAGGGTCTCGATCGCCTCAAGGGCTGCTTCGATGCCGAACGGCGTCAGGCATTGCAACAGTTGCTCAGAAACTAAGCGATCAGCACGAAGCCCGCCAAACATTACGCAACACGCATGATCACGATTGAGGAGGTACCCGGAGCACTGATACCTGATCACGCGTGGACCGGGATATTGCGCCAGCAACTTGGCACCACAATGACCACAGCGCAGCAACCCAGCAAGCAGCGCCTCACCATGTTTGACCGGCCCACGCACCGCACCACCTCGCGCATTTTCGTTGTGGGCAATCATCGTCTGATTGCTCTGATAAACGTCCCAGTCAATGTACCCCTCATGATGATCCTTGATCAACACCGCCCAGTCCTCGCGACGGTTCTTCTTCTGGCGGAAGACCCGCTTCTGCCCGGCCTCAAGCCGTGTGGTCGTCTTGCTGCGCCCATACGTGTACGCTCCGGCGTAGATCGGGTTCTTCAACACGCTGTGCACCGCATGGTACCGAGCGGGCTGCCAGATGATCTCGCGCGCATCTTCTGGCCCGCGAGCGATCGGCAATTGAATCTGCTGCTGATCAAAGCAGAAATAAACCTGCCGTGCGCTGCCCAACTCCGCAAACTTGCGAAAGATTAGATCGATGGCGGCCCGGACCCTGGCATCGGGGTCTTTCTCGATGCGGTCATCCGCTCCTTTGACATACCCAATGGCGACCCGTTGAACCAAGGCGCCTCGCTGCGCCTTCTGTAGTATCGCCGCGTGCGCACGCTCACGGAAACTCGCGACTTCCATCTCGCTGATCGTACCTTTCATGCCCAACAACAATCGATCGTTCGTGAGTCTGGGATCATACACGGCCTCGGCATCGATCAGCAGCGCACCGACGACACTGCAAAATTCCAGCAGGGTATGCCAGTCTCGTCCATTGCGCGCCAGCCGTGACGCCTCAATGCTGAACACGGCGCCGACCTGCCCATCACACAGCGCGCGCAACAGGCGTTCAAAGCCAGGGCGGCATGTTCCGCCTCCCGAGATTCCGAGATCGTCATCGATTACGTCGACCTCTTTCCAGCCCAGCGTGCGCGCACGATCGACCAGACCATATTGGCGGCGTTGACTTTCAAGGTTGTGCTGAACTTGACCAGGCGTGGACTGACGGATGTACACACAGGCCCGCCGGGCCAGATGATCAGCCGTGATCTTATTCATCGCCGCCCTCCTTTTGAATCATCTTGGCCAGCGCTTGCATCCACTGCACCAGCGCTTGGCGTAGCTGCTCTTGCACGTCCAATGGGAGTCGTACAGCGGGAACGGCGGGAACTTCTTCGAACATATGTCGTTGGCGTCTTGCTCTGGGCATCGTGATCCTCCTCGGGCACATTGTGCACACGCGAGGAGAGGCAAGTCACGGCGACGCGGCGTAACTCAAGCAGCACGCGAACCGGCAGGCGCGCAGTAGAAACTATCTTCGCGTATGCAGCCTCGGGACACGTCATCCAGACCGGCACCGCCAACGGTCTGCCGTCGGCGCGCCGCACGACATAGTAGGCTTCGCCGTTTAGTTCGTACAGCCTGACAACCGGCAAGCTGTGTGTACGCCGAGGATGGAAGCGATAGTAGATTGTAACTTCAGTAGGGCACTGTTGATGGGCAGTATGTGGTTCAGTTGTTCAAATGGATCAAACAGCATCTGCGAATCAAAGCTTTCTTCGGAACTTCGGAGAACGCGGTCAGATCACAAATCTGGATAGCCGTCTCCGCCTACGTTCTAGTCGCCATCGTCAAAAAACGATTACATCTCTCCGCCAGCCTGTATGAAATCCTACAGATCCTCAGCCTGACCATGTTCGAGAAAATCCCGTTGGATCAACTACTTGCACAAACGATGAGCGACGAAATTCAACAAGTTTCCGATAACCAATTGATTTTGTTCGCATAACGTTGGGACACTACTGATCAGTTATCGGAAATAAACCTGCTAAGAAACAACTCCGCCCGCATCGGAAAGCGGCTGCTACAAATGCCAAAAGAAGGATCAAACCAAGAACCGGACCCAAGAAAGGCACGATCCGGGGAGGTTCGATTTTAGGGGGACGATGTTGGGGGATTGGACGTCTAACCAGGAAGAGGCTGTACGGCGGGACAGTTTGTATCGGGAACTTTTGGCGAAATCGGGAGAAAGACATCCGGAGTGGGTTGCGTATCATCAAATAGAGAGACAAAACAAGAGTGGGTGAGGAGCGGAAATGTCGTCGCGGAGCACGTTGATTCATTTAGTAACGCAAGCCGGAATCGGCTTGGGCGCATTGTTCGTGGTTGGGGTGCTACTGGCCGCGATACCAAATCATCGGCCACCGGTGGTGAATACCGCTGCGCTGGGGGGCGAACAGGAATCGCAGGCGCCAGCGGCGGGCGCGGACCACACAAACATGCCGGGGATGAATTCACAAGCTGGGCAGGCCAACGAGCAGGTGGCGATGGAAGATATGGCCAACATGCACCACGGCGATATGGCGCATCTGCACATGACGTCGACGAGGCCGATGTCTCCCGACGATCAGCAGCGCGCGGATGAAATCGTGGAGGAACTGCGGACGGGGATCGAGAAATACAGGGACTACCATGTGGCCTTGAACGAAGGCTTCCAGATCTTCCATCCGGAAATTCCGCAGCCGGAATATCACTTCATGAATTACACGAATGGATTTGAAGCGGCGTTCACATTTGATGCCGCACGGCCCACTTCCCTGCTCTACAAAAAGACCGCGACGGGTTACGACCTGGTGGGGGCCATGTACACGATGCCGAAGCGGGCGACCGAGGAGCAGTTGAACGAGCGCGTGCCATTGAGCATCGCTACCTGGCACCTGCACACGAATCTGTGCATGCCGCCGAAAGAGGCACGGCGTGGCGCGGATTTCACAAAATTCGGATTGCACGGAACGATTGCGACGCAAGCGGCGTGCGACGCGGTGGGCGGGAAGTTTTACCCGGTGATTTTCGGGTGGATGGTGCATGTGTATCCGTATGAGGATTCCACGCAAAAGATATTTGCGATGCATCACCATCAGTGAAACGAGTTAAGAGTTGAAAGTTGAGAGTTAAAGAAAGATCTCACCACAGAGGACACAGAGAGCACAGAGAAAGAAGGAAAGAAAGATGGCCGCGTAAGACCGCCGCTACAGAGAAGGCGCAGGCCGAATCCTCAGCGGTTAGACCCACGTAGTTATTGTCCGAGCTAAAGACTTCGATCCCTAAACAGCAGAGAGATTCCTCACTCCGCGGACTCCGTTCGGAATGACAACAAATCTACAGGGCTGGGTTGAATTTTGAGCAAAAAACAGATCCCTCGCTGCGCTCGGGATGACAATGGCATTCGGGTGACAAAGTATTTTATGGATGGCAACGAATATTCGGGATGACAACGGAGACTGGGGATGACGGTGAAGATCGGGGATGTGCGTCAGGCGGATTGGGATTTGTCTTGTTCGGTGGGCTGGAAGATGTCGTGTAGGGCGGCGAGGAGTTCTTTGCGGCTGACGGGCTTGGTGAGCACGGCGCGGACGCCCAGTCGGATGGCGTTGATCTGGTCCTGAGGATCGACGTAGCCGGAAGTCATGAGGATGGGAATGTCTGGGCGCAACTTTCGCAACTCGCGGACGAATTGCAGACCTGACATGGCAGGCATAGAGAGATCAGTGACCACGGCGTCGAAGGCATGGGGGCGCTGGCGGAATTCAATCAAGGCGGCTTCGCCATTGGACTGGCCGGTAACCTTGTAGCCGCTCTGCTCGAGCATCATGGTACCGACAAAGACGAGAACACCTTCGTCATCGAGGAACAGAATGTGCTGTCCGCGGCCGGCGGGCGCGTCGCGATCGTCGACGTGGACGGGGGAAGCGGCGTCGAGCGCAGCGGGGAAATAGATCTGGAAGGCGCTGCCCTTGGCGGGCTCGCTGTAAACCTTCACGATTGCGGAATGAGCGGCAAGAATTCCGTGGACCACGGAGAGGCCAAGGCCAGTGCCCTTACCAGAGGGCTTGGTGGTAAAAAAGGGATCGAAGATACGCTCGAGGGTTTTGGCGTCCATGCCGCAGCCATTGTCGCTGACCGACAAACGCACGTAATGCCCGGCGGCAATTTGCGAATACAACTGAATTTCTTCATCGGTGATGCGGGGCGAATCGACTTTCACTTCAATGAGGCCGTTTTTGTCACCAATGGCGTGAGCCGCGTTGGTAACGAGGTTCAAGATGACCTGGCAGATTTGCGTGGTGTCGAGGCGCGCCATCGGCAGATCCGAATCCGGCGTGTAGCGAATCTGGATCATGGCAGGGAGTGTGGCGCGGGCGAGTTTCAATGCTTCTTGCACCACAGGGTCCAGGCTCTGGACGAGCATGTTTTGTTCCTGAGGTTTGCTGAAGCTTAAGATGCGGCGCACCAGATCCGCAGCGCGGTATCCGGCTTTTTCGATTTCCACCAGGCAAGCTTGCACCGGATGATCCGGCGGGAACTGCGAAATGGCCAGAGAAGCGCTGCCATTGATGGCAGAGAGAATATTGTTGAAATCGTGGGCAATGCCACCCGCAAGGGTGCCCAAAGCTTCGAGCTTCTGAGAGCGCAACTGGAGAGTTTCGGCGCGCTTTAAAGCGGTGATATCGGCATTCACTTCCAGGGTACGGATATGTTTGCCTTTGGAATCGCGGTACAGCACCCATTGACTGGCGACGACGACGCGCTCGCCGGATTGCGTGCGATGTACCAGTTCGCCTTCCCAGACGCCTTGGGTATGGAGAGTTTTTTCAAGTTCGTGGCGAGGCAGAGAAAACTCGGTTTGCAGCAAGGCGTCGGGCACTTGGCCAATGGCTTGTTCCTTGGTAAAGCCATAAAGGAGTTCGGCGCCGCGGGTCCACAAGATGATGCGATTTTCGACGTCGCGGACCAGGGCGGGCGCCAGGTCCAGCAAGCTGGCTTGCTGGCGGATTTCCTCTTCGGCGCGTTTGCGATCGGTGATGTCGCGGGCAATTTTGGAAGCACCGACGACTCTGCCGGAATGGTCGCGGAGAGGAGAGATGGTCAAGGCGACGTCAATGAGCTTGCCGTCTTTGCGGATGCGTTGCGATTCGAAGTGGTCAATGGTTTCGCCGTCGGAAATGCGCTGGAGGATGTCCTGTTCCTCAGTGCCGCGATCCGGCGGGAAAAAGGCGAGCATACGTTTGCCAACGGCTTCGGCGGCAGTGTAGCCAAATAAGCGCTCAGCCGAGGGATTCCAGCTGGTAATGACGCCATCCAGATCCTTACTGATGATGGCGTCGTCGCTAGACTCAACAATGGCGGCAAGCTTGGTGCTGATATCGCGAGCTTTGGAGGTTTCGGTGACGTCGCGGACGATGGCGGTGAACAATCTTCGGCCATCGACTTCAATTTGCGAGATGGAAGCTTCGATGGGAAATTCCTCGCCATTGGTACGCAAGCCGTGCAGCGGGGTGAATCCGCCCATGGTGCGACGAGTCACGCCATTTTGGCCGAAGGCGCTGATGTGCTCGGCGTGGGCTTTGCGAAAGCGAGGAGGGAGGAATCGCTCCAGGGGCGAGCCAACAGCGTCGGCTGCGGGGCAACCAAACATTTTTTCGGCGGCAGGATTGAACATGGTAATGAGCTGGCGATCGTCGACGGTGAGGATGGCGTCCATAGCGGAGTCGATGATGCGAGCCATGCGCTGCTCGCCGGCGCGCAGAGCGACATTACTCTGAAAGGCCTCTGCGGTGCGTTCGCGGACACGATCCTCGAGGGTGTGACCCGCGAGGCGGAGCTGCTGTTCGGCGCGACGAGTGCGGGCGAAGTCCTGGCTGACGTAAATCATGCCGATGATGAGGAGGCCCAGAGCGAAGAGGCTTGCGGCGACAATGGCGGTGCGCATTGCGAGGCTGCTCTGCTCTGCGCTGGCTTCGCGTTCGGCGAGAAGGCGGTTCTCCTCGGTTTCCATGCTTTTCACAGCCACGCGGATGGCTTCCCGAACACTCTGGGTTTGCATTGCGGCCATGGATGCTTGAGCTGCTTCGAAGCCCTGGGTGCGTCGCAGCTCGATGCGAGCAGCGATCAGGGCGAGGCGCTGAGTCACGAGAGGCTTGAGAGAGTTGAGATTCTGCTGCTGGACGAGATTGTCAGCGGTGAGATCGTCGAGGCGCTGAATATTTTGAGCGACGGCTTGCGCGGAAGCCTGGTAGGACTGCAGATATTCTTCCTTGCCAATAATGATGTAGCCGCGCTGGCCTGATTCCGCGGCAGTAATGCTGGAACGCAATTCGGATAGGGCGTTGAGGACCTGGTGAGTGTGATCGACGAGGCCAGCGTCCTGGCGAAAGCGTAGGACGCTGATGTACGTGAGGATTCCGACCGCGATCAGAGCGACCGCAGCGAGTGCAAATCCGAAACGCACTTTGCGCTCGAGCGAAAACAAATCGGTAGCGTCTCCGGCTGGCGAAGGCAGTCCCGCTAAATTGTTATGAACCACCACTCCTCTTTCCGCGAGCGCCCGGAAAGGATCTCTGGCGAGAGAGTGGAGGAAAATGAGAAGGAGTGAACCTGCCAGAGGCGGCTCAACTGTACGGTGGTGAGTATGAGCCGTAGTGGGTGAATGTCAAGCAACAAGAATGAGTGCGCGGAGGAGGCGTCTTACTGTTCCTTGAGTTTGAGGCGATGCTTGTTTTCTTCGAGGAAATCGCGAAGGTCTTTGGACATGTCGAGGAGACGGACCCATTGTTCGTAGTAGAGCGTGACAGGGAAGCGACCGAGTCCATAGACGCTGACGCCGCCCTTTTCGCCGACGCGGAATTCCAGAGTGCCCTTTTTGCGGCCTTCGACTTTTTTTTCGAGTTCGGCAATTTTGGCCATTAGTTCTTCTTTAGTGGGTTCGGACATGGGGTTCTCCTATTTGAGACATCGTCGCATAGGACGCAGCGGATGGAAAGTGAGATACGGAGGGTGCTACCAGGAATCAGGGATCAGGAACCGGTGCCTTTCGAAGCGTTGCGCCAGGGTGGTAGTTGAGAGCCTTCGCTGCCCTCAGGATGCCATCCGGATTATGTGCGGCTGATGGATGGGAGGGCCGCTGCGCAGACGCACAACCTGAGGGGGGACTAGGACGTCTAAGCCATCGCTACTAGGAGAGCCACTCCAGTTGTTGGATTGCGGAGGGTCGGAGGTAGCGAGTATCATCAGCGTTCGATTTGGGGGTCCAACATACCGGCTATGGGTCGTCTGTTTAAGCGGTTTCCGCTTCTTGTACTTCTCGTTTCATCGATAGGCATGGGCAGCTTGGCTGTGCGGTCGGCGGGGCAGGATTCCGCTGAGACGCTTCCCCTTTCGCAGGTGCGTCCAGGAATGCAGGGGTACGCGTACACGATATTCGCCGGCGACCAGGTGGAGAAGTTCGACCTGGAAGTGATCGGGATACTGCCGAATTTTATGGGGCCGAAGCAGTCGATCATTCTGGTGGAATTGAAAGGGCCGAAGGTGGAGCACACCGGAGTGGTGGCGGGGATGAGCGGCAGCCCGGTGTATCTGGAGGGAAAGCTGGCGGGAGCGCTGTCGCTGAAGCTGGGAATCTTCACGAAAGAAGCGATCGCGGGAGTGACGCCGATTGAAGATGTGCTGCGACCGCCGGTGGAAGGCGCGACTGGGGCACGAGGCACGGCGCAAGCGTACACGCTGCCGAATGATGCGCTGGCACGAAACGAATTGCCGGGCGGGTCGGCACTGCAGCCGATTGAAACGCCGCTGGTATTTTCGGGATTTCAGCCGGCTTCGCTGCAGCAGTTTGGGCGAGAATTGCAGAGTTACGGATTTGTGGCAGCGCAAGGGGGGACGACGGCGGCGCGTGCCGACGACGGGAAACTGGTTGCAGGGGACATGGCGGGAATGGTGTTGGTGCAGGGAGACGCGTCGATCAATTCGGCGTGCACGGTGACGGCAGTGCGTGGAGACAACGTGTTTCTGTGCGGGCACCCATTTTTGAGCCTGGGAAACGTGCAGATACCAATGGCACGGAGCCGTGTGGTGACGACGCTGTCGTCGAGTTTGGCTTCGACGAAGATCGTGAATGTGGGTGGTTCGATTGGAACGATTACGGGGGATCACATAACAGCGGTGACGGGAAAACTGGGAGCGGCACCGGCGCTGGTACCGCTGGATTTGACGTTTGTGAATGGAAAAGAAGAGAGGAAGCTGCATTTTGAGATGGTGAACCACCCGAAGCTGACACCGTTGCTGGTGGGGCTGACGACGTTTAATGGCATCAGCCAGAACCCGATCTATGGAGAAGGGACCACGTTGCATTTGACAGGGGAAATTCGGTTGAAGGGGCACGCGCCGGTGCAGATTGAAAACACGATTGCGCCGAACGACACGCTGACGCCGGATACGATGCCGATTGCGATCCTGGTGCAGAACGTGTTTGGGCGGCTGTTCAACAACAGTTTTGAGGTACCGGAGGTTGAGCACATAACGCTGCGAGTGGAAAGCCAAGCGGGGCGGAACTCGTACAGCATTGAGAGCGCGTGGCTGGAAAAAGGCGAGGCGGCGCCGGGCGAGAATTTGCGGGTGCGCGTGCTGCTGCGGCCGTACCGTGGAGAGGCGCGGGTGGAAGAGACAACGGTGCACGTGCCGGATCAGATTGCGCGAGGAACGACGCTGAGGATTCTGGTGAGCGATGCAGATTGGATGAACCGAGCCTCGCGGGGATTCAGTTTTCAAGGCCTGCCCGGGACAGGCGGGGGTCCGGAAGGACTGGATCAACTGATTGCGCTGCTGAATCGCGAGAGGCGGAACGACCGATTGTACGTAGGGCTGTTTGTGCCCGCGCCGACGCTGGTGTGGGACGACAAGGAAATGCCCAATGTGCCACTGTCGCAGATTAATGCGATCGATGGACGGCCGGCGCCGGGAAGCGTGCAAGTGTTGCGGGAATCGCTGGCGAGCGAGGCGTCGGTGATGCTGGGCGGGCCGGTGGGCGGCCTAATCTCATTGAATTTACAAATCCGGTGACCATGGCTATGTCGAAACCAGTGCGGCGCATTCTATTCGCAACGATGAGTATCTGCTTGGTGGCTTCGGTTGGGTTAGCCGAGCACACGCGGCGTTGGAGGCAATCAAGCTACGAAGAGTTTCTGAAGGGAAACGCAAAAGGAGTGGCGGTGAGCAGCGACGGCCACCTGGAGCTGGCGCCGAAATTCACGCTGATTGCGGATGCGGATGCGTCTTATTTGTGGTCGTTGCGAACGGATGCGGCGGGAGTTTTGTATGCAGCGGGGGGATCGCCGGCAAAGGTGTTCCGGTTCGAGGGGTCGGGTAAGCCAAAAACGGTGTTTGAGTCGACGGACCTGCTGGCACAAGCGATCGCGTTCGACGCGAAAGGCGCGCTGTACGTAGCGACTTCGCCGGACGGGAAAGTGTACCGCGTGTCGGCGTCCGGAGAGAAAACGGTGTTCTTCGAGGCCAAGACAAAATACATCTGGGACCTGGCATTTGCGGCGGATGGCACGCTTTACGTGGCGACGGGCGACAAAGGGCAGATTTTTGCGGTGGCGCCGGATGGAAAAGGCGAGTTGTTCTACGCGAGCGACGAAGCGCACATCAAGACGCTGGCGTTCGATGCGAAAGGAAACCTGCTGGCGGGAACGGAGCCGAACGGCAGAGTGCTGCGGGTAACAAGGAACGCGGAAAAGAGCGCCAAGAGGAAATCCGCGGAGGAGCCGGGGGCGGACGGATTTGTGGTGTACGAGACGGCAAAACGGGAAGTGACTTCGCTAACGGTGGCGCAGGACGGAACGATTTATGTTGCGGCGATCGGGGAAAAGACGCGCGTGGCGGGAAATGCTCCATCGGCGGTGATTGCGACTTCGCAAGGCACGACAACGATTACGAATGTGAGTCCATCGCCGCAGATGCAGGGCGCGCCATTCGTGGCGTTTCCGCAGGCGATTTCCAGCAGCATTTACCGCATCTCGACCGAGGGAGTGCCGGAGGAAATCTGGAGTTCGCGGGACGATGTGGTGTACGCGCTGGGATTGAATGCGGACGGGCGGCTACTAGCGGGAACAGGAAACACGGGTTCGCTGCTGGTGATCGATGGTCACGGGGTGTACGCGCAACTGGCGAAATCGGGATCAGCGCAAATCACGGGCATTTCGAAGGGCGCAAACGGCAAAGTATTTTTGTGCACGGCGAATCCGGGAAAGGTGTTTTCACTGGGTCCGGAATACGAAGCGGAAGGAACGTTTGAGTCGCAATCGTTCGATGCGAAGTTGTTCTCGCAATGGGGCAGGATTGAATGGTGGGGACCGCCGGCGGTAAGCGCGCAGAGTAAGGGGACATCGAAGGAGCCGCGCCTGGAATTTTATGTGCGCAGCGGAAACACGGAAGACCCGGGGAAAGAATGGTCGAAATGGTTTGGGCCATACACCACGACGGCGGCGCAGGTGGAAGCACCGGCGGCGCGATTCTTCCAGTGGAAGGCAGTGATCCATGATGGGCGGCCGGGAGACGGAATCGATTGGGTCAGCGTGGCGTATTTGCCGAGGAATGTTGCGCCGGTGATCGATGGAATTGCGATGCAAGACGCGGGAGTGCGCGCGCAGGCGCCGCAGGTAATTGGCGGACAACAGGGAAACGTGGCGCTGAAACAGCCTCAGGCGGCGACGCCCAGCGGAGTGGTGATCACAACGAGTTCTTCAACGAAATTCGAATCGCAGCCGCAGGGGACTCAGCAAAAGGGTTACCAGACGGTGCTGTGGACGGCGCACGACGACAACGACGATGAATTGCGCTACTCGGTGTATTTCCGCGGAGAGAATGCCCGCGAGTGGCTGCTGCTGAAGGATAATCTGGACCAGAAATTTTATTCGTGGGATACGACCACGATGCCGGATGGAGCTTATTACCTGAAGATTGTGGCGAGCGACGCGCCGTCGAATCCACCGGCGGTGGCATTGAAGACGGAGCGGGAGAGCGAGCGGTTTGAGGTGGACAATACGCCGCCGGCGATTGAACACCTGGAGGCGACACACAGCGCTTCGCAGGGTGCTATCGCGTCGGTCACAGTGAAGTTCTCGGCTGCGGATCCTTCGAGCAGCATTGAGAAGGCGCAATACAGCGTCGACGGCGGCGACTGGATTTTGCTGGCCCCGACGCATGGCATCAGCGACAGCCGAACCGAGACGTATGAGTTCACGGTGGGGGAATTGAAACCGGGCGAGCATACGATTGCGGTGCGGGCTTACGACCGATTTGAGAATTTGGGCGCGGGGAAGACGACGATTCAGGTTGCGGGGAAATAGGGCTGGCAAGCAGAAAACCTCAGCCCTTAAAGCCGTGCCCCCAGTTACAAAAGTCATTCCTTCAGGGGCTGAAGCCCCATCTAGCCACGCGTTTGATGTCGGAGCTAAAGCTCCGACCCCCTAAAGAAAAGAATCTCACATGCAAAGCTGCGTGTGGGACGCCGCGGGCACGGCTGTAAAGAAAAGAACCCCAGGTGCAAAACCGGCACCTGGGGCACCCGACCGGGTCGAAGGAAAAGCGGATTCCTCGTTTCGCTCGGAATGACGAATTTGTTTATTCGGAATGACAAGGCTATATTGCGCGGCATGAAGAATTGCTGTTTTTTCGGTTGAGGTGCTTCGGGCCGCACACACCGCGGTCCTCAGGATGACATATTCTGGTAAGTTGCTGGGCAGACGCGCTGATTCTCAATCACAAAAAAACGAATCAGGGTTTTAGTTTGGCGGAGGTTGGGGGCGGCTTGACTAGCTCCGGGCGCGGAGGCTTGGGCTTTTCGGGCTCGATGAAACTTTCAATTTCGGCGCCGAAGCCCATGCGGCCGTCGCTGAAGGCATCGGGCTTGGCATGCACGACGCGCGCTTTGCAGTGCGTGTCTTCCGGCGGCCCGCCGGTGACTTCGATCGGCATGCGCAGTGTTGCCTCAATCGGCATACCCACCTGAAGTGGCGCCGAAGTTACGAAGAAAAATCCGCCGCGAGAAAGATTTACGGCTTCGGTGAAATGCTCGGTTTTGTCGGAAGCCAAACCGATGGGGCGAAAACGCAGAGGCACCCGGAGACGAAAGCGTTCAAGATGTCGGCGTTCAGGAGGCATGTAACTCCACGAGGCGCGAGGAGGGGACGCCGCGGCCACGTCATTCTTAAGAAACTCTAGGGTAACAGACGGGGGGACAGGGTCCAAGTCCTGTTGTTTGAGGGGAAAGAAGAACTTTGGCACTGGTAGTACCAGTTGAACTAGACTGAGATTATGGTGACAGCGAACGCAAGCCCGGAAGAGCGCGTAACCCCAATTGACTGGGAAATGATCCGCGAGGCGCACGAACGCATCGGGGCCAGGATCCACCGCACGCCGGTGCTGACAAGCGCGACATTTAACTCCATGAGCGGAGCCGAACTGTACTTCAAGTGCGATAATTTCCAGAAAACCGGGTCCTTCAAGATTCGCGGCGCGTCGAACGCGATTCTTTCGCTGAGCGAAGAGCAGGCCGCGCGAGGAGTGGTGACGCAATCGAGCGGAAATCACGCGGCGGCAGTGGCGTGCGCGGCGGCGTGGAGAAAAATTCCCGCATGGATCGTGATGCCGAAGAATGCGCCGGCGGTGAAGTGCCGCGCAGTGGAATCGTACGGAGGAAAAATTACGTATTGCGAGCCAACGGTGTCGTCGAGGGCGGAAACCGCGGCACGATTGCAGGCGGAAACGGGCGCGGTGATGGTGCATCCGTACGACGATGACCGGATTATTGCGGGCCAGGCAACGGCGGCCAAAGAATTGTTGGAAGAAGTGCCGGATTTGGACGCGATACTGGCGCCGGTGAGTGGCGGGGGATTGTTGAGCGGGACGTGCCTGGGAGCGAAAGGAAAACGGGCGGAAATTCGGGTGTATGGCTGCGAGCCGGGACGCGCGGATGACGCTTACCGGTCGTTGCGGACCGGCGTGCTGCAGAAGATGGAGTCGAGCGATACGATTGCCGACGGGCTGAGAGCATCGCTGGCGCCGAGAACGTTTGCGATCCTAAGAAAACACGTTGCGGGAGTGCTGCTGGTGAGCGAGGAAGAAATTATCGCGACGACGAAGTTGGTGGCGCAGCGAATGAAGATCGTGATTGAACCATCCAGCGCGGTGGCGTTGGCTCCACTACTGCGAGCGGGATGCGTGGCCGGAATGGAGCTGGAGAAGAGAGCAGACGGCGGCACGGTGAAAATTGGGGTCATTTTTTCGGGCGGAAACGTGGAGTTTTGAGGATCATCGCAGGACAGGCGGGTTCAGTGGTGATTACTTTTGATGATCGCGCCGAAACTAATCCTGTTTCGAGGGGTTATACCTGCACGGTAAGCTGTAGGTCGCTTGATGTAGCAGCGGTGGAAAAAGCGACAAGAAGTGAAAGATAAGGGAAACCCGTAACCTGCTTTAGAGCATCTGTACAGTAGTGCCAGGACCGCGCCTACGACATGGGGGCCGGAGACCCGCGAATCCTGCCAGAGAAAAACGCAGAAAAATCTAGAAGGTACGCGGAGACACAATCAAAATGAAAACCGGGATGAAACTCTGGTGGAGTATGTGCGCCGTGGTGTGCGCGTGCGCAGGGCCGGCGTCGTGGGCACAAAAGGCGGCTGTGCCATCGCGAGTAGTGGAACGAATAGACGAGACCAGGACGGTACAGATTCGAGGGAACGTGCATCCGTTGGCACGGGCGAAATTTGATCGCGGAGCGGTGGCAGAATCGCAGCCGATGACGCGGATGTTACTACTGCTGCAGAGAAGCGCGGAGCAAGAGACGGCACTGCGGCAACTGCTGGACGCGCAGCAAACCAAGGGATCAGGCAGCTATCACGCGTGGCTGACTCCGGCACAGTTTGGGCAACAGTTCGGGCCGTCGGATGCGGACGTGCAGGCGGTGACGGACTGGCTGACGAAGCAGGGCTTTCAGGTGGCGAAAGTGTCTGCCGGGCGAACCACCGTGGAGTTCAACGGGACGGTGGCGCAGGTGCAGAATGCGTTTCATACGCAGATGCACCATTTCGTGGTGAATGGCAACGAGCACATCGCGAACGTCAGCGACCCGGCGATCCCGGCAGCATTGGCGCCGGTGGTGCGCGGAGTTGTGGCGCTGAATAATTTTCCGAAGCATTCGATGATGCATCGCGTGGGGAGTTTCCAGCGGGATCTGGCAACCGGACAAGTGAAGCCGCTGTTCACGTATACGGATTCGAATGGCACGTTTTATGGGGTAGGGCCGGCGGACTTCTGGAAGATTTACAACATTCCGGCCGGAGCGGATGGCAGCGGACAAAGCATCGCGGTGGTGGGGCAGTCGAACATCAACATTCAGGACGTGCGGGACTTCCGAACGATGTTCGGACTGGCGGCAAAGGATCCGCAAATCATCTTGAACGGGCCGGATCCGGGGATACTGGCGGACACGGGAGACGAAGGGGAGTCGGATCTGGACGTGGAATGGGCGGGAGCGGTGGCGCCGGCGGCACAGATTCTGTTTGTAGTGTCGCAGTCGACGATGTCGAATCCCGCGCAGGTGAGCCAGGGAGTGGACCTTTCGGCGCTGTATATCGTGGATAACAACCTTGCGCCGGTGATGAGCAATAGTTATGGGAATTGCGAAGCGGCGCTGGGATCGACAGGAAATAGTTTTTATAACGCGTTGTGGCAGCAAGCAACGGCGGAGGGGATTACCGTGGTGATCGCGGCTGGGGACAATGGTTCCGCGGGATGCGATCCCGATCCGACAATCGATCCAAACGCGGCATCACAAGGGCTTGCGGTGAACGGGTTCGCGTCGACGCCATACAGCGTGGCGGTGGGCGGAACGGATTTCAACCAGTTTGGCAATGAAACACAGTACTGGAACTCGACGAATGCCGCGACTAGCCAGCTGTCGGCCAAGGGTTACATTTCTGAAGTGCCGTGGAACGATTCAACGTGCGCCGCGAATTTTCCGGCGGCATGCACCTCGGTAGATACAGGAGGCGGAGACATCAGCGCGGGCAGCGGCGGAGCGAGCAATTGCGCGACGTTCGATGGCAGTGGCAACTGCTCGAAGGGATATGCAAAGCCAGCGTATCAAACGGGCGTGACGCCCGCGGACAACGTTCGCGACATTCCCGACATATCGTTGTTTGCGAGCAACGGTTTCAACAACAGCTTTTATATCGTGTGCCAATCGGACGCGAATGTGGACAGTGCGCCTTGCGACTTGTCGACCAGCGCCACATCTGGGACGCACAACTTCCAGGGAGTTGGAGGAACGTCGGGCGGCACACCCACATTCGCGGCGATAATTGCGCTGGTGAATCAGAAGATGGGGCCGGGGCAGCGGCAGGGAAACGCGAACTATATTCTGTATGCGCTGGGCAAGAACGAAATGTATGCAAGCTGCAATTCGAGCAATTTCACTAATCCGGGAAATGAGACTATACCCCCAGGGTGCGTGTTCTACGACATTACCACCGGGAATAACGCGGTGGCGTGCGTGGCAGGTAGTTCGAACTGCACGGTTGCTGGAAATGCGGCGTACGGGGTGACGACTTCTGGCTCGAGCACGGAGCACGGCAATCCGGCGTTCCAGGCGGTGGCGGGCTATGACCTGGCGACCGGGCTGGGGTCGATAAACGTGGCGAACCTGCTGAATCTGTGGGGCTCGATCACGCGCGCGGCGTCGAAAACTGCACTGACGAGTGCGAGCGGCGGTACGCCTTCGGGGACGATGTTCACGGCCAAGGTGACAGTTACGCCGGCACCAGCTAACGGAGAGGCCGTTGCGCTAAACGCACTCGATAGCAACGGTGCAGTCGTGGCGTCAATTGGCGCTTCGCCAAACGGTACGCAGTTCACTCTTTCTGGCGGGTCGGTCACTATCAGCACGAATCTGTTGCCGGCGAACACAGCATCCGTGGTGGCAACCTATGGGGGAGACGTTTTGCTTGGGGCAAGCACCTCGACACCGCCAGTAGCGGTAGCGGGGGCCGGAGCAGGTGAAACCGCCAAGACAACGATGAGTTTCGTGACGTTCGATGCAAACAACAATCCGGTGCTGAGCCAGGCGGCGCAAAATATATCGTATGGCTCACCCTACATCTTGCAAGTGGCAGTTGCGCCGGCGAGCGGGGCAAACAGCGGAAAGCAGTGCTGGTCGGGTAACACGGTAACGGCGTTTCCCTGCCCTACCGGCACGGTCACAGTTACCGATAACGGAAGCCCGTTGAATGACTGGCCAAACGCGGGGACGCCGAACGCTACGAATACTCCCAAGCTGAACAACCAGGGAATCGCGGAGGATCAACCAATACAATTGCCGGTGGGGAGCCACAGCATTGTTGCTACGTACTCGGGAGACGCCAACTACGCACCAGGAGCTGCTAGCAATGCTTTGTCCGTGACGGTGGCGAAGGCGTCGACGACCACATTTGTGGCGAGCAGCATAGGGACGATTACGTCGGGGGCGACGGTAACGCTGACGGCGCTGGTGAGCACACCAAGCAATGGAGCTGGACCGACGGGAAATGTGACGTTTAGTAACGGGACAACGAGCTTGGGGACCGGGGCCTGCGCGCCGACAAACGGAACAAGCAACACCAACGGAACGGATGGCACGACGCCGGGCACGGCGTTTTGTACCGCGACGCTGACGACAGCAATTTCGGCATTGTATCCCGCGCCGCAGAGCGGACCGAGGCCGCCGGTGGCGCCGCTTGTGCTGGTGGCGTTGAGTATCGTGGCATACCTGGCGCTGCTGCGATGGATGCCGGCTAGCAGGAAACGCGCCTACGCTTATGCGGGCCTGGTGGTGTTCGCGCTGATGGCCGTGGCGATCGCGGGTTGCGGCGGAGGTGGCGGGGGTGGAGGAGGCGGTGGAGGAAAGACGGTAACGATCACCGCGAGTTATCCGGGGGACGCGATCTACAACTCGTCGACGGGAACGACGAACATCGTGGTGCAGTAAGAGTCGAACAATTCGAGTAGTGGAGGAAGGGCGCTTCGAGGAATTGAGGCGCCTTTTTCTTTGGTAGAGAGGCGTGTCGGCGTTACGGCGCTTCAACCTACGATTTTGCACGGGGTTTTGGGTGAGATCTTTCGCGGCGCAAACTGCGCGCCGTTCAGGATGACAATGCGCTGCTGCTGAGAATTCGGTGGCGATGAGCCAGAACGCCAGATGATAGACAAGAGCAAAACGGGGTGTTAGGCTCGCGGGTAATTTGCATTTGGGTTACGGGTAAGAGAATAAAATTCCGTTTTCCAGGACATGGCATGGGCCAACCCTCTGGTTTTGTGTGCAAGTTCGTTCGTTTCTGCTCTCTTCTTTTCCTAATTGGCAGCTCAACGGTATGGGGACAGGTGCGCCCGCGGGTGGTGCAAGCGGTCAGCAACGAGCAGCGAATCACGCTGAAGGGCAACGTGCATCCGCTGGCACGAGCGGAATTCGACCGCGGGGCGGCGGTTGAATCGCAGCCGATGACGAGGATGTTGTTGCTACTGAGGCGCGGGGTCGATCAGGAAGCCGCGCTGCAGCAATATCTGGAATCGCAGCAGGATAAAAGCTCGCCGAATTATCATGCGTGGTTGACGCCGGAGGAATTTGGGGCGAACTATGGTCCGGCGGATGCGGATGTTCAAGCGGTAACGGACTGGCTGACGAGCCAGGGATTCACGGTGGAGAAGGTTTACAGCAGCAAAATGGTGATCGAATTTTCGGGTACGGCGGGCGCAGTGCAGAGCGCATTCGGCACGGGGATTCGGAACTTCGAAATTGGCGGAAAAACGTATTTGGCGAATGCCAGCGATCCGCAAATTCCGGCTGCGCTGGCGCCGGTGGTGGCGGGTATCGTCTCGCTGAATAACTTTCCGCGACAGTCGCAAGTGCGCGTGGTGGGACAAGCTCACAAATATCCTGGGACGTGCAGTCGTTCCGGCAAATGTTCGGGCTAGCGGCGAACTTCGACGCTACGAATGTGATCTTGAACGGTGAAGATCAGGGGATTACGTCGCCGGACAAGGAGGGGGAAGCGGACCTGGATGTGGAGTGGTCTGGAGCGGTGGCACCGGGTGCAACGGTGAAATTCGTGGTATCGGCATCGACGCCGGCTTCGGCCGGTATTGATTTGTCGGCGCTGTACATTGTGGAGCACAACCTGGCCGGGGCCATGAGCGAAAGCTATGGAGGCTGCGAGGCCGGTTTGGGCAGCGCAGGCAACGCTTTCTACAATTCGATGTGGCAACAGGCGGCGGCGCAGGGCATCACGGTGATGGTGTCGACGGGAGATAACGGTTCAGCCGGTTGCGATGATTTTAATAACGCGAATTCCGCGTCGCTGGGACTGGCGGTGAATGGACTGGCGTCGACTCCCTACAATGTGGCGGTTGGCGGAACGGACTTTGACCAGGTGAACAAGTGGACCACGTTCTGGAGCGCAACAAACAGTCCTACAGGAACCTCGGCGCTGAGCTACATTCCGGAAATTTCCTGGAACGATAGCTGCGCGCAGATTGGATTGACCGGCTGCGGGTCGAGTGCGCCAAGCGGATCACTGAATATCGTGGCGGGCAGCGGAGGGTCAAGCAGCGTATATGGGAAGCCGAGCTGGCAACTGGGCGTGACGGGGATGCCGAATGACAGTCACCGGGATTTGCCAGACGTCTCGCTGTTCGCGAGTGCGGGATTTAATGAGACGGGCTACATCTATTGCCAAAGCGACATGACGCTGACCGGCGCGCAGATGTGCGACATCAGCAACGTAAGCAATTTTGGGCTGGATTTTGGGATTGTGGGAGGGACGTCGGCGTCGTCACCAGCGTTTGCGGGAATCATGGCGCTGGTAAACCAATACCAAGCGAGCAATGGAGGGACGAATCGACAAGGGAATGCGAATAATGTGCTGTACGCGTTGGCGAAGAAGGCGAACGCGAGTTGCACCTCAAGCGTGAGCGAGGCTACGACGTGCATTTTCAATGATGTGACAAAGGGCAACAGCGTACTGCCGAACGGCGGAGTAGGAGTGGGAACAAATAGCGTGCCGTGTACAGGAGGAACGCCGAATTGCAGCGCGACATTACCATCAGAGACGGGCGTGCTGGTGGTGCAGCCGGGTTCGTCGACGGAAGCCTGGACGGTGGGCGCGGGATATGACCTCGCGACGGGGCTGGGGTCGGTGAACGTAAGTAATTTGGTGACGCAATGGAAGACTGCGAACCGCGTCGCGACGACTACGGCGCTAACGCTGTCCAAGACGAGCGGCATTCCGCATGGAACGGGCGAAAATGTGGGCGTGAACATCACGGTGACGCCGACGAGCGCGACGGGAAGCGTGTCATTAATCGCGAAGTTGGCAGATGGGACCACGCAGGGGCTGGACCAATTCACGTTGGTTAGCGGAAAGGTGATAAGTGGAACGACGAGCAGCTTGCCGGGCGGCACGTATACGGCAAGGGCGCACTATGCGGGAGATGGCACAAACGCGCCGAGCGATTCGGCGGCGGTGAATGTGACGGTGGCGCCAGAAAGCAGCAAGACATCTATCGTAGTGCCGACATTCGATGTGAATGGCAACCTGCTGAATGGGAACGCAACCTCCGTGCAGTACGGGTCGAACTACATCATTCGAATGTATGTAACGGATAAAAACGGCGTGGCGAGCGCTACTGGAGCTCCGAGCCCGACCTGCGCCGCGGAAAACGCGCTAACGTGCCCGAGCGGAACCGTGACTTTGACAGATGGCGGAACGCCGGTGGGAACGGGCGGCGGCGGAGCGGGAATCTACGACCTGAAAAGCGAAGGGTACACCAGGAACCTTTCGCCGAGTTTGACGGGCGGGACACACGCGCTGCTGGCGAGCTACAGCGGCGACAGCAGTTACAATGCGGGGAATTCCGGGGCAGCAAGTTTAACGGTGACGCCGGCTGCGACTCAGACACAAATGATCTCGTTTCCAACCAGGGTCTTGCCGGGTCAGACGTTTCAACTAGAGGCCACCGTGACTTCGCAGATCGCTGCGGGGTCACAACCCGGCGGCACGGTGACCTTCTATGACGGTGGGACGTTGCTTCCCGGAGCGGTGCAGATAACTTCGGGAGCAAACGGGCAGATTTACGCGGATATTTACAACATCAGCTTTAGCACGACGGGCCCGCATAGTATTTCGGCAAAATATAGCGGGGACAGCAATTACAACGCGTCAACAAGTAGCCCGTTGACAATGGTATGCCTGATTCCAACGACGATAACGCAAAGTGAATCTCCGACGAATATCACCTACGGACAAAACATCACGGTCACGGCAACGCTAACAGCCAGCAGCAAGGGCCCAGCGATCACAGGTCAGATTTTCTTCGAAGGTCTTTGGAACGCCACGAACCAGACAACGGTTTCCGGAACGGATGCGAGCGGAAACCAAACACTGACGACGACGCTAACTAGCACACCGGACTCCACAGGAAACTTAATCGCCATTTATCAGGGCGACGCAGTCTATGGAAATTCATCCAACACCGGTCCGATCATCACTGTATATACGCCGGATTTTAGTCTTGGCTTTCCAGATGGAGTACTTACGGTCACAGCGGGGCAGTCCGGTTCACTGGCTTTCCAAGTAATTCCTGTCTCGAACGACTCGAGTTCGGTGTCGCTGGCTTGTTCGGGGAACGTGCCGTCCGGATACAGTTGCAGCGTGCAGCCCGCGACAGTGAACCTGGCGAATGGCGCAGTAGCTAGCGCGACGTTGACTCTAACGCCAACTACAATGCCTGCATCAGGAAAAGCCGTGAGGCCGAGGCGCTCGATAATCGGCTTATTGCCAGAAGGGCGAAATCCGCTGTGGCCGGTGAGTCTGCTAATTGGCTTGGCAGCTGTGCTGTTTCTTGGAATGACGCACAAGCCAAAGTATCTGCAGGTCTCGGTGGTTCTGTGTCTAGTCTGCGTTCTCAGCACAGCCATCGGCTGCGGCGGCGGTGGTGGGTCGGGAGGAGGGGGAAGCAATAGTGGCGGCACGGGCGGCGGAGGCGGAACAGTTGGACCATACGCAACCACAACAACGGTTTCGACCAGTGCGGCGAAAATCGCATCAGGTGCCGCGGTCACGTTCACGGCAAAGGTGAGCGGACAGGGCAATCCGATAGGGGGAGTGGATTTTTTCTTAAACAACAGTTGGTACGGCAAGGGCGACGTTGTCGCCGGCACGGCCACGTTGACAACAAATATCAATGGGCCTGGATCGTACTCGTTGACAGCTTCTTACGAAGGCGATCCACAAGACCTGGGATCCACTTCCGGTCCAGTCAGCCAAGCCGTGACGGGAAGCACGGTGATAAGCGTCGGTGGACAGACCGGCATTAATTTTCACAATTCAAACGTAACAGTGATTCTTCAATAGAGAGGATGCGATAAGGGAGCGTCAGTGGGGGGCGCTGGGGGGAAAGAAAATATTCCAGAATTGAGGGGATGGGGCGGTGAATTCGATGGGGATGAGGGAGCCTTCGGCGTTGAGGACCGGAGGACGAACGACGTGAGCCTCGACCTTTTTCTGGGTCTTGGGATTTTCGATAGAAATTTTTGTGCCGGTGGGCAGGCCTTCGGGAAGAATGATCATGGCGCCGTTGGCGCTGACGGTGTGTGTGAAGCCGTGCACGGGATTGGTTTTGCCGGGCAAGTGAACCAGCACGGGCATCCTGAGGAGCACGCGTTGCGCACGGCGGCGTTCTTCAGCCGTCTGCGGGCGAGCAGTGTTTGCTCCGCGTTTCACCTGGCCAGCAGCGGGCGGAGCGGCCGGCAAGCTGGTTTTTTGCGGAGGCGTCACAGTTCAAGTCCCCAGAAATCCATATCGGGCGCGACAAGTTCCACGCCGTATTCCCAACCTTCGGGTTGCTGATTACCCCTCCAGACGACGACAGCGGCGTTACTGGATTGGGTGGCAAGATTGGTGAGAGCCAAGCGGTGCTCGAGCTCGAGAGTGTCGCTGAGAACGATCATGCAGCCGTAAGGATTAACGGTGCGAGTGACGGTCTCGATAGAACGGCGTTGACCGGAGGCGGAATCCCATTCCAAGCGCACGGGAACGCGGGAATTCAGGCGGCGTCCGCGGCGTTTGTCGTTGTACTGGGCGCCTACACTCTTCAATTCGCGCAACTTAAGGGTCATCTCGGCCTCTTGAAGGTCATGCTAGAGTTAGAGCGGATTTGGGTCAATGGTACGTTTTCGGGCAGTAGGCTGAAAGAGTATCTGTACGATGGGACAGGCGGAAGGCAGCGTTGAAGAATCTGATCGTAAATGCGGACGATTTGGGATGGACCGAGGGAGTGAACCGGGGAATCGTGGAGGCGCACCGGAAGGGCATGGTGACGAGCACTTCCCTGCTGGCCAACGGGCGGGCATTCGCGGCGGCAGTAGGAATCAGCCGCAGCAATCCGGAACTGGGGATTGGGGTGCATTTGAACCTGAGCGATGGACCGCCAAGCGCGCCCGCGAATGAGGTGAAGGGGATATTGGGCAAATCGGGCGAGATGGAAGACGCGGCGGACAGCTTGCTGATGAAGATTGCGGGACGCAGCCTGCGGGTGGAAGAAGTGGAGCGGGAGTGGGATGCGCAAGTACAGAAAGTGCGGGAGGCGGGAATTCAGCCGAGTCATTTGGATGGGCACAAGCACGTACACATGTTGCCGGGATTGTTTGAGGTAGCGCTGCGGGTGGCGAAGAAGCACAAGATTGGGGCGATCCGGGTGGCGAATGAGGAGTCGACACTGCGGACGGCGTTGGCGAGCGGACAAGGGCAACAAAAGGGCACGGTGCTGAAGCAGGGAGTGCAAGCGCGGGGATTGAAGCTGCTGGCGCGCGATGCGCGAAGAATGGCGGAGCGCGCGGGGATCTCTACCACGGATTATTTTTGTGGGATCGCGCAAACCGGAGTTTTGACGCGCGAGGGATTGCAAAGATTGTTGGAAATTCTGCCGGAAGGCACGACGGAGTTGATGTGCCACCCGGGATATGCGGACGAGGAGTTGAGCAAAACCAGGACGAGACTGCAGGAATCGCGGGAGAAGGAGCTACGGATTTTGACGGACGAGGCGATTAGAAAAGTTGTCGCCACGCGGGGCATTCGCCTGATAAGCTATAAACTTGCAGCGGGAGAAGGCTAACAGGGTAGCGAGCCCGCGGCGTTCCGAGTCAGGATAGATGGCGGAACACGGTAGACAGTCTGGGGAGCCCACGAAGACATAGCTGAGAGGTTAGTCGAGCTGCATGCGAAGTGACACGCCCATCCGGTATTCCATTGTCGTCCCGTTCTACAACGAACAGGAAAATATCCCACAGTTGTACATGAAGATAACGGATGTGATGGACTCGATTGGCGAGCCGTACGAAATGGTGTTCGTGGACGACGGCAGCAAAGACAATTCGTACAAAGTGCTGTCGGAGATTTATGAACATGACCGGCGCGTGAACGTGGTGATGCTGCGGCGGAATTTTGGGCAGACGGCGGCGCTGAAAGCGGGTTTCGATTTTGCGCGCGGAGAGATCGTGATCTCCATGGACGGGGATCTGCAGCACGACCCCGAGGAGATTCCGCGGTTCCTGGAAAAGATTGAAGAAGGGTACGACCTGGTAAGCGGATGGAGATCGGCGCGGAAAGACAACTGGCTGATGCGGCGGCTGCCGAGCCAGGTGGCGAACTGGATGATGGCCAAGCTTTCCGGGATTGATCTGCACGATTTTGGGACGACGTTCAAGGCGTACCGGCGCGAGATTCTGGCGGAAATTCAACTGTATGGGGAGCTGCACCGGTTTATTCCGGCGCTGGCGAGTTCGACCGGAGCGCGGATCGCGGAAGTACCGATCTCAAATCCGGGACGGAAGAGTGGAAAGTCGAATTACGGAATCGGTCGAACGATTCGAGTATTTTTTGATTTGATGATGGTGAAGTTCCTGCTGGATTATTCCACGCGGCCGCTGCAGTTTTTTGGTTTGCTGGGACTAGCGGGAACCGGGTCGGGCGTGCTGATTGGGAGCATCCTGGTTGCGGAGAAGCTCGTCTACCACAACGACATTATTGCGGAGCACGGGCCGCTGCTGTTGCTGGCAACGGTATTGTTTTTGAGCGGAATTCAGCTGATCTCGATGGGATTGCTGGGCGAGATCACCTCGCGGACTTACTATGAATCACAGAACAAGGCCATTTACGCGTTGCGTGAAGTGAAGAGCCACCGGAAAGAGCTGGGAGATTCGGCGGAGCCGGCGCGGCCTAGCGGAAGTTCGGAACGGTAGACGGCGGAAAATTTGAGGGAGTTCTAGAGGCCTCAAGCTTGGTGCTTGAGGCTTTTTTGCGTTTGGACGTGGGAAGGAAAAGGCGCCGGCCTCGGAAGGCGGCCGCTACAGAGGCCTGACGGAGTGGATTGAGGCGAGTATTTGTAGTGGCGGACGGCCTCGGAAGGCCGTCCCTACACGCGCGGCAACCTGCGCACAACATGGGTGACATAAAAGTCAGCGCTACATCTAGGAATTAGGAGCACGGCGCTCCTGCGCGACGGATCACGCAACATTTGGATTAGGGTTGCAGGCGGCGATATTGGCCGCGGTGGTAGAGGAGCGGCTCGCCTGGGGTGAAGTCCATGCTTTCGACTTCACCGATGAACAAGGCGTGATCGCCGGCGGGATACTCGGCGACGACATTGCAGGCGAGATGAGCGAGGGCGTCGTGGATTAGCGGGATGCCGGAAGAAGTCCAGAGAAACTGAATGCCGAGGGATTTGGTGGCTTCGGGTTCTTGCAAAGGCTTGGCAAAATGTTCGGAGACGGCTTGCTGCGAGTCTCTGAGGATGTTGACGCCGAAGCGACCTTGCCCTTTCAGGAAGAATAGCAGGCGGGCGTTGTGGTCAATGCAGACGAGGATGAGGAGTGGATCGAGGGAAACGGAGGCAAAGGAATTGGCGGTCATGCCATGGACCCGGCCGGGCTCGCGTTCGACGGTGATGACGGTGATGCCGGTGGCAAAGTTGCCGACGACGCGCCGAAAATCAGCGGATGTAAGCGCAGTGGTGGACATAGGCTGAATTCCTTGAAGATAGCACAAGCGCGGCAAAAAGCGGGAAAGCGGCGGTCGGCGCAACAGCAGGCCGAAGTGGAGCGGACAGGCTGATCGATAAAACAGAAGCGCTCCGGGAGGCCGGAGCGCTTCGAAAGAGTTGAATCGGAGGATTGTGCCTCAATGGTGAGGCTTGTCTTTGTCTTCCGTTTTGGGTGGTTTGGTCTGTTGTGGTTGCTTGGCCGCCTGGGTGTGCTCAACCTGCTGTTTTTGCTGCAGCTGTTGTTGCTGCTGGTTGTGCTTCTGCTCCATTTGCTGCAGCTGTTGCTGTTGCTTTTGTTGGAGCTGCTGCTGCTTGGCTTCATCCGCCTTTTGGTGTTCCATTTGTTGCTGAATTTTTTGCTGTTGGGCGAATTGTTTCTGTTCGAGTTGCTGACGCTGTTGATCCTGCTTTTGCTGCAGCTGCTGATTTTGGATTTCGTGTTTCTGCTCGAGTTGGGGATTCACGATTGGTGGAGCAGCGTTGACGTTTCGCGCATTCGGCGGCCGGTCCTGAATGACGCGCGTATTCGCTGGGGCATTCGGTGGCGTGTTGACCGGCTTGTTGTTCGGGTTGACCTGCTGCACATTCCCGGGCTGGATGTTTTGCTGCGAGTTCACCGCCGGAGGCCGAGTGTTGTTCTGAATCTGGCCCGGGCGGTTTGGATTGTTAGGGACATTGTTGTTGACGCGAGGCGCTACCGCGGTGGCTGCCGGAGCTATACGAACGGGCGCAACTCGTGCATTCGTTTGCGCATGCTGCATTTCCAGCTGACGCGATTCCGCGATGGAAATGGGACGGCCCTGATTGGCTTGAATGGCCGCCTGACGTTGCTGGAAAGGCAGCGGAGCCGGTGGAGGCGCAGTCTTGGCGACAACCTGACGGGTCTGGAGCGCGGCTGGCGGGCGCACATGGCTGGGCGCACCCGAACCGAGCACGGCTTGTCTCGGAGGAGTGGCAGCGGGCGCAGAAGCAACCACAGGAGCAGACGTAATCTGCCTGCGATCAACGGCCACCAAGTTGGAGTTCACAGCGCGTGCAGAAGTAAACGTTTGGCCGGAAGTGGCGGTAACGGCGCCAGGAACGCCCTGGTTCACATAGTGAACGTTGGTGACGTTGGTGTTGTTCACGTTGACATTTTTGCTGACGACGGTGGTGTTGTAGTAGTTGTTGATCACCGTCTGATTCACGGTGGTGTTGGAAATGTTCACGTTATTCACGTAGTTCCGGCTGACGTGATAGGACGGCACGAAGACTTCACGCGGACCCAGCGGGAACCAGCCCACGTTCACGCCCACTCCAACGCCACCGCCGACCGCGACTCCGACGCCAAAGTGCGGACCTCCAACCCAGGCGACAAGAGCGGGAGCGTAGACGGGACGCACGTAAGCAACGGCGACAGAGCGTGGCGGGCAGGGCACCCATCCCCAAGCGCCGCGAACAAAGATCCAGCGGCCGTAGTGGAACGGAGCAAAACCCCAAGGCGCATCATCAACCCAAGTCCAACCCCAAGGAGAGACCCAGGCCCAGTGGCCGAAGCGATACGGAGCCCAACCAACAATGGTGGTGTGAGGAAACCAGACGGTGCCGTATTCGGGTTCGGGACGCCACCCGCCGTAGTCGTCGAGATCTTCATAACCGATCACGTCGTCGGAAACATAGCGGCGAGCGGGAGCATGTTCTGCGCGAAGTTCACGTTCATCGCACCACTGATCGAAATCATCGCGGTCGGGCACAGGCTGGATGTCAGCGTTGAGTGAGTCTGTGCCGGTGAAATAGCCTTGTTCATTGGGGTGAACGGTGTAAGCGGAGCCGCCGCCGGTGACTTCGCCTTGTCCGTCACGAACGTTGATGACGGTGGTGTCTCCGGCTTCGTTGACATTGATGCGATAACTACCGGCGCGCAGAACGGAGAAAGCAAGATTGGGAGTATCGACTTCGATGGATTCGTCGTCACCCAATCGGCGAACACGAAGGTTCAAGGTGCCTTCGGTAAGACGAACCTGCATCACGCGGTCGTCGAGATTCAGGAAAGAGAAACCGGTTTCGCCAGAAAGATACAGAACCGCGGTTCCGACCTGAAGTTCGGCGCGGGCATTTTTGTCGGTCCAGAGTTTATCGCCGACGGTGAGCGGGCGATTGAGGACCGCAGAAACCCAATCATCGGTGCCCGCTGGGCTGAAGGAAACGTCGCCATTGGAGTAGCTGAGACGGGCAACGCGGCTGGGGGGATCATCGTCGTCCGCCACAGCGCGATTCGGTACGAGCAAAAGCGCGGCAAAGACCAGGGCCAGCAGAGGCAGCAGCCAGCGTTGTGCACGTGTACACATAGATTCTCTTCTCTCCTAGTGAGCAAGGCGTTCCCGCTTGAGATAGCAAAAAGGATTCTCCGAGAACGGCCTGGTGGAGGTACCGCATGATGAGCCGGAAACAGTCACGCGGGATCTGGAAGACTCCATCAGGAATGAAGTAAACGGCCTAACATCCCTGCTTCACTATATGTAACACGGCAAAACGCAGAGAGTTGTCGGGCAAAAACCTGAGATGCGAAAGATGTACTGTGCGGAGGGGCAAGTGGAGGACAATCGGGATAGGGGGAGCAGTCGCCTGCTCACCCCTCCCACACCACCGTACAGGCGGGTCCGCATACGGCGGTTCAGCGAGTTGAGCCCTGACGGGCCGGAGGTTCGATTCGTCGTTCGCCACAAGGGCTTCGCCGCTCTGCAGGTTGCCGTTTCGGCTTCACCGTCTTCTGAACCTGCAAAACTCAGCCGAAGCTGATTGGCTGGCGCAGTGCCACCCGTGAGTTCGACGTTCGACTGCTCACTCTCACTGTTTGGGCCTTCCTCACTTTCGTGAGTACTACGCCCGCTGCTGACTTCTGCTGCAGGATCAGCGTGAGTTACTCCACGCTCAGTCTCGAATCCGAGACATGCAACAGATCTCCCGCGATAAGCTCGACTGCTTTCGATACGCGACCGCCGGATTTACCACCAGCGTCCTTGATGGATACGGACTTCGCGATCCTTTGCCCGCTCGTCCGACGCCGTAGGCCTCTAATCCAGTTCTTGTCCATCGGCCCGTATCTTTGCTCCACGCTTCCTCCAGACCCCACCTCACGGTGACGCCCTTGCGCTTCGCTATCCTTCACCTCCATCAGGTTGGGACGGGACTTCCACCCGCTAGCTGCCGAGCATGCGCGGCGTACAAAGAAAACCCCAGGTGGATTAGGCAGCCACCTGGGGTCCTCGGGGTCAGTAAGTTTGCAGATTAGCGATGCGGATGTCCGCCACCGCCGCCTCCACCACCGTGGGGAGTACCACCGCCTCCTCCACCGCCTCCTCCATGAGGAGCTCCGCCGCCACCGCCGCCGCTATAGTGCGGGGCACCACCGCCGCTGCTGTAGTGCGGAGCGCTAGGTGCCGAATAGCTGCGCGGGGCGCTGGGCGGTGAATACGTACGCGGCGCCGTCATGCGGGGCGACGAAGGACTGTAAGAGCGAGGCGCACCGGAGTAATTGCGACTGCCACCGTTGTTGTAAGAAGGCGGCGTGTAATTGCGATTGCCGTTGTAGGCAGGCGTGTTCGCGCGATTGCCGTTGTAGCTGGCTGGCGGCCGGTTGACGGAATTGTGCTGGGCGGTGCCTGGGTTTGCGCCGTTGTAGGTGCTGCGTGCCCAAGGCGGACGATTGGTGTCATTCGTGTGCGACGCTTGTACGTTACTCGACGGACGATTGCTGGCGCCGAATCCTTGCGGCGCGTGGCCCGAATCGGTGGTGTTGCCCTGTGCGTTCCAGGTACGCGGAGTAGTGGATTGGCGAGAGCCTGGTTGGGTCATCGTGGAAGGCGGGCGATTCGCGGAAAGCTGTGCCTGCCGGGTTGCGTTATTCGCAGACGAACCATTGTAGGCCGCGCGGTTGGAGTTGGCGCCCTGAGGCGTTCCAACGGTACGGGCGGAGCCCACCGCGGATGCGTTCGCAAAGTGCCCCTGCTTGAGCGCGCCATAGTTCATGGTGCGCGCTTGTAGATGAGAAGCGCCTGCGGCGGGCGCGGTGCGCGCTACGACGCTACGATTCTGAATGCTGGCTGAAGGCGTCGCGATTCTGCCGTTGACATGCGACGCGCCAAGATAGCTGGAATGGTTGGGCGAAACGCCAGCGCCGTTGGTGACGTGAGCATTGCGCAAAGAGGCTTCGTTGACCGTCAAACGATTATTGTGAACGGACTGGCCGTTGACGAAACCGTTGCGCGTGGTGGCGGTGACGGCGTGCGCGTTGTGAGCATAAGCGTAGTTATAGTTGTGATTGTTGATGACGTTGACGTTGCGAATGTATGTGTTCCGCACGTTGACGTTGTGCCAGTAGCCCGGCCCACAGTGATACCACGGGTGGAACGGCTCACCCCAACCTAGCGGAAACCAGCCGAC
This sequence comes from Candidatus Acidiferrales bacterium, assembly GCA_963738985.1. GTDB lineage: Bacteria > Acidobacteriota > Terriglobia > Acidiferrales > UBA7541 > Acidiferrum. The sequence goes on from CAVTYP010000002.1 coordinate 123,520, forward strand.
GCCCCCGCCCCATCCAAACCCGACACCGAAACCGAAGCCGCCGACGAACCCGACGAACGCGGGAGCATAGAATGGGCGAGCATAGATCGGTCCAGGGCACCAGCCCCAATAGCCACCGAAATAATTCCAGCGGCCGTAGTGATAAGGAGCAAAGCCCCAAGGAGCATAGTCGACCCAAGTCCAGCCCCACGGTCCAACGTAATTCCAGTAGCCGTCACTGTAGGGAGACCAGCCGGGCGAGACGTTATTGGGTACCCAAACGGAGCCGTAAGTGGGCTCCTCTTTCCAGGTGCCGTAGTCGTCGAGATCGCTATAGCCAACGGTGTCGCGGTTTACATACTTTGCGGAAACAGAATCGTCTTCTTTCAAGTCGCGCTGCTGAGCCCACTGATCCAGGGCATCGGGCGGCGGCGCGGCGCCGAGTTGAACTTGAACGGTGTTATCAACGCCAGTCGCATTGGCGGTTTGACCCGCATTCACGGGATAGGTTTGTCCTGCGGCGGCGACTTCGCCTTGGCCGCGAATTACGGTGATGCTGGTAGAGTCGCCGTTTTCGCTGACGTTGATACGGAACGCGCCGGCTTCACGGACGGTGAATGCTACGTTCGGAGTGTCGACTTCGTAGACATCACCCTGACGCAATTCGCGCACGCGGAAATTGAGCTGACCTTCCGCCAATCGCATCTGCGTGATGTTCTCATCCAGGTTCAGGAAAGAGAGCGCGGTCATGCTGCCCAAGTGGATATTGGCTGCGCCAGCCTGCAACTCCATGCGAGAGTTTTGATCGGTCCAGAGTTTGTCGCCGATGGTGACGGGACGATTCAGAGCTGCTGAACCCCAGTCGCCGGTGCCGCCGGGTTGCATAGAAACGGAGCCATCAACATAACTGATGCGCGCAACGCGCGAAGGCGGATTTTGCGAGTCGTCTTGAGCCATGGGTTCGGAAGACGCAGGAGGCGCGGAGGTGTCGTCCTGTGCCAGAAGCGCAGGAGAGAGGAGAAACAAAAATCCGGCGAAAGAGAGAAACGAAGCCAAAATACGTTTGCCGGTAAATATGGACTTCATAACGGTTCCCCTGAAGGAGCCCAAAGTTTCGATTTGGGTCCAGAGACCTGTCTACCATTATGAACCTTCCAGGTCTCCACGGTGTAAAACCCTGGGAAGGGAAAAAAGTTGCTCACGGAAAAAGGGGTGTGTGGACCGAACAGCCAGTACCAGGACTAAAGGTAACTTGTCCGCAATCTGTACCTTAGAACAGGCACAGACGTAAGGGAGTTTCCGTAGACTAACAACTTGTAGAGTGACTGTTGCATCTGGGAGAATACATGCAAATGAAAAGCATACTTTTGGGGCTCGCCGTCCTTGCAGCCGCAAGCACGGTGAATGCACAGACGCAAACCTGGCGACAGGTGGGACCTTCGGGTGGCACGGTCATTTCCCTTACAGCCGACCCGAATAACATCAGCAAGCTGTATTTGGGCACGGCGGACGGTCATGTATTCGCCTCGAGCGACGAGGGCGACCACTGGCAGCTGCTGAGCCGAATCGGGACGGGGCAGGATGATGTGATTACGCACATCATCGTGGATCCGCGCGACAGCAAGAGGCTGTACGCGAGCACTTGGGCACTGTATTCGGGCGGCGGCGGGGTGTATCGCAGCGACGATGGAGGACATTCCTGGAACATCGTCGGGCTGGCGCATGAAACGGTGCGCGCACTGGCGCAGTCACCAACCGATCCGAAGTTGCTTTTGGCAGGCGCCCTATCGGGCGTGTACCGCTCGACGGATGAAGGCGCGAGCTGGACAAAAATCACTCCGGATAATCACTCGGACCTGACCAGGTTCGACTCCGTAGCCTTCGACCCAAAGGATAACAACACGATTTATGCTGGAACGTACCACCTGCCGTGGAAGACATCGAATGGCGGAAAAGACTGGTTTCCGGTGGTGAAGGGCATGATCGATGATTCCGATGTGATGAACATCATCGTGGATCCCGCGAACTCCGACAACGTGCATGCGGTGGCTTGCTCTGGCATCTACCACAGCACGAATGGCGGCACGCAGTGGGTAAAGTATCAGGGCATTCCGAGCGTGTTCCGTCGGACGCAACTGATCCGCATGGATCCCACGAATGCGAACGTGCTGTATGCCGGAACCACCAGCGGATTGTGGAAGACGGTAAACGAGAAGGACTTCAAGCGCGTGACTCCGGGCGACTGGATTATCAATGCGCTGATCATCGATCCGAAGAATACGCAGAAGCTGATCATCGGAACGGAACGCCAGGGCGTGCAGATCAGCAGCGATGGCGGCGCGACGTTCATTTCGGCGAACGTTGGCTTCCAGCACCAGCACATTACGGATGTGGCAATTGACCGCGAACATCCGGATCGAGCGCTGGTGGTGCTGACGTTCGACAACGATGCTTTCATGGCGACCAAGGACGGCGGAAATTCGTGGACAACGCTGGGCGCTGGACTGAAGCGCACAGAAGTGCGCCACGTTTATGCTTCGCCGACGGGATGGCTGGCAACGCTGGCCAACGGCGGATGGTCGAAGTATGACGAGACAACAAAGAAGTGGACGCGTGCAGGTTTGTACGTTGCGGATCCGGTTTCGGCTCCCGCAGCGAAGCCCACAACGACCACCAAGGGTAAGAAGGGCGCGGCAGCGAAGGCTTCCGCCAAGCCCGTGGTGAAGAAAGCGGCACCGGTACTTTCCGCTTTCCTCGTAAATGACATGGCATTCAGCAACGACGCCTGGTTTGCAGCGACGGCGGGCGGCGTGCTGATCTCAACAGACAAAGGCGCAACGTGGAAGTCGGCGAGCAAGGATCCACTGTCACGCAAGCCGGCGCAGTCGGTAGACCTGTCCACGGACGGCAACCAGATCTGGGCGATTGCTGAGCGCAACCTGCTGTACTCCACAGATAAGGGCGGGACGTGGGATGCCAAGGAACTTTCGTTCGCAGCGGCAGGCAACCTGAAGTTGCACCGCGTGGATGACACTTCCCTGTTCATCACTACGAACATGGGATTGTACGGATCTCGCGACGCGGGACGCACCTGGAACCGCGCTGATGTTCGCGAACTTTCATTCCAGTCGGTGGCAGGCACAAACAATGCGTTGGTGGTATCGCTGCAAAAGCAGGGACTCCTGGCGTCGTTTGACAATGGGAAAACCTGGCAGCGCATGGACGATCCACTGTCGCAAGGCTACTTCCCGGTGATCCGCACACGGCGAGATGGTTCGCTGGTGGCGGTATCGGCGACGGAAGGTATGCTGAGCCTGGACCCAAACGCAAAGTCGGCCAGTAGTTCGAATGGCTCATCGATGCGTTAGAACAAAAGCAAGTTCCCTTCTGCAGACAATGGGCGTCCCGAGGTAATCGGGGCGCCCTTTTTATTGGGAGTTATTGCTGCGCGGAATGATCGCTGCCGATTTGGTAACCGACACCGCGAATGGTGCGGATGAGGGGGCGGTCGGCGCCGGCGTCAATTTTGCGGCGAAGATAGTTAATATAGACGTCGACGACGTTGGTGATGGATTCCGAGTGCATACGCCACACCTGTTCAATGATCGCGGAGCGCGTGACCGGACGGCCGGGATGACGCAACAGGAACTCGAGCAGCGCATATTCCTTGGGGCTTAGATCGATGATGCGTCCGCTGCGGCTGACGCGGTGAGAGACTCGATCGACCTCCAAGTCCTCAAAAACGAAGACGTCGCGCACGGGACGAGTGCGCCGGCGCAACACCGCGTGGACCCTGGCAATCAGTTCAGAGACGGAGAAGGGCTTGAGGATGATGTCGTCCGCGCCGGCATTCAGCCCGGCGACGCGCTCCTCGACGGTGGCCGGGGCGGAGAGAATAATGAGAGGAACGTCGGGCCAGCGCTGCTGAAGCGTGGCGACGAACTCCAATCCCGAGACTCCCGGAAGACTCAGGTCAAAGAGAATCAAATCGAACAAGGAATCGTCGGGAAGCTGGGCGAGGGCAATTCCCGAGGAAACCAGTTGAACGGCAAAGTTATCTTGCTGGAGAACGTTCTGGAGAAACTGAGCCAGAGACGCATCAGCCTCGGCTACAAGTAGACGCATGGTCGCTCATTTAACATATCAATTATGGGAAGAGGATAAAAGCAGTGTGTCGAAGAGAGGTAGTGGTGTCAAGGAAAGCCGTCACAGAGCGCGTTCAAGCGATTACGGGCCCGACGGCATTTTACGGAAAGAAAGCGGTTTTGGCGCAGAAATTGAAGAAGAAGAGGTGGCTTGAGGCGAACTTAACGGTGGCGGCATCAGTTCGGAATTAGTAGGATTAAGGATGACGATATCGACGCGCCGGTTGCGGGCGCGACCGTCGGCTGAGGTGTTCTCCGCTACGGGATGGAATTCGGCATAGCCCGCAGCGGACAAACGCGAAGGAGCGAATTGATACCTGTAGATAAAAAGTTTGACGAGTTCGGTGGCGCGAGAAGTGGAAAGTTCCCAGTTGGAAGGAAAGTGGGCATTGTGAATAGGAACATTGTCGGTGTGGCCTTCGATGCGCATGTTCTCGTCGCGTGAAGCCAGGACCGCCGCGAGGCGATCGATGGAATCGACAGAAGAGGCGCGCATGGTGGGAGCCCCACTATCGTAAAAGCCAATTTCCCGAAGACTGACGACGAGGCCTTCCTTTCTGGCTTTGATGTCGACGACGCGACTGCGAATTTCAGGGGCGAGGGCTTTTTCCAGTTCCTGCTGAATGTCTTTGAGGGGCCCGGCAGCGGCGGCGGGGCTTAAGATACCTTTGGTGGGCTGAACGAATCGTTGCATATCAGAGGTTCGCTGAACGTTTTCGACGGCCTGCACCTGGGAAAAAGGAACGGCTTCGCTGTTGCTTAGGGTCACGCGGGTGTTGGAGGTTTCGAAGACGCCAAGCTCCTGGAAGGCGACTTGAATGGCGAGGGAAAGCTTGCCGACACGGCGCTTGTCCACCTGGGAAGAAGCGTAGAGAACAACAAAGAAGGCGAATAAGAGAGTGATGAAATCCGCATAGCTGACCATGCGGTCATCAGCGAAATCAATAAACAATTCCAGATCGGATCTGACGGCACAGTAGGAGGCTCGCTGGAGGCCGATAACTCACTGCGCGACGTGCAAAGCATGCTGCTGAGCGCGATGACGTATTCGGTTACGGGGATCAACGGAATCGTGAATCTGGCCAGCATGGGCGTGAACATGAACGACGACGGCACGCTTTCGGTCGATAGCGGGACGCTGCAGTCGGCGCTGTCCAGCAATTTCTCAGCGGTGCAAAACCTGTTGCAAAACACCAGCACGGGTTTCGCGCAAAACCTCGGCAACGTGGTACGAAACATCAACGCGCCGAGCACCGGTATCCTGTCCATTGATTCGCAGAGCATCCAGAGCGCTTCGAATGGGCTGACGCAACAAATCAACGACCTTGAGGCGTCACTATTGGTGCAGGTGGCGAACCTGACGAAGGTATATTCGCAGGTGAATACCACGCTGCAGGAACTTCCGCTGTTGATCGCACAATTGAACCAGCAGATCGCAGGTTTAGGATGAGTCCCAATGATTCGGCTTTTGCTTATCACCAATCGACGGCGTTCGGCGCTTCTGCGCTGGGCCAGGTGATCGCGCTGTACGACACCATTTTGCGAGATTTCCATCGAGCGATGGCGGCCGTCGCCGCCGGGCAAATCGAAAAGCGAGTGAACGCTCTGAATCACGCCCTGATCGTTCTTGGTGAATTGCAGGGAGTGCTGGACTACGAGCGCGGCGGCCAAGCTGCGCGAAACCTGAGCGATTTCTACACGGTCGCTCGGGTCGTGACGTTGCAAGCCAGCATGACGGCTTCGCGGGAGAAGTTGCAAGAACTGATCGGGATGTTCACACGAATCCGCGGGGCTTGGGCGAAGGCAGAACTGAACACCGGAGCATCGGAACCCAAACAACGGCTGCGCATCTCCAGCGAGACGAGTAGCGGCTACGCGCAAACCCCGCCGGCGACTCTGGAGAATTCCGGTGAATCCAACAGTGGCAGATGGAGCGCATGATGAAGGATGACTTAGGGGGAGCACTGCAGCGTGTCAACGATCGCATGTCGGAGCTGCTGAAGAACGCCCAAGGCGCGTTACGCGGCGAACGCGATTTCGCTGCGGAAGACATCCGGCAACTACGCGAAATGATGGATGCCATGGCGCCGATCGTTGCGCAGTCGTACGAATTTGCGGCGTCGCCAGCCTGGACTCAGCGCGCCGCTCGACCTGTACAAATCTCATTTGAACGAATTGCAGAGCACGCTGGAGCAAATACGCGTGACGCTGCTGGTGCGTCAAGCGAGCCTGCGTGCCAGCCAATCGCAGTTGCAAGCTGTGGCGCGGTGGGCGACAGCCTTCTCGCAGACGCGATAGAACAAGTTCGGCAAGAACCCGCGAAAACTTTTTATTGCTGAAAATGCGTGGCTATCCACGAGCCAGATTTTTCACCTGTTTAGCGAGTTTTTCAGCCTGTTCGGCCTTTTTCATGAAGGTCACGGACAGTACAGCATTGGGATCCGCAGCCTGGTATTCCTTTTGCAGCTCCGAAGCAAGCTGAAGCAACCGATTGAGATCGCTTTTCAGAAGTTGCTGATCCTTCGCCGTCAGCACGCGGGAATTTGCGTGCTTCGGTGCGCCAGCAAGCGTAGTTGGGTCGCTGCTAGGAGGAGTGGGGCGAGGCGGCGGGTATTGCGCTGCGTCTGCGGCGAAGAGGTTGCGCGATGACATAAAGCCGGCGGCGCCCACCAAGCCCAAGAGAAGTCCACGACGGGATTCCAGCATGACGTGCCTCCAGTTCAACAGGTGGGCCGCGACCTTACCACGCGCGTGTCATCTCAAATATGACAGCTTTCCGCTCCGCGTTTCTCCAAGTACCGCTGGTGATACTCTTCCGCCCGCCAGAAGGTTTTCGCCGGGGAAATTTCCGTGGCGATGGGACGGTGAAATTTTCCGCTGGCTTCCAGCGCCTGCTTTGATTTACGAGCGATCTCCTCCTGCTCGGGTGAGTGGAAAAAGATGGCGGTGCGGTACTGTTTGCCGGAATCCGGGCCTTGACGATTTAACTGCGTTGGGTCGTGGATCTTCCAGAACACATCCAGCAGTTGAGAATAACTGAGTTTTTGCGGATCGAACGTAACCTGCACAACTTCGGCGTGGCCCGTTTCATCGGTGCACACGTCTTGGTAGGTCGGTTTCTCCAGATGGCCGCCTGCATAGCCGACGGCAGTATCGATAACGCCGGGCGTGCGGCGGAAAGCGGCTTCGACGCCCCAGAAACAGCCGGCGCCAAATGTGGCAACTTCCTGCATAATGTCCCCCTCGTGATGGAAATGCAGATGAATATACACCCACTTAGATGCACGAAGGGAATACTTGGATTCGGGGGCGGCCTAGGACGCCTTTTTGTGGACCGGTTTCTCGGCGGCGATGTCTTTCAGCTTCCCTAGCGCCGCAGATTTGTAAGGACTGTCGACGGACGCGGCTTCGGTGAAGGCTTGTTTCGCCGCCGGCGTGTTTTTCAAATTGGCATAAGCAAAGCCGAGGCGGTACTGATTGCGGGCATAGGTGGCGGCATTGGATTTGAGTAGAGGAGAAGCCGCAGTGAGATTTTTGACAGCCGCGGCATTGTCTTTTTTCTCGATATCAACCTGGCCCAGCGCACTGAGAGCCAAACCTTTCTGCAGGGTGATTTGGTTGTGCCAGTCTTCGTCGCTGACGCCCTCGGGCTTCTTGGCGGTTTCGCAGAGCCCGGAGGCCTTCTTGGCGTACGCTTCGGCCTTATCGAGTTGCTCGTTCTTTTCGCTGTAATCGTCAGCAAGAAGCAGCAGCATGCCAATGCTGTTGGGATTTTTGGCCAGCACGCTATTGGCGAGTTCCAACATCTTGGCGTGATTCTGGGCCTGCTGGTAAGAAAAAGCGGCGACCGTCAAGGCCTGCTCGCTGTTGGGCGAATCGGGAAAATCCTTTGCGAATCGCTGAAGATACTCGGCCTTCTTTGTGGGATCTTTCTGCTGATAGGCAGCGCCGAGAAGCGACTGCTGGACATAATCCTGATTTTCCTTCTGCGCGTCGAGCTTTTGCGTGCGCTGCTGTTCCCAGGCATCGGCGTCGGCGCCCGAAGGAGGCGAGGCCGTCTTATAGCGCTGCACAATGGAGTTGGCCTTTTCGCCGTAGGTAAAGATGCGGTCCGTGTCACCCTTTTCGTTGGCGGCGCGCACCATGTTGATGGCGTTGCTGTAGTTGTCGGGGTCAATGGCGAAGAGTTTGTCACCATACACGAACGCTTTGTCGTATTGCTTGGCGTTGAGGTAGAAGAGGACGAACTGCTCGTCGGCGACAATGGCAAAATCGCCGTCGGGATGCGCGGTGGCAAACTGCTCGATCAATTCCAGTTTCTTGTCGGGCTCTGTGGTGTTGCTGATGGCTGTGAGCGCGTGATCTTCTTCCGAACCAGCCGGAATCATAACGTTCTTGCCAAGTTGTGCCTTGCAGGCGGGAGCGAGGAACGCCAGGAGGAGCAACAGGCCCGCAAAAAGTCGGGAACGGTACATACGTACCTCCTGTTCGAATTGTCGGAGTGAGACTTTCTCTGCTGTAGTTATCTTAGAGCGGGGAGAAGGTTGGCGCAAACGAATTCGCGGATTTGAACAGAGATTCGTTCCCTTCGCGTTGCGTTGAGCCAGGGCGCATAACGAGGATCCTCAGGCCTGAAGGCCTGAGCTATAAGTTCAGTGTCTTGAACTGTCGGGGAGACGTTTGGAGGGCTTTTGGAATTTGACGGGTGGTGAGGTTCCACGAGAACATAAAAGTTTTGAGGTGGAGGCTCAGATGGATCTGGGACTAGGTGGCCGCGTGGCCATTGTTGCGGCGGCCAGCAAAGGCTTGGGGCGAGCAGTGGCCGAAGAACTGGCGCGGGAAGGCGCGGCGGTGGCGATCTGTGCGCGGACCGCGGCGGACCTGAAGCCAGCGGCGGAGCGCATACGTTCCTCGGGTGCCCGCGACGTGTTCTGGCAGGCGGTCGACGTCGGAAACGCCTCCGACGTAGCGGCGTTCGTGGGGGCGGTGCAGCAGCACTTTGGGCACGTGGACATCTGCGTTACCAATACGGGCGGGCCTCCGTCTAAATTATTTGGGGCCACCACGCATGCGGACTGGCGAACGTGGACCGACCAATTGCTGATGAGCACGGTGTATTTCGCGGAGCAGGTTCTGCCGCTCATGCAAAAACAGAATTGGGGGCGGTTCATCACCATCACGTCGTACTCCGTAAAACAGCCGGTGGAAGGACTGTTGCTTTCGAATTCGTTGCGCGCGGCAGTAACCGGCCTGGTGCGAACTCTGGCGAATGAATATGCACGCCACGGGATTACCGTGAATAACGTTTGCCCCGGCTACACGCGCACGGACCGCTTGGATGACCTGGCAGGCATGATGGCGGAGCGGACCGGGAGCACCACAGAACAGGTTTTTGAGGGATGGAAGAAGTTGATTCCCGCCGGCAGGCTGGGCAAACCGGAAGAATTTGCAGCGGTGGTGGCGTTCCTGGCGTCAGAGCGGGCCAGCTACGTGAATGGAGTTTCGCTAACCGTGGATGGCGGAACGACGCGAAGCCTTTTGTAAGTGAACGAAATCCACAGATTTTTGAAATGCGAGGAGAAAGAGAAGGATGAAAATGCGAATGTCAGATTGGCGTTGTTGGCGCGTGGTGGCGCGCGTGGTACTGGGGAGCTCGCTGATTTTGCTCAGCAGCGGAGCATTGTTGCGGGCGGATGAACCGTTTGCGAGGAGCAAGGATTACGACTTGCAGCACTCCAAGGTGGCGTTGCGATTCGATTTGCCGCAGCGAAAAGTGATTGGTGATGTTACGCACTCGATCGATATCTACCGCAACGGCCTGGACAAGGTGTGGTTTGACGCGGTGGGACTGCAGATCCAGAGCGTGACGGTGAATAAGGCCGTGGCGAAGTTTGAGACCACCGAAGGCAAGCTGTACGTTTCTCTGCCAAAAACCGCAAAATCCGGCGACAAGTTTGACATCGAAATCAAGTACGAGGGAAAACCGCAAAAAGGCTTGTATTTCATCCTTCCCGACAAGGATTACCCGAATCGCCCGATCCAGGTGTGGACCCAAGGAGAATCGGAAGACACACGCTACTATCTGCCGACTTACGACTATCCCAACGATCGCTTGACGACAGAAACGATCCTGACGGTTCCGGCAGAGTGGCTGACGATTTCCAACGGAAAACTGATGGGCGTGACGGATGCGGGCAATGGCATGAAGACCTGGACGTGGCGCGAATCGCAACCCAGCTCAACGTACCTGTTCACAGTGGTGGCGGGCGAATTTGTGGAAGCGAAGGACACCTGGCGGAAGATGCCGGTGACTTACTATGCGCCGAAGGATCGCGCGGACCGACTGACGCCGAATTACAGCCGTACACCGGCGATGATTGAATTGTTCAGCACAAAGCTTGGCGTGGATTATCCATGGGAGAAATATTCGCAGGCGATGGTGGACGATTTTGTGGCGGGAGGAATGGAGAACTCCAGCGCGACAACGAACACCGCGGAATCACTACGGAGTCCGCTGCTGGTGGCGGAATACGACACCGATGAGGATGGATTGATCTCCCACGAATTGGGACACCAGTGGTTCGGCGACCTGGTAACCACGAGAGACTGGGGCAACATCTGGCTGAATGAAGGCTTTGCCACGTTCATGGAATATTTGTGGACCGAGAACCACTTCGGAAAAGATGCGGCGGACTACGAGCGGTGGCAGAACTCGAAATTCTGGAACGCGTCGCACAATCTGTACGACAAACCGATTGTGCGACACGATTTCGACGATTCCAGCGAGTTTGATGGAAACGCCTACGACAAAGGGGCGTGGGTGCTGTACATGCTGCGGAATAAATTGGGAGAGCGGGCGTTTTTCGCGGCTTTGCAGCATTATCTGGAAGTAAATCGCGGGAAGAACGTGATGACCTCGGACCTGGTAAAGGCGATCGACGAATCGACGCACACCAGCGTGGACCAATTCTTCGACCAGTGGGTTTATGGCGCCGGGGCGCCAAAATTCGAAGTGAGCTATACGTACGATGACGCCAAGAAACAGGTATCGCTGGCGGCAAGACAAACGCAAAAGGTGGAAGGACATGTAGGATTATTTCGCGTGCCTATCGAAATGGAAATCACGAATGAGAGCGGCCCGAAACTTTTCCCCATCGTAATCTCGAAAGAATCCGAGACATTTACGTTTCCCTCGCAGTCGGCGCCAAAGATGGTGCTGTTCGACAAAGGCAACCAGATCCTGAAATCGATGGAATTCAAGAAGGACAAAAAGGAGTGGTTGTACCAACTGAAGAATGCCAGCGAGGTGGCGGACCGCGCGGATGCAGCGGTGGCGCTGGGAAAACTGAAGGCCGAGGATGAGGCGGCGGTGGCGCTGGGTGATGCGTTGCGCACGGACAAATCTTCCGGCGTGCAACGAGTGGCGGCAGAAGCGCTGGGGACGCTGGGAGGGCCGGCAGCGGCGAAACAGTTGCTGGAATCGCTGGAGACCATCAAGACGCCGTGGGTAAGAGCCGCCATTGTGCAAGCCTTGGGCAATTTCAAGGATGACGCGACAGTCAGCGCAAAGCTGGAGGCGATTGCACGGGACGACAGTTCCTATCGTGCTCGGGCGGCCGCGCTGCAGGATTTGGGCAAATTGAAATCGCCGGGCGCGTACGAAACGTTGGCCGCAGCGGTGAAGAACGATTCGCCGGACGGAATCACGCGAAACGCTGCGCTGCGCGGGCTGGGTTCGCTTGGCGACGATAAAGCTGTTCCTCTACTGCGCGAATGGGCAACGCCAGGCAAGGACCTGAATTCGCGGCAGGCAGCCATCAGCGCGCTGGCGCATGTGGACAAGAGCAACAAAGAAATCACCAGCCAGATTGCGGGCTACCTTGCAGAGCAGCACGCGCCAATCCGCTACACCACCGTGTTTGCGCTGGGCACGCGCGGCGATGCTTCCGCGATTCCGGCGTTGGAGGCGATGCTGAAACGCGACGATCTGAGCATTGAAATGGCACCCACGATCAAGGAACAAATTGCGCGGTTGAAGAATCCTTCCGCTAAGTCCAACCCGAGCATGTGGCGCGGAGACAATGACGAAGAGGCGGAAGTCGAAGAACACACGGAAAAGCCGGGGCAGGATCAGCGGCTGACGCAGATTGAGCAACTGGTGAAAGAGATGAACGAACGGCTAAAGACGATTGAGAGCCGTCTGCCGGCGCCCGCACCCGCACCCGGAAAATAAGGAAAAGCGGCAGTCAGATTTTCGGCTCAGCGAGAAGAATGCGCAGGTCGCGTAGGTTGTTTCCCGTGGGGCCGGTGATGATGGCATCGTCAAGCCGATTGAAAAACGAATAGGCATCGCTTCGGCGGAAGAAATCAGCAGGGTCCATTCCCATGGATCTGGCGCGGGCGAGGGTCTGGCCGTCGGCGATGGCTCCCGCCGCGGGACTGTTTCCATCGATGCCATCGGTTCCCGCGCTAAGAACGGTAGTATTGCCGCCAGCGATTCTCTCCACGCAAGCAAGAACAAACGCGGAGTTACGTCCACCGACGCCATCACCGGTGGCGGGAGAACTGACTTCGCCATCGGCCATGATCGCGACACGCTGGCCGGCATTTTCGCGCTGCCAATCGGCCAATTGCGCCAACAGAGAATCGACAGCCTTCTGCAGCGGCCAATCGTCGGTGGAATTGTCGCAACAAGTAAGGTAGCCGTGCGCTTCGGCCACGTGGTGCGCGGCGTGGAAGAGATCATCCATCCCTAACAACAATAGGAAATGCGCATTGCGGAAGGCAGGATGGCTGGACTTTGGCGTTTCCGGCATGTTCCCGGCGTCGAGCCATCGTAGGAGAGCTGGTGGAAATTGCCTGCGCAAGTCGTACTGCTCGAGGATATGCGAGACGTCGGCAATCGTGGTCGGGTCTGGCAATGTGGGGCCAGAGGCTAATGCCGACTCGCTTCCGACGGGCACGTCGGTAACCGCGAGCGTGATTTTCTGCGCCGGGCCGGCAGCAACGGCGAGGCGCCCACCCTTGACCGCAGAGAGATGCTTGCGAACCGTGTTCATGGCATCGATAGGAGCGCCACAGGTTACGAGCGCGCGAAAGACGGCTTGAACATCTTCAAGACTGAGAGTTGGGTCGAGAGGAAGTTCCAACAATGCGGAGCCACCGCCGGAAATAAGGAAGAGCGCGAGAGTTCCCTCTGTGCAGCCTTGCAACAGCGCAAGAATTGCTTCGGCGGCCTGGCAGCCTTCGACATTGGGAACTGGATGACCTCCGACAAAATATCGCAAGCCGGGCCGGGCAACTGCCGGCTTGGTGGGCGCGGAAACAACACCACGCAGAGGAAGTCCGTCGGGGAGAATGCAGGGGAGGCCGGCGATCATGGAGTGAGCGGCTTTGCCGACGGCCACGACACGGACATCAGAAATTTTCGAGAGGTCGACCGAAGCGTCGGGGAGGATCAGACGCTTCCCTTCGAGCAAGAGCTTGCGCTCCATCGTACCCGGGATATCGATAGAGGCCAGGGTCTGCCGGAATATTTCGCGGGCAATGTTTTTTCTGTCGGGCATGATTCGACCGCCAGAGCGTTCAGGCACGTTTCAAAATATCGGGATTAAGCATGTTGGCAGGCCGCTGCCCTTTAAATAGAGCGACGACATTGTTTGCGGCCATGACCGCCATCTTGGTGCGTGTTTCGAGGGAAGCGGAAGCAAGATGAGGCGCGAGCACGACGTTGTTGCGCTTCAGGCCCGGATGAATGAACGGCTCGTTCTCGTAGACGTCCAGCGCGGCTCCAGCGATTTTGTTAGCTTCCAGGGCGGCGACCAACGCCGGTTCGTCCACCACTGGACCGCGCGAAGTGTTGATCAAATAGGCGGTAGGCTTCATGCGGAAGAAACGGGGACCATCAAACAATCCACGAGTCTCAGGAAGAAGCGGCACATGCACGCTGATGAAGTCAGACTCTGCGAGAAGCGCATTGAGATCGCGATATTCGGCTTGGACGGCCTTCTCCACATCCTCCGCAGCGCGAATGGCATCGGTGTAGATGACTTTCATCTGGAAGCCTTGCGCCCGGTGAGCAACGGCGCGTCCGATGCGGCCGAAGCCGACAATGCCAAGCGTCTTGCCCCAGACGTCAGCTCCGCAAAGTTGATCGAGGTTCCAGCCCTTCCAGTTGCCGGAGCGGGCAAGTTGCTCGCCTTCACCGAGGCGCCGTGCGACGGCCATCAGCAGGGTCCAGGCAAAGTCGGCGGTGGTTTCGTCGAGCACGCCGGGGGTATTGGTAGCGACGACTCCGCGTTTGGTGCAGGCGGGTACATCGATATTGTCGAAGCCGACGGCAACGTTGGCGGCGATGCGCAGTTTGGGCGCGTTGCGAAGGAGCTCCTCGTTCACTTTTTCTGTGAGCAAGCAGATGAGGCCTTCCTTGTTTTTCACGCGCCGCAACACTTCTTCGCGCGGAGGACGCTCCGGCTCGCTCCAATATTCGACGTCGCAGGCGGCTTCGAGGATTTTCCGCGCATCTTCGAACAGTCCATGAGTCGCAAAGACCTTAGGTTTTGGCATCCGTCGCCCTCATTAATTTTGCGGACCTCTACACTAACATAGCTGATACAGGCCGAGCAGACTCCCATTGCCGCGTGCCGCAAGTCTCACTATAGTGAGAAGACAAGGCCACAACAGAGCCCAATGAACACTTCCCTGCTCCGCGACCTGAATTCCCTCCTGGGACCCACCAACGTTCTCCACCACAAGGAAGATTTAATGCTTTATGAATACGACGGCTCGATGGAGAAGGGCCGGCCGGATGTGGTGGTGTTTCCGCACACAACCGAGGAAGTTTCTCGGATCGTGAAACTTGCCGGCAAGCATCAGGTGCCCGTCGTAGGGCGAGGAGCAGGAACGGGCTTGTCGGGAGGGGCACTGGCGCGGGGCGGCGGGGTGATGATGGTATTCGCGCGGATGAATCGCATTCTGGAAATTGATGTGGAGAATCAGCGGGCGGTGGTGCAGCCGGGCGTGGTGAATCTGGACATCACGCGCGCAGTTGAGAAGAACGGGCTGTATTTTGCGCCCGACCCTTCCAGCCAGAAATCGTGCACCATCGGCGGAAACGTGGCGGAAAACGCGGGAGGGCCGCACACGCTGGCTTACGGAGTAACCGTCAATCACATTGCGGGGCTGGAACTGGTGCTGCCGGATGGCGAGATTGTGCGGGTGGGGAGCCAGCACGGCGATGCACCCGGGTACGATTTGTGCGGATTGTTTGTAGGGAGCGAAGGCACGCTTGCGCTGGTGACGGAGATAACGGTGAAACTGGCGCGCAAGCCGGAGGCGGTGAAAACGCTGCTGGCAATTTTTGATGCGGTGGACGACGCGTCGCTAACCGTCGCGGAGATTACGGCGCGGGGGATCACCCCGGCGGCATGCGAAATGATGGATGGCTGGACGTTGCGGGTGGTGGAGGATTACGTGCATGCGGGGTTTCCGCGGGATAGCGCGGCAATTCTTCTTGTAGAACTAGAGGGGCTTCGCGAAGCGGCGGAGACGCAGGCAGAGGCGGTGGTGGAAGTTTGCCGGACGCACTGTGCGCGAGAAGTACGCGTGGCGAAAGACCAGAGCGAGCGCGAATTGCTTTGGAAAGGGCGGAAAAACGCTTTTGGCGCGCTGGGCCGCCTGGTTCCGAGCAACTATGTTCTGGATGGCGTGATCCCGCGATCGAAATTGCCGCAAGCGCTTCAGCATATTCAGGAGATCGGCAAAAAGTACGGCTTCGCGATTGGAAACATTTTTCACGCGGGCGACGGCAATCTGCACCCCATCGTGTTGTACGACCCGCGCGACGCGAACTCTTTTGAAAAAGCGGTTGCGGCTTCGGAAGAAATTATCCGTTACTGCGTGGACCTGGGCGGCGTGCTGACCGGCGAGCATGGTGTGGGAATGGAAAAGAATGAGCTGATGACGCTGATGTTCAGCGAGGCGGATTTTGATTTGATGCGGCGGGTGCACGATGCCTTCAACGCGGATTCGTCGTTGAACCCGGGCAAGATTTTTCCGCTGAGCAAGGGCTGCGGAGAAATCCGCGTGAAAGCTAAAGATATGGCGGGTAGCAATCGATAATGTTGACGGCGAATCTTGCGGCGAAATTACAGAGTTTGCTGGGCGCGACCCGCGTAACAGCCCCAGAGGATTCGCCTGCATCCTTTGTGGTGGACGGAGTGTCTCCCGCGGCGATCATTCAGCCCGCGTCGGCCGAGGAAGTGGCGGAAGTGGTGCGTTTTGCCGCCGCCGAAAAGCTGGCCATTGTAAGCTGCGGATCCCACAGCAAATTGGAACTGGGCATGGCTCCGGCGCGCTACGACATTGCCCTGAACATGACCGGCTTGAATCGCATCGCTCATTATGACGCGGGCGACCTGACGCTTAGCGTGGATGCCGGCATGCCACTGCGGCAACTGGAGCAAGCGCTGGCGGAGAAGCAGCAATTTCTGCCGCTGGCTGTGCCGTGCTTCGAAACTTCCACGGTGGGTGGTGCGATTGCCTCTGGAATTGATTCGGTGCTGCGGCAGCAATATGGGACAGCGCGCGATTTCCTGATCGGCGCGGAGTTTGTGGACGGCACTGGAAGGATCTGCAAAAGCGGCGGGCGCGTGGTGAAGAATGTTACGGGATATGACCTGCATAAACTGTTGATCGGCTCGTTGGGTACGTTGTGCGTCATCACACGACTGAATTTCCGCACCTTCCCGCTGGCGCATGTGAGCGGAGGGCAGCTTGTGAGCTTCGCGGGCGTTGAGGGAGCGCTTGCGTTCCGGCGAGAACTGGAAACGGGCGGCTTGCCGCTCTCCAACTTGGAAGTCCTGAGCCCGGGAATCGCAGCTATTCTCACGGCAATTCTGCGCTGCGCAAAGAGCGCCATTCCGCAGGGGCTGGAACAGGGCGCTTGGTGTGTGTATGCATCGTATGAAGGCAACGAGGCCGTAGTGGGGCGGATTTCGCGGGAACTGGAAAAGTTCGCGCGTGGAACGAGCGCCGCAAATTGTGAACAATTAAGTAAATCCACTGATGAGAGCCTTGGTGGCATGTTACGCGAGGCCTTCGAGTGGCTGCGCTTTGCATCTCCGGCGGTGCTGTTGATGCGGATAACGTTGCCAGAATTCACCGCCGATGTGAGTGCCGCGCTATCGGACATCCTGAAAGCGAACTCCGTTCGCGGAGCTTTTTTGCTGCGCGCTCGTGGGGTGGTCTACTTCCTGGCCCAGGACGACAGCGAAGAAGGTGCAGCGCTGGACCGCCTGGAAAAAGTCGCAAGAGAAGTGGTTCGCCTGGTTGCAGGAAAGCAAGGACACACGACCTTGCTGCATGCGCCGTTGGCGCTGAAATCGAGCGCCGGGATCAGGGCCGGAGATGACGCAAGCATTGGGCTGATGCGCCGCGTGAAACAAGCTTTTGATCCGCAAGGTCTGTTCGCGCCGGGCCGATTCTGGGGAGGGCTGTAAGCTTTGCCCACCACGGATTCCATTCCCGGGATGGTTCCCAGCTACGAAGATTTTGCGAGGTGCATTCGTTGCGGATTGTGCCTGAACAATTGCCCGACGTACCGCCTGTGGCAACTGGAAGCGGATTCGCCGCGCGGGCGGATTCGGCAAATGGTACTGGTGAACGAGGGAGAGTTGCCGCTGTCCGCGGGATTCGTGGAGCACATCGACAAATGTTTGGACTGCCGCGCTTGCGAAACGGCGTGCCCGTCGGGCGTTGAGTATGGAAAGCTGGTGGAGCATGCTCGGGCGCGAATTGAGAAAGAGTACCGGCGGCCGTTCGTAACACGTTGGGCGCGCAAATTGTTCATCGAGCGCCTGCTTCCCTTCCCGGCTCGCATTGCGTTCACAGCGAAATTTCTGCGGCTTTACCAACGCTCAGGGTTGCAGTGGCTTTCGAGGAAAGCAGGCATCCTGAAGCTGCTGGGTATGGCGAACCGCGAAACGCTGTTGCCCGCGATCGATGAGAGATTTTTCTTCGATCAGCTAGGCAAAACATTCCCCGCGAGAGGGCAGCGACGCGCGCGCGTTGCGTTCTTTGCGGGCTGCATCGCGAATGTAACGTTCACCAAACTGAACGAAGCCACCATCCGCGTGTTGACCGCGAACGGTTGCGAGGTGCTTGTGCCGCACCAGCAACGTTGCTGCGGCGCGCTGGCTGCCCACGCAGGCGTGCGGGATACAGCGAGAGAGCTGGCACGAACGAATATAGCGGCGTTCGCCGGCGGCGAGTTCGATGCGATCCTAACCAACGCGGCGGGCTGCGGATCTACGTTGAAGGAATACGATCAACTGTTTGCCAGCGATGAGCCGGAACATGCGCAAGCGGCAGCATTCCAGAAAAAGGTGCGCGATATTACGGAGTTTCTTGCGGCACTGGGACTGACCGCAACGCTTCAGCCGCTATCCGCGCGAGTAACCTACCAGGATTCCTGCCACCTGCTGCACGGGCAGAAGATTCGCGAGGCTCCCCGTCGATTGCTGCTCGCGATTCCAGGACTGCAATTCGTGGAATTGCCGTACTCGGATATTTGTTGCGGGTCGGCGGGTATTTATAATGTGACGCAGACGGAAGCAGCATTGGAGCTGTTACAGGAAAAAATGAGCTACGCGAAGTCGACAAGCGCGGCGATCATTGCCACGGCGAACCCCGGATGCTTGCTGCAGATGCGCGCCGGCGCGGAAATTCACCATACAGGGCAGGAAGTTTTGCACGTCATCGAACTGCTGGATCGCGCGATTGGCAAGGCTTAGCGCCTCAAAAGTCGAGTTTCGAATTCCGAATCAGTTGAGATCCTTCAAGCGCAAACGGCGCGCCCACAGGATGACCGCGCATAGCGCTGCCCGGGTATCGAACACAAATACAATCAGGCATCACGCGGTTCTAGCACTGAGCCCAAACACGACTACGCCCCTTCCGCAGCAATGGGGGTCGCTGCGAAAAGGGCGTGCCGTCTTCAGGAGAGAAGATCGTTAGGTGAAACTACTCGCCAGGAGGCGGCGGAGGCGTATCAGCCGGGGAACCTGCGGGAGCTGGCCCGCCAGGTCCTTTCCGACCACCACCGTGCATCCGCGGCTTGGCGTCTTGCACGGTGTAGCCTGCCGGGACAGCGAACAGGGTGGCAGCAGGTTCCGCGCGTTGAATATTGGTTACGGTATAGGAAGTTTGGCCGAGCCGTGGGTCGCTGCGGGTGCTCTTCACCACGATTTGCAGATCGGGTGAATACCAGCGCTCGCTGACGATGAGGATGGGCTTGTCATTGCCAACCTGGCCAGCGGGAATGGTGCGCGTGTATCGCGTGCCTTGCGCGTTCAGCCCGTTGATGGATTGCGTGCCCAGGTCGTCCTTCTTCAGAGTGCCATTGGCAATCTCTTCCTGCATGCGTGCCTCAAACTTGCCTTCGAGTTTGGCAGGATCCTTGCCTTTGCCCGGAGGAGTCGAAAGCTTGTCAGCAACTTTCGTGTCGGGATGCAGCACATAGGAAGTGGTGGCCACCGGATCGAAAATCATGATGAAGGTTTTCGGCTGGCCCGAAGCTGCCAACGGGCCGACCGCCGGAAGAGTGGTTTCGCGGCGCGTGCGGCCCTGACTGTCGCGGAACACGTTGGTTTGCACCTTGCGATTGATCGCGTTGCCATCACTTAGAGTTTGCGTCGATTCAATCACGACAACCGCGCTGTACGGGGCTCCGGTGACGACTTTTCCCGGGTGCATTTCTCCGAAGCCCAGAATTTCCATGCGGCCGCCAATCGGACCACCCGGTCCCATCATGTCCGGTCCAGGTCCAGGTCCCGGCGGCGGTTCCTGAGCACGCAACGAACCGGAACTTAGCAACAGCACTGAAGCCAACAGGGGAACTCCCCACTTACTTTTGTTCATTATTGTTTCTCCTCTTCTCTCCTCATCTGCGTCAAACGGAACGCAGGAAACTTAGTTGTTGGTGGTCGGAAGGCGAACAGCTTGCGGCTGACCGTCGTCACCGACGAGCAAATCCAGTTGAATCCAATCGGCGGCGTGCTCTTCGTTGACAGTGAGGCCGAGAGCGCCGAGCGCGCCGCGTTGCATTTGAACGTGAACCACGGTGGCATCATCGAGAGAGCCGGGCATGGTGCCGGGCAGCAACGTAAATTCACTGGAGTCATTGGAAGCCATCAACACTTCACCGAGTTCCGGACCCGCGGGGGTAACATGCTGAGCGGCGTTGGTAGCGTTCGCCGCAGAGATCGTGCTCTGGCGTTGCGTCTGGTGCGTGTTTGCGATCTGGCCTTGCTGCAGCCGCCAGTTAAACCAAGTAATCGCGCTGACTACCACCGCTGCTCCTGCCAATGCCCACGCTGCAACTAGAGCCAGGCGGCGCCTCTTCAACGTCTTGTGCTTGGTGCGGAATTCCTGCCGAAGCCGCAGCTCCACGCGTGCGGGCGTCTCAGCTTCGCGAGTTTCCGCGCCCAGAGCATGCAAGTCGGTGCGCAACGCCTGCCAGTTTTCCTGCAGCGCGGCGCAGTGCGGGCATTCCAGCAGATGTTGCCGGGCAGCTCGCTGCAGCGGTCCATCTTCCGCGGTCAGCACGCCATCGAGATCCGCCATCTGGAATTCTTCACACGTCATGGATTGCCTCTCCTGCTCCCTTTTACCGAGTGCCATTCGCGCGCTTCGGCGTATCGCGCAACATTTCCAGTTTCGCCAGCAACAAAGCGCGGCCGCGATGCAACCGGGAACGGATCGTTCCTATCGGGCATTGCAAAGACTGCGCGGCCTCCTCGTAACTCATTTCTTCCAGTAGACAAAGGGCCACAGCCTCGCGAAAATCCGCCGGCAATTCCAAAACTGCCGCGCGAACATGTTCGCGGCGCTCGCGTAACTCCGCCCAATGGGCCGGCGTGGCGGACTCGACAGCCTGGGGATAGCCGCGGAATCCATCGTCTTCCGGTGCCAGAAGCGGCACTTCCCGAGGCAAACGTTCTTGATGCTTCATGATGCGGTTGCGGGCCACACCGTAAAGAAACGCGCCTAAAGCACCACGTTCGGCGTCGTACTTTTTCGGTTCGCGCACCAGAGTCATGAAGACATCCTGAACAATTTCTTCGGCGGCCCAGGTATTTCCCGTCATGCGAAGAGCAAAGCGATAGATAGGCGCCTGATGCCGTCGATACAGGAGCGTGAAGGCCTCCTCGTCGCCATTCGCGGAGCGCCGCAGCAGAACGTCATCGCGTTCTCTAGAATCGATTTGCATCTCTCCTGGTTGACGCCCTGCTTTCATAGGTATTTCCCAATCGAGTCAAGAAAAGTTCCCTTGGGTCGATAACGAGACAAATCCTTTCTATTCATAAGCCTACAGGAATATAACACCAAGAAGGCGCACAAAGTTGCTTGCTGGTGTCAGCTGATTTCAGGTTGGATCGAGCAGCATCCGGTAAAGTCGTGCGATGGCGACCGTTAGCGGTTCTTTTCTGGCCGGAACATGTTGGCGGCAATGCGGGTGACCATGCGCCTAGGCACGATTCGTTGTGATTGCGCGCCCAAGTAGTTGCCTAACCCGGAGATGAAATAGCTTTTGCCCGCAGCCAGGGCTTGCAAGCCGATGCGGGCGACCTTCTGCGCAGTTTCCGGGTTCTTGCCGGTGAACTTTTCCTGTCCGGCGATGGCGTGGAATTCCGATTCGGTGGAGCCGGGGCACAGGGCACAGACTCGAATGCCGTGCGGCCTCATCTCTTCGGCGAGCCCCTCCGCAAACAAAAGGTCGAAGGCTTTTGAAGCGGCGTAAGTGGAGATAAACGGCACAGCCTGGAAAGCAGCGGTGGAGGCGAGGATCAGCACATCTCCACGCCGCCGGGCGACCATATCCGCCAGATACAATCGTGAAAGATGAACCACGGCGAGGCAATTCACCTGCACCATATCCAGAAGGCGCTGCGCAGGAACCTGGGTGAGTTCGCCATACTGGCCGAAGCCGGCGTTATTGATGAGCAGGTCGATTTCCAGGCCTTGTTGTTTCGTGAAGTCGTAGATCTTTTGGGGAGCGTCGGGCGCCGCAAGGTCGGCATCGAACACGGCGGTGCGAATTCCGTGACGCTGCGCGAGAGTTCGCGCCAGTTCTTCGAGCCTGTCGCGGCGCCGCGCCGTCAAAACCAGATGCGTGCCGCCAGCCGCCAGTTCGTTCGCCAAAGCCACGCCGATACCCGCGCTCGCACCGGTAACCAGCGCCCACTTGCCCTGCCATTCCTTCGACATGTCGGGAGCCCCTCGGAACAGACTAGTTCCTGCTGAACTTGAGCACGGTATCTTTCAGGCGATTGCTCTCGTGCTTCATGCGGTCCATCAAGCGCTTGGCCCAAACGAACTCAGCCGCCAGCAGCGTGAGCCCGAGGAAAACGACCAGCCACCCTGGACCGGGTGTGAAGAACATAATGACACCCACCAGGAGAAGGGTAAACCCGGCGAGTATGCGAAAAAAGCGGCGAACCTGCTCGATGGTCCGAAAAAACATGGATCCTCTGGGGCGGAGGGGGCGGGCCTCCATTGTGACGGGTATTTGTTTTTGAGGCAATAGCCGTCAATAGTTAGAGTGTTGGCACGGTCAAAAAGTCGCCTGCTTTCGCGACTTGTTTCTGAATATTCTCAGGGCGGCGATGCATCCCGCCCGGAAAATGGCAGCTCTGAGTTGTTATATGAATAGAGGCGCGATTTGAGGACCTTATGAGTGGCGATTCTTTACCGCTGGCACTGCCGCTCTCGCGCTTCGCGACTGGCGCTTGCGAGGTTACGGACCTGTATCGCGAACTGCGCGAACCTTTGCTTCGATACCTGGTGTGTCTGGGGCTCTCGCGCGACGAAGCCCAGGACGTGGTGCAAGACACTTTCCTTTCATTGCACCGGCACCTGGCTGCGGGTGGCACGCAGGAAAACATTCGCGGCTGGGTGTTTCGCGTGGCTCACAATCAGGCCCGGAATCGCCAGGGGAGCTATCACCGGCGCTTCGGCGAACCGCTTGACCTGGAAATTGATGCGCGGACGGATGAAACGACTCCCGAGCACGTGGTGCTGGAAAAGGAAAAACTCCGACGCCTGGGTGCGGCCATCGCGCTGCTGTCGGAGTCTGAGCGGGAATGCCTGCTGCTGCGTGCCGGAGGCTTGCGTTATCGCGAAATCAGCGAAGTGTTGGGGATGGCGACCTCCACGGTGGGAGATACGATTGAGCGGGCGATACGGAAATTAGCGGAGCAATGCAATGTGTGATTATTCGGGAAAACTGGTGGCCTGGCTCGACCGCGAGCTCAGCAATGACGAAATGTCGGAAGTTGAGCGGCACATCGGCGCTTGCAATGAATGCCAAAGCCGGGTTGAAGCTTATAGGCAAGTGAGCGCGAGTTTTGATGGCTACTGCGACGCAGTGCTGTTGGCGAAACCGCGCCAGAAAGGGCTACCGGGTTGGGTTCCCGTCGTGACGACGGCTGCAGCGGTCGCTATTGCTGCCACGCTGGTGTTCGTGTTGCTGAGGCCGCGAGTTGAGCCACCCGCGGTTCCTCCTTCGGTGCAAGTGCAAGCGCCCCGGCCAGTGATCGTCGTCCAGAAGGCGCCTGCACCGGTTCCCGGCAAGGTGGCCCATCGGCAGCGGCCTGTTGCGCAGGCGCCGCGCCAAGCGGCGAACTGGCAGCCCACGGAGCGTGCCATTCAGATTTCCATTCCGGCCGAATCCATGTTTCCGCCCGGCGCGGTTCCCGAGGGCGTGAACTTTACTGCGGACTTGAGTATTGCGGCGGATGGATCGGCGGAACAAATTCGGCTGCGGCCTCGATTGATCGAAGTTCAAAGGAGACAACCATGAAGTATGCACTGTTGTTTTTTCTGGCAGCGTCATCGTGCGCGTTCGCGCAGGATACGGTAAGGACCAACGTGCTGTACCAGACTTCCGGGGCCGGTGTCGTAACGGCTGGCGCCGTCAGGGCGTTCGGCACACCGATTCAGGGCGCTCCCTATTCCGCCACGATCACCAACGAATCGATTCAGACGCTGGCGGATGGCAATCGCATCATTCAGAACAACAGCGGGACCACCGCTCGAGATTCCGAGGGACGAACGCGTCAGGACGCAGCGTTGCCGATGATTGGCAATCTATCTGCCACCAACGCGCCGCACATCGTGTTTATCATGGATCCGGTGGCGCAGATTTCGTACACCCTGAACTTGACCGATAAAACCGCGCAGAAGCTTTCGATGCCTTCAGGCGCAATGGTGGGCGGAGGCGGCAGCGTTGCTGTCGGCGCGGCGACTAAGGAAAAGGTCTTCTTCGCACAAAGCGCGGGCGTCGCTGCGCCGGATGGTCCTGTGCCTGCGCCGCCACCGCCGATGTTCATTCAGAAGACAGTAGTTGCCGTGGACGATTCTCAGGCAACGACCGAGGATCTGGGAACGCAGACAATGGAAGGAGTGCAAGTGACGGGAGTGCGCACCACGCACACCATACCTGCGGGAGAAATCGGCAATGAAAAACCGATCGTGATTGTTACGGAGGTGTGGACTTCACCCGACCTGAAGACCGTGGTTTACAGCAAACGAAGCGATCCGCGAATGGGTGAGCAAATCTTCAAGCTGACGAATATCACCCGCGCTGAGCCGGACGCATCGCTGTTCACCGTGCCGGCGGATTTTAAGGTGACGGACGGCCCGCAAAACTTCATCTACAAAATGCACCAATAGAAAAATCAAGAGCATTCGTTAGCCAGCGCATCGAACAGGTGCGCTGGCTTTTTTTGGTGCCTCGATCGTAAATTTCAGGGATGAAAATGGCGGAGAGGGTGGGATTCGAACCCACGGTAGGGGTTAACCTACACACGCTTTCCAAGCGTGCGCCTTAAACCACTCGGCCACCTCTCCAGCTGGGTGGTCAACCTTTTTACTTTAGCAGAAACTCCGGCGCCGTGCATGTCGTGGCACCGAGCAGGCAGAAGCGTTGCGCAGTTGAAGCGGCAAAATTGTTAGTCGGGCTAGGTACCCGATCAACCTCGGGCTTTGGCGCTCCGCGTACTCTCAAGTACACTAGTAGAGTTGCCTCCTACTCCGGGGTGGTGCAATTGGTAGCACATGGGCCTTTGGAGCCTAGAATCCTGGTTCGAGTCCAGGCCCCGGAGCCATTCTCTGCAATGGCCTGAACTAATTTCTTCGATTGAATATCGAAAACGGCTTCCGCCTAATCCGCAGGTTGGGGCTTCGAAGTGATAAGCGCGCTGGTGGTGGCCACGCACTGCCAGGCGCCATCAAACTTCACCCAAGTGTCGACGAAACGCTCGCGTCGCACATAAGGCTTCCCTTTTTCCGTTCCCTTGATTCGAAAAATTCCCACCACGACCGCCGCATTTCCGTAGACCTGCACATTGCTTTGCTCGGTGACGGCCTGGCTCGGTTGATAATCCGGCGCTTTGATGCTGGCCAGGAAATCGCTTTTAGTCGAAACGCTGCCATCGATGTCCACGGACACCATGGTGTTGGCCAGCAACATGTCGAGAGCCTTGGTATCTTTTTCCTCCAGCGCGTGGTTCCACGCCGTTTCGAGCGCCAGGACGCGGCCGCCTTCATCGCTGACATTGTTTTGTTGCGCTAGAGAAATGCCGACAGCCAGCAACAAAAGGCCTACGAAAATGATGCTCCGTTTCATGGACGCGACCCCCGAATTCAGTTGGCGATTTTTCGCCAAGGGAAATACACATCTAGAGTAGGGCAAGAATTCAGTGTCAGCGGAAATTCACAGTGCGCGGTTTCTCGTGAAGCAACTCACGGCAAATGCATGTGCGGACTCGGCTATTTGTTCTGAGCGAACAGTTCACCGACAGCGCGATACGCTTGATCGATGGCCACATCGGTATATGCACTGACGCCGGCATCAGAGTTGGCGATGGTGATGCGTCCAAACGGTTTGCGGCCAATAATCCACGGTTGCTCGCCATCTTTCCAGTCGGGTTCGAAGAGCGAGTTCGGCGTATAAGCGTAACCGTGCGCCCAGCGATTCACGGTAATTCCGACAATATCGTTGGCCGCGTCGAAGCCGGTTCCGCCGAGCATGCGTTCCAGTTGGTCGCGGATATTGCGCTCGAACTTGGCGTAGGGAGTCTGCAAGAGTTCGGCGCGGCCCGCGCGGTTTTGATCGCGCATGGGCAGTCCGGGAAAGCAAGGCGTGCGCAGCATGAAGAGCACGGCAGGCTCTTCGGGCTTGCTGGGAAATTTGTAGGCG
This sequence comes from Candidatus Acidiferrales bacterium, assembly GCA_963738985.1. Taxonomy (GTDB): domain Bacteria; phylum Acidobacteriota; class Terriglobia; order Acidiferrales; family UBA7541; genus Acidiferrum. The sequence goes on from CAVTYP010000002.1 coordinate 149,905, forward strand.
CCCAGGCTCACGGGGAAATCCAACGCGGTATAAGTGAAATAAGAACCGGGCGAAACAATCTGGTGAATGCCGAGCTTGTTGAAAGATGTCCAATTGCGAATCGCGACGTGCGTGTAGACCAGCGGCGCCTTTACGAGATAGGAGAGCGCCTCTTTTTGCGGATCCGGCAATTCCGGGCAGAGATACGGAATCATCATGTTGTAGCAGGCCAAAACGCAGTAGTTCCCTTTCGCAACGAACTGCTTTCCCTCGCGAATGTAGGAAACCTGCACGTGTCTCGCGCCCGCATTTGCGTTTGCGCTGGCGTGCCGAACATTCACAACCGTACTGTTCAAGCGCAGACGCACCGCGTTTTCCGCGCGGTCCAGCCGGCTGTAATCCGCTTTGGCGGTAACCACATCCTCCATCGTGCTTCCCGGAATGGTGCCCGGAATCAAGGAACGCACCAACAGGCGCGCGATCGACGCATTGCCATCGGGAAAATGAAAAATATAAGGCTCCGCCTTTTCGCGCGGCGGCAAACCCAGCCCATCAAAACCCGCGTAGCTGAAAGAATGATAGTCGTCGCCGGCTTCGTAGCAGGCCATGGCGGGAGCCGCGTCAATTCCAACGGTGAACAGGTCGTGCGGGAAGGTCTGGAAAAACGGCAATGCCTCCGGCGTCATCTTGCAATTTTTTGTCAGGAAATCGGCATAGCTGGTTTTTCTCAGGTAAGCGATCTTCTCTTCCTGCGAGCGCCCCTTCAGATAGTCAACTTTTTCCGTGTACACGCGAATGATGTCTTTGCGTGCGGCGTCGCTGAGCGGCGCTTTCGCCAGAAATTCTTGCCAGGGGGTGGTATTCATTCCGGGCAGCAAGCGGTCGTCTCCGAAGGTCTCTTTATTGAAAAAGGCGGCGGTTCCCAGCTTGGAATAGAGCTTCTGGTCGTAGGCCTTGTAGAAAACGTTCGTGTCGATGCCGAGTTCCTTCAGGAGACCCTTGGCTTCCGCACTGTATTCGCCGGGGCTTTCGATGGATTGCGTGCCACCGTTGCTCAGCAGCAGGCGACCGGCAATCGTGAACTCGTTGCGGCGAGCGTGGCCGCCGAAGTCATCGTGATTGTCGAGCAGGAGAATCTTGGAGTTGTTGCCGGCTTTTTGCCGGAAGCGATAAGCAGCCGCAAGTCCGCTGATTCCAGCGCCGACGACGATCAGATCGTAGGATTCGCCGGTGTCGACAGGCTGGCCCATGGCGCTTGGGCTCTCTCCATCCCGCAGTTTGTGGGCGTAGGTGTAGGAGCCGTCGTTGTCGCCACGCAATCCCATTTTCGCGGGTGGGTAGTATGCCTCGGCCTGTTCGGCCGGCGGTTCGTCGAGAATTGCCGCGGCCAGCAACCGCTCTGAGCTGAAACCCGCACCCAATACGGTGGCGCCCACAGCCACGCCGTTCAGGAAATCGCGGCGCGTGATTTCGCGCGTCATTCCCAGGTCACGATCTTTTTTCTCCTCAATCATGCGTCGCCCCCGAAGCCTTTTCAAAACGCGTAGTATAGCGCGGGAACGCAATCTTTACACAATTCTAGTAGGCTTGCGCCGGCTGCGGCGACTCATGGGAACCAGCCAATTCGGCACCTGTGCCGGCATTCGTCGTGTGGGATACTGCTGAATCGAACGATAGGATGATTCGTGGCTACTGAAGCTAGCTTCGTAACCAAGCAAGCGGTAGAAAGCCGCGCGGCGGCTTATTTGGCGCTCGTCGCCGGCATCGTGTGCATCGCGTGGTCGGCGATCTTCGTTCGCTGGACGGACATTCCCGGTCCAGCTTCAGCGTTCTATCGCATGTTGATCCCAGCCGTGGTTTTGCTGCCGACGTTTGCCACCAATCGCAAGCGCGAACACATCGATGGCCGCACCTGGCTGATCATCGGACTGGGTGGTCTGTTCTTCGCGCTCGATTTGGCGTTGTACAACACTGCGATCCTGCGCACCTCCGCGGCCAATGCCACGCTGCTTGGAAATAACACGCCGATTGTCGTTGGCCTGCTGACGTGGATGGTGTTCCGCCGCAGGCCGCAACCCGCATTCTGGGTGGGTCTGGTGCTGGCAATTAGCGGCTCGCTGGTAATTCTATGGTCAGATCTGGCGCGACACGCGCCGTTTGGCGTTGGCGACATCATGGCGCTCGGCGCTGCGGCGTGCTTCGCCGTGTATCTTCTGGCTACGGAAAAAGTGCGCACCACGATCAGCACGCTCACGTTTCTCCGCCTGTCGATGATCGCCACCACGCTCGTGCTGCTGCTGCTGAATTTCGCCATGGGCATTTCTTTGCGCGTGCCTCACCGTCACACCTGGTGGGCCTTATTTGGCTTGGGGCTCGTTTCGCAACTGGGCGGCTACCTGGCGCTGACCTACGCCTTGGGACACTTGCCGGCAACCATCACGTCCATCAGTTTGCTGACGCAAGGACCACTGACCGCGGCGATGGCGGCAGTCCTGCTCGGCGAACCACTTACGCTTCCGCAAATAGCAGGTGGGGCGCTTGTGCTGTTCGGTGTTGGGCTGGCGCATCGGCAGCGGCATCCCGAAGAAGAAGCCAACGTTTAGCAGAATTCTCCGCCGCACCGGGAAGCGCGCGGGATTCGCTGCTTGCTCAGCGTACGCAGGTGCGGGAAACTGTTTGTGTTCCTGTCCTACCGCTCGCATCTATTTCCAAGGGGAAAACCGATATGCGTCTTCACTTATTTGTGTCTTCGGCCGCGCTGCTGCTGTGCACTTTATTGATCGCTGCATAAATAATGCAATGCTCTAACACAAAAAAGGAGGCAGCTCAGACTGCAGGATGCATCCGCGTAGTTTCTCGGGCGAGACTTTGATCCGTTCGATCGAACGGAGTATGTCTTCCATCAACTCATCGACATTCTTAGGGCAGCTGTTGGCAAGGTCCCTCTTGGCAGGGACCACACTCCTTCATCGGGGTTGAGTTGCGGGGCGTAGGAGGGAAAATATTCGATCGAGAGACGCGGGTGTTGATGCAGGAGCTTCTGGAGCGGTTCTCCCTTATGGGTGGAGGAGTTATCCAGCAAAACAATGACTGGGCCGCGCAGGTGCCGCAGCAGCTCCCGCAGAAAAACGCAGACCTCCTGCTGTCCGATGTTGTCAAAGAAGAGTAGATAGTAAAGACCCAGTTGCTGTCGCTTGGGGCTCAGCGAAATTCCCGAAATGACCGAGATCTTGTCCCGTCGTCCCTGGCGATGACGATGAATGGGAGTTTGCCCTTCCGGCGCCCAGGTTCTGACCACCAAGGGGATCAAAAGGAAGCCGGATTCGTCGGCAAATACGATATGGGCACCCAGCCGCGCAGCGTTTTTTTTACCCGGGGCCAGTCCCTTTGTTTCCAGCGTTTGATTTTTCCTTCATCCTGCTCCAACGCGCGTCGCTCGGGTTTCTGAGGGGTCCATTTCAAGCTGTGCATCAAGCGACCTACGTGGGCGCGGTGATATCGGATTCCGAACTTCCGCTGGACTACCTCTGCAATGCGGACCGTGGTCCAGAGATTCGTCCGGTAACCCTGCGCGATCGGTCCTTGAAGAAGAAAACGCACCAAGCGTCTTCGTTGCGCCGCGTTCAGCTTCCAAGGACGGCCTGGAGAGAAACGTACTCGCAATGCTTTCGCTCCGCCACGCCGCCTGGCATCTCGCCAGCGCATCACCGAACTCGGATTGCATCCAACACGCCGTCCCACTTCATTGAGAGTGTGACCGGCATCCAGCAACGCCAAAGCTCGCTTGCGCCGGTCTTCCAACAGATCGGCGCTCCCCTTCGGTCTGGGCATAGGTGTTCTGCCTCCTGAACACCTATTATACGCGTATTGCATTATTTATGCACAGATCAATAGGCTACGCGCAGGAGAAGCCGATCGAACCCGCACCCAGCGCACCAGCGCCGTCCGAAGCAAGACCTGCAGCGAAGCCTCGCCTGAAGATCGGCGTGGCACTGGAAGGCGGAGGCGCTTTGGGCATCGCGCATCTGGGGGTCTTGAAGTGGTTTGAGGAGCACCACATCCCGGTTGACTACGTCGCCGGAACCAGCATGGGCGGGTTGGTGGGCGGGCTTTATGCCACCGGAAAGAGCGCGGACGAGTTGAAGCAAATTGTGGACCACGCAAACTGGCCGCAGTTGCTGAGCGGGGACATTTCTTACCAGGACCTTGCGTTTCGCCGCAAAGAGGACGCGCGCGACGTTCCGAACAGCATCAATATCGGCCTCAAGAATGGCCCTCGATTGCCTCCCGGACTCAGCACCGGCGAAAACATCAGCTTGCTGATCGACCGCGAAACGCTGAACTACTCCATGATTCCATCGTTCGACGATCTTCCGATTCCTTTTCGTTGCGTTTCCACGGAACTGATTACCGGCAAGGCGTATGTCTTTGACAGGGGATCCCTTTCTCAGGCCATGCGCGCCACCATGTCCATTCCTGGCGTGTTTGATCCCGTACGAGAGGGCGACAAAGTTTTCGTCGATGGTGGACTGGTGGACAATCTACCGACCGACGTGGTGCGCAACATGGGCGCGGACGTGGTGATCGCCATCCACCTGCAGATTTCCAAAACCTCCGCGAAAGACATTCAGTCTGCGTTCGAAGTGCTGGGACGCTCCGTGGAACTGATCATTGCCGAGACCAAGATTCGCGGCATGGCTGGAGCCGACGTGATCGTGACGGCAAAGGTGGAAGACTTCAGTACCATGGACTACGAGAAGGCCAAGGAGCTTCTTCAAAAGGGCTACGACGCGGCTGCGGAAAAGGCGCGGATCCTGGAAGCGTACTCGCTCAACGATGCGGACTGGGCCGCGTATCTCGACTGGAAGGAATCGCGCAAACTAACCACCGTTGGCATCCCACAATTTGTAAAGGTCGAAGGCGTGAACCTGGAATCCGCGCGCGACATTCAGAAATTTCTGCGTCCGCTTGTCGGCACTGCCGTCAACACCGAACAAATCGACGCCCACCTTACGCGCCTCGCGGGCGTTGGCCGGTGGGACAGCGTCACCTATGGGATGATTCACGAAGATGGCCGCGATGGCTTGCTGATCCAGATTCGCGAAAAGTCCTACGCTCCTCCCTTGCTGCAGCCGTCGTTCTTCATTGACGGTTCGGAACCTGAAGACGTGACCTTCACATTGGGCGGCAGAATCACCGCCATGGACGTGTGGGGCGAACGCTCGGAACTGCGCACGGACTTTCAGTTTGGCGAAACCTACGGCCTGCAGACGCAATTGTACAAACCGTTCTACACACAGAGCCACTGGTTCTTCGAGCCTTTTGCCGGCGGAAGCCAAACCACCTTCAATATTTATGAAAAGACCAATCCTCGGGCCGACTATCGCATCGACCGCGTTCTGGGTGGCGTCAATGTCGGGTACACCTTCAATCGCTTCAACCAGCTCTATGTCGGATACGGAATCGGCTTCGAACAGGCCACCCTGCGCCTGGGCCAGCCGGAATTTTCCTCCTATAGCGGCCGCGTGGGTGCCACGCAGATGAGTTACGTTCGCGACCACACCAACGAGCCAGTGATTCCCACGGCGGGCTATTATTTGGAGTCGAAATTCTTCTGGTACGATACAGCCCCGGGTGCGACAGAGAAGTTTCCTTCATTGGACCTTTACGCCGCATATTTCCATCCGGTTTTCCTGAAAGATTCGGTCTTCCTGATCACTCGCGGCGGTTCTACGTTTGGTTCCAACGGCACCGGAACACCGCAATTCTTCCTCGGCGGTCCTGGACGCCTCAGCGCTTACGGCCTCAACGAATTGTTCGGCAACCAGTATTTTCTGGGCCGTGTGGGCTATCTTCACGAGATCTTTACATTACCGCCGTTCGTGGGAAAACAGGTGTACATCTACGGCGCCGGCGAAATCGGCAAGATGTATGGCGATCCGAATGCCCCGCGACTTTCGGGTGACGGTGCTCTGGGGCTTCTTGCCGAAACCACATTTGGCCCGGTCCTGATTGGCGCCAGCGTCGGAGACACCGGCCATCGCAAATGGTTTTTCCAATTGGGACGCGTTTTTTAAACCATTCATCGTCGGTTAACAATTTAAACGTATAAGAGTGGCTCGCCTTGACGGATTTGCGAACCCCGTAACCACTGAAAGGATGTTTATGGCCACTGCTTCTGCGTCTTCCGTAATGGAAGCGAAACTTAGCCGAGGTCCCGGTCGTATCGGCATCCTGATTTTTGGCGCCGTGCTGGTCGCCGGAGTGATTTTCGTTGGAACCAGCATTTCGCGTGACTTGGCAGGTATAACTCTTGGTTCGGCGTGGCCCTACGTTTTGCTGGGTTTGGCATTGTTGGTGGCGTTGGGCTTTGAGTTTGTGAACGGTTTTCACGATACCGCGAACGCGGTCGCCACGGTAATCTACACGCACTCGCTGGATCCGAATATCGCCGTGGTGTGGTCAGGATTCTGGAATTTTGCCGGGGTCGTCACTTCGTCAGGCGCGGTGGCCTTCGGCATCGTTTCGTTGCTGCCCGTGGAATTGATTTTGCAAGTGGGAAGCAATGCGGGCTTCGCCATGGTATTCGCATTGCTCATGGCCGCCATCTTATGGAATCTGGGTACATGGTGGCTGGGCTTACCCGCCTCCAGTTCTCACACGCTGATTGGCTCGATTATCGGCGTGGGTATAGCCAACCAATTGTTGAGCGTAAAGTCTGGAACCAGCGGCGTGGATTGGGCGCAGGCGCTGGGCATCGGCAAGTCGCTGCTGCTCTCGCCCATTTTCGGATTCATCCTGGCATTTCTGCTTCTTTCAGTGATGAAAGCAGTCATCAAGCAAAAGCAGCTTTATGAAGCGCCGAAGGGTAACGAACCGCCTCCGTTCTGGATCCGCGGCTTGCTGATCCTCACCTGCACCGGTGTTAGTTTCTTCCATGGCTCGAACGACGGGCAAAAAGGCATGGGATTGATCATGCTGATTCTCATCGGAACGGTGCCGACAACCTACGCACTGAACCACGCGGTCACGTCGAGCCAGTCGCAGGATTTTGTCGCAGTTTCACGCCAGGCAGCCGACACGGTCGGCAAATATGTGACGCCCGAAGCGGTAGTAGGGGATCCGCGCGATGACGTCACGGAATATATCCGCACGAAAGAATTCAAGCCGAACACCATGTTGGCATTGCGCGTGATGATCAACGATATCGGCACGGAAATGGCCCAGTTCAAGGAACTCGCCAAGGTTCCTCGCGAACAAGTGCGCAACTTCCGCAACGATATGTACGTGGTCAGCGAAGCTATCCGCTTGATGCAGAAATCCGGCAAGCCGACATTCACACCGCCGGATGTTGCCGTGCTCAAAAATTACAAGGTTCACGTTGATCACTCCACGCGCTTCATCCCCCTGTGGGTTAAGGTTGCGGTCGCGCTCGGCCTGGGCACCATGGTCGGATGGAAGCGCATCGTTGTGACCGTGGGCGAGAAAATCGGGAAGAATCATTTGACCTATGCGCAAGGAGCGGCTGCGGAAATCACAGCCATGGCCACAATCGGCGCCGCCGACGGGCTGGGACTGCCGGTTAGCACCACGCACGTCCTTTCTTCCGGCGTGGCGGGCACAATGATGGCAACCCACTCTGGCTTGCAGTGGGCCACGGTGCGCAACCTGCTCCTGGCGTGGGTTTTGACCTTGCCGGCCGCCATGACGCTTTCCGGCTTCCTGTTCTACGCGTTCCGGCAGTTCGTCTTCCGCGGCTAGCCGCCGGTGTATCGGTGGCCCGCGCTATTTGCCGGCAGGGTGGGCCGTGACCAATTCAAATTGAATCTTGAAGCGCGCCACGTCTCTAAGGGTCAAGTGCGCCGGTTTGCCACATTCAAGAATGGAAGAACCCCTAGCGCCAAAGCAAAGGCGGGAAAGATTACCCATGGAAGAAAACCGAGCGCAACGTAGCCGGGATGCTTCCAGATAAACGGATTCTTTTCGATAAGAATGCCTGCTAGCAAAGCAAAAGCGAGCACAGCGAGCATTGCAATCGAGGGAGACAATCCCGCAGCGATCCGTGCGCGGCGGCTCCCTCCCGCGCGGCGAGACAGATACGCAGCGCATGCGCCGAAAACGGGCAGGGTGATCAGCCAGATCAGGTACGGCATCAGAGGCGGGCCCCCGTGAAACGAACTGCTTGTTGGATTCCAGCTTACTCGCTGAAGCAGCATGAGCCAGAGCATTGACGCCGTCAGCGTCACTAAACTCGGCAACCAGAACTGTTTTGACCGGTCATTCATTCCGCCCTCCTCGTTTTTAGCAGTAGAAATTTCGCATGCGAGTTCTTGCCAGTCAGCCGCCTGGCCCAGAGCAATCTCGATTGCCTGAGACTCGTTGACTCCACGAGCCCGACAGTTCTGGTAGACGTCCTCCAGATGGGTGGCGAGTTCCGCGATGACCTCTTGTCGCATTTCTGGCGAAAGCGCCAACGTGCCCATTCGCTCAGCGATCAGTCGATTCCAATCAGGCATGGCTCACCTTCGCGACGCGGCGCATCACACGAAAAAGATTGGCCCATTCCTCGCGCATCGGCTGAAGCATTTTCCGCCCGCGCGATGTCAAGCGATAGCATCTGCGCCGGCGCCCGTTTGCAGCCGTCTCCCAAGCCCCCTTCAGCCAGCCGCGATTCTCCATACGGTAGAGCATCGGGTAGAGCGCCGCGAGGGTGAATTGCAGCGCGCCTTTGGACTGCTGCTCAATCTGGCGGGCGATTTCGTAGCCGTGCAGCGGTTCGTTTTCCAGGACGCTGAGAATCGCCAACTCAGCGGTTCCCCGCTTCAACTCCGTGCGAATCATAGTCACCGCCTTATATATAGGAGTCTTATATATACGACGAACAATGTCAATAGGACGAAGGTCAGGGCTGCTTCGTAAATGGAAACTGGCTTTTCGGGGGACTCAGGCCGTAGCGGTGTGGAAACTTCGTCCGCTCTCGGTGATTTGCCGTACGGTCGACGCCACCTCGGGGCGGCAGCGCATCCCGGGATGCATCGCTTTAGCCATGGCGGCGATTCCTGTCACCAGCCTCAGACTTGGCCGGGAAACGTAGCTATTCGCCTCCAGCGCATAAACACGCCCATTGCGCACCGCCGGTATGTGGCGCCATTCGTCCGGCAAACTCAGCGACAGATACTCGGCGGCGGCCTGGTCTTTTCGATAGCCGCAAGGTGCAATCAGCAAAACGTCGGGCGCCGCTTCGATGATCTCTTCCGCGGTGACACGTCGCGAAGGCGTCCCCGGCTTTCCCAACACATCCACTCCACCGGAGAACTGGATCATTTCCGGCACCCAGTGGCCGCCGACGTAAAACGGCTGAAGCCATTCCAGCAGCACCACGCGTGGCCGCTCCGATTGCCCATCCAGGTCCTTCTGGATTTCACCCAGCCGCACCCCGACTTTCTCTAGCAGTTCCTGTGCCCGCGGAAAACGAAGCGTCTCTTCTCCCATCCAAAGCACATCGCGCCACACATCGCTGAGATCCTGGGGATTCAAGCAAAGCACTTCCGGGCGTTTGTGAAAGCGCGCAAGCGTGGTGGCCAGATCATCGGGGGAAGCAGCGCAAACGTGGCACAAATCCTGAGTGACGATCAAGTCGGGCGCCAGCGCTTCGAGCGCATCGCTATCCACGGCGTACAAACTCTCGCCACGCGCGACGTACTCCCGCACCAGGCGATCAATTTCCGCGGGACTGGCATCGTGTGGCAGGCGCGAGTGGATGACGGCTGTCTTCGTTTTTGCGCGCGCAGGAAAATCACATTCGTGGCTGACACCGACAATCTCTCGATCGAAGCCTAGCGCAAACAGCACTTCCGTGGCGGACGGTAAAAGAGAGACAATGCGCATTCCCGGACTCTACCACAAACGGCCTCTAATTCACGGGTTGGGATTCTGCCGACCCGGGCTGCCGTGTGCCAGGTGGCGGGCGTTACTGATACAGAAAATATTTTCGGCGCATTTGGTCGTAAGCGGCGAGATCCTTCGCCCAGCCGTCAACGATTTGAGCCGGCGGGGTCCCGGACTGCAACTGACTGACCGTTTCGCTATTGCCGAGGAGCAACAACATTTTTGCCGTCTCGAAATCTGTCGGGTACTTCTTCTGAAGAATCTCGGCAACTTCCAAACCCATGCGCATAGACCGCGCCGCGGCGCGATCGGTCACCTTGATGCCCACTCCGCCGCAGTGTTGGCCCGCGTACAATCCACTCACTGGAATGAATCGCTGGTTCGCGAAGCGCAAGCCCGGCAAATTCTTCGCATTCAACTCTGCGGCAACTTCCTCGCCGTTGATCCATGGAGCCCCAAACTCTTCGAATGGCGCTTCTGTACCGCGACCCACGGAAACGCCGGCGTTTTGCAGGACCTCGAGTCCGGGATAAAGAATCGAGCCCTTCAGTGTGCGCAGATTCGGCGACGGCGGAATCCAACGCAGTCCGGTGCTTTCAAAGAAATAGTTGCGGTGCCAACCCTTCATGGGAATCACGTGCAGCTTCACACTGATGTGATTTTCCGCGTTGAAGAGCTGCGCGAGCTCACCGATGGTCAGGCCATAGCGCACCGGCAACGGAAAGTACGCTACGAAAGCAGTCTTGTCCGCGTCCAGCATCGGCCCTTCGACAATGTCGCCGGCGATCGGATTGGGCCGATCCAGCACGTAAAACTCGATTCCCTTTTTCGCCGCTTCTTCCATGCAGTAGCCCATGGTGGTGGTGTAGGTATAGAAGCGCACGCCGGCGTCTTGCACATCAAAGACCAGAGCGTCGATCCCGTTCAGCATTTCATCGGTCGGCCGGTTGTGATCTCCATACAGACTGTAAATTGGCAAACCGGTTGAAGCATCCTTCGAACTCGGCACGTTGTCATCGGCATGTCCCGCGATGCCGTGTTCCGGGCTGAACAGCGCGACCAGTTGAACGCCAGGCGCGTGCGCCAGGAGTTGCACCGTCGAGCGCTCCTGCGTATCGACGCCCGTGTGATTCGTGATCAGTCCAACACGCTTCCCGCGAAGCGGCGCGAATTTCTGGCCTTCCAGAACATCCAGGCCCGTCTGCACGCGGGCCACGTGGCCTTTCGTCGGCCTGCCTAGCTTCTGTGCCGCGGACCCGTCGCCGGGCGCGGCCATCACGATCGCCGGCATCAGAATCAGGCACGCGCCAAGCTTGCGAAACACCAGAGCCAACCTTTGCGATGGTTTCATACTCCCCAATGATATTCTGGAACTCGCCGATTGCACTTGGATTGTGAGCACAGAGTGCGCGTGCTATATACAGTCAAAGCACCGGGCGCAACGGCTGGGGGACCTTCTGAACATGCGTTGGCGCTACGCCGGACCAGTTGTTCTGCCTTTTTTGCTTATGTTCTCAATAACACTGAAAGCTCGAAACCACAGCCGCAGCGCCCAACCTGCGGAAGCTTCCGCGGAGGGCAACAATAACGCGGCTCAGGAGTCTGCCACGGTGAAGCTGACGCCGGAACAAACGCAGTGGGTGGAAGACACGCTTCGCCAGATGAGCGTCGAAGAAAAAGTGGGCCAGGTGTTGTTCGCCACTTACCACGGCAGCTTCACCTCCACGGATTCTCCGGCGTATGCGCAGATGCTTCACAGCATCAACGACCTGCACGTCGGCGGTTTCATCACCATCACGCATGGCTCGCCACTCGGCATCGTGAAGAGCCAGGCCTATCCCACCGCGGTGCTCACGAATCAACTGCAGTCCAAATCGAAGCTGCCGTTGTTGTTCGGAGCGGATTTCGAGCGTGGCGCGGCGATGCGTCTCGATGAAGGCACGTCATTCCCCACAGCCATGGCTCTGGCTGCCGCTGGAAATCCCAAAGACGCCTACACCATGGGAAAAATCACGGCGCTGGAAGCACGCGCCGCGGGTGTTCAATGGATTTACGCGCCGGTGGCCGACGTGAACAACAATCCGGGGAACCCCATCATTAACACGCGCTCGTTTGGTGAGAACCCGGCCTCGGTATCCGAATATGTCGCGGAGTTTGTTCGCGGCGTGCAGGAAAATGGCGGCCTGGCCACCGCAAAGCATTTTCCCGGGCATGGCGACACTGCGGCCGACTCGCACATCGATCTTCCGGTAATTAAGGCCAATCGCGATCGCCTGGAGCATCTGGAACTTGTACCGTTCCGCGCGGCCATCGCGGCTGGCGTCGGCAGCATCATGACTGGGCACCTGAATGTGCCCGCCTTTGAGCCGGATCCCAATACTCCCGCGACTCTTTCTTCCGCTATCCTGACGGATCTTCTCCGAAAGCAACTTGGCTTCGAGGGGCTTGTCGTCACCGATGCGATGGACATGGGCGGGATTACGGTGCGCTTTGCCCCGGGAGATGCCGCCGTGCGCGCGTTTCTGGCGGGCGCGGACGCGTTGCTGATGCCACCGGTTCCCGACGCGGCCTACGACGCGCTTCTGGCCGCGGCAAAATCGGGCGAAATTTCCCAGGAACGACTGGACGCTTCCGTGCGGCGACTTCTGCAGGCCAAGGCGCGCCTCGGCTTGAATGCCAATCGCCTGGTGGATCTGAATGCGTTAAATGCCAAGTTCGGCAGCGTAGCCTGGCAGGCCGAATCGCAGGATATTTCCGATCGCGGCATTACGCTGCTTCGCGACACGCCACACCGCTTGCCGCTCGACGGAACAAAGCCGGCGCGTGCACTGCTGGTTTCGCTTTATGCCGATCCTGAGCCCTATCCGGGCGAGGATCTGGAGCGCGAACTGAAATCGCGTTTTGACTCGCTCACCACGCTTCGCGCCGACACGAAATTTGTGAAGGCCGACATGCTGAAACTGCCCGCGCCAGACACTTACGACGTCGCGATTCTGGCGTTGTTTGTGCGCGTCAGCGACCGCAAGGGCGATGTCGACGTCCCGGCAGACCAATTGCCGCTCATCGATCAGATTTACAAGTCTGGTAAGCCGGTGATCACCGTCAGCATGGGCAGCCCTTATTTGATTGAGCGTTTCCCTCAGGCACAGACTTGGCTTGCTGCATTTGGAATCAGCGATGTCGCGCAAATCTCCGTCGCGCGCGCCATGTTCGGGCAGATTCCCATTCGCGGCCATCTCCCGGTTACGATTCCTGGCCTCGATCTGAAGGCCGGTTACGGCATCGAAGTTCCCGCCAATCCCATGACGCTGCAACCCATGGATGTGCGCGGCGAAGCGCAACTGCAGCCGGCGTTTGCTGAAGTCGAGAAGGCCATCGCGGACAAGGCTTTTCCCGGCGCGACGATTGCCGTCGGCTATCGCGGCAAAGTTTCCTATCACTCGTTTGGAAAATTGAGTTACGAGGCGGACTCTCCCGCAACCAAGATCGATACGATGTACGACCTCGCGTCGCTCACGAAAGTCGTCGTCACCACCACGCTGGTGGAAAAGCTTGTTGAAGGCGACTTCCCTTCGCCACTCGATCTCGATGCCCCCATCGAGCGCTACCTGCCGGAATGGATTGACGGGCCGGCGGCTGACGGGCCGCACAAAGTTACCGTGAAAAGCCCGCAGGAGCTTCACGACTGGGGCGCGGCGCGGCAAGTCGCGTGGCGCCACAAAGTCACCGTGCGGTACCTGATGACGCACACTTCCGGCCTGCCTCCCTTCAAGGAATATTGGCGCATCTCAAAGGGCAAGGCCGACACGCTGAAAGACATTTTTGCGGAACCGTTGGAGTACGAGCCCGGCACAAAAGTGGTCTACTCGGACCTGGGCATTATTTTGATGGCGGAGATCATTCAGCGCCTGACCGGCAAGCCGCTCGATGTGCTCGCTAACGAATATATTTTCAATCCCATCGGCATGAAAAATACGATGTACAACCCGCCCAAAAAGCTTTGGCCGGAAATTGCGCCGACGGAAATCGATAACCAGCTGCGCCATCGCCTGGTGCAAGGCGAAGTGCACGACGAGAATGCTTATGCGATTGGCGGAGTTTCCGGGCACGCCGGCGTGTTCAGCACTTCGCCGGACCTGGCCGCGTTCTGCCAGATGCTGCTGAATGGCGGCGTTTATGCGCATAACCGCATCCTGAAGCGTGCGACGATCGCAGAGTTCACCGTGCCGCAGCCCTTGGCTCAGAACACGCGCACGCTGGGTTGGGTGGTGCCCACTGAGGGCAGCTCCAGCGGCCACTACTTTTCGTCACACAGTTACGGCCATACGGGCTTCACAGGCACAACCATCTGGATCGACCCGGACCGCCAGCTTTTCGTAGTGTTGTTGACGAATCGCGTGAACCCAACCCGCGAAAACCACAAAATCGCCGAAGTCCGCCCCGCGGTTCACGACGCGGTGATGAAAGCCCTCGGCTTAGCGGTCGAACCGACCCACTAAGGATTTGGAGTGCGGCGGCTCGCCGCCGCTTTTGCAGCCTCAGCCTTGTACAATTTGTTGTTTTGACGCGGAGCAGATTCGCGCCATTTCTTTCGCGTAGCCAGCATTCACGCCAGCCCCCTCTTTAACCGATGCTGGGATAAAACCCAGCGCTGCATTTAAGACCACAAACAGCTCGCCAGAACTCATCCACCGATCAGAGGGCCTCTCCCTTGGCGGCCTGATTTCGAAGTAGAAAAGTCTTGGGATACGACCCGCAGCCACAGATCTTGAACGATCCGAAATCTTTGTACCAATCACCTTCCGGCACATCAGGCTGCGAATCGATCCAAACTCGAAGTTGATTTAGGTCGGTAATACTGATGGCGCGATCGCGCATTCGGTCGATAAGATGGCGACGAACATTTTCCGGCAGTTTATCCCACTGCTCGATTTTGGGCATCAGCCGCCAAATACCATTCGGCCGAGCTTATCGCCGAGTTTTTTGGCTTCCTCGGGGTCCGAGGTCTCGCGGAATTTCTCAGCCAGTTCGAAGAACTCCTGCTGCTTGCGCTTCTCGGCTTCGATACCATTCTCGATCAGTTCCACAAGCATGCGACTGGAACTGAGCCTGCGGGTCTTAGCCAAGGAACGGACTTGTGCCGCGACCTTAGCTGGGAGGCTGATACTTTGCCGAACGGCCTTAGTTGTGGTGCTCATTTCACCATTCTGCACCACATTGGTGCAAGTAGCAAGTGGCGGGGTGGCTAAACGAGAGTTCCCGAGACAATGTCTTGTTTTGCCTGTGCAAGGTCTTCTGCCTTGCCCAGATCGCGCCAATAATACTCATCCGACGAAAATTCGAGAATATTTTCCCCGAGCGCCGCAAGACGCAAATACAAATCGATGATGGAAAAGATCCCATCTTCTTGCATCATTCGAAGCAATCGCGGCGAAATCACATGGACGCCGCAGAAAGCCCGTGGCTGGAGATTTGCTGAAGGGCAGACAATTTCTAGCTCCCGGTCACGCCCAGCGCGACGCCCGCAGAGCCGCTGATTGTCGTCAAAAATCAGCAGCCTCGAACTGTCCCGAAGTTGCACAGCCAGCGTAGCTAAGGCTTTTTTCTGGATCTGCGCGTCCACCATGCTCCGAAGATCAATGGTGCTGAGGATGTCCACGTTGTGCAGGAGGAATGGCTCCTCCGCAGTCGTGGACTCATCAAGAAAAAACCACGCCGCCTTCTTCAGTCCACCACCGGTATCCAGCAACACATCTTCGCGAGAAACCTCGATGTGCATGCCGAAGTTTTTGTGAACGTGCAGATAGTCGACGATCTTGTCAGCGAAGTGATGCACATTAATAATCACGTCGCGGATGCCGAAGGAACTTAAACGAGTGAGCGTGATTTCAAGAAGCGTGCGCCCGGCCACCTCTACCAGGGCTTTCGGACGATCGTCGGTTAGCGGGCGCAGGCGCGTGCCCAATCCTGCCGCCAGGATCATGGCCTTCATTTGCCCATCTTTTCCAGTTCAAGGTGGCGCACGCTCACTTCCAACCCGTTGCGCTGGCGCAGGCGTTTCGCCAGTTGCTGCGCCAGAAAAACCGAACGGTGCTGGCCTCCGGTGCACCCAAACGAAACCATCAGATTCTTAAAACCGCGCTGCTGGTAGTTACTGACGCTGGCATCCACAAGCGAAAACACCGAGGCAAGAAACTGGTGGACGCTTTCTTGCTGGTTCAGATAATCGATCACCGGCGCATCTTTTCCCGTCAACGGTTTGAAACGCTCTTCGCGGCCGGGATTGGGCAAGTTGCGGCCATCGAACACGAAGCCGCCGCCATTTCCGGTGTCGTCCTCGGGCGCGCCGCGGTGAAACGAAAAGCTGAAAATCCGCACCACCAGGTTCTGCGCTTCGGAAGCCAGGCCCAGCAGTTTCTCGGAGGCCAACATGCTGGTGAACGCGGCCATCAGTGTTGGGAGTTCAATGGGCAACTTGACGTTGTGAAGCAACCAGCGCAAATTCTTAAGCGCATAAGGCACACTCTGCAGGAAGTGCGTCTTGCGTTCATAAAAGCCGCGAAAGCCGTAAGCGCCGAGCGCCTGCAAAATACGCACGTAAACGTAGGCGTAGTAATAGTGCAGGAACGCTTCGCGGTCGAAGTCCAGAAGGCCGCCTAGGCAATCCAGATATTCGTCCAACAGTTGCTGGCGAACTTCCGGCGGCAGATCGGCCTTGGCGTCGAACAACAGTGACGCGATGTCATACTGCAACGCGCCTTTGCGCCCGCCCTGGTAATCGACAAAGTACGGCTCGCCATCGCGCAACAAGACGTTGCGGGATTGAAAGTCGCGGTACAGAAAATAATCCCGTGGCGCGCTCAGCAGAAAATCGGTCAGCCACCGGAAATCGTTCTCCAGGGCTTGCTCGCTGAATGGAATCGCGGCCAACCGCAAGAAGTAATATTTAAAATAGTTCAAATCCCACGCGATGGACTGGGCATCGAAGCTGCCGCAGGGATAACACACGGAATAGTCCACATCGCGTCCAGCTTCGACCTGAAACCTTGGCAGAATCGCTACTGTTTTGCGGTACGCCTCCACCACTTCGGGGGCAATATTCGCGCCGCTGCGATTCTTTGACAGATATTCGAATAGCGTTGTGTCGCCCAGGTCTTCCTCGAGATACGCGCCTTCGTCCAGATCTTCGGCGTAAATTTCGGGGACTGGCAGGCCGTGACGGCGAAAATGACGCGAGAATTCTAGGAAAGCGATGTTTTCTTCGCGTACTCCGTAGAGAATTCCGACCGCAGTCTGAGTTTCGCTGGCGAGCCGGATGATCTTGCGGCCCGAACCACCCAATTCGCCCTGCAGCGGCTGCACGCGCGTGGGCGGCGTATGAAAATGCTCCTCAAACAGTTTTCGCAGAATGTCCATAGATCGCTTGCCAGAATCCCCGTGATTAAAATGCACCCCAGCCGCTCTTCCCATCATAGATGGATTCCGGCAAGCCTGCATGCAGGTGACAGCGGCGTGATGTCGTTCACGTTAATTCGCACCCTAAACGGGCACGGTTAACGCTCTCGCTCCAAATGCGCATTGGGTGGCGGCACATCCTTATCAGTGCTGCAACCCGGCTATAATTAAGCAATGGGCTCTTCGAATGAACGGCGCGGCCAAATGGAACGACGGCTGACAGAACTGAGAAATCCAGCTTCGCGAAATCTCGACCGAATGACCGCGCTGCAGATCGTGCGAGTGATGAACCGCGAGGACCGCAAAGTAGCGGCGGCTGTGGGTCGAGAGTTGTCCGCGATTGCCCGCGCTGTGGATGCGATTGTCGCCAGAATGCAGGCAGGCGGCAGGTTGATTTATGTGGGAGCGGGTTCCAGCGGGCGCATCGCTGTCGTCGATGCCTCGGAATGCCCGCCCACGTTTGGAACCTCGCCGAGGCTGGTGCGAGCCCTAATCGCTGGCGGCAAGAAAGCGATGACGAAGCCGGTGGAAGGCGCGGAAGACAATAAAGTAAACGCGGTGCGCGACCTGAAACGGCTCAGACTAAAAGCGACCGACACGCTAGTGGGCATCGCGGCCAGCGGCTCAACACCGTATGTTGTGGCGGCCGTGGCGTTCGCCAAAAAACGCAAAGCCATGACCATAGGCATTTCCTCGAATCGCAATTCCCTGCTGCAAAAAAGCGCGGCGATTGCCATCACTCCGCAAGTCGGGCCGGAAGTGTTGACTGGCTCAACGCGGTTGAAGTCCGGCACCGCGCAGAAGATGGTCCTGAACATGCTCTCTACCGCGGTGATGATGCGGCTCGGCCACGGCTACGACAACCTGATGATCGATCTCGCGCTGACAAATCAGAAACTTCGCCATCGCGTGAAGCGCATTCTGATGGAGAGTAGCGGGAAAGACATGTCCGCCGTGGAACACGCTTTGCGTCAGAGCGAACACAATCTGCGCCTGGCGCTGGTCATGCTCAAACGAGGATTAACGGCGCAGAAGGCCAAGCGCCAATTGGCGGCGGCAAAGGGCGATCTGCGACGAGCGTTGGGCGAGTAAACGGGAAATCGACGAATGGACAAATTCCTAATCCGAGGCGGGCGGCCGCTGCACGGCACGGTGACGATCAGCGGCGCAAAAAATTCGGCGCTGCCCGCGATGGCCGCGGCGCTGCTCACCGCCGAACCGGTTACGCTGCGGAATGTTCCCATGGTGCGCGACATTATCACCATAGGCAAGTTGCTGGCGTTCATGTCCGCCAAGGTCTCTACGGCGGAATTTCCATCCACCGCGTACACCATCGAATCTCACACGTTGAACGACGCGGTGGCCCCGTATGAACTGGTGAAAACCATGCGTGCGTCGATCCTCACGCTGGGCCCGGCCATCGCGCGATCCGGCGTCGCCCACGTTTCCTTGCCTGGTGGATGCGCGATCGGCGCGCGCCCTGTCGACTTGCATCTTGCGGCGCTTGAGAAAATGGGCGCGACAATCAACACGGAACACGGCTACATCGGCGCAAAGGTTTCCGATGGCAGCCGCCTGAAAGGCGCGCACATCGTCTTTGAGAAAATCACCGTTACCGGGACGGAAAACATCCTGATGGCTGCCACCCTGGCTGACGGCGAAACCATCCTGGAAAATTGTGCCCGAGAGCCCGAAGTCACGGACCTGATTCACCTGCTGCGCAAAATGGGCGCCGATATTCACGGAGATGAAACCTCCACATTGCGCATCCGAGGTGTTCGTGAGCTGCACGGAACGGAGCATTCCATCATTCCCGATCGCATCGAAGCAGGAACTTACCTGATTGCCGGAGCCGTCACCAATGGCGACTTGCAGGTAACGAATTGCGATCCGTCCCACTTAGGCGCCGTCATCGCGAAACTTCAACAGGCCGGCGTCTCAGTGGAATGCGTCGATCGCACCACACTGCGTGTTCGCGGCGCTTCCAAGCTTGTTGCGTCCGATGTCACCACCGAGGAATATCCGGGCTTCGCCACCGACATGCAGGCGCAATACATGGCCCTGGCAACGCAAGCCGAAGGCACCTCGCTCATCACCGAAACCATCTTTGAGAATCGTTTTCTGCACGCCAGCGAAATGGTCCGTATGGGCGCGAATATTTCCATCGATGCTCGCCGCGCCGTCGTTCGGGGCCCTGCGCAGCTTTCAGGCACCACGGTGCAGGCTTCCGACCTGCGCGCCAGCGCCGGCCTGGTCCTGGCTGCCTTGGTGGCTTCAGGTGAAACCATCATCGACCGCGTCTACCACATCGATCGCGGCTATGAGCGAATCGTCGAGAAGCTGAGCGCCCTCGGCGCCGATATCGAGCGCCTCCACGCTCCGACTAGCTAATCCTGCACGGCAATCTTCCTCGAGTTCTGGTACACTCCTCGAGTCGATTTTGCGATCTGAGGGAGGATCCATGCGGAATACCGAACTTCTCGACAAGATTGATGCCGCCATTGCGGCAAAAAATCTGTTGAAGCATCCCTTCTACCAAGACTGGCAGGCCGGCAAGCTCACGCGCGAATCCCTCCAACTCTACGCTGCCCAGTACTACCGTCACGTCGAAGCGTTCCCCAAGCACCTGCGGGTACTTGCGGCGCGCACCGAAGGACCTCTGCGCGATATTGTTCTGGAAAATCTCGCGGAAGAGGAAAACCCTGAAAACGCACACCCAAAACTCTGGCGCGACTTTGCCGCTGCGCTGGGAGTCAATGAGGAAGACATCACCTGCTGCCCCGCTTTACCCGGCACACAAGCTGTTGTTGAGACGTTTCGCGAAATTGTGGGAGATCGGCCGGTAGCCGAATCCGTCGCGGCGCTTTACGCTTACGAAGCGCAAGTGCCCGAAATCGCCAGCACCAAGATCGATGGCCTCAAGAAGCATTACTCCATTAATTCGGCCAAGGGCCTCGCCTACTTTGCCGTTCACGAAGAAGTCGACAAAGCCCATCGCGCTGCCTGGCGCAACTGGCTTGTAGATCATGCCTCCGGCAGCGATGAGGAAATCCTCGCCACCACGAACGAAGCACTCGACGCTCTCTGGGGCGCGTTAGACGCGGTCCACTGCGCCCACGCATAAATCGCTTGGTTCGCCACGGAAAGGTTCCGAATCAAAAAAAGCCCCCGAAACTCAGACTGTTACGAAACTCTGGTTGATCGGCCAAAAATAAATGAGAAGATGCCCTCGTGAAAGCGAGGGCATTTTTTTATGGGCTTTGTGCAGGGTGAGGGCCGGACTCAAGGAACGCTATTCCCCATCTGTCTGGAAGAATTGATTCCGGACGATCATGTGTGCCGCGTCATCGATGCGTTTGTGGATCGGCTGGATATGGCCGCCTTGGGATTTGAACGCTCGGAGCCTGCCGAAACGGGGCGGCCTGGTTATGATCCGCGCGATCTGCTGAAACTCTATCTATACGGCTATTTGCAACAGATCCGCTCCTCGCGACGGCTGGAGTCGGAGTGCCGACGAAACATTGAGCTGATGTGGCTGCTGGGACGGTTGGCGCCGGACCACAAGACGATTGCCGAGTTCCGGCGTATGCACCGCGAAGGGGTAACCGCTGCAGGAGTCGAATTGGTGCGACTGGCACGTTCCGTCGGCTTGGTTAAGGGCGAGTGGGTTGCTATCGATGGCTCAAAATTCCACACCGTCAGCAGCGAGCGGAGTGTACGCGAACGCGAGGCCCTGGAACGTTACCTAGAACAGCTAGAGCAGACCGACCAGCAAGACGAAGTGGTAATCGATCCTGGTGCGGTAGCCAGTGCTCTGGAAAAATTGCGCCAGCACCCGGAGCCAGAAGCTGGATTGATGCGCACGTCTCATGGCCTGATTCCCGCTTACAACGTACAAGCCGCTGTCGATGCCGAACACGCGCTGATCGTAGCGCAACAGGTGACTATTCAGGCTGGCGATAACGGCAGCCTGCAACCAATGGCCGAAGCCGCGCAGGCAGCCGTGAGTGAACCCGCGCAGCCGCTCAATGTTGTAGCCGATGCGGGCTACTCGAATGGAGAGCAGGCCGAAGCGTGCGAGGCGAAAGGAATTCTGCCGCATGTCCCTGCTAACCGTGGCGTGAACAATCAAGGAGATGGCACCCTGTTCGACCGCACAGAATTTGCCTATCAACCTGAGAGCGACACGTTCCTGTGTCCGGCAGGGCAGACTCTCGCTCGCAAACAACTATCGCGCAAAGATCGCGCGGTGATCTACGCAGGTCAACCAGATGTGTGCGGAACGTGCGCGCTCAAATCGCAATGCACGACGAGTTCCCGGCGTCTGGTTACACGGCATCTGCATGAAGAAGCGCTACAGCGCATGCAAAAACGGGCCACGCCGGAGGCCATGCAACTACGTCGATCCGTTGTAGAACATCCGTTTGCCAATCTGAAGTATCGCATCTTCGGACATCCACGCTTCCTGTTGCGCGGACTGCGAGGAGCACAAACAGAAATCAGCCTAGCGGTAGCAGCCTACAACCTGAAACGGATGCTGAACATCGTGGGCGGACACAAGCTACATGCAGCCTTGCGGTCCACCTGATTCCGCTCCCTCACGCCACGACCACGTGAATTCGACTCCCTAAAACAAAAAGCGATGCTCCGGCACTCGGAACATCGCTCTAATCTGCTTATCGCTCTCGTTTCGTAACAGTCTGAAACTCGGGGGCTTTTTATCTGTAGTCAGATCGTGCAGCGCTGGCTTTTATGCCCGCCACATGAAGCAGTCCAGTTCTCAGTCGCCTTCAGTAGCCGCCGGTGCCGGAGTTCCGCCGGAAGGCGTGTCCTGTTTTTTCGCCTGCTTCTCGCGTGCTTCCTTGATGAGCGCCTTGCGCGACAGCCGGATCTTGTTGCCCTCAATCGCCAGCACCTTCACCAGAACCTGGTCGCCCAGTTTCAGTTCGTCGCGAACGTCGCGAATGCGGTGCTCAGAGATTTCGCTGATGTGCAGCAAGCCATCGGTGCCCGGGAAAAGTTCCACAAAGGCTCCGAATTCCGCCAGCCGCACAACTTTGCCGAGATAGGTCTTGCCGATTTCCGCGCTCGCGGTAACGTCGCGCACCATTTGCAGGGCCTGGTCTCCGCCAGCCCCGCTGGTAGAGAAGATGTGCACCGTGCCGTCCTCAAGGACGTCGATCTTCACACCGGTCTGCTCGATAATCGACTTGATCTTTTTGCCGCCCGGTCCGATCAGGTCGCGGATCTTGTCCGTGGGGATGCTCAGCTTGTACAGGCGCGGAGCGTACAGCGAGATGTTCTCGCGGTGCGCGCTCAGCGTCCCTTCCATAATGTCGAGGATGTGAAAGCGGGCTTTTTTCGCCTGCGCCAGAGCCTCGCGCATCATCGAAATGCTGATGCTGGTCACCTTGATATCCATCTGCAGCGCGGTGATGCCTTCGCGCGTGCCCGCTACCTTGAAGTCCATGTCACCATAGTGATCTTCGGCGCCGGCAATGTCCGTCAGAATCGAGTACGTGCCGTCGTCTCCCACCACCAGGCCCATCGCGATACCCGCGCAGGGAGCCTTCATCGGTACACCAGCATCCATCAGCGCCAACGAGCCGCCACAGACCGTCGCCATGGACGACGAGCCGTTCGACTCCAGAATGTCGCTGACCACGCGCATCGCGTACGGAAACTCCACCTCGGCCGGCAACAGATTGGCCAACGCGCGTTCCGCCAGGGCGCCATGTCCAATTTCGCGGCGTCCTGCTCCTCGCATCATTTTCACTTCGCCTACGCTAAACGGCGGGAAGTTGTAGTGCAGCATGAAGCGCTTGAAGGTGTCCTGCTCAAACAGCAGGTCCAGCCGCTGCATGTCTTCCTTGGTTCCGAGGGTAAGGGTTGCCAGCGCCTGGGTCTCCCCGCGAGTGAACAGCGCGGAGCCGTGTACGCGCGGCAGCAAGCCCGCTTCGCAGGTAATCTGGCGAATCTGGTCAAACGCGCGGCCATCAGGACGGCGCTTGGCCTTGAGCACTTCC
Organism: Candidatus Acidiferrales bacterium; assembly: GCA_963738985.1. GTDB lineage: Bacteria > Acidobacteriota > Terriglobia > Acidiferrales > UBA7541 > Acidiferrum. The sequence goes on from CAVTYP010000002.1 coordinate 173,253, forward strand.
GAGCGGAAGAAGTCTTCACGCATGCGTTCGAAGGCACGCTTGGTCAACTTCAGTTTGTCTTCGTCCTCTTCCGGAATGGGCTTGACGATTTCCTCCAGCAGGGCATCCACCAGATGATAGCTGTCCTTCTTCGGGTGCTTCTCGGTGTTCAGCGCGTCCAGCAGGCGGGCGCCATAAGTCTTCTTCATGCTGTCGTAGATGCTCTGGTCAAACGGCAGCGGCTCCACAACCACCTTCTTTGGCTTCAACTGGCTGTGCAGCTCCTTGATCGCGCCAACAATCTTCTTCACCTGGTCGTGCCCAAATTCCAGCGCTTCAACCACCTTCTCTTCGGAAACCTCGAAGGCTCCCGATTCCACCATCACGATGCCCTTTTCGGTGCCTGCAACCACAATGTTCAGCTTGCTGACCTTCTGCTCCGCCACGGTCGGGTTCGCCACCAGCTTTCCGTCGAGCAGGCCCACACGCACGCAAGCGATTGGGTCGGTAAAGGGCAGGTCGGAACAATAGGCCGCCGCCGAAGCCGCAGTCACTGCGATGACGTCGGGGTCGTTGGAACTGTCCGCCGACAGCACCATGGCAATAATCTGGGTTTCATTTCTCCATGAATCCGGGAACAACGGGCGCATCGGCCGGTCGATCAGCCGGGATACCAGAATTTCTTTTTCTGTGGGACGTCCTTCTCTCTTAAAGAAGCCGCCCGGAATTTTGCCGGCGGAGTACGTGTTTTCCCGGTAGTCCACGGTAAGCGGCAGAAAATCGCGGTCATTGGCCTTGGAGGCCATGCAGGCTGTAACCAGGACGATAGTGTCTCCATAGCGCGCCGTAATGGCGCCATTGGCCTGCTTGGCAATCTTTCCGGTTTCAAGAATTAGGTTGCGGCCACCAACTTCGAGTGAGACCTGATGTGGAGCGGGTGTGTGATTGTTTTCTGACATGTGTTTTTTCCTTTTGTCTCCCTGAGAGGAGCGCGTCCGCAGGGTCCTGCTTGCGGTTAAATGGAAGAAAAGAGAAGAGTTATCGTCACGGAGGGCTTCTTCCGAAACTGGCTACACCAACAGAAATGCCCCGGCCTGGGTTCGCACACTGGTATCGCATTCACGTCCAGCCCCAGCCGGGCTGGCGGACAGACTCCTACAGGAATTTGTTCGTTCGTGAATTTGCAAGTATCGCCGCATTCGGCGGGTTGACTGCTTACTTGCGCAGGCTAAGGCGTTCCACAATCTGGTGGTACCGATCCGGGTCTCGCCGGTTGAGATAGTCCAGCAACCGCCGCCGCTTGTTCACCATCATGATCAGCCCGCGGCGTGATGCGTGGTCTTTCACGTGCGACTTCAGGTGCGTCGTCAAATAGTTGATGCGCTCGCTCAGCAGTGCTATCTGCACTTCTGGCGATCCCGTATCTTTTACGTGTGTCCGGAATTGCTCAATCAACATTACTTTGCCGTCGCTCAAGTGCCCCTCACCGTCGTCCCTTAAAATTTCCTCTTTTCTTCGACCTTTCAAAGGTAGCACAGTACCATTCTTACTGTAAAGCGCTCGTAATATGGATTAGTCCAGTCCGATTTGGCAGGACTGTAGGGCTTATCTTTGCTGCACGCAGCAATACGCTACTCGTTACCAAGGATTGGCGAGCTTCGACCTATTCTGGTTATTTTAGGGGTGAAAGTCGAACTCCAGCACGGTCGTTGTTTCGCTGCTGGCCGGTACATACTTCCATTCCTTCAACGTCTCTTTGACCGCATCCACGAGCACCGGATGACCGCCAATCGGTTTCACCGATTTGATGTGTCCGTCCGTCGCGATCACCACTTGCACCTTCACGGTACCGATAAGCCGGAACTTCTTCGCTACGTCGGGATAGGGTGGAGTGGGATTTGTAATCACCTTGCGGGCGTCTTGTGCAGGCAAACTCACCGTAGTCAGCATGAGCGCCATCGCCAAAAAAGCGTGGGCCGCTAGTTTTGTCAGTTTGCTGCTGAGGTGCTGGGGCATCTCTTTCTCCTGGGAGAGCAACGTCCCTGGAGCGGGAACGGCAGAAACACTTCTGCTGCGTCATGCCTGTAGTGTCAATCCTAATTTAGAGGGAATCGCCGACGTAGAGCAGCAATGCGGGCGTACAGGTGTGTTCCGCGGAATACTGTCCATTGGGATAGGTGATTCGTTAACTGCCAAGGAAATACGCTTCTGTTCTGATATGCAAGCTGTCGGTTGAAAGAAGATAAATTTACTTGACAGCCTAGGGGCGATAGCGTTTCACTGGCGGCTTATCCAGGCAGGTCTTACAGGCCCAAGGGAAAAGTTAGCCAATCATCGAGTTGACTCCGGATCGTGACGCAAAGCGACTAGCCGAGTTGAATTACCCATCGGTGGGTGTTGGTCATGACTCGAGCGCGACTTTCATTTTTGCTGCTGGTAGCCAGCTTGTTGCCGATCGCACGGGAAAGTGTGTGTACTGCTCAAGATCCTCCCGTCGCGCCCTTGATATTTCCGTCCGCTAATCCCCCGGCTGATACCGAAAAAACATCACTGAAGGTGCGCTTACGGTTAGAGGATGACAGCCCGTTTCTGGCAGCGGCTATGGTTAGCCTGTTGCCGGATGACGGCTACGGGATCATCGGAACACCTGCAGAGACCGAGGGCGAGACCCGGTTCTCACGGGTGCGGCCCGGCAAGTACGTCGTGGAGGCCAGCGCCCCCGGATATCTGACCGTGCGACAGAGCATGCAGATCGAAGCCGGGCATCGAGAACGAATCCTATACGTGGTGATGAAGCCAATACCCGCGGCGCAAGACGCTGAGAAGAAACCAGCGGCGACAACCCTCGCGGCAGGCGGGAACACATCTATCGCGGCGGCAAAGCCAGCCGTTAACGGCGCTCGCGATTTCTGGAAGGCTCACGAACTCGAAGAAAACGTGCCGCCTGTGGATGCCCGCGTGGAGTGTCCGACACAACAGGTATTGAAGGGTGTAGGAGCGCGGATGAAGGAATTTGTGAGCAACCTGGAAAAGTTCACCGCGACGGAGGAGTTAGAACACCACAGGATGGATGCTAAGGAGGAACTGGAGAAGCGCCGTTTCGACTACGTGGTGACGGTTTCGGCAAATGATTGGGGCACCTTCACGTTAAGCGAATTCCGGAACGGCAGTACGGGCATTGCGCAGTTTCCTGCCGGCGTTGCAACGCTTGGACTGCCTGCGTTAGCGCTGCTTTTCCACCCGGTGTTGGCGGAGGACTTTCAATTCGCCTGCGAAGGCCTGGGACAGTCAGAAGGGAAACCGGCATGGCAGGTTCACTTCGCGCAACGGACTGACCGGCCAGTCCGCATTCGGTCCTACAGAGTCGGACTTAGTTCTTTTACTGTCAGCCTGGAGGGACGGGCTTGGATCGACCCAGGAAATTATCAAGTCGAGCGACTGGAAGCTGAATTGGAGAAACCTATCGCAGAAATCGGGCTCACCAACGAGCACACCATCATCAAGTATCTTCCGGTAGAGTTCCATTCGCGGAAAGTGCAAATCTGGCTGCCGCAAGAAGCCGCCACATATGTGGAGAGGAAGAGCCACCGGTATTATCGCCGGTTCGTGTATTCGGACTTTCGCCTGTTCAATGTTGATGCTGCCCAGAATATCCAGCCGCCCAAAGGCTCGTATTGCTTCATCAACCTGTCCGACCAGGAGATTCGAGGAGTGTTGACGGTGATTCCGAAGGAAGGAACCAGAGCGGAACCGATCTCGATGGAGATTGTCGTGCCTGCCCAGCAGCGAGTCTACAAAGTGATAGGGCCGGGAAAGGACGTGGACCTGCCGGATTCAGCAGTGGAATCGGCCACCTTCATCCACAATGGAAAACTGGATTCGATCAGCATTGAAGCGAATCTTTCGCATGCCACAACTTTAGATGTGATTCCGGAAACGGACCGGAAGACGCCGTAAGAACCTGCTGAGACGGCGCCAGCGAGCCAACGAACACGAAATCCACCAAAGTTTGATCTAATTACCCAATTGCGTAAGCGCGGTGCGCAGCGGCACGCTGGATAACCTGATTACACCTTCGTATGGCGAATACAATTCCAGGATCAACAGGATCGCGCCAGATACAGAAAACGCTGACACTAACAAAGCCGTCACGGCAGTCGCATTGCGAGGCGCGAACAGCCCAAAGCTGATGAACAGCGTGGTGAGCCAGCAAAGCAGGATAATAAGCATGGGCATTGAGATCGATGCGGATTCCTGCTCAAACATCAGCCACCGCGTCTCCTGCAGCGAAGTCAGGATGCCCAGTGCGCGAGCCTGCATGGAGCGGTGCCGGTCGTCTGTCGGTGATAGTTCGTCAATCATTTCGTATAGGGTATCCACGTCCCGGGCAGACACCAGCACATGCGAAGGAGAGGCTGATTTTTGGGACTCCATCCGATCGAGCACACCCAAAATGGCACGGCGCAGTTGAGCACGCGCTTCCTTCGTCTCCGCACCGTAGCGGGCCAACGTCCGGTCCAACAGGATGACCTTGGAAGAGGCTCCGGTTATCTCGCTGCTCAGCGCGTCGAACGAGCCTTTTGCTGATGAGATCACCAAGCTAAGGACAAGGGCACACATGGTGGCTACCAGTCCCATACCCATTTTCACGACATCCTTTGAGTCATCGCTCAGATGGTCCTTGGGCAGAACCCTGCGGAGGGACATCCCAAGCAACGCGCCACCGAACACAAACGCGGAGACAATGGAACTGGTTGCGATCGGGCTCATGGTCACTCCGTCTCAGTCAGGCACACAGATTCCTTTATTTGGCAGGTATTTTCCAGCCCTTTCAGAAAAGGCGGAATTGGTAAAAGTAACAGGGGAAATTGTCAGATAGCGCTGTGTAAAGAGCCCGACTGACGTACTAAGCTCAAAAAGTGAAGAACAGAGACGGAACATACATTGCGATGTCGAGTGGCGCGGTTCTTCGGCTTGCATCCTGCCCGCAAATCCGGTTCAATGCCTACTGTAGGCTTTCCGTTGTCGTGATAGCTTTCCGCAAGACCGCTGATCGCAATCGAACTGAGCAGCATGAGGAGACTAATGATGCGCAAGGTATCTGTCGCTTTTGTCGCGCTGTTTTTTAGCCTTGCCCTGTTTGCCGCAGGCACCCAAGCCCAGCAGGACAAATCGAAGCGCCCCAGCCCACCGGCTAAGGCCTCTGTTGACCTTGGCGGAAAGTCCATCGCCGTGGACTACTCCAGCCCGCGCGCCAAGGGCCGCAAGATCTTTGGCGAACTCGTTCCCTATGGCAAGGTGTGGCGCGCCGGCGCAAATGAGGCCACCACATTCGTCACTACCGGAGACATCGTTGTTGGCGGCAAGCCCGTTCCCGCCGGGAATTACACGATCTTCGCCATTCCCGATAAGGACAAGTGGACCCTGATCATCAGCAAAGCCACCGGCGAGTGGGGCACCGATTATCCCGGTCCGGACAAGGATCTCGCGCGAGTCGATATGAAGACCTCCACGCTTCCTTCTCCCGTCGAAAATTTCACTATTTCCTTCGCCAAGACCGGCAACGGCGCAACCATGAATATGGATTGGGATACCACCCGCGCCTCAGTTGCCATCACCGCGAAGTAGTGGAGCTTGGCGGGATTTTCCGCCAGTTTCACATTCACTACCTGGCCGTTGCCACAGATTGTCATCTTGAGGGGCGCGCAGTTTGCGCCCCGAAAGACCTCAACTTCATTCCGCTACAAACCACCTGCTGCTTGACGCAACCGATCTGCCGTCGCCGCGCGCTTCGGCCGCAACCCCGCTCCCATCGCATACAGCACCGACTCAGCAACTCCGTCCACGCCAAGTGCCCGTTCGATCTTCGTATCTGCAAGCGCCATGGTGCAGAATGGTGCCAGCCCCAACCATGTCGCCGTCAGGCAAAACGTCTGGCACACGTGCCCCGCTTCTGCCAGCACCACGCGATACGCGCGCGGATGCTCGTACTTCCATTGAGACCGCGGAAATACGGCGGTCAGAAAAACAACGAAGGCGCAACCGCAAAACCAGTCCTGGCCCGCGAGAAACTTCTTGAGTTCCGCTCTGCCGCAGCCGGCGCGTAACAACTTCAGGATGTGGCCTTCGTCGTCATAGTGGTAGATCCCCGGCGCAATTCCTCTAACGTTGCGAATCAGCGCGTACGCCTGCAGGGGATGCAAAGCTCCGCCGGACGGCGACGTTTTTAATGGCAGACGGCCAACGCCTGGGATTTTCGCCCAGCCCTGTACGCCGAAGGACAGCCACAGCAGCGTCTCCAATCGCCTGAGATCCAGCGGTTGTCGAGAGAACTCGCGCCACGTTCGTCGCTGCTGCAAGACGCGGTCGAATTCGCTGGATGAATCCGGTTTCGAAAGCTGCACGCTTTTTATGCCGGAATATCGTTTGCGTCGCGGCGGAAGCGGCTTTTGTTTTGCCAGTTGACGAAGGCTGGAAAAATCCTCCGCCTCGCCTGGCTCGTATTTCACATCCTTGGTTGCGAAGTGAAAGTGACTGGCGCTGGGGCTCCACTTTTCCCAGCCTTGCATTGGACCGTTTGTTTTTTTGAGTTTGCCCGTTGAAGACTGAAGCAGCGAATACCTATGCAATCGCCGGATGCCACCCAGGATTGCAGCCGTTTTCTCGTCGGGGAATCTCGAGCAGATTTCAGCAAAACGGCGAGGCTGGTCGCAGAATGCCAGCAGGTCGCAGAAGAACGAGTCGCCAGCCAGTCTCTGGAGCGTAACGTGGTTTTCAAAAACCAGAACTGGTCCAACCCAGTAACACACTAAAAATGCAGAACGGCGATAGCGTGGCGAGCCTGCAGCTTCCTTGCCGCCCGCTTGGCTTCGCCGCTGTTTTGTCATTTGCTGTCTGAGCTGCGCGTTATCCCACGTTATATTTCTTGCAGGCAGGCGGAACCGATTTAATCAGCGCCTTGATCTTGCAGATTTCATCTTCGATCAACGGTTTTTTCTTTTCGGGCGCGAGCGTGCTTTCCTTTTCGAGCTTTTTTACGATACTTTTTAGGGCCGCTTCCACCGGTTTCAGCGAGAGCTGTTTCTTCGCCATGTCATCCTCCCCAACGCTGCCTTGACGATTTCACTCCGTAAGGTTCGAGCACCCGGACTGCCTGTGCTCGCGGAGTCTAACCAAGCCGACAGAGTGCCGTCAAGCTTTCTGACACGGGTTACCCATGGAATCTATCTTTTCACGTGGCTTGCAACGACCGTTTCATCCCGCAAAACCGTCAGCAATCCCATTTCCGACAACAGCTTCTGAAATCTCGGCTCTTTCCTCAGAAACACGAACTGTGGATGCACCGCCAGATTCGGCATCCTCCCGTTTCTCTCTTCGTACGCTTTTTCCAGCGCGCTCATGGTCTTTTCTTTGTCGCGCAATCCCGCATACAGGATGGCCCAATCGTAATTCGAAATGTACTTCGTCCCGGCGGCATTCTCAAATTCGCGCAGTATTTGCTCGGCTTCGTCCTTCTTCCCTGAAATGGCATAGGCGTAGCCAAGCTCAGCCTCGCGCGAAGCGTCCCCGGGTGCCAACGACACAAAGGTTCGAAATTCATTCACGGCATCTTCGTACTGCTTCTTCTCCAAATATGATTGGCCCAAATAGCCGTGGGCTATGGCAAAGCTGGCATCCATCTGCAGGGTCACTTTTTCCGTCTCGATGGCATGGTCGTATTCTCCCGCAAGGTAGTAGCACCAGCCGACATTCGCATTGATGATCAGCGACCGGGGATCGATTTCCCGCGCCAGTTTTATTTCCCGGATGGACTCCTGGCGGCGACCCTTTGCGGCCATGAACAACGCGTACCAGTGCAGTGCGGTGGAATAGCCCGGATTCAGCGAAATGGCTTTTTGAAACTCGCCCTCGATGTCGCCATCTTCCAGATGATAGAACCGGATGGCTGCCATCGATGTGTACGCTTCTCCCAACCGGTCGTCCAGCTCCAGAGCCTTCTGCGCGGCCTGCTTGGCCTTGGGCATCATCACGCCGGCAGGCTGCAACTGGTAATTGCTGATATTCATGTAAGCGTCGGCCAATCCCGCCCACGCCAGGGCAAAGGAATCATCTTTCTGCGTGGCTTTTTGATAAAACTCCGCCGCGGCCAGAAATCCCTCCGGCGTGCGTTTTTCTGCCTCGTATTTTCCCCGCAGGTAAGCTTCATACGCTTCCGGGACCACGGAGCGGCTGCGCCCCAGTTCGTATTGTTCCGTCCCGGAAAGCTCCACCTGGATTCCTCGCGCGATGGCGGTAGCTACGTCGCTCTGCAGTGCCAGCACCTCGGTGTAGTCGCGATCGAACTTATCGGCCCATAGCGCGCCCTCGATGTTGGTCTGGAACAGCGTCGCCGAGATGCGCACGCGACCCTTGTCCTGCAATACGGAGCCCTCCACCACCGCATCGACGTGAAGCTCCTGCGCAATCTGCTGAAGAGGTTTTTTGGCGTGCTTGTACTGCATCACCGTGGTGCGCGAGATTACCCTCAGCTTCTTGATCTGCGATAACTCGGTGATCAGCGCATCCGTCATTCCGTCCGCAAAATACTCCTGCGCTGGATCGCCCGTCAGATTCTCCAGTGGCAGGACTGCGATCGATTGGATGGCGCCCGCTACCGGCACCGGCGGCTTCGCTGCCTTCTTGGTTTCCAACCAATACCCGGCTCCCAGCGCAAGTGCCGCAACCGCCGCCAGCAGCAGAATGTTTTGCCAAGTCCAAATTCGCGCCGGACCAGCGGATGTGACGCCACCGGTCAAAAAATTGTTGGTGCGAGAAACCGTGCTCGCTGTTTCCAGAGCCGCGTGCACTTCGCCCGCGCTTTGATAGCGCTGTCCCGGATCCTTGTCCAGGCATTTGTCGATTACCCCTTGGAGCGCCGGGGGCAACGGTGGCGTAATGGCCGGCGGGCGTTCCCTCAGGATCGCCGCGCTCAATTCATACGCGGTGTTTCCTCCGAAGGGCCGGCGGCCCGCCGCCATCTCATACAGCAGCACGCCCAGCGACCAGATGTCGCTGCGTTCATCCGCCTCTACTCCCTTCAGAACTTCGGGCGCGATGTATGGCAGGGTTCCCGTGAAGGTGTGTTGCGAATCCCACGATTTGTCGAATCGCGTGGTTTCGTCGCCACCTCCGGGCGCGATTCTACGGGAAATTCCAAAATCCAGCACCTTCAGGCGTCCCGACGGCGTCACAATCACGTTCGCAGCCTTCAGATCGCGATGGATGACGCCCCGGCTGTGCGCATGGGATAGCGCGTCGGCCAATTGCATCCCGTAGCGCTCAACCTGATCGAGTGACATTCCAGTAGAGAGTATTTCCCGGCTGAGCGGCTGCCCCTCCACAAACTCCATCGCAATGTAGGGTTTTCCGTCGGCCTCGCCCACTTCGTACACCGTGCAAACGTTGGGATGATTCAGTGCGGAAATGGCGCGCGCTTCTTCGAGCACTTTTTCGTGCGATACCGCGCTGCCGGACGGCAGAATTCCCAAGAATTTCAGCGCGATATCACGGCGCAACTTTTCATCACGCGCCCGATACACAACGCCCATTCCACCTTCGCCGAGCTTCTCCTCAATGAGGTAGTGGCCAATTCGCTGACCGATCATGATGTTTGCTTAGGGGAAAGTGGACCACATTAGCAGATTCAGAGCAAGTTAAACTCAATTGATTTCTACTGTTTGCGGCCGGACCTGGCTTACAAGCCGTGCAGCTTGTTGGTTCCCCGGTCCACCAGCACCACCGCGCAGACCACCATCGCGGCGGCCATCCCTACTCTCAGCGACAACGCTTCGCCACCATACAGCCAGCCCAGCAATACGGCCACAACCGGGTTCACATACGTGTGTGTCGCCACCAGCGTCGGCGAAAAATGCTCCAGCAGCCAGTTGTACGCTGTGAACGCCACCACCGATCCGAACAAACTCAGGTACGCCAGCGCCACCCACGACTTCGGTTTAACCTGCGCTAAAGAAAAGCCCTTCGCCTCTCCTGCCAACAATCCGCTGATCAGCAACATCGCCGAGCCCGAAAGCAACGAAAGCGCGGACAGCAGCAGCGGGCTGCCCGACAACTTTGACCGCCGCGAGTAGATGATGCCCACCGACCAGGAGAACGCCCCTACCAGAATGGCAACGCTGCCGAGCGTCATGTCTCGGCCGCCTTCCAGCGCAGTTTCGCCCACCAGCACTCCCACTCCTGCCAGCCCCATTAAGATTCCCGCCAGCAGCAATCCATTCAATCGCCATACTCTTGCGGCCGCCGACGAAAGCGCGAATACGAAGATGGGTTCAATGGCAATCAACAGGGCCGCCAGTCCGCTGGGAACCACCCGCTCCGCCCAGTGCAGCGAACCGTGCCCCACCAGGAAAAAGAAAAAGCCAATCACCGCGCTGGCCCGCACCTGCGGCCACGTTGGCCTGGCACCTTTCCACAACGCCAACACCAGCAGAATTGTTCCTGCGGTCAGATGACGGATTCCCGCGGTAAAAAGGGGAGGAATGCTCTCGATCGCGAAACGAATCGCGAGATACGTGGAACCCCAGATGGCATAGATGGCGAAGAAACAGAAGATAACCAGCAGCCGGTTTCCCGGCGCTTTTGCGGACGCCACTGCAGCCACTTGGGTTGTAGAAGCGCTAGCCATGCGGCAGCATAATCCGCACTGAGTTTTTCATCGAGCGCCAATATGGATGCTGAGGGTGTGAAGTTGGGTGCGGCTAGCGCGGCATGATCGGCGCTAACCTGGCTTGCGAAATACTACGCAATAGCCGTCGGGCCAGTCGTCAAAAACCTTGTCGACTTTGAATCCCGCGGTGGTCAATTCCTCAATCAGGATGTTTTTTGGAATCCCGTGCCCGCCGCGATTCGCAGGCACGCCTTTCACTGGATCGCTCTCGCTCAGCGATTTCCTCGGAGCAAAATCGATGATGGCCAGTTCGCCACCCGGCTTTAGCGATCGCAGCAGGCTTGCGTCCATTTCCGCCGGCGCGGTTAAATGGTGATAGACGCGCCGCAGCACAATTCCATCGCAACATTCATTTGGCAGGTTGGTCTGCTTTTCCGCCGCTTGCAGCACCACAATATTCTCAAGCTCGCGGCTCTGAACTTCACTCTCAAGCGCCTTGCGCTTTTCCTCGTCCAGCTCGGTCAAATAGACTCGGCCCATTTTCCCGACCGCAGCCGCGGCTGCAATTCCAATTTCTCCCCGGCCCGCGCCAACATCGCCAATGGTCTGCCCTGCTTTCCACCTCATTACCTGGCCGAGGCGTCGAACTTCGTCATTCGAAGCCTGAGCGCCCAAAAACAGAACCAGCGACAGCGCAGCGATAACAAGCGAAAGTATTTGGCGTTTTCTCACGCGTGCCTCGGCTCGATGCGAGCAGTGTCTTGCAATTCAGGAAGCTTTCGCGCTCGGCGCTTTGCCTAAGTCTTGTTGGAGCGCACTAACGACAGGAACTCGTCGCGCGTCTGCTTGTTGTGGCGGAATGATCCCAGCATCGCGCTGGTCACCGCCTGCCCGTGCTGTTTCTCCACTCCGCGCATCTGCATGCACAGGTGCCGCGCCTCAATGATCACTCCTACGCCTTCGGGACTGATCTTCTCCTGGATGGCTTCGGCAATCTGGCTGGTCATGCGCTCCTGAATCTGCAGTCGCCGCCCGAACATGTTCACCAACCGCGCGATCTTGCTCAGCCCCAGCACGCGCTTGTTCGGCAGGTACGCCACGTGTGCTTTCCCGAAGAACGGCAACAAGTGATGTTCGCACAAGCTGAAGAACTCGATGTCTTTCACCACCACCATCTCGTCGTAGTGCACGCTGAACGTCGCCCCATTCAGCAAACTCTCCATGTTCTGCTGGTACCCGCTGGTCAGGTACTTCAATGCCTTCTCAAAACGTTCCGGTGTCTTGCGCAAGCCTTCGCGGTTCGGGTCCTCGCCCAGCAACACAATCACCTTGCGCATCAGTTCCGCAATGGACTCTTTGGGCGTTTCTACTTTGGCGTCGTGCAGCAGTATCTCGGTCGGCTTCGTCATGGTCCTTTCCCTTGTGTCAGACCGCTAGGCGATCTTCGATTCTTCCCCGGCGTACTCAAACGAATTGTTCGCAGTCTCTTCGATGCGAACACGTTCCAGCTTCGCGTTGGGGAAGCGTTTCAGGCGCTTGTAAATCTCCATGCAGACATTTTCTGTGGTCGGCACTTTTTTGCGGAATGCCGCAACCTCTTCGTTCAGCGAGCGATGATCGAATGCTTCGATAACTTCCCGCTCAACAAATCCGTCCAGATCCGCCAGATTCGCGATCATGCCCGTCGCCGGATCCACCGGCCCGGACACGCTGATCTCCAACACATAATTATGCCCGTGCCCATACGGGTTGTTGCACTTTCCATACACGCGAAGATTCTCTTCCTCGCTCAGTTTCTCGCTGTGCAACCGGTGCGAAGCCGCGAAGCGGTAGCGCCTGCCCAACTCGATCTTTACGCCGTCAGTCATGCCCGGGGCGCTCCATTGCGGGTACAATCCGCAAACAAATCCGGGGTTTCGTACAGCCTCACCTTATGTAGACGCCCCTGCGTAATCTTCGGCTCCAGCAAATTCCAGATGACTCGCGCGATATTTTCGCACGTGGGAATCTGTCCCTTCAATTCCAGCACCTCATAATTCAGAAAACGGTGGTCCATACGTTGCGTAATCTCGCGCTCCAGAATTTCCTTCAACTCCTTCAAGTCCAAAACCATCCCGGTCACCGGATCCGGCTCGCCCGCCACGGTTACTTCCAGCGTGTAGTTGTGCCCATGGCCATGCGGATTGTTGCATTTGCCAAAAATCCGCCGGTTCTCCTCCGCACTCAATTGCGGGTTATGGTACAGGTGCGAGGCAGAAAACTCGATCTTTCGCGTCAAATAAACCATGCTTGTCGCTATCCCTTCGATGCTCCGGGGGTGCCCACTGGATACGTCCTACCCTTCCATTCCAGCTTACCCCGAACGTGGCTGCGGTACGACGCCGCCAGCACCCCGGCAAACAGCAGCCTGCCGCGAATGCCGTACCACACGAGCCGCGCGGCGAAACCGCTGTGTTTCAACTCTCCATCATAGGCCACATAGATAATCAGGATGCCCACGGCCAGCGTGGCCAAACCGCGAATCGCTGATTCCGTGAACCCCCATACCGTTGATGTCGCAGCGATCACCGCAATCACCGGCGCCAACGCCGCAACGATTTCCCGAGCCACCGCTTCGCCGCTGCCACCCATCAACTGGTACAAGTTCTTTCTCCATCCTGCCCACATCGCTCGAAACGACCGGTACATCCGCACGCGCACGATTCCCTTTCCACTTCCGAACCAGATACGGTAGCCGGCGCTTTTCACTCTTTTCGCCAGCGCCACGTCTTCCAGCACTTCTCCGGCGATGCTTGCATGTCCGCCAACCGCCCCGTAGGCGTCGCGGCGAATCAGCAGGAATTGACCGTTCGCCGCCGCCGCAGTTTTTGCGGGATCATTCACCTGTTCATACGAGAATTTCTTTGCCAGCCGGCAGTAGGTATACGGAATCAAGGCCTTCTCGTACCACGTCTCCATGATTTGCTCGGGCGAATACGACACCAGCGCAGCCCCGCGCTCCCGCGCAATCGCCTTCGCGCTCGCTGCGGCGTGATTTTCGTGTACCGCATCGGCGTCAGTGAACAGCAACCACTCGCCTTTGGCCTGGCACGCCCCCAGCGACACCGCATAATTCTTTCCAACCCATCCGGCCGGCAATTCCGTCACTTCAATCATCTTCACGCGGGAATGCTTTGCCGCCAATGCCCGCACAATTTCCGCGGTCTTATCTGTCGACTGGTCGTTCACCACCACGATTTCCGCAATTTCTTCCTGCTGAATCAGCGATTCGATGCATGCCGCGATTACCGCCTCTTCATTGCGCGCCGGGACAATGACAGAAATTCCAGGAAGGTTTTGTGGTAGGGGAGTCATCGCGGATGGATGCGCGTGCAGACTTCTCGCTGTCGCTGGTGTGCGCTATTATAGCTTTATATGAATCCCTTCCTCCGCAAATTCTTCGCCTGGGGCAGCATGGGTTTTGCCTTCGCGATTCTGGCGTTTTTCTCCCTCCCGCATTATCGCCAGGGCGAATCCTCCATCGCCGGCAAGTCCGCGCAAGACTTCGCCATGCAGTTCGACGGCAAGCCGGCGCACCTATCCGACTTGCGTGGCAAGGTAGTCGTGTTGAATTTTTGGGGAAGCTGGTGCGGGCCTTGCGTATCGGAAGTCCCCAGCCTGATTGCACTCCAACAACATATTAGCTCCCGCAACGGTGTGGTTCTTGGCGTTGCTGCCGACGACGATCCCGCAAAATACGAAGCCTTTCTGAAGGATCATGGCGTGAATTTCCCCACGTACCGCGACCCGGGCACCAATGAAGACCATCGCTCGCCCATCGCGCTCAGCTACGGCTCATCCATGTACCCGGAAACCTACGTGATTGATCGCAAGGGAAAAATTGTCCGCAAGATCATCGGCCCGCAGGATTGGGATTCCGCCGATATGACCGCCTACTTCGACACCCTCTTAGCCAAAAACTAGGTCGCCATTTTTGAGTTTGGTAGCACAGACTTCAGTCTGTGTTCTTGGGTTGTCCTAGCCTGTGCAAGGGCCAGCGTCCGAGACGGGCGTATTTCTCTTCGCATTTGTAGGGACGGCCTTCTGAGGCCGTCCGCCAATCTAAGCCAACGGGCGCCACAGCCTTCACCCTAGCTCTCGTGATAATCCATCAATATCAATCCCACCATGATGAAGCACACCGGCCACAGCCACGAAAGATACTTCTTCGCGCCACTCTCCGGCGGCAGCCGCAATTCCAGCCATCGCGACCATCCCGCCATGATGCCGAACACCGCCAGCGGTGTGTGGCTCATCTCTGCCAATAACTCTTCCTTAATGTTCCCCAGCGCGTGGGAGTGCGTCAGCAACACCATACCGCCAAGGATGCACACAATCGGAAACACCAGCGCTGCCCCTTGCGATTTCAGTCTCTTTGTCTCCACCAAATACTGAAACGCGGCAAACGCGATCAACAGCAATACTGCCAGCCGGTGCTGCAATACTTCCGCCTCGCCAAAACTTGCCCAGAACCCGTTCGGCCCCAACGGCCAATTCTCAGGATCTGCGCGCAAAAAAAGAAAAACAGCCAGCCCCAAAAACGCCAATGGCCAGATTTTGGCCCATGCAAAATAACGGCTGCGCGACAGCAGCGCCAGTATGCCCATCAGAAACACGATCAGCCCGGCCCAATTGTGGTTGTATTCCGACCACGCGCGATCCGCAGGGCCGTTTGTGCCGGCCGCGAATTGCCCCGGAACAAACGACACGGGCACGCTCTGTCCCGCTGCCGCCGCCTTTTTCAAAGTCTCTTGCGTCGACGGTGATAGCTCCTTCCACTCCGGACTGGAAAGCCTTGGTGGGCGTGGCGAATAGCGCTCCGCAATCTCCTGCCAAGACACCCGATCTTGCGTCAGGTCCACACCGGGTGGCTGCGACGTCAGCGAGGTCGCCGTCAAAATTACCGCCAGCCCAATCCCTACTTCCGCTTCGCCAAACCTCACCAGGCTTCTTGCGCCCTTGCCATTCCCTTCACCGATTCCCTTCACGATGTAATAATTCGCCGCGCCCAGCAGCAGCAAGATTCCGAACAGCACCACTTTCGTGGTCACCATGATTCCGTATGCCGTGCCGTAAATAGCGTTCCAGGAACCTACATACACCCAGCTCATCACCAGACCCGCCGCGAACAGCAGCACTACACTGATCTGCGCCAGCCGCGAAAAATTCTGGCTGATTCGCGCCCTTTTCTCCACATCCGTAACCCGTTTCATGGCCAACAGCAGAAACGGCAAGCCGCCAATCCAGCTCGCAGTGGTCAGGTAGTGCAGCGTTGTCAGGCTGACGAGCACCGCTCGCCCTTCCATTCGCGACGCGGAGTGGCTGGTCATCACCGTCGCGGCCAGCATCATCGCCGCTGGCAACAGCACCACCGGATTCATGCTCCGCTGCATCGCCGCAGGCCAATAAGCAATCGCGACTCCGGCAATAACCCCCAGCAGCCCTGCGAATACGTAGTTCGCTCCCAGAACTTCTCGCAGCGAAATATCCACGGAATACGTTAGCACCATGGAGTTGCTCACCACGAACAACACCTGAGCGATGGCCAGACCCAGCCCGCTCCAGCGAATCAGCTTCCAGGCTGACTGCAGCAACTCGTCTGTGCGCAGTTGTTCGCTTCGCGTTACCAGCAGCAAGAACAGAATCCCGCCCACCGCCAGGCTCTGAAAGCACAGCGTCGCCGCACGCAACAACACCACCAAATAACTGAATATGCCGATCAGCTGTACCATTATTTCTCTCTACGATCCCGCGACTTTGAACGGTACCAGCCCACGCGTAATGTGCCCGTCGGGCGCCAGCACCTGCCATGCGATCTTGTACTCGCCCGTCTTCAGTCCGGTGGCCTTGGTTGTCAGCGTGTCCGGCGAACTCTGCTTCTCCGCCGTCAAATCCACCATCTTGTTATCCGGCGTCATCAACTGCAGTTTCGAGCGCGTCGCATCGATTCGCACATTGAACTTCAACATGATTGGCACGTCGGGCCCATTCACTGTGCTGCCCGTTGCCGGAGACGATTCCTTCAAAATGGCGTGCCCTTCCGCCAGGTATCCCGCTAACAACATCGTCATCACCGCCGCGCTCCACATCGCTGCGCGAATTAAGCTGCCTCGATTCATCGTTCTCTCCAACGCTTCGATTCTCTATTCTGGTACCGTATAGCTACCACAACAACTATAACAGGCCGACCCGCTCACACGGCACCCAGCACAGGGCACCCAGTGTGACGGAGTCTCAAAATTGTCATGCCAGGAGTTTAAATTGTCATCCCGAGCGAAGCGAGGATCTGCTGGTCGTCTCAGGGCTACGCGGCGTGCGGCTGCAGTTCCTTGTCGGCCACAGGCAGCGAGTCCGCGCGAAAAGCCCACCACAACAGCGCCAAACTCGCCAGCGTTCCAATCACAGTGATCCACAGTGGAGGCTGCACCAACACCAACCAAGCCGTCATCAGGCCAGTTCCCACAGCCGCCAACAGCGGCCGCAGCAGCCCTTTCGTAACCAGCAGAATAATTTCCGCCGTGACGAACACCACGAAACAGGCCCCCCATAAAAGCAGCTCGGCGTACACCGTTCGTTCTGACTCCGGACGCTTGCCTTCCGCCCGCGCTTTGATTCCGCGCAAGTTCTGCCGCACGGCCACAACGTCCGCCAGATCCGCGAACAGTTGTGCGGCGATGAAATGAGATGTCCATTTGTACGGGCCCATGTGAATGCGCCAAACCAGCCGCGTATGGCTCGAGTCGACAGGGTACAGTGCAAGCGCCATGCTGTCGTGCTTATTGCGGCTCGCGAAAACTAAGTATTGATTCGCTTCCACTGCCACCACGGGAAAATCCAGGTTCCTCCATATCGGCACGCTGTCACCCACCTTCAGGTGCTGCCACTCGGGCAGAACCTGCACAGCGCTGGGAATGCCGTCATTGTCGATCCAGTCGTACCCATACCAGCCGCCGCGCCGGTAGCCAATTTGCATCAGCCACGGCCAGATCGCCTTTGGCGGCGCGTCGATCGTGATGGCTCGGGTTGCGTTGAAGATTGGTGCTTGCTGGATTTCGTCGCCGGGCATCGTCCGCATCACTTCTTCGTGCGTCGCTCCCCAGCGTAATTGCAGCGGGCGGTAAATCAGTAAGTAACCGACCACCGCCAAGGCCATTGCCAGGGCCAATCGGCCCGCATAGTGCCGCATCGCTCTCTCCTCTTCCGTGTGATGTGTTGCTAGGGGAACGCTACGCGATTTGCGCCAATCCGCAAGTGCAGCCGACACATGCCCCGGCCGAATGCCTGGGCTCCTCTATGCTCTCTGTGTGGGTCATCACTCTCGCACCGAGTGCCCTACAGCGCGCCAACTATTTTGTCATCCCGAGCAACGCGAGGGATCTGCTGTTCTCTTGTTTTTGGTGCCCGAGGGTCCCGACAGTCGGGCCCTATTCGTACCGCAATGCTTCCACCGGATCCAGCTTTGCCGCTTGCATAGCCGGCACCCAGCCGCTGATCACTCCCACAACCACCAAGATAAGCGTGGAAAGCACCATGGTCATTAGCGACAAATTCAGATGAATATCCACTTTTCCCGAATCATCCTCATACGCCGGGCCCAAGAACGGCAGTGTCCCGATCGACGACGTCAAAATCCACGAAAAGAGCATTCCGACCGCGCCGGCAGCCAGCGTCAACACCAGCGCCTCCAGCAAAAACTGCCACCGGATGTGCTTTTTCCGGGCGCCGAGCGCTCGCCGCAATCCAATTTCGCGTACTCGCTCGTCCACCGACACCAGCATGATGTTCATTACGCCGACGCCGCCAATTCCCAGCGTCATGGCCCCAATCAGGAACAGCAGCCCTTCGATTCCCAGCGTTATACCGTCATAAATCGGCTTGAACTCCTGCCGCCCAAACATGGTAATCGCTCGCTTGTCGTTCGGTGAAAAATGCTGCCGGTTCGCGATCGCCGTTCGAAACTGCGCCATGGCCTGTGCTTCAAATTCCGGCGCTACTGGCTCGAAGATCATCACGCTGGCGTAGCGCGCATCCCACATGTCTCCTGCGGTACTGTAAGGAATGAACGCCGATTCATCATCGCAGTTGAAATAGCAACTGTCGGAGAATTTCATATCCATGGTGCCGACCACCGTGAACCGCACGCCGTTGATTCGCACAATCTCGTCAACGGCGGGTGTGCCGCTGAACAGTTTCTTCTTGAGTCGTGCCCCCAAAAAGACCACGCGGCGCCTCTCGGCAATGTCCTCGGCGCTAATCCAGCGTCCTTCGGACGGCACTTCATTGCGCATCTCGCCGTATTCCGGATAAACGCCGCGAGTTGCCGAAGAAGACAGCCGCTCATCGTGCGAAATACCCTGCCAACGCACGGTCTCCAGCGTCACTCGCTTGATCAGGGGCGATTGCGCCTTGGCCCAATCCGCATCTTCCTGCTCGAACCTCACGGCCTTACCCGCGCGCTCTCCGCCGGCTTGTTCGCTGGTGGTTCCCGGCCAGCAGATCACTGCCGCTTTCCCGAAAACTTCGAAAGTGTACAGCAGCACGCTGCGAAATCCGGAGCCGTAGCTCAACAGCAACGTCACGGCCACAATGCCCCACGAGATTCCTGTCATGGTGAGCAGACTGCGCACCCGGTTCCGCCCCAGCGCCGCCCAAGCCTCTTTGAACACTTCAGTGAACATGAGAACTCCGCAGTTCTAGTTGACAGTTATAAGTATTAAGTTGTAAGTAAATACTAGCAAACCTCAACGGGGCGCTCCCTGGACCGTTATGCAGGACTTCCGCAAACTCGAAGTATGGCGCCGCAGCCACCAGTTCGTCCTGCGGGTTTACCGGTTGTCGCGGCAACTGCCCGCCGATGAACGGTTCGGACTCAGCAGTCAGATCCGGCGTGCCGCAAGTGCGATTCCCGCAAACATCGCGGAAGGTTGTGGCCGCCGCGGACGCTCCGAACTCCGCCAGTTCTTGCACATCTCGATGGGGTCCGCAAATGAGCTGGAGTACTTTTTGCTGCTCGCGCAAGACTTGCAACTGATCGATATCGTGGCGCATCGTGAAGCCGAGGCCGAGCTTCTTGAAATAAAGAGAATGCTCGCTGGTTTGCTCCAACGTCTCGGTAGCTGAAGATATTTTTGTTTCTTCCATTGCTTTCTACTTCAAACGCCGCGACAAGCATGTTTTACTTAAGACTTACAACTTAAAACTTATAACTCTCGCTACCCACCCGCCTCGAAGCGCAAAGCCTCAATCGGATCAACTGACGCCGCGCGATTCGCTGGATACAGCGCCGACAGAGCGGCGATGATTCCCAACAGGCTGATCGTCAACGCAGCCAGTTTCCAACTCGCATCCAGCCCATCAAAAAACGGAAGCTTCGGCAACAGGTTCACCAAGGCACAAAATCCGTACGAAATAATCAGCCCCGCTCCGCCACTGATGAACACCACGATTACCGTCTCGAGAAAAAACTGCCGCAGAATTGATTGCCGCGTTGCTCCCAGCGCCTTACGCACACCAATCTCGCGCGTCCGTTCCCGCACGCTCACCAACATCACGTTCATTACTCCCAGGCCACCCAGAAAAATCGTCGCTACGCCCACCGCACCCATGAACACTTCCATGCCGACAAAAATCATCCGGTTGGCTTGCGCGTTCTTCACCGTGTCCCAAATGCTTGCCGCTTCCTCATCCCGAGGGTCGAAATTGTGCAGACGCGCCAGGGAATGGCGAAGCTGGCGCACGCACGCCGGATGCGTCTCCAACGACCACGGCGCCACCAGCAACCGGTCTACGGTATGTTCCACGGCAGGCGGCTTGTTTGGAAAATCCCGCTTCATGGAGTTAAACGGAATAAAAACCTTTCGGATGTCCACGCCGTCGTAGCTGGAGTTCTGATCCTTCGTCTTCATCACGCCGATAACCGTATAAGGAATGCCGTTCAACTCGATCACCTGCCCCAGGACTTCGCGTTCGGCGAACAGTTGCTTCTTCGCGTCGCTCCCGATGAACGCCACGCGCCGCCCTTCTTCATTGTCTTCTTCGTTGTAGAAGCGCCCCTGCGCGACGGTGATGCTGCGAATGATCGTAAACGGCGGCAGGGAACCCACGGTATCCAGGTCTCCGCTGTTATACGCGCTGTGCACTTTCACGTTGTTGCCCAACTCTGGCATCACGTACTTGCACGCCGGCGCTTCCTTGGCCACTTCCTTGTAATCGTCCTCCATCCAGTGCACCACGCGCCCAGACCGCGTGCCGCCGGCCTGCATGCTGGTGCGGCCGGCGAAAACGATCATCACGTCTTTGCCAAAGTTTTCCTGTTGTTTTTGGATTCCGCGACCCAGGCCTTCTCCCGCCGCCACCATCAGCGTGATGGAAATAATGCCCCAGGCGATTCCGAACATCGTCAGCAATGTCCGGCGCTTGTGGGCCCAAAGCGTCGCGAACGTGTCGCGCAACAGGTCACGGAAGGTCATGCGCGTCCCTCGCTATTGCAGAACTACCTGCTGCTTTTCGGTAAGTCCGGAAACGATTTCCGTCTTCACGCCGTTGGAAATGCCCAGCTTTACGTCTACTTTTTTGCGGCCATTCGCGGCCTTCGGGTCGGGCAATTCCACCGAAGCTTTGCGGTCTTTGTCGTAAATCAGCGAAGCTTCCGGCACCATCAGCACATTCTTCTTTTCTTCCAGCACAACTTCCGCGTTCGCGCTCATGTTGGCTTTCAGTTCGCCCGTGGGATTGGAGATCGATACGCGCACTTCAAACGTGGTGACGTTATCCTTCTCCTTGCCCAACGGAGAAATCTTCGTCACTTTTCCCGTATATTTCTTGTCTTTGAACGACTCCACTACGATGCGCGCCGGCTGGTCCAAAAACACCTTGCCGATGTCCGCTTCATCCACTTTGCCCTGAACGTACACTTCGCTGATATCTCCCAACGTGAAAATCAGTGTAGCCTGCGAACCCAGCACCAGGATGGAGCTGATCGCATCGCCCACGTTCACGTCTCGCGACAGCACCAACCCATCAATCGGGCTGACGATCGTCGAATTCCTCAAATCCTCTTCGGCGTTTTCCAGCGCGGCCTTGGCCTGCGCCACTTGCGCTTCCGCCTTGGCAATTTCCGCGCGCGAAACAACCAGGGTTCTCTGCGCGCTCACTTGCTTGTTCAACGCCAACTGGTAGTTCTTCTCCGCGTCTTCTACCAGGCTCTTGGACATTACCCCGTCTTTGAACATCTGCTGCGCGCGTTCCATGTTCAATTTCATGTACGGAACATCCGGCCCCTCGGCATCAACTTTGTTGCGCTCCAGCGTGGCGGTTGCGGAATCCCTGGCCGCTTGCGCTGCCTGATAATTTGCCTGCGAAGCTCGCACGCTTGCTTCCAGCTGAATTTTGTCGAGTTCAGCCAGCACCTGCCACTGCTTGACCTTGTCGCCGTAATCCACAAACAATTGCTTCACGATGCCGCTGGCCTTCGACTTCACTTCCACCTTCGACAGCGGCTGAATCTTGCCCGTCGCAACTACCACCTTTGCCAGGTCGCCACGTTCCACCGCCGCGATTTTCGACGGATCAATCTCGTGCGTCGGGCGCAATGCCGCGTATACCCCATAGCCTCCGCCCACCAGGATGAGCAGCAGGACAGAACCGATGATGATTCTGCGGCGGCGCTTTTTGCCGTTTTTGCCATTCTTGCCGTTGGTTAAACCATTGCCATTGCTTGCCATAGCCGACCCTCGCACCCGGTATATGTGGGCTTCCACTGGTAGATACGCAGGGGCACCGGGAATGTTCCCCGCCTGCTGCTATAGACGAGGCCATAGGCCGATTGGTCAGGTAGGCGTTACAGGCCGCGTCACAGAGGGGAGCGACGCAACCGCAATGCATTGGTGATGACGGACACAGAACTGAAGCTCATCGCGGCGCTGGCAATCATCGGGCTCAACAGCCATCCAAATACCGGATAAAACACTCCTGCAGCGATCGGAATTCCCAACGCGTTATACAGAAACGCGAAACCCAAATTTTGCTTGATATTGCGCAACGTAGCGCGCGACAGCTTTCGGGCCCTTACAATCCCTCTCAGGTCACCCTTCACCAGCGTGATTCCCGCGCTTTCGATGGCCACATCGGTTCCGGTACCCATTGCTATCCCAACGTGCGCGGCAGCCAGCGCCGGAGCATCATTGATTCCGTCGCCGGCCATGGCCACAATTCTGCCTTCCGCCTTCAACCTGCTGATGACGTCGGTCTTTTGCTCGGGCAGAACTTCGGCTTCGAACTCGTCGATTCCCAGTTGCGCCGCAACCTTTTTCGCCGCTTCGCGCCGGTCGCCCGTCAGCATCACCACGCGCAGTCCTTCCTCTCGCAATGCTCGGATAGCTTCTGGCGTGGAGGCCTTAATTTCGTCCGACAGCGAGAGCACACCTGCCAACCGGCCATCCACTGCCACGTGGATCGCTGTCGAACCGGATTCTGCGTCGTTAGAATCGCTCCCTGCTTCCGGGACTATCCCCTGCAGGCTAAGAAATCGCGCCGTCCCCGCTAGCACTTGCTTGCCAAGAACGCTTCCCTTTACGCCGCCACCCGGACTGGCCTGAAACTCTGTCACCGGCGCGAGCGGCAGCTTGCGTTCCTCCGCGGCTCGCACAATCGCGCGCGCCAGCGGATGTTCGCTGGCTCGTTCCACACTCGCGGCCAGTGACAATAGGGCGCTCTCGGGCAACTTGGATCCCTGCAGAACTTGGATGTTGGTCAGATGCGGCTTGCCTTCCGTCAACGTTCCGGTCTTGTCGATCACCAGCGTGTCCACGCGCGCCAACGTCTCCAGCGCTTCTGCGTTGCGCACCAGCACTCCTGCGGACGCTCCGCGCCCGACCGCCACCATAATGGACATCGGCGTCGCCAGTCCCAGCGCGCAAGGACAAGCGATGATCAGCACCGCCACCGCCGCCAGCAGCGCATTCGCCATCCTCGGCTCCGGCCCCCACGTCGCCCAACCCACAAATGCCAGAATCGCTGCGGCCACCACACCTGGTACAAAATATCCCGCCACCTTGTCGGCGAGTCTCTGCATCGGCGCCCGGCTACGTTGCGCTTCGCTCACCAGCTTTACAATCCGCGCCAGCAAGGTGTCGCTTCCCACGCGCTCCGCCACCATCACGAAGCTGCCGCTAGCGTTCAACGTTCCTCCAGTGACTTTGTCTCCCGCTGCCTTTTCCACTGGCAATGGTTCGCCTGTCACCATTGATTCGTTGACCGCGCTCGCCCCTTCGCGCACCACGCCGTCCACCGGAACGCGTTCGCCCGGCCGCACACGTAAAGCATCCCCTGGCTTCACTTGTTCCAGAGGGACGTCTCGCTCCGTCCCCGCAGAAACCAGGTGCGCAATCTGCGGCGCCAGGTGCAGCAACTCGCGAATCGCGCCACTGGTACGCTGCCGGGCCCGCAATTCCAGCACTTGTCCCAGAAGCACCAGTGTGATGATGACCGCCGCCGCTTCGAAATAGACCGCCACGCCGCCATGCATGTCGCGGAACGAAGCGGGAAAGACCTGAGGGAACAGTGTCGCCACCACGCTGTAAAGATATGCCGCGCCCGTGCCCAGCCCGATCAGTGTGAACATATTGGGACTGCGATTCACCAACGAAGACCAGAATCTCTCGAAGAACGGCCAGCCGCACCACAGCACCACCGGCGTCGCCAGCGACAATTCAATCGCGTTTTTCGTGCCGGCCTGCAACTGCAGCCCCAACATCTCCCCAAACATCGACAGCACCAGCAATGGCAAGGAAAGCGCTACACTCACCCAAAACCGTTTGCGCATCGACTCGTATTCCGGGTCCGCTTGTTCCTCCGCGACAATGTCCATCGGCTCCAGCGCCATGCCGCATTTCGGGCATATCCCCGGCCCAATCTGCACAATTTCCGGATCCATCGGGCACGTATAGCGGACATTCTTGGACCCAGCCTGCACGGCAACCGGCGCAGCTTTGTGTTCCATTCCCGCCGTGCCCGGCGCCGCCAGGAATTTTTCCGGCTCATTCCGAAAACGTTCCGCGCATCGCGCCGAGCAAAAGTAGTAAGTTATTCCGCCGTGCTCGACTTTTCCCGCCGCTTTCTGCGGGTCCACCATCATTCCGCACACTGGGTCCTTCTCGCGCGGCGCGGCTGGCAAAATCGGCAATCCCGGCATTGCTGGTGTCGACATTCGCAGTCCTTTTGTGTGTGAGACTACCACTTTAGATGCCGCACCGTTACATTCACCTATACTTTCTTTGCTTCCGCCCCATCGCTGGTATAATCCCCTGCATGACGCTTCTCGAAATTACCTATAACCTGCACTCCACCCTCAGCCACGAGCAACTGGAGCGCCTGGGCGAATTTGCCAACACCTACGGCTTGCGCAGCGTCCATGTCGACGAGCAAAAAAATCAGATCTCCTTTGAATACGACGCCTCCCGCCTCCGTGAAACGGAGATTGCCCACATCTTGGGACAAGCCGGAATCGCCGTCACGCGCCAGGTAAACTGATTCGCCGGGCACCGCCCGGGAGCATCCATGAAATACTTTCCCCTGCTGCTTCTGCTCTTTGTTCCACACCTCGCTGCCGCACAATGCAAAGACGCTGTCTCTACAAAAGATATGCAAGATTGCATGGACAGCGAGTGGAAAAAGTCCGATGCGGAACTCAATCGCGTTTACCAGGAGTCTTTGAAGAAACTCAAGCCCGAGCAAGCTGCCCTGCTTAAAAAAGCGCAACGCGCGTGGCTCACCTATCGCGACGCTCAGTGCGAAGCCGACTACAAAATGTTCGCGGGTAGCTCCGCAGCCCCTCTAGCTCTAGCTCAATGCCGCGTAACCCTGACCCAAGAGCGCACCAAAACCCTAATAGACACCTACCTGAACTCGAATCCGTAGCATTCAGGGATTGTGTTGCGGTCGCTCGCCGCGGCGAGCGGGCGCTTTTCTCTTCGTCTCTTTTGCTGCGTCTCTGTAGAAGCGGCTTTACGCCGCCAGCATTTTGTTGGCTATCGACCAGCGCAAAGCAACCCGCAAAAGTCGACCACTCTTATTCCTAAATGTAGCACTGACTTTTATGTCAGCCAGATGTGTCCGTCGGAGCGTTGTCTATGCCCGCTAGCCTCGGATTTGGATTTGCACATCAGATGGACAATTTAACCGCCGGCGCCATCCGCCATGACAAAAAAATGGGGCCCCCGCTTGGGACCGGGAGCCCCGGAAGGCGCGTCTCAGATCCCAGTGTCGTTTTCACACCGGCGCGTGGGGCCATCCATCCCAGCTTCCCTCTCAGAGGCAGGTGGTCAACGATCCGCTCAAATCGCAAGCAAGCCCCTTCCCCCTCGCTTGCAATCCGGGCAGTTCGTCTACTGTTACGCGCCCACGACTTGCTGTATGCACGGAACGCACCAACCAAAAACGCGTCCTATTCTTTATAAAACACTCATTATTCAAGAGATAGATTGACGATAGATTATGCAGTCCGTCCCAAAAACGACCTCATTTCCGAATCGGAACGCAACCCACAATCTCCGCGTTCCAGTACGCTCATAACCCGGGTAATGCCGATTTTTGAGAGCAACGACCTATCGGTTTTTTTCTGTTTCGGATTGAAACTCGCCTCCTATGAAGCCTTCTTTCACTCGCCGCTTCTCCCGCCTGGCTCTCTGGCTCTTCGTCGAATTTCTCGTTCTCATCGCGGCGGTCACGGTCTCCGTGCTCGCTGACAGTTCCGGGCGCCTTCGCCAGATCACTCCGGCGGGATGCTACTGCGGTTGTGCCCAGTCGAAAACTTCCGCAGGTTGCACCAAAATGTGCGAACTGCCGAAGTACGCCTCGCGCTGGTGGGCGGTAAGCTGCGCCAAGCCACACATGACCACTCCTACAGAAAAATCCGGGGCTGGACCAAGGTTTCCGCATCCAGGCCGCGCCGAAAGAGCCGCAAAATAGCCAGGTAATGAAGCGAGGAACTACTGAATCAACCAGGCAAGGGAGTGAGGAAAATGCGTGACCGCATCCCTTCGCTCAAGCTTCTTTCTCAGTGTTAGCCTACCTTCCGCAGTTTCGAACGAATTGAAAATATTTTGAGCACATTCAGGTGCTTGACACTGCGGAAAGTGTTTTTGTTTGTGTGTGAGTTTTATGAATCGCAGCATTGCTTGTTCGGAATGTGCGTGTAGTGACGACCAACCCCCTTGCTTTTGTCTCCGCGATTCGTAGCATCGCGGTATGTATTTGCGACGCTGCTATCGGCGCAAAGACGGCAAACGTCACGCCTACTGGGCGTTGGTGGAGAGTTACCGAACCGCTCGCGGCCCCCGGCAACGCGTCGTAGCGTGGTTGGGAGTCATGGACGAGCAGGGCCGTTTGGGAGTGAAGCGTTGCGCAGAGAAGCGCCCTGGTTATCAAACGGGTCTCTTCAGCACTACGGAACCAGAATGGGTGGAAGTCGATGTAAAGCGCGTGCGCGTGGAACGCAGCCGGAAATTTGGTGGCCCTTGGCTGGGAAGAGCGTTGCTGCGCCGGTTGGAACTGGATCGCTTCCTGGAAGAGAGACTACCGAACGGACGCGAGGAAATTCCTTGGTCGGCAACGGCCATGATTTTGATTCTCAGCCGGCTGTGTGAACCTTCCAGCGAACTGCACCTGGCCGAGCACCTCTACGAGGCCAGCGCATTGTCGGACCTGCTGGGAGTACCGGACGAGAAGGTCAATGAAGATCGTCTGTACCGAGCGCTGGACACGCTGCTGCCACACAAGAAAGCGCTCGAGAAACTTCTGAAAGAGAAGCTGGGCGAACTGTTCGATCTAGATTACGACCTTCTGCTCTACGACATCACCAGTACCTATTTCGAAGGACAAGCGGAAGGTAACCCGCAGGCGCAGCGGGGATATTCGCGGGATCATCGCCCGGACTGCAAGCAGGTGAACATTGCGTTGGTGGTGAGCCGTTGCGGGATGCCGTTGGGCTATGAGGTGTTCGCCGGCAATCGTAACGATGCTACCACGCTGGAAGAGATCATTGCCCACATGGAAGAGCTCTACGGACGGGCCGGACGAGTCTGGGTGATGGACCGTGGTCTGGCGAGCGAGAAAAATGTTCAGTTTTTACGGGCCGGCGGGCGGCGCTACATCCTGGGTACAGCGAAGAACACCTTGCGGAAGTTTGAGCGCGAGTTGCTGGGCGAAGACTGGAAGCAAGTGCATGAGGGGTGGAGGTACGGCTGGTTCTGGCCCCGGACGGAGAGGAAGTATTTATCTTGTGCCGGAGTGCGGAACGCCAAGCCAAGGAACAGGCCATGCACGAACGCTTCGAGAAACGAATCGAAGAAGGCTTACTCAAGATCGCCGCGAGTTGCGACAAACGTCGGCGGAAATTGGGTGCCGTGGAGCGGCGCGTAGGACGACTCCTGGAACGAAACACACGTGCGGCGCGGCTGTTCGATGTGCACGTGGAGCTAAATGCCCAGGGGTTCACGCAACTGCGCTGGACGAAGGTCGAGAGTTGGCGGGAGTGGGCGCGCCGAAGTGAAGGCTGCTACCTGTTGCGCAGCAACGTGACCGATTGGACGCCGGAACAGTTGTGGCGCGCCTACGTGCAACTGACGGAAGCGGAAGCCGCCTTTCGCGTGCACAAGTCGGACTTACAGATCCGACCGGTATGGCACCACCGCGAGCATCGCGTGGGCGCGCACATCCTGGTGTGTTTTCTGGCTTATGTGTTGTGGAAGACGCTGGCAGCCAGTTGTCGCCAAGCGGGACTCGGTGACGAGCCGCGGCAAGTGTTTGAAGAGCTCTCGGAGATTACTCTGGTCGATGTGGTGTTGCCCACGCGAAGTGGTGTGGAGCTACGGAAACGCTGCATCAGTCAACCGACCGAGCACCAACGGATCCTGCTGCAACGTCTCGGTATGCGGTTGCCGACAGCGTTAGAACGAGCACAAATGTAGTGGAAACTTTCTGGTACCCACATTGATTCCAAAGACTTTATTCACGTAACTGCGGAAGTTGGGTTAGGGTTCCTGATCGCTGATAACTGATTCCTGATATCTGTCTGCTTCCAGCAGCCTTGCCAAAATCTCGGGTATCTCAAACACCGCGCGATTCTCGATGCTTGCCACGTTTCGCCGAAATTCTTCAAGCGTCCCTGGTTCGCTGAGTTGCTTCACGCCTTCCACAATTTCCGTGAAATGGTGCAGTACAATCCCGACGCCCTTTTCCTTCACCCATTCGGTGTTGTAGCGCTCCTGTGGCAGCGTCCACGCATTGCACTCCACAATCACTGGCAATCTGCGCACCATGGCCTCAGCAATGCTCCCCGGCCCGGGCTTCCCGATCAGGAAATCCGCGGCGCGCATCAGGCGGTGTATTTCCTTCGTGAATCCAACGATGTGCAGCGGCAGATTCCATTTTCGCGCGCGAAATTTTCTGGCAAGTTTTTCGTTGCGTCCACAAATCACGATCAGTTGCACCGGCAAACGAGCTTTTTCCAAGTTTTCGGCGATCTGGTACATCACGCCAGAACCAAAGCCTCCGAACAACAACATCCCCGTCAGACGGTCGGGTTCGAGGCCCAGTTCACGCCGCAGCGCAACCGGATCCGTGTTGCCCGCAACGTAGAAATCGGGGCGCAGAATCATCCCCGACGTGGCGAACACATGCCCGTCGTCCTTCCCCATCGACCGTGCCTGCTGCACCGAGCGCTCCGTGCCGCAAATCACGTGCTGCTGCTTCATCGGCTCAATCCAGAAACGCGGCGGATAATCCGCAAAATCCGTAATGATGGTCACGAATGGCCGCCCCGGATACACCGTCGTCCAAGCCTCAGCAATCTCGCGATTGAAATGTGGAATCACCGACACCAGCAGGTCCGCGGGATTTTGCCGAAAATAGTCCGCCAGCAATTTCACCAGTGGCTTGTGGAATACCCAAATCGTGGCCTGCAACACGCGAAGCAACTGCTTGGCTCCCAGCGTCCAGCCATGCCGCAGCAGCGAGTTGTACTGCTCCTCAATGCGAATTCCGGTTAGTTTGCGAAGGACGTCGAGCTTATCGGTTAGCTGCTGGAACTGCACCAACTCCACGTTCCACGGCCGCTTCTGCTGCGCAATCACAGTCTGCAGCGCGACAGCAGCATTGCGGTGACCACCTCCTGCATCGTGGAAGAGGAGATGAGTTTTTTTCATTTTGCGCATTGTCGCATAGCTTCAATCGATTGGCACAAGAGCACCGACCATGCCATGTGGATAACTCAAAAAGTCATTTGCGTTCAATAAGTTCCGTGCCAGCTTTCATGCTTATTTGTCGCACTCTTCATGCTCTGTTCATATCCTGCATCCAGCATAGAACCATGCGATGCGACCTCCATCTCCACTCCACAGCTTCTGGCATGTGCGACACCCCGGGCCTTACCCGGCTTTGCAAGGAGTCCTACAACCAGCCCGCCGCGGTTTACGACCGGTGCAAACAGCGCGGCATGTCCATCCTCACCCTGACGGATCACAACTCCATTGATGGCGCGGAAGCCCTCCGCAAACATTCCGATTTCTTTCTCAGCGAAGAAGTTACCGTGACTATGCCCAGCAACACGCAGGCGCATCTGGGCGTCTATGGCACAACGGAAAGGGACCACGTCGAGATTCAGCGCCGCCGAGGCGATTTTGTGGCGCTGTTGATGTACCTCACCGAGCGCAAGCTTTTCTTCGGTGTGAACCACGTATTTTCCGGTCTTACCGGCCGGCGTAACGAGGAAGACTTCAACTGGTTTGCCTCCTACGTACCTGGCCTGGAAGTGCGTAACGGCCTGATGTGGGTGGAAGCAAATCGCGCCGCGGAACGCCTGGCCCGGGATCTCCGCAAAATCCATAGCCGGCAGCGATTCCCACACTCTCGCTGGCGCCGCACTCACTTACACGCAAATTCCCGGAGCCCGCACTGTAGAAGAGTATCTGACTGGCTTGCGCGCCGGTCGCGGCATCGTTCACGGCGAGCATGGCCGCTACACCAAACTCACCGCCGACATTTTCTCTTTCGCGGGCGCGCTCTTGAAGGAAAAGCCGTGGTGCGCTCCGCTGCTGGTCGCCGCTGTCCTGATTCCTGCTGTTACCGCGGCGCACTGGTTCAACGAAATTCGTTTCTGCAAGCAGTGGGTGGCAAGACTGGAACGCGCCGAGACGAAACCTCGCATGATCTGGGACATCGACGCGGCGTTTAAGGCGAACTGGGCCAACTGAAGGAACGCCATGACACGGGCGAAAACCCTCTGGGGATTCATCGAGAATCGCGATCATCGCGTGATGCGTCGCATGAATCAATGGAAAGCCCCGCGTTGGATTCGCTTCTGGATGTTGGCTGCCACGCGCATGGGAGACGGCTGGATCTGGTATAGCCTGGCGGGGATTCTGCTGCTGGGTGGTGGCGCCAGCCGTTACGCGGCCGTCGGTGCAGCAGGTTCCGCGGCTATCGTGGGCGTTTTCTTGTTCAAGGCACTGAAGCGCATCAGCCATCGCCAGCGTCCTTGCCAGTTCGAACCTCATTGCTGGGCCAAGATCCTTCCGCCGGACCAGTTTTCCTTCCCTTCGGGTCACACCATGACGGCATTCGCCATCTCGCTCGTGGTCAGTTATTTCTATCCTTCGCTGGAAGCCCCGTTGTATTTTCTTGCCATCAGCATCGGAGTTTCTCGTATCGTTCTGGGCATGCATTTCCTCAGCGACGTCCTTGCCGGCGCCGTTCTTGGCTCGGCGCTCGGTGTCGCCTCCATCGTCGCCTTTGCGTCCTACGGCCTTCTCTAAGTGCCGCTATTGTACCGGACGCCTTCTGAGGCGAGCGCGTTGTTACTCCATTACCTTCAGGAACACTCTCGCGCACCACTTCTCACTCGACCGGCGAGCGTCCTGCGATAGACTGTGCCCATGAGCTATGCTCGAGCGTATGCATTTTCCGCGGTCGCTTCCGTTTCCCTCTCCCTGACATCGGTTGCGTCCACCGCCGCGCCTGCTACTCCATGACGAACAATTTTTTCCTCGAAATCACCGTTGAATCCGTCGGTGCCGCTCTAGCCGCTGAACGCGGTGGCGCCGATCGCATCGAATTGTGCGCCGATCTTGGCTGTGGCGGCCTCACGCCCACTCCGGAAGCCATGTGCAGCGCGCGTGCCGCACTGCGATTGCCGATCTTCGTCATGATTCGCCCTCGCCCAGGCAATTTCATCTACACCGACGATGAAATCTCGCTGATGAAATCGCAAATTACTCAGGCGCGCGAAGCAAAAATGGACGGAATCGTCCTGGGCGTCCTCCGCGAAAAGAACGCCGTGGACGTTCCCCTTTTGAAAGGGCTGGTCGACTTCGCCGCCCCTCTTCCAATCACCTTTCACCGCGCCTTCGATGAAACTCCCGACTTGTTCCGAGCCTTGGAAGACGTCATCTCCGCGGACGCAACTCGCATTCTGACCTCGGGCGGCGCCAGCAAGGTTCCCCAAGCACTCCCCACACTGGCCAAGCTAGTCCAGATCGCTGGCGATCGCATCATTATCTTGCCCGGCAGCGGCATCTATCCCGACAACTTTGACGAAGTGAAAAATTCAATCCATGCCCGCGAATATCACTCCGGCCTGAGCAGCGTCCTTCCCTACGGCTCCTCCGACTATGCCCGCTTCGAAGCCGCCGTCCGCGCGTTAGCCCAGCACAAATCTCGCCCCGATTAACCTGCCGTTCTTGGAGTGCGGTGGCTTGCCACCGCTCTTGACATCGCTCGAAGAAGTCCAGGCGTCCCGTCGAGCAACCGAGCTGCCTCCGCGCAATCCATCTTTCAAACCTTGAAAAATAAAAACGGGGCACGACATTGCGCGCCCCGCTAAACTTTTCGATCTTCCGAAAACGTGTCAGGCCTTCTGCGCCTGCCTTCTCAAAAACGTTGGCACATCCAAATCGTCCTTCGAAACTTCCGGCGCCACGTCGCGAACATTCTGGGTCACCTGGTGCACCACGTTCGGCGGCGGCTGCGGCGCAGGCGTTTGCGGCAACTCCTGCTGCACGGGCACGTCTCGCCCGGCTTTCCACGTTCGCGGCAGGAACGACGGTTTCTGCTGTTGCGGCACGTTCTTCTTCCCCGCGTCCTTGAACCCCGCCGCAATCACCGTGATCTTCACCGCGTCCTTCATGTTGTCGTCCATCACCGCGCCAAAAATAATGTTCGCATTTTCATGCGCGGCCTTCTGAATGACGCTCGAAGCCTCATGCACCTCGTGCAGCGAGAGTGACGAACTGCCGCAAATGTTGATCAGTATTCCCTGCGCGCCTTCAATCGAATTGTCTTCCAGCAACGGGCTGGAGATGGCCCGATTCGCCGCATCCACCGCGCGGCTCGCTCCCGTCGCCACCGCCGTGCCCATCACCGCATAACCCTGGCCGTGCATGATGGCTTTCACATCCGCAAAATCTCGATTAATAATTCCCGGCACGGTAATAATGTCCGAAATCCCCTGCACCGCCTGCCGCAAAATATCGTCCGCAATCCGGAAAGCGTCAAAGAAACTCGTGCCCCGTTCCACGGTTTCCATCAACCGCTCGTTCGGGATCACGATCACCGTGTCCACCACGCCGATCAATTCCTGCAGCGCCTGCTCCGCCTGCAGCATGCGTCGCTTACCTTCAAACGCAAAAGGTTTCGTTACCACAGCAACAGACAACGCGCCAATCTCGCTCGCCAGCGACGCCACCACCGGCGCCGCGCCGCTTCCCGTGCCGCCGCCAAGCCCGGACGTGATGAAGATCATGTCCGCGCCTTCCAGCGCTTCAATAATTTTGTCCGTGTCTTCCAGCGCCGCTTTGCGCCCGATCTCAGGGTTGGCCCCGGCGCCTAATCCCTTCGTCAACTTTGCGCCGAGTTGCAGTTTCACCGGAGCTTGCGAGAGCTTCAGCGCTTGCAGGTCGGTGTTCGCCGTCACGAACTCCACACCTTCAACCTTTGCGCGAATCATGCGGTTCACGGCGTTGCAGCCGCCTCCGCCTACCCCAATCACTTTGATCTTTGCCGGCTGTAGCTCCTCGCTAAAACTCATCCGGATACCTGCGTCTTTCGCTGTCATGCCTTCCCCCTGTCCGGCTGGTGAAACTCCTTTATAAATCCCGTGTTACGGCTGTGCCACAAGCAATTTAAGGGCCTGTGGAAAAACAGTTCATTTCCCTGCCAGGGGGTACTAAACTCCCCGCAGCCTCGTCCCTACTTCGCCCTCCGACCCATCCATTGGGCCCATCGTTGCAGTCAAGCTCCAGCTAACATCGCCTTCAGCTTCGACACGAGTGTCCCAGATTTGGGCAGCGCCGCCTTCCTCGCCTTCGCCCCGTACAACACCAACCCAATCACCGTGGCGTATTCTGGCTGCGCCACCTGCTCCGGCAAATCCAGAATTCCTCGCGGCTCCGCAATTCGCACTGGCAAGTGGTACAACTGCTCCATCAACTCCACGAGTCCGTTCAGTCGCGCTCCGCCTCCCGCCAGCACAAATCCCGCGGGAATTTGCGAATCCAGTCCCGCGCGCCTCAGATCGTCGGCAATCAGCGACAACAACTCCATCGCTCTCGGCTCAGTGATTTCCGTCAGATTCCGCGGAAAGATTGTTCGTGGCGGCCGATCGCCTACGCTGGCGATTTCGATGGATCCTTCATGGCGCAGCAGATGCGCCGCGGCACATCCGTGCTGCCGCTTGATTCGCTCCGCCTCCGGAATCGGCGTCCGCAGCCCTACTGCCAAATCATTGGTAAAGTGGTCCCCGCCAACAGCTACTGCGCCGGTGTGTCGCACCACTCCGCCACCATACACAATCAATTCGGTTGTGCCGCCGCCAATGTCCAGCAGGCACACGCCCAGGTCTCGTTCATCCTGCGTCAGACACGCTTCGCCCGACGCCAGCGGTTCCAGCACCGTATCGTTGATCAGAATCCCCGCTTTGTTTGCCGCGGTAACCAGGTTCTGCGTCGCGGAAATCGACGACGTCACAATGTGAACGTTCGCCTCCAGCCGCTGCCCCACCATTCCAATCGGGTCGCGAATTCCATCCTGGGCGTCCACTCTGAACTCATGTGGCAATACGTGCAGCACTTCCCGGTCGTCTGGTAATGAAACATTGCGAGCCGCGTCAATCGTCCGCCGCACATCGTCGCGTTCAATGTCCCGCGGCCTCGGCCCCAGCGGCACTCCTCCGCGGCTGTTCACGCCGCGCACATGGCTGCCTGCCACTCCGATAACTGCCGACTCTACCGGCACGTTAGCCACGCCCTCCGCTTCTTCCACCGCGCGACGAATTGAACTGACCGTAGAATCCAGGTTAACGATCAATCCTTTGCGCAGCCCTTTCGATTCCGCCGCTCCTAGCGCCAGGAACCGCAGCTGATCGTTGTCCATCTCCGCCAACAACGCGCACGTTTTTGTGCTCCCGATGTCCAATCCCACGATGTATTTATCTTTCTTCGCCAAAACGCTCTCCTGATCTTATTTTCGTTTCGCGACCGGTTCGCTGGTGTCGGGGTTCACCACGACCTGCCTCGAGTACTGAAGATCGATCGATTCAACGCGCCCGGCATTCGCCTGCCACTGCGCAAAATTCTCTACCAGCGTGCGGTACTTGCCAGTGAAATCGCCCTGCCCAAAGTGCACCGTCACCGCCTGCCCCGGGTCGCCGGCTTCCAATCCCGTCAGCACCGCGCGCAGATCGCGCGGATTGCCCAGATCCAGCTCGCTGATTCGGTCGGTTGCGCCGGGCTTCACCAGCTCCACCGCCCTCATGAATTCCTGGTACGTCTGCATGCGTTTCTCGCGCTCTTCCCGCGAAATACTCTCCGAAAGCCCGGTCACGATCGGGAAATGGTAATCCTCACCGTCCGGACGATCCAGCAAGACGCCTTGCGCGTCGATCAGCGTCAAGTCCGTTCCATTGCGGAAGAACGCGATCGGCGTTCGCTCTGTAATCTCCACTCGCAAATGGTTTGGCAGAATTCGTTGCACGCTCGCTTCGTCCACCCAGGGAATTTCCTGCAGCTGCGTGCGCCGTGCATCCAACGGAATCCGCAAAACGCTGCGGTTACGGTCGTGTACAAAAAGTTTCAGCACTTCTTCGCGCGGCACCACGTGGTTCCCCGTAATGCTAATCTGGTCCGGCTTGATCAGCAGCATCTGCGGCGAGTACAGCGCAAAGCGCGCCGCCAGCCCAACTCCGGTCGCCAGCGTCCCACCCACCAGTGTCCACACAAACACTCGCCGGTAAAATGGCCAGGTCTTTCCGCCGAGTTTCTTGCGCCGAATCTCCACCGGCTTTTGCCGCCTCAAATAACGCGGCTCCTCGTCCGTCACCAGTTCCGGCCGGTAACTTTCCTGCTCCGCTGCCGCCGCGGCGGAGGCATTCCGCTGGATAGGTTTCAGGCGTTCCAAACCACCACCTCGTTTTCCAGATTTACTCCATAAGCCTCGCGCACCCGCTCGCGTACATTGGCCATCAACGACAGCATGTCCGCCGCGGACGCCTGGCCCGCATTAATAAAGAAATTCGCGTGGCGATCGCTCACCTGCGCATCGCCCACCGAGTAGCCTTTTAACCCCAATTCGTCGATCATCCGCCCCGCCGACGCGCCCGGAGGGTTCTTGAAGATGCAACCGGCGCTCTTCTGCCCCAGCGGCTGGCTGGATCGCCGCTTCTCGTTACAGATACGAATGCCTTTGATGATTTCTTCGTACGGCTTGGTGGGAAGTTCAAGCTTCACTGACAGCATCATATCATCGGGCCCAAACGAAGTGTGCCGGTATTCAAAGGAAATCTGTTCACCTTTTAGGGTTTCGATGTTCCGCTCACCCGCACGGTATACCTTCACTTCCCTCACGTACGACCCAATCTGCGTGCCATACGCCCCCGCGTTCATCCGCAACGCTCCTCCAACCGTTCCCGGCACGCCGATCAATCCTTCCATCCCGCCCAGATTCCTCTTCGCGCAGAACGTCACCATTCGTCCCAGGTCCGCCGCCGCATCCACGCTGGCGATATTGCCTTCCACCACGAGTTCCGGTTCCGGCTTGGCCAGCTGCATCACTACAAACGGCAATTCTTCATGGGCAACCAGCAGATTCGATCCTCCGCCCAAAAATTTATGCGGAATCCCGTTGCCATCCAGCAAATTCACCAGGTCCGGAATCGCTTCGTGCCGCAGAATCCGCAGTAAATCTGTCGTTCCGCCGATGCCCAGATACGTCAACTGCGCCAGCGACACCCCTTGCTCCAGCTCCACTCCCAACTCTGGCAGCGCCCCCAGCACCTTGGCATCTTTAATGCGCATCTCTCAGCCCGTCGCTCACGTGGTATTCCGTGCCCAGTAGAACCATCAACTCATTGCTCGCCCGGCTCACATTTCCCGCGCCAATCGTCATGATCGCATCGCCCGGCCTTGCTTCCTTCAGCAGAAATTCCACCGCGGCCTGCATTGACCCGATGTACTGCACATTCTTGTGCCCCGCCTCGCGGATGCTGTTCACAAGGGCTTCGCTGGTGATTCCGGCGATCGGGCTTTCGCTTGCGGCATAAATATCCGTCAACACCAGCACGTCCGCCTGGTTAAACGCGCGCGAAAACTCGTCCCACAATTGCTGCGTGCGCGTGTACCGGTGCGGCTGAAACAGCACCAGCAAGCGGTTGTACTTGCATCCCCGTGCCGCCTCCAGCGTGGCGCGAATCTCCGTCGGATGATGCCCGTAGTCGTCCACCACCACAATGTCGTTCACCACTCCCTTGATGTCGAACCGCCGCCCCACTCCCGCAAATTTTCCCAATCCCTCGTGAATCAAATCCGATGCGACATTCAGATACAACGCCACCGCCGCTGCCGCTGCTGCATTTCGCACGTTGTGAATTCCCGGCGGATGCGGCAATTCGAACACTCCCAAATCGTCGCCCTTGTACGTCAAGCGGAACCGGCTCCCCAGCCCCAGCAACTCGACGTCGCTGATCACCAGGTCCGCCTGGCTCGACGTCCCGTACGTGATGATCGGCCTCTTCACGTTGGGCATCAACGCCTGTACATTCGGCTCATCCAGGCACAAAATTGCCGCGCCGTAAAACGGTACGCGGTTCACAAATTGCAGAAATGCGTCCTGAATGTCTTCCAGCGATGAATACTGGTCCAGATGCTCGCGGTCAATTGTTGTCACTACCGCCACCACCGGCGCGAACATCAGAAAGCTGCGGTCGCTTTCGTCCGCTTCCACAACAAAGTACTCTCCGCGGCCCACGCGCGCCGTGGTTCCCGCTTGATTCACTCTTCCGCCCACCACAAACGTGGGATCAAGATGCGCGGTCGCCAAAATCGAAGCCACCAGCGACGTGGTTGTCGTTTTTCCGTGCGCACCGGCAACCGCAATCCCGTACTTCAGCCGCATCAGTTCCGCCAGCATCTCCGCTCGCGGAATCACTGGGATTTTTCGTTTGTGCGCCTCCACCACTTCCGGATTGTCGGCCTTCACCGCCGACGAAACCACCACCACGTGCGCGCCTTCCACGTTTTCTGCTCGATGCCCTTCATGGACCGTCGCGCCCAAGTCCTGCAAGCGCTCCGTAATCGTCGACGGCCGCGTGTCCGACCCGGAAACCGAGTAGCCCAGGGTAAGCAGTACTTCGGCGATTCCGCTCATGCCGATTCCGCCGATTCCCACCAGGTGTATGCGCTGAAAATTGCGAAACGATACCATCATGTTCTTCCCAATTTCTTCGGGCTCGCTCGCCGCACGGCCTCTTCAATCAAATCCACGATGTCTCGCGCCGCATGAGGATACGCTAGGCTGCGCGCCTTCATCGCCATCTTTTCAATCTCCTTGGGCTGGTCCAGGAGGGAAAAAATCTCGTTCGTCAACCGTTCGGCTGTCAGCTCCGTCTCGGTAATCACCCTGCCCGCGCCTGCGTTTACCATTTCCTGCGCGTTGCGCAATTGGTGGCTGTCCGTCGCTCGTCCAAACGGAATAAATATTGCCGCACGCCCCGCCGCTGCCACTTCCGCCGCTGTGATGGCTCCCGCCCGGCACACGATCAAGTCCGCCCAGGCAAATCGTTCCGCCATGTTCCCAAGAAACGGCACTACCTCCACGGGAAATCCGTTCCGTTCATACGCGGCCTGCACTTCATTATAGTCGCGCTCCCCGGTTTGATGCACGACGCGCAACTCATCTTTTCGCGTTGCCAGCAGGCCCGCCGCTGCAATGAATGCGCGGTTTACCGGCAACGCTCCCTGGCTTCCCCCAGTCACCAGCAAACGATACGGCTTCTGCGGCGCGCGCGGCGCAATTTGAAAAAATTCCTGCCGCACTGGACAACCAGTGACCACCGCTTTTTCTCCCCAGGTTCGTGCCGACACGTCGTATCCCGTTGCAATCTTCTTTGCGAAAGGCGCCAGCACCTTATTCGTGAATCCTGCCTCGGCGTTTGGCTCGAAAATCACGTTCGGTATTCCCCGTAGCCACGTTGCCAGCAGCATTGGTCCCGCTGCGTATCCTCCCACTCCAAAGGCCACAACAGGCTTGTGCTTCTTAATCACGCCGAACGCATCCCTTAGTCCGCTGCCCAGCATCGCCAGATTCTTCAGCAGCGTTGTTCCGCCTTTGCCCTTCAGACCGGCCACGCGTAACGTTTCCAGAGGCAATCCCGCCTGCGGCACCAGCTTCATCTCAATTCCGCGTTGTGTTCCCACCAGCACCACTTCTCTCTCCGTTCCTCGCGATTTCCATTCCCGCGCAATGGCCAGCGCCGGGAAAACGTGCCCGCCCGTCCCGCCGCCCGCAATCAACAATTTCACAGCATCAATCCCGCAGCCCGCAGTTCGGCGCTGCCTGCTGCGATATATTCAACAGCACACCCGTTGCCAGCAACATCACCAGCAAACTCGACCCGCCATAGCTCACGAATGGCAGCGGAATCCCTTTTGTCGGCATCATCCCCAGCACCACGGCGAAATTAATAAGCGCCTGGAACAGCACCATCGCGGTCACTCCCAGCGCCACCATTCTTCCGAATCCGTCGGGCGCATTGAACGCGGCGCGCAATCCCCTCCATGCGTACATCGCAAACAACACGATCACCACCGTCGCACCCAAAAATCCCAGTTCCTCGCAGATCACCGCGAAAATAAAATCCGTGTGCGCTTCCGGCAAATAAAACAGCTTTTGCTTGCTCTCCATCAATCCCACGCCGGTG
Organism: Candidatus Acidiferrales bacterium; assembly: GCA_963738985.1. GTDB lineage: Bacteria > Acidobacteriota > Terriglobia > Acidiferrales > UBA7541 > Acidiferrum. The sequence goes on from CAVTYP010000002.1 coordinate 213,176, forward strand.
AATCCGCCGGAGCCCACCGCGATCAGCGATTGCAGCAATTGAAAGCCCGCGCCCTGAGGATCGGAATCCGGGTGCAGAAACGCCATCAATCGTGCCTGACGGTACGATGCGTTCATAATCAAGAGCAGCAATACCGGCAGCCCTGCCGCCGCTCCCACCGCCAGCCATTTCCAGCTAAGCCCCGCAACAAACAAAATCGCCGTCATAATCAACACCACATCCACCGACGTGCCCAGGTCCGGTTGCGCTATGATCAGTGCCACGCATACAAAAATTGGCGCTATCGCCGGAAGAATTGTCTGCAGAAAATCCTGCTTGCTGAATTCCAGGCTCGTCTCTCTGCGCCGCCGCAAATCCAGAAACCACGCCAGGTACAAAATGATCGCCAGCTTGGCGATCTCCGACGGCTGCAAATTCAGCGGTCCCAACTTGATCCACCGGTGTGTCGCGTGCGACTTGTCCAGGAAAAATGTTCCCACCAGCATCACGAGCACCACGCAAAGCACCGTATAAACAACTGCTGGCTCGCGCAACCGGTGATAGTCCAGCTTCATCAGAGCGAACATTCCCAGCAGCCCTATCACGAGCGCCGCGGCTTGCCTCGCTACGAAAATGTACGAATGGCCATACAGTTGTTGCGCCGTGATCGCGGAAGCGCTGAAAATCATCACCGCGCCCATCAGACACAGAATCAGCGTCACTCCAAATAGCCAGCGGTCCGTTTCCAGCCGTCTTGCCACCGTTCACCTCTATCCTTCAACCGTTCCGTTCGACTTCCGCTGAATCTGCCGCACCAGATCCTTGAACACCCGCCCGCGATGCTCGTAACTTTGAAACTGGTCGAAACTCGCGCAAGCCGGCGCCAGCACCACCGTGTCGCCCGCCTGTGCCGCGTGTGAAGCAATGTCCACGGCGCGCTCAATCGTTTCCGCTCGCTCCATGGCCACACTTCCCGCAATCTGTTTTTCGATCTTGTCGCTGGCCGCGCCAATCAGCAGCGCCAGAATTGCCTTCTCCCGCAACGGCTTCTGCAGCACCGTGTAGTCGCTTCCCTTGTCTTTTCCTCCAAGAATAATCAGGATCCGCCCGGAAAACGCATCCAGTGCCTTCAACGTTGCGTCCACATTCGTGGCTTTCGAATCGTTGTAATACTTCACTCCGCCGATTTCCGCCACAAACTCCAGACGGTGCTCCACTCCCGCAAAAGTCTTTACCGCTTTCCGGATCGATGCTGCATCGACGCCCGCCAGCCTCGCCACCATCACTGCCGCAAGCACGTTCTCCAGGTTGTGCGCGCCCGCTAGCGGAATCTCCTGCACCTTCATCACGAAATCCTCTCCGCCCTTGTGCGTCACCACGATGTCGTCGCCCTTCACGTACGCGCCCTGTTTCACTACCTGTTTCCGGCTGAACCAGAATACTTGAGGCTTTTTCGGCGTGTAGCCAGCCGTCGGCGCGTCGTCCGCATTCAGCACCGCGGCGTCCAATTCCGTCTGGTTCTCGAACAGCCGCGCCTTTGCTTTCGCGTACGCTTCCATGGTCTTGTGCCGGTCCAGATGATCCGGCGTCAAGTTCAGCATCACGCCGATGTCCGGCCGGAATCGTTCAATCAATTCCAACTGGAAGCTGCTCAATTCCACCACCGCCACGGTCCGCGCATTCGTCTGTTCCACAACTGAAATCAGCGCCGTCCCTACATTCCCCGCCAGAATTGCTTCCACACCCGAATTCGTCAGGATGTGGTGCACCAGCGTCGTCGTCGTGGTCTTCCCGTTCGATCCCGTGATTCCGATCAGCCTCCCCTCCAGAAACCGGTAAGCCAGTTCAATCTCGCTCCAGATCGTGATCTTCTTCGAACGTGCTGCCATCAGAAACGGGTCGTCCGCGGGCACTCCTGGGCTCGGAATGATCAAGTCCTGCGCCAAAAAAGTTTTCTCCGTGTGCCCGCCCAATTCCAGCGTTACTCCCGCTTCGCGCAACTTCGCCGGCACATCTCCCAGTGCGCTCTCTGGTCGAGTCTCCGTCGCAGTCACCTTCGCGCTTCGCGCCGCGCAAAACAACGCTGTCGCCACTCCTGTCCGCGCCAGTCCGACCACCAGCACGCGCATTCCTCGCAGTTCAATCGATCCCGGCATTCTTGGTCTTGCCTCAGCTAAGCACTAACGCAATTTCAGCGTCGTCAGCGCGAACAGCGCGAACACCAACGCCGCAATCCAGAAGCGCACAATCACCTTGCTCTCGCTCCAGCCCAGCAACTCGAAGTGATGGTGAATCGGCGCCATGCGAAAAATCCGTTTCCCGCGCAATTTAAACGAGCCCACCTGCAGAATCACCGACAGTGCTTCCACCACGAAGATCCCGCCCACAAATACCAGCAGCACTTCCTGCTTGATGATCACCGCAATCGTTCCCAGCGTCCCGCCCAGCGCCAGCGACCCAACGTCGCCCATAAAGACTTCCGCAGGATGCGCGTTGTACCACAGGAATCCCAGCGACGCGCCGACCAACGCACCGCAGAATACCGTCAGTTCTCCGACGCGCGGGATGTACTGAATCTCCAGATAATTTGCCCATCGAAAATTGCTGCTCACATACGTCAGCACCGTCAGTGCGCCCGCTGCAATCACCGTGCACCCGATCGCCAGGCCGTCCAATCCGTCCGTCAGATTCACCGCGTTCGAACTTCCCGTGATTACCACGGCCACAAAAATCAGGAACGGTATGAACGCCAGCGGCCACAGGTGCGGCGAACTCATCAGGCTGTGAATCACCAGGTCTGGCCGGAATCGCTTCACAAACGGCACAATCAGTTGCGTCGAGTAGGCACTGTGTGTCGCCAGCACCAAAAGCGTTACCGCCACCACGCTACTCACCAATATCTGCAGCGTCAGTTTCTTTTTTCCCGTCAATCCCAGATTCTGCCGCTTCGCCACCTTGGCGTAATCGTCCACAAACCCAATCGCCGCAAACGCCAGCAGCGCAAACAGCCCCAGCAACACGAACATATTGGAAAGGTCCGCCCACAACAGTGTTGGCACCGCCGTCGAGAGCACGATCAGCACTCCGCCCATCGTCGGCGTGCCCGCTTTTTTCTTGTGCTCTTGCGGTCCTTCTTCGCGGATGTACTGCCCGATCTGCAGTTCTCGCAATTTTCGGATCAGCCACGGACCGAATACCAGCGCCAGAAACATGGCCGTCAAGCTCGCATACACCGTGCGCACCGTGATGTAGCGAAACACGTTCAGCGGACTGAAATATTTCTGCAGCACGTGATAGAGCAGGTAGTAAAGCATGTCAGTGGCCCGCCCCTGGGCGTGGCCGCGCGTCTTCCGGCGCGAATTGCGCCAGCAACGCTTCCACGATCCTTTCCATCTTCACGCTGCGCGATCCCTTCACCAGCAGCAGGTCGCCCGGTTGCACGAATCCGACCAGGAAATTCGCCGCTTCCGCCGGTGTTTGAAAAAACTTGGTATTTTCCCGAGGCAATCCCTTCGACACGGCCCCTTCCACAATCTGTGCTGCGTCGCCCTGCACTCCGATCACGTAATCCACTTTCCCTGTTTGCGCCGCGAACACTCCGCCTTCGCGGTGTAGGCCCGCCGAACTCGGCCCCAGTTCCCGCATTTCGCCCGCGGCCAGAATACGTCGCTGAAAGCCCGGAGTCGCCGCCAGCAAGGCAATCATGGCGTACAGCGCTGCCGGACTCGAATTGTAGGAGTCATTAATCAGCGCAAATCCATTCGTGAACCGGATCAATTCTCCGCGCATCGTAGGCGTCCGCAAATTCGGAAAAACTTTCTGCGCGTCCGCGATTCCAATGTTCCAAACGCTAGCCGCCGCAATCGCCCCCAACGCGTTCGCCACTACGTGCCGCCCCGGCAGCGACATCTCAATCCTGGTCCTCTTTCCTCGATGCACCAGCGTGAACGCCGACCCCAGCGCCCCGCGATCTTCAATCTCCTCCGCCGCGTATTCCGCCGGTTTTTCCACACCGTAGAAAATCACGCGTCCCGGCGCCCCCGCTGCCATTGCCGCCACTCGCGGATCGTCCGCGTTCAACACCGCCACCGAGCCCGCTCCGTTCAGACCTTCCACCAACTCCCGCTTCGCCATCGCGATTTCTTCCACTGAAGAAAAGTTCATCAAGTGCGCGGGCGCCACCCTGGTCTCAATCGCCACGTCGGGCCGCGAGATCGCCGCCAGCCGCCGCAGTTCGCCTGGATACGACATGCCCATCTCCAGCACTGCCACGTCGTGCGAATCTTCCAGGCGAAACAGCGTCAGCGGCAATCCATATTCATTGTTGAAATTGCCTTCAGACTTCAGGACCCGTAGCTTCGTGCCCAGCAATGCCGCCAGGATTTCCTTCGTGGTGGTCTTTCCGACAGACCCGGTGATCCCGCAAATCTTCCGCCCCCACTCTTTGCGCACCGCTCGCGCCAGGTTGTGGAGCGCTTCCAATGTGTCGGACACCGTGATGCACCGGTCTTGGATCCACCCGGGATATTTCGATACCAACGGCTCCGCCACCACCGCCGCCACGGCACCGCTCTCCATAACTGCGGCCACGTAGTCGTGTCCATCGTGATTCGGACCGTGTATGGCGATGAACAGTTCTCCTTCACGTACCGTGCGAGAATCAATCGAGACGCCGGCCATCCGGGCCATGGGGTTGAGTCCATGCCCCGCTTTCCCAGCCACTGCCTCAGCCACCTGTTCAATCGTCCACCGCATATTTGCCTCAGTACGTTGGCTTTTCCTAGGGTTCGGGCGAAGCGTTCACCTCGTCCGTAAAGCACTGCTTGGCGCGTGTTCACCGGTAGAGGGTCCCTCCTTCATTTGCTGGTCACATCATGGCCCGCAGCCCCTCAGCCCTAGCTACTCGGACTAAAGCGCGCTACGTGCCAATCCCTTTGCCGCCCGGCGGCTCCGTGTACCCTAGATCGCTTAGCGCCTTTCTTGCCTGCTCGCGATCGTCAAAATGAATCGTGTGGTCCGCGAAAATCTGGTAGTCCTCGTGCCCCTTTCCTGCCAACAACACAATGTCCCCCGCGCGCCCCTCTTCAATCGCTCGCCGGATCGCTTTGCCTCGGTCCGGTTCAATCAAATACTTTCCGCCAGACTTCTGCATTCCCACCACGATGTCGCTGATAATCTTCAGCGGATCTTCCTGCCGCGGATTGTCGCTCGTCAGAATCGATAGATCGCTCAGCCGTCCCGACGTTTCCCCCATAATCGGCCGTTTCGTGCGATCGCGTGATCCGCCGCATCCAAACATCGTGATGATGCGTCCCTTGGTATTCAGCTCACGCGCCGTGCGAATCAGGTTTTCCAGTGCATCGTCGGTGTGCGCATAGTCCACTACCACAAGAAACGGTTGTCCCTGATCGACTCTCTGAAATCTTCCCGCCACCGCTTCCAGGTTGCGGATTCCCGCCTCGATAATTTCGTTCGAATAGCCCAGCCCGATTCCCGCGCCGATCGCCGCAAGAATGTTGTAGACGTTGATTCGCCCAACCAGCGCCGACTGCACCTGTATCGCGCCATTCGGTGTTTGCGCGCTGAAGTTCAACCCATTAAACGTCAGCTGGAATTTCTTGGCTTTCAGGTCCACGCCATTCTGCAAACCGTACGTCAGCGTTTTCTTCCCCAATCCCAACAGCTTCTTGCCCCACTCGTCATCCGTGTTGATCACCGACACGTCCGGCGCGCCCGCGCCCGTGCCTTCAAACAACCTGCGCTTTGCCTCAAAATAGTTGCCGAATGTTTTGTGAAAATCGATGTGGTCGCGCGTCAAATTTGTGAATAGCGCTACGGCAAAATGGCAGCCCCACAAGCGGTCCATCACCAGCGCATGCGAACTTGCTTCCAGCACCGCGTATGTGCCTTCCGCGTCGCGCACCTCCGCGAAAAATTGTTGAAGATCCACCGACTCCGGAGTGGTATTCGGTGCGGGATACTCACCCCGCGGCGTGTGGTACGCAATCGTCCCGAACAGCCCGGTCTTCGCCCCCGAAGCATTCACAATCGAATCGATCAGCGACGCCGTCGTCGTCTTCCCATTTGTCCCGGTCACACCTACTAATTTCAGCGCGTCGGCCGGCCTGCCAAAGTAATTCGCCGCCGCAATCGCCAGCGCTTTTCGCGGCTCGTTCACTTGAATCCATACCGCGGTTTGCGGCCAATCCGCGGGTGCCGCGTCGGCGCTTAACACCGCCCTTGCCCCGCGTGCCACCGCGTCCTTTGCGTACAAGTTCCCATCCGTAGCCGTTCCGTGAACCGCCACAAACAGCGCCCCATCGCGCACTTTCCGCGAATCGCAAGTCACTTGTTCAATCAGCAGATTCCCCGCAAGCGCGCCGGCGCGCAGTTCTACTCGCTCCAGAACCTCATGGAGCGGTTTGCCGGCCGGGTGTTTCTGCTCAGCCACAGTTTGTTTCCGTTCGTCCTCTCTGAGCCGAGTCCCGCTTTTCTGCAAATCCTCCGCTAGCTTCAGTCCTCTGCTCATTTGCTTGTTAAGTCCTTTTCCTAGTGCGGTTTGCTCGTGCGAGCCGGCGTCGTCGCGAACTGCACGGTCACTTTCGTACCACGGCGGACTTTTGCTCCCGCTTCTGGCGTCTGTTCCGATGCAATGCCGCTGCCAACCAGGACCGGGTCCAGCCCCAGCCGCAAGCATGCCTCCGTGATGTCCCGCATCGTCTTGCCCGCAAAATCGGGCACCGCGATGTCTCCGCCTTCATCCACCGCCAGCGTCACTTCCGGCGGCTTTGGCTCCGCCACTTTGCTTTCCGTCGGCTTGGCAACCTCCTCGGTCGCTTCCGGCTGCGCCGAAAAATCCACCGGCGTCAAATCATCCAGCGAAGCATCTTCCGTTTCTCTTCCGGGCTTGTAAGCGGTCTGCAGCAATCGCGGGCTCAGTGGCACATCGCGCGGCACATCCAGGTACGGCAACACTTGCTCCGCGATGCTCTTGAACACCGGCGCTGAAACCGTCGCTCCATCGTGCGGATATCCTGCCGGCGAATCGATCGAAACCAGAATCGTCACTGCCGGATTGTTGATCGGCGCGAACCCTGTGAACGATGCAATCACATTCGTCCGCGAATATCGCCCCGTCGCCGGATCAGTCTTTTGCGCTGTCCCCGTTTTACCCGCCGCCGTCCAGCCGTCCAGCCGCGCCTTCTTCCCCGTCCCTTGCAATATCACCCCTTCCATCAACCGACGCATCGCCGCTGCCGTCTCTGGACGAATCACACGCCGTGGATCCGCGCTCGCCGAAGGCCCGTCCAGCGCCAGAATTTCGTCGCCGCGCCGCATCTCTTGCACCACGCGCGGTTTGTACAGCAACCCGCCATTCGCAATCACCGATACCGCCGAAATCATTTGCAGCGGCGTCACTCCCACTTCCTGGCCCATCGAAATCGATCCAATCGAGTACGATCCCCAATGCTCATATTTCCGCAGTTTCCCACGGCTTTCTCCCGGCAAATCGATTCCCGTGAACGACCCGAATCCGAATCCCTTGATGTACTCGTAGAATTTCGGCGAGCCCAGCCGCAGCGCAATCTTGATCGCGCCAACGTCGCTGGAATTGGCCAGAATTCCCGATACCGTCAACATCCCGTACTTCTTGTGGTCGTGTATCGTGTGCCCCGCCACTACCACCGCGCCGTTTCCGCAGTCGAACACCTCTTCGGTGCGGATCAGGTTTTGGTCCAGCGCCGCCGCAAGCGTCACCAGCTTGAACGTCGATCCCGGCTCATAAATCGCGCTCACCGCGCGGTCCATTCGCGCCTCTGCCGGCACATCCACCGCGGCGTTCGGATTGAATTTCGGCCAGTTCGCCAGCGCCAGGATCGCTCCGCTGTTCGGGTCCTGCACGATCACCGTTCCCGCCGGCGCGTGCGTTCTCTCGATCACCGCCGCCAGTTCCCGTTCCGCGATGTATTGAATCTTTTCGTCAATCGTCAGAATGACGTTCACGCCTTGATCCCGCTGCGCTTCTCCCCCGTCGAACCAGCGCTGCCTCGCGTCCGCCATCACCACAATCTTTTCGCCCTTGCTTCGGATCAACCCGTCGTATTCGTGTTCAATTCCTCCCAATCCCTTTTCGTCCACGTCCACAAATCCCAATACGTGCGCCGCCATATCCCTCTTCGGGTAATACCGCTGGTTCTCTTCTTGAAAATAGATACCCGTCAGGTTCAGCGCTTTGATCGCCTGCACCTTCTCCGGCGGCAGCTTCCGTTGTATCCACACAAACGTGCTGCCCGATTCCAGTTTTTCCTTCACGTAATCTTGCGGGGCGCCCAACACGCCCGAAAGCAGCCGCGCCGCCATCGGCACATCTCTCACTTCCGAGGGTATGGCGAACGCCGATTGCACCGGCACGCTCATCGCCAGCGGCCGCATGTTGCGGTCGTAAATCGCGCCGCGCTTCGGCGTGATATCCAGCGTGCGCCGCTGCTGCCGCGAAGCGCGCATCATATATTCGCTGTGTCGGAATAATTGCAGGTAGGCAAGCCGGCCAGAGACCGCGAGCATCCAGAAAAGCGCCACGCCGGCAAGAATCAGTAAACGTACGTCAACTTTATTCTGCTGCATGGTTCCTGGCAGTTGGCTCGCGTTTCTGGCGGACTCAACACTCGTTTCCAAACTCAGGGTGCTTCGTTAGCGCGCGGCGCCACGGCCTGCGGAAACTTCCATTCTGCCATTCCGAACGGAGTCCGCGGAGTGAGGCATCTCTCCCTGGTTTTCACCTGGAAGAGATCTCCAGCTACGGCGCTCGGTTCGGCCTCACGTACCGCACCGCCGCCACCTGCGCCTCATCCAGACTCGTGTATTCGCGCACCTGCGACGGAATTGGTTGCGTCAATCCCAGTTGGTGCCTCGCCAGCAAATCAATTCGCCGCGGATCGCGCAACGTCGCGATTTCCAGCTTCAATTGTCCGTTATACGCCTGCGCCGACTGCTGCTTGGCCTTCATCTCTTCCAGTTGGAAACTCAAATCGATGCAGCGGAAGTGTTGGTAGATGTAAAGCATCAGGAACATCGCCACGATGCCGCCCAGGGCCGCCGTCTTATACAGCCCGCGCATTTTCGCCGGCTCCACGTGCCGCACCAGCCGCGAATTGTCGATCCGCTTCACGGTCTGGAACTCCATCATCACCGGCTTGTTCTTCCTCTTTCGGTCCATCTCACACCTTCTCTGCGCACCGAAGCTTCGCGCTTCGCGATCTCGGATTTGCTTCCTGCTCTGCCGCGCTCGGCACAATCACGTGTTTCGTCAGCACCTTCAGCGTTCCAGCTCTTTGCCCTTCCTGGAACGCGTGCTTCACCGGCCGGTCTTCCCTCGAGTGGTACGTCAGCACCACCCACCGGCCTCCTGAATTTATTGTGGCGGGAGTCCGAAAAAGAAACTGCCCGAGTTCCTCCAACTCTCGATTCACCGCTATCCGCAGCGCCAGAAACGTTTTTGTTGCGGGATGCAGTCTCTGCCTTCCCCATTGCTTCCGGACGCCTGCCACAACCGTTGCCAGGTGCGCGGTATCTCTGATCGGTCGCGCTTTCACTATCCCTCTGGCGATTCTTCTGGAATCGTGCTCTTCCGCTTCCCGGTAGAGCAGGTCGGCTAATTCCTTCTCCGACCATCGATTCACAATCTCTTCGGCCGTCAGCGAGTCTTCTTCCAACTCTCCGCTGCTCATCCTCATGTCTAACGGCCCTCCCTCGCGGAACGAGAACCCTCGCTCCGGACGGTCAAGCTGCATGCTCGAAACTCCCAAGTCGGCCAAGACCCCGTCCACCTTCGCTATCCCCAACCCTTGTACGGCCTCCGCAATCCTCGAAAACGGTGCGTGTACGTAACTCATTCGATTCCCATACTCCGCCAGCCGCTCCCTCGCGATCTGCAGCGCCTGTGCGTCCCGGTCCAGGCTGATCAACCGGCCCGACGATAACCGCCCGGCTATGGCTGCCGAATGGCCTCCCGCTCCGGTGGTCGCGTCTACGTATATTCCTTCCGGCTTTATGGCCAGCCATTCCAGCACCTCATTCAAAAGCACCGGTATATGTGGTGCGCCCAATTTCCTCGCCCTGCTGCCCTGCCGCCCCGCCTACTGCCTGCCCCTACTAAATGCCCGAACTCTTCAAGGCGTCGTCGTCCGCGTCCGTATACGGCTCGCCCTTCATCTCATCCAGGACCCTCGTGTGGTTCATCACCACCAGGTGGTCCAGCTGACCGAATACGTCCACATCGCCCTTGGTCTGCGCCGACTCCCTCAAAACCGTCGGTATTAGTACTCGCCCCTGCCCATCTATCTCTACCGCCTGCCCGTAATAGCTTGTGTGAAACAAAAATTTGCGCTTTACTTTGTCCGTGCTGGGTAGCTTCTCCAGCTTGCTTTCAATCTCGGACCACACCGGCATCGGGTAAATGCGGGCCCGGTCACCGGTCGTGCTGGTGATATAAAACTGTGTCCCATACTCTCGTAGCGCGTCCAGAAACACGGCGGGTATCTTCAACCGGCCCTTCTCGTCTACCTTTGCCTGACAATTGCCCCGCAGCTTCATTTTTTCCACTTCGCAGGAGGATGAGTTTGCCCAAATCCACCACTGACCTCTAGGACGCCCTACTTGACTCTACTACTCGCCACTTTTAACCACTTTCTGCCACATCTTAGGCTTATCCCAACAGTTGTCAAGGGAAATTCTCTTCCTCTGTGCAAATTTTGTTGAATTTCGTCCCTACTAGTACTCTTCAAGACCACTACGACCCGCTGCGATTCTCTCTCATCATTTTGTCTATATGTAGTAGCTCATTCTCGACTGGCAAATGCTTTGTCGCGGCCTACCCGTATTCCCTTCCTTTGTGACCTGTGATACTCTCTCCCGGTTCTTGCATCACTCAAACTAAAGGAGCGGCGCCCCATGGAATGGACCACACCGCAGCACGAAGAGATCGACCTCAACTGCGAAGTCAGCTCGTACGCCAACGCCGAGCTCTAATCGCACTTTGCTGAACGCCCGCCTTTCACTCCCTGCCTTCATCGGCTGAGGCGGGCTGTTTTGCGTTTATACTGCTACTGCCGCGCGTTTTCCCCGCCCGTCCCCGCGTCTCGTCTTACGGAGCCTCTCTTCATGCACATCAAAATCCTCGGCTCAGCCGCCGGCGGCGGGTTCCCTCAATGGAATTGCGTTTGCCACAATTGCTCAGCCCTTCGCGCGGGCACGTTGCGATCTCGCGCGCGCTCGCAATCGCAAATAGCCTTCTCTCCTCTTTCTGGACTCTGGTTTCTCGTCGGCGCCTCTCCCGATCTTCGTTCTCAAATCATCGCCACTCCAGAACTTTCTCCCAATCCCGATTTGCCCGGACACTCTCCCATCGCCGGCGTCTTTCTTCTTTCTGCTGATGTTGACTCCGTCATGGGTCTGCTCCATCTGCGCGAATTCCAGAATTTTTTCGTCTTTGCCACTCCCTCGGTCCAACGTCTCCTGAAGAACGAAAGCCGCATCTTCAAAGTCCTCGATCGCGCCGATCCGCCGGTACAATGGCAAATGCTTTCTTCGCGGGGACGCATCGGTTGCCATCTCTCCGAAAATACCGGTGACGCTCCCACGTTTTTCTACAACTCCGTCCCGCTCAATGGCTCCTATCCCGATTTTGCCAGCGAGGATTTCCGTCGTGGCGCCGCGCCCGATGAAGCCACCGTCGGCTTGCTCCTCGAACAAGCCGGAAAAAAAATCTTCATCGCTCCGTCCCTCTCGGGCCGCGGCTCCGAATGGGCCAAGACCGCCGCTTCTGCCGATCTTGTTCTGATCGACGGCACATTCTGGTCCGACGACGAAATGCAGCAAACTGGCCGCAGCGAGAAAACCGCCACCGAAATTGGTCACATCCCTCTCTCTGGTCCCGATGGCCTTCTTGCGCAATTCCCTGCCAACGCCCGTGGCCGGAAAATCCTCTTCCACATCAACAACACTAATCCCATCCTCGACGAAGACTCCCCCGAACATCGCCAGGTACTGGAAGCCGGCTTTGAAATCGCCTACGATGGTCTGGAAATCACTTTATGACCGTCACCATCTCAGACAATCCACCTCTCACCGAAGCTGAATTCATGGCCGGCTTTCATGCCATTGGCGCCCAGCGCTATCACCATCAACATCCTTTTCATCTGTTGATGCACGAAGGCAAACTCACTCGCGGCCAGCTCCAAGCCTGGGCACTCAATCGCTACTACTACCAGGAACACATTCCCATCAAAGACGCGGCCATCCTCGCTCGCAGCGAAGATCCCGCCTTCCGCCTTGCATGGCGCAAGCGCATCATCGATCACGATGGCGATGGCACCAAGCCCGGCGGCATTGAAAAGTGGCTCAAGCTCGTCGAAGCCACCGGCCTCTCACGCGAGCAAGCCATTCGCAGTGTCGGCATCCTCCCCGCCACGCGCTTCGCCGTCGATGCCTACGTACAACTCGTTTCCACGCGCTCTCAGCTTGAAGCGGTCGCCTCTTCTCTCACCGAACTTTTCAGCCACAAGCTCATCGCGCTTCGCATGGACCGCATGCGCCAGCATTACCCCTGGCTCGTTCCCGCGCTCGATTATTTCCAGGGCCGTCTTACGCAAGCTCCCGAAGATGCCGAGTTCGCCCTCGCCTACTGCGTGCAACACGCGCGCACCCGCGAGCAGCAGGACCTCGCACACGCTGCGCTTCGCGCCAAATGCGATATTCTGTGGGCTCAACTCGACGCCCTCTATTTCGCATACGTCAATCCAGGCTGGCCGCCTCCCGGCGCGTTCCAGCCCGCCAAGGAATCCTGATGAAGCCCGAACTCACCGCGACGCCACGCCTCGCTGCTGGCTGTCGCCTCAATGAAAAATCGCAGCAGCCGCGCATGCTTCTCATGCCTGAACGCGCGTTGCGCCTCAGCGGCCCAAGTCTGGACATCGTGCAACTCTGCGACGGCTCGCACACCGTTCAGCAGATCGCGGAAAAACTTCACGCGCTCTACGCCAAAGCCGAGCCGCAACGCATCACCGACGACCTGCTCGGCTACCTCGCGCTCCTCCACGACCAGCGCGCCATCGACTTTTAGGAGTGCGGCGGCTCGCCGCCGCTTTTGCAATTGAATGTTTCAGCAACCAAGACGACGACTCCGCCGGCCAACAGCTTGTCATTCCGGGCAAAGCCAGGAATCTGCTGTTCCACGTGTGCGCAAAACACTTGTCATTCCGAGCGAAGCGAGGAATCCCTCCCTGACTTAATGAGCTCCGGCCAACCTAGATTCCTATGACCCCCACTATCCCCACTCCCCTTGCCCTAGTCGCCGAACTCACGCACCGTTGCCCGCTCCGCTGCGTCTATTGCTCTAATCCCATCGAACTCACCCGCCGCGACTCCGAACTCTCCACCGAAGCCTGGTCGCGCCTTTTCCGCGAAGCCGTTCAACTCGGCATTCTCCAAACCGATTTCACCGGCGGCGAACCTCTCGCTCGCACCGACATCGTTACCCTGGTCCGCTCCGCACGCGAAGCCGGACTCTACGTCAGCCTCATCACCAGCGGCCTTCCCCTCGACGAATCCAGGCTCGCCGCTCTGGTCTCCGCTGGCCTCGATCATTTCCAACTCAGCTTCCAGGGCGCTCGCGAAGAAACCGCTCGCGAAATTTCCGGCACCTCCACGCACGCGCAAAAACTTCGCGTCCTCGACTGGCTGAAAAGTTACCGCATCGGCCTCACTCTGAATTTTGTGATTCACCGCCAGAACATTCACGAACTCGAAGAGATGCTAGCGCTCGTTGAAAAATACGCCCCCGGCTGCGTCGAATTTGCCAGCGTTCAGTATTACGGCTACGGCCTCGCCAATCGCGCCCATCTGCTTCCGACTCGAGCGCAACTCGACTATTGCGTCGCCACACTCAAGCAAGCCGAACAGCGCCTCATGGGCAAGACTCGTCTCGTTTTTGTTGTTCCGGATTACTACGCGAAGTTCCCCAAGCCCTGCGTCGGTGGCTGGGGACGTAAGCTCATGCTCATTTCGCCCGACGGCACCGCTCTTCCTTGCCATGCCGCCAACGTCATTCCCGGATTGCGTTTCGACAATGTGAACGACAAGAGCCTGCGCGAAATTTGGGAATCTTCTTCCTTCCGTCAATTCCGCGGCGAAGACTGGATGCAAGAGCCCTGCAAATCCTGCGATCGCCGTCAACTCGACTTCGGTGGCTGCCGCTGCCAAGCCTTCCTCCTCGCTGGCGACGCCGCTTCCACTGATCCCGTTTGCTCTCTGGCCCCCACCCGCCCGCGAGTCGACGCCATCCTCTCAACCACGAACGCGGTCGATCCCACTGATCGAGCTATAAAGTCCGATTACCTCTACCGTCCCAACCCCGCCTGAACTGCCTTTCAACGAGCGAGTGTTTCTTCATACTTAAATGCAGCGCTGGCTTTTATGCCAGCCAGCCTTGCTTTTGCTGTGCTCTTGCTTTCTCTTCGCCTTTGTAGGGACCGCCTTCGGAGGCGGTCCGCTCACGCAAATTCGTTCGCGCGCCTCCGCCTACCCTTCAATTACTCCCGTCCCCACCGCCGCCCCACTCGCATCTCTCAACTTAAACACCACTCTCCACAAAAACACCACGCATCCCGCCAACACCAATCCCCCGAACATCAATATCGTCGCCGGCGCTCCCACATGTTTCGCCACGTAGCCCGCGATCAATGCCCCAATCGGCATCACGCCCATGAACATCGTCGCGTACACCGCCATCAACCGGCTGCGCATCGCCTCCGGCACACGCTCCTGAATGATCGTGTTCGTTGCTGCCATTTGCGACGTTGCCGCAAATCCCACCACAAACAAAACCACCGCGCACAACCAGAACACTCGTGCCTGCGAAAACACAATCAATCCAATCGCGCATGCCGTGCACGTGGTTCCAATCCACTTTGCCAATCCCTTGTATTCCGTGCGCGCCGCAAATTGCAGCGCACCCAGCACCGCTCCCACTCCTGCCGCGCTCATCAACAATCCCAGCGCTTTCGCTCCGCCATGCAAAATGTCGTGCGCATAAATCGGCAGGAACACCGAGTACTGCAGTCCAAACATGCTCAGCACGCACAGCAACAGCAGCGCCGACCGGATCGGCACATCCGCCATCGCAAACCGGAATCCCTGCACAAAACTCCGCACCGGCGATTCCCCGTCGTGCTTGATCTCCGTCGCCGGGATCCTCATCATCAGCAACGCCACCAGCACCGCGATGAAGCTCAGCCCATTCACAAAAAAGCACCATCCTTCGCCAATCGCCATGATCGCAAACCCGGCGATCGCCGGGCCCACCACTCGCGCCCCGTTAAAAATCGATGAATTCAGCGCAATCGCATTCGGCAGGTCCTCCCTTCCCACCATGTGCACGAAAAACGCTTGCCGGATCGGCACATCAAACGCGTTCACAATCCCCACCAGGAACGCAATGTAAATCACCATCATCGGCCACTGATCCACCACGTGCGTCAACGTCAACGCCGCCAACACAAACGCCAGAATCATCGAGCACGTCTGCGTCACAATCACTCCGCGGTGCCGGTTGTAGCGGTCCCCCATGTACCCGCCCATCCACGCCAGCAGCAGCATCGGCACCTGGCTCGCAAATCCAAAAATCCCCAGCAGCGCCACCGATTTCGTCAGCCGGTAGACGAGCCACTGCTGCGCCGTGGTTTGCATCCACGTGCCAATCAACGAAATCAGTTGGCCGATGGTGAATAGCTGAAAGTTGCGGTGCTTCAGCGCGCGAAATCTGGTCGACAGAGCGAGAATAGCCTTCTCTCCTACATTCGATGCTTCTCAGCCCAACTAGTCAACATGCCGCGAACCTTCTACCGTTGTCAACGCGGCCCCACGCACACCAAGCCTCCAAAATGGTGCGCAAGCACTTTCGTTTTTCGCTCTGCTCCTGTAGCTCACCCCTTCGGGCGTGAGGCTGTTGCTTTGAGGCGTGACGGCATGCTCGTTTTGCGTAGAGGTGGGGCTGTTGCTTTAGGCCTGACGCATCGCGCGTTTTGTGTACGGACCGCATTCCGACGCGAACTTAGGCTATGACCCCATGCTCGTCGCGAATCCGTCTTTTTTCTTGAATGTAGCGCTGGCCTTTATGCCAGCCTAGTCCAGCCAGCAGATGTCATCCTGAGCGCAGCGAAGGATCTCAACCACTAGTTTTTATGAATTAACGCGCCAAGGAGGGACCAGACTTTCAACTTTCCCGCCATAACTTAAAACTTACAACTGAAAACTTAAAACTCGCCTTCACTCCCCCGGTGGCTCCGGCGCACCCACATGCGTGTGGCTCAAATCCTTCAGCATCGACTTCTCGTCGTCGCTCATGCCTCTCGTAAAGTTCGGATCGTTCAGCCGCTGATTGCGCGCCGATTCCGGCATGTTCTGCAACACACCCAACTTTTGCTTCATCACTTGTTGCCGGTCCCACGGCATCTGTTTCCATTGCGGCAGCACTTCATTCTTGATGTGATCTCTTTGCTCCGGGGTCATCCGGCGCCAATTGTCCTCTTTGATGCGCTGGTCGGCCTGCTGTTGCGGCGTCATCTTGTCCCACTGATTGAACTGTTGCCGAATCTTGCTCTGCTTATCAGGCGAAAGATTCTGAAACGCGTGGCTGTTCTGCAGCACCTTGTCCCGTTGTTGCGGACTCAGCGAGCGCATCTGGTCTACCCACGGCCGAGGCGCGCCTATGCCTGCTTGTTGTCTCGGCGTCAGTCGCGCTCCATTTCCATTCGGCGGCCGATTCGCATTATTAAAATTATTCGCCGGTGGACGGTCCGCGCCATGGTATTGATTCACAGGAGGCCGGTTGGCGTTCACCGTCGCGGCGTTCGCCGGAGGATGATTGGTGTTTTGATTCTGCGGATGCGATGCTTGCGGCTGCGCTGCATGAGGTTGCGAAACATGCGGAGTCGCCGGTTGCGGAGGCCGGTTCGGATTCGGCTTCTGCTGCGCCCATCCGCACACAGTCAGCACGGTGCAGCCCGCCACCGCCAGCACTGCCATTCCGACCTGGAATCTCTTCTTCACGGTGTCCCTATACTGCTTCTGGCCGTAACTCGCTCTTTACTTAAAACTTAAAACTGACAACTGACAAACTTTTCTCACATCTGCTGCTGTACGTTCCCCGAATCCGAATCATCGTCTGCCGGAGCAGGCAATTCCTTCAGCGGTTCAAAATTCGTCAGCACATCGTGATCTTCCAGCACCGGAAGATCCTGCATCATCTGCGCATCATCCACCTGAATCGTCTGAATCGTCGGCGCTTGATGAGTTCCAAACCACAGTGCCGCCACCAGTAGCGCCGATGCCGCAAACGCCACCCGCGGCGGAACCCTCAGCCACGCCCACCAATTCGTCTTCACCGGCTCCGCTGCCACCAGCGCGCGCACCCGCGTATCGAACTCCGGCGACGGCTCGATCACCGGCAATTCCTCCAGCAGACTAGACACCGCGCGAAATTCCTCCACGCGCAAACGGCACGGCGCGCACGCCGCCAGATGCTTCTCCACATCCGGCCGTTCGCTTTCTTTTAGCCGCCCATCCACGTACGCCAGGATCCGGCTTTCCATTCTTTCGCAACTCATAACACGTCCTTCTTTCCCTGCCCTACGATCTTCCTGGAACCGCCACAAGCGGGGCTAGTTCCACTCGCAGCGATTCATATGCACGGAACAGCAGCGATTTCAGCGCGCTCTCCGAGCAACTCAAAATCTTGGCAATCTCCGCATAGTCCAGCTCCTGATATTTATGCAGCAGCACTGCGGCCCGCTGTTTCTCTGGGAGCTTGTCGATCGCGTGACGAATCATTTTCACTCGCGCGTCCTCGACCAGGTGCTGCTCGATGTTCGGGTGTTTGTCCGCAACATCCAGCACCTTCTCGTCTCCGTCTTCCGCGCCCACTATCACCGGCGCATCCATTGAATCTTCCAGCTTGTGATAGCGGTTATCGCGCACCGAATTCAATGCCAGGTTGGTTGCGATGCGGAACATCCACGTGGTGAACTTCGCGCTTGGCACGTAATCCTCTCTCGCGCGATACACTCGCAGAAACACCTCTTGCGCAAGGTCTTCCGCCTGCTCCCGGTTCCTCACCATTCGGAACAGGAAGTTGACGAGTGGCGTGCGATACCGGTGCAACAGAAGCTCAAACGAAGCTTCGTCACCAGCTTTCACGTCCAGCATCAGTTGGACGTCGGTCCTGGCCATAGCACCCACACTCTAACAAACACGTTTGTCCTCAGAAAGTTGCAGTTCGCTCGGAGTGAGCAAGGTAGGCAACGGGCCGCCACCGCACCCGCTTAAAACTTGAATAACCCTCTTAAAATCAACATGCTGGCAACCCCCACAAATACCAGCAGCGGCATCCGCCATCCCGGCTCCCGATTGACTTCCGGCAGCAGGTCCGTGGCTGCTACATATACCGTTACTCCCCCTGACAGCGGCAGCGCATACTTCAGCTCCCCTTGCAGCACGCTTGTCAGCAGCACCCCGGCCAGCGTCGCTGCTCCCAACAATCCTGCCGCCTGCACCGCGCGCCGCTTCCCTTGCCCACTCGCCAGCACTACAGAAGCCACCGTGAATCCTTCCGGCAGCTTATGCAGAAACACCGCAACGAAGATCACCACTCCAAGCCAGGTGGACACCAAAAAGCCCGCGGCGATCGCCACGCCATCGAAAAACGTATGGATCGCCAGCCCCAGCAGCACGGTGCTGCGTGCGTGATGCCCGTGCATCTCCTCCGTGTGCGTCTCTTCTCCAAAATGAAAGTGCGGTGCAATGGTGTGTTCAAATAAATGAATCAGGAAAAATCCGGCCAGTACCGACAGCAGCGCGTTCTCTCTCGCAAGCCGCAGCGACTCCGGAATCACTTCCACGAACGCCACGGAAAGCATGTATCCCGCACCCAGCGCTAGAAAATATTGCAGGTATCTGCGCGGCCATTCCCGGTACACCACAAAGTAACCGCCCAACAGATTTCCGCCTGCCGCCACCAACCCCAGCAACGCCGCCAACGCAATCCGGAATGGAAGCTCATGAGTCATCCACTATGCCTGAACAAAATCACATCCCCTTCTTTCACGATGTACTCTTTCCCTTCCAATCGCACTTGCGCCTTTTCTTTCGCCGCCGCAATACTTCCCGCCGCCAGCAGGTCGTCGCATTGCACCACCTCGGCGCGAATAAATCCCTTCTCAATGTCGCTGTGAATTTCGCCTGCCGCTTTCACCGCTGTGGATCCCTTGCGAATCGTCCACGCCCGCACTTCCGGCTCGCCCGCAGTGAAAAATGGAAACAGCCCCATCAAGTCATACGTCGCACGAATCATCCGGTTCAGTCCCGGCTCCTTCAGTCCATAGGACGCCAGCAACTCCGCCGCTTCTTTTTCGTCCATCTCCGCCAGTTCCGCTTCCAATCGCCCGCAGACCGCCACCACCGCTGTGTTCGGCCGTCCCTGCAGCGCGCCCAGCTTATGTTTCTCGATGGCCTTGTCCATCTCCGCGGCTTCATCGTCGCCCAGGTTCAGCACGTACAGCATCGGCCGCTGCGACAGAAACAGGAATCCGCTGATCGGCTTGCGCTCCTCCGCCGTCAATTCCAATTCACGCAACGGCTTTTCCGCTTCCAGGTGCGCCTTGCACTTCTCCAACACGCCTCGTTCGTGCTCCAGGAACGTTTCCTTCTTCTTTTTCAGGTCTTTCTCTACCCGCTCCAGCCGCTTGGAGATCTGCTCGTGGTCCGACAGGATCAACTCCAGATCCAGATTCGTCACATCGCGCAATGGATCAATGCTTCCCTCTGAGTGCGGCACGCTGGGATCATCGAACACGCGAATCACGTGCGCGATCGCGTCCACGTCGCGCAGGGTCGCCAGGCTCTCGCGCATGCGTTCCTTCTGCACGCCCGGCAAGTCCACATACTGCACCGTGGCATACGTAATTTTCTTCGGGTTGTACAGCTTCGCCAGCTCCGCCAGTCGAGGTTCCGGCACTTTCGCCACGCCCACGTGCGCCGATTGCCCACCCTTCGCTTCGACGTTTGCCTTCGTCAATATCCGAAACAGCGTCGTCTTTCCTACCTGTGGTAGTCCGATAATTCCTGTTTGCATTGATCTAGAGTTCCTTCACTCGCTGCGGTCTTTCAGGAAGGCATTGCGCGCTGCATCCACTCGCCATAGTCCACTATTTTCAGCCCACCCAAACAACAAATTTTACCACACCCGCCTCGACTGCCCTCTTACCAACTCCACTTCCTCCATGCTATGGTTTTCTGCCGCCATGACCATCAACGCGCCACCATCCAATCTCGCTTTCGATCTCGCCGAAGCCGTTCGCCATCTCTGCGATCGCGACGACTGTCTGAAGCGCCTCATCGCCGAGGTCGCTCCCTTCGAGATCGATGTGGCCGACGCACAATCTCCCTACGAGGCGCTCCTCGAATCCATTGCCTACCAATCCATCTCTGGCAAAGCCGCCGCCACCATCTTCGGGCGCATCAAAGCACTCGGCGAGAATGGACGTCCTCCTTCACCGCAAAAAATGCTGAAAGTCCCCGCCGCCAAACTCCGCAAAGCCGGCCTTTCCGGCGCAAAAGTTGCCGCCATGAAGGATCTTGCCAAAAAGACCATCGAAGGCATCGTCCCCACGCACGACCAGGCTCTTTTGCTCTCCGACGACGAACTCGTCGAGCGGCTCGTCTCCGTCCGTGGTATTGGCGCCTGGACCGTCGAAATGTTTTTGATTTTTCGCCTCGGTCGCCCCGATGTTCTGCCCATCCACGACCTCGGCGTAAAAAAAGGTTGGTCTGTCGCCTACGGCAAGAAGCACATGCCCAGGCCCAAGGAGCTTCTCAAATTCGGAGAACGCTGGCGCCCTTACCGCACCGTCGCCAGCTGGTACATGTGGCGCGCCTTCGAACGCGCCGGCTACAAAGTCACCAACAAAATCCGCCCACGCAAACCCCGCAAACGCAAGAAAAGTTGACTCCGAGGAATAGCCTCTGCATACGCCGTTGCCTCTGCTTGTGCTGTCGCTTCTGCTTGCTGTTGCCTTTGTAGGGACAGCCTTCTGAGGCGGTCCGCCAACTCAACTCCTACGAGGCCCTCAAATCCCAGCAGGCCTTCAGGCGTGTTAGTGTATCGAGTAGCTTACCATGTTGGAATTACCGACACGCAAATTCACACGCCTTCCCCATCTCAACTACCTCGGTCAGAAATTCTACTTCGTAACGATCTGCTGCATGAATCGGAAACCGGTCTTCTTGAACCCAGAACTCTCTCACTGGCTCTTGGCGCTCCTGCGCTCGCAATCCGTCGCCGCGTCTTTCAATGTGCACGCCTACTGCCTAATGTCCGATCATCTTCATTTCCTCGCGGAGGGACTGGAGCCCAACAGTGATCTTCAGCGTCTCGTCAAAAGTTTCAAAATGAAGAGCAGCCGCCAATACGCTGCTCAACCGGGTGGCATCCTATGGCAGGAGAGATTCTACGATCACATACTTCGCTCACTGGAGTCCGTTGAACCTGTCGCTTGGTATATCTGGCTGAATCCGGTGCGAAAAGGCCTGGTCGACAAACCAGACGACTATTCATTTATGGGTTCTTTTACGGGCAGAAGAATGCCACAAGTATGGAGCGCACCCAATTGGTCACCGCCTTGAAAGAAAATGCGTTGCTCAAATTCATGATCGAGAAAGAGCCTAAGTAACGGACCGCCTCGGAAGGCGGTCCCTACAAAACCGGCGAACCTCGAACGGAAACTTTTACGGCCTCGCCACCGTCTCCTTCACCAACAAAAACATCCCCGCTAACCCCACCAGCAATACCGCCGTCTCATATCCCACCGACACATGATGCAACCGGTTGAACTCCACTCGCCGAGGATCACTTTCCGGTGTGTTTTGCACCGACACCATCTCTCGCTTCAACCGCTCCATCCGGTTACTCACCGTAAATTGCGACGCCGCCGTCAGCACCACCATCAACACTACGCACAGCGCCGCTGCCGTCGTAAAACTCCCAAAGTCCAGCGTCCGCAACAGCCGCGCCACCAGAAATAGCAATCCCAAAAAGATCCCCGCGTAGTGCAACCGCGCCAGCGCGTACCCCACCATCATTCCCGCCGCGTCCCGATTCCCCAGAATTGTGAACGCTCCCGGCGCCACCACGAAACTCAAAAACACATCGCTGCCCAGCCACACACTCAAACTCAAAAACTCAATCGCGCGTAAAAAGGTTTGCATGCCGCCACTATACAGGAATCCGACCATCGCATCGCTTTGCAGCTTGCCATCCTCGACTGGCTCCAGTCTCCACCTGCTCCCTCGGCCAAATAGCAACTTCGGCACAAAATACATGCTGCGCCTGCCTTCTTTGGGCTTTAAGATGAGAGACTCAGTAGAGACTTAGCAATAGAGTGGTGGGCGATAAAGGATTTGAACCTTTGACCTCTCGCGTGTGAGGCGAGCGCTCTAACCGCTGAGCTAATCGCCCGTCTATGAACGGGTGGAAGGCAGTTCCGCCTGCTGCAATCGCCGGCGTTGCTCCCTTCTTCTATTTGTAACAGGAAGACACTGGGTTTTCAACCGATGGCCGTCGCCACTTCTCACGTCGTCTCGCAGCTGCAGCGCTCCATTGCCCGCGCCATCTACGGCAAGGAAGACGTCATCCAGCTTGCCCTCGTCACTCTTCTCGCTCGTGGCCATCTGCTCATTGAAGACGTTCCCGGTACCGGCAAAACCACCCTGGCCCAGGCTCTCGCCAAATCGTTTCACTGCACCTTTCAACGCATCCAATTTACTTCCGACCTGCTGCCCTCCGACGTTCTCGGCGTCAGCGTCTACAATCCCGAGTCACGCGAGTTCGAATTCCGCCAAGGACCCATTTTCGCCAATGTCGTTCTCGCCGACGAGATCAATCGCACCACTCCTCGCACGCAATCCGCTCTTCTCGAAGCCATGAACGAGGCTCAAGTCACCGTCGACGGCCGCACTCTTCCGCTGCCCAAGCCATTCCTCGTCGTCGCCACGCAAAATCCTGTCGAGCATCACGGCACTTACCCGCTTCCGGAATCCCAACTGGACCGCTTCCTTATGCGCGTCAAAATGGGCTACCCTTCCCACGAAACCGAGCGCGAAATTCTTCGCAGCCGCGTTTCCGACGATCCCGTCGCCACCCTGGAAACGGTCGCGGATGTCACCGACGTCCTGGCCATGCAGGAATCCGTCACGCGCGTCAAAGTCGACTCCAGCCTGCACGACTACGCCCTGGAAATCGTCAATCGCACTCGCAAATCCGATCATCTCGCGCTCGGTGTCAGCCCTCGCGGTACTTTGATGCTTCAACGCGCAGCGCAAGCTCGCGCCTTCCTCGATGGCCGTGATTTCTGCCTCCCCGATGATTTCAAGCATCTGGCCGTTGCCGTTTTCTCTCATCGCGTTGTCGCCAGCGCGCGTCACGCCTCGCTGCAGAAAAAATCACAGACCACCGAAAATGTTCTTCGCGAAATCGTCGACTCCGTCCCCGTCCCACTATGAAGAGTGGTGAGCCCTCAGCAATGTGGCGCAGTCAATTTTTCGTGGCGGCTTAGCGGCGAAAAGAAATGTTATCCTGAGCGCAGCGAAGGATCCCAACGTAAAGTTCAACCGGTCCCTGGTGTTGGTTCCTGATAACTGATCGCTGATAGCTGATTTCTGGTTCCTGGTCGCTGATTCCAGATCACTGTTACTTCATTGCACATCAGTGGTCAGTGGTCGCAAATATATGTCATCCTGAGCGCAGCGAAGGATCTCAACGTAACGTTCAACCGGGTCCCTGGTGTTGGTTCCTGATAACTGATTAATGATTGCTGATCAGTGCTGTCCCAAGAAAGTCAGAGCAGTCCACCGTAACTGCTTGATTGAACGAAAGTAAAGGGTCTCTGTGAGTTTTTTCGATTTCAATTTTTTGTCTCTGTTTTGGCGCCATTCTACTGCTTTCCAGCTTGCTCCGGAGGCAGTAGATGAACGAAGGCCGAACCGTTTTCTCTCAGCTCGTGGAGTTCCTCCCCACCTACCAGTTTCAAATATGCGTCGATCGGTACAAGGGCAATCGTTACGTCAAAGATTTCTCCTGCTGGGATCAGTTCCTTTGTTTGGCCTTTGCTCAGCTCACCTATCGCGAAAGTCTTCGCGATATCGAAGCTTGTCTTCGTGCTCAGCAACCCAAGCTCTATCATATGGGCTTCCGGGGACAGGTTTCTCGCAACACGTTGGCACACGCCAACGAACACCGCGACTGGCGGATCTATGCCGATTTCGCTCAAGTTCTGATTGCCGCCGCTCGCGACCTTTACCGCCACGAGCCTTTCGGCGTGGAGTTGTCCGAGACGGTGTATGCCCTCGACTCGACGACCATCGATTTGTGCCTTTCACTTTTCCCGTGGGGAAAATTCCGTCGCCGAAAAAGCGCGGTGAAACTGCACACGCTGCTGGATCTACGCGGCAGCATTCCGACCAATGTTTATGTGACTGGCGGCCAAGTTCACGACGTGAACATTCTGGACGAGTTGCTTCCCGAAGCCGGAGCGTTTTACTTGCTCGATCGCGGTTATGTGGACTTTGCTCGCCTGTATCTCTTGGCGCAGGCTTGCGCCTTGTTCGTCACTCGCGCCAAAAAGAATATGCAGTTCTACCGTCGCAACTCACGCCCCGTCGAACGATCAGCGGGATTGCGAAGCGACCAAACCATTTTGCTGACCGGAGTGCGAACGGCCGAGCGCTATCCCGATCCCTTGCGACGCATCCACTATTTCGATGCCGAGAAGGACTCCCGACTGACCTTCCTGACCAACAATTTCCTCCTTCCCGCTTTAACTATCGCCCAGTTGTACCGGGCACGTTGGAAAGTGGAATTGTTTTTTCGCTGGATCAAACAACACCTGCGCATCAAGGCTTTCTATGGCACCTCGGAGAATGCGGTGAAGACCCAAGCGTGGGTGGCCTTGTCGATCTACGTGTTGGTGGCGATTGTCAAAAAGCAATTGGGGCTCGACTTGAGTCTGTACAAAATTCTGCAAATTCTCAGTGTCACAGTTTTCGAAAAAACCCCAATTTTAGAGGGGTTTTCCAATTTCAACGATGGGTTCACGGATGCCGAAACCTGCAACCAATTGAACCTATTCGACTTTTAATGGGACAGCACTGATTGCTGATAACTTTTCACGAATGGCAGATCACGCTCCAATGGCGCCCCTCACCTCAACTCTCAACTCCCTCCTCTCCAAATCCGACCGCCCCGCCATCCGCGCCTTCTTCCTCTCCATCACTGCCCTGTCCGTCGCTCTCATCCTTGCCCTCTATTCCGGCGCAGCCGCGCAACTTGGCAACGTGGCTCTGGCTAGCGCCTCCGCCATCATCGCCCTGCTTGTCGCCGCGTGGGTTGCCGTCACTCTGGTTCCCGTCCTTGCCAAACGCACCGCGCTTCGCTGGATCGGCTATCGCATGGAGTACCGTGTCACCCTGGAAGGCTGGATTTACATCGTCGGAGTCGTCCTCGTCGCCCTCGCGGCACTTAACACCGGCAACAATCTTCTCTTCCTGATTCTCGCCAGCCTCATTGCCTCCATCCTCATGTCCGGCATTCTCTCGTCCATCACACTTGCCGGCATCGAAATGCGCTTGCAGCTTCCTGAACACATTTTCGCCGCTGAACCCGTTCGCGCTTCCCTCGAACTCAAAAACGAGAAACTGACTCTTCCCTCCTTCTCTCTTCGCGTCGAAGGCGTCACCAAGAAAGACGCTGCTGCGCCCGCCGTACTCGAAACACCGGTCTATTTTCCGTATATTCCGCGGCAAGAAGCCGTCTCGCAGACCGTTCCCCTTCTCTTTCCCAAGCGTGGCGTCTATCGCCAGGAAGCCTTTCGCATCGTCACCCGTTTCCCCTTTGGCTTTCTGCAAAAAGCGCGGCGTCTCGACCTCGCAGCGGAAGCTCTCGTCTATCCATCCGTCGAAGCTTCCCCGGAATTTCTCGAGGTCCTCCCCGGCATTCAGGGCGCCATGGAATCTCTCACCAAGGGCCGTGGCCAGGACCTCTACTCACTCCGCGATTACGTCCCCACGGACAGCGCTCGCCACGTCCACTGGAAAGCTACCGCCCGTTTCGGCTCTCTGATGGTCCGTGAATTTGCTCGCGAAGATGATTGCAGCGTCCTGCTCGTCTTTGACCCTTACAGCCTCGCCGCTTTGCCCAATGCTTCTCGCGCTGAAAAAGACCGCTTCGAGCGCTCGGTTTCTCTTTGCGCCGCAATCGCCTGGAGTTTCCACGAACGCAGCGTTCTGCTCGAATTTCGCGGCGTTGCGGCCGAGGCGCCTCTCGCTCCGGCCTCCGACAACATCTTCTTCATTCTTCGCCATCTCGCCAGCGTTCAGCCTCTCCCACCCGACCCTCAAGCCACTCTTTTGTCTGACCTGGCCGCCGACTCCGAATCGTTCAAAATCATCGTCACCGCGCAGTCCCGCGGCTCCGTCCCCGCCTCCATCTGGAACTCCTCCTACGTAGTCTTTTCCCAAGACCAGGTCTGACGCTGTGTTTTGATATCCTGAAGCCGGGTTTGTAGCGGCCGATCTTAAGATCAGTTCTTTTTCATCGATGTCATCCTGAGCGCAGCGAAGGACTTCAACGATCGCCTCGCCGCAATTTTCAGCCCTTTTTCCTTTAAACTACCTCCTCATGCTTCCTCCTTCTTCACTTCCCCGCTTTCGTAAAGATCTTCTCGCTTGGTTCTCGCAATTCCAACGTAATCTCCCCTGGCGCCGCGACAAAGATCCCTACCGCATTTGGCTCTCTGAAATCATGCTGCAGCAAACGCGCGTCGCCGCTGCCATTCCTTACTACGAGCGCTTTCTGGAACGTTTTCCTACCGTCGAATCCCTCGCCGCAGCTCCACCGCAAGAAGTGCTTCGCCTCTGGGCCGGCCTTGGCTATTACTCGCGCGCGCGCAATCTCCAGAAAGCCGCTCGGGAAATCGTCGCAGAACATCACGGCATTTTTCCGCAATCCGCAAAGCATGCACTCGCACTTCCCGGCATCGGCGCCTACACGGCCGCCGCAATCCTCAGCATCGCTTATGGAAAAAAGTTAGCAGTCCTCGACGGCAATGTCGCTCGCGTCCTCGCTCGCCTTGGCGCCGTCACCGGCGATCTCCGTTCCAACGGACGCTGGACGCAACTCCAGCAAACCGCCGACACCCTTCTCGACCAGCGCGCTCCCGGCGACTGGAATCAGGCTCTGATGGAACTTGGCGCCACGCTCTGCACCCCTCGCTCCCCGCAATGTCTACTCTGTCCGGTCGCCGAATTCTGCGAAGCGCGCAAACTTGGCCTCACCTCCTCCATTCCCGAAAAACGCAAAAAACGCGACACCGTCGAAATTGTTCTTGCCTCCCTGGTCCTGGTAGACCCTCAAGACCGCACCTTGCTCCTTGCCCCACCGAAATCGCATGAAAAATCCACCACCCGTACAGAGGTCACCACTCTCCTCTCCCGCATGTGGCACTTCCCCACGATTCAGGTCCACCAGCATCCAGAATTGGAGCTTCGCAAGCACGCACAGGAACTCTTCCCTACTCTCGCCAGACCCCATTTCGTTCCAGCCGCTAAAGCTCGTCATGCCGTCACTTTCCACAGCATCACCATTCTCCCTTTCCTGGCCCAGGTCCCCAAACTTCCCCGCTTCCCCTCCGCTAAATCTCTTCCTCTCGCTGACCTCTCCTCCCTCCCCATCTCCAACCTAACCCGCAAAGTCGCCCTTCTAGGAATGCGGCGCCTCGCCGCCGCTCTTCAGCTCGATCCATCAACACTCGCAATCTCATAGAAACACACGCCTTCACTCCCATTAGAATCAAACAGGGAGGGGGTAGGTGACTCCGTCGTTACTCCCGCGATCTCCTTCCAATGACCTCCTCCACCCTCGGTGCTATCCTTCTTCTCGAACATGGCCACCCCTGCCACCACTCTCGCCCCTCCCCTGCCCGCCGAGCGCTTCTACCGCACCGCTTTGTTTTTCCTGGTGCTCGATTCCGTTGTCACTCTGGTTTCCACCGGCAAACTTGATCCCTTCACTACCGTTCTTGCTCCGGCGATTATTTTGTACAAAGGCTTCCGATTGTGGCGCGGCTATCCCGCCGAAATGCGCCAGTCCACCGCGACTCGTATCGTCCTTGCTTATCTCTTCGTGTTGCCCTTCGACGCCATGTTCGTGTCTCGTAGCCTGGCAAGCGGCAGCTCCAACCCTCCTCTTTATGCCGCACTGCTCGCTTCCGTCCATTTCCTGCTGCTCATCACCATCGTTCGGCTTTACAGCGCCACCACCGATCGCGACGCCACCTTCCTCGCCATGCTTTCCTTCGCTGGCGTTCTCGCCTCCGCCGTCTTCACCGTGGACACCTACTTCCTCGGCTTGTTCTTCGCCTTTCTCGTCTTCGCCGTTGCCACCTTTGTCGGCCTCGAAGTCCGCCGCGGCGCCGCCGGCGCCATCACCCCACCGCTCCAGGCCGACCCGTCGCGCGAACGCCGCTTCTACCGCGCGCTAACCCTCGCCACTCTCTCGGTCGCCTTTGGCGGAATTATTCTTGGCTCCATCCTGTTTTTCTTTTTTCCGCGTATCAACGCCGGATTCCTCTCCAGCGCCGGCCTGCAAACCACGTTGATGAGCGGCTTCAGCGACAGTGTCGAACTCGGAGAAATTGGCGAAATCAAGAAAGACTCCACCGTGGTCATGCGCGTCAAAACTGGTTCGCCGGTTCGCTACCCCATGTTGCGCTGGCGCGGCATCGCCCTCACCACCTTCGACGGACATCGTTGGTTCTCCAACGCCGGCCCCAAGGAAAAACTCTATCCCTCCGGCACTGGCTGGATTCTCGTCAATCCCCAGGTCACCATGCAGGCGCCCTCGTCGGTGGACCTCCGTTTCACCGTGCTCTTGCAGCCCATGGCCACGGATTCGCTCTTCGCTCCCGCGAATCTCCTCGCCATTCATCCCGTTTTTTCCAGCGCTGCTCCCGGCTTCAATCCCTACGTTCGCCGCGGTCTTTTGCGCGATTCCACCGGGTCGATCTTCAATTCCCTCCGCAATTTTGTGCAGATCGAATACGACGCCGAGTCGCTTCTCCCCACCGTCCAGCCCAACATCGCTCGCCTCGCTTCAACCGACTACCCCGACCAGATACGCGCAACTTATCTGCAGCTTCCTCACCTTGATCCGCGCATTCCCGTACTCGCTCGGCAAATCACCCGTTCCGAAACGAATCCCTACGACCGCGCCGTCGCACTCGAGTACTACCTCCGTCGCAATTTCTCCTACACCTTGAATCTCACCGGCAGAGCCGGCCAGGATCCTCTCGCTCATTTCCTCTTTGACTCGCGCGCCGGACACTGCGAATACTTCGCTTCTGCCATGGCCGTCATGCTTCGCACCCTGGGCATTCCTTCCCGTGAAGTTAACGGCTTCCTTCCCGGCGAATTCAACGATGTCGGCGGCGACTATATCGTTCGCGCCAGCGACGCCCACAGTTGGGTCGAAGCTTACTTTCCCGGCAGTGGCTGGATTACCTTTGATCCCACGCCCCCGGCAATTGACTCCGTCTCCGGCCTGTTCTCTCGCCTTGGTATGTACCTCGACTGGATTCAGCTCAATTGGAACGAATGGGTCATCAACTACGACTTCTCTCACCAGGCCCTTCTTGCGCAAAACGTTCAGCGTACCTCCCGCAATTGGAGTGGCCTGTTTCGCAATTGGCACCGCAAGCTTACGGATCACACCGTCGGCGCTCTTACCCGCTGGCAGAAGAAGAACCCGCTCCTCGGCATCTTTCTTCCAGCCGCGCTCGTTCTCTTTCTCATCATTCTTCGCTTCGATTGGATTCGTTCGCTCTTCCGCTGGCTCAACCTTTCCGTGCAACTCCGCCGCGCTTCATCCGGCCAATCCAATCCGCTGCTCGCTTCTCGCCTCTATACAGAGCTTCTTCGCCTTCTCGAAAAACGCGGCTATCCTCGCCGCAGCACGCAAACTCCCCTCGAGTTTGCTTCTTCCTCCGGCCTTCATCCCGAACTGGTTCCCGCCGTTCGCGAATTCACCCACTTGTACACAGAAGCCCGCTTTGGCGACCGCCCCTGCGACGCACTCCGCCTCCGCTCCCTGCTCCAGCAAGTCCGCTCCGCCCCTCGCCGCCGCTAATCCCTCAACGCTCCGCTGTTCTTCTCCCATTCTTCGACTTGTCACCCTGCTCCTTCCTCGAGGTGTCATCCTGCCTTTTCGTCGGTTGTCATCCCGAGCGCAGCGAAGGATCTCACCCGCGCCGTTGACTCCCAGCCGCTCCTCGTCTCACAACGCCAACAACCACTCCATGCTAAAATCAATAGATTGCGCATCAGTGCAATTCCCAACTATGACCAAGGTCGGATTCATTTCACTCGGATGCCCCAAGAACCTCGTCGACAGCGAGGTGATGATGGGCCTTCTCGCGCGCGAAGGCTATGAGCTGACCCCGCGCGCCGACGATGCCGAAATCCTGGTCGTCAACACTTGCAGCTTTATCGAATCCGCGCAAAAGGAATCCATCGACACCATCCTGGAAATGGCCGAACACAAGAAATTCGGCGCCGCCAAAAAACTGGTCGTCTCCGGCTGTCTTGTTGAGCGTTTTCGCGATCAAATCCTTCAGCAGGTGCCGGAAGTCGATGCCGTCGTCGGCACCGGCGAAGTCGAGCGCATCATTGAAGCCGTTCAGGGCGACCTGAGAGTCCTCCCTGCACAGCTGCCCTCTTTCCTGTACCACGATTTTACGCCGCGCATCGTCACCACTCCCAAGCACCAGGCTTACATCAAAATTGCCGAGGGCTGCGATCATCCTTGTACCTTCTGTATCATTCCGCAGCTTCGTGGCAATTTCCGCAGCCGCCGTTTCGCCTCGGTAATTCGCGAAGCTGAAAATCTGGCCGCTGCGGGCGCCCGCGAAATCACCTTGATTGGCCAGGACACCACTTCCTACGGCGAAGACCTCGCCCTGCGCGACGGCCTTGCCCAACTCCTCGAAAAACTTGCTGAAGTCGAAGATTTGCTATGGGTCCGCTTCCTCTACGCCTATCCCAACCGCGTCACTCAGAAAATGCTGGAGACGATTGCGGCCCTTCCGCGGCTCGCCAAGTACATTGATATGCCCCTGCAGCACGCCAGCCGCAACGTCCTCGCCCGCATGAAGCGCGGTTCCCACGGCGATGCCTTCTTGAAGCTTCTCGACCGCATGCGCTCCACTATTCCCGGCGTCGCCCTGCGCACCAGCTTCATCGTTGGCTTCCCCGGCGAAACCGACGCGGACTTCGAGGAGCTACTGCAGTTTGTTGCCGCCGCTGAACTCGATTGGGTCGGCGTCTTTGAATTCTCCGATGTCGACAATGCCGCCAGCTTCCCGCTCGACGGCAAAGTCGACTCCGCCACCATCACCGCGCGCCGCAATCGCCTCATGGCCGTGCAAAAGAAAATCTCACGCGAAAAGCTTCGCCGACTCAAGGGCCGCACCGAAACTGCTCTCGTCGAAGGTCCATCCAAAGACAATCCACTCATCTGGGAAGCTCGCCTGGAGTCCATGGCGCCCGACATCGACGGCAAGCTTTATCTCACCGACATCGAACTCCCTTCCGGCGAAGTTGCGTCCGCCGGCGACGTCGCTCGCGTGGAAATCACCAAAACCGACGCCTACGACCTTATCGGCCGCGTCGTCGAGATCCTTCCTCGCCCAGTCGCCCGCCCGATGCAGGCGGTCCCGATCGCCCCTCCCTCCGAAACCCTAACCCGCATCTCCACCGGCGCCCCGCTCCGCGTCCTCGGATGAACCAGACGAATTGCCGATTGGTGCCAGCCTCGCTTCGCCGTTCCGTCTGTGGCTCCTCGGCGCTCTCTGTGGTAAAACTCTAATTTCGCCATGAAACACAAATGCCCTGTCTGTAAAAAACCCACTGACTCCGAACACGACGCGGACTTCCCGTTCTGTAGCAACCGTTGCCGCCTCGCGGACCTCGGCGCGTGGGCTTCCGAAAAATACGTTGTGTCGGAACCCATCTTCAATGAAGATGACCTCGCGGATTCTGAGCCTAAGACGTTCACTCTCGATCTCGACGAGCCGAATGAACACAAAAACTGACTCCATCGCCGCTTCCAGTCCGGGCAAAAAGCCATTGTTCGCTTATGCTTTTGGCACTGCTCTGGGTGTCGGCTATCTCAAGCCAGCGCCCGGCACGTGGGGCTCCCTGGTCGGCTTGGCGCTTGCCGTCGTCTCGCATCCCTTCACGTGGTTCCTGGTGTTGGGCCGTGCCATCCTGCTTAGTTCTGGCACGGACGCACCACTATGGTCGGGGCCATGGGGCAGCGCCCTCCTTCTGATCCCCTCGATCGTAATCTGGCTGGTGGTGGCGTGGCTTGGCGTTTGGTCCAGTACCAAAGTCGCCAGCTATTCTGGCATCCACGATCCTCAATTTCTCGTGATCGACGAAGTTTCCGGTGTTCAGCTCGGGCTCATCCTCGGCCTCGCGCCCTTGGCGGCTCCTGCCAGTCTCTTCAACTCCACCGACGCTGCGGCCTTTGCCCTGTACACCGGCATGAGCATCCTCAACTGGAAATATCTCCTCGCAGGCTTCGTGCTCTTCCGCATCTTCGACATTGCCAAGCCCTTTCCCTGCCGCCTGCTCGAAAAACTTCCGGGCGGCTGGGGCGTCATGGCCGACGATTGGATGGCTGGCGTGTACGCTGCCATTTGCTTGCGTCTCGCGTTACACTTTGAATTGTTGTCCAGGCACGTCTTATGAAATTCGGGTTCGGGGCCACGGCAGAAAAGAACGGCATCCCCCGGATTGACCGCATCTTTCCCACCGCGGCCATTCCTGGCGGCGAAATCACTATCCATGGCAGCGGCTTCGCGTCGCGCCTCGGTCCCCGCCCTGTCGTACGATTCGGTGAAGCAGAAGGCGCTCTTTCGCTGGTCAGCAACAATCGGCTGATCGTGCGCGTTCCGGAAAATCCCACAGGTAACTCGCTGCAGGTAGTGCAATCAGAAAACGAGAGCCAGCCCTTTCCTGTCAGCGTGGCTTTTCAGATCGCCGACAATCTCCATCCCGTCGCGAACCCCGTGGTCGATTCCAGCGGCAACATCTACGTCACGTTCAGCGGTCCTCGCGGCCAGCGTGTCCCTGTCTCGCTCTACAAGATTGGCTCGAATTACAGCGTGAAGCCCTACGTCACTTCGCTCATCAATCCCACAGGCTTGGCCCTCGGTCCCAATGGCGACCTTTTCGTCTCCTGCCGCCACGACGGTACCATCCATCGCGTCACGCCCGATGGCCGTTCACAACAATGGATCGAAGGCATGGGCGTAGCCACCGGCATCGCGTTCGATCGTGTCGGAAATTTATTTGTCGGCGATCGCAGCGGCACCATCTTCAAAATCAGCCCGGAACGCGAGATTTTCGTTTTTGCCACCCTGGAACCGTCCGTCGCCGCCTATCACCTGGTGTTTCATTCCAGCGGCGAGCTGTTTGTCGCTGGCCCCACCACTTCCAGCTATGACCGCGTCTATCGCATTACGCAAGGCGGCGACGTGCACGTCTTCTACCGCGGATTGGGCCGCCCGCAAGGCATGGCCTTCGATCGCGAGTCGAATCTGTACATCGCTGCGTCTCTTGGTGGACGCCGCGGCATCGTGCGCATTTCGCCCGATGGACGCGCCGAGCACGTGCTCAACGGCCCCGCGCTCGTCGGCCTTGCTCTACTCCCCAGTGGTCGCGCCATCGTCGCCGCCAACAGCGCCCTCTTCACTCTCGACTGGGACGTTCACGGCCTGCCACTGTTTGGCTAAACCGCATGGAAAGGCTTTCGACGATTCAAATCAGAGTCGCTCAACGCCCTTTCGAGAATCTAGCCGAACTTTCCCATTTGGGTACCTCTGATCCAGTTAAGTGCTTTGGAATCATACGAGGTTGTTAAAAGGTCTTCACCACAAACGACCTCCTACCGCACGGACTGTACCTCGATTTTGTAGTCATCTTTTTGTGCGACGAGCCGCGGTGGCGGCTGGCTCGGCAACTGCAATTTCAGCTTCTCAATCAGCAGCTTGGTGTCTGGGGAAGGTTGCGTGTAGCGTGGCAAAATCAACCATCGTTGATCGACCGTAGGAATCCAGACGTCGATCATTTTGATTTCCGCCAACTTCTCCAGGACCGCCGTAGGCGTCAACCCCGGGGCGTGCAGCAGCAGACGCTGCTTCAGCGTCACTTGCAGGCAGTAAGCGAGAAAGGCGATCAGAATGTGAGCGTCGGCGCGATGCTCCAGTTGATGGTAGATGGGACGTATCCCGAGTTCACTTTTGAGAGATCGGAAGACCGACTCGATCTGTGTCAATTGCACGTAGCGGGTCCACAGCACGCTGGGATCTCCGGCCGTAAGGTTGGAGCGTAGCAAGTAGTGCCCGTCGCGCCATTCCGCCTCTTGGAGTTTTTTCTTATCCACACGAAACTGAAAAGTCTCCCGCGTGACCTGCTGGCCTTCCTCTGGTACTTGCATCTGCACGAACTGGAAGGCGCGGCCCGCTTGAGATTTTGCGGCACCCAAGCGCATGAGTAGCTGGACCAGAGAGGGCAGGCTGCGCCGCATAGCACGAAGTTTTCTGAGCAAGCGAGCCAGACGCTTGCGGCGCATGGCGGTTTCTTTGGCTCTTCTTCCTTCACTCTTGGCCAACACATAGAGTTCGCCGTCTTGCTCAAACAGTTTCACGTCCACCGACTCTCGAACCTGCTGCCAGGGCAGATCAAGCCATTTCTTTTCATACTGCTGGATCTTGCCTTTCGGTGTCCCCACCAGATAGAAAATCTCGCGTGCCGGGTCCCGCATCTCCTGCAAAATCTCTTCCGTCGGGACTCCTCTGTCCATCACCCACATGCGTTTTGCTTTCCCATAGGTCTTCTCAATCTGATCAAGAAAATTGCGGAGTGTGGTGCGATCACTGGTGTTGCCGTCCATCACTTCGTAGGCCAACGGGAAACCATCCGTGGCGTAGAGCAGCACTTCGAATTCCGCCTGAAACAGATCGGCCCACTTCTGGCGCAGCCATAGAAACAGTTCCTGCTTATGCTCCAGCACCCGGTCCAGGCACCGATATAAGCGGTTTTTCTCTGCCACGGCGAAATCCGTTCCCAGCAGTGCATCCATGGCGGTAGTCAGATACCACTGACGGTGCACGCGAAACTCGCTGCCCGATCCAGCAATCGGTTCACCACCAGAAGTTGCAGCACCTTTTCCCAAGAGACGTCTTCCCGCGATCCAGCAAGGCGCGCATCCCAAAACTCATGCAAGCCCAGTTGCTGCCACAACTCGCACGCCAACCAGCAGCTACCGAACAGGCGCGGGCAGCGCAGTTCCAGGCCGCTCAGTTTCACTTGCAGGCTGTCGACCGCATCGGCGGGAATCTCGCGGTCATCGGGAAACAAACTCAAGTTCGCATACTCTTGCTGCTGTTCATCAAACACTGCCAGCGTCTTGCGCCAGGCCAGTTGCTGTTGATCGTTAATCTCGCCGAGATAGAGAACGGTTCGTTGCACCGTCTTGTCAGAAGCAGTGCGATGGTTTTCTACGATGCTGAAGTAGCGATGATCCTTGCCGTCTTTCTTGCGATGAATGCTGCGCAGGAACATGTCCACTGCAGACTGCCAGAAGTCTGGTGTCAAAGGGAAGGTACTTGGTCTTCACTCTGCACTTTTTTCAGAGCGCGGCGATGGAAACACTCGGGTTAACCCAGAAAATTATCGCAAAAATGCTAAAAATCGCGTGCAACTGGTCAAGTTCGGCTAGGATCGGCCCTCAAGTCGGCGCGCACCTTTTCGGACTTCGTAGTTGATGGCCAATCCCTAGCTGATATCTTCAAAACCCGTGGTTTCGATCTAATTTCTGCGCTCTGGATTGACGCTTCTGAAAATATCTGCCGTGAGGCGACCCAGAGATTGCTACTTCTAAAGGAAGCTGACTGTCCGAACAACCGTCGCACCTTATATGTCTGTGCGGAATGCGGGGACATTCGGTGCGGAGCGATAACAGTCCTGGTGGAATCTGACGCCGAGACTTTTACGTGGAAGAAATTCGGCTTTGAGAACAACAACGAGCCCAGCGTATCTTACGACAAGCTTCGGGACCTTGGTCCATTTGTCTTTTCTCGAGACGAATACGCTCGCGTGCTGACGGACAATCTATCAAAATAGAAGAACAGTCATGAAAGCTGAAATCATTGCCGTTGGTTCCGAACTGCTTACTCCAGATCGGATCGACACGAACTCCCTCTTCCTTACCGAAGAGTTGAACAAGCTCGGCATCGAAGTTCTTCGCAAAACCATTGTCGGCGACAATCGCGAACTCCTTGCCGAAGCCTTTCGCGACGCGCTCCATCGCGTTCCTGTCGTGATCGCCAGCGGCGGCCTTGGTCCTACCGAAGACGACCTGACGCGCGAAACCGTTGCAGACCTTCTCAATCGCAAGCTCCGCCGCAATGACGACGTGGTGCGCCACATCGAGGCGCGGTTCCGCAGCTTCAAGCGCGATATGCCCGCGGTCAACCTGCGCCAAGCCATGGTTCCCGAAGGCGCGGAGGTTCTCGAGAATCCGCGCGGCACCGCTCCCGGTCTGTGGCTCGAAGACGACGGCCGCATGATCGCCCTTCTTCCCGGCCCTCCGCGCGAACTCAAGCCGCTATTCCTGGAACAGGTGTTACCGCGCCTGCAGCGCCGCGTTTCCGGCATCCGCATGTTTAAACGCGAATTGCGCGTCACGGGACTTGGCGAATCGCACGTGGAAGAGCGAATTCGCCCTATTTACACGCGCTACGCCGATGTGAACACGACGATCCTGGCCACACCTGGCGAAATTCAAATCCACCTGCGTGTATGGACAGAAAACGCCATGCACGCTGAATCCACGCTAAGCGAAATGGTCAGCAGCTTCGAACTGGCCCTTGGCGATCGCATCTTCGCGCACTCCGCCACTCCGCTCGAACAGGTCGTCGCCGAAATTCTCACCACCCATCGCGCCACCATTGCCGCGGCAGAAAGCTGCACCGGCGGATTGCTTGCCGAACGCCTCACTCGCGTGCCCGGCAGCTCCAACTATTTCCTCGGCGGAGTGGTTTGCTATAGCAACGAACTCAAAACAGCGTGGGCGGGGGTGCCCGCGGAAGTCATCGCAGCGAAGGGCGCGGTCAGCAGCGAAGTCGCCGTGGCCCTTGCTCACGGCATTCGCCGCAACGTAGGAACTACGCTAGGTGTCGGCATTACTGGCGTTGCGGGACCCGGCGGCGGCAGCGAGGAAAAGCCTGTCGGCACCGTGCACATCGCGCTCTCGAGTGCCGAGGGAGTGAAAGAGCGCCTGGTGAATCTGCCCGGCGATCGCGAAGCGATCCGCTTCTACGCCAGCCAGCTCGCACTCGACATGGTCCGCATCCATTTCCTGTATAACGGGAATCCGCATCCCCGCCATTAGACACCCGCCATGCGCCTCTTCGTCGCCATCGAAATCCCTTCCGACATCCGCTCCGCTGTCGCTGCGTTTATCGAGGAGTTTCGGCCCCTAGCGGAGCAAACAAAATGGGTGCGCGCGGAAAGCATCCACATCACGCTGAAATTTATTGGCGGAACGGATCCTGGGAACTTGCGCCGCATCGAGTCTGCGCTGGCGGCCATTCGCTCCAGTCAACCGGTAACCCTGCAGTTTCGCGGCGTCGGATTCTTCCCCAACGAAAAGCGTCCGCGCGTTTTCTGGATCGGCACGGAATCTTCGCCCAATCTGAAAACCCTTGCCGCCGACATCGATCAATCCCTCCACCAACTCGGCTTTTCTATGGAGGACCGGCCGTTTATCCCACACCTTACGCTGGCGCGTTTCAACGCTCCGTCGCTTCCGCCAAAACTGATCGCTGCCGCAAAGGAAAATGCGGCACGCTCTTTCGGGTCGCTGACCGCTCGCGAATTTCATCTCATCGAAAGCAAACTGAAATCCACTGGAGCGGAGTACACTACACTTCACTCGTTCCCCTTTGTCGCGGAGGCATAGCCGTTCATGTCCAATGTTTGGCTTTCAGGTCAAACGCTAATTCTGATTCTATTGGCCTACCTTCTCGGCTCCATTCCATTCGGTTTGATTCTGGCGCGGGTATTCGCAAAAGCAGATGTGCGCGAGGCCGGCAGCGGTAACATTGGCGCCACCAACGTTGCGCGCGTAGCGGGTCCGCTTCCCGGAGTTCTTACGCTGCTGCTCGATACCGCAAAGGGCTTTTGCGCTGTCTGGCTCGCAGGATATTTTACCGACCACCGCGCCAGTGCCATGATGCTTTCAGGCATCGCGGCGCTGCTGGGCCACTGCTATCCCATCTGGCTGCGTTTCAAAGGTGGCAAAGGCGTCGCAACCGCTCTCGGCATTTTTCTTGCGCTCTCTGCCTTGGCTGCGCTCAGTGCCTTGGCCGTTTTCCTTCTGGTCGTTGCGATCTGGCGATACGTTTCGCTCGGCTCTGTGGCTGCTGCGGCCGCCATGCCTCTGCTGATGTATCTTCTGTGGGCTCCTCCTTTGGCACCGCCCCTGGTGATAACTTTTGGCACGCTCTTCGCCACCGGCCTGGTCATCTTCAAACATCGCGCCAATCTGCAGCGGCTTCTGGATGGCACCGAGCCGCAGTTCGCCTTCAGCAAATCCAAGGACATGTCTGAATGACAAAAATCGCGATTCTTGGTGGAGGCAGCTGGGGCACAGGGCTTTCAGTTGTCCTGGCCAGCAGCCGCAGCAGCCACGACATCGCGCTGTGGGTGCGTGAACCCGCCATTGCGGAGTGCATCAAAACGTCGCGTGAAAACGCCACCTATCTTCCGGGCGTGGCGATTCCCGGTTGCGTCGCTCCGACCACCGATCTTGGCGAAGCGCTCAGCCGTGCTCACATCGTCATTGGCGTCGTTCCTTCCGCACACGCACGCGAAGTTTTCACGCAAGCGCTCCCTCATGTTTCACCCGAAGCCATCATCGTGAGCGCCACGAAGGGCCTGGAGCCTGCTACACACTTGCGCACCAGCCAACTCCTCGAACAAGTTTTTTCGATTCGCTTCATTCCCCAGCTCGCGGTTCTTTCCGGCCCTTCATTTGCCCTCGAAGCTGCGCGTGGCGAACCTACCGCGGTAGTAGTCGCCTCTCACGACCACTCCATCGCGGCTTTTTTGCAGGAAGAATTTGCCGGACCTACCTTTCGCTTGTACACCAATGACGACGTACTCGGCGTCGAATTGGCCGGCGCCATGAAAAACGTCATGGCGATTGCCGCGGGCGCTTGCCAGGGGCTGGGCTTTGGCGCGAACACGCTCGCGTCCCTCATTACTCGCGGACTGGCGGAGATGACCCGTCTGGCCGTCCCGCTCGGCGCCCGCCCTGAGACTCTGGGTGGATTAGCAGGCTTGGGCGATCTGGTCCTTACGTGCACAGGCGCGCTCAGCCGCAACCGCTACGTTGGTTTTGAGTTAGGCAAAGGCCGCTCACTCAACGAAATCCTGTTCGGCATGACCATGATCGCAGAAGGTGTGGGCAGTGCAGCTGCACTGCTGGCCTTGGGCCGCGAGCACCATGTCGAGCTACCCATCACCGAGCAGGTAAACGCCATCCTGCAACAGTGGAAGTCCCCCGCCGAAGCCATCCGCGACATCATGGACCGGCCACTAAAGAGGGAGTAAGAGGTTTTACGTATTTAGTTCTAAGTTATAAGCGAGACAAAAACCCAATCACAGCGCGCAGGCTCGATTTAGGCGGTCCTAAATTTAGTTAGAACTCAAAACTGATTACTGATGACTTGTTTTCTGGCCCGTTTTACTTAAAACTTAAAACTGACATCTGAGAACTTGTGTCTTCGCTAGTACTTCCGTCCCAGTTGCACTTCCGCGCCTCCTGTCCCTTCGGCCAGCCTCGCTCGACCCTCTTAGTCTCGTAAAATCTATATGTTGCGATGGCTGCCTCGCTCTCAATCCTGATTGCGCGCCTGCGCTCCGGCAGGGTGCGCATTCTCTGGCTAGTGCTCGGAGCGCTGTTGTTGGTCAGCGCCCTCCCTATCGGTCTGTATCACCGCCAAGTGCTTGAACTTAGCCAGGAAAAACTCGTCGATATGGAGCGCGTGCAACAGACCGAGCTGACCCGCGCGCTTTCCCAGGAAGTGCAGTTTTTTGAAGCCAACCTGACGCAGCAACTCATCAGCCAGCGACAGATTCTCGATCTCACCGGCCTCAGCGAAAATGTGCAGGATTCGGCGGCAGAGCCCAAAGTCACCCGGTTACTCGAAAATTTCGTCGAATCCAATCGCAATACCTTCATCTATCTCACCGCGGTGGGACGCGACGGCAAAGGCACCAGCGCGTCGCAAGGAAATTTCCGCGCGGAACAGGACCCCTTTGTAGCCAAAGCTTTGCAACGCGCGTTTGTCAGTTGCATGCAATCCACCAAGTTCCGCAGCGATCCTCTCGCACTGGCTCCCGACAATCGCCCCGCGTTCGTCATCGCCGTTCCGTTGAAAGATATTCGCGACAATTTCACCGGGATGCTGGCCGCGGTGGTTTCTCTCGATCCGATTCTTCATCGTTTGCAGGATTCCAGCGTGCGCGGGCGCACCGTTTTCGTTGTCGATCACTACGGCCACATCGTTGCGCATCCCGACACCAAGAACTTTGTGCCTGGCGAGGACTTGAGCGACAAGTCCACGCTGGTGGCAAAAATCAAATCCTTGCCCAGGGAATTGCGCAACACCGAAACTCTACGTTTCCCAGAGAAAGACAAGAATCGCCCCATCGAGATGGTGGGCACGTACAGCACCTTCCCTGAAGTGAACTGGGCCATCGTAGCGCAGCGCAGCCTGAATGAAGCGCGCGCCGATGCCGGCGTCACGGAACTGAACCGCCAGGCACTTGCGTTCGTTAGCATCGTGGTTCTGGTGGCCGTACTGTTTGGTTACTTTTTCGCCGTCGGCATCAGCGAACCCATTCGCGGCCTTGCCGCGTCCACACGCGCTATCAGCCGCGGCGAGTTTCACCAGCGAACGCCCGTGCGTGGCGCCGCGGAGATCAGCGAGCTCGCCGAGAACTTCAACTTGATGGCCAGCGACATCGAGGAGTACATCGAGCGCCTGAAGGAAGCTGCCGAGGAAAATCGCGAGCTGTTTATCGGTTCCATCCGCATGCTTTCCGCGGCCATCGACGAAAAGGATCCGTACACTCGCGGTCACTCTGGCCGCGTTGCGAAATACTCCACTTTGATCGCCCAGGAAATGCGCTTGTCCGCCGATGATCTCGATAAACTGAAAATCGCTGCCCTGCTACACGATGTCGGCAAAATTGGCGTCGACGACCGCGTCCTCAAGAAGCCCGGCTCGCTCACTCCGGAAGAATTCGACATCATGAAGACGCACACCACCCGCGGCGCCAACATCATGCGCCCCGTTTCGCAACTCAAGGACATGCTGCCGGGCATCGAACTCCACCACGAGCACATGGACGGCCGTGGCTACCCTTATGGCCTCTCCGGCCCGCAGATTCCGGTGATGGCCCGCATCATTGCCGTCGCCGACACGCTTGACGCCATGACCACGAATCGCCCGTATCAGTCCGCCATGGATTTGGAATACGCGCTGGGCCGCATCAAGGCCCTGGCTGGCTCGAAATTCGACCAAACCGTTGTAACCGCGTTGGAATCCGCCGTCACCGCCGGCAAACTCCGACTCTCCGCGGTCGAAGTCCACGTCTAGGCCTGTTGGATGCATTCCTGTAGCTCATCCCTTCAGGGATGAGGCTTTGCTCGATGCGCTGCCTCGGTCTCAGCCATCAACTACTGACTTAGCCAAACTGTCATCCTGAGCGCAGCGAAGGACCTCAACTGCTCGATTCACTGAACGCTGATTTTTAGCGGTCGCCGTTTATACCCCCGCACTTCCTTCTGCTACACTTTTCTTTCGCACCTTCCTACCGGCGCGAACCCGTATGATTACACTCTTCGGAAAACCCGAACCCACGCTGCTCGAGCGCCTGAAGGAATCCGTCAGCAAGACCAAGGACGCGCTCGCCGACACTCTCGACACCATTACCCAGGGTGGCCGGCAAATCGACCCTTCGGTGCTGAAGGAAGTTGAGAATGCGTTGCTATCCGCCGATCTTGGCGTGAAGACCACGCGCGAAATTCTGGACTCAGTGAAGGAGCAGATGGCGCGAAACGCCTTGAGCAATGGCGATCAACTGAAGCGCGAAATCAAAGCCCACGTGTTCCGCACACTCAATGTCTTTGGTGCTACCCCGAAACTTGCCGATGCCGCGAACGGCAACGATCCCCGCGTGATTTTTATCGTCGGTGTCAACGGCGCCGGCAAGACCACCAGCATCGGCAAACTCGCCAATCGTCTTCGCCAGGATGGACGCAGCGTCGTGCTTTGCGCCGCGGACACCTTTCGCGCCGCTGCCGTTGAGCAACTGGAAATCTGGGCGCAGCGCAATGGCATTGACGTCATCAAGCAAAAATCCGGCGCCGATCCCGCCGCGGTTGTGTTCGACGCCATGACCGCTGCCAAGGCGCGCGGCGCCGACGCCGTAATTGTCGATACCGCCGGTCGCTTGCACACCAAGTCCAACCTGATGGCCGAACTCGAAAAAATGAAGCGCACCGCCGCGAAGGTGATTCCCGGCGCGCCGCACGACGTTTTGCTAGTGCTCGATGCCACCACCGGGCAGAACGGCCTGGCTCAGGCGCGCGAGTTCACTTCCAGCGTCGGCGTCACCGGCATCGTTCTGACCAAGCTTGACGGCACCGCCAAGGGCGGCATCGTCGTAGCCATCTCGCGCGAACTGGGCTTGCCTATTCGCTTTGTTGGCACCGGCGAACAACTCAACGACCTTGTTCCTTTCGACGCGCAGACCTACGCCGACTCGCTGTTCAACTAACGTGAACACTCACGATCAACATTTCATGGAACACGCGCTGGACCTCGCCGCGAAGGGTCTCGGCCTGGCCAGCCCTAATCCCACCGTTGGTTGCGTGATCGTCAAAGACGGCGCCATCCTCGGCGAAGGCTTCCATCAATACGATTGGCGCGACCATGCGGAAATCGTTGCGCTCAAACAATGCGGAGATCGCGCGCGCGGCGCCACGCTCTACGCCACGCTCGAGCCTTGCAACCACACCGGCCGCACTGGCCCTTGTACTGAAGCGATTTTGAAAGCGGGCATCACGCGCGTGGTCGCCGCTATGGAAGATCCCAATCCCAGGACGCGCGGCACCGGCTTCGCGAAGCTGCGCACCAACGGCCTCGAAGTCGTCACCGGCATCTTGGAATCCGAGGCACAGAAGCTTAACGAAGCCTTCGCTTGCTGGATTGCTACGCACAAGCCATTAGTCACTCTGAAATCGGCGCTGACACTGGATGGGCAACTAGCCTTACCAGAATCGCGCAAAAGCAGGAAGCGCGTGTGGATTACCAGCGAAGAATCGCGCGCCGAAGTGCAACGCATGCGCCACTCTTCTGACGCGCTGCTGACCGGGATCGGCACAATCCTCGCCGACAATCCCCTGCTGACGGATCGCAGCGGCCTGCAACGGCGCCGCAAGCTCCGCCGCGTGATTCTCGACAGCAAACTGAGGCTGCCGCTCAAGTCACGCATCGTGGCAACCGCCGACGATGACCTGCTGGTCTTCACCGCAGCCTCGCTGAAATCCCCAAAAGCGCGCAAGCTGCAAGAAGCCGGCGTGGAACTAATCCACCTGAGATCTCGCGAGGGCAAGATGGATCTGAGTGCGGTATTGAAACAGATGGGCCGCCGCGAACTTATCAGCGTTCTGCTCGAAGCCGGCCCGCGTCTGAATGCAGCGGCGCTTGCTGGCGGCATTGTGAACCGCATGGTTCTGTTCTACGCGCCGAAGTTTGCGGGACAAACGAAGGCGCCCTTCGCGCCGCTTCACTCCGCCAACGTTCCGCAGATTCGCCTGCGTTCCTTCCAACAATTCGGCGCCGATCTGGCCG
The DNA here is from genome assembly GCA_963738985.1 of Candidatus Acidiferrales bacterium. Lineage (GTDB taxonomy): Bacteria > Acidobacteriota > Terriglobia > Acidiferrales > UBA7541 > Acidiferrum. The sequence goes on from CAVTYP010000002.1 coordinate 257,311, forward strand.
CCGAATTCATCCTGCATCAGTAGCACAGGCTTCAGCTTGTGTCCGCGCACTCAGCCTGTCCGAGTGCACAGCGAGTAGAAAAAGAGCTACTCAATCGGTCCTTTCTTTGCGACCATCATTCATCGAAATGAGCTTCGCGTTCCGCATTCCCCAGAGGTCAATTTCCGGATGAACGACGCTCCCCGCTCCTGGCGACTCGGCTTCTGGAGCCTGATCGCCACGCAGTTTCAGGGCGCCTTCAACGACAACGCCCTGAAATTCCTCGTTATTTTCCTCATCATCGGGAAAAATCTCACTCCGGAAGAAGAAGAGCTGAAGGTCCTGCTCGTCGGCATCCTGTTCGCATTGCCGTTCATCCTGTTTTCCATGACCGGCGGATATTTTGCCGACCGCTATAGCAAACGCAGCGTCACCATCGCCACCAAAATCTTCGAAATCGCGGTGATGATCTTCGCGATTGCCAGTTTTGCGCTACACAACCTGCAGCTATCCCTGATTGCACTATTCCTGGCCAGCACACAGGGTGCTCTTTTCGGCCCTTCCAAATACGGCCTGCTGCCTGAACTTCTGCCCGAAAAGAAACTGTCCTGGGGCAATGGCGTCATCGAACTCGGCACCTTTCTCGCCGCCATTTCCGGCACAGTCATTGGCGCGTATCTATCCGACGCGTTCGCCGGGCGCCAGGAAATTTCTGGCTTCATCTTCCTGGGCTGTTCCATCGTTGGGCTGATCACCAGCCTGGGCATCAGCAAAGTTCCCGCTGCTGACCCAACGCGAAGATTCAAATTCAACTTCCTGGCGGATCTTTGGGCGCAAGGCAAGCTCATCCGCCAGGACCGTGTTTTGTGGCTGGCCGTCGTCGGCAACACCTACTTCTTCTTTCTCGCCGCCTTGCTGCAATTCGACATCGTTTTCTACGGCAGAGACCTTCTCCATCTCTCCGCCACGCACGGCGGATTTCTTCAAGCTTCCATCGCTATCGGCATCGGGCTCGGCAGCCTGGCTGCCGGTTATCTCTCCGGAGGCAAAATCGAGTACGGCCTGATTCCCCTCGGCGCCGCCGGAATCACAGTGTTTGGATTTCTGCTGGCCATGCAAGGGCTGCAGTTCCACACCGTCCTATGGTTTCTCGCTGCGCTTGGATTCTTCGGCGGTTTCTTCATTGTGCCCATCAGCGCGCTGATTCAGCATCGCCCCGAAGAGCAACACCGCGGCGGCGTGCTGGCCGCGGCGAACTTGCTCTCGTTCATCGGCTTTTTTGCCGCGTCCGCCGTGTACTACGCGGTGAAGCACTACCTGCAGATCGGCCCCGCGGGACTTTTCTTCTGGAGCGCGACGGTCACGGTTGCCGCGCTCGCTTACGTTTTGTGGCTGCTGCCCGATTCCCTGCTTCGCCTGGTCCTGTGGATCGCCGCGCACACAATCTACCGGCTGGACCTGAAGGGCCAGGAAAACATCCCGGCTCGCGGCGGCGCCCTGTTAACCCCGAACCACTCCTCATGGGTGGATGCGGTTCTGCTGATCGCCGCCACCGATCGTCCCATCCGCTTCCTGATGTTCCGAGGAGTGTATGAACATCCGCTGATCAAGCCTTTCGCCAAAATCCTGAAAATTATTCCCATCGCCTCCGATCAAGGCCCGCGCGAAATGATTCATTCCTTGCGCGAAGCCTCCGAAGCACTACGCAATGGCGAAGTTGTGTGCATTTTTCCGGAAGGCGAAATCACGCGCATCGGGCAGATGCTGCCATTTCGCCGCGGTTTCGAGCGCATTGTCAAAGGCATCGATGTCCCCATCGTTCCGGTGAACATCGACGGCATCTGGGGTTCCATCTTCAGCTTCTCCGGCGGTCACTTTCTTTGGAAATGGCCGCGTCGCATTCCGTATCCCGTTCGGCTGACGTTCGGCAAGCCACTTCCATCAACGTCCACCGCCACGGACGTGCGCCAGGCGGTGCAGGAACTTGGCGTCGATGCGTTCCAACGTCGCCGCCGCTACATGCAACCCCTCTCGCGTTCGTTCATGCGCGCGGCACGCCGTAATCCTCGCCACTTCGCCATGGCCGATGGCCGCACCCCTAAACTTTCTTTTGGCGATTCGCTGATCAAAACGGTTTTCCTGGCGCGGCGCCTTCGCCCGCTTTGGAAAGACCAAAAAATGGTCGGCGTGCTGCTGCCCCCATCGATTCCCGGCGCGCTGGTCAATTGGGCCGCGTTGCTCCTGGGAAAAGTGCCCATCAATTTGAACTACACCTCCTCCAAGGAATCGATGGCCTCGTGCGCCAGCCAGTGCGGGTTAAAAACAGTTGTCACTTCGCGGCTGTTCCTTGAAAAAATAAAACTCGAGCCTCCGGGAGAGCTCATCTATGCCGAGGATCTCGCCGAAAATCCGCGCTTGAGCGAAAAACTGGCCGCGATTCTCTCTGCGAAGCTCTTCCCCGCGCGCCTTTTGGAACTGTTCCTGGGCGTCTCTCGCCCGCCCAGCCTCGATGACACAGCCACCATCATTTTCTCCAGCGGCTCGACGGGCGAGCCCAAGGGAGTGGTGCTTTCGCATTTCAATCTTGCCTCTAACGTCGAACAAATCGAGCAAGTCTTCCATCTCCACGATGGCGACCGCATTCTCGGCATTCTTCCGTTCTTTCACTCCTTCGGCTTTACCGGCACGTTGTGCCTGCCGCCGCTCACCGGCATCGGGGTTGTGTTCCATGTGAGCCCTCTGGACGCGCAAGTCATCGGCGGTCTGGTCAGCAAGTATTCCGTCAGCATGCTGCTTTCGACGCCCACGTTTCTAAATTCCTACGCGCGACGCTGTCCTCCAGAGGCCTTCGGCAGCTTGCGCATCGTGATGGCCGGCGCAGAAAAACTTCCTGAACGCATCGCACAATCGTTTGAAGATCATTTCGGGATCCGCCCGCTGGAGGGTTACGGCTGCACCGAATGTTCTCCCGTGGTGGCGGTGAACACCTACGATTTTCGCGCCGCGTATTTTCGCCAGGTCGGAGCAAAGCGCGGCACCATCGGCCATCCGTTGCCCGGCATCGGCGTGCGCATCATCGACCCCGAGTCTGGCGAAACGCTTCCCGTGGACAAGCCCGGCTTATTGCTGGTGCGCGGCCCAAACATCATGGTGGGTTACTTGAATCGTCCCGACAAAACCGCCGATGTGCTGAAGGACGGCTGGTACAACACCGGCGATGTCGGCACCGTCGACGAAGACGGTTTTCTGCGCATCACCGATCGGCTAAGCCGCTTCAGCAAAATCGGCGGCGAAATGGTGCCGCACATCAAGGTCGAGGAAAAACTTCACGAACTTTTGCAAGCCGACGGCCAGGTGCTGGCCATTACCGCCATTCCCGATGAAAAAAAGGGCGAGCGCCTGATCGTGGTGCACACCCTGTCGGAAGATGTGCTGCGCGATTGCATCGAGTTGCTCGCGAAAAGCGATTTGCCGGCGCTTTGGAAACCGAAGCCCGACCAGTTTCTTCACGTGGAGCAACTGCCATACCTCGGCACCGGCAAACTGGACCTGCGCAGACTACGCGATCTGGCAATGGCCGGCGTTCCCGCAGCGTAGCGGCGCATTCCCGCCACAACCTATCCGCTAACACTGAAGTATCGCGTCGAACTAGGCACCGCTGTCTGTCATCCTGAGGACCGCGCAGTATGCGGCCCGAAGGATCTCAACCGATGGACCTCGCAAGAATCCAGCATTTGAGATGCCGCCGAAAAGCTCCGCGTGCGAGACGACGTTTCGTGGGGACTTTGGCGGGGACTACTTGGCGGGATCGTTCTCTTTCAACAAACACGTCATGGCGCAATCGATTTCGCCATTGGGCATCAGCGAGCATTCGATCACCGTCCAATCCGCGTCTTCCGTCTGCAACTTAGCAGCGGCTATCTTGGCAACTTTCTCTTTGTTGGGGCACATTACGTCTCGGAACCGGTAGCTGCACGCTTGTAAAATACGGTCAATGAGTTCCGGGTCAGACATCCCTCTCCTCCAGCGACTTCGTATGGATTGAACTCCAAGGCCCCAATTGCCCGTTCCCGTGGAAACTTCTGCCCCAGTTTCGTTTCCCGCGCACACAACAACACCGCCAGACGGCGCGCGCCTTCCCCCGGGTCCCTATTTCTTATCGATCCTCATCTGCGACAAGCAATCCATTCCACAGTTCATTGCTCCGCCAGGCAACAGCGAGCAGTCGATGATGCGCCAGTCGCTCCAGCCCTCTTCGCTGAATGGCCAATTGGCGGCAACGACGTCTGCTTCACAGTTCCTTTGCTTGCAGAATACTTTTTGCGGATAGGTTTTTGCGGATTCTGGATGGGGATCGGTCAGTTTGGGTTCAAACATAGACCACCTCGGACCAGGAGCGTGGTCATGCCCATATCCTCTTATCTCTTTTTGCGGGCGTCAAGGACTTCGCTCACGTTTCGGGGTATGCTAAAGCGTTACTACCGATCGCCGCGACGACGCACTCTTCACGGCCAATTTCTTGCGAGGTTTTCAATGTTTACCGGCATTATCGAACATATTGGCACTGTGGATTCGCTGAAATTGCATGCGGATGGCGGCCGCTTGACCATTCTCGCTCCCTCTGTCGCGCCGCATCTCGCCGTGGCCAACAGCATCGCCGTGAATGGCTGCTGCCTTACGGTCGTCGCACTGGAGCACCAACGGTTTTCCGCCGATCTTTCCGCGGAAACCATTCGCAAGACGTCCATGGGCGAATGGAAAGCCGGCTTGCGCGTAAATCTGGAACAACCCATGACCGCAGGCAAGGAATTTGGCGGGCACTTCGTGCTTGGACACGTGGACACGATTGGACGAGTGGTTCGACTGGAATCCGAGGGCGAAAATTGGTGGTACGGCGTCGAGGTGCCGCAATCGTTCGCCAGTTCCATCGTTCCTCAAGGATCGATCGCCATCGATGGCATCAGCTTGACGGTGGCGCGGTCGAGCGGCCGCGTCGCGGAAATTGCCATTATTCCATTTACCTACGAGCACACCAATGTGCGCGACAAAAAAATCGGCGATGCCGTGAACCTCGAAGGCGATGTTCTGGGCAAATACGTGGAACGCTATCTGGAAGCCCGCGCTGTAGCCAAACCGGCCGCAAGTCTCAACCTCGAGCAACTGGTCGCCCAGGGTTTCTGACGAGGTCCGTGCGCTATCCTGTGGGTCATCTTGTAGCTCATCCCTTTAGGGATGAGGTTCTTCCGTTCCGCAGCAACCAAACTAACGATCGTTCGCGTTCCTTGCAAATACGTCTGCGGTGCGGCTAACGAGAGCCTCAGGCCTGCAGGCCTAAGCTACAGGGCGCGGTAGAGGATTCAGGCGGTTGCTTTCTTTTCACGAGCGCCACGCCAGTAAAGAATCAAGCCCAGAAGGATGGACGCCATTGTTCCCACGATCAGTTCCATCTCAAAGCTGAATTTATTCGCCGCGTCTCCCGGCGGAATCAGCGACACAAAAATCCCTACCAGCACGACCACAAATCCCAAGCCGCCCATCAGCCAGACGCCGGGAATTCCACCAGGCACCAACACGGCGTGTTCATTTGCGGCGCGATCCTTCCGGTACGCCAACTTAATCACACCCGCAAACATGTACAAGAACGGAATGAAATACAGAATGATCGCCGCATCGATCAAAATCTGATACGCGCCGCGAGTCGTCTGATTGATCTGGCTGAGCAGCAAAATCGCTCCAGAGACACCCGCTTGCACAAGAATAGAAATGTACGGAGTCTTCCACTTGGGATGAATCTTGCCGAATGCGCGAGGAAGATAGCGATCGATGCCAACAACAAATGGAACGCGCGCAATTCCCGCCACCGTGCTGCCGACTCCGCCTGCATTCCCGACCGAGACCAGCAACGCGGCCAGAACGCCCAGAAAACCAATCTTCAGCACCATCGATCCCGCGGTGATGGCATGAAACACGCCGCTTTTTGGATCAAGGTCAGCGGCCGGCACCAGCGTAAGAATCGCGAAGGTTCCTGCAATGTACATGAAGGCGATCAGGGCGCCTGCGCCAAATACCGCGCGTGGGAGCGTGCGGCGCGGATCACGCACCTCTTCGCTCATCGACGACACCAGTTCCAGGCCAGTGAACGCGAATGCAATCTGCGACCAGAAGTTCACCGTGTCCCAATTCCAGGTGGGCGCCATGTTGGCCCAAGTGAAGTGCGTCATCGATCCGTGCTTGAAATAAACGAGCAACGCCACGCCCGCCAGCAACAGCAACGGAACATAGGTGCCAACGCCGCCCGCATTCTGCAGCCATTTCCCGATGTTCAGGCCGATAATATTTAGAACCACGGCCACCAGCAGCAGCACCAGCGAAACCGCCAGAAGAAACGTACGATCCTGCGCCAGCTCCGAACCTCTTCCGGCAAAAATGTACGCGCTCATCGACGCGCTGGCCAATAAAAGCCCGGGAAAATAAAACACCGTGTAAATCCAGTAGGTCCATCCGGCGATGAATCCATGAAAATCGCCGAAGGCCTCCTTGGACCACACGTACAAGCCACCCTCTTCCGGAAAGCGCGAAGACAATTCATTAATCACCAGCGCGCCGGGTACGAAAAAGAACACCGCCGCAATCACCCACAAGCTGATCGACGAAGTTCCGTTGTGCCCCGCGGCGGCAATCCAGCGAGGGCCAAGCACGGTTGCAATATTGAACAGCAGTACGTCCCAGAAACCCATCGTTTTGCGAAGTTGAGATTTGGGATCGCCAACCGTGGCGACAGGGGGAACAACCGAAGTGGTCACAGGGTCACGTCCAGAGCCGGTATCAATTCATCCTGCATTCGGAAATTTTCCAGAAACGGATCTTTGGAGTTTGCGAAATCTTTCCAGGACGCAAAGACGTGAGCTCTTCCGTCCTGCAAAAACACAATCGTGTCCGCCAATCGCTTGGCCAGGTGCGTGTCGTGAGTGACCACGATGGAAGTTTTGTGGAACATTTCTTTCAGCCGCAAAATCAAATCCCCCATGTGGCCTGCCATGATCGGATCCACCATCGTCGTGGGCTCATCATAAAGGATCGCCTCGGGATTCAGCGCCAACGCCCGCGCAATCGCCACCGCGCGCTTCATGCCGGTAGAAAGTTCGCTGGGCACCTTGTCCAGCACTTCTTCCACTTCCAGCATCTTCGCAAACTTCGCCACATACGCGTCCACATCCTCGGCCGTCAGTCCGGGTTGATCTTCCAGCGGAAACGCGATGTTTTCGGCCACCGTCAGCGAATCGAACAGGGCGCCCGACTGGAACACCATGGTGACTTTTCCGCGAATCACTTCAAACTGACTCTCCATGAAGTCCGTCACGTCGACGCCGTCGATGAAAACTTGCCCTGAGTCCGGCTTCAGAAATCCCATGATGTGTTTCAGAGAAACGGATTTGCCGACGCCGCTGCGTCCCATGATCACGCAAGTCTCGCCGCGTTTCACCTTAAAGCTGACGTCAATTAGCACGGGGCGGTCGTCGAAGGCTTTATTCACACTGCGGAACTCAAAATAGTTCTCGGCCGCATCTTGCTTGCGTTCGTTGGTTAATCCATCCGTATTTTGCAACTCTTCGGTCATGGTTGCGGCGCTTCCAGTATGCGTTTTGCCTCTTCGTAGTCCGCCAGTGTGTTCATGTTCCAGAACAAGCGGCCCTCCGTATCAAATCGTTTCCAGACCGACACGTCAAGCACTTCCATGGGCAGGCGTTTCATGGCTTCGGTAACCTTGCGTACACCGGAGTCGAACGCAGTCTGAACGGCTGGCATGCCAGCCGTTTTCCAGCAAGCGCAGAGAGGCTCCAGACCGTTCGCCGATTCCGCCACGAGCACCTGCTTCGCGCTGCATTCCGCGCGTCGGCATAGAAACTCCAGCCACTCCCGCGTTAGAAAAGGCATGTCGCAACTGACGATCAAGTTCCAAGTGGATTCTGAACCTCGCAGCGCCGACGATTGCAGCGCGGTCAGAATCCCGCCCAACGGGCCCTGTCCCGGCCAACGATCCGCCAGCGGCGCCGCGGGCGCGCCGGGATACCTCCCTTCCGCCGCAACGATCATCGCCTCGCTGCACACAGACGCAACCAACTCCGTGGTTCGCGCCAGGACGGTGTTCCCGCCAAGTTCAACCAGCGCTTTGTCCTTGCCAAATCTCGTGCTTCCGCCGCCCGCTTGCACGTAGCCCAACACGCTCATTCGTCGTCCTCGGGAGCTTCCTGGCCCGGCCTGCGGATTCCCAATTCCCGCAAACGCTCCTGCAAACTCTGCCGGTGCACGCCAATTGTCGCCGCGGTGCGCGAAATATTCCAACGATGCGCGCCCAATTGCCGCAACAGGTAAGCCACCTCAAACTTGCGCTTGGCATCGCGAAAATCTTTCTCCTGCAGGCCATAATCCGCCGCGCCATCTCCACTTTTCGGCAAAACCGGCGAACCGTGCACCACCTCTTCCGGCAAATCTCCCACGCCAATCTCCTCGTTGCGGCACAAAACCAGGCTGCGCTCCAGCGCGTTCTTCAGTTCGCGAACATTTCCCGGCCAATCGTAGCGCTCAAGCGAAGTCAGCGCCTCCTTGGTTAGCCGCCCGCTGCGCCCAAGCCGCGTGCCGTGGATCTGCAGAAAAGCCTCGGCCAGCGCGGCGATATCCTCCTTATGCGTGCGCAGCGAGGGAAGCTCGATAGTCACCACGCGCAATCGATAGAACAAATCCTCGCGAAATTTCCCGTCACGGATCGCTTGATTCAGATTGCGATGCGTTGCACTGATCACTCGCACGTCCACCGGAATGGATTGCGACCCGCCCAGCCGTTCGATGGTGCGGTTTTCCAGCGCTCGCAGCACTTTCGATTGTGTCACCGGATTCATGTCGCCAATTTCGTCCAGAAACAATGTTCCGCCGCTGGCTTGTTCGAATTTGCCTTTCTTTTGCTGCGCCGCGCCGGTAAACGCGCCGCGTTCGTAGCCGAACAATTCGCTTTCGATCAATGTTTCCGGCAATGCCGCGCAATTCACGGCCACGTACGCCTTGCCGTTGCGCGGCGAGCGCGCATGAATCTCCTGCGCCAACAGGTCTTTACCCGTCCCACTCTCGCCGAGGATCAGTACCGTCGAATCCGTGGGTGCAACGCGGTCCGCAATCTCAAACGCACGCCGCATTCCGGCAGACCGGCCAATCATCTGTCCAAAATTTCCTTCCGTTGCCAGCCGACGCCGCAGCGAAACGTTTTCCTGCTCCAATGTCGCCAATTTCAGCAGATTGGCCACGCGCTGCCGCAGTTCGTCCAGCTCGAAACCTTTCACCAGATAATCCGCGGCGCCAAGCTGCAGCGCCTGCACAGCCGATTTCGCCGTGTCCAGCGCGGATACCATCAGCACCGGTAAATCGTATCCCTCCTTGCGCAACCATTTCAGAAACGACAGTCCATCTTCCTCCGGCAGCACCACGTCCAGCAGCAGAAGATCCGGTTTTTCCGACAGCAACGATGAGCGCCCGGCCGCCGCGGAGTCTGCCTCCACGACCCGGTACGCACTCTCCAATGCCCGCCGCAAGCCGTAGCGCGCCGCCGGCTCGTCGTCCACAATCAGGATTGTTTTCATCATCGAGTGTCCTTTGCCGCCAGCGGAAGCAATGCACGGAATCTGCTGCCACGCTGCTCACGGATCGGGCTGTCTACTTTCAGCGTCCCGCCAATTTCCTCCAACCGCCTAGAAACAATTGCCAATCCCAGCCCGGTCCCGCGCGCCTTGGTGGTGAAAAATGGCTGCAGAATTTTCTCTTTCAGTGCTGCAGGAATGCCCGCGCCGTCGTCCGCCACGGACACGGAACAGTGGCCATCCTGCGCGCCAAGCGACACCAGAACGTGTCCACCTCGCGATGTGGCCTCCAGCGCGTTCAGCACCAGGTTCGACAAAATGTCGTTGGTCACCTCTGCGCTCGCCACCACTTCGAGCGGTTGAGTGTCAATCACTACTTCCAGAGCGATGCCGCGATTTTCCGCTTCGTGGCGAAGCATGCTGGCTACGGTCTCTGCCACCTTTGCAACGTCGCACCTGCTCGCCGCGCCGCGATTGCGCACTCCCGGGCGGCTGAACTGCAGCAATTGATTCAGCGTTTCCGAGAGCCGCCGAATCTCGTCGAGCACCATCTGCGTTTCCTGCTTCATCGGCGCGGGCAAGTCCGGGCTCTCCATCTGCACCTGCAAAATGGTTTTGATCGACCCCAGCGGGTTCTTCAAGCTGTGCGATATGCTCGCCGCCATTTGTCCTACCAGCGCCAGCCGCTCGCGCTCCGCCAATTCCCTTTCGAGTTCCAGCTTCTCTTCGATCAGCCGACAGAGATCAAACGCCGACGGCAACTGCTCCGCAACGAATTCCAGCGCGGCATAAATCTCGCCGGAAACCATCGCGCCATGCGGCTTCGCGCGCAGCCGGCCGAAGTATTGTCCCGGCCGCGCAATCACGAAGACTTCTTCGACCGTACCTTTTTCGGCCACCGCATGCTCGGCACCCTCGGGCGCAGGTAGTTCCAGTTTGACCTGCGCCAACTGCAACTGCTCCCCAATCCAGCGCTCGATGAATGTCTTCAGCTTCTCCAGGTCGCCAAGCCGCGCCACTTCGTTGATCGGCCCCATCAGTCTTTGCGCGCGATCCACTTCCCTTTGCGCGGTCCTGCGCAGCAGCTTTCCCATCACTCGCTGCAACGGCTCAAAGAACACCACGGGCAAAAACAGCAGCAACGCAGCAGACGCCTCGGGAGGAAAATATCCTTCAAACCACAAACTCGCGCGACGCACAAAACTTAAATACAGTAGCGCAACAAACACCATGAATACCGCATAGATCAAATTACGTTGCCTGCCAATCTGTAGAAAATTGGATCTTTGAACTTGGACGATCAAGCCCACAAACGGTATAAGCGCGAAAATGATCACGACCGCCGAGGCCCATTCATCAGTCGGTGCGATGAAGGGTCGGACTCCAAATACGTATAGAAGCAGGCCCGCCAGCAGCCCTAGATTCAATCTTAGGTTCCTATGAAAGAATCTCTGCTCATCATCCGGTGCAGCCTTTTGAAATCGCCGTTGCCAATAATCGCCAAGCCCCAGTGCAACAACGAACCATATTTGAAATGGCAAGCCCAGAGGTCTAGAAGGACTATTGAACGCAAATGCAGGCTCCGACTTCAGTGCCCGCATAAAAAACGGAACGAGCAATATCGATGGTGCCCATGCGCACACCAACCAAGCAAGCTTGCGAGGGCCTGGGACCAGATTCCGAATGGAGGCATATTCAGTGTGGAGATGAATGACCAGCGGCGGAATGAACCACAGCCCGAGGCACAGAAACGTCCATGCAAAGCGAAGCAGCGCAGCAGGCGGACTGCCGTAGTACAGTTCCGCATTCAGTGCCAGCAGACTGCTGCCGAAGAAGAGCGTCAGCGCCAGACACAGAAAGAAAAATACGCGCTCAAAATTCCGTTGCCGCCTGTGTCCCAGAATCACCACCATCCAGAAGAATGGCAGCAGCGTTCCAGCGGTCAGCAGTACAAGGCGGAGATTAAGGAGCAGACGCATGGGCCGTTTCCGGGAAGTCTAAGCCGGAAGAAAGCAGCAGGGCAATTGCCAAGTGTAAGGAAACTCTGGCAGGACCAAAACAATGATAATAGGGCACTTAAATCTTCATCAAGGATTCACAAATCTGAGCGCGATGCACTCATATTGCAAGCTTTTCGCTTGACTTGATGCGTTTCTCTGCTATATTAGCACTCGGCTGTGAGGAGTGCTAAGTCCTCTTTTGCTCTCCCCCACCATGTTGTTAGTCACATCGCTACATCACTTATGGAGGTTTTTCGAGATGGCAGTCAATCTGACCCCGCTGCACGACCGTGTAATCGTGAAGCGCATTGAAGAAAAAGAAACCGTCAAGGGCGGGATCATTATCCCCGACTCCGCGAAAGAAAAGCCGCAAGAGGGCGAAGTTATTGCCGTCGGTGCAGGCAAGCGGGAGAAGGGCGAACGCATTCCCCTGGACGTTAACGTTGGCGATCGCGTGCTGTTCGGCAAGTATAGCGGCAGCGAAATCAAGATCGATGGCGAAGAGCTCCTGATCCTCCGCGAAGAAGAAATTCTTGCGAAGCTCGGCGGCGCCGCAAAGGCAGCGAAGAAGTAAGAAGTTATCAGGAATCAGGTATCAGAGCAGGAACCCAAGAAATGAAGTAGCTCAGGCCCCCGGGCTTGAGAAGTTTTCGGAACAAATCTCAGGAGGAATTAAGCAATGGCGAAGCAGATTGTTACCGGAGAGAATTCCCGCCAAGCGATTCTACGCGGCGTGAATGCCCTCGCGGATGCAGTGAAAATCACCCTCGGCCCCAAGGGCCGCAATGCGGTGATCGAAAAGAAGTTCGGCGCTCCCATCATCACCAAAGACGGCGTCACGGTAGCCAAGGAAATCGAACTGCGGGATCCGCTCGAGAATATGGGCGCCCAGATGGTTCGTGAAGTGGCTTCCAAGACCAGCGACGTCGCTGGCGATGGCACCACCACCGCTACGGTTCTGGCTCAGGCCATCTTCCGCGAAGGCGTGAAGACGGTTGCCGCCGGCGCTAGCCCCACCGCCCTCAAGCGCGGCATCGACAAAGCCGTCGAAGTCGCCGTCGAGGAAATCAAGAAGCTCCACCGCGACGTGAAGGGCGACATGATCGCTCAGGTTGGCACCATCTCCGCCAACAACGACCGTCAAATCGGCGGCATCATCGCCGAAGCCATGAAAAAGGTTGGCAAAGACGGCGTCATCACCGTGGAAGAATCCAAGACCATGGAGACCACCCTGGAAGTCGTGGAAGGCATGCAGTTCGACCGCGGCTACCTGTCCCCCTATTTCGTAACCGACCCGGAGCGCATGGAGTGCGTGCTGGAAAACGCGCTGATCCTGATCAACGAGAAGAAGATCAGCTCCATGAAGGACCTGCTGCCCCTGCTCGAACAGATTGCCAAGCTCGGCAAGCCGCTGCTGATCATTGCAGAGGACGTTGAGGGCGAAGCCCTGGCGACCTTGGTGGTGAACAAGCTGCGCGGCACCTTGCAGTGCGCTGCCGTCAAGGCCCCTGGCTTTGGCGATCGCCGCAAGGCCATGCTGGAAGACATCGCGGTGCTGACCGGCGGTAAGGCCATCACCGAAGACCTCGGCATCAAGCTGGAGAACGTGAAGATCGAGGATCTCGGCAAGGCCAAGAAGGTCACCATCGACAAGGACAACACCACCATCGTGGAAGGTGCGGGCAAGGCCAGCGAAATCGAAGGCCGCGTCAAGCAGATCCGCCAACAGGTCGAAAACACCACCTCAGACTACGACCGCGAGAAGCTCCAGGAACGCCTGGCGAAGCTCGTCGGTGGCGTGGCCGTCATCAAGGTGGGCGCGGCAACCGAAACCGAGTTGAAGGAAAAGAAGGCTCGTGTTGAGGACGCCATGCACGCCACTCGTGCGGCCGTTGAGGAAGGTATCGTTCCCGGCGGCGGCGCTGCGCTGCTCCGCGCGCTCCCGGCTATTGAGAAGATCAAGGCTGAGGGCGACGAACTCGTGGGCGTGGGCATCGTTCGCCGCGCGCTCGAAGAGCCAGCCCGCCAGATCGCGCACAACGCCGGCTTTGAAGGCGCGGTCGTGATCGGCAAGATCCGCGACTCCAAGGACGAGCACTTCGGCTTCAACGCAGACACCGGCGAATATGTTGACCTCGTCAAGGCTGGCGTCATCGACCCGGCCAAGGTCACTCGCTTGGCGCTGCAGAACGCCGCGTCCATCGCCGGCCTGATGCTCACCACGGAAGCGCTCGTGGCCGAGTTGAAGGAAGACGACAAGAAGGCTGCTGCGGCCGGCGGTCCGGGTGGACCGGGCGGCATGGGCGGCATGTACTAAGCTCATCCAGCTAGCCCAGAAAACTCAATCCAAGAAAAGGCGGCCGTTAACGCGGCCGCCTTTTTATTTTTGCGCCAGCGCTGCGGCGCTTGTCTGCCGCGCCGACAAATATTTCCCGCAATGTCGCGACTATTCTTTATAAGTTAAATATCCGTATTACTAACTTTATATCTCTGTCGCACAAACGACAGTGGGTGATAACGAAACCGTTTTTCTTGTCCTGCTTCCTGTACGAGAACTGTACTCCCACCTGGCTTGACGCGTTGCACCCACAGGAATACTGTCCCCTGCAATTCTTCCAGCCGATGATCGGAATTCGCGCGTGACCGGATCATTCGGAGCTACTTAGTCTTCCCGGCGTGGCGCGAATCAGCAGCCCTCAGAAAGGTGGGTCGTCGGTCGATTCATCACTCAGACTCCAGGTCCTGAAAAACATTGGTTCAGTGTTTGACGGAAAATGATGGTCTGAAACCCAGGTTCATTTCCGGACATTCGATCCCCATTTGATTAACCCAACCCAGCTCGCTGCTCGGGGTGTGTCTAGCCCCGCTCGAAAATTCACAAGGGGTGAAAGATGAGAAGAATCATTACGCTCGTGGTGTGTCTAGCCGTTGCCACGCTGTTTGCCATGCTGTTGTTTTATCTGCCGGCACAAGCGCAAAGCCAGGCGACCGCCAGTTCGCAGGCGAAAGACCCTGGCGCGCGCGCTGGCACCGTCAATGCCGGCCAGGCGCTTTCGACGCTTAGTCCGAGCCAGTCAGAATACTTTAGTGATGGACTGGTGCGCTTCAACGAAGTGGATCAAGTCGCAAACGGCCTCGGGCCGACATACAACTCCAACAGTTGCGCCAGCTGCCACGCGCAACCCTCCGTCGGCGGCAGCAGCCCGAGCGCTACCCAGTATCCTAACATTGGGCCCAATCCGCAGATTGAAGCGGCTAACGCGGGCGGCGCCACCAACCAAATTCCCTCGTTTATTACTGCAGACGGTCCGGTTCGCGAGGCGCGCTTCCCCTTCGTCGTCAGTTCCAGCGGCTCCGTCACCAAAACGCCTGACGGCGGTGTGCATGCCCTATTCACGATTACCGGGCGCGGCGACGCGGGAAGTTGCAGCCTGGCGCAACCCAATTTCGAGCAGATGTCGCAACTCCACAATCTGATCTTTCGAATTCCGACGCCAACTTTCGGCGCCGGGCTAATCGAAAACATTGCCGACGCCACTATTGTCGCCAACATGAAGGCGAATTCTTCTCTCAAGTCGCGCCTGGGCATTTCTGGCCATCCCAACTACAGCGGGAACGACGGCACCATCACCCGGTTCGGGTGGAAGGCGCAAAACAAATCGCTCGAAGTTTTCACAGGTGAAGCCTACAACGTCGAAATGGGCGTAACCAACGAGCTGTTTCCCGACGAACGCGGCACTCCACCTGCCGCTTGCCTCATCAACCCTACGCCCGAGGACTCCACCAACTTCGACGCGTCGGGCAACCAAATTCCCAGCGATACCGTAGGATTTTCTACCTTCATGCGATTCTTGGCGCCCCCGGCGCCGTCTTCCCAAGGCATCCCCGGAAATCCATCCGCGTCTTCCATTCAAAATGGACGAGCGCTCTTCAGCCAGATTCACTGCGACACTTGCCATACGCCCGCACTGCAGACCGCAGCCTCCAAGCTCACGCCAGGCTTAAGTAAACAGACCGCTGCTCTCTACTCTGACCTTCTCGTTCACAATATGGGCAGCGGACTCACCGACAATATCTCGCAAGGCTCCGCCGGGCCAGACGAATTCCGCACTGCGCCTCTTTGGGGCCTGGGGCAGCGCATTTTTTTCCTTCACGATGGCCGCTCCGGTCCCGCCAACGGCGGACTGGTGAACGCTATTACACAGCACGCCAGCAGCGGCTCCGAAGCCAACGGGGTTATTTCCAACTTCAACCAACTTTCCACCCAGCAGAAGCAAGATCTGCTGAACTTCCTTCGTTCCCTCTGAAGAATAGCGGCGGGAGCGTGGGCGCGCAGGTCGCGTCTCACGCTCCTGCCCATTTTCGCTCCAACCCGCGGCAAACGTCGTCTTGGTCCGCTCGTACTCGCCTATGTGACCCTCTTCCTTGCCGCATCGTTCCCCGCTCCGTTACACTACCTACGCTACCAGTGCGCTCCTCAGGGGGGAGCGAGTTGCCATGCCAGGATTCTTGCAGCGGTTGATGCCGCATGACGGGGATTTCTTCGTCTTGTTTCAAAAGCAAGCCGAAAATATTGTTTCCGGCGCGCAAGCTTTCACCAATATGTTGTCCCACTATGCTGGCGTGCCCGAACAAGTCCAGATCATCAAAGCCATCGAGCACAACGGCGACGAAATTACCCACCAGATTTTCCGCAAGCTGAACCAGACCTTCATCACGCCATTCGATCGCGAAGACATGCACGAACTCTGCGGCACCATGGATGATGTCATCGACCTGATCGATGCCGCCGCCAGCCGCTTCGCCCTGTACCGCGTTAGTTCCGTTCGCCCCGGCACGATCGAATTGGCCAAAGTTCTTCAGGCTGCAACCGTGGAACTGAACTCCGCCATCCACGCCATGGAAAATCCCGACAAGGCGCTGCAGCATGTCATCGAAATCAACCGTTTCGAAAATGAGAGCGACCGAATTTGCCGCACCCTGATCGCCCAGCTATTCGAGGAAGAGAAAGATCCCGTTCAAATCATCAAATGGAAAGAAATATTTGAAGTCATCGAAACCGCGGTGGACAAGTGCGAAGACGTTTCCAACGTGATTGAGAGCGTCATTCTGAAAAATGCCTGAGGCCCGGATTTCCTTGTTAATCTCAACGCATCGTGCGTCATCCAATGGGTGCTTCCCTATGCCCGCGCTCGCGACAGGCTGCCGCCCGTGAGCGGCTTCCAGCTCGTCATCCTTACGGTATTCCTTACCCTGGCCTTCGAATTCTCCAATGGCTGGCACGACGCCGCCAATTCCATCGCCACCGTCGTTTCCACTCGCGTGTTGACGCCATTTCGCGCCGTTCTATGGGCCGCGTTTTGGAATTTCATTGCTGCTTTCGTTTTTGGAACGGCCGTAGCTGCAACCATGGGCAAAGGTATGGTGCACATCGAGATGGTCAACTCGAAAGTGTTGCTTGCGGGCCTGCTGGGCGCGATCAGCTGGAATCTCATCACCCTCACTTTGGGCTTGCCGACCAGTTCCTCGCACGCACTGATGGGCGGGTACGGTGGCGCCGCAGTGGCTTTTGCCGGTTTCAAGACACTGATCCTGAGCGGCTGGAAATTACCGGTGTTATTTATTTTTCTATCGCCGGTGATCGGCATGGTCGTCGGAATCAGTGTCACGATTTTGACCACCTGGATTGTGAAGGACCAGCGGCCGAAGAAAGTTGACCGCTGGTTTCGCCGCCTGCAATTGTTGTCGGCCGCGGGATACAGCCTCGGCCATGGCACCAACGACGCGCAAAAGGGCATGGGCATCATCACCGCGGCACTGGTGGCTGGCGGCATGATGAAGAACTATCACGTTCCGTATTGGGTGATCGTCTGCTGCCACCTGGCCATGGGGGGAGGAACCATGGCGGGAGGCTGGCGGATCATCAAGACCATGGGCCAGCGCATCACTAAACTGACGCCGTTCGGCGGATTCGCCGCCGAAACCGCCGGGGCAATCACACTGATGGGCACGGCGCATTTCGGTATTCCGGTCAGCACCACGCACACCATCACCGGCGCAATCGTCGGAGTAGGCGCTTCCCGGCGACTCACGGCTGTGCGATGGGGTGTCACCCGGCGCATTGTGTGGGCTTGGGTGCTGACGATTCCCGGCGCCGCCCTGCTGGGAGCCGGCATTTTCCATGTGCTGGCGCCGCTGCTGCGCTAGTTCGCTGAAGTTCTAGCCCTTGAATTATCGATTGCTTGAATTCAAAAATTCTGCGCCTACGATTCCGTCGAGTAAAACCTGTATGAAAATTCGCCACGATTTTTTACAAGTTTTGCATCCCCAATGGTCGGATTTACACCCCCGAAAAACAGGTGACTGATTGGCGGCATGGCCCGAAAAAAGGCCTTCTAAGTGCTTGATTCTCGGCCTGTTTTTGGTGCCGAGAGGTAATCAACCCCCGCTCACACCTCGGCGTTTGGCCCGTGAAGTGCTCCATCATTGGCTGACACGGTTTGAGGCACTAGCGGAAGAGAGCATTCAAGATGAAGGCCACGGAAAAAGTAAAAGCCATCGCAAAACATTTCCAACGTCTCTTGGCTATCCTGGGCGCCTTAGCCCTGCTCGCCGTCGTCACGCTGTTTTTCTTCATTCTCGGTATCGGCCACTGGCTGGTGAAGGAAGACCCTCTGCAGAAGGCCGACGCAATTGCCGTGCTAAGCGGAAATTTCCCCGTTCGCGCCATGGAGGCGGCCAAGCTTTATCACGAGGGTTTCGCGAAGGAGATCTGGCTGACGCATCCCGGCACGCGGTCGGACTCCCTGAAGGAATTCGGTGTCCGCTATCCCAGCGAAGATGATTGCAACTACCAGGTTCTGCGGAAACAGGGAGTTCCGGCAAAATCGATTCACATCCTCGAAACGTCGGTATTGAATACTGCCGACGAGCTCGATGTGATCAGCGCCGCGCTGCAAGACACTGGTAACCAATCGGTGATCGTGGTAACGGACAAGCCGCACACTCGCCGCGTGCACACCCTCTGGAAGGAATACGATGCGGACCGCGGCAGTGCCATCGTTCACGGCGTCAGGGACGGCTCCTACAATCCCTCTCGCTGGTGGAAAACGCCCGGCGGCACAACGCAAGTGCTGCATGAAGTTCTTGGCATGATCAATGCTTCGGCAGGATTGCCGGTGCAAACTGGCATTCGAATACAACGTTCCATGGCGCAGAACAGTTCTCCCGATTCCAAGCCCCAGGATGAGCCGCAGCCGCTCAAGGTCCAACAGCCCGTCGATTCCGATTAATTGCTCCTGCGAGGGACTCGCGAGCAGCTCTTCTCCCTCTTCAAACTTCCTCTGAATTCACTTTCCCGTCCACGAGTGGACGGAAAGGTAGCATGTTTGCTTCTTCTGGTTCACAATACGGGGACTTTGGATGGGCTGGGGCTTGCCGTGACGTCAGGAACTGTGCGCGCCGAACTTCTTTGTTTCGGTTCCCGGCGCCTTCGACGCGAGAACGTTCAACTGCAGCACTGCGGGTTCGCTTTCCAACAACTCCCTACCCTTACCGAATAGCGCCTTGGCGATCGGCCCATTTAGATGGGCATCTCGCCCAGCTTCATCGCCAAACGTGTCGAAGATCGCGTACTTGGAAGGAGCAAGCTTTACGGCGTACCAAGTCTGAGTACCCGGCTCGCTTTCCGCCAGGGGCTGCGCCGACTGCAGGAACTCCTCCAGTTCTTTCTCCTTGCCAGCTTTACTTTCCAGAACCACCCACAACGCAAATTTCGCCATACGAATACCTCCAACTCCTGAGATGCATGCCGCCTGCGTTCGGTTCCCCGTTTCGCCTCGCCCCTCCAAAAATATTCGGGGTATACCGTATACTAGGGAAGGAAAGGATTTCTTCCATGACTGAAACGCGTTTGCCTTTCTGTTCCGTCGAAGAAGCAGCCGAAGAAATTCGCCAAGGCCGCATGATCGTCCTGGTGGACGATGAGGACCGCGAAAACGAAGGCGACCTCACCATGGCCGCCGAGAAGATTACGCCCGACGCGATCAATTTCATGGCCAAATACGGCCGCGGATTGATCTGCCTTACCCTGACCGAGCAGCGCTGCGAAGAGCTAAACTTGCCGCTGATGTCCCCCATCAACACTTCGCTCCACCGTACCGCTTTCTGCGAAGCCATCGATGCGCGCGTAGGCGTCACCACGGGCATCAGCGCCTCGGACCGCGCCATCACCATTCTCACCGCCATCGACCCGAAGACCCGTCCGCAGGACCTGGCGCGCCCCGGACACATGTTCCCGTTGCGCGCTCGCAATGGAGGCGTGCTTGTACGTGCTGGGCAGACCGAGGCTTCCGTAGACCTATCCCGCATCGCGGGGCTGAATCCCTCTGGCGTGATCTGCGAAATCATGAATGAGGACGGCACCATGTCTCGCGTGCCGCAATTGACGGAATTTTGCCGCGAGCACAATCTGAAAATGGTTACGGTGGCGGACCTGATTCGCTATCGCATGCAGCACGAGCGCTACGTGCGCCGGATTGCGGAGACGGTTCTGCCAACGCGTTACGGTGATTTCCGCATGATCGCATATGCTAGCGACGTCGATCACGACCAGCATATCGCGCTGATTCGCGGCGAACTGGAAGGCTCCACGCCTCCGCTCGTTCGCGTCCATTCGCACTGCCTCACCGGAGACGTGTTCGGCTCAACCTCTTGCGATTGCCCGGACCTGGTTGCCAAATCGCTGCAGAAAATTGCCGAGGAGAATCGCGGCGTCTTCCTCTATCTCCACCACACTGGCCGTGGCTACACCATCGACACGCCGGAAGCTCCCGGCACCTTGCCCAAGATTCATTTCCATTCCCGTGGGCAACTGGATCGCGAACCTGCGCGGCAGCGTATGGTACAGCACGAAAGCGGAATCGGCGCGCAGGTGCTGATTGACCTCGGCCTCAAAGACATCCGCGTAATTACCAACCATCCGAAGAAAGTGGTCGCGCTCGAAGGCTACGGCATTCGCATCGCCGATCAGGTTCCGCTGGAGTTCTCCAAGCCCAAACCCACACATCAACACTTCTAGATAGCGCCACTGGCACGCGATTTTTTCTTCAATCTAGCGCTAGCTTTTATGCTAGCCAAAGTGTTACCGCGTTCCAATCCCCCTCTAAAGACTGCTTCTTTGTTTACGGTTCTTCCTCTTCCCTTTCCGTTGTCTTGGTGGAGGTGGCTTGGCCGGCATTGCGGTCTTGGTGGATGCTGCCTTGGCCGCTGGAACTTTCCCGACGGTCAAGTACTTACGCATTTTGTCCAGCCGCTTTTGCCCGATGCCTTTGATGGCCAGCAAATCGTCAACACTCTTGTACGCGCCATAAGACTTCCGCATTTGCAGAATCTTGTCGGCGGTGGATGGCCCAATTCCCGGCACTAACTGCAATTCGGCGGAACTCGCGCTGTTCAGGTTCACCGGATGCACCGGCGGCTTTTTCTTGGCTTCCAAGGTCTGCGCCAGGCACAGCAGCAAGCAGCAAGCGAGTCCAACAAGCAACCGCGCGACTCCCCGATTCCCCGTCACATGCCATGATAATGCCTAAGTGAAGTTCCCAATGCAATACTAGTCTTGGCCTGCCATAACGACCCATACGACATTTGTCATGCTGAGGCGCTGCGCCGAAGCACCTCAACGTTCAAAGTCTGCTCAATATTTTGGACTGAGGTCCTGAGAGACGCTACTTACGCGTCTCTCAGGAAGACGGCATGCTTGCTCGTTGCGACACAAGACGCGGTTTACTTCTCCAAACGCTTGCCCTGTGTGTCGAAGACCTCGATGTCGCCAAAGAGCGCGGCCTGTTCCTGTATCTGCTCGCGATCGCCCACCACCACGATCTGCATGTTCGCCGAATCGAAATATTTTCGCGCGGTTGCCATCAAGTCCTCAGGCGTCAGCGCGCGCACCTTTTCGCGATAGGTTTCCAGATAGTCGGCAGGCAATTCGTTCAGCTCCACAGTGGAAAATTGCGCCAACAATCCCTCCTGTGTCGCCAGTCCCATCGAAAATACGCCCGTAAGATAATTCTGCGCGTCCGCCAGCTCCGCTTCCGGTACGGGCAAAGACCTCAGCTTATCGATTTCATAGAAAATCTCGGTCAACGACGCCGCCACCACCTCGTTCCTCACCGCCGCTGATACCGAAAAGTATCCATGCTGCTTCAGCGGATTCACGCTGCTGCGCGGGCTGTACGTGTAACCCTTGTCCTCGCGAATATTCATCACCAGGCGTGAATTGAAAGCGCCGCCATACAAACTGCTTGTCAATCCCAGCTTGATCCAATCGGGATGCTTCCGGGTGATGGCGTGGCAACCGGCAAGGATTTGCGTTTGCACGGAGCCGGGATTGTGAACCAGGAAGACGCGGCGCGCGTGCAACTGCGGCGGCGCGGCAGTTTCCTTTGTCGCGGGCTTTTTCCCCGCCCAGGCGCCGAACGCCTTTTCGATGGTTTTCAGCATCGCTTGCGAGTCGAAATCGCCCACCATCATTAACAAACCGTTTTCGGGCATGTAGATCTGCCTGTAGACGGACTGCAGATCCTCGCGCTTGTACGCCGCAACCTGCGCTTCGCTCGGCGAAATCTGCGCGTACGGGTGCGCCCCAAACAATACTTTTCGCAACCGTTCGCCCGCCAGAAAACCCGGCGAGGTCCGCTCGAGTTTCACTTCTTCCAACTTCTGCCGCCGTTCCCGTTCAAACTCGCCCTCCGGGAAAGATGCTTCGCGCGATAGTTCATTCACCAGCTGCAGCAACGGCTCGGCAAATTCGCTCAGCCCGGCGAATGAAACGGCGCTGGTGTCCTGCCCGGCGCTCGTGCCTAAATCCGCTCCCAATCGCCGCAGGTCCTCTTCGATCTGTCGGCTCGCGCGCTTGGCGGTTCCCGTGCGCACAACCGTCGCGGTCATTTCCGCCAGCGATGGCGCGCGATCCACCACCAGTGCGTTGCCCGCGCGGAAAAATAGTTCACCGTGAAACTTCGGAATCGAATGCGCCTCGGCTAACACCACCTGCAGCCCGTTCGACAGCTGCGCCCGCGTTCGCTTCGGCCAAGTCACGGGGCGCTCGGCCGTCAGCGCCGGCACCAGATTCGAAATTTCCGCCGCCTTCGTCGCCATCACGCTGCCTCCTTCACATCAGACTTCGTCGGCATACGGAATACAATTGCGCGATTTTCCGGCCGCAGATATTTCTTCGCCACTTCCTGAACCTGTTCGCGAGTCACAGCCAGGAATCCATCCAGGATGGTATTCACCAGTTGCGGTTCGTTATCGAACAGCGTAAAACATGCCAGCAAGTGCATCAACCCGTAGCGCGGCATGTACCCGCCCCGCCCGCCTTCGAGTGTCGAGTAATAGTCCGAGCGCCATTTCACTTTCAATTGGTGCAATTCATCCTCGCTGATGCCCTTTTCCTGTACTTCCTGGATTACCGCGTCGAATTCCGCCAACGTCTTTTCGCTGGAATATTCGGGCTTATGCAGAATTCGCGTCGTCATCTGCGTTGGGCCATTGTAGCCAAAGATATCGTCAATACCGCCATCCGCTTCCACCGCCACCTGCTTCTCCAGCACCAGTTCGCGATGGATTCGCCCCGCCCGGCCGCCATGCAGCGCCTGGTCCAGCAGCGCCATCGCGTACCACTCCGGCGTCTTCCGTTGCGGCATCACGTAGCCAATCGCCATGGCCGGCAGCGTCCCGAATTTTTCCTCCACGTGCCCTCGTCGCTCTTCTTTCTGCGGCGGTTCCGCGGGATCAGCAAACGGTGGCGCCGCCCCCTTGGGAATGTCCGCGAAATATCTCTCTGCCAGCGCCGCTCCTTCCTCCGGTTTGATGTCGCCCAATAGCAGAAGAACGGCGTTATTCGGTACGTAGTAAGTTCTGAAAAACTTCTGCACATCCACCAGCGTCGCGGCATCCAGATCCGCAAAGTCGCCGTAGAAATTGTGCGCGTTGGCCCAGTTGCGGAACGCCACCGGCGGCATATCCAGCCAGGGGAATCCGCCATAGGGCTGGTTCATCACGTTGACGCGCACTTCTTCTTTCACCACGTCGCGCTGGTTGCGCAGATTCTCATCGTCGACCTTCAGTGCGCGCATGCGGTCCGCCTCCAGCCACAACACCCGCTCCAGCGCGTTGGAGGGAACCGCTTCGTAATAGTTCGTCACGTCGTACATCGTCGAGCCATTCAGCACGCCGCCGCTCGAGTTGATCAGCTTGATGTGCTGCATCTTCGGCGCGTTCTCCGAGCCCTGGAACATCATGTGCTCGAACAGATGCGCGAACCCACTGCGCCCCTGCGGCTCCAACCGAAATCCAATCTTGTAATAGATTCCCACAGTGACTACCGGGGCCGTCGTGTCCGGTGCGATGACCACTCGCAAACCGTTTTTCAGGGTGCTGCTGTGAATAGGTACTTGCAATCGAGTCACGCTTCATCTCCCTTTTGCTTTTGCGAAACTTGCGCTCGCTCCGAAATCGTCTCCAGCTCTTTCAGCATCGTCTCTGTTTCCTGAGACAACACTCGCGCCGCCAGCCGACTCACCGACTGGTAGGCTTCCCGAAACTCCGGCCGGTTTTCCTGCAGCGCCCGGTGGTGCGACGCCACAACTCCGTAATCTCCACGAGAAAGCGGCCCTGTCCACGCATAGTGAGGCCCCAGCTTCTCGTAATTATCCAGCACCTGCCGCGACAGCGATAGCAGCGCTTTCGTCGCAGCGGCGCGCTTCATGCCGACATTCATCAGCAACTGCACTCCTGCTTCTCCCATTGCCAGCAAGTGTCCCGCAGCAAACGCTCCCGCAGCGTGATACAGCGCCTTCTTCTCCGCCGTCAGTTTTACCGGCGTTCCTTCCAAGGCTCGCGCGATGCTGCGCGCCACACGCACTGCCGGTTCATCGCCTTCAATCCCAAAAACCCTTCCCTGCAGCGGTGGAATTCCCACTCCGCTGAATGACTGCAGCGGATGCATCGAGCCCACTGCGGCGCCGCACGCTTTCAGTGGCGAAAGAACCGTGGAGTCCAGTGCCCCGCTGGTGTGCAACACAATTCGCCCGCGCCACCCGTCGCCACCGATTCGAGCAAGCTCTTCGGCCACCGCCGCTACCGCGTCGTCGAGCACCGTCAGCAGCACAACCTTGCTCACCAGTACCTGCACGCTTAATCCAGCCTGCGGCTTCCCCGCGCCGATAAATCGCACCGCCTTGCGCGCGCTGGGTTCGCCCCTCGCGCAAACCACGCCAATCTTCCAACCAAGCTCTTGCAACCGCCGGCCCAATGCGCGTCCCACGCGACCCGCTCCGACGATCGAGAGGCTCTCAACCATTCGTGTTAGGATAACCCGAGGCTGGCTTGCGACTCCAATTTACATGCATCTTTTCGTAACGGGTTTCTTCGGACTCATTGCCCTCTTCTGGCTGACCTACGGTCTGAAAGTTGCCTACGGAGCCGCCCGCTTGCCCTGGTTGAAGAAATGCCCTCCGGCTGCCGACGCCGACTGTCCCACTATCTCGCTGATCTTCGCCGCCCGCGACGAGCAACAGAAACTCCCTGGCGCTCTGGCCACGCTCATCGCCATTGACTATCCCAACCTCCAGATCATCGCGGTCGACGATCGCTCCACCGACGCCACTCCCCGCATCCTCAATGAATTCGCCGCCACCCACGACCGCCTCAAAGTCGTGCATGTTCGCGAATTGCCCGCCGGCTGGCTCGGCAAGCCCCACGCCCTGCAAAAGGCCTACGAAGTGTCCGCAGGCGAATACCTTGTTTTTACCGACGCCGACGTTAAATTCCAACCCGATGCTCTGCGCCGCGTTATCACGCTGGTGCGCGAACGAGACCTGGATCATCTCACGCTGTTTGGCGACGTCGAGCGCAGCAATTTCTGGGACACCTTGCTGCTCACTTTCTTTGGCATGGGCTTTCAACTCGCCACCGACTCCTATCAGGTCAGCAATCCCAATTCTCGCTCGTACGCGGGCATTGGCGCCTTCCAGATCCTCAAGCGCTCCGCCTATGAATCGTTGGGCACCCATCGCCGCCTCGCTATGGAAGTAGTCGACGATATGAAACTTGGAAAATTCGTCAAGCGCGCCGGCTTTCGCTCCGCCATCGCCGTCGCACAAGATGCTGTATCCGTCGAATGGCACCTTGGCATGAGCAATCTCGTTCGCGGATTGGAGAAGAATTTCTTTGCCGCCGCACAATACAGCCCTCTCCTGGTGACGGCCCAGATTCTAAGCCTTCTGATTTTCAACTTGCTTCCCTTTGCGGGACTTCTCTTCGGTCACGGTTGGCTGCGTATTTTTTCCGCCGTTGCCGTGCTCATTGCCTTGGGCTTTCACGCCGGCGTTGACATCGTGATGCGCGTCTCGCCGCTCTATTGTTTAACGCTGCCGATTGGCGCGGTGTTGTTCGCTTTCATCCTCTTTCGTTCAACGGTGGTCACGCTGCGCCAGCGCGGAATCTTCTGGCGCGGAACTTTTTATTCCCTCGATGAACTTCGCCGCGGCAGCGTCTGACTCATCTCTAAACTGTACAAGCCGCAGTTTCATGCGCTAGTGGCTGGTTCCGCGTTTTCTTTCCCAAACATTCCCGCCAAATCCTGTTGCTTCAAGGAGCGGATGCGGTCGCGCAGCTGCGCCGCCTTCTCAAACTCGAACTTCTTCGCCGCTTCCCGCATTTGCGTTTCCATCTGGTGCAACAATTCCGCCAGTTGCGCTTCGGATCTCACATTTGTCGCGGCCGCATCCAGTTTCGCGTCGTCCAGCGGCACCGTCACGTAATCCGCTTCCACGATGCGCGCCAGTTCCATATCCACGCCCTTCACAATCGATTGCGGCGTAATGTTGTTTTCCTTGTTGTACTCCCGCTGCTTTTCGCGCCGCCGGTTGGTTTCCGCAATCGCCTCATTCATCGAATTGGTCCGCGTGTCGGCATACAAGATCGCTTTGCCCGAAAGATGCCGCGCGCACCGGCCCATGGTCTGGATCAACGATGTGGTGCTGCGCAGAAATCCTTCCTTGTCCGCATCCAGGATCGCCACCAGCGATACTTCCGGCAGGTCCAGGCCTTCGCGCAACAGGTTGATTCCGATCAGCGCGTCGAACTCGCCTTTCCGCAAATCGCGCAGGATTTTGATGCGGTCCAGCGTCTCCACTTCCGAATGCAGGTAACGGCTGCGCACGCCAATTTCTGTAAAATATTCGCTCAAATCTTCCGCCATGCGCTTCGTCAGCGTCGTCACCAGCACCCGTTCGTTCTTTTCCGCGCGAACGCGTATTTCCTCCAGCAGATCATCCACCTGGCCCTTGACCGGACGAATTTCCACTTCCGGGTCGATCAGCCCGGTCGGTCGAATCACCTGCTCCACCACTACGCCACCCGACTTCGTCAGTTCGTACGGCCCAGGCGTCGCCGAAACATAAATCACCTGATTGGTGCGGTGTTCGAACTCCTCGAAGGTCAGCGGACGGTTGTCCAGCGCCGATGGCATTCGAAAACCGTAGTCCACCAGCGTCTGCTTGCGCGACCGGTCACCATGAAACATGCCGCGCACCTGTGGCACCGTAACGTGCGCCTCGTCGATGAACAACAGATAATCCTGCGGCACATAATCCAGCAAAGTTGGCGGCGCTTCTCCTGGCAGCCTGCCGCTCAAGTGCCGCGAATAATTTTCCACGCCGTGGCAATATCCGATTGTGCGCATCATTTCGATATCAAACATGGTGCGCTGCACCACCCGTTGCGCTTCCACAAACTTCCCCTGTTTCTCCAGCTCCTTCTTCCACCAGTCCAGCTCCTCCTGGATAGTGATAATCGCGCGGTCGCGTTGTGCCTGCGGCATCACGTAATGCGTCTTGGGATAAATCGTCACTCGGCCAAGATTTTCCTGGCCGCTGCGGATTTCTCCCGTCAGCGGATCGAATTGCCGAATGCTGTCGATCTGATCGCCCCACATCTCAATGCGATAGGCCTGATCTTCGTAGGGGGGGTAAATCTCGATGATGTCGCCGCGCACGCGAAATGATCCACGTCGCATGTCCTCCGACCGCTCGTACTGAATATCTACAAAACGGCGCAGCAAGGCCTCGCGCGTTGTCTGATGCCCCTTCTCCAGCACCACCAGCATCCCGTAGTAGGCTTCCGGCGAACCGATGCCGTAGATGCACGACACCGAGGCCACGATCACCACGTCGCGCCTCTCAAATAGCGAACGCGTGGCGCTCATGCGCAGTTTGTCCAGTTCGTCGTTGATCGTCGCTTCCTTATCGATGTAAATATCTGCCGCTGGCACATAGGCTTCCGGCTGGTAGTAATCGTAGTAGCTGACAAAATATTCGACCGCATTCTCCGGGAAAAACCCTTTGAACTCGTGATATAACTGCGCCGCCAGCGTTTTGTTGTGCGCCAGGACCAGTGCCGGGCGGTTGGCCTGCTCGATGACTTTGGCCATGGTGAAAGTTTTCCCCGAACCGGTGACGCCCAGCAGCACTTGATGCTTGTCGCCCGACTCCAAGCCGCCGGTTAGCTGTTCAATCGCGGCCGGCTGGTCACCCCGAGGTTGGTAACTACTTTTCAGCTTGAAATTCATCGCTAACGTCTCCTGCAGCCTTCGCGGCCTCCGCCGAAACGTCCATTATACTCCGCTTGGCAAGAGCGATTCGCGGGCGATCAGTTTTTGTGGAACCTAACGAGGCAGCGACTTAGAATCCGGCGCGATCACCATTTCGAAGCGGCTGATCACATCCAGCTTGTAGTGCACCGAGTTGCTCTTATCACTTTTTGCGATTTCCACATCCATCGCCTGCTTGCTGTCTTCCGTCGCGCGCAACACCAGCCCGCTCTTCAGCGAGATTGACGTCAAGATCTCATTTGTTCCGCTGATGGTTCCGCTGGTTTTCAATTCGTGCAGCTTGTAGTCCTCCGGTGTTGTGTCTTTCGGTGAAGACTTTTGCTTCAGCTTTGCCGTGGTCAGGAAAACCGCACACTTCTCTGTCAGCACAGTGGCGCACTTGTCGTTCTGTCCGTACGTAGTCTGCTGCTCCCACACCAGATTCGCGATGGGCCCGGGAGTGCGTTCCGGCTCTTCGGTCTTCCAGCTCTGTCCGGGTTTGACGCCTTCCCCAGGCAATGTCAAGCCATAGGCAAATCGCGCGATCCAGAATTGCCACACCAGGCGTTGTTCGGGATCCAAATTGTCCAGGCCTTCCACTTTCTGAACCTGGCCCGTGCCCTCGATGGTGAAATCCACACTGGGATTCACTGACGGCGCGTTCTTACTGGTCGCTTCACTTGGTGGCCGGAATTCTCCGTGGGCCACAATCACAGGCCGCCCGTTCTCCATGCGAATTTCTCTGATGGTGATTTGCAGTTCCAGCGAAATGTCTTCCTTCAAATCCGCGGGCTTCGCCATGGAAGTGACGCGGCTCTCCGCCGTAACGTCGCGCTGCACCCGCCCGTGAATCTGGTAATGCAAGGTCTCCCCTGCGTGCAAACGCGGAAGCAGCGCCACTCGACGATCAGCGGGAGAATCTGTTGCGGCGGCAATGCACAGCCCAATGCCAACCAACGCAAGCCACGCCCTTCGGACGGCAAACCCTCGTGGCTTGTGCTTTCGCCCGCTCATTTTGCCGGCATGGTGAATTGCTTATCAAAGAAATCGCTGCTGGCGTGATAGGCCTTCAGCCAGTTGCTATGCAACAGAAAGTCGTGCACATCGTCCGGGAACACCAATTGCTCGATGAACACGCCTTTTGGACGCAGCCGCGCGATCAGGTCCACCGTCTGCGAAAAAATCACGTTGCGGTCGTTGTCACCGTGGATGAAAAGCACCGGGGACTTCCACGTGTCCACAAAATTCACGGGAGATGAATCATGCGCGAGCTTCACCATTTCCGGCTTAATGTTCTTGCCTTCCCAGTTGTCCGTTGGCCAATCGTGCACGCCGTGCATATCCACGCCCGCGGCAAACAGCGCGGAGTCGCGCCCCAATCCCAGCGCGGTCAAATAGCCGCCATAGCTTCCACCCCACAGCCCGATGTGCTTGCCATCAACGTCGGCGCGCGCCTGCAGCCATTTTCCGGCAGCCACGACGTCCTGATATTCGCTTGCCCCACGTCCGGCCCGCCCCGCGGCTTCGCGAAACGCGCGCCCATAACCAATCCCGCTACGGTAGTTCGCCGCCAGCACAATGTAGCCGCGGCTCGCGAGATACTGATTCATCCCGTAGGAATTTGAGTAGTAGTACATGTAATGCCAGCCCAGCAGCATCTGCCTCATCGGGCCGCCGTGCAGAAAAATCAATGCAGGGCGCTTCTCTCCCGGCTTCAGATTCTTTGGCAGGAATAATTGCCCGTGCAATTCCAACCCATCCCCCGAATTGAAAATCACCTGCTGCGGCGTTATCAATTTTTCCGCCGGATAGGTAGAAGGCACCGCGCCCGCCGGCATCGCCACGGGCTTCGCCTCACGTCCTGCCGCCAGAACGAAAGCCTGTCCGCGGTTGCGTGCGTCAGAGCCGAGGTAAGCAGCGTGCTGGTCGTCACCAACAAAAACGCCGCCCCATTCGATCCCTTCTCCCTTGGTCAATTGTTGCGGACCGCTGCCTGTAAGACCGGTCCGCCATAGATGCCGCCGGTCGATGTCGCCACAATTCGAATTGAACAGGATTGATGATTTATCGCGCGAGAACGACCACTGCTCCACTTCGCAATTCCCCGGCGTTAAGAGTTTCGCGCTACCGCCATCCGCCGAAATCGCATACAAGTGTTGCCATCCATCCCCTTCGCCGGCAAAAACTAAATTGTTTTGTGCCGCCCAATTCAACACACCGCCGCCAGTACCATTCGCCATATACGGATACGAACCTTGCATCGACGGGTTGCTATGCCAAACATCGTGCCCCTTTCCGGTTTCTGCATCCGCCACCCAAATCGCCCACGGATGCGGCCGGTCCGGTTCGATGAAATAGCCCTCCGGTGAATCGCGCGTCACCGCCGGTTGGCGCACAAACGCGACGCGCTTTCCATTCTGCGACCACACCGGATCGGAATCCGAATCCACGCTTGGCTCGATAAATTCCACCTTCTGGCTCACCGCATCGTAAATCACGATGAAACTGTGATCGCCGCGATCGGAAACCAGCAGCAGGCGCGTCCCATCCGGCGACCACGCCACCGGAGAATTCTTTCCGCGCAGCACGATCTGCTTCGGCTTCTCGCTGCCTTGCGTCGCCGCCAGCCAGATATTTCCGTCACGCTCGTACGCAATTGTTCCCTTCACCGATACCGTAGGGGAATTGCCCGCGTCAATTTTCGTTGGCGTCCCTCCGCTCCAACTCATCATCCACACGGACTGTTCCACGCCGGCAGTATTGCTCGTGGGATTGGCATATTGCCCCGAGGAATCCTTACCTTCGCCGCGCGTGTAAATGATGGCGTTGCCATCCTCCGTGAATTGCACTTCGGAAAGCTCCCCGCCATCATCTTCGTTGTACGCGGTCAACTGCCGCGGTGCGAACGACGGCGCTTCCGCAACCCAGATGTTCCTTTTCCCTTGCTGATTCACTGTCCAGGCGAGGCGGCTTGCGCTCTTTGCCACCACCAGATTCGACACAAAAGGCGCGCTCAACACCTGCTCCAACGTGAACGTTTCCTGCGCAACCGCTTTCCCGCCAAACATCAGGCCTAGCACGATCACACACAACGCCACTCTTCTCATTGCGTCTCCCCGGTTTGATTTACGTGCAATTCTTGAACCCATCAGCGTTTCGCCTGCTCCGCAATCGTCGCTTTCACCGCCACCTGCGGCGCGTCCAGCGGCCCTTTCAATTCCAGGCGATGGCCCGGAAGCGGGCTGGCAGCCGCGCGCTTATCGGTTGCCGCTTCTGAAAACGTCAAATTTGCGGCCTGTGCAAAATTAATGGTCCCGGCCAGCAACGTCTTTCCGCGCGGCCCGCTTAAACGAATCGCATCCAGTGCAATCACCCGGTCTTTCAGTGAGAACTGTCCGTCGGCGTTCGTCCACCGTGAAGCGCCCGTGCGCAGCGCTCCGGCATCCAGGCTCCCCGCAACGTCCCATCCGCGAAACTCTACGTTTTTCGCCGTGAATTCGCCATTGCCTGAAATTTGCTTCAACAGATCTTCGCGCCCGACTCCTCCGGTGCTCAGATGAATCTTCCCCGACGCCGTTCCTCCCCATCGCTCGGCCCAACGCGCCGCCCACGGCAATTGCCCTAGGCTCACCTGATTGATCTGCGTCGTAATCTCGTATTTCGGCGCCGCTCCAAACACCGCCAGCATCGATCCGCGAACTTCTCCTCCGGCCCACTGCGCTTCCGCTTCGCGCACATCCAAATGCAAATCCATCAGCAGCAAATTTGCGTGCGCCTTGGAAAGCTTGATCTTCTCAATCACCACCGCGTCGGCGAACAGGTCGCCCTCGGCCGACACGCGCCTCAAAAGCTCGCTCGGCTTTACCTGCGTATTCGACTTTCCCAGCAGCGACGGCAGCAGCCGCTGCAGCCAGTTGGGACGCGCTCGTGGCCCCACCCAGCGGTCCAGTTCCGCGGCATCCAGCCGGTCTGCATGCAGTTGGAATTTCCATCGCGGCAGTTCCCTTCCGTCCACCAGCAGAGTTTCGTTGATCGTTCCATTCCACGTCGCGCCGAACGCTCCCGCTTTGCTGACCGTCGTGTTGCGCTGCCCCTTATCCCACTCCAATCGCGCGTCGTCCAGTCGAATCGGCAGATTCAATCCCGCAACCTGCAACTCCGCCTTCACAGCATTGATCGAACCGCTGCGCCGTATATTGCGCAGCAGCCCATGATCCCATTCCACCGCCGTTGTGCCCGTGAGCCCGCCCGCTAATTCCCAGCCATGATTCAGCGTTTTTCCGAACGCCGCGGTCAACTTGAACAAATTCTGTGCCTTCTCCAATCGCGCATCCACCCGCAGGCTACCGGCTTGCGCGGCAAAGTCGTGCGAAGCTCGAATCTCCGCCACATCTTGCGTTTCTGCTGGCGGCCGCGGCGCCTTCAGCGCTGTCTTCTCCGC
This sequence comes from Candidatus Acidiferrales bacterium, assembly GCA_963738985.1. Classification (GTDB taxonomy): domain Bacteria; phylum Acidobacteriota; class Terriglobia; order Acidiferrales; family UBA7541; genus Acidiferrum. The sequence continues at coordinate 290,014 of CAVTYP010000002.1, forward strand.
TTTTCCGGCGGCCGGTTGTTCCGCTTTCGGTTCATTCAACGAAAATCGAACTGGCTCAACCGCGAATGTTCCTTTTCGCAGCTCACCGTGCAATTCGCCAATGCGCACCGGCCGCGCGAATTCCGGCACCCGCAGTGTTCCCACCGTGCCCGTCACGTGCGCGTCCTCCAGCTTCAGCGGCCAGCCGCTCACCGTCGCGTTTCCTGTCAACAAATCGTCGATCGCCACGTCCTCGGCGATGTCCGGCTGAAATGCTCTACACCACGCCAACAAATCTTCGGCCTGCACCGCCGCGTTCGTAACATGCGCATTCCAGAAGCGCGTCTCCGAAACTCGCAATTTGCCCGATCCCTGCAGATTTGAGTGCGGCAAGTCGATGCGCAGCTCCTCGGCGCTCCCTTCGCCCGCCGCAAGGTCCCATTTACCCTTGGCAGTAACGTCGATCCGCGGATTGTCGTCGCGCTCGGTCAAATCCCAGCGGTGTATCTGCGACGCCCGCACCTGCAACGCAAATTGCCATTTTCCTTCCTCAAAACTTTCCCCTGGCACAGGCTTGCCGATGCTGGCCGTTCCGTCCACGGCCAACTGCCCACGCACTCCATAATCATTTCCGGTGATTAGCCGGAACAAGTCCGCCAGGGAAACTTTTCCCCAATGCACCTGCAGTTGCGCCGGTTGCAAGCGCGCCAGCGTTCCGGCCACATCGCCGCGGACTTGCACCGTCCCCGTCGATTGCAGTTGCACGCCGCTGCGCCACGGCACAGCTTCGATTTGCAGCCGCCATCGTCCCGTGCCCAACTGTTCAACGCTTCCGGAAACGTTGGTAAACGCGAAGGGCCGCTTGTCCGCGCCAAATTTGAAATTGATGCGCCCTTCGTCAAACTCGATTTTCTGCAAGTGATGAGTGGATTCCGCCGGCAGTTGTGGCCCGTAGGTAACGTAATTCCCCACTGCCTTCCACGGAGGAGGCGGCAGCCATCCCTCCAGGTTCCATACGCCCGAGCTGTTACGAACCAGGATCAGGTGCGGTCGACTCAGCGACATCGTTCCGAACTCGAAATCGCCTTTCAGCAAGCCCCACCAGCGCAAACTGGCCGTCATGCCCTCAGCCCTCAAAAAATATTCGTTCCCAAAAGCGGGGTCTTCGCCCACGGTTATGGCGTCGACGTCCAGCCGCGGAATCGGCAGCAACTGCGCCGAAAAACTGCCCACGGTCACCGGCCTTCCAAACGCCCTCGATAGATGCGCTACCAGATACTCTCGCACGCGATGCGTCTTCACCAGCAAAGACACGCCCGCTTGAGCCGCCAGCAGCAGCACCAGGAGCACAGCGCCGATTTTCAGGTATTTGCGGAAGCGATTCATGCCGAGGTGAAGTCCTGAAACCCGCAACAAATATGTACTACCGCTTTGCGCTTTGCCCGCTCGCCGCTAGTGCACGGTGTGCAACATCCGGCCCCATCGCGTGCGCGCGGGCAGATGCATTAGCGTATCAAAGATTCCCAGAATCCTTTGTGCAAACGATGTCTCGCCGTAATCCGTGCTGTTCGCGTCCACCGACCAATAAATCAGGAACGGCCGTCCCATGATGGCGTCGCGGTCCACAAATCCCCAGTACCGGCTATCCAGGCTGTGATCGCGATTATCGCCCATCGCAAAATAACGATCGGGCGGCACCACCAGCTCGTCGCCTTGAATGTATTTGCGGATTTCGTGAGCCCATTCCGGTTGCACCGGTGACATGTAGATCTGGCTTCCGACTGGCGGAAAGGAGTAGTTCAGCGGGTCGTAACCGGACGAGGCGTCGTGAACCACGTAAGGCTCGCTCAGCGGCTTGCCATTAATGAACACCTGTTGGTCCACAATTTTCAGGTGATCTCCGGGCAAACCAATCACTCGCTTCACGAAGTGCGGATGATCCTGGTAAGGATATTTGAATACGATGATGTCGCCGCGCTGCAATTGCCGGTACGGCAGAAATTTGTCGTACCACTGGCCGCGCCCGCCAAAAATAAACTTGTTCACCAGCAGATGATCGCCAACCAGCAACGTTTTTTCCATCGATTGCGACGGAATCTTGAAGGCTTGCACTACGAAGCTGGTCCCAAACAGCGCCAGAATTACGGTTACCAGCAGCGATTCCAGATACTCGCTGATGGTCGTTTGATTCGCGTGGGATTCCGCTGATTCCTGTGCTTCCTTAGGCGCCGTTTCCGCCGCCGCTTCTATTGGCACTTCGTCCAGCGGCGCAGCCGCTTCCGTGGCGAGCGGTTCATCCGGCATTCGGACCTGCCTGTTCGCTGTGCGATGGCACCATCAGTTTCTCCAGCGCGCTTCGAGCGGCTTTCTGTTCCGCTTCCTTTTTCGTGCTGCCTTCCGCGCTGGCCATCCGTTCTCCCTTGATCCACACTTCCACCAGAAAAGTTTTCTGGTGATCCGGTCCGGTCTCGCCAGCCAGCCGGTATTCGGCCGGCTGGTCGCCTTTCCCCTGCAAAAACTCTTGCAGCGCGCTCTTCCTGTCGGACTCGGAAATGCGTTCGCCATTTTCCAGCGCCTGCAAAAACACCGTGCGTGTCAGTAATTCCCGAACAGGGTGCAGTCCGCCGTCCAGGTACATTGCCGCAACTACCGCTTCAAAGGCGTCCGCTAGCAGCGCCGGCTTGTCACGTCCGCCGGTTTTTTCTTCTCCACGTCCCAGGCGTAAGTGTTCGCCAATCCCCAGGCCACGGGCCGCAATTTCCAGGGAGTGGGCATTCACAATCCGGGCGCGGCTCTTGGAGAGCTGCCCTTCGCTCCACTCCGGAAAATTTGTCAGCAGATATTCGCTGGTCAGCAATTCCAGCACCGCGTCGCCCAAAAACTCAAGCCGCTCATTATCTTGCACCACCGACGCCGTGAACGTTATTTCTTCGCCGCGCGCCGAACGCAACTCCGGCACCGCCGAACTATGTGTCAGAGCGCGTTCCAGCAAGCCCGGGTTCCGGAACTCGTAGCCGAGCCGCCCCACCAGTTGTTCGTCGCTAACGCGGGCCATTTGTTGTTACCTCCGCCTTGCGGCGGCACACGCACTTCTATTTGGGAACACTCAGTTGCGTGGTGCTAAGTTTCTTCGCTTCGTCGATTCCCTGTTTGCAAGTGGCCTGCAATCCGCTCTGGATCGCGGCGCATTTTGTGAACGCCGTCACCGCATCGTCGAAGTGTGAAGCCTTTTCGTTCGACAACGCCAGCACGTAATAGTTCACCGGATCGGGTTGCGGTTCCAGCCCAACGGACTTCTCCAGGTTCGGAATGGCGTCGTTGAACTTGCCGCGCCGGAAAGCCACTAGCCCCAACCCGCTATACGCCATGGCCATGGTCTGGTTTTTCGCTCCGATGAACATGTCGTCGGGCATTCCTGCCGGCTTGGTGATCGTCGGACCTAGCTCAATCGCTTTGTTCGAGTACTGTTCCGCTTGCGTCAAGATCTTTTCTTTTTCCTCTGGCGAAAGATTCGAAGGCAACGATCGTGGCAACGCGGATCCCATAATCGCCAGAATCTGCACGTCGTTAGGATTCAGCTCCAGATCCTTTTCTCCCGCGGCTTGCATCTTGGGAACGTCACCGGCGGTCATGTAGCCCTTCACCAGCCAGCTGTAGACCTCGGCGCGATAACGGCTCGTCGGATATTTCTGCACAAAATCATTTCCCGCTTGCAGCTTCTTTTGCAGATTCGCGCTGTCGTTTGGAATATCGCGAAACGCCTTGATCGCTGCGTCTTCTTCCGCATTTACCGGCGGAGCCGCGGGAGTCATCGTCAGCGGTTGCACTTGATCCTTTGACTTGTCCGGTTGCGACGCAGGCGGTGTCTGTTGCTGCCCCGTCGCCGGCGCTGGTGTCTGCGCCGATGCATTCGCTGCGGCCCACGCCGCAACGAGTATCAGGCTTCCCATGATCCTTACCATACTTTTACCCATCCCCATGCTCCTTCTCCTTAGGGCCGCTCCGTCGGCTTCCTGGTGTCTAGTTCTCCAAGCCCCTTTTGTGCCGCCTGATGCGCCTGCTCCGGGGCCCCACTCACTGCAAGCGCTGCCTGGAATTCCGTCTTGGCATTCTCCAACTGACCTTCATCATCATAAATTCGCCCAAGATAAATATGCGACCACGCCAGCACCATAGGATCCTGCGTCGCCGCATGTTCTCCGGTGGTCAGCCTGCCAAACACGAACTTTGCGCGATCCGCATCGTGATCCAGCAGAGCCACCAATCCTAGTCCATACCACGCGCGCGCCGCCTCCGGATACTTCGTCAGCACGCTCTTGAATGAAACCTCGGCTGCCCGCGGATTGCGTTCTGCGATTCGTCGCTCTCCTTCGGTCAGCAGCGTGATGGCCTCCTGGTCATTCGGTACTGTCGTCACCGATGGTTGCGCTCCGGCCTTCCGCGTGCGCGCCACTCCTTCGGCAGTTAATTGCTCGGAATCTTCTGGACCCTTCGCGGGCGCGAACTGGATCGCGGTTTCTCGCGGCAATTCCGTCTTCATATCGATGCCGCGCACAAGTTCCGGGAAATAGATCTTCATCGAGGATGACGAGCTCTCGAATGCTGTAAGGCCCGTAAATATCGGACGCACCAGCGTGTACCCGTCCGTATCATCCGTCGTCAACGCGCTCTCTCGTTCACCGGGCGACATGCGTTTCAATTTCAATTCCACCGCCCGCACCAGACATTCTGAGAACCAGGAGAAGTAATCGTCGCGCAGGTCTGCGGGCAATCGCGGTGCCTTCGATGCGTTGACGAACAATGGTTCCTTCACGATCGCCACGTGCGAATACGTCAGCGGCAACGGGTCCAGTAAGAAATGCAGAAAAGCGTGGCGCACCACGTCGATCGGCACGTCCTGCGCTCCGCTTAAAATAATGGCGTAGTGGTCCCCAAAATTACGCACGTTGGTAATACGTCCCACCAGCGGATCCACGATTATGTTGAAGGTGCGTTCTTCGGCCGGATTCAGTATATCTCGCAGGTACGCCGTCGAGACCAGCACGACTTGGGAAACGCTGTCATGAATCTGCTCGATTTCCCGGTTGTACACCGGCTGCGCTTGCCTCCACAGCACGCCAATTTGCTGTTCTTTGTAGTAAGCCGACAGGATTTCGCTGAATCCTTCCAGTTGGATTACTTCGGGAGGAAGTTGATCCCGCGTCAGCATCGGCTGAAAGTCGGGCGCAGGCCCGGAAACCAGCCCAAACCAAATGTAGCGAGAAAGCGTCGCACCCGGGTCCTTCAAGAGATGTTTGTTGTAGAATTCTCGCCCCGCGTCCACCGCGGGCCCCTTCTGTGCTTTAGCAGTTTCGCGCATCTGCGAGCGAAAGGTCGTCCAGGTATCGGCATTAACGTCAGACTCGAATCCGGAAGCGTACAGCAGGCACATCGTCGTGAACATTGCCTCGCTGCCATCCATTCGCACCGGAGTGACCGCCGCCGCCGTTCTTTGCGGGCGCGTCGGTGGCGCAGGCGGCTTCTGCGCCACCGCTCCTGCGGCGCAGACCACAAGCAGCAGCAAAGCCATTCCGATTTTTGATAACGCCTGTTTCATCATCAAGCTATGCGCGGTGCAGCAGTTCCTACGAATCAGAGGCACTTCAGGCCGGATCATGAGGGGTCTCTGGCGGTGAAGCCTGCACGTTAGGACTACCATAACTGGCGCTGCTGCGGCCATCTGTCAATGTACAGGCGCCCATTCGATGAGTCAAGGAAACGCCCTCCCTGGGGCGCGACTTGGGCGCTCTCCATTTCCAATTGGATGGCGAGGTTTGGCACAAAGTGGCTCGGCCGTCCCGGGATGCAACCGGGCAATGTCGCTTTCCTTGCCACTTTGCGCCATCTCAATCACCCGCTGTTGCCGCTTATCTCATCGCTTCCGGTTTTGCGTACAATAGGGAATCTGCCCTGCACGAAAGGATCGAATTCATGAAGATTGATGGCAGATTCAGAATCTCGTTTCCCACACTCACGTTGTTGCTATCACTAGCAGCTGCGATCCCCGCCGCCGCTCAATTGGTTGGCGACGCGCCTCCTCCGGCTCCCACTACCGCCCCACAAACCCCTGCTGCCAGCGCCGCTGCGGCTGGCAAACAATTGCAATCCAAAGAATTCACGCTGGAAGGTAGCAAGATTTGGACCGACACCGGCATCACGCTGGAACCCGGCCAGCGCGTAGTCGTTACCGCCACGGGCACGTTGCGCTATTCCGATGCAAAGGCCGACAACGGACCGCAAGGCCTCGCCCGGGATTTCAAGGATCTGCTGCGCATCCTACCGGTGAATTCGGCAGGCCGCGGCGCACTCATTGGGCGCATCGGTGACGCCGACTATACGCAGCCCTTTCTGCTGGGCGCAAGAAAAGATCTGGTCTCGCCCATCACCGGAAAGTTGTTCCTGGGAATCAACCAGGCCGGCAGCGATACCGGAGACGGCTCGTACAAAGTGAATTTGCTGGTGTATGCGTCCAACGACACTACTCCTCGCGTAGTCTCGCGCGCGGTTCAATCCATGCCCGGCATCGACAATTCCTTGTTCGCAAAAATTCCACGGCGCATCGGAGACAAAGAGGGCAATCCCGGGGATATGGTCAACTTCCTGATTTTGGGCGACGAGAATCAGATGAAAAAAGTGTTTACCACCGCAGGCTGGGTGAAAGTCGACGCTAACGTGCAGTCCACCGTCCTGGCTGGGGTTCTCGCCAGCATGTCCAAAGAGTCCTATCTCACCATGCCCATGAGCCCGTTATACCTGTTTGGCCGCCCACAGGATTATGGCTGGGCCCATGCCGAGCCCATCACCGTTGTCGCCTCGCGCAACCACCTTCGCGTCTGGAAGGCGCCCTTTACCGTCGACGGTCAAATGTTGTGGGTAGGCGCCGCGACACACGATATCGGCTTTGAGAAAGATCAGCGCAACAATGGCCTCACTCACAAAATCGATCCCGATATCGACCTCGAGCGAGACTACGTCGAGAAAACTCTGTCCAGCACCGGGCTTGTGGCCGAGGTTTCTCACTTCACTCCCTCCAATCCTTTGAAGGAAGCGCGAACTGCCACCGGTGGTTCGTTTCACTCCAATGGCCAAGTCTTGATTCTTAAGCTTGCTCCTGCGCTCAAAGACACTGCCGCCGCAGGCAAATAGCGGTCTACCCGGCGGCGCGACCCAGCGCTTTCTTCTCGACCAGCGCCGTCCGCCCGTAGTGCTCTCCGTCCATGATTCTCACTTCGCACCACTGCGTCTTGTCTTCCACCGCCAGCACGCGCACGCGATGCCCACCCTCCACCAGCATTAGCCGCTTTTCTGCGATCATCACCGCGATGCCTACATCATCATCCAGCGATTGCAGCCGCTCCCATTCTCTGCGGCAGTTTTCATCCATGGGCGCCATTACGCAGGGAATTCCCTTCTGCGATTCCAGCGTGAACACTTTTCCCGCAAGCTGTCCCGGCAGCCGCGCTATGTTCGCACTCGCGCTCGTGGCGACGCTCGCGCCCGCTTTTTCGCCGCTTGCTTCCACTTTTCCTCGGAACCGGTAGCCTCTTCGCGGCAGCGTCTCAATATATTTTGGCCGTGCCGCGTTGTCTCCCAACGCTTGCCGCAGTTTTTTGATCGCCGTGTTCAAGCTGTGTTCGAAATCCACAAAAGTGTCGGCCGGCCAGATCTTCTGTCGCAACTCTTCGCGCTTCACCACTTCGCCGGCGTTCTCTAGCAACGACACCAGCACCTGCAGCGGCTGGGGCTGCACCTCCAGCTTCTTGCCCTTTTTGAAGATTTCACCCGCGCGTGCATCTACGGTGAAAGAACCAAATCTGAGCATCATCTGAACTGTTCCCTGAACTCGTCCCTCAACAGCAGCTCACTTCAAGTTCCAGCGACTATAGCAAACTCTCTGCGAACCGCGAACCCACCCTCGCTGCCGTCCCACTTAACATGTTTACTTTCAATGTGTTGCCAGGCCTCCCAAGTTCACCTCCCGTCCACCCCCAGTTCACCCCCCGTGCATTGTGCCATTTCTCCTTCTCTGACAAAGTGCGCACATTGGTCACCCAATGACCGACCGTAAAACCCACCCGAAGGTGGCGTACCATTCCCTGGCGCCGCTCTTCGGTCCCTGAACCAGACAAAGCCCGGGCCCACCCCGGGCTTTGATCTTTCTACAAACATTCTTCCTGTATACGCATAGACGGCCAGCGCAGTTCCGGGGTTCGGACTTCCTGCATTTTTTTGCGAATCTTCTGCTGCGGGCCTCAATTCAGCGAGTTCGCCGGCAAGTTGCTTCCCGAAGGACTTGGCGCGGGATATAACTGATCAAATTCCGCGTCGCCATGCAGGATCGCCAGATCGGGATCCCGGCGAGCCCACGTGGCATCCTTGAAGCCGGCTTCCCACGCCTTGCGCAGCGTATCCATGGCTTCCCCTTTGCGCTTCAACAAGGCGAATGTGCACGCCGCGTTGTATAGGATGGACGCCTCATTCGCCCGCAGTGTGATGGCCAGATTCAATTCCTTGATGGCATCTTCCACGCGGTCCAGTTCCGCATAATCCGCCGCCAGCAGGATTCTCGCTCGAGCATCTTCCGGCACCTGTTTCAAGTGATTTTCCAGGGCCACAATCCGCCGCAGCAGCAAGTTGCGGTACTCGTCCTTTTTCCCCATGGCGCCCAGGGCATTTGCAATCGGCACGTACACGTTGTAATCTTCGCCGCCCACTTCCAACGCCGCGTCCATTACGTCCACTACTTCCTGATAGCGTCCCGCGGAAAATAGCGCCCGGCACAACAGGTAGTACGCTCCTTCGCAATCTTTCTTCCGCTCGATGGCTTTCCGCACCATGCGCACAGACTCGTCGTGTAATTCCGTGGCGTACAGCACCCACGCCTGGCTCACCTGCACTTCTGGCAAATCCCAGCGCAGCGCTACGGCCTTCCCCGAAGCGTTGCGCGCGCGCTCCACCCAGATCACTTCGCGGCTGTAATTGCAGTAAAACATGGCGCAGGCATTCGCGCAGGCTGCGTAGGCCAGCGCAAAACTCGGGTCCATCGCCACCGCGTTTTCAAACATCTGCAGCGCAAATTCCAGGTCCTGACGGGTTTGCCGCCGCGCGTACCGTTTCCCTCGCAAGTACAAATCGTAGGCCTGCAGATTCTCCGTCGGCTTCACCGCCAACGCCTCCAGCTCCTGCGGCGACAGCGTCACGCGCAATGCTTCTGCAATCTTCCGCGCGATTTCGTCCTGCACCTCAAACACGTCTTTCATTTCGCGGTCATATCGCTCCGACCACAACGGAAAATCCGTTTGCGCGTCCACTAGTTGCGTGGTGATCCGCAAGCGGCTGCCGCTGCGCCGCAAGCTTCCCGTCAGCACGTAAGCGGCATTCAATTGCTGCCCGATCTGCGACGGGGTTACCTGCTTGTCGCGAAACGCCAGCACTGTGGGCCTGGAATAGGTGTTCAGCCCGCGAATCTTCGAAAGTTCCGTGATGATGTCTTCGGTAATTCCGTCGCGCAAATATTCGTCTTCTTTTGCGCCGCTCAAATTCTCGAAATACAGCACCGCCACGGACTTGATGTTGAGCTTACCGGCGCTCGCCTTCGAATCGTTCACTTCCGCTGCTCGTTTGCTGCCTGAATCCAGGTTGCGTTTCAACCGATTCAGGTCCGTCTTCAACTCCGAAGCGGTCTGGCACCGCAAAGTTCGGTCCTTTTCCAACAGCTTCGACAGGATTCTTCCAAACTCCGGCGTCACCGCAGGATTTATCTCCTCCACCGGTTTCGGATCGCGATTCAAAATCGCGTCGAACACCACCGCCGCGGTGTCCCCCTTGAATGGCAGCATGCCGCCGGCCAACTGATACAGCACCGTGCCCAGCGAAAATAGATCCGTGCGCGCATCTACCAATTGCCCGCGCGCCTGCTCTGGCGACATATACGAAACAGTGCCAACGGCCGATCCGGGCGACGTCAGATCCGTGCCGCCAAGCAGCGTGTTCTCCATCTTCGAGGAAGTTTCCTCTACCACGCGCAGATCCTTACCACCTTCCACTTTCGCCAGCCCGAAATCCAGCACTTTCACCTGGCCCCGGTCCGTCACAAATAAGTTCGCCGGCTTGATGTCGCGGTGGATGATTCCGCGGGCATGTGCCGATTCCAAAGCGTCTGCAATCTGAATGGCCATCGGCAGCAGCCGCTCGATAGCGAAGGGCTGCTTGTCCATCAGTTGCGCCAGCGTCTGCCCCTCCAGCAGTTCCATCACCAGAAAATGTTCGCGCTCGTATTGTTCGATGGCGTGAATTGTGCAGATATTGGGATGGTTCAGAGCAGAGGCCGCACGCGCTTCTCTCTGGAATCGCTCAATCAACTGCGAATCCTGCGCCATCTCCGCGGGAAGGAACTTCACCGCCACGCGCCTGCCCAGCCGCATGTCTTCGGCTTCGTAAACTACACCCATCCCGCCGCTGCCAATTTTTCGCGTTACTTTGTAATGGGAAATTACCTGCCCAATCAGCGAACCGTTATCCGTCATGGTCCGTCGATACTAGCCTTCGGCGCCGCGACCGGTCAAGCCGCGCTGCTCCCTTTTGATTAATTCCTATTCGAATATCTTGGCGCTTTGGTTGCTACCCTCCGTCTTCGTTGCGCTTAGCTGAACGACCAGCCCAACAGTGTCAGCGCCAAAAATAAAGTCAGCACGCCCAGGCTTACGAGTGACAGCGCCTTGCCTCGACCCAGCAGCATGTCGCGCGTCTCGGCTTTCACGCACAGCACCACCGCCACAATCAGCACGGCGCCCCAGGAAATCCCCGACGGCAATCCCGGGTACTGCGCCAGCGCGGCCAGCGTTCGCTCCGAAGGTTGATTCGCGGGAATCCACCACGGCAGGATCGGCGCGAATCCGGCCGCTAGCACAAACGCAAGCATCTTGCGGCTCACCCAGCTTTTGATTTTTGTTACTGGTTTCAGTCTGCGCATCTTGCGCCACACAAAAAACTCCCACAGCAGCAGCGTGGCGGCAAGCGGCATCCATCCGTACAGCCAGCTTTCCCGGTCCGCCCATAGCCATCCACGAAAAAACAACGCCGAAGGATGTGCGGCAGCTACTCGCGGCAGCACATACAAGCCGGCGATAGAATTTCCAATGGTGGCCAGCAGAAGTATGCACAAGCTGTACAGCTGTATCCACTCGTGCGATGGCGCTCGGCCACAACGTGTGCAGACCGGTCGCTCTGGCAGGATCTTCAATCCGCAATGCTCGCAGTACACGGCGACCTCGCTTCGTTCCCCGAAGACAGCACCGCCAAGCGAACAAAGCCTAGCTGAAGGAAATGGCGCAGCCTACTGGCCCGAAGGACAGACTCGGCAAACGAGCGGACAATGAACCAACGACGGGCGCATTGTTTCGCTATTTTTCCGCGCTACGGTTTTGTGGCGCGAACTTGCGCGGAAACGGCCAGCAGATACCAGGAATCGTGCGGCAACCACTGTTCCTGCCAGCGCCAATCGTTGTCCGCGCCGGTCTGTTTGTACGTCAGGTTGAAATCGATGTCGTCTTCGTCGCGAAATCCGCTGGTGATGCCGTTGGAAATTCCGCCGGGTGCGTTGGTGAACTCCCATGAATCGAAGAACAAATAGTCCACGTTGTTGTGGCCAACGCCGTACAGCATGCAAGAGTCGTACGGATTCAACCCCAATATCCAGTTGAGTTGGTCCGCGCCAAACGTGTCGAGTTGCTTCGAGAATTCCGCATCCTCTTTAAAGTGAGGCTTCGCCAGTCGCGCCGCTGCCGCCAATGAAGCCAGCCGCGCATTCTCACCCTGCCACCACGGCGCCGCATCCGAGTTGTGCGGAAAGAAAAACGCCGTGTGCTGGCTCCCGGTTTTGTCCTGCACCAATTGCCTGCTATAGCCGAACGGATTGTTCACTTCTGCCGTGACCGTCAACTCGTGCTGTAGGGACTTCTTCACCGCATCCAACACTTCTTTCTTTGCCCCTGAATCCGCGATCTCCGCGTAATAAAGAAGGCTCACAACCGGGAATCCCGCATCCGAAGCGTGGAAGAACGGCCGCGTGGCGTCATCCGCACGCCAATAATTCGCATACGGTCCGGCGGACACCAGGCGCGAGACCAGGCTTTTGGCGCGGCGATCCGCAGCCTGCTTGTATTCTTCCTTTTTCGTGGCCCGGTAGAGTTCAGTGGCCGCCGTCAACGCGCAATAATCATCAACGATATTTTCCTTGCCGTCGTTCACCATTTTCAGATTGTTCTTCTCCAAAAACCCAAATGCGTCTTCCGCAGCCTTCAGATAATCCGCGCTTGTGAATTCGCCCGACACCGGAATCTTGCTGGCCATCGCCAATGCAGCGATTGCCAATCCTCCGCCCGACCGGTAACTCACTTCATATTCCATAGCATTGTTGGCTTGCTCCACCATGCCGCCGGGTCTTTGCGTGCTGTTCTGGTAGATTCCGAAACTCTTCATCTCTCCGGCGACTTTTCGCTCGGCAGGAAGCTGGTTCACTCCTCCGTTCGAAATAGAGCGGTAAAACGAAGCCGCTGGATCTTTAAGACGCACCAGATAATCGGCGCCAAACAAGGCTTCGTCGAGCAGCCGCGTTTTGTAACGCGCAAATTCCGGCACTCCGCTCTTTTCCAACAGCTCGTGGCTTTTCAGCAGCGAGTACACCGTGAAGGGAATTTGTTGCGGATTGAAGTACGTCGAAAACGATAAGTGCGACAAGTGTTTCCCGTAATCCCCGGTGGCATCCCACCAGCCGCCGTGCGCGTCCAGCGTCCCTGGCTTCTTTCCGTCGAACGGCAGGTGCCGGTCGGCCTTGTCAAACTGGCCGGAACTGCGCTCTTCCTTAAAAAAATAAATCACGTCGGAGAGCGTCTGCCGCTCCAGCAGCAGCGATCCAACCTTGAATGGATACGAGCGCACCGGCCCTTGGCCCGTCGTGCAACCGATGTAGTACTTCCCTTCCGCGTCGAACGAATCGAAGTCGATGGTCCAGAATGTCCAGTCCTTCCACTTTTTCACCGGCCCCGCTGGCTTGGCGGTCAACGCAAGCACGGTTTCGTTGCTTCCCTCGCGCTTCAAGGCGCAACTGGAAACGGTGTCGCCCCCCTTCCCCTGCACCACCGCTCGCTTCGGTCCTGTCCGTTCGTACCCCACATGATTGGTCAAAACTTTCGCGTCGTCAGCTATTGCTCCGGCCGCGACAAACAGCAAGGCAGCAAGCAGCACCGCAACTTTCGTAAGATTTCGCATGTTTTTATTTTCTCTTTCCCGAATTCTGAGCGTGTGCAGATGAAATAGGAGCGTGCCTCAGTGTAGTCACGCCCCCGAGCCCAGCGCAAGTGCGCACAATTTTGGAGTGCGGCGGCTCGCCGCCGCTTTTACAAAGTAAGAGATGGAGATACACATGGAGGTAGAGGTAAAGGCAGAGAGAGGTACAGGTAAGTAAAAGTAGGTAGAGGTCCGGCCGCCTTATTGGTAAGGAGCGATAACCATCTTACGCGGCAAAAGCGGGAGCAAGCTCCCGCACTCCAAACCTAAGCGTTGTAATTCGCCACAACGCGCATCACTGCTCCGTTCGCCGACAACTCCATGAACTCCGCTGTGCGCGTCTCCTTTTGATTTGTGTAGTACAGCACCACGCTATTCAAGCCCCAAAGCACGTCTTCAAGCTGGAAATGAAGGTCCGGATAAGCTTCCAACCCGCGCTGAAAATACGCTCGCAGATTTGTTTTGCCAACCACCTTGCCGTCCGCCTTCCCCAACAATCGCGCGGCAACGGGCGAAGTCAACTCGACCGCTTCATCATAGTGCGTCATGATCAAATCCAGATCATGCGCGTTCCAGGCTGCCACCCAATGCCTGGCCAGCTCCCAAGCTTGCTCCTTGTTCACAGCCGTTTCTCCCTCTGACCTTTCCTTTCAAGAGCAATCGTCGAAGGCACCGGCCTAGCCGCGGACGTCTCGAAAGCGTGAGCTTCCGCTGAGGCAAAATCTAACTTCAGCGTGTGAACGACACGAAAATAAGCTGGCCGTAGCGTTCGATCTGCAGCACGATGGCCGTACCGGGCTTCTGTTTCTCCAGTGCGGCTCGCAATCCATCCAATGTCGTAATCGTTGTTCCATTCAAAGCGTGGATTATGTCGCCGGTTTGCAGTGGAATCTCCGCCGTCCGCGATCCTAAGGTTCTGGCGGCCACGATAACGCCGGTTGGAAGGCGCAAATCGGGCAGCGTCTGCGCCAATTCGAGAGTCAGATCGATGCCTAGTATGCTTAGCGGCCGGATCAGATTTTTGTCCGGGTCGGCCATATCCACCAGGCTGTCCGCTTTGTGCGGCCGCTCCGCAAGAATAATGTCCAACTGCACGCGCTCCGATCCCCGCAGCACCGCGACCTTGGCGTGTTCGCCGGTCTTGTGAAGATTCAAGGTATGGGAAAACAGCGGCAGGCTGCCGATGGGAGCTCCATCTACACTGACGATTACATCTTGAATTTTCAGGCCCGCCTTATCTGCGGGACCATCCGGAGTGATGTCCGATACGACCACGCCAAAGTCTCGCCCCAGGTGCAATCCCGCAGCCAGCTCTGGAGTAATGGTTTGAACCAGCGCCCCAATCGACGGTTGGTGAATGTGGCCGTACTTCAGCAACTGTGGATATGCGGACGCAACCAGCGCCGCAGGAATCGCAAATCCCAACCCTTGATTGCCGCCCGATGACGACAGAATGAACGTAGAAATGCCCACAAGTTCACCATCCGCATTCACCAGCGCGCCGCCGCTGTTTCCTGGATTGATTGGTGTGTCGGTTTGCACGTAGACCAGCGGACTATCCGGATCCGGCTGCCGGGCAATGGCGCTCACCACGCCCATCGTCACTGTGTTCCGTAATCCTTCGGGACTTCCGAACGCAAACACCATTTCGCCCTGTCGGATCACCGCCGGGGTGCCGTGGATAGACAGAGCGGGCAAACCATGCGCCACAATCCGGATGACCGCCAGATCAATCTCTTTTGCGATTCCGACAATGTGCGCTTGATAGCTTTTTGCCTGACCGTCTTCATCCGCATCGAGTGTGGAGTTGGACGTGAGTCGAGCAGGCACGATTACCTCGATATTCTCGGCGCCGTTTACAACGTGCGCATTCGTCACGATGTAGCCCTCTGAATCGACGACCACTCCAGACCCGATGGCTCGCCGCCTGCCAATAATCGCGCTGGTCATGCCGCGCTCGCTGTCGTCGGTCGCGCCGTAACCCGTCACCTGAATTTGGACAATCGTTGGGGAAACCCGCCGAATCAGTTGCTCGACGGAGTTGTTCAGTTGGTGCAAGACGTCGGAGGGAGAAGTGCTTGTCGGAGTTTGACCCGCCGCAGATCCAAACGACAGCAACTCCAGTGCGATCAGAAGCGCCAAAACGTAAATGTGGCCGCGGCGCTTCTTTCGCGGCGCAAACAAAGAACACAGGCTCTCGCTTCGTTTCATGCTACTGAACTCTACCAGAGAACCAACTTCCGTTGAGAGCCGGGTTTCTAGTTCGCCGCTGCGAGATCGCCAGTTGTGGCTGACGAGACTGCCTCCGCAGCGCATCGCACGGCTTGAACCACCCATGGCACCGCTTCGAGCTACTCTTTCACCCCGGTTCCATTGGCCCGCGAGTGCGCGAAGCCAAATGGATGCTCGAAGCTCAGATACATGATTACGCCTCTCTGTCCGGCACTTGGCCCAATTCCAACCGGTATTCCAACCCCAGGCACAATTTGCAGCCCGCTGCGCAGATTGTAGGCCCACCGGATCCCCGGGCTCACATAAAGCTCTTGCGACCACGCCGTTTTGCTTGGCCCCGACACGTATTGATTGCTCGTCCAGATCGTCTCAATCAGAAAATTCAGCCTAGATGTCGCAAGCCATACAAACAATTGTCCAAGGTTGACCCCAGCGGTCGAAGCGAAGTTCTTTTGCGCATCCTGCGCACGCGGCACCCAAGTCGCCCCAACATTCCAATTCGTCACCCAACGCGCCGAGTGTTGAATGCTGATTGGCAAATTCGTTTGCACGCCCACTCCGCCTGCGCCGCGGCCATACTTCGGATTGCCCGAGGGCACCAGCAGGCTGAGCCTGGGAGCAATCGCGACTCTCGACTCGCCGCTCCCAACCAACTGATACCGGTAATTCACTGCGGCATCCCCCCATCCTCCTCCAGAACTGGGCATTTCTCCGTCATGCGCGGCGCTCAGCGTCACGCTGAATTGGTGCTTCAGCGAACGCAGCGACCACTCGTCAGTCTGTGTGTAAACCCATTCGGCCGCTTTGCGGCTCAATCCGAAAATAGGAGATATGTTGAATTACTCCGTCCTCCTGGTTGTAGGCCTCTTCTAAAAGAAAACTATTGTCCTGAATGGGAGCGCTCTCTTGTTCAACTTTAGGCGTCGCTTGGACCGTCTGCGCGTTAGCGTAAGGCGGGAAAAAGCTGCCCAGAAGGAACAGGGCAATTAAGGCCGATCGCATGGAGTCTCCAGTTGCAAGTGATTATCAGTTGCAACTGCGAGTCTCCCGCACCCCCTTACCCCCTTCTGTGCTCACTGTCACTCCCTGCCGTGACGTGCGAACAAGCTCTCAACTTCTCTGTTCTCATTTCCTTGCGACGCTCACAGGCTAATTCCCGTAGCCCCGCTATCTCGCCGCTACGGCGAGTTCTTTGCTTCGCGAGTCTTTCCAGAGGGCGAGGTAGGGCTGCAGGTCCTGCATCATTTTGGCGAACTGATTCAGATCCAGGGACTGCGCTCCGTCACTCACAGCTTTTTCCGGAGCCGGATGCGCTTCAATAATTAATCCGTCCGCTCCGATGGCGACTCCCGCCTTCGCCAACGCCGGCACCAGGCTGCGCTTCCCTGTCGCATGGCTCGGATCCAGCACAACCGGCAGATGCGTTAATTCATTCAACACCGGAATCGCGGAGATATCGCAAGTGTTGCGCGTGGCCGTCTCAAACGTGCGAATTCCTCGCTCGCACAGAATCACGTCCGGATTGCCGTGCGCCACGATGTATTCGGCGCTCATCAGCAATTCCTTGATGCTGCTGCTCAGGCCGCGCTTCAACAGCACCGGACGCCCGCATTTTCCCAGCGCTTTCAACAGCATGAAGTTCTGCATGTTTCGCGCGCCCACCTGCATCACGTCGGCGTAGTTCGCCACCAGGTCCACATCGCGATCGCCCATCACTTCCGTCACAATCGCCAGGCCTGTGGCTTTCTTCGCCTTCTGCAACAATTTCAGACCCTCTTCTTCCATGCCTTGGAAATCGTACGGAGAAGTGCGCGGCTTGAAAGCGCCGCCGCGCAACAGCTTAGCGCCCGCCTTGGCCACCGCTTCCGCGGAACGCATAATTTGCTCTTCGCTTTCCACGGAACATGGGCCCGCGATCACGATGAACTCATCGCCACCAATCTCCGTGCCGTTCACCTTGATGCGTGTTTTGCCCTTGCGGAATTCCTTGCTCACGAATTTGTAAGGCGCGGTAATGCGCACAACATTGTCCACCTGCGGCATAGCCTCCACGGACTCGAGACAGGCGGTTACATCGCCAACGCCAACGACGCCGATCACCACGCGTTCCTCCCCCTCGATGGAGTGCACCTTGTAGCCAAAGTGTTTGACGATGGCGCAAACGGCGTCGATCTCTTCTCGTGTCGAGTGCAGTTTCATCGAAATAATCATGTCCATCCCCTCGGCCCGGCGGGCCAGCGTTTTGCCCCTAAAAACAAAAAAGCCCACTCGTTGCGAGTGGGCCGAAGCTTTTTGATTTCACTCTGCCTAGACGATGGCCCCTCGCTGCCGGTTGTAGGTCCGGTACGTAAATCGCCACCAATAGGCCGTGAACTTCATGCAGGGCAGTTTACCGGGTTCCGCGCAAAACGCAAGCCAGAAATCATTTATGTCCGGCATTAGGCATGCGAATAAATCGGGCCCTAAAACAGCAGAATGGCGATGCGGAAACGCGTGAATCCCCCTGACGATCCCGCGTCGCAAGCGCCCACAGCGGCGGTATGGAATTTGCCGCTTTCCAGTTTTTGCGCAACGTCATCGGGCAGACGGCTGAGGTCCGCGGTTTCGTAGCGCACCACGCTCGCCGGCCGCTGGCCAGACCAGCCGCGATCCATGTCGCACGTTTTGCGCGCATCGGCGGTATCGTTAACCATGCGCAAACCGTGCGCCGACAATTGTGCGGCTACCTGTAATTCCTGCGCGTCGAGATTCAACGTCGGAACGGCGGTGGAGAAGTCTTCTACCGCGAAGAGCGTTCCGCCGCTTTGCACCACGGCGATACCCACCGCGTTCAGTTCGGGATCCAGAAGGTTGGCACGGTGGGGCACGGAATTCATCCACTGCTGATGCAGGTTCGCGGCGCTCGGTCCTTCCGCAACGTTCTCTGCAATCTGACTAAAACGCGCGCCTGCTTGCGTGGCGCGCTGTTGCATCGGCGGCTCGCCGGGAAACTGGTGCGACAAAGTATTTGCCTGCGCCATACGCTGCGCGTGCTGACGAGCAGCGGCGGCTAGCGACATGTCCCACTGAAGAGGATGCAAGCCAGCGGCAGCGCGATCGCGATTGGCGGCTTCGAGTAGTTGCGATTCCGGCGCGCCTGCTTGCGGACGCGAGGAGCCAGAAGCGGAGGCGTGCGAAGTTGACGTTACGAGCAGCGCGAGCAGCACAAGCGCGGTGAGAATAGCGAAGCGACGGAGCGTGGTGGACATTGGCGAACTCCTACATCTATTGAACACGGGAGGGAGAGAAAAAGTTAGAGGAACAAGGTACAGTACAGGATAAAAATGAAGCTGGCCGGACGTACAGGACTCACAAACGTTTCAGTTTCAAAAAGTCACGGGCGGTAAACGCGGACGAAAATATTAACCGCGAACATACACGGAGCTGAAGCTGAGAACGACGTGCCCACCTGGGGTGGGTCGCCCGAAGCTGAGCATCGGCCGGAAGCGCGAGAAGATCAGGATCTGATCCAGGTGATGGCGGACTTGCGGCGTGTCGTCGCCATTGAGGATTTCATACTTGGTCATTTGTCCCTGCGCGTCGACGGTTACATCAATGCGCAGGTCTTGTTCCAGAGCCACGTCGGGATGCAAAAGCTCCGGAGTGATTCCGCCGGGATAATCCGCCAGAGAGATCAGCTCCGCCGGGCGCAGCAAACCGAGAGGCACATCGTTGGGATCGGCTTGCACGGTAATGCCGGGCATGATCAAGTGCAGCACGAAGACAAAAATCAGGAAGGCGCTGAATAGTCCACCGGTCGCGGGCACAGTCAGCGGCCGGAAGGAATTTTCCATCACCAGTTCAAGGCGAACCTTGAAGCGCTCCCAGCGGCCGGGCCAATCCCTGGTAACCTGCGCTTGCGCTGCGGCCACTTTGATTTTGACCGCCAGATCGGCGGGTGGAACCGAGCGGGGCATACGCGAAAGCAACATGCTCAATTTACGATAGCGCTGCAATTCTTCGCGGCAAGAAGCGCACGATTCCAAATGGTCGCGAATCTCGTTGCGATCGCCGGGACGAGAAGCCGTTGCCACGGCGTCGTCCAGGTAGCCAGCGAGCCGGCTATGGACCTTCTCGCAAGTCATGATAGTTCCTCGCGCGTCGACAAAGGACGCGAAATTCCCTGGGCTGTGATTGCGGTTGAATTCTGCACGTAAGCGAGCGGCAGCCCAATCGGCGCGCCAGACGTATTATGGACCGCGGTAGCGGGAGAGGGTTGCGAGCGAACTTCGCGCCGCCGCGATGTTTCCTTCTCTCCGAGTAGCGGTTCCAGGATTTCCTTCAGCGCACGGCGGCCGCGCAGGATACGCGACTTGACGGTGCCGACGCTGCAATCGAGAACTTCAGCAACTTCCTCGTAACTTAGACCTTCCAAATCGCGCAGGATGACCGCGCTGCGGAAGACTTCGGGTACCTGTTGCAGAGCGCTTTGCACGGCTAACTGAATTTCGTGAGCCGCGAGCTGATCAAAAGGAGTACCGGCGAGATCTTCGATTTCGATTTGCGCCGCGCCTTCTTCGGGTTCTGCGTCGATGGAAATATTTTTCTGGAGATGCCGCTTGAACCAGCGGCGATTGTTGAGAGCTTCGCGAATGGCGATGCGATAAAGCCAGGTCTTGAGGGAGCTGCCCTGGCGGAAATTGCGAATTCCTTTGAAGGCTTTCAAGAAAACTTCCTGAGCGGCATCGGCGGCATCCGCGGTATCACCGAGCATTCCCAGGATGAGGTTGTAAACCGGACCGTGGTAGTGGGTGACGAGCCAGTCGAATGCGGTTTCCGAGCCGGCTTGCAACTCGGAGACGAGTTCGCTTTCGTCGCGGCCCCAAGAGAGCGCAGTAGCCCAATCGGACACGGTTTGCCTTTCTGGCCAACCTCGAATGCGGCCTGATGGCTCAGCTGGTTGGCGGGAACTGTCCAACCTTTGTCCGCTCATCTTATTAGACACCGTGGCGTGCGGACTGGTTCCCTGCGCTGGGCAGGGGCGCCGAAAGTGACCGGCGCGGGCAATTCCGTGGGGCAAACTGCGCCCCACGAGTGCATTGTGGCACCAGGAGGAGAAGGGTGCAATGGGTCTGGGGTGAGGCGGATTTTCCACCGCTGAATTTTGAATAATTTAAGTTAAGTGGTAGTGGATGTTGCTTTTACGTCTTCGGTCGCCTCGTTTTGTGTAAGCATGTAATAGACATTATGTCCTTTACAGATGGCTTATATTGTGCTATTAGATACGCATGTACATCGCCACCGTCCCCAATCGTAACTCTCCTCCAGCCATCCTCCTCCGCGAGTCCTTCCGGGACCAGGGCAAAGTCAAAACCCGCACCCTCGCCAACCTCACCTCCTGGGCTCCGACTCGTGTCGAGGCCTTGCGTCAGGTCCTCCGCGGCGACTTCGATCAACTCCCTTCCTGCGAACCCACCCTCGGCCCCATCTTCGGTCTGCTCTTTGTCTTGAAACAGATCGCCGCTGCTCTCGGTATCACCGCCGCACTCCGCACTTCCCGTGTCGGCAAACTGGCTTTGTTTTTGATCTTGGCGCGGGTGGCTCATCAAGGTTCTCGTCTCTCGGCCGTACGCTGGGCGCAGGATCATGCCGTCAGCGAAGTGTTAGGCCTAGATTCGTTCGATGAGGACGATCTCTACGCCGCCCTCGATGATCTGTGTGCTCGTCAAGAAAAGATCGAGCGGGCCCTCTATCAGCAGTATCAACGCCGCTGCGGGTCTCAACCGCCGCGCTTGTTTCTCTACGACGTCACCAGCAGCTATCTGGAGGGCGAGCGCAACGAACTGGGCGCGTTCGGCTATAACCGCGATGGCAAAAAGGGCAAGCTGCAGATTGTCATCGGCCTGCTGACCGACGCCGCCGGCGAACCCTTGGCTGTGCGGGTATTTGAGGGCAACCGTTCTGATCCCACGACGGTGGCCGAGCAGATCAAGATTGTCAAAGAGCAGTTTCAGGTTGCAGAGCTGGTCTTTGTCGGCGATCGCGGGATGGTCAAGAGCAAGGGGAAGCAAGCACTAGAACAGGCGAAACTGCGCTACATCACCGCGCTGACCGATCCCCAGATCCGCGGGTTGCTGAAGAGAAAGATTTTGCAGTTGGAGTTATTCAGCGAACAGGTTTGCGAAGTCGAGGACCATGGCGTGCGCTATGTGCTGCGCAAGAACGAAACGGAAGCGGCGCGGGAGCGCCATCGCTTAGAGGATAAACTGGCGAAGCTGGAAGAAAAGATTGCGGCACGCAACGAGGAAACGAAGAACAAACAGCGTTGCCAACCGGAAGCCGGAAAACGAAAACTGGAAGCGTGGATAGCGCAGCATAAGCTGAACGGCTTGGTGGAATTGAAGCTCGAGGACCGGATGCTGATGCTCGAGCGCCAGGAAGAGGCGATCGCCACGTCTCTGGAGTTGGCGGGCTGCTACGTGGTGACCACTGATGTGTTGCCACAGAGCATGAACACGCAAGAGGTGCATGACAGCTACGTCAGTTTGCAGAAGGTGGAGCGTGATTTTCGCGCGATGAAGACCGGGCTATTGGAAGTACGGCCGTTGTTCGTGCGCAAGGAGAGTCGCACGCGAGGCCACGTGTTTTGCTGCATGCTGGCATTAAAACTGAGTCGTGAAATGGAGCGGGGTCTGCACCAGCATTTCGGAACGACGGACAGCAACCCGCACGCCATCACGCTGCGCGATGCGCTGACCTCGCTCGGCACCCTGTGTCTGTTGCAGTACAAGATCGATGAAAAAACGACCGTGACGAAACTGCCGCAGCCGAGTGCCAACCAGACGAAGGTCCTAACGGCACTGGGCGTGACCCTGCCGGCAAAGATGTAGGCAGACGCTTTCGCAGCACAAAAGACAACAACCACAATCAAATCAACTTCCAAACCCCAAATTCTTGCTCGGGCTAAAAAGTAAGATCCGTGAGGGGGGTGAGGGGAGGGTCGAGTGGGTTGGGCGGGGGAGGCTGGTTAACGATAACCGGAGGGGTCTGCCCACCCCTGATTCGGAAGTAGCTGAAGGGAAACAAGATAACGAAATTGATGGTGTAAGTGGCGGAATGATTGGACTTAGCGGAACTGGGCATGGAGTCGAGGTCAGCGAGAGGGGTCGCGAGGAGTTGTAGCCGCGGGAGAGACATCGATGGTGCGGCTATCGTCGTAGGTGCGGTCGCGGTCGTCGGGATCGTCGTCGAGAAGTGCGCGAATGTGACTCCAGCGGGGACCGGCCGCGGCGCGAAATTCGTCTTCGGTGATCATCTGATCGGACTGGAAGAGGATGAGGCCAAGATAGGCGAGCGTGCTGGCCGACTTGCGACCGATGCGGCCGGCAGCGACTTCGTGGGAGAGGCCGGAGAAGGCGTTCTGCAGATCGACTTGCGAAACACCTTTGCGCATCAGGGGCTCGAATAGGCGGAGAAGATTTTCTTTGCGGGAAGCGGACCGGCGATGAGTGGCGTGATGAAAACAGAAGCCGTCGCGGGCGGGATGAGCGGGCTGCGTGCAGTGGCGCCGTCGGCAAAGGAGAAACGGCAGAGGGGAGCGTCGGGAAGATCGATGCGCTTGCTAGACACGAAGGAAGTATAGCAATTGGTTAAGACACAGCAAAGTATCTAGAAGAACAAAAAAATGGTTCTAGGACTGGGAGCGTTCGAATGCGGTGCGCGACGAGGATTGAAACGGAAGTGTAGTCAGAAACGAAACCCAAGACCCGCCCTCAAAACCCGACCCGAGGACGGGGCACCCGGCTACCGAACCGTCCCGGCTCTTCGACAGAATCGAGTGCTCACACGAGCAAACCAACGCGGCGAAGCAAATCCCGGAAGCGGGCTTCCGAGCGAATCGAATCAAACACCGGATCCACGGCGAGATACGACATCCAGACAGCACGATCACGACAAGCAGTATCAAGCCACTTGTACGTCTGCTCTTTATCATTCAGAGCGGCGTAGATCTGCGCTACGCCATAGGGCGAAACATAGTGTTTGCTGGAAATGTCTTGCAGTTCACGAATGACGCGAAGGGCTTCCTTTCTTTCTCCAGCCAGAGCCAGGCCCACTCCGACCTGGGCCATGTAAAGTGGGCTATCTCCGGACAGATCGGCGGCTTTCTGCAGCTCACCGAGACCTTCCTTGTGCTTCCCCTGTTGTACGTAACTTTCGCCGAGGATGAGGCGGGCGGCTGCAAAGTTCGGATCTAATTCGACTATGTTGTGACTTTGCTCGGTTGCGCTGTCATATTTGCGCGCAAGGTAATAGCGCAAGCCGACCCAAGTCCCGATCATGAGATTTAGCGGATCGAGTTCGAGCGCGCGTTTGGCCTCAACCAGAGCTTCATCATGCCGTCCCTGGATCGACAGATAATCGCCGTACCAGTGGTGCGCATTGGCGTATTGAGGGTTCAACTCCAATGCTCGCTTGAACTCAACCTCAGCTCCAGCCCAATCCCACTTGTGATCAAGAACCAGAGCTAGCGAGGCGCGAGCCTCAGCAGATTGCGGATCGATTTCAACCGCCTTTTGAGCTGCCGCGTATGCCTTCGGAAGCACCTCGGCCGGGGACATAAACCCGTGCCAGGCGAGTCCACTGTTGCAATCCGCTAATCCCGAGTAGGCGGCGCCGTAGTCCGGGTCTTTACTTATCGCTTGTTCAAAATAAAGCGCCGCCTTTGGCATGCTGTCGGCGGTCCGCTTGTTCCAGTAATAGCGGCCTTTTAAGTAGGCGTCGTACGCATCCGGGTCAACTGTGTGCGCGGAGCTAAGCCTCGCGTGTTCCTCCCCGGTGACCGTGACCTCGACTTTTCGCGCGATGGACTTCGCCACGTCGCTCTGCAGACTGAGCACGTCGCGCAGCTCACGATCGTAAGTCTCCGACCAGAAGTGTTCGTCGGTTGCAGCGCGAATCAACTGAGCGTGAACGCGGATGCGGCTGCCGTCACGGATTACGGAGCCTTCGACGATGGCATCAACCTGAAGGGTTCTGGCAATCTCTGATACCGATAAGTGTGTATCCTTGAAGCGAGTCACGGAGGTACGGGAGATGACGCGGAGATTATGGATCTCGGAGAGGCGTCCGATGAGAGACTCAGTCATCCCGTCTGCAAGGTATTCTTGTTTTGGGTCGCCAGAGAGGTTCGCCAGAGGCAATACCGCCAGCGATCTGATGGGTGGCTGCTTTGCGCCCTTGGAGCTGTTGTTTCGGTAGAGCACCAAAATGACAGAGAAGACGGCCAGTGCGGTTACTCCCGCGAGTAGTATCCTCCAGTGTGAGAGAAAAGCTTTTTGAGTCGTCAGCACCGCTGAGTCGGAACTACCTGAGCCTGTGCTTTCCTGCTCAGGGCTTTCCTTCGACTGTTCCAGCAGCGGGCGAAGAACCGCTGACCGGACCTCGGGCAACGGACCCACGAAACGGTAACCGTGTCTAGGAATCGTTTCTATGAAGCGAGGTTTTTCCGCCGAATCTCCCAGCGCGTCGCGGATTTTTCTGACAGCCGTATTCAGCCCGTCGTCAAAATCCACGAACGTATCCGCCGGCCACAGAATCTGCTTCAGTTCATTCCGAGTAACAATGTCCCCATGCCGCTCCAGCAGCACCCGGAGCATTTGGAAGGGCTGATCTTGCAGCCGAACCCGCTTGCCGTGTACCCACAATTCGCCCGAGCGCAGGTCAATCTCAAATTCATCGAAACGCAGCCGACGAGAGGGTTGAGGGTTGGTAGCCAACTGTGACTGTGCCCCCCTTGGTTAGGCAGCACTATAAGGCTTAGTGCGGGTCATCGCAATTCCGTCTCGCGACTTGCCAGAACACCGAACGGTTGTCGTACATTATTCTCCCGAAACGATTTATCTGTCCGGCAATAATCCGGCAGCAGTTCAGTCGCAGTCCATTGACTCTTCGGCCTGCCCGCCCCAAAGTCGCCCTACTCCCAAAGGAGGGATCACATGAAAAAGTTCTTTCAAATCGCAACGGTCTGCGCCGTAATGCTCAGCGGCATGTCGGCGGTGCCAAGATTAGCCGAAGCTGCTACGCCTGACCCGGTATTGGAATGGATCAACATAATGAACAACACGGTGCTCGCAGATGGCACGAGTCCGTTCATAACGTCTCGCATTGCAGCGATGGTATCCGCATCCGTTTTCGACGCCGTCAATGGCATTGACCCGCGCTTTCACCCTCTGCACGTGCCGCCGAATGCTCCGGACAATGCTTCCCAACGCGCCGCCGCGATTCAAGCCGCGTATGTAATCCTTGGTGAAGCTTACCCGGCACAGAGCGCGGCGCTCACCGCCCAGCGTAACGCATCCCTGGGGATTCTCACCGAAAACGCGAAATCCATCGCCGCCGGTGTCGCTTGGGGACAAACCGTCGCCGACGCCGTCTGGGCTTGGCGCCTCACCGACGGCAACGCGCCACCACCTCCTCCCTTTGAAGGCGTCCTCGGCATTGTCGGAACTCCCGCCGCCGTCGGCTACTGGCGTCCCACTCCCCCGCTCAATGCGCCAGGAGCCGGTACTCAATTGGCGACCATGACTCCTTGGGTTCTCGTGCGGGCCTCCCAGTTCCGCTTGGCCCCTCCTTATGCCCTTGACAGCGCGCAGTACGCAGCGGATCTGAATGAAACAAAAACGATGGGCGCCCTCTCAGGCTCTCCGCGCACTGCGGATCAGTCCGAACTCGTGCTTTTCTGGCAAAGCAATACGCCGCTCACCTGGGACCGAGTCGCCGCTCAGATTTCCGCGGAGCGCGGTCTGTCATTTCACGAGAATGTCCACCTGTTTGCGTTGTTGAACGTCACCATGGCCGACGCAGTCATCGCCTGCTGGGATTCCAAATACCGCTACAGCTTCTGGCGGCCAATCACCGCGATCCGCGAAGGAGTTAGTCCGACCGACGCCGACCCCACTTGGGAGCCTTGGCTGGACTTCTTCAAACCCGGCACTCCAGCCTTCCCGGAATATCCCTCAGCCCACGCCTCAATCAGCGGCTCCGCGGCGTTCATCCTCGCCTCCATTTTCGGAGACAACACCTCTTTCACCGTTAACTCCGAATCGCGTCCCGGCACTCGTTCGTTCTCCAGTTTCTCCAGCGCCGTTTCAGAAATCGCTGACGCTCGCGTATTCGGCGGCATCCATTTCCGCACTTCCTGCGTCCTCGGCAACACGCTGGGCAGGAACGTGGCGCATTTCGTTGCAGGACATGCCATGCGCCGGCTGGAAAATGAATGGGGCGATGAAGAAGACTAGTGCTGCGTCGCAGGCCAGGAAGGTGGAGGAATCACGGAAAAGCTGGGGAATCCGGGGACTGCCCGGTTTCCCCGGGCAAGATTACCCCTGACGCGGACGTTCATTCAACCGGGGAGCACTTACGACGAGTCGGGAAAAGTGCCAGCTCGTGTCGTGTCCCGAAAATGGATTGACGACGTTCGGGTCTTCAGGGGCTGAAGCCCAAATTCAATTCTCAAGCTTTACGCCGGGGCTGAAAGCCCCAGCCTAATAAAGAAAAATACAACGAACTGGTACCACGTTTCCCGTACCGGCGGTTCGCTGGGACGGGCGTCCGAGCGTCTTACTTCGGTGGCGGTGCAGATTGATTTTCACTGGTCGGCGGGGCGATGCCCTTCAGTCGCAGATAGGTGACCATGTTCCCATAGTGTTCATCCATGTGCGCCGTATTGATCGAGAACAACGTCAGCTTCGCGATGTCGAAGTTGAATAATTTCACCATCTGGCTGCCTTTTGCGTCGGTCATGCTGTCGAAAGCCTTGTTGCAGTACGCCACTCCGTCCTCGAGCGCAGCTACGAGGTCCGCTTTTGAGGTCTTCGTCTTTTCGATGTTCTTTGCCGGGTTTGCTTCACCGATGGCTTGCGAGCAGAACATATACGAAGCGTCGGCCACATGGCCAACGAGCTGGCCAAAAGCGCGAACCTCCGGTGTCGGTTTGAAGGAGTAGTTTTCTTCCGGCATTTTCTGCGCCGCACCGAGGACCGCGCCGCTCACAAATGCGTAAAAACCCTTTTCGCTGGCAGTAATCGGGTTCGCGGGCGGAGCGGACTGCGCCGGTGGAGCGGACGACGCCGGTGGTTTCTCCTGCGCCAGCAGAGCAACGGGGACTGCCAGCAATGCAGCAAACACAAAACCGAGTCTTCTGTTCATGAAACTCCTTTCGGGGAATCGGGCCATGTTGCGGGGGTCATAAAGAAAGGGGTTCTTTCCGAACACCCGCAATCTACTATACGCACCAAGCGCCGAGTAGTTTCTCGTCAGACAAGCAAATTCCGGCAAGTCGGAAATCGGAAACTTGGGTACCGGGCCCCAGCGCGGTGATCAGGGCGTCTCAAAGCATGAAAAGCCTGGGCAAATTGTGTTTGCGAGAGTCGAGGCCATTGATTCAGCGCGGTTTAGGTCTATGCCGGGCTTCGCGACACCAGCAACTTTCATCGCCTCCCTCAGTGAAGAAAACCCAAGACCCAGGTTCCGACACCGAACCAGGGCATCCTCCGTTTGTTGATTGGTCTCTCTTGGCTTGAGAATCGTGATATAAGGGCGACCTTGCCAGCGCGGCACACCATTTTCGCGGGGCCGGGAATGGTGGAGACAGGTCGGTGACGGAGAATCGAGAAAAATGAAGATCAAACTGAGCACTTCGAAACTGTTGGCATTGGGAGTAATCGCCGTAGGGAGTGTGTTACTGACAGGTTGTGGCGGCAAAGTGGAAGGAAACACCTACGCAGGAAATGGTGGAGTGGTTCAAATTGAGTTCAAATCAGGCGGCAAGGCGTACGTGTCGACAGGGCCGGTATCAACTTCCTGCACGTATACAGAAAGCGGCAAGACTGTGACACTGGTTTGTGAAGGCGACAAGACCGTGTTTACGGTGGACGATGACGGAGCGCTGAACGGTCCTGCAGGCGGAATGCTGGGACGATTGACGAAAAAGAAGTAACGACGATGAGTAGAAACGTAAGTCGGCAATCATGGGAGTCTGCCTGCCTCCTGATGCGCGAGATTTGAATTTTGTCCCTACATAACTCTCGACAACTCCGGTAATCGGACAACGCGTTATTGCGCAAACTGACTTGTTCCGTTCCCAAAGAGCATTTTCGTAGTACTTCGCTGCCTCGGTTGATAGAATCGCGACCCATTGAGGAGGACAGTTATGACTCGGCCTTCTTCCCTTCCCGCGATTGTTGCGATGGGTTTGCTGTTGGCTTGCGCGACAGGCTTACGCGCGCAGGATACCCTGCAGTTCAATGTGCCGTATGCGTGCAATGACGGAGTCACTTATGTAGTGCACAAATGCGTGATGGGTCCAAAGGGAGAGATGTGCTACTACCAAGCCGAAGGGCAATCGGAGCGCTACAACACGCGCGCGGCGGTGGTGTATCAGATGACGAAAATGTGCAAACTGAAAGGCTCGTCCGCTTCTGCTCCCGCTTCCGGGGCCTCGGCCAGTGCGCGACCATCATCCGATTTGCAATCCAATACTCCTTATCAATGTGCCGGCGGACTTACGCTGACGGTGTTTCAATGCCAGAAGCAGAACGGCCAAGACTACTGCTTCGTGAGGGCCGAGCAGAACGGCAAGTTCCTTTTGCAGGTACCCAAACCGCGAGGCGAGATCGTGACACAGCTGAAGGCTTGCACGGCAGGCACGCCGTTCAACCCTGGGTATCTGGCAGAATTTCCCAGCGCTGCTTATGTGGTGCAAGCGATGGCGGTTGGCAATCCGCAGGACAACGTTTTGCGCGCCATGGGCGCTTTTTATCAACTAAGCGAGATGATCAGCGCGCTGGCTGGGCCGCGGGCGCCGGCTGGCTACTTGCCGGACGAAAAAAAGTTCCTCGAAAACTATAGCAAGATGCAAACCGCGCTGGTACAAGTCGCGGCGCAACATATACCCGGGAAAAATTTCGCTTTGTCGACGAACCCTTACCATTTCAGCCGCTCGGATCCAAAATTTGGATTTGAAGGCATACCGGTATGGACGACGTTTCTCTCTCCTGGCATACAGGCGCAATTTGCGCAAATCGTGGGCGGCAGCGACGCGCGCTATGTTGCGGCGGTGGAGCAAGAGAAGCGCGCGGCAATGAAGCAAATGCAGACGAACGCGGAGGTTGCGCAGTCTGAACAGAACATGAAGAAAGATGCCGGATCAGTGGCGACACGGCGGTGCATGGAATCGGGGCGAAGCGAAACGGAGTGTCTCGGGGAAGGAATGAAAGCGGGATTGGTGGAACTGGCGGGAGGAAATCCGCTGGACTCTCTGGCTCTGCCTGGAAAGGAGGCGGGATTGCGGCTGAGCGGCGTGTATTCCGCGGGAAATTTCAGCCTTAGTTTCGACCAAACCGCCGCGGGCGTATCGTGCGGGACACTGATTGCGCAACAACTGCCTTATTCCGTGGAGCGATCCAGCAGCCAGGTGCTGGTGAAAATACCGATTCAGCCCAAGGCGCTGGTGCTGTCGTTTAAGCCTGACGGCAAATTGGCTGGGCCCGGGCCGACGGATGTGGCTGGGCGAGTTGTGGCCGGACGCGCGACCGACAGCACCTCAACCGGATATGAGGCGCAGACACAAACAACCACGACGCAAAGGCAGATCGAGGCGAACGACGTTCCAAATTACAGCGCCGATCAGGTGCATCAGAATGGTATGGAATATTCGGTGAACGATCAGAGCACTTCCACGACGATGGTGCCCACGACGGTGCATCACTACAGCGTGCCAACCTCTCCGAAGACTGAACGCTGCAATGTGGGAGTGCTACCGCCAACGGGCGAGACTGGATCTGTCTCTGGCGCGCTGACACAGGTTCTGGGCAGCCAGGCAAGCAAATCAGCGAACACCGCACCGGGATTGCGGCTGAACGGAACGTATGCGGCGTCTGGCGCTGGCGGCGTGAAAATTGAATTTCGTGCTGATTCAGCGACGGTGGAATGTGGGGCAGCGCTCAGTTCCGAAGGTTATGCGGTGATGCCGGAAAATGGCCAATTGGTGGTGAAATTTCAGCACAACGCGGGACCGCTGTCGTTGGTGCTGCAGCCGAACGGAACTCTCACGGGCGCGGGTGCGGTGGATGTGAACGGGCGAAAAATGTACCGAACGGCGAGTGGCGACATCGCGTACACACCGCAGAACGCACGCTGCACATTAGGCACGCTGACTCCAGGCAAGTGAGCGAAGAAAAGCGGTGCAGAAGAGTTGACGTTGCTACATGTGGTCGGATTTTTCGGTAGGCGACGCTGTGCCGTTCAGTTTTTGTAATCTTGCCAACTGTACGCGCACCTGATCGGCGTTTTGGGCGTGCGGGACTAATTGCAAATAAATTTCTAACTGGGATATAGCAGGGGCGTAGTCGTCTCTTCGCGCGAAGATTTCCGCCAGTAAGAGATGCAGCTGTGGAAAGCGACTGAGCATAGCCATGTGTTCGGCTTTGAGCGCGCTTTTTTCGGCTTCGGCAAAATTATTGAGCTTATAATTTGCGAGCGCGTTATAGAAATAGGCGTCGGCGGAATTGATGGGATCGGAATCCACGATGTAGCCGCTGACATCGGTGTGGTTCAACGGATCGAGTTCAAAGATGTGATGAGTGAGACGAAGGACTTCGGTCCAATTTTCTTCCTGGAAGGCCATCGACGCGAGCGCGAGATAGGGCAGCAGGAACCTGCTATCGATAGTCGTGGCGCGGTTATAGGCTGCGCGAGCCGCATCCTTTTGATTTTCCTTTTCCAAAACAGTGCCTAGTTGGAACCAAGCGTTCACGTAGGTGGGGTAGAGATCCACAGCGGTTTGGAAATATTTGTGCGCGTTCGCAAGTTTGCCATGCTTCTTGGCGTCGAGGCCCTTCTCATAAGCTTTTCTGGCGTTGGGGGGCGCCCTGTAGGGAGTGGCGCTGATTGTCGCGCCCTCAACCTTGCCGGCTCGTTTCACGAGGATGACGCCGACGTCGACATTGCTGCCGGCACTGTCGAGGTTGACCAGGCTGAGGATGCCGTCGCGAAATCCTGAGGTCGAAACTCGCAGATCACAGCGGCGCAAGTCGCTACGTGGAATACCCATGGACGTGTCTCTGCGGGTCGCTTCCAATTGCGAGGGGGAATCGCCGCTGACGTCGACGAGAGAATCACTGCGCGCGCCCAATTGCATGCTGAAATCGCCGTGAAGAGTTGCATACAACTGTTGATACACCCTGTTGTTGCAAACCCGCTCAACTAAAACATCGCTTGGAAGAGGCGTGCCGTCGCTGGTTGCTACGCGACCTCGGAGAAACATCACGAGATCGGTTGTCGGTTGAATTGGCTGCGAATTGGGAAGAGTAGGCGTGGGATCCGAGGAGCCGCCCGAAGGCGAGGTGGGCGGAGGAGGAGGTTTCGGGGCTGGGGGCTTCTGCGCCACTGCCAGAGGTAGCAGAAGCGGCATTGCAAGCGCCAACGCGACGAAGATGCGCAAGCGATGGCCCATAGAGGCAAAATTCTAGGGCGCAGGTCAGTTGGAGTCAAGGCTGGTGAATTGGACGAAATGCGCGTCGCGCGATGGTGATGCGGGCTAGTATTACTACGTTAAGTATTTAAGGGCCGCGTGAGCCCTCTGCTTTCGCCCCGCAGTAGGCACAGGAGCCTGTCCAGGTGAAGAGCAGATATTGAATTTCACGTCGCGTCCGTGGCAGGGTCCAACCAGAAGTTTTTTTTACTTCGGAGCATTTCCAGAGTTAGAAATGCGTGAGCCAACATCACCAGTGTGGTGTGGTGGTGCCAGCCGATCCAGCTTCGCCCTTCGTAATGATCCAATCCCAGTTCCTCCTTCAGTTGTTGGTAATCTTGCTCGATCTTCCAGCGACACTTCGCCAGCCGTACTAATCGTCGCAGTGTATAAGTGGCGGGCAGATCACAAAGGAAGTACTTGGTCGGTTCCTTTTCCGACTCGGGCCATTCGCTCAGTAACCAGACTTCCTTGTGCGGTGGTTGCCCACGGACGAAGCCATGAGAAGGTTGTACTCGTAAGGCCACGAAGCGCGATTCCAGCCATCCTTTTGTGCCTTGCCGCCAGCGAATCCTCTTCCAACTCTTCGCTTGGACCGCCGCTTCCTGCGCGGACGTCGGCCGCTGTTTTCCATAGGCGTAGCGCGTCGCGGGAGCGCCTCGCCCCTGGTAGCGAGGAACTTGTGCTTGTGGTGGTTTGCTCCACACTCCCGTCGTTGAGGAAATACCGACGACATAAGGGAGTTGACGACCTTCCAGTTCCTCGCGAAACTCCGTGGTATCCCCGTAGCCAGCATCGGCCACGACAATGCGATTCGGTAAGCCCCACGTGCGCACCTGATCGATCATATCCAAGCTGAGTTGCCATTTCGTTTTGAAAACGACTTCTTCCGGAATGCCCGCTTCCTCACGACGCTTACCGTTCTTCGTCCAGCTTTCCGGCAGATACAGGCGCCAGCCGAGCACCGTGCTGCCTTGTTCTCCAACATGGTGCAGGCTGACCGCAACCTGGCAATTCCCCACCTTGCCGAGCGTTCCCGAATATTGTCTTTCCACTCCCACCGAGTGCTTGCCTTGCTTGGCGAAGCCCGTATCGTCAATCACCCAAACAGAGTCCGGCTCCAATTCCGCCGTCATGCGCTTACCCAGACGTTCCCACAAAGGCATCCACTCCCACGGGCTTTGTCCAACGAACTGCTGAAGAGCTTGTACGTTTCCCTCGTTCGAGCGATCGGCAAGTGGCTCGATGGACTTGCGTTCCCCATTCAGCAAAAGTCCACGAATGTAAACCGCACCCCAGTGCCTTCGTTCGCTCCTGCCGACGGGCTCCAGCAAATCCTTCAGGAATTGTTCCAGGCGTTTTCGGCATTTCTCAACTTGGGCATCCGTCATGCTTGCGACGATAGCACCAGCAAAACCATACGTCAACAACTTAACGTAGTAATACTAGTGGCCAGTGCGGAAAATGGCGAGCCTGTTTATTTCTACAGGGCCGGTGGGGTACAACCACGGCTCTTCGACAACGAGAGGAATGCAAGGGCCAAACGTGCAGATGCGGATCTGGCGGGTGAGGGCTTGGTGCCGCAACGCGTTCAGTACTTCTCGCAGGATGGCGCCGGTAAACGGCGTGTACAAATAGAAGACGGTGCCGCGAGACAGGTCGGCGGCGCGAGCATCGGCCTGAATAAAGAACGCGTTGTTCAGATTTAGAGATCGAGCGCAGTTGCGGGCACACGCGATATAAGAGGGCTCCAGTTCGATGCCGGTGCAACTGGCGCGGCTGCAAATGGACGCCAGCAAGATGACGTGACCGAGGCCGGAGCCAAGATCAATCAGCGTGTCGTGTTCGGTAAGCGCGGTTCGGTTGAGGAGATCGAAGATATGGCGAGCGGGAGTGGGCTGATACGCAACCATTTCGGAATCTAGCTGGACAGGCTGAGGCGATGGCTGCTGAAACTGAAGGATGCCGCTGAGCAATTCGTCGAGACAGTCATAGCCGACGTGATTTGTGGGATCGGCTTCGGCGTCGGAATCGGGCATCCACTCGAGCAGAGTGGCGGCGCCGTTGCCGCACTGAATATCGCGACGGATGGAGTCGTAGAGTTTTAAATTAGCAGCCTCAAGCGCGGCGTGGATGGCGGAGGCCCGCTGATGAAGCAGAGGGGCGATGGGCTGCCCATTGGAGAGGAAGAAATCAAGCTGATCGAGGGCCTCGAAGCGTTGGCGCAGGCGCCGTGGCTCATGCAGAGAACGATCTTGTTCCAACTGGCCGAGGAGATTCGCGAGCGCATTTTCGAGCTGGTTCAGGATGCTTCTACCTTTTTTGCCAAAAATCCCAGAACAATTTTACGGTGCCCGGCCCGTGGCCGGCGTAATGGTTGTTGGCGTAAGCGTAGACCTTGAGGTTTCTGGAGACGAATTGGCGGAATAGCGCGGCCCAATTTTTGAGATCGGCTGCGCGGTCGACGATGGTCTTATCCCAGGTGGTGGTCACGGCCTCAATTCCCTTGCGATCTCCGAGCCAACGCACATAGACGAAATCGCTGGTTACGAGATCGAGCGTGCCTGCCATTTCCCACGGTCTTGGCATGTAGGAGTGGTCAGTCAGCGCCAGGGCGACGTTGTATTCGCGAAGGAGATCCAGGAATCGTTGGTCGAGCCAGGTTTTATTGCGTATCTCGACGGCAAAGCGCGCGACCGGCAAAATTTTGACGCGATCCAGGAAGGAGCGCAGGCGGCGGCAGAATTCATCCGCTTGAATCTCATTCTTGTTGAACCACGGAAATTGCAACAACAGCGGACCGAGTTTCTGGGAGAGCAAGTTCATGCGATCGAGGAATTCATCGAACTCCGCTTCACAGTTCACCAGCAGCTTCTGGTGGGTAATTGTTTGCGGGATTTTCGCGGCGAAGATAAAGTCTGGCGGCGTGCGTTCGTACCAGTTGGTTACGGTCTGTGCGCTGGGAGTTCCGTAATAGGTGCTGTCAATTTCGACGGTGTTGAATTGCGTTGCGTAATAAGGGAGAAAGTTGCGGGGCTGCGTTCCGGGTGGATAGAAGGAGATTTGCCAACCGTCCGCAGTGAAGGACGAAGTGCCAAGCAGCAGGCCGGGCTCGACGTAGGGTCGCTCGACGTGTAGT
This sequence comes from Candidatus Acidiferrales bacterium, assembly GCA_963738985.1. Lineage (GTDB taxonomy): Bacteria > Acidobacteriota > Terriglobia > Acidiferrales > UBA7541 > Acidiferrum. The sequence continues at coordinate 325,200 of CAVTYP010000002.1, forward strand.
GGATTTGCCGGCGGAGCTGGCTGTTCCGGCTTGCTCATTTCGAACAAGGTTGGATGGTCGGCCGGCTGTAGCTTTGGACGCTTGGGCATGGCGTGCTATAGGATGCCGCAACGCCGGGCAAAGACAAAGCCGGCGTTCACCTTGGCGAGACCGGCGAGATCATGGACAAGCCTTTGGTATCCTTACTGCGAAGGCTATTATGTAGGAATCATTCGTGAATGCGAATCATGACGGTTGGGGAGGCAATCGATGCCTTTGGAAATAACGCAGCGTGAGATGAATGGAATCTACGTTCTGGCGCTCAACGGGCGCCTGGTGCTGGGGCAAGAGAGCAGCGGGTTGCTGGCGGTGGTTGATAATCTGCTGGGGGCCGGGTCGGCGCGGATCGTCATTAATCTGGAGCACGTGAATTACGTGGACAGCGCGGGCCTGGGCACGCTGATCGAAACGCACCGCAAGACAAAAGCAAGAGGCGGAAGCCTGAAGCTGTGCAACCTAGGGCCGAACTTGAAGCGGGCGCTGGAAATTTCGCGGCTGCTGCCGATATTCGAAACCTGTCCGAGTGAAGCCGACGCGGTTGCCGGCTTCTGAGGGCGAGGCCGATTCGGGAATCTGCGGATAGCATTTCTTAAATCCCGCGGTATACTCGGAGCACTCGACATCTGGTCGACATCGGCGGTCTCGCCGAGAAGGAGGTGATCCAGTGAGGTACGGTTTACGTTAAAGCAGTAGAGGAGGCGCTTGTGAAGTTGCCGAGCGCCTCTCTCCTTTTGTCCTGCCGGTTTTAATCCCCAGATTTGATAGAGCCGAAATTCGCTGGCAAAAAGCGATCGTCAGCAGTGTTCGGCAGCCTGCCATCCGGTAATCTGCCAAGTCGCGCTCTTGATTAGATCGTAAAGTCCGGGATTGAACTCATACCCCCACCCGTAGATGAGGTTGTCATTGCAAGAGAGCCAGAAATTGCTGCCTATACCGCCGTAGAGGACGACACCTCCGGACGCATCGCGAAGTTGCGCCGAAAAGGACAAAGGGGTGGCGCCCCATGCGTAGTGCGCCTTTCCGGAAGCGATGCGTTGCGCGGAGTAAGAATATTGCGCGGTGGTAACGCCGGTATTGGGATTAGTGAACCGAAGGAGGGAGAATGATTGGTTCACAAATCGGCAATATTCGTCTACAGCGCCTCCGGCCCAGTTGACGTAGAGGATCAGCGGCTCTGGGACACAAGTCCATGTTTGTGATTCCGCAGAATCAGCCTGGATGCCGTGGGGGAGACGCAACAAGTTGTGTAGAAAAGGGGGCGGCAACACGCCTTTGGTCTGTTTCCATGCAATGGGCTTCTTCTGAGGATCAATTCCCGCTTCCGCCTTATGCCCCTCGGAAGTTCCTTTTGCCTTGTTGCGGCACGGGCCGCCACCTTCCAGCAATTCCACACGCGCACGAAGTTCCTGAAGATCCCGTCCGATCTCGTATTCGCTCATGTTTTTGCTCTCCTGATCGAGTTTTCAACCTGGATACGCCGCGCCGAGCGGTAAACGCGACCCGCAGAGTTTGCGCCGAGGCAGGGCAAAAAGCGAGCAAAATCGCGTGTTTCAAGGCCAATATTCGGCGGCTGTCTCGCATCGCAACGTGGCACACCAAAACAGTGTGGAGAAAAACTCTCGGAGAATCGGGCAAATACTCCGGCGAAACAGGCAAGCGCTGGAAGCCTCCGGGGGCTACACTCGTTACTGTTAATTGTTGACGCCCGCAACATGTGACCATCGCTCAAAACCGCGGCGAAGCGAGTCAATCTTCACCCCGCAACGACTTCAAGGAGAAACAATGCAAAAGCGCAAGCTGGGAGGCAATCTGGAGGTTTCGGCGATTGGGCTGGGCTGCATGGGAATGAGCTTCAGCTACGGACCGCCCAAAGACAAGAAGGAGATGACTGACCTTCTGCACGCCGCAGTCGAACGCGGGGTGACGTTTTTTGACACCGCGGAAGTTTATGGCCCGTTCACGAACGAGGAGTTGGTGGGAGAAGCGCTCGCACCCTACCGCGGCAAAGTGGTGATTGCCACCAAGTTCGGGTTCGACCTGGGCGGCAGCGATCATCGGCCGGGAGCGGCCGGGCTGAATAGCAAGCCCGAGCAAATCAAGAAGGCGGTGGAAGGGTCGCTGAAGCGGTTGAAGATCGAGACAATCGACCTGCTGTATCAGCATCGCGTTGATCCGAACGTGCCGATCGAAGATGTGGCGGGCACGGTAAAGGATTTGATCCAGGCCGGGAAGGTGAAGCACTTCGGGCTATCCGAGGCGGGCGTGAAGACGATTCGGCGCGCACACGCGGTGCAGCCATTGACTGCGCTGCAAAGCGAATACTCTCTTTGGACGCGAACTCCCGAGAAGGAAGTGATACCGACGCTGGAGGAACTGGGAATTGGATTGGTGCCCTATAGCCCATTGGGCAAGGGCTTCTTGACGGGAGCGATCAAAGAAAACGCCACGTTCGACAGTTCCGATTTCCGCAGCACGCTGCCTCGCTTTACGCCGGAGGCTTTGAAAACGAACCAGGCACTAATCGACTTGCTGGGCAGCATTGCGCAGCGCAAGAAAGCGACACCCGCTCAAATTGCGCTCGCGTGGGTCTTGGCGCAGAAACCGTGGATGGTTCCGATTCCGGGAACGACGAAGCTGCACCGGCTGGACGAAAACATCGGAGCGCTGGCGGTTGAACTGACGCCGGCCGACCTGCGGGACATCGATAGCGCCGCATCAAAGATCAAGATCGAAGGAGAACGATACCCAGAGCGGCTGCAGAAAATGACCGGGCTCTGATCGCAGCACGCGAAGAACCCCACACGCAAAACTGGCGTGTGGGACACCCGGCCTGAGGGAGCCGAAAATGAAAAAACTGTTTTCGCTCGGCGCAGTGCTTTTACTCATTTGCATGACCGCAATGACAGTTTCCGGGGGACAGGATCGCGTCGGAAATGAGGGCGCCAGGGACCGGTTCATTGGAGGTTGGCAGCTGGCCTCGCTGGAAGAGCAAGGAGCCGACGGAGCAATGCACAAGGCCGATTGTAGCGGGCTGCTGGTCTACACGCGCGACGGGCACATGTCGGTTCAGGTGATGTACCGGAACCCCCCATCGGGAACCGGGGCCGCGCCGGTGCAATACGCGCAAGGTGGATATGAGGCTTCGTTTGGCACGTATGAGATCGACGAAAGCGCTCGGACGTTTACGTTTCACGTTGAGGGCGCGTTGGTGCGCACATTGATCGGCAAAGACCTGCCGCGTTCCTTCGAATTCTCGGGCAAGCAGCTGATTGTGAAGTCGACTCATCCGGATGAACATTGGAGAGCAGCTTGGGAGCATTACTAGTGCGCCGATCAAATCAGGAACGCCGAAGCATTGCAGAAATTGGTAGGGCGGTACGCAAGAGTGATGGAACGATGAACACATGGCCGAAAGACGAACTAAAGAGGATCGCCGAAACGGATGACCTGCATGTCTCGCCGTTGCGTGAGGACGGCAAGACATACGGCACGCCGACATGGATTTGGTCCGTGGTGGTCGATGACGGGCTGTATGTGCGTGGGTACAACGGACAGAAATCCCGCTGGTATCAGGCCGCAATACGGCAGAAGGCAGGGCGAATCACGGCCGCTGGTATAACGAAAGAGGTGTCGTTCGAGGCGGTCGACGGCGCAATCAATGAACGGATCGACGAAGCTTACAGAGCGAAGTACAAAGGCAGTTCGTATCTGAGTCCGATGGTCGGTACACGCGCGCGTTCGGCAACGGTCAAGGTGCTGCCGCTCAGCGCACAGTGAAGAACGACTGTATTTCGAGAGATGAAGAGGTATCTTCGAAGAAATGAAGAGCAACGGCAAAAGAGCTACTATGTGGCGGGACAAAAATGCCGACGGGGACGAGCCAGAAGCGGCTGAGTTGGCGCGGCTGATTGCGGCGTATGCGCCGCACGACGGAGTGTTTGAGCTGCGCATTGCTGGCGTACACGTGAGTCGAGCGTCGCGGACGAACGAGGAATGCGTGCATGCCCTGCGGTTGCCGTGCTTGTCGATCATCGCGCGAGGAGCGAAGACCGTCATCGTCGGGGAGAAAGTTTACGAGTATGACGCTTCGCGCATGCTCGTTTACTCCGTTGCGCTGCCGGTAGCTGCACAAGTTACGCGAGCCAGCCCCGCCGAACCGTACCTTGCGTTGCGGTTGGATCTGGAGCCGCAGAAAATTGCGGAGTTGGTGTTGAAGGTGTACCCGCACGGGGTGGCGCCGGTGCAAGAACGAAGCGCTGTGTATATTGGCGCCGGTGGACGTGAGCATTGTGAACGCGGCGATTCGATTGATGCAGTGCCTTGCGCAGCCGGGTGATGCTGACCTGCTGGCGCCCCTTGTGGTGGATGAGATTTTGATACGGTTACTGCGCAGCAGCATTGGTGTCCGCGTGGCACAAATGGGGTTCGCGGAATCCAGCGTGCACCGAATTGCGAAAGCGATTTCATGGCTGCGCGCGAATTTTTCGCAACCGATGAAGGTGGAAGAGCTGGCCGAACTGGTGAACATGAGTGTGTCGTCGTTCCACGAGCACTTCAAGTCGGTGACTTCGATGAGCCCACTGAACTACCAGAAGGTGCTGCGTTGATTGCATAAGAGCGAAGGCTCCATTCGGTGCCGTATGCTTCTGTTTGGAGAACCGAAGCTATCGGTAGGAAGGAGCCTTCGATGATTCTTATTGGATGTGATTTTCACCCCAGTTGGCAACAGGTTTGTTGGTTGAACATGGCCAGTGGAGAGACGGACAACCAAAGGTTGCTGCACGCGTCGGGAGATGCCGAGAAGTTTTACCGGCGTCTGGCGGTCCCGGTGCGTGTGGGCATCGAGGCCACTGGCAACTGCCAGTGGTTCTTGGAACTACTCGGCAAGTTGGGACACGAAGTGTGGGTTGGCGATGCGGCGAAAATTCGCGCGTGCGATCCACGGCAGCAGAAGCACGACCCGCGGGACGCGCGACTGTTGTTGCAGTTACTGGTGGAAAATCGGTTTCCGCGGATCTGGATGCCTTCCAGCGAAGAGAAGGATCTGCGGCAGTTGTTGCTACATCGCTACAAGCTGGTGCGCATGCGCGTGCAGGTGAAGAACGAGTTGCAACACCTGGCGATGAACAAAGGCATCACCAAAGGGCGGAGGTTGTGGAGCGCCGCAGGAGAGAAAGTGCTCTGCGAGTTGCCGCTCGCGCCGTGGGCCAGCCGGCGGCGAGAAGACCTGTTTAAGTTAAGAGGCATGTTGAACGAGCAGATCGCTGCGCTGGACGAAGCGGTGAAGAACGTCGCCGAAGAAAATGAACGAGCACGCTTGCTGATGACCCAGCCCGGCGTGGGGCCGATCACCTCGATGGCCTTTGTGCTGACCATGGGCGACGTCTCGCGCTTTCCACGCGGCAAGCAGGTGGCCAGTTATCTGGGGCTGATCCCGCGGGAGTACAGTTCGGGCGGGCATCAGCGGTTCGGGTCGATCAGCAAGCAGGGCAACCGCTTCATGCGCATGCTGCTGGTGGAAGCGGCGCAGTGCGTGGTGCGGTATGACGCAGGATTTCGCAACGAGTATTTACACCGCTGCCACAGAAAGCCGCGAGGAGTGGCCAAAGTGGCGGCGGCCAGGAAATTGGCCGTGCGACTCTACTGGATGCTAAGAACGAATACAGCCTATCCAGAGATCGCTCGCGTCGAGAGCAGCTCGCGGGTGCCCCTGGTCAGCGCAAGCTAGACCGCAGTGTTGATTGGGCGCTCTCGTCCCGGTGTATGCCGGGATTCGGATAGAAGAATCATGGCCGATGGTTAGGTCGTATCGATGGTTGGCGGAGCGATCCGCAGCAAGCTGATTCACCGTGAGAGTTACAGAGCTTCGGTTCTCCACCAACTCTGGACGGCAAGCGGTGAGAAAAACACTGCACCGGAGTTTTGTGCCTTGACAACGCCTTCGCTCTTATCGAGGGGCACCCGGCGCCTTGCTCGGTTCGGGGATTCAGTGCTTGTCTTTTTCTTCGTTGAGCATCGCGCCGGTAACTTTTTCCAGTTTGTCTTCGAGAGTTGCTGCGCGTTCTATGGCTTCACGGAGCGCTTTGCGCCATTCATCGGGCGAGTAAGCAGGGTCGCTGCGCCCACGGCGTCCTGCTTCGATGCCGAAGGCGACTCCGGCGGAAAAAATCTCGACAATTTCGGGGTCGGCGACAACCCACGCTTCACTGAGGCGGCCCTCCGCTTTCCAGCTCTCGGTCATTTTTGCTTGTTCGGCTTGCATCTCTACGAAGCCCCGTCTTCGAACCATTTGCAAACCTCCTGGAACTCAATCGTAGGACAGCGCGCTGCGAAGAATCTCACACTGCCAACCCATTTTCGCTTTCTTCATATAGTAGTTAGGTCGAGCGCTGTAAATGAGGATTCGGATAAAAGATGTGCTTAGTCCTCTACCTCGCGCCGGCGTTCCGCTTAGACCAATTCGCAATCATTTTGGCAGGAGTGTCCTGGCGAGAGCGCGCAGAATTGTGACGGGATGAGTGGCGAAAATAGAGATTCGCCCCAGCAGGCTTTGCGGCTCGTGGAAAACGCCGAGTTGCCGCAACACCGTGCCGCGGTCGTAATAGATTTTTTCGCCGGAGAGACGGTCGTCGGAATCGAAGGTGTAGACACCGCAAAGCGGGAACTCGACACGCCGGCCGGTGGCAGGAAGGCCGCGCCACGCGCCGAGGTGAGTTCCGCGAATGATGACTTCAACGAGGATGGCGTCGTCGGTGACATGTCTTCGCTGAACATCGATCTGCAAGTCAGGGAGCGCGTTCATTAATTGGTGGTAAAACTGGCTGACTCCGTTCTGGCCGGTATAGTGTTCGCCCCACGCTTCATCGTCATAGCGCGCCGTAGTGCCAAAGGTGCGGAGAACGCCGTCAAGGTCATGCTCGTTCTCCAGTCGAATGTGCTGTTCGACGATGACGATCCGAGCCGACCGACGGTCGTTCGAAAGAGATGCGCTTGCCATAGTCACCTCCATCGCGTTTTGCGGCGGCTGGGTTGGGCAGACCCTTAGACTGCGAATACTACTATGGGATGTGTCGTTCCTTTAAGCGCACATAGGGCGAAAGTCAGCCCCACAGACGAGTGCTCCAATGAACTCAAATCACATAACGGGTTGGTATTGATCATCTATGAACGTCGGCTTTAAAATGAAGCTGAAACGGATGCGCTTAAGGAGCCCTGCATGCGTATCTTCCCTGGTTCCTCTCGCGGTCAATTCCAAATTTGGCTTCGGAGCCTCAGCTGCTTCGTTCTGGTGGCGGTATCTGTTCCCGTGACGGCGAACGAGGACTTTTTGAGTAAGCCGGCGGAGGAATGGACAGAAGCGGAAGCATTGCAAGTGCTGAATGATTCGCCCTGGGCGCGCACCATTACTGCGACTACGCAAGATTATCAGTGCAACTACGAACATCCAGCGTATCCCGGAACTCTTACCAAGGAATTTGCGGAAGAGATGGACTCGATCACGCCGACGCCTCCTGCGACGGAGGTCAAGCCCGACGGCGCGGAGTTTCTGGTGCGCCTGGTTTCCGTGAAACCGATGCAAGCCGCAGCAGAGAGATTGATCAGCCTGGATGAGAAGTGGGCGCATTATCGCGGTGGAGCAGGGCTGGAGCCGGGAAGCAAACCCACGAACCTCGAAGAGCGTTGGTACAATCCAGCGGATGAAATCACAATTGCGATCGTGCTGAAGCGCCCCGGCACTATTGGTACGAGCTTTCGTGACTATGCCTACCTGCCCGGCAAAGAAACGCCGAGCACTGGCATCAGACATCTGTGGCCCTGTGCTGCGGTAAGAACTGCGAACGGAGTGACAACTGCCGTGACCGGTAGCCCACATTCAGCGAACGGCATGGCTCTGTCTTTTCCGAGCACGTTTAAAGGCAAGCCGTTGATCTCCCATCCAAACGAAAGGCTGGAGTTCCGCTTTATTGCAAACCAGCGTGTCTTCGAGGCGACATTCTATGTGAATCCGGCAGACCTGTTCGACGGAACGGAAACGGTCATGCGCGTTCCACTCACGGTTGACGAGCCCATATCGGCGCCTCGTCCTCAATCTGCAACGAGACCAGAGCAGAGGAACCCACCGCTTGCAAATCCGGCAATGGGTAGGCCACCCGGCGAAGGGATAAGGCCAGAAAAAGCAGATCCCTCGCTTCGCTCGGGATGACAATTGGTCGGGACTGGAAGGTCAGAAGAGGTCTTCGTGGATGTTGGTGGCGGATTTGTCTGGGAGGAATTGGCTGCCGAAGAGGCGGAATTTCGCCACTTGCTTGAGGGAAAAAGTTGGAATGGAAGGTGAATGAGGCGCGCGGATGCGGAAGAGGTCGGCGCCGTCGACGTCGAGCAGGGCGAAGGCCGGACGCATGTCCGGTTGTTGCGTGGCGATCTCGATGTTGCTGAGCTCGAGATTTTTCACGTGGCGGATGAAGAAACCCGTGGCGGGAAGCGGGCCGAACATGGTTGGTTCCGGATATTCCTTCTCGCGCTCCGGGGGCTGCAGCCGCGCCATCTCCGCGGTGCCGCCGCCAAGCTGATGCAAATACACATCGCTGATTTTCACGTCTTCGATGAAGTATCCGGGCACGCCACTGAGGATGGAAGGCAGTTGAGCCGCGGCATAGCTGGTGATATTGCTGATGAGGATGCGCTTGAGCGTGCCTACGGCCGCGTCTTTGGGTCCGCGCATACGCTGGCCGAGTCGTAGAAAGAGCGGCGCGGTAACGGAGCCGCGCATGGTGATGCCGGTGATGGTGATGTCTTCGCACTGCGCGCCGTCGACGGTCTCAATGGCGATTCCGCGAGAATATTCAAAAACACAATTGGAAATGGTGATGTTGCGGAAGCCGCCGTTGGATTCGGTGCCGCACTTGATGCGTCCGGTGGCGCGAACGTTGAAGCTTTCGGGCATGCGTTTCCAGGTGGCGTCGAGCATGGTACCGATTTCGTAGCTGCCGGTGAGGAAACAATTGGAAATGGTGAGATTTTCCGTTGGACGGGGATAGCCGAGAGCGAAGGAACTTTTGGGACAGATGCCGTCGTCGTAGGGGGAGTTGACGGCGCAATTGGAGACGCGAACGTTGCGGCAGCAGTCGAGGTCGATGCCGTCGCGGTTGGTATCGATTTTGAGATTGTCGATGGTGAGATTGTCGACGCCCGTGGCAAGAATGGCGAACCATCCGCCCATCAGAATGGAGAAGTCCCGGAGGATGACGTTGTGACAATTTTTTAGCGCGATGGCTTTGTTGCCGACGCCGGGCTTGGCGGTGTCGGGCAAGTCGGTATCGTTGGAGTGGCCGCGGCTCAGACCCTTACCCCAGATGCGTCCTGGGCCAAGGATGGAAATATCGTGGATGCCTTCTCCCCACAGCAGGCTGTTGTGCCAATGATTGTGGCCGTAATCCTGGTAGGGCTCCCACGGGCCCTGCGGTTCTGCGGCGTCGTAGCCTCCGGTAGTCGTGCCCTGCAAGGGAGTGGATGCGGCAAGGATGGTGGCGCCTTGATCGAGATAGAGGCACACCTGGCTCTTCAGATGAATCGAGTAGCTGGCATACGTTCCGGCGGGAAAATAAACGGTGCCGCCACCTGACGCAGCGGCGGAATCAATGGCGCGGTTGATTGCGAGCGTGTCGATGGTTTGGCCGTCGCCGGTAGCGCCGAAGGCTTTCACGCTGAGAATGCCAACACTGGCGAGGACTTCTGCTGAGGGCGGGGGACTTGCCGCGATGCCGCCGCTTAACGATGGAGTGGCAGCGAGGACGGCGCCGCGTCCGGCCATTGAGAATAAATGCCTGCGATCGAACAGAGATTCCTCCGGTCGCGATGAAGATGCGGAGAACGCAGTCCTTTATATGGCGCTATGCCGGGGCTGTCAATGCTACGGCAGCAAAGACTAAGGTGTTCCTTGGATTTAGGAATTGCGCGAGCGGGGCGATTTTGCCCACTGGATCGATGCCCAAGTTAAATTCCCAAGCGAGACCACGAGTCCCAGAGGCCAAAGCGCCATTGCGAGAAAGCCGGCGATCGCAAAGAAACTAATGTCTCGATCCGGCCCGTAGTTGGAGACGATTCCAACAAGAAAACCTACGATTGCAAATAGATTCATCCAAAGAGCTACTCGCACTGCAAGATGATTCACCAATCCAGTGTGAGTCTGATCGAGTTTCGATTGGGCCCAGTCTAAAACGCCGACAAGTGTTCCCGGAATGAGAAAAACCAAATAGACCGAGAATCCTCCACTCCGTGTAGAAAGAGGAGATGGAGAATTCCCGCACCAGTAATGAATAAATGCAAAACCCCAAAAGTTGAGCACGAAGGTTAGGACGAGGTAGCCGCCTACAGTTGCGCCCATCACCCATTCATCGGAGATGCGTGACCTGTCCATGTGTTGCTCTAATCTATTAGACAGTTTAAGTCAGTGCTTTGTTCCCGCGCTCACGCAATTCCCGGAATTGTCCAGGCACTAATCTGTGAAGAATGCGGTCACCGTTGGGAGGGTGGACGCGGATCAGGGCTTGGGCGTTGCGCGTGGGGCGGCTTGTGTGCTGAGGGCGCGAATGTACTTGACCAGGCCCTGGATCTGCTCTTCGGTTAATCCGGTGTGCAGGAAGGCGTGAGGATACTCCTTGTGCTGCGTGCCCTGAGCGATGGAATTGTAAAGGTCCGTTTCACTCATGTCCTTGATGCGTTTCGAGCGAAGGTCGGGCACTGTGAGCTTCGACGCCACTGCGGTGTGGCCGCTGCCGTCCTTGGCATGACAGCTGGTGCATTTTTTTGTGTACAGGGAGTCGGAATCCTGAGCGAGGACGCGAGTTCCGTTCAGCACTAGAACGGCGAATCCGACGGCAACCGCCAACCTTATTGTTTTCCGCACGAGCACTCCCTTCAAAGTGAGCACGCCTGTCGGCATCACCACCAAGAGTAGTCGGAAAACTTCGATTGAAAAAATATACCTGATGCAATGGTGCTTAGAAGGCAAGTGTATTGGCGACTTTGTTAGTTCACGGGGCGGTCCGCGCACCAAGTGCCGGAGAAACCGTACCGGGGATCAATCTCTGCTGTTACGAACGCTTTGATTTGGCTTGAGTATCGAGGGCGGCGAGGATCCAGGTTTGCAGGACTCTTCGAAAAGGCGGCTCCATGTTGCCGAACACCAAGCCGACGCCGGTGGGCCGGACGTAAATTACTTCGGCGGAAGATTCGAAGAAATCGTCGGCATGAAAGATTTTTACGCGGAGGCGCTGTTTTTCCTGAAAGGCAGAGGAAATCTCAAGGAAGCACCCGCGAAAGCTCAATTCCGCCACACGGGCAGGAATTTTATCGGGGCTGCCTGGCAGAACGACCTCGGCATCCGCTTTGAAGGGAAAGCGTAAACCACGTTTGTCTGCGAGTTGCTGTTGTTCCAGCGCCATGACGACAGGATAGCACTGTGGCGCGTGGTGCAGAATTGGATCGAACGAGGGGCGTTCGCTCTGGTAAACGGGTGACCGCGGGTGAAATGCACGGTGAGGCAGCAGAAAGGCCTCATCCCTGAAGGGATGAGCTACAGAAGCGGCTTTTCGTTTGACAATTGCAGCGGGTGGCCTAATTCTGGAATCGCAAGCTCGGTTTTACTTCAGATCAGACTCGGAGCAGGATTAGTTCGCGGTGGCGGCGGCTTTTGGTGGCGGCTGGTTGGCGTAGTAGCCTTTGCGGGCGTAGACCTTGTAGCCTTTTTCGCCGGCGGAAATTTCGATTTTGCGGAACTTTCCGTCCCAATTTTTATTTTCGGGATAGTAGCCGAGGCTGTACTGGTGGTGGAGCTCGTCGGAGATTTCGTCGAGCGAGGCTTCGAGCTTATCAATGCCGCGGACTTCGAGCATGCGTCCGCCAGTGGCCTCGGCAAGCTTCTTGAGAAGGGACTCGCCGTGGCTGTCCTTCTCGTAGATGTGGAGCACATCGCAGTTGTCGTGTTTTGAGCCATCGTAAATCTGCAGGACGTAAGCAATCACATCATTTTCGAGCAGAACTTGCAGAGCATCCGCCATGGTGGATTCGCTGTGGCCATCACCGGAGAGGGCGACGACGACCACGGCTTTGCGTCCCACTTCACCTTCGAGATAGCGATGCGTGGAAACACGGAGAGCGTCGTAGAGGTGGGCTTGGCGGTCCTGGTTCAAGGGACGTTTGCCATTGGTGCCCACGGTGCCGCCGCCCGGAAGAGAGACGCTCGGTTCGGAGCCTTCATCGGCGGATGCGTTCGGCGCTTGCGCGCTGCCAATGGTGGCGGTTGCTTCGCGTAGAAGGCCAATGTCTGAGGTCGGCAACTGCACGATATCGACGCGCGAACTGTAGCTGACAATAAAGCCAAGGTCGGTGTGGCGCACGACGTGTTTCAGAAAAAGGGCTGAGGCTTGCGCTTCTTCGCCGAGAATCCAGGGCATTTTCGTGCCGGTATCGAGGAGCACGCCAACGTTAAGGACGACGTCGCTGTGATGGGCAAAGAATTTGACGGCTTGCGGCTGGCCGTCTTCGGCGACGCTGAAACTTTGTTGCGGCAGATCGCTGACCAGGCGTTTCTGGTCGTCGCGCACGGTGAAGTAAACAGAGACCAGGTCCACCTGGGTTTGGTAGGTCTGCGCAGGGGCAGCGCTATTCTGCGCGAAAGCCGAGCGGGGCGCGGCTAATGAGAGGGATGCGACTAGCAGAACTGCGGGGGAGAGGCCGACTCGAGTGGGCATAAGCAGGCTCCTTGCGCTCTGCGGTGAGGTTGCAGAGTTGGATGCGAACGGGGTGCGGAAGAGTTGTCGTGAGAGCGTCCTCAAGGTGAGAGACGTATGCGTGGCGTCGGTTGTTTCAGCGCGGAAGGCTTAACAGGCTGCAGAAAAATACAATTCGCTGCCATCTTGAGCGAAGGGAGGGACCTGTTTTCCGCAAAACGCCAAGGACAAAGCAGATTCCTCACTCCGCAGACTCTGTTCGGAATGACAAAACTTTCTTTAGCAGACTGTTATCGCTAGGCGCCGATGGCTTTCAGGTCGTCCTTGGCTTGCTGCTCCGCGTCCTTGGTGGCTTGCTTGGCGTCGGCATCGGGCTTCAGCTGGTGGATGGCTTTGTGCAAGCCTTGCGGTTTGTCTCCCTCGGCGACCTTGCAGCCAGAAGTGTCTGCGGAGGTGTGCACACCGGTGACGTCGGCGCGCAGGCAATTGAAATTCACGCCGAGATTGTGGCTGGCGTGAAGAGCAGCCAGACATCCATCCAGAGACGCGAACGGAGCGCAAGCATCGGTAGCGGTGGCGTTAGCGGCCAACACTCCTTGAGATTGCAGAGCAGGAGTGAGCTTTTTCTCGTAGTCGGTTCTGCCGGCGGTGGCCGCGCCGGAGTCGTTGGCATCTTTCTTGATCCACTTGATGGGATTCAGCGAGTGCAGGGAATGCGAGCTGTCCTGCGCGGCAGCGGTTGCGCCCACGCCGGCAGGCCCTTGCGCGTTCGCCGGCTGCGAAGCTACGGTCAAGGAAACGCCAAAAAGCAGGATTGCGCTGACAGAAAGTGTTTTGTTCATAGTGCTCCTGGTTGCAGATTGCCAATCGAGAGGCTGCTGGACGTGGCCGCACACTCAGTTGGCCACAGTGGCGGTGCGGCGAACCACAGAAGAGAGACGGTACTACTCCAATCGGTCACGTTGACCCTTCGAACAGGTGGGATAGAGGCGCGGCGAGGGTGAAGCGAAGAAACTCTCGTTGCGCCAGGCGTTTTGATGCACTATTGATCGCTGCATAAATAATGCAATGCTCTAACACAAAAAAGGAGGCAGCTCAGACTGCAGGATGCATCCGCGTAGTTTCTCGGGCGAGACTTTGATCCGTTCGATCGAACGGAGTATGTCTTCCATCAACTCATCGACATTCTTAGGGCAGCTGTTGGCAAGGTCCCTCTTGGCAGGGACCACACTCCTTCATCGGGGTTGAGTTGCGGGGCGTAGGAGGGAAAATATTCGATCGAGAGACGCGGGTGTTGATGCAGGAGCTTCTGGAGCGGTTCTCCCTTATGGGTGGAGGAGTTATCCAGCAAAACAATGACTGGGCCGCGCAGGTGCCGCAGCAGCTCCCGCAGAAAAACGCAGACCTCCTGCTGTCCGATGTTGTCAAAGAAGAGTAGATAGTAAAGACCCAGTTGCTGTCGCTTGGGGCTCAGCGAAATTCCGGAAATGACCGAGATCTTGTCCCGTCGCCCCTGGCGATGACGATGAATGGGAGTTTGCCCTTCCGGCGCCCAGGTTCTGACCACCAAGGGGATCAAAAGGAAGCCGGATTTGTTTGAATGTATAGGTCAAGGGAGGAGCACTTGGTGTACAAAAGCTGAACTCAGCGACCCCGCTGATTCAGAGACACCAAGGAGGCTCCTCATGGAACCTATGTATTACATCGGACTGGATGTACACAAGCTAAAGATCAGTTACTGCGTGAAGGACATCATCGGCAAAATCCATGCCGAAGGATGGATACCCGCTACGCGTTTTGATCTGGATCGCTGGATGAAAACGCTACCACAGCCGTGGAGCGCAGCGATGGAAGCCACCATGTTCACCGGCTGGATCTATGATCACCTGAAACCCCATGCTGCTACGTTGAAAGTGGCGCATCCACTGATGCTGCGGGCCATTGCCGCTGCGAAAAAGAAGAACGACCGTATAGATGCCAGCAAAATCTGCGACTGTCTACGCTGCGATTTTCTGCCCGAGTCTTACATGGCTCCGACAGCCATTCGCGAACGGCGTCGCACGCTGCGTTATCGCAACCTGCTCGTTCGCCAGATGGTGCAGATGAAGAACAAGGTAGGCATGCTGCTGATGGAAGCCGGCGTCAGCTACAACAAGCAGAAGCTTCACAAGGCCGGCTATTTCCGCGAGCTCCTCGCCAGCAATCCGGATATTAATCCGGGGCTGCGCTCGCTGCTGTGCCAGTGTCGCGAGATGGTAGTGCGCCTGGGGAAAATGGAAGCGGCTCTGATCCGCTCCCTGAAACAAGATCGCTTGCTAACCGAACGCGTCGAACGGTTGATGAGCATCCCGGCGATCGGGCCGATCACGGCGCTGACCTGGGCGCTAGAAGTTGGTGAGGTACAGCGGTTTTCATCGATTAAGAAAGCCATCAGTTATTGCGGACTGTGCGGCGCGGAGAAAAGTTCTGGCGACACCGTGCATCGCACGCCGCTGTCGAAGCAACGCAACAAGCATCTGCAGACCACGCTGATCGAAGCAGCTAAGATGGCCCCGCGCTACAGCCCGACGCTGGCGCAGCTGTACGACCGCGAGAAGCAGCGAGGCGATGCCAATCGCGCCACGCTGACGGTGGCCAGAAAACTGGTGGCGTATCTAGTGGCCGTGGATCGTGGGCAGACGCATTTTCTGGTGCTAGACCGCGACAGCTGCGCCGCTGCGTAGGCGGACGTAGAGAAAGGAATTTTTCAGCGCGAGGCCTGCCAGGTCTTGCCTTTAGCCGACTGAGCACGAGAACGCAAGCTCCCGATGCTCCCGTTGATTTGTTTTGAGACTGGCAGGAAAACACAAACTCAATCTTGCTGGGCAGCCAGACGAGCTGCGCCTGCCAATGGATGTCTGGTTCTATTCACGAATAGAAACCGCGGCCGAGAGGCCAACACCACGCGCTGGGCCAAAGAAATTACACCGGCGCTCCTCCCGAGCGCATCAGGAGGACTTTTTGTCTCTTGACGAAGACCTATCATAGACGTCGGCAAATACGATATGGGCACCCAGCCGCGCAGCGTTTTTTTTACCCGGGGCCAGTCCCTTTGTTTCCAGCGTTTGATTTTTCCTTCATCCTGCTCCAACGCGCGTCGCTCGGGTTTCTGAGGGGTCCATTTCAAGCTGTGCATCAAGCGACCTACGTGGGCGCGGTGATATCGGATTCCGAACTTCCGCTGGACTACCTCTGCAATGCGGACCGTGGTCCAGAGATTCGTCCGGTAACCCTGCGCGATCGGTCCTTGAAGAAGAAAACGCACCAAGCGTCTTCGTTGCGCCGCGTTCAGCTTCCAAGGACGGCCTGGAGAGAAACGTACTCGCAATGCTTTCGCTCCGCCACGCCGCCTGGCATCTCGCCAGCGCATCACCGAACTCGGATTGCATCCAACACGCCGTCCCACTTCATTGAGAGTGTGACCGGCATCCAGCAACGCCAAAGCTCGCTTGCGCCGGTCTTCCAACAGATCGGCGCTCCCCTTCGGTCTGGGCATAGGTGTTCTGCCTCCTGAACACCTATTATACGCGTATTGCATTATTTATGCACAGATCAATAGAGTAGCGCGGCATTGCCCTTGGAGAGCGGACCGCTAAAGCGGGGAAAGAGGCGAGGAATGCGCGTCGGTTGCAGAGATTTCGCATTGGGTACCGTATTGGCGCTGGGAGTTGCGGGTTGCGGCGGAGCAGGATCTGAGCCCTCGGAAGCGCAGATGAAGGAAGCGATGGACTACGCCATGAATCACCCGCCAGGCGAAAAGGCCGGCGAGCCGATCAGGATCGTTTTCTTCAAGAAGGAAGCCTGCGACGCGCCGACACCGCAAGGTTTCCGATGCACGTTCGATGTAAAGGTGGAGTCGCGGAATATTGGCGCGTCGATGTATAACAACATTCCGTTCGGGGTGTTTTATAAGGATAAGGAATCGGGTAAATGGATGATGCGGCCCCCGTTCTGAAAAAACGCGCATCGCACATCATCTGGGAATAACCAGTGCAATTGAAAGCCGGACAAAATTCACCAAAACCCGATCAGAGTAAGGCAACGCCGGTGAATTGAAGGGCGGCGCGAGTTCAATGGTTCAACTACCGCGAGTTCCGGACTTGGAAGCGCAATGATCGTCAAGAGAATAGCCCCGCACAAAGGCACTCGAAAGAGCTTCATAAGAAGCCTCGCAATAGAATTCCGAGGAATTCTTCTTTGCGTTTTTGGTTTGTAGCATCACTGATCGAATCGCGTCAGGCCGCCTCGTTGTCACTAATAGCGTTCACGCGCAGAGACAATCCGTCTCCATTTCTCAGTTTCTCCTTCCGTCGGTTAGAGCATTCTTGCCTTCCTCATCGAACCAGCCGCGACACTTGGTGTCTGCATGCCGGGTGCGTACAGGAGCCGTATCCTGTGAGTCAAGAGCCGCCGCGAGCGGTGGAGTTGCGACTTGAGGGCGCTGGTGGTTACCCCCAATCGTCGCGCGGTCTCGTTTTCACCGAGGCCCTCGAGATGAAAATGCCTGATGGCCCTCCGATACTTTGATGGCAGATCTCGCGTAGTCTTTCGCAGGATCTCCGATCGCTCGTGCTGGATGCAGGTTTCTTCAGGGGATGGGCGCGTTTCTACAAACTGGGATTCCGCCACGGGCGTGCTTGGGTCTGCAAATACGCGCTCGAGAGAGAGCGTCGGATGGGCAGCCGCTCTGCGGTAATGGACTCTGGAACTATTTCTCACGATGCTATGCACCCACGTGAGGAAGGCGGAGCGTCCTTGAAATTGATGCAAATTGCGAAAGGCCAAAAGAAGACCATCCTGCAAGGCGTCTTCAGAATCTTCTTCATTGCGAAGCATTCGTCTGGTGACCTTCTTAAGTTTTGGAAGGCACACAGCGAACAGTTCATTCACTTCCGCTTCAGACATGTCGATGGGCAGGAGCCCGTCGCGAACAACACTGGACACAGATGTGGCATTTGACGTCTGAGCCAAGATTTCCCCCTATGGCGCCGATTGAGACTCACTAAAGGCGCGAGCAACTCCCGTTCCAATGCAAACTCGAACGCCCCGGATCGCGCGAGACTGCTCTTTCGCGCCGGATTGAGACGCCTGAATTCCAATGTCTTAGAGCGCGGACAACCCGCCCAAGGCTGGTTCCGAACAATATTCGGGGAATTCTCATGCAGCGCAGAGAGGAGCTGCACCGACCTTCGTAGGCCTGATAACAGGTGTCTTCTTGTTCGGGTTCTTCACAGGGAGCGTTCGCTTTTTTCACATCTCGCACTTGCATCTGAGGCCGAGAGGACCCGCAAGTGCGATTCCATTACAGCAACGGGAGGGTTTATGCGCTCCGCAAGCAATTCAAGAGTTGGAAGGTCGTTTGCTAGTACTCGTAGCCGTCAGAAACATGACGAACCCGAAACTTTCCAATCGGAGTTCGCTGAATGTTCAAGAGGCTCACCGTACAAGTTGTTCGGTTCTTGTTGCTGTTCGTCCTCGCAGTTGCCTGCTTCACATTCCCATTGAATTGGTGAGCAGTTGCCGTGCAGCGGTGTTGGGTTGATTGGGGAGGATGAAATGGCCTTCATTTTGGGCCGGGTATCAACGGTGCTTCGAAACCCTGATAGCAATAGCAACGGAATACTGCTCGACGACGGACAAGAGATTCACTTTCCAGCGGCGTTCGGGCACTTGATCTCTCCGATCATCACGGAGGGCTGCCTGATTGGGATTAAGGGAGACCGTAGTTTCCAGTTGTCTCCCGACGGCAACTTGACCGCGACCCAAATTATAAACTTGGATTCAAGCGAAATCGTAACTTTGCCGGCCACCGAACAGGAGGGCAAACCAGGGATGCGGTTCAAGGCCACCCCCATCGTAACTGCATCCCTGGCCCACCCTGCCGCGGACATCAGAGCGGAAGACAAATCCGCAGGCTCAGCGAGCGCGTCCAACCGCGAGACTTTCGGCGCAAATCTCAACGACATCGATTCCAGGCCTCTGCATCCTGCCTCCTTCTTCCACGGCTTGCTTCGTGAAGCGCATGGCAAGGTACCGGAACACTCGCGCAATGGCGCGGCTCGAAGTATCGGGATGGCTTACGATAGTCTCCATCGAATTCAAGCAATCCTGGCCTACCTGCACATCATCAAGCGCCGAGTCCCCGGAATCAGCATGGTGCTCGACGAGGCCAAGCATACCTACGAGCAGGCGCTCGGCCGATTCGCCGACAGCGAGTTTGCCGGCTCCAAAGAGATGGCCGAAGCATCGGCGAGCTTGTCGCGGGTTGTTGAGATTGTGATCGCGCGAACGCTACGCTCCGACAACACCATTCCTTCCCTGGTGCCCCCACCTCCAATCCAAATGGTTACTGCTCCGGAGCCCGAGCATGTTGAGGAAGACCTGGTCCAGGTGGAGTCGGTTTTGTCTAGGATTCATTGGGTTTTGAAAAATGGCACTCTTCCCTCCGATGACCGCGCCCAAGTTCGCAAGATTGCTTCGTGGGGAGATGCCTTCTATAAGCAAGCGCAGAACACGTATCGCGACGCCATCATGGATGATGCCGCCGAATTTGCGCAGGCGGCTCTGGCCGGTGCGTACTCCGCGGAGCACGTCTGCCGCAAGTGGTATGTAAGCCAGGCAGCTCACCCGTAAAACGATAAAACAATGCCGACGTGGGAACAGCGCCACATCCAGATCCACAGCCACGACGATATCGACGATGCTCCCGTGCTTTTGGAAAATTGCTATCATACGGTGGTCGGCAACGGAAAGAGAGGTGCGCCGCTGCCTTCCAAGTTTTCGCTGGCAAAATTGAGTTTTCGCTGGCAGGTGGGCCTACTGGGCACACTCGTTGTGTTTCTGTCGCTAGCGGTGCTCTTCGCGATTGCCGCCACTCTGCGCTATACGAAATCCGCTGTCCTGGGAAGTGAAAAAAGTCGCCTCGCGGAGACTGCTCGGAATCTTGCGCATGAATACGAAGACCGCGCGAACTCCGCGCGCCATAACAATCAAGAAACGCCCTTGGATCACCCCGACTCCGGTTCGTCGCAAGAGTTCCTGGCATTGATGACTCGGCTCGTGTTGCAGAATCTGGATAGCGTTGGCGGCGGTTTTTACTCCTTGCCGGCGGACACCCTGGTGGGAAACTTCTATCCAAACGGGCAAGTCTCGCAGGTTAGCGCGGAAAATACGGAGATCCCCAACGCTGAGCATCAAGCCGTTCTTGAAGTTGCAAGGAATGCCGCGCACACGCGGAAGGGTTCCGAGAGCGTCATCAACAACCCCGCGGGACTATTCCTGATCAGCGCTATGCCTGTCCAGCAGGGCGATTCCATTATCGGAAGCGCGTGGGCGGTCAAGCGTATCGCGGATCTTCCGGGAGCTAACCGCTTTCGCGCCTATTTGATTGCCGCAGGCTTGGCTGCGACCACTCTCGCTAGCGTCCTGCTAACGCTGCTGGTGATCCGCAACCTTCAGGGCGGAGTCCGAAAAGTCGAGAGCGGACTGCAGACACTCGAAAACAACCTGTCCACGCACATTGACACCACCGACCAACCCGCCGAAATCCAGCGCATCATCCAGGCAATCAACAGGTTGGGAACAACGCTGAAGCAAAAGATGGACTACGAGAAGCAAATTGAATCGCAATTACGCCACGCCGAGCGACTTGCTAGCCTGGGGCGTCTGGTGGCCGGTGTAGCGCATGAGGTGCGAAACCCCCTGGCAACTATTCGTCTCCGGGTACAAATGTCCCGGCGAGATGCCGCAGACGTGAAGGTGAAGGAATCGTGTTACATCGCCCTGGAGGAAATTGAACGGCTGAATGGCATTGTGAATCGGTTGTTGAGTTTTGCAAGGCCGATTCAGCTGCAGTTGGAACCGGTCGATTTGAAAGGCCTTGTACAGGAGCGGATTCACTCCTTCGAGGGGCTGGCGCTACAGCGTCAGGTGCAGTTGATGACCAATCTTCCTAACCGAAATTTTCTGGCGCTTGTCGATAAGGATCGTATGGCACAGGTGTTCGACAATGTGATCCAGAACGCCCTGGAGGCCATGGCTGAAAAAGGGGGAACGCTATCAGTGACTCTGGCGTCTCATAGAAAGAAGGACGAGAAGAGCACTGCTGTCAGCGTGGAATTTCAAGACACAGGTACGGGCATAGATTCAAGCGCGGTGAGCCATGTCTTTGATCCCTTCTTCACCACCAAGCCTTCCGGAACCGGGCTCGGTTTATCCATCTCGCATGAACTGGTTCGCGCCCATGGCGGCGATATCAGCATTGATAGCGAGCAGGGCCGTGGCACCCACGTCAAGATCACAATCCCGAACTCACTCCTATGATCGAGCGCAACATCCACAACACCGAACATGACGACCACTATCCTCATTGTTGACGACGAAGCGAACCTGCGCAAGACACTCGCGGAAATTCTCGCCGCTCGTGGCTACAACATTCTGGAGGCCGATGACGGCACCTCCGCCGTCGAGTTGCTTCGAGAGAATACGCCGGACCTGATCTTCAGCGATTGGAAAATGCCGCGTATGGGCGGCGAAGAATTCCTTCAGTATCTCCACAGTCACGCGCATCTGACAGCGATTCCCGTGATCGTCATTACCGCCTACGGCTCCAGTCATAGCGCCATCGAGGCAGTGCGTCTCGGTGCGTATGATTTCATTACGAAACCGTTCGACCTGGACGAAATTGTCGTTACCGCCGAGCGCGCGCTGGATCATTCCTCCCTGAATCGGGAAGTCATTCGTTTGCACTCTGCAACCGGCCCTGGCTACGTCTCGGGCACCGGCCGCTTGGTTGGCACCAGTGGTCCGATGTTGGACGTTTTTATCATGATCGGCAAAGTCGCGGAAACAGATTCAACGGTCTTGATTTGCGGCGAATCAGGCACCGGCAAGGAACTTGTCGCCGAGGCTATTCATAATTACAGCCAGCGCAAAGGGAAACCGTTTGTTGTCGTCAACTGCGCTGCCCTGCCCGACAATCTGCTTGAAACCGAGTTATTCGGCCATGAGCGTGGCGCATTCACCGGAGCCGTTGGCCGCAAGGTGGGCCGCTTTGAGATGGCCGAGGGCGGCACCGTTTTCCTGGATGAGATTGGTGAGTTATCGCCAGGCCTGCAATCCAAACTGCTGCGGGTATTGCAGGAACGCACCTTCGAACGGGTCGGAGGCACAGAAACAATTCATGGCAATTTCCGCGTCCTCGCCGCTACCAACCGCGATCTGGACGCTTCTGTCCGCGAAAAGGTTTTTCGCGAGGACCTTTATTACCGTTTGAATGTGGTTCATATTCAGATTCCTCCTCTGCGCGAGCGGCGTTCGGATATCGTGCCTCTTGCGGAATATTTTCTTCGCCACTACAGCGAGAAGAATGGCTTTGAGGCAGTGGGCTTCTCGGATGAAGCCATTTTGACGCTGCAGAATTACTTCTATCCGGGAAATGTGCGTGAGTTAGAAAACATGGTCGAGCGGGCGGTGCTGATGGCTCGCGGCCGCGTCGTCATGCCAAAGCATTTCCCTTCCCGCGGAAGTAGAAACGGAACCTCGAGTGACCGGGAGTTGGAGATTGATTTGCTCGCTCTTCCGTTTCACAAGTCCGTGGCCGAACTCGAAAAACGCTTGATCGTAAAAGCCCTCCACGACGCCGCGGGAAATAAATCCGAAGCCGCCAACCATCTGCAAATCAACCGCCGCCTGCTCTACAACAAAATGGCGGAATACAAAATCGAAGAATAGGGAGAAAGCACCGATGAAGACAGTGCCCATGAAACGCGTCGCAATCATCGGCGACAATACCGTCGAGTATCGCCTGTTAACCGAAGTGCGCAACCTCGGCGCCACCGGTTACACCTGTTATCCCGTCCACGGCCAAGGCGCCAGGGGCGTGCGGCCGAGGCACGCGGAACCGGGCAACACCAAGATTGAAGTGATCGCTCCGCCAGACGTTGCTCAGAGAATTCTTGGGCATGTTGCGATGCATATTTCGACAACTACGCCATGATCGCCTTTATTGATGAGGTCGAAGTTCTTCGCGGAGATAAATTCGTCGCCACAGTTCTGCACAAGACTAAAAGGCAGGCGGTTCCATTTTCTCCCAGGCGTTCGTGTTCGCTTTCTTCACACCGTTCGTTCTCCTTCATCACACTCCCTTAAAACATGGTTGGCATTCACTTTCTTCACAATTAGGTTTCCTGAAGCCCAGAAAAACGCACTGGTTGGCAAGCCTGGGCCGCGCATCAGTCGGCATGCCAATTGCTCCTTATAAGTAGCGTCCTGAACTCAGCGGAGTTCATCAGGAGCGCGCCATGAAACGGTCACAAATTGTCCCAGCAGTCGCTTTTCTCACTTTGCTGTTTTTGCAATCCCCTTTGCTAGACGACGACCGCGGGCCGGGACGACCGGGAACCGTTAATTACGTCGAGGGTCAGGTGTATCTCGCCGCGCAACCCTTGGATGAGAAATCGGTGGGGACTATTGAAGTGGATCCCGGTCAAACGCTGACGACGCAAACGGGTAAAGTAGAAATTCTTTTGACTCCTGGAGTGTTTGTTCGCGTGGGCGACTCGAGTTCCGCCACGATGATTTCTTCCGGCCTCACCAATACCAAAATGTCGATTGATCGCGGCGAAGCCCTTACCGAGGTAGCGGAAATCCACGAAGAAAATAATTTGCGAATTTTGTTGGATGGCAAATCGACGAAATTACGAAAAACTGGGCTTTACGATTTCGACGAGAATCAGCACATGGCGCGCGTCCTGGACGGCGAGGTCATGGTCAGCGACGGCGAAAAAAGCATCAAGGTCAAAAGCGGCCACATGGTCGATCTGGCAACGAACCGGCCAATCAAGGCTCAGAAATTCGACAAAAAGGAACTAGAAGCCGAGGATCTGTATCGCTGGACCAGCCTGCGTTCAGGCTACCTGGCCGAGGCCAATGTCGACTACGCTCCCAATTATTCTTTCGGCGGCAATGGTTGGTTTGGCGAAGGTTGGTATTGGGATCCTTGGTTTGACGCCTACACATTTCTTCCCGGCGATGGCATCTTCTTCAGCCCGTTTGGTTGGGGTTTTTATTCGCCCTGGTGTGCGTATGGCGCGCCCTTCTACGGCGGCCACTATTACCATCACTTCAATCCGGGAGTTCAAGCTTGGGGCTCCGGAGCCCACTACAGTCTGCCTCGTAACTACGGCCGGGGTGCCCGATACGGTCCGCGCTACACGGGCGGCATTATTGCTGGCGGCTCAAGGATGGGTATTCTCCATGGTGGATTCCATAGTGCCCGTGCTGGCGGATTCCATGGTGTGGGTGGTTTCCACAGTGGGGGTGGGGGCGGATTCCACGGCGGCAGTGTCGGCGGCGGACATAAGTAATCTCGAGCGAGTCCCAGTCATCACTAGACAAACTTCGGCCGCCGAAATCGAGCCCGTTTTGCCTAAGATGGAGTCTCTTTCGACATACCGGAGACTTTTCGCGAGCATAAACTCCATTTGCCCTACTTGTCGTGAATCGGTCCGTGCGAGTTCTGAGACGCGCTCTGAGGGAACGAATCTTGCAAGTTACGGATAGTGGGTCGTGATGGTAGTCCGCCATTTCTTAAAATCTGTTTCTCCTCGGAAGTAAACTGACGATACCGGCCGATCTCAATTTCGCGCTCGCGCGCAAAGGGGGGCATCTCCCGCAATCGTTGCAAGGCCTTTCGCATCTCGGGTCGAAGCGCCGCATCCGCTTGCGGGGTGGCCCATTCCGTGGTGGAACGATCCTGGATCGAACGCGCGGCTTGGTAGCCGCTCGGCGTAACGCCTATCCTGTCAACGGAAACAATCGGCCTACGCGGTGCAGCCGCCGCGAGGTTGTTATTTGCGTAGTTCGCATTGGTTGGGCCTTCCGGTTCGGGAGGCTCGGGCCATGCGTTAGGATCTGCCGGGGGAGGATCGTCGACGCCATTGTTAGGACCCGGATACGGATAAGAATAATAAGAGTAGGGCGCGTAATACCAAGGGTTGTAGTAGTAGCCATACGGATATCCCCAACCCCAATACGGCCACCCGATGCCACAACCCCAGCCCCATCCATAACCGTATCCTCGGCCCCAATATCTTCCGCCCCGGCCGTAGCCCCAGCCGTAAGCGCCACGTCCTCCGTAGTAGCCCCGACCTCCGTAGTAGCCGCCGCGATATCCGTTGTAGAAGTGCCCGCCGCCATACCCAGAGTGGCCTCCGGCGTAGAAACCTCCAGCCCCATGAAACCCTCCACCGCCTCCATGAAACCCACCCCCGCCGCCGCCGTGGAATCCTCCGCCGCCACCGTGACCTCCACGTTGGGCAAGGACAGGCTGCGGCAACCAGCCGAGTCCAATCATCGCGACGAGAACAAAAACAGCTCGAAATGAAATGGCTTTCTTCATATCACTACCCCAGCTCAAGTCCCTCAATCCTTAGATGACAAATGCCCTTCCAAGGATTCCAAAGCGGCATCCCACACCGGTGCGATTTGCACCGACGCAATCAAGGAAGGACATCGCTTCCCGCCGGACTCATCGTTTGTAACAAATTTCTAGTTTTTGCATTTAATCGGAGCCCGTCCGTGACGGCCCGTCTTGGTCCTTGAGGTTCCGAGAGTGGAATAGACCTCTCGTCACGATCGAAGGGGGACGGCATCGATGCGTTGTGCAATGGGAAATGGAACATGGCCAATAAACACAAATCCGTGTCCGAAAGACAATTTGGGTGTCACGAACTGTGGGCCGGCAACGAACGGGCCCATCGTTCCGTGGAATTTGCCGGGCTGGAAGCAAACGTCATTGCCCGGCCGTCGGGTGATCCAGAGGGTGGAGACCTGTGCGCATTGTTTTCCTGCGGAGAGGCGCATGCACGCGTGGTGGTTGCTGATTGTGTGGGACACGGATTTGCCGCCAGCAAAGTGGCTGCCCACGTTCATGGATTGCTTCACAAAGTCCGAGATCTCCGGAATAGCTCGACATTGCTTGAGGCATTAAACGATGAATTTACATTGACGGGGCAACGTGCAGGCGGCCCACTTCACCTGACTACCCTCGTCACGGCGACCTTTGATCGAGCTTCGGGAGAATTCAATTTTGCCTATGCTGCGCATCCCCGAATGTTGTTGTGGAGGAACAACGAGTCCCGTTGGTTACCAATTGGTGAGGGACTAAGTGGACTTCCAATTGGCTTCATCGCTGGTGAGGTCTATCTGGAGCAGAGTATCCGAATGGACGAAGGTGATATTGTGCTGGTTTTCTCCGATGGCGTCACGGATGTGTTCTCGCCAGACGGGGAACAACTCGGTCCAGAGGGCGTGCTTTTGCTCGCGGAAGAGAGTATGGCGGAATTCCCTGCTCCTATCTCGCTTGATCTCCTGTCGCAAACTCTGATTGGGAAAGTCGAACTGTTTCACGGTCCAGGCGAACTGGATGACGACCTAACGCTGCTGGCGCTGCGAAGAGTTATGCGTCGCTAACCGCCATAGGAAGAGCGAGATACGGCAGCACGTTGAACCTTACAACCACATAGCTTCCTTTACTTGTAACAAGTCCCTGGCTTTTGCATTTATGTGATGGGAGTCACTACGACGCCCCAATCGCTCCGATAGTATCTGTGCCAAGAAACGAGTAATGAACGAGAAACCCACCAGACGGGACTTTCTCAAGCTCTCGACAATCGCGGGCGCGGCATTGGGTGTTGCCACAACGCCCGAGGCTGCCGGTACCAGCCTCAACCCTCCCGGCTGGCATGGGACCGAACGAGTCGAGCGCATCGCCACGAATTGTGAGATGTGCTTCTGGCGCTGCGGCGCAATTGCGGAAGTGGCGAATGGAAAAGTCGTGCGCGTTGAGGGGAATCCCGACCATCCTCTGACCGAAGGGCGGCTGTGTGCTCGGGGCAACGCCGGGCCTGAACTCCTCTACGATCCCGATCGACTGAAGTATCCGCTCCTGCGCACTGGACCGCGCGGTTCGGGTGAATTTCAGCGCATCTCCTGGGATCAGGCACTCGACCTGTTCGCCAAGCGGCTGATGGATCTGAAGCAAAAATATGGTCCGGAGAGTGTGGCATTTTTCCCTCACGGTGTTGCTTCGGGATTCTTCGGTACTTTGATGAAAGCTTTCGGTACGCCGAACAGCGCGGAACCTGCGTTCGCACAGTGCCGGGGTCCCCGTGAAGTCGGTTACGCCCTGACATTTGGACAAGGGCTAGACTCGCCGGAGCCAGTCGATCTGGCGGAAGCGAAGCTGATCGTCTTGATTGGCACGCACATCGGCGAAAACGTGTTTACCTCTCAGGTGACTGCCTTTGCAGAGGGACTGTCGCGAGGCGCAAAACTGGTTGTGGTCGACCCACGATTTTCAACCGCTGCGGCGAAAGCGGATTGGTGGTTGCCCATTCGCCCGGGGACGGACATTGCTTTGCTTCTGGCTTGGATCAATGTGCTGATCACAGAGCGAATCTACGACCGGGAATACATCGAGAAGTACGCTAGGGGGCTGCCGGAGCTTGGAGCTCATATTCGGGAGTTCACGCCGGAATGGGCCGAACCGATTACCGAGATTGAAGCGCAGGTGATTCGGCAAACGGCCCGCGCGATGGGAGAAGCCAAGCCCGCGGTGGCATTGCATCCCGGACGGCATGTGACGTGGTATGGCGATGACACTCAACGCGCTCGCGCCATGGCCATTTTGACTGCGTTAACGGGGAGCTGGGGCCGCAAGGGCGGCATTTTTCTCCCGACCGAACTGAAAGTCGGCAAATTCGATTTGCCTCCCTTTCCGAAAAGCAAGCTAGGGCGCGCGGATGGAGCTGGCACGCGATTTCCGCTGGCCTCTGAAGAGCAGGGCCTAACAACCGGATTGATCGACGCGACACTGAGCAGCAAGCCCTATCCGATCAAGTCGTGGGTGGTGTACGGGCAGAACGTTCTGGAAAGCATTCCTCAGCGCCAACGGACGCTTAAAGCCATCGAGCAACTAGAGTTCATGGTGGTTGTGGACATCATGCCGATGAACCAGGTGAATTACGCGGATCTGGTTTTGCCTGAAGCCACGTACCTGGAGCGGTACGATTTTCCTGCGGTCGTCGGTTCTGCCAAAAAGCCGTTTATTTCCATACGTCAACCCGCGGTCGAGCCGCTCTACGAATCGAAGCCAGGCTGGTGGATCACCAAGCAGATGTCCAGTCGATTGGGCCTGCAAGCTTATTTCCCCTGGGATACTCCTGAGCAGCACTTGGAAGCTCTGATTAAACCCATGGGGATAGATCTTGCGGTCTTGCGCACGCAGGGAGCCGTAGCTTTCAAGGGACGGCCGTATGTCGAAGATCGTATTCCTGAGGACGGACCGCTTTTTCAGACAGAAAGTGGAAAGATCGAATTATACTCGCCCACGCTGAAGGAACTTGGCTTCGATCCGCTGCCGCGCTACACGCCGAATTCAAATCCGCCACCCGGATATTTGCGACTCATTTACGGGCGTTCCCCCGTTCACTCTTTCGCGCGCACCCAGAACAATGCCCGCCTGGATTCGTTGATGTCGGAGAACGAAGCTTGGATCAATGTAGACACGGCGCGTGACCTGGGCTTCCGTGAAGCAGAACGGGTCATTCTTGAAAACAGCGACGGTGTGAAATGCCTTCCACTGTTGCTGAGAATAACGGAAGGAATCCGTCCGGACTGCCTCTACATGGTCCACGGGTTTGGTCATGAGGGACACAAATTGCACCTGGCCTTCCACAAAGGCGCGTCAGACACGGAATTGATGACTCGTGTTCAGATTGACCCGCTGATGGGGGGAACCGGAATGCGAGTGAATTTTGTGCGTGTATTGAAAAACGGGAGTTAATTGAGGTCGAATGGCCCAGCCGATGGGCGCGAGGAGTGGAGTCGCGATGCCGCGTTACGCCATGGTGATTGATCTGAGGAAATGTGTAGGCTGTCAGGCCTGCTCCGTGGCGTGCAGCGAGGAATGGGCCGTTCCGGTTGGTTCGGCCCGTACGCGTATCAGGTCGACCGGGATCGTAGGCAAATTCCCCAATTTAATGTCAACGTTCCACGTTGCCCAATGCAATCACTGTGATCATCCTCCCTGCGTTGTACCTTGTCCCACAGGCGCGACCTTTCAAGCAGACAGCGGAATTGTAAGGGTGGACAAGGAGCTGTGCATCGGCTGTGGCTACTGTGTGGACGCTTGCCCCTACGACGCTCGTTACATCAACCCGCTGACGAACAAAGTGGATAAGTGCGATTTCTGCGTCGCCCGATTGCAAAGGGGGCAGTTGCCGGCTTGTGTTACCACGTGTACCGCGCACGCTAAATTCTTCGGCGACCTTGAGGATTCCAAGAGCGAAGTCTATCCATTCGTGTTTGAGCAGAAGGCGCGGCGTTTGGAGTCCCCAGAGATTGCCGTCGGGCCGAACGTCTATTACCTGGGCAAGCCTGGACATCTCGAAATGGTGCTCGCCAAATTTGGCCCGCGCCCTGCGGAACTGTTGCGCGCCGGAGAGCTGTGGAAACGGTACCTCCGCCCATTGGTCTTCGCGGCTGTGGCGGCTACCTTTATTGGCCAGGCCTTGGCTTTCTTCTACCAACTGAAAACAGGAGAAAAGGACTACGAGCAATAGGAGTGAAGCGATGGGTGCTCCGAGCATTCCGAACATGCCAGGCCATTTAAGCCCGGCCCAAATCGACGCGATGTCGCAGCGGCAGATCAAGAAGCACCATGTCGCCATCATGATGCTGCACTGGTTTAATGCCATCGTGTGGCTGTTGGAATTAACCACCGGGCTTGCTTTGATCACCTCGACCCATTTCCGCATGGCACCATACTGGTATATCCGCGTGGTCGAGGGATTCTTTGGCTCCCGGGCAAACATGCTGCACTTTCACATCACCGTCGGAATTACATGGACGCTCGTGTTTCTGGTGCATGGCACGTTCGGTTTTCAAACTTATCTGCGCAAAGAAGTGCTCCAGAAGGAGATTGGACTGGATGGCAATGATGTTCGCTGGCTAAAAGTCAGACTCTTCAACATCCTGGGGATATCCAACGATCCGCTTCCTCCGCAGGGAATCTATAACGCCGGTCAGAAACTGTTCGCCGTACTCATCTACATGATGATTCCTGTCATTATGATCACGGGGCTCATCATGAGCTTCCATCTCATCAGCACCACTGTCGTTGCATGGGCGGTTCCCATCCACTTTGTCGCCGTCGGCTTAGTTGTTTCCGGTTTGATGATCCACGTATACATGGCTGCGGTCTTTCCCGAAGAGAAGCCCGCGTTCTTTTCGATGATCACCGGCAGCGTAAATGAGCTGTTCGCCTACCATCACCACTTCAAGTGGTGGAAAGAGATGTCAATGAGCCGAGTTCAATTTGAGCAAATGGTCTCCGACGGAGCTACGGATCGCGCGCCCACCTCCGAAATGGCGGCGAGTCCACCGGACGGACAGGGGCTTCTGTATCGGGCACTTTTTGCGCGCGATTATTGGCCTCCCTACGCCGCGGGATTTGGATTGGGCGTAACGTTGTTGCTGACATACGTGGTGATGGGTCAGGGCTTAGGTGCTTCGGGTGGAATGACGAGGTGGGTTGCCGCGGCCATCGCGTGGATTGCGCCCTCTTATGCGCATTCCAGTGCTTATTGGAGCAGTTACGCGCAGCCCGGTCAGTCTCCGCTGTTCGATTTTCTGGTTTTTGAACTCATCGGGGTGGCTATCGGAGGATTTATTTCGGGATGGCTCGCTGGGCGTCTCAGACTGACCGTGGACAAAGGTCCACACATTAGTGAGGGTAGACGATACGCGTTCGCACTTGGAGGAGGCATCCTTACGGGCGTGGGCGCGCGTGTTGCCCGTGGATGTACAAGTGGTTTGGCGCTGTCTGGCGGGGCGGTTCTCTCCGCCGGGGCGTTTGTATTTATGATGTGCGTTTTTGCTGCGGGCTATGTTGGCGCGTACTTCTTGCGGAGGAATTGGCTATGATGGCTCCGTTCGTCGAATCATTTTCTCCAGTTACTTTTGTGATTTTCGCGATCGTACTTGGTTTTTTCTTTGGTTTCTTCCTGGAACGCGCAGGATTTTCCAGTGCTCTGAAGCTGACCGATCAATTCTATTTTAAGGACTTTTCCGTTTTGAAGGTCATGTTCAGCGCAATAGTCATCGCCATGCTGGGAATCGTCTATTTTTCCATGCTCGGTTGGTTGGATGCGGGTCAACTCTTCATTCCGCCAACCTTCCTCTGGCCCCAGGTGGTGGGAGGACTATTGCTCGGAGCCGGCTTCATTGTTGGTGGCTACTGCCCCGGCACATCGATCACGGCCGCTGTCATTGGCAAGATTGATGCAGTGTTCTTCATTGCAGGAATTTTGATCGGTATTTTTGGATTTGGATCCGCGTACTCACATATTCAGAGCTTCGTTATGTCCGGCTCCCGCGGCTCTCTCACAATCCCTAATTGGCTGAACGTCAACGCGGCCATCATCGCTCTCGGCATTACGGCGATGGCCTTGGCAGCTTTTTGGGCAGCGGAAATGAGCGAAGGACGCTGGCGCCTATTTGCGCGAACTTACGGAAAGTCTGTTCGAGGGAAGGAGCCTCAATGAAACTGAGCGTAACTTTGACCGGCAAAACCATCGCAGCGCTCATCGTGGCGTCACTGGCGGTTGTTGCGGCTCTTGCAGCTTCCATCGCTCACGGCACCAGCGCTGGCCCGGCGGACCTCAATTCCATCGTGCAAACGATTGCGGATGAAAAGGACCACGTGACCCCGGCAGAATTGGCTCATTGGATTATGGAGAAGAAGCAGGACTACCAGCTCATCGACATCCGGCAGCCCTGGCAGTTCGACGACTATCACATCCCAACCGCGATCAACATGCCTTTCCGAGAATTCTTCCAGGAAAACAATCTCAAGCGCGTGGACCGCAGCAAGAAAACTGTAATCTACGGACTTGGTGCGGGACATGCTGCCGAAACCCAATTGCTGCTTAGCATGAAGGGCTATGACGCTTATTCGCTCAGGGAAGGAATCTCTGCGTGGTGGGATCTTGTCCTCACACCGGTCAGTCTTAGGTCGGAATCGGCGTCGCCGCAAGGTTACCAGCAGGCTCGGCAAATCCGCGAATATTTCATGGGCTCTGGCGCGCCGAGGCCTGCAGGAACTGAATCCGCAGTTCCGGTGCCTCCCGCAGCACCTGCCATGGCTCCCGAGAGTAACCCTCCGCAGAACGAGAAGAAACTAAAGCTAGGTAAAGGTTGCTCCTAGTCAAGGTCGACTGGGAGAATTGAAAATGATGGATGCCGGCATCGCGGTCTGTAAGATGGAATTGAGGTCGCAGAATGAATGACGCGTTGAAATTGCTCTTGCTTGCCGCAGTCTATATCGTAGCGACGAGGTGGGTATTGCCGAAGTTAGGTGTGCCCACTTGAGCGTCAAATTCTTGCGACGTCGCGGCGCGACGTAAAGGTTCGGACCGTGACAAGACAGCTACGTCGGGAGAGTAGTCAGCGTTCCGGCCAGTAACGGCTAGCTTCCATCCCGGATGACGCGGCAGGAATCTACATCAAAGGTCACGTCTCCGATCGTCAGCCGCGTTTGGTCTCGAAAGCCAGACACAAAACGCAGGAACCGCCAGATATCCTCGAAATTGCTAGCCAGACCGATGGACACCCGAATAGAGCCAGCACTCTTGTGGCCCCGCTCCCTCATCAATCGCATAAAACTAAACAAATTAATATCGCTTCCCATCGTAAGCCCTGCGCGCATATCTTCCTCGGTCAGACCTTCGGCCGCTTCACCCGCGCCTGGGTTACAAAAACATCCAGTTCTTAAGGAAATGCCTTTTGCGCCCGCCAATTCCTCGATACGCCGGTAATCCTGCAGGTGTCCCTCCGGATCATAAAGATTGAGCGTCACCGTTCCGCCACGCGACTGCGTTGTCGATGGACCATAGATGCGGACCATAGCGCGGCCGTTGCTGTGCCTCAACTCCAGCAACTCTTCCAGCAGCCATCCGGTAAGGCATCGGACTCGCTCAGAGATTGTATCGATACCGATCGATTGCAGGTGCCGCAGCCCGATCTCTACCGCGGGGATCAGCAGATAATTCAGCGTCCCATCTTCAAATGCGGCTTCGTTCGGCGACAAGATGTGCGCCAGACCCTGAACCGATGCAAAGTTTACAGTCCCACCTGAGAACCACGGGCGCTGCAACTTCGCGAGCGCCGATTTGCGAATCAATAACGCCCCGACTCCCGTGGGGTAACCAAACATCTTGTAAAAGGAGATGGTCACGAAGTCAGGTTGCACCGCCCTCAAATCGAGCCTGTTGGTGGGTACGAAGGCAGCAGCATCGAGCAGGACGGTCCACCCTTTGCTCTGAGCTTTCGCCACCAGGTCCAGCGAGTGCTTCACGCCTGAAAAATTGGACTGCGCCGGATAAGCAAACAGATTGTTGAGAGACGAGTCCGACTGGTCCAGCATTGTTTCCAGTCGGCCGAGATCGAGCTGCAGACCGGGCGTCAGCAGTGGTGCGTAAGCTGTAGTGGCGCCTCTGGCTCGTGCGAACTCGCGAATCCCGTTAACGGAGTTATGGTTATCGAAGGTGAGCAGGTAACGGCTCCCGGGTGCGAACAGAAATGACTCGCCTACAAGTTTGAGCGCCCCGGAGGCGTTCTGCGTGAAGACGAGGATATAATCGTCAGCGCTGGCATTGAAATAATCTAGAACATAGCGGCGAGTACGTTCCACATGACCTGTCATCACTACAGAGGTCGGGTTGGCGGAGTGCGGATTGCCAAAAACGCCCGAGCGCAATAAATCAAAATGCTTTTGAAGTTGCGACTCCGCGTACAAGGAACCGCCCGTGTAATCAAGGTAGACCTGTTGCCGTTCGTCCAATCGGCGATACTCGTTCGTGCGCAGTCTATCCAGTAATTCCGTCTTGAGGTATGTGGGGTAGCGGGCTACGAAATCTGCGTAAGCGTTGTCTGCCTGCAGCTTTCCGTCGGTATCGCTTGTGGGCATATGCAAATCTTATGCCATTACGAAGAGTTTGGTTGTGATTTTGCCGGCGAGTCGACGGAATAGAACGGAAACTAAAGTTTGAGCTGGCACATCCAATGCATTAGGGGAGGTCGGAAGAGCCTGTGGATAGGGGTAGTGGCCCGAGGCGCTCTTGGGAGGTAGGGACATGAACAAAGCAGGGTTTTTGCTCAGCGCAATGGGCGTAATAGTTCTAGCGGCAACAAACGCTGGCAGTCTGGCAGCTCAAACCGAGCCGCAGGGCAATGGAGTTCCGACAAATATGGTCGTCACGGAGGAAGCACGTCAAGGAGCCAACCTGCCGCTGATCAAGCAACAGGAGGTCGTCGTACTCCAGGGGCATGAGCACGATATGGTTACCGCCTGGGTGCCGGCTCAGGGAGACAATGCGGCGATGGAATTTTTCATCCTTCTCGATGATGACTCCACCACGGCCACCCTGGGTACGCAACTGGGAGACATTCGCCAGTTCATACTGACGCAGCCCGACTCCACGAAGATCGGCGTTGCCTATATGCGAAACGGTATTGCTTGGATCGCGCAGCAGCCGACCAACGATCACGCCCTCGCCGCGAAGGCGCTTCGCCTCCCCTTGGGTATGGCAAGCGCAAACGGCAGCCCGTATTTTTCTCTCAGCGATCTGGTGAAGCGTTGGCCAAAAAGCGATAGCAGGCGGGAGGTCCTGATGATCTCCGACGGATACGATCGTTACTACGGTCAGAACGATTTGTTGGATCCGTATCTTGACGCGGCCATAAACGATGCTCAGCGTGCCGCCATTGTCGTTTCTACTCTCTACAATCCCGGCGCTGGGACGATTCGCCGTAGCTATTTTTCGACGTACATCGGCCAGGTTTATCTGGGGCAGGTTGCAGACAGGACCGGCGGTCAAGCTTATTACCTCGGTTTCAATCGCCCGGCGGTGGCCTTCGCTCCATTCCTAGACGACCTATCCAACCGGCTGAAGCACCAATATCTGTTGTCGTTTCTTGCTGAGCCGGAAAAGAAGGCTAGTTTGGAACCGGTGAAGTTGGTCAGTGAGGTTCCGAACATGGAGTTGGTGGCGGCGGATCGAGTGTACGTTCGCACGGGGCGGTAGCTGCGCGAAAGGACTTGTTTCCTAGGGGGGACGATTCGGCACGCCGAAAACCCTTGCTGGCAGGAGAAAAGTCCCTCTATCGCCTGCAGTCGTAGAGGCGTTGAAGAAACATTTCACCGCTTGTCCGGATCGCAACGCTGAGGCTCTGGTATTCGCCGCCCGTCACGGCGCTCCTTTAGCATCAGGGAATTTGCGGAACCGAGGATTACGACCGGCATGCAAGCGCGTTGGGCTCCCAAAGTTGAGCTGGCATGCACTTCGTCACTATGCCGACCTCCTGACTATGCCGGGTGGGCGGAGGACACAACGGGGATTTGCCTATAATTGGAGAGCTTAGGATGAGTCTGCTCGAACCTATGCCCGGCATAGTTTGATCGCGATTATAAGTGTTGAAGGAAGGCCAGCAATTCGTCGTCAGCCTTATAGCGTCCCGGTCTTCCTTCAGGCAGCATGGTCTTTGCCAAGATTTCTTCCTTTAAGGCGAGATTGGCATCAAGATAGATCTGCGTGGTCTCGACCGACTCATGACCTAACCAAAGAGCGATTACAGCTCGATCGACACCTGCCTGTAGCAGCTCCATCGCCATGGTGTGCCGAAGTACATGTGGGGTGACACGTTTTTTGCGAAGCGATGGGCAAGTGAGACTGGCACTTGTTACATGTTTGTCGAGTAAGTCCTCCACGCTATCTGCGCTGAGACGACCACCACGGGCAGTGGGAAACAGTGTTTCTGTCTCAAGTCTGGCCGGCTCCGCCAACCATGCTTTCAGAACCGCTACGGTCGTCCTCGTCAGTGGCGTGCATCGCTCCTTGCGCCCTTTTCCCATGCACTGGATATGCGCTCCTGTTTCCAAAGTCACATCATCGCGCCGTAGTCCGGTCAGCTCGGACAGGCGCAATCCCGTTTGTACGGCAACCAACAGTAAGGCATGGTCGCGTCGGCCCAACCAGGTTTTTTGGTCGGGAGCTGCCAGCAACGCTTCGATTTCAGGGCGATCAAGAAAGTGAACTAAAGCACGTGTGTGGCGCTTGCTTGGTATTGCCAGCACGCGTTGGATTTGAGCTGAACGCGAGGGCTCCTCGTAAGCGGCAAAGCGAAAAAAAGAACGAATCGCTGTTAACCGGAGATTCTGGCTTCGAGTTGTGATTCCTCGACTCTTTTCCATGTCCTCCAAAAATGCGGCGATCAACGGAGCATCGATCTGTTCGAAAGCTAAATGGGAGGGCGGCTTGTTCAGAAGCCGCTGAGCGAATCGTAGAAGCAGGCGAAAAGTGTCACGATAGGAACTGATCGTGTGAGGACTTGCCTGCCTCTGGTTCATGAGACGCTGAGTGAAGAAGCTCTCCAGCAGAATGGCGAGAGTGGCAGTGGGCTTCATGCTCTGCCCTCCCAACGTTTTTCAAGGCGCCTCATGGCTAAGCCCATGAGTTCGGGATGGGCCGTGAAATACCAGTAGGTATCGCTAACATGAACATGGCCCAGAAAAGTGGATAGGATCGGCAGGCGACGTTCGGCGTCTTGTCCGGAACGATACCACTCCAGCAGTATCTGAACTGCATATCGGTGACGGAAGTCATGAAGACGTGGTCCGTGGCTCGCGCAGAGACCACGTAGCCCAGTTTTCCGTGACAGCGTATAGAAAGTTCGTCGGACTTGGCTGGGTTCCAATGGTGTTCCTCGTCTGGACACAAAAAAGAACAAGGGGGGAGGTCCAGCAAGGAATTGATCGCGCTCGGATGCATAATCCGAAAGTACTCGCTGGGTCGATAGATGAATGGGAACTAAGCGGGACTTTCCGAACTTCGCGCCTCGGATGGTAAGAACACCCTCTGTTAAGTCCACATCTTCTGATCGTAGGTGCAGAGCCTCGCTGATGCGCAGTCCGGTTACAGACAATAATCCCAA
Source organism: Candidatus Acidiferrales bacterium (assembly GCA_963738985.1). Lineage (GTDB taxonomy): Bacteria > Acidobacteriota > Terriglobia > Acidiferrales > UBA7541 > Acidiferrum. The sequence goes on from CAVTYP010000002.1 coordinate 362,063, forward strand.
GAGACAGTAGTAGGTTTTGCTTGGTAGACCGTGAAGCGATGGCAATTGCAGGGCGGCTTCGAGCAGTCGCTGTATCTCCGTGTCGCTATATAAGTAAGGCCGGGCGCGGGCGGGGCGGTGGGGCAACAATCCCCACGGTGGAACCTCAGTTCGCGGATCGGTCGCACTCCAGTGGCGCGCAAATCCCCGCACGAAACAAAGCCGACGAGCCCATTCGCAAGGACGCGCCGAAGGATTTTCCTGCGCCCATTGCATGGCCAGATCGATCGTGATGTGACATGCGTTGTGTTTTTCGAGGAACGAGGCGAATTTCAGTAGACCGATCTGAGCATCGTGTAGTTTGAATCCCAGATTTCGGCGCATCTCAACGTAGCCTTGGATGGCCTTGCGCAGCGTGCTCATTGAGCACCTCCGGGCCATGGCAAGGCCAGCGTCCGCAGAGAAGTAAGATCAACCTTGGCATAGATAGTCGTGGTCTGAGGGCTCCGATGCCGTAACAACTCTCCGATCTCAGCCAAAGAAGCTCCATGCCGAAGCATCTGGGTAGCGAGGTGGTGACGGAACTGGTGAGCCCCATTTCTCTGCGAATGAATTCCAGCTCGTACCAAAGCATGTCTGACGAGGGAAGCGATCGCCTGCGGGCCCTTGAAGCTTGCTACAGGGGCCCGCCCACGAAGAAATACGCGTCGACGTAGTGTTTTCGGCCGCGCAGTTTGCAGATAGTTGGCGATCGCCTCACCGACATCCACGGGGAGCGGAAGCTGGGAATAGCGACCACCTTTTCCGCGTACGGTGATCAACCCAGTCTGCCAATCCAGATCTTCCAGACTGAGCGCAATGATTTCACTCGAACGCAAGCCCAGTCGTGCGAGTAACAAGAGAATCGCGTAGTCTCGACGGCCCACAGCTGTCTTCCGGTCGCAGGAGGCCAACACAAGTTTCAACTGTCCGGGCGGAAGGGCTCTGGGCAAGGTCGATTGCGACCAGTTCGCGACCGTGGGTACACACGCTGCAAGATCGGTGGTGAGATCTCCGCGATATCGGGCAAATTGCAGAAAAGAACGTAACGCGGTGGTCATCAACTGCGCCCATCTACTGCCAATAGTGGCCGCCCGGCGCTGGACAAATCCAGTTATGTTGGTGGCCTGCAGAGTGGACAGATCGATCGGACTTGTACCGAAACAGTCGGTAAGAAATTCTCTGGCAAGCACCACGTAACGATGCACGGTCGAAGATACAAGCGCTCGTTCCTGGCGCAAATACTGGCCATATTCGACTTGCAGTTGGGTCACCGGTGTTGCTGCAGGTGGCGAAGGTTCAGGAATTACTTCCCGTCGAAGCAACAGATTCAAGAGCCGCTTTAGAGCAGCCCAATCATCTCGTTTAGGGCGCCGATGCTGTGCTCGGGACCGAAGATAAATTTTGCATTGGTCAGTTGTGAGCTGCTGTGGAGTGATCTCTCTTTCTGCCATCCATCGGCTTAAGTCAGATACAAGGCGGGTCTGCGACTCCGTTGCAGCCTGGCAATAACCTTGCTCGCACATCTCAGTGACGTAGGAATCGATGTATTGACCCAGGGGCCCTTCATGCATACGCTGGCACGTCTTGGGATCTCCAAAAAATAGGTTCATCGGCGCTCTCCTTGCGGAGAAGTGTGTCAGGAGCGCACCGCCCGGACTATGCCGGGTGAATCTACACCCTCACATGCATGGATGGGTCAATCGGGGTTCTACCCGGCATAGTCAGGAGGTCGGCATAGTGCAGAGCATTTTTAGCTTGGCGGCGCGGCGACAATAGGCGTAAGCAGAAAGGAAACGTAAGCGAGCCGCGCCGGTGAGCTAAAAATGTATTGGACTAAACCGCTGCTAGGTGCATGGGTATGGGTTTTGATTGGTGAGTGGGAGCGAAATGGAAAGAACAAATTGGTCAGTAATAGCAGAGACGTGCATGGGGCGCTGCGATTTGGAGTCTTCCGCACGCCCGCCTTCGCAAAGTGCGGGGGTGCTCGGCCGACTGTACCTGGTTGTGACAGCCATAAGTCAACACCACTTCTTCGACTCGAAGCGCTCGAGTTTTTGGAGCGAGCGATTTGGATTCGTGAACGGTCGATCATGAAGTGTCTCGAATGGTCGGTGAAGAGCGAACTTGAGGTAGCGCCTTGACTGCGATCATGCGGCCGCGATGACAAACGGGACATTCCCGTAGAGAGCGGCCTGTGAGCCGCTCATATCGATCTCGGTAGTCCTCTCGTGGCGCAGGCTCGGCAGAGTTTTCCTTTCGAGGAGCCATGCCGAGAAGTTGGCGGCAACGCTCTAACTTCTCTTTGCGGTGTGGATTGCCGAGGAACCCGTAGTAGCGAATGCGGTGGAAACCCCTCGGTAGAACGTGGAGCAAAAACCGCCCGATGAACTCGTCCGCCGTGAGGGGCATGGTTTTCTGCTGATTGTTGTCGCGGTAGTCTCTCCAGGTGAATTTCACTTGGTCATCTTCAATGTCGACGATCCGATGATTGGAAATAGCTACTCGGTGAGTGTAGCGGCCGACATAGTCCACGACTTGCTGCGGCCCAGCAAAAGGTGGCTTGGCGTAGACGACCCATTCCACGTCTCGAACGGAATCGAGATGACGGGTAAAAGCCTGCGGATTTTGGAGCGCCTGAAGCGAAGTGAAGAAGTGCAACTTGCCGGCGTCGAAGGCCTCCTGCAGATACCTCAAGAACAATCGCCGGAACAGCCGGGAGAGCACCTTTACCGGCAGGAAAAAGTTGGGGCGGCAGGAGATCCAGCGGGTACCATCAGGTGAAATCCCGCCGCCGGGAACGACACAATGGAGATGCGGATGAAAAAGCAAGTTCTGTCCCCAACTGTGAAGTACAGCGAAAAAGCCGATCTCGGCGCCCAGATGTTGGGGATCGGCAGCGATGGTGGATAGGGTTTCGGCCGTGGCTCGGAAGAGAATGCCGTAGACGAGATCTTTGTTCTGGTAAGCGATGGAAGCGACCTGGTCGGGAATCGTGAAGACGACATGAAAATAGTGCGTCGGGAGAACCTCGGACGTTCGTTTTTCGACCCATTCCGCACGAGCGAGCGACTGGCATTTTGGGCAATGACGGTCGCGACAGGAGTCATAACAGGGCCGCTCGTGATTACAACAGTCGCACCGCTCGAGATGACCGCCGAGGGCTGCAGTGCGACACACCTCGATCGCGGCCATGACGCGCCTCTGTGCAGTGGAGAGCGACCCGTCATGCTGTTCGCGATAGGCTTCGCCGTAGCGGCGGAAAACGTCCGCCACCTCCAACTTCGGGCGATCCATTGGCCCGCCGGTTAGAAGGGTTGGGTCGGCTTAGGCTTGGCCTCCATGGAGACTGGGCGGGGCAGCAAATCAAGCGGGCTGGATGTCGAGCACACTTTGCTGGTCGCGATGCGGAGATATCTTGCTGTGGTCGCCAGGCTGCGATGGCCGAGCAGTAGTTGAATGGTGCGGACGTCTGCGCCTGACTCAAGTAGATGGACAGCGAACGAATGCCTCAGAGAATGTGGCGTGATCGGTTTGGGAATCTGGGAGAGACGCTGGGCCTTCTGACACGCTTGTTCCACAGCGTCCTTACTGATATGTCGTCCCGGGATGTTGCCCGGAAAGATCCAGTCCTTTGACTTTTCAACTCGCCACCAGTCACGCAGGATCTCCAGTAGCTTGGGCGAGAGCATCACGTAACGATCCTTCTTGCCTTTGCCCTGCTCGACACGCAAGACCATGCGCTTACTGTCAATCGCTGGGAGAGTGAGAGCAACGGCCTCAGAGATGCGCAATCCCGCGGCGTAACAAGTGGTCAAAATCGCGCGATGTTTCCTACTTGCGATGCAATCAAGAAACTGAATGACTTCTTCCGGACTGAGGACAATCGGCAGTCTCTGAGGTTTTTTCGGAGCTGGGATCGCCTCATCGAACGGCCAGTTCCTTTTGAGGGTGACTTTATAGAGAAAGCGGAGTGCCGAGATGGCAATAAGAATGGAACTTGTCGCCAACTCTCTTTCGTTGGTCAAATAGACCTGATAGTCGCGAATCTCCTCAGGTCCCAACAGCTCCGGTGATTTGTTGAAGTGCCGCGCGAATAGCGACACCTGCTGAACATAACTGGTCTGGGTGTGCACCGACAAATTCCGGATCTGCATGTCCTCGATCATGCGTTGTCGAAGGGATGTCATCGAAAGCTCCTTTGCGAAGTGGAATGTGCTGCAAGCAGCAGCTCCATGCTTTCGCAAAGGAACGTTCTAAAGCTAAGGGGGAAGAAATCTTCAACTGGAACGGTGGCGATCGTGATCCGTTACACCGGCACGGATGTCGTACCACCGCCTACCGCGTAGCGGTTTAGTCCAGTGCAGAGTATTCCGGACCCGGAATAGGCGCCACACGCACCGGACGCTTCTGCATGGCCAGGGAACGCCCTTGAAGGTTGCACAGGCTCAACTTGGGCATTCGGACTTGGCAACCACCATTGAGGTGTATGCATACACGTGATTGCTCAGCGTGAAGCCGTGAACCTCCTTGAGAGCCAATTGTTCCCAAGTATTCCCAAAAACGCGGTTGAGAGTGAAAGTGCAGAAGAGGCGGATTCGCCAATCAATTGATTTTTTAAGATTAAGTGGCGCGCCCAGGGAGATTCGAACTCCCGACCTCTTGCTCCGGAGAACACGAGACTGTTTTGACGCGTTCTGAAAACTTTGCACTCTACTATATTCTTCAATGGGATACAACGACCTCGGTCTGAACCGTTCCTACCCATATTGAACGGATATGAATAGAGAACTATCACGTTTTTATCACACCTCTTCGATATACACTTCTGACTCCGCGACCTAAGGCAGCATCCATTCGCCAGTCGCCTTGCCGCAGCGGGTGTTTCTCCCCTCTTTGCTGCCCAGATAATGGACTTTTCTAGCCCGAGCATTTCTCCGGACGTATGCAAAGGCGAACGACGAATACCGGCGGGCAGCTATTTGCAGTCTGGAAGCACACAGGGAGGCACAATGCGCACAACTAAAAAGTCAACACCCGCAAATGATTCAGTGAACCGTTCGTACATCAAAGCCGTTTCCACAAAACAGATTCGCGCGGTCGTGAAGTTCCTGCCGATTTTAGAAAGTATCAAGCCAGAAGACTTGGAGCGCGCAGTTAAGTCCCAAGAACTTGCAACAGATAGCCTCGAAGTTGGTCGCTACGAGTATCACCAGCCGTCTACGAATTCATGCAGGCTTGCTATGAAAACGGGTTTATACAACGGACATTCAACTGGCCAGCTTGGGCTAAAGCGGGGACCCCGTACTTGAATGACGCCGCCTTCATCGATAGAGCAAGGCTGACGACTTGCATCAGGTTGATTATGGCAAGCGTCAGATACCAACGATTCTGCGACGGCCACCTCGGCAAGGTCATTAAATCAGGGCATATCACTGCCATCCTTCGTAGACTTAAACTTTATTAACTCTTGTCAGACTTATTACGGTGTAATAGCATCCGTCGCAACCATAAGATGTACGGAGAACCATGATCTTCCGAATCTGCTTTGCGAGTGCCGCTCTTCTTTTCGCTCAAGTGTTTTTCCCGGTCGCTAAAGGACAAGAGGAAGAAATAGAACCGAACAAGATCGAGTCAGAAAAAACTCTAGAGCAAAAGGAACACGAAAAGGAACTTAACGAAGCTACCCTTCACGGGAAACCTACCAAGGCCGACAACGCGGCGAACTGGCTTCGGAACCCTATTCATCTTGGACCGAAACGGGCAACCGCGACGTTTGTTACTTCCGGTCCGGAGTCTTTTGAGTTCCAAAACAGCGGCGAACATGCCTTTCACGATATCAATGACCCTAATCTTTTCGACTCTTACGTCAAAGGCGATGTGTTTATTCTGTCTAGTAACCTCACGAAAGCTGATGAACAACGATTCAAGGCAAGAAATCTTCCGTTCGTCATCCACAGCAGAGTATCACCCAAAGGTAGCCCGGCGGAACTATCGCGGGCCGCTCTTCTAACGATATTGCCCTTTAAACCGGACAACGCGGTAATTCTGAACGCTCTTCCGCAAGAAACCGGACAGCTGAGACCCAGCATTGAACTGAAACGAATGGGTTTGACGTCAACGCCAGAAGAATGGAGTGCGGCCAGGGAACAAATCCGAGAGGCAGCGGGTAACACCTTGGTGCAACGGGCAACCAAAGAATCCGTGATTAAAGAATTTCGAGAGGGCACTAAAGATATCTTGTTTGTAATTGCGCATTCGGACTCTCAGTCCATCTTTCTGCCTGGGTTGAACGGCGGGAAACTGTCGTTTGAAGAGCTTAAAAGTGTTACTAGGAAAGAAGCACCAAATCGTGTGATTGTTCTCCTGGCTTGCCGCACGGCTAAGGCCGCTAAGGGCAAGGAATCGATCGCGGAGATTCTCCTGAAGAATCGACTGGCGACCGCCGTATTGGCAAGTGAGAATAATATTTATGCGAGTAGCATCGCTGGGATCTTTCACACTCTCATAGACGACAAGGGTAACCTGAACCAGTCGTTCAAGGAGTTGAGCACGATTGTGATGCGTTTTTCGACAGTCGTTGAAGCTTTGCAAACAAGGCCGACTGAAAGGCGTTAGAACGGTAGTTCAAACGAAGGAGATCCTCCTTGGGAAGTTTCGCTGACTATTTCGATATTCGAAGGCCACATAAAACGCTGCCGCTAGGACCTGAAACAGAAACAGGTGAAGACCGAGTGTCGCCGCCGACGCCAAGCAAAAACATGGTATGGCCTCAGTGGTTAGCGCTTCTCGCGGGAGTTCTAATTCAGCCATCCTTCGAAGGATACAGGAACTCGCACCACTGGAGCTTCCCGGGGTTTGGCGGCTGGTTCTGGTTTTCCGTAGTCACCTCAGTTCTGATATTCCCCGGCATTTATCGAAAGGTAATCGATGAAGAAGCTCCTATCCTTGTCCAGCTTGCCCCTATTTTTGCTGCGGGATTGGGATGGCAATCGTTACTGAGCACCGTGGTGCCCCACTAACGACGCATTAGCGGGCCGTGCTCTCGCAGTAATCGCGCCGCCTTTAAATCTCAAAACTACTACGAATTTACTACAGTGCGGCGTTTTTGGTCGTTGAGAAGGGCTTACAAGGACCTGGCGATTTCCGGCTAGATGGTTGATTTGAAAAGAACTGGCGGAGAGGGGGGGATTCGAACCCCCGGTAGAGGTTTTGGCCCCTACAACGGTTTAGCAAACCTGACCACTCTTCTGCCTCGTTCTGAAAATTTCGGACTCTACTATACTCCTCCAGCGGTTACAACGCAGGGGACTTGAACCGTCTGTACCTGATTTAACGGCTTCTGAACCGAAATCTACTACATTTTTACTACAGTGAGTTTGGTTCCCCTTGCTTCCCATGGAAACGAGGATATCGCAGGTACGAGTCTCTTTGCGGCTGACTCCGGCCGTGAGCTATTTCGATTCTATGCTGGCGAATTGGCAGATGGCTTGCGGAAATATGGGATTGAGGCATCCCATCGTTTAACCAACATACTGACTCTTGAGATCAATCAGCGGTAAGATGTATTTGATTTAAGAGGGAATATGCGCATCTTAGTTGGAGGCTCTTTGCGGGAAGTTCCTCGAGAACCAGAGTTGTGCCGGGAATTTGTCGCTGCTTTAGGTAGGGAGATTGTCCAGCAACATCATGTCCTTCTGAATGGTTGCCAAGGTTCCGTCGATAAGGAAGTTGCTATTGCCGCCAAGGCGTGGCTGGATAGTAACGGCGGAAACTCCGATGCCTCGATTATCAGCTACCGACTGAGAAGCTACCAACAGGTTCATGAGATTGGCAGGGTTCGACTATCGTCCCTTCCGGACTGGCAGATGAACCACGCGGAGCTAAGAGTTCCAGAGCAGATAGAGCTGGCAGACGCAACAATCTTTATTGCGGGGCGCGACGGTACCTTCTTGGCCAAAAACTGGGCTTTTTACGCAAGAAAGCCAATCTTGGGGATTCCTCGCTTCGGTGGCGCCGGTGAGACGATCTATGATCAGGAGTTGACGCGTCTTCGGATGATCTCCCCGACGATAGCCGAGGACTATGAAACACTCAACCAAGTCTCGACCGACATCTCGCACCACGTGAAGGAGGTAGTTGCGCTTGCTGAACGGATGGTTATGCCTCGAAGCGTTTTCACAATCATGTCGTTTAAAAGAGAGTTCCGTGATGTCTATGCCTCCTGCAAGGAAGTTTGTAAGGAATTCGGTTTCGTGGCGGAACGGACAGACGAGTCTGGATCTCTTGAGCGAATTATTCCTCGCGTCGAAAAGGGGATTCGTGGATCCGGCATTGTTATAGCTGATGTTAGTGAGGGCAGCCCTAACGTCTTCTACGAAGTTGGTTTCGCGCGAGGTCTCGGCAAAGACGTGATCATGACCGCAAGAAAAGGAACGGAGCTGCCGTTTGACGTCGGCGACATCCCTGCCATCTTCTGGGAAATACAAGATGATCTGAAAGAAGGGCTGCGGAAGTGCTTTGCCAACTTGAAGAGCAAGTACGGTAGATGATGTAACGGTGGTGCGTTTGTTCGCGCAGTGGCAACCGATCTCGGTTTTATGCTCGACGGGAAGGAGTTGATCTTTCCGGGCTGTGAACGCCTAACTGGAGATTTTCGTCATACCACCGTTTTTCCCGGTTGCAACCCGAAAACCCCTATTGCACCCGTTGCCCCAACCCGAAAACCCCTCTTGAACCTCTGCAGGGAGGCCCAGAGCCGTTTTAACACGGTCCAAAACCGTGAAAAAGACGATTTCCTCGGTGCTCTATTCGAAACCGTTAAATTGTGCCTATCTGTGCGCGGATCATGAATGGGCTATTTCAGTTGAACTTAACGGTAATTAACAATAGAGTGAGCCACCGAAACTCTGGTCAGCCACCGTGGGACCGTTTGACGGTAGTTGCCGCGGCTAAGTTAACCGATTATGAAAAGCCCCAACCTCGCAGCTCTAAACAAAAACGCTCAAGTTACCAGCACCGCCGTCTCGCGCGGAGTAAGCAAGCCGGGAAATTGAACTTTCGGCGTTTCAACTTTCTGCGTCTCGTCCATCCTAGCTACTTTCCGTCGCAAAAATAAAACATTGTAGCCAGTATTTATGGACTTTCGATTGATTGTGCGATGTTGAAGTGTAGCTTTTCTTGTTGATGCTGCGTCTGAAGAGATTAAGGAGGCAGCGTGATCCAACTTCGACATCGGCAACCCAGTTTGTGGCACAGCGGACTAGCGAAAGACATCGAAGATCTGTGGGAACCATGGATGAAAGAAGTAGACCAGCTGCTGGAAGACGCCGCCCTGGTGGAGAGTGTGTACGAAGCACAAGGAAAACGACATCGCAAGAGCCGGACGCATGGGCGCACGCAAACACCGGCGGAAGTGGCGCTTCGGCTGTTGATCTTGAAGCACGTGCGAAACTGGAGTTACGACACGCTGGAGCGAGAAGTACGAGCGAACCTGGTCTATCGCGCGTTCACTCGCATTGGGGACGAGAAAGTACCGGATGCCAAAACGCTGGCACGACTGGGGCAAGTCATCGGACCAGAAGTGATCGGTGAGCTGCACGAACGGTTGATGGAGTTGGCGCGAGAGCGCGGCGTGGTGCAAGGACGAAAGATGAGGGTAGACACCACGGTCGATGTTGCGACATTGTGCTACACCTCGCTATCTCTCTGAAAACATTGATTGCTGCCCTTCGCTGCTCTGGCTTCGCGGAACTCGCACTCGATTTCTGATATTCATGGCCTCTTTACGGATCTCTTCTGAAGCTAATGCTTCGACTGGAATCTGCCACGGCGCACAAACAACAACTTGACGCGCAGGCAATATCTTTTCTTCGATCATGCGCCGTACCATCCATTGGCTTACGTTAAGTCGCTGCGCTGCTACCTTAACGGTCACTTCCTTGGCTTCGTTGGCGTGATCATCATCCTCACGGAAAGCCGGCAGTTGGTAATAACTGCGTGCTGAGCGCACGCGCATCATGTTCCAGGAGTTGCCCACTCCCGTTCGCAGCCTGAGCCGATTCATCGTCGCGGCGATCTGCTGATCACTAAATTTCCCAGCCATCTGCCGAAGGACTTCGATCGCTTCCGGGTCCGTGCACCGTCGGCTCCTCCCTGTCTCAAACTTTTTCGAGCGGAGTTCTGAATGGCGACCGCCCGCCCAATGAATCAGCAAAACAACCTCTCTGCTTTTCTCGTCCACATCGGCAATGATCTCGCGGATCAGGATCCGCACGATCCGTTGCTTCAGTCGCATGTCGGTCGATGGCGAGTTCCAAATGGTCGGCAGATCTTGCGCCAAACTCAGAAGTGTCTGTTTATTCGGCACCGGTACAGATTGACTTTCCCGGTCGAACGCATGCAATTTACTTTCAAGCTCCTTCACTTTCTGCAGAGCAGTATTCCAGCGAGCTTCCAGTTCTGCGGCAACCAACCGCTGATCGGGATCAACGGATTCGTATCGCCGAGCTGCCAAGCGTGCTTCGTAGCGAGCTTGCTCGAGTTCCAACTCAATAGCTGTGCGCAGGTCGTGTTGCTTCTGCTGCATTTGGTCCGCAGCGTCTAAGGCGGCCTGAATCGCAGTTCCGCTGACTGCCTCTAGCACCTGTTTCGACACGGCCGCATCCACTCGCAAGCCGCCAAAGGAAATGCACGTCCCCTCACCATACCGGCTGCGGCCAGCATTGCACACGTAACGAACGAGTGTGCCCGGATAAAAAACCTGAATCATTCTTCCGCAACGTCGGCAACGCAGAAGACCGGAAACCAAAGCTCCACCGCCACGGCCAGCCTTCGGCTCTCCACCAGAGTGCATATGGGCATTGGCAGCAATCATCGACTGATTTCTCTCATACTCGTCCCAGGAAAGGTACCCGGGATGATGCTCCTTGATCAAGACTCTCCATTCGCTTTGTGGCTTGCGGTGGCCTGCAGATTTACGTGCACGGCCCTCTACAATCTTGGTCCGTGTCTCAGTTTTGCCGTATGCGTAAGCGCCTGCGTAGACTGGCTTGGAGAGGATCGAGTGCAGTGTGGCGTAGGAGGGCAATTTCCAAACCATCTTGCGCTCGCCAGTCTCATGCGGAAATGCCGCCAAGCAAATATTTTCTTGTCGAAACCATAGTAGAACTTGGCGTATGCTGCCCAACTCGATGAATTTACGAAAAACCAGTTCAATGGCCTGCTGCACGCGCTGGTCAGGATCCTTTTCCAGTTTTCCACTCGGTGCCCAAAAGAAACCGACGGGGATCTGAATCTGCAGTTCGCCTCGCGTGGCTTTCTGACGAATGGCTTCCATCGACCGTTGGCGAAAGAGATTTAACTCGAATTCGCTGATTGTGCCTTTCATGCCCAGGAGCAACCGATCATTGGTTAGAGTAGGATCGTAAATACCATCAAGGTCTACCACGATAGCACCAACCATTCCACACAACTCAATCAGGTGATGCCAGTCGCGACCATTGCGCGCTAAACGCGACGCCTCAACACAGAATACGGCACCTACTTCACCGCTACATACTTCGGCAACCAAGCGTTGGAATCCAGGACGATCGACCAAACCCGAACCCGTGCGTCCCAGATCGTCGTCGACAACCATGATTTGCTGGAAACCCAACGTGCGTGCCCGATCGGCGAGGCTACGTTGCAGGCGTGTGCTTTCCTGGTTGTGAATTACTTGACTGGGTCTGGACTGGCGAATGTAAACGGTGGCTTTTCGATGAAGTCGTTCAGGCGTGAGTTTTGGATTCATCCTCTCCTCCGTTTCCTGCTCGCTCGTTTTCTTCTTTCGCTGCGCTGATGAGTAGTTCCATCAGAGCGATGGTCAATTCGTTTTGCTGCTCGTCGGCAGTTGCCGTTGCAGGTACGCTGAGGAGTGGGAGGTTCATTTGCGGGTAGAGTGATTTTGCCGATGGTTTCATCTACGCCCTCCTTGGGAGATGAATTCACGAAAGCTTTATCGCAATCGCCACGAGTGGGCAAACTCCTGAGCAGATCGTGAAGTTCACCGAGTGCTTCAGCAGAAATCAGCGGAGGGCCGAGCAAGAGTTGCGAACACTCGGGACGCAACATCCAACTCGGAATGGGATATATTTTGCCGCCGGACTCGCAATAGATAAGTTGGCTGGCGCGGTCCTTTCGCCGCATACGAACAGGTAGAGTCAATCCGAAGAGGGGATGCCACCGGTAACAGATCGCTACGGTCTCGACATCATACGCATTATGTAATTGGATCGGTCGTGGAACGAACGTTCACTATCCTACTGACAGCGGTTTATTAGGAGATGGAGCCCGCGTGCTCACGCGAACCATGAAGAAGGTAGAGAAGGCTGCGGGTGGACTGAAGAAGCGGATTCGTAACCGGATGCGCAGTGTGAACAAGAAGGTGATGGCGATCGCACTGGCTGGGCGCGTGAAGGGGCCGGGAGGAGAGGAGCGGCGCGTCGAGCGGTATCGCGAACTGGTGAGTTTAACGCGAAAGATTGTGCATCAAGCGGAGGGAGTGTTGCAGGAAATGCAGCATCTTCCCCGGCGCCGGCAAACGCAACTGAAACGATTACGGGAGATCCTGGAAACGATGACTGGGCGCGTGCGACAGGTGGTGCGGCAAACCAAGGCGCGCGTGTTTCAGGGGATCACCAAGTATCCGCACAAGATCGTGAGTCTTTTCGAACCGCACACAGAAATCATTCGCAAGGGGAAGGCGAGTAAGCCAAACGAATTCGGCAACCTGGTTAAGGTGCAGGAAGCCGAGAACCAGATCATCACGCACTATGAAGTATTCGCCGAACGTCCAGAGGATTCCCACCTACTAGTTTCTGCGGTCGAACAACACCAGCGACGGTTCGGGCGCGTACCACGAATGGTGGCCGCCGACACGGGGTTCTACAGTCTAAAGAATGAGAAGAGCATTCAGGGCATGGGAGTGACGCGAGTCGCGGTGCCGAGTCGGAGCAGCAAAAGCAGCGAGCGGAGAAAACTTCAGAAAACGCGTTGGTTCCGGGCTGGGCAGCGCTGGCGGACCGGATGCGAAGGCCGCATCAGCGTGTTGAAGCGTCGTCATGGATTGAATCGCTGTCGGTATCGAGGGTTCGAAGGTATGCGGCGCTGGGTTGGCCTTGGGGTGATCGCGGACAATATCATCCAGATCGGTCGCTGCCTGGCACTGCGACGGGCCTGAGATCCCAGCTGCCGCGACTCGGGACGCAAACGGGTTGAGCGGCAGAAATCACAACATGCAAGCAGAATCACACGGTCTCAACAAAACGAATAGCTCATTCAGAGCGGGCCATTTTGCGACGGAAAGTAGCTAAGCTAGGGAAAGCCTGACTAGCTGCGGGTCGATGGAGGCCCTTGGTGCTGGCAAGGAGAATTCTCGCGTTTTGCAACTGCAATGTCCTGGTCACATTGAGGACGATCAAACATTCAGTGCCTATGTGATCGTGGAGTATCGAGATATATTTGGAATCAAGAGAGAGACAACCCTGGGGTACACGTTCATCGACCCGACAACATCCACCGCCAGTACTGGCTCCACGAACGCAACCGGAATACATAAGTTCCTGGTTCTATTGACAAGCGGGAAACCACGTATAAAATTCGCGAGCGGCAAAACTCAGATTTTTCGACTAACAGATACTCTAGATAATTTGTGTGGGACCGTCCGGGTTCATTTGGGAACTGAAGCTCAACGAATCTGCTCGACTACCTGCCAGAGATGAACGAGCGCAGTCTCGTCTTTCCCAAAATCCACTTTTAGGCGCTTGCCATCGGTGCGATCGATGACGGCCTTGACCGTTGCGTCGACGATCCTGCCTGTATGTAGATTCACCTTGACGCGGTCGCCGACCTTAAATTCGCCCAGGTCGTCGTCGGCTTTTCGGATGTCTTCTTGCCCATTCTGCACGAGCCTCCGATTTGGCTTGGTTTGGCACTTCCAATCAGCTATATTCTGCACTCCGCCCCAGGTAACTGCACTCCCGAAATGCTCGCATTCGAATAGAACTGAGTTAACCGATGGCACGTCAAATACCCTTCCCGTCCCGAAGATTAAGCTCACGGGTGGAATCAAAGAATGATGTGTGGGTTTACTGGGAAGGCAGTGGGGATCGCGATCTGTCTCGCGTGATGGATCTCAGCATAGGAGGATTGTTCATTCAGACCCGCAAGCCGAAGCGTATTGGCTCGACGACCAATCTTCATTTTCTCGTTCAAGAGGGCCAGATTCGAGCCGACGCCGTTGTGCGGCACGTGAAGCCCGGCGGCGGACTGGGATTGAAGTTCAAAGCAGTGAGTGAAAAGGACCGACCCAATCTGGCAGCATTGATGAGGCGGCTTCGCAGTTTGCCCTGACTGTAGACCGATGCGAATTCGATCGCGCTTTGTGGTGACCTGCTGTGTTTGAGTCTACTCAGGCAGTAAAATCTACAAGAGCTGGTTGATAAAGGGGGCCCGCGGCCTGTTGGTTGCGGGCCCGTTTTGCACTCCTCGCCTCCCGCCGGGTCGCGGTTTGTGGAATCCGGGAACGAAAATCACGACTAAGCCCTCCTAGCTGACGATTTCTGGGGTGTCTCCAGGGCGTTCCGTGGCTTGCAATTACGCCCGCGGCGAAGTGTCGCAATGCACCGTGGCTTGCATAGGCCAAAATTTTGCAAGAATTCGAGACAGCTCCGTTCTAACATTGAGAAACGCCACATCTCGGAGAATGGAATGGCAAGAGCAAACAGCATGATAGTAATTCTGGTCCTGATATGCACAGCTTGGTGCTCACTATTAGCCCGCGCGCAGGTGTCTGGCGGCCCAGTCGTCGCGTCCGGAACCATAAACATTGTGCTCAGTAACAAGAACGGTTTTGTAATCGCTGCCGACAGCCGAATGTCCAGCGATAAGCTTTTCGACTGCAACGGCCGACAGAGGCTCTATTGCGATAATAGTCAAAAACTCTTTCGAACCGGCCGGAACTCGGCGGTAGTGATAGCTGGATTCGCAGTAGGCTTGGCTCACTCTCCTTTGGACCTAACGGTCGCATCGGTACTCCGAAAGAAATTCGGCCCGCAAGGAATTCCGGGGCAGCTTGGCGAGATCCCATTTGCCTCGGACTGGATTCAATCCGCGCTCCAACAGGCGTTGACCGGTGTTGCCGCACTCGACGACCCAGAAACCACATTGCCAGAGAGTCTTGGATTGACAGCGACCTTCGCCGGTTTTGACAAGAACAAACAACCAATCTTAAAGCAACTGTTCTTCAGAGAATCCTGGAAACCCGCAGGCCCCCTCAATGTCAAAGCTCCCGATTACGAAGTAATTTCGGGGAGTGCCGCACCAGCCGGAAAGTTCGTTCCCGTAACCGCTGGAATCTCTTGCGTCGCCAACGCTATTCTCGATGGGTACTACAAGACCGCGGATCCAGTCATTCAGCGGTATTACCAGAAGCGCCATGAACAAAAACTGGATAGTATTTCGCTGGCGGAAATGAAAAGCCTTGCTCTAGTCATTTTACGCGAAACCAGAAAATTCACGGACAAAGTCGGTGGCGAAGACCAGATAGGTGTATTCCCCGTCGATGATAATGTCCAGTGGTTCCTACCTCCCCTCCCAGTGGACAAGGAGTTGCCCGCCCGCTTTTATCTCTGGAAAGGTCTTGAATGCGCTGAGAAGGTTCCGCAATGTAACTCCGTGAATGGTCGTTCTGTCTTCTTTATGGACCCCCAAGATGCGCTCGATGAGCCTATCGCAAAGTTCTTTCTCGCTGGTCAATTCAGGAACATACCGGTCGCATTGGACAACAACTACTTTATAAATGACAGCTTCGATGGCACTACACTTAAGTGGCGAGGTGGCCGCTTTTATATGCACTCGATTAATTTCAAGAACTGCGTTGTTGAGCTGCCCGAAGGCGCTCAGCTTCCGTCAAACTCTGAACTCAACGGAAAATGCCAACTCGTACGGAAATCCGATATATCTGTACCACCCAATACCGTCGGTTTACCCATAAAAGTGAAAACCTCCGACTGCATAACGAATAACCCAGACGGCACCGTAAGCTTGACCGCGGGCGGAAGCTGCGGCGATGCGGCAGGGATTATATTTCCCCCATCTCAGCCATAGAGTTAATTGCAAGATCTCCGGCCCCAACCAAAACTGGACGACAGTCTCGCGTAGAAAACTACTCGGTGCGTGACACGTGTTCGACCGTGAGGTAGAGATTGTATTGGCCGTTGGTGGTCCCGTGGCAATTATCCATCTCAAAAGTCACAGGCTGTGACGCCTTGGCCCGGATAAAAAACTCCCGGAAGCAAATAGGCTTGTGCCACTCAGGTC
>CAVTYP010000003.1:0-341244 GCA_963738985.1 Candidatus Acidiferrales bacterium
ACAAGAAGAACCGAACGACGCAATGGACCCGGAAACACTGGGCGTGCTTGCCTCCATCGGGATCGAGAAGGGAAAGCCCTTTGCACCCGATGAACGCATGAAGAAGATTCTTACCGACTCGGTTGCGGTGGGCAACGCCACGGCTCGCGCGATTCTTTTCAAGACTCGGATGAAGGATGCCTTCTATTATCCGAGCAGCGCGTGGCTGAGCCCCTTCATCGGCGGGAGTTACGAATTTCTGTTGCAGCCGGGAGTCCGCAATCTCGATGCACGCACGATGTTCTTCTATTACGCCACGGGCGTTACTCCCGCGATGGCCATGAAGATGGTCGGCGTTGGCTCGCAATACGCGGCCGCCTTTGTGGACTCGGAGGGCAAGCCTTTGGACGGAAGCAAGACCAACAAGATTCATCTGCCGCCGAATATCCCAGTGAAGACATTCTGGTCGTT
Source organism: Candidatus Acidiferrales bacterium (assembly GCA_963738985.1). Taxonomy (GTDB): domain Bacteria; phylum Acidobacteriota; class Terriglobia; order Acidiferrales; family UBA7541; genus Acidiferrum. The sequence goes on from CAVTYP010000003.1 coordinate 451, forward strand.
CGTCGTTTACGACAACCAGACGCGCTCAGAACTCCAGACCGACGAGCGGCTTCCCAGCATCGGCAGCCAAAAGAAAGGCATCGTCATTAATCCTGACACTCATCGGCCGACGTCTATTTCGGGCCAACCGCGCCAGCAGGTCATGAAAACAATTGGGTTCAAACCGTTCCTGGCAAAGGCTGGAACGTGTTACTGCGTCTGTATGGTCCTGAGCAGGCGTGGTTCGACAAGACATGGAAGCCGGGCGTATTTGGAGGTAGTGAAGTGACCGATGGGGCGAGTGTTTCCTCGCCCTTCTGTTGAGTCCTGATTTGTCAGTTACCTAACATGCTGCTGCGGGTGCACCTTTACGAGAGTGAGTTCACTTTCCGAGGTGGGCATGGCGCGATAGGCGTACAACGGGCAAGTGGACGTGGGGCGCACATCGCTTGGGGATTTGGTTGACGATGGTGCCAGAATCTCAGGATTATGCCGCAATTCGTGATTGAGCGGGGACACGCCAGGCGCGGGGTCGCTGACGCAAGAGCAGATCCGGGAAACCGGGAACAGACGGGACCTTTTCTGAACCAACAGATGCTATCCTTGGAAACTAAACGCTAAATCCCTTTCAAAGACCGGTGGACGTCCCGTCTGTCCCCCATCCCCCGCTGCAACCCGGACATGACTCGAGAGCGTGTACTAAAGGTCGTTATCGTGTGCAATCACACGTCAGTTACCTTGATATAGCTTTTCTCCAGTCTGATTCTTTTGACGAAACGGCTCCCTTTCCAATAGAATACGCGACCTGAGGAGACTTGTTTATGAGGAGACTTTATGAGAGCAAGAGGGGGTAACTTTTTCCTGCGCGGCATTATTTGCTGTGGCTTGTTTCTCATGCTCGGTGTTATCAGTCGAGCGGATACGTTGAGCGGGACGGTGGCTTCCTCGCCGATTTTTGCCAGCATTCCCGTGATCGCGGGTGACAACTTGCACGTGACCGTCACTTCTCCGAACCTTGGCACCGGGAAGATAATGGAGGCGCTACTATTCGACGGAAATGGCAACCTCGTCGCCATTGCGGCTGGGAACGGCAGCAACGGGTCCTCCGTAATTGATTTCACCGTCGCTTCGAGTGGTGATTGGAGCGCGGCAGTGAAAATTGCGCCAAGTGGATCGTATCAATTCAATTTGAGCATTACGGGTGATACGGGAGCGGGAATGCCGGTTTTGGAGCAGTTTTTCGGTGGTCAGATTTTCCCGACGAACACTGAAGCCGTCACAATTCCTTCTAATGTGGGCGATACCCTGCATCTGGACTTGGCCACCCTGAGCCCTGGAGTGCCCAGCGACATTTTATTATTTGACGCGTTTGGGAGCCTAGTAGCAATTGCCAGCGGCAATGCAGGCGACCATCTTTCCTCCCTGATCGACTTCACGATCCCTTCTGGCGAAGCTGGAAATTGGGTGGCCGAGGTGGCCAATAATAACGCGACTCCGTATAACTATGACTTGAGCGTTTACGGCGAAACCGGGAACGGCGTACGCGCAAGCGACGACGGCAACGCCTGAGCCAGCTTCCTTGAGCATGCTACTGTTGGGGCTATCGGTTTGCGGCTTGCTACTGCGCGGATATCGGCGCTGAAGGGCATTATAAACGATCTGCAGCTACGCATGTGTTGCTGCGGCCAACTGGAAGATCATCACGCCATTCGCCAAAACGCGACGGCGTGAATTGCAAACTCCTGTGTAGTCGGGTAATCGGACACGTACTGGAACTTTCTTAATGGTGCCGCAGGTCCGAGAGACCCGAGAGTATGAAGACGACCCCCACAACAGCGCAAATCGTCCTGCCCAACCATTTGGGAATTGGTTTTTCATCTGGCCGCGGGCGACGCATGAAGGCCGGATAGGATGCGCCGTGCAGTGAACCCGAACACAATGGCCACGAGTCCCACGACAGCCGGCTGGAATTTATCACGCTTTCTGTAAGGCGCCTGATAAGTCGGGCTAGCCAGTTTCCGGGATGGGCATTGTCGCGATAGGATGCAATGGCAAGGGACGAGGGGCGCAGATGGCTTGGAGATTTGGTTGAAGTTGGTGCTAGAATCCTAGGATTATGCCGCAATTCGTGATTGAGCGGGACATGCCAGGCGCCGGGTCGCTGACACAAGACCAGATCCGGGAAGTGTCGCTGCGTTCCTTGAAGACGCTGCACGAGATGGGGCCGCAGATTCAGTGGCTTCATAGCTATGTGACCGAAGATAAGATGTACTGCGTTTACCTGGCGCCCGACGAGAATACCATTCGAGAGCATGCGCGCAGGACAGGCGTTCCCGCTAACCGCGTAGCCGCGGTGCGTCACCTGATTGATCCCGCCGCATTCAATTAGCGGAAGCAGACTCCTCAAGAGAATATTGAACGGCTTTTTCCAGGCTCATGGCAAAGCCTTCAACCCAGGCGTTTTTCCCTTGCGCATCACGGAGGGCTTTCCACGCAGGCGATAAAGTCTGATCGAGTTTTTGCTGTTCCGCAGGAGGCAAGGGGGCGCTGACCAGTTGGCGCAAATGCGCAGCGGCGGCGGCCAATTTCAGCGCGCGCGCGACCTGCCCTTCAGCTAGAGCAAGACAAGCAGCGCCTTCCAACGCCCTGGCTGTTCCGCGGCGGTGCCCCAACCCAGCAAAGATCTGCAGTGCTTCGCGGTAGGCTACCCGCGCTGCCGAATGGTCTCCCCGCTCACAGTCGATGCCACCTAGATCGGAGAGACAGCGGGCGGAGCCCCACTGGTCGCCAACTTCACGGAAGGCCGAAAGCGCACGCTGATACAATTCTCGGGCGGCAATGGTGTCACCCTGAGCGCGAGCCATGTCTCCCTGTTGGTTGATGCACCAGGCGGCGCCGTTGCGATCGCCGAGTTCAACAAATAAATCTGCGGCCTCGCGGAGAGCCCATTGAGCGCGTGGATAGTCGCCACGAACTTTGACCACATTGGAAAGGTTGTGAAGGCAACAGGCAATTGCCAAGCGGTCCGGTAGTAGACGCCAGCAAGCAAGGCTGCGCTCAAAACAAGCCTGGGCGGTGGCGTAGTCACCACGATCTCGGGCCGAAACCGCGAGGGCGTTCAAAGAAGCAGCGATGCCGGATTGGTCGGCCAATTCTTCGTAGAGAGACAGACTCTGATCCAGAAACTGTTCGGCCGCCGGATAGTCTCCTTGAGACGACGCTAAAGCTCCGAGAAAGAGTGCCACCCTGGCGCGTTCCCTTGGGCGGTCGGTGCCGGCCAAGCGAAGAATGGTCTCAAGGCGGGCGCGTCCTTCGGTAAGATGTTCGCGCATATCCCAGAAACGGAACAGAGCCACACACAGACGAAAGCCCCAATCCAGATCATGGCTTTCGAACAGCCAGTCGAGAGCAAAGCGGAAGTTATCAACTTCGACGTCGCAACGCGTCAGCCAAGCCGCGCGATCTTCCGGGCCGAGCGCTGGATTCCCTTCTTCCGCCAGGACGAGGCAATATGCAGCGTGAGCGCGTCGGGTGGCGGGTTGTTCATCACTGGCAACGAGGCATTCGGAGCCGTACTCGCGAATGGTTTCGAGCATAGTGAAACGGGGTTCGGCCTGGGCGCGATCCATGCGCTGGACGAGATTCTTATCCACCAGAGAAGTTAAGCCTTCCAAGGGATCGATACCGAGGTCCCGGCGGGTATTGCAGACGGCTTCCACTGCCTCCAGTGTGCAGCCCCCAAGAAACACGGAGAGCCGGCGGAACAATTTCTGCTCTTCCCCATTCAAAAGACCGTGACTCCAATCGATCGCTTTGCGGAGGGTCTGCTGCCTCTCGGGGAGGTCGAGCGCGCCTCCGGTGAGCAATTGCAGGCGGCCATGGAGGCGATCGCGGATGGCAAGGGGAGAGAGCAACTTGGTTCGGGCAGCAGCGAGTTCAATCGCCAATGGCAGGCCATCCAGGCGGGTACAAATTTCCTGAACGGCAGCTTCGTTCTCTGTGGTAATTGCAAAGTCGGGCCAGACCGCTGCCGCACGTTGCGCAAAAAGCTCGATGGCGGAATTTTGGGCGAGAGGCGTGACGGGAAATTCCTGTTCGCCGTAGATATGCAGGAAGGAGCGGCTGGTGACGAGGATCTTGAGGGAAGGGCACGCTTCCAATGTTTCAGCAAGTACAGTGGCCGCCGGCAGGACCTGCTCGAAGTTGTCGAGCAGAAGTAGGAATGGTCCGGAGTTCTGGAGGCGCTCGCCGATCAGCTGCGCGATGGGACGATTCGCGACTTTCTGAATGCCGAGTGCATCGGCCATGGCAGTAGGCACCAAGTCGGGGTGCCGGATCGAGGCCAGGCTGACAAATTGAACGCCGGCAGTGAACTGATCGGCAATTGCGGTGGCTACGGCAAGGGCGAGGCGGGTTTTGCCGGCACCACCGGGGCCAGTGAAAGTCAAAAGGCGAACGTCGGGCCGAAGTAGCAAGACCATGGCTTCCGCGAGTTGCTGCTCACGTCCAACGAGCGAAGTACGCGGAACGGGGAGATCGTGACGCTTGGTGGAGATTTTCGCGGAGGGCAAGTCGCGAGCATCGGCTAAGTCGTAGAGCTCGGTGGTCGGGAAGGGGTCCGTGGTCTGAAAGAGTTGAGTGACTTTGGCAGCAAAGAGGTAGCCGCGGCGAGGAACGGTCTTGAGCAATTGCTGATCGCGGTCGTCGAGTGCGCGACGAAGCTCGAGGGCGCACTGCACCAGAGAATCATCGGTGACGAAGGAGTCGGGCCAGACGGCCTGCATTAACTCCTGTTTGGTGATGAGCGTGGCGGGGTGTTCGACGAGGTATTTGAGGGCCTCGTAGACTTTGGGGCGGAGTTTAATCTGCTGTAATCCCTTGAAAAGACACCCCTTGGCGAGGTCCAAAGTGAACCCGGCAAACTGGTAGCTTAGGCCGCGAGTCTCCAAAAGCGCTCCCCTAGTAAAAGCCAAAAACGTGGGTGACCGGTGATTTTGGCTTTTCTTTGGCGTTGCTTCGTTACTTCCCTTCCTGCCGTTTGCTACTTTGCGCTTGCCAGGAGATACCCAGCAGCGCCCTGCAGCGCGCGGTGCAGAGCGAATTCTAGCAAAACTGCTGGCGAAGAAAACGTCAGCAATTGCGGCGATAGAAAATAGCACGATTTGAAAAGGAGAGAAGTTCAATGAGAAGCAAGCAAGGTCGCAGGAAAATCAGGAGGCTGGCAATACAATTCCGCCGTTCGGTCATTAGCGCACTGGCGCTGATGAGCGTTTGGCCGTGGTATGCGTTCTCGCAGGATAGCCACTCGCACGCGACGCAAGCGCAAACGGAATTGACGGCGGAGCAGAAGAGCCAGCAAAGCGCGCTGATCAAGATTGTTCGGGAATCCACGGAGCGCTTCAAGGACGTAGCGGAGGCGGAGAAGGAAGGGTACGCGTTGCAATTCGGATGCGTGAGCGGACCCGATCAGGGAGCCATGGGGCTGCACTTCATCAACATGGATATCGTGGGCAAGGGCGTGATTGACCCCACCAAACCGCAGATCATCCTGTACGAACCAACTGCAGACGGACGACTGAAATTGACCGGCGCGGACTTTCTGGTTGACGCGCAACAGTGGGACAACGACAAGACGCATAAACCAGGGCCACCCGAGTTGATGGGCCAACTGTTCCATTATTTTGAGAGCCCGAATCGGTTTGGGCTGAAGGCGTTCTACACGCTGCACGTATGGGCGTGGAAGGACAACCCGAACGGAGCATTTGTGAACTGGCACCCCGGCGTAGCGTGCAATCTGTACGACAACCAGACCCCGTAATTCGGAGCAGTTCCCTAACGATGTGTGCGGACGGCCTCGGGAGGCCGTCCCTACACAGGCGAGAAATTGGTTGAGAAGGCAAATTCATCAAAAGGAGAAATTTCAATGGGCACGGCACAGGTTCCCGCAATCGACATGAATAAATTGAATACATTTATCGGGCAATTCGTTACGGATCTCGGTGCAGCGGTTCACAGTGGCATGGTGGTGATCGGCGAAAAGTTGGGGCTGTATAAAGCGCTGGCCGCTGGGCCGGCGACATCCGCGCAGCTTGCCGCGAAGACACACACGGACGAGCGTTATTTGCGCGAGTGGCTGGCTTCGCAGGCCGCAGGTGGGTATGTCACCTACGATGAGCGGAGCGGGCAATTTAGCTTGAGCGCGGAGCAAGAATTCGCGCTGGCAAACGAAGATAGCCCCGCCTATTTGCCTGGGGCTTTTGAATTGGCATTGGGCTCGCTGGCGGCGGTTCCACGAATCGCCGAGGCGTTCCGCACAGGAGCCGGCATGGGCTGGCACGAACATGCTGATGGAGTGTTTCACGGCTGCGAAAAGTTCTTTCGGCCGGGTTATGCCGCGAATCTGGTGAGCACATGGATTCCGTCTTTGCAGGAGGTAAAAGCAAAGCTGGAGGCCGGAGCGCGAGTGGCGGACGTTGGCTGCGGCAAAGGGGCGTCCACTTTGCTGATGGCAAAGGCGTTCCCCAAATCCAAATTCTTTGGATTCGACTATCACGGCAAGTCGATTGAAGCGGCGAGCGAAGCTGCGAAGCGCGAAGGACTTTCTGATCGCGTGAGCTTCGAAGTCGCCAGCGCCAAGGAATTTCCCGGCGGAAATTACGACCTGGTGGCGGTGTTCGATTGTTTGCACGACATGGGCGACCCGATTGGGGCGGCAGCGCACGTGCGGCAGTCGTTGGCGAAGGATGGGACGTGGATGATCGTTGAGCCGTTTGCCAACGATCAATTGAAGGACAACCTGAATCCTGTGGGGCGGGTGTACTACTCATTTTCGACGCTGCTGTGCACGCCATGCTCACGTTCACAGGAAGTGGGGCTGTGCCTGGGAGCGCAAGCCGGAGAGAAGCGCATCCAGGAGGTGATCGGGAAGGCGGGTTTCAGCCGCTTCCGCCGCGCTACGGAGACGCCGTTCAACATCGTTTACGAAGCGCGTTCGTGATTCGGGCGCGGCGCGAAGGAGTGCCGCGGCGCCGGTAATAGTGTCGCGTAGTCTTGCTGGACCTTTTGCAGCGGCTTGAGATACCCTTCGCCATTAAGATTCGGTATTGACGGATGCCGGATCGTAGTGGCGGACTCAACCCTGGCGGGCTTCCAGCATCGCAAATTATCTGGGAAACAAAATTTCGATGAGGGAGAAAGCCGATGAATTGCACTTCTAAAGCAGTACTGTCCAAAGTGAGCTCGAATGGCAAGGAGAACGTTGCCAAGGAGAGAGAGATGAGCGCGAACTTAACGCGGTCGACCGAGACTGTACTTACGGAAGAGATGGTGGCTCGTTTTGCGGAGCGAGCTGCCAGCTACGACCGGGAGAATCGCTTCTTTACGGAAGATTTCGAAGAGCTACGAGCGGCGAAGTATCTTCTGTTGCCGGTGCCGAAAGAGCTGGGGGGCGCAGGTCTGACACTGGCCGAGATGTGCCGGCAGCAACGGCGGTTGGCGTATTACGCGCCCGCTACGGCGCTGGCGGTGAACATGCACGTGTATTGGCTGGGCATGGCGGCCGATCTGTGGCGGCGCGGGGATACTTCACTGGAATGGATTCTGCGTGAGGCGGCGGCTGGCGAGATTTTTGCCGCCGGACACGCGGAAAGTGGCAATGACGTGCCGGTGCTGCTGTCGACTTCGAAAGCGGAACGCGTGGAAGGCGGCTACAAGTTCACAGGGCGCAAACATTTTGGAAGCTTGACGCCGGTGTGGACGCGATTTGGCTTTCACGGGATGGACACGAGCGATCCCAGCCAGCCGAAAATCGTTCACGCGTTTATGCCGCGCGATACCGCGGGATATGCCATCAAGGAAACCTGGGACGTGATGGGCATGCGCGCGACGAGGAGCGACGACACAACGTTGGAAAGTGCATTCATTCCAGACCGCTACATTGCGCGAGTCGTGCCGGCCGGCGGAGCAGGAATCGACGCGTTCGTGCTCGGTGCTTTGGCGTGGGCGCTAATGGGATTTGGGAACATCTATTACGGGCTGGCGAAGCGCGCACTGGACCACAGCATTACCGCCGCGAAGAGTAAAGGCTCCGTGGCGCTAACGCGTTCGATGGCGTATCACCCGGAAATACAACACGCGATCGCCGACATGGTGATCGAACTTGAATCCATCGGACCACATCTGGAGTCGGTGGCGGAGGACTGGTCGAACGGCGTCGATCACGGGGCGCAGTGGCCCGCGAAACTTTTCGCGGTGAAATACCGGGCGGTGGAAGGTTCGTGGCGCGTGGTGGATTTGGGACTCGACGTGACTGGCGGCAGCGGAATCTTTCGCGCGGCGGGTTACGAGCGGCTGGTACGTGACGCGCGGTTGGGGCGCATTCATCCAGCGAATTCGTTTCTGACGCATGAAGTGGTGGCGAAGACGGCGCTGGGGATCAGCCTGGATGAACAGCCGCGCTGGGGCTGAAACGCGGCGTGCGACTAAAACGCACGCTCTTCGTGCTACTATGACCGCCAAATTTCAAGGAGGGATCAGTGTCACTTCCTTCTTCGGCGGACTCCGAGCAAATACAGACACGACACTATGCGGGGCTGTTCCTGCTGTCACTCGCTACGCTTCTGCTGGAGCTGGCATTGACGCGAGTGCTGTCGGTGTCGTTGTGGTATCACTTTGGATTTCTGGTGATATCGACGGCGTTGCTAGGCTTCGGCGCTTCAGGAGTAACGCTTGCGCTGTGGACGAAGCTGCGGGAAAGAACCGAGCTAGACCTGGGGCTGGGAGTTTGTGGACTGGCCTTTTCACTTTGCGTGGTGTTCAGCTTTTGGGGCATGCAGAGAATACCGTTTGACCCTTTTTCGGTGGCGGTCGATCACCGACAGTTTTTGTTCATGCCACTGTATTTTTTGTTGGTGGCGCTGCCGTTCTTTTGCTCGGGGCTGGCGATTTCGTTGTTGCTGACGCGCGGCTGGAGGTCGATTAACCGCCTGTACGGCTACGACTTGTTGGGTGCGGGCGCCGGGTGTGCGGCGGTAGCGCTAGTAATCCCAGCATTTGGCGGGACAGGAAGCGTGCTACTGGCGGCGTTCGTTGGGGCGTTGTCCGCGTTGTGTTTTGCATGGAACTCACGGCGCGCTCTGGCGCTGGCAGCTGCATTTGTTTCAGTGGTGCTGCTGGCGGCAAGTTTCAAGGGAGATAAAGTCGTCCCAATCCGAGTAAGCGCGAACAAGAGCCGGCGAAACATCAACGCCATTTATTCCGCGTGGAATACTTTGTCGCTGGTACAAGTTGTGGAGTTTCCGGCTGAAGGCAAAGAACCCGCAGCGAGGGTGATGTTCATCGATTCCGGAACGGCCGCCACCGGTATCAGTGACCTGAGACCTGATGTTCGGAAAATACTAGCGGAGCATCCCGAACAGGTGGAGCAGCTATCCGCAATTGCGTACGCGGAGAAGGCGAATCCGAAGATTCTGATCATCGGGTCAGGCGGGGGCGACCAGGTGCTGACAGGATTGCAAGCGCACGCCAGCTCGATTACGGCGATTGAAATCAATCCGATCATCAACGACATCGTCGCAAACCGCATGAATGATTTCTGGGGAAATCTTTATCACCAACCTGAAGTACACCTGATCACGGATGAGGGACGTAGTTTTGTGCGGCGGTCGGGAGAGAAGTACGACGCCATCATTTCGGTGCATACGATCAGCAACGCGGCGGTGGCATCGGGGGCACTAAGCCTGGCGGAAAGCTACGTGTTAACGCGTGAAGCTTTCGAGGATTACCTGGACCACCTGAGTCCTGACGGGATGATCTTTTTCACCAGACCAGAGTTTCAGATTCCGCGGCTGCTTGCGACCGCGCGAGAGGTGTTCGAACGCCGTGGAATGGGCTCGATTGCCAATCATGCGTTCGCATTCAGCGAAGTGGAACAGCGGCCGATGGCAGATCGTTTGTCTTTTGTGGCGGGATTTCTGTTGAAGAAGAGCGAATTTCGGCCCAGCGAATTGAGGGAGATTCGCAGAATTCTAAGTTCGGAGGCTGGTCTGGGAAAAGATGCCAGCAGTATCAAGACTCTGTATGCGCCGGATGAGAGGCCGGGCGACAGTCTTTGCGCGCAGATAGTGAGCGCGCCACGACTGGAGGAGATATTTCGGAAAAACGATGTGCAACTGGCGGCCGCGACGGATGACAAACCGTTCTTCAATCACCACACGCGCTGGTCCAGAATCCGTTGGCACACCATCGTGGACTTGTTTTCACAGAAACAGCCGGGTGGCGCAAGGATGGCGCTGGAGGACCGGCCCATTGCGGAAGTGACGCTGCTGATTCTGCTGGTGCAGTCGGTGATCGTGGCGGGGCTGTGCATCCTTGTGCCGCTGGCATTGCTGGACCGGCGAGGCCTTCAGGTGCGGAACCGCTGGAGCTGGCTCGGCTATTTCGCGGCGCTCGGACTGGGCTTCATCATGGTGGAAATTGCTTTGCTGCAACGGTTTCTGTTGTTTTTGGGGCAACCGATCTATACGTATGCCGTGGTGCTGGCCGGGCTGCTGATATTTACCGGCATAGGATCGCATGCCGTCGGAAGATGGGGAGCGGAGCCGGAGCGGAACCTGAAGCGCGTACTGACCTGCGTAATTATTGTGGTGCCGATCATGGCAGTGATCACTCCAGTGGTGTTCCATGCGGGTTTGGGACTTGGCATCTTTTGGCGGATCGCGATCGCGTTGCTCCTGGTTGCGCCTCTCGGATTCGTGCTGGGTATGCCCTTCCCTCTTGGACTGCGCCTGGCGGTGCAACGGTCATCGGCGCTGGGCTCGTGGGCATGGGCCGTGAATGGATTCTTCACGGTGATCGGTACCGTGTTGGCATTGATGCTCGGAATGATGATCGGATTCCGAATCGTTCTGCTGGTGGCTTGCGCGTGTTACGCCGTCGGGCTCGTGACGCTGAGCAGGTTTTCGATGGTTAAGCCCGGACTGTCACTCAAGGATTCTGGCGCGGGCATCACTGCTTGATGAGGTTGCCCTCTAAGTCGACGAGGAAATCGTCGTCGTTTGAACGGCCGGCGCCGACGAGTCGAATCGCGCCGGTTGCGGGATCGCGCGGCGTGCCGGTATCGTGGAAATCGTTGTTGGGCGAGTCCACGTGGCCGGTGGTGAGATCGAAGACAATGTCGGCCACATCGACACTGGTGACGCCGATTGATACGGTGACCGTGATTTGCACGGAGGGCAGAGAGAGGGTGCCATCGAGAAGCATGTTGCCGGTACCGGCGTTGACGAGACTGATAGTCGAGTCGCTGGGGCCGTCGAAGGGATCAAAGGGAGTCTCGAGCAGCAGGGCCATGGTGTCGGGCAGGAAGATGAACGTAATGGTCACATCGTGAGTGATGGGATCTGGGAAGCTGCCACTCTTGATGTTGACGGTTACTTCGCCGGTAAAGAGGTATCGGTCCCCGGCAAGCTCGAGTGAGGAAATCGCGTCGTTCGCGATGTTCGTGGGTGCCAGCGAAGGAAAGCGGCCAGCGCCGAGAATAACGTCGAACCGCGCTTGATAGTCAGAATCGCGATAAAGCTTCCACTTCACATCCCAAGCGGAATTTGGATAAACGACCAAGGAGGAGGTCTCATCGTTGAAGGAGTCGTCCTCGTCGTTGTTGAGGTCGGGCTCCGCGTTGAAGATGTGCTTGTGGTCGCCATGAAGCTGTCCGTGTTCAAAAAGAATGATATGACCGAGCATGGGACTTCCGGAGGCCGATGGCTTGGCATCGGTAGGCGTGACAGAGGAAATCGCATCGTTATCGATTCCTGGAGGTAATTCGGAATATATTCCGGGACCCAGAATCGGCGGGAATGGGTTGCTGAGACTTTGATCCGCGCAGGTCTGCCAGTTTCCAAGGAAGACCATCATGGACGAGGCTTGATTATCAAAAGAGAGATCCGGATGGTTGGGTGACGGCGGCGGGACATGATCGAGCGCGTAGAAGCTATCAACCTCCTGGAAAACGTGCCGATGGTCGCCGCGGCAACTTTGGTGCTGAAAGAGCGCCATATGGGCAGTAAGAGGCGCGCCGGGCGGGATGTTGGGCTCGGCATCGATTGCCTGAAGCGATGAAATGTCGTCATTGCGAATTTTGACCGATTCGACCCAGGGATAGAGGCCGGGACCCAGCACGGCTGGATAATCATCGTCAAAACCTGCGTTGCGATAGAACTTCCAGTTGCCCTGAATAATGACGAAAGAAGAGACAGCGTCATTGAAATCATCATCGTCGTCGGCGTTCAGGTTCTGCTCAGCGTTCACGACATGCTTATGCGGACCGCCAAAGTTGGCATCACGAAACAGGATGATTTCTCCTACGATCGGGTCGCCGGCGGTGACAGGCACGTCGACGACTGGCCGGAGCGACGACATGTCATCGTCTTTGAGTCCCACCTGATCGATATAGGGATAGTTGCCGGGCGGTAGCGCATCGTCCTTGTACAGGCCGGAAAAGTCGGCGTCGGAATAAAACCACCAGGAGCCGGCAAGAATCGCAAGGGATTCCACGGCATCGTTGAAATCATCGTCATCATCGGCATTGAGATTTGGCTCCGAAGCCACGACGTGGCGGTGAGGGCCGAAGAAGGAGATGCGGCGAAAAAGGATGACGTGATTGTCGACAGAGTTGCTGACGGTGGCGGTGTCGTTGACGGGCTGCAGCGAGACAATCGAATCGTTGCCGATACCAATATCTGTGGTTGCGGGATAGATGCCCGGGCCCACGACAGGCTGATTGGGATAGCTGCCATCGAATTCTGTATCGGAGTAGAAAGACCAGTTGCCGAGTTCAACTACGAGCGATGAAGTGGTGCCGGCAAAGTCGAAGGAGGAATCGAGGTCCGACTGGGCCTCCACAAGATGAACGTGATTGCCGCGAAAGTTGACGTGTTCAAAAAGCGTGATGAAGGAGGTGAGAGGATCGCCTGGGATGGTTGGCTGATCGTCGACCGGCTGGAGAGATCGGATTTTGTCGTTTTCGAGTTTGTAGGTATTCACAAAGCGATAGAGGCCCGGACCTAAGATCACGTCATACGGATCTTCAAAGTTGTCCTGGGCGAAGAATTGCCAGTTGCCTGAGAGGATGACGATTGAAGAAACGCTGGAAGGCCACTCGCAGTCAGCGATGCACTGACCATCTTGCGAGTAGTAGGCCAGTGTCTGGGTGCAGTCGAATATGTGCTTGTGATCTCCCTGAAAATTGGCATCCGAAAACAGGATAAGATGAGCCATGGGTGGTCCTCCTTGGGCCGCTGTGGAGCCAGTCTTCTCCGGTGCTGCGGGCGGGGTCGACGTATTAATGCGAGGCCGGCCTGCTCGCCACGAGCGGAGCTAGTCAATCTGCCGTTTAACCTAAAAGATGAAGGCAATCGGATGGTGCTTGCGGATTGCGTGCCGACTTTCTTAGCCAAGTACAAAAGAACATTATTGCGAGCCCGGCTAGCAGCAGTTGTAAGGAGCCGGGCTCGGGGGCGGGAGTGATGGTCATGGTGGCATCCCACATATCGGTGACGCCCGGGGCTGGGACGTAGGTACCTGGAATAAAGGTGATGACGCCAGCGGGGTCGGTGAAGAAAGGAGCGGCAAAGTTTTCAAAATAGGTGGTCAGCTGGTCGCAGATGAGAGGATCCGATACGCAGGAAAACGAGATTGTGGACATCAATCCGTCGACGCATCCGCCGATGACAAAGGAATCACAGGGAGAGACGGTGAGGTAGGCGTCATACATGAGATTACCGTCCATGAAAATGCGGCCACCCTCGAGGAATGTGAATTGGCTATCCGGGGCCGAAGCAAGCCAGCTCCACGAGAAGGTCTGGCCAGCTGGGGATGACCAAACGAAATTATCGACGCCATCGGCTCCGGCCGACGGGCAGAAGAAAAGAACAACCGCCACAAATAGCAGAAGGAGGGATTTCATGATTTTCTCTTTCTTGCGAGGGCGGTGCGCAGGCCGTTCTGGGGTAGTCCGAGAAAATACAGGAGAATGGAGGGGATGACAATACTTTAAGTTCGGTAGCGGAAGAGACTTGCGGTCTCGCGGAGCGCAGGAATTTCACGGTTGCATGGAAGAAGGATGGGCTGGCATGAAAGCCAGAGCTACATTGAAGACAAACAAGGACGCCCTCAGCGGCTGAAGCCGGGTTACTGTCCGAGTCCATGCGGCACGACTGCAGTCGTGCCCTCCTGTGCTGCAGGAGTTTTCATGCAACGGAAGTCGGAGCCTCGCGAAGCATTGGAGGTTCGCGGTCGCAAGCGGAGAAAGATGGGCTGGCATAAAAGCCAGCGCTCCGCTTAAGACTAAAACCGGGTTACAGGCCGAACATGGAGTTTACGCCGGCGCGCGGGGCTTGGACGGAGGGGTCGCGGCGCTCGAGGGCGGGGAGAGAGTCGTCGTCTTCGGCGGCTGGAGCCGGAGGTACAGGCTGTTGCACTGGCGGCTGTTGTGCGGCGGCCTGTTGGATGGCTGGTTGCTGCGCAGCCACCTGCTGCACGATCGGCTGTTGCGGGGCTGGCTGCTGTGCTGCTGGTTGTTGTGCGACTGGCTGTTGCACGACAGGTTGTTGCCGGACTGGTGCCGGAGCCACGGCCCTTTGCGTTGTGGCGCGCGGGGCTGCAGCCGCTGGTTGCGCAGGGGCTTGGAGATAGGCGAGATCGTGGGGCTCTTCGGTACCCGGCTGAACGGCGGGGAACGACAAATTCATTTGATGCTCCATGGCGCTGGCGATGCGGTGCAGTTGCCAGATGAGCTTTTCGAGTTCTTTCGAGCGGCCGAGACTCAATTTGCGGTCGAGCAAAAAGCGGACCGCCAGCACCAGAACAATCGGCAGACCGACAGCCAGAATGGCAAGAACAATGGTAAAGAGCAGCGCGTTGAGAGTAGTGAAAGATGGACTCATGTCGCCTCCAAAGCTGGAGTCAGGAGCAGGATACCGCAGCGGGAGACGGCTGACAAACGAAGCGGCGCCGGTAGAATGGCGGTAAGTTCTCGGGGGCTCGACAGGTGCGCATTACAGTTCGCCCGGTGCATTACAATAGAAATGGAGCCGACCCGCCCTAATCTGATGCGAAGACTGCCAATTTTATTGATTTTGCTTTTGTTGCCCGCGCTCGGTCAGAACCAGCCGTCGCCGTCCCCGCAAAACGCGGCGGCAACAGGGCCGATTCGCTTTGAAGAAATTGCGGCGAAGGCTGGGCTGAATTACGTGACCGCGAACGGCAACACGGAAAACAAAAATCAGCCGCAAACGATGGTGGCGGGAGTGGCGCTGCTTGACTACGACGGCGACGGGTATCTGGACGTGTACCTGGTGGGAGGGGCGGCAATTCCCTCTTTGCAAAAGGAAACGCCGGCTTACTGGAATCGCTTGTTCCACAACAATCATGACGGCACGTTCACGGACGTGACGGAAAAGGCGGGGCTGGCGGGCGCCGGGTATGGCAGTGGGGTGGCGATCGGCGATTACGACAACGATGGGCGGCCAGACATTTTTCTGGCCAACGTGACGGGGAACCAGTTGTTTCACAACAACGGCGACGGAACGTTTACGGACGTAACGGCCAAGGCGGGAGTAGGCGGGGCGCTGTTGAACGGGAAAAAGATGTGGTCGGTGGGCGCCGGGTGGTTTGACTACAACAACGATGGGTTGCTGGATTTGTTCGTGGTGAATTACTGCAAGTGGGAAGTGAACAAGGATCCGTACTGCACGATCAAAGAAGGCGTGCGCGGATATTGCCATCCGAAGAACTACGCCCCAACGCACAATACGCTGTACCGAAATAATGGCGATGGCACGTTCACGGATGTGTCGGAGGAAACGGGCATTGCGCAGCAGTTTGGGAAAGGGATGAGCGTAACGTTCGCGGATTACGACGGAGACGGATATCTGGACGCGTTTGTGGCCAACGATACGACCCAGAATTTTCTGTTTCACAACCTGAAAGGCAAAAAGTTTGAAGAGGTGGCGGTGACGGCGGGTGTCGGATACGCGGCCGATGGAACGTCGCGATCCGGAATGGGCTCCGATTTTCGCGATGTGAACAATGATAGCTGGCCGGACATCTGGCATACGGCGGTGGAGCGCGAAGAATTCCCGCTGTTCCTGAATGACGGCAAGGGCAATTTTGACGATGTGGCAGTGGCGGTGGGATTGGGGAAAACGAAGGATATGTCCGGCTGGGGCAACGGAATTATGGATTTCGACAACGACGGCTGGAAGGACTTGTTCGTGGCGCGTGCCAACGTGATGGACAATATCGCGGAACAAAATGGGCGGCACTATCCTGAACCCAATGCGGTTTTTCGAAATATCGGCAAGGGCAAATTCGAGGACGTCAGTTCCACCGCAGGACCGGATTTTCAGCGAGAGGCGGCGCATCGCGGAGTGGCGTTTGGAGATCTGGATAATGATGGGCGCATCGACATGGTGGTGAGCGTGCTCGATGGGCCAGCCATGCTATTTCATAATATTTCTGAGAACAAGAATCACTGGATTTTGTTGAAGCTGGTGGGGACAAAAAGCAACCGGTTGGGTATTGGGGCGCAGATTCGTATCACGACGGGGGACGGGAATTCGCAGTGGAATGAAGTGACGACGGCTGTAGGTTATGCGTCTTCCAGCGATTCTCGAGTGCACTTTGGTTTGGGGAATAATGCGCGAATCAAAGAGATGGAAATTCGTTGGCCCAGCGGGATCAAGCAGATTTTAAAGGATGTGGATGGGGATCGGATTATGCCGGTGGAGGAACCGCGGAAGTAGCGTGAGTGTACGGTAGAGGACGCTACGACACCGAGGTGCGGAAGAACAGCAATTGGTTGACGGGATTGGAAACTGTAAAAGCGGCGGAGAGCCGCCGCACTCCAAGAGTGTGATGCTGGCACTTGACGGTTTTTGGGGCTGGGGGTAGACGTGGACTGAGGCATGCTCATGCTCGAAGCTTCTGCTGCGCCTTCTCTTGCCGAAACCCTTGCCGCTGCAAAGCCCGATCTGCACGAACTAGTGACGCTGGTGATCCGCGAGCCGGAACTGATTCCGTCGCTGTTCGACACGATTGAATCGCCTCCTTCGGCGCGCGCAAAGTTCGCAGCCGCCAAATTGCTGCAGGTTCTGAGCGAGGAATCGCCGGAAACGCTGTATGCGTATTTCGATTCGCTGGTTGCGTTGCTGGTGAACGACAACAGCATCATTCGATGGAACGGAATTCTGGCGGTCGGAAACCTGGGCGGGGTGGATACAGGAAAGAAACTTGATCGCATCCTGGAACAATATCTGGCGCCGATTGGTGGCCCGCAAATGATCGACGCGGCAAACACCATACGCGGGGCCACGGCCATCGCGTTGGCAAAGCCGTACCTGGCCGACAGAATTGGGCGGGCCATTCGCACTGTGGAACGAGCTGACTATCAAAAGCCGGAGTGCCGCAACGTGGCGGTGGGTCATGCCATCCTGGCGCTGCAAAAGATATTCGCGCTGCTGCATGATCAGCGTGCGTCGGAACTGTTTGTGCGCCGACAGCAGCGTAATCCGAGGAACGCGACGCGGGCAAAGGCGCGGCAGTTTGCGAAGAAGTGCCTGACTCGCAAAGGAGGTGTGTCCTGGGCGGGTTGAGTGATGGCATTGAGAGGTGTCGGCGTAAAGCCGCTACAGGGGCGCGAGCGTTTTGCGCAGGATCTAGAGCGGTACGCTAGCGGACAAACGGGTTCTCACATCTGTGTATATCTTGACGACAGGTATCTTCCTTTCTGCCGTTCCGGCTTTTAAAATTGGAGTTGAGGAGGTAGGTTGCGTTTCGTATCAGTAACGCTTGGCAACTTGAAAATCACCTGTTTGAAACATTACAGCAATCTGAGCCGCGAGACACTCAGCGCATATGAGGTTACCCGTGAAGACACTAACTCATGAGCCCGTCTTAGCAACGACCTCTCTCTTCCGCGTATCACTCGCCATAACTCCCAACGATTTACTGGAATGCCAGCGCCTGCGATATCTAGTTTTCAACCTGGAACTGAAAGAGGGGCTCTGTACCTCTGAACGAAGCGGCCTGGACATCGATCCATTCGACCCTTTCTGCGATCACCTGATGGTGCATGACCTGGAATCGGGGAAATTGGTCGGCACGTATCGGCTGCAGACAGGTGAAACCGCACGGCGGAATTTCGGTTACTACGGAAACCAGCTTTTTGATTTTTCGGTGTTTGATCCGGTGCGCAAACAGATGCTGGAGCTGGGACGCGCCTGCGTGCATGTAGATTTCCGAAACATCATGGTGCTGCACGCGTTGTGGAAAGGCATTGCGGTGTATGCCACGCGCATGGGGTCTCGTTACCTGGTGGGCTGCAGCTCGATTTCGTCGCAGGACGAAAATTACGGTGCGGCGATGTACGAATCGCTGAAGCACAAATATCTGGTTGAGCCGTCGTTGCGCACCGAGCCACAACCTGGCTACGAATGCCGGTCAACGGGAGAGCCGGTGGAAGTCTTGCGGCCGCCGCGGTTGTTTCGGGCGTATCTGGATATCTCGGCGCGGGTGTGCGGGCCGCCGGCGATTGATCGGGAGTTCAAGACGATTGATTTTTTGACGTTAGTGGATTTGCAGCGGTTGCCGGAGCGGGTGGTTACGAGGTTTTTCTAAGCGCGGGAAGTCGGGAGTTAAAAGTTGAAAGTTAAAGTTGAAAATTAAGATAGTGGCGGCTACAAGGCAAGACGTATCACAAACCTTGGCTGGCATAAAAGGCCAGCGCTACATTTAAGACAAAAACCTAAAGTCGTGGCAAGGTGCGCGCGTTGCTGCGCGGGCTTCTCGCGCTGTTGCTACATGGGTTTGGCGGAGTATACTGCGTGGGTTGTGGGGGGGAGACTGATGAATCCTATTCAGCCAGAGCAAGCAGTATTTTTGCTGCAGTTGGCGCTGCCAGCCGCAAAGAACGAGCATCGCACTACGCGCAGCGTGATTGAAGCAATTCCCGCGGATAAGGGCGACTACCGCCCCGATCCCATTTCAAAGTCCGCGATGGAGTTGGCCTGGCACATCGTGGCTGCCGAACACCGGTTTTATTCCGGGATCGTGGCCGGGCAATTCGATTTCGCGCCTAATCACCGGCCGGACAGCGTGCGCACGCCCGCTGAGATTGGGCAATGGCATGGCAATTCCTTTAGCAAGAATTTTGAGAAGCTCTCGGCGCTGCAAGCCGATCAACTGGGCAAAATGATCGATTTCCGCGGATTGTTCCAGATGCCCGCGGTGGCTTACTTCGAGATGTCGCTGCGGCACAGCATTCATCATCGCGGGCAGTTATCCGCGTATTTGCGCGCAATGGGCGGGAAAGTGCCCTCGATTTACGGGGAGAGCTACGATTCGGCAGAGGCGAAGAAGGCCGCGCAGGCGGGGTAGGCGGTTGCGGTGGTGTGACAGGAACCCCAAGAGGGATTCCTCACTGCGTTCGAGAGTCAGCGCGAAGACCCCAGGGGCAAAACCGGCACCTGGGGCACCCGGCAAAAGGCTAGGACGACAGCCTCGACTCGTCAGGCTTGTAGGAGCTTCTTTGCCAGGGCCAGGGCTTGTGGGGATTGGCGCGGGTCGGTGAGTTTGGCACGGATGAAATCGCCGGTGCCGCCTCCCTTGCCGGGACACGCCGCAAACAGTTCCTTCAGCACGCTGGCGAGGTTGTGCTTGGCCGCGGGATTCTGTGCCAGGACAAACTGGCCAGAATGCTCGAGAATCAGCATGGCAACCGCGCCGTCGTGCTTGGCGACTTCGGTGGCCAAGGGCAGAAGCAATTCCGGATGGGAATCGCGGAGCAACTGCGCAACCACGCGTGTTCCCTTCGTCGATAGCGTGGCAGCGGATACGAGCAGGGCCGCGCGAGCCTCCGCCAGTTCTTGCAACACGGCTCGAAGATCCTTGAAGTGCGCTTCACGTTCGGTGAGCGCCTTTTCAACGCCTGACACCAGATCCTCTGGCGAACAACTGAGCCGGTTGGATAATGTCTGCAGCAACTGAAAGTCGCCGCTGGCTATGTGGTCCGCGCGAGCTCCGCAGACGAACTCCACGCGCCAGTCTTGCCGTACCCGGGTGCAGCGGCGCACCAGAATCAGCCCGATCTGGCCGGTGCTTTTCACGTGCGTGCCGCCGCAGGGTTGCAAGTCCGCCGATTCGATTTCAATGGCGCGCAACAACCCCTGGCGGGAGACTTCTTTACGCACGCCGATCTCGGCCAATTGCTCCGCTGTCCCGTAGCGCACGGTGACAGGGCGATCCTGGAAGATGACTTCGTTGGCGGCACGCTGCGCGCCTTGAAGAATGTCAGTGGAGGGCTCGGGACCGCGCAGATCGATGGTGCAGAGATCGGAGCCGAGGTGGAAGGAGACGGTGGGCAAGCCAAATCGCTCGTGAAAGATGGCGGAAAGCAGGTGCTGGCCGGTGTGCTGCTGCATGTGATCGAAGCGCCGCGACCAGTTCAAGACGCCTTTCACAGGGCCGGGCGGAATTTCGCGGTCGACAATGTGCAGAACATCGTCGTTCGCATCACGTACATCCAGAATGGCAGCGTCCCCTAAACAGCCCAGATCGTTCGGTTGGCCTCCGCTGGAGGGATAGAACGCGGTGCGATCCAGCAAGACTTCCCACGCGGGGATAGGCCCCGACTCGGAAAAGACGGAACTGGAGGGCTCGCAACTGAGAACCCTGGCGTCAAAGTTCTGCAGGTAAGCGTCGTCGTAATACAGGCGGTGGGTGCTCATCGGGCGAAAGTCTAGCACAGCCATTTTGCGGAAGCAGGGTTGAGGAAACAGTGCATTCGAAGTCTACAACTCGACAAGCTCCGAATTGAATTTCTTGAACAGCGCTCGAAGCGAATCGGGCGTCCGGCTTTGCGTCGCATGGTTTTCTTGAATCAAGCGATAAATGTTCGCGGTCATGGTCAGCAGGTAGCGAACGGGCACCGACCCGGGATTCCAGTAGGTGTGCACAGTCCCGCGAGGCACGAACACGCCCGATCCCGCATGCGCCTCGACTTCGTCTTTGCCCACGAGAACACGCAGAGTGCCTTCCAGCACATACCACGCCTCATCGTCGGCATGGTGGACATGCAGTGGCGCAATGTACCGGGGCGGTCCGGCGGGACCGCCGGAGTCACGCCACTCGGCGATCACAAACGCATCGGTGATAGAGCCAAGAACGTTTCCGGCAAGCGGCGGAGCGATCATCGTAACCTCCATGCGAAGCAGAGCCGGAGTATAAGATCGACGATCCGTTGGAGCAACGGAACAGTTCTCGGCTCGGGCATGCGGCGCTTTTCCGGTAAACTGGAGTTATGCCGATCAAGCTGATTGCTTTGGACATCGATGGCACGCTGCTGAACAGCCGGTGGGAGGTGTCTGCCGCGAATCGAGCCGCGCTTGCCGAAGCGACGCGACGAGGCATTGAAGTTGCGCTAGTTACGGGGCGGCGCTACGACTTCGCTTTGCCGGTGATCCAGCAAATCGATTCGCCGCTGACGATGATCGTGAACAACGGAGCGATGGTACGCGACAAGGATGGGGCGACTCGGCTGCGGCATCTGCTGGCGAAGGATACGGCGTACCGCGTGGTTCAGGCGACCAGCGCTTGGCGGGAATGCGCCAGCGTAGTGTTCGATCGGGCGAAAGCCAACCAGGTGATTGTAGAGAAAATCGACTTTGAAGACGGAATCCGTGGCATATATTACCGGCGCAATCGCGAATTTCTGGGCGAGATTGCGCCACTGGAGAATTGCCTAACGGAAGATCCTATTCAGGTGATGCTGGCCGGGCCCGTTGCGCCGATGCGGGAAGCCGAAAGGGTGCTGCGGTCCGCGGAATTCAGCAAGGAGTTCACGCTGGCGGTGACGTTGTATGAGGACAAGGACTTCTCGATGATCGACGTGATTCACCCATCGATTACCAAGGGCTCGACACTGTCCGAATGGGCAGCGCTGCGGAATATTGCAGGCGCCGAAATACTGGCCATCGGTGATAACCACAACGACCTGGAAATGTTATCCTTTGCGGGTATACCGGTGGTGATGGGGAATGGTGTACCGGAGTTGAAGGCTCGCGGATGGCACGTGACGCGGTCGAATGATGAGGATGGAGTAGCAGCTGCGATCTGGCAGTTTGCGTTGCAGGAGGCTCCTGAGTGCGCGTGAGGGACATGGTTTTGGCGTCGGTAGGACTGGCTGGCGCCTTGTCGCTGTGCGCTGGTAGCGCGCGCGCGGAGTATGTGGTACTGCGTAGTGGCGCGCGCCTGAACGTGACTAGCTACGAGCTTTTGGGCGACAAATACCGACTGCAGATGGTTGGCGGCGTCGCCGAAGTGCCTGCGGCGGAGGTGCTGGGCATCGAGCCGCAAGATGTGTTCGACCCTTTGCCTGAGCCGCTGAGCGACAAGACTCCATTCAGCGAGATTATCCGCCAGGTTTCGTCGCGGTACGGCGTGGATGCCGACCTGATCCATTGCCTGATCGCCGTGGAATCCAACTTCAATCCGAAAGCGGTTTCGCGGAAGAATGCGCGGGGATTGATGCAGATTATGCCGAAGACGGCGACGCATCTTGGCGTGAAAAATATTTTTGATCCGCGGGAAAATGTTGATGCCGGCACGCGGTACCTGCGCGACATGCTGGCGAAGTACAACAACGACCTGACGCTGGCGCTGGCCGCGTATAACGCCGGGCCCGACAAGGTTGATCGCTACGGGCGACGCGTACCACCGTATACGGAGACGCGCTTGTACGTGCAGAAAATTTCGCGGAACTACGCCAAGATAAAATCCGCCGCTGCTCAGACGAAAACTGAAGATTCTGCAACCAATGGCGGCCTCTCCGCCGGACAATAAACACAGTCCAGGTTAAAGACGGGCATTAGCCTGCCTCGTGTGCGCCCCACGCAATTGGTGGGCGGTAAGACGCTGTATTGCGCTCCGCACCGCGGAAGATTATGGTTTCGAGACCGTTATTCTGCCCAGGATAGCGAGCGGGCCATTCCTTGGGAACCACAAATCTAGATTTCAAAGAGGAGAGGAAAATGAAAAATCCTTTCAAGGTGATAGCGTGGACCTGCTTTGCTGTGATCTTACTGTTCGTGACAACACCCGGATGCGCGCGCGCCGATTCGGCTACGCAGGTTATTACTTTTGGGACTCTCGATCCGGGATGTACGTTCGAACATGCGGACTGCGCTAACGATTTCGCGTTTACGCCCAGCGATGGTCATACCTTTGGCGGTTACCGGATTGGCGGAAACGTTTCGTGGAATTTCAACTTTGATCCATCGGCGTTTACGTCCATTTCGAAGATCACGATGGATGTGCTGGTGGTGGGATTTTTTCAAGACTATACGGGTAACATCGATCCCGCCAAAGGACAAATTGGCGACTATTTTGCAATCGATGGAGTGCCGTTCGCCCCGTTTCTGAACGTGACCGATCACCGGGATCATGGCATCTTCGATTTGACGACAAGCCTTACGCCAGGACCGCACACTTTTTCGGTCGTGGCATTTGATTTTCCGGGGCCCGATATAGAAGGCTGGGCTGGCGTGGACATCGCGACGTTGACCATCATCGGACAGTCCGCCGGTCCCGTACCCGAACCCGGAACGTGCGAGATGTTACTGATTGGCGTAGGCTTGCTTGCCTTGGTGGGGCTCAAACAAAGTGGAAAGCCGTAATCAGAAGTTAAAAGTTGAAAGTTAAAAGTCGAAAGAAAAAGCGGCGCGCTCCACTCTCAAGGGCACTGCGAGGCGGGCTCCGCAGTGCATGCGCCGTCTGCTAGTTGTGATCTCGCGGCGGCTGGCATAAAAGACCAGCGCTACATTTAAGACGCAGGCGTGTGGGCCTGCGCTGCGAGTTGAGATCGTCGCGAGGGGCGAACGGTTAGGTGGCGCTGGTCGGTTCGACGGTTCGGACGACTTCGCGTTGGGCGTGGTGCAGTTCGAGATAGCGGAGAGCCTGGCCGCGACCGGACCAGCGCAGAAGGTCAAAACGGCGCATGCTCCAAATGGGAGAGCTGGTTTAGAGCCGTCGCTGCGGTGGATTCGCCCGGGTTGATGGAACGGAGCGGTTATACCTTCTTTTTGTCGGCTTTGTCGCAGTCGGACAGCATCTTCTTGACGCGCGCTTCCATGTCCTTGTCGGGCTTGGCGGTCAGCATTTTTTGCGCGATATCCAGATTGCCGCGCACGACGTCGTTCACCAGGCGCTGCTTGTCGGGCTGATTCAGTCCGCGCCAGTCAAACATGGCTTCGCTCTGATAGAAGCTGTTACTGAGTTCGATGAGGTAGGCGCGCGGGTCGATCGTAACTTTGCCGCTGGCGTAGATTTCCTGGCCCTTGTTCAGATCTTCAGGCGCTCCAGCGATGGCGGAAAGCACAGTCGCCAAGGCATTGCGAGTTGCCTGCTGTTCGGCGCTCAACTGTTCGTTGTCCGAGACCGGCACGCCGCTCTTGATCTTGTTCATCTGGGCGTTTACGCCCTGAAAACCAGGGAACGTGACTTCGATGACCAGCGGGGTTGCGCCCAGCTTGGAGCGTTGATCCATCACCGACTGCATTCCGTCCATCAGATAGGAGCGCGCGGTGCTGTAGTAGTCCGAACGCGTTTTGTAATAGGAGCCGGAACGGGACTGGCCCGAGGGAGTTTTGGCGCCGATGTAATACGCTTCCGCCATCTGTTTATTGGCGTCGGCGAGCGCGGTGACGAGCACGGTGCGCAGAATAATAGCTTGCTGGCGTTGCGATTCGTCGGAACTTCCCTTGATTACCTTGTCGAGATTCCTCAACGCAGCTTTGAAGTCCGACGCTTTGAAGTTGTTGCGGGCGTCGGTGAAACTGGTGTCACTCTCAGAGGTAGGTGGCGCGCTGGAGCACGCTAGAAGAAGTAAGGAAACTGCGATTGCGGCCAAGATTGGCCAGGGACGGTGCGGCATGGTCGTCTCTCCTATGCTGAAATACGGCGGATTTTCAGGTTGGAGCGCACCTTGCGGCGATACTATGTCTGGCCTTGGCCGGAGTCAATGACATTGGACACACTTGTCCTCTGGCAGCTAATCCGTGGCAACCCTACACACCGATTGCTGGACAGAGCGGCCGGTGTAATCCAAACTAGGGCCGATGACGAAACCTCATGCTTGCCACCCTATGCCTGCAATTCCTGGCGCCGAAGCGGTCACTGAGTGGTTTGGCGGCTGGCCCTGTTTCCACGACGGCGAAGTCATCAGTTTTGTTCTCTGCCGCAAGGGCGAAACAGTCGTGCGAGTTTACCCCTATTACCCTCAGAACCCAGCAACCGTGGAGTTCGTCCTGAGTGAAATCAGCAACTTGGAGTTGATCGGCTTCAGCCGGCAAAACGTGATTAACGACCTCACCATCGCGCAGATTCTGGGTGGAGAGGGAGTGCCGCTGCTGCGTCTCGAACTCCAGCCATGCTTCGGTCTGGCGGGCTGCCTGGATGCTAAAAAGATCACGGTCAATCTCCTACCAGGAAAGTCTACAGACGGTGTCAGTCAGTGGTGATCTGGCGTGCCAGCAGCCTTCCGCTAGCCGTGCGGGAGTAACGGTTAGGGCATGGCGGGGCGGGCCAGTGTGATGACGGTCACACGGCTCGGTGCGCTGTGCATGCTACTACTGTGACCTGGGCAGTTCTGCCTCTACCGCCCCTGCCGCCTCCGCCCAGCCTTACCACCCTCATCTTGGAGGGTGATTTGAGGTAAGACAGCTTTGACTCCGATCGATCCGAGCATTTACAGAGCGCTACTGGACCAGGTGAGCGACGGCGTGTACATCGTGGACGCCGAGCGGCGCATTGTGTATTGGAACGAAGGCGCGGCGCGGCAGACCGGCTACGGACCTGAGGAAGTGGTGGGGCGACGCTGTCCCGAGGATGGGCTGTGTCATGTTGACGTGGGCGGGCACCCATTGTGCGGGGAGACTTGCCCGTTGGTCGCGAGTTTGAAGGACGGCAAAGCTCACGAGGTTGAGGTTTTCTTGCTGCACAAGCAGGGGCGGCGAGTGCCTGTAACCGCGAGAATTCAGCCGCTGCGGGGAGCGGACGGCGCGATCATCGGGGCGGTGCAAATCTTCAGTGACGATTCGGCCGAGCAGGATACGCGACGGCAGATCGAAGAGATGGGGCGGCTGGCGTTTTTGGACCAGGTGACTCAACTACCGAACCGGCGATTTGTGGAAATGTCGTTGCACACGGCGTTGACGGAATATCGGGTACATAGGGAGCCGTTTGGGGTACTGGTGATCGACGTGGACCGGTTCAAGGCGATCAACGACGGCTTCGGGCACGCCACGGGAGACCACGCGTTGCTGGAAGTGGCAAAAACGCTTCAGGGGACGCTGCGGCCAACGGACATCGTGGGAAGGTGGGGCGGCGACGAGTTCATCGCGATCGTACATCACGTGAGCAATGAGATTCTGGAGCAGTTGGCGGAACGATGCTGCACCATGGTGGCACAAATCGCCATTCCGACCAGCGACGGCGAGGCGGTATCTGCTTCGGTCTCGATTGGCGGCACGCTGGCGCTGCCGGACGATACCGCCGAGACGATCATCCAGCGAGCAGACCAACTGATGTATCGAAACAAACCGAACGGCGACCCAGCGAAGAATGGGAAGCCGCTCTTGTACTAAAGAAGACTCGTGAGTCTGACGGAAGTTGGGTGGCGAAGGTCGCGCGCGACTGCTGAACACCCCAAGCTCGCCTCGAATCTATTTCATTCTGGTAAAATCGCGACGCTATGACGGCTTCTGAGCCTTTGCGATTCGCCGTGGATGGCGCAGGCGAGGTATCGGCGCTTTTCCTGCGGCCTGACAATGCGCGCCTGTTGCTGGTGCTGGCCCACGGAGCAGGCGCGGGAATGAGTCATCCATTTATGGAAAATCTGGCGGCCGAATTGGCTGCTGAGGGAATCGCCACATTGCGCTACCAGTTTCCTTACATGGAGGGACGGCGGAGAGTACCAGACTCGCCTGCGGCGCTGACAGCAACGGTGGTGGCTGCGGTTCGGGCTGCGGCGAAGGCGGCTCCGGAGTTGCCGCTGCTGGCGGGAGGCAAGTCGATGGGAGGACGAATGACTTCGCAAGCGGCGGCCGAGCGTCCACTGGAGGGAGTACGAGGGTTGGTGTTCTTCGGGTTTCCGCTGCACCCGCCGAAGCGGCCAGCGACGAAGCGTGCCGATCATCTGGCGAAGGTCAGTGTGCCGATGCTGTTTCTGCAAGGGACGCGGGACGAGCTTGCGGAGCTCGACTTGCTGCGTCCAATCTGCGCGAAGCTGGGGGCGCTTGCGACGTTATCGGTGATTGACGGAGCAGATCATTCGTTTCATGTGCTGAAGCGTTCGGGAACCAACGATGCCACTGTGCTGCAACAACTGGTGCGGACGGTGGCGTCGTGGGCCGAGCAGATTGCGGGATAGCGCATGACGCAAGCGACCCGCATCCCTTACCCACGTTTCTTCGCTTTTGTCGGTTACACCATTTTCAGCGTGATTTTGGCGGCGGTTCTGCTGGAAGTTGGCGCTACCTTGTTGCGTTCGGCTTATCACCGAGGGCGTCCCCACGACGCGCAGAGCATGGCCGGAAGCCCGCCGTATCGGGGCTATGCATGGGCGCAGAAGTTCTGGAACGAGGAGTATCAGCGGCGCGCGTCTTCGAGCGCGCATCATTACGTGCCATTTTTGATTTGGGGAGAACGGCCGTGGCACAGCAGCACCATCAACGTCGACGAGAGCGCGATGGGCAATTTGCGAAGAACCCTAAATGCAACGACTCCTGCCTGCGATCTCGCACGGCGCAAAGTGATTTGGATGTTTGGCGGATCTACATTGTTTGGAATGGGTGTGCCAGACATGGAGACAATTCCGTCGCACCTGTCGCAGCAGCTGAATGCGGGTGGGCGCGGCTGTTTCCAGGTTGTGAACCTGGGCATGGAAGGCTATCTGACGAATCAGGAATTGATACTGCTGATGGAAGCACTGAAGAGTGGGCAGCGTCCGGATATGGTGGTGTTCTACGACGGCGTTAACGAAGCTTATGCAGCTGCCGCGCCGGGGACTCCGGGACGGCCCACGCCTCATCTGGAATTCGAGTCGATCAAGGGACGTATGGAAGGCTCCTTTTCAAGCGCAGTGGATTTCTTGCGCAACTCAAACGCAGTGCAATTGGCGAGGGCGATCATGGGGCGCTTGCGGCGGCGCAGCGAGTCTAGCGTTCCTGCTTCGACGGAGGAGGCCGCGCGAGTTACCGCCACGCTGGACAATTACCAGGCCAACATTCGGGTGCTGCGCAATCTTGCGCGAGCCTACAATTTCACAGTGATTTTTTTCTGGCAACCGTCACTTGCTTCTGGCAACAAGC
Source organism: Candidatus Acidiferrales bacterium (assembly GCA_963738985.1). Classification (GTDB taxonomy): domain Bacteria; phylum Acidobacteriota; class Terriglobia; order Acidiferrales; family UBA7541; genus Acidiferrum. Next base: position 28,848 of record CAVTYP010000003.1, read on the forward strand.
CATTAACAGCGTTCGAAGAACAATTCCGAAGCGAACTGCAAAGCTCGCCGCAGGCCAATTCCCTTGCGATGCTGAAAGCAGTGAATGAAGAGGCGGAGCGGCGCTCGAGGGAGGGCGGCGATTTCATTTTTTTGGGGCGAATTTTCGATTCGGTGCAGGAACCTGTTTACATCGACCATTTGATGCACCTGGGGCCGCGAGGAAATCAAATCGTGGCGCAGGCAATCGCGAAAACGATGGAAGGCCAGCCGCAGAATTAGCGAAGGGATGGTCCCGTTTAACCCGGCGCTCCGCCCGCTATTTTGCGCCCTTCAGCAGCAGCAGGACATCGAGGAAACACAGAATGGTGATGGCGGCTTCAAGAAGGAAGAGTCGAGCTTCGTTGAACTGGGCGACCATGAATCCGTATAATTCGCCGGCAGTTTCCAACTTTTGTTCAACGAGGTCGCGGTATTCGGGGACGCCGACGCGAGCGGCGGCCAGGCGGTAAGCGCGGGCGTAGAAGGTGTCGCTGACAAATTTGATGGCATTGTCGACGCGTTCGGTGAGTTCCATGACATCGAGGCGGATGGTATTGAGGCGGTTGGCTTCGCTGGGGAGAGCCCAGCGTCGGAAGAGCAAAATAGATTTTTTGCGATCGAGGTTATTGTAAACGTCGGAGAGCACGCGAGTCATGAAATTGTCGTAGTAGCGGAATTCGAGCAATTGCATTTTGGCGTAGGTGAGGATTTGAATGGTGCGAGCCGCTTCTTCCGGCCGGTCGTAGACGAATGCCGCCGTAGCACCCGCCACCAGCAAGTCGGTGGGGTAGTAGGAAAGATGCCCTTCGAGCAGGCGTTCCGTGGTGCTGCGCGCCAGCTGCGTCTGTTCGCCGCGGATGACCTGGGCGATTTGATCGCTATGGGAAGCGAGCACTTGCTCCGCGGTGAGCAGAGGGCCGCCGCCTTCGCGAATTTCCTGCAGATCGACCACTAGAAAATCTTCCTGCAACCACTCCGCCCGGGGCTTGATCACCGCCGCGTTGATTCTTTCCAAGTGCCGGGCGAGCACCGCGCGGCCTTCCGGCTCCACGTCTGGCGCGTCCATCCAACGGGCCGCCTGCGCCACGAGGGCTTCCCAATCGCCTTCGAATCCCACTTCCAGTTGCACTTCGACGATGGCGTATTCGTAATATTTGATGGAGCAGACAACGTGTTCGCCGCCACGCAGGGTCAGCGGCTCGCTGGGCTCCGCGATCGGAGGAGTCTCGAATCGTACGTAGTCAGGAGTGCGCCGGGGAAAATCTGGCTTGATGGCGCCGCCACGAGGGCCGAGCAAGCCGCGCAGCTTCTCCAGGTCGAAGGCCTCGCCCACGTCGTAGAACAGAAAGATACGGATGCAGCCGCGTAGGTTCACCCAATTGTTTTATCACCGAAATGAGCATGCGCAATACCGGAACACGTTGATGCGGCACGTGGTCAGCGGAGGGTGTTGACCGGCTCGGGGTGGTCTCTTATGATTGGCGCGACCCGCCTGCGCGTAAGGAGTTCTCAGTATGCGCTCGACTTCGCTTCTTCCAAGATTCTGGCAAATCGTTTTTCGTGGCTTGTGCATGTTCGTCCTTGTGGCTAGTTCTGTTCCGCTCACTGCGAACGAGCCGTTTCTCAACAAGCCTTCCAGCGAATGGAGCGAAACCGAAGCGTTGCAGGTGTTGAACGATTCGCCGTGGGCGCACACCATCACGACGACTACGCAAGAGACTCAGTGCGACCATGAGCACCCGCCGTTTCCTGGGATGTTTCGCGAAGAGATGGCGCAGATCGCGGATTCGCGCGATACAAAATTCCCTGCTGAGGCAGTCAAACCCGATGGAGCGGAATATGTGGTGCGACTCGTATCAGTGAAACCGATGCAAGCCGTCGCCGAAAGATTAGCGGGCCTGGGTGAGAAGTGGGCCTCGTATGGCCGCGGCATTGTCTTGGAACCCGGCAGCAAGCCCACGAACATGGCGGAAAGTTGGTATAACCCGGCGGACGAAATGGCCGTCGTAGTCACGCTGAAACGGCCAGGACCGGGAGGCAGCTTTCTGAATTATGCCTTTGAGGAAAAAAGCGATGGTGTGGCATTCATAGCGCACCACAACCTTGTATGCGCAGGGGTCCGAACAGCAAACGGGCAGATTCATGCCGTAACAGTCCGTCTTCGCCAGGGGAACGATGACAAGGTATCGGCAATTGTCATGTTTTTCCCCAGTACCGTGGATGGAAAGCCGTTGGTCACTCATCGCGACGAAAGGGTAGAGTTCCGATTGGTTCTGAATCAGAGAGTGTTTGAGACGAAATTCGTTGTGGATCCAACCGACCTTTTTGACGGGACAGAAGCGCTGATGCGCACTCCTACTGGGGTGGACGCGCCCACACCCGCCACGGTTCCCTGATGCGGAGGGCAATTCCGGCGCCGTATTATTTGCGGCTGCGCTGCTCAGGCAGAAGCTGCTTCAGCGCTGTCAACGTGACCCTTGCAGTCGGCGTGCTCGCAATGACAATCGATGTCGGACATATGTTCCATGGCCTCGCAGGCTACGCTGCAGTACTTGCCCTCCGTGATCATGCAACTGCAAACGGGGTGTGCACACTTGTGAGCATTCGTCGCGTCCATTGTTTTCTCCTTTAGGCGTCCTGTAGCTCATCCGTTCAGGGATGAGGGATTTTCTTCCGGCCAACCGCGCGATCGGCGGCAAAGGCCTCGGGCTAAAGCGTGAGCTTCAAAACCGCGGTTAGCCAGTCGATCCGGCCCGGATACTATGCGCTAAAACGAGCCGGTTCTGTACAAAAAAATGCCTGGGGAGGGCCTGTCCGCCGGGTGACTGCAACCTACAGATAACCCTGTATCACTGCCGCATTTCCTGTTTCGGGCTGGACCCCCAGTACTAGTTAGTATGTCACTATTTCGGTACTAGTCCGCTATTTCCAGCCTTTGCGGCGATATCGTATAATGGCGGTAATGTGGGATTACACCGTACTGATATTGTCGACGCTGTCGCTGATTTACCTGCTGACAGTGTGTTGGCGTATCTCGTGGAAATCCACGTAGCCCGCTGAGGGTTGCGTTTGCTTCCTAATTCCCTTTTTGAGGTTTCATTGCGATTTCGGCGTGCGTTTTGGTCGCGCGGTGCGACTGCACGGTTTGCCACAGGTACAGGATTAAGGGTATTTCCCAGGAAATGCGACGCTATGTAGCATGAACGACAGATAGCTTTCGTGTTGGCGCGGCGAGGTTGCGCGGTTCGCTGAGACAGGTGAAACGAAAAGCAGTTTAAAAGGGGATGGGTTGGCACAAATTCTGTTGGCTGATGACAACCAAGTCATTCTGCAACTGCTACGACGGCTGATCGAGTCGCACGCCGGCTGGCAGGTTTGCGGCGAGGCCAGCGACGGCCGACAAGCGCTCGCCAAGGCCATGGAGCTTAAGCCTGACCTGATGGTGCTGGATTTTGCGATGCCCGGTCTGAACGGGCTGCAAGTGGCAGCGGAGATTTCGCGCGCCTGTCCAACCTTGCCAATGATTCTGCACACCATTCACGATTTTCCCGAAATGATCTCGGAAGCAAAAAAGGTTGGCATCCGAGAAGTGGTGAGCAAAACGGACGCTTCGGCGCGATTGATGGACGTTATGGAAAAGATCCTGCAGGAAAAGTCAGCGAGTGCCGCTGGGCTGCTAATCAGCCCCGCTCAGACCGAGCCGAGTAGTACAGAAGAAGTGGCCGAGAAGCCACAGAGGTTACAGCCACCGGAACCCAACTAAAGTGGACGAGTAAACTCCGAGCAGGAGCGTACCAAATCTCGCGTCTTCGATTCGTCACACGCCTTCCTCAGTACACCTTTGAACGCAATGCGCTACAGCAATACATGGATTGAGACTTCGCTGCCGGCACGGTATCAAGGCTGACAGAGGTATTGCCATGAACACAATGAGCACCTCCACACTGATTGGCGCGATCGCGGTGGTGGTGGTTGTGGTTGTGATCGCGATTGGTTTAGTCGTTAAAGCGCAACGCAGCAAAAGACTGAAAGGCCGCTTCGGGCCCGAATACCACCGCGCGGTGGAGGAAACCGGGAGCGCGACACGTGCGGAATCGAAACTGGAAAAACTGGAACGAAGGGTTGATGGTTTCAAGATCAGGGCGCTGTCACAAGCGGATCGCGCCAACTTTCTGGCGGCTTGGCAGAAGATTCAGGCGCGATTTGTTGACGACCCGCGTGGCGCGGTGACAGAAGCCGACCAACTGATCCAAGGCATCATGGCAGCGCGCGGGTATCCGGTTACCGATTTCGAACAGCGGGCGGCCGACATATCCGTCGATCACCCGCTGGTGGTGGAACATTATCGAGCTGGCCACGACATTTCCATCCGCCACAAACAAGGACTGACAAACACCGAAGATCTGCGGCAGGCGATGATTCACTACCGAACACTGTTTGCGGAACTGGCTGGAGAACCGGAGATGGCGCATTCTATCACTGGCCGAGCCGCGCGAGCGTAAGACGGCGGGTTGAGCAGGAAATTCCAGAAAAGAGACAGGAGAAGCACATCATGAGCGACGATATCAGGGACGGCATGCGGGACGACATCAGGAAGAGACACATTATACCGGACGAGGCGGAACTGACTACCGCGGACCTGGCTGGCGCACACCAACCGCCGCCGAGGCCCGCGCACGAGTTGCTGACGGAAACGGAATCGGAACCGCGGGATTATCCTGCCGTGCCGCCCGTAGCCAGCGATAAGAACCGAACACACGCTGTCGCTTCCGCCGCTGCTGCTGCCGCTCCGGCGATGGAGCGCGAGACCGGGCCGCTGTTTTCGAGCGGCGAAGCCAACGAACTTCGCTCTCGATGGGACGCGATACAAGTGGGGTTTGTTGACGAGCCTCGTCACGCTGTGGAGCAGGCCGACAATCTGGTGGCGGGAACGATGAAACGACTGGCCGAAATTTTCGCCGATGAACGGAGCAAGCTGGAAGGTCAGTGGGACCAGGGAGAGAATGTTTCGACCGAGGACCTGCGGCTGGCGCTGCGGAGATACCGATCGTTTTTCAGCCGCTTGCTGTCGGTGTAGCGGGCGGCGTGTTCTAGCGACGCGACGGTTAGAGCTTGTAGACTTCGAGGGTTACTCTGACGGCGCGTGGTCCGCCGCCTGCCGGTTCAAGCGCGCTGTAGGCTCCTACCGCGACGCCGTGTTCTTTATAGATTTCGATGACTTCGGCCTTGATGAGGTCGACCTTGGCCTGATCGTAAGGCCGCTCTACGACGGGAAGCAATCCCTTTTGCGCCAAGCGCACACCAATGTCATCTGGCGAAACTCGTTTAAAGGCGCCCGCATAGTGGAACACAAACGCTCGAACATGCAGCCGTGTCTTGGGAGGGTCTGGAAGAGGGGAATTCCCGTTTTGCGCTTTCGCCACAACAGACGCGCACAGGAGCGTGGCAAGCGCCAACGCCAAGGGAATCAGTGGACGTTTCGACGAGAGCAAGTTCGCCTCCCATCAAATCGCTGCCAAGTCTATACCTGCCGTGGTGGTTCGTACAGAGCAATATCCGCGAGCATTTCCTGGTGGAGGGGTATCCAAAGATGCTCGGGGCTGCTCGGCGTTGTACCTTTTCGATACTTAGAACACGTCGAAATAGTATAGTCGGCGTGAGATCGAGACGACGCAACAGAGATTAGCTATTGCCAGACCTTATGACCTTGGCGTCGCGTTCGGTTTCCTCCTAGTCGCTCCGGCTTTCGCGCAAACATGACGTGACAACGCGCGGTCGTCATTCCTTCGTCAGAAGGGTCGGCCCATGCGAAACGGAACACGGATTCGAACAGCACTCCAAGTGGCCATGGCTTTGTTTCTTGCGGGAGGGACGGCGCACGGCCAAGCAGCTCAGGAACCTGCGACGCCAAAGCCCGCGGCAGACGCGCCCAGCTCACCATCAGTTACAACTACTGCAGAAACAAAGAAAGAAGTGTCGGTGCAAGACACTGGTAATACCTTCAAGATTCGCGTGAACCTGGTTCAGGTGCACGCGATCGTGCGTGGCAACGCGGGCAAGCCGGTGGAAGGGCTGCGCAAAGAGGATTTTCAGTTGTACGACAACGACAAATTGCAGCCCATCACCACGTTTGCCGTGGAAACGGCGCAGTCGCGCAAAGAACGCACGGAAGCCGCGGAGAAAACGCAGGAGGGCGAAGACGCTGGTAGCAGTTCGGCAACGCTACCCGAGCGCTTTGTCGCACTGACGTTCGATGATGTTCATCTAAAGATGGAGGATGCGCTCTCGACACGAGTGGCTGCGGGAAAATTCCTCGAGGCCATGGCGCCGGGAGATCGCGTAGGCATTTTCACGACGTCGGGACAATTGACGCAGGATTTCACCAGCGACAAAGAAGTGCTGAAACAGAAACTGATTGGCCTGATGCCGCGGGGCATGTTGAACAAGAGCACCACGGAGTGCCCCAATGTTTCTTACTACGCAGCGGACCAGCTAGAAAGAGAAGGAATACCCGCGCTTCCCACCGAACCGTCTCCGGTGGAGTTCCAGATTTTCTTGCAAGAAACGAAGGTGTGCATGCCTGGAATCGACCCCTTTACCCCTACCGTGATGACGATAAGGAGAGTGTTAAATATCGGCGAGACGGAGAATCGCGACACCTACAGGCAACTTGAGAGTGTGCTTCGCGTTTTGTCAGCAAAACCCGGTGCGCGCATCTTGCTCTTTGCCTCTCCGGGATTCCCTCTGGCGACTCTGAACTTCGAAGCGTCGAAATTTGTGGAACATGCCAACCGGGCTAACATCGTGATCAATGCGATTGACGCGCGCGGGCTATACGCGCCGGAGGTCGGCGGAGACATTTCACAGAGGTCGGCGGACCGTCCCTCATCGGGGGGAATCGCGGTGAGCGGAGCGAGGGCAAACCTGCGTCTGGCGGAGGAAACTGACCGCGAGTTTGTCCTTATGGACTTTGCCTACGGAACCGGCGGCACGTTCTTCCACTCGAACGACCTGGTGGGCGGTTTGAAGCAGGCAGGCAGCGTGCCGGACGTTTCCTATGTGCTGGGGTTTTCGCCGCAGAATCAGAAGTTGGACGGCCGCTACCACACCCTGAAGGTGACGTTGGCGGGACAACACAAGTACACCATCCAGGCGCGGCGGGGCTACTTTGCGCCCAATAAGGCGGAAGATCCGCAAGAGATCGCCAAGCAGGAAATCCAGGAGGCGGTTTTTTCGCAGGACGAGATTTTCGACTTGCCGATGACTTTGCAGACGCAGTATTTCAAGATCGCGGATGCCGGAACGCGGGTCAGCGTGGTTACGCATCTCGATGTGCCAAACATGCAGTTTCACAAGGCCGATGGAAGGAACTATGACGAAGTAACGGTGGCCACGGTGGTCTTTGATGACAACGGAAAGTTTGTAATCGGCGGCGAGAAACTTGTGAAAATGCGGCTGCTGGATGCCTCGATTGAAAGGCTGGGGCACACCGGATTTGTCGTCAAATCCACGTTCGATCTGAAGCCGGGCAAATACCTGGTGCGCCAGGTGGTGCGCGATACAGAAGGCCCGCACATGGCGGCGCGCAACGGCATTGTGGAGATACCGAACTGAGTCTGGAGACATAAAGTCAGGCCAAACGGACGATCGATGAATCGAGGGAGCTTGCTGCGGCATCCAACGATTCAGGGAGCAACGGTTATGCAGCAACTGAAGAAGCTGGAAGACATTGTCTCGACGTGGCCGGGCATTTCGGTGCACACACATCGATTTGGAGGGCGGGAGTTCCGGCTGGGAAACGCGGAAGTTGGGCATGTACACGAATGCGGGATTGTCGATATCCCGTTTCCGCGCGGGATTCGAGATGCGCTGCTTGCCCAAGGCCTGGCGGAATCGCATCGCTGGGTGCCTGATTCAGGCTGGGCTACATTTTTTGTTCGAAGCGACAAGGATTTACAGCATGCGGTGTGGCTGATGCGCTTGTCGTACTTCCGTTATGCGCTGAAAACCGCGGCTGATCCGCAGCAACTGTTTGCGGAAGCGAGCCGAGAACTGCAGTTGACCGAGCCATTCCAGGCGCTGCTGGAACAATTCGTGCCGGCAGCGAAGCACGAGACTGCTGCTTCGTAGAGGCTGAAATATGCAACATTTCGCGGCGACTAGAGTCACACCCAAGGCCGTGATTTGAATTGGAGTCGTGCCTGCCGTAGCCGTTCGCTTATACACGGTTTCTTGTCCTTCGACGGCACAGTGTGTGTTTCATTCGTTCGATGAACGGGATTCCCTGGCAGTAGGGTAACCCTTTAGTTAGTCACATTACCCAGTGGTGTGCTTTCTGGGCTTGACGTGGCAGGCCCGGCGGACCTATGTTCGGTCTAGCGACAAGCTTGAACCGACTCCCCGAACGCTGCTGAACGAACTCAAGTGCGTCGTTGAAGTGGAGGTGCCCGCCCGTTCGCTCCTGAGTTCCCTAACCCAGCCAGGTATTGGAACCCAAATTTCCGAGGGTGTGCAGAGGCATCCCAGCGTTCAGACCGAGTGCGAAAGGAGATCTTGCATGAGGAGACATGCGGCTAGGCTGGCATTTGTTGCTGTGTTCGTCGCGGCGATCCTGATTGTTTCATGCGCGAAGCCTTACCACGAAGGCGGGGAACGTTACGTTTTTGTGGCCACCAATATCAGTCTTCCCTACTGGCAAGAAGCGCAGGCGGGCTTTCTGGACGCGGCGAAATCTCTAGGAGTGCGAGCCGAGCTGGTTGGACCCACGGCCTACGCACCTAACGCAGAGCTGGTGATGTTCCGGCAGGTGGTGGAAGAGCAGCCCTCCGGCATCTGCCTTTCCGCAGCGCGTCCCGAAATCTTCCAGGCCGACATCGACAAGGCGATCGCTCAGGGCATCCCGGTGATTTGCGTCGATGCGGATGTGCCCAATTCCAAGCGCATTTCGTACATCGGAACGGATAACGTAAAAGCCGGCCGGGAGAGCCTGAAGCAGATGGCCGGCCTTTTAGGGGATCATGGCAACATTGCTGTGATCACCATTCCGGGACAGCGCAACCTGGACGATCGTGTGGCGGGCGTTGCTGACGCGCTGAAGAATTTTCCCGCCATTCAACTTTCACAAATTCTGGATGACAAGGGCGATGTGCCCACGGCATCGGAGGTGGTTGCCGAGCTGATTCAGAAGAAAGAAAAGATTGACGGCATCATTTGCCTGGAGGCATCAGGAGGCTCTGGCGCCGTCGCGGCGCTGAAGACCGCGAATATGGAAGGCAAGCTGCCGATCGTGGCGTTCGACGACAATCCCGAAACGCTGGACGCCATCGAGCGCGGCGCGATTGCCGCGACGGTGACGCAAAAGCCGTACGTGATGAGCTATTACGGACTGAAGTTTCTGGACGATCTTCATCACAACGCCATTCGGCGATTCAAGGATTGGCGGACGGCGCTGGCTCCGCCGATGCCGACGTTTGTCGATACCGGAACGGTGGTGGTGGACAAGAGCAATCTGAAACTGTATCGCGGCGAACTGACCGGGCATCCCTAGGACGGGCAGCCCATCGCCGACGGTTATGGGTTCGGCATTTGTGTGGCCAGGTTGAGATTCTTTCCGCATCCTCATCGGATGCGCTCAGAACGACAACGTAGCTTCTGGCCTTTGTCGTGTTGTGCAAAGCGAGCGAGCTGGGTGCAGCGACAGATAGAGCGCAAACAGAGGCGGCGGGCTCACAAGGCTTGGCTCAAACGGCGGATGCCCTCGCGGATTTCCTCTTTTTTCATACGGGAATAGCCCAGCAACAGCCCAGATTTTGATGGCCGCGTCAGGAAGTACCCCGATATTCCGTAGATACCCACTTCGCGCGCGGCAGCCTTCTCGATGACGGCGTTTTCTGAGATGTGCTTCTGCGGCCACAAGACGATGTGCGCGCCCGCGCCGTCGCCCGTCACTTCCACGCGGCCGGCCAGATATTTTTCGATGGCCTGCAGCAATACGTCGCGATTGCCTGCATTTCGCCGGCGGACGCGACGCAAATGGCGCTCATACAGGCCACTGCCGATAAATTCGGCCAGCGTTTCCTGCTCGAGCGTGGCGGTATGACGGTCGCAAAGCCATTTCGCCGAAGTGAACGCCGAAACCAGCGATTTGGGGACAATCAGGTAGCCGATGCGCAGGGCCGAAAAAATGGTGCGCGAGAACGTTCCGATGTAGATTACGCGGCCTTCGGTGTCCAGCCCCTGCAATGATTCCACCGGCTGCTCTTCGTAGCGGAATTCACCGTCGTAGTCGTCTTCAACCACGACGGCGTCTTTGCGCCTCGCCCAATCGAGCAACTCTAGCCGGCGAGCCAGCGGAAGAACCGCGCCGGTCGGAAATTGATGCGATGGAGTAACGAACGCGATGCGCGCGTCCTGAGGCAGGCTGGCGGTCCGCAGCCCCTCGCGATCCACCGTAACGGGGAGCAAGCGCGCGCCAGCGGTGCGCAGAATTTCACTTGTGCCTTGATAAATGGGATTCTCGATGGCGACACGATCGCCGCGGTCGATCAGCACGCGCGCGATCAGATCCAACGCCTGCTGCGAGCCGCTGACCACAATCACTTGCGAGGCATCGCAGGCCACCGCGCGAGATCGCTGGAGATGAACGGCGATGGCCTCTCGAAGGGCCAAGCTTCCAGCCGCAGGACCGTAGTCCAGGTCGCGAACGGGCGCCTTGCGCGCGTGCCGCAGCAACATACGCCGCCACATTTCAAACGGAAAGATTTCGATGTCGCTGCGCCCATAAGCGAAATCGTAGCGCAGAGACCTGGGTCGTTTGATCGGATAGTTCACCTTCGAGGTGGCCACTTCCACGGAATTGCCGAAACTCGACAATTTCAGCTTCGCAACTTTGATTGGGGCGTTGCGGTGGGCCGTTCCTAATCCCTCAGATACGTAAGTTCCCGAGCCGCCGCGTCCCGCAACGAAACCTTCCGCCAGAAGCTGCTCGTAAGCCAGCACGGCGACGGTGCGCGAAACATGCAACTGGTCGGCGAGTTCGCGGGTTGAGGGCAGACGCTCACCGCCGTGCATGGTTCCCTGCAGGACGGCCTGGCGGAACCAGCCGTAGATCTGGCGGGTCAGCGGGATGGCGTTGCTTTTGGAAAGTGGTATTACGACTGACATAGAAAGTGGTCCTTCTAAAATACCATGACCCAGCGCAGGATTGCAGGTGACGATGTAGCGTTGTGGATGAGGAGGCGGGATGAGCTTTAATCAGATTCGAGCTTATGTGATGGCGTGTAGTTTGGCTCTACTGTTGCTGCCGGTGCTGGGGCTGACACAACAGAATTCAGATGCAGCACAAAGCGGTGGGCAGCAGGCTGCGGGGCAACGCGATGGCCAACACGATTTTGATTTCGAGCTAGGTACCTGGAAGATTCACTTGAAGAAGCTGATGCATCCCTTGACGGGCTCGACGACATGGGTTGAATTTGACGGGTCGTCTGTGACGCGCAGGGTTTGGGATGGTCGCTCGCAACTGGAGGAGTTCGAAACTGACCGCCCGGGGGGCGGGTACATCGAAGGACTGACGCTGCGGCTCTACGATCCGCAAACCCACCAGTGGAGCCTGTACTGGGCTACGAGCAAGAGCGGCACTATCGGCGTGCCTACGATCGGGCAGTTCAAGGACGGGCGCGGCGAGTTTTACGACACGGAACCTGCCGGGCCAAATGGCAAAAATGTCCTAGTGCGGTTCCTATGGTCGAAGACAGATACGGAGTCACCGCACTTTGAGCAGTCTTTTTCAGAAGATGGCGGCAAAACGTGGGAAGTAAATTGGATTACGGACCAGGTGCGGGTAAAGGATGCTACTGACAAGGCGCACTGATTTGCGAGGGACTTGCTGCTTGTCAATTCAATAACCCTTTGATGCGTTTGCCGATCAAATCGCTTGCGGCTTGTTCAGGAACGAAGCGGCCGAGCATGCCAAGGTCCGCGTCCACGATCACTTCGATGTCCGTGACTTCGACGGTGCCTTTAATGGGCGCGGCAAATCCGCCCAGGTTGGCGCTGAGCGCGAAATTCATCAGTGAATCTTGCCAGCTCTTTTGTTCCACCACGATTTTCACAGGAAGCCCGGAGACTCCCTGAAACATCTGGTCGAAGGAGCGGTCAATCGAATCGATGACTTCCTGTTTGGTGCGCTGATGTTCAATCTTGATCCGCATGTTGGTTGCCGCCCCTGTTCTTCAAACTCGCACGATCATTTTAGAGACACAGTTCCCTGTTGAGCAAATCGCGGCCAGGATTGCTGGATTCCGTTCATCTACTGGTTTGGAGGAGATGGCATCGGCGCGTTGCCGGTGGGAGTGGGCGTGGGATTGGAACTGGAGCCGCCAAAAGTACCAGGATTGTTGCTTCCGGGCGAAAATGGCGAGGTGCTGGGGTTGCCGTTCGCATTGGGCTGCGAGCCAAACGGATTCGGATTCGTGGCGGGCACGCTACCGATGCGCTGCCCAGTGAGGGAATCCAACGAGGGATCCCAGATGAATTCAAACTGGCGGTAATTCTTGGCCTTGTCGTACCAAATGATGGACTTCTTGTTGATCTTGCTGCCCACTCCGATGATGTTGCCGCCAATGATGGACGAGGTGCTCGACAAATCGACGGGCTGAAGCGAGCCCATGCCGTTGGAGCCGTCCGGATTTTCGCCATTCGCGGGATTCTGCGCGCCAGGTGCCGCGTTTTGCGGCGTGCTGCTGCCCGGCGTCGAACTGGCCATCGAGTTGCCAAATGCAGAAGAACTGGAGGAGCCAAATGTCGAGTTGCCGTTTTGTCCCATCGGTGTGCCGAAGCCGGAGGCACCCGCGGCGGCCAGTGGGTTCCCGGTCATCGAATGATCCTTCAAGCTACCGATCAACTGTCCGTTCGGCCCAACATAGATCAACCGCCAAGACCCGTCTGCGGTGTTCATCGGGTCTTTGTAGGCCTGGCGCATAAAGCGAATTCCGGTCTTGGGTTTGTAGAGGTCTTCGAGTTGCGTGGGGAAACGGTGCAGCTTGGTGTAGTACAGGCGGACGCCGCGCGCGTATTGCTTGCCGCGCCAGATCATTTCCTCTTCCTTCTGGCGTCGCACGTCGGTAACAACGTTGGGTGCGATGGCAATGGTGCCGAGAACCAGCAGGGTCAGGAAAAACATCACCGTCAAGATCGCATAGCCTTGCTGGCTGGGGCGCGCGATTCGCTTTTGTATCGTTTGGCTCATGCTGCAGGTGCCGGGGGCGTTTCCAGTTGATTGGAGCCCGTTTGATGGGTGTTGGTGTCCTCGAATTCGATTTTATCGTTACCTATGCGTGTGATGCGGATATGGTTCAGGACGGTTTCCCCTTCTTCGACAATACGCACTTCTTCTCCGTCGAGAAGGAAAGCCTGGCGAGGTCCGCCGGAAGGCAGATTACCGTAACCAAAGAACTTCCACGACAGTTGCGCGGGAGGAGGTGGCGGCGGAGGCATGGGGCCCTGAGGCGGGTTCTTGGGTTTGACGGGTGCAACAGTTCCCGGCTCCGGCGCTACCGGCACGGCGCTCATGGCAAAAATGTTGCGGCCAGAGGTTTTGTACTCCGTGCCTTCCGTGGATTTCAGTTTCTCGAAAACGCTGCCGAAGTCTTGCGCGTTAATCGGCGTGTAGGTGCCACCCATCTGCGAGAATCCGCTGCTGGTAGGACTCTTCTCCGACTGCACGTACCAGACGAGCGCGGCGAGAACCGCCAATCCGATGAGCACGTACATTTGCGTCTTTTGTTTCTTTTCTGCCATTACGCTTTCCTGAAAAAAGTACGGAGGTGGAGATTCACCTTCAATCCCGTCGGCGAAGGCGCAGCGTTTCCCTGCGTGGAGGTCTCCGACTCCAGGCCTAAGGAATCCACAATGTAGGTGTTCTTGGAGCGCTGCAGCGCATTCAGGAAACGCACGATGTTGGCGTAGTCTCCGCCGACAGTGGCGTCCAGCTCAATTTCCTGCAGGTCGCGTCCGGGCACATCCTTCTGACGAAAGCGTTGATCTTCCAATTGGACGTGGGTGGTTTTCGCGACGCTACTGAGTTCTTCGGAAATGACGGAGTTGCCCTTGCTGGCCAACGGCAGTTCGCCCTCGTATCGATCAAACGCTTTCACGTAATCGGGAATTTTCTTTTGAATTTCTTTGGCGCGTTTCACGTCGGCGCGTAGCAGTTCCACCTGAGTTTTTGCCGCCGACAGCACTTCCTGAGGATTGCGGCGAGCCTGCGACAATTTCATGCTGTAGTACGCGAATGCGGCGTCGACGAGCAGCAGGACGGCCAACGCGCCGATGATCAACCGTTTTTGAAGTACAAAGTTGCCCATAGTTCAAATCCGCGTATAGACTGCCGAAAATTCAATCGTCAGCGGGTCGCCGGTGCCCTGAGTCGACACGCGCACCGTCTCCAACTCGATATTTGAAAATGATTTCGAGTCTTCGAAGGCCTTTAACACTTTCAGCTTGGCCTCGTCGTTCACGGCTCCTACTACGAATTTCACGGTTACAACACCCTTGTCCAACCTGGGCTCGATGCGCACGATGCGGCTGCCAGCCGGCAACGTTTTCTCCAGATCCATAAACATCTGCGTCCAGTTGATACTGCGTGCTTCGATTACGTCGCGGATGAACACCGCGCGTCCCTGCAACTTGGAAGTGTCGGCCTGAGAAAAATAGCGGTCCAGTTCGCGCCGTTGCTCCACCAGGCTGGCCATTTCTTGTTGGTACTGGCTGGTTTTGGCGCGCAAATCGGCATCGGCCTTGCGCAAGCTGTAAAACCGCAAACCCAGGATCAGGAAGAGCAAGCCACCGAGCACGCCGACCAAGGCCGCGCCGGCCAGAAATCGCCGGTGCGTTACCAGCGGCTTGGTTGCGAGATTTAGGCGCACATACATAGTCGTCTAGTCCAATTCTCCATCAACTGCGGTGCAACATCCAGCCAACCAATCCTTCCAGTTCCCTGTCGGCCAGTGAGCGGCCGGCATCATTCAAGCGTCCATCGGAAATCGCGGCGTTGAGCAACGAGCGGACGTCGCACTTAAACTCTTCCTCCAGCGGACCAACAAACTCCTGCAAGCGCTTTCCGAGTCCCGCAACACGCACGGCCTGAATGCCTTCTTGCCATGTGTCCTGGTAATACGCGGCCAGCGGAAAAATTTCTTCGAGCAACATCTGCGGTGTAACGGAACCTGCATGCGTGGGCAGTTCCGTGCAGCGGTAGCCCGCCAGGACGCCTTGACGAACAATTGCGGTGGTCAGCGCGGTTCCTGAAACTCTTGCGAGCAGTGTGGGGCGTTGGTCTTCGAGGATCGAGATGGCCGCGAGCGTGACGCTGAGGACCACACCTGGGCGGAGTTCCGCCTGCTCGACGAGCGATTCGTATTCGCGAATAATGCGGAGGCGGGCAATCGCTGTGACTACGTCGACGCCATCAGCTCTGGGGGCCTGGCGCATGTAAGAGAGCAGGGTTTCGTCGACTTCGAATGGAACACTTTTTTTCAGCTTCCAGCGCAGCATGGGAATTGCTTCTTCGGAGGTACGCGGAAAATCGTCGAAGTGCTGAACAAATACGCGAATGACCGGATCCGGGAGCAACAGCGCAACATCTTCTTCCTTCGCGCCCAACCTGGTGCAGACGCTGCTGACCGCCGATTTGACGGCCGCAGCATTGGCCATGTTGGTCTCCACTGCCGATGGCACCAACGCGCCCGCGGGGAGATTCTCAATGGCAAAGCCGTGCAGCGAGCCAGTGCGGGCAAATCGCGCTCCGGCTACACGCTCTGGAGAAATTTCGATGGCTACTTGAGGGTGCGGAGTCGCTTCCATCCAGCGGCTGACGCGGCGCACCAGGTCACTCTTGTAGATGCCTTCGTTATATGTGTCGATGCTAGTCAACGAACGTCACCTTATTGATTTCCTTCAGCGTGGTGATTCCCGCGCGAATCTTGCTCAGGCCGCTCTGCCGCAGCGTAATCATACCCTCAACAATCGCCGCCCGCTTGATCTCTGATGTCGGGCGCCGGTCCACAATCATTTCACGGATGTGATCCGTCAAATCCAGAAGCTCGCAGATCGCCGTGCGTCCGTGAAATCCCGTGCCGGAGCATTCCAGGCAACCGCCTCCCTCCGCGAAGACAAAGTCTTTCCACTGGGCCGGGTCCAAGCCACTCTCAACGAGTTCCTGGTCCGTGTACTTTTTCGGCCTTTTGCAGTTGTCGCAGATGACGCGGACCAGCCGCTGCGCCAGGATGCAGTTCAACGCCGAAACGAAATTGTATGGTTCGACACCCATGTTGATGAAGCGGCCGATGACGTCGGTAACGTTGTTGGCGTGCACGGTGGTGAATACCAGGTGTCCAGTGAGCGCGGACTGGATGGCGATTTGCGCGGTCTCGTGGTCACGGATTTCGCCGACCATGATTTTGTCGGGGTCGTGGCGCAGGATGGAACGTAAGCCGCGCGCGAAGGTCAGTCCCTTTTTTTCGTTTACGGGAATCTGCGTGATGCCTTTGAGCTGGTACTCCACCGGATCTTCGATGGTGACGATCTTGTCCTCATCGGACTTGATTTCGTTGATCGCGGCATACAGGGTGGTGGTCTTTCCGGAGCCGGTGGGTCCGGTGACCAGCACCATGCCGTAGGGCTCGCGAATGTATCTGCGGAAGCGGCGAGTTTCGTCGGGAAAGAAGCCGACGACGTCGAGGCTGAGGCTCTGAAACTTTTCGGAGAGGGTTTCTTTGTCGAGCACGCGGAGCACGGCGTCCTCACCGTGGCTGGCAGGCATGATGGAAACGCGGAGGTCGATGTAGCGGCCTTTGTATTTCACACGGAAACGGCCGTCCTGGGGCACGCGGCGTTCGGCGATGTCGAGATCGCTGAGGACCTTGATACGGGAAATCACGGTGGAGTGCCACTCTTTGGCGATGGGCTGCATGGCATGCTGCAACACGCCGTCAATGCGGTACTTCACGGCCACTTCGCTGTCTCGCGCTTCGATGTGGATGTCACTGGCGCGGCGCTCGAGTGCAGTGAAGATAATGGTTTCGACCAGGCGAACGACGGGGCTGACGGTGGTATCGCGGGTGAGGCGATCGCCGGAGATGGTCTCTTCGCCCTCTTCGTCCTCTTTCGAAACTTGCAGCGTGAAGGCTTCGGTGGCTTGTTCCAGGACGCGCTGCGACTGTTCGGTGCGTTTCAGCAGGTCGCTGATCTGCCGAGGAGTGGCAACCTTAATGGCCAGCTTTTTGCCCAGCAGCAACGGCAGCTCATCGCTGAGCAGTACCTGGCTGGGATCCGCAACGGCAATCATCAGGGTGTTGTTCTGCACTACCAGGGGCACAAAGTTGTAGCGGAACATCAGGTCCGCGGGAATAGTGCGGAAAAGTTCGGGATCGATGCGCTGCTCGAGCAGGTCAATGAACCCGCAGCGGTAGCGCTCAGCAAGCTTCCTGGCTTGTTCGCGCTCCTGCTTGGCGTCCGTCAAACCGCCCAGCGGGAGATTTGGATCTGGCAAATTGGAATCGGGCGTAGCCATAAAGTCTTGAGCCTAAGTTACCTTCCTGTTCCCGAAATTGAAAACGAGAAAATGGGTAGATAGAGAGAAATCAAAATTCCTGCAACCAGGATCGCCATGAATACAAGGATGAGAGGCTCAATCAAAGCCACCAAAGCGCCCAGCCGCAGGCTTACTTCTTCTTCATAAAATTCCGCAACGCTGTTGAGCATCGGCGATAAGGCACCGCTGGACTCGCCTACCTCAATCATATCCAGCGCCATGTCTGGCATCACCCTGGTTCCGGAAAGTGCGCCGTGCAGCGACTCTCCTTCCCGCACCATCTGCGCAGCCTGCGTGACTGAACCACGCACCAAACGGCTGCCAATGGAATCAGAGGCCGTCTGCAACGCGGCGACCAGAGGCGTGCCTCCGGTAAGCAATGTGGCAAGGGTCCTACAAAACTGTGATACCTGGAACTTCAGCAGGGTTGGCCCAATCACAGGTAGTCTGAATTTAATGCGATCGAACGCAATGCCGCCTTCATCACTTCTGGACCAAAAGAAAATGCCCATGGCCGTCAGGAGCAACGCCACGACCGCTCCCAGGATGTAATAGCGATAATCGACCGTGATACGCACCAAGATCTTGGTGGGGCCGGGCAACTCCACTCCCAGGTCGCGATACAATTGTGCGAATTTAGGCACCACCGCCGTTACCAGGTACGTGACGATAATGGTGGCCACGGTTACCAGCAATGCCGGGTAGACCAGTGAAGCGAGAATCTTCTTTTTGACGCCGGTGCTGACCCGTTGATACGAGATGTAGTAATCGAGTACTCCAGGCAGGTTACCGCTCTTTTCCCCGGCAAGTATTGCTGTGGAGTAAACTTTTGAAAAAACGCCAGCCTCGTCCACTGCTTCGGAAAGAGACTTCCCTTCTCTGACGCGATCGCGGATCTGGGTGAGAATCGGGCGGAGCTTGGGAGCGGTGGCGCGCGTTGCCAACAAGTCCAAGGAGCGCAAGATGGGCAATCCAGCCTTGATGAGGGTATTCAATTGCTGGTTGAGAATCAGGAAATCGTTGCCGCCAATCTTTCGCTCTTTGCGGAAACCAAAAAAGCCACTGATCAGACTGCTGCGCGATTTGACCGAATAGACGAACAGGCCGCGATCGGCAAGTTTTTGCCGTGCTTCCTCCAGAGTGCCCGCCGCCTCTACGTGCGAGAACACCCTACCGTTTGCGTCGGCGACGCGGCACACGAATTCGCCCATAGACTGTTAGTTTACCTCAACCCGGCAGCGCACTGCGAACAAGCGCGTTCCCTTGCGTAACCTCTGAATTACCAGCAGGTTTCCGGCACCTTGAACCCACACCCTTACTGACGGACGCCTGGGGAACTGGGTAGCAGGCCATCGACAATGACCACGCCGGGAGGCGGAGAGAACTGGAACAGCAAGTCTGGCACCTGCGGATTGATCTGCCAGTTTTTGAACTGAAATTCGGTCTCAATTCCACCAGGGGAACGCACCAGTAGCCGTACCAGCTCGCCTTCGTTGGAAATCTCAAAAAACACTTGCGGCGGCGCATCCTCGGGACTTCCGGCACGCGCCGCGTCCGCCCCTTTCAGTTTGCATTCCAGCGTAGCGTTTGTGGCTTTTTTCGGAGCCAGCGCCGACGTGCTTTCGACTTTGGCGCAGATTCTGGACAGTTTCATTTCGCCGGCAAGCAGCATAAACGGAGTTCGCCAATCTTCGCTTTGCCGCGCAGGGACTTTTGTTGCGGTGTGATCGGCGGGCGTGTACAGCCAGGAGTTCTTGCCATCCACTAAAAAGAGATTCTTCTCGGGCTTCTCGTACTCCCAACGCATTTTGCCGGGTTTGCGAAAATAGGCGGTGCCGGCTTCGGAACGCGTCAACTTGCCATTTTCTGAATAGCGCTCGAGGAAGTCTGCGCGCAGGGTGCGAGCGGAACGGTAATGGGCTTCGAATCGCTGGGCGGCAGTCTGAGCGTGGACCAACGGCGTTGCCGACAGAAGCAAGATGGCAAACAGGAGGATGCGTCCCAAAGAAGCCATGGCACTAACTTAGCACAAGGTTATGGATTGACTGTTACTGCAGAACTGGGTCGGCCAGACCGGCAGCGGCATTCTGGTTGTAGTGCGTGATATTCGACTGATCAGAGTAAAAACTGCGTTGGCCGGTGATGCCACGGGTGATGGGATCGGCGTTGATAGTGTAGCCGGGAGAAGGAACGGAGCTGGTGTCCTGAACGTAGGTGAACGTGTAGCCGCTCTTGATGCCGGCCGCGAGCACGGAGTCGATGATGCAGGCATTCGCGGGGCTGTTGCAGGTGCCGCCGGGACCCAAGGCGTTCAAAGAAGCAGCATAACCAGAACTGGGGAAGAGCGTGGTGAAGGTGACCTCTGCGGTGTTGACGGCATGAACGGAGGTCACTGCCGCCGCTTCATTGGCAGACATACGTGCTCGAAGAAGACTCGGAATAGAAATGGCCGCAATGATGAGGATGATGGCGACGACGATGAGCAACTCGATGAGCGAGAATCCTTGTTGGTTTTTTGGTTTCATGGGATCACTAACCCGCGACTCGATTTACGCGCTTCCCACCCTGGAAGAGAGCATCCTAGGGGCCATTCATTTAGAGTTCTGGATAATTCCTTGTTTGCTTAACTGGAACAATACACTTGATTTATCGGACTAGTAAAGCGCTAATCGAAGTGAAACCAGAACAGGACTCGGGCGTGTTACCGAAAAGTGTCAAGCGGGGTTCGTTCTTCTGTCATAAATTGTCCATCGCAAAGGCGTGCTGGAATGGAACTTAACGCGGTGACGCGCAAACCATCCTGCTTCACGAGCAAAATCGGGATAGGGGGAGCAGTCGCCTGCTCACCCCTCCCACACCACCGTACAGGCGGGTCCGCATACGGCGGTTCAGCGAGTTGAGCCCTGACGGGCCGGAGGTTCGATTCGTCGTTCGCCACAAGGGCTTCGCCGCTCTGCAGGTTGCCGTTTCGGCTTCACCGTCTTCTGAACCTGCAAAACTCAGCCGAAGCTGATTGGCTGGCGCAGTGCCACCCGTGAGTTCGACGTTCTACTGCTCACTCTCACTGTTTGGGCCTTCCTCACTTTCGTGAGTACTACGCCCGCTGCTGACTTCTGCTGCAGGATCAGCGTGAGTTACTCCACGCTCAGTCTCGAATCCGAGACATGCAACAGATCTCCCGCGATAAGCTCGACTGCTTTCGATACGCGACCGCCGGATTTACCACCAGCGTCCTTGATGGATACGGACTTCGCGATCCTTTGCCCGCTCGTCCGACGCCGTAGGCCTCTAATCCAGTTCTTGTCCATCGGCCCGTATCTTTGCTCCACGCTTCCTCCAGACCCCACCTCACGGTGACGCCCTTGCGCTTCGCTATCCTTCACCTCCATCAGGTTGGGACGGGACTTCCACCCGCTAGCTGCCGAGCATGCGCGGCGTACAAAGAAAAAGGGGAAAGCTCCGTAGCTTTCCCCTGTCTCTCATTAAGATTGCTCTTGTTTACTGCAGAGCCAAGTCGCCGACAGCAGCTGGCGCCGTCTGGTTGTAACGGATGACGCCGGTCTGATCGAGGAAGAAGCTGCGCTGGCCGGTGATGCCGCGGTTAATCGGGTCGGCTTTGTAGGTGTAGGTGGTGATGACGCCAGCTGCGTTGGCTGCGCCAGGAGCATACGCGAAGTTGTAACCGGACTTCGTGTTGGTTACCAGCACCGCGTCGATGATCCCCGCGCCCGTGCAGTCACCAGGGCCAGGGCCCAACACCGTCACGTTCGCCGGGAATCCGAGGTTCGGGCACTGCGCTGAGTATTGAACAGTCGCGGTGCTGATCGTGCGGACCGTGCCAACAGCCGAAGACTCATTGGCCGAAATGCGCGCCTTCAGCAAGTTCGGAATGGCGATCGCCGCGATAATCAGAATAATCGCCACGACGATGAGCAATTCGATAAGAGAGAAACCCTTCTGCTTCTTCATGAGATCTCCTTGAGAGATTTGACCTGAGTTGTTGTGCCAGAGCACGACTGATATTGTGCAAGGGGGGGGCCAATGCCAAGAGCGTTTAGCCGCCATTATCAGAAACTTGCAACCTACACATATTATGGGATTTGTCTCAGTTTTGCCAGCCACATTTCTTTGCGTCTAGTCCGCTCTGTGCCCGCAGCTCCTCTGGGAATGACATAAAGTGTCATTCTCGAATGCCCTAATCCGTCAGACGCTCCGCACATAACACCTTTACTAAACCGATTGAGACGCTCGGTCGTGCGCTGCATATTCACCATTCTATGCTCGCATTCTTCTTAGAGTGAGCGCCTCATGTTGCGGGCTGATCCGTGTCCCTGGCCGAATTTTCGCCACTAAAAATCGGCATAGGGGGAGCGGTCGCCCGCTCTCCCCTGCCACACCACCGTAGATGCGGGTCCGCGTACGGCGGTTCAGTGGGTTACGCTGGGATCATCGAAGAGTCGAGGAAGACCGAGAGCGTCAAAGTAAGCGATAGGTAACGCATATTGCAGCGCAGGGCTACTCGCCAGTCGCCACGGGCCGTGAGGACTGCCCGCGGTTTGTGCAGCGAGGTCCTTACCTACCCCGAGTTGACGTAGCTTCGCGTACCGCGCGGGGCCGCGTTTCCATTGCTTCCAGATCATGGAACGCAGACGATGCCGTATCCATTGGTCCAGAGTTTGCAGCAGCGAAGGAGTCTGACAGTAACCGAAGTAGCTCTTCCAGCCCCTTAAGTAGGCCGTAAGTTCCTTCAGCATTTGTTCCAGACTGATCCCTCGTGTCCGTCGCGTCAGTGTCCGAATTTTCTGCTTGCAGCGCAACAGGACCTTGGGCGCAATGCGCCGCTTCGGTTCTTTGTTGTTGCTGAAGCTGAACCCCAGGAACTTCCGCTCGACTGGTCGAGCCACCGCACTCTTCGCCTCGTTTACTTTGAGCTTCCGTCGACGCGCAAGAAAATGAGTGACATTCGTCATCACTCGCTGCCCCGCCTGTCGGCTGCGGACGTAAATGTTGCAGTCGTCCGCATATCGCACGAAGCGGTGCTTACGTCGCTCCAGTTCTCGGTCGAGTTCGTCGAGTACGATTCCGCCGGACTCACCAGCCCATTCTCCATCACTCCCACTTTCAAGAACGCTCCGATCAATCGGAGCACTCTCTTGTCGGTCACTCGCCGTGCGATCGATGCCATCAGTTTGTCGTGATTGACCCGATCAAAGAATTTCTCAAGATCGAGGTCTACCACCCAGCGATGGCCTGCGGCGATATACTGCTGCGCCTTGGCTATCGCTTGATGCGCCGAGCGTTTCGGCCGGAACCCGTGGCTGTGTTCGGAGAATGTCGGGTCCCATCTGCGTTGCAGTACCTGCATCACCGCCTGCTGGATCAATCGATCCAACACCGTCGGGATACCAAGCTTTCGCACCCCGCCGTCCGGCTTCGGGATTTCCACCCGTCGCACCGGTTGTGGTTGGTAGGTCCCACGCAACAGCTGTTCCCGTATGGAGGGCCAGTGCTGCTTCAGGTAGTCCGAAAGATCTCTGATGGTCATGCCGTCGATCCCAGGACTTCCTTTGTTCGCTTTGACTCGCTTGTAAGCCTGCCAGCAGTTTTCCCGCTCGCAGACCTCTTCCATCAACTGCTCGTGACGAGCTGGACGTTCGGTTTCGCATTTCGCCGTAAGCGATTCGGTCCCTTCCTGAGAAGCCTTCGGAGCTTCACTCCTCCCCTCCTCCGTAAAGGCCAGCACTAGCTGGTTCTTCTGCCGCACGGTCAGAGTGAATCGCTCCACCCTCAGTCACGATTTCGTGACATGCAACAGATCTCCCGCGATAAGTTCGACTGCTTTCGATACGCGACCGCCGGATTTACCACCAGCGTCCTTGATGGATACGGACTTCGCGATCAGTGGCCCGCTCGTCCGACGCCGTAGGCCTCAAATCCAGTTCTTGTCCATCGGCCCGTATCTTTGCTACACGCTTCCTTCAGACCCCACCTCGCGGTGACGCCCTTGCGCTTCAAACCCTTCACCTCCATCAGGTTGGGGCGGGACTTGCACCCGCCAGCTGCCGAACATGCACGGCGTACCACAAAAAAGGGGAGAGCCGGAGCTCTCCCCTCTTTTCGAAAACTGCTTGTTAACTTTTACTGCAGAGCCAAATCGCCCGCAGCAGCGGCCGCCGTCTGGTTGTAACGGATGACGCCGGTCTGATCGAGGAAGAAGCTGCGCTGGCCGGTGATGCCGCGGTTAATCGGGTCGGCATTGTAGGTGTAGGTGGTGATGACGCCAGCTGCGTTGGCTGCGCCAGGAGCATACGCGAAGTTGTAACCGGACTTCGTGTTGGTTACCAGCACCGCGTCGATGATCCCCGCGCCCGTGCAATCACCAGGGCCAGGGCCCAACACCGTCACGTTCGCCGGGAATCCGAGGTTCGGGCACTGCGCTGAGTATTGAACAGTCGCGGTGCTGATCGTGCGGACCGTGCCAACAGCCGAAGACTCATTGGCCGAAATACGCGCCTTGAGCAAGTTCGGAATGGCGATCGCCGCGATGATCAGAATGATCGCCACGACGATGAGCAATTCGATGAGAGAGAAGCCCTTCTGCTTTTTCATCATATCTCCTTGAGAATTTTTTTGGCCTGAACGCGCCAATAGACCAAGAGGGAGCGACTGTGTGAACTTGAAAACCAGCATGAACCGACCTCGCAAACAGTGCTTCCTTAACGGCGCACCTGTTGTAGTGCAACGAACGAACCAAAGGAGGTGGCCGGAAGGCTGCGGCGGCAGTTTCTAAGCTATAGAAATAGCGGGAGTTATAACTCAGCGGCATAGGAGGTAATGGCGGGTCTGGCCACAAAGCTGCACTGGCCGCGAAAAGTACCAAAAAGTGTCGTATAAAACATGCCAAAAAACGTCGCCCGGGCCACTTTTTCGAGCATTTGGGGGCTGCCCGTCGGTGCCCAGATCAGGCGAAACGCGGCAGTGGCCTGGTCTACAAATTGTGTTTCTTGGCCAGATGACGGAAGGATCGATAGCTGATCTTCAAGAGTTCCGCGGCGTGTGTGCGTACGCCATCAGACTTATCCAAGGCGGCGCGCAGATAGCGCTTCTCGGTTTCTGCCATGACGCCCTCAAAATCGATTCCCTCAGCCGGAAAAGCAAAGGAAGCCGCTTCCCCGGGAAGAGCGACGGCCGCAACACTGGCGCCAGAGATGCGGTCGGGAAGCACGGTGGTAGAGATTTCCGCTCCGCTCTCCAATGCGACCGCGCGCTCAATGGTGTTTTCCAGTTCCCGCACGTTGCCTGGCCAGTCGTAGGTCTCCAGACGGCTCATGGCTTGCGGGGAAATGGCTTCGATGGGCTTGTCCATGCTCTTTCGAAAACTTTCCAGGAAGTGGCGCGCCAGCAGCGGAATGTCTTCGCGGCGCTCGCGCAGCGAGGGCAGATGCAACGGAATGACGCTTAAGCGGTAGAACAAATCCTCGCGGAACTCTCCGGCGGCAATGGCCTTCTCCAGATCGCGATTGGTGGCGGCGATCACGCGCACATCCACATCGATCTCTTCGGTGCTGCCCAGGGGCCGCACTTTGCCTTCCTGCAGCACGCGGTACAGCTTCACCTGCATGGCCAGGTTCATGTTGCCGATTTCGTCGAGAAACAAGGTGCCGCCATGGGCCGCCTGGAACAAGCCGCGGCGATTCTCGTTCGCGCCGGTGAACGCGCCCTTGACGTAGCCGAACAGTTCCGATTCCAGAAGAGTTTCGGGAAACGCGCCGCAGTTGATGGTAATGAACGTAGTGGAAGAACGCGGACTGTTTTCGTGAATCGCGCGTGCCACCAGTTCTTTGCCGGTGCCGCTCTCTCCGGTGATCAGCACGCGGCTGCTTTGCGGCGCGATGGTCTGGATGAGATCGAAGATGGCTTTCATCTTGGGGCTCTGACCGACGATATTGTCGAGCCCGGTCAAGCGGCGCAGTTCGCGGCGCAAATAGCCGGCTTCTTTCTTCCACCGCAGGTTCTCTGAAACTTCGCGGACCGCCGCGCGCAACTGATCGACGAGGTCGTGGTCCTTGATGACGTAGCGGTTGGCGCCTTCGTTCGCCGCGGCAATCGCGGTTTCCAGCGTGGGCACACCGGTGATCAACACGAAGTAGGAATCGGGAGCAATCTCGCGGGTTAGTTTCAGAAGTTCCAGGCCGGTGGCGCCGGGCATGCGCACATCAGAGATAATAATGTCGTAGAGAGAGCTCTCCAGTTTGCGTTTGGCGGCTTCCACATTGTGGGCCACTTCCACGCGATGACCTTCCTTGCGAAAGGTGATTTCCAGCAACTCGCAGATGGATTTCTCGTCGTCCACAACGAGAATGTGGGCCATTTCGCGCCCAGCTTCCTTTGCAGCGACTTTTGTGGAGTGCATAGCTCCTCATTCGAGGCGTGGAAGTTCAACGACGAACTCCGCGCCTTTTTCCTTTTCGCTGAATACCGTGATTCGGCCATTGTGCGCTTGCACGATCTGGTACACGATGGCCAGCCCAAACCAGTCCCACCTTCGAAATTCGATTGCAGCGGCTCAAAGATTTTGGAGCGCTGCGACGGATCCAGTCCGATGCCGGTATCGCGGAACGAAATGCGCAGCCAATCGGAGACCTGCTCGATGCCAACGGTCAGCGTGCCGCCAGTGGGCATGGCGCGCAGCGCGTTGTCGCACAAATTCCAGAAGACCTGGCGAATCTTGTTGGGGTCGACGTGTGCCTTGACCTCTTCTCCGTTAAAGGCCCGCACAATGTGAAACTGCTTGTCGACTCCGGGCTTTCTTTCGATGAGCAGCAAGGTTTCATCCAACAGGGAGCGGACGTCGGCGTCTTGAAACACGTAAGACTTTTCTCGCGAGTAGTTCAGGAAGTCGGTGATGATGTGGTTCAGGCGTTCGGATTCGCGGCTGACGATGTTGACCAGGTGCTTCTCGTCCTCTTCGAGAGGCACGAGTCGCGCCAATTCCTTCACGGCGCCAGACATTGCCGTTAATGGCTGCCTGATTTCGTGCGCGATGGCCGCCGAAAGCCGGCCTACCGCGGCCATGCGTTCCTTGGTGGCGACTTCCTGTTCCAGGCGGCGCAGTTCCGTGAGGTCCTGAAAATTGAAGACGTATCCGCTGCGTGACGCTTCGCGTGTGCGCAGCGGAGAAACCGAAATGCCCACGAATCGCCGCTGGCCGCCGGCCGCTTGTATCTCAATTTCCCTGCGCAGAGATAATTTGTCGGGGATCGAGGACATGTCCGACAACCAGAAATCGGGACTCACTTCCCTGAGGTCGCGACCGCGAATTTCGGCGAAGGAGCGCCCCAGGATTTCTTCGCCGGTGCGGTTCAGCAGGACCACGCGGCCTTCGAGGTCGGTGGTCACCAGGCCACCGCGCATGGAATGAATAATGTCGGAGGTGAAATCCTGCAACTCCAGCAGCTCTTCCCTTTTTTCTTCCAGCTCCGAACTCTTGCGGCGCAACGATTGCGCAAGCAGGCTGGCCAAATACGCCACCGCCAGAAATCCGAAGGTATTGCTGAGGAACCACATGCGCACGGTTTCGGTGGTGGGCGCGGCCAAGGAGCTGCGCGGTAGCGAGCCGTTGCTCACCAGAATGGTCATCAATACCAGTGCTGCCAGGCAGAACCCCGCGGTAATGAAGGCCACGCGGCGTGAGAACAAAATGCTGGCCACGATAATCACCAGCAAATATAAGGATGTGAAATAACTGTCCTGAAGCCCCGTGGCGTACACGATGCCGGTGATCATGACGACGTCGCAGGAGACCTGTAGCGCGCCCAACCAAACGTTTCCGGGCATCAGGCGGACCAGAATCAGGTGCAGAATGCTGATGGTGATCCACAGGATGACGATGGGAAGAAAGAAACGGGGAGAAGTAGCGGAGGGAACGTATTGGGGCCAAGCCACGCCGACCGCGAGAATCAGCCCGATCAAGCAGCAGGCGGACTCTGGTGAGCCACTCTAACCATTCACGGCGATTGAAGGTATACTCCATCGGCCCAGACCGGTCGCAAAAACACCCTTCCCTATCCCCATCTTAAACAGAATATGAGTCGCGGGTAAAAGCCTGCGTTCAAGCGGGTTTCTCATTAGTCAGGTGGGCCCAGGTGTCCGTCAGGACAGGGGGAGACGACTAGCGACAGAAGCTGCGCGCCTGCACCTTACCCGCATGCAAGTGCGCAGAGCGCGTCCTCCATGTGCTCCGCGAAACGTCGCCGGACTACGCTGGCAAGCGCAGCCCGGCTTTACTCCGCGGCTCCCGACGCAACTTGGTCCGGGTACCCAAGTTACGGGTAACCGACTTCTCAGGACTTAGCCGCGGGCACCCGGAGCGGCACGCCGCCAGCCTGCCAAGCGCGTCGTTAGTGCTCTGGAGAGTGCGTATGGGAAACAAATGAGAATCGGACCAATTACCACCGCGGCACCCGGATGCACCGAGTGGTAGATGATCAGTTGAAACACGATGTCCGTGATGATCCCTAGGGCGACCAAGTTGCGAATGGCTGCCACTCCGCTTCGCAGCAATTCTCTTCGGTGTTCAGCGCCGAAGAGCAGCCCGAACAGGTATGGCGGATTTCCCGTTTTGGCGTCGCGGAGACCTCCGCGAATCCCCAGCAAGATGGCCGTCATAGGCTGTAGGATGAAGCGTAGGCGCCCCGGCCCAGTGAACCGCTGCGGTAATTCCTCAAGGAACTGCCTGGAGAACAGGTACACGCGACCCGTTTCGATGGTGTCCAGAATCGCAAAAGGCACCGTAATGGTGATCACAAGAATCGCCAGCAGAGTCACGATGCTGTCACGTCGCAGCGTCAAGTTCGTGACCTCAGTGAACGGGTTCTAGCGGGTTCCATCATGCGCGAGCCGACTACTTTTCCTTTTCGATAACGGCCTTGACCTTTCCATCGCGGATGGCACGTTTTAGCGCGGCGTGATCTTTTTCGTTCTGATCGGCGTAAGCAACGGAGAACTCGGCGATGGCTTCGTCGAACCTGTCGCTCTTGCCCAAGTAGCCGCTGATGATTGCCGCTGGCCCAGAACGCGCATGCGAGAGCGCCAGCGAATAACCGCAACAATCAGCAAAGAAGATCATCCTGGCCTTCTCAAATGTCTCGACGGCAAACTTGATCTTGACATCCCGGAGTTGGCGGACATAGAAGTGACGTCCTTTCCTCCCTTCGGTCCAACCGAGGAAAATATCACTTGCGGGTTGCATCAGACGATGGCCGTTCACGACGCGTTGTCCGTGGTTCGGGTAGATGCTTTTTCCCGCATAGGCCTCCAGAACGGAGGCCCGTGCCTCTTTGACCTGCAAAATGAGGGGATCGTTTTCGCCGGCCATCAACAGCATCATCCAGCAGCCGGTGCCAACGCTCCCGACACCGACAACCTTGGCTGCGGCGTCCTTGATTTCATAGCGGTCGAACAACATGCGATGGTTAGGCGCCAGGGATTCGCGGTATTGGACGATGGCGTACCTAATGTCCGGATGAATCTCCCCGGCCTTGTGGCCCTTCCAGTGAAATATTGCGGGACGCTGGTCTTTGATCACTGGTGATCCGCCAGATTCGCCGACGAGCTTCGGGAAGAGGCCTTCCGAGGTGCTGCTCTCACGCGCTTTCGATAAGTTTTTGATCGCGCCGCGACGGATGCCGGAATCTTTGGCGCGCGCGATCAACATCTCGGCTTCAACGGCGAAGTACCACAGCTCCAGCACCTTCATCTCGGCGAACTCGGCCATGTGCTCGCGGTACGATCGGACACAGGTGAGCACGGCATTCTCAGCGGTGGATTCGCTCAGGCCGTTGTCGCGACAAGCGATGACGAAACTCGCCGCAAGCCGCTTCAAGTCCCACTCCCAAGGTGCCGGAAGAGTTTCATCGAGGTCGTTGATCGCGAAGATCACTTGCCTCTCGGGTGTGGCGAGGCCCCGGAAATTCACCAAGTGGGAGTCGCCACCGCATTGCACACGAATGCCGGTGGACGGAAGTCCAGCCAGATCCACGGCCATGGCAAGCGCGGAGCCGCGGTAAAAGGTGAAAGGAGACGCGACCATGCGTCCATGGCGAAGAGGAAGGAGATCGGGAATTCGCCCCTCGTCAGCTTTCAGCACGAGCTGGACCGGGTCCGGGCGATCGTGTGGCGGATTCCACTCGGCGTGCGAGGTTCGCGGACACTTTTCCCGCAACGCTTTACCCATCGCCCTGAGCTCAGCTTGTGAGCGGTGTGCCATAAAGCCCGGCATCTTGCTGTTGACGGTCTGCTCGGACGGCAGCTTCTTGAGCACGGGTGCGTGTGCCATATATCGCTCCTCCGCGCGCGCAGGACGCTAATTAGCGCGTGGGGTTTGTGATCTTCCTTGTATCACCGACAGAATGCTGTCCATTCCGAGGGTGCTAAATGAGGGGACGCGACTAATCGGGAGTTAGCAACGAGCGTAGTCATTTCGTCGGCTTATACCAAATCGGCGAAGTGTAGGCGCGATCCGTCACGGTCATCGGGACGTAGTCTGGCATTTTGATTCCGTAGCGTTTCTGGTCGTAGGCAGTCCATCGCGGCGATGGAATCTGGATCACGCGGACGTAGTAAAAAGCGTGCTGCGAGGCATCGAACGTCGGATCTTTCCAGTAGGCTGCCAACTCAGCAGCGCCGATTGTGTTGGTGTACGTTGCGTTCGGAATATCGACCGTGTTGCCGACCGGGGTTTTGCACCGGCCGTCTGGGGCAATCTTACGACCACCGGAAACGGCTACGTCGAAGACGCGCTCTTGCGACTTGCCATCCTTGTCCAACCAACCCTTGATGATCTGAATGCGGTCTAGGTTGGGGCCTTCGGGGTCGCGCATAGCGCGAACGAGGAAAGCAGGCGCTTTGCCGGTTGGCGCAGACTTCAGGTCTCCGCCCATCGGCACGCCATACGCATAACCGTTTTCCGCGAAGTCCGGACGGTGCAGATCCGCCAGAGCAAAATCCCAGCCTGCGAACACACGAACGGTCGGTCGATCGCCAGTCGTGGCGTAAACCTCTTTGCGCTTGAGTGCGTCCCAAATACCCTCCCGAGTGTTCTCGCGCGCCCACACACCGCCCAGTCCCGCAGCCTGTTCATTCCAGACCGACACCAACGGACCTTGTTTTGGATCATTGTGAATCATCGCGAGCGGGGTCTTCCAACGGTCCGGCGACGGCAATCCATTGGCAAACTCACCGAAGAAGTTGTCTTCCCGTACGGTGACGACTCCCACATGGGCGTCGTTGCCGCCGATCATGCCGGCGTGGTAAGGGTTGGCGCCAAGCTGGGCTTGCAGTTCCAGTCCGAGCTTGAGGGCCGAGCGGACGTAATTTGCGTGAAGAACGCTGTTCTGCGCTTTCTCCATTTTGCTGAAATTAATGTCCCAACGCTCGAAATCAGCGAACTCGTCATTAGGCGAGAGATAGGGATGAGTTTCGCTGTCGCCCTTGATTTGTGTGGCTTCCAGGAGTGGTTCGTGGCTGGCCCGTGCCTCGGCGTACGCGCGATCCATGGGTTTTCCGTCGAAGGTCTCCGCCGAATACATCATGCCGTTGCTGAGGTTGCCATTGTGCGGGATAGCCAGTACCTGCCCTCCGGTGTTCTTCGCGTACATATCCATGTATTCCCAGAGCTTCGCTGGGTCCTGGCTATCAAAGGTGGAAAACGGAATGATCTGATTTACGTGGTCCGCGTTGTCGCGGAAAATAACGGTGCGATGAAGGTTGTTGCCGCCGGGCGCACAAGTCCATTCGAAGCCGTGCAGCGTGGTGAATACGCCCGGGTGGTTCCATTTCTCGGCTGCTTCGGTGGCATGCGCCCAAGCTGAGGCCGTGAGTTTGCTTGCGTCAAAGACCGGCTTACCGGACTGCATGGAGACGACCGCTTCGATGGCGGCTTTGACACCTTCCTGAGGGCTGGTCTTGGACATTTCGTACCAGCGCTTGCCTTGTGGATTGGCGAGCAGCGCGGGATCTCCGCTACGAATCTGATCGGATATTCCCATGTACTCGGCGTGGTCAGTGATGGCCACCCAATCCAACGGGCGATCCTGTTTGAATTGCACACCGTTGTCCATGATGACTTCCCCGCCCGCGGCTACTCGAAAAAGATCATCGGGAGTGAGCGTTACTCCAAACATTCCTGCGTCAAAGGAAAAACCGGTGTGGACGTGCGCCACGCCCCAATAGACATGATTCGGGTAAGTCTGGCCCACATTGGGGGAGTATTGCCCACCACCAACGACCGGGGCAGGTGTTGGCTTTGCGGCTTGCTGTGAAGGAGCCGCAGCCGACACGACCCCGACCAGCCCGCTACGATGCACGGCCGCGTGCGAATGCGAGTAGACAACGGCCCCGCCCACCGCGAAGAAAATGACCGCCAGAGCTGCGAAGGACAGGTTATGTAGTCGTGAATTCCTGGTCATAATTTGCCCCTCATTCGAAAGTTCCCCACAAAATTCCGACATAGTGAGTAGCTAAAAACTGGATTGGCGCGAACTGGCCGCGGGACGAGATATTGCAGTTGTACCCATTATGCAGTTCTACTGGGCAACCGTTGTGACGTTCATCACAAGGGTGGCCCTGAGCATGTCCTAGAGTGTGTCTTGCCGAACAATAGCGTATGCTGACAAAATCAGCTATCCGATTTGGGCCAGCTTGCAGGTGTATCCATTTCAAATCAGAATCCGCAGGACTATTTCGAATACATCATTAACGATGCAGATTCCTATCAAGCACTGCTGTCGGGCGCCAATCTTACGATTACCCAACTTGAATCGGGCCGACTGATCGGCCGACATGTGCGCCTCGGCTTGCAAGCCGGTCAGTTCTCGTATGTTGAAACGGACCTATCCATGCGTTGTTCAGGTACTTTCCCGAACTTGTGGACACTGTCGGTGGTGCTGGACAGTGCCACCCGGTCACTGCAGCACGGGATTGAAGTTAATGCCGGGTCACTATTCATCCACGGGCCTGGAGCGGAACACGACGGGATATATGGCCGCAACTTCAAGGTGGTGTGCTTCGCTGTAGACGATGAGGTGTTCGCCAAACACGTGCACCGACACTGTCCGCATCTTCAGGGTGAAATGTGCAAGCCGTGGTCGCTGTTTGAGCCACCACCAGACTCACGAGGGGAAATCATCGCGCACTTTGCGGAGGCGGCAGCGATTATTCAGTCGGACGCGAGGGTACGCAGCTCAAGCCACGCGCTGGCGAGGTTCGAAGAAGAGATGGTGGGTGACTTCGTGAAAGCCGCAGCACAGCAATTCTCTTCGCATCCCGATGGGATGGACGACCGGGCCGCTGCGGTGCTGCAGCGGGTTGATCAGGTGGCGCAGGAATCTGGCATGGTCGATCCGACGGTGGGCGATCTTTGCGCTGCTTGCGAAGTGCCACGACGAACTCTGAATCGCACGTTCCAAAACGCACTCGGCATGGGACCAGCCACGTATCTGCGTCGCCTGCGGCTGAATCGCGCTCGTCGCGTCTTACAGGAGGAAAAGTACGGCTCGATCAGCGTGACCGATGTTGCGCTCGAGCTAGGCTTCTGGCACCTCGGCCGTTTCGCGGAACAATACAAGGAATTGTTTGGCGAATCGCCCCATGAAACGCTGTCGCACGCAAACCAGGAAACCAGCGAAGTCTGAGTGAAGATTCTGTATCGTCTCGCAGTGCGCCACGTGGACTGCGCTTTTAGTTCGGGTTCGGAAACGAGGACGGCAAGCTGACCAACAGCCTTCCGATTAGGCCGTCAAGTGCTCGACCGTCTGAGCCGGCATTACAAACCTCGACATGCTTCGTCCCAGAGGTTTGGCTACAACAATCCTCTTGAATTATTGCCTAATCCTACGGAGCGGGCTATCGCCGCTTGCCACGATTTGTACAGCAGAGGTATAAAGCAGAATCACATTATCCGCAGCCGTTGAATGCAGTTTTGCTGCGGCGGGCCGGTGCCGACAGATAGGGGATTGCACCACTCTGGCAATCGGGATGTGCGGTTGGAAGGAGTTTCTATGGTCACGATCATGGTGAATGGAGTCCGACACGAGGTGCAGGCAGCTGGCGACACACCCCTGCTGTACGTTCTGCGCAATGATCTGCAACTGATTGGTCCGCAGTTCGGCTGTGGACTTGCCCAATGCGGAGCCTGCGCTGTTCTGGTCGACGGGAAGGAGGTGCGTTCGTGCGTTGCCTCTGTTTCGGACGTGGCAAACCAGGAAATCACTACCCTGGAAGGTCTGCCCGCGAGGTGGGCAAAACAAAGGGGCCTGTCAGCAGAGGACGCAAAACGCACGCTTCACCCGGTCCAGCAAGCATGGATTGAGGAGCAGACTCCACAATGCGGGTTTTGCCAGAACGGGATGATGATCAAGGCAACCGAGCTGCTCGAAAGCAATCCAAATCCGACCTTGGCACAAATCAAAGAGGCCTTCACAACATCTGGACCGTCGCCAAATCTTTGCCGCTGCGGGACGTACGTTGCCATTATTGATGCCGTAAAACACGCGGCCGCGATCATGGCGAAGGGGAGGTGAGGGATGGCGAGCGCGAGCGAAAAAACTGTGAATGTTTGTGGTGCGGCGCTATCGCGCCGTCAATTCGTAAAGGCCGGGGGCGCCCTGGTTGTGGGGGTCAGCTTGGTCGGCCCCAAGATTCTGAAGGGCGGTAACACGAAGGACGGGGTGCTAAAGAACTCGCTCGATCCCAGCCTCCCCAGTTCCTGGATTGAGATTCACCCCGACAACACTGTGCTGATCCGCACTGGCAAGAACGACTTTGGCCAGGGCACAACGTTCACGGCGTACCGGCAAATTGTCGCCGAAGAGTTGAGCGTGCGATTCGAAGCGATCACCACGGTCGTGGCGGGTGATACGGATCGCACGCCGGACGGCAGCGGCGCCTTCGATTTTCTCGGCCATGGAACGCCAAACATCCGCAAGGCGGCTGCGTATACCTACCAAGCCCTGCTCGATGTAGCGTCAGAGCGTCTCGGCGTGCCGAAGGAAAAGCTCTCGGTCAAGGACGGTATCGTGTCGGGAGGCGGCAAAAGTATCTCGTACGGCGACCTGGTCAAGGATCAGCAGCTAAAACTCACCATTCCCGTGAAGGGAGACCTCACCAGCATCTTTGGGTTGACCGTCGAGGGGGATCCACCGATGAAGCCGGTGAGCGCGTACACGATCATCGGAAAGTCCTACCCGAATTCCATTATCAACAGCAAAGTAGCCGCGAAGCAAACCTGGGCCACCGATGTACGCCTGCCGGGAATGTTGCATGCGCGCATCGTGCATCCGAAGACGTTGGGCTCCACTCTGGTGTCTGCCGGTCCGCTGGACAAAAGCAAGTTCCCAAATTCGAAAGTGATCGTGAAGGGCAATCTCGTCGGAGTGGTCGCGCCGACAGAGTGGGAAGCCATTCAGGCTTCCCAGCAGGTAGCCAGTGGCACGAAATGGACGGACTGGAAGGGATTGCCGGGTAGCGCAAAACTTTATGACTGCTTACGGAAAGAAGCGGACTGGACCACCGCGCCCGCCACGAAGAGCGATGCCAGCAAGGGTGATGTAGACGCCGTGTTCGCGTCAGCGAAGAAGAAGCTTTCCGCTACCTATCAATTGTCCTATATGAAGCACGCGCCAATTGGACCCACAATGGCCGTTGCCGACGTGAAGTCAGATGGCACGGTACATATCTATACGCACAATCAGAATCCGCAGGCGCTGCGGGGCGAAATCGCGATGATGCTCGGCACCACGGCAGATCATGTGATCGTGCACGCGTATCCAGGTCCCGGACATTACGGAAGGTCGAATGGCGGAAATGCAGGCGCTGAAGACGAGGCGGTAATCCTGTCGCAAGCTGTGGGCAAACCGGTGCGCGTGCAGTGGATGCGCGCAGACGATATGCAATGGTCGACGCAATCGCCAGCGTCCTTTTCCGACGTTCAGCTTGCCATCGACGAGAAAGGCAAGCTGCTTGGGTATCAAGTCGACCACTATATGCCCGCCATGCAGGATGACCGGCCGATCGGTGCGGTGATTGCCGGACTGCCAACCATGCCGGCTCCGGAGGTTGAGTCTAAGTCCGTAACTTCCACGGTAAACCGGATTGCCGATCCGTGGGTTTACGGTAATGTGGCGAACTTGATGGAACGCGGCCACGGCACATTTCAGGTGGGACAGAAAAGTTCGCCTATCGCCGTCGGCATCCGCGATCACAGTATGCGTACGCCTGTGCAATTCCAGCAGAATTTTCCGCGCGAACTGGCGATAAGCGAAGCAGCCGCGCTCGCAGGAGCGGACGCCATCCAGTTCCGGATCGACAACGCAAACGAAGAGCGCGTCATCGGTGTATTGAAAGCGGTTCGGGATGCCTCCGGTTGGGACACGCGCCCGTCGCCACGCCGTGATGCGGCATCTACTGGATCATCCCCCGTGCGAGGTCGAGGAGTTTCGGCAATGTATCGCTCGGGAACCTACTGGGCCTGCGTTTGCCAGATTGCCGTTACACCCGGCACAGGCGCGATCGTGGTTGAAAAATACACCGCTGCGGTGGATCCCGGCATAGTCGTGAACCCAGCGCAATTAAAGCGGCAAATCGAAGGCGGCGCGGTGATGGGAATTAGCCATGCCCTGTTCGAAGAGGTGACGTTTGACGACAGCGGCATCACCGTGGATGACTGGACCAGTTATCCCATCCTGACGATGTCGGACATTCCGGAAATCAAAATCGTGCTACTGAACAATCCGAATGTGGGCAAATACGGTGGAGGTTCGGAAGCTGCGAATGCACTCGCTGCACCGGCGATCGCAGCGGCGCTACACGATGCAACCGGAAAGATGCTTCGGCGTCTTCCACTGAGACCCGCATACGTGCAGGCGATTCTGAAAGCTTAACGAGGTTCCGACTACGGTTGACCTTAGTCACCCCGAGAAGGGCAAGACACGGACTGCGTTCCGTATTCACATATTTTGCATAAGGCTCATAAAAAACGGGGAGAGCTCGTTAGGCTTTCCCCGTTTTGAGAGTTGCAACAAACGCGGCTGGTAAGAGCCGCGGGGAAGTGGATTAGAAGCTGACGCGCAGGCCGAACTGAATCGCCCGCGGCGTGCTGATCTGCGCCGAAAGCCCGTTATAGGCGGAGCTGAAGCCACCGACCGCGCCCCAATCGCCGGTATCGCCGAGAATCAGATATGGATCCGACATCTGGTTATGGTTGAAGAGGTTGCTGAAAACCGTCTGGAACTCGACGTTGACACGTTCGGTAACCCGGACGTTCTTCTTGACGCTGAAGTCCACGTTCCAGAAGGGCATGCCGCGCAGAATCCCGGCGCCTCCTCCGTTTGAATTATCGATACCCAAGATCGGATTACGGAAACAAGTGTAAGAATAATCTGGGTTTTGGAACATGCTGGGGCCGAAGAAGTTCGCGCCCAAACCTAATTTGCTGGGCACCGGGTTATTGTGCCGGGAGCTGCCGAAATTATTCGGGCAGATCAGAACAGCGTTTTGCAGCGCGGCGAAGTTGCCGCCGTCGCCCTCGCCAAAGGATTGGCCGCCGCCGTAGATTTCATTGGCGAAGGCGTCTGTCGGTTGGACCTCTAATGGCAGGCCGCTGCCCACCGTGATGATTGGCGCGAACGACCAACCACCCGCGATATGTCCCAGCAAGCCGTGCTGATTCTTGTAGAACGACGGTTCATAGACAAGGAATGCGTTCCACAAGAACTTGCGATCCCAAGGCTGCAGACCGTAGCCGGCATGCAGGTTGTAGGCATCCGGGACGGTGAATTGGCTGGTAGCCTGAACCTCTGAGCCGGTGCCCAGCGCTTTTCCATAGGTGAAGTTGCTCTGCAAGGTTACCCCGTGCCATTGAGACATTTTGAGGGTGATGAAGGCGGCGTTGTAGTTTCCGTAGCCAACGCTGGCGTTCATACCGACACCAGAGGTCAACTGACCGTTACAGCCGATCTCGGTTCCGGTGGTGCAGTTGATGGGAGTATTCATCATCGTTCGGGGAAAGTTGAATGCTCCGTTGTCCAAATCACTCCAGAGCGCCCAGAGATTATTTTGTGTGATGTTGCTGGAGAGGATGTCGCTGGGATTAGGGCTGCCAATGTTGTAGCCGCCTTCTTTCGCAGCCACGGCCGCGGTGCAGCTTGCGTAACCCGCGCAGTAAGCCGGGTTCAAGGCATGCTCGAAGAACGGCTGCGGCGTTAACGAATTCGGGTTTGCGACGTTGGCGCCGAATCCGCCGCAATTGCCACCGGCGAGACCAGCGTTGCCGCCGCAATATTGCCAGACCATCTGGCCGTAAGCCTTGGCGAACGACTGGCCTCCGACGGTCATCATGTAGGGGACGGCGTTAATGTTGATGGGCTGGAATTCGTGGGTAATTTTCCTGCCCATGTAGCCGAATTCGACGGTGAACTTGTTGTTGATCTGGCGCTGGACGGTGAAGTCAAACTGCTGGCTCATGCTGGGCCGGAAGTTTGGATCCAGGCCTTCACCGGCCCCGGCGGCGATCTCATTTATCCCGGGGTAGTCCGGTTGACTTAACGTCTTGCTGGCAGCAGGAAGCGGCGCCACCAGACCGTTGAAGCCGTTGGCAGTCGGGCCAATGCGGAAGGCATTTGCAGGAGTGCCGGAGCCACCGCTACAAGTACCGTCAGCCAACGGACCAAAACACTGGACAGCCTGAATGAGGCCGGTTCCCAGAAGCGGTACCAACACCAAGCCCACACCGTTCAGGCGCCCGTAGAGAATGCTGTATCCGCCGCGAACAACGGTTTTGTTTCGGCCAAAAACGTCACCCAACAGCCCTGAGTCGAAGCTTGGATTCCAGGCGGCAGCAATGCGTGGGCTAAAGGATTTGTAGAAAGGATTGTAGGGATACTTAGGGTGGCCAGCGACATTGTGGACGAGGGTGAAGCCAACGTCAGGGTTGTAAACCTGGCCCGCAAGGGCGGCCTGCTCACGGCTGTTCAGATAAGCCATGGTGTCGATAGGCTTATTGTTGGGGTCCACCAGGACGATTTGTTTTCCATCTTTCTCAACCGGCGGCATTTCTAATGTCCAACCCAACCCGTAACTGAGGGTGAAGGTGGGCTTCACGCGCCAAGAATCGCTGAAGTACAGGTTGTAAAAAGGAATGGTGCTCTGGTCGTAGGCCGGAGTATTCGGCGGATTCAACGTCAGGTCTGAACCGGTGCGAGTGTAGGCGATTTGCGTCAGGCTCGGTATGCCCAGGACGATGGCGTAGTCACGCGACCAATTGGCTCCGAGGCCGGCCGGTATATAGCCATTCATGTTCATGCCGTTGGTGCTGCCCGAGCCTGCGCCGGCGCCCATGGCGTAGACGGTCTGATAGTTAATGCCGCCGCCATTGTCGGTGCGCTGGTGATAGTTCCAATTGCGCTGGTAGATTCCGCCAAACTGGAAGAAGTGCGTGCCCTTCAACCATGTAAGGTCGTCGCGAATCATGTTGTCCTGTCCATCCCAGAAGCGCGTGCGGACGTTCTGCGTGTTCAGGTTGTATGGTGCCAGCACATTCGTGCGGTTCTCGCCAAACGGTTCGATGGCGCCACCTAAGCCGTCGATTTGCGGGGGCTGAGCGGCGGAGGCACGGGCCCAGAAATTGCGCAAATAGCTGTAGTGGAAACTATTCGTAAGATTATTGGTGATGTTTGTCGAAAGGCTGGCGGTCAAATACCAAGGCACCTGTGGACGATTGGAAACCGATGCAGGGACGCCGAGTTTGTCACCGGGGAAAAAGCCGCCGATGTCCACTTGATCGTTGGTGGCTCGCTCCATGTGGTAGTAGCGGTAAGTGGAGTTGAAATGCCACTTCACACCGAAGTCGTGGTCGAGGCGAACCACGCCGAAGTTGTCACTCCAGGGCAGCGCCGCTTGGGCGCGAAATGCCAACACATTCAGGCCATCGCACCGCGAAAGGCCGAGGCAGGCCGTTCCTTGGTTTGACGCAGGCATGTATTGCTGCCACATGGCCTGGACTGTGGGACTGATGCCCAAGCCGAGCGGGTCAAGTGTTGTGCCCGACCCCGGGTAGGTCGTACCAGGTACAAGAGCTCCGATGGCAGGCGAACTGGATGGATAGGTGGTGGCGGTGGGATTCAAGTTGTAAACGGTCCCTGCGAATTGCAGCAGTCCCAACTTCATCCCGTCGGACGGCACGGCTCGCGTCACGGTAGTGGAGTTCGGAAAACGGAAGCCCTCGTAATTGGCGAAGATGTACCACTTTCCGCCGAGCACTTCCTTGGGAATCACCGGACCGCCGATAGCGCCGCCAAAACGGTTGTAATGGTAGCTGGGGATGGGCGTGTTCGAGGCGTTGTTGTCAAAGTTGTTGGCGTTCCAATTGTTATCCAGATAGTATTCATACGCGGTGCCGTGCCAGTTATTCGTGCCGCGCTTGGTCACCATCTGCACCTGCGCGCCGGCGGAGCTGTTGAAGTCCGCGGTCTGATTCGTTGTTCCCACCGAGAATTCCTCAATGCTATCGACGGGTGTGGGCATTACACCGGATGGTCCACCACCACCAGGAGCGCCGCTAACGGCAGTAACCGTGACATAGCTATTTACAACGCCGCCGCTGGGGTCCCCGGCGAAGCTCGGCGTATAGGTATTCTGCGTGCCGTCCATGTCGCTGGAATTATTGCCGCCATCGAGCTGGAACGTGTTCTGGTCCTGGTTGGCGCCTGCGACGCTGCCGTCAGGAGCCACACCCGGTTGTAGCGTGACGAAAGTGCTGACGTCGCGGCCGAGCCCTGGAAGAGATGACAAAGCGACGCCACTGATGTTATTGCCAATGGTGGCGTTCATGGTCTGCAACTCGGCGCCGGCCGCGGCCTGCACCTCGACGGTTTCAACCTGTGAACCGAGTTCGAGTTTCGCGTCCAAGTTTAAAGTGGCGCCAACCGTGACTTCCTGGCTGACAAACCTGGTAGTGCGAAATCCAGTTTTGGCGGCCGATACGTTGTAGATTCCGGGAGGAACGCCAGGAAAGATGTAGCGTCCAGCTTCATTGGTGACTGCGGATCGTGCGGCGTTGGTGGCCGTGTCAGTAAGAGTCACGGTGGCGCCAACCACTGCTGCATTGGACGGGTCGGTAACAGTTCCCTGCACGGAACCGGTTGAGGCCGCCTGTCCCCACGCTCCGGATGCTGCCAGGAAATACACCATGATCGACAAGCAACACAAATGGGCCCAGTACTTTTCTTTCGAAAAAGAAAACATGTACACCCCCCATTAAAAGAAAGATCTAAGCCTTTCGAGTCTTGCTAACCACCGGGCGAGAATTCTTCGGGGCGGGTGTATTGCATGGAAGGGACCAAAAGATGCCAAATTGGACGCGTTTACAATCGGCGCGTAATTTCAACCACTTAGCTGCTCACACTAAAAGTTAGTTAGATAAACTCACGGAAATTTCTTCAAAGTTTAATAGTGGATATGAAAATCGGAGAGGTTCGTCTGTCTGTGCCACGGGAAGAGCACGCCTGCTTGCGAGTCTTGGTCGCCTTTTAGACTATTCGGAATGTCCGCAGAAGCGATGTACTAGCAAGAGCCAACTCTTTCCAGGCTACTTACACGCCGTCGCATTCAAGGCCAATTCAGCTGTGGGCCTGAATACGCGAATTTTCCAGTTTGACTGCCAGCTTAGCCAGTCGCTCCAGTTCTGCTCGCAGCTTCGTCCAGTAACCCGGTCCGACCGCCGATTGAAACTCTGCCTGCATTTTCCGCCAGTACGGAAGCGCTCGCGCCAGCGCCTGTTCCCCTTTCGGCGTCATTTCCAGGAAGCGTCGCCGCATCGCTGACCGCTTGGAGGTTGTAATCAGGCCCTCCTTCCTGAGCAATTGCAGGCTTCGCGTCAGGGTGGTCTGCTCAATAACCAGGATGCTTCCCAGAGCCCCGATAGCAATGGGCTGATTTTTCGCAATGCCCACAAGTATCGCAAATTGCGTGGAACGGATCCCCGATTGCTGCATTGCGGCATCGTACATGCGCGTTACCGCTCGCGCCGTCCTTCTGAAATTGAAGGAGGCGCAATAGCCGGTGCCAGTCAGATCGAGCTTAGATTCAGTGTTTGCCATGGGAAGGAGCCTCGCTCTTGACTTGTATATACATCTCAAGATATAACCTTACTTAATGAGGTGTCAAGCTGCCGTACCGGTCTTGACGGAGACCTCCAGCGAGTGGTCCTTTCACGAAGTCTTGAGGATGTGTTGACGACTATGAACACTCACTTGGTTCCGATGCAGCTTTCGCAATCCGACTACGACCCGAATTTGCTCGCCGAAACTCCCGCGCGCTACGTGCGATTCGGTTCCTATGATCTCGATCTGAAGCATCACGAGCTTTTCCGTTCCGGGGTACGAGTGGCTTTGCCGCGCAAGGTCTTTGAGGTATTGCTGATTCTGATTGAGAAGCAGGGCAACGTGGTGACACGCGAGGCGCTGCGAGCCCGGCTGTGGCCGCCGGATTCGCAGGTGAATTACAACGCGAACGTGAATACGACGGTAAACAAATTACGCCAGGTGCTTGGCGACTCTACCAATCAGCCGGCGTTTGTGGAGACGGTTCCGCGAAGAGGCTATGCTTTTATTGCGCGAATGGAATATTCGGATCAACCTTCGGCGCGCGAGTCGAGCGCCGAACCCGCAGCCGACCCGGAGCCCCTTTCAGGATCCCTCCCTGAATCTGCGAATACCTCATTCCGCGCGGCACGGCACTCCGCGTGGTTTGCTGTCGGAGCCGCGGCTATGCTGATTGCGGGAATCTTAGTCGGCGCAGTCACGGTCTACATGACCATACGTCCCTGAGCAGCAGTTATCACACGAGGACCAGCGAAGTTTTAGTTCCACGGATTTAGCCTGTAATCGGTATTTCCGAGTGCTGCAGGCTACTGCGCAGCGCTGCGAGCAGCGGAGCCACTTCCTTCGCATCCACCTGTGGCGGCAAGGTCGCACCAAATCATTGCGGCTCCTCCAATTTCTCCGGAAGTGAGCTGCACCTTATGGCCACGACGTTGCAATTCCTTTAGAGTTTCTTCCGAAACATCACGATTAACTTGCAGGCTGCCCAATTTCGGACCTTCCGGACCGAACGAGCTGATATGGTGCGCGGTTGCAAATCGAGGAGTCGCCATAGCAGTGGATGGGCGAATGGCAAATTCTATGTAATCAAGGACGAGTTGCAGGCCGGCTTGATCCTGCAAATCACCCCCCGCAACGCTGATGGCAACCACCGGCTTCCCCGCTTTCAGGACCAGCGTTGGACTCAAAGTAATCCGTGGCCGCTTGCCAGCGGCGATGCAATCGGGGTGTCCAGGCCAAGTATTGAAGCTGATCAATCGGCTGCCATGAATGATGCCCGTATCCCCAGCCGGACCGGCCGTGCTGCCCAATCCGCTAGGCGTAGCTGCCACCATGTTTC
Source organism: Candidatus Acidiferrales bacterium (assembly GCA_963738985.1). GTDB lineage: Bacteria > Acidobacteriota > Terriglobia > Acidiferrales > UBA7541 > Acidiferrum. Next base: position 71,952 of record CAVTYP010000003.1, read on the forward strand.
CCCAGCGGTCCACCACGGTAAGCGTAGTGGTTCCCCCCTGGGTTGGAAAAGATCGCAATCCTTTCTTGACTGGTTTCATTTGATAGGGATCGCCAGGACGAAGTTCGAGGGAAGCTTGATGCGGATCGATCAGTGGCCGCCGAATTTCCGCATACCGCTCAGAAAGCAGCTCTTTCATCGGTACTTCCACAAATCGCGGATCGGCATAATACTCATCGCGGTCCGCCATTCCCAGTTTCATAGCTTCGGTAACGGTGTGGATGTAGTCTGGCGAGAGCAGTCCCATTTTCTTGAGGTCAAATCCTTGCAGCAAGCAGAGCGCTTCCAACAAGAAAGGTCCTTGTGTCCAGGGACCGCCCTTCAGTACTTGATATCCTCGGTAGTCCACGGAGACCGGGTCTTCGATGTAGGTGCGATGGGCCGCCAGATCCCGTTTTCGCAGAAATCCTCCCTGCGATATGTACCAAGCTTCCAATTCGTCCGCGATATCGCCACGATAAAACCGGTCCGCAACCGCTTGCAGTCGAACCTCGCGGTTTCCCTTTGCTTGTTGTTCCGCTTCAACCAGTTTGCGCAGCGTGCGGGCTAAATCAGCCTGCCAGTTTCGGCCGGTCTCAATTCTGGTTCCATCCGAGGTGTCGATGTACCAGCTTGGTCCTCCCGCATCGAGCAACGCCAAAGTCGGTTTAACCGCTTCTTCGAACGAAATGGTTCCATACTGTTTGAGCAACGTAACGCATAGATCTACCACTGCTGGCACGGCTGCGGTGCGGACGTCGCTGGCAGGGATTCCATTCTTCAGGTACCACGCAATCGCTTGCGGATCGAGCGGAGCAGCTCCTTGCGCCCAAAGGACATGGGCTTTCTGCTGATGGGCATCGTAGAAGATTATCGAGGCTTCTCCGCCTATGGTGAAGGAACCGATTTTCGTCACGCTCAAGGCGAGCAGGGCTGCCGTGGTTGCATCCGCGGCATTTCCCCCTTTTTCCAGAACTTGAGTGCCGATGTCCGCTGCTCTCTTCTCTCCGGCGACGACAATGCCATTCTTTCCTGAAGCGAGCGAAGCAGATTGCGACGCATGCAAATTGGTCGTCCCATCAAGGAGCAGTGCTGCTGCCAAGACCGCAGCGGTTGCGGTTCTACACGAGGCAATCCCGAGAGCAAAATGCATGCTGGTCTCCTTGATTGACGATAGTTTCCGCCGTAGCCGACGTGGCGGTCAATTATGTATCGGTTTGGTATCGGGAAACACGCGAGTGTTGACCGAACCGAGCAAGTCCTGGCTGGTCAACCGACAAGCATTCGGCCACGCGCTGCGTGCAAGCGTAACTGCTTCTAATATTGAAGAGGACTCATATGAGTCAGCACGCGAAAATGATGATGCAGCGTCGATACGCCCATGCCTGCGATCTGGGCTAGATCGTTCACACGCACCGGCTTCGTGTAGGTACTTCATTTCGATTTGTTGCCCCAACACCCATGGCTGGCTGATATACTCTCGCGAATCTTCGGAGGGTGGCCAATGCCATCGACATCAGAGCCGCAAGTGGTAATTCGTACCGCCACGCTGGCGACAGTTCGATCTGCGGTCAAATTTGCTACGACGCCTTCCTGAAACTCAGCGTGAAGCATGGTTTTGCTTGCGATTTTCCGGGGCCGGAGGCTGCCGCCGGGGCACTTTCAATGCTGTTTTCCCATCCGAACTTTTACTGTGTGGTGGCGGAAAGCGGCGGTCGCATCGTAGGAAGCAATTGTCTGGACGAGCGGTCCTTGGTTGCGGGCATCGGCCCAATCACCGTCGATCCAGCCGCACAAAATCTCGGTGTCGGGCGCAAGCTTATGCAGGCGGTGATGGACCGCGCTCGGGAGCGCCATCCTGCGGGAATGCGGCTGGTGCAGGCCGCATACCACAATCGCTCGCTATCGCTTTACACCACACTGGGCTTCGACATCCGCGAGCCGCTTTCCTGCGTTCAAGGACGGCCCGTCGATCGGAATGTTCCGGGATGTATAGTAAGGCCGGCGCAGCGTGGTGATTTGGAGGCTTGCAACGCATTGTCGCGTCGCGTGCATGGTTTCGATCGAGGTATTGAATTGGCGGATGGTATCCACCAAAAAGCAGCATGTGTCGTGGAGCGCGCGGGCCGCATTACAGGATACGCGACGGCTTTGGCTTTCTCTGGCCACGCAACGGCCGAGAGCAACCTGGACATGCAAGCGCTGATTGCTTCAGCAGAATCCTTTGGTGGTTCCGGCATTCTGGTGCCCTCGAGGAACCGTGCCCTGCTGCGCTGGTGCCTGGCGAATGGATTGCAAGTAGTGCAGCCAATGACGTTGATGAGTATCGGGCTTTACACTGAACCAGCCGGTGCGTGGCTACCTTCGGTCTTGTTCTGAGTTATCACTACCGGAAGCCCAGAGCGTGTCCCGGGCTTCATAGACAGCCCTGAATGTCGCGAAGTCTGGCACGGCCCGAATCACTCAACAGCGTAGCCTGCTTCACCACTTGCGCCTTCTTCCAGATATTCGACTGCTGATCAACGGGCTGACTCTGGGGCCGGGGCTTTAGCCTCGCCCTCTTGATTTATGTAGTGATGGCGGCGGGAGCGGCGGTGGGTTGGGCGGGGGCTTTGCGGCGCAGGAGGGCCGCGGAGATGAGAGTAATGATGATGCCGACGGGCAGAGGCTCGATGAAGGTGTAGGCCATGTTGACGAGGGGGTTTTGGTACATCTGCTGAGAGTGCTGTATGGCAGCGACCCGCGCGGCAGTGGTGGCGGGGTCAAGTCCGGAGGACTGCACCTTTTGAATCTGCGCGGCGAAGTAGCTGTCCATGAAGTGAGGCATGAAGTTGAAGTACAGCACCTCCCACGTGGCGACGTAGCAGACGGTGGTGATGAGGGCGATAAGGATGCCACAGGCGAAGGCGCGGCCGAAGGAGATCTGGCCGCCGAGGGTGTTGTCGCGGTAACTGCGAATGCCGAAGTAGATGAGCAGGAACGACGCCACCATCATGGTGTAACCGAGAAGCATGCTGTGGCCGGAGCCGATCTTGTTGGCGAGGAGAAGCGAGCCGTCCATCAGGACGGAAATCATGATCCCGGAGATGAGGCCGAAGGTGAGAACGGTTTTCTTCATGTGAGGCTCCTTTTGCGAGCGAGAATGCGGTCATTATGCGTTGGGAAGGGCTGGATGTCGTCACCCTTTCGGATGATTTTGCAGGAATTGAGCGGAAATCGCACTTTCGGGTGACGCGGTAGAGGCGGCAAGACCGGTTGTTGGCCGCGCTGGACGAAGTGGCCGGCCAATCATCTCTCCGCGCCCACCACTCGATTCACGAATCCGCCTCGATATATACTCCCGGAATGAATTTAGCCGTGCGAAGTCGCCGCAAAGTATACGGGCAACTGCTGAAGCATGCACGGCGCCAGCCGCATCGGGAATGCTGCGGAATTCTGGGCGGGCAGGACGGACTCATCACGCAGGCGTTCCCTGCGAAGAACGTCGCGGCTGATCCAGTGAGGAATTACGAGATTGCGCCCAAGGAGATCGTGCGCCTGATGGGGGAGCTGCGCAAACGGCGGCTGAAATTCCTCGGCATCTATCACTCGCATCCGAATTGGATGGAGACGAACGAGCCTTCGCCCAAAGACATCGCGCTGGCTTACTATTCTGAAGCGATCTATTTCATTGTTACGCCCCGGCCGTACGCAACTACTCCTATCCGGGCATTTTCAATCCGCGATGGACGTGCGACGGAACTTGAGATTCAGGTCCTGCCCTGACGGAAAATCGCAGCAGAGCAGATAGGACTGGAAGGAACTCAGTCATGAGAAGAGTTAATGTACTTGAATTCATCTCCCTTGATGGCGTCATACAAGCCCCAGGCGGGCCAACGGAAGATACCAGTGACGGCTTCGAGTACGGCGGGTGGATCAGTCCACATTCCGACACGATTAGTTCAGCGGCCATAACAAAGCAGATGAACATGCCGTTTGACTTGTTGCTCGGGCGAAAAACTTTTGACATCTGGGCACAATTCTGGCCGCAACACAACGACATTTGGCCGGCCGTCAATACCGCGACCAAGTACGTCGCTTCGAATACCATGACTTCTCACGGATGGCAGCCGTCCGTGTTTCTAAACGGAGATATTGCGGAAAAAATCACAAGAATCAAGCAACAGGAAGGACCGGATCTGCACGTTTATGGAAGCGCCAATCTCATTCAGACACTCCTTAAGCACAATTTGGTCGATGCGTTGTGGCTGAAGATATTTCCGATCACGTTGGGCAGTGGAAAACGATTGTTTGCCGATGGCACGATCCCGGCGGCATTCAAGGTGACGGAAAGCACAGTCACCTCGAAAGGCGTCATTATCGCCAATTACGAACGCGTGGGCGGCATTCGCGCCGTGTTGGGCATCTGAGGACAGGGCCGGGGTGCAAGGTGAACCTGCTGGGGCTGGTAGTCAAGAGCAACGACGCCCCTGCTCCCGACTGCGTTTCATTCTCATTTATCGCGGAGCATTAGCTGAAAGCCGACTTCGGCGCGGATGCGGTGAGCCAGAAATCGGGTCAGTGTCCTTCATCGCCAGGCTAGCGATTGCTTGACGCTTGCGGAGCGCGTCGCTATCATCCTGCCGGACTTTTCGAACCCAGTTCCCAAACGCAACGGAGTAGCTCGCTAGGAGGAAGACCACGGTGCCACCACAGGCCTATGACATCATCACGGTCGGCGGCGGTATCGCAGCGTCCGTATTCGCGCGGGCCATGTGTCAGCGCGGCGCAAGGGTGCTAATCCTGGAAAAAGAGGCACGTTTCAGAGACCGCGTGCGCGGCGAGGGAACGGTTCCCTGGGGCGTTGCCGAAGCGCGCGAACTGGGGCTGCTTGAACTTCTGCGCGCCGACTGTGCTCACAATGTGCCGTTCGTCGACGGAGGCATGGGGCCACGCGACACGCGGTCGACAACACCGCAAGGTCTGCCGACTCTTACGTTCGCGCATCAGGAGATGCAGGAGACGTTGCTGGCCGCTGCGGAAAATGCCCGTGCGCAGGTGCGCCGGGGCGTCACTGTGGAACAAATCGAGACTGGGGCCACGCCTGCGGTTGTAGTGAACGGTGGCATGCGCGAACGCATTACCGCTCGGCTGGTTGTCGCTGCCGACGGTCGTGGCGCGCTTTCACGGAAATGGGCAGGCTTCACCGTCGCGGAGCGAACGCACGACTAGTACATGGCCGGTGTGCTGCTGTGTGATGTCGCTGCTCCGACAGACACGATGTACTTCATCTTTAACCCGCAGTTCGGCATGTGCATCGGACTGATACCCATCGGCAAAAATCGCCATCGTGCCTATTACATGTACCCAAAGACGATGGAATATCGCCTGCAAGGCACGCCGATGCTGGATTTGTTCTTTCGTGAGTCGGCGAGGTGCTATGCGCCGCTGGCCGATTACTACGCTGCCGCCAAATGTATCGGGCCGCTGGCGAGCTTTGACGTCAGCGAACTGTGGGTGGAACATCCCTATCGCGATGGCGTAGTGCTGATGGGCGATGCGGCGGCCACTTCCGACCCGACTTACGGCCAGGGGCTTTCTTTCGCGCTGCGTGGCGCACGAGTTTTGCGGGACGAACTGACCGCGAATTCCGATTGGACTGCTGCAGCAAACCGCTACGCCGAACAACATCGCCGCTGGCGTGGCGCTTGCTGCACCGTTGAGGGCTGGTTGCGTACTTTGTTTCAAGATCCCAGTTTGCAATCTGCAGCACTTCGGGAAAGAGCCATGCCGCTGATCGCGCAGGATCCCACGCGCGTTCCCGATCACATCTTCAGCGGTCCCGACCTGCCTGTGAATGACGAAGTTCGCGCGCGGTTTTTCGGCGAATGCTAAAGTCCAGCGAGACTTGAATTGCTTGCTGACTGCCGGTGAATTGGGAAATCGGAAAACTCGCAGTACCGACATGGACGATTACGGCATTAATCGGGACCTGGGGCATTTGATCGATGTTCCCGTATCGCCATATCTGGCCCGTGAAAGTGGCGCTGACGGATCCCGTATTACTTCCGCATAGCCGACTACTTGTCCGGAAACCGGACGTGCGGGCAAGTTACTACTTGATGCGCTCCCACAGCAGCTTGAAAGTCGCATTCTTTCGGTCAATCACTCCACCTTTCCCGTCTTCGCGAGGAATAAGGAGCAGGCGATCATTGCCTTGAAACTCGAACCATCGGACATTGTTGACGCCGCGCCAATTCGGTTCGCTTGAGTCTTCCAGGTGGTGAGTGACGGTTTGCGCTTTCAAATCCAGTGTGTATCTGCCGTAATACGCGATGTAATTGTCGAAGGCGGCCACCTTCTCTTCGCTCGTACCGCCGGCGGCCCCGCCCACGAAGGGCTTGCGAATGCCCTTGGCGTCGATTTGGACCGACATCCAGCCGGACCGGTCATAGATGATTACACCCGTAGGGTGATCGTAAGCAAAGTGAAAAGTGGCATCGGTGCCCTCCACCGAAACCAATCGCCAGGCTCCTATCAGCTTCTCAGCAACATTGTCTTGGCGCGACTGTGCGGAGAGCAGGGAAACGCATGTGAGGAGTAAAACGAGGACTGGTACTTTGGATCACTGGCAGCAACTTCCATCGTCAGCACGTGGTCTGTAGCGAATCCCGGGCTAACATTCTGCAGACGTACGAAGCTGCGAATCAGCAGCCCGGCTCCGATCAGCAGCATCAGGGAAAACGCCACCTCGGAGACGACCAGTAAGCTGCGCAAACGGTGCCGCCGCAAATGCAGCCCTCCATCGCTCTGCCCGCTTCGGCCGCCGGCTTTCAACGACGTATTAGGATCTAGTCTTATCGCGCGCCAGACCGGTGCCGCCCCGAACAGAATGCCGGTCAGCAGCGAAATGCCGAACGTGAATGCCAGCACCGTCCAACTAATTCCGATGTCCTCAAGTCGCGGAATATTGCCCGGATTCATTGTGCGCACTACGTAGATGCTCACCCGAGCAACCACGAGCCCCGCGGCGCAGCCGAGGATTGCCAGGAAAATGCTCTCGGTAAGTAATTGCCGCGCCAGCCGCTGCCAGCTTGCTCCTAAAGCCGTCCGGATGGCTACTTCCTTCTCACGTGCCGCCGCGCGAGTGAGCAGCAGATTCGCGACGTTCGCGCAAGCGATGAGCAACACCAACGCCACAGATCCCAACAGTACAAGCAGTGCCCGGCGCACGTCTCCAACCACCTGCTCCTGCAGACCTATTACATGCATGCCGAAGCTGCTGTCACGCTTGTCCTTCTCTCGGATTCGGCTGGCAATTACGTCGATATCGGCCTGTGCCTGTTGGACCGAGGTTCCGGGTTTTAGCTTCACGACGATATTGTAGTTTTCGTCGCCTCTGCTTTTCACCGCGTCGGCTCCCAATGGCAAGGGAAGAAAGACGTCCACTTTGTCCATGGGTCCTTCTGACGGCATTACTTCGGCGTTGATCATAAACCCGCGCTGTAGCACTCCGGCCACCGTAAAGGACTTGCCATTGAGCGTGATGCTCTTGCCCACAATGTTCGGATCTGAATTGAACATACGCTTCCAGATTCGGTCGCTCAGAATAGCGACCGCCGGTTTCCCGGGCTTGTCCTCCTCTGGCAATAAGAGACGGCCAAGAAGAGCTTTTGCGCCGAGCATCTCCAGCAAACTGGATTGCGTTCGCATTCCGTCAACCAACTCGGCCTGCTCGCGGCCAGTCAGCGTGAAAGGGCGGCTCTGCGCAAGCGCCATCTCTTCGAACGAATGGTTCTCGTTTTGCATGTCAACGAACTGGCCCGGCGAAGGCCAGTCGCGGAAAATCCCAATTGCCGGTGAATGTAGCCAGACAGCGGCCAGACGTTCTGATTGTGGATAAGGGAGCGGACGCAGCAGCAGCGCGTCCACCACGCTGAAAATGGCTGAATTCGCACCGATTCCGATGGCCAAAGAAGCTAAAATCAGCAAAGTTGACAGCACGTTTTTTTCGAAACATCCGCCAGGCGTAAATGCACGATGATATGATGCGCCCGGATTCCTCGCTAGAAGGATCTCGCGAGAGTGACAGCGTTCCTCTCTCCCCTGCTTGGAAGTTACTCTGGTAGCTGGGCGCCTGCACTTTGGCGCAGTTCGGCGATGCGAGCCAGAAGTCGTTCTGGGACGTTACAACGTTCTAGGTCCCGGGAAGTCAGGTTACAGGACAAGTGCGTCAGAGCGCGCCTCGTGTACCGCTCACATTCCTCCGTGCAGGAGTCCAAATGTGCGGGCGGCCATGAGCGACATGAGCAGGATGCCCGCACCGAGGGCGAGCACGTGTTGCGTCTTGCGAAGATTGAAGCTGCCGACGCGACAGACGAGCAGATAGCCGACGGCCAGGTTGAACAGGCCCCAGAGCACATTGACCATCGAGGAGGACAAGCCTACTCCGGGTGGCGATGCAAAGGGACTCTGGAAAGCGTGGCCCGATATTCCGTTGCCGAGATGGGGAATGGCGTTCGCCAGGAAAGCGCCACCGAAGAAGTACGCCACATAGTGATACCAACGCATGGTTGTTCCCTTCCCGTTGCCCAAAGCCGAGTAGTTCTGAATCTATTGTAGTTAGACTCTGCGCTCTATGGTTCCTGATTATCGGAGCCTCGCTTTTTGGCTACGCCGTGATGATGGGCTACATCGATTTAGAAAGGACTCTTCAACGGCGCGCCTGAATCCAAAGGCGCGGGAAAGGGCGTAGTACTGTGTGATCCTTAGGCGTTTCGTTTTTTGAGTTCACGGTAAAAGCATCGGCTCTTATCGGGCAGCGATGCGTGTTGCCAGCCCGGATAGGCTATACAGCCAGACTACAAGCGAGATGATGGAAGCTAGAGTTGTCATCGAGACGGTGGACGCTACCATCATTTCCTCGCAGTGATACTCGCCCGCAAGAATGTAGACTGTTTTCGCCGTGGGAACTGCGGCGCAGATGACAGCCGCAATGGTGTACAGCGGGTCGAGCCCCAAGAGCATGCTCAATCCGTACACGATCACAGGCATGATGACGAGTTTGACCGCCGAGAGCAGCGAAGCCTGGACAATGTTGGCGCGCAATCCATCGAGCGATAGCCCCAGCCCAATAGCGAACAGAGCACAGGGCGTGAGCGCATCGGCCAAGATGCCAAGGTAAGCGGTGATCGGCCCGGGCATGCGGAGAGCGAGGATCGAGCAAAGCATGCCGATCAGGGTTGAGATGACCATGGGGTTAAACACGACATGCTTAATGGTGACGATTGTGGCCGTGCGTGAGCCATGGGCATCCCTCTGACCAAGTTCGAGCAGGATCACGGCTGCTGGAAACATCACAACGGCCACGAATACCGTGGCGATCGCCGCGGGCAACACGGCGCGCTGACCATAGATCGTCGCCAGGACGGGTAAGGCGACGAAGCCCGTATTGGTCATCGATGCCGCCATGCCATGCATAGTCCGGCTTGCGAGGCTTCGGGAAACAGCAATGCTCATGACGCCAAACACGAGAATGAAGCACAGGAAGGAGCCACCACCAAAGGCCACCAGAAAGCGCCAATTGATCAGCGAGTGGGCTGGTTCTTGCGCAATTGTGACGATCAGCAAAGCCGGCATCGCGATGTTGTACGCGAAATGAATCAGTGCGCCCGACAATGCCCGCGACAGATAGCCGGTATAGCCGACGATCCAGCCAGTCAGGATCACAGCAAAGACAGGTAGGATAAGGTCAGCGATACGCACGAAGGGTGTCTTAGATCAACGCCCGCAACAATTGCATGGAGAGCACGGGACAGTCAATAGCAGTACAGTGACAGATCACATCACGCATCAAGCCGCGATTACGCGGTGGCGGGAATCGCAACTGCGATCTCGGGAGTAATCTTCACCACCAGGCACAATCGGCAATCCCGGTGACGTCAGTCACATCTTGTTTACGTACCGCCTCTATAATGACCACGGTTTCGCTGGACGGCGAGACCTGGTGTGGCCGGCGTCGCAGACTCCTGGGCGGAGGAAACTGCTGGCGCAGCCCGACTACCCAGATGGCTCCTAGCCGCAAGGATAGGAGCCATTTTATTGCAGCAGAGATCCCTTGGTCCGAATCCAGAACGAACGCCACCCATTGTGAGCAGCATCTCCCAAAAAAGAAAAATGGAGGGCGGGCGATGATCGCCTGCCCTCCATTTCCAGAATGATAGCCGGTTAGTGGCTACTGAGTTTGCCGATCAAAGAGAACAGCGGCAAATACATGGAAATGACCACGCCGCCAACCACCACGCCGAGGAACACGATCATCACCGGTTCCAAAGCAGTCAGCAAATCTTTTACGGCCGCGTCCACTTCTTCTTCGTAGAAGTCGGCAATCTTGGACAACATGGCGTCCATGGCGCCGGTCTGTTCGCCAACGCTGATCATCTGCGTGACCATTCCAGGAAATACGTCGCATTCCTTGAGTGGCTCGGTCAATGATTTACCTTCTTCGAGCGATTTGCGAACCTGGAACAGAGCTTTCTCCACGACCGCATTACCCGAAGTTTTCGCGGTGATGTCGAGGCCTTCCAGAATTGGAACGCCGGAAGAGATCAGCGTACCGAGGGTGCGGGTGAAGCGCGCCACGGCGATCTTCCTCATCAAAATGCCTACCACCGGCAGCTTCAAGATAATCGTATCGATGGCCATGCGGCCTTGCCTGGTGCCGTACCACGCTTTCAAGGCAAAGATAACTCCGACCACCGCGACGGCAATGAGCAAGCCGAATATGCTACCGACGAAGTTGCTCATGGCAATGACGATCTTGGTGGGAAGGGGCAAATCGACGCCCAAACCGGCAAACAAGGTGGCGAAGATTGGCACCACTTTCCACAACAAGAGAATGATGACCGAGACGGCGATGGTCAACACGCCGATGGGGTAGACCATGGCGGACTTGACGGCGCGCTTCAGCTTTACGTTCTTCTCGATGTACGTGGACAAGCGCTGAAGAATGGTGTCCAAAATACCGCCGGTCTCTCCCGCTTCCACCATGTTGGAGTACAACGGGTCGAATACTTTTGGATACTGCTTCATGGCCGTGGACAGGTTACTGCCGCCTTCCACCGCTCCACGCGTGCCGGTCAGCACTTTCTGGAATACTTTGTTTTCTTGCTGACTGGCAAGAATCTCGAGGCACTGAACCAGCGGCAACCCGGCGTCGATCATCACCGAGAACTGCCGCGTGAACACCGCGAGTTCCTTGGGCGTCACGCCACCACCGAAAGTGGGCAAATTGAATTCTTTGCCCTTTTCGGACATTTTGGTGGGAGTGATCTGCTGGCGGCGCAGCATGGTCTGCAGTTCGGTCTTGTTGTTCGCCGTCATTTCCCCTGCGACCGCGGTGCCCGCGCGATTCGTTCCCTTATAGGTAAAGGTCTTCATTGCTTCTCCTCCACAGCGATCGATATGCCTTGCTCTTCAGTCCCTCATTTTTCCGTAATGCGAAACCCTAGCGTTTTGCTCCCACTGGCGTTTTGTTTCCCGGCGTCTTGCCCATCGACGGCGTAGTGGCCACGCCGCGATTGATCATGTCCTGCAGCTCGTCTTGATTCGACGAACGAGACAGCGCCATATCCAAGGTCACCAGCTTTGCAAAATACGCATTCGCCAGGCCCTGATTGAACGTCTGCATGCCCGTGGTTCCCGTGCCGGTTTGCATGGCCGAATAAATCTGGTGGATTTTATCTTCACGGACCAGGTTGCGAATTGCCGGCGTGGGCACCAGGACTTCCATCACCATGACGCGGCCGCGGCCGTCGGAACGAGGCAGAAGCGCCTGACAAAGAATTCCTTCCAGCACCATGGAGAGTTGCGCGCGGATTTGCGGCTGCTGGTGCGCGGGGAAGACGTCGATAATACGGTTGATGGTAGAGGAAGCGGAGTTGGTGTGCAGAGTGGCGAAGGTCAAGTGTCCGGTTTCGGCAATACGCAACGCGGATTCAATGGTTTCGAGGTCGCGCATTTCTCCGATGAGCACCACGTCGGGGTCTTCGCGCAGCGCGGCGCGCAATGAATTCGCAAAGGAATGTGTGTCTGCGTGCACTTCGCGCTGGTTCACCAGGCACTTTTTGTGGTTGTGCAGAAACTCGATGGGATCCTCGATGGTGATCATATGCTCTTCGCGTTCGGCGTTGATCTTGTCGAGCATCGCCGCCAGCGTGGTGGACTTGCCCGAGCCGGTTGGGCCGGTTACCAGCACCAGCCCGCGCGGTTTGTCGCACAGACCTCTGACCACCGAAGGCAAACCGAGGGCGTCAAATCCTTTGATTTCCCACGGAATGGTACGAAACACGGCTCCCACCGCGCCGCGTTGGTTGAATACGTTTCCGCGGAAGCGTGCCAGGTTTTTCAATCCGAAGGAAAAGTCCAGCTCCAGGTTCTCTTCGAAGCGATGCTTCTGCGCGTCGGTCAACACGCTATAGGCGAGAGACTTGGTGTCTGCCGCGGTCAGTGGCGGCATGTCCAGGGGACGCAGGCGCCCGTGTACGCGAACGCGCGGCGAACTGTTGGTGGTGATGTGCAGGTCGCTGCCCCCCATCTCGATCATCTTTTTCAGCAGTTCGCTAAGTGTTATGCCAGCCATAGTCGATTCCTCTCCGGCCTACAATACTGTCTCGCGCAAAACTTCTTCCATGGTGGTCTGGCCCAGAGCCGCTTTGACCAAGCCGCTGCGGCGCAAGGTGAGCATGCCCTGTTCCATGGCTTTCTTCTTCAACTCCAACGCCGACGCGCCCACCAGAATCAGTTCGCGCAGCTCGTCGTTAATCTCCATCACTTCGTACAAACCCGTGCGGCCTTTATAACCGCCTTTGTTGCAGGTGGAGCAGCCCTTGCCGTGATAGATCTTGGTGGTCTTGGCTTCTTCGGGCGTATATCCGGCATCGATCAGCGCTTGCTGCGGAACTTCCAGCTCTTCCTTGCAATTCACGCAGATGCGCCGCACCAGGCGTTGCGCGCAAATGAGGTTGACGGAAGTGGCGACAAGAAAAGGCTCGATGCCCATGTTCATCAAACGGCTGATGGTGGACGGCGCGTCGTTGGTGTGCAGGGTCGAGAGCACCAAGTGTCCCGTTAATGCCGCCTTCACGGCGATTTCCGCGGTTTCAAAGTCTCGAATCTCTCCCACCAGAATGATGTTGGGGTCTTGCCGCAGGAAGGCGCGGAGAGCGGCAGCGAAGTTCAGCCCGATCTGCTCCTTCATCTGCACCTGGTTGATTCCGGCCAACTGAAATTCCACCGGATCCTCGGCGGTCATGATGTTGGTATCGACCTGGTTCAGCCGCGCTACGGAGGAATACAGCGTGTTGGTCTTGCCCGACCCCGTCGGCCCCGTCACCAGCACCATGCCGTACGGCCTTAAAATGTTGCGCTCGAACTTTTTGAGCGAGTCCGGTTCAAAACCCAGCTTGGTCATATCCAGGCGCAGGTTTTCCTTGTCCAACAACCGCAATACGATCTTTTCGCCGTACAACGTAGGAACGGTGGAAACGCGAAAATCCAATTCCTTTTTCTTTCCTTCGGACTTGTACTTGATCATGATGCGGCCGTCTTGCGGCAAGCGCTTTTCCGCGATGTCCAGCTTGGCCATGATCTTCATACGACTGGTGATGGCATCGCGCAATTTCATGGGCGGATTCATCACCGTCTGCAGCACGCCGTCAACGCGGAAGCGCACGCGCATCTCATTCTCATAAGGCTCAACGTGAATGTCGCTGGCGCCGCGCTTCACCGAGTCCGTCAATATCAGGTTCACCAACTTGATGATGGGCGCCTCTTCGGCCGCCTTCTCCAACGTTGCCGCGTCCAGTTCCTGCTCATCCGCTGCCAATTCCAGTTCCTGGTCGTCTTCCACCAGATCCTTCATCAAGTTGCTTAATTCCTCGTGGCTCGACGCCGCGCCTCCATAGAAACGCGCGATCGCCTCGGCAATGGCCGATTCCGACGCCACGACCGGTTCCACATTGAACCCGGTCATGAACTTGATGTCGTCCATGGCGAATACGTTGGTGGGATCCGTCATCGCAATCGTCAGCACAGAGCCAACGCGCGACAGTGGAATCACCTGGTAGCGCAACGCGGTATCTTGCGGAATGAGCTTGATAACGTTGGGGTCAATTTCGTAGTACTTCAGGTTAATGGAGGGAACGCCATATTGGCGCGAGAGCACACCCGTGATGTCATCATCGGTGATATAGCCCATCTTGGTCAGGCAGCTGCCCAACTTACCGCCGTTGGAACGCTGAAACTCCAGCGCCTTATCCAGCTGATCCTGAGTGATCAGGCTTTCCTTTAGTAAAATCTCACCTAAACGGACGGACATCCGCTGCACTCCCTAAACGCTGTGCACCTACCGCCCAACATAGCAAAGGGACGGATAGAGCGTCGTTCGAATTTGACCCATCGTTGTGAATTCGCTAATACCTGTACAGCGGGACAGGCGAATGGCGCTACGGACAGGCCCGCAACCTTGACTTGCCATCTTTGCGTCGTTATCTTCCGAACGAGATGCCAATTCCATCGCTTCTGCCAATTGTGGATGAGTCTCGGGCGGACACCTTTCGACCCATCCGCCGGAAGTCTCAGACTGTGGCTCTGCCGGCACAACCCGTGCTGCATGTTTACTACGATGCGCTTTTTGCAGCGCACGGCCCGCAGCACTGGTGGCCAGGCAGGACGCGATTCGAAGTGATCGTGGGAGCCATCCTTACGCAGAACACGTCGTGGACGAACGTCGAGCGTGCCATCAAGGAGTTGCGCGAAGAGCGACTGCTGAGCGTCAGTGCGATGGAGCGAGTGCCGGTGCGCAAGCTTGCCCGCTTGATTCGTTCGTCGGGCTACTTTCGGCAGAAAGCCCGCAAACTGAAAGAGTTTGTGCGTTTTTTGCGACGGCAGCATCACGGATCGCTCAGCAAAATGTTTCAAACTCCAACCGCTGTCCTGCGCGAACAACTCCTTGCGGTTCATGGCATTGGTCCGGAAACCGCCGACTCCATCCTCCTGTATGCCGGCAAGCATGCTGTGTTCGTTGTGGATGCCTATACGCGCCGAATCCTCCAGCGGCATGGGCTAGCTCGTGGAAAAGAGTCGTACGAGGACATCCGGAAGTTGTTCGAGAAAAGCCTACCTGCTAATCGCGAACTGTTCAACGAATATCACGCTTTAATCGTCCATGCGGGAAAGCACTACTGCCGCACCAAGGCGCCGATGTGTTCCAGTTGCGCGCTGCGCTCCCATCTACAGGAAATGCCCGAGGGCGCCCGATGAGTCCCTCCACCTCCAAGTTGCGAGTACGGCTGGCGCTTGGTGGCGTGCTGCTGACGCTGTTGCTGGCCGCCGTCTTCACCTTGGGATCGCTAGACGTGCCGGTCGAGCCGCGCTCGTGGCGCGAAATTATCGCCCTGTACGCGGTATCGAGCCTGATCACCGCCGCGCTTTTGGTATTCGGGCTGATTCTGACTCGTTCCGTGATTCGACTTTTGATGGAACGGAGCAAGCAGCAGCCTGGCGCACGCTTCAAGACAAAAATGGTTTTAGGCGCGATGGCTATTTCACTGCTGCCCGTGGTGTTCATGTTCTTCGTCAGCTATTCCCTGCTGAACCGCACCCTGGGCCGCTGGTTCCCTCGCCCGCTGGAGATTGCCTCGGATGAGACGCAGAGACTTTTGAACGATTTCGGGCAAGGAACGCTGCCGAGGCTGCATACCCAAGGCTTCCAAGCCGCGCTGCATGCGCAGGAATCTCCTGAATCTTTTCTGGAGCATGGCGTGGCCACGGGTCTCGACGCGGTTTGGCTTTTCGATGCGCAGGGCAAATTCCTGAAGGGCGGGGTGGCCTGCGACAATCAGCCGGAAAATCGCTCGCTGGAATCATGCACCGTTTCGGGTGTGCAGGGCGCGCTGAATCAGACTTTGCCCAGCGGCATCGAAATCTGGGAAGGTGGCGGCAAAACTTATTTCGCGGCGCGCGTTCCTGTGGATCTGCCCGGCCAATCACCGGGCACGCTGGTTGCCGCGTATCGCACCGGCCCCGACTTTTTGAAGCGTTGGGCAACCATTCAGACGAATACCCACGAATATGGCGCGGTGAAGCAAAATCTGCGCGCGTTGAAACGCCAGATGCTGCTGATTCTTTTCTTCTTCACGCTGCTGGTGCTTTCCGCCGCCACCTGGCTGGCGCTATTCCTGGCCAAGCAGGTTACCGTTCCTATTCAGGCGCTGGCCGAAGGAACGCGCGAAGTTTCCGCCGGCAATTTCGCTTACCAGGTGCCCGACCAGCCGCAGGACGAACTCGGCATGCTGGTGCGCTCGTTCAACAACATGACTTCGCAGTTGCACGACAGCCGTTCGCAGATCGACGAATTCACACGCAACCTGCAGCAGGCTGTTCAGGAACTGGAGCGCCGCCGCCAGTTGATGGAAACGGTGCTTGAAAACATTCCTGCCGGCGTGATTTACCTGGACGCGAGCGGCGCCATTCTTCGAACGAATTCGGCGCTGCTTCGTATGTTCGCCAGGGAAGGCCGCGGCGTGGAATCGCTGGAGTCCCTGCTGGACGCGGACGCGCTGCGCACTCTGCAGCAATTGATGAAGCGCGCGTTGCGCATGGGCGTGGTGTCGCGCGAAATGGAGGCGGTGGTCAGCGGCCGCATGTCTCATCTTGCGGTGACCGTCAGTTCGCTAGGCCCGAGCCGGGCCAACACCGGTTATGTGCTGGTGTTCGACGACCTGACCGAAGTGCTGCGCGCGCAGAAATCCGCCGCTTGGCAAGAAGTGGCGCGCCGCATTGCGCACGAGATCAAGAACCCGCTTACACCTATTCAACTTTCGGCGCAGCGTTTGGCGCGACAAATCGAGAAACGCGCTAGCGAAGCAGCAAGCCCCAAAAAAGATGACGACCTGATGCAGATCGCCCGGGAAAGTGCCAGCCTGATCGAGCGCGAAGTAGCCACGTTGTCTGCTCTGGTCAACGAATTCTCGCAGTTCGTGCGTTTCCCGACGGCCAAGCTGCTGCCGACTGACACCAACACCACGGTGTACGAAGCCCTGGGCGTGTTTTCCGGACGGCTGGACGGGATTACGTTGAAGACTTCGCTGGAGGAATCGCTGCCGCCGGTGCGCGCGGACGGGCCGCTGCTGCGCAGTGTAATCGTCAACCTGATTGACAATGCGGCGGAAGCCTTGGAGGACTCCAAGTTTCGCCAAATTACCGTAACCACCCATTTCCGTCCGGAATCCGATACTATAGAAATCGCTGTCGCTGATACTGGACACGGTATTTCCCCGCAGGACAAAGACAAACTGTTCCTGCCGCATTTTTCAACCAAGGAACGGGGCACGGGTCTGGGACTGGCGATTGCCGCCCGCATCATTTCCGAACACGGTGGTTCGCTTCGCGTGGAAGATAACCAGCCGGTCGGCTCCCGTTTTCTGATTGAATTGCCCGTTGCGGAGATTTCCGCTGCTGCCGCTTCGGAGCGCGCGGGCCTGGACTCTGATCGATGAGTGTGAAACCAAAAATATTGATTGTCGATGATGAAGAAGGGATTCGCGAGTCGCTTTCTTCCATTCTTCGCGATGAACAATATTCTGTCGACGCGGTTGGCTCTGCTGAAGAGGCTCTGGAACGCATCAGCGGCGGCGATTTCGAAGTGGTGCTCCTGGATATTTGGCTGCCCGGCATGGACGGACTGGAAACGCTCGGCCGCATCCAGTCCATTGCCCGCCCTCCGGAAGTCATTATGATCTCCGGGCACGGCACCATTGAAACCGCGGTGCGGGCGACAAAGCTTGGGGCTTTCGACTTCATCGAAAAGCCGCTGTCCCTCGAAAAAATTATTGTGCTGGTGCGCAATGCCGTGCAACAGCACCGCCTGGAAGATGAAAACACTTTGCTGCGCAGCGAACTGGACCAGCGCTACCAGGTGATCGGCGAAAGCGTGCCGATGAAAGCGCTGCGCCAGCAAATCACCGTGACTGCGCCGACCAATGGACGAGTGCTGGTCTATGGCGAGAGCGGCACCGGCAAGGAACTAGTGGCGCGGGCGCTGCACGCCGCTAGCCTGCGTAACAAGGCGGCATTCGTGGAAGTGAATTGCGCGGCGATTCCAGAGGAATTGATCGAGTCGGAGCTGTTCGGGCACATCAAAGGCAGTTTTACGGGCGCTTCGGACGACAAAATCGGCAAATTCCAGAAAGCCGATGGTGGCACACTGTTTCTCGACGAAGTGGGCGACATGAGTTTGCGCACCCAATCCAAAGTTTTGCGCGTCTTGGAAGAGCAGCGCTTCGAGCGTGTCGGCTCCAACCAGACGCTGCGCGTGGATGTTCGCGTGATTGCCGCCACCAACAAGAATCTGGAGCAGGAAATTGCTCGCGGCGCGTTTCGCCAGGATCTCTTCTACCGGCTCAACGTCATTCCCTTCTTTGTGCCGCCGCTGCGCGACCGCAAAGAAGACATTCCGGTGATCGCACGATTTTTCCTGAATGAGTTCAGCGCGGAATATGGAAAGAAGACGCGCGAGTTTGCCGACGGAGCGATGGAAATTCTGATGCGTTATCCGTGGCCCGGCAATGTGCGCGAATTAAGGAATCTTGTGGAACGACTGGTGATCGTTTGCCCGCAAGCGCGCATCGAGCCGCATCACTTGCCGCCTGAGTTGTTTCGCGGCGTCTCCGAAAGTCCGCAGCGGCCGTATTCCACGTTGCACGAAGCCCGCAGCGCCTACGAACGCGAATTCATCCTGCGCAAACTTCAAGAGCATCGCTGGAATATGACGCAAACCGCCACCGCGCTGGGCCTGGAGCGTTCCCACCTCTATCGCAAAATGAAATCCCTGGGAATCGCCGCGCCAGAGTAGTTTGGAGTGCGGCAGCGAGCTGCCGCGGTTGCAGCGTGGGCGTCAAGCATCCAGCCAAAACGAGCGCGGCTGTCATTCCGAACGGAGTCCGCGAAGTGAGAAATTTCTCCCAGGTTCGTGCAAACGGCACAGCAGATCCCTCGCTGCGCTCGGGATGACAACGGTGCTTGGATCTACTGTGTCGTGCGCCACTTTCCCGCCGCCTACTCGGATTCTTCTTCCTCGCGGTCCTTTTGGTCTTCCGCCAAATCCTGCAATTGCGCGTGCCAATCCAATTCCCTCACCTGTTGCGGATTGTCGCGCCAACCCGGCGCCACCTTCACAAACAATCCCAGATAAATCTTCGTGCCCAGAAGCGTCTCCAGTTCCTTGCGCGCTTCCGTCCCGACCTTTTTCAGCATTTCGCCTTTTTTGCCGATCAGGATCTTCTTCTGCGAGTCCCGTTCCACATTCAGCGTGGCTTCAATGCGCAGAATCTTCGGCGTCTCTTCGAACTTGTCAATCATCACCCGCAGGGCATGCGGCACTTCGTGATACGTCAACTGAATGGCCTTCTCGCGAACGATTTCGCTTGCCAGAAAACGTTCTGGCTGGTCGGTTACTTGATCTTCCGGGAAAAACGGCACGCCCTCCGGCAACTGCTTGAAAATTTCCTCGAGCAATTCGTCGCAGCCGTTTCCCTTCAGCGCGGAAATGGGCACGAGCGCGGCGAACGGAAAGGCCTTCGAAAATGCTTCGAGCAGCGGTAGCAGCTTGGGCTTGGGCACGCGATCCGTTTTATTGAGCGCCAGAATTGCCTTGCCTTCGAATCGCTTGGCCTTGTCGAGCAGCAACTGGTCGGCATGCGGTTGCGTGGCACTGGCATCCACCATCATCAACAGCACATCAATTCCTTCCAGCGCCGCCGCCACCTCGCGCATCATCTGGCGGTTCAAGACAGTGTGGGCTTCGTGCAAGCCCGGCGTATCGATGAAAACGATCTGCCCTTCTGGCCGCGTCACGATTCCCTGGATGCGGTTGCGGGTGGTCTGCGGTTTCGAGGTGACAATCGCCACTTTCTGACCGACATAGCGGTTCAGGAGCGTCGATTTTCCCGCGTTCGGGCGCCCAATGATCGCCACGAATCCCGCGCGAAACTTCGCATCCCCGGATTTCTCTTGCTTGTTCTCTGACACAATGCCTCTTTCACTTCGCGACTGGAAGCTCCAGCATGCTTGGATGCTGCGCGTCGTGCAACAACTGGATGTGCGCGGTCTTTGCATCCTTGCCGGTTTCTTTCGCCACGACTCCGCCGCTATTGTAGTTCTTCTCGGTGCTGGGCGTATTCAAGCTGGCGACAATCAAGCGCAACCTGCTGCCCCTGGCAATTTGCCTCGAGAAAAACTGGAAATTGTCCAACACATACTTCTCCGGTTTTCCCGGCGTCACCAGCTTTTCCTCGCGCAGCGAATCGCGGTAGCGCGCCCGCATGATCGCGTTGGTCAGAAATGCGGCGCTGCCGTCGGGAAGCAGTTCCCACAATTCCACACTGAAATCCGTATCCGGCACATCCATTGTCAGCCACAACGTCAGCTTCACAAATCCGCTGACTTCCGTGGCCGCGGGAAATCCCTCGCTATGATAAATCGCGCCTTCCCCAAATAAGTTGAAGGCCGAGCGTTGCGACGTGAACGAGGCGGCATCGTCGGCCTGGTCCGCTTCTCCCGCTTCCGTGCGTAGCGGATCGTAGGTCCACGAGTCCGCGGCCAGCGAGCCGCCCTTGGCCGCCTGCAGCATGCCCGAATGAAATACATCCGAAGCGTTGTTATTCGACGCCAGATACAGCGTCAGTTTGTCGTTCGCCAAGGTTTCCAGGCTGTCCGCATATTTCCACTCGTCCGCGCCCATCACGTAGTACGCGACGCGCTTCTTCAGGAACGACGGCTTGGCGCCACCCTTCATGGTCCAGTCGTACCACTCGGTGTGCAGCTTGTTCAGGTCCAGCGCGCTGGCTTCGGCAAATTTCAATCCGTTCAGTTCGCGTTTTGGGGTACGCGTTCCGGCATGGTCCCAAGGCCCGACAATCAGATAGTGATTGGCCTTGGCTTCCGCGGTTCCGAATTGCATGTGCCGTTTGTAATAGGTGAATGCACCCGGCTGGTCGCCATCGAAATGCCCGGTGATGGTGAGAATGGGCACGCTGATCCTTTTGTATTGTTCGGGGTTCGGCACCATGGCGTCGTAATACGCGTCAGCAATCGGGTGTTGCAGCCACTTCTGAAAAACGGGCGAAGGGTTGCCAACGAGCGTGTCGTACTCGTCGAAGGCGCGATGCTGTTTATAGAGGTCCATCGCCTTGGAGGACCAGAACGCGCCATTCGCGAAAGTGTTCGAATTGCCGGTCGTGCCGCTGGTAAAGGTCAGCCACTGCATGTCGTACGTTGCGAAGATGTTGTATGCAAATGGAAAATCCAGTCCCGGGTGCGCCGCGGCCGCCGGAACGATGGTCACCAGATGCGGCGGAAATTCCTTCAACGTGCTCCATTGATCGAAGCCAGCGTACGAACCGCCCCACATCGTCACCTTGCCATTGCAATAGCTTTGTTTCGCCAGCCATTCGGTGAGGTCGTAGCCATCGCGGCCTTCATTGACGAACGGCTCGAACTCTCCTGCGGAATTGCCGCGGCCGCGCACATCCACCAGCGCGTAGACGTAACCGTGCGCCGCAAAGTACATGGCGCGGTCGGTATAGCTGTCGCCGATATACGGCGTAAACGTGAAGATCACCGGCAGGGGATCCTTCTGCCCATGCGGCCTGTAGACCGTGGCATTCAGATTCACTCCATCGCGCATGGGAATCTTCACGCCCCACTGCATGTCCACAGCGTCCGGGTTTGCCGCCTGTGCCGCGATCTTCCGCGTCGGCCTGTTGCGCCGCAACCGCAAGCATCCCCAGCAATACGCAGAGGACCCACACGCGAAGGCGGCGCGTGGAGGACGCATTGTCACCGCACACCATTCGCCCGCCAAGCTGACTGGCCTGATTCATTCGTTCACCCCTTATGTTTTTCGGCTGCGCTATCCTATCGCGCAATCGCACCAGCGTGCATCTTTTCTCGAGAAGGAAAAAGCGGCACCGGTTAGAACTCCAAGACCGAAAGCACCTCAAGCAAACGGATCAGCGTAGCGAATTGGCGAGAAGAAAGCCGTCGGCGCAGCTGGGCGTCAACGGCGCGGCGCTGTTCAATCAGGACGGAACGGTAGCGATGGCCTTCCGGAGTAAGCTGCAGAAGCAGGGCTCTGCCGGATGGCGCTTTTTTTTCGGAGACGAGTCCTTCACGGATCAGCGACTTGACGGTGCGATGAACGACGGTACGGTCCAGTCCCAGCAGCGTGGCAATCTGATTCTGGTTCAGCGTGGCGCCGCCGCGCAGCGTAGCCAGGACAAAACCGCGGGTTTGCGAGCATTTCGTTTTCTGCTCCATGCGGCGAGTGATGTGGAAGTAGGCGGCCGCAAGGTGCACAAGAACGGAGTCTTTGAGGATTTCTTTGGGGATGAGTTTATTGTCCGCGAGGATCATAGGATCGTCACCGTCGATTCCAGCGGGCGCCGCCACTGCGGTTGATCCACGTGACGAGGAGATTTCTTGCCGATGGCGATGATCATGACGATATCGTGATCTCGCGAAGAAAGATGAAGGAAACGGGAGAGACGACAAGCATCGAATCCTTCCATTGGGCAGGTGTTCAGGCCAAGTGATTCCGCCGCGAGCATCAAGTTTTCGCAGGCCAGCGACGTGCTCTTCGTAGCCCACTTGAAAAGGCCCTCACGGGTGGCCGGCGGCGTGCCGATGATCTTGAAAACGTTGATCGCGCGGCACGCCAGCCACTTGAGCGCGCCGAAGAGATTGAACCAACCCTGGATAAAAAACCACTTAGCCAGTTTGGATTTACGTTCGAACTCAGCGATTTTCTCAGGCGAGAAACCGGACGCGCGCATCCATTCGAGTTGATCGCGGGTCGTGGAGCGCCACGCGCCAATGTCGGCGACAGCCACCAGCAGGGCGGAGGCGGTTTGCGCCGCAGGCTGGCTGAAACACAACTTCGCGACGGTGCGGAGGGAGTCGCACGATGAAACCCAGAACAACCGGTAAGGTTGACTGTTGAAGCTGGAAGGCGCTAGTCGCGCGGCCTCCAGCAGTTCATTGCGCAGCGAGGGAGAGATTTCGACCGGGTCGAACTCGCGGATGGCCCGACGTTGCAAGATAGCGTTCAGAGTGGAATGCATGGCCGCCTCCATGTTGCGATTACAACATACCGATGTTGCGAATGCAACATGCAAAGTTTGGCGGGCGGATTTGAGGCGGTGGCTATGGATTTTGGGGACCAGCGATCGGGGATGAGCGATCAGGAAACGAAGTTGCGGGCGGATCGGCGACGCAGCACCTCATGGTTCCTGGTCACGGATCGCTGATCCCTGACATCTGTATGGAACTACCGCAACACCAGAGAATTGAGAGCACCGTTACGAACGCGAGCGAGTCTGCACCAACGAGGCCTCGACAATACGGCGATGAGCGAATTGCTCGCGGGAGGGCGTAGGAACCACTCGGAGCGAAGCGGAAGGGCGCCGTGGCGCGGCGTCGGAGGCAAGCGGCATAAGACGAACCTTGGCGTTGTTCCCTTTTGCACCTTTCTTGCGAAGCGAGCGAATGCGGCGGAGACGGCGCTTCTCGCCATAGACCCACTGGAACAGGCAGACCAACAGGAAATCGCACCCCAAAACGCTGAGTACCACGAAAATGGTGAGTGGCGACATGGCGTTAATGCTGCCTCCAAGAAAAGAGTAGGAGGAGCGGCTGAAGAAAGTACGGAGGAAGTTGTTGGAAAGTTATAAGGGAATTTAGTTCTCGCTCTCCATTGCCAGTTCCAGGCGAAGAGATCCCGGAGGGCCGGCGCAATCGCGGTGGTATTATCGCCAAGAAAGAATCAGGACGCAGGAGAAGTCGATGAAACGCATCATGATCTTGGCAGCAGTGGCACTGGCACTCGGCATGACCGGAGCAACAAAGACCAGCGAAGCGCAGGAAAAGCCTCCGCTACGCGTGGCAATCGCGGGATTGGTCCACGGACATGTGGACGGGTTCTTCCGTGGCGCGCTGAAGAGGCAGGACATCCAGATTGTGGGCATCGCGGAACCGGACCACGCCCTGTTTGAGATGTACGCCAAGAAGTACGGCCTTGACGCAAAGCTTTATCACGCGGACCTGGAAGAACTGGTGAAGGCCACGAAGCCGCAAGCGGTGCTAGGTTACACCTCGACCTATGATCACCGGAAAGTGGTGGAAACCTGCGCGAAGCTGGGCGTGCCGGTGATGATGGAAAAGCCGCTGGCGGTAAGCGCCGAAGACGCCTATGCGATTGCCAAGGCCGCAAAAGATGGAAGAATCATCGTGTTGGTGAATTACGAAACGTCGTGGTATCCGAGCAATCACGAAGCGTATGACCTGGTGCATTCGGGCGCGCTAGGCGATATCCGAAAAGTGGTGGTGCACGACGGCCACTCCGGCCCCAAGGAAATCAACGTCGGCCCGGAATTTTTGTCCTGGCTGACGGACCCCAAGCTGGATGGCGGAGGCGCGCTATTCGATTTTGGCTGCTACGGCGCGGACCTGATGACCTGGCTGATGAATGGAGAGAAGCCGCTAACGGTAACGGCGGTGACGCAGCAGATCAAGCCGGAGATTTATGCCAAGGTGGATGACGAAGCCACCATCATCCTTACGTATCCAAAAGCGCAGGCGATTATCCAGGCGTCGTGGAACTGGCCGTTCGATAGAAAGGATATGGAAGTTTACGGTGCCACAGGCTCAGTGATCACGGTGAAGCGGGATGGGCTGCTGGTGCGGCGAAAGGGCGACGCGGAAGCAAAAATGGAGACCGCCAAGCCGGTGGCGCCGCCGTACGACGATTCATTGACCTATTTGCGGGCGGTGCTGCTGGATGGCGCCAAGGTGGATGGCTTATCGTCGCTTGAAACGAATATCACGGTAACGGAAATCTTGGATGCCGCGAGGGAGTCGGCCAAGACCGGAAAACGATTGTCCACCAAACAATAGAAACGTTGCGGCGCGGCGAATTTGCGATTGGTTGGCAGGGATGGGACACTAATGTAATGCACAGACCAAACATATTGGCGGTAACACTATTGACTGGCGGGATGCTGATGCTGGCAACGGCGCAGGCGCAAACTCCCGCTTCCACAACAACACAAACACCGGCAACGGGTCCCCACACAACGCCCGCAGCGAAGAAACCGGCGGCAACAACCGGTACGGCGAAAACAGGAACGGCCACGGGAACCAGGACAGCGACGC
Organism: Candidatus Acidiferrales bacterium; assembly: GCA_963738985.1. Taxonomy (GTDB): domain Bacteria; phylum Acidobacteriota; class Terriglobia; order Acidiferrales; family UBA7541; genus Acidiferrum. The sequence continues at coordinate 97,218 of CAVTYP010000003.1, forward strand.
CGTTGGTGCTGAAGACGCCCAAAGAAAAAGCGAGCTATGCCATCGGCCAAAACATCGGCAAAGCCATGAAGAAGGATTCGGTGGACATCGATCCGAACATTCTGGCGCGGGGAATCAAAGATGCCGTGAACGGCGCAAAGCCGGCGTTGACGGACCAGGAAGCGCAAGCGGCGTTGCAAGCTTTCCAGATCGAGATGAAGGCCAAGATGGAAGCCAAGGCCGCTGAAGCGGGAGCGGCGAACAAGCAGGTGGGCGACGCATTCCAGGCGCAGAACAAAACGAAGCCGGGCGTCACCACAACCGCCAGCGGACTGCAGTACAAAGTGTTGACGAGTGGAACCGGACCGAAGCCCAGCGCCAGCGATACGGTAATCTGCCAGTACCGCGGCACTTTGGTTGATGGCAAGGAATTCGATAGCTCCTACAAGCGCGGACAGCCGGCGCAGTTCCCGGTGACCGGGGTGATCAAGGGTTGGACGGAAGCGCTGCAGATGATGCCGGTGGGGTCGAAGTGGCAATTGGTGCTGCCGCCGACACTGGCGTATGGCGACCGTGGAGCAGGACCGGATATCGGGCCGAACTCGACGCTGGTTTTTGAGGTTGAGTTGGTAGGCATCGCGCCAAAGGCGGAAGCGAAGCCAGATGCGCAGACCACACCGAAGGCGGATCCAGCGCCCGCGAAGCCAGACGCCAAGCCTGAACCAAAGGCGGATGCGACGGCAAATCCGACACCAAACAAGCCATAATCAGGTCGAAGATTAAGTTTGGATGAAATCCCTCCGCCCGTGCGGAGGGATTTTTTCATAGATACAGAAGACTCGATGGTAGCGTTAAGACGGCGCAGCTCCGTCGTGCGTCTATCGCTGATAGCAGGAGAAACCCGCCGCGCCCCAGCCTCGTTTCAGCAGTTCGGAATACTCCGATCTGGTGGGATACTCCGCGAGGGTGAGGCCGGGAGGATTGTGCTTCAGAAAGCGCAACGCGAAAGAGATTTCGCGGGGCATGCCGAAGCGCCGGCGGAAATTGCGGGGAACGGTTTCGCGGAAGTAGTGGCACAAGCCGGAATCGCGGCAGCGGGTCGTGAAAGTGATGCGCGGCACAAGTCTCTCCTGGAAACAATGGCACAACGCCAGACCAGGTTGAAAAGACTCTAGCACATATAGGCGATTTGAACGGCAACTTTGCGGCAGCCACCGGAGGATTTGATAAAGCCGGAAGACGGCATTAGGATGTAAAAAAAACGACCAGGTTGCCGATGATTGGGAAACGCGTTTCACACTATAAAATCACAGAGCAGATTGGCGCCGGCGGGATGGGTGTAGTGTAACGCGCGCATGACGAGGAATTGCAGCGCAGCGTCGCGCGGGCCTAAACCGGCGTATAATGCCGGAACGATTCGGAACGCTAGGCCTTCGGGCGGAAGACGACATGCCCAGTGTGAGTGGAACGCTAACGATCGAGCTTGCGCTGCTCATGGCCATGATGAACCCGTGCGGCGGCGACGGCGGGTTTGCAAAGCTTAGCCACAGCGGGTCAATCCCAAACAATCAGCAGGAAATGGCGGCGGCCGGAAGCGGTGCGCTTGCCGCAGATGGCGCTGTGTCGTCTCGCGCCGATGACGCAACGGTAGGAGCGGAGACGAAATCGTGCGCGGTACAGAACGTGGTTTCCGGGGCAAGCAAAGAGGTGCGGGGATTTGTGGAGAATGTGAACCGCATCAGCGCGACGGAAGTAGTGGAACACGAACGAATGAATAAAGACGGAGTGGTGATCGAGCAGAAACACCACAAATTCAACTATGTGGCGGAGATTGAGGAAACACGTCCGGGAATGTTGAATATGGATGAGTACCGCGATGGCAGCCTTGGGCTAAGCGGGTTCCCAGGAGAGCTTTCGACCGTGGGAATCACTTCTTTGGTTCTGATCTTTCATCCGTACCATGTGAAAGAGTTCGCGATGACCTGCGAGACGGAGAGCTGGCAAGGGCGGCCGGCATGGAAGGTGTCGTTCGAGCAGAAATTAGACCAGCCGGCGCGAATGAGCGCGTTGCGGGTGGGCGACGCGACCTACGCGATCCTGCTGAAAGGCGCGGCTTGGATCGACCAACGCAATTATCAGATCGTCCATCTGGAGACGGACATTCTGAAGCCTGTGCCTGCGGTGCGGCTGACCACCGAGCACCAGGTGCTGGACTACGGGCCCGTGCAGTTCGAGCAGAAGAAGTTGCAACTTTGGCTGCCGCTGGAGGCGGAAATCTACCTCGATGTGAATGGAAAACGCTTCCACCATCGCCACATCTATAGTGATTACCGGGTATTTTCGGTGGATTTGGACATGAAACAGGGCGCGCCGAAGTCGCCATAGCGTGCGCCCTAATTCGTGGCAGCCGCATCCATCTATCAGGTACGCAGGCAGGCTAGTTCCCTTCCCGTGATAAACTAGCCAGATAATCCAAGGAAGAGGAACCAAACCGTGGCAGAGAAGAACCAGGAAGACAACTTTCGCGTGATTGACCGCCGTCCATTCACATCGGAGGGGGAATTGCGCCCCGACGTGGTGGCGGAGCAGGAAAAAGAAACGCATCGCGAAGAAGTGAAGGAAGAAGCCAAGGAAAAGGCCAATGCGGCTGCAGCGGCTGCCGGTGGCGAAAAACCCGGAATGCCCGCGAGCGCGGAAACGCCGAAGAAGTCGCCGGCGTTTGAGAACCTGATCCGCATGATTGGCAGCAACGCCGCGATGGTGCTGGGAGCCTACGCGGACCCCCGGACGGGCCAGCCGGTGATCGATCCAGATGCCGCGCGCGAATTAATCGACATGCTCGACGCGCTGCACGAAAAGACCAAAGGCAACCTGGCACCCGACGAAGACAGCCTGCTGCTGGATCTGCTCGGAAAACTGAAGATGACGTATCTGGAGATCAGTCAGGCCATGGCGGCGGAAATGGCCAAAGTGACAGCGCAGGCCAAGGGCGGAAAGAAATAGTTGTCAGTTCTCAGTTGTCAGTTCTCAGTTTAAGTTTCCCCGGGGCGCTGTTTTATTCCTAAATGTAGCGCTGGTTTTTATGCCAGCCCTGATTCTTTCCCTGGAACCTAATTTTGTCATTCCGAACGGAGTCCTCGGAGAGAGGAATCTGCTCTTTCCTTGGCGTCCTGCGGAAAGGAAATCCCTCGCTTCGCTCGGGATGACAAGTTTCCCGCAAGATGTCCAGGCTCTTCGGTTTGCACCTGCACCCCTAAGGCGCCACTACAAATGCGAAACCCAAGACAGATACAATAAGGACATGGCGGCAGAGACCATACGCTTGACCGTTCTGGGTTCCGGAACATCCATGGGCGTGCCAACCCTCGGTTGCCACTGCGCGGTGTGCGACTCCAGCGATCCCAAGGACAACAGGCTTCGCCCAAGCGTGTTGTTGTCTCGAGGCGAGCAGAACGTGGTGATCGACACCACGCCGGATTTCCGCACCCAGGCGTTGCGCGCGCATATCGATCGGCTGGACGCGGTGGTACTCACGCACGGCCACGCCGACCACATTTTGGGATTCGACGACTTGCGCCCGTACAACATCCGGCAGCGCGGCGCTATGCCGGTGTACGGCAACGAGGAAACATTTCGCATTATCCGCCGCGCATTTGCCTACGTGTTCGACAACAAGCCAACACTCAGCAGCATACCCAGCGTCTCGCTACACGAAGTCAAGGGGCCGTTCGAGTTATTGGGCATTCCATTTATTCCTGTGCCGCTGCTGCATGGAGAAATGGATGTTCTCGGTTACCGCTTCGGCAGAGCCGCGTACCTGACGGACTTCAGCCGGTTGCCGGAATCGAGCGTACCGCTGCTGGAAGACCTGGACGATCTGGTTCTGGACGCGCTGCGCGACGTGCCGCATCCGATGCACCAGACGGTGGAGCAGGCACTGCAATTGATCGACAAGCTGAATCCCAAGCGCGCCTGGTTCACGCACATCGCCCACGATTTGCCGCACGCCGAAACTAATGAGCGGCTGCGCAAGTTGGGATATTCGAACGTGCAACTGGCCTACGACGGTTTGCAATTTGACGTGGCAGCGGAATCGCCCGCCGTAGAGCGCGCGGCGAAGGCTTTGGCGGTCCACGTCTACGTGCCGCCGGGAAAGCTCACCGCGTTTTATTCGGGCGAGGACTGGGCCGCGCGCTACCGGGCCAGCGGGCGCGGCAGCATCGTGGCGATTGGAAATTTTGACGGCATCCACCTCGGCCACCAACGCGTCCTCGGGTTCACCTTGACCATGGCCAAGGATACCGGTGCGGTGGCCACCGCGTTAACGTTCGAACCACCTCCTCTGAAAATTCTGCGGCCCGCAACCGCACCGCTGCGCATTTCCACCAATCAACAGCGCATGGAATGGTTTGGCGCGCTGGGAATGGAAGCCGCGGTGGTGCTGCCCTTCACCAAGGAATTGGCGCAGCTATCGCCGGAAGAATTCGTGGACGAGATTCTGGTGCGCCAATTGAGCGTTAAGTCCATCGTGGTGGGCGACAATTTTCGTTTCGGACACCGGCAATCGGGTGACGTGAAAATTCTGCGGGAATTGGGCATGCGTTTTGGATTTGCCGTGGTGGTGCATACGCCGGTAGTGATTGATGGCGAGATTGTGTCGAGCACGCTGATCCGCAAGCAGATCGCCGAAGGAGACGTGACGCATGCCGCGCGATTGCTGGGGCGCCCGTTTGTGTTGACGGGAGAAGTGGTCGCAGGAAGCGGCACGGGAAGAAAATTTACGTTCCCCACGCTAAACCTGAAGCCCGAGCAGGAATTGCTGCCGACGAAGGGCGTGTACATCACACGAACGATGCTGGAAGGCGAGCCGAGCAGTCACCGTAGCGTGACCAATATCGGAGTGCGGCCCACTTTTAATGGCAGTGGCGTCACGGTGGAAACGCACTTACTGGATTACTCAGGGAATTTTTCGCCCAAGTGGATGGAAATCCGTTTTTGGAAGCGATTGCGCGATGAAAAGAAGTTCAGCGGAGCCGAAGAGTTGCGCGAGCAGATTGGCAAGGACATTGCCACGGCGAATACGTTTTTCGCCAGGTTGCGCAGATTGAGAAGCAAGAGTGCGCAGGTGGTAGCGGAGTAAGGCAAGTTTAAGTATTAAGTTTTTCAATTCCACATCGATAGCAGCGTAGATTTTGCGGCGCCACGAACGCCGAGCGGAGGATTTACTGCGTGCGCGTCTTGCCTTCCGCGGCCAGGCAATCGTTGCAGATGCCGCCGACTTCGGTGCGGGAGACAGTGACCTTGATGTCGCAATCGCGGGAAATTTGATCCTTGAGTTGTTCGTAGAGCCGCGACTCGAATTCCCGAACCTTGCCGCAGCGCAAACAAGCAACGTGGATGTGGTCGCGTGGGCCGTGGGTTTCGTAATAGTGGCGGTCGCCGCGCAGGTGAAGAAGGTCGAGTTCGTCGATGAGGCCCTGACGCTTCAGCAGGTCGATGGTGCGGTACACCGTCACCAGATGGACCTCAGGATCGATTTGCTGCGCCCGCTGCAGGATTTGGTCGACGTCCAAGTGCTGCTCCGCGCTGTCCATCACCTGCAGAATCACGCGGCGCTGGCGCGTCAGCCGTATGCCACGTTGACGCAACGCCTGCTGCAGGTGCCCAGACGGGTCCGCGGGATTGATGCGCTCACCGGAAGAAACGCGACGAGAGGGAGCGGTGGTCATTGGATGATTGTACAACAGCACGAATCGAGAGAAAACGCCGAGTAGCCCGGCGGCAGGACAAGGATCAGGCGATTTCCTCCAGGCACGCGGTTTATGCAGAAACAAGGCGCTGGGAATGGTGTCAAAAGGCTGTAGGGACGGCTTTGCGGGGAGGCGACCAAGCGCGATAGTATAGCGAGGCGAGGAATCCTGCCAGCAGGGCGTGCAGAACCCGACGCGGACGCTATCAAGAGCAGAATTATGGAACCCGAGACCAAATCGGCGATGCCTTCGTATTCTCCGGACGATTCCGGAGGTGGAACCGCGGGCGCGCTGCGTCCCCCAACTGCCCAGCGCGAGCCTGTGGAACACGTAATTCACGGGGATCGGCGAGTCGATCATTACGCGTGGCTACGCCAGAAGGACGACCCACGAGTCCGGGAATATCTGCAAGAAGAGAACGACTACGCAGAAGCGCACATGAAGGCGACTGGCGCGTTTCAAGAGGAGCTATACCAGGAGATGCTGGGGCGAATCCTGCAGACGGATTTGAGCGTGCCGTACCTGTTGCGAGGCTATTCCTATTTTTCCCGCACCGAAGAGGGCAAACAGTACTCAATTTATTGCCGGCGGCAGGAAGATCCGGACGCGCGCGAAGAGGTGCTGCTGGATTTGAACGCGCTCGCGCAAGGCCATTCGTATCTGGGACTGGGAATGTTTGAGGTAAGCGACGACAATCAACTGCTCGCATATGCAACGGACACCACGGGATTCCGGCAGTACACGCTGGAAGTGAAAGATCTGCGCACCCGCGAGTTGCTTCCCTTTCGCAGGGAACGCGTGACCAGCGTGGCATGGTCCAGCGATCACAAAACATTTTTCTACGTGGTGGAAGACGAGGTAACCAAGCGGTCGCATCAATTGTGGCGTCATGTTTTGGGCACGGAAAGAGCGGACGCGCTGGTGTATGAAGAGAAAGACGAGCGCTTTCGCATCGATATCGAGCGCACCCGCAGCGGCGCGTACCTGCTGCTGGTAAGCAACAGCCACACCACCAGCGAGATTCGATATTTGCGCGCGGACCAGCCGTTCGCGGAATTTCAGCTCATCGCGGAGCGCGAAGATGACCACGAATACTACGTGGACCATCATCCGGGAAACGCGAAGGATCAGGCGGGCGGCATCTTCTTCATTCGCACGAACAGCGACGGAAGGACCTACCGGTTGGTGACCGCGCCGACCCGTTATCCCGCGCGGGAAAACTGGGTGGAAGTGATTGGCAACCGTCCCGGCGTGATGCTGGCGAGCATGGAATTGTTTCGCTCTCACGTAGTGCTGCTGGAACGCGAAGATGGGCTGCCGTATTTGCGAGTTATCGATCTGACGCGCGCAGCTACTTCGGCGCTGGAAGGCTCGTATCGCATCGAATTCGCCGAACCCGCCTACAACGCCACGCTGGGAGCAAATCCGGAATTCGACACCGGCCAGGTGAGGTTTCACTACGAATCGTTCATCACGCCGCGCTCTGTGTATGACTACGACTTGCGCACCGGCGACAGAATCCTGCGAAAGCAACAACCGGTGCTGGGCGGATACGATCCGACGGAGTACGGAAGCGAACGCCTGCACGCGATCGCGACGGATGGAACTGCGCTGCCACTGTCGGTGGTTTACAGGCACGATACACCGCGAGATGGCACCGCGCCGCTGTTGCTTTATGGCTATGGAAGCTACGGACTGTCCATGCCGGTGGCGTTCAGTTCGAATCGCTTGAGTTTGCTGAATCGCGGCGTGATTTTCGTGATAGCACATGTGCGCGGAGGCGGCGAACTGGGAAAACCGTGGCACGACGCGGGACGCATGCACCGCAAGATGAATACATTCACAGATTTCATCGCGGCGGCGGAATATTTGATCGAGAGGAACTACACCTCGAAAGAGAAGTTGATTATCGAGGGAGGAAGCGCCGGCGGGCTGCTGATGGGAGCGGTGACGAACTTGCGCCCGGACTTGTTCCGCGTGGTGATCAGCCACGTGCCGTTTGTGGATATGTTGAACACCATGCTGGATGCCTCGCTGCCGCTGACTGTGGGTGAATACGAAGAGTGGGGGAATCCACAGTTGGAGGAAGATTACTTCTACATGAAAGAGTATTGCCCGTACACCAACCTGGAGCGGAAATCCTATCCGACAATGCTGGTGAAAACGGGATTGAACGACAGCCAGGTGATGTATTGGGAGCCAGCAAAGTACGTGGCGAAATTGCGCACGCTGAAAAGCGACGACAATCCATTGCTGCTAAAAACCAACATGGGGGCAGGCCACGGAGGCGCGAGCGGCAGATACGATTACTTGCGGGAAATTGCGTTTGATTACGCGTTTTTATTGAAAGAACTGGAAAAGTAGGGAAACAACAAAGTAAGGAAATGCCCGGCCAGCGGAACGACGTTTTTAACTTAGAACTTAGAACTGAAAACTGAACACTTCTCATGTCCGAAGCTTCGACTCCACTGATGCAGCAGTACAACGCGGTGAAAGCACGCTACCCGCACGCGTTGCTGCTGTTCCGCCTGGGCGATTTCTACGAACTCTTTTACGAGGACGCAATCAGCGCGTCCCGAGAATTGCAGATTACGCTGACGTCGCGCAATCGCGAGAAGGGTCAACCAATCCCGATGTGTGGTGTGCCCTATCACGCGGCGGATGGCTACATCGCGCGGTTGATTCGCGCCGGCTACAAAGTGGCGATTTGTGAACAGATGGAGCAACCCGGTCCCGGGAAGAAGCTGGTGCGGCGCGAAGTGTCGCGCGTGATTACACCAGGAACCGCGACCGACGTGGCGGTGCTGGACGCGCGGGAAAATAACTATTTGGCGGCGGTGGCGCAGAATACTGGGGCGCAGCGGATTGGGCTGGCGATGGTGGACCTGTCCACCGGCGAATTCCAGGCCACGGAATTTGCGGGCGAGCGCGCCGAGGAAGAACTGCGGGATGAACTGCAGTTGATGCGTCCGCGCGAGACGCTGCTGCCGCGTCCTCAGCAGTTGTTTGAAACCGCGAAGACTTCCCTGCTCGACGGCACCGGCGGCGTGGAATCGCGTCTGGAAGACTGGACATTTCAACGCGACTACGCGGAGCGTATTCTGCGGGAACAGTTCGGTGTAGCGGAGTTGACGGGCTTCGGACTAGATGGCCACCTGCAAGCCATGACCGCGGCGGGCGCGATCGTTCACTACCTGCGGGAAAATGCGGCGCGCGGGGATGACGCGCCCAGCGTGGAAGCTCTGCAGCATCTGAATCACATTCGCTATTACGAACAACACGATGCGCTGGTGCTGGATCCAGTGTCAGTCAGAAACCTAGAGTTGCTGGCGCCGATTTTCACCGAGGAGAGCAAGTCCAGCGGTCCAACGACGCTGATCGCAGCGGTGGATTCGACGGTAACCGGCATGGGCGCGAGACTGCTGCGCTCGTGGGTGATGAGGCCGCTGATTGACCGCGATGCCATCGAGGCGCGACTGGGCGCGGTGGCGCATTTGCTGCAACAAACCGTGGTGCGCGGCGAAATTCGCAAAGAATTGCGCGGCATCCAGGACCTGGAACGACTGACCAGCCGCATTACCCTGGGGCTTGCCATGCCGCGCGAACTGGTGGCATTGCGTAAATCGCTGGCGCAGGTGCCCATCCTAAAGAATTTTCTGACGCCACCGGCGAGCGGCGGCAGCGAGCTGCTGCGACACCTTTACGGCGAGATCGACGAGTTGACTGACGTGCGCGAGCGCCTGGAGAAGGCCATCGCCGATGAGCCTCCCGCCGTAGCCACGGATCAGGGCATTATCCGCGCGGGATACAACGCGGAACTGGATGAATTGCGGAACCTCAGCCAACATAGCAAACAGATTATTGCGGCGATGGAAGAACGCGAACGAAAACGTACGGGAATCAATTCGCTGAAGATCCGCTTCAACCAGGTGTTCGGGTACTACATCGAGATTTCGCGAGCCAATTTCGATAAAGCGCCGCCGGATTACGAGCGCAAGCAGACGCTGGTGAACGCGGAACGATTCACTTCGCCGGAACTGAAAGGATACGAACGCAAAATACTGGCGGCGGATGAGCGCATCCTGGAAATCGAACGACAACTGTATGTGGAAGTGCGCTCGGGAATCGCGGCGAAAGCGGGGCGCCTGAGGAAAACGGCGGCGGCCATCGCACAATTGGATGTGCTGGCTTCGTTCGCAAAGATGGCGGCGGACCGCAATTATGTGCGGCCGGAATTCAATGGAACCGGGGAGTTGCTGATCGTCGGCGGGCGGCACCCGGTGATTGAGGAATTGCTGCGGCAAAAAGGCGAGCGCTTTGTGCCCAACGATTTGTGCTTTGAGCCCGGTCGCCAGCAATTGCTGCTGATCACCGGGCCCAACATGGGCGGCAAGTCCACGTATCTGCGGCAAGCGGCGTTGATTGTGCTAATGGCGCAGATGGGTTCGTTCGTGCCTGCGCGACAAGCAAAGTTGCCGCTGACCGACCGCATTTTTACGCGCATCGGTGCCAGCGACAATCTGGCGCGGGGCCGCTCGACATTCTTGGTGGAGATGAGCGAGGTGGCCGCCATTCTACATCACGCCACGCCGTCGAGTTTGGTGCTGCTGGACGAAGTCGGGCGAGGGACGGCGACGTTTGATGGCTTGTCGATTGCCTGGGCCGTCGTCGAGCACCTGCAGCGCAACACACGCGCGCGAACGCTGTTCGCAACGCATTACCACGAGCTGACGGAATTGGCCGATTTGCTGCCCACCGTCAAGAACGTTCATGTCTCGGTGAAAGAAACTCCCAGCGAGATTATTTTCCTGCGCAAAGTAGAGCCTGGAAGCGCGGATAAGAGTTACGGCATCGAAGTGGCGCGGCTGGCGGGCTTGCCACGAAGCGTTATCGAGCGCGCCCGCGAAGTTTTGAAGAGGCACGAGCAGAGCGAGCACGAGTTGAGCGAAACGCTGACCCCGGGCGCGGGCTCCAGCGCGAATGGCAATGGCTCGCAGGCGGTGATGTTCACGGCGCTGGACCGCGACGTGATTGACAGATTGAAGACCGCAAATCTGGATGAATTGAAGCCTATCGATGCCCTGAATCTTCTGGCGGAATTGAAAAAACAAGTTTCCTGAAAAACGAGACGCTACTTCTTCGTCGCAGACGCCAAATGCCGCGCGCGAAGCCTGAGCACTTTGCGCTGGTTCGCTTCCAGCACCTCAAACCGGTAGCCCTCGATATCCACTTTGTCTCCCGGCGCGGGCACTTTGCCGGACATGTGGCTCAGCAACCCGGCCATTGTGGTCACCGTTTCACCGGCATTTTCCTCCAGCTGCACTCCCAACAACTCTTCCGCCTCCCGGATGGTCATGCTCCCGCGCAACACCAGGCTGCCATCAGGCTCGCGCACCGCGTCCGGTGACGGCTGAAAATCATCTCCGCCGCGTTCTCCCACAATTTCTTCCACCAGATCTTCCGCCGTCGCGATGCCGGCAACAGACCCGTGCTCATCGATAATGATGGCCATGGACTGATTTCTTTGCCGCATTTCCTTCAACAAATCCGAGCCCAGCTTCGTTTCCGGGACAAACAATGCCGCCCTCACCAGTTCGCGTACCTTGCGTTTTGGCAAATCGGTATCGGCGATCTGCAGCAAATCCTGCGCGTGCACCACGCCGAAAATATCGTCCAGCGATTTTTCATACACCGGCATCTTGGAAAACTTCGTCTCCACAAACCTGGTGTGCATCTCTTCCAGGGTCGCGTCGGCTTGCAAAGCCACCACGTCGGGCCTTGGCGTCATCACTTCGCGGACGCGCTTGTCGCTGAATTCCACCACTTGTTCAATCAGGTCGGCCTGATCTTTCTCGATGATGCCTTCTTCTTCCGCCACTTCCACCAACGCCTCAATGCCCTCCTCCGTGCGCTGCTCCTCAGTTCGCTCCACTTCGTGTTCGGAAATTCGCGCCAACGACTCCGCGCCTTCCAGGAAAACCCGGATGGGCCACACAATGAACATCGCCGATTTGATGGCCGGCAGCAGCGGGAGCAACCATCGCCCGGTCGTGCGGTACAGCAGCATGTCCGGGATAAAATGCATTGCGATGACAACTTCGAGCGTCAGGAATACCAGAAACTGCAGACCCGCTTCCCAGCGGTTTGGCACCAGGTACACGATGCCGCGGGTGGTCTCCAGAACAATAAACGCCAGCCAGAAATGCCCGAGGATGCGAAATGTGCGCCCGCCACTGCGCCGGTTGATTCGGAGCTTAGGCTCGATCTCCGCTTCGAAAATATCCAGGTGTTCGTGAATGCGCCCTGTGGTCATGCGGCCCAATTCGCGGTAGATCAGCGCGAGGTAGGAAAAGATGGGCAGGCCCAGCGCCAGAACCAGAACGCCGCCAATGTAGATCCAAGGCAACATCGTCAAGCGATTCCCAGTCGCTGTCGCAGCCGCGATTCTACTTGTTCCATTTGGCCGCGGTCCGTCTCGTGATCGTATCCCAGCAGATGAAGGATTCCATGCAGGATCAGTATTTGAATTTCCTCGGTCAAGTTGCGTCCGTATCGTCTGGCATTCCGTTTGGCCACCACCGGCGATATTGCAATATCGCCGAGTTGCGCGTCACGCACTTTTTTCAGCGCCTGCCGTAGATTGCTGGGCCGCTGGCGCTCTTCCGATGGGAACGAGAGCACATCGGTGGTTCCTTTCTTGTGGCGATACGTTTCGTTGAGCCGGGCCATCTGGCGATCGTTGATCAGGAGGATAGCCATGCTGTGCTGTGCCAAGCCCAGTTGTAATTTTACGCGGTTTGTGAAATCGAGCAGCGCGTGCATTTTGACAGGCACAGCCTTCTGGCGATTCTCAATCGCTGGCACATCGCTTGCCGCTATACCGGATGCAAGGTAGCGTCCTGTGCGTTTCATGAATTCTCAGGGGTCAGACTCGGCCCGCAAAACTAGTTGCGCGGTGGCTCCGGCATGCCCGTTTCCTTGGAGACTGTGCTGGGCTTGCCGTTGCCGCCTCGCTGCGGATGCGTCGCGTCGTGCTCTTCATACGCACGGATAATCTGCTGTACCAGGTTGTGGCGAACCACATCCTTTTCCCCGAATTGCACGTTGCTGATCCCCGGAATCTTGCCACAGATTTCCAGCGCTTCGACCAGCCCGGACTTTTTCCCCTGCGGCAAATCGATCTGCGTGATGTCGCCGGTAATCACCGCTTTGGAATTGAATCCCAGCCTGGTGAGGAACATTTTCATTTGCTCGCTGGTGGTGTTCTGCGCTTCATCGAGAATCACGAAGGAATCGTTCAGCGTGCGGCCGCGCATGAATGCCAGCGGAGCAACCTCGATGATTCCCTTCTCCAGAAAGCGCTCCAACTTGTCCGCGTCCAGCATGTCGTACAGCGCGTCGTACAACGGCCGCATATACGGATCGATTTTCTGCTGCAGCGTTCCGGGCAGAAAACCCAGTCGCTCGCCCGCTTCCACCGCGGGCCGCGCCAGAATGATGCGGTTCATCTGCTTGGTCAGCAGCGCGCTTACGGCCATAGCCACCGCCAGATAGGTTTTGCCCGTGCCGCCCGGCCCGATTCCGAACGTCATGTCGTGCGATTCAATCTCTTCCATGTAACGCCGCTGGCTGGCGTTCTTTGGCGTTACGACTTTTTTCCCGAACGACCGCGTGCGCCCGTGCTCAAACATCCCTCGCGGCGATTCGTGCGGCTCATCCGTGGCCACGCGCATCAGCGACTTCACTTCGGCGCTGGTCAGCGAACGGCCATGGCGGGTCAGGTGGTTGTACTCCTCGACGATACGCACGGCCTGGTCCACGCTGTCCTGTTCGCCTTCGATGGTCAGGCGCGTGTCGTGCAAGTGCGTGCGCACACGCAAGGCGTCTTCCAACGAGCGGAGATTTTCGTCAAGGGTTCCGAAGAAGGGTTCTATTTTTCCGGTGATATGTATCGTTCGTCTCATCCAAGTTGCAGGCTGTCCTGTTGCTCGAACCGGGTGGCCGATGGGATTCCTCCTCGAATGATCAAGCTGCCTCACAGCTCTAACACGGAGAAACTACCTTCACCGTAGCGCACAGCCGAGCGGCGGTCAAGTTACTTGCGATTAACATTCGCGCCCTTCACGGCTTCTTCTTCAACGCCTCCTGAATGGCCTTCTCCGCCAATGGCGCCATCACTGAATACCCTTGCGCGTTCGGATGCAGCCCATCGTTCGTGATTTCACTCTTCAGGAATCCCTTCTCATCCGCGGTGGCTGGAAAATAATCCAGGTACACATGCCCATTTTCCGCCGCGTATTTCTTGATCCATTCATTCAACGCCAGAATCTTTTCCGGCGGCCTACGCTCCGTCTGCTCGATCACCTTGCCATCGGCGTCGGCGACATCGTTCACCGGCATCACCGACGACAGCACCACGCGGATTCCATGCACGCGCGCCAGTTCCGCCATCGTTGCCAGATTACCTTCCGTCTCTTCCAGAGTCATTGGCCCGGTATTTCCGGCAATGTCATTGGTACCCGCCAGAATCACTACGGCTTTTGGCTGCAGTGCGATCACATCGTCGCGGAATCGCAGCACCATCTGCGGCGTAGTCTGTCCGCCGATTCCCCGATCCACATACGGTTTCCCTGGAAAAAATCCGCCGGACTTCGGCAGTTGCCACATGTCGGTAATCGAATCGCCCATGAACACTACGCGCGCTTCCTCTTTTGCCGCGGGCGCCAGCGCTGCATTCGCCGCGCGATAGCGATCGAGTTCCGCCCAGTCTTTCAACCTTCGCGCGTCCCAATCCAACTGCTTCTGCATCTCCGGCAACTGCGCGCAACCACTCGCGGGCTTCGGTTCAGGCGTGGTTATGGTCGCCGGTTGTTGCTGCGCGCGCGCCGTTGCGCCGCTCATCAGCATGCATGCAGCTAAAACAAAGTTCGTTTTCACTTTCGTCTCTCCCATTGCGTCTCTACCTGTACTTCTTCTATCACAAATCACGCGAAGGGCAGTTGCGATCTGATTACCTGTACTCTGGTACGTGCGTACTCTAGACGCCTTCCGTTCGCTTCGCCAAACTCATCCCACAACAAAGAATTGTTTCGCGTGTTTAGTTTCTGAGGGAGGCAACTCCATGTACGTTTCCGCAAGAGCAGTTCTTCTCGGTTCGGCTTTTTTGCTGGCGGCGCTGCCTGCCGCGGCATCTGACGAGGCTATGGCACCTGTGGCGGCACCCGCTCAGCGCGCCACCATGAATTGCCCAGGTATCAGCAGCGTCCCAATCACCGCCGACGCCACCCAGGCGCTTCCGCTACATTTGGTACGAAACCTGTCCTGCAGCGAGTCCGTCAACGTCCTATCCGATAGCGAAGGCTACACTGTTCGCGTTCGCGCTTCCGATGGCTCCGACGGCTACGTGGCGCGTATGTATCTGAACATGGAGGCAGGCGCGAGAGCGCCCGATCACCAGCCGCTCTCTGCAGCCGTAGTGAACAACGTGGTTCGCTGGCAAGCCGGCGCGCCAGGCTGCGACCAATTCTTCAGCAAGGGCCACACGGTTGAATCGGCCACCGCGAATGGCGTGACGGTTCAAGTTTCGCTGGAAGATTCCGGCTGGAAATTGCGCGCCACCGTTGCGGTTTCAAACAAGGGCGAAGAAGTGGTGGAAGTGTCTCCGGTACTGATCACTCTGGACGAACTACAGCCGAACTTGAAGTCGCTGCTGGCGGAAGATCCGGCAAAGCTCTCGCGCGTCGTCAACCATCAAGTGCTGCTGACGCAGGCGAACGCGCAGCCGTCGCCCAGCGCCGTGGCTTATCGCAAGAACGGAACGCTGGCGGCCAGCGCGGCCTCGTATCATCCGGCCACCCCGGACTACTTCAGCGAGCACAGCGTGCAAACTTCCGACAGCAATCACGCGGCGATGGTTCCATCGGCCGCCGAACTGCGCTCTCTGGCGCTGAAGCACAGCAAGCTCGCCTCGAGCCAAAAAACCGCCGGGGTGCTGTGGTTCGAACGCGAAGCGAATGCTCGCGAACTTTCCCTGCGCGTCCCTGTCGGCGATCTTGTGTTTGACTTCCCGCTGTCCTTCGAGCAGAAACGCTGAACTCCTCCTCGTAGGAATGCGGCGCGGCCCGGGGTCCCCTCACCCCGGGCCGTTTTTTTGTTTGGTCAGAGAAAGGCAGCAGTAATGACGACGCCGCGAATTTCTGTCATTCGCGGTCAACCTGATGCGGGAAATCCGTGGTAGCCTAAGTCGCATCCAGGAAGGTAACTCGTGGCTAAAGATGTGGCTCTGTGCTGCTTCGGCACGGGGCCGAAAGCAAAGAACATGCCGATTGCCCGATGCCTGGCGGCCGCGACGCTTTTCTTTTTTGTTTGCCCCTTGGCGTGGGCGCAAGCGTTCCCACCCGTAACAGCCGGCGCCGCGCAAGCGGCAAACCCCGCTGGCAAATCCGCCACAATCAAAACGAATGTCAGGCAGGTGGTGCTGGACATCGTGGTGACCGATGAAGACGGCCGGCCGGTCAAAGGACTCACTCAGCAGGACTTTTCCGTATTCGAAAATAATGTTGCGCAGAAGATCATCTATTTTGAGGCCCACAACCGTGCTGCGGACTCTTCGAATACCAATCGCGCCGCGGTTCCAACGCTGCCGCCGGACACGTTCCTGAATGTTTCCGCGGTGAACGAGCATCTGCCGTTGAACGTGTTGCTGTTCGATGCGCTGAACACTCCCTTGAACGACCAGCCATATGCGTTCCAGGAAGTCATACGATTCCTGCGCACGCATTCCCCCGGAAACCGGTTTGCCATTTTCGTGCTGGGCGAAAAGCTGCATCTGCTGCAAGGATTCTCGGATGATGAGCGGATGCTGCTGGCTGCAATGAATGGGCAAGAGTCTGCGTTGCACTCCTCCGCACTGCTTCGAACTCCCGGTGATTACATTGCTCCCTCCGAAGTTTCGATCGGCCCGTTCGCGAACGATCCGGTTCTGAAACGCATGGCCGCGCGCACGGATCGGACCGACGCGAAGGCCAGAGATTTCTACCAAAGCCAGCGCACCGAACAAACCATCGCCGCGTTTCTAGAAATTGCCAGACTCTTGAACGGGCTGCCTGGGCGGAAAAATCTGATCTGGTTGTCCGGCTCTTTTCCCTTGGGCTTTTTCTCCAGCAGCAATCCGATGAATCCGTTCGGCACGACCATCGACCACAGCGCAAAACTACAGCAAGCTGCGAACCTGCTGGCGGTTGGTCAAGTGGCCGTTTATCCGGTCGATGCACGAGGCTTGGGGACCGATCCATCATTCGGCGCAGGCGGCGCTGGGCAAAGCGCGGGAGGATCGTCCAAGTCTTCAGAAGCGCTCTTGTCGGAACACTTCGTCATGGAGCAGATCGCCGAAGACACCGGCGGGCGCGCGTTTTACAACACCAGTGGGCTCGCGGAAGCCATCGCCACCAGCGCCGATCACGGCTCGAACTATTACTCGCTCAGCTATTCACCCAGCAACACCAACTTTGATGGCCGCCTGCGCAAGATCCGCGTAAAGCTGCCGCCCCATAATTACCAACTGGCGTATCGCCGCAGCTACGTGGCTGACGACGAAAGCGCCATGGCAAAAAAAGCCGCAAATGCGCCCGCGGAGCGTCTGCAAACCGCGCTGATTCGTGGCGCGCCTCTCGCTCACGACCTCGTGCTGGAATTGCAAATTCACGCCGAGGGATTGCCCAAAACGGTCACGAAGGAACAGATCGCGCACCTTTCCCATTTTCCATCGTTTGCTTCGGAAAAGACGTGGAAGGAAGTGCGGATGCAGAAATACATGGTTGAGTACGACTTTCTGGGAGGGCGATTCTCATTCCAGCGCTCGGCGGAAAACGAAGCGCCACTCGGCAAATTCGAATTTCAATTCGCCGCTTATGATGTTGACAATCGCCCTATGCTGGGTCAGTGGACGCGCTTCGACAAAGCCTACTCTGCCGACGAACTCTCAAAAATTGCCAGGGGAGACTATCGCCTGAAGCAAGTGCTTGAAATTCCTAGTAATGCCGCGTGGCTACGGCTGGTTGTGCACGACCTTGTCGGAGATCACATCGGTTCCATCGAAATTCCGTTGCCGCTAGCGCCGCAAACGCAGTCAAAGGCCAGGCCCGGCAACGACTAATATCCACTTGCGCTTCATACCTTTCGAACGCCCATGCCCTGGAGCCGCTCACGGAAGTACCCCTTCCAGCTATCTGGAAATTCCGCCACTCGTAATGCGCGCCGCACCGACGCCAAATCTTCCTCTGCGTATCGCTTCGCAACATACAGTCGCGTAATTCCCGAAATGGACACGGCATTCGCGTCTCTCGCGATCACTTCGATCTTATCGCCGGCGCCCACGTCACCCTCGCGCGTCACCGCAAGATAGAAACCGGTGCGGCCGCTCGCCAGGAATCGCTTCACCATGCCGTCGTCCTGAAATCGGATGCCGAGCTTGTAGCAAGGCAACCGCGGCTGCGTCACCACGAATTCCGCCGAACCCACAGCGAATCGATCGCCAAGATGCACGGAATCTTCCAACAAGCCGTCCGTAGTCAGGTTTTCTCCAAAAATCGCAATTGGCAACTCGCGGCCCGGGAACTGTTGCTTCCAATAGTCGTAGTGTTCATGCGGGTAGCAGTACACCGCTTTTTGCGGGCCTCCGTGAACACTAAGGTCGGCCTGGCGGTCGCCGTCGAAATTCAGTTTGCGCACCGCCACGCGGCGTTCAACTGGTTCCTTGTAGATTCCAGTGCTGACACGGATGCCGTGCCATGTCACTTCTCGCGGCAGTCCGGTATTCAGTGAAATGACCTTCATGGATATGGTTCGCCTGTGAGCGCGGCCCAAGAGGCATTGTGCGCGAAAATGAAATCCGCGTTCAACCGCTTTCCTGAATGCCCATAACTCGCTAAGATGTCCGCCATGCAAAATCAACCCAGTCGTCGCAGCTTCTTGATCGGCAGCGGACTCACCGCTCTTGCGTCAACACGAATTCTGGGCGCCAACGACACGATGCGCATCGGGGTGATCGGCGCGGGCGGCCGCATGGGTGGCCTGCTGAAAGCCGCCGATCAGACCGGCCAACCATATCAGATCGTGGCCGTCAGCGACGTGTATGCGCCGCGTTGCGATGCGGTCAAGGCGCGCTCCAATGGCAGCGCCACCACGCACGTGGACTATCGCGAAGTGCTGCAGCAGCAGCTCGACGCCGTGATTATCGCTTCGCCTGATCACTGGCACGTGCGCATGGCCGTCGACGCGTTGGCCGCCGGCAAAGATGTCTACCTCGAAAAGCCGGTCACGCACACCATTGAAGAAGGCGCCACGCTGCAAAATGCGGTGCGCTCCAGCAAGCAGATTCTGCAGTGTGGCATGCAGCAGCGCAGTTGGAGCCACTTCCGCGACGCCGTCGATCTGATTCAGGGAGGCAGCCTGGGGCGCGTGCCGCAGGTGCGAACCTACTGGTGGCAGAACTATCATTTCTTCATGACGCCCAAGCCCGTCGACACGCAGGCGCTGGACTGGAAGCAATGGCTCGGCGGCGCTCCCGAGCAGCCCTTCACCGAAGAAAAGTTCTATCGCTGGCGCTGGTTCTGGAATTTCGGCGGTGGCGCGATGACCGATCTGTTCACGCACTGGATCGACGTCGCGCACTGGGCCATGAAGTCCGACCAGCCGAGGCTGGTGCAGATGCTCGGCGACAAATACATCTTCGAACAGTGGGACTGTCCAGACACCGTGCAGGCTGCTCTGCGTTATCCCGGTTTCGATGTCGTCTACGAAGGCATGATGGCATCTTCCATCGACGATGGCGGACTGGAGTTCCGGGGCACGGAAGCAACCTTGAAGATCAACCGCGGGGGCTTCAGCGTTTACCACGAGGGCGCGCAACCCAAAGACGTTCCGGTCGTCAAGGCAGACAGCTTCCGCGACGGCACTATCGACCATGTGCAAAATTTCTTCGATTGCGTCAAGTCGCGCAAAGCGCCGAACGCTCCCGTAGAAACCGGAGTCGCCGCAGCCCGCGCCGGCCACATTGCGAATCTAGCCTACCGCGGCCCAGGCCAAATCACCTGGCCCCCAAAGCCCTGAAGAAGTTGATGTTCGATCGGCCATGAGGTAGACGAAAATGCTCTCGCACACTGGCACAATCACTGTATTGAGCCTACTGGTCGGATTAGGAGTTTCGGCTGCTGTGCTTTCAATCATCATTCTCCGACGCGGCAGGCTGTACCATCGATTGAGACCTGAGGCGCGTCCGAGACGATGGATTTTGATTGCAATGCTGTTCTTGTTTTTAGTATTTGCGGTGTGGTTTCCGGTGTGGATCAGGTGGCCCGACGCCCTAATTTCTCGAGTTCTCTTGGTCTATTCGGCGTCACGTTCTTAGGTGTGTGCATGACCCTTAAGTGGCTGACGCCGGCTGTCGACTCCTATGTCAAAAGACGGGGCTGGCGTCTGAAGTAGCGGACAGCGGGCCCTGGGTTGCCCTTGCGCTTCGTTTGACAAAGGTATTGCTCACGCCTCAAACTAGTTGTTTGAATAATACGCTTAAGGAGCGATAGATGGCGCAAGGTCAGGCTACCAAAGTTAAGAAGAAGAAAAAGTCCGTTCTGAAGCGAGCGGCACAATCTCGTCAACGTGCGGAAGTGAACCGCGTGAATCGTACCCGCGTGCGTAGCGCAATCAAGCGGCTCCGCACCGCCCTAACCGCCGGTGACGCCACCGCGGCCGCGAATCTTTTGCACCCCACGATGTCTGCGATCGACCAGGCCATCACCAAGGGCGTGCTGCACGAAAACACCGCCAACCGCTACAAGTCGCGCCTCGCGCTGGCCTACAACCAAGTGAAGGCCAAGTCCGCGAAGTAACTTTCCGGTTCGAGCTACGGCTTCCGGCGGGCGGCTATTCAGTTGCCCGCCATTTTTGTTTTCGGTGCGCGATGCGGCCAAATTGTCCGGCGCGCGTCACATTTCCGGCCAAGCCAAATTGGGGGTTTCCTTCTCGCTTTCCAGACTCTACTCTCTCTTCCCATTAAGGCCACCAAGGAAGGACACATGACTTCGAACATTGCCGTCACCCGCATCCCGCAATCCCGTCTGACCGAAGAGCTGCGCGAAAACTCCACCTTCGGAACCAACTACAGCGATCACATGTTTGTCACCGACTATCGCGACGGCCAGTGGCACGACGCGCGCATCGAACCGTTCGGCCCCATGTTGTTCTCTCCGGCCATGACCGCTCTGCATTACGGGCAATCGCTGTTCGAAGGTTTCAAGGCGCATCGAACTGCCGACGGCGGCGTTGCCGTCTTTCGCCCGATGTGCAACCACGAGCGCCTGAATCGCACCGCCGCGCGCCTTTGCATGCCCGATGTGCCGGAGGAATTGTTTCGCGACGGCTTGCTGGAACTGCTGCGCGCGGACCGCGAATGGGTGCCGCACCGCGAAGGCGGCTCGCTGTATATTCGCCCCGTTTATTTCGGCAACAGCGACACCCTGATGGTGCACGCCGCCACGCGCTATCGTTTCGTGATTTTTACTTCGCCCGGCGGACCCTATTTCGCGCAACCAATTCGCCTGCTCACCGAAGAAAAGTATGTTCGCGCCTTCCCTGGCGGAACGGGCGACGCCAAATCCGCCGGCAACTACGGCGTCGGCCTGCTGGCGGCGAAACTAGCGCAAGCCAAGGGCTATCACAACGTGATGTGGCTCGACGGCAAAGAGCGGCGCTTCGTGGAAGAGTCCGGCGTCATGAACATTATGTTCGTCATCAACGGCGTGGCCATCACTCCGCCGCTTTCCGGCACGATTCTTCCGGGAGTGACACGCGATTCCGTGCTGACGCTGTTGCGCGACATGCAGGTGCGTGTGGAAGAGCGCCCCATCTCCGTTGACGAGGTGGTTGCCGCGCATTCCGCCGGCACGCTGCAGGAAGCCTTCGGCATTGGCACCGCCGCGGTGATCGCGCCCATCGCTTGCATCGGCTATCGCGATAAGGATCTGGCCATTCCCACGGGCGCTCCCGACGGCCTGGCCAAGAAACTTCACACTCGTCTGACCAACATCCAAACCGGCAAAGAGCCAGACACTCGCAACTGGCTGCTGACCATCTAGCTTCGTCGTGCGCGCTATACGATTGTCATCCCCACCGGAGAACCGCGCCTTTTGCGACTCGCAGTGGAGGGATCGTCGCACAACCCCCGTCCAACTCAGATCCTTGAGTATCGCTACCGACGACAATTCGATTCCATTTCCGTTTTGAGCGAAAATAAAGCGGGGGGAACCACATGCCTTACTTCGCCGCCTTCTACGATGTTGTCGACGATTTCGTTGCGCGCCGCGCCGCATTTCGTAGCGAACACCTGCGCCGCGTGTCCGAATCCTACGCTCGCGGCGAACTTGTTCTTGCGGGCGCGCTAGCCGATCCGGCCGACCGCGCTCTCCTGATCTTTCACGCGCAGGACAAGGGCGTCGTCGAGTCCTTCATTCACAACGACCCTTACCTCACCAACGGCCTGGTCAAAAAATGGGAGATTCGCAACTGGAACGTCGTCAGCGGCAACGAAGCCTCCACCAGTCCCGCTGTTCCCGCTCGCCCTTCGGAGATTGCCCGCATCTGGACCGCTCGCACCACCGAAAGCAAATGGCCGCTGTACCGCGAACATTTCTCCAAAAAGGTTCTGCCGGAACTTCGCAGCATTAACGGCTATCTTGGCGCAACTCTTTACGTGCGTCACGTCGGCGCGGACCGCGACATCCTGGTAGAAACGTACTGGCGCTCTCTTGACGCGATCCACTTGTTCGCCGGCGTCGACTTGGAAAGCGCGGTCGTTGCCGACGAAGCCGCCGCGGTGCTTACGGATCACGACCACCGCGTCCGTCACTATGAAATTGTTCTGTCGGATTGCGGGCCCGCCGCCAGCGCGCCGACGAAATAACAGATTGGTCGCCAATTGAAAATTGCCTGCGGGTGGCAATCGTGGCTGGCATAAGAGCCAGCGCGACATTTAGGAATAAATCTCCGTGGCGCCATTGTCGGACCGTCTTGCTTCAACGAGCCGCTGCTGACGCGCCGGTTAACCGCCAGATCAAAAACTCCATCACAATGCGCGGCTCTTTCGAACCTGCGCCCTTCAAGCGGTCATCGGCTTCTTGCAACGCCGTCAGCCCGTCCAGCAAACGTTCCTTGGAAATCTTTCGGGCGCACTGTAGCGCCAGTTCAGCTTGTTCTGGACGCATTCCCAAGGCCCGCGCTGCCTGCCATCCATTGGTCGCGCCGCGCACTTCACTCGCCTCGATCAGTTTGCGGTACATCCAAGCCATCGCGCCAATCATGCCCATCGGTTCTTCGCCTTCACGCAGCAATCGCTCGATAAATTCCAGGGCCTTTTTCGTTTGCCGCGCCGCCAGCAAATCCGCCACTTCCCAGATGGTGGTGGTTTTCTCGGAGATCACCAGTAAGGTCACGTCCTCGCGGCGCACCAGTCTACTTTCCACCGCGAACGTCGCCAGCTTGTCCACTTCGGTTTTCAAGCGCATCAAGTCGCCACTGACAAATTCCGCCAAATCTTCCGCGGCGCCTTTGGCGAACTCCACGCCTTGTTCCTTGGCCAGGGTTTTCGCCAGCACCACGCTCGCCGCGTTGCGATCGTCGGCGTTTTCCCCCAAGCCCACTTCGACCACCAGTGAATACTCGGCCAGCTTTTTTCCCAACATCATTCGCATGTCCAGCTTCGTCGCTTCCATTACCAGCACAGTAAACGGCGCAGGGTTCTTCAGGTACTCTTCCATGGCCTCGACTGTCGATTCGCGATTCTTTTCGCCCAGGTCCTCAATGGCTTCCGCGTCCTCCAGAAACACCACCTGCTGCTTTGACAGCATGGGCATGGACTGCGCCTGGTCCAGTGCCGCCTGCGTCTCGCCGCGTTCGGCCGAAAAGCGCGAAACGGCCCAGGCCCTCGCTGCCTCCGGAACATATTTCTCGATCAATTGCGCGCGGCAGGCATCGCGCAAAAACGGCTGGTCGCCAAGCAGCAGCACCGCCGGAACCGGTTTCCCCTTCGCCAATTTTTCCTTGAAGTCTTCAAACGATGCCCGCGCCATCAGTAGTTCTCCGTGACCGCTGCAACAAGGCGGGCCGCAAAATCCTGTGACATGCGATCGATTGCCGGATCGCCTTCCTGGAAGAAGCTGCGCACGTCGGTGGACAATTCATATTCCCCGCGAAACACAAAGTTGTCGTTGTGATACAGCACCTTTTCGGTGACACGATCCGTCAGGGTAACATCGCACCTCATCGTGACCAACATGGTGGTAGCCTGCGCCGTGCTCGTGGTGGCTGTGCTGGTCGACTGGAATGTCAGCGGCAACGCTTCCAGCGCCAACACTTTCCCGGTCAGCACCGCGTCGCCGCCATTCGGGTCGGACACAACTTTGTAGCGCGTCTTCCTAAGGAATTCATGAATTGTCGCGGCCGTCAATTTTTGTTCGATGCGGTATGTGGTGGTCTTGTTTTCCATCGGCGGTACCGCAATCACCGTGATGTTTTTGGGCAGAGCAGGGTTGCGGCCAGCCACATGGTAGCCGCAACCCGTGAATAGCACCGCTGCCAGCGCGCCGAGCAAAATGCGTGATCCCCTGCTACGGATCATGAATCCAGCCACTCCGCCAGTTTGATGCCGCTTGCCGCAGGCACGCGCAGATTGTCTCCCGCTCCCCAAAACCACCAACAATTGTCACGCGCGGTGTCGGGCCGCGGTTCGCTGATGTGCAGCGCAGTATCACCCGCCACGCTGACGTTGCTTGGGCCGGCTTCCTCGGGAGGCACTACCGCAAACCCGGCTTCCTTCACTGCCTGCGCCAGCGCCGCCGCGTCCGTGGCGTTGCCGAGATCGGCGCAGACACTGAATGTGGTTCCGTAGAATACTGGCGCGTGCACCAGGTTAACGGATATCTTCGCGTCCTCGTCCGCGTCTCCCACCGCCGCCGAAACCTCCGCACGTAGTTCCAAAAGTTTTTCCTGCAGCACCACACGGCTCTCGGTGCCAAATCGCGGAAGCATGTTGAAGGCGGTCTGCGTACCAAACACGCGATTCCCCACGCTTTGAAAGGAAAGCAACTGCGAGGTTTGCGTCTCGAGTTCTTCTACGCCGGCGCGCCCCGCTTCGGAAACCGGCTCGTACACAACGGCCACCAGCCGCTGCATGGCAAATCGACGCAACACCAACGCCAAGCTGGCGATTGCAGTTCCTCCGGCGGAGAGAACGCCAAACACCGGCGACTTCTTCGATACGCTTTTGCCGCTGAGCGCTTCAATCTTGGGAAACCAGGGCACGCCATCGGGATCAGACATTGCCGCGTGCGAGAAATCGATGACCGCTGCACCCGCTTCACGCGCCGGCGCCAAACATTGTTCGCCAAATCCGCGCGAACTGGCCAGGAATGCGAAGCGTACGGCGCGAAAGGTGCCTTCCTCTACTTTCTGAATCAGCGCGGCTTCCCCGCCCGCTTCGGTCAATATGCCCGCCGCTTCGTCCTCATCCACCAGTCGCAAATCCCAGCCAGCGAAGCGGCTCTCTTCCAGCAGCGACTTCACTTCACTTCCCAGAAGCGACGACGCCCCAGCCAGCACAATTTTTTGGGAGTTTCGATCTGCGGACATGAATCAGACGGTCCTGGCGACCATGCGGTGTCGCAGCACCCGCACCACGTGCAACGTTAAGCCAACCACCGTGTATACGCTGGCAATGATCACCAGCACGTATTCGGAATAGCGCCAGATCACGCCGACCAGCAGGATCAGCAGAATGATGGTCACCGAAGGCTGCTTGCGCGTCCATGGCAGGTCTTTGAAGCTGTAGTACCGAACTGTGCTGGTCATCAACGCGCCCAGCGCCAGCATCAACAAGAAGAAGGCAATGGCCCAACTTTTGTCGGTGATCGGCCCGATCCAGTGGCAGGCGTGCACGGTGGCCGCCACCATTCCCGCAGCCGCCGGCGTCGGCATGCCCACAAAATTCTTGGAGCCACCCGGAGCCATGCCTTGCACGTTGAACCGCGCCAGTCGCCAAGCGGTGCAGATCAGAAAGGCCAGGCAGCAGATCCACGCCAGGTGTCCCAGTTGTTCAAAAGCCAGCGGAGTCATTCCCGTCACGCCGCGGTAGCCCCAGGCATAAGCCAGAATCGCAGGCGCAACTCCAAAACTGACAACGTCGGCCAGCGAATCAAATTGCACGCCGAATTCCGTGTTCGTGCCAGTCAGCCGAGCGATGCGCCCATCCATGGCGTCAAACACGATCGCAATTCCAATGGCTTTGGCCGCCCGGTCAAGATCTTCGCTTGAGCCGGAAATTGCCGCAATCGATGCGTAATAACCGCACAATAGATTCGCGCCGGTAAACAAACTGGGGAGCAGGAATATGCCCCGGCGGCGTTTTGGGTCTTTGTGGATTTTCCCGGTAAACGGAATGTCGTGTTGTTCGTAGTCAGCCATTGTTTGCTTCGCTCATTCTGCCACAGAGTACTACGCTGGGCCGTCATCTTCCTTGATTTTCTCTTTCGCTCGTCCCGAAATGTTTCCCGCAATTCGCGGCGCTCCGACGGGTTCGGCAATCCTGGCGATTACGCTGGAACCGCCTTTTACGTTTTGCCCTACCTTTACAAGAATTTCGGTCTCGGCCGTCATCCACACATCCACTCGCGAGCCAAAACGCACCAATCCCACGCGCTCTCCGCGTTCAACCACGTCACACGCCTTTTTCCAGGAAACCACGCGCCGCGCGACCCATCCGGCAATCTGCTTGAACACGATCTCGCCGTGCTCGCTTGCCAGCGTAAACACGTTTTGCTCGTTTTCCAGCGAAGCTTTTTCCGCCCACGCAGCCAGAAATTTTCCGGGCTTGTAGTCCAGCTTCGCGATCGTTCCGGCAGCTGGCGAGCGGTTAACGTGAACGTTCCAGATCGCTAGAAAAATACTGATGCGTTTGCCGGCGCGGCCGCCGCGCTCTTCTTCCGTCACCACCACCACGCGGCCATCGGCAGGCGACACAACCAAGCCCGGTTCAGACGGAATGTTTCGTTCCGGATCGCGGAAGAAATAAAAAACGAACAGGCCCAGCGCCACCAACACGCTACCCGCCAGGATCCCCCACCGCCATCCACTGGTAACGCCGATTACGCCCAGTAGAAACGGTGGCAATCCAAAATAGTAGCCTTCTCTGACCATACCCTCCCTTTCTCCGGCGCGGATTTGCTCCACGGGAGGTGCGTGGTCATTTTACGACAGAAAGCTGTTAGGATGCGCGAACCAGACAGGCTACGAGGCTTGTCCGGCCCGCGAGGTATGGATACGGGCAGCCAAAAGCTCCATCTCGTCTTTCACGTGAAGCTTCAATTTTTTCAGTCTGATTTCTTCGATGAGGTCTTCAGAATTGAGGAATGGGGATCTTGCGAGGTTTTGTAATTCGACTTCGTACTGGTGGTGCTTTTCTGCCAGACGCTGATACTCGGCGTCGGCTGTGATTATTACGTCCCGAGGTGCCCGCTGGATTGCTGCCATGCGTTCCTCCTTCATGACGGGAAGTGTGAATGCCCGATGAACGCAGGGTACACCCGGTAAAATCCCCGTCAAGGACTATTCCGTACCAAGCTGTGGATTCTTGGTACTATGCTCCAGAATCAAGGCTGCCTCGACGGGTTCGCGGTAATAGCGGTCCCTCCTTCCCACTTGCGCAAAGCCCAGCTTCTTGTAGAAGCCGATAGCGGCAAGGTTGGACTCGCGTACTTCCAGAAAGACGCGCTGTACTCCCCTGGCGGCAAAGGACTTCATCATTTCTTGGCTGAGGGCCGTTCCTTCGCCATTCCGCCGGTTTGCCCTAGCCACCGCCAAATTCAAAATTTCGCCTTCGTCCAGAACTTCCCGGCCAAGAATGAAACCGCTCGCTCGGCCACTTCGTTCTGCGATGAGCCCGGCTACTCCGGCGGAAGCAAGCAGTTCTCGAATCATGGAAGCGGACCATGCGGCGGCTTCCGGCGCCTCCAGCAGGATTTCACTGGCGACCGCCGCGTCATCCACGCGAAACGGCCGGATCACCAGCCCTTCCTTGTTCTGCTCAGCGCACACCGCTTGCCGGTCCCTTCCAGAAAATCTCCGCGTCTGAGCGACGCACGTAGTTCGCGTCCAGCTGCAATGGATCGGTAAACTGGCTCCGTTTTGCGCGTTCCTCCGCCAGTTCCCCAATCAAGCTCGCTACGTCCGCAGGGCACGCAGTCAGCCGGTCTCCACGCTGCTCCCGCGCGGCCCAACCTGGCGCCGACATAATCAGTTGCGGATCGAGCGTTACCCACAGCACCGCATTGCCCGCGGCTTGTTCCTCGACGAATGCGACAAAGCCCTCCGCGTTAATCACCATCTCGTTTTCAACGGCCTTTGCCACCCCGTCCACCCAGCGATACAGCCCAGCAAAAATCTGACCGCGCTGTCCGTCGTAGCTGGCCGCCACCATCCCGGACCGCTCCCCCACTTGCGCCATTGCCTCCAAACGCGAGACTCCCACCACCGGCTTTCCATAGACCTCGGCCCAGGCCTTAACGGCTGTCAAACCGATGCGCACGCCCGTAAACGATCCCGGCCCGGTCGACGCCGCCAGCAGTCCGACCGAGTCCATTGTGGCAGCCGCCTCCCGCATCGCCTCCTCTGTGGCTGCCAGCAGCCACGACGAGTAGTCTGTCGTGCCCTCATGCAAGCGCACTGCTACGGTGTGGCCGTCGCGTCGAACCGCGATACTGCCTCTACTCTCGGACGTATCCAGAGCCAAAGTGATCATCGACGCACACCAAAATGAGCCACCATTTCAGGCCGTTTCCAGGGTGACAAACGTTGTTTTGACCCACAGAACGGCCAGATTCGAGCCTTTTGAGGCATATTGTCAATCCATAACCCCGGCGAATGCGGTGAGGACCCAGAGCAATTACAGTGCCAATTTGAAACGGCCCCCTCCCTATCTTCCTCATTCCACAGCATATATCTTGACTCTTGCAGCACAACCCATTAGACTGGTTTCATCTCCTAGGGGGCTAACCTCAGCTATGGACTACAAGATCGGCGACAAGGTTGTGTATCCGAACCACGGCGTTGGCGTTGTAGAGCAAATGAGCTATGGAGTCTTGAACGGCAGAACCGAACGTTACTACATGATTCGCATTGTATCCAGCGGCCTTCGCGTTATGGTGCCACATTCCAACGCGCTGGCTGTTGGCCTTCGATCCGTTATTCGTTCTAACGACACCACCAAGGTGCTCGGTTTCCTCGAGAAGGGCAAACTCAATTCCCATCACGATTGGAAGCACCGCTTCAAGGAGAACTCCGAGCGCATGCGCACGGGTTCTTTGCTCGAGGTTGCCGTTGTTCTGAAAAGCCTCGTTTCCCTCTCCCGCAGCAAGCCTCTTTCCTTCCGAGAAAAGAAAATGCTGGAACGCGCGAAGTATCTCCTCGTCAGTGAGATGGCGACCGCGCGCAACCTGACAGCCGAAAACGCCGAAGGCTTGGTCGTAAAATCATTGGCCAAGGCCAAGCTGCAGTTCCCCATGATGCAGGAAGCAGTCGAGCAGTAGTCCTCATCCAAAGGATTCATCAGCGGGCTCTTCACTTGAAGAGCCCGTTTTCTTTGTACGCCGCGCATGCTCGGCAGCTAGCGGGTGGAAGTCCCGTCCCAACCTGATGGAGGTGAAGGATAGCGAAGCGCAAGGGCGTCACCGTGAGGTGGGGTCTGGAGGAAGCGTGGAGCAAAGATACGGGCCGATGGACAAGAACTGGATTAGAGGCCTACGGCGTCGGACGAGCGGGCAAAGGATCGCGAAGTCCGTATCCATCAAGGACGCTGGTGGTAAATCCGGCGGTCGCGTATCGAAAGCAGTCGAGCTTATCGCGGGAGATCTGTT
Organism: Candidatus Acidiferrales bacterium; assembly: GCA_963738985.1. Taxonomy (GTDB): domain Bacteria; phylum Acidobacteriota; class Terriglobia; order Acidiferrales; family UBA7541; genus Acidiferrum. The sequence goes on from CAVTYP010000003.1 coordinate 126,904, forward strand.
GCATGTCTCGGATTCGAGACTGAGCGTGCAGTAACTCACGCTGACCCTGCAGCAGAAGTCAGCAGCGGGCGTAGTACTCACGAAAGTGAGGAAGGCCCAAACAGTGAGAGTGAGCAGTAGAACGTCGAACTCACGGGTGGCACTGCGCCAGCCAATCAGCTTCGGCTGAGTTTTGCAGGTTCAGAAGACGGTGAAGCCGAAACGGCAACCTGCAGAGCGGCGAAGCCCTTGTGGCGAACGACGAATCGAACCTCCGGCCCGTCAGGGCTCAACTCGCTGAACCGCCGTATGCGGACCCGCCTGTACGGTGGTGTGGGAGGGGTGAGCAGGCGACTGCTCCCCCTATCCCGATTTGGTGCGGCGGCTAGCCGCCACTTCTGAAAGCGACGAAGCAAGAAAATCTCTGCCTGTGTTTCATTACTTCCTGGCTTCTTCCAATTTCATGCTAGCCATCGCGTTCAGCTCGTCATCCGCAAACCTGCCCCTGGCGAACCTCGCATACGCCGCCGCCGCAATCATCGCGGCATTGTCCGTCGAGAGCGCCCGGCTCGGAAAAAATACCTTTCGCCCCTTTGCACGTTCCGCGAATCGCGCTCGCAACTGGCTGTTTGCCGCCACGCCACCCGACACCAGGATCGTCTCCACGTCGCACTCTTCCGCCGCAGCCATCGTTCGTTCCACCAAGTCGCGCACCACTGCGTTCTGGAATTCCCGCACCAACCCCAGCGTTTCCTTGCTGCACAGCGGCAGCAGCTCTTCCAGTTTGCGATGACCTTGCGCCATCGCTTCTTCCCTCTTTTGAATCTCTTCGCGATATTCCGGATGTTCGCGCACGTGATACAGCACCGCGGTCTTCAATCCGCTGAAGCTGAAGTCCAGCGCATTGCCCCGCGTCTTCGTAGGACCAAACTTTACGGGAGCCGGCGCATTTCCCGCTGCCGCGGCAAGCTTGTCCAGAATGGGTCCGCCGGGATAACCCAGCCCCAGCAGCTTCGCCACTTTATCGTATGCTTCCCCAGCCGCGTCATCTCGAGTGCCGCCCAACTTGCGATACGCGAACGCCTCGTTCCCGTCGGCTTCGCCAGCTTTCACTTCATACAGCACCGTGTGTCCGCCCGACACGATCAGGCACACCGCTGGTAACTTCGGCTCTTCTCCACTCCTATACGCTTCCAGGAATGCTGCGTGGACGTGCCCTTCCAGATGGTTCACCGCGACCAGCGGCTTGCCCAGCGCTCTGGCCAGCGTTTTTCCATACATGATTCCCACCAGCAGTGAGCCCGCCAGCCCCGGCCCTTGCGTGACCGCGATGGCGTCCAGTTCCGCGAACCCGATCGCGGCTTCGCTCATCGCTTCGCGCACCACGGGCACAATCTGCCGCAGGTGTTCCCGCGACGCCAGTTCCGGCACAACTCCGCCATATTTGCGGTGAATATCGATCTGCGACGCTACCACGCTGGACAGGATCTTCCGCCCGTCCTCCACCACTGCCGCTGCCGTCTCGTCGCACGACGACTCAATGCCCAAAACCCTCACTCCTCTGCTCTTTCCCACCGACATTTTCGCTCCACGATCCATGCTAGCACACGCTCCCGCAGCCCATTTACTCATTGGCCGCACGTCCTATTGCCAGCCAACGCCATCGCCCCGCAAAGTCGGAAGAACGCTCGGAGCATCTATGCCAATCACCGTCTCAGACGGCCCGAATCTACTGGCGCAGCGCATGGGCATCACGCAGCCCGGCTCCCCACCTGTGTTGCTGAACCATCCAACACAAAGCAGCGTGGCGATTGATGGCTGGAAGTCTGTGTTGTTCGGGTTGCCGTTCCTTCTGGCAGGCATCGGCGTGATCTGCGCCGCTCTGAACATCGTGCACGGCAGCCGCAAGAATGCTCCCGACTGGCTCATCGGCTTGATCGGTTGCTTCTTCTTCTCTGCCGGAGCATTTCTGATTATTCACGGTCTGCGCGGCGCCGCGCGTCATGCCGTCTACAAACGCGAAGCCGCCGAGCATCCCGGTGAACCCTGGCTTGCCGATCATCACTGGCATCGCGAGGGCGTCGGCTTCTCAGCGTTCAACACCATGTTGGGCCGCTTCGTTGCTGCGCTGGGATGGAACGCGTTCCTGATTCCCTTCTTCTGGGTCGGCCTAAATGTGCGCGGCCCAGGGCGCATGTTCCTGATCGTCGCGACGCTTTTCGCATTGATCGGGCTGATTTTCTGGGGACGTTGGCTGCAAATGCTTGGTGAACTAGTGCGTTACGGCAACACTTTTTTCGTTTACGACGAATTTCCCTATTTCCTCGGCCAAACGTTTCAGGGCCGGCTGCGCGCGCCGCACCACGTTTCCGCGCTAGATGAACTCACCTTCACGCTGCGCTGCGTTCAGGAAAAATATGTCACCACAGGCTCGGGCAAGAACCGTACCACCCGCGTCATGTGCTTTGAAATTTACAGCGATGCGCTCACGCTATCCCGCGATCAACTCACGGGTCTGGCTGGCGGCGATATTCCCGTCGACTTCAAGTTGCCCGCAAATCAGCCATCAACGCTGCTTTCTGACGCTCCGCCCACCTACTGGGAAGTCCAGGCGCAAGGCAAAGCGGGCAGCGGCACAGACTTCGAAGCCTATTTCCTGGTCCCCATCTACAATCGCTGACAATCTCCACCGGTTTCCGGTTTCCACTTTCAACCTTCAGCAAATCTACCGCCCCGCGCGCGGCAACGATTTCAGATACTCCATAATCGCTCTCGCGTCCTCATGTTTCATGTGATAGATGTGCATCGGAGGCCGTAGCGCCTCCCCCTGAGGACCAGTCCCCTTTTCCAAAACGCGTTCGCCTTGCTCTTCCGTAAAACTCGGCAATCCCGCCAGCGGAGGCACTTGATCCGCCCAATTGCGAATCGGCTTTACCGGCATGATCCAGATGGGCGCGCCTTGCAGCCATGCATCCTGCTTTAAGTCCCCGTTGGCCTCGCGCGGCGTGTGGCATTCGGTACACTTCGCCACTTCTTCCACCAGATAACGCCCGCGCTCGATCTCACTTTTATCGGCCGCCGGCTTTCCCTGGGAAGCGCTGCCAGAAACCGTCAACCACGCAAGTCCCACAGCGACCGCGGCGACAAATAGAATCGTGTGTAATCGTGCGCCCATGAACGCACCTCCTCAACGAAGCGCGCAAACACTTCATCCCATTTCTATTTTGCCGCCCGCAATTTTTCAATGAGGGACATCGTGTAGAAACGAAACCATCACACTGCACTCTATCTCTTCTTTCTCCGTGCTCTCTATGTGCTCCGCGGTGAACCGACTTTCGACTTTCGACCTTCGCTTTAACTTATGCCGGATACTATAGAATACTGTTGACTATATTGGTATCTGAGCAGCATAATGAATGTTCGTGCCGCGGTGGTCCTGCGCTTACCGGCCGCACATTCTCGTTCGGATCTCTCCTACCGCCGCTCCTCCGCTTTCAACTCTAAACTTTGAACTTTTAATTGCCTTTCCCCTAACCCCTTTGTTTCCCCCACTTACAGGAAAAGCGCCGGTAAGTCCTTTGTTTCCCCTACATACGCAAATACCGGGGGCAGCCCCCCTGGAATTTCCACGCAGCGCGCCCATAACCTCAAGTGTTACTTTCAAATTCAATACCTTCGCCCAAATCGGGAAATCCCGTAACCATTATCGATTCACTTACTTATCCCATAAATGTCGGCGCGCCGACATTTTTCGCCTCACCGGTCGCTGGTCGCCTGCCTTCCACGAATCACGAGCATCGTCGACGGCCATGTACATCCTTCGGTGCATTGACAATGGTTGGGCGGGACAGATACTTTGCCAAAGTAACCGTACGTGACTTCAATTCTAAAGAGAGCCGCTTGATTATCCCTATGACGATTGATGACCGTAAGCCCTCGCAAACACACGCGCATCCGAGAGTTCGCAAAGCTGTTTTACCCGCCGCAGGATTGGGCACGCGCTTTTTGCCAGCCACAAAAGCTCAGCCCAAAGAAATGCTGACGGTGGTGGACAAACCGCAAATCCAGTATGTGGCGGAAGAATGCGTGGCCAGCGGCATCGAGCACATCATCATCGTGACAGGCAAAGGCAAAAATTCCATCGAAGATCACTTCGATAACGCGCCAGTGCTGGAACGTTTTCTGGAAGAGCATGGCAAAACCGAGCAAGCGGAGATGGTGCGCCGCATCAGCAACATGGTGCAAGTGAGCTACACGCGGCAGAAAGAACCGTTGGGACTGGGCCACGCGGTGCTGGTGGCGAAAGACCTGGTGGGCGACGAACCGTTTGCGGTGCTGCTGGGCGACGTGCTGATTCCCGGGCCAAATCCTGCCACCAAGCAATTGATTGACGTGTACGAAGCGACGGGGACGGGCGCGATCGCGGTGGAAGAAGTGCCGCGCGATAAAACGCATCTGTACGGCATCGTGGCAGGCGAACCCGCGCCGCAGCCTCCGTTTGGCGAGCGGCTGCTGCGGATTCGCGACCTGGTGGAAAAGCCAAAGAAGGAAGATGCGCCGTCGAACCTGGCGATTACCGGTCGATACGTGCTGCCTCCGGCGATTTTCGATTGCCTGGAGCGGACGAAACCCGGAGCGGGCGGAGAGATCCAGTTGACGGATGCCATGCGCATTCTGGCCAAAGAACAAGGGTTGTGGGCACTGATTTACGAAGGACTTTCCTACGACGCGGGAGACAAGCTGGGATTCTTGAAGGCCACGGTGGAATTGGCGCTGATGAATAAGGAATTGGGAGAAGATTTTAGAGACTATTTGAAGACCTTAAAATTGTAGAAGGATGCGCCTGGCGGGTCGCGCTCTAGTTTGCTTTGCATCGAGGAGAGATTCCTCGCTGCGCTCGGAATGACAGGTCGGGTAAGGGCAGGTACTGCAGTCAGTCCTTCTTCTTGGCCGGCTTCTTTTCTTTGGAGTCTTTCGAGGCGGAGTCTTTTGAGCCGGAGTCCTTCGAGGCGGATTCTTTGGAGGCAGTTTCCTTCGACGCTTCCTTGGAGTCGGTCTTCTCAGAGGGCGCGCCATCGCCACCGGATTTTTTGCCGGCATAGTCCGTGACGTACCAGCCGGAGCCCTTGAACTGAATCGCGGGAGCGGATTGCAAGCGTTCCACTTTTCCGCCGCAGTGCGGGCACTTTTTCAAATGCGGTCCGGCAACGCTCTCGATCTTTTCGGTGCGCTTCTTGCACTTCGTGCATTGGTACTCGTACAGCGGCACAGTGCTCCCTCCTGAGGAGTATTCAAACCAAAATTGTACCATGCGCGCGGCTGGCGACCGCTTCCCCGCCGCATGCTAGACTCTTTCCCGAGCTACTATGACCGACGAAGAACAGATCGATTCCCTTCCCGCCTCGCGCCGCGGCTGCTTGTATCTGGTCGCGACGCCCATCGGCAACCTGGAAGACATCACGCTGCGCGCGCTGCGCATTCTGAAGGAAGTTGACCAGATTGCCTGCGAAGATACACGTCACACCATGAAACTGCTGACGCACTTCGAGATTCACCGGCCGCTGGTGAGTTACCACGAGCACAATGAATTGACGCGCGCGCCGGAACTGGTGCTGGCGATGGAGCAGGGAGCGTCAATCGCGCTGGTCAGCGACGCAGGAATGCCGCTGGTTTCCGATCCCGGTCACCGGTTGGTTTCGCTGTGCATCCGGCACCACATTTCGGTGGTTCCGATTCCCGGGCCTTCGGCCCTGCTGACGGCCTTGTCGGCATCGGGATTGCCGAATGAGGAGTTTGTATTCCTGGGATTTTTGCCTGCACGGACGGGAGAGCGGCAACGCGCGCTGGAACGCCTGAGGATTGAAGACCGCACGCTGATCTTCTATGAAGCGCCGCACCGGATCGCGGAGACCGTGGCCGCGGCGCTGGAAGTTCTGGGCGACCGGCCCGCGTGCCTGGCGCGGGAAGTGACAAAGTTGCACGAGGAGTTTCGTCGGGGAAAATTGTCGGGGATTTTGGAATCTCTGGAAACATATCCGGCGAAGGGAGAAATCACGCTGTTGATTGGCGCGCCGGAACCGGGCGACGGAGCGCGATTCGATACGGCACAATCGCTGGCCGCGCGTGTGGATGAGTTGATTCATCAGGCGAAGCTGGATCGGCGGGAAGCGTTGAAGTTGGCTGCGAAAGAGAGAGGGATCACGAAGAGGGACGCGTATCGGCAGTTGTTGGGGGAAAACGAGCCGGAGGCGTGAGAGATAGTCAAAACTTCAAAGTTGAAAGTTGAAAAGCAAGAGCGATGGCATCGGTGAGCCAGGATTCACCACAGAGGACACAGAGAGCACAAAGGAAAGCGGCAGCTGAGAGTCAGATGGTGGACTCTGGGCGAAAGACGCGGGGGAAGCGCGGGCCAGTGAACTGGACGCCGACGACGCGCTCGCCATTGGTCAGGGGCTCGGTGACGTGGACAACGCGGCCTTGCGTCTCAAATTCGGTGTCGATGCGGCGCGCGACATGAGTCTGCGATGGAATGCGAATTTGAAGATTGGAGCCGATCGCAACATCGAAGCGAGTGCGAAACGCGGCGCCGCCACGGCAAAGATTTTCGCTGGCAGTATCTTCTTCAAAGGAAAAGCCTCGCGCGTCGCAACCGCGGACGCGTAAAGGCAAGCGGACAGCAATTCTACGTTCGGACCTCTGTTTCGCGGCGTTCTCGATCGTCTGGCTCATGGGCTGGGTGCGCTCCACCGGCCGTTTTCCGCGCGAAGAAGTTTTCGACGTTTTCGACCACTTCCCCCGGGGTACGTGCCGAATGCACGATTCTGCGAAGTTCGCTGCCGTTCCCCACGCCATGAGTAAACCAGCAAGCGAACTGCTTCATTTTTCCCATACCATCGGGCAAGCCGGCTTGAAGAATTTGCCTATAGTAGCCAGAAAGTAAACGGTGACGGTCGTCCTCGGAGGGGACAGAGTAGCGACCAGTTTCGCGGTATTGCAGCATCTGGGAAAAAATCCAGGGATTGGTGGCAGCGGCGCGGCCAATCATGACAGCATCGCAGCCGGTTTCGATGACCATGCGAGCGGCATCTTCGGGGCACTGAATGTCGCCGTTGCCGATGATGGGGATTTTGACGGCTTGCTTCACGGCGGCGATGAGCGACCAGTCGGCCTTGCCGGCATAGCCCTGCGCGCGCGTGCGAGGATGAATGGCGGCGGCTTCGACGCCGATCTGCTCAGCCATCTTGACGACATCGACGGCAACGATGGAATTTTCGTCCCAGCCAGCGCGCAGCTTGATGGTGAGAGGAATTTTCACAGAGGCGCGAACGGCGCGGAAAATTTGTTCGAGGAGCGGAAGCTCGCGAAGGAGTCCGGAGCCGCCGCACTTGACGACTTTTTTGGCGGGACAGCCAAGGTTGATGTCGACAGCGTCGTATCCGAGATCCTCGACCATGCGAGCGGCTTCGGCCATAACTTGAGGATTGGCGCCAAAGAGTTGCGCTGCGATTGGGTGTTCATCTTCCTGAAAGAAAAGGTAGCGAGCGGATTTGGCGGCGCTGCGGGTAATGCCTTCGGAGCTAGTGAACTCGGTCATAAGCAGACCGCAGCCACCCTGCGCGCGAATGACGCGGCGGAAGAGCGTGTCGGTGACGCCGGCCATGGGAGCAAGAACGGTGGCGGGTCGGATGCAAAGATCACGCACACGATATTCGGCGGGGAGAGCCGCAGGGACTGCCGGATTGGGCGATGGCGGGCGTTCACCCCTTCCGAGGATGGATTGCGCCCTTTGAGCGAAGTCGGCGTTGTCGCAGTTGATGGTGCAGTCCTTTGACGCGATTTGTGCGAAACGATAGTTTAGCAGGTCGGGGGAGGCGGAGGTTACGGTTTAGAGATATCAGGGACCAGGGATTAGTAATCAGGAACCAAGGCTTTACCACAGAGGACACTAAGGCTTGGGATACGGCAATGGTGGTTGGGGGCGGACGGTACGAGGCTCAAAGCGGCGGCTAGCGGCCGCACTCCACAGGTTATTTCGCCGGTTCCGGAGTATTTTCTTTCAGGAAATCATCGAGGCGGAGAAATTTGCGGCCTAAGGCGCCGCTATATGCGGACCAGTCGTCTTCGGCTGACGGGACAGTGAGTGCGGCGCGGACGGCGGCGACTTTGGAGTCGAGGTCATCCATGTAATGGAAGACGAGGGCTTCGCGAATCATGGGGAGTTTCGGGGAGCCGAATTCGTATTCGCCGTGATGGCTGATGAGGATGTGCTGGACGACGGTTTTGAGTTTGGGAGGAAAGCCAACGATAGCATCCATGGCTTTGGTAACGGTGTCGAGTTCCATGACGATGTGGCCAAGGAGTTGACCTTCGGTGGTGTAGCCGACGGCGCGTTCGTAGCAGAGTTCATCGAGCTTGCCAACATCGTGGAGCAAAGCGGCAATGAGAAGAAGATCGACATCGAGCTCGGAATAGTGCGCGGCGATTTGTTTGGCGAGGCCACAGAGGCTGAAGACGTGCTCGAGGAGTCCGCCGAGATAAGCGTGGTGCATCACTTTGGCGGCAGGAGCGCGCTTGAAACGGAGGACAAGTTGAGGATCGCTGAAAACGGAAGTGGCGAGCTGCTTGAGCCAGGGATTTTTGAGCTCGGCGATGAAGCCGAGGAGTTGCGTGAATAAATCTTCGACGTTGTAGGGAGTGTGGGGAAGGTAGTCGCCGAGTTCAATTTCTTCGGGCTTGGCGAGCCGGAATTGCTGAAGAATCAGCTGGAAACGATTGCGGTAGAGTTCGACGCGGCCTTGCACCTTCACAAAATCGTCGCGACGAACGTCCTTCGCGCAGATCTCGAATTGATCCCACATGCGGGATTCCACGGTACCGCTGCGGTCGCCCAACTCCATGCGGAGATAGGGTTTTCCGGCGGCGCTGCTGCGGATTTCCTTGTCATGCACGAGGAAAAAGCTGGTGATGGTCTGGTCGGCGACAAAATCTTTGACAAATGTATTCTTCATTAGGTGGCGGCTTGGGACTTGTGTTTTCCGATTAATGGAATGTGCAGCTTGTGGGATTTCTTTTCCTTGGTGGACTCCGGAGAAGTGCTGACTTCCTGAATTTCGGAATTGCCACCGCCGGACATTTCCTGGTAATTGGGCTTAACGACGACGTAGCTTTGTTCGCGAAGAGTCTTCAGGTATTCATGCATGGCGGGTTCCATGCGCTGACTGTAAAGGCGACCCTGAATTTCCGATTCAACGACGTCGAAGGACTGCTGGCCTTCCGTGTAGTGTTCCATCACTTTAAGAATCAAGAAGCCGGATTTGGTTTCGATGACTTCGGTGAGCTGATTCTTCTTCATTGCGAAAACAGTGTCTTCGAGTTCTTTGGAGAGTTCGCCGCGCTTGTAGACGCCAAGTTCGCCACCTTGCGCCGCAGTGCTGCCGTCGGAATAGCGTTTAGCAAGTTCGGCGAAGTCTTCGCCGTCGAGGGCTTTTTTGCGAACGGTGTTGGCTTTTTCCTTGAGGGTAGGGATATCGGCTTCCTTTTTGCCTTCGGTCTTGATTTCGATGGCACTAAGGGCGACCTGTTCCGGACGGACAAAATCGGCTTTGTGGTCGTTGTAATACTTCATTTCTTCTTCGTGACTGATCTGGATGTGGCGGCCAACTTCCTGACCAATGACGGCTTGGGTCAAGATGCGGTTGCTGATGTTGGTTTTGAAATCATCCCAATTGATGCCTTGAGAAGTGACAGCGCGTTCGAGGGCGTCCATATCGGGCAGTTTATTCTGGATGCGGATCTGGTCGAGTTGTTTGACGACATCGCTGGCGACGTTGATGCCCATATCCTTGCCGCGCTGGGAAAGGAGAGACTGGTCAATCAAATCGCGGAGCGCATATTTCTGACGGTCATCGATGGAGGTCTGAAGCTGTTCGGGAGTGCAGCGGCCCTGGCATTCGGCGCGAGCTTCATCTTCGGCAGCAGCGCGGGCTTTGTCGAGTTCAGAGCGAGTAATGATTTCGTTGTTAACGCGAGCGACGATTTCTTCGACGGTCTTGCCTTCCCCGGAGTGGACGACGGGCTTGGTGATCGATGTCTTGGGAGCAGCAGTCTTGGCGGCTGGAGCGGCCTCCGGTTCCTTTTTATCCTCGTCGGGAGGTGCCTCTTGGGGCTTTTCGAGGACCGGCGGATTCTGGGCTGGAGGAGTTTGGGCCGGCGAAGTCTGGGCAGGCGGGTTCTGAGCTGGGGCCGGAGGAGGGGGCTGCTGAGCCGGGGGATTCTGCGCGAGAAGGGGCAGAGCCAAGAATAAGAGTGCCGCGAGGAAAAGCGCATTTCTCATGAAAAGCCTCATGTGAAGAGTCTAAAACCCAATGGAGAAATGCGCAAATTGGAAATTGAGGGTAGGAAGAAATTGACCACCGAGGGCACAGAGGAAGAGGTCAAGGGCTAAGGGCTAAGAGTTGAAAGTTAAGAGTTGAAAGTTGGAAGTTAAAAGCTACAACCGAAAAACGGGGCGTTCGCCTCGGAAGGCGGCCGCTAGATGGGTGAAGATGGCCGAGTAAGGTTGGCGTTTTAGAGCGGAGGCAAAACCGAAGACCCCACGTGCAAAACCGGCACGTGGGGCACGCGGGTACACGCACCTGCGGAACCGCGGTGGCGATTTGCGTTTATGCGCGGTGGCAAAAGCGGCGGCTAGGCGCCACCTCCTGATTAGGAGCCGTCGCGGAGGGCTAGAAGGACGCTGCGGAGGGCGGTGGCTACGGGCTCGCCGCGTTGGAGTTCGAGCCAAAGGATGCCGCTGGGGTCGAGGCGAATGCCCTTGCGAGAACGGATCACTTTGACGAGCGTGGCGGGATCGAGTGGCGTCTCTGGATGGAATCGAAGGGCGAGCTTGGAACCCTGGCGTTCGACGGAAGCGATGTGGAGCCGTTCGCTGATGGACTTCAGGAGCGCAAACTCCAAGAGATTTTCGACGGATTTGGGAAGCTGGCCAAAGCGATCCTCCAATTCCTTGCGCACATCCTGCTTTTCGTCTTCGGAAGCGACCGAAGAAATGCGCTTGTAGGTGCGCAGGCGGAGATTTTCGCTGGGGATGTATTCCTGAGGAATGCGGAGATCCATTCCAAGACTGATGGTAGTGCGAAGTTCGGGGGCAGCTTCCTGGCCTTTGAGCTTGGCCACGGCGCGCTCGAGCATCTGGACATACAGGTCGAACCCGATGGCTTCGATGTGGCCATGCTGCTGACGGCCGAGCATGTTGCCAGCGCCGCGAAGTTCAAGGTCGAGAGCGGCGATGCGGAAGCCGGCGCCGAGTTCGCTGAACTCCTTCATGGCGGCGAGGCGTTTGCGCGCGATTTCAGAGAGGATGCGTTCGGGAGGAACAAGAAGATAGGCATAGGCGCGCACAGGAGAGCGACCGACGCGGCCGCGGAGTTGATAAAGCTCGGCGAGTCCGAGGCGATCGGCGCGATTGATGAGGATGGTGTTGGCGCGAGGAATGTCCAGCCCATTTTCGACGATGGTAGTGGCGACGAGGACATCGGCTTCATCGCGAATGAACTTGAGCATGACTTTCTCAAGGTCTTTCTCGCCCATCTGACCATGAGCAACGACGACGCGAGCCCTGGGAACGAGTTTGGTTACGAGATTGGCGAGGGAGTAGATGGACTCAACGCGATTGTGGATGAAATAGACCTGGCCATCTCGGGCGAGCTCATTTTCGATGGAGCGCTTGACGACGTCTTCATCGAAAGCGGTGACCACGGTCTGAATGGAAAGGCGATCGCGCGGCGCCGTTTCGATGAGAGACATATCGCGCAAGCCGACGAGAGACATATGCAGGGTGCGAGGAATGGGAGTGGCGGAGAGCGCGAGGGAGTGAACATTTTTGCGCATTTCCTTGAGGCGCTCTTTGTGAGCCACACCGAAGCGCTGTTCTTCATCGACGATGAGGAGACCGAGATCTTGAAACTTGACGTCCTTGGAGAGCAGGCGGTGAGTGCCGATGACGATGTCGACTTTGCCGGCTTCAAGATCGGCGAGGATAGCCTTTTGTTCGGCAGCGGTGCGGAAGCGGCTAAGCATTTCGATGCGGGAAGGAAATGCCGCGAAGCGCTTCTTGAAAGTTTCGAAATGTTGGAAGGCGAGGACGGTGGTAGGTGTCAGAACAGCGACTTGCTTATTGTCGGCGACGGCTTTGAAGGCGGCGCGCATGGCGACTTCGGTTTTGCCATAGCCGACGTCGCCACAGAGCAGGCGATCCATTGGCGAAGGCTTCTCAAGGTCCTTCTTGATGTCGGTGATGGCGGTGATCTGGTCGGGAGTTTCCTCAAATTCGAACGCGTCTTCGAATTCGCGCTGCCAGTTGCCGTCGGGAGAAAGGGCAAATCCCTGGGTGGTTTTGCGTTCGGCGTAAAGAGTGAGGAGCTGGTCGGCCATGTCCTCGAGTGATTTGCGAACGCGGGTTTTGCGGGAGGCCCAAGCAGTGCCGCCAAGCCTGTCGAGCGGCGGATGGACGCCCTCGACGACGCGATAGCTTTGGACGAGATCCATGCGCTCGAGGGGAACGTAGAGGCGGGCCTCTTCGGCATAGCGAAGGAGCATGAATTCGCCGCGGCGTCCTTCGGATTCGATGAGGCGGAGGCCTTCAAACTGACCGATGCCGTGATCGATGTGAACGACGAAATCACCGGGCTTGAGTTCTGCGAAATCGCTGAAGAAACCAGAGGTGCGAATTTTGCGGCTGGGACGCTCGACAGCGGGCGCGACGTCGAAGAGGTCGCCGTTGCCGTAAAGAGTGACCTTGGCTTCGGGAAAAGCGACGCCAGCGGAAAAAGGAGCGCGAAGGAGAACGAGGGCGGCGGTTTCGGACGCGTTTTCCGCGGTGAAACCGGTGGCGGCTTCTTCGGTTTCCCCGAGAACGTAGGGAACTTCGTATTCGCGGCAGATATCGGCGAAGCGCTCAAGTTCGCCGAGGCTGGCGGCAGTGAGATAGGCGGTGCCACCATCGGCGAGTTGCGACTTGATATCGGTGAAACAGGCAACGACATCGCCGTGAAAGCGCGTGGTGGGACGAGAAGCGAGTTCAAAGCGAGGACCGCCGTCGCTGATCAGGCTGAGCTGCTCAAGTTCAATGCGCGAAGCTTTGAGGACAGCGCGATCGAATTCAGATTCGTTCCAGAAGTAATGGGTGACTTCCGGAGCGTTGGCTTGGCCGTGGCGCTCGTAATTTTCGGTGGCGGCTTCGAGATGCTTGCGGGCGGCTTCGCGAAGGTTGACGGGTTCATCGAGGAAGATGAGGGGCTTGAGGGAACTTTCGGCAAGTTCGAAAAGCGCGGCGGTGCCAGCTTCCCTGCTGCCGCCGATCCAGCCAGTGGGCTCCCAGTTGAGAGCTTCGTTGCTGCCGGGAGCGGGGACGCTCCATTCGGTGAGAGGGAGAATAGTGGTTTTGACGACGGGAGCGACGGAACGCTGGGTGCGGGGATCGAATTCGCGAACGCCCTCGATGGTGTCGCCGAGAAGTTCGAGCCGGACGGGGCGAGGCGCTTCGGGAGAGAAAACGTCGACGATGCCGCCGCGAACGGCGAACTGGCCGGGCAGGTCGACCATTTCGGTGCGGGCGTAACCGGTGCTGGCAAGGTGGGTGATGAGTTCCTCGTGGGAAACTTCCGAGTCTTTGGCGAGGGTGCGCGCGAGGGTGAGGTAAACGTAGGGATCCTGATAGCGCCAGAGAGCGGAGGCAATTGGGGCGATGACGAGAGAGACTTCGCCGTTGGCGAGCCGGTAGAGCGTGGCGGCGCGGCGCTCGAGGATGTCCGCGTGGGGAGATTGCGGATCCCAAGGAAGGCTATCGAACGAGGGCAAGACGGCTACGCCGCCGGTGTGGCCGGGAAAAATTTGGAAGAAGAGGCGGAGACTGTCAGCTAGGGACTCAGCGCGGCGATTGGAGTCGGTGATAAAGAAGGCTGGACGGCGGAGTTCGTGAGCGAGGTGGGCGGCAACCAGGGCTTTGGCAACGTCTTGAAGACCGGAAAGAGCGACGAGGTTGCCGTTGGAACGTAGTTCGGCCAGCGTGCCTTCCAGTGAAGGGAGGCGAAGAAGCCGCTCGAGACGTTCACGGACCGCGGGAAGAATCATTAACAGTTCTATTCTAACTTGGGATGAGGATTTGCGGGAGTTGTCAGTTTTAAGTTTTCAGTTTTGAGTAAGGAAAGAAGAGTTAAAGGTTGAAAGTTAAAAGTCTAAAGTTAAAATCGGGCCGGGGAACCTGGATATACGCCATGAGCGACTTGCCGCCACTCCAATGACCATCGCGGGGAAGCAGATAATTGTGGCTGGCCGCAGCACTGCACAGGGGCGGCTAGCAGACGGTTGCGGGTGGCCGGTGCACGACGAGGCGCCCGCCTTGGAAGGCGGCAGCTACACAGGGGCGAGTGGCTAGGGGAGGGAGCGGATTTTTTGGAGGAGGGTGGAGGTGGAGTAGGAGTCCAGGATGTCGATACGCTCGACACGGCCGCCGGCGGCTTCGACTTCTTCGCGACCAACGATCTGGTCGCCGGGCCAGTCCCCACCTTTAACGAGAATGTCGGGAAGTAGAGCGGCGATGACGGCGCGGGGAGTGGGTTCATCGAAGATGAGGACCGCGTCGACGCATTCGAGGCTAGCGAGAATTTCGGCGCGCTCGTGCTGAGGGGTTACGGGACGGCCGGGTCCTTTGAGGGCGCGAACGCTGTTATCGCTATTGATGCCAACGATGAGCACATCGCCGAAGGAGCGGGCGGCTTCGAGGCTGCGGATGTGTCCGGGGTGAAGCAGATCGAAGCAGCCATTGGTGAAGACAACTCTGCGGCCGTTGCGTTTCTGAGGAGCAAACCGCAAAATCGTTTGTTCCAGAGTGAGGACGTTGGAGTCGGTAGGGACGGAATCCATATTGAAAAATTAGTTTAGCATGATGGATGGAAACGAGACCGGGTGGGTCGGATGGTTAGCTAGTGGGAGCGGAAAGGCCTCGCCCCTGAAGGGGCGAGCTACAGGAAGAGATCATTGATGATGGCGGGAAGAACGCGGCGGGCTGTTGCGGGGATTCTGTTGCTGCTGCTGGGGGCGCTGCTGACGTTTGTGCCTTCGCGGAGGTACACGGAGCGCAGGTACGTGGCGGATACGGGTGCGTGCAAAGTGGACCTGGACGTAGTGGCAATGAGAAGTTTTCGTGACGGGTCGGAACGCGGATCGGTGGTGCTGTTGCACGGGCTGAGTTCGAACAAAGTGGTGATGACTTATCTGGCGCGAGCGTTCGCGGAACAGGGGCTGCGCGTATACGTACCGGATTTGCCGGGGCACGGACGGTCGGCGGGACCGTTCACACCGGAGCAGGCGGAGACATGCGCGTTATCGCTGCTGCGGGGATTGGCGGCGCGAGGATTGCTGGCGCCGGATCGAACAGTGATCGCGGGGCACTCGATGGGAGGAGCGATTGCGCTGCGAGTGGCGGGGAAATTCCGTCCGGCAGGAGTGATCGCGATTTCACCGGCGCCCATGAAAGAAGCGCATGGAGTGGCGACGGAAAATCTGCTGTATCACAATGTGCCGCCAATGCCGCCGAACACGTTGATCGTCACGGGACAACTGGAGCCGAAGTGGCTGACGGAGAACGCGGCGGAACTGGTGGCAAAGAGCGGCGATGCGTCAGTGGAATACAAGAGTGTGCCGCTGAATACGCATGTGAGCGTGCTGTTTTCGCCGACGGTGGCAAGAGAAGCGCAGGCTTGGGCGGCAAAAGTGTTGAAGCTGCCGACCGCGACACAATTGCCAACACGCGGAGGGCTGCTGGGAGGAGTGCTGGGGCTGGCGGGAATTTTGATGTTGGCGGGGCCGTTTATCCGGGAAGCAACGGGAAAGAAAGAAGTGGAAGAGAAAGCGGCGAGAGGCGCACCGGGGTGGACGAGGACGATTGTAGAGTTTGCTGTGATATCGGCCGGAGTGGTGGTGGCGCTGCGATATGGAATACCGCTAAAAGGAATGCATGCGTTTGAGGGAGATTACCTGGCGAGTTTCCTGTTGCTGGTGGGAATGGCGCTGTTGCTGGTGCATGGAAGTTTGGCGAGGGCGCAGTTTCGAGCCAAGGGCGAAGCGTTGCTGGGAGCGGCGCTTGCGGGGTTGCTGCTGTATTTTTTGATTTGCGGATGGCTGCAATTAACGTTGGCAGGGGCGTGGCCGACGCTGATGAGGTGGATCCGTTTCCCGTTTTATTTCATGGGCGCATTTTTGTTTTTGTTCATGCTGGAGGCGCTGGTAGGACCAGTGGTGGAGGGCGAGCGAGCGAAGCGATTCGGGGCATGGATCGGAATGGTGGTGCTGGCATGGCTGGCGTTGGTGGCAGGAATCCAGTACTTGCACAGCGGAGAGATCCTGCTGGTGCTGCTATCGACGTATTTCGCCGCAGTTTTCGTAGGTGTGGGGCTAGGTGCTCAATTGGTACGTAAAATGACGGGCTCCGCGACAGCCGCCGCACTCTTCGGTGCTATACTGCTAGCTGGGATTTGTCAGGTGATATTTCCGCTGGGATAGAGGGAAATCGCCAGGCGAACGTCTCCTTCTTCCTCAACGCGCCGGAGACGGAAGTAACTTCTCTCACAACAGAAAACGAGAAAATGTCCGAAATTGCAATCGTTGGTGGCGGACCTTCCGGCGCGATG
Source organism: Candidatus Acidiferrales bacterium (assembly GCA_963738985.1). GTDB lineage: Bacteria > Acidobacteriota > Terriglobia > Acidiferrales > UBA7541 > Acidiferrum. Next base: position 143,571 of record CAVTYP010000003.1, read on the forward strand.
TGCGGAGAGCAACTCGCGCGCGCGGGGCATTCCGTAGAGATATTTGACGAGCACCTGGCATGGGAGAAGCCATGTGGCGGGGGCTTAACGTACCGTGCGACGCAGTGCTTCCCTTTCCTGCTGGACAATGACCATCCGAAAAAACTGATTCGCGACGTGGAAATCATCAGCGCGGAAAATCAGCGAGTGAAGCTGGATTTGCAGCATCCCATCGTGATTTATTCGCGCACGGTGCTGAACGGGCTGCTGCTGGATCGGGCGCGCGAAGCAGGCTGCAAGATTCAACAATCGCGAGTGCAGAGCATCGACACAGCTTCGGATAAGCCGACCTATGTGGTGGAGGGAGAGCGGCGGCGAGCGGATTTTGTGGTGCTGGCGGCGGGCGCGAGGAACCAGTTGTTGCCAGGAATTAGGGCGCTGGACCGCGACGAACTGGAAATGACGCAAGGGTACTTCGTGCCGCAGACGTCGGAGCAGATCATCATCAAGTTTTTGCCGGAGTTTGAAGGGTATATCTGGTCGTTTCCGCGCGCAGATCATTTGTCGCTGGGAATCTGCGGGAGCATGGCGGCGCACACCAGCATGGAATTGCGGTCGCACCTGCACACGTTTGCCGCAAACGAGAAGATCGGCACGGAAAGCGCGAAGTTTTACAGCCACGTGCTGCCATCTCCGCAGGAACGGACGCTTTCCGGCCGCGCGGTGATTGGACGGAACTGGGCGCTGTGCGGAGATGCGGCAGCGTGGGTCGATCCATTGACCGGCGAAGGATTGTTTTACGCGATGCGCTCTGGAGATTTGCTGGGCCGCGCAATTGCCGAAGGATGCCCGGAGAAATATCCGGCACAGGTGCGGGCATCGTTTTCGGCGGAACTGGAATTTGCGGCGCGGATTGTGAGGCGATTCTACCGAGGGTCGTTCCTGGGATGCTCGGTGACGACGCGCATGGTGCAATTCCTGCAGCGGAACGCGATGTTCCGGCAGTTGATGAGCGATTTGTTCTGCGGGACGCAGGATTACACGACATTGAAACAGCGGGTGCTAGAACATTTGGGAGGAACGTTGAGCCAATTTGTTTCCAGCGTATTGAATTTCGACCGACCGGCGGCGAAAGTGCGGACGTACCCGGCGGCGGATTAAGCGGTTACTAAGAAGCCTTCCAGAAGCGCAATTCCAGCCAGATTTCGTGATCAGGAATGTTGTCGCGATAGGTGCGTGTCGATTAAATTCAAGACAATCACCACGGAGGACACAGAGGAACGATGGTTATGGGTGGGCGCCTGAGGGCCGTCGCTAGAGAGGAAAAGGGCCATGCCCGGAGTGATGAGGATGGGGATGTACTCGCATTGCTGGCGGAGGCATCCAACGGATATCCTCAACAGAAGCGACGGGACGCAACCATTTAATGGCCACGACAGCAACAGCTTTACCTGCAACGACGGAATCCGCAAAGAAGGCGAAGAAAAAAATTAACTGGAGTTCCCTGCCGGAAATCTGGGCGCTGATGCGTCCGCGGACGGGGATCCTGCTGTTGGGATTCGTGCTGACGGCGATCAATACGCTGTCGGGATTTGTGCTTCCGCTATCGAGCAAATATCTATTCGACAACGTGATTGGCAAACACCAGGTGAAACTTCTGGTGCCCATTGTTCTAGCGGTGGTGGGAGCGACGCTGGTGAAGGGGCTGACGTCGTTCACGCTGACGCAATTGCTGTCGAAATCGGCGCAACGGATGATCACGGACCTGCGGAAACAGGTGCAGGCGCACATTGGGAGGTTGCCGATCCGGTTTTACGACGCGAACAAAACCGGCGTGCTGGTGTCGCGAATCATGAGCGACGTGGAAGGCGTGAGGAACCTGATTGGAACGGGACTGGTGGAGTTCGCGGGAGGAGTGCTGACCGCAGTAGTGGCGTTGGTATTTCTTTTAAGGATCAGTGCGTTTATGACCATCATCGCGTTCGGAGTGTTGATGATTTTCGCGCTTTTCCTAAACAAGGCGTTCTCGACGATACGGCCGATCTTCCGGGCGCGGCCGAAGATCAATGCGGAAGTGACGGGAAGGCTGACAGAATCGTTGGGAGGAGTGCGCGTGGTAAAGGGGTATCACGCGGAGGATAGAGAGGAGCAAGTGTTTTCGGGCGGAGTGCAGCGTTTGCTGGACAACGTGCTGAAGACGCTGACGGCGACGTCGCTGATGAGTTTGTCGGGCGCGACGCTGATGGGCATCGTAAGCGCGATCATCATGTTTCTGGGAGCACGACAAGTGCTAGCGGGGACGATGACGCCGGGGATCTTGATTCAATACACAGGGCTGTTGGTACTGATGGTGGCGCCAGTATTCCAGATTGTTGCGATTGGCACGCAAATTACCGAGGCGATTACGGGGTTGGAACGAACGCGGGAGATTCTGAACGAATCGATGGAAGATCAAGACCCGAAGCGAACGGCGGAGCTGGGACGAATCGAAGGAAGAGTGGAGTTCGACGAGGTGCGGTTCAGCTACGAAACGAACAAGGAGGTGCTGCACGGAGTCTCGTTTACGTCGGAGCCGGGAACGGTGACCGCGCTGGTGGGTCCCTCGGGATCGGGAAAATCGACGATTATCGGATTGCTGGCGGCGTTTTACACGCCAACGAACGGGCGCGTGCTGGTGGATGGCGTGGATTTATCGACGGTGAAGCTGAGTTCGTACCGCACGCAACTAGGCGTGGTGCTGCAGGAAACGTTTTTGTTCGACGGGACGATTCGGGAAAATGTGGCATACGGGCGGCCGGGAGCGACGGAAGAAGAAATTCTGGCAGCTTGCCGAATCGCGCGCGTGGATGAGTTTGCGGAAACGTTTGAGAAGAAATATGACACGATCGTGGGAGAGCGAGGGGTAAGGCTTTCAGGCGGACAGAAGCAGAGAGTATCGATTGCGCGCGCGATATTGGCGGACCCGCGGATTTTGATATTGGATGAGGCGACATCGAGCCTGGATTCGGAGTCGGAGGCGCTGATTCAGGAAGGGCTGCGGTACCTGATGCGCGGGAGGACGACATTCGTGATTGCGCACCGATTGTCGACGATCCGAAGGGCGGAACAGATTCTGGTGGTGCAGGACGGACGGATTCTGGAGCGCGGAACGCATGAGACGTTGTATGGGGCGCACGGGCGGTATTACGAGCTGTATACGAAACAGCATGCCGTGGAGACAAATCTGTTTTTGGCGCCGGGCGAGGGTGATCGGAAGGAGCCGGGCGACGGTGAAGAGAGTGGCGGGAATGGGACGGCTGGCGGGGCGGTGCCGGATACGATACGGATGTTGAGGAGTCGGGGGAGTTGAGAGTTAAAAGTTGAAAGTTGACAGTTAAAAGTTAAAGGCTACTCGTTGGAAGACGTTCTATCTCGCTTTGATTCGCGGCGCTCTTTAAATCGCAAAAGCGGCGGCTAGCCGCCGCACTCCAAAAAAATAGTCAGTTGAGGTAAGGGTTAAAGGCTACGGCTGTGGCTGGACGACCGTGCTTCTCGGTTTGGTTTGTGGTGCGTTTTGAATCGCAAAGGCGGCGGCTAGCCGCCGCACTCCACAAAAATCAGAGGGCTGGGCGGCGAAGGATGGGTTTCTTTGCCTGTGCTGCCGCAGCAGGTAGAAGTGTGGCCATTTTGCGAATCATGGCGAGGACGAGACGCTTGTCGCCGTCGGAAAGAGTGGTGCTGTACTTCTTGATTTCGGCGAGGAAACGGATTTCGTCCTGCGAGAGCTCGCCGAGCATCTTTTGCGTTTCTTTGTCGTGAGAAGTCTCGGTGCCGGGGAAAAAATCGGCGAGAGAAATTTCCATGGCCTCAGCAATCTTGGCCAGAGTCTCGAGCGAAGGAACGGTGTGACCGTTTTCGACGCGAGAGAGGTAGCAGCGCAGAAGCCCGGTGCGACGTTCAATGTCGCCCTGGGAAAGGCCGCGCTGGCTGCGGTAGGTTTTGATGACTTCGCCGATGTTGACCTGTGGTTTCTCTTTAGGCACGGGTTCCTCCAATGGAAAGGTTATCTTAGTGGCTAACAGTAGGAGTGGCAAGAGGGAATCGGTGGTGGGTGGTTGCGAAAAAGTAACGGAGAGAAGAAGCGGCGAAGGGACGATGGTCGGGCGTCACTCGACGGACTGATAGAGCAGGCGGGTGATGTCGGCCATGAGGGCGGAGCTGTCCTTGATGTCGGGCAGGCCGCGGACGAGGATGACGAGGACGAACGGACGAGGGGCGTAAACGATGGCGGCATCGTGGTGGATCTTGGTGATTTCGCCGGTCTTGTGGGCAACTTTGGTGCCGGGAGGGAGGCCGGCGGGAATACCTTCATTGAATTTCTGGCGCTCGAGGATGGCGAGCATCTGCTGAGAGGCATCGGGACCGGCGGCGGTGTTGTCGGCAATGGAGGTGAGGAGGATCTGGAGGGCACGGGCGGAGGTGGTGTTGTTGAGGCCCTTTTCGAAGGCTTTCTGGTCTTCGACGCCGCGAAGAACGTGCATGCCGTCGGCGTTGAGGGAGTGGACGGTGGCGCGGATGTTTTCGACGCCGAGTTTTTCAATGATGAGATTTGTTGCGAGATTGCTGCTGACGGTGATCATGAGTTCACAGAGTTCGGACAGAGTGCGCGTTTGGCCTTCGGCTTTGTAGAGGTCGGATTCCGAGTCGTCGGAGGGATCGAGTTTGTAGGGCGAGCCATCGACGATGGAATGGAACTCGTTGTGAATGGTGAGCGGGTCGGAGAGCTTTAGTTTGCCAGCTCTGGACCTGGCGGTAGAGTTCAATCATGACGGGCACTTTCATGGTGCTGGCGGCATGAAAGGAATCATCGGCGTGATAGAACCATTCGGTTTTGCCGTCGAGAGTGCGGAAGGCGATGGCGACGTCGGCGTGGGAGTCCGCGATGCGCTTTTGGATTTGTTGAGTGGCGGCGGTGAGGTTGGGGGATTGCGCGAAAGAAGATGCCGCCAGGGATACGAGTGCGGCGAGAAGTGAGAGAAGTTGTCGCAAGGTTAGATAGCCTCCGGAGCCTCCGGGCGAAGGGTTGAGGTTACGCAAAAGTTGAGGTCCTTCGGCCCGCAAAAGGCGCGGGCCTCAGGATGACACGTATTTGAACATAGCGTTAGAAACTGGCATTAGAACAAAGCGCAAAGATTAACCGACCTGAAGGTCGGCCACTACAAAAGCCGGAGCAAATATTATTCCGCACCGCGAAGTTAACGCGAAATTTTGATTGTGGCCGAGGCTATATTAAAGCCCTCTAGTTCCAGGACGGGATCTTTGCCGTCCAGATCGGAAGGATCGAAGGTGACGGAGACGATTTTTTCTTCGCCGGGAAGGAGAGAGAAATAGTTGTCGTCCCAGAAGACGGGAACGAGGTCGTCGCCGTCCTTCCCTTTCGTCAGGCGAGGATGAATCTGGAAAGCGACGCTGGAGGAAGGATTTTTGACTTTGAGGCGAATGGCGGCTTTGCCGGCTTCGTGATGGTGCACGGCTTTGACGTCAAGCGTGACCTGGGGGAGCGAATTGAGGCCAGTGAGATCGCCGAAATCTTTTTGCGGAGTGTAGACGGTGTCTTTGCGATTGGCCCAGTCCATGGTGTCGGGCTTAGTGGAAAGCCAGTAGAAATTGTCGCTGAGGAGCTTGCCGGAAGAATCGTGAAGCTCGAGTTTGAGGAAATAAGTGGTGGAGAAGCCATCGGGCTTGGGAAGATCGAGGGCTTTGGTTGCGGAGTCGGGAGCGAGGTCAACGGTGGCGTCTTTGGTGGCCGCGGTTTTGCCATCAATATTGAGGAGTTTCGCGGAGACTTTTACGGCGTTGATGGGTTCGTAGGTGCCGTTGATGACGGCGACGGAATGATTGTCGTAGCTGTACTGGACGTGCACGATCTCCTGGGCTTTTTTGGTGCCGAAATAGCCGCCGCCGGGTACGAGGTAGTAGTCGTAGAGATGCCAGATGAGGGAAGGCCAGGAATTGTTGAGCATCCACTGGATGACGCCGGTGGAGACGTACTTGTTGCGAGCGTAGGCTTCGAACATGGAGCGCTCGTTGTCGTAAGCCATGGCTTGAGCTTTGCGCTCGTAGTCGTCGAGAGAAGAGGCGGGACCGTAGCGCTTGGTGAGGGCGTCGGTGAAAACGTCGACCGTGGTGAAGCGCTCGCCGCCAGCGTGGAAATTCCAGTATTCGTCAATGGGCCAGAGATGTTCTTTGGGAATAAATTTGGCGAGGCTCTGCTTGGTGGGAATGGCGGGGCCGGGACTGGTTTCCGTGTTGTAGCCATAGGCGCCGCCAGCTTCGGTGTCGGCGAGCCAATACATGGGGGGAACGTATTCGTAAGGGCCGGTCATCTTAACGCCGGATTTTCCGGTGACGGTAGTTGGCGTTTCGGAGGCTGAGGAGACCGTGGGATTCGGCCACTGTAGATCCTTGAGAATGCCGAGATACATATTTTCGATATCGGGGGGCGGGGGATTGTCGCTGCCGTAGAGCCAGACGAAGACCGAGGGATGATTGCGGAGGCGAGTGATCTGGTCGGTTAGAGAGGCGGAGGCGATTTTTTTGGTTTCGGGAGTCCAATCGTTCCAGTGTTCCCACATGTCGCAGCAAATCCACCCGGGCATGACGAGCAGACCAAGACGATCGGTTTTGTCGAAGAATTCGTCGCGATCGGTTTTGCCTTCGAGGCGGATGGAGTTCAGGCCCATGCTTTTGACGTAAGCGAGGTCGGCATCGAGCCGCTTGGAAGACCAGCGGAGGAGAAGATCGGGAGCCCAGGCGGCGCCGCGAATCAGGACGCGTTTGCCATTCACTTTGAAGAGGCGGCCACCTTTGTCGGTGAGTTCAGACGTGACTTCGCGGATGCCGAAGGTGGTTGAGGCGGAATCCGAGAGATCTTTGCCGAGTTCGACGCGGAACCTGGCGGTGTAGAGATAGGGATCGCCCATCTGGTAAGGCCACCAAAGATGAGGATGCGATAGTTTGAGTTGCTCAAATTTGTCGGGAGAGAAAGAAACGATTTTGGATTCGTTGGCAGCGAGTTCGACCGGTTGCGAGAGATGCTTGCCGTCGACCTCGGCATGCAGAACGGCTTTGACGGGATGATCGGTGGTGTTGCGCAGCTCGGCGCTGAGAGTGAGAGCGGCGGACTTGTAATCGGAATCGAGCTTGGAAGAGACGAAAGGCGCGCGGAGAGCGACTTCGGCGGAATCGGACAGAAAGACTTCTCGCCAGATGCCCATGTCTTTGTCGGGAGGAGTGGGATTCCAGTCGACCCAGGTGAGGCCGAGATCGTTTTTGTCTGGAGCGAAAACTTCGACGGCAAGAGCGTTTTTTCCGGATTTGTTGAGCAGGGGGTCGACGCGAAATTCGTACGAGCGATACGCGCCGGCTACATCGGACTGGCTGGCGATTTTTTTGCCGTTGAGCCAGACGTTGGCGCGATAGTTGATGCCGAGAAAATGGAGCCAGGCAGCTTTGTTGGCCAAGCCGGCGGGCGTGGGAAATTCGGTGCGAAACCAGAACGAGCAGCGATAGGGACTATCGGCGGGCATGTCGCGATTGGAGAAAGGCTCTTCACCACCGAGAGAAGCGCCAGGGAAGTTTTTCAGGTTCATGCCGTAATCGGGATCCGGGAGAGTTTTGTCTGTAACCAGGGCGCCGACGACGGTGCCGGGAACTTCGGCTTTGTGCCAATCTTTGGCGGCGAATCCGGGAGTGGCGATGGATTCGGCGGAGGACTTGTCAACGCAAGAAGACTGCAATTGCCAAGAACCGTGGAGAGAGATACGGGATTCAGGAGGCGAGGCAGGAGCAGCCAGGGCCGTGGAAAAAGTTAGGAAGAGAGCAGACAGCAGAATAGCGAGAGGCGCAAAAGACGAACGAGACGTTTTCATGAAAGCTCCGACCGGGCGGAACGCCGGCAAGGAAAGATTAAACCGATTCAATAGAGGGTGCCAGAGTTTTCTTCGGGGGATGGATTCGTGGCAGAAGCCTGAGGCGTCGGCGGCTAAAGCCCTCGTTTTAGTACGGTCTTTCGGCACGGCTGAAGCCGGATTGAGGTGAAGCACATGCGGCACGACTGAAGTCGTGCCCTCCCGCATCACATTACCGCGCGCAAATCTAGAAAGTAGGTGTACGGGCGGCACTCAGGAAGTTTTGTTGCCAAAGCGGCGGACTTCTTCATCGAATTCGCCGTTGATGTAATCCCATTCATGGAGGTCGTCGACGGCGATACGGACTCTGCCCATATCGAGATTGCGGTCGAGGACCGCGATCGTCAACTTCATCAAAGAATAGTTATTGGCAGCCCATCCAACGTCACCGCCGAAAGCGAGCTTCAAGTTCGAATAGGAACCGATGAACTGCAGGAGTTCCTGACTGGTGGCAAGATGGTCTGGATAGTCGGCGGGGTCCAGCGAAAGCTTAGGAACGACGTGAAGTGTGAGCCGCTGAGCAGCGCCATCGCAGATGCACTGAATGGGCATCCATGAAGGCGAGGACGGAACTTGAATGGAGGGCGACCATTCCTGAAGGCGCGCTTCCCTTTTTAGCCGCTGTTGTTCCAACGCAGTTCGCGCTTCACCAGGCTGCTCGTTTCTCCAGGCATAATATTGCTCCACGAATTGCCGGTATTCTTTCAGGGCATTCGAGCACAGGCCAGGTTGATAAGAAACGACGACGTAGCGGGGGACGTGCTCGCCTTCAACAACAATCTCGTCAGCGTTCACGAGGATGGTGAATTCGGTATAGGGTTGCTGGCCATACATTTCAGCTACAGTATGCAAAAAGCTGTCCCAAACTGCGAGTTTGGCGGCCTTGGTGTCACCCAGAGGTGGAAATGTGGCGGAGTCGAGGGCACGCCAGGTCCGGCGTTTTGCTACGGCTTCCTGGTGAACAACGGTTTGGTTGATGATGAAATTGCCGTAAACGATGCCGGGGCTATAGTCGCCAGTCGTGCTGACGTTTGGGCCTGGAGTTTCCTTTTTGCCGGAAGGTTCAGATTTCCCGAATTTCATTTCTTCTTCTCCGGCGTGGTTGTTTGGGTAACGTTAAAATCACCGCGCACCACCCCCGGACTTTGGGCGCCTGTAGTCTTAATGTTCGTGGTGCCGCCAGTTGTGGATTCATGCAAGAAAATAGGAACAATTGCGGCGGCCATGGTGACGACGGCGACAATGTAGCCGGCTCTTTCTGAGCCAAACCATTTGTATACCCCCCGCCCCAGAGCGCAAGACACAAGCAACACGAGCACGCCAAGCGCTGCCTTTTTCATGGGAAAATCCTCCACTCGGGGACGGCGTGAGAGGACAGAGCGAGAATAGCTCAACCCGAGGAATAGGTTATACGCCGCGGGCAGAGATGAGTCATCAAGAAAATCGGGAAGGAGGCAGTCTAGCGCCGTGCTCGTGCGTGGAGATGGGCTGAGTGCTACTGCGCGCGCGGAGATGACACGGCCCGTGTTGCACATAGGGACCGCCAGTTTGTTTCCGCTGTTCCTGCCTGACATGCCGGTAAGTGAGCAGCGCAAGGACCTGTACTCGGGACTGGGCGTAATCCTGTTTCACGGGCCGCAGGATAGCGGTTTCTACAAGGGCGGCCACGGCGGCCAGACCGCGAACACGTTGGTGTGCCTCGAGGCGAGCGAGCGATGCGTGTTGATCCTGTCGAACGACGTTCGAGCGGAAGCAGGGTTTGCGGAGCTGTTGAAATTTATTCTGGGCGATACTGGCGTGCCGTATGACTGGGAATATGGGGACCACGCAGGCAAGTCGCGAGCTGGGGATAGGTGGCGAGAGTCAGGGGCGTTTGTTTTGTCAATAACGAGATAGCCGTAAGTGAAGTCATACGGACAGCGAGCGAAGACCGCGCATACGGTGCGAATCCTGGCAGCTACGAGAAGGGACCAACAATAAATCAATCGGAGCGACAACGCCGGTCTGGGTTTGGTTTGCGGTGGACACGTCCTCACCGGGCGTGTCCACCACAGTGTTTACCGACGATCGCGGTCGTGCCCGTCGCTGTCCATCACTTTGCGAACGATGCCGTGGATGGCCTGGCTTCCGAAATGCTTCACTGCGGCCGGACTATTCGTGGTGAATGACATACTCAAGTTGGAGTACTCGACGACCGCTTCCCCGGTGATGCAAACTTGCAACGTGGAGGGTCCCGCGGCCTCGAAGGGTGCGGCGTTCCCATTGCCGGTAATGCTGGGCTGGCCGATAACCACCAAACGGACGATGGTAGCCGGGTTGTCGGGCTGGCAGACGCTGGTATCGGAGCTGATCACCGCATCCGGCATCATAATGTGGTGAGTATGAGGCATGCGCGTGGCCGGATGGTCAACGTTAGGTGCGGCGGCGACACCGGGGTTTGCGGCAATCCAAGAATCGGGATGTTCCATAGTCATATCGGCAGAGAAATCGGCTTTGCCGGACTCGCCCTTCAGCTTCAAGGACCATGTGCCATGCATTTCCCAAGGGCCGCTGACTCCCGTGGCCGGAGTGTAGTCGTTGAAGATGCCACTAAAGCGGGTGGGCCCAGGAGGTTGGGCCAAAACCCCCGTTACTGCTGCCGACACCAGGACTGCGGCGATACATCCCGACCACCACAATGTTCTGTTCTTCATGCGATCTCCTCGTTTGAGACTGACGCCTGGGTCGCCGAAGCCTCTCGGGCGACGCGAGATCCCGGGGCTTCCTCGGAGGAGCTAGTACCCGAGAAATGCGGTTCGGCACCATCGCATTCCAGACGCGTGGGCCACCATCAGCCATGTAGGGGGGTATCGTCAAACAGCATTGCGCGGAATGGGGAGTTGCCGTCGAATGCGGCCTTTTGCCGTGGGCACACACGACTGTTACAAACGGTCAATGAGCGTCATAGCTCTAGGACTAATAGGAGTCGATTAGCTCCACTCTTATAGGGCGGATTCGGTCGGATGTGGGCAAGCGGGACAAGTTGCATCCAGTGCCGAGAACGGAGCGAACTGTCTCGAATCAGTTTGAGCGGATTAACGACCGCCGCAGGGTTTCCACCAGTAGCCCGACCAGGGCATATGTGGCGATGTTCGCGGCAAGAGCCGAATAGATACTCACGGGGTAATGCGAGCCGATAATCGCGATGGGGCAGGTCAGCCGAACAAGAGCGGACAGCAGCGGGGATATTGGAAGGTCCTTGTTTGCCATGAAGAAATAAACCGACCACCCACTGGCGACGAGAAAACCGGCCAGGGCCCCTATTGCGATTCGGTATTTCGTGTTGCGCCTCCGGCTGTCCAGTCGGATCATGTCACAAAGTCCTGCGTCTGTCAGGCTAAGTCCCGTCAGGCGCCAAATCGTGAGGCGGATTGCACTGCGGCAGGCATTTGGAAAACTACATTGGGGAAGCGGGAATTAGGTAAGCGAGAGAAATTCGCGTCCTGGTGCAGGTGCTTGTATAGATGGTCCCGGAGGAGGGAGTCGAACCCACACGGGGAGTGATCCCCGGCAGATTTTGAGTCTGCTGCGTCTGCCAGTTCCGCCACTCCGGGAGAACCTTTATGAAAATAACATGTGAAGGCGTGGCGGTAAAGGAGGCGGAGGGCGCGGCGGCGCAAGAGGCTTCACAGCTTGCGGGAGAAGTGCCACTTGTCATTTCAAACGGAATGTGAGGTGTAAAGAATGTGCTTTTTCCCGTCGCCATTTTGGGAGAAGCAGATCCCTCGCTGCGCTCGGGATGACGATTTTTTTTCGCTAGGCATGAAGTCGTGGCCTGATGGACTACAAGAGTTTCGCGAAAGCCGGAGGAGAAATCTGGGCTGGCATGAAAGCTCGCGCTACATTGAAGAGTAAAGCCGGTGACGCCCTCTGCGCGAACAGGCCGTCCGTGGGCGGGGTATGCACATGCGGCACGGAGGGCCACAGACTGAAGTCTGTGCTACTCGAAGGCCAGCGATGGGTGCGCACAGAATGGAAGTTGCCGGTTCATGGCGGGCTGCGAAAAGCAGAACCCTCGCTGAGAAAATTTCATTTTTCCGCATGCTGGGGAGGGCGGTCCTGGGAGAGGGCGGGATCGCGGCGCGAGATGGAACGGGCGAGTGCGATCAGGCATAAAACGGCGACGATGTTGAGGATGGCCTTGGCAACAACATCCATGCGAGGCCAAGTGTTGCTGCCGAGGAATCCCGCAGTCATGGAGACGAGAAGAGCGCCAAAGATCAGGGCCCAGCGGTGGATGTCTCTCCAACCGACGGTGGTGGAGATGCGCTTGAGAATGAAATAGGCGGCGGTGGCCCAAGCGATCCCTACGAAAAGAGGAAGCCAAAAAGGAATGCCTCGAGCGATGGTCGGGGCAAAGACCAAGGCCATGAGCAGGTACCACGGGTAGCCCAGAAGGAGTACGAGCAGGACGACGATCCACGGTTGAGGCGCGGTGCGGACAGTGCTTTGTGAATGCGGCGATACGCGACGAATTGCGTACGCGGTGAAGATGAGAAGCGCGATAGCGAGCAGGCCGAGGAGGACGGTAAGGAGCGGAGGCGTGTACTTGGGAACATGGAAGACATTCGGGCGAGCCTGCTGGGTCCAGGTGAACCAGGCGATGAACGAGCCGAAGATAAAGACGATGCCAGAGATGATCGGGCCGCCGGTGCGCAACCACCGTTCGCGGCGCCGATCCGGGAAAAGCAATTCTGTGAGATAAACGGGAACGAGAACGACCCAAACGCTTTCGTAGCCGAGCATATAAAGGAAGTAGAGCCAATTTACGCCCCAAGCGCGTCCAAAGGATTGTGCGGAGGGTAGCCAAGGAAGAGGAGCAAGGGACGTTTGCTGGATGATGAATTCTTCAGCGACAGATAAGGCGAGTCCGAGGAGAAGAAGGCTTGGCCATCCAGCGCGCCAGCGGCGCACTGCTTCGCGGGCGAGGAGCGCACCGCAACCCCACACCATGATTTCCGGAATGAGCACCACAATGTAGCTGAGGCGGGTGGCACCGCTAAGCACTTCGGCAACGACTGGCGCGAGAACAAGGAGAGTGAAGGCAGGAGCCAGGCGGGACCAACGAGAATGCGTTAGGGAGGGGGTCATTGACGGTGGGGATTGTAGCGCGGTGATGCGGATGGATGCCAATGATGCTTGATACGAGAAGCAGATCCCTCGCTGCGCTCGGGATGACAATAGGCTCTTTTTTGCAAGATGCGAAGCCATGCCTTCGCGACAGATGGGCGAGCGTCACACACCGCATATGAGTGGCACAGGCTGAAGTCTGTGCTACTTAACGCGAGGGGTTAGGATAATTTGAAGGAGTTTGGAAAACGGAGTGGGGATTTGCTATGCTGCACCGACTTCATTTTAAAAAGGAATCCATGATGCGAAACAGCAAGATCAAGATTGTGCTGGGTACGACACTGAGCGCATTTCTGGCGCTGGCATTGCACGCCGGGGAGGATAAAGCGAAAGAAGCGGCGTCGAAAGAGGCGGCGAAGCCTTCGTATGAAATGCCGCAGCCAGAGAAGGAGACGCTGGATCTGGAGATGTATGGACGGATCCGCGAAGAGGCGACGGCACACTCGCACATCATGGAATACGCGTCGGGACTGATGGACGGAATCGGTCCGCGGCTGACGGGCTCGGAAAATCTAAAAAAGGCGAATGAGTGGACGAAGGAGCAGTTCACCGCGATGGGCTGCAGCAACGCGCACCTGGAGGACTGGGGCGAGTTTGGGATGGGCTGGCAGCAACTGAACACCTGGGTGAGGATGACGACGCCGGACACGGCGGTGTTCATTGCGCAGGCTGCGCCGTGGTCTCCGGCAACGAAGGGAGCGGTGAACGGGAGCGCGGTTTGGGTGGATATCAAGGACGAGAAAGACTTTGAGAAGTACAAAGGGAAATTGACAGGGAAGGTGGTTTTCTGGGGAGAGATGCGGGACGTAAAGCCGGTGGATAAGCCGCTGTTTACGCGCGATGACGAAGCGGACTTGAAGCGAATTCAGGAATACCCGATTCATTTGAACGAAACGGAGAATTTCTTCCAGACGTATCTGAAGCGGCAGGAATTCCGCGAGAAGGTGGGCAAGTTCCTGGCTGCCGAGCAGGCGACTGCGGTGATTACGCCGAGCCGCGATGGGCGAAACAATGGGGGATCGGGCGGAACGATTTTTGACGACACGGGAGCGGGATTTGGGTGGCTGATCTACCAGAAAGACCACGCGGATGCGTTGCCGGTGGCGGTGATGGCGATTGAGAGCTATGGGCGGGTGTACCGGTTGCTGAAGGCGGGCGTGCCGGTGACGATGGAGTTGAACATCGACACGAAATTTACGGGTGAGCACGAACACGGGTTCGACACAATCGCGGAAATTCCGGGGACGGATCCGAAGTTGAAGGATGAATTGGTGATGGTGGGCGGACACCTGGATTCGTGGGCGTCGGCGACGGGAGCAACGGATAACGGTGCGGGGACAGTGGTGGCGATGGAAGTGATGCGAATACTGAACGCGTTGAACGTGAAGCCGCGGCGGACGATTCGCGTGGGATTGTGGACGGGCGAGGAGCAAGGCGAGTTCGGGTCATACGGATACGTGAAGGAACACTTTGGATATGTGCCGCGCTCGACGGCGGCGGACCAGATGATGATTACGGAATACGATCGCGATCCGGCGGGTCCGATTGTGCTGAAGGCGGATCAGCAGAAAATCTCCGGGTACTTCAATGTGGACAATGGGAGCGGAAAGATTCGCGGGATTTATTTGCAGGGGAATAGCGCGGTGGGGCCGATCTTCGCGCAATGGATTGAGCCCCTAAAAGATGTTGGTGTTGCGACGATTACGGATCGCGACACGGGCGGAACGGATCACGAGGCGTTTGATGCGGTAGGGATACCGGGATTCCAGTTTATTCAGGACCCGTTGGATTACGGATCGCGGACACACCATTCGAACATGGACACATACGAGCGATTGCAGCCCGAGGATTTGGCGCAGGCGGCGATGGTGGAGGCGATCTTCGTGTACAACGCCGCGATGCGCGACCAGATGTTGCCGAGGAAGGCGTTGGGGCATCCGGAGTTGGAGCAGGAGAAGGGGAAGCAGTTGAAGGGCGTGATGCCTGGGGCGGAAGAGAAGAAGTAGGGCGGCCGCAGGATGGATCATCTCATCCACGCGGACGCGCCCTCCAGAATTGTCACCCCGCGAGCCTCACCTCGATCGTTGACGGGAAGCCTAACCCGCCCGCCTCAGAAGGCGGCCGCTAGAAAGGCCATTGGCGGCGTAGAGCCACCGCTACAGGGGCTTCGGTAAAGGGGCGCCACAGCGTTTGCAGTGTAGGGCATCTTGGTCGTGGGGCTGAAGGCCGCAGGCGGAGCAGGTCCTGAGAGGCGTGCGCGTGGAAGCGCGGGCAAATTCGAAGGTCACAATGCCGGTGGGCACGGCGATAATTCCGTAACCAACAATCATCAGTAGAGAAGCAAGAAGCCGGCCGGGAACGGTTTTGGGAGAGATGTCGCCATAGCCGACGGTGGTGACGGTGACGATGGCCCAGTACATGGCGGCAGGAATGCTGGTGAAGCCGTTGGCTTCTCCCTCGATCTGGTACATGATCGCGCCGACAATAATCACAATAGTTAAGACCGCAAAAAGAAAAATGGTGATCTTGCGGATGCTTTCCTTCATGGCGATGCGGAGAACCGCGGCTTCGCCGACATATTCCGTGAGTTTAAGGATGCGGAAGACGCGAAGAAGGCGAAGCGAGCGAACAACAGTGAAGGAGTGAGCGACGCCAAAGAGAAAGCTGAGATAGACAGGGGCGACGGCGAGGAGGTCGACGAACCCGAAGAAACTTGTGGCGTAACGGCGGGCGTTGGTGGCGGAGATGAGGCGAGCGATGTACTCGATGGTGAAAAGAGCGGTGAAGGCCCACTCAGCGATACGGAGGTAGGGGCCGTAGGAATCACGGATGGAGCGAACGCTTTCGAGAAGAACAGTAAGGACACTGAGAAGAATGAGTATCAGAAGAACGAGGTCGAAGAGACGGCCAGCTGACGTTTCGTGGCCGAAAATGACTTCATGCCAGGTGTCGCGCCAGGGAGCGCGAGGATGAGGGTGAGAGTTTGAAGTCTGCATGGCGCGCGCGAGCGTGAAATCGCGCTAAGGATACAGCATCCGGCGGCCAGGAGCGAGACGGATCGAGAGGGATCAGGCGATCGCTGTGGCGGAGACCAGGGACGCGGAGAAGTTGACCTGGCGGCCGTCGTAGAAGCGGCGAATGCCTTCGACGACTTCATGGTGGACTTCCTCGATTTTGTCGGGAGGAAGAGCGGCGATCATTTTTTTGAAGGGTGCGGCAATTTCGCGGGAGGCTTGCCAAGCTTCTTCGGGAGGGCCAGGCCACGGCCAGGACACTTTGTGAGTGGCGACGGAGACCTCGTGAAAGCCGGCGGAAGTAAGAGCGCCGGCGAGTTTGGATTCATCGGCAAAGCGAAAAACGTGCGGGGAGTCCGGGGGAGGAGCGGGCACTTTGAGGTGTTTGAGAAATGGTCCAAGCATGGTGGAGAAAAGAGGATTTTCGAAGGGCGAGCCCCAAACGAGGAACGAGATGCTGCCGGTGGGTTTAAGAACGCGGCGAATTTCGGAGAAAGATTTCTGGGTGTCGGGAAAGAACGTGATACCGAAGCGGCATGTGACGCGATCGAAGGAAGAGTTGGCGAAGGGGAGATGCTCGGCGTCGGCGCCGCGAAATTCCATGTTGGGAAGGTTGTGGTCGTGGGCGTGATGTTGAGCGAAGACGAGCATTTCGGGGACGAGATCGGTGGCGACAACGCGCCCATCGGGGCTGATCGCCTTAGCGAGAGCGAGGGCGGGTTCACCGGAGCCGCTGGCGAGGTCGAGGATGTGGAGGCCCGGAGAAAGTTGGGCGCCTTGGAGGATGAGGCCAGTGGCGGCGCGAGACTGGAAAGACAGCTTATCGAACCACTTCTGCCAAAACGGAGCGGCTTCGAGCCATTCCCGACGAATGACTTCTTTGGGATCGGGAGAGGGCGAGGGGGTCGTACTCAAATTTCACCTCCTAGGAGGAGGGCGGAAGTATACGACGAGGCGTGGCGGGAAAATATCAAGAATGCGAGGAATTCCGGTTGCAGAAGTGGCCGGAAGGGTGGCTGGGGCAGGCTGGACGGACGCAAAACGACGGGATAGGCTAGAGGGGTAGGCTGACAGGGTCGCTTGCCGAGCGAGCGAAAAATCAGCCAAAGCAAAAATCTATGGCAACAGCAAGCACAATGGCGGGCTCGCGCGCCGAGCACCGCGGATTGACGTATTGGATGGAACGCACCTTGAAAGAGCTGGAAAAGGTGCGCGAGAAGCCTGACGCCGATGCGGTGCACGATTTGCGCGTGGCGATACGGCGATGCCGGTCGGTGGCGGCGGTGATGCAAGAAGTGGACCCGGACGCCGCGTGGCCAGAGATGAAGAAACTGGGAAGAAAGCTGTTCCGGCAACTGGGAGAGCTGCGGGACACGCAGGTGCTGGAGGAATGGACGAAGAAGTTGTCGTCGGAAGCCGACCCAGTGCGGCAAATGCTGCTGGAAGATTTTGGCAAAAAGGAAAGCGAACTGCGCGACATCGCATTGCGAGTGGCGGAGAAATTTGACGAAAAGGCGTGGATAAAGCACGAGCGGACGTTGCGGCGACGGGCGCGGCTGGTTGCGCCGGACAGCTCCGCGGCAGAATGCCTGGCGCTGGAACGGCTGGAAGGAGCGAAGGAACTGCAAGGACAAGCGCTGAGGACATCGAAGCCTGCGGCGTGGCACGCACTGCGAATCGGAGTGAAACGGTTCCGCTATACGGTGGAGAGCTTGCTGCCGACGCGGTACGAGCAGTGGGGAGAGGATTTGAAACGTGTGCAGGATCTGCTGGGAGAAGTGCACGACCTGGACGTGCTGTCGGCAAAGGTGACGCAGATCACCGGGCCGGAACTGATCGCGGCGCAGGCATCGTGGTCCGGGCGGATCGCCACGGAGCGAGGACAGAGGATCGAGGCGTACCGGCAAGTGACGTCCGGGCAGGATAATTTGTGGCACCGATGGCGGCAAGGATTGCCGCAGGGCAGGCAGTTGGAGGCAGCCGGGCTGGCGCGACTGCGCGTGACGTCGCGAGCGATGGATGGAAATCTGCAGCGGACTTCGCAAGTGTCGCGGCTGACGGTGAGATTGTTTGATGCGCTGCGAAAAGTACATGCGGCGCGTGTGTTTGAAGACAGAGATTTGCGGAAGATCGTGTGCGGGGCCGCGAGGATTCACGGAATCGGGGCGAGCCTGGACGGCAAGCGCCCGCAGAAAGCGGGACGGAAGTTTCTGAGTAAGTTGGCAGAGCCGGCGGGCTGGACAAAAGAGGAATGGGAACTGCTAGGGATGGTAGTGCGGTATCACCGCGGCGGTCAGCCAAAGACGAAGCACAAAGCGTTTGGCGCGCTGAACGAAGTGGATCAGGCCAGAGTGAATGCGATGGCGGGAGTTTTGCGGCTGGCGCGGGCATTGCGGAAGAGCGGGATTGAAACGACGGCGGGACTGCGGGTGGATAAGTCTGTGGATGCGCTGATCGTGCAGGTGCCGGGGCTGGTGGATAGCGAAAGCGTGGCGGCGCGGCTAGCCGTGGGCAAACATTTGTTGGAGACCTGCCTGGAACTGCCGTTGATTGTGAGGGCGGCGGCGCCGACTCAGAAAGTGTTGGAGTTGCCCAGGAGAGAGGATGAGGGAGGGATGGGGGCCGTGTCGGCGGATTGAAAAGTTTTTAGTTTTAAGTTTTCAGTTTTAAGTAAAGAAAGAGAAAAACGGGCCCGTCCGCCCCTCAGAAGGCAGCCGCTACAGGCTACAAAAAACAAACCCAAGAGAGATCCCTCGCTGCGCTTCGGGATGACAAATCGAGAGATACCTGTGGAACCGACATGCCTGCCGACACCCCTAGCCCGACATCCACTTGAATTTCAAGTGAGAATCCACATTTAAGAATGGAACAGCCCGCCTTAGAAGGCGGCCGCCACAAACTACGAACAACAAAACCCAAGAGAGACCCTTCGCTGCGCATCGGGAGGCAAATCGCGCAATCGCCACGAACAAAGGCAGCGGGCGTGCGTTTGCGAACAGAGGCGGGCTAGAAATGGGCCGGGAGGGCCGTTACTTAGTGGGCATCATTGGGACGGGAAAATAGGAGAGGCAGTTACAATTGTTTCAATACCCGGGCGAAAGTTTAGACTTGCTACCTCTTACTATATGTGGAATACTCGACCCATGATTATCGGTGACCGGCTTCGCGCTCTGCGCGAAGAAAAGAAACTCTCCCAGGGTGATATCGAGAAGCGTACGGGTCTCCTACGTTGCTACATTTCCCGTGTAGAAAATGGCCACACTGTCCCAGCCATTGAAACGTTGGAAAAGCTTGCGCGTGCTCTCGAATGCCCACTTTATCAACTATTCTACGACGGCGAAGAGCCGCCACAACTGCCTAACCTGCCGAAGCGGAAGTCGTCGGATGACATCGCATGGGGCAGCGCAGGCAAAGAAGCACGCTACCTCAACAAGCTTCGCCGCTTGCTGAGTAAATCGGACGACGAAGACCGCAAACTTCTACTGTATATGGCGCAGAAGATGGCCAATCGGTAGTATTGCGGCTTTCCCCTTCGTCTTCTCCGGACGAATTGATAACCAAAAGGCCGCTCTTGCCCAGCCAGAGCGGCCTTTTGCTTTGTGGCATGCTCACAGTAGTACTGCACTCAGTAGAAAGATGTATACTTCTGACGTGAACGGTACGGTGGCGTTCCGTTCCCTACTCCCACTCAATCGTGCTTGGCGGTTTGCTGCTGACATCGTAGACGACCCTGGTAACTCCGGGGACTTCGTTGACGATCCGAGTAGAGATGCGTTCCAGTACTTCGCCGGGAAGCCTGACCCAGTCTGCGGTCATAGCATCGTCGGACTGAACGACGCGGACGGCAACGGTTAGGCCATAAGTACGGCCATCACCCATGACGCCAACGCTGCGAACCGGTAGGAGCACGGCGAAGGCTTGCCAAACCTTTTCGTAGAGGCCGGCGCGGCGGATCTCTTCAACGACGATGGCGTCCGCTTCGCGCAGCGTGATCAAGTCTTTACTGGTAATTTCACCGAGTAGCCGGACAGCCAAACCGGGGCCGGGAAACGGATGTTTCACCAATATCTCTTGTGGTAAACCCAGTTCCTTGCCGATGCGGCGGACTTCGTCTTTGAAGAGGTCGCGGAGAGGCTCGATGAGGCCAAAGGGCATGTCGGAGGGCAGGCCGCCGACATTGTGATGCGTTTTGATGGTGGCGGAAGGACCTTTAACGGACACGGATTCAATGACATCCGGGTACAGGGTGCCCTGGACGAGGAATTTAATGTCGCCGTGGGCTTCATTCTTTTGCAGCTTTTGCGCTTCCGCGGCGAAAACGGCGATGAACTCGCCCCCAATGATCTTGCGCTTCTTCTCCGGGTCGCTGACACCTTTTAGTTTATGGAGGAAATGCTCGGAGGCATCAACGCCGACAACGCGAAGTCCCAGGCGGTCGCGGTACATTTCGAGGGTGTGCTCGAACTCATTCTTGCGGAGCATGCCGGTGTTTACGAAGATGTTGGTAAGGCGATCGCCCATCGCACGGTGGACTAGTACTGCCGCTACAGTTGAATCCACACCGCCGCTGAGTCCGCAAATCGCATGGTGGGAACCGACCTTTTTGCGGATGGAGTCGACGGTTTCCTCGATGAAGGCGGCGCCGCTCCACTTGGGTTCGGCTTTGCAGACAGTGAAGAGGAAATTTCTGAGGATCTCGGTGCCGCGGTCGGTGTGGTTGACCTCGGGATGGAACTGCACGGTGTAGATTTTGCGCTTGGGATCCTCGGCAGCTGCGATGGCGTTGGAGGTTCGACCCGTGGCGTGGAAGCCGGGCGGGAGTTCATGGACATTGTCGCCGTGGCTATTCCAAATTTTCATTTTGTCGGGGAAATTCTTAAAGAGGTGGCTTTCGACCTTGTGGATATCGAGTTGGGCAGGGCCGTACTCGCGCCTCTCGGCCGGTTCCACTTTTCCACCGAGATTTTTCGCGATCCACTGCATGCCGTAGCAGATGCCAAGTACGGGGATACCCAAGGCGAGGATTGCGGGGTCACATTTGGGGGCGTCTTTGTCGTAGACGGAGCTAGGGCCGCCGGACAGGATGATTCCTGCAGGCTGGAGTTTGCGGATGTCTTCCAGCGGTGTGGTGCACGGAAGAATGGCGCTGAAGACTTGCTGTTCCCTGACGCGGCGAGCGATGAGTTGGGTGTACTGGCCGCCGAAGTCGAGGACCACGACGCCGCCCATTTCCATCGCCAACTTTGCCTGGTCATTGGATGCTTTTACTTCCGCGGTACCTTCCATCGTTCCCCCCTTGCGTGGTGCCCTTCAGGCCGCAACGATATTCAGCAATTTATCAGGCACGTAGATGACTTTGACGATTTTTTTGCCGTCGAGATGCGCGGTGACACCTGCTTCAGACTGCGCAAGTTTCAACACGTCTTGTTGCGCGGCGCCGGCGGGCACTTTCACTTTGCCTCGTACACGGCCGCTGACCTGCACAACAATCTCTACCTCTTCTTCTTTAGCCAGTTCTGGATTGAACGCGGG
Source organism: Candidatus Acidiferrales bacterium (assembly GCA_963738985.1). Classification (GTDB taxonomy): domain Bacteria; phylum Acidobacteriota; class Terriglobia; order Acidiferrales; family UBA7541; genus Acidiferrum. The sequence goes on from CAVTYP010000003.1 coordinate 165,214, forward strand.
CCAACTGACGGTCCATAGTCCGTTCTTATGTCCGAGCATTTCCCAGAGTTCTTCGGACAAATGGGGAGTCATAGGGGCAAGCATCAGGGTGACGAGTTCGAGGACTTCCTTTTGGATTTCCGGGCGGACGGCTTCGTGAAGAGGCTCCGCGGCATAAATCGCATTGGTCAATTCCATGATTTGCGCGATGGCTGAATTGAAGTGCCAGCGCGTTTCAAAATCCTGAGTAACTCTGCGCAGGGTCTGGTGAGCCTTGCGGAGCAACGCCTTTTCCTTTTCGGTGGTGGCTGCGTTTGTGGTTTGGCCGGCGCCTGATTGCAGAGAATTGACGGCTTCGCTGTGCTTTTCGACCAAACGATAGACGCGATTCAGGAAACGCCACGCGCCTTCGATGCTTTCCTCGCTCCACTCCAGATCCTTTTCAGGAGGCGCGGCGAAGAGGGTGTAGAGCCTGCCGGTGTCAGCGCCATACTTTTCGGCCATATCGATGGCGCCGACGACATTGCCCTTCGACTTGGACATAGCCTCGCCACCCTTCAGGACCATGCCTTGGGTGAAGAGACGAGCGGCGGGTTCGCTGTGCTGGATTAAGCCAAGATCGCGCATGAATTTGCACCAGAAGCGGGAATAGAGAAGGTGCAAGATGGCGTGAGTGATGCCACCGATGTACTGGTCAATCGGAAACCAATAACCGACCTTCGCGGAATCGAAAGGCGCCTTGTCGTTCTGCGGATCGCAGTAGCGATAGAAATACCAGGAGGAATCGACAAACGTGTCCATGGTATCGGTTTCGCGGCGGGCCGGGCCACCGCACTTGGGGCACGTCACGTTGACGAAATCGGGATCGGTTGCGAGAGGCGATTCGCCTTCGCCGGTTAGCTTCGGATTTGGCGGCAGGAGCACGGGCAAATCTTTGTCGGGAACCGGAACCATGCCATCTTGCGGGCAATAAATTACAGGGATGGGGGTGCCCCAGTAGCGCTGACGGGAAATTCCCCAGTCGCGCAGGCGGAAGATGGTTTCCTTTTTGCCGAAGCCTCGAGCTTCGGCGTCGGCAGCCATTTTTTCGATGGCGTCAGGCGTGGAGAGTCCAGAATAGGGGCCGGAGTTAATGCTGAAACCGTAGTCGGTGAAAGGCTCCGAAGCATGGTCAGATTTCGTGGAACTGCCCGCGGTTTTTTCCACGACGACGGGAATGGGCAAGGCAAATTTCGTTGCGAATTCAAAGTCGCGCTCATCGTGCGCGGGGACGGCCATGATGGCGCCGGTGCCGTACTCGAGAAGGACGAAGTTGCCGACCCAAACGGGAATCTGCGCGCCATTGAAGGGATTCACCGCGTTTTGACCGGTGAAGAAGCCATCTTTCTCGGCGGTGGCCACATCTTCTGTTTTCACGGAAGACTGCTTCATGTGGACCAGTTTTGCCTGCAAGGCCGTGTGATTCCCTGCCCCAGCAATCAACTTCTCTACCAGCGGATGAGTCGGGGCGAGGATGATGGCACTGGCACCGTAGATCGTGTCGATGCGCGTGGTGAAGATTTCAATTTTTTCGCTGAGGCCGGGAACATCGAAGAGAATTTTCGCGCCGATGGATTTGCCAATCCAGTTGCGCTGCATGGCAATGACACGATCGGGCCAACTGCCCTCGAGCAACTTCAAATCATCGAGCAACTGTTCGGCGTAGGCAGTGGTCTTAAGGAACCACTGCTCGATGTCGCGCGCTTCTACGAGAGTATCCTCGTGGCGCCAGCAATAGCCGCCGTTGACGACCTGTTCATTCGCGAGGACGGTGCAGCACTTGGGGCACCAATTCACACGGCTCTTTTTCTTGTAGGCGATGCCGCGCTCGAGCATGCGCAGGAAGAACCACTGGTTCCAGCGATAGTATTGCGGCTCGCAGGTGGAAATTTCGCGGCGCCAGTCGTAGCTGAAGCCAAAGCGGCGAAGCACGCGCTGAAACTCGGCGATATTTTTATTGGTCCACTCGCGAGGATGGGTGTGGTTCTTGATGGCGGCGTTTTCCGCCGGGAGGCCGAAGGCATCCCAGCCCATGGGATGCAGGACATTGAAGCCGCGCATACGCTTGACGCGAGCGACGACGTCGCCAATGGTGTAATTGCGCATGTGCCCCATGTGGAGAGTGCCACTGGGGTACGGGAGCATTTCGAGGGCGTAATACTTAGGTTTTTGTGGATTCGCTTCCGACTCGAAGACGTGATTCTGTTCCCAACGTTGCTGCCACTTCGATTCGATCGCCTGCGGGTTGTAGTCCCCCACGAGTGATTATCCCTTTCGCTTCGCGGATTTGTTGGCTTTCTTGCTGGAAACTTTGCTGGCTTTGGCTTTGGGAGCAGGAAGATGTCTGGAACTCGGGACCTTCTTCCCTTTCCGGGCCATTTCTTTTCGCATTTTGCGCATGGCCGGCGTGAGCATGGAAAAACCCTTTTCGGCTTCCGGACCTTGGACACCGGCGAGTTCCCACAATTTTGCGACGTTGCGGCGGTCGTCGCCGGGATCATCGATGGGGGTCTCCAGCAGAAAAGCACGGCCGGTGACACCTTCGGGAGGCATAGTGCCGAACCGCGGATGGCGCAGAATGCGCATGAAGGCTTGTTCGCCAATTTTTCCATGTCCGAGATGCTCGTGGCGGTCAACTTTTCCACCCAGCGGAATCTTGGAATCATTGACGTGGAATACCGGCACATTGTCCAAGCCGATGGTGCGGTCGATATGCGCGATGGTGTTGGCGAGACCGGCTTCGCTGCGAATGTCGTAGCCGGCGGCGAAGAGGTGCGCGGTATCGAGGCATACGGCAACCGGCAAATCCCGGAGGCCGCGAAGGACCTGGGCGACGTCTTCAAGGCGCGCGCCGACTGAGGTGCCCATACCTGCGGTGTTTTCGATGAGGATGCGCATGCCAGCCATGGGAACCCGACGCACGGCCTGCTTAACGCTTTCGACGACCGTGGCGATGGCCAATTCCATAGAGGATTCGCCCTTGGCGCCGGGATGGACGACGAGAAAATCGGCACCGAGCATGACCGCGCGAACCAGTTCCTCGTGGAAACCCTGAATGGAGCGCGTGCGGAGCATGGGTTGAGCGGCCGCGAGATTGATCAGGTAATTCGCGTGGACGACCAAAGGACCAAGCTGGAGTTCGGCGCGGCGGGAGCGAAAGGCCTTGGCGTCGGAATCCGGGATGCGGACATTGGAGGTGTGCCACATGCGCGGGCTGGCGGAGAAGATTTGCAGGGCGTTGCAGCCGAGCTTTCTGGCGGACTCGAGGGCGTTGCTATGGCTGCCCGCGATGGAGGTGTGAATGCCGATGCGGAGGCTGCCGTCCATCCAAGAGGGGGGCTGAGGCTCGGGCTCGGGCTCCGGGCGGTACTCGTCCTCGGGGTCAAACTGGGTGTTATCGATGAGGGGAAATTCAGACATGCCGCAACTTTCCTGTGTGTTTAATCTTTCATTGTAACACAGGGGTCGGGGAGGGATTTGGTGGCGGTGGCTCGGAGGGGATTCAGCGCAGAGGACACGGAGAGCACGGAGAAAGGCGAAGAGGGGCTGGCATAAAAGACCAGCGCTACATTGAAGAGAAGATCCGATTCGCGCTGGGTTGGGCGATCCAACTTTTAGGTTGAGTAGACGATGCGTTGCGAAAAGCGGCGGCGAGCCGCCGCACTCCAAAAGTGGTTGATCTGGCGTTATTTTGTGGGGGAGTTTAGTTGGCGGCTGACGCGCTCTACCTCGGACATTACTCGGAGAGTGTTTTCGCCCAGGATTTTGCGAATGTCGGAATCGGAATAGCCCTTCTTCAGGAGCGCATCGGTGATTTGCGGGAGATGAGTGACGTCTTGCATGCCGATGGGCATGACGGCGCCGTCGAAATCGGAGCCGAGGCCGACGTGATCGATGCCGGCGATTTTGACCGCGTGGTCGATGTGGTCGATGATTTGGGTCCACTCGACCTTGGGGAGTTTGCCGGCTTGCATGAGGTCGCGGACGACCTGGTCGCCCATGACAAGAGAGCAGGATTCGTTGTCGCCACAGCGTTTTTTGACTTCGTCGTTGATCTCTTTTTCGGCTTCAGGATGCGCTTTTTCGAAGTCGCGAAATTCCTGGCTGAGGAAGCCAACGTGATAGTTGATCTGGATGACGCCGCCGTTCTTGGCGAGGGCGCGCATCATGTCGTCGGTCATATTGCGAGGAGCCTCGGTGAGAGCGCGCGCGGAAGAGTGCGAGGCGATCACGGGAGCCTTGGAGGTGGCGATGGCGTCGTAGAAAGTTTTGTCGGAGACGTGAGAGATGTCGACCATAACGCCGAGTCGGTTCATTTCCGCGACAACCTGTTTGCCGAAATCGGTGAGGCCGTTGTGGGCGGGCGTGTCGGTGGAAGAATCGGCCCAGTCGGTATTGCCCATGTGGGTGAGGGTCATGTAGCGAACACCGAGAACGGCATAGGAACGAAGGACGGCGAGGTCGTTGTCGATCATGTGGCCGCCTTCGACACCCATCAGAGCGGCGATCTTGTTTTGCTTCTTGGCGGCGCGGATTTCGTCGGCGGTGGTGGCGAGGACCAAATCATTGGGATGCTTGCGGACAGTTTCGCGGACGGCGTCAATCTGGTCGAGGGCTTTTTTGACGGCTTCGGGGCCGACGGTTTTGCTAGGGATCCAGATGGAGAAGAAGATGGCGTTGAGGCCGCCTTCACGCATGCGAGGGACGTCGATATTGCCGTCGGCGTGGCGGGTGCTGATGTTGAAGGAGGGATCGAGAAGGCGCTGCGTGGTGTCGTCGTGAGTGTCGATGACGATGGAGGAGGAGTGGAGTTTTTTGGCTTTGTCGGAAACGGATTGCGCGCGAGTGGAGTTGGGCATAAGGGAAAGGGCGATTGCCAGGAACAGGAGTGAGCGAAACATGGTTCTCCGGATGAGAAAATTTAATCATAGGTAGAGTAGCAGAAGTGGGAAGGGTTGAGAGTAGAGAGTTGAAAGTTCAGAGTTAGAAGTTGAAGGTTGAAAGTAAAACCGGTTGTCGCGTGGGGCGGAACAGCAGATCCCTCGCTGCGCTCGGGATGACAAATTACTTCGGTGATCGGGAATCAGGAGACAGAGGGGAGTGGCGACATTTGGCCTGGCTTCAATCTGCGGTGAGATCCTTCGGCCCAAGGCGGACCTCAGGATGACAACATGGCGTGAGAGTGCGTCTAGAGGACATCAGGGGCATGCAGAGCAGCGGTAAATTCAGAGACCCACACGCAACACTCGCGTGTGGTCACCTTGTTGATGTGGACACCTGTCGGGAGTGGCGGTGGAGGTTAGCCTGCGCCAGTGGCGGTGGATTCGGGACGATCGGTGAAGGCGGCTTTGATGTAATCGCGGTTGGTGCGGGCGATTACTTCGAGCTTGATGTCTTTGGGGCAGGCGGCTTCGCATTCGCCGATGTTGGTGCAGTTGGCGAAGCCCTCAATGTTCATTTGCCGGACCATAGCCAGGGCGCGGCGATCTCGTTCGGGTTGGCCCTGCGGCAAGTGGCCGAGGTGAGAAATCTTCGCGCCGACAAAGAGAGCGGCGGCCGCGTTGGGGCAGGCCGCGACGCAGGCACCGCAACCAATGCAGGCTGCAGCGTCCATGGCCAGGTCGGCGTCCTGCTTCTTAATGGGAATGGTGTTGCCGTCGGGCGCGCCACCCGTGGAAACGGAGATGAAACCTCCCGCGGCGATAATGCGGTCGAACGAGGAACGGTTGACGACGAGATCCTTGATGACGGGAAAGGCTTTGGCGCGCCAGGGCTCGATGTAGACGACGTCGCCGTCTTTGAAGTGGCGCATGTGGAGCTGGCAGACGGTGGTGCGTTTGAAGCCGCCGTGAGCTTTGCCGTTGATCATCATGCCGCACATGCCGCAGATGCCTTCGCGGCAATCGTGGTCGAAGGCGATGGGATCTTCGCCCTTGGCAATGAGGCTTTCGTTGAGGACGTCGAGCATTTCGAGAAAAGACATGTGCTCGCTGACGTTGGGGACGTCGTAGCGGACCATGCGGCCGGCATCCTGGAGATTCTTCTGGCGCCAGACGTGAAGAGTGAGGTTCACTTGTAGCTCCGTTGAGAAGGCTTCACGTAATTAAATGTGAGCGGTTCTTTGTTTAGAACTGGGGCGCGACCTTCGCCTTGGTAACCCCATGCGGCGACGTAGGAGTAGTGCTCATCGTCGCGGAGGGCTTCTCCCTCAGGTGTCTGATATTCCTCGCGGAAGTGCCCGCCACAGGATTCGTTGCGGTGCAGCGCGTCGATACACATCAGTTCGGCGAGTTCGAAAAAGTCCGCCACCCGGCCGGCTTTTTCCAGGGACTGGTTGAACTCTTCATTGGAGCCGAGCACACGGACGTTTTTCCAGAACTCATCGCGAAGCGCAGGAATAAGAGACAGAGCCTTGTTCAGGCCGGCTTGATTGCGCGCCATGCCGCAATAATCCCAGACGATCTTGCCAAGTTCCCGGTGAAAAGAATCGACGGTGCGATTGCCGCTGCCGTTCAGTAGCTTGTTGGTGATGGCGGTAGCATTCTCGACGGCTTGCCTGGCTGCGGGCGCATCGTTGGAAACCTGGGCGAGCTTGTTGGTGGCGAGGTAGTTGCCAATGGTATAGGGAATGATGAAGTAGCCGTCGGCGAGACCCTGCATGAGGGCGCTGGCACCGAGCCGATTGGCGCCGTGATCGGAGAAGTTGGCTTCACCGAGAACGAACAAGCCGGGAATGGTGGACATCAAGTTGTAATCGACCCACAGGCCGCCCATGGTGTAGTGAGTGGCGGGATAGATGCGCATCGGCACTTCGTAGGGGTTCTCGCCGGTGATGCGTTCGTACATTTCGATGAGATTGCCGTAGCGCTCGGCAATTTTTTGTTTACCGAGACGCTTAATGGCGTCGGTTAAATCGAGATAGACGCCGAGACCGGACTCGCCGACGCCGCGGCCAGCGTCGCATTCGGACTTGACGGCGCGGGAAGCGATGTCGCGTGGCACGAGATTGCCGAAGCTGGGATAACGGCGCTCGAGGAAGTAGTCGCGCTCATCGTCGGGAATCTGGTTGGGCGGACGCTTGTCACCAGCCGTTTTGGGGACCCAAATGCGGCCATCGTTGCGCAGCGACTCCGACATAAGAGTTAACTTGGATTGATACTCGCCGGCAACGGGGATGCAGGTGGGATGGATCTGCGTAAAGCAGGGGTTGGCAAGAAGAGCGCCGCGCTTGTAAGCACGCCAGATGGCGGTGGCATTGCAGCCCTTGGCGTTGGTGGAGAGATAAAAGACGTTGCCATAGCCGCCAGAAGCCAGGATGACGGCATCGCCGATGTGGACTTCCATTTTGCCGTCGTAGAGGCTGCGAGTGACGATGCCGCGAGCATGGCCATCGACGACGATGAGGTCGAGCATGTCCATGCGCGGGTACATTTTTACAGTGCCGAGATTCACTTGGCGCTCAAGGGCTTGATAGGCGCCGAGAAGTAGTTGCTGGCCGGTCTGACCGCGAGCGTAAAAGGTGCGGGAAACTTGAGCGCCGCCGAAGGAGCGGTTGTCGAGCAGTCCACCGTACTCGCGGGCAAAAGGCACGCCCTGAGCGACACACTGGTCGATGATGTTGACACTGACCTGAGCGAGGCGATACACATTGGCTTCGCGCGCGCGGAAGTCGCCACCCTTCACGGTGTCGTAGAAGAGGCGGTAAACGCTGTCGCCGTCGTTGTGATAATTCTTGGCGGCGTTGATGCCGCCCTGAGCGGCGATGGAGTGAGCGCGGCGGGGGCTGTCTTGATAGCAGAAGCACTGCACGTTGTACCCAAGTTCACCAAGGCTGGCGGCGGCAGCGCCACCAGCGAGTCCGGAGCCGACGACGATGATGTTGTACTTGCGTTTATTGGCGGGATTGATGAGCTTGAGATTGAACTTGTGCGTGTCCCAGGACTGCTCAATCGGACCGGTCGGGACGTTGGAGATTGGTTGCATGAAATCGGGCTCCCTAAACGGGCTTGATAAAGCCGGCCAGAATGGCGACCGGGATGGAAATGTAGCCAATGGCGATCAGGATGGCGACAATCTTGGCGATGCGCTGCAGCCAAGGAGTGTAGACGGGATGGCTGAAACCGAGCGATTGAAACATGCTCCAGAGTCCATGATAGAGGTGATAGCAAAGCATGATCATGGCGATGATGTAGAAGAGCGAAACGGGCCAGACCTGAAAGCCGAGGACAACGTTGTTGTAAACGTTGTGTTCGTCGAAAGGCGCGCCGGGATGAACGGTGCCAAAGGTGAATTGCAGCAAGTGAAAAATCACGAAAGCCGCGATGATGGGACCGCTCCACAACATGGTGCGGGAAGCGTAAGTGGAATTGAGATTGGCCTTCCTAACATATTTAACGGGCCGGGCGTCGCGCTGCAGCAGCCAAAGTTGGAAGGACGACCAGATGTGCAGGCCGACGGCAAGGAGTAGCGTGATGCGCGCGCCCCACAAGAGCGACGGCAGGGACTTCAGTAGCGCCGCGTAGTGATTCAATTTTTCGGGCGGCTCGAAAACCTGAAGATTGCCGGCCAGATGACCGATCACGAAACCAAACAAAATGAGGCCAGTGACGGCCATGACGGCTTTCTTGCCAACAGTGGTCTGCCAGAAACGCAAGGTGCGGGCTTGAAGGTTTACGGCAGTAGCGCTCATGGAATGTATTGGTCCTTCTGGGTGCGGTGCATGATGCCGGGATAAAACGCTTGAAGCAGGAAGCTTGAGTCAGGCTCGTTTGTCGTAGAAGACATGCCCTCTCCGCCGCAGAGATCCCGGAAATTTGAAAGGAGCGCTAACTGAAGCGATGGGAGAGCGGCACAATCAGTATAGAGGAGTGGAGAGCGAGGAGGCAAGGGTATGGGTAGGAAAGGCACAAAGAGAACGAAAAAACGTTGCGAGAGATGACCAGAGTAAAGAAGATAGAGGAAGAAAAGACGGACCAAAGATCTCCGCACAGGCCCCGCGCGCTCCCCCCTGTAAGCGAACGGAGATCCCTAAAAGGAACACATGGCGAGCAGCCTGGTAAGCGAACTGGAACGCATGTCGAATGCGTTAGAGAAGGAAGAACTAACGCTGGCAGACATTTCTTTGCCGACGATCGCGGAGCGCGTGGCGAAGCACGTGGGAGTGAATGCGGACGAAGTGGCGGTGCTGGGAGTCTCGCACCGGTGGAGACATCTGCACTTTATCGTGCCGGCTGCGCTGAAGAATGTGGGATTTATTCCGTTGACGAGTAACTCGGCGCTGGCGGCGCGGACGGTACGCGACAGCCGGCCAGAGATCAACAACAATTTTTCGGCGGTGCGGCATGCGACAGTGTTTGAAGGAGTGAAGACCGCGACAACGTCGGGAGAATCGATACAGAAGATTGTGAGCGCGCCGATTTTGTGCGACGGGAAAGTGGTTGGAGTAATGCAGATCAGCCGAAAAGGCACCTCCGCGAGCAATGCGGGGCCGGATTTCACGGCGGAAGATTTGGGGAAGGTGCTGGCGATTTGCAGGCCGTTGGGGAAGATTGTGATGAGGCTGGCGGGGGAGTAGGGAGTTTTCAGTTGTAAGTTATGAGTTTTGGGTTTCGGGATGAGCGCCGAATTGATCGAAATATCAAGGATCAGCGATCAGGAAGCAAGAGTGCGAGAGTCGTTGTCACCGGAGTTTGAATCGACGGTCTGGTTGAGATCCTTCGCTGCGCTCAGGATGACACGTGTCGACAAATCGCTGAGCGAATAATCGGTGGTAATTCTTTTTGCGACAAGGGCGTGGACGGGCGAGGCGAGTGTCCAAAACTGGATGATGCAACTCCTTGTCGAGCTGGCTCATTCACAACTTTTCGTAAACACTCTTTTCTAATGTTGCTGCGGTTCTCGATTGCAGATGCGACATCACTCGCAGTGATTTCCCAAAACCATCTTCGCCCAACTCACTGCTGTGAGATTCATGATTTCTGATCACTGATACCTGATATTGCTGTCGGCACTTCCACAAAAACCATTGTCGAGCAGTTCCCTGCCCGGCGCTCCCTTTCCTGATCGCTGATTCCTGATTGCTGATTGCTGATATCAGTGCCAGCGATTCCACGACAAAGCATCTTCGAACAGTTCTCTGCCCTGAGTGAGAAACGCAGCTGAAGAATTTTTGGCGCATTGTGCATTGACAGTGGAGGACAGACTTGTTACTTTTCCACAGGACGCAAATTTTTTGCGTGAGATCAAAGACGGAGGCCGCGAGCCGACACTATGGCGTTTGTTGCTAAGAAAATATTTTTGACCAAAGGCGTCGGTAAACATCGCGAAAGGCTTTCGAGTTTTGAGTTGGCATTGCGCAACGCAGGAATCGCGGCATGCAACATCGTGCGCGTTTCCTCGATCTTCCCGCCGAACTGCAAATTAATTTCACGAAGCGAAGGATTGAAACTGATCAAGCCGGGACAAGTGGCGTTCACGGTGATCAGCGAAAATTCCACGCGCGAACCGCACCGGCTGATCGCCGCAAGCATTGGATTGGCACTGCCGAGCGAGCGACCGATGTATGGATATTTATCGGAGCACCACTCGTTTGGCGAGACAGAAGAAGTGGCGGGCGAGTATGCGGAAGAGCTGGCGGCGGAGATGCTGGCCACGACGCTGAACGTGGAATTCGATCCGGACTTGTCGTGGGACGAGAAAAAAGAGGTTTATCGGATTTCGAACAAGATTGTGCGGACGATGAATATCACGCAATCAGCGGTGGGAGACAAACGCGGATTGTGGACGACGGTGTTGACGGCGGCGTTCTTGATTGGGGAAGACGACTGAGTTTGCAGGATGAGAAATTTGCGCGGGGCGCGAGAGATCGTGCCCCGTTTTTATTTGTGGGCGAGAAAATCGCAACAGTGTTGCCACAATCCTTGCGCTTCGCGGCCAAAAAACCGCATCACTCAGGTCGGGATGACAGACCGTAACAAAACGGAATGCTCGAAAACCAACGAGGCTATTTCGCAGCGGGAAGTGAGTAGGAAAAATCGTAAGAGTGTTTACCATCGGCGATGATTACATTCATGCTGCCGGCTAGTCCGACAAGCTGGCCGGTGCCGGAATCGGGCACAACGGTGATGGAGAGATGAGGAGTACCCTGAGTCATGAGGCCGCTGTGCTGAAGAAGGAAGGTGCCGGAGTGGCCCTGGAGAGTGCCAGAGACGTGTTCGACAGCGACGTAAACAGCGGAGCCCTTGACGGGGGTGGCGCCGGTGAGCATTTCGCCTTTGCCGGTGGCGTCGAGATCGCCGTGATATTGCTTGTCGATGGACATGCGGCCGAGAGAATTGTCTTCGGTCTTGAAAGCCGGATCAAGAGGAGTGATCTTTACGTCGAAGGGTCCGGTGGCGTGAGCGGTCATGAGCGTTTCGTTTTGCGATGAGTTGGGGACGGGCGAACTCGATTGCGAGTGCGCTGCAAGAGAAAGAGCAAGGAGTAGAGTAAGAACGATGAAGGATTGGCTTTTCATGCTTGCGCGTCCTTTGGCGGAAATGATTTTTGCATAAAGGTCGGGCGATGCGCACGGGAATTTGATGGCGGCTAAAAGTTAAGAGTCGAAAGGCAAAGCGGCGGCGAGCCGCCGCACTCCAAAGGCGGCCGCTACACATGCGAGCACGAAAGAGAAGATGGCGAAAATCATAGTGGTGGGCGTGGGGCCAGGAGCGACCTCGTATTTGACTAAGGAGGTTGAGGCGGAACTATTGCGCGCGGACAAAATCTTTTTTCGGACTGGCGCGCATCCGGTTTACGAATGGCTGCGCCGAGAGGGCAAGCATTTGGTGTGTTTCGACAAATTGTACGACACGGTGTGGACGAATCCGGGAGACATTTACGAGTTCATGGTTGCGGCACTGTTCAAAGAGGCAGAACTTCGCGGGGAGGCGGTGTACGCCGTTCCGGGGAGTCCGGACGTGCTGGAGGAAACGACGAACCTGATTCGAGGGCGGGGCCTGAAAGAGGGAGTCGAGGTACAAGTGCTGCCCGGCGTAAGCTTTTTAGATGTGGTGCTTGGGGAAATTAAGCACAACTTCTCCGTCGGACTTCAAGTGGTGCTACCGCTGACGCGTCTGCAAAATGGACTGTTCAACGCGCGAATGGCGTTGATGGTGTGCCAGATTGAGGCGAGGAGCAATCCGCTGGACAGACCGAGAGTGGATTTGACGGTGGAGTTTTTGTTGAAAGCGTACCCGCCGGAACATGTGGTGACGCTGCTTTGGACAGATGGAATGCCTGATTACAAGACACAGGCAAAGAGCATGGCACTGAAGGATTTGGCACGGGAATATGGCGAAGCGAAATTCTTCGCGAGTTTGTATGTGCCACCGGTGGTGTAGGAATCTTGCGCCATGGTTTTGCGGGGGCAAGCTTTGAGGATCAGAAGAATTGTGAAAATAGAAAATGGAAAATAGAAATTCGTGGAATGCCGACTTTCGAACGAAAAAGGCGGCTGGCCTGAAAGCCGGCGCTGCACAAGAATAAGGCCGTCCGTCTCCGCAAGGCGGCCGCGACAGGTCAGGGCTTTAGGTAGCCGATGCGCTGGAGAACTGCGCCTACGATTAAAGGGAGAGCGACGGTGGCGTCCTCGAGGACTTCGGCGAGTTTGCCGCCTTCTTCGGGGGGAACAAATTTGCCCCAGGAGACAGCTTCGGTGTACGTGCTGCCGCTGAGACCGCCCCAATTGACAGGCTCCGGACAGATGCGAACACCGTAGGAGTAGCGCTTCAGTGGAAGTTTCTTGTAGCCGCGACGCGCCATGAGTTCAGCGTAGACGCCGAATTGCTGAGACCAGTTGCGAGGAACGCCGCCACCGATGGTGAAGATGCCCATTTTCTTCGTGTTCATCAAGGTGTCCGCGAAGGTCTGGAAATCTTCGAAGGGATCGAAGCGAAGAAGCGGACGCTTGTCGCGCTGGCGGCCATATTTATTGAGCGCAAAGTCGAGGCCAAGTTCGGAATCGCTGAAAGCGGGAACGAAGACGGGAACATTGCATTCGTAGGCGGAGCGAAGAATGCCGCGGCCCTTGGTGCTGTTGTGAAGGAATTCGCCGATGCGCTTGTGAAGCTTCCAGCTACAAACAACTTCCTCGGGATCCCATTTTTCGAGGATTGATTCCACGACTTGTTCGACATGATCGAGGTTGGTTTCGGGTTCGAGGGAATCGTAAACGCGATTGTAACCGGCGAGGAACAGTTCGTTGTCGTCCATCTTCGAAGGATCGTAGCGAAAATGAGAGCGGCCCGTGGCCTCGACGAGGCCGTGAGCCATGAGAGCGCCGGTGGAAACGATGGCTTTGACGATACCGGATTCGATGAGATCGCAGAAGATGAGTCCCATTTTGCCGACGGTAAGAGCGCCAGCAAGAGTCATGACGACGAAACAATCTTTATCGCGGGCCATGGCTTCGAGGACGTCGGCAGCGTCGCCAATCTGGCGGGCGGTGTAGGCAGTGTCACCCATGGCGCGGACAAGATCGTCGATGGTACGACATTTGGAGAGATCGAGAGGAAAGATGGGACGGAGTTTGTCTTTAACGGGGTCGTGAAGAACGCGACCCGTGACCGTTTTGTTTCGTTGCTTCGCCATCGCGGCTCCTCGTAGGCAAACAAAAACGCAGTGTTGCAGGAAAAAGGATTTTGCTCGGATTAGTTTACTCGAAATCGAGCGAGAGAAATCAGAAATCGCTGATTTTGAAAGAAGAAATCGGAAACGAAGAAATCGCGGTGGGGAAGAAAAATTTCTCCGTGCTAAGATGGCGGGATGCGATGGCGAAATTGAGGCCACGGAACGGAAAAGATTAACCACAGAGGTCAGAGGGACACAGAGAAATTCATAACGACTGGTGATTGAGATCCCTCGGGCCGCAAACTACGCAGCCCTCGGGATGACACTCAAGCGTTTGGTGAGACCGGGGTTGCTGCGCATAGCAGACATTACGTTTAAGGAATGACTGAGGGTGAGGAATCGGAACAATGGCGGATAAATTTACGGTGGGACTCGTGCAGATGAAGTGCACGACCAACAAAGAAGAAAACCTGACGCGGGCGACGGAGAAGATCCGCGAAGCGGCCAAGCGGGGGGCGCAGATTATCTGCCTGCACGAATTGTTTGCGGGCGAATATTTTTGCCGGACGGAAGACGCGGCGCTGTTTGACCTGGCGGAGCCAGTACCGGGGCCGACCACGGAACGACTGTCGAAAGTGGCGAAGGAATTGAAAGTGGCGCTGATGGCGTCGGTGTTCGAGCGGCGTGCGGCGGGCGTGTATCACAACACGTGCGCGGCGCTGGATGCGGATGGGGCGTACTTGGGGAAATACCGCAAGATGCACATTCCGGATGATCCGCTGTACTACGAAAAGTTTTACTTTACGCCGGGCGATTTGGGATTTCTGAATTTTGATACCAAGTACGCGCGCGTGGGCGTGCAGATCTGCTGGGACCAGTGGTATCCGGAGGGATCGCGGCTGACGGCGATGAAGGGCGCGCAGGTGATTTTTTATCCGACGAGCATCGGGTGGCATCCACACGAAAAGGGCGAGGTGGGAGCGGCTCAACTGGATTCGTGGAAGACGATCCAGAGGGCGCATGCGGTGGCAAATGGAATTTATGTTGCGGTGGTGAATCGCGTGGGGTACGAGGGACGGCCGGAGAAAGGCGACGCGGGGCTGGAGTTTTGGGGAAATTCGTTTGTGGCGGACCCCTCAGGGCAGGTGATGGCGGAAGCGGGGCAGGAAAAAGAGGAGATATTGGTGGTGGAATGCGACCCATCGAAAAGCGAGGAGACACGGAGGAATTGGCCGTTTTTCAGGGATCGAAGGATTGATGCGTTTGGGGGAATTTTGGAGAGGTGGAGTGATGAGAGGAAGTGAGGGTTAAGAGTTAACAGTTGAAAGTTGAAAGTTAAAAGCTAAAAAGAAAACATGGGCGGGATATTCACCACAGAGGAAAGAAAGAAAGAAGAAAGCAAGGATTAAGAATAAGGGAACAAGTTTAAGAAAAGAAATGGTGGAATGACAGAGATGAAGAGAGAGAGCTGCCGAGATGAAAGAAGCGAAGACACCTGGTGATATGGGGTACCGGATGCCGGCGGAGTGGGAGGCGCATGCGGGGACCTGGCTGGGATGGCCGCATGAGTTGACGGATTGGCCGGGGAAATTTGCGCCGATCCCGTGGGCGTTTGCCGAGATTGTGCGGCATTTGTCGCGGGCGGAACGGGTATATTTGCTGGTGGAATCACGGGCGGCGGAAAAACGGGTGCGTGGAATTTTGAAGAAGGCAGGAGCGAATCTGGAGGCAGTGGACTTTTTTGTGGTGCCGACAGATCGCGGATGGATGCGAGATTCAGGGCCGATCTGCGTGAGGAATGCGGAGGGCGAAGTGGCGTACAACCACTTCGTGTTCAACGGATGGGCGAAATACGCGAGTCATAAAAAAGATGCGGCGGTGGTGGAGAAGGTGAACAAGAAATTGAAGAGGCGCATTGTTTTGCCGATGCACCGAGGGCGGCGTGTTGTGCTGGAGGGCGGGTCGATTGACGTGAACGGGCGAGGGACGCTGCTGACTACGGAAGAATGTTTGCAGAGCAAAGTGCAGGAGAGAAATCCGGGATTTACGAAGCAGGATTACGAAGAAGTGTTTCGCGCGCAACTAGGCGTGACAAACGTACTGTGGCTCGGAAATGGAATCGCGGGAGACGACACGCACGGGCACGTGGATGACCTGTCGCGGTTTGTGAATGCGACGACGGTGGTGACGATCGTGGAGGAAGATCCACAGGATGCGAATTACACGCCGCTGCAGGAAAACCTGAAGCGGCTGAAAAGCATGCAGGACCAGGACGGGAAAACTTTGCGCGTGGAGACTTTGCCGATGCCTCGGCCGGTGTGGTTTGACGGGCAGAGATTGCCGGCGAGCTACGCGAACTTCTATATTGCGAACAAGCTGGTGATTGTGCCGACGTTTAACGATGCGAACGACCGCGTGGCGTTGAATACGCTTTCAAAATTGTTTCCGGAACGCGAGGTGGTGGGGATACACTGCCGGGACCTGGTGCTGGGTTTGGGGACGCTGCACTGCATGACGCAGCAGGAACCGGCAGCGGGGAGAGCCTAGCCGATTCCAAAGGCTGGCGGTTCCTGAGATAAGATGTGCGGGCCAAGTGGCAAATCATCTACCGAGAACTGCAGGAGGATTCATGGCGGCGTACAGTGCACTGGCATTTCTTCAGGAACGAGTGGTGATTGTGGAGTGGCACCGCGGGCTGATTGGGTGGCTGTTGATCGGATTGATTGCAGGATGGCTGGCGGGGAAACTGTCGCGCGGGCGAGGATTTGGGTGCATTGGCGACATTGTGCTGGGATTGATCGGGTCAGTCGTTGGCGGATGGATTTTCACAAAACTGGGGATTGTGCACGATAATACGTTTTTGTTTTCGTTGGCGGCGGCGACGGTGGGGGCGGTGATATTGGTGGCGATTGCGCATCTGTTTTTTGGCGGCGAGAAGTAGAAATTGGAAAATGGAAATTAGAGAAAGTTAGCTTCGTCCGATGTGGTTGGGAGAGCTTCGATCTAGCTGGGATCCCTCGCTGCGCTTCGGGATGACAGACTAAGAGACGGCCAAGGAACCGAGTTGAAGGTTGGTCGGTACGACGAGTCAATCCCGACAAGTGTGAAGGCAGCGCGCGAATGCGGCTGGCATAAAAGCCAGCGCTACATTCAGGAACTGAAACTGCCCAGTTCCGCCTTACAGTGCAAGCCGAAGACGGCCGCTGCGACGACTGCGACCACCAAGAGGGCACGATGTGTCGTGCCCCTACCCGGGCGTGATTATGATTTCGGGAAGCTTGGGTCGGCTTTTACTTCGAGGATTTGTTTGGTGTGGGTGCGCTGTGCGCGCCGATCAGCAGGATGCTTCAGCGGCAGCGATGTGCTTCATTCTGTTCCGCGACTCAGGATGACAGACACACGGTAATTGCGTGGACTGCGTGGCTATCGACACGACATTCAGTTTGCGGCGGCTAGCCGGCGCACTCCAAGCGGTAGGAGAGGCAGTGTGATACGCTTTTAATGCGAGAAAGATGGAGACAGCCTGCCTTTGAGTAAAAACAATCAGACATTATTAGCGATACCGCTGGGGGGACTCGGCGAATTCGGTATGAACATGATGGTGTTCCGGTATGGGGACGACATCATCGTGGTGGACGCGGGAATGATGTTCCCGGAGTCGGAGTTGCTGGGTGTAGACCTTGTGATTCCGGACATCACCTACCTGAAGCAGAACCGGCATCTGGTGCGGGCAATTGTGCTGACGCACGGGCACGAAGATCACATCGGGGCGCTGCCGTATATCCTGCGGGATTTGAACGTGCCGATTTACGGGACGCGATTCACGCTGGCACTGGTGAAGAAGCGGCTGGAGGAAGCGAACCTGCTGGACTCCGCGACGCTGAGGGAAGTGATTCCGGGACGGCGCGTGGAGATGGGCCCGTTCGAGGTCGAATTTATTTCGGTGACGCACAGCACCATCGATTGCGTTGCGCTGGCGATTCGAACGCCGCTGGGCGTGATTATTCACACCGGAGATTTCAAGATCGATCAGACGCCAGTGGATAACGTGCCGTTTGATCTGCACGCGTTTGCAAGGTACGGGAACGAGGGAGTGCTGGCACTGTTCAGCGATTCGACAAACGTAGAGCGGCCAGGATTCACGCCATCGGAGCGAACGATTGTGCCGCGGATTGAGGAGTTGGCGAGATCGGCGCCGCGGCGAGTGGTGCTGTCGTGCTTTGCGTCGTCGATTCACCGCATCCAGCAGGTGATCGACATCGCGGAACGAGTGGGTCGGAAGATCGCGTTCGTCGGACGAAGCATGGTCGACAACGTGGAAATCGCGCACGACCTGCATTGTTTGCGCATTCCGGATGGAATGGTGGTGCGCCCGCAGGACATACGGAGCTTTGAACCTAGGAAACTGATCATCCTGGCGAGCGGGTCGCAGGCAGAGCCAATGTCTTCGCTGTCACGAATCGCGGTCGACAATCACCGGTTCGTGAGTGTGGATGAAAACGACACGGTAATTTTGTCGGCCAGGATTATTCCCGGAAACGAAAAAGCCATTTTCCGGATGCTGGATCACATGTTCCGGCGACGCGCGCTGGTGTACTACGACAATTCGGCGGGAACGATTCACGTTTCAGGGCATGCCAGCCAAGAAGAGCAGAAACTGATTCTGCGGCTGGTAAAACCGAAATATTTTATTCCGGTGCACGGAGAATACCGGCATTTATTCCGTCACGCTGCGCTGGCGCACCAGTTGGGCGCGGTGAGCGAAGAAATATTGATGATGGAAGATGGGAAATGCATCGAGTTCACGGAGGACGGCGCGTTCCGGAGAGAGCCGGTGACGGCAGGGCGCGTGCTGGTGGACTCGGGTTCTCTGGAAGAGATTGAAGCGATCGTGGTACGCGACCGGAAGCACCTGTCGGAAGAAGGCGTGGTGATCCCGATTATCGCGATCGACAAGCATACCGGGAAGCTGGAATCGGCGCCGGAAGTGGTGTCGCGCGGATTGATGAGCGAGAACAACGGGGAGTTGCTGGCCGGAGCGAAAGAAATCGTGATGAAGACGTTTGAGTTGTCAAATCTGGAAGAGCGCGCGGACTGGTCGGTGATCAAAGAAAAGATTCGCGTGGATTTGAAACGATACATCAGCAAGCAAACGTCGAAGCGGCCGCTGATTTTGCCGGTAATTCTGGAAGTTTAGGGTTTGGGGATGAAGAAAGCGAAGCCTCGCACTGGCACTTCCTCCGCGAGAAAAGCTAAGAGCGGTCTCACTGGCGTTGATGAATATTTTGCGCGGGTGCCGGAACCTGCGCACAGCGCTTTAACGAAGATACGCGAGGCGATTCGGTCTGCTGTGCCCGCGGAGACTACGGAGATCATCAGCTACCGGATTCCGGCGTTCAAGCACAAGAAGGTGCTGGTGTGGTACGCCGCGTTTCTGGACCACTGCAGCCTGTTCCCGACGGCTTCGGTGATCCAAGCCTTCAAGAAAGAGCTTCAGGGATTTTCCACTTCCAAAGGGACCATCCACCTCCCTATCGACAAGCCGGTGCCAATGGCGCTGATCAAGAAACTGGTGAAAGCGCGAGTGGCGCAGAGCGAAGGCAAGAAACCGCGCTGACGCAGCTGGGAAGTCTTGGGATCGCAGTTGCTATTTGGGGCTGGCATAAAAGCCAACGCTACATTTGGGAAGAACACCCACAAAAACCAACGGCTCACCCAAGACCCACCCTTGCATGAGGCAAAGGCGCAAGGATGGGGCACCCAAAATCAACTGCTGAGGCTGGCATTAAAAAACAGCGTTACATCGAAGAAAAAAGAGCTATGCCTTTTTTGCGGCGGATTGCTTTAGCGCAGTTTGGGCGGCTTTTCTGATGTGGACGGTGTCTACCGGGACGTGGGCCTGGGTGGCGGACTGAGGTTGCGCCTGTTTGTGGTTCGCGGCCGCTGGCTTCGCGGCGGCGGCGGGCAGGGCTGAAGTGGCAGCGGGGTGTTGCGCGGGAATGGAGTTAGCCATTTGGGAGGTCCTTGTCGCCTCAAGAAATTATCGGCAGAAGGCGCAAAAACTTTGGAGTTTTCGACACGGCGTAAGATCAATATGGCTAATGAGTTGCGGCGATGCTGAATGTGGCTGTGAGCAGATCCGAGGCGCGAGAGGAGCCGCCAACGAAAACCTGGTGCGCGACGGCCTCGACACGCCAAGCCGAAGATTCAGGATCGTAGTAAGCAAGATCGCTGGCGTGAACCCTGAAGGCGACGGACTTCGTTTCGCCTGGGGAAAGATGGATTTTGCGGAAACCGCGCAGTAGTTTTACTGGACGATCTACCTTGGCGTTTGGAAATCCTACATAAAGCTGAACAACTTCTTCACCGCTACGTGAGCCAGTGTTCGTGACGTCGACGGACACGGGCAAATCGCCGTTGGAAGCGATTTGCGTTGCGCCCAGATGCAGGTTGGAATAGTGGAACGTGGTGTAGCTGAGACCAAAGCCAAACGGAAAGGCGGGTTGATAACCCTTTTTCTCGGCGAGAGTGTAACCGTGGTAGTAGCCGTAATCGATGGAGCCGGTGTAAGGCGGCGAAAAGGGCGGGAGTTGCGAAGTGCCGGCAGGAAACGTGACGGTGAGTTTGCCGCTGGGATTGACTTCACCAAAAAGGATGTGAGCGAGTGCGGTGCCGCCTTCCATGCCGGAATACCACGACATAAGGATGGAATTGACTTTGTCCTTCCACTCATCGAGGAGGATGGCGCTGCCGCCGACGAGGACCACGATGGTTCTCGAATTGTCATGGGCGAGTTGCTGAATCAGGCTGACGTCATCTTTGTGAAGATGCAAATCTTTGCGATCGCCGCCGCGATCCGCAACGATGGGAGTTTGGGGCGTGTATTCGCCTTCATCGTGGAAATCGTAGCCTGCGACGATGACGACGGCGTCGGAGGATTTCGCTACCTCGTGGGCGCGGGCAAGATCGGCGCCGGACTCGTAGCTGATTTGCGTGTTCGCGCCGAGATAACGATGCAGGCCCTTCAAAGGAGTGATCACGTAAGGCGGATAGACGCGGCTGGAGCCGTGATCACCGATATCTTCGGTGTCGGCCAAACGGCCAATGACGGCGAGGGTTTTCACGCGAGACTTGTCGAGAGGAAGAAGGCCTTTGTCATTTTTGAGCAGGACCATACTTTTTTCAGCAGCCTCGCGGGCCAGTTCGATGTGGGACTGGGAGACGACGAGGGGGGAGTCGTAGGTGATGGGATCGGGGCGAGTGGAGTAGTCAATTTTTTGACGAAGGATTCGACGAACGGAATCGTCGATGAACGCGCGGGGAACAGTTCCCTGCTCTACGGCGGCGATGAGGGCAGGGCCATAGGCCTTAGTATCGGGCATCTCAAGATCGAGTCCGGCGTTGGCAGCTTTGACGCCATCATAGACGCCGTCAAAGAAATCGGACATGACGAAACCACGAAAGCCCCATTCGTCCTTGAGGATTTTGCGAAGGAGGTAAGCGTTTTCACCGGCATAGTCGCCGCGAACGCGGTTGTAGGAGGACATGAAAGAGGCGACGCCAGCATCGACGGTCCGCTTGAAGTGCGGGAGATAGACTTCGCGGATAGTGCGCTCGTCAACGTTGACGTTGAGTTGGGTGCGATTCATTTCGATAGAGTTCAGAGCGAAATGTTTGGCGCAAGCCATGACGTTATTGCGCTGCACACCTTCGAGCGTGGCG
The DNA here is from genome assembly GCA_963738985.1 of Candidatus Acidiferrales bacterium. GTDB lineage: Bacteria > Acidobacteriota > Terriglobia > Acidiferrales > UBA7541 > Acidiferrum. The sequence goes on from CAVTYP010000003.1 coordinate 186,562, forward strand.
ACGGCCATTTCGCCGAGAAGGTAGGGGTCCTCTCCAAACGTTTCCTGAGCGCGGCCCCAGCCTGGGTGCCGCAGAAGATTCAGGCAGAGTCCGCCGTAAAGATTACCGTGCTGGGCGCGAATCTCCTGGCCCATGGCGTCGCCGACGCGGCGTTCGAGGTCGAGGTCCCAACTAGCACCGCGAGCCATGGCAACGGGAAAGCAGGTGGAGTGATTCAGAACGACGCCGCGGGGGCCATCCGCAAAAGCCACGGGAGGGATTTGCAAGCGAGGATTACGTCCGGCAAGCGTGGGAGTATCGTTGTATTTCAAACGGTCGAGAACTACGAGCTTTGTCAATTCCCAGTAGCCAGTGTCGCCGGACATCTGATGGACCTTTTCGGTGAGGGACATTTCGGCAAGCAGCTTGTCGGCGTACAGATCGATCTCTTGCGGCGTGAGCGCGCGGCCACGAGGGATGTCGGACATTTTGAAGACGCCAGGTCCGGCGGGACGAATGAAAATGTTGTCGGTGGAAAACTTAGGGTGACGGAGCCAGACGAAAAGTAAGAAGACAACCATGGCGAGCGCGAGAAGGGCGGCAATCCCTTTCAAGGACCAATAGGCGGCACGCTTGAGTTTCATTGGCACCTGGGGAGTTTCTGAGCGAGTGTACGATAGTTTTCATTTTACTTTTGTTGCTGGGAAGAACTATACGTCGGAGGGCGACGGCAGACAAATGGGATGTGGTGTGGAAAACGCACAAAAAAATCGCTCGCGTTACTTAGACAAGAAATAACAGAACCGCGTTCTTGGGTACGTCGCAAAGCCTCACCCCTGAAGGGGTGAGCTACAGAATGCCTCGGGAGGAATGGAGATGGGACACACGGATGATTTGCTGGAGGGATTCGAGCTGCACTCCCCGGAGAAGATTCGGGCGGCGATTGCGGTGGGAGCGGATGCGAAGGCACCCATCCACGGGAAGAAGCCCATCGAGGTGCTGACGGAAATGTACTTGCGGTCAAAGCGTTTTGCGGAGTGCGTGCGCGTCATACTGGACGCAGGAGCGACACTGGACGATCCGCTGCTGGAAGCAATTCTGCTGGATGACGACTCAGGATTGCGCAAGTTGCTGCAACAAGAGCCGCAGAACCGCGAAAGGAAATTTCGCATGGAGTGCGCTTACACTTCGCTGCACGGAGTTTCGCCGCTGCACGTTTGCGCGGAGTACGGCAGCGCAAAGTGCGCGCGGGCGCTGTTGGAGGCGGGTGCCGATGTGAACGCGCGGGCGGAGTTCGATGACGAGGGGCTAGGCGGACAGACAGCGGTGTTTCACACGGTGAATTCCAATTTGAACTATTGCCGGCCGGTGATGGAGTTGCTGGCGGATGCGGGCGCGGATTTGGGATTGCAGTTGAGGGGTGTGGTGTGGGGAAAGGGATTCGAATGGGAGACGAGAATCTTTGAGGTGACTGCGATTTCTTACGCGCAATGCGGGTCGTATTTTCAATTTCACCGCAGCGAGCAGAATGTGTATGGAAATATCGCGTACCTGTGGCGGAAAAAGTATGGAAGCGAGATGAAGGTGAGTAATGTGCCGAACAAATATTTGCAGGATGCGCGGGTGTTTCCGCCGAGGATGTAGGATTAGAAAATGGAAATTAGAAAATGGAAAATGGAAAATCGAAATTCGAGAAACCTGGGCGTGTGTTTGGGCCGGCATGAAAGCCGGCGCTACATGGAAGATATACCCAAGAGAAAGCCTCACCCCGGAAGGGGTGAGCTACAGGATTGATCCATTACAGCCCGGTACAGCCGGGCGAGCGAAATGACGGCGTTAGTGTAGGACGCGGAGGAGCATGCCGGTGGAGTTGTCGATTTTTAGATCGCTCTTGTCTTTGGCTAAAGTGATTTCACCGAGCGGGTCTTTGCGGCCCATGCTGACGACGGTGAGGCCCTTGGAATCGTAGATGCCGCAGGAACTGGCGGAAAAAACCCATAGCGCTTGAAGACGTCCGTCGTCGTCAGAGTCGCCCTGGCAAAGTGAGCCCGGCGGATTGCTGATGCGCACGAGTACGCCGTTGGGAACGCCTTTGCCTACCTTTTCTTTCTTGAGATTCCGGACGTCGCCGCCGGTACCGTAGCGGATATCTCCGCCAATTTGCGTGGTATTGGCCCAGGCAGCAGGAGTGCCAGACTGTCCAGGAGAATCGGGGAACTGCGCGGCCTGGACGTCAACCATGGGAGCCATGGCGCGGAACGAGGTGACGACAGAAATAATTTGATGGTGAAACTCGAGCTTGTCGAAGCGGAAAGTAATCTTGCTACCGGACTCGCTAGAGGAAGGGGTGGTGGAAACGACGACGCCGGAGAGCGTGGCACCAGCGGGAATCTTGTCGCCGCCCGGAAGAGGGACATCTTGCATGATGCGGGCTTCGATCGGTTGGCTTTTGGACGAATCGTTTGAGGAAAAGGTGTGCTTAATGCTGACGGGAAGAATGGTGCCGGCGGGAATTTGGAGCGAATCGTGAACGCGGGCAGCAGCGAAGGAAGCGAGTAGACAAAGTGCAAAGGCAGCGAACGGTGAACGAAAGACGGCCAGCGATGGCATGAACAAGGCTCCTGGAAAGAAGTGGCGAACGATCCGCGGCGCACGGATGCTAAGGAAAGTTAGCAGCGGGGATGTGGCAAACACAAGTGGGAAATGAGGAAAGATGGAAAATAGAAAATAGAAAATGGAAAAACGAAAATCGAAATTCAGGGCAATTTGGGCAGGCGGCACGGCTGGCATTAAAGCTAGCGCTACGTTAAGACAAAAACAAAAGCCTCACCCCTAAAGGGGTGAGCTACAGGAGGAGGGCTGGGAATTGTTTGGTCGCGCGCCAGGACTACGGCTGGGTCTGAGTGGGGATGGCGTGGATGCCGGAGGAAGTGAAGTCAAAACGGATTAGCCATTCGCTGGGAACGGAGTGGCCGTCGGATTCGGGCGAGGAGAATTGCCACTGGCGAGCGGCTTTTTCGGTGAGACCAGCAAAATATTTGCTCGGGCCGGGATCATCCAGTGTAGCGTCGGTCACTTTGCCGGATGGGTCGACTTGCACGCGAGCCGTCACGTGAAACGTGCCGTGAATGGAAGCCATCGCTTTGGCGTTGGCGGTGGGAAGAACCTGGTTAAGAACTTCGCCATGGGCAGGGTTCGAGGCGGCAGGCTTCGCAGTTTCAGAAGAAGGCGACTCTGAACTAAGGAGAGCGGAAGCGGCGTTTTTTTCGCGAGCTGCGGGAGGAGCGGCGACCGGGCCATTTTCGGCGGTTACGGAATCGGAAGCGGACGGCTTCAGCGCCGGCTCGGAAACCTTGGTGGACTCGGGCTTGGAAGAGTTGACATCAGAAGGTGAAGAGGAAACGGCCTGAGTGGGTGCGGCAGGCTGCGAAGGAGTGCTGTCGGCAGAGGCCGAGGCCATCTGCGGATTGGAAGCGGGAGCAGGCTCGGTGTGAAGGCGAAGAAAACGGGGCAAGCCGATGATGCCAACGACGAGGATGAGCGCGCCGACCAGCGCGGGAATCACAAAGGTTGCGAGGCCGGGACGGCGCGAAGAAGGAGCAGACACCTCCGCGGCGTGCACCTTCAACGTGGGCAAATGGGGCGCAGGTGCAGCGGGTAGTTTGGAAAGCGGGATGCCCGGCTCTGTCGACAAAGGAACGCTGAGCGGCGAAATTTCGACGGGCGAAGTGGGCAGTGGCAAACTTGAGACGGTCGGAGAAGAGGGCCGGAGGGAGCTTGATTGCGCTGAAGAAGCCGAAGCGCTGGCGGTGGCGTAGGCCGCCGGCAGCGCCGCAACGGGTTCAGCAACGCCGCTGAGGCGGGCGGCGATTTGGGGAGCAGCCCAGCGATTTTTGGGATCGCGGCGAAGTGCGTGTCGAGCAATGTCGAGAAAAGGCTGCGGAAGCGAATTGGGAATGATGGGCTCGGCGGTAACGTCGAACGGAAGAGCGGGAGCAGCTTGGGTAAGGGCTTCGACGAGAGTAACACCCAGGGACCAGACGTCAGAGGAAGGAGTCCAAGGTTTGGCGGGGGAGGAAGCGGCTTCCGGGGCATCGTAAACATCGAGCTCGCGCATTGCTTCGCGCGGTTGGGTGATGGGGAAAATAGTGTCGGAAGAGACTTTGAGCTGATCGCCGACAGCGAGGAGATTAGAAGGCTTGATGTGGGAGTGGACGAAGAACTTGGAGTGGAGATAAGCGAGTACGTCGGTGACGGGATTGAGCATCTCGCGCGTTTCATCGGGAGAGAGAGCGCGCTGCGGAAGAATCTGGCCGAGATTTTCTTCCGCGCATTCCATGACGACGTAGAGCAGGTTCATGCCCTCAAGGCGGCAGCGGCCCCAGTGGAAGAGGCGGACGAGATTGGGATGAGAGAGCTTGGCAACCTGGTTCCAGACGGCAAGCTGCTGGGCTGCGGCGGGATCGTCGGCAGAAATGAATTTGATGGCGGCCTGTCGTGGATCGGGATCGGGGAGTTGCGTGAGAAAGACAGCGCTGTGATTGGTGGCAGCGAGGAAATGGTGAAGTGGGAACTTATTGTCGGCGAGCTGGCCTTCCCATTGTTTCCAAACATCGCTCATAGCGCACCCCTCCGCGTGTGAACAGGCGAGCAGCAAAATAGCGAGGCGTTTGTACAGGGCTGGAAACCACTGGACGAACCGCAGACGCCGGGGGCTGGGCGGTCTACGCGTCCATTCTCGCATGAAATGGGGAAGAGTAAAGGGAGCAGCTGTTGATAATTTGGAACGCGCGAAAACTATAGAGAACGACCGGCAGCCGCGGCGGAAGCCCAAGCCCACTGAAAATTGAAACCGCCGAGGTGACCGGTGACGTCGACGACTTCGCCGATGAAGAACAAGCCTGGGACGGTGCGGGATTCCATGGTTTTGCTGGAGAGTTGACGGGTGTCCACGCCGCCGGCGGTGACTTCGGCTTTATCGAAGCCTTCGGTGCCCGCAGGAGTGATGGACCAGGTGTGAGTTTGTTGTTCGAGCGCATCAAGAGCAGCATTGGTGAACGATTGCGGTTGATGGAATTCCAACCAGCGCGAAACCAGGCGCACGGGCAGGAATTCCTGAAAAGCTTTGCGAGCAGCTGCAAGGTTGCGCGTTTTTGCGACGCGAATGGAGGCGGAAACGTTGCGTTCGGGAGCAAGATCGAGGGAAATGGGGCAGCCTTCTTTCCAGTAAGAGGAAATTTGGAGAATGGCGGGGCCGCTTAGGCCGCGATGGGTGAAGAGCATCTTTTCGCGGAAAGACTGATGATCGGCAGAGGCGATGACTTCGGCGGAAACTCCAGCGAGTGCGGAGTAGCGGCGGCGGTCGACGGAATGGAATAGAAGAGGGACCAGAGCAGGGCGTGGGGGAATGATGTTGATGCCGAATTGGCGGGCAAGGTCGTAGCCGAAGGAAGTGGCACCCATTTTAGGGATTGAAAGGCCGCCGGTGGCAACGATGAGGGCAGGCGCGGCGAAGTCAGCCGAATCGCAACGAACGATGAATTCCGTGGAGCGTTGGACTTCGCGGATGTTGGTATTGAGGAAAATCTGAACGGAAGCGGAGCGAGATTCCGACTCGAGGAGGTTGGTGATGTCGGAGGCACAGCGGTCACAAAAGAGTTGGCCGAGAGTTTTCTCGCGGTAGGGGATGCGATGCTTTTCAACGAGAGTGATGAAATCGGCGGGGGTGAAGCGCGCAAGAGCAGATTTGGCAAAATGCGGATCGGAAGAAAGGAAATTTTCGGGCGTGCAGTGAATATTAGTGAAATTGCAGCGGCCTCCGCCGGAGATGAGGATTTTTTTGCCGAGGCGATCGGCGCGTTCGAGGACGGCGACGCGGCGTCCTCGCTTCCCTGCTTCGATGGCGCAGAAAAGACCGGCGGCACCTGCACCGAGGACGACAGCGTCGAATTTGCGCGGCGATGACAAAGAGGGCCTCCGAAGAGAAGAGTTTCACACAGAGTGAGAGGGGAAAGGAAAGAGAGTGGGGGGAAAATAATGGGCGGAAACGTCGAGCGGCACGATTGCAGGACGAGGCTGGCACAAAAGCCAGCGGTACATGAAGAACAGGGCGCTCGCCTCGGAAGGCGGCCGCTACAGACGGGATCATCGCGGCGTAAAGCCGTCTCTACCTGCGATAAGCAGAGCGGACGGCCTCAGAAGGCCGTCCCTACAAGGACAACCCAAGAGAAAGGCCTCACCCCTCAAGGGGTGAGCTAGATGAGCGTGGGCTAGCCTTTTACGGCGAAGGAGCAGATTGTTGGGTGGGCCAGTTTGACGAAGTCGGCGTAGTTCATGCGGATGGCGTCGCGGTGAGTTCCGGCGCTGAAAATAATTTCTTTATCGAGCGAGAGTGATTCGTCAACAAAGACGGGGAGGCCGTAGAGTTCGCCGAGAGGCGGCATAGCACCGAGTTCGCAATCGGGGAACAGGCTGGCGAATTCGGCTTCGGTGGCCAAACGAACCGGGCTGCCGATGGCGTTCGCAAGCTTCTCCGGCTTCACGTGATAGGAAGAGGGCAGAACGACGAGGTAATACTCTTTCCCGGATTGAACGATAACGGTTTTGGCGACTTCGCGCCCGGAGACGTGCATCACGGCAGCAGCGCCCGAGGCGGTAAAAGACGATGGATGAGTCAGAGGCAAATAGGGAACGTGGTTTTCCTCCAGATGAATTTTAATACGTGTGGAGATTGGCATGGTGTGGCTCCCTTCTATGGAATGGAAAACAGATGGGTACTCGAGGCTCGTGGAAAAACGGCCCCGGGGATGGAGATACACAAATCGCAGGGTGAGCGAAGAAAATGAGGCGTGGAACCATGATCGGCCGCCTCCGCAGCGCGAGACGGAAAGGACCCCGAATCGCGGTGTAGCTCTAGGTTGAACGTACGCCTGAGGGGGAGGGGGCGCAAGTAGGAATTTTGGAGAGGGAGGGTTAAGAGTTAGAAGGTAAAGGTTAGAAGTTAAAAGTTGAGAGTTGAAAGTAAAACCGTGGAGATTCACACCGGCGCGGCGAGGTATGGCAGAAGCAGACTCAGGGCGGCGCGGAGGAATACAAAAGGTACTAGTGGACGCGAGCGATGACTAGGGTTAAGTCGTCGAATTGATTGTTGGCGCTAAAGGACATTACCGTGGATTGAATCTGGGTGATGAGTTGATCTGGAGGGAGTGCGAGGTTGGCGCGGACGAGATCGACGAGGCGGGCTTCGCCAAATTCGTTGCCGGAAGCGTCGTTGGCTTCGGTGACGCCGTCGGTATAGATGACGAGGAGATCGCCGGGCGCGAGAGAAAGTTTTTGCGTGACGCATTCCCAGTTGGCGGACATGCCGATCACGGTGGAAGTGGAATGGAGGCGCTCGATGGAGCCGTTGACGCGGAAAAGGAGAGGGGCGTTGTGCCCGCAATTGGCATATTCGAGCTGGCGGGTAACGTCGTCGTAGACGGCGAGGAAGAGAGTGGCGTAGCGGTCGTCGGGAGTGCTGTCAAAGAAAAGCTGGTTGACGGAGTTGAGGAGGCGAGGGAGATCGTCGAGAGCAACGGCGTAACGGCTGCGAAGATTGGCCTGAAGATTGGCCATCAGCAAGGCCCCGGCAATTCCCTTCCCGGAAATGTCGGCGAGAACAAATGCAAGGCGCGAGGAACCGAGATCGAGGAAATCGAAATAGTCGCCGCCAACCTGGCGAGCTTGCATGCAGGCTCCGGCATAGTCAAGAGTGGCGAGCGGAGGCCGGACTTGAGGGAAAAGGCGAGACTGGACGTCGCGGGCGATGTCCATTTCATGCGCGGCGCGGCGTTCGGTTTCCATGCGGTCGGCGATGTTTTGCGCGAGGCGAATGTTTTCGAGAGCGATGGCGGATTGTCCCGCGACCGAATCAAGGAGGCGCTTGTCTTCACTGGAATAGGGCTCCTCGGAAAGAGGCTGGCCGAGAACGAGGAGTCCGACGAGATGGGTGCCGTGGCCGACGAGGGGCACCAGACATTCAGGAGAGAGAGCGGCAAGAGGAAATTCCTCAGGGGCGTCGATGGAACCGGGAGGGGGAACATCCCATGCACGGCCTCGAGCGGCGAGATCGACGAGGAACCCCGAATTCACAGGAAGAGCGGCAAGTTCAGCAGGAACCGGGCGACCAGCGGCGACCAGGGTGTCGTCGTCAGCACGAAAATAGAAGGCCAGTGACTGGGGATGCAGCGCCTGAGTGAGATGGTGGTCGAGGAGGGCCGCGAGTTCGTGGCGGTCGGTGACGGAGCGGGTCTTGTCGGCAAGGTCCTGGAGGATGAGACGCGCGTCATAGGAGGTGCGAAAGAAGGCTCGATCGATGCGTTGCGTGCCGCGTTTGACGACCGGGCCGGACACCCAAACGAGAGCGACGCCAAAGAAAGCGCTGAGAGCCATACCGAATTGCGAGTGACCTACGAAGACACTCGAGAAGAACCGCGCGAAAAAGAAGATGGCAAGAATGGCGCCGAGGAAAAGAAGGATGTTGTAGCCGCGTTGAACGAGGACGTAGCGGGCGCTGCGGCGGATAAGAGCGGGAATTTCGAGGACCCGGTGTTTCACGACGGCATAAGCGAAGGAGAGCGGATAGAGGAGGAAGACGAGAACAGGCAGCGAATCGTTAAGCCAAGTGGGAGGCTTATAGCCAAACAGGTCGGCCGCAACGCGTTCGAGAATGATTGGAAGGAGGCCGATCGCGGTTCCCCAGAGCATGACGCGAGATTTACGGCGAGCGTCGATCGAAGTCTCCTTGCTTAGCGAATTCCAGAGAAGCGAAACAATGGCGAGCAGGAAAAGCGAGTAGGAGACTGTGAGCCGAATGTAGTTGGTGGCGTTGAAACCAAAAACTTTGGAAACTGCGTCGGGCCAATGAAAATTTCCCGTATCGAGGCCGGGAATGGCTTGGCTCAGGCCGAAAAGAAAGGCAAACCATTTTAGCCAGGGGATGCGGCGATCGATGGGCGACCGCTCCGGAAAAACGGAAAAGAAAATGTAGAGGGTGGAGGCAAGCATGCCACCGAACAAGCTTCGGAAGACGTCGAGGAAAATGCCGAGAGTGGAAGAATAGAGTCTGAGATTCTGGAAACCGGGAATAGCAATGAAGCAGGCAAAGAGCACGCAAAGAAGCCAAGCATACGGATCGTCGATGCGGAGGAAGAGAACCGCGAAACCGACGAGGAGAAAGAAGGCAGGAAAAAACTTACTCAGGTAGTGAGCCGAAGCGACCAGAATGCCCTCGCTGGGAATGCCGGGATTGGTGGCGCGGAAGATGGCATGGAGGTGAACTGGCTGCGACTGGCCGGCACGGCGGACGGTAAGGTCGACAGGATCGCCGGGAGCGGAGTGCGCCCAAAAGTATTCGAAGGGATCATACGAAGTGAGATCGACGCCGTTGAGGCCGATGATCTTGTCGCCGGGAAGCAAGCCGGCCTTGTCGGCCGGAGTGCCGCGCTCCACGTCATAGACCCAGATGCAGGAGCAAGAAGTGTCGAACACGGTGTCGCGTGTGCGATCGAAGCCAATCTCTACGGGATGGCTAGCGGGGTGACGGACATCGTACATCCAGACGAAAGAGTAGAGCGATGTGATGAGGCAAAAAAGGACGGCGACAACATAAAGGAGCGGACGAGGGAGAGAGGTCCACGGGCGCATGGATCACCATTGTAAAGCAGGAGCGACAAAACCAGAGTAGAGCGGGCAAAGAGGGTGGTCAATGGCCCGCGTCACACTTGCGCGATTTCATTCCGTAATGACGCGATCGGACCATTCAACCAGGTTCACGAAGATTGTGGGATTGCCGAATTTTGCTCCCCACTGCGCCAAGTCTGCTTCCGCGACTCCACGGGCCCGGCTGCAGGCGCCGCACGCGAAGATCGGGACGTGCTTGGCGGTGATTTTGTCGAGAATTTCACTGAGGGGCGGCCAGCCAACGGGAACGACGGCTTGAGCGGTGACCTTGCGCATTAAATCCGTGGCTTCGCCGAGAAGGAAAATTTGCACTTCGTGGCCGGCTTCCGTGAGGGCGAGCGAGTGCAAAAAGGGAAAAGCGGCTTTAGTGGGATCATCGGAGCCCCACGCGCTTTTCATCATGATTTTGAGATTCTTTTTGGGCTCATCGGACTTCGAAACAAAAGAGAGAAAGGGCAAGCTCAGAATCTGAGCGAGGAATTGTCGTCGCGCCATAGGATTCTCCGCTGAGCAGCGTTCCAAGGTTCGCGTGTGAGACGATACACTCATCGACGAAATGCTACAAGCTCCAGATTCTTAAGTCAGTTAAAAGTCAAAAGAGAGACAGGTGATCGGGGTGCTTGCGGTGGGAAAAGTGGCGGCTAGCCGCCGCACTCCAGGAGGGCTACATCTGGATGGGGTCGTTCAAGTGCCGGGTGAGATACCAGCAGGGGGCGTGGCCGGAATGGGGAAAGAGAGTGCGCGAGCAAGGGACGTCTTCTTCGGGTCGCAGCGAGTCGATTTCATACTCCACTTTGTTGTTCTTGCCGGGAATGGCGATGATGCGGGTGCGATGCATGGAACTGGCTGCAGACCCCAGAGAGGGCGAGGCGAGTCGCAGGTGGTACCAGGAAAAATCAAGGGCATAGGCAAGCGTTACGATTCCCAAGGCAAGGAGAAAGGCGCGACGGAGCAGATCCATAGCTGGCGAACGAGTGAGCTGGTTAGGATCGGGCATGGAGTCAGTCTACAGGCGAAGGGGAGGAAATGGGACCCCAACAAAACCGATTGGTGCGTCGGAAGGCGCAAAGCACGTAGAAAGGCGCAGACGACGCGAATTGGCGCAGCAGTCACAAGTTACATATGGTGTGAGGGTTGGGGTTAGCGCGCGTGTTCCACAAGTGAGACTAGGGCGCCGACGTGCTGTAGCTCCTGCGGACTAGTGTAGCGTGGGGGATTCTTCACGCCCTTATTCGGTCCATTTCTCAAGTTCCGGTTCTTCCCCTACGCTCCTCTCTCTTCTTCAGACGACCCCGCATGCCTCCCGGCAAATTTTGTGAACAATCTGCTTGCAGAGAAATAATGGAGTGTTGTCGTTGTATGCTGGGAGGTAAGTAAGCGGGAGGCGGCATGAAAATCGTGATCGGAGTGGACGGGTCGAGTGCGTCGGATGCGGCGCTACAGGAAGTGACGTTGCGCCCGTGGCCGAAGGGATCGGAATTCAAACTGGTGACGGCGGTAGATCCATTCTTTTTCGTGCGAGCGCCACAGTTGCTGGAGGAAACCAGGAAATCAACCAAAGAGGAATTGGAAGAAGATGCCGCGGGACTGCGCGAGAGGGGCTGGGCAGTAGACACCGAGGTGCTGCTGGAGAATCCGCGGCACGCGATAGCGAAATTGGCTACGGATTGGAAAGCGGATCTGGCAGTGCTGGGTTCGCACGGAAGAGGCGCGTTCTCGCGATTGCTGATTGGAAGCACGGCGCAGGCGGTGCTACGAAACGCGCCCTGTTCGGTGGAAATTGTGCGCACGGAGCGTGAGGATCGCGCGAGCGGCGGCGCGCATGGGATGCGCATCCTGCTGCCGACGGATGGGTCAGAGTATGCGGTACTGGCAGCGAATCGAGTTGCCGAGAGGCCGTGGCCGGAAGGCTCGATATTCAAAGTGCTGTCGTGCCCGGAATATCCCGTACTGATCGGGGAATATCCCTACTACTCATCGGAACAGCTGGTGGAACTGTCGAAGGCAAGCGAGGCACACGCAAAAGAGGCGGCCGAACAAGCAGCCGCGGTGTTGCGCAACAGTGGGCTTGCAGTGAAAGCGGAAGTGACGGAGCCGCGGGATTCGCCCTCGCGGACGATTCTGTCTTCTGCGGATTTGTGGCAGTCGGATTTGATCGTGATGGGATCGCATGGAAGGCGTGGATTTGACCGGCTGGTGCTGGGAAGCGTGTCGGAAACCGTGGCAATGCACGCGCATTGCTCGGTGGAAGTGGTGCGGGAGTTTTTGATTTTGTAGGACGGCGTGCGAGACACGCGGGTTCATCCAGGCGCGGCGTTTCGGTATGAGTAACAAAGCGGGAAGAGCACCGGTCTAAAGACCGGCCACTACAAAGGCAAGCCCTGAGAGAAAAGACTCACACCTGAACGGGTGAGCTACAGAAGATGGCTGGCATAAAGGCCAGCGCTACATTGAAGAAGCAAGATCGTCTGGCGGCTAGGAATTTTTGGCGGGAACCAGGGCGTGCGCCAAGGCCGAAAGGAGCTTCGTGTTTTCGGCGGGATTTCCGACGGAGATGCGGATCGCTTCGGGGAAACCCATCCAACCGAGAGGACGAACGATGACGCCTTCGTGGAGGAGATCTTCGGCGAAAGCTTTGGCGTGCGGGCCGATGGGGATGAAAAGGAAATTGGTTTCGCTGGGAACGGGATTCAAGCCAAGGCGGCGAAGTTCATCGTAGAGGCGCTGGCGTTCGATGCGATTCATTTCGGCGGAACGTTGGACGTGTTCACGATCGTCGAGAGCGGCGAGTGCGGCGGCTTGGCCAACACTGGTGACGTTGAACGGCGTGCGGAGCTTGTTCATTTCGGCGACGAGAGTGGGATGACCGATGCCGTAGCCGATGCGGAGTCCTGCGAGACCGTAAACTTTGGAGAAAGTGCGAAGGGTAAGGATATTGTTGTACTGCTTGAAGAGCGCGAGAGCATTGGGGAGATCGCGGCGCTCGGCGTATTCCTTGTAGGCTTCATCGAGAACAATCAGAACATCGCCGGGAACTTTTTTGAGGAAGGCGTCGAATTCGGCGGCGCCGAAGGCTGTGCCAGTGGGATTGTTGGGATTGGCGATATAGATGATGCGCGATTGCGGAGTGACGGCACGAGCGATGGCGTCCAGATCGAAAGCGAAATTGCGCATGGGCGTCTGAATGAGCTTGCCGCCGCTGGCGCGAATGGCGATGGCGAAGAGCGCGAAGGAACCTTCACTGGTGATGCCTTCCAGGCCGGGGCGAAGAAGAACGCGCGAGGCGAGATCAATGATTTCGCTGGAGCCGAGGCCGACGAAAATTTCATCCGCGCGCACAGAAAAATGTTCGGCGAGAACTTCACGAAGGCGCTTGCTTCCGCCGTCGGGATACCAGTTGGCTTCACCGAGCGCGCGGCGGGCCGCATCCATGGCCTTGGGAGAAGGGCCGAGGGGATTTTCATTGGAGGCAAGCTTGACGGCGTGGATTTTGAGGTCCTGCTCAACTTCTTCAATGGGCTTTCCGGGAACGTAGGCGGGAAGACCTTGGATGTAATCGGGGATGAGTTCTTCGAGAGTGTGGGTCATGAGTTAAGTTTATGCCGGGGATTAGTGTTTGTGTAGGGGAGAAGCGTTAAAAGTTAACAGCTGAAAGTTGAAAGACAAGAAGAAGTGACCAGTGACCAGTGGCCCGCGACCGGCGACCAGTGGGAGAAGAGTCAAAAGTTGAAAGTTGAAAGTTGAAAGCCAGGGATCAGAACGCGTTGCCTATAGTGGTGGTCGCGCGAGAATTGCGACGATGAGATCCTTCGCTGCGCTCAGGATGACACGCGGCAGAGGGAACTCGGAACCATGATGATGCGCTCTGCGAATCGAAACGGCATCTCGCCTAGCTTCCCTCGCGCGTGGCTTCTTGCGCTGCCTTCGGAACATAGTAGCCGGTAGTCTTACCCTTCTCCCCACGGTAGCTCACGTTCAGATGCGGACCATGCTTGGGTCCATCTCCTTGGCAGTGGCAGCCCGCTTGTCCGCAGGTGCGGTAAGTTTCCGATAGGGTTCCGAAAATAGCGATTTCTGCTAGACGTGCAATCTCGCCCAGCAGCTTGCGTCGTTGGGCAGCGGAATCAATCGACCTGGTCATTGCTCCCTCCTGCGCTCTTGATAGCGAGCGATGGAAAACAGATTTTTGGTAATCACGCACCAGCCCACGTAGCGCTGAAATCCAGGGTCGGTTTTGTACGTGGCTCGCAACATCGAGAAGGGATGCTTCAAGGTGCTGATGGTAGCTTCACAGCCGGCTCGCCAGCGCAGCGCTCGCCGGAACCAGCGTTCCTTCTGCTTCTTGGCCCGCTTGACGGAGAGACGTCCGCGCCCCGGCAGCGCCACTTTCTTTACCCCGAGATTTTGCGCCGCACGCTGGTTCTTGGCGGAGAAAAAACCTCGGTCGCCCGTGGCCATCTCCGGCGCTCGCCCGAAGCAAGCCTGATGTTGTTCGATGGCCGCCATCCAGGACGTGGGATCGGCCGGGTTGCCGGTCAGAACTTGGTAGCCGCTCACGATGCCGTTTTCAACCTCGTCAATCCGCACCAGCCTGCCAAACTCGTTGGGCTTGTGCGCTTTCCCTTTGCGAATCACTTCTGTATGCGGTTCGAACAAACTCAACACTTTGCCTTCCACGTGGCAGTTTCCACCCCACACACGTTCCTTGGTCTGCTTGATCACCTTCTCCACTAAAGGTAGAAAGTGCCGCAGGTGACCGATCTGTGCTTCTACGCTTAGGAACTTCCCCACCACTTTCAGCCGCCCCTTCCTCCATCTTTGCAACACTTCGCTGGCCTGTCGCACCACGCCCCGGGTCAGCCCCACTAACTTTTTGTAACTATCCCGCATCCGCTGTTTGTTGGCGTCCGTAAGTGACTTGGCAGCGCGGCCGATCTCCAGCAGGCGATATTTCACCGCGCGCCCGTGATGCACCACGTTCAGGGCTCCGTCCTTACACTCGGCGGCGATCTGTTCGAGACTGCGGCTGAGCACTCGGATACCGTCGCCCAGAAGCGAGCTGTCAGTAGGATAGTGAACGTTGCTTTCCACGACACTGGTGTCAGTGCGAAGTTTACGTCCGTGCGCTACGCCTTGCTCCCGCGCCAGGCTCACCACCCGGTGATTAATTTGTTCGGTGACCTGCGGACTCAACAACGCGAAGGTTCGGCTGAAGGTAGTGAAATCGGGTGTGACTTCGGCATCGAAACGGGTGAACCGCCGGTACACCAGGTTGCTGCGGAGTTCCCGTTCCAGATCGCGGAAGCTCCAGCCCTTCAGGTGCTTCATGACACAACAGCGCAGCACGCGATCGGGAGTGATGCCGGGTCGCCCGGTGCGCGCTGAGGCGGGGGAACGTGCCGCCAGACATTGCTGGACCAAATCAACCAAAGCGGGATCCTCCAAGAGTTGATCGACGGGATCGAGCAAATCGTCTTTGAGCAGCGCAGCTTGCTTGGCCAAAGGGGAATAGAAGAGCCAGGGTTGGTGGGAGGTAGAGTTGATCACAACGTACTCGATTATATCGAGTAATATATACATTGTCAAGGGAAAATGATGAAATTACCGCACTTTTTCGGAGAAATTTGCGCGCCAAGATACGCGAACCAGCAGATCTGCCACACCGTCTCGTCAGCTACCCGCGTCAATTAAGGGGATGGGCTCTGTGTTTTGCAACAGCCTTTAGCTAGCAGGTGACAACAAAACAAGGAAAAGTCATGGCGGCGGAATATCGCGAAATGAAATGTCAACCGCCGGATGGGGAGGCCAGATGTTTCAGGCGGTGCACTTCTTTTTCGGTTAGGCGACGAAATTTGCCGGGGGCGACGTCGAGGACCAGGGGGCCTAGCTGGGTGCGTTTGATCTTTTCTACCAGGAAACCAACTTGTTGAAACATGCGGCGGATCTGACGGTTGCGTCCTTCGATGAGAATGACTTCGTACCAGGGATTGGGCGCGTCTTCCACGAGGCGAATTTCTGCGGGAGAAGTTTTGACGTGGCGGCCGTCGTCGAGCGGGATGGTGATGCCGGAGCGAAGGCGCTGGATGGCTTGCTCGGAAGGCTTTCCGCTGATTTTGACGAGATAGGTCTTCGGGACGTGCGAGCCGGCCTTGGTGAGTTTTTGTGCGAGGGCGCCATCATTGGTCATGAGCAGCAAGCCTTCGCTGGCATAGTCGAGACGGCCGACAGGGTAGACGCGCTCCGCTTGTTTGGGGAGCAGGTCCATGACGGTGGGGCGGCCTTCGGGATCGCTGACGGTGGTCACGTAACCTTTGGGCTTGTACAGGAGGAAATAGACGAAGGGTTGGGCGCGTTTCAGGGGTTGGCCATCGACGCAAATGGTGTCGCGCTCGGTATCGGCCTTGGTGCCCTGCTCGATGACGACGGTGCCATTGAGAGTGACGCGTCCAGCGGCAATGATTTCTTCGGCTTTGCGGCGAGAGGCGATGCCAGCGGCGGCGAGGATTTTTTGAAGGCGTTCGGGCATGAGGAAAGTTTTCAGTTCTAAGTTATCAGTTTTAAATAAAGAGATATTAGGAATCAGAGATCAGGGATCAGGAACCGGTGCCCTTTCGCGGCGTTAGCGACAATGAGATCCTTCGCTGCGCTCAGGATGACAGCGAAATTATACGCGCCGGATGAGGAGATGGCACAACGAGATGGCGGGGTAAACCCGCCGCTACAGGGTACGGGATTATGCGGCTGGCATAAAAGAACAGCGCTACAAAACCACGATTCGCGCCTGGATCGCGACCGCATGGTTAGCGGGATTTCTTGGGTTTTGGGGGCCGCTTGGGAATGGTTAGGGCATCGACCACGCGCTTATCGAGGAGGCGGTAACGGCCGTTAGGAATACCTTCGAGGGAGAGCGGACCCAGGCCGATGCGCTTCACTTTTTCAACCGGATGATTTTCCTTGAAGAGGGCGCGCTTGAGGACATCCAGGCGGGCGCCGGCGAATTGCACTTCATACCAGAAGTTGGCGGCGTGACCGCGAGAGGCGTCGGGCTGACGAAGCGTGCGGAGTTTGGTACTGGTGTGCTTGCCGAGACGTTCGAGGTCTTCAAGGGTGAGGCGCCCCTTAATTTTGATGTGGAAGAATTGCTGCAAATTTGACCAGTGCTTGAGCATGGAGGAAGTAAGGTCGCCATCATTGGTGAGAAAGACGAGGCCGCTGGCGTTGTAGTCGAGAGAGCCAACGGGGTAGACGCGTTCGGGAAAACCGCGCAGGAAATTGCGGAGAGTTTTGCGGCCTTCGGGATCGGTAAGAGTGGAGACCACCTCAGGTGGTTTGTGCATGAGGAGATAAATGTGGCGGCGTTCGGATTCGACGAGGCGACCGGCGGCTTCGATCTTATCTTTGGAAGGATCGGCCTTGGAGCCGAGTTCGGTGACGACTTTGCCGTTGACGCGAACCTGGCCGGAAAGGATGAGTTGCTCCGCGTGGCGTCGAGAGGCGATGCCGGCGTGAGCGATAATTTTTTGAAGGCGCTCGAGCATGGAAAAGTTATCAGTGATCGGTTGTCAGTATCAGTCAGGAAGAACCTGCGTTGGTTGCTTGTGGATTATACAGGTGAAGGTGGGACGGGAGATAGGCGAAAGGTTGGGAAGCAGAGAAAGGAAACGGCCACGACGAAATGCGAGAGGCGTGGCATAAAAGACCAGCGATACACGGAAGAAAAAACCGCGATTCGCGTGTGGGTGAGTTGGGGATTGTCGGATGGAGTTGGGCTTGGGCTGCAAAAAGAGGCGGCTGGCCGCCGCACTCCAAAATTAGCGGAGATAGCCCCAGTTGTGCAATTTGTCGGAATCCTCTACCCAGCGGTCGCCGATGTCGGTGCGGTAGTACATGTTGGGGATGAGAACGTTTTTGATGCGGGAGTAGACCTGGGCTTGCGTCTGCTTCATGGTTTGGCCAGTGCCGATAACGATGAGGACGACGCCGGAAGTGCCAGCAACGAACCACTGGCCGTTCACCTGCTTGACGTCTTCGATGTGGATGCCTTCGTTCATGGGACGCTTGAAAATGATGGCGGCATTTTTGGAGAAGGAGTTGAACGTTTCCTCGTCGTCGAAAGGAAACGGCGGAACGACGATGCGGACGCCGATCTGAAAGCCGCTGCGCGTGCGCCACTTGGGATCGAGGCCGTTGGCAAGTTCCCAGAATAGATCGCTGATGGGAGTGAGGATGCCTTCCTGCTGGATGCTGATGGTGGGATAGCCGAAGCGCGAAGTGAATTCCAGAGGATAGATGCCGTTATTGTTGACGATGCAGTTGACGTCGATGTAGCCGACGTAACCTTCTTCGGCGAGCTTGGGCTCCATTTTCAAGAGAGTGCGATTGAAGAGGGCGTTGGGCTCGCTCCAGAACATGGCGGTGCCCATTTCACCGGTGGGAGGGCCGACTTCACCGGGGAAAAGTTTTTTGTGTTCGAAGTTAATGTTGATGGGAGTGATGAATTTCTTACCGTTGAAGAAGCCACCGACGGCGACTTCGACACCGTTCACACGTCGCTGCAACTGGAAAACCTTGATCTCTTCGGAGAAGGCCTTTTTGTAGGCTTCGAGCATGCCGATGACGTCCTGGCCATCTTCTTCCTCACCGACGAAGAGGCGGCGCTTGACGTTCTGGGCCTCACCGCTGGGCTTGATGACGTAGCGATCGGGATTCTTCTTGACGAATTCGATGGCGGGATCGAAAGAATCGAAATCCTGGTAAGGAATGATGGTGACGCCGGCCTTCTTTAATTCTTCCTGGCCGAAGGAGCGATCATCTTCGAGATTGTCGGTGTAGGGGGTACCGCCAATGACGGGTTTGCCGGCCGCGCGAAGAGCTTGCGCTTTGGCGCCCTGGCCGAGGGTGTCGTCGAAGACGATGATATCGGCCCAGTCCTTGGCGTCTTTTTCCCAGTCTGTGGATTTGGGGACGAAGCCGTCGGCGATGTCGCGCTCTTTTTCGGCATCGATGAAGTAGCGGACGTCGTGTCCTTCCTTGAGAACCTGCCAGGCGATATCACCAATCAAGCTGGAGAGGGAAACAAAAAGAAATTTACGTTTGTCCATGAGTGAGCCTTCGTTCCTGAGGAGCGAAAGGCAATAACTTATTGTACTTAGAGAAGAGCGGGGATGATATTACAAAACATTAAAAATGTTTTGGGAGAGGAAATGAAGCGGGGAGCGGGAAAGAAACCGGAGACGCGGTTAGGTCTCCGTGCGTTGCGGTTGAGATCCTTCAGGCGCCAAAGACGCGCCTTCAGGATGACACGATGGTGATGAGGGCGGCTGCTAAGAAAGGTTTTGTCAACACGGGCAAGTCGCATGTGACGAGACGGCCGATTGGCGATTTGTGGCTTGGGTGGGAAAAGCTGCGGCTAGCCGCAGCACTCCAAAAGAAAACCTTCGGGCGGGGCGGGGGCATCACAGGGGCAGGGATGGGGGCTGGACGGAGGGGTAAGTTTGGGGTCCGACCTGTCCGATAGTTCAGGTTATACTAAAAGGGTCCAAGCCGATGACGAGGTGCCCACCCCAAGGACGATCGGCGGGGGCTAGAACGTGAAAATGAGAGGTGAAGAGTGCGGCGATTTGCGCTTCTTCTGATCTGCGCACTGACGTTGGTGGGAGTGACGGCCAGCCAGTGCACCGCCCAGATTCTCCATAAGAAGAAAAAGGTGGATCAGTCCACCGAAACGACGAACACGGTGGAGCCGGATAAGCAGCTGTACGATAAGGCCATCGACGATATCAAGCACGGAAAGCACGAAATTGGGCGGTTGAGCCTGCAGACGCTGATCAATACCTATCCGGACAGCGAGTACCTGGCAAAGGCCAAGCTGGCGATCGCGGATTCGTACTACAAAGAGGGTGGGACTTCGAACATAACGCAGGCAATCAACGGGTATAAGGATTTCATCGTGTTTTTCCCGTTCCTGCCGGAAGCGGCGTATGCGCAGGCGCAAGTGGCCATGTGCCATTTTAACGAGATGCCCAAGCCGGACCGGGACAATGCGCACGCTAAGTCCGCCGAAGAAGAGTTCCAGACATTCCTGACGAAATATCCGAAGGATCCGCTGGCGCCTGAGGCGCAGCAGCATTTGCGCGAAGTACAGGAAGTGTTGGCGGAGGGGCAATTCCGCATCGGGTACTACTATTACGTAAAACAGGATAAGCGGGCGGCTGCTGGCCGATTGATACCGCTGGTGAAGCGGTACCCGTTGTACAGCAAGACGGACGAAGCGCTGTGGATGCTGGCGGACGTATTCGAGAAGAGCGAGCGTAAGGACATCGCGGGCAACTACTACGCGCAGATTATCAAGAATTATCCGCTGTCGAAGTATGCAGACGGATCCAAAGACAAATTGAAAGCGTTTGGAATGCCGGTCCCGCAGCCGGACCCGAAGGCCGTGGAGTGGATGACGGCAGAGCAGAATACGCCGCGGCCCAAGGAGAACGTGGTCCACAAAACGTTTGGGATATTCCATCCTGGGCCAGATACACACACTGCGGCCCGGAATGGCGTGCCGCAGATGGAAGCGGAGAGCGATCAGCCGGGGACAGATACGTTGACGGGAGCCAAAGGATCCAGCATGGGAAATGGGGGAGGCGCGCCGGGATCGAATGCGGTGATCGAGACGGTCAAGCCGGGGGATCCAGCGCCAGCGCAACCAACAAATACGAGCGGCGCGAACGAGGATACGTCCGCGGGAGCGCCCGCGGGTGATAGCAGCTCGACGGAACCAGCCGCGGATGCCACGGCGAATGGTACAACGACGACGACGGCGCCTGCGGATGGGTCGACGACCACAGGCACAACGGCGGCGGACGGCACGACAGCGTCAACAGACGCGGCGAAGAGCGGGACGACGAGCACGGATCCGCCGGCGAATACGAAGGAATCGAGCAGTAAGAAGAAGGGGATAAAGAAAATAATCCCTTGGTAGAAAGAGGAAGCAAAGAAGTAAGGAAGCAAAGACGGAAACCGCGAGAGAAGCCGCACCCTTTAAGAACAAGGTAAGACTTGGGGTGCGGCGCCGCCGCCTCAAGTTACCCTCAGAAAACAGCACGCCCTGGAAGAGCACTGTAGAGGACAGCACTGTGAAGAGCAGCGGGTGGAGGTGTCTGTTGACTGGAGGGCTGACATAGAAGGTCAGCGCTACATGAAGAAGAAACCGCGATTCGACAGTGGGGCTGGCTAGCGATTATTGGATTGCGCTGCGCGTGGGCCGCAAAAGCGGCGGCTAGCCGCCGCACTCCAAAAGGAGCAGTCCTTTGGTACAGGTAAGCGATTGAGAACGCGGCATGTCTACTTCCGACACACATGAGTGGTGCGGAGATTGACGCCATCGGGGCGGAGTGCTCCAATACGATTTGAATCTCCATCCGTGTAACGCATGGGGTATGTGGAGGACGTGCGGTGGCCAAGATCCTCGTTGCCGACGACAACAGTAATATCCAAAAGATGGTAGGGCTGGCCCTGAAAGATCAGGGAATAGACGTTGTCGCCGTGGGCAACGGAGAAGCAGCCGTGCGCAAGATTGCAGACATTCATCCCGACTTGGTGCTGGCGGATGTGTTTATGCCGGTGCGGAACGGATATGAGGTTTGCCGGTTCGTAAAAGAAGACCCGAAATTCGCGCATATTCCGGTGATTTTGCTGGTTGGGGCGTTCGATCCGCTGGATGAGCAAGAAGCGCAGCGGGTAGGCGCGGATGGCGTGCTGAAGAAGCCGTTCGTTCCCCCTGATCCCCTGATTTCGATGGTAAAGTCGGCATTGGCTCGCGCGGGTGTGGCGATTGGAGCGCATGCCGAGAAGCCGCCCGAAGCACCGCCGGCGCGACCCGTGGCGGAGATGTTGACGCCGAGCGCAAAGGTGGCGGCACCGGCGCACAAGATTGTGGAAGCAGAGCCAGAACCGCTGGAGGACTTCCCTGCCCCACCAGCACAGGTGAAAATCGCGGCGGGAAACGAGCCGGTGGCGTTTGGCAGCTTGCTGCAGACACCGGACGTGGAAGACGACGCGGCGTTTATGCCGAAGGGCCGCGAGGAGCTTACAGATCGGAGTTGGGGCACAGAGGAGACCGAAGAGGAAGAAGTGGCGGAGGAAGAAGAATCGCCGCGGGGCGGCTGGCGCAAAGACCACGAGGATGTGACGGAGGAAACGAAAGGAACGCCGGACTGGCGCGAGGCGGCATTCCATGGTGAATCGCCGGCGAGCAGCTTGAAGTCGGCCCGTTGGACGCCAGCAGTAGAAGAACCGTCGTACGCTGAGGCGGCACATTCGCCAGCGGTGGCGGTGACGACATTGGAAGAGAAGCCAGCGGATGCGCCGACGCCATTTTCAGGGGATGCTTGGGCGGCAGCGATGGCTGCGGGTGTGGAAGAGAAATTGGCGCGAGCGGTGGAAGAGCACAAGGAAGCTGAGGTTGCTGCCGAGGAGAAAGCGGTAGTTGAGGAAGCTCCGAAGGTGGCGGAGCCGGTGAAGGAAGTAGAACCGGTGAAGGCCGCTGAACCAGGGAATGGGTGGTACTCGGTGACGTCGTCGCCATGGGATGCGGAGGCGAAGAAGGCTTCGATGCTGGCCGCGACATGGGATACGCCGCCTGTTGAGGAGCCAGCGCCTGCGGTGACCGAGGACCCAGCTCCAGTGGAGCCCGAGCCGTCCGTGGGAGAAGCGGCGGCCCCCGTGGTGGAAGAATCAGCGGCGGAAGAAGCGAGCCATTATGCGGGATCGGAACCCGAGACGGTAGTGGGTCACCACGAGAATTTAGTAGAGCACGAAAGTCATGCCGAGAACTCGACGTCGGCGTATGAGGAGTCGCCGATTGAGGTTCACAGCCACCACGAGCCGGTCGCGGCTGAGGTTGAAGCCGAGAAGCCCGCGGAGAGCTGGCAGAGCGCGGAAAATTCCCACGTGCCTGAAACGCCAGCGGTTGACGAGAAGCACGAAGAAGAGGCCGCGCCTGCTTTGGCTTCGGCGACAGAGAATAAGAGTTGGGAAAATACGTGGGAAGCAAGTGGATCGCTGCCCGCGGAGAAATTCGCTGAAGTGACGCGCGAAGAGGCGGCGCCGGTCGAAGGGGAACACGTGGCCGCTCCGGATACGGTGGAAGAGCCCGCTCCGATGATTGGACACGTTGCCGAAAGCGTGACAGCAGTTACACAAAGCGAAGAGGAAAAGCCAGACATGGACACGCTGGTGGCGCGGGTCATCGATCAGATGAATCCGGAACTATTGAAGAAAATGACGCACGAATTCCTGAGGCCGGTGATCGCGGCAGTGATTGAAGAAGAGTTGAAGTCGAAGAAGTCGTAAAAACCCCGAATACAATTTGGGTTGCGAATTCGAGAGCAGATCTGCGTGTGCCTGTCGACGCATTGCGGACCTCTCGCCAAATGCCCCAACAATAGAGCCAGGTAAGCATTTCAGTTGGCGGACCGCCCCGGAAGGCGGCCGCTACATCCGGCCAAGTCCGCATAAGATGGCGGCGTAAAGCCGCCGCTACTAAATTGACGCAGGGTCCAGGGGCTCGTATATTCAAGGATTACGTTGCTAGGATTAGAGCGGGTAGGAGGCTGAAGGAGCGAGATTTGGTGTGGGCTGCAAAAGCGGTGGCTAGCCGCCGCACTCCAAAAAGAGCCAGATGAGGTAGGGATGGGGAGAGAGATAGCGAAGGCGTACGAGCCACAACAGATTGAGCCGCGATGGGCGGAGTTCTGGGTGAAGGAAGAACTTTTTAAGGCCGACCCGAGTTCGCCGGGGCCGGCGTTCTCGATGGTGATCCCGCCGCCGAACGTGACCGGGTCGCTGCACATCGGTCACATGCTGAATCACACGGAGATCGACATTTTGACGCGGTGGTACCGCATGCGCGGATACAACACGTTGTATCTGCCGGGGACGGACCACGCGGGAATTGCGACACAGCGCATCGTGGCGAGGCAATTGTCGCACCAGGGGATTCACTACCGGGATCTGGGACGGGAAGAGTTCATCAAGCGGGTGTGGCAGTGGAAGGAAGAGAGCGGCGGAACAATCCAGCGGCAGATGAAGCAGATTGGCGAGTCGTGCGACTGGTCTAGAGAGAAGTTCACGCTATCGCCGGAACTGTCGCGAGTGGTGCGCGACGTATTTGTGCGGCTCTATGAAGAAGGACTGATCTACCGGGAAAAGCGCATTGTGAATTGGTGCCCGGGTTGCCGAACGGTGCTGAGCGATCTGGAAGTGGTACACGAGGAGAAGCAGGGGCATCTGTGGTACGTGAAATACCCAGTGGTGGGAACACAGGAGTTTCTGGTGGTGGCAACGACGCGGCCGGAGACGATGCTGGGCGACACGGCAGTGGCGGTACATCCAGAAGATGAACGGTATAAGCACCTGATCGGGAAGAAGGCGCAGCTGCCGCTGATGAACCGGGAAATTCCGATTATTGGCGACGAGATGGTGGATCGCGAATTTGGCACGGGAGCGGTGAAGATCACGCCCGCTCACGACCCGAACGACTTTGAGGCGGGCAAGAGGCACGGGCTGCCACAGATCGACGTAATGACCGACGACGCGCACATCAATGAGAACGGTGGCGCGTACGCGGGGCTGGAGCGGTTCGCCGCGCGGAAACAGATTGTGGAAGACCTGCAAGCGCAGGGATACCTGGACAGAATCGAGGAGCACCTCAACGCAATCGGGCACTGCGAGAGAAGCAGGACGATTGTAGAGCCGCGCATCTCGACACAATGGTTCTGCCGAATGCTGCCGCTGGCGGAGCCGGCGATTGCTGCCGTGGAACGCGGCGATATTCAGATGGTGCCGGAAAACCGGCGAACGGAATATCTGAACTGGATGAGGAATATCCGGGACTGGACGCTTTCGCGGCAGTTGTGGTGGGGACACCAGATACCGGCGTGGTATTGCGAATGCGGCGAGATTATTGTGGCGAGGGAAGAGCCAAAGACGTGCCCAAAATGCGGATCGAGCACACCGCAGCAGGATCCGGATGTGCTGGACACGTGGTTCAGCTCGGCCTTGTGGCCATTTTCGACGCTGGGTTGGCCGGAGAAGACCGCGGATTTCGAAAGATACTATCCGACGAGCTTGCTGATCACCGCGTACGACATCCTGTTTTTCTGGGTGGCGCGAATGATCATGATGGGACTGCATTTTACGGGGCAAGTTCCCTTTCGCGCGGTGTATCTGCATTCGATCGTTAGGACACCCACTGGAGAAAAGATGTCCAAGTCCAAGGGGACGGGACTGGACCCGGTGGTGCTGAATCAGCAGTATGGAACGGATGCGATGAGATTTTGCCTGGCGTCGATGGCGGCGCCCGGAACGGACATTGTGCTGAGCGATGACCGGCTGTTGGGGGCGCGGTCGTTTGCGAACAAGATCTGGAATGCGGCGCGATTTTTATTTGTGAACCTGGAGAAATTCGAGCAGGCCGGAGTTGGTCTGGAAGAGTTGGCAGCGCCCGAGGTGCGGGAGCAAGCGCCGTATGTGTACAAGGGAGAGGTGCCGCTGATCGATCGCTGGCTTTTTGGCAGGCTGGCAGAGACGGTGACGACGGTGGATGCTGCGCTGAAGGATTACCGGTTCCACGAGGCAGCGCAGGGCGTATATCAATTTTTCTGGGGCGATTTCTGCGACTGGTACATCGAATGGGTGAAGCCGGAATTGCAGAGCGCAGACCGCAAGCGGGCGACAGTAGCTTGGAAGAATCTGTTTGCGGGATTTGATGCGGCGTTGCGGCTGCTGCACCCGTTCATGCCATTTCTGACGGAAGAGCTGTGGCACCAGTTGCCACAGAAGGCCGGAGCGAAATCGATTGCGCTGGACCGGTATCCGGAGGCGCGGGCTTCGTGGAAAAACGCCGAGGCGCTGCGGGAATTTGGAATGGTGCAGGAAGTGATCCAGGCGCTACGCACGATTCGGTCGGACATGAAGCTGGATAAGAAGAAAGTAGCGGCGGAATTTTCGAGTGCGGACGCGGCAGCGCGAGCGGTGGTGGAAGCAAATCGAGAAGGAATTACGCGGCTGACATTTCTGACGGAGTTGCGGGTGCTTAGCGAGAAATTGCCGGAGGGCGGCGGAGGAGTGAGATCGACAGCGGCGTTCGATATTCGAATACCGTATGCGGCTGAAACTGTGGATGCGGCGGGAGAAGTGGCCCGATTGAAGAAAGAGATTGAAGGGCTGGAAAAGGCCATCGCGTCGAAGGAAAAGCAGTTGGGGAATGAGACGTTCCGCAGCAGGGCCCCGGAGAATATTATTCGGCAGATGGAAGAGACGTTGGCGGGACAGAAGGTGGAGTTGGGGAAACTGCAGGAGAGGTTGAGGAGTTTGGAGGGGGCGTGAGGGAGTAAGTCCAGGCAAGGCGTTCGGAGTCCTCAGGGGCTAAAGCCGGGTTTTTGTGAGTGATTTAATGTCGGAGATGAAGGTCCGACCCCGTAAACGCAGATTTCCGCACTGCAAATGGGTATGGATTGGAAATCGGAGGATGTGGAGAAGGTGATTGAGGCGGCGCTGGCGGAGGATGTTGGAGCCGGCGACGCTACCGTTGCGGCTACGATTCCGGCTGAAGCTACAGGGCGGGCGCATATTGTGGCGAAGCAGGAGTTGGTGTGCGCTGGATTGCCGCTGGCGGAAATGGTGTTTGGGCGGCTTGATCCGCACATGAGAATGGAATCGCGGGCCGCGGATGGGCAGTTGGTGAAGAATGGCGAAGATGTGCTGCGGTTGTCAGGCAAAGCAGCGGCAATATTGACGGGAGAGCGGACGGCGCTGAATTTTTTGGGGCACTTGAGCGGGATCGCGACGTTGACGCGGCGGTTTGTGGAGCAGTTGGAAGGAACGCGGGCGAAGATTCGGGATACCCGAAAGACGACGCCGGGGTTGCGGCAATTGGAAAAGTACGCGGTGAAGATGGGGGGCGGGACAAACCACCGGTTTGGATTGTATGACGCGATTCTACTGAAAGAGAATCACATTGCGCTGGCTGGAGGAGTGCAGGCGGCGCTGGACCAGGCGCATGCGTATGCATCATCGCAAATGAAGCCGCGAGCGATGACGGCGTATGAGGCGGTGGGAGTTGTGCCAACGCCAGCGGAGGCCAGTTCCCTTTCGATTCAGATTGAGGTGCGAAACGAGAAGGAATTGCGAGAGGCGCTGGCGGCGGGAGCGGAGTCGGTGCTACTGGACAATATGACGCCGCACGAAGCGCGAAGGTGCGTGGAGATTGTGCGCGGGATACGAGTGGCGTGCATCGTTGAGATATCCGGAGGGATTACGCTGGAGAATGCGCGGGCGTATGCACTGAGCGGAGCGGATTATCTTTCATCGGGCGCGCTGACACATTCGGCGAATAGCGCAGATGTAAGTTTGCTTGTAGAGAGCATCAAGGAAAAGTAGGATAGGGTGCGGTCGCAGTTGCAATGAGGGATCGCAATGCTTCAGGGCTAAAGCCCTGGCCTCCTAACGGCCGCCACGTGATGCTGAGGTTTTCAGTCAGGGATTGATGCCGCAACCAGCTTCTTTACCAGGAACAACCGACCGACGACTTGCAGCGCTACTGACGCTGCTTTCGGAGAACGCTACCATCGTGATCAGCGGAGAAAGGATCGCGCGAGAAATTGGTGTGTCGCGGTCGATGGTATGGCGATGGGTGCAGCGATTGCGCGAGCTGGGCGTGCGCGTGAAGGGTCAGACGGCGCATGGATATTTCCTGGAAAAAGTGCCGGACATTCTGCTGCCGGATTTGCTGAAGGGCAGGGTGAAGGGGAACCTGTTCGGGAAACGGTTCTACCACTTTTTCAAAACCGATTCGACGAATCGGGTGGCGCTGGAGCTGGGCTACGCGAACGAACCCGAGGGCGCGGTGGTGCTGGCAGAAGAACAGACCGCGGGAAAGGGGCGCGCGGGACGAAACTGGCATTCAGAGCGCGGAGCGGGGATTTATGTGACGTTCTTGCTGCGGCCAAGGCTGGCGCCGGTGCAAGCGCCGCTGCTGACGATGATGGCGGGGCTATCGGCGTACACGGCGGTGGAGGAGCAGACGGGGCTGAAGACGCAATTAAAATGGCCGAATGATTTACTGCTGGACGGGAGAAAGGTGGGCGGAATTTTGACGGAGATGCACGCGGAAGCGAACCTGGTGCGATTTGTGATTGTGGGAATGGGGATCAATGTGAACCAGGAGAAATTTCCCGCGGAGCTGGGGGCGATTGCGACGTCGTTGAGAAAAGAAAGCGGTAAGACGCATTCGCGACTGGAATTGCTGGTACGGTTGTTGAGGGAATTCGAGAGCGACTACAATCGGTTTTTGCGAGAAGGTCCGGGGTTTGTGACGGAGCGGTTTTTGAGTTTGTCGAATTTTGCGAAGGGAAAGCGAGTACGGGTGGATACGGGAAGCGAGACGTACATTGGGACGACGTCGGGATTGACGAAAGAAGGATTGTTGCAGGTGGAGAAAGAAGATGGTGCGGTGGTGACGGTGATTGCGGGAGATGTGACGGAAGTGAGGTAGGTTGGCGTGGGGCGGAGTCCTCTGGGCTAAAGCCCCAAGTTTGGGCAGGGATTTAATGTCGGACCTAAAGGTCCGACCCCCTGAAGAGGGGGGCGGGAGGCGTCGGACCTTAGGATCCGACCACCTGTAGAGGCGAAGACGGGGGCGGCGAGAGCAAAGGAAGCGGTTAGTGGGCAACACTTTTAGGGCGGATACTCGATGCTGCTGACGATTGACGTGGGGAATTCGAATACGGTGCTGGGAGTGTTTCGCGAGGAAGAGTTGATCGCGAACTGGCGGCTGACGACGGCACACTCGCAGACAGTGGACGAGTATGGCGTGCTGACGCGGAGCTTGTTGTCCTTGGCGAATCTGGATCAAAAGGCAATTGCGGGTGTGATGATTAGCTCTGTGGTTCCGCCGGTGAATTGGACACTGGCAGAAATGGCGCGAGTGTATTTGGGGAAGAAAGCGCTGTTTGTGGAGCCCGGAGTGAAGACGGGGATGGCGGTGCTGGTGGACAATCCGATGGAAGTGGGAGCGGACCGAATCGTGAACGGAGTGGCGGCGTTCCAGAAGTATGGCGGGCCGTGCATCGTGGTGGATTTCGGGACGGCGATCACATTTGACGTGATTTCGGCAAAGTGCGAGTACCTGGGTGGTGCGATTGCGCCGGGTATCGGAATAACTTCGGAGGCGTTGTTTACGAGGACGGCGAGGCTGCCGCGTGTGGAGATCAAAGACCCGGGAAAAGTGATCGGGACAAACACGGTGACGCACATGCAAGCCGGGCTTTATTACGGCGCGGTGGACATGGTGGATGGAATGCTGACGCGCATCAAGGCGGAATTGAAGAGCGATGCAGCGGTGGTGGCGACGGGAGGACAGGCGCGGCTGGTGGCAAAGGGGTCGAAGCAGATCCAGTATATCGATGAATTTTTGACGCTGACGGGACTGCGATTGATTTGGGAAAAGAATCAGCATCACGAAGGACACCGGGAGCCGCGCAGCGGGGCTGCCAAGCACGAAGGAATGCAGGGAACAAAGAAAGCGCAACGCTAGACTGGCATTCGCGCGATTGAAGCAGCACCCGCCACTTATGGAAGACTGGAACTACTTCAACTATTTCACGGAGATTGAAGAGTATTTTTGGAAGAAGCGCGGGGCATACCTGCTGGTGTCACCGCTGGACTGGGCGATTATGGAGACGTGGCAGAAGGCGGGAGTGCCGCTGGAGGCCGCGCTGAAGGGGATCGACAGGGCGTTCGAGAGTTACCAGCGATCGCGACGAGGAACGGGAAAAACACTGAAGAACCTGGCATATTGCACGGACGCGGTGCTGGAGGCAGCGGAAGAGAGCCAGGAAGCGGCAGCGGGAGCCACGCCAAAAGTAAAGGCCGCCGCGACGGACATATTTTCGCGCGAGGAATTGCGAGCGCACGTACAGAAGAAGGCCGAGCAGATCGCGAACGCGGCGGAACGCCGCAAGAAGTGTCAACCGGAGCTGGCAGCGGCGCTGGAGAATGTGAACCAAACGCTTGGAGGACTGCAGGTGCTTCTGGACGCGCCGGGAAATATCGACCTGGAGGATTTAGAACGGCGGCTGACGATTATCGACGAGAAGATACACGCGGCGGTGCTGACGCACGCCAGCGAAGAATTGATGTTGAAGGCAAGGCGCGAAGTGGACTCGCAACTGGCGGCTTACCGGCGCAAAATGAAAGCAGCGCAACTGGGGTTGGTGGAGAGGCAGTATCTGCAGAAACGATTACTGGACGAATATTCGCTGCCGCGAGTGAGCCTGTACTACTTTACTTGATGGACTTTGCGGGGCCGGAGACGGGCTGCGGCTGCCAGCGGGAATCGAAAAAGAACAGGACTGGACAATTATGGCTGAAGAGTTACTATTATCAATTGAGAAGTTGCTGTACAAGGGAGACGGCTTGGCGCATGCCGAGGGAAGCACCGTGTTTGTGCCGTTCGTGCTGCCGGGAGAGCAGGTGCGTGCGTCGGTAGCGACGCGAAAGAAGAACCTGATCCACGCGAAGCTGGAGGAAGTGAAGCAGGCGTCGGCGGCGCGAATCAAGCCGCGATGCCCGCACTTTGGAGTGTGCGGCGGGTGCCACTACCAGCACATCGAGTTTGCGGTACAGGTGCGACAGAAGAAAGAGATTTTGCGGGAGACGCTGTCTCGGCTGGGAGGCGTGAACTGGACGGGCGAGATTCAGGAGCACACCGCGGAACCGTTTGGCTACCGGAACCGGGCGCAATGGGCGTTTCGCGATGCAATGCCGCGGGCGTTTGGCTATTTTTTGCCGGAAAGCGCGCGGATCCTGCCGATCGATGAATGCCCAGTGCTGTCGCCGGGACTGGCGAAGGCGTTTGGACAATTGCAGGAATTGGCGAGGGCGAATTCCCTGCCGCCGGGAATATTGGAGGTGGAGGCGTTCGTCGATTCAGAGGATAGGAAGCTGGCGCTGAACGTGGCCTTCGAACGATTCTCGAAGCCCGCTAAGGATCTGACGGCGATGTTCAAGGGGGCGCTGCCGGGACTGGAGAGTTTGCTGCTGCTGGATCAGAGCAAAAACCGCTTTGAGTTGACCGGGCCGGGATATCTGGAGCACAAGGCCGGGGAGTTTTCGTTTCGAGTGAGCCATTTGTCATTTTTTCAGGTGAACCGTTTTCTGGTTGAGGATTTGATGAAGACGGTGCTGGAAGGAGCGAAGGGCGGATACGCACTCGACCTATACGCCGGAGTGGGATTCTTTACACTGCCGCTAGCGAGGAAGTTTGAGCGAGTGGTGAGTGTGGACGCAAACCTGGCAGCAACGCGTGACCTGCAGGCAAACGCCGAGGCGGCTGAAGTGCAGGTGGTCTCGAACAACGAGCACACTGAAGAGTTTTTGAAGAAGGAGCAGGAGACACCGGAATTCGTGGTGCTGGATCCCCCGCGGTCGGGATTGGGAGCGGACGTAGCGGCGCGGCTGGCGAATCTGGGAGCGGCGCAGATTGCGTATCTTTCGTGCGACCCGTCGACGTTGGCAAGAGACTTGGCAGT
Organism: Candidatus Acidiferrales bacterium; assembly: GCA_963738985.1. Lineage (GTDB taxonomy): Bacteria > Acidobacteriota > Terriglobia > Acidiferrales > UBA7541 > Acidiferrum. Next base: position 217,848 of record CAVTYP010000003.1, read on the forward strand.
GCTGACGAGGTCGGAGCGAAAACCGACGAGCGAAGTAGAGACAACGCACCGCTACGAAATTGAGAAGGTGGATTTATTTGATTTGTTTCCGCAGACATTCCACATCGAGACGTTGGTGAGGCTGCGAAGAAGTTCATGAAGATACCGGCCGTAGCGCTTGCCGCAGCATTTGGAGGCGGCATAGTGCTCGGCCTGCAACCGCAGATCGGTTCACACATAAATTCGCGATTGTTCGTGATACCAGCAATTTTGAGCGTTGGGGCTGTGGTGTGCCTCGGCTTGGCTCTGATGCTACGGGCGCGGCTCGTGGCAGCAGGAATTTTGTCGCTGGGATGCTGGGTTGCGCTGGGCCTGGTGGCGGTGAGCGTGGCGGAGCGACCGCTGCCCGCGGATCATGTGCTGAGGCAGATTGCGGCTGGCAATGAAGAGGGCACGACGTATCGTGCCCCTACGTTAGAGCTGAGTGCGCCGCTGCGGTGGCATGGGCGGCTGCGGTCGGAGCCAGCGCGACTGCCGTGGGGATATGGAATTGAGATCGATCTGAGTGGAGTGGACGCGGCGGAACAATTTATTCCCGTGAGCGGCGGGTTGAGGCTTGGATTTACACCGAAGGAAGGGGAAGCGGGTTTGCCGGAGGTTCACGCTGGGGACGAGGTGACGGTGATTGCGCAGGCGCGCCTGCCGCAGGTGTATCGAGACGCAGGCGCGTTTGACCGGCGAGAATTTCTGGCGGAGCAGAATATTCATTTGCTGGCGACGTTGAGGGCCAGTTCCCTGCTGACCAAGACGGGGACAGGTGCACCGACAATTGCTTCGCGGCTAGCCAGGGTGCGCGGCAGGTTGCGCGATCGACTGGATGAAATGTTTGCGGGATCTCCCCAGGCCGCAGCCGTTTTGCGGGCGATGCTGCTGGGAGATCGATCGTTTATCGAGAGAAATGAATCGGTGAACTATCAAAAGACCCGCGTGTTTCACGTGCTTGTCGTTGCGGGATTGCACGTGGGAGCGCTGGCGTTCTTTCTATTTTGGCTGGGACGACGTTTGAGGCTGCCACAAGGCGCGGCAATGGTGGCGATTCTTGTGGTGCTGTCTGGTTACATCGCGGTGGTGGAACAAAGGCCACCGGTGCTGCGCGCGGGGTTGATGAAAGCGATCGTGGTCATCGGAAGTTTTTTCTATCGAAGGACGGAGGTGCTGAACTTCGCGGCGCTGGCGGCACTGATCCTGTTGATTGCGAAACCGCAAGCGGCCGCGGACGGCAGCTTTCAGCTGTCGTTCCTGGCGATTGGGTGCATCGCGGGAGTGGCGCTGCCATGGATTGGGCGGCATGTGCAGCCGTATGCGAAGGAGCTGAGAGGTTGGCGCGACGTCACGAGGGACGGAGGAAATGATCCGGTTCGGGCGCAATTTCGATTGGATGTGCGGGCGGCGTGCGCGACTTTGACGTCGTGGCTACCGGAGCGCGCAGGGAGATGGTCCGCCGATGCCGGAGTGAAATGCTTTGGATGGACATTGCGAGGCGCGGAAATGTTTGTGCTGTCGCTGGTGCTGCAAATCGGGATGCTTCCCCTGATGGCTCGGGATTTTCACCGCATTGTTCTGATGGGGCCGTTGGTGAATTTGCTGGTGGTTCCACTGACCGGCGTGATTGTGCCGCTGGGATTTATTGGTTTGGGGACGTCGCTGGTGGTGCGTGAGCTAGGCAGGATCGTCGCGGTGCCGTTGGCGTGGCTGGTGGGATTGCAGGACATGATTGTGGGCGCGTTTGCGAGGATGACGCTGGGGAGCTACAGGATTCCTTCGCCGCCTGTGTGGGTTGTGGCGTTGTTTTTTGTGTCGAGCGTGTTGCTGGCGGCGAGTCTGCGAATGACGGCGGCGTGTCGGAAGTGGGTTTCGCGCGCGGCCATCGTGGGGATCGTGTGCGCGGCGATACTGATCGCGACGTACCCGTTTCGGCCGTCGACGGTAGCGGGAGCGCTGGAGATGACGGTGTTGGATGTAGGACAGGGCGACGCGATATTGGTGGTGTCGCCAAGAGGAAGCACGCTATTGATTGATGGAGGAGGCGCGTTCAACGGATTTACGGGACGGGAAGAGCATCTGGGGCCAGATCCGGGCGAGGACGTGGTTTCGCCGTACCTGTGGTCGCGCGGATTCAAGAAACTGGATGCGGTGGCGTTGACGCATGCCCACCAGGACCACATTGGAGGGCTGACGGCGGTACTGCAGAATTTTCACGTCGGCAGGTTGTGGGTGGGACGAGAGTCGGCGGTACTGGCGTTCGGCCGATTAAAAGAAGTGGCAGGACGGCTGCACGTGCCAATCGAACATGAATTGCGAGGACAGAGTTTTGAGTGGGACGGGGTGACGGTAGATTTTCTGTGGCCGGAGATTCGTCCGGAAGAGGTGGCGCCGACGGCGAAGAACAACGATTCGCTGGTGGTGCGGTTGCGTTATGGAGAAAGGAGTCTGTTGCTGCCGGGGGATGCGGAGAAAGAAGTGGAGTACGCGATGATGTCGGAGAATGACGTGGGGATGTTGCACGCGGATGTGTTGAAGATTGGGCATCATGGAAGCAAGAATTCGTCGATGCCGGAATTTTTGGCCGCGCTGGGCGCGCGCGTGGGAATTATTTCGGCGGGAGAACAGAACCCGTATGGGCATCCTAGCCCGGTGTTGTTGGAGAGACTGAAAGAGAGCGGGATGCGGGTGCTGCGGACGGACCGGGATGGGGCGGTGCGGGTGTTGACGGATGGGAAGGAGATCCGGGTGAGTTGCTATCTGGAGTGCGGAGAGTGAGGGGAGTTAAAAGTTAAAAGTTAAAGGTTAAGAGTTAAAAGTTGAAAGTTGAAAGCGTATTCCTCGCTGGTTCTCTGGTCAGGATGACATCCACTACATGGGCGACCCGAGATGGCGGCGTTAGAGCCGCCTCTACAAGACGCGTCCACAGAACTGCACATGCAACAACGGCGTATGAGGCACCTGTTCCGTTTAACTAAGACGGTGCTGATACGCCAGGTCATTACTTAGAGAAGATTAGGCGGTGTGGATGCGCCAGATTACCACCAGGAGGAGCAGGAGGAAGAGGAAGCCTAACGCGGCTTGGTGTTCGTGATTTTTTTTGTATTGGGACCAGGAGAAGCGGGTGTCTGGCGAGGCCTCGTGGCGCGGGACCGAGAGGCTCGGGAAAAAGAGCGGGACAGAGGCGGCATAGGAATCGAAGGCGGAGCCGTGCTTTACGCGGAGTTCATTTTCTTCACGGCGCATGACGAAAGAATAGACCAAAGCAAAATAGAGCAGGAGTAGAGTGGCGGCGATCCACGAATGCATGGCGATGGCGGCGCCGAGGGCGAGGAGACTGCTGCCCAAATAAAGAGGATTGCGGGTACGGGCGTAGGGGCCGGTGATCGTGAGGACTTCTTGCTTGTGAAGATAGCCTGCGGCATAGGCGCGAACGACAAGGCCGAGGAAGCCAACGGCGGCACCGAAAAGAATGGAATGAAACGTAGGACGAGCGACGAACAGGACAACGATGGCGAGGAAATAACCGAGGCGAACGCGCCAGCGGGCGAAGAAGTCGGCGGCGGTCATGAATGCACTCCGAGGCGGCGTTGCACGGCTTCGAAAACTTGATCGACGGAGAGATCGAGGAATGAGGGATCCGTGGAATCGCCGCGCTTGTAGGTGGTGACGGCGTTGGGACTGCGCAGGACGATTTCTTTGGGGGGATAGGGGCCATTGCGGGCAGGATCGGTGGGTCCGAAAAGGGCGACGGCGGGAGTACCGAGGGCGACGGCGAGATGGAGCGGGCCAGTGTCTCCACCAACGATACAGACGGCATTGCGCAAGAGAGCCATGAGTTGTCCGAGTTCCCCATCGTAAACGAGCGGCTGAGAATTGCCGCTGGCGTTTTTGACAGCCGAGGCGAGCGCGTCTTCGCCGGGGCCGTAGTTGATGACACAGTGAATTCCCAACGACTCGCGAATTTTTTGGCTGAGCTGGCCGAAGCGATCGGCGGGCCAACATTTGGAGCGCCATCCACCGCCAGGACTGAGAACGAGGTAACGAGCGACGCCGTCTTTTGCCAATTGTTCGCGAACGAAGACTTCGTCGGAGGACGGAACGCGGAGAGAAACATTCGCGACCGCGGTGGATGCACCGGCGCAAAGGGTGAGTTCACCATTCTGGTCGGCGATGTGTTGCGCGCGGCAGACGACGCGGTCAGTGTAAAGAATGGGAACGCCAAACTCACGCACCGTGGATAAAGAAAAACCGATACGGACAGGCACGCGGCCGAGAAACGGAAGCAGCGAAGACTTCCACAGGCCCTGATAGTCGATGGCGGCATCCCACGTTTGCGAACGGATTCTAGCGAGAGTGCGACGAACGTTGCCAATGTCGCGCGAATCGACGGGCCAGATTTGCGAGGCCAAGCCGCTGGATTCGACGAGCGAAACGAAACGGGGATGAGTAAGCCAGACGATTTCGGACGAAGGGAACGACTGGCGCAGGCCGGCGACGGCAGGAAAAGTGTGAATGATATCGCCGAGTGAGCCGAGGCGTACGACCAGAAAACGCTTCTCAGGCATGCGGAGCCTTGCGAACGGAAGCGAGTAGATTGCGCGTGGAGTGAGCTTTGGGGTCGCCAACGATCGCGACGCGGATACCGAGGCGATGGGCTACCGCGCGTTCAGGAACGGTCTCGGCGGTGTAGTCAGTTCCCTTCGCATGAACATCCGGAAGGAATTCCTCGAGCAACTTTTCCACATTGGGTTCAGAGAAAACAAGGACGAAGTCGACAGCGCGAATGGAGGCGACCAGGTGAGCGCGGGCTTGCTCACCGAGAATGGGACGGCCTGTGCCCTTGAGGTGACGCAGACTTGAATCGGAATTCACGGCGACAAGGAGGATGTCGCCTTCTCGCTTGGCGCCCTCGAGATAGCGAATGTGGCCGACGTGAAGCGTGTCAAAGCAGCCGTTGGCGAGTACCAGGCGCCTGCCGGATTGCTTGGCTTCGCGGAGCAAGGCGCGAAGTTCGTGGCGAGGGACGATTTTGGTCTGGGCTCGGCGCATGGATCAGGGATTCGTCTCTGAAGCGGAATTGTGAATAGCTTCGAGCAGTTCGGCGCGAGAAACGGTGGCCGTGCCGCGCTTCATGACGACGAGGCCGCCCGCAATGTTTGCGATGTGGGCAGCCTCGAGCGGAGTTGCACCGCTGGAAAGAGCAAGCGTGTAGGCGGCGAGAACGGTGTCTCCCGCACCGGTGACATCGACGGCTTGATCGCTGCCGTAGATGGGGATGTGAGCGGGTGACGCGGATTGTTGGAAAAGAGCCATGCCGTCTTTGCCGCGAGTGACGAGGAGCGAGCGAAGTTTCATTTCGCTGAGAGTGGCAGCGGCGCAGCGTTCGAGTTCGGAGAGATTCTTGCCGATGACGGTGTGATGCAGCGCTTCCATTTCCGCTTCGTTGGGAGTTGCGGCGGTAATCCCCGCGCGCCTGTAATCGGCAAGGCGATAACGGGAATCGAGAGTGACGGGAATTTCTTTTTTTATGCGAGCGATGGCGGCGCGGATATCCGCGAGATTCACGACACCGAGGCCGTAGTCGGAGACGGCCAGGGCGTCGGCGCGTACGATCTTTTCGAGGAGGTGCGCACGCAATTTTTTGCGATCGGATTCGGAGAGAGGGTGGGCGGGCTCGTAGTCGACGCGCAGGACCTGCTGAGCGACGGTGTGAGCCCAGCCAGCAAGGAAGCGCGTTTTAGTGGGAGTAGTCCAGCCCTTGGCACGAACGATGCGGGAGGTGTCGATGTGGCGGTCGCGGAAAGCGTTGATGAGACGATCGCCGGCATCATCGTCGCCGACGGCGGTGATGGGGATGACCTTGGCACCGAGAGAGGCGAAATTGTTGGCGGCATTGGCGCCGCCGCCGGGAACGATTTGCGTTTCACGATGGCGGAGGATCAGAACGGGAGCTTCGCGCGAGACGCGGGTGATTTCGCCGTATTGGAAGACGTCGGCGACAAAATCGCCAAGGAGGAGGATGGTGCGGGAGGGAAAGCGCTCGACGATGTCGGCCAGGGCGACGAGGTCGACGGCGGAGTTCGGGGCGGATTGTTTTTTTGTGCGCTTCATTCAGTAGCCTTTGCAAGACAGATGAAAAGGGCAAACCCAGAGAACACAGGCTAAAGCCTGTGCTACCTGACCGCCAAAAACGCGAAACCGGCCAACCTAAGGCAAACCCAAGATGGCGGCGTAGAGCCGCACACAACTGCTACAGCAAATGGAGCGAGAAAGCGCTAGAGGTCACGATACGAGATACCGCGAGGGGATTCAAGTTGGCGGGACGATCAACCAAGGGTTGACTGCAGCTTCGACCATGTCTGGGGTGACCTGTTTCATACATCGATGATCGGTGGGACAGCGGCGAAGGAAACAGGGGCTGCAATAGGGCTTTTGCTGAACGATGGTGCAGCGCGGAGTAACGGGCGCGGTGCCGAAAGGATCGGTGGGGCCGAAGATGGCGACGACCGGCAACCCGACGGCGGCGGCGACGTGCATGGCTCCGGAATCGTTGCCGAGGAAGAGATGGCACTGCGAGAGCAAGGCGGGAAGATCGGCGATGGCGGTTTTGCCGGTGAGGTCGATGGGCTTGCGGCGCATGTTAGCGATGATGGCGTTGGAGACGGGCGCTTCGGCGGCGGTGCCGAAGAGGATGACGTCGGCGTCGTTCTGGGCGAGAAAGCGGTTGGCCCATTCGGCGAAGCTTTCGGGGGGCCAACATTTCGCGGAGCCGTAGGATGCGCCGGCGCCGATGGCGATGCGGCGAGCGCGTGGGCGCGAGCCAGCATCGATCAGAGTCTGCGCGGCGTGCTGGCGCGCGGAATCGGAGACTTGCAGTGTGATGTGGTCGGCTTGCGGCAACGCATCGAGCCAGCCCGCGCGACGAACGAGTTCCAGATAGTAGAACTTTTCGTGGGGAGGAATTTCGTCGGGCTTGGGGACGGCGATAGCCTTAGTGAGAAGAACGCGGCGGGCGTCGCGAGCGTAACCGATGCGCTCGGGAATTTCTGCGCGCCAGGCGAGCCAGGCAGCGTCGAAGGCGTTCTGCAGCAAGAGGGCGACATCGAAATGTTTGGAACGCAAATTTGCAATGAGTTTGTTGCGGCCGCTCCAGCCGCGGTGTTCAGCGATGGGATCGTAAGCGATGAGTTCGTCGGATACGCCTTGGCCGCGATAGATGTCGGCGACATACGGGCGAGCCAGAACGCTGATGTGGGCGTCAGGAAATTTGGAGCGAACGGCGCGCAATGCGGGGAGTGCCAGGATAGCGTCGCCGACCCAGTTGGTGGCGCGAATGAGGAGTTTCATGCGGGCCTCGGGCGAGAAGCAAGTAGCTGCTGGATGGCGGCGAGAAAGGCATCCTCCTGCAGAAGAATGAAATCGATGATGGCGATGTAGACGGGGAAATCCTGGAAATCGACATCGCGGAGATTGTGCGCGTCTTTCTCCGTGGTGATGAGGGCAGTTGCGCCAGCGTGATGAGCCGCTTCGAGGAGCTCGGCGGCTTCGGAATCGGAATAGCGATGATGATCGGCGAAGGCTTGCTTTTCGGCGACGGAGAGTCCCCAGTGCTCGAGGTCTGCGACGAAGGCGCCGGGATTGCCGATGCCGCAGAAAGCGTAGAACGGGCCGGGGCCAACCTCGGAGGCGGCGAAAAGTTGTGACGACGCGTCGGCGAGTTTGCGACAACCGAGCAACCGCGTTTGCGCGGCGAAAACAGATACATTCTGCAGCTTGCCGATGGCCGTGTCGGTGCCAGGATTTGTTTCGGTGCGACTGAAAACCAGCAGATCGGCGCGAGCCATGGCGGAGAGAGGTTCGCGGAGGCGGCCAGCGGGAAGAAGGCGATCGTTTTCGGCGGGGCGCGAGGAATCGAGTAGAAGGATGTTGACGTCGCGGGCGAGTTGAAGATGCTGGAAGCCATCGTCGAGCAGAAAAATATCGACGCCGGCTTGTTGGAGGCGTAGGCCGTTGGAGTAGCGATCAGGCCCAACGCCGAATTCCACGCGATTCGCGAAACGAGATTTCATGAGTTCAATTTCATCGCTGGTGCCGGCGCTGCCTTTGTAACCACGGGTGAGAATTCCAACGCGTTTGCCTTGAGCGAGAAAACGTTCGGCAAGCCAAATGACCATGGGAGTCTTGCCAGTGCCGCCAAGACTGAGGTTGCCGACACTGATGACGGGAGTTTGCAGGCGCTTGGAACGGAGAATCCCTTTTTCGTAAAGCCAAGCGCGTAGCTTCACGATGGCGGCGTACAAGACGGATAGCGGCCAGAGGACGACCCGCGCCCATGGCGCCAGATTCATCGCGCGGGACCGCCCAACAGTTTGGCGACTTCGGCCAGGGCACGATCAAGAGCACCGCGGCTGGATTCGACGAGTTGGCGTGCGGCGTTGCCCATGCGCTGCATTTTCTGTTGATCTTTGAGGAGGTGAATCCACTCTACGCCCGCGTCTTCGGGATTGTCGACCTGGATGGCGGCGCCGGCTTCGAGGAATCGCTCGGCAATGGCGGCGAAATTTTCCATGGAATCGCCGAATACGGGAACTTTGCCGAACGCGGCCGGCTCCAGAATATTGTGACCACCCGAGGGAACAAGAGATCCACCAACGAAGACGCCATCGGCAACGCGATAGAGGGAGGCGAGTTCACCGATGCTGTCGAGGAGAAGAACCGTGACGTCGTCGGGGATGTCGCGGCCAGTGCCGTCGACGGAGATTCCTGGTGCGGCGATGGCGAGTTCGGAGCGGCGAATGAATTTGCGATGAGATTCGTCGATGAATTCGGCCGCGGCGGCGAAGCGTTCCGGCTTCCGAGGGGCGAGGACGAGAAGAGCTTTGGGAAAATCTCCCTGGACCACACCGAAAGCGATGAGGGAGAGCGGTTCTTCGGTGGCCACAACGCTACCGGCGACGATGACGGGCCAACGGCCGCGGCGCTTGGATTCCTCGCCCAGCCAGGAGGCGAGGGGCGTTGGCGCGGGCAATTCCATGTCGTACTTGAGATTTCCGCTGACAACGACACGATCGGCAGGCGCTCCTAGAGCGCGGACACGTTCCGCGTCCTTCTCGGTTTGCATCAGGAACGCGGAAGCATTGGAAAGTGCGGAGGCGAGGAACGGCTTCAAGTAGAAACCGAATAGCTGTAGGTAGCGCTGAAAGCGAGCGAACGATTTTTCCGAAATGCGACCGCTGAGGAAGACGACGGGAACGCCGCGGTGCTTGGATTCCCGAAGGAAGTTGGGCCAAATTTCGGTTTCAAGAATGATCACGATGGAGGGACGAATCGCGTCGAGGAATTTGCGGACGCAGAAGGCCCAATCGAGCGGGAAGTAAATCACAGCATCGGCGTAAGGGATACGCTGTTTTGCCAAGGCGTGGCCGGTGATGGTAGTGGTGGAAACGATGAGAGTGCGAAATGGGTAAGCGTCGCGGAGGCGCTTGGCGAGGGTGACAGCAGAAAGCGTTTCGCCGACGGAAACGGCGTGAATCCAGATGGCGCCAGAACGGTTCGCGGACAATTGTTCCAGTTCAGGGATGGAAAAGCCAAGGCGCTCTCCGAGATTAGAAAGATATTTTCCGTGGCGCAGACCCTTTATAATCCAATAAGGCGCGGTCACCAGGGCGGCAAGCCCCATCAAGAAGCTATAAACGAAATACACTTATAGTGGCTCCGGTCTGATCCCGGTGGGCAAGTACATGCGCACCAGCGGCAGGGCAACCCTGCCAGTTCCCCAAGAATCGAAGGGCTCAAGATGCAAACAGTCTATTATAACCTCATGCGAAATTTGGTTGCGTTGGTTGTGTTAGGTGCGGCGAGCCTTTGCGCGTTGGCGCAGAATGCCACGCAGGATGCGCCCAAGACAGCACCGATGAAGGCGCAATTCACGGATACCCATGAAGGAATGACCATTGGAGTGGAACCGTGGACGCACGCGAGCGAGTACAAGGAGAAGTTTCCGAAAAGGTCGCCGTTCAGCGGAGGAGTGGTGGCGCTGCAGATGACGTTCAAAAATGATTCGGACGAGAGCGTCAAGATCGATGTGCGGAGCGCAAGGTTGCTGCTGCTGATTGGGGAAGATAACCGGCAGGAGCTGTCGCCACTGACGGCGGAAGATGTGGCGGATACGGTGATGCTACAGAACAACGGGAAGGATCCGACGCAACGGCGCAATCCATTGCCGATTCCGGTAGGCAAACCGAGGCCATCGCGCGACAAGAATTGGACGGAGTTCCGTGATGCTTGCCAGAATGCGGCGGTGCCGTCATCGGTAGTGGCGGCGCACAGCACGCTGGTAGGGCTGGTGTATTTCGACATGCGGAGCGAATGGGATTTATTGCAGAACGCGAAGGTATATTTTCCGAGTTTGGTGTCGATGTCGACGAAGAAACCGTTGTCGTATTTTGAGATTGATTTGGCGCATTGAGAAGTTATCAGTTAATCGGATACCAGGGATCAGCGAACAGGGATCCGGAAGCGCTTGGTTGGAATTGGCGAGAATCGGCTATCGTCGGCCACCGAGCTAGCATAAACGTTAGCGCTAAATTGAACGAAACAGAGAAGCAGATCCCTCGCTGCGCTCGGGATGGCAACACCGAGAGTGGACGCGCGAGACGACGGAGCGAATTGGAAGACGGTCGCCACAGACATAAGGAGAGGCACACAGGCTGAAGCCTGTGCTACCAACAATCGGTGAGGTGATTTGCCGGGTGCGGCTGGGTCCGTTACCATTGAGAGTCGAACAAATTCCATCCCACACGGACCCATGATCAACTTTTTAGAAGAATTGAATCCAGAACAACGCCTAGCTGCGGAAACCACGGAAGGACCTGTGCTGATACTTGCGGGCGCCGGAACGGGGAAGACGCGCGCAATCACGTATCGCATGGCCAATCTAATCGCCAAAGGAGTGCCGGCGGAAGCGATACTGGCGGTAACGTTCACGAATAAAGCCGCCGAGGAGATGCAGACCCGCGTGGCAAACCTGCTGTTGCGCTCGGGAGTTCCTCCGGAGCGGCCGTGGATTTCTACATTCCATTCATTGTGCGCGCGGTTGCTGCGCAGAGAAGCGGTACACGCGGGCTTAGCGAAGGATTTCGCAATTTACGACGACGACGATCAGCTGGCGGCGGTGAAGCTGGCGATGGGCAAGCTGCGGATTGAGGATGACGCACTGACGCCGCGCAATGTGCTGAGCCGAATCAGCTATGCGAAGAATCAAGGTCAGATGCCGGAACAGGTGCGCGCGGAAGCGTTTGGGCCGGACACACGGAAAGTGGCCGATATCTATGCGGGATACGAGAGTCTGCTGAAGCAAAGCAACGCGGTGGACTTCGACGATCTGCTGCTGCGCACGGCAAAGGTGTTGAGAGAATCCGCGGTGGTGCGAGAGAAATGGCAGAGGCGGTTCCAGTATCTGCACGTGGACGAATACCAGGACACGAACCGTGTGCAATATGAACTGCTGCGATTGTTGACGAACGAAAAAAAGAATGTGTGCGTGGTGGGAGACGAGGACCAGTCGATTTACCGGTGGCGCGGCGCGGACGTGTCGATCCTGCTAAGTTTTTCGCAGGATTTTTCTGCGGCGAAAGTGGTGCGTCTGGAGAGGAACTACCGTTCCACGCAAACGATTTTGGACGCGGCCGCGGGCGTGGTGTCGCATAACCCTGGCCGGCTGGGAAAGAACCTGCGCGCGGAGAAGGCCGCGGGAACGAATCTGCGTTATTTCGAAGCGCGCGACGCACAAGCGGAGGCGGAATTCGTTGCGGGCGAACTGGAACGGATTTTGAACGATGATCCGGACCAGACCTGCGCGGTGGAATACCGGACCAATTTCCAATCGCGATCGTTCGAAGAAGTGTTTCGGCGACGGGGATTGCGTTACAAGCTGGTGGGCGGATTCAGCTTTTATAACCGGGCCGAGGTGAAAGACGCGCTGGCGTATGTGCGGGTGATCTTGCATCCCGAAGACGACGTTTCGTTGCTACGGGTGTTGAATGTGCCGCCGCGAGGGATCGGGAAAACCACGGTCGACGCGCTGAGGGAACTTGCGGGGAAAGAGAATCTTTCGTTCTGGGATGGCATGGAATCGCTGATGACCAGTCCGGCATCGAGCCGGGCAGTGGCGCCGCTGCGAAGTTTTCGCGAGCTGATGACGCGTCTGCAGGAGGCGTACACGACGAAAGAGCCGGCGGAGTTTTTGCGCTATGTGCTGGACGAGACCGGTTACATGACGATGTTGAAGGACCGCAATACCCCGGAAGACGTGGCGCGAATCGAGAACCTGGAAGAACTGGTGCGCGCGGTGGCGGAGAGCATGGAAGCCGGGGAATCGTTCACGGATTTTCTGGACGCGGCGGCATTGGTGAGTGACGCGGACTCGTACGAGGGCAAGCCCGGCGTGACGCTGATTACGTTGCACAGCACGAAGGGATTGGAGTTTGACCACGTATTTTTGACGGGGATGGAAGATGGGATTTGCCCGCACAGCCGCAGCGTAAACGAAGAGAAAGGCATCGAGGAAGAGCGGCGATTGGTGTACGTGGGAATGACGCGGGCGCGAAACACGTTGACGCTGACAAGAGCGGTGTACCGGCGTGTGTTTGGAAACGAGCAGCAAATGCGCGCTTCCCTGCCCTCGCGATTCCTGAGCGAGATTCCCAGCGAATTGGTGGAGACGGCGCGCGGTTCGATGGCGGACATGGGAGAGACTCGGCGGTACGAGCCGGACCCGGAGTATTCGTATTCCGCGGATGAATTTTTGCGAAGAGTGCGGGGAGCGAAGACGCCGGCGGCGCAGACGCAGGCGCGGAGAACGGCGTCGACGAGCCCGTCGTTCAGCCGGCCGGCGTTGAAGCGCGGGCAGAAGGCTGATCCGCTGCTGGGAACGAAAGTGCGGCACCCGGAATATGGCGTGGGAACCGTGGTTGGAGTGGAAGGCGATGAAGAAGACCGGCGATTGAGCGTAAGTTTTCCGGGGCGAGGAACGAAGAAGTTTGTCGAGCGGTACGCGAATTTGCAGCAGGTGTAGGCGCCGAGCTTCGAAAGCGTCCGTTTGCAACGGCGTTCGTGCAGGAGGGATGGGTTGCAAAAGCCCGCGGCGAGCCGCCGCACTCCAGAACTGTTCGGAAACGGACATTTGTTTAGGTGAATTTAGCGGGGATTTAGATAGTTCAGGGTTAGAAATAGGATGATGCCAAGTCCTGCTCGGATTTAGTTCCCACCTTTCGAGTGACATTACAAGAAATTTGCAAAAAAAGCTTGGGGAGTGCGAACAAACCGGCGGGATGCCTCGTCTATGCAAGTAAGGGAAGGATAAGAAAAGGGGCTAAACAGATCGCGCCGCTCCTGGTTTGACGGCCTGAGCGACGGCGACCTCCGGGAAAAGTTCATAGCCTGTGCAGGCTCGCGCTTTTCGTTTAACCCCGCCTCATTTTAGAGGGCTCTCTTCCCGTAAGGCAACTGTGAAGATGACGTAGAGAAATCTACGGCTGGAGGATCCCATGAGGCACAAGGTGTGGGCTCTGCTGCTGATTCTAACGGTGAATTGTTACGCACAGGGGAGGCGTCCGGTAGACCCAGACCATCCGAGCGGAGGCCAGGTTGAACCGCTTTGGAGCCCGTTCGCAACGATTTCACCGGGGCAGCCGGTCAACGGTGGGAGAAATGCGCAGCCGGGGATGGCGGGCACGATATCTGTGAATGAGCTGAAGATGCCTGCGAAAGCGATACACGAGCTGGAGCAATCGCTGAAGGCGTACAAATCGGGCGATTGGCGTGGATCGGCGACGCATCTAGAAAAGGTGCTGTCGATCGACCCGCAATACTATCCAGCACACAATGCTTTGGGCAGGTTGTATGTGCGGATGCACGAATACGAGAAAGCTTTGGGAGAGTTTGAGAAGGCCACAGCGGCGGAGCCGGGATCGGCGCAAGACCTGCACAATCTGAGCGCGACGTTGTGTTTGATGAAGAGATACCCGGAGTCGGAAAGCGCCGCGCGGGCTACTCTGCAGCTTGATCCAATGAGGCCAACCACGCGGTACGTGCTTGCGAATGCGTTGATCGGGGAAGGCCACGTAAACGATGAAGTCGTAGCGCTCTTGAAGCAAAGCAGCGCGGAAGTGCCGAATGCGAGGCTGGTGCTGGCACATGTGCTGATCGCACGCAACGCGAAGGATGAAGCGAAGACGGAATTGCTCGCGTATCTGGCGACGCCGAATGCGCCGGGAAAAGACGATGTAAGGAAGTGGGTGGAGGAGTTGGAGATCGAGGCGGGGAGTAAGGATGCTGCCCAGGGTGAGATGAACGATCCGGGGCGGTAATAAGATCAAAGGCACCGGTCCGAAGACCGGCGAACACAAGATATGCGGAGCGGCGGCTAGCCGCCGCACTCCAAGAGCTGGGTCGGTTGCGTGTGGACGGATATCGCGATAAAGTGACTCGCTATCACTGCAACATGGCGTATCCGGCCGAAACCAGGGGATTCAGGGCTTTCCCAACGGCAAATGAAGAAATCCGGATGCGCACCCTGCACAGGCAAGAGTGTCTGTGCCACAGGATCGGAGCGGCTGGGTGGATTCACAACTTTTTCGATGTAAGAACATCGATCAGCTCATCTCGGACTCGGAACAACCCGAAAAACGATTGAAGAAGACGTTGGGATGGATCAGCCTGACCGCGCTGGGGATTGGCGCGATCATCGGTACGGGTATTTTTGTGCTGACCGGGACGGCAGCGGCGGGCGAAGAAGTACTGTACCCTTCCCTGCTGAAAGCGCCGGTGCTGGATGTGATTCTTCACGGGTCACACGCGCTGGGAGCTTCCGGGAGGCCGGGTGCGGGTCCGGCGATTGCGTTGTCGTTTTTCCTGGTGGCGATTGTCTGCGGTTTCGCGGGGCTGTGCTACGCGGAACTGGCGTCGATGATCCCGATCGCGGGCAGCGCGTACACATACACGTACGCGACGATGGGCGAACTGGTGGCCTGGATTATCGGGTGGGACCTGATTTTGGAGTATGCGGTTTCGAACATGGCGGTGGCGGTAGGATTTTCAGCGTACGTGAACAGCCTGCTGCATTCGTTCGGAGTTAATTTACCGGAGACCCTGAGCACGCCGGCATATCAGCCGGGCGTGGGCTGGTTGATGCACTTCAACCTGGTGGGATTCTTGATCGTGATGATCCTGACGGTGTTGCTGGTAACCGGGATCAAGGAATCGGCAACATCAAACAGCGTGATGGTGGCCATCAAGCTGGTGGCAATTTTCGTGTTCGTGATTTTCGCATCGAAATACATCAACCCCGTGAATTGGACGCCGTTCGCGCCGAACGGATTTCAAGGAATCCTGACGGGCGGAGCGATCGTGTTCTTCAGCTATATTGGATTCGATTCGGTGTCGACGGCCGCGGAGGAATGCAAGAATCCGAAACGCGATTTGCCGCTGGGAATCATGGCGTCGCTGCTGATCTGCGCAGCGCTGTACGTGGGTGTGGCGGTGGTGCTGACGGGGATTCAGCCGTATCACATTTTCAAGGGCGACGCGGCGCCGGTGGCGACGGCACTGCACAACATCGGGTTGGACAAGCTGCAGCGGTGGGTGACGATCGGGGCGCTGATGGGGATGATCTCGTCGCTGCTGGTCTACCAGTATGGACAGGCGCGGGTGTGGTTCGCGATGTCGCGGGATGGGCTACTGCCGTCGGCCTTTTCGCGGGTACACCCAAAATTCCGCACGCCGCACTTTGCGACATGGATCGCGGGGATTGTGGTGGGAATTCCGGCGGGAATCTTTGACATTGGGACGCTGGCGGATCTATCGAACATCGGGACGCTGTTCGCGTTCGTGCTGGTAGCAGCGGCGGTGCTGGTGCTGCGGAAGACGCAGCCGAACCGCGCGCGAGGATTTCGCGTGCCGCTGGTGCCGCTTTTGCCGGTGCTGTCGATTATCACCTGTGTCATTCTGATGGCCAGCCTGACGCTTGAGAACTGGATACGATTTTTTGTGTGGCTGGTTATCGGACTTGTGATTTACTTTGCATATAGCCGCCACCGGAGCACCTTGAACCCAGCGCCCAGGGCTTGAAAAGAATAGGCATGAAGGTCCGTCATCCACAGAAGTTGAGCAGAGTCGCAGCGCTTCTTTGCACGGCGGCATTGTGCTTTGGGACGCTTCCCGAAAAAACGGAAGCTTGGGGAAACAGCGCGCAACGCATGATTGCGAGCCATGCGGTGGAGACGCTGCCGTACGAGATCCGCTATTTTTTCGAAGCAAACCGCCAGTACATCGCCGATCACGTGGATGACCCGCTGGAGTTGATCGACAAACACCCAAGCGAGCGGCTGAACCATTACATCGAGTTGGATAAATATGGAAAGTGGCCATATGAAGCGCTGCCACGGAACTACAAGGCGGCGCTCGCGAAGTATGGCAAATCAAAGATCGATGCGACTGGGCTGCTGCCTTGGGCCATCGGTTTGTACAGCCAAAAACTGACGGAGGATATGAAGACCGGGCGCTGGCAGGATGCGAAGAAGGATGCGGCATTCCTGGCAAGTTATGTGGCTGACGCGCATGACCCATTCAACACCACGGACAATTTTGACGGGAAACTGAGCGGGCAAAGTGGAGTGAACGAGCGGTTCAACTCCGCGCTGGTGGTGCGCTACGGATCGTTTTTTCCGCTGAGTCCGCACGATGCGTCGTTCATCAGTGATCCGACGGATCATGCCTTTGATTCGTGCTTGTCGGCGCATAGCCAGGTAGAAACGATTTTGCTGGCGGACCGCGAGGCGAAGAAGGGCCTGACATCGTACACAGACGAATACTACGACCGGTTTTACAATTTGACGGCCGCGTCGTTGATCAAGCAGTTGTCGGAGGCGTCGACGGACGTGGGGTCGTATTGGCTGACGGCGTGGATCAATGCGGGGAGGCCGCAATTGCCAAGGTAGCGGTGGGAGATGGCGGGAATCGGGGATCAGCGCTCAGGGATCTGGAAGCAAGGGCGGATCGCCTCGGAAGGTGGTCCCTACAAGGCCTGCGGAAAGAAAATCAAAAAGAAGAGGGCTGAGGCGTCGGCACCCACCATTCACAAAAGCCTCGAAGGATGGGCGCCCTCAAGCTATTTTGTTGATGACGTTAGAACGAGAACCGCGAAGCCACTGTTGCGCGCTATAGGATAGAATTTTACGGTGACCACCACATTGGCGTCGCGGATTGTTAGCTTACCCAAGGCTGAATTACACGTACATTTGGAAGGGTCCATACGGCCAGCTGTTGCATGCGCGCTGGCGCAACGGCACGGAGTTGCGCTGACGGAGGATGAGGTCCGGCGGCGGTATGCGTACGCGAACTTCATGGAGTTTATTGAAGCGTTTAAGTGGGTGACTTCGTTTTTGCGCGAGCCGCGTGACTTTGCATTGCTGGCGGCGGACTTTGCCGAACAACTACTGGAACAGAATGTGGCGTATGCCGAGGTGACGCTCTCGGTGGGAGTGATGCTGCTGCGGAAGCAAGACCCGCAAGCGAACTTCGAGGCAATGCTGGAAGCGACCGAGCCGCTTGAGAAGAGAGGACTGCGGCTGAACTGGATTTTTGACGCAGCCCGGCAGTTCGGGCCGGAGCCGGCGATGCAGGTGGTGGAAGCTGCAAAACGATGCAAGTCTCGGCGAATTGTGGCGTTTGGGATGGGAGGAGATGAGCTGAGCGTCCGGAGCAGCGAGTTTCGCGGCGTGTATTTGAAGGCGGCGGATTGCGGGTTGCACCGGTTAATCCACGCGGGCGAGATCGGCGGGCCGGAAATGATTCGTGAGGCGGTTGAGATTTTGGGAGTGGAGCGCGTGGGGCACGGAATCGCGGCGATTCACGATGTAGCGCTGATGGATTTGCTTGCGGACCGACGGATAACGCTGGAAATCTGCCCGACGAGCAATCTGCGGACCGGAGCGCTGGCGAAACAGGTTGGCGACGAGAAGGCCGGTTTGGCGCAGCATCCAATGGCACGATTGATCCGGCATGGAGTGCCGGTGGTGCTGTCGACGGATGATCCAGCGATGTTTCATACCACGCTCGGCGAGGAGTACCAGCGTGCGCAGGAAATAGGGCTGACCGAGAAAGAGTTGAAGGAAGTTGTGGAGCAGGGATTTGCGTATTCGTTTGAGGGGAAGAAGAAGGCGAAGCCGTTTCGGGAGACGAATTAGAGAGATAAGTCAAATCCGCACCCTTAAAAGGGCGTAAGTCACCATTGTGATGTTTGACGAAGTGCAGTGATTGAAGGTACTCTTCTTATATGTCTTGTAGTGTAGACACTACAAGAAGGAGGGTCCCTCATGTCACTAACTTCACTCGAACAGCTCGAAGTAAAAGGTGCCGATCTCAAAGCTGCCCTTGCCAGGATCGGAGATATGCGGCCTGGATCTCTGAGCGAGACGTACGGAAAGTGTGGAAAGTCAACCTGTCACTGTGCCAAGCCAGGATCGCGAGGACACGGTCCGAGTTGGCTTTTGACGCGGACTGTGGACGGCAAGACCGTGGCCCAGAGGATCCCCTCTGGACCAGCGGTCGAGCAATCCAAGCAGCAAGTGGCCGAGTACAAGCGCTTTCGTGAACTCTCGCGAGAACTGATCGAAATCAGCGACCAGATCTGTGACCTACGACTGAAGGATCTCGAGGGTGCTCGAGAAGTCGAAACTAAAAAAAAACGCCATCGCCGCAAGTCTGCAAGGTGAGATCGCACGGGAGATCGAAGAACTGTTCGGTTCCCAAACCCTGGAGGCGATCGATTTCGAGGCTTTGGAAACGGCGATGCGGCGCCGGGCCCTGCAGCTGGCCGCCCGCTTACTCGAGCAGCGATTCAACCGCGACCATTGCGATTACCAAGGCAGCTCGTTGCCCTGTGCCTGTGGCCGCCGGGCGCGTTATGTCGAACGACGATGGAAAAGTTTTCATAGCGTGGTCGGAGAACTGAAACTGGAGCGTGCCTACTACTACTGTTGGGAATGTGAGCGGGGCTTCTGTCCTCGCGACCGGGCCTGGGGAATGGACGCCACGTCACTCTCTCCGGCTGTCGTGCGCATGATCGGCACCGTAGGGGCCATGGTCAGCTTCCAGGAAGGTAGCGACCTGTTGACCGAACTGGCCGGTGTGGCGGTGGATGCCAAGCAGGTAGAGAGAACTGCAGAGGATCTGGGAAAAGAGATCGCTGAAGATGAACGCGTGCACACCGAACCACTGGATTCTCTTCCTCTGCCGCAGACTCTGTATCTCGGGATGGATGGAACAGGGATTCCTCTCCGCGCAGAGGAACTCGTGAGCCGCAGTGGAAAGCAACCGGACGGATCCGCCAAGACCGGCGAGGTGAAGCTCTGCACCCTTTGGAGCGCGGAATCGCTCGATGAACAAGGCACCCCCATCCGCGATGAAGGGTCGGTCACCTATTCGGCGGCTCTCGAGAGTGCTTCCGTGCTGGACACCGCTGCCGACCGCTCTCCCTTCGCCCAGCGCGTCTGGCGGGAGGCCACGCGTCGCCGCTTCTGCCAAGCGCCACGCCGGGTCGTGCTCGGAGATGGGGCCGTTTGGATTTGGAACATCGCCGACGATCAGTTTCCGGATGCCACGCAGATCGTCGATCGCTATCACGCCAAGCAGCACTTGAGCGATCTCGGAAAAGCTCTATACGGTCCCATCAACCCACGAACTGCTCAGTGGGTAGAACGCAGGAAAGAAGAACTCGATAGCGGAAAGTTTCTGGTTCTACTCACCGCGATCCGGCGCCAGGTCCCTCGCTCCGATGAGGCTCGCCGTTGTCTCCACTATTTCCAGACTAACCGCGAGCGTATGCGCTATCCGGAGTTTCACGCCCAAGGCTTGTGCACTTCTACGGGCGTGGTAGAGGCCGGATGCAAGGTGGCCATCGGCACACGCCTCAAACGTGCCGGAATGCATTGGACCGTGCGCGGCTCTAACGCCATCATCGCTCTCCGCTGTGCCAAGCTCAGTGGTCGCTTTCAGGACTTCTGGGAACGCAGATCAGAAAGTCGGGCCGCATGACCCACCACTTTCTTGGGGTGCACCCCCCTTAAAAACCAAGCGTGCGATAGTCGCTACGCTTCTACAGATGCGCGGAGAAGGGTTGAAGGCCGTGGCTGGCATAAGGCCAGTGCTATATTTAGGAATAAGAATGCGGCGGCATAGGGACAACGCTGGTGGCGGGCTAGGAGATGGAGCGGGTGGCGTTCACGGCGGCGCCTATGATGCCCACTTCGTCGGTGGTCGGAATAATTTCGAAGCGGCTGCCTTGTAGCGGGCTCATCATCACCATTTTGTGCAGCAAACTGTCGAGCCGGCCCACTTCCAGAAATTTCACATCCGGTCCGGTTATATAGAAGACTCCGGGTCCTTCCAGATGGATGCTGGTAGCGGTGGCAGCGGCCAGCGCGCGGTGGCACAGCTTCACAAATTCCGCGCAGCGTTCGTCACCGGCGCGTGCGTTGGCAAAAATTTCTTCGGGCTCCAGATCAAGAAAACGCAGTCGCATGGCGCGAAGTCCCAGGATGCCTTCCAAGTGCCCGCGTCCTCCGCAGCCGCAATAGTTTTCGTTTTTATCGAGGGTGACCACGGTGTGGCCGCCTTCCCACACACCGTCAATCGCAGGATACCGTCCAAAACCGATGCCATTGCCAAGGGTCCAGACGCGAATCAGTTTGTTGAGCTTGCCTTGGGTGGCCGCAATGCCGGCCGCAGTGACGGCAGCGTCGTTGAACACGCGAATCGGGACGCCCGCCGCTTCACCCTTAATCGACGCCGCCAGCTCGGCTTGCAGATTGAAGCCTTTCACCTGCTGAAGATTGGGAGATTCGGCAACGATGCCTTCGCGAATGATGCCAGGAAACCCGACACCGATGGCTTGCAGTTTCTGGCCTTTGGCCAGCTTCTCGATTTGCTCACGGAGCGTCTGGGTGATGAGGTCGGCGGGCATGGATTGCAGTGGGTCTAGAACGTCCTGTTTGTCGGGATAGATCGCGGGCGCGCCGTGAACTTTGTTGTCTTCCACCAGGCCGGCGGCGATGTGTTGCATGACCAGGATGCCGAGAGATTTTTGCGTTGTCATTTCATTACCCGGTTCAGCCCGTTGAATGCCGCGGCTTTGTAGCATTCCGCGAGCGTGGGATAGTTGAACACGGTATCCACGAAATATTCAATGGTGCCATTCAGGGCGAAGACCGCCTGACCGATGTGCAGAAGTTCAGAAGCGCCCTCGCCGATGATGTGCACGCCCAGCAGATGTTTTGAGTCGGGATCGAACAGGATCTTCAGGCGGCCGGTGGTGTCGCCGCGAATTTGGCCGCGCGCGATTTCGCGGAAGTACGCCATGCCCACTTCGTAGGGCACGCCGTCATCGGTGAGCTGCTCTTCCGTTTTACCGATGAAGGAAATCTCGGGAATGGTGTAAATGCCATACGGATAATTGGCGCGATTAGAATTGATGGGCATACCGAAAGCTTTGGCGGCCGCTATGCGTCCCTGTTCCATTGAAACGGAGCCGAGGCTGGGGAAGCCGATGACGTCGCCGACGGCGAAAATGTGAGGCTGCTTGGTGCGATATTCTTCGTCGACATGGATGCGACCGCGGTCGTCGGCGTCGAGTCCCGCGGCGGGGAGATTTAAATCGTCGATATTGCCCTGCCGCCCGACGGCATAGAGGAGCGCTTCGCCGGAGACTTTCTTTTTGCTTTTGAGGTTGGCGACGACCAGATGCTCGGCGGTTTCCTCTACACTTTCTACTTCTTCATTCAGGCGCAGGGTTACGCGGCGATCGCGGAGGTGATAGCACAGCGCTTCGACCATCTCCGCGTCCGCGAATTCCAGCAGCCGGGGCCGCTTCTCGATGAGCGTCACGCGTACACCGAGGGTGGCGAACATGCACGTATACTCGACGCCGATGACGCCGCCACCGACCACGATCATGGTCTTGGGAATTTCTGGAATGCGAAGGATTTGATCGCTGTTGATGATGGTGCGCCCATTAAAGGGAACCAGAGGAGACTCCGCAGGCTTCGTTCCTGTAGCGATGATAATGTGGTCAGCTACAATTTCCGTTTGCCCACGGGAACTTTTGATCTGGACGCGGTGGGAATCCAGGAAGCTGGCAATGCCGGTAATGACGTCAATGCCGTTGCGCGACAATTGTGCCTGAATGACGTCGATTTCGGTCTTAATCACATTGGTGGCGCGAAACGACAGATCCGCCATCGTAATGTGTTCCTTGACGCGATAGTTCGAACCGTAGATGGTTTGGTATCGATACCCGGAAAGATGCAGCACGGCTTCGCGAATGGTTTTGCTGGGGATGGTGCCGGTGTTGATGGCGCAGCCGCCGATTACTTCCAGGCGTTCAATGAGCGCGGCGCGTTTGCCGAATTTTGAAGCTTGAATGGCCGCGCGTTGACCCGCAGGTCCCGACCCGATCACTATGAGATCGTATTTTTCCATGAGCAAGGGCGAGAGTATAGCATCGTTCTGTAAAAGCGAAATGACAGCGGTAAGTCAGACTGGGAGCATTCCAATTAAGACCGCAACGAGGCGCAAAATCGCGCTAGCGCGCCTAAACACCGGTCCTCATAGGAGGCAAAAGATACTTAGCGGTTTGGACTCCATCCACGAATGGACTCGGGTCGTCGTAGCGTTGGCGTGTGGCTTTCGGGTTTGTCGCTCATCTGCAGAGAATAACCATTTGCGAGGTACGACGGGATATCGCGATAGTCGGTCACGGGAATATACGGGCCCTCCTTGCCCAGATGCACGTGGTAGCGCTCATCTTTGAAACGATGGGGAAACAAGCGGGTTCCCAGCTTCTTGCCGCGAGACACGGTTGCAAACAACATGAAGTTCCTCCCAAGAGTGAAAGCCCGGGTATTCTACAAACGGGCGGCGACCGCGGTAAGAGGCACATCTGTGCAAATCTGTGCACGCTGTGGATCGCGAGAAAACGCGTGTCCGGGTGTAGTATTCGAGCATCGAAAAGGAGTTCAGGAGGGGCTATGTCCATACGACCGGTGAAACGACTGATTCGCAGCAAGCCTACGCTGGAGGGCGCCGGCGTACACCTGCGGCGCGCGTTTGGATTCGGCAACACCAAGGACTTCGATCCGTTTCTGCTGCTGGATGATTTCCGCAACGACGTACCGGAAGATTATCTGGCGGGATTTCCGTGGCATCCGCATCGCGGCATCGAGACGATTACGTACGTTCTGGCAGGAACGGTGGAGCACGGCGACAGCATGGGTAATCACGGAGCGATTGCGCCCGGGGATGTGCAATGGATGACCGCGGGAAGCGGAATCATCCACCAGGAAATGCCCAAGGGAGACCCGGCGGGGCGGATGCACGGGTTCCAACTGTGGGCGAATCTGCCTTCGGCTCTGAAGATGACGCCGCCGCGGTATCAGGAAGTGAAGTCCACGGAGATTCCCGAAATCACGGA
Source organism: Candidatus Acidiferrales bacterium (assembly GCA_963738985.1). Taxonomy (GTDB): domain Bacteria; phylum Acidobacteriota; class Terriglobia; order Acidiferrales; family UBA7541; genus Acidiferrum. The sequence goes on from CAVTYP010000003.1 coordinate 241,399, forward strand.
CGACGACGGCACGCACGTGCGGCTAATCTGCGGAAAATTCTGGGGCAAGACCGGGCCTGTGGACGGAATTGCCGCCGATCCGATTTATGTAGATGTGTCGATTGCGCCGGGGCGAAGGAAGACTCTTCCCGTGGAAACGACGCGGCACGCCTTTGCATATGTATTCGCCGGAAGCGGCAAATTCTGCAATGCTTCTGAGCCGCTGGAGGTGCCAACGGAGCCGGTAGGATGGTTGGACACCGCACCACCATCCGCGGCCGATAATCGTTCGCTGGTACTGTTTGATCGCGGTGATGAGGTAATGGTACAGGCCGGGGAAGAAGGTTTGCGATTCTTACTGGTGTCCGGCAAGCCGTTGGAGGAACCCGTAGCATGGTACGGCCCAATCGTGATGAACACGCAAGAGGAGTTGCAAAATGCGTTTCACGAACTAGAAAAGGGGACGTTTTTGAAGGGCAAGACGAAGGCGGAAGGCATGTAGGGTAGCCCAAAAACGAGAAACCCCACACGCAAGCTCGGCGTGTGGGGCGCACGGTAACAGCAGATAGCACCAGCGGGTTGTTATGTGCCGCTCCGCAGATCGATGCCACCGCTTACGGTGTGAACTTCGACGCGACCCGAAGAATCGCCGACGTGGGCGCGCAAGGAATGCTTGCTCTGTTCTTCGATAGTCACCGGGATACTCGTACGGATTCCTCCGGACGTCGATTCCGCCGAGAGCAGAAAGCTCGCGTTCTGCGGCACATTAATTTCCACTGAACCAGAGACAGTCTTCAAATCCCACAAGCGGTTGCCGGTAGGATTACCCGAAACAATGATGGACCCGGAAATCAGGTGCACCTTCAGATCATTGTTGGCGCCCTCCACTTCCACCGCGCCGCTGGCCGACGAGGCTTCGACGCGATCGCCAGGCTTCTGAATGCGTATGGAGCCGGAAGCGGCGGTTGCTTTGATGTCGCCCTTGGTGGCCCTAACGGTTACGTCGCCTGATGCGCTATTGACGCGCACAAAGCCGCCAATGTCCGAAATTTCAATCGAGCCGCTGGCCGCCGAGACCTGCACATCCTTTTCGACGCTGTAGACGTGCACGTATCCAGACGCTGAGGACGCCTTCACCGGCCCCTTGACCTGGTTTACCGTGACGCCGCCGGAAGCCACGCTCGCGTCAATTTCCGTAGAGCGCGGAACTTCAATTTTGTACTCGATGGACACGTTCCGGAGCCACGACGTGTTCTTGCCAATGCGAATGGTGTCGCCGCTCTGTTCCAACGGGGGGTTCGCCAGCACTTCCTGAGCGTTCTTTTCGGTGCTGCCAAATACCGTCCATCCGCCCGGCGTCACCTTTCCCCAGACGTGCACTTGGCCGTCGGCGGCGCTACGAATCTCCACGTTACCCGAGCCATTGCTCAGCTCGATGCGCGTCACACCGCCGCTAACCTTAAAGGTCTTTTCAAATGTGTTGTCCGCGGCGGTCGCTTGCACGGGGGCAAACGCGATGCCCGCGGCTAATACCAGGGTGGCCAATGAGGCGGTTCTGCTTGTGACCATAGTCGCTGTAAGTGCCTGTCCTTCCAGGCCCTCCTGTAATCTAATACGCAGTTTGTTGTGGCTATGTTCCCGCGGATTTTTTCAAGGTCTCGTTGAGGGAGCCCTGGCGGTAACCCTCTAAATCCAATGCCACATAGGTGAATCCCGCCGCTTTCAGGGCGCTCGACATGGCGGCCGCCATCTCGGCCGACAGCGCTCGCGGAAGCTCGGCTGGAGCCAGCTCAATCCGGGCCAACTTGTCGTGGAGCCTTACCCGGAATTGCCGGAACCCTAGCGCCCGCAGCGCCGCCTCGCCGCGTTCCACCAGCGACAGGCGCTCGGGCGTCACTTCCGTTCCGTAGGGCAGCCTGGAAGCCAGGCAGGCCGAAGCAGGACGGTCCCAGGAGGGCAGAGCGGCGCGCTCGGAAAGATAGCGGATCTCCGCTTTGTGAAGCTTGGCATCCAGGAGGGGAGTCATCACGCGATGCTCTTTTGCCGCACGATGGCCGGGCCGGAAATCGAAGGTGTCGTCGGCATTCACTCCGTAAGCGGTGGCGGCAAAATTCCTCTCCGCGGCAATCTGATCCATGGCGGCAAATAGCTCATCTTTACAGAAATAGCAGCGATCGGCGTTGTTGGCGCGGTAGGCGTCTTTTTCCATTTCCTGCGTTTCGACGAATTCGTGCCGGATCGCCGTGGACTGAAGGTACTTTTCCAGTTGCTCGCGGTCGTATGCAGAGTAGCTGGGCGATAGCGCCGTGACCGATAGCGCGCGATTACCGAGCACACGATGCGCCGCCCAAGCCAGGTACGCCGAATCGGTGCCTCCCGACAGCGCAATGAGCATCGACGGGTGCTCAGCAAGCTTCGCGAAAAGCACCTGTTCCTTTTCGGATGCGTGCTCCGCCGAAACCTCCCCAGTATGGATGTTCACCAGCGTTTCCATGCGAATCTGAGTATAACCTACCGCTGCCCTTCTTTTGCCTACCGCATTTCCCTTACCTCGATCGCGGAGCCTGACGTCGCCATCTCACTTGAAATCCAACAGGACATCGACGGTGCCCTTCGACGGATCCGTTTGCAGCCAATGACCCACGGTATCGTAATGAATGGGCAAATCCTTGAACACAGTCTCCCTGTGCAATTGCAGGCGCGTGAGCAACTGTTCGAAGATCGCCTTGTCAAAAACGTCGCCGGCTTTCTGAGGCCAAGCATCACGGATGATTCGCTCCGCTGCCAGAGATGTCCCCGTGATTGTCATGGCATTGAACTTATACTGCTGGCCTTCAGACACGGTAATGAAATACGAGACAGTATGAGTGGTATCGTCGAACTTCCCTTCCGCGTTCAATTTCGCGTCCAGGTAACCCAGGTGTCCGTACTCTTCCTTGGCGTGATCGATACCGCCTTCAATCTTCATGCCGTCCGCCACGTCGCCCGGTTTCATTCCGAGCGCGTTCGTGAGCGTCATCGTTGAAAGAACGCTGTTGCCCTGCCATTCCACGCTCTTCCATTGATAGATGGGACCGGGACTGCATGGTATGAAGACAGGAATCTTGTCTGGGAGCTTCTGATTTGGATTACCGCTAAGGCGCACTTCCGCGGGACCGATCTTCGGCCGCAGGTTCCCTTGTTGCAGGTAGACTGGCCGAATCGCTTCGGCGAGGAAAATGTCGATGGCGACACGTGAATAAGGTTTGCCGACAATCTCCGGGAGGTGCTGCTGAACGGCGCGATTGTTCGTAAGATTCGCGTCGCCGAATTCCACGCTGGCAATGCGGGGCGGGTCGCCCGAAATCGCGAATTGTTGAATTGAGCCTTCTCCCAGCGGATTCGCAACGACGGAGTGCTCGACACTGGCGGTTGTTCCGTGCTCGGCGAGAAAGGCGCTGATGGAATTGGCGGCTTTGTCGACCACGGTGCCTGCTTCGGGAAGCGTTGCATTGTAGAAGGGCAGGTCCTTCTTGATGGCCTCAGTCAGCTCCGAGTCCGAGAACCACGGAAAATCGTCATACGTTACCGGCAGGCGTGCATTTTCTTCAACGCGATAGGTGGCGATAACGGCGTCGTTTTTTGTCGTGAAGCTGTAGTTCACTTTAGCGAACAATCCTGAGCGTACCAGGATGTCCGCGGCGTCTTGCAGGTCTTGCTTGCCAACCTGCGAGCCGTTTACCAGGCCGGTGAGTTCGACCACCTGCGCTTCGGTTAGAATTTTCATCCCTTCGGCGTGCACTTCTTTGAGCGCCGAGGTTTGTGCGTATGCGGTTGGAGCGAGCAGCAGAAAAGCGACAGAAAGGAATTGGCGGAGTCGCATGTCCTTATCTTAGCGGAAATCCCCCCTTCCGTCGCAATCAGCAATGCTCGCTAAAAAATATCAGGATCAGCCGGCGGACGCGGCACAGTGCGCGCGCGATCGAGCACCCATTGCGGAAACTGCGGCTCGCCTTGCAGTGGACGGCCGCGCGTGAGCGCCCAGTGTTCGGTCCACGTGGTGCCGTCTTCTCCCGCATAATCATCCGGCATGCGGTAAGCCGAATCACTCAGCGCCTCGTCGAGGGTAATGAACTGGTAGCCGCGCTTGCGCAACAAATCCAGCAATTCCCCGATGTGATCCGCTTCCAGCCAGTTTCCGTGCAGCAGTAGGACCTGCTTCGGCTCGTAGCCAATCAATTCCTTGCAGAGTTTCTCGTTGTAATCAAACACGCTGTCTGTGTAGGACAGGTACGAGTCCACCAATTGCTTTTGCAGCGCCGTATCGCCGCGTTTCCGCGCGTCCGCGTACACTCCCGCATACATCCAGTCCCACGCGTCCATGGTGACCGGGGCAACGCGGTAGCCACGGGCGGTGAGAAACGCTTCGGCCTCGCGGCGCGTCTGCAAATCCATTCCTACGTCCAGGTACGGATGGCGGAGGTAGCGCATTTTCATGTGGTGCTCATATTGCAGGGTCTTCGTTACCGTCTCGCCGCGAATTACGTCCTCTTCCCAGGCCTGCAGCGGCACGCGATTCAGCGAGGTGTGTTTAAAGGTGTGATTGCCGAGTTCGAATCCTTGGTCAAGCCACAGGCTGAGCGCTTTGATGCGGTCATCTACTTCGCCCCAGCGGTACAGCTTCCGCTCATTGACGAATCCTACCGCCGGAGCCTTTTGCTGCTTCAAGGTGGCCAGCAGCTTCGTGGTCATCTCCAGAATTTCTTTTCCGGTCATGCCGTTAGCATTGGCAGCGGGCAAATCGTCAATCGTAAGGGCGATGGCGCGTTGCGGAGTTTGCGCGCACGCTGGCGCGACGCCCGCGAGGCCCAATATTAAAACGAGTGAACCAACCAGTGCGTATCGCATGCCGCCTATCTTAGCGGAAAGGATGAGCGCAGGCGCAAGCTTTTCGAAATTTCTATCGCGAAACGGGGCCGGCGTAGAAGACAGCGCTACAGTGGCGGCTTACTCTACGGTGACGGACTTGGCTAAATTGCGTGGCTGATCAACGTCGCAGCCGCGACGAACGGCAATGTGATACGCCAACAACTGAAGTGGAATGATCTCCAGCAACGGTGACAACAAATCCGGCGCCGGCGGCAACTCGATAATGTGGTCCGACGCTTCCTTGGCCAGCTTGTCGCCAGTGGTGACAACAGAAATCACGATGCCATCACGGGCCTTGACCTCTTTAATATTCGAAACACTCTTTTCATAGAGCGTCAACGACGCCGGATCGGAATCATCCCTCGTCGCGAGCACGACCACAGGCAAATTCTCATCGATCAGCGCGTTGGGCCCGTGCTTCATTTCTCCCGAGGGATAGCCCTCGGCATGGATGTAGGAAATTTCTTTCAACTTGAGAGCTCCTTCCAGTGCCATGGGATAGTGAATTCCCCGCCCTAGATACAGGAAGTCGGACTGCCGGAAAAACTGCCGCGCGAGATTTTCGTAAAAGCCGCTGGCTTCGGCCTGCAGAATGGTTTCCATCTTGTGGGGGATCTGAATGAACTGGAGCATCAGCTGGCGAGCTGCTTCGTTGGAAAGTCTTCCGCGCACTTGCCCCAGGTGGGAGGCCAGCAGGACCAGCGCGGCAAGTTGCGCGGTAAACGCCTTCGTGGAGGCCACGCCAATCTCCGGCCCGGCGTGCGTCAGAATGGTGCCGGCGGCTTCGCGCGTAATCATCGAACCCTTCACGTTGCAAATCGCCACGGATGGCGAGCCTTTTTGCTTCGCTTCGCGCTGCGCCGCCAAGGTATCCGCGGTTTCACCGGATTGCGTGATGCACACGGTGAGCGTTTTTGCATCCAGAATGGGATCGCGATACCGAAACTCGCTACCGTAATCGACTTCCACCGGAATGCGCGCCAGCCGTTCAATCATGAATTTTCCGGCCAGACCGGCGTGCCAACTGGTGCCACAGGCTACGATGCGCACATTCTGAAACTCGCGGAACTGTTGCTCACTCAAAGCCATTTCGTCGAGGAAGACTTTGCCGGTATCCTGCGAAATGCGTCCCAAGATGGTGTCTCGGACGGCACGCGGCTGCTCGTAAATCTCCTTTTGCATGAAATGCTTGTAGCCACCTTTTTCCGCCATGATGGGATCCCATGTCACGTGGTGAGAGGGGCGGTCGACCGGCTTGCCATCGAGGTCCGATACCTTCACTCCGTCGCGCGTCAGAACCGCGACATCGCCGTCGGCCAGAAAGAAAACCTCCCGAGTGTGCTCCAGAAGCGCTGGAATATCGCTGGCCACGAAGTTCTCTCCGTTGCCGAGTCCAATCACGGAAGGAGGTCCGTTTCGCGCCGCAATCAGTTTCTGCGGATCCTTGGCCGACAGAAAAACCAGCGCATAGATCCCCCGCAATTCACGCAACGTTTTTCGCACTGCCTCCTCAAACGGCAGATCCTTTCCATATTTCTCCACGAGGTGCGCCACCACTTCGGTGTCGGTCTCGGTGAGGAACTTGTGGCCTTCCGCCTGCAACTTTTCCTTCAGCTCAAAGTAGTTCTCAATAATTCCGTTGTGCACCACCACGTATTGCCCGGTGCAATCGCGGTGAGGATGCGCGTTTTCTTCCGTTGGACGCCCATGCGTGGCCCAGCGCGTGTGCCCGATGCCATAGGTCCCGTCGATTGGCGAAGCGGCCATCGCCTCTTCCAGGTTGCGCAGTTTCCCCGGAGCGCGCCGCAGCTGCAGCTTGCCGTCGGTGCCGACCACGGCTATGCCCGCTGAGTCGTAGCCGCGGTATTCCAGCTTCCGCAGCCCCTCAATGATCACCGGGACGACTTTTTTGGAACCGATATAGCCGACAATTCCGCACATGCCGTAAGTCTCCTCACGTTGAAAAAGTCAGAGTAACACGGGAGACAGCGGGGGCGGTCGAAAAGGGTTGCTGGTGTTCAGCTGAGTCACTGCGGGATAGGTTCATTCATGGTGCGCTGTATTTCGTAATCCTTGAGCTTGCCGTTTTCGTCGAAGTAAAACGTGACGCGGGCCGTTACGGGTTGTAGACGCTCGGTATCAATGTGCCGAATCTTGGCGACAATGGTGCCGTGCTTCGCGCCCGGTTCCGAGGGATAGTCCCTGGCTGCAAGAAACGCATTCACGGCAGCCTCTGTCGTTCCCACCGGCAGTTGTTCGTCGAGCATTTGTTGAATGGGCTTCAGCTGCGCATCACTGGTTTTCGCGGCGTTCTGGCAGCCCGCCAGAATGGTCCCGGCCACAGCCACAGCGCTCAACCACATCAAAAAGATTCTGAGTTTCAATAGCGGGGAAGGACACCAGCGTTGTTCAGCAACCAAGGTCTGCACCCCAGTACAGAGTTTATTCCACGATTTCGAAGCGATATTCCTCGATCACTGGATTCGTCAGGACCTCTTTGGAGATGCGCTCGAGTTGTTTCTGCGCTTCCTCGCGGTTCCATCCATCCAGGTTCAGGACAAAGAACTTTCCCTGGCGAACATCTTTCACCTGCGCATAGCCTAGGCCCGAGAGGGCGTGATGAATGGTCTGCCCCTGCGGGTCCAGGACCGTGCGCTTCGGCATAACCCAAACGTGTGCTTTCATGGAATTCAGTATAACACCTTCATAATCAGGCTCTACGGGCGACGGCGAGAGGGCGATTCACCACAGAGGACACAGAAAGCACAGAAAAAGACAACGGCAAGATCTTTGAAAATAGGCTGCTGCATGGGATTTAGCGATAGGTGTACCGGGGTGACCGGGGTCACGGACGGTCTTTCCCATCATCACCGACGAGGCGTCTCCACGGTGCTATAAGCGCGGTGGTTCCGTATTTGGGCACGGGCACCTAATTGTGTGCGACTGAGGTGATTTTATGATGCGGATTCCGTTCCCGTTCGCAGCAGCGTTCGCCGTAACCTTCCTGGCTGCAGGAGTTGCAAGGGCGCAGGATGCAACGAAGCTTGTGCCAGCCGCCAGCGCTGTGGCGGCCCCTGCCAGCAGCACTGCCGTACAAGCAGCGCCGCGCACCGTAAAACAAACATATAACGCTATCTATGTGACGCCGTTCGAGATTCAGAAGGACGTAACGTTCCCACCCGAATATGTGGCGCTGATGCAGACGGAAATCTCCAAGGAACTGAGCAGCGCAAAAGTTTTTACTGAAGTTGTCGCACCGGGTCAAGCGGCTTCAACGCCCGAAGCACACATGCTGCGTCTCGCAGGGTTGATCACGAACTACAATCCAGGAAATCGCGCCAAAAGATATTTTGGCGGAGGAGCGGCGGGTGCGGCGGAGATTGATTCGAAGGTGAGTTTCGTGGATGCGACCACCGGGCAGACGCTGATGTCGCAGGATCTGCGAGCAGTTCTGGCGGGCGGATTTTTTGGAGGAAAATCGGAAGACGCGGTAAAGGACTACGCACGTCAGGTAGTGAACAAGGCGAAGCTGATGCTGAACATGCGCGTTCCGGCGCCCGGGGAAGGGCCAGCGCCGGTCGCGGGAGAAACGCCAGGAGCGGCGATGTCGTCGCAGCCTGCGCATCATACGGTGGTGATCACACAAAAAGATTGGCCTGGCTCACAGAAAAAAATGGACCAGGAAGCGGCGGACGGTTACCGATTGACCGGCATGACCATCAACGGCACATCGACAGCGGATGCGTCATTTCTGCGCACGGATGCGACCGCTGCTGCATTTCAGTACAAACTATTGCATACGATGCTCTCCACGAGCCTGCAGAAGGACATCAACAAGCTGGCGGCCGAGGGCTTTCGGGTTTCACCGGGCACGCTGACAGTGCTTCAGGCAAATCCCACCGTCATCGTTGAGAAGGCGTCGCCGCCGTTCAAATCGCGATATGAATACATCATCAAGGAAACACAGCTGGTTTCCAGCGGCGAGAAGGAAGTGCAGAAGGTGCAACAGCAGGGCTACACGCTAATCGGCGAGACGGAACACGGGACAGCGCACCTGCTGCTGTTCGAGAAGGTAACCGCTGAATAGCTGCGGGATGCAGTGCCTGGCCACCATAAAGCGGCGGCGAGTCGCCGCACTCCAAAGGGTCAGGCTACGCCTTCGACTATGCGGATCTCGCGCTCTACAGCGCGGCCGAGTAGTTTTAGGGCTGCCTGATAGGCGGCGCTCTCGTAGGTTTCTATGGCTTTGTCGACGCTTTCGAACTCGATCATCACGATTCTCTGCTTAATGCCGGCCTCGTAAGCACGCGCCGGATTGCCGCGGGCAAGTACCGTGCCGCCGCCGGCTTGAATCGCGGGTGCGGCGAGTTTGGCGTATTCGACCAACACCGCAGGGTTCCAGATTGACCGGTAGAACGCTATCCAATATCCCTTCGCCATGAATTGCTCCTCGCTTTCTGAAATATAGAGAATCGAATCGCGGCCTGCGCCAGTTCCCTTCTACTCATGCCGAAGCGCGACCAAGGGATCGACCTTCGTCGCTCTGCGCGCGGGAACATAGCAGGCCGCTACGGCCACCACAGCCAACACGGTACTGACGAACAGAAGAGTCCAAGGGTCTCGTGGGCTGACGCCAAATAAGAGGCTGGAGAGGATACGAGTGATGGCGAGAGCACCGAGAACGCCGAGGGCGAGACCGGCTCCCGTCAGCGCCATGCCGGTCTTGAGCACGAGCATCAGCTGTTCCCAGGCGCTGGCGCCGAGTGCCGCGCGTATACCGATTTCGTGGGTGCGCTGAGTGACGGAATAAGAGATCACCCCGTAAACGCCAATAGCAGAGAGCAGCAGAGCCAGTCCAGCAAACGTGCCCAGCAGGACGGTGCGCATGCGGTTTTCACCGAGAGATTCGGACTTAATCTGCTCGAGGGGCTTGATTTCGGGCAGGGCTTGGGATTTATTCAACTCCCAGATGGCGGCTTGGATGGATTTAATCAGGTGATTGGGATCCATGGCCCCGCGGACCACCAGGGCTTGCTGCGGACTGGGGCTTTGCTTGTAGGAAACATACAGGCCCGCGCAAGCGTCGTCCAGACCGCAAGCACGCTCGCCCTCAACAACGCCCACAACTTCCCAGGCGATTTCCGGACCGAGAGCTGGCTGGCCAGGAATGATCTGTTCGATGCGTATGTGCTTGCCGAGGGGATCTGGGTCCTTGAAATATTTTTTGACCATGGCTTCATTTACGACGGTAACGGGAACCGTTGCGGCAGCGTCGGTTTCCGCAAGCCACCGGCCCTTCTTCAGGCGCATGCCGATGGCGGCAAGATAGGAGGGGCTGACAGGTTTAAAACCCGCGGCAGGACGTTTGGCAACTTCGACGAAGGGTTGCCCCTCGATGAGAAATGGCATGCCATCTGGCCAGCCTTGCAGAGGAAGAGCGCCGGTGGTGGCGGCTTGACTGACTCCGGGCAGTGCCTGGAGCTTTTCGAGGACTTGGCCGAGATAGTTGATGATGCGCGGGCCGTCGGGATATTGCTGAGTGGTCATAGGAAATTGCATGGTGATGACATTGGTGGCATCGAAGCCCGGATCGACCTGCTGCAATTGGTAGAAGCTGCGGATGAGCAACGCGGCGCCCGACAACAAAATGAACGCGAGGGCGATTTCGGCGACGGCTAAGCCATTTCTGACGTAGGTGCGATTGATGCCGGTGGTGCCGCCTCTTCCGCCTTCTTTGAGCGAACCGACCAGATCGGCTTTCATGCTTTGCAGAGCGGGAGCAATGCCGAAAAGAACTCCCGCCGTGACCACGATGGCGACGGCAAAGAGAAGCACCTGGCCATTCAGTGAGACATCGGCCTCAGCAGGCAACAACAGCGGAGGTATCCACGCTTTCAAGCCGCGCATCAACGCCCAAGCGAGGGCTATTCCCACGGCGCCGCCGATTCCGGCGAGCAGCACACTTTCTGTAAGGAACTGCCGGACGAGGCGCGCACGGCCAGCGCCTAACGCGGAACGTACGGCGACTTCGCGTTCGCGGGCAGCGCCGCGTACGAGGAGTAGATTGGCGAGGTTGACGCACCCGATGAGCAGGACGGCGCCGACCGCGGCGAGAAGCACGAGGAGCGACTGGCGAAGATCTTTGTCGACCATGCGGTCCTGGTAGCGGTCGACGGTGACGCTCCAACCTTTGTTGGATTTAGGATACGCCTGCTCGATCTGCGCGGCGATACCCTTCATTTGCTCGCGAGCTTGCTGCAAGGTAACGCCCGGCTTCAAACGCGCCCAAGAAATCATCCAGTGGTAGTCGCGCGTCATCTGTTCGGGCTTAAAGGCGAGCGGCGTCCAGACATCTTGCCATTCGCGGTCGTACATGCCCGGGGGCATGACGCCGATGACGGTGTGCGGCTCGCCATTCAAGCGGACGCTGCGACCGATAATGTTGGGATCTTCGCCGAAACGGTTCTGCCAGACGCGGTGACTGAGAATCACAACATGATTTTTTCCGAGCTGGTCTTCATCGGAGGCAAAGGTGCGGCCGAGCATCGGCTTGACGCCAAAGATTTCGAAGTACGGTGCGGAGACACGGCCATTTCTGAGTTCCACAGGCACATCGGCGTCGGTGAGCGTGACGCTGCCCCAGGATTGAGCGGCCATGGCCGCAAAGACCGTATTTTGATTCTTCCAATCAAGGAAATTGAGGGTGGAGATGCCGTTGCGCTCGCCTCCGGGAGGCTTTTCCCAGACATTGAGAATCTGCTCGGCTCCAGGGAATGGCAAAGGCTTCAGGAGGACGGCGTCGACAAAGCTGAAGATCGCGGTGGTGCCACCAATGCCGAGGGCCAGGGTCAAAATTGCCGCCAGCGCAAATCCGGGGCTCTTGCGAATCATCCGAAGCCCGAAGCGGACGTCTTTGCCAAGCTGGTCCATGGTGATACCCCACTCGATTGGACTACCTGCGGACCCTGCGGTTAGCACCAAACGAGGGTCCGGGCACACGCCGGTCTCGACCCAGCCGGCATGAAAGGATAACGAGAGGGGACGAAGAAATGTTCCCGGAAGATTTGGCGAACAGCCTCATGCGCTCAGAATTGAGGTAGAGGAAACGCGGCTGGCATAAAAGACCAGCGCTACATTTAAGACTGAAAACGGGCGATCCGGGCGACTCGCGTTGAGTTTCTTTATTTTTTGGCGGTGATAGCTTTCTTGATTATGGCGACGGAGGCGTTTGCGTCCGACTCGTTTTCGAAGCCGATTACGCTGGAATATTTTTTCCCGATGACCAGGGCCATGAGAAAAGCCATGTTGATGCCAGCGGTGGAAATGCCTTGCGCGATCTTGTGTCCGAGGCTGGGCTTGTTGTCGCCCTCGACAAGCAATGCGGGGATGGATGATGCGGCGAGGCCCGCTTCCTGGGCCTTTGCGACGGATTTCTTCCCGGTGATGGGATAAAGCTCGACCGCGGCTTTTGCGCCACCTTCTGGATGCCTGTAGCCCATTACCACCTGCAGGTCAGCGCCTGCGCCGGCGAGCGGTTCCAGAGTCTTGGCAAGAGTGCCGGTCTGATTTTCCAATTCTTTACGCCAAAGAGTGATTTTCTTGACTGTGATGGCCATAGGAAATCCTTTCTTACAAATTCGGCGAGCAACTAAGGCGCATGGTACGCCGTCGGCATAGCTGGGGCAACAGCTCAGTGTGGGCGTTGCGTTGAGTTAGCAAGAAGCAACCCCAAAAGAATGACCTCACCCGTGAAGGGGCGAGCACAGGATTGCGAATGTGAAGTTTATTTTGGGGATTGAGATTGCTGTCTTTTGCGTTGTTCGTCGAGCTTCTTCACAAAGTCTTCAAATTTGGGGAGCTGCTCGGATGTGAGGAACGTACGCATTTCCGAGCGAGCTTTTTGCCGGATGGCATCCATGTCAGCATCGGACTTTTCGCGAATCACTCTCATATCGTCGTGAGCTTGATGCAAAACGGAATCCACTTTTTGCGTCTGCTCCGGAGTCAGCCGCAACTCTTTGGTGATCTCGGCAACGCGGGCCGCGCGGCGTTCCGGTTCGCTCATGGCAGCCGGAGGCCTTCCCGCGGCAAAGCTTTTATGCGCGAAGTTGTAGCCAAATACGGCGCCGATAGCGAGCCCTAGCGCAAAAACCACAGCCAGCCAGAGGCCAGCCTTTTGCCTTGTGTCCGCAGTCATCGATGAGCCTCGGAGGAGTTGCCCAGTACATCATCGTTCAGGGGAGCCGGTTGACTAGGCTCCAGAACCGCTTCATTGGCTGCGACTTGCGGAGGGCCAGCGAGTTCGACGCGCCGCAACTGGTAAGTCCAGGTGCTTGCCAGCAGCAACAGCAAAGCGCAGACCGCAACGAGCCGCGGAGCGAACTTCCTGATGCTGATCCATACGGCATCACGCAAATCGATTTCGGATTCCTGCCCGGCGATTGCGGCCATCACGCGCGTGGCAAACCACGGCCCGGGTTTTGCAGACAGCTCTGCCAGAGGCTGCAAGGCAGCTCGCGTCATGGCCAGATCCTCTGCGGCTTCGCGGCACTCCACGCATTGCGAGGCGTGTTCGCGCAACGCTGGTGACAATGCTTCCAGCAGCGTCCCGAATCCAACCTCAGTGTTTTCCAATGGCAGAACCTCAAGTTCCTCGCGGAACTCCTGGCATCCGCTTGTTTTCCGATTGGGCCCTGTTGCCATCTGCATCACCTCTTGGTCGCTAAATTCCTTTCGGCCAATTCACTCTGCTATTTCGCTGCATCGCGCCGCTTAACTTTTTTCATGATTCGCCGTCGCGCCCGGAACAACCGCACCTTTACGGTATTGCCGTTGATTTCCATAATATCGGCGATCTCCTCGACGGAAAAACCCTGCACTTCCTTCAAGATCAGCATCAAGCGGTCTCGCTCATCCAAATCCGCCAACAAATTCTCGACTCGTTCACGCTCATCAAGCCGGTCGCTGACGTCGGGTGCCGCGGCCCTTTCGCTGAAACCGCTAAACTCGTGGGCCTGCTGTTCATTCAAATCCGACTCGTACAACAGCGGCCGCACCTTGCGTTTGCGCAACACGTCCCAACATTCGTTCACGGTGATCTTGTACAGCCAGGTGCTGAAGGCGGCGCGTTGATCAAATCTTTTGAGAGAAAAATAAGCCTTCACAAAAACCTGCTGCGCCACGTCTTCCACATCCTCCCTGTTTCGAAGGATGCCTCCGGCGACCGCGAATACGCGGCTTTGATGTTTGCGGACGAGAAGCTCGAACGCCTCCTTGTCGTCAGATTTGGCGAGCCGCACGAGTTCGCGATCGTCGTCACGCCGGAGCGCGTCCGACGCGGGCGTCAGAACAGGAGCTAGAGCCTGGGCCGCCATCTCACCTGCTTTTGGGACGTGTGGCATGAGTATTTGGTTACGCTAATCTGGCTGCCTTGTAGAGTATGCACCGGAGCGGGGCATTTCCGTAAGTGGTTGCGGGGCAAGCCCTCGAAGGCATGGGCAGCGGGTGTGGCTGGCTGTGGTTACTTTTTCGCACATTTGAACGACTAAAAAAAAGAACTGTTCTACGGAGGCGGCGTGCGCTCCGCCTCCTGGATCGACGGGCGGCGGCCAGCCTCCGCACTCCAAAAAGGGCTACTTCCCTGCTTTACGTAGGAGTTTGGGAGTGGCTAACCACAGAAGTTGGCCACTAGGAGGGACCAAGCGGGTCAATTCGACCAGAGCCACGCCTGCTTTCTTTAGCGACGTGATGTGATGTTTTACGCCGATGGCGGTGGCGAGGACGTCATCGAGATGCGGGGCGTGGCCAAAAATGAAGACCGAGGATGCCTGCTTGTCTTTGGAAAGTTCGTGAAAGAGCTGTAATGGTTCAGCACCGGGAAGAAGCAGGTCGGATTTCTGGATTTTGTTTTTGGAGTATTCGAGAGCGGAGGCAAAAATTTCAGCTGTTTGAAAGGCGCGAAGGTAAGGGCTGGAGAGCATGACATCCGGCACGGCGCCGATTTCCGCAACGCCTTTGGCAACCTGCTTGGCTTTGTCGATACCTTCGGGTGTGAGAAAGCGTTCGGGATCCGGAGGACATTTGGGATCTTCGCGATCGATGGCGATGCCGTGGCGCACGATGTACAGCTGCATGAGAGGGGCTCCTCCTGTGGGCATTGTACTGGGAGAGATGTGAATGTTAGATGACGATGTACGAAAGTGGCAACGGGACGCCACCGTTGCGGGGCTACGCGCTCGTGAAACTTCATTCACCACAGAGGGCACGGAGAAGGACAAGAGTGGCTGACATAAAAGTCAGCGCTACATTTAAGACAGGCGCATCGCGGCGGGCGGTTGACGTCGCAACCAAGGTGACGGCGTAAAGCCGCCTCTACAGAAGCTCGACAGATCCGGTTCAGGGGCAATCCAGGTGGTGGCGGAAATAGAGCTTTACGTGGAATTCGCGCTCGAACAGGTCGGAGCTGCGTTCGGCATCGCGAAGATCTTCGGCAACGTCGCCACGAGCTTCGATTTTCAGAGAAACCGCACCACGCTGAAAAGAAGCGCGCATCGACTGAATGCGCTGGCGATGAGAGTGGTCAAGTCCCTCCGCAATGCGCACGATTGAGGCGAGACGGCGCGCGATGCGCTTATCGGTGTTGTTGAGCACAGAGTAAGCAGGATGGTGCCCGTCGGGCGTGGACTTCCGATTGTGGTAACGCACGATGGCCCCGACGAGGTTGCGATCGCGGCCTTCGAGTCCCGGGATATCTCCGTTGAGAGCGAGGTATTCGCCGTGTTTGTGATGGCCACGGTGACTGACACGATGACCGACGTCGTGAAGAAGGGCTCCAGCTTCAAGTTGAACGCGAGCTTGCGGAGGCAGGTGGTGAACGGCCTGTAGCTGATCAAAGAGCATCAAGCTGAGTTCGCGAACGTGTTCGGCGTGTTGTTGATCGTACTCGAGGCGGCGGCCAAAGCTGCGAGTGGCGAGAAGCATCTGGCGCGCGGCAACGTTGTAGCGGTGCGGTTCCTTGCGGGAGAAAACGTCGCGCGCGATTTCAGAGAGCAGACCTTCGCGGATGCCAACACTGGGAATGATAAAGCGGCGAATGTTCAGGTATCGACCGAGAGTGAGGAAGATGATGGCGGCAATGCCCATAACGTCGGCACGGTCGCGGCGAACTCCGTAAGCTTTCATACGGGCGCGAATGTCGCGCTTCAGGAGGTCGGGGAGGCGCTCGCGGAGGAGAGAAAGTTCGAGGGTGGGAAGACCGTCCTGACGAGGGCCGGGAGCAACGTTGGCGAGGGTTTCGGCGTTTCCGCCAAGGGCCACGGAAACTTCATCGGCAAGATTGGGTCGTTGCGGGATGCGGGATTCGAGAAGGGCGCGAACGTAGCGGCGAACCTGTTCAACTTGAAAGGGACGGATGACGCCGTGAATGTTGAGGGTAGTGAGCAGGCGAACGGTGCCGACGGGAAGTTGCGCGCCGGTGTGGGCAGTATGGTCGCGAAGAAGGCTGATTTCCAGGCTGCCGCCTCCGAGGTCGACAATGCAACGCGGCTGAGCTTCCGGACCCATTGCGGCAATGACCGCTTCGCGGCCCAGGCGCGACTCTTCTTTCGCGCTGATAACTTCCAGAGAGATGCCGGTGGCCTGCTTAATTCTACGGTTAAAGCTTTTGCGGTTCTGGGCTTCGCGGGTAGCGCTGGTGGCAACAGCGCGATATTTGGTGACGCCGTATTCCTCCATGAACTCATGAAGCTTGCGGAAAGCTTTGACGGCTTTTTTAAGGGTGTCTTCACTGAAGCGATGGCGGATAAAGACGCCTTCACCGAGTCGCAAAGAGCAGCGTTCGTTGACGAGCGGTTCGATATCGAGAGCAGAGTAGGCGCGCGCGACGGAGAGGCGGACCGCGTTGGAGCCGGCATCGATGGCGGCTATGTGAACCGGTTCGGGCATGGGGGTCCTTAGCGCCAGAGATGGGCGAGAGCGGACGAAGGAGCGTATTTGGTGGAACGGATGCCGAGTTGTTCGCTGATGCGCTGGCGAAGCTGCCTGTTGACGGCGGGAACGCTGGCTTCGCCGTCGAGTTCGATGAAACCATTTTTCTTGGCCATGACTTCAAGCTCGCGCTTGATCATGGTCTGGTAGCGAACGAAGGACCAATAGAGGTCGTGAGAGAGGGACATGTCGCGTCCTGCTTCCCAATAGCTGATGGCCTGCGCTTTTTTGAATTCGCGAGCGAAAGCGGTTTCGGGCCGAACGTTGAGCCAGAACGTAAGGTGAGGACGAAGAGCCATAGCGTAGAGGCCGGCGAGGTAATCGCGATTGATGCCGCGAACAACGCTGCGCGCGATGAGCGTGAAAATGAAACGATCAGCGAGGACAACAGTGCCGGAGCGTAGAGCAGGAACGATGCGATGCTCCAGTTGGTCGAAGAAGTCGGTGGCGTACATGAGGGCGAGGGTGAGTCGGGTGACGGCGTTTTTGGCCAAAAGCTGGTCGATATCGCGGCCAACGAGATTGGAGCGGCGCAGGCCAGAGGTTTGCACCGCGAAGCCCTCGGATTCAAGCCATTCCTGAAGGAGAGCGATTTGCGTGGAACGGCCGGAGCCGTCCATGCCCTCGATAACGATGAGTGTGCCGTTGAGTTCGCTGGGATCGAGGCCGACGAGAGTTTCGCCGAAGAAAGATTGCGAGTATTCAGGGTCAGCGACGGGCACCTTGACGGCAGAAGGGGCTTCGACGACGGCGGAGATGCCGGGTTTATCTTTTTCCTGATCAGGCATGGTTACTCGGACTCCTGTGCGCGAGGGGCGAACCTCTTCAGATCGATTTTGGAGGCAACGATGTCGCGCATCTGTTTTTGGAGTTTGTTGACGGGAAGAGTGCCGTCGAGGACCACGAAGTTGTCAGTGTCGACCATTTTGTCGTACTCCTCGAGGATGCGCGCCTGAAAAAGCTTGAAACTTTCCGGGCGCTCGTAGGACAGGCCGAGGTCCATGCCGGCTTCGTAGTATTTGAGCTTGGGACGGCCGCTGAGGATGCGATGGACCGCAACATCGAGTGGTGCGCGGAAATAGAAAGTAATGTCGGGAACGGGAGCGAAGCGGTAAAGATTGCGAAGCCAGCGATGAGAGCAGCCGCGGGCGGCGTCGCGGGCGAAGGCAGTGTAGATGTAGCGGTCGGCAAGCACGAGGTAATCGCCCTGCAGCAGAGGCATAATCTGGCGCTCGCAGCGGTCGGCAAAATCGGAAGCGTGCAGAAGCGAGAAGGTGGTGGGAGTAAGGAGGCGCTTCTGTTTGCCGCGACGTGTGGCGGACTTGACGAGCGGAGAAGAATTCCACTCGGTGAAATGAAGACGGTAGCCGCCGATTTCGAGCCAGCGTTTCAGAAGATAGAGTTGCGTGCTCTTGCCGGAGCCGTCGGTGCCTTCAACGACGATCAGAGCGCCGGGATACGCGCGGCTGGGAACAGGTCGGCCGGGCTGCGGGAGAGTGGTTTTGGAGGCCTCGGCGCGAGGCGCCTTTGGAGTGGTAATGTCTTGAGTGTCCATGAGGTGGCCGAGGCACGGCCGATCCTTGTGATTTCAGAGTAGGGAGTGATTGTTACGGACTCATTAAAACACAGGAATGGTGGGGTACGCAAAAGAGGGTGCCTTGAACGCCGCATGCGACAGCGAGGTCGAAACTAATTAGACGTTGAGGCAGGAAACAGATACGCGGAGCGGGCGTCGACTCGGTACCAGGGATGATTGACCTTTACCTTCAGTTGGTGAACCTGCCCGGCGGGATCAGAAGGCGCGATTGCCAGGCTGTATTCGCGTGACAGTGTGCGCGCTATTAGCGAGTAGACGTGATCAAATTCCTTGTCAGACTTTGGAAAATAGGCGCGCCCGCCCGTGGCAGCGGAAATGCGCTGAAGTGATTGGTCCGCAAATGCGAAGTTTGCTTTGAGATATTTCTGATCCTGCCGTTGTTCCGCAGAGACAACCTGGTGCTTCGGTGATCTTCGAATTTCCTCAGAAACGGAAACGGCGAGAATGCGGACATCCGAGGTATTAATCTTGCGCTGGAGTTCTTGCCAATTGGCTTCTGGCGAAGAATCAACGCCACTGGAGAGAAGGACAATCGTTTTTTTGCCGGGAAGCGTGGCGAGCCAATCGAGAGTGGCGGGAACGCTGGAAACGAGATTCAGTTCGCCGAAGCCACCAAGGAAGTTCATTTGCTTAAGAGTGGCCGCTGCTTCAACCTTGTTGCCAGTGAAATCGAGAATGAGGCTGGGAGTGCGCGAGTAAGTGACCAAGGCGACGGTATCGCCATGGGAGAGGCTGCCAAGAAGCAGGTCGGCGGCATGCAACTCGTTGTTCCGGTTGAATAGTGCGGCAGGCCCGCATTCCAACAGAAGAACAACTCGCGCCGGATCATCGGAAGAGAGAAAGCCCGTGAGCTGTTGCTCAATGCCGTTATCGAAGACGCGAAAATCTTTTTCGTGGAGCCCTTTAACAAAATCGCCCCCAGAGTTCGTTACGGTCACGCCAATATCTACCTCGTTGACGTTCACACGGATAGGGCCTGGAACAGGGAGAGGCGTGGGCTGTTGTGCGAACAACGGCGGTATCAGACTAACGAACAGCAGAAGAAAGCGGATGTGGATGATCCAGTAGCAAGCATCTGTGGTCGCGGACCGCCTCAGAAGGCGGTCCCTACACAAACAAGAGGCACGCAAGAACACGGCCTAGAAGAAGGAGAGCTTGATGCTCAGGAATTTTTTGGGGTTTTTGCGGAACTCCGCGATCAGCGAGCGCATGTCGCCAGTGAGACCAGTGAGGTTATCGTAGAGCTGAGGATCGGAGAAAAGTTTGCCAGCGGTGTTGTCATTCTGATTTAGCTTGGCTGTGGCGGTGGAGAGGTTGGAGCTGGTATCGCGCAACTTATTGTAGAGAGTGTCGTCGGTGGCGAGCTTGCCGAGCGTGCCTTTACCAGCGCGAATGTCGCCGATCATGCCGTTGCCGTTGTCGAGAGCCTTCTTGGCATCATCGTAGAGAGTGGGATCGTAGAGCAGCTTGCCCATGGTGCCTTTTTGCGCGCGCAGGTCGGCGAGGATGGTGTTGATCTGATCGATAGCCTTATCGACTTTGGTGGAAGTGTCATCGGTCATAAGCAGTTTACCAATGGTGCCCTGGCCAGCCTGCACGTTGCCGACAATCTGATCGCCTTTAACGAGAATGCTGTTGAGATGCCTGTACGCCTGGTCGTCCGTAAGCAGTTTTCCGAGAGTGCCCTTCCCTTCCTGAATGCCGCCAATAAGGTCCTTGACCTGGTCACTGAGCGCTTTGAGATTGGCGAGGACGTCGGCGCTGCGTTCAACCACTTCCTTGATGGCTTTCTCTTCGGCGCCTGGAACGGCTTGGCCCTCGGTGAGGGGAACGCCGGTGTAGCCGCGCTGGATGTTGACGTAACGGTTGCCGAGAAGGCCTTCGGTAACGAGCGTGGCGCTGGAATCGGTGAGAATGTCGTTCTGATATCGCTTATCGATGCGCATATCGACTTCGATGTTTTTCGCGCGATCCGGAGGTCTGCCATTTTCGCGCGGAACGATCTTGATTTGATCGACGTTGCCGATTTCTACGCCGTCCAGACGAACCGGGGCGCCAGCGGCAAGGCCAGAAACTTCAGGGAGAAAAGTCTTCAGGCGATATTTGGGACCGAAGAACCCGGCACCCGTGACATAGAAGATGCCGACGGCGAGAATCAACAGGCCCACCAGGACGAAAAGTCCCACGCGCAATTCCGACCAAGTCAACTGTTTGCGCTGCGCCATTCGCAATTTCCTCCGTGCACCCGAAACCGAAGAGCGGACCGCCTCGGAAGGCGGCCGCAACAAAAGCTAGCCAACCCCACAACCTGAGCAAACCTAGAAGCGCAGACTTAAGTCTGTGTTCCCGGAGTTTGTGTTACCCCTACACGTACCTGGCCGACCAACCTGCTGGGACAACTATACAAGATTCAAATCAAAAAACGTTGCAGATACGGATCCTTGGACGCGAGGATCTCATCAGGGCTGCCCTCAAAGTAAACGCGACCATCGCGCAAGACCAGGAAACGCGTAGGCGTCAGATTCTGGTCGGAGGGAGAGTCGCGAGAGACCCGGCGCGATTTGGGATCAAAGCGAAAATTAGCAAGAGCGAAACCGTCCTGGAGGCGATGGGTGGCGAGGAGAGATGTGACACCATAAACATCGCGCAAACGAAGGATCAAAGTGATGATGGTTTGCGAGGTAATGGGATCGAGGCCCGCAGTGGGAGAGTCGTAGAGAACGATAGGGGGATGATTGACGAGGGCGCGGGCGATGGAAACGCGGCGGCGCATGCCGCCAGAGAGTTCAGAAGGAAGCAGGTCCATGGTGTGCTCAAGTTCGACAAAGCGAAGAACTTCCTCAACGCGCGGGACGATTTCGTCCTGACTGAGACCGTCTTCAGTAAGGCGGTAGGCAACATTGTCGGCGACTGTGAGCGAATCGAAGAGCGCACCCTCCTGAAAAACAAAGCCGACCTTGCGGCGGAAGGCAAGTAGATCGTGCTCGCTCATCGAGGAGACGCGATTGCCGAGGACTTCGATCAGGCCGCGGTCGGGAGAAAGCAGACCAGCGGCCATTTTGAGAGTGAGAGTTTTGCCGGTGCCGGTTTCACCGAGCAGCACCAGGGTTTCGCGAGTCTTGGCGGTAAACGAGACACCGCGGAGAATGTCGCCATCGTTGAAGCCGATATGCACATCGGAAAACTGGATGGCAGGATCGCTGGAGCTAAGCGACGGGTTCGAGGAAGAAATAGGGGAAGTGTTCATGGCGATTAAAAAACTTTTTCCGCAAGATAGAGCGCGAGTTTCGTAAGAAAAGTATCCGAGACGATGATGAGGATGGAAGAAACGACGACCGCTTGTGTAGTGGCGCGGCCGACACCCTGAGTGCCGCCGTGAACATTGAGCCCCTGATAGCAACCGACGGTGGCGAGGATAAATCCAAAAACAACGGATTTGGAGAAACCCTGCATCAGGTCGGAGAACTCAAGAGCCGCGATCGCGCGCTGCCAGAAAGTGAAAGCATTCAGGCGCAGTGAAAAGACGCTAGAAACCATGCCGCCGAGTAGCCCGACGAAAACGGAGATCGTGGTGAGCAGTGGAACCGTCATGAGCGCGGCGACCACGCGCGGAGTGACCAGCTTGCGACTGGGATCTGTTCCCATGGCACGCATGGCGTCTACCTGTTCGGTGACCAGCATGGAGCCGAGTTCTGAGGCGATACCGGAAGAGCAGCGGCCGGCGACAAGCAGGCCGGTGATGGTAGGGCCCAGTTCGCGAACGAGAGCGAGGGAGACAATATCGCCGGTGAGAGAGGTCTGGCCGAAGCGTTCAAATTGCGAGCCCGTCTGCAAAACCATGACGGCACCAATGAAAAAGCCGGAGAGAAGCACGATGGGAAGCGAGCCAACACCGATGTCGTCCATCTGGTCGAGTGTGTCCTGGACATAGCGGGGCTTACTACCGAGATTGGCGAGGGAGCGGAAAGAGAGCCTGGAGTAGTCCTGGATTCTGAGGACGATGTGCTTGGCAATGTCCTGCAGTACTTCCACGACCGAAGGAGTGTCGGGAGCGATGGCGTGCTGATGGGAAACCTGAAGAGGTGACTCAGCCACTTGGATCTCGTCGTAAGCTCCGAGGAAAGCGTAACTGGGGATACCAGAAGCGTCAAGGGCGTAGCGACGAAACGCGGAAAGCAAAAAGCTACAGCAAGTTACAAATTGAATAGGTAAAGAAGGAACTTGGTAAGGAACAAATCGACGACCAGCACGGCGACCGAAGAAATGACGAACGCGGTGATGGTGGCGCGGCCTACGCCAGCGGTACCGCCCTCGACGCGAAAGCCCTGATAACAGCCGACGGTGGAGATGATGAAGCCGAAAACGAGTGGTTTGACGAAACCGATAACCAGGTCGCCGAAAACCAGGACTTTGATGGCGCGGGTCATAAATGTTGCCCAACCAAGGTGCAACGTGATGTTGGCGACCACAAATCCGCCGAGCAGCCCGGACATATCGCCGACGGCAACGAGCAGGGGCAAGGTGATAACGGTAGCGAGCACGCGAGGAGTCATGAGTTTGCGGACGGGATCAATGCCAAATCCGCGCATGGCGTCGACCTGATCGCTGACGACCATGGAGCCGAGTTCGGAAGCCATCGCCGTGGCGTTGCGGCCGGCGACAAGAAGCGCCACGAAGACGGGGCCGAGTTCGCGCAGCAACGCGAGGGACACGGCGTCACCGGTCAAAACTGTTTCGCCGAAACGCGCAAACTGCGAAGCGGAGTTCAACACAACGACGCCACCAACGCACAGGAGCGCGGTAGCGACGATCAACAAGGAACCAACGCCAATCAGATCCATTTGCTGGACCAGGTCAGTGAAGTAGCGGCGAGTGGTAAAGATGTTGCGGACGGATTGAACGGAAAGTAGAGAGTAGTCCTGGACCCAGAACGTCCAGCTCTTCAATGTGTCCCCAACCACGGAGGGAACCGGAATTGCGCTCATAGTCATACCCCTTGTCACACGGGTTGGCGCCAGTGTGTGCAGAAGATGAGGACGTCCGCCAGATGAGTGAACATACAACAGGAAAGGGTTGCGGCGCTAAGGGGAGTAAGTGGAAAAAGGCGAAGTTGGAAACAGTGGTCGCGGGTCGGCGAAGCGAAAATTCGTGAATGCTTGGCCGCAGGAATGGAAAGGTGACTATACTAGCCGGCAGTGAAGCGTCTTCGAAGCTGTGGGGATCAAAGGAGAAACAATGTCGCGGTTTCCAAGTGTTGCGAGGTGGACGGGAGCGATGCTGTTGATCGGCGTGTTTTCCGCGGGTGCGGCCATGGGTGCGGATGAGGTGGCCGTTGCGAGTGGCAAACTGCAGGGGGCGATGAATGCCGATCACACGGTGCGAATGTTCAAGGGAATTCCCTTTGCGGCTGCACCGCTGGGAGCACTGCGATGGAAAGCGCCGCAACCCGCTCCGAGCTGGAACGGCGTGCGACCAGCGGACAAGTTTGGCCCAGCTTGCCTGCAAACGGATGTGTTCGGAGACATCTATTTTCGCGACGCGAAGCCAAGCGAAGACTGCCTGAATCTGGATATCTGGATTCCGGCGAAGGCAGATAGCGCAAAGACTCCAGTGTTTGTGTGGTTCTATGGCGGCGGATTTGTGGCGGGAAGCGCGTCGGAATCGCGGTACGACGGGGAAAATCTGGCGAAGAAAGGCGTGATCGTCGTTGAACCGAATTACCGGCTGGGCGTGTTTGGATTTTTCTCGCACCCGGAGTTGACCAAGGAATCGGGACACAACTCGTCGGGCAATTATGGACTGCTGGATCAGGTGGCGGCGCTGCAGTGGGTGGTGAAGAACATCGCGGCGTTTGGAGGCGATCCAAAAAACATCACCATCGGTGGAGAATCAGCGGGATCACTGTCGGTGAGCGCGTTGATGGCGTCGCCACTGTCGAAAAACTTGTTCCAAAAGGCGATCGGGGAAAGCGGGGCATTCTTTCCCAGCGGGCCCAATGCGGGAATGCAGCTAAAGCCGGTTAGCGTCACGGAACAAGGCGGCGTGAAATTTGCGGAGTCTGTCGGAGCGAAGTCTCTGGTGGAACTGCGCGCGAAGCCCGGAGACGATTTGTTGCAGGCGGCGGCAAAACAGAATCGCGGATTTGGGTTTGGGCCGAATCTGGACGGGTATTTCCTCAGCAGCGACGCGCTTTCCATTTATTCGAAAGGCGAGCAGAGTCAAGTTCCTTTGCTGGCTGGATGGAATGCGGATGAGGGAAAGCTGAACATTCTATTTGCACCGCAAAAACCGACGGCGAAAAGTTTTGCGGAGCAGGCACAGGCGCGGTTCGGCGACCAGGCGCCCGAGTTCCTGAAGCTGTACCCGGCGAGCACGGACCAGGAAGCGTTGCAGTCGGCGTATGCTTTGGCGGGCGACGATTTCATTGCGTTCTCCACTTGGAAATGGATCGACATGCAGAGGAAGACCGGCAATTCGCCCGTTTACCAGTACCGCTTCGAGCAGGTTCCGGCGGTGAAGCCCGGAGCGATGATTGGGCCGATACCTGCCAGCGAGGCGGGATCAAGGCACGCGGGCGAAATCCAATACGTTTTCGAAACGCTGAAATCCGAAGAGGGAGTGCCGTGGACCGACGAGGACTTCAAAGTGTCTGAAGCGATGGCCAGCTACTGGGTGAATTTCATCAAGACGGGCAACCCGAATGGCAGCGGTCTGCCGAACTGGCCGAAGTGTGACACCAAGGACGGATACCAGGTGATGTATCTATCCGGCAAAAATATTCATGCAACTGCCGATGCGATGCGCGCTCGATACGAGTTTCTGGATGCGCATGCGGCGAAGCAGAATGGAAAACAGAACGCCGGCAGCCAATAGACAAGCGCCGGCAGAATCACGCCATCGCGCGCGAATTTAGAGATCTGCGGATTGACTCAGCAGATCGAGACTCGCGCGCAATGGCAAAAAAAACACGATTACAGTAATTAGCCCGTGGCCGCTTCCGCGGAGGACTTGGTCGGGGCTGCAGCGGCTGCATCGCTGGGCCTGGCGGTAATTTCCAGGCCGCTCTTGTTCATATCGAAGCGCTGCTTGCGATCGAGGCCCTTTACGAACTCGCGAGTGGCCTTGGCGACGCCACCGGGTAGGCTGGAGGCCTCGACTTTGAGGCTGGACTCGACCTTGCCCTTATCGCGATCCTGATAACTGAATTGCACTTCAAAGGTTTTCATGCGGTGAAGCTCCTTTGTGGTGTTGGTGAAATCGTTTCGTGCGTTGCTTGGTGCATTACGGGTGCGAACTGTAGATCCCTCGCTTCGCTCGGGCTGACAATCTAGCTAGTGATGATGCTTATGACTCGCCGACTTCTTGGAGTGCTTCCCTTTACAGGCGTTGAGCTGAGACTTGAGCACTTCGTTCTGCTTGGCTAAATCGTCGCGAGAAGAGGTCATGGCATCGAGGTCGTTGCCTACCTGGCCGTTTTCTTTCTGGAGTTCCGCGACTTTGGCCTTGAGTTGTTCGTTCTCCTGGAGAGTCTTTGTGTCTTTGCAGGCCGCCAAGGGTAAGGTCAGTAGCGCCGTGAAAGCCAGCGTCGCCCAGGAATTCTTACGGGTCATGGACATCCTTCAGTACAGAGATAGAAGCGCGACAGAAGCGAGAGCAGGTGAGGCGGGGGCACCGCTGGCAACTTGGTTAGGGTAACGGAGAATGAAGCACGGAGCAAGCCGATAGACGAGGTGCCAGCAACTCGACGGAAGTTACCATCCCACAGCGCACGTGCAGCGATTCGTTGCGTACTAAGTTAGTCGGACCTAGACTGGACTCCTTGAGGCTCAAGATATCGCCTACACAAAGATGATTCGTTCCACACACATAGTCGTCGTGGCGCTTTGTGCATTCCTAATCGGTTGCGACCAGGCTGCCTTGATGAAAAGGTTCGCACCTCGTCAAGACGAACAGATCGCACGACAATATCTCGAGCTTCTAATACAAGGGAAAGTAGACGCGATAGAGCGCGACATGGACCCAAGTGTCGTAGACGTTGATGTCAAGGACAAGCTTGTCAAAGTAGCCGACATGTTGCCCGCTGAAGCTCCCAAGTCCACTAAGGTCGTGGGGGCAATGTCCCATAAGGGAGAAGGGGTTTCAAAGTCAGAAATGTTTTCGAATGCGAATTCCAGAGCAGGTGGTACTTAGTAAACGTCGCACTACAGAGAAAAGGAAGCGTTACGACCGTCCTCGGCCTTGGCGTAACTCCACTGTCCGACTCCTTGGAGAATCTCAACCGGTTCACGTTGCTTGGGAAAAGTGCCTTTCAATACATGGTGTTCGCCTTGGCGGTATCTTCTGTCCTGTTCAGTTTCTATGTTTTTGTGATGTGCATACGGACGAAAAGGGGAACGAAGCGATGGTTGTGGATGGTGCTCGTATTGGTGGGTGTCGGAAAATTGGCGGTGAACTGGAACACTGGACAGTGGGCGTTCACAGTTTTGGCTGTACAAATTCCGTGCGCCGGTGCGACCGCTCCCTTCTACGGACCATGGACAATCGCAGCCTATCTACCTTTGGGAGCAGTCATATTCCTGAATGAGCGGTGGAAAGACAAAGTGCTCGGCAGATAGGATCAATAACCGCAGAATCCACTCCTAATAAATAGAATAGAAATCATAGAGAGAGGGCTAAGGAGTGCGCTGGACGGAAATGGTGGTGGCCGTTAAACTGGATGTTTATGCTTCGTTTCCATACGGCGGGTGAGTCTCACGGACAGGCGCTGGTTGCGTTTGTGTCTGGATTGCCGGCGGGGATGCCGGTGGATTTGGAATTAATCCAGCACGAACTGCACCGGCGGCAATTGGGCTATGGACGCGGCGGGCGCCAGAAGATCGAGAAGGATAAGGCGGACGTTTTTGCGGGAGTGCGGCACGGGCAAACGATTGGCGCGCCAGTGGCGCTGCGAATTGAGAACCGCGACTGGTCGAACTGGGAGAAAATTCTCTCGGTAGAGGCGTCGTCGGAGCCGGAAGCGAGTTCGCGCAAGCTGGTAGCGCCGCGTCCGGGGCACGCAGACCTGGCGGGTTCGCAGAAATTCAATTTTCATGACGCGCGATATGTACTGGAGAGGGCGTCGGCGCGCGAAACAGCGGCGCGAGTGGCGGCGGGTGCGTTCGCCAAGCAACTGCTGAAGCAATTTGGGACGGAGATTGCCAGCCACACGATTCAAGTGGGCCATGTGAGGCTGGAGCGGCCAGTGCGGTGGGATGAAATCCAGCGCGTTTGCGCAGACCTGGAATCCCCACTGCGGTGCGCGGATGCGGCGGTTCAAGAAAAGATGCGCATCGAAGTGGATGCGGCGCTGAAGGCCGGCGACACGGTGGGCGGCGAGTTTGAAGTGGTGGCACACAATGTGCCCGTGGGACTGGGTTCGCACGCGCAATGGGACGAAAAGCTGGACGGAAGGCTGGCGCAAGCGCTAATGAGCGTGCAAGCGGTGAAAGCGGTGGAGATTGGCGCGGGCATTCATGCGGCGGGATCGTATGGCAGCGAAGTGCAAGACGAAATTTCGTACGACAAGGCCGCACGGAAATTCAAGCGGGCTTCGAACCGGGCGGGAGGACTGGAAGGGGGCATCACCAACGGCGAAGATGTGGTGGTTCGCGGATTTCTGAAGCCGATCTCGACGCTGCGGAAGCCGATGGGAACCGCGGACATGGTGACGAAGGAGCCGGTGCAGGCCGCGTATGAGAGGTCGGACTGGTGCGTGGTGCCGGCCGGAGGTGTTGCCGCCGAAGCAATGGTGGCACTTGTGCTAGCCGATGCTTTTCTGCAAAAATTTGGAGGAGATTCACTCGCCGAAATGAGGCGGAATTTCGAGAGCTATGGCCGACAAATCGACGAGTTCTGAACCGGTAGCCGCCGTGAAGGAAACGACAGCGACGGCAACCCCTGCCCCTGCGCGGAAAATCTATCCGATCGTGAAGTATGGCGACCCGGTACTGGAGAAGCCGGGAGCGGCCATCAAGAAATTCGACGCGGAGCTGGAAGCGCTGGCGGAAGACATGTTCTCGTCGATGTACGCGGCGCAGGGAGTGGGGCTGGCGGCGCCGCAAATTGGCAAGAGCATGCGGCTGGCCGTGGTGGACGTGACGACGGGAAAAAATCCAGAAGCGAAGATTGTGCTGGTGAACCCGGAAATCATACATGCGGAAGGCGAGGCGCGGGAAGAAGAAGGGTGCCTGTCGATTCCGGGATTCCGCGGATACGTGATACGGCCGCAATTCGTCACGGTGCGTGCACAAAATTTGAAGGGCGAGACGTTTGAGATTCGAGGAGAGAATCTGCTAGCGCGGGCGTTCTGCCACGAGATCGATCATCTGAATGGGGTATTGTTTCTGCAGCATCTGAGCATGCTGAAGCGGGATTTGATCAAACGAAAAATCAAGAAGCTGCGGAAAGAAGGCGAGTGGTAAAGCGGCAGCCTGCGCGAGTGACTGCGTGATGAGCCGGATACGAGTGGTATTCTGCGGGACGCCGCGGTTTGCATTTCCTTCCCTGAGACACCTTCTGGAACAACAGGACTTCGAAATTGCCGGAGTATTCACGCAACCAGACCGGCCGCGGGGCCGTGGCCAGGAGATATCGTATTCGCCGGTGAAGGAAGTCGCGCTGGCAGAGAAAATCCCGGTTTTCCAGCCAGTAAAAGTGCGTGCGCCAGAGGTGGAGGAGCAGCTTCGTGAGCTGGCGCCGGACGTGATTGTGATTATCGCGTATGGCCAGATTATTCCAGCGCGATTGCTGGGGATACCGAATCACGGGTGGATCAACCTGCACGCTTCGCTGCTGCCGAAATATCGCGGAGCGGCACCGATCAATTGGGCAATCGTGAATGGAGAGACGCGAACGGGACTGACGACAATGCGCATCGACGCAGGGATGGATACCGGCGAGATGCTGCTGCAGGAAGAGTTCGCGATCGGGGCGGATGAGACGGCGCCGGAACTGGCGGCGCGAATGACAGAAGCTGGTGCTCCGTTGATGGTGAAGACATTGCGCGGGCTGGTGGACGGATCAGTGACAGGGCGAGCACAAGATCATGCCGCGGCCACGCTGGCGCCGCCCTTGAAGCGAGAATACGGGCGCATCGAGTGGACACGCCCGGCGACAGAAATTTACAACCGCATGCGCGGGTTCGCGCCGTGGCCCGGAGCCTACACGGAATTTCGCGGACAGACGTGCCACCTTAAGGGTAAACCGGTGTCAAATGACCACGCGGACGCGGCGCCAGGGACAATTCTGGCGGGGCGAGGAACGTTGCGAGCGGCGTGCGGCGCAGGCAGCTTATTGCAGCTTGAACACGTCAAACTAGAAGGGCGCAAAGAAGTTACGGCAGCAGAATTTGCGAATGGCGCGCGGTTGCAGGCTGGGGAACGGTTCGGAAAGCAGTGATTTGCGGAAGGTCAGAGGCTCAGGCATACTCGCAGATTAAGCGGCTTTATGGAGGCAATCGAGCCAGCAGATTGCGATCAGCGCGAGGAATCCTCAGGGCTGAAGCCCACTTTGCACATGTGCGTTATGTCAGAGCTGAAAGATCTGAACCCCTAAAGAGCATTCTGAGTAACAGCACGAATGCATTCCACCTTAAGAGCGTTACCGGGAGTCATTGATCCATGAAGAGCAAGAATGAAGCGAAGAAACAACGGGACGGTGCTGGCTACACAGGAATAACTCTGCGGAGCACAGCTTCCTGCCTGCTGGCGGTGCAACTGGGATGTTTCCCGGTGCTGGCGGGTGGCACCGACGCGCCAAAAGCGGTGGCGAAAACGACTGACCCGGTGTTGATCACGATGCAAACGGAGCTGGACCGGGCGAAGACGGACCTGGCGAAGAGCGACCCGGCGCCGTACTTCCTGAGTTACACGGTGCACGACCAGGACATGATCGTGATTGCGGGCTCGTTTGGAGGATTGCTGACGGATTCGGCGGTGAAGAGACGGTCCGCTGACGTGACCATGCGGGTGGGCTCTCCGGAACTGGACAATACCCACGGGCAGAGCCGGTCGAGCGGAATGACGTCAGACATGTTGCCGCTGGACGGAAACGCGGAAGCAACTTCGCGAGTGTTGTGGGGAATGACCGACAGAGCGTACAAGCGCGCGGCTCCGGCGTTCATGAATGTAAAGACGAATACGGCGGTGCAGGCCGAGGAAGAAGACAAGTCGCCGGACTTTTCGAAGGAACAACCGAAGGTCCACGTAGGAGAAAAGCTGACCGAACCGCCATTTGACCGGAAACAATGGGAAGAAGAAGTGCGGCGGCTTTCGGGAGCATTCCGTAAATATCCGGACGTGTATTACGCGACAGTGGTGCTGCAGGTATCGAACGTGAACTCGCGGATGGTGAACAGCGAAGGATCGGAGATCGCGACGCCCGGAGCATCGGTGCGATTGGTAATGGAAGCGCAGACGCGAGCGGATGACGGAATGGACCTGTTGCGCGTGGAAACGTTTCAGGCGCCGGCGGCGAACGGATTGCCAAGCGAAGCGGAGTTGAGCAAGAAGATCGATAAAATGGCGGTGGACCTGAAGGCGCTGCGAAGCGCACCTGTTGCGGAACCGTATGCAGGGCCAGCGATACTCAGTGGACGGGCGGCAGCGGTATTTTTCCACGAAGTGTTGGGACACCGCCTGGAAGGACACCGGCAACGTGACGAAGAAGAAGGACAGACGTTCACGAAAAAAGTGGGACAGGAAGTGCTGCCGAAATTTTTGAGTGTTACGGACGATCCGACAAAGAAAGAAATTGAGGGAGTAAAGCTGGCCGGAACGTACGAATTCGACAATGAGGGAGTGCCGGCGGAACGAGTAGAAGTGATTCAGGATGGCGTGTTGAAGAGCTTCCTGATGTCGCGGATGCCGATTAAAGGATTCCAGACTTCCAACGGGCACGGACGAAGCCAACCGGGCCTGATGCCAACAGGGCGGCAAGGAAATTTGATCGTGACGTCGACGCAAACGGTGCCGGAAGCGCAGTTGCGCGAGAAATTGATTGAAGAAGTGAAGAAGCAGGGCAAGCCGTACGGATTGTATTTTGACGATATCCAGGGCGGATTCACGCTGACCACGCGTTCGCTGCCGCAATCGTTCCAGGTGCTGCCGGTGATCGTGTACAAGGTGTACGCGGATGGACGGCCGGATGAGCTGGTGCGCGGAGTGGACATTGTGGGAACGCCGCTGGCGGCATTGACGCGAATCATGACCACCGGCGACAAGGAGCACGTGTTCAACGGCGTGTGCGGAGCAGAAAGCGGAAGCGTGCCAGTGTCCGCCGTCGCGCCGGCAATGCTGTTCAGCGAGATGGAAGTGCAGAAGCAGGCGCACGGGAGAGAAAGACCACCGTTGCTGCCGCCGCCTGGGCTCGAGAGCGCGGATTCTACGAAACAGGCGGCAGCGAAGGCCGAGGTGAAACCGTGAGCGGCACAAAGAGAAGATCTCTCTGGATGGCTGTTGTGCTGCTGGCGAGCATGGGCACGGCTCGCTGCGCGGTGGGAAAGACCGGCGCGAAGCCAGGTGCGGATGCATCGGCAACCAGCGCGGCGCACGTGGCGGCGAAAGATGATGCGCTGCTGGAAGCATTACTGACGGAATTGGATCGCACCAAAGAACACTTGAAAATGGACAAGGTGCAACCGCCGTACTATATCGAATACCGCGTGAATGATGTGGACGATTTCAGCGCCGAAGCGGCTTTTGGAGCGCTGCGCGAGAGCCAGCGACAACATCTGCGCGTGCTAAGAGTGGTGGTGCGCATTGGCGACTACAAGCAGGACAGCTTTTACAATCAGGGGATGGGAAATGCGTCGATCCTGCCGATTGACAATGATCCCATCGCGTTGCGTCGCCAGATCTGGCTGCTGACGGATGAAGCCTATAAGGCCGCGGCGGATGCGTACGCGGAAAAGCTTTCGGCGCTGAAGCAATATTCGGCGGACCCGAACCCGGTGGCCGATTTCGCACACGCGCCGGTGGTGACGGCGGTGGGCGGAACGGTGGAGTTGAAAGTAAACCAACAGGAATGGGAAAAGACGCTGCAAGACGTGACCAACCTGTACAAGGGCTATGCGGATGTGCAATCGATGTCAGCGACGGCGCGATTCACGGCGGTGAATGAGTACTTCGTTAATTCCGAGGGGACGATTGTGCGTGGCGGCCGGACCAGCGCGACCGTAACGCTGAGCGGGTCGACGCAGGCGGCGGATGGCATGAGGTTGGCACGAAATCCGTACTGGACGGAAGCGCAAGCGCAAGAATTGCCGGGCCGCGAAGAGTTGCTGAATGAAACCACCAAGATGCTGGATACGTTGAAAGCGCTGCGGGAGGCGCCGATTGTGGAGGAATCGTACCGCGGGCCGGTGATTTTCGCGCCGGACGCGGCGGATGACGTAGTGGCGGGTTTGATTGGAGCAAACGTGGTAGGACGGAAACCCCCTTTGGGCAGGCCGAACCGGACTACGGGCGCGTTCGCAACCAGCTACAAGACTCGCGTGCTGCCTAAATTTGTGACCGTGGTGGATGACCCGACGATCAAGGAATTCCAGGGCAAGAAAGTGATGGGAAGCTACGAAGTCGATAGCGAAGGAGTGAAAGCGCAGCCAGTCACGTTGATCGATGCCGGAAATTTGACGAACTATCTGGTGACGCGGCAGCCGATCCGCGACTTCCCTTCTTCGAATGGACATGGACGAGCGGGACCGGGCACGTCGGCGCAACCGAGCGTGGGAAGCTTGATTGTGAAAAGCGCCGAGGCGGAAACGGCGGGCTCGATCAAACAAAAAGCCATCCACATGGCGGAGGAGCAGAGCAAGCCTTACGCATATATGGTCGAGACGATGGGGCCGGGGAATTCGCCGCGCCTGCTGTACCGGGTATATGTGAAGGACGGACATCAGGAACTGGTGCGTGGTGCGGTATTCAACGAGCTGGATATTCGCGCGCTGAGAAATGACCTGGTGGCGATTGGAGATGATCCACTGGTGAGCAACCGTATCGGCGGAATCGCGCAGACGATCATCGCGCCGACATTGTTGTTTGACGAACTGGAAGTAAAGCGAGCGGACACCAGCAAGGAAAAGTTGCCGGAATATCCGGCGCCCGATGGAAAGAAGTAGTCAGTTATCAGTTGTAGATTCTAAGCAAAGAAAAGCAATGAAGTAAGGAAAAAGCGAGACTCTGGAAGATGAAACTGCTGGAGAGGGTGGAGTGGCTGAGCAGGATTGTGTTTTTGGTGTTCATCCTGGCGTCGGCGGCGTTTTTGAGTGCGATAACCGCGATGAGAATCGCGATTCACGGGCGAGAAGTGTCCATGCCCAATCTGGTTGGAAAAAATGTAAGTGAGGCGAATCAGGCGCTGCGCTCAAAAGGGTTGATTCTTAGGGTAGCGGACCGGGTGTACAGCGACTTGCCAATCAACCAGGTGGTAAGGCAGACGCCGTCGCCGGGTATGCTGATGAAGGTGTCGCAACAGGCGCATGTGGTGCTGAGCCTGGGTCAGCGGGAATTAGAGATTCCGCCGCTGGAGGGAAATACGCTGCGCGTCTCGCGAATTGAGTTACTGCGCGGCGGGTTGCAGGTGGGAGAGGTTTCGACCGTGGTGCTGCCGGACGAACCGGCGGATACGGTAGTAATTCAAAACCCGAAGCCAGGCAAAGGCGGCGCAACGCCGCGCGTAGACGTTCTGGTGGCGGGAGTGCCGAAGGATGAGACGTACGTGATGCCGTACTTGATTGGGCTGAGTCAATTGGAAGTGGACCGGCGTCTGGAAGTGGCGGGGTTGCGACGGAAGGCGAACTACGTGAACGCACCGCAATGGCCGCATGGAGCGGTAATCGACCAGAGCCCGTTGGGCGGCACGAAGATTCCGGGTGCGTCGGAAGTGGAATTGACGATCGCGAATTAATTCGCTTCTCCGATCCCCGAGTGTCATCCTGAGCGAAGCGAAGGATCTCAACTTAACCTTGCGTCTCCCCGCTCCGTTGTAGCGTCCGCCTTCCAAGATGCGCGTTTCTTCTTCCGGTCTTCTTCCGATCTTCCTCTGTGCTCTCTGCGTCCTCCGCGGTGAGTCATCTATGCGAACCCTGAAGCTAAGCTGACGGAACAAAACTGCGAGGGAATACGTTAAGAAAGGAGACGTGCGGGGAGGGGTGTATGTGGAGAGCGGTGGCATGGATGGCGGGTTTGGCAATTGCGCAAGCGGGATGGGCGCAGAAACCGATCCGGGTGGATGTCAACCTGGTGAACGTGGGGTTCACGGCGAGGAATGCGCAAGGGGCGTTGGTGGACAACCTGACAAAGAATGATGTGAACTTGTATGAGGATGCGGTGCAGCAGAAGATCGAGTTTTTCTCGAAGAGCACGGACCTGCCGTTAACGCTGGCGCTGATCGTGGATGTGAGCGGCAGCCAGGATCACTTCGGAAAGAAACATGAGAAGGACCTGCAAGTATTCTTGAACGAAGTAGTGGGACCGAAGGACCGGGTATTTCTCGTGTGCTTTGGCAACCACCTGAGACTGGTGAGCGATTACACGAATTCGGCAGAGCAGATTCTCGAAGACTACCGTGAGTTCGACAAGGGGAAAAAGCATTTCCCTGAAATTGGGCCGCAGGAAGAACGGGATCTGGGAACAGCATTCTACGATTCGATCTATTACAGCGTGGCGGAAAAGCTGTCGCAAGCAGAAGGACGCAAGGCAATCCTGATGTTCAGCGATGGGGAAGACAATTCGAGTTCGCACAATATGATGACCACAATCGAGGCGGCGCAGGCGGAGAACGTGGTGTTCTACGCGATTCGTTACACCGAAACGAAGCACGGGCATCTGAACACGCGAAACAAATACGGAATCAGCGTGATGGACAGAACTGCGACGGAAACGGGTGGAGAGCATATCGACGCAGAAAAAACGGATCCGCACACCTATTTCCGGCAAATTGCGGAGGAATTGAGAACGTCGTACGAGTTAGCGTATTACCCTACAAACAAAGCGAAGGACGACACGTTTCGCAAGATCGTGATCAAGGCGAAGGATGAAGGAGTAAAAATACGAACCAAGACAGGATATTTTGCGCACTAGGAGTCGCAGAGCAAGTCGGGGTATAAAGTAGAGTCAGTTCCAGGGACCCCGATGACGAAAGCTGCATGGTTTGGCCGCCAGAAACCTCTTGCTTGGATCGTACCCGCCTTCGAATTATTCCGCTTGCCAAAACAGGATGATATCCCGACAGCGGGCGACGGCTGTTCCCTGCCCCAAGATTGTGTGACTCCCAGGAGGAAAGACCAATCATGAAGTGGCTGCTTTCGGTGGCAGTTGTGTCGATGTTAGCTCCGCACAGTTTTGCCGATGATAAGAAAAACGAGACGAAGCCGGCACAGTCAATTGCGGAGTTGCGACAACAAATCGAAATCATCTTGAAGGACACGCACACGCCGGGAGCGTCGGTTGCCATTGTGCATCGTGACGGGCCGGAGTGGGTGGCCGGCATAGGCAAGGCGGACGTAGCAAGCGGGCGTGACGCAACAGACGAAACACTATTCAGAATCGGGTCGACGTCGAAGGCATTCGCGTCGATGTCGATTCTGTTGTTGGCGGATCAGGGCAAGCTGTCGCTGGATGATCCTGTGAGGAAACTGGCGCCGGAAGTATGGTTTGAGAATCGCTGGGAGGCTACCGATCCGGTGAGAGTGGTCAACCTGCTGGAACACACGACCGGCTGGGACGACATCCATTTACGGGAATATGCAAAAAACGCTCCAGAGATGAGTTTGCGAGATGCACTGGACTACGACCACCATTCGAGGATTTCGCGGTGGCCGCCGGGAACGCGCATGGCATATTGCAATGCAGGGCCGGCGGTTGCAGCGTATATCGTTGAAAAAATAAGCGGTCAGAAGTTCGAAGATTTCGTGCAACAGAACTTCTTCGCGCCAATCGGGATGAACACCGGGACCTACTTCAAGCCGCAATCCGGAAAAGAGACGACGCTGTATCACGGCGATGGCAAAACACCGTATCACTACTGGAATATTATTTTTCGGCCGGCAGGTTCGATCAATGCGTCGGCACAGGATATGGCTGCGTACGTGCAATTTTATCTGAATCGCGGGATGTCGAATGGAGTGCAAGTGCTGCCTGCGGCGGACATCGATCGGATGGAGAATCCGAAGAGTGGATGGGCGG
This sequence comes from Candidatus Acidiferrales bacterium, assembly GCA_963738985.1. Taxonomy (GTDB): domain Bacteria; phylum Acidobacteriota; class Terriglobia; order Acidiferrales; family UBA7541; genus Acidiferrum. The sequence continues at coordinate 278,089 of CAVTYP010000003.1, forward strand.
CAAAAGAAGGATTGAAGAGCGGATACGGATTGAGCAATTACTGGAGCGTTGAGGACGGATTCGTGTATCACGGGCACAACGGAGGAGTGGAAGGCGGACTGACCGAATTGTCGTACATGCCCGAATACGGAGTGGGATATTTTTTCAGCATCAACAGCGGCAGCGGCGAAGCCTTTGGGCGAATCGGTAGGGCCATCCGTAACTACATCACACTGAAATTGCAGAAGCCGCCGGTGCCGGCCGCCGCATCTCTGCCCGCGAATGCACGCGAATACGCGGGATGGTACGAACCGGATTCGCCACGCACTGCAATGACGGCGTTCATTGACCATTTGGCTGGGTTGAGCCGCGTGAGAATTGAGAATGGCAAGCTGCTGATTACGAATCTGGGAAGCAAAAACGAAACGTTCATTCCTGTGGAAGGGATGCAGTTCCGGTATGTGCCGAAGAAGAACGCACCAGAGCCGGTAGCAACACTGGCCCTGCTGCAGCCGAAACCAGAGGGCAGGTTCATTCAGGCCGGAGCGGGCACCACGATGAAGCAGATCGGCACGTGGCAGGCGCTATCGGAAATTGTGCTGGCGGTATTCGTTGCGCTGGCGCTGATTTCGATCGTGGTCTACGCGCCGTTCTGGATTTTGTGTGGGCTAATGAAGGAGCGGCGGCGGCCGGCAGAACGCGGGATGCGGATATGGCCGCTGGTGGCGATATTGAGCTTGATCGCCGCTGTGGTCATCGTGGTGTTCTCCGCGGCGGACTTTATTGGGCGCATGGGAAATATGACGGCGTGGTCGGTGTCGTTCTTCCTGGCGACGATTCTGTTTGCGGTGGCAACGGTGGCGAGCGTGGTGGCGCTGTGGCGGGCGCCGGAACAAGGTGTGCGGCTGGGCGTCAGAAGATATTCAGCAATGGTTACGGCGGCGCTGCTGATCGCGACGTTGTATCTGGCGTATTGGGGGATCATCGGATTGCGGACTTGGGGTTAGAGGAGGCGCGAACTCGCGAAGGAAATGTTTACTTACACCAGGCGAGAATTGTTGAAGACGGCGGCATTTAGTGCGCTAGCGATGGCGGCTCCCAGAGTTGGGGTCGCGGCGGACAAATATGGTTCCAAGCGGCCGCCGATAGGGCAACGCAAGTTCACATCACGCGCGGTTGAAGAAACGATTGCGCGAGTGAGAGCGGACATCAGCGATCCCGAACTGGCTTGGATGTTCGAGAATTGCTATCCCAACACGCTGGACACGACCGTGGAGGTGAGCAAGGCGGACGGGCGGACGGATACATTCATCATAACCGGGGATATTGACGCGATGTGGTTGCGCGACTCGTCATGCCAGGTATGGCCCTATGTGCCGCTGGCCAAAAGTGACGACGCGTTGCGTGGGATGTTTCGGGGATTGATCGGGAGACAAGCGCGTTGCATCTTGCTGGATCCTTACGCCAACGCGTTTCTGCCGGATCCTGAAAGCAAGAAGCCACTGTCGTGGGCCGTGGATGATTTGACAGATATGCGGCCGGGAGTTGCGGAACGAAAATGGGAAGTGGATTCGCTGTGCTACTGCATAAGGCTGTCACACGGATATTGGAAAGCGACGGGAGATACGGCGCCGTTCGATAAGCAATGGATACAGGCAATGCGGCTGGTGGTGGCAACGTGTCGCGAGCAGCAAAGGAAACAAGGAACTGGTCCGTATCATTTTCAGCGGCGAACGGAAGTGCCAACAGACACGCAGGCCCTTGGAGGATTTGGCAACCCGGCGCGACCGGTGGGAATGATTTATTCCATGTTTCGTCCTTCGGATGATGCGTGCCAGTATTCGCTGTTTGTGCCCGCGAATTTGTTTGCGGTGGCCTCGCTGCGGCGGCTGGCCGAAATGAGCAAGGAAGTTTTGCACGATGCGGCGTTTGCCGGTGAATGCGGGGCGCTGGCGAGTGAAGTCGAAGCAGCGGTTGCGAAGTACGGGCACGGGAAACAGGCCGATGGCGACGTGTGGGCCTACGAAGTAGATGGCTACGGGAACCAGTTGTTCATAGACGACGCGAATATCCCCGGACTGCTGAGTTTGCCGTACCTGGAATGCTGCCCGCTGGAGGATCCGGTCTACCAACGAACGCGCCGCGTCGCGCTGAGCGACCGGAACCCGTATTTTTTCAAAGGAACCGCAGCAGAAGGAATTGGCGGTCCCCATGTTGGACTGGACATGATCTGGCCGATGGGAATCATTACCAGGGCGCTGACGAGCAATAACGACGACGAGATTCGACAGTGCCTGACCTGGATTAAGACGACGGATGCGGGGACGGGTTTCATCCATGAGGCTTTCAATAAAGATGATCCTGGCAAATTTACGCGGTCGTGGTTCGCGTGGGGGAATTCGCTGTTTGGGGAGTTGATTGTGAAATTAAGCGAAGAGCGGCCGGGGTTGCTGAAAGACGCGTAACGAGCGTGCGTGCGTTCGACAAGGACCGAAGACAAACGCACCCAAGAGAAGAACCGCGCCTTTACAAACCAAGGGTGCGAAACCCAATTCAGACCTGAACGGTCAGTTTTTCGGAGTGGCAGGTGGTTGCGCGGATGAGGAACGCGATAGTTTCGCGAAATCTTTTGCATAGGCATGCAGGCCAAAGTTGCTGGTGATCTTCGAATAGCCGGCCTCGAGCTGGTCTTTGTAGCGGTCCTGATTCCAATCCAGTGGGTCGCGGGGATCGAGGTCGAGCACGGTCAAGTCAGTATTGTCCATGACGAGTTTTCCAAAGCGCACGGAATTGCCGCTGAAGGCCATGTAATTGTCCTTCTCCACAGGAACAGACGATCGGGCAGCTTCGGTACCGAAAAATGTGACGATGGCATCGTTCTCAATGCGCACGGCGGTAACTTTTCCCTTGATGTGCGGCGGAGGTAAGAGCCTGGCCAAATCCATCAACAAATCATCTTTGTCGACGCCCATACCGTCGATTTTGCTGGTGTTCACAACGTTAGCCAGTTCGATGCCGAACAATCCCATCATGCCCTTCACAGGAATTTTGAGCGCGGTGATCTTCTCGGTCTGAACGCGCAGGCGGCCGTCGGGAGTGGTGCTGAGTCTGCCGGCCGTGCCGAAGGGGATGTCGCCCTTGGTGTGCAGTTTGCCTTTGATAATGAGGCGATCTTTGTCGATGGAAATGGTGATGTCTTTCAAAGGAGCATCGCTTCTCGCAAACACGTAACTATTCATGATTTCGGAGAGAGCTTCGGGCGTGATGGAAACCTTCCCGGCCGAAACATGCACCTCAAAAGAAGTCTTGTCGTCAAAAACTGGCATTTCGTTTTTGCCGACGGGCCAGAGTTCGCCGGAGAGAGTTTCCAGGTGTGCGGCAGACTTGTTGGTGAGGTGAAACAAGACATTGCGCATTTCGGTTTTGACGGCGCGCGCGCTCGCGGGAGTCGGAGTCGCGGGCGATTCCGAGGGCGAAGGTGGCGCAGCGGCAGTCGAGCTTGTCTGAGGCTGTGGGGAAGGCGTCGGATTGGCAGGCTGCGACGGTTTGGAACATGCCACCAGATTGAGGATTAGCAGGATGAGCGGCAGGGTTTTCAGTTTTTGGGTCATCGATCCACCGTAGTTCAGGAGGCATGAGGATAGCAATACGGAGGTTCCCGGACAAACCAAAAGGGATGGCCGGGTTGGGACATTCGGCGTGGATGCAGAAGGCGCCCACCTCGAAGGCGCCTGCTACACAGGTAGCACAACAGGCCGAGCGACCAGTGCGGAATGTCATGGAGGAGAAACATTCGAGGAATAGAATCGGAATTGTTGTAGAGTGTAAATTCCCGCCCTGATAACGCACCGCTGCCAAAAGGCAAACCATGCGGAAGGCAAAGTTCCGGATAACCACAAAGCAAACGGCTCGCTGCGGCGCGGCCCCTTGCTAGCCAAGGTTTCAGGAATGAGAGGTTCCCAATGACAACGACAGCGCGAGCTGAGTCCAACGCGATTGAGGCATTAAGCGCATTCGGCAAAGCCAGATCGACGATTCAGGGAAATCCACTGGGCCCCGAGGAATTGCGCAAGACGGATGCCTTCTGGAGGGCTTGCACTTACGCCATCCTTGGCATGCTCTATTTGCAGGAGAATCCGCTGTTGCGGGAACCGTTGAAGCCGCAACACATCAAGAACCGCCTACTGGGACATTGGGGATCAAGTCCGGGACTGGCGTTCACGTACATCCATCTGATGCGCCAGATCAAGAAGTACGACCTCGACATGATTTTCCTCGCTGGGCCGGGCCATGGCGCGCCCGGTGTGCTTGCGCCCGTATATTTGGAGGGAAGCTATTCGGAAATCTACCCGGACAAGGGTGAAGACGAAGAAGGGTTGAAAGAATTTTTCAAACAGTTTTCGTTTCCGGGAGGAATTGGAAGCCATTGCACGCCGGAAACGCCGGGATCGATTCACGAAGGAGGAGAGCTGGGGTACGTGCTATCGCACGCGTGCGGAGCAGCCTACGACAATGCGGAGTTGATCGTGGCGGCAGTGGTCGGGGATGGCGAGTCGGAAACCGGACCGCTGGCAACTTCCTGGCACGTAAATAAATTTCTCAGTCCGGTGCGCGATGGAGCGGTGCTGCCGATCCTGCATCTGAACGGCTATAAGATCAACAATCCCACAATACCTGCGCGGATCAGTCGCGAAGAGTTGGAAAGTCTGATGCGCGGCTACGGCTGGACGCCCTGTTTTGTGGAGGGCTCGGACCACGACAGCATGCACCAGGCGATGGCGGCGACAACGGAGCACTGCGTCACGGAGATCAAGAGAATTCGCCAGCAAGCGCGCGAGAAAGGCGCAACGCAGCGGCCCAGGTGGCCGATGATCGTGTTGCGGTCACCGAAAGGATGGACCGCGCCCGCAACCGTCGACGGGCACAAGCTGGAAGGATTCTGGCGGGCGCATCAGGTGCCCATCATGAACGTGAAGCAGAACCCGGAGCATTTGAAACTGTTGGAAACGTGGATGCGCTCGTACAAGCCGGAGGAACTGTTCGACCAAAGCGGGAAGCTGCGCGCCGAGTTCAAAGAAATTGCCCCCACCGGAACTCGCCGGATGGGTTCGAATCCTCACGCGAATGGCGGGCGCTTGAAGAAGGCGTTGCGATTGCCGGACTTCCGAAACTACCAGTTGAAATTGGAGAAGCCGGGAGTAGTGCAAGCGGAAAACACGCGGCCGATGGGGAAGTTTCTGCGCGACGTGATGAAGTTCAATATGACGAACTTTCGCGTGTTTGGTCCGGACGAGACCGCCTCCAACAAATTGGATGATATTTACGAGACGACCAAGAAATTCTGGATCGAGGAATATTTCCCGGAAGATACAGATGGCACCGAAATAGCGCCCGACGGGCGGGTGATCGAGATGCTGAGCGAGCACACGCTGGAGGGCATGCTGGAAGGGTACCTGCTTACCGGGCGGCACGGGTTCATTTCGACGTACGAATCCTTCGCACATGTCATCGATTCGATGTTCAACCAGCACGCGAAATGGCTGTCGATCTGCAATCACCTGTCGTGGAGGGAAAACATCGCGTCGCTGAACCTGTTAATCACATCGACGGTGTGGAGACAGGATCACAACGGATTCACGCACCAGGATCCGGGATTTCTGGATGTGGTGGTGAACAAGAGCGCGGCAGTGACGCGGATTTATCTGCCGCCCGACGTGAACTCGCTGCTATCGGTGGCGAATCACTGTTTGCGCAGCGAGAACTACGTCAATGTGATCGTGTGCGACAAGCAACTGCACCTGCAGTACATGGACATGGACGCGGCCATCCAACACTGCACCAAAGGAATCGGCATTTGGGAATGGGCGTGCAACGATCAGGGCAGCGAGCCCGACGTGGTGATGGCTTCGGCGGGAGACATTCCGACGCAGGAAACATTGGCGGCCATTGTGTTGCTGCGCGAGGAATTTCCCGACGTCAAGATTCGTTATGTGAATGTGGTGGATCTATTCAAGATGCAGCCGAACACGGAACATCCGCACGGGCTATCTGACCGGGACTTCGATTCCCTTTTCACCGTGGATAAGCCGATCATCTTTAATTTCCACGGGTACCCGTGGCTGATTCACCGCCTGGCTTACCGGCGAACCAACCACGACGGCTTGCATGTGCGGGGATACAAGGAGAAAGGAAACATCAATACCCCGATGGAATTGGCGATCGAAAACCAGATCGACCGCTTCAGCTTGGCGATTGACGTGATTGACCGCGTACCGAGACTGCAGCGAGTGGGAGTGCACGCCAAGGAGAAATTCCGGAACACTCAGATTGAGTGCTTGAATTATGCGCACGAGTGCGGAATTGATGAACCGAAGGTGGCGGCCTGGACTTGGCCATATTAGGCGACGAGTGTGGGTGGAGTGCAGTGGCTAGCCGCCGCTTTTCAGTCCGATCAACATTCTCGCCTTTCCAGATCGTTCGAATCCGCTAGTGTAGCGGCCGCCTTCTGAAGCGGGCCCTTTTGTTTCATAATTTAAGGAACTGTCTAAGCACGTTGCCATCCCGAGTGAAGCGAGGGATCTGCTTTTTGTCCAGTCGACAAACGGCGATAGAAGACCGAGGAAATGATGAATGTACTGGTGCTGAATGCGGGAAGTTCGAGCCTGAAGTTTCAATTGATTGCGACGGATCGCGAGCACATCCAGAAAGGGACCGATGAACGAATCTGCCGTGGCGAGGTGGAGCGAATTGGCGGCGAGGCCATCGTCACGGTGGAGACGGAGAAGTCGGCGCGCCAGAAATTCACCGCTTCGCTGGCAGATCTTTCGGCGGCTCTGGAATATCTGATTCGCTGGATTGCGTCGGAGCAATCTGGCATTCAGCAGGTGCAGAGCGCGGCCGATATTCATGCCGTGGGACATCGCGTGGTGCATGGCGGCGAACGGTTCACCGAGTCGGCGATTATCACGGACGATGTACTGCACGGAATCGAAGATTGCATCGATCTGGCGCCGCTGCACAACCCGAACAACGTGAAGTGCATTCAGGTGGCGCGGCATATCTTTGGGCCGAAGCTTCCGCAGGTGGCGGTGTTCGATACCGCGTTTCATCATTCGCTTCCGGAACAGGCCTATTTGTATGCGCTGCCGTATCACTTGTACCGGCGGCATCATATCCGGCGATACGGATTTCATGGAACGTCGCACCGCTACGTGGCGTATCGCTATCGGGTGATTCGGAATTTGACCCGAGAACAGACGCACGTGATCACGCTGCACCTGGGCAACGGCTGCTCGGCGGCAGCGATTCGTGGTGGCTACCCCGTGGACACGTCGATGGGGATGACGCCGCTGGAAGGCTTGGTGATGGGCACGCGGTCTGGGGATATCGATCCGGCGATTGTCAATCTGATTGCGACAAAAGAAGGACTATCACCGCATGAAGTGGAAATGCTGCTGAACACGCAGTCAGGGTTGCTGGGAATTTCCGGGCTGACGAATGACATGCGGGTGTTGCAACAAGAATTGAAGGAGCATGACGACCGGCGGGTGCGGCTGGCGATTGAGGTTTTCAGTTATCGAGCCAGAAAGTATATCGGAGCGTTTCTGGCGTGCATGGACGGGGCGGATGCCGTGGTGTTCACCGGCGGAATCGGGGAAAACTCGGCGGATATTCGCGAGCGGATTTGCACCGGGATGGAATGGGCGGGATTGAAGCTCGACACAAGCAGGAACGTGCAAGCCGCCGGCAAGGAAGCACAGATCAGTACAGAAGATTCGAAGTTGAAGGCCTACGTGATTCCGACGGATGAAGAGTTGCTGATCGCGCGAGACACGGTGAGATGCATTGCAGGGGAACAGCACCCGTCGTAAAGGAATCGGAGCTGAAGCCTCGAGAAGAGGCAAAGAACCGACCTGAAGGTCGGCCACTACAAATCTGAGGCTATTCGCCAGCGGTGGTGGATTTGGCGTTGGGTGAAGGAGGGTCTTCGTCCAGGACGCCTGAGGGCATTCCTTCGTTTGTCGCGGTGACTTCTTCTTCGCGAAGGAATTCATCGGCGCTGGGATTGGTGGCTGCTGGAGGTTCGGCAGACGATGCGGCGTCGCGCTGCGTTGCGGCGAAAACCTGAGCAGAGCTCTCGGGGACCGGCAGATTTTCCAACGTGTCGGCGTTTGGCGAATTGAGAAGAGCTTCGTCGGAAGATTCCGTGGAGGAGATGCCTTCGTCGCTTCCGAGCGCTTCCCGCGCGAGGGCTTCGAATTCCTTAAGGCTCGGAAGTTCATCCAGATCGCTCAAGCCGAAGCGCATCAGGAATTCTTTGGAGGATTTGTAGAGGATGGGACGGCCCATGACTTCCTTGCGCCCGGCGGTGGTGATCAGCTTTTTGTCGAGGAGCGTGGAGATTACGCCGGACGCATTGACGCCACGGATTTCGGAAATTTCCGGGGCGGTGACGGGCTGCTTATACGCGATGACGGCGAGCGTCTCGAGAGCGGGCATCGAAAGACGAAGCGGTGGCCGCAGAGACTTGATGAACCGACGAACCACATCGTGGTGCTGGGGCTTGGTGTACATCTTGTAGCCGCCAGCGACGGCACGGATTTCGATGCCGCGTTCCTCGGAGGCATAGCTGGCGACGAGTTCGTCGAGAGAGTTCTGGACGGCGATCTTGTCTTCGCCGAGAGCGGTGGCCAGCTGGTCGATCGTGGCGGGCTCGTCGGCGGCGTAGATGATGGCTTCGAGAGCGGCTTTGCGTTCGTTGGAGGTCATAGGCAGAGACAGTTTACCGGGAAAAGCCGCGAGTTTAAAGGCGCGGGACAAGAGATATCAGGGATCAGGAATCAGCGATCAGCCAGCAGGAGGCGCTCGACCTGTCGCGGCCTCTGCTCAGGTTACATTGAGATCCTTCGCTGCGCTCAGGATGACAAGCGGCTGGACGGGACAATGCGGACGAGGTAGAGGTTTCGGATTAGGTCCAGGTTGCGGCGTAAAACCGCCTCTGAAAAGGCGGGCCTTCGGTTTACTTAAAACTTAAAACTGACAACTTACAACTTCATTGATACTCGGCGTCGATGCGCAGTGCTCCGGATTCGTCGAAAGCTACATCAAAGGACTTGGCCTTCTTGACCAGAATTTCGCCGAATTGCTTTTCCTGCACGAGCAAGACGGCCTGCAGCTTCACCATTTCCAAAACCGCCAGGAACGCTACGATCATGGCGTGGCGTGAGGGGCAGGCTTCAAAGAACTGAATGAGGCTGACGGAATTGTCGGAGCTAGCGAGGATCTGGCCGCGTAGCTGGGCGATCATCTGCGCGACGGTGAATAGTTCGTGCTGCAGCTCGATGCGAGTGACTTCTTTCTTGCGCTCAAGTACCTGCTGGAAAACGCGGACGAGGTCAACGAGCGAGACAACCAGTTCGCCTTCGGTGCCTTCATCGTGGTACAGCGATTTGTCGGGCTTGGACCACACATTTTCTTCAATTTGCTGGCGCTGGTAAAGCAGTTGCGCGGCATTTTTGAATTTTTCGTGTTCGATCAGACGCTGCACCAGTTCTTCGCGCGGGTCAGCGGCTTGCTCTTCGGGCGAGGCCAGCGGATCGGGCGGGAGCAGCATTTTGGATTTGATGTAAATGAGTGTGGCGGCCATGTAGATGAATTCGGCGGAGACGTCGATGTTCTGCACTTCGAGCTGATGCAGGTAGTCGAGATATTGCGAAGTGATTTTGGAGATTTGGATGTCGTGGATATTCATTTCCTGCTTTTTGATGAGGTCGAGCAGGAGGTCGAGAGGACCTTCATACATCGGGATGGTGATTTTGTAGGGAGAGGACATTGGTCAGTTATCAGTTATCAGTTTTTAGTTTTAAGTAAGGCTCAGAAGAGGATAGCAGATATCGGCGTCGGCTTGAGGTAGGCCAGCGAATGCCGTTTGTGGCTTTTCTTTGCCGCAGTGTCATCCTGAGCGCAAGCGAAGGACCTCAACCTGAGGTCTGAGCTGGACGTGGTCCAGGGCTACTGGTCGTGGAAAGTTCTTGGCGCTTGCGTTGCCAGCCCAGCACGGATTCGCGGACCCGGGCCATGGTTTGCTGCGCAGACTTGCGGGCTTCGTTGCTGCCAGCGTCCAGGATTTCCAGGACACGTTTGGGATTTTGCTCGTACTGAAGGCGGCGTTCGCGGACTGGCTCGATCCATTTGATTAAGTTGTCGGCCATGGCGGATTTGCATTCGATGCAGCCGATGCCCGCGGTTGTGCAGCCGGTGCGGACCCATTCCAGGCGGCCCGGATCGCGTTCGGGAGTGGAGAAGAGTTTGTGCCAGTCGTAGACGGGGCAGACGTCGGGATTGCCGGGGTCGGTGCGGCGCTTGCGGGCGGGGTCCGTGACCATCACTTTAGTTTTGGAGCGGATGTCGGCATCGGATTCGGAAAGCGTGATGGCGTTGCCGTAGGACTTAGACATTTTGCGGCCGTCGAGGCCGGGGATGCGCGGAGTAGGAGTGAGGAGGGCTGCGGGCTCTTCAAGGACACTATCGAACGAAAAGAAAGGCTTCGATTGGGAGGGAGCTTCGCGAAGAAATTGGGAAGTCCCCATTTCGAGGACGCGCTGACGGATGAAGCCCGTGGCGACGGTGATTTGTTCGCATTGAGTTCCACGTTGGGAGGAATGATGGAATCAGCGGCGGATATATCGAGGAGTTTGAAAAGAACGTTGCGGCCGAGTTTGCGATTCTCGGCGCTAAAGAGTTCGCGACTTACGCCGAAGCCGTAATAAAGAATTGAAGCGGCGGACGAGTTCACGGCTGAATTCTACATGGGAGACTTGGTCTTCGCCGACGGGAACGACTAGGCCTTTGCCGGGTTCGGAGTACATCACGATGTCGGCGGTTTGCAGCGTGGGGTAGCCGAGAAAGCCGTAGGTGTGGAGATCTTTGTTCTGGATATTCTCGAGGGCTTCTTTGTAGGTGGGAATTCGTTCCAGCCATCCGAGAGGAGTAATCATGCTGAGCAGGAGATGCAGTTCGGCGTGTTCCGTGACTTGGGATTGCTGGAAGATGACGGATTTGGCGGGATCGAGGCCAGCGGCAAGGAAATCGATGGTGATTTGCAGCGTGTTTTCGGCGATGGACGACGTATCGGCGTAGTCGCTGGTGAGGGCGTGCCAGTCGGCGATGAAGTAGAAGCAGTCATAGGAGGGATCGTTCTGCAGGCGGACCCAGTTTTGCAGCGCGCCGAAGTAGTGGCCGATGTGAAGACGTCCGGTGGGGCGCATGCCGGAGAGAACGCGATTCGTGGCGGTGGTCAAGAGAATGGGCCTCGGTAAATTGTGAGATTGCGCTGGTACAAGACGGATATCAGCGATCAGGTATCAGCGACCAGGAAGCAAGAGTTGACAGCGTTCGTGCTTGCTGAATTTAAAAGGATATCAGATATCAGCGATCAGATATCAGGAGGCGGGAGACGAAAACGTGTTCTGTGACTCGTGACTGGGGAATCGTGGAAGAGCAGAGAGATTCCTCGCTGCGCTCGGAATGACGGCGGGCCTGAATGCAGAGACGGTGCCTGGGCATCCGTATAGAAGGTGGTTGCTGGGTCTGGCTAGCGGACGGCTTCAGAAGGCCGTCCCTGCAAAAGCGATACCACAAAAAAGGTGCACATTCAAAACCCAGGATGCATTGCTATGCCGGTTCTTGGTGCCTGATGGCTGATCACTGATACGCTGATATCACGTTCTAGCCGCCGCAGCAGGTCGCGAGCGATGATGGTGCGCTGGATTTCGCTGGTGCCTTCGTAGATAGAGATTACGCGAGCGTCGCGGTACATGCGCTCGACGTCGGATTCGCGGGAGTAGCCAAGTGAGCCGTGGATCTGGACGGCTTTGTAGACCACGCGATTGACCATTTCGCTGGCGTAAAGTTTGGCGCGGGACGCGGCAGAGCCCATCGATGCGCTCGAGTCTTTGAGAAAGGCGGCATTGTACAGCAGGGCGCGGGCGGCTTCGATTTCGGTGTGCATGTCGGCGAGCATCCACTGTATGGCCTGGAATTCGCCGATGGATTTGCCGAAGGCCTTTCTGGCTCGCGCATATTTTGTCGATTCGTCCAGGGCACCTTGAGCCAGGCCGACAGCTTGCGCGGCAATGCCGATGCGGCCGCCATCAAGCGCAGAGAGAGCGATTTTGAGGCCCTGGCCTTCTTCACCGAGACGATTCGCGGCCGGAACAAGGCAATCGTTAAGAATGATTTCGACAGAGGGAGAAGAGCGCTGGCCCATTTTGTCTTCGTGGCGTCCGATTTTGAAGCCAGCGAAGGAGGGTTCGACGAGGAAGGCGGTGATTCCCTTCCCGGCCGCGGCAGGATCAGTTTTGGCGAAGACGATGTACACGCCGGCGGCGGAACCGTTTGTCACCCAGGTCTTGGTGCCGTTGAGTTTGTAGCATTCGCCATCACGAACCGCAGTGGCATTGAATGCCGGCAGCGTCGGAGCCAGCGGCAGGCTCGGTCAGGCAGAAAGCGCCGAGGATTTCGCCGGAAGTGAGGCGACGGAGATAGCGAGATTTTTGATCATTAGTGGCGAACGCCAGGATGGGGAGTTGCACCGCGGAATTGGTGACGCTCAGCGCGGTGGACATAGCGGTGTGGACGCGGGCCACTTCTTCGAGCATAAGGACGTAAGAAATGCTGTCGAGTGCGGAACCGCCCCACTCTTCGGGCACCAGCATGCCGCAGCAGCCCAGGGCGCCAAGTTTCTGGATGGCGTCGAAGGGAAAGTGGTCGGTGCGTTCCCAATCTTTGACATGCGGCCGCACTTCGGCGGACATGAAGTCGCGGACGGTGTCGCGGATGAGAAGTTGGTGGTCGGAGAAGGAGAAGTCCATCGAGATAGTTATAAGTTATAAGTTTTCAGTTCTCAGTAAGAGTCCAACCGTGAAAAGTTAGCAGGTTATGGAGGAAAAGAAAACCGGAGCGCTACAGGTTGAAGAGTTCGCGCAGGCGCTTGGTTTGTTGGCGGGAGACGGGGATTTCCGATTGTTTCTTGTCGTCCATTTTGATCATAAAGCTGGATTTGAACCACGGAACGACTTCCTTGATGTGGTGGATGTTGACGAGATAGGAGCGGTGGGGCCGCCAGAATGAATCGGACGAAAGCGCTTCGTGGAGTTCCTCGAGGGTGCGGTAGTTCGAAGAGCCTTCGACGTCGCGGGCGGTAACCGAGATGAGCCCGCCTTCGATAGCGGCGAAGATCAGATCTTCGGCATCGACGAGCAGCATGCGCTGCTGAGAGCGCACGAGAACTTTGTTTGGCTGCGAGGTTGGCTTGGGGCCAGCGAGCTGCGAGACAAGCTGCTCAAGGCGTTCGGTAGGACTGACCGCGGAATCGATCTCGCGTTTGGCGCGCTGGATAGCTTTCGCGATGCGCGCTTTATCAAAGGGCTTCAGTACGTAGTCGACGGCGTTGACGTCAAAGGCCTGGACGGCGTACTGGTCGAAGGCCGTAGCAAAAACCACGTGAGGAACTTTGAGTTTGCGCTCGACAAGTTTCTTGAGCACGCCAAAACCATCAAGCCCTGGCATTTGCACGTCGAGGAAGACCAGATCTGGAGAATGTTCCTTGATCAGGTTGACGGCTTCGAGACCATTTTTGCCCTGGCCTAGTAGATTGATTTCCGGGAAGGCTTTCAACAGGAAGGCGAGTTCATCACGAGCCGGTTTTTCGTCGTCGACGATGATGGTGTTGATGGGCATGGGCGAGAGAAGTTTTAAGCTATAAGTTAACAGTTATAAGTTTGAAGAGAAAGCTGAGAGTTGCCTCTATGCCATCCGCCACTCACGTTGACGGACTGAGTTCGCGGAGCTGTTGGCGCAGACGGGCGCGGTCACCGGGATCCATGGCAATGATCTGGATGCCCATTCCGTGATCCGCAAGGCGGCGAACGACGGCGCGTCCGCGTACTTGGCCTACGGGCATGTCCAGAAGGATTTGCACGGCGCTGCGCAGAGGGATCTTTTCCTTAGTGCGAACGTAAAGACCGCCGAGGGCAAGGTTCTCCACATAGCACACATCGCGATGCGTTCCGGATTGCCAAGCGACAACAACACTCTTAGGCGGCTTGATGCGGGGATGCTGCCGCTGCTCCGCATGCTTCATGTGCAATCCCTTGAGGAGATTGCTGGGTCAGAGCAGTCTAACGGGGCCGGCGGGGAATGAAAATAGAAGTTTTCCTAAAATTCGCGCTTGGGGGCGGGCTGGTCTTTACCGACGCGGCCGCAGGCGATGTCGGCCTGTAAGTAGTTTTCGCCCTTAATCGGAGAGCCAGCAAGGCGGCGAAGCATGGCGATCTGCCCAATGTGATTCAGGGCATCGGCGACTGGGCCCTGGAAGAGCTGTTCAGGCGAGGTGTGAAGCGGCTCGCTGCCGGCCAGATAATCATCGAAATCCCCAAGGGTCTTGAAGAAGCGATCGACTTCCTGCGGCCACGGCAGCGGCTTGGAATCGTGCCAAGCTTGTTTTCCCTTGCATAAACTCAAAGCCCATTCAAACAGGTCGCCCAGATGCGCAAGAATCTGCACGGGAGTCCGGCCGTTGTCGCCGACGCGAAAGCCCGCAAAAGAATCGGGAGCGTCGCGCAAGGATTTGGCGCCGCGATAGGCGACGGTAGCAAGGCAGTGGCGAAGTAGGTCGCGAGCGCTGACGGTATCAGGAAGCACGTGCGTTGACCTCAAGCAATGTTCAGAGCGCGCTTAAAGGAACCCTTTTCGGCATCGATTTTTTTCTGAAGCTGCAGGATGGCGAAGAGCACGGCTTCGGGCCGCGGAGGGCAGCCGGGAACGTAGACGTCGACAGGAATGACCTGATTGCAACCCTGGTAGATGGCGTAGTTATTGAAGACGCCTCCAGAGGTGGCACACGCACCCATAGAGATGACCCACTTCGGCTCGGGCATTTGATCGTACAGCTGGCGAATTACAGGACCCATTTTTACTGAGAGGCGCCCCGCGACGATCATGAGATCGGCCTGTCGAGGAGAAGGGCGAAACACTTCGGCACCGAAACGTGCCAGGTCGAAACGCGAGGCGGCCATAGACATCATTTCAATGGCGCAGCACGCGAGCCCAAATCCAAGAGGCCAGATTGAGCTTTTGCGGGCCCAGTTCACAGCCTTATCCAGTTGCGTGAAGATGATGCCTTCGTCTTGCAGCAGCTTGCCGAAATCGTCGGGTTTGGTGAGCGTAACGCTCTTGCCTAGCGTCGTTTCCATTTGGCCCTCATGACTTCCCTTTTATTCTGGCATAGCTCAGGCCCTCGTGACAAACGTCGGCGACAATAGGCACCCGGGGGAGTTTCGATACATAATCGACGCATGGCGCAGCTGGAAAACTTTCGACTGAAGGTGTTCCGTACCGTGGCAGAGCACCTCAGCTTCCACAAAGCGGCGGAGCACCTTTTTCTGACGCAACCCGCGGTGACGCAACAAGTGAGAGCGCTGGAAGATGAGCTAGGCGTGCGTCTGTTTGACCGCACCCCCAAAGGCGTATCGCTGACTCAGCAAGGCTCGCTGTTGTTGCGCTACGCGCAAAAGGCGGCAGCATTGGCCGCGGAAGCGGAAGAAAAGCTGGCGTCAGGTGACGGAAGACGATCCGGAGACTTTGCGCTGGGGGTGTCGACCACCATCGCGCAATACGTATTGCCGCGGCTGATTGGCGCATTCCTCAGCGAACATCCGCTGGTTCAGCTCTCGCTGCAAAGCGGCAATACATCGGAAATCGTGCGGTTGCTCGTGGATGGCAAGGTGTCGATTGGGCTGATCGAAGGCCCGGCCCGAGACCGCGAAGTGAAGACAGAGCCATTCATGGAAGACGAGATGGTACTGATCGTGCCCGCGGACTTCGAATTCGACCGGCTGACGCGCGAGCAATTGCTGTCGTCGAGTTTGCTGATGCGCGAACAAGGCTCCGGTTCGCGGCGAGTGGTGGAAACGGCGCTGGAAAAAGCGGGTTGCCGCATGAAGTCCTTCCGAAGAGTGATGAACCTGGATTCCACCGAGGCAATCAAATCTGCGGTGGAAGCGGGACTGGGAATCGGATTCGTATCGCGCTGGGCGATTCTGAAAGAGCTAGAATTGCGGGCGCTGAAGGTGGCCCACGTGCCGGGTCTGCACGTGGCGCGTCATTTTTCGCTGGTGCTGCGCAATGGGCCAGAGCCTCAAGGTGTAGCTGGCGCATTCCGCGAGTTCGCGCTAGCGCGAGCCAGGATCCTGTCGGGCGCTCCCAAACGCCCGGAACGAGCGCGAAACTCGAGCGATAAGCTCCACTAATCACTAATTAGAATTGCTGCTTGGACGCGGACACTTGGCTGGCGGCACACTCTACACATGAACAAGAAATTGTTCTTCGTGGGATTGATACTGGCGGCGAGCGGACTGCTGTCGCCACCGTTGGCGCTGTTGGGTGGCCTTGTGTACGGGCTGGCATTGGCACATCCATTCCACGTGGAGAGCCGGCAGTTGGCAAAATTCCTGCTGCAAGCGTCAGTGGTGGCGCTGGGGTTCGGGATGAACCTGCACGAAGTTGTGCAAGCGGGACGCACGGGATTTGTGTACACGGCGCTGAGCATCAGCCTGGCGATGGCGTTGGGGCTAGGGCTGGGCTACCTGATCAAGGTGAACAAGAAATCGTCGTTTTTGATTAGCGCGGGGACAGCAATTTGCGGAGGCAGCGCGATTGCCGCGGTCGGACCAATTGCGGAAGCCAGCGAAGAAGAGATGGCCGTGTCGCTAGGTACCGTCTTCATTCTGAATTCCGCGGCCCTTTTGCTGTTTCCGGTGATTGGCTTGGCGCTACACATGACCCAGACGCAATTCGGGTTGTGGTCGGCGCTGGCGATCCACGACACCAGTTCGGTGGTGGGAGCGACAGCGAAGTATGGGCCCACGGCGCTGGCCGTAGGCACAACGATCAAGTTGGCGAGGGCGCTGTGGATCGTGCCTCTGTCAGTGGTGACAGCCATGACACTGAAGAGTAAGGCGCGGATTCAATGGCCTTGGTTCATTATGTTCTTTTGCGTTGCCGCGCTGCTGAATACGTTGCTGCCAATGTTCAACAAGAGCTTCGGAGTGCTGAATCATGTGGGCCGGCTTGGGTTAACGGTGACGCTATTTCTAATCGGGACCGGGTTGAACAAGGAGACGCTGCAAAAGGTTGGCGTTCGGCCGCTTTTGCAGGGGCTGACCCTGTGGATCATCGTCGGAGCGGGCACGCTGGCGCTGATCTTGTTTCACTGGATTGCCGTGTAGCGGCGGAAGCGCGAGATTTTGGAAAGAGCTGGCATAAAAGTCCAGCGCTTCATGCAAGAAAACGGCGCGCAGCTCGGGTGAGAAAGCGGCGGCTAACCGCCGCACTCCAAAAACTACGGGATGGTTAAGACCACTTTGCCGAATTGCTTGGCGTTTTCTAGATAGTTGTGCGCGGTGGCGCATTCGTGGAGAGGCCAGACTTTGTCGACGGCGGGGCGCAGGCGTCCTTGGGCGACAAGCTTGAGGACGGTGCGAAGTTCGTCCTTGGTGCCCATGTAGGAGCCCAGGATGGAAAGCTGGCGCGAAAACAGAAAGCGGATATCCAGTTTGGCATCGAAGCCAGTGGTGGCGCCGCAGGTAACCAGACGGCCGCTGGGGGCAAGGCTCTTCAGGCTGTGATCCCAAGTGGCCGCGCCCACGTGTTCGACCACAACATCGACGCCGCGATTGTTGGTCAGGCGGCGCACTTCCTTGGAGATGGGCATGATGAAGTGGTGGATGACTTCGTCGGCGCCGAGTTCGCGAGCCTTGGCCAGTTTTTCGTCGGTGCCGGCGGTGGCAATGACGCGCGCGCCGAAAAACTTGGCGACCTGTACGGCGGCGCTGCCCACACCGCTTCCGGCAGCGAGAACCAGCACGGTTTCGCCGGGTTGCAGTTGAGCGCGACTGACCAGCATGTGCCAGGCGGTCAGGAAAACGAGAGGCACGGCAGCGGCTTGCGGCCAATCCAGATTTTCGGGATAGGGAAGGCAGTTCACCTCGGGCACGCGTACATACTCCGCGCAACCACCATCGATCATGTAACCCAGGTTGGTGAAGTTACGGCAACGGTTATCCAGACCTGCGATGCAGGCCGGACATTTGCCACAGGTAACCCCCGGCGCCAGAACGACTTTCTGGCCCACGTGAACGGTGGAGACTTCCGGGCCGACCTTGGCGACTTCGCCGGCAACATCGCTACCGGGAATGTGTGGTAGTGGAATGGCAACGCCGGGCAGGCCGCGGCGAACCCATAGGTCGAGATGATTGAGGGCGCAGGCGCGTACGCGAACCAGGACTTCGTTATGGCGGAGAACCGGTTCAGGGACATCGGTATAACGAAGGACGGAGGGGTCGCCGTGCTTGTGGATGACGATGGCTTTCATAAGCAGCCTCCTGGCAGCGCGAGGATGAGCGATGGCAGCAACATATGTATCGTATCACGATATGTTAGCGCACACTGAGGGCCTGATGGACGGACTGCTGGAAAACAACTATAGCGCCATGGGGGTTTCGACTGGATTTTACTCGGGCATTGAAGCACCTGAAGTGGAGGCAGTACGCCGAAGTGTGGGACGCGCTGGCCGCTGACTGCGAACTTGCCAGCTTTTCCGCCTGCGGAGAGCGCGAGGAGTTGGAGGTCCGCAGCTCGGTGCAGGACGCGGTCAGGATCCAGAACGTGGACGATGCACAGGCGCTCACCGCTCGTCATCGTGGTGGCCGAAAAACGCTAGAACCAGTGTCCTGAAATAAAGAAAGCCCGAAACGCGATGAACGCTTCGGGCTTTCCGGTTGTTCGGCTAGGCTCTAAACCCCCACCGAGCAGTGCAACTTCTATAATCTAGCTGTGTGAATAGCAGAAAGTGAATACAGGATTTCACCTATAAGCTCGGCACCAGTTCATTTTCTCCGCTGCACAACCCGATCAGCCGTAGAATAAGGAAACGCCTCCTATTCTGACGCGTAAGGGGGCGTGTCCGGTTCGGCCCTGCACTTCCACTATTACAAAATGCCCGGTATCTCACGACATTTCAAACACGAAATCAACAACACCCGGCCCGATTCGAGGAAGTTATGAGTCCGGACGCTCGCGGTCTGGATTCCAATGTGAACTGGGACCATGAGAGCCAGCGCAAATTCTGGAATGCGTGGGATATACAGCACCTGCAAACCATCAGCGAGGAAACCTTGCGCCGGGGCAATGAAGCCCTCACCATCATCTCCTCGCTGAATCTTCAACGACCACGAATTCTGGAAATCGGCTGCGGGACAGGGTGGCTCGCTGAGCGACTTGTGTCGTTCGGTCCAGTGACGGGAGTGGACATCGCGGACGCGGCAATTCAAGAAGCGCGACGCCGCGTGCCCTCCGGCCAGTTTCACAGCGGCGACATTCTGGAGATGCGCTTGCCGCACAATTCCTTTGACGTCGTCGTGACTCTGGAAACGTTTTCGCATGTTAGCGGCCAGCCCCAGTTCATTGGAGTGATCGCGAATTTGCTGAGCGAAGGGGGCTACCCGATTTTGACCACACAAAATCGCAACATCTACATTCGCAACAGTCAGGTCGCCCCGCCTCCCGAAGGCCAACTGAGGCGCTGGGTGACGATGCCAGAGTTACGCGCGCTGTTGTCGGCTCGGTTCGAATGCCTGCGTTCCTATACCGTCGAACCCGGTGGCAATTGCGGCATGTTGCGGCTGGTGAACTCGCGGAAGGTGACGTCTTTTCTTTCGCGGATTTTCTCGAGAGAGCGCGTCATCCGTGCCAAGGAACGGCTCGGATTTGGACAAACGCTGGTAGTGCTGGCTCGCAAGCGGCGCTAAGGCGTGACAATGCAGATTTCGTGCAAATCCGATCCTGAGACTCTCTGTTAAGGTAAACTGCGCAGCCGTTTCATCAGCGCTGCCAGATTCGGACGGTCCTTCTCGCTTACAGCCTGGAACTTCAATCCCAGTCCGCCGCCGGGCTTCACGTGCCGCACAACTGCGTCCGCTCGAATTTGTCCTTCCTGGACAAGAAAATGAAGATTAGTGGTGGCGCCGAGGCGTTTGGTTCTGGGGGTCTCAATGAACAACCCTCCCACACTCATATCCTTCACCCGAGAGAGATCGCGATCTCCATTGCACTCCCAATACACCCACACGCTATTGCTTGACTCTACGCGAGAGTTGAGCCTTCGGGAAAAGTGGTGCATTTGCAGGGTCATGGCGTCACCTACATCTGTCTTGCGTTAAGATCCCCGAGGGTTAGACCTGGTCCCAGGCCGAAGGCCTGGGCGATGGAATATAGCGAATTGGACACTTTGAATCAACTTTATAATTCGCACACTGGGTCCTAGTACTCAGTGGCCCGCAACGAGGCTCGTCACTCACTCCAAAGTTCGGGCGGGTTCAGCGCACCAACTGGCGGTGCCTGCCATCACCGTCGAATGGCTCGCAATAGGAAACAATGGTCGCGATTTGAGGGCTCACATGCGGGTCCAGTGTGGTGGTGTGATTTTGTTCGGGTCCCTGCTCGGCCTCACGCTCTTCGCCAGGAGCGCGCAGGCCTGTTCTTGCGCCGGGGCTACGGGCGCGAAGACGATGCGAGAGGTGGCCGAGTGGTACAGCGACGGACCAAACGCGAGCAAGATTATTTTTGAAGGCTCAGTGGAAGAGCAGGAAGCGGCGGTCGGGCGCGTTGAAGCTCCACGGGAAGCAACGTCGAAGAGCACTTTGGATCAGCATCGCGTAGTTTCTTTGCGCGTTCTGCGTAGCTATCGCGGCCAAGCCGCAGGAACCGTGACTGTTTTGACCGGTAGTGGCGAGGGTGATTGCGGATTCGATTTCGAGACGGGAAACCAATATTTGGTGTATGCCGACAAAGGTGACGAGGGGAATCTGGTCACCAGCATCTGCACGGGAACTTCCCTTCTAGCGCACGCCGAATCGGCCGTCCGCGCTCTGAGCGGCGAGCAACCGACCCCTGACGATCTGTTGGATGCTGAGACTTACTATAAAAAGTTCGCGCCACTGTGGACCGCGACCGTCTGCGGCCGGATCGCTAAGAGTGACGGAACTCCGCTCGGACAGGCTTGGGTGGATATGACACAGCTGCGCGACGAGCCTTTCGCGATCAATACCGCGGCGGATTCCGATCAGTCCAAAGCAGATGGCAGCTTCTGCATCCGCTACATCCGTCCGGGAAAATATCTGCTCACGGCGGAGCGGCTTGACGTTAAAGATTACATCCGATGGGCGGCCTATTACCCGGGGGTTGCGAGGCCCTCGCAAGCCGAGGTAATCGAAGTCCATGCAGGCGAAAACTTGGCCGATCTGCATCTCGGAGTCGACAAAGTGCGCGTCCACACGCTGCTGTTCCGCATCGTTACCATAAACGGAAGCCGGCTGCCCTTGGAAAAGTTCGGAGTGTCGGTGGACGCGCCGGAACGCGATGCGCTGGCCTACCATCTGGCACAGCCCAGAAACATTAACGGCGAATTCCCGGCAGGCTACGTCCCTCCGGGCAACTATGTGGTGCAAACATACCTGCGGCCAGACTTGAAGAGCGGAAAGATCCCAGCAGAACTCTTGAGATGGCGCATGGCCCGACAAGAAATGTACATCGGAACGGACTCGGAAATCGTCCTTAAGTTGCGTCCCGCGAACTAGGTTTGACGCTTTCCAGCCTGTCCGTGTCCGGAAAGAAGTCCTCACCGTGAACAAGGGCGTCCACGGCATTCAGCAACACGCTGGCGTCTTCCGTTTTTGTCACGAATCCTTGCGCATGCGCCAATTTCGTGGCCTGGACAACCTCGGGACCGTCGTGCATCGAGAACATCAGAATAGGCACATTGGGCAAAGCTTTCTTGATTCGCTCCGCCGCAGAGAAACCATCGAGTACCGGCATGGCCACATCTAAAATAATCAAGTCGGGATTCAGTTGCGTGGCTTTTTCAAAAGCGTCTTTGCCGTTAACCGCTTCGATGGCTGTGTCGACGTTGCCCCGCGACTTCAGAATAAGGGAAACGCCCTTACGTACAACCTCATGATCGTCGGCGATTAGAACTCGCATACAAGCCGTTTCTGGCCCAGAGCGGGCCCAGCCGAGGGATATATTCCATGCGCTACTTTATTGAAGGTACGGGGGATTCGGACTCGGGGCAATACACTGGAACACCTATGGTTTGAAAGCGGACTGCTTGGAGAATCGCGTGAGGTTTGGGCTTTTTGGCGACGTAGAAAACAAATCGAGGGCGACTCGGTGTGACCGCGTCGCCCTCTTTTCGATTGAATCGCGAAGTTCGTGCTACCCGATCAAGTTATTCAGAGAGGGTGCGGTTTTACCCGCACCGTCTCTTGTAAATTGAATCGTGAAGCTTTTACTTCTTAGTTCATCCCATGATTACAACTCGGTTTTACCCTCGCTGCATTCTTGAGTTCACCGCGAAGCTTTTCGCTTCCGCTGTTTTTCGCCGGCCACCCGGTTTGACCCGTGCTGCCGTGAGCTCAGCCGCGAAGCTAGCTACCTGTCCAGCGCAATAGGGTTGATCCGGTGTTACCCGTGCCATCCTTTTGCGTCGAATCGTGAAGCTTTCCTTCTGAATTCAATTCAGTCGAGGTTAGACTCGGTTTTACCCTTGCCGCCTTTTTGAATTGAACTTCGAAGGTTGCACTTCTCATTCAACTCGAAAGTGACTGCTCGGTTTTACCCTTGCTGCCATCTTTGAATTGACTCGTGAAGTTTTTCTTCCCGATCAATCTGATGCGGATACTACGAGCAGTGCGAAAACAGCGCAAGAGTTATTTGGAAACAACACTGTGGATTTGTGTGCACAGATTGTGCAAAACGTTCGTTTGAAAACGAGAGTGATCCGATTCGCACTTCGCTCGCATGTGTGTCCGCCGTCGCCGGACGGCAACAGGTTGCTGTGATATAAGACGCTAAGCGGGACATTGCAGGTTCCGCGCGGTTTTTTCCGGCATCGAGGAGCGCGAATGGCGAAGAAAAAGTCCGGGTGTGTTTTATTTGTGCTGGCGTTATTTGGCTTCTTCGCTTTTTCAGCAGCTCTTTCACTTGCACAGTCTTCAGCGAATAACGTCAAACCTGCGCGCGCTGCCGTTCGCGTGTGGCAAGACACCATCGAATTGCCCACTTATCAAGAGGGCCTGCCAAATGAAAATCCACCATTCGATCAGTTTGTCACCAATGGCCGTTTCAACTATCCCTACACGCTGCGCGACAATCTGACCAACAGTGTCGCACCCCACAACTGGCGCACGTTGAATCTGGAAAACGAATATTTGAAATGTGTGGTGCTGCCGGACCTTGGCGGCCATCTTTACCGCTGCCTCGATAAACGCAACGGAGCAGACCTTTTCTATGCGAATACTTCCTTAAAGTTTGCGCGCATCGCCTACAGGGGCGTGTGGGCCGCCTACGGAATCGAATTCAATTTTCCTGTTTCACATAATTGGATGACGGCTTCTCCCGTGGATTTTTCCACTTCCACAAATGCGGATGGCAGCGGCTCCGTTTGGGTGAGGAACATCGATCGAGTTTATGGGATGGAGTGGTGCGTGAGATTGACGCTGCGTCCGGGAGAAACAGCGCTGGAGCAGACCACCACGCTCTACAATCCGGGTGCGGCGCGGCATCGTTTCTATTGGTGGACGAACGCAGGCGTGCAGGTCTGGGACGACTCGCGGTTGTACTACCCGCAAGAGTTCAGCGTGTTTCACGGATTCACGGACTTGGATACCTGGCCGGTGGACCGCAGCGGCGTGGATTTGAGCGTGGTCGGAAATCATAAGTATGGCGCGGTGTCGCGCTTCAGTTTCGCCAGCAATGAGCCGTATATGGCGGTGTATCACCCCAAAACCAACGCTGGAGTGGTGCACTATTCGGCGCGCAGCGATCTGCCCTCGAAGAAAGTTTTTTCCTGGGGCGGCGATGCGGAGGGCTTGCAGTGGCGTCAGGCACTTTCCGATGACCACAGCGCATACGTCGAAATTCAGGCGGGACTCTTCCGCGATCAGGAAACCTACGGTTTCCTGGATCCGCAACAGGCCATCCATTTCACCGAATACTGGATTCCGGTTCGCGAGATCGGAGGAGTGACCCGCGCGAATCCAAACGCCGTGCTGAACTTGGCACGCGGGCCGTCCAGTAAGACCGCCGCGGTGTCACTGAACGTGGCACTCAATGTGACCAGGGATTATCCAAACGCGAAATTGCAGCTGAGCGACGGGGCCCATGTGATCGCGACGGAAGAGGTTTCACTGACTCCGCGAGTAACCTATCAAAAACAATTTTCGGATTTGGCGGCTGGGAAAACATATACGGTCACTTTGACAGAAGAATCCGGTGAGATTGTCTTGACTCATACGGAGGGAAAATATGAATTTTGGCCGAAGTCCGAGGTTCCCAAGGAACTGCCCCCTGCTTACGTTTATCCGTCGGCCGAAAAGCGCAGCGAGAGCGATTTTCTGGAACTGGGGAGCGAAGCGGAACGAAATGGCGAGCTGCTGAATGCGCTGTCAACTTATCGCGATGGTGTGCAGCGATTCCCTGGAAGTGTAGCGCTGCAGCGTGCCATAGGACTCTTGGGCGTGGCGCTCAAACAGTACGCGGAGGCGACACAGTATCTTTCCGCTGTGGTGACGCGGGTGAGCAACGACATGGAGGCTTCTTACTATTTGGGACTCGCCTACGCCGCGACGTCAGAGTGGGAGAAATCCCGGCGTGCGTTTGAAGTAAGCGTCCAGTACGGCACTTTTCGAGCGCCTTCGCTATACGAATTGGCGGCACTCGATGCCCGCAAAGGTGAATTGCAAAAATCCCACGAGAAACTGGCGGCGGCCTACACGGAATTTCCCGACGCCGCCAGGGTGAGCGACATGGATGTTGCATTGCTACGCCTGCTCGGAGATTCCAAATCCGCTGAGAAACATTTGAGCGCTTTGCGCACGGCGGATCCGGCGAATTCGTTCCTGGCCTATGAAGCAACGCGGTTGGGCCTCAAGGACCCGGCGCTTTGGGAACATCTTGCCGCAGATCCGGAGAGAATCCTCGAAATCGCGGGCTTGTACATGCATTTCGGATTGTATGGTGAAGCGCTTGGAATTTTGGCGCGGACATATCCGTCGGGAACGGGAGTGGTCAGCGAGCCCGGCATGCCGCGGCCGGAAAACTATGCGCTGATTGCGTATAACCGAGGCTACTGTCGCGAAATGTTGCATCAGGATGGCAGTGCCGACTTTCTGACGGCTTCTAAAATGCCCACCACCTACGTGTTTCCGAGCCGCGCGGATTCGTTTGACGTGCTGAAGCGAGCCATCTCCGTAAATCCCAAAGATGCGAATGCTCACGCGCTGCTTGGTTCGCTGTATATGTCGGGCGGAATGCAAGACGCCGCAATGAAGGAATGGAACGCCGCGCGCGAATTGAATCCGGCGATTCCGGCGCTTCTGCGGAACATGGGTTATACCGTGCTCTATGAAAAGCAGCCTCCAGAGCGCGCAATTGAGCTCTTCACCGAAGGGACGAAGTACGATCCGCAAAATGCCGAGGTTTACCTCGGACTGGAAGAGGCACTGAAGGCTGCGGGTCGTTCGCCTGAGGAACGCGTCGCCGCTCTTCAGAAATTTCCAGGTTCCAATCCTCCGGCCACTTTAATTTTTCAACTGGCAAGGGATTTGGCGGATGCTGGCCGATACGATGAGGCCCAGAAGGAACTGGCGACGAGATTCATATCCTTGGAAGAAGGTGGCGCGAGCCAGTTGGATGTGTACGTGGAGATCAAGCTGAAGGAGGCGCGAGCGCTGGCGGCGAAGCAACAATGTGAACAAGCCCGCGCGGTGATTCAGCATTTAAGCAGCGATGCGGTGCCGCAGCTCTCGTTAACAAAGGATGCGCTCGCTTTGGCAATGCAATCGCGTCGCGTGCAAAAGGAAATTGCTGAAGCACAAGAACCGTGTGCGAAGTAGCCTGGCGTGTAAGACGCCGCAAACAATTTGCTGCCCGTTCAGGGCCTAACGTATCTCTCCCTAGGGCCATACGTTCTTCCTTGTATGGCCTGCGCTTAACGGCGAACGTATTCTCGGTTGGGTCAAATCGATACCGCTTGCTGAGCAGGAGGTCCCAAGCTCATGCCATTGATACAAATCGTTATGGTGCTGATTGTCGTGGGAGTGGTGTTGTGGCTCATCAATCGCTTCATCCCGATGCAGGGAACAATTAAGTCCAT
The DNA here is from genome assembly GCA_963738985.1 of Candidatus Acidiferrales bacterium. Classification (GTDB taxonomy): domain Bacteria; phylum Acidobacteriota; class Terriglobia; order Acidiferrales; family UBA7541; genus Acidiferrum. Next base: position 304,340 of record CAVTYP010000003.1, read on the forward strand.
CTTGAATGCCGTAGTGGTTATTGCTGTCGTTCTGTGGCTTCTAAATGTGTTCGGGCTCTTTAGCTCGTTCTCGCATATCCGCGTCGGTTCCTGACAGCCCGTCGCCTTCGGGTAGATTGTCCGCAAAAGCCGGCCAGACCCGCGTGTCTTCTTCTGCCAGAATCATTCCTTGGTGGCGGCACGATTCCAATATGTGGGCTTGGCCATGACGAGTCTCCTTTGTTTTACGTTGCGGCACGCGGCCAGCAGAAAATGTATATCACGCTGGCAGGGGTGTAACATTCTTGGACCACCGTGAATGCCAACGCAAAACGCCAATGCGCAACCATGCTGACTTGCATGGCTCTTCTCCTGTGTGAGGGCACGCCAGCGCAGCAGCAGTCACCCACCTCGCCACCGGACAGCGTCGCCAAGATTCAGGTCAACGTGAATGCGGTTTTGGTTCCGGTGGTAGTGCGCGATTCGCAAGGCCGCGCAGTCGGGAATCTACAACAGGAAGACTTCCAGGTTTTCGATAAGAACAAGCCGCAAGCGATCTCGGGATTCAGTATCCAGCGAAGAGCAGCGGTGGAGAGCCCGCATCCCACAACAGATGCCCCACCATTAGATCGCCCCACGACGCAGCCGCCGGCAGCAGTTCGAGAAAGTTCGAGCGCAGTCCCTAAACGATTCACTGTGTTTGTGTTCGATGATATGCACATGAGCACCGGCGATCTAATGCAATTGCAACAAGTTGCGCCCAAGATTGTGGCTGGCTCGCTGACGGATTCGGACTTGGCCGCAGTCGTTTCCATATCCGGCAGCAGCAGTGGACTGACACGCGATCCCGCGAAGTTGCAGCAAGCGATCATGAAGCTCAATGTGCAGAATTTGTATCGCCACACGCGCGGATGCCCGAATATCGAGTACTACGAAGCCGACCGGATCCAGAACAAGCATGACCTGATGACCACCGATATCGCGATCGACAATACCATGGCTTGCTGCGACTGTTCGCGCGAGACCGCAAGGACTCTCGTAGACGAAACATCGCGGCGCGAACTGCAAATCGGTGATCAGGATGTTCGCGTGACGCTCGGGTTTATCGGAGAGATTGTGCGCAAAATGAGCGCAATGCCAGGCCAGCGTCTGCTGGTGCTGGTTTCACCGGGTTTTCTGACTATTTCGGCGGAGGCAGCGGCCCAAAAATCGCAACTATTGGACATCGCGGCGCGGTCTAACGTGACGATCAGCGCGGTGGATGCACGCGGGCTTTACACTAACGTGCTCGATGCCGGTGAGCGAGGCGCAGGCTCCGCACTCGCGGAACGGACAACATCGCAAAATCATGCCGCTTCTAACGCGCTCAACGAAGACGTGATGGCCGAACTCGCGGATGGAACCGGCGGAACCTTCTTTCACAATAGCAACGACTTGCAAGGAGGATTCCAGGCGCTGACGGCCGTCCCGGAATATGTGTATCTTCTGGAGCTGTCCCTGCAGAACGTGAAGCAGGACGGTTCGTATCATTCCTTGAAAGTGAAGGTGGACAAGGGCGGCCTGACGCTGAAGTCGCGCCTCGGCTACTTTGCGCCGAAAGTGTCGAAGCCGAAAAACGGGAAATAGGTTTCGCCGATCACCAGAACTGCCGCAAGCTCGTCAGCGTTCTTCCCTTAAAAGCAGTTGCAAATCTGTCGCGCCGCGACGAAGATGTTGCCACTTCCCATGACAACTTCCAGTTCAGCACAACGCGTCGGCATACCCGGCGCTCTTAAAATCGTACTGTTCTTGCTAGGCGTCTCGATTTTCATCAACTATATCGATCGCAGCAATCTATCCATCGCGGCTCCCATGCTGAAAGACGAGTTCGGGATTACCCCGGGGCAACTGGGTTTTTTACTGTCGGCGTTCTTCTGGACTTATGCGAGCTTTCAGTTGGTGTCCGGCTGGCTGGTGGATCACTTCAATGTGAACTGGGTCTTTGCGGGAGGATTTTTTCTATGGTCCGCTGCCACCGCAGGCACTGGCATCGTTCATGTCTTCTGGGTGCTGCTGGTTCTGCGATTACTGCTGGGCGTTGGCGAGTCAGTCGCTTATCCCGCCTACTCAAAAATTATCATTCTGAATTTTCCTGAGGAGCATCGAGGCCTTGCCAACTCCGTAATCTCCGCCGGACTGCTTTTGGGTCCAGGGTTTGGCCTGCTGCTGGGCGGCTTCTTGATGGCGAGGTTTGGCTGGCGCGCATTCTTCATCGCACTAGGCCTGGCCAGCATGCTTTGGCTTGTTCCCTGGCTGAGATGGATGCCGAAGAGCCAGCCCACCGTCCGCGGCGACGTAGATGGCGCTCCCAGCCTCCTCGAATTTCTGTGCTTGCGGTCGGCCTGGGGAACGTGCCTGGGCCAGTTCGGCGCTAATTACATCAGCTATTTCCTGCTTACCTGGCTTCCCTACTATCTGGTGCGCGAGCGTCACTTCTCGCTGGTCGAAATGGCGAAGATTGGCGGAATTGCTTATCTTCTCGGCGCCTGTCTCACAGCTCTTTGGGGTTGGCTGTCCGACCGCTGGATCAGCGCGGGCGGCAGTCCCTCGGTGGTTCGCAAAACGTTTGTGGCGGGAGGACTCGCGCTCTCGGGCACGTTCGTTGGTCTGTCGGTCTTCAGTAACCCGGCGCTTTGCGTTGCCGCGCTAATCCTGGGCGTGATCTTCTTTGGTGTTGCCGCGTCGAATGTTTGGGCCATCACACAAACGCTGGCGGGCCAGCACGCCGCCGGGCGCTGGACCGGTTTCCAGAATTGCACCGGCAATCTTGCAGGAATTGTAGCCCCATGGCTTACCGGATTGGTTCTGCAGCGCACCGGTCACTTCCATTGGGCCTTCGTGATCGTTGCACTGGTTGCGCTCGCGGGCGCGGGTTGCTGGGCTTTTCTTGTTGGCCCCGTCCAACCGGTAATGTGGCGCACGAGCGTGCGGACCATCCCGGTCGCTTCTTAGCGAGGCTGGAAGTCACGGACGCTTGTACTTGGCCGGCCAAAATTGACAAGAGAAAGGAAGCACCTCAGACTACGCGCCATGAGAATCGCAATTTTCTGCTTATTAGCGGCGGTGTTCCCCTCTTTAAGTCGAGCGCAAGCTCCAGTTTTCGAGGCGAGATTAAAGGGACAATGGTTTTCAACCGCAAGGACTATGGGATGAACAAGGGAATTCCGTTTATCAAGATCGCCGACCATGTGGACGTGAGTTTCCATCTGAAGGGGAAGCACGTCAGCGGACCTCCACTGGCTCTCAAGCAATAGGCAGAAAAAAAGGTGGGTCGTCATTCGGCGACCCCCCCACTTATACTTCTACAACTGTCTAGTGACGGGCTACCCTCAAAACTTGCTCGACGAATTCCTCGCCATTCGGAGTGCCCAAGCCAGTTACGTTGTCCCAGCCGGGACCCGTGGTTAGCGAAGAGTCTGTGCCAAATGTGAAGACATCCCATCGGGTAGATGAGGAGCTCTGGAATAGAGCGCTGATGAAATACTTGGTGTTTTCCAAGGGTTGCGCCAGCGCTGCGGCGCTTTCAAATGTCGGAGGATTGGGTGGGTTCAAGATGATTCCCGAAACGTTAAGTAGGGTATCTTTTGGCTTTACATTCACGTCGAGAATCGCATCGCCCGGCAATTGATAGAGGATGGGCGCTGCTTGTCCGAGCGGTCCGCCTCCAGCCGCTTGGTTTGCCTGATTTGCAATGGCCCAAAACGCAGAGAACATGGGGCACGCAAGGCTGGTGCCTCCAAATACTTCCACGTCCACTTCATCGCCGGGAACGCTGGTAGGCGTCACGATGATCTCTACGCCAGTATCGGGATCTGCGTTCATGGCGATGTCGGGCGTCTGACGGAACTTACCAGGCAGGTGCTTTTGGAATTTCGGCTTCGGATAAACAATGCTGGCTCCCCCTCCGGCTCCGCCCTGGAATCCAAAGAAGAGGGGCGGAATCGTCGGCGGGTTGGGAGTGGGATTGGCGATTCGCACGAAGTTCGTGCCCCATCCGGTTTGCAATTTGATGTTGTTCTTGGAGTCGAGGAAGGTGCTTGTGCCGCCAACGCCGGTGGCGAATGGAGAGTCGGCATTGGCACCAGCAGACACGGAGTCGATGCCGAAGTCAGCGTTATCTACCGCCAGGTTGTCGCCGGCGTCTCCGGTGGAAACCTGTTGGGAAATACCAAGAGCGGCAGCGATCTCGGAAATGCCGTTCTGCACGACCAGTTCCGAGGGAAGAAATTCAACGAGCGCCACTTCCGGAATGCCGAAACTATTGGAGAGCACGTTGCCAAAGCCGTTCTCGATGGCAAACAGGTTTCCGATATCCAGGTTTGTGAAGGTGTTATCTGCGGTCAGCACCAGAACGATGTTGGCGCCCGGTGCGACGGCGTGGGCCCATTCCACATCGAGGGTGGTTTCAAACTGCCAGTTTCCGTCGATGCACCCGTTCGTAGCCGTGCAGGTGGCGGACCCGTTAGGGGTGTAAATCGCGAAATTAGAGGGCGTGAATCCCGGCAATCCATTCAGTGATGAAAAAAGATTTGCGTCGTCCACAATCGTGTTTGAACCAAACGCATCAACGATCATGATGGTCTGGCCGGTTCCGTCGAGGTTCTTGTTATACAGGTGATTCAGCCCGTAAGCATGCTGCATTTCGGCGGCGTCATAACCGCAGGGTGGCAGATTGGGTGGTGCCGTGTTCGTGATGTCGGCGCCGTAGCGGTTGCCGAAGTAGGTAGCCAGCGGGAAGCCGCCAGCCGTGGTGAAGGTCTCAAACTGCGGAGGGCGCAGGCACTGTGCGCTGAAGAAAATCCCGTCGGGACCCGCGGCGGAAAGTGGCACGCCGCCATAGGAAGTGCCAGTTTCAGGATTGATGGCAGCACTTACATGCGCGCGGTAGGAAAGATCGCTTAGACCTTGCACGGCCGAAATCAAGGTGCCCGCAGGTCCGGCAACTTTAGCTTCCGCCGCATTTACGCGATGCATTCTGCCCCGAACCATCATGCGATTGATCTGGGTGTTGAAAGCCGCTTGCGCATCGGCAACAGTGCCGCGAGCGGTAACGAAGAGATTGTATTTGTCCACCGAGGTGACAGTGAGATTGTGAGAGGCCAGGAAGTTGCTAACGGTGGCTGTCTCTTTGGCGGTGGGCGAGAATTGTGATTTGAACTGCTCCATAGTGAGGAAATGGTGATAGTCAGGCGAGTCTTGGTCATACATGCCTTGGACGAGGGCGTCCAGACCCTGCTTGTTGTGCAGGTTCAGCCAAACGGTGACTGAAATCTGCTTGGAGGCATCTTCTGGACCCATAGCGGTTCCCTGGGCGAAGGCTGAACCTGCCATCAGTACGAGGACCCCGAGGCAAAGGGCAATTCGGAAAGTTGACTGCGACACACGACCACTCAATCGCATATCTGAAACTCCTTTTGGAGGCGCGGATCTCCGGTCTTCAATTTTCAATGCAACGTCAGGTATGCACACCACTCTTGTTCACCGACAACGAAGGACAACGGCAAACCTAGTCAGGCAATTAATCCGAGGGAACTGTCCTTGTCAACAGATTAATTGCGGGAATCGAGTGGCAGGGAGAGATGAGCGGAGAAAATGCGGACTCCAGGTGCTCCTGCGGCTCTAGAACGTACAGGACTGGCTCAATTCGCCGCCATCTTCACGCGACTGCTGAAGATCTGATAGTCCGCAAAGCGACCGCGACACCAGTAAATTTTCTTCTCGAACCGCGCCTGTGTAGAGATGGTGAGGGGGATGAGGCGAGCGGGTTCATTCGGGCGCTGCAGCCATCAAGATTGCTGACCGTGTCGAAGTAACTGTAGACCTGCATGGCAAGCGCGTCAGCGGCCCACCACTGGTCTTTAAGGAATAGCTTCAGGAAAGCGGTTTCTTCAACGCTTCCGCGATGCCCGCCTCCGCAAGCGGCGCCATGATTTCGTATCCGGCTTTATTCGGGTGCACGCCATCCGGGCTCAATTCCGTCCTCAGGCCACCTTCGCTGTTAGACATGCTCGAGTAGTAGTCAACATAGATGAAGCCGTTTTTCGCGGCGTAATCCTTGATCCAGGCGTTGAGCGCGCGAATCTTCGGAGCGGGCTCCAGCCCCGGATGCCAGCGGAACTCGCTCGCCGGAAGCACCGAGCACAAAACGACGCGAATTCCATCGGCACGCGCTAGTTCGCTCATGGATGCGATGTTGCCCCCAATTTCAGCCAGTGTGAGCTTCCCGGTGTTCTCGGCAATGTCATTGGTTCCCGCCAGCACTACCACCACCTTCGGCTTCAAATCGATGACGTCCTGGCGAAATCGCACCAGCATTTGCGGCGTTGTTTGACCGGAGATGCCCCGATTGATGTACGGCTTGCCCGGAAAGAATTCGCCGCGATCCGGAGAGGTCGCAGTTCCCTTCTGCCCCCAGCCTTCGGTAATGGAATCTCCCATGAACACAACCCGCGTTTCGGCAACCGCCGGAGGCGGTATTTCTTGGTCCGCGTCTCGATACTTTGCAAGGAAGGCCCAGTCCGTGAAGGTGCGCACCAATTGCGATTTCTGGTAAGCGTTCAACTGCTCCAGACCCGGTATCGGTTCCGCGGACTTCTGCTCGGACGCGGGGGGTGCAGCCGCGGCCGCTTGAGAATACGCCGCCGGGCCCGACACAAGTATTGCCACCAGCAAGCAAAGACCACAGAGTGCGCGTGCAAATTTCGATTTGCTATCCACGTGGTTGCGTCTCCTTGTCATCGTACTTACGACTCTGACGGCTATGCTAGCACACGCAACTGCCGCGCCTTGGGCAAGCGAGCCCGGGTGTACTCGAGACAGCTGCGATCACTGAAGCGCGATTCCCGCAGCGCAGAGTGGACACTCCGCAGGCGGCCATAAATTGTGTGGCATGCGTTCCAGGAGTTCGAGCGCGATGCCGTGCTCGTTCGCAAACGTAGCGATCGCGTCTCCGAGGGCGAGCAGAGCGCTAATGACGACAACTTCCGCGCCAATCTCGCGCAGATCACCAAATGTTCCCCTGACCGCCGATCCTGCGCTGATGACATCGTTCACAATCGCGACGCGTTTTCCTGACACAGCGGAGCGCAGTGACTTGGGGAGGAGGTATTGCGCCGGGTAAAGCTCTTGGCGTGTGGTGTCTTCAAACCGCTCGGCGTACGTAAACTGGCAGCCCAACTCCAACGAGACAAGCAGGGCGACGAATGCACCCTCTACCAGCGGCCCGCACACGACGTCAACCTGATATTTTTTAAGCTGGGTCGCAAGGCGGCCGGCGAACGCTCGGATTTCGCGGGAGTTCAGGCATAGCGTCTCTAGGTCGAACCACACGTCTCCGTGATGACCCGACTCAAACTTGAAATGTCCGCGGCGTCCGCGCACCAAGGGGAGTAGATGATCGTCCATTAAACCATTAAACCAGGCGCTCGCAATTAAGTGGAGCAGTCCTCTAGCTTGGAGATTTCTCTTCCGCTGATTTCTCTTCCGCGACCTTCTTTTCTTGCGGGCCCTTAATCGGCAGCCTGACGCGAAACCTCGTGTCACCGGGCTGCGAAGTCAAATCCACCGCGCCGTGATGCTTTCGCACAATACGCATAGCTGTATCCAGACCCAGACCGGTTCCCGCTCCTACCTTCTTGGTGGTAAAGAATGGTTCGAAGATGCGCGAACGGATTTCCTCCGGCACACCCGGGCCATTGTCGCCGATTTCGACGATGACGCTATCCAGCTCGCGGAACGCGCGAATCCGCAGTTCGCCCTTCCCGTCCATGGCATCAATGGCATTGTCGATAAGATTGGTCCAAACCTGGTTCAGTTCGCCGCCATAAGCGCAAATGCGGGGCAAGTTCGCATCGTATTCGCGCACCACGTTCACGCCCGCTTTCAGGCGGTGACCAAAAATCTTCAGGGTATTCTCCAGATCCTCTTTCAGATCGACTTCCTGAATGGGCGACTGATCCATATAGGAATAGCGCTTGATAGCCGTAACCAAATCACTGATGCGGCGGGTGCTGTTGTCAATTTCCTGGATCAATCCAAAGATGGTAATCACGGCCGCAATCCGTTTCGCCGCCGGCCCCACCAAATCCGGCCCAAGCAACTCTTTCAAGTTATCCAACTTCTCCGTCTTTGCTCCCGCCTCCGCCAGCACCGGCGCGATCTTCCACGCCTCCTCCACGCCATTGCGCTCCAGCCACTCGGTAAGCTGCGCTTCCCGATCGCTCAGTTCCAGCGGATCTTCCGGGGGTCCCACGCGCGACGCGTACTGTTGCGCCGATTTCTTCTCCAACATCAGGACGGCTTCGCGTTGCGCTTCCGTCAACGGACGTTCCAGAAACTTCATGCTGGCCGCACGCACATCGTCCATTGCCTCGGTCAGGTTCAATGCCGCGCGTCGAGCAGCGCTGGCGGGATTGTTCAATTCGTGGGCCAGGCCGGCCGACAGTTTTCCCAGCGCCATCAACTTCTCTTGCTGCGTTTCCATCCGCGCCATTTCGCGGATGCGATCACTCATCAGCCCCACCAACCGTTGTCCCAACACCGGCACGCGCTGCAACATGTCCGGAAAGTGACGCTTGTGCAGGCGCAGCACCCTTGACGCCGCTGCCGCACGCGCTATGCCGCCGAATGTTTTCAGCCTGGAAAACGGAAGCAGACCGGTCACGTCGCCTGCCTCGGCTATCAATATCGCCCCACTGGGCAAATCCTTGCGTTCAAACTGCAGCTCACCCTCGAGCACAACCGCCAAATATTCAACCGGGTCTCCCGGGTGCCCGTAGACCTCGCCCGCCTGGAAGCGCACTTCGTCCATGTGTTGCGCCACCCATTCCAGCTCGTCCTCTGGCAAATCGCTGAAGACTTCGATTTGGCGCAGGTCGGCCGCAAAACGCTCCGCGGTTATTGACTGTCGCTTCGCTCATTTCACACCGTGCTCAGATATTGATGTACGAATTGCACCGCGTTCGCGCCTTCACCGACGCCGCTGGCCACGCGCTTCACTGATCGATAACGTACGTCGCCCGCTACAAAGATTCCCGGGACGCTGGTTTCCAGCAACCAGGGATCGCGCTCAAGCGGCCAACTCTTCGGCGGCTTTCCATCACGCATCAAATCCGGCCCGCTCAGCAGAAATCCCTTTTCTTCGCGCTCCAAAACTCCCCCGAGCCAATCCGTGCCGGGCATGGCGCCAATGAAGATGAACAGAGAATTCGCTGAGACTTTGGTGGTTTCGCCGCTGGTAGCGCAATGGACGGCAATCGCTTCCAGATGCTCTTCGCCAAAGACTTCCACCACCGACGAATTCAACTCCACCGCGATGTTGCTGATCTGTTGGATCTGATCGACGAGGTACTGCGACATTCCGGCCTGGAGCGAATTGCCGCGCACCAGCATAATGACGCGCCGCGCGTGCTGCGAAAAGAACACCGCTGCCTGGCCAGCGGAATTTGCACCGCCGACGATGTACACGTCTTCACCCCTGCAGCCCACGGCTTCGGTCATGGCCGCGCCATAATACACTCCGGCTCCGTACACGCGGTCCATGCCGGGCACATTCAACTTGCGGTACGAAACGCCGGTGGCTACTAACATGGCTTTCGCACCGATCTCTGTACCATCTCCCAGGGTCACAAATTTCGATCCGGCTTCCACGCGCAGTTTGGTCACCTCTTGCGGCGCCAGTATTTCTACACCAAAACGCTTCGCTTGCGCCACGGCCCGTCGTGCCAGGTCTGCTCCGCTCAATCCCGACGGGAATCCCAGATAATTTTCGATACGCGAACTCATTCCGGCTTGCCCGCCCGGCGCTTCCCGCTCAATCATCACGGTCTTCAAACCTTCAGACGCGCCATAGACAGCTGCCGCGAGACCCGCCGGTCCCCCACCGACAATCAGCAAGTCATAAAAGGAAGTTCCCGCGCGCGTCTGCAGTCCCAGTCGAGCCGCAATCTCGGCCGTGGAGGGATCGGAAAGAAATGTTCCATCGGCAAACAATACCGAAGGAAATTTTGCCGCCTCGCCACCGGCGAGTTGTATCGCCGCCTGCGTCTCGGTATTGTTCTCCGCGGTTTCCACGTCGAGCCAGTGATAAGGCACCTGATTGCGCGCCAGAAAATCTCGCAACGCGTACGAACGCGGCGACCATCTGTGTCCCAATACCCTTAAACCATCAAACGCGGGCCGGAATGAAGCTTGCCAATCCTCCAGCAGATCATCGAGCACGGGATACAGTTGCTGCTCCGGTGGATCCCACGGCTTCAATAAATAGTGATGAATCCTGGCCTGATTAATCGCTTGTATGGCCGCGTCGGTATCAGCGTACGCCGTCAACAGCACGCGGCGCGCCTCCGGGTACAACTCGATCGCCTTGCTAATGAATTCCACGCCGTTCATTTCCGGCATGCGCTGGTCGGCGAGCAGCAATCCCACCGCTTCGTTTCTCTTTTTCAGGCCGTTCAGAGCCTGCAGGGCACTCGCGCCCGAATCTGCACGCATCACGCGGTATCTCTCGGCGTAGCGTTTGCGCAGGTCGCGCTCTACGGCGCGCAAAACCTCCGCATCATCGTCCACGGTCATTAGTACTGGTTTCGCCATTGCTCTCTCTTATCCCAGGGCCTTGTTTTCTATCGCGATTTCCACGCCACGTCCACCCGTCTCTTTCCCTTTGGATGCATCACCACGTTTAAGGTCACCTTTTTCTAATGCTTTTCTACTATTCCCCCATTCGGCTGAGCCCTATACAGTGCTGCGAATTCAGGCGTCTATTTGTCCTAAACCGCGGAAAGGCATGGTCAACGATGTCGGTCCAGGCTTCTGCTCTTAACCTTACCCCGTCGGTGGCATCCACCAGTTCTTGGCGCAGCCGCAGCCTGGCTATCCTTCTTATGGTGGCCATCGCTGGCATCTTCTGGGTGGACTCCCGGTATCCCGCCCTGCTGAAACGCTATCGTTCAGGGACAGCGATCAAAGCATCGGGTGCGCTCACGTTCGGCGCGGTGTATTCCGTGGAGCCCTCCCTGCCCCTTGCCACGCGGGTGTATCGGACGACGGTGAACTGGTTGGACGCGAACCGAATTGGCATGACCTTTTCGTTCCTGTTTGGCCCCGCAGCGCTTACGTTTCTGGCTACGCTTCCGCGACGTCGCAGCAGCTCGCGCTACCTGAACACGCTGTTCGGTGCGGCGGCGGGTGCTCCGCTTGCCGTGTGCACGAATTGCGTTGCTCCGATCGTCCGAGGTCTGTACGCCTCCGGTGTGAGCACAGAATCAGTACTGGCCACCATGTTCGCCTCGCCGGCGCTGAACGTTGTCGTGCTGGCCATGACATTTGCGTTGTTTCCTGTTTCCGTCGCACTCGTCAAGCTCGCCACCGTGCTCTTTCTGATCTTCGTGTTCGCGCCTCTGGTCTCTTCCCGGCAGCAAACCGCTGCAGAAGCCGTCGCGTGTCCCATTACGTTCCCAGCGACGGAAACGTGGGCGCAGGCGCTAGCTAACACCGGACGTTCGTATGCCAAAAGTTTCTGGTACGTTTTCCGCGTCGCCTTTCCGCTGATGATTCTTGCGGCGCTTCTCGGCGCATTGGTCATCGAAATGCTCCCCGCACAACTCCTGCTCGCTCCCGTCACGATTGCCGGAATTATTCTGGTGGCGCTGGTGAGCGCGTTTTTGCCCGTTCCTATGGCATTCGACGTTGCCATCGCTTACATCGCGATGACCAAGGGCGTGCCACTGCCGTATGTGGTCACCATTCTTTGCACCCTTGGCATCATCAGCGTCTTCTCGTTGTCCGTCGTCGGCAAATCCATCTCATGGAAAATTGCGGCGGCGGCCTATTCGATGGTCGTGGTGCTCGGCACACTCGCCGGGGTCCTGGCCCGCGCCTTCTCCTGAACCTCCGCAGCCCTTTACACCTAGCGCCTTCCAATGGAATCTGCACCCTGTACAATAAGCATGTGACCAGGTACCGCCCAGCGCTGTTCCTCCATTTCGCTTTAGCCGCCGCTTTGCTTTTCGTGGCGCACCGCGCGCTCGCGCAGGAACCGGCTAAGCCTCAGCCGCCAGCATCATCCAAGACACAGAATCAGTCCGCGCAGAAGGGACAGCAAGCAAAAACCCCTTCGGAACAGCAGGAACTGCAGACCGCCATCGACGATGCCGGCAACGACCGGGCTGCGCTGGCGCGTAATCTCGAAGCCTTCCTCAAGAAATATCCCGAATCGTCGCAACGGGCGCAGATTTATCGCGCGCTGGTGGAAGCCACGCTGCAATTACGCGACTACCCGCGCGCAACCGAGTACGCGGAAAGGCTGGTCGCTCTTCGGCCGGACGACACATCCATCACCGTTCTCGCCATTCAGTTGTTGGACAAATATGGCGACAGCCCCGGCTGGCGCCGCGCGATCACTTATTGCTCCCGAGTGATCGAGCAGGTTGGCGGCATGCCTACAACCGAGAAGTCGCCCCGCGTCTCGAATGAAGATTGGGAAACAGAGAAGAAACACGATAAAGCTGCGCTGTTACTGGTGCGGGGTCGGCTGCACCAAAAATTGAACGATATGCCAAACGCTCAGAAGGATTTTGAGGCAAGTTATGCGCTGGAACCAACTGCGGCCGCCGCAGAGAAATTGGGGGAGTTGGCGGAGCTTCGCAAGGATCCCAACACGGCAATCCGGGAATATGCGCTCGCGTTTGCGTTGGCGGATGGAACAAAAGGCACATCCAGCCGCCGCGATCTGCGCAACAAGATCGGAAATGTCTGGCGGCTGGCGCACGGATCAGAGGATGGCTTGGGCGATTATCTTCTGCACTCATTCGACGATACAGCGGCGGTGGCGAAAGCGGCAAAACCGCCCCGCAACGCCGGGCTGAAGAATCCCTACGAGTTCACGCTGCGGAAAGCTCCGGACGGATCGCCTTTCCCGTTTGCCGACACGAAAGGCAAAGTGGTGGTCCTGAATTTCTGGGCCACCTGGTGCGGACCTTGCCGCGAGATGGAACCGCACTTCGAAAAGGTGGCGGCTCACTTCGCGGGGCAGAAAGACATCGTGTTTCTAGGCCTGAACTGCGATGACGATGAAACGCTGGTGGGGCCGTACCTGGAAGAAGAGAAACCGAAGACCGGAGTATTGTTTGCCGATGGCATGGAACAGCTGCTTGCGGTGCACTCATTTCCAACAACATTAATCCTCGACCGCACCGGCACGATTGCGTTTCGCACAGATGGATTCGATCCAGACACGGTGGATAAAGTCTTGGTGGAAGCGGTGGAACGTGTGGCCCATCCCGCGGATGCCGCGCCGGCCGCTGCCGCGGCGACGCCCTGAAATGGGCAACATCACACAGCCTACACCTTAATTGCCTGCGCCCTGTCCGTGAGGATGGAGTTCGGCGACTTCGCGGGCCGCGAGCACGGTGTTGACGTGAATCTGCACGGTGTCCTCAACGCGACGCGCGTACCCGCCGGCCAGCGTGGTTACCAACGGGATGTTGCGCTTGCGAGCCTCTTCGAATACACCTTTGTCTCGCGCCGTTAACCCGTCCATGGTCAGCGACAGTCCCCCCAGCTGATCGTCTCGATAAGGATCGGCGCCGCCGACGTAAAACAATATTTCCGGTTGAAAAGAGTCCATGCCGGCGCGAACCGCGGGCAATAATGCGGTCAGGTAAGCGGAATCTTCTATTCGATCGGGCATGTCGAGATCAACGGTAGATGGCGGCTTGTAGGCAGGATAGTTGTTGAGCTGGTGGATCGAAAGCGTAAAGACGGACGGCTGTTTCGCAAAGATGGCGGCCGTGCCGTTTCCATGATGAACATCAGTGTCGATCACCATGGCCTTGCGGATAGCGCCATCAGCCTGCAGGCGACGAATTGCCACGGCGACGTCGTGAATGGCGCAGAAACCTTCTCCGTGACCGGGATAGGCATGATGGAAGCCGCCGCCCAGGTTGCAGCCAAATCCTTCTCGAAGGGCGGACTGCGCAGCGGCGATCGTTCCGCCTGCAGCCAACCAGAACGCACGAACAAGTTCCGGCGAGTATGGAACCTCGAGCTTCATCGCGTCACTAAGCGTCAGCGTGCCGGTCTTCAGCTTGTGCACCCAGTCTTCGGTATGCACGCGCAAAATATCCGCGTCGGACGCCGGTTCGGGCCGGAGGAAATCTTCGCGCGTAGCAATGGCGTCTTTGATTAGTTTGTCGGCGATCAGGCGGAATTTCTGCGACGGGAACACGTGGGCGCCCAGATTCAAGTCGTATCCCTCGTGATAGATGAGCTTGAAGGGCAGCATAAATTCGTAACATGGTAACAGAAGAGAAAAACACCGGCGCGTCGCGGTTACGGGCGTTCGCTGGTTCGCTTTTCTTGTCAATATAGCGCGGGCTTTTATGCCAGCCATGGTTGTCGCAGGCAGCCGCTACACACGCTACGGCTAGTTTTCGCGCTCCAGGATGAAGTCGGGCAGGGTGCGCAGGGCGCGCGCGTATTCGGAATCGCCGGCACCATTGATGCAGGATTTGGCGCGGCGAGCGTAGTCGTGAGCCAGATTTCGGGTACGATCCAGCGCACCGGAGTCGCGCACCAGCGCTACGAGCTTCTCTGGCTGGACGGATTGGAATTCCTTCTCCTCCAACACACGCGCAACCATCTCGCGGGCTTCGCGATGGCCATTTTCCATCGCGTAGATCAACGGCAGGGTGACTTTGCCTTCTTTCAGGTCGCTCAGGACAGGCTTGCCAAGTTGTTCGCTGGAAGCGGTGAAATCGAGCAGGTCGTCAACCAGTTGGAACGCCAGCCCAGCGTAACGGCCGTATTCGTCCAGCGCCTGTTCGTCGTGCTCATCGAATCCACCAAGGACGCCACCGAGTCGAGCACAGCCACTGAACAGGCAAGCGGTCTTGTAGGTGGCCAGCCTGACGGCATCTTCTTCCGTAACGTCCATGCGGCCAATCTTGGCGAGTTGGATCAATTCGCCTTCCACCATTTTCTGTGTCAGATCGATCAGGATGTCCAGCACGCGGAAGTTACGTTCTTCCAGCGCGATCTGGAACGATTGCATATACAGCCAGTCGCCAGCCAGCACGCTGCGATGATTGCCCCAACGAGAATTGGCAGAGGGGCGGCCGCGGCGCGTGTCGGCACTATCGATTACATCGTCGTGAATCAGCGTCGCGCTATGCAGAAGTTCGACAACGGCGGCGAGCCTGATCGCGCTGCGTCCGTCGGATTTGCGTCCGGCTGCGTAGCCGTGACAAAGCAGCAATAAAGCTGGACGAAGCCGCTTCCCTCCTCCGCCCAAAAGATAACTGGTAATTTCGGAGACCGGCTGAAACGCAGAGGCACTTTGGCGGGATAGTTCCTGCTCGACGCTGACGAGGTCTTCCCGCACCAACTCGAAAATTTCCCTGGCCGTGAGTAAAGCGATGACCGTTCTCCTAGGCTCGCCGCCCTGACTCAGCGAGACTCCCCTACGTGCGATGCACCTGGCCGGGCGATAGGAAAGAATCGCCAGAAATTCTCGGTGGTTTGTGCGGCGATGGCCTCTACCGGTAAGTCTCTCACATTCGCGAGGACCTTCGCTACTTCCGCAATGTAGGCGGGCTCGTTGCGCTTGCCGCGCACCGGTTGCGGCGCCAGGTACGGAGAGTCCGTTTCAATCAGAACTTTCTCCAAGGGCAAAGCTTTCGCAACGTCGCGAATATTCTGAGCTTTTGGATAGGTGACGTTGGCGGTAAAGGAGACCAGGAAGCCCATATCAATACCGCGGCGTGCGTCTTCCAGGGTGCTGGTGAAGCAATGCAGTATGCCTCCCAGCCCGGTCGGTTTCCAAACTTCTTCGAGAAGACCCAGGCAGTCGTGCCACGCATCGCGGCAATGAATGATGAGGGGAAGCTTGGCCGCGTGCGCGAGTTCCATTTGCTGCCGAAAGACGCGCTCCTGCAGCTCGCGAGGAGAATGGTCGTAGAAATAATCGAGACCGATTTCGCCCCAGGCAATCACCTTGGGATGCTTCGCCAGCTTGGCCAGCGTCTGAAGGTGATTCGGCGTAACCTCTTTGGCCTCATGGGGATGGATACCGACCGTGGTGTAGATCCAATCGTTGGCTTCCGCGTACGGCAGGGCGGCATCCAGCTTCTCTGGCCCTGGTCCGGTGCCGATGGCAACCAGCGTGGTTACGCCCGCTGCTTTGGCGCGAGCGAGCATGGCGTCGCGATCCTCGTCAAATTGAGGGAAATCGATGTGCGCGTGAGAATCAATCAGTTGCATCGTCGGGTCGGGCTAGCTCAAGTCAAGCCTGAGTTAAAAGTTGAAAGTTAAAAGTCGAACGTCAAAAGTCAAAGCTCCAAGTTCTTTTATTGGTGATAGCTGATATCAGTCTCTATTTCAGCCCATGGTTCCTGATCGCCGATCGCTGATACTGCTTCTACTTCAGTCGCGAACCGACCTCCACCTCTTCATGGAAGCCCGCCAGGACAGGCCGGCCATCGGGGCCGACCGAGGCGGCTACGATCATGCCGTTGGACTCAACGCCGCGAAGCTTGCGGGGCGCTAGATTCACGACGACGACGACTTTGCGGCCAATGAGCGATTCCGGTTCGTAGAATTGAGCGATGCCCGCGCAGATCTGCCTCACTTCCGTGCCGATGTCGACGGTCAGCTTCAACAGTTTGTCTGCGCCGACGATGCGTTCCGCGGTTTTCACCTGTCCGACTCGCATTTCGACCTTGGTGAAATCCTCGATGCCGATCTTTTCCGGCGTGGCTGCAGCCCCTGCCGAGCCTGTGGCCGGCGTTCCCGCTGTGGCAGGAGTAGGGGCAGGCGCAGGCGCTGCCGGTTTGGGATTCAGTTCTTCGTTTGCCATCGATTCGATCCTCTCTATTGCTTCCACTTTGTCAACGCGCGGGAATAACGTTTGCGATTTACCGAGCTGAGTTTCGGGTGCCAGTTGCCCCCAGCGCAAGCCGTCCAGTTCAAAAGCGTCTACGGAGCCGGCTTGGCCGAGAAGTGTCCAAACCTTGGCCGCTGTCGCGGGCATGACCGGGTTGGCCAGAGCCACGACAACGCGCAGAAGCTCCGCGACGGTCCAAAGAATGGTGGCCTTGCGGGCTTGATCAGCCTCGCTGGGGCCGAGCGCCCAAGGTTGCTCGGCCGTAAGGTATTTGTCGGCAGCGCCAATGACGCTCCAAATGGTCTCCAGGGCGCGCGCAAATTCCATCTTGTCGTAGCGCTCCAGGACCTCGCCGATTGCGGCTTGCGCTTCCTTGGCCAGCGCGTCGTCCTGAGGCTGCCGAGCGCCCGGTTGGGGAATCTTGCCGGCAAAATTCTTTTCGATCAGCGCAACGGTGCGACTCGCCAGATTACCGAGCCCGTTGGCCAGGTCGCTGTTGTAGCGCGTGACCAGGGCGTCGTAGCTGAAATTTCCATCCTGGCCGAAAACGACTTCGCGCAACAGGAAGTAGCGCAGCGCGTCCATGCCGAGCATATTGGCGATCGGACGAGGCAGCACCACGTTGCCCTTGGACTTGCTCATCTTGGCCGCATCCATCAGGAACCAGCCATGCGCCCACACTTGCTTCGGGAGAGGCAGCATCGCGGCCATCAGGAATGCGGGCCAATAGACGGTGTGAAAACGGATGATATCTTTGCCCACGACGTGTAGATCGGCGGGCCAGTACCCACGCTTTTCGTAATCAGGGCCGCCTACGGCGCTGAGGTAAGCGGTCAGGGCATCAAACCACACGTAAAAGACATGCGGCTCTTCGCCTGGCACCGGAATGCCCCAGCGGAGCGTTGTGCGCGTGATGCTTAAATCCTTCAGTCCACCTTCGACGAAGCTGATGATTTCGTTTTTGCGCGTTGCCGGCTGGATGAACTCGGGATTCTTCTTGTAGAAATCCAGCAGCGGCTTCTGAAACGCCGAAAGCTTGAAGAAGTAGTTTTCTTCGGTGACGGTCTCGGTGGGACGCCCACAGTCGGGACAGTTGTCGCCAGGCTTCGCGTCGTTCACGAATGCGTTGTCGTAAATGCAGTACTGCCCGGTGTAGTGCCCCTTGTACACGTAGCCGTTCTCTTTGAACAGCCGAAACAGCCACTGTACCGTTCGCACATGCTGAATGTCGGTGGTGCGCACGAATTCGTCGGCGGCTATGCCCAGTTCATCCCACAGCGCGCGCCATTCGCTGGCCATCTTGGCGACATACTCCGACTCCGGAATGCCGGCTTTCTTTGCGGCACGCTCCACATTCACGCCGTGTTCGTCCGTGCCGGTGGTCATCACCACGTCGTAACCACGCATGCGCTTCAGGCGACGAATCGTGTCGCAAATGACGGTGGTGTACGTATGCCCAATGTGCGGCAGGCCGTTCGTGTAGTAGATCGGCGTAGTCAGATAGTATTTTTCTTTTTTCTCGGGCATCGATCTTTCTCTAAAAACTTTTCTGATGCATGCGGCCATGCCGCACGTTCAGGACTGCTGCGACCACTTCCGCATCGCTTCTTCCATCACCTGCTGGAGCGGCACATTTTGCTCCTCTGCCAGTTTACGGCAATCGTCAAACTCTGGCGAAGCCTGACGGACGATGCCGTCAATCCGCGCGACCTTCACGCGAACCTCACCATAGCGAGTGGCAACCGTCTCCCAGGCGCGAGGCAGAATGCGGCGTTCGGCAGTGTGCGACCGGACACCCAGCGTGGTTGTTTCAGCGAAAAGCATCTCCTGAAATTTCTGCTCATCGGCCGGCTTGCACAGGACGGTGACCAGCATCCCCGGGCGGCTCTTTTTCATCTGCACAGGCGCGGCGAAAACATCCAGGGCGCCACCGGCCAGCGCTTTGTCCAGAAAATAGCCGAAAATCTGAGGATTCATATCGTCAAGATTCGCTTCGAGCACTCGAATGGTCTCTTCCGTGCCAAGCACGCTTTTCTGCGCCGCTTCCCCGACCATCAAGCGAAGGACGTTGGGCTGACCCTCGAGGTCCGCCGTGGCAGCGCCGTAGCCAATCGCAGAAACAGTCATCGCCGGCTGCGAGCCAAACATGGTGCACACGGTTGTCACAATTGCCGCTCCGGTCGGAGTCACCAATTCCTTTTGCACGCCGCTGGAGTATGTGGGCTTGCCCAAAAGCAAGCGAGCGGTGGCGGGGGCGGGAACAGGCAGGACGCCGTGAGCCATCTTGGCGGTGCCTCCGCCAACGTTCAAAGGCGAGCAAGCGAACGATTCGATGCCCAGCGCTGCAAAGCCGATACAAGCCCCGCAAATGTCGACAATCGCGTCGATCGCGCCGACTTCGTGGAAGTGAATCTTCTCGATCGGGACGTCGTGGACAGCGGCTTCGGCAATGCCGAGATTACGAAAGATAGCGGAGGCGCGCTGTTGCACGGCAGGCGCAAGTGAGGATTTCGCGATAATGTCAAGGATGGTGCTCAGCGAGCGATGCGTGTGCGTGTCTTCGGTCTTGACCGTTATGTGAGTGGCGGCCATCCCATTCTTCCAAACCTTTTCGGCGGTAATTGTCCAGCCGGGAACGGCCAGAGCGGCCAATTCTGCGCGCAATTGCTCAACAGGCACACCCGCGTCGACCAGTGCGCCGAGCACCATGTCTCCGCTAATGCCGCTAAAGCAATCAAAAAACGCCAGTTTCATAGGAGTTTGCGAAAAGCCGCTTGTTGATACTATCCGCAGCCCTTCCCCAGCGTCAAACCGCCGCAATTCTGCAGCGGCCGCCCTCTGAGGCGGGCGCCATTCAACTAACCACAAGCCCGCCGTGTTCTGAGGACATCCGACAAAGATGTCAGAAGAATCTCAGCCGAAAGGTGCTTTACGCGGCCGGGCAGGCTGGAAAGCGATTAAGTCGGATGGCGCGTCTGATCTTTATTCCCCGCCTTTATTAGCTTGTGTAATACTTACCCAGGAAAGAACTGACGAGCGTGGCCACCCAGATCCCCTACGACCGACGAGTCCTCGCATATTCAAAGATTTGCCGTGCCGGGCGCGTGCTCGCTATTGGTGTGCTAGTCGCCGCGAATACCGCTCACGGTCAATCGCAAGCCCAGGGATTGAACGCGGAGGAGAAAGACACCGAGACGATCCGCGGGACAGTGGTAAATAGCGTCACGCATGAACCGATCGGCCGTGCGCTGGTGCATTCAATGGATAACCGCTTTGCGATGCTGTGCGACGCCGGTGGACACTTCGAATTCAAGATTCCTCAAGCCAAAAATGAAGGGACGAACCGGAATAGCTCCGGTGTAGTTTTGTTTAACGGTCCCGGCGGCGGGTACAGTCGGATGGGCGGTCCCTCTGGGCTGCTGGCGCGGAAACCTGGATTCCTTAGCGACGAGAGAGAGCAACAGGTGGCCCTTGGGGACGATGCGGAACACGGACTCACCATCCAGCTCGTGCCTGAGGCGCTGATCATCGGCCGCGTGAATCTGCCCACGACCGATGGGACCGACAAGCTGCGGGTGGAGCTCTTTCGGCGCACGGTCCAGGACGGCCGCGCAAGTTGGCAGCCCGCCGGGAATGCGCAGACGCGAGCGAATGGAGAATTTCGATTTGCGGACTTGGCCGCGGGAAGTTACAAGATATTCACGACGGAAGAGATCGACCGTGATCCGTTGACCTTCAATCCTCGCGGTCAGTTGTATGGATATCCGCCAGTGTATTATCCATCGTTCAATAATTTCGAATCGTCAAGCGTGTTACGACTAACGGCAGGAGCGACGGTAAGCGTCAATCTGACGCCAACGCGCCGCGCCTATTACCCCATCAAGATCGCGATTTCAAATGCGCCGCAAGGAGCAGGCTTCCAGATTGAGGTGTGGCCGCAAGGCCACCCGGGCCCCGGCTATTCGCTGGGTTATGACCAGGACCAACAATCCGTCGTGGGGATACTGCCTGATGGCAATTACACCGTTGAAGTGAATGCGTTTATGCCCACAATGTCCAGCGGGCAAATAAACATTAGTGTGAAGGGCGGAGGGGTAGAAGCCGCCACCATAGCTCTGGTGGAAACTGGATCGATACAGGTGAACTTGAAACAGGAGATGACCTCGTCGGAGGCGGTTTCACAAGAAGGTTCGTATCAAGTGAATGGAAGACCTGCATCGAGGAGCCAATACATCTGGGGTGGCTTGCAAGTGAATTTAGTGTCGTTGGATGAATTGCAGCAAGGGGGAATGGGTCGATACGGTCAAACCCGTAGCGCGGAGGGTGAAACACTCGTGCTCGAACACGTTTCGCCGGGACGATACCGCGTGCATGTGACCGCGCAGATGGGATACGTGGCTGCGGTGAGTTCAGGCGGATTGGATCTGCTGCACAATCCGCTGGTAGTGCCGCCGGGCGGGACAAGTTCGCCGATCGAGATTACGCTGCGAGATGACGGCGCAACCGTGGAAGGCACCATCGAGAACTGGCAGGCCGAACCACAAGGTCGTAACACTCTCCTCCCGGGACAACAACTCGCCTGTGTTTATCTTGTGCCAATGACAGAAACCATGGCTCCGCCGCTGGTCGGCTGGACAGGCGACGGGCATTTCACCTTGCAACAGGTTCCACCGGGCTCGTACCGGGCGATTGCTTTCAGTCGGCAGCCGGGTGACCTGGAATTCACGAATGAAGAAGCAATGAAGAAGTACGAAGCAAAGAGTCAGGTGATTGAATTGGAAGCCGGGCAGAAAGAACAGTTGAAGTTGCAATTGAATGCGGTAAGCGAATGAGCATGAATTGGCGCGCGCGACTGCCTTGGGCAACACTTTGCAGCTTGAGTGTGTGCCTACAGTTTGGCGTTATTTGCACCGGCCAGATTCCAAGTAGCTCACAACTGCCTGAGGCGAGTCCCGCCGTTACAAAGATCGCCGGAACGGTTGTCAGCTCGGTGACAGGCGCGCCGCTCGCCCAGACTCGCGTGTCCATCGCCGATACGCGGAATCGCTCGAACATGCTGTGGATGGTTACCAACGAAAGTGGGCGATTTGAATTCGACCGCATTCCGCCGGGCAAATATTCGTTGGTGGGCGCCAAACGAGGCTTTTTGAATGGGGCGTATCAACAACATGAACAGTTCTCCACCGCCATCGTGACGGGAACAGAGTTCGACACCACGCAATTGGTATTGCGGTTGACGCCGATGGCGAGCATTGAAGGAAAAGTGATCGACGAGGCGGGAGATCCGGTGCGGCAAGGCCTAGTGACGCTGTATCGCGAGAACAAGGAAATGGGGTTTGGGCGAATCGCCCCGGTCAACCGCGCGACAACGGACGATCTGGGCACGTTCGAATTCGCACCGCTGCCTCCCGCGAAATACTATGTGGCGGTTTCCGCGCGACCCTGGTACGCGGTGCATCCTGGCATGACTCCCGGTGAACACACCGGCGGTCCTACGCCGAGTGCTGATCGATCTTTGGATGTGGCCTACCCCACGACGTACAGCGGTGGAGCGACGGAAGCCGATGGTGCTGTGCCCATCGAAGTGAATGGCGGGGATCATAGCGAGGTCGAGATTCACATCTCTCCTGTCCCATCGTTGCGCATAGTCTTCCGTAACCCCGAAGGAGAAGAACGGCGAGGATTTGCCCCGCCGATAATTGAAAAACGCGTTTTCGACGGTGCCGAGCACAATCTCTCTGGCCCAGTTCGCTGTACTTCGGATGTATGTGAAATGACGGGCGTACCGGCAGGAACCTACATCGTAAGGATGCCGCATCCCGGATCGCAACAGACGTCCTTCTCAACGAGCGAGATCGATTTGCGTGAAGACGGTCAGGAGCTGGACACATCCAAAGGTGAGCCAGAAGGCAGCCTGAAGCTAACAATCCAGATGCCGCAACAGGAAGGCATCCCCAAGGCAATGAGGATCATGCTGCTGGACAAACAGAATCGCAATCGAACGTTTCAGGAAGTCGATGGCGGTGGACAAGCTACCATCGAGAATCTTCCCGCAGGCAAATATTCCGTCGTGATCTATTCGCCTGGAAAACCATATTCAGTCGTAAAAACTTCTTCCGAAATGGGAGAGACCGCAGGGCATGACGTTAGTCTACCCGCGGGTGGAACGTTGGCCGTGACGGCGGTGCTGGCTGCCGGTAGCGCGGACATTGAAGGATTCGTCAAGCGCGGTGGCAAAGCGGCGTCCGGCGTGATGGTGGTATTGATACCGAAGGAGTCCAGCACTCGCGAAGAATTATTTCGCCGGGACCAGAGCGATTCCGATGGAAGCTTCAGCTTACGCAGCGTGATTCCTGGGCAATACTCGCTCGTGGCGATTGAAGATGCCTGGGGCTTTGATTGGTCGAAGCCTGGTCAACTGGCGCACTATGCGCAGCACGGGCAGTCAATTACCCTTCCCGAGGGCGTGCAAACTACCATTCATCTTCCCGAACCAATCGATGTGCAGCCTCGATAGCCGATTACTATGGCAGCCAGAACGGTTGCTTCGCCGCAACAAACTGCACCGGCACATCCTTAATGAACGTCTTCAGCCAGCCGGTACATTCCTCCATTCCCGCTTGTTCTGAGGGGATATGTCCAATGACGATCAGCGCCTTGTTCTTTCCCTCGCTGACGGCATCGGCGGCGTATTCGACCGTTTCCCATTCACGGGTTTCGCCAACCAACAACACTTGAACATTGTCGAGTTCCAGCGCGTGCGTCTCGGTAACAAATCCCGCGGCGCCAGGACTAAGGGCGATTTTTGTAACTTTCATCTGCGGATTTCCGACGACACGCAACACTGGAGAATCGAGGCGCTTCGCAACATCGGCCGCGAGCGCCTGCAGGGTGGTTTCCGGCAGAGTGAACAAATAGGGATTGTCGGTGTTCTGGAATTTCTCC
The DNA here is from genome assembly GCA_963738985.1 of Candidatus Acidiferrales bacterium. Taxonomy (GTDB): domain Bacteria; phylum Acidobacteriota; class Terriglobia; order Acidiferrales; family UBA7541; genus Acidiferrum. Next base: position 328,182 of record CAVTYP010000003.1, read on the forward strand.
CATCCTAGCGCGTGAATCATTCCCGCCTCGATTCCGTCGGGCTTGCGCATGTGCCAGTGATCGTGAAACCGCCAAATCACCATGCCGTGCTTTTCGATGAAGGCGCGTTTCTTCGCCCACACCGGGTCGTTCTGATTCATCTCTTCCGGAATGTCCAGGTGATTGTAGAAAGTGGGTTCATGCGTGATCACCAGATTCAGTCCTTGAGCGGACGCGCGCTGCAAAACATCAACCGTCGCCATCATGGTCACAGCAATGCCGGTGACAGGCGTATCCGGATTGCCTGCCTTAAAAGTGTCCACGGTTTCCTTTTGCCAGGGCACTCCAACGTGTTGCTGAATAGCGGCAATCACTTCGCGCGCCGTGGGCTGTTTGCCTTGCGCAGACGCATGCGGAGCAGCAAGCATCAGGAACAGCATCAAAAACAGAGCTACTGAGCAGCGCTTACCGACAAACAAGTTCCGCAGTACGTTCACGCATGGTTTCCCGATTCGCATTTTGCCTCCCCGAGGCTTCATCATACGCATTCAGGTGGACTAGTAAAACCCGCAAGGGGCGAAGAAGGCAAATCGTTGCTGGTATACTGAACAATTCCATGTGGAATTCGCATCGAACTGAGGAACCGTGTACCTGACACTTCTAAACCGCTTGCGCGAAGCGTTGACCGCGCATATTCGCGAAAAATATAACGTTGAATTGAGTATCGTCCTGGAAAAACCGCCAAAGATGGAGTTGGGCGAGGCGGCGTCACCTGTGTGCTTTGAATTGGCGAAGAGGCTCAAGAAAGCTCCGCGCGCGATTGCGCAGAAGATTGCTGGTTCTCTGCCCAAAATCGATGGAATCGCACGAGTAGAAGTGGCAGGAGGCGGGTATCTGAACGCGTTCTTCGACCGCGCGGCCTTCTGGGAGAGTGCGCAGAAAGAAGCAATCGGCGAGTCGCAAGCGGCGGATGACGCGCAAGGAACTGTGATCGTCGAGCACACCAGCATCAACCCGAACAAGGCCGCGCATATTGGGCACCTGCGCAACGCAGTGTTGGGCGACACGATGGTGCGTTTGCTGCGCCACACCGGTCACAAAGTGGCGGTACAGAACTACATCGACAATACCGGTGTGCAGGTCGCCGACGTGGTGATTGCGTTTCAGCACATGGAGAAGAAATCGCTGGCCGAAGTAAAAGAGCTGGCCAGAAGAGAGCACTTCGATTACCTGTGCTGGGATTTATACGCCAAAGCGACGCAGTTCTTTCTTGAAGATAAGCCACGAGCACAGAAACTGCGCGGCGAAACGTTGCAAGCGATTGAAGAGGGCCATAGCGAAACAGCGAAAATGGGCGCCGTGATTGCCGACGCGATCGTCGGCTACCATCTTCGCACCATGGCGCGGATGGACATCTACTACGAATTGCTGGCGAGGGAGAGTGAGATTCTGCACCTGCATTTCTGGGACGCGGCGTTCGAAAAGCTGAAGGCCAGCGGCGCGATTCAATATGCCACGACGGGCAAAAACGCGGGTTGCTGGATCATGCCGTGGAAGGATGAAGCGAAACCAGAACCAACCCCAGAAGACACAGAGAACGCAGAGAAGGAAGAAGACGACGAAGAAGAAGAGGAATCCCGGGCAAAGATCATCGTGCGTTCGAATGGAACGGTGACCTACGTCGGCAAAGATATTGCCTACCAGCTTTGGAAATTCGGCCTGCTTGGAAAGGACTTTCACTATCGAAGGTGGCCCGACGCGCCCGGTGGACATGAACTGTGGGCCACGACCGCGGGTGACAATGAGCCGGGAGCGCCGCATTTTGGCGACGCCAGCGCGGTCTACAACGTCATCGACGCGCGGCAAGCCTATTTGCAGGAAGTGGTCGCCGAAGGATTGCGCGCCCTGGGCTACGTGACGGAAGCGGAGCATTCGATTCATTTCGACTATCAGATTGTTGCGCTGACGCCGCGGTGCGCGGCAGAAATGGGCTATGAACTTTCCGAGAACGACGCAAAGCGCCCTTACGTGGAAGTGAGCGGGCGAAAGGGATTCGGGGTGAAGGCTGATGACCTGATTACCCGGATGCAACAGGCAGCGGAGTCGCGCGTGCGCGAGAAGCAGGCGGAGATGTCTGCCGCCGACCTGGCAAAAACCGCGAACGCTCTGGCGATTGGCGCGCTGCGATTTTTCCTCCTGAAATACACGCGCAACACGATTATCGCGTTCGACTTTGAGGATGCGTTGAAGGCTGAGGGCGAAACCGGGCCGTATTGCCAATATGCCGTGGTGCGAATTCGCGGAATCCGCCGAAAGGGAGTCGAGGCCGGCGCCGTGACGGTGAAGGTAACGCAAGACTCTGCTGCGAATTTCTTGAATGGCGCAGAAGGAGCGGATCTGTGGGAATTGCTGTTGCTGAATGGTTCACTCGATCATGCGGCGGACGCCGCCATTGCAGTGCAGGAGCCGGCGTTTGTTGCGAGATATGCATTTCAATTGGCGCAGGCCTACAACAATTTCTACCACCGGCATCACATTTTGTCGGAAGCGGACGAGCAAAAGCGCGGGTTCCTACTGGAACTCAGCGGGCTCGTGGAAACGCAACTGGTCCGCGCGCTAAGTTTATTGGGAATTGAAACTCCCGAGAAAATGTAGCGCGAGCAAACCTGGGTGATCTCTACAGAGCCGAACGCTGCTTTTTCTTCAATGAAGCGCTGGCCTTTATGCTAGCCACTTAATTTTCGATGGCCTCAATAGCAGCGCTATAGAGATGTAACCAAATGCACCAAAGTGCGAAGCGCCACGCCAGTCGGGCCTTTCGCCAGCCAAGGTTTCGCGTCGTCGTTCCACGCTGTGCCGGCGATATCCAGGTGAATCCACGGCGTATCGCCCGAAAACTCCTTTAGGAACATTGCACCGGTAATCGCGCCGCCACCCTTGCCGCTTCCGATGTTCTGTATATCGGCAAACGAACCCTTGATGAATTCACGGTACTCGTCGTCCGTCGGCAGTTGCCACATCTTTTCTCCTGCGGCTTTGGCACTGGCCAGTAGTTTGTCCGTCCAGGCTTGATCGGAACCAAACACGCCGACGTTCACGTTCGCCAAGGCCACGACCACGGCGCCAGTCAGCGTGGCGGCGTCAACCAGATGCGTGGCGCCCAGTTGCTTGGCGTAATGAATTCCATCCGCCAGGATCAATCGGCCCTCTGCATCGGTGTTCAGAACTTCGATGGTCTTGCCAGACATCGCAGTCTGAATGTCGCCGGGTTTTTGAGCTTTGCCACCGGGCATATTTTCCGTGGCGGGAACGATGCAGATCACTTTCACCGCGGGCTTTAGTGTTGCCAGCGCTCGCATCACGCCGATCATGGTTGCGCCGCCGGCCATGTCGTACTTCATTTTTTCCATGCCCTCGGAAGGCTTGATGGAAATGCCGCCGGTATCAAAGGTGACGGCCTTTCCTACCAAACCAATGACCGGTGCGCCGGGCTTAGGATTTGCGGGCGTGTAGGTGATGACGACCATGCGCGGAGGTTCGACGCTGCCTTGAGCGACGCTGAGCAGCGCGCCCATTTTCAGGTCGGCAATCTTCTTTTCATCAAGAATTTCAACGGCCAGTCCCGCTTCCTTGGCCATCGCTTCGGCTTTGTCCGCCAGAATTCGAGGAGTGAGTTTGTTGGAGGGCTCGTTGATTAGATCGCGCGCAAAATTCTGGGCATCCGCAATGGTGCGGCCGCGCGCAATGCCTTTTTCAACAGCGTCTTTGTCGGTGTCGGCCAAACCGGCAATGGTCAGCGATTCGATAAATTTGTCGTTCTTCTTATCGGTCTTGTATTTGTCGGACTCAAAATCAGCGGCAAGCGCGCCTTCCGTGATGGCCTGCGCCGCGTCGCTGGCGGAATCACCCTCGCGAATCACGAAAGCCAGCTTATGTACGCCCCGCGACTTCAAGTAGCGCACCGCGGCTCCCGCAACTTTACGCAGCGTAGCGGGGTTAACCTGCTCGCGCTTCCCTGCCCCGACGAGTACCAGCCGGGCGGCCTTTAATCCGGCAGGCGCATGGACGAGCGTGAACTCAAGATTCTTGCCAGTCAGCTCGCCAGACTTTGCCAGCCGGCCCAGCAGGCCGCCGGCAAGCTTGTCGAGCTCGGCGATGCGGCCCTGAATGGGGGCGTTATCGTCAAAGAGATAAGTGACAAGGGCATCCGTCTCCAAAGTTGCGAACGGCTTGGTGTCCAAATTGATTTGCATGATAAGTTTATCGCCTCCGGTTGCGATACATTGCTTGTTCCGCTTCCCTGCGGGCTTCCTTGGTGCGTTCGTCCTGACGGCGGTCCCAACTCTTTTTGCCTTGCGCCAGAGCGATTTCCACCTTGGCAATGCCATCGCGGAAGTAGATCCGCAGAGGAATGACGGTCAAACCCTTCGAATCGGTACGTCCAGAAAGTTTATAAATCTCGCGTTTGTGCAGCAGCAGTTTACGCTCGCCAAGCGGCTCGTGATTCCAGGGGCCACCGGGCATGTATTGTGCGATATGCGCGTTGACCAGATAAGCGCCACTTGGTTTAAAATCTACATAGGCATCCCGAATATTCGCTTTCCCCTCCCTCAGCGCTTTCACTTCGGTGCCATGCAACACCAGGCCTGCTTCCAGCTTCTCAAGGATATGGTAATTGTAAGAAGCAGACCGATTCTGAGCGACGATCTGTTCCTTGGGCCGTTTCCCGTCCTTGGCCCTCTCGGTTTTGTTGTTTGGCTTCACCACAATCTTTCATTTTACCTGATGCCGCGTCTAAATGAGAGTGCGGGAAACGCTGCCGGCCACCGCAGACGCCAAGCTCCAGTCCGATCAGGGAAACTGAAGAGGAAATGGGAAGGACTGGCAAATGGTACATTGGAAATGTGTAAACGTCTGCAAGCACGCTGCTTGCCCGGGTCCCAACCCCGATGCTAGACTCCAGAGGAAAGTAAGGATCAGGGTTGCACGCAGACGGGATTGCGGAGAGTTCATGCGTCGTTGGTGTCAGTTTATCGCCCTAATTTCAATTGCAACGTTCATTGCCGGTTGCCCAAAGGGCCAAAACGACTATTCGGCCGCCAAAAAGGCCGCGGACCTGAAGGATTATGACGCGGCGGTTGATTACTACCTGAAAGCCGAGAAATCCGACCCACACAATGCGGCCTACAAAATCGGCCTGAACCAATCGAGATTCATGGCCGGAGAGCAGCACATTAAAGAAGGTTTGAAGCTGCGGGACAAGGGAGATTTGCAGGGAGCAGTATCGCAATTTCAGCGCGCCCAAGTGCTTGATCCGTCCAGCATGATTGCGGACCAGGAGCTGAAGAAGACGCTGGATATGATTGCGGAGAAGCTGCGCGGCTCCGAGGTCGCCGAAGAAGTGCCGCTAGTGGAAAATGGTCAGCCGGCAATGGCCAGCCTGCCGCCGGAGTTGAAGCCGCTTTCACGCGCGCCTGTCAACTTGACCATGACCAACGATGTGAAGGTGGTCTACGACACGATTGGGAAGCTCGCTGGCCTCACCGTGATCTACGATCCCGATTTGCAGGCGAAACGTATCCATGTGGAATTGAACAATCTGACGCTGGAACAAGCGCTGGAAATCACCTCTCTGGAGAGCAAAACGTTTTGGAAGCCCGTAACAGAAAACGTGATCATGGTGATTCCGGATCAGGCGCAAAAACGCCGCGATTACGAAGAACAGATCGTGCGCACGTTTTACTTGAGCAATGTTTCCATTCCACAGGATCTGACGGAAATCACCACCGGGCTTCGTTCCCTTCTCGATCTGAAGCGCATCTCTCAGGTAAACGCGCAAAACGCCATCATCATTCGAGACACGCCCGATAAAATTGCGCTGGTCGACAAGATCGTTCGCGACATCGACAAAGCCAAGCCGGAAGTGATCGTCCAGGTCCAAATCCTCGAAGCGCGCACAGATAATTTGCGGAATCTTGGTATTCAGCCGGGACAGTCGGCTTCGGTCACCATCAATCCGAACAACAGTACAACCACAAACAGTTCTGGCACTTCTACCACGACTACGAACAATGGCGTCTCGCTGCAGCAACTCACCCACTTGAATCAAAATGACGTCGTTTTCACGCTGCCAGGCGCAACCGCGAATTTCCTGTTGACCGACACTTCCACGAAGATTCTTGAGAATCCGGAACTACGCGGAGTGGATGGTCAATCCGCAAAGCTCAAAATCGGCGATCGCGTGCCTGTCGCGACGGGCAGCTTCCAGGCGGGCGTAGGCGTGGGCTCGACGGCGGGCGCGGGGTTCGTCAACCCGTTGGTGAACACGCAATTTCAGTACATCGATGTTGGCGTGAACCTCGATATCACGCCGCATGTGCATCCGAACCACGACATCAGCATGAAGATTTCCGTGGAAGTTTCGGCGGTAACCGGGCAGTCCTCCATCGGCGGCATTACGCAGCCAATCATCAGCCAAAGAAAAGTGGAGCACGAAATCCGGCTGAAAGAGGGCGAAGTTAGCATCCTGGGCGGCTTGATATCCCGCGTGGACACCAAAACCCTGAATGGCTGGCCGGGTTTGGCCAGAATTCCCGTGATGCGCTACCTTTTCTCGACGGACAACGTGGAACGCCAGGAAGACGACGTTCTGATTGTGCTGACGCCGCGAATTGTGCGCATGCCCGACTGGGCAAAAATCAACCTGCGTGCGATTTCGGCTGGCACCGAATCGCTGCCCGGTGCGCGTCGCGAAATGGATGTGAAGGCGCCTACCGCAAATCCGGGCCCGCAGACCAACCCAGCACCGCAGGGCCCTGCTGGAGTTACGCCGGTTTCGCCGTTAGCTCCGGCGCAGGCGAATCCTTCCCCGGTGACGCCTGCAAATCCGGCAAATCCCGGAACTGCTCCCCAAGCACAGGTTTCCGGACCGCGCATTCGATTTGAGCCGTCGACAATGAATCTGTCGCCCGGCCAGACCACCACCATCGGCGTGGTCGTCGACAATGTCACCGACCTGTTTTCCGTGCCCATGCTGCTGCAGTACAACCCCTCGATCATCCACGTCGAGGAAGTTCGCCATGGAGGATTTCTCTCGGGCGGCACACAAGAGATTGCCATTGTGCAGCGCGCCGACAATGACCACGGCCAAGCCATCATCTCTGCCACCCGGCAACCGAATACCGCGGGCGTCAATGGCAGCGGCACATTGTTGGGGGTAGTCGTCAAGGGCATCGCACCCGGCACTACCAACCTGTCCATCGTCCAGGTTAACGCCAAAGACTCCCAGCAAAAACCCATACCGCTGGTAACCAGCGAAGCTACAATAAAAGTTCAGTAGCATTCCCTATTCTTGAGGTCAGGGATGAAATCACTTTCCGTAACACATAGACGCTCAGCGCAATCGGGCATGACTCTGCTCGAACTCATCATCGCCTGTGCGATTCTACTGATCCTTTCTTCCGCCGCGCTGCCGGTGGCTCGTTTCACCGTCGTTCGGCAACGAGAGAAAGACCTTCGGCTGGATTTGCGCGAAATGCGCAATGCCATTGACCGTTACAAGGACCTGGCTGACCGCAACATGATCCGCACCGAACTCGGTAGTGAAGGATATCCTCCAGACCTTCAGACCCTGGTCAAGGGCGTGGCGATCGGAGGCACAGGAGCCGCGGGAAAGAACATCCGTTTCTTGCGCAGGATTCCGGTTGACCCGATAACCGGCAACGCGGAATGGGGATTGCGCTCCGTGCAAGACGATCCCGACTCCACCAGCTGGGGCGGAAAGAACATCTTCGACGTGTACTCAAAATCGACGGGAACGGCGTTGGACGGAACGAAGTATTCGGATTGGTAGAAAAACGGGAGTCTCCATGAGCAGAACAATCGGAAAGAACAAACGTGGAGCGGCGAATCGGGGAGTTTTTCGCGGAGATTTTGGCTTTACGTTGATCGAATTGATGATCGTCATGCTGATCATGTCGATCCTTATCGGCATAGCCGCGATTGCTTACGACAAGACCGTGGTCAAGGCGCGCGAGTCCGTCCTGAAACAAGACTTACAGACCATGCGCCAGGCCATCGACAATTACACCATGGACAAGCAGCAAGCCCCGCAATCGCTGGAAGACCTTGTCGATGCTCATTACCTGCGCGAAATACCCATCGATCCCGTATCGCAGCAGAAAGACTGGGTGCTGCATTTTGGCGACACCGTGCTAACGGCGGAGCAAAGCGGCACCGGCGTCGACGACGTGCACTCTGGATCCGAAGTCGTCGGATCGAATGGCGAAGCCTACAACACCTGGTAATACCTGCGAGTCCGCATAGCGGAAGCGCTCACCGCACGAGAAAAACTTTTACAATTTAACGGAATTATTGCCGCAAGCACTTGGCTGCGGTTTGACGGAACCTGAACGCTTCGCTATAGTGGTTGTGCGGGGTGGAGCAGCCTGGTAGCTCGTCGGGCTCATAACCCGAAGGTCGTCAGTTCAAATCTGACCCCCGCAACCAATTTAAGTTATGCAGCTACAAGGGCTTTCGGCGCTCCAACCGAAGGCCCTTTTTCATTACCCGTGTTACCTCGTAACCCATTTAGCCCAACTTCCGCAGTTACGTGAATAAAGTCTTTGGAATCAATGTGGGTACCAGAAAGTTTCCACTACATTTGTGCTCGTTCTAACGCTGTCGGCAACCGCATACCGAGACGTTGCAGCAGGATCCGTTGGTCCTTCCTTCCGATCTCCTTGGCAGAATGGCATCGCGGAGCGCTGGGTGGGAAGCTGCAGAAGAGACCTACTGGACCGCATTGTTGCGTTGAACGAACGCCATCTGAAGCGATTGCTTGCCGAGTATGTTCGTTACCATCATGAGGACCGAACGCATCTCGGACTTGAGAAGGGGACGCCAAACGGCAGGATTCGTTCTATAGCTTCAGGTCGGGTCCTTGCTCAGGAGCGAGTCGGCGGGCTGCACCATCGATACGATCGAGCCGCCTAGTTCGGATCGACTTTCCGGCGATCCTTAATATGTATGTGTGCTGTACGCCCAAACGGGTTCCTGTCCTCCAAAGTCTTCACACGGTGTCGAAGCGAGGATCGTATTCAGTCCTTCTCTACCAAGAACGGTCTCGTTTTTGGTCGCGGTTGAAGTTTTGGCGACCCACAGCTCACTGAAAACGCCAGATGGGGATTTATGTCACGCATGAGATGCAGCGACTGAAGGCCATCTAGCCATCTTCAGAGCGTTAGTGAGTTCGCGATCCTCGGGGTGCTCGACCTATTGACATCGTATTCCACAGCTGTTATATTCCATTTATGGAATGGGACATTGAGTTCACCGACGAGTTCGAGCGCTGGTGGAATGATCTCTCAGAGGATGAGCAGGACAGCGTGGATCAAATGGTCAGACTTCTACAGATGCGTGGTCCTTCACTCGGAAGACCACACGCCGACCTTATTCAATCCTCACGGCACTCGAACATGAAGGAACTACGAGTCCAGCATGCAGGCAGGCCGTATCGTGTGCTATTTGCTTTCGATCCGACACGCTGCGCCATTTTGCTCACCGGCGGGGATAAGACCGGGAACGATAGGTGGTATGAGGAATTCGTCCCAATCGCAGATCGACTTTATGAGGAACATTTGGCAGCCCTTGAGAAGGAGAAAAAGAACAATGGCTAAGAACTTCAAGGAACTTCAGACAAAGATGTCTCCGGAGCGTCGTGCGCGCAACGAGTCTGCTGCCGCGAAGATGATTGACGAGATGGCACTCGATGAACTGCGGGAAGCACGCGATCTCACTCAGGAACAACTCGCACGACTTCTGCACGTCAACCAGGCGGCCGTCTCGAAAATGGAACGGCGCGCCGATATGTACATCACAACGCTGCAAGGTGTGATTAAGGCCATGGGTGGCAGGCTGGAGATCCGGGCTGTCTTCCCCAATGGCGTTGTGCGTATCGGCCAGTTTCAGGACTTGAGGAAGCGCTCATAGAATGTTTGCCGTCTGGGAAAGATTTGGGAAAGAACTCCAGAGTCCAGAAACGAAACTAAGTCGCACAGAATCAACAGGCCGTATATTTTTGTATGTTCTCATAACCCGAAGGTCGTTGGTTCAAATCCAACCCCCGCAACCAATCTAAGAAATAGAAAGTGAAAGGGTTCTGGCGCTCCAACCAGAACCCTTTTTTCATGTCAAAAATCGTGATGTAGTGAATTTTGTAGGGACTACCCTGCGCGGTAGACTTCTTGCTTGTCCAAAGCTTGCTCGATATCGATGCCGTCCACGATGTCGTATCGGCGAAACACCGATGCAGTGCGGTGGCCGGAAATCCTCATGGCCGTCGATTGAGAAACACCCGCGCGCAAGAGATCCCGCACGGCACTCCGCCTGAGATCATGGAAGAGCAAGTTTCCGCATCCGGCTTTCTTGCAGGCCGATTTCCAGGACTTGCGAAACTCCTGTATCGGTTCGCCTCCGCGGTGGAACACGAACTCGGATATTTGCGTCGTGCCGTTCACCTCGAACGCACGGCGCATCCGGCGTTTTGCGATGATGGCGGGCAACACCTACTCCCTCGTGCGCATAGTTGTGTGGCTTCGCAGGAACGCAAGGAACAAAACCGTCACAAAAAAACTGGATGAGATGAAAACCAAAACGCAGTCCTTGCGCGAGTTCCATACGATGCTCTTCCTGCTGTTCGGCCTCTCTGCTTCCAACGAGGTGTTTAACGTTCTGCGAGGGATTCAAAACTCAGCGGTGTCCCTGTCCGCCGCCAGATTTGACGTGTTTGGGCCAGTTGTTGCATTTGCATTTGTCGTGTTCGCCGTTTTGCTGTTGCTTCACGGATTCCGATGGGCCGTAGCACACTGCCTACGGACAGCTTCTACCGGCGAATAATTCCAAGCGCCTGGTTTGTGGCGTTCTCGTCCAATTGACCGGCGGCCTTTCGCGGCGGATTCCATGTGGACGGGAATGCTGTTTGAACGTAGCCGCCCGGCGGCGGACGCTTCGCGTGAGGTAGAGGAGCATTTGTTGCTTGTCGGTTGAGATAAGTTTTGGGTCACAAGGAGGTCCCTGTGACCCATCTAAGAAAAACGATGCTGGAAGAACTCCAGCGCCGTAACTACTCTGAAGAAACTATACGCAGTTACATCCGCGGAGTCGAAGATTTTTCTCGACACTTCAACTGTTCCCCGGATCGCTTAGGCCCTCGACACATTCGCGAATATCAAGCTGCACTTTTTCAGAAGCGCAAGTTGTCAGCGGGTAGCATCGCGGTCCGGCTCGCTGCCTTAAGGTTCTTTTACTTTAAGACGCTCAGGAAAAGCTGGAACATTGCCGAAACTCCTTATCCGAAAAAAGACCAGCGCCTTCCTGCGATCCTAAGCCAGGAAGAAGTCGCACGATTGATCCAGTCCGCCGGCAATCCCTTCCATCGCACGCTGCTGATGACTCTCTACGCCACCGGCGCCCGGAACCGTGAGGTGACCCAGCTAAAGTTCAGCGACTTCGACAAGCAGCGGATGGTTGTCCGCATCCAGGGTGGCAAAGGGCGCAAAGACCGAGACGTGATGCTCAGTTCTAAATTGCTTGAAGAGCTTCGCGAACACTGGCATCGCTTACCTCGAAGACCTAAGGTCTGGCTCTTCCCAGGAAATCACGGTCATTGCACCGATCGGCCGATCGATGCCAAAACCGTTTGGTATGCGTGTCATAAGGCCGCCAAGAGAGCGGGTATCGAGAAGAGAGTCCATCCGCACACACTTCGGCACTGCTTTGCCACGCATCTGCTCGAGGCTGGCGCCGATCTCCGAACGATTCAGATTCTGTTAGGTCATAACGATCTGAAACACACGACCCGTTACCTACATCTCTCCCAACGCCACCTGCATACAGCCTTGAGCCCGTTGGATTCGCTGCCGATCGAAGGCAGTTCGCCACAGGAACCGTAGATGGCCCGGCCACCACTCGAGGTGGCCGATCTCGTCCGCGCCGCGGGAGATGCATTCATCGAACGAAATCGTCACTGGCTCCGTTGGAAGCACGTCAAAGTGCTGCGGGCCATTGCGCGATGTCGTACCGCCGCACTCGGCGGTCATCTCGATGCGTGCACCCGTTGCGGGCATCGTGCCGCCATCTCGTATAACAGCTGCCGTGATCGTCATTGCCCGAAGTGTCAGATCGCTGCTCGGGACCGCTGGATCGCTGCGCGCCAACGTGAGCTTCTCCCGACCCGCTACCTGCACGTAGTCTTCACACTGCCGCATCGATTAGCTCCACTGGTTTTGCAGAACAAGAAAGTCCTCTACGATCTCCTGTTTCGCACCAGTGCAGAAACTCTTCTCGAAGTGGCACGCAACCCGAATCGTCTTGGCGCGGAGATTGGCTTCTTCAGCGTGTTACACACGTGGAGTCAGAAGCTCAATATCCATCCTCATGTCCATTGCGTTGTTCCTGCCGGCGGCCTCTCATCCGATCACACCCGCTGGGTTCGCTCCCGAGATAACTACTTCCTGCCCAAGAAAGTGCTGCGTAGAGTTTTTCGCGGCAAGTTTGTCGAAGCTCTCGAGCAGGCTTTCCAGAATGGCCAGCTCAACTTCTACGGAAACCTGAAGCTTCTCGCTCAACCAAAGATCTTTGCCGCATGGCTGCGACCACTCTATCGACAACCTTGGGTGGTCTACTTGAAACGTCCCTTCGGTGGCCCCGAATACGTGCTGCAATACCTGGGCCGCTATACCCATCGCGTGGCTATCTCTAACCATCGCCTGGTCTCGTTCGCTGATGGCCAGGTCACCTTTCGCTGGCGTGATTCCGCTGATCAAAATAAGCAGAAGTTGTGGTCTCTTCCGGTCGACGAGTTTCTCGGTCGCTTCTTACTGCATATCCTTCCAAAAGGCTTCGTACGCATCCGTAACTTCGGCTTCCTGGCCAACCGCAAGCGCTCCACGCTCCTGCCGCTTTGCTTCCAGTTGTTGGGCTCGGCACAACAGCCACAAGCCGAACCGCACGCCTCTTCCACCGAGGACTCTTCCGCTTCCTGGCGCTGCCCTAAATGCGGTGGAGCCGTGAAGGTCGTCGAAAG
>CAVTYP010000004.1:0-334754 GCA_963738985.1 Candidatus Acidiferrales bacterium
TTGAGAAAGTGCTGAGGACCTTGCAGCAGAGTGGCGACCGGCAAAAGATGCTCGCGGCACATGGTGCCCTGCTCTCCGACAAACGCCTTCCGCTTCAGGTCACCACTCTGGGCCAGTTACAGAGAGTGGCTGGGCGCGTCCTTCTCCACACCGAAGATGAACAAACGGGCAAGCGCTACATGCTTGTCGAAGGCACGGACGGAAAAGTGCATTTGATCTATCACACCAGCGAGATCGAGAAAGTTCGCAGCGAAGGGAAACTTGCGGTGGGCCGTTTCATTCGTATCGAGAAAAGGTTCGCGAATAAGAAACCCACATTGTGCGTGGATGATCTCGGAGACGCGGACACACTCCTCCAGAATTCTTCACACTTCTGCAAAGAAGCGGATCTCCTACTTCGCCGGGGCGTTCATGAGGTCCAGCCGGTGTGGGGCGGATGGCTGGGAGAGTACCAAACGAGGTTGCAAACCGCGCTGCGAAACCCCAACAGACGTGAGCGGGAAAACTCCGGACACGGAGGACGGTCCAATTGATGTGTGACGGGACGTTCGTCGGGACTCGATGTCAAGTGGGTAGGTATGATCTAACTTCACACAACGCCGTATCTGGCCAGGATCAAGTAGTGGGCTGCCCCAATTGATCCTCTCGGTGTACATTCACCACGGGGCGTTCGGCCGGCCCGTTTCTACGTCGATGCCAGATTCTGCAGACGCATCTCTTCCCATTCCGCCATGCTCGAGGGAACATGGAACCACTCTTCGGCGGACACCGGCACCATCTCAATCGCCTCCGACGCGCATTCAATGACGCACACCCCACAGCCTATACACTTAGTGCGATCCACCTTGGATTTGGAATTGTCATCGTCGGCGATGGGCCGACGGGGCAGCGCTCCTGACACATTCCGCACGTAATGCATTTATCCGATTCGATGACAGCGCGGTAGTTCGATCTCTCCGGCCCTTCCGTCAGACCGGCGAGAGTCTTCCCCTGGAATATCGCGCAGCAACAATCGCAGCAGTTGCACGTGCCAACGAACTGAGGAGAGTCCGCGCTCATAGTAAATCCATAAAACGCCAGGTGAACGTGCCCCATGTGCTCGAGTTCAGCAAGGAGTTTGGACGCGTCCTCCGCGTTCAGCACGTTTTCTCCGAGCGGGGTTTGCGGTGGCAGTCCAACGAATCCACAACGCTTCATTGGCTGCTTGCAGCTGTGGCCGTCTAATAACTCCTTTTCCCTTTTACAAACGCAATCGATGACCAGGAAACGTTCGTGCCGTTTGAAATGAGCGTCGATGTCGAGATGGGGTTCCATTGTTTTCATCAGTTCCGGCTTGAGTGAACCGCGCACCGGAACCACGCCGAGCACACCGGGCCTTGGAGAGAAGATTCGCTCACCGCCACCCTCGACAACGTATTGCTCAAACAGGTGGGCGAACTCTCCGCCAAGCAGCCGCATGTTGGCTTCGTACCAACCGACCAGAAATGGGCCCAGCCGGTACTTTCGCTCGCCCTCGACCGTAGGCGCCAAGCCAGGAGCAGCCATCCCAGGAGAGTCCAGGCGGACTAGTCGTCTGGGAATGAGGCTCTCCAGAACTTCTCTTACTTGAGCTTCGTCACGACCGACGCGCTTCGCGATTTCGGCAGCGGTTTCGGGAAAGCGTGTCAGTTGACCGGCAAGCCAGACCTCTTCGGTTGAAAAGGACATCTTGATCAGCTTCAGTTCGACACCCGACGGCGTTCTGGGAAACCCGTGAGGAAGCGCATCGAGCGCGGCAACCAATCGCTCGTAGATCTCTTCGGAATGTTCGGTATTGCTCATATTCACTTTGCATCCCTGGTTCAAAGCAACCTTACTTGCTGGCCGCCGCTTTCTGTCCGTTGCGGCCGAAGGCTTCGTCAATGATGGCTTGAAGGTGCTGCACTAGTTCATCGGACGGCGATTTGTAATCGTCCAGCTCATACACCTTGCCAAGATGTTCATACTTGCCCAGGCCAAAGCGGTGATACGGCAACAATTCGTAGTCGATCACATTCTTGTGAGGCCGGATGAAGGCCAGGACCGCGCGAATGTGCTCCTCATCGGCGTTGACGCCTGGAATCAGCGGCGTGCGGGCGATGAAGTCGGTGTTGGGAAAACGTTTCGTAGGCTTTCTTGAAGTTCGCCAGAATCCGCTTGTTGTCGACACCGGTCCACTTCTTGTGCCGCTCCGGGATCGTCAGCTTGTGGTCGTGCAGCATCGTATCGACGTGCGGCAGCACCTTTTCGACGAACGCGCCATGGCACGTTGCACGCCGTTTCGATGGCCGTGTTGAAACCGCGCTCGTGCGCACCTTCCAGCAATGCGGCGCTGAAGTCAGGCTGCAGCAGGCACTCGCCACCGCTGACCGTGATGCCGCCGCCGGTATGCCGGTAGAAGGAGGCGTCCTTCTCCACTTCGTCCAGCACCTCGTCCACCGTCATCCGTTTGCCGTACATGGCAGAGCGCCTGGGTCGGGCAGAGAGCGACGGTGGTCTCGTCGCAACCCGTTGCCAGATCCCAGTTCACTCTTATGGGTTCGTCGTCACCACCGACGACATAGAAAGCGCCTTCAGGAAAGGGAGGCTTCAGACATGCGCCGCATTTGTTCTTGCCGACGCACAATTTTGGGTCGTAGGCCAGTTCCGGCTTCAGCGCGATGCTTTCCGGATTGCCGCACCATTTGCAGCGCAGCGAGCAACCCTTCAGGAAAACTGTTGTGCGGATGCCGGGACCGTCGTGGCTGCAGTATCGTTGGATGTTCAGCACTATTCCGGTCGGAGCGGATGAATTGTTCGGTTCGCTTTTCATAGTTCCCTCCCCAGACAGATACCCAGCGATTCGGCAATCTTCATAAACTCACTGTCCGCGGGAACGGTTCTGACTTTGTTTATCGCTTCCGTCAGCGGAACAAACTTGATGTCCGGCGGGGAAAAAGCAACCATCACCCCATTCTTACCGGCTCTGAGGGCTCGTACGGCTCCAGCCCCGTAACCCAAACCCAACTGACGGTCGACAGCAGTGGGGGCGCCGCCTCTAACCCACGGTCCCAGAACGAGAGGAAAGGTTTCTTCTGCGATCAGCAGTTGCAGCCGATTCGCCACGGTCTCGGCAGCTTGACCCGATCTCTGAATGACGTGCTCACTCGCTTCACCGGTTGCCAATGGCGACAGCGAAGCTTTGAGAGAGGGTATCTGCGCCTCGAGCTTGTGGGCCATCAATGAATTTCGCACCTTCGGCAACAACGACTAAGCCCCAAGGCCTGCTGGCTGTTCATCTTGTCTTTCAACCGCGACGCCACCAGTTGCAAATCACAAGGAATCTCTGGAATCAACACCGCATCTGCACGTGCCGCGATGCCAGCCTGCAGCGCAAGCCATCCGGCTTGTTCTCCCAGGACCTCCACGACTCCGATCTTCCGAGCGGACTGCGCCGCTTGCCGTACTCGGTCGAGCATTTCAATCGTGAAGCTAAGCGCGCTGTTAAAACCGAAGGACACCATGGTTGCGGCAATGTCGTTCTCGATCGAACGCGGCACGCAGACTGCGTTGAGCCCTTTCTTATGGAGCTTATAGAGGATGCTCAGTCCTCGGCCGCCAACGACGGAGATCAACGCGTCAATCTTTTCTTCCTTCAGCCTCTTCAACAGCTGATCGGACATGTCTACTTCCTCAACGAAGCCGTCTGCATTCACTTGTCGCACATGAAATGGATCAACGCGGACGGATTGACCGAGAACGCCTGCACCAGCCGGATCCAGATTCTCGATTAGTTGCGGGTTTAGGGTTACCAGTCCGCCGTCGGGATAGTGTTCGGGTGCAGCAGTCCGTCAAACCCGTCACGGATGCCGACCATTTCCCATCCCAGTTTGCCCGCCGCCAGATTGCCGCTCCCATGATTACGGTATTCATCCCGGGGACGTAGCCGGCACCGACATTGACAGCAATGCGTCTTAAGAAACTGGCATGACCTATTTCGGTAGTCACTGCACACCTCACTTACGCCTGCGGTTTGCGTTCAGATCTCTCTGTCTTACGAAATTGCGACTTGAACTGAAAAATCCTAAGGCAGCTTCCGGTACGGCGTGGCACGATGCCACGCCGTATCGGGCAGTTGAGTTTCAGCAGTTGCCGAAGGATTGCACGGTGCGTTCGATGATCTCGTTCTGCACGCCCGGGTGCAGCCTGGTGAAGAACGCGCTGAAGCCGGCCACGCGGACAACGAGGTCGCGGTACTTCTCCGGGTGCTTCTGTGCGTCCCTGAGGATGTTGGTGTCCAGCACGTTGAACTGGATGTGATAGCCGTCGTTGTCCATGTAGGTCTTGACGAGATTCAGCAGGGTCTCCCGGCCCTTGCGGGTCTTGAGCTGATCAGGAGGGAGCTTCATGTTCATAGTGCGTTGCGGTGAACTTGACGGCATCCTGGCTCTTCGCCGCCGACATCACCAGCGCGGTCGGCCCGTGGGTATCGGTGCCGGGCATGGCCGACAGACTTCCGTCAGTGAGTGCCACTCCCGCCTTCTTGCCGGTCGGTAGCGCCCCGGTCACCAGACCCATCAGGTTGTGGATGCTCTTGGTGTAGGCGTCCAGCGCGACTTGATGTCCCGGCTGAGGTAGTTGCCACCCCCGTCGACGTTCTGGAAGGCCTGGAGGATGGAGTTGTACACCCGGCGGACGAACCGATTGACCTCCGGGATGTCGTTGCCGTGCTTGGGAGCCTCGTAGCACAGCTTCCGGACCTTCTCGTATTCCCCTCGAAGTTGGCGGCCAGCGCCTTCTTCAGCTCGGCCATGGTCAGCTTCTTCTCGTCGAAGACCAGGTGCTTCACGGCCATCAGCCCGTTGGCGGCGTCGACGCCGCCAACAACGACCTGGGCGACAGTGTAGTAGTTGGCCCCGCCGTTCCAGCTCTCGGGCCGCTCTCGATGCAGCCTTCGGTGAGGATGGAGCGCCAGGTGACCGGCAGGTACTCGGCGCACAGGATGGTGCCTATCCAGGCCTCGCGGCGGGCGATGTCCTCGCAGAACTGGAGCTGCTTCTCGAAAGCTGCGTACAGCTCTTCGAAGTCCTTGAAGGTTCTCCGGATCTCCGCTCTGGGGCCGATCTGCTGTCTTGGTGCGGGGATCGAAACCGTCGTTCATCGTCAGCTCGAGGACCTTCCCAAGGTTCGGCTGCCCTTCGACGGGGTGCCCGGTCTCGTAGGGGATGTAGCTTCCAACGCAAGCACCCACGCAAGTGCGCCGGGCCTTTTCGAGCGTGAGCCCATCTTGCTGTTCGCCGAAGAGGTTGAGGGCTCGTTTGATCATCACGTCGCCGTTGACGAACTGAGGCATGCCGACACCGGTGTCGATGACGTCGAGGACCTTCTCCAGGAACTTGCCGCTCGATCTTATCCGTGTAGCAGCAAGATAAGCGGCGGCTGCGGCAGTCTCAGGTACTTCGCCGCATCGAGGATCAGGTAGTCCATCTCCGCGGTGGCGTCGTCGCCGTCCTCGGTGAACCCGCCGAGGGTGATGCTCTGGCGCCACGTCGGCGGAGTTCGAAGCGCGTACTTTCTCTCCGTAGTAGTAGCCGATCTCGTTCAGCTTGATGAAGAGGAGCTTCGAGCAGGAAGATCGCCTCCTCGGACCGATCAGGCCCGCCGCCTTGTCACGCTGATAGAACGGCTCGAGGTTCTGGCCCAGGTAGGCCTCCGAGTAGCCGCAACCGACCTGCTCGATCTCTGCGCAGATGTGACAGAGGAAGTGGCACTGGATGGCTTCTCGCAGGTTCCGGGCAGGATGCTCGGGAACCCATTCGCAGGTCTCGGCGATGGCGATCAGCTCCGCCTTGCGCGCTTCGTTCTTCTCCTTCGCCGCCATCTCCCGGGCCAGCTCGGCATACCGGTGAGCCAGCCGGATGATGGCCTTCATCGTGATCAGGCAGGCTTCGTAGAAGTAGAACTTGGAGGCATTCGGCAGCCGCATGTCGAGGGCCATCTGCCGCTCCTCGACGTCCTTGATCATGCTCGCGAGCCCCTCGTTGTAAACCCGGGGGTAGTTCAGGTTGCCGCCGCCACCCGGCCACGACATGAACTCGGCGACGAGACCTGACTGATAGACGGGGTCCGGATCAAAGCCGTACTTGTTGATGAAGATCTCGTCGGCCCGAGGCCGCAGCGCCCACTTGTCCCAGTACTCGAGCGCCCACTGGTTCGCCTTGCGGTCTTCCGGGGTCTTCGAGTTCTCGACGGTCTTCTCTTCCTTCATCCACTGCACGTTCCATTCCGGATAGGTGTAGACCGCGTTGACGGAACTCGCCATGCTGCCGACGATGAGGTTCTCGTCGATGTAGATCGTCTTCCAAGCCACAGCTCGGCGAGGAACTTGGCACGCCGGATGATCTGCTGGTAGCCGGCCGTATCCTCGTAGACGTCGCGCCATGATCACGGTCCGCTCGTGGTCGATTGTCTGCGGCGTGTTCAAGTGCTGCTCTTTCAGCCGATCGATCCGTGCGTTATCGACCTTTATCTGCGTTCCGGGATGCTTCAAAGTTGCTGTGCTCATCTTGTTTTCTCCTCCATCAATTATCAAATGGCGATTCACTGTGTCTTTAGCGCCAGCGCGGCTCGTCCAGCAGTGACATATTCAAGCCCGTACGTCGCCGAGAAGACCCTGAACTCAATGATTGGCGGCTTGGCAGCAAGTTCGAGTAGTGCCAACAGATGGACAAATCTTTCTGACCCGAACTGCTTGCGCAATTCAGCTTCGTCGTCCCATTCCTCCACGTATTCGAGCTGTCCATCGTCGTCCGCGGGGAAACAAATCTGCGCGAATCTGCAGCCGCGAGCTTGCTGCGCTCCCCACAACACCGTTCGGAACGCCTGAACTTGTTCGTGAACGGCGTCCTTTGGAACGATGAGTCTGACTAGGAACTGCACCATGCTGAGTTGAATGGCACGTTTCACACCATTCAGAGGAGAAAGAGAGTACAGCTCTAAGCTCTTGCGAAGTCAGCCCTTATGCCCGAAAAGCTTTCTGACGTGATTGAACCAATGAAGACAATGCCTCCAAAGGATTGGGGAAACTCCAATCGCCACAGATTGTAGGTCGAGCGTCTTTTTAGGCGGACGGTTCTGGTTCGCTCACGGGGTCTCAACTCTTGACCGCAAAGGAGTTTCGGTGTGTATGATTACTGGTATTTGCATGATCGGCTCTGGCGACATTTCCGGCGCTGTGGCGCCTTCGGATCAATCCTCTAGCAGGGCGATTAGCCGCGTCCAGTTCGAGACGCTCATCTCCGACATCTCCGCTCGGTTGATTGCGGTGACCTCTGCCCAGCTTGGGGAAACTATTCAGTGGGCATTGGAGGCAGTGCGGCGCTTCTTCAGTGCCGATCGGTGTGCTCTCCTCGTCGTCAGCGACAACCTCGAATCGGTAAATGTCGCTTACGTCTCGTACGCGGATGGGGTGCCTCACGTCTCAAGCGAACTTAATCTTGGAATCTTGTTTCCTTGGGTATGGGGACGGGCACTCCGCGGGCAGGTATCGGTCATTACGACTCTGGCCGAATTGCCCGCAGAAGCAGCGGAGGACCGCGCTCATTGTGAGGACATGGGAACGCGTTCGTTCATTTGCATTCCAATTCGGGTAATGTCGGCGAGGATGCATCTGATTGTTATTCAAGCCGTACATGCCGAACGCGAGTGGGGAAAGGAATACGTTCCACGTCTCGAGTTACTAGGGCAGGTGCTGGTGAACACGCTGGGGCGAACTCATGCTTCTGATCTTGCTCGCAAGCAAGCTGCTCGAATTGCAGCGGCTGTCGATGCTGCCGAATTGGGTTTTTCGGAATGGAGCCCGGAGACGGAATACCCCTTCCTTGATAGTCGCCTGTGCGAACTTCTGGGCATCGGTGTCGAAGAGTTCGCAAAGGCAAAAGAGCTGTGGCTATCGCGAATGGACCCCGAAAGCAGAGCCACTGTAGCTGAAAACCGACACCGGATTCTGGACGGTGCTAGCGAACGTACAACCTCCGAGTATTGGTATGACCATCCTCGACGCGGCCGGATCTGGCTGCGCCACTCTTCACGCCGAGTGGAGTGCGAGATGGGGCTGGGCACCCGAATCGTTGAGGCAGTGGAGGACATCACCCAACGCAGGCAGGCGCTTGAGGATCTGCAGCGTCTGCGCGAGCGATTGGAATCAGAGAACGTGTATCTACGGCAGGAGGCTAAGAAGCGTCTTGGATCAAACGGGATCATAGGCCGCAGCGCAGCGATCCGGCGCACGCTCGCATTGGCGGACCAGGTGGCCACCACAATCTCAACGGTGCTTCTGCTTGGGGAAACCGGCTGCGGTAAAGGGCGGTTCGCTTCCTATATTCACGAATGCAGCAAGCGCGGGGATCAGCACATGATTACCGTCAACTGCTCAGCGATCCCTCCGTCGCTCATGGAAAACGAGCTGTTCGGACGGGAGAAGGGGGCCTACACCGGCGCTCTGTCTAAGCAGATCGGCCGCTTCGAACTGGCTCACGGCTCGACACTCTTCATCGACGAGATCGCTGAACTTCCTCTCGAGATGCAAGTAAAACTTCTTCACGTACTTGAGAATCGTACGATCGAGCGGCTTGGGAGCCCCAAGCCGATTTCTCTAGATGTGCGCATCATTGCGGCGACCAATCGGGATATCGCTGAGGAGGTCCGCGCTGGCCGGTTCCGGCGGGACCTTTATTACCGGCTAAACGTGTTTCCCATCTCTGTTCCACCGCTGCGCGAACGGCGAGAGGACATTCCACTCTTCGTCAGGACCTTCATTCACGAATTCTCCGGAAGTATGGCCAAGCCTGTCGAAGTAGTGGATCCTGGCAGTTTGGAAGCCTTGTCCAATTATTCATGGCCCGGCAACGTCCGCGAACTGCGGAACATAGTCGAGCGCGCGATGATCATGACGACCGGTCCTACTTTGCGAATACCTCTACCAGACATAGATCTCAAGACAAACTCCGGGAACGAACTTGCTGCCATGCAGCGAGAGCGGATAGAGAAAGTGCTGAACGAGACGGGTTGGCGAATAAGGGGACCGCATGGCGCTGCCGCTCGCTTGGGCCTAAAACCTACGACACTCGAGGCACGCATCAAGCATTTCGGCCTGACCCGCCCGGGCGTTTAAGTCTTTCCTCTCCGGTTCCGAAACCAGGGGCGCTTCTCTTTGGCACGCCCCTTGTGTCTCGTTGACGCGCATCTCGGACAACTGAAATCTTGCAGACTCCTCCGAAGTCCGGTTCGAGGACATCGTCAGTGCTCTCCTCGAACGCCGTATCTGGCCCGTGTGGGACTCGAGCTCCGGACTTCTACTATCCACGTTGGGCGGACGGATGCGACATAAGTGATGGCGACGCCTTAGATACCGCGGAGGAGCATTCTAATTCGCCTTGCACATGGCCGTTTCAGTTTTTCATGCGTTTGGGAGCCGCGAAACGGTGTCGGGTGATCTGCCTACCTATTTCTCTGTAGTTTCCTCAAGTCTTTAAGGATGTCTTGGGCGCTCGTGAGGCGCTTTAGGAATTTTGCGGAAGGCAGTTCTGGATTCATTCCATATCTTCTCTTCAATTGTTGGTCCGTCCGCTTTAGTCGCTCATTGATGAGTCCAATGCACGGCACGCAGAGGCCGCTGCCACAGTAGATAACGGCTTTTTTCGCGCACCGTAGGCAACCGTAGCGATCGAAGTAGAACCTGAGCCTACGATGATAGTGATAAGGCAGCATCGCCTCGATTTTCCTGTTCAATTCCTTCGTGAGGAACCACGGAGGGAACACAAATACTCTGTTAATCCTGCTCTTTTTTGCGGCTCGCATGATTCTCCCTCGCTGGGGCGAATAGTTTGCTATTTTCTCGGGTGATACTGATCGAATGCCCGTTGGATTTGTTTCTTACTCACGTGGGTATAGACCTGCGTACTTCGGATCGAGCTGTGGCCAAGTAGTTCTTGAATAATTCTCAAGTCCGCCCCATTGTCGAGAAGGTGTGTGGCAAAAGTGTGCCGGAAGGCGTAGGGATTTACTCGGATACCCACTCGTAACCCAATTGTTTGAATTACTCTTTGGATCGCGCTGCCAGTTAGTGGGCGCACGCCTAACGGTCGAATCAGGCGGTCGTTTTTAGCCATCTGGGAAAAATGGGCGACGGCCTGTCTATAGTTCCTGTGTTCCTTGGTGCCGATGAATCCGGTCTTAGTTAGGACGTGGCGTCCTGCTTCATCATAGATTTTCCAGCGGCATTGCCACTGGCCCCCGATGCCACGCTGCGGACGAATCCGCTGAACGGGCTTTTGTTCCACGAATACGTAACCTGTTCGTCTGCTGCCGACATAGGTCCTCAGGGCTCTGGCTGCTGTTCCCGTGAACATGAGTACGCGTCGACCTAGTTTTCCTGTTACGGGGATCCTCCGCTCAACGAAATCAATATTTTCCACCCGCATTGAACACAGCTCGCCAGTGCGACAACCAGTGCCGTAGAGCACCTCCACCAGGGCTCGCTCATGCTTGGTTGCAGCGGCTCCTAAGACGGAACTGAGCTCGTGTTGTGTTAGGAATCTGGGGATTTGGCGGGGCAGAGTTCGCAATTTCACTATTCTCGGCGGAACCCACTTGACTAATCCTCCGAGATTTAGGAAGTCAAAGAAAAGCCGCAGGGCATGGAGTTCGGATCGAAGGGTCTTTGGGGAAAGGCCTTGGGAAGCTGATTTAGCGAGGAATTCTTGGACGTCGAGGTGGTTGGCTTTGAGAATCCTTTTCGGAGACAGAAAGTTTGAAAACTGTCTGACCGTTCGAGGATAACGATACCGGACGCAGGGCGAGTACCGTTGTACAACGAGCCATCGTGTGAAACGCGCGGCAAGGTCCTCATTGAAGGCCAGGTTGGAATTCATAGGTGGGCGCGAGGAGTAGATAACACCGCAAGTCCACTGTCAACCTATTAGGTTTTATTTCGTGGTTTGGCGCTCACAAACTACTGGGCCCAGTTGGAGCGATAGGGCCTCTGACGATCATAGTTGAAGGCTGGCCCCAGTACTCATCAGGCCGTTGCTCGCGCCTGACGCATACCCTGATTTTAGAGGATTCCCTTGAGGTCGGCCAACAATTCTCTTGCGCTCTTGAGTCGCTTAAGAAATGTTGCCGTCGTTCGGTTTAGTTCGTGTCCAAACTTCTTTTGCATACTCATGTCGATGCGCCTTAGTCGATCGCCTACTCGCGCGTAGCAGCGTTGGCAGAGCCCGTTTCCGCCGTATCCATCTTTGCAGGTTTTAGTGGAGCACGCGATACAGCCGAACTTCCGGTAATGGAGCCGAAGCCTGACGTGATAGTACGGTGGCAGCAACTCGCTAACATTTTTCTTCAGGCCGATGGTTAGGAACCACGGGAGGAATACCTGCTCCTTGCGGGTGAGCGTTCGTGTGTTTTGCATGCGGCCTCGATACTCTGAACGGATCTACCTCAATGGGTGACAGCGCTCAAACGCTCGTTGGGATTTCTTTTGACTGATGTGGGTGTAAACCTGCGTTGTCTGGATGCTGAGGTGACCGAGCAGCATCTGCACCGTGTGAAGGTCCGCGCCGTTGTCCATCAAGTGTGTGGCGATGGAATGACGTAGCATCCGGGGAGTCACGACGACATTTACTCTTGCGCCCATTCTCTTGAGAAGTCGATCCAAGGACGTACACGATAGGGGAAACGGTCTTAACGGTCTCACAATTCGGTCACCGCGTGCCTGGCGATAAAACTCTGTCACGGCCTCTTGCTTTGTTTTGCAGACCCCTCGCGGAATATAGCGATAGACCATTCCCAAGTTCTTGCCCGTCTCGTCGTACTTTCGATGGCCGCAAGCCCAGCCGCCGCTGCGTGCGCGAACAGCGCGGAGTTTCTGAGGAGCTCGCTCTTCTACAAAAATATATCCTACGGCTCTTCCTTTAGTGTACTTGCGAAGTACCGGGGCCACTCGAGCGGGAAACGGCACATAACGCGTTCCTGCTTTGCCTCGAACTTTGACGCGTCGCTCGTTGAAATCGATGTTCTCGATTCGCATAGTCAGAAGTTCGCTCGATCTGCAACCGCTACCGTAGAGCAATCCCAACATGGCGTGTTCGCGAGGAGTACGGGCCGCGCCCAGGAGTCTCTTAACTTGATTTCGCGTCAGGTAGCGTGGCACGCGCCGTCTGTCTCTTCGGACGCGAACCATGCGCGGGGGCACCCAGTTCAGCAGTCCGCCGAGATTTAGGAAATCGAAAAAGGAACGCAGTCCCTGTAGCACCGTCTGAAGCGAGTGTACCGAGCTGCCTCGCTCAGCTTGTTGACCGAGATGGTCCTGAATGTCGGCGTGCGTTGTCGCCGTGATTTTTCGAGCGCCGAGAAACTGCGCGAAATTCGAAACACTTAACAGGTATTTATGTCGAGTAGCGGGCACGTACCTTTGGACCAGAAGCCACTTGGAGAAGCGCTGGGCTAGCATCTGATTGAATTCTTGCGCTGAATCGAAATCGCTCACGAGAAGAGTAGATAGAGCAACAGGTGTCCAGTCAATGAGCGATTCTGTGCAAATCGTAGGATAAAAGCATTATAGTTGGGTCAATATACGTCCCGGTTACGTCTAGCCGCGTGGAGTCTTGGTAAGGCGAGGTAAGACGAGAATTATCACGGAGGACCGCAATGTACATTGCAGAGAGGTTGAAGCAAATTAGGGAGTCTAAAAATCTATCGCAAGGAGATATCGAACAGCGCACGGGGCTGCTGCGTTGTTATATTTCACGCGTTGAGAATGGACACACGGTTCCGGCGGTCGAGACACTTGAGAAATTTGCGCGGGCGCTAGAGACTCCCATCTACGAGCTCTTCTACGAAGGGAGTGAAGAGCCTCAGGCGTTGGAGGCGATAGCAGCGCGAGGGAATGACTGGGCTTCGCATGGCAAGGGGGCTAGGCTATTCAGCAAGCTTAAGAGTGCTCTCGCGCGCATGAGCATGGCTGATCGAAAGTTGCTGCTCTACGTAGCCGGGAGGATGGCGAACGGTAGTAGTAAGCGAGGGTATTGATGCTCCGCTTATTGACCTGTAGAGGGAACGCAAGGGATACGTTTGTTGAAGCCAAGATGTTCGAATTCGCCGATCTCGAAGATCTATACGAACCTCCGAAGAAATAACTTGTCCGCCTGCGAGCGAACATTGATGTGATTTGTGGGCCACTTAGACTATAACGCCCAGGCTCTCTTCGCTGTCCAGAAGTCCGCATCTGGGAAGTTTCTATGTGCCCAATTCTGCTCACTTCGCTGGTCCTCGGACTATCAAAAGCTAACCCACTACATAATATGTTGACACCCGCTACCCCAATGGTGCTATATGGTTGCTATATGTATTACTGCCACACGATATAGTTCCATCGAAATCGGTTTTTTGGACCGGCTAGGAGGTTCCCCTATGAACGGCAACAACGCGGCCACTCGCCAGGATCTCGTCGTAAACTCCGTAGAACACCAAATATCGAGTCTCGCAAATTCCGCGTCTTCGCCCGAAGAGCTGGAAATCTTGCTCACCTCCGAACTCGATCACGACCTTATCGCGTGGCCCCGGCAATATTTGGAAACCTATCTCGACTCCGATTCCACGGGGCGAGTTCCTCTTGACGCTGAACAACTTCAGGATGTTCTTGAGGCGGCCTTTGACCGCAACACTTCCCTCGCTCGTGAGTATCTCGAAGAATTGAACAGTGAACGCCAACCGAAGACTCTGGGAGATTCCACGCTGCAAATCGCAACCGTTCGCACTGGGAGAAAAGAGAGTAAATATGAGCTACTTTTCGATCCCACGGACAATCAAGATCTGAAACACCTCATCGACAAAATAGATCTGCACTTCTGGGAAAGACAGAACGCCCAGACCACTCCATCACTCGAAACACAGCGCGATACTGAACGACGGGAGACCACTACCTCAGTCGCTACGCATCAGCCCGGAAGTGGTGCTGTCGAGCTTCACGACAAGACGACAGCCACGGACGTGCGAAAACTGCTCGGCGGCGGCGAACTGCCCCGCGGCCTCCAGTCGGCCCTGAACCAGATGGCTCCCGATGTGCGCGTGGAACACGCGCAGACCGGCAGCGGAATCTACAGGGGTCGCATCATCGGCGAGACCGAGAAAGCTGTAATTCAGCAGATCACTTCACATAGCGCGGTTGTGCACCGCAAAGACCTACTCGACATGATCCCGGCTGTCGGCGAGAACGTGCGCATCGCCTACACCAACGACATTGCCCGTGTGCTCCCCATCAAGGAAAGGAGCAAATCGCAGGAGTTGGGGCGGTGAAACCGGTTACCGCTTACCGGAAGCCGAGGGACCCCGGCTATGTCGGCGGGTTCTATTGGACCCCGACAATCGTTGGGTTTTTTGGACTTTTCTTAACGAATGTCATTGCCACGCAGTTTGTTGCCTGGCGCTTCGACTATCAGCCCCCGCTCGGCCCCGCTTTGGTGCGTTTCGGCCCCGTCTATTTTTACGCACCTTATAAATGGTTCGTGTGGGTCTGGACGCAGGGGAGCACCGGGGACATTCGAATCAAACTTCCCCTGCTTATCGGCGCGGGAATCATTGTGGGCGGCGCGTTCGCCTCCGGCGCGCTCTTTTTTCTCATGAATCTTGCTCGCACGAAGGCGCTCTCGAAAAATACTGAGGACCTTCATGGATCGGCGCGGTGGGCCACGAAAGCCGATATTGCAGAAACCAATCTGATGCAGACAACACAAGGCGTGTATGTCGGAGGCTGGCACGAACAGTCCATCAAGCACCTCCACTACCTACGGCACAACGGCCCGGAACACATCCTCGCGTTTGCTCCCACACGGAGCGGCAAAGGGGTAGGTATCGTCATTCCTACACTCCTTGCGTGGGCGGAAAGCACCGTGGTCTACGACATTAAGGGTGAGAACTGGGCGAAAACCGCGGGTTTCCGCAGCCAGTCTGGGCAAATCTGTTTCAAGTTTTCCCCCGTAGAGCCCGAGCACTCCTCCCGATTCAATCCCCTGGCGGAAATTCGCTTGTTCACGGATCGCGATGTTTCTGACGCACAAAACATCGCGAACATGCTTGTCCGCACCGGGGAAGACAGCCCGCAGGAACGCTATTGGCAGGACGCTGCTGCCTCTATCACGGCGGGGATGATCCTGCATGTTTGTTACGCCGCCGCTCTTGAAGGGCGAAAGGCTTCCCTTAGCCTACTCGCGGGCGTATTTACGCGGCCGGGCTTCAACTTCCGTGAAACCCTCACCGAGCTTCTCAACTATCCTCACGACAAAGACAACGCCCACAACTGGCGGCTTCCTACTGGCGAACTGACACGAACGCATCCCGTTGTAAAAGAGAAAGTCCAGGAAATGCTCGACAAGGAGGACAAGGATTTCTCCGGCGTGCTGTCCACAGCGAAGACCGCATTGACGCTCTACAGTGATCCTCTTGTCAGCCGCACCACTTCCGCGAGCGACTTTACGATTCAAGACCTTGTGAATCACGAACGGCCCGTCTCGCTCTATCTCGTCGTCCCTCCGAGCGACAAGATCCGGCTTCGCCCGCTCATGCGCCTCATCTTTACAATGATCGTTAACCGCCTCACCGAAAAACTCGATTTTCAAGGCCCCGAACAGCTCAGCAACAAACATCGCTTGCTATTCCTCATCGATGAATTCCCTTCGCTTAAGCGCATGGAGATTTTCGCGGACGCGCTTTCTTACATGGCCGGGTTTGGTCTCAAGGCGTATCTCATCACGCAGGATATTCGCCAAATCGTGGACGAATACGGGCGCAACGAGAGCATCGTCAGCAATTGCCAAGTTCGCGTCGCCTTTGCCCCCAACCAGTACGACACCGCCGAGCTGCTCAGCAAAATGACAGGGACGCAAACTATCCGGAAAGCATCGTTCAACTTCTCCGGCTCGCGCATGTCTCCGGTCCTCGACCACGTCAGCACGCATATGGACGAGATCGAGCGTCCGCTGATGACGCCAGATGAGATTATGCGCCTCCGGCCACCGAAAAAAGAGAGCACCGGACACCAGGAAAAAATCATAGCTCCCGGTGACATGCTAATTTTTGTTTCCGGCCACCACCCCATTTATGGCACGCAAATGCTCTATTTCTTGGACCCCATCCTGCGTTCCCGCGCCGAAATCCCTCCGCCAACAAAATTTTATTCCATTCACGATGGAGGACTCTCTCCCCAGGACCCCCTTCCGGACTTGGCACCGCGGCCAAAGCCAACACCGACTCCCCACTCACGCCGGCGTCCGTCTTCTTCATCCGGCAGTGGTCCGGACACACCTACGCTGTTCGAGCAACCTCCGCCACCGGCGGTGGCCACACTTCAACCACCAGAGGGTTTAGTAGAGCGATTGGATCTCAATTCGGAGCGATAAACCATGCAGGAGAACCGTTTTCAACTCGCCGGTTATCTCGCAGCGAAACCCACACTGCGTTATTTACCCTCCTCCACGCCCGTTGCCAGTGCCCGGCTTGGACAAACCTATCGTTTCAGCCGCAACGACAAACCCTCCGAGCACACCAATTGGTTCAGCCTCGTCTTCTACGGGGATTTGGCGATCCTCGCGACGGAACTGGAAAAGGGCACCAATCTTTATGTCGAAGGAACTTTCGACCAGCGGCCTTATGTCGGACAGGACAAATACAAGCGCTTTATCTATGAAGTCAGCGTGCAAAAGTTTTTTGTCGTTGGCGGAGTGGCGCAAGACCCGCCCCCGCCGCCCGCAGCACTCTCGAACGAGGTCATGACCGATGGCTCTCTACCTCTCGAATGTTCTGAAACTCAAGACACCTGGCTCCTATGAACTACGCCAACGACTCCGCCGCGCTGTTTTGTGGGCCTGCCTGTTGGCCTCTCCTTTCTTTCTCGGACTTATTGCAGGCTGGGTTTTCGGTGTCCGTCTCAATCTCACTCCCTCCCTGCCGCGAGGCTTTTACATCACCAGCAATTCGCCCAGCGCAAACCTCGTGGAGTTCTGCCCGCAAGGAGCAGCGGCATCCATCTCTCTCAACCGTCAATACCGCACGGCTGGGGCTTGCCCCGATGGCGGAGCGCCGCTTCTCAAACCCGCTGTCGCGTTTCCCGGCGACCAGGTCGAGGTGAGCGCCGATGGAATTCGAGTCAATGGACAATGGCTTCCCAACAGCGCGGGGCGATTCCGCGACCACTTGCAACGTCCTCTTGACCCCTGGCCGTATGGCACCTACAGAGTCGAGCCAGGATCCGTATGGGTCATCTCCTCGTTCAACAGCTACAGTTTCGACAGCCGCTATTACGGCGCCATTCCCGAGTCCTCGATTCGGCACCATCTCCGCCCATTGTGGACGTTCGCTACAGAAGCTCCTCAACAGTAGAATTACGCTTCCCGCCGTTGCCACCACGACTGCGGCGATTGCCTGGAGCGGCCACCTCGCGGCCATCCCTCTTTCCCTTGTTGCTCCGCTGCTGGTCTCGTACACGAAATCCAGAACGCACGCCTATGGATTGATGTTTTTTTATTACGCAGCGGCCAGTTGGCCGCTCATCCCCGGAGCACACGCTTTCTTTGGACGCCAAGGGACACCGCTCATTGGATTGTTCCTGTGTCTCGCCGCTGCGGCGGTCCTTGCGTTGCCCTGGGGTTTGCTTTCCACGCGCGGGCCGGGTAAAGCCGCAATCTCTGTCTCACTGTGCGTCCTTCTCACCGCGATACCGCCGCTCGGAATCATCGGATGGGCTTCTCCCCTTCTTTCCGCAGGTGTTCTTTTCCCCGGATCGAAATGGCTGGGCCTAGCACTCATCCTCGTATTTCTGAGTTTCTTTCGCTTCAAACCAGCACCGAGTGCCGTCTGTTTGATGTTCTGCACTTTAGTCTTTCATTTGCAATACCGGCAACCGCAGCTCCCTGCGGGATGGGAAACGGTCAACACAACCTACGGGGGCGTAGGGCAAGGCGATCCGGATTTCACGACTGAATACAACACGCACCAATCCATGCATGCGACAATTCTCGAATCCCACGCCACTGTGCTGCTGTTCCCGGAACACCTGGTCTCGCACTGGAATGAATCCACGCAAGCTTTTTGGGGAGATACTTTAACTTCGGTCGCTGCGCAGCACCGCACAATCCTCATTGGAGCTGGTATCAACCCGCCTGCTGCTTCGAGAAATCCTGCTGCACAGAATCGCTACCTAAATGTGCTGCTGGCCCGCGGGGAAGAAAACACCGCGCTCTATCAAGAGCGCATTCCAATTCCGATCGCAATGTGGAAGCCTCTAGGCAATGACGGCGTGCCACTGAATCTCTTTGCCCCTGGAACAATCCGCGTCCACAATCAAAACGCCGCCGTGCTCATCTGCTATGAACAAATCCTCGTGTGGCCGTTTCTTTCCTCCGCTCTCGAACATCCCACCATTCTATTGACCATCTCGAACGATTATTGGGCTAAGAACACCCGCATTCCGGCGATTCAGCAATCCAGCGCTGCGAGCTGGGCGCGACTTTTCCAGATTCCCGTGCTTTCGGCGACTAATTTCTAATGCGCATTTCAAGAATCATTGTCGGAACGCTCTTTGTCGTCGCAGGAACCACTTCTTTTGCGCAAGTACCCACAGCCAACCCCAACACCAAGATGGCCGTCACCTCCTTTCGATCGCTCGCGCAATCCTGCGCCGCGGACGTCCCCGTCAGCACCCTCGAAGCCATTGCAGGCACCGAATCGGCGCTTTACCCTTTCGCTCTCAGCATCAACCGTCCTCACCAGCTCGCCCACCGTCAGGGATGGAATCGCGGCACGATCACACTTGAACGACAGCCTGCATCGCTCGAAGAAGCAATTGCGTGGACTCATTGGCTTTTTGCGCAGGGGATCACCGTCAGCATCGGACTACTCCAGGTGAACAGCGAGCACGCCGCGCTCTTGCATCTCACGCCCGAACAACTTTTTGATCCGTGCACCAATCTCCGCGCTGGGGCTGCGCTTCTTTCTGCCACCTACGCAGCAACAGCTCGCATCCAGGGTGAAGGCTTCGCCGCCCTCGATTCCGCTCTGTCCTACTACAACACCGGATCTCCTACGGCTGGACTCAGAAACGGATACGTGCAGCAAGTCAAGACTCACGCAAAGGCTTCTGAACACTAGCGTTGATTCGCTCGGAGAATTAATACAGTTCTGCGCAAATTCCCTTATCTGCAAGAGGCCGCGCCAGGTCCCCGCGTTCCGCCAAGGGTTAGAGGATCGCATCCCGCATGTTTACAAACTTTTCGCGAGGTTGGGGTCCGCGACCCTGTTAACACCCAACAACCTCATCCGCTTTGTTTTTCCAGTATGCTGCGGAGAAAGTCTTGCACCACTTCGAACCCCTGTGCCAAGGTCAATTCGAGTCCGCATTCTCGGGCTAGCGCCGCGAAAACGGCTCCCCATTCTGGAGGTGGCATCTCAAGCTTGCGAGGTACCGCGTGCGTCGCCCTTTTCGCGAACGTCACTTCAATTGCCGAACCAAGCCTCGAATGGGCGAGGTTTCCTTCCCGGATCAGAAGCACCATGTCGATCAGGTCTTTCGTTCTGGTATTCACTCGATCCAAACGTGGCAGTGAGTATGCGTGCAGTTTCTCAGCAAACTGCTGCTCTCGCGAAATCACCGGAAGCGATGGCGGCGCGATGCCGCCAAAGCCCAACCAATCTCTTCCTTCCACCGCGTCCAGCGGCTCCAACACTTCGTCGCCGATCCCAATGTCGACGTGAAAGCGGGCAAATTCTCGACCATCCATTCGAGCTTCGACCGGATAGCGGCTTCCCCCTTCCGGCGCTCCGTCCAGCTCTGCGCGGGCTTCTCCGATCAGAAACTCGAAATAGTCATTCAGTTGAATCGACGCTGCTTCCTGAAGCATCGCGCGCAGTTGCTTCTGGCGCTCGCCGGAATCTTTGGACAGCCGAGTTCCGTCGTGAAGCGTCAAATCGATATCCTTGGTCGTGCGTGCGGAACGAATCCGCAGCTCCATCGCGTAGCCTCCCTTTAGGACCCAGGGATATGCGCCCTTTGGTCCCTTGGGAAATAGTCGTGCCAAGAAACGATCAAAGGCCACTTGCCGGCGCAGGCGCTGCAGGTCGGTCTTTTCTTCCTGCGCCCGCGCCTGGAGTCGCGTTTCAAGCGCGGTGCGAAATGCACCAGCCGTCTTGTACTGTTTCACTTCATCCATTAGGTGTGTTCTCCGACTAGCTCCCGGAGTGAGGCTTGGATTTCATCGTGTGGCAGCGAGTCGATTTGTTTCCTGCTGATGAGCCCGCGCCGCATCGCCTCGTCAACGGCTTGCTGGATCAGATTTCGGTCTACATGGCCCGTCTGGAGCAGATCCAGAATCGTCCGCAGGGGACGCGTAGCTCGTACGCCGTGCATGTCCTGGATGTCGCCGTCGCTGAGATCGGCTCGGTGAAGGACCAGAATTTCCGGAATTTGACTGTTACGACGAAAATGCTTGGGAACCGTCATGTGCAGCTTCGAGGGCATGATGTCGGAAAGCTCGTGAAGACTGAGAGCGGTGTCGTGACTGTAGGTGCCCTCAGGAACTTCCTGACGATTCTGCGACCAAAGATACCAGAGCATCAGATCGGGACGCTCCGCAGTGGGGAATCCCACGAGCCGATAGATTCCACGGTGCTCCCGGATCCAGTTTCCCACCTTAATATGGTAGGTGTGGGTTTTCTCGGCAATGCCCGCGCGAATGGCTTGTTTGGTCGTAAAAAAGCCTTGTTGGGAACCTGCTGTTTCGTACAGCCGCCTTGCAGCCTCTTTGTTTGGTCCTACTGGCATTGCATAATCCCCTAACTTTATTAGGGAATTATGCCCGTTCTGGACCTCTCGGTCAACCGAATTTGCACAATACCCCAACTTTATTGGGGAATTGTGCTCCAGCGTGACACGTCCACTGCGGTTTCAACAGATATTCCACGTATTCCCCTGTCCGGGTCAATCGAGAAGAGAATTCCGGACTACAGCCGCCCGAGTACAGATACATGCAGCAAATCAAAACCCACGCGAAGCCTTTCGAACACCAACCATGATCCAATCCAGGAATTAGAACAGTCCCTCCGCAAATTCCCTTCTCCGCAAGAGGCTGCGCCCGGTCCCGCGCTTGTTCCGTCAAGGGTTTCCACTCCGCTTCAATGAACGGCTCACCCCGCCGCCCTTGACGGCACACGTTCCCGTTCGCAATGAGCCCGCTATGAAGGGAATTTGCTTCTTTTTTTCGAGCAGCAAAACCGCTCGAAAAAGGAAGAGGAGAAACAACAATGACGAATACGCAAGAACACGCAACTTGGGGGGAATTGCTGCACAGCGCCGTCCACACGCCGGGAAAACTTCTCGCTGCTTACACGGCTTTCCATAACTATTCGTTTGGGAATGCACTACTCGCTCTGACGCAATGCCATCGCCGTAACTTGGAGCCGGGTCCACTCAATACCTATCGCGGCTGGTTGGAACTCAAACGCCAAGTGCGCAAAGGTGAAAAAGGCATCACTCTTTGCATGCCGATGCAGTACAAAAAGCGTCTTCCTAAAGATGAAGCGGAAGGCGAGGAAAGCGAAGAAGTGACCCGGAGCACGTTCGCGTTTCGCGCCTATTGGTTTGTACTCGCGCAAACGGAGGGAGAGGCAATGGGCACGTTACCCATTCCCGGCTTTGACTTGGACACTGCCCTCCGTACTCTGAACATCAAGCGCACACAGTTTGACGAAATGAACGGCAACATCCAGGGCTTCGCCATAGACCGAGAAATTGCCGTCAGTCCCATCGCAGCAATTCCGCACAAGACGACATTTCATGAAATCGCACATTGTGTCCTGGACCATACGACGAAGGACAAACTCGTGGATTCCGAAAACACTCCAATGAATCTTCGCGAAGTGGAAGCGGAAGCTGTTGCGCTCATCTGCTGCGAATCCCTCAACCTCGATGGAGCGGAGTATGCCCGCGGCTATATCCAGCACTGGCTAAAAGGTGAAAAGGAAATCCCTAATCACAACGCGGCGCGCATCTTCGCAGCCGCGAACACGATTTTGAAAGCAGGCAATCGAGCGGTGGGGAGCCAGTAGGCTCCCTCTAGCGCACGTCATGATTTTCGGCTCGTCGAAGAATCCAGGGCAGAAAGGTCACTCCGAGCATCGCCGGTGCCGCAGCGAATTCCCGTGCGGAACCAAATCATCGAGCCTATTTGCCCCAACACTTTCTTGCTGAGCGGCTTATCAACAAGAAGCATAAATCGTTTGGGCGAATTGCTGATAACTGCCGGGATTTGTTGTGTTGTGTGATGCGGCGTCCTTTAATCTGGTAGCGTGTGCCGCCGTTACCAACGGCGTCAAGGTCTGCATGCGAGTTGCCCGCTTGCTTCCATCCAAACGCTTTGCAGAAGAGATATTAGGCGAGGTCTCCGGTGGGATTGTTTGCGCTTCGAGTGATACCGCGTATGCGCAGTTCGTCTGCGAGCTTGGCATTCAACGCCAACAGTTCGGGGGGCGACAACTCCGATAGATTCATCTCGGTCATGCTCCTGAGCCAAATAGTCTTTGCATGGTCTGGATAACCCATGCCCACACACCGGGCTGCGTGGCGGCCGTGGCAAGCAGACTTCCTATAGCTCCTTCGGTTATGTTGCGAAGCGTCCGTCCGGCCTGCTTGATGATTACGGGGTCTGGCTCGTCGGTGAGTTGGGCTTGCAGAGTCGCGATTTGCGCTTCAGCCTTTTGCCGCTGCCGCTCGTCGATCTGTAGCTCTCCGAGGTGCGAAGTGAATTCCGTAACAAGCCTGTTGAGATCAGCGAGGTCTTGGGGGCCGTAGCTGACCGTCTGATTCTGTGTTGACTGCACGCCTCCCTGTTGGATGGGCGAATCATTCATTGTCCCGACGTGAATCGTGTTGTAGACAAAGTTGTAGCTCACCGATGGAAAATCTGCGCTTGGCTGGTCGGGGCGGCGCTGCGCACCCTCAATGGCGTCGACGCCGGCTCCATTTATTCGGGCGGTGTATGGAATGCTGAAAGTGTCGATGAGCCCTCGATCTTTCAGGTAGCGCCACGCTGCCTTCCCATCTTCCTCGGACAACCCTGTATCCATCGCCACTATGAATACCGGCTCTGTACACGCGCGCGTCGCGTCATACAAGGCCTTAAGAAGTAGCAGTGCCTTGCTTTGATTCGTTGAGGTTTCCGTCACAAGCGCGCTCCTGCCTTGAATGAAGCCTATTCCGATATCCTTAAGAGCATTCTCAACCCGTTGGTCGAAACGCGCACGTGCCTGCGTAAAAAGCTGCGCAAGACTCATTCGGTTCGCTGCCGTGGCTATGCGCCCCGTGATATCCGAAGTGAACGTCGCGAGCCTCGGTGCAGCCATTTCGTTCAATTCCACAATAGGAATGCCGGTGCGCTCCGAGAATTGGACGATGAGCCGCATCGAGTCCGTCAGTGCGGTTTCATGGATGGGAGTGAGGCGCTGTTCCATCACGATGGGCGTACCAGAAGATAACAATGAACCCCGCGCAGCGGATTCGGCCTCAACCTGCGCGGACGTCTGCAGCGCGGTCGTCTTTGCGCGACCGAGAATGTCATCGAGCATCCGTTCAAAATCCGCCTTTTCGCCTGTCCTGAACACGCTTTACGACTACCCCATTGAAAGCGTACATCCTTAATATGTAGCAAAGAAACTCGCTGTCGAGGCCCTTCGAATTACTGGGCTATGAACGCCTCAACAAACTGAGTTTCGCTCGGCTGCTTACCGGCAATCATGGCCTTAGCAAGATAATCGAGTTCGTGCAGCCAGATGGTCAGAGTTTCTTTCCCTCTCGATGACGGTTGCGAATGACCGGCTTGGAGCCTCATCAGGCACCTGAAGACCTGCTGACAAAGATTGCGAAGCTGATCGAGTGGAAGTTGATCGGTCAGTTCAACGCCGTCATGCACATACCGACTGCGGATGTCGTAGATTGCATCGATCCAGTCTCGTTGCTGTGCAAACGACCGATTATTCTCGCGAAAGGTGATAAGCGCTACTCGCTCGGAGACACTATTTTGAATCGCTTGCCGTTCCCCAAAAATGAGTTCAAGCGCGATGACATAGTGGAGCAGTGCCTCATTCGGATGGCTATCGACTTCATGCCGGCGCCCACGAGCCACAAAGTCTGCGAATAGCTTGATACTCCGATGCAGTGGCGACTCATCAAAACGTTCGAACTCGTACGATTTCCTTAATTCTTTGAGCAAATCGGGTACACGCTCGTGAATCCCAGCGACATCGATTAGCAGTGGTCCCATGCCTGCGGGTGCGACAAAACCTGATTTGCTGATGCCGAGATTCAGGAATATGGCGACTCTATGGGTTTGTATGACACTGGACAGCATGTACAGCGATCTGGTGTCAAAGAAAGGCGCTCCTGCAGCGAGAAGGATAGACTGCGCCGATACCAGTTCGGCCTGAAATTGATCAAACAGCACGGTATTGTGCAGCGAGAAATAGTCATTAACGATTGATTCCCACGCCTGCAGTTCCCAATTCTGGCGCCCCATCTTGTCGACCGGCGAACCGAAAATTCCCTCCCGTACTTGAGGAATATCCAATACCCTCGTTTTTCGGGGTTCCCGTTCGATTGCCCATGTGTTTCGCAGGTTGTCACGGTATCGAGAATAAAAGTCTGATTGTGCCTTTTCACAGTTATATCCAAGTTTTTGACCACGCAACGGTCCTATGGTGAACGGAGGAATTTCGAACTTGTACTGCTCGGGGAACCGAACGGCGAGAATGTGGTACAAAGTCACATCCGCATCGCACGCCGAGTCAAGAATTTTGTTAAGCCGCGAAATGATATCGCCCCGGTGAGACGGCGTCAGCGCGGCAAGCGCCAATACAAAAATCGCGAATCTGTCATGAACTGCCTTACCCTGCAGAACCACGTTTGTAGCATGACGGGAAACACTCAGTTCCTTGTTTATACGTTGAACGAGTCGTTCGAATGTGATCGTAGTTCCGGTCGGATAGTGAAGCCAGAGTGGTCCTTCCGGATTGACTGGCCCGTTTACGTCAACCGCCGGCATGAATTGTATCTGAACGGCGTCGACCTGACCGGACCCTTTCATAGGCGAGAGGCGTATTCCCGAGAGAATCTCTTGAAAATCAGGGAGATCAGGAATTGGCATTATCGTGTTGCACCCATCAAGCACCGATACGTTGTCGGACTTCACGTGTGGCAGACGGCAGGTTACCACGAACCAGAAGCTCGTTGATCACAATCACCGGGATATTGCTTGCCGTGTCGCGCAGTTCTCTCATTGACGCTGATGCGGGGTGATCGGTCGTTAGCGGCCGGGAAAGTGCAATCGCAAACCGTTGCCCTTTCTTCGTCGTGGCGAGTATTGGAATCTGTATGGGTCCAATGCCTTTGACGCTGACTGTATAGTCCGCTTTAAAGTCGATCATCCCATCTCCTTGCCGCAAAAGATCTCTATAAAGCAAAGCGGTCGAGTCCTTGAGTCGTTTTTCGTCAAATTCAGACAGTGTGCCGGTCAAGAGATATTGCAGCAGATCCGCAGCAACGTGCCTGTCCAGCAGACGGTGCTCAAACTTGTTTTTGAAACTGCGAAGGCATCTATAGCAGGAAGCATCACAGTTCTCAGGGCACGTTTTGACGAGTTGGAGGGCGCGCTGAAATAATTCCGTGCCGCGATCCACCAGTTGACTGGCAAACCCGGCGCCGCCGGGCAGCGTATCGTAGAGAAAAATTTCTGCTTTGAGGCCTTCGCGACCCTCGGTCGTAAGCGAAGGGCGGTATTCGGCCATCAGTTCTCCTGGCTCGACCTCAAGCAACTGGCTTGCTGCCTTGGCGAGCGCCTCGCTGACGGTGCGGAGTGCCACGTCCGTAGGGTAATGTCCCGGCAAGAGTCGTAGTGGTGGTGTCACGTCCATCGAAAATAGCGCGATGTCCGTAATGAAGTCCGTCCCGAGGACGATGTGCCGCGTAGTTCCTGCCCCTTCACAGGTCGGTTGTTTTTCGTCAGGGTATGGCTTGCGATGGGGAGCTGCGAGCAGTGGCGTGGGATCGCTGCTGGCTTCGATGCGTCCGCACTTCACGCAGTACGAATAACCGTCTCTCTTCGGCCCCGTGTTTGAAACGAGCAGGTGCTTGCGTTCTTTGAGGACCCGGACCTGATCATTGACTTGTGTCCATTTAGAATCATCCGACGGTGTCTGCATTGTGAGTTTCGCACGGGTCGCGTAACTCGTCTCGGGCATATCATCTGGCGATGTAACTTCTTCCACGTCGACGGGATGCGCGAAACCTGGCGGGCGCAACCAGTAGCGTGCCTCGCCGAAGGTATTTTTTGTACCGCACGCAGGGCAGTCCTGCTTGTCGCCGCGGCTGATTTCTCCGATTTCGAACGTTCTAGCAAAGCCGCAAGCGTTGCACTCGCAGTAGAGTCGCTTCGACTCCCAAGCCTCAAACCGTTCGTCGGCCATCACCGAATAAATCGCACCCGAGGAATAGCATTTCCCCGATATCCAGATCTGTTTGCCTGGAGCGTATTGGCTGAGCGCGATCGGCAGTCCTTGAGACGGTGCAAACCGCATGATGGGCCGGAATCGGCTTGACCGGGCCTCGTCAAACACATGGAACGTCGCTACGTCTGTGGGGAAGGCGTAGCGGGGGAGCACACCACGATAGAGCAGTCGGTCGAGGAGTTGACCGCTATTGGGAGCTTTGGTCGGTTTTTCCTCATCCTCTTCTGGAGCTTCCTCGGGACTTTCCTCTTCGTTATCAACTGTCGATTCTGCTTCCTCTTTGGACCCGACGCGAATCGCTCCCTCAATGGCGCTAATGCAATCATCCTTTAGTTCGGCCAGCAGGGCCGAGCGGTCTTCCGATGAGAGTTCGCTGGGAATCCAGGATGCAACTCTTGCCTGCAGAAGCTTTTCATTCTGGCCGAGCCATTGCTTGAAGTCATGAATGTTCAGCACGGCAGTGCCAGAGCGAAAGCCAGAGACACTGCCCAGGACCGAGAACAAGTCATGTGGCTGCGCGGGATCGATGTCCGGCAGACGGTCCTGATGATAGTTCTGGAGCAGGAAGGCTCTGATGTGACGGCGAGTGATTTCGCGATTATCCAGATGTCAGTCTCGGATCAATCACGTCGCCACGGATCATCCCGTCAGGCTCAGCAAAATAATGCTCATCGTGACTGTCCGCGCTACCGAATGCGACCACTGTTGCGACGGCGTTGCCGCGGCGGCCCGCACGACCGGAACGCTGTTGGTAATTTGCTCGCCCCGGCGGCATGTTGCGCAGAGCTACGCCGGACAGCGCGCCAATATCAATACCGACCTCCATAGTTGTGGTGCTGGAAAGCACGTCGATTGCGGTTGACCGCTGAGCCTTGCGACCCAATGCGAGCGCGACATCCTGAAACAGCAACTCGTTCTCTTCTGCTTTCGAGAACACATCCTCGTTTTGCGGGGCGTTGAGTTGCGCGGTGTGTTCCGCTGCGATGATTGCCATCGGTTCCTGTGGCGGGCTCCGCGAGCGCCGCCATTACCGGTCGCCGATAGTAACCCTTGCGCGCGAGAAAGACGGGATCATTCTCCGGGTCGAGCGCAGCGACGGCTTCGCTGCCGCAATCGAGGCAGTGCAGGAGGCTCGGCACGGGCCGGTGGACTGACTTGCAGATGGAACACCGCACCCACGTGCCTTCAAAGCGTAGCGACAACTCGCTGCCCCGCAACTGATACTCGCCGCCCATGTCGGTTGTAAACAGCGACAGGAGTTCGGGCGTCCATTTTTCGTTGAAGAGCTTCCTGGCGGCCTTGTCCCGAATTACCACGTCCATGGCGTCGAACTTACCTTTACCCTTTTTGCCTTTGACGCTCACACCCTCGACCCTCGGACGTTTCCACCAGGAGGTTGGCATGCGGCCAAGCCAGAATCCGAAATTCCGCCAGCACCGTAACCAAGTGCGCGCGAGCGCGACCTTACCCTCCGGCGTCTCGGCCAATCCGGCAATGGCGGGAAGCTTTTCAAGCTTCGCGGTCAATTCGCTGCGCTCGCAGATCGATGCAAGCGCGAGCGCTTCAAACCCGAGGAATGGGTCTTGTACCGTGGTGATGATGTCTTCCAGCAATGCTTGCGGCGGCGTCTCGGAGCGAATTTTCGTGAGAAGAAACAGCAAGACCGGTATCGCTGTCTGCGCTGCCTTCGTCCACCGCGAGTTCAACCGTGTCTTCGGCGGTGAATGTTTCGGCCGCTTTGAGTTCCGGACGCAGGCGCACGCGAAGTTTCTTTGACGCCAGCAGGATCGCAAGGTACAGGTCGTCGAGACTCAACAAGGGATTGAGATGCGCGACGGCTTGAAGTCTTCTGTAGCCCCACGCGATGAGGGAACGCAATGAGTCCCTTGTCGAATACATTTGCAGATTCGGAGCGAGGCGTGCAGCAACTTGCCGCGAATCCGAGAACACAAGCACTTTGCGCCCCCGAAGCGGTGCGAAACGGCTGGGTTTCATCGCGTTGGCGGGTTGAACCTGGATCTGCTTTGCGACAAGGGCCTGAAACGGCTGATCGCCTTTGGTCTGATGATCCTGAACGGTCGTACGACCGAAGCGAGCTACTTTCCCGCAACATCCGCAAGGAATGAACTGGCCGCGCGCCTCCAGGCTTTGGTCCACGTCGCCGTCGTCATCGACAGGCGGCGTGGTTCGATCATGGCGCAGGTAAACGGTGCGCATCCGCGGCCCGTGCACCTTGGGATTCAACCGCCCGGTTTCAAGATCATAATCCGCGGGCTCGCTGGGGCGACTGGGGTTAGGCTGTTCCAGCAGCATATCGAGAGGAAGAAGCGGGCTGGTCTCGCCGCCTTCCATGCGCAGGCGGTGGCCGGGCTCGGACCAAAGCGCGGAAGGACTGTCCACGTCGTCGGTATAGGCGCGCGCATAGGCCGTCCCGCAGAATCGGCAGGTATAGAACTGATGTACGCGCGCGTCGCATTCGCATCGCTCGCGGGGCTGGCTGTACATCTTGCCGCAAATTCCGCTTCGTTCGTCTTCTGCCAGTCGAACTGCATGCGGCATCCATGCACACCCAGAGGCCGGGAAGTCCGCGAAAGAAATTATGAATGCGGCAAGGCAGGAGTCCGGGGCCTTTGGGATCAGTCCGCGCCATGCTTCCCAGGGCCATGAGCACCGTCGCGGCGCTATCGGCCTGAAGTGGCGCATCGGGGAATAGCTCACGGCCCAATTCGGCCACGGGCCGTGCTTGCTTCATGGTGGTGTTGATCAGCAGACCGAGCGGCGGGAATTCCGCTAGCGCGTGATAGAGACTTGGTTCCAATCCGAGACCTGGAGCTACATGCCGGTAATCGAGAAAGGGCTGGATTAAGGCCTTGCGAGCCTCGTCGCTCTCGGCGCTGTAGAATGCTGCGAGGTCTATGTCGGCAAGGACTTCGGCATCATGTTTCGTTCCCGGAGCCGCGTGCGGCCTCCAGGCAAAGTCACCCTGTATCGGCAGGAAAGTCTCAGCGGGAACACCGGCGAGTTGCGCCCCGAATTGCGGGGCGTAACTGGCGTTCGTGAAACTGGCAGTCGCACAGATGACCTGAAATCGTTCGGGAGGAATATTGAGTCGGTCGCGCAGCCGGCGAAGCAACAGACCCACTTCCGCGCCTGCCGCGCCTCTGTACAGATGCGCTTCGTCAAGGACGATGAGAAATTTTTCGCCGGGATTATTTTGCAGCCAGTCGCGGGTCTTATCGAAGATCGGCCGCTCGATGGGTCGCATTAGCATGTATTCGAGCATCGAATAGTTCGTGACAAGCAGATCGGGGGGAGCGGCCTGCACTTCATGGCGGGTGAGAAGTTCAACATCATCGGGCAGCGTGACGGCCCTTCGGAACGCACCGGTCTTGCGGTTCTGCCACTCGCTCCCCTTGTCGCCGAACCATCCTGGTAGATCAGGCTTGGCAGGCCATTTTCCGCGGGTCTTGAGTTCGTCGAGCAATGTCATCGCCTGGCGCTGCTCGTCCGACGTCTGTTCCTTGCGCCTGGCGCTGTATTTCGACATAGAAATCGTCGAAGGCTCGGAGCTTCCTTGAATCCTTGTCTCGAGTCCGGATGCCCGCGTATGGCGTTCGGCTCGTGTAGCGCGCAAAGCGCGGCGGTCGCTGCGCCCATTGGTCGAAAAGCGTGACGATGCGGCGGTCGCTGAAGAGTGACCGCAACCGGCCCAATTGATCGTTCACCAGAGCGTTCATCGGATAGAGGATGAGGGCGCGCACCGCCGTCTGATCGCGAAAGGCCGAAGGGTGGTCTTGGGCTTCACGGGCAAGCTTGCCGAGAATGGGAAGCAGGAATGCCTCGGTCTTTCCTGAGCCGGTCCCCGTCATCACCAGAAGGTTCTTGCCATCAACCAGGTTGTGCCGAATGGCATCGGATTGATGTTTGTAGGGTGGATCGTGGAGCACCGCTGGGAGTTCCCCCTCGGGTACGGAGAGGACCGAGTAGGCTTTAAGTGCAGCTGCCGACAAACCATTGATCGCGGAGAAACTTTCACCAGTCTGATAACGCGGCGTCGATTCTATGTAGGGGATTTGATGAATCACGCCAGCGCGATCGAGCAATTCCTTCCGTTGCTCGATGA
Source organism: Candidatus Acidiferrales bacterium (assembly GCA_963738985.1). Taxonomy (GTDB): domain Bacteria; phylum Acidobacteriota; class Terriglobia; order Acidiferrales; family UBA7541; genus Acidiferrum. Next base: position 30,719 of record CAVTYP010000004.1, read on the forward strand.
GGGCCGGAGAGCTGATGTGATAAGTGGCCTCGATATAGTCCCGAAGTGAACTATGAAGCTGCCTTATCGTCTCTTTTATGGTCTGAGTCATTCCCCTCCCCTTAACTCGAATTTCTAACGGCACGCCAGCCAGAGGCGCTCCTGAAGAAAGGTCTCTTCGGCCGCGAGTTCGCGCTCCGGTATCCAGTAGGAGACCAGGCACTTCTCGCGCGGTGCCGGACGGCCGACAACAGCAAACCGCCTATGAGCCCACGCCGGCAGAGGAGAAAAAAAGTCCAGGCAAGTCCCGCCATGCGTGCTTCTCCGCCGGTACAACTGAGGTGTTTGCCGGCAGTTGTCGATCGCCATTTGCAGATGCCATGCCATGTCGCATCCGCGCCAGCGAGCGCTCTTCAGCGGAAAATCCAGAAATCTGGTTACGTTCCCGTCCGCTAGATTTGCGAACCCCCAAAGAGGCGCTCCGTACGCCTGCGGCCGACGCGCAACGTAATCTCCCGACTGCCACGTCGGATTCATCCACCGACCGGAGTAGTAATCAACACTGCGAGCGGGATCAAGAATCGAGATGTCCTCGACCGCTCCGCTGGGAGGCTGCTCAGCCAACCGATGCAACATATTGTCACGCAACACTGTCGCCGATTCGGTCTTGGGCGCTCTAAGCCAAGCCGCCATCGAAAGCTCACGCAATCCGAGTTCACGCAGGACCGATGATAAGTCCTCTGAATGCTCTGGAGTCACAAGGCGCGCGAAGCCTTCGTAGCTGACGCGGGCATTCAGCGAGGCGGGCAGCGGCGTCGTTTCATCCGGCACAATGCCGATAATAAAAATGCTCCCACTCGGCCTGACTATGAAGCTGGGCGGTGCTGAGAAAACCCACGTACCTTTTGCGGAGGGATCGCCCGTCGTGACTTGGCTCAGTTCCAGCAGGTCCCCGCCGACGATGAGACCCTCCGCGGCGATCGCCACTCGTTCTTCAATCGTACCGATATCGTCAAAAAGATATTGGAGACTCTCCAAAACCGCTGCGCTAAGGGTAGAAAGCGAGCAAGGGCACAAGATTCCCGCGGTCCGTCGAAGGGCGGCAGCCAGCATCGCATCATCAATCGCGCCGTCGGAAGTAGCAGAGAGACCCAAAGCCTCGCGGCTCGAACGCATGACCTCCTTCGCCGAAATCTGGGTAATTACCATTTCCACCTTGGGAGTACGGCGCCAGAAAATCCGGGGTTCTTCGCAGCCGACACTAGGGCGAGGAATCGCGCCCCACGCATTAACACTGTCTTATCGCGCAACTCAGCTAGCAGGCGTTCAAGTACAGGCTTGGGCACCAGAAGCAGGTGGTGTGGGTGGCTCGCGAGTTGTAAGGCAAACTCACACAGGCCTGCGTCGGAAGAAACGCGATAGCGGGTCGCAACTTCCGCGAACCACTTTGCTCCCGGCCCTGTGCCTGCCTCCATTCTCTCGTAATCGCGCCGCAGGACGACGGCAAACCCCGGTGAGCCACCCACCTGCCGCTCAAGCTGCCTCAACTCGAACTCCGATTGCAGATCGGAAAGATAAGCGGCCTCCGCTTCACCCCATCGGCGGCCGCAGAGACGGGAATAAAGACGATTTGCAATCCGCTCCACGACGCGTCTGCGCCGCATGTTGGCGAGCGGACCAAGCAGACGTGCCTCGCTCCATAACCGAAGCAGATCGACAATGTCGATGACGTGGAATTTGTCGCCGTCGATATCGCGCAAATCCGGCTCTATGACGAGACCCCGAAATCCGCCTTCGATTTTTGGCATGCTGACGATTATCGTGTCCGTAAGTTCTCCGTGTCGTGCCTCGAACAGGCCTCCCGGTGACGAAACTTCAAGGCCCCTCAGCGCGGTGGGAGCATCGAGAGCCATTGCCTCCGCCGGCCGGCGGAGACTCAAAAAGCGGCATGTTGCTGTGTCCTCGCTGCCGGTATCGTCGATCAATCGACAGGTCGTGGCCTGATTAAGGCTGCGGCACACCCACCGGACGGGCTTTACCTCTCTCTCAAGGCGAAGTGCGTATTCCCCAAGTTCGTCCGCCTTGATAACAAATTGGCCGCAGGCCGCTTCGAGATAAGTCCAGGCACGGTTTTCCGCACTCACAAATTGTGAGAATTTCTTGCGCCATTCCTCACTGGCCACGGGCAACTCAAAGCTACCAATCTGCTCTGATAGAAGCTGCTTTCCGCTTTGGGTGGCAAGACTGATCGCACAGGTGACGAGGTGACCGGACGGCCCGAGGATGCTGATTCCAACATCTCCTTCCCAGAACATATCCAGGGAGGGATCGGGCGGGTCCACGGAAATTGCAAGTCCGGGGTGCGATGTCGTGCCGGGAAACCAGGGCTCCGGCTCTCGTACTTCTAGCTTGACCATCCCCTCCGCCCTCGGGGATGGAGGGACAGCGGAGGACCGCGTGCCGTGCCGCGCTTTTACCGAGAGCGTGTGTGTTCCGGCGGGGAGAGGCGAGATTCTCAGAAAAACAGGCGAGCCGACCTCGTGGGCGTCGATGATGATCTCAGAACCCTCGTTCAGGCGCAGGCTGTAGGCGTCCACCGGATGGTCATGAACAATGCCGAAACAAGGCGCTTCGGTCGTCAGCCATTCGCTGTTTCCTTCACCGTCCCACCCGCGGCCGGACAGCCCTGCGGGCCAAATGCGAACGGTTCGAGCAACTTGCAGCCCAAGTTCCTCAAGTTCGGCGATGTTTGCAGCGGAAAGTATATCGGGCATTGAGAGCAGTGCAGCACTTATGCCTTCGCACGCCAGCGCGCACGGGGCTAGCAAGGAACGCTTGCAGAGGAGTTCCTCGTCACCAAGTAGGACGTATTTTCTGCCGGGTCGAACGATACGCCCCGTAATCTCGTGGGCCAGACCGTCCGTCCCGATGCGGCATAACCAGACGGGTCCTGGCGAAAGGCGAGTTTGATTGCCGAGGAGAGGATCTAAAATTTCATTGGGTCGCTCGAATTTCACCAAGGGCGCGCCCGCTCCGGGCCAAGACTTCAGCACCCGCCTCTGCGAACTGGAAAAGATCCATCCGTTCGGCATCCACGTGTCGCCCGTTCCGGCAATTTGGCATCGTGTGCCGAGAAGAAACGGGCGAATCTCGGGGTGGAGTCTGCCGACAGCAGTAAAACTGGGAATCTCGAGAACCGCCGACCATGCCGAAACTCCGGAGCGCCGAAGCATTAGGTTCGGGCGAAGGCGCAGCGCCGGAGGCGCGTAGTCGTTCGCGCCGGAGTCCGGAGCTTCCTGACTAACCCACACTACTCCTGGAACCCGGCCGGCACCCTTCATTCGATCTGCGACGAAACGGCGTGTTTCCTTCAACCACTCTCGCGCACTTTGCACCTGCTCCAGATCAGACACGAGCCTCTGGAGGGTATGCGGGTAAATCGGACTCTGGCCTTCCACCTCCCTGTCGCCGAGAAGAGCGAGGACGATTCTGCCCGCCAATTCCTCTTGCTGGAGGAATTCCTGAAAACGTGACGAGGCCTGCCACGCATTGGAAGCGAGGAGTTGTCCGATGGCGTTTGGACTCAGGGCTTCGAGGCTGACCAGCCGATAGCGAAGGTTGTATAGTGCCTTCGCAAACTGCCACTGCAGGTATTTCGGCAGTATGGCATGCGTGATTGGCCAGGCGATGATCCTGAACCATTCCGCCCAGGGCCCGGTGGGCTTTATTCCTTGATACGTCGCACGAAATTTTGTGAACCAGCTTCGAAGTTGGTTGCGGCTTCCGCGATCGCTCCAGCGTGGTGTAAGTTCCTCGAATGTATTCCAGTATTCCTCTCCGTCGTAGATGTAACCAATTTCGGTTGCATACACAACCCAAAGTAGCCAATGCGGCTCTAGGCGCAGCCCTAGTGACAATCGTTCTCGCAAGAGCGACCCAACTTCCTGCAGTTCCTCTTCATGTAGGCCGTGCTCAAGGGCGAATAGGGGAATCGCAGCAGCCTTCTTTATAGAGGCCAGTTGTGAAAAATGTTCCTCCAGGCGCTGCTGCCATTCTTCGAGAGGGATATTCATCAGGGTGGCCCTGAGAGACGCTGACAGACAACAAGTCCGTTGCGATCTCGCGGGCCGCCACAGCTCGCAATACCCGGTCGGTCGCTTGTCTTGATCATGGCACTCTCAAATCGACGTTGGCGAACGCCAAGCCTCATTAGCAACGATAAACGATTTCATCGAACATATATGATGTTAGCCCAGTCGTTTGGTGGTAGGAACAATAGAAATACTAACTGTTAACTGACAGGAGGATCAGAATATCGTCAGGCTAGGCAGTGGCTGACATTATTGCGGGATTGATTACCTCGGATGACTGAGACTGATTATCCAGCAGGTGAAGAATCTGTTCGCGTGTCCAGAAACGAAACTCAGGCCTGCGTAATGCACGCGGGAGTAGCCACCGATTTTTCGCGAGTTCTCCGATCTGCTGAACCGTGAGCAGACCGCGGTAGTGAAAATGGCCTACCTCCCCCCGGAGAACTCGATTTGTATTCGTCGCTAAGCTACACTGGAATACCTCTCTCATAATGCCATGCCGAAGTAGGTCAGATTTATATCCCAAGTCGTCCAGCGCAGCGCGAACTAACCTAAGTTTCCAATTGGGACCATCTCCGAAACGATTGCCCTTTGCGTATGGATGCCTCTTCAAGCGCATGTATTTGCGCATTTCCGAGAATAATTTCGCCGGAATATGAAAGTGTCCCCACCCTGTGGTGTACCCGATTGATTCGAAATATGGAACTCCATCTAGTCTCAGCCGATTGTAAACCGAGGACCGTCCTAGTGAAGATGATGTTGTTACCATGCCTAAACCAGCATGTTTTTTCTTCTTGGAAATGATGCTCCTTCTGTGTCCATATTTCTTGGCAAAGTAACTTCGAATTTCGCGACTGCGAATTAGACAAGCAACAAGCTTCCCGCCAAGTAGCTGGTTGTAAGGGGGCACGGCGCCCAGGACGTAGGCGTCCATTATGTTGACCAAACGACTTTCCCGATCGGAGACATTCCAGCCGATTTTCTGGTCCCGGACGCGTAAATTAAATACTGGATCGCCAAGCGCGATTAGCCCCATAAGCTTTCCGTTGCTACCGTCCCAAACGAGAAATCTCATTCGGCGCCCGTAGCCCTGAGATACTGGAACACTCCAGGTGAGGCTAGCGAGGCGAAAAAGATTCGATTCCATCGTTCCCGACTCCACTGCCTGAATTCGTGGAGCGATCCGCGCTGGAACGATTTCTTTGCCTTCCGCGAAATACTGAAGAAGGTCAGGAATTGCACCCTTGATGAACGCAGACTCTTCCGAAAGACGCTCGGCGCGATATAGGCGGTGGACGGCCCTAAGACCTTCTTTTGAAGAGTCGGGCGGCCGGAGTTTACCGCCGCCATCCTCAACGAACCCCAGTTCATTCAAGTGAGCCCGGAGTTGCTTGTGTATTTCCCGGCCAAACTTAGCAATTCGCGCTCTGGTCCATCTGGGCATCGTCGGGCTCCTTGGGACTTCCTACTTGAGCGGGAACTTCCGGAGAAACATCCAGGTCGCTGCGATCCAAAGGAGAGTACCGAGCGGTTTAATGAATCTGATTGTCCAGAAAACAATCCAAGGACTCACGGTTGACGTAAGTATGGAGAGATATGGGCCAAGGAAACCTCTCAGGTCCGATGTTGTAGTGTTCAAAAGTAATAAGCCGAGACCAAAAACGATACAAACCAGCGCTATGTATCCCCGAGGAGGCGCTACCTGTACAAGAAAGGAAGGCTGTGAGGCCCATGCCCCTTCGTGAGGATTTTCTCCCTGGACAATCCGCAGGGTAGAAAGAGTTCGCTCCGACAGTCGGTTGCATGTAAGAAGAACATCTTCCTGATTGTACCTAGATTGTATTCTGAACTCGTCTTGCGAGGCGCTAGAGAAAACTTGTCTGTCCCAAATCAACTTTAGAATTTGATTTTTGAAGTCTTTCTCTGTTTTCCGATAAAAAAGCAACCGCATAACGATACTACGGCCAGTCTTAAATGCGTAGATGCAATTGCCCGCTCCGTAACTTCCCTCTATCGATCTTCTGGTTGGTTCGGAACGAGGAGTCAAGCGATCGGCGAGCCATCTGGGAAGACCAGGCTTCGACCGTATGGCAGCCGCGAGCAATGCTCTCCGGTTCGTCCACCAATTTCGTGCCCGGCCGCGTCTGCCTTCGACATAGTAGAAACCGGAGACTTGGTAGGTAATGCATCCCTGAAGGGAGGATTGATTTATTCGATCAACTACGCTGCGCCACGCATCATGGGGATGATCTTCCACCACAGAATATCCAAAACCGGCCGCATCACTCCAGTAGATAAAGAATGAACTCCCGCTGTAGGGCTCGGGGCGCGGATGGTCAGCGAGACTTCTAATCGAATCATTCCAAAATTGCTCTTTCGCAGAACTAGTCTCGTAGTTGATGAATTTTCCAAGTTCGGCATCGACGAACAGAAGAGTCGCGACAGAAAGAACCTTGACGATTCGAATCTCCCTGATTGGGTAGAAACGAAACTCGGGCGGACTGGGTGCATCAGAGGCGGACTCTTTCGAGTTCAGCGGCTTATTTTGTTGAGCAGCTGTAGGCGGATCAGCAAAGATCATCAACCCTCGTTGCTGCAATAAGAGATTCGGTCTTTCTTTAACGGATGGCTGGACGAAGTTTTCACTGTACCGGAAACGAAGGATGTGACCCTCCGGATAGCAGCATCCGTCGAGCACATTTCTCTTATAAAGTTCGCGGCTCGTTGAACTGAAGAGATAGACCATATCTTTAGTCGCTCGCTAATTTATTGACGATAAGCTTAACCTGCCTGAGGGATCGTATCTTATGAAATCTTCGGCTCGGAATGAGAACATCTTCCTCGTATTTCCAATTGGCATTCGGAATCCAAATAGCATTGAGCCCACCTCGAAGTGCCGGGTTAATGTCCGACCTCAAAGAATCGCCTACGGACCACGTGTGGGAGGGGTTGGTCTTCAACATCTGAAGGACTGCTTTGAACGTGTCACTGTTCTTGTGTTTGACAACAAATATCTTCTCGAAGAAACCTCCCAGGCCACTCGTTGACACACGTTGTAACTGGGTCATTTTGGTGCCCTTCGTTAACAACACAAGGCGATTGCCGGGTGCGAGAGATTGAAGAACGCTTTTGGCATAGGGTACGAGCTTGGGTTGCCCTTCGAAAATCTGGTTTCGAATCGTTACGATCTGCACCTCCACAGATTTTCGGAATCGTTGGTGAGCTCGCCTACAGAAGTGTCGGTATGTCTGGTGCATCGAAAGCCCAAAGCGTCGCTTTGAGAAACCGAGAGTTTTTACATTGCTTCGGTCACGTTCTTCGAAATAAGCTTCGACCTGATTGGTTGAAAAGCCTTGTCTTCGCATCAATCGCAAAAAGTTCCTTTTTGCCTCGACGTAGAGTGGCATCGTGCGCCAAAGCGTGTCGTCACCGTCAAAAATAAGAACTTGTTTCTGATTCATAGTGCAATCGCAATCGTAGTGGTCCCTGCTCTTATTCTTCAATATATTTGCTTTGGTCCGATATGGGCAAGTCTTGAGGCAAAGCGCCTGAAGGAATATGGTTGCTTTTGCCTGCCGGCCTAAACCCCAGCCGTGCCGGGAAGCAAACAAAATGAAGCGCACGCGTAATGAAGTAACTCGTCCTACGATATTCAATCAGCCGCTTTGAATCGCCATTTTGTTCTTCTTGACACAACGTTCCGTGTGGTCTTCGCCGCTTTGTCCAAACCGACTCCGGGCAGTGCCTTGAATGTTTGTGCTATGTGACTACTCGCGAGGTGCCCGTAATATCGTTCGACCATTTTGGTGTCTACATGCCCCAATTGCTCTGCGACAACTTTCAAGGAAACACCCAGAGTGATCCATCGGCTCGCTGCGCTGTGTCTCAATTGATGAAATCCGAAGCGCTTAATTCCGGCTGAGGTGCAGGCGCGCCCCATTGGTTTTTTTTGGCTGTCTTTGGCCCATGGTTCGCCACTGTCGCGTAAGAACATCACCTCACTCGTCTCACGCTCTGTACAGACTTCCCGGAAGAATCGTGCCGCCTCTGGGTCGAGGTGTACGTGCCTCTGCTGACCGCCCTTGGATTTCGCGATGAAAAGTGTGCCCGCAGAACCATTGAAATCGCCTACATGCAACCGGCCCAGTTCTCCATATCTCGCGCCTGTGTATAGTCCTGCCCGAACAAGCCGCTGAAAGTCTTTCTCTTTTGCACATGCCTTCACAAAAGCCTGCTGCTCTTTATCACTCAGGAAAACTGCCCGCGCCACCTCGACGTTTTCAAATGGCGATATCCTCCACGCCATTGGATTCGCATGAACACGTCCTTCCTCGAGAGCCAGGTTCAACGCAGCCTGCACCCTTCGCATAATTCTATTCGCAGTAGATCGACGCTTGCGGAGGTCTTCTTCGCTCTGAATGTATGGTTCGTTTTTGTCGGCACGTTTTCGATTCGTACGCCGTGGACTTGCGGCAACATCGGCGCGCCACTGCTCGAGTTTTGGGCGGGTCAACCTGGTGACCTGCAATGCTCCAAGCTTGGGAATGACATAGGCGTCTAGATCGTATTTCGAATGAAGATAGTCGGGAGCGCCCCGACGCTGCAAATGCTTCAGATAATCTGAACAGCACTGATCCACTGTATAACCGCGACCGTCACTGACATATTCCCCTGTGGCCAAACTTGTCGCGGTCGAGAAACCAAGTTCGAGCTTTTTCTTGCGCCTGCCCAAAGTCCAATATTCGTGCGCCTTCAGCGTCCAGAATGTCATCTGCTAGTGCAAGTTTCTCTTCCTTGCGAAAACCCTCAATTTTGTACCGCGCCAGCCAGACTCCTCCTCTGCTTCCTTTCCTATATCCTAGAGCTCGGCCTTGCGACAAAGGCATCCAGGCGACAGTGCCGACGGGAATTGTTCTTCGTGCTGTTCTGCTACCAAGCTCCTTGCTAGTGACTGTGCGCGCCACGGGCAGTACCTCCCTTCAATCGCAAGACATCCTGCGGCCCGATTATTCCACTTTTGCCAACTATTTGCCAACTTTCCGGGTAAAAATTGCATGATCACGCAGGTTCGTGCATGACCGTGCATTCAGTACGTATAATATTGTATCTAAATGAGTTATTGCTTAAATCGCGCACTGATTCGGAAGGCCTTAAATCGATTATCGCGCCGCTGATAAGGGCGAGGTCGGTGGTTCAAGTCCACCCAGGCCCACCATTTACTTTCAGCAGGTTACCGAGCGTCGTCCCACAAATCCCAACACACAACTGAACCCACACTTTATTGCACCAATTGCGTAGCCACTCCGAGCGCCGTTAGATATTTCGCCGGTGCCGCGCGTGTTTCATCGCCGTCGTCCTGGGTATACAGGTCGAGTGTGGTCTGAACCTTCGCGTGACGCAGGATGCCTTGCACGATCTTGGGTTCGACTTTCGCCTCGTTCACCAGCCAGTCGCTGAGTGAGTGGCGAAGATTGTGAAGTCCAAACCTTTGTCCGTCCTCGATATCCACTCCGTGCTTCTTTGCCGCCGGCCTCAGGTGATCGGCGACGAAAATAGACGCGGATAGGGGAACGAAGTTGTCAGGGCTCAGAGATCAGGAAAACAGAAATCGGGAACTTCAAAATCCACACTTGACATCGACGGATAATTCACTACCATATGGTTGTGGATAAATTGGATACAACCTTTGCCGCTCTGTCTGATCCAACCCGCCGGGCGATGATCGAACGACTCTCCCATGGGCCTTCCTCCGTGCATGGATTGACGGAACCGTTTGCACTCTCGCAGCAGATGATTTCAAAACATATTGCCTACCTGGTGCGGGCGCGGATTGTGATCAAGACGAAGCGTGGAAGAGAAAGCGTGTGCACGCTTAGGCCAGAGGCGATCAAGACAGTCAGCGACTGGGCGATTAGCTATCGCCGATTCTGGGAAGAGAGTTTCGACAAGTTGGATGTGGTTGTGAATCAAATGAAAAAATCGGAGGTCAGAGATGACAAAAAACACGGTTAAGACGGAGCGGATGGTTGTCACTAGAGTGTTTGATGCCCCACGCGCATTGGTTTGGAAGGCGTGGACAGACCCGAAATATGTGATGCAGTGGTGGGGGCCGAAGGGTTTTACTGCGCCTTTTTGCGAGATGGATTTTCGCGTGGGAGGAAAATTTCTCTGCTGCATGAGAACCCCGGATGGGCAGGAGGGCTGGAATGCTGGGGAATACCACGAGATTGTTCTGCACGAGAAGATCGTTTACTCCATGTATTTTTCCGACTCGAAGGGAAACAAGGTCGAGCCTGAGCAGTATGGAATAGAACATGAGGCCATAGACGATGCGCACGATGTGGTTATTTTTGAGGATTTTGGAAACGGCCAGACGAAACTCACCTTCATTGGAAATGAACCCATGGAGAGCGCGAAAAATAGCGGTCAACTAGAGGGCTGGAATCAGATACTCGATAAAGTTGCCGCAGTTGTTGCGGGGCTAGCGCAGGCGAAATAAGAAGTTGAAGTTTTGATGCTCGTGATGCGCGAGATACAGCTAAGGCCGGCGGCGGAAGCTTGGTTAGAACGGGCTTCTCGCCGCTTGGCCGAATAGTCGCATTTCCGGCTAAGTGACTCTTGGCTCAACTGTTGCCTTCAGGCCAATGCGCTCAGCGACCAATGTAGTCCACCCAGGCCCACCATTTTCTCCCGGGTCCAGCCCGGACACATGAGCGACACAACGTACCTGAGACATAGGCAACACTTTTGGGCCGATGTCTCAGTCCGCTCACCTTTGTAGTCTTCTTCATGCACAACCGGGGACCGTCACCAGTTTGCGCACAATCTCAGATGGGTGCTGACCGCTGGAAATCCTTTGGTACGCCTACTTGAGAGTAGCGCTGCGTCATCCAATGTAAACCTCTCAGACCCGTTAGTGTGGGTCACAGGAACATCTCCTGTGACCCGTTTCAGAGAAATCGCTCCTTTTTAACTGCGCTTCGCCGCAAAGGTGGAAGCGGAAGAGCGAACAGACTCTTTCATTTTCTGCAACTCAGCGATACACGTAGATGTGGTACGTAATGTCCAGCACGAAGGCGCCTGAGGCTCCATGAAAATGGATCGAGTGATGCCCGAGAGACAGCGGGGCAACCATCACGTATAAATTCCAGGGTGTACTTCCACTCAGGCCAACATCGTCTCCCCGAAGAGCTACTCCCACGACCGGACGCATCACCCCCTGAGGCGAGTGCAGAGTCTGACAACCATGTAATTGTTCATTCTGACAATGAAGAGTGACGGCGGGCACAGACATGTACGGCGTCTCGGAGGAGTAGGTACACTTATTGACCTCTCTCGGAAGCAACGCTCGCCCCGGTGGGAGCGCGTCTCGCGTTCACTTCCCCTTGATGTTCTGATTCGCGCGGAATCGCTTCGCTGCGTCGTCGCGCCTGTTGATCACCCCCGGACGGTCGTAATTCTGGAACGGTGGTCGTCATGTTAGAGTGGCCCGGCCATCGACTGCACAATTCATTCTGAGGCGAAATCGAAATGACCACGCAACTTGCCACTGCAACAGATCAACTTTGGGATCGCTGGCCGTACTTGTCCCACGAGCAGCGTTTGAAGCAGTTTCGCGAACTACATACTGGCGAGAAAGCGGATTTCTTCCTCGCGCTCAGCGCGCATGACCAAAGCTTCCTGCTGCTGGGTCTGCCGAAGGAGCAGCGGCACGTGTGGATTCGCCTGCTCGCGCCAGACGATGCGGCGGACGTTATCCAGCGAGCCGGTCCCGAATGGCGCGAAGAATTGTTGGCCCTGCTGGACGAGCCGACACGGAAAGAAGTCATTGCCCTGCTCGCCTACAAAGAGGATGAGGCCGGCGGCCTGATGAATCCGCGATTCGCGCGATTGCGCCCTGACACAACCGTCGATGTGGCGATCTCTTACTTGCGGAAAGAGGCGCCGAGTGTTGTGCAAATGTATTACGCGTATGTGCTGGACCAGGAACAGCACCTGCTCGGCGTGGTGTCGCTGCGCCAGCTGTTTAGGGCCGATGCAGGCAAGCTGGTGCAGGAGGTGATGACGACGAAAGACCTGGTCTCGGTTACACCGGAGACGGACGAGAAGGAAGTTTCCCGGGTGGTGCGCGAGAGCCGATTGCTGGCTGTTCCAGTGCTCGAGGCGGATCGCCGCATGGCGGGCATTGTGACCGTGGATGACATTGTGGACGTGGTTGAAGAGCAGGCAAGCCGCGACATCCAGAACATTGGCGGCATGGAGGCGCTGGATACTCCGTACATGCACACGTCACTGCAGGAGATGGTGCGGAAGCGCGCGGGATGGCTGGCGATCCTGTTTGTAGGCGAGATGTTCACGGCAACGGCGATGGGCTTCTTTGAAGGAGAGATCGCCAAAGCGGTTGTGCTGGCCCTGTTTCTGCCATTGATTATCAGCAGCGGAGGAAATTCCGGATCGCAGGCGACTTCCCTGATTATTCAGGCCATGGCGCTGGGAGATGTGAAGTTGCGCGACTGGTTTCGAGTTATCCGCAGGGAGTTGATTTCCGGTCTCGCGCTGGGCGTAATTCTCGGCGCCATCGGACTCACACGCATTTTCGTCTGGCAGAAACTCTTCGGAACCTATGGTGCCCAAACGCCGATCCTGGCGCTGACAATTTTCTGTGCGTTGATTGGCGTAGTTGCTTTCGGAACAATCGCCGGGTCGATGCTGCCTTTCATTTTGCGCCGACTCGGCCTTAATCCAGCAAGCGCGTCGGCTCCGTTCGTGGCCACGCTGGTGGACGTGACCGGACTGGTCATTTACTTCACGATCGCGCGTTTCATCATGCTGAAACCTTGAGGTGATTTCCTGCCCTACTATTAGTCGCGATTACCAACCCATTTGGTTCATGCGCTTCAGGATAATCGCGCTGTAGCTATTCATGCGCTCGGGCCGCCGCTTCAGGGGAGCCGGCAGGATCGCCGCGAGCCGCGCCGATTGTAGCCGGCCGGCATTGCGCGGAGCGATTTCGTAGTAGTAACGGCAAGCCGACTCCGCACCGTAAATGCCGGGCCCCCATTCGACGATGTTGAGGTATATCTCGAGAATGCGCCGCTTGCCGAGGAAGAGTTCCGCCACCGGCACCAGGGTCGCTTCCGCGCCTTTGCGCAGGAAAGAGCGGCCCGTTCCGAAGAATAGGTTTTTTACGAGTTGCTGCGTAAGGGTGGAAGCTCCGCGAGTGCGCTCGCCTTCCAAATCATCTTCCGCGGCGATTTGGATTTGCTGCCAGTCGAATCCATGGTGATGGTAGAAGTTGGTGTCCTCGGCGGCGATTACGGCGTGTTGCAGGTCGAGCGAAATTTGATTGAGTGGAATGAAGGTGTAGCGATCGCGATAGGGCTTGCCGTGAATCCATGCCTGCATCCGGCGTTGCATGTGCACTGCGGTTGTCGGCGGGTCGATCCACCTTGCAGCCACCAGGGTTAGCGCGGCAAGCAACCACAGAAGCGCCAAGCCGATGACCAGCCGCTGAACAATCGCGCGCAGCAAGCCCTTACGACGCTGAGGCGGGGTATTGGTGTTCGTATCCGGCGGCGCAGTCACCGTTCAGAATATCAGTTCGACATGTCGCGCAGCGATTGCGACGGTATAGTAGCCAAAAGAAGTACAGGGTCATTGCAGGACTGCTGGAAGGGGCAGGGATGAAAACGGAATTACTGCGATTCAATGGCGCGGTCGAGCGGGATCCCGCGATCGAAAAGTGGATGAAACAGCATGCAGGCGAGTTGGGAGCCATCGCGCGCAAGTGGTTTGAGTTGATGAGAAACTGCGGCGACGAAGTGCGGGAGCTTTTGCATGACGGCTGCCCGGTCGCTTGTTTGGGAGATGCGCCGTTTGGCTATGTGAACGTATTCACGTCGCACGTCAACGTGGGGTTCTTTCACGGCGCTGCGCTGCCGGATCCGGCTGGCTTGTTGCTGGGCAGCGGCAAGTTCATGCGTCATGTGAAGCTGAAACCGGAAGCAACCACAAACGCCGAGGCGTTAAGCAGGCTGATCGTAATGGCATACTCGGATATGAAGGCGCGCGTGGAAAACGGCTAGCTATTTCATGCCTTCACACTGCGGTTTCGCGCGGCAAAAACGAAGCGAAACTGTACTTCACTGTCCTTAAGTTCACTCAACACTGGCCTTCGAGAACAAATAAATCGATGTGAACCATGTTTCCATGAAAGAAGCCCGGGATTGTGTGCTTCGGCATGTCGAACGATCTCACTTCCTGGTGGCACCGGTCGATTGATGTGATGCGAGCACAGGAACTTCTTTTGGGAGGATTCCGTCATGCGCAAATTGTTCTCGATGCAAACTTTGCTTCTGGCGCTGCTTGTTTTTCTAGCGCCTGCTGCTTCGCGAGCGCAGGTTTCCGTGGGTGTGTCCGTGCACGTGGGACCGCCGGCTCTGCCGGTATACGAGCAGCCACCTTGTCCTGTTGAGGGTTACTTGTGGACGCCGGGGTATTGGGCCTACGGCCATCATGGTTATTACTGGGTGCCTGGAGTCTGGGTGGTGCCGCCGCGCGTGGGAGTGCTGTGGACGCCCGGATATTGGGGCTGGAATGAAGGCGTGTATGTGTTCCATGCCGGGTATTGGGGTCCGCATATCGGTTTCTATGGCGGGGTGAACTACGGCTTCGGATACAACGGCGTTGGGTTCGTAGGCGGCGAATGGCGCGGTGGACGGTTCGCATACAATACAGCGGTTGCGCACGTGAATACCACGGTGATTCATAACACGTACATCAACAAGACCGTGATCGTAAACAACCGGACGGTAAACCGCACCAGCTTCAACGGAGGCCCGGGCGGAATCGCTGCGCGGCCGACTCATGGTGAAATGTCAGCCAGTAGCGAGTCGCACATTCGGCCGACGGAAGCGCAGGCTTCGCACGAACATCTGGCGAGCACGAACCACGGGAATTTCGCGTCCGAAAATCACGGTAAGCCGGCAACCGCGGCAATGAGCAGAGTCAACATGCGCGAGGCGAACCAGCAGGCGCGCATCGCTAAGGGCGCGAGCTCGGGCCAACTGACCCCCCGTGAGACCAGCCACCTGGAAAACCGAGAGGCAAGCATCAACCACGAAGTGCACAATGATCGCGCGGCCAACGGCGGCAAACTCACGCCGCCGGAACGCGACCAGGTCAATCATCAGCAGAACCATGCGAGCAAGCAGATCTACGACGAAAAGCACAACGCCAAGACCGATCACGCGGTGCAACAACACAACGCCGCCGCTAAACCAGAGCATGCACAAAGTGAGCATCCACACCATTGATTGGCGGAGTGGCCGGGCCAGAAGTCTGCTGGAGCGTCCATGAGCTTTCTAGCGAGGACCGCGGTGGCTGCTTTGTTCCTCTTCGCACTCCTTTCCGGGGCGCGATCGCAGGCACCGGTGCAAACGTCGACCCAGGCGACCGCAGGGCAGTCGGACAACGACGTTTATTCTGTTCGCGAGTCCGCCGCTGCTGGAGATGCGCAGGCGCAGTTCGCCCTCGGAAACTACTATTTTAGCGGCGTCGGCGTTCCTCAAGACTACCCTCAGGCGCTCCTCTGGTTTACCAACTCCGCGAACCAGAACTTTGCTCCCGCTCAAAATCAACTGGGCTACATGTACCAACACAAGTTTGGCGTGCCGCGGGATTACAAGCGAGCCGTCGCCTACTATCGTTCCGCAGCGAAGCACGGCTATGCTCTGGGGCAATACAATATGGGCGGCATGTTCGAGGATGGGCTGGGCGTCAAGCGTGATTACAAACAGGCTTTTGATTGGTACCGCAAAGCGGCGGAGCAAAATCTGCCGCAGGCGGAAAAGCAAGTCGGCTACTTTTACCAATGCGGATATGGAGTGAAGCAGGATTATGCTCAAGCGCATTCCTGGTATCTTCGCGCGGCGGGACACGGCAACGCCGACGCCGAAAACCAGTTAGGCTTCTTCGCAGAGGAAGGCTGGGGCCAGCCGAAGAATTACCTCGAAGCTCTTGCCTGGTTTCACAAAGCCGGGGAACATGGAAGCAACGATGCCGAGGAAAACATCGGCTACATATTTCAAAATGGCCTCGGCGTGCAAACCAATTATGCCAAGGCCATGTCTTGGTTCGTCGAAGCGGCGGCGCACGGCAACAGCAACGCAGAAAATCAGATTGGTTGGATGTATCAGTTCGGCCAGGGCGTAAAGCCCGACGACGCCAGAGCCGTCACTTGGTATCGCATGTCTGCCGATCTGGGCAATCGGCGTGGCGCAATTAATCTCGATGCTTTCAAAAATGTGCTCGAGATTCGCGGCCCAGAAGATTGGGATGCCGCCAACACCACCGTCACCGATGTTGCCATCGCCCGCGCTCAGCGCTGGGCCAACATCCAGGACCTTCAGCGCCGCATTGCCGGATTGGAAGGCGATGCACAAGACCAGGACGATCTTGCCAACCAACTCGAACATACCGGAAAGGGCAAAAACGACACAATCACCAAGCTCTTCAATGCGGCCGGCAGCGTCCCCGCCGTCAAGTACCATGCCGTGGCCGCAAATTATCGCGCCGAAGCGGCGCGCTTGCGCGAAGAACTGGCCGAACTCGAAAACCAACCGCAACCGGCTGTCAACATTCCTACTCTCTGAGTGTTGCTTCGCGTATGACGGGCAATCCTTGCAAGCTCAGCCGCGCAACCGGTCCCTCAGAAAATAATCTTAACAATCCGCGTCACCAACTCGTCCAGCGGCATGATCGTGAGAAGCAGAGGCAGAAGGGGCGCAGCTGTGGCAGCGATGAGCCGGGTAATGTCGCGAAGACCGAAAGGCACGATGCGCATATCGCGGACGCCGGCATAGCTGTTGCCAAGATCGGCCAATGATTGAATGTCGGCCGTCCCCAAAAGCTGCTCGTCAGTTCTCTCGTCACGCATCCACTTCTCGTCGAACTCCGTCACATACTTGTTTGCCAAAGCGCCATATTTTGCCAGACCATGACGTTTGGCGCGAGCGAGCTGCGGCGAAAACATCGTAAGTGGACCGAGGATCCCTAGCACAAAGAAACCAATGAATGTGCCAACAGTCATTTTGAAGGAAGGCAAAGTCTGCCCTTCATACAGCACACGGCTGGCAATCACCCCGGACAACAATGCTCCCTGTGCGAAGAGCAGTGGCGAAAACGCGTAGCTACTCCTGCCTAGAAACCCAATTCCTCCGGCATGATCAGGATGAGCTGGCATGAGGCGCAAGTTCAGCCTTGAAATTCTCCAGAGAAGCCAAAACCAGATCAGGATGCGAAAGTACCAACGCAACAAGACGAATTGAAAGATGGGAACACTAACGAAAGCATTCAGTAGCCCGCGGGCGTCAGTTGAAATCCGGTGGCGTCGGAAACGCCATACCAGGTGGCGCCAAGAAACGCGATCTTGTGCAGCCAGACCCAGTGGCCAGCGGTCAAAACAAGAATCAGTAGACCGATTTCCAGGGGCACCGAATTACGCAAACGAAGAGCAGACTCGATAGCCGCGTGGAATCTTGGCGTTTCATCGTGAGAAACAAGTCGGCCCTCTACGAAGCGTTTGACCACATTCCGCGTGCGTTTGTGGACAATCAACTCGGCGACAATCAGAGCTGGTAGCGCTACGAGAAAGCGCACATGTGTCTCTAGGTCACGGAGAAAACCGAGATGTCCGTTGCTAAGCAATTGCCCACCGTAACACGCAGAGTAAAAGTAGCGGCACCCAGGTAATCAACGAGAAGAACAGCATCCGGCGCAGCACCAGTTCCAGGATCGGGCCCGACAAGTGAGTTTTCCGGTAGAGCTGATATAGCGGGCCGCCCAGAACGAGGGAAAAATCTGGCGGTTCCTCAAAGGGCGTGGGGTTGGTCATATCTTCATCCAATCTTCACAACTTGGAGCTGGCGCAGACGGAATCGCCGCACCAGGTCACTTGCCGACGTTACCGCTCATTTGCTAGTTTTATCGCTTCAAATCCCACACTTTGAGTTTCTTCGATGCGGTGCCGAACTGGCCGAGTTGGTAGACGGCTGCGCCCGCAGAGGAGAACGTGAACGGAGCAAACGGTTCGGCCAGCATTTTGTCGAGGTATTCACGGGGTGCGACGCCGGTGGTTACGTGGGGATTGAAATGCTCGCCAGAAGCCTTCGGCACGAACGCCGAAACATACTGAATCAACGCTGGGTCAATAATCGGGTCGTCGGGCGTAGTGACGAACGCGGCAGAGGTGCCGGTTTCGACGGAAAAAGGAGTCACGGCGTCGATGACTTTCTGCTGCAATTCAAGCAATTCCGGTGTGGGCTTTGCGACGATTCCCGCAAGACCGATGTCCTTGCTGGGGATGTAGTAGTACTTGAAAGCTTCGAGTTTCATGGCGGTCACATTGGTGCTGGCGAAGACTTTGCCGACGGCGGCATAGAGCTTATCGAGGTCCGCTGTGCGAACGAAGCGTTGCACCAAAGTGATGTGCGGACGGTGCGTCGCATCGAGCGAGAAGCCTTTGGGGAAGACTTTGAGCAGACGGGCGTTATTGTCAGCGGAATGCTGGAGCATCGTCGCGTCCGGCTCAAGCAGGACATCGATGGCGGTAACCTCGTTTTGTGCTGCAGCGGCGGGCGTCTCACGTGCCTTTGTTCGAGCTTGCATCGCTATTGCACAAGCCATCGCTCCACAGAGGAATAGTCGCAGTAAAGCATTCTTGTTGAGTTTCATTGCAGATTCCTTTCGGTCCACGTGATTCGGCGTTGAACCCAAGAACTACTTCTCGAAGGCAAAAATGCGCTTCCAATCCTCTTTCATACTGACAACGGTCCATTTGTCTTTCTTCGATTGGTCGTAAAGATCCTGCGTGAAGGCGCCCAGTTTGACATTTGGCAATCCTTTTGCCGGACCGTAGGCGTATTCGCGCGCCGCATCATCATGTAGCACCAGCAACTCGAAACGTGCGCCACCGCCGCCTTCTGTATATTCCAACATCTCCCGGTCACCATTGGAATTGCCGAACGCCATGACTGGCCTGCGCCCAATGTGTTGGTTGATACCGACGGGCTTGCCGGCCTTGTCGTCATTGAAATTCAGCTCAGGAAGACGCACTAACACCGCCTTGCCGTCACGCAGGTCAAACTTCGTCTTGGCGCTGCTGCCAATAACTTGTTCGGGCGGGATGCCATAAACCTTCTCGGCCCAGGGACGCATGAATTCAATGCCGCCGCCGGAGACGATAAAGGTCTTGAATCCGTTGGCGCGCAGATAGGCTAGCAATTCGAGCATGGGCTGATAGACCATTTCCGTGTACAGCTTCCCGGTCTTCGGATGTTTCGCGGTGGCAATCCAATCCTTGACGATCTGCTCAAACTCCACCGTGGTCATCCCCGTGTGAGTAGCCATGATGAGTTCGAGAAGCGCGTGATCACCACCAGCGAGCGCGGTTTTCAAATCGCCCTTGAGCAGTGAAGCGAACGGTTCCGTGGTCTTCCACTCGGGATGCTGCGGCGCGAGCGCTTTCACGCGGTCGAGCGCAAAGTAAAACTGTACGGGCATTGGCTGCTCGCACCAGAGTGTCCCGTCGTTGTCGAAGACGGCGATACGCTCCGGCGCTGGGACAAAATCAGGCGAGCCGGGTCTCGTCACCTTCTCGACGAAATCGATAATGGATTTTCTTGCTGAGCCGTCGTTCCAAGAGGGGAGCGGTTCGGCGGCGAAAGCTGCGATTGGGAGCAATAGCAGAGCGATGAGAATCTTCACCAACAGGTTTTTCATGAATTACCTCTTGATATGAACGGAAGGAGAGGCACTTCAACCGAAGCGCCCCTCCACGCACGAGTGCTACTTCGATCCACCGCTTTCCTTGAGCTTGGCAAGGATTTCATCCATATTGAAGCTGGCAGCTTTTTGGCGCGGCGGGTAGTCCTTGAAGGTCATCAGGAACTGTCCGACGTAGTCTTGCGCAGGAACCAACAAGAAGGCGTGGTCGAGCAGCCAGTCGTAGTAGGTGTTCGAAGTGATATCCGCTCGCTCGTAAGGGTCGGTTCGGAGGTTTTCTGTCAGCGGAATCCGCAACGGGGTGAACGGGTTCGACCAGATAAGCATCGTTCCTTGGGCTCGCTGCTCCATGAACACAAGCTTCCAATTGTCATACCGCAGCCCGGTCAATTGCTGATCGTCGTTGATGTATAGGAATGATTCGCGTGGGCCTTTAGGGGCTTGGCCAGTCAGATAAGGGACGAGGTTATCGCCGTCGAGATGAACCTTGTAAGTCATATCTCCAACTTTGTAGCCCTTGAGCAATTCATCTTTCACTTGCGGGTCACCGGCCATAGCCACAAACGTGGGTAGCCAGTCGAGGTGAGCAATAATGTCATTGGATACAGTGCCCGGCTTGATATGACCTGGCCAGCGGACCATTGCCGGCACTCGATAGGCCCCTTCCCAGTTGGAGTTCTTCTCGCTGCGGAATGGTGTCATCGCTGCGTCCGGCCAGGAGTTCATGTGCGGGCCGTTGTCGGTGGAGTACAGGACGAAGGTGTTATCCACAATGCCGAGGTCATCGAGAACTTTGAGGACTTGGCCGACATTCTTGTCGTGGTCAACCATGGTGTCGTGGTACGGGCTCTGCCATCGGCCTGCTTGGCCGATACTCTCCGGCTTGGTGTGCGTGCGGAAGTGCATGTGGGAAAAGTTCACCCAGACAAATGCCGGTTTACCAGCCTTGTTTTGCCGTTGGATGAAGTCTACTGCCCGCTGGGCGACGTCACCGTCGATGGTTTCCATACGCTTCTTGGTCAGGGGACCTGTGTCCGTGCAGACCTGTTTGCCGACTTTGCCGAAGCGTGGATCAACGGTTGTGTCGTCCTTATCGGAGGCCTTGCAGTCCATCACGCCGCGCGGTCCGAACTTGGCGCGAAACGCTGGGTCCTTCGGGTAGTCTGGCAGTTCCGGCTCTTCCTCAGCGTTCAGGTGGTAGAGGTTGCCATAGAACTCGTCAAAGCCGTGCACCGTCGGGAGGTACTCGTTGCGGTCGCCCAAGTGATTTTTGCCAAACTGGCCCGTGGCATAGCCCTGCGCCTTGAGCAGTTCAGCGATCGTCGGGTCTTCCTTTTGCAAGCCGACCGTCGCGCCTGGCAAACCAACCTTGGTCAAGCCCGTGCGCAAGCCTGACTGGCCGGTGATGAACGACGCCCGGCCTGCGGTGCAGCTCTGTTCAGCATAGTAATCGGTAAAGATCATGCCTTCCCTGGCGACACGATCAATGTTGGGCGTACGAAAACCCATCAACCCCATCGAGTAGGCGCTGATATCGGACTGACCGATGTCGTCACCCCAAATGATCACGATGTTCGGTTTCTTCTGTTGCGCCTTGGCGGCCGGCGGAGCCGTCGCGCTGAACAGCGTGGCAACCAACACCAAGGGTAGGCTTAATTTCCCAGTCCATTTCATTACTGTCCTCTTTTATGGTTTCTTCCTGTCTTCAATTTTGCGAAAAACGCACAACGAGGGGAGCGCTTCGTGGAGCGAAACGACGCGGAGTCTCAGATTTTAGGATTCTGTGCTCAGTAAGATAAAAGCACAATTGTCAGCAGATTAGTAGATATAGTATTAGGTAGGAATATTTACGCCAAGGCATGGGCCCGAGCGACCAGAGCCACGCCAGAGCGCGCTCAAATGTACAACATCATAAGGATGTGGTCGACCAGAACAGCGTTGGCTCCGCACTGGGCAAGCCCACAGCCGAACTGCGGACCAATGAGTTGACACATTCAGCCAGCACTCTGTTTGCGTTCCGAAGTGTCTGGGGAACCGCGCAGGCCGGTCATTTTCTCAATCAAAATGCAGTAATAGACTGCCGCGACGGTATTCGGTTGGCGTCGAACCTGGCCGGCGGTGTAGCCGCTTTGCCACCACAGCGGCCTTTTTCGCAGCAGCGAGCGTATGTGACTACGAGCCTTGGCGCCCTCGGGACCACTGGAAATCTCGACATACCGTCCAAGCACGACGATGCTCTGCCAATCGTCATGGGCATGAATTTCGTCGGCCTCCACGCAGACCAGAGGATTCTGGCGCATCCACAAAATCTTTTGCCCCACGGTAGAAAAGCAGTAAAGCCGATCAGCATCAAAGCAAAAATAGATCGGGACGATGTAAGGCCGGTCGTTGCACGAGCAAGCCACCCTGCCAAAGCCGAGGCGCGTTAGGAACTCGCGGCATTCCTTGCTTCGCATTTTCGTGATCAGCATTCCATACCTCCAGCCGTGCCTGGCGAGTGACAGCTTACATTAGTTAGTTATCCGGCCGTCGAGGGAACCCGGCAGGCCCAGCTCGCAGCGGGGAGCAGAGCCCCTGCGTTCCAAGCCCGGTCCTGGAACGCCCGCGGGCCCCGTTGGGCTACCGCTGGATTGCAAATCAATTGACACCCTTGCGTGGTTTTTGGGAGTATTTCTGGATGCACCTACTGCGTAGCTATTTGACGGCAGTGGGCTTATTCGCTTTGGAGCGCCACCGTGAATTAGTCCGAGCCTAAAGGCTTAGTCTATGACTTACGCTTTCTTTGGGAATTTAAGAGCATTCAAATCCTCGCCTTTCCTTGTGACTCGGTGCTCGCAGCGCCCAACGCACATGCTCTCGCTCTCCTCGTCGCGACAGACTTTTTGCCAGACCATTACCGACTAGGTTATCGCTTCAACGGGGCATGCATTGAAGAAGTTAGGCAAATATGAAGTACTCGGAGAGTTGGGCCATGGCGCTATGGGAGTGGTGTACCGCGCCCGCGATCCGTTCATCAATCGCCTCGTTGCCCTTAAAACCATCACTACCGGAGTCGCAGACGATCCCGCGATGCTGCAGCGCTTCTACCGCGAGGCCCAGTCGGCTGGCGGCTTGCAGCATCCAAACATCGTAACCATCTACGATATGGGCGAAGCGGGCGCCCTTCCGTACATCGCAATGGAATTGGTGGAGGGGGAAAACCTCGACCAGGTTATCGCTCGTCGTTCGGCCCTACCGATCACGCTAAAAGTCGTTTACGCACAACAAGCCTGCCGCGCCTTTGACTATGCGCACAAACGAGGCATTGTTCACCGCGACATCAAACCCGGCAATGTGATGGTCAACAAGGATGGCACAGTCAAGGTCGTCGATTTTGGCATCGCCAGGGTACTGGAAACTTCACGCACGCAGACAGGCATGCTGATCGGCACGTTCGCGTATATGTCTCCGGAGCAATATCACGGCGAGCATGCGGACGAGCGCTCGGATATCTGGTCATTTGGAGTGCTGTTTTACGAACTGCTCTGTTACCAAAAACCATTCGTTGGCCCGACTCCGGCGAGCCTGATGCACAACATATGCAACGAGGAGCCTGCCCCGCTCAGGAAGGTCTTGCCGGAGTGCTCCGTGGAGCTCGAACAGGCAGTCTCCAAGATGCTGCGGAAATTGCCGAGCGAGCGATACCAGTCGATGGAGGACGTGCTGCTGGATCTGGACCCGATTTGCAGGACCCTGCAGTCACAAGCGGTCGCTGACCTTTTGGGCCAGACTCATCAGCTATTCGACGAAAAACGTTTTGCCGAAGCGCGCGATCTGGCGCGCCAGGCTGTTCAGCTTGAGTCGACCAATCAAGATGCTCGTCAAATGCTGGATAAATCCAACGCCGAGCTTAAGCGAATCCTGAATCGGCCCAAGGTTCAGCAATTTGTCGACAAGGGTCAGACCCTTTTAGGAGAGGGTAAGCTGCAGGAAGCTAAAGCTGCGGCAGACCATGCGCTGCAACTCGACTCCAGCTTTATGCCCGCGGAAGAACTGCAGCGCGCCATTGGTGCAGAAATTGATCGCGCTCGGATCATCGGCGAATGGCTGGAGACAGCCAAGCAACACCTGGCAGAGGGGTTGCCGAATGAAGCGGAAACCCTGCTGGCGCAGGTGTTGGAAGCCGAACCAGCGAACGTGCAAGCACAGAGCCTGAGGCAGCAGGCTCTGAAGGAGAAGGCAGAGCGCGAAAAAGCCCGGCGCCTCGTTCAAGGCTTGCAGCAAGCGCGCGAGCTCTGGACCCAGCAGAAATACGACGAATGCTTAAAGCTGCTTGAGAGTTTTGGAAATGAATTCCCGGGAGAGGAAGAAGTCGCGCGACTATTCGAGACCGTGCGCGATGACCAACTGGAGCAGCGCAGGCGGCAGGGTTTGCTGCAGTCGCGAAACCTGCTCACCTCTGGACGCCACGACGATGCAATTGCTTTGCTTTCTGAATTGCACAAGCAATTTCCGAACGACGAGGAAATACCTTCGCTTCTGGAAGACGTTCGCAAGGACCAGATGAATCAGCTCCGCCTGCGTGGTCTGGCGGAGGCAAGAAGCCTGTTCGCAGCCGGTCAGTATGATTCGTGCATTTCCCTGCTGACATCTCTCAGTAAGGATTTCCCTGACGAACAAGAAATCCCCACTCTTCGGGAAACCGCGCGGCAGAACCAAGCCGAACAGCTCCGCCAGCAAGGCATCACTGAAGCCAATAAGCTTTTGGCAGCGCGCCAGTACCAGGAATGCATGGCTCGCCTGACAACTTTGGAAAGGCAGTTTCCCGGCGATAAACAAATCGTGGCGCTGAAAAAGTCGGTGCGCGAAGAGCAAGCAGAGCAGGAGAAGCAATACCGATTGGAGGAAGCACGCAGCCTGCGAGCCGCTCGTCGTTACGACGAATCTTCAACTCTTTTGCAATCCCTGGAAAAACGCTTTCCTGCCGATCAGGAGATCCTGGCATTGCAGAATGCCGTCGCTGAAGACTCTTCGAAGCAAAAGAGGATGCAAGTCCAGGAGCAGGCACGCAACCTCCTGGCATCAAGAAACTACGAAGAGTCTCTGGCGGTCCTGGCTTCCCTGCAACAGGAATTTCCCGACGACGACGAGACACGAAGGCTGATGGAGTCCACGCAAAAAGAGCAGGCGGAGCATCGCAAACAGCAAGTGCTGGCCGAGGCTCGCGATCTTTTGGCGGCGCGCCATTTTGATGAATCCATTTCTCTTTTGACGGGAATTCAGAACGAAATTCCCGCTGACAGCGGAATTGGCAAGCTGCTGGAGTCCGCTCGAAAAGCGCAGGCAGAGCAGCGTCAACGGGATGGACTTAGCCAGGCACGTAGTCTTCTGGCAGCGCGTCGCTACAACGACTCCATCGCTCTACTAAGCAAGCTGCAAGCGGATTTTCCCGGCGAGCCTGAGATCGTCAGGCTGCTCGTCACCGCCCGTGAAGATCTCGCGGAACAACAAAAAGAGCTGAAGCTCGCCGATGCCAGGAGCTTACTCGCTGCGCGGTCGTTCTCGGAGGCGCTGACGGTACTGAACAGCCTGGCAGTTGCCTATCCGAAGGATTCAGCGGTAGCCAAGCTCCGCGCGCTTGTGCAACGCGAACAGGAAAAGCAAACCAAAGAGCGAAAGCTTCAAAATGAGCTCGATGCGCTGAAAAAATTGATGGGTGAAAAGAAATATCTGGAAGTGATCAGCAAGGCGGAGGAGCTCTTCGCCGAGTTCCCTTCCGAACCGAACTTGCTTCGCTTGCATGAGTTTGCAACCGGCCGGCAGCAAAACATTGAAAAAGAATTGTTGTTCAACCAGAAGCTTGAGGATGCGAAAGCATTTTTCGATGCCGGCCGCTTTGAAGATGCCATGCGTGCCGTGCAGAACGCTTTGAAGACTTTTCCGGGGAATGCGGAACTGCAAAGTCTTTACGAGCAAGCAGAAATCCAGCAAAGGAAACTGCAGGTACGCCAGCAGATCGAGCATCGCATTCGCGAAATCAGATTCAAGATCAACCGGGAAGAACTGAGCGAAGCCGTCGACCTGGCGAAACAAACCCTGATGACCCTGGGACCGGACACCGATCTGACGCAATTGTTGGATTCCGCCGAGGTGGAATTACACGCGCGCGAGAAGAAGAGATTGCAAGAAGGAACCCTGGATACAATCCGCACACTCATCAACGCGGGGCAGTTGGACCTTGCCAGCCAGACGATTGATGAGGTTATTGAGTCGCAGACCCTGGATTCGTTTGACCCTCGAATCGAGCGGCTATCGGCGCGAATCCGGGAAGCAAAAACCGCGCCGACAGAGCCCGCTCCGACTCACGGGCTTTCTAACGAGTATGCGTTCCTGCAGGCCCCGCCACTTCCCGATGCTCCGCCTTCACCGGAAAAGGCTCCGCCTCAGGATTCTGCGGCCGCTACCACGCCGTATCCGGCAAGCACCACCGCGCCGCTTCAGCACAGCAAACCAAAAGAAGTGGCGCCTGTCGCTCCCAAGGAACCGGTACGACCCGCAACTCAAAATTCCCCGGCAGAGACAAAACCGCCAAGCATTCCGCCTGCGATGCCCGCTGGCCAGACGAGCGTACAACAACCTCCGTCTCTACCCGCCATCTCGTCGGTGCCACAAGCGGAGCCACCCGCAGTGCTACCTGGGTCCACACCGTTATGGCGCAAGCCCGCGATCCTGGCCACCTTGGCAATCGTAATCTTGGCGGCAGCCTGGATTGGATTGCGCCCGAGTATCGTTAAGAGACAGCAGATCAGCCCGCCGGTGGCGAAAACCGTCGAGCGTCCACCGCAGCCTCGCGTTGATCCGCTAGAGTCGCAACAACGTCAAGCCTTGGACGCGGCCGACAAAAGAATTGCGGCCAACGATCTCGATGGAGCCTTACAACTATTGCAGCCCGCGGCGGCGCTGAACGGACCGCTCGGGCCGGAAATCCAAAAAAAGATCGCCCAGGTGGAAGAGTCTAAGAAGGATGTGAATCTGCGCCAGCTTCGGCAAGGGGAAGAGGTGCTGTGGCAGCGAGCGACGCGCCTCGTTGCCGACGGCAAGTTCGCGGACGCACAGAAAGATCTCAAGCAAGTTCTGGCTTTGCCCACGGGAGGAGTCCACAGGGAAGACGCGCAGAAGTATCTGACCAAAACCATACCTCAACAGCAGGCGCAGAACGCGCTACTGGCTAAAGGGCGACAGAGCGTGACGCAGGGTGACTTTGCGGCGGCTCGCCGTGCCGCCGACCAACTGAAGCAGGCTGGCGGGAATCCCGACGATTTAGTCGCGCAGATCGACCAAGCGGAACAGGGTCAACTGAAACAATTGGAGAGCCAGTTTGACCAGTTGAAATCGCGTGACGATGATGCGGCAATCCAACAGCTGAAAGCGTTGCAGCCCAGATTCCAGGCGCTGGCCGATAGCGGGCCCCAGTCTGGCGAAGCCCTCAACTATGCCAACAATATCCCCGCAGCGATCGCTGATGTTCGGGCGCGTTCCGAGAAGAAAAATGCGGATGCGGCATTTCAGCAGGTCGTGCAGAAATATCGCCAAGCGGCCGCCGGTAATGACAAGAACGGCCTGGCAAATGCTCGCGGAGATTTCCAATCCATTGCCCAGAATGGCGGGCCACATGCCGATAGCGCGCAGCAATACGTGGCTGAGATCACCAAGAAACTCGATGCGCTGAATGCGCCGCCAATGCCTCCGCCGCCCGCCACGAAGGAGGCTCCTAAGGAAGCTCCTGTCGCAACAGTTTCCGACGATGCTGCCATTCGCGGCGTCATTCAGAGATTCTTCCAGTCATTCGAGCAAAAAAATCCCGACGCGATCCGAGAGGTTTGGCCAAATATCCCGCAAAAGCGATACGACGCTTACAAAGGTGCATTCGGAAATGTGAGTGCGATAGCCATTCAGATTGAAAATGAAACCGTGAAAATAAATCCAGATGGCACGTCGGCCACAGTCTCCGTCCAATCGCAAGAAGACGAAACGCCCAGGAGTGAGAAGCGTCCGAGGAGATTTACGCCATCCTGGACCTTCCAACTGAGCAAAAGAAATGGCAACTGGCTGATCAACGACGTTTTGTAAGCCGGTTCCCAGCTACACACTGTTAACTGCTTGACAATTTAGAGTTACTGGATAGACTGCCCAAGTCGTTTCGGCAAGTCGCTCAACGCCGTATCCGCCAAGCCCTGTTTTGAGGAATTGCCGTGCGATCAAACGGGGGAACAATGATCGTAAAGCCAGTTACGTTGGCGGCTCTCGTCAGTCTCTTGGCATGCGCCGGCGCGCTTGCCCAAGGTCCTTGCAGTACGCAGAGTGGTAAACTCGCGTGCGTACTTCCTCAGGAGTATGGCACCGGCGGCGCATTCAATCAGATATTAACTTCGTACGATGACACTAGTCATCATCCACAGCATTACGAAAGTGACTTCTCAACCACGCTGAAGCCTTTGACGGAAGATATCGGCCGACAAGCCAACCTATTGCCCCTGGCGTCTCCCTCATCCGGCGTGCTTTTGGTCTACGATCCGACCCTGAAGACATTGGTAACCGGCACAGACAGTTTGGGTCCAATCCTTGGAGAGCGCGCGGAAACGATCGGCCGGCATCGCTTGTTCGTTGGGTTCAGCTACCAATTTTTCGACTTCGATAAAATCGACGGAGTAAATCTTGGAAATTTTCCTGCGGTGATTACACATACCGACGACAATCGGAACAACTCCACCCCCACCGCACCTGTGACGTGTTCCATCGTCGGCGCAAATAACCTGAATGGCTGCGCCTTTGTTCGCGACCGCATCGACACGATCAATTCCATCAGCCTCAAAGTGAATCAGTACACCTCCTATGTTACGTTCGGGCTTACGAAACGCATCGATGTCTCAATGGTGATTCCGATTGAGAACGTGCGCATGTCGCTCTACTCCCAGGACACGATTGTCCTGGGCACCAATGGAAATTTTGCGGTTACCCCAGGCACCCCTGACGCTACGATACCCAACCAGAATTTGACCAATACGAACGGTGCTCCTTACTTTTTCCACTTGTTCAAGAATTGCCCGAATACCAGTCCTGCTACCGGTGCGGCAGGCATGGCTCCCAGTTGCGTAAGTCACAATTTCCCTGATTTCGCGTTTACCGGCAGCGGCAGCAAACCAATGAATTCGGCAAGTGGGATTGGCGACGTGGTTGCCAGAGTGAAGTGGAATATCTGGGAAGGCGAACGAGCGGGTTTTGCGGCGGGGTTGGATGTGCGCTTCCCCACCGGTGATGCCTTGAACTATCTGGGTTCGGGATCCTACGGCTATAAGCCCTTCGCGGTCTTTTCTTACCGCGCGCGAGTCTCTCCGCATGTGCTCGTCGGCTATGAATGGAACACGGATTCCATCACTGCGGGCGATCTGACCACAGGGACGAAAGGCAAAATTCCCAATGATTTCCTGTACATCGTCGGCGCGGATGCCTGGGTGACGAAATGGCTGACCGCGGATTTTGATATCGTTGGGGAGCGGGTTTTTGGGACCGAAACCGTAGCTGTCACGCAACAGCAATTTCTTGCGAACTGCGGCGCATGCACAGCCAACCCATCTGCGAATACCGAAACTCTTCCCAGCCTGGCTAACACTCCAAACTCGTCCTACAACATCACTAACGCTTCCATGGGCGTCAAAGTCCGCCCATTCCACAAACTGTCGAGGCTGGTGTTTACGGCTAACGTCCTTGTCAGGCTGGATGACGGTGGATTGAGATCAAAGCCGGTGCCGCTTGCCGGCGTAGGTTACACGTTCTAAATCCTTCAGTAGAGAACTTGATTCTCTCCTTTTTCCGTGATCAGTTCGTCGAAGCGCGCCACAATTTTGTCGCGCCGTACCATCACCGCTTGCACTTCGTCTCTGGTCAGGTAGTGGCGCGTTTTTTCTTCCAGTTCACTGCCATTCAGTTCCTTTAATTTCTGAAAAAGATGCCGGTCGCATTTCACCAGGTCCGCTGGCGTTTGCAGGTCCTTGTTTGGGCGAAAGGCGCGAGTGAAATCGATGCGCCAAATCTGCCAGTCCGGGCCGATTAACACGTTTGTAAGATTGGCGTCAGTGTCATAGATGAGCTCGTCGAATACACGCACTCTGTACATTTGATTATTCCATGCCTCCGGATTCGGGGGAGCGATCTTTTTCGCCGCGCGATCTTCTTCGTCCATTTTCACCGGAAGCCACCAACTCAGCGAACCGCCACGCCCCTGCCATTTGCGTTCGACATAAACGGGCAGCATATCGTCAATTCCCAGCATTTCGGACAACGTGTAAGCGGCGATGTTAAATTTGTAGGAGTCCACGAAATTCAAAACCGTTTTGCCACTGTCGAGCTTCATCTCCGCTTTATGCTCATCGATGGGTTGGTACGAGGCGTCGTGCGTGATGGTTCCGTCGCTGAGAGTCAATCGCGTCGGGTGTGTAACTCCTTTTTTTGACTCCTTGCTGGCGATCACATTGGCAGTCAGGAGGAAATGTTTGATTTGATCCTTGGTTAGTGACGATCCATCTGCTTCCTGGGCCCGCGGCGCCGATTCGATGAACAGGCAAATCGTGACCATCGCGATTAGGTTGACCAACAGCCGTTTCGGTATGCGCATGATCGTCCTCCGCGGAAACAGTGCCCAGAATCTACGCTCATATCAGCCGTTCCTGCAAGGCTATTTCTGCCCGACATCCAGAATTGCCGCAGAATTGTCTTTACTCCGCCTTCCGCCAGGTCTATGCTCACGCAACTTGTACCTGGAGGCGGTTATCATTCCCGTCACTAGGTATGATTCGCTATGGGAGGGTGCAATGAGACTATTAACCGTTGTGCTGGCTTTGTGTTTTGCGGGAATGCTGCTTGAAGTTCAGCCCATGTCTGCCGGACCTGCAAAGCAAGATGCGGCGGCGGCGAAGCAAACCAAGTGGCAAGGCACCATCATTCACTTGCTGAAAGACCAATCGATGATGGACATTCGCGGCGGCGCCACCGCGAACGACAGTCATATGCTTAAAGTGGCTTTCGATGGTTCCACAAAGTGGACCAAGCAAACCAAGCCCGCCGAGCAGAGTGAATTCAAAGAAGGTTCGTTCGTCATTGTCCTCGGCACGGTCGACGACAAAGGTATCCTTCACGCGTCTCAGATCGATCTGCGGCTCCCGCGATAATTTCGCGCGAGCGTATCATCCCGAACTACCGCATCGTTTTGCGGCTTGGTACATAGTGTAGGCAGTCGTTCCCGCGACGGCGTTTCGTCGATCACCCGCTTACGAATTCTCGTTGACGTTTTTAAGCCGTAGCTTCGCGGCGCGTGCAGTTTCCCGCAGTAGCGGATCTGTGTGGCCTAAACAACGGTCTAGCTCGCCCGCGAGGGAATTCATTTGGAACGATCCAATCGCATAAACGCCGCAGGATTTTAGCCACGGATCTTCGCTGAAAACCAGTTCGCTGACTGCCTGCTCGCGGCTCTCCAGCTTCGTGTGTACCAGCCGGTCCGCCAGCCGCGCGCGCTCCCCCGGGGTCACCCGCCCATCCAGCAACGGTACCAGAGTGACCCGCAATGGCGATTTCAAAACGTTCTCCAGAAATTCCAGAGCATTGTCATACACGGTTCTGTCGCTGGATTGCAATCCCAGGTACACGGCGTG
Organism: Candidatus Acidiferrales bacterium; assembly: GCA_963738985.1. Taxonomy (GTDB): domain Bacteria; phylum Acidobacteriota; class Terriglobia; order Acidiferrales; family UBA7541; genus Acidiferrum. Next base: position 62,256 of record CAVTYP010000004.1, read on the forward strand.
CAGATCAAGTCGAGGATACAATAAACCCAGCAGCCGGAAAATCCTCTCCAATTCCTGCTGAACCGAGTCCGCCAGGGCCTTGATTACCGTATCGTCGGCATTTTCCGCGCCCGAGATAGCCTCCATAATCTGATAAGTTCGGTAGTGGCCGAGGATTTCCGCCGCCAGAACCGTCTCCAGCATCTGAAAATCGAGGGCGGTTTCAGGGTGGTCGCGGTGCAACTTGTTCAGCGCGCTGATCACTTTGAATCTTAGCGTCGCATCGCTCTCCATCACGTTGTCCAACAACACCTGCGCGGCGGAAGCCGTTCCGATTCCCGCCAGGACAACGGGAATTTCCCGGCGTTCTTCTCGCGGCGCGCTCGGATCCCGCAGGCGATCGCCTAAAAGTCCGACGATCGAATCCCCAAACGTAACGATTGCCTGCGCTGCGTGTTCATGAATCGCTCCGTCAGGCAGCAACTTTAGCAATTGCGGTGTGCAATCCTCTTTCCTCAACATACCCACGGAGCGAATCGCTTCTTTCACCACCTCGCTCGAGGGATCCTGCAGCAAACGCGAAAGCAAAGGATCGAAAAAATCTGGAAGCATTCCCGCTAGCCGTGCTGCTTCCTCGCGCGTTCTTTGCCCGGCCTCCCCTTTTTCTCCAGCCATCTGCTCCAGAATAGTTTGTGCGACGGGCAGGTTCTGCGCTTCACCCGGACGCGCCAGATAAGCCGCCACCGCCGAACGAACGGAGAAATCCTCGAATTCACTCAGTTCCTGGAGCAGGAGCAGCGGATCGACATGCGCGTGATGCACCATGTATAGCATCGCTTCCGTTCGCACGGAAATTTCCCGATCCTTCAGCAACCTTTCCACGATGGGCAAAATGGACTCATCCCCAGATGCGGAGAGAAGCGCAAGCGCCCTCTGCCTTATTTCGCCGGAGGGATGCTCAAGGAGATTGCGGATTACGGGATGCGGAGTTCTTGTGCGTTCCACTTCGAAGAGACTCAGGGCATAAAGAATTTCCTTGGAGTCGGAAACGTTGAGTTTGCTCGCCAGCAACTCCGACGTGGAACGATCCAGCGCCAACGCGGACGATTGCTCGGCGCTTAGGCGGTGCTGGCTGATGGATTCCTGCAGCACACTAAGGTACTGCCGCCCTGCGATGAAAACCGCGGCCATCCATCCAACGATTAGCAGCAGGACAATCCAGCTAAGCTGTTGTGGCGCTACGTGTAGATAGGTGGCAAAGATGAGCACGACGACGCCCGCCAAACCGTCTCCCATCCGCCAAATCACAGTGTCGATAAACCATTTTGCTTGCAACTTCACGCGATGCGTCAGAGGCAGGTAAAGCAATTCCACCGTGGATCGATCGAGTGAGTAACGCAACACCTGATCGCTGCCCTTCAGGAAGGCCACCGCCATAATCGATCCCCAGATGAGCAACGCGCTCGATCCAAGAAGCACGGTGAGAGGAAGCACGAATAACATGGTTCCAATGCCAAAGCGCCGCAGCAGGCGTGTGGTGAGCAGCAGTTGAAACACAAACGCCAGGATTCCGGCGTAAAAGTAGAAATCCCCGAAAAAGATCGCCAGACTATCTTTGCGCACGAATAAATCCTGGGCAATCGCCTTGAACTGCCATCCGGTAAGCGTGGTCACGAACGAGGAGATGCAGATGACAGCCGCCAGAGCGCGCAGATATTTCGAGGAAAGTACCAGTCGCAAGCTGCCCCGAACGTCCTTCTGCTCGTTTCCTGCGGGCTCCGCTGGCGTTTTCCTGGATTCTGAAAGCTGGAATTGGCCCGTCTTCCATGAGGCGTGAATGAGTGCAGAGGAAATCAGCAGAAGCACAACCATCCACAGTAGAAGACTCTCCGTGCCGAACGCACGCGCTACCGACTTCGAGACAAAGCCGGCAAAAACCCACCCTAGAATCGCGCCTCCTCCGACCATTCCGAAGACGCGCTTCGCTTCCCGCGTGGTTAACAAGTAGTTCGCCAGTGTCCACACCTGTGTCGGCGCAAGCACTCCGAATATGCCGACCCAAATGTAGAAGACCGGATACAACCATGCCGGGTGATAGAAATGCGCGATGATCCAGAAGAACGCGCAATTTGCTGCAAAAAAGAGTTGGCTGGCGACTAAAAGCGTTCGCAGTGAAGTGTGGCGCCCCAGGCGTAAGTAGCCTGCAACCACGAAACCTACGAAAATGCCGCTGGCGATGTCTGCGTAAGGGAGTTGCACCGCCTGAAAACGTGCCAGGAACAATGCATCGCGCGCGACCTTCCCAATCACGTAGCAACTGATCACCAGAAAAAGGCACGAGCTTAAAAGCAGGCCGCGTCCCAGGTCTTCGGGGTCGATGTTGAGAACGCCGTTCAGCCAACCTTTCATTCGCTTCCTTCCGATATGACCAGCCCACTCCTCGCGAGCCGATAACTCCACCAGCGTTGAAGGGAGCGCTTACTTGTCCATTGAAACAGCGTGCGCCGTTCCACGGTCGAGCAGCAATTCCTGTCCATCGAGGTAAACAGCGGTAAATTTCTCCGCGCCTTCGATTTTCAAGGCGGAAGCCGCACCCGCATGAGTGCTGCTTCCCACCATCCCTGTGTCGATCAGGAAAACTCTGCCACCAAACCGCGAGCGAATGTGCGCCACCTTCTGCACCGTATGGCCCACCACAATGTTTGAGGCGTTGTAGGCGGACAGGATCTTTTCCACCAGAGGAGTTCCCTCCGTGTCGGACCATTCGTCGTAGCCTCGGAACCACAGTGGCCCGTCTTCACGAATGCACAGCCAGGTGCTCAGCTTCAGATAGGGGGCTAACTTTGCCATTCGCTTCTCGTCCGCAGGTGAGTGTGATTTGTTTCCGGCCACGTACACGTCTTTCACAACCTCCGTAATTTCTTGAAGCGTAAAGAAAGGCAGAATCAATTTTTCGGCGATCAGATACTGTTTTAGCTCGTCAAAAAGACTCATCTCGCCACGAATCCGCTCGTTGATCTCATCGATCTGCATGCTGGCGATTTCCGGAGCAATCCCTCCATGCGCGAAAAGGATGCCGCTGATTTTGCTTACCGCGGAGCGCTTTCTCACCCAATTGCCGTAGGCGGCGTCAGGAGCAAACGCGTCGCGCTGCTCGATAAATCCCAAAGGATGATTGGCCAGCCATTGCGGCTCCGTAACCTCGAGCATCGGATCGTGAGTCGCTTTCAGCAATGGCGCGTTGTTTTTTTGCCATTTGACGAATTCCTGGTATGCCGACTTGCGCCGCGCTTCGGAATCGGGAGTGGAAAAACTTGCGTACAGTTCCGGCGTGACGTAGCGCAGGTCTCCCATCAGATTCATCATTTCGTGGTTGCCCAACAGGGTCACCGCTCGCCCGCCGGCCTTTGCCGCTTCGTCTTCCAGAGACCTCATCAGATCCAGGGCCTGGCGTTCTTTCGGGCCGCGATCGAGCAGGTCTCCCATCTGCACCAGGATTGCGTGGTTGCCCGTCCAGTGGAGCTTTTCATCAATCAGGCCAACGCGCTTCAGGATCAGGCAAAAATCGTCGAAGTCTCCGTGCACGTCGCCGATTGCGATGACAACCTGCGGTGCATCTGCCGTATTTTGTGCGGGCGCAGAAAACACAACGCAAATTAGAAAAAATACCAGACACCCTGAGGCATAGACCCAGCAGGGACAGACGCGAACCGCGCGGCCTACCATCAACTTCTCTCCTTTGGAGATGACCGATTCAGCCTAGCCGGAAACGCCGCCCCTGTTGACCGTAGTTTCCGCAGAAGAAGGCATGTTAGGTGCCTATGCAAGCCAAGTCAATCGACGCCATCCCGCGTGCTGCCCTGATCAGGGCGCAGCCATTCGTAAATATCGGGCGATTCCCACCTTTCTGCTCACTCAGACCCTTCCTGGAGAACCATTTTGTCACCGAATTGTAAAAATTCGGGGCCAAGCGTCGAGAAGCTAAAAATCCCGTTGGCTACAGCAAGGCAGAGGCGTAGGCTGTTCTGCCTAGGCTGGTTGCGGGGATGTGCCGCCTTCACCCCCAGAAGGCGGAGAAGGGTCCGTTATGAGCTCTCGTATCCTCTGGTTTCCTGTGGTCGTCCTGTCTGTGTCTGCTTCTGTTGCATATACCCACTCTGCGGTCGCTAGGAGCCTTGCGTTACAGGCGGATCAGAGTGCTGAGCAAAGCGCGGTCTCTTCGCGATTGGAAAACAGCGTGGTGATTCCCGGGCCGTTACGATCTTTCCTGCGCATGGCTGGTCTGCGCCAGAAAGTTACATCAGAGGAAGTGTTGCCGATGCTTGCGCGCAACGTGCTCCTGCATGGGTATCAGGTCGGGCACCCTACGGAATACCTGATTCTGCTGCGGCACTATTTTCGGCAAGCCGAAGAACTTAGCGCACTGGCCGGCTCCGACGGAAACATCCGAGTGAACAACTGCAATGAGGCTGGGCCGCTGCTGAATACTCTCGGGTACAAAACGCGAGGAGAGTGTGGCAAAGCGGACATGACGATAGTGGCGGCGGATGCGCAGAGAGCGTTTCTGACCATCGATTCAGGCTTTCCGCTCGTTGACTTGGAGGAGGCGCTGCAGAAGGGTGTCCCGTTCACCTACGCGTATGCCGGGTCGACCGTGCCGGTGCTCTTCAGGCCAGCGGATTGGAAAGCGCTCTCAACGACCAACGGACAAGGCAATCGAAACGTGGCGGAAATTCTTTTGAACGAAGCGGACGTGGCGCGACTGTACTGGGCGCTATCGCAAATTGATCCGGAGACCAGGCTGGCGTTGAAGAAAGATATTGGACTCGAAAAGCTGCGTCCGGTTGCCGCGGCGTTGGATTTATACGGCAGCCAAATCTACATTCGCGCAGGCGCCGTGGTGGTTCCCGGCGGGCAAAACGCGGAGAAGAGTTGGCAAGGGTTGGTGGGAGCGAATCCCCGAAGCCCGGCAGAGTTCGTCCCTCGACTGCTGACAAAAGATCATGGATGGTTGGCGGCCTATTATGACGCGATGGCGAGAGCCGATCACAGCCAGCAAGAACATTTCGCCGCGGATCAGCGATTCAAACATTACTACGAGGCCTTCCGATCGCCGGGAGCTTCGTCGGACGCGGCCGTACGGTTCGCGTTCAGACCGGCGGCGGGACTGATGGTTCTGGTAACGCGCCTGCAATGGGACGCGAAGGGCGAGCCGTACGTGCCGGGAAGCCTGCAGGCTTGGGGCGCGATTCTCCGGCAGAACCCGTACAGGCTGGTGCGCGAATGGGCCAAGAAGTCGAGCAGTTGGCAATATCCGGACCAACTGGCGGAGGCCATGTTCGCATTTTCGCGGCTGGATAACGATAAAGGGCCACTGCAAACCTATCTTTGCTTGAGTGAAATCGATCGGGTGCGGCCGGCGGAGCGACGACTGAGCGATCAGACCGTTGAGTTGCTGGCGGATAAGTTTCCAGACTTCGGCGATCAATATTTGATCTTCACGGAATTTCCAGAGCTGAACGATGCCTCCATCACGCGATTTCTGACGACGGCGGAGGCGCTCAATAGGATTTCCGATCACTCACTACGCGGCAACGCCATGGGGACGTTCCAGGCATCGGTGGGGCTGTGGCAGATATTGGCGAGGCAAGGACAAATCAATGCGAACAATATGAACTCCTCGTGGCTCGACGTGATTGGACCATACTCGCGGTTTAACACGCCAGCGCAACTGGTCACGGCGGGGCGCAGTTCAATTCTGGCGGCGTTCCGGGCAGCGACAGGGAAACCGAGGATCTCGCAGGACGAAATGATCACTGTGCTGGCCGCTGGCCGTCAAACCACCGCCGGGGGCGAACGGACGCGCCAGGAAATGGCCAACCGGCTTCGCGCCGTGTTGGACGATCAGCGACTGGTTTCACTGGATACGCTATTTGCGTTGGACGACGCTCTGAGCGATCCGAGCCAAGCCGCGGCCGGCAAGAATGACTCGGCGATCGCGCTGGCGGGCGAACTTCGCGAGTTCGAAATGCCGCGCCCTATCTTTACAAGCGGCGAGCGAAGCACATGGGCGGCCGGAACCTACAACAATCACCACACCGAAGGAGAGATGAAGACCAATCTCACAAAAGTGCTTAGTTCTCCAAGTTCGCCGAAGCAGAGGGAGGAAGCGCGAGGGCAACTGGCTACGTTCATGCGCGACACGGTTGTTGGAATGAACTACGCGTACTATGAACCGCCGGGCTCGCAAGTTTTGCACCACAACCCGCTGTTTGTGCGATCGCACGATTTTTCGGGAGACACCGTGAGCGGAGTGGAGCATTTGTGGCAGACACCGCAATTGTTTGGCGCGGGCTCGCCTGCGGGCGGCGGCGCGCATCTCATCGGCTCGCTTGCTGACCTTTCGTACGTGCTGGCGGAGGCGGAAGAAGATTTCATCGCGCCGGATCACGTACAGGCGCTGATCTGGAAACAGTTTGTTCCGGAGGTGATGAGTGACGCAATCGTGCCGCGCTGGTGGGACGTTAGCCCGGCGGAGCTGCACGCCACGGCGCTGTATCAACGCGCCGGCGAGGAAATATTGAAGGCCTCGGTTGATAACGCGGAATTGCGCGGCAAAGTGATGGTCATCGTCTCAGACCGAATGTTCCCCTCGCGCCAGGCGTGGCTGGAAGAAACGATACGCAGCGGAAAAACCAAGGAAATGCTGGAAGGCGTAATGCCGGCGGAGACGTTCTTTCTGACGGCCGAGTTCCAACAAAGATATCCCGGTGAACTCAGCAGCGTCAGCGCGTCGGGACGAGAACTGGAAGCGCTGTCACACAAATATCCAGAAGAGGTCAACCGGGAACGAATCTCGCGCGACTTCGGGATAATCCATCCGGTGTTCGCGCAGAGTTACGGCCGCGAGTTAATCAACGTCAAGCCATTTCCGGCGTTGACGGGCACGTACAGCCGGCTGATGGCGGAGTGCTGGGATTCCGGGAACCTGTACTGGGCACGGCTGGCGGATGAAATGGGTTATCCGCCAGTGCTGTTGAACCGCATGGTTCCTGAGCTGACTCACCGCATGGTGGAAAAAATATTTGCGAGCGAACTGGAAGACTGGTCGGCGATCCTTTCTGCCCTGCAGGAAACCGGAGAAGAGTTCCGCGAGGGGAAAACCCCCTGGATGGTTGGGAGCATGGCGAAACCCGTGCCGGAAGCAAAATAACGAGGACAAGGATGCATCCATGAGGAACAAAATATTTGTTTCTGTTTTCTGGTTGTGCGTGGGACTTGGTTTGTTTGTGGGACTGGCGTTGGATGCACAGGAGCCGGCAAACTCGAATCCACACATACGCGTGACGGTGGATTTGGTGCAACTGAACGTTGCCGTGACGGACAGTCGGGGGAACTATGTGACCGGGCTGCAACCAGGCGATTTCACGGTAATGGAAGATGGAATCCCGCAGAAGATCTCCACGTTCGCCGAAGGAAATAACCCGGCGCGGCGACTGGCCGATGCGCCACTGAATGCCAACGATGCGAACGGCGGTCCGGGCGACCCTCAGCAAACCGGTCGCGGGCAGGACGCCACACACTTGACCGCCGCGGAACTGAGTTCGGTGACGGCCGGGGCCAATGTCTTTGTGCTGTTCGATACCAGCGATTACATGTATCGAGGATTCGTGTTTGCACAGGACGCCATTTCGGATTTTGTGCGCTCACTGGAATCCGCGGACCGAATTGCCTTCTATTCGTATAGCCGCGATTTGTCGAGGGCCGCGCTGCTGACTTCGGACCGGTCCGCGGTTCTGCGTGGCGTGCGCACGACCGTGGCGGGCGACGACGCGGCCCTTTACAACTGCCTGCTGCTGACACTGAAAGACGCGGGCCAATTCACGGGTCGAAAAGTTGTGGTGGTTTTCTCAAATGGACCAGACAATGCCAGCGTGGTTCCGCCGGAAGACGTTGCCGAACTGGCGCAATCGACGGGTACGGCGATTTATATGATATGCACGCGCGAAGCTCAATTGGAGCCGATTTCGACGGCAGTATTCGAGCGCATGACCGCGGCGACCGGAGGGAAGGCGTACTTCGCGAAGAGCTGGAAAGAGGAAAAACACGCCTTTGCCATGATCAAAGACGACTTGGCACACCTTTATTCGCTGAGCTACTACCCGCAGCAGAATCCCAATCACGGATGGCGGAGTATTACGGTGAAATTGAATTCCGACCGTTTGAAAAGATGCCACGTGCGTACTCGCAACGGCTATCGTCTGCAACCCACGCGTTTCGCCAAAGCCGACATAGGTGCCGAAGCCAATCCGCAGTGAGGGTTTGGCTAAGTTCCTGAGGATTTCTTCCCTTTGTTCCCGTGGCACCGAACCGCCACATAATGTGGCGTATCTCCGTCAACTGGTCTGGTGTACGATAGCCGGTAGGAGCTTGCTATGGCAGCGCTGGATTGGTCAAAATGCCCGGTTGTTGAGAGCGTACCCGGGAAGGTAAGTGGCGCATGGGTTTTTCGTGGCACGCGGATGCCGGTCGCGGCGGTCTTTGAGAACCTCGAATCGGGAGCAAGCGTAGAAGATATCATTGAGTGGTTCGACCTAACCCGCGAACAAATTACTGCCGTGCTGGATTTCGCCGCGCGCAGTTTGGAAGTCCCAGCGCATCGCTAAATGCTCATTCTCTTCGACCACGGTACTCCCGCTCCTCTTGGTTCGTTCCTAACCGACCACATAGTAAAAAAGACGAAAGACCTTGGTTGGGACACTATGACCAACGGAGAACTGTTGAAAGCTGCGGAAGAAGCCGGCTTTGATGTCTTTCTGACCACTGACAAAAATATCCGCTACCAACAGAATCTCGCCGACCGAAACATTGCGATCCTGGTTCTTGGCAATTCGCGATGGCCAATCGTGCAGCAACACGTCGAGAGGGTGGTGGCAGCGATCGCTCTCGCAAAGCCCGGCATTTTCAAGGAAATAGAAATTCCAGATCGATGAATGCAAGTCCTAATCTCGGGAGCCCGATTAAGCGACCCATGGCTTAGCTGCATCGGTAGTACCATCTCAACTAACGCATGATTGTGAAGATCGGCAGTAGCGGCATCATCGAAAAAAGTTGAACTATGCCACGGGAGGCTAATTGTGAGCGCGAGCGCATATCAAAAACGGATCGCCGGAGTGTTAGGCAAAATTTCGGAAACGCAGATGGGCAACATCGAGAAGGCCGCAGCGGTGATGGCGGACACGATTGCCAACGGCGGGCTGGTGCACATGTTCGGCAGCGGGCATTCGGTGCTGCCGGTGCAGGACATGTTTCCGCGATACGGCGCATTTCCGGGATTCCGGCCGCTGATGGACATGCGGTTAATGTGGACAAACGTGATCGGCAGCGGAGGCGCGAAGGGCTTGTTGTGGCTGGAGCGGCAAGAAGGCTATGCCAAGGTGTTGTTTGAGAACGAGCCGATTCGCAAGGGCGATGTAATGCTTGTGTTTTCGCACGGAGGCTTGAACGCAGCAGGCATTGAAGTGTTGATGGAAGCAAAAAAGCGCGGACTGACGGCGGTGGGAATAACGTCGATGGACAATTACGGGAAGCGCGAGGCCATGCACTCGTCCGGAAAAAAACTGGCGGATGTCGCGGACATTGTGATCGACAATTGCACGCCAGCGGAAGATGCGCTGGTGGCCATTGAAGGTTGGAAGGCGCCGGTGGCCGCTGGGTCCACGGTGGCGTTCATCACCATCGCGATGTCGATCATCGCGCAGGTGGCGGCGAACCTGGCGGCCAAGGGACACACCCCACCCGTTTTTGTCTCGCCGAATGTGCAAGGCATTCCCGCCGATAATACCAACCGCGTGTACGAGGAGTACGAACGACGATTGAAAAGGTGACTCGTGGCGGAAACGATTCGGCGGGGAGTGCTGTTTGGCGGCGCGGCGACGGGGATATTTGTCTTTGGGATCGTGATGGCTGTGCTCGGAACGCTATTCGGACTGCCAGAAATGCGCGCGCGTTTGCGAATCGATCTGGCGCAACAGGGAAACGTGTTTCTGCTGCTGTTTCTGGGGATTTTTTTGGCAACGCTGGTTGCCGGACCGGTGATTGACGCCATCGGAAATAAACTAATTCTGGTCGTGTCGTCGTTGCTTGTGGCGCTGGGCATGGCAGGGTTCGCTTACGCGCATTCGTTCGCCGGAGCGGCGATGCCAGCGGTGCTGCTGGGATTGGGCGGCGGCGGACTGAACACCTCCACGAACGTGCTCATTTCCGATCTGTACGGAGAAAAGCGCGGGCCAATGCTGAACATGCTCGGCATCTTCTATGGAATCGGCGCGCTTTGCATTCCGCTTCTGGCTGCCGTGCTTACGGGACATTTTCCGATCGCGTCGCAAGTGTTGATTTGCTCCGGCCTTGCCGCAGCTTGCGCGCTGTTGTTCCTGGTCTTGAGATTCCCAGCGGCCAGCGCGGCTCAGAGTTTTTCGTGGCGCGAAGCGCTGGGCGTGGCAAGGTATCCCGGCGTGCTGGCGCTTGGATTTTTGCTGTTCTGCCAATCAGGAAATGAAGCGAGCATCAGCGGATGGACTTCCACATACGTGGGCGAGGCGGGACTCGGCGCGCGAACGGCGACGCTGATCCTGGCGGGATACTGGGCCGCGTTGATGGCCGGCAGGCTTGTGGTGGCGCGACTATTGAGGTTTGTCGGCAAAGAACACCTCGTGCTGGCAAGCGGGGTGGGTGCGCTGCTGGGAGCAGGGATTTTGCTGACGAACCGCTCGGAAGCGATGCTAGTCGCGGGAATTTTGGTGATTGGACTGTCGTATGCCGGAGTTTTTCCCACGACACTGGCAATTGCCGGCGACGCTTACCGAAAGATGGCAGGGACGGTGTTTGGATTGCTGTTTGCGATTGCTCTGCTGGGCGGCATGTCGTTTCCATGGGCTGTGGGACAGATTTCGCAAGCGTTGGGAGTGCGCTACGGAATGGTGGTGCCACTTGCCGGGGCAGCGGGAATTTGCGTTTTGGCGTGGGTAGTTTTGCGGCGTGAGAGACGCCGAGAGAGTTCGTAAAGGACGACGAGCACGAATGACGAGAAATATGGTATTGGCGTTCGACTTAGGTGGAACGAAATTAGCAGCAGCGCTGGTGGACCGCAACGGAAAAGTGGCGGAGCGCAAAAGCGTCGACGTAGAGAAACGTTCCGCGATGGCTCCGGTACAGCAAATTCTGGAGTTGGCGCGCGAACTAACCGGCGGCAAAAGCGGAAAAGTAAAAATTGCGGCGGTGGGAGTGGCGGTGCCGGGGCTGGTGCGGCGCGATGGAACCGTGTGGGCTCCAAATTTGCCCGGTTGGAAGAGCATGGCGCTGGCCCGGCGATTGAAACAAGCGTTGCGAGTCCCCGTGGTGGTGGAGAGCGACCGGAACGCGGCGGTGCTGGGCGAAGCGTGGCAAGGTGCGGCGCGCGGCAAGAGCGACGTGATCGTGTTGATGCTGGGAACAGGGATTGGCGCCGGAATATTAAGCGCAGGCAGACTGATTCGCGGCGCGCATGAACTCTCGGGTTGTGCGGGATGGATGGTGGTGACCGACGCGCAAGGCCCGGAGACGGTGGGCGTGGGACAACTGGAATCGCTCGCGGCGGGACCAGCCATTGCGCGAATGGCGAAAAAGAAACTAACCGGCGGAATTGGTGGATTGCTGGCAGAAGTTCCGGCGGAGACAATCACCGCGCATGAAGTGGCGAAGGCGGCGAGACGAGGAGACGCCGCGTCAATCGAGGTTTATCAAGAGGCGGGGCGATTGCTGGGACACGCTGTTGCGAATCTGGTGAGCTTGTTTGATCCGCAGATGGTAGTCATTGGGGGAGGACTGGCGAGCGCGGCGGATCTATTCATGGATTCATTGAAGAAGAGTATGAAGGAACGAGCGCAGCCGCTGGCCGGCAAACAAGTGCGCGTAGTGCTGAGCCGTTTGGGCAGCGACGTTAATTTACTGGGAGTCGCGCAGTTGGCCTGGGGACTGTCGTTGTGACGCTGCATCGATAAGCGCTCCCTGGGCAGCCACTTCGCGCCGGGCAACTTCGAAGCGAGTTAGCATTACACGGAAAATTTCGGGTCGCCTTCCAGAATTTGCATTTCGAGCTTGGGGGTTTTTCCTTTTTGCCATAAGGGCGCGCGAAACCTGGCGCGATAGGCAAGCGGGCCGCCGTCCTGGCGATCGCTGCGTTCGAGCGGACGCGGAATACAAACGAATTCCGTTTCAATAGCATCGCTGGTGGCACGAACAACAGCATAGCCGTGTCCACCCATGTCGACGAAAGAAACGTGGGGCGCCAAGTCGGGATTCGACTTTGCGCGAGCTGCAGCGATGTCGCCGGTCTTCGCATATTCGAGACAAGAGCGCACGCCATGATGAAGCAGCATGTTCACGGTAGGCTGCGGGCTGTGCTCGTTCGGCGTTTGACCAACGTAGAGTGCGCGAAGCGCAAGATCCGCTGGCAAGACATGCTCCAGGGCTTCCGCCAATCCGGGCGCCGAAATTGAGCCGGTGACAAACGCAACGCCGACGGGCTCGAACGGTTTCGGTGGAAGCGACTTCGCCGCCAACCCTGCCCAAAAACTGTGGCGATCGCCCGCCACGGTGGCAAAACCGGTAATGCCGTGAGCCTGCACGAAATCGTAGATTTCGCCGCGTTCGACGAATGCGGTGCTGTGATCACCTCCTGGAAATACGGCATATACGGCGCCGGGCCAAGGATTCGAAAATTCTTGTGGCAGGTTTTGCGGATCCGCGCGCATGTCCAGCGTTGCCGTCGTGTTTCCCCAAATCTTCCAGGTGGCTTGGGAACTACGCAGGCGCTCCAGAAACCACGCCTTTTGCTCGGCCCCGAGGATGGTTTGCGCTGGGCGGTCTTTGCAGAAGTTTTTGATTTCCACGCTGCCGAACTTGATGGAGTCTGGCGGCTGGCCATCATTGTAGGTGCGCCCGGCGTCAAGAATTTCCAGGGCTTGTTCGGGGACGAATTCGGGAAAGGCGTCATTCGAAAGAGCGTTCGCCTCAGCGCGGCCCGCGGGCTCCTCAGAGCGATAACTGCGCTGGTCGGTGACAATCAGTTCAATGTTGCGGCCCCATCGCAACGCTCGATAACCTTTCAGACTACCGATGGCGGCAATGTTGTTGGGTTCCTGGCCGAGTCCGTTCTGGTCGAAGTGAGTGATGGGCGCATCCACAACCTGGGGCCCATCGAAGCGCTCCAACGAAGGACCACTCGGCTTGGTCACGCGCGCCGGCTGGTATTCAAAGAATGCCTGATTGGCGGCGACTTTGCGCGTCTGTGCGGGGCGCGTCTTGCCTTCAAATTTCTGCAGGGATTGCCAGCCAAGCCAGCTGAATTCGTGGTTGTCCCACATATTGACGAACGGCCAGCGTGCGCGTGCGTCTTGAAGATCAGGGTCGCCAAGATAGGCGCGATAGACCGCGCGATAGTCGTCGAGAGTCGTGGGAATGTGGAAGTCGCGAATTTTTTCGCCGTGCGGGTAGCGCACGATATCGCGCAATCGACGATCGTACATGCCTTGCGGACGATCTTCCGGATACCAAACAATCTCATAGATGAAGTCGCCGAGATGCAGTACGAAACCCAGGCGCTCGGATTCCGGGGCGCGTTGGTCCTCAAAAATCATTCTGCGGTAAGCGTTTTGCGCGCCCTGATTGGCATTCTGGCAACTTACGAAGGCAAAGCGCGCCGGTCGGAGATCGTCCGCGGCTGGCGCGGAAATGGTGCGACCAATGCGACTGCCAAATCCTTCGGGGGTCGCAAAGCGATACCAGTAAACGCGGCTGGGCTGCAGGCCGGCAACCAGCACGCGGCACGTCCAGTCGGAGTCCGCGGAGATTGGAGTCACCGTTGTCGCGACGACATGGTTGAACGATTCGTCTTCCGAAACTTCGACCGTAAGGCGCACGGTGGAACCCCGGCGGGGTTGCGGGCAGCGCGTCCACAACAGCACACTGTGGCTGTCGGGGTCACCCGAAGCGACACCTTCGGGAAAGAGATCGCGGCGTTCTTGCCATTGAACCCCGGAGGCAGTGGCAGCGGTATTCGTCCAAATCGCGGTGGCACCCATGGCCGCAGCCATTTCCAGGAAAGCGCGTCGACTGATGATGGACATTGTTTTGGTAACTCCCACAGGGTAACGTTTAGCCTTTAGACGGGGCAAGCCTGATTCAGAAAGCCGCGCAGTGCCTCTTCAATCCCGCCGACGAGCTACACACGGCTTGCGCCTGGAATCGGTACTCACCTGGCATTGCAGCGGCTAACGAGGGGACGCCGGGCGCGTCCAATCGATGGAATTGTCGAAACTAGTGTCGTGTCCCGTAAGTTCCTGGTATTTTTCTTCAGGAGGCCGGGGCTTTCAGCCGCGGCGTAAAGCCCGTGTTATGAGTTGGGTTTCAGCCCCTGAAGACTCCGCACTTCTGCAATGTATTTACGGGACGCGACACTAGCTGGGGGAGACATGCCGAGCGATCTGACCCTGTCCGTAAACGGAGCGAAACATCAGGTGTCCGTAGCGCCGGAGACACCTCTGCTGTTCGTGCTGCGCAACGAGCTGAAATTGACGGGACCACATCTTGGCTGCGGGATGGCCCAGTGCGGAGCGTGCGCGGTGCTGCTGGATGGCGAGGAAGTGCGCACTTGCATCACGCCGGTGTCGTATGCGGTAGGCAAGCAGGTGACAACCATCGAAGGACTGCCTGCGGTCTGGGCAGAGAAAAAGGGATTGAGCGCGGCCGACGCCGCAAAGACGCTGCATCCGATTCAGCAGGCCTGGATTGACGAGCAGGTACCGCAATGCGGCTACTGCCAAAGCGGAATGATGATCGCCGCCGCGCAATTGCTGGCCAAAAATCCGAATCCCACCATAGCGCAGATCAAAGACGCGTTCACGAACACGCCACCTTCGCCACACCTTTGCCGCTGCGGGACCTACGCCGCGATCATCGATGCGGTGCAGCGCGCCGCCAAAGCCATGAAGGCGTGAAGGGAGCGACGACCATGACGGTAAAAACAAAAACCGGCAACGATTCGCCACTCGCAACGACAGTCACGCGACGCGGCTTCGTGAAAATGGGCGGCGCGCTTTTTGTGTCGCTGTACCTCCCTGGAAAATTTGCGGCGGCCAACGCTGCCGAAACCCAGACCTCGCTCGATCCGGCTTTGCTGGCTTCGTGGCTGGAGATCCGAAGCGACAACACCATCGTCATGCGAACGGGACGCACAGAAACAGGCACGGGCATGAGCGCGTACTATGCGCAAGCGGTTGCGGAAGAATTGGACGTCCGCCCGGAAACGATTTCGCTGATTCTGGGCGACACCGACAGAACACCCGACGGAGGATACTCCGCGGGATTCCTGACAGGAATGAGCAACGTTCGCAAGGTGGCTGCCTACACGCACCAGGCGCTGCTGGGATTGGCCGCAACGCAACTGGCTCTCCCCGTTTCCGAGCTGAAGGTGACGGATGGAATCGTGTCAGGCGGGGGAAAGAGCATCAGTTACGGGAAACTTGTTGAAGGACAGCACCTGGACCTGAAGATTCCAGTTGAGGGCAAACAAGCGAGGCCCGATCCAGCGGGGTGGGTAGGCATGACGTCGCTCGACGGTTTCACGGTGACAGGAGATCCACCGATGAAGCCGGTCAACGAATTCAAGGTGATCGGCAAGTCCTATCCAGTGCCCAGCATCACCGACAAGGTCACGGGTAAGACGCAGTGGAGTTGCGACGTCACACTGCCGGGAATGCTGCATGCGCGAATGGTGCGGCCCGCGACCCTCGGGTCAACGCTGGTCTCAGTTGGTGAAGTCGACAAAAAGCAGTTCCCTACCGCGGAAGTGGTGAGGAAGGGCAATCTGGTGGCGGTAGTCTCGCCCAACGAGTGGGAAGCGATCAGCGCGGCGCGCGCGGTCGCTGCAGGGACGAAGTGGACGGACTGGCGGGGGCTGCCGGGCAGCGAGAATCTGACGAAAGCGCTTCGCCAGTACAACTGGGGAGCGCCAGCGGAAAGCAAAGGAAAGGCCGATGAGGTGAAAGCGGCGCTGGCGAGCAGTGCCAAAACGATTTCTGCAACCTACGAGCAGCCGTATGTAAGGCACGCGCCGATCGGTCCATTCGTTGCGGTTGCGGATGTGCGTAGCGATGGCAGCGCGATGGTGTGGACGCATTCGGCGCAATCTCAGGGGCTACGCGCGCGCATCGCGTTCCTGCTAGGCGTGCCGGTAGAAAAAGTGGTGGTGCGCTGGCTGGAACACTCGGGTCAGTACGGACGCACGACGCTCGGCGGAGATGGCGCGGAAGGCGACGCGGTGATCCTTTCACAGTTGACCGGCAAGCCCGTTCGCGTGCAGTGGACCATGCAAGAAGACATGGCCTGGTCCAGCGTTTCGCCGGGATGGGTGTCCGACGCGGAGGGCGCTTTCGACGCGAATGGACATTTGACCGCGGTGCACACCGCGTTTTACTCGCCGCACATGTTTGACCCGAGGCCCCTTGGCGCGCTGCTGGCCGGAATGCCCTGCGCCACGTCGAAGCCGGGGAATTGGATTGCTACGGAGTGGCATTACGAAAAGATTCAAAGGCTGGAAGAAGTGTATGGAATGCCGAACCTTGCGGCGGAGTCGGCCAGCGGTGGTTTGCGCGGGAACATCATGCGGACACCGGGGCAGCGCCAACAAAACTTCGCGCTGGAGGGATTGATCAACGAGGCAGCAGCGGCGGTAAAGGCCGACCCGGTGCAATTTCGCATTGAGCATACGACTGACCAGCGGTTGATCGACATTCTGAACGCCACGGCCAAAGCCGCAGGCTGGCAGCCGCGACCTTCGCCGCATCGTGGCGCGCGAAAAACGGGGAGTGCCACCATGACCGGGCGCGGCGTGTGCATCATGGTGCGCTCCAATGCCTACTGGGTTGGCATTGCCGAAGTGGCGGTGATTCCAGCCACCGGAAAGGTGCAGGTGACCAAGTTCACGATTGGCGCCGAGTGCGGAAAAACCATTAACCCGCGGCAACTCGATCGCTGCATGAAGAGCGGCGTTGTGATGGGACTGAGCGAGGCGCTGAAGGAAGAAGTTACGTTTGATAAGGAAAAAGTGACCAGCACGAATTGGAGCCGCTACAAGATCCTGACGATGGAAGAAATGCCGGAAATCAAAGTGGTGCAGATTTCGCGCGACGATAAAGGGTTTGGAGGCGGCTCAGAAGCTGCAAACGCCATTGTCCCGCCAGCCGTGGCAGCAGCCATCTTCGATGCCACCGGCGTGCAGCCTCGCCGCATTCCGCTGACGCCGGCGTATGTGGCGGCGCTGCTAAAGGCGTAGTAGCTTCCGGATTTTCTCAACAATCCGCAATTTGACAAAGTGGTAAAGCCGTTACCGACATCAATCTTAGCTGATTCGGCACAGGTGGTATTAGTCTGGCTTACATTATGGCTAGATTATTACATGCAAGAAGTCAGACAGAGTGAACGCCGCCGGGCTCGCCGCGTGCGCATGGGACAATCGCTGCGCGTGCGGCCTTCGGATCCCAAAGATGATCCGTTCGACGAAATCGGAACGACCAAGAACGTCTCGCGGGATGGCGTATATTTCGCAACTCAGCGCAAAAACTACTATCTTGGCATGAGATTGTTTGTCACGCTCCCCTATCATTCCCCCATCAATCCGCTGAATCACGAGTACATCGGGCAAGTGGCGCGGGTGGATGACCTCGGCGATGGCCAGTATGGCGTGGCGGTGCGCCTGTTGTCGTCGGCCGATCGCGATCCGATCGCGGGCAACGGCCGGATGAAATAAAGTGACAGAAGAGCGGAACCCGGGGGACTGTTCCGAATTTGAACTCGCCCGACTGAACTGAAACTCACACCTCTATTGAACTAGCGTCATCCCTTTCGAATCACGGGAATTAGCAAAGCTTCACCCTCCTTCCGGTGGTCTCCAACGTGCCTAACTTGCATAGGAATAGGTGAGGACATTTCCATGGCGTCGTCACCAGACTCGGAGATTTGCCAGCAAGTGCTGGAATGCCTTCCGACCGGCGTGTTTGCGGCGGACCGCGAGGGAAAGGTCACCTTCTGGAATGCAGGCGCCGAACGCATCACGGGTTACTTGAAACAAGATGTGTTAGGACGGCAGTGCAACGAAGGATTCCTGGAGCACTCGGATTGCGAAATTAATACTGTCATCGGGAGCATGGTGCCGTTGCTGGTGACGCTAAGAGAAGGACGGGGCATAACCACCAAAGCGTCACTGAGAGGCAAGCTCGGGCATTCCATTCCCGTGCGGTTGCAGACGATTCTGCTGCGCAACGACGAAGGCCACATCCAGGGGGCCGTGGAGATATTCGATCCAATATCGAGTACCGCGGGGCACAACCGTCGCCAAAGCAAGCTCGGCGCGGCAGGGTGCCTGGACACGCTGACCGGGGTGTTGAACCACGCGATGATTCAAGCGCACCTGCGGGAACAGTTGTCACTTTTCGCGGTGTATCCCGTGCCATTCGCGGTCCTATCGATCGCCATCGACGATCTGGCCAAACTGCGCGAACGCTTCGGGCAAGCCGCAGTGGATGCGGCGACACGCGTCGTCGCGCAGACGATGGAAAATGGATTGCGGCCCACAGACTATCTGGGGCGCTGGCTGAAGCAGGAATTCCTGGCGGTGCTGACGGAGTGTGGCGAGGCCGATGTGATGAAGGTAGCAGAGCGGCTGCGAAAAATGGCGCTGCACGCCGACGTGGTGTTCTGGGGAGACAAGTTTCACGTGACTGTGTCCATCGGTGCGACAGTCGCCTGCGACCGCGACACCGTGGGCACCATCACCGGCCGCGCGGAACGGGCGCTGGCGCAAGGCGGCGAGAACGGCGGAAATCGCGTGGTTCTGATTTCAACATGAGAAACCAGAACCAAAAGAAGGCTTCACTATGTTCGTGATTATCGGAATCGTGGTGGTGATCGCCGCCATCGTGGGAGGGTACCTGATGGAGCACGGCAATTTGCGCGTTCTTCTGCAACCCGCGGAATTGCTGATCATCGGAGGCGCCGGACTCGGTACCGTGCTGATCGCCAACCCGCTGCACATCCTGAAAAAGATTGTGGGGAACCTGGCCGGGGTGTTCGGGGGATCGAAGTTCGGCAAGGTCCGCTACCTGGAAATCATGAAAATGCTGTATGAGCTGTTCACACGCGCGCGGAAAGAAGGGCTGATGGCGCTGGAAACGGACAGCGATAATCCGGAGCAAAGCCCGGTGTTTTCGAAATATCCGAAACTGCTGAAAGACCATCACGTGATGGACTTCATCTGCGACACCATACGCATGGCGGCGGGAGGAGGAGTCGAGCCTTTCGACGTCGATCAGATGATGGAGCTGGACATGGAAGTCCACCACCACGAAGTGGGAGCGCCGGTTACCGCGCTTTCCACGATGGCGGATTCTTTGCCAGGGTTGGGCATCGTGGCAGCAGTGCTGGGCGTGGTAATTACCATGGGGGCGCTGGGCGGACCGCCGGAAGAAATCGGGCACAAAGTAGCCGCAGCGTTGGTAGGAACCTTCCTGGGCATCTTGTTGTGCTACGGATTTGTCGGTCCGATCGCGGCGAACATGGCGAAGTCCACCGAAGAGGAGCACGCTTTTTACCACGTGATCCGGGTGGTGATTGTGGCGTTCATCAAGGGAGCGCCTCCCAGTGTGGCGGTGGAGTTCGGACGGCGCGCCATTCCCGGCACGGTGCGGCCAAAATTCCAGGAACTCGAGGACTTCATCAAAAATCGCGGCGCAGCGGCCGAAGGCGCGGCGGCAGCAGAACCAGCCGCTCCGGCTGCGTAGGGACTCCGATGCCGTCGCCTCCTCCGATCATCATCAAGAAGAAAGCCGCGCATGGCGGCCACCATGGTGGCGCGTGGAAGGGGCGTACGCGGATTTTGTTACCGCGATGATGGCGCTGTTTATCGTGCTATGGCTGATGAACAGCAGCAACCAGGTGAAAGAGGCTGTGGGCGGATATTTCAAGGATCCCACCGGCAATTCGAAAATGGTGGGAAGCGACATGCGAGGAAGTGGCGATAACTTCATCGTGTCCAAAGACAATATGAAGGAATTGAAAGAACAGCTGCAGAAATCGATTCGCGAGGTGCCGAAGTTCGATAAATTGCAGAGTCACATCGATATGACGGTGACGAACGAAGGCTTGCGGATCGAGTTGACGGAATCCGCCACCGGCACATTTTTTGAAAGCGGAAGTGCAAAGATGAGCGCCGACGGCAGTGAACTGCTGAAAACCCTGGCGCAGGAACTGGGTAAGTTGCCGAATCGCGTGGCGATCGAAGGACACACCGATTCCAAGCCCTACCCTCCCACCGCGGCATACACAAACTGGGAGCTATCTGCTGATCGCGCCAATGCAGCGCGCCGATTGATGATGCAGAACGGATTTCGCGACGACCAGGTGACGCAGGTACGCGGATTTGCGGACCAGCGACTGCGCAAGCCCGATGCGCCACTTGATTCGCTGAACCGACGCATTTCGCTGATCGTGCAATATCAGGAAAAACCTGCGGGGCCCCCGCAAGCGAATGGCGCGGGTGCATCCGGCGAGAAACCGGCGCAACCAGAATCAAAGCAAGAATCCACGGGCGGAAACGAGACTGCTGCGCCGAAGAAGGAATAGAATTAGAGAGCGGGTACCGGCAGTTGCCGGGTTAACGACGCCGATTTCAGTCTCTAGCATAAGTGCAAGAATATCTGCAATTTGGCGTGTTTTAGGCGCACCCTTTCGCCGCCATCTCCTCATCTAATCTATGGCCGACCCGCGAAACTTTTCCGCCACCGGTGGGTTTACCTGGAAGGACAAGGGATATTTGCGGCTCTACGGTAAGGCTGGCGCAAACTTGCGTTTGTGGTGAAGAGCCGAGCAAGAGTACCGAGCGGCTTGAAATGTTGTCAGGCGGGAGGTGAATCACATCTCATGACGGATTCATCCAGGAAGAAGAAAGGAACAATGATGAGCCGGAGCGTATACATTCTGTGTTTCGCAGTGCTGTTTTTTGCAGGGACTTCGACCCGCGCCCAGCAGAAGTTTGAAATTTCGCCCTTCGTCGGCTATGAAACCAGCGGATCCTATCCTGTGAACCCATTCAACCCGCCAATTGGAAACCTCCCGCCGGTCAGTTCGCTGCGCGTGAACGACGCTTTGGCCTTCGGAACATTTCTGGACTACAACCTGACGGAAAACACGCAAGCCGAATTCATGTGGAATCGCAATAACACGTCGTACAGCGGGCAATCGATTTTGACCGGCCAATATCATAAGGCCTTCGACACCACCGTCGACCAATTCCAGTTCGGCATTTCGTACATGTTTCTGAACAGCGAGCACCGCTTGCGCCCTTACATTGAAGGTGGCGTGGGATTCACACACGATTCAAACGGCAGCGGAACCCCGAATCGAACGGAGTTCGCCTATAACATCGGCGGCGGCGTGAAATATTATGTGAGCCGCCACGTGGGTTTGCGAGGCGACGTGCGATGGCTGCCAACCTACGGCAGTTCGACGACCGGATTATATTGCGACCCGTTCTATGGCTTCTGCTATAACGCGTCGTTGCCCAACTACCTGAATCGTGGAAGCTTCACCGGCGGGATTATCTTCCGTTTCTAAAAACCCGCACCCTGGAATCCTTTTTTGCCATGAGGCGTTAAGGCCCTGGTTCCAGGAATTGCGGCTAGTGTCCGGCGGGTGGTTCCGGCATGACGAACAACTTTTCGTCGACGGGCACGTTTTGCTGCACGGTCTCTACTTGAATCGTGAAGGCGCCATTCGGCCGCACCAGAATCCAGCGGTACGGGATCTTGACGCCATCGGTTTGTCGATAATCGCTGTAATCAATCTGCGTGGGATTGCGGCCCAGTGGCGTTTCCGCGAAACGAATCAGCCGCAGCAATAAACCGTTTTCCTGATCGAAATAAAGGTTGAGCGTGGGCTTGCCGGGGGCCTTCGCGACGACCAGAAAAGTTGCACGGCCGCCCACCGGCTCGCCCGGCAGCACCTTGAACTCCTTGTACAGTTCGCGAACGCGCGCGGGAAATCGCAACTCGGCGTCGATCCTGGCGGCTTCGCCTTCGGCCGCTGTCATCGCATGAAAACCGCCGGGCATGCTGAGCCACCCAACTTCGCCGTTGAACGCGGTGACGCTGGTGCCGGTGGGAGGATGGTTCAACGAGACGCGTTTTTCCGGAGCTTCCGAATAGATCTCGATAGGATTGGTTTTGCCGAAAGCGTCGATCGTTCCCTTCTGCACGCGGGTGTTGATCTTGTTGAAGGCATCCGCGCCACCGACTGCGGCGAGGTATTTGCCAAGAATCTGTTCGGCGGACGGAAGAGCAGGATGAGCTTCGCCACCTTCGTCGTGAACGTGGGCTGGCGGCCGAGTAGCATCCGCGGAAAGAATTGGCGTAGAAACAGGGTGGGCGACGCCACGATGACAGGTGTAGCAGGTAACTTCGACATCGCCATTAAAGTTAGCCTGATTGATGGCCATCATCATGGTGATCATTTTTCGCGCGGTAAGCTTGGTTTTCTTGTCGTCTTTGTCGTTGGCGTGCTCCACGTGACAGAACTCGCACTCCACGCCGAGCGATGCCGCGATGAATTGCATCGACGGGATTAGCTGGTCTGCCGGAATATTCTTCAGCACCTGAATATTTTTGAAATGCTGCTCGGCTGTCTGGAATTGTCCAGAGTGCGCAGTTGCGGGGGGCTGCTGGGCTCGAGTTAACTTCATCGATGCAACCAGCAAAATCGCCGCCGACAAGGCGGAAGCTGAAATCCACAAGCGTGCGCTGCCTGTTTTCATGTGGTCCTCGAAACGACGGAAAAACTCGCGAGACAAAAGGATACCGTCAGTGGGATTTCCGCGCCACTTTTACGCCGGGAGTTCTCCCTGTTTGGCTAGCGCGGTGATGCGATCCGCTGCGCGGTAAGCGAGCGCCTGAATCGTCATGGTGGGCTGGCCGCGGCCGGAAGTTACCAGGCTGCTGCCGTCGCAAAGAAACAGGTTTGGAACATCGTGGGTGCGATGATCGGGATTGATCACTGAAGACTTGGCGTCAGCGCCCATTCGGCAGGTGCCCAAAAGGTGTACCACGAACTGCGACGAGGCGATGGGCTGGTGCCATTTGGTCGTGGCGCCCGCTGCATCCAGAATTTCCATGGCGCGGTCTTTCATCCAGGTGACCAGTTTCAAGTCATTCGGGCAATCCTGATAGGTCATGCGAAGAGCGGGAAGGCCCCAGGCATCCTTGACGTCGGGATCGAGCGAGAAGCTGTTTGATTCCACGGGTAGCGAGGTGCCGTGGCAGAAAATCTCCATGGTGCGCGTGAAATTGTGGTGCAGCGCTTTCTTGAAATCCTTGCCCCAGCGCGGTGTTCCCGGCGGCAGGGCGCCGGTGGCAAATCCAATAGGGGTGAGATCGAATCGCGCGTCCAGACCTCCGCCGCCGTAGATGCCGAGCTTCTGGGCATCCATTTCGTAAAAATCGTGGAAGATGCGGCTGACGGCGAATCCCTTGTAATCGTTTAGGGGTTCGTCAAACACTCCGTAAGCAATCGAGCCGCTATTGGGCATCAAATATTTTCCGACCAGACCGCTGGAATTGGCCAGGCCGTTGGGAAATTGATTCGACGCGGAAAGCAGCAGCAATCGCGGAGTTTCTGCGCCGTTGGCACACACGATGACAGCCTTCGCCCTTTGCAGCTGCTCGTTCTTTTTGGCATCAAAATAAAGAACGCCCGTCGCTCTTCCCGTTTTGTCTGTGGCGATTTTGTGGACATAGGAATTGGGACGAATCTCGCAGCGGCCTGTTTTTTCTGCCATGCGAATCACGCTGGAGAGCGCCGAAGACTTGGCGCCTACTTCGCAACCAAAGCCGAGGCAGAAGCCGCAATTCACGCAAGCGCTGCGTCCCGGGCGCGGCTCAGAAAGAATAGCCATGGGCGCGGGGAACGGATGATAGCCGAGTTTCCGCGCCGCCTTCTCAAAGATGACGCCGGAACCTTTAACCGGTAGCGGCGGCATCGGATACGGCTTGGAGCGAGGCGGATCAAACGGACTGGCGCCGGCAAGCCCGGAGACGCCAACCTCCCACTCGACTTTGGTGTAATAGGGCTCGAGATCCGCGTATCGAATCGGCCAATCGACGAACCCGGTCCCGGGAATCTCCCCAACCTTGCTGCGCTCGATAAAATCAATCTCGTGAAAACGCCAGAAGTTCGCCGTGAAATGCACGCTGCTGCCGCCAACGCAGCGGCCATACAACACACTTTGTTGAACTTTGGCTTTTTCTTGCGGAGTCTGCCGGAAAGTGATCGGCTGATTTTTTGGATTGTTGGTCAGCAGGTGGCGATTAAACACTTTCAGTTCATCGTGAGTGAAATCCGCCTCGGTGAGGTACGGCCCCTGCTCTAGCACCACCACGCGAAAACCGTTGGTGGATAGTTCCTTGGCCAGAACGCCGCCGGCCGCGCCGGATCCGACGATGACGAAATCCACTTCTTCGGAAGTCTTGTAGGAAACTTTGGACTCGCTCATTTCTTCCCCGCTTCCGTCGGGAGAGGCTGCCAGCCAGGATAATCCTTATCGTAATAGCCGAAAGGCGGAGAGAAACTGTGTGCGGGATCGCGTTCAATCACTTTCCATCCGGCAAAGTCATGATTGCCGCCGCCTTCGGGATCAATCAGAAACCCGCAAACGGTGTCAAACCAAATCGTCTGCAGAAATCCGGACGGGGCAGGGGCTTGATTGCGTCGCCGCGTGTTCGTGGAAGAGAGCTGTGTCGCAGACAACTCCGTAAGGATCTTGTCCTGCTGTTCGGGAGTGGCCGCAGAAAATGTGTTCACGCCGGGAAACATCTGCGTGGTCAAGTGATTCACTTCCGCCAAGCCCGCCTGGTATTGATGTAAATTGTCGCTGGCGAAAGTTTTCAGCGCTCGGTCGATGAAGTACACCACGCCAGCCTCGGTAGCGCCGGGAAGCTCGTCGGTGGGAATGATACGCGCGGCAATCGCTTCCACTTCTTTGGCTTGCTCGGGCGTGAGCACTTCGAAAGATTGTTTGGACGCAGCCGCCTGGTGCGCGTGTTCAGCTGCCGCAACCATGCCGGGCCACTGTGCGCTGAGCCAAGCTGTTCCTGCGATTCCGCCTAAGTGAAGTAGAAAATCCCGCCGGTCTGAATTCATGCGCTCCCCAAGTGTTCTGAGCAATGTATGGATTGCGAGCGCCTGCGTCAAGTGCCAATTGGCCGCTTGTTTGCTTGCCATCAGGATTTGGATAAGCTGTCTGGCTGAAGTATGATTCCACGTGGCTTAAGAACATGTCGATGACTCTCACAGGCGCGATTGGAACGGGCAGCAAATGGCTGCTCGACCGAATCGTCGGAGCGCTGGCCGCAACCGGCGTGAATCCGAATCTGTTGACGTTTTTTGGGCTGCTGGTGAACTTTGCGGCTGCGGCTTGTTTCGCGGTCGGGAATTTCCGCACCGGCGCGATCATTATTTTTATCGCGGGATTCCTGGATATGCTCGACGGTCAAGTGGCGCGGCGACAGAATCGCGTGACCGCCTTCGGTGCATTTTACGATTCCACCCTGGATCGCTATGCGGACATGGCGCTGTACATGGGGCTGCTGGTGTACTACTCGGTGAGCGGGCGCACGCCATACGTGGTGTTGGCAGCGGTGGCTACAGCGGGATCGGTGATGGTAAGTTACTCGCGAGCCCGCGCCGAATCGTTGATTCCTCTCTGCAAAGTGGGTTTCATGGAACGTCCGGAGCGGTTGGTACTGCTGATTATCGGAGGCTTGTTCACGCGCATGGGGCCAGTTCTGTGGGTAATTGCAGTGATTTCCACCATTACCGTGATTCACCGAATTTACTATACGTGGCAAGAAACGCGTGCGGGCCGCGTTCTGCCGGGTGTTCGACTCAGCTTGTAGCCCAAACGATTCGTGCTGACTTAGCGCGTAACGTCAACGGGCGGCTGGCTTTCCTGCTCCGATCCTTCCTGTAGCCAGGCTTCCACCGGACGCGCGATGGTTTCCTTCATGCGCGCTTTCAGTTCGGGTACATCTTCTTTTTTCAGATCCTTGGTCTCAATCGTGTCGTGCAGAAAAATGGTGATGGTGGTAGGCCGCAGCGTCCAGGTTCCTGTGCGCAAATGATGAAATGAGCCGACCAGGCTGGCAGGGGTAATCGGAACTCCCAGTTGTTGCGCCAGTCGGAATCCACCTTCTTCGAAGTCGTTCACGTGCCCGTCTCGCGTGCGCTTTCCTTCCGGAAAAATGATCAAACTGGTGCCGCCATTGATCGCTTCCTGGGTCATCCGCCACAAGCGCTTCAAGTCCCTGGGATTGCGGACATTCGGGACCGGCACATTTCCAAAGCGCTTCATCAGCCAGCCATAAATGGGAATGCGGAAGTGCGATTCGAGCTCCCAGCCGCGCACCAGTTGCGGAATCGCACAGTACAACATGAAGGGGTCGAATACATTTACGTGGTTAACCATGAAAATGCAGGTGCGCTGCGCATCAAATCCCGGCGACTTCTTCACCACAATCTTTGCGCCCGAAAAATACGCAATCCTGCGGCATAGCCCGCGCTGCAACCAGTCGTGCTTTCGGGGATCAAGCACGATCGCAAGAGCAATCAGGATCGGCACGAAAATCAGGAAATGAAGCCAGCTGGCGAACCACAGAAAGATGCTGCGCAAGAGCTCCCAGACCCGCGTCATATATAAACGTCCATGGCGCCGGGCAGGATGTCCAGCAATTTGCAGTCCAGCGTGAGGATTTCGCCGTCGATCATGACGTCGATCGGTCCTTCCAGAGCAAACTCGACGCGCTTGACCCGACGCGTTTCCGCGAGGACGTGATCGGTGTGTGTTCCATCATAAAGGCGCGGAAGCATTTTCAGGAGTCCGAGCCTGCCAATCGGGCCCCAGCGAACGAATTCGATGAAGCCGTCGGAGGGATCGGCGTTTGGGGCGATCATCATGGTCCCGCCCGTGAATTTGGAGTTGTTGAAAGTGAGGAACAGGCAACGGCGCTCATCCCAATCGCGATCCGAATCGCAACGCATTTTGAATCCGCGCCGCTTCAGCTGCACCACACGGACAAAAACGCCGAGAAGGTACCCGAGATGGCCGAAGGCCTTGAAGATGCGATTGCTAAGAGCGCCGACGTCGGCGGTGAATCCTACACTTAGCAGATTGAAGGAATAGATAGTCCCGGAGGAATGCCGCAAACGCAGAAGATCGACGGAGCGTTTTCTGCCGGCGATCAGCGCTTCAATGGATGACTCCGCCCCCTCGCTCGTAAAATCGCGCAGAAACGAATTGCCTGTGCCGAACGGCAGGAAACCAAGTTCGATGTGGCGCGTGGCATCATTCTGGCTGTAGGCCCCGTTGATCACTTCATGCGCGGTGCCGTCTCCACCGACCGCAAGGAATTTGTGGTAGCCCTGCGCGCAAGCCTCGGCGGCGAGTTGTGAAGCGTGCCCCGGCCCAGTGGACGCGATCACGTCCACGCGAAGTCCACCGGCTTTCAGGCGCGCCAGCTCATCACCGGCGAACTTCGCCGCTCGCCCGCCGCCCGCCGCAGGATTCACTATCGCCAGAAAGCTGTCTTTCACGTTTTACCCGGATGGGGCATTCTACCTTGTTCCCGCCTAAATCGGCAGAATTGCGTTTTTTCGATCGAGATTCGCCAAGCGCTGGGCCAGGGCCTTGCGGATCACCTTCAATGAAGCCGTCAGCGGAAAGTCTTCTTCAACCAGCACGATGCCATGAACGCGCTTGTAGTTGATCAAGCGATTGTTACGCGCCACAATTTCATCCTTCAGTTCATCCGTGAAAGCCTGACCCGGCTCCAGATGCAGCACCAGCACAAGCTTCTCCGCAACCATGGAGCGCTGCGGCCAGATGTAATTCGCGGCATACACGCAGAACTCCTTTACTTTCACGCCTTCAAACGCGCTCTCTACATCTTCGGCGTAAACGTTCTTACCTTCTTCCGTGACGATCATGTTCTTCTTGCGGCCGAACAACTGTAAGTGGCCCATGGGGTCGAAACGTCCCATGTCGCCGGTCATCAGCCAGCCATCCACGATGGTCTCGGCGGTCATTTCAGGGTCGTTCAGATAGCCTGCCATTACGGTTTTGCCGCGCACCGCCACTTCGCCGATTCCTTCAGCGTCGGGGTTGCTGATACGGACTTCAATGCCCGGCAATGGCTTCCCCACCGTGTCTGCGCGAAACGGCTTCAGGTCGTTCACCGTGACCCCGGTGCCCCCTTCGGTCAAGCCGTAGGCGTTTACTACCGGAATGCCCAGGTCGTAGAAGAACTGCAGAGTCTGCGGCTCGGAAAATGCGCCGCCCACAATGATGGCTTCCAGTTTTCCGCCGAATGCAGCATGTACTTGTTTCAGCAGGATGCGGCTGAGTGGCAGACGGGGCCGATCTTTGGTGAGCGCCATGTTGACCTTGCGAAGCACTTCAAAGATGCGCCGCTTGGACGGGGGCAATTCATCGAAACGCGCCTGCAATCCCTTCTGCAGATTTTTCAGGACCAAAGGCACCAGCGTGACGTAGGTGATCTGATACTTCGCGAACGCCTCGCGCACAAATTCCGGACGCAAAGTTCGTAGATGAACCACCGCGGCTCCGCACACGAACGGCCCAAAAAAGCCCACCATGAAATCAATGGAATGGTTGGTGGGCAGAATACTCAAATAACGTACGCCGGGCCAGAAGGGATACCAGGCGGTGAGCGAAGTGCACTGCTCCAGATAATTGCCGTGGGTCAGCATGCAGCCCTTGGGGCTTCCGCCGGTCCCGGAGGAATAGATGATGCTGGCAAGGTCTTCGCGTTTGCGCGCAACGAACGTTGGTTCGCCAGTTCCGCTGACGTTTTCCCAGCGCAAGGCTCCGCTAAGATCGGCGGCATTCGCGGGCGCCTCGGTTACCAGGACGGTTTTGAGCTTGTCCGCGCCGGCGCGCTCCGGCGAAGCGCTGAGCTGGCGCCAGATGCCGTACTCAGTGATGAGCACGTTTGCCGAGGAATGCTTCAGCAATTGCCACTGCTCTTCCGGCTTCAGTTTGTAATCGAGCGGAACCATCGTGGCGCCGCAGTAGAACAGCGCGTAGGCGGAGATCAGCCACTTGGACTGATTCGTCATGATGATGGAGACGCGGTCTCCTGCCGCGACGCCCAAATCCTGCAAGCCTTTGGCCAGGGGAAGCGCGCGGTTCTTGAAATCGCGATAGGTGAGGCGCAGCTTTTCTTCGCCGCGGTCGGATTCGATCAGGCACACTTCCGGCGCGAAAGTTTCCAGCGCGTCGCGCAGCGCTTCGCCAATCGATGAGTACTTTGGAAGATCCAGCATCAGAGGCGGGCTTGGATGCGCTCGGCAAGCGTCTTGAAATCGCTGACGCCCTGCACTTCGTAGTCGGGCAACTCGATGCGGAAATGATTCTCGATTCGCGAGAGCAAGTCGAGCGCCTGCAGGCTGTCGATGGCCAGCTTCTTGTAGAAATCGTCGTCAGCCTTCAGCGAGCCCGCAGGGACTTTGAACTGCTTGGTCGCCAACTCCAGGATCTCCTGGGTGGTCTGTTCCAGTGTGCGCATAAGCCCTAAATTTATCATTCCCGCTGCCGGAATGAAAATGCGGCTGTCGTCTGACTAGAGAAGGATTAGGCCGCGGCGGAGGCCCAGGGAAACGGCTTCCGTGCGCGAAGACGCACCCAGTTTACCCAGGATCGACGCTACGTGAAATTTTGCGGTGTGCTCGGAGATCTTCAGGCGAGCGGCAATTTGCTTGTTGCCCAAGCCGCTGGCCAGCATTTGCAGAACTTCTTTTTCGCGCGGAGTCAGCGGTTCGAACAATTCGGCGGGCTCGCCACTTCTGGATTGGGTGGACGCCACCGCAAGCGCCTGTTCTGCAGGCTGCAACACCAGCAGACCCTGGGCCACGGCGGCAACCGCGCTAAGTAATTGCGCGGGCGCAACATCCGCAGGCAAGACACCGCGAATGCCAAGTTGGATGGCGCGGCTCATTCTGTTTTGCGTTGCTTGTTCGAGGAGCAGTAGAACGGGCGTCTGGCGCGCCAAGCCATTGTCTTCCAGTGAATCGAACAACTCGTCGGTGGACTCGCCGGAATCCCGAACCAGCAGCACGTCGAGTTCTTCCCACCCTTCCGCAGCACCTTCCAGGCTGCTGGCGGTTCCCACGACTTCGACGTCAGGCGCGTCGTCGAGTAGAGCGGTCAGTTCCCTTCTCGCTCGCAGCGGCGCAGCGACGATGAAGACGCGAGTCACGCCGCCATTGCCCCGGCCTTCTGTCCGCGCGCGGCAAGCTGCACGCTGACGCGCCGAACACGCTCATAATCACCGCGCAAAAACTCCAGCCGCAGCAGACCGGCATCGTCACCTTGCAACGCTTCCGCAAGGTCGCGCACAGAAGCGAAACGCTTTTCTTGGGTGCCCAACAAAATGTCGCCCGGCATCAGCGATGCGCGAGCCGCGGGAGTTCCCGGCTCAACGGCGGCCAGCACCAAGGCAAATTTCCGGCCACCGGTGGAGCGCGGCAAGCGCACCGGCATCACCGAAACGCCCAGGCGTAGTGATTCTCCGCCGCTCTCGCCGCGCAAGAATCGCGCCACTTCATTGCTGGCAATGGCCAACGCCAGCCGGCCCGCGACCATCGCATTTATTCCGATCACACGGCCGCGCGCGTCGGCCAGGGGTCCCCCCGAATTGCCAGGAGCCAGCCGCACGTCGGACTGCACCCAACTTTGCGCGCCCAGTCCGCGAATCGGTCCGACGCCATGAACCACACCGGTAGTAAGCGCGCCAACAAAACCGAGGGGATTGCCGACAGCGATGGCGATTTCACCAGCGCGCACGCGTGAAGAATCGCCGAACTCCGCGGCCAGCAAGTCGTCGGTAGAAATGCGCAATGCGGCAAGATCGCGCCGCGCGTCTCGCGATATCACTTCGGCGCGAAACTCGCGGCCGTCCCACAGAGAAACTTCCGCGCGGGACCCCTGCGCCACGTGCGCATTCGTGACGATCAGTCCATCGGACGACCACAGCACTCCCGATCCGTTGCCTCTGCTGCCGCCCGGCCGCACGAGCACGGTCGAGCGGCGCAGCCGATCCGCAATTTCTCCCAGCCCGGGGATGCTCATATTACTCGCCCTCGTTTTTGCGTTCGCCAATCACGATGGTTACTTCGCGAGGCGAACCCCCGCGCAGAAATCCCGCGCGCACTTCTTTACCGATATTCTCCCCCGCGAGATGAGATTGCACATCTTCCAGGCGCAGCACGGGATTACCGTTCAGGCTAACGAGAATGTCGCCGATCACCACTCCAGCCTTGTGCGCTGGGCCGGAGGGTTCCACCTCCAGCACCATAACCGCGCGATTCGCCTGGCGATTCAGCGCCTGCATGAGATTCTCCGGCAGGCGAATCGGTTGCAGGCCGACGCCGAGATAGCCGCGCGGGATGCGTCCCTTCTGCAGCAGGGCGTCGACCACGCGATTCACCGTGGCGATTGGCAGAGCCAACGCACCACCGGGCGAAAGTTTTGGCGTGGCGATGCCGACGACGCGGCCGTTGCCATCCACCACCGCGCCGCCCACGCCGGTGCGTTGCAGTGCAACGTCGAGGCGCACATACGGTGCCAATTGCGTGCCGCCCCAGATGCGCCGTTCCTCCACCACGAGGCTGACAAATCCCAGCGCCGCTACAGCTCCACTCGCGCGCGTGCGCCCAACCACCAGCGTCACGTTGCCGGGCTTCAACTCTTCGGAGTTGCCCAACGGCGCGACGGCGGATTCGCCTTCGAACTTCAACACCGCGAGGTCCGTGGATGGATCGCGCCCCACTAATTTCGCCGGCACCACACGGCCGTCTGCAAGAGTTAGCTGGATGTCTTCATCGCGCCGCAGCGCGTGCTCTACCGTGACGACCACGCCCGGCCGCCAGATCACTCCACTCGAAGAACCGCGCGCTTCGGTATGCACGGCCACGGTGAACGCGCCGGTTTTTTCGGTGGCTTCCGCGAGTGCATTTGAAATTGCAAGCCATTCTGCTGACATAGATATTGCCTCCAACAGCAGAATGCACGAACTCCGAAATGGCCACATCCGCCATTTGGCTAGGTTGAATTTCTCGCTCGCTCACTGCACGTTCCTCTGCCGTCGCTGTCATCCTGAAAGGCGCGTAGTTTGCGCCGCGAAGGATCTCAACAAAAAGCTACGCCTCTAAATTTTGTAATTAACGGACCGCGTCGAAGGATGAGGCTAGCGGGCGATTCTTTGGTCGAAGAACTTGGCCATTAGTTCGAGAGCTTCGCGCGTTTCAGGAAGCTGGAAGTGATACCAGAACGCGTGGGGCAGGGATTCGTAAACCACGAGCTGCGCGTCGTTACCGGCGCGCAGCAGAGCGCGATGGAAAATCGTTGTGTTGCTCAGTAGCAAGTCGCGCGTGCTGGTTACCAGCAAAGTTGGCGGCATGCCGTGCAAATCGGCAAACATCGGAGACAGGACCGGATCCTTCGGATCAGTATTCGGCGCATATTCACGGGGACGTGGTTTGCTGGCTTCCACGGGCTCAAGAATTCCCGGAAGTCCGTTCAGAGTAAAAAAGTTCTGGGAGTCTCCGGGCTGGCTAAAATCGGCGAGGATCGAAAACATGCCCAACGCAGCAGGCATCGGCAGACTTGACTGCTTCAATTTGACAGCGACTTCGGCGGTCAAAATTCCGCCCGCGGAGGTGCCGAAGATGCCGATGTTCTGCGGCTTGTGATCCTTCAGCAATTCCTGGTACACCGCAACCACATCTTCAACCGCCGCTGGAAATGGATTTTCCGGCGCCAGTCGGTAGTACACAGAGACGACTTTCATTTTCGCGAGATTGGCGATCGGGACACCTTCGATCAGCGAGCCGGAATCGGAATTGAATCCGCCACCGTGCAGGTTGATCAGCACGCACGCGCGATTTGATTCCGGCGTGTCGAGCGGCGTGATGACGTCCGTGCGCACGCCGCCCATGATTTTTTCCTCGACGTTTACGGGGAACAGTTTTCGCGCTTCGGCCGAGGCTTGCGCCCGCCATTGATCCGTGCCGGCCCGGCGCTCCGCAAGAGTTTGCGGCGCGTATTTTTGGCGAGCCAGCGAGTCCAGCCATTTTTGCGCCTCGGGGCTGATCGTAGACGGCATGGGAATGATGCGCGTGACGTGCGCCGTTCCATCGGGATCAAATGTCGCGGAATCACCAGTCGGATGCGAGCACGAGGTGAATAGAAGCGCAACTAACAGCAGAACGAAATAGGTGTAGCAACGTTCCCGAAACGCCTTGCTCACGTGTCCCTCCAAGCCACCAATATCAAGATGCTATTTGTTCGCCGGCGCGACGGGCAAGTGTTTCATCGGATCGTCCGTCTCAACAAACCGCCGCAAAGCGTCCATGACGACGGGCCGGGCGAACAACTTGCAGAAAAGATCGATTTCCTTTTTCAACTCAGCACGAGGAATCGGTTTGATGAACTTTTTCGCCGCGGCGCGCGTTTGCGCGTCGAACTTCGTTACTTGCTGGGCCATCGAGCGCGCCACTTGCAGCGCGTATCCTTCGCCGGCAAGGTGCGAGACCAGGCCCGCCTGCTGCGCGCTTTCTGCCTTCACCGTGCGGCCGGTGAACAGCAGATCGCGGATGAAACTGTTTCCCACATCGCGGCAAAGCCGGGGAATGCCGCCAAAGCCGGGAATCAGCCCCAAACGCAACTCGGGGAAACCGAAGCGCGCCATCTTATCGGCAACAATCAAATCACAAACTAACGCCAGCTCCAGGCCTCCGCCCATGCACAAGCCATGAACGGCCGCAAAGGTAACGAACGGCGCGTCGTCAATCGCATTGGCCACGGCGTGAATGCGCTTCAGGAAGGCACGAACGCCCGCAAGCCGCTTCGCTTTGGGCAGATCGACGGCGCCACGATAAAGTTCGCGCAAGTCCGCCCCGGCGCAAAAACCTCCGGGGCGGGCGCTCGTGATGATGCAGGCGCTGGTAATAGGAGCGAGTCCCTGGAACGCACCGACAAACTTCTCCAGATCGGCAAGCATAACGGTGCCGATTTCGTTGAGCGGCTCGCGATCGAGGGTCAGTTCGATCACGCCGTCGCGCCATTCCCAGCGCAGCGCTTGGCCACGGAATTCTTTCAATGGCTCCTTGCCTTTGCCAGGAGCGCTCATCCGCTCACGCCCACAGCCGCGGATTGCTTGCGGTACATTTGTTCAATCTCGTCGCGAAACGTTGCATTGATGGCATCGCGCCTGATTTTGCCCATCGCGGTAAGCAAGCCGCTCTCCGGCGTGAGCACTTCTTTCAGAATCGTGAAATTGCGAATCTGGCGGTAGTGCGGCAATTCAGAGTTCACGGTGTCGATCGCGGCCTGCACCGACTTACTGTCCACGGCGCCCGTCACCAGCAGGCAAAGATATCCGCGGCCATTTCCCACCACCACAATTTGCTGCGCACCCGCCAAACGCTGGGCAATTTCCTCTTCAATCGGTTCTGGCGCTACATTGTGTCCGGAATTCAGAATGATCAGATTCTTGATGCGGCCGCTGATGCGCCAGTTTCCCCGCGAATTCATTTCGCCTTGATCGCCAGTGTGGAAAGAGCCGTCCTTCAGAACTTTGGCGGTCTCTTCGGGGCGGTTCCAGTAACCCGCGAAAACATTGGGGCCACGCACCACAATCTCGTCATTCTCGCCAGCGATCATTTCGATACCGGGAATGGCCACGCCAACTCGACCGGGTTCTGATGGCACACGTGGGTCGTCCATGGTGCAAATGGCGGTGGTTTCTGTGAGTCCGTATACCTGCAGAATGGGGATGCCGAGCATGTGGAAAAATTGTTGTGTTTCCGGAGCCAGTGGCGCGGATCCGCAAATCAATGCGCGAAGATGCGGTCCAAACCGCTCGCGGATTTTGCTGAACACCAGATTATTCCCCAGCATCAGCCAAAGAGCGTCCAAGCCGCGCGATTGTCCATCGTTTTTGCGAAGCCAAGCCGCGCGCGCGTTGCGAAAAATAGCCTGAATCACTTCGTTACGTTTCGAAAGCGCGTCTTCCACGCCGCGCCGCACACGCTCCAGCAGCGTTGGCACATTCATGAAATAGTGCGCCGACGAAATCTGAATCTCATCGGCCAACCGGTTCAAATCCGTCGAGAGCGTCAGCATGCTCTCGCGCGACAGACAGTTCAGAAGCAGAATCCACGAACCCGCAAAATTAAACGGCAGGTAATGAAACACGCGGTCTGGTTCACGAGTAGCGCCCATCAACTGGTTTAGGCGCTCCCCGGTGCACGACAACATGTGATTCAGATTTCCTGTGTTCAGGCAAACGCCTTTCGGCTCGCCGGAGGTACCGGAAGTGTAGATGATGGTGACGAGTTCGTCGTCGCGCCGCGGATTCGGGCCGCCGGTGATTCCCTTGCCCGCGGGAAACTTTCCAAATGCATCGTCAAACGAGACGCGCGGCGGAGCATCCGGCCAGCCCTGCGCGACGGCTTCGCCGAGTGAAGCGTCGCTGACCAACAACAGGCTGGGCGAGCAATTCCTGATCATCGCCCCAAGTTCGGCGGCAGCCTGGCGCGAGTACAGCGGAACGACGATGGCTCCCTCCGCCATCAATGCCACATCGAGCGCCGCCCACTGGATCGAGTTTGACCCCAACAGCGCGCAACGATCGCCTGGCTGCACGCCGGATTGCCGAATATAAGCGCGAGCGCGGGAAATCTGTTCAAGCAACTCGCGGCCGGTAACACTGACGAATTCCCTTCCGCGAACTTCGCGCAGCACCACGCGATCGGCGGCCTGCTGAAGTTGCGCAAAAAGGTTTTCAAGGAAATTCGGCATAAATTCTCAACGCCCCGCGGCGAGCACAACCGGCGACTGGTCGTATTGCTCCACTAACTTGCGCAACGTCTCGCTCATTGGCGGCAGATTATCTTCCCAGCTCAAAACACCCTTGCGCAGCGGAAATTCGGGACACACGTGGCGCATTTCGTCTTCCAGAAAGATGGACATGCGCGACATGCCCTTCAGATTGTTCACCACCGTTTTGCCGATGCTCTCGCGAATTGCGTCCGCTTCGTTGACCAGCGATTCCATCACTTCCAACAGCCTTGGCTCCAGGTCGGGATCTTCCACGGTGAGCAACAGATGCTGGTGGCCGCGCTCGCGCATCAAATTGCGAATGCGTTCGTCCATGGTCACGCCTGCGGAAACCACGCCTGCCGGCATGCAGGTGACAATCCCGTGATACCGCGACGATACCATGTAGGTGCAAGCGCGCAGTATCGAGACCAGCTGGAACATGTCGTAATCGTCCGAAGTGAAGATCGGGATGCCCGGCATTTCCTTGGCGATTTCGCGGCAAGCCACGGCGTCCAGCCGTTCCATGGCCACCAGAATCGGGAACACACGATGCTTCTGCACGAAGGCCTTCAAGGCATTCTTGTAACCGTCGATGTAATGCTGAAACTTGCGCTTAACCTCCGCGCCCGATTCGAAGAAATATACGGTGCGATACTGGCTGTCTTTGTAAGCGCCCGTCGTGGCCCGCGCCAGGTATTTTCCAATGGATGCGCGCACCGGCCAGACAAACGGGTGAATGGGACAAAGCACCAGGATCGGAGTGCGCTCATCCCAACCAGCCTGGCGTAGAGCCTGGTGAGCGAATTGCTCCGGAAGAGGCTCGAAGGTCCATGCGGTGTCGGCGCCGAGTTCATTGTGCACGCCCATACCGCTAAGCAAGTGTTGCGATTCCAGGCTGCGGGTGATGACCAATGAGTCCTTCGTGTAGCGCGCGCACATCCACTCGATAAGGTCGTCCATGTGCCCGGCATCGCCGCCATAGGCCACCGATAATTTGTTTTCAGCGGAGGCCAGCCCAAGCGACCCAATCATCATCGTGGTCAGGGCATTGGCAAATTTGCTCTTGAACATCGAGCCTTCGCAGGAAACCACGCCGTGATTCGCGTGAACTTCGCGAAACAGAAACGGCGGGTAGACGTCGGGAAGATGAACCTGGCGCGTACCTTCGAAGTAGCCCTTGGTGCGCTCGAAATTCTGCGTCATCACGCTGAATTCAACGTTTTCCGCTCCCAACACGTGCCGGATCTGCCGCAGCATTTCCTGCACTCGCACGTCGCTGCCGGTGTTGCGCGTGCCGTTGTATCCTGCAAACAGCAACTTCAGCTTTTCGCCCGGTGTCCAGCGCTTGCCCAGCCCGAACATCCACCCGAAGCGCCGCAACTCAATCAACGCGCTCACCCACGCGACAAGTAGAAAATCCGTCATGCCACGGCGCTCCCTGCGCTGGTGCTCTGGACCGCAACGGCGCCGGCATCCGCAGGCCAGGGCTTCGCGGGATATTTGAAGTGATTCTTGCGGCTGAATTGCAGCAGCGGGTAAGCGTAGGATGAGAACTTCGCCGGCGCCTCACCCATCTCCTGCACCACGCGCGAATTATCAAACACCGTATTCCAATCAAGGTATGGCCAAAACACTTTCAGCAGCGATGCTCCGTAACCAATCGCGCCGCCCCTAAACGCCAGCCAGTTTACCGTGCCGGAAAAGGGGCGCCCAAGGCTTGGCCAGTAGCTCGGCTTTCCCCAACCGCCCTGGGTCGCCAGCGAGTCAGTCAGTTCGCGGTAGGTTTGCGAACCAGTGCCGGAAGAAAGGTGGTAGATGCCGTAATGAGGCGTCTCCATCTGATGAATCTTGACGATTGCCGCGCCCACGTAGTTCGCGGGCACAATATCGATGCGGTCGTCGGCGCGCAACGGCAGTATCGGCATGCGCGCGAGCATATCGAAAGCCTGCACCATGTCAAACTGCGTGGTCTCCGGGCGGCGGCTGTCTCCCATGACAATGGCGGGACGGAAGATGGTGTGCGGCACGTCTGGGAGCAGTTGATGAACCATGTGCTCCGAGAATTTTTTCGTGCGCGCGTAGGGATCGTAGTCCGAGCGCTGCCAATCGATCGAGGCGTCTTCCTGCACGACTTCGTTCTGCCTCTTCCCCGCCACCGCGACGGTGGACACATGCGAATAGCGCCGTAGCCCATGCAGATTCTGCGCGCGGCGAGCGAGCTGAATTACTTCCAGCGAGCCGCGCAGGTTAACGTTCAGGCATTGCTTCTCGGATTTGCGATTCAGCGATGCGGCACAATGCAGAATCGAATCCGTTGAGTCCACCAGCGCGCGATAGTCTTCGTCGCTGAGGCCAAAGCGTTCACCGGTCAAGTCGCCGCGAAAAATCCGTACACGCGAATTCAGGTATTCCAGGAATTCCGGAAACTCAAAATGAAGCTGCAGCGATTGCCACAACCGCTCGCGGGCTTCCTGTTCGCTTTTTGCGCGCACCAATAGATTCAGTTGGTCTCGATGCTCGGTGAACAGCCCGGCAACCAGGTAGCTGCCGAGATAGCCTGTTGAACCCGTAAGGAAAATAGCCATAAGAGGATTGCGCCGCGCCTAC
Organism: Candidatus Acidiferrales bacterium; assembly: GCA_963738985.1. Classification (GTDB taxonomy): domain Bacteria; phylum Acidobacteriota; class Terriglobia; order Acidiferrales; family UBA7541; genus Acidiferrum. The sequence goes on from CAVTYP010000004.1 coordinate 100,882, forward strand.
CGCGAAACCGCGGAAGCTCCCGCGGAGGGCACCGACCAATTGAGCACCCGAGGTTCTCTGGCCTCCAGCGGCCGCCCTTCCATTAATGGATAGCACCAGCGCCGCAGAGCCGGTATGTGGATGTTAATCCAGTAATCCCACCAGTCAATGGTTTCGGGAGAAAAATCGAACATGGCTTTTTCTTCCGGCGAGAGTGCGGCGGAAAGCAGGCGCCCATTCTCGCACTCAAAGACATGTTCGTTGTGAAGGATGAACGGTTCGTACAGTTCGATGAGTTTCTCGGCACGTCCCAAGTCGCGTTCCACTTTTGCCAGAGGTGTTTTGCCGATGTGCATGGTGGAGGCTACTTTGTTGATGCGCGAAACCACGGCCTTCTGCATGGGGATAGACATTCGTTCGTAGCGCAGTTTGGATACCGGAATGGTTTCCAGCTTCACTTTTAGCCAGTGATCCAGGCCCTGCTGCATCCTGTAGTGCTTGCGATGAGCCAGGCCCGTTAGTTCGATCGACCGTCCCATGTTCACGGGATTGATCGCGGAGGTGGCCAACTGATACAGCCGCGCATTCTTCCGTTGCACCAGCGCGGCTGCGATCAGCGTCATCCCGCGTGTCACCATGTCCACTGGAATCACGTCGAGGCATTTCCGTTCATTCGAAGGAAGCTGCCGGAAATTCGTGCCCAGCAAATAAGAGAGCGGGCCAGACGTGTTGATGCCCTCGTTCCAGCCGGTGAAGGGTGTGCGCTCCGAACTCTCGACAATGGAAGGACGCACGATGGCGACGGCCTGATCGCTTCCGCGCTGCGCCAGCATGGATTCGCCCAGGCTCTTCGTGAACGTGTAGGTGTTGGGCCAGCCAAGATGCGCGGCGCGCTTCATACCCGCGCGCACCAGCCGGTTGCGCACCCAGCGAGCACGATTCCTGCGCAACACGCCTTCGAGCTCTTCGCTAGAGACTTTCGAAGGGTCGCCGGCGCGGCCCAATGCCTGCCGGCGCAAGGCTTTCGCCAGCTCCGGGCTTTCGGAGCGCTCCTCGACACGCTGCACCATATCGCGCAGCGAGGCGATTTCCCGCTCCGCGTCGAAGTCGGTGTTGCCTGCGGGATTGTAATTCGACCGCAAGTCTTCGGTGACGCGGCCGTCGCGCATGCCGACAACGTAGCAGGTGGAAAGATGCATCAGCCCGGCATGGTCGCACTTCTGCAAAAACTCCAGCAGGTTGATGGCTGAGTCGACGTTCGACGAAAGCGCGTCCCGCAGGTCCGGATTGAAGTCCGTCAACCCCGCGCTGTTCGCAATCACGTCCAAAGAACGCTGCAACCGCGATTGCACCTCCGGCGCCAGACCCAATCCGGGTTGGCTGACGTCCCCTTCGACGACTTCAACTTTTTCGGTCAGGAAGGCCGCAAGCTTGGCGCCGTGCAATTCATGCAAGGTATCGAATGTGGGGGATTCTTCGACAATCTTCTCAAAGCGGCGCTGTGCTGATGTGGTGCGGTTGCGCCGAATCAGCAGCGTGACTTTGCGGATATCCGGAATTTTCTCCAGCAAATCCACCAGCCAGACTTTGCCGATGAATCCGGTCACGCCAATCAACAGCAGGTGCTTCCCGGAAAGCGATTCACGCACGTTCAGGTGCTCCACGCGGGGCGTGCTGGCCAGCAATTCCACCGGCCGCCCCGCCGGCATCTTTGGCCGTGTAACGGATTGCACCGCGGTGTCCAACCACTCCGGATTGCGCTCCCAACCCAATTGAGCGAGCAACTTTTCGCGGGAAATGTGGCCATCCACCGTGCCGCTGGCCAGCCAGGCAAATGGACCGCGCGGCCGCACGATGGGGTCAAGCAACCGCCCTGTCGCCATTCCATCGCGAAATTCTATGCGATTCGCGATCAGTCCTTCGGCGGCAAAGTACTCAGCCATGGGCCGTAGAATGTGTTCGAGCAGCTGGCCGACCAGAACGACGCGCTCGCCACTCCGCACCGCATCCACCAGTTTTTCAACCGCGTCGCGTCGCATCCGCGGTTTCAGTTCATATTGAAAGTATTCCTCGCCGAGCAGATCCAGGCGGTCGCGGGTAATGCCCCGCAGCACCGTATGCATCAGCCGAGTGGCAAATGTCCGGCTGGCCAGATAAGCGGGAGGCCGCAGCAGCCCATTGGCCAGCATCGCGGCACGTCGCACCCAGCGCTCCAGGAAGCTTTGGCTGTTCCAGTTGAAGAAGCCCAGGCTTCGCAGCGCGCTGATCTCCAACAGCGAACCTTCCACGCGCCAATAAGTTACCTGACGCACACGCCCGGCTTCGCTACTGTTCAGGTTAGAAGAATGATCTGGCATCTCGGTGTCAGAAATCTCGATCGTCTGGAAAAGGGACTAACCGCAGTTCCTCATTTTCCCGCTTGGCATGAGCAGTTCAGGCCCAGGATCGCGATGGTGCGGGTTGACTGGCCGCGTTCCCATCCGCAACTCCCCTGGTGCGCACCCGGAGTACTTCGGTAACTAAAATTAACATTCCTACAAGCTTCTAGCAACCAGCTTAGTGGCCGGATTCGCTGTCCTGAAGGTGACAGAAGCGCCGCAGTCAGACGCCCCAGCCGTACTTTTCGGCGTGTTCGAAGGTTCGCTGCATCTCCTGATTCAGTATCTCCAGAAACACGGAGGTGCTCACTGTCTTGCGGCCTTGCTCTTCGAGATCCGTGGTGCGATATCCGGCGCCCAGCACCCGCGTAATGGACTGTTCCACCCAGTCAGCCTCCAGGTTCAAGCCGAAAGCGTCGCGAAGCATCATGGTCGCGCTGAGTATCGAACCGATGGGATTTGCCACATCTTTTCCGGCAAGCGTGGGCGCCGACCCATGAATCGGCTCAAACAACGGCGCGCTGGAGCCGAAACTGGCCGAAGGAATCAAGCCGATAGAGCCAACCAGTGCGGCTGCCGCATCGCTCAGGATGTCGCCAAACATGTTGGTGCTCAGAACTACGTCGAATTGCGTCGGCCGCAGCGTCAGCTGCATCGCCGCATTGTCCACGTACATGTGCTCGAGCCGCACGTTGGGATACACCGCGCCGACGGCGGTGACGGTGCGGCGCCAAAGCTGCGAACTGGTCAGCACGTTGGCCTTATCCACGGAACAAACTTTGCGGGAACGCGCTTCGGCGCGGGTAAAGGCAAACGTCGCGATGCGCTCGACTTCCGGCGTGGAATACGCCTCCGTGTCGAAGGCTCGCTCCACTCCGCCTTCTTTTGTGTTGCCGCGCTCGCCAAAGTACATGCCGCCGGCAAGCTCACGTACGATTTCGAGGTCAAGTTCACCCAACCGCTCCGGGCGCAGCGGCGAAATGCTGCGCAACGGCTCAATCACCTTCACCGGGCGCAAATTCACATACAAACCGAGCGCCTTACGCAATCCCAGCAAACCGGTTTCCGGACGTTTGCCGACAGCAAGCGAATCCCACTTGGGACCACCCACTGCGCCCAGAAAAACGGCGTCGGCTTTGCGGCAAGCGTCGAGAGTCTCGTTGGGAAGAGGGTTCCCGGTCTTATCGATCGCGGCGCCACCAATGGGCAATTCCACCATGGTGAACTGGTGATGAAACTCACGCGCGCACTCTTGCAGCACACCCGCCGCTGCGCGCGTCACTTCCGGGCCAATGCCATCTCCCGGCAGGAGCACAATCGTCTTTTTCAACTTCATTCTGGGTCCCCGTTGTGGACTGGACGCACCAATCAGGCGACGGACGAAGCTCCCGTAGCCACCGGAACACTCTTCCGGTGGATCACCTGGTGAGCAATGGCCATTATATCGCGTGCGCGAACTTGTTTGGTCTGATCGGCAAAAGTAGTCACGCGACGGTAGCACTCCGATAGTTCCGCATCGCTGGGCGTGTACCCGAGTTCCTCAAGGGTTTGTCGCAAAGCGTGCCGGCCGGAATGTTTGCCAAGAACCAGCGAGCGCGAAGGCACGCCCACTGCTTCGGGAGAAATGATTTCGTAGGTGAGTGGATTCTTGATGATGCCGTCCTGGTGAATCCCAGCCTCGTGCGCAAACGCATTGGCGCCGACCACCGCCTTGTTCGGAGCTACGTGCGCGCCGGTGATCTCCGTCAACAGGCGGCTCGATTTATAAAGTTCGTTGAGCTTCAGGTTGGTGGCAATGCCAAAACTTTCCTTGCGCACCGCCAGCGCAACCGCCACTTCCTCCAGCGCGGCATTACCAGCGCGTTCACCGATGCCGTTCACGGTGCACTCAATCTGGCGCACGCCGGCGCGAACCGCGGCCAGCGAATTGGCTACCGCGAGGCCCAGGTCATCGTGGCAGTGCGCGCTCAGGACTACGTGATCGGGATCGCCCAGATGTTCGCGCACTCTGCGGAACATGGCGCCATATTCTTCGGGCACCGCGTAGCCAACTGTGTCAGGCAAATTCAGCACGGTTGCGCCATTATCGATCGCGATCTGGCAAGCTTCGCAAAGGAATTCCAGTTCCGTGCGGCCGGCGTCTTCGGCGGAGAACTCCACTTCGGCAACAAAGTTCTTGGCCAGCTTGATCATTGAGCCGATAGCTTCGAGGGCTTGTTGCCGCGTCATGTGCAGCTTGGCCTGCAGGTGCAGGTCAGAGGTAGCCAGAAAAACGTGCATGCGAGGATATTTCGAGGGCTTCAACGCTTCGACCGCCGCCATAATGTCATCTTTCCGGGCACGAGCCAGCGCGGCGATTGGCACTTCCTGCACTTCCTTAGCGACCGCCAGGACAGCCTCTAAATCGCCCTTGGAGGCAATGGGGAACCCCGCCTCAATTACGTCTACGCCCAACGCGGCAAGCTGATGAGCCATACGGATCTTCTCCGCGGTATTCATGGAGAAACCGGGTGATTGTTCGCCATCCCGCAGGGTAGTGTCGAAGATTTGAACGTGGCTCATGAGACCCCCAATGGTTCACCTACCAGTAACGCACGCCGCACTGACCCTAGTCCAATTTATCTTTGTTCTGCATTTGATAATTCTGCCTTATACTACAAACCGAGGCACGGCCCGCTACTAGGGATCACTCCGGTATTGGCCTGTTGCCTCGCCGCCACGGAAGTATCCCGCTGGGACGCTTCCGAATTGAGGGACTATCGCTATGGATTTAGCCGAACTGCAAGTATTTCTGACCGTTGCCAGGGAGGGCAGTTTTTCGCGCGCCGCAGAGCGACTGTACCGCACGCAACCCGCCGTCAGCCTGGCCATCCGAAAGCTCGAAGACTCGCTGGGTCAGCCGCTATTTGTTCGTGGAGCGCGGCCTGTGCGCATGACCGACGCGGGCACATTGCTGAAGGAGTATGCCGAACGGCTGCTGAATCTTCGCGACGAGGTCAAAAAGGGCCTGATGGAGCTGGAGGGGCTGAAGCGCGGAGAACTTTCCCTCGGCGTGAACGAAAGCTCGATTCACGCCCTTCTTCCTGCGCTTTCTAAATACCGCGAAGAACATCCCGGCGTGCAAGTGCGCGTGCACCGTATGTTCTCGAGGGATATTCCGCATGAAGTGGTGAATTACCGGCTGGATTTGGGCGCTGTCTCATTTGTCCCGCGCGATGCGCAGCTGCAAGCAACCGAGATTCTGAAAGACGAATTGACGCTTGTCGTGCCGCCGAAACATCCCCTCGCAAAGCGACGCGAAGTGGAGATTGAAGAATTGGGCAAGGAAGCGTTTATTGCCCACATTGTGGAATCCCCGTTCCGCCGCAAGGTCATCGAGCTCTTCGCGCGACATCGCACTCCGCTGAACATGCCCATGGAAATGCCCACCATCGAAAGTATCAAGCGCTTCGTGCAGATGGGCATGGGCGTGGCTATCGTGCCGCGCATGTGCGTCACCTGGGAAGTGGAGCACGGCTGGCTGAAAGAACTAAAGATTAAGCAACTGAGCATTCCTCGCCATCTCTACATGCTCTCGCGGCGAGGCGCCCGCCTGCCCCACGCCGCCGCCGAGTTCCTGCGCCTCCTGAAAACCGACTAGCCACCCGCCACAGCGACACGCAGGATGCCCCAGGTTCCGCCTTTTGGTACCTGGGTCTTGGGTCGCGGTTTTCCTCTGACCCAGACAACCATTATGTGGATCCTGAGCCTAGCTTCTATTGCAAAACGATCTGCTCCACAGCCGCTCCGCACTTGCTCCTAGCGCCGCCGGCGCGGCACACCCTCTTAGCCGTAGGTTTGTAGTGGACGATTTTCAGATCGGTTCCTTCTCCTCGGTGTCATCCTGAGCACAGCGAAGGACCTCAACCATCGCCACTCCGCGCCTTCAATCTCCCCATCGAAAATCGAGCTTCGCCAATTGATCACAATAACCAGATGTTACTCACGAAGGATTCAAATAGGTCAAGCTCAGTCCTACACCGGCAGGAAGTTCGTGAGCAATTTCCTCAGAGATCCCGGTAGTGGTAACTCCCTTAAAATGAGCACTTACGTAAGTATTCATTCTAAGGAACTTAGAGAGACCTCTAAGCCTTTTGAAATCAGCACATCCAAAAAAGGGGCTTATTTTCGCGGCGCGGTTATCGGCCCGGCAGATCCATCAGCACAACATTTGACCGTTCCTGCTCTCGCTCGAGCACAAGATCACGGCCGTCGGGAGAAATATCAAAGTCACGGATGTCGAAATCGGCAGGAAGATTGGTCAACTGGCGTTCGGCGCCGGAATCCAAATCGATCAGCCAGAGGTTCTTATGCTGAATCTCTCCGCGCAGGAACACGAGCGCGCGTCCTCCTGGTAAGAAGGCCAAGTGCCGAGCGCCGCGAGTCAAGGTCAGCGACGGCAGGGCATGCGCCGTAGCCTCGGCCGTCACCGCTTTCACCGGGAAGGTAGTGCCAATATCAGCTCCCGAATACACAACGAAGCGGCCGTCGGGCGCCCATGTCGGATCGGCCGAGTACTCCTTCACAAAAACGGTTGCCGAGCGACCGTCGAGCGGCACCCGGAAGAGGCGTGGGACGCCGTGATCGTCTGCCGCAGAGGTGACCGACAGTCCGTCGGGCGCCCAGGCAGGAGAACCCTGCAGTTCCAGCGAATCCGTCACCATGCGCGCGTTAGTGCCATCGGCGTGCATCACGTATAACAACATCTTCCCGAGTTGCCTCACCGAGAACGCAATATTCCGTCCATCAGGGGAGATTGCCGGACCGCCGAAAATTCTCGCTCCCTGACCACTCCACAACTCAGTTTCAGCTCCGTCAGCAAGCTTCCAGATACTCTCGCTGGTGCTAGTCGCAGAAACATACAGAAGATAGTTTGGACCCAGCCTCGGGGAGAATCCCGTGCCGGTTGATAACGAGATTCGACTAGGACTCGAGACCTCGGTGGGTGAATCAGCGATATGCAAACGCCAAAGCGTTTTCTTCGGACTGGCTACAGTCGCTGCCAGGCGTCGACCGTCCGCGCTGGCGGCCAACGAAGTGTACCGATCAAGGCCAGAGGTCAGCCGATGGGGAATGCGGCGCTCGACATCCATGCTATAAAGCCACGGCCCTGAACCATCGGGATCGCTGGCCAAATACATCAGCGTGCGCCGATCCAACAGCACCGGATACGTCACATGGCCGTCGTGCGACGTAATCCGTTCAGGAGTTCCGCCGGTCGCAGCGATGCGCCAGATGTCCAATTTGTCGGGAAGAGTGCCCTGCACGAAATAGATAAATGACGAATCGGGCCCCCACGAAGGAAAGTGACTGTGTAGTCCGGATGGCGCGGTATAGATGGGTGAACCCTCAGACCGCCGATCACCGCCTGAAACGAACAGCGGGTCTCCCGGCCCAGGAGTGTGGTACGCAAGCCGCGATCCGTCGCGCGACCAGTCGTATTCCGCTACTCCCTCAAGATAGGGACTCGGCTGCCCCCCAAGCGTTGGCACCGCCCAAACACCGATGCCAGATCCGCCAGCACTGCCCTCCTTGCGAAGCCAAAACGTGACCAGCGAGCCATCGGGAGAGAAACCCAGCGCGCGCAGCAAAGGATTCGCGATATCCTTCGCGCTTCCGCGGGTCAAGTTGTGAAACTGTCCTGAACCAACTTGCGTCACCCAAACGTCCATCTGACCGTCACGGTCCGATAGAAAGGCCACGAAATGGCCGTCGCGCGACATGGCAGCAGCCTGCTCCGCGCCATCGAAGTCCGTGACAGTCTGGAACCGCGCATCAGAGATAGGGCTGCGCCAGAAGTACTCGGTCCTTTGGCCCCAAAAGCCTGCGCCAATCGCTAGCGCCACGGCAACCACCGCCAGGGGTAGGACAAACTTCCATCTTCGAGGCGCTACCGTTGGTGAATCCGCCGGAGCTACCGCTGCTGGCGCCGAAGAGGCGCCATTCTCGCTGTCCTGAGCTGGTCGAAGATTCCGGCTGCGCGTCCACGAGTCCAACTCCGCACGGAAAGCATAGACCGAGCCCATCCGGTCATGCAGGTGCCGGTGAACCGGCATGCCCTCGCGCTTCTCCCACCGCTGTACCGTGGTTACGTCGCGATTCAGGTATGCGGCGATTTCCTTCCAGGAATCCAGGCGGTCTTCAGACGGTTTCATGGATGGCGGAGTATCCGGAAATTGATCGCCCATCGCTCTCCTAAGTGGGTTCGCGGCTGCCGCGATTCTGTTTTACCGGATTGTAACCCTACTGACCAGCCACGGCAAAACACGGCATTCGACAGCACGGCACTCAAAAGAGGCGATTCTGCACTTTACGGCTCGAGGCTAGCCAAAATTGGCGCACAACCGTACCGGCCAACTGCCGCGGCATCAAGTAACAAGTCGAATAGATCGAGACGCGGTTAGATAGATTTGCTTGCGAGAAACGCTCGCTTGGCGGGGCGTTCTCTACTATTCTGGGTGGTACCGGCAGCCACGGCAGCGTGGCTTGTTGCCGGCTGCCTATGATTACCGGATTTGCCGTCCTCATTTTGGGATTTTTTCTCGGCATGCGCCATGCCACTGATCCCGACCACGTGATTGCGGTCTCTACGATTGTGAGCCGCGAGCGCTCGCTCTCCAAAGCCGCCTTGATTGGGGCGCTTTGGGGCGTCGGCCACACGCTGACCATCGTCCTGGTGGGCGCCGCGATCATCCTCTTTAACATTGTGATTCCACCACGCGTGGGACTGACCATGGAGTTTGCCGTCGGTCTGATGTTAATCCTGCTGGGCATCCTGAATTTGACCGGCGTGTCTAGCTGGATGAGCGAGAAATTCTCGCCCGCGCATCCGCACATCACCGGCGAGCACGCACATATCCACGAACATGACTCGCATTTGCACTTTCACCGACACTCTCACGCTCCGGTGCAGGAGCATCACGCGGATTCGCTGGCGGAGCCGAAATGGTTACGCCGCCCCTTTGGCAGCCTGGGCGCGTTTCACTCGCTGCGTCCATTGCTGATTGGCATCGTGCACGGTTTGGCAGGTTCGGCGGCGGTGGCGCTGCTGGTGTTGAGCACGATTCACGACCCGCGCTGGGGTGTCTTCTACCTGCTCATTTTTGGACTTGGCACGATCGCCGGCATGATGCTGATCACCGCGGCGATGTCGCTCCCCTTTTCGTACGCGGGTACGCGCTTTGCTTGGTTGAATCGCGGGCTGGTTACCGGTTCTGGGGTGTTGAGCCTGGCGTTTGGGCTATTCGTGGTCTACCAGATCGGCATCGTCGACGGCCTGTTCACCAGCCACCCAATGTGGTCGCCGAAGTAATCCGCCTGCCATCGAAACAGAGCCTATGGCTTCTTGGCCATGGCGTCTTCCACCGTCTTGTGAATGGGCAGAAGATTCTGCAGGCCCGCCACCGTGACGACCGCCGCGCTCTGCGGAGCCAAAGCCGCCAAGGCAAACGTTTTGCTATGGTTACGGCGGTTCACAAATAGCGAAACCAGCGCTCCGACTCCCGCCGAATCTAAGAATGTGACACCACTCATGTCTAGAATCAAGTGTTGCGCCGGCTCAGGCCGCAATTTCTGGACGAACTCGTTCACTGTTTCCAAACTAAGTTTGCCATTGAGGTGGTAGATGGCCAGTGCATCGGTACTGCCAGATCGCTTTTCAACTTCGAGCTTAAATGGAGGCATAAGTATTAAACGTTAGCGAAAGAAACGAGAAAGAACATTAATGGTTGTTAACAAAGGAAATTGTACCGCAAAAGTGGGACGGCTGTTCCATTTTGGAACAGGAATCTTATCCTTCTCTACGTTTATCTTTAAATAATCTTTTTTCATTGACTCTTTTTCTACATCACGCTAACGTCGCTGCGGGTTTCCCTCTCGATTCCAAAAAATAGCCGGACGTTCCATCTCGGCCAGGAAAGTTTGGCATGATCACGCTCGTGTTTCCGGTTTGCGGAAAGAGTTTTTGCAGTTTTCTCCTCGGTATCTCCTTCCTGCTGGTAGCTCTTCTCTCAACGACGGTAGCGATGGCGCAAACGCAGCAGCAGCCATTCCTATTTGCATCGACGTCAGTGAACGGTCAGGAAGCCGTCGTCACTTTCTTGCGGGACGAGACCAGCGGTGTTCTAACGCTGCTACCGGCGACGCCGATTCCCTTCGCGCATCAATGTTTGCCGGAAGCAATCGACCAGCAATCGCCGCCGCTGTTTCTATTCGGTGTTTGCGCCAATGGCGTGGCGATGTACAGCTTTGATCCGACGTCCGGAGCGGTAGCGGAAATCGCGCCGGGTTCGCCGTACACCGCATCGACTACAGGCAATTCCGTGTATGCCGTCGCGGAGGCCACGGGTCAGTACGTCTACCTGATCAAGATCACCGAGCCGGATGTGAATGGCGACTCGCAGCTTATCCTGGATCAATTTCAGATCGTTCGGGGTGCGGCCCCGGCCTTGATCCCGATCAACTCACAGAGGTTGCCATATCTAGGACAAATGGGCGGAATCTATCCGGACGCGAACAGTCATGGCATCGCGATATACACGACCGTGGGCGAACCCGACGCCGCGCCTCCCACGCAAACGCCCACTCTGTTCCTGATTACATTTGACCCGGCAACGGGTGTCGCCAACATTCCTGCGGTAGGCACCGCCTTCCCGGGATCTTATGCGAACACTCTGGCGGGCAGCCCGCGAGGGGATTCGATTGTCGTGGGCAGCAGTTCGGACAGTTCCGTTTTGGAACCCACTTCTTCCGGCGCTGTGACGGTCCTGTACCTCTCCACCACCACATTTGAAATAACCAGCGCAACGGCTGTGCTGGTCTACGGCACCTGGCCAAACCAAGTGTTTTTTGGGCCGACCGGCACGCTGTTCTACGTCCAATATGCAAGCCCTGGCCAGCAGGGCCCGGCCGCGTTTCACATTTACGCAAGCAACACACTACAGGAGCTTTCGACCTCGCCTATTCCGTTTGCGGACTGGTCGACCATCTTCGAGAACATCGGCGATCCCAATGGCAACTTTGTGTATGCCACGAATAGCAACTCGCCAGCTACCGGCGTACAGGTTTATTTCGTCGACCCAGGCACGGGGTATCCCACACAATCCGGCCCGCTCACTTCACCCTTTGGCCAGGCTTACGTCTTGCAGCCGATTTTTGCCACGATGGCTGGGAATGGCGGCGGGCAGCCCAGCAGCGGGCCGATGCTTTCGCTGAACACGATCAGTTTGAACTTTGGGCAAGCGACCGAGGGGCAGGCAGCTAGCCCGCAGGCCGTGACGCTCTCAAGCATTGGCAATGAGGCGGTCAGCTTGAGTTCCATTGCCATCACCGGGTCCAGCGCAGGCGACTTCACCGAGACTGACACCTGCATGAGCGCCCCGGTGCTTGCGCCGAAACAAACCTGTTCCGTGTCCGTCACCTACCGCCCCCTGGGCGTGGGCACGCGTCTGGCAATGCTTTCGATCGCCGACAATAGTCCCGGAAGCCCGCAAATCATTTCACTCGCTGGCACAAGCGTGGCTCCGCCAACGCCGACTCCGATCGCGTCGTTCACGCCGGCGGGCACGTTCAACATTCCCGGCACAGTAACGGTGGGAATGACGTCTGGACCCCAGAACCTGGTCCTTACCAACACAGGAAACGCAGCGATGCATGTGACAAGTATCGTGCTCGGCGGAGTCAACCTGAACGATTTTTCGCTGGGGACATCCACATGCGTTGGGACGTTGGCAGCTAGCTCGAACTGTTCGATTCCCATTACTTTCGCGCCTGTGGCAGCCGGCATTCGTTCTTCGACGATCACCGTCACCGACGACGCTCCCACCTCGCCGCAAGTGGTGGCGGTGAATGGCACCGCGGCCCAACCTGTCAATATCGGAGCGGCCGGCAACGGAAGCACATCGGCTTCGGTTGCAGCGGGACAGACGGCGCAATTCTTGCTTCAAGCGACGCCGGGACCCGGTTTCACCGGAACGGTATCCTTTGTATGTACGGGCCAGCCGTTTGGCGCCGTGTGCACCGTTCCGACAAGCGTAACGGTTTCGGGAGCGGCGGCGATTCCCTTCACGATTTCCGTCAGCACACTCACTCCCAGCGCGGTGGCACCACAGGCGCGCCCGCCATGGACGCCATTGCAGCAACCCAGTCCATGGCAATCATTGGCCGTGGCAAGTTTGTTGGCGATCCTGCTGGCGAGTCAGTTGCCGTTCAGCCGCAGGCGCTACCGGACTCTGATGCCAGCACCGAACGCCGTGGTCGCGATACTCCTAACGGCGCTGATGGTTGTGTCTGGAATAGGCTGCGGTGGTGGCGGCTCGCAGGCAACATCTCCGCCGCAGCAGGAACAACAACAACAACCGCAAGCCGCGACGCCGAGCCTGTTGCCGGCAAGCGGAACATTCAGCGCAGCGCAATCCGTCACGATTTCCGACACCACCGCGGGCGCCACGGTTTACTACACGACTGACGGCACAACGCCGACGGCTTCGTCATCGGTGTACACCGGCGCAATTTCCGTGAACTCCGCAACCACGGTACAGGCGATGGCCACCGCTGCGAGTCACACGGCAAGCTCGGTAGCAAACGCAAACTATAAATTCCGAACGCCGGCGGGCGCTTACACGCTAACGGTGATTCCCACGGTGACCGTGGCGGGATCAAGCAAGTCATGGCAGCTGAACGCCATCTCGCTGACGCTAGTCGTGAATTAACAGGCGCGCGCTACACCAACTCACTGACCATAGCTGACGCGGTAGATCACACCCGCTCCATCGTCGCAGACCAGCAGCGCGCCGTCAGGAGCCACGGCCACGCCAACCGGGCGGCCATTCACATTTTTCGCCGAGGGATCCGGTACAAACCCAGTCAGAAAAGGTACGGGATCAGCCGAGGCCTTTCCGTCCTTGAATCCGACAAATGCCACTTGATAGCCCGCGCGCGAAGCGCGATTCCACGAGCCGTGCTCGGCAACGAACGCGCCGCCGCGGTATTGCTCCGGAAATTGTTTGCCGGTGTAGAAAGCAAATTCCAAGGGAGCGACGTGAGCACCGAGCAGAACGTCGGGAATAATGGCTTTGGCCACCAGATCGGGCTTCTGCGGCTGGACGCGTGGATCAACATTGTCGCCGATGTAGCTGTAGGGCCAGCCGTAGAATCCGCCATCCTTGATGGAAGTGAAGTAGTCAGGCGGCAAATTATCGCCGAGCTCGTCGCGCTCGTTTACGGCTACCCATACCGCGCCTGTGACCGGCTCGATGCCCAGACCGACGGCGTTGCGCAAACCGCTGGCGAAGATGCGTGAATTTTGTCCGTCGGGATCAGCCACCAAAACCGCGGCGCGGCGCTGATCTTTCTCAATGTCGATGTTGCCGGAGGATCCCACGCTGACGAAGAGATGCTTGCCATCGGGGCTGAAGGCCACAGTGCGTGTGACGTGAGAACCGCCGGAGGGAAGATCCAGAATGTGCTCCACTTCGCCAAGCCGCTTCGATGTTTGCTTGTCGTAGCGGAAGCGCACCACGGCATTCATGTTGCCGACGTAAACATAGTCATCGTGGAAGGCAATTCCAAAGGGGCGATTCAATTTGTCCGCAAAGATTTCGCGCTGTTGCGCAGCGCCGGTGTGTTGCGCATCGCGCAGCACAATCACCTGGCCGGCGCCGAGATCCGCCAGAAAAATGTCGCCATTGGGCGCCACCGCCAGAAACCTCGGATATTTGAACTCCTTGGCATACACGTTGACGTGAAAGCCTGCGGGCGCTGTGGGCAAGAATCCAGCAGGTGGCTTGGCGGACGAAGGGCCGTTGCCAGCCGATTTGCTGCTAAAGGGAGCCGGAAGCTGAGGCTTCTTTCCGTAGGTGACTTGCTGCGCTACAGCAGGCTTGGCCGGTGTTAGCGCGAGGCACAAAACAAACGCGCCGGCGATTCTCCAGAACATGAGCGAATCCTCCAGGAAATAATTCTGAAACCAAGAATAAGATGCTGCGCGCAAAGGCCACGTTCCACGCGATGCGCAGGCCAATAAGATATCACTGCACCGGAGGTTCCGGTTCGAACAACGCCATGCGCATGGAAACGCTGCCCAACTCAATTCCTTCATAAGGATAAGAGACGCTATCGTGCTCGTCGGTGCTACCGATGGTGTACAGGACGGGCGCGTAGTGTTCCAGCGTCGGATGAGCAGAAGCGAGAAGCGAGGTTCCCCAGCGATCGGGCGCTTGCAAGGAAGCAATATCCCGTTGATCGATCGCTTGCTTCACGTTCGCGTCGAATTCCGTAGCCCAGGGATAAGCGGAGTGTTCCATGCTCCAATTCATCTGGTGAAGATTGTGCACCAGGTTTCCGCTGCCGATAATCAGCACGCCGCGATCACGTAAGGCGCGCAATTCCTGAGCAAGCGCGACGTGCTCCGTGAAGGTTCGGCCATGATCCAGGCTAATCTGAAATACGGGAACGTCCGCGTCCGGATAGATATGGCGCAGAATGCTCCACGTGCCATGGTCGAAGCCCCATTCGTGGTCGGCGAGCAAATGTTTTTCGAAGGCAAGGCGCTTCGCTTCGGCCGGCGCACCCGGCGCGGGGTACTGCACATCGTAAAGAGCCTTCGGAAAGCCGTAGAAATCATGGATAGTGCGCGGCCGCTCGACGGTCAAGACCTGGCTGCCCCGCGTCACCCAATGAGCTGACACCACGCAAATGGTCTTCGGTTTTGGAAGCGTCTGGCTTAGTTTTCGCAGCGACTGCGTGAACGCGTTCTCTTCAATTGCGTTCATGGGAGAACCGTGACCAACAAACAGGACAGGCATGCGCATCGTATGGTCCTCTGATCCTCGAGTGTAAAGCTCGGAGTAGCTGCCGTGCGCCTCAGTTCTTCCTCAGAAGGCGCGAAACCTCGAAAGTACTTGTTGCATCCAACCACCAGTATACAAATAGGGGCGCCGGAATCGCCCACGGAGTTTGCTGATGCAGGTCTCCGTTCGTAGTTTCATCTGCTTCGTCGTGTTACTTGGCGGCGCGGCGTTGTGTTCTGACGTCGCTAATGCCACCCCTCGCTCCAATAGTTCCTTTCCCAAGCCCGAGATTGATCAACCTGTCGCCAATGCCAAAGGTCAGGAAGCCGCCGTTCTTTCTGGCGGATGTTTCTGGGGAATCCAGGCCATTTACCAGCACATGAGAGGCGTAGTTTCCGTCACCTCTGGCTATTCCGGAGGCAATGCGGAGACCGCTCATTATGAGATCGTGGGCAGCGGAAATACCGGACACGCCGAGAGTGTGCGCATCGTTTATGATCCCCGACAGATTACCTACGGGCAAATTCTGATGATCTTCTTTTCCGTGGCGCACAATCCCACGGAACTGGATAAGCAGGGACCCGACTGGGGCACGCAATACCGCTCCGCGGTTTTTTATGGCAACGAAGATCAAAAGAGAATCGCCACGGCGTATATCGCGCAACTGGAACGAGCTAAGGTTTATCCGCAGAAAATTGTGACCCAGGTGGTTCCATTAACGGTCTTCTACCCGGCAGAGAATTATCATCAGGACTACGTGCGCCACCATCCCAACAACCCGTACATCGTGATCAACGATTTACCGAAACTCGCCGACTTCAAAAAAGAGTTTCCCGAACTTTACCGGGAAAACTGAGCGCACATCCCAGTGCACGGCTTACGCCTTCGCGGGGCGCTCCGTAACCGCCTTTCCTGCTGCTTCGGGCAGACGTGTTTTCCCGACTCCGCGTTCCAGATCATCCAGAAGGCTGTCCAGATCGTGGTACGCGTAGATCGTGGGGGCGTGATCCTGCATCAGTCCGCCGGTGTCCGCCGTGGGACCATAATTGCTGTGCAGATCGCGTCCGAGCATGCGTAGCATGGCCATTTGCTGGCCGCGATGATGCGCGGTGTGGGCAATGCGCCGCGTCATCACCCAGGCCATCGAGCGTTTGACGTCGAAAAATGTAGTCGCAGACTCCCACCAGTCTTCGGCCTTCGCCTCAACAACATCCAATCGTTTGCCGCTGTCCTGTGCGTAGCGCCGAATGAATTCCTTGCGCGTCTCCACGGAGGGCAGCGGCGGCGCAACCACATCGATGCCGAGCATGGTGCGGAACCACAAATCCTCGCTGACGCACTGATGCACCATCTGTTCATGAACGCTGCGACCGCGCGGGTCATTAATTTTGGGGCGAAATTCCATATCGTCATCGCGGAACTCGCTCCACATACTGACAACCTTAATTCGTTCCGTGGCGTAGGTCTCTACCAGAAAGTCGTATCGCATCATTTACCTCTTCGATGGCGCAAATTCGTTTGCGCAGATTACGACAAAACCGCGCGGATTTCAGCCGATTTTTCTCTCTTGACTTGGTGGGAGCACGGCGGTATCAAGGAAGTCCTCGCGCAGCGGTTCGCGTTCCGGTTCCCTGCCCCGTTTCCTTCTGCTACCTGCGCGGCCAACCTGAACTGATGAAGGAGGAACTACTATGTGTGCAGTCCGTGCTATCCCCGAAGGCTACCATTCCATTACGCCAACTCTGGTGTGTAAGAATGCCGCCAAAGCCATCGATTATTACAAGGAGGTTTTTCAAGCCAAGGAAATATCGCGCATGGCCGGCCCGGGCAACACGATTGGTCACGCCGAATTGCAAATAGGCGATTCGCGCTTCATGCTCAGCGACGAATTTCCCGGCATGGCCCAAGCCCCGGGCCCGGATCCCATCACCAGCAGTTCCTTGTTCGTCTACACCGACAATGTGGACGCGATGTTTGACCGCGCCGTGAAAGCCGGCGGCAAAGTGGAAATGCCACTCGCAAATCAATTCTGGGGCGACCGTTACGGCAAGTTACGTGATCCCTTCGGTCATCAATGGGGACTTGCGCAACATGTTGAAGATGTTTCGCCAGAAGAAATGAAAAAACGCGCCGAGGAATGGACGGCAAAGATGAGCAAGGCCAGCAAGGCTGCGGGACAAGACTAGAAGTCAAAAGAGAAAAAAGTGGTGCGAAGAGCGGCCGCCCTCCTGCGGAAGGATGCGGCCGCTTTTGTTTGTGTTTGCCTTGAGCGTGAAGGAGTACCTCAAGTACTCTCGATTGGTACCCGCAACGTCTTTGCTTTGAACAATTTAGGAAGAATTTGGGAAGTGAATGGCAGATGGATTCCCAGCAGACATCCCTGTGTGACGAGTGAACATCGTAACCCCTCTATTTTCAATACATTAATAAGTGTCTGTGTGGTGAGGAACTTGCGCTATCGATTTGCGCAGGCATTCCCCGGCCTTGCATCAATTCGTAAGGAGACCCGAATGAAGGTTGCAAGGTTACTAGGTTTTCTGCTCGCAGCGCTGATCCTAATCCCAATGGCGCATGCGGACGGCAACCCGGTGACCATGGTTTTTCAAGACGTAAACGGTGCCAATGACGGTCAGTATTATGTAAGCCCGTATACCGGCACCATGGGTCCTCAGACCGTAACACTGTTCTGCGACGACGTTCTGAATGAAGTGAACTTCGGCCAGACCTGGCAAGCCAACGTTACGAATCTGGGCTCAGCCATCCAAAACCACGACTTTTCACAAACACGATATGGAGGAGTTACCTCTTCGCTGGTCTACAACAACGCCGCTCAGACTTATCAGGAAGCCGCATGGCTCACCACACAATTCGGATCGAACACCAGTAACTATAAAGATCTGCAATACGCGCTGTGGTTCCTGATGAATCCGAACCTGACCAAGTACGATACCGCCGCAGCACAATCTTGGTTGGACATGGCCGGCGCCGACTACACTTCAATCGACCCCAACAATTTCTTGATCATCACCAACACGTCGTCGGCAAATAATCCGCTGGCGCTCACCGGGCAGGTGCAGGAATTTCTGGTCGTTACACCGGAACCCGGAACGTTTGCGATGGTCGCTTGTGCCATGCTGGCCCTGGTGATCACACTTTTCCGCCGCGGTCTGCTAAGCGCATAGAGATCGACAACTCAACCTTCTTCAGGAGACGCCCTGGCTTTCACCAGCCAAGGGCGTTTTCGTTTGTGCTCGTAAATCTTCCCGAGAGAATTACTTCGCTTTCAGCGGCCACAGCCACGCGGCACCGCGAACTCCGCTGGCATCGCCGTGCTTGGCGACCAGTATGGGCGTGTCAGCCTCTTTGCCAAAAACATATTCCTTCAACCGGTTGGGAACGTCGCGGTACAACCGCGGAACCTGTGAGACGCCACCACCGAGAACGATTACATCCGGGTCGAGAATATTGATCATGTTGGCAAGGCTGCGTGTCAGGCGATCTTCGTAGCGTTCCAGGCAGGCCATCGCGGCTGCTTCTCCCGCTTCGCTTCGCGCGATAATTTCTTTGCCTTTGAGCGGCGTTTTCGTGGCGCGCAGGTAATCGGCTTCCAGGCCAGTGCCGGAAATCCACGTTTCGATGCAGCCTCGAAAACCGCAATAGCACGGCTCGCCCGGGTATTCATCGGGCTTCATCCAGGGAAGCGTGTTGTGGCCCCACTCGCCCGCGACACCATTGCGACCGTTGTGCACGCGTCCATCGAGGGCAATCCCGCCGCCGCATCCTGTGCCGAGCACAACCGCAAAAACAACATGCTTACCCGCGCCCGCGCCATCGGTCGCTTCGGAAACCGCCAGACAATTGGCGTCGTTGGCGCAGCGGACTTCGCGCTGCAGCGCGGCTCCCAGGTCGCGGTCAAACGGTCTGCCATTCATCCAAGTGGAGTTGGCGTTTTTGACGGCGTTCGTAATGCGGGAGATGGTGCCGGGAATGCCGACTCCGACCGTGGCGCTGCGGTGCAGTTCCCGTTCGATCAGTTCCACGCCTTCCTTGATGGCGCGAATGGTGCCGTCGTAGTCGTGCCTCGGAGTGGGCACGCGATGGCGATGCAGTTCGCGGCCGTCGCATTCCAGAGCAACAAATTCAATCTTGGTGCCGCCTAGATCGACGCCGATTCTCAGTCGATCGGCGGAAGTACTTGTTGGGTTCGACATGGTCGTCGAGATTCTATCGCAAAAACTCGCGAGACCGGTGGTCACGTGCACAGCGCGATGTGATCGCTGCGCAAAAAAATCCCGCTGAGAATCAATCGGAAGCTCGTTGGCCGCGTGCCCGTGGGGGAGAAGGAGCCAAAATGTCCGATGGGAGCAGCGAGTGACTTGACTCCGGGACTCGCGCTTTTGTCCCGAGCCTGCCAATCCGCTTACGCTGCCGCGCTGTTTCTCATTTTTGAGCCGATCCAATGCCGAGGGCGTTCTTGTGGAGCCGCGCCATCATCTTGGATAATTCGCCGACCTCACTCTCTAACATGCCGGCAAAGAGTTCCTTTCGAATTTCGTCGAACAAACGCGCCAGGTCTCGAGCTGTCTGCTTGCCCTTTGTGGTCGGCGCGAGGATCGAAACCCTGCGGTCGCGCGGATTAAGGTGACGAGCGATCAAGCGGCTGTCTTCAAGACGATCGATAAACCGCGTGATCATGCCCTTATCTCTTCCGAGCCACACCGCGAGCTGCCCGGGCGTGGCGCTCCTGGCTTCGACGCAGCGAACAAGCACACTGGCTTCTTGAACGGTCATTCCAAATCTCAGGAAACGACAGTCCAGGGACGTTTGCAGCCGGATGCACGTCTGAAACAGCCAGGACATCAGCAGATCCTTACGCCAGTCGAGACTCTGCAATTGTTTGGGCGGGCCGGTGCGCGAGATCGGTACAAAAACACCCGCGACCCGTTGGTCTGCTTCTATTTTTCCGTGCTTGCCCACTTTCAGGCCTCAGGCGAAGTTCCCTCAAACCAGGAGTGCCGGTGGTCCCTTGCAAAACTAGCTTGGCAGTGCTGTTGTACTTACTTCCAAGGGTGACAGCCCGGCGAGCGTGCCGATTGAAGTTCTCGCCGGGTGCCTCGTGTTCAAGCCACTTTAGAAGTGGAAGCCGATTTCACCCGTCAGCGTTCGCGGCGTGACATAGTGGGTTCCACTAAAGGTGGACAGGAAGTTGTACAAAGCGATTTTGTTGGTCAGGTTGATGACCGTGAAGCGTGCGCTCCAGCGATAGCGATCGCCGCGGAATAGATTGTCCTGGCCGACCGCTAAGTCAAACAGATTGCGTGAAGCAACGCGCGGCGGATTGTGGTCGTCGTCTTCGGTGCCCGGGGCAGGTATCTTTAGGTACTTGGAGCTGTACTGGGAGCCGGGACAGAGATTCGGGCCCAGAGCGGAGCTGATGGGCGTGGTCGGGGTTGCATAAACGCCGCCGCAGGCAAGTCCCGCTTGGAACTGCTGGTCTGGGGTCAGGCCTGATGTGTCCACCGGGTTGATTCCATCACCAACGGGAATTGCGCCGGCCACGAGGCCGCTGTCATATCGCCAGTTGAAGCCAATCCAAGGCAGATTCTTCGGCAGTTGGTATTGCAGATGCGTGGTCTGGTTGAACTTCTCGTCGTGGTCGATACGGAACACCCCAGTTCCGCCCTGGCCCGCTGGGGTTACCCCGATTCCGGAGATTTGTGGCTGGAAGAAGCGCGCGGCGACGCTCGACATCACCACCAGCGCGGTGAAGCCGTGAAATTCCGGAACGGTGGCACGAATGGCGTATCCAGGAATTTTGGAGTTGTGCCATTCCACAGGGAAGAAAATCGGAGTGTTTCCGAAAATGCTGAAGTCGTATCCGTAGTGCGTGTACTTCCAGATATACTCCGCATCGACCACCAGGTACCTCCCAAAAGCCTGCTGGAAACCAGTGTGGAATTCATTGCGCCAGGAAGGTTTCAACGGCGAAGTAAGGCAAGGATATCCCTGGGAGCCCGTGGCAATCGCATTGACCACTGGATCGGCGCACCCCGTGCTGGCAATCACCAGATTCTCGTTGAAAGGCGTTTCCATGATGCGCGCATAGGAGGCCCGCAGGATGGTGTTCGTCTTTTTGACGTTGTAGGCAGCCCCAAGACGGGGCTCGGCCATGTTGTAACCGCTAAGGCCGTCGTAAATGTCGCCCCGAATGCCAAGATTGAAAGCCCAGTTGTGCCAGGTGATTGAGTCCTGGACGTAGAGGGCAAGTTCCTTCACGTCGGTATGGCCATGGAACAAATAGCTGCTTCCGCCGCGTGTAAGGTCATAGGGCACCAGAACGGGGAAGAAATAAGGTGTCATGGCGTTGGCATTGTCAGGCGTATTTGGATTTGGTTGCAGTGCTCCCGTGCACTGCGTCGGGCTGGTGAAACCGGGAACCGGATTCCCAGAGGCGTCGAGGCACGGGGAGTTCAGCGTCGGATTGACGAGCCCAAAGTGGTCATTCTCTGTGAGGAACGTCTGCTCATACATAATTCCCGCTTTTACATTGTGGATCCCTTTTGCATACGAGAGGTACGACAGCGCGCCAGCGTTCGTCAGCGTTCGATTCTGATCAACGGTCTCAGATTGAAGGGGGCCAAGGTCCGCAAAAGGATTCCCGCTGGGGTAATAGTTGTATCCGTCATGGCGCACGAAGCCGCCGAGGGTGAACACCAAGGTTGGATTGATCAGGCGCGTCCAGGTTGGGGCAATATTATAGGTTTGGATCTTCGAGCGTTGATCGGTGGGTCCAACCGGCGCGCCGTCGGGACCTGTAACCCCAACGTTGAGGTTGTCGTAAGAATTGGGCGTCTGAAACCAAGATCGCGAGTAATTAAGGTTCAGATGGACCGTGTCCCTGTCGGAAATCTGATAGTCCACGCGGTCGAAGACATCTTCCAAGTTACCCTTGTCGTGGATCACGGAAAATTCCGGTGGATCAAGAAAACGCCCGGTATTCAGTCCGTCTACTGCGATGAAGTTCCCCCACTTCGGTCCCCCATAGGCAAGGTCGAAAGCCCCGGTCACCGAGCCAAATGAACCGTAGGAAGCGACGGCAGAGCCGTGAGGTGTGGTAACTCCCTGGCCTGACCGCGTGGTCACCTTAATCACTAAGCTGGTCTTGTCTCCAAATTCCGCCGGAGGTGCTCCAGAAATTACTTCCAGCGATTGAATGGATGATGACGGAATCTGGTTGGAGAAAACCTTGCTCTGTTGGTCGGTGATCGGCTGACCGTCCACGGAGAACGAGTTTTCGGCATGATCGCCCAGCCCGTGGAACAAACCGTTGGAATCGGCGGCAATTCCCGGCGTCGTAAGCGTAACGAGAGAACTCACGGAGGATGAGGAACTCTCCAGAGGCAACCTCGCAAAGCTGTTGCGGTCCAAGTCGCTGTGAAATGTGGGATCGTTTTCCAGCAAATCACCACCGGCTTCGACGACAACCTTCGTTGCTTCCGTCCCAATTTTCAGATGAGCTTCCACCTTCGTAGGAACTGCCGAGCGCACTTCCACGTCTTGAGCGAATGAGGCGAAGCCATTGGCGGTTACGGTCATGTGGTACGGGTTGAAGGGCACGTTGGTGAATCGGAATGCGCCCTCGGAACTGGTGGTTGTAGTGCGCAAGTAGCCGCTGACTGGATCTTTGATCTCCACCGTGGCATTCACAACGGCCGCGCCGGAAGGGTCTTTAACAACACCCTCGATTGCGCCTGAATTTCCCAACTGTGCAAAAGAGGAAGCAACAACGACCATGAGACTGAGAACAGCAACAGCAAAACCTCGAGAAACGAAACGCATTTGATTCCTCCGACCCCGTAGGGAGCGATGTGGGTACTGGTGGGTAGGCCCGCCGGGAATACGGCGGTCGCGCCGCAAATGAAGATGCAGCGCCCGAATTAACGCCGGAGATTAGATGCTTGAGGATCTACAGAGAGGGAGGCGCGCGCGAGGGGGAATGCTCAGAGAAAGATTCGGAAAGATGAACGGTGACGGTGGCCGTCACCCGACCGCAGGATACCAGCGGGACGCTCAGTTGCAGCGCCGAAACCGCCGGTGCTATCACCGAATGAGCCACTTGGCAGAGACGGCAGGCTGATTCGTCTTGACCGTTCGCGTGCGAGTGGGTGGAAACTTGCAGCAGGAACAGCAGCGACAGCACGCCAAGAGCGATTGCCAGTGGCTTGGCCAGTCGGCCCAGGAATGGATGTGGTACAGCCAGCATTTCTGTGCCTCCTATCAAGAATCGCGATCCGGGTCGAGCCCTTTCTGAGGACAGAACCAAAGACACTTTAGTTTAACTAGGACGTACGGGATTGCAAGACGAAAGCACGACAGGTAGCCATCTGCAAAACTAATAGCGGCTTACCTGAATTTGCCAAAAAGTGACAAATACGGTGCGAGCTTTCATGCTAGTCCTTCCGGACGCTGGGATAACCCAGCGCTAAATTAGGACAAAACTCGGCATACGCGGAAGGGCTTTGCTACTGGGCAAACGCGGCGGGATTCGCGCTTAGCAAAGTGGTGAGGTTGCGCGCGATGTCATCGCAAACTTTGCGGACATCTTCTTCAGTCGGATTCTTCGGAATTTCGTACTTCACCAACGGAACGTAGGAATTGGGCGTGATGACGGGGCCATACCGGTTGTCAGAGTTTTGCACCGAAGCAAGTTGATAGAGCGGCTGGTCTGGACGCGATAGATTGAAGCTACCGACATACAGCAAGAACTTGGCGCCGGGAGCGCGGCTGCCCAAAATCGCGCGACGAATGCGGTTCAGATCATCCGCCTCGGCAAACACTCCTCGCAGCGCCACTCCTTTGCCCGTGCCGGAAGTGCCTCCGCTGGCGGCTCGCCGAACCGCAGCCTTGAATCCAGCCTTCTGCAAAGACTCAACCAGCGTGTCTGAGAACAAGTCCGTTAATTGGCGCGCCTGCTCCCCCGGGAGATCGCTGTCCTCAAGTACCGGCGACAGCGCGTCTTTCGCTTGAGGAGTTGCTGTCGGCTTCTTGATTTTCGCAGGCGAACTGGCCCGCCGAGGCGGTGCCACGCCACCGACGGCGAACAGTTCGAAATCGCTTACGAAGATGGGCACGGTAGTCGGCGAAGGACTTTGAGGTTGCCCGGGAGTAGCATTCGCGATTGAGAGGGCTGCGGGATTTCGGGGAAGACATTCCGGAGCGCCTGCGAGCGCCGGTGCCAGTGAGAGCAGAAGAAAAAATATCAAGCGAGCCGGCGAGTGCGACACTTTCCGTCCCCTACAACGAAAAAGGAGTGTGTAAGATAGCACGCGATAGGGAGGGGGAAAATACATGAAATTCCGAGGGACGACGAGCTTGGGGCTTGCGACGTTCTGTCTGTTGACGGCAGCAGCCGCGGGACAAAATGGCGGCAGTGATCCCTACGCGCCGCTCCGGCTCTATGAGGGTGCTTGGGAAGTTCACGTCACCGTGCCCGAGAAGAGAACCGACAAAATTGTGAATCACTGCGCAAAATCCGGAACATTTTTCAGTTGCGAGCAAGAGGTGAATGGCAAAACGACGGCTCTGGTTGTTTTTTTGCCCAAGGGAAAAGCCGCGAGCGGAGCACAGCAGTACCGAATGCAGGCGCTGCAACCGGATGCCAGCGCGCCACAGGACTGGAGCCAACTGGTGATTGAAGGAGACACCTGGGTCTACTCCATTGGCGGAACACAAATCGTTTTACTGGCAGGGACCAAATCCACTTTGAATTGCAGAGTTCAGACGATGGCAGCACGTGGAAAGCACAACTTGCGGGCGACGAAAAACGCCTAACCACGCCGTAGATAAAGAATGCGTCCGTTCTAGGCGAGTCGCCGGAACGGACGCATCCGGTAATTTACTTGCGATCATCGATCGAGAGTTACTTGTGATTCTTGTTGGCGGTTTCTGCCGCGAGCTTTAATTCCTCGTTGACCCGGTCCAAAAGCTCTTTGGCCTTTGCCGCGTGCCCCTGCATGTCCCATTCGTTGGCTTCCTGCGCAGCCACGATCTTTTCCCAAGCTTGCTGCGACAGGTGCTGGGCCGCCGCGAGATTCGGATGCTTTTTGCCACTGATGTTATCTACGGGCTTCTGTGCCACCGCAACGCCACCACAGATTAGGGCTGCCACACCGAGCACACTACCAAGGACCAGCTTCGCTTTAGTCATACGGAATATTCTCCTTCTAGGGCGATCAGGATCGCGGTCTGTTTAACTTTACCCCCGCGATGAAAGAAAAGTTGCGTTCTTCATCCTGTGGAAACGCAGTGTTGCCAGCAATAGAACAGCGCAGCACCGGTGCGCAAAGGACAACAGTTTGAAGAAGCTGAACCTTCGACCAGGCTCAGGGAGCAGATACTGCGCGTCTTTCGACCTTCTTAGGCAGTTCGACGCCTAACTGGCGCAGCAGTCCGAGGGAATCCCATGCCGCATGGGAATCCAGAATCTTCCCATTCGCCAGCTGGTGAATGGTGATTCCCGTTACTGAGGCCTTCTTGTTCGTTGGCGCGATCCCGAGATATTCACCTCGATGAGTTCCGGACCAATTCCATACTGCGACAACCCTGTCATTTTCAGAAATGATATCGTCAACCACGAATTTCAAATCAGGGAAGCCCGCGACAAACGCGGCGATCTGCTTTTTGTAGGCTGCCGGCCCGACCGCCGCGCCGGAAACATTGGGAGCCACAAGCGCGTGGCTCTGCGAAACCAGTTGATCGATGAGATCGAACTTCCGTTCGTTCCACACTTCTTTGTAAAGACGGCGAATCGTTTCCTTGGGAGACAGGGACATGTGCGAGACCTCCTGAGGACAGGGGCAATCCGGTGTCCGCATGACGGCAGGAACAACGAGGATTCGGGAAGCCTACTCTGAAAGATGAGAAGGCGCAATAGCCGGCAATGGCGTAGAGGGTCGGTGGTAATTAACGGGATTGAACGAGAAGCATGGCCTCTGTGTCGAGATACGATTTGCGAGGTAGCGTAGACTTTTTCGCAATTTCGTAGGATTGTGTCATCGTGCGGAACGCAACAAAAGGTGATTCACAGCCATGAAAGAAACGATTCAGCAGTATGTGCAGCGCATTCAGTCGAAAGTCGCCGGCCAGGATTCCGTGAAGGTGCAGGCTGCCACGGCGAAAAAACTACAACGGCTGATCAAAGGCGCGACGCCGGCCAAGTTGCGGAAGCGTCCGGCACCGGAAAAGTGGTCGGCCGCGGAAATTCTGGCGCATCTCGCCGACGCGGAAATCGTAGCGAGCTGGAGGCTTCGCTCGATTCTTGGCGCGCCGGGCACGCCGATTCAGGCTTACGATCAAGAGGCCTGGTTGGCCGCCGGGCAATACGGAAAGCGCGACGCGCGCAAGTCTCTCGAGCAATTCCGCGTATTGCGTGACGCAAATCTGGCGCTCTACAAGAGCCTCACTCCGCAGCAGTGGAAGCACCACGGCGTTCATGCTGAGCGCGGCGAGGAATCCATCGAACGCCTTGCCTCCATGATGGCCGGGCACGACATCAACCACCTGGAGCAAGTCGCGGAGATTTTTCACTCCAAGAAATGAGCCTTGGCTAGACCGCCGTATCAAACCGACCGCAATAGAAAAAGGGCCGCTGAATAAACAGCGGCCCTTCGTTGAAACTTTTGATCTCTTTGATCAGCCGATAGCGATCTACCAGAATCTGTTCGCCCTTCAGGCGTAAGCCATCAGGGTTTTAAGTTAAGTGAGTCTAGCAAACCACAGCCCGTGAGAGCTGCAGGATGCGTGGAAACCATCGTCCGCACACCATAGCGGAGTAGATTTCTCTTATTTAGAAAGGAGGTGATCCAGCCGCAGGTTCTCCTACGGCTACCTTGTTACGACTTCACCCCAATCATGAGTCATACCTTGGGCGCTTGCCTCCTTGCGGTTAGCGCAGCGACTTCTAGTACAACTCACTTTCGTGATGTGACGGGCGGTGTGTACAAGGCCCGGGAACGTATTCACGGCGTCGATCTGATACGCCATTACTAGCGATTCCGGCTTCATGCAGTCGAGTTGCAGACTGCAATCCGAACTGAGCAGAGTTTTTTCCGATTAGCTCCCCCTCGCGGGTTGGCAACGGTTTGTACCCTGCATTGTAACACGTGTGTAGCCCTGGACATAAAGGCCATGCGGACTTGACGTCATCCCCACCTTCCTCTCCGTTATCCGGAGCAGTCCACACAGAGTCCTCTCTTGCGAGTAGTAACTGTGTGCAGGGGTTGCGCTCGTTGCGGGACTTAACCCAACACCTCACGGCACGAGCTGACGACAGCCATGCAGCGCCTATACTAGTGTCCCTTGCGGGAAGGCAATATTTCTAAAGCTGGTCACTAGCATTTCGAGCCCAGGTAAGGTTCCTCGCGTAGCGTCGAATTGAACCACATGTTCCACCGCTTGTGCGGGCCCCCGTCAATTCCTTTGAGTTTCAGTCTTGCGACCGTACTCCCCAGGTGCAGGACTTAACGCGTTAGCTCCGGGACGACGCCCGAACGGGCGGCACCCCAAGTCCTGATCGTTTAGGGCTAGGACTACCAGGGTATCTAATCCTGTTTGCTCCCCTAGCTTTCGTTCCTCAGCGTCAGTAGTGATCCAGCTCGCCGCTTTCGCCACGGGTGTTCCTGCAGATATCTACGCATTTCACCGCTACACCTGCAATTCCACGAGCCTCTCTCACACTCAAGCACAGCAGTTTCGGAAGCAGTCTCTGGGTTGAGCCCAGAGATTTCACTCCCGACTTGCCACACCGCCTACGAACCCTTTACACCCAGTAATTCCGAACAACGCTGGCCCCCTACGTCTTACCGCGGCTGCTGGCACGTAGTTAGCCGGGGCTTCTTATACTGGTACCGTCACTCCTCTTGCGAGGCATTCGTCCCAGTCGAAAGGGGTTTACACTCCGAAAAGCTTCATCCCCCACGCGGCGTCGCTGCATCAGGCTTTCGCCCATTGTGCAAGATTCCCCACTGCTGCCTCCCGTAGGAGTCTGGACCGTGTCTCAGTTCCAGTGTGGCTGGCCATCCTCTCAGACCAGCTACCGATCATTGCCTTGGTGAGCCGTTACCTCACCAACTAGCTAATCGGGCGCGGGCTCCTCCTCCGACGCATTGCTGCTTTGAATCCTCGAAAATTAATCCAAGGAATGTTATGCGGAATTAGTCCCGCTTTCGCGGGGGTATTCCCCATCGGAGGGCAGATTGCCCACGTGTTACGCACCCGTGCGCCGTGCGCCGATCCCCGTATTGCTACGGAAACTGCGCACGCGACTTGCATGTGTTAAGCACGCCGCCAGCGTTCGTTCTGAGCCAGGATCAAACTCTCGTTTGAAGCCTGTAGCTTGGCGATAAAAAAACCCGGGTTGCCCCGGGCCAGCCTACCAAGCAAAATTATGAGTCGCTCAAATTAACTCAAAAACCCATTCGTGCTCGAAAACCCGAATGGGGTCGAACAGATTCTGGCACATCGTATCGGTTGTCAAAGAGCGTTTGTTCTGCCTCCCTGTCCTGCAGAGTGGCTACCAACGAACTCACTAAGATTAGCAGACCATGCGAAAATGTCAACATACGATTACAGGATTTTCCCTATTTTCCACAGTGGCTCGAGGCGACGCCTGTAAGTCGTTACAGCGTGGTAGGATGCGCGAAGCACAGAGGTTGTTGAAAACGTGATTCGCCGCAAAACTTCTTCGCGTCGCGCGACCGCGAGGCTGCCAAATCTCGCGGAAAACCTGAATAGGACCTTGCGAAAAAGTGCGTCTCTGATGCCAGGGGAGCGCATCGCGGTCGCTGTGTCTGGAGGCGCTGATTCGGTTGCGCTGCTGCATTTGTTGCTGGAAATTCGCGAGCAGGCTGGAATCGTTCTGAGCGTGGCGCATTTCAATCACAAACTGCGCGGCAAAGACTCCGAAGCCGATGAGAAATTCGTAAGAAAATTGGCCGCTGAGCATGGCCTTGAATTTTTCGTGGCGCGCGAAGACATTGCGGCACGCGCGAAACGCGAACGCGGCAATCTAGAAGAGGTGGCACGGAAGGCACGTTATGCGTTCTTCGAAACGCTGGTGCGCCAGGAACGTGTCGCCAAAGTTGCCGTCGCGCATACAGCCGACGATCAAGCGGAAACCGTCATGGCACACATCCTACGCGGAACGGGACTCGCCGGACTTGGCGGAATTCATCCGCAAGCGGGAGCGGTGTTTCGTCCATTGCTCACCGTGCGCCGCGAAGACTTACGCGAGTATCTGCGAGCGAAGCGCCAACGATGGCGTGAAGACGCAACCAATCTCGACACCAAACGAATGAGGTCGCGGATTCGTCAAAAGCTCATGCCACTGCTGACGAAAAACTTTCAGCCGGCAGTCGTCGAGCATCTTTGCCAATTGGCGGAACTGGCGCGCGAGGATGAAGCGTATCTTGGCGCGCAAGTCGCCGATTGGCGCAAATCCTTGGCCCAGGAATCGCTCCACGAAGTTCGTTTGGCGCTTGCCGACTTGCTCGCTAGACCGAAAACGCTGACGACCAGGCTATTGCGACAAGTCGTGCAGAGCGTGAAGCCACGCGCCGGCCAGTTGAGCGCAATCCATGTGGCGGCTGTGCTTGAATTGGCCGCGCAGAAAGATAGCGGCAAGGCCTTGCATTTGCCTGGTGGAGTCGAAGTGCGACGTGACCGCGATTCCCTGCGGTTTCGCGTTACCGGAATCGCGGCGGAGAAAAAGCAGAAGAAGTCCGCTCTTCGACAATATTCCCACGAGATCGATTTGCGCTCCGGTTCGGCACAGTTACCCCTTGTGCCGCTATCGTCCCGCTTGTCCTTTAGAGTCATTGACTGGCCCGGCGAAGGGCGAGAAACTAGTGAGACAGGGGCGGTCTTGGACCGCGACAGGTTACGTTTACCCCTTGTGGTGCGAAACTGGCGGCCCGGCGATGCGATGCGTCCATTGGGTCATCAGAAGCGCCACAAGTTGGCGCGGCTTCTGAATGAGAAGTTCGTCAGCCGCTGGGAAAAGGAAAGTTGGCCGGTACTAACCAGCGGCGGGGAGTTGGCGTGGGTCCGTGGCTTACCTGTTTCCGCTGAGTTAGCGGCCGGTGCAAAGACGCGGAGAGCAGTCCTGATCACTGAGGAACCAGCATCGTGACCAAGACGAGTGGCGCCACCTTTTCAGCGGCGCGAATTGGAAACCGGGTTCGCGCACTGGGGCGGGAGATTTCGCTCGAGTACCACGGCCGGCGGTTGGACGTGGTCGTAA
The DNA here is from genome assembly GCA_963738985.1 of Candidatus Acidiferrales bacterium. Taxonomy (GTDB): domain Bacteria; phylum Acidobacteriota; class Terriglobia; order Acidiferrales; family UBA7541; genus Acidiferrum. The sequence continues at coordinate 131,364 of CAVTYP010000004.1, forward strand.
CAATGGACCGGGGCTTTGTATTCGCCGCGGATCTGATTCGAGCGATTGATGTTCCCGTGGCCCTGCATTTTCTGCGCGAGGATGTTCGCGACGTTGATCTGGCCGGGAAGGCGCGACGCGAAGTCTTTTTTGCGAACCGCGCGGCCATGACCTTGGACGGCAAAGAGCGGCCAGCGTGGAAAGGCCGCGATGTGCTGCTGGTCGATGCGGTCATCGACAGCGGTATCACGCAGGATTTTCTGCTGCGGCGAATTGGGGAAGGCAAGCCAAGGTCGCTGCGGTTGGCGGTGCTGCTGGACAAAACGTCCAAGCGCCGCGTGGCTCTGGAGCCCGATTACTTCGGCTTCAGAACTGCATCTAACATGTTGTGGTCCGGGTACGGGCTAGCTCGCACAGATGGTACAGGCGGAAACGGGAAGCAACTGGCCGCTGGGAAGACCCTGAATCGGCCGGTGAAGAGCAAACAGGGGCGAAAGAAATAACCGGGTTCGGAAATTCAGGGCTCGGCGGTTTTGGAAAATAGCGAGGGTAATGTGAATTCTAGTTCCACGGCAAAAACAATTCTTTTCTGGATCTCGATTGTCTTTTTGGGCGTGATGCTCTGGCGGCTGGTCTCCGCCAACACCCAAACGCCTCGCGAAGACACTCCCAGCTATAGCGAGTTCATGGCCCGGGTCGAAGAGGGTGACGTCAAAGAAGTCACCATGTACCTCTCGCCAAACAGCTATGAGATGCAGGGCGAATACGCGAAGCAGAACAAGAAGTTTCGCGTGACCGTGCCGAAGGAAAATGCGCCGGAGATTACCAAGGCGCTGCGCGACAAACAGGTTCAGCTGAATGTGAAAGAAGTCCGCAGCAGCGATTGGGTATTGATCCTGTTGAATGCTCTTCCCTTACTGCTGCTCGCTGGGTTTGTGTTTTTCCTGATGCGCCAGATGCAGGCGGGCGGCAACAAAGCACTGAGCTTTGGCAAGTCGCGAGCGCGGTTGCTTTCAGCTCAGCAGAAGAAAGCCACGTTCAAGGATGTGGCGGGCAGCGACGAAGCCAAGGAAGAGTTGCAGGAAATCATCGAGTTTTTGAAGGATCCGCAGAAGTTCCAGAAGCTGGGTGGACGCATCCCCAAGGGCGTGTTGCTGGTCGGGCCCCCAGGAACTGGTAAGACGCTGCTGGCCAGAGCGATTGCCGGCGAAGCCAATGTTCCGTTCTTCTCAATCTCCGGTTCAGACTTCGTAGAAATGTTTGTGGGCGTGGGCGCAAGCCGTGTGCGCGACCTCTTTGAACAGGGAAAAAAGAACGCCCCTTGCATCATCTTCATCGACGAAATTGACGCCGTTGGACGCCATCGCGGCGCCGGGCTTGGCGGCGGACACGACGAGCGCGAACAGACTTTGAACGCATTGCTCGTGGAGATGGACGGCTTTGAGTCAAACGAAGGCGTCATTTTGATTGCCGCAACCAACCGTCCCGACGTTCTTGATCCCGCATTGCTGCGTCCCGGCCGATTCGATCGCCGCGTAGTGGTGGCACGTCCCGACGTGAAGGGCCGGGAAGAAATTCTCCGCGTACACACGCGCAAAGTGCCTCTCTCCGATGATGTTGAAATGTCGATCATCGCGCGCGGCACGCCGGGCTTCTCTGGCGCGGATTTGGCGAACCTGGTGAACGAAGCGGCGTTGTGGGCCGCTCGGCAGAACCGCAAATTCGTCACCATGGCTGATTTCGAGATGTCCAAAGATAAAGTGCTGATGGGCGTCGAGCGTAAGTCCATGATTCTTTCCGACGAGGAGAAGAAAAACACGGCGTATCACGAGGCGGGGCACGCACTGGTCGCCGCCATGACGCCGGGCGCCGATCCGGTACACAAAGTCACTATCATCCCGCGCGGCATGGCGCTGGGCTTGACCATGCAACTTCCCGAAGCCGATAAGCACACCTACACTAAGGAATTTCTTGAGGGCACGCTTGCGGTGCTGATGGGCGGACGTACTGCGGAAGAAATCTTCCTCGGGCACATCACCACGGGCGCGGGCAATGACATTGAGCGCGCCACCGACATCGCCCGCAACATGGTATGCGAATGGGGCATGAGCAACATGGGGCCGCTGGCCTATGGCAAGAAGGAAGAAGCCATCTTCCTGGGCCGTGAAATTGCCCAACACCGCGACTTCAGCGAAGACACCGCATTGCACATCGATAAGGAAGTGAAGCGCATTGTCAGCGAGGCTTATGACAAGGCGCACAGTTTGCTTTCCAACAATCGTGATCTCCTCGACCGCATTGCCACGGCATTGCTGGAACGCGAAGTTCTCGACGCCAATGAAGTGAAAATGCTAATGGAAGGTAAACCGTTGCCGGAGAAGGTACGGACGCCTCCCACGACGCCTCCGCAAGCCGCACCGGGTACGGATCCGAAGGTGGTGCGGCCCGAGTTGCGACCGGCGCCGGGCTTTACCCGAGGAGATTCTCCCGCGAAGGCGTAAGGCAAACTTAGGTTTTTAGTACCTAGTTATCGGGGGCACAGAACATTGTGCCCCCCACTTTTTTGAGCGAGTGGGAGTAGAATACGGCCATGGGACTGAAAGACGGCGAAAATCTGAATGTGACCTGCCCGTGCTGCCAGGCGAAGCTGGTAATCGATCCAATCTTCGGCGCGGTTCTATCACACACTGCCCCCGTGAGGCCTGGGCCGGACGTAGACCTTACCAAGGCGACAAGCATTCTGGAAGAGCAGAAAAAACAACGCGAGGACAAGTTCGCGGACTCCTGGTTCCAGGAAGCTAACAAGGAAGACATTCTGAAAAAGAAGTTCGAAGAGGCCATGAAAAAGGCCAAGGATGCGCCCGCCGGCAAACCCATCCGCGATTTCGACTTGGATTAGACCTTCAGTCGTCCGGAGTGGGTGGCCTTACTTAGGGCATCAGCCCAGCAGGGCTGAGATCCTGTGCTGCGCTCACGGCTATTACCCGTCACTGACTTTCGCCGCCACGGTTGAAGAATTCTGCCACGGTGAATTTCGTGACGACGTCACCCTGGTGGTAGCCTGCATTCGCTAGACCCGCGAAGAGTTGCGCTACACTGTTCTGCGCGAATGACCAAACGCAAACTCTACCGTCTGAAACTGAAGCACACCACGCTCGTGCTGGGCGAACGCACGCTGGTGATGGGTGTTTTGAACGTAACGCCAGACAGCTTCTCTGACGGCGGAAAATTCTTTCGCATGGATCGCGCCGTGGAAGCTGCTTTGGCCATGCAGCGCGCAGGAGCGGACCTGCTGGATATCGGCGCGGAATCAACGCGTCCGGGTTCCACGGGCATTGCTGCAAGCGAGGAGATTGCGCGGCTGCTGCCAGTATTGCAGGCGTTGCGCGGACGGCTGAAGATTCCCATTTCCGTGGACACGCAAAAGGCGGCCGTAGCCGAGATCGCTCTGGGCGCCGGCGCACAAATACTGAACGACATTTCGGGACTGAAAAATGACCCGCGGTTAGCCAATGTGGCCGCAAAGTTCCGCGCTCCGCTTATTCTGATGCACATGCGCGGCACACCCCGAACTATGCAGAAGCCACCTTTTGCAAAAGATGTATTGAAGGACGTGACTCGCGGTTTGCGCCAATCGATTGCCACAGCGCGGCACGCGGGTGTCGCCAAGTCGCAAATCATTCTCGACCCCGGCATCGGCTTCGGCAAAAGTTTCGTGCAGAACTACGAACTTCTCGCCAACCTTCCACACCTGGCGCAACTCGGTTATCCGTTACTCGTGGGTACATCGCGAAAAGGTTTTCTCGGCGCCACGCTGGCCCACAATGGCAAGCCCGCTCCGCCTGAGGAGCGTATCTGGGCTACTGCCGCGACGGTCACCGCAAGCATTCTGAATGGCGCGCACATTGTACGCGTTCACGACGTCGACGAAATGGTTCAGGTGGTCCGTGTTAGCGATTGCCTGCTGCATCCTCGCCGCGGTTCCGCACACAGATCCGCGAAGCGCTGACAATTTCTATATAATTTGCACGCATACATTTCGGGCAAATCTACGCCTTACGAAAAAGGAATCTTGATGCGCCACTTTCATCTACTGCGCCTGTTTCTCCCCGCTGTACCTCTCTTATTCGCGCTCGGCGTCTTCGCGCAGCTGCCACCGGCAAACACCGGGATTTTGCGTCCACCGCAGGGCGCACCAGGCACGGCGGCATGCTCTGCAACGGAAAGCTCCGCATGCGCGCAGGCAGCCGGGAAGATCATCCCCATCGTGATGGGTGATTCGCCGCTGCAGGAAAATCTTCGCAAGCTCACCGACGAAATTGGCGGACGAGTCAGCGGTTCGCCTGAAATGGCCAAAGCGGTGGAGTGGGGCGTCACGGCATTTCGCGCCGCTGGCGTCGACGTACACACCGAAAAATACTCGTTGCCGGTAGCCTGGAGCGAAGGCGCAACGCGCCTGGAAGTCCTCGGCCCGGTGCAGTTCCCTGTCTCCCTCGTTTCTGAGGGACTTTCTCCGGCAACGCCCGCAGGCGGACTGGAAGCGCAACTCATCGATGTAGGCGACGGCACCGAGCAGGAATTTGCCGCAGCAGGCTCGGCAGTCAAAGGCGCGATTTTGCTGGTGCACAGCGAAATCGGTTCGACCTGGGCGGCTTTGTTCGAGGAATATTCTCGGCCGCCCGGCATCATTAACCGCGCAGTGAATGGCGGAGCGGTTGCCATCCTTTGGATGGGCGCGCGCGAACGCAAATTGCTTTACCGCCACACCAACGCACTCAACGGGCAGGTCGACCGCATTCCCCAGGCGGTGCTCGCTCGAGAAGACGCGATGCGCCTGGCGCGCTCGGTGGCGGCGCATCCCGGAAAAATCAGTGTGCGTCTTACCATGCCAAACAAGATCGCCGGGCCGGTGGAACAGGAGAATGTCGTTGGCGAAATTCGCGGCTACGAGAAGCCCGACGAAATCGTGGTTCTCGGCGCGCATCTGGATTCCTGGGAACTCGGCACCGGCGCGTTGGACAATGGCTGCAACGCCGCGTTGGTAATCGAAGCCGCGCGCGCGATCAAGGCCAGCGGACTGCTGCCGAGGCGCACCATTCGTTTCATTCTGTTTAGCGGCGAAGAACAAGGCATGATCGGCTCTTTCGGTTACGTGCAAGCGCATCGCGCAGAGATGGACAAATACCGAGGGATGGTGGTCTTCGACACCGGGATTGGCCGCGTGACCGGTTACTCGCTGGGCGGACGGCACGATACGGAAGCGGGCGTCCGCGAAGTGCTGAAGCCCTTCGGCGGCTGGGATGTTGAAAATTTCACGTACGATGCGCCGATCGGCACCGACAATTTCGATTTTCTGCTGGAGGGTATACCCACCTTCATGGCCAATCAGGAAATCGCTAACTACTTGTTGAACTATCACGCCGCCTCCGACACCTTGGACAAAGTGGACATCCGCGAATTGAAGTTGAATACCGTGCTCGGCGCAGTTACGGCGTGGGGCATTGCCGATCGCGTGGAGCCCGTTGGCAAGCGATTGTCTCGCGCGGAAATGGAAACGCTGATGAAAGAATCCGGCCTGGATCAGGACATGAGGACCCAAGGCTACTGGGACGCCTGGCAATCTGGCGCCCGTGGCCGCAAGCCTTAGGGCGTGATGCGAGAAGCGTGACAGCCCGCCGGCATGAGAGCCGTAAAATGCGGTTCACGCTATACTCATAAAGTGGCTGAAAACCTAAGAAAATTGAAGCGCGACGCCGAACAGCCAGCCAACACATCACCGAAGATCCTGGCGCTGGATTACGGCCGCACGAAGATCGGCTTAGCCTTGGCCGACGTTCAAGCGCGCATCGCTGCACCCTTCGCCACCCTCGCGCGCATCAATCGTAATGAGGATATGCGGCGGCTGCGCGAACTGGCTCGCAAGGAACAGGTTCAGCAAATCGTGGTGGGCCTGCCGTTGCGTTTGGACGGCACGCAAGGCGACATGGCCGAGGAAGTAACGCGCTTCGCCGAACGCGTGCGCAAACAGGTTGGCGTTCCGGTGGAACTCGTGGACGAGCGCCTGACCAGCTGGGAAGCCGAGCGCATTCTGGAAGAAGAATTGGGCCGCAAACTCATGCATCAGGAAACACATCTGGGACGAAAAAAGACCAGCCCAGCCGCCGACACGAAATATACTGTCGATGCGGTGGCCGCAATGGTGATTCTGCGGGAATACCTGTCGCGGCAACCCGGGGCGAAGGAGCGCGAATAGCTTGCGATTTCTGGTGGTGCTGCTGTTCATCTTGATGTTTGCCGCTGGAATTGCGGCCATATACCTGTGGTACTCCATGGAGAAACCCTACGGCGCCATCCCTCCTGATGGCGTATTTGTCGAGATTCCCCATGGCACATCGCAGCGCGGCGTGGCCCACATTCTGAAGAAGGTAGGCCTGATTCGCAGTCCCTTGGCGTTTGAACTCTACTCGCGCCGCCAGAAGAAGCGCACCCTGGTAGCCGGCGAATATTTTTTCGACCATCCACTTAGCGGCAAGGAAGTTTTTTGGAAAATCGCCAACGGCCAGGTATACCAGCGGCCATTTACCGTGCGCGAAGGCGAAACGATGTTCGAGATTGCCAGCGACCTCGAGCGAGCCAAGTACATGAATGCTTCTGAATTCCTGCAGGCGGCAAAGAATCCTGTCCTGATCCAGGACATTGCTCCGGCAGCAAAAACTCTGGAGGGCTTTCTTTTCCCTGCCACTTACAACCTGGCGCGTAACACCAGCGCCGCGGAGTTGACCGGCATGATGGTGCGGAAATTCCGTGAAGCCATGCAGCGGCTTTCTGCGGCGCGAGCGAATGGCGCGGATTCCGGCAGCGCACTTTTGCCGGCCGTCACGCTGGCGTCGCTGGTGGAACGCGAGACGCCAAATCCGGACGAACGTCCGGTGGTTGCCGGCGTTTACACCAATCGTCTGAAAAAGGGCATGCTTCTGCAGTGCGATCCCACGGTCATTTACGCGCTTGAACAGATTGGCGCGTACAAGGGCACTCTCACATTCAAGGATTTGCGTTACGATTCGCCATACAATACCTATATTCACTCCGGCCTGCCGCCTGGTCCCATCGGCAATCCCGGCGAAGCCTCGCTACGTGCGGCGCTGGAACCGGCGCAGACCGATTATCTTTATTTTGTGGCCAATACGCAGGGAGGACACTTCTTCGCGGCCACGTTGACGGAACATAACCAAAATGTGGCCAAGTATCACCGCCTGCTGAATGGCCAACCCGCGGATCCGCCCGCGAGCGAGGCCCAACGCGCGCACGCCGGAGGGCCGAACCACAAAGGCAAAAAATGACGGACGAATTGAAAACCAAGAAAGAGATGATCCTCGAGACGGCACGCGCCATGGGCATCCAGCGATGGACAACCGCGGAAATCGACCAGTTGCGTCGAAAACTTCTGGCGGAACATGGCGAACATGGAAAAACCGCCAACGATTACATCGCCGACGTGTTGAAAGAGACAGGTTGGAAATTGCAGCTTACGGAGCGGGAAGAGGCCGAGGAACGCTTTGAGGAGGAATTTGAAGACATCCTGCACTTCAAGACGCTCAAGGATGCCGAAGTCAGCCTGACGCGCTTGGATGAACTGCTGCGGCGCTTCAAAACTCACGGAGAAACCGCGGCCATGGAGCGCGTGCTGGAGATTGCGCGATTGGGCAAACGCCGCGCCGAGATGATCTCGCACAACCGCAAAGTGGAAGCACCCAAACGCGAAGAAAAGAAAGAGATCGGCGAGTGGTTTCGCATCTGGCTGGAAACGCCGGATGCCTTCTTCGACTGGCTGGAGGTACGCAAGGCTTCGCCGGAGTTCGCTGAAAAATTCGGAGACATCGAGGAGGAATGACGTTGTCTTCGGAAATGATCGCGCCAGACCTGCCTCCCTATTCCCTGGATGTTCAGCCGATGGAGCTCGGCGACGACACCAAGGCCATCGGACTGGAACTTTTGGAGACCGAAAGCCGCGAACCTTTGCGCGGAACTGTCGCGTCGCAAATCTGGAGCGCGGCATTTCCGGCACTGACAGCGAAGGAAAACCTCGCGGTGGATTTCTTCAGCCATCTGGAGCGGGTTCGCGAATTCTGCGAGCTGCACGGCCTGGTATTTCGCGAAACAGCCAGCAGGTGTCTGGTGCTGGCGCAACCATCACAGGAACAGTTGCGTTTGCTGTTCGAACGTTTTGAAAAAGAGACATTCGGGATTCGCGTGGGCCCCAAGGCGGAGCAGGAAGATGCGGCACTGGAAAATGAATTGTCGCATCGCGGGCTCGATGCATATCAAGCGGCCTATTCTCGGTATACATTTTGCGCCGTGTGCGAACCTGAAGACGCTTGGGTAACGCTGCTGAGCGAAAAACTGTGGGCCAGCGAAGTTATCCGCCGCGTCCGGCCAGCGCTTCAACCGTTTGACGTCTATTTAGCTCGCCCCCATTAGACCTGGTGGGCGGCAAGCTGGAAATCTACGGAGTTGTGCGTTGTGGTTTGACGCCCTTCGCCCTGGTTGCTAAATTGCTTAGTTTGGCCTTTAGAATGCAAAATTGCCGCATGAAATCTGTTCGGAACTGGATAGTTCTACTGACACTGTCGGCGCTGGCGTGCGCCTGCGGCGGCAAGAACGCCGGCGTCAAAACCACCAAGGTGATACCGGCTGCGACGCGCCCGGTGGCGAAAGAGGCGACAGAGGAAGAGTTGGTGGGTCGCTACAACGCGTTGGCAAAAAACGTGAGGGCTTTGAACGCCACCGTGGAGTTGAAAACCAGCACCGGGTCTGCGTACAGCGGCGTCATCAACGAATATCACGAAGTGAAAGCCTTTGTACTGGCCGCCCGTCCTTCGTACATCCGCATGATCGGCCAGGTACCCGTGGTGGGGAAAACCATCTTCGATATGGCCAGCGACGGCCGTACCTTCGAAGTATCAATTCCTCCTCGGAACAAATTCTTGGAGGGACCGGTCGCATTGACGCGGCAAAGCGACAAGCCCATCGAGAATTTGCGCCCGCAACATCTTCTGGAAGCGCTTCTGTGGCCGGAGATCTTGAAGGAAGAAGCGGTGTTGATTGAAGAATCCAACGACGAATCCGCGCGGTACTACGTGTTAACCGTGCTGCGCGGGGGTTACAAGACGGAAATTTTGCGCAAGGTCTGGTTCGATCGCGCCGATCTGAACGTGGTTCGTTTGCAGACTTACGGCCCGAAGGGCATGCTTCTCTCTGACGTGCGCTATTCCGACTGGCAGCCTGTGGACGCCCCGTCACCGGAAACAAATTCGGCCACAGCCGGGAATGCTGTACAGAGTTACCCAAGGAATATTTACATCGATCGCACCCGCGATGAATACCAACTGAACATGAGCGTCAAGAAAATCGTGCTGAACGAGCCGTTGGATGCAGACCGCTTTACACTGGCGCCGCCCGCGGGAGTGGAAATCGTCCATGTGGGCGATGAAAGCAAGGGACAAACGCCATGATGGGGCAAATGGTGGTGCAAAACCTGTTTCACCGGCCCATGCGCACCTTGATCGGCGTCATGGCGATCGCTGTTGAAGTTGCGCTGGTTGTGCTGATCGTTGGCCTTACTTCAGGCATGTTGACAGAAACCGCGAAGCGCATTGAAGGCATTGGCGCCGACGTGATGCTGCAGTCGCCCTCAGCGCAAATTTTCCTGGCGTTCAGCGGCTCGCCGATGCCCATCAAAATTGCCGACAAGCTGCGCGAATTGAAGTATGTCAGGTCGGTTGCCCCGGCACTGTTGCAGTTCAATGTGGGCGGCGGTGTGGATGTCATCTATGGCATCGACCCGGAATCCTTCCGCGATGTTTCGGGCGGTTTTGTTTTCCATTCCGGCCACGATATGCAAGGGCCAGATGACTTGCTCGTCGACGACTGGGCGGCCAAAGCCAAACACTTGAAGGTCGGCGATACATATAATCTGCTGAATCATGATTGGCACGTGGTGGGAATTGTTGAACATGGAAAGGGTGCGCGGTTGTTTGTTCCCCTAACTACGCTGCAAGATCTTGTGGGCGCTCACGACAAAGCCTCCATTTTTCTGGTGAAGTGTACGCGTCCGGAACACACCGACGATGTCATCGAAGAGATGAAGGCGACCTTTCCCGGCTATCCCGTGCGTCCACTTCGAGACTTCGTAACGCTGATGACTTCCACGAACATTCCGGGACTGCAAACATTCATCAACGCGATGATCGCCTTGGCCGTCGCCATTGGCCTGCTGGTGATCTTCCTCACCATGTACACCACCGTCTTGGAGCGCACCCGCGACATTGGCGTACTGAAATCTCTTGGCGCCAGCAATTTTATGATTGTCCGTGCGCTGCTCTCGGAAACCGCGCTTTTATGCGCCATGGGCGTCGCCGCGGGTGTAGGATTAAGTTACCTGGTTCGCGCCGGGTTTCTTGCCATTTTCCCAACGCTTTCGGTTCTGATTACGCTTGGATGGATTATCCGGGCCGCTTGCATTGCGCTGGCAGGCGCAATTTTTGGGGCCAGCTACCCTGCGTGGGTGGCCAGCCGTAAAGACGCGGTCGAATCGCTGTCTTATGACTAAAGGGATTGGAAACTAGCGAGAGATGACAATCACAGTTACAATACGTTCACTCACAGACGCAAACGCCAGCGCTGAGCTGAGGGCCGTGGAGCCGATACTTAAGACCGAAAACCTCTGGAAGCTCTACCACGCGGGCAAAGTGGAAGTGCCCGCGCTGCGTGGCGTCAATTTCGACGTTTTGCCCGGAGAATCCGTGGCGGTGATGGGCCCCTCCGGATGCGGCAAGTCTTCCCTGCTTTATGTCATCGGTGGCCTGGCAAAATCCTCCCGTGGCAAAGTGCTGGTCGACGGCAACGACTTGTCCAGTATGTCGGATGCTGAGCGCACCAAGCTGCGCCGCAGCAAAATCGGTTTCGTGTTCCAACGCTTTAATCTTCTGCCCACGCTCACCGCCCGCGGCAACATCGCCATCGCGCAGTACATCCACGGCGACGGTTACGATCCGCACCGCTTCGACGTCGTCACCAAAATGCTGGGACTCGACGGCAGGCTGGAGCACAAACCCTCGGAAATGTCCGGCGGCGAGCAGCAGCGCGTGGCCATCGCTCGCGCCATTATCAATGAGCCCAAAATTCTGCTGGCCGACGAGCCCACTGGTAACCTGGACACCAAAAACTCGGAAATTGTATTGGAAATGTTGCGCCGTTTGAACAAAGACCTGGGACAAACCGTGGTGATGATCACGCACAATCCCGAAGCAACTACCTATTTCGATCGCGTTGTGCACATGCGCGACGGCATTATTGTTGACGGAATTCCGGCAGACTGAAATGTCGAGTCTCGGCCAAATCCTGTACCGCACATTTTTCTGGTCCTACGAGCGAGGATCATGGCAATACGATGTGGCTGTGGTGCTGATCCTTATTTTCTCGCTAGCCACGCCACGCCGTTGGTTCCACGATCAGCCGGAAGTGGGCTTGCCGGCAAATGCCAGCCAGGTGGAACAGCTCTCGAAAACCGGGGAAGACGAAGTGTACCGCGTCGACGCTCGGGTATTGGCTCCGCCAGAACGCACCCCGGCGCTGCAAAACGATCTGCACAGCGCACTGCAGAAAGCGCAGCCAGAGCTGAACGACGGCCGGTTCTCCATTCGAGACATTGAGGCCATCCGCGACGACAAGGGCAATGTGGTGGCGTATCGCGTCGCCATCCGCCACTAACCTCGCAGAAACGTCGCTCCGCTTATCCGCAGACCATCTCGTTTGGCTTTGACCGTTTCGCCTGCACAACAGCACTTTCTGGCACTCCTGATGGGCGCCGCTGCGACTGGGGAAGATTGGGTGCTTGTGCTACGATTTAACGATACCTTCTGAAGCGATTGTTGCTATAGGGGCTGCTTTGAGACGAACAAATTCCGCCTTATTGATCGCCATGCTCGTCATCGGCCTGTGTTCCGGCATTTCCATGGCGAAAACGGGCCAAGTACCTGAAAAACTCACTCTCGATACCGTTCTGCAGCTCATGGATCATGCCGGCCAGGGCTTCAAAACACTGACTGCCGATATCGAACACATCAAGTACACCGCCGTGGTAAAAGATACTTCCACGGAAACAGGAAAAATCTGGGTGCGAAAAGATTCCAAGATGCGCATCGATTTCCTGAACCCCGATCCGCGCACCATTATCCGCGACGGCGATCATTTGTACATCTACACCCCCAAGATCAGCCGCGTCGAAGAATACAACCTCGGCAAGCATCTCGATATGGTTGACCAGTATCTGGCCCTCGGCTTTGGTAGCCAGAGCGAGCGGCTCAAAAAGAACTTCACGATCTCGCTTGCCCCCGAGGACACCCTCGACGGCCGCAAGATGGCCGTGCTGGAGCTAGTGCCGCTGAACGAAGAGGCTAAAAAACAGATCGACAAAATCCAGATCTGGGTCGATGAGGCGTCCTGGCTACCGGTGCAGCAGAAATTCTTCGAAACCGGCTCCGGCGATTATTTCATTTCCAAATATACAAATGTCTTGGAAAACCTGAATATCGGCGACAGCAAGTTCAAGCCGGACTGGCCTAAGGGCACAAAAACGGAGAAACACGGCGGCTAGTTCGCGCGCCTTGGAGTGGGGCAGTTTGCTCCCGCTTTTACGTTGTAAACGACCCCACTAGCTATCCAATAGACCTCTACTGTCGCGCTTGCAAAAGCGGCGGCAAGCCGCTGCGCTCCGCAGTCAGACCCGCGCGGCTTCTCTTTCCAACAGTTTCTCTTTGCGCTGCAGACCCCAGCGGTAGCCCGCTAGTTGACCATCCGTCCGAATCACCCGGTGGCACGGCACCACGATCGACACAGGATTCGTCGCGCAAGCCCGCGCCACCGCTCGCACCGACCGTGGCTTGCCCAACGCCTTGGCCACCTGGGTGTACGTGCGCGTCGCGCCCAGCGGAATCTTCTGCAACTCCTGCCAAACGCGCCGTTGAAACGCGGTGGCCTGAATGTCCAGCGGCAGATCCACACTTGGCGCATCGCCTTCCACGCGCTTCACGATTTCGCGAATCCACTTCTCATGCTCGCCTGGCGAGGGCCGGATTTCCGCGCGCGGATATTCCTGGCGCAGTTCCGCGACTAGTGCCTTTTCATTTTCGCCCAGATACACCGCGGAAATGCCGCGCTCCGTGGCCGCAACCAGCACGTTCCCGAGCGATGATTTTGCGATAGCATAACCGATCTCCATACCTGCTCCTCCTTTTTGATACGACGCGGGCGTCATGCCCAAATGTGCGTTTGTTTTTTCGTAGATGCGGCTCGGCGAGCCGTAACCGCATTCGTACAGCGCGTCGGTGATTTCTTTCCCTTCGCGAAGTAATTTCTTGAACTGCTTGACCCGAAATGCTTCCACAAATTGTCTTGGCGATAACCCGGTTGTGCGATGAAAGGCGCGGCGCAGTTTCGCGCTCGACGCGCCGAGTTGCGCGGCGAGTGTTTCCAGGCGCGGGCTTTCTTCGTCCCCTCTCGCGAGCAAACTGGCTGCGCGACGCACCAGGTTCGCGCCTTCCTGCTGTTCTTGTGGACGGCAACGCTGGCACGGGCGGTAACCACTCTGTTCGGCTTCTTGGGGTGAACGAAAGAACAATGCGTTTTTGCGCAGCGGCCTGCGCGCAGGGCACGACGGCCGGCAGTAAATATGCGTCGATCGAACCGCGAACACGAACGAGCCGTCGGCCCGGCGGTCGCGTGCCAGCATCGCTTGCCAGAGTTTCGTCTCGGCTCCCGGCGAAAGGTAGCTGGAGGATTTCGCGATTGAGTGTGTCTTCATGGTGCCTAGATTACGCGCACGCTAAAAAGGAATCTATCCGATTTCGCGCGCCGAATTTTCCCTGCTATTGGATTAGGCTTCGCCTGGAGTGGGTATACTTTCGTCGGCCCGCACCGTATCTCGGTGCGGCGCGGTGATCACCAGAAGAACCGCGACCAAAATGATGGCGCTAGCCAGCAGGGTGCGCAACGTCAGTGCCTCTCCGCCCAGCGACCACCCCAGTAAAAGCGCAACCACGGGATTCACGAACGCATACGTTGCCACGCGCGTTGCCGCACTGTGCTTCAGCACGTACACGTACGCACTGAATCCCACTCCCGATCCCAACAGCGCCAGATACAACAACGCCATCCACGAGCGGTGCGTCACCTGTGCAAAGTGGAAGCCGCGAAGCTCGCCACTCAGCGCCGCCGCAATCAGCAGGGCCGTTCCCCCAGCGAGGCACTGCATCGCCACTCCTAACAGTGGCGAGTTTGGCTGCGGATGGTGCTTGGAATAAACGGAGCCGGCAGCCCAGGCAAACGAGGCAATCACCAGAACAAGCGTCCCTAATGGATTGATGCGATCCGAACCACCCAGATCCTTAGGGCCAACCAGAAGCGCCATCCCCGCGAAGCCCAGCACCAACCCTGCAAGCACCCGTGCAACTGGCCGGCTTCCGCCAGGGCGCAGCCAATCGATCAGCACCATCCACAGTGAAACCGTGGCCACTAACAACGCCGCAATGCCCGAAGGAACGATCTTTTCTGCCCAGGAAACCGTGCCATTGCCGATGCACAGCAGTAAGCATCCGGTCACGATCGCTGTTCGCCATTGAAATAGGGTCGGCTTCTCTCGGCTTAAGTACCGGAAAGTGGGATAGAAAATCAGCCCGACCGAAAAATGGCGCAGCGCGGGCAGAAGAAGAGGCGGCAAGGACTCAATGCCAATGCGAATCGCGAAAAATGTCGAGCCCCAAATAATGTACACCGCCGCATAAGCGAGATACAGCAGCGTGCGGTTGCCTGTCGCAGCCGAGGGAATCCCGGCAGAGCGTGGCCGGGCCTCTATGGACGTGGTTCCAGCAGTCATGGAGACCTGTAGACGGACGATAGCAAGAATTCTGGGCAGTCCCGAGGGCCATTTTGGAGGTCTTAGGGCAAGCCAAGCGGCTACGCAATGGCTGGATTCCCCAAAGTGAAACGAATCGAACTGGCGGCCTTACCCAAAGTTACCCACAGGGCAATGACAAGTATTCGGTACTATTACCATGTGTTTGATCTTAGGACACTTCTACCCATTTCCACAGGTTGACAGGCAACCTCTCATGTGGCATTTTGGCACTCCACACCATTCTTCATCGGTGCGCTGTTTCGTTTCGGTGCTTTCGCTTTGGGTTCAGGGCTCGGGGATCTCGTTTCAGCACGACCAAGCAAGACCAGCACGATCGCTGTACGGCAATAGAATTACCGCCTTAGTTCTATAATTCTGTACGTTCATCTCACTGAGGGGCGAGATGAGTGCCAGCAACGCGCTAGTCTGGGATGGATTGCCTTTGCTGCCGGAACCGACCGCCAAATTGGGCGCGGCTCCCGCACTCCCGGAAAAACCCATTGTTCCACGCGTGCCCGCCTTGCGGGTCATGCCGCTGCTTCGCTCCCCGCAGCCACGGCGATTCGTGCGTGTTCCTACGTATGCCGTCGGCGTGCACCTGGAAAAGCGCGAGCGACCGCGCGCCTTGCTGCAACTGCCTCTGAAATTGCGCAGCGTTTCCGGCGTCATGGAGAACTTCCCCGTGTCGCTGGTGACCCGCGACATCAGTTCTTCCGGCGTGTACTTCCTTTGCCCCAGGTCGCTGGCCATCGATACCTCGATCGAGCTGGATATCGTCCTGGTCAGCCGCCCGCTGGGCTACGGAAACGTTGTGGTTTCGTCCAAAGCTCTCGTGCGTCGCGTTGAGCCCGCCAATATGCCGGGATGGTTCGGAATCGCAGCCAGCTTCGAAGATTTCGCGTTCGATCGGGATGACAACATTCCGATGCGCTTCTCCCCGGACTAATCGCCAGCAACTTCCGTCTGCATTCTCACGCCAAATCAGTTTCTGCTACTCTGGAGTCGTGTCCACACGCAGACCACTTGCAGGCGTGCTTTTCGATTGGGATGGCACGCTGCTTGATTCTTATCACGCCGACTCACAAGCGTATCTGGCGATGTTCCAGGAATTGGGTGTTCCATGGGGATTGCCGGAACTGGACCTGCACTACTCTCCCGACTGGTATACCGTTTACCGTGCCGCCGGCATTCCCAATTCCCGGTGGAACGAAGCTGACACGCTGTGGCGAGCAAACTACGCGCGCCATCGGCCCAAACTGATGCGTGGCACGCGAAGGGTTCTGGCGCAATTGGCCAGTCGCCACAGGTTGGGACTGGTCACCAGCGGCGATCGCAATCGCGTCACCCGCCAGCTTCGTGAGTACCGTCTCACGCAGATCTTTCACGCGCGTGTTTGTGGTGGCGACACCGCGAACAAGAAACCGCACCCCGAACCGCTGCTGAAGGCCCTGGGCAAAATGAAAGTCGACCCGCTGGAATGTGTGTATGTAGGCGACACGCCGGAAGATTTGCAGATGGCGCGCGCCGCGGGAGTTTGCGCCATCGCTGTGCTCGGACCGTTCCCCACCGAAAAGAAGCTCCGCGCCGAAAAGCCGGATTTCCTTCTGGAAGAATTGGAGCAGTTACCGCAGCTGTTGCGGAGGTTGTTTACCGCTCAGTCCGAGGCAAAACGGCGAGCATAACTGCCACGCTGGATTTGCCGTTCAGGGCTTGGCTGGCGCAGGTGGATTCGCGGCCGGCGGCGTGGGAGCAGCCGTGGCCGGCCCGGCAGGAGTCTCGCTTGCCGGAAATGGCTTGAAATTCGACCATTTGACCGTCACTCGCACCGGCACATTGCGAATCTTCAGTTTCACGACATCTTCAGACCGCGAATAATTCGGGAACCAGTATTTTCCGTCGACATTTTCCCGGTACGTTTCGAACATGCTGAAAGGCAAGCTCGACGGACGATATTCCCCCAAATCCGTTACCCATTTCCCGTACGTCTTCACCACTTCCAGATATTTCTGGTCGACCCAGATCACGCCATCGAAGTACGGATGCTGGCGATCCAGCGTTTTCGGGTGTACCTGGAAAATGTAGCACTCCACCTCGTCCACCGTTTCCGTCCCCAGATACTGCAAGACATATTTGGGCAGCTGGCTGGTCGTCAGCGGATACTCGGGCGCACGAAACATCCGCTGCACGTCGTCCGGCTCAAATTGCAGGTACTCCAGTGTCGATTGCGGCGAGGAAATCGCCTTCTCATAAATCTTCCCGTCACTGGTGCGCCCGGCTTCATACGTCGCCTGATACTCGCCGGATGGCTGCCCGTCCGGTCCGAATTCCTGGATGCGGATCGTTTTGCGATAGGAATATTGAGGCCGCGCCGCAACGTAAATATCTTCCTTCTGCGAGAATCCCTTGATGATTTGGGCGGGCGGCAACGAAGGAGGAGCTTCCGGCTCAGGCACGCCGACGATGCGTTTCACATCGTGTTCGGGAGGAGGTTCCGTAAGCGGACCCGCGCCTGTTTCCTGCCCCGGCAAAGGTCCAGCCGCTAACAGCATCAGCAGCGCCGTCAACACCAGCGAAGGGTAACGAAAATTCGCGATCGTTCGAGAGATGGCTTTCATTCTAACCAGTTAGATGCGGGCAAAGCCGTGAAACGCCGCTTCCGGTCCATGGCCAGTGTAGCGCAACCAAGCACATCGGGCCGCGATGTTTTGCGGGATTCACAAAACTCTCTCTGCTACAATTTATTCTTTAACAAATGGACAGGAACGAGAATCACGCCAGGCGTTTTTTCGTCACGGGACGCGTTCAGGGAGTCGGGTACCGCTATTTCGTTCAGGAATTAGCGCAACAGCTCGGTCTGTGCGGCTACGTGCGCAACCTGCGCGATGGCCGCGTGGAAGTGCTCGCAATCGGCCCGCCGGAGACTTTGCGCCTCGCGCGCCAGAGCTTACAGAAGGGCCCAATGATGTCTCGCGTTGCCGAAGTGATTGAAGAAACCGCAACACTGGATACCCGCTACGACGGCGATTTCACTGTCGAAATGACCATTTAACGAGGAGCGCAAGGAATGGACGATCTGAAGAAATTGATTCGCGAGGTGCCAGACTATCCCAAACCCGGGATTCTCTTTTACGACCTCACAACCCTGTTGAAGGATAAACAGGGATTTCACACTCTGATCGACCGCTTGTGCGCTCATTATGAAGGTCACCAAATTGACCTGGTAGCGGGCATTGAAGCGCGCGGATTTATCTTCGCGCCGGCGCTTGCCTACCGTCTGGGAGCCGGCTTCGTTCCAATTCGCAAGCCCAAGAAGTTGCCCGCCAAGACTGCAAAGATTTCCTACGCGCTGGAATATGGCACCGATTCTCTCGAGATGCATGAAGATGCCATCACTCGCGGGCAACGCGTGCTGCTCTGCGACGATTTGCTAGCCACCGGCGGGACGGCAGGTGCAGCGATCCAGTTGATTCGATCGCTGGGCGGCGTGGTCGAAGGAGCCGCGTTTGCCGTGGAGCTGACTTTTCTGAAGGGCGGCGCCAAATTGCAAGGGCTGGATGTATTCTCGCTAATCCAATACGACAAGTGACGCGCATCCGCGTGCTGCCTTACTTTCTTGGATGACGCCGCTGGCGAATCGCTTCGAACAGCACAACGCCGGTGGCCACGGAAACATTCAGCGATTTCACCGGGCCGGTGGTGGGCAACGAAACTACAAAGTCGCAACGCTTGCGCGTGAGTTCGTGCAGACCTTTGCCTTCGCTTCCCATCACGATTCCCGTCGGCGAGGTGTAGTCCACTTCGGTGTAGGATTTCTCTCCCGCTTCGTCGAGTCCAACCAACCAATAGCCCGCTTCCTTTAATTCCTCCATCGAACGCGCCAGGTTCGTCACTTTCGCAACGGGAAGATGGGCCAGCGCTCCGGCAGACGCGCGCGCAACCGTATCCGTCAATCCGGCGGCGCGGCGCTCGGGAATAATCACGCCGTGAGCTCCCGCCGCAAGCGCGGTGCGAATCACGGCACCCAAATTGTGTGGATCTTCCACGCCATCCAGTAGCACGATCAGCCCCGCCTGCCCTTTAGACTGATTTGCGCGCTCCAGGATATCTTCCAGCGTGGTGGCAGCGCGCGCCGCGGCGATAGCCACCACCCCCTGGTGATCTCGCGTGTTCGCCACACGATCCAGCTGGCTGCGATCTTCGAAGCGAACCGTCACTCCCCGCTCGCGTGCCAGTTGCACGATCTGTTCCACGCGGGAGTCCTGTCGCCCCTTGGCGATAAGGATGCGGTCAAAGGTGCTGCCTGCCTCCAGCGCTTCGCGAACCGCATGAATGCCGGTAAATCGATCCATGGAAAGAAAGTTTACAGTTGAACGTTCAAAGTTGAAAGCCGTGACGCGCGAAACTCTTGCGCTAGTCGAGCGCAGCGCAAAATTCCAGGACGCGTGTGCGAGCAGACTTCACGCCCACGGCGAACGGTAAAACCGCGGCATCCTCGAGCAACAGAATCACGCGGTCCAGTTCGCCTTCACCGGCGCGCCCCGCCAGTGCCAGCCGTATGGGATGAAACAGATCGCGCCCGCGAAGGTCGAGATTCTCTTTTAGTGAGGTAACCATCTCTTTGAAACGGTCAGACGTCAGCGGCGCGGGATCCAGCAACAGCAAAGCGAGGTGGCGAATTACATCGCGGGCGGCATAACGCGCCAGCACCGCATGCGCATCCACGCGCTTCAGAATCTCCGCGGCGTCATATTCAAAGACCAGCCGCAGCAATTCCGCCAATCCCTCAACATCAACCGCAAATTGGCCCAGTAGCGACGCAGCGCGTTCGCACCAGGCCGTGAGTTCGGGCGTTGGCTCTGTGATGAGCCAGCCCTGTTGTGCAAGAATTGCCCGCACATCGCTCGCAGCATAGGAATGAACGGCAACCGGATGGGACTGGATGTGTTCCGACGCCATGAAGTTCAGTTCGCTGAAAGTGTCGCCACCACGTGACAGGCAATTGCTTCTCCGCGGCCCACCGCGTCCACGCCCTCGTTCGTCTTGGCCTTCAGATGCACTTTTTCAGAGGTCACCTTCAGCGACTTGGCCAGCGCTTCCCGCATTTTGGGAAAGTGTGGACCCAGCTTGGGACGCTCCAGAATCACGACGACATCGATGTGCTCGATTACAAATTTGTTTTCGTCGAGCAGCTTTCGCGCGTACTCCAGAAACAGCAGGCTGTTCGCGCCCTTCCACTTCGGATCCGTATCAGGAAAGTGTTTACCGATGTCGCCAAGCCCGGCCGCTCCCAGCAGTGCGTCGCACACCGCATGCGCCACCACATCGCCGTCAGAATGCCCCGCGGGGCCCTTGTCGAACGGCACTTCGATGCCGCCGATAATCAGCTTGCGGCCCTCCACCAGGCGGTGCAGGTCGTACCCGATGCCACAACGCGTGCTCATGCGGTCTTTTGTTCGGAGTGCAGATAGAAGCGGGCAAGGTCCATGTCTGAGGGCTTCGTGATTTTGATATTCCGCTCCGAACCCGGCACCACAAACACATTCTGCCCAAGGCGCTCGACCAGCCCGGCTTCGTCCGAGGCATTCAGCCCGTCGCCTTCCGCTTCCGCAAACGCTTGCTTCAACAGTTGCGTTTCGAACACCTGCGGCGTCTGCGCCAGCACCACACGCTCGCGCGGAACGGTTGCCGTGATCACTGCCACATCCTCCGGCAAACTGGCGCGCTTCACTTCCTTTACCGTGTCCATCGCGGGAATCCCGAGTATCGCCGCTTTGTGACGCCGCGCCTGCTCAATCACCTTCGTCACTTGTTCCACGGTCACAAACGGCCGCACCGCATCGTGTACCACCACGAGTTCCGTGTCGTCTCCGACTAGCTTCAACGCCGCCGCAACTGAGCCTTGCCGCGAGTCGGCGCCTTTCACCACGCGCACCGGCTGCTTGAACCTTTCCTGGCTGATTCGCGCATTCAGCGGCTCTACGTTTTCCCCTCGCGTGGCCACGATAATTTCAGAGATCAGCGGGCAGGCCGCGATCCGGCGAAGACTCAGAATCACAATTGGCACGCCGTCCAGCTCCAGAAACTGCTTGGGAGTTTCCGCGCCCATGCGTGTTCCGAGTCCTGCGGCAGGAAGAATGGCAACGATCTGGCTCATGGTTTGAAAGCAGTCCGGCTGAAGCAGTGTCTGAGCGGCTTGGCGCCGGGTTGCAGAAAAATGAGTGTACCTCAACCGAGGGCTGGAAGAGAAATCCAGGGGACACGCGTTGACGTGGTAGGCACTAAACGAAAAGGCTAGGCGGCAGCCATCCTAAGGCCGCTCTATATCCGGGAATACCGCCCGCGAGCCAGCCTCGGCTCGCTGATGGGCGTCCGGCCGGGCATGGCCGTTTCCGTTGGCGTTGTCGGCGGGAAGCGCCTCGATCGGGTTGAGTGCAATCCCATTAGTCTTACCGGCGCCGGAGTCGTGGCGCTCTTCCAGCCGTCCAAAAATCATTTTGCCCGCGGGGGTCTGGTGAACCGAAGTGACAATAATGTCCACGGTGCGGTTGATCAGTCGCCGCGCTCCATCCACCACCACCATTGTGCCGTCGTCCAGATAGGCCACGCCCTGGCTCGATTCTTTGCCTTCCCGCAGGATCAGCACGCGCATTGGCTCGCCCGGCAGCACCGCGGGCTTCATCGCATTGGCAAGCTCGTTGACGTTCAACACCGCAATTCCCTGCACTCGCGCCACTTTATTCAGATTGAAATCGTTGGTGACGATCTTGCACGAAGAGCGCCGCGCCAGTTCCATCAGCTTCTGGTCCACTCCCGTTCCCGCTGCGATGTCTTCTTCCAGTATGCGGACTTCCAGACCCGGCATTTTCTGCATGCGTTGCAGAACTTCCAGGCCGCGCCGTCCGCGCTGGCGCTTCAACGAATCCCCGGAATCCGCCACCAGTTGCAGTTCGTGCAGCACGAAGCGCGGCACTCCCAGGGTGCCATCCAAAAAATGTGTTTCGCAGATATCGGCGATGCGCCCGTCTATCAAGACGCTGGTATCCAGAAGCTTTAGGCAGGATGAATTCGCAGCTGCAGGCACGGCGACGGAATGCGGCAATGGGTAATGAAAGTCGTGCGCTTTGCGCGAGCCGACTGCCAGTCCTAAATATCCGAGAGCAAACAGGGAGGTAAATTCGAAGAACGACTTGGTGGGTTCAGGCTCGGCAGTGCGGGAAATAACCAAGGTGATGAGGAGGGCCGCGAGGAGACCGAGGACCGCGCCGATCATTCCCCCCATAAGTCCGCTGATCTCCGCGCGACGCAATCTTAATTCCGCCAGCAGTATCACCATTGCGACCAGGAAGCCCAGGCCCGCGGCCGGCAGTCCGTGAGCGCCAAAGGGGCTGAGGGAGTAGCACAGCACGACCACCGCGCTAACCAGCGCGAGGCGCGCCACCCAAAAGTCCCAGCTCTGGTTCAAGAAGTGGCCGGCGCGAACCTTTTTGCGCGAAGCGTCGCCGACCGGCTGCGCATCCGGCACATCAGAAGTTGCATGAATCTGCGGGTAAACGTGATTGTGGCCCATGAATCCTCACCTTACGGCAAGAATTGCCCTGTCTCCGCGAATCGCTGCAGCAGGGCAACTGACTGCAGCTTCACGAAGCTAGTAACGAGGCTGTCTATATACTCTCCCATTAGGCTTCAAGTCAAGGACAAGCTGGGCTCAATCGCGGCCGATCGGTAGTATCCTAATCTCTTCTCCGCTTGCGGACCGATTCTTCCTCTCCCCATGGAACGCCCTTATACTACTCGGGCTGGAGGACGTAAATGGTCAGAGCAAAGCTTGTTGCGGCAATTCTACTGACCCTGGTTGCGTCGAACGGGAGAGCGCAGGAGCATCAACACGCTGCCAATGCGGAGAAATTGGGGAGCGTGCACTTTGCGACATCTTGCAACGAGCACGCACAGAAGGAATTTAACCGGGCGGTGGCCCTGCTGCATTCTTTCCAATTCAGCCGTGCCATAGAAGGATTTAGCCTCGCTCTGCGAGAGGACGCGACATGCGGGATCGCTTACTGGGGAATCGCGCTTAGTGATTGGAGTAATCCCTTCGCACCGGGAGCGAAAGACCAGAACCAGTTGGAGGAAGGGCGGCAGAACGCGGAACGCGGCAAGACCGTCGGTGCAAAGACGATGCGGGAGCGGGCATATATCACGGCAGTCGGCAGGTTGTACAACCACTTCGAGAGCACGCCGCAGCAAACGCGCTTGATCGCCTACCGCGACGCCATGGCGAAGGTCGCCGCGAAATATCCAGACGACCATGAGGCGCAGATTTTTTACGCTTTGGCGGTTGCGGCTTCGGAAGATCCTGCCGACAAAACGTACGCAAGCCGGCTCAAAGCTGGTGCGATTCTGGAAAAATTGTTCGTGGAAGAGCCCACGCATCCGGGTCTGGCGCATTACATCATCCATACATACGACGTGCCGGCGCTGGCGGGGAAGGGACTGGTGGCAGCGCGGCGTTACGCAGAAATTGCGCCCGATGCACCACATGCTTTGCACATGCCATCGCATACCTTCACGCGCACGGGCTATTGGCAGGAGTCCATCGACAGCAACATAGCGGCGGCAGCAGCGGCGAGGCGCGAGCGGCAGACCGCGGAAGAACTGCACGCCAGCGACTACGAGATTTACGCATACTTGCAGACAGCGCAAGACGGCGGGGCAGCGCGCATCGTGGAGTCCTTGCCGGAGATCGCAGCGCGCTTCGATCCAAAGGCGGTGATCAGCGGCGCCGGAGGTCCGTCAGTTGGATATTTTGCGCTGGCGGCCATCCCGGCTCGGTACGCGCTGGAGCGTCAAGACTGGAAGCAAGCTGTGGAACTTGCGGTGCGCGAGACTCCGTTTCCCTATACGGAGGCAATGACGTGGTTCGCGCGAGGATTCGCCGCAGCGCGGCTGGGACAAGCGGCGACGGCGAACGATTCAGCGACTGTGTTACGACAGATCCGAGCGCGCCTCTTGAAGGCCAATGAATACTACTGGGCGCGGCAAGTGGAAATTCAAGCAGTTGCAGTGGAAGCGTGGGCTGCGCTGGCAGCAGGCAAAAAAGAGGAAGCGCTGCAGCAGATGAAATTGGCGGCGGAACTGGAAGATGGGACAGAAAAAAGTGCGGTGACGCCCGGGCCGCTGGCCCCAGCAAGTGAATTGCTGGGCGAGATGATGCTGCAGATGAATCAGCCTGCACACGCTTTGAAGCAGTTCGAAGCAACTCTGAAGAAGGAACCTGGGCGTTTCCGCGCGCTCTACGGAGCGGCTCACGCGGCGCAGCTCAGCGGCGATCGCGATGCGAGTCAAAGATACTTTCTCGAGCTGCTGGCGGTTTGCAGTCGCGGCGACAATTCGGGAAGGTCCGAGCTGCTTGAGGCGCAGCAATCGATTTTGCGGAATTAAGCGCACCGCGGCTCACGCGCCAGCCGTAACTCAGGGGAGATAGAAGCGCGGCACGCGCTCGCTTACCGCGCACAACATGTCTGAGGTAACCGTGCCGATGCTGCGGGCAATCACATTCGCCGGATAAACATTCTCTCCGTCCGTCCCGTAAACTGTCGCCACATCTCCGATCGCCACATCGGGAACGCCGGTCACATCGAGCAGCGTCACATCCATGGAAATAATTCCGATCATCGGCGCACGGTGCCCGCGGATATACACGCATCCGCGATTGCCCAGCGAGCGATGGATGCCGTCGCCGTATCCCGCCGACATCACCGCCGTCTTCGATGGCCGTTGCGCCACCCAGCTGGCGTTGTAGCCCACGCTGTCTCCGACTGCTACGGAACGCAGGCCGATCAGCCGCGCGCGCAGGCTCATCACCGGCCTCAGCGGAAGCTTCGATTCGATTTCGTTGCGCCGCTCAACGGGGTCCAGTCCGGGATGATATCCGTAAAGAATCGCGCCGGGCCTCACCATATCCGCCCAGGTTTCCGGACGCGCCGCAATCGCCGCGCTGTTTGCCAGGTGCAATAGCCCGGTGTCCACTTTCAGGGCTCGCAACCGTTCCACTGCCTTGTAAAAGCGTTCCGTTTGCAGCCGCGTCTGCATCCCGGTGGGCGAATCGTTCAGCACCTCTGAAGAAGCGAAGTGCGTGAACACACCATCGAGTTCCAGGTGTGGGCATTTGGCCAGTTGCCGCGCGAAACAATCCGCGTCGCCTGGCGCGATGCCCAGCCGGTTCATCCCGGTATCAACCTTCGCGTGAATCGCTACGTGCCTCTTGCGCAGCTTCGCCGCGGCCGCTTCAAACGTGGCCAGTTGTTCGCAGCGATGAATCGCCGGAGTCAAATCGTATTCCAAAAAATTCTTTTCTTCGCCGGGCCAGAATCCCCCAAGCACCAGGATGGGGGTGCGCACGCCTTGCTTGCGGATCTCGATTCCCTCTGCAGCGGACGCCACGCCGAACCAGTCGGAGCCAATCTTCTCGAGGGCTTTCCCCACCTGCGCGCCGCCGTGCCCATAGCCGTTGCCCTTCACGATGGAGAGCACCTTGCGCGGCTTCTTCCTTTTTTCCGACGCGGGGTTGATGTAATCGCGAATCGCGCGGTAGTTCGCCGCCAGCGCCGACACCGACACTTCCGCCCACACCGGGCGGCCAACGAATTTGCTTGGATCGTTTTTCCTGCTGCGCATGAATCTTCCTGAAAAATCTAGTTTACGACATTCCCGCGATGCCGCCTAAAACCTGTCACCGAAAGCTGCGGCCACAAGCGCGTGATTGACAACACTGGGGAGAGCACGAATCTAGCCAACGGAATTGCCGACATGGCCGGAGCCGTCCGAAGGCAGGCCCCTAGGCCGACAGCCCACCAAATAACTGATTTATTGTGACTTATTAAGCCCGCGATAGTTGCCGATGGCTTACTTACAAAGTGCGCGACGGGCCTTCTTCTTCGTTGCTGTGTTCACTCAGACGCGGTGTGTCCGCCGTTACATCTCGTCGCCGCCGGCAAATTGCGAGAACGCATCCGGCGCCGCTTCTTCGAATCGCGTCAACCGGCTGCGGAAAACAAACTTCACTTTATCCGTCGGGCCGTTACGCTGCTTGGCGATCAGTATGTCCGCCATGTCTCGTTCTTCCGGCGTGGCATTCAGGTTGAAAAAGTTGGGCCGGTAAATAAACATCACCACGTCGGCATCCTGTTCGATGGCGCCCGATTCTCGCAAGTCCGAAAGTTGTGGCCCGCGTTCCTCGCGTTCGGGCGCGCGCGTCAACTGGCTCAGCACCAACACGGGAATTTGCAACTCTTTCGCGAGCCCCTTCAGGCCGCGCGAAATGCTGGCCACTTCTTCCTGGCGCGAATTGAAGCGCCCGCGCGCCGTGATCAACTGCAAATAGTCGACAATCAGCAGCGAGAGTCCCTTGTCGCGCTTCAGCCGCCGCGCTTTCGCGCCAATTTCCAGCACGCTGTTCGAACCCGCATCGTCGATCCATAGCGGTGCCGCGGAAATTGTTCCCAGCGCCTCCGTCATGCGGCGCCAATCCTCCCGGCTCAAATGCCCGGAGCGGAATTTGTGCGCGTCGATCTGCGCCACCGAAGCCACCAAACGTTGCAGCAGCGATTCTTTGGACATTTCCAGGCTGAACAGCGCCACCGGCATCCCGGCACGAATCGAAATATTTTCCGCCAGATTCAGCGCCAGCGCCGTTTTGCCTTGCGACGGCCGCGCGGCAAGAATAATCAGTTCCGAAGGCTGCAAGCCCGAAAGCAGCTTGTCCAGTTCGCCGTAACCGGTGGAAATCCCGGTGACGCTCTTCCCTTCACGGAAAATCTTTTCCAGGCGTTCGAAATTGTCGCGCACCAGATCCTTGATAGGTATCAGCCCGGCCTTCACGCGATCTTCGGCCAGCGCAAAAATACTGGACTCGGCGCTGTCCAGGATCACGTCCGCCCCGTCTTCGCCTTCCAGCGCGCTCTGTTGAATCTTGTGCGTCGCGTGAATCAGGTTGCGCAGCAAAGCCTTCTCGCGCACGATCCGCGCGTAGTGGTCGACGTTCGAGACCCGCGGCATCCCGTCCACCAGCGATGCCAGGTACGGCGCACCGCCCGACGCTTCCAATTCTCCGTGCCGGTGCAATTCTTCCGTCAGCGTTACCAGGTCGATGGCCTGCTGCGCCTCCGCCAGCGCCACCATTTGCGTGAACACGTTGCGATGCTGCGGCAGGAAAAAGTCTTCGGCCTTCAGGGACTCAATGGCGGCGTTCAACGCATTGTTGTCCAGGATAATGGCGCCCAGGATGGAGCGCTCCGCTTCAATATTGCTTGGCAGCGGTTTCTCGATGGTGGTGTCAGCAGGCATGATGAGACGGACGAAGCCGTTCTATTTTCGCTTTCTCTTCGCTATTGGAACATTTTCCCCGCTGGAAGGCAAGTGCGGACTCATTCTTCCGTTGTTTGCGTTCCCCTGCGTCGAAGTGATGCGCTGATTGTGCGCGCGTCTTTTGTGCGCGTCAATCACACTGCTTGTGAATCGCGAAGGAAAACGTTGCAAATCTTTTTCGCGCGGTTGGAACTTAGGTCAGAGAAAACTCACGGCGCCCGGCAGGCAGGACTTCCTGCTCGATTCGTTCGGAGGATTCATCTTCGGCGACCTCGAGATCGTAGCTCGCTTGCAGATTCAACCAGAACCGCGCCGTGGTATTGAAGTACCGAGCAAGCCGAAGCGCAGTGTCGGTCGTTATGCCCCGCCGTTCATGCACGATTTCAGAAATCCGTGTAACGGGAACTCGCAAGTCCAGCGCCAGCTTATTCATGCTCAGGCCAAGGGGCTTCAAGTACTCTTCGCGGAGAATTTCCCCCGGGTGGATCGGGGGAAGGAGTTTTTTCTTGCGACGCAGTTGAGTTTCCTTAGTGATAGTCGACAATTTCCACCTCGTACGCATCTGAATCACGCCACTCGAAGCAAATCCGCCATTGATCGTTGACGCGGATGCTGTATTGGCCTTTCCTGTCTCCGTGCAAGGCCTCCAAACGATTTCCCGGAGGCGATGCGAGATCGTGCAACTCCGCAGCACTGTCGAGCAACCGCAACTTCCGCCGGGCGACTTGCTCGATGGCGGCAAAGCGTGAGGCGCGTTGGCGATGATACAGCTTTTCGGTGTCTCGACAGCGAAACGACCGGATCACCTGTTAAGGGTATAACGTTTAGCGTTAAACGGCAAGCGGTTGCTGGCAATCAGGGGGCCTAGGAATACCGAAGGAAAAGCACTGCAAAACTTTTTTGCGTGAATGTGGCAAGATGCTCGCGCCGCAAGCCGGAAAGGCGGATCGTGATGAAAAACACGCGCAATAGAAATCGCAAGCTAAGACGAGCCACCGCAGCGCTTCTAGTTTGCTCTGCCGCATCTCTGGTGAATGGCGCAGTCACAGCCTACGCACAAACCGCGCCGTCTCAGGTGGCCGCAGCTTCGCCCTATGCTGCGGCAGTCGACAACGCCAATCGCCAGGCCAAGGAATGGATCGCGCGAGGCACGCCGGGTCTCGCGCTCGCCGTCGCAGTCGACGGAAAAATCGTCTACTCCGAAGGGTTCGGCTTCGCGGATCTGGAAGAGCGCGTGCCCGTCTGGCCAACCACCAAATTCCGTATCGGCAGCATTTCCAAGCCGCTCACGGCCGTCGGTCTCATGGAGTTAGTGCAATCCGGAAAGCTGGATCTGGACGCCCCCATCCAGAAATATGTGCCATCCTTTCCTGATAAGGGCGCGTTGATTACGGTGCGCATGGTAGGGGGACATCTTGGCGGCATCCGGCATTATCAGGGCGAAGAATTCGTCATTCAGAAGCATTACGCTAATGTGACCGAGGGTCTCGCCATTTTTAAAAACGATCCCTTGGTCTCGCCCCCGGGAACGAAGTTCAACTATTCCAGTTATGGCTTCAACCTGCTGAGTGCGGCAATCGAATCCGCGTCGGGGCAGGATTTCCTTTCCTACATGCAGGCCAACGTATTCGCGCCGATTGGCCTGGTGCACACCACGCCGGACCTGAATTCGCAGATCGTGGAGCAACGCTCGCGCTTCTACGAATTGCCCAAAAATGGCTCGGTGGAAAACTCTCCGTACGTCGACAATAGCTACAAGTGGGCGGGCGGTGGGTTCCTCTCCACTGCCGAAGACCTCGTTCGCTTCGGCTCCGCGCTTCTGCAGCCCGGCATTCTGAACGCGCAATCCCTGAAAACCATGTTCACGTCGCAAAAAACCACCGCCGGCGAAGAAACCGGCTACGGCATTGGCTGGAGCGTCGGCAAGACTTCTTCCGGAAAGCCGTTTTACGCTCATTCCGGCGGCTCGGTCGGCGGAACCTCTCGATTGATCGTGGTTCCCGACAGCCGCATCGTCGTGGCGTTGGTTACAAATCTTTCTGGAGGCACATGGAAGGAAGAAGAGGTGAAAGCCGTTGCGGAAGCGTTTGAAATGGGCAAAAAATAATTTCTACCTGGCCTGAAGGCCACAATCGGCATAGGGGGAGCGGTCGCCCGCTCTCCCCTGCCACACCACCGTAGATGCGGGTCCGCGTACGGCGGTTCAGTGGGTTACGCTGGGATCATCGAAGAGTCGAGGAAGACCGAGAGCGTCAAAGTAAGCGATAGGTAACGCATATTGCAGCGCAGGGCTACTCGCCAGTCGCCACGGGCCGTGAGGACTGCCCGCTGTTTGTGCAGCGAGGTCCTTACCTACCCCGAGTTGACGTAGCTTCGCGTACCGCGCTGGGCCGCGTTTCCATTGCTTCCAGATCATGGAACGCAGACGATGCCGTATCCATTGGTCCAGAGTTTGCAGCAGCGAAGGAGTCTGACAGTAACCGAAGTAGCTCTTCCAGCCCCTTAAGTAGGCCGTAAGTTCCTTCAGCATTTGTTCCAGACTGATCCCTCGTGTCCGTCGCGTCAGTGTCCGAATTTTCTGCTTGCAGCGCAACAGGACCTTGGGCGCAATGCGCCGCTTCGGTTCTTTGTTGTTGCTGAAGCTGAACCCCAGGAACTTCCGCTCGACTGGTCGAGCCACCGCACTCTTCGCCTCGTTTACTTTGAGCTTCCGTCGACGCGCAAGAAAATGAGTGACATTCGTCATCACTCGCTGCCCCGCCTGTCGGCTGCGGACGTAAATGTTGCAGTCGTCCGCATATCGCACGAAGCGGTGCTTACGTCGCTCCAGTTCTCGGTCGAGTTCGTCGAGTACGATATTCGATAATAGCGGAGAGAGCGGTCCGCTTACACAAAAGGTAATTTCCAGTTTGAAAGAACAGTCGTGGGCTGGCGAGAAAGGTACACATTGCTTGATCTTCGTCGTAAATAGTAATACAGTTATGTCACATGACCCGTTCGACCAAGATGCGGAAGGCTCGCCAGCTGAATGCCGCTCGTGGCCTGTTGCAGCGTCAAGTCGCGCTTCCCGAAGCAGTGCGTCGGTTGTCACGCGAGTTCGACCTGTCAGAGCGCCAAGCATATCGCTACTTGCAAGAAGCCTCCCAACTCGGTGGACCGATCGAAGTTCCCGAAGCCACTGTGCCAATCACCTTGAAGCTTTCACCGCGAACCGTGGAACTGCTGCGGAAATACGCGAGAAGCAGTGGCCTGACCATTGGAACGATCGTAGCCAGCGCATTAAATGCATTTCTGCGCGCCCTAAAAAGGCATGGCTGAACCGCGTCAAAATCGCAGCGCATTTCAAATTCAAGTTTCTTATTCGTTTGATCGCTTGCTCGAGCCGAAGCTCGCGCGGGCTTACGAGATCCCCGCCGTCCGGCTTCGGGATTTCCACCCGTCGCACCGGTTGTGGTTGGTAGGTCCCACGCAACAGCTGTTCCCGTATGGAGGGCCAGTGCTGCTTCAGGTAGTCCGAAAGATCTCTGATGGTCATGCCGTCGATCCCAGGACTTCCTTTGTTCGCTTTGACTCGCTTGTAAGCCTGCCAGCAGTTTTCCCGCTCGCAGACCTCTTCCATCAACTGCTCGTGACGAGCTGGACGTTCGGTTTCGCATTTCGCCGTAAGCGATTCGGTCCCTTCCTGAGAAGCCTTCGGAGCTTCACTCCTCCCCTCCTCCGTAAAGGCCAGCACTAGCTGGTTCTTCTGCCGCACGGTCAGAGTGAATCGCTCCACCCTCAGTCACGATTTCGTGACATGCAACAGATCTCCCGCGATAAGTTCGACTGCTTTCGATACGCGACCGCCGGATTTACCACCAGCGTCCTTGATGGATACGGACTTCGCGATCCTGTGCCCGCTCGTCCGACGCCGTAGGCCTCAAATCCAGTTCTTGTCCATCGGCCCGTATCTTTGCTACACGCTTCCTTCAGACCCCACCTCGCGGTGACGCCCTTGCGCTTCACTAACCCTTCACCTCCATCAGGATGGGTAGAGGACTTTCACCTCCAAGCTACCGAACCTGCTCGGCACACACAGAAAAAGAGGCACGATTGCTCGTGCCTCTTGGTTGAATTCAGCCCACCGTCGAAATCTATGCTTCTTTGTCGACGTGGATCTTGATCTCCGCGGTGATGTCGCGGAACACCTTGACGATAACCGGATATTCGCCCAGCGCTTTCACCGGATCCTTCAACTGAATTTGCCGCTTGTCCACTTCGAAGCCCTGCGCCTTCAGTCCATCCGCGATGTCAGCGGTCGTAACTGAACCGAACATCTGATCGTTCTCGCCGGTCTTGCGCGTGAACTTCAGCGACACTCCCTGCAGCAACTCGGCCTGCTTCTTTGCAGCGTCCAGTTCCGTGGCGGTTTTCTTCGCCAAAGAACCGCGAATGCGTTCCAGGGCCTTCATGTTACCGGCGGTGGCTTCAATCGCCAGCTTGTGCGGCAACAGAAAATTCCGCGCATACCCGGGCTTCACGGTCACAACGTCGCCGCGGTTGCCCAACTTTTCAACATCTTCTTGAAGAATGATCTGCATATGAAATCCCTAGCTCCCTTTCCTGACCTTTAGGCCTTCGGGGCCTCAACTACCGGGACCACCACGCGTGGCGCCTGGGTTCCCGCCGCGCTGCCGGCAAATGGCAGCAAAGCAATATTTCGTGCGCGCTTGATGGCCACACCCAGCCAGCGCTGGTGCCGCGCGCAAACTCCCGTCATGCGGCGCGGCAGAATCTTTCCGCGTTCCTGCACGAACTGCGCCAGAATGTCCGCGCGCTTGTAGTCGATGAAGTCCATCTTCTCGACGCAAAACTTGCAGACCTTCTTTTTGCGGAAATATTGACGCTTTCCGCGAGGCCGCCCGCCCGGTCCACCGGGACCTCCGGGTCCGCCTTCACGACGTCCTCCGCCTCCGCCGCTATGCCCGCCCTCGCGACGGCCTCCGCCGCCACCTTGTCCACCACCGCCTTCGCGCGCTTCACGCGGTGCCGGCGCCGACGGAGCGGCGGATGGCACTGGTTTCTGTTCCTCTGACATACGTTCCTACCTTTCCCATGTGCTCCGGGCTTTCCTGAGCGGAGCTTCCCAATCGAATCTTTTCCTGCGCTGCACGCAAACATCAAATCGCGTGGGTTACAATCCTCAACCGGTGCTTAACTCGCCGGGGTGGCAGGTTCCGCCTGCGTCGCAGCGGGTGCGGGTGCCGGTGCGGGCGCGGGTGTGCGGCGCGGACGACGCGCAGCGCGCACTTCACGCTTGTGCGACAACTTCTTCTGACGCTTCAAGTCTTCGTCGAGCCGCACGGTCTGATACTTGATGATGGAATCCGCAACGCCCAGGCGGCGCTCCAGTTCGTGCACCAGTTCACCGTGGTTGGTGCGCACCTGCTGGTAAACGTAAATGCCTTCGCGGTGCTTCATCACCTTGTACGCAAGCTTCCGCGTTCCCCAGTGCTCGGTCTTCTCGATCTTTCCGCCTTTCTCTTCGCAGGCGTGTTCGAGAGTGGCGATGACCTTCTTGATTTCCTCTTCCGGCGTCGCCGGGCGGGCAATAAAGATCAAATCGTACAAACGCTCTTCCATGATGACCTCGTTTCTTCCTGTTCCGGGCGCAAATCCCGGGAAATTCGTTCTTACTTGGCGAATACTCCGCCGCTACTTCGCTTCTTCCGGCGGCGGCACTCGTCGGTTGTACTTGTTCATCGCGGCCGCAATCCCTTGCGTCAGCAACAACTCCACCGCATCCGCTGCTTCCGCCACCATTTCCGCCGCCACTTCCAACTCAGCTTTCTTCATCGGCCGCAGAACGTAAGCAGCAAGGTCGCCAACCGGATGATCCGGACCGCATCCCAGCCGAAGCCTGGCGAACTCCTGCGTTCCCACGGCGCTCGTCACGGACTTTGCGCCGTTGTGTGTTCCCGGCCGCCCGCGTTCGCCGGTGCGAATCATTCCCCACGGCAAATCCCGCTCGTCAAAAATCACCAGCAGGTCCTTGGGTTCCAATTCGTACTTCTCTAACAACTCTCGCACCGAGATACCGCTCAGGTTCATGTACGTCTGCGGTTTGGCCAGAGCAACTTCTTCTCCCGCCACTTTGCCGCGACCTACCAGCGCTTTGCCCTCCGGCCGTTCCACACGAATGGACGCGCGATTCGCGATTTCGTCCACCGCCAGGAATCCGAGGTTATGCGGCGTCCACTGATACTCCGGGCCAGGATTGCCAAGGCCAACAATGAGCCGCATAGCGCTTCGCACCAGACCGGCGAAAAAGAATTACTTCTTCTTTTCCGGCTTTTCCGCTTTCTCTGCCGCCTTGGGCTTGCCTTCTTCCTCGGCGCCTTCTTCGCCTTCCACTTCCTTCTTGCCCTTCTTGATGACTTCCGGCTCCGCAGGCGTTGTTCCCGCCACCGCCGCTTCCACCGGCTTCTCTTCTTCGACGCGCAAAGCCACGACGTGCGCCACAACGCTGTTCGCGTCCGTCAACAGCTTCACCTTGGCCTTGTCCAGCGGCAGGTCGGAGGCTCGCAAGCTCTGGTTCAGCGCCAGGCCGCTTACGTCCACCTTGAACTCCGTCGGAATGTCCGCAGGCAAGCACTCCACTTCCACTTCGCGCATCACCGTTTCGAATACGCCGCCCTGCACCTTCACGCCCGATGGTTCCCCGAACGTGTGCACCGGCACCTTCACCTTCATGCGCACGTCCATCGCAATGCGCAGAAGATCCACGTGCAGCAAATGCCCGCTCACTGGATCCACTTGCCAATCCTTTACGATCGCGGGCTCTTGCTTGCCTCCCAAGTTCACCTGGAACAGCGTGTTGTGCCCCGTTTCCGACCGTAGAATCGCTGTCACCTGCTTGGCGTTTACCGACAGCGGCAGCGCTTCACCTTTTCCGCCGTACAGCACCGCCGGCACATTGCCGGTTTGGCGCATGCGGCGCGCTTCGTTTTTGCCCCGTTGAGAGCGGGGCGCCCCTTCAACAATAATTTGAGCCATAGCTTCTTTCCTTCCGTGGAATCTCTTCCGGCCCAATCGCGCCGGACAAAATCAAATAAACAGCTCGCTGATCGAAGTCTCCTCGTGAATCGAACGAATACCACGCGCGAGCAAGTCCGCAACACTTAAGATCGTGACCTTCTTCAAATTCCGGGCCGCTTCCGAAACCGGCACCGAATCGGTGGCCACCACTTCCGTAATCTTCGAATTCTCCAGGCGCTC
The DNA here is from genome assembly GCA_963738985.1 of Candidatus Acidiferrales bacterium. GTDB lineage: Bacteria > Acidobacteriota > Terriglobia > Acidiferrales > UBA7541 > Acidiferrum. Next base: position 165,916 of record CAVTYP010000004.1, read on the forward strand.
CACTGCCGGCCCGGAAAACACTGCATGCGTGCAAGCCGCAAAAACCTGCGTGGCTCCTTCGCGGATCAGCGCGTCCGCGGTTTTCACCAGCGTGCCCGCCGTATCGATAATGTCGTCCACGATCAGCGTGTTTCTTCCCTTCACATCGCCGATCAGGTTCATCACTTCGGTCACGTCCAGGTCGACGCGGCGCTTATCTACGATCGCTAGCGGCGCTCCCAGTTTCTTCGCAAACGCCCGCGCGCGTTCCACGCCGCCCGCGTCCGGCGAAACCACCGTCAGATTCGGCAGCTTCTTGTTCCGGAAGTAATCCACCAGCACCGGCGAACCATACAAGTGATCCACCGGCACGTCGAAATAGCCCTGAATCTGCGGCGCGTGCAAATCCAATGTCAACGCACGGCTGGCTCCCGCGGTTTCTAGCAAGTCCGCCACCAGCTTCGCGGATATCGGAACGCGCGGCTTGTCTTTGCGGTCTTGCCGCGCATAGCAGTAGTACGGCAGCACCGCGGTAATGCGCCACGCCGACGCGCGCTTAAACGCGTCGATCATCAGCAGCAACTCCAGCAGGTGGTTGTCCACCGGATAGCTGCAGGGCTGCACCACAAAAACGTCGGCCCCGCGTACGTTCTCCAGTATCTGGAAATAAATCTCGCCATCGCTGAACCGCCCGAGCAGCGCTTTGCCCAGCGGCACATTCAAATGACGGCAAATCGATTCCGCAAGAATCGGATTCGCGGTACCGCTAAAAATCTTGAATCGCTCGTCGTGCACGCCATGCCACCCTGGTCACCGCTTTGCGGCGACACCTTGACCTGGATCTGCAGCTTGAGACAGTTCAATTAGGAGTCAGAAACACGAAGAGACGTTGCGGCCTAACCCACAATCGCGTTTTTCACCAAACGCGCATACCTCGCACGCGAGATGCTCTCGCAAACAAAGGTCTGGTCTTGCGGGAACCCGACAACGGCTCGGCGCGCCTTCGCTGGGCTCGGGAATACTCCAAACACCGCCGAACCGCTACCAGCCAGCAAGGCTTCTGACGCCCCAACCCGGAGCAGCGCCCGCTTGATCTTTCCAAGACGGGGATGACGCCGGAAGACAGCCGCTTCAAAATCGTTCGAAAGGCTCTCTTCCTGCACGCTCCAGCACAGAGCACAGAACCCATATAGCTTATGGGCTGCCGCGGATTTTGTCAACGAAGCCAATTCCGGCGCATGCAACCAGCGATACGCATCCGGTGTCGGCACATGAATGTCCTTCGGCGAAACGATCAGCAGGCTCACCTTCGGAATATCTGGCAGAGGATAGATTTCATCCCCCTTGCTCACTCCCAGAGCACGTCCTCCAAACAGGAAGAACGGCACATCGGCTCCCAGTCCTGCGGCGATCGACATCAACAGCGCCGCACTCATCTTCTTTTCTGTCAATCGCAGATAACCAAGCAACGCCGCGGCCGCGTCGCTGGACCCGCCGCCCAGTCCCCTGCCGGCAGGGATGTTTTTCTCCAGCAGAATCTCTACGCCCGCGCGCACTTTCAATTCGCGCCGCAACGCATCCACCGCGCGGTACACCAGGTTCTTTTCCAGGGGTTCTTGCGAAAGGGTTTCATTGCCCGTGACGAAAAGCGTAATTCCTGGTTCGCGCGAATTCCGCAGCCGCAAATTGTCGTGCAGCGACACAGTTTGGAAGATGGTCCGCAATTCGTGGTAGCCATCTGCGCGCTTGCCCAGAACTTCAAGACGCAGATTTACTTTTGCGTGCGCCGGGATCCGGACTTCTTTCATTCGGTTAGCTCAGGGTTTTGCGTCGGACGCTGGAGCTTTCTGCGCCACTCGGTGCTTCATCTGGCCTAGCTTTTTTTCCAACTCCGCGACTTTATCGCTTTCCATGTCTGAGGGCAACGATTTGTGCCAATCCGACAGCGCCTTTTCCCATTCCGCCGCGGCCTGCTCCGAACGGCCCTGCTTCGCGTAGATATCTCCCAGGTGCGTGCGAATCGTCGGATCACTCGGGTCGCGCTGCACCGCCTTGTGCAGATTGGTTTCCGCTTCGTCCAGTTTGTTCTCTTTGTAGTACACCCAGCCCATGCTGTCCAGGTACGCGCCGTTGTACGGGTCTTGATCTAACGCCCGCTGAATCATTTCCTGCGCTTCGTCCAGTCGAATTCCACGGTCGGCCAGCATATATCCGTAATAATTCAGCGCCGGTGCGTTCTTCGGGTTCAGTTCCAGAGTCTTCTTGAACTGCTCCTCAGCCTTATCAAACTGCTTCTGCCGTTCGTAGATCGCGCCAAGCAGAAAATAAGCCATCTCATTCTCTTGCGGATCCTTCGACAGCGTCTGCGCTTTGCGAACGCTGTTTTCGGCTTCCGTATACTGGTGCCCGCGTTCATAAATTTGCGCGATATTCAGATAAACATCGCGATCCGACGAGCCGCCTTTCAGAGCGGTTTGCATCAGCTTCACCGCTTCGTCGGTTTGCTGATTCTCGCCCAACAACATCGCATAACTTGCGCTGATCGCTGCATCGTTCGGGTATTTCGCGATCGCTTCTTTTCCGATCTGCAGTGCCTTGGTCAGATCTTTTGCCTGGTGATATGTCTCCATCAACAGAAGCCGCGCCCGGCGGTCCTCTTCATCTCCCAGGTGCGCCAACTCCTGATACGAAGCAATCGCTGCGGGAATATTTTGCGTGTCGCGATACAGCTGCCCCAACTGCTGGTACAAAATCGCCAGAGTACGCCGCCTCGATGGCAACACCGTCGATTGCGATTTCACCCGCGTCAGCGCGTCGCTCAGCACGCGAATCGCATCCTCGAACCGCCCCTGCGACTCGTAAACAATCGCCTCGTTATACAGTACGTCCAGGCTGCCCGGCGCATACTGCTTGGCCTTCATCAGGCTGTCTTCCGCTTTATCCAGTTGATGCAGTTCGCGGTAGATTTGCGCCAGCCGCAGATAGTTGTCGGAGTCTTCCGGCATCACCTCCACCAGCTTCTGGTACACGGTCAACGCTTCCGGGTATTTTTCTTCCGCCAGCAGCGTCTGCCCTAGCCCGCGCAAATGGCTCAACTCCGAAGGGTCCAACTCCACGGCCTGGCGGTACGCCTTTTCTGCCTTCGCATAATCTTTCGTTTGGGTATAGGCATCGCCCAGCAAGTCGTAAAGCGTCGGTGAAGGGGTACGCGCGGTCGTCGATTCCAGAAGTTGAATCGCCTCTTCCGCTTTGTTCTCGTCCAGCAGCAGTTGCGTCAACTGCTCCATCGCCGCGTCGTTTTCCGGGTCTTCCTTCAACATCGCGCGCAGCACATCCTCGGCCTTATCCGGCTCGTTGTGCAGCCGGTACAACCGCGCCAGCCACAATGCCGATTCCTGATCCGAGGGATCCAGCCGGTGCACCGCGCTGTATTCCGCGATCGCCTTGCTCACCATTTCGGTTTGAACGCCTGTGCCGTTAATGTCGCCCAGGCTTTTCAAGTAAATCCGCCCCAGCAACCGGTGCGTGGCCAAATCATTTGGGTCGCGCTTCAGAATCTCGTTGGCTTCCACCACCGCGTCATGTACGCGCTGCGCTTTCCAGTACATTTCCGCCAGTCGCTCGCCGATGATTGGCGACTTCGGGTCCAGCGTATAGGCCCGCTTGTACGCTTCAATGGCACGCGTGGCGTACTCGTTTTGGCTGGTCTGCTCGTACTGCAATTCGTAAAGATGGCCCACCGTAAAGTTGTAATAGGCCTCGGCGCGGGGAGACATCTTCTCTGGCACGCTCGTTGTAGCGGTGCTCAGAGTCTGCCCAAGGGTTGGCAGCGCGGCCACTACAGCGACGGCGATGGTAAGAGCGAAGCGAATTGTCTTCATAGGTTGTCCAGGATTTTAAAGTATCCCATGCAGGAGGAACGCGGTCAAAAGCGAAAAAGGAAGCGTTGCGAACGTTCATGGGTCCACAAACTTAGGATGCGGACAGCCGGGAAAAAGGTGGGAAAGAAAACGCTTGCCTTCCTACTGTATTTCTGCAATTATCGAAATATGCCCAAGCCCGATCCTCTCCTCGTTACCCGCTCTGCCGATCGCTTCTCCGCTCTCGGTGCTGAGCCTCGTCTGCAAATTGTGCGCCTGCTGCTCTCCGCGCACCCCACCGGCATGGTCGCCGGCGAAATTCAGGACGAACTGAACATCCCCGCCTCTACTCTCTCGCACCATCTTGAAAAGCTTCGCCAGGTCGGCCTCGTTTGCGTACGCCGCGCCAGCACATTTCTCTGGTATACGGCCAGCACCGACGCACTCCGTGAAGTGCTGGGTTTTCTCTACGACGAATGCTGTACACGGAATCGCGCCGTCCCCGAAGAAGCCATTGTCCATATCTCGAAAGGTTAGGAGCGAACCATGAGCGATACCAACATCCAGGAAGCAGTGAAGGAAAAATATGGCGCGGCGGCAAAGCAGGTTTCTGCCGGCAAGACCGCTTGCTGCGGTGGAGGCGCCGAACTCAGCGGCTGCGACCCCATCACACGGAATCTCTACAATGAGTCGGAGAAATCTGCGTTACCTGAGAATGCCGTTGCCGCTTCTCTCGGCTGCGGGAACCCCACGGCATTGGCCGAACTGAAGCCTGGCGAAATTGTGCTGGACCTTGGCTCCGGCGGCGGCATTGACGTCCTGCTCTCCGCCCGGCGTGTGGGTCCCACCGGAAGAGCCTACGGCGTCGACATGACCGACGAGATGCTCGCATTGGCCCGCGAGAATCAAAAAAAGGCCGGCGTGCACAACGTGGAATTCCTGAAAGGCACCATTGAGAATATTCCTCTCCCGGAAAACTCCGTTGACGTCATCATCTCCAATTGCGTCATCAATCTCTCCGGAGACAAAGACCGCGTCATGCGCGAAGCGTTTCGTGTGCTGAAGCCCGGCGGACGCTTTGCCGTTTCCGACGTAGTTGTTCGCGGAGAAGTTCCCGCTGACGTTCGCAAAAGTATGGAACTGTGGGTAGGCTGCATGGCCGGCGCTCTTCAGGAAACCGAATATTTGCAAAAGTTGCAGGCGGCAGGTTTTATTTCCACCGAAGTCCAGCCAACTCGCGTTTATCACGCCGAAGAATCGCGCGGCTTCCTCGCGGCTGCTGGTCTCGACCCCGATCGCGTCGCTCCACTCATTGACGGCAAATTTATCAGCGCCTTCATTCGCGCTACGAAACCCGCAGCCGCAGCTTGCTGCGATTCGTCTTGCTGCGGGTAGGAAGCTACATCCATGCCAGCACAATACAATGTTCTGTTTCTCTGTACCGGGAACTCCGCTCGTTCGATTCTCGCCGAAGCCATCCTGAACCGTCGCGGCGCACCCACTTTCCGCGGTTTCAGCGCCGGCAGTCGCCCCACCGGCCGCGTCAATCCTTATGCCTTACAGCAACTCGAAGCCGCCGGCTTGCCCACCGCGGGTGCGCGCAGCAAGAGCTGGGAGGAATTCGCCAAGCCCGGCGCCCCCAAACTGCAATTTGTTTTTACCGTTTGCGACAACGCTGCAAAGGAAACCTGTCCAATCTGGCCGGGACAACCCATGACCGCGCACTGGGGTGTGCCGGATCCCGCTGCCGTCGACGGCTCGCCCGATCAGATCACTCGCGCCTTTCGCGAGGCCTTCGTTACTCTCGACCGCAGAATCGCGCTGTTTCTCAGCCTGCCACTCTCAACCCTCGACCAGTTGGCTATTAAAAAGGAAATTGATCGGATTGGCGGGCAATGATGAGGCAATCTGACTCCAGTCCTGCACTCATCTTGCGACCAGTTGCGAAAAAACTGAATCCCTTCGAACGCTACTTGAGTCTGTGGGTTGCGCTTTGCATGCTCGCGGGTGTTGCATTGGGAAAATTCGCGCCTGCTCTTGTTGGTGCCTTGCGCGCTCTGGAATTCGGGACGGGAAGCCAGATCAATCTGCCCATCGCCGTGTTTATCTGGCTGATGATCATTCCCATGATGATGAAAGTGGATTTCATGGCGATTCGGGCTGTAGGCAAGAAGCCCAAAGGGGTGCTGGTCACGCTGTTCGTCAACTGGATGGTCAAGCCATTTTCCATGGCTTTGATTTCTTGGCTGTTCTTCCGCCACGTTTTTTCCCAGTGGATTTCTCCCGCCGAAGCCAGCCAGTACATCGCGGGAACGATTATTCTCGCGGCCGCTCCCTGTACCGCGATGGTCTTTGTGTGGAGCTATCTGACAGACGGAGACCCTGCCTATACCCTGGTGCAGGTTTCCCTCAATGATCTGATTATGCTGTTTCTCTTCGCGCCGATTGTACGTTTCCTCGTCAGCGGCGCGGCTTCTCTGTCCGTGCCTTTCCGTGTCTTGTTTCTCTCCGTCGTTGCCTTCATCGTAATTCCTCTGGCCGTTGGCGCAGGCTTGCGCGCCATATTGCTCCGCCGCCACGGAAAAGACTGGTTCGAGAATGTTCTGCTGCCAAAATTCTCACCGGTCACCATTCTCGCGTTGCTGGCCACGCTGGTCCTCATCTTCGCCTTCCAGGCGGAGAATCTCACCGGCAAATCACTGCATGTTCTGCTGATTGCTGTGCCGATTCTTCTGCAGGTCTACTTCAATTCGGCCTTGGCCTACGGATTGATGCGGCTGTTTCGCGTGGAATATCAGGTGGCAGCTCCGGGCGCGCTGATCGGTGCCAGCAACTTCTTTGAGCTGGCCGTCGCCACGTCGATAGCCTTGTTTGGAGCCGGCTCTGGCGCAGCCTTGGCCACGGTTGTCGGCGTATTAATTGAAGTACCCGTTATGCTTTCGGTGTGCCGCATGTGCAACCGCACACGCCACTGGTTCCCGGTGGCACAAGCGCAAAGTCCCATTCAAACCCGCTAGCGCGTCCTAGTGCAAAAAATGCCGCATGCTCGTGAACACCATCGCCATGCCCAATCGATCCGCCGCGGCAATCACCTCGGGATCCTTCACCGAGCCGCCCGGCTGAATCACGGCCGTAGCTCCCGCCTTCGCGGCTTCCTCTACGCCGTCAGGGAATGGAAAGAACGCGTCTGAAGCCACCGTGGTCCCCTGCAGCGAATTCTGCGCCTTCATCACTGCGAGCTTCACCGAATCTACGCGGCTCATTTGCCCCGCGCCAACGCCGACCGTGGCTCCATCCCTGACAAACACGATGGCATTCGACTTCACGTGCTTGCACACTTTCCACGCGAACCGCAGGTCCGCCAGCTCCGTTTCGCTCGGCTCGCGCTTCGTCACCACGCGCAATTCTTTACCTTTTAACGTGCCCAGGTCCGGCTGCTGCACCAGCACCCCACCCAAAATGCGCTTCAGTTGCAGTTCCTTGTCGTTGTCCAGACCGCCCTGTGGCAATATCAGCAGACGCAAATTCTTTTTCGCCGCGAAAATATCTCTCGCCTCATCCGCAAATCCCGGCGCCACGATGCACTCCACGAACAGCCGCGACACTGCTTCCGCCGTTACCGCGTCCACAATGTGGTTGAACGCCAGCACACCGCCGAACGCCGAGATCGGATCGCACGCATAAGCCTTCAAGTACGCATCCAGAAGACTGGATTGCTGCGCCGCTCCGCATGGGTTATTGTGCTTGATGATCACTGCGGCTGGCCGCTCGAATTCCGCCACCAGGCTCCGCGCCGCTTCCAGATCCACGTAGTTGTTGTAGGAAAGTTCTTTGCCCTGCAGCTGTTTTGCCGCCGCCAATCCTTCCGGAGCGCGCCCCGCCGGTATATACAGCGCTGCAGCCTGGTGCGGATTCTCTCCATAGCGCAATTCCTGTTGCTTGCGCAGCGAAACGTGCACGCGCTCTGGCAATATCGCTCGCGCGTTCACTTCCATCGCTTGTCCCGTAACCGCCAGCCGCTCCAGTTCCGTAGCAATCAATCCGTCGTAGCGCGACGTGGTAGCAAACACTTTGCGAGCCAACTCCACTCGCAACGGCAACGTGGTCTCGCCCTTCGCTTCCAGTTCCTGCGCCACACGGTTGTAGTCCGCCGGGTCCGTCACTACCGTTACACTTTCAAAATTCTTTGCCGCTGACCGCAGCATCGTCGGCCCGCCAATATCGATGTTTTCAATCAGCTCCTCGGCAGTCAGGTAGCCTTTCGCAGCCGTCGCCTCAAACGGATACAGATTCACTACCACCAGGTCGATTGCGGCTATTCCGTGTTCCTTCGCCTGCTTCTGATCGTCCGCATGATTGCGGCGGTACAGCAGCCCACCGTGCACTTTGGGATGCAGCGTCTTCACTCGCCCGCCCAGCATTTCCGGCCAGCCGGTCAACTCAGATACGTCCTTCACCGTCACGCCTTCGTCGCGCAACAATTTTGCCGTGCCGCCAGTCGACAGTATCTCGATCTTCAGCGCCGTCAGCCTTCTGGCAAACTCCACAATCGCGGTTTTATCGAATACGCTCAGCAGCGCCCGCTCCACTCCCATGTCTTCCTCCGGTGCTCTTCAGAACCCTTTAGTGTACGCGGAGGAGCGGAGTTTCGGAAAGTCTGCGCCTGTGGGAAAAACGTGCGGAGAAGACGAAACTACGATTTCACCAATGCTTTCAACTTCACTTGGCCGTCGACCACTTCCACCACATACTCCACGTCGCGGCAGTTTTTCTTTTCTTGCAGGTCCTTGGTCTTCTTCCTCACAAATTCGCTGAACCCGGCCTTGGTTACCTTGGCCGTCTCTTCGCCAGCGGCTTGTTTCGCCTGCAAAAATGCGTCGTAAAGCTGATCGACCTTTTCGGTCTCCTTCTCCGGTTCCGAGCACACCATGCGAAACGCCTTGGCATCCTCCGCATTGCTCCCGGCCGTCGCGCCCGTCTGCGTGGTCACCTGAAGCTTCGCTCGCTCCGCTTCAATCGCTTTTGCCGCGGCTCCAAAATGCCGCTGAACTTTTCCTTCTTCGCGCTGCTGCAGCCGCTTGCGAAACATGTCCTTATATTTTGCGTACGTCTGAGAAAGGTTGTTGTAGCGGAACCGCTGCCCATATTTCAGCTCGCCGCTGCGCTCCGCGTAGCGTTTCACCATCAACTCCACGCGCCACTCGATTTCCGTGGGCGGGCGCTTCCGGCCTCCGCCGAAGTACATTTCGTACTCGATCTTCAACTGCCGGATGTCGCGTTCAAGTTGCCCCAGTTCCTCGTCGATAGTGGCCATGAAGGCAGACTCCCCTGTCCCTTCATGCTAGGAGCGCCTGAGGCAAGCGTCAACCTGCATCCCCGTTGCCGCTGCGGATGAAACAACGGCCCCAGGTACACCACCTGCCCGTTCAGACAGCCGCGTTTCACGCATCCGTTGCGGCAGTTTCGCGGCTGTGCTCAAATGTCGCCATGACCGCTCCCGCCAACCGCGCAACCTCCAGCGACCAGACAGCACTGCTGCGGCAAATGCCCTCCGTGGATGAACTGCTGCAACTGCCCGCGGTGGCGAAGCTTTGCTCGCAAATCGACCGCGGCTTCGTTGTCGACACCATTCGCCAGGTTCTTTCGCAATTGCGCCGCGAAATCGCCGCTGGAGAAGTCTCGGCAGAGCAAACGATATCGCCCGTTGCTCTCGAGCAACGCATTGTCCACGCCGTTCAACAGGAACTCTCCCCCTCCCTGCAGCCCGTCATTAACGCTTCCGGCGTGATTCTTCACACTAACCTGGGGCGCGCGCCGCTGCCCGCGCAATTGATTGAAGACCTGCGCCATACCGCCGCTCAATATACCAATCTGGAGTACGACCTGGCCGCTGGCGCGCGCGGCAAACGCGACGTTCACACCGCTCGGCTGCTTCAGCTCCTCACCGGCGCCGAGTCCGCCATCGTCGTTAATAATTGCGCCGCCGCTGTGCTGCTTACCCTCGCGGCCCTTGCTCGTGGCGGCGAAGTGATCGTCTCGCGCGGCGAACTGATCGAAATTGGCGACGGCTTTCGCATCCCGGAAATCATGGAGCAAAGCGGCGCCGCCTTGCGCGAAGTCGGCACCACCAATCGCACGCGCCTCGCCGATTATGAGCGCGCCATCAACGAAAAAACACGCGTGCTTCTCCGCGTCCATCCCTCCAATTTTCAGGTGAGTGGCTTCACGGAAAAGCCCGACGTCGCCGAACTCGTCGCTCTTGGCCAGCGCGCCAATCTGCCTGTGGTGGAGGACCTGGGCTCTGGGTGCCTCGTCGATTTATCCGCGCATGGCATCACCGAACCCACGGCGCGCGAAAGCATCTCCGCCGGATTCTCGCTCGTCTTGTTTAGCGGCGATAAACTTCTGGGCGGTCCGCAAGCTGGAATCATCGCGGGCCAAAAAGAATTGGTCGCCAAAGTTCGCCGCCATCCGCTGTTCCGCGCACTTCGCGTGGACAAGCTCACCATCACCGCTCTTGAATCTACTTTGCGCGCCTATCTGCGCGGAGACTGGAACGCTCTGCCATCGCAGCGCATGATCCGCCTGACCATTGCGGAAATCGACCAGCGTGCGACTAATTTCTTGCATTCGCTTCAGCCGCTTCTCGCCAACTCCGATGCGGAATTGGAAATCGCCGATGGCGCGTCTCTCGTTGGCGGAGGTTCAACCCCCGCGCAATCTCTGCCCACCAAAGTGATTCGCATCAGCAGCGCTCGTCGTTCCGCCAAACAACTCGAAGAGCGCCTGCGCCGTCCATCCACAGGCATTCCTGTCATCGCGCGCATAGAAGACAACCGCCTGCTTCTCGACCTGCGCACCGTCTTCCCGGAACAGGTTGCCACCTTGCGCGATTCTCTAGTTGCCGCGCTGCATTGATTTTCTTCATACTCAATTTATGTTTGCTTTTGTGGCGTCGCGTGGCCGTCTAAAACCTGTCAATCCTGATGCTCCCCGATTGCGCCCCGGCTGGGCGCTCATTCGTGTGCGTATGGCCGGCATCTGCAACACCGATGTGGAGATCTTGCGCGGCTATCACAATTTTCGCGGCATCCTGGGCCACGAATTCGTCGGTGAGGTGACGGCCGTTCGCGGCGTCTCTGCCTCCACAAAAAAGAAGTGGCTCCGCAAGCGCGTGGCCGGCGAAATTAACGTGTCCTGCTCGGCCTACAGCTACAAGCCGGTCTGCGAATTCTGCCGCCGTGGCCTGAAAACGCACTGCGTGCGGCGCACAGTTCTGGGTATCGTTGCGCACGACGGCACTTTCGCCGAGTACCTGACCCTGCCACTGGAAAATTTGCATCTCATTCCGAACACTGTCAGCGACGAAAAGGCCGTGTTTGTCGAACCACTCGCTGCCGCGTGCCAGATTCTCGACCAGATCAATATTCGCCAATTCCCTTCTGCCGCCGTTCTTGGCGATGGCAAACTTGCGCAGTTAATCGCCGGGGTTCTGCGCGCTTCGGGCAGAACTGTCACGCTTTACGGGAAGCACCGCTCCAAATTGAAATTGGCTCAACGCGCAGGAATCAACACGAAGAAGGTGCATGGCGACGCGCGCGACCTGAAGAATGTGAAAGAAAACTATCGCTTGGTCGTCGAGGCCACCGGCTCTCCCACCGGTCTAACTCTCGCGCAACAGATAACCGAACCGCGCGGCACTTTACTGCTTAAATCCACTTTCCATGGCGCCGCCCCGGTCGAGACTTGGCCGATCGTGGTAAAGGAAATCACGGTCGTCGGTTCGCGTTGCGGCCCATTTGCCAGAGCCATCGCCCTGCTACGCTCCGGCAAAGTCGATCCCACTCCACTGATCTCACGCGTTTTCCCGTTGAAAGATGCGCCCAAGGCAATCATCCACGCCCAAAAGCCCGGCGTCATGAAAGTCCTGCTGAAACATTAACATTTGATCTACATTCGGTTGATGCACGACGCCACGCACGCCGCCCCAAATCCATTATCGATATTCACCACCGTCACATTCGACGCGCACGAATTCAGCATCCCCAGCAGCGCCGCCACTCCACCAAAACTCGCTCCGTATCCCGTGCTCGTCGGCACCGCAATCACTGGCACGCCCACCAATCCGCCCACGACGCTCGGCAGCGCGCCTTCCATTCCCGCTACGCACACGATCACTCGAGCTTGGTTCAACTTGCCGCGATGATCGAGCAAGCGGTGGATTCCGGCGACTCCCACGTCATACACTTGCTCGACACGATTGCCCATCATGCGCGCCGTCAACACCGCCTCTTCCGCCACCGGAATGTCGCTCGTTCCCGCCGACACCACCACGATCACACCTTTCCCGGTAATCTCCTTGCTCCGTTCGATCGTGATCACTCTCGACAACGCGTGAAATTTCGCTGCTCGGCTCACTCGTTTTACGGCGGCGAACATTTTCTCGTCCGCCCGCGTCACCAGCACGTTCTGCCGCGACGCTTTCTTCTCTACCATCGCCCGCACAATTTCCGCCACCTGCCGCGGCGTCTTGCCTTTCCCAAATATCACTTCCGCGAATCCCTGCCGCAACGCGCGGTGATGGTCCACCTTCGCGAAACCGATATCCTCAAACGGCATATGTTTCAGCCGTTCCATCGCCGTTCCCGGCGACAGCTTTCCCGTGCCTACAGCCTCAAGCAATTCGCGAATGTCGAGTTCGTTCATGGAATCCTTATCTGCCTACGGATTTTGCATACCCATAATTTTTCTAGCGCTCTGATTGTCCGCATATACCTGCCATTCCACGATCAAGCCATCGCGCACCACCGCTCTCCATGCGGCCGGCGCGCTCCAGTGGTTCGCCTCCGGTAGTTCCTCCTTCACGGCTAGCGTTCCCTCGACCGAACCGAAAGCCGCAACTACATCTCCCTCCGAAAAAATATCCGCATGCGAGACGCGATAATCAGGGAACATGCGAAAGTATCCGGCCCAACCCTTGCGCATCACTTCCCTCCCCTGCATGCGGTTTCCAAGACCATCCAAAAATACGTGGTCTTCCGTCATCAACACGCACAACCCATCCACATTACGCGCATTGATTTGTGCCAGGAAGGCAAGCACCGTGTCCACCGGAGACTTCCCGTTCATGTTTATTCCTCGCTCAATCGCGAAGTCTAGCATACGCTGACAACCGTCCGCTGCCGCGCTCTCCCACTACCTCGGCTTGACTTGCCGTAGGGCCGCTGACAGACTGAACGTATCCGCTGAAAATCATGCCTTCGACCAAATCATTCACCATTACGGTTGGCGTAACCGGCGCCAGCGGCGCCAGCTTCGCCCAAAAGACTCTCGCTCTTCTCGAAAACGATCCGCGCGTTTCCCGCATTCATCTGGTCACCACCGAGACTGGCCAGCGGCTCTTCTCTGAAGAACTCGGCATCACCTCCGGCGATCTGAAGAAACTTCCCGCCCGCCTCCTGGGCCGCGCTTCAAAGAAGATCGAGACCACTTCCAACAAAGATGTTGGCGCTTCCATTGCCTCCGGCAGTTACCACGTCGACGCCATGATCGTCATTCCCTGCACCATGGGCGCGCTCGCGGCCGTTGCCAATGGCATCAGCGACGACCTGCTCTCCCGTTCCGCTGACGTCATGCTCAAGGAGCAACGCAAACTGATCCTTTGCGTTCGCGATACGCCGTTCAATCGTATTCATCTGGAAAATATGTTGCGAGCCCAACAAGCTGGCGCCGTCATCATGCCCATTGTTCCTTCCTTTTACCACCACCCCAAGAGCATCGATGATGTTGTCACGCAGTTTGTCTGTCGCGTGCTCGCTCAGGCCGGCCTTCCGCAGGACCACATGTTCCGCTGGACCGGCACCGCCGCTGGCAAGCGGCTGGAGTCGTAGACACAATGCCCAGCCGCATCCGCACTATCCTGGAAATGATCAAATTCGAGCACTCCGTGTTTGCGCTGCCCTTTGCGCTCACCGGAGCTCTGCTGGCCGCGCGCGCCACGCAACACAGTTGGCCCACGCTGCGCCAGATTCTCTGGATCGTTGTCGCCATGGTCGCGGCCCGCTCCGCAGCCATGACCATCAACCGCATCGCCGACCTTCGTTACGACAAGGAAAATCCCCGCACAAAAATGCGCGCGCTGGCCACCGGAGCTCTCTCCGTTTCCTTCGCGTGGATCTTCACTCTCATCGCCGTCGCCGTGTTTTTCCTCGCCGCCTGGCAGCTCAATTCTCTCGCGCTGAAACTCGCTCCCCTGGCTATCGCCATTCTCTTTTTCTATTCCTTCACCAAGCGCTTCACTTCCTGGTCCCATCTTTTTCTTGGCTTTGCCCTCGGCATCTCTCCCGCCGCCGCATGGATTGCCATTACCGGCAGCCTCAATTGGCGCATGCTGATTCTCTGCGCTGCCGTCACGCTATGGGTCGGCGGCTTCGACGTCCTTTACGCTTGCCAGGACTTCGAATTCGATCACCAGGCCGGCCTCTTCTCCGTTCCCAAACGCTTTGGCATTGCCAATGCTCTCTGGCTTGCTCGCGCCATGCACGTCGGCGTGGTGCTGTTGCTCGGCTGGCTCGCTGCCAGCTTTGGCCTGCCCTGGCCCGCGTGGGCTGGCGTCGTGGTCGTGGCCGCGCTGCTCGCCTACGAACATTCGCTCGTGAAGGCCAACGATCTCAGCAAGCTCAACGCTGCGTTTTTTACCGTGAACGGCTATATTAGTATGTTGTTCCTGCTGTTTTGGGGCGCTGCCGCGGCCGTTTGGCGTGTTTGAACGTTTCGCCGCTTTCGAAATGCGAATTCATTGTGCGACTCCGGCCTGCCCGGGGCATCCTATAGATAGAGAGAAATAGAGAAAACTGTGGCCGAACTGACCATCACTGACGTTTCCCTGAAACCCATCGTGGATAAGGTGCTTGCTGCCGAGCGCCTCAACTTTGACGATGGTGTGGCGCTGTATCGCTCGCCCGACCTGCTCGCTGTCGGCTGGCTCGCCAACTATGTTCGCGAAAAGCGCCATGGCAACGTCACCTACTACAACGTCAACCGCCACATCAATCCCACCAACGTTTGCGTCGCCCACTGCAAGCTTTGCGCTTTTGGCCGCGATCCCGGCGCGCCCGGCGCTTACACTTTCGCGCTAGAAGAGATTTACGAACGTGCGGCACAAGGCGTCCGCGAAGGCGCCACCGAATTTCACATCGTTGGTGGCCTCCATCCCGATTTGCCGTTCGATTATTTCCTGGAACTCATCCGCGGACTGAAACAGCGCCATCCTCACGTTCATCTAAAGGCTTTCACCATGGTCGAAGTCCACTACTTCGCCCGCATCGCCAAAATTTCCGTCGATGAAGCACTCCGCAAAATGAAAGGAGCCGGTGTGGACTCCTGCCCCGGCGGCGGCGCCGAAATTTTCCATCCCCGCGTGCGCAAAATCATCTGCGACCACAAGGTCAGCGGGCGCATGTGGCTTTCCATGGCTATGAAGGCCCATCGAATCGGCCTGCGCTCCAACGCCACTATGCTGTACGGCCACGTCGAAACCACCGAGGAGCGCGTCGATCACCTCGTGAAGCTTCGCGAAGCTCAAGACGAAACGCACGGCTTTGTTGCCTTCATTCCCCTGGCGTTTCACCCCGACAATACGCCACTGTCCTACATTCCCAAGCCCACCGGCTACGACGATCTGCGCAACATCGCCGTCTCGCGCCTGCTGCTCGATAATTTCGATCACATTAAGGCTTACTGGATCATGCTCACGCCCAGCATCGCGCAGATTGCGCTTCGTTTTGGGGCCAACGATCTGGATGGCACCGTCGTCGAAGAAAAGATCTATCACGACGCGGGCGCCAATACTGCGGAGTTCACTCCGCGCACCGAACTCGAACGCCTGATTCGCGCTGCCGGCCGCGTGCCCGTCGAACGCGACACTCTCTATAATCCCATCGACCGTTCTAAGCTCCCTCCCATCGTCCCTGCCACTCCCCCAGGTCTCGTCTCTCTCACCCTCAATGCCCGAACGTGATTGCCCAGCCATTAATTGGCTCGTTTACTACCGCGTCGTTCAAAACACGGTGTACATCCGCGAGCTTTGGCCCGCCCGAATTCCTTGAGCAACGCGCGCTGAACACAAAATTGTTATAACCTTGTTTGCGGTCTACGAATCCAAGTCCACAGTACAATTCCCTCGCCCATCGTAACCTCGCAGTCTAAGGAGAATTCATCATGGAACGTAAAGCTTCCGCAGTTTGGCAAGGCGACCTGAAGTCCGGCAAAGGCGCAATCTCAACCGATAGCGGCACACTCAAGAGCACCCAATATTCCTTCAGCACACGTTTTGAAAACGGCGTCGGCACCAATCCCGAAGAACTGTTGGCCGCCGCTCACGCCGGCTGTTTCACCATGGCCCTTTCCGCGCAACTCGGTGGCGCCGGCATGACCGCATCGAAACTCGAAACCACTTGCACCATCTCCCTCGAAAAAGTCGGCGAAGGTTTCTCCATCACCAAGAGCCATCTCGACCTTGTTGCCACCATCCCGAACGCCGACAAGGCCAAGTTCGACGCCGCCGTTAAAGCCGCGGAAACTGGGTGCCCCGTCTCCAAGCTCTTCAAAGCCGAAATCTCGGTGAACGCCAGGCTGGTTTCCTCGATCTCAGCCTAAGCGCGCTAACCATCTCAATGCGAGTACAATGCTGCGCATGATTCCCGCTCCAGGTGTGTTCATCGCCGGTGTCGTGATATTTCTGATCGTCGCGTGGGACGCCTTCGAAGCCATTATCCTTCCCCGCCGCGTGACCAGAAAGTTTCGGCTCGCGCGCTTCTACTACCGCAGCTCATGGGCCACCTGGAAGGCCCTGGCTGGCCTCATTTCTTCACCCAAGCGCCGCGAGTCTTTTTTGGGTTTCTACGGACCCATCTCGCTGCTCTTTTTGATTGGCGTTTGGGCCATCGGCCTGGTTCTTTCGTTTGGCATGATGCAGTACGGCGCAGGCTCCGCCGTTAATCTCACCGGCAAGGAGCCCAGCCTGTACACGGACCTTTATCTCAGCGGAACCACCTTCTTCACCCTGGGACTTGGTGACGTAGTTCCGCGCTCCGGCCTCGCCCGCCTTTTGGTCGTCTCCGAAGCCGGCTTTGGTTTCGGCTTTCTTGCCGCCGTGATCGGATACCTCCCTTTCATTTACGGGGCCTTCGCCGAGCGCGAAGTCAACATCTCTCTGCTCGACTCGCGTGCCGGCACTCCTCCGACCGCCGGTGAACTCTTCCGCCGCCACAGTTACCCCAATGGCTACGATTCCCTGCGCTCTTTGCTGAAGGACTGGGAACTCTGGAGCGCACAGCTCATGGAAAGCCATCTCTCTTATCCCGTGCTCGCCTATTTCCGCTCTCAGCACGACAACCAATCCTGGATCGCCTCGCTTACGGCGATTCTCGACGCTTGCGCCATGGCCATTGCCAGTTTCGACGAAGCCTGTGCCAAACAAGCAGAACTTACGTTCGCCATCTCTCGCCACGCGGTCGTCGATCTCTCCCAGGTGTTCGCCGCAACGCCTCGCGCCCTCCCTCACGACCGCCTTCCTCCTGAGCAGTTGATTCGCCTCCGCGCCAAGCTCAGTCAACTCGGCGTGAAATTGCGCGACACGCCCGAAGCCGATCAAAAGCTGGTCGAACTGCGCGCCATGTACGAGCCCTACGTCTACGCCTTGGCGCACCACCTCAGTCAATCCCTGCCGCCTTGGATTCCTGTAAAAAAGGGAAAAGATAATTGGCAGACCACCGCCTGGGGCCGCACCGCCGGCATAGTCACCAAAGAAGGCGAAGCCGTCTTCCACGACGACCATTTTTGAGCAATCGCGTAGGCACCGCCGTTTGAGCCGGTCCGCGAACAAAAGTGTTTGCCGGCAAAGCGAGACACTACTCCCCGCACCTTTGATCTGGTTTCCTGATCCCTGGTCGCCGATGACTGATTCCTGTCCCTCGATATCTGATATCTTTTACCTCATCCAATCACCGGGAGAACGCTCATGAAAGCCATTCAAGTTCATCAGTTCGGTGGTCCCGAAGTTCTTGCCCTCGCAGACATCCCCACTCCAAAACCCGGACCTGGAGAAGTCCTCGTTCATGTCCGCGCCGCGGGCGTGAATCCCTACGACACCTACATGCGCGCCGGAACTTACGCCGTCAAGCCGCCTCTTCCCTATACTCCGGGCTCCGACGCGGCCGGCACAATCGAATCTGTCGGCCCGAACGTCACTAAAGTGAAACCCGGCGATCGCGTCTATACCGCGACGACCATCACTGGCGCATACGCCGAATATGCTCTGGCGCGCGAATCGCAAGTCTACCTGCTGCCTGAAAAAGTCTCGTTCGCGCAGGGGGCAGGTCTTTGGGTTCCTTACGGCACCGCCTTCACTGCGCTCCACCATCATGCTCACGCTCGCGCCGGTGAAACGCTGCTCGTGCACGGCGCCAGCGGCGGCGTCGGCACTGCCGCGGTGCAACTCGCGCGCGCTCAAGGTCTCACGGTGATTGGCACCGCCGGAACTCAGCGCGGCCTCGAGCTGATCAAAGCCGAAGGCGCACATCATGCCTTTGATCACACCAAAACGGGATACGCGGACGAAATTCAGAAAGCGACGGGAAACAAGGGTGTGAATGTCGTTCTGGAAATGCTCGCGAATGTGAACCTGGCCACCGACATGAAACTCCTGGCTCAGCATGGGCGCGTGATCGTCATTGGCAATCGCGGTGAAATCACTATCAATCCGCGCGAATTGATGGCACGCCGCGCCATGGTTCGCGGCTTCACCCTGTGGGCCGCTACCGAAGCGGAGTCCGCGGAGATTCATGCTGCCATCGCCGCCGGCCTGGAAAATGGTACGCTCCGCCCAATCGTCGGCAAGGAAATCCCATTAAAGGATGCCCCCAGAGCACACCAGGAAGTCCTGGCCCCCGGCGCTTTCGGAAAAATTGCCCTAATCCCCTAATTCCTTATTAACGGCCGTTGTGTCGTTGGTGGCGGTCTTATGGTTGCGGCTTTGTAGGGACTGCCTTCCGAGGCGGTCCGCCTTCAAAATTGCCGAAGCACCTGAGGTTTTTGTCTTAAATGCAGCGCTGGCTTTTATGCCAGCCACTGAGCCTCGCTCTTAAGCCCGACCAAGCCCGCGCAGCGCGATCCCCACAATCGCTGCTCCCACCACCAGCCACGCCGAATTCACTTTGTACCGGAACGCCAGCACCGCGCTCACAATCATCAACACCATCGCTGGCACGTTGACGATTGCCGCTCGCGCAAACTGCCATCCCACTACCGCCATCAACGCCACCGCCGCCGCATTCACTCCGTCTAAGAACGCGCTCGGCACTGCCGACCTCCGCAACTTCGGCAAAAATTCCGCCGTTATTCCCACGTACACGAACGCCGGCAAAAACATCCCCACGGTTGCCAACGCGGCCCCTTTCCATCCTCCCAGCAGATACCCGATGAAGGTCGCCACGGTAAAAAACGGCCCGGGCGTCGCTTGGCTCACGGCAATCGCATCAAGCAACTGCGAATCACTCAGCCAGTGCATCTGCACCACCAGATCCTGGCGCAGCACCGCGAGCAACACATACCCGCTTCCCACCAGCACCGCTCCCACTTTCAGAAAATATAAAAACACGGGCAAGACGCCAATCGCCGCGCTCGTCCCGGCCGCTCCAGTTCCTAGCAGCCCCGTGAACGCCGCCTTATCCTGCGCCAGTTTCTTTCCCTCTCGAATCAGCGCCCACAACACTCCCGCGCCAATCAACACGATCAGCGGCGAAGCTCCCCACATCGCCAATCCGATCGCGGCAATCGCCAGTGCGCCTAACCACACACTCTTCAACGCCGTTCGCCCCAAATTCCAGATCGCTTGCGCGATTAATGCCACCACCACCGGCTTGATCCCAAACAGCAATCCCGCCACCTGCGGCATCGCGCCATACTTCATGTATGCCCACGCCAGCGCCGTCACCAGCACTGCCGCCGGCAAGATGAAACATGCACCCGCCACGATAAGTCCCGCGGCTCCCCCTCGAATTTCCCCGAGATAAATCGCCACTTCCGTCGAACTTGGCCCGGGCAGCAAACTCGCGGCTCCCAGCAAATCCAGAAAGCGCTCGCGCGTCAGCCACCCGCGCCTGCGCACGTAACGCTCCTCCATCATGGCAATGTGCGCCGCGGGCCCTCCGTAAGCGACAAATCCCAGCCGCAGGAATTCCTTCGCAATCTCGCGAAGCGTTCCTCGTCCTTCACCTCTCCTCGTCGTCTCGTCCATGGGGCTTCTTAGCCTTTGTAGGGACGGCCTTCTGAGGCCGTCCGCCAACACGAATCCTTGGCAATCACTCCTCGCAGCAGCTTTTCGAGCTCTTCCCCGTCTCGTCCATGGGGCTTCCTAGCCTTTGTAGGGACGGCCTTCTGAGGCCGTCCGCCAACACGAATGCTTGGCAATCACTCCTCGCGGCAGCTTTTCGATCTTTTCCCCGTCATCACCCTCAACCTTCACATGACACCTTCGCACTTTTTCTTTACTCTATTGTTTCGGGTCCAGCCACCATGAACACTGCTCACCATACACAGCGCATCAACCGCTCGTCCTTCCCGTGGGTGAAAATATTCCTCTTTGGCTTTCTTCTGGCGCTCTTCGCGGTCGGCCTCGTCATCTGGCTTGCTACCGGCACCGGCCTGCTTTCTCTTTTGCGCTCCTATCGTGCCGGCACTCTGATTCACATTGACCAGCCCACCGTGGTCCGACAGATCCAACAGCTTCAGCGCCTCGAGACCGTCAGCTTCACGATGGACAAAATCATTTCCGGCGAACACGACAGCCCCTACTTGCCAACCTTCCTGGTCAGCGATCGGCTTCTTCTCGTCGTGCATGGCGAGGTCATCGGCGGCGTCGACCTCACCAAGCTGCAACCCGACGACGTCTCCATTCAGGGTCAGTCCATTTCGCTTCATCTTCCCCAATCCCAGATTCTCGTCACCCGCCTCGACAATGCGCAAACTCGCGTCTATTCCCGCGACACCGGCTTATTTTCTTCACCGGATCCGAATCTGGAAAGCGAAGTTCGCCAGGAAGCCGAGCGCCAACTTCAGGAAGCCGCGATGCACGGAGACATTCTGAAGACCGCGGATAATAATGCGCGTTCCACAATTTCCAGTCTTCTCCAGGGTCTCGGTTTCAAAAAAGTGGATTTCCGTTAGTCGTCCGACCGCTTCATTTCGTTTGTGTTGAGTCTTTTGTGAGGTTGTTGTAGGGACGGCCTTCTGAGGCCGTCCGCGAACGCTGCCCCTTCGCGCGTCCGTACCACCAATAGCCAATCAGCAGCGCATAAAACGGTCCATATACCAGCCACTGCATCAGCGGATCAAACTTAAACTCCCCCAGAATTCCGTAGCCAATCAGCACGTTGTACGACAGAAATTGCAGCACTGTCACCATCAGCCACGCGGAATTCGGAAAAAAGCACAGCAGCGGTACGATCCACGTGAAGTACCACGAATATCCGTTCGGCCCGAACGCCAGTATCGTTCCGATCAGCAGAAACGCCGCGCGGGCCGGCTCTTCCTTTTTCCAAGCGAGCCAAAACGCCAGTCCCCAACTGGCCAGCACGCCTGTCAGCGCCGGAATTCTCGTTTTTCCGCCGGTTGCCCAGTCAATCAGCGTGTACAGGCTCGCGTTATAGTTCTTCCAGGTCGCCTCGTAATACGTCATCGTTGTGCGAAGCATTCCCAGCGCATTCCAGTACGGCGCCACCACCAGCAGCGCCGTCACGCAAGCCAACGCCACCGCCCACCAGCCCGCTCGTTTTTCCGGCCAACCCGCTTTCCTGATCCACACTGGCAGTAGCACCGCCGGAAACACTTTCGCCATCGTCGCCAACATTACCGGCACGCTCGCCCACACCGGCCTCTTCTGCACCAGCGCCAGCCCGCACACAATTCCCAAAAGCGCCAACACGTCGTTGTGCCCGCTTCCCGCAAACTCCACAATCACCAGCGGATTCCATGCGTAAATCGCCACGCGAAACGACGCATCCTTTTCTCTTCTGAACATCCACGCCAGAATCACCATCACCAGAACATCCGCCGCCGCAAACGGTACCTTGAACGCCGTTGGCCCCGGAAAGAATTTCCACGTCGCGCGAAACACCAATTGCGTTGCCGGCGGGTAAATCGCCGGAATCTCTTTGCCCGGCATCACCTCGTAATACTTGTCGCGCAATCCGACCAGCCGCGGATCGTTTGGCGCTATCGCGTAAGGATTCCATCCATTCGCTTGCACCCTCGCTTCCCAGCGGTATCTCTGCAAATCATCGGAAAGCGTGGGCTCCATCGGCCACAGCGTTGCCCTGAATACAATCCCCGAAAAAATGAGTAAAATAAATGCTGCTCGCGTCGTGCGCGTCTGTCCGAACCCGTACAGCGCTATCAGGTATACAATGCCTGCGGCGAGTCCCAGCTCGATGAACG
Source organism: Candidatus Acidiferrales bacterium (assembly GCA_963738985.1). GTDB lineage: Bacteria > Acidobacteriota > Terriglobia > Acidiferrales > UBA7541 > Acidiferrum. The sequence goes on from CAVTYP010000004.1 coordinate 188,250, forward strand.
CGATCGCGTGGTTCTTGAGGTAGTACAGGTGGTGCATCCCCAGATAGCAGGCTTCCAGCAGTGCGCCTGCTCCCAGCACCAGCCCCACTTGTAGTCTTTTAGTTTGATTTTCAGAGGCCATTCGGAGATTTCTTAGTCTTGTTCAACCTGCTTCCAACTCTACTCGCTGCCCAGCAAACCTCTTTTGGGCATTACTGGCACAAGATCACCGACCGCACCTTCAGCGGCGTTTATCATGCCAACGCCTTCGATCTTGCGATGATGATTCCCTACTTCATGGTGCTCTTCATCCTCGCGATGTACGGCATGCACCGCTACGTCCTGCTCTACGAATACTACGCGTACCGCAAAAATGTTCCTGGACCGCCGCCGCCCGTCGTCAACTGGCCCAAGGTTACTATACAACTCCCCATCTTCAACGAGCGCTACGTCATCGAGCGCCTCGTCGACGCCGTCTCTCTATTCGACTATCCTCGCGAGCTCCTCGACATCCAGGTCCTCGACGATTCCACCGACGAAACTCGCGAAGTCGCACGCGCTTGCGTCGAACGCCACGCCGCCGCCGGTCTCCCGATCGTTTACATCCATCGCACCAATCGCGAAGGCTACAAGGCCGGCGCTCTCGAAAACGGTCTTCACACCGCTCAAGGTCAATTCGTCGCCATCTTTGACGCCGATTTCATCCCCCAATCCGATTTCCTGCGCCGCACGATTCCTTATTTTGTGAATCCCGATGGCGGCGACAAAATCGGCATGGTTCAGACCCGCTGGACTTATCTGAATTCCGACTATTCCCTGCTCACTCGCGTCGAAACCATTCTGCTCGACGGCCACTTCGTCATCGAACACGGCGGACGTTCCCGCCGCGGCACGTTCTTCAACTTCAATGGCACCGCGGGCGTCTGGCGCCGCGCCGCCATCGATGCCGCCGGCGGCTGGCAACACGATACCCTCACCGAAGATACCGACCTCTCTTACCGCGCTCAACTCAAAGGCTGGAAATTTTTGTACCTCCCACAAATCGAGTGCGCCTCGGAACTCCCCGTCGACATGAACGGTTTCAAAGCCCAGCAAGCTCGTTGGGCCAAGGGATTGATGCAGACCGCGAAGAAAATCCTTCCCCAGGTTTTTCGTTCCAATGTTCCCTTCCACGTGAAGTCCGAAGCCTTCTTCCATCTCACCGCCAACATCTCCTATCCGCTCATGGTGCTGCTCTCCACCATGCTTCTCCCCGCTATGATCGTGCGTTTTTATCAGGGCTGGTTTCAGATGTTGGTCATCGATCTTCCGCTTTTCCTCGCATCCACTTGTTCTATCTCCAGCTTTTATCTGGCCGCGCAAAAAGAACTCCGCCCCAAAACCTGGATGCGAACCTTCCTCTACATGCCATTCGTCATGGCCACCGGCATCGGTCTTTCGGTTCGCAACGCTCAAGCCGTCCTTGAAGCTATCGTCGGCAAGAAATCCGAGTTTGCCCGTACCCCGAAATTTAAGATCGAAGGTAAGTCCGGAACCTTTGCCGCAAAAAAATACCGCAACAAATCCGGTTGGATGCCGTATTTCGAAATCGCCCTGGGTTTGTATTTTTCCCTGGCCATTCTTTACGCCATCACCAACGAGAATTACGCCACCGTTCCCTTCCTGCTGCTTTTCGTTTGGGGCTATCTCTATACCGGCTTCATGTCGCTCAGTCAATCCTGGTTCGCGCATCTCCGTTTTGGCGTCAACGCACCAGAAATGCGCCCCGCATCCTCCGGTGCTCCCGGTTTCTGATTTCTTCCAAATCGTCCTGCAGCGGCGGGTTTATCCCGCCATCCTTCTTTTTCCGCGGTGTTTCGCTGTTCCCTCCGTGGTGAATTCCTCTCTCTCTTCTAGAAATTTCCGCGAAATCCCTTGTGCTCACCGCCACGCCGCGAAACAATAGTTCTTACCTCTCTCATGGCCAAGCTTCGCCATTCCGTCGAGGAAATCGCCAACGCCATCACCCACGGCATCGGCTTGCTGCTTAGCGTCGCTGGCTTTGTCGTGCTTCTCGTTCTCGCCGCGTTGCGTGGCACCGCGTGGCACATCGTCGCCTGCTCCATCTACGGCGTCACTCTCATCTGCTTGTACACCGCCTCCACGCTGTACCACGCCGTCATTTCCCCGCGCGTCAAACGCGCCTTGCGCATCTTCGACCACTCCGCAATCTATCTGCTGATCGCCGGCACCTACACGCCTTTCCTCCTCGTGAGTTTGCGCGGACCCTGGGGCTGGTCGCTCTTCGGCGTCATCTGGGGACTCGCACTCGCCGGCGTCTTGTTTAAATTCTGGTTTGTGGAGCGTTTTGCGATCTTATCGACTGCCGTGTACATCGCCATGGGTTGGCTTGTAATCATTGCGGCCAAGCCGGTGATCACTCATGTTCCGCTCACTGCGTTGATTTGGCTATTCGCTGGTGGACTGGCCTACACCGGCGGCGTCATTTTCTTCGCCGCCAAACGCATCCCTTACAGCCACGCCATCTGGCACATCTTCGTTCTCGCCGGCAGCATCTGCCACTACTTCGCGGTTCTCTCCACTGTCATCCCGCCTCGCGCCTGACTTCCTCCGCGCAACCGCCATCTGCCAGCATGCAAGGTCAGCTCTTACTTCCCCTGCGCCGCTTCATCCAGCCAGTGCTGCAAAATCGGTTGGTACTGTGGCTCTATTTCCAGGAACAAAACGCCCGCGCCCATGTTCGGCTGCGAGTAAATGATTTTCGCCTTCGCCGCGAACAGCTTCTCTTCCGCCCAGATCTTCAGCAGTACCATCGTGTCCACCGGGAACGGGTTCATCATGTCTAGATAACAACCGTTCAAGCTCAGTTCGCTCACCCGCGAGGCCACTCGCACTTCCGATTTCAGCTCGAACAATTCCGCGCTGGCAAAGAAGACGTACCTGGGAGTGCGGCGTCTTTCTCGTTCCACGGTGGCCTCCTTGGCTGGGGTTATCTCTATCCTATCCCTCTCTTGTCTCCTTTTCCCGACCTCGCAACCACCGTGTTCTACAACTTGCAACCCTTGAATTGCTGCGGCTGGCCACCGCATTCGCGATTGTTAGCGCAGCGAGACCGTCACGCATCCCGCGCGACTATTTCTCTCGTCCCAGTTCCGGCAACCAAATCACGTAATAGTCCGTGTCTCCCACTTTTCGCCAACCCATCGCCATCGCGGTGCTCGGAACATCGCGCGTCACCAGCACCCTCGCGCCCGTGGACGCCAGCCAATCCAAAACTTCATCTCGTCGTTCGTGATCCGCTGCCCAGAAGCTTGACGCGTCTTCCAAAGGAATTTCCGACGCGATCTTTACTCCAGCCACGTATGCCCATCCGTGATCCCCAAGCCCATAGCCCATGTAACTCGCTCGGTCTCCGGCCGCGACGCCCATCTGATGAAGACTGTTGGCAACTTGCCAGTCTCGGTGCTGCGCGTGACCGAGTAGCTTGATTGCTTCGTGGCCAGCCGCGACTCCGGCTTGTGCAAACAGCAGCGAAGACACCGCCAGCGTGACGGCGCCTGTAAGCTTTGCGCTCTCGCGCAAATCCGTGATGCGAATGGAGGCAACGCACGCCGTGAACAAGGCGACCGTGAAGCCCGCCAAAAATCGGTCTTCGACTCGCATCGTTCCATAGAACGCCAGACCCGCAATCGCTGGGAACCACAATACGAAGTGAGGCCAAATTCGCTTTGCAAACAACTGCGCGCCGCCCCAGATAATCAGAATCAGCAAACCACAATCCAGCACGCCTAGTTTCTCGAAGTACACGGTGAAATAATCCCGCAAAACCACATGCGTTCGGTTAACCTGCCTCCGCAAATTGAACTGGAACGGAGCCCCTTTGAAGTTATGCGACGGATCAGCCCACGGAGGATACGTTCCCAACTGCAGAATGCCGGTATATTCCAGAATGTGCGGCGTCGCCACCGGCCTCGCAATCGCCGTAGGTCGCAGCGTCTCATCCTCGAAGCCCATTACGTGCCGGTAGGCCAGCGTGCCCACGTCCCCGAATGTGAATCGCCCTTTACTTTGCGAAAGCGCCAGGCAAAATGGCAGGCTCACCGCGACAAAAACTGCTGTGGCTACAACCACCCGCGAAAACGCGCGCCATTCAATCCTCTGCAAAAACAACGCCAGCAAAAATATAAAGCCCAGCGGAAACATTACTGCTTTTACGAGGTAACCAATCCCAAGCACCAAACCCAGCAGCGCGTAGCGCCACCATTCCCGCCGGTAAACCAATTGCATGCACGACGCGCAAGCGATTAGGTACACGATGAACACCAGAATGTCGGGCTGCTCCAGCGAAGGTGGCGTCAGAAATGTCGTAATCCAGAAAAACAATGAGTAGCCTATTAGCCACACCGCATCGTCGGAAATCGCTTCCCCGGCTTCCGATGGCTCCGCACGGAACTCTTTTCGATAGGCGGAAAATGTCCGCAGGAAATATTCAAAGCTCGCCAGCGCCACCACCAGACTGCCAACCGCGAACAAGTGCATCGTCAACGAACGATGAAATGGACTCGGACCAAAAATCTTTACGATCATCGCCAACAGAAACGGATACGCGGGACTCCACCACCCGTTGATCAGCGCGTGCCACGTGCCGCCCAGATACGAATCAGCCATGTTCAAGTACGACACGGCATTGGCATCTAGTGGCGCTCTTGCCGCCAGGGCCTCGGCAATCCAAATCCCGATCGTGCTCGCCCAGATCAAATACTTTAGTTTTGTGGGAATCTTGACCGCACCAGTCAATGGATCTCCTTCGAGATACGCCCACCCTAATTTCCATTTACACCGTAGTCAAGCCACCCTGGAGCAGTTTACGACGAATGTCCAGGAATCAAACTTACTAAAAGTTCGTTGTCAGGCGCAGAGCAAAGCTCCGCGAAGGCCCTATCGCATTGCCTGAAAACAGACCACCGAAATCGATTACATTCAGCACGTTCGTCAGATTCTGTCCGTCCACCTGTATCTTCATATTCCAACGATCCGATTTATGAATGTCCGCTCCTGCCGACGCATTTACCTGAAACGTCGGATCAATCCGGCCGCGATCGAAGTTCACCCGGCTAATCACTGCCGGCCCATATTGCGCGAGTGCTTCCGCAGGGTCGCCTTGAAATTCAAACGGCAGACCTGAGTCGTACTGCACGCCAAACGCAAGCCAGAAGCGAGGCTTCACCTGGTAGCGGACGCGGCCTCGCACCGTGTTGCGTTGATCCTGCGAAATCGGAAAATGGCCGCTGGTCTGACTCGTCGCATCCGTGGCATCGTCACCCAAAAACAGACCGCCAGTCACCGGCAGCCAGGCATTGCCCACCATATAGGAGTAGCTGAGAAGTCCCGAGAATCCGTGCCAATCCGGGATATAAACTTTCCCCTCGGCCCCATAGATGATGGATTTACGGAACGCAATCGGAAAACTAATCGTAGTGTTGGAAATCTGATCGTCATCCGCGTAGTTGTTCACATACCGCCGGTAATAGTTCACATCCAGCTTCATCTTGCTCCAAAACGATTTCGACAAGCCAATCTCGAAATAATTTCCCTGCGACGGCTCTACCGGCAATCTTAAGAAATTCGTTGGATCGAGAGACAAGATCTCCGTCGAATTCGACAATAAAATGTTTTCGAACGACGGAGTCTGAAATACCCGGTCGTAGGAGAAATGGATAACCGTCTGTGCGGAAGGAAAGTAGCGCGATATCGCCACTCGCGGCGAAAACGCCTGGTTATTCGTCTCCAGTTGATAGTGATCCCATCGTAATCCGGCATTAATGGTCCACTTGCCGAGATGAATCAAATCCTGCACGAAAGCGGACTGCTCCAGGTCCGGTTTGTTTCCGCGGAAGGCAAAGGTCAGCGGAGTATCGTCGTCGAATTGGCTTGGGTCCGTGATGTTGTAGCTGAAATCCTCGTTCAGGAATGTGTTGTCAGACTCCACGCCGAATTTCCATTCCTGCCGTCCATGGTTTACGGTAACCATGCCTTTGAAATATCCCTCGCGAAACCAGTTGTGCTGAAACACCTGGATTGGAGTTGAATCCTCATTAGAGTAAAAATTGTTGGCGTTATCTCGCACCATTCCCCTGAAATCTGCCACCACATTGGGCGAGAAAGTGTGGTCGTAGGATACGATTCCCATGGTTTCCAGATTGTTCGCGTTTTGTCGTTGCCCTGCTGCCTGCTGCACCAGCTCATTCGGAATGTCGTAGCGGGAAACTTCATGCCGCACCATAAATCTCAACCGGTCATTGGGAGTCAAGTCGCGCTCGTAGCTGGCCGAGAAATCACCCAGCGTGCCGGTGTTCGAATAGTTCTCGGGCACCACGGGGTTCAGATAGTGGTCGGTCATGCTTCCACTCGCGCTCGCACCGAGAACATTTTTCCCCCAGCTATATTGGCCTTTCGCGAACGCTGCCGCTGAGTTGAAGCTCCCGCCTGACAATACGGCTTGCCCATGGAAGCCCGGTTGAGAATCGGGCGTCGTGTTTACCTCGATGGCCCCGCCCATCTTTCGCCCGTATTCCGCCGGAAATCCGGCGGTGTACAGACTCAATGATTCCACATCGTCTGCTTCGATCTGCGGCCCGAAACTGGGAGAGCGATTGTCAGTAAGAGGAATTCCATCCACCACGAACTGCGTTTGATATTCCGAGCCCCTGGGATGCAATACCGCATTCCCCTCATAAATCCATCCCGGCTGGGTAATCACCAATTCCTGAACCGAACGTCCCGGCACCGAAGTTAGTCGGTGCTCGATTTGATCTGGACCGATCTGGTTGATGGAACCAGCCTGATCGGGATCGATTAAGGTATCGGTGGCATTAACGACGATGCTCTGATTCAGCGCCTGCAATTTCAGTTGAATGGTACGGTCAATCGCGATCGACGAATTGATTTGCACCGTCTCCGAAATCACCGCGAAGCCCGATTGCTCAATGATTAGCTGATAGATTCCGTAGGGCATCCGGCGCACATCCAACCCGCCCTGATCGTCGGTCGTCAGGACGCTCTGATACCCATTCGCCTCGCTCTTGATCTGAACGGACACCTTCACACCAGCACCCTTCGGATCAAGCACTTTCAGGTGTAACTCGCCACGATTGCTCTGGCAGAGCACCGTCGAAGTACAAAAGAACAATAAAAGTATCAGCCTTTTCAAAAGGATACGGTATACAGTCACGCCACTAGAATGGCAGTTTAGGCTCCTATTCTTCAAGGCAGAATCGTTTCGTGGAAATGTTGCTTTCGGAATTGAAGCTCGTACAAAAGTCGCGTTTCAGATCAGAAATTGATTCGGATAGTCAACTCTCCCTTATTCAGACGCTGGCTTTGCCCCCGGCACGCGGGTCTTCAGGAATTTGATCTGTCCATCGTGGTTGGATTCGTGTTCCGCCACGTGAAACCATTTTGCGTAGTTATTCGCTGAGAAATCTCCCTGCGTAACCACTGTCGCCAGCCACTTATCATCGCGCTTGCGAAATTCCGCCAGGCTCTTCTCTCGCGCTTGATGCAACGCATCCAGATAGTAGTCCAGACTGTTTCCCTTGATCGCCTTTCGCGCCGACTCCCCCAGATTCATCGGAATATCCCACTTTCTTCTTCACTTCATCCGGCCACGAATCCCACGGCATCCCGCCAAAAGTATTCAGTTGATAGTAAGTCTCGGTGGCCGCCAGATGCAGCAGTAGCGCGCCAATCGTGTTCGCTTTGGCATCCAGCAGAAAGTCGAGATCCGCTTGCGTCAGGCCTTTCACGTTGTGTTCAACCTGCATCCGCGTGAACGCCAGCATCGATGTCAAAGTCCCAATCTCCGGTGTGAACCCGGGCTGCGGTCCCACAATCCACGCGTTGTCTGCGGCCACGCTCGGCGTCGGAAGTGCCGCGATACTGGAGATCCCAATTGCCATTCCCATCCCGCCTTTCAGAAAACTGCGTCTGTCTGGCTTACATTCGATTGGCAGCATCACTTTTTCCTCCATCCCAAACGCGATTTGTTCCAAGGATACTACTGCGCTGAAAGTCGGCTGGCGAGTGGATTTGCTATCAGCCCGCACATTTCACCAGAGCGACTGATCTTCCATCTCACACCCTCCCTCTCTGCTAGACTGACGGCCATGAAACCCTTGCTCCTTCGATCTCTTTGCGTACTCGCATTCCTGGCCACTCAACTCGCCGCCCAACAAGTCATTCCACTCCCCGTCGCCACTCCGCCTGATTCAACACAAGAGAGCTATCCGGAGAAGGAGTATTTCTCCAAACTCTGGAACACGGAAGTCGTCGCCAATGTCACCAAGCCTAGCCTCACCGTCTTCAAGCCTTCACCAAAATTGCGCAACGGTACTGCCGTGGTCATCTGCCCGGGCGGTGGTTTTATGGCTCTTTCCATCAACAGCGAGGGCATCGACGTTGCCAAATATCTGGTAGCAAAAGGCGTGACCGCCTTCGTCTTGAAGTACCGCATCGCCCACACGGGCGACGACGCGACGCAGGAATTCACCGCCATGTTTGACGACAAGCCAAAATTTCAGGAGCTGTTAGCGAAGACCGTTCCCCTCTCCATCGCCGATGGCCTGGCTGCCGTCACCTATGTTCGCCAGCACGCATCCGAATGGGGAGTTTCCCCCGACCGCGTCGGCATCATTGGCTTTTCCGCTGGCGGATCCGTCGCCGCCGCGGTTGCCCTCCGTTATCAACCCGATGGCCGGCCCGCCTTTGTCGCCCCGATCTATGCCGCCGCAGAGATGTTCAAAAATGATTCCGTTCCTGCCGATGCTCCGCCGTTGTTTGCCGCGGCTGCCACCGATGATCAGCTAGGACTCGCCCCAGACAGCATTGTTTTGTATGAGAAGTGGACCGCCGCTCACAAATCGGCCGAACTGCACATGTACGCAAAGGGTGGCCACGGCTTTGGCATGCACAAGCAAGGCATCCCCACGGATCATTGGATCGACACCTTTGCCGCATGGCTGCAGCTGCAAGGCTGGTTGAATAAGTGATTCACACAACGTGAATGGCTAAGGCTGCAAGGGCTTGCTGCAAATTCTAGAACTCTAAAATTATTACTCGTGAAGATTCTTCTTGACAAATTTATCTTCAAGTGAATAATCCTCCTCCACTGCGCCGCCACGTTCCGGGGTGACAGAAAATACTCCTTTCTGCGAGGTTTCGCATGCTACCCAGCCTGGGCGAGATCAAGGGGCAGTTCACACTTTTCGTGCGTTTGTTTGTAGCGGCACTTGTCCTTGCATTTCTTGCAATTGGATTCGCCCCAACGGCAATCGCCGACTCTACGTATAAATATACGGGCCAGCCGTACGACCCCAATTCTCCCAATTTCTGCAATGGCACGTATATTCCGGTGTGTTCCTCGATTGGTGTGAGCGCAACAATCGTTCTTGCAAATCCTTTGGGAGACAATCTGGTGAATGCTCCCGTGTCTCCTCTGAGTTTCACCTTCTCGGGAGGAACCGACGCGTTCACACTGACGCAAGCAACTTCCTTGCCAATTGAATTGCTCGAGTTTTCGACCGATTCGAACGGCAACATCATTGGCTGGGCCGTTCAACTGGCGACTGATTCAGGCACGAATTCCGGTTGTACGCCCGGGCCGCTGAACTTCGTTTGCCTTGGCACCTACAGCAATTCGAACGGAGCCGGGGACTATTCCGCGTATGACTATAATCATGGTACGTCGAACGAGGTCTATGGTGCTGGCACAAACAGCGTAGCGGGAAGTTGGGCGCTGGTTACCACTCCGGAACCATCTTCGCTCGTCTTGCTTGGTTCAGGCCTTCTTGGCGTTTTTGCCAGACGACGAAGAATTCGCCAACGGCACTCGCTGACCCGCAAATACCACGTTACGTGGTACATCTGAGTATTGTAAAACTCTAAACCTAACTTGCCCGTCGTTCGCAAAGTACTTCCAGTCGGTCCCGAATGCTCTTTTCAAAATCCAGCCAAAACACTCATTATTCCAGTGTTTTGCTTCTTCCCGTCTGGCAATCGACCTGCTTTTCTTGGCGGTCTCGTACGGTGCCAGCTTTCAAAATTCTTCGGTGATCAGGGGGGCATAATGCGAACGACTCCACTCGTAGCGGCGCTTGCTTCGGCGATGTTGCTTCTCGGCGCCAGGGCCTAAGCCGACACTTTCAGCGATGTCGCTATTCCTATGGTTAACAACAACATTCAGACCGGCTTGATCAGCACTTTTCCGACTACCACCTTTACAGCCAACAATGGCCTGGCTACTACCTTCAACATCGCGGTCAATGGCTTGACCAATTGCGGGCCTGGTGGCAATGCCGCTTGCAATTTTTACGACGCTTTTGGCTTCAGCGGCGCCGGGAATAGCATCACCTTCAACGTTTCCGTCGCTGACGCGACGAACGTATTCACGTTGATGAACGCCTATTGTCCGGCCGCCACGCAACTCGCCACCATCGAGTTCCTCGGTACAGGCGGCACCAATCTTACGTTTTCCCTCATTGGCGGCAACAATATCCGCGACTTCTACCAGGGCCAGTTCACCAATGCGCTCACCAACACTGTCCCTGGCGTTAACGCCGAGAACGCCTTCACCTGCTCTGATCCCAGTACCTGTCTTGGCTCCGGCGGTACCGGCAACGTCAACACCGGCTTGACGGGTACCTATGTATTGGACGAGCAGGATTTTAATCTCGGTGCCACGTTCGCTGGCCAGACCCTCACGGAAATTGTCATTACCGATACCTACAATGGCTCTGACCCGATCCTTCTGGGTGCCACGGTGGAATCGGGCAGCGTCACGCCTGCTCCCGAGCCTGCTACCCTTGCCCTGCTTGGCACTGGCCTGTTGGGACTGGGTCTCAGGCGCTTCCGCAAGGCAGCCTTGACGCGCACACCATCATTGCGGCAGCTCCCCGCCGGCTTGCTCGCGCACCATGTATTCGGCGTACCAGTCCGGCCAGTTCGCATCTGCCTTGCCGATGCGCTTCTCATGCTCACCGTGCGCCGCCGCTGCACGCCGCATCGCGTTCGCTAAATCGTTCGCCGATGCGAAGGTCGTCGTCGCCGGATCGATGCGGCCGGGCAGACGCGTCGTTATCTCCTGAAATAACCAGCCGTTGCCGTCCGGATCACTGAACGAGGCGAACGAGCGATAGCTGCCATGCTCGGGATCACGGCCGCTCACCCGTTTCCGCCCAAATAGGTAGGGCTCGTCCGCGCCGGCATACACATTGCCCGCGCCGTGGAACACTTCGCTCACTTTTACGCCGCGACCCACCAGCTCTTCGCGTGCCACCTCGATGTCAGTCACAATCAGGTACAAGCCCTGTGCAGAACCGGGCGCCGCCGCAGTCACGTTCCTTCCGAATATGATCGAGCACCCGGAACCTGGTGGCGTGAACTGGATCACACGGAAGTCTTCGCCGCTCGCAAAGTCCGCATCCAGCCGCCACCCCAGCCGCCCGTAGAACTCCTTCGCCCGGTCGATATCCGAAACCGGAATCACGATTACCTCAAGCTTCGTGGCCACTCTCGCCACGCCTGCGTCGTCCTTCGTCGCTTCCTTGCTACCGCTGTCGCGATTCAATGTCGTGGATTCTCTTGCTGCTTTGGGTTCAGGCATTACGGGACTCCTTCATGTGGTCTTAAGGTCGGATATACGCCACGGTGGAGCCGTATTCAGGCTACGTCGCTCAAAGGGCGAAATCCGCCAGTGAGAGACGAAGAGACTAGCACACTCAATTCATCCGGTGCATTAAATCCTGGTCAGACATCGTTGCCGCGCGGACGGCCTGTCGCTTCGCAAACCCTGATTTATTCGGAGGAGAATTTCTTTGCTGTCAAACTTGCGGGCCTATCAGGTTTTCAGCGATTCAAAGAACAGCGGATAACACATGCGGCAAATCCCATGCGAAACGTGCTGCGGAGGATGTTGCACATACGCTGGAACCCAGTCCCACACGGCTTCCGCAAGCTCAGGCAGGGTCTCAGGAAACTCAACGCTTCTCTTCGTGCGGCGACAGTGCACACACATGGTGACCATTCCGTCTTGCGTCACGTATGTGTGCTCCCATGGTGAAGCTGCAGGGCGATCCACTCCATGCTCCTGCTCAACCCGGAGCGAGTTCTCCACCAAAAGGTGATCACCGCCCAGAGAAACCACGCGCATGCGGAATAGGCGATACAGGCCGGCAGAGGAACACTCGTAATCTTGCTCCCACGACGTCCGAGTTCGTTGCACTCGCGCAAATCTGTCGCGGCAGAAAGGTCGCAAAACATCCGGTGTTACACCCAAGACAGCAGTGCCTGCCATGTTCTTTCTCTGTAACTTGTCGCCTCCATTCGCCATCGCAAAATCGTCCCAATAGGCGTTGCAATAGACAATGTTCAATTCCGGATCAAGCAGATAGATGACGGATCGATGTGTTTCCACATGGTCCGGCACCCACCCACCTTCCAATAACAGCTGTTTGTGCAGGTCCAACATCCTCTCTTTCCAGCAAATTGAGTTTACCGCAGGGTGCCCTAGGTCCGCCTTTCGGTACCTGGGTTCTTGGGGTTCCGCTCATCTAATTCCCACACCAAAAACAAGCGCCGACCATCCGTTTCCCAGGTCCAGCCCAGATTGATTCGCGCCTAAAAAACAGGCCTTTTCGCGGGCGCGAAAGTGTTATCAGCCCTTTGCGCAACTACCCTTTCGCTGGCCTTCGCGAGTTCCGCGGGCTGCGTATAGTCACACTAGGGGTTTCTCGCAATGCCAAGTCTGCCTCCCTCTGCTCTGCGTAATCTGCTCGTCCGTCTTCGCGGACTCCAAGATCGCGCTTTCGGCCAAATGCTGTGTGTGCTCGCCGTTTCCGTTGCCCTGTTCAGTCTGGCTGGCTGCGCCGGCGGTTTTCAAGGCTACAAGCCCGTAGCTCCCACAGTTTCGCAGCCTGCAAGCATCTCTGTTCCCCTCGGCCAAATCGCGACATTCGCCGTATCCGCCACAGGCACCGGCACCCTCTCTTATCAGTGGTTCAAAAACGGAAATCCCATCAGCGGAGCCAATTCCAGTTCCTACACCACGCCGCCAACCGTCGCAGGCGATGCTGGCGCTGTATTCACCGTCTTGGTCTCGAACTCTGTCGGTTCCGTAATGAGCGGCCCGGCAACACTCACGGTTCAATTTCCGCCTCCGCTTGCAAAAAGTCTCGTTCCCAGTTCAGCAACTCCTCCTTACGACTCGTCTGTAGCGCTGGTCGCCACTTTTTCTGGTGGCACGGCCGTCATTGGTTCCACCGGCGTAGGCAGCTCCGACATCACTACCTCTGCGGTGAGCGGTGGTTCTTATCCAACTCCATTACTGACTTCCCCTACCACCTACACGCTCACCGTCACCGATTCCAAAGGCAACGTTGTTTCCACCACTTGCCTGGTCACGCCCAGCGGCGTCTCCATTACTCCGATTTCTCCGGCCAATCAGACGCTGGCTCCTGGGCAGATTCCTTTCACCGCCACTGCAACCGGCGGCGCAACCAATAGCCTTACTTGGACTGCCTCAGCGGGCTCTTTCACCGGCAACGTGTGGAACGCCCCCACCACTCCCGGCAGTTACACCATCACCGCCACCAGCGTGGATGAACCATCCGTTTTCGTTACCACAACAATCACCATCAGCGCGCCTGTGATCACCACTCCGCCCGCCAGCCAGCATATTTGCACCGGCAGTGGACTTCTCCTCTCGGTGACGGCTTCTTACGCTTCCAGTTATCAGTGGAGCCTGAACGGCACGGCCATTCCCGGCGCAACGAGCTCAACGTACAACGTTTCTTCCGCCACTTCCGCAAACGCAGGAAATTATTCCGTCACTGTCACCAACGGCGTCAGCAGCGTTACTTCCAGCATCGCCGTTATTGCCGTGGGTTCGTCGATCACCTCGAATCCCGCCAGCATCTCTCTCCATCCCACGCAAATAGGCGGATTCTCAGTTTCCGGCCAAGGCGTTGGCGCGCTTTCGTATCAGTGGTTTCAAATCCCATCAGGTGAAACGACGGGCGTTGCTATTTCCGGGGCAACCTCCAGCAACTACGTCACGCCACCCGTCGACATCTCCTACGACGGCGCTCAGTACTACGCCACCGTCACCGATTCCTGCGGCCCGCTTACCAGCACCGACGCGTCTCTCACCGTCACGGCAGGCAATGTCCCGCCCACAATCATCACGCAGCCGGTCGGCCAGACTGTTGCCGTCGGCGGTACGACGTCTTTTACCGTTACAGCCTCCGGCACTCCTGCCTTGTCTTATCAGTGGTACAGAATCCCCGCGGGTCAAAAAACTGGCACGGCCATTTCCGGCGCCACTTCCGCCACGTACAACGTTCCGGCTACCGCCACCACAAGCAGCAACGATCAGGACGCCTACTACGTCATCGTATCCAACCCCTACGGCCAAGCCACTTCGCAACCCGCTCCGCTTGCCGTGGGCAGCGGAATTCTTTTGCAAATTACCGGACAACCCACCACGCAATATGTCGACGTCGGCGCTCCAGCCACATATCAAGTCACGGCTGTTTCTTCTCTTCCTTTGTCTTATCAGTGGTACGAAGCCGCTCCCGGCAGTTCCACGTTCACGCCCATCGATGGAGCCACAAGTTCGACCTACACTTTGGATTCAGCCGCCACCACCGACAACGGCGACGTCTTCTACGTTGTCGTCAGCAATGGCGTTACGTCGTCCGTAACCAGCAACTCCGCGGGACTTTTCGTTGGCCCACTCGCTGGCGTTCCCGATCTTTGCAATGCCGGTTGGTCCGCTCTTGGCAATGCCGTCACGCAGCCGGGCTGCGCTTTCCAGCTTGTTCCCGCTGCCAACAATCAGCATGGCGAAATTGTCTGGCCCACGCTCATTTCCACCGGCAACATTCAAATCAGTTTTACCGTGACGCTGAGCAATCCCAGCGCTCTCCCGGCCGACGGCTTCACCGTGTTATTGGCTGACCCCTCTCTCGGCGCCACACCAACCAGTCTAGGAGCTCAAGGCATGGGCTTGGGCGCGCAAGGCATTCCCGGCGCGATGTTTGCTTTGGATACCTACCACAATGCGGGCGATCCAACGGTTCCGTACCTTGCCGTGGGCCGAGGCGAAACCGCGCTGTTCGGCAAACCCTGGTTCAACGTCAACAGCGCCATCCCTGCTGTCGTCTCCAGCAGCATGCCCATCTCGCACGATTACACCGTTTCCATCGTGCAGGGACAAGTCACCGCGACCATGGACGGCATCCAGATTTTCTCTGGAACCATTGCGGCTCCGCCCGTCGCTTATCTTTTTATCACCGCTTCCACTGGTGGTTCCTATGAAGACACCGTCATCAGCAACGTGTCAGCCGCGGTTTCGGTGCCTGCAAACTAATGCCAGCCGCCCGAGGAGAATTCGGTATGCGATCGTTTCTACTTTCCACAATTCTGTTACTCGTGGGCGCATCGGCTGCCGTGGCTCAACAGGATGCCTACAGCGGTGACGCCGCTGCCGCCTATCATTGGGTTCGTACGAATGCCGGCCCCGGTCAGTGTGGCTGCTTCGGCATGAATGGCGGAGGCGTGTCGGGCTCCTGGAACTTTCGTGGTCCCTGGTCTGCAGTCGTGGACATCAGCGCCGAGAATACTGGCAGCGCGCCTCCGGCCAATAATCCTCTAACCCTGGTTTCGTATTTGGCTGGCGCGCGCTATCAGATTCCGCAGCCCTGGTTTCAGGGCAATCATAAACCGCAGCCTTTCGCGCAAATTATTTTGGGTGCCACGCACGCCGGAGGCACAGAGGCTGGCGTAGCCGACGGCTCCTACAGGTTTGCCACGCGCATTGGTGGCGGGATTGATGTGCCGCTGAACTCGCACTTCTCCGTGCGCGTCGTCCAGATCGACTATTACCTCACGACTTTCGTCAACGCCACCAACGACCATCAAAATAATCTGTTGGTGGGCGCAGGAATTGTCTATCGCTGGTCCCGCAAGAAATAATCTTGCTTTCAGCGCATCCAGGAAAAGGGCTTACTCGTTAAGCGATAGAGCTGCTGCGCCTCCGTCTGTAGCCAATTAGCCCCAGCAAGCCCGTTCCGATTAACGTCAACGTGCCCGGTTCCGGCGTTGGCACCACCGCGATACTCCCAAACAAGCCGTGATCCTCCACTTCGCCAGTCCCAGGAATTCCTGCCGTGAAGTACAGATCATCCGGGCTGCCGCCGTTGCCGCCATTTCCAAATGTAAGATCCCACAGCCCCATGTTGATCAGAGGCTTGCCGTCCGACCCATCCACCACCCCAAGAAAATCTCCCGTCGTCGGATCGAATGCATTGATTGTCCCGTCGCCAAAATTCCCTACCAGCAGATCGTTTCCAAAATTGCCGAAGCCCGCCGGCGCAATCGTCAATCCCCACGGAGAATTCAACGGACCACCATTTGAAATTAGGCGCTTCAGAAAGTTTCCCTGCAGGTCGTACACATCCACAATCCCATTGCCTGAGCCCGCTACATCGTCATGTCCCGCCGCGTCCTGCACGGCATACGTCACATAGAGCTTGCCGCCGATATTTTGGATGTTAAACGGCGCGTAGCCTGCCGGCAGACCCGGATCTGTGAAATTACCAGGTAGAGCGGGCGCGCCGGTGCCCGGAAGCACGGTGATCTGGTTATTATGGAAATCTGTTGCGTAGAGATAAGTACCGCTAGCGGTAGTTCCAATGGCGAGCCCTTTGTAAACAGCCCCTGCCGTTGAGCTCGAGAGGGTTTCGGCGGTTGTGCCCAGAGCTCCTCGCCATCCCGTGATCGTGCCGCCCTCGCTGGCAAAAATGAACAGATCGCCATTAAAGTTGGCCGTAGAGTTGAAAACCTGACCTGTGGGCGCCGAACCAGCTGGCGGCATTGTCACTACCAATCCCAGTTTGTCCCCGGCTCCGTTGTACAGCGTTGCCAGCCCGGTGCCGTTGTCCGATACCCAGAACGGCGAAGTGGCGCTAAAAGACACGCCCCACGGGTTAACCAAATCCGGATCTGTGGTTTTGGCTACTCCCGGAAGGTCCGACACCAGGTTCGTCTGCTTGAAATTATCTGCCGTGCCATCCGCCAAAACCTGCTGCACGCTACCCACCACCAGTAAAATTCCCGCCACCAGCACCATGCGATATAGGCTCTTCACCATCATTTTCATCGGTCTTTCCTCCTCCAGAGATACACGGGGGCTGCGAGCCTATGCGCATTCAGGCAGTTCTGCAACCATAAAGAAGTCACAAAAACGTAACAAGATTGTAAACGCCGCGCACCTTATCCAGCTGCCGTCCCCTGTCTCCAACCGGGCGGCCCTTTCTCGATTGATGCGGATGGCCATCCATTAACAACCCAATTGTATTAATATGCACCACTCGGGCGTGGTTCTCAGGTTCTTTGTCGCAATAGCACAAAGACAAGGAGAAGGAACATGAAGTACAAGATGACCGGAGCAGCGGGATTGGCTGCAGCGTTTCTTGCGGGAATGGTGGTAGCGACGGCGTTAGGGGGCGGGATGGCTGCGGCGGGGTCGAATACGCAAGCTGCGTCGCAGGGGCAGGACGTTACTCTGCAGCGGATTTTCAGCCCCACGGTGACGGATGAGGACATTGCCTTGCTGCGCAAAGATGTACGCGCAATGAAAATGGAAGTCATCGGGCAGAATATGTCGTTGTCAGATACCGAGGCGCAGAAGTTCTGGCCCGTCTATAAACACTACGCCGACGACTTGCATGATCTGCACAACTCAAAGTATGCGCTGTTGAAGCAGTACGCCGAGACTTGGTCAACCATGACTGACCAGGACGCCCTCATCTATGTCCGCCACTGGATGGAGGTGGACGCCGCGGCTCAGGCTTTGCGCCTCAAATATGTCCCAGCAGTCACCCAGGCCTTGCCCGGAAAAAAGGCGGCAACATTCTTTCAATTGGACCGCCGCCTATCTATGATCGTCGATCTGCAATTGTTTTCGCAGATTCCCTTGGCCCACCCAAAACAGTAGCGGGACGAGAATCCTCGCGACGTGCCGGGGAAGCCGTCACCCCAGCCGCGGCGAAAAATCCGTCAACGTCAAGAACGTCGAGTCAATGCTCTCGACCAATTTCCCGTTCTCCTCCGATTTCGCCTTTACGCTCTTCCACTCTGGATCGTCCTGGAACGCCTTCCAGTTCGCTGCCGCCGCTTCCCGGCTCGGATGCTCCAGAATATAAAAGAACATGCTGCTTTTCGCCGGCTCGTCCAACGCCGTCCAATACGCAACGCTCTTCATTCCATGGTTCGCAAAAAGCTTCATCGTGTGGTCCCGAAACCGCGCTATCAAGTTCTCTAGCTTCCCGAGGACCGCGTGATAAATCCGCAGTTCATACACCACAGTTGATCCTCCAATCGCGCCGCCTTGTGCTCTCTCGCCTCCAGCCAAACTTTCACCCGCAAGTGGAGCGAACGTCGTTTCCATCGCTTCTGCTATTTCGCGCGGCACCAGTATCGCAAACGGCGCCGCCATCAATAATGTTCGTCGTTTCATTCCGGAATCCTACCAGGTCGCCAGAAACTGACTCATCCTGAATTGGTTCTCACTCGAAACGCAGATTCTATTATCAGTTGTCTGGGCGTCAAAAGAGAATTTTCAGGGAAAATTCGAGAACCGCGGCATCATTGTCATGGCTCTTGTAAGCGAATCCGTTGCGCAACTGCGGAAAAATCTTGCGCTGCCCGCCAGCCCGTTTCTCATGAATCCCGCCATTTGCGACGTCCAGCACATGGTCGTCAAATTGCTCTGCCGCCCACAAGCCTCCGGGGATACGTGTCCCTAACCCAAGGGCCTGGTCGTCAATATCGCGAAAGTGTTAGTCAAGTCGATTTACCAGTTTTGCCTGGGCCACATGGGTACGCAATCCGTCGGCGCTCAATTTATCGGTCTTGGAGGTTCCAGATGCCTTCGCGGAAGATCGCGCTCTACGTCATCGTCGTGGCACTCCTAGGCTCCCCGATTCTTTGCCCTTCCGCACTGGCCCAACAGGACGCATTTTGGTTTGGCGGCAGTGGCAATTGGAGCAGCGCCGGTCTGTGGCAGTGTCCCGACAAACAACATACTTGTGTTCCCAATGGTGATTTCCTCGTCGGTGCGAGTAGCGGAGCGATCACCCTGGACATCAACGCAAACGTTTCAAACTTCGACGGCACCGGTTCGACCACGCTTTCTTTGGACGGAACCGAATTAACGGTCCACACTGCGGCGGAGGACCCCGGGGGCACCTTCTCAGGACGCCTGGAAGTGGATGGAGGCTTGACCCTCAGGAATGGGGCCAGAGTTGACACCGGCCACGGCAGTACGACGCTTCTCGGGTTCAATCGTATCGACGACTCGGCATTGACCACCACCAACCTCTTCCTGGAGGGCTCCAAATCCCTCTTTGTCGACAACTCTCTTCTCAACACCCAAGAGGCCGTCGTCAACGACAAGATGACGGTGGGCGTAACCGATAGCACTTGGAACACCTCTCTTCTAATTGTCGGCCAGAACCCCGGTTCCACAGGCTTGTTGGACCTGATTTCTTCCACGGTCACTCTGACCAACATCAATGTGGGTCCTCTATCGGCCGCAGCTGGTATCGTCGTGAACGTCACCCCCACCAGCGACGACGGGCTGTATCTTCACGGAACCACACTGAAATCTCAGGGCGCCACGGAACTTGGGATCCAGAGTGGCCTTGTGCAGATCGATGGCGGATCAAATGTCTCCGTTGCAGCTGTCCTGCTTGGGTCCACTGATTCCAAGCTGGTCGTCCAAAACGCCGGATCCATCTTGAACCTCGGCGGCGTTCCGGGCGGCGGCATGTCCATGCTGGCCGGCTCTGTAACCGTTAGCGATCATGGGGCGATTAATGGCGGAAACCTCAGCTTAGCTACAGGCAACATTAGCGTCGAGTCTGGTGCCACATGGACGATCTCCGACCCAGGAAATACGCAAGACCTGCTGATCGGACTAAACCTGCCTGCTCTCCCAGGGTTTCCGGCGCAAACGGGACCCGCCATCATGTCCATCCAGAGTGGGGCTTCCGGATCAAATCAAGGAGACATGGCCATTGGCTTCAATGCTGGCGCCGACGGAACCTTTCTAATCACCGGCACCGGCAGCTCTTGGAAAACGGGAGGAGCCGTCTCAGCGGGCTTTCTAGGCACGGGCGGCCTCGATGTCGCTAGCGGAGGCTCCCTCACAAGCGAAGCGGACAGCAACGGCATCAGTGGCTACGTCGGCCAACTCGCGGGCAGCAAAGGACTCGCGACAATCGAAGGCGAGAATTCCACTTGGCTGGCAAACGGCGACCTGAAAGTCGGCTTCGCGGGCACCGGCACATTGGAAATTAAAGACCAGGCCCAAGTCTCGGCCAACAATATGAGTGTCGGCTCGCTGGCGGGCGGCGACGGTACTGTCAGTATGACTGGCGGCTCTCTGGACCTCGCCGGCAATCTGATCGTGGGCGACGCCGCAAAAGGTACGTTCACCGTCGATCCCTCCGCTCCCGACGACGAAGGTGACGTCAAGAGCCTCAACGGAATCATCGGCGCTCAAGCCGGATCGAACGGCCAAGTAACCATCGGCTCGGCACTGGGCATCGGCCTTCAACCCACCGCTTCGCAATGGGCCATCCAACAGTCCCTGATCGTCGGCCAAGCCGGCAACGGCGGCCTCGATATCGGTGGAACCGTTACCAGTCTCTCGACCACAATCGGTCAGGCAATCAGCGGCTCGGGCGATATCACAGTGGAAAACGGCGGTACCTGGACTACCACGAATGACCTGGTGATTGCCGACAAGGGCCTTGGCAGCGTCGAGGTTCTCAAGGGTGGTTTCGCCAGCGTAACCGTCGGCGCCGTGACTATTGGGAATCAACATTCGTCCGTAGGTTCCCTCGACGTGCAGGGGCAATTCAATATGCCGCAGAACCTCATCATCGGATCCTCTGGCACCGGCACGATGAAGGTAGAAAACGGAGGCGCGGTGGCCAGCGGAGATGCCCACATTGCGCAGGGTGCCCAGTCCACAGGAACTGTAACCGTTACCGGCGCAAACTCGAGCTGGAGCGTTCAAGGCGTGCTCTCTGTCGGTGAAGGCGGAACCGGAATACTCAACATTCAAGAAGGTGGTGTTGTGACCAGCGGTTCGGGTCAGATTGGCGGGGCTGCCGGATCGAGCGGCTCGGTTGTTGTCGACGGTCAGAAGTCGCTCTGGAACTCCACCGCTCAGAAAGGCTCGGGAATCATCAACGTCGGTGGCGCAGGCGGCGGCGCCCTCTTGATGGTGTCTAACGGAGGACAGGTAATCGCGAACCAGGTCAACGTCAATTCTGGCGGAACTCTCTCCGGCCAGGGCGTTACCGGCAATGTTACGAACAACGGCGGCACCGTCACTCCCACAGACGGTCCAGGACTCATGACCATCACCGGAAATTACACTCAGAACTCCGGCGCCCTGGTCTTCGACATTGACGGCGATCAACCCGGCCAGTTTGACCAACTCTCCGTTCAGGGCTTGGCGAATTTCACGGGCGGCACCATCGATATCAATTTCGAGAACGGCTTTGCGCCCATCGCCGGCGATACGTTTGACCTTATCTCCGCGGCTTTGGGGCTCAGAAATTCTGGACTTACGGTGGATGTCAACGGCTTGGCCCCAGGCACGGACTTCACGGAATCCTTTACCGCCAATGGCTTGAGCTTCGATCTCGGGCCGAACGTGGGTCCGCCGCCACCGCCTCCGCCCACGACTCCGGAACCCTCTACGCTGTTCTTGCTTGCGATCGGCATCTTCGCTCTTGCCAGATATTTTAGAAAAGAGCTTCGCCGCATGCCCGCATGACGCCAAAAGCGACAGCAGTCAGCGTCATACATCGCGCTTGTAGTAGAATCCAGCCAAGTTCATAAGAAGCGCCTTTTTCTTTAACAACCGGAGGGTTGCGTATGCTGAACAACCAGCGAGGCAGTGCTCTGGTTCAAACAATCTGGGCTCTGGCGGGACTCTTGGTGATTGCAGCCGCGACATTGCACATCGTGTGGCAACTGCGAGCGTCAACTACCAACTTCACCACCCCATTTCAGGCCGTGCTGCTTACCAATGGTTCGGTGTACTTCGGGCATCTTCAGGGCTACGGTGGCCACAGTCCCGTCCTGACCGACGTGTACTACATCGTGACGCAGACTAATCCCGAGACCAAGCAATCGAATAATGTGCTCGTCAAGCGAGGTAAGGAACTGCACGAGCCGGATCGCATGTACCTGAATCCCAATTCCCTTTTGTTCGTCGAACCGGTAGGTCCGAACTCAAAAGTGGCTCAGCTCATCGCACAAGCACAGCATTAGCAGGGTGCTCCAGGTTCGCTTTTCAACCTGGGTCTTTGGGGTTGAAATTCCAGACGGGCTGAAGTTCTGATTGGGTCGAAAATTTCGATATCTTCTTATACCAGTTGACAATAGGTACTTATTGTGCTACATTACGCCATGTACGGTCGCTCTGCGTTCGAACATTCGCCCCGCACTCTTCCTCTTCTCCGTTCCCGCCAGTATGTTCCGTCCTTTGTTTTCAATCTCCTGCGCACTCTTTCCTCTCTCTCATTCAACCTATTCCCTTTTGACTCCGTGGCTTGCGCACTCTTCTCCCAAAAAGCCGGGGGTACCCCTCGGCGTGCGACATTTCCCAAACTGGAACGCATCACGCCTTCGCTTGCCTTGAACTTTCGACTTTCTACTGTGAACTCTCAACTGCCTCTCCTAACTCCCTTGCTTCCGCCACTTACAAACTCGATCCTTTGTAAGCCCTTTGCTTGCCACTCTTACGGAAATCAGGGGGGAGTGCTGGGGTGTTATGTTTCCTACGGTTCGCCTGCGCCCTACCTCACAGCAACCTGTCTCGACATCGGCTACAATCTTCGCTTTGCCCTACTTGCCCTGGGGCCAATTGCGAGGTGAGCGGATGAGTGGTCTGCGGTCCAAGAATCGCTTCAATGCAGTAGGTCAGAAAAAATGTCGTGTAGTTTTCGCCTTTGCAATTTCCCTTGCTTGTCTCGCGTCCAGTTTTCCCGCCGCGGCGCAACAGCGGCGCGAGCGTGAACCCAATTCGGCGTATGCACAGCGCCGCGCCAAGCTCGCCGCGCAAGTAGATGGCCCCATTCTTCTCGTGGGCTACACTGGACGCGAAGAAGAATCTGAGTCCTACGTGTTTGCCCAGGAAGAGAATTTCTACTACCTCACCGGCCACAATGAAGAAGGAGCGGCTTTGCTGCTCTTACCCGGCGGTAAGACCTGGGTCCCTAAGCCGGAGACCCGCGAAAAGATGAAATCTTCGATCGTCGACGGCGGTCTGGCCCCCGAGATTCTCTTTTTGCCCGCGAAAGACCGCCGCAAAGAAGCCTGGAACGGCGTGCGCATGTCGCCGGAAGATGCGGACATCAAGCCCAAAACGGGTTTCGGCACGGTTCTTCCCTACTCCGAACTTCGCGCCATTCTCGAAGTCCTCTCCCTCGAGTTCCCCACGGTTTACACCATTCTTCCGTACCAGCGCGAACTGGGCGGCTATCCGCATGAGAAAGAAGTTGTGGACTGGGTAAAACAAGCGGTGCCCCAAGAAAACGTCAAAGACATCCGCGCCATCGTCAGCGATCTTCGCGTGATCAAATCTCCTACGGAAATCGCTCTTCTTCGCCAGGCCATCGATCTTTCCGTCGACGCGCAATTGGAAGCCATGAAGATGATGCGTCCCGGCCTGTGGGAATATCAGGTTGCTGCGAAAATGGTGGAAGTCCACGCGATGGGAGGCTCGGAAATTGAAGCTTACGCCCCCATTGTCGGCGCCGGCCCCAATTCCACGGCGCTGCACTACGACAAGCTTTCGCGCAAAATCCAGGATGGCGATATCGTCGTGATGGATGTCGGCGCGCAATACTCCGGCTATGCCGCGGACATCACCCGCACCATTCCTGCGAACGGCAAATACACCCCGCGCCAGCGCGAGATTTACGACATTGTCCTTGGCGCGCAGACTGCGGCCCTCGCCGCGCTGAAGCCTGGAGCCATCATGGGCTGTCGCGACAAAAAAAACTCGCTCTTCAACGTCGCTTACAACTACATCAATTCCCACGGCAAGGACCAGCATGGCAAATCGCTCGGCCAGTATTTCATCCATGGCTTGGGACATAACATCGGGCTCAATGTCCACGATCCCGGCGATCCCTGCAGGCCTCTCCAACCCGGCATGGTCGTCACCGTCGAACCCGGCATTTACATTCCCGAGGAGAATCTCGGCGTGCGCATCGAAGACGACGTCCTCGTCACGGATTCCGGCTACGAACTTCTGAGCCGCAAACTTACCCGCGACCCCGACGAAATCGAAAAGATCATGGCCGCAGCCGCAAAGCAGCGGGCCGTCGAGACGAAACAATGAATCCGTGTCCTGTAGCTCCCAGCTTCAGGGGTGATGCCTTTCCGCTCCTCGGCGTCTCACTTTCTCTTCAGCCTGCGTTGACGGGTAGGATGTGGCTACGGGAAAAAAACTCAGTGTCGCAATCGCAAAACCCAGCCATTCAAGTAGGATTAGGCAACAGATGGGTGGGATCAGGCCAGCGGCAGCCCAAACTTTTGTATAGTTTGGACGATGCGTTGACGATTCGGAGGGAGACATGAGAAGACCGTATTCGATTGTGGTGCTTATATTCGTCACTGCTTTCTCGTTTTCCTCTGTGACACTCTCCGGCAGAAATGTTCCCGCGGATAATGAACCCATCCAAGGCCAGTTCGTTGGAGCGTGGCGGCTAGTGTCGCTCGAAGCGCCGGGTCCAGATGGGAAGATTCAAAAGGCCAACTCAACGGGGATGTTCGTCTTCACACGCGACGGGCACGCGTCGGTCCAGGTGATGGAGCGCAATCCGCCTCCTCAGGCTGCGGCCGGGCCGGAGCAGTACTCACAAGGAGGCTACGAAGCAACTTTTGGTACATACGAAGTCGATGAGACCGCTCACACGTTCACGTTTCACGTCGAAGGTGCATTAGTGCGCGGCCTAATCGGAAAAGACTTGCCGCGCTCCTTCGAATTCTCGGGTAATCAAATGATAGTTAAATCGACTCGCCCGGAGGAACATTGGAAAGTCACTTGGGAACATTACTAGGCCGTCACGACCCATGACCCACGCACATTCTGTCTAAAGGATTTAAAATGATGCAAAAACGAACGCTCGGAAAAAACAATCTTGAAGTTTCAGCCCTCGGGCTTGGCTGCATGGGAATGAGCTGGTCCTACGGACCTCCTAAAGATAAGCAGGGGATGATTTCTCTGATGCACGCCGCCGTGGAACGCGGGGTCACATTCTTCGATACTGCGGAGGTGTACGGGCCGCTTGCAAACGAAGAGCTGGTAGGCGAAGCGCTCGCTCCATTTCGTGGGAAAGTTGTAATCGCGACGAAGTTCGGCTGGGAGGCCAATCCCAATGATGGGGGCAAGTGGAACGCTCTCAATAGTCGCCCAGAGCACGTCAAACAGGCCGCAGAGGGGTCGCTCAAGCGGTTGAAGGTCGATGCCATCGACCTTTTCTACCAACATCGAGTAGACCTAAACGTTCCCATCGAGGATGTTGCGGGTGCTGTAAAGGATTTGATTCAGGAGGGCAAGGTGAAGCACTTCGGTCTTTCTGAAGCGAGTGCCCAGACAGTCCGTCGTGCCCACGCAGTTCAACCCGTCGCAGCGCTACAAAGCGAGTACTCGCTCTTCTGGCGAGAGCCTGAAGAGACGGTAATGCCTACATTGGAAGAACTCGGCATTGGATTCGTTCCGTTCAGCCCACTTGGCAAAGGTTTCCTCACAGGCAAGGTCGATGCAGACACGAAGTTCGATAGCACGGACTTCCGCAGCAGCGTGCCACGGTTCAGCGAAGAGAATCGCAAAGCGAACCTGGCTCTGGTCGATGTGGTCCGCAACTTCGCGCACCAAAGGAAAGTGACTCCTGCCCAAATTGCACTCGCCTGGTTGCTTGCGAAGAAGCGGTGGATAGTTCCGATTCCGGGCACCACCAAGCTGGCACGACTGGAAGAAAACCTTGGAGCTGCAACGATTGAACTAAGCGCTAAGGATGTACAGTCTCTCGAAGACGCATCGTCAAAAGTTAAGTTGGAAGGGGCGAGATACCCCGCCTTTCATGCGAAGCTCGTCGGCCGCTAACCAAGTTATGATTAACGGTGCGGGGTCACCGTAGAAGTTCGTACTGGGACCTTACCGGTTACGCGAATCAGGACTTGACCGTTGATTGCATCTGTTTACGCAGCCACAGCAGGGTGACTGTGGATACATACGAAGTCGTTGCAATGGACTAAACACCCTGCAATGACCTCCCCGGAAGTAACCCTCCCGACGGGCTTGGTCGTTACTTCCTCTCTGGCCATCGTCGCGTCTCCGAAGAGCAAACCCCCGAATCGGCCCGCAACACCCCCTGAGGCGAATGTGAACGTCCCACATAAGTCAGGCCAGTAATGTCCATGTCACAGCTTTCGGGAGATGCAAGCTGCGGCGCGGGCGTAGCATTTTCCCCTCACACCGGAAAAAACACGTCAAATCTGCGTTCGCGCGGCGAATTGGCACGCGAAAAATGCGGCAGTGGCGGAGCCGTTTTTCCCGTAGCCACATCCTACCCCAGCCTGCATTGACCATCGGGAACAGCCCCGCTTATACTGGTGATTCGCGTTTGGCTCGCTGTTTCGGCCTGCGCGCCTCGTGTCATTCCACGCGCTGCTCCTCTGGGCTGCCGTCTGGAATTTCCGAATTTTCTATCACCTTTATAGGGAGCTTTCGGCCGTTTCTCGCGGCCGCGCGAACTTATGAGCAGCACTAAAGCAACGCAACTTCGCCCCGGCATGGTTATCCAGCACGAGGGCCAACTCTACACCGTATTCAGCACCGACCACCGCACCCCGGGAAACAAGCGCGGCTCCATGCAGACACGCCTGAAAAATCTCAGGAATGGCGTGATGATCGATTATCGCTTCCGCGCTGAGGAATTTGTGGAACGTGCCATCCTCGATGAGATCGAATTCGAGTATCTCTACAACGAGGGCGACGACTTTCATTTCATGAACACGCAAACCTACGAGCAGATGCAGATGAGCCGCAATGAGCTCGGGGAAACCGTCTACTACCTGATTCCCAACACCATCGTCAAAATCGAATTCTTCGACGACAAGGCCATCGGCGTGGATTTGCCGGACACCATGGACATGAAGGTTGTCCAGACCGAGCCAACGTTGCAGAAAGCCACGGCCAGCGCGGTGATGAAGCCGGCGACATTGGAAACGGGATTAGTTGTAAACGTTCCGCCGTTCGTGAATGAAGGCGACCGCATTCGCGTGGACACGTCAGAAGCGCGCTACGTACAACGCGTAGAATAATCCGCGATTGCGCCGTTTACGCCATGTTGGCGATGCCGCGTTCTCCGGCGGGATGCGCGCCAAACACGCGATCGAAAATCTTATCCACGTTCCGCAACTGGCGATTCAGATCGAAAGTGAATTCCAGATCCTTCGGCGTCATGTATTTCGTGATGCGTTCGTCCTTCGCCACGCGCTCGCGAAAACTTGTTTCTGTTTCCCACGCCGCCATGGCGTTTGACTGCACCGCTTTGTAAGCGTCGTCGCGCGGCATGCCCTTCTCCACAAGGTCCTGCAGCAATTGTCCAGAGAACACCAGTCCTTGCGTGCTTTCCAGGTTGCGCAACATGCGCGCAGGGAACACGCGCATTTCGCTGATGATCTGGGTCATCTTCGCGAGCATGTAATCCACCAGGATTGTTGAATCGGGAAGGATGATGCGCTCCACGCTGCTGTGCGAAATGTCGCGCTCGTGCCACAACGCATTGTTCTCGTACGCTGCCTGCATGTTGCTGCGCACCAGCCGCGCAAGACCGCAGATCTGTTCGCAGTTCACGGGATTGCGTTTGTGCGGCATCGCGGAACTGCCGCGCTGCTCGTGGGCAAAATGCTCCTCGGCCTCGCGCACTTCGGTGCGTTGCAAATGGCGGATTTCCAGAGCGAACTTCTCCAGCATGGTGGCAATCAAGGCCAGCGCACTCAGGTAATGCGCGTGACGATCGCGCTGGATTACTTGCGACGCTACGGGCGTGACTTGCAGACCCAGGCGCTTGCAAATCTTCTCTTCGATATCGGTGCCGAGATGCGAAGCATTGCCGACAGCGCCAGAGATCTTACCGAAAGCCATACCGTGAGCGGCCTCGCGAAAGCGAGCGATGTTGCGCTGATTCTCCGCGAACCAATTGGCAATCTTCAGTCCAAAGGTGATGGGTTCGGCGTGAACGCCATGCGTGCGGCCAATCTGCGGTGTGTGCTGGAATTCGTGAGCGCGCACATCCAGGACTTCACCAAGGATTACCAGGTCGCGTTCGATGATGTGGGAAGCATCGCGCACCAGAAGTGCTTGCGCGGTATCGACCACGTCGTTGGAGGTCATGCCATAGTGCAGCCAGCGCGCGGCTTCCGGATCGCCAATGGATTCACCAACCGCCATGGTGAAAGCGATGACGTCGTGCTTCACTTTTGCTTCGAGCTCGTTGATGCGCGCGGCGTCGACCTTAGCGCGGGAACGCAACGCGGCAGCCGCAGCTTTGGGAACTTCACCAGCTTCGGCAAGAGTTTCAGCGGCGGCGAGTTCAACATCGAGCCATTTCTGGTAACGGTTCGCGTCACTCCAGACACGTCCCATTTCTTCGCGGGTGTAGCGAGGTATCACGTGGATCTCTCCAGGGGAATCTACTGCAATGATACGGCATTTATGAGCGGCGTTAAACCTAAGAGGGTTTTGCCAGACGAAGGGCCTGGTCGCGGCATTCTTGCATACGGCGCGTGAGAAAACGGCGCTCAGGTTCAGAGCAGGGACGGCGCAGAGCTGCTTCAAAGTGATTTGCAGCCTGGGCAAATTCTCCGGTCTCCGCAAGCAAGCTTGCGCGAGTGGAAGGCAGAAGGTAGTAGTCGTGAAGCGAGGGATCATCCTGGATGGCGGTCAGTTCGTCCAAAGCGCATTCCGGGCCATGAACTTTGCCGAGCGCAATGATGCGATTGAGGGCCACGACGGAAGAGGGATTCAGAGTCATCAAGTCGTCATAGAGATCGAGAATCGCTTCCCAATCCGTGGTGGAAGGATCCTTGGCTTGCGCGTGAATGGAAGCGATGGCGGCTTGCACGTGGAACTGAGAAAGCTCTTCGCCTTCCGCGCTCATAGCCAGGCGACGCGCGCCGAGGGCGATCAATCGCGAGTCCCATTTGGAGCGATCCTGATCCTGAAGGAGAACGAGTTCGCCATGATCGTCGACACGGGCGGCGAGCCGAGCACCCTGAAACGCCAAGAGGGAAACGAGGGCATGCGCTTTGGGTTGGGATACCGGCGAATCAGCGACGAGAAGCGCCAATCGCAACGCCTCAGAGCACAAATCGTGGCGAACCAGATCGTCTCCTTCGTGGGCGGCGTAACCTTCATTGAACAAGAGGTAGATGACTTCGAGGACGGCGTCGAGAGATTTGCCTAACTGATGTGCAGGGGGCAGCTCGAAACTGAAATCTTGTTCGCGAATCCGCCGTTTCGCACGAACCAGGCGCTGCGCGATGGTGGCGGGATCGCAGAGAAACGCACGGGCAATTTCCTTGACGGAAAACCCGCTGACCGCTTTCAGGCTGAGGGCGACGCGCGAATCGCGAGGGAGCGCAGGATTGCAAGCAAGAAAGATCATGCAGAGTTCGTCGTCGCGCAAGGCTTCGGGCAATTCCAAACGAGGCGCAGCCTGAGGCTGGGAGAGTTCGGCAACAACCTCCGAGGTTTTCTGCAAGACCACGCCGCGGTGGCGAACCAGGTCCAGAGCACGGTTGCGTGCGACGTGTAGCAGCCAGCCCGGAGGATTATCAGGAATGCCGGAGAAGGGCCAAGTCTGCAGGGCTTTCGCAAGAGCATCCTGCACGGCTTCTTCGGCCAAGTCCAAGTGCGCAGGGCCAAGAACACGCGTGAGGTAGGAGACCATCTGTCCCGCGGAACTGCGAAACAGATGGTCCACGACCGAAGAGATGTTGGTGCTTGACTCAGGCATTGCGGGCGGCTTGCGACAGGTCCTGAATTTCGCGGACTTCAAGGGTGCCGCCATATTCGAGTTGCGGATGATCGCGAGTGAGTTCGATGGCGTGTTCATAGCTGTCGGCATTAAACATGTAGTAGCCGCCAAGTACTTCCTTGCCTTCGGTAAAGGGACCATCAATTACGCGCATGGGCGATCTACCGCGAAGCACGCGGCCTGCGCCATCGGTTAATTTGTTGCTGCCGATGAGGCGGCCCTGCTCGCGCATTTTCAGTCCCCATCCGTGATATTTCTTGAAGGCTTCCTGCATTTCCTGAGGGCTAAATTCAGCAAACTTCTTGGGATCGTCGTAAAGCAGAATAATGAATTGAGGCATAGTGAGCTCCTAGAGAACGCGAGTATAGTCCGAAAATCCCGCGTAATTGATGTGCAGAGAGATGACGATTCAGGGGTGCGGAAATCGACAGCGGAGCAGATCGCAGGGAGAAAATGCGGCTCGACCGGTAAGTTATTCATACTGAGGACGTTGCACAAAGGCTAGAGAGCGCGCAGACGGCCTAACCGAGGAAGGATAAACCTGTCTAATCGTGAGGATGAACGAGAGCATCGAGAGGGCTGAGGCTGGCGGGGTCAGCGACGCGATGGCCATCGAGCGAACGCTCGGGGGCGATCGTGATGCCTATCGTGTCCTCGTGGAGAGGCATAGCAGAAACGTGTACCAGATGGCGTACCGAATGATGGGTAACACGCAGGACGCGGAAGAGGTGGTGCAGGAGGCATTTTTGCGCGGCTACAACAAGCTGAAGCAGTTCGCGGGAAGTGCGAATTTCGGGACGTGGGTTTACCGGATTGGGGCGAACTACGCCATCGACCTGCTGCGGCAACGGAAAGTGGAAGATGCGCGGCGAGAACGGCCCAGCAAAGCATCGGACGATGGATTGGAAGTGGATCCGCTGAGCCAGGTGCAGGATGGACGGCCTTCGCCGGAGCGGTTGGCACGAAGCGGAGAACTTGCATTGAAGATGAAAGAGGCGCTGGACGCGCTGACACCGGCGGAACGAACGGCAATTGTGATGCGTCACTGGGAAGGCTGCGCGATTGAGGAAATTGCAGAAGTGCTGAAATCGAACGCGAACGCAACGAAGAACACCGTATTTCGCGCGGTGGGAAAACTGCGGCGCGCGCTGGAGCCATTTGCGGAGGGTCGAACCGCGCGGGCAATGGGAACGGAATCATGAAACACAGGACAGAAGAAGAATTGATTGGATATCGAGATGGCGAACAGAAGAATCGCGAGGAAATCGCGATGCACTTGAAGGAATGCGACGAGTGCCACAGCGAGATGGAACGGATCGAAGCGGTATTCGCGGCGCTGGATGCGATGCCGGTGCCGGACCCCGGGGAGGACTACGGCCAGCGCGTGTGGCGGCAGATTGCGGATCGTTTGCCGGAGAAGCGGAAAAGTTTTTGGCAAGGATGGTTTTCGTGGAAGCCGCTCGCGGTCGCGGGAGCGATGGCAGCGCTGATCGTGCTGGCGTTCGTGATTGGAGTACGCAAAGGACGTCATGAAGTCGGTGGGGACATTGCGGATTCCGGCAAAGTGCGTGAGCGGGTACTGGTGGTGGCGGTAGGAGATCATCTGGGACGCTCTGAAATGATGCTGATGGAATTGGAGAATGCACAGCCGGCGGAGAACGGGCAGAAAGTGATCAATATTTCCACGACGCAGAGGCGCGCGGAAGACCTGGTGGAAGAAAACCGGTTGTACCGGCAGACGGCGTTAAAAGAAGGCGACCAGGCGATGGCCAGCACGCTGGATGAACTGGAGCGAGTGCTGCTGGATATCGCGAACAGTCCGGATGAAGTGACGCCGGCGCAGTTTGAGGCGCTGAGGAAACGAATCGAGGCAAGAGGAATTCTGTTCAAGGTACGAGTGGTGAACCAGGACCTGCGCGAGCGGGAAAAGGCGGCACAGCCATCGCCAACGCAGGAAAAATCAGAAGTGAAGGAAAGGAACAAGGTATGAGAGGGCGGATGATGACGGAGAGCTTGAAGGAGATGGCGCAGCGGATGGGAATCGTGGCGGCAGTTGCGGGACTGCTGGCGGCGGGGCCCGGTACGCTGGTTGCCAGGTCGCAGGGATCGCAAACACAAAGTGATGCGAAGCGATCTGCGATGACCGAAGAGATGAAACAGGCGCAGCAAGAGAAAGAGGAAGAGGCGCGGGAGCGGGAGGAGGAGATTCGCGACCGCGAGCAAGAGAAAAAGGACCAGGAACAGGAGCGCGCGGAACGTCTGCAGGAATTGTATGACGATGGACGCGAGGCGCTGGACGATGGGCAGTACGGAGTGGCCGGGAAGAAATTCGCCGAACTGTACCAGCTGAAGGGACCACAGTCAGACGCGGCACTGTACTGGCTGGCGTACGCGGAAAACAAGCAGGGCAAGAGAGAAGCGGCATTGGCGAGGATTGCCGACCTGAAGAAGAGCTACCCGCAGAGCCGATGGACAAAAGATGCGACGGCTCTGGAGATGGAAGTGCGGCAAAACTCCGGGCAAAAACCAAATCCCGATGCGGTCAGCGACGAGGATCTGAAGCTGCTGGCATTGCAAGGAATCATGAACAACAACTCAGAGCAAGGCGTGGCTCTGGTCGAGAAGGTATTGAACAGTTCGTCGTCTCCCGCGGTGAAATCCAAGGCGATGTTTGTGCTGGCGCAGAGCGGATCGCCGCAAGCGCTGGAAGTGTTGGGGAAGGTTGCGCAGGGGCAAGGCAATCCAGAATTGCAACGGAAGGCAGTGGAATACCTGGGAATCTTTGGGGGGAAGCGCGCGGCACAGACGCTGGCGGGAGTGTACACGAGTACGAGTGACCCGAGCATCAAACGTGCCGTCATCCAGAGTTACATGATTTCGGGAGACCGAGAACAACTGCTGGTGCTGGCGAAGAGCGAAAAGAATGAAGAATTGAAGCGGGACGCAATTCGCAACCTGGGATTGACCGGGGGCAAGAGCGAATTGCAGCAGCTTTACCAAAGCGACAGTTCGACGGAGGCAAAGAAGGAAATCCTGCAGGCACTCTTTCTGGCGGGGGATTCGCAAAAGCTCGGACAAGTGGCGGTGGATGAAAAGAATCCCGAGTTGCGACGTGCGGCGATCCGCAACATGGGCTTGATGGGAGGAAGAGAGCCGGAGTTGCAGGTAATCTACGCCAAAGAAACGGACCGAGGAGTAAAAGAGGAAATCCTGAACGCGTACTTTCTGGGAGGAAATGCCAGTGCACTGGTGGCGGTGGCAAAGAGTGAGAAAGACCCGGAGCTAAAAAAGAAGGCGGTAGAGAAACTGGCGCTAATGAATTCCAAAGAAGGAAATGATTATTTGATGGAACTGCTGCAGAAGTGAGGGGGAGATGCGAGTGAAACGCGTTCGGGTAGCGATTTGTGTGGCAGGAATGGTGGCTGGTTCGGCGTTCGGCCAGCAGGCTGCAAAAATGGGCCAGCCGCAAATTGTGGATGGGCAAGTGGAAACGCGGCCCGTGGCGACGAATCTGAGCGGCACGGTGCAACAGATTGAACGCGAAGCAGCCAAGCCGCTGTGGATCGCATACAGTGTGGAAGAAGTTGGTGGCGAGAGGACGGTCTGCTGCGGGAACTACAACAACGGCGACAACGTAGGATGCGGCACCTGCAGGCTGGAGAACGAACACGGCACCACGATGAGCGACCGGCACTCGGGCGGGACGGTGAAGCTGGAGCAGGGCCGTCAACTGGTGGTGCTGTTGCGGGTGGCGGAGAAACACGTAATGACAATCCGGATCGCGTCAGAGGATTGTACGCTGGATCCCGGAGGATTGCGTGTGCTGTGGCTGACAGGAGTGAAGGGCAACGAAAGTGTAGAGTTGCTGACGAGTTACGTGCGGCCCGAAGAAATCGAGCGGCACGGCGAGCACGGATTGAGCGAACAGGCTTTGACAGCGATTGCGATGCATGCGGACGCGGCGGCAGATCGCGCGTTTGCATCGTTCGTGGCCCCGACACAGCCAGAGGGCTTGCGAGAAAAGGCATCGTTCTGGCTGGGAGCGGCCAGGGGAGAAAAGGGACTGGCACTGCTGAAGCACATGGCGAAGAGCGACCCGAGCGCGGACGTGAGGGCGCAAGTGAGTTTTGCGTTGTACGTGAGCCCAGAGCCGACCGCGGTGGACGAAATGATCCGCATGGCACACGACGATGAAAGCACGCACGTGCGAGGGCAGGCGTTGTTCTGGTTAGCGCAAAAGGCTGGGAAGAAAGCGGAGGGCGCGATTACGGGAGCAATCGATAGTGACCCGGACACCGAGGTAAAGAAGAAAGCGGTGTTTGCGTTGAGCCAGATGCCGAAGGAAGAAGGAGTGCCGAAGCTGATTCAAGTGGCGCAGACGAACAAGAATCCTGAAGTACGGAAGCAGGCGATGTTCTGGCTGGGACAGTCGAATGACCCGAGGGCGCTGGAGTTTTTTGAGAAGGTGTTGACGCAGTGAGAGTTGCGCCGGTGGGCAAGAAAGCAAGAGAGATTCCTCACTCCGTTCGGAATGACAAGGTGGAGCGAGGGATATCCTCACCCCTGAAGGGGTGAGCTACAGTGGGCTGGCGTCAGAATTCGAAGCGCAAGGCGAACTGCATGATGCGCGGGTTGGTGAGCAGGCCAGAATAGTTACCGAAGCTGCCGCCGCTGCCGAGAGTAAGAGCGGACGAGAGCAGACTGGATTGAACGTCGAAGCGAACGGAGTTGGTTACGTTGAAGGTTTCCCAGCGAAATTGCAGGCTTTGAGACTCACTCCAGGGCATAGTCCAGCGCTTCGAGACTCCGAGGTCGAATCCGAAGAAGCCGTTGCCGCGGATGACATTGCGCTGTCCCGACTCTCCGGCATAAGCAGGAGCGAAAGAACTGATGGCAGCAGGACCATTGGCGAAGATGTTGGGAGTGCCGGTGTTGAAGAAGGCGCCGGTTTTGACGGGAGCAACGAGGTCGGCGTTGCCTTCTTGTTCGAAGTTCGTGGGGAAATTGCTATAGCCATTGTCGACATTGACGGGGAAGCCGCTGGTCCAGCGGAAAAGGCCGGAAACCTGCCAGCCGCCGATAAAAGCGTCCACGATGCGGTTGGAGTCACGTCCGACGGCGCGACCGCGGCCGAAGGGCAACTCCACGAGCCAATTGGCGTTGAATTGATGGGTGGCATCATAGGAGGACACGCCGCGCTCCTGGTTGGGGTCCCAAGCATTGATGATGATGTTGTTTAGGCTGCTGGTATAGCTGGCGGGGCCGATACGTTCGGCATCGGAAGCCAGGTCGATGGATTTGGAAAAAGTGTAGTTGAGATCGAACTGAAAGCCATTGACCATGCGATGACGGAGAGAAATCTGCATCGCGTTGTAGTTGGCATTGGCCATGGAGCGCCAAGCATAGAGAGAACTATATTGTGGGCTGTAGTAGGTGTATTGGCCGGTGGTCGGAAAATAGGAAACGTTGGGATTGTTAAAATCGGGGATTCCATACGAATCAATATTGTAGAGAGCCAAGGAATCATTGAAGCGCGTGCTGCAAAAAAGATCGAAGGCAGCGACGACCGGGCTGGTTGTAGGCATTTGAATGGGATTGCCGCTGGCGTCGGTGCCGGTGCAGCCATTGAGAGTGTAGGCACCGCCGGCCTGGAGAGGTTGAATCTGGTCGGTCCAAAACTGGCGGACATTGGCAGGGAGCTGATTGGGATTGAAGGAGAGAGTGGCATTGGTTTTTCCGGCATTGAGCGCGGGGCGAAATAGCTTGGCGAGAGCAACTTCAGCGGCAAAATAATCGATGCCGGCTTTTTTGTCGTAGATGTCGAGAGGCATGGCGAGGTCGTCCTGTGCGAGGAGCCGATGAGAGAGACGGCCAACGTAGGCGGCTTCGATGGTAAAGCCGGAGCGAAGTTCACGGCTGAAGGCGAGGTCGAGTGCGTAGGAGTAAGGAGTTTTCAGAGTATTGTCGACACCCCAGGTGATGGCAGAACCGCCGGTGTTCAAGCTGCTTGGAAAAGTTTTGGGAAAAGTGCCGGCCGGCGGCTGAATGAAGATGGGATTGCCAGCGTAGTCGGTAGTGGGAATGGTATTCATGTCGGTGAGCCGGGGAGCGATCTGGGAAGTCTGGATATCGGAAGGATTGGAAAGCACAGTAGCGAGGCCGAAGGAACCATTCTGGTCGAAGGTGTCGGCGAGACTTTCTCCCACGCGATCATAGACGATGCCAAAACCAGCGCGGATGCTGCTTTGGCCTTTGCGTCCAAAAAGAGCGCTGAGAAGGCCGGAGGAATAATCCGGAGACCAGGCGAGCGCGATACGCGGAGCAAAGTCGTGGTAGTCCCAATTGTAGTAACCCGGCTTACCGTTCGCAGGGCCCGCCCAATCGTAGCTGATGAGAGGCGCAGCGCTGGAAGGAATGCCTTGCTGCATGCCGGTGCCGCGCTCATTAAACCAAGAGTTGAGACTTATCGTTGGAGAGACTTGAAGGCCATTGACCTCCCAAGGAGGAGAGAAGAGCGAATAACGAAGGCCGAGAGTAACGGTGAGTGTGGGCTTCACCTTCCAACTGTCCTGAGCGTACATTTCGTAGGAATCTTCGCCGAAATTACGAGCGACAGGAGCCCCCTGAGGAATGGGGTTGCCGTCGCGACCATAGTTGTAGTTGGCGTTTACGAGCGTGACCATGCCGAGAAGCGAGGTCAAAGGATAGTCATAGTTGCTGTTGAAACTGGAATCGACGCCAGGATAACCGCTGTTCGCGGGGTTCAGCGGAGAAGCAGAAGTGGTGGAAAGGCCGGAGTTGAGAAGCCAATCAGGATTCGCGGAGCCACTGCTGAAGGAGTTGTTGAAGTTTGAGGAAGGGCTGCGAAGGAAAGAGAACTGAAAGCCGAATTGAAGCGAGTGTTTGCCGTGGCTCCAGGAAAGGTCGTCAGTGAAGTTGTTGACTGGACGTTGAAACGAAGAGGAATAGGTGACGCCCTGATCGAGCGCCAAAAGATAATTCCAAGCTTGATTGGAATCGCCGAGGGTGCCGAGGCTTTCGCGGACGTAACCATAGCGGAAATTATTCACGAGCGTAGAAGTGAGGACAGCGGAATAGCCAAAAATGATGCCTTTGTTGAAGTTAACGGTGTCCTGCTCAGGAGCGGTGCCGGGGAGAAACGGGGCGCCGGCGGAATTCTCGTTGGCGAGAGCGGCGCTGACGGAGATGCGCTGCTTGGCGTCTTTGGTGATGTTGTAGTCGAGTTTGGCGATGTACCAATTTTTCGTGGTGTCGGTGGGAGCGCGGAAACGGTAGCCGGCGGTGTTGACGAGATCGCCGGTAGTTTGATCGTTGGGTAACGGATAGACGGAATTCATATAGTTGATGACGACGGGATTAGGGCCGTGGGGACCGAGGCTGGTGCTATCCATCGCGGTGATCTGCTGCGGAGAAAGCGCCATGTAGCCTGAAGGAGCAGTGTAGGTGGCGCCACTGAGGCCAGCAACGGTGTTGCCGGGACAGAGAGACGTGTTCGGGGAGCCGTCAGGATTAGTTTGGCAGAGGTACTGAATAACGCCGTCACGCATGGCGGCGGTAGGAACGGTGCGGAGAGCGCTGACAGATTCGGCATCGCGATAGCCTTCATAATTTAAGAAGAGGAAGAGGCGATTCTTGAGGATGGGTCCGCCGATGGAACCACCAAAGATATTGCGATTGAGCTGATTGGGTTTGTTGGGAGTGCCGCTGGCGAGCTGCGAGGCTTTGATGAAATAGTCGTTGGCGCTGAAGTAGGAATTGCGATTGTACTCGTAGGCGGAACCGTGAAATTGATTGGTGCCGCTTTTGGTGACCAGAGCGACTTGTGCGGCGGAGGAGGCACCCTCGTCGGCATTATAGTTGGAGGTGGTGACGCGGAATTCCTGGACGGAGTCGAGGGTGACCGGAAGAACGGAAGTGAAAGAGTGCGCGCCTTTGTCGTTAACGGAGACGCCGTCCAAAGTAACGTTGCTCTGATCACTGTGAGAGCCGTTGACGGAACCGCTGCGAGTGTCCTTGTCTGTATTGATGTCGGTGCGATTGCCGGTATAGACGACACCGGGCTGCAAAGAGAGAAGATCGGGGACGTTGCGGCTTTCGAGGGGAAGTTGCTTGACCTGATTTTCACCAAAAGCATTGCCGAGAGAAGCGTCGGTGGTGTTGATGGTTTCGGACTGGGCGGACACTTCCACGGTATTGACGACGGAGGCGACCTGGAGAGTGATATTCAGAGTATTCGGGACATTGACGAGAAGTTCGATGGCGGTGCGCTCGAAGCGGTTGAAACCGTCCTTCTCCGCAGTGATGGTATAAGAGCCCGGCTGGAGCGCCAGGAATTCGAACTCACCGGAAGTGTTAGTGGTAGTTTCGCGCCGCTGGCCCTGGGCGGGGTTAACGAGCGTGATTCTGGCGCCGGAAATGGCGGCATGAGAGGAATCAAGGACGACACCGCGGAGAGCTGTGGTGCCCATCTGAGAATAAGAAGGAATGGCGAGCAGAAAAAATATAAAGACGAAATACAGCGCGCGGAAGCGAATCATGGACGAACTCCTCGAAATAAGATGAAGAGAAGGAAACGAAATTGGTGTGACGCCTGGATGTAGAACACGCGCATTGCTCCGGCTTACCTTTCGGCAGCTAAGAACACAGCCATGCCCCCGCCAGCATCCTCGACGCAGCAAATCGATTGAAAGGAGGGTAAAAGGAGGGTGAAGAGATGTCAAGAAGGCAAAACGGGGGGTGAATATTTGAAAAATTTATTCACGGTAGTTTTCAACTGGAGAGGGAGTTACAGAGTGTGAGTGGCTCGGTTCGTCGTGTGACGAAGGCAGGAAACTCTCTTTGGCGGAAACCCAAGAGAAGAGAGATTCCTCACTGCGCAGACTCCGTTCGGAATGACAAGGATAGAAATACACAGGAAAGATGGCGGGGTAAACCGCGGCTACAGATTAGCGGAGGAGATCTTCCAATCGGACGCGGGTGTCGGTTTTTGCGTCGCGATACTTGACGATGACGGCGCATTGCAGGGAGAGACCCCATTTGGCGCCGGAGGACTGGGTGATCGCACGGGAACCAGGAACGACGACAGCTTCCTGGGGAATAACAAGAGGTTCGTCGCCCTTCGCGGTGTGGATGACGTCATGCACCAAATCGTAGACGGGGATGGAACGATTAAGGATAGTGCCAGTGCCGAGAATGGCGCGGCGCTTCACAACAGTTCCTTCGTAGACGCCGGAGTTTCCGCCAACGAGAACGTCGTCTTCGATGATGACCGGCAACGCACCGACGGGTTCCAGCACGCCACCAATTTGTGAAGCCGCGGAGATGTGACAGTTACGTCCAATTTGGGCGCAACTGCCGACGAGGGCGTGCGAATCGATCATGGTATTTTCGCCGACGTAAGCCCCGACATTGACGAACATAGGCGGCATGCAAATAACGCCGCGCGCGATGAAGCTGCCATCACGAATGCTGGAGCCGCCAGGAACGATGCGGACGCCGTCTTGGACGGACATGGGACGAGTGGGATAAGTGGATTTGTCGATGAAAGCAAAGCGGCGCGGACTCTGACGACATATCGATCACCGCGCCCATGCGAAACCCGAGAAGAATTCCCTTCTTGACCCATAGGACGGCTCGCCATCCGGTATTGGAGGAGGAATCGGGCTCAGCGGCGCGAATCTCACCGCGATTCAGCGCGTCTTTGAAGCGCTGAAACAGATCGAAATGCGCCGCAGTGAATTGGGCGGGCGGCTCGTCGAAGAGATGTTCAATTTGGGAATGCAGCATGGGCTCTCTCGACCAAGTTGAGCGATTCGAGTACTGCGCGAATGCGCGCCATATTTTCGCGTGCCGGAGGGACGAGCGGCAAGCGCCAAACAGGTTTCAGCAGACCCAACTCCGCCATGGCAGCCTTAACGGGGATGGGATTGGACTCGACGAAATTCATTTCCATGAGGGACAGATAGCGGCGATGGAGCTGACGCGCGGCGGGAAAATCATTCTGCAGGGCAAGGCGAGCGAGAAGGGTCATCTCCGCGGGAATTTCGTTGGAAGCAACGGAAATGACGCCGCGACCACCGAGCGCGATGAGGGGAAGAGCGATGGAGTCGTCGCCAGAGAGCACGAGGAAATCGTTGGGGACGGCGTTGAGGATGGCGGCGATCTGGGCGATGTTACCCGAGGCTTCCTTGATGCCGACAATGTTTTCAACGCTGGCGAGGCGCTTTACGGTGGCAGGTTCGATGTTGACGCCGGTGCGTCCTTGAACGCTATAGAGAATGATGGGGAGAGAAACGGCGGAGGCCATCGCTTTGTAGTGCTGGTAGAGGCCTTCCTGCGTGGGCTTATTGTAATAAGGAGTGACGGAAAGAACGCCGTCGACGCCGATGGCGGCGAGTTCCTGAGCGAGAGCAATGACTTCGGCGGTGTTGTAGCCACCTGCGCCGGCAAGTACCGGTACGCGGCCCTTGGCTAGTTCGAGGGTGATCTCGACGACACGGAGATGCTCTTCGCGCGAGAGTGTGGGGCTTTCGCCGGTGGTGCCGCAGGGAACCAGGAAGTCGATGCCCGCGTCGATTTGACGCTGCACGAGCAAGTGCAGCGTTGCTTCATCCAGGGAACCGTCAGGATGAAACGGTGTAACCATGGCCGTACCGCATCCAGTAAACATGAAATCTCCTTAATTCACGGTGAAACGCAGCGACACGCGGCAGGGGAAGTCGTGTCAGCTGAGTTCGCCGAGTATTTCTCGAAATTCGTAGACGCCCTCTTTGCCGGCGACCCATGCGGCGGCATGCAAAGCACCGCGAGCAAAGCCTTCGCGACTGCGGGAGGTGTGCCGTAGGGTTACAGTGTCGTCCGCGGAATCGAAACCAATTTCGTGGGTGCCGGGATGAGCGCCGGCACGATTGGCGGAGAGATTCACGGGGCGCGAGTAACCTGCGGCGCGGATTTCCTCAGCGAGCTTGTTCAGTGAACCGGAGAGAGGATCTTTTTTGGCCGCGTGATGAATTTCCCAACCCCACGCATCGTAGTCGGACTGTTTTGCGAAAAGCGCGGCGGCTTGCGCTACGACTTGCATAAAGATGTTCATGCCGATAGAAAAATTAGGGGCCCAGACGAGGCAGGTATTCGCTTTCAGGACGGCGTCGCGCACCGCGGGAAGGCGGTCATACCATCCGGTGGTGCCGGTTACGGTGGGAACGCCGAGTGAGGCGAGGCGGAGGAGATTTTCCGGCGCAGACTGCGGGGTGCTGAATTCGATAGCGACGTCGACGTGCCGCAAAGCTTCGCGGGTGAGACCCTCGGCGTTGGCATTGTTGTGGGTGGCGAAACGAGCATGGACTGCGAAATCGAAGGAGGGTGCCAGCGAATCCACAAGCTTACCCATCTTGCCGTTGCCGACGATAGCGAGGCCCTTGGTCATAGAGTCGCGGTTCCCTTCTCTAAAAGCTGCTTGACCATGCGCGAATAGATTTGGACGGCTTCGAGAAGCTGCTTTTTGGGGATGTGCTCTTCGCTGGTGTGAGCGACGTGAATGCTGCCAGGGCCAATGAGAAATGGCTGGCCCCAAGCGCCTCGGAAAAACGGAATGTCGGTGGTGAAAGCGACGACGGTTGTCGGAAGTCCATCGAAGGGAGTGAGGCGGATGGCAGGAGTGAAGAGAACTTCGCGAGCCTCAACTCGCGCGGCTGAAGCGACGACAGCCTGCCGCAGGTTTGCCGTGTCGCCAACGATGCGAAACATGATTTCCGCGCGGGCT
Source organism: Candidatus Acidiferrales bacterium (assembly GCA_963738985.1). GTDB lineage: Bacteria > Acidobacteriota > Terriglobia > Acidiferrales > UBA7541 > Acidiferrum. The sequence continues at coordinate 230,205 of CAVTYP010000004.1, forward strand.
TCGTCGGCGACCACGTTGGGAGCGCGACCGCCGGAAATGACACCAATGTTCAGGGTGGTCTTGCCGAGGAGAGAGTCTTCCGGGAGAGGAATCGACCGGATGGAGTGCAAGGCGTCGAGCAAGGAATGAATGGCAGAGTGACCGAGTTCGGGATAAGCGGAGTGGGCTAGTTTGCCGCGGGCGATCAGTTCGTAACGGAGCGCGCCTTTGGAACCGAGGGCGAGGTGATTTTCGGTGGGTTCTCCGTTGATGAGGAAGCGGGAGCCGCGGGGCGATGCCGCCATAGTTTTGGCGCCGATGCTGTCTCGTTCTTCGCCAACGACAAAAAGAAGTGCCAGATTGCGGGTGCCGGACGAGAGCAACGATTCGGCGGCAGCGATCATGGCCGCAGCAATACCCTTGGCATCGCACGAACCGCGACCCCAGATGGAGTCGGGATCTTCACGCGAGGCGAAGAACGGGGGGACCGTATCGATGTGAGTGGAGAGAGTGACGACGGGAGAGTCGAAGGTAAGAAAGAGATTGTCACGGCCGGGCGCAGAGGGGATGCGTTCGAAGTGACCGGAAAAACGGGAGGCCAGGGTAGCGAGGTGCGCGGCGAGGAAATCGCCAACCTGGCGCTCGGATTTCGTGGTCGACTCGATGTCGACGAGGGCACGCGTAAGTGAAAAAAGATCCATAGGGTTCATCAAGTTTTGAATCGGGAGCGCGAGAAAGGAAGGAGCCGCGAGGAGGCACCGCGGAACAACAACCTCTCAATAGCGCTCCATCCGTGTCGATTTCAGTTGACGGGCCGGACTGCGCGGCACCATCCGGATGGCAGTGGACAAGTCTTAGGCCTGTCCCCCAACCGCTGCGAACCGTGTCACAGCGATTTCGGCGAACAAAACAACTTCGCGACGCAAATGCGTGCCACGAAGCGGGCCCCTTTGGCCGGGCTTCCGAAACGGATCGGAACAGCAAGCCCGGTTACTGATGGCCTTCGCACCTCTATCAAGCACATCCAAGTTAAAGGAGGGGGATGCAGGCTGTCAATGGAGGATTGCACGAGCAAATCAAAGCTGGAGAGGCTTAAGGGGAACGGTCTGAGAGGCGAGAAGAAGTTCGCCGGCGAAAGCGGCTTCGGCGGGACGGCGGTGCAGAGCCTCTTCCGCAGAAAGCAGGGCGAGATCGGGATTGTTGTTTTCTTGCGACATGTGAGCTAGAACGAGATAGCGGGCGTGACCATCGAAACCGTCGGGATCAGAAAGGTATTCGCTGACCGCGTGATTGGAAAGATGGCCGGTGCGGGAAAGCACGCGCTGCTTGACGACCCAGGGATAAGGGCCGACCTTGAGCATGTCGAGGTCGTGATTGGATTCGAGGATGAGGCAATCGGTTTCGCGGAGGTGGACTTTGACAAGCTCGGGCATATAGCCGAGGTCGGTACAGATGGCAACCTTGGTACCGTTGGTGCGAAAGGTGAAACCGATGGGATCGATGGCATCGTGAGGGATAGCGAAAGCGTGGACGTCGATGTCGCCGATACAAAAGCGCTGGCCAGGTTGAATAGATTCAACACCGCGGAGGCGTTTGCCGAAAGTCTCGGGGAGAATACGTTGAAGAACGCTCATGGTAGGTTCCGTGACGAAGAGCGGAGCCTTCCAGAGACCGAGAACTTGCGGAAGCCCGTTGCAGTGATCGGAGTGTTCGTGAGTGATGAGGACAGCGTCGAGATGATCGAAGTTGCCTTCGACGGCGGCGAGACGAGCGAGCGTTTCGCGTTTACCGAGGCCAGCGTCAACGAGGATGCGGGTATGTTCGGATTCGAGCAGGGTAAGATTGCCCGAGCTGCCGGACGCTAGAATGGAGACGCGTAAACCGATCGGAGAATCTCCCGAAGAACAAAATGCGAAACTTGGAAGATGATGGCAGAGCGGGAGAATGGCGTCAATGCGCAAAAGGAGAGGGATGAGGAAATTTGGGATGCGCGAAAAAACAGATTCCTCGCTGCGCTCGGAATGACATGTTTGGTTATGGCGACAGAGTGCAGAGTCCTCAGGGGCTGAAGCCACAACGGAGAGCCTAGCGCGCAGCGTCGGAGTTGAAGCTCTTTCTCCCCACAAGATGGCAGCGCAAAGCCGCATCTACGGACGCGAGGTGCCAGTGATAAAGTTCGTTAGAGGTCCTATGAATACGAAGGAAACGCATGGCATGAAATGGAAGAGCGAACCGCTGACGAATACTGAGCTGGACGAATTGGATGAGATTCTCTTGCAGATCGGTGGACGGGCCGCGATGAACTTGGAAGAACTGGACGGCTTTCAGAGCGCGCTGATCTGCGGCCCCGAGATAGTGCATGTCAGTGAGTTTCTACCGAAGATTCTCGGAGTAGAGCTCGAAAACGCCAAGGTGAGCCCCAAGGAAGAGACATTGGATCGATTGTTGCAGTTGTTACTGCGAAACTGGAATTCGATTGTTATCGAGCTGCGATCGGACGGAGTGCATTTTCCGTTGCTATTGGTTGATGAGAAGGGAGTAGCGCGAGGGAATGACTGGGCCCGAGGCTTTATGATGGGAATGGATCTGAGGCACGAAGCGTGGAGCAAGCTGGCGAAGCGCGAGTTCGCGCCGCTGATTCCAATCATGGCACTGGCCTACGAAAATGATCCAGATCCCGAAGTGCGACCGTACAAAAAACCTGTTGGCAAAAGACTTCGCGCAAAATTGATTTCCGGTGCTGCGGCCGGTTTGAAGGTGATGTATGAGCGGCGGGTTGAAAGGGATACGCAACCCGCTACGCGGGCCAAGACGGGGCGCAAAGAAGCGCCGGAAAAGATTAAGATTGGGCGCAATGATCCTTGCTATTGCGGATCAGGCAAGAAATATAAAAAGTGCTGTGGAGCGCTAAGGGTGAACTGAGGCGGATGCCCAGGATCGTTGACGGCCAAGTCACGATTTCATGGTGGCGGACCGGTTTGGAAATGGAAGGCCGGCCCTACGGAAGGAAAAGAGAAACCCAAGAGGGCACAATGTATTGTGCCCCTACAAACGCGGATTTAGCAGGCTAGGCGCTCGCGAGAGAGGGCGAAGCCGTTGATGGGGCCGAGGACGGTGGCGGCGATCTGGTCGGGTTGGAAGAAGCGGCGAGCCAGAGACTGAACGTCTTCGCGGGTGACGGCGTCGATGGAGGTAAGGATCTCGTCGAGAGAAGCGAAACGGTGGAAATAGAGTTCCTGGCGGGCGAGATTGGACATGCGGGAACTGGTGGACTCAAGCGAAAGCATCAGCGAGCCCTTGAGATGATTCTTGGCGCGGAGGAGTTCTTCTTCCGTGAGTGGCGATTCCTTCATGGCGCGAAACTCGGCGATGGTGAGATCGAGAACCTGGCCGACGGTTTCCTTGGCGGTGCCGGCGTAGACACTTAACATGCCCGCGTCGGAATAGGGAGTGAGTTCGCTGAAGACGGCGTAGGCGAGACCCTGCTTTTCGCGAATGTTTTGAAACAGGCGAGAAGACATGCCGCCGCCAAGAAGATTGTTGAGGACCGCGGCAGCAAAGCGGCGTTCATCGGCGAGTGGAATGGACGGGACACCAATGCAGAGATGAACCTGCTCGAGGTCGCGCTTGGTTTCGAGATTGATGGGCGCGGCGGTAAGAGGAACGGATTCGGCGTCGAGATGGCCAGAAGGCTGAAGGTGGCCGAATTCTTTTTGCGCAAGATCGAGCACCTGCTGGTGGGTGACGTTGCCAGCGGCGGTGATGACGATGTGATCGGGCGCAAACCAATCCTGGAAGCGGCGAAGAAGAGATTCGCGGCTGAAATTGCGGACGGTTTCGGGCGTACCGAGAATAGGACGGCCGAGGGAATGTTCAGGCCAGAAACCACGGGTAAAAACGTCGTGGAGAAGATATTCGGGATTGTCCAGATCCATCTTGATTTCTTCGAGGACGACCTGGCGCTCTTTATTGACGTCGCCGGAGTCGAACTTGGGACGAAGGATAAGATCGGCGATGACGTCGAAGGCGATGGGGAGATGCTCGTCGAGGACCTTGGCGTTGAAGCAGATTTGTTCCTTGGAGGTGAAGGCATCGAGCATGCCGCCGACGGAATCCATTTCGCGGGCGATGTCTTCGGCGGAACGGCGCTCGGTGCCCTTGAAAACCATGTGCTCGAGGAAATGAGCAAGGCCATTTTCGGTGGCGGCTTCGCGGCGAGAACCGTTGCGAACCCAGACGCCGACAGAGACGGAGCGTACGTGCTGCATAGTCTCAGTGATGACAACGAGTCCGTTTGGGAGGACGTGGCGATGAATGTCGCGCGTGGTCGAAGTCATAAGACATTGTGGCATAGGGTGGGGCAGGAGGCGAGAGATAGATAAGTGCTTTACTGTCAGATTTTTGTAAGCTTGAGGGCTGTTGGGCGCTTAGCGTGGAACTCGTAAGCGAGCAGTTCTAATCGCCGAAACTGGGTACGGTGGGTGACAGAGGGCGGGGCGCTGCCAGGAAAATGAGAGAATGGTGAACGAGGTTTGGCATTGATGGAATTGCTGGGGAAATCGCGGGAAGAGCTGCAGGCTTACTGCAAGGCGCTGGGAGAACCAGCGTACCGGGGCGGGCAGATTTACCACGCGCTGTATGCAGAGAGAAAGTTCGACGTCGCGAGCTTCACGAGTTTGCCGGCGGCGCTGCGGGAAAAGCTCCGGCAAGAGGCTGCAGTAAGCTTGCCGGTTGTGCGACAGAGATACGAATCGAGCGATGGATCGGTGAGGTACCTGTTTGGATTGAGTGCTGGGAAAGAGGCGTCGACGGGAATATCAAGAGCGGCGCGAATGAAACCTGCAGCGGTGGAAGCAGTGTTCATGCCGAGCGAGGGGCGGCAGACGATTTGCATCTCGACGCAGGCAGGTTGCGCGGTGGATTGCCAGTTTTGCTTGACGGCGAAGTTGGGGCTAATCCGAAATCTGACGGCGGGAGAAATGCTGGCGCAGGTGTTATTGCCACTGGCGGAGATGGGCGGAAAAGACGGCGCCGGTAAAGTCGAGGGCCTCGAGGACGAAGGGAGTTCGGGGCTTGCGGCGCGAACGAACGTGGTGTTGATGGGGCAAGGCGAACCGCTACTGAATTTCGAAAATGTGATGGCGGCACTGCGGATTTTACTGGATGCAAAGGGCGTGGGGCTTTCGGCGAAACGAGTGACGCTCTCAACGAGTGGAGTGGTGCCGGGAATCGAGCGACTGGCCAAGGAAGAAGTTCGGCCGAAGCTGGCGATCTCGTTGAATGCGTCGTGCGATGAGCAGCGCGACGTATTGATGCCGATCAACAAGAAATATCCGCTGAAAGTGCTGATGGAGGCTTGCCGAAGGTATCCGCTGCGAAATTGGGAGCACTTGACGTTCGAGTACGTGATGCTGGGCGGGGTGAATGACAAAGTGGAAGACGCAAGGCGGGTAGTGAAATTGCTGGCGGCGGTGGATCGAGTAAAGGTGAACCTGATTCCGTGGAATCCGGGTGAGTTGCCGTACAAGGAGTCGAGTACGGAAACGATTGAGCGATTTCAGAAAGCTTTGACGGACAAGGGCGTGCCGGCGTTTGTGCGTTATTCGCGAGGGCGAGATGTGATGGCGGCGTGCGGGCAGTTGGCGCTGATGGAAGTAAAGAGTTCGGCGCTGCCGATTCTTGGCTAAGAAGCCAAGAGAGATTCCTCACTCCGCAGACTCCGTTCGGAATGACTACATGAGTTTTTGCCCGAGCCGCGAAGCCGCGCCCTCACGAAAGTCATCTATGAGATAACTCCTGCAAAGCGCGAAAAAGACTGGACGTTTCAGCGAATTCCGACGACGGACATGAGGCGGCCGGAGAGCGGGCCTTCGCGGCGGTAGCTGAAGAGGAGATCGGTGCGACAGGCGGTGCAGAGATCAGAAGAATAGATCTTGTTGGGGCGCAGGCCTGAAGCGATGAGTTGAGAACGGTTGGCTTTGCGCAGATCGAGACGAACATTCTTTGGGGGAGGCTGGTGGCCGGGAGGGGCCATGTTGAGCCATTGAATGGGGTTGGGTTCGTCGCCGGTGCGAGGCTCATCGAAATAATCGTGGGCGTCGGCGAACTGCGCCGTGAATTTGGTGACAAGTTCGACGCCAACCTCATAGCAACAAGGACCGATGGAAGGACCGAGCGCGGCGAGTAGATCGGCGGGCTTGCAGCCGAATTCAAGCTGCATGCGGCCAATGGTCTTTTGGGCGACACGCGAAAGAGTGCCGCGCCAACCGGCATGAACCGCGGCGACTACACGCTTTTTGGGATCGACGATGAGAATGGGGACGCAATCGGCAGTCTGAACGGCGAGCAACAGGCCAGGGATGTTTGTGAGGGAGGCGTCGCCCTTGCATGGCTCGGCTGCAGGCTTCGAGAAAAGATGAACGACGTCGGAGTGGATCTGTTTCAGCGGGAGCAGGGCGAAGCCTTTGGCGGCTAGCGCGGATTGGAACAAGCGGCGATTTTCTGTTACGACTTCGCGGGAATCCCACTCCATAAAACCGAGATTCAGAACCTTCTTTCCATCGAGGAGGCTGGTACCGCCGAGGCGCGTGCTGAAACCATGGATTAGCCAGGGAAGATTTGCGAAGGGAGCGAGTTGTAAGACTTGCAGGCCGGCGGAGCGCTTCAACAACCAGGGAGAAGAAACGGATGGACGGCGAGCGGAAGGCTTGGCGTGTTGACGCGTGCGATGATTTCTTTTGAATGTTTTCGTGGCAGCCACAATCTGAACAGTATAATCGCAATCAGTAGAACCCAAGAAACGCGCGAAACAGTGGGAAGAAGCCGCAAGCAAAGGTGAGCCATGATTGTGGGAATGGGAATCGACGTTGCGGAAGTGCCGCGGATTCAGGCAGTGATTGAGGCGCAAAAAGAGCGATTTCTGCGGCGAGTGTATACCGTGGACGAGGTCGCTTACTGCGAACAGTTCAAGAACAAGTACGAGCGATATGCCGGGAGATTCGCGGTGAAAGAGGCGGCGATGAAGGCGCTGGGGACCGGATGGAGCCACGGGGTGCGTTGGGTGGATGTGGAAGTGGTAAGACAGCGGGGAGGCCGGCCCACGTTGGCGCTAAAGGGCGAAGCAAAGAAGATTGCGGATGGATTGGGTGTGAAAAATATTGCGGTGAGCATTACGCATACGGCGGAGCAGGCGATAGCACAGGTGATATTTGAGGGGTAGAGATAAAGGCGGCGGCCCCTGCCGCAGTGGACGTAGGGTTGGGTTGAGGTCCTTCGCTTCGCTCAGGGTGACAAATCGAAAATACAGGCGGGATGGCACGTCAAGAAAACGCGCGAGTGAAGAAACCGACCTGAAGGTCGGCCACTACAAAAAGACAAAGAAACGAGAAAAAGTGGACGGCACAAAAGCTACTTCACCAGGAGGAAGGGGCCGAGGGCTAAGGCGTCTATGCCGGCGCAATAAAAGCTGCGGACCGCGCCGCGAGGATCGGTGACGAGAGGTTCGCCGAAGAGGTTGAAGGAAGTGTTGACGAGGATGGGAGCGGGGGCGGACTCTCCGAATTTGTGAAGGAGTTTCCAGAAAAGCGGATTGGCAGTGCGCTCGACGGTGTGAACGCGGATGGCATTGCCATGGAAGGCGAAGCGTTCGAGACCGGCGACGGGTTTGGTGAGGGTGGCAAGCGAAGCCATAAAGCGACAGTTGGGAGAAGCTTCGAAGAAGTCGGCGGCGCGTTCTGCGGGGACAGAAAGAGCGAAGGGATGGAACTCCTCGCGATGCTTGATGTACTGGTTGACGTTTTCGACGATGTATTCGGAAAAAGGCGAAGCGAGCAGGCTGCGATTGCCTAGAGCGCGGTGGCCGAATTCGGAGCTGCCTTGACACCAGGCAACAATTTTGTCGCGATGGAGAAGGCGCGCGGCTTCGCTAACGAGTTCATCTTCGCCGGAGAGGTAGTGATAGGTGATTTTGCAGTTGTCGAGGACCGTTTTGATTTCCTGGGAATCGGCGTGCATGCCCAGGGAAAGAGTGGCAAGCGGCGCGCGGGTGGAATGGCCGGTAGCTTTTTTGAGAGCGAGATAAGCGGCGCCGAGGGCGGTACCGGAGTTGCCGGAGACGGGTTGAACGTAGACGTGGTCAAAGCCGCCGCGTAATTCGAGGGCGCGCACGAGCAAAACATTGAGGAACAAGCCGCCGGCGAGGCAAAGAGAACGCGCGGAAGTGCGCTCGCGAAAATTGGTGGCGAGCTGCAAGACAACTTCCTCGATGTAATCCTGAGCGCTGCGAGCGATATTGGCACGCCAAGCCGGGGTGCGGGAAAAGCCGCGCGAGGAGACGCCGAGTTCACGGTAAAACTGGGGCGAGAAAATACCGCGATGGTCCGGGCCAGTCAGGTAATAGCGACGATTGAGAGCGATGCTGCCATTGGGCTTCCACACAAACAGCTTGCGGAACACGGGAAGAAATTCCGGCTGGCCATCTTTGCTGAGCCATTGAATCTTGTGCTCATCGCGAAGCGGGCGAAGGCCGGCCAGCTCCGTAACTCGGGAATAAAACCAACCTAGGGAATCGGGAAACTTCAGGGAGAGCAGCGGTTCGAGTTCATCGCCATCGCCAAGGGCGATAAGGCCGGACTGCGAGCCGATGCCTTGATCGAGGGAGAGAACCAGGGCGCGATCGAAGCCGGAGGTGTAGTAGGCGCTGGCAGCGTGACAAAGATGGTGATCGAAATGGGCAGGCCGGGGGCCGTCGCGAAGAAGTTGGTGAAGAAGCTCTTGGGCAGCGGAGCGAACATGACGCTTGCCGCGAGGGCGCGCAGAGGGAGGAACGCGATCGGCGAGGCCGATGGCGCGGATTTCTGAGAGCTTCAAATGATTCTCAAGGAGGCAGCGATCGAGCGCGAGACGAGGGACCTCAGTAGAGTCCTGCAAACGAGTGAGCTTTTCCTCTTCGATGGCGAAGAGGACGCCGCGATCATTGAGAAGGGCGACGGCGGAACTGCGGCCTAATGTGGAGATGCCAAGAACGAACATGAACCGTCCGGTCAAACGCCAAGGTCAATTTACACGAGGGCAGGCTCAGGGGGCAATGCAAGAAGGACGGTACCGTCGAGGTCGCTCAGAGAAGCGGACACGAATTGGTTGGGAGGAAGGCAAAGTGGTAGTTCGACGGAGAGATAGTTTTCCGAGAGAGCGGGAGTGGAATGAGTGTGAGCGGGACCACGACGCAGGGTAATGAGCTGCAAGGTGCGACCGATTTGAGAATTGCGAAAGGCGGAAGACTTGGCTTCGGCGAGGGCACGGAGTTCGCGAGCGCGGTTTTTGATGATGTGGCCGGGTAGATGATTTGCCGAGAAGGCGGCTTTGGTGCCGGGGCGGCGCGAATAAGAGAAGACGTGGAGATAGGTGAAGGGACGATCTTCGATGAAACACAAAGTAGCGGCGTGATCCGCAGCGGTTTCGCCGGGAAAGCCGGTGATGACATCGGCACCGATAGCGGCGTGCGGAAGGCGCTCGCGAATGAGTTCAACGCGGCGGGAATAGTGTTCGGCGCGGTACCAGCGATGCATGGCGGCAAGGATGGGATCTGAGGCAGATTGCAGAGGCATGTGGAAATGAGGAGCGATGCGATCGGTGGACGCAAAAAGATCGATGAGGTCGGCGGTAACGTCGAGGGGCTCGATGGAACTGATGCGGAGGCGTTGCACCGAAGTTTCATCGAGGATAAGGCGAAGAAGATCGAGAAATTCGACGCGGGGCGAGAGATCGCGACCGTAAGAGCCGAGATTGATGCCGCTGAGAACGATTTCACGAAAGCCGGAATCGGCGAGATGTTGAATTTCAGAAACGACCGAGTGCGAAGGAAGACTGCGGGATTTGCCGCGAACAAACGGAATCACGCAAAAAGAGCAACGCGAATTGCAACCGTCCTGAATTTTGAGGGTTGGGCGAGTGTGATTCCCTTCTCCGCCAAGAACTGGAGCAACGAGCACATCGGTGAGCTCCGAAATGTCGCCAGTAAGGATGGGGGCGTTGTGGTAAGGGGCAGAGTCAATCGCGGTATCAGTGCTGGAGGCAGAGGGGGCCTGCAGGATTGGCAATGAGTTGTTGGCCAGAATAGGCGGGCCGGGGAGCTGCTGTACAAGGCGAGGGATTTGCGGTTTGTGGGAATTGCCCACGACCAAGGAAACGCCGGCGAGACGGGCGATTTCTTCCGGGGCGCGTTGGGCGTAGCAACCGGTGACAATGATGCGAGTGGAAGGATTCACCGAGTGAATCTTGCGGATGGCGTCGCGAGCCTGAGCGTCGGCGGCGGCGGTGACGGTGCAGGTATTGAGAATGACGACGTCGGCAGAAGAGCGATCGGAAGAGACGGAGCAGCCTTGGTCGCGCAATTGGCGCTCGATGGCGGCGCCATCGGCTTGTGTGGCGCGGCAGCCGAATTGTTCGATGTAAAAGGTGGTCATGTGGTGCGGCGCTGAAAGGAATATTTAAGCATAGGAAGGGCGCTATCAGCGATCAGTTATCAGGGATCAGGAAACGACAGTCCGGGCGCCGAGGCAGAAAAAACGCAGCAGGTGAATTCAGTTTGCTGGGGCTACTTCGGGAATGTTGCGGCGTTCCTGGAGTTGGTTGCTGAGGCGGTGGCCCAAGGCAATCATCGGTTCTTCCACATAGTGATAGAGGAGAACGGATGAAGCGATGGTGGAGAAAAGAAAGACGAACCAGCGCAACCAAGGGGAGTGGTGATGGAGCAGGTCGAAAGCCAACCAAATAAAAATGAAATGGGTGAGATAGACGCTGTAAGAGTAGCGAGCAATATGTTTAAAGACCTCGCGGAAGACGGGAGTGGAGATTTCGCGGAATTGCGGAAGCAGAAGACCGAGAGCGAGGCAACTCCACCAAGAGCGCGCGGTGGTATCGTGGCGCAAATAGAACAGAGTGACGAAAGCGAGGGCGATGGGCCAGAGCGCCGCAGGCAGATTCAGGCGAGGAAGAGATGACGCTTTGTAGGCGAGGGCGCCAGCCATGAAACAGGGAGCAAAAATGAACCAGTCCGGGAAGCCAAGTTTTTCGACGTAGTGAGAGCCCCATCCGGCGATGACGGCAGCAATCCAGAGAGAAGCGAGAGGAAGAGGAGAGCGCCACTTTTTTGCGATGAGATAGACAACCGGAAGAAGCAGATACATGCGCATCTCGTAAGGCAAGCTCCAAAGAGGAGCAATTGCCGATTCCGAGTGGGTGAGATCCTGAAGGAGAAAAATGTTGGAGAGAATGCCGGTGGCATGCAGGTGAGCAAGAAAGAACTGACCGTCGCGAAGATGGCCAACAGGAAGGCGGAACAGTTCGACGAGCAAAACGACAAGGATGCTCAATGGATAGATACGAAAAATGCGGCGAATGATGAAGGGAGTGAACAGAGGAGTGCCGGGTGCGCGAGAGTCCTGGCGTTCAAGAGAAAACAGGAGAACGAGGCTGGTGTGAACAAAAAAGATGAGGACGCCGAAATGGCCGATGGGCATGAGATTGAGGTGACCACGCAGTGTTGAGGTGCGCTGGAAATAAAGGAGCAAGTGAAAGAGAACCACGAAGAGAATGGCGCAGGAGCGGAGGAAGTCCAGGTTGGTGCTGTCAGATCTGGCGTTCAAGAAAGGAGCCCCCAGCAAGCGCCGCAAAGTAGACTAATTCGCTCAACTTTGGGACTGGGGACAATTTTAGTAGTGTAGCACGAGCTACTAACATCCCTATTTTCCGGTAGTTACAGATGATTTAACAGTCAGGCGGGAGAAGCGTTCACACACGGCATAGCCTGGAAATGGAGGATGTCATCCAATAGGAGCCGATCGAGGATATTGTGACTTAGCCTAGGCCTGAGCCATGCGACGCTGAAAGGTCAAGAGGATCAAGTCGGCGCGACGGCGAACGCCAAATTTATTGAGCAAGTTGGAAACATGAAACTTTACAGTTCGCTCGGCAATATTGAGTTTGCTGGCGATTTCCTTGTTGGAGAGATTCTCGAGCAGGGAGTCGAGAACTTCCTGTTCGCGGCGGCTAAGATTGGTGATGGATTCAGTCTTAAGGCGCCGGCCCTGACTGGTGAGGATGGAGTCGACGAAACCAGAAAGCACGGAACGGGGCACCCAGAAACCACCCTGGGAAACGAGCGGAAGGGCACGAGCAAGCTGATCGCGAGCTTCGGCGTACGTGAGGATACCTTTTACGCCGAGACGCAACAGGGAGTAGGCGTTGGCTTCGTTGACGGAGTCGCCGACGACGATGAGGCGGGCGTCAGCGTAGCGTTCCAAAATGTTGGTGAGCAGAGCACCGGTGGCCTGGCGCGCGGCATGCGCGTCAATGACAAAGACCTGAGCGCGGGGAGGCTCAAGATTGCGCAGGTCGGGGGCCAAGGTGGATTCGAGCTGCTTGGAAATGACCTTGAACTGAGAGGCTTTGCCAAGAAGACGCTCAAATTCGCTCAAAACGAGCGGGTGTGGGGACAGCAAGCAGACAGTTAGTTTCGGAGACATGCGTTTAGTAGCCACTGTACTTGAGGGTAGTGAAACGGCGAGGAAGGGGCAAGGGCCTTGGGGACAGATGTTCACGAACTGTTACTGACAGATTGGACTTGTTTTCAGAGGGTTGGGATGAGAGGGACGGGAGTCGATTCCGGGAGGAAAGCCACGTAAAATGGTGGGATGCGAAAGAAGGACGAAAAGTCCTAGTAGGGACGCAAGGTTACGAGAAGTCGAGGAAAAAAAGGCCTGAATGAGAAACCTGAAGGAATCGGACAAGGCACTGCGAGGGCTGCTGGGGGAGCGCATCCTGGTATTGGATGGCGCGATGGGTACGATGCTGCAGCAGCGGTCCTTGACGGCAGCGGATTTTGGCGGAGCGGCGCTGGAAGGCTGCAACGAAAATCTGGTGCGAACAAGGCCAGACGTGGTGCTGGACATCCACCGAAAATATTTCGAAGCGGGATCGGACATCGTCGAGACCAACAGCTTTGGAGGGACGCCGCTGGTGCTGGCCGAATACGGGCTGGGAGCGGATGCGCACGAGTTGAACAAGCGGGCGGCGACACTGGCACGGCAGGCGGCGGAAGAATACTCGACTCCGGGTAAGCCACGATTTGTGGCGGGATCGATGGGGCCAACGACGAAGGCAATCACCGTGACGGGCGGAGTGACGTTCGAAGGCCTACTGGATAACTACTACGTGCAAGCCAAAGGGCTGATCGAAGGTGGGTCGGACCTGCTACTGGTGGAGACCTGCCAGGACACGCGAAACATCAAGGCAGCAATTCTGGCGATACAGAAATTGGGCCGAGAAATTGGAATGACAGTTCCCTTCCTGGTGTCGGTGACGATCGAGCCGATGGGGTCGATGTTGGCGGGGCAAACGGTGGAGGCGATGTGGGCTTCGTTGAGGCACGCGCATCCGCTGGCCTTCGGGATGAACTGCGCGACTGGGCCAGAGTTCATGACGGACCACATCCGGACACTGAGCACGCTGACGGGCGAATTTGTGTCGTGCTATCCGAATGCGGGATTGCCGGATGAGGAAGGCAAGTATTTGGAGACGCCGACAACGCTGGCAGCGCAACTTGAGAAATTCGTGAACCACGGATGGCTGAACATCGTGGGAGGCTGCTGCGGGACGACGGAGAAACACATTGGCGCGATCGCGCAGATGGTCGAGGGAAAGAAACCGCGGGTGCGACCGGCGGAAGCGCATCGAGCGGTGTACTCGGGAATTGAGACGATCGAAGCAGACGATCAGACGCGGCCGCTGTTGGTGGGCGAACGGACGAATGTGATTGGATCGCGGCTGTTCAAGAATCTGGTGGCGGAAGAAAAGTGGGAAGAGGCGACGGAAATTGGGCGCAGGCAAGTGAAGGGCGGAGCGCATATCGTGGATGTGTGCCTGCAGAGCACCGAGCGGGATGAAAAGAAAGATATCCCAGAGTTTTACGAAAAGCTGATCCGCAAGATCAAGGCGCCGATCATGATCGACACGACCGATCCGACGGCGGTGCGATTGGCGCTGACGTATTGCCAAGGGAAAGCGATCATCAATTCGATCAATTTGGAAGATGGCGAGGAGAAATTCGAGAAGGTGGTGCCGATTGCGCACGATTATGGGGCTGCGATCGTGGTGGGCTGCATCGACGAGGATAAGCTGCAGGCGCAGGCATTTACACGGGAAAGAAAACTGGAGATCGCAAAGCGGTCTTATGAATTGCTGACGAAGAAATATGGGATGGCGCCGGAGGATATTGTATTCGACCCGCTGGTGTTTCCATGCGCGACAGGTGACGAAAACTACATTGGCGGCGCGGTGGAGACGATTGAAGGAATTCGACTGATCAAGGGAGCGCTGCCAGATACGCGGACGATACTGGGGATATCGAACGTGTCGTTCGGCTTGCCGGCGGGCGCGCGAGAAGTAGTGAACTCGGTATTTCTGTATTACTGCACGAAAGCCGGGCTGGATCTGGCAATTGTGAACACGGAGAAGCTGGACCGATTTGCGTCGATTCCGGAGCACGAACGGCGGTTGGCGGAGAATTTATTATTTCAACACGCGCCGAAGGATGTTCCGGCGGACCATCCGCAAGCGGCGTTGCTGCGCGATGTACCGAATGATTGGAGACAGCAAAGCAAAGAGCAGAAGGCGGCAATCAACCAGTATCACATTGCCGCGATCACGGAATACTCCCGAAGAGCCACAAAAAAAGAGAAAGTGAAGGCGGAGGACCTGCCTCTGGATCAACGGCTATCGAACTACATTATTCAAGGAACACGAGACGGCCTGGTGGGTGATCTGGATTTGAAACGCGCCGAGGGCGCGGCGCCGCTGGCGATCATCAATGGGCCGCTAATGGAGGGGATGGCGGAGGTAGGGAGACTGTTCAACGCAAATGAGTTGATTGTGGCGGAGGTGCTGCAGTCGGCGGAAGCAATGAAGGCGGCGGTAAACCACCTTGAGCAGTTCATGGAAAAAGCGGACACAGCGAAGCGCGGGAAAGTGGTGCTGGCGACGGTGAAGGGAGACGTACACGACATCGGGAAAAATTTGGTAGAGATCATTTTGAAGAACAACGGATTCGAGGTGGTGAACCTGGGGATCAAGGTCCCGCCAGAGGATTTGATCAAAGCATATCAGCAGCATCAACCGGATGCGATAGGGCTTTCGGGGTTGCTGGTGAAAAGCGCGCAACAGATGGTGATTACGGCAAATGATTTGAAGGACGCGGGCATCGATGTGCCGCTGCTGGTGGGAGGAGCGGCGCTGAGCGCGAAGTTTACGCAACAGAAGATTGCGCCGAGTTATGGAAACGCAGTGTGCTATGCGAAGGATGCGATGACCGGGCTGCGGTTGATGAATGAACTGATGGATCCGGCGACGCGAGCGAAGGTGATCAGCGAGCAGTTGGCGAGTGGGAATGGAATAAGCGTCACGACGACGGTAAAAGTTGTGGAAAAGCCAGCGGTGAAGCGTTCGCCAAAAGTGCGCGCGGATTTGCCAATCCAGCCGGTAGGTTATCTGGACCGGAAGGTACGGCTGGTGCCGGATTTGCGGGAAATCTGGAGCTACATTAACCCGTTCATGCTGTACGGGCGGCACATGGGATACAAGGGCAATTTCGAACGACAACTGGCGGCGCGGGAGACCAAGGCTGTTGAGTTGTTCAATGAAATGGAAGAGGTGAAGAAAGAAGCCGCGGAGTTCATGAAGGTACGAGCGGTGTGGCAATTCTTTGAGGCGGAAGCTGAGGGTGAAGCACTGCATCTGTACGCGCCGGGCGGCAAAGAGGCTGTTGTGACGTGGCAATTCAAGCGGCAAAAAGGCGGCGACCAACTGTGCTTGAGCGATTATGTGCTGGAGCCAAAGGATGGAAAGCGCGACCACGTGGCGGTGTTCGTGGTGACAGCGGGAGAAGGAGTGCGAGAGCGGTCGGAGAAGGCGAAGAATGAAGGATATTACTTCAGGTCGCACGGGCTGCAGGCGCTGGCGATCGAATCCGCGGAAGCGTGCGCGGAATGGCTGCATCGGCGAATTCGGGAAGACTGGGGATTTCCGGATGCGGCGGAAATGACAATGGCGCAGCGGTTCACGTCGAGGTACCGGGGGAAACGGTATAGTTTCGGTTATCCAGCTTGTCCGGACCTGGAAGATCAAGCGGGCATCTGGAAAATACTGAAACCGGAAGATATAGGAGTACAGCTGACGGAAGGATTCATGATGGATCCGGAGGCGAGCGTGAGCGCGCTGGTATTTCAGCATCCCGATTGCACGTATTTCAGTGTGGGAGAGAGTACCGAGGGAAGTGAGAGCGGTTCGGAAGTGAAATCGGAGAGTGAATGAAACAATCGGGCGATTTTGAGAGTAGGATCCGGAAATCGATCAAGAGTTCCATCGACGCGCAACAGAACCTGCTGGCTGATGCAAAGGCAATAGCAGAAATCGTGAAGGTTTGCGGCGCGATTGTGGCGGCGCTCCGGCAAGGAAACAAAGTGCTGCTGTTTGGAAACGGCGGAAGCGCAGCGGACGCGCAACATATTGCGGCCGACTTCGTGGGGCGGTTTGCATTCAATCGCGCGGCGCTTGCGGCGATTGCGCTGGGGGTGAATGGATCGAGCCTGACCGCGATTGGGAACGACTACGGATTTGAGCAGGTGTTCGCCCGCCAGGTTGAGGCGCTGGGGCGAGCGGGCGATGTAGCAGTGGGAATTTCGACGAGCGGAAATTCGGCGAACGTGTTGCAAGGGCTGGCGACCGCGAAGAAAAATGGGCTAGTGACGGTGGCGCTGACGGGAAAGGCCGCCGGAAAACTGAAAGGTTTCGAAAGCGTGGACAACTGTATCTGCGCGCCAGCCGATGAAACGCCGCGGATTCAGGAGTGCCACATTTTGATCGGGCACGTAATCTGCGAGACGGTGGAGCAGGAGCTGTTTGGATGAAAAGAGGCGCGTTCCTGGATCGCGACGGTGTAATCAATCGCAAAGCAGACGGAGATAACTACATAACGCGTTGGGAAGATTTCCACTTTTTGCCGGGAGTGGCCGATGGAATCAAGTTGCTGAACCGGGCGGGATGGAGCGTGATCGTAATCAGCAATCAACGATGCGTGGCCAAAGGTCTGCTGAGCATTGAAATGTTGGAAGCGATGCACCGGCGCATGAGCGAGGAGCTTGGCGCAGCGGGAGCCAAGGTAGACGGAATTTACTATTGCCCACATGAGAAGGATGCCGCGTGCAATTGCCGCAAACCAGAACCGGGAATGTTGCTGGCGGCCGCGAAGGAACATCAGATCGATTTGCGGGCTTCGTGGATGATCGGAGATTCGGAGACGGACGTAGAAGCAGGGCGAAGGGCGGGTTGCAGGACAGCGCAGCTAGTGGCAAACCCGGAATCCGCAGAAGGAAAAGCGGATCTGTATGCGAGCAGCCTGGTTGAGGCGAGCCGAAGGATACTGAAAGATAGCTGTGAAAGTGCAAGGGTTCTGAGTTAAAGAGGGCGCGGTTTAGGGTCGTATTCTCAGGATTTTCTGAGGGTGTGAGACTCGCGGTCGTCACTAGCTAAGTTCTACAATTCACGACAATAATCGAGGGCGGGGCGGGAACCTTCCGGGGATTTGGAGGGAAGTTCAGTAGATGTGTAGCTGCAGAGAGGCTGCAAGCGCGACACGCCGGAGCAAGGGTACGCGTCTAAAAGGCAGGATGAATTCAGGAGTGAGGTGCAAAGTGAATCGGAGAAGTATTTTATTGACGATTGGAATTGGCTGCCTTGGATTAGTGGGCACCGTAGGCGCACGTGCGCAAGCACCAGATAATTCGGGCGCGCCGAATCCGCCTAGCGCTGGAAGCCAAGACCCGGCGAGTGGAGGCGCACCGGCGCAGAATCCAGGAACCAGGCAGCGAGGAGAAGGCGGAGCGCGGCCATTGTTCGGAAAAATCACGGCTATACGGGATGGGGCAATGGAACTGACAACGCCGGACGGCCAGACGCTGACGGTGAAGCTGACAGGCCAAACAGAGTTTCGCAAGGATCGCGAGCCGGCGAAGGCAACAGATTTCAAGGTTGGGGACACAGTGATGGTGCGAGGAGATGAGAACGCGGACCACAGCGTAACTGCGAGGATGGTGGGGGCGCGAACGGGAGGCCCGGGCGGACCAGGGGGAGCCGGCGGACGGCAAATGGGAACGTTGGGGAAAGATTATGTGGTGGGAGAAGTGAAGGCGATCGAAGCGCCGCGGCTGACCGTGTTGCGTCCCGATAACGTGACGCAGACGCTGGAATTGAACGAAGAGACTTCACTGAGGAAAGGGCGGGACAGCATCACGATGGCAGACATTCAAGTGGGCGATCACGTGATGGCCCGCGGGGCAATGGAGAAGGATGTGTTCGTGCCAAAGGGAGTGATGGTGATGAACCCGGAGCAGTGGAAGCGCATGCAAGAGATGAGGGAGCAGAACAGCGGTCAAAAGGCGCCGGGCAGCGAAGCAACGCCTCCAAAACCTTAGGAGGAATTGTGAAGGGGGTATTGCGCGGAATTGTGGTGTTGCTGTGCCTGGCGCTGATTTGCGTGATTGTGTTTGTGTGTCTAGCGGCAGGGCAAGAGCCACCCGCGCCGGCGTCGCCGCAAACGAGTGCTGCGAGTTATCAAATCAATGGCACGGTGAAAAACGGAAAGACGACACTGCCAGGAGTGACGGTAACCGCGTCGAACACGTTGACGGGGAAAAAGTATAGCGTGGCGAGTGGAGTGGACGGCTCGTTCGTGTTGAAAGACCTGCCGCGCGGCCGATACGTGGTGAAGATTGAATTCATGGGTTTCGCCACGCAAACAAGTGAAGTGGTACTGAATCCGGAGAATCCTGCGGGAAAAGTGGAAGCAGAGTTGGTGTTGGCATCGCGGCAACAGGAACAGACAGAGCGAGCCAAGGCAACAAACGCAAGCCGCGGATTCCAAAGCCTGGCGGTAGACAACACGCTATCAGGGTTGGCAGCTGGAAATTCACAGAATGGAGGCGGAGCCGTTGGAGCGAGCGAATTGTCGAGTCTGCCGATGAATGGAGCCGGAGCGGACATTTCGTCAGAGTCAGTGAGCATCGCGGGAGCACAGGGGCGCAGCCAGGATTTTGGAGGGGGGAGCGAGGACGAACTGCAAGAGCGGATTCAGGAATTCCGGGATCGCGCGCAGAGAGAAGGTGGCGGAGCGTTCGGGCCAATGGGTGGTGGAGCGGGGGGAGGGCCGGGAGGAGGACCAGTAGGTGGGGGAGGGCCGATGATGATGGGGCGACTGGGGCGTGGGTTTAATGTCAACCAGCCGCATGGATTTTTATATTTTCAAGACGACAATGCGGCGCTGGATGCGCAGTCGTACTCACTGACAGGACGAGAAGCGGCAAAAGCGAGCTACAACCAACTACGGTTCGGGGCGTTCGTAGGCGGACCGATGAAAGTGCCGGGGCTGTTTGATTGGAGCAAGAGCACGTTCTTCACAGTTGGATGGAACGGAACGCGCGGCGGCACTCCTTACGATGCATTCAGCACAGTGCCAACCGTGGCAGAGAGAAATGGGAATTTTTCGGGGCTGACGGACAAGAACGGCAACCCGATTACGATTTTTAATCCGGCGACGGGCCAGCCGTTCGCTAACAATACGATCGATCCGAGCCTGTTCAGTTCCGCGGCGACGGCGCTGCTGCCCAATATCCCCTTGCCGAATTTGCCGGGAGCGGCGCAAAACTTCCACTACATCACGTCGGACGAAAGCGATTCGGACAGCCTGAGCATGCGGCTGATCCACAATTTCATCAGCGGAGGAGGACCGGGATTCGGGCCGCCGCCAGGTGGTGGTGGTGGTGGGCGAGGAGGAGGAAGAGGAGGACCGCGGAACAATTTGAACGTGGGATTCAACTGGTCGCGAAATACGACGGCAATTGTTAATCCATTTCCATCGTTAGCGGGAAGCACGAACACGCAAGGGTGGAACGGAAACGCGAGGTGGACGTACGGAAAAGGGCGCATCACGAACACGGCAGGTTTCACGTACAACCACAACCGCGTGTCGTCGACGAACTTGTATTCGGGAGTAGTGGACGTAGCGGGCAACGCCGGTATTACAGGAATTTCGACAGATCCCTTCAACTGGGGATTGCCGGGAATCTCGTTCAACAGTTTTGCAGGTCTGAGTGGACCAATACCGAGCCGCGAACTCGATCAGACGTACACGATAACCGATTCGGTGATTTGGAACCACGGGAAGCATAACTGGCGATTCGGCGGCGATTACCGGCGAATCCTGCAAGATTTTCGTTCGGCGAGAAATGCAGAAGGAAGCTTCGTGTTTACGGGATTCGCGACTGCGGAATACTTGCCGGGAAACACGCAGGCGGTCCCAGGAACGGGAATTGATTTTGCGGACTACCTGCTGGGCTTGCCGCAACAAACGAGCCTGCAATCGGGAACGTCGGAGTACCAGTTTCGAGCGAATTCGTACGATATGTTTGTGCAGGACGACTGGCGAATATTTCCGAAATTATCTGTGAACATAGGATTGCGCTACGAATACATTGGGCCGTATACCGAGACCGACAATCAGATCGCGAACATGGACACGAGTTTCAGTCCTGAATCGATTTCGGCATTCCGCGTGTTGCCGGGACAAACGGGGCCTTATTCGGGCGTTTTCCCGGCATCACTAGTGAAGCCGGAACGGAATAATTGGGCACCGCGAATAGGACTGGCGTGGAGAGCGGAGAAGAATATAGTGGTGCGCGCAGGTTACGGAATCAATTACAACCTGGGGCAGTACAGCACCTTCATCCGGAATTTTGCGTACCAGCCACCGTTTGCGACGACAGCGACGAATGTGAGCCCGCTTGGAAACTTTCTGACGCTGGAGAATGGATTTCCGGTGAGTCCGGAGCCATTGGTGACAAACAACTACGCGCTGGATCCGAATTACAAGCTGGCTTACGTACAGATCTGGAATCTGGATATCCAGCGACAGCTTCCGGGAAACGTGCAGCTGAATGTGGGCTACAACGGCGCCAAAGGCACGCGCCTGGATACGGAGCGGGCGCTGGTGCCGAGTTGCGCGGGGACGGATAGCTGCGAGAGTTCGTCGAATGAAGCTGCCGCGCCGTTCATATACGAATCGTCGGAAGGAAATTCGATATTGAACGCTGGATCGGTGCGAGTGAGAAAGAGGATGTCGAAGGGA
This sequence comes from Candidatus Acidiferrales bacterium, assembly GCA_963738985.1. Taxonomy (GTDB): domain Bacteria; phylum Acidobacteriota; class Terriglobia; order Acidiferrales; family UBA7541; genus Acidiferrum. The sequence goes on from CAVTYP010000004.1 coordinate 251,416, forward strand.
CTGGGAATCAGCGCGACCTACGTATTCTCAAAATCGATCGATGATGCGTCTTCGATCGGAGGCGGCGGAGAGGTGGTGGTGCAGAATCCATTTTACTTGCCGGGAGACCGCGGCCTTTCGAGCTTCAATCAAGCGCAAAAGTTCACTGGGAACTGGATCTACGATGTGCCGTTTGGAGATGGACGGCGGTTTGTGACGACAGGAGTTATGTCGCACGTGCTGGGCGGATGGCAGTGGAGCGGCAGCTTCACGATTGGGTCGGGACTGTATTTCACGCCACGAGTGCTAGGGGCATCCGTGGACATCGATCGAGGGGTGAGTGGATCGCAGCGAGCGAACGTGGTGGCAGGCCAACCGCTGGGAATATCAAACCCCACGACAGGCGAGTGGTTCAATACGGCGGCGTTCTGCGTGCCGGGACCCGGGTGCGCAGGAGGAACGACGTACGGAGATGCGGGGCGGAATATCATTCTGGGGCCAGCGCAATTCACGTTTAATATGTCGTTGAACAAAACGATTGTGATTCGCGAGTCGCGCTCGCTGGACTTGCGGCTGACGGCGAACAACATTTTCAACACACCATATTTTTCAAACATTAATACGGTAGTGAATTCGCTGACGTTCGGGCAGGTAACGGGAGTGAGCAACATGAGGCGAGTGAGCATGGTGGCGAGATTCCGATTCTGACAGTTGGGAATATGCGATTGACGACAAAATTTGGAAGGATGGCGACGGCGCTGTTATTGGTGTGGCTGACGATGGGTAACCTGCTGGCGCAGCAGCCGCAAGCACCGGTCGAAAGCGGGGCGCGGGTACGAGTGTCAACGGAAGTGGTGTTGGTGAACGTGGTGGCGCGAGACAAGCACGGGAACCTGATCAAGGATTTGAAGAGCGAAGATTTCACGGTATTCGAGGACGGAAAGAAACAGGACCTGGTGAGTTTCGACTTCGAGCATGTGGATGAATTAGCGATGGCTGGCGGAGCAGGAACGACGGTGAGCGGAACGGCAGGGCCGGGAAAATTGTTGAGTTCGGGTCAAGGTCAACAGAAGAGCCTGGAAGGGCGTGACCGGCGGCTAATGCTGCTGTTTTTCGATTTTTCGGCAATGCAACCGGACGACATTGACCGCGCGGTAGATGCGGGAAAGAAATACGTGAACGCGAAAATGCAGCCGGCCGATCTGGTGGCGTTGATGTCGCTGGCAACGAATTTGAGCCTGGACCTGGATTTCAGCGATGACAAGAGCAAAATTCTGGCCAAGCTCGCCGCGTACAACTCGAGCGAAGGACAGGGATTCGAAAACGGAAGCACGGGAAGCTCCGAGGGCGCGGCGGAGACGAGTGGGTCGTACACACCGGACGACACGGACTACAACACGTTCAGCGCGGACCGGAAGCTGCTGGCGCTACAGGCAGTAATGCAAGCGATGGGAAAGATCCCGCAGAAAAAGAGTTTGATCTATTTCAGCAATGGGATCACGCAGTCCGGTGTGGACAATCAGTCCGCATTGCGGGCGGCGACGGCGGCGGCGGTAAGGGCCAACGTTGCGATCTATCCGGTGGACGTGCGAGGACTATCGGCGTTTCCGCCGGGAGGGCAGGCGCAGGCAGCGAGCTTGCATGGTCAATCAGCATACAGCGGGGCGTCGGTGCTGAACGACTTGAATGGGAACGATGCGTCACAGGAAACGTTGTACACGTTGGCGGCAGACACGGGGGGAAAAGCGTTTATGGACACAAACGATTTGAGCGGAGTGTTCAGCCAGGTGCAGAAGGATACTTCGGCGTACTACGTTCTGGGATATTCAAGTACAAACCATTTGAAGGACGGGCACTTCCGGCGATTGAAGGTACAACTCAACCGGCCGGATGTGAAACTGGAATACCGGGCGGGATATTATGCGGACCGCGATTATCAGCACATGAAGCAAGCGGACCGCGAGGAGCAGCTGGAGGACGAACTGGAGGCGGACCTGCCGCAAACGGACGTGGCAGTGTACGCGGGGACCGCTTATTTCCGGGCGGACGATTCGCACTACTACTTGTCGGTATCGTTGGTGGTGCCGGGATCGCAGATTCCGTTCGTGCAAGAGAAGGATAGGGACAACGCGACACTGGACATCATCGGGCAAGTGCGGGAGGGCGGGAAATTCCCGGTGGGGCGGTTGCGCGACACGGTGAAGCTGGCGGTGGATAGCGCGCAGCAGGTACGGCGGAAAAACGTGCAGTACAACACGAGTTTTGTGCTGGCGCCGGGAAATTATCATTTGAAATTTATCGTGCGGGAAAACCGGACCGGGCGGATGGGGTCATTCGAAACGGACGTGAGGATTCCGGACTTGCGAAAGGCGCCGATGCGGATGAGCAGCGTGGTATTAAGCAGCCAGCGCGTGCCATCGACGCAAAAGAAGAAAGGCTTTCAGCCGCTGGTAAGCGAACAGACAGAACTGGTGCCGAGCGTGACGCACGTGTTCACGCAGGACCAGAACCTGTTCCTGCAATATGAGGTGTACGATGCGGCAAAAAGCAAGGCGGCCGAGACAGCGAATGGGACGAGCGAGCCGAAAGAGCCGAAGGGTTCGGTGCGCGTACTGACGAGCATTGAATTTTTGCAGGGCGAAAGCAAAGTGTATGAGACGAAGCCCATCGTGGCGCACGAGATGACGGCGGCAGACCGGAAGGCCGTGATTTTCCAGATGGAGATACCACTGCAGTCGCTGAAACCGGGATTCTACACGTGCCAAATCAATGTGATCGACGATGTGGGCGGGAACTACGCGTTTCCGAGGTGGCCGATACTGATCAAGGCGGCACCGAGTTCGGAAGGGGCAGCCGCATCGGGAGTGAATTGAAACAGGCGGTGTCGCCATACAAATGTGAGCTAAATCGCGGCGAAATGGGCTGAGGCTGCGCTGGGTGAGGTAACGCAGGAAGTTGACCGAGTTGGGGTAGTTCTCTCAGGGAAGACGATTTGCGCGGCTTTGCGGGGTGAGCTCGACTCCCATCTAATTGATAATAGACAACTTAGCATGCTAACGATTGCTATGGAGATGGCTTTCGTCTTGCAAATCCATAACGTGGACCGTGTGTGTGAGGGGTGTGCATGTTCAGGATTCAGCAGGCAGGATTCATAGCTCCACAAATCAAGAGATTCGTGATTGAAGCGCCTAGGATTGCCCGAAAACACCAGGCCGGGCAATTTGTGATTCTGCGGCTGCACGAACAGGGCGAGCGGATTCCGTTGACGATTGAAAGCTCGAACGCAGAGAACGGCACGATTTCAATCGTAGTACAGGCGGTGGGAAAGACGACGAACCAGTTGAATGCGCTGGAGACGGGCGACGGGATTCTGGATGTCGTGGGACCGCTAGGAAAGCCGTCAGTGATCAAGAACTTCGGCACGGTGGTGATTGTTGGAGGAGGAGTCGGGACGGCACTGGCGTATCCGACGACAGTAGCGCTGAAGCGGGCGGGAAACCGGATCGTGACGATTCTGGGCGGCAGAAACCGGGATCTGGTGTTACTTGAGAACGAGATGAGAGGAGTGAGCGATGAGTTGTATGTAACGACGGATGATGGCAGCTATGGAGAAAAAGGATTAGTGACCGACAAGTTGCGTGAACTGATCACGCAAGGAATGAAGATCGATGAAGTGCTGGCGGTAGGACCGGTGCCGATGATGAAGGCGGTGGCGGACGTGACGAAGGAGCCGGGGATTCATACGATGGTCAGCCTGAATCCGATCATGATTGATGGCACGGGGATGTGCGGCGGATGCCGAGTGATCGTGAGTGGGAAAAGCAAGTTTGCGTGCGTGGATGGGCCGGAATTTGAAGCGCACGAGGTGGATTTTTCCGTGTTGATGCAGCGGAACCGGATGTACCGAGAGTCGGAACGAAAGTCGCTGGAAGAATTCCAAAGCGCGGCGAAGGATGGTGGGCATTGCAAGGCAGGAGGCGGCGATAAAGGGACCGCATGCGTGGTGGTGGAGGACAAGTGATGGAGCTGGTAAAGGAAATCTCTCCGAATCCGCTGAAGATGAAAGATCGAATGAAAGTTCCGCGGCAGCACATGCCGGAACAGCAAGCGGACCTGCGGGTTCACAATTTTACGGAAGTGAATCTGGGATATTCGACAGAACTGGCGCGGCAAGAGGCGCTGCGCTGCCTGGAGTGCAAGAAACCAACGTGCGTGGATTATTGCCCGGTGGGAGTGAAGGTGAAGGAGTTTGTGCGGCTGATTGTGGAAGGAAACTTCCTGGGGGCGGCGGCGAAAATTCGCGAAGATAACGTGTTGCCGGCGATCACCGGCCGGGTTTGCCCGCAGGAGGATCACTGCGAAGGAAACTGCTTGTTGACGAAGAAGGTGGAATCGCTGGGAATCGGTTACCTGGAGCGATTCGTTGCGGACTACGAGCAGCGAATGGGAGTAGCGCCGGCGGTGAACGCGCCATCGACCGGGAAGAAAGTGGCGATTGTGGGAAGCGGCCCGGCTGGATTAAGCGCGGCAGGAGATTTGGTGCAGAGGGGCCACCGAGTGCATGTGTTCGAGGCGTTACATGAAATCGGCGGAGTACTGATGTATGGGATTCCGGAGTTTCGGTTGCCGAAGCAGGTGATTCGCGAACAAATCGACACGATGCGCGCAATGGGAGTGGAGTTTGAGACCAACGTGGTGGTGGGAAAGACGGTAGAGATTGACGAGTTGTTCGAAGAAGAAGGCTACGACGCTGTGTTCATCGCAACGGGAGCGGGGCTTCCCGTCTTCCTGAACATTCCGGGGGAACATTTGAACGGCGTATATTCGGCGAATGAGTTTTTGACGCGGATTAATTTGATGCACGCATATGAATTCCCACGTTACGACGAGCCGATCGTGGAACTGAAGGGCAAACAGGTGGCGGTGATTGGCGGTGGAAACACGGCACTGGACGCGATTCGATCGGCAAGGCGGCTGGGAGCGGATAAAGCGTATGTGCTATACCGCCGGAGCGAGGCGGAAATGCCGGCGCGCGCCGAAGAAGTGAAACACGCGAAGCAAGAAGGGATCGACTTCCAGGTGCTGACCAATCCAGTGGAATTTCTGGATGACGGCAACGGTTGGCTGAGGGCAGCGCGGTGCGTACGTATGGAATTGGGTGAACCGGACGCGTCGGGCAGGAGGCGGCCTATTGCAGTGGCCGGCTCGGAATTTGAGATTCCACTGAGCGTTGCGATCATCGCGACGGGAACATCGGCGAACCCACTGATCCAATCGACGACACCAGGGCTGAAAACGAATCAGCGGGGCTACATCGAAGCAAGCTCGGAGACACAACGGACATCGCGCAAAGGCGTATTTGCCGGTGGCGACATTGTCACGGGGAGCGCGACGGTGATTTTAGCGATGGGATCGGGGCGACGAGCGGCAAAATCGATCCACGAGTACTTGACCACCCAAGAATGGTAAGAGCGCTAGCAAGGCAGCGCTGGATGAAGTAGAGCACACCAGGAGAACGGCCATGACAATACTTAAGACAGAAGCTTTGGCCTATCACTACGGAGCACGTCCGGGAAAGATAGAAGTAAGTCCGACGAAACCCTGTCGAACGCAGCGCGATTTGAGCCTGGCGTATACGCCGGGCGTGGCGCAACCGTGTCTGGAGATCAAGCAAGAACCGAGTGACGTGTTCAAGTACACGGCGAAAGGAAATCTTGTCGCGGTGGTGACGAATGGAACGGCGGTTCTAGGACTGGGGAATATCGGGGCGCTGGCGGGCAAACCAGTAATGGAAGGAAAAGCCGTACTGTTCAAGAGATTCGCGGACGTGGACGTGTTCGATCTGGAAGTGAATTCGACAAATCCAGATGACGTGATCAAGTTGTGCCAGTTGCTGGAACCGACCTTTGGCGGGATTAACCTGGAGGATATCAAGGCGCCGGAATGCTTCTACATCGAAGAGACGTTGAAGAAGACGATGAAGATTCCGGTGTTCCACGACGACCAGCACGGCACGGCAATCATTTCCGGCGCGGCATTGCTGAATGCGCTGGAAATTGTAGGAAAACGAATCGACCAGGTTCGAGTGGTGTTCAACGGCAGCGGCGCGGCGGGAATCGCCTGCGCGGAGCATTACGTAAGGTTGGGCGTAAAGCGGGAAAACATAATTCTGGCCGACACGAAAGGCGTCGTGTATGAGGGACGAACTGAAGGAATGAACCCATACAAGGCGCGGTTTGCACGGAAGACGGACCTGCGAACGCTGGCGGAGGCAGTGAAGGGCGCAGATGTATTCGCAGGGCTTTCGGTGAAAGGCGCGTTTACTGGAGAAATGTTGAAAACGATGGCGGACCGGCCAATCGTGTTCGCGATGGCCAATCCTGATCCGGAGATCACGTACGAAGAAGCATTGGCGGCACGCAAGGACGTGATCATAGCGACGGGCCGGTCGGACTTTCCGAATCAGGTGAATAATGTTCTGGGATTTCCGTTTATTTTTCGGGGCGCGCTGGATGTACACGCCACGGCGATTAATGAAGAGATGAAAATGGCGGCAACGCACGCGCTGGCGGCGCTGGCGAAGGAAGACGTTCCAGACTCGGTTTGCCACGCGTATGGAGTGGACCGAATCCGATTTGGGCCGGAGTACATCATTCCAAAACCGTTTGACCCGCGTGTGCTGGTGTGGGAGGCGGCGGCAGTGGCTAAAGCCGCGATGGAATCCGGAGTCGCGAAGGAACCAGTGGATCTGGACGAATACCGGGAGCGGCTGGAGCGGTTATTGGGAAGAGCGCACGAATTGATGCGAGTAATCGTACACAAGGCGAAACAGCGGCCGAGGCGTGTGGTGTTTCCGGAAGGCGAGAACGAAAAGATTCTGCGCGCGGCGCACATCCTGGTGGAAGAAAAAATCGCGCAGCCAATGCTGATCGGATCCACAAAAGTCATTCGAGAAAAGGCTGAAGACCTAGGCGTAAACCTGGAGCGTATCCAGGTGGTAGATCCGAACATGTGGTCCAAGAGAGACGAGTATATCCAGGCGCTATACGAACTGAGGCAAAGGCGAGGAGTAACGCTTTCTGAGGCGCAGACACTGATCAACAACCGAAATATTTTCGGATCGGTGATGGTACACATGGGAGATGCGGACGCGCTGGTAGGAGGCGTGACGCAACATTTTCCAGACACGATCCGGCCTGCGCTGCAAGTCATCAAGCCGAGGCCGGGCCTGCATAAGGTGTCGGGCCTGTATGCGCTGGTGACAAAACGCGGAGACATGTATTTTCTGGCGGACTGCACGGTGAATATTGAGCCGAGCGCAGAAGACCTGGCAGAAATCGCGTTGTGCGCGGCGGAGACAGCGCGCAGGTTCAACGTAAAACCACGAGTGGCGATGTTGTCGTTCTCGAATTTTGGCAGCACGCCGCACCCGCTGACAGAAAAAGTACAGCGAGCGGTGAAGCTGGTGCAGGAGGCCGATCCAACGCTGATGGTCGACGGAGAGATGATGGCGGATACGGCCGTGGAGCCGGGGATTCTGGAAGAGACGTATCCATTTTCGAAGCTGCGAGGCGGAGCGAACGTGCTGGTGTTCCCGGACCTGACGTCGGCGAACACGTGTTACAAGCTGTTGTCGTGGATAGGCGGAGCGGAGAAGATCGGGCCGATCCTGATGGGCATGTCGAAGCCGGTGCATGTGCTGCAACGCGGATGCGAGGTGGAAGAGATCGTGAACATCGCGGCGATTGCGGTGGTAGACGCACAGGAAACGGAAGCGGCGTTGGATGCGGAGTTGAAGACGGATAAGCCGGCGGATGCGGTAGGCGTCACGGTGCCACACACGGTCAGCTAGTGCGGGTCCAGAGGGAAGAGAGATTCCTCACTGCGCAGATTTCGTTCGGAATAACAGAATGATGAATTGGGCTGAAGAGCGCACTTGGCCTGAAGTTCCGCGGAGCGCTCGGCTAGCAGCGCGTTCAGCTTTTCCATCACTTGAAATGCATCGGCTACGTAGAGGACGTCGGCCTTGCCACGCGCCCAACCACAATTGGGATCGAGGTTGATGGCGCGGCGGTCGTTGATGAAACGCCAGCCGACGACGTGAGGCTCTTCGCCATGGCAGCAGGTGGAGAGCCCTTTGGGATGGCGCGGCGTGGAACCTGTTTGACCAACCTGATTCATGTGAGTCATGAAACGAAGGACGGCCTGATTTTCGCCGCTTTGATCGACGAGGGATTTGCTGCCACCGAGGGAGGCGCCGGATTCGCGCAGGAAATTCAAAATGAGAGTTTCGGCTTGCTCAGGATGGATCTTGCCATCGGTTTGTTTTTTGGTCCAGCCAGCGCCGGCAACGAAGAGCAGATTCGCGTCGGGACGAATCGTTTGAGAATCGGACTTTGGAGCGCGAATGCCAGTGACGGAGGTGCGCTTGGCTTGCGGTGGAAGAGAGACGGCGAGTTCCTGAACGGTGACGGGCGCGGGAGCTGCATGCCAGGGTTCATGGCAGCCGGAATCGAGCAAGAGAATCCACGGGCGAGCCTTGCGCTGGAAGATGCCTTCGATGCGCTGACGATAGAACCAACGAGTGGCAGCCACGGCGCCATCTGTGACATTGATCGATGTGATGTGCGTGTCTACTTGCGCGGGGAGACGCTGGGCGAGGCAAGGAAGCGCGCGGAAGAAGCGCGAGGTTGCCGGGGCGATAACCAATTGCGGGGCGGACGCACGGCAAAGAGCTTCGGCGGCTGCGGCGTCGCTGGAGAATCTTGGTTTGGCAAAATCGGGACCCTGGACGCCAAGAATGCGGGCTGCGCCGGCGGCGGCGAGGGAGTCCGCGGAGGATTGAACGTTCTCACCGATGAGGCCGATTTCCAGGGGCGAGTTGAGTTGTTGCGAAAGAGCGAGTGAGGCGCCCAAGGCTTCGAAGGCGATCTTGGGCAAAGCGTTGCCAGATTCGTCGACGTGGGCGAGGAAGAGGATTTTCTCGTTCATGATTTTGCGATCCATTCTGCGATCTCGCGGGCAACTTCGTCGGCGGCAAGATCCTTAACGATGCGAGTGTGGCGCTGCTGTTTTGGAGGCGACGCGCTGCGATACTGCAGCCCCGGCTGGGAAGGCGGTGCAGGCTTGGCTTTCTGGAGAGCGGGCATGATGGTGCGCATGTTGACCATGCCGATCTGCGGATTGTTGCGCGGCTCGGGAAGATTGCCGGTCGCCCAACCGAGAAGAGCGGGCGGACCGGCACAGACGGAAACCTGGTGGCGCCCGCCCTCGATGCGCTCGAGGATTTCGAGAGAGCCATCGGCGAGGACGGTTAGCTGGTCAACGCCTTGAAACTGATCGAGAATGCCGAGGCGCTCGCCGATTAGTTGCAGGGTGACGCCCGCACCACGAGAAGCGGATTCCCAACCACCGAAGAGCAAGAGGCGCGAACGGTCAAGGCCGGGCAAGGCGGAGATCGCGCTGGCGAGAGCTTCGGCGGTCGAGTGAGCATCATAAAATCCGCTGGCAGAGCCATCGATGGCGAGCAATTCGAAGCTAACTTTTTGGGCGATGGTCATCATGACTTGCTGAAGTTTGGCCTTGGGACCAAGGCTGGCGAGCCAGACTTTGCTTCCCGAATGAAGAGAAGCGAGGTTCGCGGCCTCGTAGAGCGCGTGAGCCGCCCAGGGATCGAGAATCGCGGGAAGAAGCATTTCGTTCTTGAGAGTCGGACCAGCGGGAGATTCGACGGGCTCGAGAGTTTGCAACGGATCGGGCACGATGCCACCGCAAACGACAATATGGAAAGCGCTACTCATAGTGGTGATGTCCTCAATTCAGTTCAACGCTGAGTGCAAACCGCCGGAACCGGCGCGGAAATCGACGTTGCCCGGCTCGCTGGCTGTTTCAGCCAAACAATTCCACAAGCAGGCGCCGCAGAAGATGCATTTTTCACGATCGAAATTTGGGACGCCATTTTCGCCGCGCGTGATGGCCTGGCCCGAACACATTTCGACGCACAGCTTGGGCTCGCAGTTGAGGCAGACTTGAGGGCGAACGAAGATTACGTGATTGGCGTAGCCCGGCTGCGCCTGCACGCTGCCGCCCATGAGCAGAGCATCTTGCTGCGAGATCAGCAATTTTCCATCAAAAGGAATCTCGGGCCAGCCGCAGCGGGCCATGACCTGATCGTGAAGAGGAACGCCGCGGGCGATGGCGTCGTCTTTCATGCGCCGCAACTCGGCTGAAGGAATGCGGACGCCGTAAAATTCGCCGAGGGATGCGGCGGTACGCTGCCGGCGTTGCGAAGGAAGCGAGAGGCGACCGCCGGTGAAACCTGCAAGAGCCATTCCGAACAGGCCGGGAAGCAATCCGAAGTGGAATCCGTTGCGCGAATTGGCGGCAACGCGAGATTCGCGATCGACCCAACTGCTACGACGGCGGCGGATGTATGTGGATTGAAGATTTTCGCGAGTGAAAGGACGCTTCTCTTCGAGGAGTTCGAGGACAGCTTCGCCGAGCTGGACACCGGTGGACCAAGCTTCGTCGACGCCGGAGCCCGCGAGGACATTGGTGCTGCCAGAACCCTCACCGATGCGGGCGTAGCCATTGCCTGCAAGAAGCGGTTCGCCATGGCGACCCGACTCCTGCAAGGATTTCGCGCCCCAGGATTTGAGCGTGCCACCTTCGAGGTGATGCCAGAGATAAGGATGAAGGACGAAATGCTGGAGATAGCGATAGGCAGTGCGGACCGGACTGCGGAACCACGACGGAATGAAGATGCCGACAGAGGCGAGGCGGTTGGGGTGAACGTAGAGGAAGCCGAAGATTTCCGGCTCGGGATAGCCGAAGGTGTGAAGGACGGTGCCAGGTTCGAGAGAACAGTTTTCGGGAAGCTCGATCACCATCTTCATGCCGAGAGCCCATTCGGGGGTGTGAGAGTTGTCAGGAACGCCGAAATGCGAGTCGATGGCGCGGCCGACGGCGCCCACCGGGCCATCGCCGACGACGGTGAGCGAAGCGCGGACGTCCATGCCAGGCAAGAATCCATCTTGAGGCGAGCCGCCGAGATCGGTGCCCTGGTCGGCGAGGCGAATTCCGACGACGGCGTTGTTCTCGATCAGTGGTGAGGAGACGGGGCTGCTGGGCCAAATCTGTACTTGGCCGGATGCGGAAAGTTGTTCACCAACCCATTGATTGAATTGGCCGAGAGACATGATGAGGCCATCATGTTTGGCGAGAAAGCCGGGGATGTACGGCAACTCGACGGCTTGATCGCGAAAGGGCAAGAGTTTGCGGAAGGCGCGGATGAACTTGTCGGCGGTGCGCAGCGCGAGAGAGCGCCTGCTGGCGCCAATGGGATCGAGCAAGTAAACCAATTCCTCTTTCTTTACGGCCGTGGCCATAGGAATTTGCGTGGGGTCGAGGTCAGGGAAGCTGGCGCGAATGCCGCGTGCTCGCGTGACGGCACCGGAAACACCAAAGCCCAAGCCATCGGCACGTTCGTAGCAAATCACCTGGAGAGGAGTGCCGGGAGCGGAAGGACTGTCGAAGCGGGGCGAACCGTCGGGATACAAAGAATTGCGCGAGAGGGTGGTGAGGAAGCCGCCCATGGCCGGTCCGAAGCCCACGCACGCGATGTCCACCAGCATCTGCTGACGCTCGACGGTGGTAGTTGATTCGGGCGCAGCAGAGTTCATGCGGGATAGTCCAACACTTCCGGGATCATGAGTTTGGAGACGCTGTCGGCGGCGTGATCTTTTGCGAGGCGCGCACCAGTGAGGCAAGTGTCGAGCTTGTTGTGCAGCGCGAGGAAAGTATCGGCACCGGCACATTTGGCGCAGGGGCCAGCTTTCTGGGGATGCGAGCCGCCGGTGCCGAGGATGTCAACGGTGCAAGCGGAGATTCCGGGGATGAAGCCTTCGAGTTCGTCGATTTCGTCTTGGAGGAAGCAACCGCGGGCGCCTGCTTCATCCCAAGAAGGGTGACGATTGTAGCCGAATACCAACTCGGCGCAGATACGGGCAACTTCGCCACTGGCGCGAGCGGATTGGACGTGGCAGAGATCGGTCATGAAATTCACCAGACCGGGCAGGCCTTCTTCGACAGAGGCATCTTGCGCTCCGTGGCGCTCCAGTTCGAGCACATCGAGGATCTGGCAACGAGCGGCGAGGAGCCAGCAAAGCGCATCGGCAACCGGGAAGGTAACGCCTTGGCGGGCGCTATGGTACAGCTTGTTGCCGTCGCCATCGGTGGTGTGTTGCAGACGCTCAAGCGTCCAGAGCCACATGGTCATGGCGGTGGCGAGAGTGCAAGCACCTGTGCCGGGATGGTCTGAAGCAATGCCACGCATTTCGCGAATCCAGTTGCGGAACTGGGCGAGGAAAACGGGATTCGTCATGGTGATGGAAAGCTGGCGGCGCTGAACAGCCTCCGGGCCTTCGTAGGTGGCTTCGAGCTGCGCGTCCATCCACTTATTGCCGAGAAAGCCCGGGCAGTCTTCGGTGATGCCGTAACCACCCATAAGGCTGACCGCTTCGCGCATCATCTGAGCGCCCCAGCCGGTGTTCCAGAGTTTGGCGGCGGGACAGAGGATGTCAGCAAGAGAATCCAACTGAAGGAAGCGATACAAAGGATCGGAGCGAAGCTGTTCTTTGCGAGGATCCTTGTCGGGGAGGCCGAGAAGAGTGGCAGCTTCCTCAGAGCACTGGCGAAGGAGTTTGGCTTGTGCGCGGGAGCCGGTGACACCACGATTAGCGAGTATGGTCTCTGCTTCGCGCTCGAGTGGATCGAGCTCATCGAAGGCGCGAGCGGCGGCGAAAGCGAGAGAAGCACTCGCTTCGCCAGTAGCCCAGATATCGACGAGGCGGTGGAGAGAATCTTCGCGGGCCTGCAAACCCATCTGGTAACGGACAGAACCAGGCGTGGCGGTCGTAGCGCCACGGAACCTGCCACGTTGGTAGCGAATGATGGGCTCCACGGCGGAAAGCAGTTTTGCGGCGGTCATCACGCCGACTGTGACGCGAGTGCGGCGGAACACGGCTTCGATGACTTCGCTGTGGGAGTGGCGCGGAAGAATCTGGCCGTCCTTGATGTCGTAGCCGCCAACGATGCGGCTGGCCGGGATGCGCAGGTTGAAGATGGGATCGCCGGTGGAGGAAAGCTGGTGGACCATTTTGCGCGTGGGAGTACCGCGATCGAAGATGCCGGGATCACATTCTTCGAGGATGACCATGCAACTGCCCTTGATGCGGTCGTCGTCGGAGTCCACAGCGGCAGTAACGAAATTAGCAAATCCAATGTTAGTGATGAAGCGCCCGCGCTTTTCAACTTGCAGGATGGGTTCTTCGCCTGATTTCCACTCGACGATGCGGATTTTGCCATCGAGCATGCCCGTGTCGACGCCGACGTAAGGAATGGGCTCGGTAAGGCAGAAGGCACCGCGCCAGGGCTTGCGATCTTCACCGGGCTGGGGCGGGGCTGCCAGCTTCATGTAGTGATCCTGCTGTTCCTTAGTGCCGCGCTCGTGGATAGGCGCCAAGGCAAGACAACCAGCCAGGCTAGCGGTGGCTGCGCCGCCATCAACCCAAGCCAATTCGAAGGCGACGAGTGCCAATGCCAGGTTACGCGGTCCCGAAATGAAACCGCCCTGCTCAGGGTCCATGAAGACGGCGGTGAGACCGGCGCGATCGAAGGCCTCTAACATCTCTGCCTTCGCAGGGGTCCATTCATGAGTGTTACGGCCACCTTGAGCAACCAGTTTGGCAACCGGGCCCCGAGCGACAGAGCGGGCAGACTGCACGAGCATCTGCAAATCGTAGCGGTCGGCAAAGCGCCATTGGATTTGGCGGGCGGAATCGGTGGGCAAGGTGCGCAGAGAGTCCAATTTGAGGGAAGGTGCCAGGGACATAGAAGGTCCTTTCGAGAGCGGCTGCAAGCATCATCTAATCAGGGGACACACGGGTCTGTGCTACACGTCACAAGAGCCCGTGATGTGCTTAGGAGCAGTGCTCGGGAGCCTAGGCTCGATGGAAGGCGGCGATTGCGACGACGACAGAGCGCTGCTGAGCTTCGGTGAGTTCGGGATAGATGGGAAGTGAGAGAACCTCGCGGCTGGCAGCTTCGGATGCGGGGAAGTCGCCGGACCTGTGACCGAGATAGGAAAAGGCTTTCTGAAGGTGCAGAGGGATCGGATAGTAGATTTCGGACGGAATCCCGCTGGTGCTGAGGTGCTCACGAAGCTTGTCGCGATCGGTGGAGCGGATGGTGAACTGATTGTAGACATGAATGGAGTGAGGAGGGGTGATGGGCAAAGACACTTTCGATTCCAGATGGAATTCGCGGAAGAGATCGCGATAACGATCGGCATTGCGCTGGCGGGCAGTCGCCCATTTATCCAAATACTTCAATTTGACGCGAAGAATGGCAGCCTGAAGGGCGTCAAGACGGCTATTGATGCCCAGCAACTCGTAGACGTATTTGTCGCGGGCGCCGTGCACATGCAAGAGGCGGAGCCGATCCGCCAGAGCAGCGTCGTTGGTAGTGATGATGCCCGCATCGCCGGCGGCGCCGAGATTCTTGGAGGGGAAAAAGCTGAAGCAACCCATTCGGCCAAGGCTGCCAATCGGGCATTCGGTATAGCGCGCGCCAATGGCCTGGGCAGCGTCTTCGACGACGGGAATGCGATGCGCCGAAGCGAGTCCGAGAATAGGATTCATGTCGGCCGACAAGCCAAAAAGATGGACGGGCATGATGGCGCGGGTACGTGGAGTGATTACGTTCTTGAGTGCTTGGGGAGAAATGTTGAAGGTTTGCGGATCTATATCGACAAAGACAGGCTTCGCTCCTACGCGAGCAATGGAACCAGCAGAAGCGAAGAACGTGAACGGTGTGGTGATGACTTCATCGCCGGGACCGATTTCAAGAGCCAAGAGAGCAAGAATCAGGGCATCCGAGCCGGAAGCACAAGCAATGGAATAAGCGCACCCAGTGAGCGCGCTGATTTCATTCTCAAACGCAGTAACTTCCGGACCGAGAATGAATTGCTGGGTTTCCAGAGTGCGTGTGACCGCGTCGAGGATTTCCTGGCGGATGGTGGCGAACTGCGCCTTCAAATCGAGAAAAGGCATCAGCATTTTTTGTGGCGCGGCTGAACCGGACATATAAGAAAGTCTACATCACAACGTGAGAGTGCGAAATTGCGATTGGCCAAAGGTTTGCGCCGGTTCGATCAAGAGAGATTAACGACTTGAACGCGCAGCTTTTCAAAATCGGGAGTGCCCAAATTCCGCGCGCTGGCCAGTTTCAGGTAAGGCATCACACTGACGTCCATATTCCAGTAAGCCTTCGCGACATAGGCGTCGAGAGCAACCGGGTCGGTGCCGGCGATAAGAGTTTTCTTCAAGAGCACATCTTCCAGGTTGCCGCCGGTTGGACCGTTGCGGAGAAGGACGCGGTAAGAATCAACGATAGTGAGAGTGGGGCGAATGAAATCGGCAAGGTCAACGAGGCTCTCGTGAATGTGCTGGTGAAGCTGGGCACGTTGTCCGCCGAGAATACCGTACCAATTCTTCATGCCGAGGGTGACGCCGGTGAGGCTGTGATGCTTGGCGATAGGAACGTTGATAATCTTATCGGCTTCGAGGAAGGGTTGAAAGACGGGCCAGTTCTGCAAGAAATCGCCGCCGAGGTCAACTTGCTTGAAGCGGGAAGGCTCGGGCAACAGAACTTCGGCACCTTGCTGGCGAGCGGCTTCGGCGATGCCAGAGCGCTGGAAGCAGCGGCGAGGATCGTTGCAGCTGACGTCGGTGACAATAACTTTCTTTGCGCCGGCATCCCAACATTGGCGGACCAGTTCGGCAACGAGCTGGGGATTGGTGTTGGCGGCTTGTTCGGGAGTGCGATCCCAGGCGATGTTCGGCTTGACGATGACGACATCGGAGCGAGAAATGAAGCGCTTGATGCCACCCATTTCCTGGAGCGCGCGGCGGAGCAGTTGCTCGGGCTCGCCACCGGCGATTACAGCCAGTTGAGGGAAATCCGGCGATGCTGGGACGGTGTGGCTGCGTTTGGCGTTGACGACCAGTTCATCCGTGGGACGCTCACTGCGATGGCTGAGCCACCTGCCGGCGGCGACGGTTCCGACGCCGAGCCCGGCAAGGCCGAGCAAGCGCAACAGGGCCTGGCGACGATCCATGCCGCTATCACCGGACTCTGCCATGGTGCTTCCTCCCGCGAGTGACTACAGCTCGATTAAAGCAATGCGTTGCGGATCATTGGTACCCAAGCGATGTTGCGCATCCGCGGCAACAGCAATGTACTTCGGAGGCCTGCCAGCTGCGGTGAGAGTCTTCAGACCTTTTTCCGCGCGCTTGCGCTCGATGATCTGCCAGGCAGTGAAGTCGTGCGCGACGGGATCGGAGGCGATCATCAAGCCATTAAACTTCCAGGTATGTTGCGGCTGAAAGCTGGGGCCGCCCTCGTAGCATGCGGTGAACATATCGCAGATGGAGAGGCGGAACTTCTCTTTCACCACGGAATGCATATACAGGTCGGCGACGTAGGGGCAACAGTTGTTGGAATGAAAGTCGTTGGGATTGTCGACGACTCCATACATGTTTTTCATCGCTGCGGTGACGCCGGCGCCGCTGTGATCCTTGAGGATGGGAACATTGATCATGCAGGTGCAGGTGCGCGTGAGCAATTTGGAGAAGCGAGTGGTGGTGCTGCCGTAAACGGACTGCTTGTCTTCGTAGCCGATGCTTTTGTCGTCGGTGCCGATGACGCGCTCGCGATTGGGATCGTTGGAGAGGTGATAGCCTGCACGCGTCAATTCGCGATTGGTACGGTCCCAGACGACGATGTCATTGGGCTTGATGCCGGCTTGTTTGAGGCGTTCACAAATGGCATCGACAAGAGCGACGCTCGTGGAGAGTCCTGGGCCAGCGATGGTGTTGACCTTTAATCCGACCACATCACCGGGGTGGACCACTTTCTTCCAGACTGCGACGGGATCTTGCAGGTCGTAGAAAGAAAGCATGGCGCGATCCAGCAGCTTTTGCACGCGCGCGGGATCCAGGCTGGAGCCGGTGCCATAGAGTTGAGGATCACGCGCAATGACCACTTTTGATTTGGGAGTGTTGTCTGGTTGGACGGCCGCGGGAATCGCAAGCTTGGTCGCGCCCAAGCCCACGGCACCGGCGACACAGGTCCTGAGAAATGAACGGCGGCTGCTATCGGATTCTTCTTTCATGCGAACTCCTTCTGCCGACGCGATCGTGGGCGCTACTTAATCAATCTGTCGTCAATGCGTTTACCCAGATCGAGCAGACCCTGGGCCAAGAGCGGCGAACTCTGGTAAGCGACAATGCGAACGAGAAATTTTCCCTGGCGGAAGACAAGACTCTGCTCATAGAGGCGCGCGGAGTCGCCAACTGGCGGAGTAGTTGCGCCTTGGGAGGGTTCCGAATCGAAGATGGTTTTGGCGCCGGCTGCGGAGGACATGGTATAGATGTCGACGACCGCCTCAAACTTATCCTGGAACTTGTAATCGCTGGTGGAAGCGCTCTCTACGCCTGCCTTCAAGTATTTCTCGGCATCGCCATCAATATACTTCCAGAGTTCAGCGGCGGGGAAGGTGCGAATCTCGTCGCCGCGCGCCCAACCCTGAACCTGATTCGACTCAGGAAAGGGATTGGCGATCGAGGCACCGTGATTGTTGCCGCAGCCGAGGCCGAAGAACAAAGCGAGAGTGAGTGCGGTTGATGTGATGATGTGGGACAGCTGGAGCTTGGTCATGGATGCGGTCTCGCTTTGCGGTGATTCAAGAGGATCTGGTTGGTTTTGGAGCGAGTCTCGCCGATGCTGAGGACGTAGACGGCGGGGCGGTCGTGCACCGGGCAAGCGTATTCGCAGGAGCCACAACCGACACAGAGAGCGGGATCGAGATAGGGCTGTTTAATTTCGCGCGCATTGCCGTGACTATCGATGACCTCGGCGGGGCGCATGTAGATGGCTTTGGGAGAAGTGGGGCACCACTCTTCGCAGACGATGCAATCGGTAGCCATAGCCCAAGGCAAGCAGCGGCCACGATCATAAAAGGCGGTGCCGATTCTGACGGGCTTGGTGTCGCTGTTGACGCCGACGACCCAACCTTTGGACTTGGGAGTGATTTCCCAAATGGCGCCGGTGGGACAGACTTGCGAACAGAGCACGCAACTAGGCTCGCAATAGCCGATACGCGGAACGAGTACGGGAGTCCACAGACCTTCGAGTCCAGCTTCAGACAAAGATGGCTGCAGCGCGTTGTTGGGGCAGATTTTCATACATTCGCCGCAGCGGACGCAGCGAGTGAGGAAGTCGGATTCTTCCAGGGCGCTTGGTGGACGGAGCAGGCGATCGTTTTTTTCGCTGGCAAATCCGGTGGTGCTGCGCATCAGAGGGATCAAGGCGGCACCGGCAGCTATAGAGGTAAGAGCCTTGCGGCGGTTCAGGTTCGGGCCTTCGACGACTGCGCTGTTGGGGAAGAACTTGAACGCCAAGCCGTGATGCGGACATGCGTCGAGGCAGTTCAGGCAAAGATGGCACTCGGACTTGCGCCAAGGCACTCCGCCGATGGGATCGTCCCCACCCTGACAAGCGAGCAAGCAGCGATTGCAGTTATCGCAAGCGGCGGGATCTTTGTGCAGACCCAAGATCGACCAACGGGAGACGACACCGAGCAGAGCGCCAAGAGGACAGATCGCGCGGCACCAGAAGCGGGTGACGCGATAGTTCAATGCCATGATAAAGACAAACAGAAAACCGAGGAAAAAGCCCTGGCGGAAGTGAGGTTGCTTGAAATTGAGCACGAGAACGCCTAAGAGCCAGTGCAAAAGGCTGCCGGCGATTTGCAGCGGAGCAAAGCCACTGTGCTCGACGGCATTGAGTGCAGCGTTCACGGCGTAATTCAGGCCAGGGAAAATTGAGAGGCCGAGGGAACGGACCAGAAAGGAGAAGGGATCGAGCCAACCGACCAGGCCTGTTCCGAGGAGCGCGGCGACCAGAGACGGCGATCAGGAGGTAATACTTGGTTTTCTGCCAAGGCTTATAACGGTTGGAGGCGATGAGTTGCTTGCCGCGCTTGGTTTCTGATTTGAGGCTACCGAAGAAGTGATTGAGGGTGCCCAAAGGACAAATCCAACCGCAAAAGAAGCGGCCGAAAAAGAGGGTGGGAATCAGGATCAGGAGACTCCAAATTAAGCCATGGTAGAGGGCCCGGCTAGCGAGGGCGTTCGAGATGGCGATTAAGGGATCCAGTTGAAAGAACAACTGGACAGGGTAAGGCAAGCGGATCTCGTCTCCCCTGGCCTGGAGCGAGCCGCGGAACTCGGTGCGGAGTAAGAGCAGTAAGAAAATGCTCAGGAAAAGGATCTGCGAAAGGCGCCGTAGATTGCTCAGCGTCAGATACTTCACGAGATCATTGTGTGGGATGAATGGGCAGGCGGGATGTGACCGGCGTCACTTGGCGTGTGAGAGCGAGGTTATCTAGAGAAGAGATTTACTGATGATGAAGAATTGGGTGGTTTAGAGAGGGAGAATTGGGGTATAAAGTCTTTAGGAACAATAAGAAGAGTGGCAACTGGATTGCGGGAATAGACATACCGGATGCCGAGTTTAGCCTGAGGAAGAAAGGCGCTGAGAGAAGCCATGGCTCGCCAAGCAACACCATTTGAAAACATTGAGGGTGCGCTGGAGTATGTGGGGTTTCTACTGGAGGCCTCGAGGGAAGCGCAAAAGCACGTGGAGACGGAAATCACGAGCGCCAGCCGGCCGGAACTGGCCCGGAAACAGCAAGCACTGCAACTGGTGAAGTACAAGCTGACGGTGCTGGAGTCGCACATGGTGGTGAGCAAACGAGTGCTGAATGACCTGCGGAAACTGCGGCGCCTGATTCTAGAGGAACGACGGGTACACGTTAAATCCGCTTCCGCCTGACCGAGAACCAGCCTGACGGTTGGAATTCCTGCCTGAGAAACCTAGAAACCTGAATCGTTGACGCGTGACCCGCGCACTTGCTTTGGCGTGTTTAAGGTGTTGAAGTCCGGGACGGCCGCAAACCACTGGGTTATCGCTGGCTCCCGCTCCGAGTCGAACCCCATTGATGGATTGAAATGAAGCAAGCGACCTCTCGGATGGAGGACCACCCGCCCATGACTGAAGTTGTTACGAAGTCTCTGCCAGAAAATGCCTACACACCGCTGAAACCCGGGGAAACTTGTGAGCCCCTGGTGCTCGCGGGAGAAGTATTGCCGGAACTGACGTGGAGATCGGTGGGATGGGGATTATTTCTCTGCGTGATCTTCACGGTGGCTTCGGCGTATTCGGGGCTGAAAGTCGGGCAGGTGATGGAGTCGGCGATTCCGATCTCCATTTTGGTGATTGGATTGGCGAGGATGTACCGGAGGCGGTCTTCGCTGCTGGAGAACGTAATCATCACCGGAATTGGCGGAGTGGCGGGGTCGGTGGTGGCCGGGGCAATCTTCACGTTGCCGGCGCTGTATATCTTGAAGCTGGACCCGCACCCAATCCAGACGATTTTCATTTGCGTGGCAGGAGGATGCCTGGGGGTACTGTTCCTGATTCCGTTGCGGCGGTATTTCGTGCGGGAGCAGCACGGGCTACTTCCCTTCCCTGAGGCGACAGCAATCACCGAAGTGCTGGTGACAGGAGAGAAAGGCGGCTCGCAGGCGAAGTTGCTTCTACAGGCCACGGCGATCGCGGCAGTCTATGATTTTCTTGTAACGACCTTTCAGGTCTGGAAAGAGTATCTGGATTTTCGGTTTGTGCCGGCGGTGAGAATGCTGGCGGAACGGGCACGAATGGCGTTTAGTTTTGACGCAATTGGATTCACGTTAGGGCTGGGGTACGTAATCGGGTTGCGGAGTTCGCTGATTTTGTGCGCCGGAGGAATTCTGTCGAACATGGTGCTGGTGCCGCTGATCTGGTTTGTGGGCAGCCACCTGGACACGGCGGTGTATCCCGCGGCAATCCCAATCGCAAAAATGACGGCGGTGCAGATTTACAGGAACTACGTGCGATTCGTGGGGGTTGGAGCGATTGCAACGGCTGGGATTTTTGGAATTTTGAAATCGCTGCGGATCGTGGCAGGTTCGTTCGGAATCGCATTGCGTGTATTTCGAAAGGGAGAGAGCGCGGTGGGTGAGCGGACAGATCGGGATGTGCCTGTCACGACGATTCTGCTGGGCATCGTCCTGAGCGCGATCGGTATTGCCGCGTTTTTGGGGAATCTGCAACATTCGTGGACGATCGTCACCGCAGGCTTGGTGCTAACGGTGGTTTTCTCCTTCTTTTTTGCTTCGGTGGCAGCGAACGCGATTGCAACGACCGCGCGTAATCCTGTTTCCGGCATGACTATGCTGACAATTATTTTGTCGTCCGCGGTGCTGCTACGGTTCGGGCTTTCCGGCACAACGGGGATGTTCTTCGTGATGGCTATAGCCGGGATCGTGTGCACAGCGCTGTCGGTGTCAGGCCAGACCATCACCGATTTGAAGACAGGATACTGGGTGGGGTCAACACCGGCGGCGCAGGAAAAGGTGAAATTCCTGGGAGTGATTGCGGCAGCGATCGCGTCTGGACTAACGATAATTCTGCTGGCGCGGACATTCCAATTTGGAGAGGCTGCGGTGGGAGATTTGCGGCCTGTGCTGGCATCGCCGCAAGCTTCGATCATGAAAGCGTTGGTGGAGGGATTCATGAGCCACCAGCCGATTGCATACCTTCTGTTTGGGACCGGCGCAATGATCGCATTGATCATGGAAATGCTGGGACAACCGTCGTTGATTTTCGCGTTGGGAATGTATCTGCCGCTGGAGTTGAATACGCCGGCACTGGTTGGCGGCGCACTGTCGCACTGGCTGAACAAGCGATCGGAGAAAATGGAGTCGGAACCGGGAAGACGCGTGCGGTCGCGCGGAGTGATAATCGCGTCGGGATTGATGGCGGGAGGAGCGTTGGGAGGAGTGTTTGGTGCGGGACTGCGACTGATACCGGGATATCGCGAAGAGCTTATTCGCACACCATTCTACGGGAATGAAGTGATTTCGCAGATTGTTTCCGCAGCATTTTTTATTGGACTGTGCATCTACGTGTGGACGGGTTCGCTGCATAAAGAGAAGGAGAGCTAATGGACAAAGTTGCCAAATATGTGGCTGATGCGATTCTGGGAATCGACACATTGTGGGGCGGAGACGTGATGTGCGCTTCGGGGACCGGGCGATTCATTGCGGACTCGTGGTTTTCCGATGAGCCGTTGCCAGAGGCTTACACACTGGCTGCGGCGGGAAGAATCAGAAAAAGTGGCGGCGTAACCAGTAAGAA
The DNA here is from genome assembly GCA_963738985.1 of Candidatus Acidiferrales bacterium. GTDB lineage: Bacteria > Acidobacteriota > Terriglobia > Acidiferrales > UBA7541 > Acidiferrum. The sequence goes on from CAVTYP010000004.1 coordinate 273,757, forward strand.
GGCGGATCGAAAAGCAATTGAGCAGTACTTGAAACAGGTGGACATCGGCGGCGCGGTGGCGGGCGTCCGCAGCGAGGCGGAAAAGATTGGCGGGTTACGCGGAAAATATCTGACAGGGCTAGCTCTGTGCATGGAAACGATGCTGGAACTGGCGATGGAGACTCTGGGGAAGGGTGAGGCGGTCAGCTATGAGCGATGCGTGAAGGCATCCACGGGAAAACCGCCCGAGGCTTCAAAGCCGGCGCGAAAGCGGGAGAAGGTGGCGGAGCTGTTGAGGAGAGCCGGGTACCTGTCGAAGAAGTCAAAAAACATTTTGCCGGCAGTGGATGCGTGGAGACGAGACCGCGTGGTGCCGATGGCGTCGGTACGAGCGCTGAGCACGGCGGTGATTGCGCACTATGATCGATTGAGCGAGGCCAACCTTGCACCCTATCTGCCGAAGGAACTGGCACGAGTGCCCCGAGCCAATATCGAGTTTTTGCCGATCAAGGAGGCGTGGTTTTCCGGGTCAATGAATTATCTGGGGAGGGCCCGGACAGTAGAAGGTGCGCCGCAGTACGAAGCGACGTATGAGATCAATGCTTCGTTGAAGATCTCCGTGCCAGAGTTCGAGCAGTTGATCAGCCACGAAGTGGTGCCGGGGCACGTGACGACGTTCGCGTACCTGCAGAACCGCTATGCACAGAAACAAGCGGACTTCGAAGCGACGGTGTTGACGATGAACACGAGAGCCGCGACGCTGTTTGAAGGCATAGCGAATAATGCCATTTTGATCGCGCACGGCGTGACGGAGATTGACGAACTACCGGACCAAGATCTGCAGATAGGCGTGCTGCTGGCGCTGCTGCAGGATGACGCGAAAAACCAATCGTCATATTTAACCTGGAAGGAGAAGGTTGCCCAACGAAAGGTTGCGCAAATTCTGCGGCATGAGTTTCTGGTCACCGAAGAGCGAGCCGACAAATTGTCGGGGGCTTGGGGAAGACATCCATTGCTGGGACGAATGTATCTTCCTGCTTATCGATCCGGGACAGAACGAGTGGCGGAGCTGCGGCGGCGTTACAAGGCGGAGGACATTTTGCCAGCGTTGTACGGGTGCAACGGACTGGTTGATATCGAGAGCGTGGAAAGCGCGGTGGGAGAAACTGAGCGCTGAGGGAATCAGAGGATATCGCTGAGCCGGAAAAAAAGGGCATAGAATAGTGCACCATGACTACTTCTATGCGTTGGTTGCCGCTTGTTTTAGGTCTGCTGCTTATTGCCGGTCGAGGTGACGCGCAGGTCGCCCCGCTGATCACAAACATCGAAGGACGCCCGACTACCAGCCTGAATGGTCAATGGCAAGTGATTGTGGACCCATACGACGTTGGGGCGGTGGACTACCACGCGCACGCGCTGCAGGGCAATGGCGCGTTTTACAAAAACTACAAACCTCAGTCGAAATCAGAATTGGTCGAATACGACTTTGACACTTCAGGCCGATTGAACGTGCCGGGCGACTGGAATACCCAACGCACCGCATTGCTGTTTTATGAGGGGAGCGTGTGGTACAAGCGATCGTTTAATTACACCAAAGGACCGAAGAAGAGAGTGTTCGTGCATTTCGGCGCCGCCAATTACATGGCATATGTGTATCTGAATGGCGAGGAGCTGGGGCAACACGAAGGCGGGTTTACCCCGTTTGATTTCGAGATAACGGACCGAGTGCGTCCTGAAGGGAATTTCCTGGTTGTTCGGGTGAATAACACGAGAGGGAAAGATTACGTTCCGACGGTGAACACGGACTGGTGGAACTATGGAGGGATAACGCGCCCCGTAACACTGGTGGAGGTGCCGGAGACTTTCATTCAAGACTACTCGGTGCAATTGGAGAAAGGATCGACGCGGCAAATTAAGGGATGGATACAACTGAATGGCAAGCAGCTTCAGCAGAAGGTTACAGTTCGCATTGCGGAAGCAGGGGTGAGCAAGACTCTGCAGACGGATGCAGCGGGGCGCGGGGAATTTTCATTTGAGGCAGACTTGCAGTTGTGGTCACCGGAAACTCCCAAGCTGTATAACGTGGAGATCGCCAGCGAGACAGACCACTTGGCGGACCGGATAGGATTCCGCTCGATTCGCGTTCAAGGGAGAGACATTCTTCTGAACGGAAAATCCGTTTTCCTGCGTGGCATCAATATCCACGAAGAAGCGCCGATGCGCTCTGGGAGGGCATGGAGCGAGGACGACGCGCGGATCCTGCTGGGCTGGGCGAAAGAGCTGGGGTGCAACTTTGTGCGGCTGGCGCACTATCCGCACAACGAAGCCATGATACGAGTGGCCGACCAGATGGGAATTATGGTGTGGGAGGAAGTGCCGGTCTACTGGACAATTCAATGGGAAAACGCCGGGACGCTGCGAAACGCGGAAAATCAACTGAGCGAATTGATTGCTCGCGATCACAATCGGGCGGCGCTGATCATTTATTCGGTGGCGAACGAGACACCCATTAGCGATGCGCGGAACCGATTTCTGGGTCAGCTAATTAAGCTTGCGCACACGAGTGATCCGACGCGGCTGGTGTCTGCCGCACTTCAGGCGGAAGAGACCAAAGATGGAAACCGGCTAACGATTCATATCAACGACCCGATTGCCAACGAACTCGATGTTATGGGGAACAACGAATATATCGGCTGGTATGTGCACAACATTGCAGACCTGGACAGCACGGACTGGGTGTCGAAGTATGACAAGCCGCTGATCATGAGCGAGTTTGGAGGGGACGCACAATTCGGAAACCACGGCGACGCACAGACACGTTTCACCGAGGAGTATCAGGAGACTCTGTACGAACATCAGATTGCGATGCTGAAGCGCATCAGCTTCCTTCGTGGAACCACGCCATGGATTCTGATGGATTTTCGCAGCCCGAGAAGGACTCTGCCGGGGATTGAGGATTACTTCAACCGGAAGGGGCTAGTATCGGATCATGGCGAGAAAAAGAAGGCCTTCTTTATGTTGCAGCTGTGGTATGAGCAGAAGGCGAAGAACCCTTGAAGTGAAACCCGGGCTAGCATAAAAGCTAGCGCTACATTGAAGACGCGAAAAGAAGATCCGTCGCTTCGCTCGGAATGACAAACTTTAGTAGCTTTTTCACCGACTGTGAAGCCATGCATTCAGCAAAACATCCGTTGTAACGCAAACCCTCAGTAGCGGGTAGGCTTGCGTGTGATTTGTTGGTTCAGCCCTTGGTGCGATCGGTGAAGCGGAAGAACAAGGATTGTTTGGCGACGGGTTCCGCCAAGTTGTTGAGCGCCATCATCTGGGATTGCGAAAGCGGAGTAAACTCGCGGGCAATCTGAACATTTTCTTCAAGCTGAGCGACATTGTCGCAACCGACGATGACGGTGCTGACGGGATGAGAGAGAACGAAATTCATCGCCTCGCGCATGTTCATCACGCCGGAGCGCGTGGCAATCGCCGAGCCCTCCCAGGAATGCTGTTGCTGCTCCAGGGGAGGCGGAGTCCACGTCGAAAGTAATCTGCCGCGCGCAGGTACCTTCATACCGATGATGCCCATTTGCTTCTCGACGACTAAAGGTAGTAATTGATCAGTGAAGCTGTGAATGTGTGAATCCGCGGCATTCAGAGACATCAGGATGGTGTCGAAGGGGTGGCGATTCACGGCGTCGATCAACGCTTCGGGACGGTAATGGCCGGTGACGCCCAGAAAGCGCACGACCTTTTGTTGCCGCATCTCGAGCAGCGCTTCCATGGCACCGCTCTTAGCGAAAACGGCATTCACGTCTTCAGGCAAACCGATGTCATGCAATTGCCACAAGTCAATGTGATCGGTATTCAAAAGGGCGAGGGACTTTTCGATCATGCGCAAAGAACCCTCGCGCGTACGTTCTTTGGTCTTGGTAGCAAGAAAGGCATCGTGGCGGCGCGTCTTCATGACGCGGCCAACATACTGCTCGCTCCAACGCTCGGGACCACCGTAGATCGAAGAGGTGTCGATGTAGTTGACGCCGAGATCGAGCGCGCGCTCGATGATGGGAACAGCCGCGTCGAAGTTGTTGGGCTTTTCGAGGGCAGCTTGTCCGCCGAGGCTAAAAATTCCCACCTTGTAACCGGTCTTGCCGAGGTTGCGGGTCGGCATGGCCGCAAGGGTGTTGATATTCGCGGGGAGAGGAGGGAAAGAGGCAGTTGCGGGATGGGCGAACGAAACGCTGTTGGTGATAAGGCCCGCGGCGATAGCGCCGCCTGCTTTCAGAAAACTGCGGCGGTCAGGGGAGGGGGGTTGCTTCATGGCGGTTAGTCCTCGGAGACAAAACGACCTTAAGAGACTCGGCCATATTAGCACGCCGCAGAGCGATGGCTGTGGCGTTTGCGAAGGCGGGATTTGACTGACGGTGGAATCTGTCGCGGGTGACGAGCTATGCTGTCAGCTGACGATCACGTGGTGAACGCCAGCGATGAGGGAAATCATGATTACACGACGTGAGTTTCTCGACGCACTTGCAGTGGGATCAGCGGGACTGGCTGTGGGAACCACGGCAAAGAGCTATGGCCAGATTGTGGGCGCCAACGATCGCTTGAACTTCGCGGTGATTGGATTAAACGGGCGAGGGTATGCGCATCTTTCATCGCTGAAGGCGAATAAAAACGCGGCTCGCATTTCGCATGTGTGCGATGTGGACAGCAATATTCTAAAGAAATTCGCGGACAGTGTGCAGCACGAGATGGGCGAGACTCCGGCCAGCGAGAAAGACTTCCGCAAGATTCTGGAGCAGAAGGATGTGGACGCAATCACGATTGCGACGCCCGACCATTGGCATGCGCCGATGGCGATTGCGGGATTGCAGGCGGGCAAACACGTGTACGTGGAAAAGCCATGCAGCCACAATCCCGCGGAAGGCGAGATGCTGATCCAAGCGCAACAGAAGTACGGAAAACTGGTGCAGATGGGCACGCAACAGCGGTCTTCGCCGCACACGATTGAGATCGTCGAGAAGATTCATGGAGGGTTGATCGGCAGGCCATATTTCGCGAAAGCGTGGTACAGCAATGTCAGAAAGTCGATCGGTGTCGGGAAGGAAGTGCCGGTGCCAGCACAACTGGACTGGGAGTTGTACCAGGGCCCGGCACCGCGGCGTCCGTACAAGGACAACGTGCATCCGTACAACTGGCACTGGTTCCGAATTTATGGAACAGGCGAAACGTTGAATAACGGCACGCACGAAGTCGATGTGTGCCGGTGGGCGCTTGGCGTTGATTATCCGATGCGGGTGACTTCATCGGGCGGCAGATACCAGTTCAAGGATGACTGGGAGTTCTACGACACGCTAGTGACCAGCTTCGAGTACGAAGACAAGATGATTTCGTGGGAAGGCAAGAGCTGCCAGGGAATGAAGTACTACAGCCGCGATCGTGGGTCGACGATTATGGGAACCACAGGGACGGTGCTGGTGGACCGCGATGGCTACGAGGTGTACGACCTGAAAGGCAAAAAGACCAGTGAATTTAAGGTTGGGAGCACAACTTCCTCGGCTGACACGGTCGGGCGTGATTCGATGACGGATGCACACTTTGCGAACTTCATTGCGGGAATTCGCAAAGGGGAGAAACTGAACGCTCCTATCGCGGTGGGCAACGTGGCGGTGACGATGCTGCAACTTTCCAACATCGCGTGGGAAGTAAACCGGGAATTGCATCTGGATTCGAAGGATGGGCGAATACAGAACGATGCGGAGGCGATGAAACTGTGGGGGCGGGAATACGAAAAGGGCTGGGCACCGCATGTGTGAACGGCGTGCGCTAAAAGAACAGACGAAATGAACCATGCGCAGTTTCGTGCAACTCGCGGACGCTGTCGGAGCCACCACTAAAAAGCTGGAGAAGCTGCGACTGATCAGTGAATTCCTTAGGTCTTTGAGCACCACGGACGCCGCGCTTGCCGCAAGGTTTTTGTCAGCACGCCCGTTTGCGGGTTATGACGAGCGGACACTGGGAGTTGGGGGACGCACGCTTTCGCGGGTGCTCGCGGAAGCGGCCGGCAGAACCGGCGAAAATCTGACTACACAAAGCCGTCGACCTTAGCGAAAAGCTCCCCACCCAGGAAAAATACTTGATCCGTGCCACGCACGCGGAGATTCTGAAAGAGTATCCGAAGGCAATCGAATCCTACGAAGCTCTTGCCAAACGTTCCCCCGGCGACTTGGATGTTCTTCTTCGACTGGCCGATCTCTACGAAAAAAACGGCAACCTGGATCAGGCGCGAACCATCCTGGAAAAGGTACACACGATTGATCCCAAAAACGTCCCTGTTCTCTTGGCGGAAGCGCGGGTTGAACTGAAAAGCAACAATCCACAAAAAGGTTTGCAGGATCTTAATTCCGCTCTGACTCTCTCGATCCAACTGGGGAATGACGAGCAGAAGGCAAACATCCTTCAGGCCATTGGCGTGGGATACGAAGACCTCCAGAGGCCCGAGGATGCACTTCGCAGTTATCAGGAATCTCTCGATATCAAAAGACGTCTTAGGGATGAAGAGCGGCATCGCCTCGAGTCTGCACGCCATCGCCAACATTCAGAACGCCACGGGAAAGCCCGACCTTGCACTGAAGAACTTTATGGAATCCCTGAACATTCGTCGCGAGATCGGTGACAAGGCAGGGATTGGCGATGTACTCATCGATCTGGGCGTGTTCTACGGGGATCATGGCCAGCCGGATCAGGCATTGAAGCTTTACAAAGAGTCTCTACAGATTCAGACCGACCTTGGAAATGAGCAGAATCGCGCGTTGCTTCTCAACAATATTGGGGCTATCTACCTCGACAAAGGCGATTACCAGGCTGCTCGCACCTTTTACGAACAGGCGCTGCAAATCCGCCTGAAATTCAATGTGCCGGCCGATATCGCCGATACCCGCCACAATCTTGGAGAGATCGCCACAAATTTGGGTCTCTATGAGCAGGCCCTGGACCAGTATCATCAGGCCCTCGACCTGCAGCGTAAAGTTGGCAACAAGCAGAAGATTGCCATCGAAAACTCCAGCCTTGGAACCGTATTCGGCTATCAGGGCCGCTATGGAGCTGCTCTCAGCGCCAAGCAAGATGCCTTCAAATCGTTCCACGATCTCGGAGAGCGCAGCCTATGGACGGTGATAATCGACAGCGGTTACGGTGAAGCATTGGCGCAAGTCGGCCAGCACGAAGAAGCGAAAAAGATCCTGGATGAGGCTATAGGGCTCGCACGAGAGCTAAAAAACCAGGACGAGATCGCGCGCACCCTGTCTTTTCAGGGAGACAACGCCTACTTCAGCGGCGATTTGAAGACCGCCCGGCAATTCTACGCCCAGGCACTGTCCACTTCCGCAAAAAGTACTGACGTCCGTCTTGTTCTTTCTGCGAAATTCAATCTGGCAAAGCTGGACGTCGACGAAGGGCACGCGCAAGCCGCGCTTAAACAATTCACGGCTCTGGCTGGCGAAGCAGACAGAGTAGGATTCAAATATCTTTCCCTGCAAGCCTCCCTTTGTCTGGCCCAGGCGCAAATTCAGTTGAGAAACTTCTCTCAGGCCGAGGAGATTTTGGAAACCGTCATGGTCCAGACCGACAGACTCGGATTGCTTTCTCTCAAAGGGCAAGCGCATGCGCTGCTAGCCAAGGCGCTGGAAGGCGAGCATAAGCCGGCCGAGGCTGAGCGCGAGCGCAACGCGGCCCAGCAATTATTCAAAGATATCCAGGCCGAAGGACACTTCGACCTTCGTTCGCGGTACGACCTGGCAAGTTCACTTAGCTAGTGCTCGTAGGTCGCTCATACCGCCTGGTGAAAGACTGGCTTCCGTTCTTGCGAGTTCCTCAAGCGCCTGATCGATCCCGCGAGCCTAGGGCCACGCCTAATGCCGAAACTATGGAAATAAGGCCAGCGACAATCCATCTTGAAAGCCTTCTCCCTGGTTGCTCAGTCCTTTGACCTTCCTTCGACTTTTCGTTTTGTTCGGAGGTTTGTTCTGCTCGGGGAATCGTTTGTTTTTATTTTTGTTGGCCATGTCCTGAATGGGCTACTCTGAGGGATGTTTTAGGGCCATTAACTTGTATGCTGCCCAGTGAGCAATTCACTCTCTGGTGGTTTCGAGAAGAAGTGCTTAAGGGTTCCATCTCCATTCGGCCAGAAACTCTCCACCAAAAGAAGATTGTTTCTTAGGATGTCACGGTATTCGATCGTTAGTTTCGGGCCGTCGAAGAGCAGCACAATGTGGCCGTTATATCCAACCTTTGTATCTGGGTCGTCTTCGTCTATAGGGTGTTCTCTTGGGTCATAATAGAGAATATTGGGGTCCGGTTGACTCAGTTTGGTGATTTCAACTGGCATGCCGCCGTGTCCTATACATCGTGGATATGCTCTCAGAGAATTAGCAATGGCCTGTAGCTTATAAACCGTCAAGCGATGTTCGTGTCCATAGAGCCAAACAAATTCTTGCCCGTTCAAAATTCCCAATTGTGCTAGTTGCTCGGCCGGTTTCTTGAATGCATGTTCAAAAGAGCTCATGGGTTGATGGTGAGTCAGCAACAAGATGGGCTTCTTGGCGGTGCCATCCGGCTGCAGCGAATCCATCGTCTGCTTGAGCCAACCGAGCATCTTGCTGTCGAATCTTGCATCGACGTTCAAGAACGGAATGTTCTTTACGCCTGGTATGGCTGTAAACCCTGGCATTCCGCCGGAGTGGTAACCGGTATCCAATCCAAGCACCAGCCACTGTTCTGCCTCAAGACAAAAGTAGCTTGCACTTTGCGGGTCCTTCACACTCTTATCGGGATTGAACAGCCCAAGCCTGCCCAGAAAGGTCTTGAAATAGCCCTGGCCTCCCGAATACATCTCGTGGTTTCCGATCAAGGCAAAGCTCCCGAGCGCGCCGGTGGGCCAATATACTCCTGTATAGTCCTTTGTCGAGGTTCCAAGGCAGTTCTCGTTAATTTCACCAGTTTCCCCCATGTAGTAAACGTCCCCGAGGTGCAGAGTGTAATGTGGAGAGCAGTCCTTCATATTTTCAGCTACCGTTTCTGCCTCGAGCGTACCAGTGCCCCAATCCGCAGCGACTGCAATCCGAAGAGGGACATCCTGCGGTGGAATGGGAATGCCAAAGATACCAGTCTTGCCGCTAGGATAAGTCGCATAGGGAGCATCTTTGTGAACGAAATCGAGAAGGTAGGGGAGCAGCCACTTCCAGAACTGCAAGAATGCGATCAATCTTGGAAAGTTTGCGTCGGGGGGTGCCTGCGAGGCCGCTTGTTGAATCCGTGACATTAACGCACTGCGGCCCAGCAATGGGACGTTGCTGAGCTCAGCGACATGACGAGACTTGTGCCTCGTCGCGCGGGACCTTGGAGGACATGCAGGATTCATTGGCTGTCCACGATTTGTTTGCACGTCAGGTGCTCTCTTTCATGACCGCAGGTGATTGTCGGTTAGCAAGATCGGTCCACTTTTGGTCCCGGCTTAGCGTTTTGGCTAACAACACAGGTCAATCTCAGCGCATTAGCGGGATAGGTGTCTGCAGGCCGACCAACGGTTTCGGGCCGCCGAAAAGTCAGTTGTTGGTTTGCCGCAAGAAGGCTCGGATGCGAAATTCTCCCATACGCCGCTCCCGCAGTTCCTTTTCCACTGCGCGGTACATGTCATATGCGATCGCACAGCGTTCGCCGCGCCAGTCTGCGCGCCGCGAATCGAATAACGGCAATGTCGAGCACGGACCGCGGTATTTGCACGAACTGCAAACGCGCTGGCGCTCGACGTGATCGCGAGTGAGCGAATCCGCGTACGCAGCAGATTGGAGTATCTTCTCAAAGGGCTGCTCGAAGACGTTGCCCATTGCGAGCGTCCGGTCGTAGCAGTCCGGCACCTGATACGCCATGCCGTCGGTATCTACGAGGATTGCCCACTCGCCATTCTTCAAGCGATCGTATGGCCGGCTCCGCTGACCCAAACGACGCCGGAGAACCGTGTCCAGATAGGTGACCAGCGGATAAACCGGAACGGGTTGAGCGCGGGAGAGCCAGTAATGGAAAAGGTCACCGAGCGCTGAGACCATTTCCGAATACTTGAGATGGAACTCGGCCCAGGGAACGTTCAAGGGTGCATCAAATAACGGCAACACACGCAGAGGAGCGCCCAACCCTTCATAGAAGTCGTACACCTCACGAAGGTGGTCCTTGGGATGCGCCGCCAGTACGGCGATGCCGCCGAATACGATGCCGCGATCCTGAAGCCGCTCAATGTTTCGCGCTACCGCTGCTTCTGTCTCACGGCCGGCCCCGTCCAGCCGCACGCCGCCAAAAACATCCATCGAAATTCCGATGTGAATCCGCTCGCGTTCGAGCACATCGAGATGTTCGTCGGTCACCCGATACAGGTTCGTCTGAAGTTGGTTGCTTACCGTTCCTTCGCGCAGTTCGCACGCAAGCCACTTGCGCTGGATGCGCATCACGCCGGTAATGTATTCGGGCGGAAGCAGCAGCGGCTCGCCACCGTGCCAGATGATCACGGTGCGGACCGAATCCCCTGTGTCCCGCACCCGGCGTTGGTGATACCAGCGGATGGAACACAGAAGCCTGTCCCATTGCTCCAGGGTCATGCGCGACGGATTCGCTAAGTCGTTCCACTCGTAGCAGTAGCGGCAACGGAGATTGCACAACTTTGACGCCTTGACGATCCAGTTGATCGGCGCTCTCGGTTCGGCCTGCTCAGTGCGGCGCAAGGAAAGGCCCATCGTGACACTGCGTCAGCGCGTCTTGGTCACGCGCTTGAGTAGATCGAGCGCCCGTACGGACTGGCGCTTGGCCTGACTCTTGCGTCGAGTGAGACGGGAACTCATCGTTTCCGTGAATGGGTCGGTTTCCCCAAACGGCGGGGCTTGTAACCATAACGGTCCTGCTTGGAACCAGTCCGTGCCACCGTCTTCGGCGTGCGTTCTGAAGATGATTCTGCTGTGCGCCCCTTTGCTACGTCGTTTCTTCGCAGACTTCTTAGCGGCCATGTGACCTCCACACTCCACACTGCACCTTGGCAAGGAGTTGCCTCCTCTGACTTCCCTCAGCGATGGAGAGACCAAACTCTACGCCTGGAACAAGGCGCGCGTCAAGATTCTGCAATCAAATTGTGAGCTCGAACCCATCGACCTCATGTCGCACTACAATTGTTCAGAGAGATCGCAACTCGGCTGCACGTCAGTAGACGGCCTGTCGGTGTGAACGTGAAATGTCGCGAAAGGTCGAGACTTTCGGCTGCGTCACGCACGCTTTCAGCACGTTCGCATGACGGCACCTCCCCTATCCACGGCAGCAGGTTGCGTCGTGAGTCTCTTGTCCGGTATCTTCTTCTATCTATCTTTCAAAATGCAACAGCGTGCGACACCGTATTACGAGCAATTGCCCGGCGATACCTGCCACACCAAGGTCGTCAGGAAAAACTGTTCTCTGCAACCCGCCACGGGAAGTAGAATGAAATTATGATCTGACGAGAAAGGCCAGTCACCGTGAAACGAATCGATCTGCAGGACATAGTCTTCGAGACCTTTCTGAAGATCGTCGGGAGACTGAACCTCCCGGTGGGTATCCGCCCGTCAGGAGTGGAGTGATGTCGACTGGTACTTTAGAACCCAAACCGCGCGTTCTGCGGATATTCATCAGCTACGCGAAAGAAGACCAGAAAATTGCAATCGCAGTTTACAACGCAATCCAAACAGCGCTGGGAGCGTTTGCAGACGTCTTCATCGACGATGCGTTGAGATTCGGGCTAAAGTTTCAGGATGAAATCAAGAAGCGACTAGACCAAACGGACGTCTTGGTGGTGATCTACTCGGCTGAGTTGAAGCCCAGCCATAGTTTCACCGGCATGGAGCTTGGCTATTTCATGCGCGTAATAGAGCGTGAGACAAGTTTCTCTAATTTCAAACGGAGGATCATCCCCATCTATGTCGACGGTCCACCGGATACGCTTTCGGATATGGAGGGAATCAACATCGGAATCTCTCGATCAATCTTGGCCATGACGTTTGAGGAGTATGAAGCTGCCCTAACCGTCGATGCCGACAATCGAATGGTCAAATTCCTGCAGGAATTTCAGGATGTAGTAGATAAGATTCGGGAGAAGAACGGGTTCCCGAAGGTACCACAGAGTCCGGACCAACAGGATGTGTTAGGACTGGTCCGAAAAATGCAGTTAGCCATTTTTAGTCACTTGAGGACGAACCCGGAATCAACGCTTAAGCCCCAGAAACAGATCATTATCAGCACAAACGATGTCGCACTTGAGTCCTCGGGAGATGATCTGCCTTCAGATGCCGTTCTGACGCCAGTAGGAAGTGGGAATCCGATGTCGGTCTTCGGTCTTCCAAGCACTGAGACGACATGGGGCGATTTTCAACGGCTCATCAAAAATGCGAAGTTTCGAGATTCGTGGATCGACGCAATTACGAGTGTGGTCACTTCTTCTCTCCAGAGCCAACTGGAGGTTGACAACAGCCAGGTAATCGTGTCGCAGGACGAGAAACACGCATTCCGTGTCATCTTGACTTCCGGAACGAAATACTTCAACGGCGTCAGAGAGTTCAATCTTTACTTTGTAGAATATCTAAGACGGGGAGACTTCGGTGATCAATCGACGACGTTGCTTCTCAAAGGACTTGAACTCTCTTGCCGCTTCCGGTTCTTGTTCCTGGAGCGAAATAGCGAATTTTCAAGTATGAGCATCAGAATCGCTAACCCGGCTGCCATCCGAGATGTTGCCCGTAAGGTAGAGCGAGAAATGAATTTACTTGTGAGGGATGCGCTTGAAGTTGGGCTGGACAAGGCTAACGTGTGGGCCGATTTTGTAGACTGGCCATGCCTAGCGCGGATGAACGAGGCGTGGCAGCCAATCGAATCAAAGATACGGGGCAACTTAATGGAGATCAGAAGATGCCATCAAGGCTCAGAAACTCTGCCGGCGCTTCGCGAATCGTTAGCCGCGTCTATCCAAGAACTTGAGACCACTTTTAAGCCTCTAAATGCCGATCTGATCGACGAATTAACCAATAAGCTGAAACATTACATTCACGAGTAATTCAGTTGCGGCAACTTGACCGTGGCTGCGCTGCCAAGCGAAACGGCTCGGCTGGATGCTGTGCCTCGCCGGAACTATCACTGCGTTTGAAATGAATAACATACAGTGAGGCCGTGTAACATATTATAGATAACGTGCGCTATTTTTCGCACATTTGAAGAGGAGTAGGTATGGTTGGTAGAACACAGGGCCTGAGGAAAGCTCGAGAGGAGGGGCGATGGAGCCCACAACCAGGAATTTGTTGACGTGGCAATAAGTGGTCGAGTAACCTCCGGGCGCACAGCACCCCAAGAAAGCATCCCTCCGCCGCCGAGTTCTTCGAGAATGCGATGGTGAGACACAGTCTGGCCGATCAGCGTGCTGGAATCCGCCATAGCACCACCATCTTAGGTTGCGGCTCCCAGCCAATCCGACGAACCCATCGTGCTGAGCGCCGTAACAACAGCCTTTCGGTCTCGCGAGTCCGCGCTAGGCCCGTGTCAGGAACTGTTCAACAGTTTTCTCCAGCGACAAGTGCGTTTGGTAATGGTGGACTTGCAATTTCGCAATCTCCGGAAAGAGCTGGCTGATGGTTCGCGAATCGCTGCGAGCAAGCAACAATGTGCGGCGGCCGAGGGTTTGGCAGACAGCCAATTCCAAACATACATTCAAGTTCAGGCCCGTCAAATCCACGATCACATCCGTGGCCCGGCAAATCTCTTCCCAGATGGACCGTATCACGTTGGGGTCTCCCGTTTCGTCTCCACGTCGGTATTTCGCTCGCTCACCGCAGGCCGAGCGCACCGCTTCGCGCGCGTCATCGGACCATGGCTCGCTGAACGGCATGATGTGGAAGCATCGGCGGTCGTTGGCAGAGGGATAGAACCCCGACCATGTTGGACAGGTCAGCGCCCACTTGCCTCGGCCATTCAGTGAGGCCAGCAGTTTGAGGCTGCTTTCCACTTCCATCATATCGGGCACTGCTCCGGACAAGCTTTTGCGCAACATGGCGGTCGTGGCGTCCTGTTGGTCGCATCGCCGCAGCACTTCACCGGCAGTTCCCGAAATGGCGGCACCGGTCTCGACTCGCGGAACATTGAACAACGCGTCATCCAGGGCCTCCCCCAGGTCGCCGTCCGATTGCACGGGATGAACGTCGAGATCAAAAGGAAGCACCGACGCCGTATCGACAACCACCACAAGATTGACGCCGAGAGCCAAAGCTGCGCCCAGCGAATAACAGACGGAAGGCCAATCTTCCTTGGAACCGGAGGTGAAGTCGAAAACCGCGAGTGCACATTCCCGCAGCTGATTCCAGCGCATCTGTGCTGCTCCCCACCCCGCAGCGGATTCCGCCAACTCGAGATCCCTCGCCTTGCAGACGGAACTCACTTTCTGCCTGAGGTAGTCGCCGCCGGCAAAGAACACGCGATTCGGATTCACCTCAACCGGTGACCAACCCAGGAAGGGTTCGACAACCATAAGGTTCCGCCGCAGAGCAAACCGCCTCACTCCGAGAATCAGTGGTCGGATCTGGTCGTGCTCGAGCTGGCCGATCGCGGCATCATCCTTAGCGCCCTCGAGCGCAAAATTTACGTGCCCCGCTTCCTTCAGCAAATTGAGCAGGTTGTTGCGCTCCCCCTGCGCCATTCCTCCTTTGTTGCCTTCGTCGAACAGATAGGCACGGAGCCCGGAAAACAGATGGCTGACTCGTTCGGCGCGGTTCGTTGCGGCCTTCGGAGTGGTGTATATGCCTTTGAATCGGCCTACCAGTTCGTGCATTTGTGCGGAGCGGGCAGCCAACTCGGTTGGAGAACTGGCTGGAGCTTGCGTCAACGCCTGGAAGCGTTTCACCACCGACTTAAGCGCATCGGTGCGTTCCGCGGTGAGCTCGCCGCTCTCCTGTCCCTGATGGATGATCGTCTGCAGTTGGCGGAATAATTCATCATGCTCTCCGGCGCTTCCGCTCGACGTTTGGCTGGATTGATTCGCGGAAGGGCCTGCCCCCTGTATGTTCGAAACGTGGACCTCAGAGTTAGGCTCGACAAACGGTGCCCCACAATTACCGCAAAAGCGGCCACCCGGGAATCGCGGCGTTCCGCAGGCCGAGCAATATTTCGCTTCTGTTGGAGGTGCTGTCCCCGGAAAAGTCGGGGGAGGCACTCTCAGCGGAAGCGGGAGCGCGGCAGTTAGATCGCGTTGCTCCAAAGCCTTAAGTACGAGCCATGCAAAGCTCAAAGCTGCTTGTTGTATTGGCAGCATCCCATACTGAGGTTGAATTGGCTGGCTTTGTGATCGCATGAGATCCACGCCGCCCTGTACGTAGCCGCTCTTGACCAGATCCAAGGCCTCCTCTGAAACGCCGGAGGCGTAGTAGTTCGGAAAAAGGGCCCCGGCAATTTGCGCTATAGGTTGCCAGCGAAACATGTCCTCGATCGACTTCAGGACTCCCGCCCGCTCATCCTTGGACATTGCCAGACAAGCCTGCACAATGTCGTTGCGATTCACCATAAAGGAGATTTTGGTTAGTTTGAGGTTGAGGGCCAACCTGTTCTTGACGGAATCGAGGAATCCCATCGCCGTGAACCTCCCAGGCAATGTTGGGCGGCTGGAAGCGCCTTGCGGTGGAACAATCGCAAATTTCGCGAAGTATAGCAGACCGTAATCTTATAAAGTCGAGTCTTCGTAAAAGTCAAGAAAGTGGGCCTGTCTCAGCGATCTGATTCCGGTGCTACTCCCAGTCCCAGGTATTCGTTTGGGCATTACATCGCTGGACGCGGGAGGTAAGTGGCCGAGGTTGGTTCCGCTCACGAGTGAGACCTGCCCCGACCTCACTTCGGTGAGGGACTGCAATCCCGGCCACTAGCACGGGCTACCGGCATCAGAACTGTCAAATCGCAGAGGCTCTCATTCCATCAGGGGCGGAGGATTAACACGTCCTACCAAGTAGCCCGTGAGAGGTGAGCAAGCATATTTGATGCCAAGCAAGGAACTGAGTTTCGACATCTTTGAATGGCGTTAAATCCAACGTGCGACACGGTATCAGGCAACAACTGCGGATGGCACGATGCCCTGTGACTATTCTGAGGCCGGGAACTTGCAAACAATTTCCAAGGGTGCGTAAATAACTTTCTAGTATTGGCAACGCCGCGCAGGTCCGTGTCGAGCTTTGTGTTGCTTGCACGAGTGGGGTAAACCCGTGGTTGCGAGGCGAGGCTAGATCGAGGGATGGCCGGAGGTTGGGGGGGAACCGACGGTGCAAGCTCCCACAAGCCTTCACCGTGAATATCAGCCTCGGCCTCAAAGAATCCTAATTCGCTCGGTCGGGCGCGGCCGTGTTGTAAATCACAATGACGACATTTGTGACGAGATTGACAACGGGGTCATGGAAGATGATGAGGCCGGGATGGCGGTTGAACTCGCTGAGAGAACATTGTGTTCTTGTCGTGGTTGACAGCTTCCCGGCCAACAAATAAATGATACCTGGCTACGCTGTCAGTGTCGGTAACTTGGGTCACGAGCCTACCAGCCAGCATCTTCTGATGGGTCAATGACTTCGCAAGGGTCTCGATCGCAGGGACCGTATGGCCATTCTCGACCCGCGAAATATAACAGCGCAGCAATCCCGTTCCCGTTTCCCTGCAAGGTACTAGGGCAACCTCCCTAGAAGTTATTATGCTAATACCATCACGAAGGGTTACAAGTACAGCTATAAGCGGATCGCCATTTGTTTGCCCATGAGGTTCTCCATGAAGACTGCGCTTGCGATAGGTCTGCTTCTCTTCGCTTTTTTTCTGACCGGCAATTCTTTAGAAAGTTTAATCTCCAGTCTCTCTCCATCTGCCGAAGACAAACCTGCTGTTCTGGTGGGTGCGGGGGACATCGCAGACTGTTTGGGTCTCGCTGGAGCGGAAGCAACGGCGAGACTGATTGAGCAGATTCCTGGCACTGTCATGGCCGTCGGTGACCTAGCGTATCCAAGCGGTACGGAAGAGAATTTCTCTTGCTATGACAAAACGTGGGGGCGTTTCAAGGAACGGACTCGGCCTGCGGTAGGTAATCACGAATTTCATTCCATCGGAGCGACATTTTACTTCCGGTATTTCGGTGCGGCTGCAGGCGATCCCAAGGATGGTTATTACAGCTACGAACTGGGAGCATGGCACGTAGTGGTCTTAAACAGCGAGTGTGCCGAAGTCGGCGGATGCCAAACCGGTTCTCGTCAGGAAAAATGGCTTCGCGCTGATCTCGCGGCCCATCCTACCGCTTGTGCGCTGGCCTATTTTCATAAGCCCCTGTTTAGCTCGGGCACGACGCATGGCAACACTCCGGAATTGAAACCGCTTTGGCAGGCACTCTACGATGGGAATGCGGATGTCGTGGTCGGCGGTCATGACCATGACTACGAGCGCTTCGCGCCTCAGACTCCCGATGGTATGCCGGATGCCAAGCGTGGCATCCGCGAGTTTGTTGCGGGTACTGGCGGCAAGAGTCACAGGCGCTTTAGCAATCCCCAACCCAATAGTGAAGTGCGCAACAACGATGCATTTGGAGTCCTGAAGTTCACTCTACGTTCTAAGGGCTACGACTGGCAATTCATCCCAGAAGCGGGAAAGAGTTTTACAGACTCCGGCAGCGATGTCTGCCACTAGGAGACCCAATTTGAGGCTCAAAGCATGCGTCGGCGCAAGGGTCATTTGGCCGTGTGTTCGGCTGGCAGCCCGTCCATGAGAATTTTCGAGACTCGATTAAGTCAATGCTTCCCAATGGCAGCAACTGCGGCTGTCTCTGCCGCTAGCTCCGCTGCCGATTTTGCCACCATGCGAACGGTCCAGAAGTCGTCGGCCAGGTTGCTGTCGAGCAGGTAGGCATAGGGGATCGTGAAATAGCCGCCCATTCCCCACCCAGGTCCCCAAGAGTTCCGCACGATGAACCTTTGAGTGCTGTCGTCATAGCCGACAGCCACCACTGCATGACCGCCCAAAACCTTCTCGCTTGGACCCGGCGCTGGAATCTCGCCGGTTTTGGCCACCGCTTCACTCTCAAAACTTTCATACACAGTAAATCCAAACACGAACGGGTAGCCGGCGGCGAGACATCCCTTCATTTGGCTGAGCACCTGCGGCACTCGCTGGTATTGCAGTGCTTTCCCCAGCGGAGCCGCCTTGAATGCCGGTTGGGGCGGTTTTTCCGCGAACTTCGTTATGTCGTAAGCCCAATTAGTTTCAGGGCACGCGCCGATGCTGCCGACGCTCTTTATGCCGTCACGAATCTGCGCGCCGCTATCCGACTTCACGGTGCCCTCGATGACCCGTTCGTTATAGTAGATAAACAATCTGGACGCCGTGAACGTGTTCAGTGCTTGTTTCATTTGGTCAAATTCAAGCGCCCCTGCAATTGCGTTGGCCGTGCAGCTTCCCAACTGTCCCTGGTCATAAACCTCTTTTGGACATTGGGGGCGCAAGTCCACCTTCGGTGGAAGGGCGGCCAGGTTTACGACGGGAGCAGCGAACAAGAAATCGCGATGATCCGGAATATCGGGAACCCATCCATACTTATGCGTTGCCATAATACCTCCTCAAGCCCATGCCCCGCTGGCCCTACGAATGGGGAGCCGGACGGCGGCTGGGCACCACCTATTTGCAGAATGCCGATAGAAAATAGTGATACGTGACACGAAACCATATCAGTTAGAATGTGACCTCCGCCCGGTACTGTACAGGAAGACGTACGACGCCGCAACCGCTGGACCCGCGCTGAGAATCCAGAATGGGCATTTTGCTGAGACGTGGCGCGCAGGAGCTGTCTCACATCACTTCCTTTCCGGACGCCGCTTCAATCCCTCCAGCCCTGATGGGAATAAGAACCGCTGAGACTTATAAGACTGCTCCTCCTTGCCCGCACTGCCTTGGCGCACGCTTTCAATCTCCGAGAAAGAAATCTCGACTCGAGGAGTAAGCGCTCTCAATCAATGGCCAGGTTCTTCCGCCCCACGCGCCCGAATCGTCTGTCCTCGACGCTGGGATGCGAACTCATGCCACGCCATTGCGCGCGACGCTCGCTTTTTTCTGCCCTCGATGCCTGAGGCATAATGTTAGATAAATACCTGCGGCCTTATCCCAAGCGTGTCAAATGCGCGATGAATATCTCGTGGCTACGCTGACGGAAGCAAAATGGGCAGAGCCTTTTTCTATCTGGCGGGGGTGGTAGCAGGATTCAAGTCTTTGGAATTATGAGACGATTTTCGGCGCCCGATCATCTCCTAGATGAAGGGACCGAAATGTGCCGCATTCACGGACTTGCCTGCTGCCTTGCCAATTTCGCGGAGTGCAGACATATTCTCGACGGCATCCATTTTCTGAATGCTCGCTGAATCGAGGTTTCCGAAACCTAGATCATCGAGACCTCGAGGACTCAAATCCGCGTTGTAACGAGCGTATAGGAAACTCCGTCCCAGATCTTTTGAAAGCGGGATAGGAGGGGCTTTGTACTGCTCTTCGATAGTCATCCCTTCGTCTACTTGGCGCGGCACAAGATCCAGAATCTCATGGTCAAGAGCGCTGCCGTATGTGCAGCGGCCTATGGTGCGACAGCTAATATCTTGGTCGACCTGAATGCTGTACATGAGGCCTTCTGGGAGCCCGGCCACAGTCGAAACAATGTTCCTATTGGGTTTCGCGGCAGTTTCTCCCAAGGACTCCGCAGCCCCGGTACCAACAGAAACGATCAAGAGATTCCTCTCGCCGGTTTTCCAACACAACCGATAGGCCGGCTCGGTGGCCATGCGGTAAAGTAAGAATGCTGGATTGTTGTGTGGCGTGACACCTCCGTCCACGAACACAAAGGTCTTAGAGGGATCTTTGGGATCCCACTGCAGCACCTCAGGCGGGAAAAATACCGGAGCGGCCGTGCTCGCTCGCACGAGTTGCCAGAGCGGGATTCGCAAATTGCAGTCGGGGCGGTTTGGGTCGTTGTATTTCGCCTCTGGGTTACTGCTAATGGGCCACGGTGAATCGGTCGTGACATTTTTCGTGACCACCAAGAGAAGGCACTTGACAGTCTCATTGTTTGGTTGAGAGGTTGGTTCAAGAGTTGTCTCTGCGCCAAAGACTTCCTGGAGTTTTGCCTTCAGAGGATCGGCTGTGTAGAAGTACTTGATCCGCTCAATGATCCAAGCTGGCTCGAACATTTGTTTTCCGCATGACGTATAGAAGTCAATGAGATCGGAAGTCGTCAGTCCTCGCGAAAGTCCAGCTGCAATAATTGCTCCAGTGCTGGTACCAGCGATGTAGTCGAAATATTCGCACAACTTCAACTTGGTTCGATCTGCGACTAGTTCTTCGATCTTTTGGAGGATGCCTAACGAAATTAGGCCGCGGATTCCTCCGCCATCCAAAGCCAGCACCCGATGTGGACGGTCTTGTTCGTAACGTCCGAGTAGAGATTTCCATCTTTCGGGATGAATGATCATGGGACCTCCAGCTTGCCTTCTGAACTAATCTCTTTCCCATATCTGGCGAACTTCATTTCTGAGGGACAACGGAAAATGATCTTAGCGCTGGGGTGCGACTTCGGCGATGACTCGGAGAGCTACAAACAAGTACAATTCAGCACGACCAACCTATGACTGTCGTTTGAACTCGAGACGCTGACCTCTGTCTGGTGCGAAGGCGATTAACCGACCCGACATGGCAGATCAATGGAGACAAACCGTCCCGCTCCGCATCCAATCTCAAGCCACGACCCCTTTTGCTCAAAATGAATATCTGTACTCAACTCTGACGATCTGGTTATACCAATCCGCAGAAGTGAGCGCTTTTCCGTAGCCTACGTATAAGGAGCTGTGCACCCCGAATCCCATGCGTGCTCCGATCTTAAGATTAACGATATTTATGCCGCTCGCACTGGATGGAGTACCGGTCTGCAGTCCCCCTGTGACGTTCCACCCGACCAGTTCAATCACCGGCGCAAGTCGGAACCGCTCACCGTTTATGAGCGTATAGCTTGGTCCTATGCCGTAGAAGAACAGGTTTCCGGCAAATCCCTGAGAACTGTTCGTACCCACTCCAGAAGATCCTCCGATCGGAAGCCAGCCCCCTAATTCACCTTCAATCGCGAATCGGTCGGAAAGCCTCTGGTAGTACAGCAAGGCTGGCTCAAGGCTGTAATGGTGTGTACCCAATCCGCTCCGGGAATCTCCAGAGGGGAAGTAGGACAGCAACTGTGCTGTCAGGTAATGTCGCGAGGAGGCCAGCATGGCAAATTTCAATCCAGCCTGCACGTCACTTATCCCGGCACCATTGGGGAACGCTGGCGCGGGGGTGGGCGATCCAGCAGCTATCCCCTGAGGCTGAATCCAGCGGAACGGGATCTCGACGAACGCGGAGAAACGTCGGTTGACGGCATACTCCCCCATGAAGGACAGGGTTTGGTAGTTTACGTTGTTAGGGATACC
This sequence comes from Candidatus Acidiferrales bacterium, assembly GCA_963738985.1. Classification (GTDB taxonomy): domain Bacteria; phylum Acidobacteriota; class Terriglobia; order Acidiferrales; family UBA7541; genus Acidiferrum. The sequence continues at coordinate 295,278 of CAVTYP010000004.1, forward strand.
CGGTCCCGGTCCCGGCGCGTGAGGGTCAAGGCCAGCATAACGATAGCAGCCACACTTTGCGTAAACAAACTCTGCGCGATCTGGAAATGCATCATTGAAAGCTGCATCGAAGCGAATTCTGACCTCTGAACCCACGATAGCGTTGTCAATGTAGCCGACCATGCTCGCGTCAATTGGCGGCCTTTTGATTTCGATGGGAGGCTTGTTTACTGGAGGGGGCGTCTTCTTCTGATCTTCCGCTGGCTTTGGCTCTTGGGAAGGAGGCCCAGCCCCGTTGTTGCCTCGCACATTTTCGCGCCGCTGGCCACTGGCAGAAGAGTCTTCCGTTGCCACGGTTCGCGCCAGGTCCTGTTTGCGTTTCACGAGATCGGGATCATTCAGTTGAGCGGCGTACGCTGACACGCAAACGGCCAGGAAAAGCGTAAGAACCAACAAAGCTTGTTTCATCGCAGGTCCTTTCTGCTCAATCATTCATTAACTTGACGTTTGCCCAATTTTCTCTGCAATTCCTCCTGTAACCCGCGAAATGATTCTGTGAGCGTCTCTTTATCTTCTGCCGACAACTGCGGCAGGACTTGCGCCAATTTGTCAAGAGCCACCCTGGCTCCCTTTAAGTCACCCGCCTTCAGATTCTGCTGGGCAAGTTCGGCATAGTTTATACCAAGGTCCATATAAAAGACATGTAATGTCGGATGGCTACCCGAACCTTGTCTGTTATTCAGTTTCTGCAAGATTTCGAACAACAAATCGGATTGCTGCTGCGCTTCTTTTGATCCCTGAGCCTCCAAGATCTGAGCGCGAAGCTGCAAGCCATTCACCAGCCACAGGGAGATCGAAGCAGGAGGTGCCATGAGTTCTTCGATAAGGTCAATGGCTTGGTGGTTTCTCTGCTTTGCCAGTTCGAGTTTGTTCGCTGACACGAGCACTCTCGCCTGGTTGTTGCAATACTCGGCGAGTTCTAGTTTATATTCCCTATTGTCCGGCTGTTTTCTGACCAAGTCATCAGCCAGATCGATGCCTCGCTGGTAAAGTTCTTCGACCTGGTCCACCTGAGTTGTGTGGCTCAGCAGTGTCGCAAGGTCGTTGTAAGCTCTTGCCAAGTCCTGGGCCGGGTCACGAGTTGAGCCCATATCTGTGGTTGGTGTTGGTTTCCCGACCAATTTCTCGAGCGAGGCGACTGCGGCGCGAAAGTCCGACTCTGCTCCAATGACATTCTTGCTGTCGTAACGAACAATTCCGCGATTATAGAGGCTTCGAGCCAATTCCTGCTGATACAGCGAATTTGCCGGATTCTCGTCGTGTATTCGTTGCTGTAAAACCAATGCTTGATCGTACTCCTTTTCCGCATCGGCGTAGCGGTATGGCACCGGTCCCTGAGATTCCTCCAGCCAGGTCCGCAGGGTTTCACCCAACCAATTGTGGGCATAGCCCTGCGCACGGACGTAGTCGGAATTTCCTGGATAGTCTTTTGCGAGGCTTTCAAAACGAGCAATGGCATCCTTGTATTGCTTTACTGCATCCTCATGCTTCTGCAAAAGCCGGCTGATGTCGCCCAGCCTGGAGTGCGCCCATGCCGCTTCGCTGCGTAGCCCTTCGTTTTTGGAGTTTTGCTTGGTGAATAAGGCATAGAAATTTCCTGCCTTGTCTAACAGTTCTTTTCGGAACTCCTCCATCTCAGGTAAATCTGCAGTTTCCCGCGACTGCTCACGACCGGCCGACGATAGGCTCTCATCTACGGCCTTCCTCGCCAATTGCAGGTTATCTTCTGCACGACGTTTTTCACTCCAAGCCACGTAAGCCAGGGACAGTGCTACCACACACAGGACTCCCAAGACGGCGGCAGCCCATTGAGTCTGTCGGAGTGTTTTTCTTCGTTCTCGCTCGCGCTCGGCGGAAAGGCGGTCACGCTCTTTCTCGCTAAGGTCCAAGAACTCCATTGCTTCGGCGAACGACGAGTTATATCGCTCAGCCCAGGCGGCACTGGGACGGTTTTCCAGCCTCCACCGGAGCCCCAGTTCCAGCTCTGGATTGCGCCATAGTCCTGCCGTGCCTTCCGCAAACCAACGCGCCGCCTGTGACAAGCGGACGTAAATACTGGCGGATGCTTGCTCCTCTTTGGCCCATGTCGCGAGTCGAGTCCAGACTCTCATCAAGCTTTCGTGTGATAGGTCGATAATTGATGGGGAGTCCAGAGCCACAGGGCAGGGCGGCATTAAGAAGGAACATTTGGGACCACGGAAGATCTCAATGATCTGAATTATTTCGTCTTCAGAGACCTCGCAGATGGCTGCGAGGTCGTGCACAGATGTTGGCCGGCGGACGCCGCGAGGATCCGAAAAGGTATCGGTGAGGGCCTTAAACATCTGCTCAACGATCTTTTGACCATTTTCCTTGCGCACTTCCTCGTACGACTCTTCGGCCTGTATTGACAGGGCGCTCTTGAGGGTGCCTATCGCTTGGTAGTCCTCGACATCGATGGGCTCATCAGGCCCCCGGTGCACGTCCCAGTAATCCCAAGTTCGCATCAGAGCGTGCTGCAGGACAGGCAATTGGTCGCTCTCGTCGCCAAAGTCATTGAGCAATCGGAGGACTAACCTGTGAGTGATGTGTCCACCGCCGACAGCCACCGGGCCAGTGATTGCAGACTGCACCTCGTCGCGAGTCATCCGAGGGACGAGATATAGGCCTGCATTGATTGCTTCGGGCAAGCCTGGAAACTCCATGCAGTCCCCAATGAAGTCGGACCGCATAGTTAGTGCCACGTATATAGGGAATTGGTCTTGTTGAGCCGCCTCTAGCAGTAATTTGGCGAACGCCGCCGCTTCGTCCGTAGAGTTCTTAACGTGACGGCCGGTCTGGAAGCGAAAAAGTTCCTCGAACTGATCAACCACGATCAGAAGATTATCTTCGCGCGGAATCCTTGCCTGGCGGACCGCTTCGATGAGCCCTCGCGTTCCCCGACGCAGGGTTGCTTCCATTAGGACACGATTTGTGCTGGCCAGTTCTCCCTCAGTGCCGAGTACTTGGGTTGTGTCCAGTGCCACGGCCAGTTGATGTATCGGGTTCTCTCCTGGTCGCATCGTGGCTACGCGCCAGCTTGAGCCCGCACTGACCATGAACCCACTAAAGAGGGAAGGAACCAGGCCGGCACGAACTAGCGAGGACTTGCCGCTTCCGGAGGTGCCAACGATGGCCAAAAAACGGCACAAACGCAGCCTTCGGAGTAGATCGTCGATCTCCTTTTCTCGCCCGAAGAAGACGTGGTCGTCCTCGGCCTCGAAGGGACGCAGACCTGGGAAAGGGTTAAACAGGACTCTGGCCTCCTCCAGCTCAAGATTGCAACTGAGTAATAAAAGGCAGCAAAGGGTCCGCCGCAAAACCAGCCAGCTGAGGAATAACAGTCGCCTCGTGCGTTCGGAACCTCTCTTTCTCTTCGGTCATTGGAGCCAAAAGAGAAATAGCCAAGGCTCGAATCGGCTTGATGCGGCCATAGCCTGCGCTTTTCTGAAGTTCACGCAGTTTCCGGCGCACCCAAAGTTCGTTAGCCCCGCCATAAAAGATCAATGCGCCGTCGCACGATCGTAGATTTTCCTCGTGATATTCCCGAGCTTCTCGTTCATCGCCTTCAAACACCGGACGGAGAACTTCGAATCCGCGATCAAACAAGAAATCTGCCCAAGGCGAGGTCACACCTACATCCCGCTGATCGTAAATAAGGTAGACTTGCGCAGGGTCTTGGCTTGGAGTTGACGCAACGATCTTCTTGCGCACCGGTTCTGCGGGTTGCTTTAGGCGATCTTGAATGACCGTTCTCAGATCTTCTAGAGGGGTTTCCAGCAGGTCCGATCCCTTTTGAATCCGGGGATCCATTCGCAACTGCTCGATGAATTTTTGTTGCCGATGATCGTCCACATGTAAACCGGGTGGAATCCATATGAGGCGCGAAAAGTTACCCTGATTGACTCGGTCAATCGCCAGTTCGCTCTGGATCTCGGGAATCGATTCGGTGCTTCCCTCGGGAATGGTACCGTAGTTCTTGCCTACCAGATGAATCGACAACCGGCATCGCCCCAGATCCTCGCGGAACGAAGACACCATCTCAGACGCGACTAGTGGTAAGCCACCTGCTGGAAGCACAGCATAGCCGTGCTGCTGCAAATCCCGCCGGATCATTTCGCGGTTTTCCTTAACATCGATGGTTGTCTCGGCAAGGAAGACCGCTTCTCTTGTGATCTTCTCCTCCGACGAGTCTGTTATTCCGGCAGCTCCAAGCAACTCCAATAGCGAGCAGATGTCTTGCGCCAGATCGTCTAGCTTCATCCAGAAGGCGATCTGTGCTTCGGGTCCGAAGGCTTCGTCCAATTCATGTATTTTCCCCGTATCCGGGTCGATCTGGAAAAACTCGTACCCCAACAGCGATTGCAACTCTGGTGGGTGCATCTCCCGACGAACGGGTGTCTTCAGCACCTTGAAAATTCGCGCCTTGTCATGGAGACGAACTCCTCCCTGTTCCTCTGCGGCCTTCCAAAACTCGACCAACTCTCTGCGGGTCCATTCCGAGTTAATATAGCAGGGCGAGAGAACCGAAATGAGGACGGCAACGTGGCGCAGTCGCTCCAGCAGGGTTTCTGCAAATACATCGTTTCCTTGCAGTTTGGGATCCCTCCAAAAGTGAGGCTGTTTGCCCAATAGCTGACCCACCTTAACCTCTAGCGCACGATGAAGGTTCGAGATCCATCCTTGGTGACCTTGGATGAGCCCGACGTTGTCCATGTGTGCGTAGCTGATAAAGGCGTCAAGATCGAAATTCATGACGTTCCTCTCACGGTCGATGCACAGCCCTGAATGAGTCGGCCGCCGGCGAGCAAGCTGGAGAAGGGCTGTGAAGACGCACCCAAAACTTTGTGCGGTTCCCAGTTACCGAAACCTCCTTTCTCGTCGTCCAGAATGGTGAGTAGCTTAACACCTAGAGTCGGAAAGTTCCCCTCTTTCCAATCAGTAGAAGAAAATCTGCACCCAATGCTTTGACGTCGAAGGGCGTTGCCGACACCGTCATCTGTGCATGCACGCGTTTCACCCATATGGTACGTAGCCTCTGTGACCTGCTAGTAGCAATCGCAGTCGCCGAGGCGGAACAATCATTCACGCGAAGAGCATTAATCTCGTCACACTAGTACAGGATCAGAATGGACGCTTAAGAAAAGTGTTGCGTTAGAGGTAGATATTCGTTTGCAGGGAGTGGCCACGAGCTTCGCCTGGGAGTACGGCTGAGTGATTATTTTGCTCGAATGAGCCTCATCAAGAATTCATTTTGTCGTTTGGTTCTGAGTTTGTGCACCCTCCGACCGCTCCGCCCAGGTGAGCCATTTCGAAGCCTCGCCTCCCATGACGGCGTCTGCGCGCTCCACAAATAAACGCAACTTGTCGCTGGTAGTTGCATAAGGACCTGCGCTCATTTCATATAGGAACTGTTCTCTCTGTAAAGCCTCTCGCGCGGCGCGATACCGATGCCAGTTTTGCTGAAATTGGCCGAGTTGCTGCAAGCCCTCAGCAACCGCGATTGACGCGCCTAGGGCCGCGGTAACATAGCGCTGAGCGCTCCACGCGCCGAAAAGAGAAACCAGAGGTATTAGGGATGCGACGACGATTTGGTACCCTCTGATCCAAAAGAATACTCTCCGATTTGAACGAGCCTTTCCCGCATACCATTCCGACTGCTCCAATACGTACTTTGGCAGCGAAACCTCAGGATCCATGGAATCCTCCTGCGGATAGCACTATGTCAAATCCGTCCAAATCCTTGTCGCGTACTTGTTTGGTTCGCCAGGCTTCCCGATAACCTCCACGACCAGTTTATGAGCTTGGCCAGAACTCGCATCTCCAGCCTGGATAAGAGTTCGATGAAAAGATACAACTGGATTTTGGCTCAAATCATCGGAAGCAATCTCAAAGCCATCCAGGGTGCAGTTTACCCCGGTGATGATCTCCCCAGTCTCCGCTTGAATCTGCACGTCAATATCGTTGCCAATAAGAGCTCGTTGATATGCGAGATCGAACTTCATTTTAATCCTCTTGAATTCAGGAACTCCCTCACCTCATTGAGTCGCTAGAATGTCACATTAGTTCCCAAGTCAAAAACTATTTGTTTCAAGACGAAGTGCGACGCCACCCTTTGCTGCCTTTTCGTTCCACAGCGTCTACGCTCGATTGCGTGCCTCGGCGCAATGCCGATGCCGCCCGTGATTCATCAGCAGTCCCGAAGACCTCGCGTGGACCGTGATATGTCTTTTTTCAGGCCGTTCGCTTGATCACAGACTCAGGGATGATCAATCGCACAACGAAAACCGATGCTGCCGTCGGTCGAGTCATTCTCCTGCTCGGATCGATAGGAAACGCGAAGGTTCGTTGCATCGCTCCCCCAAAATCCACCGCGCGTCACGGCCGTAGCGTTGGGAGCAAGTGGCTGGTCCACGTCGGGACCCGTCGCCGGAGAGTCCAAGTAGTACTTGTTATAATAACGGTCCAAAACCCATTCCTTGACGTTTCCCAACATGTCATACAGACCCCATGCGTTAGGCTGCTTGCTTCCCACCGAATGGGGCACGTCCCCACTATTTTCAGCGTACCAGGCTATTTTGGGGACCATCCCATAATATGCCTGCGGACTGCCAGCACGCGCCGCAAATTCCCATTCCGCTTCAGTGGGTAGACGGCCTCCAATCGCAGAGCAGTACTCCTTTGCCTGGACCCACGTCAGCCCGGTGATCGGAAGGGTGCCCTCGCCGCTCGGAGGTTTCAGGGCATGCCGGACGGCGAACCTTTGATAGGCAGCGATCGTCACTTCGGTTTGTCCGAGCCAGAAACCAGTTTCGATGCTGACTGGATGCGCTGGTTTTTCATTGTCTCGGCACTCGCTATCCCCGGGCGAACAACCCATCGTGAACGTTCCGGGGGCGATCCAAACGTACTTTTGTTCATCGGTGGGGTTGGCCCAGATCTTTGGCTGCGAATTGGTCGATGAACCGCCGGAGGGACTGGCCGTCCCGGACAATGGTGCTGGCGCACCGCTCGAAGCGGGCGACCGTTGTGATCTCCAGTAGACAATCATTCCGAACGCCACTACCAAGACTGAGATCACCCCCACGATTAACCTGGTGTGGCGTTCACCTGTGTAAGTCACACCTCGGGCCGCTCTTCCCGCGAGGGGGTCGGAGATCGCTTCGGTGAGACGCTTCAGGTTTTGGTCGGTGCAACCATCCGACGCATCGAGCCATTGAGTCATCGACAGGAAATATTCCAGACTCTCGGGTGGCGGCTCTGAGCTTAGGCGAAAGGGTATGATTTGCTTCTTGCCGTTGAACGCGTGCCCTACTTCGCTGAGCACGTGCGGTGACGCTGCCGCTTGCTTAGTCAAAATCAGTACCAAGACCTGGCAGGAATTGATGGCCTCTACGATGGCTGCGGGATAATCCACGCCGGGTTCGATATCTCTGGGAGCTATCCAACACGACATTCCCGTAGCCTCCAGGGCGCTGCAAACACGATCGGCAATATCTTTGTCAGCGGATGAATAACTGAGGAAAACCTTACCTGCCATCTGTTGCTCCGGCCCCAGAATGTTCCAGGCGCGCAAGTGTCTCACGATCACGTTGGCCATGGGAATTGGTGCTGTTTAATTGGGAGTTCGGTTCTGTCCCGCAGACGTTTACTGCGAACCTCGACTCAATAGCGCTTGCTCGAACGCATTGTCTGAAATTCACTACATCGTCGGGACTGCAATGACCTCTAGCTTCCTGCCCTGCGCTTCGTTGAGGAACGCCTTCGTGATATCGTCGGCACCGCGGGGAACACCGTTCCAGACTACCATCGCCACCGTTCGAAGCCCGGTCGTGGAACCTTGATGTAGGGCTTCATCGAGTATTGCTTCGTTTGTAGCGGTAAACACATTCGGATCATCCTTGCCGTGGCCCAGCTCGATTACATCACCGGATGCGATAGCGGCTTGCAGCACAAGATCGAAGCGGCCACCCCAGTTGCTGTCTCGGTCGACCACAGATGTTTCGCGGAAGAGATCTCGCCCAAATGGCAATACGATGCGGCGGCGTAGCCCAAGTTCACCCGCTACCTCGAGAGCGATGATATCCACACCGCACGCCGCGGAGCATACCAGGGTGGATGCGGAAGTACTCACCAGCGCGGTCCGAATACGCTGCGTGACCGCTGGAACATTAGAGGCCGGAAATCGCGAGACCTGCGCATTCAGGGTGTCGACGCGGCGGCCAGCCATCGCGACGACGAGACCGTTGGGGTCGATCATCTGCTGCAGAGCTCTTACAACCGCTGCTAACGCGGATGATTTCTTTGCATCCCCCAACAAACTCAGAGATCGCCGTAGATCCGGAAGGGTCGAGCTGAGGGGAAAGGCTGTTATTCCAATTCTCTTGATCTCGTCGAGCGACTTCTTGGCGGACGCCACATCACCCGCATCCAGCGCCGCTGCCAATAGCGTGAGCGACGCCCAGGGATCCTGCGGATTTCTGGAGCGCGACCGTTCGCAAGCCGACATTGCGACCACCGCTGCCGAAGTGGCCTTCTTCTCATCGCCTTTCTCGGCACGCTCGCGATATAGCCGGGGCAGGTTGGAAGAAGGATAGTAATCGTTCAGGTCCAGCTGCATTCCGCGTTCATACTGCGAAATCGCTTGGTTGAGGTACTGTTGCTTGGATTCGGCGTCTGGGGATTTGTCGTACAACGCTTTGTAGCGACCTCCTAGCAAACCCCTGCGTTCCGAACTCTCGCCCGAGGTTTCTATCAGCGCTTCCAGCGCCACGATAGCTTCTTGATGCTCATTCATCTTGCTAAGGACAAGGGCTCGCTGCTCCCTGACGGTTGAGAGAGAGTTCACGCGCTCTGGCAGTCCTTCGATGAAATCGAGCGCTGTCTGCCATGCACAGGCGTCACGCAGCAGCGATAACAGCTCCAACGCAATGGTGGGGAGACCTGTGGCGTCTGCTCTATATTTTGTCAACAGGCGCATCGCCTCTGCGGGGAACTGTTCCCGAGTGAATCGCCTGGCCACGCTGACCTCCGCCTGAAAGGTTGCGAGCCTCTCGGCGACGTCATGGAACGATCCAATTTTCTCCATTTCGATTCGATTGGGATAGCCGGGAAGGATTTGGAATACGGGGGAGATTGCGTCGAGCCTTTTGCATATTTCATCCTTGAGGGCCAACTGGATTTGCCTTGCTGTTTCCTCGTTAATGGAGCCCTCAACGAGGGGGTATGTGACGCGACGCATTTGGTCTGTGTCGAACAACTGCCGCGAGCCCTCGGCAGCGATGATGATACAACCCTGCTTCCTGGCGGCGTGACGCACCCCGAGCTCATAATAGACATTCCCATTGGGTATAGTCAGCTCTGCTAGCACCAGATCGGCGAGTGCCAGTCGTTCGATCATCTCCTGAATGATCAAAGCACCGAGATCTTGGTCTGCCCGCACAGGCAGGTATCCAAGCTCTTCAATCATCGGACGAAACGCCCGCTCCCACAGGGCGTTAAAGTCAACCTGAACCGGACCTTTCGCGGCCTCCATGCCTGTAGGCTTCGTGCCGAACGGCATTACCATGAAGCAGACTGGAGTTATCGACATGTGGCTACTGTCTCCACCATGGCCCACCAAACCTTCACAAGGTATGGCGTAAGATGGCGACTGGCCTCGCCAGTATATGCCGGCGCCAGTCCCAATTCGCGCCCGCGGTTCGCGCTAGAGAAGTTCCGGACTGTCACCGGGTAAGAGCATCTGAGCAACTTGGGTCAGTTTCCAACCCTCCGGATGAGGCTGTTGATCAAACACCCAAACGACGTCGAATCGCGAGCCAGGCCACTTTTCAGGACTGGATCCTTCCTTGCCGAGTATCAGCTTGGCGAGATCCAGGATCGCGTTATGTTCCCAGGCAATGAGCACAACACCGTGAGTTGCCATCGCATCCTCGATGAGCTTCTTTTCTTCGCCTTTCGCGTGCTTCAGGTTGACCTTCACGCCGAGCGATTCGGCAACTCCCTGCACCGTGTGAAAAGAGCGCTCGCTATGAACGTGTCCTGATGGGGCGGCGGCGAAAACGGCGTCCGGCTTTGCCAAGGCTTGATGGGTGAATTGCCCATGTAAAGGATGAAAGAAACGGACCAGAGCACCGGAACGCTGCCAGCCTCTTGGAGAAAGTTCGTTTTTGTCGTGTTCGCCCTCGGGGTCAACTCCGTGAATATCCTCGTCCTTCTCCGGCTTCTCACCATGTCGCACGATCATAATCTTGTTGGCCACTTGTTTCTCCAAACGTTAAACACACCCTTGTATGACCGAGGAGCTTCTAGCGGCATCGTCGCTTTAGTTAGACTTGCAGTTTGTGGCGCTTTTGATCTCCTGAATCCGCTTAAGAAATGTGTTCGTCCATTCGTCGAGCGCAGCCTCTTCCGGATTCTGCGAACCCCCATCACGCAATCTTCGCAGTTGCTTCTGGTCCATCATCTGGAACCTTGCCACACTGAATATGGTCCTTACGGTTTGTGGATCCAAGCGCCCGAGCCTTTGGATCATTAGTTCCTGCGCCTCTTTGAGGACGTGCTTGTCCCCGTCGAGCGTGGCCCGTAGTTCGCAGGCCTGCGGATTCGTGAAAACCGTCTGGTGCTCCCAATCGCTGAAACTCCCTCGAGGATTGGTGCCGAACAAATCCGAGGCTCCCTTTGCTTTCCCAAACGTAGAGCCCAGGTCCTGAACGAAAATCATGGGCCGCTGGCAGACTCGCGGCTGCCCAGCCGTTTCTGGAGCCCACTGCGCGCAAGCGAGCCGGTTTTGTTGGGCAATTGCATTGTGGTAATGAAACAAGCCCAGGGCAAGCCTGTAGGCGTCATATTCTACTCTTTGCTGATGTGTCCACTCGCCGTCGGCATAAAACTTGGCCGCGTCGCTCCAGGACCACGTCTCATCGCCTTCGGGATCGATCGGCTCCCATGGTGTCTCCCGTTCCGCGCTGGCTACTTTAAAAATATTCGGGGGGGCCTTGAGTGAAGAGGTGTTTTCCTTTAGGTTGCTGTCGAACGGATCAGCGGTGCACCCGATGCATGCTGCCGAGCCCAGCGGGTATACGTGGTCAGCAGGAAAGCCCAGTACCCACATGATGCGGCTGGCTGCGACTTCGGTAAATACCTCGTTGTACCTAGTGTTGTGGTCCGGGTAGGGCGGCTTAAGATATTTCACCTTGAAGTGATCGGCCTTGATTTCATGCGCGTTGTCGGCGTCGTTGCCGGCGAACAGAGAAGCCGTTTTCTCGCCATTCTTGTCCGCCTGAATTACGACTTTTACAGACTGAACCGGGATGATTTCTCCTGCGGGACCGTAGAACGCCCCGTCGGCAGTCATATGCCAGCACTGAAACTTCATGCTATCGCCCTTGACACTCATGAAGGCATAGTGCGGGCGGAAGTAACACAAGACGTTGTCCGCTGCCGCGAAGTACGCGAAGCGGCTTTTCTCTGGCTCGGCTGCATTGAAATCGGGCCCGTTGGATAGTTGGGTCATGCTCAACGCAGGCTGGTCCACCATAAACCCCCCGGCCCGCACACAAGGCAGCTTTTGGTCCTTCTTCATTTGATCAGGAACTTGGCATATATTAGTTTGCGCAACGGCACCGCTGGCAGATGCCAAAACCAAGAAGGTTAAACTAAGGAAGCAAGACTTCATAAATACTCCTCGTCGACAGTGTCCTACCTCGCGGAGGATCTCAAAACGGTGGCGCGGTACAATGATTGGGCACGCTAGCAAGCCCCATGGGATTGTCGATCGATGAGAGATCTGTGGGCTTGTTGTTCCAGCGGCAGCGCCCGCTGGCAAGTGCTTCCCGTTTTGCCTTAAAAGCATCTACCCACTGTTTCAGAATTGCAGCTTCGTCCAATCCTTGCTTAAACGAACCGTCGCTGTTGTGGTATTCAGGCTTGGAAGCTACTTGAGCGGCTCGGAATAGATTCTCGATCTGAGCGTCCGTAAGTTGGCACATCAGACCCGCCAAAAAGCGGCGCCCTTCTTCGCTGATGGTTGGATCCGCAAGGCCATCCTTTGCGGTCAGACTCTTGCTCAATTGCGCTTGACATACCGGGCAGTCCGCATCGCTCATACCGGGCGTTCCCGTTTTCTTCCAAAGTGCCTTTCCGGCCCATTCGTGCAGATTCATCTTCGCGCTGCCATTGCCCGTGAACTTCCCGCCGCCGCCAAATGTAGCGCCAACATCCTGGACGATCATTTTTGATTGCTGACACGTGGTTGTGAACGGATGCGTGGTCTGGTCCACCTTCACCCCGTTGCACACAAGGCGCTGCTGCGGAGGCTTGTTGTCGCTATGTTGAACAAATGCGCCCAACAATTTGAGTCCGTCTTTCTCGGAAATCGGCCGGCCGTTGTTCTCGTCTAATTCTTTCCAACTCCATCCCTGATCGCTCTTTCCCTCTTCGTACATCTTCTGACCTGGGTACTTCCTCACGACGGTCGCAGCGTCGTAGGACCGAGTATCTTTCGCCCCCGAACCAGACTCCGGGTCCGAGGGACAATTGTGGCACTCAACTTTGACGGGGAACCATGAGTCAGCGTAGTAACCTAGGGCCCAGAACAGGCGTGTCGAGACAACTTCGGCGTAAATCTCGTTGTCGCCGGCGCCAAACTTTACTTTGACCGGCTCCTCCACCATTTGCTCGGTCAGCACTTGGACTTGCCCGTTCGCACTTTCGACTCGGGTGATCTTGCAGGAGAACTTGGGGGTCTTTCCGCCCATTTGTGAACCGGGTTGGTCGAAGTCGCAGATGACTTTGTCATTCGGATGGAATTGAAACTGTTTCGGGTCCTGCGGCGGTCCTTGCAGAACGTCAGCGTCCCCCACCGCTTTTGCTGTCAGTAAAACCGCGACTCGAATCGCTTCGATCCTATCCTTCGGAGTGTAAAACCTTTGATCCACCTTTTGATCGGAGGACTGAACCGGGGCCGGGGCCTGGGCCTTGATGTTCTGAACGAACGCAGCGAGGAGCAGCAGAATTCCTGTCGACAATGCTGGACCTGAAAATGAAATGCAATACAGGCAGGAGCCGAACATTCTTCGAAGCCCCGCTACGGTTGTCTCGGGTCCCATGTGGTCACCTCTTGAGTGAACGGCTGCCGATGACCTGTTTTCGGAAGTGTTGCTCACGATACTCCTTCTTTGGCGCAACAACAATACCTTTCCCGATGTCTGGTGAATAGTGAGACGCGCCCTAAAATCGTTTCAATCACACGGAGGACGTGAGAAGCGAACCTGGAATCAAGCTTTCACTCGGTCCAACAAGCCTCTTTCCGTGATATTCTCTGTGCTGCAAGATACAGAACTTCCTTCCTAATCGTTATCTTGTATGGCTCGTGAACCATGTGTGGCTTACTACTCTCGACACGAACAAAGACCTGATTCCCGAAATCACTCGCTCCTTCTCATGATATTCGAGAGTATTGAAAGGAGAATTCCAATGAGACAGAATCTGCTTAGAACACTTTACATAGATGAATTAAGAGTCCTCTACAGTGCCGAGAACCAGTTCGCGAAAACGTTAGCCAGGTTGTCGAACGAAGCCACATCCCCTGACCTCCGGGCCGGTTTCGAAGCTCTTATCAGACAGACTCGGGAGCACGTGGCGCGGCTGGCAAGGATTTTTGAGGCTCTTGCTGAGAGTCCGAAAGGCAAGCACTTCAAGGGCATGGCGGGTCTCATAAGAGAAGATACCGAGAGCATTGCCGATCATCGGGAACCCCAAGAATTGGACGTGCGGCTGATCGCCGCGGCCCGGCGTGCCGAACATTACGAAATGGCAGGCTACGGATGTGTTTACACTTATGCAAGGCTGTTAGGCGAGAACGAAGCGGCGTTGCTTTTGGAGCAAACCCTGAAAGAAGAAAAAGAAACGGACACCAAACTCGCTGAACTCTCCGAGACAATTATCATCGAGGCAATGGAACTAGAAGATCCCACACCAGCCGAAAAAGGTTTCGGCAAATATCTCAAGAAATCGGCCAGTGCATAGAGAAGCTAGACGGACGTTTCGAAAAATCGAATCTACACGTCAGCAGCACTCGTAGTTGATTCTGTGCTCTTCTGGAACGGCTCCGATTATCAACCGCACTGGAGAACTCCCAAAACCCTTCCTCACGGAAAGATATGCGAGAATAGATGGATTTCTTAGATCCTGGTTGAAACGGCGGACGCTAAAGGATCATGACTAGATAGAAGAATTTGCCTGTCCGTCAGTCGCGGTCGCCCGAACTGCAAGCAAATCTGGCTCATGCCGTGGAGTCTGGAGTGTGACATGATCTACCGGGGCCAGCCGCTTAAGAGACCCTCGTACCTCCTGAACCGAATCGTCCGGCTTTTAGTGGCTTGGCACCTGGTACTTATTGCGCCACTTGTCGCTTTGTCCGACGACTCGGACACTCTCCAAAAGCAGGCGATCCAAAGGATCGACCACTATCGCGATTACGCCCGCCACACAGGCGACGTCGCTTCCTTGCTTCCCGAGTTGCAAAGGGCTCAAAACGAACTGACCGTCTGCGCCAACACTTTCCTTGCCAACAAGAACCTCGCGGGTGCCGCGCTTAGCTACATCAAACTCGGGGACATCGAACGGCTGCAGAATCATTGGAATGCCGCAAATGCCCTCTATTCCCGTGGCCGGCAATATGCCAAGCAGGCAAACAACCAAGGCTATGAGGCTCTAGCGCTAATCCAGATGTCAAGAACGGAACTTCTTGGCGGACGGGACCTCGGCGCGGCGGCAGAGTACACAGCCCTGGCCATCCCTCTGGCCACGGCCTCGGGAAACCACGACTATTTATTCGATGCACTGGATCAGACGGCGAACGTGGAGATTAAGCGAGGCAACCTGAATGGCGCCGCCGACTACCTTGAACGCGCCTTCGCATTGAAAGACCAACTCCACGACAAGAGTCTAGCCATGTACGGCTATATGGACCGGGCGAGCGTGTACTATGCGCGCGCCTCAGAATGCGATTACAAAACCAATTTTGCGGTTTGCGATGAAGCGTTCCAACTGGCGCACAATGACTACCAGCAAGCACTCAACGTCGCTCAGGCGCTCGGTTACAACTTTCTCGCCGGGCAGATGCAGAAGCTGCTGCAGAGTAACGATGCCAAGCGTCAGCTCACACAAAACCAGGGACGCTACAAGCAAAACGTTCTCGCAACAACCAGTGGCGTTTTCCACCCGAAGAAGCCGTCGGACGTGCTAGTCAATCCACACTTCACTCCCGGGCCGGACCCGACAAGGCAGGCGCAAATAGAAAGTCTCATCCGAGCCCTGCTGCCCAACCTGAGCTATGACGACGCGACCAGCTTGTACATTCAGGGATTGAGCGCGGAAATGAAGGGCGACAACGACGCCGCCATTGTCTCTTTCATGAAAGCCGTCGATTTAGTGGAACGAGATCGCAGGAGCCTCCGGGACGAGCAGAGCCGTGGCACATTCCTCGAAGACAAAGTCGAGGTCTACTACGCTCCAGCCCTCCTACTCTTGGATCTCCACCGTCAGGCAGAGGCTTTTGATCTGATGGAGCGATCCCGGTCCCGCGCCATGGCCGACATGTTGGCCGCCGCCCCACTGGCTCTACGCACTCCGCAAGAACGCGAATTGTTTTCCCAGTTGATGAAGCTGAAAGCTGATATTGCGCTTCAGCAAAAGAAGCTCTTTGAACTGACCACAGCGCAGGATCGTGACAAGCATGGCGCCGAAATTGCAGATAGTAAGGCCCGAATTGCGACGCTCGAAGGGCAATACGAGAAAGTGCAGGCCAACATCGCGGCTAACGCACCAAAACTCGAACAACTGACGGTTTCCCAGTCTGTCTCATTGGCGAACGTGCAGGCTTCCGCGAATCAAGATGCGTACGACCTGCTCTATTACCTGGTGCAAGAAAACAATGTGATCATCTGGGACATCAACGGGCAAAGCGTGAAAGTGCTAAGCGTCTTTTTGCCTCATACACAACTGACCGTAAAGGTTGCGGAAATCCGTAATAGCCTGCTGGCTCATGAAAAAAACGCAGATGCAAAGTTTGACGAGCAAACATCGAGCGAGCTGTTCCTGTTTCTGATTCAGCCGCTGTTGAGTTCAGTCAAATCCCGCCATATTGTCATCGTGCCTCACGAAGACCTGAACAACCTGCCGTTCCAGGTGTTGCTGAATCCCGGCGACGGCAGCTACCTGGGTGAGAAATTTCAGATTTCTTACGCCCCCAGTGCCACAGTCCTAGCATCACTGAGAACGAAACCCAATCTGGCGGCAGGACACGCTTTTGCGGCGGCCGACCCTGCCATCGCAGATTCAGTAAAGGAAGTTGAAGCTATTGGCTTGTTGTACCCGGCACGCAGCAAAGTTGTTAAAGATGTCCTGGTGAATAAGGACGACATCAAAGCTTCCGTCGGCAACTACAATATCGTCCATCTCTCAATGCACGGCTCTTTTCAGGCCAGCGACCCGATGCTCTCCTACCTCAAACTGGCATCAACCGATCACGATAACGGCCGCCTCACCGCTGCTGAAATGTTCGGCCTTCCGCTGGCCAGGGACAGCTTCGTTGTCTTGAGCGCCTGCCAAACAGGTCAAGTTGAGGCCACACACTCGAACGAGATTCTGGGAATGGTGCGCGCTTTGCTTTACGCGGGCGCCGCCAACCTAGTGCTCTCGTCCTGGCAGGTGCAATCAGAAGCCACCGCCCTCTGGATGGAGAACTTTTATCGTGCGGCACAAACCAATCCGCCAAGCGAAGCCGCCCGGCTCGCGCTACTTGCGGTAAAAGCACGCCCGGAGTATCGTGACCCGTACTTCTGGGGACCTTTTTTCATTACGGGGAAATGAATGTGCCAGGCTCGTCGGATGACATCATCAGCAAGATTACCGGCGTGACAGGAAAGTGGACTTCGTTCACCGCGTTCGGTTCTTTTTGCGTGTACTTGCTCGGATACCTGGCACTTCGCTTTCAACTCTCCGCGTACGGTGTCGCCACAAATCTGGATGTTTGGGATGAACGCTACCTCTTTGCAGGCAGCCGATTCCTGGTGTACCTGGTTTCCTCGGTGCCCAACGTGCTTCTGATCGTCATTGTCGTGTGGATCGCGGTCTTTTTACTTAGCCGACTGTTGCCAGTTCAGCTGAGAAGCCGGATCGCCACAGGCGTTCAGGCATGGGCCGCTCAGCCTAATTCCGTGCCCCTGCTCGGCACGCTCCTCGCGGTGGGTTTGATTCAACTGGTCATGCGGAAATGCTTTGCCCTTGGAAACCTGTTGTTCCGGCAGGAACTTCCGCCGTTCGAATGGATTGACGGAGTCTTGCTCACTGGCGATGCGTATCGCTCTCTTTACTTCAGCGGACTGGTTGGAGGAGTGCTTTTCACCGCGGCTCTCCTTCTCTTTGCCACCCGAGCTGGCTCCGTCAGGACTCCTTTTTCCAAAGCGCTCATAGGCTTGCTGGCTTTCCTGGTAGCGGTGCAGTTTCTTCTCCTCCCCGTAAACTACGGCATTTTGATCGCCAGTCAACAACTGCCGCGCGTGACCGAGCTCCCCGGCGGCGACAAGCCCTCCAGCAGTGAGCAGGTCTGGCTCGTGTGGGAAACCAAAGAGGCCATGATGTACTTCACTCGCAGCACCGATGACAAGAGAAGCCTGATCACACTCCCCAAGAAGGATCCGAAGACCAGCATCGTAGGCTACGACAATATATTTCGGCTGCTCTTTGGAAGTGCCAGGGGCGCTTCTTAGGAAGACCTGCCAGAGGAGTAGTTATGCAGGGCAGAACGACTTGCGTGTTTATTCTAGTTACTTGCTTTGTCGCGTTCGGTGCTTCTGTGGCACAAACTCCGCCGGCCACCAAGCAACAAAAAGCGCCGAAGCCGCAAACAGAATCATTCTGGCATAAAGTGCTGCGCGTTAGCGGAATCGCAGAAAATCCGAGTACCTTGAAGGGCCCAGGTGACGAAGTCGAGCACGGTCAAATCTGGGTCGCGGAAATCGCGGCGGGCGGATCGCGCAAACTGACCGACAGCGGCGGATTCCGCTCCCCTGTTTTCATGGCGGAGGGCAAAGATGTTCTGGCGCTGAAGGGAACGTACGTCGTGCGCGTATCGTTTCCAAGCGGCAAGGTGACGAACCTTTACGCCGTCACCGGAATCCGCAAACTTGTCGGCTTCAACAGGGAGGATCCGGATCAAGTGCTCGCGCTAGTTATGGCTCATGACAGTTCAGGTCATTCCGGAGTCGCCTTTCTTTCCGTGAGCAGCGGGCAGCTCGACCCTCTATCCTATGATCTCTCGTCCAGCGAAGATCGCCACATGCTCGAGCACCTCTCGAGCTGGGACCGCGATTATGGCGAGACGAGTGTGTACGTCAACCAGCAGACAAAATCCGGGATGGCTGGGACACTGTCCTGGACAGACGTTTTTCTGAAGAAAGGAAGCAACGCCCCGATCGATGTTAGCAACTGCGACGGCATCAACTGCGGGCAACCTTCTCTGTCGCCGGACGGCAAACTCCTAGCATTCGTCAGAGCAGACGAGGAATAACGAACACGATCGATTCGTCTTGGGCAACTACTGGAAAAGAATGGCGGGACGCGCGATGTGGGACCGGGTCAATCGAACAACACTTCCAAGCTGCCCGGGAATGGACCTCCAAATTGTAACTGGCCCGTATCTCCCTCGGCGCGGCGCAATCCCTTTCTCTTCAGCAGGGGCTTCAGAATTCCAGGTACCTGCACGCGATTAATATACTGCCCGAAGCAGCTGTGCAGGCCGTAGCCGAAGTGCATGTAAGCGTAGGGTGGTCGGCCGATACGAAATTCGTTCGGGGCATCTATAATCCTCTCGTCAAACATGGCCGACTGTGTGGCCGCTAGAACGGTTGTGCCGCATGCAATCGTGGTGGCATGCATCTTGTCTTTCGCGACGGTATAGTCTTCCGTCGCGATTCGAAAGAGGCCCGGATTGCTGGGGTTGAATCGCAGCGCCTCGAAAACGTACTGCGCCAGGAGTGCATCGTTATCCGAGCGCGCGGCTTCCTGTGCTTCCAGCAACTCAGCGGGTCGTTTCAGGAGTTCATCGAGAGCTTGCGCGCAACATTTCGATGTTGTCGGAATCGCGCCGATGATCACGCCAAGCAGATTATTGCGAATCCCCAGGTCATCCATCCCGGGTACACTGGCCTTCTGCAAAGCCAAGCACCGTCCCACGACGTCGTCTGGCAGCGAGTCTTGCTTTTTGCGCTGGGCGATAATCTGGTCCAGCCACGCTCGCGCCTTGGCCGCTGCTGCACGCGCGGCGGCGTCGACTGCCGGATCGTTGTTCAAATCGGTAAAGAGATATTGAAACGTCACAGTGCTCCAAGAGGCCAGGTCCTCTTCTGATGGCGGAGGGCATCCAAAATATTCTGCGATCAATCGGATCGGAACGATGCGGGCGAGTTGCTGGACGACGTCAATGCGCTCGGTGGAAGCGGAAACCAGACTTTCGGCAGTCCTGGCCACCAGCGGCAGAACGCGTTCGGGCAAGTCCTGGCGGCGAACGACCGTTCGCATGTGCGACTGGTCGCGCTCATATTCTGGCGAGTTCTGCATCCCCAGGAAGAAGTTGCCGCCGCCCCCGATAACTTCCATCTTCTGCCCATACGTAACTTGAAACACATCGTCGCGAGCCAGCACTTCCTGCACGTCTTCGTATCGCGTAACCAGCGCTGTGTTCTTCACAATCAAGATCGGCTTCACGCGCCGTAGCACGGCAAACACCGGCTCCGGATTCCGAAGCAAATGTTGCTTCAGATGATCGAGGAACAACATGGCTTCGCTCTGCGCGCTCGCAAGCGACTGCAGACCTTCCGAATCCATGTGCTCAAGGCCATCCTTCAGTTTGTCCATCCATTCCATATCGCAATTCCCTCAGCGCGGATCCACCGAATTCGCCGCGATCATTCGCAGTGCGGTTATGCTCGGTACAAAAAAATAATCTCCACCGCGCAACTCGACAAAATTCGGGAGAGCTCCGCACAAGAAAGGCGGATTGTTGGGGTCCACCGTCCCTTGAATCATGGCTTTCCCCCATCCTCCGTGATTTCCAATCAGGAGGTCCTTGTCATTTCCTTGTCTCACATCGTTACCGTATTCGATCCACTGCTGTTGCACGAACTCGAACTGGCGGAAGAGACTTGCGTTCAACGCCATGAAGATGATGCCGTGCTCCTGGTCGTCCGTTCCCGGCTGGTCCTCCGGCGTATACGGGCCGTACGGCATGCCACGGCGCGAAATACGGCGGCGGTTGATCAGTTTTCCGTTGAAGCCGAAGGCGTCCCGCGGATTTGTGCGCCTGACGTGCGCTCCGACCGGACAGCGCGCTCCGTCCAGATCAATCCCAAACGTGAAATTTACGTTGCGATTCTTGTCGCCTACGATCGCGGGGCTCGGCTCGCTCGGAGATAATTCCACGGGAGTGCCATCGCGCCACCTGCCGATGAATTTCGATGCCAGCTTCTCCGTACCGCCCGGATAAAGGGCGCTCTGCTCCTTGAGATATTTCCGGAACGTGGCCACATTTTGATGAAGTTTGCGATACACCATAAATGTGCCGTTGCTCGCCAGCAGATGCGGTAGCGGCGCTACTGGGAGTTCGCCTGCTTCGTCGGAGTACTCCAGAAGAAGCTCACCCGTGGCCAGCGGGGTCCATTTGCCATCGGCGGTCAGTTTGCCTTGCCCCGGTTGTGAGTCCTTCTCCACACCCATGTACTCGGGATTGCCAAACCCGTCCGTGTAACCGAAATGTTCCTTGGTAGTGATCTGCCCATTGATTTGGAGCGCCGCGGCATCTTGTGATCCAATGCTCTCCGCGCCGCCGCTTTCCTGCAAAAGCGTGAGCAGCTCGGA
This sequence comes from Candidatus Acidiferrales bacterium, assembly GCA_963738985.1. Lineage (GTDB taxonomy): Bacteria > Acidobacteriota > Terriglobia > Acidiferrales > UBA7541 > Acidiferrum. Next base: position 316,254 of record CAVTYP010000004.1, read on the forward strand.
GCACTGACGTTCCAGGTCTGCTTGAGATTGCGCAAATACGCCCAACCATGCGTGAATTTCTTTGTGCCAGACGGGGTCCCAGCGGTGGGACGAGTTCTTCCCGGTGTCGGACAAGATGGCACCACGCGCCTTCATGCCTTGGACGAACTCCACGGGAAACGACAACAGCGAAGGCTCGGGAAGTCCTAAGGCCACGAGCCCTTTGTAGGTAAACGCGACATTCACGGTGGTTATTGGTTTGCCCTGATCCCAGCGTTTGCCGGTGGTGATGTACTGGACGAGGCGGCCGATACACTCCCGCCCTTTTCGCTTGTCTGAGATCTTCAGAAAGAGAAAGCGCGCAAAGGGGAAATTGTATCCGCGCAGCGCGAATCCCTGAATGTCGGTAACGTCTAGTTTGCTCATAGCAACTCGTCCGTCAATTCTTTTCCCTTGGTGCTACCGGGTTTCGGCCGGGGTGCATTGTTTAGGCGTTTCACGAATTCTATGAAAGCCGGCTGTAATTCTTCGGGCGGCTTGCTCTGATTTTTCTCAATGAACGAGGCTACCGCGCTCTGCGTTTGCAGGGCCTGCAGCGTCTGCTGTACCGTTTTGCTGTTGACGTCGGCAAAGTAAAACGTCGTTTCAACCTGGCATCGCTTCATGTAGGCAATAAAAGCGTCGATGTTCTGCAGACCCGGATAAGCAATGCAATATTGCCAAACGTTATGAACTTCGTCGCGGGCTTCGGTTGCCAACTGCTTCAGGTAAGGTTCCAGTTCACCATCGAAATTTGATTCGAAGATCAGGTACTTCGACTTCAGATGTTCTTCACAGGACGGCATGCCGAAATACACGACGTCGTCCAACACCACCAACCGCGCCATGTGGGTGCTGGAAACTCTGCCAAACGGCCCCCTGCCGTCGACCGGCAAGGTTTGCAGATACATGCGGATCGCGAGGCTGGGCGAGATCTCGGCGTTGGGATCGTCCTTGATGGGCGAGAGAATTGTGAGTCCGTAAATGCTTCCGCTCTGGTTTGCCATGGGCGCTCCTTATGTTCCCACTGGGGCCTCACCGGTCTCGCCGAGGTCCCCCTGCACTTTGACCAGAAACTGTAAGTACGCGTCTGCGAATTTCGCTGGAGACATACCCTCGGTCTGCCGCACGAAATCGTCGAGAGCAGCCTGAACGCGATGGGCGGCCTTCACGTCGTTGGTTGTCGCGTGAGGATACGCTGTGTAGTAATAGTCGGTCTCCACTTGTCCGCGCATGATGAAATTCTTGAACGGCGTGACGGGCACAGCGCCCGGAAACTTCTCGCTCCATCGCCAGATGTTATTCAACCCGGAAAACAACACCGCTGAAAACGCATCGATATATTGGTTCCATGTCCCATTGAAATTGCTGAAGAAAAACAGATAATCGTATTGAAGATCTTCCTTGGGCTGTTGCTCGCTTGGCCTCGGGAAGCCATAGCGCGGCACGATGACCCAGCGCGCAAAATGGATGAACGACAACTGCACCAAGCCATCCCCTATCGATTTGTAGTGTCTCCAAACAAAGAAACCCAGTCGCAAGATGTAGGTTTTCCAGGGTTTCATCGGCGAAACGGTGTTCATCGCGTAGGCCTTGCCGTGGAGGTTGGACATTGGCACCGTACTTTTAGCAACAGAATTCGTGGATTATTACTCAGCTAGTTATAAATAACAATCACTAACGATCCTTCCCCTTGACGGCTAGACAGAAGGAAGTCGCCACCGGTGCCCAGTTTAAAACAATTGGCATCTATTCCGCCCAGGATCGGCACCAGCGTTAACGGAACTTGACATAGCCCACGGGGCATCGTAAGTGAAAGATTGGTGTGGACACTCAGCCGATGGGTTTGCCCGGCTTTTCAGGAGGTACTCGATCACCATGCCCAAGAGTGTAGCCATACTCGGCGGTGGAGTCGCGGGGTTGAGCGCTGCGCATGAACTGGTGGAGCGTGGATACGACGTCAGCGTATACGAAAGGAAGGACATATTCGGAGGCAAGGCACGAAGTCTCTCTGTGCCAAACACCGCAACCGAAGGCCGCAAGGATCTTCCTGGTGAGCACGGATTTCGGTTCTTCCCGCGATTTTACAAGCATCTGCCGGACACCATGATGCGGATCCCATTCCCCGGCAATGGGAGTGTCTTCAAGAATCTGACAAATGCGACCCGCATCGAAGTGGCGAGGGCAGGCAAAGCTCCGCTGTTTCTAGCCGCGCGGATTCCCCAGAACCCGCAGGACTGGGCGGTTGCTCTTCATACCATGTTCACCGGCATCGGGGTGCCAGACGACGAGGTTTTGTTTTTTGTCGATCGGCTACTTGTCCTGCTAACGAGCTGTCCGGAACGGCGGCTAGCGGAATACGAGAAGATCCCTTGGTGGACTTTTGTGGGCGCCGAAACGCGATCGAAGGAATATCAGACTCTCCTGGCCGAGGGGCTCACGCGATCGCTCGTGGCTATGCGCGCAGAAGACGGCAGTACCCGAACAGTGGGTTATATGCTGCTGCAGCTGCTCTTCGGTCTCCTGACAACAGGCGGGTTTGATCGACTGCTGACTGGTCCCACGAACGAAGTCTGGCTGAGCCCGTGGGTAAGTTACCTAAAACAACGCGGTGTCACCATGAATTCGGGTGTGACAGTGCAAAAGATTCTTGCTGGGTCATCTGGGGTTACCTCCGTCAGCGTCCAACGCAATGGCCAAACGCTGCAGGTGACTGCGGATTATTACATAGCGGCTATGCCAGCCGAGATCATGTCTGGGCTCGTAACGGACGAATTGAAACAGCTGGCTCCGTCTCTAGCTTCCTTGAATCAGCTTCCGACCCGATGGATGAACGGCATTCAATTTTATCTCAGTCAAGATGTTCCGCTGGATCATGGGCACACTCTTTACGCGGATTCGCCGTGGGCACTAACCTCTATTTCGCAAAAGCAATTCTGGCAACAAGCGAATCTCGCCAACTATGGCGACGGTCGCGTATCCGGTCTCCTTTCCGTTGACATATCAGACTGGGATGCCGTGGGCACTCTAGTGGGCAAATCGGCCACGAAATGCACGGCAGACGAAATCAAGAATGAAGTCTGGGCAGAGTTGAAAGCTCATCTGAACGTGGGAGGAGCGCGGGTAATACGGGACGAAAGCCTGCTCTCTTGGTTTCTCGATCCCGACATTCAGTTTCCCAATCCCTCGCAGGCGACTAACGCCGAGCCACTCATGATCAATAAAGCCGGGACGTGGCAGTATCGACCCGAGGCGACAACTGAGATCTCAAACCTGTTTCTTGCCTCCGACTACGTGAGGACCTACACGGACATAGCCTGCATGGAGGCTGCGAACGAGGCGGCTCGACGAGCGGTGAATGGAATCCTGTCGCACTCCGGATCCAGCACCGAGCCTGCGGCCATCTGGCCACTGCAAGAGCCAGAGTTCTTTAAGCCGATGGTCGAGTACGACCGAATGCGCTTTAAATTAGGCCTACCCCACAGTAGTCGGCCGATTTGAAAAGAGCAGGTTATGGATAAAAAGGGCAATAGGCTCATCACAATTCTTATCGTCATTGAAGAGCAATGCTTACACGTTCGTAACGATGGTCGCCGATGAAATCTGTCATCTGCGTCAATGATTAGTGCGAGGCGGCGGTTTCTTCAAAAGTGTTGAACATACCTAAGGGCAGAACCTGTATTGCGATGTGCGACGTAATCATTCACAAGATGAGATCCGTTTATCGGAACGGTCTGAGGCCGAAAGGGAGGCTTCGGAAGCATTGTAGGTCTGCTTGTGAGCTTCCCGATAGCCTGCGAATCCCAAAACTCTCTTCTTGGCCAGTTCTGCCCGATATTTCTTCTTTGCCTTCTAAACGCTCTCCAGCGCCGCGTTAATGCCCTTTCCTTCAGCGACCTTATCGCCCAATTTGAGGCGATCTCGCCAGCGGGCGCCCAATCCGTGTGAGGTGAGCTTCGCCGGAGTTGCCAAGTGAGTTTCAAAAGACGCAAGTGGTTGCAGCGCCGCGTCTCATGAATTTATTTACATCGTTCGCAACTAGGAGGCCAAGGGTTCAAACCCCTCATCGTCCACTATCGCGTGAAGAGTCCAAAAACCGTTGGAGTCTCTGCTGATTTGAAAGTCGACCATGACTCCGACCAGTCTTGCCGCAGTCCGCGACGGCGCGACAGGTTATCTTTTGAAAGGGGCTTCCGTTCGGACGTGGTTGCGGCGGTTTGCAATCTTCGCCCCCCCTCACTGCGCTAAACCTTCAAACCTTCGATAGGTCTGCGGACTTCTTTTCTCCTCCGACTCCCGCGAACTGCCCCTCACCAGAGATACTCGGGCAGTAAGGGCAGCCTCCTGCCATGCCGTCAGGATCGACTGGCACCTGGTACTCCACCGCCAGGGTATGGATCCTATGGCGAACGTCAGCCAATAACCACAAGCCCTTTCCTCCGCTACCGACGGGCTCTGTCCGGAGCCGGAGCGACCGGAGTTTCCATCCGACAGTCTCGGGTGAGATCTGTACGCGTTCGCCTCGCCGTGTCAACATATCGTTTGTGATTTCCGCCAATTCCGCCACTCGCAAGCTGGAGCGTTTCCCGTCGTGACAGCACAAAAGCAACGCTTCGAGAATCGGTCCTTCTAGCCCCGAAATGTGATCGACTTTGTTTTCTTGATCTTGCTCGCTAAGGAGCAGAATAATCTCCGACCGAAGTTTTTCGTCGTCAAGAATACAGGCTGCAAGGCTAGATGCTAGACGTTGCTTTGGGGCCGTAAGACCGCTGACATCGATATCGGATGTACGAATTCGGTGATAATTCTTGAGCCGATACCAAAGCAGATCGGCTTGAAACCTCATCGCGATCCTTTGGCTTTCTTCAGGGGTCAAGGCCGGACATTGCTTCCGGTTTGGCGGCAAGTTGATTTGCAAGGCGAAGTCTGCGAGCACGCGGTCGCGGAGCGAATCCTGCGCGCAAACCGCTTTGGCACAGCAGAAATTTAGCGTCTGGCCTTTTCTTGCGAAATAGTGACTCTTGCTACTGGATGCGTGCAGAAATTTTTGGATCGGGACGGTTAGCTCCAGACAGTCCAGCAAAAGGGTCGGCTGCAAATTCATCGGCAAAGTCCACCAGACCGGCAACGCAGTCCCCGGCCAGCAAGAGCGAGCGCCTGCAAAACAAAGCTAGCAGTTGCAGAAGCACGTCCCCGTCGGCCCACTCCGGGGCAACAATCCAAAGAAGAGGAACCCTTGGCAAACGATCCGCCAGCCAGGTAGCAAAAATAAAGAGGTTATCTGCGAAAGAATCGGATCGGGTAGACCCGTGTAGCGGGCCAACTCGGTATAGATGTCACCGAATAACTCGCAGGTCGGTGCTCCACAAGACGAGGAATGTGTGGGGAGTTGCAGTGCACTCAAGACCGTAGGGTCCACCTCAACGGGCACGTAAGTTCTGCCACCGTACTCAAGTTGCCCTCCAATGCGCGCCTTGCCTTTGTCCCAGGCGAGCAGACCAACTTCGTTACTCTGTTCGTCGCGGATTAGATCCAGCAAGACTCCATTTGGAAATGCTTCACCGGTCGTCGGGATCCGTCCTGTGGTTGTGTTTCCATTCAAGCGCGCCATCGAGTGACCTCGAGAGAAACCACGCAAGATTGTATTTGCCCCCCTGAAGATTCCCCTTCTACTCGGGTGCTATGTGGTTCTCCTCGAAGCATAGAAGAACTTGTTCATCAGCGCAGAGTCTCTTTTCACTCTGTAACGAAGATGATACTTGGCTCGGAGAAACCAGGAGATGCGGAACACGAGACACCGCGAGCCCTAAGATGTGTTGGGTTTTCCGGCAACCACCGAACTCTGTCCCGTGCATTCCCTGTACGCAATTCGAAGACGCGGCAGGAAATCCGGTGTCGCCTGGGATCTGACACAGTCCCCCGTCGCTTTTTTCCTGAGTCAAAAGTGTACGGTGTTTCGTCAGACGCTACACCGTTTGGTTTTTGGCAACCGCTGCTCCTCCCACCTAGGCCATAATCAAGTTGAGGATCCGGAGAATTGGCAGTCTTCTGAATGGCTTGACCACTTTTGTCGAATTAGTTGACGCCGGAAGATCAGGGCAAAGAAGCAGCATTCAGTGAGGTGCCGTATGAGCGAAAAGTCAGAAAGCCGAAACGGAAACCCAAATCACAATCACTGCAGTCCTTCGCCCTTGCTAGCCGAAAAGACGGTTCTCGTTGATGCCGATGGGTCACTGACACTGAAGGAGACCGAATACCCGCAAGGCGAAGATTCGAAAATGCCTGAGATAATCAAAAAACTCGGCTCTCCGAATTTTCCGGCAGCCGAGATTCATCGGCTCATCGCCTTAGAAAACGCACTCGTGACTCGCAGGATGGGCGAGCGCAGGGACAATCTTGACGCGACCACTGTCGTCAAGGACGCTACAGCACAAGTCAAAGTTTTGCGTGCGTTAGCCAAAGCGGTCAAAGAGGCCGACAGACTCGCAAATCGCGACGTCCTGAACTTTGACGGAAAGAAGTTTCAATTCGTCTTTGATGAGCTGCTTCTCTATTATGAAGAATCCGCGAAGGAAGCCCTTGGCAGCAGATCAGACGAGATTGTTCAACGAGTCATGAAGAGCTTCAGAGATAAGATCGGGATGAAAGAGGCAGACCTCCGCAGAAAGACCGAGAAAATCGGCACTGAGAAGTCCGATTAGGTATTTCATTCACCGTTCGTCCGTTAACCCGATTTCGAGTGCCGACACTCAGTCGCTGGATTTCCCTGGTTTGTCCTCGTTGAAATGCAACTCCCCGCATTTGATTTGCACCATAACTTGTAGCCGCGCGACAGAAGCATTTGCGGCTCTCACATACTCTGGCATGAGTTCCAGAATCGAGGCTTTGAATGCCTCCGGTGCATATTCTTCGTGCTCCTCGACCATCTTTCGAATGCGGCTCGTGAGTGCCTGCCACTTGGCGAAGCACACTCGGCATTCTCTCTGTGCGGTCTCGACATCCAGATGCCACTGCGGTTTTTGGCCGTCCATAGATCCTCCTTATCCAGTGCAGATAACAAGAGTCATTTCTGAAGGACCCATTCGGCTACCCCTTGCCCGTTGTTCAGTGCAGCGTTGAGATCGCGGTTGCCGACGACCGAGACACTCATAATTTCATCGGCAGAGGTGCGAGTCTTCCTCCGGCCGACGATGTCTTTCTTGTGATTCCGGAGAGTAGTTATTTGAATCTCGGCTTAATGGATTCTCCATTCCGCAGACCGGGCAGCGTGATGGAAGGCCGTTGCTCCTGACGGTCATTAGCGGTTGACCTTCACAAAAGAACGCGTAGAGTCCTCGTTTCGTGTCGAAGCTAGCCATGAGATGGAGCATCTCGGTCGTTCTGTCTTTACTCTTGCAATGGAGTGCATTTTCCATGTGTAACGCCCCTCCAACGCTTGTCTCCAATCGAGTGTTTGCTTCCGTTAACTGCTTGCAATGGCAGAAGACCGAAACCCAAGCAATTTTGAGTCGCGCAATGCCGTCGAACGTTCGGTACGCGGATTCGAACCCGCAGTCATGAAGAGGGCGCACACACCAATGCTGTTGGGTGTCTTGCTTCTAATTCTCGATCGGGCTGCCTGATGCGGTGAACTAACTGAATCTCACTCTGACTTCGCTTGACGAATCCACGGTTGTCACTAAACAAAATTCTTTGGGGAGTACACATTGCTGTCGTGGTATACCACTTTTCGGGATATTTTGGTTACATCCCGTAAACCTAGATACTTAAGTAGGTTGCAAAGCCATTTTGTGGGAACCGACGGGTTCCAAAAACGCCCAAGAGGAACTCGTGGTTGCCTGATTGGGTCCGGGGAACCCGGAGGCGCGGCCGGGCACGTCGAGTCGCCACCGCTCGAACCATCTTATTTCAACGTTTGGAAAACAACGACCGGGGCTTCGATCTGATAGGCACACGTGTCGGTTACGTTTGAAGTCGGTTGTCTCGACATTGCTCGGATACGTGAGTCGGCGTCGGTATCTCAAGGAAGGATCGCCAGTAACTCTTGCCGAACATCCCTGCGGTCGAGAACTTCAACACAAGCAATCTCATCAGCGACGACGTCGAGGATCAGCATGCCCTCATTCGGCGTGAGTGCAACGTTGCGGTGACCAGGTCCGTAAGCCCCAACGGGTTTGGGCTGAGTATAAAACGTGGCGCAGAAGTCCTCCCCACAGCGACAGCGGTCTACAATGATTAAGCTTGGAACTCGCGCAGCTAAATGCAGTTCACCACGCTCCGTGAGAAGTTGCTGTAACTCCGTTGCCAGCGAAGGGAGTATTTCAACGACGAGCGGTCTCATCTCATTCTTTTGTTTCATGGAAACATCGGGACGACGACCTGTTGTCGCCAGATCAGACCTTGGGCCCAAGGCACCTATTCCTTCCACGCCATTTTTCCTTGAACGGACAGATGAATCAAGAGGACTTCCGTACTATCAAACGTAGTATACGGTTACCGAGCCCGATCCATTATGTTTCGTCACAAAACAGATGCAACTTCCTGCGAGCGGCAAGAGCGCGACCCGAAGTCTCGAGTGATAATCTGGTGTTGGCGAGAGTCTTGTGTATCCAGACTCAAGCCTTGTGATAAACACACCGGCACAAACGAAACCTTCTTGAGCCGACCTTCGCTGACTTTGAAATCGCGAATCGGATGTTGTCTATGAGCACTACTGTTTGATGAAGCTCATTCCGGTACTTAAACAACATTCCCGAGGCAATGGCGTATCACTCCTGCCAAATTCTCTTCGCCCAAATGTCACCATATAAATGCTCCCGACCGTTCGATAACAGTAGTAGTCACTCCCGATCTCCATTTTTGTTTTTGGGGCAATCGAGCCCTACGCCGATCTCTGGATATCCACCGCTAATCGACGGTCAGCGTCAGGGTGGCAGTCTGAGCACTCCCGTCCACCGTCGCTGTCACAGTAAGCGTATAGATTCCTATTCCTGTTTTCTGCGGCGACGATCCGCCAGAACACCCACCGAGCCAAATCGCAGAACCGATTGGTGCGAGCATGAGAACCAAGCCCACGGCCAATCGCGCTAGTCGTGAACCGGTCAGGGCGGCCCGCCTTCCCGTTGCCACGCCTCCCATCGCGATCACAACCATCAACATAATTGCGCAGACAAACAGTGAGTTTATCCCTGTCATTTCCCTGTGCTCGGGTCGCCCGACAAGCCTGCGCGTTACTGCGGCGACTTCCTCCTGTCCCCACCGAAACCGTGAAGCTCCCGGGATTGGCACTTGTGGCTGAAACCGTCGAAGGCGCGGCCGTGCAAGTCATTCCGGCAGGTGCACCCGAGCATGAAACCATCGATTGAATCTGATCCGAGGGCCCGCCGCCAGTTGTGGTGAGTTGCAGATTATATGTTGCCGTCTGGCCCGCCATTACCGTTTGCGACGGTGTGCTGACCAGCAAAGCAAATGTGACTCCTGTGCCCGTGGCCGAAACTGTCTCCGGCCCGCCGGTTCCGTCGCTGGTAATCACGATCGACGCGGGCCGGCTTCCTGTGGCGCTCGGATTGAATGTTACGCTTACGTTGCAGCTCGCGCTGGGTTGGACTGCCGACGCGCATGTATTCGTCTGCGAAAAGTCGCTCGCATTCGTTCCACTCAGGCTCACTCCCGACACATTCAGTGGCGCCGTTCCGTTGTTCGTAACCGTGATGGTCTGCGCGGCCGAAGTTGTGCCAACCACCTGAGTGCCGAACGACAGAGCCGAAGTCGCGACACTCAACCACGGGTTAGACAACATTCCCACTACGCTTCGTATGGCCCCGTTGTCCGTATCGACGATCAGCAGATTGCCACCGGGCCCTGCGGCCAACCCTCTTGGCCCACTGATCATAGCGCTCGTCGCCGGGCCGCCGTCGCCACTGTAGCCAGGAGTTCCGGTCCCAGCCACCGTGTAGATATACCCGGCCGTCATCGTGCCATTTGAATTCGCTGGGACTTCGCGCACCGACATTAAATATGTGTCCGCAATGAACAGATTGCCGGTCGCATCCACTTGCAGGTCTGATGGGTAATACAAAGCGGCGTTCAGTGCAGGCCCGTTGTCGCCGGTGGGCCCTGACGTGCCGTTGCCCGCCACCGTGTAGATATACCCGGCCGTCATCGTGCTGGTCGTTTTTGCCGCCACCTCGCGAATTCTTCCGTGATACGTGTCCGCAATGAACAGGTTTCCATCCTCATCCATCGCGATTCCTAGAGGGAAGTACAGCATAGCGCTCGTGGCCGGTCCGTTGTCGCCGATGGTCGGCGCATAGTTGGTCCCCGCGATCGTATACATGTATCCCGCCGTCATTGTGGCCGAAGTCGTCGCGGGCACTTCCCGGATCCGGAAGTTTGCGGTGTCTGCGATGTACAAGTTGCCCGCATCGTCCACAATCAATCCGTAGGGGTCATTCAGCGCCGCGCTCGTTGCCGGCAAATTGTCCCCATTAAACGCGCATATTCCATTTCCCGCCACCGTTGTGATGATTCCCGTTCCCGCAGCGACTTTGCGAATGACGCAGTTCGATGCGTCGGCGATGAACAGATTGCCCGAATGGTCCAGAGTCACTCGGTAGGGAAAATTCAGTTTTGCCTGAGTTGCTAGTCCGCCATCCCCGCTGTACCCGAATGTCCCCGTCCCCGCGATTGTTTTGATCTTCCCGTCGCTTACCGACACTTCCCGAATTACCTGATTGAAGGTGTCCGCGATGTAGAGGTTTCCGAGACCATCGGTCGCCATTCCGTAGGGTGCATTCATAGTGGCACCTGACGCAGGTCCACCGTCACCGCTGTAAGCAACGTAACCATTTCCAGCCAGTGTGTACATGTTCCCGGCCGTCATCGTCCCCGCGGTTGTGCCAGCGACTTGCCGTACGCGATGATTGTCCATATCCGCAATCACCACGTTAGCGTCGCTATCTACGAATACGCTCTGAGGTGTCGCGAGGCTCGCATTCGTGGCGACCCCTCTATCACCGCCATAGGCTTTCGCTCCAGTTCCGGCGACGCGGTAGATGTATCCAGTGGTCAATGAATTGTTATTCGTTCCAGCGATCTCTCGAATCACTTCGTTCGTTGTGTCTGCGATGAACACGTTTCCATTTGCATCCACGAACACGCCCATCGGTTGTCCCAAGGATGCGCTTGTTGCGGGACCATTGTCTCCGTTTAACCCGGAGCTTCCGTTTCCGGCAATCGTGTAGATATACCCGGCCGTCATCGTGCCGCTTGATGTCGCGGCAATTTCGCGGATGAAGGTTCCGTCGGCGATGTACAGGTTCCCGGCAAGGTCGAGCGCAACGGCATGTGGCCCAACCAGGGTTGCGAGGTTTGCCGGCCCTCCGTCTCCCGCATAGGCGCACGAACCGTTTCCTGCGACCGTGACCAGTTTTCCGCCGGTCGCCTGGACCTCCCGGATCCGGCAGCTGTCGCTCTCCGATATGTACACATTACCTGAACCGTCCACGGCGGCTCCCGACACGATGCCCATTCCGATGTTGGTTGCCGGTCCGTCTCCTGCCGAGTCCGTGCAGGTTCCGTTTCCTGCTACGTTCTTAACTTTCCCCGTCGCTGTCAAAACTTCCCGCACCATGCAGGCTTGGTTGTCCACGATGAACAAATCCCCGGCTCCATCCAGAGTTAGTGCCACAATCGATCGAAACTGCGCGTCCAGTGCGGCGCCGCCATCACCACCAGTTCCGGATCCGCTCCCTCCTGCAAACAGCGATATCGTTCCGGTTGAATCTACCTTGTAAACCAAGTTGGATTCCGCGATGTACGTGATGCCGTGCGAATCCCTCACAGCGCCGGTCGGCGACCCAATACTCGCCCCATCTGCCAGCACTTTGTTCGGCCGTCCGCCCGCCACTGTCGTGATCGTCTTCTGCGCCAACACCGGCAGTGGCAGGAGCACGGCGAAAGCGATCAGTGCTCTCAAGCTGTCCTGGAGCCTCATCCTAGTTCGCCTCCCTGAGTTCTGCGTCCCGTTGTAGCATCGCCGTAATCGTTTTCGTCACTTGCTCACCATCGTCCACCGAGAGAACTAGCGCTAACCGGGATGCCGTTCGCAATCGGTCGGCGTCCTCGATGGACACTGTGAACTGCTGCCTTACCGTCGTTACGACGCCAGCCATTGCCGTAACTGTTTTCTCTACTGCCTTGGCGGTGTAGAAACCACCGCCTGGGCCCAGCACTCGCGTCGTATTGAGTGAATAGTTTTCGTCGCTTCGATTGATCAACCGAACAAGCACCTTCACCAGCACCTTTCCGTCGCCACCCGTTTCCGTGTCGACGATCCGGTAGAAGCCCCACACCTTGGCGGTGTCGGCTTCTTCCTTCTGCGATGCTTGCGCCCTGGCGGTCGACGCCATCGCTATGCCAGTGAACAGCATCGCCGCAATCTCCAGCCACACTGCTATCGCTTTGCTTCTCATCGCAACTTTCCTCCGTTTGCCTTCTTCGTGAAGACCCTGTGTTTCTTGGGTTTCTTTCGCCTCAGTGCGTCGCTATCGTGACGGTTAACGGAAGCGTTCGCGTCACGCCGCTCGCTGTCCCCGTTACCGTGATCGTGTACGTCGTCGGTGGTTTACTCACGGTTCCGCCTCCGCATCCCCCGAGAAGCGTTCCCGTGAACGCTAAGAACAGAACGGCAGCTATCAACAATGGCGCTCGCTGCTGCCTGTTCGTTCTGCAATAGATGGCAAGTAGCACCGCGATTCCCAATACGTACAACGGTGTCGGTCGCCATTCGAGCGGCGTCTGCGAGATCATTCCTGTTGCAGCACTTGTACTGGTCTGGACACTGAGCGTGAATGGTACGGATGCCCCATTCACATCCATTGAATTCGGCGTCATGCTGCAGGACCCGGCGCTTGCGGCGATTCCACTGCAAGCTAGCGACACGGTCCCTGCGAATCCGGAGAGCGTATTCACCTCAAGCTGAAATGTGGCTGTCTGCCCGGCTATGATGCTCGTACTCGTTGCCGACCCGCTGATTGCGGCGATTGCAAAGTCTGTTCCAGTTGCCTTCAACGCCACGCTTTGTGTTTTACTCGGTGCATTGTCCTGGATCTTCAACAACGCACTTTGCTGTCCGCTCGCCGTAGGTGCAAACGCTAGTGTGAACAGGCAACTGTCTCCTGCTGCCAGGCTCGCACTGCACGTGGACGATTCGGTGAATGGCGTTGACGTGCTGCCAGTCAATCCGCTGATGGCTGTTACGCCTGGGTTGTAAATCGTGACCTGCTGCGCCGCTCCGGTCGTCCCAGCCAGTTGTTTCCCGAAGGTCAGTTGCGTCGGCCGAATCGCAATCGTCGGCGTCACGAAGTACACCGAAGGCCCCAGAGCTGCCGTGATCAACTCCTTCTTCTCGTCCCCCACGACATCTTCGACAAGCAAGATCGTAGACCGCTCATTCCCGTACACGACTCCCGCCCCAAACGTGCCATCGCCGTTGCCCGGCAGGATCTCCAACACGTTGCCTTGCAACGCCAGATCCACCTTGCCTCGGCCAGTGAAGTCGCCCGCCTTCAGGCGTGTACCCGACGCTTGCATCTCTGGCGTACTTACCGCCGTTTGCGGCTGCAGAGTGCCATCTCCGTTTCCAAACGCGATCAGGACGGCGTTCGTCGCACTGTTCACAATGGCAATGTCCACGTTTCCGTCGCCGTCAAAATCAGCCGCGACAGCGTCAAGTGCCGAAGCGGGACTCTCATAGATCGAGTAATCCACCCTGTCTTGAAAGGTTCCATCTCCCTTGCCAAGGTACACAGACACGCCTCCGTCTTGATACGCTGCCACCAAATCTGGCTTTCCATCATTGTTCAGGTCCGTCACGATGCATGTGGCCGGCGCCTGCTGTAGGCTGCTGCCTGCTGTCACATGGAAATTTCCGTCGCCTGTTCCAAGGAGCGCGACAGTATACAGACCGCACGCTGCAAGGTCGAGCTTGCCGTCGCCATTCAGATCTGCTGCCGCCAGTCGACTCGGCAAAGTCCCTATTGGCGTGAGAGGACCTGCTGTAAATGTGCCGTCGCCATTCCCGAATAGCGTGCCGAGCCCGGATGTCGACCCGTTGTACAGGATGGCGATATCCAGCTTTCCGTCTCCGTTGATGTCGCCCACGGTCTGAATAGGTCCGAATCCTGGCATGCTCATCCCTTGGGGTGCCTGAAACGTCCCGTCGCCATTTCCCTTTGAGAGTGTTACTCCGCCGAGACCTAAATACGTGCTCACCAGATCGAGTTTTCCGTCGCCTGTGAATTCACCCGCGAACAAATCCGGAGTGGATAGCGCGTTCCTGTTCAGGATTGGGCTGTCTGCGATCGAACTCAAGCTGCCGCTCCCATCTCCCAACAGCACATTCACCAGAAAGTCGTCGCGGCTGAGCATTGCCACGTCCATGTGCGAGTCCCCGTTGAAATCTCCTACCGCGCTTGCGAACGACGCCACGCCTCCATAATTTCCGTGAACCTGGAAGCTCCCGTCGCCTTTACCCAGCAACACCGTCACCGTGCCTGCGGCTGTGGTCGAAAACGAAAATGCGGCGAGATCCAGTTTTCCGTCGCCATCGAAATCGGCTACTTGCAAAGCTTGCGTCGGGCCCGGAGTCGTATAGTTTGTCGCGACACCGAATGTGCCGTCGCCTTTTCCCAACAGAATCGAAATCGCATTACTCGCACCTGGTATGGTGTCTCCTTGGTTATTAGGAAGCGCCAAATCCGTCTTTCCATCCCCGTTGAAGTCGCCCGCGACCACGGTCACTGGGGCTGATGTCACCTGTATTTCTTTGACTGCCTGGAATGTGCCGTCACCATTCCCTAGCAACAAGCCCAAGGTGTCCCATCCCGTATTGGCGGCAACGATGTCGGCGTGCCCGTCACCATTCACGTCTGCCACCACAACGGCCTGCGGTGCCGCCAATTGATTCGCCGCGCATGTGTAATCCGTCTTCCCCTGCAACGTCCCATCGCCATTGCCCAGCAGCACGGATACCGTCGCATTGGTCGCATTCGCGATCACCAGGTCCGGTTTACCATCTTCATTCACGTCACTTATCGCTGGCCGGCTTGGTCCACTCCCGGTCGAGAACGATCCCGTCGGCGTAAACGTCCCGTCTCCGTTGCTCAGGAGTACGCTCACTGTCGCGTTTGGCGCGCCGCCAGTTAGCACCAAGTCTGCCAACCCATCGCCGTTCAGGTCCCCCACCGCCACATACCGTGGATTTGCGCCGACAGTTACGTCGACCTTCGTCTGAAATGTTCCATCCGCTTTCCCAAGATAAACCGATACCGTCGCTTCGCCTTGATTCGTTACCACCAGGTCGGCAATGCCATCGCCGTTGAAGTCTCCCGTCCCTACATCCGCTGGATTCTGTCCGGTTGGCATCGACAGCGCATTAAACACGTACTTTTGTCCCCAAACTCCGGGACTCAGCGCAAGTACGAGCGCCCCTGCAATCACATTCTGTGCCGCAACCCGCCGTAACAGTCTTTCAACCGCCCAGCCTGCTCGTGTCACCATGTTTTCTCCGGCTCGTGCTCAAATCTTCAAAGCTGACCGGCGCAGAATGCACACAGTCATCTCGCGATCATTCCGATCCCCGATCCAGTGATCCCAACGCCCTCCTGCTACCGTCCTAAGCAAGCGGTCGGGCGAGACGATATGGGTTCCTTCCGCTTGCACTTGGACCTTCGAAGCGCTTCGGCGCACACTACAGTCCCCGCTCTTCCTTATCAAGCGACAACCTGCGACATCCCGTGCGTTCTTTTTTCTGTCTTGCTTTGTCCTGTTTTGTCGTGCCAGTACCGCCGACTGCTCGAAATCTAAACGGGTTCGTGTTATACGCAAGTATCCTAATAGGCTACCGTTCAGCCACCAGATAACGCTATTCGAGACCTCGTTCCACCGATCCAGCGTGTGGTCTCTGGCAATGCGGCATGATGCCAAACTGAGGTATTGAGTCGGAACTGGCAAGTTCAACTAAACCCCCGAATGCCGTTGGCAGCCGGAATCGGTCGCGCGAAATGGGCTACTAGACAATTTCGGCTGTCGGGCTCGGGAGTTTTTTATCGTTTTGCGCCGGAGCGATTTTTCGTCGATGCATGGCGGACGGGCTTGCTGCTAGCTAATTTCGCGTGGTTGCGGAATCGGGCTCGGCGGAAGGCCAAACTCACGTTTGAAGGCGCGGTTAAAGGCGGGTTCGGACTCATAGCCAACTTCGGCGGCGATCTGCGCAACGCTTCTGCCCGTGGACTTGAGCATTTGTGCGCCGAGTTGAAGCCGCCAGCGGGTCAGGTAGGCAATGGGCGTCTCCGACAGATAGCGCCGGAAGCGCTCGGCCAGTACGGAACGCGATGTTCCTACCTCGGTCGCGAGCATCGCAATCGTCCAACGAATGTGCTGGCCTGCGATGCAGCAACGCCAAGGCTCTCCCAGCTTCCGGATCACGTACACCAGCCAGCCACTCGGTTTGTTCCGGAGGACGCAGCGCGATATAACGTCGCAGAGCTTCCACGAATAGCACTTCTGACAACTTGGCAATCACGGCGTGGCCGCCCAGAATCCGGCGAGAGATAGGGAGCGAATTGCGCGCGAGGCTTCTGCAGAAGCAGCCGCATGGTCCGATGTCTCCGAGTCTTCATTGGTTGATCAGATAATCCGGATTCTTCAGGATTGTGGTTAGTTGTAGCTTGTCCTCCATGCGCAATTGTTTCGTTGTCCACAAATTAGCCGGTCGGTGGGGATCGGATGAATTTCCACTCTGCGATCCCTGTGCTTCGCCAAGACTCCAACGCGCGTAGAAATCAATAACATTGCTGTGCCATCTTCGCATCCGTTTTGTTATAAACCGCGCAGGATAGTGCAGGATTTTCAGAGTTCGTTTGAGGGCCAGATGAGCAGTTTGTTTTAACAACAGAGGCTTTGGATGCGGCGTTGCGGGGCGTAAACCGAAAGGGCGGTGGAGTTGCCAAAGTGTTCGGCACCTTAAGGTCAATTAGGACAAAACGGCGAGACGATGAAGCGCGACAACTTTATGAACTCGCAGTGGTGTGATACGGCAAGAGATAGAGGGGATTCGAGTCCTCACGGGCCTGCGATTGGCTTTAATCAATTAGAGAAAAAGTACAGAAAACTTCACCTGCTTTCGTGTCGGACCGCGTGTGCTTGCTTGTAGTTTCAAGGGTGCTGTCCAGCTGCGCCCCGGTTCAGAGCCGTCAACCGATTGGGTGTCAGCGCTTTTTTCAGCCAACAGTTAAGGTCATCTGGAGACCTAGTGCGCTCCAGGGCTCAGATAAATCGCCGGGACGTTCTGCTGAATCAGACTGTTGAGCGCAACCAGGTCGCTGGAACGAATTTCCTTCCACTTGGCAATCAGTGGAGCGGCCTGCTGACTTAACGCATCGAACACCGCGTATTGCTGCTGCGTCGGTGGGTCGTGAACTTCCACACTGAACACGAGGTAGTGGAGCTGCTCGTCTACCATGTTGGGATAGTTCAGATTCGCCTCCGAACTCTTCGCATTCACCTGCAGTAACTGTTCTTCGATCGGCGTCATTTTCTTGTCCAGCAATTCAGCTGCGTCGGAAACCGATTTGTATCGTGGGTCTTCTAGGCGAGACCGCAAGCCACCTAACTGGACGCGTGTTTCGCGAATCTCCTGGATGGTCTCGTGGATGCTGCTGAGTGTGTCCCGAATCTTCAGCTCCAGTTCGAATTCTTTTGCCATGTCGGCGGCCGAAACGCTCACCCGTGGATCCATCTTCAACTGCAGCGGAACGGTAAGGCTCTTGCCGTCCGCGGAAAGCCTCACCTGATAGTCTCCCGGAGGGGCCATAGGTCCCCGAGAACGGAATTCTCCAGAATTTCGCCAGGTAACTTGTGCGGACCGTCGTAGCGCAAGTCCCAGGTAAAGCGGTTGAAGCCAGGGCCCACCGGGATCACCTCTTGAGGAGGCTGGAGATCTGGCCATTCCGGAGGCGTCTCCGACTGTTTCTTCTCGGCGCTAGAATAGCGGCGAATCAGGGCTCCTTTGTCGTTGAGAATTTCGAGTGTGACTTCTCCTTCGGGAGCTCGCTTGAAGAAATACGTGATAATCGCTCCATTGGGCGGGTTCTCGCCGACCGGACGGCGTCGTTCGAACTGATCGGGAAAGTGCACGCGGTAAGTTGGCGCGGTGTTGAGTAGCAGCATTTCGCCTTCCGGCGACTGTCCCGCCAACTGTCGCAGCGGCGAAATGTCATCCAGGATCCAGAAGGAACGGCCGTGGGTAGCGACCACCAGATCGTTGTCCTTTAAAACGAGATCATGGATCGGCGAAACCGGCAGGTTCAATTGCAGTGGCTGCCAATTCGCACCAGCGTCGTAGGAAATGAACACTCCGGTTTCGGTGCCGGCGTAAAGAATGCCAGGTTTCACGGGGTCTTCCCGGACGACATGCACATA
>CAVTYP010000005.1:0-95030 GCA_963738985.1 Candidatus Acidiferrales bacterium
CTACGACCCTGAAGGGCTTCGACAACTGATCAGTTGGGGCGGCCCCAGCCTGGTTTGCGCCATCATTTTTGTTGAGACAGGGCTCTTCGTTGGATTCTTTCTGCCTGGCGATTCCCTGCTGGTCACTGCCGGTATTTTCGCGGGACAAAATGTGATTCCTCTTCGGTGGTTACTCATCCCCGGCATCCTGTGCGCGATTGCCGGCGACCAGTTGGGCTATTGGATTGGGCGCTCAGCGGGTCCAGCATTGTACCGCCGCGAAGATTCGCTGTTTTTCCGCCGCAGCCATCTGCAGCGCGCTCACGACTTCTACGAAAAATATGGCGGCCGGGCGGTGATCCTGGCTCGCTTTGTTCCCATCGTCCGAACGTTCTGCCCTCCGGTTGCGGGCGCAGCTAAAATGCGCTATTCCACGTATCTGATCTACGACATCTTCGGTGGGACGTTGTGGATTGGCAGCATGCTGATTGGCGGTTATATCGCCGGATCCAGAATTCCTAACATTGGCAAATACCTGCACTACATCATCGGGACAATTATCTTTCTTTCAATTTTGCCGCCTATCATTGGCTATCTGCGATCGCGGCGCTCGACGCCTGCGATCCAAGCCCCTGGCGCTGTGCGCTCGGCCCCGGAGGAACGCTGACGCATGGCCAGCACCGGAATCCGAACCATCATCTTCGACATCGGCCGCGTGCTAGTACGCGTCGACGTTGCGCGTGCAAAAGCTGGCCTTGCCAAAGGCCTCGCGCTGTCTCCCGAGGAGCTATGGTCCGCCATCGAGAAAGACCCACGATGGGGCGATTGGCAGGAAGGGCGCATGTCCGCGCGCGACTGGTATCTGAACCTGTCCTCGCGTTTGGGCATTCCGCTCGATTTCGAGCAATTCAAGGGCGTCTGGAACAGCACTCTCGATCCGGAGCCAATTCTTCCCATCCAGTTTTTTGAGACTTTGTCCAAGCACTACCGGATTGGGCTGCTTTCTAACACGGATCCAATTCATGTTGCGAAACTCGAGTCAACCTACGACTTTTTTCGATTTTTCCCGGAAGCCGTGAGGACCTATTCCTGCTCTGTGGGCGCCAGTAAACCCAGTCCAGTGATTTACCAGGCTGCGCTGAAGGCCTGCAAAAGCCGCGCCCAGGAAACCGTCTATATCGACGACATCCTTGCTTATGTGGAGGCTGCCCGCCGTTTGGGCATGTCGGCGATTCAGTTCCAGTCGCCGGAGCAGTTGCGAGCAGACTTAAAGGCGCTGGGAGTCGGCCCGTTGGACGGCGCCTGACCGGAGCCGGCATAAGGAAGTTGTGAAGGTTGTTCATCTTCGCGTAAACTTTGCAGGAACTAGTACCCCGCCTATTTCCGTTGTTGATTTCTAACGGGCTTCCCCTCAATTACTTACAGTGAATACCTGATTTGGTACTCGCGGTCACCGGCGTGCTGTCCTTTAGTACAGTTTCCAGATCGTCGCCGCCGCCTCGTGCGGCCCAAAATTGAGAGAGCCGTACCCAATTAGGGTTGAGGAGAAGGAATCGAATATGTCTGATATGTCTGAAGAATATAAGAATGTGCAAACGAACAGTTCGCCGACCTGGCATCTGCCAGCCATCGTGATCCTTGCGTTGCTTGCCCTGAGCGGGTTGGGTTGGGCCTGGAACGACTCCAACAAGCTCGACGCCACCAAGCAGGCATTCGCGGATCAGGTGAAGTCCGTTCAAACGGGAGTTCAGCAGGATGTCAGCTCGCTGAAAGACCGCATCGCGCAGGATGAAAAGGTCAACACCGACCTGCAAGGTGATCTGCAAGTGATCACCAACAAGCTAAAGATTACCCAAGGGCAGCTGAAGAAGGCGCGTCAGGAAGCGGCGGATCAGATCAACCAGACATCCGACAAGATCACCGCGCTCGACACTTCCGTACACACCGAGCTTGCCACCAAGGCCACTTCTGACGACGTTAAGACTGTCGATACCAAGGTGACCGCGGTCAGCTCCAACCTCGACAAGACCATTTCTGATCTGAACATGGCCAAGAGCGAACTGGGAACCTTGATCGCCCGCAACCACGATGAAATTGACCTGCTGCGCCGCAAAGGCGAACGCGATTACTTCGAGTTCACCATCGTCGGCAAGAACAAGCCGCAGAAGGTCGGCAACGTCACCGTTGAATTGAAGGGCACCAACGAAAAGAAGAACCGCGTCAACCAGATCGTGACCGTCGACGACAAGAAGTATGAAGACAAGAACCGCGCCGCCAACCAACCGATGATCTTCTACCGTCCAGGCACGCACCAGGCCGAAGAATTGGTCATCAACAAGGTCGGCAAGAACGAAATCAGCGGCTACCTGAGCGTTCCCAAGAATGTTCCGGATCAGCCCACGACTGCCGCATCCAAGTCTTCTGGCAACTAAACCAACCTAGATCCGTAACACCTGAGAGACGGCGGGGAGTTCTTTCCCGCCGTCTTTTGTTTGTTCCCCCTCGTTCGTTCGATTCCCGTTACAATTCTTGCGCGAGCCACGGAGCGTGCCTTTGCGTTCGTCTAACAAGCTTATCTACATCGCCATCGACGACCTGATTTCGACGTCCGGCAAGCCGTTAACTGGATTTCCGGAGTTCCTGGAGGGGCTGGAAGAAGCGAATCTTCCCTGCGTGTGGATTAGCTCGCGCAATCGCCATGAACTCGATTCGGCCATTCGCAGGCTGGGACATGCCGCGCCATTCATTGCCGAAGGCGGCTCGGGTGTCTATCTCCCCGAAGACTACTTCCATCTGAAGCCCGCCAAGACCATTCGCTTTGCGCGCTTCACCGTGATTCCCGTCGCCACGCCGCAGCCTGCCGCCGCGGAGGCTCTTGATCAACTGGCGGAAGATACCGGCATAGAAGCGGTGGCGCTTCGCACACTTTCTCCGCGCGAACTTTCCCAGAATGTCGGATTGGCGCAGCGCGAAGCGGAATTATTGCGGCAACGCGATTTCGACGAGTTATTCTTTTTCGCGGGCGCTTCTGATGCGGAAATCAAGAAATTTCAGGCCGAAGCCGCACGTCGAAATCTGCAGCTGCGGCCTCGCGGAAATCTCTGGTCGTTAGTGGCTGGCGCTAATCTCGCTACCTGTATTCGCCAGCTTACCGGACTTTACGAGCGTGCGATTCGCGCTCATCCTTTCACCATCGCTCTTGGTACTTCAGAGGACGCGTCAGAACTTTTTCCGTGCTGTAATCGCGCCATACTTCTTGCGGCCCGTTCTGCGGATTCCCCGGAGGCGGTTTCGTCCGCTCGCACTCCCCAACTTTCGTTGCCACTTTTTGCGCCGGATACTTGGGGAAACGCGCTGGAATCCATCCTCGCCAAGCGCGTGTAAGGGCGGAAACAGAGTGTCCAAAGTGTCCCGAGATTTACTTACGGGGCTGGAAACACGCGCGAGCGAAAATGGGAAAGCGGCAAAAAGCCGCAGAAAACGCGGTAATGATGGTACTAAAACTCGGTCTTTGCGCTGGCACAGTAATTGCTTCCTAGGACGTTGAACAACCAATACTCAGCTCATCCGCAGAATGGGCTGAAAGTTTAGGAGACCCTTTCCATGGCCTGGTTGCGCCGAATGATCTTCGTACCTGCGAACGAAACTCAGATGGGCCTCGTTTTGGCTCTTTGCATTTTCACGATGAGCGTCATGTCCGTGGCGCTGGTTTGGCAAGCCCAGGTGATTGCCAAGCAGAGCGCCGTGATTCACATGCTCGAAGCCCGCTTCGGCGGTTGATTGTTCCCTTCCTATGAAGGTTCTGCCCATAACATTATTTCTATTATGGGTGGTGCCCGCCTACGGTTTGCCGGATTCGCCACGGCCTAAGATCAATCGTGAGGCATTGGTCGTACAGCCTGAGCCGCGTTTCTGGGATCGTCCGATGAAGATCGAGTTCACGGGCATGGTGGTGATGGGCAGCTTCGACATGGCCCAGACCTGCAACTTCCTGCAGCACGGGCGGTCAGAGCGTTTGCTGACGCAATCCTGCGCTGGGAATGTGGCGCTTACCGCCGGCTTCGACGCTGCCGCGTTGGCCGGTGCCTGGTTGTTGCACAAGACCGGTCACCACAAGCTCGCGCGACTTCCTATGTTGTACATGACCGGCGTCAGTACCTACGGTGTGGCCAAGTCCAAATCTCTAGGCGGATGGTGATCAGCGCTGGACTCTGGGTTCTGTTACCAGTGTCCATTCCCGAATCTCTCTTCGTACGTCCAGCCTCACGTAACCTCGCAGCGAATTCAGTGCGTTTGAAATGCAAAAAGGGGAGCTTGACAGCTCCCCCTTTTTTGCTTTTTTTGCCGCGTCGCGATCTGAGCAACCCGTATTGCGGTTTGCTTCAGCAGCGACTCGCACCGCGTGCGCGGTGTGTTCAGCTTTGTTTCGCTTTTAAGCCCGGTGGAGTCATCCGTCCCCTCCGGAGCTCTATGAGCTCACACTTCGCTTGTACGCCCCAGTATTGCGGGGCGCAATAGGATTCTTGATGTACAGGGTGGATAAACGTATCTGCCGTGTTGTCTGTGAATTGGCCTGTGGATATCGGCGGCTACTTAATGAACAGCGTCTCTCGCAGCTGGTCTCGCGCAACAAACGATTTCATGCTGCGGTATCTGCCAAACAGCTCCTGAATCTCGCGGTTCTGGTAAATCTTCTGAGCCGGAAGCAGGGGCTTCGCTGAAAGCACCTGCAGCGTGCTTGTATCCGCCACACGGTAGCGCTGAAAACCTTCGGGCTTTTTGCTATGAAACATGGCAAATACTACCGCGCCGGGCCTCAGCAGTTCCGTCAACTGGGCGATCATAACCTTCGCCAGCGTGGCATCTACGTAGTCCAGCACATCCCAGAGCAACAGTGCGTCGAAAGAACCAGCCTTATATTGCAGATTCTGTTCGAGGAACCGTTTGGCGCGCATTTCCGGCTGGCGTTCCTCGTAATTCTCCAGTGTCTTTTCCGCCCCAATGCGGGCTTCATCTTCCTGATAAAAATCAGCCCAGCCGCGCAGAATGTCTTCGGAAGAAACGCGGAATCCACGTTCAATGAAGAAGTTCAGCGTGGTTTGCCATGCCGGCCCCAGATCCAGAAGCGTTCCGCGGCCTAGACCGTCCAGATTCCACAGGAATTCTTTCAGCCCATTCGAAACGCGCGAAGTCCCCTGCATTTCAGGGCTGCGCGAACTAC
The DNA here is from genome assembly GCA_963738985.1 of Candidatus Acidiferrales bacterium. GTDB lineage: Bacteria > Acidobacteriota > Terriglobia > Acidiferrales > UBA7541 > Acidiferrum. Next base: position 5,201 of record CAVTYP010000005.1, read on the forward strand.
CGACGGCCGGTGGCCCATGTTTTCCTGCCGCTGCCTTTCGTTCTTCGGGAAGCGTGCGCGTGCTCTCTCGCGTGGTGCTGCTTCCCATCGAAATTCCCAACTTATTCAAAAATCCCATGTCTCAATCCGCTCCCGCCACCGCTGCTCCGGATGACGCCTTTCCTTCGCCGCTACTTGCTTCTTTCACTTTCGAATCTGATTTCTTGGTAGTTGCAGTGACGAACGCTTCGGCGGCGGCGCTGCTGAGCTTTCCCGCTTCCATCTGTCCATGCAATTCCGAGCCCTCTTCGATCGAAATTCGCTCAGATTTCATGTCGCCATTGATTTTCGCAGTGTTCCAAATCTGAATGCGCTCCGAACCGTACAGCTTGCCTTCCACGCGGCCGCGAACCACTACTTCTCGTGCGGTAATATCCGCTTTCACAACTGCGTTCGGTCCAACGGTTACTATTGAGTTGTTGAGCGAAATCTTCCCTTCCACATTTCCATCGATGAACAGGTCTTCCGTACCTGTGAGTTCGCCTCTAATCTTAATACCTTGGCTGACACAGCCGACTGACTTCGAAGGATTCTGCGTCCCGCCAAACGCATCTTTAGGATTATTCGTCATTGGTGCAACTCCGGGTGTGGGATTCGAGGGCTTGGCGAAATTCTCAGAAGGAGACTGCGCGTCTTCTTTTCGCCACATTGAATACACCTCGACTGCGCTGCTGCATTCCAAAGTCGCATTGTAGGGCTGGTCGGGTGCCGCGACTCAGAAACCTTAAGATATTACAGCACTTATAACGTGTAAAGAGCAAGGGAACTTTTTTGCACACTTTTTGTGCCGTTTCGGTCCATAGGCGGTACTACAACTCGGCCATCGCGACTGGATTTTGCATCCTGACCATTTTCGTTCCGCAACTCCCACATCGCTGCCACCATTCCGACCAATTCCCCTAAGAATTCCTTCACGGACTTGCGCCTTTCCCACCAGTGTTCAGGGTCAAAATCACCATCCCGTGCGCTGGCCACACTCACTTCCACGCCAGACGGAAACACCTTCTGGAAGATGTAGCGCACCCGCCGCGTGTGGTAGTTGGAAGTCACCGCCACCACGCTTTTCCATCCTTTTTCCTTTGCCAGACGCCTCAGTGCGACAGCCTCTTCACGGGTGTTGTCGGCGTCGTGCGGAAACCGCAGCACGTTTTCTTTCGGGACGCCGCGCTCGATCAAGTCGTGCTCGATCAGTTCGCTCATGCCGGCGCCTGGGCGCAGCCTGCGCCCGCTGGCTACTACGAGGGGCGCCACGCCTTGCCGAAATAACTGCGCCGCTTCGGTTGCGCGGTCTCCGTAGAAATTATCGTCACCCAGCACCAGGATGGCGTCCGCATGCGCTGCCGGCTCGTTCACAATCCAGGACTCGGCGGTAAAGCGCATGATTGGGTGCCGCGCCACATACACCACCGCGCACAGCAGCACCAGAAACAGCAGCGCCACAAGGTTGGCGATGACGCCGCCCCGCTCGCCTCTCCTGTGCTGCGACATGTTCATGAATTTGGATCGATGGAGCGCAACTGTTCGGCAGCCTGCTCCGGCAGAACCGCGTTGAAGTAAACCTCTTTAATGCTGTAAGACTTGCTGCGTTTTTCGAGGATGGGCATGATTTCGATGTGCCAATGATAGTCGTCCGCCAGCGTTTTCCAGTATCCGGAAAGTTCGCCTTTTTTGTTTCGCGTGTTGGGCGCGGTGTGCACCACCAGGTGAAAGGCCGGCGCGATTTTTTCCAGGCGGCGCAGCACTCGGCCCATCAGGGCAGCCAGTTGCTTTCTGTTCGAGCCGGGCCGGGGCTGTTCAAACAAATGATTGTGGCGGCGATGCAGCAGCCACATTTCAAACGGCACGCGTGAAGCGTACGGGCACAGCGCATAATAATCTCCCTGCACGTCCACGATGCGCTTACCCTGTTTTTCTTCCTGCCGCACGATATCGCAGAACACGCAGCGCTCGCGATCTTTGAACCACTCGTGCGCCGCGCTCAACTCATACTTGATTCGCCGGGGCACGAAGATTGTTGCTGTTACTTCGGAATGGGAGTGTTCCCATTCCTGGCCGGCCAGCGCGCCTTGATTCTTGAACACGCTTATATATTTGAAGCGCGCATCTTTTTTAAGGTCCGCGATTCGCGTGCTCCAGGCCCACAGGACGCGGTCGATCTCATCATCGCTCAATTGGGAAAGCGCTTTGTCGTGCTGCGGAGTTTCGATGACAATTTCGTGCGCGCCCAAAGGGCCCATCTTGTCGTAGATACCTTCCGCCGCGCGTCCGGGCTCGTTTTCGACGCGATACAGAGCATCGGGATGCGGAATTACGCGCACCTGCCAAGGGCCTTCGCTCGGCCAGACCAGTAGTGTTTTGGCGTTCTCCGCAACTCCCGCGTCAAACGGGCACGGAGTTTCCTTCTCTGGCAATTCTTCCCGTTGACCGCATACAACCCAGCTTTGTGTTATGGGATCTCGGCGAATTTCCATGTTTGATTATCGGGTGTAGCGCGTTGGCGTTGGGCCTTCTTCCAGCCGGTGGCGATCCCAGATCGCTCCTTCCCTGCTGTAATACGCCATCTCAAAATCTTGCGTCAATTCCAGGGCATCGGTCGGGCAGGCATCTTCGCACAAACCGCAAAACATGCAGCGCGAAGTGTCGTAAGTGAAGGTGGTCAGAACCTTGCGTCGCGTTGCGTCGTCGCGTTCCCAACCCACCACAATCAAGTTTTCCGGACAAGCCAGGGTGCACAGGTTGCACGCGATACACAACGTCTCGCCGGTCTCCGGATTTTTGTTCAGTCGCGGCGCTCCGCGGAATCGTTCCGCCACCATGGGCCGTTCCAGCGGGTACTGCTCCGTGTAGATATTGTCGGGATGCTGGGTCTTGAAGGTGACGCGCATTCCCTTCAGGAAATCGACCTGAAACAGGCGTTCTACCAGTTCTTTCATGCTTTCAGTCTCTTTCCCCATGGCGTCATTGTCAAGGACTCTCCCCACACCGGCGTTCGCAGGCTGCGCTTCTCTCCACCGCTCAATGACTTAACGTGCGCTCGCGCCGTGGTATTCTCGCTTTGCATGCCGGACGATCTCCATTTCATGCGCCTTGCTCTCGAACAAGCTCGCGCTTCCGCGGATGCCGGCGAAGTCCCTATCGGCGCGGTGCTGGTTCACAATGATGTGGACCTGGCGCGCTCCGGCAATCGCACCATTCGCGACAATGATCCCACTGCGCATGCCGAAATCGTTGTGTTGCGCGAAGCCGCGCGAATTCTCGGCAACTATCGCCTTGCCAACACCACTCTTTATGTCACGCTCGAGCCTTGCGCGATGTGCGCCGGCGCAATCATCCAGGCGCGTGTCCCAAGACTCGTCTACGGCGCCGATGATCCCAAAGGTGGCGCCTTCCGCACCTGTTTTCAACTTCTGTCGAGCGACAAATTGAATCATCAAGTCGAAGTTACACCCAGCATGCTGGCCGAGGAGTCCGCTTCCCTGCTGCAAAACTTCTTCGCCTCGCGTCGCTGAATTCACTTCCCTGCACGCCGTAGCCTTGGTAACCGCGCGTCTGCTAAACTAAATGCTCCGACCACTGCGGAGAGGTGACTGAGTGGTTGAAAGTACTCGCCTCGAAAGCGAGCGTACGGGGAACCGTACCGTGGGTTCGAATCCCACCCTCTCCGCCATCTTGTGCACAAACACTCTTGCCTTGACCTATTCATCAAACAAATCAGGAGTTAAGACCTACCGAACGTCGACCTCAGGGTAGCTTTCGACGTAGTCTTCGTTCCCCGCTCCGTAATAGGTGCATGTGCGTGCCGCGAAATCGACATCATAACGAACAACTCCAGCACGCCACGAAGCCTTCAGAAACTCAGGAAAGGTGCTTTGACCGGCTTGGTCGATGCGCAGAGCGGCGATCAGAGCTTCACGGTCGAATGGTGGAACATCCGTTATCTCAGACACCAAGGGCGTGCCGAGTTGCACCACCGGACCGTGTTCTGTCAGGTAGAGACTCTGGCAAGCCGGGAGGTACCAGAGGTTTCGCGCCACTCCAGCACGCCGAAGAGTTTCGGCTAGATACGGGAACCCGCCAATCTTTGGTCGTCCCGACATGGCACGCTGCATCGCAGCTTGCAAGATGTTAATTGCTTTGCTCATCTCATTCGCTCCTTCGCACCAGAGGGGAGTATGTCCTATTCTCGGGTGGTGATAAACGTTAGCGCTTTACCGGATGCGCGGTTGTCGGAAAAGTAGGTGGTGGTACAGCCCTCGGTGTGCCCGCTGTCGCTCACCACCACGTCCTATCGCGGTGTGCGAGTTGAGAACATGGACGGTCGCGGGGTGGTGATGATAAGCTTTGCGCGAATAAAACGACGTGTGACCAACTGAAAACTTAGATGTCGCGGGCCTTCCCAGGTTGAAATCTGATGGAATCCGAACCAATCAGTACGACTGAAGCTAGCGGCATACGAGAGGTGGCGCAGCAAATTACCGCGCCCCTGACGCGCGCTGCGATCTTCATCGTTGTGACCGTAAACCCGGGTCTCGACAACAATAAAATCATTCGATCGTTCTGCGCCGACCTTTCTGCCTTAGTGCGTGCGGTGGAATTCCGCGACATCGAAGCAAGTCTCTCCTGTGTCATGGGAATTGGGTCCGAGCTGTGGGATCGACTGTTTGGTTCTCCGCGACCGGCGAAGCTGCATCCATTCCGGGAAATACGCGCAGGAGCACGCCACGCTGTGGCCACGCCGGGGGACTTGCTGTTCCACATCCGCTCGAAACGCATGGATTTATGCTTCGAAATGGCGACTCAACTCTTGGCGCGACTTGGTGATTCGGTCTCGCCAGCCGACGAGGTGCAGGGATTCCGGTATTTCGACGATCGCGATCTGCTTGGATTCGTCGATGGAACAGAGAATCCGCGTGGCGAGGAAGCGGCTGATGCCGTGCTGATCGGCCAGGAAGACGCTGCGTTCGCGGGCGGCAGCTACGTCATCGTGCAGAAATATCTTCATGACCTGGGCGGATGGAATGCGCTGTCTACCGAAGCGCAGGAACGAATCATCGGACGCACAAAGATGGCAGATATCGAGCTGGATGATTCCGTGAAGCCGCTCTCGGCACACAGCGCGCTGAACACCATCGTTGAGGATGGGAAAGAAGTGAAGATCCTGCGCGACAACATGCCCTTTGGACGGCCCTCACACGGTGAGTTCGGAACTTATTTTATCGGCTACAGCCGTTCGCCTGGCACGATTGAGCAAATGCTGGAGAACATGTTCGTTGGGCGGCCGCCCGGCAACTACGACCGGATCCTGGACTTCAGCCGCGCAGTCACGGGAAGCCTTTTCTTCGTGCCGACGAAAACATTTCTGGAGGGAGTAACCGAAGATCAGCCGGCAGATGCGCCGCCTGCGCCGCCCGCGGAAGAAGCTTCGACACCCAACATGCCGCAGCACGACGGTTCGCTCGGCATCGGTTCGCTTAAAGGAGACATCCCCAGTGAATAACTTACATCGCGAGCTTGCCCCGATTTCTGATACAGCATGGGCTCAAATCGAAGAAGAAACTTCGCGCACGTTGAAGCGCTATCTGGCCGCCAGGCGGGTTGTGGACTTACGGGGGCCGAGTGGCTCAAGCCAGTCTGCCGTCGGAACCGGCCACGAGAACGCGATCGCGCCACCGGCAAAAGGGATGGTTGCAAAACTGCGCGACGTGAAGGCGCTTGTGGAACTGCGCGTTCCGTTCGAACTGAATCGTCAGACCATCGACGACGTCGAGCGTGGAGCCAACGACTCCGACTGGCAACCGGCGAAGGACGCCGCCCGCCAGATGGCCTTTGCGGAAGATGGCGCGATTTTCGAAGGCTATGCGGCCGCCGGCATTCAGGGTATTCGTCAAGCAACCAGCAACCCGAAGATGACTCTTCCCAGCGACGTGCGCGAGTATCCGGAAGCAATTGCGCAAGGCTTGAGCCGTTTGCGCCTCGTTGGTGTGAACGGGCCGTATGCGGTACTGCTGGGGGCAGATGCTTACACCGCGCTGGCCGAGACAAGCGACCATGGATACCCGGTGCTGGAACACGTCAAGCGGCTGGTGAAAGATCAAATTATCTGGGCGCCCGCCATTGCCGGCGCATTTGTGCTGACAACCCGTGGCGGGGATTTCGAGCTGCACATTGGACAAGATGTCTCCATCGGTTATTTCAGCCACAGCGATACGGTGGTTCAACTGTACTTGCAGGAGACGTTTACTTTCCTGCTGCTTACCAGCGAAGCTTCTGTGGCGCTGGCGGCTCCGGGCAAATCAAAGTGAAACTGTAGCGGTGCGCGCTGCTCCTGGCGCGTTTTCATAGATAGTCGCTCTGCAAGAATTGTGCGTTCTAGTGTCGCGTCCCGTAAATACATTGCAGAAGTGCGGAGTCTTCAGGCGTCTTTTCATTGACCGCTACTGCGCGCGGATCGGTAAACCCAGACTTGAATTGACGGCGGATTGCCTGAGACGCTTGCGTTCCTACCACTGGCCCGGCAACGTGCGCAAGTTGGAGAGCATGATTGAACGCGCGGTGATCATCGCGCGAGACCTGACGCTTTCCCTTCGAAACATCTTGCCCCTCGAAGCGCTGAAGTCGGTTCGTGCCGCCAGAAGCGATGGTAACGGCAAGCTGCATACCAAGCGGGAGTTGCGTGAAATGGAACGCGAAAGGATGATCCAGGCGCTGGAACGAGCTGCATGGAAAGTGGCGGGAGAGCAGGGCGCGGCGCGCGCTTTGGGAGTTCCAGCCTCAACATTTGCGTCCCGCATGAAAGCGCTGCAAATTGAGCGGTTGAGGGATAAAAGTACCGCCGCGCTGAACTCGCGACTGATCACGCGAGAAATGGAAAGCGACGAGAATTCGTTAGCTGCCGTCAGTGCGGCCGGCAAGGCAAGTCTCTGACTGGCGCACATTTAGCGTAACTACAACTCTGGCATCTCCTTTGCTTTTACTAAAGCCGAAACGCAAAGGAGAGTCAGATGATTCGTGCGCGAATATTCACGGCGAATGAATGATCCGAAACCTCCGGCACCCGGGCCGGGCTTCTGTAAGAATATCGCGCTCGGAGCCAGCACACCGCTGCTCACGTTGTTTGGCAAGGCGCAAGCGGGAACTCCCGATCCCAACTCGGACTTCGAACCTGACACGCTCAAGATCACCGAAGGAACCACCGTTCGCGTGGTCGATCAGGGTGGCGAGCCTCACACTTTCACGGAGGTTGCGCATTTTGGCGGAGGATTTTTACCGCCCCTCAACGCTCCCGGAGAAGAAACCGTTGCCGAATGTTCCGGAGGCTTTTCGAACATCGCGGTGGCCAGAACTCGAATTCTGCAAGGGAGCTCATCGGATATCACCGGTCTGGCCAAGGGCGAACATCTCTTTCAATGCTGCATTCATCCATGGATGCGCGTGAAAGTTGGACTTGTGGTGGTCCGGCGACGAAGTCTCATCGAGAGAGAGCCCTCGCGCGGCAGGAGCGTAATGCCCAGGACCGGATCTGCCTTGCTATCCTCGGCCAGGCGGAACTCGAAACACCGAGTAATTTCCGACACGATTCGCACGCCTTCCTGCAAACCGAAATGATTGCCAATGCAAATTCGCTGGCCGCCGCCAAAGGGAAAATACGCGAACTTCGGAAGCGTTTTCATGAGCGCAGGCGTCCAGCGTTCCGGGCGAAACGAATCGGGCTCGTCGAAATATCGAGCGGAACGGTGCACGGCCCACTGCGGAATCACCAGTTCGGCGCCCGCAGGAACGGCCATCGACCCTAATTCGCAAGTTTGAATAACAGTTCGGCTGACACGGTAGGCCGGCGGGAAGAGTCGCAGACTCTCGTGGAGTACCTGGTGTGCCAACGGCCCGCCCTGCGGTTCGGCAGCCAGCCTCGCGGCCACCTCAGGGTGCTTGGAAAGAAGGTACAGCGCCCAACTGATGGATGCTGCGCCTGTCTCGTGTCCGGCAAAAAACATGGTGACGATTTCGTCGCGAATCTGTTGGCGCTGCAATCCGGCGGCGTTTGCATCCTTGGCGGCGATGAGCATGGACATAAGGTCGCCGCGGAGAGGCTGCGCCGCGCGGCGATCGATGAAGCGATAGACAAATTGATCCAGCTGCGCGATGGCCAGCCGCAAGCGCTTCGCGTATTTCGTTGGCAGCAGCGAAGGATCGAAGAAAAAGTCGGGACGGCCCAGGAATGTGGCTATAGCTCGCATTGCGGTGATCGCCAAGCCACCGACAGCAACACCGCGGCTAAAGCTCTGGTGAAACTCATGCAGGGCGGCAGCTGCTTCGATAATCAAAGGACGAACCTCTGCCATGTCTTCGCCGAACAGCGGCATCGCAAGGATTTCAAAACATAGATCAGTCATTTCGTTGTAGATATCGCGAACGCCAGAGTTTCCCCAACCCGCCAAAACTCGATGCGTGGCTGTATCGAGCCACGGCCAATAGCTGTCCAACTTCGAAACACGAAAGGCAGGTTGCATGATGTGCCGCTGGCGTTGCCAAACCGCGCCATCGGAGGTAAGCAGGCCAAGGCCAAACGCACGTCGATTGGCGCGCAGACCCGCTGACTTCACGAAACATTCCTTTTTTCGAATGAAGATTTCTTCGATGAGCGAAGGATCAGTAACGATGAATACCGGCAATCCCCAACAGTGGGTGCGCACGATGCCGCTGGAACGTTCGCACTGCTGATAAAACGCCAGCGTATCTCCAGCTAGCGCGTAGGCGCTTCCGGATAATTGGCGCAGAAAAGTATTGCCGGGCATGTGTTCCTTTCGGCGATTCCAAATAGCAATGCGACAACTAACATCGGTAAAGTGGGAGGAGTGGATCATCGCCCACCAAATGCTTCGGGCCAGTCGAAATGCGTATGGAATAGCGGCAAAAGACACAGGCGCTATCGTCGACACTCACTTGGGTGTCGTCTTATTCGATCCTTGAGTGGATCGGAAGAGTTCCGCTGGGCCTGGGAACTCTGCGCCATTGCGCGAAAGATAAAAACCGCAATCATTCTATCGGCTGCTGGGCTGACAGTTGTCACACATTTGTCTCGGGGGCGTTACTTCTTCGGCTGCGCTTGATCAGGAAGGTTCGCTGCGGGCGAAACGAAAAGCGCGACTAACTTCGCCGCAACCGTGCGATGCGAACTTCTACTCGTGCCTGAGCGCTTCGGTTGGATCAATATGGCTGGCTCTGCGCGCGGGAATCCAGCAGGCCAGCGTGGCGACAGTCAATAGAATCGCCGGCACGCCGAGGAACACCGGAAGGCTGACAACGCCCTTGGTAATCGCGTGAATGGCAATTACGAAGGCGATTACCCACCCAATGGCCATGCCCCGGAGGATTACACCCAGGTTCTCGCGAATAATTTGCCGGACGACACGCCCGTTGGTAGCGCCGAGCGCCAACCGCACGCCGATCTCTCTGGTTCGAGTGGCGACAGCGTACGAAACCACGGCATAAATTCCAATGGCCGCGAGACCGAGCAGAAGCGGTCCAAGGACAACGAACATGCGCGCGGGAATGCGGCGAAGAAACAGGTTGCGTTCGATGTGCTGAGAGAAAGTTCGCACATCGTAGAGAGGCAGCATCGGATCGAGGTCGCGGAGGACGGCCCGCGCTTCCGAGGCGAGCGCGGTTTCGTTGCCGGTGCGCGTCCTAAGGTGAATCTCGCCCTGGGTGGATGGAACATCGCGGTACGAAAAATAGACCGCAGGCTGTGCGGGCTCACCAAAAGCGTCGTATACCGAATTGCGAGCGACGGCAATAATCGTGAAGCTTCCCGCGCGCGTCTGTATGCTGCGGCCGATGGCATTCGCGCCATTCAGGTAACGGCGCACAAACTCTTCATTGACGATGGCCTGTGCGGGCGCCGCGCTATTCCGCATATCGGCAAAATCGTTTCCTTCGAGCAGCGGAATGGCCATCACTTGAAAGTATCCGGGTGTGACGGTATTTGAAATGGCACGATCCTGCCCTGCTGCCGTGCGCACGCGGCCCTGCACGGTGAAAGGCCGCGCCGGAATTCCGTGCAAATCGAGCGGGACATTCGTTGCGATGGCGGCTGCCTCGACGTCCGGCAGCGATCGCAGCCGCTCCAGGAGACGCGCAGCAAATTCACGCTCGGACGCATCGTTGGGATTCCGTCCACTTAAGTCGTAGGCGGCCAGCAAAACACCGTCGGGACGAAATCTTGGATCCGTTTGGCTAGCCGAGCGAAAACTTTGCAAGAAGAGAGCGGCCGCGATTAGCACGACGGTGGCGAGGCCGACTTCCGCTCCCATCAGAGCTTTGCGCGCGGGACTGCGAGGCACGGTGCTGAAGGTGGAGCGAAGTCCGTCCTGGGGATCGAGCCGTGCCAGATGAATCGCGGGCGCGACGCTGAAAATCAAACCGCATGCGGCGCCAAGTAGCATGGCGAAGGCGAGGGTGAATCCATCCACTTTGGTGTGAAACTGGATGGGAAACGCGCCAATCATCGGCACCATACGCAATGCCGTGGTGCCCCAAACAGCGAATGCCGCTCCAAGACTCGCACCCAGGAACGCGAGAAGCATATTTTCCGACAGCACCAGGCTGACAATGCGCCAGCGTCCTGCTCCCAGCGCTACGCGCACCGCCATTTCGCGCTGCCGCGTGCTTCCACGAGCCAACATGAGGTTGGCCGTATTCCCACAGACCGCCAAGAGCAGCAGAAGCATAATGCCTTGCAGAACGGCCAGCCCGCTGATCATCATGCGCTGCGGACCGCGCGGCGCGGCCCAGAAAGGAAGAATTTCGCCGGCAATTCCGGCGTTGGCCACCGGATAGTCGCGCGCAAGCTGAGCCATCGCGGTGGTGAACTGCGCCTGTGCTTCTTCGCGTGTTGCGCCAGGCCTTAACATTCCGATCAGTGAGAAAGCGCGGGCGGTACGATCCTGGAAGTCGAGTGTTCCGCCGAGCAAGGTGGGCGTCAACGTGGCGGGCACCCACAGTTCGAACTTCAAGGGGAGCACCGTTCCCTGGAATTCTCTGGGCGCCACGCCAACGATGGTAAGGTCGCGCTCGTTAACGCGGATTTTCTGTCCTACAGCCCCAGGCGCGCCGCCAAACCGCGTTTGCCAGTAGTCATACGAAATCACAATGACCGGCTCAGTTCCGGGCCGCTGCACTTCCTGCGGTTGAATGAACCGCCCCATCGCGGGCTTCAGTGCCAACGCAGAAAAGTAATTGCCAGAGACGAGTTGCCCGAACACTCGCTCCGTCTGGCCCGTTTCTCCCACGTTGAACGGGACCATCTGAAATGCCACCAAGTCCCGCAGCGCCGGCAATTGTGTCTGCAAGTCGCGATATTCTTGCCACGAAGCGCCGGGATATCCGCCAGTCTCCGAGCGAGGCTCGACCAGCAGAAAGCTTGCTGCGCCGCTGACGCCGGGCAATGGTTGGAACAGCATCAGCTGAATCCAGGAGAGGATGGTTGAATTCACGCCGATTCCGATGGCCAGCGACACGATGACCACGGTGGCGAGACCTGGCATGCGGCGAATCGCTCGCGCTGCGTTTCGCAAATCACCCATCAGATTCTCGATAAACAGCAGTCCCCGTTCGGCTCGATAGTCTTGTTTCATCGCTTCCACGCCGCCAAATTTCAGCATGGCCTGACGCCGCGCCTCAATGGGCGACAAGCCGGTGCGAAGATTTGCTTCGGTTTGCAGAGCGATATGCTCGGCAACCTCTTCCCGCAATCGTTCTTCCTGCGCGTTTCCGGACGCCGAATTGAATAGCCGATTGAGGAACCGTCTGAGGGATTTCACGACAAATTCTCCATCGTCACAGCGAGCGTGCCATGTTGTTTTCCAACAGGAGGATGGCACACTTCCTTTTGGGAAGCAACAGGTAACTCAACGCATACGCTTCTCTTCCCATGACTGTAAAGCCAGCTTGTTACACCGCTACCGGGCAGGTGGCCAAACACCGCATCTTTCGGGCTATAATACGCGACAATTGAAACGGCAGGCACTATGGTCGAGACCCAACAAAAAAACACTTCCGAGCGGCCTGCGGGTTTATCGGCGCCCGAGGAGGCGGATAACTTCTCTGTCGGCCCTTATCGCTATGCTTTATCGCAATTTACCTGTTTTGATATACGAAATACAAAAATCCTCGAATTACGTTTGGCGCGCTTGGCTAAGGGAGAACTCTCAAGGCGAAGATGACACCAGAGCTTTGGCAACGCCTTAAACCGCTGTATCGCGCGGCTGTCGAAAAGCCCGAGGCGCAGCGCGCCAGATTCATAGCCGAAGCTTGCGCCAACGACGACGAGCTGAGAAAAGAACTGACGGCACTGCTAAAAGCAAATGATGAGCAAACCGGCTGCCGCGACGTTTCGCTTGTAAATACTGAAGGGCAGGTTTCGGTTTCCAGAACGCCTCCGTCGTTTGCCGTGGACGAGATCATTTTGGGGCGCTTCAAAATCGTCCGCCTCCTAGGTAGCGGTGGAATGGGAGACGTGTACGAGGCGCTGGACCTGGAACTCGGGCGAATCGCGCTTAAAACCATCAGGTTTGATATTGCCGATAGCCTCGAGACGCTCTCCCGATTCAAAAAAGAGGTGCAACTAGCGCGAAAAGTCAGCGGTCCCCACGTTTGCCGCGTTCATGAATTGTTCGTACTTCCCGGAGCTCAAGGTGACTTACCAAGTCTCTTCCTGACGATGGAGTTTCTGGATGGCGTGACGCTTGAGGATAAGATACGCGAATCCGGCCATGTGCCTTGGCGCGATGCGCAGGCCATCATGACGGAGATATGTGCCGGCTTGCAGGCGGTCCATCAAGTCGGAATCATTCATCGCGATTTGAAGAGTCGCAATGTCATGCTTGCTAAACGAAATGGAGCTACCTGCGCGATATTGATGGACTTTGGCCTGGCGCGAGAATTCAGAGCGCTTTCATCAGACACTATGAGTTATGTCACGCGGCCCGACGTCATCGCCGGAACTCCCGCGTACATGGCTCCCGAGCAGTTTGAGGGCGCAGAACTTGGCCCGGCAACAGACGTCTACGCGCTGGGCGTGGTGCTCTACGAACTCGTCACCGGGAAACATCCATTTGCGGCGTCTACGCCGGTAGGAACCGCGGTGCTCAGAGGCCGCCGTCCGCCGCCGGCATCTTCCATCCAGCGGGGAGTGCCGCGTTACGTCGATGAAGTAATCAACAAATGCCTGGAGTACGACTCCGGTCGCCGTTACCAATCAGCGAAAGAAGTCGCCGAAGCGCTACAGGCGCGCCCATTCTCCGCTCGAAGACTGATTACCCGGCCGCCAGTGGTACTTCGGGCGAAGGTTATTCTTGCTGCGCTTTCCGCGATTCTTTTGCTCGTTGCTGCGGTCAGCATATTCTGGTCGCGCTCTCACCGTTACTCTCCGCCGTCGGCTGAAGTTCAACACTGGTACGAAATCGGTACATCGGCCCTGCGGGAAGGAACCTACGTGAAGGCGACTCGGGCATTACAGGTGGCCGTGGACAAGGACAAGAGGTTCGCCCTGGGTCATGCTCGGCTCGCAGACGCGTGGTCTGAACTGGACTTCGCGGGACGAGCGCGAGAAGAGATGCTGCTAGCGTCTGAGCCAGAGTCGGCGCGGAATTTGCCCGCGCTGGACCGCATGTACATTGAAGCGGTTCGCTCTACGTTGACGCATGACTTCACGGCGGCCGTGAAACAGTACAGCGCAATTCTGAATGCCCTGCCGGAAGCAGAGAAAGCTTACGGCTATCTTGATCTGGGCCGTGCGCTAGAAAAGGCCGGCGACCTTAAGGGGGCGCTTAAAAACTACGAGTCGGCTGCACAACTAGATAGGGACAATCCCGCGGCGTTTGTACATCTCGGCATACTCGAAAGCCGGGAGCAAGATTCCTCCGGCGGCGAAGCAGCATTCAAACAAGCCGGGGCCCTCTACCAGGCCACCAGCAATCAGGAAGGCTTAGCCGAAGTCGCCTACCAGCGTGGCTACGCGGAGAATGTGCGTGGGGACTCCGCGCAGGCCAGAGCAAATCTGCAGACTTCTTTGGCTATGGCGCGCCAGATTCCGAGCGTGCAGCTTGAGATCCGCGCGCTGACGCAGATAAGCAGTCTCGAATACTCCGCGGGGAACGCCGACCAGGCCATTCAAGCCGCGAATCAGGCGATTCAACTCGCCAGGGAAAATGAACTCGAATATTGGTCTGGCGACGGATTGATGCGTCTCGGGAACGCCTACCTGTCCAGCCGAAACCTCGATAAAGCAGAGGCTCCTCTGCAGGCGGCGCTTCGTCTCGCCGAACAGGAGCAGCAGCCCAGACTCGAGGCTAACGCCAGATTCAGCTTAGCCAGCGTTCGTAGCCAGCAGGGCAAATGGGATGAGTCCATCCAGCTGGCTCAATCGGCGCTGGGCTACTACAAGAGTGTTGGCATGATTGACCAGGCAACCTATGCGTCCACACTGATCGTTCGCGCACAGCAGAATAAGAAAGACCTGGTGGGAGCACTGCAATCCGCAACGGAATTGTTGGAAGTCAGCAGGAAATCCAATCACGCGGCGTTAATCGAAAGCTCCGAAGAGCTGATGGGTGACATCCTGGGCAGCTTGGAGCATTATCCGGAAGCGCTGCCGCATTATGAGGAAGCGTTACGTTTAGCTCGTTCGACTCACGAGAATGAGCCGTACCAAGCTCTGCATTGCGCCGGCGTGCTTTGGCCACTCGGGAGATACAGCGAAGCGCTGAATATGCTCGCCGTTGCCGAGAGCGGTAAAAATGCAGACATGATCTCGGGCGCCGAACTTGTGAAAGGCCAAATCTTGTTGTCTCAGGAAAAATTCGACGAGTTGATTGCTTTTACCAATAGAGAGCTCACGCCTGGGCTCTCCCAATCCATTCCCGAAGACCTGCCTCAATTCCGATTGTTGCGTGCGCGCGCAGAAGTTCACTCAGGGCAACTAAAGAGAGCTTCTGACGACGTCAGCGATTTGTCGGCATGGGCGCAAAAAGAAGGCGACGAAGATACAGCCACTAACATCAAGCTGGTTCAAGCGGCGATCTACAGGAAGACGGGCTCTCCTCAATTGGCGGAACCCCTTGCGGATTCCGCGCGTCGCTATTATGCGAGTTCAGGTAAGAAGGAATCTGAGTGGCTGAGCTTATTGGAGCAAGCGCGAGTCTATCGAAGTTTGGCCAAAACTCAGGAATGCAAGGCTTCGGCGCAACTTGCTCTTGCTATTCTTCAGGAGTTTGAACATACTTGGCCCTCCCCGGATTACAGGTCCTACATTACAAGGCCAGATAATAAGTCAGCGCAGAAGGAGCTCATAGCTTATGGCCGAACTTGACATAGATTACGTCAATAAAAAAGAGTTTCGGATAGTATCGGTCGGGCTGGCGGCACTCATCATTGCCGGCATTGTTGGCGCATTGACAATTCTGAAGTCGAACCTCCGTCCCGCTCCTGCGACTCGGAGTACGCCCATCGTGGTTCGCGGCGGCGCGATGACCGCGTTCGCGGAGCACTCAAAATGGACTAAAGTGAGTTCTTCGACTTATTGCCTGGACATCAAGAAGATCGGCGACTTCTATGTTAATTTCGACGATATGGCCGACGGTACTTTATCCAACTCTTGGCTGAGCCCAACGGCCGTTGAGATTCATGGGCACCGCCCAATTGACCCATCTGACCCAACCGGCACGACACCCAGCACGAAAGGCCTCAAGCTCGTACTCCAGACAACGAATTGCGCGGGGGCGAGCGGGCACGAATCAGTGCAGATCAGTGCTCTCGGCGGTGGGTTCTATAGTTTCGAAATGCCTCACCACGGGAGTCACGGCGGCAACTTACGATTTCTGATAGACAGCTCTGCCGGCTGTGCGCAGGATCAAGATCTCTGCGAACGCATGGCGGAGTTAGTGATTACAGACACCAGCGGCACGGTGTTGACCCCCATTCCCTGTCCGGACGGGGACTGTTCGGTTGAGATTGGTGTGCAGTGACGTTTGGGCTCGGCGTGGCCTTCGTTTGACGAGTTTCCGCAAACGATCGTAATGAGTCCGATATTGTGTGCCGGGCGCTGCTGGCCCAGCGCGAAAACACCGTCAAACTAAGCCTGCGATCGTAAGTGCGCAACGTTACGCGGCGTGAGGTACTTCGCTCATTAGGGCGAGGACGTTGTTTTCGGTGTCGCGGAAGAAGGTCATCCACAGGTCGTGCTTGGGCATGCGCGCGATCAGATGCGGCTCATCCTCAAATTTTGCGCCACCGGACTCTAGCCGCTGGAACGCCGCCTGGATGTCCGCCACCTGAAAATAGAGAATCGAGCTGGGATGGTCGAATTCCGGCTTCTCGGCTTTGTCGAGCATCAAGCGCACGCCGCCGCAGGCGAAGAAGCTCAACTGGCCGGCGCGGAACAAGTGCTGTAATCCAAGGACATCGCGATAGAATGCAGTGGCGCGATCCACGTCGTAAACGTTGATGGCGATCTGGCCGATGCGGGAAAGGGCCGAGTTCTCGGGGATACTCATGGTCTGCGACCTCCGGCAGAATATTTGTTAGCATAGCTAACTATATTTCATGAAGCAACGCAAGCACAAAATCGCGGCGTCTTCGGAGGCCTACCGGGTCGCCGACCTGCTTCATTCCGCCGCCATTCACCTGCTTCGTACGGTGCGAGCCCGCGATCAAAGCACCGGCATCGGGCCGGCGCAGCTTTCGGCACTGTCGGTGCTCGTTTTTGGAGGGCCGCGGTCGCTGAAAGAATTGGCCCAGGCGGAGCAGGTGCGCCCGCCGACGATGAGCCGGATCGTCACCGGCCTGGTGCGAGCGGGCCTGGTGCGCAGGAAAGCGACCGACGATAAACGACGGTTGCGCCTGGAGGCCACCGCGAAAGGCACAAAAATTCTACAGGAAGGACGGCGGCGCAGGGTCGAGTTGCTGGCGCAGTCGCTGCAATCGCTGCCACCAAAGCAGTTGCAAGAAGCCATCTCGCTGGCACAATTCGTGCAAAAGCTTATCGCCAAATTGCAGTCGAGCGAGCGGCGATAGTTTTCACTTTCCGGTCTCCGTAAATCCAAAGACAGCGGTTGTGCTTCCTATGATTTTGGAGCGGCCGGTTTGGGAATTGCCAGCGTCCAGGAGCCGCCGAACACGATGGTGGTTCCCAAGGGGTGGGAATAGGACTTGTATTCGTGTTCGTACTTGAAAAAGAAGTTCAAATTCTTTGTGGGAAGAATATAAGTCGCTTGGCCGCCAACGGCATGAACTGAGTAATAGGGCAGCACGCTAGCAGGACCGGCGATTGGTCCAAGGGGAATGGTGCCGCCATTAGCGGTCACCTGCCATTGGTCATAGCCGATGACCCCGAGTTGCAGCAATTTGCTGAAATCTTTTTTCAGAGGGAGTATTTGGCCAACGCCCCATTCGTCAGTAAATGCCTGGCCCGGTGTCTTGTAAGTATTGTTGGTTCCCTGGCGCTGTCCGTGAACTTCCCAGTCGGTGAACAGGTTCACGCTGGTTGCCTTGTTCTTAGTCACATAATACGTAGTTCCGGTCTGAAAATGATTCCCAAAATATCCCGTTCCGATATTGTTTGTTGCACCCGGAGTTTAACGTCCGGTGGGAACCATAAACCCGTCGGCCACCAGGAAGTCCAGGCGCTTCAGGTGCCAGCCCAATGTGAAAGGCTGAACCCACAGGTCTCCGACGCCTTCGCCGCCGCCAGTCACACCTAGATTCGGGAAATTTGGCAGATCAGCTACAAGCGAGCCGTTAGCAAGGGTTGGAAAAATAACCATGAATCCCAAGTTGCCGCCAAGGAACTTTGTGCTTGGGACGAAATAGAAGATATTCTCGACGGCCCAGATGTTGTATGTGCCGGTGATAGGTACCGCGTTCCCATTGCGATCGTTGAATGAGCCGGCATCATAGTTGATGTCCATGTTGACGTACGTGAATCCGGGAGAAGGCAGGATTCCCGCGTTCAGCCCGACCTGCCCGGGCAACCACTGCCCCTTCTGCTGGGCTTTCGTTGTGGAAACAGCTCCCAGGAGAATGAAAACGAGAATCGCGGCTGCGCTTTTGATTTGGCAAGACACGTAGAGATCCCTCCCTTTTAAAAACACAAGGTTTCGTCGCGTTCGCCGGTGGCGGAATCGGGAACTCTGGGGCGACCCATTGTACGCGTCACGACCCTGAAAGGGGAAGCAGCTCTTTTTGCCGCAGGAAAAAATGTGGCTCGCTTTGTACCGGTATTGGCGGTGGTTTATCTACGCTTCGTAGCGCCCGCTCGGATAATCGCTGTATGGACTGATGGCGCGCCGCGTCTAAGCTGGAGAGTAGGCAGAACAGGCAAGCCGGGAGGAATTTCATGGAACGCGAATTGGCGACCCACGCAATCAGTCATCACCTTGAGCCGTTGTGTCCGCGCGACGATCACAAAATGAAATTCGACGGCGATGGAGTTCGCTGGAAGCAGGCGGTCGACAATGCGACTTTCAAAGTCGCGACCTACCATTGCGGATTCGAAGGATGTACGGTGCGTTACGCACCGGAGCATGGCTATTTCACCATTGTGAACGCTCCAGACCTGCCCGTTTTCGTTGAGGAGCCCGCGGTGAACACCCTGCAGTGCCCGGTTCACAATACTTGGCTTTACCGCAGAAGGAAGTCGGATGGCGCCGGATTTGAATGGGCCTGCGGCTGCGACGGCTGCGATTATTGTCACGCCGATGTGCCGGGAAATTGGCTGCGCCAATAAGCCCGTGGAGAAAACTAGTTAAGCCGGATTGGTGTACTGCTTGCGAATCGCATCCAGGATTTGCGCGCGACTCTCGGCTGCGGACAGGTGGCCGGAATTTTCTACCAGGGTAACTTCGTCTGCAATCGCGCCATCCTTGATGGCCCCGCGCAGCCAAGCGGAGTAGTCGTGGCGGTGGAGATGATACAGCCAGGTCTGATCGTCGATGCCGTCTGCGATTTGCGTGAATAGCGTGAGGTTCTGGATGCGAATGTTCATTTTGCCGTCAGGCCCGCGGAAGTAAAAACTTTTGTCTTCGCCCAACTCCCCGGTCGCATACTTGCGTTTATGGCGGCGCAGTTCCGTTTTTGCCGGCTCCAACTTCACTCGCGTGGCCTCGGCGGTTTCCGCCTTCCACACCAGCATGTCTCCTGATCGCGCCTCGAGGTGTGCGAAGGCCAGCGAATCCACTTCCCTTCCCGCCTCCGGGTTCACTTCCCGAACGATCTGCGCGGGATCTGGTCCAATCGCGATCACCAGGTTAACGTCGTTTCGGAGCGCCGGCGCCAACCGTTCTGGATGGACGGTGATCAGCACAAAATTTCCCAAGTCTTTCGGCACACTCAAGCTCATGGAATCCCATTCAGCGGGCAGCAGATGATGGGCTTCGTCAACCACAAGCCAGTGCGGGCGGCCCGTCTGTGCCCGCAATTCCTGAAGCCTGGGAAGAAGACTAACGAAATAGGCTGGCCGGTCGGTGAGCGGAACGCCGAGCAGATTGACGCTGATGGATTCCCTTCCATTCTTGAGCAGGCTCATGATTTCTGAGACAGACGGCACGCGATCTGACCCTCCAAGCGTCACGCACATTTCGAAATCGTCGTAATCCCCCTCAGGATCGAGCACGCAAACCTGGTATTGGCTTTCAATCAGCCGCTCCAGCATGGCCGTCACGATTGTGGATTTCCCTCCGCCCGAAGGACCTGCAACGATCGTTCGAGAATCGTAGGGTGCAAAACCAAAGTCCTTGCCATCAGGGGTGCGCCCAAGAAAAATGTTGTGCCTTGTCAGTTCCGAAGTCAGGCTTGCCAAATCATCGGTCAGCAGCGTGCCAATCATTTCTTCTACACCAAGCCCGTTCGATCCCGCTGTGACCATATCCGCGTGCTCCTTCAGCGGAGCCAACGCGTTCGCCACTGCCACGCTGCATTCGCAAATACCCAGAAACGCATGGTCGTTTTCCGCGTCTCCGATTCCTACTGTGTTGTGCGGAGAAAGCCCCAGTTCGTCCAGCGCCGCGAGCAATCCAGTTCCCTTATTCACTCCGGAGGGAAGAATCATCACCGCATCTTTGTTGAAAATCACTTGCAGTTCCAAGCCCTGCGAACGGATCACATCGAGGACTTCGGATTCGTGTGGACGCCAAGTAGCTACGATGCACTCGCCGACGTCGATTGGTTGAACGCCGCGCCGCTGCAATTCTGTGACGAAGGAGGCATGCGGAGGATGTGTGAGGGCGCGATGCGTTTTCGTCGAGGGATTGTAAAGCGTCGCTCCATTCTCGGCGACCACCAGGTCAAACAGCGACACTGCGGGAAACACTCTGAGCAATGAATCGACAGTGCGTCCGGTGGCGAGAACCGACTTGCGTCCCGATGCGCCAACACGCTTCAGCGCGTCGATAGTCGTTGGCATCACTTGCCCGTCATGCGCCAACGTCCCGTCATAGTCAGAAGCCAAGCAAAAGAAGCGCAATCCTCGGCCTACCCTTCGCTGACGATCCCGACCTCACAGAAATATCAGAATGCTGAAAACGACGCGATGTGGATGTGGTGGTCGGCACTCGGACCTGCGGCGGCCAGGCGGACGAGACTACAGCATGGTCACTTTCATAACGTGAATCTGACTTTTGTCGAGATACACGTGAGCGCTTAGCTCCACGTGATGCCCGACGTGGGACTTGAGCGTCTCCGGATTAATCACGTCCCAAGCTTTCCCAGTGTCATCCGCGACGAATTTGATCTTGCCGTTATCGGACCGCACCGTGCCCTTGATGTTTACCAGCTCGGGTTTCTGCTCATCCTGTTGACTGGATTGCGGCGGCCGCGCCTGTGTTAACGCCGGGATTCCAAGGGTCAACATAGACGATGTCACTGCGAGAATAGCTAGTTTCTTCACGTTGCAGCCTCCACACTTCGATCCACGCCAGTCTGAGACACACAGCTGTCCTGAACAATCCAGTACTCCCTGTATTCAGATTCCCCAGCACCTATTTTAGTGGTGGGGCGGGGGAGCCTCGTGCGGCGGAGGAGCCGACTGGTGCGGTTGAGCAGCCTGATGCGGTTGTTGGTGAGCTTGCATCTTCTGCTGCTGTTGAGTGTGCTTTTGCTCCATCTGCTGGGTTTGTTGCTGATGTTTCTGTTCCATCTGTTGCTGCGCCTGCTGCTTCCTGGCAGCATCCTGATTCTGTTTCTCCAACTTCTGATGTTCCTGGTCCTGTTTCTGCTGAAGTTTCTGGTGATCCTTTATCTGCTGGTCGTACAGCTTCTGTTGTTGCTGCTGGTATTTCTGATCCTGTTTTGCATTTCCGGTGTTGGGAGGCGTTGGGCGCTCGTGCGGTTGCAGGTCGTTCGGATGAACGGGATGGGCATTCACATTGGCGTTGGCATTTGCGGGCCGCTCATTGTTGGCCGATCGAGGCGGTGGATTGTAATTCCCTCCCGTTCTTGCCGGCACTACTCCCCGTTCATTAAAGGCCGCAGGCTTCGGCGTGGCTGCGATCGGAGGCTTGCCATGATTCACAGAAGCCCGCATTTCCCGGTTGTTGCGCGCCACTTGGAAATGCTGAGTCTGCGCGGCGACAGCAGGGATGTGATGCTCACGCGAGGCCGCTTCCTCTTGCGCGGTGGGGCGTTCGTTGATGCCGCCCCGACCACCGTTATAGCTGACACGCGGCGTGTTGTAATTGTTCACCACCTTGGTGTTGTACACGTTGTGAATTTCCGTCACGTTCACGTTATTCACCGAACGGTTGTAATAGAAGTGGTCGTGGTCCCAGCGTCCTCCCTCATATCCTCGCCCGAAATAGCCGTATCCATAATTGATGCCACCGTAAAATCCTACGACCGGTCCCCAATAGCCTGCGTGAAAAATATAAGCGCTGCCGCCCCAACCCCACCAACCCGGCGTCCACAAGTAGCCAACTTGCGGCGCCATCACCCACGTTCCAGGCACCCAATAGTAGTCATCGACATCGCTGTCCCACGCCCAATAGCCAGGCGTCCAGATATATCCATCACCGGGACAGATAGGTTGCGCGTACACGGGCAGTTCTGGAGGAGGAAAGCCCACAGATATGCCAACGCTGACTTGCGCTAAGCACGCGCCTGAAACCGCGAGCATCGCTAGAACGACAAACAGCGAACGGAGCGAAATGAGAATACGCATGATCCTTCTTTCTGGCCGATCAGTTTCGTCGTGACCGGTCCTTTTCATTGCTGCTGGGCAAAAGGGATTATTGGTTGGCGGCGGCCGGGGACAACCGCTGACGTGCTCTCGCTTACAGGCGATATCATTGCGCCATTCGTAACAATTTTCCCATCGGGTACCAAATGTAGGAGGCAAAAAGTAACGCCGTACGGATCAAAGTACTCGGAGTTCCCGAAAACTACAGCGTTCAACGGATTGAGCGCCAACGCGACCCCATCGACCATCGATCTTGAGACTGGCGGTCGCGTCCTTCGGGAGTGACTGCACACGGTAGCCCGAGCGGGCCTTTGCAGTTTGACCGACTTGGAAGTTACCCCGGCCGCCAGACTTGCTTTTCCACAAATGCCAGAAATCTGAAGGGAATTTTGATTACGACAGACGTCCAACCATTGACTGACCTCGCGCGCTCTTTGCCGGAATCGTAACTTCCACAGTTGTGCCGGGCGCTGTGTTTCGAAACACCAGTTGTCCACCAAGTTCTTCCACACGCTGCTTGATGCCGGTAATGCCGATTCCGTAGCTTCCCGTTTGCAGTTCTTCCAGATGCCGGGCAATTCCCTTTCCGTTGTCAGCGATGCACACAAACACTCGCCCGTCTTGTTCTTCCAATTTCACCTTGGCCCGCTGCGCTTCCGCGTGCCGGAATATATTCGTCAGCGACTCTTGAACAATCTTGAAGATGGCGGTTTCTAATTCCGGCCCGAGCCTGGGGAATTCACGAGGCACGTCGAGGGTGGTCTCAATACAGCTGCGCTTCGTGAACCCCTCGACATGCCAACGCAACGCCGACAGTAATCCCATTTCGTCAAGAAGAGGCGGGTGCAACAGATGCGACATGGTGCGAACTTGCTGGATGGCGTGATCCATCATGACATTGGCTTCGCGCACGGCTTGCTCTTTCGCCTCCGGTGATTGCTGCGGTTGAATCAGCGCACCCAGCATCATTTTCGCGGCGGTCAGGTCCTGGCCCAAACCGTCGTGGAGTTCGCGCGCAATGCGCCGGCGCTCTTCGTCCTGCGCGGTCATCAGGCTGTGCGAAAGACGCCGCAGTTCGTGGTTCAGCGCTTGCAACTGCTGCGCCTTGCGATGCAGTTCGGCAAACACACTGACTTTCGCGCGCAATAATTCCGGAACCACAGGTACCGAAATGTAATCGACGGCCCCGCGCTGGTATCCCTTCAGTCGATCGAGGTCGGTAAGATGCACGGCGGAGATGAAGATGATCGCCGTCTTTTGAAACCGTGGATGTTGCCGGATCATTTGCGCCAATTCAAATCCATCCAGTTCCGGCATGCTCACGTCCATCAGCACCACGGCGACATCCATCTTGAGCAACAGTTCCAATGCTTCGCGGCCGGAACTAGCCTTGACCAGATTCTCGCCCAACTCGCCCAGCATCACTTCATAGCTGAGCAGTTTGGACGGCTGATCATCCACCATCAGGATGTTCACTGGGTTCGTTGATGTGGCACTCATGGCAATAATAGTCGCCTCTCAATCGCCTGACTTCAAACTAGCGATGCAACCAGGTACGCAAAGCCGATAGCAACTGCTCGGTGTTCACCGGTTTCGCCAAATATTCCGAAGCTCCTGCTTCCAGACACTTTTCCCGGTCGCCCTTCATCGCTTTGGCCGTCAGCGCTATGATCGGCAGCCTTCGGAACGAAGGATTGCGGCGAATCACCTGCATGGTTTCGTAGCCGTCCATTTCCGGCATCATGATGTCCATCAGCACAATCGCAACGTCCGCAATCGACTCCAGCAGCGCAATGGCTTCGCGACCGGTGCTTGCGGTAAGCACGGTCATGCCGCGCCGTTCCAGAACGCTGCTTAGGGCAAAGATATTGCGCACGTCGTCGTCAACTACAATCACTTTTTTGCCGACCAGCGCGTCGTCCGAATGGTGCAGACGGTCCAGCATCTTCTGTTTTTCGGGCGGCAAATCGGCAATCACGCGATGCAGAAACAGCGACGTCTCATCCAGCAAACGCTCTGGCGATTCGACATCCTTCACAACAACGCTGCGCGCCAGGTCGTGCAAACGCATGTCTTCTTCCAGAGAAAGCTCGCGGCCGGTAAACACCACAACCGGCAAATCGCTCGAGCCTGTCTCCGCTCTCAATTGCTCCAGAACGTCAAATCCAGACATGTCTGGCAATCGTAGATCCAGCACCATGCAATCGAAGGGCTGCTCCTTCACAACTTGCAGCGCTTCGGTTCCCGTGGCGACAACTTCCAGATCGATATCCTGGCTGCCCAGCAATTCGCGAATGCTGAATTGCTCCGCGGGATCATCCTCCACGACCAGCAACCGCCGGCGGCGAGGCGAAGCATATTCCTTCATCCTGGCGAAGGCCAATTCCAGGCCTTCATGACTGGTTGGCTTGGTCAGAAAGGCAAACGCACCGCGGGAAAGCCCGTGCCGTCTATCTTCGTCGAGCGTCAACATTTGCACGGGAATGTGCCGCGTTGCGGGGTCCTGCTTCAAATGATTCAGAACCGTCCAGCCGAGCATGTCCGGAAGAAAAACGTCCAGCGAAACAGCCACCGGCTGGAATTCGCGAACCAGCGATAGCGCTTCGGAGCCGGTGGAAGCCACCAGCACCTTGAAGCCGGTATCACGCGCAAGGTCGCACAAGATGCGCGCGTAATGCGAATCGTCGTCAACGATCAGCATGATGCTGTCGCCGGGCTGCAGATTTTCGCGGTCGTCAGCCACACGTTCCGCTTGACGCTCCTGCGCCGCTACAATGGCTGGCGGAATTACGGTGACCGATGTGTGGCCATGCGCCGGGCTGGCCGTCGCGGGGCCTACATACAACTGCGGCAAATACAAAGTGAACGTGCTGCCCGCTCCAACAGCGCTGCGCAACTGGATTTCTCCGCCCAGCAGACTGGCCAGTTCCCTGCTGATCGCCAGACCGAGTCCCGTGCCGCCATACTTTCGGCTGGTGCCTGCATCGGCCTGTTGGAACGCTTCAAAAATGATGCGCTGCTTTTCAGGAGGAATCCCGATGCCGGTGTCTGTCACCTCAAACGCAATGACCGATTGCGCCTTGCTGAGAATTGGATGGTCCGCAGTCCAACCGGTTGGTGTCTTCAAGACCGAGAGGCGCACTTGTCCTTGCTCGGTAAATTTGAAGGCATTCGAAAGCAGATTCTTGAGCACCTGCTGCAAGCGTTTTGCGTCGGTCACCAGGCTGCGGCCAAGCGCGGGATCGGCATACGTCTCGAAATTCAGCCGCCGGTTCTCCGCTTCATGGCGGAACGGACGAGCGATCATCTCCAGCAAGCCAGCGAAGAACACCTCCTCCGCCTGGACCGAAACGGTGCCGGATTCAATTTTCGAGAGATCCAGAATGTCGCTGATGAGGTTGAGCAGGTCGGTGCCCGCACCGTGAATCGTGCGTGAAAACTCCACCTGCTTCGGAGTGAGATTTCCTTCGGGGTTTTCGCTTAGCTGCTGGCCCAGCACCAGAATGCTGTTCAGCGGCGTGCGAAGCTCGTGCGACATGTTCGCCAGGAATTCAGATTTGTACTTCGATGTAAGCGCGAGTTCTTTCGCTTTCTCCTCCAGCGCGCGGCGTGCCTGCTCGATCTCCTGATTTTTGCGCTCGACTTCCGCGTTCTGTTCAGCGAGCTGCTGGGCTTTCAATCCGAGTTGCTCGTTAGTCTGCTGCAGCTCCCTTTGCTGCGTTTGTAGCTCGGTGGCCAATTGTTGCGACTGTTCCAGCAGGCCTTCCGTCTGCATGGTGGCTTCGATACTGTTCAGCACGATGCCAATGCTCGCGGTCAACTGTTCCAGGAACGCGAGCTGCGAAGCGGTGAAATCGCTGAGAGACGCGAGTTCGATCACCGCCTTCACTTGATCCTCAAACAGAACCGGCAACACGATTACATTGCGCGGAACCGCCTGAAACAGACCCGAACGAATGGGCACGGCGTGAGACGGCATCTCAGTAATCAGCATGCGACGCTTTTCGGAAGCACATTGACCAATCAGACCTTCGCCAAGATCCAAGTGCCTCTGGTGACCGTCCTCTCCGTTGTCCGCAAAAGCCGAGAGCAGAACCATGCCTGGAGAATTATCTGCCTCCATGCGATAGATCACGCCTTGCTGTGCGTTCACCAACGGAGCAAGCTCAGAGAGCAGCAAACGGCCCACGGTGCCGAGATCGCGCTGGCCCTGCAACATGCCCGTGAACCGCGCCAGATTGGTTTTCAGCCAGTCTTGCTCCTTATTGCGATCCGTCGTCAGTCGCAAATTGTCGATCATCGTATTGATGTTGTCTTTTAATTCGGCTACTTCGCCACGCGCTTCCACTTGAATCGATCGCGTCAAGTCGCCCTTGGTCACCGCCGTCGCTACTTCCGCAATCGCGCGCACCTGGTTCGTCAAGTTGTCGGCCAGCAGGTTTACGTTTCCGGTGAGGTCCTTCCAGGTTCCCGCAGCTCCCGGAACGTTTGCCTGGCCTCCCAGCCGTCCTTCCACGCCGACTTCGCGCGCCACCGTGGTCACCTGATCGGCGAACGTGGCGAGCGTTCGCGTCATGTTGTTGATCGTTTCCGCGAGCGCCGCCACTTCGCCTTTTGCGTTCACGATCAGTTTTTGCGTCAAGTCGCCGTTTGCTACCGCCGTCACCACTTTTACAATTCCGCGCACCTGTTCCGTCAGGTTCGCTGCCATCACGTTCACGTTGTCCGTCAAATCCTTCCACGTTCCCGCCACACCCGGAACCTCGGCTTGTCCTCCGAGTTTGCCTTCGGTGCCAACGTCGCGAGCCACGCGCGTCACTTCCCCGGCAAATGCGTTCAGCTGATCCACCATGGTATTAATGGTGTTCTTCAATTCCAGAATTTCGCCCTTCACGTCCACCGTGATCTTGCGGGATAAATCGCCCTTTGCAACCGCCGTCGTCACCTCGGCAATGTTGCGGACTTGCGCTGTCAGGTTTCCCGCCATCGCGTTGACCGAATCCGTCAAATCCTTCCAGGTACCCGCGACACCTGGCACGTTGGCTTGTCCGCCCAAGCGCCCTTCGCTGCCGACCTCGCGAGCCACGCGCGTCACTTCCGCGGCGAACGAGCGCAACTGCTCCACCATGGTGTTCAGCGTCTCTTTCAACTGCAGAATTTCTCCGCGCACGTCCACCGTGATTTTGCGCGACAGGTCGCCGCTGGCAATTGCGGTCGCCACTTCGGCGATGTTGCGAACCTGGCCGGTCAGGTTGCTAGCCATGAAGTTCACGTTGTCCGTCAAATCCTTCCACGTCCCGCCCACGTCCGGCACTTGCGCCTGGCCGCCCAACTTGCCTTCCGTGCCGACTTCACGAGCCACGCGCGTCACTTCTCCCGCGAATGCATTGAGCTGGTCCACCATCGTGTTGATGGTATTCTTCAATTCCAGAATTTCGCCCTTCACATCTACCGTGATCTTGCGCGACAAATCTCCTTTCGCAACCGCCGTCGTCACCTCGGCGATGTTGCGAACTTGTGCCGTCAGGTTCAGCGCCATGGAATTTACGGAGTCCGTCAGGTCCTTCCAGGTACCCGCGACGCCGGGAACGTTTGCCTGACCACCAAGTCGTCCTTCGCTGCCCACCTCGCGCGCCACACGCGTTACTTCAGCGGCGAACGAGCGCAACTGCTCCACCATGGTGTTCAGCGTTTCCTTCAACTGCAGAATTTCTCCGCGCACATCCACTGTGATCTTGCGCGACAGGTCGCCGCTGGCAATTGCGGTGGCCACTTCGGCGATGTTGCGAACCTGGCCCGTCAGGTTGCTGGCCATGAAGTTCACGTTGTCCGTCAAGTCCTTCCACGTACCGCCCACGTCCGGCACTTGCGCCTGGCCGCCCAACTTGCCTTCGGTGCCAACTTCGCGAGCCACGCGCGTCACTTCCGCCGCGAACGCGTTCAACTGATCCACCATGGTATTGATGGTGTTCTTCAATTCCAGAATTTCACCCTTCACGTCCACCGTGATCTTGCGCGACAGGTCTCCGCGCGCCACCGCCGTGGCCACTTCCGCGATGTTCCGCACCTGGCCCGTCAAGTTGCTGGCCATGAAGTTCACGTTGTCCGTCAAGTCCTTCCACGTTCCTGCCACGCCCGGAACCCTGGCCTGTCCGCCCAGATTCCCCTCCGTTCCCACTTCGCGAGCTACGCGAGTTACTTCTCCCGCGAATCCGTTCAACTGATCCACCATGGTGTTAATGGTGTCTTTCAACTCCAGAATTTCGCCTTTCACGTCCACCGTAATTTTGCGCGATAGGTCGCCTTTCGCCACTGCAGTCGTGACTTCCGCGATGTTGCGCACCTGGGCGGTCAAATTGCCAGCCATGGAATTTACGGAATCCGTGAGGTCCTTCCAGGTGCCAGCAACTCCGGGGACGTTCGCCTGACCGCCCAGCCGGCCTTCGCTGCCCACTTCGCGCGCCACGCGCGTCACTTCACCCGCGAAGCGATTCAACTGGTCCACCATGGTGTTGAGCGTTTCTTTCAACTGCAGAATTTCGCCGCGCACATCCACCGTAATCTTGCGCGACAAATCGCCGCTGGCAATCGCTGTTGCCACTTCCGCGATGTTGCGAACCTGGCCGGTCAGGTTGCTGGCCATGAAGTTCACGTTGTCCGTAAGGTCCTTCCAAGTTCCGCCAACTCCCGGCACCTGCGCCTGGCCTCCCAACTTGCCTTCCGTGCCCACTTCGCGAGCCACGCGCGTCACTTCTCCGGCGAACGCGTTCAATTGGTCCACCATCGTGTTGATGGTGTTCTTCAATTCGAGAATTTCGCCCTTCACGTCCACCGTGATCTTGCGCGACAAATCTCCGCGCGCCACCGCCGTGGTTACTTCCGCGATGTTGCGCACTTGCGCTGTCAGGTTTCCGGCCATTGCGTTTACAGAGTCCGTCAAATCTTTCCAGGTGCCTGCCACGCCGGGAACCACCGCCTGTCCGCCGAGTTTTCCGTCGGTTCCGACTTCGCGAGCCACGCGTGTGACTTCGGAAGCGAATGAGCGCAACTGGTCCACCATCGAGTTGATGGCTTCTTTCAACTGCAGAATTTCGCCGCGTACGTCCACCGTGATCTTGCGCGACAAATCGCCGCTGGCCACCGCCGTGGCCACTTCCGCGATATTGCGCACCTGGCCGGTCAAGTTGCTGGCCATCAGGTTCACGTTGTCGGTCAAATCTTTCCACGTCCCCGCGACGCCCGGCACCTTCGCCTGCCCGCCCAACTTTCCTTCGGTGCCCACTTCGCGAGCCACGCGCGTTACTTCCGCCGTGAACACGCTCAATTGTTGAATCATGGTGTTCACGATGTTCGCCAATCGCAAAAATTCCCCTTGCAACGGACGTCCGTCCACATCCAGGCGCACCGTCTGCGCAAGATTGCCCTGTGCCACCGCCGCGATCGCGCGCGTCACCTCCGTCGTAGGCCGCAGCAAATCGTCAATCAGCGTATTGACGGAGACTTCCATCTCGCCCCACGCACCGCGCGGCTGGTAAAACCGTGGACGCTCTTTGGTTCTACCTTCCTTGCCCACCACCTGGCCGACGCGCGCCAGTTCGTTCGCCATGCGCTGGTTGGCGATTACGATTTCGTTGAAGGTGTCCGCGATCTTTCCGCCGACGCCGGTCCAGACACCGGGCAGCCGCACGGAAAAATCACCGTCGCGCATGGTCTGAAGGCCGGCAAGAATCGCGCCAAGCTCCGCCTGCGTCATCTCGGCGATGGTGGCGTGGCCATTCCCTTTGTCGTTCGCGATCGCGTTCGGTTGGGCCGTCGCTGTCGAAGAACCGCGTTGCTCTGTTCGTTTCATGCTGCCGCTCCTGGCGCGGGATTGATCACCTCAATGCAGTTCGACGGGACCACTTTACGTGCACTGAGATGTGGGATTGAATATTCAAGTCGTTCAGTAAAACCAACGCACCGATAGTCGATTGAAGTAGACGAGGGGGGAGCCGTACCGACTGCCGCACTTTTTTGGTTTCTGAAGCGCGTTTGTAGGCAACCTGTGTGAATCGATAGACCCCGAACGAGCGGGGCTAAGGACTGGGCCATAATCGTCTCCGAGGGCGGTGAGACGTGCTGATTACAGTTCTGTGTCCGTCAATCGACTGCAACCGCAGCAGGCTACGCGCCCAACAAATCCCGTTAAAAAATCAATCCCAGCTGAACAATAATTCGATTCACGCGGTCTGGATCCAGGCTCGGGCTGGCATAAATTCCGTTCTCCGCCACTACCTTCAAGGCGCGCATCAATTCGCCCTCCGTATCCGATTTCAACAAGTAGCCGCGGGCGCCGGCATGCAGCGCGATTTCGACCCATTCCATCGAATCGTGCAACGTCAGCAGCAGCACCTTGGCGTCCGGACATGCCTTACGAATCGCGCGCGTCGCCTCCAGCCCTCCCATTCCCGGCATCGAAATATCCATCAACACGACGTCGGGCTTCAACTCCTTGGTTAGCTGGACGGCATCTTCTCCGTTGGCCGCCTCGCCGGACACTTGCCACTCTGGCCAAGCG
This sequence comes from Candidatus Acidiferrales bacterium, assembly GCA_963738985.1. Classification (GTDB taxonomy): domain Bacteria; phylum Acidobacteriota; class Terriglobia; order Acidiferrales; family UBA7541; genus Acidiferrum. The sequence continues at coordinate 36,022 of CAVTYP010000005.1, forward strand.
CCCAAAATACTCTGGATTCCCTTTCGGATGACGGCGTGGTCGTCCACCACCAAAATTCGCTGCATTCCCACCCTCGTTTCCACTGGGACGCTGAGTTGTCCCGGGAGCGAGGAAAAAACCTGGTGGACGATGGGACGCCTGACAACAATCCGCACAACTATTTCGCAATTACTCTTTAATTCTGGTCCGGCATTGAATCTGGAACGCGCAGGCCGCCTTACCTCCCAGAAGGGGCGTAGAGATGGCAATTTTTAACTTTACGGCGTCGCAAAAACATAGGGAGATTCCTGTATTTTGCCGTGTTTCCAATCTAGAGAAACTGTAATCGCGTCAGCTCAGAGGGGACTGTGGACTCTGTCGTCAGCAATTTACCCGATGGCCGTCACTTTTCAGTCTGCGAGAATGAAAATTGGGGGTATGCGACTTATGGCATCCACTTGGCGCGGCGCACTCAGCTTTGGCCTTCTAACCATACCGATTCGCCTATATCCAGCGGCGCGAAGCCAACGAACGTACCTCCATCAATTGCACGACAAATGTCATACCCGCCTGAAGCAGCCGCTGTTCTGCCCCACCTGCAATCGCATCGTCAGTCGAGATGAAGTCGTCAAAGGATACGAGTACGAAGAGGGGCATTACGTCCTGGTGGACAACGAAGATATGAAGAAAATTACGCCGAAATCCGGAAAGACCATGGAGATTCTCGCTTTCGTCAAACAAGAGCAAATCGATCCGATCTATTTTGATGCCTCGTACTTCGCTCTTCCGGATAAAGACGCGGATAAGGCTTATCAAGTGTTGTTGAAGGCGCTGGAAGATACCGGCCGCGTGGGAATCGCGCAAGTAACGATGCACCAACGCGATTACACTGTCTTCATTCGCCCGCGAGACCATGGAATTACCGTGCACACCATGTATTTTCAAAATGAGATTCGCGAAGTCTCGGGTTACGGAGAGAAGCCGGGGAATCTGCACATCAAACCGCAGGAGATCAAGCTGGCGGAACAGCTCATCGAAACATTATCGGAAGATTTCAATCCGGCGCAGTATCACGATACGTTCCAGGAGAGATTGCGCGCGTTGGTCGAGTCCAAACAAAAAGGAACGACGCTTACCGAGCAGCCTGCGCCACGCCAGGCTCAGGTGATCGATATGATGGAAGCCTTGAAGAAGAGCCTGCGAGAGACCGAGCGCAACGGCAAACGGCGACGCACTTCCGCAAGCCGAGAGCACACCGCAGCTTCAAGAAACGGCAAGCGACTGGCAAGTTAGTTCACCGGGTCCACGTGCTGCAAATCTGTTTTGGAAGACGTGGCCGGTGTACTGGCACCCTTGCCATTCACGGGAACGTCGGCTGGCGTCGTTTTATTGTGATGCTCAACTAATGGAATCTCTACTGAAATGACCGTTCCGGATCCATCGCCCGGTTCGATGCGCAGCGTTCCTCCCACTTCGCGCACGCGTTCCCGCATGCCGCCGAGGCCCACTCCCATCCCGGTTCCCAGATCGCGGAATGCGCGGATGCGAGCCAGGGAAATGCCACAGCCGTAGTCGCGAACCGTCAGCGAGACGGTGTGGCGATCGCAGGAAATGACAATGTCGACGCGTTTGCTTTGCGAATGGCGGTGAACGTTCGTCAGGCTCTCCTGCAGAATGCGGAATAGCGCCGTCTCAATTTCGTTCTGGAATCTGGGAATTGTGCGCGGAGCCTGCAAATCCACCGCGATGCCGCTGCGCGCTGCGAATCCTTCCACGTACCAGCGGACCGCCGACGCAAGTCCGCTCTCGTCCAGCAACGGCGGGTGCAGCAGGTACGACATGGTTCGCGTTTCCGAGATGCATTGCTCCACAGTTTCCTTGGATTGCTGCAGCAGCTCGCGAGCCGAATCACTCGTGGCGCTGCGCAGGCAAGCGTCAATATTGAATTTCAGCATCACCAGATATTGACCCAGGCTGTCGTGCAAATCCCGCGCCATCTTGCGCCGTTCCTCGTCCTGCACCTGCAAGATGCGGCCGCTCAGCCGCCGCGCGGTTTCTTCTGCTTGTTTCTGTCGCGTCATGTCAGAATTAATTTCCAACCAACCAATCGATTGTCCTCGCTCGCCCTGCTTGCGAATCCAGCGGCTGTGCACCGTCATTTGCAACCCATAACGGTTGGTTTGCACCAGCTCTCCTTCCCATCTTCCCTCGCGCTCCAGGATTTTCGCGACTTCGGAATAAGGTATGGGAAACTGCGTCTGCAACATCTGCGATGCGTGCCGGCCTATGGCTTCTTCCTGCTTCCAGCCGTACATGTGCTCCGCGGCCCGGTTCCAGTAGGTGATTTTCACGTCGGGATCGCAAATGAACGCCGCGTCGGTTACCAAATCCAGAAGTTCCGCCTGCGTGGCAACCTCCGATATGCGTTCCTTCAACTCCGCGCGGTGATCGCGTACTTGCTCTTCGAGTTCATCCCGGCCGCGCCGCATCCGTTCTTCCGCAACTTTCCTGTCGGTTATATCTTGCGAAGCTCCGATATCGCGGTACGGTTTTCCATTGTGATCGTAAAAGTAGCGTCCCTGCGCCGCCAGCCAGCGGATGCCGCCGTCGGGCAGCAGCACGCGATATTCAAATTCATAATCTTTACGAGAACTTTCCGCGGCGCTCCAGCGCTGCCTCACAATTGTCAGATCCGCAGGGTGCACTCGCTTTTCCCACGCCTCCCTCGAAGGAAGACATTCTCCCGGAGCATAGCCGAGCAGAGAAAACTGGTTCGGAGACCAAAAGATTTCCCCTGTCTTCAGATTCCTGTCCCAGGTACCCATGCGGCCGAGTTCCAGCGCCAGCCTTAAGCGGTTTTCTGACTCACGCTGCCTTTGCGTGGATTCCACGTGCGCCTTGACGCGCGAAAGCAACTCGCGCGCGCTGAACGGCTTCACTAAATAGTCGTCGGCTCCCAAGCCCAGACCCTGAATGCGGAATTCCTCGCCGGCACGCGCCGATAGAAGAAGTATCGGGATGCTGTTGAACGAGCTGTCCTCGCGCAGCGCGCGCAACAAACCGATACCGTCCAGGTTCGGCATCATCACGTCACTCAGAATCAAATCGGGTTTCGCTCGTCGAACGCTCTCCAATGCCGCGGCCCCATCCGTGACTGCTTCTACCGCGTATCCCTGCTCGCTCAGCAACCGCCGAATATAGTTCCGCATGTCTCCATTGTCTTCGGCGAGCAGAATGCGGGGCTGCACGCCAAATTCACGTCCTCCGGGAGCGAAGCCTGCAGTGGTGGGCGCAGGCGTTCTCGCACCCGAGAGCGCAACTTCCTCGGGCAGCCATGCCAATGCCTCCTCGACGTATGCCTGCGTGGTTGCACTGGTCGCGGGCTGCTGTGTATTCGCGGCGATGCGGTCCTTCGGCAAATGCGCGGTACCCAAAGGAATCGTGACCAGGAATCGGCTACCCTGCCCTAATTTGCTTTCCGCGTGAATTGTTCCGCCGTGCAGTTTCACCAATTCCTGCACCAGCGCAAGGCCGATGCCTGTTCCCTCATGCGTTCTTCCCTGAGTTCCCTCAACGCGATGGAAGCGTTCGAACAGCCGGGACATTTCCGCTGCTGGAATCCCGACGCCGGTGTCCTGAACCGTAAGTTGCGCGCGGCCATCGTTGATCGCCAGCTGCACGGTAATTTTTCCATGGGGCGTGAATTTGAAAGCGTTGGAAACCAGATTCAGTACGATTTTTTCCCACATTTGCGGGTCGACGTACACCGGCGTTCGCAGTTCTTCGCAATGTACCTGATATTCCAGCCCGGCCTTTTCAATGGTCGACCGGAACACACTGGCGATTTCCGCGGTTGCCGTTTCCAGATTCACCGGCTGAAACTTGGCCTGCACGCGATCCGCTTCCATCCGCGAAAAATCCAGCAGCGTATTCACCAGTTTCAGCAACCGCAGCGCATTCCGGTAAACCAGGCCGATTTCCTCAAAACGAATGGAGGAAACATCTTCGCCGCGAGCCAACAGATCTTCGAGTGGCCCCAGAATCAGCGTCAGCGGCGTCCTGAGCTCATGACTGATATTGCTGAAGAACGTGGTCTTGGCGCGATCGAGCGCAGCCAAGGATTCCGCGCGCTTGCGTTCCGCATCGCCAACCCGCGCGTCCGCAATACTCTTGGCGATTTGCCCGGCAACCAGATTCAGGAAGCTGCGATAGTCCTCGTCCAGCCTCTTGTGACGGTTCACACCCACCACCAGCACGCCCATTCCAGAGCCCTGTCCGGTTTGCGCGATCGGCAGAACAATCAAATCGTTAGGGCTGACGCCCCAGAATCCGCCCGGCAGAGACAGCCCTAGACGCTCCAGGTGATTGAGTTCCACCGGCTCGGCAAGCTCGACCACTTGTCGGATCAGCCCGGCAATGCGGTCGCGTCCGGAAAGCGCCACTTCCCGCAGAAGAAAAGAACCGTAGGAGTTTAGTCCGGCGGACGCTACCGCGCGCGCACTCGTCATGTCGTCGCTGAACGCGTACAAAACCGCGAAAGGAATGTCGTAAGGATTTCCGCTCAACGCCTTGGCCGCAAATTCCCAAGCCTGCGCTTCATTCTTGGCGTCAACACTGCGCGCCGCCAAATCACGAAGCGTCAGCAGCCGGCGCTGGCTGATCACTTCGTCGGTTGTTTCGCTGACCGGAGTGATTACCCCGACAACCCGTCCGTGCTCATCACGGATTGGGGTGTAAGAGAACGTGTGATAGGTCTCTTCCAAGTATCCGTTGCGCTCCAGCAGCAGCAACAGATCCGCAGACCACGTTGCCTCTCCTGTCGCCAGCACGTGTTCAAGCATCGGCCCGATCACGTCCCAGATTTCCGGGTAAACTTCCCGGCCCGGCTTCCCTAGTGCATGCGGGTGCTTTCCGGCAAGAGTGCGGCAGTAGGAATCGTTGTACAGCATAATCAGCTGCGGGCCCCACCAGACAATCAAATCGAAACGGGAAGCGATACAAATGCCGGCACTGACTTTAAGACTCTGCGGCCAATCTTCAAGAGGACCCAAGGCAGTGTTGCGCCAATCATTCGAGCGCATCAGCGCGCCCATTTCTCCGCCTCCGGCAAGCCACGCGGGCCCCACCGAAACATGGTTACCAGATGCCGGCTTGTCGATTCCGGCGCCGGTCTGCGATGGCGATACTGGCACCATCAGTTTTTCAATAGTAGCCAGCAAGTCTCGCGAAAGGTCGGATTTGGCCACATATCCGGCGGCGCCCGCCTCTGCGGCCTGACGTTTGGTAATCTCCGGCTCATTTTGGCTAATGATGACGACCCGCGTTTCCGGCAGTTGCTTATGAATGATCTTTGCCGCTTGCGTTCCCGTCATTTCCGGCATGGAAACGTCCATCAGAATTACATCCGGTCGCAGCGCGTTTGCCCTATCGACGGCAGTGCGACCGTCGGCCGCCTCACCGCAGATTTCCCAGTCCGGGCGCGAAGACAGCAGTGAGCGAAGCCCCCGCCGGACGACTTCATGGTCATCAACAATAAGAATTCTCAAGGATTTCATGGGTTCAGCCAAAAGGAGCAGACTCGCAGCACCAGTTCCTCACTTGGGAACGGGGACAGGGGCGGGTCCACAGTCCACAAAATCATATACAGGTAGCAGAGTGAACCATGCAAGCCTCAGGCTGTCCATACAGGTTTGTCCGTATCCGCCGGGTGTTTGTCCGGAGATACGTTCTCAATCGTTTACGAATGTAACTGCCTTAGAATACCTTCTCGGTTTGGTGTAGTTGCGTCCGGCTCAGAGCGAAATACAGAAGCCAGACGCGGTGGGCAACCAATACTTCGGCGTCAGGATTTCTTCCGGGGAACTTTCGCGCCTTTTTTGCGCGCTTCAGACAGTCCAATAGCGATTGCCTGCTTTCGGCTTTTCACGCGACCGCCTTTGCCCGCTTTTCCTGAACGCAGCGTCCCGTGCTTTTTCCGGCGCATTGCGCTCTTCACAGATTTTCCAGCAGCCTTGCCATATCTCGGCATCGTGGCCTCCTGCATGAACAGCTAATGCGCAAGGCTATCGCGACTGCATTGCTGACACGATGCCTGAGTGCCTGTAAGTTGTTGCCGGAATCCATGTACGTCCAGCTGCGCTCATTAGCGACTCCTTTCCTACACGATGTACCGCATTGCAAACCGATTGCTGCTCAATAAAAGTCATAGCGGGCCATCGCCTAGCGGTCGATTGGCAGCGAAACGCCAGGAGGATTCATGTCAAAAACAAAAACCACTTCACGGCACAAGGCGTCCGGGAATACGGATGCTAATGGCTCTGCCAAGAAAGTGCGCTATGCGGTTGTTGGGCTGGGCTACATCTCGCAGGTGGCTGTGCTGCCGGCGTTTCAGCATGCCCGGGAAAATTCGGAGCTGGTGGCACTGGTTTCCGGTGACGCCACGAAACGAGCCCAATTGGCCAAGAAATACCACGTGAGCCAAACCTACAGCTACGAGCAGTTCCCCGAATGTTTGGAAAGCGGCCTGATTGACGCGGTATACATCGCGCTGCCCAACAATATGCACCGCGCCTACACTGAAGGCGCCGCCCGAGCCGGAATTCACGTGCTTTGCGAAAAGCCTATGGCCGTGACCGAGCAGGAATGCGAAGCCATGATCGAGGCAACTTCGCGCGCCAACGTGAAATTAATGATTGCCTACCGCTTGCACTTCGAGCAGGGAAATCTCGCCGCGATGGCCGCGGTTCGAGACGGCCAAATCGGCGAGCCCCGCATTTTCCGCTCGGGATTCTGCCAGCAGGTCACTCCCGGAAATAGCCGCCTGCAGGACGAACTCGGCGGCGGCCCGCTATACGACATCGGCGTGTACTGCATCAACGCGGCGCGCTATCTGTTTCGCGCGGAACCCGAGGAAGTGTTCGCGTACGCGGCGACTCGCGAGCAAGACGATCGCTTTAAGGAGATCGATGAAATGTCCGCGGCGTTGTTACGATTCCCCGACGATCGACTGGCGACTTTCACGTGCAGCTTCGGCGCTGCCGACCGCTCCACCTACGAAGTCATTGGCACCAAGGGAGTCGTCAAGATGGACCCTGCTTACGAAATGGTGGGCGATCTGAAGAGCGAAATTACTATCGAAGGTCGCACGCAAAAGGCAACCTACAAGAAGCGCGATCAATTTGGTCCAGAATTGGTTTATTTCTCGAAATGCGTTCTTGAAAATACGGAACCCGAACCAAGCGGAAAAGAAGGCTTGGCCGATGTCCGCATCATCCGAGCGTTGCTTGAATCGCAGGAGAAAAACCGGCCTGTACGAATTTCGCCGGTTGGCGAAATCACACGTCCCACTGAGGATCAAGAAATACACAAACCGCCTGTGGGCAAGCCGCACCTGGTGAAGGCAGCATCGCCAAGCGAGTAAAGGGCGCTAACAGGAGACGCGAAAACTTAATGCTCCAATACTTGCTGCACCGTGGTCCACAGAAATCCAAGCGACGCCACTAGCATTACGCCCGTTGCGATCCACCCCACCACCCGCAAATATCGCGGCAAAACAAACTTGCCAACGATCGCCGGCTTTTGGGACATCAGCATCAACAGGAACATCATGGGGACAGCGACGACCCCGTTAACTACCGCCGATAAAAACAGCGCGCGGATTGGGTTCATCCCCGCAAAATTCAAACACACACCGAGGATCGTCGCGGCGGAAAGTACGTAGTAGAACTTACGCGCCTGGCGCGGCTTGCTCTCCAGGCTCGCCCGCCAGCCGAAGAGCTCCGAAACTGCGTACGCGGCGGAACCGGCCAGCACCGGGATCGCCAGCATTCCCGTACCAATAATTCCGAGCGCGAACAGCAGCTCAGCAAACCGTCCTGCGAAAGGTCGCAAAGCCTTTGCCGCATCAGCGGCCGTCTGAATGCGCAGGCCGGCATTTGAAGCATGCAGAGTGGCAGCGGTGGTCAGAATAATGAAGAACGCGACGGTGTTCGAAAGCGCCATGCCGACGCGCGTATCGAACGCAATCCGCCGGAACTGTCCCCATGCCTGAGAAGGCTTTCTGCGAAGCGGCGATTCGTGCTTGTTGAGACGCACGTCCTCCACTTCCTGCGAAGTTTGCCAGAAGAACAAGTACGGACTGATAGTCGTGCCCAGCACTGCGATTAACGCCATCAGATATTCCGGATCTACGGACACTGATGGGACCAATGTGGAGCGCAGCGCTTGCGTCCAGGGCACGCGCGCCACAAATGCCGTCAACACGTAAGCAAATAAAGCCCACGTGAGCCATTTCAGATAACGAACATAGATGCTGTACGGGACATAGATCTGCAGCAGCAGACAAGCAGCTCCAAATAAAGTGGCCCAGAGAAGCAGATTGCCGCCGAGAAGCAGTTGTATCGCAGCAGCCATAGCGGCAACATCCGCGCCAAGATTAAAGATGTTCGCAACGCACAGCAGCAACACCAGGCTGCGCACAACCGTTTTTGGATAGCATTTCCGCAGATTGGCGGCCACTCCCATGCCAGTGATGCGTCCCAGCCGCGCGCAGATTTCCTGAATGGCGGCCATTAGCGGGAACGAAAACAGCATCGTCCAAAGCAGGGCGAAACCGAATTGCGCGCCCACCTGGGAATACGTTGCGATACCGCTGGGATCGTCGTCAGCCGCGCCGGTGATCAGCCCGGGACCGAGGTGTGTCAATAAATTCTCGTGCTGGCCCACCGGAGGTGGAGACAAGCCCGCGTTGCTCAGCGAACTTTCGGACATACCGTGGTTCCCCTACAAACGAACACCCGACAAATCTCATCTTATGTAACACGCCCGTAACACAGGCCTATGTGTTAGATGACCTGAACGACGCGATAGGAGCCTGCTGTGCTGCAATATCTATATCGATTCCTGGTCGGCGGCGCGATTGTTTCCGTGTTTGCCTGCCTGGGCGACGTGCTAAAGCCAAAAAGCTTTGCAGGCTTGTTTGGCGCGGCTCCGTCGGTCGCGCTGGCCACGCTCGGACTCACGGTCTTGGCAGAAGGCAAGGCGTACACCGCGCTCGAAAGTCGATCCATGGTCGTGGGCGCCGCATCCTTCTTTCTGTACTCGTGGGTATGCACCTGGCTTATGTTGCGCAAAAAGATCGGTGCGGCCCCGGCGACAATCGGCAGCCTCATCGTGTGGCTGGCTGCCGCGATGGGAACCTGGGCGCTCTTTCTGCGTTAGCTAACATGCATATCTCGCTCAACCTCGGCGCGCTGGCAAAAACAAAATGGTACGAATACCTGGTGCGCTTCGCGTTCGGAGGAGCAATAACCGTTACCGCTGGAATCCTGGCCAAACATTTCGGACCGGTATTCGGCGGACTGTTTCTGGCCTTTCCCGCGATTTTTCCCGCAAGCGCCACGCTGGTCGCAAAACACCAAACCGAACGGAAGAAGATCGCGGGCATCGCCGCCAGTTCCCGAGGCCGTGAAGCCGCCGCTCTAGATGCGGCTGGCGCGGCGTTGGGAAGCGTTGGATTGGCGGGTTTCGCACTGACCGTCTGGAAGCTCCTTCCGCGTCACAATTCCGCCTTCGCGTTTCTCGCCGCAACTGCAATTTGGCTGTCACTGGCGATCCTGAGTTGGTTCCTTTGGAAAAAACATTTTTGCCGTTAGTGGGAATGAAACCTAGCTCTTCTTGAAGGTTCGCATCCCCTCTTTGATTCGCCGTTGCGCTTCCGCGGGCCCTTTCGCGCCCAATATGCGATATTTCTTGCCGCTCAAATCATGGTAATTCACAAAAAATTCTTCCAGCTCGCTCACAAACTGCTTGCCCAGATCGTCGACGTGCTTTATATCCGCAAAACTGTGATTGTCCATCTCGATCGCCACGACCCGGTCATTGCGCTCGCGCTCTTTTTTCTTTCCTTGCTCGCCCTCGATCACCCCGATGATCCGGCACTGCAGCAGACATCCTACGAACGCGGGCTCGTCCATCAACACCAGGACGTCGACCGGGTCGCCATCTTCCGCGCGGGTGCTAGGTACGAAACCGAAGTCGTAGGGAAAGGCCATGCCGGCCGGAAGAACCTTTTTCAGCAAAAACAACCCGTTCTTTTCATCGAATGCATATTTATTGCGGCTGCCCTTCGGCGTCTCAATGATCACCTGCAGGGCGTCGGTCTTTTTGTCGAAAGGCGCCAGCCGGATGGGGTTCGCACGCGCGCCACTGTTTTTATTAGGCACCGTTGCTGGACTCCGTGAACTAGATATTCCTATACATGCGGTCCGGCCACATCGAAACACCATACCCACTTTCCCGTACGCACTAAATTGCAAGACATTAGGTCGGGCTATTACACGGATTTCACGACCTCCACGTCCCCTTCTCTCCGCAGCACTTCCACCGCAACGCCTTCCTGATGGCGGCGGATCAGCAGGTCCACCGACGCATCCGCAACACGCAAATTCTCGATGGTCACTTCATCCAGATTCGCAGGCAGGGTGGGATTGCAAAACCGGATGAGCCGCTCACCTGCGCGGACGTTGATTCCCAACGCGGCGCGAAACAACAAAAACACGCTGCCCGCTGCCCAGGCTTGCGGCGAACAGGCTACCGGATAAAGCGTGGGACCATTCGAGTCCGCGCGCTTATGGAATCCGCAAAACAGTTCCGGCAATTGATGCAGGTCCACATGTACGCTCGCTTCATACATTCCGTTGAAAATCTCCGCCGCCTTCGATTGAAACCCGTACAACGAAAGACCCAGCGCGATCAGGGCATTGTCATGGGGCCAAACGGAACCATCGTGATAAGACATCGGGTTGTATCGCGATTCTCCCGCGGCAACGGTGCGAACTCCCCAACCCGAAAACATGGCTTCGCTCAGCAAGGTTTCGGCCGTAATTGCGGCGCGTTCTCGGCTGGCGATCTTGCACAACAACGCGTGTCCCGCGTTTGATGTGCGCACGCGACATTGCCTCTTGTTGCCATCCAACGCGATAACGTACGTGCCCAGTTCGCCGTCCCAAAAATGCTGCTCGAACCGCAGTTGTAACTCAGTGGCCTGCCGTTCCAGCTCCGCAGCCCGGCCCTCTTCGCCCAGCGCCCGCGCAATCAACGCCGCGGAAAGCTTTGCCGCAAAGACATACGCTTGGACTTCGCAAAGCGCGATTGGAGCCGCGGCCAGCCCTCCGTCGGCATGAAAAATCGCATCGCTAGAATCCTTCCAGCCCTGGTTCGTCAGACCATCCGCGGATTTGCGCGAATACTCCACGAAGCCGTCGCCATCCGCGTCTCCGTAGCGATCAATCCATTCCAGCGCCCGGACTATGTTTGGCCAGATTGTTTTCAGAAATGCCAGATTGTTGGTGCGAACGAAATAACCGCCCGCTAACAGCACAAATAGCGGAGTGGCGTCCACGCTTCCGTAGTACATGCCGAACGGCACTTCCTTCAGCGTGGCCATCTCGCCCCGGCGAACTTCATGCACGATCTTTCCCAGCTCGGCGTCCCGTTCCGCATTGCTCTCCGTCGCTTGAGTCAATGCCAGATAATTCAGCACGCCTTCTGCTATCGCGGGATGCATCCACAAACATTCCATCGCGGTGATGATCCCGTCTCGCCCGAACACGGTATTGAACCAAGGCACGCCCGCGTAGGGATACCCTCCCTCGGGATTACCTTGGATCAACATGCGCAAATCGGCTTCGGCACGCGCCAGCCATGCGTTGAAGGACTTGCTGGAAGTTCGGATCTTGCACCCGCCGAATAGTTCCTCCTGACCTTGCGCGTTGCGAACCGCAACCGCTGCCCGGTAGGGCGGCACGTGTTTTGGGGCGGAGTTACGTTGGCAAACCACGGTCACCGAAATGACCGATTCTTCTTTCGAATCCAAGCGAACATCGTAGGAAGCGGAAGAGTCCGACAAGGAATTCGGCGCGGGAGAAAAGTTCAGACACGTGCTTCGCAATACGTTGTCGAGGCCAAGATAGTTCAAAGCGATTTTATCGCCCTCAACCCGCGGCGGCTGGAACCGTCCCTTTTTGCGCCGCGTCGTTCCACGCACTTCGAAAATATCGGCAAAATCCGCGCCAAACTCGAAGAAAAGGGAAAATGCGACCGGTGTCAGCCCGTAATTCGTCAGCCGGAATTGCTCGTAACAGATCCCCTCTTCCAGGAATTTGGAACGATAGAGGTGAATCGTGCCGCGAGGAATGTCAGGCTGCGTTCCGGTATCGACATTCGTAAGGTCAACCGACAAGAATGCGTTGTCGTCGCGCACAGTCGAAGCCAGCAGCAGGGGCGTTTGATCGTCAAGCCGCACGGTCATGCAGCTCAGATGACGTGTTTCAACGTAGAAAAGCCCTAACTGGCCCACGGTCTCAATGTCGCCGTACCGGTTAAACACACCAAATGTTTCGCCGTATTTCAGAACGCGGGTGCGCTTGTCAGCGAGCGACGACGATGCCAAGACATAGAACTTGTCTTGAAAGCGAATAATGTCGCTCAACGGGAATTCCTCTCACTGCAGTATGGCGGGTGGCGTGCCTTCGTATTCCAACAGCTCGCGCTCATCAACTTCGCTGAGTGACCGCTGGTACAGAGAAACATACTCGGCGCTCATCCTCTGCGCGGTAAATCGTTTCTCGAAGTTCGCTCGGCATGCCCGGCGATCGATTTCGGGTATCCGCGCGACGCTTGCAACCGCCGATTCCAGATCATCGACGACGAATCCCGTAACCCGCTCCGTCATCAGTTCGGGGACTGACCCGCAGCGAAACGCGATCGTGGGCGTGCCGCACGCCATTGCCTCTATCATTGTCAAACCAAACGGCTCTGGCCAGTCAATGGGAAAAACATACGCGTAGGCGTTTCCCAGAAATTCGTCCTTTTCTTTGTCGTTAATCTCCCCGATAAATTCAATCAACGGATGATTCAGCAGCGGCTTGATCTTCGCCTCGAAATATTCCTGATCCACGCGGTCGATCTTGGCGGCAATTTTCAAATGCATGCCACAGCGAATGGCAATCTCAATGGCCCGATCGGGGCGCTTCTCCGGCGAGATGCGGCCTAGAAACGCCAAATAGCTTCCTTGCTGGTATCGCGGTTTGTACAGATCAGTCGGAAACCCGTGGTAAATGTTTCCAATCCAGTTGGCGCGCGGAAGTGGCCGCCTCTGGGCAAAAGAAATGGAAACCACTGGAGCGTTCGGGAAAGCTCGGTAAAGCGGCTGCAGGTCGGGAATGTCCAATCGTCCATGAAGCGTGGTGATGCTTGGCAGGCGCAAGTTCTTGCTGAGCGGAAAATGCATGTAATCGGTGTGAAAGTGCAAGACGTCAAAGTCATCCGAGAGTTCAGCAACCTGATCCAACGATACGATATGGTACGGCAAAGGATCCTGGCACTTGGGGTTCAAGCGCAGCGCCGTCGAACACGGCGAGACTAGGCGGGCGGAAGTCCGCGAATCCCCGCTCGCGAATAGAGTTACGTCATGTCCCTGCCTGACCAACTGCTCGGTCAGGTGAAATACAACGCGCTCGGTTCCGCCGTACAATTTTGGCGGAACACTTTCGTACAATGGCGCGATTTGAGCGATCCGCAAGCTGGCCCCCGTACAACGTGTGTCGATATTTCTAAGTCAACGACAACCCCAGTATCGTGGCTACTAGTACCAGGAACTATCGGCTTAAACTGGTAGCGCCCCATAGAAAATGCCGTAGAACAGGGCAGTTCGGGCGTCTGGTCTAGCTTTTTTTGTGCTTGAAAAATTCCACCTGCTTTAACCGCTTTTCTGCTTCTTTCTTTGTTTTGTACGGACCGCCGAGATTCTTTTTTCCGTTTTCCGAAACAACTTTGTATCCGCCTTCGACCTTCTTGATCATCGGACCCTCCGCAAACACATGGTTAGCAATTACGTGCTCAGGTTGCGCCTGTTCAACCATACTTGCCATTCCCAGAAACTCGGAGAATGGGGGAGTTAATGCTGTATTTCGAGGTGAGGTAACCACGAACCCGATTTCCTCACTCGAACTTGGAGCTACGTGAGGAATTGCATCTCTTCGCGCAATTGCCGGCGCGCGCGATACACTCGCGACTTCGCCGTTTCGGCGGAGATGCCCAATTCTTCCGCCATTTCCTTGTGCGTCCAGCCTTCCCGTTTGTGAAGTAAGAATGCCGCCCGCAGCACCGGAGTCAAACGGAGCATGGCCTTCGCCGCAAGGTCGCGGTTCACATAATTTCGCTCGCTGCTTTCGCTGCGGTCCTGGATATCCGAGACTCCCAGCCCGCCGCTATCCACAACGGAAAGTTCCACAACGCAATCCTGCCGCCGTGATCGATTCCGACGGATGGTCATCAGCGCCTCATTAAAGGCCACGCGAAATAGCCAGGTGGAAAAGCGCGAATGTCCGTCAAAGCTGTCCAGTCGCTGATAGGCCTTGATCAGCACGTTTTGCGTGGTGTCTTCCGCGTCCTCATGATTTTTCAGGACCCTTCGCGAGATCTTGTAAATCATGGGAGAGTTCTGGCGCACCAGTGCGGTAAATGCCTCTTCATTGCCCGCGCGTGCCATGGCGAGTAATTTACTTTCCGGAAGCGAAGAATAGTTGGTGCTCATTGGAAGGAACGCTCTCCCTTCTCTCCCCTATTGCCAGAAAAAGTAGTCAGCCAAAGAGGCGACAGGAAAAGCGCTAAAAACAGAAGAAGCAGGATTTTTTCCAAACCGGTCGCCGCCACCAGAGTCTCCAACAGACCGACCAGGATGGCGATGGCCGCGGCGATCAAAAAAACCCGGCGTCCAGCGAAGCATTTCATCCCTCCTCAGTCGGTACCGAACCTCGCTAGGTCTGAGTGCGGCTTCCGCCATTGTTTCCCCACCCCTTACCACCTACCATCCGGGAGAACCTCTATCCTTCTGACATGCTTGCTGTAGACAGCAACCGCTCCAGCAGCACGCCAAAGCAGACTAGGAAACCAGGCGAAGATAGAAGCGCCGGTCGCAATCCGCGCACCAGTGCGGGAAAAAACGGAAAGCGCGTACTACGTGCCGTTCAACAATTCCGCGTGCTCGGCAGCGGTGAATATCCTTGCCGCCGCAGTGCGGACAAATCCTCCTGCGGAATTGATTCGCACTCATCGAGGGTGTCGCTGACGGGATGGGCATTGTAGCCATTTCACCAACTCCTTGGCGCATTCACTTGAAGAACTTCAGCGGTCTGCGGGCCGAATAAACGTTCTTTCGCGCTACGCCTCCGCCGTCATCGCGGGATTTTCACGTCCTTGGCGCATAGCGTGGAAAAGAGCGATATCAATGTCGGGCGCACGCAGTGGCACTCGTAACACTTCGGCCGCGCCGAGTCGCAGCGCTTCCAGGTATTGTTCCCATTCATCCGTACACTGCACGACAATGAATCGATTCGTTTGTGGTGAGCTGGGCATCGAGGCAAGTAGTGCGCGATAGGAGCCGTCGGGAAGGCGTTCTTCGCAAAAGACAATGGCGAACGGATGGGTTGCAAGAAATTCCAGCGCTTGGAAGATCGTCGAAGCTGAGAATGTATTTACTGGCAGACCCTCGAGTGTACGCAGCAAGGTTCTTTTGTTTTCGATTCGGCTGGAAACCACCAGCACGTCCACCGCGTTTTCCATGCGACGCGCTCCTTTGGCTCACGCTTGCGAAGGGCAAAACGGTGAGTTTTTGTGACCAGGATTCTCGGTGGAAACGGTAAAACCATCAATTGGGGTAAATATGTATCAGCCTTGATGCTTTGATGTAGGAAGGAGCGACCGGGCAACCATTGAGTTCCGCCGAAAAGCTTGCCCATTTTTACAGCGTACACGGTATGGATTTAGCATTTCGCCGGAGTGAAAATGAGCGCATTCAACATTCTCACCCTGACCTGCAGGCTGGGACGTTACTCCGAGCGTCCCAGCCTATCTTTTTGTACTTCAGCCTATTTTGTTTATCGAGATCCAACTTGCACAGCAGATTCGCGATCAACTCGCGCGGAATGACTGTCGCGGCTCGACGCCGCTCGAGATGGCGGGATTGGGCGAGGTGCGAGAATATTGCTGCCACATTGCCATAGCAAATGTGCGGCGTAGGCTCGCCAAGGACGCCAGTCTTCCGAGCGGCGTTCCAGTTCGCGCGCGGTGCGCGCTCCAGCGACGCACCGCAAAACAGGATCGGCGGCAGGAAATGCATCGGGATCACGCAACGCGCGCATCGCCACGTACTGCGCGGTCGTCGTTTCGATCCCGGGAATTTCGCACAACTGCCGCGAGAATGCGTCGCTATCTGGAATTCCCTCACACTTGATTCGTCCTTCGCAAACAGCGCGAGCGAAGTCATTGATCGTTTTCGCTTTCGCCGCGGGAATGCCGCTGTTGGTCAGATCGGCAGCGAGACTTTCCGGCGTGGGAAAAAGATGCGTCAGTTTGGTTGCCGAGGAGACGGGCTGGCCGAAGGTTTTGACAAGCTGCGAAGTGAGAGCTGCCGCTCGTTCCACGGTGATGTGCTGCTCGAGGATTGCTCGTATCGTCAACTCGAATGCGCCCCAGCAACCGGGAACGCGCAGTCCCTCTGCAGCTTCCGCTAGCCGGGCCAGCGCCGGATCGGAGCAGAGCGTTTTTGCGATGATCGCCCAATCCGCGTTGAGATCGAACATCGCACGGATTCGCTCGATGATAAAAAAGAGTGAGCGCGGATCGGCAAATTGGACGCCGACGGCGAGGGCATTCTTCTCTGGCTCATGAGAAACCGAAAAATAGCCGGCGGCCCCGTGTTGGGAGAAATTGCGACTATAGGTGTGGCTGTCGACGGATTCGACGCCAGGCGCGACGCGTGCCGCGAGGAATTGCAAAACGCTCTTCCAGTTGTATGGCGGGCGGTAGTGGAGGTGAAACAAATATTGATTGTGCGGCTGGTGTGGAGCGCGGGGCGCGAGCGCGCGGATCTGCGTTGGAGTTCGATGATAGACGCTGCGAATGGCTTCGTTGAACCGGCGAACACAACCGAATCCGGAAGAGAGCGCGACCTGCATCATAGGCAAATTTGTTTCGTCGATCAGCTTCTTGGCGAAATGCAAGCGGGCAGTTTGAGCAACGGCACTGGGCGTCGCTCCCAAGTGGCGCAGGAACAGGCGACGAAGATGGCGTGAACCGATACCGAGGCGTTCGGAGAGAGCCTCGACGCCGCCGTCTTCGAGTCCACGTTCGCTGATCAATTGCAAGGCACGCGAAACGGTATTGCGCGTTCCTAGCCAGGCGTGAGTTCCCGGCGAGCATTCTGGACGGCATCGCAGGCACGGGCGGAAACCGGCTTCGGCCGCAGCGGCTGCGCTGGGAAAGTAGCGAACATTGCATTCCTTGGAGGTGCGGGCGCGGCAGATCGGGCGGCAGTAAATTCGGGTGGTGAGCACACCAATGAAGAACTTGCCATCGAACCGCGCGTCGCGCGCGAGGCGTGCCCGTGAGCAGATTTGATGGTCGAGTTCCATGGGAGCGGTCAGGGGATGATAGCCGATTTTGGGGTAGAGGCTGGAGGTTTTCGGACGTGGATATGGAGGGTAAGGATGGGGAAGTGTCGGCGCGCCAAAGAGTAGTTTTAAGTTCTCAGTTGTAAGTTTTAAGTAAAGCAAGAGGGCCGAGCAGGAGATGGAGCGATGAGCGAAATTGGAGAACATGACGAATAATGATTTGCCACCTTTCACTTTGGAAAAAAGGATACCCCAAGACCCAGGTACCAAACGACGGAACCTGGGGCACCCGCCGTCTTTGTTGCACCTGTCGGTACAGACAGGTACCTATTCTTTGATTCCCGTACGAGATACGATGTCGAGGACCAGCATTGGCCGGAGAGGACATCCATGGAACTAACGCGACGAGAGTTGATCAAAGTATCGGCAACGATGGCAGTACTAGGGACTTTCAGCGAAAGCGTTTCGGCGATGGGCGACCCGCTTCCTTCGTGGAATGAGGGACCTGCCAAGAAAGCGATTCTCGATTTCGTGAAAGCAACAACCGAGAAATCCAGTGCCAATTATCTAGAACCAAAAGACCGCATCGCCACTTTTGACCAAGACGGAACGTTGTGGACGGAACATCCGTTCTACACGCAAGGAGTGTTCGCGCTCCATCGCATAGGCGAAATGGCGCCGCAACACCCAGAGTGGAAAGAGAAACAGCCGTTCAAGGCGGTGATTGAGGGCGACCATGAGGCGATGGGCAAGTTCACAGAGGGAGAATTGGCGGAAATTGTAGGGGTGACGCATTCCGGGATGGGGACAGAAGAATTTCTGGGAATCGTGAAGCAGTGGATCACGACAGCCAAAGCGCCGCGTTTTGACCGCTTATTCACGGAACTTGTGTATCAGCCCATGCTGGAGGTGATGAAGTTTTTGCGGGAGAAGGAGTTCAGGACGTACATCGTAACCGGGGGCGGACAGGAGTTTGTTCGCGTTTACAGCGAGCGGGTGTATGGAGTTCCGCCGGAACAAGTGGTGGGGTCGAGCATCGCGACGAAGTATGAATTCGCGAATGGGAAGCCGGTGCTGATGCGGGAGCCGAAAGTTTTCTTCGTTGACGATGGACCGGGAAAGGCCATCGGGATCAACCTGTTTATCGGTAAACGTCCTTGCGCGGCATTTGGGAATTCAGGTGGCGATGAACAAATGTTGCAGTGGACGCAAGCAGGAGATGGGGCACGATTGATGATGTTGGTTCATCACGATGATGCGAAGCGCGAATACGCGTACGGGCCCGGGGGAGGGTTGCCGGATACGCACGTAGGCACGTTTTCTGAAGCACTGATGGCGGAGGCCAAGAAGAGTGGCTGGACTGTGATCAGTATGAAGGACGATTGGAAACGCGTTTTCAGCTTCGATCGGTAAAACTTTTTGTTGTTCGTCTTTCCTCAACTTCCTACAACCATCAGGGTTGAACGCGACGTCCTGGGATATTAAATTTCGGTTTAGAGAAAAAACCCAAGACCCAGGTACCAAAAAACGGAACCTGGGGCACCCTCCGTTGTATTGTGACTGACGCGAGCACTCCTAATTACTTTTTGGGAGGGAGGTACTTTTTGTCGATGGAGGCTACTACTACGTAGTTGGGGTCGACCATTTCGGTGAGGTGGAGGCGGCCGACTTTGGAGAAGAGCTCGTAGGCGTCGAGTTCGGAGAGGGAGTAGTCGCGGTGAATCCAGGCGACGAGTTCGGTGACGGCGATGCGGACGGCATCGTCGACGGGGCGATAGATGCCGGTGGTCATAAGTTCGTGATCGTTTTCGAGGCGCGGCCAGTCGGTGGACTTCCCTTTCACGAGTTCGAAACGGAATTTAGCTTTCATGGGGACTTCGACGGCGCTGCCGGCAACCTCACCATCGCCCATGGCGGCGTGTCCATCACCGAAATAGAAGAGCGCGCCTTTAACGTTGACGGGGAGATAGAGCATGTTTCCGGGAGAGACTTCGGGAGCGTCCATATTGCCACCGAATTCAGCGGGAACGATGGAGCTGCGGGCTTCACCATGAGCAGGAGCTACGCCGATGCAACCGAGGAAAGGCTTGAGAGGAAATTGCGTTTTGAAATTGGAGTCGAGAGCTTGAAAGGTGATGAGTTGTTTGCCGGCGTCGATGGGGTAATACCAGGCGCGTTCGGGGAGCGGAGCTTTTTCGAGCATGGGGGTGTAGTGGGTGGAATTTGCGGCGCCAAAGCCGGGTCCGAAGGTGCCGACGCCCTGATTGCTATCGACCTTGAGATCGAGGATGTGGATGACGAGAGTGTCGCCGGGTTCGGCGCCGTCGATGAAGAAGGGGCCGGTGAGGGGATTGTCGATCTTGATGTTGGAGAAAGGGTCGCCGGGCTTTTGCAGAGCGTTGCCAAAACAGTCGAGGGAATTGGCTTCGAGAATATTGCCGGGCTTGAGATGGGCGACGGGCTCGGCAGGACCGAAGGTGGCTTTGACGTTGTCCATGGAGGCGCGGAAATGGGCGACGTTGTCATCTGGAGTTTGCGCGGGAGTGCTGGATAGGAAGATAAGGGATGATGCGATGAGGGCGAATGATATACGGCGCAAAGGGAGCCTCCGGTGGAATTGGAAAAGCGAATTCGAAGTGCAACATGATTTGGCGGCGGAGTCAATCGGCGGAGTGTCTGTTATTCTCGAAGGGCTTATGAGATTAGTGGTGGCAGCAGTGGTGGAGCGAGAGGACCGGCGGGTGTTGATTGGACAACGGCGGCGGGAGGATAGCTCCGCGCTGAAGTGGGAATTTCCTGGGGGAAAAGTGCGGGACGGAGAGGGATTGGTGGAGGCGCTGGCGCGGGAGTTGCGGGAGGAGTTGGGGGCGACGTTGTTGAAAAGCGTGGAGATCGGGAAGGTGCGGCACCAGTACGCGGACAGGCCGGAGGAATTAGAGATCCATTTCTTTGCGGCGAAGATTGCGGAGAAAGAGATTACGCCGCGGGTGTTTGAGCAGATCGCGTGGGTGCTACCGAAGGAATTGGCGGGATACGATTTTTTGACGGCGAATCGGGAATTGATTGCGCATCTGGCGACCGGGAAGATTAAGCCAGGGGAGATATTGGAGTAGGCGGGGAGATTTCACCACAGAGGACACAGAGGGCACCGAGGAAGAAGAATGGTTGAAACTCAGAAGTTGAAAGTTGAACGAACTGCACGTGGGGCGGCGGTATTGGAATTTTGGCTAGCATAAAAGCTAGCGCTACATGGAAGAAAAATGCCCGGAGGCTGACGCGTTTGATGACGGGCGAGCATTTGTGGTGGCGGACGGCCTCGGAAGGCCGTCCCTACAAGACGAAACCAAAAGCAGATTCCTCGTTTCACTCGGAATGACAATTGCCCGGAGAGAATCGCTCCACGGTGCGCCGTCCACTGCAGCGCCGCCGTTTGGCGCTTAGGAGATAACGGGGTTGGGCTTGTCTGGGTTGATGCCTAGTTCGGTGATGGCTTTGTCTAAGACGGATTTTTCCAGTTGGCCGTCGGTGTAGAGTTCGTGCAAGGTGGCGAGGGTGATGAAGCGCGAATCGACTTCGAAGAATTCGCGGAGCGAGGTGCGGCCTTCGCTGCGGCCAAAGCCGTCGGTGCCAAGAGTGGCGAGGCGGCGAGGCATCCACTTACTGATCATGTTGGGCAGCGTCTTCAAATAGTCGGAGGCGGCGACCAGGACGCCCTGCGAACCTTCGAGGCACTGCTTGACGTAAGGAACGCGCGGCTTGGTGCTGGGGTGCAGGCGGTTCCAGCGCTCGGTTTCGATGCCGTCGGTATAGAGGCCTTTGTAGCTGGTGACGCTCCAAACATCGGCCGAGACACCATATTTCTGTTCGAGGATTTCCTGCGCGGCGACAACTTCGTTGAGAATGGCGCCACTGCCGAAGAGTTGGGCGCGCAGCTTGGATTTTTTGTTTACAGCACCGCGGAATTTGTACATACCCTTGAGAATGCCCTCTTCAACACCGGCAGGCATGGTGGGCATAGCGTAAGGTTCGTTCATCACGGTGATGTAGTAGAAGATATTTTCGCCGTCTTTGTACATGCGGCGAATGCCATCCTGAATGATGACGGCAATTTCGTAGGCGTACGCCGGGTCGTAAGCGAGTAGGTTCGGGACAGGAAGAGCGAGCACGTGGCTGTTGCCGTCCTGGTGCTGGAGGCCTTCACCGGCAAGGGTAGTGCGTCCTGCAGTGCCGCCGAGAAGGAATCCACGAGTGCGCATGTCGGCAGCGGCCCAGATGAAATCGGCGACGCGCTGAAAACCGAACATCGAATAGTAGATAAAAAATGGAATGGTATTGATGCCGTGGGAAGCGTAGGCGGAGCCAGCGGCGATGAAGGAAGCCATGGAGCCGGCTTCGGTAATGCCCTCTTCGAGGATTTGTCCGTCTTTCGCTTCCTTGTAATAAAGGAGCGTGTTGACGTCGACGGGTTCGTACTTCTGACCGACGCTGGAATAGATGCCGATGGTGCGGAAGAGTGATTCCATACCGAAGGTGCGCGCTTCGTCGGGAACAATGGGCACGATGAGCTTGCCGATTTCGGGATGCTTCAACATTTTGCGAAGCATGGCGACGAAAGCCATGGTGGTGGAAACTTCGCGGCCATCGCTGCCGTCGTGGAATTCACGGAAGAGTTCGTCGTGGTCGGCGGCGATAGGCACAGAGCGAGTTTTGCGCTGGGGGGTATACCCACCGAGGGATTCGCGGCGAGCTTTGAGATAAGTGATTTCCTCGCTGTCGTCGGGCGGGCGATAGAAGGGAACGTCGCTGATGTCGCCATCACTGAGAGGAATACCAAAACGGGAGCGGAACTCGCGGAGTTCGTCTTCGTTGAGTTTTTTCTGCTGGTGAGTGACGTTCTTGCCTTCGCCGGCTTCGCCGAGACCGTAGCCCTTGATCGTGCGCGCGAGGATGACGGTGGGGCCACCCTTGTGTTCGACGGCGGCTTTGTAGGCGGCATAAACTTTGCGGGGATCGTGTCCGCCGAGACGCAGGCGGCGAAGGGCCTCGTCGGGAAGAGGCTCGACGAGTTTCAAGAGACGCGGATCGCTGCCGAAGAAAAATTGGCGAACGTAATCGCCGGACGAAACGACGAGCTTCTGATATTCACCGTCGACGACTTCGCCCATGCGCTTGACGAGAAGGCCTTCGGTGTCGCGCTCGAGGATAGGATCCCACTCGCTGCCCCAAAGAACCTTGATGACGTTCCAGCGAGCGCCGCGGAAGGCGGATTCGAGTTCCTGAATAATCTGGCCATTGCCGCGAACGGGGCCATCGAGACGCTGAAGGTTGCAGTTGACGACGAAGATGAGGTTGTCGAGTTTTTCGCGAGCGGCAAGGGTGATGGCGCCGAGAGACTCGGGCTCATCGGTTTCGCCGTCGCCAAGGAAGGCCCAAACTTTTGCGTCGGTGGCCGGCTTCAGACCGCGATTTTCGAGATAGCGATTGAAGCGGGCTTGATAGATGGCCATGAGCGGGCTGAGTCCCATGGAAACAGTGGGATATTCCCAGAAATCGGGCATGAGCCAGGGATGCGGGTAGGAAGAGAGTCCACCGCCGGGCTTGAGTTCTCGGCGGAAATTTTCTAACTGCTCGATGCTGATGCGACCTTCGAGGAAAGCGCGGGAATAAATACCCGGAGCAGCGTGGCCCTGAAAGTACACGGTATCGCCTTCAAAATTTTCGCTGCGTGCGCGGAAGAAATGATTGAAGCCAACTTCGTAAAGAGTGGCGGCGGAAGCGTAGGTGGAGATGTGGCCGCCGATGTTGTGCTCCATGCGGTTGGCGCGGACAACCATGGCGAGGGCGTTCCAGCGAATGAGGGACTTGATGCGGCGCTCGAGCTGCTGATCGCCGGGGAAGAGAGGCTCGAGACGGGCGGGGATGGTGTTGGCGTAGGGAGTGTTGGCGGTGAAAGGGAGATCGATGCCACTGACCGTAGCGTGGGCGCGAAGGCGTTCCAGAATTTCGCGGGCGACGTCAGTACCGCTGGATTCCAGGACGGAATCAAGGGACTCGAGCCATTCCTGAATTTCGACGTCGTCGATGTGTCTGGGCGTAATTGTTTCCTGATCCATAGGAGCGACCGGCCTTCTTTCCTTTCCAAAGGCGCTAGAGGCGCCGAGGGCGAAATCAACGAGTGAATCCGCAATTTCTAAGAATAACACCTTGAGGAGGGGATGTGCACGCGAAGGGTGGGTTAGAAAAATTGTTGATAGGGTGGAGTGATTTCTTGGATGGACGATGGGGTGGCGTTGGACGGCGAGGCACGGGAGGAAGAGAGCTTCCTCACTCCGCAGACTCCGTTCGGAATGACAAGATTGTTTCGTGGAGTAAGTTAAGAGCTTTGAGTGCTTGTAGATCGAGAGCCTTCGAGCCGCACACGATGCGGCTCTCAGGATGACAGCTCGTTCGGGTAACAGTGAAAGCTGTGCCCATACACAAATCTCCACTAGAGGGTGCGCCCGCCGTCGAGGACTAAGGTGTAGCCGGTCATGAATTCGGCGGTGATGAGGAACATGACGGCGTCGGTGATGTCCTGAGGGCTGCCAGTTTTTGCGAGTGGGGCGCGCTTGATAAAGTCGGTTTGCCATTCGGGAGGATCGCCGGGCATGGTGATGGTGCCGGGAGCGATAGCGTTCACGCGAACTTTGGGGGCGAGTTCTTTGGCGAGAATGCGAGTGAGAAGAATGACGCCGGCTTTGGAAATGGAGTGAGGAAGAAATTCGCGCCAGCCCATGAGGCCGCCGATGTCGGCGAAATTGATAATGACGGCGTTGCCCGATTGCGTGAGATAGGGCGCGGCGGATTGGCAGCAGAAAAACGGAGCCTTGAGATTGGTGTCGAGGGAGGCATTCCAGGTGGCTTCGGAGGTTTCGCCAAATTTGGTTTCGAGGAAATTGGCGGCGCTGTTGATGAGGATATCGAGACGGTGGAATTCCTTTGCGACGCGGGCAAAGAGATCGTGAATCTGATCGACGCGAGTGAGATCGGCCTGGATGGCGATGGAGCGGCGGCCCAGTTTTTCGATTTCGTGGACGACTTCGATGGCTTCCGATTGCGATTTGCCGTAATGGATGGCGACGTCGGCACCTTCGGTGGCGAGACGAAGAGCGATGGCGCGGCCAAGACGCTTCCCTGCCCCGGTGACGAGGGCGACGCGGTTGTGGAGGGTGGGTTCGGTGGACATGGAGTCGTCGGACTAGGGAAAGGTAGCACAGGATTCACCACAGAGGACACGGAGGGCACAAAGGAAGACGAAGAGAAGGCGCCCGCCTCAGAAGGTTGCCGGTACAGACGCAACCCAAGAGAAAAGACTCACCCTGAAGGGGCGAGCTACATGAGGGCGATCAGTGATGTTCTTTGTCCATGTAGAGATGGGAGGATTGGGCGACGGAGTCGGAGACGGCTTCGCCGGTGATGAGGCGGGCGCCGCGGCTGAAGGTGAGGTACTCGAAACCCCACTCGATGAAAACCTGAACGCGACTCTGGAATTGAACGATGTACATCAGATGGATGAAAAGCCAGATGAACCAGGCGAGAAAACCGGAGATGTGCAGGCCGAAAATGTTGGCGACGGCAGCGGCGCGACCAATGACGGCCATGTCGCCTTTGTTGAAATAATGGAAGGGCGGAATGTTTTGTTTTCCTTCCAGCCGGGACTTGATGGTTTTTGCGGCGTAACGTCCGCCTTGAATGGCAACCTGAGCGACGCCGGGGAGAGGCTTGCCGTGCTCGTCGAGGGAAAGTGCGAGGTCGCCGACGACGAAAATATTGGGATAGTTGGGAATGGTGAGATCGGGAAGCATTTTGATGCGGCCGTTGCGATCGGTCTCGGCGTGAGTGCGCTCGGCAACTTTACGGCCGAAGTCGTTGGTGGTGACGCCACCAGCCCAGAGAACGGTGCGCGCGGGAAGTTTGATGTCCGCGCCGTCGTGAGAGTAGTGAACGCCGTCGGCATCGATATTGTTGACCATGGCGTTTTTGAAGATTTCTACGCCGAGATGGGAAACAAGCTTTTCGGCTTTGGCGGAAAGATCCTCGGGGTAGGCGGTAAGGACGCGAGGGGCACCATCGAGAAGGATGATACGGGCCTCGCTGGGATTGATGTGGCGAAAATCATGGCGAAGAGTTTCGCGAGCAATTTCCGCAAGGGCGCCGGCAAGTTCGAGGCCAGTTGCGCCGGCACCAACGATGACGAAGGTGAGCCAGGCGCGGGCCTCGGCTTCCGAGCCGGAACGTTCGGCACGTTCGAAGGCGTAGAGAATTTTGTGACGTATGGCAGTGGCTTCCTCAACGGTTTTGAGACTGGGGGCAAAGGCGCGCCAAGCATCGTTGCCGTAATAGGAAGTTTGCGAACCGGTGGCGATGATCAGGGAGTCGTAGGGGAAGGTGCTGCCGTCGCGAAGAAGAACTTTTTGGGTCGCGGGATCGAGATCGACGGCTTCGCCGAGAAGGACTTCGGTGTTCTTCTGGCGGCTGAGGACGGCGCGGAGAGGCGAGGCGATCTGGCCTGGGGAGAGAGAGCCGGTGGCAACCTGATAGAGAAGCGGTTGGAAGAGATGGAAATTGCGTTTGTCGATGAGAGTGACGGATGCGTTGGCGTGCTTGAGGGTTTGGGCGGCGACGAGTCCGCCAAAACCGCCGCCGAGGATGAGAATCTTGTGTGTACCGGCCATAGCAAATCCACCGTGCTGGTAAAATGGGATGGGGGAGATAGTTTACAGCAGTCGGAATTGGGTTTTAAGGTTTAAGTTTCAGGAAAAGTTCAAAGTTGAAAGAAAGCAGATCCCTCGCTGCGCTCGGGATGACAAATGGGGGCGGGTGTGCAGCCACTACAGGAGAGACGCGAGGTGGTGTTCGCTGGGGTCATTCACCACAGAGGACAGCGGAAAAGAGTTTTTAGTTATCAGTTTTAAGTTTTAAGTTTTAAGTTTTAAGTAAGGCAAGAGCGAGGAAGATGCCACGGCGTGTCGTGATTCACCAGAGAGGACACAGAGGAAAGGAATCCAAGAAGGAGCTGAGTGGGCACAGCGAAAGCCGAGAAGAAGGTAAGTGGGTAGAAAAGCGGCCGGCTTAAAGGGCGGAAGCTATCGAAACCGCGCGGAGAGGAAACGTCAACTAAGAGAGATGAGCGAACATTCAGGAGAGAAAGGGTCGTGGAGCGAGCAGACGGAGAGGAACGCTTTGCGGCTGTTGCTGTCAGACTTGATTCAACCGGCGACGCGAGTGGAGTTGTTGGGATTAATGGACGAAGAATTGTTTGCGAACGATCTGCATCGCGTGGTGTACGAGGAGATGCGGGGAATGGGACAGTTGGCGGGGCGAGAAATGCGGAGTTTGCTGCCGGCACGAATCACGAATCGTGGGTTCCCGGAGTTTGACTGGGGTGAATTTCTGGGTTCAAAGGTCGCGAGCGAAAAAGAGATCGAGGAGTTATACGCAAGCGTGTTACGAATGATCGAAGTGCGGCACCGCGACGATGCGGAACCGGGAGCGAACTGAAGGTGAGGAAGAACGCGCGACAGATCGGATATCTGGCGGAGGCGATCTGTTTTGTTGTCTACGTGGGATTGTATATCTGGAAATTGCAGGTACAGGTTCCCGACTCGTGGTGGGTGTTCGTGGTGTGGCTGGGCGGGAGCATCGTGTTGCGGAGGGACACGCCCAAGACACTCGGGTGGCGGGCGGACAATGTGTGGGTGGCTACGAAACGTGCTGGGTGGTTTTTCGTTCCAGCGGCACTGGGGATTTGTGTAATTGGAGTTTTTTTGGGGATGCTGCAACGGGTGCCGGGACATTTGACCCAGCCAAAACACTTGTTTGGGTATATGGCGTTTTGCCTGCTGCAACAGGTGGCGCTGAATTCATTTTTGACGAACCGGTTGTTGAACGCATTTGAAAAGCCGTGGATTGCGGCGACGATGGCGGGAATTTCGTTCGCGGCGCTGCATTGGCCGAACCCGGTGCTGGTGCCGTTGACGCTGGTTGGCGGGACCGCGATGGCTTGGTTATTTGCGAAAGAGCGGAATATTTTGCCGCTGACGGTAGGGCAGGCAGTTTTGGGAGCGCTGGTGTGGTGGGCGTTTCCGTTGGTGTGGCATCATTCGATGCGAGTGGGGCCGGGGTATTGGAATTATCGGTGAAAGAAGTTTTCAGTTGTCAGTTGTCAGTTTTAAGTAAGGCAAGAGCTCACCACAGAGAACACAGAGGGCACAGAGGAAGGCGAAGAAAAGGAACGACAAAGGGCGTTCGGAACCAACCTGAAGGTCGGCCACTACATAAGGATGGTAGAAACATGGACGGCGGAATTACGAGGAGTAGTGATTGCGGGTGGTGGATGAGTCCAGGCTTAAGTCGAGAGTTTTAGCCTTAGTGATGTCGGTGGCGCGGCCGGCAATGCGCGCGAGGCGTCCGGAAGAGTCACGAATGGCATAGCCGCGGTCGTGAATCCAGCGTTCGGCACCGTCGGGGCGGCGAATGCGGTATTGAACTTCGAAAAAATCCTCACAGGTATCACGATTGAAAAAGATCAGGGCGCGGTCGTTGTCGTCAGGATGGACGGCATCGAGCCAAGAGTGCGGGTCATCGTAGAGACTCTGGCAGGAGCGTCCCCAAACTTTTTCATAAGCGGGGCTGACGTAAAGCATGCGCTCCTCAATGACATCAATGAGCCAGAGAACGTCGGGGAAAGCAGCGGCGATTTGTTGAAACGGTTCGCGGGCGGCGATTGAGGAGCGCTGGGCGTCGATGCGATCGCGGACTTCTTCATGAAGGACATCGACAGTTTGCTGAAGGACTGCGGTCTTTTCGTCAACGATGGCCTGCATTACACAATGGAGGCCGAGAAGATCCTCCTCAACGCGGCGGCGTTCGGAAACCCCGGCGGCGATCATCAAAGGCATGGTGCAGGCAACACAGAGAAAGCTGGCGAGGAGGAGTGGCGCAGAGCGGCCGCCAGCGAAAGGGCCGAAACCGGCGAGAGAACCCCAAATAGCAAATCCACTGAGAACGACATTGGTGCCTGCGGACTCCAGGGGACAGAAACGGAATGCGGCCCAGACGGAAAAAGGCAGACAAAGGAAAGCGAGGGTGGTCGACTGCGGCCAAAGAAGTGAGGGAGGACCGAAGATAAGGACACAAAGGAGGCTGAGGCCAGCGAGGAGAAGGGACAGTTCGAGAAGTTCGCCGAGCGTGGAACTGTGGCGAGCGGTTCTGAAAACGAGGACGAGAAACGGAGTGAGGGTGATCGCGCCAAGGGTATCGCCGATCCACCAGGTCATCCAGACAACGCGAAAATCGTGCCAACTGGCAAAGCCAGAGCTGCAGACAATGCAGACACCAATGGTGGCGCTGATAGCGGAAGCGAGAAAACCGGCGAGGCAAATAAAGCGGAAGACGTCTTTGGCCCTGTAGAAGGCTTTGGTGCCGTTGGCGAACTGATTGACGAGGTAAGCGCCAGCGAAAGCCTCGAGGGTGTTGCCGACGGCGATGCCAACGGAGGCGAGGATGGAGGCGTTGACATGCTCATTGACGAGAAAGGCTCCAACCAGAACCGCGGGCCAAGCGCGATAACCGAGAAGAAGAAGAGCGGCGATGGAGATGCCAGTGGGCGCCCAGAGAACGGTGGCATGGGGATTCACATGGGCGAGACCGAGACCGAATCTGCCAGAAACGTAATAGGCAAGAGTGAGCAGAGAAAGCACAGCGAGATAAGAGAGGAAAGGCGAGGATGAATGACGCAGTTGCGAGCGCTCAGAAGGAACGAGGGACGAGTGCGGAACGAAAATGTGGCGCTCAGGAATCATGTGAAACATTTCCTCTTGCCGAATTGCGGAGAGGCCTGTTCATACGCCTGAACCTGGTCGTGGAAGAAGGCGGAGGGGAACGCCCAAGTTAACAGGGGACAGCTATACTACCGGTGCGGAAGGGTGTCAATGAGAGAAGTTTTCAGTTGTCAGTTTTAAGTTTTGAGTAAGGAAAGAAAGAAAAAATCAACCCCACCTGCGGTGGCGGGTGGGGTTGATCCGGTGGAAGGTTGCGACGGCGCACTGCCGCCTGCGGACGAATTACCAGCCGGTGCGATATTGGCGGCTTAGGTACTGATTGGCTTCGGGGAAGTTGGTGACGCGCATGGAAGAACCGTCGTACGCGATTTTTCTTCCAGCGCGCAGAGAAACGACACCGAGGAGCATCACTTCTGTGAGTTGGGTAGCGTAGGAGAAAGGAGAAGCGGCCTGGCCGTGCCCCTTCCCTGTGGCAACCCAGTTGAGTTCGTGGTCTTCGCCGTCAATGCGAGGCAGCTTCTGCGCAGGCATCTTGACGGAATCTTGCAGTGATTTGGGCAGAAGGCGCGGATTGGCGCCATACGTGTCGTGCATCAGTTTGCCCTTGCTGCCGATGATGATGGCGCCGCCTTCTTTTTTGAGTTGCTCTTCACCGAGCTCGACAGGCTTGGGAGGAGTGAGGCCGCCGTCGAACCAGGTGAGCTTGACGGGAGGCATGGAACCGCGCGCGGGAAATTCGTAGAAAATGATGCTGGCGGTGGGGTAAGAAGCACCGTTGAAAGGACTGGAGACAGTTTCGACGGCGGTGGGCAAACCGAGATTGAGACTGGTCATGGAGACATCGAGCAGGTGAGCGCCCATGTCGCCGATGGCGCCGACGCCCCAATCAACCCAGCCGCGCCAATTGAAGGGATGATAGATGGGGTGATAGTTGATGGCGGGACCGACGCCGAGGA
This sequence comes from Candidatus Acidiferrales bacterium, assembly GCA_963738985.1. GTDB lineage: Bacteria > Acidobacteriota > Terriglobia > Acidiferrales > UBA7541 > Acidiferrum. The sequence goes on from CAVTYP010000005.1 coordinate 66,232, forward strand.
AGAGATCCCAAGAAAGAGTTTGCGGGATGGGGTAATTCCCTGCCATGGCGGCGGCGAGACGAGTGTTAACGGCAGCGGGATCCCACTTGAGAGCGTCAAGTGAGCCGGAGGCTGCCTGCGGCCGGGGAACGCCCTGGGGCCAAAAACCGACGGGCCGATCAGTCCAGACATGAACTTCGCGGACTTCGCCGATTGCGCCGGACTGAATGAGTTCGACAGCGGTTTTTGTATCGTTGAGAGAGCGCCCCTGATTGCCCATCTGAGTGGCGAGTTTGGGTTTGTCCTTGGCCTTAGCGGCGAGTTTGCGGCACTCATCCACCGACCAGCAGAGCGGCTTCTGAACATAGACGTGCTTGTCGAGATCCATAGCAGCGAGAGCGATGGGCGCATGCATGTGATCGGGAGTAGCGACGACGATGCCGTCGATGTCCTTTTGCTGCTCGAGCATTTTGCGATAGTCGGAATAGCGCTTGGCTTTGGGGAGAAGATCGTTCTTGAGGTGAAGAATATTATCGAGGCGAGCTTTGGCCTTGGCAGCATCAGCAGCGGACATGGGCTTAACCGCGCCGCTGGCATCGGGATGATCGATATGCTGCTGGAGGTTGGAGGCATCGGTATCGAGACGAGAAAGCTTCTCATCGGTGTAGCCCCAGTCGACATCGCAGAGCGCAACGATATTTTGACTGGCGAGATTGATGAGATTGCTGCGACCCATGCCGCCGACGCCAACGCAGGCAACGTTCATGGTATCGCTGGGAGGAACAAAACCGCGACCGAGAACATGGCGAGGCAGGATGGTGAAGGCAGCACCGGTGACAGCAGCTTTGGTGATAAAGTCACGGCGCGAAACTTCGTCCTTCTTCTCCGTTAAATCGATATTCTTGCTGGGTTCGTTACAGTTTTCACTCATCAGGGCTCCTTTGGAACGCCGCGGACATTATGACCCTGCGAGGGAAAGTTTGCGAAGAAGAAAAGTGCGGGGTTGAGGAATTCTTGCGGGAGAGGTTACGGGGCGAGAAAGGCAATAAGAGAGAGAGGATGGGCATAGTGGGCCGGCACACGACAAGAAGGTACACGCCTGATTGGGTGACCTGCTTTTCTGGGGCGCTGGATCGGGGCCAGCAGGGCAAAGAAGTCCAAAGTTTGCGCATATGAGGCCGAGGCGCAGATCGCGTTAAGCGCTTTAAACAGTTGACGATGGCAGGAGAAAGCGGCAAAGCAAATTCTGGCAGGAGGCGGACCGAACTGCACTCCATCTGTCCAGAATGAATTTTGGGTGTTGGAGATTGCTCCGAGAAATGTCGTGGCGCTGTCCAATCTGGCGATGAACAAGCCGTTCCCGGAGGTGGATGAAGTGCGAAGTCACGGCTGGCGGGTAAAGGAGTGTCGTGAAGTGGAGAGAAGCCGCCGACCCCGACCGTTACGATTCCTCCCCAGCGCACGCTTTTCTGAATTGCCGACGTCTAATAGGTTGTTGGTGCCCGCTGTCGATCCCACCCGTTGCCGTTCGATCTACCCATGGAAGTAGAAAAACAAAATTAGAAGGAGCGAGACGATGAGATGCCTGGTGATTGTCAAAGCGAACAAGGATTCCGAGGCAGGGGTGATGCCCAGTCAGGAGCTGCTCACGGCCATGGGCAAGTTCAATGAACAATTGGTGAAGGCAGGAGTGATGCTGGCGGCCGACGGGCTGCACCCGAGTTCGAAGGGCAAGCGGGTGAAATTTCCTGGGGGAAAACTGACGGTAACCGACGGGCCTTTTGCCGAGACGAAGGAGTTGATCGCGGGCTTCTGGATCTGGCGGGTGAAATCGATGGACGAAGCGTTGGAGTGGCTAAAGCGGAGCCCGTTCGGCGACGGAGCGGAACTGGAACTCCGGCCAATCTTTGAAGTCGCGGATTTTGGGGAGGTAGTTACGCCGGAGATGCGGGAGCGGGAAGCCAGGATGCGGAAGCAAATGGAAACGCAGAAGTAGAAAGGGTTCAGCGGCAAACCCGGTTGGATTCAGCGCCAGGGGAGGCATACACTCCCGACCGTAAGGCGGCATTGATTCGGTGTATGAGCGCGTCAGGGCGGAAAAGCGGCGGCGAGCCGCCGCACTCCAAAGAAGTTGGAAGGTGAAACTATTTCTTGGTAGGGTGTCGATTTAGGGTTGCGCCGTTCGATATACCTTTGGAGGAGACCAATGAAGTACGTGCTACTGATCTATGGTAACGAGCAGGCGTGGAGCGACCCGGAACGACAGGCTTGCTATCAGGAGTCAACGCAGCTTGCGCACACGCTGAAGTCCAATGGGCAATTCCTGACGACTTCGCCGCTGCAGTCGGTGTCGACGGCCACCACGGTACGGGTTCGTGAAGGCAAGCGGCTAGTGACCGACGGGCCTTTTGCGGAAACGCGGGAGCAGTTGGGCGGATTCTTCATGATTGAAGCGAAAAACCTGGACGAGGCCATCGACATTGCGGGACGAATTCCAGGAGCGCGAAAGGGCTCCGTAGAGATTCGCCCCGTGGTGGAAATCGAGGGATTGCCGGCTTCTTCAGGAAACTGATAAATTCGCGCATTCGGGGAACAGGATTGTTTTTCGGTAAGGAAAGCACCCGCCTTAAAAGGCGGCTGCTACAAAGGCTGGACTAACTCTGGAGAAGGAGCGGGTACGATGAGCAACGTTCGAGTGTTGGTAGGCACCAAGAAGGGCGCATTCATTCTTTCATCCGATGGGAAACGAGAAAAGTGGGATGTAAGCGGGCCGCACTTCGCGGGATGGGAGATGTATCACCTGAAAGGTTCGGCCGCCGACCCGAATCGCATTTACGCTTCGCAGACGAGCGGCTGGTTTGGGCAAGTGATCCAGCGCTCGGACGATGGAGGCAAGACGTGGATGCAGCCGGGGACACCTCCGGGCGAAACCAGCGGCCCCGGCGGGATGCCGAAAGGCGAGAGCAACAAATTTGTGTACGACACATCTGCAGAAACAGGCGCACCGCTGACGACGCACCAGTGGTATGACGGAACGCAGCATCCCTGGGAATTCAAGCGCGTGTGGCACCTGGAACCGTCACTTACGGATCCCGACACGGTATATGCAGGGGTGGAAGATGCGGCGCTGTTCCGTTCGACTGACGGAGGTAAAAACTGGCATGAATTTGCCGGACTGCGGGGCCACGGAAGCGGTCCGCATTGGCAGCCGGGCGCGGGCGGGATGTGCCTGCACACGGTGATTCTGGATCCGAAAGATCCCGGGCGAATCTACATTGCAATTTCCGCGGCGGGAGCGTTCCGTACGGACGACGGCGGGAAAACGTGGAAGCCGATCAACAAAGGACTGCGCTCGCAATACATTCCGGATCCAAACGCGGAGGTGGGACACTGCGTTCACCACATCGCAATGAATCCGACACGGCCGGGAGTTCTGTTCATGCAAAAGCACTGGGACGTGATGCGCTCCGATGATGCCGGGGACTCGTGGCATGAAGTGAGCGGCAATTTGCCCACGGATTTCGGATTCGCGATCGACGTGCACGCGCACGAGCCGGAGACTATTTACGTCGTGCCGATCAAAAGCGATGGCGAACACTTCGTGCCCGATGCGAAACTGCGGGTGTATCGCAGCCGGAGCGGAGGAAATGAATGGGAGGAGCTTTCGAAGGGGTTGCCGCAGAGAGATTGTTACGTGAACGTGCTGCGCGATGCAATGGCAGTGGACACACTGGATAAATGCGGAATTTATTTCGGAACCTCGGGAGGGCAAGTGTATTGCTCGCCAGACGCGGGTGACACGTGGGCGCCGATCGTGCGCGATCTGCCGGCGGTGTACTCAGTGGAAGTGCAGACATTGCCATGATTCGAGTGGAGCTGCCGCCGCATCTGCGGTCGCTGGCGCACGTTCGCGGCGAAGTGCAGCTTGAGGTCGCGGCGCCAGTCACGCTGCGAGCGGTGCTGGACGCACTGGAGGCGCAATACCCGATGCTGCGCGGGACCATTCGCGACCACGGGACGCAGCAGCGGCGCGCTTTCTTACGATTCTTTGCGTGCGCGGAAGATTTATCGCACGAATCGCCGGACGCGGTGCTGCCGGACGCGGTGAGCTCGGGTGAGGAACCGCTGCTGATCGTGGGAGCCATTGCCGGCGGGTAATTTCGGAAATGCTCACGATTGAAGGCCACCTTTGCGGGACGAGACCCAGGTGCAACACCGGCACTTGGAGCACCCGGTACCCGGCGGTTAGATTTGAGAGCTACTCGTGGTTCAGCTTTGCGGCGATTTTCTTCATCATGCCGAGGACGACTTCGGCATCGGATTCTTCCCAGGTGAACCGGCGCAGCATTCTTCGCAATTTTTCTTCCGAGGTGCTACTGGCGCGCGCGCCAACGTAGCCGCTTCGTTGCAATGCTTCGAGCCAAGCCTCAGTAATGCGTTCTACGGTCTCCATCCGGGCAAAATGTTTATCATCCGCGCCGCCGGGAGTTGCGTTTTTTTGCTTCGAATCGCCAGTGTCGCTTTTCGCGAGTTCGTACAAGCACACAGCTGCGGCCTGGCCCAAATTCATGGAGCGATGTTCTTCTCTTGTCGGGATCTGCAAGAGCGAGTGGCAATAGCTCATATCATCATTCGACAATCCGCGCTTTTCTGAGCCGAACAGCAGGGCCACTCGACTATTCCGCATGCGCTGACGGATCAGATGAGATGCTTCCTGCAAACCGAGCAAGGGTTGACGCACATCGCGATTCCCGACTGCCGTCGTTCCCACCACGAGCGAGCAATCGGCCACAGCCTCAGGGACGGTGGCGAACTCTTCCGCGGACTTCATCACGGCTGACGCGCCTACCGCCGATACCGACTCTCGATAGGCTCTCTCGAATGGCTTTACTACGCGCAGATGGAGGGCGCCAAAATTGCTCATGGCCCGGGCCGCGGCGCCCATGTTCAAGGGATTGCGGGTGGCGACCAGGACGACTCTTAAATTTTCCATCGACTCATTCATGCCAGCTTTGCCTCAGACCAGTCGTTTCGCGATCTGTGATCTCTGATATCTTCTTCAACTAATATGACTGAACTGATCAGCGAGGGTGAACTTTCCATTCGCTTGATGCGCGACGAACTTGGCGACTATCAAGTGATGGCCAAGTGGCTGAGCGATCCTCGGGTGCGCCAATCGGCTACATTCAGTTCTATCTCGTTGGAGAGGAGTCGCGCAACTCGTATGGGCTCCCGGCGGATTATGACCTCGAGTCGGTGTACGGGATTGATCAATTTATTGGCGAGGTTTCGTGCTGGAATGGCGGCTTGGGCACGCGGTCGATCTCGCTGCTGCTGCGCTACCTGTTTCAGACTAACGGCGCGCGCAGAGTGATTCTGGATCCTCAGGTGACGAATCTTCGCGCGATCCGGTGCTATGAGAAATGCGGGTTTCGAAAGGTGAAGATATTGGAGGCCCACGAAACTCACGAGGGGACTCTTCGGGATGCATTGCTGATGGAGACGAGTTCGATCTAGAGTCGGCCGGCCAATCGGAGAGAACATTCACCACAGAGGAAGACGATTTCTTGACAGCGAGTTCGCGGGCCGCAACGTTCCACTCTGAAAAATTGGGTTCGGCGTGCGCCCAGGGCTTTTTGAGTGTTGGACTTGTTTTTTACCATTAATAAATCGATTTTCTTATTTATTGCTAACTGGTAGTTCTGACAGGTGACAAGCGCTATTGCCGCACCTATACTTCCCCCCGTTAGAAGTTGTATCCCGAGTCATGTACGTCTTGATTGGCGACTCGTGTTGTGGGATTGGGTCTCGCGCACTTTCGAGCAATCCTGCGAAGACGCAAAACGATTCGTTGCTTGCAACGGGGCGGGGTGCTTCTGAAATCTCTTGGGCGGAGATATTTCGGACTTCGCAGGATTGTCCGGCAGTGCGATTCCCACTTTAGTAGCGCTTCGAGTTCACTTCTATAGCACGATTCTTCCTTTGCCTTTCCGGGTGTCGCAGGCTACAGTCCTTGCTACTGAACGGAAGGAAGGACTCGTTGTATGGCTCTGCTCCTCCATGCCTGGACAGATTTCGCGTGCCCTTACTGTTTTCTGGCGACTCTGGCCGTGGAAAAACTGAGCGACCACTTCGAGTTGGACATACACTGGCGCTCATTTCAGCTACGACCTCCGGGAGCTTCGCCGGTGCCGCGTTCCAGTGCGGCAATCGCAGGTGAGCACGCGCATGTGGCGAGCCGAGTGCTTTCTGAATTTGGATTGAATCTCAGACCAGGTCCGGCAGGAATCAGCACGCGGCTAGCGCACATTGCGACGGCTTACGCATCCTCAATTGGACGCGGGGACTCGTTCCATCTTCTGGTGATGACGCACTATTGGCTTGATGGACATTCGATCGAATCGCCTCGGGATATACACCGACTGGCCGAGCTTGGCGGACTGGATCCGCTCGGGGTTACAGCGGCGCTCGAGAATCCGAAGTTTGGAGATTTGGTTGACGATGATCGAAGCGAGGCGAACCGGCGTGGACTGCAAGGCGTTCCGGCGTTGCTCTTCGCGCACAAGTACCTAATTTCCGGGGCACACCCTTACGAATTCCTGCGACAAGCCGTGGAGAAGCTTCGACCCGAAGCCAGCGCCTCGGCCGCAGGCCACGCCTAGTTGGAAACTGGCTACTTCCCGTAAACCAGCAGGACAAATGTATCCGGCAAAATTGCCGGGCGGGGCCGAGGGTTGTCGGCTGTGGCGGCCGGCGCCGGTCCAAAGTCGGCGGTAACCGTAAAAATATTGTGATTGGACTTATCCAGAGCCATAGTGCGCGCGCCGCGTTGCGTGTTGATCATTTCGACGAGAGAGAATTTGGAGGGAGAGTCTTCGTGAGCAATCGTCAGGGTGCCGTCACCGCAGGACGCGAAGGCATAGCCCGTGGCGGGATCGAAGCGGTTGGCATCGACGCCCTGACCGATGGGCACAGTTCCCAAGACTTTGCCAGAGTTTCCATCGACAAAGGCCATCATTTTATTGTGGCAGCCGACGATGAGGATTTCATGTTCGGCATCGATGGCGAGTCCGCTGGGAGATTCGCAGGGAGCGAGTGGCCAGGTATTGTCCACCTTCAGCGTCTTGGCGTCGAACTTGACGAGCTGGCTTTTGTCTTCGAGGTTGACGAATATTTTGCCTTTTCCGTCGCTGGCGGCAAATTCCGGCCCGCCGCCCAAAGCAACGGTACCCGCGACATTGCCGGTGGCGGCATCGATGGCAGTGGAGGAGGAGGCGTCGCCGTTAAAGGTGAAAACTCTTTTGGAGAACGGGTCGTAGATTACGCCATCGGGATCTTTGTCGGTTTTCACTTCTCCGAGCTTTTTCAAGGTGGTCATGTCGAAGATGGTGGAGTTAGAGGCGCGCCCATTGGTGGTATAGCCGCGATTAAACTCAGCTGCCAATGCGATGCCGTGCACGCCCGGTGTGTCGGGAATCTCTCCCAAGACTTTCTCAGTGGTAGGATCGACGACGATCACTTTGGTGCCGCGCGAGATAAACACACGATGCGTGGCCTGATCGACCGTCAGGTAATCCCAACCGCCCGTGCCGCCCAATTTAATTTTCTTAATGAGGTGATAGCCGGACGGGCCGGCTGCTTGCGGGGCTGCTGCCGCATGCCGCGACACAATCATTCCTGCGGCGACAATGCCAATCGCCAAGATTCCCACCACACTTTTGTTCACAATGGACACAACGCACCTCCCACAGGTTCGTTCGTATGCTTTTCGACTACACTCAAGCCCGAGACAATGTGTCATTTTCGACCTAAACGCACGATAAACGCGTTGGGCTTTGGTCCAGGGAGAGTTGTCGGTGGAATTCACGGCGTGAGGCAAGCGGTTAAGTTGTCTGACGGCCTCGGAACGCCGTCTCTACAAAGACCGAGGACGCGTGTTACTTGATCTCGACCTCAAAGACCGAGGTTCCGACGATTGTGCCGGTCCAAACATTCTGATCTTTCTTCTTCAATTTTCCATTATCGAAAAGCAAAATCATGCGGTACACGCCGGGCATTCGCAACGGTTCCAGGCCTTCCAGATCGAGTTGCCTGCGGTAAGGCTTGCCGACTTCCACCAAATGCGCGTGTCCCATTGCAGGATTATTCAGGCGCGTGATTAGTGGCGCCGCTTCGCGCTTAGTGCCCGCCGGGTCGACGTATCGCAAGCCCCAACAGACTTCGGTGTCGTCCAGATCGAGCACGGCGATGGCGTTGGTGCCCTGAACTCCCGGCAACAGGTTTAAGCCCACATCCACGATTTTGGGGCCCGCCCCGGCGCTGAACTCGTAATGTTTCTTTTCGGTTTCGAGAGTGACGCCCAGGCGTTGCAGCAGATCGCCGAATTCCAGGGAATAGTAATTCTCCAGCGTGGCTTGCTGCATGTAGCAACACTCGGACGTGCTGGAGCCCATGCCAGCCGAGGCCAGATATTCTTCGGCGGTGGTGTCGTTCGGATCCGTTGCCGGCAATGATGGTGTGACGGTCCACTTCTTCGTGTCCGGCGCGTATTCCATGTTGTACCCGCGCACACCCATTCCACCCGCGCACACGTGAGCAGGATTTTTCGCACAGGTCCAAAGCGAAATTACCGCGGGGAGCGGCTCCGCCCCCGTCGTATCTTTCCAGGTCTTACCGCCGTCCGTTGAAGTTAGAGGGCTTCCACCATAGATTTCGAGTTCCGCCACGACGTTCGACTTATCCGTGGGGAGGCGAGCCGACGCGTACAATGTTCCGTCTTTCCTGGCGAGGACGCTTTTGAACCAGTGGGTGGAGTCGACTCTTTTCCAGATCTTGCCGGAATCGGCGGACACCCACAATCCAAAGCCAATGGCGCAGCGATCACTGCGATCCGTCAGGGGAACCAGCGGCGGCGAATAATAGATCTTCGCTACACCCGGGTCGCTGTGATTCAGGCATCCGCCCGGCAGGACGCCTTTGGGCAATTTCACTGAGGTCCATTTCTGTTGGGAAACGGTGCTTTGAAATAGTCCTGTTCGTGTAGAAACAAAGACGACATCATTCATGCGCAGTACTGAAAGGATTATGTCTGCCCGGAATTGGGCGCTCGATGGCAGGGTTAGCGACACCACCATCAAGATGAACTTTCCAATCGCGCGGCCCCAGTTCACGGATTCTTCTTTTGACCCTGCTGTTGCTGCTGTTGTTGCTGTTTCTGTGCCGCTGCTTTTTCCGCCTCTTCGACGGCCTTGCGAAACTGTCCTACGGCGTTTACGTTCGGTGGCTTCAGCCCATCCTTGGCAATGTATCGCCACACCGGCGCGTCATGCCCCGTGTATATGTCAGCGCGAAATACTTCGAACCTGTCGTCTGTAGAACCTACTTCCATACCCGGAGCTGCGTGTCCGTCGGAACTAGAGGGGTCTCCGGATTCAGGCCCATTGGGAGGAGTTCCCTGCTGCGCTCCAATGCGTATCTGGCTGTCGGTGGTTTCAATCGTTCCGGGGCGTGTGTCGACTGGACCACCTTTGATGACGGGATTCGCGATTTTATCGCTTCCCTTTCGGACGGCAATTACCAGATCCGCAGTGCTGGCATCCTGCGAAAGCCGGAAGCGGCCCCATTTCATCAGGGCTTTCTCGACTTCTTCTTGGGCTTTGCGATTGGCGAAGGGATCATTCATGGGCTCGCCCGTATCGGGCAAGATCAGCACCACGACCGTTTCCGCCTTCCAGACAAAGTCCGGCAGTAGCACTTTCTCTTTTTTCTTGGCGGCGGCTATTCCTGTAGCGAGGGCCAGTGCAACCGCCATCGCAATAGTCGTTGCCGCGACGGCTCTCGTGGTCTTCCTTGCGCTCTTCGGGCCTGAGGTCATCATCACAACCTCCCATCGCGACAGACACGTCATTATATTCCGCATTCGCAAGCAAATCGCACGAAATCTGGGACCGAATAAAGGCAATAAATTTATGGTTTTGTCACACTGCGGCGATACTTGGAGGGCCGGTTATTCGATTGCCGGAAGGACACCAGGCGCCGACGAGACTCTCCTGCCAGAAACCCGATGAAACAAATTCCTCACTGCGCGGACTCCGTTCGGAATGGTATAGCGCGCTAGCAACGCGCAAAAAGACTCTCTCGCCCGTGAAAGGGTGCTCTATTGGCAATTGGGGCTGGCATAAAAGCCAGCATTTAAGACTCCAGGCTAAATTTGCCTTTGTTTGCAGGCGTTAACGCAGGACTGCCGGAGTTAACGCAGGCCTGCTGCTATGGTTTTTACGATTGTGCCGTTGGCGTCGTCGTCTTTCAGGGCCCAGACAAATTCGCCGCCGAGGCCACCGCGGACGCGAGTGCGCACGTAGACCGTTTTCAGGAACACGGTGACGGGATCGTCGTAGGACCAAAACGTTTGCGTGTTGGGGTCGTACAACCAAACCGCAATCCGGCGGTAGTCAAAATGGCGGGTGAAGCCGGTGAGTCCGGTGAGCGTGAGATAGGTGATGACGCCGGGAGTTTGTAGATAGTCTGCCGGCGGAAATGGAGCAGGGCCGCTGGAGGTTTGATACAAGCCATTATCCGCGCTGGGAACGCCGGTCCAGCCGCGCGCGTACGTAGGAATGCCGAGAACGAGTTTGTCTGCCGGAACGCCCGCCTGCAAGTAAGAACGGATGGTGTACTCAATGTTGAAGTTTTCGTCCTCGACGGGATCCTGCTTGTCGTCAAACAGCGGCGAAGCGTGATTGGTGGAGGTTTCCCAAGTGCCGTGGAAATCGTAGCCCTGCACATTGTAATAATCGAGCTGCCGGGCAACGGCGGCTAACTGGATGTTGGAGAAATTTTGCTGGCCGGCCGGACCGAACATGGTCAGGAGATAGTGTTTCTTGCTTGCTTTACCGAGCGCGTCCAGTTGCTTGCGGAATTCCTGCATCAGCAGGGTGGCGTTGACGGTGTCAGAGGCAGCGGGAAATTCCCAATCGATGTCGATGCCATCGAAGATGCCTGCCGCGGATACTCCGCCGCCAAGATTGCCGTTGATGAAAAGGTCGATGCAATTCGCCACCATGGTCTGGCGCCCAGCAGGGGTACTGGCGGCAGCAGAGAAACCGTCGGCACCGGCGAGCGAGATCAGCACCTTCAGATTGGGATGCAATTGCTTCAGTTGCTGCAGGGCCGCGAAATTGCCGAATAGCGGACCGGTGTAAGGTGCGCCGCTAACACTGGGAAGATACGGGGTTTGATAGTCGGCCCAGGAATCGGCGATGGCGCAACCGGTGGGAGTGGCATTGCCAAAGGCATAGCTAAGGTGAGTGAGCTTATCGGCGACGCCGTTGGCCTGGAGATTGGCGATATTGTAGCCGGCAAAATAAATGCTCCATTCTTCGAAATAGCCGCCAACTACTTTGGCGCTGCCGCGGTTATGGTCATCGTTATCCTGATTCGGTTGGCCTGCGAGGAGAGGAAGGGCGAGAAAGAGCGGGAGCAGCAGGCTGGCAAGCAAGAGAGAAAGCACGCGACTGGGTACACGTGTGGAAAGATGGATTTTCATAGGGACCACCTCGGGACACAAAATACGAACGCCCGCGACTATAGACCTATATAGCAGCGATGGCAACAGCAGATTTTATGACTGATAATTGCGGTTCGTGGATGGGAAGAACTATATAGCAGCTGAACCCCACACGCAAAGGCGGCGTGTGGTATACCCATCGGGATAGGTTTAGTCGGCGCGACGGCTGAGGCCTGCCAAGACGCGGAGGTGGCCGAGAATCAGCATGTCGACGTTCACGGGCTCATTGTTTCGGACCAGGCGCGCGTCGCGGCCGGCTTCGATGGCGTAGCCTTCGATGCGAAGAATGGTGTCTGGATCAGTTTCCGGGCGGGCGGTGTTCTTGATGGTAACCACGCGAGTCCTGGGATCGTAGTGGATCAGCATCTGGCAGGGTTCCCGGCCAGCGCAACGGATACGGAGATCGCCCATGGATGTTTCCTTGCAGGTAAGCGACTGCTCGCCGGTGACGGAATTCCATTCGCTACAATGGGCGAGCACGGTGTCAGCGAGCCTCTTCCATACGCGGGGCCCAAGTGCAATCGCCGCTTCGAGATTGACTCGATCTTCGTAGAGCTGGCCCTCTGCGGAGAGTTTAGCGGCCAGAAACTCCTGTGCTGCTCTTTTAGCGCTCTCGTCTGCCATGGTGGATGGTTTTTCCCTACGGTTATTTTACACAAGAGGTACGAACGGGTTAAGTGACAAATGGGAGACTTGCGCCCATTTCGTGAATGGTGCGCGGCGGCGGCGTCGCGAGGCGTGTGGCGAATTCCGTTTCCCTTACTCCGGCATGATCACGGGCTTTTCTCGCGGCAAAGCGTCCAAGGTGGCCTGATCGAGATGGAGATGAGCGGCGACGAGTTGCGGTGGGGTGTGCGACAGCCACTCGGAGAGCGCGAGGTCCTGGTAGAAGCTGCTCTTGAACATCTCCAGGAACTTCAGGTCGGTGGTGCCAGTGTTTTCGATGTAATGAGGGAGCGTTTTTTGCACATAACCCACGTCGCCAGTCTCGAAATCCATAGTGCGAGCGCGGCCTCCGGTGGCGAATACGGTCATACGTCCCTTGCCGCCGAAGTAGTATTGCCATTCGTCGGCGTTCGGATGCCAGTGCAATTCGCGGACAGCGCCCGGCTTCACGGTTACGATGGCGGCCGCGATGGCCGTCGATATCTTGAACGTGCTGGAATCGATGATTCGCACCTCGCCGCTTTTGTTGCGTTTGGTGGGAGGGTGCTGCATGGTGCGAAAGGCAAAATCGATCGGTGAAGGCCCCAGCTTGCCCGCGGCGATGCGGCGATCTTCCTCGAGCGGTCCGGGGACCTCGGTTTGAAAAATGAACAACTCTTTCTTTGGCATGTTTGCGAGGGCTTTTTCGCTGACGCCGAAATTTTTGGCAACCACTTCCGTGGGGGTGTGCGCCATCCAGTCGGAGAGCAAAACCGTTTCGTATTCGGAGAAGTTGCCGTCGTCAAAGACCAGCAGGAATTCGCAACCGTCGGGGCCAAGACCCTGGATCGAATGAGGAATGCCAGTGGGAAAAAACCACAGGTCGCTCTCTTTGACGTCGGTGACGAAGCTCTTGCCGTCGGCGTCGATGCAGGTGATTCGCGCACTGCCGTAGAGCATGAACGCCCATTCGGCAGCGGTGTGCCAATGGAGTTCGCGGACACCGCCCGCGGTCAAGCGCATGTCCACGCCCGCCATGGTTTTGGAGACGGCGAGTTCGCGCATGGTGACTTCGCGCGACCAACCGCCTTCGTGAAGGCGCTTGTGCGAAAAGGAAAACGGATACTTGAAGGCTGGCACGCCGCCAGCATCGGTCGGCGGAGGAGTGAAGGAGTCTGGATTTGCGGCGTCTAACGCGGCATTTGTGGGACCCGGATCGCTTGTGCTGCGATCGGCTTTGGATTTGTATTCTGACGGTTCTTGCGACGCGAGATTTTCCACCGAGCGCATGCCTGCGGCGGCGAGGGCTGCGGAGCTGACTCCCAAAAAGCCCCTGCGCGTTAGTACGTCCTTTTCAGCTTCATCGGACATCTCGATCACCTCTTTGGAGTTCCGGCGTTCGGGTTCGTAATGCAACATCGTGCTGATGTGCTGCACGGTACGCGCAGCCTTGGCGCGGACAAGCCTCAGGCCTGAAGGCCCGAGCTGCAGGAATCGTATCGCGAATTCTATAACGAGTGGCGGAGGCGATAGGAAGGAAGAAATTATGGAGGAATGTTCTTGCTGATTCCCGAACAGCGGGATGAATTCTGCGTTCGCGTTTCCCAAAAGCTTATTGAGCGACGCTTTTCGCGGGCATTGAATCGCCAGAGCCTGTCTGCCAATACTTGTTGAATCCACTGTAATCGGATGGCAGATACGTGAGGATGGTTCGCCGCAATTCGAGAATGTCCACGCTACCCAGCTTTTTGTAAAGAACCTTACCGCTCTCGTCGAGCAAAACGGTGTACGGAACAGCGGATTCCCAGGTTGGATCAAATGCGCGCTGCAATGCAGCCGTGTCTTCGGACGCAAACAACAAGTTGCGGCTAGTGGCGCGCTTTTTCTCGAGCATCTTCAGCACGCTAGTCTTCTCGTCGGGCATGTTTGCTGCCACCGTGACCAAATCGAAGTCGCGGACCTTGTACATTTGATAGGTGTCTTCGAAATCGGCAAATTCTTCGATGCACGAGCCGCACCACGTTGCCCAGAAACTGACCAGCAGCATGTGTTTGGTTGGATTCGTTCGCAGCTTCTTCAGATCGTCGGTGGTGGCCATCTGTAATTGTACTGGTTGCTCGTCGATTTTTCGCAGGGCTTCTTTGCGCGAGGCTTCCTTTTCCTGCCACTTCGTGGAGCAGCCGAACACGCCGGTGTGTGCTACAGGCGGATTCTGATTGGCCAGAAGGGCGTCGATCGCATTGCGCGCGTCATTGGTCTTGACTTGTTCGATGCGATAGCTATTGTCCATGCGTCCTTCGTAACGGAGCTTGCGCTGCTTGTCGAAGATAAACACGTGGGGCGTGGCCTGGGGACCATAGGCACGTGTTACGGATTGTGTTTCGCCATCGTACAAATAGGTGTAGCGCAGATGCTTGTAAGCGACACGGATCTTCATTTCGTCGAGAGTGTCGCTGATGTCGGAGGAATCCAATTCATCGATGCGAATGGCTTTGGGGTCGTTGCCCTGAATGGCGACGACGGCAACGCCGCGGCTGCGGTAGTCGTCATCGAGTTGCTGGATGCGTTGTTCATACATTTGTGCAATGGGGCAATGATTGCAGGTAAACACCACAACGAGGATTGGGCTGGCGGCATAGTCGCTGAGGCGGTGGATGTTGCCATCAACACCGGGCAAGGCAAAATCTGGCGCGGAGGAACTCAGCGGAAGAATGGGGTGGGCGTCTTGTCCCCACACCGCGCTACTGATCAGCAGGAATAAAAATGCGCGCCACATTGTTTTGCGCCTCCCGTCGTACCGAAGCGATTCATCTGTCCGCCAGCACTACTTTGCATTCTGACAACCGCATGGCGGCATATAACCGCCGCTACACTATTTAGGCAGCGACCTGGGCGTTACGTCCGCATCCACCAGGCCCATGGCCCATTGAATCGCCTCGGAATACATCTTCTGAATCCGGGGATCATCCCAGTTCTGGTCGACGTGGCCGAGGGTGGAATAGTACACGCGGCCCTTCCCATACATTTTGGCCCAAGTGACGGCAAAATCCAGATCTTTGCGGTGCACTCTTGGATTATTCAGATCAAGTTTGGAAGTGTCCAAGCGCATTAAGACGCGCACTTTGTCTCGCGAATAGTTTCTGGCCTGGTAGATTTCGTCGCGCAGGACGAACGACTTCGGCCATTGCTCCATGCCGGGAAACTTGGGATCTTCGACGATGATTGGCGCGTCAAAGGTGCCCCAGGGATGCTCGTCGAAATATCCGCCGATCATGTCGCCGTATTCGGGCCAGTCGGTGAAGGTGATTGTGGCGCTGTGCACGCCGATGAAGCCTTTGCCGTCGTCGTGCACAAAAGAAATCAGCGCGGCCTTCTGCTCGTCGTTCATTTCCAGGTTGCCGCCGGTGTAAAACAGGACGGCATCGAAGTCGTTGAGGTTTTTGGCGTTGAATTCGAGTTTCTTCTTGGTGAGGGCTTCGGTGTCGGTGCGTATGGTGGTGTCCCACAGCCCGCTTTCGCGACCCAGACGCTCGATGGTGGCCATGGCGTGCGAGACGGACTCGTGCCGGTAACCTTTTTCCTCGCCGATAATGAGCAAATGTTTTTTGGGGTGGGATTCTGGCTGACCCTGAGCCATGCAACGGCCGCTGAGTGCCATACATACGAGGAGTATCAACCTACCGAGGATCTTCATCACGAGTCATCCTTTTTAGCCGGAGCTAGTGCTTGCTTCCGAGCCAGAGTATGGCGTTTGTAAACAGCTTGTTTTGCGTGGCGTTTCCGAAAATCTTTTCGCCGTGGCCCATGTTCATGTAAATCATTTTGAACTTTGTGTTGGTCCAAACGACCGGCAAATCACCTTCTGTGAGTATGTCTTTCACGCCCAGCGGATAGTTGGAAGGAGCCAGAGTGAGTAGCACACGAACATTTTTGTTGAGGCGAGGGCTTGGCTTCCAAAAATACCATTCATTGGACGGCGCATCGTAAGAATCGGGGAGCCCCTTCGTGATGGGGCTGGTGTGGTCATCGACGATCAATTTCGCCGGGAGTGGTGGCCAGTTGTTGGAGTAGAAAATCGCGCCACCCAGGAAGTCGACAAACCAGGGCCACTTCGTGGTTGCATCGTTATACCCAGCGACGTGGGTGCCGAGCCACGCACCGCCGTGCTCCATGTAATTCTGAAATGCTGCGCGCTGTGCGGGTGTGTGGGGAAAATCATTCAGCCAAATGATGACCTGATAGGGCTTCAGATCCTTGTCGTTCAACTTGTCCCAATCCGTTGTAGATTCGAACACAAAATTGTCTTTCGCGGCCAGATCCTTGAAGAAAGCAAGAGCGTCGTTGGCAACATGGACATGATCCGGTTCAACGGTGGTGGAGTAAAATGCCAATACTTTGAATGCCGGTTCGTTCGGGGCAGCGGTGACTCTGCACGCGACCCACAATACGAACCCAGCTACAACGAGGCATCTGAATAATTTGCTCGCGATCGTTCCCTCGCAGAACCTCCGAATGATCATGGATTTCATGCTACTTGCCCGCGGCCCAGAAGATTGCGTTCTTGAATATCTGCGTGAACGCCGGATTCTGGAACAACTCCGGGTGGTGACCCATAAAAATGTAAATGTTTCGCGCTTTATAGTGGTCGTTGGTCCAGATCACCGGATGATCGCCCATCTTGATGTCGGTCGATGGCGTGTAGGTTTTCTCGTCCACGCTGGCGAGAACGTGGACGTTAGGGCGAGGCGACTTATCGTAGGTGTACCACTCTTCATTCTCGATCACGAAGGGCGACTTTACGCCTTGCATCGCGGGATGATTCTTGTCTTCGACCGTGACGGTGCCAGTGACAAACGTCGGAATGTAGGTC
Source organism: Candidatus Acidiferrales bacterium (assembly GCA_963738985.1). Classification (GTDB taxonomy): domain Bacteria; phylum Acidobacteriota; class Terriglobia; order Acidiferrales; family UBA7541; genus Acidiferrum. Next base: position 83,292 of record CAVTYP010000005.1, read on the forward strand.
TTGAAGCGGATGCCACCCATGAAGTCGTGGAACCAGGGCCACATCTGGAAGCCATCGAATTCACCGAGCAGAGTGGCATGATGAAATCCAATCCAGCCGCCCTTGCCTTCTTCGATGTACTTGATGAAGGCGGCCTGGGCCGTGCTTGTCCAGTTGTAGGGGGGATAATTCAGTTGAATGAACAAGTTATAGTTGGCCAGGAATGCGTCGTTAATTTTTTCGGTGTCTTCGATGTAGTCCACGGTGAAGTTATTCTCGTCGGCCATTTTGGCCAGCCAAACCTTGGCGGCGTCGACAAATGGCTTATGGATTCCGCCGTGTTCCGCGAGGGCGATGACGTGAAAGCGCGGCGATTTGGTCTGGGCCGCAGCCAGTCCACTGAGCGCCAATATCGCGACTGCGAGCAAGGCCAAACGCAGCAACATCCTGTACAACAAACTTCGCTCGGCTAAACGCATTCGGGAATCCTCCATTGCTCGCATGAAACGCACCATCGCGCAAAGCGCGAATTTTTCCGTCGTTGTAGCAGCCAAGGTCGAGCGAACCTGAACCCTGAAGTACGGCGCGAACAGGTGAGACTGATGAATATAACTCATTTTGCAGACGAAGTGCGGCAACTCTCTTGAGGGGTATCGCGCGGGTGCGGGAAAGCGGTTTCTGAGGGACGCAATTGACAGAGGAGGAAGGTGGCCGTAGGCTGAGGGGACGCGCGAGAATAGGCGGAAAGAGCCTGGAGAGCGACGCAAGCATGGACCTGTTTGAAGAAATCGTGAGGATGAGGCGAGCGGGGCAACGCGGCGCGCTGGCGACGATTGTGCATACAAATGGGTCGATCCCGAGTTTTGAGAGTTCGCGGATGCTAGTGAGGGAAGACGGCTCGACGCAGGGAACGATTGGCGGAGGCTGCGTGGAAGCGGACGTGTGGGCGGCAGCGAAGGAAGTTATGCAAAAAGAGGCGCCGCGGAAGCTGGTATTTCATTTGAACAATGAAGCGACATACGACAACGGATTGATTTGCGGCGGGACGGTGGAAGTATTTGTTGAGCCGATATTGCCGCAGCCGGTGGTGGTTTTATTCGGAGGCGGGCACGTATCGACGGCGGTGGCGAAGACGGCGCACGCGACGGGATTTGGCGTAACGGTGGTGGACGACCGCGAAGCGTTTGCAAATGCACAGCGATTTCCGATGGCGCAGGAGATTTACACGGGTTACGACGAAGCATTCGAGAAATTACGGCCAAACGCTTCGACGTATCTGGTGATCGTGACGCGCGGACATAAGGAAGATATGCGGGTGCTGGCTTGGGCGGTGCGAACGCAGGCGCGGTATGTAGGAATGATTGGAAGCAAGCGAAAAGTCTTGAGCGTGTACAAAGCGCTGGAAAAAGAAGGCTACCGGATGGATGAGTTCGACCGGGTGTACGCGCCGATGGGATTGGAGATCGGGGCGCTGTCGCCGGAAGAGATTGCGTTGAGTATTGTGGCGGAGCTGGTGGCGGTGCGGCGAAATGCGGAGACGTCGGCCCACAAGAAGCTGAAGCTGGAAGCGCGAGACGCCGTCGAATCGCGCTAGTAAGGAAGACTGATGCTCGCGGCGGTGATCCTTTCCGGAGGGGCCTCGAGTCGTATGGGCTCGCCAAAGGCTCTGCTGCCCTACCAGGGCCGCGTATTCCTGGAACATTTACTGGAAGTGACGTCGCACCCGCGAATTGGTGTGCGCCGCGTGGTGCTGGGCGCGCATGCCGAGCCGATTGCAAAAGCGGTGGAGTTGCAGCCGGATGAAATCGTAATTAATGCGGATTGGGAGAAAGGGCAGCTGAGTTCGATCCTGGCGGCACTGCGGAGTTTGCCAGAGAACACAGACGGGGTTTTGTTGTGCTTGATCGATCATCCTTTGATTACGGCTGGGCTGGTGAATGACCTGATCGCGCAGTTCTATGCGTCGCGAGCGCCGATTGTGTTGCCGGTTTATGAAGGAAAGCGTGGGCATCCGGTACTGTTTTCGAAAGCGGTTTACGCGGAATTGGAGAAGGCTCCGATGGGAGTGGGTGCGCGGGCGGTGGTGTGGGCTCACGCGAAGGATATACACGAGCATCCAACGACGGAAGAAGGATGCGTGTTGAATTTGAATGATCCGGAGACGCTGGAGAGGGTGCTGCGGTCGATGGAGTGAGAAAGAAAGTTTTCAGTTGTAAGTTTTCAGGTTTAAGTTAGAACCAAGAGCAGATCCCTCGCTTCGCTCGGGATGACAACTGTACCGTCTCGAGACGACAACCGTACACCCAATCTAATACGGCGGACCTCGGGCAGCAGATGCAATTCAACTGACGCGCATTTCGCTGGGGCAACGAATCTACCCACGCTAACGGTCACGTATCGGTAGCTCGGCGTCGGATTGATCGGAAGAACTTTGCTAGGAGTGTGATTTTTGGCGGAGTTTTGGAAGCAATGCGTTGAGGGCCTCTACCGCTAATTGCGCGGCGTGAAAAGAGGCGGGAGGCAGGCCTCCTAGAGACTGCGCCAGCGATTCGGGATGGATGGTGCCTAGTTCGCTTAGTTCCCTGCCCTGGATGAGTTCGGTGAGGAGAGATGCCGAGGCGATGGAGGCGGTGCAGCCGCGGCAGAGGAAACGGGCTTCGCGAATGCGATGGCCGTCGAGAATCGCAGCGAGTTGCAGGATATCTCCGCAAACAGGATTGCTGACTTCAACTTGAGCGGTTGCGCCAGAGAGTTCACCAGCGTTGCGCGGGTGCTGGAAATGGTCGAGCAGAGTATCGCTGAACATATGGAAAAGTATCGGATGGCCAGCGACCAGTGTCCAGCGACAAGTGAAAAATGGCCCGCCCTCGGCTGGCGAAAGCGGAAGTATTCGTGACTACTTGTTTCCAGCGCCGAGTGCGGCAATATGGCCGCGCAAGACGGTGACGGAAGCTGGAGGCAGCGTGTAGCGCGCGTCATCTGCGCCGGGAAGGGTCGAAGTGACTGCAGGGCCATCGGGATCCGCAAAGCCATTCCGGCGGGCGGGATGCCATAGATATTGATTCTTGCCGAAGGTGATCATGGTAACCGGTCCGGCAAAGGTGCTGTCTTTTTTGGATTCGGAATCCTGGAAAACGATGCGCACGGGGTGATCGTGGTCGTGATCCTTGTTGATTAGAAGAACGGACCACTGCCCGTCGGGGCGCAATGCGGCATAGGCAGTCACTAAAACATGGCCGCTGGAATCCTTGAGATCGCCAACGGCACGAAATAGGCGGTGCTCGGCATCGTTCGGTTGCACCCACTCCTTCGTGAGCAATTGCGCGGCGAAATACTGCGATGTTGGCGTCTTGATTTCGTACTTTTCGTCGGTCATGAACATACGATAGGTGCCCCAACTGTTTTTGCAGTTCGGATGGGGAGGCGAGTACGGCAGGTCGTGATAATAGAACGTACCTTTTCCGCCGGCGGTCAGAAAACCAGCGAAGGAATCGGCCAACCAGAGCGCGCCAAAAACTTCGACGGAGGCCTCTCCGCCGTGGGCGTTGGTCTCGGTATCAAACATAGGGATTCCCGGAGGTAAACCGTCGTCGCGCCACACTTGCATGATGTGGGTGATTAACTGCGGCTCTTGGTACAGATTTTCCCACGGGGTCTCGCAGCCGTCGTAGGGATAGTGTTCGAAGGACATGAAGGCAAAATCAGCGAGGTGTTGATGTGCTCTCAGATAGTCGAGGAATCGGCCGAACCACGAATCGCGGCCGCTCGCATCTTTCCAGACCTTGATGTCTTCCGTGACTCCTTGGAAGACCGGGCCACCGAGTTTTAATTTCGGATCGACAGCGTGGAGCGCCTTGGCCCACTGCAGATACAAGGCGCCATAGTCTTCCGGAATCATGTATTGGCCATCGGGTTCCTCGCCCATTTCCACGTAGGCGATGGGATAGCCGCGCTTCTCTACATAGGCAATTTCCGCGGCTGAATCCTCGGGCGTGGCGTAGAGCATGGCCACGGGAATGATGGCGGGCATGCCTCGCGTGATGCCACTGGTGTAAAAGAGATCGAAGCCGGGCTGATCACCGGAGGCCATCTGGTCGGGCGCGACGAAGAGGTCGCTGGGTTCGTGCCACGGATCTACGGAAGAACAGTACGTCGCGGACTGGGTTTGGTCTTTGGTGTGCCGCAGCAGATCCTTGAGCTGGCCTTTTTCGTCGAGCGTTCCCAGATAGACTTCCTTGATGGCATAGCCAACGCAATTGCGACGGTCGGCGGATCCGTGCGTATCGCAGGTGTTGGAGGACTTAGTCATCAGGACGCGAACCCACCGTGCGGAGACGCCGGAGGAATCCAGGCGCAGCGTGACAGTTCCACCGTTACCGTTGGCGACCGCGCCGGACGCGAATCGTTTCCATTCGCCGGAGGCTTGCTCATCCATGGCGTCGCCGGTGCCGTCCCAATACTGGACTTCGTAGACGCGGGCAAAAGGCTCGGCCCATGCGATGCGGATGGCGTTGACGGCTTGCTTGGATTCGAGGTCCATGACGATCCACTGGGGATGGAGAGAGTCGTCTTCGTTGGTGAACGGCTGAGTCAAGTACGGATTGCTTTTCCAGTAGGTGTTCAGGTCACCATCGTTGAGGCGCGAGTAAAGTTCGTCTTCAAGGCCTCCATTGCGAGTGAAGCCGCGGTGCTGTAAGGCATAACCGTAGGAATGACGAATCATCTCGGTAGGGTTGGCGTCACCAGTGAAATAGCCCTTGCCGGCGGGATCGCTCCAGGTTCCCTTGGGATTCCAGTGCCAAGCCTGCACGAACAAATCGGTGTTTTGGCGATAACTGATCGCGCCCCATCCGGCGGACAAGATTTTCTGAATGGCTTCGGGCTTGAAGAATGGGTCGGTAGCGTTGCTGGGCACACGATCGACGGTCGAGCCCAGTGCGTAGGGGGGACTGAAGGTATTCACGACATGGCTGGGGGTGGCGTCGACCTGGATAGTCTGCGGGTTGGCCGACGCGGGCCACGACAACGCCAGGATTGCCAGGGCAGACAGCGTTCTTAATGTCGAGCAGCGCGCTTGCCGCGATTTTATTGCGCTTCGTCGTTTAGCATTTTTTCCCATACGCTCCCTTTAGAGTCTGCGAGAGAACAGCGGAATGCAGACCTCAGTGGCTAAAGCCAAGCCTTGTTGCGTTATCTTGGGTTACGGCACGACTGAAGCTGCGCTTTCCCCGAAGATAGATGCTCTCACACTGACTCTTCAGCCACGGCGATTTTCTTGAGAGCCCTGAGCGACGCTTTTCCGACGCGACATGATGCCGATCGAGTGGAAGCAAGAGGACAACACGCGTCTGGTATGATGTCAAGGTTTCGCAGCGGATTTCCAGTCGTGCTCTCGTTGGCAGAATCCGCGAAGCTCTACGGCACAGGAGGCTGGAGAATGCTTCTGAGAGTTTTTGACGACAAAGTTTCACTGGGTAAGGCCGCGGCTAGCCAAGCTGCGGCGGCGATTCGATCCGCGATTACGGAGCGAGGGACGGCGCGGGTTGTGGCCGCAAGCGCCGCATCGCAATTCGAGTTCCTGGAAGCACTGACCGCAACACCGGGCATTCTGTGGAAGCAAGTGGAGCTATTCCATCTGGACGAGTACATCGGTCTGCCCATGACGCATCCTGCGAGCTTCTGCAAATTCCTTCAGGAACGCTTAATCGCGAAGACTGGCATCACGAACGCTCACCTGCTTGATGGAAGCAAAGATCCCGCCGAGGTTATTCGGAGCGTGGGCAAGGCGATTAGCGCGGCGCCGATTGATGTCGCGTTTCTGGGTATTGGCGAAAATGGACACATCGCATTCAACGATCCTCCCGCCGATTTCGACACGGAAGAGCCGTACATCACCGTGGCGCTTGACCATGCTTGCCGACTGCAGCAGGTGGGCGAGGGATGGTTCAAAAATCTTGACGAAGTGCCCAAGCACGCGATTTCCATGTCGGTGCGGCAGGTGTTGAAGGCCAAGGAAATTCTTGCGGTCGTTCCGGATGCGCGCAAAGCGGCGGCGATCAAAGCTTGCTTCGATGGAGAGATTAGTCCGATGGCGCCTTCTTCGATCTTGCGGAATCATCCAAACGCAACCGTGTATCTCGACCGGCAATCCGCTGCGTTGCTGAGCCCCGCAACGCTCTCGGCGCTAACGGCGTCGGCCTGACAAATGGCTGCGCCCCGTTCTTTCAACTGCGCGGCTTACTGATGGACAACCCGCCAAATTCCGGTGGGCGGCGCGCTATTCCGTCTCTGCGCTGGTGGATTGGCGGAATCCTGTTTGCCTCGACGGTGATCAATTATATTGATCGGCAGACGCTGTCGCTGCTCGCCCCTTTTCTGAAACGCGACTATCACTGGACGAATACAGATTACGCCGCGATTGTAATTGCGTTTCGCGCAGCCTATTCGATCGGGCAGACACTTTGCGGGCGGCTGATGGATCGCCTGGGCACCAAGCGCGGCTTGAGCATTACCGTGGCGTGGTATTCACTGGTTTCACTGCTGACTCCGACTGGCGCGTGGCTTTTACTCTTTTCTTGGGGTTTCGATTTTTCCTGGGCGCCGCGGAATCCGGGAACTGGCCCGCAGCCACCAAAGCCGTTTCCGAGTGGTTCCCGAAACACGAGCGCGGGCTGGCGACGGCGCTGTTTGACAGCGGATCTTCGATTGGCGGCGCGATCGCGCCTTTCCTGGTTCTGTGGATTTATTTCCGTTTCGGCTGGCGCACCGCGTTCGCTGTTCCTGGCCTGCTGGGGATTCCGTGGCTGCTGGCATGGCGCTGGCTGTACTTCACGCCGCAGGAACACCCGCGGATCAGCGAGGCTGAGCGGCGCATGATTCTGGCCGACACGGTCGAGCCGGGTTCCGAGAATAAGGCGCGGCCGAGATGGCGCGATCTTTTGAAATTGCCGCAAACTTGGGGAACGATCGTGGCAAGGACTTTCACCGACCCGGTTTTCTTTTTCATCGCGGATTGGTTTCCGATTTATCTGGTGGCGAAAGGGATTCCTCTGAAGAGCGGATTGATCGCTGTGTGGATTCCTTTTCTGGCCGCTGATCTGGGCAATTTTTTTGGCGGAGGCATGTCCGGGTATCTGATCAAGCGCGGATGGTCTGTGGGCAATGCGAGGAAAGCATTGGCGGTGTTTGGTGGGATTGGAGTGACGCTGCTGATCCCGACGATCTTCACCGTAAACGTATACCTGCTTGCGCTGCTTTTTGGTCTGGCGACATTTTCGTATGCTTCGTTCACTACTATTGCCAATGTGCTGCCGTCCGATCTTTTTACCAGCGAGTCGGTGGCTTCGGTGAGCGGATTGAGCGGAACAGGCGCGGCGCTAGGCACCATTATCGTGTACCTATTGGCGGGACGCTTGTCTGACGCACGGATTGCGACGGGCACGCATTTGTTTGATCCACTGATGATCATTGCCGGATTGATTCCGTTCGCTGGAATGATTCTGGTGCTGCTGCTGGTTCGCAACACGGAGGCTACGGAACGCGGGTTGGTGCGGAGGATTTGAAATTGTTCGCAATGTCATTTTCTTGGGGAGAACGAATCGATGAGCCTGGCAACATTTAACCTGAACGGCAAAAATGCTTTGGTTACCGGCTCGCACCGAGGTCTCGGTACCGGCATCGCACTGGCGCTGGCGGAAGCCGGTGCCAATGTTGCTTGCCACGGCCGTGATCCTGAGGCGGGTCGGGTGTGCGGCGAAATTGAGGCGCTGGGGCGTCGATGCAGCTATTTCGCCGGCGACATCGCGGAGGCGCGAGTGTGCTCTGAGCTGGTTGAGAAGACCGTGGCGGAATTTGGTTCACTGGATATTGTGGTGAACAATGCGGGAATTATTCGGCGTTCGCCTGCGGTGGAATATTCCGCAGAAGATTGGGACCAGGTGATCGCCGTGGATCTGACGGCTGTATTTCGGTTGTCGCAGCTTGCCGCGCGGCAAATGCTGAAACAAGGAACCGGGGGGAAAATCCTGAATATCGCGTCGGTGCTGTCGTTCCAAGGGGGAATTTTGGTGCCGGCTTATGCCGCGGCGAAAGGAGGCGTTGCGCAACTCACGCGAGCGTTGGCTAACGAGTGGGCAGCGAAAGGGATCAATGTGAACGCGATCGCGCCGGGTTACATGGCGACGGATAACACCGAGGCACTGCGCAACGACCCGAATCGGAGCCGGCAGATTTTGGAGCGCATTCCTGCGGGGCGCTGGGGAGAACCGAAGGATTTGGCCGGAGCGGCCGTGTTTTTGTGTTCTGCGGCGAGCGACTACATCCACGGACATATTCTTGCGGTAGATGGTGGGTGGTTGTCGCGGTAGGCCGCAAGATTGTCGGGGAGTGGCAAGCATCTTGGCGCGGACGGCCTCGGAAGGCCGTCCCTACAACAACCAAAGGGAAGAGAGGAAAAACCCGCACCTTAAAAGGCAGAGGGTGCGGCACACAACGCGAAGAGCGACCCAAGAGCCCACACGCAAAAGCGGCGTGTGGAGCCCCGGGGCACCCTCGCTCTACGGTGCGGATGGAATGGATCTTAGCGGGACTACTGAGGGAAAGTTTGGAGGGCAGAGGCCAGGCAGTCGAGGCCTGCGCGGACTGTTTCCGTATCTCGGCAGAAGCCGATGCGAAAGTGTTGTGGTTGCTCGAAAAATTCTCCGGGAACAACGCTGGTCTCGAACTGATCATGGAGAAAACGCACAAAGTCGGAGGCGTAGCCCACTTTGAGGCGGGGGAACACAGTTGTGCCGAAGCGACTGGGCGCACAATCGAGTTGCGGCTGATGCGAGAGGAAATCGTTCACCAGCACGCGATTGTTTTGCAGCAGAGTGCGGGCGCGATTGCGCACGCGATCGAGATTGTCGAGGACAATCACGGCGAGAAGCTCGGCTGGATGGACGGGGCTTCCGTAGGTGAAATCAACGACCTGCCACATACGCTGGACGAGCGGAGGCTGGGCAAGAATCCAGCCGCAGCGAATGCCACTGAGGCCGTAGGCCTTGGTCAAACTGCTGGTAACGACGAAATTCGGCGCGAGATGAAAGGCAGAACGCCACGGTTGGTCAAAGAGGGTCTCAAGATAAACTTCGTCCACTAGAACGCGCGCGCCCACTTTGGCCGCCATCGCACCTACCTGGCGCATCGTCATCTCGTCGGTGAAGGCGGCGCTCGGGTTGTGAAGGTTACAAAGAACAACGAGACGCGTTGCGGGAGTGAGTTTGCGCTCGAGTTCGGCTGGATCTAGCTGGAAACCGTTTTCCGCGCGACGCTCGAAGCGAGTGACTCTGGCGCCGATGTGATCGAGGATGGCCAGCAACGGGTCGTAGGTGGGACGTTCGATCAGGACCTCGTCACCGCGGCGGACAAGCGCCGTCAGCGACACGAAGTTTGCCATCGAGGTACCAAGAGTGTAGACGACGCATTCCTGAAGTACACCTGCCTTTGCCGCCAAGCGCTCCATCAGCGGAGGATAACCGTACGGGCCGGTTCCACCAAGTTCGAGATCTTCGATGCGCACTGGCAATTCCGCCAGGGGATAATCCAACACGCCACTGGCGGCGAGATTGAAGCGGGCACTCGAGTGCAGCTTGGCCCAGGCCAGATAGCGCGAGACGGCGTCAGACCGCAGATCGTTCATTTGTTGCTCTCCTGCTTTGTAGAAAAAACCGGTTACGAATTAATGGATCGCGGCGGCGTTCGCCGGCTCCAAAACCAGTACACGGGAATGCCCGCCAGCAGCAGAACGAAACCGATGAGACTGTTCTGAGGATAGCGGTAGACCGTGTTGATTACGACCCACCAGGATATCGCGACGAACAACGCGGTGCTCACGGGATGCCCAGGCACACGATAGCCTGAGCTGGCGTTCATTTCGCCGCGCGCGGCGCGCCGGCGGAACACGAAGATGGTGGTGGCGGTAAGGCCGAAAAATAGAAAATCCATGGAGACGACGTAATTCAGAATTTGTTCGTAGCGGCCGGAGATGGCAATCACGATGGTCCAGGCAATTTGCAAGATGATGGCGAACACGGGTACGCGGGTGCGCGGATCGAGCCACGCAATCGCGCGGAAGAAGAGGCCATCATCGGCCATTGCAAAGTAAACGCGAGGCGCGGTGAGGATTGACTGGCTCAGGAAGCCGAGAGTGGAGATGGCGATTGCCGCGGCAATGAACGTTGCGCCGCGTTGGCCCAATGCCATGCGCATCACGGCGGTGGCTGGGGTGGTTGTTGCGGCCAGCGCCTGGGGACCGAGAGCACGGAGGCACACCCAATTCACGCCAAGGTACAAAACCACCACTCCGAGAACGCCGAGCAAAAGTCCGCGAGGCAGGTTTTTCCTGGGCTCCTTCACTTCCGCAGCGAGGAAGTTTGCGGTTTGCCATCCTCCGTAAGCGAACAGCACCGGCACCATGGCTGCGCCGAATGATGTGAGCGACCAGTGGCGTTCGGCGGCGGTTGTTATGGTGGGATGCCTGCCGGTCAACACCAGGCCGGCGATTACCAGCGCCGAGATAGCAACTATTTTCATCACCATGAGCGCACTCTGCGTGCGTCCGCCAGCTTTCACGCCGAGACAATTGATGAGCGTCAAGATGGCGAGGGCCGCTGTTGCAACTACCCAGTCGCGCACAGGCAAACCGGTCAAGTCCAGAAAGTAGCGGGCGAAGGTGATGGATACGGCCGCCATACCACCGGCATTGATGACCAGCAGCAACACCCAGCCGTAGAGAAATGCGACCGCTGGATGATAGGCTTCGCGGAGGTAAGCATATTGACCGCCGACGGCGGGAAGCGTGGCCGCCAATTCAGCCCAAATGAAAGCGCCGCCCACTCCGACAACGCCGCCAAAAATCCAGGCGGCGAGGATCAATGCTGGAGTATGGACTTGTTGCGCGACAACGTAGGGATTTATGAAGATTCCGGAACCGACGATGCCGCCCATGACGAGCATGGTGGCGTCAAAAAGGCCAAGTTGGCGTGCCAGGCTTGCCTTGGGAGCGGAGGCGTGAACTGTGCGCGGTGAGTCAATCACGGTATTCGTTTGGTGGTAGAGCCGCGATCGGATTCATCAGGGACATTCGGGACATCCTCCTCAATTCTCGGTGCGCACCTCGCGAACACCTGGCAGCAGATTCAGCCAACCAATCCGCTAGCACACTTGCACGCAGTCCATGCGCAGCAGCGCTCCCAATTTTTTGAGCTTGCTACTGAGGTGGCCAACGCCGATAGCACAATGATGCGCTGGTCCCTGCGCGTTCCAATCGTTAAGAAACTTTCGCGCCCCAACAGAGAATCGATACCGGCTGTTGGTATTGCCGATCTGCAGGATGGGACCTGGAACGGACTCCGCCTCGGCGACCAAGAGTTTTAGCGCGCCGTCGACGGTCTGGACAACGGAAAGAAGGGTAACCGGGCCGTAGCGAACAGACATTTCGACGGAAAGGCCGCGGCCTGATTTTCCGTGGTACACCTGCAAAGCGCGGACTTTAGTTTTTCCTTGCGCAATGGCAATGTGACCAGGACCGTCATGTCCCATGAGCACGATGTCGTCGTTGTAATCGACGGCGTAAGATTCGGTGAATGATCCGCCGGCGCCGAACGAATCCATGATTTTCATAGCCTGAACGTTTTTGATCTCGTATTCCCCGGCCACTGGAATTCCGCGCGCAGAAAGAAGACTTGTGCCGAGGATGATTGAGCTAATGGCGTCTTCGTT
>CAVTYP010000006.1:0-350341 GCA_963738985.1 Candidatus Acidiferrales bacterium
TGGTTTTAGTACTATGTTTCATACTGGCAGGAGGAACAATTTCGGGACAGTCGTGCCCCTGTCCCAGAACTTATCGCTTACCTGCTCACCCGGTCATTGGGCGCATAAGTGATTGATTTGGTATGGCTCAGGATGGCTGGAGAACTTGATCGTCTGGCCTCTTGAACGAGCTACGATTGCGTCGCCGATCTGTGCGGGTTCCCACGACGCATCTTCCCCTTTATACTGTACTTAGCGGATGCCCGGTTTCTGGCGGGGTGCAGTACAATAGACGGCCAACAATCGCTGTGGCGCAATTCAGCAGTCGGTGTCGCCGATCAGGTCTAAAGCCTGCGGTCGTACGACAGTGGAGAATGTATCTTGAGAATTAGCGTTTTCGGCTTGGGCTATGTCGGCACGGTGTCGGCTGGGTGCCTGGCCCATGACGGGCATGAAGTTATCGGGGTGGATCCGGTCCGGACAAAAGTGGACCTGATCAATGCTGGACAATCGCCAATCATAGAGGCCGATATCGGGGAAATTATAGCGTCCACGGTAAAATCGGGGCGTCTCCGAGCCACTGAGGACCAGAACCAAGCCATTCGCGACACCGAGCTATCCTTCGTCTGCGTGGGAACTCCAAGCCAGACAAATGGAAACCTGGACTTGCGTTATATCCGGCGAGTTTGCGAGTTAATCGGTCAGGCGCTCAGAAATAAATCGAGTCGCCATACGGTGGTGATCCGCAGCACTATTTTGCCTGGGACCATGCATCAAATCGTGATTCCGGTGTTGGAGGAATATTCCGGCAAAAAAGCCGGCGCGGAGTTTCGGCGTATGCAACAATCCGGAATTTCTCCGGGAAGGTTCAGCGGTCAAGGATTTTAACGCTCCGCCAAAGACCGTGATTGGCGAGACAGATCGCGCCAGCGGCGATCTGTTGGCTTCACTCTATACAAAACTCGATGCGCCGCTAATCCGGACGGATATCGAGACGGCCGAGATGGTGAAGTATGTGGACAACTGCTGGCACGCTCTTAAGATTGGTTTTGCAAATGAAATCGGCAACCTTTGCAAGTCGTTGTCGATCGACGCGCATGAGGTCATGAAGATTTTTTGCCAGGATTTGAAGCTGAACATTTCTTCGGCTTACCTGCTTCCGGGCTTTGCCTTCGGGGGCTCTTGTTTGCCTAAGGATCTGCGCGCTCTCTCTTACAAGGCGAAGACCAATGATCTGCAGCTGCCGATCCTCACCTCCATCTTGCCCAGCAACGAAATGCAGGTGAATCGGGGCCTGCAGCTCATTATGGAAGGCGGACACAAGAAGGTTGGGATACTGGGCTTCAGCTTCAAAGCCGGCACCGACGATTTGCGGGAGAGCCCGGTAATTGAGATCATCGAGCGGCTCGTAGGCAAAGGCTATGACCTTCGCATCTACGACAAAAATGTGCATATCGCCAGCCTGGTTGGCGCCAACAGGGATTTCATCCTTAATCGAATCCCGCACATATCCAAGCTGATGGTCGAAGACATAGATTCGGTACTCAAGCATGCGCAGACCATCGTGATCGGAAATAAGGATCACGAATTCCAAGGTATCCCCGCCCGCCTGCGGGACGGTCAACGTCTCGTGGATTTTGTTAGGATCACGAATCGCAGGAGCGAAAATGGCAAGTACGACGGCATCTGCTGGTAGCGACGTAACCGTCAAAAGCAGCAGCGCTTCCAAGCTTCAGATTTCTGAATCCATCGCGCGGCTATCCGGCTGGCTGGAAAAGAACGACTACCAGGGCTACGACACGTTCGATGGCTTGAACGCGAAGTTCGCTCGTCCCCTGACATTTGAAACCAACTTCCTTCGCACCGTGCTGCAACAAGGCGTTCGCCGCTTCCCGATCAACCTGCGCCCGGTGCTGGGCATCCCCAAGAGCCACTCCACAAAAGGAATGGGCTTTCTGGCTAGAGCATTTATCCGGTTGCACCAGGCCACCGGTGAGCAGGCTTGGGCAGACAAAGCGGAATTTGCTTTGCAGTGGCTCATCGATCACCAATCTCGCAACTACTCTGGCGCATGCTGGGGCAATCATTTCGACTATCAATCACGAAGCTTCTATTTGCCCAAGGGTGTTCCGACCATCGTGTGGACCTCTCTCATTGGCCATGCCTTTCTGGATGGGTATGATCATTTCAAGAACGATACCTATCTGAACGTGGCGGTCAGTGCCTGCGAGCACATTCTGCGCGATTTGGCTACGCATGCCGACGGCGATTCTGTTTGCATCAGCTATATTCCTGGACAGAACAAACAGGTACACAATTCCAATACCTTGGGTGCCAGCTTACTGGCGCGAACCTACTCGCACACGGGCAACGAAGCCTATCGCGCACTGGCTGAGAAGGCCATCAAGTACACCGCCAAGTATCAACGCGCCGACTCCTCCTGGTATTACGGAGAGCCTGCCAATCTGCACTGGGTCGACAATTTCCACACCGCTTATGTGCTGGATTGTTTCAAGTACTACATGACCGCTACGGGCGACCATCGCTTTGAAGGAAATCTGCAGGCCGGCTACGACTATTGGAAAAAAACTTTCTTTCTTGCTGACGGAACTCCGCGTTACTACGATCACAAAACTTTGCCAATCGACATCCAATGTTCGTCTCAAGCGATCGATACACTCGTTTTCTTTCATGATCGCGATCCCGACAGCCTGCCTCTGGCCATGCGGGTAGCAACCTGGACAATCGAAAACATGCAGGATCCCACCGGTTACTTCTACTATCGAAGGTACGCAAACTGGCTGGTGAACAAGACCCCTACATTACACTGGGGCCAGGCAACCATGCTTTGCGCGCTCGCCGGGCTCTACAAACTGTTGTAGAACGAACGGGATCTGGTCCATGAAAAGAAAAGTCCTCATCATCGTCGAGAACTTGCCCGTGCCCTTCGATTCGCGCGTTTGGAAAGAGGCTACTTCTCTTTACAAGGACGGCTACGAGGTGACCGTTCTGTGCCCTCGCGGAAAAGGCTACTCAAAGAGTTATGAGGTTCTCGAAGATATTCGGGTATACCGGCATCCCATGCCTCGCGAAGGCGATAGCCCTCTCGGCTACGTGCGCGAATATGCGTGGGCCTTATTTTGGGAGTTTCTGTATACCTGGTGGATCTTTCTGCGCCATGGATTTCACGTGATTCAGGGTTGTAATCCCCCGGATGATATCTTCCTCGTCGCTTTGCCCTTCAAGCTCTTCGGCGTCAAATATATCTTCGATCATCACGATGCGAACCCGGAATTGTACTTCTCGAAATATGAACGGGAAGACTTCTTTTACAAGATTCAGGTGTGGCTTGAAAAACTTAGTTATCGTTTCGCCGATGTCGTTATGGCCACCAATGCAAGCTACAAGAACTTAGCCATCACCCGCGGCGGCCTCGCTCCCGAGGATGTCTTCATCGTACGCAACGGGCCAGACTTGGAGACCTTTAGACCGGTCCCGCCGGTTACCACGTTGAAGTACGGCAAACCTTACCTTGTGGGCTACGTTGGAACGATGAGCATTCAGGAGGGCCTCGACATCCTTCTGGACGTCGCTCAATACATCAAAAGCTCAGGTAGGCGCGATGTTCACTTCACTTGCGTCGGGGGAGGCCCCGGGCTTCCCGGCCTTCGGCAGATGGTGAAGGACAAATCGCTGGAAGATACGGTGAACTTCACCGGCAGGATTCCCGATAAAGATCTCCTCGAGATTCTCTCCACGGCCGACGTTTGTGTGAATCCCGACAAACCCTGCAAAATGAATGATATTTCAACGATGATCAAAATCATGGAGTACATGGCTTTGGGTAAGCCAATCGTCCAGTTTGATCTCACGGAAGGCCGGTTCAGCGCTGGCGAAGCCGCGCTATACAGCGACAACAAGAATCAGGTGCCGGATTTTGCCGCCAAAATTCTCTGGCTGCTCGAAAATCCCGGCGCGCGGCAAACGATGGGCCAGTTTGGCCGGAGACGAGTCGAACAGGAACTTGCTTGGGAATATTCTGTCGGCAATCTACTCGCCGCTTATCGGCGAGCTTTCAGTAAGAGAGCTTAGCAACTACGACTTGCGACTGCATCCTAATCGCGCAAGCCTCGTTCTATCCCTCGCGCCTGGGCCAGACCGCTGTCTCGTATCTTGTAAATCAGCGCTCGGTAGCTAATTTTTAGCGCTTCAGCCGTCTTTCGTCGATTCCACTGATTTGCTCGTAGTGTTTCGAGGATTACGTTCCGTTCCATTTCTTTGATGGCATCCTTTGCCAACCGCTTGAGGGTAATTGGAACGGCCCCTTCGCCTGCACTCACCTGAATGCGTGATCGCTTCTGTCCGTTTTCGTGCTGGATCACCGCCTCCGGACCGATCAATACGTAACGAGCCACTCCATTGGACAGTTCGCGGATATTCCCTTGCCAATTCAGATTCTGCAAATATTCCATCAATTCCGTGGGAATTGGATCCGCCTTCATGCCAAATTGCTTCACAAATTGGTGCCTGAAGAACTCCACCAGCAGGGGAATATCTTCTCGTCGGTCTCGCAATGCCGGCAATTTCAAACGGAAGACATGAATGCGATAGTACAGATCCTGCCGGAATCTTCCCGCTTCCGTCTCTTCCTCAAGGTTCTTGTTGGTTGCACAAAGTAACCGGGCATCGACTCGGCGTTCTGATTGATCGCCAATTCGCGCGAATGTGCCGTCCTGCAGAAAATGCAGCAGCTTGCTCTGCAGATTCAAATCCAAGTCCGCGATTTCGTCCAGAAACAGTGTTCCGCGGTGAGCCAGTTCCACTCGCCCAGGTTTCGACTGTAGCGCTCCCGTGAACGCACCTTTCTCGTACCCAAAAAGCTCGCTCTCTAGAAGTGTCCCGGGAATAGCGGCACAGTTCACTTTGACGAATTCACCTGAGCCATACTCTGAATTGGCGTGAATCCAGCGCGCCAACGCTTCCTTGCCGGTCCCACCTTCTCCAGAAAGCAAAATCGGGATATTCGTATGGCAAATCTTTTGCGCGCGGTTTCGTACCTCCGCCATTGTCGGGGAAAGTCCAAACAGAACATGTTCCGGGGGAACAAGGTTCAGTCTTTCGCCGTTGCTTTTCTTGGCGGTTTCTTCGGCCATGATCATTCCGCTGTTTCGGGTGCACATCCGTGCCCAAACAAGCGAGCGAGATGGAAACAAGCCAAATAGTACGTCCGCGAAAATTAAACCGTTTATTGTTAAGAGGATACATTTTAATACTGCCGGCAGGTACTAAAACCAACGACGCGTCACGATTGACCGTTAGTTTCCCTGAACGGGAACTCTCGGCACAAAGGCAGGAACCTTTCTTCTCTTAATTAACCATTTTCTTGCTACTTCCTTGCTTTGACTCCGCGCACGCTTCGCTAGCCCAGCGTTCTCGCCTCGGATGATGTCATACCTCTCGATGACCGCCGCGACTCCCAATCGCGGTTCGCCTTCTTCCACGCGCCTCTCCACCCGGACCACTTTTCCCTGCGCACGAACATAGACGTCGGTACCGTGAGTGATCTCTGCCGGCAGTGTCAATGTGATATCCAATTCCGAGCCCGCGTCCATATCTTTGTCGATTACAAAATACAAGCCCCTGGTCGATATGTCCCGGGTCCTGCCGTCTTGCCGCCCGATAATCTTCTCTACCGCGAAGCGAATGCTTATCGGGAGCGTCAGGTCATACCGCCTTGCGGTCCGACGTTCTGTCATTACCCCCATTCGTGACTCCGTCCGTGGCCACTGCTCTTTGCGCCACTACCAGGTATGGTTTGCGTTCCAACCATCTTTGTTACTTTATTCTGCGGCGGCACATTCGAGCAGGCGAAATCTCTCCACTCTCATGTGTTCAGATACTTCTCTACCCACTATTTCCACACAATACAGGTTTCACTGGACAGACACTGCAGATGAGCCGACAAGCCGCTATCTCCCCTGCCTCCGTTTGGCACCACAGAAACGCTCTTGCCAGGGAGACAGCTCCTTTGTTGTCGGTCTTACTTTACTTTTCGATGCGCACAATACCTTGCCAGAGGGCTATCGTGCAAGTTTTGTTTTTGGCCGGCGTGCCTTAAACCGTCAGCGTGATACACGCCGCTATCTATTCCGCCTTAACCCCAATGGGGGTAGCGGTACCATCCTCCGGCGCTTGCGGCTCTTCTGGTTTTGCTGTGGAGGAACGCCGAGTTCTTGGCGTGTCCAGGTTGAACTGCCGCATCTTATAGAGGAGCGCCTTATAACTGATTCCCAGCATCTTGGCCGCATCCTTCCGGCACCACCTGGTCTTTTCCAGCGCGTCGGCGATCGCTTCCATCTCCGCTTCGTCCTTCAGTCCACGCACCAGCGCTTTCAATCCCTGTTCGCGCGGCACATGCGATTCTTCCCGAGGCGCGGTCTTCTGGCGAAGTTTGGACATCTCGATCAATTCCCGCAAACTGCCTTCATCATCCTCAAGGATGACGTAGCGCTTCACGAAGTTTTCCAACTCCCGCAGGTTACCCGGCCACGGATAATTCATGGCCGCATCCAGCAGGTGTTTGGAGGGTGTCTGCATGTTCTTGCCAAATTTTTCGCTGTACTTTTCCAGGAAATGCTTGAACAGCAGAGGAATTTCCGACGTGCGCTCGCGCAGTGGCGGCACATTGATGGACAGGACGTTCAACCGGTAATACAGGTCTTCGCGGAATCTGCCATCCTTCATCGCTTCCTGCACATCCACGTTGGTTGCGGCCAGCACACGCACATCGGTTTCCACAAGGTGTCTGCCGCCGAGTCTTGAATATTGATGGTCCTGCAGCACATGCAATAGCTTCGCTTGCAGATGCACGGACATTTCCGCGATCTCATCCAAAAAGATCGTGCCCTTGTTGGCCAACTCGAATTTTCCGGGCTTCGCTCTAACTGCTCCAGTAAACGCCCCTTGCTCGAATCCAAACAACTCCGATTCCAGCAGCTCACCAGGCAACGCCGCGCAATTCACTTTGACAAACGCCTGATTTCTTCGTTTCGAGCGCAAATGAATCATGCGCGCCACGACCTCCTTACCAACGCCGCTCTCGCCACAAACAAATACCGGTACGTCGACAGGAGCAATCTGCAATATCTGCTGACGAATCCGCACCATCTGCGGACTGGCCGCAAGAAAACTCAAATCCTCGGTTACCTGGTCGCAGTAGTCACGCAGCGCTTGATTCTCTTGCGTTAACTGCTTCTTTTGGCGCGACTTCAGCATCGCCGCGTCCAGTTCCGTCTTTTCAAATGGTTTCGTGAGATAATCGTGCGCACCCAGCCGGATCGCTTCGACAACCGTACCCACTTCATTAGAGCAGGACAGCATGATGACGTTCAGGTTCCGGTCTATCTGCATCAGTTCCTGCAACGTTTCCAATCCGCCCATCTCTGGCATCAGCACATCAAGAATAATGAAATCGGGCCGCTCCCCTTTGTTCACGCGGTTTATCGCTTCCCGGCCGCTACTGACGGCTTCCACTTCGAAACCGTCCACCTCCAGCAATGTCTGAAGGTATTTGCGTATGCTGGGCTCGTCATCAACAACTAGGATTCGTTCTTTAACTGCCATCGGTCTTCCCCTTTTTGTTTCCCCCGTTTGCTAGTTCTGGTCCATCGGCAACAAGAAGGCAAACGTACTACCACGATGCTGTTCGCTTTCCACCCAGATCTTCCCGCGGTGCGCCTGGACAAGCCGTTTCGCAATTGCCAGCCCCAGTCCCATCCCGGATGTATTTCGATCCACGCGAACAAAATCTTCGAAAATCTCCTGATGATGCTCCGGAGCGATTCCCGCTCCTGAATCAGTGACGCTTACTTCCACGCTATTCGGGCGCGGCAGCCGGAATCTTCGCCGCTCTTGCACGGGAGCTACTTCGGCAACGCGACGTTCCCAAAAATGGGGCTTGGCACGCAGCGTGACGCATCCACCTGCGGTTGTGTGCTTCAACGCATTGTCCAGGAGATTGGCCGCAACCTGTTGAACCTTCTGGTAGTCGAATCGGAATGTCGGAATGGAAGGATCTAATTGCGTTTCCAGCTTCACGCCTTTTCTTTGGAATCCTTCCACGCGCAATCTCGCTACTTCATCGAGACAGTCTCGAAGATCGTTCTCTCTGAGCTGCAGCACCAGTTTCCCGCTTTCCAGCGCCGAATAATTCAAAAACATCGAGACCAGCCGCACCAGTCTCTCGCAGCTTTCCTTGGATTCCTCCAGAATGTCTTTTTGTTTTTCCGTGAGTCTTCCCAGCGAGCCAGTCAAAAGTAGATCGTAATAGCCTTTTATAACCGCCAAGGGCGTCTTCAGCTCATGGGCCGCGGAGGCAAGGAAAACGGTCTTCTGCCGATTCACTTCCTGCAGCTTGAGGTACGCCGCGAGTAAATTCCGGTAGGTAATTTCCCGTTCTTGTAGCAACTCCTGAACCGTAAGTTGCGTTCCTGCACTCGCGGTTTTATCGCCTTCTTCGTTCACAAACTGAATCACCAGCCAATCCGACTCCGGGATCCATTTGACGCGCGCGCAAAAACTCCGGCCCTTCACCGTTCCCGCCAGTTCGATCTCGTGCTCGCCTTTCTGAATCCTCTGAGAGATCTCCTTGGGGTCGGCATTCAGCATTTCGCGCAGAATATTCAGGGAGTTCTTCTCGGATTTTCCCTGCTCTTCCAGGAACTTCCTCGCCCGGGTGTTCGCCACCAGCACCAGACCTTCGCGATCGGCCACCACCAAGCCCTTGTCGACACTCTCCAGCAGGCCACGAACCTGTCCCAAGGGTAGTTCCTGTGAGGCCAACGCGGTATTGTCTCCCAGTGACGTCGCGGCGGGGCTGCTCATGTTCTCCAATCCGGCTCCTTGGTATGTGGAAAATATTTTCCCTAGGCAGAGGCCTCATACTTACAGAGACCCCTCGGCCTGTCAATGGCAAATGCGTTCCATTTGCACATTTAGGGAACTCGCCTGCTCAAACCTTCCCTGAAAGTCCGGCGGAAATATAGGACGACTTTGAACTTCATTTTAACTCTATTGTAATCATTAGCTTTACTCGAGCTTGGAGTCGGCCGCGAACTGGCACCCAACCTGCTAACTTTTGTACTAGTGCTCAGGTACTATTATGGACATCCGCCTCGACCAAATTAATGAGGAGTCTCGCGTGGATTCCTCACATACGCGTCGCTCGCCGCGCCTTCGTCTGCAAGTCCCCGTCTTTCTTAGGGCTTCCGATGCTACAGGCCTTGAGTTTATCGAGCTCACGAAAACCCTTAATATTAGTGCGACCGGCGCCTGCATTACCTCTTCGCATATCTTGCGCCCCGAACAAACGGTGCACTTAACGATACCAGCCCCCTCCCCAGCCTCCTCCAGCCTGGTTCCTAGCGAGACCCCCCCGATCATTGCCCGGGTTAAGCGACAGGACATCCTGGGCGACGTCCGGCTCTTCGGACTGGAATTCCTGCGCCCTCTTGAGTAATTCTCTGTCCCAAACTGGCCCCGTCTCAAAATAGCTCTTTGGGGTCCGATTCCGCCCTTCTTATTCTTTCGACACTCTCTTTCTTGGAACTCCCATATCTCCGTATTTTGTAATAGGATAGCCACGTCTCCGAGGCTGTCCCCGATCGCGCAGTTTGGTTGCACCCACAGTACAAGTGGTATCTGGCTTGCTTCCACTTTAGCTAGTTACCTTACTGTGCTCGCCCCAAACCCCGCGGGGACGGTCAGAAAATAGGAAAAGTCGGCTATGCCCAGCCCCGGTGCCTCAGTGGCCCCGCGCTTACCTATGGAAGACGCCTATTTCGAGCTATTAGCAGACACGCTCGAAAGTATGGATATTCCTGCGCGCAGTCAGTTCCTGCAGCGCTATTTTCGCGCGACCACACAACTCGAACTTCGCGAAAGCCAATGCGTTCAAATTTGGGAAGAGATGCTGTTGCGCCGTCGCGAGCTGTCGGAGCAGCTCCGCCGTTCCGTCTCGCTCCATACGGCACTGATGGATGTTCTCTCCGCCGCCGGACTGATTCATGTTCCAGTGGTTGTGGAATACAGCGAATTCAAGAAGCTCCAAGTAAACGCAGCCACTGATCCACTCACGGGCCTCTATAATCGGCGTCTCTTTACGGAATCTTTCGAAAAAGAACTCAATCGCGCTCGCCGTTATGGACTGCCGCTTAGCATTGTCATCCTGGATCTTCATCGCTTCAAAGAAGTGAATGACAAGTATGGCCATCCGCGCGGCGATGATGTTCTGCGTGCCGCTGCGAGTACTCTACAAAAGGCTCTGCGTACTTCGGACTCTGCGTTTCGTATCGGCGGCGACGAGTTCGCCTTATTGCTTCCGCAGACCGACGCTGCGCAAGCGCTCGCCCTCAGCCGCCGCGTTGGCACGGTTTTCGCGGAGACGCTGCAACCTTTGCATCTCGCGATCAGCGTCGCGATGGATCATGGCGTCGCCACCTTCCCTCCAGACGGCGACCAGTCGGATTTGTTGATCCGCATCGCAGATGAACGTCTGTATCGCCTGAAGCACGCCAACCACTCTCGTACTGGCTCCAGGAGCAACTTGCAGTCCAGTTCCGATGTCTCTCCGGCTGCCATCTCGCGCGAACCGATTTCCATTGAATCCCGCCAAACGCCGGAACAGCCTTCTGCTGGCTCACCGATTGCCGCTGCAAGTGCTACGCACCCGCTCACAAATCAGACGCTCCGCTCGGCGGACTCTCCAAGCTCGTACGCGGTTCAGCGAAAGGCAGAGCGCGTTTCTATGGTCGGAACAAATGCTTATGCGGTTATTGGGGAACGCGGAGACCGCCGCGCTCGCGTAATCGATCTGGGTTTTGGTGGCGTAGCTCTGGAACTAGAGCAGGCAGAGGAACTATCGGAAAGCATCCTGGCGATTCTCCACGTTCCGATTCTTCCTCCTGTTCGCGTCTATCTCAAGCCAGTCTGGAGCCGGCAAACCTCCGAAGGAGCGTTCCGCCTCGGTTGTCATTTCATTTCATAGTCATCGGCGGCCTCGCCCCCGCGAATTCTCGGCCATTTTGCGTTTCTTTCGTTTTCCTTTATAATCATAAATTGTCTCGTGACCTAGCGACGCGGCTGTAACCTTCTGTTCGGTTCCCGCGCAGACCGGCCACGATAGATTGGAGAACAATGAAATCCGGTATCCACCCCGACTATCATCCCGTCACTGTCCACTGTGCCTGCGGACATACTTTCCAGACGCGCTCGACCATCAAAGGCGAGATGCTGCGCGTCGAAATCTGCTCTGGCTGCCACCCGTTCTTTACCGGTAAGCAGAAGCTGGTCGACACAGCCGGCCGCGTCGAGCGTTTTCAGAAGAAGTACGCCAACATTCCCGCTGCCGCAGGCAAGAAGTAATTCCCTATTTTCGTCTCGCTTTCCGACGGACCGGTCAACAACCGGTCCGTTTTCTTTGTACGCCGCGCATGCTCGGCAGCTAGCGGGTGGAAGTCCCGTCCCAACCTGATGGAGGTGAAGGATAGCGAAGCGCAAGGGCGTCACCGTGAGGTGGGGTCTGGAGGAAGCGTGGAGCAAAGATACGGGCCGATGGACAAGAACTGGATTAGAGGCCTACGGCGTCGGACGAGCGGGCAAAGGATCGCGAAGTCCGTATCCATCAAGGACGCTGGTGGTAAATCCGGCGGTCGCGTATCGAAAGCAGTCGAGCTTATCGCGGGAGATCTGTTGCATGTCTCGGATTCGAGACTGAGCGTGCAGTAACTCACGCTGATCCTGCAGCAGAAGTCAGCAGCGGGCGTAGTACTCACGAAAGTGAGGAAGGCCCAAACAGTGAGAGTGAGCAGTAGAACGTCGAACTCACGGGTGGCACTGCGCCAGCCAATCAGCTTCGGCTGAGTTTTGCAGGTTCAGAAGACGGTGAAGCCGAAACGGCAACCTGCAGAGCGGCGAAGCCCTTGTGGCGAACGACGAATCGAACCTCCGGCCCGTCAGGGCTCAACTCGCTGAACCGCCGTATGCGGACCCGCCTGTACGGTGGTGTGGGAGGGGTGAGCAGGCGACTGCTCCCCCTATCCCGATTGCTACCCTTTTGTCCTCGCTTCTCCGTCCGTGTAGAATGACTTCTCAACGTGGCTACCCAATCGCGCATGTTCGAAGGTTCGCCTTCTCCTGATTCCGTCGAGACGGCGCCACCACGCATCACACTCCGAAATGCCTTTTCTCATCCCTTCGATTCGGCGATCGCGGCTGCGCGAACCTGCTACTCCTCCCGCTTGATTGCCTCCGACGAAATCACCGACAAGCAGCGCCTCAACATCGGCGCCGCCACTTTCTATAGCGGGCATCACACCGTCTATCAACACGCTCACTTCGAGTTTGGGGTCGAGAATGTTAGCCGTCAATTTGTTTGGTCCTTTCTTCACGCTCATCCCTTCTACAACTCCGAGCAGCAGAGCCAGCGTTACGTACGTCTCGACCGCGCGCAGGCCTACATCCCTCCCGTGTCTCTTTTCTTCGACGAAGGGTCGCGCGCTATCTATGAAACTTCCATCGCGCGCTCCTGGACCTATTATCGAGAGTTATCCGCGCTTCTGGTTCCCGAGGCGCGCAACATTCTGAATGACATCTGGCACATTGGGCCGATGTCTCATCCCAAACGCATTCAGAAGATCGAGCAGTCGGCAGGAAAGCGCTCCATCGAAATCGCTCGATATGTTTTGCCTTTGGCGGCTTTCACCACCATGGTGCACACCATATCGGGCATCGTACTGCATCGTCTCTGGCGCATGTGTTCGGCTTCCGACACGCCGAGTGAGGCACGCGCGGTGATTGGCGAAATGGTCGCGTTGGTGCGGCAAGTCGATCCACAATTTTTCGACCGTTTCGGCACCACTCCCCTCGAAGAACTGCCGGAATGGAAAGATTTCGCACCCGCGAAATCCAACAGCAGTGCTGAAACATTTGTCCGTGAATTTGACGCGCGGCTCAACGGCAGGACCTCTCGCCTCGTGGACTACTCCGCCAATGCCCCGCGCGTCATGGCCGAGGCCTACCGCGCCGTGGTCGGACTCCCGGAATCGGCCTGCAGCGACAACGAGGCAATCGACCGCCTCCTCAACCCCGCTCGCAACCTTTATCGACTTGAGACGCTCAACGTCGGCGTGCATGCACCGCTCATGCGCGCGATGCAGCACGCCAATTACACGTTTGCCAAGAAAATCAGTCACACCGCGGACAGCCAGGACCAACGTCATCGTATGGTGCCGGGCTCACGTCCTCTGCTTACGCTGGCCGATACGCGGGAACCCGATTACATTACGCCCATGCTTCTGGCGGGCAATGCTCGCGCAGAAGAGGTTTACACGCGCGCCATGCAAGACGCTTGGGACGCCAAGAACGAACTGCTCGACCGCGGCGTTCCTCCGGAGATCGCTCTTTACGTTCTCCCCAACGCCAGGTCCATTCGTCTGGTCGAAACAGGTTCTCTTCTGCACCTTCTGCACAAATGGACCATGCGCACATGTTTCAACGCGCAGGAAGAAATCTACAATGCTTCGATGGACGAGATTACCCAACTCAACGAGGTTCACCCACAACTGTCTCGCTATATTGGGCCGCCCTGCCATTTGCGCGCCGGCATTACTACTCCCATCTGCACCGAGGGCTCCCATTTCTGCGGCATCAAAGTTTGGTTAGACTTTCCAAACATCACGCGCCGCATCTGAAACAACGCGTCTGTCGTCGTACGTCTAACTAATACGAGGCCCCCATGCGATTCCCTCGATTCCGACTTCCCGCATTTTTGCTGATCGCGACATTGGTGTTTCCGACGCCTTCTTCGGCATACGATGTGGAACTCTCCGATACCGCCGTCCGAAACGCCTACTTTCTTGGCCAGCACCGCGACCAACAAACACGCGCCTTCTTCGAGCCCTACATCCGCCACTTGCCTCTCCCAAAGAGTGGTCCTTATATTTCGGAGATACGTCTGCTCACGCCATTGGCACAGGTCGTTGAAGTATCGCAAACCGCCTCTGGCATCTACAGCGCACAGCAGGCACAACTCGACTACCGCGGCCGGGGAGACTCTATCCTCCTCGAAATCCACATCGAGTTCACTCCCACCTACAATCAGATTGACGCACAGCGTTCTTCCGGCGACGCCGCGAGCGAAAAAGGAATCACGCTGCGCGCGGATGATTTTTGGCAGGATTTTCGATTCGGCATCAAGCAAAAACAAGATTGGATCGAGCCTCGCTCAACCCACGGGGAGCCGCAATATTCCCAAACGGATGGAAATGGGGCGTCTGGCGGTTTGATAGGTGCCTGGGTATGGGTCGAATACGACGCCCGCAATGTGCCTTCCGACGACACCGAAGTCCACGTGCTCACTCCCGACGGGCAGGATGTTTCGGTCAAGTTTGACCTCGACAAGTTGAAGTAAACCGCCCCAACTGTCGGACTCCCGGCCTAACTCTTCCAGTGCAAAGTCACAGGTCCATCCATCGGGTGAAGCATCGGCGCGCCGCTGCGTCGCGATTCCAGCAGGTTTTGCTTCAAGCCGAAATACCACTTCGCGGGTCGATCCGCGTCGTCGATCAGCATCAGCCGCGGATTGTATTTCAATCCCTCGGCTTGTTGGATCATGGTCTGCTGGTCTTGTCGCAGAAATACTTTCGCAAACGCCCGGAAAATCGAAACAGGCAGCGCCAGGTTCCACGCCGCAACGAAATCGATACGGCACAAATCGCGCCGCACCGGTGTGACGGTAGCCCGGCTGGAGAACCAAAGTTTTCCGCTGTGAATTTCTTCAAAACGCATGTTCGGCAGCACAAAATCGATGGTCGTCGATACCGCTTCGCCGGTCATCTTTTTCAATAACTGATAAGGAGCGCTGTTAGTCGATGGCGAATGCTTGCTCATGCGGAAGCCCAGCGGAATAGGCTCAAATTGCTTGGACTTTTCGTGAATGCTCTTTTTGCTGCGCCAGAACCATGATTGGTGCACAAAGGGCCCGTGCGCCGGATCCATCAGGCCAATGATTCCATGATCGATGTGCGACGGCAGTTCGCAATCCAGCCGCGTTATCTTGTACTTCGCGCTGAATTTTGGCAGTTCCGGCGCTGCCACTATCGTCTCCGGCATGCGCGACCCTGGCGCAGTCATGTACACCCACACGTAGCCGTCTCGTTCTTCACATGGAAAACTGACCGCGCTGATTCGCTCCACCTTAAGCTTGTCGTGGCTCGTCAGCGATGGAATCTCTACACAGCGCCCACTGCAAGCCTCGAACTCCCAGCCGTGATAGCTGCATTGCACGTTTTTTCCATCGAAATGGCCGTACGAAAGAGGAATGCCGCGGTGCGGGCAAGTATCGCGCATGGCAAACGCCTTGCCTTCGCTCGTGCGGCCCAGCACTAGCGGAACCTCCAGCAGCATTGCCGTCGCTAACTTCGTTCCGCGAATGGCCTGGCTCTTTATCGCCGGATACCAGAAGTCCCACAAGAATCCTGTATCGCTTTCAGGCGTAGTCTCCCTTAGAATTTCGGGCGAATTCTCCGTTGCCACGCGTGCTGCCTCGCTCATTCGATCACTCGCAATCTTGAATCCTGTTGCCAGACCGCATCGTAGTACACGCGCTTCGTCGCAGCAACCAATCCCGTGTCGCGAAAGTTTGATTGCTAAATAGTTCAGCCATCAGAAATCCTTAATTTCGCGCAATCTTCCAGTTGTCACATCGTAGACAAATCCGCGCACCACGATGCTTTCCGGAATCCACGGATGACTGCGGAGCTTCTGCAATTGGTGTCGGACGTTTTCCTCGATGTTTTGGAAGGTGTAGAAAAATGCGGGGGCGACCGCCGCGGTCCCGGCGCGATTGTGGATTCGAGTGCGCAGGTCCTGCTCATTCGTGTGCATCAACCCGCAGTCGGTATGATTGATGACCATGAATTCCTCGGTGCCGAGCAGGTAGTGCGACACGATCAGCGAACGCAGCGTGTCGTCGGTTACGATGCCGCCCGCGTTTCGGATAATGTGCGCATCTCCGGTCTTCAGACCTAAGGTACTGATCGACAACCGGGTATCCATGCAGGTCAATACCGCGAGCTTTCGCTCGGGTCGCGGAGTGAGTTTGCGCAACTCGTGCGTGCGCGCGTAAATTTCATTTGCTGTCAGGACTTCGTCAATGACGCTCATAGGTTGCCCAGTTTAACCCAGCCTTATCGCGATCGCACGGTTAAGACGTTGTCCGCGCCCTGCCACCCGATTGCGGTACCTCTCATTCCGCGCTATTCTTGTTTTATTGAGCCGACAGATGTTCGCTTCTTTCTATTAGCTGACCCTCACTCCTCGCCCGTTCTGGGCGCGCGTTTCCATCTCTCTCCATCCATTTCAACTCTCAATTGTCACTACCCCGCAGTGACACGCAATTTCGCCAAGAAAGGGATTTATCATGGCCGGCCTCACACTCTCTGAAAAGCTTGACCAGCTCGACGTCCGTTATCAGGAAATGACTCAGGAGCTTTCCACGCCCGAAGTGGTGAGCGATTCCGCGCGTTACCAGAAGCTCGCCAAACAGCATGCCGAGCTCCAGGACATCGTCAACAAGCATCGCGAATTCAAACAGATCGAAAAGGATCTCGCAGGCGCTCATCAGATGGTCCAGGAATCCGAAGATCCGGAAATGAAGCACATGGCTCAGGAGGAAGAAAAACAACTCACTGCCCGAAAAGAAACGGTCGAGCAGGAATTAAAGCTTCTCTTGATTCCCAAGGATCCGAACGACGACAAGAACATCATCCTGGAAATCCGCGGCGGTACCGGCGGCGATGAAGCCGCTCTGTTTGCCGCAGACCTTTTCCGCATGTATTCGCGTTATGCGGAATCACAAGGCTGGAAAGTGGAAGTGATGGAAAGCTCACCTTCGTCTCTTGGCGGACTGAAGGACGTGGTTGCCGCGATCCAGGGCAACAAGGTCTACTCCAAGCTGAAATACGAAAGTGGCGTCCACCGCGTGCAACGTGTGCCAGCGACTGAAACGCAAGGGCGAATCCACACATCGGCGGCTACCGTTGCCGTGCTTCCTGAAGCGGACGAAATCGACATCAAGATTGAAGCCAAGGATCTGCGCATCGACACGTTCTGCTCTTCCGGTCCGGGTGGACAATCCGTCAACACTACCTACTCGGCGGTGCGAATCACCCACCTCCCCAGTGGCCTGGTTGTGTCTCAGCAGGACGAAAAGTCCCAGATCAAAAATCGCGCCAAGGCTATGCGCGTTCTTCGCGCCCGTCTTTATGAAATGGAAATGGAAAAGCAGCAGGCGGCGATCGGAGCCGAGCGCCGGGGACAAATTAAAACGGGTGACCGCTCGGAGAAAATTCGGACGTACAATTATCCTCAGAACCGCGTCAGTGATCACCGCATCGGCCTGACCATTCACCAACTCACCGAGGTGATGGATGGCAAGCTCGCTCCCCTCGTGGATGCACTCGTGACGCACTACGAAGCTGCGAGGCTCAAACAGGAGCTCGCTGAAGTCTAATCAGTCCCCTGTGGAGGGAACCATGCTTACCCGCCCCGGTTCCAAACCTGGTCCGGCCTGGATGCGCAAGATCAGTGATTCGCTCTCGGATCCCGACCGCGCCCGTACCGTCATGATGCCCTTCTGGGCGTTCTTTATTCTCTATTTGCTGGCAATCCTCGTCCTCACGCACTTCATCACCGCCATTGCACTCTCGAAGGACCACGTCTATGAGTCGCCGACTCACATCGCGGGTCTGCCCCTGTTCTCTTACGGGCCTGTCGCGCACGGCATCATCGCCGTGGGTGGCCGCGCTACTGGAGTGATTGCTCTCGGCGGCATCGCTGCTGGATTTATCGCTTTCGGCGGTCTGTCACTCGGCGTAATTTCGATCGGCGGCGCATCACTAGGCGTTTTATCCATCGCTGGAGTTGCGCTGGGCTGGCGAGCGATGGGCGGCCTGGCGTTCGGTGAAGCTGCCTTGGGCGGACTGGCGGTTGGGCGATACGCTTATGCCGGAAACGGAGTCGCGTATGGCGCACTGGAGGCCAGTGGCCGGCAAAAGGAACATCTTCTGGAATGACTGGCGTGAGTACAGCTAATTCCGTGCGCGAAGTTTTGCGGCAGGGTATCGCGCGTCTCCGCGAAGCTGAAGTTCCGTCCTTTACTCTCGCAGCAGAACTTCTTCTGTTGCATGTCACAAGACGCGACCGCACCTGGATCTATTCCCACCCCGAGGAGATTTTACCTCCCGCGGAGATCGGCGCATTTTTCGCTCTTATTGATCGCCGCTGTCAGGGTGAGCCAACGCAACATCTTACCGGTAAGCAGGAATTCTGGGGGCTGGAGTTTCAGGTGACTCCCGATGTGCTGATCCCGCGTCCGGAAACCGAGCATCTCGTCGAAGTGGCCTTGGACCGTCTGGCGGTTCGTGAACTCCGTGCCGGCCGCTCCCCCAAACTTTCGGGCGAAGGCGTCACGATCGTCGATATCGGCACAGGCTCTGGCTGCATTGCCTTGGCACTTGCAAAGGAATTGCCCTCCGCCATCGTCTACGCCAGTGACATTTCCGCGGCCGCTCTGGAAGTCGCGCGACGCAATGCGCAGCGGCTCGGCTTTGCAGCCCGCGTCCGCTTTCTGGAATCGCATTTATTTGACGCCTTCCTGCCACTCAAGTTCGATCTGATCGTTAGCAATCTCCCCTACATCGGTCGCCGGGAAGCTGATTCTCTTCCGCGTGAAGTTCGCGATCATGAGCCGCAGTTGGCTCTTTACGGCGGCGAAGAGGGCTACGAACTTTTTGGCGCACTCGTCGCCCAAGCGCAAAGCTTCCTGAAGCCTGGTGGTCTGCTGGTCATGGAGTTGGGCCACGACAGTCTCCCCGCGGTTCAGCCGCTTTTGGAAACTCCAGCGTGGTCCAACATTGCTATCGCCCATGACCTGGCAGGTATTCCTCGGGTGCTCTCCGCAGAACGGTTGTAGCGCTTAGCGTGAAGTCGTAGTCTTAACCCATGCCGGACCTGGCTCGATTCCGCGCCAAGCACGATCCCATCGAGGAACGCGACCGTCCGCTGCACTCGTCCATCCTGCACGTCGACATGGACGCGTTTTTTGTTTCCGTGGAATTGCTCACCCGCCCGGAATTGCGCGGCAAGCCCGTGGTCGTCGGCGGCAGGCCTGATCAACGTGGTGTCGTCTCTGCTGCCAGCTACGAGGCTCGTAAATACGGCATTCAATCGGCAATGCCGCTGCGCACTGCTGGGCGCCTCTGCCCGCATGCGGTTTTTCTCGATGGCCATCACGAGAAATATGGCCAGTGGAGCGATCGTGTCGCTTCGATACTGGCTCGGTTTTCGCCGATCGTGGAAATGGTCTCTATCGACGAGGCCTACCTCGATCTTGCCGGAACCGAACGTATTTACGGCCCGCCATTCGCCGCCGCAGACAAGCTTCTGCGCACCATAACCAAAGAGACGCAGCTTCCGTGCTCCGGCGGTCTGGCCACTACGCGTTTGGTCGCCAAGGTTGCTTCCGATCAAGGAAAGCCACGCGGCCTGGTCTGGGTAGCCCCCGGAATGGAAGCACGCTTCCTGGCTCCCCTTCCAATTCGCAAGATTCCCGGCATCGGCGAGGTTACGGAGCGCGCGCTCCGCGCCTTGGCTATCGAGACGGTCGAACAGCTAGCCTCTCACTCCCAGGAAAAGCTGGAATCCGTCTTCGGCCAGTGGGGCACGGCGCTCTTCCGCAAAGCGCGGGGCGGCGATGCCTACGAATTTCTTATCGACGCGGAACCGAAGTCCATTTCCCACAATCACACTTTCGGCGAAGACACGGGCGACGTCGCGGAAATGGAATCGACGCTCAGCCACCTTTCTCAAAAAGCCTGCAAGCGTCTGCGCGAAGCCGGTCTCGCTTCCCGAACCCTCACGCTCACCATCCGCTACGCCGGATTTCAAACCTACACCCGCTCAAAGACTGTGCCAGATCCGGTTCGACTTGATCCCGACGTATTTGCCGTGTTTCTCGAACTCTTCCGCGAGCATCGCGACGCCAAACGCAAGGTGCGACTCCTTGGCGTCGCCCTTTCGGCCCTCTCTCACGGCGCTGAACAGCTCGACCTCCTCGAAGCAGACCGCCGCGAGAAACTCAAGAAACTCACCGAGGCCACCGACCGGTTGCGCGACAAATTTGGTTTTGGCAGCGTGCAATTTGGCGGCTCGCTTCGCCGCGATGATCACTAATCCTCCCTGCCGCGATCAATTTTCCATCACTCGCCATTTCGCACGCGGCCCTGCAATGTCCTATACTGCAATCGATGAGTGCCTCCGCCCCGCCAACCCCAGGTACTGCTGCTCCGCGCCAAGCGCCTATCGAGCGCGTCCAGAATTTTTGGCAACGCGTGAGTGAAGGCCGCGCTCTCGACGACTTGTGGAATCAATTTGCCGCGGACGCACGGTCTAGTTACGGGTTCTACGGCAAAGACGTCGATTGGGAAGAAATCCAGAAATTACCGCGCTGGAAGCGCGCCTTTCCCGTCGTGCGGCAGTTTTTCTGGGCCTTGATGAACAAACTCAGCCCGGCCCGCCGCGTACTGCTGCTTGTTGGGCTGATCATGCTGCTGTTCTCCAACGTGAGAATTAGCTCCGGCAATAATGGCAACGGGAATGTCGACGTCAATCTACAGTTTGTCGCGGCGCTGCTTTTTCTTTTTCTGCTTTCATTGGAACTTGCCGACAAAGTCATCATGAAGCGCGACCTGGAAATCGCCCGCGAAATTCAAACCTGGCTTGTTCCCTCCGAACCGCCGGTGATTCCCGATGCGGAGGTCGCTTTTTGGACCCGCCCGCAGAACTCCGTCGCCGGCGATTATTACGACGCTTTTTATCCGCTCGGAGACGCGGCATCCGGCGGTAAGTTGATGCTGGTAATGGCCGACGTCGCCGGGAAAAGCGTGCCTGCCGCTCTGCTTATGGCCACGCTGCAGGCCAGCCTGCGCACGCTGGCCTCCGAGGGCCTTCCGCTTACTCCGCTCGCTGTCCGTTTGAATCGCTATGCCTGCGAACATAGCTTGGGGGGCCAACGCTTCACCACCGCGGTACTTGGCGAGTACGATCCGTCTACCCGCAAGCTCTCTTACGTCAACGCCGGCCACAATTCTCCCATCATTCGCCGCGCCGATGGCCGTACGGAACGGTTGGAGTCCGGTGGTTTACCGCTCGGCATAACGGCGGAAGCCACCTTCCTCACGGCTGAGGTCGAATTGCACTCCGGCGACCTCCTCGTGCTCTTTACTGACGGCGTCGTTGAAGCCTTCAATTCCGCGGGCGAGGAATTCTCTGACGCGCGCTTGGTGAATTTGGTTCGCAATCTTCCCGCGGTGCCCGCTAAGGAATCTCTGCAGTTCCTCATGACGAGTGTCGAGACCTTCGTCGCGCAAACCCGCCAGTCCGACGACATCACCTGCCTGGTCTTTCGCTGCAAGTAACCTCTATCACCAAGCTGAATCTCATTTATTTCGGTCTCCCGCCACGGGCTGGCGCATAATCAACACGTGAATTCCAGAGAACTTGCCAATTCGATCTGCGCAACGCTTCAACGGCGCGGCTATCAAGCCCTGCTGGTCGGCGGTTGTGTCCGCGACATTCTGCTCAATCGCGATCCAGCCGATTACGACGTAACCACCGACGCCACGCCCGCTCAAGTCATGGAGTTGTTTTCCGATTCCCTTGGTGTCGGTGCCCAATTCGGTGTGGTCCTTGTTCCCCGCGACGGCTACAAGGTTGAAGTCGCTACGTTCCGCTGCGACGTTGGCTACTCCGATGGCCGCCATCCAGACCAGGTCGTTTACGCGCACACTCCGCAGGAAGACGTTTCGCGCCGCGACTTCACCATCAACGGCTTGCTCATGAAACATGACACCGGTGAAGTGCTCGATTATGTTGGCGGACGCGCCGACCTCTCCGCCGGCGTTATTCGCGCTATCGGCGAACCCGAGCGCCGGTTTACCGAAGACAAGCTTCGTATGCTGCGCGCGGTGCGCTTCGCTGCCCGCTTCGGATACACAATCGATCCAGACACCTTCGCGGCCATTCGGGAACACGCCTCGGAAATCCATTTCGTTTCCCCAGAACGCATCCGCGACGAACTTACCAAGTTGCTCACCGAAGGCGCCGCACGGCGTGGCTTTGAGCTTCTCGACGACACCGGACTTCTTCGCGAAATATTGCCGGAAATTTCACTAATGAAAGGCGTGCAGCAGCCCCCGGAATATCATCCCGAAGGCGACGTCTGGATTCATACCCGCATGATGCTGGATGGCTTGCCAGCCGGAGTTTCTCCGACTCTCGCGTGGGGTGTCCTTCTTCATGACGTCGGAAAGCCTCCCACTTTTCGCCCCGCCTCAGAGACAGGCGACAGGATTCGGTTTGACGGACATGTAGACGTGGGCGTTCGTATGGCTGAGGCCATCTGCCGTCGCCTGCGGTTTGCGAACGAGGAAACTGAGCAGGTAAAAGGTCTTGTAGCAAATCACATGAAGTTTAAAGATGTAGCGCAAATGCGGAAGTCCACTTTGAAGAGGTTCGTTCGTCAACCCAGTTTTGCCGAACACCTGGAGCTGCATCGCTTGGATTGCTCCGCAAGTCACGGTCGTCTGGACGCCTATCAGGCGGTCCGGGATTTTCTCGGTGCCACGCCTCCGGAGCAGGTCCGGCCACCCAGGCTCTTGAGTGGCGACGACCTGGTAGGCATGGGCTTCCAGCCGGGACCCGCTTTTCAAAGGATCCTGACGGCTGTTGAGGACGCCCAGCTGGATGGGGCGCTCCAGACCAAGGAGCAGGCGATCGCGTTTGTTCGCCGGAACTACTCGAAAGGCGCCAATGGCCGATAAAGGAACAGGGAATGGCGATGGATGTGGGTGAAACAGACTTTATTTTCAATAGGTTACGGGAGGCATTGCCCTTGTACAGAGGATTTGATAAAATCTTAGTCTCATCGACTAAGGTTAATTGCGGATGGCTCGCGTAGGATTGGCACCTTTTCCTGTTCCTTTGCATCTAACTGTTCCAAGGTGGCTTTCCTGCTACTGAATTTGAGGGGATATCATGGCTGAAAAAAAACATATCGTGCCGGAAACACTGGCAGTTTTGCCAGTTCGAGACACCGTTCTCTTCCCGGGAGCGGTTCTACCACTTACCGTCGGGCGTGAGAGCTCGCTCGCGCTGGTGAACTCTTTGACCGGCGAAGAAAAGCTTTTGGGCGTGGTTGCCCAACTAGACCCGCGGGTGGAAGACCCTGCTGCGGCGGATTTGCACAAAGTTGGAACACTCGCCAAGGTCCACAAGACCGTAAAGATGCCCAACGGCAACGTCGTCGTTTTCCTTGAGGGTCTGCAGAGAATTCGTATCGTCGAGTTGCTGGGGCTGCGCCCTTTCCTTCGCGCCGCCGTCGCATCGGAGCCCGATATTTACGGGGACAAGG
Organism: Candidatus Acidiferrales bacterium; assembly: GCA_963738985.1. GTDB lineage: Bacteria > Acidobacteriota > Terriglobia > Acidiferrales > UBA7541 > Acidiferrum. The sequence goes on from CAVTYP010000006.1 coordinate 23,507, forward strand.
ACAACGAGCTAGAGGCGCTGCAGCGGAACGCGCAGGATCTATTCCGTGACGTCGTCAGTCATTCGCCGCAACTTTCTGACGACTTACAGAACGTTGCAATGAACATCGATGATCCGGGCAAGCTCTCTGACTTCATCGCCGGTACCTTGCCCAGCCTCACCACGCTGGTCCGCCAGGAGTTGATCGAAACTTCCAACGTGCGCAAGCGCCTGGAAATGCTGATCCGCGAACTCTCGAAAGAGCTCGAAGTTCTGGAACTGCGTAGCAAGATCAACGAGCAGGTTCAGGAGCAAGTCAGCCAGAACCAGCGCGAATACCTCCTGCGCGAGCAGATGAAGGCGATTCAGAAAGAGCTGGGAGAAATCGACGACGCGCAAGCTGAAATCGAAGAGCTGCGCAAAAAGGTCGAGGAAGCCGGCATGACCGCGGAAGCCAAGAAAGAGTGCGAACGCGAACTGAAGCGCCTGGCTAAAATGACTCCGGCGTCCGCCGAATACATGGTTTCGCGCACTTACCTGGAATGGATGACCTCGCTGCCTTGGAGCAAGTCTTCCGGCAGCTCGGAAATCGACATTCCGAAGGCGCACGAAATCCTGGACGAAGATCATTACGACTTGCAGAAGGTCAAGGAACGCATTCTCGATTACCTGGCCGTCAAAAAACTACAGCCGGGTATGAAGGGACCAATCCTCTGCTTCGTTGGCCCTCCAGGCGTGGGCAAAACCTCGCTTGGCAAATCCATCGCCCGAGCCCTGGGACGCAAGTTCGTTCGCATCGCTCTCGGTGGCATGCATGATGAGGCGGAAATCCGTGGCCATCGACGCACGTATATCGGCGCACTTCCCGGCCAGATTATCCAGGGCTTGAAACGCGCCGAAAGCAACGACCCGGTCTGCATGTTGGACGAGGTCGATAAACTGGGGCGAGACTTCCGTGGCGATCCGTCGTCCGCGCTCATGGAAGTGCTGGATCCCGAACAGAATAACTCGTTCCGCGATCACTATCTGGATGTGCCGTTCGATCTTTCCAAAGTCACATTTATTGCCACGGCCAACTGGATGGATCCGATCCCTGAGCCTCTGCGCGACCGCATGGAGATTATTGAACTCCCTGGCTACACCAGCGAGGAAAAGATCAACATCGCGCGTAAATACTTGATTCCCAAGCAGGCGACCGAACACGGAATCAAGGAAGGCGAACAACTGGAATTCACGGAAGCGGGCTTGGGCGAGATCATTCACAGCTACACTCGCGAAGCCGGCGTGCGCAACCTGGAACGGGAAATCGCAACCTTGGTCCGCAAGCAGGCGCGGCGCCTCGCCGAAGGCAAGACCGACAAGATGGTGGTGACGCCCGAAGTCGTGCGCGAATTCCTCGGCGTGCCGAAATTCCGCACCGAGCGCGAAGTCGAAGAGCGCGTCAAGAAGCCTGGCGTGGCCATCGGTCTCGTCTGGACTCCGGTCGGCGGCGACATCGTCTTCATTGAGGCCAGCCGCATGCGCGGAGGGAAGCAGTTCACCATGACCGGCCATCTCGGCGAAGTCATGCAGGAATCCATGACCGCCGCGCTCACTTGGACTCGCGCCAATGCTGAGCGCTACGGCATCGACCCGGATTTCTTCCGCAAGCAGGACATCCACATCCACGTGCCCTCGGGCGCCGTGCCAAAGGATGGCCCTTCAGCGGGCGCGGCTATGGTCACTTCGCTTATCAGCCTGCTCACGAATCGTCCGGTAAAGAATCGCCTGGCGATGACGGGGGAAATGACTCTCTCCGGCGTGGTTCTGCCCATCGGTGGCGTCAAAGAGAAAGTGCTTGGCGCAAAACGCGCCGGCATCAATCATGTGCTGCTGCCGGCGGACAACGAACCCAACGCTGTCGCTGATCTTCCTCCCGAAATTCTCGGCGATCTGAAGATCACCTACGTGCGCAATCTGGACGAAGTTCTCGAGCACGCGCTGGAGAAGGAACCCATCGCTCCGGTCGTGCCTGAGCCGGAACCACAGCAGCCCGGTGTGGGCGACAGCCCGCGAGCGGTCCACTGATCGCAACCTCAATCGAAATAACAAAAGGCCCGGTGAGTTCCTCCGGGCCTTTTGCTTTTCTGTCCTGGCCTTGGCCTACACTTTCGGACGAATGTCGCGCACGCGAGTTGCTGTTACTATGAGAATCCGGCATGGCTCTGCCACCCAAATCCAGGAGCGCAAGCTCTGACGTTGCCGCTCAATTGGCTCAGCGACTGAGCGAATCGCTGGTGCGCGAGCGTCTCGTTCCTCGCTTCGTCGATTCTTACGTCGTCGAGCACGGTCGATACGGCCTGCAGGTGCACGCGCCTCTGTACCGCGACTTGCTTGCTCTGTTGCAGCGAGAAGCCTTGCTCGCCGCTTCCGCGCGCGCGTTGGAGATCGTCAGCAAAGGCGGCGTCACTGCGGAAAATGCCAAACTCAAACCGTTGACACGCAAGGACGCGCTTTCGTTTCGCCAGAAATTCCTCAGCGCCCTGACTCGGCATCAGCGCTGGAATGCGGGGGATGCCCTGGAGTTTCAATCCGACCTGGTGATGTATGAAGAGATTCTTGCGCGGGCCGGCACATCGCAGCGAAAGCGCAAGCCCTTCGAGGTCGCGAATCATCCCTTCGTCGATCGCTGCGCCTTTGTCCTGGATTCTTCGTTTATGGAAAAGGCTCGCATGGCCGCAAGCCACGCGCTAAGTAATGTGGAGAACCTCACTACAGAAATCACCGTAGCGGTCTTGCAAAGCACACCCAGTCAGAAATAGCGGTTTGGGTTTGCAGGGCAGAACGCGCAGGCGATTTCGCTACAAATCCAATGCTGCCGTTTCGAAAACGGGCTTTCCCGCGCGTGACACGTAAAATCCGTAGAATGCCACCGCCAGAATCGTGATCATCGTCACCACACCGCCCTCGGTGTACCACGCACCCAGCGGAGTGGCCAGCGGCATGCTATCTGCCAACTGACCGACGAAATACAACACCGTCAGCGTCACCAATCCGAAGCGATGCAATATGTACAAATAGGCCAAAAAGAATGGCGCGGTGAATAGCGCATCAATCAGCGGATTCTGCGCCGCCAGACTGGGAATGCAAAATAGCAGCGACATCACCACAGCGGCCAGCCAGTTCCGCCGCAAAATGAATCGCAGCAGGAAAAAAAAGAAAAAGATTATGAATGCGCCCGAGAAGGACGAAGACGCCTGAGCCAGAACCGTCGCGATGCTTCCCCTGAATCCCTCCAGCGTGTATGCGGTGGTCAATCCCAGCGGTCGCTGGGGCGCTTTCCCCAGCCAAGCCTCTGCATACGGTTGCAATTGCTCCAATGTTGCCGACGCTAAGCCGAACAGCGTTCCCAATAGCACATCTCGCGCCACCACTGGATCCTTGAATTTCCCCGCAAGGAACCTCGACCACGAAATCAACGTGTCTGGCCAATATCGCCGCACATAGGGTTCCAGCGCCACATATAGCAACCACGTTAACAGCCCAAAAAACAAGCCCACGCTCACTGCCAGGATAAACAACACGATTTCCATCTGTGAGGAAATATGGTGAGCGAGCAGCATCCAATTCGCGATTCCCACCAGCGCCACGAACAATGCCAACCGGGTCGCTCCCTTCAGATCACCTCTTCCCGCGCGCACGCTCCGCGAGGCCATCCAGATTCCTAAACCCAGGATGGTCCCTAATATTGCGAACGAGAACCATTGCCCGATTGAATTCCGCCGCGACTGCGTCGGGGCCTCCATACGCGTAGGTTTGTCCCACGGAGAAATCGTCGTGAAGAATATCGGTCTTCCGCGATAACCTGCCGCTTCCAAGCGCAACGGAATTTCCGGATGATTGGGCCATGTGCCTTCCCACGCCGCACGGGAGTCTCCCCAAGCGAGGGGATACCATCGCGGCGGCACGGCTTTGAACTGACTCTGGTTTAATCCTGCTGCCACGAACAACTTGCTCCAGTCTGGCGCAGTTGGAGGCTCCGCCAGCGGTTCATCCACTTGCGGCGGTGTCGCCTGGAACACCAGCATATTCCCTTGAGGCGACAGTTCGATCAAACGCCCTCCGGAAGCGGTCATCGGCGGTTCATCGGGCTGAATTCGACCGTAAACAAGGTTGTCCACCGGAGAAAACGTTACCAATGTTCGGGGATTCTGCCGATACCAAAACATGAGAGCTGGCGGCTCATCTTGCTTCAACACATCCCAGCGTTGCGGTGTCTTCACAGTCTCGGCGATATGCTGCAGGTAATCCCGCATCAACTCGAAACCCTGCGCCGTATCCGCCGGCGAATCCGTGTAGCCAAATGAGCGAATGATGTCGTTTGCCTTAGCTGTCAGCACATCGGGGCTCGGCCCGAACGATATGTATGAAACCATCTTTGACCGCTTCGCGATTCCCAACAGTACCGCCAGCAGTAGACACACGCCCACCAGGCAGAGCAATCCGATCCGCGGATTCAGTCCTTCGGTTTCGCCTGCCGCCGCCACCATCTCGGGCGACGGTGTTTCTCCGGCCGCCAGCGCCGCCGCCAACGGATCGCCGCCGGGAAGCGCCGCTGACACCTGCAACGCAGAAGCGGGTCGCTTCGCTGGATCTTTTTCCAGGCACCTCAGAATCACTCGTTCGATCAGCGGATCCAGGTCACGCACGAGCGTTGATGGATTTGTCAGGGCAGCTTCTTCTCTTGCCTTAATCAGCTCCGGTAATGTCGCCGCGTCGTAAGCTCGTTTGCCGGTCAGAATTTCATACATCACCAGGCCCAGCGAGTAGATATCGCTCTTTGTAGTTACTTCTTTCCCGGACAGTTGTTCCGGGGCCATGTACGCAGGCGTTCCGGCGCGGATTTCAGCTCCCTGAATCGTCGACGCGATTCCGGCGAGACCAAAATCGGTAAGCCGGACTTTCCCGGAACCATCCAGCATCACGTTCGCCGGTTTCAGGTCGCGATGCACGACGCCGCGTTCATGCGCCGACGCCAGTCCAGCACAAATCTGCCTGGAAATCTCGGTGGCTTTGTCTTGAGGTAGCCGTCCGATTCGCCGGATCAGCGATGCGATATCTTCTCCATCCACATATTCCATCGTGAGAAATGGAATTCCCTCAGCATCGCCGATGTCGAATACACGGCAAACGTTTGGATGCGAAACCTGCCTCGCCACGCGCACTTCGGAATGAAACCGCGCCAGAGCGGATACGTCTCTGGAAAGCGCTTCGGGCAGAAACTTGATCGCCACCACTTGAGTTAATCTCAGGTCTTCCGCCCGATATACCTCACCCATTCCGCCGCGGCCCAGCAATGCCACAATTCGGTAACGCTCGCCGATGATCGCTCCGGGAGTAAATCGTCCTCCGCCTATTGGGTCGCTGCTTGTGAGCATCGGGTTGCTGGCCGTGGCACTGCGCGGCCTGACGGGAGTTCTTACCGGTTGCGGCGACGAGCGACGCACAACCGGCTGCTGCTCAGGCGCAATGGTCTCTAGGTTGGATTCGAGGAGCGCCTCGTCTCCCAAGACGGTTGCATTCGTATCGATATCAATTTCGACGGGCGTACCGCAATTTGCGCAGAATCGCGCATTCTCAGACAACCGCGTGCCACAAGAAATACAAAACATATCGGCGCGATTCTACCATTGCCTGCGCGCAGGAGCGAAGCAGCAAGCATCCTAGCTTATTTTTTCGACCTGCACGGCGGTACCGTATGCCAGAACTTCCGTGACACCCTGCATCACTTCGTTTGCGTCGTATCTCATCGCCAGAATCGCGTTAGCTCCATGCTGCCCTGCATGTTCCAACAGCAGTTCATACGCTTCTCCGCGCGCTTTTTCGCAAAGCTCAGTCAGTACCGTGATATTCCCGCCGACAATCGTTTGTATTCCCGCAGCGAGATTCCCAAGCACGCTTCGCGATCGCACCGTGATTCCCCGCACTACGCCAAAATTCCTCACCACTCGATAACCCTGTAAGTCCGTCCCTGTCGTAACCATCGAAGAATCCACTCGACCTGTCATAATCACCCTCTTCCTTAAAGCGGATGTTTACCGGTGCGATTCTACCTCTGGACATCGTCCCGCAACACCAGCTTTCCTCTGCTATTCTCGTGTTACGTGGAAACTCTTTTTGACATCCTGGCGATTTTGCAGGTCGCTTCCGGCCTCTTTCTGCTCTGGCAGGGCATTCAGTGGCTGACGTATGTCCAGAAGCGCCTTAAAACCGACCCAGGCTTCTACGCTCCACGCACTGCGGTGATTTGTCCCTGTCGCGGCATGGAACCGGGCCTGGAGCGTAACCTCGTCTCGCTGTGCGAATTCGATCATCAGAACTACGAGATCTTCTTCGTGCTGGCGTCCGAGTCGGATCCCGCTTATAGCACCGTGAAGCGCGTCGCCAGCACCTCTCGCGTAAAAGCGCACGTGGTCATTGCGGGCAAACCTGAAAATTGCAGCGAAAAGGTGAACAATCTGCGCTCTGCCGTCGAGCAGGTTCCTCCAGAGTTCGAGGTTCTGGTGTTTACGGACTCCGACGGACGCCCCGGAAAAACCTGGCTGCACCACATGGTCGCGCCTTTAACCGATTCCCGGATTGGTGCCACCACCACCATGCGCTGGTTCATTCCCAATCGCACGGACCTGGCCACCGCTCTCCTCGCTGCCTGGAACGCTGCTGTCGTGACAATGTTGGGCGGCCACTCAAGAAATTTCTGCTGGGGAGGCGGCACCGCGATCCGCAGGGCCATTTTTGAACAAATTGGAATGCTGGACGTTTGGCAGTACTCCTTCAGCGACGACTATTCTCTAACCATGATGATTGAGCGCACCGGCCGGCCCATTGTTTTTCTGCCGGAGTGTCTCACGCTTTCGTACGTCCAAACGGACTTTCCTGGTCTGCTTGAATTTACGAATCGCCAGGTGCGCATCACCAAGGTGTATCGCCAGAAGATGTGGGCTATGGCCTTCGCTACACACTCTCTTTATTGCCTTACGTTGCCTCTTGGACTTTATGTTTGGCTCAGCCTTGCAGTAGCCGCGCGCCCGGCGTTTCAAATAGCGACTCTGGTAGCCCTTCCCTTACTTCTCGCCGCCATCCGAGGGGCCATCCGCGTGATTGGCGTATCGGAGGCTCTGCCCGCGGTCCGCGCGCAAGTCATGGGCCAATCGTGGATCTATATTATCTTATCTATCTTTGTGCCTTATATATATATAGTAAACTTTACCTCTTCTCTCATTGGCCGTCGTTTACGCTGGCGCGGCATCGAATACGAACTAATCTCTCCGGAACAAACGCGCGTTTTAACTCCGTAATTGAGTCTCATCACCCAGCACCGAGAAAAAAATTCGGTCATCAAGCAAAATCTACAGCACCTGTCAGTATTAACAGGTATGGAACGCCGCCTAAGTCATTGAAAAAGGGCACCCTAAGAAATCCGCCACTCCGGCAGCCAGGATGCTCAGCAGTCCAGAGGTCAGGTGTTACGGTGGCAAGCAAATTATCGGGGAATCCCTTCGCTTACCCCTGGTCGTGAACTGAGGGTTCGTTACTCTGGGGTGTTTGGCCCTGACCCAGTCAGACCCTTTTTGCTTGCGCGGTCATTCCGGCCGACCTCCCTCGGAGGTAAACGAAGTCCAAAACCACAGGAACGCTTCGTCCCCACGCGAGGCAAAACGGAGGAGTGCACGTGAAGTTCATCCGCAGAACAGCCGCAGCGCACACGCTCAGCCATTCCAAACCAGCCACCCGCACCAGTGTTTATTTATTTTACGAAAAAACTTCAGGGACTGCCCATTTCCACGTCGAGGCTGGCCCTGACGGCGAACTCCCTGTCGACCACGCGGCCGGCCTGCTTGCCATGCATTGCATGGTCCGCGGCCAGTCACCCAGCGATTACCTCATCATGGTTCAGGCAGCTCCTGATTGCGTCAGCGGGCTCGCCGAAAAAGCTCAAAAACTCCTGGAAGCCGGACACAGCGCCAAGAGCGCCGTCAAGCTGACCCGCCGCGAAGAAGAAGTCCTCGAGGGCATTCTCCGCAGCCTTGCCAACAAAGAAATCGCCAACGAACTGAATCTGTCCGAGCGCACCGTGAAGTTCCACGTCTCTTCGCTGCTGGCCAAATACAAAGTGCACAGCCGCATGGAACTGATGCGCGAGGCTTCCCAACACTCCATGAAGTCGCTGCCCCCGGCCGTCGGCTCTTCCGCGCCCGAGTTCGGCCCTTTCGCTACCGAACCCGAAACCTACCGGGCTCCGCGGCATACCGGAAACATTTTGCCGTTGGCACGCGCTCGAATGATGGCCTGAATCCGAAACCCATTCTCTGCTCTAATTAAGAAAAGCCCGGCTCCCTCAAGGAACCGGGCTTTTTCTTTTTGCAGAATTAGTTGTTTACTTGCGAGCCACTGAGTACAACTCCGCCGCCTTATCCCAATTCACCACGTTCCACCAGGCGTCAATGTAATCGCCTCGCACGTTTTGGTATTTCAAGTAATAGGCGTGTTCCCAGACGTCTATGCCAATCACGGCTTTTGCTGAAAGAAAATACGGCGTGTCCTGGTTCGGTGTTGAGTCGATGGCCAGTTTCCCGTCCTTCACCACCAACCACGCCCAGCCGGAGCCGAACCGCCCCAAGCCTGCCGCTTTGAACTTGTCCTTGAACCCGGCGAAGGATCCAAAGCTGGAATTAATTGCGGCGGCAAGATCCCCCTTGGGCTCGCCTCCGCCCCCTTTTTTCATCAGTGGCCAGAACAGCGTATGGTTCCAGTCGCCTCCGGCATTATTTCGGACCGCCATCCGAATGTTTTCCGGCACAGCGTCCAGGTTTTTCAGCAGATCATCGAGCGATTTCGCTTGCAGATCGGGATGGCCTTCGAGCGCCTTGTTTAAATTCGTCACATAGGCGCCGTGGTGCTTGTCGTGATGGATCTCCATCGTTTTTGCGTCGATGTAAGGTTCCAGCGCGTCGAACGAGTACGGCAGTGGGGGCACAGTGAATGCCACGGGTTTGTCCTCCATATTGAGATGCGATTTAGAATCCGACTCGGGTCTAGCAGCAAGCAGACTTGGCGCGGTTTTTCTCGCCCCAAATAAGCCCGCACCGACAAAGCCACTGTTCACCAGAAACTTCCGGCGGTTCATGGGAGCTCCTCAGCTTCGGTGGGCGATTCGGCTTGCCGGCAGATTATAGCCCTCCCGCTAACGGCTGCTCAACCCGGAAGAACCTGTATCTTCCGATCTAGCCTCCGTTTGGCTTTGCCCTCATAGGATGCGCGATAGCGCCCATCGGGCAGATTCCACGATCACCGATTCTTGCGAGTTCGCCAGACGCTCCAGAACGTCTATCGCACTCCGGTGCGCTGCGTTCTGTCTTGAAAGGCGTGCGTTGCCCAATGCGATGCAAGCATTGCGAACCATGCCTCGCCACTTCGTCCTCTTGATCGCGCTGCGCCGGAATATTGCGCGGAATTCGTTCTCGTTCAGCCCTGCGAGCCGCACAAGATTCGGTTCCAGCAACGATTCACCCGAATTGCTCTGGCGAGGCTGGAATTCCAGGTTGCCCGTCTGTGGAGCCTCCCGATTGAACGGGCAGACATCCTGGCAAATGTCGCAGCCATATACCTGCCAACCGATCGCTTCCCGATGCTCGTGTGGAATGCTTCCTCGCAGCTCAATTGTCAGATACGAAATGCAGCGCCGCGCATCCATCACGTACGGCTCGACTAGAGCTCCTGTCGGGCACGCATCTAAACACTGTCTGCAATTGCCGCATAAATCCGCCGGGGGCGCTTCTGCCGCAGCCAGCGTCGGCGCCAGATCTAACGAACTAAGAATCACGCCCAGAAAGAACCACGAACCCATCGATTCGTTCAGTAGCAACGTGTTTTTGCCCAGCCATCCCAATCCAGCGTGTTTGGCGAACACTCGTTCCGCAACCGGTCCTGTATCCGCATAAGCCCGCGAATGAAATCCCTGTGGAAATCGATCGCGCAGCGCGTCATTTAGCGCATTCAGTTTTTCCCACATCACTTCGTGATAGTCGCTTCCCCATGCATACCGCGAAATCCATCCATGTGGCTCTGCTTCTTGCGGACGCGCTGCTGCTTCAACCGAATAGGGGTGCGCCGTGTTGTAGTTCAGTCCGCAAACAATAACCGTGCGAAGATCCTCCTGAACCAGCAATGGATTCCTGCGCTTTGGATCCTGCAGATATTCCATCTCCCCGGCATAGCCGCGTTCCAGCCACTCTTCGAATCGCGCCAACTCCGGAAAACTGTCCGCTCGCACCACGCCACACAGATCGAATCCGATCGAGAGCGCCTGTTCCCTGATCCAGATTGTGTCAGCGCTGGTTCCCATGATTTGATTGTGCCGTAAATTCGAAGCGTCTGCGCAGGATTGACTACCGATTGATTCGCGATCGGCGATCCGCGTTTCCGTACCATTTGCCACTGTTCGGGTAGACGACGGCACCGTTATCGGCTCAACGCGCTTCTGGAACCTGGAACGGTGGTCGTGGCCGCCAGGCCATTCGCGCCAGGGACGCCGCGTGTGAAATCGGCTACACGTGGCTGAGCATTACAGCAATCCGCGCGGCGGCCAATACCGAAGCCAAGTTGCTTATGCTGACCCACACATTTGAGACTTGGCAGGTACTTCGCGCGTGCTTTCACACGGACGCGCGCCCCGCTAGAACGGATAGGAGGAAAGTTTGAAGGAATTCTGCGAGCTCACCAAATTGCTGCTGACTACACCGCTCGCGACTCCGTACGCTATTCGATCGTGGCATCCGAGTGGCCCGGCGTGAAGGAGCACCTAAACCACCTCACACGCCAAGCTTGATTCAAGGCCGCAGTTGGTCTAACCCGCATCTGCCCGGCGGCCAAACTGATGTATACTATACATCATGAAACGAACACAGCTTTACCTGAACGAAAGCATCTGGAAAGCCCTCCATATTCGAGCGCGACAGTCAGGCACGTCCATTTCGGAGTTGGTGCGCCAAGCGGTTCGTGAGAAGTACGGAAAATCTCAGGCCAGCCGCCAACAAGCCATGATGGCAGTGGTTGGAATTCGGAAAGACCGGGAAGACTTGCCTGATTCCGCCACATATATTCGCCAGTTGCGAAAAGGAAAGCGCTTGCGGAGACTCGTCTCTTGAAATCGATCCTGATTGATTCGGACATCCTGATCGAGGTGTCGCGGGCTCGCGATGATCTCATCCTGTCCCGCTGGAAAAAACTGAGTCAGAGCGCCGTGCCGTTGTTTTGTTCACCCGTGACGGTCGCAGAGCTTTGGCACGGTGCACGTCCACTGGAGCATGCGGCGCTCAGCGCGCTGTTTGAGACCATCGACTGCGTGCCAATCGACGTGATAACCGGCCAGCGGGCAGGAAACTATCTCCGACAATATTCGAAGAGCCATCATGTTGAGCTTGGAGATGCACTGATAGCGGCCACAGCTTCCATTCACAAACTCGACCTTTGGACACGGAATCGTCGCCACTACCCTATGAAGGACATCACGTTCTACTGATCGATTCGTCGGCGGTTTATCTACGGAATGGATGCCGTTTTCGCGATCGGCGGCAATTCGCGATGCCATGGCTTGTTGCGTTGGTAGGACTTGGCAAGCTCGACGAAAATCCCCAGATCGCGCTCCAAATCCGATTGCGTGCCATCGAAATAGAAGTTGCGAATGGGAATGCCGGCATTATCCCGGCTCACTTTTGGATAAAGCGCTTCGCCCACAATGCCGTTCATGCAACTGAAGGGGCTGATGTCGATCACGCCATCCAGCCCCTTACGGGCAAAATAAACGGCCTTGCCGACATTTACCACCATTTCGCCGTTCGCTCCCGAAGCCGGAAGGTACGGCTCCGCAAGATCCAGAATCACCTGCATGTCGTTCGGTTCCTGATAACCCTGAAAATCCTCTTTGAACAGGGAAATTAGTGCGCGCTCGTCTTTGTGCTGGATATGATTGCGGGCGTGCGCGCCTAACGCTTCCAAAGAGACGCTATTGCCTTTCAGTCTCAGCCGGCTGAACTGATCGGAATTGACGTACCAGATCCATTCCGCGATGTCGTTCATCCAAACTTCCGCTCCGGCGTCCTCTAACCGGCGAACTAGCTGGTTATTGCTGAATTCTGTCAGCCGGCAGAAAATCTCGCCCACCACTCCAATCAACGGACGGCTGCCGTCAAATTGAATGGCGAGTTGCCGGAAGCGTTTGCGTGCTCGCAGCAAAGACTGCTGCACTGCTTCCAGTTGCGCGCCGTCGTCCGGGTATGAAATTTCCAGAGCCGAGCAGAGATCTTCGACACTCTCTTCATAGACCGCATCCGCGCTGCCTGCGTTCACCTCGTAGGGGCGCGTCTTGAAAAGCAGCTTCAGCAGAATGTCCGCCGAAACGATGGCACGCCACGCACCGCGTGTATAAAGCGAAGAAGCTTCGCCGAAATCGCTATAACCCTTTTCTGTGCTGGGCGAGAAAACCGTGATCTCCGGGTATCCCAGCTGCTTCAGAACCAATCGAAGGTAATCCGCATATTGCCCGAAGCGGCAGGGGCCCTGCCCGGTCAGCACGTAGAACGCGGTCTTCTGTGGGTCAAATCCCGGCAACTCCAGTGCCCCTAAATAGTCGCCGAGCGTGATCTTCAAAGGGTAGCACTCGTCGCCACCGGAAAATTTTCCGCCCAGATCAAGGCTGTGCTGGTCCGAAGGCGGAGTTACGCTGGCGTCAACCCCCAACGAACGAATCACAGCGGCAAGCGCACGCGCGCTGCCTTCCGCCATTCGTGGAAGATAGGTCCTTTTCCCAAACAGCGGATGGCTGGGCGGTATGGTTCGCGAAGCTTTCAGTTGCTGTCTGTGCATCGCAGCAGCCCCTTGCTATCGAGATACGCTTCGCATCGCGTCAGGTAGCCGGCATCATTGCCGTGTCCATCAAACTGCAAAACCAGGAAAGGCGCGCCGGCTACGTCCCGCAGAAAGTGTTTGATAAATGAGTCCGGCCCACATTTGAAATTCGTGATGTAGATAATATGTACATTGGGATGTTGGCTGGCGAAACGCCCGGCCTCCAGTATTCGTCTCCCTGAATTCCAGAACATGTTGGGGTGAAGGTCGTCGACTGGCTGCTGGTCTAACGGCAGAAAATCCGACGGCAACACGTTGACGCCGTAAAGGTCGCGCAGTTTGCGGGGAATATCGCAATTTCCGCCCCGATCGTACAAGTTGTATGCGCGCCCTACCAGCAGTACGGCTGGTTCGCCGGTGGCACGCAGGGTCGCACAGGCCTTGTGTCCTTCTTCAATCAGCCTTCTCGCGAACGTGCCTTGCGCGGTGAACGCAGCGTCGGCGGCCGCGTCACTCTGCTTACGCGTAACTCCGTTCCGTTCAAAATAATGAGCCAGCTGATTTTTTACGTGCTTTTGTCCTGCCCGGAAATGAATCGTAGGCGCAAGGATTTGATCGGCAAAGGATTCGAATCTCGGCGCCGAGCGCACCACAAAGGGTAGCGTCTGGTTCCACGGGCAAAGATGCGACCCTACCACCGAATCGGGCGCTTCCATGTCCATCACATTCGGCAGCAATACGAAATCCGTTCCTGGATGCTCTGCCGTGCCTTTCAGCAAGCTGTCTACGTGCCCGTGCGCAATCTGCACCGGGAAGCACGGTTCGGCCAGACTAAACTCCGCGCCCCGCGTTGCCACCCGGTGGTCAGTCGCTCCGGAGAGCACCACCTCAAAGCCGATTTTCTCCAGATAGGTGCGCCAAAAAGGAAAGCGGTCGTAGAAGAACATCGCTTGCGGAATTCCCACGCGTAGTTTGCCCGAGCTTTTGCCTGGGCGAGGCTCGCGATAATCTTCGCGCAGCAAACGGTCGCGAAATGACAGCAAGTCCGCAATAATCGGCCGGCGTTCTGTCCGCGCGTGTTTGCGGAACTTGTCAGAGCACTTGTCGCCCCAATATGTTTTGCGACCTTCTACCGTGATCTCTTTCATGTCACAGTAGTTTGAGCACGCTTTGCAAACAAAATCGCGTGTATCGAAACTGGCTCCGTTCAGATCAAATCCGCGGAACGTGGAGATTGAAACGGGCTCTCTGGCAACCGTTATCGTTCCGCCGCCGTGAGACGAATACGATTCTCCAGCGGCGACGGCTGCCGCCACCAAGCTCGGGCTGGCAACAGCCTGATGGCGCTGCTGCAAGCGCTCTTTCACTTGCGTCACTTCCTGCGCAATCAGCGCCATGCCGATTGCTCCGATGATTCCATTGTGCGGCGGCACAATGATCCGCTTTCCCAGCAACTGCGAAAATGCGGCCGCCACTGCGTCGTTGTACGCCGTGCCACCCTGAAAATAGATGACCTTGCCTATTTTTCGCCCTCGAACCACTCGATTCAGATAGTTCACCGCCACCGAATATGCCAAGCCCGCTGCAAGATCGCTGACGTTGGTCCCTCGCTGCATCCATGCGGTTACATCCCGTTCCATGAACACGGTGCAGCGCTCACCCAGCCGCGCCGGGGTCTCAGACGCCATCGCCTGCATCGCGAATTCGTCCTTGATCTGAATACCCATCCGTTCCGCTTGTTCTTCCAGAAACGAGCCCGTTCCCGCGGCGCACGCCTCGTTCATTGCGAAATCCACTACCGCCCCGTTATCGATGGAAATGAATTTGGAATCCTGGCCACCAATTTCAAAGATCGTATCGACATCATCAAGCTCAATCGCACCTTTGAAGTCTGATCCAGCGCGGTTCTTTACCAGCGTCTTGTGCACATACATCGCGCCCGTCTTGTGCGCCGTGATTTCATCGTTTACCGTATCCGCGCCGACCAGCTCTCCGATCAGTTCGCGGCCCGAACCGGTCGTACCTACCCCGCGTACCAGGATTTTTTTTCCAAAGAGCCGATCGATTTCCTGTAAGCCCTCTTGCACAACGTCAATGGGACGTCCGGCGGTTCGCAGGTAAATTCCGTGAAGCAGGCGGCCGCGCTGATCGAGCAATGCAAGGTTTGTGCTCACCGACCCGATGTCGATTCCGAGATACGTGGAAGTTTTTTCACCGTCGCGCAGCAGAACCTCGGTCCGCGAAGCTTCCGGATGGTCTCGGAGCAGCAGTACTTTCTCAAGGGATAAGCGTTCCAGTTGGTGGTTATTCGCATTATGGCCGGATTTTTTGATGCTAAGCGCCGTCGAGTTCTTCCGCAGCAACGGCTCATTCCGCTGCTCGCGCTCCAGCAGCGCACATCCGATCGCTCCCATCCATGCGTATTCTTGCGGTACGAAAAGATCCCCCGCGCCCAGGCGAAATCCCTCCGCGAGCGCTTGTACTACGCCACGATTCTGCGAAACCGCTCCGATCAATGCTGCCGGGGCGCTAACCGGTTTTCCGCGAACGATGTTGCTCTTGAAATTCCGCGCCACCGCTTCGCACAACCCTTTCAACACTTCTTCCGTTGAATATCCCTTTTGCTGGGCATGAATCATGTCGGACTTGGCAAACACGGAGCAACGACCAGCGATCCGCGCCGCGCATTTTGCTTGCGACACAACTTCGCCGATCTCTTCCACGCGATATTGCAGCCGTGTGGCCTGTTGATCGAGAAACGATCCCGTTCCCGCAGCACACTCCCCGCTGGTGGAGTAGTCGGCAATTCCGGTGGCATAGGTGTTGCCGTTCGAACCAGTGGCCTGCTGGCCGTTGCGGCCCGCCAGCCTCAAGTACTTGGAACTCTCTCCACCAATTTCAAATACCGTTCGCACTTGCGGATAAAAGTGACCAATGGCACAGGCAATGGCCTTAAACTCGTTTTCAGTTTTCGCACCGCGCGACTCCGCGATCAGCCGCCCTCCCGACCCGGTTACGCGCAAACCCGCGATCTTCGGGCGAGACGGAAAGCAGGCCAGCAATTCTTCCAGGAGGTCCGTAGCGGTCTGGACGGGATTTCCAAACGTGCGCCGGTAGAAGGAGAGCAATACAGGAGCGCCGGCGATCTGCTCCACTTCCTGGTTCGCCAGAAAGAAAGCAGGGCTGTCGCGCAGGCACAATGTTGCGTCGGATGTCTGTGGTGTGCAAATCGCGGCGAGCTTCGCGCTGACGCTCCCCACGTCCAGACCAACAAACACTTCCATGATGAGCTTCCCCCGACGGCACTCCCGGCAGCTGCAGAGAAGCCGCGGAGAGTGCTTCGTGATCAGTCATTTCCCTGAGTGGATTGTGGAGCTAGTACTGTCCTCGACCAATGGTTGCTCCCATACTGGAAAGCACGAAAATGGCCACGCCAGAATTGGAGGGATTCGGTCCGTTTCGCCAAACGGCTTCAGAATTCGGCATTTCAACCGTCAAAAGCCCGTGCCGGGGCCCTTGCAGGCCCCTAGCTGGCCTGTCCGCGATTCGTCGTTACTAGCGTTTGTGTGAAATTTCGGAGGAGGGGGATTTTCGCGCAGCGCGAAGTACGACCATTGCAGTCGGACTTACGGTTCCCGGCAACCTTACTGGAAGCTTCTGACCGCCGTGCCCTCGTCGGAATACACGTCGAAAACGGTGAACAGTTTGGTGATTTGCAGAAGATCGTGCACTTTCTTTGTCAGATGCAGCAGCTTCAATTCGCCTTGTCGATTGCGAACCGCCGTGAATCCGCTCACCAGCTCGCCAATCCCCGAGCTGTCGATGTAGGTCACATCCCCGAGGTTCAGAATGATCTTGTTTCGCCCGCGATCCAGAAGTTCGCGGATCGTTGTCCGCAGCAGCGCGCTTCCCTCACCGAGGGCAATTCGGCCGCTCAGATCCACCACCGTAATCACTCCATCTTCGCGTGCCGTGGCATAAAGGGCTGGCATAGGTCTTCCTAGGCTTCCTGGTGCGGCGCACCCGATTTAGACGCTCCATTGTTTCCGTTACTGGGAGATTCACCGGGGAAGGGCAGCTTCTTCGACATGATAATCTCTGCGCCTCCCGTACGTCCGGGTACCACATTGAATTCATCCATGAACGTGCGCATCAGGAAGATGCCGCGCCCGGAGGTGCTTAACAGGTTCTCCTCCGCCAGCGGGTCTGGCACATCCGACAAAAGGAAGCCTTTTCCTTCATCCATAACGTGAATCACCATCTTGTCGGTGGTCAGGTCGATACCCAGATGAATCTTTTTGTCCGGTTTTTCCTGATTTCCGTAGTGGAAGGCGTTGATTACGCCTTCACGCACAGACATTCCGATGCGGTAGCACTCGTCTTCGCTGAACCCCGCCGCTTCCGCCACCCGCAGACACATCTCCTCTGCGAGATTCACGCTCTCGACATGCGTCTCCAGAGTCACTTCCAAGTGTTTGGTCTCGGGCGCCATTCTTTGACCGCCAACGCGGCCTAACCAAGCGCAAAAAAGCGTACCTATCCGTAACACAGCGCCCGAACCCAAGTCAATGGACTACAGCACTAATTCCTCCAGACCGTTCGTACCACCTTCTCCATTCGGCTCGACCGTGATGGAACCCGCCCTTCTTCCACTTGACATTTTCCATCCACCGGCTCATAAGTAGAAGTCTTACAGGTAGTAGTGCTAGGTGTAGAACATGCCTCCGGAAAAAGCCGAATTCCTCAAGGGAACTCTCGATATGTTGATCCTCAAAGTCGTCGCCACCGGCCCCATTCACGGCTACGCCATCTCGCAGCGTATCCAACAGATCTCCCGTGATTTTTTCCAGGTCCCTCAGGGTTCGCTCTACCCGGCTCTCCACCGGCTGGAGGAGCGTGGCTGGCTCGATGCCGAGTGGAAAGATACCGACACCGGCCGTGAAGCTAAGTTCTACACCCTCACGCGAAAGGGCCGAAAGCAACTGGAAACCGAGATGCTCCATTGGGAGCAGCTCTCCGACGCTGTGGCGCTGATTCTCCGCACTGCCGAGTAGGAACGGTCCGATGCATTGGCCACAATGGCTTCGCCGTCTTTGGCGTACAACGCAAGCTGAGAAACAGCTCGACGCTGAGCTGCGCTTTCATCTGGAGCAGCAGGTCGACGCTAAGGTCGCCAACGGAATGGCTCCTGCGGAGGCGCGTAGGCTGGCGAACCTCGAATTTGGGGGCCTTGAGCGCTTCAAAGAAGAGTGCCGCGATGCCCGATGGAAACATCACCTGGATGTCCTCGTAAAGGACTTTCAGTTTGCGTTCCGCGGCTTGAGGAAAGATCGTCGTTTCGCGTTCGTTTCCATCTTTGCCCTCGCCCTTGGCATCGGCGCTTCCACCGCCATCTTCAGCGTCGTTGACAATGCTCTATTCGAGCCTTTCCCTTACAAGGACCAGCGCAATCTGGTTGTCATGGCGGTTCATAACCTCGACGATCCCGACAATCAGGAACGCGCCGGTCGGGGCCAATATTCTTACCCGGAATTCCAAGACTACCTGAAACAAAATCATGTTTTCGATGCAATGATCGGTAACGCGGAAGACGACGTCGTCTACTCGTTCGGCGACAGCAATCTCCGGCTCGGCGCCAACTATGTAACTCCCGGCTCCTTC
Organism: Candidatus Acidiferrales bacterium; assembly: GCA_963738985.1. Taxonomy (GTDB): domain Bacteria; phylum Acidobacteriota; class Terriglobia; order Acidiferrales; family UBA7541; genus Acidiferrum. The sequence continues at coordinate 42,031 of CAVTYP010000006.1, forward strand.
GAACTGCTGGGCGTTCCTCCGTACATGGGCAGGAATCTCGAGCCGCCCGACTATGCGCCAGGTTCTCCTCCAGTCTTCGTGATGCGATACACAACATGGGTCACGCAGTTCAGTGCGGATCCTTCGCTGGTCGGCAAGAGCTTCACGCTAAATGGAATCCCCCGCACCCTCGTCGGCATCACCGCACCGCGCTTCGCTTGGGGCGGAATTGATCTTTGGATCCCCCGCGACCCCGTCTCCCCTTCTACTCTTCCCGGCCGTCCGTTCCCCGCGTACTGGGGCGCAGTAGGCCATCTGAAGCCAGGCCTATCCCCGCGCGAGGCTGAGGCCGACTTAAACGTCATTGCCAAACAGTTATCCTCGATTTACCCGAAAGACTATCCCAAGCGCTTCGTAATTCAGGTCACTCGATTTCCTTACGCTGTCGTCTCTTCGCAATTCCGCAACTGGCTGTTCATTTTCTGCGGCGCTGTAGGACTGCTTTTGCTCATCAGTTGCGGCAACGTAGCCAACCTGCTGCTCGCTCGCGCCATCACCCGCGAAAAGGAATTCTCCGTTCGCACCGCGTTGGGCGCCAGTCGAACTCGGCTGATCCGCCAGTTGCTGGTGGAAAGTTCCCTTCTTGCCGGAGGTGGCGCGCTTCTGGGTGTTTTGCTTGCTTGGGCGGGCGTGCGAGCGCTCTCGTCAACCATGCCACAGTTTACGGTCGCTTCTGAGACGGTCATCGAAATGAACGGCGCGGCGCTTCTGTTTGCCGTAGTCATCAGCATGGCGACAGTTTTTCTTTTCGGACTCTTTCCCGCGCTCCAGGCCTCGCGCTGCAACCTGGCCGACTCCATGCGCGACTCAGGCAAAGGCCTGTCGGGCTCTGCCGGGCGCACCAGTGTTCGCAATGCCGTGATTGTTCTCGAGGTCGCCCTCTCTTTCACGCTTTTGTTTACAGCGGGACTGTTCGTGCGCAGTTTCATGGCCCTGCGATCCGTGGAATTGGGCTTTCAGCCAGACCATGTACTCTGGGCGCGTCTTCCGCTTCCCCCTACGCGTTACAAAAGCGCTGAACAACTCACTTCCTTCTTTCAGCCCCTCTTGCTGCGCCTGAAGTCTTTGCCCGGAGTCGCTTACGCTGCAGAATCCAGCACACTGCCTCCATTTGGCGGGTTCCGCAGCAGCGTTCAAGTCCTTGGAAAATCACATTCCGATGAGTGGCGCAGCCTTGTCCAACTCGTCAGCGAAGACTATTTCTCTGTCCTACGAATGCGGCTTCTTGACGGTCGTTTCTTCACGCCGGCCGAAATCAATGACGCACGCAAGCTCGCCATTATCAACCAATCGTTCCAGCGCCGCTACTTCGGTGACGAAAACCCCATTGGCAAGCGCGTTTTCATCGACGAACTGGAAAAGATCCCCGAACCCGTCAAGGACGGCTGGTTCGAAGTGATTGGCGTGGCTCCGGACGTCAGAAACCAGGGCATGCAAGAACCCACTGATCCCGAACTCTGGATTCCCTACACCATCACCGGGTTTGGTCAACGTTGCATCCTGGTGCGCACGACAGCAGATCCTATTTTTCTGGTCAAAGACATCGCCAGGGAAATCCGGGCCACGGACCCCACTGCCGCGATGGCCCAGCCGCAAACCCTTGCCTATTACCTGGATATGTTTACGTTTGCCCAGCCGCGCTTTGCCCTTCGTTTGGTCACGGTATTCGCCGTCCTTGGCCTGCTACTGGTCACCGTCGGCGTTTACGGCGTGATTGCCTATAGCACCTCGCGGCGCACTCACGAATTTGGAATCCGCATGGCCCTCGGCGCGCGATCCATCGACGTCGTGAAAATGGTGCTCCGGGGTGGCCTGCGATTGCTTGCCTTGGGAATCATCATTGGCCTTGCCGCCAGCTTTGCTCTCTCCCGGATTATTTCCAGCCAGCTTTGGGGCGTTCCTCCACGCGACCCCTTCGCCCTGACTTTGGCAGTCGCCCTGCTCCTCACCGTCGGACTGGTGGCTTGCTGGATTCCCGCGCGGCGCGCCACACGCGTCGCTCCTAGTACTTCCCTACGCTACGAATAGACCCAATTCATAATTTTTTTGTTTTCAGGGAACTTTTTGACAAGTAGAACGTCTAGGTGTATAGGTAGAACACCTACCGGTAGGTCTCCTACCGTTAGACCTTCTGCCTATCCGGTCTTGATGCTCTTCAGGAGGCTTGTCATGCAAAACCCAATCGCCATTTTTGGCTTCTCGCCATCTCGCTACCTTCCCAGTCCCTGTTTTGTGGCAATTCTGACACTATTGCTGATTCCCGCCAGGCTTGCGGCCCAGCAGACGGACAATCCCGTGGCGCCGAAGTGCGCGCCAGCGAATCTCGCTTCGTTGATTGTTCGAGAAGGGCAGTCCGTGCGCGTGAGTTCCGTCGAGGAGCCATCGTTCCACGGCAAAGCCGACACAGCGACTCCAGCCGCGAACAATTCCGCCCCATTGGCAACGATCGTCCGCGAACAGTCAGATGCATACAAGACGCTGGAAAACAACGCGCGCCACGGCTCGCTGGCCGCCCAGGTGAATCTGGCCGTGGCATCGCTTGGTGGCTGGGGGGTATCTCCAAATGCAGGGACCGCGCTCTACTGGCTGCATGCCGCAGCGGCGCACAACTACGCTCCCGCACTTTTCGATCTCGGCATCTTGTATTCGCGAGGTTGCGGCGTTCACCAGGATTTTAGCGAAGCGTTCCAATTCTTCCAGGCCGCCGCAACTTCAGGGGACTTGGCCGCGGCAGTCAATCTTGGCTACCTCTACGATCAAGGCCTCGGCGTAGCTCAGAATCGTTCAGAAGCCGTTCGATGGTACCGTCAGGCTGCGGAGCGCGGCGAACCCACAGCGCAGTACAATCTTGCCGATCTGTATCTCCGCGGTACCGGCGTTCCTCTTGACGAGTCTGTCGCGTTCTTGTGGTTTCAAAAGGCCGCACTCCAGGGACATTCCGGCGCTCGCATTATGCTGGGTTCCATGCTGGCTGCAGGACGCGGCACAAAGAAGGACTTGCAGTCCGCGTATTTCTGGCTGTCCGCCGCTTCACTGCAAGGCGATACTCGGGGCGACGCCACTTTGCGATCGCTCAAACAGCAACTGGCCCCTGAACAGCTCGAGCAAGCAATGAAGCAGGCGCGTTCAGTGCCGCACAACAATCCTCAATCCCGGGTGTTCGCGCTGTTGCAATGATGGAAGGCTACCTGCCGCTAAACGGTGGTCAATCGCCGGACGCTAGGCCCAATAGTTTCGGTCCAGCGTCCGGTATTGAATGGCCTCGCTGAGGTGCTTGCTCTCGATATTTGCCGAAGCATCCAGGTCGGCGATGGTGCGCGACACTTTTAAAATTCGATCATGGGCGCGCGCTGAAAGCCCCAAGCGAGTGACCGCATTCTCCAGCAATTTTTCGCCATCCGCGTTAATCGCACAGTGCTTGCGGATCATTTTTGGAGCCATCTGCGCGTTGCTATAAGTTTTCTTCTCCGCCTTGAAGCGCTCCAATTGACGGCGCTGCGCGTCAATCACCCGCCCGCGAACCGCCGCGGAATCTTCCGACGAAGAAGGCGCGCGCAGCTCTTTGTACTTCACCGCCGGCACCTCGATATGGATGTCGATGCGATCCAGCAACGGCCCCGAGATTTTCGATACGTATCTCTGAATCATCGGCGGCGTGCAATGGCACTCTCGCGTCGAATCGCCAAAATAACCGCACGGGCAGGGATTCATCGCCGCGGCCAGCATAAACCGCGACGGGAAGGTCACCGATACCGCTGCCCGTGCGATGGTCACCGAACCATCTTCCAGAGGCTGCCGCATCACTTCCAGCACATTGCGCTGGAATTCCGGCAGTTCATCCAGAAACAAAACTCCGTTGTGCCCCAGCGAAACCTCTCCAGGGCGTGGAATCGCTCCTCCACCGATCAGCCCCGCGTCGCTGATAGTGTGATGCGGCGAACGAAATGGCCTCGTCCCGATCAGTCCTTGCGAACTCTCCAGTGTTCCCGCCACGCTGTGAATCCTGGTGGTTTCAATTGCCTCTTCCAGCGACATCGGCGGCAAAATCGTAGGGATTCGCTTGGCCAGCATGGTCTTTCCCGCGCCGGGCGGCCCGATGAATAAAATGTTATGTCCGCCGGCACAAGCTACTTCCAAAGCACGTTTCGCCGCCTGCTGTCCGTGAACATCGCGTAGGTCCACGCTGTACTGCGCTGCCTCGCTTAACATCTCGCCGGCATTGACCCGTACGGGCTGAAAGGATTCCGGCGAGTTCACCAAGTCCACCGCTTGGGGCAAGGATTTCAGCGCGAAGACGTCGAGGCCATCCACAACCGCGGCTTCTCGCGCATTGGTTTCCGGTACCGCGATGGCCGTCAAACCGTTTTCCCGCGCCGCAATGGCCGCCGAGAGCGCGCCGCGCACCGAGCGTACCGCTCCATCCAGCGACAACTCTCCCAAAAACATCATCTTGTCCAGAACCTTCCCGAAGAACTGCCCCTGACAGCCGGCCAATCCCAGGGCCATCGGCAGATCGAAGGCCGAACCCTCTTTGCGAAGGTCCGCGGGCGCCAGATTGATGGTCACGCCTTGGCCGTAGGGAAATTCAAATCCGCAATTCCTCAGCGCCGATTTCACCCGTTGCCGGCTCTCCTTCACCGCGTTATCCGGCAGGCCCACCACATTGAAATCCTCCATTCGACCCTTCCCAACGTCCACTTCCACCTGCACCAGATGGGCATCGATGCCATACACGGACGCGCTGATCGCTTTGAACAGCATGCTTGGAGGGGGAGCGGTCCCAAGTTAGAGCATATATTCATTATAGACGGTACGCTACAGGTACGACAATAATTCCTTAACGTAATCGTACTGATACGGGTCTGAGCGTCTTTACTCACCACTCGTCCGCACGTATAGTGAAGAAGCAATCGCTCACACATTCGGTATCGTGAGGTTCTCCGATGATCGCATTCATTCTCGTGGCCATTGTCGTCTTGTTGCTGGTTGCCGTTTGGATGTACAACAGCCTGGTTCGCCTCAAAGTTCAGACTGACAATGCCTGGGCCGACATCGACGTTCAGCTCAAGCGCCGTTACGACCTGATCCCCAATCTCGTCGAAACCGTTAAGGGCTATGCCGGCCACGAAAAAGGCACCCTCGAAGCCGTCATCAATGCTCGCAATCGCGCCATGAGCGCCGCAGGTCCTGCAGACAAGGCACAGGCAGAAAACATGCTCTCTGGCGCCCTGAAGAGCCTCTTCGCTCTGTCGGAAGCCTATCCGCAACTCCGGGCCGTCGAGAGCTTCACTTCGCTTCAGAACTCTCTCACTCAGATTGAGGACACCGTCCAAAACGCCCGTCGTTACTACAATGCTGTCGTTCGCGACCTCAATACTAAAATCCTTCAGTTTCCCACAAACATTTTTGCCGGCATGCTGGGTTTCAAGCAGCGCGAATTCTTCGAAGTTTCCGCCCCCGCGGAACGGGAGGCTCCCAAAGTCAGCTTCGGGAATCCCGCTGCCCCAACCGCCTGATTCCGCCGTCCGCCCGTTATGTGTGTCAACAAACGATTCCTACGCTGGACCAGCGCCTTGCTCGGCGCGCTGCTGGCGCTGACAGCTCTTCCTGCTTCTGCGCAGCATCGCGAACAACAGCTGAAGAAATTCGTTTCTGACATTGTCATTACCCCAGATGGCGACGTCGACGTCACCGAAAACATCACCTTCCGTTTTATTGGCGGACCCTGGCACGGCATCTATCGCAAGATCCCCATCGAATATTCGGGCCCGAACGGCATGAACTACACGCTTTTCCTCGACGTGAAACGCATTTCCGACGAGAATGGCAAACCGTTACGTTATGAGTCCAGCCGTGAACGCCAGTATCGCAAGCTGAAAATCTTCATTCCCGACGCCGACAATTCTACGCATACGATTTCCATTGAATATGCAGTCTCTGACGCCCTGCGCTTCTTCGACGAACACGATGAGTTTTATTGGAATGTCACCGGCGACGAGTGGGACGTGCCCATCGAATCGGCGGCCGCTCACATCGTTTTTCCCAGTAATGTCACCGGGCTGCGCGCCAACGCTTACACTGGCGCGTATCACTCCAAAGGGCGCGAGGCTGTCGCGGAAATCGTCGGCACCGGCGTCGACGTCGCCACCACTTCTCCTCTCGGCATTCACGAGGGTCTCACCGTTGCCGTTGCGGTAGACAAGGGTGTGTTCAAGGAACCTTCGCAGCTGTCTTTAGTTTGGCGCTTCCTCCTCGGCAATTGGCCCCTCGCCATTCCCATACTTGCCTTCTTCCTTATGCTCCGTTTGTGGTGGCTGCGTGGCCGCGATCCTCGCCTCCGCCCCATCGCCGCGCAGTACGAGCCGCCTGACCAGCTATCTCCCGGAGAAGTCGGCACGCTGATTGATAACTCCGTGGATATGCGCGACATTACTGCCTCGATCGTCGATCTCGCTGTCCGCGGCTTCATGGTCATCGAGCAACAGACCAAGGATCATTTGCTCGGGCTCACGCACAGCAAGGAATACCTCTTTCATTTGAAAAAGCCGCAAGCGGAGTGGGGCACTCTTAAGACCCATGAGCAACAACTTCTCGCGGGATTATTCTCCACCGGCAACGCCGGTGACACCGTCTCTCTCGCCGATCTCCAGAATCACTTCTACAAAAATATTCCCAGCATCAAGGACCAGATTTTTGCTTCCCTGGTCGGCAAGGGCTATTACGCCAAGCGTCCCGACAGTGTGCGTTCCAATTACATCGTGTTTGGCTTTATTGCTGGATTCATTCTGATCGCCGGCGGCAACTGGCTCGCCCGACATTCGGGCATGCAGTCCGTGCCTTTTGTCATCGCTGGCATCGTCACCGGAATCATCATTTGCGGCTTTGGCTGGTTCATGCCGGCGCGCACCCAGACCGGCGCCCGCGCTCTGGAAGGCATTTTAGGTTTTGAGGATTTCCTGGCGCATGTGGAAGCGGATCGCTTCAATCGCACCATCAAGACTCCAGAAATGTTTGAAAAATTCCTGCCCTTCGCGATGGCATTGGGCGTTGAGAAGAACTGGAGCAAAGCCTTTCAGGGCATCTACACGCAGCCTCCGCAGTGGTACCAGGGAGGAGGTTATGGCCCAGTGTTCTATCCCAACATGTTCATCAGTGATCTGAATTCCATGTCCACGCTTGCAGGCACAGCCATGGCCTCGGCTCCGCGCAGTTCCGGAGGCTCCGGCTTCGGCGGCGGTGGCGGTTTCTCGGGTGGCGGATTCGGCGGTGGTGGCGGTGGCGGTTTCTAGCTTTCTTTCTTAGTTCCCAATCCATACGCTTCCAACACATCGGCAAGCTTCACAATTCCAATTAGCTCACGGACGTTGGCTCGGCTGACCACCGGCAGGAGATCCAGGTGCAGCGCTCCCATGCGATCCAGCGCCATGTCGAGTGAGTGATCCGCATGAAGATGAGGGAATTCGCCGGGCGGCACCAAGTCTCCCACTCGCTTCGACGAGCCACTTTCCGCTACGGCGCTTTCCAGTTGCGCTCGCGTCACCAATCCCACGAGTGAATCACGATCGCTGACCAGCCAAGTCGGCTCTGACGATTCTCTTGCCCGCGCGATAGCTGCAGACAGTGCTTCCTCCGCCGGCAGAATTGCGCTTGCCGGACGCATTACCTGCCGCACTTGCCTGCTTCTCTTGTGTCCACCGGGACGTGGCAAGTGAATGCCATCCTGTTCCGCCAGCAGCTCATAGATGGGCTCCCGCTGAATGCGCGAGGCAATGAAATAGCTCACCAGGTTTGAGATCATCAGCGGCACAATCACCGCGTAGTCTCTGGTGATTTCAAAGATCATCACTACTGACGTCATCGGGGCGCGAACGATGCCCGCGAAAGCCGTCCCCATGCCCACCAGCGCGTAAGCGCCGGGCGTCGCTACGTAACCGGGGAAAAAATGCTGCGCCCCGCTTCCGATTGCTCCCCCTAGCATCGCTCCCAGGAACAAGCTCGGTCCAAATATGCCGCCGGCGTTTCCAGAACCATAGCTGATTGCCGTGGCTACCAGCTTCAACACCAGCAGCAGAACCATCAGCTTCAGGGCCATCCGTCCATTTAGCGCGTCTCCCACAAATTTGTAGCCCACGCCCAAGACTTGCGGCACAAACCAGCCCATCACGCCGACGACGATTCCGCCGGCCACCGGTTGAAACCACACCGTCTTTCTTGGAAACCTTTGGAACCGTGCACGCGTTCGCAGCAACAGTTGCGAAAATGCCGCCGAGACCAGTCCTCCGGCAATTCCCAGGAACCCGTAGATCACCAGCTCCCACGGATTCACCAGCTGGTACTGCGGCACCTGAAACAAAGGATCATTTCCTAGCACCAGCCGCATCACTCCCCAACTCGTCGCTGAAGCCAGCACCACCGACCCCAAAATCGGCGCGTGCAAGTCGCTCATCACCTCTTCCAGCGCAAACAATACGGCTGCTAATGGCGTATTGAACGCTGCCGCGATTGCAGCGGCAGCGCCCACGGGAATCAGCGATTTCACTTTCTCGGGCCGCAGCCCCAGCACTCTTCCGAGTACCGACGAAATTCCACCGCCCACTTGCACTGCGGGCCCTTCACGCCCCAGTGGAATTCCACTTGCCAGGGTCACGGACGTGCAGAAAAATTTTCCGAATACCGTCGAGAGGGTGATGCGTCCTTCCCGTGCGAACAGCGCCGCCTTGGTTTGCGGTACCCCGCTGCCTCGCGCATCCGGAAAGTAGCGGTACAGCAGATAGCCCATGGCCAGCGAGCCGACGACCGGCACCAACAATCGCCTCCATGGAGTGCTACCCACAGGATAGAGATGCGCGCCAGCTCGCTCCGTCAGCAGGATGAACGCCACCACTATCAGGCCAACCAAGGCCCCGATCAACAGCGTGAGCACCAGGAATACTTGCTCCTCGCGCGTATTTCGGAAAGCTTCCCACCGCGCGAATGGCGCTCTCCACCACAGATTCTTTTCAGTCGTTTCGGTCATGTTGGGTGATTGTGCTCTCGGAAGCAGGCGGCTATCTTCCTGTGAATTTAAATCCTAATTCTGGCCCGTGGCGGAAACCACGCTATCTGCCGGCAATTTGGTTGATGGTCCCCCCGGGCGGAAATAGCGGATTCGTAAAACCTGCTCCCGCCGGCGCTCTTCTTCCAGGTGCCTGGTGCGCGCTTTGAGCAAATCGTCGAGCGAAACCATACCGAGCAATCTCCTCGTACCCCTCTCAACCACCGGCATGCTGGTTATTCCCTTATCCGCCATGCGGTAAACCACCACTCGCAGCGTTTCATCGGGATAAACCTGCATTGTTTCCGCTCTCGTAAATTCGCTGATGCCCCTCTGTAGCGCGCCCTCTCCCTCTTCGTCCATTCTCTTTCGAATGTCGCCTCGAGTGACTATGCCAACCACGCTTCCGTTGCCGTCCACCACGGGCAATAGGCGTTGTGCCTGTGTCGCCGCCGCGTGTTGCGCAACCATTGTCTCCGCCAACGTGCTCGCTACCGGAAGCGCCAGAAATTCTGTCTCCATTACCTCTCGCACGTATAAAAGTTCCAGGGGATCCACCGCATATTCGCGGCTGAGATGAAATCCACGCCGAGCCACTTTCTCTGTCAAGATCGATCGCTTCAATGTCAACACCGTGAATCCGTGCGCAATTACACTGCCCACCAGCAGCGGCAGAAACACATTCGCATCGTGGGTCAACTCGAAGGCAAACACGATGCTTGTGAACGGCGACCGCATCGTTCCGCCAAGTATTGCGCCCATGCTGATGAGCGGCCAGAACCCTGCTCCCTCATTCGGAAGAAACATTGCCTCGAGGCCGCCAAGCGCGCCACCCATCATCAATAAGGGAGCCAGCACGCCTCCCGAGGTGCCTGAGCCGAGCGACACCGCCCAGATAAACCACTTCACCAGCAGCACGCCCAGAATCACCTTGGTTGTCACGCTTCCCTGCAGCAATGCTCCGATGGTGTCATAGCCAACGCCTAACGCCTGTGGAAAGATCAGGCCGCCCAAACCGATTGCCAATCCTCCAATCGCCGGCCACCACATCCAATGAATTTTCAGATGCTGAAAAGCGTCCTCAGCCGCGTACACCGACAGCGTCAACAGAGCAGACAATGCTCCGGCTAGAATCCCCACCAGCGCACAGCCCAGCAGCGCTTTGGGCCCAATGAACAAAGGGTGTGCTGGCACGGGAAATAGCGGGCCAAATCCCAGGATGTATCGGCGCGCCACCGCGGCTACTGCGCTTGCCAGCGCCACCGGGATCAGGCTTCGAGGCTTCCATTCGAACAGCAGCAATTCCACCGCCAGCAGCACAGCGGCCACCGGCGAAGCGAACGTCGCCGACATGCCTCCCGCCGCGCCTGCCACCAGCAATGTTTTGCGTTCCGCGGCAGTCAGGTGAAAAAGCTGGGCAATCATTGACCCAAATGCGCCGCCGGTCATGATGATCGGGCCTTCCGCGCCGAAGGGACCGCCTGAACCAATCGAGATCGCGGAGGAAAGCGGCTTAAGCAGCGCGACTTTTGGCTCCACGCGGCTCCCATTCATCAGAATCGCTTCGATCGCCTCCGGGATTCCGTGCCCACGGATTCGCTCAGATCCATAACGGGCCATCACTCCGATAATCAGCGCACCGCCAATCGGAATCAGCACACTGAAGAGTCCCAGGTGATTTCCCACTGGCGACACCATCGCGGTGCTCCAGCGCCCAAAATAGAAAAGATTTGTGAACAGGCCAATCAGTCGCAGCAGCACCAACGCCACAAACGCACACAGTACGCCAATGAACATCGCCAATAACGAAATCGGAAGGACGCGCCACGTCGTGGTGAAGTCCCCGAGTTCCTCGCTGCGCTGGTTCACGCTTTGTGCGGGACTTTTCGCGTGTCTTTGATGACTCAATGGCTTGTCTCTCGCTTCCGCTTGGCCCGCTTTGTTTTTGCCGCCGCTTTTCGCGCGCGATTCCCCGAAGACGCCGTCGTTTCTCGACGCTTTTCCAGCAATCCGCTGATGGCTTCGACCAGTGCTCGCCCGTTCGCCCGAAGTTCAATAATGCGCTGTTGCACCACATGCTCCAGCAGCTTCTCGCCCCGCGGTTGCAGCGATACCAGCACCTGCCGACGGTCTTCCCGCCCGCGCGTGCGCTTCACATATCCGTGTGCTTCCATGCGGTCCACCAATTCCACAGTACTGTGGTGCCGCAATGAAAGCCGTTCAGCCAGCGTCCGGATGGTAGCCTCTTGCCCTTCCGGCAAGCCTCGGACCGCCAGCAACATCAGGTAATGTTGCGGCTCAAGTTGCGCCTGCCGCGCCGTGTCGTCCCCTTCTTGCAGGAATCGCCGGATGCGATAACGCAGTTCCGCCAGCCCCCGGTACTCGCTCGCGGTGATCTTTTCGCTCATTCATCTACTCTATCGTATTACGATACATTTCGCCATAGGCACACTCGCCCGCTGGTATCGAATTGGCAACCCGGCAATTTGGCTTAGAGGGTCTTGCGGAAGGCTTTCTGCGTCTTGTAATGCTCATACCCATGGCGCGCGTAGAAACCGTGCGCCCGCTCGCGCAGCACGTTCGAGCGTACCGACATGCCCTTGCATCCGTGTTTCTTCGCCCACTTCTCACTGGCGTCGAGCAGCAGCCATCCCGCCCCCTGGCTGCGAACTGTTTCATCCACTACCAGGCCGTTCACTTCCGCTCGCCGCCCCACTTCAATCAGCGGCGTCGTGCTCACGTGCACCCAGCCCACTACTCCATGATCTTTCGTCTCCGCCACGAAGCACGCCGCATCGCGATCCTTCAGCACGCTTTTCAATCGTTTCGACATTTCTTTTGCAGGCGTAGGATACCCGAGTTGCCCGGAGAGCTCCGCGATCTTTGCCGCATCGCCAGCTATCGCCCGCCGAATTTTCACGCTGTTCTCCAGCGTCATCTTTTTAACCTTTGCGGCGGCGCAATCGCGTTTGCACCGCTTCGCTCTTCAATTCCCGCAGAGCATCCGCAGCAATCCAACGTGCCGCGCGGGAGTCTTGCAGCGCTATCTTGCGGGCGCTCGCGATTGCCGCGCGATTTAATGCCAGGTTTCTCTTCCCAATGTTTCGTAGCGCCCAGTTTACGGCCTTCCTGACGAAATTCCGTTCGTCCCACGCCTCGCGCTCGATCACTTCCAGATACTTTCGAAATTCCGCGTCCGGCGCTTTCTTGTCATGGCAAGCCAGAAACGCCGCCAACGCGAAAGCCGCCCTCTTCTCGAATTCTTTCTTCCGCCGGCTCCACGAATGAGCCTTCTGCCACGCAGGAGCCGCAAACACGAACAGGTGACAGCACGTGCCATCACAGACATCCCAGTTATCGAAATCGCGCACCCATCGCTCCATCTGTTTGCTTGTCACCCGCTTCCGCTCCGCAACTAATCCTGCCAGGATGCGTGCATCATGATTTCCCGTTTCCCAAAGCTCCAGTCCCAATGAATGACTTCGTCCTATTTTGCGAACCAGCTCGTCGAGTTTGGGCTTCGACACGCCGTAAACGTCATTCGCCACAATTCCGAACCGCGCCATTCCCTCAATATTTCGCCTTGTGCCCAAACTTCGCAGTTTGCGCAGCACTCGCTTCGCGTCCCACGTCTCGCCCGCGGTGCGCGCCTTTTTTCTGCCGCTAGAACGTTTTGTCCGAATCAAGGAGGATTGTGACCGGGCCTTCATTGACCAACTCCACCGACATCATTGCCTGAAAAATTCCTGTTCCCACCGTTACACCAAGGTTTCGTAGTGCTTCGCAGAAATCGTCATACAGCTTCTTCGCCAGCTCGGGTGGACCCGCGGAGATAAAACTAGGCCGCCGTTGGCCTCGCGCATCGCCATACAAGGTGAACTGCGAAACGACCAGCGCGCTGCCTTTCACTTCCAGGAGCGACAGGTTCATCTTTCCCTGCTGGTCTTCGAAGATGCGTAGGTTCGCTACTTTCTCCGCCACGGTCTTCGCAATCGCCGCGTTGTCTTCCTTCCCCACGCCGAGCAGCACCATCAACCCGGGTCCGATTTCTCCCGTGACCTGGCCTTCCACCGTCACTTTTGCCCGGCTTACGCGCTGCACAACCGCTCTCATGATTTTCCTGGTTTTTTCAACTTCCGTTTCTGTGTTTTCTTCCAGCCGCGCGGGGCCTGCTGGCAATTCGGGCAAAAATAACTGCTACGGCCGGCCACAATCACTCGTCGAATCGGCGTTTTGCACCGCGCGCAACTTTTTCCTTCTCGTCCGTACGCGCGATGATGCTGCTGATATTCTCCCGGCTGCCCATCGGCGTCAAGAAAGTCTGAGATCGACGACCCGCGCAGCACAATCGCCTTTTTCAAAATGTCCTGAAGCGCCCGATACAACTCTTTCGTCTGTCTTGGAGCCAACCGCATCCCGAGTTGCGCCGGATGAATTCTTGCTTTCCACAAGCTCTCGTCCGCATAAATGTTGCCCACGCCACGCAGCACCCGCTGATCCAATAGCAGCGCCTTCACGCGCGCGCTCCGGTGCATCCGTTGCTGAAATTCTTCAAGCCTCACTTCCAGAGGATCGGCCCCAAAACGCAGCAATTCTTTTTGCAGCATTTCTTTCGGCAGGTAAGCGATGCGACCAAATCTGCGCGCATCGATGAAGCGCAACTCTCTATCATCGTCAAGCAGCATCACTACGTGCGTATGCTTCAATTGAGGTTCGCTCACCGCGCGGGGCCACAGCATCCCCGTCATCCCCAGGTGCACAAGCAGCGCCGATTCCTCGTCCTGCTGCTCCGCGTTTTTCGCGGCCGTCAATCGCAATAACAGAAACTTCCCGTAGCGCCGCACCTCGCGAATGATCCGCCCGGGCAGTTCGCGCTCAATATCGGCAGGATTATCGATGAAATCGCTTTTACCGATGGTGATGCTCAGGATGCGCCTTCCGGCTACTTCTTTTTGCAATCCTCGAGCGACAGTCTCGACTTCTGGCAGTTCCGGCATAGTATTCTCAATCGCCCACGCTACCACATTCCTTGCGACCACTCTGTTTGTTCAATGTAACGCTGACTTTTATGTCAGACCCAATCTGATGCCGGGATAATACCTGCCGCTACATCTAAGACGCATCTGAAACCTGCCGCGCGCCTGGGAATCTTCTTGCTCCACTCTGCGAAATGAGTTCTACTCCTTTTTTGGAGGCTCACTTGATCTCTTATCGTTGGCGCTTATTCTTCGCGGCAGTTGTGTTCCTGGCCGTCTCTTCCTTTGCGTTTGCCCGCAAACCCGATACCGGCTTTCTCGATCGCACACTCTCCCTTCACAACACCACTTACAAATATCAGGTTTTCCTGCCGGAAGGTTGGAGCACCAACAAAAAATGGCCCATCATCCTGTTCCTTCACGGTGCCGGCGAACGTGGCTCCGATGGCCTGATCCAGACGCAGGTCGGCATCGGCACCGCTGTCCGCAAAGACCGCACGCGCTTTCCCGCCGTTATTGTTATGCCGCAATGTGTAACGAATTCCTGGTGGTCCGAACCTGCAATGGAAGAAATGGCGCTGGCAACCCTTGCCGCGGCCAGCAAGGAATTCAAGGGCGATCCCAAGCGCACTTATCTCACCGGGCTGTCCATGGGCGGCTATGGCACCTGGGCGATCGCGGTGCAGAATCCCAAGAAATTCGCAGCCATTGCGCCGATCTGCGGAGGAATCGTCCTGCCCGAGCATCTTCGCCAACAACATCCGGAGATGGACAAGATTGCTTATACGGACGATCCCAAAAGTTACGCCGACGTGGCCGCCAAAATCGGAAAAACTCCCGTCTGGATTTTCCATGGTGGTGACGATCCCGTCGTTCCGGTCGACGGCTCGCGCAAGCTCAACGAAGCCATCAAGGCCGCGGGCGGCAATGTCCGCTACACGGAATATCCTGGCGTTGGCCACAATTCCTGGGACAACGCCTACGCCGACCCTGAGCTCATGACCTGGATGCTATCCAAGTCACTCTAGCCATTTCGCGGCGTCAAGGCTCTTCATTCTTAGTAGCGCTGACTTTTATGTCAGCCACGGCCTTACTTCTGGTGGTAATTCGGATACGGCGGATGGTCCGGTATCACCACGGGATTCTTCTTCAGCGCCTCCAGCGTTACCTGGACCGCCTTCTCCAATTGCGGATCATGTCCCGCGGCCACAGAAGCCGGGTCATTCTCCACCTCGATGTCCGGCGCCACTCCGTGGTTCTCCACTTCCCATTCTCCGTGCAGCCCGTAAATCGCAACTCGCGGTGCCGTCACCCCGCCACCATCCATCAATCGCGGGTAGCCGTAGATTCCCACCAACCCACCCCACGTCCGGGTGCCCACCAGCGGCCCCACGCCATCTTGCTTGAACATCCAGGGCAAGGCATCGCCGCCGGAGCCAGACATTTCGTTAATCACCATGGTCTTCGGTCCATAGATCTGCGCCAGCGGCGAGCAGAACTTCTCGCCTTCCCGGGAAATCGCGCAATTGCGAAGAGGCCGCTTTAGATAGTCGATAATGTAATCGGCAATTTCTCCGCCGTGGTTGTAGCGCTCGTCGATCACCGCGCCCTGCTTGCCAACCTGCGCATAGTAGAAACGGTTGAAGTTTGTGTATCCGCCCACAGCCGTATCCGGCACGTGCACGTACGCCAACTTGCCTCCGCTCAGTTCATCCACTTTGCGACGGTTGTCTTCTTCCCAAGCCCGGTTGCGCAACGCAAATTCGCTGTCCACCGGAACGACGGTGACTTCGCGCGCGTCCTTGCCATCGGGGTTTGGTCCCACTTTGATCTTGATCTGCTTCCCCGCGGTGTTTTCGAAGAAACTATAAACCTCCGCCGGCGGCCGCACGTCTTTGCCATTCACTTCCAACAGGTATTCGCCGACTTTCACATCAACGCCAGGCTGCGTAAGTGGCGCGCGCAAATCCGGATTCCAATTTTCTCCGTTATAGATGCGCGCAAACTGGTAGCGCCCGTTCTGCACCTTGTAGTCCGCTCCCAGCAGTCCGCCTCTCACGATCTTTGGCTTCGGAACGTCTCCGCCACCAATGAACATGTGCCCGATTGTGATTTCGCCCAGCATTTCGGTGAACAGGTAATTCAGATCTTCGCGTCCGCCGAGTTTCGCCAGGTACACGCTGTATTCCTTCTCGGCTGCCGGGATATTCAGGCCGTGGTGATTGGGGTCATACAAAAAGTCACGTTCAATCCGCCAAACTTCTTTGTACATCTGGTTCCACTCCGCTCGCGGATCGACGTACACCTCCATCTCTCCCAAATTCACGACTCCGTCTCCGGGCTTCGGGGCCGCCGCGGTTGCCGCGATGATCCACGGCGATGCTGGCGCCGGACCCTGCTTGAACAGCGCTTTCTCTGCATTCGCGGATACCGCAAACTTGCTCACCCCGCCTACGTACGGCTCGGTCTTGCGCGTGCTCAAATCGAATTTGCTCACGGTGATCAGAGGCGCATCGTCTTCGAAGCGAGGCACGTCGGGGATTTCTCCCAGAAACAGAATTCCCGTCTTACCCGGTGCCAGCAGCACATAATTCGCAGCGCGAATCGGCAGCGCCACAATCCGTTGCCCAATTCCTTGCAGATCGATGGTTACAACAGGCGGTTCATCCTTCTTCTCGCCCTCTTTGTTCTCGCCTTCCTTCCCTTTATCTTTGTCCGCCTCTTTTCCCTTAGACTTGTCGGCTTCCTTCCCCTTCTCCTCGCTCTTTGCCGCCACCTTCTCTTCATCGCTCTGCGGTTCTACAGGATTGGGATCGCCCTTCTTCAGCACCACAGCGTAAACGCTGCGCGTCAACGGATGCTGATAACTGGAAAGATCCAGCCACCCCTCCGTCAGCCCCACGTCCGTGCTGGACGCGAAATACAGCGTCTTTCCATCTCTATCGAACACCGGGAAACGCGAGTCTGCGGTCCCGTCGGTGATCTGCGATTCCTTGCCGGTCTCCATGGAGTACACAAACACGGTGTGCAAATGGTTTTCCAGGAATTTTGTGTACGTCAGCCATTTGCTGTCGGGCGACCATGCCGGATTCATCGCGCTTGACGGATCCTCAAACAGCTCCGTCGTGACTTTCACCGGGGTGCCCTTTTCCACGTCCACGTACCACAAATTCAGCCGCTTATCCGTATACGCAATCTTCTTGCTGTCTGGCGACCACAACGGGTTATAGAAAAATGATGGCAGATTTCCCAGGTTGATTTTCTTCACTGGGCCCAGCCCGGATTGATCCACGATGTGCAGCGCGTACTCGCCCGACTCGTCAGAAAAATAGGCGATCGACTTTCCGTCCGGCGACCACGCGGGATTTCGATCTTCAACGCTCGGAGTGCGCGTCAGATTCCGTACATCGCCCTTTTCTGCCGGCGCCGTCAGAATTTCTCCATGCGCCTCGAATACGGCGCGCATGCCCGTCGGCGAAATTCCGGCATTCTGGATTTGCTCAGCGGCCTTAACGTAGTGCGGCCTGGTGTCCGGCAGATCCGCCGAAACCGTGATGTGCACCTGTTTGGGCTTGCCGCTCGCCGGATCGTACAGAAAAATTCCTCCGAACTGCTCGTACACCAACGCGTCCGGTCCCGCTGACAGCGATTTGAAATCTAGAGTTTTATTTTCTATCTCGCGTCTTACGCTCTTCGTCTTCGGATCATAGGAAAACAGCGTTACCGGACCGTTGCGGTCTGACAGGAAGTACACTTTGTCTTTGAACCACGCCGGATTTGAGTCGTTCGAGTTTTCACGCGGCACTTTTTCCAGCTGCAGATCCTTCAGCCGCACAATGTAGATTGGCGTGGTTTGTCCGCCTCGATACCTCTTCCAGGCCTGCTGCCACTGGAAATTTGGCACGTAGGCAATCTTTTCTCCATCGGGCGAATAGCCACCGTCAAATGCGCGCCACATCGGCAGCACTTCCGCTACGCCGCCTTCCATCGGCACGGTGTACATCCGGGTCATATCCGCATAGGCATCGCGATCGGAGAGAAACAGCACGCGCTTTCCGTCTGGCGTCCAGCCCAACGCGCCATCCTGCCCCGGGTACCACGTCAAGCGCTTCGGTTCTCCACCGGCTGCGGGCATCACGTACACATCGCGGTTTCCGTCGTAATTCGCGCTGAACGCAATCCAGTTCCCGTCCGGCGAAAATACCGGATTACTCTCGTGGCCTCCGGTGGTTAATTGCCGCGCTGCACCACCATCCCTGGGCACGCTCCACAAATATCCGCCGTAGCCAAAGACAATTTCCGTCTTGCTCAGCGTAGGTCCCTGCAGCAACAATGGCGCTTCCTGCCCCGGCGCCAGGTACGAACCCATTCCCACCAGCAGCAACCCGAGAGCCCACCGAATCGCTCCGCGCATGAATCCTCCTTCAGCTCAGAATCTTCAACGAATCTCTCAAAAAGTTTGGATGGTTCGCGAAAAGAGGATTGCCGATCGGCATTTTTCGCCGCAGCACCGCTTCAGGGCAGCGGCACTCCGGGCGTCGCCACGATTCCTGCCATCCGAAGCAATTCCTGATATTCCGTGTCGGAAATCGACGAAATTAGCAGCCGCACATTCTTCAACAGTTTCATTTTCCGCACTGCCGGATTGGCCCTCATCTCCGCAAGCGTCACCGGCCTGGGCAGTTTTTCAAAAGCCCGCAAGTCCGCCACCAGGTTTTTCCCTTTGGCATCGTGAGGGTCGGGGTAGGGGTCCCGCGTCACTTCGGCAATCGAATACAACGACCGCTCCGGCGCGGAGTGGTAACACAGCACCCGGTCGCCTTTTCGAACCTGTTTCAGCGCCCGGATGGCGTCGGGTTTCCCCGCAGCTCCGTGCCACATTTCTTTGCCTTTTACGAATAAGGTATCCCAGTGATAGTGGTGTGGGTCTGCGCTGAAGATCCAATAATGTCGTGTTTGAGAGGTTACGGTCGCCATCGGCCCCAGATTCGGCTGAAATATACACGTTAGCTAGGCGAAAACCAAACAAAATATGAGGGATAGGGGGAATTGGCGGTGGAAAACCCTGGCTTAGACGCTCCGCGAGCATAAGAATTGCTATATGTTGCTTATTATCTTTTACTTACGGCGAAACTGGCGATTCGCTGGCTCTTTCAGACCCCCACGTCCACGAAAACGTCTTCGCCGCGCACTTCGGTCGGATAGCAATCCACGCCAGCCGCCGGATTTTGCACCACTTTCCCGTTGGTTACGTCGTACTGCCACCCGTGCCAAGGGCACGTCACGATCTTGCCCTCAAGTATCCCTTGCCCCAGCGGGCCCCCACGGTGCAGACACGTGTTGTTAATCGCGTAGATTGTTCCCCCGACGTTCGCCAAAGCAATGGCTTTGCCCTCGATCTGGAACTCTCGCACCGTGCCTGCCGGTATCTCCGCCTTCTTCACTGCCCGAACAAATCCCATCGGTTTTTCCTCCGCGGCTCGACTGATGCGATTCCGCGCTATTCGCTAAGGGTCGTCGAATCGATGAACCGTCGTGGTCGCAAGTTCTTAGCGCAGTACTGATTACTAATAACTGATGCCTGATAACTGCCTACTGCGGCTCAGCCACCTGCGCCACCATCACGCTCTTTTTGAACTCGTCCACCATTTCCGGTTTCAGCCGCACTTCCGTTGGCCGTTTGGCGAGGCTCATATTGTCGATTTTGTCCTGCAGCTTCATCAGCGCGTAGAACAGCGCCTCGGGCCGCGGCGGACAACCCACCACATACACATCCACGGGCACGATTCGGTCTACTCCCTGGAGCACCGAATAGGCATTGAACGGCCCACCCACGCTGGAGCAAGCGCCCATCGAGATGCACCATTTCGGGTCCGGCATCTGCTGCCAAACGCGCTGAATCACTTGCGCCATCTTCAACGTCACCGTTCCCGACACGATCATCAAATCCGCTTGCCGCGGCGACGGCCGGAACACTTCGGCTCCGAAGCGCGCCATGTCAAACCGCGAGGTGGTCGACGCGATCATCTCAATCGCGCAGCACGCCAATCCAAATGTCAGCGGCCACAGCGAACTCTTTCTCGCCCAATTGAATACGTAATCCACGGAGGTAATTAAGACGTTCTTCTCAAAACGCTGGTCTATGACACCCACGGGCCCTCACTCCTTCTCTTCCCATGCCCCGAAGTATAGCCTTCGCATTTCCGCCCCGTCAAAGACCTTCGTCACACTCGTTTCGCCGCTCAGCTTGGCGTACCGGAGCCAGGCTGCATCTCAATCCTCAACGCCGCGCTGTCTTCTATGACCACTATGGCCCTCGCTGAAGAGCCTTCGCGGTGCTACAATCCCCGCGAGGTGCTTCCATCATGAACAAGTCAGCCATGATTGCCTCGTTCATCACAGTCCTGTTTGTCGTTGGGATCGTTGCCTACCGGTTGCTTTGGGCCGCTTCGTCCGTCGCTAGCGCCGCGGGTCTCGGTCGTCTGCCGAAATTACCCAAAGGCTGGCGCCGCTGGCTTTTTGGCGAAACGAATGGCCCCTCGAGATAGCTAGGGCCCTAGGTCCGCTCTGGCAGCAGACGAAAGCCTTTGTTCCTTCCCCATCGGTAGATTTGGAAATCCCTATCCAGCGTGAAGATGTCTCCTGTTTCAAACTCATTCGCCAAATGGATCAGGCAGGCGTCGGCAATGTAGCGCCGGGTTTTATCGCGGCTTCGGGAACACTGACATAAAAGTCAGCGCTACAGGGAAGACAAAGGCCATGACGCGGCGATCAAGGCGTGGCAATAGCGCTTACTTTTTTGCGCTGGGATCCTCGAATTGTTTCGCCAGCAAATTCCAATAACTCGCGGGCTTCAGCCGCTGCCACATATCCACGAAATACGCGTCCGCGCCGATCAATACGCGCATCGCTCCGCGCTCCACGCCGCGCAGAATCTTCGCCGCCGCCACCTCTGGCGCCGTACGCGCCACCTTCTGAAACCGCGCCATGCTGTCCGCGCGCAATCCTGCCGACTGCTCGCGCTCCTTCTTTTGCGCTAGCGGCAATCGCCGTGCGCACAAATCCGGGATGCACGCACGTTACACCCACGTTGGTCCCCAGCAGTTCGTGGTGCAGCGACTCCGTGAAGCCTCGCACCGCAAATTTGCTGGCGCAATACGCGCTCTGCCCCGCCGCGCCGAAAAATCCCAGCAGGCTCGAGGTATTCACGATGTGCGCGCGCTTCTCTTTTTTCAACAATGGCAGGAAATACGCCGTTCCATACACGACGCCCCAGAAATTGATATCCATCAGCCAGCGAAAATCCGCCATCGAGATTTCCTCGAAGTGCCCCAGCAGCGCTACGCCCGCATTATTGAAGAGCACCGTCGCCCTGCCGTGCTGCGCCTGCCACCTCTTCCGCGAATCGCTTCACCTGCGCTTCCTCGGCCACGTTCACGATGTGCCGCGTCACTTTCCCTTTCGCAGCGCCCAACATGTTCACCGTTTCCGCCAATCCTCGTTCGTTCACGTCTGACAGCGCCAGCGCCGCACCTCGCTCCGCCAGTTGCTGTGCCAGACATCTGCCCATTCCCGACCCGGCCCCTGTCACCACCGCGACGCTTTCGCTCCAGTTCCACATTGCTTCGTCCTCGCACCGGGATTTCCGATGCACATGTCCACACGTCCGCGCACAACAATTCCGTTCCTGCCCGCACTCTTACCATATTTCGTGAACGCGCGGCCAGCGCGTGAATCACACGGCTTGCACTTTGTCTTCAAGGAAGGAGGCGCGCACCAGGTTCTTGCCCGCGCGCTTTGCTTCATACAGCATCTGGTCCGCCTTACGCACCAGCGCCGTGAAGTCCTGCAGCCCATTGCCCGAAAATCCCGCCAAACCAAAACTCGCTGTAACGCTAACGCTCTGCCCCTGCAACGGAAACGACAGCGCGGCGAATTGTTCGCGGAAGCGGTTCACCGTGGCTTCCACTCCTGACGCTTCGGCGTGCGTAATCACCAACAGAAATTCATCTCCACCCAACCGCCCGCAAATGTCCGAGCTTCTCGTATTTTTTCTCAACACCGCCGCAAAGGTTTGCAGCACGATATCCCCGGCGTCGTGCCCGAACGAATCATTGATGACCTTGAAATTGTCGATGTCTCCCACCACCACCCACAACGAAAACCCGTGCCGCGCCGCTCCTCGTAGCTGTCTGAGCGCCCATTCTTCAATCGCGCGCCGGTTCGGCAATCCCGTCAGGGGATCGGTGCGCGCCGCCTCTTCCAGCTTCAAACTTTTTGCCGCCAGTTCCCTGTTCAGGTCGATGATCCTGCGTCCCACGGCCATGCGCGCGAGCATTTCTCCGGGATCAAACGGCTTGGTGAGGTAGTCGTCCGCTCCCGCCTGCAGGCCCTTCACGACGCTTTCTTTTTCCTTTTTGCTGGTCATTAAAATCAAATACGTGTACGGCCGCGACTGGTCCTCGCGAATCCTCTGGCACAGCTCCAGGCCCGACAGATCCGGCATCATCCAATCTGTCACCACGATGCACGGTGAATGTTCCTGATACATTTCCAGGGCTTCTCGGCCATTGTTGGCGAATAGCAGCGAGTACGGCTCCATGGTCAACAACTGCTCCACGAGTTTCCGGTACACCGGAGAGTCGTCTACCACCAGCACCTGATATTTGCCGTCTGTTTGGGTCATACCGTTTTTGCCGTTCTTGGGGTCCTGACTTACTTGTTCTCAATCTAGCAGAACCGGGCGGCCCTGCAGATTCGGTGGCTTTCTGAGCCGCGAAAGTGACACCTATTCTCTGTGGATTGCTGACCCGATGTCGTTACTTTTGTATGACTACCTGCTTTTTCAGTTCGAGCCGGGTTGCTTCTCTGCCAGCGTGCGGTATAGCGCAACGATCCGCTCGTTGTAATGCTCCAGCGTGAATTGATTCTCGATTCGCCGGTGCGCTGCTTTCCCCATTTCGCGGCTCTCTTCGCGATGCTGATAGCACCACAGGATGGCCTCAGCCAGCGCGTCCACATCCCGCGCCGGCACCACCAAGCCCTCTTTCCCGCTGGTCACACATTCCAAGGCACCGGTTTTGTCCGTCGCCACTACCGGTACGCCCGAAGCCATCGCCTCCAGCAGTACTTGCGCCAGACCTTCATTCGGCGACGGCTGAACAAACAGGCTTGCCTCGTGATAAGAACGGGCTACCTCGGCAGCGGGCAGCGTTCCAGTCACTCGCACTCCGCAGTCCGAATATCTCATCAACAACGATTTCATCTGCGGCTTCACTTCTCCCACCAGCACCAGTTCCGCATCGCGCAGTCCGAGCTTCTTCCACGCTTCCAGCAGATAGCTCACGCCCTTGGCAAATTCCAGTCGGCCTACATAGCAAACGCGAAATGTGGAAGCGGTCGCACTCGTCGGATTCGGCGAAAAATAGTCGGTGTCCACGCCGGTTTGCACCACCACCGTCTTTGCCGCGTAGCCGTACTCTGCAAAACTTTGCTGCGCCACGACCGATGGAACCACGATGCGGTCGCACTCTGCGAACTCCTGATCCATCCGCTTGAGCAATCTTTCTGAAAAGTTTCCACTGCCATCGCCGCTGTGCACGCCAAATCGCTGGCACTCTTCCGCCTCCACTTTCTTCCAGTGCCGCGGATGGCACGCCGCGTTCTCTACCAGCGTGATCGCGCCATTTTCTTTGGTGGCGCGCAAGCTCGCCAAGCACAGCGCGGTGCAGCCGTGGAATATTTTGCAGTGCGCAATCTGTTTTGACACCAGCCGGTCCGCTAACCACGCCGTCGCAGTCACCGGCGGCCGCGGCTGCACAGCCGCCGGCAATCGCCGCCACATTCCCCACACCAGGCGCTTCAATAAGGTGTAAGCGGGAAAACTCCTCACCGTTTCCAGTGTCGCGCGCTCTTTCGGCTCCCGAATCTCGAGGTACGGAACGAATTCCAGCACCTGCCGCAGCATTCTCGCGGATAACAGTTTTGCCGCCAGTGTTTTTTGGTAAGGCGCTGCGCCGAGCGCAAGCGTTACAGAGATGGAATCAGCGGGCGTTGGCATATCAACGAGTTTTCAAGCCGCGGCACCGGCCAGTTCGCGATACAGCGTAATCATGCGTTGATTGTAATGATCGAGCGTAAACTGGCTCTCGATCCTGTCGCGCGCTGCTCGCCCCATCGCTCGCGTTTCGTCCCGGTGATCGTAGCACCACTGGATTGCCTCGGCAGTTCGGTCGACATTTCGCGCCGGCACGATGAATCCTTCTTTCCCTTCGGTCACGCAATCGCACGCACCCGATAGCTCGGTGGCCACTACCGGCAAGCCTGTCGCCATCGCTTCCAGCAATACCTGCGCCAACCCTTCATTCACCGAAGGAAAAACAAACAGGTCCGACTCGCGATAGAGTTCCAGCAGCTTTTGCATGGTCAGAAAACCGGGCGTGCGCACGCTGGAATCCCTGTGAGTTTCCAGCAACTCCTTCATCTCCGGCCGCACCTCGCCCGCCATCACTAGTTCCGCGTTCGCCAGCGCCAGTCTTTTCCATGCTTGCAGCAGATAGCCCGCGCCTTTCGACAATTCCAGGCGACCCACAAAGCACACGCGAAACAAGCGCCGCGGTTGCGGATCAGCCTGCTGCGGCCGTGGCGAAAAAAATTGTTCATCAACTCCAGGGAAAACCACGGTGGTCTTATCGCCCAGGCCAAACGCCGCAAAGCTGCCATGCGCCACGTTCGACGGCACCACGATGCGATCGCAGATTTCGTACTCGCTTTCCATGCGGCGAATCAGCGCCTCCGGCAACAGCGGGCTGTACAGGCTTGGCTTGATCTTGAATCGCTCGCATTCTTCCCACGGCGCTTTGTGAAAATGACCCGGATGGCGCCCCGCGTGCTCCACCAGCGTCCGCGCGCCCTGCCGTTTTGCAGCCGGCAGACTGGCCAGCGATTGCCCCATCCATCCATGGAATACGCTGCACGGCGGGATCCAGCGCGACCACAACTTGTCCTTCATCACAACCGTCAGCATCACCGGCGACCTCGGCCGCAAACTCTTTGGCAGACCTCGCCACGCTCCCCAAAGCACGCCGCTGACGATTCGGTTCAAGGGAAAACGCTTGATCTCCCGCAGCGAGCCATTGCCGTTGGGCTCTTGAATTTCCAGGTACGGGCCGGATGTTAGCAGCCGCCGCAACATTCCTGCTGCCAGCAGACTCGCGGCGAGGGTCTTCTGCCACGGAGCCGTTCCCACGGCCAGCGTCACGGAAACGTTGTCTGGCTGCATGGCGAATATCCTAATCCGAGATTTGCGGTTTGACGCGGATAATCGTGTTCCCTATAGCTTTCGGTGATTACCCGCTCAGGCTTTTTCGCCATGCACCAGCAGCGCGCCTTCCGCCTTAAACGCCCGCAGCTGCGCCGCATCGCGGAACCATCGGCCGGTGTACGTTTCCGGCGATGGCGACGGGTCCACCACTCGCTCGTGCGCCACCTGCGTGAAGCCGGCTGCGCTGAACAGCTCGGCCCATTCGCCGGCCGGCAACAAATACGTTTTTACCGCCAGCAACGCGCCCCACTGGTGGCAGTGCGGATTGTCGCGATAATAGTTGATCAGCATCCAGAACTTGCCGCCTGGCCGCAGCACGCGGCAAATCTCTTTCAATCCCGCCGCCGGATCAGGCCAGTAGTATGCCGATTCCACCGAAATTGCCTGCGTAAAGAAATTCGCTTCCCACGGTATCTCGCCCACCTCGCCCGTTACGTACAGAACATTGTGATGTTCTGCGCTCGTTCGCCGCGCCACGCGCACCATTTGGTCGGATACGTCCATGCCCACCACGCGGCCTTCCGGCACCTTTTCGGCAATGCGCCGCGAGAGCCAGCCGGACCCACAGCCAACGTCGAGAACATTGTCCGTAGGCGCGAGGCGCATCTTCTCCAGCACCGGCAGCGTGATTGGCAGGTGATCTTGCTCCATGCCTTCGCCACGCCCGGCTTCCGCCCAGCGATTAAATTCCTCACGTAGATTTTGCGTATTGGATTCGGTCATCGTCCTATTCGTCCGCGCGACTTACTTCGCGGGCACTCCCGAGATGACCTCAGAGTATCAAACCGTGCGGCCGCAGGCGGTGCAGAAGTGCGCCCCGGGATATGCGAAGGTTCCGCATTGGCAGCAGAACCGTCCGCCAGCCGGCACCGGAACCATCCGCACTGGGTTATACGGCTCCGACGTGCAGGCCCACACCAGGGCAATCACCCAGCCGATCACCGTCCATCCCAGAAACAAGTTCAGCAGAATGATCCCCGCGGCGTCTCGTTTATCTCGTCCAATGATCGTTGGCAGGAAGTACAGCAGAATCAAGGAAAGCAGGGTCAGCACAGGGCACCCCTTTCGCTACAGCGTCGGCGCAGCAGACACCCCCGCGCGCCTCTGTCATTAATACGCAGCCACGTCCAAAAATGTTTCGCTGTGTTTTGGTGTATCGTCCACTCTCAGGCCAGCCCATGGTTGACGGGGCTGGAATAAAGCCCAGCGCACCATTTAAGACTAATTAGACAAAAAGCGGGCGGTTTACGCTCCGGCGCCCTGTACCTTGGCGAGCAACTCTACGAATTTCTGCTTGCGCTCGGCCTGATCTTTCCCGCCTTCGGCTTCCGCCAATTGCGTAATGTTCATCGAGCAGAACTTCGGCCCGCACATCGAACAGAACTTCGCCTCTTTGTAGAAATCATCCGGCAGGTTCTCGTCATGCATCGCTTTGGCCGTCGCCGGGTCCAGCGACAGCTCAAACTGTTTGTTCCAGTCGAACAAAAATCGCGCGTAGCTCAACGCATCGTCGCGATCCCGCGCGCCCGGACGCCCGCGCGCCACGTCTGCCGCATGCGCCGCAATCTTGTACGCAATCACTCCCTGTTTCACGTCGTCGGGATTTGGCAGGCCCAGATGTTCCTTCGGCGTCACATAGCACAGCATCGACGCACCGTACCACCCGATCATCGCCGCGCCAATCGCGCTGGTGATGTGGTCGTAGCCCGGCGCAATGTCCGTTACCAGCGGCCCCAGTGTGTAGAACGGCGCTTCGTAGCACCATTCCATTTCCTTATCCACTTGCTCCTTAATCTTGTTCATTGGCACGTGGCCGGGGCCTTCGATCATGACCTGGACGTCGTGCTCCCACGCCTTCTTCGTCAACTCTCCCAGCACCTTCAGCTCGGCGAATTGCGCTTCGTCGCTGGCGTCCGCCAGGCATCCTGGGCGCATGCCGTCTCCCAGCGAGAAACTCACGTCATGCTTCTTGAAAATCTTGCAGATGTCGTCGAATCGCTCGTACAGGAAATTCTGCTTTTTGTGATGCTCCATCCAGTGCGCCATCAGCGAACCGCCGCGCGACACGATGCCGGTGATTCGCTTGCGCACCAGCGGCACTTGCTCGCGCAGCACGCCTGCGTGAATGGTCATGTAATCCACGCCCTGCTCGGCCTGCTCTTCGATCACTTCCAGCATCAGTTCCGGCGACAAATCCTCCGCTCGCCGCACGCGCGAAATCGCTTCGTACACCGGTACAGTGCCAATCGGCACGGGCGAAGCACCGATGATCGCTCTGCGAATCTCCGGAATGTTTCCTCCGGTCGAAAGGTCCATCACGGTATCCGCGCCGTAGTGCACGCCGTGGTGCAGCTTCTTCAACTCTTCCGCAATGTCGGAATTGGTCGAAGAGTTTCCAATGTTCGCGTTGATTTTGCATCCGAAGGCGATGCCGATGCCCATCGGTTCCAGATTGCGGTGGTGAATGTTCGCGGGAATGATGGCTCGCCCGCGCGCCACTTCGCTGCGCACCAGTTCCGGTTCCAGTTTTTCGCGCTTGGCAACGTATTCCATCTCCTCGGTAATTACGCCGAGGCGCGCTAGGTGCATCTGCGACATGTTCCGGTTGCCGTTAGAACCTGCCTGGGTCGCTTCCCTTTTTTCAATCCAGCCGTCGCGCAACGCCATGTCTTCCCCCTGAAAAATGGGCCTTACCGAGTCGAATCGGTCCCATTTCGTGTGAATCGAAATTATGTCACCCGGGAGGTGGAACGACAACCGAAGAGCAGAGTGGCCGGCGACGCCGCCGAATACCTCGAGACGCCGCAGCGCCCGGAATAAAGGCCTGCGGCCCAGAGGACGTGCTCTTAAATGTAGCGTTAGGTTTTATCCCAGCTTGGCGGCCGGGGACTGATATAAAAGTCAGCGCCACATGGAAGACAAAAACCGCTTTAGGAGTTGCGGATTGAATGCCGAGGAACTTTCTGCGGCTATTTGTCTTTGGCGCCGGGAAACAGCTTCAGGAATTCCGGGTCGTCGTGAAGCAGTCTCAGGTCGGGATCCTGCCTCGGCCAATCCGCATTGGCGTATCCGGAAAGAACGCTCTTTCGCAACAGCTCCAGCGCTTCCGTTCTCTTGGCCAGAATGCCGTACGTGCATGCCGCGTTATACAAAGTGTTTGCATCATTCGGCCGCAGCGCCACGGCCATTTCCAGATGGCGCACCGCGTCCTCCACCCGCCCGAGATTCGCGTAATCCGCCGCAAGCAGGCTGCGCGCCCGCACATCCTCCGGCACCATCTCCAGTTGCCGCTCCAGGATCTGCATTTCCATTTCGCGAAAACGATGCACAAGCCGGGTATCGCCCAGCCGCTCCAAAGCGTTGGTGTACGGGATATAGACGTTGTAATCGTCTCCGTTCGCTTCGATAGCCTTTTCGATCAGATCGGCCGCTTCGCGGAAACGCCCCGAAGCAAAGTACGCGCGCCCCAGCACGTTGTACACGCCCTCGCAATCCGGCTTCAGCGCTATGGCCTGCAGCGCCAGATCGATGGCTTCCTGGTGCCGATGTTGCGCGTAACACAGCCGCGCACGCGCCACCAGCGCTTCGGCAAGTTGCGGATCGAGTTGCAGCGCCCGGGTGCAAGCCGCCTCGCCACGCTCCAGCCATTTCGGATTCTGGTCGCGAAACTCCAGAATCATTCCGCACAGGTACGCGATTCCGGCATGCGCCTGGGCAAAGTTCGGGTCGATCTTGATGGCTTTCTCATACATCTGCAGCGCGAAATCCAGGCTCTCGCGCCGTGCGTAGCTGCGCCCGCGCAGGAAATAGTCGTACGCCGTGGAATCCCCGGTGGGCTTCTGCGCAATCTTCTTCTGTTCCTGCGGCGTCAGGTTGATGCGGAACGCTTGCGCGATACTGCGCGCGATTTCGTCCTGCACTTCAAACACATCCGCCATTTCGCGATCAAATCGTTGTGCCCACATGGTGTGGCCGCTCGCGGTCTCCACCAGTTGCGCGGTAATGCGCAGGCGATTGCCCGAGCGGCGCAGGCTGCCACTCAACACGTACGAGGCATGCAATTCCTGCCCCACGTGCGGCGCGGTCACCGGCTTGTCGCGATACGGCAGAATCGCCGCGCGCGGAAACACCTTCAGGTTGCGGATATTCGCCAGCTCCGTGATGATGTCTTCCGTCATTCCGTCGCGCAAATACTCATCTTCTTTCGCGCTGCTCAAATTCTCGAAGTACAGCACCGCCACCGATTTCTCCGCGCGATCCGCGGACGATTCCGCCACCGCAACAACTCCCGATCCTTTCGCCGAGATGCGCTTGCCAGAGTCCAGGTCGCGCCGCAGTCGCTTCAGATCGGCTCGCAGTTCGGCGGCCGACTGGTACCTCATGTCGGGATCCTTTTCGAGCGCTTTCCCGACAATCGATTCGAGCGCGGCTGGCAGTTCTGCCTTCAACTGCGTCATACATTCCGGCGTTCCATTCAGAATTCCATTGAAGATCAGCGCGGTGGTGGTTCCCGGAAATGCCTGTTTGCCCGTGGCCATCTCGTACAGAACCGCTCCAAACGAGAATAGATCCGAGCGCGGGCCCAGTTCTTCGCCTCGGGCCTGTTCCGGCGACATATACGAAATCGTGCCCATCGACGTGCCCGGCGTCGTCAGTCCGCCTTCCATCAACGTCACACTCTTTCCGGAAACATCCAGTGAAGACGGCGTCGCGGTATCTCCGGAAACTTTTTGGATATGCAATTTCGCCAGGCCAAAGTCCAGCACCTTGGTCTGCCCTGATTTCGTCACGAATATGTTTGCCGGCTTGATGTCGCGATGCGTGATGCCGCGGGTGTGCGCGTGGTCCAGGGCTTCCGCCACCTGGATGGAAATATCCAGAACGCGCTCCACACGCAGTCCTTGTTCCTCAATCAAATGCTTCAGCGTGCAGCCTTCCATCAACTCCATGACGATGAAGGGCTGCTTGTCGTCGAACTCCCCGATTTCGTGCACGGTGCAGATGTTGGGATGGTTCAAAGCCGCGGCAGCGCGAGCCTCGCGCAGAAAGCGCTCCAGAGCCAGCTTGTCTTTCAGCGAGTCCGCGGGCAGGAATTTCAGCGCAACGTTGCGGTCCAGGATGGTGTCGCGCGCGGAGTACACGATACCCATCCCTCCGCCGCCGAGCTTATCGAGAATGCGGTAATGCGAAACGTTTTGACCGATCATTTTTTGGCTGGGAGCCACCGACTGCGGCAAGAATCATAACAGGAAGCAAAATCGTGTCAAAGCGCGGCGCCGCTCTGAGCTGAACCAGTCACGGGTTTGCGTATTTGCTAGCCGGGCGGCCCAAGGTCCGGCGGAAAACCCTTCTCCCAGGCATTGCAACGGAAACAGATGCTGCGAAATCCGTCCGCATGTACCCTCAGCGCGGTTCCGTGACAAACGGGGCAGTCGCGAGGAGCGGGCGGCGCGGCAGGCGCATCTTTTGGTAACGAGGCGCGCGGCTTAGCAGCGGCCGGCGCTGCGGGAAGCTTGGTCGCTTCCGCAACCAGCGGTGTTGCGTTGTACAACCTTGGCGGAGTCGCAGAGCGCGTGGCGTCTCGCGGACGTGGCCGCCACGAATCACGCTCGATGGCTTTCTTCCGCTGCAACAGCATCGGCGCGTACCAGATGCCAGAAGCAATACAGCGCCGCAGTATCTCTTCCAGAACGCGAACCAATTCCCAGCGCTCCAGCGGGCTTCCGTTCTCAGTCCAAATCTTCTCCGCAAGCAGCAAGGATCGGCGGGCGTCAGGGTGCACTTGAGATTCATCAATTTCGAGATATTTGATCAGATTCATACCAGGAGTCTTTCTCCGCGTCAGGTCTGTCGGTCCAGGCAGACGCGGCACGATGCTTCTTTGTCAGTCAGAGGTTGTGGGCGCTGACGGACTGACTTGACTGTGGGAATTGAAGAACCGCTCGTTGTCACCACTGCGGTCAAAACGAGCACTGGTGGCGGAAACAGCAGAATGCAAGACAAACACGCGAGAGCCCCAGCGGCCTCGGCCCGTCGGCTTCCGTTCCAGGCGCAGCCAGCCGTGGTCGACCAGTTGACGCTGCGCCTCCTCGCGAAGTCCGCGCCCGCAACCCAGCAGATTTTCCAGACGCGCCAACGAAAGGTACGCGCGACCGGTGTGGCCGTCGGCATGCGCCGCCAGCACCAGGTACAAAAGCTTCGCCAACGGCAATAGCGCAGGGTCCTTTACCAACGTTGCCGGAACGCGGCAGATGAATTCGCGACGGATTTCCATGGGATTTTTTAGGAGGGACGGACAAAAAAAAGCCCGTTGCGTGTGCAACGGGCCTGGACGAGGTTAACTCCACAGATAGAGTAGCAGTTAATTACTAAATTGCAAGAACTATCCGATCGGGAGGATTTTCCACCCGGAGGCTCCCGAATCGAATTCGGGTTAGCGGTCTTTGTTCAAATGTGGCGCCGAGTTTTATCCAGCCCTCGCAAGCCGCGGGCCGCCACAAAATGCAGCACTACAGGAAATAACCTATCCGTACCTACAGGGAAAACTGTAGAGAATCACCGCTCTAATGGTCGAAAGGTGGCCCAAAATGGGCATTTCCACAGCATATTCACTCCTGTGGATATTTAATCAGCTACGATACCTGTTATTTTACTTGACATCAGGCGAAATAAAAGCGAAGCTTGCACCGCTCGCTTTTGGCATCGCCCTTGTCTTACACTCGGGTTCGTGCCCCTGCGCCTCCCATGGCCTCTGCCACTATGATCGCCCCGCCTGCGGGCGCCCCCGACCACTTTGGTCGTGCGCTGAAACGTTATTGGGGCTACGACGCCTTCCGTCCAAAACAGGAGGAAATCGTCCGCAATCTGTCGGCGGGCCGCGACGTTTGCGTGGTCATGCCCACCGGCGGAGGCAAGTCCCTCTGCTATCAGCTTCCTGCCGTACTGCAGGAAGACCGCACCGCGGTGGTCATTTCCCCGCTGATCGCACTGATGCAGGACCAGGTGGCGCAACTTCGCCAAATGGGCATTCCGGCGGTATTCCTGAACAGCTCCGTGGCGGAATCCGAGCGCAGCGCCATCAAGAAACAGGCACTCGCCGGCGAATTTCGACTGATGTACATCTCACCCGAGCGCGCCGTGATGGACGGCACCGCCGAATGGCTGAAGAACGTCCCCGTGTCGTTCTTTGCGATTGACGAGGCCCACTGCATCTCCGAGTGGGGCCACGATTTCCGCCCCGAATACCGCCAGCTGAGCAAGCTGCGCCAGCTATTTCCGGAACGCCCCATCGCTGCGTTCACAGCCAGTGCCACGCAGCGCGTGCGCCACGACATTGTGGAGCAACTGAAACTACGCGACCCGTTCCGCGCGGTGCTGAGTTTTCGTCGCGAGAATCTGCGATACCTGGTGAAATTCTGCCAAGGAGATATGCAGAACGAATTGCTGCTGCGAGCGGTGAAAGAGGCAGCAAGAGGCAACGTGATTGTGTACGCGCCGACTATCGCGCGTGTCGGCGAGGTGGTCGATCTCCTCGGCGAGCACGACATCGCTGCGGTCGAATATCACGGACAAATGACCAACCAGGCGCGCCGCGAAAATCAGGAAAAGTGGATGACCGAAGAGGTGCGCGTCCTCGTCGGCACCATCGCCTTTGGCCTCGGCATCAACAAGCCCAACGTACGCGCCGTCGTCCGCCTGGGTTTGCCCGACAGCATCGAGCAGCTGTACCAGGAAACAGGGCGCGCCGGTCGCGATGGACTTCCCGCCGATTGCTACCTCTTCTGGGAATGGAAAGACAAACGCCTGCGTGAGTATTTCATGAGCAAGATCGGCAGCTCCAAGGAATACGAAGCCGCGCAGAAGCGTTTTGCGCAGATCGAAAGTTTCTGCAAAAGCTCGCAGTGCCGCCAAAAACAGATTTGCTCGTACTTCGGAGAGGAACGGGCGTGGAAAGGTTGCGGCGTTTGCGATTGCTGCGCTGGCGCTCCTGCCTGGCTGGAAGATTCGGATGTCGCTCCCGAAAGGGAAAAGTCCCGAGCAAGCAGAAGTGCACGCAAAGACCGCGGGCATGCCAACGCCGTCCGCAGGGTCGAAGCTGCGACTTTCGAGTGGTACGTTTCCGTTTCGGTGGATGAGGAACTGCGAGAGTTTCTAAAGGAGTGGCGAAAAAACGCCGCAAGAGAGCGAAATCGCGCTGCGTTCCTGGTGATGCACGACACGACGCTGGAGCAGATCTGCTCCGTACGCCCCAAAACTCTGGCGGAACTTCGCAAGGTTTCCGGCATTGGCGAAGCAAAATGCGACGAGTATGGCCAGGAAATACTCGACGTGCTGCGCCGATTCGAGGCTGGCGAACGCACCACGCAGGAGTGGCACGCGCGCGCAACCGACGCGTCGCAGGAAACGCTGGAGCTGCTGAAAAAAGGCCACAGTTTTGCGGAAATCGCGCAGCTTCGCGGACGCAAAGTCGCCACCGTTGTGGCGCTAATCGCCAATCTCGTCGAGCAGGATGAGTTGCCGTTCGATCCCGCCTGGGTGGGCGGCGAGCGTCTTGCGCTGATTCAAAACGCCGCAGCGAAGCGCGGTTTGGATTTGCTAGGCCCGCTGAAGAAAGACCTGCCAGCAGAAATCACATTTGAAGAAATCCGCCTGGTGGTCGCGCATCTCCGCCACGAAAAAAAATTCCCCGCCGGCGCGTAGCGGCCTACTGCCTCACAGAACTCAATGCGCCAAGGGTGATGGGCCGTGCTTCGGGGAGTCCTTCAAAATAAACATCAGCGGAATCATGGCCAGGCACAGCATCCCCATGATCCAAAAAACATCGATGAACGCCAGCATGGCAGCCTGCCGCTCCATTTCTCCGTACAGCAGAGCCTGCGCCTGGTGCGCCGCCTGCACCGCATCGGAGCCTCGAGTGCGCAGCGCGGCCGCCAGCCCGTGCAGCATGGCCATGTATCGTGGATTGACGGGCGACAAATTTTCGATCAAACGAACCTGATGCCGCTGTGTGAGACGCGACTGAAGCGTGGTGACCAGGGAAATGCCGACGCTGCCTCCGATGTTGCGCGCCAGATTGATCATCCCGGTGGCGTTGTTCATGCGTTCTTTGGGCACAAATGCGAACGCCGTCACGTTGATGGGCACGAACAAAAACGCCAGCGCGCCGCGGGATACCATCCACACGAATACGAACGTCCAGAAGCTGGCCATCAGATTGATCTGCGTCAGTTGAAACATGCCGATCGCCAGAAAGATTAATCCCACAATGACCAGCCAACGCGCCTGGAACTTGGCGAGCAGCCTGCCCACCAGCGGCAGCATGATCAACGTAAGGATGGCACCGGGCGAGAGCACCAGGCCGCTGAGTTGCGCCGTGTACCCCGCCAGTGTCTGCAACATAACGGGGAGAAGCACGGTGGTCCCGTACAAAACAATGCCCAACGCGAACATCGTCAAAGTTGCGGCCGCGTAGTTGCGATCCTTGAACAGATGCAACTCAATGACCGGCTCTTTCTGGCGAAGTTCCCAAATGACGGCGCCCACCAAGCCAACCGCGGCGATGATGGAGGCCCACACGATGAAGTGCGAGCTGAACCAATCGTCACGCTGCCCTTTGTCGAGCACTACCTGGAGGAAGCCCAAACCAACCGCCAGCAGGCCAAGGCCAATGTAGTCGATGCGCACGCGCTCGCCACTTTTTTTGCGGATCAAATGAGGCGGGTCGAAGATCAGCCAGGTGGTCAGGAAAATCGACAACAGACCGACAGGAATATTGATGAAGAAAATCCATCGCCACGAATAGTTATCCGTAATCCAGCCGCCGAGCGTTGGCCCGATGATTGGAGCTGTGACCACGCCCATTCCATAGATGGCCATGGCCATGCCCTGCTTCTCGCGCGGAAAACTTTCCACCAGGATTGCTTGCGACACCGGCTGCAACCCGCCGCCACCTGCTCCTTGCAACACGCGGAAGAACACCAGCAGCGGCAGCGTAGGCGCCAGGCCGCAGAGCAGCGAACTGACAATGAAAATCAGCACGCACGCCATGTAGAAATTCTTGCGTCCAAACAGCCGTGAGAACCATCCGGTGAGTGGCAGAACGATGGCGTTGGATACCAGATAGGAGGTGAGCACCCAGGTGCTTTCGTCCACGCCAGCGGAAAGGCTGCCGGCAATGTGAGGAAGCGCAACGTTGGCGATGCTGGTGTCGAGCACTTCCATGAACGTCGACAGCATTACTGTGCCGGCAATCCACCACGGATTGATCGTCGGTCGCCAGACATCGACGGGATGGAACTCGGCTTGTGCCAGGCTGCTCATGCGCGAGGCCCGCCGCTCAGCTGCAGGGCCGCTAGGACCGTTCACCGCATGGCGCGTGTTTCACGGAAGCAGAAAGTCGCGGGAGCGAAGTGGATGCGGCAACGTTACACCACCATTGTAGCGCCGGGAAGGAAAGAGGCGTGTGGCAACCGTCACAATATCCAGCAAAGCCAAGCCAGTAAATGAGTTGCGGACAAGCCTAGGGCTCGCAGGTGGACAGCGCAATCAACCATTGGCCCAAGAAAATACGGCACGAGAATTAGCAACGAGGCGCGCGGCAACGGCGCGCGGAATCGGTCGATGGACAGAAGCGCGTCAGAAAGCATGAACAGCACAGCGCCGATGGCGGCGAGTCGCCCAGCGCGCGAATGCAGCACCACATAGCGCCCCATCGCTTGGCCGGCCATGGACGCGAGCAGCAGCGCGTAAACAGCGACGGGCAACTTCAAAATGCCGGGCAGCCCAGCGAATAAATAGCAGTACAGAGTTGCGGCGACGAGGAGAAACAGCAACCAAATCGAGAAGTGCGCCGGAAATTTCGCGTCGCGCGTAAACGCGATTAGATAAGCGACATGCGCGAACAGGAAAGCGATTAGTCCGGGAAGAAAATAATCCGCGGGACGTAAGAGAGCGATGTCGCCGAGCAGCGAGAAGAACAATCCGATCGCGATCCACAGCGCATAGTTCTTTTTGAATGCGAACCAGTGGGAAGTCGCCAAAGTGAGAAGCAAGATCGTTGCGAGCGGTGTGGAGAGATCGTGGAACCAGGAGTTTGCGAAGAACACTTCCCGAAGCAGAAAAAACCGCCGCCAGCAGAAATACTAAACTAAGAATAATTGTGAAATTTCTGCGCATGTCGTGAGCGGTAAAGTCCTCATTGCGCTGACGCCAGCGACAAGAGGGCGCAGAACCGATCTGCGCCCCACCGCGGCAAAACTACTTCAGCGGCGCTTTGCCATTGAACCGCGCAGCCGCGCCCAGTTCTTCCTCGATGCGTAGAAGCTGGTTGTACTTGGCGATGCGATCGGTGCGCGAGCCGGACCCGGTCTTGATTTGGCCAGCAGCAGTGGCAACGGCCAGGTCCGCAATGAAGGTATCTTCGCTTTCACCGGAGCGGTGCGAAATGACGGAGTTGTATCCGGCCTTGCGAGCCAACTCGATGGCATCGATGGTTTCGGTGACGCTGCCGATTTGATTCAATTTGATGAGAATGGAGTTGGCGATGCCTTCATTGATGCCGCGAGAAAGCCGCTCGGTATTGGTCACGAAAAGATCGTCGCCCACAAGCTGGATTTTCTTCTTGGATGTTTTGCTGCCGACGTTCTGTGTGAGCGTCTTCCAGCCCGACCAATCGTCTTCGGCCATGCCATCTTCCAGAGAAACGATGGGATATTTTTCCACCCAACTGGTCCAATAGGCCGCCATTTCCGCGGACGAGTGAACGGACTTGTCGGATTTTTTGAACACGTACTTGCCGCTGGCCTTGTCGTAAAACTCGCTGGCGGCGGGATCGAGCGCGATGGCAACCTGCTCGCCGGGTTTGTAGCCGGCCGCCGTAATTGCTTCCAACACGATCTGAATGGCTTCTTCGTTGGATTTGCAACTCGGCGCGAAACCGCCTTCATCGCCAACCGCGGTGGAATAGCCGTGCTTCTTCAGAGCGGCTTTCAGCGCGTGAAAAACTTCCACGCCCCAGCGAAGCGCTTCGCTGAAGGAGGGAGCGCCGACGGGCATGGCCATGAATTCCTGGAAGTCGACTGAACTGTCGGCATGCGCGCCACCATTCAGAATGTTCATCATCGGCACCGGCAGAAGATTGGCCGAAGTGTCGGTGGAATAGCGCGAAAGATACTTGTACAGCGGCTGCTTCATGGCGATGGCGGCGGCACGAGCGGCAGCCATGGAAACGGCGAGGATGGCGTTGGCGCCCAGGCGGGATTTCGTCGGCGTGCCGTCCAGGGTAATCATTTTGTGATCGAGAGCGCGCTGGTCGGCGGCATCCGTGCCGGTGACGGCCTTGGCGATTTCTGAATTAACGTTGGCTACCGCCTTCAGCACTCCCTTGCCAAGATATTTCGATTTGTCGCCGTCGCGCAGTTCCAACGCTTCGTGTTCCCCGGTGGAAGCGCCAGAGGGAACGATCGCGCGGCCGAACGCGCCGGACTCAAGTAGAACGTCGGCTTCGACAGTGGGATTGCCGCGCGAGTCGAGGACCTGGCGGGCGTGAACGCGTGTGATTTTTGTAGACATA
Organism: Candidatus Acidiferrales bacterium; assembly: GCA_963738985.1. Lineage (GTDB taxonomy): Bacteria > Acidobacteriota > Terriglobia > Acidiferrales > UBA7541 > Acidiferrum. The sequence continues at coordinate 79,974 of CAVTYP010000006.1, forward strand.
ACGGTGATGGCTCCTGGGTGAAATAGAACCAATGATTGTAACAGAGCGATGAGGACCAGCGGGTGACGCAGGACACGCGAGCTGTAGTTCGTGACCCGTGACCCGTGTTTCGCGGCGGCGATGGCGTCGAAGTTTGTGTCTTAAATGTGGCGCTAGTTTTTATGCTAGCCCTCAACTCTTGCTGGCATGAGAGTCGCCGCTACCCGAAAGAATGAAAAACGAAGCCAAGGAGGTAATTCTTCGCGAGTGACGAGTCACGAATCACGACTTCACAAGTCACGAGTCACAAATCACGCCGCTACTGCGCCTCTGGCTCTTCGATCAGCGATTCCTGGCGGACCACGACGACGATGCCCGACGACGTAACATGGAAGCGGCGACGATCGGCTTCCAGGTCATACCCAATCTCGGTGTGTTCGGGAAGGCTGACGTGGCGATCGATAATCGCGCGCTTGATCTTCGAGTGCCGGCCGACGTTCACGTGATTGTAGATAATCGAATCGGCGACGTCGCAATAGCTGTTCACGCGCACGTCGTAACCCACAACGCAATTCTGCACGCGCCCGCCGGATAGAATTGAGCCGCCGGCAACAATCGAATCGATGGCCACGCCCATGCGGTCCTTATCCGCAAACACGAACTTCGCCGGCGGATACTGGTGCTGCCAGCCACGCAGGGGCCACTGCTTGTCATAAAGATTGAAAACCGGCGACACACTGACCAAGTCCATGTTCGCTTCGTAGTAGGCATCAATCGTTCCGACATCGCGCCAATACAAGGACTCCTGGCTGTTTTCGTCCACAAAGTTGTAAGCGAAAACGTGGTGCTTGCTGATGATGCGGGGCAGAATGTCTTTGCCGAAATCGTGAGACGATTTGGGATCTTCGGAATCGGCAAGCAGCAGCGGAATCAGCAATTGCGTATTGAAAATGTACACGCCCATGGAAGCATTGCAGTGCGTGGGCTTGTGCGGGGAAGTTTTGGGCTTGTGCGGCTTTTCCTCAAAACCCATGATGCGCCAATTCTTGTCAGTCTCGATCACGCCAAACTGCTTGGAGGCTTCCGCGGCGGGAATCTGAATGGTGGCCACGCTGACGTCGGCGCCAGAGTCGATGTGCTGCTGCAGCATCTTGGCGTAATTCATTTTGTAAATGTGATCGCCGGAAAGGATGAACACGTATTTGGAGCGCTCGCTGCCAATCGAATAGATGTTCTGGTAAACGGCGTCGGCGGTGCCCTGATACCACTGTTGCGAAACGCGCATCTGCGGAGGAAGCACTTCGATGAATTCACCGAGACCCATCAGACCCGACCAACCGGCGCGAATGTGGCGCGATAGGCTGAGCGCTTTGTACTGCGTTAGCGTGAAAACACGCCGCAACCCCGAGTTGACGCAATTGGAAAGCGTGATATCGATGATGCGGTAGAGAGCGCCAAACGGAACGGCAGGTTTCGCGCGGTCACGCGTCAAAGGCCAAAGGCGTTCGCCTTGACCACCAGCAAGCAGAACTCCAAGAGCATCGCGCATGTCCGGCATGAAGGTCGGCTCCCGAAGGCAGGTTTCTGAAGCACCCCAGTGTATCAGCAGATGCAAGGGGCAGGCACCCGGAGAAACACTGAGAATGATTTTGTTTTTAAGTAACTAGTTGGCGAAACGATACCCCACCAGTCGCTCAATAGCTCAGCGTCCAAACAGTACTTGACTTACACCGTCCGAATTGACTACAAGAAGCCAGCCACCTCGTGAGATAATGTAACCAGGTGCAGTGTTGCAGGACAGCCTTAGGCACTGTGTGTCACTATTCCGAACCAGAACTGGGGTGAATTACCTTTGGCAGAAGTAGTTATCCAGGAGAGTGAGTCTCTTGAAAATGCACTGCGGCGCTTCAAGCGCAAGGTGCAACAAGAAGACATCATTAAGGAAATAAAGAAGCACAGCTTCTACATGAAGCCCGGTGAGAAACGCCGGGCCAAAGAAGCGCTTTCGCGGAAGCGACTGCGCAAGAAGCAGCGTCGCGAACAGGATTAATTCCTGAGCGTAACGCAGCCTCGGCGCCGCACTTCCGGGATCAGGCCCTATTCAGGCAGACACGTTGGGTATTTGTTCAACTTCATCGCCCGCAGGCCCCAGGGATCCGTGCCCGGCATTCCCGGACTACAGGTCTACGCTTCATTCGGCCAAAAGGTACAAGCTGAGCGCGGTCCCACTGCCCGAACGGGGTCGAGGGGGAACGGCTCATGGAATACCACGATAAGGTGCTGAAGTGCTCGGAGTGCGGTGCTGAGTTCGTTTTTACGGCTGGCGAACAGATGTTCTTCGCCGACAAAGGATTCAAAAACGAACCCAAGCGATGCAAGGCATGCAAGGCGAAGCGTGCCGAGGGCGGAGGAGGCGGAGGCGGAGCCACCCAGCTGCGAGCGGAGACGAAGACCACCTGCTCGCAATGCGGGAAAGAAACAACGGTTCCTTTCCGGCCGACACAAGGGCGCCCGGTATTTTGCCGGGAATGCTTCCAAGCGAGGAGATCGATGGGAGCAGCTTAGACGAAATTCAACAATCCCGAGTTAAGAAGAGGGCCATCCACACGGATGGCCCTCTTCGTTTTGCGCGGCGCATGGTTTGGTCAAATCTTAACTCTGCGCGCCAAGCCATGACTCAAATTGAGCCAGGGATTCAGGCATGTTGCGGCGGCCATAGCCAAATCGAATGTGCGCAGGTTCGTCGTAGACGGTGCCAGGAAGTAGCAGTACACCGGCTTGCTGCACCAACCTTTCGCAAAACGCTTGTACATCCTGCTGCGGCAAAAGGCGTGCGAAACCGATAGTGCTGGCGTTGGGCGGCGTCCAGGAAAAGCGCTCGGCGTGACGCGCGAAGAAGGTTGTGAGCTGCGCCAGGTTCCGAAGCACAATCTGGCGGTTGCGGTCGATGAATTTCTGGCGATGGCGGAACGCAAGCGCGGTGAGAAACTCGCTGGGAGCGCTGGCGCAGATGGTGGTGTAGTGTTTCAACGAGACGATTTTCTGCAGCAAGGCAGCGTCGCGACACGCCAGCCAACCAAGCCGTAAACCCGGGAGACCGTAGGTTTTACTTACCGACCCGAGGCTAATCGCGCGGTCGTAGAGATCGCAACCGGCTGGGAGACGCATTGCCAGGTCATGCTCCAATTCGCGGTACACCTCGTCGCAAAACACATAGATGCCGTGGCTCGCCGCCAGTTCCATCACTCCGCGGAATATTTCTTGCCGCATCAACAGTCCGGTCGGATTGTGCGGCGTGTTGATGTAAAGAGCGCGCGTATTCGGCCGGATTAAAGTTTCCAACGCCGCAAGATCGTGAGCCCAACCATTTTCCGATTTGCGCCGCCATTCGCTGACCGCGGCGCCCGTGCTTTTGGGAACGGTCAGCGCGCTTTCGTAGCAAGGCGTTTCCACGATGGCGTGATCCTGCGGAGTAAGCAGTGCGTGATTGAAGAGGAAAATGGCCTCTTCCGCGGCGGACACCACCACAAGCTGGTCCGGTTTGATCTGCGTATAGATCGTGGCCAGCACTTCGCGCAGCCACGGCGCTCCCGGCGATTCGGTGTAGCCACACCAGTGTTTCAGAAACGCGTCGTGCGCTCCCGGCTCGAGCGCCAGCAGTTCTTCAATGTTCTGCGATTCGGCGTCGGACGACGACAGCAGGTATTTGGCGGCAAACTCGTATTTGCCCATGTACTCTTCAATGCGGAATGGCGTGATTTGCATGAGCAGGAGTGTGCCAAGCGCGCGGGGCAGCGTCCAGAACCAAATTGATTCTCTTGGCCCTTCCAGATGCCATTTTTCCGGGCTGAGAGTATGATACTGGCTCCGAAGTCCCCGAACTGACTGACGTCCCGGAGGGCCTGCTATGGCTCACCGCTTCACCATCGGTGTCGAAGAAGAATTCCAGATTATCGATCCAGAAACGCTGGAACTGCGCTCGCACGTCGTACAGCTATTGTCGGCGGTGGCTTCACGCGGTTTGGGTGACCAGATCAAAGGCGAGATGCACCAGTCCATCGTGGAGACTGGAACGAAGATCTGCGAAAACGTCAGCGAACTGCGGCTGGAAATCCATCGCACGCGCGGTGAACTGGTTTCCGCGGCGGAGAGCACCGGGTTGCATGTGGCCGCTGCGGGCACTCATCCATTTTCGAGTTGGATCGATCAGGTGATTTCCCCGGGAGAACGCTACCAGAACATCGTGGAAGAGATGGGGCAACTGGCCAGGTCGTTGCTGATTTTCGGTATGCACATTCACGTGGCAATGCCCGACAAGCAGACCACCATCGACATGATGAACATGGTGCGGTATTTTCTGCCGCACCTGTTGGCCCTATCCACAAGCTCGCCTTTTTGGATGGGCAGAAATACCGGACTGAAGTCTTTTCGCACCACCGTGTTTCGCAGGTTTCCGCGCACCGGCATACCTGAGACGTTCGGATCCTGGAGCGCCTACGAAAACTTCGTCAATCTGCTGGTTAAACTGAACTGCATCGACAATGGCAAAAAAATCTGGTGGGACGTGCGCCCCCACCCCACCTTTGGCACTCTGGAATTCCGCATGTGCGACGTTGCCACTAAAGTGGAAGAAGCCGTGGCCATCGCCGCGCTCACACAGGCCATCGTCGTCAAGATTCACCGCCTGTATACCGGCAATATGGGCTGGCGGCTTTACCGTCGCGCCCTGATCGAGGAAAATAAATGGCGCGCCGCGCGCTACGGCATTGAAGGTAAATTGATCGATTTCGGCAAAGAGCAAGAAGTCCACATGCGCGAACTGATCCCGGAACTGCTGGAATTTGTCGATGACGTGGTCGACGATTTAGGCAGTCGCAGCGCGGTCGAATATGTGCACACCATCCTGAATGAGGGAACCAGCGCCGAACGCCAACTGCGCGTCTATCAGCAGACCGGCGATCTGAAGCAAGTGGTTCGCCACCTGGTAGAAGAAACCCGCTCCAGTTCCGTCGATGGCCTCTCGCATACGGCAAACACCGTGCATTGATCGTCGCAAAGGGGAAGTTCCAGCAAAAGGAGGAATCCATGGCAAAAGTAGGGCTGATGTGCGGACGGGAATTCAGTTTTCCTCCGGCGTTCCTTGCGCGCGTGAATTTGCTCGGCAAGAAAGATGGAGTGACCGCGGAGTTCGTGAAGCTGGGCGGAACAAAGATGGGCGAGGCGGCGGAATTTCGTGTAATTGTAGACCGCATCTCCCACGAAGTGGAGTACTACCGCGGCTATCTGAAGCATGCCGCACTGCAAGGGACGTATGTGATCAACAATCCCTTCTGGTGGACGGCGGACGACAAATTCTTTAACTATGCCGTGGCAGCAAAGCTCGGGTTGGCGATTCCGAAAACTGTGTTGCTGCCTCAAAAAGGATATCCCGCGGACGTTGATATCAATTCGGAGTCTCTACGAAATTTGCATTATCCCGTGGACTGGGATGCGCTGCTTGATTATGTGGGCCGGCCGGCGATCCTGAAACCGTTCTCCGGCGGCGGCTGGAAACACGTTTACAAAGTTGACGACAAAAAAGAGTTGCTCGAAGCCTACGACAAAACCTCTCCGTATTGCATGACGCTGCAGGAATTCATCGACTTCAAGCAGTACGTGCGCTGCTTCACTTTCGGCAAAACCGACATTCTGCCGGTAGCATACGACCCCAAAGAGCGCCGCTACATCGTCGAGCACAAATATCTGTCACCGGAATTGGGCGCGCGCATTGTGAAAGACGCACAAACGATCAACCTGGCGTTGGGCTACGAGATGAACACCATCGAATTCGCGATCAAAGACGACGTACCCTACGCCATCGACTTCCTGAATCCCGCACCGGATTTTGAACGCGATCGTATTACGCCGTTCTATTTTGAGCATGTCGTCGAGAAAATGGCGCGGCTGGTAATCGATCGCGCGCTCAACGGCAACATCACAAATACCTGGCCCCGCTGGGAAGAAATGCTGGGACTTGGAGCGCCGGCTGGATTCACCGGAACTGCGCGCGCTGCCCAAGCAACAAAAACACCTTCTGCAGGAACAACCACGCGATGAAGTCCGGCAAGTCCAGAAAGCAATTGGTGAGTGATCCAGTCGAGCAGTGGGACGCCCTGCTGCGGCCCGCCGTAAAGAAGTCTCCTGCTTTAGCCAAGAAGTTTTTGGGGCAGGTGCGCAGCGCCAAACTTACATTTGGGCGCAGAGTGCATTGCCCGTTCCTGCGACCCTTTTTTCTTTCGCCGCAGGATGAGGGGCGAGTGCGACGTGTGGCGGAGACAATTGCAGCCGTGGCCGAGCGCGTCACCATGGCGGCTTTGGAAGACAATTCTCTGTTCCAGCAATTTCACTTGCGGCCGGAGGAAGAGCGCTTGGCACGAATGGCCACAGGCTACGGTCCGGCAAGCACCGCTTCGCGCCTCGACGCATTCCTGCTTCCGGATTCCCTGAAATTCACGGAGTACAATGGCGAATCACCCGCCGGCGCCGGCTACTCCGAAACCATTTCGGAAATATTCCAGCAATTGCCGGTGATGCACGAATTCAAGAAACAATTTGAGGTGCACAGCTACCCACTCAGCGCCAAACTGCTCGACGCGCTGATCCGGTCTTATATCGATTGGGGAGGAAAATCGCACCGGCCGCAGATGGCCATCGTGGACTGGAAAGAAGTGCCGACCTGGAGCGAATTCGAAATCCTGAAAGCGCGATTTGAAAAAATGGGTGTGCCGGCGGTGCTGGCCGACCCCAGAGAATTGGAATTCGACGGGCGGCGGCTTGCGGCCAAAGGCAAGAAGATCGAACTTTTGTACCGCCGCGTGCTGATCAACGACATCGTGGCTCGCCCGAAGGAGTGCGAGGCCCTGGTGAAGGCGTATTCGTCGGGCGCGGTTTGCGTGGCCAACAATTTCCGATGCAAAATCCCTCACGTTAAAGCGTTCTTCGCGGTGCTGACCGACGAGAAAAACGCCGCGCTGTTTTCTCCCGAAGAACGAGAGATCATTCAGGCACATGTCCCTTGGACGCGCGTTGTGGAAGACGTCAGGAGCGATTACAGCGGCGAGTCCATTGAGTTGCTCGATTACATCCGCAAGAATCGCGAGCAGTTGGTGCTGAAGCCCAGCGATGAGTATGGCGGCATGGGCGTAACTCTGGGATGGGAAGTGAAAGCCAAAGACTGGGACAAAGCCTTGGAACAGGCATTGCCCGGCGGAAAGCTCGCTGAGGCCCATGGTTGCTGGATCGTGCAGCAACGCATACCCATCAACCGCAGCGAATTCCCAATGATCGGAACAGGCGGAAAGGTGAAATTCCAGAACATGCTGGTGGACTTTGCCCCCTACCTGTTCCGCGGGAAAATGGCGGGATTCCTTACCCGCTTGAGCTCCTCCGGCCTGGCGAATGTGACCAGCGGCGGCGGCCAGATCCCATCGTTTCGCGTGACGCCCAGGAAGACCACTCGACAGGTTGCGGGCAAAAAACAATGATCGGCGCGGAATTTACTCTCCGGCGAGTTTTGGTAAAATAAACGGATGTCCTTCGGAGTCGCACCCAATGAGCTGATGCCCGGCGCGCGAAACGCCGTCGAGGTGTGCCTGAATGTGCGTGCCGGCGAGCAAGTGGCATTGATCGCCGACGAAACCAGCAGAAGCGTTGCGGCCAGTTTGGAACAAGCGCTGAAAGAACGCGGCGCAAACACCAACGGTTTGTTGCTGGAAGATTTTGGACCAAGGCCAGTTAAGGATGCGCCCGAACCGGTGCTCGAGGCGCTGGAACACGCGGATGTGGGTGTACTGTGCATGACGCCGCAGCCAGGCGAACTGGGCGCTCGTATGGCCATCGTGAGAGTCGTTGAGCGGCGGCAGATTCGCTACGCGCACATGGTCGGAGTAACACCGGAAATTATGCAGCAGGGCATGCGCACGGACTACCGCATGGTGGACCGCCTGAGCGACAAGTTGCGCGAACGCATGCTGCACGCGGAGAGTTTGACCGTCAGGACCGAGGCGGGGACTTCCTTCTCCGCGCATTTTGACCGCCAACTGGACTGGGTGAAGACTAGCGGACTGATCAGCCCAAGATATTGGTCCAATCTGCCGGCCGGCGAGGTCTTTACCACTCCAGCCACCGTTGACGGCACCTTTGTTTGCGATGCGACGGCCGGTGATTACTTCAACGGCAAGTACGGCGACCTGCAAAAAACACCGCTATTACTGGAGATTGCGGGCGGACGGCTGAAGCACGTCGCGTGCGAGCGCAAAGATCTTGAGGAAGAATTTTGGGCCTATTGCCATACCGACGAGAACAGCGACCGTGTGGGCGAACTGGCCTTCGGAACCAATCTCGGCTTGTCGCATATGATCGGCATCCTACTGCAAGATGAAAAATATCCCGGCGTACATATTGCCTTCGGCGATCCGTATGGAAGCCAGACACATGCGAACTGGAAATCACGCACGCATGTCGACGTACTCACGCGCAATTGCGATGTCTGGATCGATCAGGACCAGGTCATCGAAAAGGGTCACTACCAGATGGATCATCTGGGACTCGCCTGAGAACGGCTACTCTTCGGAATCCACCGGTTGAATCTGAATCTGCAGATCTTGAATTTCCTCTCCCGACTTGAGCCCGATCTGCCGGAACCGGGAGGCAATCTTAGTTCCAATTCCTTCACGCCGAGTGTGACTTTGCGACGTCGCATGTCGCACGGCTTGGCGCGCTTTTTTCTTTGGCGGCGCGTTTGACGTGATTTCAGACGATGTTCTCGGTGTTTCATCGAGACGAGCTCCATTACTCCGAAATACCACGAGACACTCAGCAGGCGGGCCTCAAAACAATTTACCGATGTATTCCCGCATCTCGCGTTTCCAGAACGGCCAGTCGTGGCCGCCTTCCGGGCCCCAGTTGTCGACCGAATGTCGGATGCCCTTGCCGGAAAGCACTTCGGACAGCCGATACGTGGGACCGCTGTGTTCCCACGGACCCGTGCCGGTCACGAGGTGAATATCGCACGACGCGTATTGCTCGAAATACCAGGAATCGGAAAGATTGGCGAGGTAATCAACAGGATTGTTGAAGTAGAAATTATCGTCGTACATGCCGTCCATAAAATTTCGCATGTCATAGACGCCAGACAGCGCAAAGCAGCGTTTGAAAATATCGGGATGTTTGAACAACGTATTCGCCGCGTGATACGCCCCGAAAGACGCGCCCATGGTGGAAATGGCAATACGCGACTGGCAATTGTTCCAGATGAACGGCACAACTTCTTCGCAAAGGTACGAATCGAAGACCGATTGCACGTAGCTGCGATGAAACGGGTGAGCGCCTTTGTTATAGAAGCTCAAGCCATTGATGGAATTTACGGTGAAGAATTTGATTCGTCCGGCGTCGATGAACTCCGCGAGCGCCGCTACCATTCCCTGCCCTTCCAGTTCCCACTCGTCCCCGGCACTGGTGGGAAATCCCAGCATCGGCGGTCCCCAGTGGCCATAGGCGACGACGCCAAGTTCCAGCCCCAGCCGGGGAGAATGCCAGCGGTGATATTCGCGTTTCATCGAAGAGAATCCTTTGTGCCGCGGGACAAGAGTATGCCAGCCGCCCACTGCTCGAGCAATCATATTACGTGACGCATTCGTGGCGAAGTGCGTCTAAAATGCTGAGGTGCAATTTTTGGAAGGAGCCACGCGCTCATGGCTACTGTTTCCCCGTCACTTCGCCCATCTCCCGAACACATTTTCAATACTCTGAACGCGCACCATCATACGGCTGCGCTGAAGACCGCGATCGAACTGGACCTCTTCACCGCGATCGATGAAGGAAAGCATCACGTGGACGATATCGCGGAACGCGTGAAGGCTTCGACCCGTGGCGTGCGCATATTGTGCGATTACTTGGCCATCCTCGGCTTCCTGAAAAAGGAAAACGGCGGCTACTTGCTGACCCCCGATGCGGCGCTATTTCTTAGCAAGCACTCGCGAGCTTACATGGGCACCATGGTGGGATTCCTGGCGAACGAACGCCACTACGACAATTTCAGAAAGCTCACGGAAGCAGTGCGGCGCGGCGGAACGGCGGGAGAGAATGGCCACAACAAGGCTCCTGACGATGAACTCTGGGTATCCTTCGCCCGGTCGATGGCGCCACTCACGATTCCCGCGGCTCTGTTCATCGCGCAACTTCTGGGCGCGCCAGAAGGCCGCGCTTGGCGCGTGCTGGACATTGCCGCGGGGCACGGCATGTACGGGATCACGCTCGCTCAGCAGAACGCGCAGGCGCACATCACTGCCGTCGATTGGCCGGCCGTCTTGGAAGTAGCCAAAGAAAACGCGGCGAAAATAGGTGTGGCGGACCGTTACGAGGCGCGCGCCGGAAGCGCGTTCGAAGCGGATCTTGGCGACGGCTATGACCTGGTTCTGCTGACAAATATTTTTCACCACTTCGATAAGCCCACCTGCGTGCAACTGATGCGGCGCGTCCACCAGGCGCTGAAACCCAATGGCAAGGCCATCACGCTGGAATTTGTGCCCAACGAAGATCGCATCTCGCCGCCCACGGCTGCGGGATTTAGCCTGCTGATGCTCGCGGGCACGGACGCGGGAGACGCTTACACGCTTTCGGAATATGACAAGATGTTCCAAAGCGCCGGCTTCGCAAAAACCACTCTTCATCCAATACCCGAAATGCCAGAGCAGGTGCTCATTTCGGAAAAGACCATCTAGCCTCTCAGCAGCCGGGAGAAAGAATGGACGGCACGGCCTCAGTGTGTGCAAATGTGTCGTGTGCTGCAGATCTCTGCGCCCGCCACTCGCGGACTTGCAACGAATCGGATTGTAGGTAGGATAGAGGGCATACATAGGCGGTATTTGGGTGATTTTCGTCGAAATGAGCCAGGTGAACCGATGATTCAACTCGAAAATGTAAGCCGACGCGGGTTTCTGAAGGGTCTGGTGGGAACTGGTGCTCTGGTTTTGGGCGTGCGTGTTCTGCCCGAGAGTTTGCTGGGAGCCGAGACGCCAGTCGGTGACAATCCGATGACGGCGGCTGCACTTCAGCCCAACGCCTTCGTCGCAATCGCCACGGATGGCACGGTCTATATTGTGGTGGGCCGATCTGAGATGGGAAGCGGCAATCGTACGGGCCTTCCGCGAATTGTGGCCGATGAATTGGATGCCGACTGGAGTAAAGTTAAGGTCGTTCAGGCAACAGGAAATGAAAAATACGGCGATCAGGACACCGACGGTTCGCACTCCGTACGAAGTTTCTTCGATACGCTTCGCGAAGCAGGCGCCAGTGCGCGTTTGATGCTGGTCCGCGCAGCAGCTCAACAATGGAACGTACCCGAAAAGGATTGCACCACCCAGACAAACACAGTCGTGCATAAGTCCAGCGGAAAAAAACTGAGCTATGGTGAATTGGCTTCCGCAGCGGCTAAGCTTCCGGTCCCCAAAAAAGAAGAATTGCAATTGAAGCCGAGGAAAGACTGGGTCTATATCGGCAAAGCCGCGCCCGCTTATGACCTGAAGGACATGTCGACGGGCAAGGCGATTTACGGGCAAGACGCAAAGATGGATGGAATGCTGTTCGCATCCGTGGTGCACCCGCCGGTGTTCGGCAGCGCAGTGAAAAGTGTAGACGACTCCGCGGCGCTGAAAGTGGCGGGAGTCAAGCAGACTGCAACGATTGACGCGTTTAAACCCCCGGTGAACATGCAAGCGCTAGGCGGCGTCGCCGTGATTGCCGACAGCACCTATGCCGCGTTCCAGGGCAAAAAGAAACTGAAGATTGAGTGGACGAAGAGCGAGCACGATGTGTGGACCTCCGACACCTATCGAAAGTACCTGGAAGACACGGCGCGAAAGCCCGGAAAGGTCGTACGCGAAAACGGGGACGTCGATGCGGCGTTTGCCAAAGGCGGAGAAATCATTGAATCCGGATATTATGCGCCGATGCTGGCGCATGCCGCGATGGAGCCGCCGGCAGCATTAGCGGTGTATCGCGATGGAAAAGTAGAGGCTTGGGCTCCGACACAAAATCCTCAAGGCGCTCAAGAAGCTATCGCCGCCGCAGTGGGCATAAAAAAGGAAGATGTTACCGTGAACGTAACCCTGCTGGGCGGAGCTTTCGGCCGCAAATCGTTCCCGGACTTCATTGTCGAAGCTGCAGTGCTCTCAAAGAAGACCAGCAAGCCTGTGAAAGTGGTCTGGACCCGCGAAGACGATATCCATTTCGATGCGTTCCATTCCGTGGCTGCAATGTATTTCAAAGCCTCGCTCGGCGCAGACGGCATGCCGACGGCCTGGCTGCAGCGCAGCGTCTTTCCTCCCATCGCGTCGACATTCGATGCCAAAGGTGAGTATGCAGATGCCGGAGAAATTGGTCTTGGCTTCAGCGATTTGCCCTTCGCCGTTCCGAATCAACGCGCCGAAAATGGACCGGCGCCTGCCCACACGCGCATCGGATGGCTGCGCTCCGTCGCCAATATTTATCATGCCTACGGCATCCACTCGTTTGTAGGTGAATTGGCTAACGCCGCCGGCAAGGATCAAGTGGAATACGTGCTCGCTTTGCTGGGGCCGGGCGGAATTTTGCCCAAGGATCAACTGGCGAAGGATTACACGAACTACGACGGCGATTACGCGCAATATCCCATCGACATCGCCCGATTCCGCCGCGTGGTGCAACTGGCGGCGGAGCGATCCGGCTGGGGCAAACAAAAACTCGGCAACGGATTCGGCATGGGCATCGCCGTTCATCGTAGCTTCCTGACATATGTGGCGACGGTGGTTCAGGCCGAGGTGAGAGACAATAAGGTGACCATTCACCAGGTAGATATGGCCTTGGATGCAGGCACGATCGTGAATCCGACCACGGTACGGCAACAGTTCGAGGGCGCGGCAGTGATGGGAACAAGCATCGCCTTCTATGGCGAGATCAGCGCGACGAACGGTGTAATCGATCAATCCAACTTCGACAGTTTCCAAGTGGCGCGAATGAGCGAAGCTCCGCGCGTCACCAACGTCCACATCGTGGAGAGCGATGCGCCGCCTGCCGGTATTGGCGAGCCGGGACTGCCACCATTCGCGCCCGCTTTGTACAACGCGATTTTCACCGCCACAGGCAAGCGCATCCGCGAAATGCCCCTGACGAAAGCGGGCCTGGCGTAAGGCACCGAGCTGCATCTTCTTCACTTAAAACTGAATACTTATAACTGTTGGCGCGGAGGGCTACTTGAAGCGATTTTTGATTGCCTCGTGTGTGGCGCTGGCCGTCACAGCGATTCCCGTCCACGCGCAGCGTCAGCCTGTGCTGTCGCAAATTGATGAGCCACACCCTTATTACTACCGCGAATTGTACCTGCCGCAATTGACCAGCGGGCCCAGTAGCCTGACGTGGGGGCCAAACTCGAACGAACTGATTTATTCGATGGCGGGTTCATTATGGCGGCAAACACTGGGTTCGAAGGAGACGGTGCAACTTACGGATGGCGCGGGATACGACTATCAGCCAGACTGGTCTCCGGATGGAAAATCAGTCGTCTATGTGTCCTACCAAAGAGATGCGATGGAGTTGTGGCTGCTGGATTTGGCGAGCGGCAAATCGAAGCAATTGACGAATGGCGGCGCGGTGAATGTCGAGGCGCGCTGGTCGCCCGACGGCAAGCAACTCGTCTGGGTTTCCACGCAGTACAACAAGCGATTTCACATCTTCCGCGCGGATGTGCAAGACGGCTCGCTGCAGAATATCGTCCGGCTCACCGGCGAAACCAAAAGCTCCCTTCCCCGCTACTACTACAGTCAATACGACATGGAAATCAATCCGGTCTGGGCGCGTGACGGCAAGGAAATCCTGTTTGTCTCGAACAAAGGACACATCTACGGCACTGGCGGATTCTGGCGGATGAAAGCGGAACCAGGAGCCCCAGCGCGGGAAATTCACTACGAAGAAACAAGCTGGAAAGCGCGCCCAGATTTTTCGCCGGATGGCTCGCGCATGGTCTACAGCTCATACCTGGGAAGGCAGTGGCACCAATTGTGGGTCATACCGGCCGAAGGCGGTGATGCCTTCCCAATTTCCTACGGTGACTGGGATGACACGTTCGTCCGCTGGTCGCCGGATGGCAAGAGGCTTGCTTTTATTTCGAACAAGGGCGGAGACACAGAAATCATTTGGCTGGAATACAACACCGCCATCCAACATGAAGTCGCAGCCTCGAATCGTAAGTACCTCCGCCCCCAGGGCGAGATTCGGCTTTCTTTCGGCAAGGGTTCCTGGCCATCACCGCATGCCCGCTTTTCGATTGTCGACGCCAACGGCCGATTCTATGCACCGGAGCACGCGTGGATTTTCGCCGACGACGGTTTCGACCCGAAACAATCTCCTTTTGAAGCGCACTATTTTTACAGCGGAGAACGCAACGAGGGGCACCTCTCAGTACCCGCCGGAAAATACACGCTTGAAGTTATGGGCGGGTTCGAGATGAAGCCTGTGCGGCGCACGATCAATGTCAACGCTGGTCACACCGAAGACATACAAACCGTATTTGAACCGCTGGAGTTTAACCAGGAACACGGCCGCACATGGGTCGCTTCCGATCTCCACGTGCACATGAATTATGGCGGCACCTACCGAAATGAACCACGTAATCTGGTCGAGCAAGGCGAGGCGGAAGGCCTGCAAATCATCAGCCAGTTGACTGTGAACAAAGAACAAAGATTCCCGGACATTCAGTACGCAGAATCTCCCGAGCACCAGGGAAAGGATGCCGACGTCTTGGTAGTTTGGGGACAAGAATTCCACACCAGCTATTGGGGCCACAGAGGAGTGGTCGGACTTCCAAAACATTTGTTGCTGCCCGGATATGCGGGTTATCCCAACACCGCGGCGGCGAGTCTCTATCCCATGAATGCGGATGTGTACGATATGGCGCATGCACAGGGCGCGCTGGTGGGAGCCGTTCATCCATTTGATGAGGTACCGGATCCGTTCGTCAAACCCGCGCAAAAAATTACCGACGAACTTCCGGTGGATGTAGCACTTGGGAAGCTCGACTACATGGAAATTGTCGGATTCAGCGACCATAAATCCACGGCGGCAGTTTGGTACAAATTGCTGAATCTCGGATTTCGGCTGCCAGCGGGCGCAGGGACGGACGCTACCACAGACTATGCGGCACCTATTCGAGGCCAAGTAGGGTTTGATCGAGTTTACATTCGCATCCCGGGATGGCCGGCCACAACAGACCTATGGAAAGACGGGTTATTGAAAGGCCGAACGTTCGCAACCAATGGCCCGCTGGTGAACTTTCAGTTGGGTGGCGAAATGGTTGGGGAAGAGTTGGAGTTCAGCGCGCCGCAGCCTGCAATTCCTTTCGCCGCAAAACTGCGCTCGATTGTGCCGGTCGATCATCTGGAAATCGTCTGCAACGGCAAGGTTGTGCGCGATTTGAAATTGAACAGCGCACGGGTTTCGGCGGATGCGACCGGAGCAATTCCGCTGAACGACAGCGGGTGGTGCGTTTTGCGCGCGTGGAGCGACAAGGCGGAATATCCGGTGCTGGACAAATACGCCTATGCCACGACCAGCCCCGTCTACGTGACCATCGCCGGAAAGCGCGCCTATTCCAAGGAAGATGCCGAGTATTTCAAGGCTTGGATCGACCGCACCATGGAAGTCACGGAAAAATATCCGGACTGGAATTCAGCCGAAGAAAAAAACTACGTCATGAAGAAATTGCAAGACGCTCGCGCCGTCTACGAGGGCTTGCGCTAAGCCTCAACGCTAGCTTTTAGTCTTAAACGTAGCGCTGGGTTTTATCCCAGCTTGCCATAAAGTCAGCGCTACATTTAAGACACCAGACGTCTCCGCGACCAATCAGCAAACCGCAGCGCGCTTGTGGAAGCCGTGAAAGAAGAGATAAAATTCACCCGTCTACATGACGCCTAGTCCCTGCAGTTCGTGTGGGTAGCACGACTGCATTCCGCCTGTCGAACGAGGGGGAATCGCTCCGCCCTCGATTCCGGACGAGCATGCATTAACGAAACCGAGCCGTCAGGGCGGCCCAGGATGCGCGCGCCTTCGCTTAGAAGGTGAGTAGCAGGCGTCCGAGTAAAGCTACGGAAATTTTTGCGCTGCTGATTCGCGCGAGGAAGGAGGGTACATGATCGTCGGTGTACCCCGAGAAACTTACCCAGGAGAACGCCGCGTCGCCCTCGCGCCCGCGGTCATTCCTAGTCTGAAAAAGGCCGGTCTGGACGTGTTGGTTCAGGAAGGCGCGGGACTGCAGGCCGGTTATCCAGACGCGGAGTATGTGGCAAAAGGCGCGCGCCTCGCGCCAACTCGCGAAGAAGTCTTCGCCAGCGCCGACATTCTCGTACAGTTTTTGTGCCATGGCGCCAACGATAAGAACGGCAGTGAGGACCTTCCCTTGTTGCGCAAAGGCCAGGTGCTCATTGGCTTTTTGCGACCCTTGGGCACGGTGAAAACCGTACAGGACATTGCGTCCCGCGGCGTCACTTCCTTTTCCGTGGAATTGATGCCACGAATCACGCGCGCTCAAAGCATGGACGCGCTTTCATCCATGGCCACGATTTGCGGCTACAAAGCCGTTGTGCTGGCAGCGGACACCCTACCAAGAATGTTCCCGATGTTGACGACGGCAGCGGGCACCATCGCCCCTGCCAAAGTCTTCATCATCGGTGCCGGCGTCGCCGGTTTACAAGCAATCGCCACCTCACGCCGCCTTGGCGCCGTGGCTTCCGCTTACGACATGCGCGCCGCTTCCAAAGAACAGGTGATGAGCCTCGGCGGCCGATTCGTCGAATTGCCGATCGAAGCGAAAGACGCGCAAGACGCCGGCGGCTATGCCAAAGCGCAGGACGAGAGCTTCTACCAGAAACAGCGCGAATTGCTGGCAAAAACCGTTGCGGAGAGCGACGTGGTCATCACCGCTGCGGTCATACCCGGTAAGAAATCACCCATCCTCGTCACCAAGGACATGGTCGAGCGTATGGCCCCGGGCTCCGTCATCGTGGACCTGGCGGCCGAACGCGGTGGCAACTGCGAGTTAACCAAGCCCGATGAAACCGCCGTCATCCACGGCGTTACGATCATTGGCATGTTCAACCTGGCGGAAACCGTTCCCTATCACGCCAGCCAGATGTACGCGCGCAATATCAGCGCCTTCCTTTTGAACCTCACCAAGGATGGCAAGGTACAACTCAATTTGAAAGATGAAATCATCCGCGAAACGTTGGTCACGCACGAGGGAGAAATTGTGAACGCCCGGGTAAGAGAATTTTTCTCGCTGCCGGCGCTGCAATCGACGCCAGCGGGAGGAGGATCCTGATGAAGTTGGATTTATTGACAGGTTTATACGTGTTCATGATGGCGGCGTTTATCGGATTTGAAGTGATTCGCCGCGTTTCCCCCCTGTTGCATACGCCCTTGATGTCGTTGACTAACGCCTTGGACGCAATCGCAGTGGTGGGCGCGATCATTCTGGCAGGCGAAGGCAAAACCAAGCTGGCAACAATCTTGGGAACAATCGCCATTGTTGCCGCCACCAGCAACATCGTCGGCGGCTTCATGATCACTGACCGCATGCTGAAAATGTTCAAGGCGAGCGGCCCGAGGAAGCCGTAACGATCATGCTCGCCACCGAACATCTCATCGAAATCACTTACCTGATCGCTACCGCACTCTTTATCCTTTCCTTGAAATGGCTCAGTTCTCCAGTCACCGCGCGGCGCGGGGTGTGGGCCGGCGAGGCTGGCATGGTGCTGGCGGTTGCCGGAACACTGCTGCACCAGGGAATCGTTTCTTATCGTTGGGTTGCCATCGGGCTGGTGCTGGGAACGATCATTGGCGTGCCACTCGGAAAAGTGGCCATGACCGCAGTGCCGCAGCGAACTGCTCTCAGCCACGCCTTCGGCGCTTTGTGCGTGACCCTCGTCGGCACGGCGGAGTTCTATCTGCAGGCTCCCAACGTCGCCGGCTTCACCATGGGCGTTCTCTCGCTGGAAGTTATCCTTGGCGCGCTCACGTTTACCGGCAGCTTGATGGCTGCGGGAAAACTCCAGGAAATCCTTCCCCAGCGGCCCATCACCTACAAAGGCCAGAACATCGTGAATCTGGGCGTGCTGGCCATCGCCATCGGCATCGCCGTAGTGCTGGTGATGCATCCGGATCGCATGTACTTGTTTCCTCTGATGATCATCATCCCTCTATTTTTTGGCGTGATGATGATTATCCCCATCGGCGGCGCGGATATGCCCACCGTAATTTCACTATTGAATTCCTACGCCGGATTGTCGGCGGCGGCGATGGGCTTTGTGCTGGGCAGTAAGCTGCTGATTATTGCCGGCGCATTGGACGGGGCTTCGGGCTTCATCCTTTCCGTAAACATGTCCAAAGCCATGAATCGCTCGTTCACCAACGTGTTGTTCGGAGCTTTTGGACAGGAGCAGAAAACCGCGGCTGGGACTGCAGAAGCGCGTCCAGTGCGCAGCGCTTCGCCGGAAGAAGCCGCCGGCATTTTGTCCGCGGCCAGCAAAGTTGTGATCGTTCCTGGGTACGGCATGGCCGTGGCCCAGGCGCAGCACAAAGTCCGCGAACTCTACGACGCGCTCACCAAACGCGGCATCGACGTCAAATTCGGCATTCATCCTGTAGCGGGCCGCATGCCCGGCCACATGAACGTTCTACTGGCCGAAGCCGACATTCCTTACGACAAGCTGTTGGAGATGGACGACATCAACGGAGATTTCCCGCAGACGGATGTGGCGTTGATCATCGGAGCAAATGACGTCACAAATCCCGCGGCTCGCACCGATCAGAGCAGCCCGATCTTCGGGATGCCTATTCTGGATGTGGACAAAGCGCACACCGTAATGGTGATCAAGCGAAGTATGGGCGCGGGCTTTGCCGGAATTGAGAATCCCCTCTATTACATGGACAAAACCCTGATGCTATTTGGCGACGCTAAGAATTTTGTGGGATCGATCGTGCGCGAAATTGCCGGCGGCCATAATTAACACAAAACGCCCGTACAATTTTCGCTGGCTTTTGTAGTGGCCGACCTTCAGGTCGGTTGCGTCTCGCATCTGTAGTGGCCGCCTTCTGAGGGGGCAGGTTTAGATCACCGAAAAACCAATCGGTCCGTTGCGCAATATCCTGCAGACCTCACGGCCGGCTCGGACTCTCCAACGCTTCCGTCACTCCCCAAACCGTCAGACCCCCGGCCACAATTCCTGTAACCAGCATGAACCGGCTTTGGCCCGCGAGCAACCGGCGCATGTCCCTTGACCAGTTTCACCGCCGCGCATGGTTTGTGAGTGTGATATTCGTGATAGTTATCGACGTCCGGCGAAACCCATTGGTGATAGCTGACTTCATTTTCTGCGTGGACGCGATAAGCTTTCCCCTCTTCCACGTGATGCGATTCCGATCCGACTCGAACATCAGCCTGCCCGCGCTGGCTCGTGACCGTTACATTGCAGGGGTCGTTGATGGTCACGCGGCCCATATCCGCGACAGTGAACACAGGCGTCACGCGAACGTCAGACGCCACGATAACCAGATTTTCCTGTCCGCCCGGCGTGGTATAAACGGCGGTACCACGGTCCAGTTCGGCAATGGCTCCATAGGGCGTGCGGTATACGTGCGCCGCAGACGAACTCTGCAGTTCCAGCGACAAACCTCCAATTCGAAGCAGCAGCGAACCTCCATCTTCCGTGGACACATACTCTCCCGAATAAATTGTCGAGCTCTCGGTGAGCGGCAGGTCGCCGATATGGGCCTTCTGGGCTCGCGCCGCGATCCCTAGCGCCGGCGCGGCGGTATTCGTTTGCGTCTGCGCGTTCAACGATGCAGCTGGCAAAGTGACCAGCACGGCAAAACACATGACAAGAGCGATTCTCATTGGATTTCCTTCTGCTTAGCGCAGGCGAGGTTTCGTAAACACGGGGGGTTCGACCCTGGAAAAGCTCCACGCTCCGGCGGAGTTGGGACAATTTCGCGTGTTGACGACGGCAGGAACTGTAATGTCAACGAAGGATCACCGAATAGAATCCACGTCCGGCGTACATCGTTATCTGACGTTCCGGCCTTCGTCTGTTGAATCAGCCACCCAATCGGCATCTTGGGATGACTGCCCAATTGGTGAAGGAATGCCTGGTTCATGGAGGCCTGCGGCGCTTGATCCGTGAAGCCGGAGGAAGCCCAGACGGCAATTCCGCCGCCGTTGGGCGCCAGCAAGATGGATTCAGCAAGGCTTTCCGCATATACGTCCTGGAAAAAGCCGTTCAGACAATCCATCAGCAGATACACGGGCAGCCGGCCGCCGTTCGTCAGCGCCGTGGCATCGGTCGAATCGAATAGATCGACGAATGACCACTGTTGTTCAGCGCCGTGACCCTGGTAATCCACCAGCACCGCTCCATTGTTCAGTGCCGTTATGATTTGCGAGCGCGCTGCGGCTGGATCCACGCCATCCGTCAGGATTTTCGAAGCCTTCAGCGAAGGCGGCAGATTCGTCGCGGCAGAGCCTACTGCCGACGAGAAATTGGAATCCACGTTCTGATCCCCGACCAGAAGTGCTTGCCCATTCCAGGCGCCGGCGAAACTCCCCTGCTC
The DNA here is from genome assembly GCA_963738985.1 of Candidatus Acidiferrales bacterium. Lineage (GTDB taxonomy): Bacteria > Acidobacteriota > Terriglobia > Acidiferrales > UBA7541 > Acidiferrum. The sequence goes on from CAVTYP010000006.1 coordinate 100,626, forward strand.
GTAATGAATGATTCGACTGACAAGCAGGCTGGCGTCGGCAGCTGTGCGAACGGGCAGTCGGCCCGTTGCCAGAGTGCCATAGCCCTTTTGCCGGAAATCTGAGAACCAGTCATCGGAAGCTGTTTTGAACGCTGCGGTTTCGATCATTCGCGTTGGAACGAAGTCGAAATCCCCGAGTCCAAGGTAGTTCCGAGGATCAAATGAGGCATCGCCAACCAGCAACAGCGCCTGCGGCTTGCGCTGCCAGCGGCTGGCGGCATCCTGAAGGAAACTTCGTATGGCGAAGGGGCTGCGCTCACCGTTGCTGTATTCGTCGTAGATCTGATCGGTGGTGACCACCGCAACCTGGTGGCCTTGCGATTCCCGGTGATGAACCAGCGGCGTCAGGCTCTCCACAAAATCCGGATGCGTGATGATCACGATATCGGCGCCCGCCCGACGTTGATCCAGAAATGCCGGGGCGTGGCGCGTGACAGAAACTGGCGCTGAGATCGCGTCAGACGCGAACGCCAGAATCGTTCGCACCGCAGGCCCGGAAGTGGCGAGTCCAAGTGTGGCTTCGTACGAGCCGCTGTTCGACGTGATTTTCGAGGAAAGTTCGAAGATGTTGAGGGGGTCCGTAATATCAAAGACGCGAATCGATGCGTTGCTGAACCCGGTAAGGTGCAACTCCGATCCAGCAGGAGCGGTGGCGCGAAGCCAGTTGGCGTCTGCGGCATACGTGTGGCCGTAGTGCAGCTCGATGGACTGCACGGCACTAACATCGTTATCGCCATCTAGCGCTGTAAGCGTGACGGTATTGGTTCCGTCTTGCAGCAGTGAGGCCTCTACGGGAAAACTCTGCTTGGACAAAGCCTGGCCGTAGAACTCCAGTTGGCCGAGACTTGCTCCGTTGAATTGCACGCTGACGAGATGGTCTTGCTGGTCGGTGCCCCCTTGCAGCGTGACATCTAGACTCACCGGCAGGCTCGAGGACGAGTCCACATGAGCCGTTACCAACTCTTGATCCACAGGGTCGCTGGTGACAACCGCTCCAAAAAAGTTGTCTTTGTTCTCACCGTTGAGAAGTGCCGCAACATACGTGGTGCGATCCTCGCGAATCACGCTGAACGGGAAACTCGTGGGCGGCACTCGGCCAGAGGTCAGCGGTGGTTCCTGCAAAATTCGTTTGCCAGCACGGTTTTCTCGAACCAGCCAGTAGATTCGCTGGTCGGAGAAGGGCGTATCAATTCCCGTGCCGTAGAACTCGATGCCATCGGCAGAGGCCCTTGAGTTGACAGATGGGGTCGTTAACAAAAGGGGCTGTTCGACGCCCTCGGCAACGAGATGCAGCGAACGAAGATCGCCCTCGGCATCAAAGCCGGCGGCCATCAGTTGCGCGAGGGAAACGCGATACCACCCCTCGTGATCGACCGCGATCTTCACCGCGGCATGGTCGGCGACGATAAACCGCGGAGTATTTACGGGAACAACCGGCTCGACCGGCTGCGGCCTTACCAAGGGCCGTGTGCCACGGAACGCCGGGGCAGCAGCAACGGACGCTCGCAGTTCGCTCAGAAGTGGAGACGGCCGAACGGGTGCGATGAAGGACGTCGCTCGTTCCGCCGGCAGCCCTGCAACGCGCGCCGGACCGTGCATCGTGCGCGTACCGTTGATGTCTACATCTTCAATCCAATACTCGGCGCCTCCTGAAGGCAGAGTGTCGATCCAGCGATAAAGTTTGGCAGCGTGTTGCGGTTTTGATCCGCGAAGCATCAACGCGGATCCCGCCACCAGTGAGGGTGTAATTCGCTGTTTTCCAGAAGCGCCTTCGCGATAGATGTGGAAACCCAGGTTGCGAGATTCTTCGTGCGTTCTCCACTCCAAAACAACTGAGCCGTCCGGCTGCTGGAACGCCTCGAACGAGGAAATATCCACAGCCGTCGACGCCTGAATTGTGGATACCGCGGTTGAGGAATTATTCGCCGAATTCGGATCGGACGTGCCCGCAATAACCGTAGCCGTGTTGCTCGAAAGCGAATTCGCACTGAAGGTGGCGGCGTTTACGTTAATGGTGATGACCGCAACACTGCCAACGGTCAGAGAACTGATGCTGCACGACACGGTTGTCGTGGCCGCCGTGTAGGCGCAGGAACCCATGTTCGTAAACACCGAGGAGAATGTGACTTCTCCCGGCAGAACGTCCGTAACGGTTAGATTTTGTGCGATGGCCGGCCCAGCGTTGATCACCTGCAGCGAATAGGCCAGGTTCGTGCCTCGATTCACCGGTTCAGGCGACGCCGTCTTCGTGATGCTGACGTCCGCCTGCGTAGGGCTAGCCACAGACACCGAGGCCGTAGCTGTGTTGTTTCCTGCATTGGGATCTCCGACCGTGCTCGAGACGCTCGGCGAATTTGTAATGATCGTTCCGGGCGAAGTGGTCAGATTTACCTTCACCACCATCGGAAAATTCACCGATGTGCCATTCGTAATGGTCTGACCCGCATTCAAGGTGCAGGTAAAAATTCCCGTGCCTCCGGCTGCGATGGTGTTGCACGTCCAATTCGCAGGCGGCGTAAACGACACCAGCGTCGTATTTGCCGGGATGGTGTCTTTAAACGTGGCGTTCGTTTCTGTAGCGGGGCCATTGTTCGTCACCGATTGCGTGTAGGTGATGTTGTTTCCCTGCGTTACGGGATTGGGCGTCGCCGCAGTGAAAACAGCAAGATCGGCTTGACCGGCGGTCGCGACCACCGTCGTAGCTGTTGCATCATTGTTCGTGGGATTCGCATCCGGCGTCACGGAGGATACGGTTGCGGGAGCGGTGATGACAGTCCCCGCGGCAGTGCCGGCAGGCACATTCAGCACCACAGAAAAAGTCGCGCTGCCTCCTACGGCAAGCGCCGCAATCGTGCACGTGATGGTGCCTGTGCCACCGGCCGGAGGCAACGGATTGCAATTCCAACCGGCGGGCGGAGCCAGCGAAGCAAAGGTCGTGTTCGCTGGAATGTTTTCGATGAAACTCGTGGAACCCGCAGCCGCAGGCCCCTGATTGAAAACCGATCCGACCATGGTCACAGTGCTACCAGCAGCGACGGTCGGAGCAGAAGCCACATTGCTCAGAATGAGGTCCGCCGAAGTGGCCACGCTGACAGTGGTAATGGCCGTCGCGGAATTATTTGCCAGGTTCGGGTCGGAGGTCCCGGAGACGATATTAACGACATCGACGATCTGCGTGCCGCTCGGCGTTGCCGCTCCCACCGTCACGGCCACCGTGAAGGTGCCGTTCGTGCCCGCGCCAAAAACCGGATTCGTACACGCGATGTTTCCAGTGGCACCGACCGCGGGCGTGGTGCACGTCCAACCCGCCGCAGCCACAATGGATTTAAAGGTGGTATTCGCGGGTATGGTCTCGCTAAAAACCGCGTTCACCGCATCAAACGCTCCGCCATTTGTCACTGACTGCGTGTAGGTAATTGTTCCGCCCGGCGCAACAACTACGGGCGATCCAAAATTCCTGACCGACAAATCCGCTCCTGCGCAGTACGCTCCTGCTTGCGTGCCCGGAGTCTCAGTGATCAGGTGAGTGGTCACCACTTGTCCCGGCTGACCGGGCGTAGCGCCATAGGAATCCTGTACGGTATTTGTGTAGCCATTCGAACCGCCGGCGACATTCGAGGCAGCCGGCGCAGCTGAGAGGAAAATGACGCCGCCTCCTCCGCCTCCACCCGGTCCGTGCCGCTCGCCAGGGAAACCACCCGGAGCCTCCGTCGGCCAGGCGTTCCCAGCACTGCCGCCGATAGCACTCACCGTCAGTCCGCCTAAACCGCCGCTATTGGCAAGAATCAATACCGAGCCGCCGGCGCCCGCGCCGCCGGTGCTATCGTTCAGGGTGCTTTGCGTCGACTGGCCGTTAGATGTGACGTTTCCGGAACCCGCCACGCTTCCAGCATGGATGATCGCGATACCGCCGCCGGCGCCTCCGCTGCTAAAAATCCCATTGCCGTTGCCGTTGGTGGTCGTGTTGTAGTAAGTGCCGTCGTTCGTGGTGCCTGCTCCGCCAGCGCCTCCCATTACGAGCGCACTGGTGGACGCCGGGAAAAGAGCGCCGCCAAATCCGCCGTCGGTGGAGTTGGTAACCGTAAGACTGTTCCAACCATAGCCGCCCTGCCCGCCCGTACCGCCGTTTGAACCGGCGCCCCCGCCGGAGTTGTAATCATTGTTGACGGGATGGCCGTCGGTACCACCGCCACCCGCGTTTCCGGGAGCGCCTCGAGCGTAGCTGCCGGTCGGAAGCGTATCTGCGGGAGTTCCGCCGGTTGTGTCAATTGGCACAGAAGCAGTCGTGATGGTAAGAGGCGCGAGATAACGCGGCGTTCCCGCGATGCCTTCACCTTTCGAACCGTTCGCTGCATTCGTTGCAGCCGTCACATAGTCGGTAACCCCTCCAGTACCGCCGCCAAGTTTCCGTCCTGCACCGCCTCGAAAACCAAGGGCATCCAACGCAACGGTCCCGCCAAGCGTCAGTTGCGACGAAACATCCAACACCAGTACGCCGCCAACTTTACCGCTCCAGGCCAGCGGAACCAGCCCAGAGCTGAGCGTTGCCGAAGTGTATTGCGGCACACGAATTACTTGGAATGTCTGTTGAGGCTGCGTGAGCGTCGCAGTGATGCTGGCATAGCTGTTCAGCAGACCTCTGCCGCTTCCGCTGCCGGCAAATTGCAGTGTCCCACCCGCCGCTGGAATCGCGCTGGTGGCAGCAACGAACTCGAACAAACCGGAACTGCCCAGGCTCGTCGATCCGGAAGCGGGATCACCGTTAAGCCCGTCGCCATAGGAACCTGTATTGTTGCTGTTGATGACGGAGTCCTGCATTTGGATGATCAGGACCAAATCACCAATGGCTATGCCTGACGCCGCACCTGATGAAGCACCCAACGTCACGGACGTCGAACCGGAGTTGACAGTTCCCGCAGCGGCCGGCGGAAAATATGTATTGACGACACCGGTAAGAGTGCCTCCCGCTCCATCACGACCTGGCGTTGCGCACAACAGTGGCTGAACCACCGTGTACGCCGCGGCCGTGTTGTTGGCGGCATTTGGATCACCTGCGAGAGAAGCCGTGGCACTGTTCGTTAGCGTGGTAGCCGCAGACGGGGCGGTCACTGTGATGTTGATGGTAGCCGTGGTGTTCGCGGCCATGGCCGACGTAATGGAACAGGAAATCGTCGCAGCTCCCGAACAAGACCAACCCGCGGACGGGTTCGCAGAAACAAACGTAACGCTCGCGGGCAGCGTGTCTGTCAGCACGCCGCTTGTGATGGGAGCGGCAGCTTGCCCAAGGTTCTGAACTTTTATGGTGTAAACGAGATTAGAAAAAATGAAAACTGGCGTTGGCGAAACGCTCATAGAAACAGCCAGGTCTGCCGTCGTCGTCGGCTCAACGATGATCGAAGTTACGCTGGTATTGTTGGCTGGCGCCGGGTCCACCGTGCCGGACGTTACCGTCGCAGAATTCTGAATCGTGGTGCCAGACGCAGTCCCGGCATTGACCTGCATCGTGATCGTGAGCGCACTGGCCGATGCGCCACTGGCCAGCGCCGCGTTGTATGTGCAAACGATGGGACCAGGGTTGCCAGAGCCAGGATTCGTGCAAGCCCAGTTCGTGCCCGCATAAGTCTGAAAGTTCGTATTCGGCGGTGTCTGCTGATACACGATGATCGTGCCCGCCGCAACCGCGCCCGGCCCGTTGTTGGTGACTGTATGCGTATAGGTATAACTGGTGCTTACCGCAATCGCGGACACCGAAACAGTTTGTGTGAGCTTAAGGTCGGCCTGGGCCTTCGCTGCAGGCGCCAGGAAAGTCGCGTACAGGAAAAGGAACGCCGCGATCGCGAAAAGAAGAGACCACGCCCTGCGAAGGCGATTTTGGGCAGCCAAGCGAATCCGCCGCCCAACAATCCGTACAGGATCCAGAAGTCGCGTCTGAAAAGGAGTCACCGTCTCGCTACGTGAGCCGCGCTGGCGAAATGCCACTTTGCCGAACATTCGGGAAGCAGGCAGGTCGTTGTCCAAGGCAGTATCGCTGGCTGTTTGTAATGCGCCAGCAGAAGGATCTACGCTGCACACGCGATGCAGCAGCAGCCCGTCGTCATTCTGAACCAGAGCCAGATCGCCGGCCTGCAAGTCGGAAGGCTTAACGGGCGCGACTACGACCGTGTCGCCATCCCCTAAATTGGGCCGCATGCTCTCTCCGTGCACTCGGAACTGCACGCTGTGCCCTCGCTCTAGCAGCGCGGCACTTAATTCCGCAAACATCCGGGAATCCTTGCGAACCTGCTTTTCACTCGCGGACATGTCGTATCGCCTCCACGGCGCTATCCGTCGGAGCAAAACGGAAAATCGAGCACGGAATTGAGCGAGTAAGTTCGTCGAAGAACTTGAGCGAAAATTGAATTCCCTCTTGCAGGTAGTGCGGAACAAACGAACGCGCGAACAATTCTGCTGCGGCCTTGCTGGCAACCATCGGCACAACCTGGTTTTTCGGCGCCTGTTCCAATAGAAAAACGGAAGAAAGCGGAGCGCTGGCCGCAGAAGCGACGCCGGCATCCCCGTGCCACGGAGTGCCGTACATCCAGAACTTTCCCTCGTGTTTGCGCAAAATAATGCGGTCGTCACTCAACAGCTTGACGCCGGGTTGCGCCATCCAAAGCCGCGCCGTGGTACTTTTTCCCGCGCCCGAATGTCCCAGAAACAGATAGCCTCGCCCATCCTGGTCGACCAGCCCAAGCGCATGCACCTCAACACCTTCGCCCAGCGCCAGGCGGTGCATCATCGCCAGTTCATCGATGGGATATTCCAGCGGAAAGACCCGACTATTCGCCGCGAAACACAAACGATTCAGGACAACGTGCCCGCGTTGAAAGGTAGTATCGAACCAGGCCGCTTTGTAGGGCGCCGCGCCAAGCGCCGGACTGCAAAAATAAAATTTGGTCCCCATGGAATCCGTAAACGCAGACCATAGTCCGCCTGAAGTAAAAGCCGGCGACGAGCCTGGCATCTGAAGTGTGTCAGCCCACGAAATATCAAGTTCGATATCGCAGGCCTTTTTCCCGTGGTCCGCAATCGCAAAGGGGTGGTGCTCCGGATCGAGGGCAACCGCCATTCCTTTTTCGCACCACATTCCAAACGCGCAACCGCCGATCCTCAGCGCCAGCCGAGTGGCACCTGGCGTATCCTGTTTTATTTCGCGTGGCGTGTTGGCAAGTAGTGTGGACATCTGAGTTTCTCCGGTATCTATTCAAAGTCTCGTTACGAGCCTTGCGAGCGGCAGGGCGTGATCCCTCCCCTGCACGACGCGCTCGCGGGTCCAGCGACCCCGGACACTTTGCAGTGCCCTAGCACCGCTTCCTCGGGACGGAGGCTGACGCGAATCACCTGCGGCGGCTGGTAGGCTGCCTTTTCCGCATTCTTCTTTTTTGGCGTATCGTTCATTTCGAAATCTGTCCCTTGTGTCACTTACCTGATCCCGGTTCCGCAGGAAGAACATCCGCCCGCTCCGCAACCCCCGCGAGACTGCAAGACCGGCAATGTCGTCGCCGGTGGGATCAACGGAAGAATATTTTTGGAGTTGTCCGAATCCCCGCGAAGCCGCTCGGCGGAATCTTTCAGCTGTGCGTGATGAACACCGCCGGAGCAGCACGGGCAATCTCCATGCACAGGTACCTCAAGCCCGAGCGTGTAGGCCCGCAAGTGCGCCACCTGGCAGATGAATTCAACTGGCGACTCTGCATTACCGTTTTCGAGTTCGCCCATTGCAGGACACATGCTGCAAAGAGACTGCAAGCGGCAATCGGTGCAGATTGTTTCGGACGCACGCTCAGACTTACGGATCTCGCTCAGCCGGCCATTCCAACCCATTTTGAAATTTCCAGAACGCAGATTGTAGCCGTCACGGTGTGACAGAACACAAATGGTCATCTTCCCTGAAGGATCTACGGCGCAGCCGTTCTGTCCGCCACCGCAGGTGTAAAGTTGTTTGTCTTCCTTGCGATTCGCGTCCGCTAGTTCCGCTTCCGCCAGCTTGCGATATTCCGCTTTGCGAACCGGATCGCTAAAATCCAGTTGCACTGCTTGCTCCGGCGACAGCCGCACCGCCAACGGACTTTGCGAACAATCGGTGCGTGGATTGAGCAATGCGTCGAACTTGAATTCCACGCCCAGTTCCTGCTCGGCGAATCGCTTCATTTCGGACACTTCGTGAAAATTGATGGTCGTCGGAACGGTCTTCAGTTTCAGCGGAAGATTGCGCTCCTGCAGCAGGCGTATGCCCTTCATGCAGCGGTCAAATGAGCCGGGAATCTGCGTCAGAGCTTCGTAAGTTTCTCGCGTAGCTCCGTAGAGTGTGATCTCAATCGCGAACGGCCGATATTCCACCAGATGATCGGCGATTCGCGGCGTGATCATCGTTCCATTGGTAAAAAGCGTAACCAGGAAGCCGCGCTTTTTGGCTTCCGTGTAAATGTCCAGAAAATCCTTGCGCGCGAAGATCTCGCCGCCGGTGTATAGGATCCACAAGCAACCCATCTCCAGCAGCTCATCGAGCAGCCGAACGTGTTCCTCAAACGTCAGTTCTCCGTGACGCGCATCGCTATCGCCCATCGGCAAATTGTTGTAGCAATGCTGGCATTCCAGAGGGCAGCGGTGCGTGACCTCGATGGATACCTCCATCGGAGCGCGGCGGCCCTGCAGCCGTTCGTGGACCAGGCTCGAAAAGTCTCCGTAAGTAGCCGTTTGAATCAACTATCCCTTCTTTCTTCCTCTGAAACTTGACCCCACTCCGGCTGAACTCGGTTAACGTTTACTTCCTTGCTTCTGCTACCGGTTGAACCAGTTTTTCCTCGAGCATTGAGCCCAGGAAGTTCTGGATGTCGCCCTGCGCCTGGCTCGAACTCACTTCAAATTCGTCACACACCCGGCTGACCATCTCTTCGATCGTGTGGCCTTCGTTCATGAAATCCCACAGCACCGATCCCACTTGATTCAGCGTGTACAACGAGTTCAGGTCGCCCACTCCGCTGCGAATAGGCACAATCACCAGTTCGCCTTGGATCTGACGCGCCACCACTTCTCTGTTTCGCACAAACCGCGACGTGTCCGACAGCATGGACATGGCAACTCCTCCATCCGGGCCGTTACTAGGGTGAACCGGTCTTAGAAAAGTGTGCTGTACTCAGGCACAAGGGGGCTATGGTCCGGAGGAGGGGCTGTACCGTAATGGTACTCGTTGCCTGATTGGGCATCTTCCGGGCGGAGGCGCTGTTATAATCCTGCTGTTATATTACTTTTAAATTATTATGTATCTAGCGGAAATGAAAAGACCTAAGTATAGCTCTGGTACTCTCAGGACGCTACAAATCGCTTCGCTTTTTGGCTTTTTTTAAAGCTTCGATCCGGCCCGGTACGCTCCCATCAATCTCGCTACCAGCACCGCCAGGTACAACACCCCGAGAATGGCTTCCAGGACTGAAATCGCTCGCGCATGAGCCGAAACCGGGGTGATTCCGGCAGCCCCTAAAGACGTCATGGTCCCAAAACTGTAATAAATGAAGTCGAACCGGTCGGGAACCGTGTGAATGTTGGCATGCGGGTCGAGATAAAACGCGTCCGGCTGAATGGCCGACACCATGTGGTACACGCTGGCGAAGCTGAAACCTACCAGCAAGTAAATACACAGCGAACCGAAGACAGTCTCCGAATTGACCTGCTCCCGTGCAAACACGTGACGAAAAATCGTCGCCACCACGACCACGTCGAAAACAAAACTCAGCGACATATTAACTATGGCGAACGAGCCGGCATGTGCCTTGGGAATCAGTATGTGTTGGATCAGGGCTGGAACCGCAAGGACGAGCACAAAGATTAGCAGGCTGCGCCGCAGATTGGCCGCGTATACGCTGATTAGAATGGCCGAACTGCCAATTACGCGAAATGCGTAGTATCCAATGACCGTGGCTTCGGCGTAGGGATAGAGAATCAGCGTGGTCAATAGAAGAAGGAACAGCAAAAAGAACCGGCGCCCCGTCAGCGCCGACTCACGCAGTGATTCACTGATGTGGTTCATGGAATCGTGTAAATCTTCGCCGCCGATGGTACACCCTTTCCCGGGCGAGCTGGCCTCGGGTTCGAATTATGCATTCGCCCCCTCTCGCCGGACGAGCGATCTTTCGCATTTCCTTTCGAAACCTCTTGCAACTAGCCGTATGATCGAACCTGCATCACGATTCGTGCGCCAACATAATCGCCACAACTTCGCCGAGGCCCTGCCCAATGATTGAGAAGCAACGTCACATTTTCCCATTCTTCCGCAATACTTCCAATGTTCTATCGCCGGCGCTTTCCGCCATCGCGCTGCTGCTGCTCTGTATCTTTCCGTTGTGTGCCGCCGATCTGCGCTTGAACGATCAAGACTACTTCGAGTCCCAAGGCCTAAGCATTCTCCTTTTCCACAACGCCTATCACGGTGTCTTCGGCGACGAAAAGATGAGTGGTATCGAAATCATTCTCCACGGCGAGCGGATCGCCACAAACGGCGATGTGCGCCTTTCGCCCACGCCCGAGCAATGGGATCCCATTCCGCAATTCGCGAGTCGCAAGCGGTCTCCCACCGGCAATCAACTTACCGCATCTCTTTCCTATCCTGATCAGGGCCTCAGCTATCACGTTGAGGTCGCGCCTGAAGCAGACGGCTTTCGCATGACCGTGAACCTTGATCAGCCTCTTCCTTCCGCACTCATTGGCAAAGCCGGATTTAACCTGGAGTTCCTGCCCACTTCCTACTTTGGCAAATCGTTCATTCTCGACACCGGCTCCGGCATCTTCCCTCGCCACGCCAATGGCCCAATGCAGAAGGACGCAAGCGGAATCGCGCAGCCGAGCCCGATCGCTACAGGCCAGCGCATCGTGCTTTCTCCCGAGGATCCACTTACGCGCGTCACGATCTCGTCGGAGTCCGGACCGCTCATGCTCTTCGATGGCCGCAACAAAGCGCAGAATGGCTGGTTCGTTGTGCGCACGCTGATTCCTCCAGGTCGTACAGCAGATGCCGTGGTGTGGCACATTCATCCGAACATCGTTCAGGGATGGACGCGACCGCCCGTTGTAGCCTACAACCAGGTTGGCTACACGCCTCAGCGTTCAAAGGTTGCGGTGATCGAACTCGACCCGCTCTTCGATGCGCCAAAGACTGCTCGTGTGCTTCGCTTGGCACCCGACGGGGAATATCGCGAGGCGTATCGCAGTGAAATCAAGCCCTGGGGCAAATGGTTGCGCTACCAATATGCGCACTTCGACTTCTCTTCTCTCCACGAACCGGGCATCTATGCAATCGAGTACGCCGGCCACCGAAATGCTCCTTTCCGAATCGCGGAAGACGTGTATCGCGACCATGTCTGGCAGGCCTCGCTCGATACCTACCTGCCAGTCCAGATGGATCACGTCAAAGTGCGCGAGGGCTACCGCATTTGGCATGGCGCTTCGCATCTAGATGATGCCAGACAAGCGCCCGTGAACTACGTGCACTTCGACGGTTACTCCATGGGACCTTCCACCGATTCGCCATTCGCGCCGGGCGAGCACATTCCAGGCCTGGACCGCGGCGGATGGTACGACGCGGGCGATTACGACATCCGCACGGAATCGCAGGCACGCGTGGTGACAGATCTCGCCCTCGCGCGGGAATATTTTCAGCTGGATTGGGACGAAACTACGGTTGACGAGAAGGCCCGCTCCGTTCAGATTCGCGTACCCGATGGTGTCCCGGACGCCATTCAGCAAATTCAGCACGGAGTGATCGCCATCCTTGCGCAATATCACACCATCGGCCACGCCATCCCCGGAATCATCGAGCCCACGCTCCAGGAATACACGCATCTGGGTGACGCCGCCTCGCAAACCGACGGCCGCATCTACTCATCGCGCCTCGGCCCGTTGGAAACGGACGGCGCGTACTCCGGTGTGCCCGATGACCGTTGGGCCTTTACAACGCACACAACGCCTTTAGACTACCTGGCTATCTCGTCTCTCGCCGCGGCAAGCCGTGTTCTCCGCGGCTATGACGACAGCATGAGCGCCGAGTGCCTTCAGACAGCCGTGCGCGTGTGGGACGAGGAGCACAAACGGCCTCCGGTCATCTTTAAATCGTTCAACACTACCGCCGGTGAACTCTCTGACGAAGAAACCAAGGCGGCCGCCGAACTATTAATCGCGACGAATGGCGGCGACGCCTATCGCAAACGTCTGAAGGAGCTTTTCCCCGTCATCCAGAACCGCTTTGCTTTCCTGGGCTGGATTGCAATGCGCGCTGTCCCTCTCATGGATCCTGAATTCAAGGAAGGTCTAGCGTCGGCGTTGCGCGCTTACAAGGTCACACTCGACCAGCAGCTATCCAAAAACCCTTATGGCGTTCCGATTACCACCGGCACCTGGGGTGGCGCGGCGGCCGCGGCTGGATTCTCCGTGCAGATGTACTTCTTCCACAAAACATTTCCTGACATCGTCGGGCCCGAGTACACCCTGCGCGGTTTTGACTACATCCTTGGAACCCATCCTGTGTCGAATCTCTCTTTTGTTTCTTCCGTCGGAACCCAATCCAAGCTTATGGCTTACGGCAACAACCGCGCCGACTACACCTTCATTCCTGGCGGAATGATCCCGGGCGTCGTCATCATTCAGCCGGACTTTCCTGAACTGAAGGATGCCTGGCCCTTCCTGTGGTACGAAAACGAGTATGTGATCGACGCGGTGACCTCCTATATCCTTGCGGCCAACGCCGCCAACGCCGTGGCCAAGTGACAGCGAAGGAGCTAGCATGAGAAATTTCGCGTTCGCGATTCTGTTGACCGCATTGTGGCCTGCAATTCTTTGCTCAGCACCCGGGCCTTCGCATTCCAATCCGATTCGCGTGCTGCTTATTGACGGACAGAGCGGCGGTCCGTATCACAATTGGCAACTCACCTCTCACGTTTTGAAAAAGGAACTGGAAGACGCGGGGCTATTCCAGGTCACCGTCGCCACATCTCCCCGGTTTAGTGAGGACTTCTCGACCTTTACGCCTGATTTCAGCAACTATCAAGCAATCGTCTTCAATTACGATGCCCCCGATTGGCCGCTCGATCTGCGCCAACAGTTGGAGCAATTCGTGAAGAACGGCGGTGGGCTTATCATCGTCCACGCCGCAGACAACGCCTTCCCGGATTGGCAGGCCTTTAACCAGATGATCGGCATCGGCGGCTGGCGAAATCGATCCGAAAAGTCCGGTCCGTTGTGGTATTTCAACAGCGGCAAACTCGTCAGTGACAATTCACCCGGACCGGCCGGCTCGCACGGGGTTCGTCTGCCCTATCAGGTCACCACTCGCACACCCGATCACCCAATCATGAAAGGCCTGCCGCGCATCTGGACGCACGGGGCTGATGAACTGTACGCAACTCTTCGTGGCCCCGGCGAAAACATGACCGTTCTTGCCACCGCCCACTCGGATCCAAGGAACAAGGGCACGGGACGAGACGAGCCGAGTCTCATCGTCATCAACTACGGCAGGGGCCGGGTATTTCACACCACCATGGGCCATGACGTTGCCGCCCTAAGCTGTGTTGGTTTTATCACCACGTTTCAGCGAGGAACCGAATGGGCCGCGACCGGCCGCGTAACACAAAATATTCCTTCCAATTTTCCGACGGCGGATTCCGTCAGCCTTCGCGTGGATATCCAGGAGATGGATCCGGCTTTCCTGAATGGTCCCCCATCCATCAATGCTTTCGACAGCCTTGCGGACTCAGCCTTAATGGCTATGCGTAGGCGTGCCGAGGAACTGGGCATCGGCGGCGTCGCGGTGGTGGCCTACTTCGAAGGAGATCGCATTCAATCCTGGACCTCGAAAATGGCGGTCGTTGGCAGGATGAAAGACGAGCCTTCGCAGACCGACAAGGGCGCCAACTTGCTCGGCATCGCCTACGCCAAAGCGGCGGAGATGGCGGATACACTTAGGGACAGCGGTGGCCAGGTGCGTCCTGCCATGACCGGCGAATTCGGATGGAATGGCGGTGTGATCGTTCGCGGACGAAATGGTTATTTGATTGCCGCATTCAGTGGCGGCAAATCCGAAGACGACGTCAAGGTCTCGCGATCCGGTATCGCGCAACTTCAATCCGGCCTCTAGTATTTTAAAACTTTCGACGTTCGACTATCCTCGCTCCGACAATCCCAAAATCCCGCGCAATCTCTCTCCGTCTGCCCCCGACCGCCCAAAATCATCAAACGAACTCGTAGCCGCCTCGATAATGTGTCGCCGTATAAATGGCGCTCCCTCTCTCGCTCCCTGTTCACTGCTCTTGATGCAACACTCCCACTCCAGAATTGCCCATCCGGGAAAGTCGTACTGAGAAAGTTTCGAAAATATCGTCCGAAAATCCACTTGCCCATCTCCCGGTGAGCGAAACCGCCCCGCGCGCTTCAACCACGGTTGATATCCCCCATAGACGCCTTGTTTCCCTGTGGGGCGAAACTCCGCGTCCTTTACATGGAACATTTTGATCCGCGAGTGATAGAAATCAATAAATTGCAGGTAGTCAAGTTGTTGCAGCACAAAATGGCTGGGATCGTAGAGCAGGTTGCAGCGTGGATGCTCGTGAACGCGCTCCAGAAACATTTCGAAGCTCTCACCATCGTGCAAATCCTCGCCCGGATGAATCTCAAAACACAGGTCCACCCCGGCGTCATCAAACGCATTCAAAATCGGCAGCCACCGCTTTGCCAGTTCATCGAAAGCCGCTTCAATGAGCCCCTGCGGCCGTTGCGGCCACGGGTAAATATATGGCCACGCCAGCGCACCTGAAAACGTAACGTGCGCTTTCAATCCGAGATGTCGCGAAGCCCTTGCCACCTGATGCATCTGCTCCACCGCCCAGGCCTGACGCGCCTTTCCATGCCCGCGCAGATTCTCCGGCGCAAATCCGTCAAACATCGCATCGTAAGCCGGATGGCAAGCAACAAGCTGGCCCTGAAGATGCGTCGCAAGCTCTGAGATAATCAGGCCATGCCGAGCAGCTACCGCGCCGAGTACTTCGCAGTACGCCTTGCTTTCCGCTGCGCGCTTCAAATCGATCAGCCGTGCATCCCACGACGGAATCTGCACGGCGACGTAACCCAAGCTTTTCGCCCAAGCGCAGATTGTATCCAGCGTGTTGAACGGCGCGTTGTCCGCAGCGAATTGCGCCAGAAATATGCCCGGCCCCTGAATTGTTTTCACTTCAGTTTCCCCCACTCATCGTCGAGCCGCACTTGCGGCGTTCTGGCCCTCACTGCGCCAGAAAATCTATCACGAACAGCCGCTTCTAGCATCGTGCGCAAAGTCCGACTGGCTCGACCAAGCGGAAGTCGCCAAGACGGAAGGCTGCACCTGCAAGCTGCCAAACATTTTGTCAGAATTTGGTGGGCCCGCCAGGATTTGAACCTGGGACCAACGGATTATGAGTCCGCTGCTCTAACCGCTGAGCTACGAGCCCACGAGAGCTAAGTTTCTAATTTTATACGATTTTGCAGGATTGAGTTGAAGATTGATTTGAGGCATTCCAATCGGCTGAATTTTCTCTCAGTTCCTGCACGGGCGTCGTTTAGTACCGGCCTATACAAACTGTTACTTAGTACGCATCTCATCTTTGGGTTTCGTCACTTTTGCGTTCATTTACTAGGCGAAAATTCCAAAATCAGGCACAATCGGGCATCCAGAAGAGACGGAGCCAACTTTCGGGCCTAGCACATCATGTTCGACTCTCCTGATGTGACCTCCATTGCCGAACGCCGTGCACACCCGCGCGTGCCTATTCATTCGCTGACTCCCATTAACCTCGGTGAGGGTACCACGGGCACCGTCCTCAATAAGAGTGAGGGTGGTTTGGCCATGCGAGTATCCGTAATTCTACCCGACCATTCTCGCATTCCTCGTATACAATTTTGTTTGCCTATTTCAAGCAGCTGGTTCGAGATAAATGGACAGATCGCGTGGGTGAGCGAATCAAGAACAGAAGTCGGGATAAAGTTCATTGAGATGCAGAAAGACACTCGCGCCAAAATACGGGACTGGATTTCCCAGCAGTCATCAGCTTGTCGCATTCGAGAGGTTCGCCTCGATCAGGATTGGCAACCCTTCTCTGACGATTGGAGGGAATGTAACCGCCGTTTCTCCGACCATACCATCCACTGCGATCCCGACTGGATTGAGCATCACTTCAACCAGCAAAAGCACAATGTACGTATATATCTCATCGAGGACGACAGCCGAATCGTCGGCGCAGTCCCCTTTGTACTTTCCCACAAGCCGCTGCTCTGCAAGCTCGGTGAATCGATCGTCGCGAAGTTTCCCATGCGCATGCTGACTTTGCAGGGTTACACGCCCAACATGCCAGAGGAAACTCCTCTCTATGACGCGCTCTTTACACAACTCTCACAGTCCGCGCCTCACGCCATTGAGTTGGGTCATGTCCCGACCGCGTCTTTCCTGTGGAATTATCTGCACCACAGCGAGCTAATCGAGAAATCCTTCTCTCTCTATTCTCAGTTCGGGCCGTTACCACACCCGTTGATTCGCCTCACAGGATCGTTTGAGAGCTACATCGGGAAGTTCTCTCCTAAAGCGCGAAAGAATCGTCTTCGCGAGATCAAAAGACTGCGAGCCGCCGGCGATATGCAGTTCATCCGCGTGACCAAGGCCTCTGAGATCGATGCGTTCCTGGAGGCGGCGCATGCCATCTCCGAGCGGACGTGGCAGTTTCTTCGCCATCGCTGGGGCATCAGCGCTAGGGATTTTGATCAGGTCAGAAGCGAAATGTATTTCTTGGCAAACCGCGGTTGGCTACGCGGCTATCTACTGAAATGTGGTAACTCGCCGTGCTCGTTCATTATCGGGCAGCAGTATGGCCAAACCCTGTATACCGCGGCCGCCGGAGTGCACCCTGCGTGGAGAAGCTACAGCGCGGGAACAGTTCTTCTGCTGCTCGTTTTGGAAGACCTGTTCAAAGAAAACTCGGTTCAGTTTTATGACTTGGGGGACTATGCGAAATATAAAGAACATTTTGCCAACGAAAGCTATCAGGAAGCTTCTGTCTGGCTTTTCTCGCGGTGGCCGTATCCGCGCGTGGCAAGCGGCGTTTTCCGCGCATGCAACTCCGCCACAAAGACTGCTGGCGCCCTGCTGGAACAGCTTCATCTGAAATCACGAGTGAGACAACTGCTATGGGGCTGATTTGCGCTTTTGTAGCCCAACGATCGGGCTTCAAGAACTCATGGACGGCGGCGCTGCTTCCTCGTTAGCCCCAAATTCTCGATTCGGATGGTTCCCCATGGTGAATACAAACGCTCCGCCATTAACAATGTCAGCGTGCTTGAACCAAACCTTGCTGTAGGGTTTCCCGTTGAATGTTACCGATTGGATGTACAGATCGTCCGGTGATTTGCGCTTTGCCTCAACCACCAGTTCCTTGCCGCTCGCCAGTTTCACTGTCACGCGATCGAACAATGGCGCTCCAAACACATAATTCGCGCTCACCGGATCGACTGCATAAAACCCTAGAGCGCTCATTACGTACCATGCCGACATCTGTCCGCAATCTTCATTCCCGGCCAACCCGTCGGGCTGGTTATCGTACATGGTCTCCAGCAAACTGCGAACCCGCGCCTGTGTCTTGTACGGCGCGCCCGCGTAGCAGTACAAATACGCAATGTGGTGGCTTGGCTCGTTCCCGTGCGCGTACTGCCCGACAAGCCCCGCGATGTCCGGCGGCGCATCCGGAGGCAGGTCCGGGGCGGCGCTGAACAAGCCATCAAGTTTCGCGACCAGAGCTTCCCGGCCTCCCAGCAATTCCGCCAAACCCTTCGGATCGTGCTGCACTGAAAAAGTCGTCACCCACGGATTCGATTCCGTGTAATCGCGCCACTTTTTCATGTGTCCAATCTCGATCGGGCTGAATGGCTCGGCCCATTTTCCGTCGGCCAACAGCGGTCGCATGAATGTTGTCTGCTTGTCATAGAGATTGCGATAATTGCGGGCGGTTTTCAGTAGTTGCGCCGAATCCTCCGTCGCTCCTACAGCGCGCGCTACATGCGCCGCAGCCCAATCATCATAGGCATAGTCCAGCGTCTTGCTGACCGATTCGCCTTCTAAGTCGCAGGGGATGAAACCCATCTTCCGGTAGTACGCCAGGCCCTGGTAGTCTTCCTCCAGCGCTCGCTTCTTCACCATCGGATAGGCTTTAGTGAAATCAATCCCCTGGAAGCCTTTTGCATGCGCCTCCGCGATCACCACCACCGAATGGTATCCGGTCATGCAGAATGTTTCCTTGGAATGCAGAGGCCAGATCGGCATCCCTGCCGGGCTCTCGTTGGACATCCTGATCAGACAGTTCACCAGGTCTGGAACGCGTTTGCCCTGCACCAGCGTAAACAATGGATGCGTGGCGCGATAGGTGTCCCACAACGAGAAGGTGCTGTAACTATGCTGGCCCGGCGGCAGTTGATGCAACTTGCCATCCATGCCTCGGTATTGCCCATCTACGTCATCGAACAGCGTAGGCGCCACCAGCGTGTGGTACAGACCAGTATAAAAAATCTCTTTCTGCTTTTGGTTATCCGAATCGACCACCAGGGTCGATAGCTCGCGGTTCCAAGCTGCGTGCGCCTCCGCTCTCACCTTTGCAAAATCCCAGTCCGGAATCTCCGCATCCAGATTCTTCATTGCGCCTTCCGCACTCACGCTGGACAGGCCCGTCTTCACCAAAATGAGCTCGCCTTCCGTAGTGTCGTAGTGCAACAGGCACTTCAGCGAAGTGCCCTTGGCATCTTTTATTGAGCTGTCGAGTTTCTTCTCGACTGAAACGATCTCCGCGCGCGCAAACGGCTTCGAGAATTTCATCGCAAAATAAATCTCTCGCCCGCTAGCCCACAACTTCGTGCTTCGGCCACCCACAATCGTATCGTTGCCGACAATTTTAAGGTTCGACCACAAGATTAGATCGGGCGAAATGCTGTCGGCATGCACCAGATCGAGAATGAAATGACTCGTGCCGCTTTTTGGAAAAGTATATTTGTGGATGCCTGCTCTCTCCGTAGCGCTCAATTCCGCGAGAATCCCGTAATCCTTCAGCACAACAGAGTAGTAACCGGGCACGGCAACTTCATCATCATGCGAGAAACGCGATCGGTACCCTTCTTGCGGATTCTCTCGACTGCCCGGCACGGTCTTTGCCGGACCCGTTCCCGGCATCAACAGAAAGTCCAGCAAATCTGCCGCGCCGGTTCCGCTCAAGTGGGTGTGGCTGAAACCCATCAGCGATGTGTCTGAGTAGTGGTATCCCGAGCAATAGTCCCAGCCTTCGTTGTAGGTGTCTGGGCTTAGCTGCACCATGCCAAATGGCATCGTGGCTCCCGGATACGTGTGCCCATGGCCGCCGGTTCCTATTTTGATCTTCACATACTTCGTCAGATCTGGCGCCGAGGCAGGCTCAGCAAGGGCCAGCGCAAACTTGCCTCCGATTCCGTTCGGATTAATCAAGCTTGCAGCAGAAGCAGCGGAAACCGCACCGATAAATTTTCTTCTGGTGATCATTTTGTCCCATTCCGTTTTAAACTCAGCTTGATCTTAACACTGCTCCGCGACATTCTCTCAACAGCTCGCGCAACGTGATTAAACGTCGAAATACTTTCTTGCCGCTAAACCACCAGAAAAAGAGATAATCGCCGTGCATGCCGGAAACCGGACAATCTGCTTAACGTCTACGGTGCTCTCATTCTCGAAACCTCAAACAATTTCCGTACTCGCACTCAGAAAGTAATCGCATGAAACTTCCCAGGTGGTTGCTCCTTGCCCTGCTGGTACCAATCTTGTGGGGCGTCTGGGGCGCACTCATGGAAATTCCCGAGAAATTGATCCAGCCGTCTTTCCCGTCCACACTCGGCTACGTCGTTTGGTCTCTCACCATGATTCCCTTTGCCATCATTGCCATCCGCAATGCGCATTGGAAACTGGAACTAGACACGAAATCCATTCTCTACGGTTGTGCTGTGGGTTTTTCTGGAGCCACGGGGCAGTTGCTGCTCTTCTGGGTCCTTACCAGGGGGCCCGCCTACATTATTTTCCCGATCATCTGCTTATCGCCGGTGGTAACCATCATCCTTTCCGCCACATTGCTGAAGGAAAGGACCTATGTGCTGGCGCTGACTGGCATCATCTTGTCGATACCGGCAATTCTTTTCTTGTCGCTTCAAGAGCCCACCAACAGCCCGGTCCACGGCTATGCTTGGCTCCTGGTGACCTTAGCGATCTTCTTTGCCTGGGGTTTGCAGGCTTATTTTATGAAGTCTTCGGCAAGTTCCATTTCGTCCGAAGGATTGTTTTTCTACATGGCGGTCACGGGACTGGCCTTGAGTCCAATTGCGTTGTGGACGACCGACTTCTCCGCTCCGATTAATTGGAAGCTGTCGGGCCCCTACCTCACCGCCGCAATCCAGAGTCTCAATTCCCTGGGATGCCTGCTGTTCGTTTATGCCGTGCGCTATGGCAAAGCCATCATCGTCGTTCCCATGGTCAACGGCCTCTTCCCGCTCGTGACCATCGTGCTCTCTTTGCTCATCTACCAGCAAATTCCCAATCGTTACAATCTCGCCGGCATGGTGTTAGCTCTTATCGCCATTTTCCTTATGGCTTTCGATGAAGTCCGCCACTCTCCTCCGGCTTAGCTGTCTATTCATTGGTTTGGTCGTGCTAAGGACGCTTCGCGGGACTGCTCGGCCGGATATTCTCGGACGTAACCACTCCTTGCCCTTCCAACACGCTGTAAAACTTGTCGGCTTGCAAATCCTTCAACACTTCAACCTTGCCAGACGGCCAGCGAATCTCCAGGCTACCAATCTTTGTCGCTTGATTCAGCCCGAAGTGTACTCGCAGATCATTCTGCGAAAGATAGCTCCCGCCGCTATGAATCTCTTCCGTTTGCGTGATTCCGCCAGCCACCAACTTTAGCCGCGCTCCAATCGCCAATCGATTGCTCTTTGTTCCCGCCAGCTCAAAGTTCACCCAATGCCTTCCCGCAACACCGTGGTTCTTCAACACCACCGGCGCTCCGTCGAGATTGTTGATCACTACATCCATGTTGCCGTCGTTGAACAAATCTCCCACCGCCAACCCGCGAGACACCTGCGGCACCTGAAGCACGGCACCGCCCTGGGTACTGGCATCGCAAAACGTTCCGTCCTTCTGATTCATCTGGAGAATCTTCGGCTCACGGTAACGAGCACCAGTGGGCAGCGTGTCCACCTGCGGGTACACGTGTCCGCTCACCGCGATAACATCCAGCCAGCCGTCATTGTCCAGATCCACGAGCGCCGCGCCCCATTTCACATACGGCAGCGATGGAACCGCCACACCCGCCTTGTACGACACGTCCGTGAAATTCCAATCGCCATCGTTGCGAAACAGCAAGCTGTACTCGTCGGAAAAATTTGTGATGTAAAGCGAAGGCCTGCCCGTATGATTGTAATCGCCGACCG
Organism: Candidatus Acidiferrales bacterium; assembly: GCA_963738985.1. GTDB lineage: Bacteria > Acidobacteriota > Terriglobia > Acidiferrales > UBA7541 > Acidiferrum. The sequence continues at coordinate 122,205 of CAVTYP010000006.1, forward strand.
CCAATCCCATGGACGCCTGCTCGGCCCCATCCTCGTTTACCGCGGTACCCGATTCCAGTCCAATTTCCGAAAATTTCCCGTTGCCTTCGTTTTTGTAAAGAAATTTTGGCGTCGAGTCGTTGGTCACAAAAGCATCCGGCCGTCCGGTATTGTTAAAGTCCGCCCACACCACCTGCATGCCGTAATAGCCGCTGGGATCGTTCACCCCCGCCGCCTTGGATACATCGGCAAACGTGCCGTCGCCTTTGTTGTGAAACAACGAATCGCCCGACCCTTTCAGCCCGCGCGGTCCGCATTGCACGTCGAGCCCGCGAAATTTGCAATTCGGCGCGCCGCCAAATTCCGGTAACGCATTCAGTCGCAAATCCACGTAATTCACAACCATCAAGTCCAAAAATCCGTCGCCATCGTAATCACCGAACGCCGCGCCCGTGGACCAGCGTCCATCGGCCACGCCAGCCTTCTTCGTCACATCGCTAAACGTCCCATCTCCGTTGTTGTGGTACAGAACGTTCCCGCCGTAGCACGTGATGTACAGGTCCGGCCAGCCATCATTGTCGTAATCGCCCACCGCTCCGCCCATTGCGAAGCAAGGCGTCCCAATTCCCGCCTTGTCGGTCACGTCCGTGAATGTGCCATCGTGATTGTTGTGGTACAGCGCGCCCTTAGCCTTCTGTCCTTTCAACGCCATAGCCACGGTTGGGGCATTCGTGAAATAAATATCCAGCCAGCCATCCCGGTCGTAGTCGAAAAGAATCACGCCTCCACTCATCGACTCGATCACGATCTTCTTCTCCGGATCAGACGTGTGCTGAAACGTGATGCCGGTCTTGCTGGTAATGTCCTCAAGCTGCGGGATAGGGCGGGCCGTGCACTCCACGTTTTTGGCGCCCGGCGGAGGCGGCGCTGGAATCGCGTGGCCCTCCTGGCCAAAGGCCAATCCGCCATACAGCAGAATCGCAAAAATCGCACTCGTCGCTCGACCGGCGCTCTCTCTCATCCGTCCTGTTTCCCTCACTGGCACTTTGGCATTCTCGTTTGCCTTGCGCTTTCGAGCAACCCGGCGTGCAAAACTAGACACGTAGCGCTACACTCTTCTCGGTATCACTGGTCTTTGGTTCGCTGGGGTGGCGAATTCCAGAGTCAGAAACTCACTCATTCTCGCTCCTGACTGCCGAGGCAGATTCCTATGAAAGCCGCTAAAGCACCCCGGCCGAAGTCCGCTGGCCCTGTAACCCTCAAAGCCGTTGCCGAATATGTTGGCCTGACCCCCGGTACCGTTTCCGCTGTCTTGAATAATTCCGCGGCTGCCCGTTCTATCCCCGAACACACCCGCAAGCGAATCCTCGAAGCTGCCCGTGTGCTGAACTACCGGCCAAACTTTCTGGCACGCTCGCTGCGTGTTCAACGCACCTACACCGTCGGCGTGATTACCGAAGAAATCGGCGATGCCTATGGCGGCTTGGTGGTCAGCGGTATTGAAGCGTACCTGCGCGAAAATGAATTCTTCTTTCTCACAGTCGCCCATCGGCACGACCCGAAGTTGCTGCGCACCTATTCAAGTATGCTCATGGCGAGAGGTGTCGAAGGCTTTATCACCATCGATACCTCGATCGACGCCAAACCTGAACTTCCCATGGTCGCCGTTGCCGGTCACCAGACTGTCGAGAATGTCACAAACATCGTGATCGATCATCACCGCGCCGCCGAGCTTGCTCTCATGCACCTGAAGGAACTCGGCCACGAGCGCATCGCTTTTCTCCGCGGGCAGCCCAACAGCGCCGACTCCGCTTCTCGCTGGGAAGCCATCCAGGAAGTGGCCCCAGAGTTTGGCATCCAGATTCGACCCGAACTGGTCTTGCAGTTGGAAGGTCTAGATTCCACTCCCGAACTCGGCTACCCCTACGGAAAGGCCCTGCTCGCCAAGAATATTCCTTTCACCGCTTTGTTCGCGTACAACGACATTTCGGCGCTTGGTTGCATTCGGGCGTTTCAGGAAGCGGGCCTCCGTGTTCCAGAGGACATTTCCGTGGTTGGTTTCGATGACGTCTCCCTTGCATCCTTTTGCATTCCGCCGCTTACCACCATCCGCCAACCTCTGGTGAAGATGGGACGCATGGCCGCCGAGACCCTCGTCGAGCGCATCGAGAAACGCTCCTCTTTTCTTAAAGACATTCGCGTTGAACCGGAGCTAGTTCTCCGCCGTTCCACCGCCCCACCTCGCCAACTCTGAAGCGCGGCAGTTCTGTTCGACTGAGTTCCCAACACGCCGCACAGGTTTTGTCCTAAATGTAGCGCTGGCTTTTATGCCAGCCTTATGGTTTTGGTAACACAGGCTTCAGCCTGTGTTCTTCCTTATGTAGGGACGGCCTTCCGAGGCCGTCCGCTACCTTCTGCGCTAGGCTATGCCCAAACCGCTTTCCAGATGCACTAGAGGGCCGCCGCGGTTACGCCCTCGAAAGGCGCTCGCTGTTCGGCTTCGATCCGCTCAGTGCAAAGAACAAAATGTACAAATAGCAAATCACCGGCAGGAAAAATGCGTGATGTATTCCGATCCTGTCAGCAATCCATCCTTGCGCCAACGGAATAATGGCTCCGCCAACGATCGCCATAATCATGATTCCAGAGCCGTCGCCGGTCAGCGGTCCGAGTTCCGCTACGCCCAGGGTGAAAATGCTCGGAAACATGATGGAGTTGAAGAAGCCCACCAGGATAATCGTCCACATGGCCAGATGTCCTGTGGTCAACATGGAAATTCCCACGAGTGCGGCGGCGCAGACTGCACACACGCCAAGCAGTTTCTGTGTACTTACTTTTTGCAGCAGTCCGGAACCAATGAAACGTCCGACCATGGCACCACCCCAGTAAAATGCCACGAAACTTGCCGCCACTCTTTCCGTCAGGCCGCCGATCTCCGGTTGACTGAAGTAATTCACCAGAAAGCTTCCAATAGAGACCTCGGCACCCACGTATACAAAGATGCCGAGCGCGCCAAAGATCAGACTGGGATGATTCCAGATGGAGTCGTTTACCTTTACTCCGACCTTGCGCTGGGCATGTTCAATTTTTGGCAGCTTGAAACTGCCGATCGCAATCGCCAGCAACACCAGAGCAATGCCTAGCCCAACGTATGGAGTCTTGACCGTGGCAGCTTCGTGAACCCGGTAAGCCTGAAGCGCATCCGGCGCCATCGCTCGAATTTCATTCATCGCTTTGGGTGCCGCACTCAGGATCAGGATTCCGCCGAAGAACGGCGCAAGAAATGTCCCGAGGGAATTGAAAGCTTGCGTCAGATTTAGGCGGCTCGAAGCCGTTTCCGGTTTGCCGAGTACCGTGACGTATGGATTCGCGGCAACCTGCAAACAGGTGATTCCTGCTGCCAAAACAATCAGTGCTCCCAAAAACAGTGGGTAGGACGGCACGCTGGCCGCGGGAACAAACAGGAACGCGCCAAGCCCCATGGTGAGTAACCCCACCACCATCGAACGCTGATAACCAATCCAGTCAACGATCTTGGCCGACGGTATAGAGAAGAGGAAATAGGCTCCAAAGAAGGCGAACTGAATCAGCATCACCCTTGCGTAGTTCAAATCGAAAATCGATTTTAGGTGGGGCACCAGAATATCATTCAGACATGTCAGAAAACCCCACATGAAGAACAGCGTGGTCACAACCGCCAGCGGTCCCGCGTAGCTTTTTTGCTCGTCTACGCCCGACCTGGTCTCAACCGCTGCGCTCGATACGCTTATGTTCGCCATCGCTTCCGTTTCCCTTCTATCCGCTCCCTCGCGGCTTCCAATTGCCCTTGATACTGACATACCTCTCGCCAGACTAAAAATGTTTCTCGTCACACTGTTCCGTTCGTGAATGATGGTATAACAATCTGCCGGATCGATTTTCTTGTGGTGTCCAGCCTTTAGGCTGGTCTGTTCCATCCAAGATTGCGAGATTCCGAATGCGCTTCTCTGCCTTCCGCTTAACCTGTCTTTGCCTCTGTGTTTCGATCTTTGCTCCCGCCACTCTCTTTGGTCAGACATTTCCTTCCGTGGTCATCTGGACTGAACCCGGACTCCCGGTTGCCGATTCTCCGGCCCCCTCATTGGCGCAACTTACCCAAGCCTTTCCCGAAGCGCGTCTCGCTTCGACAGAACAATTGTCGGCGCAGCTCACCGACCCGCAAACTCGCCTTCTGGTCCTCGCCCAAGGCTCCGTTGTCCCGGAAGTCGCATGGTCCGCCATCTTCGCCTATCTGCAGCGCGGCGGTAATCTTCTCGTCCTTGGCGGACGCCCGTTCACTCGCGCCGCTTATCACGACTCCACTGGTTGGCATCTGCGCGACTATTCCGTGCGCTTCTCACGGTTGTTGTTGATCGACCAGTATCAAGCCACACCTGGCTCCTCCGGCGCGCAATTCACTCCCAATCCTGATTTTCCACTCGATCTGCCGCAGTTCTCCTGGCAACAAGCATTCAGCCCCATCATTCGACTCAGCACCAGCAATCTCTACAATCGTGGTGGCTCCGCCGGTTCTCTCGACGTGCGACTGGACCCGCTGGTCTGGGGCGTAACGGAGAATCGCCGCCGTTCCGCGCCGCTGATCGAACTGGACCACCTCTCTTCCGGTTTCGATGGCGGCCGCTGGATCTTTCTCTCTTCCGAATTGCCGACAAACTTCTACGCTTCTGCTGAATCCGGCGCGTTGCTTCGAAAACTGGCCGCGCGCGCTATGCAAGGCGCTGAAGAATTCTCCATCCGTCCCACAGTTCCCCTTTATCTTCCCGGCGAGCCCATCGAACTCGACACCGTCTTTGCCTCCGCGTCAAAGCCCGCAGCTCCACTTACCGTGCAACTCTCGGTCTATCCCGAAGACAAGCCCTCCGACCGACAAACCTCCACAATCACACTTCCTTCCAATTCCTCCACAATCCTTCCCGCTCCAAAATCGAAAGGTCTCTTCATCATCGAAGCTTGCCTGCTTGACGGCTCAACCACACGCCAAATCTACCACTCCGCTTTTTGGATTCGCGATGAAGCCTATCTCCGCTCTGGCCCACGGCTTTCGGTAAATGCCGACTACTTCCAGCTCGACGACAAGCCTCTCGCCGTCATCGGAACCACCTATATGTCCAGCGAGGTCCAGCGCCTGTATTTCGATCATCCGAATGTCTACGTTTGGAACAGCGATATGGCCCTGATTCACGCCGCCGGCCTGAACATGATTCGCACCGGCTGGTGGACCGGTTGGGACAAATTCTGCGACGAGGCGGGACGTCCGTACGACCGCACCTTGCGCACGTTGGAAGCCTATCTGATGACCGCTCGCAAGAACGGCATCCCTGTGCAATTCACCTTTTTCGCGTTTCTTCCTGAAGTACTCGGCGGCGCCAACGCTTATCTCGACCCGCAAGCCGTGCGTAAGCAGCAGACGCTTGTCGGCTCAGTCGTCGGCCATTTCCATGACGTGCCGTTTCTTGCCTGGGATCTGATCAATGAACCCAGTTTCTCCAAACAGCTCTGGAGAATGCGCCCCAACGAAGACCCTGTTGAACTCGCAGCCTGGAATTCCTGGCTCTCGCAGAAATATCCCGATCGCGCCGCCCTCGCCGCTGCATGGAATGTTCCGCCCGACGCCGTCGCCGGCACAATTTCCATTCCCACAGAACTGGAATTCGACCCTCGCGGAATGTATGCCGGAACAAATTCTCTTCGTGTGTACGACTACGCCGAGTTTGCTCAGGACAAATTCGCCGGCTGGGTTCACGGCATGCGCGAGGTCATCCGCGCCACGGGCTCTGCGCAGCCCATCACCGTTGGCCAGGACGAAGGCGGCTTCATGGATCGCCTCTCGCCGGCTTTTTTCGCACCGTATGTGGATTTCACCACCAATCACACCTGGTGGCAGGACGATCATTTGCTTTGGGATTCGTTAGTCGCCAAGCAGCCCGGCCGCGCCATGCTTATTCAGGAAACGGGGCTGCAGCGTCAACTCAACCTCGACGAAACCTCTCGTCTCACTCCCGATCAGGAAGCTGCGCTCTTCGAACGCAAGATTGCCCTCTCTTTTGTGCAAGGTTCCGGTGCCATCGAGTGGCTCTGGAACACTAATTCCTATATGACGGAAGGAAACGAAGTGCCCATCGGCGCGTTGCATGCTGACGCTACCGAGAAGCCCGAGGCCACTGTCCTTCGCAACTTTGCAAAATTCGCGGCTGCCGCTTCTCCATACCTCAAGAATCCCAAGCAGCCAGACGTCGCGGTGGTCACTTCGCAAGCTGCGCAATTCTCCGTGATTGGCGGACTGCAACTCGAAGCTCAGCAAAACGCGGTCCGCGCGCTTGGCTACGATCTGCATCAACCGTGCTATGTCATTGCCGAAAGCCAGATCGACAAACTCGGTTCGCCCAAACTCGTGATCCTTCCGTCAGCACAAGCCCTCCGCGAGTCCACTTGGCAAGCTCTCCTCACGTATGCAAAAAACGGCGGCAACCTTCTCGTCACCGGCCCCGTCTCCCGCGACGAGCACTGGCACCTCGTCGACCGCCTCACTCCCCTCGGCATCAAAGCCTCGACCGAGCCCCTCACGGCGCACGCTATGACGTTTGATCTCGGTGCTTCGCCGGCTCCTTCCATTTCTTTTGACCAGCAAAAACAGCAACTTGTCGAATTCCTCAGATTTGGAGATGGATCGAAGGAGAAAGACTTTTCGATGGGCAGCGGAAAACTTTTTTGGGCTGGTTATCCATTGGAACTCGCGGAGACCCTGTCTGCCTCAGTTGCGGTCTATAGCACGGTTCTTGATAAGCTCGGCTTTCACGTCGGTTTTCAACCTTTCTCAACGCTGATTTATCCCGTCGAATTCCCAGATGCTATTCTTTACATTCTCGAATCCGAAACGGATCGAGATGCGGATTTCGCCTTCCGTGACCCGATAAGTGGTGCGGAACTGAATTTTCATCTGCCGGCCCAACACGCCGTCCTCGCGCTCGTCGACAAACACACCAAACAGATCGTCGCCAAATACGGCTTCTGATCTGCAGCGGCGGCTTCATGCCGCCATCTTGCCCCTGCTCATGTAGGGACGGCCTTCTGAGGCCGTCCGCTCGCGCTGGTTCATGCAGCGCCTGTCCACCGACTTTTTAACCTCAAATAACGCTTCCGCGCTTCCGGCATCACAGGATTAGCCCTCCCCGTAACGCTGGCTTTCATGCCAGCCTTGGGTTGATCGCCGAAAAGCGCACAACTAGGAGGCCGCGGTGCTCCGCTCGCAAGGTGTTCAAGACCATGAAGCTGGCTTAATAACCCGCATTATCTTCTGGCTCGCAAAACGTCGTCTCGGTCGCGTGCCTCTCGGCATGCGCGTGCGTGCCCTCGATCCCAAACTCTTCCGCCACATTGTGCGCATGGATCTCTACGGCGCTTCTCAAGGTACTGTTCCAATGCGCTTAAAAGAACTCGTGCAACTTAAAGTCGCCATGATGGTTGGTTGTCCATTTTGAATCGATATCCACTCTGCCGTCGGCAGAAAAGAAGGCATCACCGAGGCGCAACTTCACGACCTGACCCGATTCGAATCCAGCCCTCACTTTGACGAACGCGATAAACTCGTCCTTCGTCTTGCCACCGACATGACTCGTACGCCCGCCACCACCACCGACGAACTTTACGCCTCTTTGCGCGATCACTTTTCCGAACGCGAACTTGTCGAACTATCCGCCACAATCTCCTGGGAAAATTACCGTGCCCGCTTCAACCGTACTTTCGCCATTGCCGCCGAAGGCTTCTCCGAGGGCCAATTCTGCCCCTTGCCGGAGCACGCTCCGCAATCTTGACCGGCAATCAAAACTTTTCTGCTCCCATCTTGTGCCACCCGCATCTAATCTGGTGCGGTTGGCAGCTTGAACTCGCTGCTCGCTTGGACGGAAACATGGGAGCAGGAAAGTAGGTCCTATGCTTATCTTGCTTGAAACTTTGCGGCATGCGGATGCCACGGGAACCGCTGTCGGGCATTTCAACATTTCAGACCTCATCGCCCTGAAAGCCGCGTTCGACGCGGCTCGGGAAGAGAATTTGCCTGTCGTCGTGGGCGTTTCCGAAGGCGAACGCCAATTTATGGGGGTCCAGCAGGTCGCGGCTCTCGTAAAGAGTTTGCGCGAGGAATACAACTTTCCGATCTTCCTGAACGCTGATCACACCCATTCCCTCGCCAAGGCGATCGAGGCTGCCAAAGCTGGCTTTGATTGGATCGTCTTTGACCTCTCAGCCTTGCCCTTCGCGGAAAATGTCCGCCAGACGAAAGAAGCAGTGGAGACCCTCAAAAATATCCGCCCGTCCATTCTCGTGGAAGGCGAGATCGGCGATATTGGCACCGGCTCTGAAATCCATGATGCCGCCCCCACTTTGCGGCTCACCACGCCCGACGAAGCGAGGCAGTTCGTCGCGGAAACCAAGGTGGACACCCTCGCTCCTGCCGTCGGCAACATGCACGGCATGCTCAAAAGCATGGTGGAGGGAGAAAGCAGGAAGCACTTGAACATTGCTCGCATCCGGGAGATCAAACAGGCAACCAAGATGTTTCTCACCCTGCACGGCGCTTCGGGAACGGATGACTGCGACCTGCGCGACTCCATCGCTGCTGGGATCACGGTTGTCCACATCAACACAGAAGTGCGCATTGCCTGGCGCCGCGGTTTGGAAGCCACTCTGGCCAGCCAACCGGACGAGGTCGTTCCTTACAAACTTTTGCCGGCGGCTGTCGACTCCGTGAAGCAGGTCATCGCCTCGCGCCTGACCCTATTTAGTGCTGGCCGGGATCACGCGCAGTCTCACAGTGCAAGCTGACTGCCGGTTACTTACTTTCTTCTCCTAAAACACAAAAGCGGCCTTGAAAGGCCGCCCCCGTGTACAAAACTCGCAAACTTCACGCGTGCGAAACTACCGTCTGCTTCTTTTCCACCACGTGTGCTAGTCCCGCTTCCAGAACATCCATTCCTTCGTCGAATTGTGCGTCGCTGACTACCAGCGGCACCAGAATCCGCATCACGTTCCCCAGGGTCCCTGCGGTGATCGTGATTAATCCATGCTCGTAAGCATAGTGTGCCAGTTCCTTCGTCTCTGCCCCCGCAGGCTCGCGGGTTTCGCGGTCTTTCACCAGTTCGAACGCGCACATGCCTCCGAGCGCGCGCACCTCGCCAATCAAGGGCCATTTCTGCTGCCAGCCCTTCGCGCGCTCCGCGAAACGCTTCCCGATCGCCGTGGATCGCGCCAACAATCCATCCTTCTCAATCGCTTCAAGCGATGCCAGAGCAGCGGCGCAAGCAAGAGGATTGCCGGCGAATGTGCTTCCCAGTCCGCCCGGGATCGCCGCGTCCATAATTTCCGCTCGGCCGGTAACGCCGCCAATGGGCAGCCCTCCGCCAATCGATTTCGCGGTAGTGATCAGGTCCGGTTCTACTCCGAAGTGTTCGATGGCAAAGAATTTTCCGGTTCGCCCAATGCCCGACTGCACTTCGTCGGCAATCAGCACAATGCCATACTTGTCGCAGATTTCACGCAGCACCGGAAAGAATTCCTTCGGCGGCACCACGAATCCACCCTCGCCCAAGACCGGTTCAGCAATGATCGCGGCAACGGATTCGGCGCCCACCACGCGGCGAAACGTATCTTCCAAGTGCTTGGCGCAGAACATTTCGCATGATGGATAAGTCTTGCTGTACGAGCAGCGATAGCAGTAGGCATACGGAATGCGGTATACCTCCGGCGCGAACGGAGCAAACCCCGTCTTGTAGGGATTAATTTTGCTCGTCAGCGTCATGGTCAGCAGCGTGCGCCCATGAAAAGCGTCCTCGAACGCGATCACCGCGGGCCGTTTGGTATACGCGCGCGCAATCTTCACGGCGTTCTCTACCGCTTCGGCACCGGAATTGATGAACATCGTTTTCTTTTGCCCGCCGATCGGCGCCACTGCATTCAACTTTTCGGCCAGCGCAATATACGACTCGTACGGCGTCACACCAAAGCACAAATGCAGAAACCGGTCCACCTGTTCGTGCAGCGCCTTCGTCACCAGCGGGTTACGATGCCCTACGTTCAGGCAGCCAATTCCTCCCGCAAAATCCAGATAACGGTTCCCGTCCACGTCTTCGATCCACGCGCCCTCGGATTTTGCCGCAAAAATCGGTGTCACCAGTTGCGGTCCTCGCGGAATCGCGGCTTCACGGCGCGCCAGTAGGGCTCGAGACTTTGGACCCGGTATTTCCGTGCGCATCTGAATCGTCTTCATGGCCTCACTTCCCCTTTCTGTAATCGAGCAATCTCTGCCTGAACTTCTCAGTACCAGCCAATTGGGTTCTCATCCAGATTCACGAACACTTGCTTCGTTTCCAGATATTCCTCCAGCCCCCACGGCCCCAGCTCTCTGCCGAACCCGGACTGTTTGTAACCGCCCCAAGGCGCTTCCACATACGTGGGTTGCATATGATTCACCCAGACAATCCCCGCGCGCATCGATTTCACCAGGCGGAATGCTTTGTAAATGTCACGCGTCCACACGGCACCCGCCAATCCGTACGGCGTGTCATTGGCAATGCGGATCGCATCCGCTTCGTTTTCAAACGGGATCACGGAGGCGACGGGCCCAAAAATCTCCTCACGCGATATGCGCGCATTATTATCGACGTCATAGAAAATCGTCGGCTCGACGTAATAGCCCTTGCCAAATCCTTTCGGCCGGCCTCCACCAATCGCCGTCTTGGCTTCCTTCTTGCCAACTTCCAGATAAGCCGTCACGCGATCGTATTGTTCCTTGCTGACCAGCGGACCCATCTTCGTCTCGCGTTCCAGAGGCGGTCCTAGCTTGATGCGCTTGGCTTTTTCCGTCATCGCTTCCACAAACTTGCCGTAAATCTTCTTCTCCACTAGTACACGGCTGCCCGCGGAGCAGACTTCGCCTTGATTGATGAACACCCCAAACAGCGCGCCATCCACCGCGGCTTCCCAATCCGCATCGGCGAAGAAAATGTTCGGCGACTTGCCACCAAGCTCCAGCGTGACGCGCTTCAGCGTGTCGGCCGCGGACTTCACGATCATCTTGCCAACCGCGGCGCTGCCCGTGAACGCGATCTTGTCGACGCCCGGATGCGCCACCAGCGCCGCTCCGGCAACCTCTCCCACTCCGTTCACAATGTTCACCACGCCCGGTGGCAGCCCCACTTCCTCAAACCAGTTCGCAAATTCCAGCGCCGTCAGTGGCGTTTGCTCCGCAGGCTTCAATACGCACGTGCAGCCCGCCGCCAGTGCCGGAGCCAGCTTCCACGCCGCCATCATCAAGGGATAGTTCCATGGAATGATCTGTCCCGCCACGCCCATCGGCTCTTTCAACGTAAAGCTCAATGCGTTCGCAGGCACAGGCAGAACCTGGCCAGTAACTTTGGTTGCCAGGCCACCGTAGTACTCAAAACACGTGGCTACATCGGCGATGTCGTACTCGGCCTCGACAATCGGTTTCCCTGTGTTGCGTGCTTCAATCTCCGAAAGCATCGCCGCGTTCTGCCGCACTTTATCCGCCAGCTTGAATAGAATACGTCCACGGTCCTGCGCCGTGGTCTGCGGCCACGTTCCCGAATCAAACGCCGCGCGCGCTGCCTTCACCGCCTTGTCTACATCAGCAGCGGAAGCCGACGCAACCTGCGCGATCACTTCCTCCGTCGATGGATCGAACACCGCAAACGTTTCACCTGAAGAACTGGGAGTCCATTGGCCGTTGATATAGTTCTGATACGTTTTCACGCCGGGTTTTGCCGGGCTGGACATAACGCTCCTCCACAACTCAAATTCTCAAACCGCTGGCGTACCCGCGACCAATTTTCGCGCCGCCTTGCGACTCCCATAAATGAAGAAAAAGAACGCCGCAAGCCCAATAAAAAAGATCGTGCCGCCAAACATCCAGATTTCGTAACGCGCAATAGACTTGATCTGCTGCGCCGGAAAAAACGCCAGCGCGATTCCAAGAATTGTCGTCACCAGGCCGCTCACTCCCGCGGAGATCAGCGTGCCCTTGCTGTAATGACCGCGGACAAACCCGTCGTCAAACGCGATCTTCAGCAACCCGCCAAACATGTATAGGAACGGGATCAATTGCAGAACCACCGCGAGCGACAGCAGCGATTGGAACGATTCCTGCACTCCCCCGGTGGCCACAAAATTCACGATCACCAGGATCAGCGAGACGCTCGCGTGTACGATCAGCGCGGCATACGGTGTGGCGTACTTCGGGTGAATTCTTCCCAGCCACTCCGGCATGTACGAATCCAGCCCTGCCACAAAGGGGATGCGCGCTGACCCACCCAGCCACGCCGAACCAATCCCCGCGATCGAAACACTCAACAGAAATGCGAACGGCGCGATAATCCAGGTCACGCCCACACGCCCGGCCATGTGGCTCACCGCCTGCACAATCCCCTGCAGCACACTGATGCTGCCTTTATCGACGGCCACCAGCAGCGTCAGTGTCGCTCCAATATAGAGAAATCCCGAAAGCAATCCGCCCAACGCCACGGCTCCCGGCAGCGTCTTTCGGGGATTCTCGATTTCGTCGCCCATGATAGACGCGAGTTCCAGCCCCACCAGCCCGAAACAAATCACGCCAAAAGAATTCAGCACGAATCGCGGGTTCGCCGGAATCTTGAAGTCGGCCCAGTGCATGCTGGCGCCGAATTTCGCGCAGACAATGACACCAAGTCCCATCAGCAGGAACGCCGCGACAAAAGTTCCAATCCCGCCGATGTTATTCAGCCACTTCCCCACTCCAAGGCCCACCACGTTAAGCACCACTAACAGGCCCAGCAACACAACGGATGCGGCCAGCGCAAACGTGCGGTTGTCAGCTAGTCCTTCATGCCCTGGACCAAGCACAAACACCGATACGCCAACGAAGTACAGCATCACCGTTGGCACGTACATCATGTTGTTCGTCCAGTAGCACCACCCGGACAGAAATCCGTGGAAGTCGCCGAAAACTTCCTTGGCCCACAGGTAAACTCCGCCCTCTCCGGGATAGCGGTGAGCGAGTTCAATCACCGCGATTCCCTGTGGCCAGAAAAACAGCACCAGAGAAATCAGCCACAGCCAGATCGTCACTCCGCCATTCGCGGCAATCGATGGAAGAACGTTCAGGTTGAAAACAGCAACCACAAATAGCAGAACGAGGTCACGCCGTCCGAGAACGCGCTTCAAATGAGGTTGCGCGCTCTCGACACTGACCGGCATGACCTCGCTGCTCAATCCGCTTGCTCCTTAGTGCCCAGCTGCGCCGACAAATGCCGCGCCGCGCTCCTGTTGTGCCTTCGCCAACCCAGAAGCAACTTCTTCAAACACGGCAAGGTGTTTGTCGATGTCCGCCTCGGTATGTTGCACAGAAATCGTCCACTGTTCGTCCCACCAGTACGGCATTGCCAGTACGCCTCGGTTCACCATCCCGAACCAGAACTGTCTCCACAGATCTACGTCGATATCCAGCCAATCCCGATAGTTGCGGATTTCCTGGGGATACAGCATCAGCGCTCCGTTCACTCCGGCCTGCGCGACATACGCTTTCAATCCACTCTTCTTCACAATGCCGCGATAGCCCTCCGTCAGCTTCTTCCCGAGTTTGTCCACGTGTGCGTAGTTTTCGCGCGTCAGCACCTCGCGAAACACTGCCAACCCTGCAGCCATGGCGAAGCGATTTGTGTTGTACGTTCCTCCGTGAAACACCTTGTGTTGCACGATCAGGTCCATCACTTCACGGCTCGCTCCAAACGCGGCCAGCGGCACTCCTCCGCCAATAGATTTCGCCAGCGTGATCATGTCTGGCTTCACGCCGAAATATTCGCTCGCGCCTCCCCAACCAAGTTTTGCGCCTGTCTTCACCTCGTCGAAGATCAGCAGCGCACCATTTCGCGTGCAAATCTCGCGCAATCCTTCCAGGAATCCGGGTTGCGGCATGCAGATGCCGACGTTCATCAGGATCGGCTCCAGAATGATCGCTGCGATCTGTCCAGGAAACTGCTTGAAGCGGTGTTCTACACTCTTCAAATCGTTGAACGTGGCGACGGTAACATTGTCCAGCACTGCCTGAATGATTCCCAACCCTCCGGGAACCGAATTCGGCGCACTGATGTCGCCGAAGTCTTCCGCCTTAGGCTTCACGCTGACCAGCGCGGTGTCGTGCAGCCCGTGGTACGCCCCTTCGAACCGCAGAATCTTGTCGCGCCCCGTCGCAGCCCGCGCAATCCGGCACGCGTGCATCGTAGCTTCCGTGCCGCTGTTTCCGAAGCGCACCATCTCCACCGGATAGCGCGCGCAAATTTCTTCCGCCAGTTCCAATTCCATTCCGTGCGGCATGCCAAACGTTGTGCCGCGATCGGCAATGTCCTTCACGGCTTTCACCACCGCAGGGTGTCCGTGCCCGGCCATCAGCGTCCCGAAGCACAGGTTGTGATCGATGTATTCGTTGCCGTCGATGTCCTTAATCTTGCTGCCGTGTCCTTCGGCAACAAAAATCGGATACGGATCATAGGCCCGGTAATTGCTCGCTACGCCCAGCGGTATCCGTTTCTGCGCTTTCGTATGCGCTTCCGCGGATTTCGGCGTGCGCTTCTCGTAAAGAGCGAGTTCCTTCTTCAGTGCGTCGTGCATTTGTAACTCCGTTCAGCTTGGCCTTCCTGTGGTCAGCTGTGGCAGGTCTGTTCCCTGCGGTCAGTATCAGCGAGGAAAACAACGCGGATGTTGAGGCGTACTGCGCCTCCTAGTTTACGCCATTCTCCGTAAATCAAAAGTGCTGCGCCCAATGTGCAGCCACTCCGGCCCTTCGCCTTCTCACAGCCAGACCCAGACTGTGGGGAGCGCCTTGCCGCAAACGCGCAACCTTTCTTCCTTTAGAACGCGAATTTCAACCCAAATTGCAGCTGTCTCGGATCGCGTACCTTTTGCGCAAGACCGAACGTGCCGGTATTGCTCACGTACCCGGCAGAGTTGGTGTACGGAGTTCCGTTGTCAGAAATATTGCCGTCGACGTTATAAAACTGGGTATGGTTCCAGATGTTGTAGAACTCGCCGCGGAATTCCATCCGCAACCGCTCGGTTAGCTGGAAGCCTTTAAAGAAGCCCATATCCCAGTTGTTGATCCCTGGTGAGCAGCAGATTGAACGTGGCGCATTTCCGATGGTCCCAGGAGCGACCGTAGCGTTCGTGAATTGCGACGGGTCAAACACCAATCCACCATGTTTGCGGGCATCCCACTGGACCAGCGAGCCCGCTGCATATCCTGGCGCCCAGTTCGGTTCGCCCGGAGCTTCGAAGAATGTGCTGAGGAATTGTTCGATGTCATCCGACGAAGTGATGCGAACCGGAAAGCCCGTCTGGAATGTGACGATGCCCGATACCTGCCAACCATCCAGCAACTGTCCCTTGAATCCATCGAACTTCGGCACCGGCAGCGCCCACACATAGCTGAACACAAACCGGTGGCGAGCATCGAATAACGATGGGCCGTACGTCGAATTGAAGTTCACCGGATTCAATGTGCTTTCAAAGCTCGACGCGTTATCCAGGGACTTACTGTAGGTATACGCCGCAGAGAATTGCAGACCATGCGAGTAGTGCTTCTCCACCAGCACTTGTAACGAGTTGTAGTTTGAATGCGCAATCGTGTTCTCCGAAAAAATGTTTGAGAATACCGGTATGCCATCTGCCGGGCAGCCCGTACCGGTCAAGGGTTTGCACAACGGTGAGGAGTACTGACGCAGGCCTACCAATGTGATGCCGTTGCCACCGTTATTCGCTCCAACGTTTCCTCCGCCGGGCAGGAATACGGTGGCACCGCCATTCGGCCCACCGTACGGTAGTGTCAGCCCACCGACCGGAATGTTGTCATTCGGCGAAACGAAATAGGAATTGTCGGCCGACTGTGGTCCGCAGGACACACTCGGATCGTTATTCAACGTGGAAATCGCCTGCAAATCATTGCAGGCCTGCGGATTTCCGTGGTTCAGGTCATACGACGCTAGCAAGCGATGTCCCTGCGATCCAACGTAGCCCACCTGGAACAGCAAGTTGCCAGGCAATTCGCGTTTCACGGTCAAGTTGTATTGCGCTGAATACTGTGTGCGTACCAACTGCGGAAATTGTCCGAACAAAAGAATCGACCGGAACGCCGACCAATCGATCGGCTGGTTCCGCGGTGGGTTCAAAATGCCATTGAACGGGTTGGGGTTCACACCTCCGCCTTGCGATACAAACGGAGCTTGAAAGACGGGATCGCTGATGTAGTTGCTGCCGCCAAACGGCGGTTCAGCGCTGAATTGTTCGAGCACCAACTGTTCGATCGGATTGTAAAACAGGCCCCAGCCAGCGCTGACGGTCATTTTGTTCGGACCACCAGTAATGGCCCGCATCAGGCCGTGCTCCGCTGCCGGCGACCAGTTGATTCCAAGACGCGGCGCAAACGCCTTGTAATACGTGTTCGTCAATCCACCGGGAACTCCCTTGTCTCCCGGGAATACCAGTCCAACCGGTGTCACGCCGGCCGCATCGCAGCCTGCTTGTCCCGAACCATACGTTGCATATAGCGGATTACTCGGATCTAGACTGCAAGGATAGATCGTAGAGACCTGGCCGGGACGGTATGTTTGCACTTTCTGGCCGATATCCGTCATCGGGGTATTCATTTCCCAACGCAATCCATAATTCAACGTCACGTTGGGACGGATCTTCCAACTGTCCTGCGCAAACAAATACACCGCCGTACTGCGAACTAGTTCCGCCTGAGCTGAACCTTGGCTGTAGCTGTTCGGTAATCCTAGAAGGAAATTCGCGTAGCTATCTCCCGTGTCGTTCGCTCCACCCGGACCAAAGTTGATCGACCCGTTTACGTTGTAATACAGCGTCTGGTTAAACATCTGGTAGCGAATGTCGCCGCCAAACTTGATGCTGTGCGCGCCCACGATCTTGCTGAAGTTATCCGCAAACTGGAACGTGTTTCCCGTCTGAGGCAACTGCCCTTCAAAATTGTTTCCAAGCGCAATGCCGCCGCCCACCGTGATAAACGGTAGCCCCTCTTTAGAAGCCCCGAGATTCGGGAAAATTCCATAAGCTTTACTGGATCCCAGCGGATTGCCGCTGCTGTCCAGCAACGGTTGATCGGTCGTACCCGTAAAGCAATAGGCCGTGACCGCGCCGCAGGAACTCTGCACCTCGGTAGTTAACTTGGGAGCATTGAATTGCCCCTGACCCTCACGGAACCACGCGAAACGGAATTCGTTTACGTTTGTCGATCCAATCGTCCAGGTATGCGAGGCGTTTAACTGTTGCGTCCGTGTGCTGAAAACGCCAGGAAAGTTCCCAAGATTGCCGCCGGCTGCCTGAAACTTCGCAAAGGGATCCAGAACATAGTCGTCATCAAAATAGTAGTACACCGACAGTTTCTGATTCTTGGTCAGGTCATGATCGACCCTGATGGTGAACTGGTCTCCATTGTTGATCTTGTTCGGCGATTGCTGGAAAGTCCCCGTCGAGCCTACATATTGATTATAAATACTGGTCGAAAGCGGGTCGAAGCACTGTGTCGGAACCACCCCGCTGGCTCCAAATATCGTTGCGTAATTCCCCGGTGTTGGAGTGCCACCATTGATGATGTTCGTCAGCTCAGTGTTTGCCGCGGGGGACAACTGGGAACCGCAGCGTCCTTGCAGCATGCTGGCGGTCGGCGCCGTCGTCAGCGTCCCGCTCAGGTCGCCGAATGCACCGTTATTGAGTTGGTCGGCACTGAGTAGTGGCACCGGATTCGACAGAATTCCCTGCTTGATCCGCCGCCCCTCGTACGAAGCAAAAAAGAACGTCTTGTCCTTCTTGATCGGTCCGCCGAGAGTCCCGCCAAACTGGTTTTGCTGAAAATCGGGCTTGGCTGTTGGGCTAATCATGAACGGTCGCGCATCCAGCACCGTGTTCCGAAAGAATTCAAAAGCGCTGCCATGAAAATCGTTCGTCCCGGACTTCGTCACCACATTCACCACCGACCCCGAATTCCGCCCGTATTCCGCGTCGAACGAGTTCGTGATTACGCGAAACTCTTCGATGCTGTCCGGTGACGGCTGCACTGCCGGCAGATTCGCGAACAGGTCGTTCCCGTCGCCTCCATTCACCGAATAATTGTTCGAGCGCCCGCGGCCGCCATTCACCGTCACCACGCCCGGCTTATCCGATCCGTAAAACAAATCATTCCCCAATTGCGATTGCACTCCCGGTTGCAACTGCAACAATTGGTAGGTGTCGCGGGTATTCAGCGGCAGTTCCGTCACTTCACGCGAACCGACCACCGCGCCCAGTTGGGTCGTCGTCGTGTCAATCACCGGCGGCTCGCCTGTAACCTCTACCGTTTCCGTTGCGCCGCCGACTTGCACCACGATGTCCAGACCGACCACGCCGCTCACGTCCACAACAATGTCTTTCCTTACAAACTTCTTGAACCCCTTTTGATTCACATCCACTTCGTACGGTCCCACCGGTACTTCCAGGAAAATGAATTCCCCGGTGTTGCCAGTCGTCGTGTCGCGAGACACATTCGTAGCGGTGTTGATCAGCGTGACAGTGGCCCCAACCACCGCCGAACCGCTTGGGTCCGTCACTGTCCCTCGCACTCGGCCACCCGTGCTCTGCCCATATCCACATGGACTGCCAATGGACAGAGATATAACGGCAAGGAAGGCCGCCCAGAGAACCTTGCGGCTACACACCGACTTCAAAAGGCGCATTACTTGAATCATTGAATTCACCCCTAAAATTCCCCGAAGACGCTTTTCCCTTTAAAAGCGATTCTTCTTGGTTGCTACGGTCCCTGGAACCTTACTATAATCCCGTAAACTTAGAGAAAGCCGGAACCCGTGTCAAGCAGAAAGAATTTGTCCAAGCCATCGGAATCTTTGTCGCCTCTGCGGCTCTTGCGCATCAGCGAAGTCGCACACCGCGTCGGCATCTCTTCGTCCGCTTTGCGCGCTTGGGAAGCCTTGGGACTCGTCACGCCACGCCGTACCGAGAGCCATTACCGCATGTACACGGAAACCGACGTGCGCCTTCTGCAACGCGCTCTGTTCTTGCGTCGCGCGCGTGGACTGAACCCCGCCGCCATCGTCCACGTCTTGAAGAAACAGGGCCTGGTCACCGCGCCCGCCGATGCTCCTCAACATACCGGCCAAAAGTTTCGCCGCCTCCGCATGCGTCGCGGCCTTTCCCTCGCCAAAGTCGCGCAGGCCACCGGCGTTTCCGTGGGTTTCCTTAGCGCCCTGGAACGCGGCCAGATGCGCTCGTCCATCTCTACCCTGCGGCGCATTGCCCGGTTCTACAAAACCAATATGCTCGCGCTCTTTGAAACGAACGGCGATGCGCAGCGCCATGTCCGCCCTTCACAGCGCAAAATCCTGGAAACGTCGCCCGGCGTTCGCATGGAGCTGCTCGCCTGGGGCAACACTGCCATGGAGCCGCATCTTTTTCGTATCAAGCCCGGCGGCGGCAGCGGCGAACCCTATGCCCATGAGGGCGAGGAATTCCTCCACGTGCTGCGCGGCGAATTCGAAATTTGTCTGAATAAGTCTGAGCGCTACCTTCTCAAACCGGGTGACAGCCTCTATTTCGAGAGTTCCGCCCCGCACCGATGGAAGAACCCGGGGCGCACCGAAACCTGGATTTTGTGGGTCAATACTCCGCCCACTTTTTGAGTTTTGTGGTTGCTTGCGCCGCCGATTGCAACTTATCGCAACCGGCCCGCAAACCATCCATGAAACGGAGGCCCTCTTCACGATCGTCGGAGGCAAGGTCGTCTATGAAGCCGGCACAAACCAATCGCATCTTCCATTTGCTGGCGATTTGCCTCGCGGCGCTCATCCTCGGCTCCTGCCAATCGAAACAAGAGTCCCTGAGTTTGCTGGTTTGGGAAGGCTACGCCGATCCTTCCTTTATTCACGCGTTTGAGGAAGCGCACCACTGCAAAGTCACCGCGTCTTACATGGGATCAAGCGACGACCTGGTCGCAAAGCTCCGTGGCGGCAGCGCCTCGACCTATGACGTGATTTCGCCGTCCAGCGACGTTGCCGCCTCCATCGCACGCACCGGCCTCGCCGAACCGCTCGATCTCTCGAAACTGCCAACTTACTCGCAGCTCTCGCCGAGGTTGCGCGATCTCCCGCTCGTCAAATCCAATGGGCAAACCTTCGGCGTTCCCTTTATGTGGGGGCCAAATCCTCTTCTGTACGACACCACTGCGTTTGCGCAGCCGCCGGACTCGTGGGGAATTTTCTGGGATCCCAAGTACAAGGAAAAAATCTCCGTTTGGGATGATCTGTCCACCCTCTATATGGCCGCTCAAATGCTCGGATACGACAAGCCCGATCCTTCGCAGTTGTATAACCTCAGCGACGAGCAACTCGCTGCCGTGAAACAGAAGCTGCTTGCCCTGAAACCCAACATCCGCAAAATTTGGTCTACCGGCGGCGAACTTACCAACCTCTTTGAAAATCACGAAATCGTCGCTGCCATGGGTTGGCCGCTTATGACGAATCAACTCCGGCAGGCCAACTTCCCCATCGGTGAAACCATTCCCAAGGAAAATACCACCGGCTGGATCGATCATTTGATGATCACCAAGGACAGTTCCCACAAGGAACTCGCCTACGCTATCCTCGAATACATGATGCAGGCAAAAACCCAGAAACAGATCACCGACGTCACTCATTACACTCCGGCCAATCCCGCCGCCGCTCAATTCATGACTGATGCGGAGAAAAAGGGCCTGCACCTCGATGATCCCGACGCCTACATGCAGCGCATCTATTTTTGGCAAGACGTTCCCCGTCGCGCCAAATACATTGAAATCTGGAACGAGGTCAAGGCCGCCCAGTGACCTTAGCGGATTCCAGCACAAATTCTCCCGCCGTTGGAACCGCCCCGGCCTTGGCAGGCGTGTTGCTCGATATCCGCAACATCGTCAAACAATTTGGCGCTCGCGACGTCTTGCGGAGGCTTTCCTTGCAGATTGCTCCCGGTGAATTTCTCACCCTGCTGGGAGAGAGTGGCTCAGGCAAAACCACTCTCCTGCGCCTGATTGCTGGATTCGAACAGCCAACTTCGGGAGAAATCTGGATGAATGGCGAGCGCCTGGACACGCTGCCTCCGTATCGCCGCCGAGTGAATACCGTTTTCCAGCACTACGCGCTGTTCCCTCATCTCTCCGTCAAGGAAAACGTCGCGTATGGGCTCCACGTAACTGGGGTTGCTACCGCGGAGATTGCCTCGCGCGTCGCGGATGCTCTTCGCATGGTCAAGATGCACGAGTACTCCGCCACTCGGCCCGCAAAATTGAGCGGCGGCCAGCAACAGCGTGTGGCTCTGGCGCGTGCCCTCGTCAATCGTCCGCAACTCCTTCTGCTGGACGAGCCACTCTCGGCGCTCGATGCCAATCTTCGCAAACAAATGCAGAGCGAGTTGAAATCCTTACAGCGCGAACTCGGTATCACTTTTCTCTTTGTCACCCACGATCAAGACGAAGCCATGGCGCTTTCCGATCGCATCGCCCTATTGAAAGATGGCTCCCTCGAGCAAGTCGCCGCGCCGCGCGAAATCTACGCCCGCCCCGCCACCGCGTATACCGCGCAATTCATCGGCCAGACCAATCTTCTGCACGCCCAGATAAGCGCTGGCATTACCTCCACCGGTTCCCTGCAATGGACTACGGGCGAGCCGGACGGCACGCAGCTTTTTTCTTTGCGTCCGGAATCAATCTATCTCGCCGCAAACACGCAGCCACCCCCGAATGCCGTGCGTTTCCGCGCCACCATTCGCCAGCAGATTTATTCCGGATCGAGCGAAGACCTCGAGGTCGATTGCGCCGGTCAATCACTGCGTGTGCGCACTCCAGCCAGAGGCCTACTCTCCGGCACCCACGATTTTTTCTTCGATCCGGCCGATGCAATTCCTGTCGGTGAGTGAAATGATTTCGGACCGCCGGCCTTCTGCCTGCAACCGCAGGCGGGAGACAGGCACATTTCCCTTAGGAGGCCCTAGTGGCAGTTGTCGTCCTGAGCGAAGCGAAGGATCTCAACCGTCGATCAATGAAACCCGCAACGGTCATCGCGATTCCCGGTTCGCCGACACTGACGAGTGACGACTGAAAACTTCCATGTACTCTCGTGCCTACAAAACGCTCATCTCCGTCCCCCCACTCCTATGGGTCGGCGTTTTCCTGTTGTTGCCCTACGCCCTGATGTTCGCTCACAGCTTCTGGCTCGTCCGTGACGGGTTTATCGTTCACGATTGGAATTTACACAATTACGCCAAACTCTTTCAGAATCCCGTCTACGCCCAGGTTCTTTTCCGTTCCATGCGCATCGCTGCCGGCGTGACTCTATTTTCTTTGCTGCTTGGCTACCCCGTCGCGTATTACATGTCCTTTCACGCTGGCATTCGCAAGGATCTTCTCTACCAACTCGTCATTGTTCCCCTCTGGGTCAGCTATCTCGTTCGCGGCTACGCATGGAAAACCATCCTCGGCTCCGAAGGCGTCCTCAATGCTTTCCTGCAATATCTGCACATCATCCACGAACCGGTCAGCTTCTTCCTCTACAGCCCCTTTGCCGTTGTTCTCATGCTCACCCACATTTACACCCCCTTCGTCTTTCTTCCTCTTTACGCCTCGCTCGAACATATCCCGCGCAATCTGATTGAAGCTTCCCACGATCTCGGCGCTACTCCGCGCGCAACGTTTCTCCGCGTCATCCTTCCGCTGTCGCTCCCAGGCTTGCTGGCTGGCGCCAGCTTCGCCTTTGTCCTCACGCTCGGCGATTTCCTGGCTCCGCAACTTGTTGGCGGCCCTTCCAGCATCATGATCGCCAACATCGTCCAAAGCCTCTTCGGCACCGCCTACGACTGGCCGTTGGGCGCCGCGATCTCTGTCCTGATTCTCGTTCTCACCGTTTCATTGCTCTTCCTCGCCGAACGTCTCGAACGGCGGTGGTCCATCCAATGAGCGCCCGCGCGAATGCAAATCGCCGCTCGCCACTTCTCGGCGCCTACACCCTCGCTGTCTTTGCATTCCTGTATCTTCCCATTGTCGTTCTTGTCTTCTATTCCTTTAATAAGGATGGTGTCGGCGGATTTCCTCCAAAACATTTCACCCTCGATTGGTATCGCCAACTCTTCCGCGACGCCTCCATCTGGGATTCTTTCCTCAACAGCCTGCTAGTCGCTGTAGCTGCGGTATTCCTCGCGCTCACTCTCGGCCTGCTCGCTGCTCTCGCTCTCGATCGCGCCGACTTCCCGGGAAAATCCATCTTCCGACGCCTGGTTCTTCTTCCATTGATTCTGCCCGGCATCATCACCGGCCTTTCCCTGCTGATGTTCGCTGTGTTTGCGGGCCTTCAACTTAGTCTGCTTACTGTCTTTCTCGGCCACGGCACCGCGCTCATCTCTGTCGCTACAACCGAACTCTTCGCCGGCCTGCAAAAAATGGATCCCGCGCAGGAAGAAGCCTCCCTCGATCTCGGCGCCACTCTATGGCAAACCTTCTGGCGCATCACGCTCCCCAATCTGAAACTCTCTCTCATTGCCGCCGGCCTGCTGATATTCACTCTCTCCATGGACGAAATTGCCGTCACGTTCTTCCTGATCGGTCGCGACAATACTCTTCCACTGGAAATCTGGGCTCGCCTTCGCCGCGGCATCACTCCTGAAATCAACTCGATTTCCACCCTGATTTTCTTCGTCTCCGTCATTCTGATTCTCATCTGGTACCGCATTCGCACTCGTTCCATCGGCAAGGAAGTTCACGAACTTCTCGAACGACCTTAGGAGGTCCGTTTCGCATGTCTCATACTCGCCGTGATTTCATAAAATTCGTTGTCGCTGGCTCCGTCGCTTCTGGCTGCCCCATCGATAATGCTTTGCTCGCGGAACCTGATCCCAGCGCTACCTCCTCGCTCGTCGAAGGCGAACACTTCGCCGTCTGCCACGAGGTTCGCAACGGCCACTCCTTCGCCCAGCCCGACGCCACTCGCAATGCCGAAGTCGTCATCGTCGGCGGCGGCATGGCTGGTCTCTCCGCCGCCTATTTCCTGCGCGAAAAAGATTGGCTGCTCCTCGAAAAGGAAGATCATTTCGGCGGTAATGCCTACGAGGAGGAGTACCGGGGCCAATTTTTTTCTACTGGCGCCGCTTATGATTTTCGCGGCAGTTTCAGCGATCAACTCGCCAAGGAAATTGGCGTCAACATGCCCCTTGTCGACATGCCCGATCCCACCATCGACAACCACACTTACGTCCCGGACACCTGGCGCTCCGGCCTCGAGCACCTTCCCTACAAGAAAGATGTCGTCGCCAGCTTCAGAAAGTTCCGCGACGACATCATGAAGATCGATGTGCGCGGACAAATCTCGCAACTCGACACCAAGCCCTTCTCCGACGTCACCTCTGCCTACGCTCCCGAAGTTGCCAAATGGTGGGACGCCTACGGCCCATCCAACTGGGGCGCAGTCACCCAAGACACCACCGCATTCATCGGCGTTTTCGACGCACAGTACCTCATCAAGGGCGAGGACAACACGCGCTGCATCTTGCCCGGCGGACTTGGCTGCATCAGCTACAAGCTGGTGGAAGTATTGAAGCCAAAAAACGCCGACCGCATGCTCGCCGGCGCCACAGTCGTCTCCATCTCTCAGGATTCCGGCGCCGTTCGCATTACTTACTTGCAGGGCGACAAGCTGACCACCGTTTCCGCCAAGGTCGTCCTGATGTGCACACCCAAGTTCATCACTGCGCGGCTGGTCGCCGGCCTTCCCACCGAGCAAATGCAAGCGATGCGCCGCATGCGCTATGCTCCGTTTCCAATGATCAACATGATTTTCGACAAGCCTGTCTATCGCCGCGGCTACGATAATTGGTGCCCAGGCAATTCCTTTACCGACTTCATCGTCGCCGACTGGACCATTCGCAATAATCCTGACTACCATCCCAAATACAACATCCTCACCTTCTATACGCCGCTGCGCGAATCCGATCGTGCCATCCTTCTTCAGGAAGACGACTGCAAGGCACTCGCCGCAAAAGTTCTGAAGGATTTCCAAAAAGCCTTGCCGGAATTCAATGTCGATCCCATCGAGATTCGCCTTTACCGCCGCGGTCATCCCATGATGATGGCGGTCCCGGGCCAATTCACGAAAAACCGCATCATCGCGTCGAAGCCTATGGAACGCATTTTCTTTGCTAATTCCGATTCGGGCGGACCCGAGTCCCTCAGCACCGAAGCCGTACGCATCTCGCATGCCGCCGCCGATTGGGCCAACCTCATGCTAACGGGCAAATCTACCGCCGCTTCAGAATTGGCGCACAAAGCGCTCACGGACGTTGTCCTCTAACGCCATCGTGCCGCCGCACATCCCTATTCGCAGGTTCATTCAATGCCGCTAAACGCGCTGCATTCCTTTTTCCTTAAAATTTCTCGTCCCTTCACCATCGCAGTCGTCACCGCAGTTACTTTGCTTTTCTTCTGGCTCATCAATTTCCGCGGCGTGCCCGGCGTTCCTTCGATCTCCTCATTACTGAGAATCGGCATTCCCGACATGATGTTCACGTACGCTCCCTCCTCCATCTATGAAAAGCTCACTCTATTCGGCGCCGATGGTCGTTTTGCTTATCGCGTCTTCCTTAAGCGCGTCGATTTCCTGTTCCCCACGGTCTACGGGCTCTTCTTCGTCATGGTCACTACCTTCGGCTTCTCACGCCTCTTCCCGAATCGTCCAGCTCTGGAGAAACTCAGCTTGCTTCCCTTGCTCACCACTTTCTTCGACTACGCGGAGAACTTCTGCTTCCTCGCAATCCTTCGCAGCTATCCCGTGGAGTTGCCGAACTTGCAGAAGCTCGCCAATGTATTCACTCTTGCAAAGTGGGCTCTCGCCGCAGTCAGTATCGTGTTGTTGCTCGTAGCGACATTAGGTTCGTTGGTTCCCCATCATGCGGGCCCGCTTCGGCATAGTCGATAAGTCGTGCTATGTTTTATCCGCCCTTCATACCGGGCTGATCGATACTCAAAAAACCTTGAAAGAGGATTTCTCGCCGCATGCGCCGCCCAAGACTTTTTTCCATCCTCGCCGTCGCGCTACTGGGTCTCTGCCCGCTCTTGCCGCTGCACTCCCAACAGAACAGCGTATCCCTGCTGATCATGAACGCCCAGGTTGCCGACGGAACCGGCACTCCGTTGCGCAAAGCCAATGTCCGCATCGCTCTCAGTCACATCGTCGGCGTCGGCGAACTTCAACCGGAGAAGGGCGAAGCCAGCATCGATGCCCACGGACTCGTCCTCGCTCCCGGCTTCATTGATATTCACAATCACTCCACCGAAGGGCTCCCGCAAGATCCCCTCGCCGAAACGCAAATCTCTCAGGGCATCACGACTCTGATTGTTGGCGCAGACGGTGATTCTCCCTGGCCGTTGATCGACTGGGTCCGCCAGCAGCAGCAAAATCCTGCCGCCGTGAATGTCGGCGTGCTCGCCGGTCATGCCACCATTCGCGAGCAGGTGTTGGGCAAAGACTTTAAGCGCATTTCAACACCCGAAGAAATACAACGAATGAGCGCGCTGGTCGGCCAAGCCATGGGTCAGGAAGCTCTCGGCCTCTCCTCCGGACTCGAGTACGAAGTGGGCAGCTATTCCGCGACCGAAGAAATCATTGCCATGGCCAAGGTTGCCGCGCAGCACGGCGGCTTTTACATGACCCACATTCGCGATGAAGCCGACAAATCCTTCGAGGCTCTCGAAGAAGAAATCACCATCGGCGAAAAGGCTCACATTCCCCTGGAACATTCTCATATCAAACTCGGTACCGTGGCCGTCTGGGGAAAAGCGCCGCGGTACATTAAAGTGATTGAGCAGGCGCGCGGCCGCGGCGTCGATTTTCTGGCGGATTGTTACCCCTACGACGCGTGGAATTCCAATTTCAAGGTGCTCGTTCCCGACAAGCAGTACGAAAATCCCAAGAGCGTCGCGAAAGCACTTGCCGATGTGGGCGGCGCGTCTCACATCACCATTACCAGTTTCACTCCGAACAAATCCTACGAGGGGCACACCCTCGCGGATCTCGCTAAATCCAACTCCCTCACTCCCATCGAAATGTATATCCGCATCATCCGCGAAGGGGATAAGGCCGACACCGAAGCCGAAATCATTGGCCAGTCCATGATCGAGGGCGACATCAAAGCGTTTTACCAGCAGCCCTGGGTCATGGTGGCCAGCGATGGCGGCATCGGCGCTGCTCACCCTCGGGGCGCTGGGACCTTCCCGCGCGTGCTCGGCGTCTTTGTGCGCGAAAAGCATTGGCTGACCCTACCGGAAGCCGTCCGCAAAATGACTTCTTTGCCGGCGCAACGCCTCAACTGGAAAGATCGCGGCGTCATTCGTGAAGGCGCCTTCGCCGATCTCGTGCTATTCAACCCCGACACAATCATCGACCATTCCACATACACAAACCCAACAGCGCTCTCGACCGGAATAGAAAAGGTTTTTGTTAACGGGACTCTCGTGTGGGACTCGGGCAAAGCCACGGGCTCTAAGCCCGGCTCAGTCATCGGCGTAGCTGGCGCCATCAGCAAACTCTCGAACTGAAATTACACGGAGAAGCCTTTCCGCAATCGGCATAGGGGGGAGAGTCACCTCTCCTCCCCTGCCACACCACCGTACATGCGGGTCCGCATACGGCGGTTCAGTGAGTTGAGCCTTGACGGGCCGTGAGGTTCGAGCCGTCGTTCGCCACTAGGGCTTCGCCGCTCTGCAGGTTTCCGTTTCGGCTTCACCGTCTTCTGAACCGGCAAAACTCAGCCGAAGCTGATTGGCTGGCGCAGTGCCCCCGATGAGTTCAACGTTCTACTACTCCCTCTCACTGTTTGGGCCTTCCTCACTCACGTGAGTACTACGCCCGCTGCTGACTTCTGCTGCAGGATCAGCGTGAATTACTCCACGCTCAGTCCCGAATCCGAGACATGCAACAGATCTCCCGCGATAAGTTCGACTGCTTTCGATACGCGACCGCCGGATTTACCACCAGCGTCCTTGATGGATACGGACTTCGCGATCAGTGGCCCGCTCGTCCGACGCCGTAGGCCTCAAATCCAGTTCTTGTCCATCGGCCCGTATCTTTGCTACACGCTTCCTTCAGACCCCACCTCGCGGTGACGCCCTTGCGCTTCACTACCCTTCACCTCCATCAGGTTGGGGCGGGACTTGCACCCGCCAGCTGCCGAACATGCACGGCGTACCGCAAAAAAGGGCGGGGCATCATTCGCCCCGCCCAGCCAAATGAGTTGAGAAATTACGGCTTCAGGTGCGGGCTGGCTTGTTGTAGGCGAGACACCAGGGCCTTGCCCGCCGCAGGCGTGTCAATCTTAGGTTCGGTGATGATTTTGGCAGCGGAAGAATCGTTGCCATACAAGCGGTGATTGGCATCTTCATCGGGGCGGAGAGTACTTCCTTCCAGAGAAATGCCTGCAAAGACGCCGCGTGAGCGCGAATAGCTCAACATTTCAGCGCGCATGTAAGCATCCGTATCCGCGGAAGCAGTCCGTCCCTTAGGACCAGCGGCCACGGAAGCGTCGCCGCCGAGCTTCACTTTGCTGTGCAGCAAACTATTCACGCCGCGATCATTCATCACCAGGATGACGAAGTCGGTCGCTTCTCCGCCAATCTGGAAACCGAAGCTGCCACCTTCCAATGCGTACATAGCCGGCGCGCCCCATGGACCGCTGAAGTTCTTACCCGTACGGCACACCATGACGCCGCGGCCATAACTGCCGCCCGCAATGAACGCCGCCTTAAGAACCGAAGGAAGCACTACAACACAACGAGCTTTGTCCAGGAGATCCTGAGGAATATCGTCAGGGACATCGAGGATCTCTTTCATGACGGTACCGGCATTCTGTAGACGATCCGTTTCCTTGACATCGTCCGCCTTTGAGCCCGCGAACGCAAAAGGCGCTAAGACCAGTGCGCCCACTAACGCTGTTTTCCACCGATTCATTTTGACCTCTCTCTTTCGTGTTTTCATTTTCTTACTTAGACGACCGGTTTAGCACCAGAACAGTGATGCCGCCAATTAAAGCCAAGGCTCCCAGAATGGGAGGGAGTGGAACGGTGTGGCGTTCCTGCCGGGTAACTTGGATAGGTCCCAGATCCACAGCCTTTTTCGGAACGGTGTAGCTGAAACCCTGATAGGCCAAAGCAAGGACCCCCACAATCAGAAGCGCAATGCCAAGGATGGTTCTTCCGCTCATACGTTCAGCCTCCTGGCGCCGGATGGAGGACCCACTTTCCCGGCGACCATTCATTTATGAATCCGAGCCAAGTGTCTTTATCTCAAGTGCGGCGTATAAGATGGCTGACGAGACTGAGCAAAAACAGCACGAGAAAAATGTAGAAGAGGATCTTGGCGATTCCCGCGGTGGCAATGGCGATTCCGGAGAATCCAAGCACCGCAGCGATAAGTGCAATCACAAAGAACGCGATAGCCATACGTAACATAGGTAACCCCTCTCTGTTTAGCCGATCCAGTGTCAGGTTCTACGCGATCAGAAATCAGGCCGACCTCATGGCTTCGATCGGAACGTGCCATGACGCTAGCGAGTTTGCTTGGCGACCGCAAAGTTCACCATCCGCTAGTTGCTGTAGGCGAAGCGGTATTACTCTGCACTTCTCGTAGAGCGCCCGTATCGTCAGGTGGATTTCACCTGCTGGCCGAGGAAACGCTGTATGTGTTTCCTCTGGGCGCTGGGTTCTGATGAGGATGCCTGTTTGATTCTCCGCCCGCAGGCCGTTGGCGAGCAGAAGATCGAATCTCACAAGGAGGCATTCATGAATTGGGACCAAGTGGAAGGAAAGTGGAAGCAATATTCCGGGAAGCTGAAGGAAAAGTGGGGAAAGCTGACCGATGACGACCTGACCACCATCAACGGAAAGCGCGACCAGTTGGTCGGGAAGCTCCAGGAACGGTACGGCATGGCGAAAGACCAGGCGGAAAGCCAGATCGATGAATTCACGCGGCGATTGAGTGACGCAGACCGCGAAGCTCATAAGACCCGTGGCGCCTGAATCAGTTGTCCACCGCTCGCGTTAGTGAGAGAAAACGGTAACGGTAAGGCGAATTCGGGGCAGCCTGAGCGGACCGCCCCGGATTCCGGCTCCTCCTCCAGGAGCTTCGCTATGTGCAAATGGAGGACCAGACACCGCAAATGAACAGCCTTCTCCGCCGGGTTATAGCGATCGGTGTTGCCGCTCTGATCGTTTGTGCGCCACCTTGTGGCGCATATTCCGTGTTGACGCACGAGGCCATCATCGACGTGCTGTGGGATACGAACATACGCGTGTTGCTGCTGAAAAGGTTCCCCCATGCGACACACGATGAATTGGCGAAAGCCCATGCATATGTTTATGGCGGGGCAATCATCCAGGACATCGGCTACTACCCGCACGGGAATAAGTTCTTCAGCGATTTGGCGCACTATTTTCGTAGCGGAGATTTCATCGTTTCGCTGCTGCGCAATTCCCAGTCCTTAAACGAATATGCGTTTGCGATCGGAGCACTGGCCCACTATGCCGCCGACAACGATGGTCATCGGCTGGCAACCAATGTTGCGGTTCCAATGTTGTATCCGGAATTGAAGAAGAAATATGGGCCAGTGGTGACATACGAAGACAATCCGATAGCGCACATCAAGACGGAATTTGCGTTTGATGTGCTGCAAGTAGCTAAAGGACATTACGCGCCCGAAAGTTATCACAATTTTGTGGGCTTCGAGGTGTCATTGCCGGTCGTGGAACGCGCTTTCAAGGAAACGTATGGCATCGAGCTGAAGTCCGTAATTTCAAACGAACAGCGAGCCGCCAATTCCTACCGCAGCAGCGTAAACGGGCTGATACCCAAGGCCACTCGCGTGGCATGGAATCTGAAGCAGAATGAGATTCAAAAGGATGAGCCGGGAATTACCCGCAAGAAGTTCCTGTACAACTTGTCGCGCGCCAGCTACGAAAAGGAATGGGGCAAGGACTATCAGCGTCCGACCGCGAGTGACAAGTTCCTCGCGTTTGTGATTCGGATTCTGCCAAAAATCGGGCCGCTGAGGATTCTGACCTTTCGAACGCCGACGCCCGAGGCGCAAAAGCTTTTCGAGAACAGCTTCAACCTCACGGTGGACCGCTACCGCACTCTGCTGAACCAGCTGGGCCAAGGAAACCTGCAGCTTCCCAACGACAACTTCGATGTGGGCGAAGTCACAGCGCGAGGGCAATACAAGCTTGGCGACAAAACGTGTGCAGAGCTTCTGGATCGTCTCGCCAGGCAGCGCATGGCAGGCGTAGACCAGGAACTGAAGACACAATTGCTGGCGTTCTACGCCACGAAAGACAATTCCAGCACAACCAGAAGACACGATAAATCCGCAGCGAGAATTCAGCAGGAAATCAAAGAATTGCAGGAAAGTCCGGCAGTTTTGACAAGTGCAGGAGAGTAGCGCCGCGGCACGATTCGGCGCCAGAGAATTCGCTCTCGATTAGCAGTAAGTCTACACAGAGACAACGCACACGCTACAGCATTTGCTCGATAGCCGTTTTGACGCACGGACGATAACCTCGCTGGACCTCGATGCAGCTGGCGCTCTTTGCACTTTAAGGAGAGAAACATGGACTTGCTAATGACCATCGGAATCGTGCTTCTGATCCTGTGGCTGTTGGGCCTGGTTACTTCGTACACGTTGGGCGGGTTCATTCATATTCTGCTAGTGCTGGCGATCATCGTGATCCTTATCCGTGTTGTTCAAGGCCGACGTCCCATTCCCTAGACTGCGGCCGTAAGGGGACGCTGGAAATTCTGCGTTCAAAATACGTGGTGTGTCGAGATACGTCTCCGATCCGCAAAAACTTTCTTAAAAAGTGATCAATTTCTGGGAATGTGAGGTTGCGAAAAAACGCGCTCGCCTTGACATGCCGTGAAATGCGGCCTAAACTATGTAGTTTTTAGGTGCGCCTCTGGGGCCATCTGGGTGAGGATGAACATGGATAAGAAGCGTTTGGACTATTACAAGAAGAAATTACTGACGCGGCGTGACGAACTGGTCAAGACCATTACGCGTACAGAAGAGGAAGGGCGTCAGGCTGACGACGACCCCACGGTGGACCTGGCCGATAAAGCGGCGAATTCCTACACCAAGGAATTTCTCTTTGGCCAGACCAGCTCCGACCGTAACATGCTGAATCAAATCGACGAAGCGCTGAAGCGCATTCGTAATAATGCATTCGGCCAGTGCGCCAGCTGCCAGGAAGAAATGCAGCAGAAGCGGCTGGAAGCGGTGCCCTGGGCCAAGCATTGCATAGCCTGCCAGGAAAAGATGGAACAGGGGCAACTGTAGGAACCCGCCGGGATTCTGTTACCGATTGAATACTTAATAGACGTAGAATAACAGCAGGCGAGCGGAGGCTTGCCTGCCGTGCACACAGCCCAACTTTCGTGGTCGCGGGTGTTAGACAGGCTATCGGGAGCGCTGGCTAGCGTCATTTTCCCGAGCGATTGCCGAATCTGCGAATCGCTACTGCAGACGGCCAGCCGCCTGCCTGTCTGCAAGGACTGTCTGGCATCGTTCCGTCGAAATCCGCTGGAGAGCTGCGATGTTTGTGGTGTGCCTTGGGATGTGCCAGGCGGAAGCGATGAGGAGTTCGCCATATGCCCGGAGTGCCGGCAACAAAAATACGGATTTGAACGCGCGCGCAGCTACGGGCAGTACGAAGGAGCACTGGCACGGGCCATCATGCTGCTGAAATACGAACACATCGAACCGCTGGGCAAATGGTTTGCCGACCGGCTTCTGGAAGTGGCCCGCGCGGATGAGAAGCGTCTGTGGGCAGACATGGTGGTACCTGTGCCCTTGCACCGGCAGAGAAAGAAAGAACGCGGGTACAACCAAGTCGAGCTATTTGCGAAGCCGCTGGCGAAGTGCTTGGGGATCCCGTACCGGCCGGTGCTATTGATGAGAACCCGGCCGCGACCCGAGAAACATCTGCTGGATTACGAAGAAAGATGGGAATCCGTACGTGGCGCTTTTGCGCTGAAGCAAGGCGGCCGAGTTGACAATTCCCGCGTCTTGTTGCTAGATGATGTAATGACGACGGGTGCGACGCTAGACGCGTGTTCACGCGCGCTAGCCGATGCGGGCGCAAGCTCGGTGATTGCACTTACCGTAGCCCGAGCCGTCCGACCCGCAAGCCCCGCCGGCAGATAGAGTTACCGGAAGGGGGCGCGATGAGCGCCAGAAGGCCAGAGGCGGTCGACTACCGGGGGCGAGTTTCCCCCGAGGCAGGCGGCGCGCTTGTGCCCGCTGCTTCGGGGAACGGTGGCCGTCACCTGCCTGCATTACTTCCCCGGCGTGCTTCTCTGATGCAAGAACCTGTGTTGGTTCTGAACGCAACCTACGAACCCATTAACGTTACCGCAGTTCGCCGCGCCATGGTTCTTCTGCTTAAGGGCGTGGCGCAGGCCGAAGAGATGCACACTTCCGAAGTGCACTCCGTAGCGCATTCGCACAAGGTTCCTTCCGTAATTCGATTGCTGGCCTATCGCCACATTCCGCAGCAGAGCCGCGCATTGTCGCGAAAGAATATTTTGCTGCGCGACCGAAATACTTGCCAGTTTTGCGGCAAGGTGTTCCCCAGTTCGGAATTGACGCTGGACCATGTGATGCCGCGCTCGCGAGGCGGACGCTCGTCTTGGGAGAATTTGGTCGCGTGCTGCTATCGTTGCAACAACAATAAGGGCGATCGCACTCCCGAAGAAGCAGGCCTGCGATTGGCGCGCAAGCCGCGGCCCTTTACGTTGCACACTTCGCGGCAACTGATGCGCTTGATCGGGCACCGCGACGAGCGGTGGCGTAAGTATCTGTTTTATTAAAACTTACCGCAAATCTGCACTTTTCACATTAAAACGAACTATTTCGGGGAAACGGGAAACCTTTTCCGCCGCCGTGCATCTATATAATCAATACCACTTCGAGGACACACCCCGGGAGGCAGCTAGGGTCCAAACCCTAGCTGCTTCTCTCCTTTTACGGCGATGATTTCTGCGGATCAGCGCGGCCTAGACAGCAAAGTCACTTATCGTTACTTGGATGTAGGCTGGCGCGCGCGGAAGCCTCATCGGGAAAATCGGGAAAAACCTGGTGCAGATGCGTGACCTTGAGAATCTCCTCGATTTTTGGCGCAAGCCCGACGACTCTCATCGCCCCGCCCTTTTTGATCACCGCCATGTAATTGCGCACCAGTTCGCCCACTCCCGAACTGTCGAGATAATCGAGGCCGGTTAAATTCAATACGATGTTTTTATGCCCCTGATTCAAGATGCCGCGCACTGCGTCGCGAAAGGCCGTGGACTCAAAGGAAGTGAGCCGCCCACTGACTTCGAGGAAGGAAACATTTTCCGAATGTCGGATGGTCATCGAGAAATTCAAGAGACCCTTACCCCTAAGAATCTAGTTCTAATGTTACCGTGAATACCGGGAAACACAAGCTCACGATCGCGGCTGTTACAAAGCCAGCGACTCTGGTCTTCATCAAGTTTGGTGACGGAGGCGCGAACTGCTTGGCTACTTGGTGTAGTGTTCGGCAACTCTTTGCCTTCCGGTCTGGGCGGGGGCATAGCAGCGATTTTTTGTTATCTTTTTGGGACCGGTTTGCCCTTTGCCGGTCATTGCGGCGGCTGGCAAAGAGCACTGGAGAATCTGCAGGAGAGTTAAGATACATGAAAATGAACACAGGGAAAGCGCGACCAAAAGATATGGACGAGTACATTGATGTTGCGCCCAAGGAAGCGCAGAAGAAATTGGTCGAAATGCGAGCGTGCATTCGCAAAGTAGCGCCCGGAGCGAAGGAAGGGCTGAAGTGGGGGATGCCGGCGTTTTCCTACAAGCGGATTCTGGTGGTATTTGCGGCGCACAAAGGGCACATCGGGTTCTATCCAACGCCGTCGGCGGTGAAAGCGTTCGCGAAAGATCTTTCGAAATTCGCGAGGGCCCGAGGCTCAATCCAGTTTCCGATGGACAAACCACTGCCGCTGGCGTTAATCCGCAGGATCACGAAGTTCCGGGTGCAAGAAAGCGTGCACGAAGACGGGAAGTGGAGAACGTGAAGCCAAGCAACGCGAATCACTGATTGTCGGCTTGCGGCGAGGTGCCGTAGCGCGCATTGAAGGTACGCAGCGCGTCGTGAAGGCGCAGGAAAATGCGTTCGCGGCCGAACGTTTCCGCAATGTGATGACGGTCGAGATCGGCCTGCAACTCCGGGTGAGCGCGGGCAAAAAGCATTTCAATTCCCTGCTGCTCTAGATCCTGATAAACCTCGCGCAAAACGCGCGCGGCGGTGTAGTCCACGTGAACGATGGCTTCGGCGTCGATGATAATCCAATGCAGAGGCGAGTTTGCCGGGGCGGCCAGGCGGATCACTTCTTCCGCAAACAGGCCGGCGTTGGCGTAGAACAGAGCGGCGTCGAAACGATAGATGACCAGTCCGGGTTCGGTTCTAGTGCCGGGCAAAGGGGGAACGGTCTTCCAGATTTTGTTTTCATCGCGGACCAGCACTCCGGTGTGCGGACGATAGCTGTGACTGACGACGCGAAGTAGCGAGACGATCATCGCGGAGACAATTCCCTGCTCCACACCGACAAGGACCACCACGGCGGCAGTCATCACGGCAAGATAATATTCGCCGGGACTTTCACGATAAATGTCGCTCAGACCACGCAGGTCGATCAGGCGAACAGCAATGACGAACACAATGGCGGCCAAGACGCAGCGGGGAAGATACTGAAGTGGCCAAGTAAGAAAAAGAAGAACCAAAGCGACCACGACAGCGGTAGACACCTGCGCCAATTGGCTGCGACCTCCGGAACTCTCAACCATCGCCGTTTGCGTCGGACTGCCGTTGACAACGAACGTGCCGCTAAATCCAGCGGCAAGATTGGCGGCGGAAAGGCCCAGCAGATCAGAGTTCTCGTCAAGACGCTCGTGATGGCGGACGGCATAGACACGAGCAGTGGCGGCGCTCTGTGCCACGATCATCACCAAGCACGAACCGGCGACCGGAAGCAGCGACTCCATGTCTCGCCAGCCTATAGTGGGCAATCCCAAATGCGGAAGACCTCCTGCGATAGGTCCGATCGTTTCGATGCCGTGTTTCGCGAAGTCGAACGCCGTGCTGGCGGCGATGGCTCCCACAACAGCAATCAGCGGGCCCGGGATGCGCGGGGCTAACCACTGAAGACCAAAAATGACCACTAGCACCGCGGCGGAAAGAAGCACGGTGGACAGATGCACCTGCGAAACGCCGCGAAGCACTTCTGCTAATTGCAAGACAGAACGCCGAGAGTGCGTGTCGACGCCCAGCATTCCGCCAAGCACGGCGATGCCGACTTGAAAGCCGACGCCCGTAAGGAATCCCACGAGAACGGTGCGTGAAAGGAAGTCGGCAAGAAAGCCGAGCTTCAGCAGCCGAGCGATCAGCAAGAACACTGCGGTCAGAATAGCGACGGTCGAGGCAAGGGCGACGTAGCGGGCGCTGCCAACTGCGGCCATGGGTGCAATCCCGCTCGCGAGAATGGCAGCAGTGGCGGAATCTGCGGCGACAACCAGGTAGCGGGAACATCCAAAAATAGCGAAGGCGAGAAGTGGCAGCAACAAG
This sequence comes from Candidatus Acidiferrales bacterium, assembly GCA_963738985.1. Taxonomy (GTDB): domain Bacteria; phylum Acidobacteriota; class Terriglobia; order Acidiferrales; family UBA7541; genus Acidiferrum. The sequence goes on from CAVTYP010000006.1 coordinate 158,977, forward strand.
GTGTAGAAACCGGTGACGACTGGCGTGCCGGCTATCTTGGTGTAGCCGAGCGCTTGTGGAATATTCATCGCGGCCAGTTGAATGCCAGCCAGCGCGTCTTTGATGGCGCCAGAACGAGTGAGCGGTCGTATGGCTTGGAACAGAGCGGGCGGCTTAGAAGGAACGGACTCGCTGTTCATCGCAAACCTGAAATGGACAGCGCGCAACAAAGCGATGGCACTGAAGAATCGAGCGCAATGTTCCGGGCCAGTCGATCGAATGGCACTTGAATAATTGACAAGGAAAGATCCAACCGTTGCGAAAATTATCACACCCTTCGCAAGGTTGGAAACAAGATTTCGCCACACACGGAACTATGCGGTTACAACCTTAGACAAGAACCGAGTCAGGCAGGACTACGGAAGGAAAGGCCCCGCTGCTCATTGAACTGCGAGGTAGCTTCGAGGTCGAGGGTAGTGATTGGAATGACCCGGCGAAAACCATCTCGCGTGATGTACTGCAGACTCCCGTTGCTCGAAGAATAAGCCACGGCGAAGAAAACGCTCCCGTCGCGGAGGACGAAAATATATTCCGGCGATGGAGCAAGGGGCGCATTGGAACGCTCGCGCTGTTGAGCATAAGCAGGCGCCGCGGAATATTCCGGTTGCTGCGCGGCTTGTTCCGGCTCGACCTCTGGCTCGGCTGGCTGCTCAGGCGCGGGATACGGTTCGCTGTAATACTCGAAGGGAACGTAGATGCCACCGCCGATGAAGGGCACGACGCCTCCACCATGGAAGTGATGATTGAACACACCAGGGTGAACCGCCGCGAAATGCGCGTAGTCGAATCCAAGACCGGGTACGGGAATGCCACCATCATTAAAGCCGTTGTTGTAGTAGCCGCTGTTCGGGAAAGGCACGCCGATATTGGTATACCCAGGCTGGGACGGGGCTGGATAAGTCCGTACCGTAGGGCGAGTGGAGACCGGCTTCATAGGCGCAGGATGGTGCGGCGCTGTAGGATGCGCGATGGCTGAAGGACCTAAGTGCGTGGGGGCATGCGCTCCTGCGGTGAAGTGAGCGGCGCTTGCGTGCATAACGGGAGCAGCGGCGACCGGTGCGGCCATGACATGAGAAGGCGCCGCGACAGACACAGGCGCTCCCGCAGCGCGCTGCGCGTTTGCATAAGACGGTACAATTGCGGAGCAAACTAGGACGACTGTAACGATCTGGCCGAGGCGTTGCAGCATAGGCTCTCTTATCCAAGGCTCCTTGTGTGTCTACATACTATTAGACGCAGAATGCCTCTGCAACGTTTCTTGCGCGAACATGGTGTGAAAAATTCCCCCGAAGTGGCGAGCGGCTGAGCCGTTTTGTTCAGCCATCACATCGGTCAGCCCCAAGATTTACGCTTGTGCCGGTCCTCATTGACATTGCCATATTGTGAATCTACGATGCCGGTAAAGGGGAGGAGGCTTTCTTCCCCGTGACGAGCGAGGATTCCGCTCACGATCCGCTGATCGGCCAAGCGCTAGGCCACTATCTCATCATTGAGAAGATTGGCAGCGGTGGCATGGGTGTGGTTTATCGCGCTCACGACGAACACCTGGACCGCGAAGTCGCTATAAAGGTCTTGCCCCTAGGAACCCTTGCCGACGATACTTCCCGCCGCCGTTTCCGCAACGAAGCCCTGACTCTTTCAAAGCTCAGCCACCCAAACATTGCTATCGTCTATGACTTCGACACGCAGCAGGGTCTTGACTTTCTGGTGATGGAATACATTCCCGGGATAACGCTGAACGAGAAACTTGCAGAAGGCTCGCTGCCAGGGAAGCAGGTCATTGTACTGGGCACGCAACTCGCCGAAGGCCTGTCGGCAGCCCACGAAAACGCGATTATCCATCGCGACCTAAAACCTGGAAATCTACGACTCACCACAGATGGTCGGCTGAAGATCCTGGACTTTGGCTTGGCCAAGCTGCTGGCTTCCGGAGTCGCAAATCCCGCATCGGAAACTCTCAGCGGGAGTCACACCATAGCAGGGACGCTGCCTTACATGGCCCCCGAGCAGGTGCTGGGCGGGGAAGTTGATGCGCGAACCGACATTCATGCCGCCGGTGCGGTGCTCTATGAGATGGCCACGGGATTACGCGCGTTTTCACCATCGGAACGGTCGCAGTTAGCGCGCGCGATTCTGTATAGTTCGCCGCGGCCGGCAGACGATCTGAATCCCAGGCTATCGCCGGAACTGTCGCGCATCATCGGGAAGTGTTTGGAGAAAGAACCGGAGGATCGTTACCAGGCAGCGAAGGAACTTGCCATCGATCTGCGGCGTCTGCAGGCGGTCGCGCAGAGCGGACTGCATCCAAGGATGACACCCAGGACCAGGTGGTCTGCAAAATTGGCGGGACTCGGTGTGTTGGTGATCGTACTCGTCATTGTGGTCCTAGTTGGCAACTGGCGACGACGCGGCGTCAGTGGGGCTGACCCGCCGCAAATTCAGTCTCTAGCGGTGTTGCCACTTGTAAACCTATCGGGTGACCCGGAGCAGGAATATTTCGCGGATGGCATGACCGAGGAGTTGATCACTAATCTCGGGAAAATCGCGGCGCTGCGCGTGATCTCACGAACCTCCATGATGCAGTATAAGCAAACCAAAAAGCCACTGCCCACGATTGCCACGGAGTTGAACGTCGATGCGATCGTGGAAGGCTCGGTCATGCGTTCCGGCAGTCGTGTACGGATTAACGCGCAGCTCATCCAAGCCAAGACAGATCGACATCTATGGGCTGAAACCTACGAGCGCGACGCTAGTGACGTCCTGGCAATGCAGAGCGATGTCGCGCAGGCCATTGCCAGCCAGATACAGGCCAAGCTGACACCTCAGGAGCATCGGCTGATCGCAAGCGTTCGCCACGTGAACCCAGCAGCGCAAGAAGCTTATCTACTTGGCCGCTACCATTGGAACAAGACCACAGAGGATGAATTCAAACAGGCCAAGAAATATTTCGAACAGGCCGTGGCTATCGACCCCGGTTACGCTCCCCCTTACGCAGGATTGGCCGATTATTATGTGATGGACTACGGACTGCCTCGTCAGGCCGCATTCGATAAAGCAAAAAGCTACGCCGAGAAAGCCTTGGCCCTGGATGAAACGCTGGCGGAAGCGCACCTGTCGTTGGGAAATATTCGATACAACGAATGGCAGTGGAGCGGGGCCGAGCAGGAATTCAAGCGCACCCTGGAATTAAATCCCAACTATGCTGAAGCGCACCGAACTTATGCCATTTACCTCTCCGCGCTGGGACGCGAGGATGAGGCTTCGACCGAAATCCGCACCGCGCAACAGCTTGATCCGCTTTCCATGCCGGTAAGCACTAGCGCCGGATGGGTTGCCTACTTCGCCCGTCAATACGACCGGGCGATCGAGCTGTGCACGAACGTGCAGAGGATCGATCCCAACTACGTCAACGCGTATGACTGCCAGGGATCCTCGTATGTAGCAAAGAGAATGTATAACCAAGCCATCACGGCATGTCGAGCAGCGTTTACCCTCTCCGGAGGGGATCCCGATCGCGTTGTTTGCCTAGGCCAAGCTTATGCCGCGGCCGGGAAAACTGCTGAAACGCGCAGGTTGCTGGAAGGCCTGCATCGAGATTCGAACCAAAGGCACGTTCCTCCATACTTTTTTGCGCTGCTTCATTCAGCACTAGGGGAAAAGGAAGAAGCGTTTGCCTGGTTGGAGAAAGGTTACAACGAGCGTGATCCCTACCTCATCTGGGTCAAGGTCAGCCCGGCGGCCGACGGATTGCGTACTGATCCTCGCTTGGCCGACCTCACCCGCCGGCTCGGACTATAATTTAAGCTTTCCTCGGCACTGGCGCCGCTTTGGCGCTGACTACTTGTCATCTTGCGAGATCGCCGTGACTGCGGTCATCTTGCTGGAGTTGGTATGAATGCAAGACACCGACCACGGGCCTGTGTAGCCTGCCGGCGGCGGCTCTACTTCGGTGAAAGTCGCGCCCGGTTGCACGTCCTTGGGAAAGATGCTCTTGGAATTTACGAACGCGGACGGGCTTTTTTTGAAATTCTCGTATTCGGTAGTGGAGAGCTCCAGCACTGCGATCTGAGGCCATTTCTTGACGCTCGTTGTCCACATCCTCATCACCTTAACTCCGGGTGTAAGGACCACCCATCCGGCTTGTGCTTCCTGCGTTGGTGCCGTTACAGATGTGCCCCCAGTCGATTGCTGCGGACTCATATGCGTTTCGTGTGAACCCAGGTAGGACGCAAATGTCCCCATTATCACGATCGATGATGCGAAAACGACTTTCCATTTCATATTCATTCCCTCCTAATGACAATCCCTATGGCCCAGGGGAACAACCTCGGCGTGCCGCGATGCGAAAGAATGGAAAGGGAACCTGCTGATAAACAAAAGCCGAGTGACCTTCGGTGGTCTCGCGCGACCACCTGCGGCAACTCGGCTGTCTCTATGTCCACTTGCGGTCCCGTCGATCTGACTAGAGACCCGTGGCTTTCTGTCCCTCGTTCGCACGAGGTTTAGCTGAACCTATCTGGTTAGTCCCTTTGCCAGCAAATAGCTAGTGTCTGGGTCACCGAGAGCTGTGATGGTGCCCTGCTCCTTCGCAAGGCAGACCGTGCGCTGTATGCTTGGCCATGCTTTCTTGTTGGACGGTGGATGTGCTATAACCGGAAGGCTGTGAAAGCTACCTGGAAGCAGGAATCGACTCCGGCAGAGCGTAGCATTACAAACGCAGGACCTGCCGGGACTTACCCTCCGGCGGAGGACACATCCGCGCGAGGGCGAGGAGATGCTTCCCGTTTCTGCCCGGTTTGCTCGCAGCTTCTGGAATCCCGGCGTTGCAAGCTGGTTTGCAACGTTTGCGGGTACTACATGTCGTGCGCGGACTATTACTGATCGCAGGGAAGTAGAAGTCCGAGACGAGAAAAGACTGCTTTGCGAAAGTACCGCAAAGCGGATATGCTTTGCGGTTCCGGCCCGGGTTGCCGCCGGATCTGCGTTCCTATTAGGAGGAAAGTACCGTGGCATTGAAGATGACATCAAGAGAAGTGGACGGCGTAACCGTGGTCGCGCTGGACGGGCGAATCGTGCTGGGCGAAGAGAGCAACGCGCTCAGGGAAAAGATCAAGAGCCTGGTGGCCGAAGGAAAGAAGAAGGTTGTGCTGAACATGGACGGAATCACGTTCATCGACAGCGCGGGACTGGGCACACTCGTGGCGGCGCATCACAGCGCCAAGGCGCAGGGCGCATCCTTGCGGCTATGCCATTTGGGAACCAAGTTCCAGGAAGTGCTGCAGATTACCAAGCTGATGACCATCTTCGACGTGTACAACACCGAAGCCGAAGCCGTCGCCAGTTTCTCGAAGTCGTAGTCGATCATCTGCGAAATTTGGCTTTGCTCAGGAAGGGCAGGATTCCCCTGCCCTTTTCTTTGTGTTCCACCGCAAATGAGTAACTGGCAGGCCTTCCACTACTGATCAACTCGGTACATGGTGATGCCACTCAGCAGCTTGGGGTAGAAGTCAGTGGATTTCTGCGGCATGACTTCGCCAGACGTGGCTACCTTCATGACCAGCTCCACATCCACCGCATTCAGCAGAAACACAATTTGCGCCGCACCGCGATCCACCGCATCGATCGCCGCGGATGCTTCACGTTCGTAAGTGAGATTCGCTTCCGCGGTGACGGCGTGGGGCGTAATGCCGAGAACGGGTTCAAGAATTCCCTGATGAAGAAGCACTACGTCGAGTTGTCGCTGCAAGGCAGACAGGCCGGGCAGGATCTGGGCAATTTCCGCTTGCGGGCGAAGAGTGAGCACATAAAACGCGCGTGAACCGGGTTCCGATTTTGGATACACGCCGATCGCGCGTTGCGCCTTCACGGCGGTGAGCCGCTCCAGGAACTTTGCCTGCGATTGCTGACGCTGAGACTCGTCCGAGAACGGGAAAACCTCGGTGGCGAACCAGGGCTCAAGATAGCGGCGCACATTGCTCCAGGAGAAATCGCGTAGGTTGGCCACCACGCGATGAGTGGGAAGAATGACCAGGCCTTCGCTTCGAGTATTGATGAACGTCATCATGGAAAATTCGTAGGGCGCGTCGGGATCAAGCTTTCCCGCCCGGGCTCGGGCTTCATTTCGATAGTTCAGAGAAGTTTCGTAGCGGTGATGTCCATCGGCGATCACCAGCTTCTGGTCGGCCATGGCTTTTTCGATGGAAACGATGTGTCCGGGATCCGAGATCATCCACAGACGATGAATTACGCCGTATTCGTCGTTGAGTTCGGTGACGGGCGATTGCGAGGACTGGACCTCATTCAGGATGGAGTCCACCGTAAGCTGCGGATCAGAATAAATGAAGAACAGCTGGCCGGTATGCGTATGGGTGTGGCGCAGAAGCTCGAGGCGATCGGCCTTGGGACCGCTAAGAGTATGTTCGTGGCGGAAAATTACCCCGGTTGAGTAGTCCTCAAGCTTGCCGGCACCAATGAACCCGCGGCGGGTACGACGCTGGGAAGTGCCCGGGACAAGGAACTCCTGGGAATAAGCGTAAAACGCAGGCTCCGAATCCTGTTTCACGACAGATTTGCTGATCCAATCCTTCAGCGCAGCCGCGGCGCGCGTGTAAACGTTGTCCTGCGGAATGTCGCTGGGAGAAGTGCGGCCTTTTTCCACGATGATCAGATTGTGCGGGTCTGAGGCGTAGTACTTTTCCTGCTGGGCAGAGGAGATTTTATCGTAAGGCTGCGTGAGGACACGCTCGAATGGGGCAACATCGGGATTGTAGCGAAAAGCGCGAAACGGGCGAACCAAAGCCATGAGATCTCCAAGAAAGTTTTCAGGGGACAGACAGCCTACTAGTTTACGTGAAGCGGGGCGTTTTCGAAATCGCCTCTGACAGGCGCCGAAGACACGATTGAATCAACGTCGCTTGGTACCGTTTTGAACGTTGTGTTAGGCTGAGCCCGCCGCTGCATCGAGAAGCCGCCCCCAGGAGAAGTATGTGATCTTCAAGCAGTTCTATCTGAATTGTCTAGCGCACGCTTCATACCTGATTGGAGACGAGCACGCTGGTATCGCAGCTGTGATCGATCCACAGCGGGACGTCGACCGCTATCTGGAGTTTGCCGGCGAGAACAAGTTGAAAATCCGGCACGTGATTTTGACGCACTTGCACGCCGACTTCATCGCGGGACACTTGGAACTACGCGATCGCGCGGGAGCGACGATTTATCTGGGAGCCAAAGCGCAGGCGGAATACAAATTCACGCCGCTCGGTGATGGCAGCGTGGTGGAGCTTGGGCGAGTGCGTTTGAAAGCACTCGAAACTCCAGGGCACACCCCAGAATCGATTTCGATTGTGGTGTACGACCTGGCACACAGCGATAGCGCGCCGAACGCGATTTTGACCGGCGACACATTGTTCATTGGCGACGTGGGACGCCCGGATCTTCGTGTTGCGCTTGGCTGGTCCGCGACGGATCTTGGTGGTCTGCTTTTCGATTCGCTGCAGACTAAGTTGTTGTCTTTGCCGGATGCGAGCCTGGTGTATCCGGCGCACGGCGCGGGGTCCTTGTGCGGGAAAGCTATCAGCAAAGAAACGGTGTCGACGATAGGAGAGCAGCGGCGCCTGAACTACGCACTCCAGCCCATGAGTAAAAAAGAATTCATCGAACTGGTGACCGCGGACCAGCCGGAAGCTCCTCCTTACTTCACTTATGACGCGGTGCTGAACAGCAAAGAGCGGCCCACGCTGGAAGAAACGCTGGAACGACAGCTGAAACCGCTTTCATTGGATCGCGTGCTGGAGCTGCAAGCTGCTGGTGCACAGGTTCTGGACACGCGGGAACCGGAAGAATTTGCCACGGCTCATCTGGCGCGAAGCATCAACATCGGGCTGAGCGGGCAGTACGCCACGTGGGCAGGAACGGTGCTGAGCCGGGAGCGCTCAATCGTGATCATCGCCAATCCTGGACGAGAACCGGAGTCCGCGATACGCCTCGGACGCATTGGGTTTGATAACGTTGTGGGATATCTGAACGACGGGATGCGAAGCTTGGAGTCGCGACCGGACGTCACCGCTAAGACAGAGCGTTTAAGGGCGGCGCTCTCCGCGGAGCTCTTGTCCTCTGCCAATCCGCCATTCTTGCTCGACGTACGTGCGCCGCGGGAGCGCGAGCAGAAGTTTATCGATGGCAGCGTGGGTGTGCCGTTGAATCAACTGCTGCAACGAGCTGACGAATTGCCAAAGGACAGGGAGTTGCTGGTGTACTGCGCCGGAGGTTACCGATCTTCGATCGCCGCGAGCCTCCTGCAGCAAAAGGGATTCGCGCAAGTCAGTGAGATTGCCGGGGGCATGGCCGCCTGGGATGCCGCGAAACTGCAGGTACGCGCCGGCCAAGACCAATCATAAGAGCGTAAACTAAGCGCGAAAATGAGAGTAGACTCTACGGCACAGAGAAGGCTGCACGCCTGCCTCGGAGTATCCAAAAGAACATGCCGACACTCCGGCAAGTTCCTCGACCGATGCGCGCAGATCCACAGGGCGATTCCCTGCCCTCTCTGCGCTATCGGAAAAACAAGACGGGGGAAAGAACATGAAAAGGAAATTGGTATTGCTGATCGTATCCATGGCGAGCCTGGCGGTGTTGACGCTTGCCGGGCCCAAACTGGAATTCACCTGGAAGAATTCCAACTATACCGGCGGGACTTTCAAAAAAATCCTGGTTCTGGCTCTGAATGGCAAAGCCGCGAACCGCGCTCAATTCGAAGATGAGTTGGTGGCGGCGCTCAGCCGGCCCGGGGAACAGGCCCGACCCAGCTATGAGTACATGCCGCGGCCCGACCTGACGCCAATCAACAAGGACGACTTGAGGGATTTGTTGAACGAACGGAAATTCGACGCCATCGTGGTGGCGCGGATAACCCAGAAGGACGAAAAAACTACCTACGTTCCCGGCGAAGTGTATACTCCGTTCCCTTACTATGGAACCTTTTATGGATATTACGGGGCGCTGGCTCCGATGATTTATTCGCCCGGATACGTAGAAAGCACGAAAGAAGCACGAGTGGAAGTAAATTTTTACTCCACGGCCAAGCCGGATGGAGAGCTGGTTTGGACGGGAACAACCAACAAGTTTGAGAGCGGGTCGCCGATGAAAGCGATCAAGGAGTTGGTGAAAGTTGTGACGAAAGAGATGGAAAAGGAAAATCTCATTGCGCCAGAATCCAAGTAGTGCGTGGCCGCAACGGTTTCGGTAAGTAAGGAGGCTGGTTTTGCCAGCATGGCTCGTCGCTCCGTCCAATCCAAATCTGAAGTTTGCGAAGTTTTGCTGGCGACTTACGCCGCAAATGATCGCATGAACCAGCTTTTGCTGGAGCATCTTGATCCGAAGGCCTGGCGCGCCAGTCCGGAAGGAAAGAACAAGCGCGAAGCACGCACGCTGGCCGCAATTTTCGCCCATCTCCGTAACAACCGCCTGTCGTGGATCAAGAATTCGGCTCCTCACCTGAAGTGCCCTGCGCCTCTCGACCCTGCGCGTTGCACCATTAAGCAGGCTCGCACGGCTCACCGGCAAAGCGCGGCACGATGCCTCGACATGCTGAACGACGTTCTGTCCAACCGTGGGTCCAGTCGCCTGACTCGATTTTCACGCGGCCGTTGGGCACCAGACTGGCCTGCGGGCGCAACGATGTTCTGCTATATGTTTGCGCACGAGGCGCATCACCGCGGGCAGGCGATCATGCTCGCTCACCAACTGGGTTACAAGCTACCGGACAAGGCCTCGTACGGGATCTGTCGGTGGGAGAAACTTTGGAAGCAGTGCGGCTTCAAGACCCGCCCGAGATAGCTCTCCTAGAAAACATGGAAACTTAATTGAAGCAGCGGCGTCTGAACAAACTACGGGTCCCTGCGTATAGAGGTAATGCGAGTGTGAAGGCGCACTGATCGTTGACTGCAAGCGCCGCGGGCAAGCCCAAGGGGGCACAAAGACGGCGGAGAGACCTGGTCGCTGCGGAGGGCTTGATGGATACGCTGGGACAGGATATCCGGTATGCGCTAAGGAACTTACGGAAAGCGCCGGGGTTTGCCATCGTGGCCGTGCTCACGCTGGCGCTGGGAATTGGGGCATCAACGGCCATCTTCAGTGTGATGGAAAACATCCTGATGGAGCCGTTTCCTTACCCGGACGCACAGCGCTTCTATTCCATCCAAATTCACGACTCAGAACGAAATGAGCCAGGGGGTCGCGGCGGGTTCAGTGGGCCCGAGTTTCTTGATTACGTGGAGCAGAATCATGTATTTGACCGCGTGATCGCCAATGACGGGTTGGACGTGCTGTACCGCAATGGCGAAGGCACGCAGATGCTGCGCGGACACTACGTGACGCCGGGAACGTTTGAGTTTCTGGGGATGCCGGCACTGCTAGGGCGAGTAATGCAGCCGGCGGATTATGAGCCGGGAGCCACGCCCGTGTTCGTGCTGCGTTACAAGACGTGGGTGAAAGAGTTTGGAGCGGACCCACAAATCCTGAACAAAACGTACGTATTGAATGGCACGCCGCGCATGCTGGTGGGGATTATGCCGCCACGATTTGCGTGGGGAGACGCGGATCTGTGGATTCCCGACAAGCCGAGCCGAACGGCGGCGAACACCGCGTACGCGGGAGCGTTTCCGCGTTTCTGGTTCTTTCTGGGACACCTGAAGCCGGGAGTTTCGGTGAAACAGGCGGAAGCGGATCTGACGGTATTGGCAAAGCGGCTGGCAACCGTCTACCCGAAGAACTATCCGAAGCATTTTACGGTGGAGGTGCAATCGCTTACAGACCTGGTAGTGGGCCAGTTTCGCACCACACTGTACATCGTGCTGGCGGCGGTCGGCTTGCTTTTACTGATCGGCTGCGGAAATGTGGCGAATCTTCTCCTCGCGAGAGCGACAACACGCGAGAAAGAGTTTGCGATTCGATCCGCGCTGGGAGCGGGCCGATGGCGATTGGTCAGCCAGCTGCTCGTGGAGAGTTTGGTCCTGGCGCTGGGTGGTGCGGCGCTGGGAACTCTGCTGGCGTGGGGCGGATTGAAATTCCTTGTGGCGCTGATGCCGCAGAATATTATTCCTGCCGAAGCAGCTATCCGCATGAACGTGCCGGTGCTGCTATTCACCTTGGGAATCGCGATCCTGACGGCGATTCTGTTTGGGTTAGCTCCGGCGATGAAAGTGGCGCGCAAAGACTTGAACGAGCCGTTGCGCGACAGCGGCAAGGGCCAAAGTGGCGGCTCAAAGCATGGCCGATTCCGCAACGCCGTGGTGGTTCTGGAAGTGGCGCTTTCACTGACGCTGCTCGTGGCGGCGGGACTCTTGATGCGAAGTTTCTTAGCGCTACGGGAGGTACATCTGGGATTGCAACCGGATCACATACTGGTGGCAAGGCTGCCCCTGCCCGTGGAACGCTACAAAACGGCGGACCAACTGATCGGCTTTTACCGTCCACTGTTGCAGCGGTTGAAAGCACTGCCCGGCGTGGTGGAGGTGACGGAGACAAGCACTCTTCCACCCTACGGTGGGATCGGCAGCGACATCGAGATCCCCGGAAAGTCGCATCAGGAAAAATGGAACGCGATGTTCCAGCTATGCAGCGAAGCATATTTCTCGGTGCTGAAAATCCAATTTGTCGATGGAAGAGCATTCACCGATGCGGAGGTAAATGACAAGCGCAAGCTGGCGGTGGTGAACCAGACATTTGTGAAGAAATATCTGCCCGGCGAAAATCCGCTTGGCAGGCAGGTGCACATCGCGCAACTGGCGGAGTTCGAAGACAAAGTGGCTGATCCGACGTTTGAAATCGTCGGAGTGGTTGCTGACGTCAAGAACCGAGGCCTGCAGGACCCTCCCGAAGCCGAAATGTGGGTGCCATACACAATCACAGGTTCCGCATTTCGTGGAGTTCTGATTCGCACCGCGCAAGAGCCACTGACACTGTTAGAGCCGGTGCGGCACCAGGTCTGGCTGACCGACCCCAATGTGGCACTCACGTTCACCGGAACGCTGGAAGGTTACATCAGCCAGTTTTCGTACGCGGGGCCGCGGTTTGGTTTCTTTCTGATGAGTATCTTCGGTTCCATCGGGCTGATCCTCGTCACCATTGGAGTTTACAGCGTGCTGGCCTACACCACCGCGCGGCGAACGCAGGAAATCGGAATTCGCATGGCATTGGGTGCGCAAGGTTCTGACGTGTTGGGCATGGTGATCCGCGTGGGACTAACGCTCGTGGGGATCGGCGTAGCGCTTGGACTGCTCGTCAGTCTCGCTCTGGGAAAAGTGATCGCCTCGCAGCTGTGGGGCGTTTCCGCCTACGACCCTTGGACCCTGACGTGCGTGCCGATTTTGCTGATTATCACCGGGCTGGTCGCTTGCTGGGTGCCGGCGCGACGAGCGTCGCGAGTGGATCCGTTGGTGGCGCTGCGCTACGAATAGCAAAAATCCATGCGCAAGTCGCATCCAAGCTACGACCATGAACGCACAATTTGAAAATCGCCAAGCCGCGCGTGGTAGGATGGCGTGATTTCTTTATGAATACTCTGGCCCAAGATATTCGCTACGCTTTACGCGCATTCGCCAGGAATCCTGGCTTTACGCTGGCTGCAATCTTGTCGTTGGCGATCGGGATCGGAGCGAATACCTCCATCTTCAGCGTGGCCAATGCTCTCTTGCTGCGGCCGCTACCCTATAAGGATGCTCACCGGCTTGTAATTCTGTGGAATCGCTCGCCGGGGTTGAATATTGCCGAGGATTGGTTTTCCCCCGCGCAATATCTGGACATCAAGAATGGGAACCAGGGCTTTGAGCAAGTCGCCATCGCCATTGGCGGCAATTTCAATTTGACCGGCGAGGCAGAGCCGCAGCGCGTTGGCGTCACGCGCGTCTCGTCAAATCTGCTGCCCATGTTAGGGGTAAGCGCGGCACGCGGACGGCTGTTTCTGCCCGAGGAGGATTCGCCGGGAACGGCGGCAACCGCTGTTCTGACCGATGGAATGTGGGCGCGACGCTACGGGCGCGATCCCAAGGTGCTCGGCAAGTCAATCACGATCAATGGACAACCCTATGAAGTAGTGGGAATTCTGCCGCAGAGTTTTGCTTTGCCGAGGGAAGTCCTGCCGTTACTGGATGGCACGGAACAGTCCGAGATCTTTCTTCCGTTGCCTCTGGCTGCCAGCGCCGCGCAAATTCGAACCAACGAAGATTACAACATCGTGGGAAAGCTGAAGCCCGGCGTAACGCTGCCGCAAGCGCAGGCAGAGATGGACACGCTCACAGCGCGTCTGCGGCGCGACTATCCGGAGAACTATCCACCGAACGGTGGATTGACGTTCAGCATTGTACCGTTACTGGAACAAGTGGTTGGTAATGTGCGCCCAGCGCTTCTCGTCTTGCTCGGGTCTGTGGGCTTGGTACTTCTGATCGCGTGCGCCAACGTAGCGAATCTGCTGCTTGCGCGCGCAGTCGGGCGTCAACAGGAGATCGCTGTTCGCACGGCGCTCGGCGCCCGTCGCTGGCGCATCGTTAGGCAATTGCTGACGGAAAGTGTGCTGCTAGCTCTTGTAGGAGGCGCGCTGGCCATCCTGATCTGCTTGTGGAGCGTGCAGTGGATTCACGTTTTGGGAACCAGAAGCATACCGCGATTGCAGGATGTGGGCATTGACGGCCGTGTGCTTTTGTTCACGATGTTGCTCTCCCTCGGTTCGGGTATTCTGTTTGGGCTTGTGCCGGCGCTGCGGGTCTCGCGGCTGGATTTGAATTCCACATTGAAGGACGCAAGCCGCGGTTCGGCCGGCACAAGTGCGGTGTGGGGCCACGGGAATAATGTGCGGAGGTTGCTGGTCGTCACGGAACTGGCCCTCTCCGTGGTGCTGCTGATTGGTGCGGGACTGTTAATCAGGAGTTTCGCGCGCCTGCAAAATGTGTCGCCCGGGTTCAATGCGCAAAATGTTTTGACGTTCGATCTGACCATGACGGGTAAGAAGTATGGCGACAAACAAGCGATATTGAATACCTACCGGCAACTGTGGGACCGCCTTGCGCACGTGCCCGGAGTATGCGCCAGTGGAGGAGTGACATCCCTGCCCCTGAGTCAGGCGTACGCGTGGACGCCGATCACCGTGGAGGGACGCACGCCACTCCCTGGAGAAAAATTCCTGAACGCCGATGAACGCATCGTGGGCGGTCATTACTTTCAGGCTATGGGAATACCGCTGCGCAAGGGCCGCTTCTTTAACGAGCGGGATGACGCGACCAAGCCCGGTGTGATGCTGGTCGACGAATACATGGCCGAGCAGCTCTGGCCAGGACAAGACCCCATCGGAAAACGCATTCACATTGTTGAACTTAAGTCCGATGACCCGTGGCACACGGTTGTCGGCGTTGTTGGCAGAGTGAAACAAGACACTCTGGACTCCGACCCTCGCATCGCCTTCTACTTGCCACAAACGCAGTATCCAACCAGGGCCATGACCGTGGCGTTGCGAAGTACCAGCGATCCGTCAGGAGTTTTGAGCGCCGTCAAGAATGAACTAAGGGATCTCGATGCGGATCTTCCGATGTACGACGTGCGGACCATGCGACAGCGTGTCGACGAATCGCTCGCGCGACGCCGCTTTTCGATGCTGCTGCTTGCTGTGTTCGCTGCCGTGGCCTTGGCACTGGCGACGATCGGCGTATACGGGGTTATGGCGTATCTCGTCAACCAGGGAACGCGCGAGATCGGAATTCGCATCGCACTGGGAGCAACACAGCAAAACATCCTCAGCCTCATCGTTCGCCAGGGAATGGCGCTGGCGCTGGCTGGCGTGGCGATCGGTTTGGCCGGAGCGCTTTTTCTCGCGCGACTGATTCGCAGCCTGCTGTTCGGTGTGCAAGCCACCGACCCCGTTACCTTTGTCGGGATAGCGTTGTTGCTCGGATTTGTGGCTCTCCTGGCCAGTTATATTCCGGCGCGCAGGGCAGCGCGCGTGGATCCGCTGGTGGCGCTGCGCTACGAATGAGCTCTTGGCTCGGTTCAAAAAAGTTGCCGCTAGAGTTTGATCCAGCACCATTCCTTGGAGTACGGAACACGGCTCATGCGATAGCCCGATTTCGCCCCAGTGACCACGCAATCACTCCAGTTGAAGCCACAAAGTGTTTTGAGATCGTAGAGCCCGGGTTCTTCCGAAAAAGTCATGTTTTGTTTCAGCACGGTGGGATCGCCAAGCGAAAGATAAGGCGCCTGATGCCCTTCTGAGCCTTCACCGTGCGCCGGGCGATGATAGATGAAATCCTGGACGCCTTGCGCCACCTGGTATTTCAGGATTTCGTAGGCCACGCCGGAGCACGTTGCGCCCTCTTTCTGCAACTCGACCTGCATATCGCAACTATGCTGGCTCACTTCCCAAAGCTTCTGCATGTGGGAATCGAAATTCCCGGCATGGTCCGCAATGATGAAGGCACGATAATTCTCGCCGCCATGACCGCCGACGTGGGCATCGCCTTCAACCTGCAGAGGCATGTTGCGCTGGATGCGATTGAAAAGTGGCTGGTTGGGATGCGGAAACGCGCAAAGAGGCCCAACGCGGCAACCGATTTCAACGCCCGCGCCAACCCCGTGATGCGAAGCGCCATTGGCGAGATCGAGGTCGGAATAAAGTTGATTGTTGATCCAGAACGTGGCGGCAACACCGACTTCGTAGTCGGTCACGTCGGTGCCGAATGTCAGTATGTAGTCCCGCGCATAGGCGTGGGCTCGATCGAAATAAGTATAAGCACGGCGAGTGAGCGCCAGTTCTTCGGGAGTTTTGACTTCGCGCATCGCAAGCAGCGCTTCGCTGACGTCGACAAATTGCACGCCCCGGAGAATCTTCTTCGCTTTGTCCATCTCATCTTTGTACAGCTTGCCGTCGATCCCGATTTTCTTGCCCTGCACGCCGCGCTGCTTGATGCCTTGAAGAAGCATCTCGAACAGGTCCACGGGTTTCCCTTGAACCACCTTGCCTTCCGGAGGGTAGGCGCCTTCCGCATGCTTGAAATCGAAATAGCGCCATCCGCCACCGAACCACCAACTGGTGACCAGGTCGCGGTCGAGAGCCGGGTACAGATACCACGGAGCCGAGTCGTCCTGATTCATAAACACAGCTTGGGGACGTTCGGTTTTCGTGTGCCAGTAACCGGTCAGGTAAATAATGTTGAGTTGATCGCGCAGGATGAAAGCGTGAATGTCTTGCTGGGCCAGTTTGTCCTTAAAGCGAGCGACAGTCTGTTTGTTCCAGTCCAACGGTAAACGATCGTACTTCGCAGGCTCGGGCGGTCCCTCCGCAGCCGAATTTGCACCCAGCAACAATTTCTCGCTGTCGCCCGTGGTGCGAGCTTTGACGATTTCGCGCAGCGGCTCCTTGCCAGCCTGCGTTTGCAATCCGTCAACTTTATCGAGCCGGGAAAAGAAACCGCTTCCGAATAAGGCTAGACCTCCACCCTTCAGGACGTTTCTGCGATGCATCGCGCCTCCAGGGAAACCACCGCGTGCTGAGGAATGATTGCCAGGAAGCTATCACATCCAACGGCGTGCACGCGAGGAAAACTCCCGCAAGAAACTTGCTCAGTTTGTTCTTTGGGTTGTGATAGCGGCGCGTTTGCGTGTTTCTGCGAGTAAGGTCTTGAATTGTTCCGTTCCGTGCAACGATTTCAACTGATCTTCACTGGCCATGTGTCCGGCATCAGCGTAGCCCGCGTCAATCGCGCGACGAAGGTCCTGCAGAGCATCGTCAGGATGGCCAGAGACAGCAGCGCCGCACGCGGACGTGTACCACGCGCCGGCAATGCCCTCCTGACTTTTGATGCGCGTCGCCACTTGCACCGCCTCCTCGAACAGAGGCTTGGCTTCGTTGTAGCGCTTCTGAACGCTCAAACAAATGGCCAGCTCCTGCAGAGCTTCCAGGGTTTGCGGTGAGTTTGTGCCGAAAATCGTTCGCACATGATCCAGGATTTCGCGCTGAAGCTTTTCTGCTTCAGTGTAGTGGCCTTCTTTCTGTAGCGTTTCGGCGAGATCCGTCATTACCGACAGGGTATTCGGGTGCGTCGGTCCAAAAACGCGGCTGACAACGACCAGAGTCTCGCGTTGCAGTTTCTCCGCTTCCGCGTAGTGGCCTTCGCTTTGCAGCGTTTCTCCGAGATTGTTCATGGACTCGAGCGTTTCTGGCCTATCTGGTCCCAGCACGCGGCGTTCGGTTTCCAGCGCTTGGCGTTCCAGCTTCTCCGCCTCCGCATAGCGCCGTTCCCGCTGATAGTTTCCCGCAAGCCCGTTCATGCACTTCAGGACATCGGGGTGTTCCGGACCAAGAACGCGCGAGCCGACCACAATCACTTGTTGCTGCAGCTTTTCGGCTTCTGTGAGCTGGTTATCGTTGCCCAAGGTAAAGCTCAGATTTTCCATAGCGCGAAGAGTTTGCGGATGTTCAGGACCGAGTACCCGGGTATCGATGTCGAGAGTTTCGCGCTGAAGTTTGGCGGCATCGGCGTAGTGACCCTCTTCGGACAAAAGGGTAGCGAGGTTCCCCATGGAACTAAGCGTGTCGGGATGCTCGGGGCCATGCACGCGCCGCTGTGCGTCGAATACCTCGCGATATAGTTTTTCCGCCTCGGGGAAGCGCGCCTGCTGAAGCAAAGTGTTTGCAAGGCTGGTCATGGTCCTGAGGGTATCGGGGTGATCGGAACCAAGAACGCGGCGCTGGATCTCGAGCGCGTCGCGCTGCAGTTTTTCGGCATCGGCGTAGTGGCCCTGCTTGCGGAGCGTCGCGCTCAAATCGCGCATGGCTTGCACGGTGTCCGGATCTTGCGAGCCACGCAAACGAAGCCGGGTGTCGAGTGTTTCGCGCTGCAGCTTCTCCGCTTCCGCATAACGGCCCTCCGAGAAGAGAGTAGCGGCAAGGTCGCCGATGGAGTTCAACGTGTCAGGATGCTGCGGTCCGAGCACCTGGCGTTGGGCATCAATGGTCTGGCGCTCCATTTTTTCTGCTTCTGGATAACGTCCCAGGTAACGCAGAGAGTTGGCGAGACTTGTCGCTGTCTGCAGCGTTTCGGGATGTTTAGGACCAAGCAAGCGTTGCTGAATATCCAAGGCGCCTTTAAGAAGGGATTGCCCGCGCGAATCCAGGCCGAGACTAAGGTACACGTTTCCCATGGTGTACATTAGCCGAGCTTGCAGTTCGGGATCCTTTGCCAGTCCGCTCTGAATATCACCAGAGGCTTTGTCGAGAATTTCGCGCGCGGTAACGCTATTGCCCCGCGCTTCGCTGGGATCGGAGACCTTGAACATCCGAGTCATGAAATCCGCGATGCGATTGGCGCGATCGCGTTCGCGCGTAGTGCGGCGCAGTTGCAAGGTTTGCAGAACGGCGAAGCTGACCAGTAAAGCGAAAAGACCGGCAGCCACGGTGACGGCGACGCGATGGCGGCGAATATATTTGCGCACACGGTAAGCGGCGCTGGCGGGACGCGCGACGACCGGCTGGTTCTGCAGATAGCGCTCGAGATCCGCAGCCAGTTCCGACGGAGTGCCATAGCGGCGAGCGCGATCCTTCTCCAGCGCCTTCATCGTAATCCAGTCGAGGTCGCCACGGAGAAGAGATACAAGTTCGTGCAGCTCGGTGGAACGCAGGCGTGCGGTGTTCACCGCGATTTCGCGCTCGGTGGTTACGCGGTTGCGGAACTGAATACTGGGCAACGGCGGATCCTGTTCACGAAGACGGCGAAGCGTCTCGTACACCACTTCGTTTCGCCATTGCGTGGGATCGAACGGCAGAGCGCCGGTGAGCAGCTCATACAGGATCACCGCCAGAGAATATACGTCGGAGCGCGTGTCGACGTCCGCCACATCGGGGTCAGCCTGTTCGGGGCTCATATACGCGGGCGTGCCGACGAAATTGCCGGCGCGCGTCACCATGGTGCCGAGCGAATCGCGCTCGCTAATCGCTTTGGCGATACCAAAATCGATGATGCGCGGAACAGCTTTGCCATCCAGTTCGACCACCAGAATATTGGCGGGCTTAAGGTCCCGATGAATGACCGCTTTCTGGTGGGCGTGTTGCACGCCTTCGCAAACTTTGCTGAAAAGTTCGATGCGTTCGCGAATGGACAAGCGCTTCTGGTCGCAATACGACGTGATCGGAACGCCGGGCACATATTCCATCACGAAGTACGGCTGGCCGTCGGGAGTGGTGCCGGCGTCGAAGACCTTTGCGATCGCGGGATGATTCATGCGGGCGAGCGCCTGCCGTTCGGACTCAAAACGCTCGAGCAGAACCTTGTCAGAGACGCCGGCTCGAATGAGCTTCAGCGCTACGAGCCGGCGCAGCGGAGCGGTCTGTTCCGCCAGCCATACTTGCCCCATGCCGCCCTCGCCGAGTTTCTGAACTAGTCGATAAGGCCCAATGGATCTGTTTTCTGGCACAGCACGGTCATCTGGTGAACTGATCCCTTCCGGGGTTACTGGCGAAGCAGGAGTGTCGATGGTTGCGTCCGCGTCGTGTTGCTCCGGCGCGCCGCCTCCGCTTGAAGAAGCGGGAGCTTTGCGATTCTCGTCCCTGGTGGGACCGTCCGCTTCAGCCATGCGCACCTCGGGTAGAAAAAGGAATGGGCAGGTCGCAAAAGTCTACCACGGCAAAAGCGGCGGCGTAGCAGGTCGCAGAGAGCCGATGCAGTGCGAGGAGAAGGCGGCGAGCGTATTACACTAATGAATATGGGCAACGCAACGAATGGAAACGCGCGGGCCATAATCTTCGATCTGGACGGAACACTGATCGATTCGAAGTTGGACCTCGTCAACTCAGTGAACGCCATGCTGCGCGCGACGCACCGCGAAGAAATGCCGGTTGAAATAGTGGCCGGGTACATCGGTCACGGTGCGCCGCGATTGATTGCCAGCGTGCTTGGTGCGGCGTCCACTGACGATGAACGCGCCACCGCGCTGAACATTTTTCTGGAGCATTACGGGAAGCACAGTCTGGATGCCACGCGGGCTTATCCCGGAGTAGAAGAGGCGCTTGTTTTGCTGAAGAAAAATCCCATGGCGGTGCTGACCAACAAACCGACCGGGGCAAGTCTTCAGATATTGGAAGGTCTCGGATTGGCGAAATACTTTCAGCGAATTTATGGCGGCGACAGCTTTGAGAAGAAAAAACCGGATCCGGGTGGGGCGCAATTCATCCTGCGGGAACTGGGCGCTGTGCCGGAGGAATCGGCGATGGTCGGTGATTCCGACGTGGACGTGCAGACGGCGCGCAACTCGGGAATGCGGGCCATCGCGGTGCAATACGGTTTTGGAAAGTACGATCGCGCCGCGAACCCGGCGGATCAATATATCGATCGACTGACGGAATTGGTGAACTTGGCGGGCGCCAAGCGGTGGGGATGTGAATGATGCGGAACTTGCGTTAGAGGCTTCGCCTTTGTCAAACTCAGCGCGTGATTGTTGGATTGTTTCCTGAACTGAATGCTCCCGGCGGAATCCAGCGAGCCGGCAGGCATCTCGCTTTCGTTTTGAGCGAATATGCCGCTTCGCACGGAATGGAATATCGATTTCTAAGCTTGAATGACACGCAGGATTTGCACCGCATGCGCGTTGCGCAAAACGAGTTCGTGTTCACGGGAGCGGCTCGCAGCAGGACGCGCTTCGCGACTACGGCCATGCGAGCGGCGCGAAGACGCCCGAAGCTGGTGCTGGCGGCGCATCCGAATCTGGCGCCCATCGTGCGCGCCATGCAAGTGATTTCACCGCGCATGAAAAGCATCGTGTGCGCTCATGGTATCGAAGTCTGGGAACCGCTGTCGGCGCTGCGTCGATCTTCGCTACGCCGCGCCACGCTGGTGCTGTCGCCAAGCCGCGCTACCGCCGATTCACTTTCCATCGTGCAAGGAGTGCCGCCCGAGCAAATCCGCGTGCTTCCTTGGGGGCTGGATCCGGATTTTGAAACGAAAGTAGCGAACGCCGCCGGCGCAACGCTTCCGGATGGCTTTCCTGCCGGGCGCGTGGTGTTAACGGTAGGACGCTGGCTGGCCACTGAGCGATACAAGGGAATGGATACCCTGATCATGGCGCTGCCGCGACTGCTGTTGCGCTGGCCGGATCTGCAACTGGTGTTGGCGGGATCAGGCGATGACCGTGAATGGTTAGAGGCGATTGCGCGGGAAAGCGGTGTGAGGCGACACGTACACATTCTGACCGATTTATCGTACGGACAACTTGCGGCGTGTTATGCGGCGGCCGAAGTGTTCGCGTTGCCGAGCCGCGGCGAAGGATTTGGGTTTGTGTATCTGGAGGCAATGGCGCGCGGCAAACCGGTGATCGCAGGAGCGCATGGCGGGGCGCCGGAAGTGATTGCGGATGGAGAGACGGGCTACCTGGTTCAGCACGGCGATCCCGTGCAACTGGCGACTTCCATCGATGCGCTGCTGGCGAACCCAGATATGGCAAAGCAAATGGGATCTCGGGGCCGTGAACGAGTGGAACGAGAGTTTCGCTTCAATGTTTTCGCCAAATCCTTTCGAAAAATTCTGCGCGAACTATGCGAATCCTGAACGTTACGCAAAGCTACGCGCCATTTTTCGAGTTTGGCGGCCCTCCTGTAAAAGTAAAAGCGTTAGCCGAGGGATTGGCGCAAAAAGGACATGAAGTAACCGTTTTGACCGCGGATTGGGGTCTGGAGAAGCGCCTCAAAGAATCGCCAGCAGAATCCCCGGCGCAACGCAGCCCGTTCGGACGCAAACGCGAAGTAAACGGTGTTAGAGCGATCTATCTGGCAAACTGGCTGCGTTACCGCACTACTACATGGAATCCCGCCGCTGGACGATTCTTGCGCGCGCGCTTGCGAGACTTCGACGTGGTGCACATTTTTGGACTGTACGACTTGCTGGGCCCGCGTGTGGCCAGCGAATGCCGCAAGCAGGGAATTCCCTACGTCGTCGAACCCATCGGAATGTACAGGCCAATCGTGCGCAGTTTCCTGTTTAAGAACATTTATCACCGGATATTCGGTAGCGAGCTTATGGCCGGAGCCAGCGCCGTTGTCGCGACCTCCGAACAGGAGATGGCCGAACTGACGGCAGGTGGCATTCCAAAAGAAAAGATAGTATTGCGGCGCAACGGGATTGAGTTTCCACGAGAATTCCCGGAACGAGGAATCTTCCGCAGGTCGCTTGGCATCGCGGAAAGCGCAAAGCTCATCTTATTCCTCGGCCGGCTGTCGCAGAAAAAGAGCCCGGATCTGCTGCTCAATGCGTTCGCCAAGCTCGCTTCCGACATCTCGCTGCATCTGGCGTTTGTGGGACCGGACGAAGCGGGGATGATGGGAAAACTGGAAAACAGCGCCGCTCAGCTTGGGCTGCGGTCGCGCGTGCATTTCCGTGGACCACTGGAGGGTGAAGCGAAGTGGGCAGCCTACCGGGACGCTGACATTTTCGTATTGCCGTCGCAAAATGAAAATTTTGGCAACACCGCGGGCGAAGCGGCAGCCGCCGGCACGCCGGTAGTAATCACAGACCAGTGTGGCATCGCGCCATTGTTGTCGAATGTGGCCGCGATTGAAGTGCGGCATGATCTGTATCATCTGGCTAATGCAATAAAAGAGTTATTAGAAAACGAAAAACTTTATCGGCGCTTAAAAGAGGGTTGCGCCATCGCGGTGGAACGGCTGAGTTGGAAGGTTCCACTCCAAGAGATGGAAGCGCTTTATGTTAAACTGACGGTCTCCCCAGTCCAAGGGTAGTGTATGAATAGCGATAAGGCAGGAAACGAACACCGGATATTTCGCGGGGTGTGGTGGTTCGTCAACCTGCTGCTATTTGTCGCGCTGTTGTTCACAATCGCAACCGGAATCCGCGAATATTCAGTTCGCAAGTATCTCAGCGGTTTTTCCGACGCCGTGGTTCCCGAGGCTGCGTCGCCGCTGGAAAAAGTGCAAGCCATCCTGGCCTGGATGAGCAATGGGCCGCCGCGCCTGGAAGCGAACGATACCCAAAAACTTTCCGCACATGATCCAACCGACACCCTGAACTATCGCCAACTGCTCGAGGTCTGCGGGAGCGCTACCAACGCGTTCCTGAACCTGTCGCGCAGCGCGGGATTAGAGACGCGACGGCTATTGCTGCTCACACCGGATCGCAACACAAAACATGTGGTGGCGGAAGTGTACTTGGATGGGCGATGGGTCATTGTGGATCCCACCTACCGTGTCATGCTGAAGGACGCGAACGGCAACCTGCTGACCCGCAGAGATCTCCACAATCCTGAGACGTTTCGCCAGGCGATCAGCACCATACCGAAATACCTTCCGGAATATAATTACGACAATTTCGCGCACGTGCGGCTGAGCGCCTTGCCGTTTCATGGATTCCACATTCGTGAACAGATCGATCGCTTCTTTCCGGGGTGGGACGAATACCTGGACTGGAGCCTGCTTCTGGAGCGGCGCTCGTTCCTGTTTTTCTTTCTCTCTTTTAACGCGCTGCTGTGCCTGCTGATCCTGCGAATTATCCTGGGGTTTCTTGCCGATCACCACTTAAGGGTGCCTCGCTACCGGCTACGCCATAAACTCAGCCGCGCAATTGCTGCCTTCTTTAGCGCGCCGGAGATAAAATAACCGCGTGTGCGGAATCTGCGGACTAACCTACGCTTCCTCCAGTGCGCTGGCTGATGCTCATGTGCGCACCATGGCCGCAGCGATGCGCCACCGCGGCCCGGATGAAGACGGCTTTTTCGTGAATGACCCCCGAGCGCCCGGTTTGGCGCTCGGCATGCGACGGCTCAGCATCATCGACCTGAGCGGAGGTCATCAACCTGCCTGGAACGAGACGCGCGACATTTGCGTGGTCTTCAACGGTGAACTTTACAATTACAGGGAACTGCGGCAACGCCTGATCATGGCGGGCCACCGTTTTTCGACACAATCCGACACCGAGATTCTGGTTCACGGCTGGGAGGAGTGGGGCGAAGACCTGCTGAACGAACTTCGCGGCATGTTTGCATTCGCGCTGCTGGACTTGCGCAAACACTACGCCACCGTGCCCGTTCTGCTGCTGGCTCGCGACCCTTTGGGCATCAAGCCGCTGTACTACGCCCAGACTTCCGAGGGGTTCGCGTTCGCTTCGGAGTTGCGAGCGCTGATTGCCAGCAAACTCGTGGGACAAAAAATATCGCCTGATGCGCTGACATCCTATCTTCTGTTTGGAAGTGTCTCCGAGCCGGTCACACTATTGGAGGGCGTCTTTTCGCTGCCACCCGGGCACCGCCTGCTTCTGCACGTGCCGGATCGCCGGCGCTCCCCCCGAGCGCGGCCATGGTGGGATCCGCGGCAAAGCTCTGCGGCGCGCGATAACCGACGACCACGCGACTTCGCTTCCGCCGCCGCGCGCCTTCGCACGTTTCTTGACGAATCCGTGCGCGCACACCTGATTGCGGATGTGCCCGTGGGGCTATTTCTTTCCAGCGGGCTCGATTCCAGCGCGATTGCGGCCTTCGCGGCGCGCGCACAGAGCGGAATCCAGAGCTTCACGCTCTCGTTTCCGGACACGCCCTATGACGAGGCGCCGCTCGCCGCAGTGGTGGCGAAACACACCGGAACAAAGCACAAAGAAATACCGCTGCGAGGCGAGGACATGCTCGCGCGTTTGCAGGAAGCCCTCAGCGCGCTGGATCAGCCCACGATGGACGGCATCAACACCTACTTTGTGTCGTGGGCCGCGCGAGAGGTTGGGTTAAAGGTGGCGCTCTCCGGGCTGGGCGGCGACGAGTTGTTTGCGGGGTATCGCACCTTCGCGGATACGCCAAGACTGGCGCGACTGGTGCTGGCGTCACGATTTGTTCCCGGCGCATTTCGGCGGCTGAGCGCCCCACTAACCAGCACTTTGCTGCGCCAGGGAACTTCAGTGGATGGCGCGCGCAAAGCCAGCGATGCGTGGCTGATGCCCGACGCGCTGCCGCACGCCTATTTTTTCGCGAGACTGTTGTTTCCGCCGTCAGAGCTCAGCCATCTGATAGACGCTCAGTATCGCACCAGCAAGATCGGGCAGGATGGTGTGACTCTGGAGCCCACCTGGCTGGGGTGGTTGGAACGCGTTGCGGATCAGGCACAAGCCATGGAGCCGATCGCTGGAATATCGTGGCTGGAGATGCGGACGTACATGGTAAGCACCCTGTTGCGCGATACCGATTCGGTGAGCATGGCGCGATCGCTGGAGGTGCGCGTCCCGTTTCTGGATACACCGCTGGTGGAATTTGTGACTGCGCTGCCCGACGAAGCACGCGTGCGGCCGGGCCGTGCAAAAGCGCTGCTGCTGGCGGCAATTGAGGGTTTGCTTCCGGCGGAAGTTTTGTACCAGAAGAAGCGCACCTTCACCCTGCCATGGGAGGAATGGCTGCGGAATGCTCTGCAGCCGCGCATCGAGGCCAGTTTTCAGAATATTGCCCCCGCGCTAGCGCCGTATTTGCATGCTGCGGGAGCAAAGATGGTGTGGGATAATTTTTTGAACGGCCAAACCAGTTGGTCGCGCCCGTGGTCGCTGTATGTGTTGAATGAATGGTGCCGACAACACCTCTCCTAGTACAACGCAGTCCTCGGCGGCCAATCGAAACTCCATCGCCAAGCTCTGGGGTAAAGTGTAAACCTTGACCATGAATATTCTTGGGATCAATGCGTACCACGGCAACGCTTCCGCCGCGATTGTGTGCGACGGCAAGCTGCTCGCAGCCGTGGAAGAGGAACGCTTCAATCGCGTGAAATATGCGGCCGGCTTCCCTGCCGCGGCGATTCGCTACTGCCTGAAAGAAGCGGGGCTAAGCTTAGCGGAGATCGACCATGTAGCCGTGCCGCGCAATCCGTACGCCCGGCTGGGAACGAAACTGTTCTACGCCTTGCGCATGCCGTCTTTCGCGCGCGAACGCATCAAGGTCATGTCGAAATTCACGGGCATTCCCGAAGCGCTGGCGCATGCCTTCGACACCGACGCGGCAACGATCAAAGCCACATTCCATCGTGTCGAGCACCACCAGGCACATCTGGCGAGCACGTACTTTGTTTCTCCGTTCGAGCATGCGGCGTTGCTTTCCGCGGACGGCTTGGGCGATTTCGCAAGTTCGATGTGGGGGGTAGGCGAAGGCAATCGCATGCGGATCGACGGCGCCATCGCGTTTCCGCACTCGCTGGGACTGTATTACAGCGCTGTGACGCAATATCTGGGATTTCTGAAATTTGGCGATGAATACAAAGTGATGGGTCTGGCTGCATATGGTCAACCGTCGCATCTGGACGCGCTGCGCGACGTTCTACGCTTCAACAGCAATGGGAACGGAATCGCATTTCAGTTGGGCCTGGAGTATTTCACGCATCACAAAACCGGGCCGGAAATGTCCTGGGCTGAATCGGATCAGACGCCGGTGCTGGGCAAAATGTTTTCCGACGCGATGCCAAAGAGGCTTGGTGCACCGGCGCGCCAGCCAGACGATCCCCTGGAACAGCGACACCGCGATCTCGCCGCTTCCCTTCAGGCGCGGCTGGAAGAAGTTTATCTGGGGATGTTGAAGAAATTGGCGGCGCAAACCGGGGCGAAAGCCGTGTGCCTGGCTGGCGGTGTCGCGTTCAACTGCGTGGCGAATGGAAAAATTTTTGATAGCACACCGTTTGAAAAAGTTTACGTCCATCCGGCGGCGGGCGATGCGGGGCTTGCTGTCGGCGCGGCCTATCACGTCTGGCACCAGACGCTGGGCAAGCCTCGTTCCTTCGTGATGCAACACGCGTACTGGGGCCCGGGATACACGGCGGCGGAAGTGCGGACCTCGATAAACAGCAGCGCGGTATCCGCCGGGGGCTACACAATCCAGGAATTAGGCGATGAAGAATTGATGCGCCGCACCGCGAGCATTATTGCCGAAGGAAAAATCGTTGGCTGGTATCAGGGCCGCGCCGAATGGGGCCCGCGGGCGCTGGGAAATCGCAGCATTGTCGCGGATCCACGGCGCGCGGAGATGAAAGAAATTCTGAACCGGCGCATCAAGCATCGCGAAATCTTCCGGCCATTCGCCCCGTCAATCCTGGCGGAGAAAACCGGCGAGTGGTTTGAGAAGTCCTATCCTTCGCCGTTCATGAATCTGGCTTATTCGGTGCACCCCGACAAACGCGACAAGATTCCCGCGCCAACGCACATTGACGGCACGGGCCGGCTGCAAACCGTCACCCCAGACGCCAATCCTCGCTACCACGCGCTGATTTCGGAATTCGACCGCCAGACTGGCGTTCCGGTGGTCCTCAATACGTCTTTCAACGACAACGAGCCCATCGTGTGTCGTCCGGAAGAAGCGTTGGATTGCTTCGTGCGCACGCAGATGGACGCGCTGGTGCTCGGCAATTTTCTGATTACACGTCCATGAAGCGAGTCACGCGAAGGCCTGCTCGTTGGGGTGCGCCCGTAATTCTGGGAATCCCACTGGATCACAACTCTTCTTTCCTTCGCGGGACAGCGGCAGCGCCTGCGTTGATTCGCAAAGCGCTCCATTCGGACGCCTGGAACCAATGGACCGAAACTGGCGTCGACATTGGCCGCCACGGCTTGCTGGAAGATGCAGGCGATTTGCGGGATATGGCTGCGCCCGATGCTTTTGCGCGCATCGAAGCGGCCATCGCAAAGATTGTTGCCGACAAAAAACGTCCGGTAAGCTTGGGCGGCGATCACTCGGTCACTTATCCAATCCTGCGCACGCTGGGCAAACGAATCCCGGGCATTACGCTGGTGCATTTTGATGCGCATCCTGACCTGTACGCAAACTACGAGCAGAATCCGCACTCGCACGCCAGCCCATTCGCGCGAATCTGCGAAGAGAAGCTGGTTCAGCGATTGATACAGATCGGCATTCGCACTTTGAACGCCCACCAGCGACAGCAAGCCGAAAAATACGACGTTGAGATTTTTGAAATGAAGAATCTCCCGAACCTCGCAAAACTGAATCTGGCAGGACCTATTTACGTCTCATTCGATATGGATGTTCTGGAACCGGGCTTGGCTCCGGGCGTCTCTCATTGGGAGCCGGGAGGCCTGACGACGCGCGAGGCACTGCGGTTCATTCAGGCGCTACCTTGGCCAATTGTCGGTGCGGACGTGGTGGAATTCAATCCGGCGCGCGATCGTTCGGGAATGACTGCAATGGTAGCGGCGAAAATTCTGAAAGAGCTGCTAGGAAAAATGCTGGCCGACTGCTAGCCGCTCAGTTCTTCGTCGCGAGCAGCAAGCCGGCAATCTTCAGCGAGATTTTGGGAGCATGCAGCAGCGTGTTGTGCACCAGGCAGTGGGCGACGGCCTCATCGAGTCCCTTGCGATGCTCCTTGGTCAGCTCAACGGGCGCGTCAACTTCAATTACAAAATTGGTCATGCGCGCCACCGGGTCTTTCACTTTTTCGCAGCTCACGCGAACCCGTGTGCCCTCGCTGGCCAGTCTATGCTTCCGCAGGTACTGCGCCGCGTAAAAGCCGGCACACGACCCGAGTGAAGCCAGCAGCAATTCAGGTGGAGTCATTCCTTCATCGAAGCCGCCGCTATCGGCGGGCTGATCGCTGACAATAGAATGGCCACGGGTTTTGATTTGGAACTGGACTGCTCCCAGATGTTCGACGGTGACTTCCATGGATGCCTCCGTCCCGGAGCGAGCCCTGGCGCCCGCATTGCTTGTTGCGCCGTGAGCAGGACTTTCAATTTCTTCTATAGCAGATCGGGACGGCCACGCCAAGGACCCACGATACAAAGCCTTCGCATTACCTCTTATTTTTACCTTTTTCGTATTCGTCGAAAGCCTGGCGCAATCCATCGAGCAGGTGGCCGCTCTTCACTTTGCCGCCTTCGGTCTTGTGCAGATCGGACCACAAAGTGGTACCGGACTTAGGATCTACCAAAGCGATTTTGGTGTGCCCGGGAGGCACGGATTCTTCGGTAAAGGCATTCAGGCCGGTAGTGCGAGGGAATTGCCCGTCGGGAATCGCACGAACGTGCGTACCACAGGTGAGGACCAGGACCAGATCGGCTCTGTCTTGGGTGGCGACGACGTCGAAGCGGCCCCATTTATTCAATTCCAGCAAGGCGGTGTACTCCAGCTCAGGAAATCCAGTTTCGTTCTGCAGGAACACCGAGTGGGCGCTGGTGACGGCTTGCGGAAGCGTGGGGTGCGCGCCCGCGGGCAAGGTCATCACCCAAAAAACTAGCACCACGAGCGGCGCGGCCTTCCGAAGATTGCTGGCACTCATTTTGCACCTCCAACCGGGACTAATTGGGGATGGTCCAAGGTAAAGGCGATCCTGTCAGTGAGAAACTGTCCGGTCGACCAGAAATGGTCCAACTGTCCTAATTTCCTATGGGGTCGCGCGAGCGTCGCGGCTTCAACGCGGCTTCAATCGCTACGGTTGACCCTGTACAATGACTGCGTGCGCGTGCTGCTGCTGAACCTTTACTATCCGCCGGATACCTCCGCAACGGCGAAAATGGCCAAGATTGTAGTGGACGCCTTGGCCGCGAAGCACGACATCACCATTCTTTGTGGGCGCCCTTCTTATGACCCGACGGAGCGGCGCGATTGGCATTTCTTCCAAAGCGAAATCCAGGGACGAGTCAGAGTGATTCGCGTGGGTTCCACGGCCTATCCGCGAATCCAGATGAAACGGCGGGTACTGAATTACTTGAGCTATGTGTTTCTTGGCGTACCGCGATCGCTATTTGTGAATTGCGACGTGGTGCTGGCAATGACGGATCCACCATTTGAAGGCATCGTGGGGGCCTTCGTTGCGCTACTCAAGAACAAGCCCTATGTATACAACATCCGTGACTTGTATCCCGATATGGCCGTAGGTGGGTCAATTGTCCAGCCTGGCCTGCTCTCGCGGGTGTGGGAAAAACTGCATCGTTTGGCCTTGCGGAGGGCGACGAAGGTCGTAGTGCTGGGCGAAGATATGAGGCAGCGAATCGTGTCCAAGAGCGTGGATCCGGCGCGTATCGTCATTGTGCGCGATGGCGCGGAAATCCCTGCGGCGGTAAGTTCGCCGGCCGATTTGGATCCGGAAGTGATTCGGGCCATTCGCGGGGATTTCCGATTCGTATTGTTGCACGCGGGAAACCTGGGATTTTATGGCGCCTGGCAGACTCTGCTGGACGGCGCAAGCAAACTGGCCGATAAGGGAATCGGGCTGGTATTTGTCGGGGACGGAGCACAACGCGAGCGGCTACAAGCGGCCGCCGCTGGGATTCCGAACGTGCGCTTCCTGCCATTTTTTCCTGGCAACAAGATTCCGTCAGTCCTGGCTGCGGCTGACGCGCATATCATTACCGTGAAGCGTGGCCTTGAGGGCGTAGTGGTGCCCAGCAAGCTTTACGGGATTATGGCCGCCGGTAAGCCGATTGTTGCGGTCGCGCCGCCGGAATGCGATTGCGTTTCTCTGGGGAAAAAAGGGGGATTTGCGATTTCCGCGGACCCCGACAATGCGGCGGAATTCGCGGCGGCAGTGCACGAAATCTCTCGCGATGCGAAAAAGTTGCGGGCCATGGGTGAAGCAGCATTGGCCGCGGCTCCAGCGTACGAACGAGGGAACGAACTTGGCAAGCTGGTAGCGATTATCGAGGCGGCAGGGCGAAGGCAACCGACCGTAATTAGTTAGGACTCGAGTAGATTATAGTTAAGTTACTCCCGATAGCAAAATGAGCAACAGACAACGCTAAGGTGTAATCCCTATAGAAGATTCACGACTTTGGCGCTATTGTGTTAGTGCTGCGTGGGGCAGCGTCAGCGGTCAACTCTAGGCCGCTGATTGCAGTTGTTTTCACTTGGGAGCCGGACCCAAAACCGGCAACGTCTCTGTTAACGCACTGGCCATCTCGCCCTGGGCTGGTTTCGTCAGAACGAGTAACGAGGACGAATGAGTGCGGGCCTGCTGGCGTTTTTAATAGCACTGTCAGCATCGCTGGTACTGACAGTGCCGGTGCGCGCATTGGCTATCCGAGTGGGCATGGTCGATCTGCCAGGCCCACGAAAAGTTCATCTAAAACCAATTCCCCTGCTAGGCGGTTTGGCGATGTATGCCGGGGTGATGCTGGCGGTACTATTTGCGTTCGACGGAGCCGCGCGAGCGCAGAGTATCGGAATCGTGACCGGGGCTACTCTGGTAGCGCTGGTTGGATTTCTCGATGATCGCGGTTGGCTCCATCACCAGATCAAACTATTCGTAGGAATGCCGCTGGCAGCAGTCCTCCTGCTGGTTACCGGAATTCACACCCAGGTGTTCAGCGTGTTAGTGGGCGGCAAGACCGGTTATTGGCTCGATGCAGCGCTGACGCTGCTTTGGGTGGTAGGTATCACCGCATCGTTCAGCATCCTGGATCATATGGACGGACTGTGCGCCGGAGTTGCAGCCATGGCCGCGGTGTTCTTCGCGCTGCTCGCATACCTGAACGGACAAACCATGGTGACCGTTCTGGCGGGCGCGGTGCTGGGCGCGGCGGCAGGATTTTTGCGCTGGAACTTTAAGCCAGCCAAGATCTTCATGGGCGACGGCGGAGCAATGTTCCTGGGCTTCCTGATGGCTACGCTGGCTCTAAAGCTACGACTGGAGCAAACCACGACTCTGGCCAGCTTCGTGGCTCCAGTGCTGATCTTGTGCGCCGCAATATTCGACACCACTCTGGTGACCATCTCCCGGTCGCGACGGGGCTTGCTTCCGTTTGCCACTCCTGGAAAAGACCATTCCGCGCACCGGCTGGCAAACTTGGGACTGGGCCAACGCGGCGCCGTGCTGGTCATGTACCTGGCAGGAGCGCTGTGTGGCGGAGCAGCGGTGTTGATGACGTACTTGTCAGAGCGCGGCGCAGCGGTGATGCTGGGGCTGGTGGTGTTGGCGGTTTTCCCGGCAATTGCCTGGATGGAGCGCGCGCCGTTCGAACGGCAGAAAGCCAAGTCCGCCAGCTAAGGCGGCTGCTGTGCATCCCACGAATTGCATCTTTCTTGCCGAAAAGAAGTTCTCGTGTGTTTTGTGTGTACTCCCTAATTCGTTATACTTTGTAGCGCTGTCCACGCACCACTTGCCCAGTATGTCCCGCGTTGGTGAGGTGGACTGGACCCGGGGTGCGGGACAACGCTTCCATAGAGTTGGATAGAGCGAAACCAGTGCAAAAAGCAGGTCAGGAAAACCGGCCGAGCCGGGAAGCCAAAGACATCATTGTCGTAGGCGGCTCTGCCGCGGGATTGTATACGGCGAAGCGTGTAGCGGCGGGTGGCCACAGCGTGCAAGTGCTGGAGTCCCGGCGCGCGCTCGATCCGGCACGACGCACTCTAATCGTCACCGACCATTTTAAGAAACAAATCAGCGCGGCGGCGCAGTCAAGCATCCTGAACGAGATCCGGCGCTTCGAGTTGTTTACTGATGGGCGATCGGCGCAGGTGGCGTTGTCCCGCCCCGACCTGATCATTGAGCGCTATCAGCTGATTCGCACGCTGGCAGAAGAAGCAGAAGCCGCAGGCGCGAAATTCCGCTACGACACGCGGTTCCTGGGATTAGCGGCAAATGGACGAGGTCTGCGGGTTGAAGTGGACGAAGCCGGACAGCGCAAAGAATTGCACGCCGAGAGCGTGGTGGGTGCGGACGGCGCCGCCAGCCGTGTTGCCCGGTCGGCAGGTTGGCCTGCGGTTGAGACTGTGCCACTGGTTCAAGCCGTCGTGAAGCTGCCTAAGGACTGCCGCCCGGATACCACGCGCGTTTGGTTCGTACCCGACGACACCCCCTATTTTTATTGGATGATTCCGGAATCGGCGGAGCGCGCGGCGGTCGGCGTGATCGGCGAGAATGGTCGCGCCACAAAACAGTGCTTCGACCGTTTTCTCGAGAAGAAGGGATTCGAACCGCTGGAATGGCAGGGCGCGCGCATCCCGGTGTACAAACGCTGGGTTCCCACACAACGTACCATCGGCAATGGCGAAGTTTATCTGGTAGGAGACGCAGCGGCCCAGGTGAAAGTTTCCACCGTCGGCGGGATTGTCACCGGATTTCGTGGAGCGCGCGGCGTGGCGGACGCCATTCTGCAAAATGGCAAGAAGGAATTGCGTGCGCTCCGGCGAGAATTGGGAACGCACTGGCTGATCCGGCGGGCCCTGCACTATTTCCAGCAAGAAGACTACTCGCGGCTTGTGGACATGCTGAATGTATCCACCCGAGAATCGCTCGGAGAGATTAACCGCGACGAGTCCACGCGACTATTATGGACCGTGGTGAGAAATCAGCCAAAACTGGTGCTGCTGGGGTTGCGCGGATTGTTGCTGGGAAGAAGATAGCAGGACGCGGCTCGGCGCTTGCGCTCCTGGTGGCAGCGAGAGTTCCAGAATAGAGGAGAAAAACAGTGCGCCTTGCGGTGATTGGGTGTGGCTACGTTGGACTGGTGACTGGAGCTTGCCTGGCGGCGGCTGGTCACGAGGTATTCTGCACAGACATTGATGAATCGCGCATCGATCAATTGAAGGCTGGGAAGGTCCCGATTTACGAGCAGCACCTCGAGGAAGTGCTCAAGCGTGCCGCCGCCGACAAAAAGATCACCTTCACAGCCGATGCCGGAGAAGCGATTCGCGCCGGCGAAGTGATTTTTATCTGCGTCGGAACGCCGCCGAGAGAAAGCGGTGAAGCGGATCTTTCTGCAATTGATCACGTGGCGCGGCAAGTGGCCAAAGAGGCGCGCACATCGAAGCTGGTAGTCGAGAAAAGCACGGTGCCGGCGCTCACCGGCGTACAACTTCAGAAAGCCATGGCCGCCTACTCCCGCGGCGCAGAACTGAAATTCCAGGTGGCGTCCAATCCCGAATTTCTTCGCGAAGGGACTGCGGTAGGAGATTTCTTCCATCCCGACCGCATTGTCGTGGGAGTGGAAGACGAGAATTCCGCCGCCAAGTTGCGCGAGATTTACCGGCCCATTCTAGAAAAGAAATTCCATTGCCCCGTCCACGCCGACAAGTGCCCGACAAACCCCGCCGGCGGACTGCTGGTGACGACCATCAACAGCGCCGAATTGATCAAGCATGCCTCCAACTCGTTTCTGGCGCTGAAAATCAGCTACGCCAACGTCATCTCGGATTTGTGCGAGCGAATTGGCGCCGACGTGGAGGAAGTGACCGGCGCGATGGGGCTTGACCCGCGCATCGGCACGCAATTCCTGAAAGCCGGTCTGGGCTTCGGCGGTTTTTGCTTCCCCAAAGACATCCAGGCGTTTATTCACTTGTCGGCTTCGGTGGGCGTGGATTTTGAGATGTTGAAGGCGGCGGAACGCGTAAACAAACAGCGCATCGATCGCTACTTCGAAAAGATCCGCAAAGCGTTGTGGGTGGTGAAAGGCAAGCGCGTCGCCGTGCTGGGTTTGGCGTTCAAGGCCAACACCGACGACATTCGCTTTGCGCCCGCGCTGGAAGTGATGCGTAGGTTGTTGGAAGAAGGGGCCGAGATCCAGGCCACAGATCCTGAAGCAATCGCCCGGACAAAAACCATATTCCCCCAGGTTGCGTATTTCGAAGATCCGTATGAAGCGCTGAAAGGGGTGGATGCCGCGCTGGTATGCACGGAGTGGCAAATCTTCCGTAAACTTGATTGGGAGCAGGCAGGTAAAGTTATGGCTCGCCGGCTGGTAATCGACGGCAGAAATCTGTATTCGCCCGGCAAAATGCAGCAACTGGGCTTCGAGTACTATTCTTTCGGTCGACCCTAGGAATAGGGTTAACGCCGAGAGACCGGCAAGCGAGCAAACTGCTCCTTGAAGAACTCCATTGTGATTCCTAGACCTTCCTGCAGGTCTACCTTTGGTTCCCAATTCAAAAGCTTTTTGGCCTTGGTGATGTCGGGGCGCCGCTGCTTGGGATCGTCTTCCGGCAAAGGCTCGTGAATGATTTTTGGCGCGTTTGGGAAGAAGCTCAGGACGCGCTCGGCGAATTCGTAGATCGTCATCTCCGCGGGATTGCCGACATTTGTGGGGAAGTGTTCATCGGACTGGCTTAGGCGGTAGATACCGTCGATCAGGTCAGAGACATAGCAGAAACTTCGAGTCTGCTTGCCATCCCCATAAACCGTGATGGGCTGGCCGCTGAGTGCCTGAAATACAAAGTTCGGCAATGCGCGGCCATCGTTCAAGCGCATGCGCGGGCCGTAGGTATTAAAGATGCGCACGATGTGCGTGTCGAGAGTGTGAAAGCGATGATAGGCCATCGTCGTGGCTTCGGCGAACCGTTTGGCTTCGTCGTAAACGCTCCGCGGCCCAACTGGGTTCACGTTCCCCCAGTACGTCTCACTCTGCGGCGAAACGTTCGGATCACCATAACACTCGCTGGTGGACGCCAGCAGAAATTTCGCGTTTTTCTCAAAAGCCAGATCCAGGGAATGCATAGTGCCAAGCGAGCCGACCTTCAACGTCTCTATCGGAAACTTCAGATAATCGGGTGGGCTTGCGGGTGAAGCGAAGTGGAATACGTACCCCACTGGGCCGCTGACGTGAATGGGCTGATTTACATCTTTGCGCTCCAGTTGAAAATGCGCGTTGCCGCGCAAGTGGGCGAGATTGGATTCTTCGCCGGTAATGAAATTGTCGAGCCCTAGGACGTCGTACCCTTCCGCCAACAGGCGGTCACAAAGATGCGAACCCAGAAATCCCGCAGCACCCGTCACCACAGCTCTCATGCGCCCTCCACAAAATGGCCCTCTCTATTTTATAGCGGCCAACAGGCGTTTCCCTAACGAGAATCGCGACAATTAATCTCTTCAGCTTGCTCGCCCATGTTTGACGAGTAGCAATGCACGGGATACCATGCGCCTGCATGCAGGGATTCCTCTTCGCATCGCTCCAGCCAACTCAATGGAACCGCCGGCCCCGCCTCTGGGTGGCCGTGGCAGGATTTTTGTTGTTCGTAGTGCTGTTCGTATTTTTTTACATAGGACGCTGGCTCTCGGTGGAAGACCCGTTGCAGAAGGCTGACGCAATCGCAGTGCTGAGCGGCCGCATGCCGGACCGCGCGCTGGAAGCGGCGCGCCTCTACAACGCTGGGTACGCGCCTGAGGTCTGGCTGACGCATTCGACGGAACCCGGAGCAACACTGCAGAAGCTGTCGGTTGCGTTTACCGGAGAAGATGCTTACGACAAGCAGATACTGGTGCACGAAGGAGTGCCGGAGACGGCCGTTCGCGTTCTAGACCCGCCGATTGCGAACACCGCGGACGAAATGAGGACGATCGGGCAGGCAGTGAAACAGGGAAAATCCCACAAAGTGATTCTGGTGACGTCCAAAGTGCACACACGGCGCGCTCGCACGCTGTGGAGACGCCTTTCCCAGCGAGATGGTGACGCCATCGTGCGCGGAGTTTCCGACGATCCCTTCGATCCCGCGCACTGGTGGCGAACCACCGGCGATGCGCTCGACGTGGTTCGCGAAGCGCTTGGCATGTTGAATGCCTGGGCGGGCTTACCGCTGCGGCCCGCGAATTAAGACTCACCAGGTCTTAAAAGAATAGGAAACGCTTGCGTTTGCGGTCCTGCTGCTCCTCGACTTCCGGCACGTACGGCAACGGATCACCATTGAAGGCCGCAAGCGGATTTTCAATCAGCAGTGCTCGGGCAATCTCTTCACCCAATTGCTGTGCGATCGAATCGTAGGCAAATCTCAATTTCAACGGGCGCCGGGCCATGTTATGCGCATCGCTGGAAACGAAATGAATCAGTCCGCGAGTCATCCAACTCCAGGCATCCTCTTTTGCGCCCGGCCCGAACACTCCCGATAGCGAGCCGGCGGTAATCTGAGCAAAACAGCCAAGGCGAATCCATTGCATTAACCGGTCGGGCTGCGACCTGAGAATTGGGTTGCGTTCCGGATGAGTGATGATGGGACGCAAGCCGGCGAGCTGTAATTCGTGGAGGGTCTGATCCACCGCCGGTGGAATCGAAAAGTCGTTAAACTCCACTAACAGATAATCTTTCTGATTGATGCAGAAAGGCTCGGGGCGTTTTCGAATGGCCAGTAGATTTTCGTGATTGAGATGGAAATCGCAGCCCGTGGCCAGCTTCAGCCGTCCGTGTAGTTTTTCGGCAAGCTCATCGCGCTTGGCTTGCACGTCTGCAAAGTCGAAAGAAAATTGCGAGCTGCAATGGGGCGTGGCGACCACGTGCGTGATGCCATCGGCGATGGCGTCTTCGGCCATGGCCAGCGAATCATCAAGGAGTTTGGGACCGTCGTCGAGACCGAACAGGATGTGGCAGTGCAGGTCAACCATCGGTTCTAAGTATGCGTCAGGAACGCCAGGCAGAGAAGGCCTGCCACATGCCCAGCAAGAACATTAAAGCCGCAAACACCTGTCGCATCCGCCGCGGATGGAGCCGTCGCGCCACGTACGCGCCTAGAATGCCGCCCAGAAATACGCCTGGAATCAGCAACACGCCTGCTTGCCAATTGACATACCCGGCCTTTGCATACGTCAGAAATGCCAGAAGCCCGGTCGGCGGAATCAGCGCCACCAGGCTCGTGCCCTGCGCGCGATGCTGACTGAATCCAAACAGCAGTCCTAGCAACGGCACAAGCAAAACGCCGCCCCCGATTCCGACCATGCCCGCGGCGACGCCACAAAGCGCGGCCACAAAGAGGATCCCCGCAGTGCGCGCCAGACTAGAACTGCTTGATTGAGAAGCTGTGGTGGCAAGATTTGCGGCGGGATTCGATTTGCGCCAAAGCAAAACCGCGGAGAGCATCAGAAAAAATCCGAATACGCCCTGCAAATCGCGCGAATTCATCGGCACCGCGATGCGCCCTCCGACATAACCTCCAAGCAGAAACCCAATCGCACAGTAGATTCCGGCGCGCACGTCCACCTCGCTATTTTTCCAATAACCTCGCAACGCGCCAAGTCCGATGGGAGGCAGAAGGATAAAGAGAGAAGTACCCTGGGCCAAGTGCTGGTCGTAGTGAAACAGGTACACCATGGCCGGCACGAGGACAACGCCGCCTCCAATCCCCAGAAGACCGACGAGCGTGCCGACAACCAGACCGAGGACCAATATCGCAAAAATCAGCATGTGGGGAGAGCGCCAATCCCGTCCGGGAAGATGAAGGACCGCACCATGGTTATCTTGATGCGCGTGCGAGCGAATAGCAACTTGCTTCTGATGTGGCCGCGCGAATCAGTGAATATTTCGGAACAGCCGGCGGATGATGGTTTCTGGGCGGGCAAAAGAAGCTGATATGATGACTATGTCGTTTGTCCCCGGGCCTTAGGCCTGCGCAAGAGCGGTGCACAATCCAGAGGAGTGCTTGGCATCTCATGGCTACCGAACGAAAACCAGAGTTCTTTAAAAGCAGCCAGTTAAAAGTGGGAATTATCGGGTGCGGTTATGTGGGACTGCCCCTGGCACTGAGGTTTGCCGAAGCCGGGCATCGAGTGACCGGCTTCGATACCGACCCGGAAAAAATCAGGATGCTGAATTCAGGGAAATCGTACATCGAGCATATTCAGCAAAACAAAATTCAGCAATATGTGAACAGCCGCCATTTTGGAGCGACCAACGATTTTTCGAGGCTCAGCGAAGCGGATGCGATCATCATCTGCGTTCCCACGCCGCTGAATGAATATCGCGAGCCGGATCTGAGTTACGTGGAAAAGACCGCCAAGTCCATTCAGCCGCACCTGCAAAAAGGACAATTGGTGGTGCTGGAATCGACGACCTATCCGGGAACAACGGAAGAACTGGTCCTGCCGATTCTGGAGAAAAGCGGGCTGCGTTGCCCCATCGCATCGGGCCTGGACAACGAGAACGTTCCAGGCGACTTTTTCCTGGCATTTTCGCCGGAGCGCGAAGATCCCGGCAATAAGCAGTATGGACTGGCGCAAATCCCCAAAGTCGTGGGCGGAGTGAATCCGCCTAGCGGACGCGCTGCCCAGGCGCTATACGCGCAGGTCGTCGCCAAGGTTATTCCCGTCAGTTCTACGCGAGCCGCGGAAATGGCCAAGCTCCTGGAAAATATCTTTCGCTGCGTGAACATCGCGCTCGTGAACGAATTGAAGCTGCTCTGCCAGCGTATGGGCGTGGACGTGTGGGAAGTGATCGAAGCCGCTTCCTCTAAGCCCTTCGGCTTCATGCCGTTCTACCCGGGACCCGGGCTGGGCGGCCATTGCATTCCCGTTGACCCGTTCTACTTGTCGTGGAAAGCGCGAGAGTACGATTTTTCGACGAGATTCATCGAACTAGCGGGCGAAGTGAACACCGCGATGCCGTATCACGTGGTGGACGCGATTGCCGAGGCGTTAAACCAGCACAAGAAGAGTCTGAACGGATCAAAACTGCTCGTGCTGGGCGTGGCCTACAAGAAGGATGTGGACGACCTGCGCGAATCTCCCACTCTGAAGATCATGGAAATCCTCCAGAAGCGCGGCGCCACCTTTGACTACAACGATCCTTACTTCCCGCATCTGCACAAGATGCGCCACTACGATTATTCGCACATGAAGTCCGTTCCTCTGAGCCCGGCCACGCTGGGGACCTACGATGCGGTGATCATTGCCACGGATCACTCCAGCTACGACTACGCACAAATCGTGGATTCCTCGAAGCTGGTGATCGACACACGCAATGCCACGCGACGCGTGATGCGGAATCGCGACAGAATCGTTCCCTGCTGACCAACAAAATCGCGCTTTAGCGCCGACGGGTTACTTCGCCTTGGTAAGCTCGACGCGCGCGCTGGCAACCGGAAGAACCGCCTCTACCAACACCGGTATGCGTAGCGAGTCGTTCGCCAGATACAGGAAGAAATGGGCATCCTTCATTTCCGTGCCGTTATCTAGGACGTGAATCTCGATCTTCGTGGTGTTGAAATCGCCCGCGGGAACACTCACCGGTTGCGCCTTACTCTTTAACTCGGCACGAACGTCGTAAAGTTTGTGGCCGTCATAAACCGGCGAGCGAACCTCCGGTGTTTTGCTCCAATCCACATTGCGCAAATAGTGCAGGAATCCCAGAGGGTCGCGCGTTTCGGGAAGGACGCGAGCAGCGATCATCCCCGACGGAGCAAAATCCTTCGGAGAAGAATACAAGCGCTCGACGGAATCCACTTTCTGGCCTCGTTCGCTGAGATGCATTTCGTACTGATGGCTGCTGAGGTCCACAGGGTCGCTATAAGAATCGAAACGGTCGTCCAGCTCAAAGACCATGCGATACGGATTTTCCGTGTGGGCGAAAGCCTGAAGGTGCCACATGCTCTTACCCGCCAGATCGCGTTTGTCCCCCACCACGACCTTCAACGTTGCTACCGTGCTGTCGAGTTTCGTTACATTCGCCGCATACTCCAAAGTTTCACCCGGCCGCAGCATGGGCCCGCTTTCGGCGCCTGGAGCATGCGCCTTGCTGCCTTCGATTGGTGGCGCGCCCGGCTTCTCGTGGCCGGCAGCCTCGGGACTCCCGGTTGACGGCGAGGGGTTGGTCGCGGCGGAGGGGTAAGTCGCAGCCGTCGGTGCGCCGCGATGCTGCGTCCGGAGACGCGCGTAGTACAGGCTGGCCAGCGCCAGTAGTAGCACCACTAATAGGATGGCGATTCGTCTTTTGCTCATGTCCAATGTACGTTGCTCGCCTCGAAACATTGCGCGAGAAAGCGTCTTACCATCGTACAATAAGAAAGGTTTTGCGACAGAGGAGACGGAAATGCGCTACCTGGTTACGGGGGGCGCCGGATTCATCGGCT
The DNA here is from genome assembly GCA_963738985.1 of Candidatus Acidiferrales bacterium. GTDB lineage: Bacteria > Acidobacteriota > Terriglobia > Acidiferrales > UBA7541 > Acidiferrum. Next base: position 199,777 of record CAVTYP010000006.1, read on the forward strand.
CGAACACTGTGGATGAATTGGTGCGGCGAGGACATAGCGTCGTTGTGCTCGATGATTTGTCGTCTGGCAAAGAAGAAAACCTCGCGGAAGTTCGCAGCAAAATAACCTTCATGAAGGGCTCCATCACCGACCTGGAAGTGGTGCAGAAGGCCATGCACCAGGCGGAATATGTCCTTCACCTGGCGGCACGCACCTCCGTGCCGCGTTCCGTGAAAGATCCCATCGAAACAAACCGCATCAATGTTGATGGAACACTGAACGTACTGGTAGCGGCGCGCGACAATAAAGTGAAACGCGTGGTGTACGCCGCCTCGTCCTCGGCTTATGGCGAGACGCCCACTTTGCCGAAGACCGAGACCATGCAGCCGGTTCCCATCTCCCCTTACGGCGTGGCTAAATATGTAGGGGAGCTGTACGGACAGACATTTGGCCGCTGCTACGGCCTGGAAAACGTTTCACTGCGCTATTTCAATATCTTCGGACCGCGGCAGGATCCTGGATCGCCCTACTCCGGTGTATTGTCACGATTTGCAGCAGCGGTGCTCGACGATACCCAGCCCTTAATCTATGGAGATGGCGAACAGACGAGAGATTTCACGTTTGTGGAAAATGCGGTGCAAGCCAACCTGCTGGCGTTTGAGGCCCCCAGCGCGTCCGGAAACGTCTACAATGTCGGAACAGGCTTCGCTATTTCACTGAACAAAATAGTGGAACTCCTCCGGAGCATCTCCGGCAAAAAAATTGAACCGAAGTATGATCCACCGCGCGAAGGCGACATACGCGATTCGCTTGCTGACATTCGCAGAGCCAAAGAGGATCTCGGTTATGAGCCGGCCGTGATGTTCGAAGAAGGCCTTCAGCGCACGTTCGAATGGTACCGGACGAACCACGTCAAGGCCCCGGCCCCAGTCAAAGAAACGAAGTAACGCTCAACCCCAGGTTGGCTGGCCTTTCCTATTTTCTATTTTCGATTTTCTACTTTCCACTGAATGGCCTATGGCTTATTGGTAGCGCCGTACTGCAAAGCCTCGCCGGCCTTTGGCTTATCGAAATCCCAGAACCATAGTGCCTCGGGCTTCTTCTCTTCGGGCCACAACTGGTTCAGCGTGTCGCCTTCGTACAAAGCGCCGTTTTTCATGACCCACCGAATGGTGTTGGTGTTGTGAATGTCGTCGAGTGGGTTCTTGTCGAGGATCACCAGGTCTGCCAGCTTGCCGGGCTCCAGCGAGCCGATATCCTGCGGGCGACCAACGATCTTCGAACCATTCACGGTCGCGCAGCGTAGCACTTCCATCGGAGTCATACCTCCGCTGGCCAGCATCCACATTTCCCAGTGATAACCGAGGCCCTGCAACTGGCCGTGGCTGCCTACACCGACGAGTCCTCCCGCGCGGACCAGCTTTGCCATCTGCGCGGCATGTTTCGGGAATTCGTATTCGTCTTCGCGTCCCCAAAAAGTGCGGCGCGTGGTTTTGTGATCAAGAATGAAATGCGGCGTGAAATGGTTCAGCTTCGGATCGTTGTGCACTTCGGTATGCTCGTAAAAATAGTTTTCACCCCAAGGGCCGCCGTAGCTGACGATCAGCGTCGGAGTCTCCGCGATGCCAGATTGCGCGAATAGCTGGATTACATCCTTATAGAGCGGGACGATCGGCAGCGTGTGCTCGTTGCCGTGGAAACCGTCGATCACGTGCGTCATATCGAGCTTCAAGTCCAGGCCGCCCTCGGTGGTGGGCATCATGCCGAGTTCCTTTGACGCTTGCACCATAAACTGGCGCTGCTTGCGATTCCCGACGATGTAGCTCTTGATGTTGTGCGTCCCGTAGTAATCGCGATACTTGGTCAGCACGCCTTTTGCGTCATCAACACTCTGAAAATCGTTGTTCGAAAACACGCCAGGGCCCGTGGAGAACGCGCGAAGCCCGATGATGTCTCCGCTGTCGGCCAGGTCCTGATACGCGAACATGTCGTTGGTGCCGGTCTGCACGTCCAGGCCTGAGGTGACGCCGTAAGCGACATTCGCCAGGAATGCCCAATTCTGCACGTCGAGAATGCCACGGCGAATCTCGCTCCAGTGCGCGTGCGTATCCACAAACCCGGGCACGATGGTTTTGCCCTTGACGTCGAACACTCGCGCTCCAGCGGGAACGCTTCCACGTTTTCCGACGCTCTTGATTCGGTTGTTTTCAATCACGATGTCGGCATCGGGAATCACTTCCGTGTCCTTCATGGTGATCACAGTTGCGCCACGCAAAACGATGGTGCCCTTGGGAGTGGCACGAGGCACTTCCAGCGCGACGTGGATTTCCTGAACATCCTTGGAGCGCTCGTTGGGCTTTTTCTCCTCTTTCTTCTCGTCTTTCTTTTCGTCGGGCTTAGCCGCAGCCTGATTGGCGTCTTTCTTGTCGGCATCGCTGCTTGCCGCGGGCTTCTTTTCGTCCTTGTCCTTTTCTTCCTTGGGTTTTTCAAAGGAGATGGAGCTCAGCGGTTGCCGAAAAAGGCTTGCGCCCACCGCCCAGGAAATTGTCTTGCCATCATCCGACCAGTGAAAATAGTCCGCGCCAATATCGGAAATCCGTTTTACGGGAACCGCGCCGGAAGTGACCACGATGGTTGGCGGCTCTCCCCCAACCACCGGCATAGCCACCAGAAACAGCTGGTTCATCACCTGCGCCAAAACCCATTGACCATCGGGGCTGACTCGTAGATCGTCGGCAGGACTAGGCTCTTCCGCGCTGTAATCGCCGGTGCCTTTCACCTGCAAATGGGTTATCCGATCCGTGCCGTCGTAACGCAAAGATACCAGGCCCTGCGGCGTGTTGACGTAGATGCGATCCTTTTCATGAGTGAAATGCGGCGCTCCGGCTCCGCGCGCCGGCAAGATTAGTTTCGCGTCGCCACCTCCCGAGGGCAGCCAGATCAGGTCGGCGTTGGATGTCTGTCCGCCATCGAATTCTGAATTTTCACGATCGTACGCGTTGCCGCGCAACAGAACAATTCGCGTTCCGTCGGGCGATCAGACAGGATTGCTGTAAAGCGCCGGCGTCCTGGTCAGTTGAACGGGAGTTCCACCATCTGACGCAACTTTCCAAAGCTGGCCGCCGGCATTGGACCATGTAACATACGCGAGCCACTTGCCATCGGGCGACCATGCCGGCTGAAACTGCCTGGTGCCGTCGCTCAGCAGCTGGCGCGGTTTGCCATTGGGAAGATCGATCACATACAGATGAGTCATGGCGGAAAAAGCCATGCGCTTACCGTCCGGCGATTCGACGGGATCCTGTATCCACCGAACCTTTACCGGACCTTCTTCGACACGCTGCGGAAAATCAAGCTTGGGGCCGATATCCAATTTCACATTGGCGGTAAACCGAACAACGGATTCTGCCCCAGTCGCCAGATTCAGGCGGCGAATCTTGCCGTCCTGGTTGTAAAGAATTTCCTTACCGTCAGGAAAGAAGGCGTAACCAGGAAAAAGGTCCCGTGAAAAGATCGCTTCCTGATCGTCGCGCGTGATGGGATAGCGCACCCACCGGTCCTCGCCAGTTTCCAGATTGCGCAAGCGCAAGCCTGTTTCCGTCTCGTAGCGCGTTACGTACAACAACTGCTTTCCATCCGGCGAAAGTACTGGCCGAAAACTGCTGCGCAACTGTTCCAGAAGAATGTCTTCGTCACCCGTTTTGCGGTCGCGCCGGGCAATTTGCCAAAGCGGAAACTGCGCGTTGTACGCGAACGCGCCTGTGCGTCGCGCGTAGTACAGATACTTCCCGTCCGGAGAAGCCACGACACCCAAAGCGTTGGCTCGTTCCCGGCGCGGTTGCTTGGGCGCAGCTTTCGCCTTCGTGATTTGTACGCCCGAGCCTCCCTGCACGTGATACATCCAGATTTCGTAGGCGGAAAGTGCCTCCGTGGTTTTTGAGACCAGCACGTAGTTGCCATCAGGCGTCCATGATGGCGAAGCAAGGTCGGCCCAAGTCTCTTTGGATAGCTGCTTGGGATCGCTGCCATCCGGTTTCATGATCCACACGTTTTCGCCGCCGTCGCGGTCGGAAATAAATGCGATCCATTTTCCGTCGGGCGAAAAGCGCGGCTGGCTGTCGAATGGCATGCCCCCGGAAATCAACTTGGCTTCGCCACCTTCAACAGGAAGGGTGTAAATATCGCCAAGCAACTCGAAGACGATGGTGCGTCCGTCCGGCGAAATGTCGAGAGAAAGCCAGGTGCCTTCGTCTGTCGAAAACTCGATTTTGCGCTCGGGCTTCAGCTCCAGGGTTTTCTTCTCGTCCTTCTTTTCATCTTTTTGCTCTTGGGCCAAGGCCGGAAAAGCCGCAAAGCCAGCACCCGCGCCAATCGCGATAACGAGCACGCCCCACACGGCAAACCTCACCCACTTCGAGCGAATAGCGCTCATGGAATCTTCCTTTCTGTCATTACAATGCGTGAACCCGGCCCCAATCGAACAAACGGCGCACCCGGCACGCCCCCAAGGAATCTGTCCCCTTAGACGCGCGACGACTGCCGTCGTCTCACCCGGTTATCTGACCCTCGGACTCTTCCCGAATCGTCCACAAGTTTCTTAACCAGCGCTGAACCGTCACCGACCTGCGGATTCTCTCCCACGAAATTGCGCATGATACTTCTTTAAAGCGCGTTTGTGCATCTATTGTTTGCGAAGGCCTCGATGTTGGCTACAAATCCGTCAATGCGCATGCTAGGCTTACCCTTCACCTCATCGAGCCCAAACGCCGCGTGAACAGAACTCATCCCAATTCCGCCCGCTGTAAAATCCTAAGGATCTTCGGGCCTTTGTTGCTGTTGCTGGCGGGTTCAGGCGAGTGTGCCGCACAACAGATTAGCCTGCCTAAGGCACCTTCGGGAGGCATCGCCGAGATTTCGGCTAAAGGGCCACAGCGGCGGCAAGGCGACATTTTCATAGCGGACGACGATGTGGACATTCATTACGGCGAAATGCGTCTGCAGGCGGATCACGTCGAGTACAACAGCGCAACCTTCGAATCGCTGGCGCGCGGGCACGTGCAATTTGATTTTGAAAACCAACACCTGGAAGCCGATGATGCACAGCTCAACATTCAGACCGGCCATGGCACGTTCCACAATGTCCACGGCAATGTGAAACTGGAACGCCACCCCAACCCCACGCTGCTGATCACCGAAAATCCCGTTTATTTTGAAGCCAAGGAAGTCGAGCGCGTGTCCGCGGATTTCTATATCGTCCGCCATTCCTGGTTCACAATTTGCGATCCGCAGCATCCTACTTGGCAGTTTTACGCTCCCGAAGCCAAAATCACCCTCGAAAAGAGCGTCGCGCTGATCAATTCCAATTTCCGCCTCTACCGCGTCCCGCTCCTCTGGCTGCCTTATGCCACAACGCCGGCGGGCGAACGCGTACGCCAAACCGGATTCTTACTTCCCGTCGTCGGCAACAGCACCGTCAAGGGCTTCACGATTGGCGATGCTTTCTACTGGGCGCCCACTTCCTGGATGGACCTGACTACCGGCTTTGAATATTTCAGCCGTCGTGGTCCCAGCGAACGCGTTGGCTTCCGTGCGCGTCCGTTTGAGAACACATCCATTCGATACACGTATTTTGGCGTGCAGGACCGCGAGAATCAGGGCGGATACCAGCAGCAACTGGAAGTGCAATCGTTGTGGAATCATGGCTGGCGCTTTGTTACCGATCTGAATCAGCTCTCCTCGATGACCTTCCGCCTGGCGTTCGGCGACACATACGAAGAAAGCATCAGTTCTGACATTCGCAGTTCGGTTTTCTTGACCAACAATTTCCACAGCTACAGCCTGAACCTCGCGACGCTAAATGATCGCAGCTTCCTGGAACTCAGCCCGCCAAATAGCGTCGTGCTTCGCAGTGCCCCCGAAGCGCGCTTCAACTCCGTCGAGCAGACTCCCTGGCGCAAATTGCCGTTCTATTTCTCATTCACTTCCTACGCCGGGGCACTGCACCGCGACGACGAATTCATCAACACCCCCAATTTTGTTCCGCGTGTCGAATTCGCTCCTCAAGTTACCTTGCCTTTGCACCTTGGAGACTGGCTCGGCATTACCAGTTCCGCGCGGTTCCGAACCACCTATTACGGTGACTCGCTGAACGCCAATGGCATCGTGACTAGCAATTCCATATTGCGGAATACTGGCGAGTTTGCGGTTGAGTTGAGCCCCCCCACATTGGAACGCTACTTCGATCGCCCGCAAACACGGCATCGCTACAAGCACACCATCGAGCCCTACATTACCTACCGATACGTGACCGGGGTGAATGATTTCGCGCAGTTCATCCGCTACGACAGTGACGCCACTTTGACCAACACCAACGAAATCGAATACGGCATCACGCAGCGGCTCTGGGTAAAGGATGGAGACGGTCAACCCGTTGATTTTCTGACCTGGAAACTTGTTCAGAAGCATTATTTCGATCCCACTTTCGGCGGCGCCCTGATTACCGGCCAGCGCAACGTTTTTCAGGCGCTTGACTCCATCACGGCCTTCGCATTTGCCTCGACACCCCGCAACTGGTCGCCCATCATCAGCGACGTCACCTTGACTCCGGGTGGCAAATACGACGCCGAGCAAATTTTGATTTACGACACCCAACTGCACAAAGTTACGACCATCGGCACATTGCTGAAGATCAAGCCCTACCGGGAGTTTTACATGACAGTCGCCGACTTTCGATTGCAGGGTGATCCGATCGTCGAGCCTCCATCGCACCAGATCCGAGCGATCATCGGCTATGGCGGCCTCACGCGGCAGGGTTTCAACCTCGCCACAGGCATTAGCTACGATATCCAGAATTCCACGCTGCAAAACCAGTTTGTGCTGCTGAACTACAACGGCGGATGCTGTGGCCTCGCCGTCGAATACCGCCGCGTCGACCTTGGTGTGGTTCGCACCGAAAATCAATTTCGCGTTGCCTTCATCCTGGCCAATCTTGGCACGTTTGGAAACTTGCGGCGTATGGACAAGGTTTTTTGATGATCACCGAATCGGGAATTGCGTTCGCTTTTATTCCGGAAATTGCACGCCTTTACCGCCAACGAAAGCTCTCGCCCGTGGAGCTCACCCATTTTTTGCTGGAACGAATCAAGAAGCTGAACCCGCACTTGAATGCCTTCATTACCGTCAGTGAAGAATTGGCTCTTCAGCAGGCTAGACGCGCAGAGTCTGAACTCGTGACCAAGCGAGGCCGCAAATCGCGCTGCGATCGCGGTCTGCTTCATGGCATTCCTATTTCTCTGAAAGACAATATTTATACCGCCGAGATCCGCACCACCGCAGGTTCGCGTGTGCTGACGGATTTCGTGCCGTTGCACGATGCTCCCATCGTCACTGCGCTGAAAGAAGCCGGCGCCGTTTTGCTCGGGAAAACGAACATGCACGAGTTCGCATACGGCACCACCAGCAATAATCGGCACTACGGCGCGGTGCGAAACCCCTGGGACCTTTCGCGAATTGCGGGCGGCTCGAGCGGCGGTTCTGCCGCTGCGATCGCTGCAGGGCTGTGCTACGGCAGCATCGGAACAGACACTGGCGGCTCCATTCGCATACCTGCTTCACTCTGTGGAGTCGTTGGGTTAAAGCCGGGACTCGGGCGTGTGAGCGCCGACGATGTGGTGGCTCTCTCGCCAACTCTAGATTTTGTTGGTCCGCTGGCAAGAAATGCCGAGGACGCGGCGTTGCTGCTCGATGCCATTGGTGTTCGCGGAAAGGGAGAGCGACGCTTGCATTTGGGGCGCTTGGTATCTTCGCGCTCGCGTCGTCCTCGCCTCGGCGTTCCAAAGGAGTTTTTTCTGCAGGTGTTAAGCCCGGAAGTCGAACGCTTATTTCAGGCGGCTCTGCGCGTGTTGCAGAAGCATGGCGTGCGCTTGAAAGAGGTTTCGCTCCCGCTGGTGCGAGAAACCGAGGATGCGGGGAATCAAATCGCCTGGGCAGAAGCGACGCACTATCACCAGCAGGCAGGCTGGTATCCGGCTCACGCGGAAGAATACGACGAGGACGTCCGAAAACGGCTGGAGACGGGAGCCAAAGTTCCTGCCGTCGTGTACATCCAGGCGTTGGAATTGCGTCAACAATTCATCGCGGCGTTCCACCTGCTTCTCGAGGAAGAAGAGCTCGACGCGCTGGTGGTTCCGACTACACCAATCACCGCCACGCGCATCGGCGAAGAGTCCGTCACAATCCACGGCAGCACCCATCCAACGCGCGGGCTGTTGCTGCGATTGAATCGGCCCGCGAATCTAGCCGGAGCTCCTGCAATTTCGGTTCCCTGCGGGCTGACGGAGAATGGCCTTCCCGTCGGACTCCAATTCATCAGTGCTGTGACAAATGAGTCGTTACTGCTCGAATTGGCACGCAATTTTGAACGTAACTGCCCGCTCGGCGCTCGGCCTACTCTGGATTCTGTGAATTCCAACTGATTCGTTGTTCCTCGATTGTTGTTACGGCGTTCCTGCGGAAGGTTCGGCCGGCGTCGGTACTGCGCGCGGACGGCGCATCACCCAGTCCCCTATGAAATATCCAAGCGTGCCGGTAATGATCCCGGCGAAAATATCCGCCACATAGTGATAGCGGCCCCAAATTGTCGATAGACACATCAGAAACACACAAGGCGCCATTACCCAAAACAACCAGCGACGGAATTTCCAAGCTCCCCACAAAACCGCGATTGATCCGGCCACATGTTCCGAAGGAAAGGCCGCGCCACGTACCCGCCCATAGTGCTCGATGAAATTAATGGTTGCGGTAATCGGGCCGCCTTCGAGCGGTGCCTTCCACGAGCCGACGAGCGAAAACCACGGGCTTTCCACGGGGAAAAACATAGCGATCATATAGCCGATGGAATAGCCAGCCATCGAGTAGGTCATCACCGACCAGTACGCCCTCCAGTCTTTCTGGAAATACAGGATGCCGCCGAGAATCAGCAGATACGTGAAATACGTGAGGTACGCGAGCTGAATGAATTCGTTCCGGCCGGGCGTGGCAAACTGCTCCAGCCAGATCGTCGGTTGCACGCCCGTCAGCCAATGATCGAACGCCAGCAACTTGGCGTCTTGCCAGTGTGGCGTGAAAAGAGTCATGAGTTGCGCGAGCTCTTCAAAACAAAATAGAAAAAACAGGTGAGGGTACCAGTGTCGCCAGAAGCGCCACCAGCGGCTCGCAAAAGTCGCGCCACGCACCGCAGCGCGTGCAGCCGAGGGCGCCCACACCCGGCAGAGCGCCAGAATGATAACCACAACAAATGCGCGAACCGCCAATAACCGAACTGGATGCTGCAGATTCCGCGCGAACAGCACGATTACGAAACTTGAGACCGTCAGGTACGTGAAGGCCATGCGTTCAAACGCGCCGCATGCCGCCCACGCAGCCGCCACCTGCTCTCCCATTGCCTTTTTCATTCGCGCGAAACTGAACTCACCGCCGGTTGGCAACGCGATTTCCTCTCCCATTCGCCCCGGCACCAGCCATGCTGATGCCATCCCCTTGCTGAATTGCCGAGCTTCTTTGCCGTTCATGCGTGGCTCTCCGTCCGTTGGATTTTCGTTTCCACACGGGAAAAGCCCGGGGAAATCATAGTCTTCTGCTGATGCCAGTGCCAAATGGGCCAGTCGCAGCGATTGGCGAGCGCAGCAAGGTCTCTGCCAGGGTTCACCACGTGCGGGCGTCCAGCGGCCGCGAGCATTGCGCGGTCGCCCAAGGAATTGCCATAGGCATAGCACTGCGCGCAATCCATTTGTCTCTTCAGCACAAATTGCTTGATGGCGCGGGATTTTTCCTCGCCCTGCATTGCTCGGTCGGCCACGCGGCCAGTCCAGTGGCCGCGCACTTCTATCAGGCGCGTGGCGCGAATCAACACATTAGTCTGCACGCCACGTATTTCCAGTTCGCACTCCAGCGCGGTGGCCGCGATTTGTGCCAGGACTTCCAACGTTCCGCTGAGCAGGACCACAATGTGGCCTTGTCGCGCGTGCCAGGCAATTCGTTCGACGGCTTCTTCGTAGAAAGAAATCGTGCCCATCAATTCGAATACTCGGTCGGCGCTAATGCCCTGCAAATAACGCTTGCTGCCGCCACGCACCGCAGCGATTCCGTGTGGCAGCAATCGAATCGCTTCAGCAAGCCACGCCACGTAATTCCACGCTGGAATCGCTCCACTGTGCCGCAGACCCGAGAAGAGCCTTTTCTCCAGCGACGGCTCCGGCATCAGTGTGCCGTCGATATCGAAGAACGCCGCGACGCAGTTCGTTGTCAATTCCGTCATGCCGCTTCTCCTCGAGCCGGTTTCCGCGAAGTCTTGCTAGCCAGGGCTGCGGACAGGAATTTCGAGCCGGCGAGAAAAACCGGCAAGCCCCGAAGCACGCAAAAGAGCGCCGTCAACCAGGCAAGCGTCTGAGCGCCGGCGCGAATCGCCGCGTGCGCGTCGACGGTCAGCGGTCCAAGCAGCGCCACTGGGCCGCGTGTCAGAGCCAGCTCCAAACCCAGATAACAGAAGCAAACGCACTTCAGCGCCGCATACAGTCCACGACTCCACCGTGACGCCACCAGCGCGCGTCCCCACCAGTTTTCCAGCATGGCATTGGCGCCCCACCCGGAATGCCCGGCTTTCAGCGCCAGTCCGCGCAGAAAATCCGTGGTCGCGCCGCGAGCGAAAAACAGCATGGGAAGCCACAGCGAAACCATCCCGACTACCGCAAAATATGTGAAGTACATGTTTTCGACGATGCGGTCACCCAAGATGTCGATCTGAGCGCCGACCGGGGTAGCCATTTTCTTGCTGCGCGCCAGGTGGTCGTCGAGCGCATCCAAGGCAATCGACGCCACCGTCAAGACCACCGCCAACAGGTTCAACCAGGCGCCGTGTCCAAACAAGCTGACGGCGGCAAAGCCCACGGCTACACGCAGAAGCGTCACTTTATTCGGCGTCCAGGTCATCGCACCTTCCGGTTTGTTGCGCCGGTTAGACGGGCAAGGGCCATGCCATTCGCAGCGGGAATAAGGTTTCTGTTTGTAGCGAGTTACCGACCTGAGAATTTTGTCGCACAAGAACACCGCCAGCCATACACCTCAGTTGTCAACTTTCTGTTGCCGCGCCAGCATTCCTGGATTGCTCCCGTCTAACCAGACTTCGCGCCACCTGTAACTTTTGCTGGCGCGGAACGATCAGAACGGAAGGATCCGGGCCAGCCTGCTGAGGCCATGCTCGTTTTATGCGAGAATGGGTAATGGGTAGGGATGGCCGTCTTGTCCCTCTGGGAAAGCTCTGAAATGTTCGCACTGGCTTTTGACCGAAACGTCGTCGCGGATGTCCCGCTCGCAGGAGCTTTTCTCGCGGGGCTCATCTCGTTCCTTTCTCCTTGCGTACTTCCCCTTGTGCCCGGATACGTCTCCATGCTTTCCGGCATCGGCGTTGAACAATTGCGCCAGGGCGAACAGCCCAAGTCCAATCTGTTTACGTCAGCAATCGCGTTCGTCATCGGTTTCTCCGTGGTGTTTATCGGACTGGGCGCTTCGGCGAGCGCCGTTGGCGGCTTCCTGAATCAAAATCGCTCCTTGCTCGCGCCGATTGCTGGCGCGCTGATCATTTTGTTTGGTCTGCATCTGCTCGGGGGCCTCATCAAGATGAACGTGCGAGCCGGCATCATCCTGGGCTGCGTGCTTGTCGCGCTCGGTATCGCGTCGCTGGTGCATCACGGGCCGCTGTTCCTGGGGCTCGGCGCCAGTCATTTCTTTTCCCTTTCGCTAATCGGATTCTTTGGCCCGCAACTCGCCCGCTGGCTCAATCAGGATGTTCGCTTGCGCAGCCAGGACACCAAGCCGGGAGCGGTCAGCGGCTTCTTCCTTGGTTTCGCGTTTGCCTTTGGTTGGACGCCGTGCATCGGGCCAATTCTCGGCACGGTTTTGGCCTTGGCCGCCGCCAGTGATACGGTAGCGCGTGGCGTACTGCTTCTGGCCGTCTATTCCGCCGGGCTGGCGGTTCCGTTTCTGCTCACCGCGCTGGGCCTCGGCCAGTTCATGCGCTTTTACAAGAACTTCCGCAAGTACCTGCACGCCGTCGAACTGGTTAGCGGCGTGTTGTTGCTGTTCGTCGGCGGCCTGGTGTTTTTTAACCGGCTGACCTGGTTGACAGGTAAGCTGACATTTCTGAATCGCTTTAATATGTAAGAACATTTTCTTAGTATGGTTAGGCCTCGATGAAAAAAATTGTAATCATTGTACTCACTGTCGCTGCGTTGATTGTCGTCACCGTTTATGCCGATCGCGCCACGCGTCTCTCCACCAGCCACAAAGTGGCGCTGCGTGCCGATGCTCAGGAAAAACTTGCGCCGGAAATCCGGTTGAAGGATCTGAACGGTAAAGAGGTAGCGCTGGCCGATTACAAAGGCAAGGTCGTGCTGCTGAACTTCTGGGCTACGTGGTGCGACCCGTGCCGCGTCGAAATTCCCTGGCTGATCGACTTGCAGGCTAAATATGCCTCGCGCGGTTTCACTGTTGTGGGCGTGGCGATGGACGAAGAGGGCAAATCGGTTGTCGCTCCCTTCATCGACAAGGAACGCTTCGACGTCAGCGGCAAGAAACTGCCGATCGACTATCCCATCCTGCTTGGCGACGACGATGCCGGCGAAAAATTCGGCGGCATTCTTGGCTATCCGACCAGCTTCCTGATTTCGCGCGATGGCAAGCAAGTAATGAAAATCCAGGGACTCAGAAGCTACGACGAAATCGCGCAAGCGATTGAAGCGCAGCTTTAGACAAGGCTCGTCATCATGCTCTCTGAACACGACTTTCAAAAGAAGGCCGACGCGCTGTTCGAAGAATTGAAGAAGCGCTTGCTGCGCCTCGGCGACGAGCATGCCTTCGACGTCGAGGGCGAAAGCGGCAAGTTGGAAGTGATCTTCGAGGAACCGCAGCCTGCGAAATTTGTGGTTTCTCCGAACACGCCGATCCGCGAAATCTGGGTTTCCGCACTTTCCACCAGCTTCAAACTTGCGTGGTCCGACGCGCGCAACGCCTTCATCCTCGACAAGACCGGCGAAGATTTGTTTCAAGTGATGAGCCGTGTAATTTCCGAGCAGCTTGGCACCAAGGTGACTGCGTGAACCGTTCACTCGCCTCGTTTTTACTCGCTTTCGCCAGCGTCGCTCTTTTCGCTTCGCGCCTAGCCGCACAGGCGCCGCCATCCGGTAAAGACGTCGTTGCTCCCACAGCATACGTTTCCTTCGATCCTGTCGCACGAGGCGCAGCGTTTCAAGTGGCCGTAATCATGAAGATTCGTCCGGGCTTTCATGTCAATGCGCGCGAAGTGACGGAAGATTATCTGATTCGCACCGACCTGCGCGCCGACGTTCCCGCGGGTTTCAAAGCGGGCGATGTGGTCTATCCCAAAGGCACGCTGCAGACATTCTCATTTTCGAAAAACAAGCCATTGAACGTCTACACCGATTCCGTGACTCTCTTCGTTCCGGTCACCGCGCTCTCCGAAGCGCCCGCCGGCACCCAGCACATGCCGATGAAGCTTCGCTACCAGGCCTGCAGCGCGGAAATCTGTCTTCCGCCGGTCACTTTGAATTTGGATGTGCCTCTGAATGTAGCCGCAACTCCCAGCGCGGCGCGCCCTGCGCATTCGGAAGTATTTTCATCGCGCAAATAAATCTGTAGAATTTCCTGCTCCTCCGCCCAGAATGGAATTCACGTGACCGCGCAGGTTCGCTCCCGCAGACGATGGCCGATTGTGCTGGCGATTCTTGGCATCGTATTCGTTTCCCTGGCGTTATTCATTTATTCGCGCGCGCGCGACCTCGATGAAACCACGCGGGCCTGGGTCGTCGCGGAACTTTCGCGCCGTTTTCAGAGCACAGTGGAATTGCAATCGCTGAAAGTACGCGTCTTGCCCATGGTATCGGTGAAAGGCGCGGGGCTCATCATTCACTTTCACAACCGGCTCGACGTTCCGCCGATGTTCCAGATCAAAGAGTTTTCCTTCGATCTGGGCTTGCTGAGCCTGATTCAGCCGCGGCACCACATCTCCAACGTCAATGTGAAAAACATGGTCATTACGATTCCGCCGCGTGAAAGAAAACCCGGCGCCGAAAAGCCTCGTACCGCTCCACACGACCTCCCGCAACAAGTGGTTGTGGACCGCATCGACTGCGACGACACATTGCTTCTGATTCTCTCCAAAAAGCCGGGCAAGGATCCCCTGGACTTCGATATTCACGATCTCGTGCTCACCAGCGTTGGCGCCGGCCAACCCTTCAATTTTCACGGCAATCTCACTAACGCCAAACCGAAAGGTGAAATCGTTACCGTCGGGATGTTTGGCCCTTGGGACGCCGAGGAGCCCGGCGATTCCCCCGTGTCTGGCAAGTACAACTTCACAAATGCGGACCTCGGGCCATTCCCGGGAATTCAAGGAATACTTTCTTCCACAGGCAAATATGACGGCCAACTCAACAGCATCCATACGCAAGGAGAAACCGACACCCCGGATTTCGCGCTCGATCCGGTGGGCCGCGCCGTGCCGTTGCACACCGAGTTTGACGCCACCGTCGATGGCACCGACGGCGATACCTATCTCCATCCCGTAACGGCCACGTTGGGTCGGTCCGTGATTATTTCCAATGGCAGCGTGGTTCGCGTTCCCAGCAAGCAGGGCCACCTGATCACGCTCGACGTTAACGCGGCGAAAGCTCGGCTCGAAGATGTGCTTGCGCTCGCCGTGAAATCCGCAAAGCCTCCCATGAGCGGCCCGATCAAGATTCACGCCAAGCTCGTGATTCCACCCGGTAAAGTAAAAACCATCGACAAAATGCTGCTCGACGGCGATTTCGACGCGGACGACGCAAGATTTGCCAGTTCTGAGGTGCGCCAGAAACTAGCCTCTCTTAGCCGCCACGGACTCGGCGAACCCAAAAACGAAGAAGCGGGCAGCGCTCTCTCTGACATTAAGGGACACTTTCACCTGGAAAACGGAGTGATTACCTTCAAGGGTTTGAACTTCAGCGTGGAAGGCGCCACGGTCGTGTTGGATGGCAGCTATAAAATTCGCGAAGGTGAACTTGATTTCAAAGGACACCTGCGATTACAGGCCAGTCTGTCGCAAACCATGACCGGAGTTAAGTCGGTGCTTGCAAAACCGCTCGATCCATTTTTCAAAAAAGATGGCGCGGGCACCGTGATTCCCATCAGTATCACCGGAACGCGCGACGAGCCGGTCTTTTCCGCCATTGTGTTTCACAAAACATTTAAGAAAGAATTGAACCGCGAGGCACCCGCCAAGCCATCGTCAAACTAACCCCGTGCGTGCCCTAAGACAGTTACTGTCGTGAAGGCCGACCTTCAGGTCGGTAACCGCCTGTAGCACAGGCTTCAGCCTGTGGTCCGACCCCGAAAATCATCACTTCGCCAGCGCGCGTTTGCCATCCCGAGCACAGCAAGCGATCTGCTTCCCTTAGCGCGACCAACCCACAAACCGCGCTGTCATCCTGAGAGCCGCGCCGTTTGCGGCTCGAAGGACCTCAATTCATACATTGCGGAAACCTCTGTAGTTGGGATCTTTCGACGGTCCTCATCAAATCGTCTCAGCATCACGGCGTGTCGAATAGGACGGTAAGAAGTGACCCGAACTCGAATCCCAACAGGCCAAACCTATCTCGCAAATTGGCTGAGCGCAGCCCGCAGCCTACCAACTACGCGCTCCTGGCCCAGAACCACCATCGTATCGAACAGCGGCGGAGCCACAGCTTGCCCCACGATAGCCACGCGCGTCGCGTTGATCAGCAGGCCCGCCTTTACGCCGCCCTCTTCCGCCACTTTGCGCGCCGCATGATCGCAAGCGTCGTGATTCCATTCAGGCAACGCGGCCAGTGCATCGGCGAGCTTCGCCAGCAATTCCGGCGCTTTTTCGTCTTTCCAGAATTTCGCTTTCGCGGCCGGATCGATGTCAAACTCGTCGCTGAAGAATGCTCGCGACCAACTGGAAAAATCCGGCAGCAATCGGATTCGCGGACGTAGCAGATCGACAGTCTTTGCGAACCACTCGTGGCCGGCTCCCGAAGCCCACTCTTCTTTCCACAAGCGGTCTTGTTTCAGTTGCGCTTCCACTTGCGGCAGCAGCTCCTCGATGGGCAGCTTTTGTAGATACTGCTGGTTGAACCATTCCAGCTTGGCGCGGTCGAATACTCCATTCGTGCGGCTGACGCCTTCCAGCGAAAACTTCTCCAGCAACTCGCTGGTGCGCAGAAATTCCTGATCGCCGCCTGGCGACCATCCCAGCAGCGCCAGAAAATTCCGGAACGCTTCGGGCAAAAATCCCTCGCGGCGGTACATGTTCACATCCGTAGCCCCGTGGCGCTTCGATAGTCGCGACTTGTCCTGGCCCAGAATTAGCGGTACATGCGCGAAAACCGGCGGCTCTTTTCCCATCGCGCGATACAGCAACACCTGCTTTGGCGTGTTGGAGATGTGGTCGGCGCCGCGAATCACGTGGGTGATGCGCATGTCGATGTCGTCCACCACCACGCTCATCTGGTACATGGCCTGCCCGAACTCCTCGCCCTCTTTGCCGGACCGCACCAGGACGAAATCTTCCATCTCGTCGTTGGAAAGCTCGCGCTCTCCAAAAACGGCGTCGAAGAATTTCGTTGTTCCTCCGATGGGCACTTTGAAGCGAATTGCCGGCTTTGTTCCGGGTGTAGACGGCTTGCCGTCGCGGCACGAGCAGCGCACCACGCGTCGCACTTGCTGTTTTTCCGCGCCTTCCACGGCATGATCGCCGCCCACATATTTTTCCGGCGGACAGTAGCACAAAAACGCGCTTCCGTTGGCCAGCAGCTTGCGCCCTGCTTCCTGATAAAGCGCGGTGCGTTGCGACTGGTAGAACGGGCCTTCGTCCCAATCCACGCCCAGCCACTTCAGGCCATCTACAATGCCTTCCACCAGCTCCGGCTTGTTGCGCTCCGCGTCAGTGTCCTCGATGCGCAGAATCATGGTGCCGCGCTCTTTGCGCGCAAATAACCAGTTAAATAGCGCCGTGCGCGCTCCGCCCACGTGCAGATAGCCGGTCGGTGAAGGCGCGAATCGTACGCGCACCCCTCCGGCCTGTGTTGTGCTTGCTTCCGTCATAGTTAGTCCCGTTTCACCGTCATGATGTAAACCTTCAGTGTAGCGAACCCTCCCCGACGCCGTCCAACGCCCTCGCGCTCGTCCCGAGAAAACTCGCGATCTCTCGTGATATAGGTAGAGAAATTGCGACTACGTGTTGGGCGGAGATCCGATAGAGGTCGACATGGGCACGGTGGTCAGGTTTTTTGTTAGCGCCAAACATTGGCAGATATTTCTCTTACTTTTTGGGATTGGTTACGTCGGGGGCAGCGCCGCAATGTTGCTTCCGTTGATTACCGCACGGTCGCCGCGAGAATTCTTGAAGATAAGCCTTTCGTTCATGTTCGTGATGGCACTCTTCATGCTCTGTTTTCTCGCTTGGCTCTGGTCGATGGGCTCGTTCCTGAATTCAATCGGCAAACCAACCTCTAGATTGCGGCTAGGCTTCTTTCGTTTTGCCCTGCTTTATCCGGCGGCGTATATCTTCGTTTTCTTTGCACTTTTTAACACCACCAAATCAGCGTTGCCAGCACTTATCTTTCCCTTACACCTCTTCGCAATGTACTGCCTGTTTTATGCTTTATATTTTGTCTCCAAAAGCCTCGCTCTCGCAGAGAGCGCCAAACCGGTGTACTTCTACGACTATGCCGGGACACTTTTGCTTCTTTGGTTTTTCCTGATCGGTGTTTGGTTTATCCAGCCGAGGATTAATCGGTTTGCCTCACGGCGAGAGGACATCACGTCTCAGAACACGCCCGATCCGTTGACCGCACCGAGTGTCCGCACTGTCGATAACGAAACGGAGGTTGCCCCTCGGCCAACTCCTCTCGCATATGCAGGCCTATGGCTGCGGCTTGCAGCAGCTCTAATTGATGGTTTCCTAATGTTTTTCCCGATGTTCTTCCTTTCGTTCGTCTCTGTCGTTGTTGTGAGGCTTGTGAGCAAAGGAAGCAGACATGACCCGTCGATTGGAATCCTTGTGGCCTTGGTGGCCGTCGTATTCCTCGTCCCGTGGTTTTACTTTTCGCTCTCGGAAAGCTCTCGCTGGCAAGCAACCGTAGGCAAGAACGTACTCCGCCTGTACGTGACTGACATTGAAGGCCACCGCGCAACCCGAGGCCGCGCCATGAGCAGAAACCTCGCGAAATACCTGTCCAACCTCACGATGGGTATCGGGCACTTGATGTGTGGCTTCACTATCAAGAAGCAGGCACTACATGACATGCTGGCGGGATGCTTGGTGCTACGACGCCCGAGATAACGAATCAGGCCTTTCGCTGACCAAGAAAGTGAGTCGCGCCTCTACCAAACAAGTCGCACAGTGCCTTCTACGCTGACGGCCACAATTCCACTTTGACGCCAGCCTTTTCTAATAGCCGCACCAATTCCTCTAGATTTTTCTTGATTGGAGCATCGTCAACGTGGCCACCGGCGCGTATTCCCGCATCCTGCACCGCTACAACTAAACCATACGGCCACGCCCTGGATGGCAATTTTTCCAAGTACGCAATCACGTCCGCAGGCGCCATCGTCGCAATCTTCGTTGCGGGGTTGAGTGAAACAGCGTCAATACCCTTTGCTCCCACTATCAAATACGGGTTCTTCCAGTCTTGGCCATCCCTGATCGAGCGGTATTTAGCTCGATCGGCAGGTGCAATGCGAATCTTCAGCGCAGATTTCCCGGTGTCGGCGGCTTTCTGTGCATTTGCGGGCTGCGAGCACAAAACGAAAGCGATTGTCACACCGAGCAGGCAAGCTGCAATTCGTAACATGCAAGACATCCTAGCTCAATCGAACTCCGCATCCGAGCGGAACAACTTGGCAGAATCGCGGTCAAGCCACAACTCCCGGGCGACCCGGGCCCCCTGCTACCTCTTACGCCACTAGTACTCGGGTAGGCTTGCGCGGTCTTTTTTCCCTGCCTCATAATCGCATGTGTTCTGTTCTGTGCGGTTTCGGAGACCGCGACAGGCTGGCCGGGTGTGTTTTTCGAAGGTCCCTAAAATTTAGCGTTTCTTGCGAATGCCCCAGCCATTCCTTTCGTGACGTATCTGTAATTCCTCCGACGCGCATGCAGCGGCGCTCCTAAGCTCGGACATGGCTCAAAGCATCATCGCGCTCGGTTTGCTTCTCGCCACTCTTCTCGTCGGAGTGTTTTTTGCCTACATCTATTCGCTCAAGCGCCAGACCTATCTGTTGTTCTGGACTGCGGGCTGGGTCCTTTATGGTTTGCACTATCTTGGGCCGGGCCTTGCTCCATGGTTCTTTTCCGCCTCCTCCATCGTTGCGTTGAATCACACGCTATTCGGCTTTGCGGGTATTTGCTTCTTCCTTGGCACGCAACTTTACATTCGCCAGCAGCTTTGGATTTTCCCGGCGATCGGCGCCGCGGTTGTGCTCGTCGCGTGGTCCGCGGCAAATGGACTGAACTATTTCTCGCTGTCCTCTTACATTCCCGCTTCCCTCATTTTTGTTAGCGTCGGCTTCCTGTTCTGGCGCGAAAGCCAGCACCACGAAACGCTGGCCGACGGCCTGCTCAGCATCGCGTTCGTGGCCTGGGGACTGATCTTCCTGGTATTCCCGTTTTTGCGGCTCGCGCCCGAAGACGCCGTGCAGGCCCTTCGCCCCATCTCATCGATCCCCACCGCGTTCGTTTCCATGCTGCTGGTCATGGCGGTGTATGAGGAGGAAAAGCGCCGCGTCGAACGCAACATGCTGGCGCTCTCTAACCTCAATCTGGCCACTTCCAGTTTTGTCGGCGGAGAAATCCAACGCATGTTGGCGCAGGCACTCGACCGGGTACTCGGCGTGGTGCGCCTGCCTGCCGGTGCGCTGTTCCTTCACCATGGCGATCCGACCGGACCCACGTCGGTGGTATCCGCGGGAATCCCCGACGACTTCTGCCGAAAGGCTCAGGAAGAAGGACTCGACGACTACCTCGTCGGCCTCGTCTCCCGCTTGGGCGGCCTGCTCGGTTTCCGCGACCTGCGCGACGATAATCTCAGCGCATTGGAGCGCGACGAGCCCATCCGCCGTTTCCGCGAACTGTCATTGCAGCAGGGCCTGCGCAGCGTGGTGGTAATCAGCCTGCAAGCCAAGGAGCAGGCGTTCGGCTTGTTGCTGCTGGGCACACCTGACAATCGCCGTTTCGCTCCCGCGGAGTTGCGCCTGCTTCTGGCGCTGGGCCACCAGATCGGCATGGCCGTCGAAAACAGTTTCCTCATTCAGCAGACCTCGCGCCGCTCCGAAGAACTTCACGTCTTGAACGAAATCGGCCGTGCACTTAGCTCAACTCTCAATCGCGAGGACCTTCTGCGGCGCATCTGGGAAGAATTGCGGCGCTTGTTCGACGTCAAAAATCTTTACATTGCTTCATTGGACCCTGTCCGCGACGCCATTCAGTTCGAACTCGAAATGCTCGACAGCGTTCGTCAGCCCAGCCGTTCGCGCCCCGCGGGCAATCACATTACAGAATACATCCTGCGCACACGCCAGCCCGTGCTGGTGCAGGAAAACTACACCACGGAAATCAAGAAGCTAGGCGTCGATCCCCTTCGCACCGGCGGCTCGTTCTGCGGCGTTCCGCTGGTGGCCTACGACCACGCCGTCGGCGCCTTATGCATCTATTCCGACGAAGAGCGCGCCTTCGATGAAGGCCATCTGGAATTGCTTCGCGTGCTTGCCAGCGAAGCCAGCATCGCCATTGAAAATGCGCGCCTGTTCCAGGAGGAACGCACCAAGGCTCGCCACCTCAGCTTGCTCAACCTGATTTCCCGTGATGCCATCGCCACTTTGAATCCGGATGAAGTGCTGGCCAAAATTACCGAGCAGCTGGAAAACGGACTGAGCTACGACCATATCGGCATCGCTCTGCTCGACTACACCACTCGCGAACTGGTCGTGCAGGCGGAAAGCGGCAAACGCCGCGGAGCCCTCGGCAACCGCCTGCCTCTGGATGCTGGCCTCGTTGGACAAGTGGCGCGCACCGGCAAGCCCGCGACCTATCGCTCGCTGCCCACCACGCAGAGTGGCCCTAAGCCCGTGCTGCCGGATAGCCAGACGGCCATGGCTTTGCCGATCTTCTACGCCGACCATTTGCATGGCGTGCTCTATGTCGAGACCGTGGAACGCGTGGATTTTTCCGAGGAAGAGTCGCTGCTGCTGCATACGCTGGCCGATTTGATTTCCGGCGCGCTCCACAACGCCCTGACGTTCCAGAAAGCCCAGGAGCAAGCCATCACCGACGGCCTGACCGGCGTCAAAACGCATCGCTTCTTCATGGAAGCGCTTTCTTCGGAGTGGAAACGTTCTTCGCGCGCGGGCCGGTCGTTCGCCCTGGTCCTGATGGACCTGGACCGCTTCAAGTTTGTGAACGATTTCTACGGCCACCTCGAAGGTGACCTGGTTCTGCAGCGCGTGGGCCAGATCCTCGAGACCAATTGCCGTCGCTCCGATGTCGTGGCGCGGTATGGCGGAGACGAATTCGTAATTCTCATGCCCGAAACGACCATGGAGCAGGCCCGTCAGCTTGCCGCCAAACTGCGTGGCTGGGTGTCTGCCGATCCCCTGCTTCGCGAGAAAAACATCAGCGCCAGCTTCGGTATCGCGTGTTACCCGTTGCACGGCTCTTCGCCGCAGGAATTGATTCAGGTCGCGGATGCCTCGATGTATCTCTCCAAGCATCAGGGCGGCAACACCGTGTCCACCGCCGATCACGTCGATCCCAACGAAGCGCGCCGTTGGAAACGCGATGTCCTCGAAGCCTATCTCGGCGTCACGCTAAAACGGCTCTTCGCCACCGGCCCCGAAGCCTTCGAAGAAATCTATCAACGCTTGCGCCAGTTCACCGATTCCTTGCCCGAAACAGAAATCGCCGGCGCTCCCCAGGATCCCACCTCCGTGCCGCAGTCCATCCTCGATACCGTCACGTCCCTTGCTTACGCCATCGATGCGAAGGATCAGTACACGCAGGGACACTCGCAAAAAGTGTCCGCTTATGCCGCGCTGCTCGCTGAAGCTCTGGGAATGACGGAACCGGAAGTCGAAGAGATTCGCCTCGCCGCGGTGCTGCACGACGTTGGCAAGGTCGGCATTCCCGAAAGCATCCTGAACAAAAGCGGCCCGCTGAATCCCGAAGAATGGGACGTGATGAAAACACACGTGGTCTTCGGTGGCAAAATCCTGGAGCCGCTGGTTCCTCTGGCACGCATCCGCGAAATGGTGCTTCACCACCACGAGTTCTTCGATGGTTCCGGATATCCCAACGGCCTGACCGGCGAAATGATTCCCCTGGGTGCGCGCATCATTACCATCGCCGATTCCTACGACACCATCACCAGCGATCGCAGCTACAAAAAAGGCCGTACCGCCGAGCAAGCCCTCTCCGAACTGGAGCGTTGCGCCAACACCCAGTTCGATGGCCGCCTGGTAGCCGCGTTCGTTCGCGCCATGCGCCAGCTTCCCAATCCCATTATTGAAGTAACCTCGCTAATCTCACGGAATAATTGACCCACATTGGAACGCCGCGCCGCATTCTGAAGCGTTTTCCGCACCATTGTTTGCCCATCACGTGGCTTGGTGCCCGCGGTTACAGACACCCTGTTCAATCCCGACGATAGTGCTCTCACCCTTAGAGCGCTCTTAGGGTTTCTGCAGGGGGTTCTCCCGTGAACAAGCCTTTCACCTCGACCTACGACGTCCTCCGTCAACATGGTGTAGATCGCCGCGACTTCATTCGCTTCTGCGTTACCACCGCCGCCGCCATGGGACTGGAAGCCTCTGTAGTGCCGCGGGTCGTCTCTGCCATGGAGAATAAGCCGCGGATTCCCGTTCTGTGGCTGCACGGGCTGGAGTGCACGTGCTGTAGTGAGTCCTTCATCCGTTCGTCCCATCCCATCACCCAAGACGTCATCTTCAACATGATCTCGCTGGACTACGACGACACTTTGCAGGCAGCCGCAGGCTTTCAGGTGGAAGAAATTCGCCAGAACATGGTGAAAAATCATCCGGGCGGGTACTTGCTCGCGGTCGAAGGCAATGCTCCAACGAAAGACGGCGGAGTGTACTGCACCATCGGCGGCGAAACGTTTGAGAACATTCTCCGGGAGACGGCGGCTCACGCGAAAGCTATCGTGGCGTGGGGCTCGTGCGCCTCCACCGGCTGCATACAAACCGCGCATCCGAATCCCACCGGCGCGAAGCCAATCCACCAGATCATCACCGATAAGCCCATCATTAACGTTCCCGGCTGCCCGCCAATCGCCGAGGTCATGACTGGGGTTCTTACCTACATCCTCACGTTCGACGCGTTGCCGGAACTCGATCGCGTTGGCCGGCCAAAAATGTTTTATGGGCAGCGCATTCACGACAAATGCTACCGGCGCGCGTTCTTTGACGCCGGACAGTTCGTCGAGGCTTGGGACGACGATGGAGCGCGCAAGGGCTGGTGCCTGTACAAGATGGGCTGCCGCGGGCCAACAACGTACAACTCGTGTTCTACCGTCAAGTGGAACAACGGCGTTTCTTTTCCCATTGGCTCCGGCCACCCCTGCATCGGCTGCAGCGAAGCCGGCTTCTGGGACAATGGCCCCTTTTATCAGCGGCTTTCCAACGTCGTAGTTCCCGGAATCGACGCCACACCCGACAAAATCGGCGCGGTCCTGGGCACGGCCGCCGTGGTCGGAGTGGGAGCTCATCTGGTCTCCACGATCGTCCGCCAAACCTCCAAGCCAATATCGGCGGAGGACGTACCGCCGCCATCGAAGGGCGAGTAGGAACACACTATGACCACTCGAATCGTTGTTGATCCAGTGACGCGCATCGAAGGCCACCTGCGCATTGAAGCCACGTTGAACGACAGCAATCACGTCGGCGACGCCATGTCTTCCGGAACCATGTGGCGCGGGTTGGAGGTCATTCTGCAAGGCCGCGACCCGCGCGAGGCCTGGGCGTTCTGCGAACGTATCTGCGGTGTCTGCACCACGGTGCACGCGCTGGCTTCGGTGCGTTCCGTGGAAAACGCGCTGGACATTACGGTCCCCACCAATGCGCAGATCATCCGCAACATCATGTTCCTCACGCAGATGGTGCAGGACCACGTGGTGCACTTCTATCACTTGCATGCACTGGATTGGGTCGACGTCGTCTCCGCCCTGAAAGCGGATCCCGCTCAAACCTCCGCGCTCGCTCAGAAAATCTCCCCCAACTCCCCCATCACCGGCGTCGGATATTTTAAAGACACCGCCGCCACACTGAAAAAGTATGTGGACTCCGGCCAACTGGGACTTTTCGCCAACGCTTACTGGGGGCATCCGGCATACAAGCTGCCGCCCGAAGCCAACCTTCTCGCCGTGGCCCACTATCTGGAAGCCCTGAAATGGCAGAAGGAACTGGTGAAGATCCAGACAATCTTTGGCGGAAAGAATCCGCACCCGAACTATCTGGTCGGAGGAATGGCTTCGCCCATCGCGCTGCAAAGCGACAACGCCATCAACATCGAACGCCTCAACGTCATCAAGGATCTGATTGCGCAAGCCAACGACTTCGTCAATCAGATCTATATCCCCGACCTTCTGGCCATTGCCTCCTTCTATCCCGAATGGACGCAAATCGGCGGCGGCCTGGG
Organism: Candidatus Acidiferrales bacterium; assembly: GCA_963738985.1. GTDB lineage: Bacteria > Acidobacteriota > Terriglobia > Acidiferrales > UBA7541 > Acidiferrum. The sequence goes on from CAVTYP010000006.1 coordinate 224,534, forward strand.
CAACTACCTCGCGTATGGAGATATTCCGCAGGCAGGCATCAGCGATGTGGGCAGCTTCCGAATTCCGCGTGGCGCGATCTTGAACAAGAATTTAGCGGAAGTTCTTCCAGTGGATCCGGGCGACGTCAACCAGATTCAGGAGCAAGTGGCCCATTCCTGGTACGAGTACACCGATGGCAAGACGTCTCTGCATCCCTGGGAAGGCCAGACCAATCCGAAGTACGCGGGGCCGAAGCCTCCTTTCACCCAACTGGATGAAACCGCCAAATACTCCTGGCTGAAAGCGCCGCGTTGGAAGGGCAATGCCATGGAAGTAGGCCCGCTGTCGCGCATGTTGGTTGGCTACGCCAGTGGAAAAACGGAATACAAAGATGTAGTGAACGCAGCGCTTGGTGCTCTGAAAGTGCCCCCAACAGCCCTGTTCTCCACGCTTGGCCGCACCGCCGCGCGCGGATTGGAAACACAACTCTGCGTGAAATGGTTGATGGACGAATACAACCGCCTGATTGCCAATCTAAAAGCCGGCGATTCCACCACCGCCGACAATACCAGGTGGCATCCATCGAGCTGGCCAAACGAAGCAAAGGGTTACGGCTTCACCGAAGCCCCGCGCGGCGCGCTTTGCCACTGGATTCACATCAAGGACGGCAAAATCGCCAACTACCAGATCGTCGTGCCTTCCACATGGAATGCTTCGCCGCGCGACGAAAAGGGCCAGCTCGGCGCTTACGAATCCGCGCTTCTCGGCACCCCACTCGCCAATTCCAAACAGCCTCTGGAAATCTTGCGCACTATTCATTCGTTTGATCCTTGCCTGGCTTGTGCCGCGCATGTGCTCGGCAAAGATGGCCGTGTTTTATCCGAAGTGCACGTGCGCGTCTAGGAGGCGGCGATGGCAAAAGTAATCCAGCCGTTCAATCCAAGCGATGTCGTCGCTCATCCCGAGAACTATTTTCGGCGCGCCTACATTTGGCAATTGCCCGTGCGCATCACTCATTGGGTCAACGCACTCTGTATCACCACTCTGTTCCTGACCGGCCTGTACATCGGCAGGCCGATTCTTACTTCCAGCGGAGAGCCCGCCAACCACTTCCTGATGGGGCGCATTCGTGAAGTCCATTTCGCTGCCGGAATCATCTTTGTGATCAGCTTCCTGGTGCGCATCTACTGGTTCTGGGCGGGAAACAATTACTCCCGCTCCGGTTTCCCGATGGTGTGGCGCGTCGATTGGTGGCGCGACCTTTACCAGCAGTCAACCGACTACCTGCGCCTCGAACGCGGCCACGTTCACCTCGGCCACAATGCTCTCGGTGGCTCAGCTTACACGTTCTTCGTGATTTTCTTGGGTTGGGTGCAGATTTTCACTGGCCTGGCTCTCTATTCCGAAGTGAATCCCGGTGGCACGCTGAACAAGATGTTTGGCTGGGTGATTCCGCTGCTCGGCAATTCCTACAACACGCACATGATTCATCACCTCGTCGCCTGGTCGTTCCCGATTTTTGCGCTACTGCACATCTACATCGTAATGTACGACTCCACGCAGTATGGCAACGGCCTGATTACGTCCATCATTTCCGGCTACAAGTTCTATCGCAAGGGGGATATCCGCAACGATGAATGGATATCTTGATTTCTTGCGAGACCGCGAACCGGCTCCCGTGCTCGTTCTCGGATTGGGTAATACCCTGCTCACTGACGATGGCGTGGGCCCCGCGCTCGTTCAGCATTTTGCCGGCTGCGAAGATCTATGGAACGGCCAGGTGGAATTTGTTGACGGCGGAACCCAGGGACTAGCCCTCTTGGGTCAATTCGCTGGCCGCCGCGCCTTGATTATCCTCGATGCCCTCGCCACCGGAGCTGCTCCCGGCACCATTCATCGTTTCACCCTGCCCGAACTGCGCACCGTTACTCCGGTTCGCGGCGCCTCCGCCCACGAAGGTAATGCCGGGGAGCTCCTGAATGCAGCGGAGCTCCTCGGCGAGCTGCCCGATCGTCTCTTTGTTGTTGCTGTGGAGCCGCAGGAAATCCGCACCGGCTTCGGCCTCAGTGCTTCCGTTAAAGATGCGCTGCCCGACGCTGCTCTCCAAGTCAGTCACCTGCTCACCCAGCTCTGCTGATTCTCTCGCTATCTTCAACCCTCGAAGCTGTCGGCGGTTTGGTCTTTTCCTGTGGCATGCCCACACAGGTTGTGGCATCCTGATGTGGACATCACACAGGAGCGACTATGCCCGAATCCAAGCTTGACCTGCTGCAGGGCACGCTGGACCTTATGGTCCTGCAAACTCTCGCGGCTTTGGGGCCCTTGCACGGCTATGGCATCGCGCGGCGCATCGAGCAGGTCAGCGGCAATGCCGTGCTGCTGAATCAGGGCACGATTTACGCTTCCCTCGTCAGGCTGCAGCAGCGCGGCTGGATTTCCGCCGAGTGGGGCACCTCGTCGAACAACCGCAAAGCCAAGTTTTATTCGCTCACCAAAAAGGGCCGCAAGCAGCTTTCGGAAGACACCGCCTACTGGCAACGGCTTTCCGGCGTGATGGGCCGTGTGCTCTCTATGGCGGAAGATGGAGACCGCAATGATTGACTGGATCCGGCAGTCGTTCGACCGTTTCCGCTCTTTCTTCCTGAAGCCGCAACTCGATCGGGAACTCGACGGCGAAATGGCCGCTCACTTGGAACTCTCCATCGAAGAGAACCTGCAGCGCGGCATGTCTCCGGAAGAAGCGCGCCGTCAGGCCCTGATAGGATTTGGAGGCACGGAACAAGCCAAGGAGCGTCATCGCGACGCTCGTTCGTTGCCGGCCCTCGAGATTTTGTCGCAAGACTTGCGCTACACATTCCGCACCCTCCGCCGCGACCGCGCCTTTGCGGCAATCGCCATCTTGATTCTGGCACTCGGCATCGGCGCCAACATTGCCGTTTTCAGCGTGGTCGACACAATTCTGTTGCGCCCCCTTCCCTTCCCCGATTCTCAACAATTGACGTGGTTCGCTGGCTCGCACGGACAAGGTCCGCTTTCTGGCATCACCTACAATGTTGGCGCTTACGAAGAGTTCCGCCGTCACAATCAGTCGTTTCAGGAAGTCACCGCCTTTCAGCCTTTCTGGGGCAGTTCGGAATTCAACATGACCGGGCATGGCGAGCCGCAACACGTGCAAGCCGTGATGGTTGCGGACAACTTTTTCCGAACACTCGGCGTGCAACCCGCTCTCGGCCGAATTTTTCTTCCAACAGAATGCCTAAAGAATGCGGCCCCCACGGTTCTTCTCTCGCATGCCTTCTGGCAGCAGCAGTTCGGCGCAGATCCTGCCATGGTCGGAAAATCGATCACCCTCGATAACAAGGCTGCGACAGTGGTTGGAGTGCTCCCGTCCTCGTTCGATTTTCCTTCTGTTTTCTGGCCCGGTCTGCGCGCGGATATTTTCATTCCGGCCGTCATGGATGACATCAGGGATTGGGGAAATACTTTAGTGATTCTTGGCCGCCTTAAGCCTGGCGTTTCTCTGCCGCAGGCACAAGCGGAAGCGAACGTGCTCCTCCCGCAACTCAAAGCAGCGCACTCCGAATGGTTCATGGAATACACCGCTGATCTGACTTCGCTGAAAGACTATGTCAGCGGAAAACTGCGGCGCTCCTTAATCGTACTGTGGTGCGCCGTCGGCCTGATCCTTCTGATTGTCTGCGTGAATCTTTCTAATTTGTTGCTCGCTCGGCTCGCCTCCCGAAACAAGGAATTCGCGGTACGCAATGCGCTTGGCGCGAGCCGCGGCCGTCTGATTCGCCAATTGCTCACGGAAAGTCTGGTGCTGTCTTGTGCAGGCGCATTGCTGGGTGTCGGCTTGGCCTTCGCGGTCACCTACTATCTGGCGCACCAGGGATCGATTGTGCTCCCGCTGCTCAGTAGCGTGCGGGTTGACGCCACAGCCCTGGCATGGACATTGGCTATCACTCTGGCGGTTGGCGTTCTTTTCGGCATCGCACCGGGCCTCATTCTGTCCGGCGCCAACGTTCAGGAAAATCTCAAGGACGCCGGCCGCGGATTAAGCGAAGGCAGAAAGCACGATGTGATGCGCTCCGGTCTGGTGGTTTCCGAGGTGGCTCTGTCTCTCGTTTTACTCGTCGGCGCCGGACTGCTCATGCGCAGTTTTCTTCGTATCCTTGATGTTGAACTTGGCTTTCAGCCCAGCCACGCAGCGGCAATCGCCATCAACTATGACGATGGAAACGACAGCGTAAAACGCGGAGTCATCCTGCAGGAAATTCTGCTGCAAGTGAAGGCCCTTCCCGGCATCGAATCTGCCGGCGTCGCGGACATGCTGCCGCTGGACCGCAATCGCAGTTGGGGCTTATTGAATCCGTCGCACCCGTACGCCAAGGATGAGGATTTGAGCGCCATCGTGCGCATCGTCACTCCTGGCTACCTCGATGCCATGGGCATCCGTCTGATCGAAGGCCGCGACTTCTCCTGGCAAGATGCCGCGAACAAAGAAGGCGTGGTAATCATCAATGAATCCGCCGCTCGCCGGCACTGGCCTGGCGAGAGTCCCATCGGGCGGCCGGCACGCGGCATGGGCAAGGACCCAGACCGAGTGATCGGCGTTGTCTCCGACGTGCGCGTCAGTAGCTTGGAAACTTCGCCGGGCTCGGAAATGTATCTGCTCGTTACGGAAGCGTCCCCCGAAGGTTCGGAGCTTGTGGTACGTAGCAAACTTCCTTCCGACGTGCTTACTCCCATGGTGATGAGCACGCTTCGCAAACTGAATCCCGCGCAGCCTGCCACGGTCTTTCGCCCTGTGCAGACGCTGGTGGACCATTCCGTGTCGCCGCGCCGTTTCTTTGTCATGCTGGTATCGATTTTCGCAGGCCTTGGCCTGGTTCTAGCGGCGCTCGGCATCTACGGCGTCATTTCGTATTCCGTCACGCGCCAGACTCAAGAAATAGGCATTCGCATGGCGCTGGGAGCTACCGCCGGGCATGTGCTCTTGGGAGTTCTCTCAAAAACGATGCGGCTGGCCACGCTGGGAATCGTCTTCGGCGCAATTGCATCCTTCGCCGTCGCCCGCTGGATATCATCTTTGTTGTTCCACACGGAGCCAGCCGATCCCGTCACCTTCCTGATCATGATGCTTTTGCTGATAGCGGTAGCCTGCGCCGCCGGCTTTTTCCCTGCGCGCCGTGCCTCCAGCATTGACCCCATGGTTGCTCTACGCAACGACTGATAACGCCCGCAAACTTGCAGTTCCGGGTGGCCCGATTTTATGCCATCATACTCTCCCAGTTTGGCCCCATGGTTCCTGCGTAAGACCGCCCACTGACAGAGAGAGGCATTGTGAAGAAGCTTGTTTTAGCATTTACGTTCACGGTTCTGCTGGGCAACACGCCTGCATTCGCTGATACGCAAACTTTTAATGCTTATGGCGCGAAGACCGACTCCGGCAAAGCGGCGCTGAATGTCGGCACTTCGCTCGCTTTTCCCGGCTTTACCCTGGATACCAGCGGCTTTTCGCTGCAGCTTGATCCGCCGGGCTGGTTCGGCGCTCCAAACTATGAATTGCTCGGGAATCAGGGCGACCTGACCATCGATTTCACTGTTCCGCAATCTTCATTTTCCATGAGGCTGCGTGATTTCAAGGGCTTTGGCGGCACTGAAACCATCACCGTATTCGGCGTGGACGACACCACCGTCCTATCCACCTACACCGTCGGAATGGATGGTTCTATCACCACTTCAACAGACTCCGGCGAGAGCGCTCCCATCGGCGCTGTGAATTTGGCTGAGATTTCCGGACAGTTCTGGACGGGCGCGCTGCAAAGCGTCACTTTTTCCACCCCGGACCCCACGCCCGAGCCCGCCTCGCTATCTTTATTGGCCATCGGCGTTCTCGGACTGGCCGGCATGATGCGCCGCAAGCTGATTCACTAATTCGTTTACAAGTACCATCGGTGCCCGACAAAATGGGCGCTAGACTGCGCTTTATCACCTCTAAAGGATTCGCTCATGGAAACAGCAACGATTCAGTGGACTGGGGAACAGAAATTCCTGGCAATCAGTCCGTCCGGCCATGCCGTGCCGTTCGACTCCGATCGCGAGTCCAACAAGGCGGCTGGCCCGATGGAGATGGTGCTGATGGCGCTGGGCGCATGCACCGCCACAGACATCGTTATCATCCTTCTGAAGAAGCGGCAGAAGCTTCAATCACTCGAAGTCATCTGCTCGGCCGAACGCGCTGCACAGGCTCCTAAAGTGTGGACTAAGCTTGAAATTGTGTATCGCCTGCGAGGCGCTCTGGACGAAAATGCCGTAAAACACGCCATTGCGCTCAGCGAGGAGAAATATTGCTCGGTCGAGGCCATGCTGAAGAAAACGGCCAAGATCACGCTGCGCTACGAAATACTTCCTCCGGTCTGATTCGCACCGCGCTTGTTTCTGGCAAACCGCATCGCATACAATCAACATTTACGCTCAGGCATTAAGAATCAACAAGGAGAATCATGTCTCGCCGCATCGCCGCAAAAATTACGGGTGTAGCTGGGTATGTGCCGCCGCGCGTGCTGACTAACGCTGACCTGGAGAAGATGGTTGATACCAACGACCAGTGGATCATGGAGCGCGTGGGCATACGTGAGCGGCACCTCGCGGACAAAGGCGTAGCCGCCAGCGACCTTGCGGTTCAAGCGGTGAAGAAATTGATGGCCGCTCATCCCTTTGATTTGCAGTCCGTGGACCTGATCGTCGTGGGCACTGTGACGCCCGATATGATGTATCCCTCCACGGCGTGCCTGGTTCAGCACAAACTGGGAATCGAGAATACCTGGGGATTCGACGTTTCCGCGGGTTGTTCCGGCTTTCTCTACGCGCTGAATGCCGGAACCAAGTTCGTTGAATCGGGTCAATACAAGAAAGTCCTGGTCATCGGCTCTGATGTCAATTCAGCCATGACCGACTACTCCGATCGCGCGGTTTGCATTATTTTTGGCGACGGCGCGGGAGCCGTTATGCTCGAACCTGCGACCGATGGCGAGGCCGGCATTATTGACCATGTCGCTCAGATCGAAGGCGTGGGCGGCCAGTTCCTGTACATGCCGGGCGGAGGAAGTTTGAACCCCGCCACGCACGCTACCGTCGATCAGAAGATGCACTACATCCATCAGGATGGAAAAAATGTTTTCAAATACGCCGTGAAAAAAATGGCGGAGATGACCGAACGCGTCCTGGCCAAGAATGGTATGACCGGCAAAGATGTGGATTGCTTTATCGCCCATCAGGCCAACAAGCGCATCATCACGGCTACCGCCGAACGACTGGGAATGCCGCTGGAAAAAGTGATTATCAACATCGAACGCTTCGGCAACACCACCGCCGGTACCATTCCTCTGGCAATGCAGACCGCGCTCGAAGAGAAGAAACTGAAGAAGGGTGACGTTGTGTTGCTTGCCGCAGTGGGCGCCGGTTTCACCTCGGGCGCCACACTGTTAAGGTGGTCCTACTAACCCTAAAAATTTCCGACGCGGAAAACGCCAAGGCGAAGTAGTCCTCAGTCTTAAATGTAGCTCTGGCTTTCATGCCAGCCCTGATAGAAGCCCGCATCGAAGGACGCCGCCAGCATAAAAAGCCAATGCTAAATTGAAGATGCAGAGGACGGTCACAGGCTCATCCGCAGACGAGTCACGAATCACCAGTCACAAATCGCGCGGATTTTCCTCTCTGAGAAATTACACGAGCCGCAGAAAGACACCTAGCAGGACCGCATCGAAGCTGCCTGCTCGAGATTGGCTTGCAGCCTGCGGTCAATTTGCACCGCTGCATAGCGCGCGCAGAGTGCCATTTCTCGTTCGCCCCAGCTCATAAAAGCAGGTGACATTTTGCCGAAGAGAGCGTCTGCTTTGCGGACCACCGCAAAGTACAAACTGACCAGGCCCAGCCCGCTTCCTCCACTCTTCAGTTCGGGAGTCAGATCGTAGAGACCCGCGAGCCTGCGGAAGTCCGCGCCCCGCAGTTCCCCCTCATCCGCGTGAGCCGCTTCCAGCACCTGGTTTGAAACAGGCAGGGAGGCAACGCCGGTCAGCACCGCTCGCCAGTAATAGATGGCGAACTGAAACATTGCCACAATCGCGATCGCTAGTATCATGGTGGCGAACATCCCTCAGCCTCCGCACACAGTATTGCGTTCCCAACCTGCTCAGCCAATAGCCCGCCCGTACCACTTGGCATGGTCCTTCCCGGCATAACTGTTTCGGCACCAACCAGTTCCCCTTGTCGAAAGAGCCTGTGCTGGCTTATGCTGCAGCGCATTCCGCGTCTCAAGGAAAAACCGATGAATCGAACTATCCGCCTGACTTTTCTTGCGCTTACGATGGGCCTGATGCTGCTTGCCATAAACGCCAATCGCGGCTCCGCAACGCAGCCAGCCACGCCTGCGCAAGAGTCAGCTATCAAGGGCATACTTTCACGCCAGCAAACCGCCTGGAATCAAGGAGATGTGGAGGCATTCATGCTTGGCTATTGGAATTCTCCCGAACTCACATTTGCCGGTGCCAACGGCATAACTCGTGGCTACGCTCCGATCTCCGCTCATTACAAGCAGGGTTATCCCGACAAGGCCGCCATGGGCCACCTGGACTTCACCGATCTCGAAGTTCATTCGCTCGGTGATAGCGCAGCGCTGGTTCTCGGCAAGTGGCATCTCACCCGCAATGGTGGGAATGTCGGCGGTGTGTTCAGTTTAGTATTTCAGAAATTTCCCGATGGCTGGAAGATCGTCCACGATCACACCAGCCAGTCCGCTCCCGCGAAGCCCTAGCCAGTTCGCGTCGCAGTCCTACAGAATCTCTAGAATTTCTTCGTAACGTTTGAAGGGAGGAATCAGGTACGCGCCCGCCAGTTCGGTGCGCGCCCACGCCAGCATTTCTTTCGCAACCTCAAACCCGCGTTCTCGCGCCGCAACGCCTGCTGCTTCCATGGACTTCAGCAACGGTTCCGGAATCATGATGCCCGGCACTTCATTGTTCAGTCGCAGCGCTTGCTTGTAGCTGTTCAATGGCCACACACCAATCAGCACTGGAATCGCGGGCTTGCCACCCAGCTTTTTCAGGAACGCATGCCAATGTTCCGGGTCGAACAACGGCTGCGTCATAGCGAAGTGCGCCCCCGCTTCCACTTTCGCGTGAAAGCGCGCGATTTCATTGTCGAGATCATCGGCAACAGGATTTAATGCCACGCCGATCGTAAAATTCGTCTGCCCACCCAACGTTTTCCCGGCCCAGTCCGTGCCCTGATTCAAGCGACTGAGTATTTTCACCAAGCCGACGGAATCCACTTCGTACACGCCGCTGGTTTCCGGATAATCGCCCACCGAAGGCGGATCACCGGTGATTCCCAGAACGTTGCGTACGCCGCCAACCGTCCACGCGCCAAGTAGCATCGCCTGCAACCCGATAATGTTCTGGTCGCGCGTGGTCAGATGCGGTACGGTTTCGACGCCGCGCGCTTCCAAAGCTCCAGCCACAATCAAAGCGTCCATTCCAACGCGTGCCATGGCGCCGCTGTTGATGTCGATGCAATCCACCTTGCCCGAGGCCATCACCTTATCGACTTGCTCGTAGATACGATCCAGCGCAATTCCCTTTGGCGGATCAATTTCCACGCACACCGCAAACTCTTTTCCCTGCAGCTTTTTCCAGAATTTGCTTTCCGGTTCCTTCTGCTGCACCGGGACCACCGGCTGTTTCACGGTGACAACTGCGCCCGCGTGATGCGCATGACCGGGCTTCAGCGCTTTCACCTGATTCGCCATGGCTCGGATGTGCGCCGGCGTAGTCCCGCAACAACCACCTAAAATGCGCACGCCTGCTTCAGCAGCTTCGCGCGCGAACAACGCAAAATATTCTGGCGACGACTTGGGGTAAACGATGCGATCGCCTTCTTTTTTAGGGAAACCCGCATTCGGCATCCCGCTTACGCTCACTCCTTCCACACTGGCCAGTTCCCTCAGAATCGGCAGCAACGACTGCGGCCCCAACGTGCAGTTCGCCCCGATCACTTGTACGTTTTTATCCTTCAGCATCGTGGCCGCCAGGAACGGACTCACATCCCCGTAGGTGGTGCCTTCCTCGGAGTACGTCAACTGCGCCACAATCGGCAGTCCAGAGAACGAGCGGATCGCATCAATCGCCAGCATCAACTCGTCGACATACGAAAATGTTTCCAGGATGAAGAAATCGACGCCGCGCTCTTCCAGCGCCAGCGCTTGCTCGTGAAAAACGTTGATGATTTCGTCCGGTTCGGGATGGCGCGCTTGTACACCAATACCCAGCGGGCCAATGGAGCCAGCAATAAGCACTTCGCGAGCCGCGGACTCCCGCGCTTCACGGGCGATCTTCACGCCGCGGCTGTTCAAGCGCTGTACATCGTCGCCCAGGCCAATGGGCGCAAGCTTGAAGCGGTTCGCGCCAAACGTATTCGTCTCGATGATCTGCGCGCCCGCTTCAATGTATGCCTGATGCACACGAAACACCGCTTCCGGCTCCGTGGTGTTCAACTCATCGAAGCAGCGCACTGCGCCAACAGTTTCGTGCAACAGCGAACCCATGGCTCCATCCGCAATAAGAATGGAGCCCTTCAGCCGGTCGTTGAAATCCTTTATCTTCACTGGTTGTTATCCTGTGCTCGGCAGCCGCTGCACACAGCAGATGCGGCTAGCGTTTTTGTTCCATCAGACTGGCCACCGTGCTCATCAAGTCGTATTTGGTCAGGATTTCAAACTTTCCGTCACCCATGTCCACAAATACGGCCGGATTTTCGTGGCTCAGAATATAAGTTACGCGCTCGACTTTCGCGTTCTTGGGTATCGAAGGCAGCGGCTTGCTCATCACTTCGCGCACCACCAATTTGCGCAGGTCCTTGCCTTGCAACGCCAACGTCAGAATCTGGTCTTCGTAGACGGTGCCGATGGGCACATTTTCCTCGAACACGGGAATTTGCGAGATGTCTTGTTCCTGCATGGTTTTCAACGCGTGGAATACGGTCTGGTACGGCCTGACAATCACGAGGTCACGGACTTTGCCGGCCTGTTTCTTGGCCTGCACCACTTCCGCGGCCGTGATGGGTACACTCGATTCCACGTAGCCGCGTTCGCGCATCCACTCTTCGTTGTACACCTTGCTCAAGTAACGCATCCCCGTGTCGGGCAGCAGCGCCACAATGTAATCGTTCGGCCCCAGCTCCTTCGCCAGGCGTAGCGCGCCGGAAAGGCACCCGCCCCCGGAACCTCCGGTAAAAAGTCCGTCCATCTTCGCCAGCCGCCGCGCCACCACGAAGCACTCTTCGTCGTTCACCTGAATCACATCGTCGAGAATCTTCATGTCCATGGTCGTCGGGAAGAAATCCTCGCCGATGCCCTCGACCACGTATGTCCGCGCCTTGGCGATCTTTCCGGTCTTATGGAAGTCGTAGTACAGCGAACCTTCCGGATCCACGCCGATGATTTTGACGTTAGGGTTCTTTTCTTTCAGAAATTTCCCTACGCCGCTGATAGTACCCCCGGTGCCCATACCACAGACAAAATGCGTGATTTTGCCTTCGCTATCTTCCCAAATCTCCGGGCCCGTGGTTTTGTAGTGCGCTTCGGGATTCGTCGGGTTGTCGTACTGATTGGGATAGAAAGAGTTGGGAATTTCGCGCGCCAGCTTTTTCGCCACGCTGTAATAGCTGCGCGGGTCTTCCGGCTCAACGGCCGTGGGGCAGACAATCACTTCAGCGCCCAGCGCTTTCAGCAAATCCACTTTTTCCTTGGATTGCTTATCGGTGGTGGTGAACACGCACTTATAGCCGCGCACCGCCGCCACCAGCGCCAATCCCATCCCGGTATTGCCGGAAGTTCCCTCGATAATGGTGCCGCCGGGCTTCAGCAGGCCGCGTTTTTCGGCGTCGTCGATCATCGTGATGCCGATGCGGTCTTTCACGGACCCGCCGGGATTCAGCATCTCCGCCTTGATCCAGATTTGCGGCTGCAGCCCTTGTGCCATTCGGTTGAGCCGAATCAGAGGCGTATGGCCCACAGCTTCAATAATGTTATTGCAACGCATCCGTCTGTCCTATGCCTGGCGTCTCTGGCGCGCACATTGCGCCTACCCCATGCGATACTGCTTTTAAGTTTATCATGCGACCCCAAACCATTTGGGGGAACGCGGCATTCAGAGGGGACAACTATGGCACGACAGAACTTCGCCAGCGGAACGCCTTGGGAACCCATCGTCGGCTATTCCCGGGCCGTTCGCGTTGGAAACCACATCAGCGTTTCGGGAACCACCGCGACGGGCCGTGATGGAAAAATCATCGGTGTAGGCGACCCTTACGCGCAAACCGTGCAGATTATCCGCAATCTGGAGTCAGCACTGAAGCGCGCGGGAGCCAGCCTGAAGGATGTGGTGCGCACGCGCATCTTCGTGACGAATATTGCGGATTGGCAGATGATTGGGCGCGCCCACGGTGAGTTCTTCAAGGACATACTGCCGGCTACGTCCATGGTTGAGGTCAGTAAACTGATTTCGCCAGAAATCCTGCTGGAGATTGAAGCCGACGCCATCGTAGAAGGGTGAGGTATCTCTCGCGGCTTACAGTTTTGCTCATCACTTAAAACTTGTGTCGTGTCCCGTAAGCTCCTGGTATTTTTCTTCAGGAGGCCGGGGCTTTCAGCCCCGGCATAAATTCCGTGTTATGAATTGGGCTTTAGCCCCTGAAGACTCCGCACTTCTGCAATGTATTTACGGGACGCGACACGAGAGACCCTTGCTCATCCTGAAGGCCGCGCCTTTGCGGCCTGAAGGACCTCAGCTCAGCAAATTCCGCCATGCCCGAGCTGAGATCCTTCTCTGCACACTCCGCGCCATTACTTTGTTACTTCATTACTTCCTCGCTTCTTCCTTCACCACTTCACGCGCACGCGGTACTTCAACACTGACTCGCCATTCGCTTTCACCGGCACATCAAATTGCGCCGCCCAAGCGCTCGTCTTTGTGTATTTGTAAGTGGACGACAGCATTTCCCAATCGCCGCCGATGGGTTCGTTTACCTGAACACTGATCGGCGTGTCTTTGTGGTTGCGAATGGTAATCTCAAATTCCATTTCCCAAAGACGGTTGCTGAGGCTCTTGTAGTCGGTTTGCTTACGCTCGGAAACCACGTCGAACGCGTTGCCGATTTTCACGTTGATGAATTCGTCTTTCGGGGTGTGATCGATGTGGTCTTCGCCGATGAACAGCAGGCCGCCCTTCGAATCCTTCTGATAGACGCGCAGGTTGCCCGCGGGCAACGGAATGCCGAGCCCGGCTTTCTCGTCATTCTTGAACTTGTAGAAAACCATGACGGGATCTTTAATCGGCGAACCGGGATTCTGCGCGTTGTGATAGTAGAAATTCTGCCCGTTGACGACGAACAGTTTTTCCACCGGAATGCCGCTGCCCTGCAACAAACTGATCTGTTTGGTCTCCTTGTCTTCAACCGAAGTGCGCCGTCCCAGCGAATACAGGTGATACTCACTGAAATTCTCCTGCGCGAACTGACCCGCGGCAGCCGCAGCCTCCGACTTGGCCACCATGTTGGCGGCGCGATACTGCATTGGTGCGGGTAGACGGTTCAGGTCGCCGGCCACCAACTGCAATTTCGCGTTGTGGAATGCCGTGCCGGAATTGTTGACGATGGTCACCCACCCATCCAGATCGGCGGCCTTGTCATCGCGCCCTACTGTCAGCACGTAATCGGAGTTCCACGACAAATTGCTAGCCAGGTAAGACGCCTCAATCTTCTGTTTCGCTGAACCTGAATTCTCCAGCGTCATCAGAAGCGTCGGCCGGTCGTACAAATTCGCAGGAACCTCTGGAAACCGATACGTCTCACCATACACTCCCGTAACAATATCGTTGCCGATCCGCCACACCGGCCCGTTGTTGTTGGCCAGCAGCGTGGCTTTGATCTCCTCGTGCTTGGTGGTGCCGTTATCCATATAGCTGCGCACCAGCGTTACTTCTTTGCCGACATATTTATTCAGAAGCTTGGCGGGTTCCAGCAGGTCGTATTCGTAATTCTGCTCGATCACTCCAACCTTTTCGGGTTCCGTAAGCGATCGAAAGTGTACCGTGGCGGGATTCACGGTGGCGGCAATATCCATGAATTTCAGCCGGAAATTACCGGTGGGCAGCTGCAGTTGTCGCACATCACGTATTAGCGCGATATTGGAATTGTAGACCGTCACTGCCAGCTCGGTCTGATCGCTCAGGGTCGTGCTGTGATCCGCGCCGTGGCTAGCTTCCTTTTCCTGCGGCTCAGCCTTTTTTCCAGCGTGGTAGGACGGCACAAATGCAGACGCACCAGCCAGTGCGATTGCCGCGGCTGCTATTGAGTACGAACGGATACGGCCTACGCCTTGCGAAGTCTTCATGGAACCACCTCACCTTGAATTTACCTTCGCTCTTAGAACGGCGTCAGCGATATTTCTTGCAACCGCGCTTACTTCTCACCAATGGCTGACCAGGTGGCCCCGGCGTCATTGGTCTCAAAACTCTTACTGTGCGAAACCGTCCAGATGGACGCTCGTTTGTCGTCCACGGCGTTCACTCCTCCCAAATCTTCCTTTGTGGGCGGATTCAGTTGCTTCCAATGCTTCCCCCGGTCCGTAGTCAGCAGCACGGTTCCTGCTTTCCCCACTACCCAACACACTTTCCCTGAAGTCGCGGATCCCGCCGTCAAGTCCGCGGTGACGCCGCTCTTCTGCAGCATCCAGGTACGGCTGTTGTCGGTGCTGTGCTCAATCTTTCCGTTGGAGCCCACTCGCCACGAGTACGCATCGTTCGGAGCGACGATAATGGTGCCGCCTTCCGGAAGAACGTCGCTCATCGACTGGGCCGGCGCTGACGCTGATCCCGCTGACATTTCCAGCTTCTCATTCCTTTGCGTCGCTGCCTTGGCCATTTGATTCTGCTGCCCCAACATTCTTCCCGTATTTGCGGTATCGCTTGCCGGCGTTGCCCGGGCTCCGGCGGAAGCGGCAGGAGCAGCCTTGGCGTTTTGCGTGGGAGCTAGCTCACGATTCTGCGCGGCGTAGTTGTTCGCCTCCGCAGCAGGGACACTGGGCGCTTGCGTCATCGAGTACGCAGACATATCCTTCGTCGCGTTTGCTTCTTCCTCTCGCTTCTTTTTCTCCACGATCGGTGCTACCAAGGCATCAGCAGATCCTGCTCCGGCTGCCTTGCTGCTCGCAGCCCCTGAAGGTTTCACCATCGACAAAGTCGTTTCCTGTTTACGCATTTCTTCCAGCATCCGCGACTTTTCTTCTTTGCTCAACGCATCCAGGTCCCGGCTCTTTGCCGCAGCGCGGTTATCTGCATCCAAGCTTGGAGCCGTTATTGAGGCTGCGGGCGCGTGCTCCACTGATGGCCGGT
Organism: Candidatus Acidiferrales bacterium; assembly: GCA_963738985.1. Taxonomy (GTDB): domain Bacteria; phylum Acidobacteriota; class Terriglobia; order Acidiferrales; family UBA7541; genus Acidiferrum. The sequence continues at coordinate 239,966 of CAVTYP010000006.1, forward strand.
TCTGCGCCACCTCCACTTGCGCGGATTTCATCTCCTTTTGCCGCGCTTCGCGCACGCTAACCCACACGATCAATCCTGCGGCCAGTGCCCCAACCGGCACCAGCCAGCGCAGAGCCACGCCACGCCTTTGCATCCGCGTAACCGCTAGGTCGCGCGACACCGCCGGAGCAGCCGGAAGCGCTTCCTCCATCGGCATGCGACTAAGCGCGGCAGCACCAGCGGCGGCTAATCTTCCTCCAACCAATTCCATCATTTTTCGATTCTCCTCTTCGCTTCCTTGCAAAATATTGGACTCTTCTACAAGACTCAGGGTTTCCTGGCATCGTGCGCACCCGGCTATGTGCTGTTTCCATTGCGCCATTTCTTCCAGCGAAAGTGTGCGTTCGTGATAAGCGGCGAGGATTTCGGCGTCGGGGCATGCGGCATCGATCGCATCGCTGCGCAGGTGACGCGCGAGCGCCTTTTCCAGTTGCCTGTCGCGATCGTCAGACGGCATAGCCCACTCCATCCTTAGAACGCTGCGAAACGTCTTTCTTGCGGTCGTTCATGACGTTTCCTTCCTTCCCGCGCCTGGCCTGCCGGGTTCCTTGCTGGGAAATAGCTTTCGAAAATCGATGGGAGAATCTTCCGCGGCATACTGGAAACACAGTACGATCTCCGCTTCGCTCAGTGCCGGCGGCGCTTTCAGCAAAGTCTCGATCGACCCGCGCAGCTCACGCCGGATGCGTTCCAGATTTCGCGAAACGCTGGATTCGTGCTCTCCCAATTTTTTGCCGATTTCCGCCAGCGTCAATTGACGCGAATAGTAAAGCTCCAGTCGCTGCCAATCGTTTCTCGGCAATGCCGCCAGAGAACTTTCCAGCGCCGCCACAAATCGCGACACGTATCGTTCGCGGTGAGGATCAAGAATGGGATTCCCAATTCGGTCCGCTGGCAGCGATTTTCCCTCTTCTCCATTATCGCCTTCCAACGACGTCCACCGGCGCCGCTCTCGAATGCAGTCCACGTGACGCTGTGCCAAAATGGTCCGCAGCCAGGTCTTCAGCGAACTCCGGCCGTGAAAGTAGCGAAACAATGAATGCTCGCCACGTTTGCCGTCCACAAGCCCAAAAAGTTCCGCAAACAGGGAGTCAGCCAGCTCCTGCGCATCCGCTCCCGAGCGGCTTCCCTTTGTAATGGAACCGGCGGACGCGCGCAGATAGCCTTGGTATTCGCGAACGAAATATTCCCACGCCTGCTCCCTTCCCTCCATGCAGCCGCAAGCCAAAGCTAGGTCCTCTGCATACAGTGTCTGTAGATATTCCTCTAGCCGTTGCTGCGACAGGCCGCCCTCCGCAAACCTTTTGCAGACGCTGCGCTCAAGTGCCGCCAAAAACCGTCCACGAGGCACATCCCAAGTCGCCGCTCCTGATTCCGCATACAACGAATCCAAAAGCGCTTCCGCAGCGGACCACAACGCGCTGGGCACGCGAGATTCGGCGTTTTCACCCGGAGACTGCGGCACAATCCTCCTCGTCCTACACTAAAGCCTGTATTTTTATTAGTCTATGTGCCTCGCATATTTATCCAACGTCGATTGCAGGGTTGGCATCCTAAAGGGTACCCTTTTGGGAGGAAACCGGTGCGGAAATTCAGCAACTCCCCCTGTATCCGTTTACGGTATCCTAGGAGGTGTTGCGCTCCCCGCCCCGCAACGAATTCGCCTCGGCGGGTTAATCCCCGACAAAAGGCGTGTGTGGAAGTGCACTCGCAAGGTCATTAGCGAGTTCGCGACTTTAGTACGAAAGTCCTATTCGGACGGTCTCTAGGCCCAAGTACCCTCGTACTGGAACACACATGTCCCAAACGGAAACTGCTCGGTTCCTTTTGGAATCGACTGCTGGGATTAATCTCGCAAGAGGCTGAAGCGGATGACTACGATGATCGCAGATTCCACTCAAGGCAAAACGATAGGCGTGGGTCTGAACGCCAATCGTTCTGCCCGTTCCTCGAATCCCGAAGCCTGGAAAGAGCACATTGGCAATCGGCAGGTACCTGCTCGCCTTGCCCTTCTGCCTGACTCCAAACCCCGCTGGGATCGCATCGGCGTGAGCGCTGGCATTCAGGTGGCCGCCACGATTTTCTTCCTCTTGATTCCCTTAATGTATCCGGAAGGGATGAAGACTGCTCTGCATTACAACAGCGTGGAGATCGCCCAGCCGATTACGGAGATTCCCGTGGCAACTCCGCCACCTCCTCCAGCCGCACCGAAGGTCGTGGTCAAGAAGGTAGATGTCCCACCTCCAGTTGTGGAGACGCCGCAATTAAACCCCAAACAGCCCCATATCTTCCAGAACCTTGCTCCTAAAAAGCTTGAACCCAAGATCGAAAAGGTTGACGTCAAAGTTCCCGACATGGCTCCCAAGTTCGAACCTGCCGCCATTGATGCCAAGGACAATGGACCAAAGCGCCCCAAAGAAGATATAAAGCTCGGCTTAATGGCCTCAACCGGTAGCGCCGCACCGGCGACGGTGAGAGCTCCAGTCGATAAAGTGCAGACCGGCGGTTTCGGCGATCCCAACGGTATGCCCGGCAAGGGTGACCCGAATCATGCAACGAATGTGAACCGTCTCGGTTCTCCTGCACTGCCCGGTGGCGAAGGGTATGGCAATGGCACCGGCGGCAAGAACGGAATTGCCGGCACGGTGGCCAGCACGGGATTCGGCAACGGAACAGCCACGCCTCCAACCGGCGGCGGGAAAAAGGGCGTCGTGGTTGCCAGTGGTTTTGGCGACGCCGCAGCGGTTTCCGAAGCGCCCAAAAAGAAAACGCAAGCGGGCGGTCCTCCAGACACCGGCATCATCGTCCAGGACAAGCCTCGGCCGGAGTACACCGCCGAAGCGCGCAGCCTGAAAATTGAAGGCGACGTCGTTCTGGATCTGGTTTTCCTCGCCAATGGCAACGTTCAGATCAACCGGGTAGTCAGCGGCCTCGGTCACGGCCTCGATGAAGCCGCCGAACGAGCTGCTCAACAAATCAAGTTCAAGCCGGCTCAGCGCGACCATGAGCCTGTCGATTTTCCGGCCCGGGTGCGAATTGAATTCCGGCTGGCGTACTGAGGGAGATGAACATGCGAACGTTGTCTAGAAACATCCTGGTTCTGGCGCTCAGTGCTTGCGCTAGCCTCGCGGCCGTGGCCTCGCCCGTGCCGCCGGCCGACCAGCCGCGAACTGTCGATCAGGTGATTGATCGCTTTGTGGCAAACGAACAGCGCCTGTATGGCCAAATGCGCAACTACTCTCCTCTGGTCGAGACCTATATTCAGAACCTGAAGCCCGATAAGGACCTCGGCACAGTTCCCGCCGGCGACAAGTATTTCCTTGGCCGTGCCAACTTCACCAAGGGCGTCGCTCTCGTCCCCCTGAATGACACCGGCAGCAAGGGCCGCAAAGTTGTCGGTTCCATCGGAAACTTCTTCAGTTTCGCTATGCAGTTCTTGCCCGACGGCTTCCTGCAAATGATCTTTATCGATACCAACGGCTTCGATAAACAGCACTACAAGTTTGACTATGTTCGTCGCGAATTCCTCGGCGAAGTGCGTTGCCTGGTTTTTGATGTCACCCCGGCCGAAAAGGGAAACAAAGGCCGCTTCGTGGGACGCATCTGGGTTGAAGATCAGGACTATCACATCGTTCGCTTCAATGGCGGATACGGCGGCAACGGTCATTCCAGCTGGTACTTCCATTTCGATAGCTGGCGCACCAACGTACAGCCGGGACTTTGGCTGCCCACCTTCGTGTATAGCCAGGAGAGCGATCTGCACTACGCCATCAGCAAGAAGCTCGACTTCAAAGCCCAGACCCGTCTGTGGGGCTACAATCTTGGCAACTCCGCCCAAGAGCAGGAACTCAGCAAAATCCTCGTAGAGACGCCAGTTCAGGATGACACCAAGACGGCCAACGATCTTAGTCCGATTCAGGCGCAACGCTCCTGGGATCGCCAGGCAGAAGATAATGTCACCGACCGCTTGGAGCGCATTGGCTTGATGGCCCCAAAGGGTGAAGTGGACAAGGTTCTGGAAACCGTCATCAACAACCTTGAGGTCACCAATAACATCGACGTCGATCCCGAAGTTCGCTGCCGCGTGCTCATGACTTCCACCCTGGAATCTTTCACCGTGGGCCACACCATCGTGCTCAGCCGTGGTTTGATTGACGTCCTGCCCGATGAAGCCAGTTTGGCCACCATGCTCGCTCACGAACTCAGCCACGTCGTTCTTGGCCATCGCGTCGATTCTCAATACGCTTTCTTCGACCAGGTTCTCGTGGAAGACAAAGACACCTTCCGCCACTTCGGTTTCGCGCGCACGCCCGAAGAAGAAGCCGCGGCCAATGCCAAGGCGATCCAGCTTCTCAACAACTCTCCCTATAAGGGCCAACTGGCGAACGCTGGATTGTTCCTCCAGGCTCTCGATAGCCGCCAGAAGGAAATTCCCAATCTGATCAGCGGGCACCTGGGCAACCGCGTACCCGAAATCAACGACCTCAAGTCCACCATGGCGCTCGATTCCGCTCACGGCCCGCAGAATCCGCAGAAGATTGCGGCTCTTCCCCTCGGCGGCCGCGTCAAGATCGATCCATGGAACGACACTCTCGCGATGATCAAGAGCAAACCGATTGGCACCGTTGCCGAACGCGAAAAAATGCCATTCGAAGTCACGCCCTTTATGCCTTATCTGACTCGCTACGGAACTGACAACGGAAAGCCGGTTGCCGCCAGCGCTACTTCGCCGCAAGATGTGAAGCCGGGCGAAGCACCGGATCCGACCAAACCCTGAAGTTTCTATTTTCAAAATCAAAAGGCCTCCGAGATCTCTCGGGGGCCTTTTCTTTTTTGGCTATTGGGTGTGCATGGGTAGTACAGCGGCCAACTTCTGAAGCGGGCGCCTTATTTCCATAGCGCCGATGGCTTTCTCAATTCGAACCGAGCGCCTTGATGAACCGATAACCGAATTCTACGCCATCGTAATATTCCGCCGTTTCGATGCGTTCGTCTTTTCCGTGCGCCCGATCATCCTCCATATCGAAAAACATGCACGCAATTCCATATGTCGGTATTCCCGCAATGCGCAGATACTTTCCGTCAGTCGCACCGGTCGACATCGTCGCCACTACTGGCAGCCCCGGCCACATCGTCGACAGTGTTCGCTCCAACGTCGCGGTAACCTCTGGCAGCAGCGGCGAAGGCGGCACCGCAACGATCGGAACGATCTTCCCATCCGCGGTTTTTTCCGCCACCAGCGTTACCTTCACTTTTGGATTCGCCACCACCCTTTCCAGCGTCTTGTGCACTTCCGCCGGATCTTCCCCGGGAAAAATGCGGCAGTTCACGTTAGCGCGCGCCGTCTGCGGCAGCGCGTTCGGCGCGTGGCCACCGGATAGCAGCGTAGCCACGCAGGTCGTGCGCAGCAGCGAGTTGTAATAAGGGTTCGCCGAAAGCCTCCGGATGGCGTCCTGGTCAGGAGGCTCCTTGGCTGCGCCGCGCAGGTCCGCCGCAAGGGAACCCGTTGTCAGCGTGGCGGAATGCTTGAAGTAATTTCGCGTGATCTCGTTGATCTTTACCGGAAAGGAAAAAGACTGCAGTTTCGTTAAAGCCGCCGCCAGTTCATAAATCGCGTTTTCAGGACCCGGCACCGAACTGTGTCCGCCAGGATTTGTCGTCTCCAGCTGAAAATCGGCATAAACTTTTTCGCTGGCCTGCAATCCCGCAAGCACACGTTTGCCCTTCAACTTTTCGAATTCGCCGCCGTCCAGATTGATGCAGTATTCCGCGTCGATCCAGTCCCTGTGCTCCTTCAGCAGCCAATCCACTCCATTTGACGTTCCGCCTTCCTCATCAGCGGTTAGCGCCAGGATCAGATCGCGGTCCGGTACAAATCCTTCGCGCTTCAGCCGCACAAACGCCATCACCAGAATCGCGTCGCCCTCTTTCATGTCCTGCGTGCCGCGCCCGTAAAAATATCCCTCCTTCTCAACCAGCTCAAATGGATTCGTCGTCCAATCTGAGCGCAACGCCTCCACCACATCCAGGTGCCCGATGAACAGAATGGGCTTCTTCTTTCCCGTGCCGCGATAGCGCGCCACCAGGTTCTTCTTGCGATCGTTCGGTCCCGCCACCGTCACATCTTTTTCCGCGAAGCCTGCCGCTCGAAGACGCTGCGCCATGGCCTCGGCCGCCTCGCTGACGTTTCCAACCGAGTCCGTGGTATTGATCTCGATCAACTGCTTCAGCACAGCTCGCGCTTCGGAATCGGTCTTCTGGCGATCTTCTGCCCGTGCTCCACCTGATGCCAGCAATACAGCGCAACTCAACAATGCAACATACCTGGACACTCGAACCATTCGTCGCTCCTTCCGCAAACCATCAGACTACGGTTCGCGCCTCGCCGCGTCAAATCAATACGAAGCCTGGCGGTTGCCGCCGTGTCGCGACTTGCTTAGACTGGATGGGCTCTAACAGGCTGCGGAAGAGTTTGTTTCTGTAGGAGGCCAGGGCTTTTAGCCCCTGAAGAAGGTCTTCCGGTGTTTTTCCGCAACCTGCAACGCTGGGAGGATGCTAATGAACTTGAAGAAACCAGGCATGATTCAAATCGCGGCTGCGGGTGCGCTATTTCTGGCCGGCATGGCCGCCGGAAGCCTGGCCACGCAGCGCGTCTCCGCGCTGAACAAATTTGGCCAACCCAAAACCGTGGTTCACGTCGTCGCCTACAAATTCCGCGACGCCACTTCCCAGAACGAACAGGATCAGGCCATCGCCGGCATCAAGGATATGGCCGCCAAAATTCCTGGCATCAAAAATATCTGGCTGAAAACCGAACGCAACCAGATTCGCGATTGGAGCGGTGTCTACATCATTGAATTTACCAGCGCCGAGGCCGCCGCCGACTACGCCGAAAGTCCGATCCACGATGCCTGGCGAAAAAAGTGGGAGCAGCTCCGCGAGAACAGCGTCTCCTTCCAGGTCTCCAACTAACTCGAATTTCTCACGACATTCCTACCTACGAAGCCGGAGCTCAGCGTTTGTCATGCTGAGGCGCGGTGCCTTTCCCGCGCCGAAGCATCTCAACCCCAAAAACTGCGCGACGTTTGCGTTGGAATCCTTTGCTTCGCAAACGGCGCATTCCCTCTACTCACCGCGCGTGATGCCGTATTTGCCCCGCATGATCGAGTCCAGCACCGTATCTGGCACAAACCGCTTTGCGAACGACACCCACTTCGCCAGCGGCGTCACCGGATACCTCGCTCTTGGATGCGGCGACTCAATCGCTTCGACGATCACTCGTGCGCAGTCTTCCGGAGTCGTCTTCGAATCACCCCGGCCCTTATTCGCGCCGGCCCATGCGCCGGAATAAATATTGGCGTACGGCCCGGTTTTTCCCGCTTCCACGTACGGTTGGGCAAGCTCCTTCGCAGTTTGCTGAAAATTCGTGACGATATAGCCCGGCTCAATCAGAATCACTTCCACACCGAACGGGTACATCTCCAGGCGCAAAGCATTCGTTAAGCCTTCCAGCGCATGCTTGCTGCTGCTGTACGCGCCGTACGTTGGCGGCGTCACGATCCCCGCCACACTGCTCAGCATCAGGATGCGGCCGCGTTTCCGCTGCCGCATCTGCGGCAACACGGCCTGTGTAACCCGCAAAACGCCGAACAAATTCGTTTCAAATTGCTGGCGCAGGTCGGCCAACCGCAAATCCTCGATCACGGCCAGGTACCCGATGCCCGCATTGTTGATTAGCACATCGATCGCGCCGGCTTTCTGCAGCACGTCTTGCACCGCGCGCTGCACCGAAGCATCGTCGCAAACGTCCAGTTCCAAACTCTCGAGCGCCAGTTTCTTTTCCGCCGCCAGGCGATCGATTTCCTGTCTTTTCGCCACCGAACGCCCCGCCGCAAACACGCGATAACCGCGCTCCGCAAGTAGCAATGCCGCGGCCTTTCCCAAACCGTCAGTCCCGCCGGTAATCAGAACTGTCTGCTGTCTTCCGCTCATGAGCCTCCTCAAGAAAGCGCCATTCTACTTTTGAAACTGCACCAAATCCAACCATCAACCTAACGATGCAAGGTCGGGCGGCACCCAAGTGGCGCGCGCAAGCTCACTTTGCAGCTTCTCCTTTGAGTAGTACTTCTCCAAAAGTCGGCGATCGAGAAATTCCGGATGACTGGCGATCCATTCGCCAAACGTACTCTCCGCTTTTGAGTCCTCGCGCGAAGCCGCAATCAGTCGCGACCAGGCCACTGTCGCTGTGCATTGAAACTTTCCTGGCACACCCGCTTTCTCCGCGAATCGCCAGATTCCGGCCAGCAGTTTCTCTTCTGCCTCCTTGGCATCGCAGCGCCCGGCATATATCCACGCCAAACGCAAATGATCGGCATGATGAAACGCCGACGGTGAAAGTGCACACTCTTCAAACGCAGCAACGAATTCGTCATCACTCAAATGTCCGCACCCAAGACTTACATCCATCGCTTGTCCTCCCGAATAACCCCGCCCAAATCGGGATAGGGGGAGCAGTCGCCTGCTCACCCCTCCCACACCACCGTACAGGCGGGTCCGCATACGGCGGTTCAGCGAGTTGAGCCCTGACGGGCCGGAGGTTCGATTCGTCGTTCGCCACAAGGGCTTCGCCGCTCTGCAGGTTGCCGTTTCGGCTTCACCGTCTTCTGAACCTGCAAAACTCAGCCGAAGCTGATTGGCTGGCGCAGTGCCACCCGTGAGTTCGACGTTCTACTGCTCACTCTCACTGTTTGGGCCTTCCTCACTTTCGTGAGTACTACGCCCGCTGCTGACTTCTGCTGCAGGATCAGCGTGAGTTACTCCACGCTCAGTCTCGAATCCGAGACATGCAACAGATCTCCCGCGATAAGCTCGACTGCTTTCGATACGCGACCGCCGGATTTACCACCAGCGTCCTTGATGGATACGGACTTCGCGATCCTTTGCCCGCTCGTCCGACGCCGTAGGCCTCTAATCCAGTTCTTGTCCATCGGCCCGTATCTTTGCTCCACGCTTCCTCCAGACCCCACCTCACGGTGACGCCCTTGCGCTTCGCTATCCTTCACCTCCATCAGGTTGGGACGGGACTTCCACCCGCTAGCTGCCGAGCATGCGCGGCGTACAAGAAAAAGGCCCCGTTCCGAAGAACGGGGCCTTCTCTAAAATAATCCCGGCGGCGACCTACGTTCCCACACAGTTGCCCGTGCAGTATCATCGGCCCAGCGAGGCTTAACTTCCGTGTTCGGGATGGGAACGGGTGTGACCCTCGCGGTATGACCACCGGAAAATCGATAAACTCGAGCCGCCATAAGCGGCTAAGTCTTGACAACTAAAGGTTGGCGTTTACAAGTTCGGCCCGCTGCCGAACAGACTGTAGATCACAAGGCTTGCTTGTGAACCCTACCCAACCTCGCTAGCGACGGCGCTAACGACGGCTTGGGTAAGTTTTATGATTAAGCCGAACGGGCGATTAGTACTGGTCAGCTTAACGCATTACTGCGCTTACACCTCCAGCCTATCAAAGTCGTAGTCTTCGACTGCCCTTCTTATCCTCCGAAGAGGATTGGGAAACCTTATCTTAGGGCGAGCTTCTTGCTTAGATGCATTCAGCAATTATCTCTTCCAGACTTCGCTACCGAGCGGTGCCGCTGGCGCGACAGCTCGTACACAAGGGGTCTGTTCATCCCGGTCCTCTCGTACTAGGGACAACTCCCTTCAAGTTTCCTGCGCCCACACCAGATAGGGACCGAACTGTCTCGCGACGTTCTGAACCCAGCTCACGTACCGCTTTAATAGGCGAACAGCCTAACCCTTGGGACCTTCTACAGCCCCAGGATGCGATGAGCCGACATCGAGGTGCCAAACCTAAGCGTCGATGTGAACTCTTGGCTTAGATCAGCCTGTTATCCCCGGCGTACCTTTTATCCGTTGAGCGATGGCCCTTCCACGCGGGACCACCGGATCACTAGATCCAACTTTCGTTCCTGCTCGACTTGTAAGTCTCACAGTCAAACCGGCTTATGCTCTTGCACTCCACAGTGGGTTTCCAATCCACTTGAGCCGATCTTTGAGCGCCTCCGTTACAGTTTAGGAGGCGACCGCCCCAGTCAAACTACCCGTCTGGCCGTGTCTCCCCACCCGTCACGGGTGGTAGGTTAGAGCGACAGTTCAATCAGGGTAGTATTTCACTTTTGCCTCCCTCCCAGCCGAAACCAGAAGTTCTTAGGCTCCTACCTATTCTACGCAGATCGGACCGTTACTCATGACCAGAGTGCAGTTAAGGTGCACGGGGTCTTTCCGTCTAGATGCGGGCATCCGGCGTCTTCACCGGAACCACAAATTCGCCGAGCCGCTTGCCAAGACAGTCGCTCTATCATTCCACCATTCGTGCAGGTCGGAACTTACCCGACAAGGAATTTCGCTACCTTAGGACCGTTATAGTTACGGCCGCCGTTCACCGGGGCTTCAGTTCAGGCCTTCGCCTTGCGGCTAAGCCCTTGCTTTAACCTTCCGGCACCGGGCAGGTGTCACCCCCTATACGTCGTATTCGACTTTGCAGAGAGCTGTGTTTTTGTTAAACAGTTGCAGAGCGCGATTCGCTGCGACCGCTTCGGGCTATAAACCCTACTGCGGCGTCCCTTCTCCCGAAGTTACGGGACTAATGTGCCTAGTTCCTGAGCAAGCGTTCTCTCGAGCGCCTGTGGATATTCACCTCGTCTACCTGTGTCGGTTTGTGGTACGGGCACCTGGACGACTCCTTAGAGGATTTTCCTGGCAGCGTGAAATCAGAAACTTTGTGGCCTAACGGCCTCGTCCCCAGTCTCACCGTTGAATGCCCCCGCGGATTTCCCTGCGAGAACCGGCTTTCACTGAGCAACCACCATCCATCAGGTGGCTTCCTTATCCTTCTGCGTCTCCCCATCGTCAAACGTCACCAGGCGGGACAGGAATGTTGACCTGTTGTCCATCAGTTACGCCTTTCGGCCTCACCTTAGGACCCGCCTAACCCTGAGCGGATTAACCTTCCTCAGGAAACCTTAGACTTTCGGCGACACGAGTTCTCATCGTGTTTATCGCTACTTATGCCGGCAGGGTCTCTTGTGTGGCATTCAGTAGTCCTCTCGGTCTACCTTTACACCCCACGCAATGCTCCCCTACCAAGTATACTTTCGTATAATTTCGCAGCTTCGGTCATGTGCTTGAGCCCCGTTGGATTGTTGGTGCATATCCGCTTGACCAGTGAGCTGTTACGCTTTCTTTAAAGGATGGCTGCTTCTAAGCCAACCTCCTGGCTGTCCGAGCGAATACACTTCCTTTACCACTTAGCACATAGTTAGGGACCTTAGCTGGCGATCTGGGCTGTTTCCCTTTTGACCACGAAGCTTATCCCTCGTAGTCTCACTCCCGCATAGTTGTCCGCGGCATTCGAAGTTTGATTGGATTCGGTAACCTGAGTTGGTCCCTAGTCCATTCAGTGCTCTACCACCGCGGCAATTCATGCAAGGCTGTCCCTAAAGACATTTCGGGGAGAACGAGCTATCACGGAATTTGATTAGCCTTTCACCCCTACCCTCAGCTCATCAGAGCGATTTTCAACTCACACCTGTTCGGTCCTCCAGTCGCGGTTAAGCGACCTTCAACCTGGCCAAGGGTAGATCATCCCGCTTCGCGTCTATTCCTACGTACTTGTCGCCCTATTCGGACTCGCTTTCGCTACGGCTCGCTTGCGCTTAACCTTGCACGTAAGAATAACTAGCCGGCTCATTAAGCAAGAGGCACGCCGTCAGGCTTTCACAGACCGAAGTCTGTGCATGGCCCTCCGACTGCTTGTAAGCATACGGTTTCAGGTTCTATTTCACTCCCCTCGCAGGGGTGCTTTTCGCCTTTCCCTCACGGTACTGGTTCACTATCGGTCGCTAGAGAGTATTTAGCCTTGGAGAGTGGTCTCCCCAGTTTCCCACGAGATTTCTCGTGTCTCGTGGTACTCAGGATCCCGCTTCGAGTCCGGTACACTTTTCGCTACGTGACTGTCACACTCTTCGGCCCCGCTTTCCAGCAGGTTCGCGTAGTGTCCGGTTTGGTAACTCTACTTTTGCGGTCCTACAACCCCCATGTGTAAACACATGGGTTTGGGCTGTTCCGATTTCGCTCGCCGCTACTTTCGGAATCTCTGTGATTTATTTTCCTTCAGGTACTGAGATGGTTCACTTCCCTGAGTTAGCTCACACCGGCCTATGTATTCAGCCGGCTGTAACGGGAGTTCATCCCGTTGGGTTTCCCCATTCGGACATCCCCGGATCAAAGCCTGCTTGCGGCTCCCCGAGGCTTTTCGCAGCTTGCCACGTCCTTCATCGCCTTCTAGCGCCAAGGCATCCACCGTACGCTCTTAGTAGCTTAATCATAAAACTCACCCAATACGTCGTCTGTTGTGGTGCTCCGATTTGCTTGCGCATCTCTTCGCTCGCTGCAGTGGCTAAACTGCAACTTTCCTCAACTCGTACGCCCTGTTTCTTCCAGATCCATTATTCCGTGGTCCGATTGCTCGGCGCCGGGACTGTCGACCCTGGATTCCACAAGCGCTTGATATGAGTTCGCCTTGTTATCCACAGTACTGCTCAACATCTCGAGCAGAACTTGTAATCGTCCCCACCTTCATTCCCCCAAACGGACCGTAATCCGTCCAGAGTTATCGGCGGGAACGTGCCAACCTTTCAGTTGTCAAAGAACGTGTATCCCTGATCCCATCAGGGGTCCCGACTTGGTCGGAACGCCCTCCTTCCGGAGGGCTCTTTATGGACTCTCCTTGGCTACTTACTGCCAAAAAAGCTCCCATAAAATACGAAACCCGGCGTCGAGCGCCGGGCACAGCCGCTTGGTGTTAGCGGCTTCGCGCGAAGCTCAACATGAATTACCCTGTGCTAATAAGGCGCCTCACTATAGGATCTGTTCCTTGGAGTACTTCAGACCCGACTGTGAATCCCCTGCACGGTCCCACACTTTTAGGAAGTGCCGAACCATTTGTAATCTTACTATAAGACGAAAATATGTCAAGTGGGTCAAAACACTTTTTTTCGGAGCTTTCCACACCCCTGTGGACACTGTGCAAAACGCGAAATCACCAGCAACAACGGGCTTCTACCACCATCCGCGCTACTCAGCGAAAAAGGGGTCCAGGCATTCAAGCCTTGGCCCCTTGTTCTTCACGCACAATCCTCAGCACAAAACGCTCTTCGATTCTCGCTCTGAATTTGAAACTTATTCCGCTGCTGCCGCGGCCTTCGGATTCTTCTTTTCCGCTTCGGCGGTCCAGGGCGGCGTGACGCTGTTCATTCGCGCGTAAGCGATGGACTGGCCCAGGTGCTCGTGCGTGTGCACCACCATCAGGTACACCACATCGCCGTCATTCGCGTCCGGTCCCAGTTTCTTTTCCGGCTTCGCAAAATCAGCGTTGGACATATTGTTCACCGCGGCGATTGCGTACGCGAACGACTTGTTCAATTGCTCGATGATCTTCGCCTTGTCCGTCGTCGATTTCTCAAAGCCTTTGCCCTCGAATCCTGCCGCAGGAGTCACTCCGCTCATCATGGTCGGAATGTTGTAGTTAGCCGCCGCGATATGCAGGAACAGTTCGCTGATCGAACGCGTTCCCGGCTCCGGGCGCCACGTGTATTTGTCCGCTGGGATCGCCTCCGCCAGCCCCACAATCTTTTTCTGCAAACCCTCCAAATCCAGCGCTGCCTGCGCTTTCATGTCATAGCTGGGTGCTGTTTTATCTGCCGACGGCGACGCTGCCTGCGCGGCGCCACGTGCGGCGGGCGTGAATCCTGCAAATCCGCCCAGCAACAACACTCCCAAGGAAATGACCAAAAGTTTCTTCACGTTGATTCTCCTTTGCGGACGAGTAGCCCGGAGGCGCGACACACACATTCACCCATGCGCCGCAGTCGGCGTGCTCAGAAAATTCCTGCGCCCACACCTCGGTGGGAACTTTAAGTTAGACGCGCCGCAAGCAATTCCGCTTCACAAACAAAAAGGGCCTCGCGAGAGGCCCTTTGCTTTCTATTATCGATGTAGGTTGCTTCTTAACTACTGTTACCGCGTTGTGGCATCGGCTGCCGAAGTGCCCTGCGCCGAGTTCTGCACGAGTTCCAGGCTGTAGGTTTTTCCGCTAAAGTAGATTGCAGACAATACCCGGCTGCCATCTTGCTGCTTCATCGCGCCGTAGGAATCAACAGCAGTCTTCGTTTGCGCCTGCACCAGGCGCGCCGGTGCTGTCACTACGGTCTCTTTGCCCTTCAGTATCTTCACCTCAACGTTCGGGCCCGTTCCCTGCCACTCAACCTTGTAGTTGCCCGGCGGGAGTTGCTTGCCTTCGACGGTAATCGTCTCCGGCACCGAAAGTTTGCCCTTGTTCTCATTCTGCGCAAATGCGCTTGTTGTGAACAGGAATGCTGCACCAAGAACCGCCAACGAAAGTCTCGACATTTTCATGTAATGCTCCTTTTTATTCTTTCCCGGCTAAGGAGCCAACCACGGAGCATCCTGCGCGCGGAAAGTTTTCTCTTTGTTATATATTTAGACGAATTCTCAGTTGGGGAAGTTTCTTCGCAAATCCGCTTTTAACGCTCAATTAATCGATTTTGCCGAGCAAATATTTCCATGTAACTTCTACCTCGCGGCGCGTAACGTAACAGCGAGTAACAGCCATAGTCTTTATGATTTCTTGATGTGCCGCGCAGCATATTTTCATATTTTCGGCCACACACCTCACCACTCGCTACACAACAACAATTCGCGTTACACAACATCAATCCGCGCGACACAACACCAACTTGTCATCCCGAGCGCAGCGAGGGATCTGCTTTTCGCAAACTCCAAGAAGAAAGAAACTTCCTCACCCCGCATATGTCATTCGGAATGAAGCCACGCGTTCACTGTGCTTCTTAAATGTTCTACTGATTCACCGCCGATTGTTTTTTCAGTTCCGCCCGGAAGGCCTGCTCTCTCTCTGCCACGTAGCTCTTGTAACCCTCCGGATCAACGAACGGATTTGTCCCACCTTGCTTCAGGCGCGCAAACTTCGCTTCCATATCGTAGTAGCTGCCATGTGCTCCCAGAAATACATCGCACGGCAACGCATTCAGCACGCGAAATGTGCGCTCGTAATCCAGTGCAATGTTGGGATACGCCGCGTTGTGAATCAACTTGTATCCCGGATTGACGTTCGGACTCCCTACCATCACCACATCAAGAATTTTTCCTCCATCCCTCACCTTCATCGTCCACGTCGTCGTTCCTTTCGTGTGTCCCGGCGTCAGATGCGCTACCAGCACCGTGTCTCCCAACCTCACTTGGTCGCCATCGTGCAGCACGCGATCGACTTTTGCCACGGGATACCACGGACTCTTCGATCCTCCATATTGAAAATCGCTTTTTCCTCCGGACTCGACTACCGGAACGTCCGCATCCATCACCATGTAGCTGGCGCCGGTCAATTCCTTCACCTTTGCGCTCCCGGCACAGTGATCGAAATGCGCATGGCTGATCAGCAGAATTTTCACATCGCTGAAATGGAAGCCAAGTTTTTCGATGCTCGCCTTAATCTGCGGAACGGACTCCTGCAGATTGCTATTGATCAGGATGTGCCCTTGCGGCGTTGTGATCAGAAAAGCCGCCAGACCTTTGCTGCCAACGTAGTAGATGTTTCCCGCCACCTTGTGCGGCGAAAACGGCTCCGTCCACTCGGCGGGGTTTTGTGCCTTCAACATTCCGCCGGCGAGCAGGACGAAAACGCTCCACAAAAAAGCCAATGCCAACGCTTTCCGACTCTGATTCATTTCGCAACTCTCCCCACCACGCGTTTCAATGCCTCCTCAATTTTACCCTCATGCTTATAACCTACAGGATGCCGCGGCTCATAATAGAGGTGCATTGCAGCGACGTCTCGACGTAATGTGAGTGTATAACTCGGATACTTATGTAACCCTGAATAGTAACAAGCCGTCTTAACAGTAAGATTCGTTGCTCGCCGCTCCACGCGAACGCCACACCTGCAGTGCGGGAGGAGCCAACCGAATGCTCATCCATTCGCGCAGTATTTTGTTTTGTCCAAAACTGCTCGGGCTTCTTCTCCTCCACTCGGTATGCCTTGCGGGCATCTCGGCACAGGCGCCGAATAGCCCGTTGCCGCCTAAGCCCGTTCCCGCACCGGCGGAAACCGGCACGACCATCAAATTGCGTGTAAACCTCGTGCAGGTACGCGTTGTGGTGCGCGACTCCAAAGGCAATCCCGTGCCCGGTTTGACGCGCGAGGATTTTCAGGTCTCCGACAACGGTAAGCCCCAAATCATCTCCAATTTTTCCGTCGAAACACCCGAATCGCGCCTCGAACGTTCCGAAGCCGCCGCAAAAACTCAGATTCGCTCGCCCGAATTCGCGAACATACCTGCTCCCATCTTGCCCGATCGTTTCGTCATGCTTGTTTTGGATACCGGGCAGATGGACGTCGGAGACTTGATCCGAAGCCGCGAGACTATCGCGAAGTTCATGAGTACCCTGTCGCCGACCGACCGCGTCGCTCTGTACAGCACCTTCAAAGGCGAATTCACCAACGACTTTACAGGCAATCCCGAAAAAGTCCGCGCCGCATTGGCGGGAATCTCGGCGGTTCCTGACACCGAAACATCGCACATCGTGAATGGCTTGGGACAACCAGAGGACACGCCAGGCGGGCAGGCAGCCGCTCAGGATCTCGAGAGCGCTTCTGCCCCGGGTCTCAACTTCCAGGCCATGCTCGACGCAATGCGCATCCTCTCTCGCATGCCCGGCGAACGCGTTCTCGTTCTGATCTCTCCCGGATTCCGTGGCGGGTTGGACTCCTTGGACATGACCGACGAGCGCCGACTCATCGAGAAGGCGACCAATTCCGCGATCCTGATCAACACCCTCGACGTTCGGGGACTCTACGTCCCCGACATCCACGCCTCGTACACAGAGACAATGAGAACTAAACAGAACAAACAGAATCAGTCCGAGCTTGGCCAGAATTTGATTGCACAGCGAGAGCAGTCCCTCGGTTTGCTCACCTTGGCCAATGAGACTGGCGGAACCTGCTTCCGCGATTCAAACGACTTGGACGCCGGCCTCAAGCGCCTTGGCGCGGCCCCTGACGTTTACTACATGCTTGGTTTCACACCTTCGGGAGTAAAAGCCGATGGTTCCTTCCACAAACTGAAAGTCACCGTCACTCGCCTCAATCGCTTCGGCGACCCCCTCTACGACACACAAGCCCGCCGCGGCTATTTCGCCCCCATGGAGGGCGGCGACCCCAAAAAGCAATCCCACGACGAACTGCAGGACGCCCTTTTCTCGCAAGACGAAATCCGCGATTTTCCATTCACCCTGCAGACCCAGTACGTCAAGAAGGATGGCGGAACAGGACAACTCGAAATTCTTGCGCGCCTGCAGATGAAAGAAGTTCCGTTCCGCCTTGTCGACGGCCGGCATGTCGACACCGTTACGCTGGCCACTTCCATCTTCGACGACAACGGGAATTTCGTCACTGGCGGCCAGAAAGTTCTCGACTTGAGCCTCCTCGAGTTGAACTATCAAAAAATGGTGCAGGCAGGTCTTACCATAAAAACCAGCTTTGATCTGAAGCCCGGAAAATACATGATCCGCCAAGTGGTGCGCGACTCCGAAAATTCCCAGA
The DNA here is from genome assembly GCA_963738985.1 of Candidatus Acidiferrales bacterium. GTDB lineage: Bacteria > Acidobacteriota > Terriglobia > Acidiferrales > UBA7541 > Acidiferrum. Next base: position 257,712 of record CAVTYP010000006.1, read on the forward strand.
TGGCCGCGCGCAACGGAACCGCCGTCATTCCCAACTGAATCATGAATCCATCAAATTTCAACGAATCGCTGCAACCCACTCCACTCGCTAGCTTAGCTAGCAATCGGGATAGGGGGAGCAGTCGCCTGCTCACCCCTCCCACACCACCGTACAGGCGGGTCCGCATACGGCGGTTCAGCGAGTTGAGCCCTGACGGGCCGGAGGTTCGATTCGTCGTTCGCCACAAGGGCTTCGCCGCTCTGCAGGTTGCCGTTTCGGCTTCACCGTCTTCTGAACCTGCAAAACTCAGCCGAAGCTGATTGGCTGGCGCAGTGCCACCCGTGAGTTCGACGTTCTACTGCTCACTCTCACTGTTTGGGCCTTCCTCACTTTCGTGAGTACTACGCCCGCTGCTGACTTCTGCTGCAGGATCAGCGTGAGTTACTCCACGCTCAGTCTCGAATCCGAGACATGCAACAGATCTCCCGCGATAAGCTCGACTGCTTTCGATACGCGACCGCCGGATTTACCACCAGCGTCCTTGATGGATACGGACTTCGCGATCCTTTGCCCGCTCGTCCGACGCCGTAGGCCTCTAATCCAGTTCTTGTCCATCGGCCCGTATCTTTGCTCCACGCTTCCTCCAGACCCCACCTCACGGTGACGCCCTTGCGCTTCGCTATCCTTCACCTCCATCAGGTTGGGACGGGACTTCCACCCGCTAGCTGCCGAGCATGCGCGGCGTACAAAGAAAACGGCAGAAAGAAATACTTCTCCTTCCTGCCGTTCATACCCTTCAACACCGCGAGTCTTACTTCGCTTGAAGTGTTTCGATGTACGTCACGATATTGCTGATGCGCTGTTGCACTACCGAGTCGTGATACTTGTCCAGGGACAGGAACAGTGGTCCCCAAATCGGCATGTCCGCTGACCCGTGCGCTGGGTTTGCTCCGCCGGCGCTTCCGAACTTCAGCACGCCCGCTACGGTGTTAGCCGGATATTTGCCGTCGTGCTTCTTCGTCAGCTGCGTCAAGTCGGTTGGCTGTGCTTTAAGCGCCGGCGCTGCCGGGCCCTTCCCCATGCCGTCGACTCCGTGGCACGGTGCGCAATACTGCGTGTACATCTCTTTGCCGGACGATGCCGGCGTCTGCTTGATGACTACCTTCTTTACTTCCGGTTTTTGCGTATCCTGCGCGAAACAAAAGCTTGTGACAGCAAGCAATGTGCCCAGCGCGATGATGCCCTTTTTCAGCATAAACTCCTCCCTTTTCTGCGGGGATCGACTCGCGGTGAATCGAATGGATCCTCTTTCCTTCTATCTTTTCGGAAATATAGCAGGGGGGCGAAACGAAGGATGTGACGTATGCCACTTCACGGACAGCCTTAGTTACTGTCCCGGAACACGGGATAGCTGTCTAAACGAACACTGTAACAACGCGAAATCTGCTCAGAATCAGAAGTGGAACACCACTGCCGCTACTGCCTGAAAGTTGTTCTGCGTCTGCTTGAAAAAATCGCTGTACACGTAATCCGTTTCTGCCCGCAGCGACAGCCGCGCGTGTACCCGGTAGTCCAACCCGATTCCCGCCTGCGCCGTCAGTGCACCCCTGCTGTTCCCCGCCGTTTGTGGCTGCAAGTGCCCGCCGCCGACCAGTGCATGGATCCAGGGCTCAAATCTCGCCTTGCGTGTTCCAACGCGAATTCCGCCGCCGCCGCCAAAATATTTTACGTGCTCTCGATCGTAGATCGTGGGAGCAAATCCGGTGACCAGATTTCCTTCCAGCGCAAACCAGTCGTTTGTGAAGTACGTCACCGTCGTGTTCAATCCCACCATGCTGGCGTTGATCAAATTTGATTGAAACCGGAAGAATTCCACGCCCAGCGCCAGTTGCCAACGGTAGTCATCCCGTTCGCCAAATACGTACTTCGGCTTTGCGGCCGGCGCCGCTCCAGGATCAGCGGCAGGCGCACTCGCATTCGACGCTTCCGGAGTGGCTAACGCAAAATTCCGCGTGGCCTCTGCCGCGGCCGCAGCCAAATTCACTTGTGCCACGGGACTTCCCAGCGCCGCGGCGGTAGTTCCGCTCCCGAAATCTTTCGCGGAATTGTCGGTCCAATTCCCATCCTGCGCCCGCACCACGCAGGCCATCGCCATCATCAGCAATGCACCCATTAGTGGCTTTCTCATCGCCATGACTCTTGCCCTCCAGCCAGCGCCCCCACGGCACTCCGGCCTGTTTCAGATAGGGTACCGAAGCTCATCCCGTCTGTCGGAACAAAGTTCCCAAGGAAGTGCCAAGGCGGATAACACCTGCAGACAGGGTAGCCCCACTATATCGCATTAGGCACCGAAAGGAACGAGGCGATGCGAAGAAATTCAATTAGGATTGGAACTGTTTATTGCTTCGGTACTTACTAGGGAACCAGACGATAGTTGTGAATGCCCGCGCCGAACGAGAAACTCGTGCCCGCCACTTGCGGCACCCACCACATTTTCCTCATCCACTCGTGGTGGCTCGTCATCATTCGATGCCCCACATAATCCAGAATCGCCGGGCTCACTTGCGTTGCCGCGTAGATTGCATTCGAGTGCGCAAACGGCCGCAACATCGGATCGCCTTCCACACCGTAGCCTCCCGACACCGCGCGCCTCGTCGTCCACGCATCAAATGCCGCTGCTCCGCTGCTCGCTGCTACTAATCCGTACCAAATCTTTCGTTGCCGCGCGGTCTCGTAGCTTCCTTGGATTGCCGGCTTCACGGGTGCATTCGAAAAAGGCTGGCTGCCTGGCGTAATGCTCTCTAAACTTGAACTCTCAACCGACGCATCATCCGCATTCGAGGTAGAAAAGGAAACATTCTTCGCGATCGGCGCATCCGGCCTCACTGGTTGAGACTTTTCCACCTTCTCGGCAGGCGCGGAAGTCTCAGAGGAAGCTACCGCGGGTGTAGTTCGTTCAATGGTAGCGTTTGAGGATTCCGGGAAGGCAGTTGCACAACAGACCAACGCGATTGCGGCGAAGACCATGAAGCACCCCTCAGGTCGCAGAACAAAAATGCTCACTCCGCTGCAACCACGACTACTCTACTGTACTTTGGGACAGGGGTCACTGGCCCATTGGTCACATTTTTTGCTGGTACCTTTACTGCCCGCCGCCCCCTCCCGGGTCCTGGGACTTTAGTACTAACCTGGAACAGGTCTCTCAATATGTTCACGGAACTCCTGCTATAATCGCCCGCAATTGGGAAATGAAGCTTCGCTGAAAAAAATGGCGCCATCGGAATCTTCTTCGACGAAACGGGCTCTTAAGCCGCAAAGCGGTTCGCAGCCGCCGCGGTTTATCGTCATCGAGGGCCCGCTGCGTGTGGGCAAAACCACCCTCGCCCGCATCCTCGCTGAACGTCTGCATGCCCGGCGCATCTACGATTGCGAAGACAACCCCTTTTTGGCCGATTTCTATGCTGCAAAACGCGGCGCCGCTTTCCGCGCCCAGATGTACTTTCTAATCGAGCGTCAGAAACGCATCCGCGAGGCCATGTCGGGAGACGCGCCCGGTCCCGTCATCAGTGATTTCCTGATGGAAAAAGACCGTATTTTCGCCAACCTCAATCTCGATGACCCGGAACTCAAACTCTACGAACGCTACTACGAAGCCGTAACCGCCGAACTCCCCGAGCCCGACCTGGTGATTTACCTCCAAGCCAAACCGGAAGTCCTGCGCGCCAGAATCGCCAAGAAAAAAGCCCACGAAGAAAAACAGATTTCCCCTGAATACGTCGAAGAAGTCGCTCGCGCCTACGAACACTTTTTCTTTCGCTATGCCGCAGCCGACTTGCTGGTCATCGATACCTCCGAAATCGACTTCGTCGAGCGCAGCGATGATCTGCAGCAGCTCCTTCGCCGCCTGCAGGAACCCGTCAAGGGCACACAATACTTCTTGCCCCTTGGCGGCTCGGATTAGCCGCCGTCTCATAAGTCGCATTCCGCAGTCCACGGCTTCACACCTTGCAGACAAGACTCTGCTGTTTAGGGGGTCGGAGCTTCAGCTCCGACAACAACTGCTTGGCTATCATTGGGCTTTAGCCCCTGAGGCCTCAGGATTCACCTCTGCTTTATCAGATGAGTTGTAGTCTCCCATGTACTTATTTGGTTGAGAGTTTCTTTTCCGCGCCTTTTCGCTTACAGTGCAACTCGGCTCGTTTTGATTTCTCTGGAGGAGCGTCCTCATGGATCTCTGGTCTCGTCGCAAGTTCTTTTTCACCACTTTGTCTGGCAGTGCACTGGCCTCCGCTAGTCGCCTGTTCGGCAAATCTCTGCCCGAACTCGCGCTAGGTTCGGGCTTGCCTGCGGCTGCGGAATCCACCGCAACGCGCCCGGTGATCATCTCTTCGGCCAACGGCGTCAACGCCTTGCAGAAGGGCATGGACATTCTAAAAAATGGCGGTGACACGCTCGATGCTGTCGTCGCCGCGGTCACCGTTGTCGAAGACGATCCCAACGATGATTCGGTCGGCTACGGTGGCCTGCCAAACGAAGAAGGCGTCGTGGAACTCGACGCCAGCGTGATGCACGGTCCCACGCACCGCTGTGGAAGCGTCGCCTCTGTCCAAAAAATCAAAAACGTCTCTCGTCTGGCCAAAACCGTGATGGAGCGCACCAATCACGTGATGATCGTTGGCGATGGCGCCCGCCGCTTTGGCGTCGCCGAAGGCTTTGAGGAAATAAATCTGCTCACGGATCATTCCCGTAAAATCTGGCTCGCTTGGAAGGCCAAGACCGATTTCAACTGGCGTCCCGGCATCGATAGTCCCGAGTGGAAAGAGCACATGTCGCTTCTTTTCGATGGCGACGCGGCGCAAATCGCCTACGCCGAGCAACGCATCGCTTACCCCATCACCGGAACCATCAATTGCCTCGCGGTGAATGCCAAGGGTGAAGTCAGCGGCACCACCACCACTTCGGGTCTCTCCTGGAAAATCCCCGGGCGTGTCGGTGATTCCCCCATCATTGGCGCTGGATTGTTCGTCGACGGCGACGTTGGCGGCGCCGGCTCTACGGGAAAAGGCGAGGAAAATATCAAAATTTCCGGCGGGCACACCATCGTTGAACAGATGCGGCGCGGCGTGAAGCCCACCGACGCCTGCTTGGAAGCCATGGGCCGCGTAGTGCGCAACTACAATGGCGACAAAAAGAAGCTCGCCACCTTTCATCTGTATTTCTACGCACTGAATAAAGACGGCGAGTACGGCAGCGCCTCGCTTTGGAAAAATGGTTACGAGGAATCGCAGGTGGCAAAGTTTGCCGTGCACGATGGCACGCAAGCCAAACTCGTTCCCTGCAAACCGTTTTTCGACGAGATTGGCCACGAAGAGTAACAATCCGCCACCCGTGCAATCGTTGTATCCTTGTCGGTTATGGACCAGGCCAATGTTCTGATCATTGGCGGCGGAGTCGTCGGTTGCGCGATTGCTGAAGCTCTTTCCCGCCGCTGGCAAGACGTTTTTTTGGTAGAGCAGTGCCCCAAAATGGGCATGGCCACCAGCTCACGCAACAGCGGCGTCATTCATTCCGGCATTTATTACCCCACGAACTCCCTGAAGGCTCGCCTTTGCGTTCAGGGAAATCGCATGACCAAGGCATTCTGCGAAAAACATAACGTCGCTCATCGCACCACCGGCAAAATCGTTGTCGCGAAGAACGCGTACGAAGAGCCGGCGCTCCTCGCCTTGAGAAAGAAGGGCGAAGAGAATGGCGTCGAAGGCTTGCACGTGTTGGACGCGGCCGGAATTCACGCTCGCGAACCCCATGTGCGTGGGTATGTCGCACTGGACGTTCCGTCAACAGGCATCGTCTCTGCTGAAGAATTGGTCCATGCTTTCGCGCGAATCGCAGAAAGCCAGGGCGCCAACCTCGTGAATCACGCGAAAGTCGAATCGCTCGAAGCGCAAGAGGATTCTGTTTTAGTCGCTTTGCGCATCGGCGATGAGACGCAATTCGAGACCGAAACCATTTCCGCGCGTTGCGTCATCAATTCCGCCGGCCTCTACGCCGACGAAGTCGCGCAACTCCTCGGGCAGCGTCCGTGGAAAATCTATCCGGTACGCGGCGAGTACTGCGAGTTACGCGGCGAAAAGGCGGCGCTGGTCAACAATCTCGTGTATCCCCTGCCGCACAGCGGTGGCCTCACTTTAGGACTGCACTTCACCAAAACGCTTTGGGGAACAACCCTGGTGGGACCAACGGCGCGCTACGTCGAATCCAAGGAAAACTACGAACGCGAACGCATGACCATTCCTGAATTCGCTGCTGACATAAAATCTCTCATTCCGGAAATCGAGGCTCAGGACATGCACCTCGCTTACACTGGCCTGCGCCCCAAACTCGTGCCCCCCGACGCCCACGGCATCGCCGACTTCGTCATCGAACCGGATCGTGAAGTGCCCCGCGTAATTCAACTCGTGGGCATCGAATCTCCCGGCCTCACCGCAGCCCCCGCCATTGCCGAATACGTAGCCACTCTCGCCGCCGACATCCTCGTCTAGAGACAGCAATACCCTGTCATCCTGAGAGACGCGAAGTTTGCGTCTCGAAGGATCTCGACCTCTGCGCCGCGCAAGTTGAGAGGTCTTACTCTACGATGACCCGCACAAATTTCTTCTTCCCCGCGCGCAAAAGGAACGCACCCGGCTTTGTCAGGTCGATTTCCTTGCGCGGGTCCTCCACGCAAACTTCATCAATTTCCACGCCGCGCTGCTTAATCAACCGCTCCGCCTCGCTCTTCGACGCCGCGAGTTTCAGCTCCGTCAGCAACGCCGTTAGTTTTTTTGCCTCACCAATCGGAATCTTCTGCACCGGAGCTTCCGTCGGCACCTGCCGGTCTCGGAACACCCGCTGAAAATTTTCTGCAGCTCGCCTCCCCGCTTCGGCGCCATGAAACCCGCACACCACCTCTTTCGCCAGCCTCATCTTCGCGTCCATCGGATGCAGCGCCCCACCTTTCACTTCTTCCTTCAGCGCCACAATCTCCTGCGGCGTGCGGTCCGTCACCAATTCGTAGTACGACCACATCAGCTCGTCCGGAATCGACATCAGCTTCCCGAACATTTCTTCCGGCGCTTCCGTGATGCCCACGTAATTGCCCAGGCTCTTCGACATTTTCCGCTCGCCATCGAGCCCCACCAGAATCGGCATCGTTACGGCCACCTGCGGCGTAACGTCGTACTCCCGTTGAATTTCGCGGTGTACCAAAATGTTAAACTTCTGCTCCGTGGCCCCCAGTTCCACATCTGACCGCAGCATCACCGCGTCGTAAGCCGTCAGCAGCGGGTACAACAGCTCATGCACCGCAATCGGCAAGTTCTTGTCTAGCCGTGAACGGAAATCTTCCCGTTCCAACATGCGTGCCAACCGGTAATGCGCACAAAGCCGCACCACGTCGTAGCTGGACATCTTTCCCAGCCATTCGCTGTTGTAGCGAACCTCCGTCTTTTCGCGATCCAGAATCTTGTAAACCTGCTCCAGATAAGTCTTGGCGTTCGCTTCAACCTGCTCCCGGCTCAGCGGCGGTCGTGTGTCCGATTGTCCGGTGGGATCCCCGATCATCGCGGAAAAATCGCCGATCAGAAAAATCGCCGTATGCCCCATATCCTGAAAGTGTTTTAGCTTGCGCAACACCACTGTGTGGCCAAGATGAATGTCTGGCGCCGTCGGGTCCACGCCCAGATACACGCGCAACGGCTTGCCCGACTGCACGGAACTCGCGAGTTTCTGCTTCAGCTCCTCCTCGGGAATAATTTCCGCCACGCCTTTTCTCAGATAGGCGAGCTGTTCCTCAACAGGCTTGAATTTGGCTTCCGGCATACCAACCCTTCTTTTCGCAACTCACAAACCGCAGCCAATCAGGATTTCCCGCAAAGCACCCTGCGGCCTTCTATCCGGTAATTCCCTTCCAGAATCAACTTCACCGCTTCGGTATAAATCCGGTGCTCCTCTTTTAATATGCGTTCCGCCAGCGCGTGCTCATCGTCGCCATCCTGCACCGGCACAGTCGCTTGCAGAATGATTGGCCCGGCATCCAGATTCTCATCCACGAAATGCACTGAGCATCCAGCAATCTTCACGCCGTAATCCAGCGCCTGTTTCTGCGATTCCAGCCCCGGAAATGACGGTAGCAGCGAGGGATGGATATTCAGGATGCGCTGTGGATACGCGGCCACAAAATACGGCGACAGCAGCCGCATGTAACCCGCCAGGCACACCAGTTCGACTTTATGTTCCTGCAAAACACCCACGACCTGGCGATCGTAAGCCTCTCGTTCCAGCCCTTTCGATGGAATCGCTCGCGTCGCAATGCCTCGTGCCTTGGCTAGCTCCAGGCCCCGCGCGTCCGGCTTATTACTCACGACAATCGCAATTTCCGCGTTCGGTATCCGCCTCGCGGCGACACTCTCGGCCAGAGCCTCAAAATTCGAGCCGCGACCGCTTAACAGTACGCCTATGCGCTTGTTCATAAACTAAAAAAGCTAGCACATCTGCGGTGAGTCACCAAGGCCACCTAACCATCCCGGGCCCGGGGTCCATTCCTGTAGCTCATCCCTTCAGGGATGAGGCATTTCCTTCGCTTACCTCCCGCCAGTGTCCTAGCTAGATTGAATTCCAGTTGAATTCCTCAAAAATCCGCGCTACAGTGCACCTTGCTGTGCAGCGAAACTAAAGCGAAACAAGGAGGATCCCATGCCCGCACCCCAACGCCAACTTAAAGACCTCATTTCCATCGGTCCCGCCATGCTCAAAGACTTTGAGCAACTCGGCATCAAATCCGTCCCGCAACTCGCCAAGCAACAGCCCATCAAAATGTATCAGCGCCTGCAAAGCCTTCGAGGCCAGCGCATGGATCCCTGCGTCCTTGACACCTTCGAAGCAGCCGTGGCCCAGGCGCGCAATTCTCGCCTCCCTGCACAAAAATGTCAGTGGTGGTATTGGAGCAGAAAGAGAAAGTCTGCGGCCGCCAAGTAGAATTACAGATTCAGCGAGCCTGAGTAAACGACTCGCGCTTTACCCGTGTCGCCTTTTTCGATGCGGCCAATACGATAGAACTTTTCGCGCCGCCGTTTCAAGTCTGCTTCCGCTTCTTTCACATAAGCCGACGGCACAATCACGATCATCCCGATGCCCATGTTGAACGCCTGCAGCAGTTCATCGGTATCGATCTCGCCGACTTTCGCCAAATACTTGAAGATCGACGGAATCGGCCACGACTCCAGATCGATCACCGCCTTCACGCCGCTCGGCAACACGCGCGGCAAATTCCCCGGAATTCCGCCGCCGGTAATATGCGCCAGCGCCGACGCCCAGCCTTTCGCCAGAATATTCTTCACCGCGGGCGCATAACAAACGTGCGGCTTCAGCAATTCCGCCCCAATCTTGTTCCCCACTTCCGCCACGTAGGTGTCGTTCTTCAGCTTGGCGACGTCAAACACCAATTTCCGCGCCAACGAATACCCGTTGGTGTGCAGCCCCGCGGACGGCAATCCAATCAACGTGTCTCCCGGCTTCACTCCTTTGCCGGTCAGAATATTTTTCCGCTCCACCACGCCAACGATGAAGCCCGCCAGGTCGTACTCTCCCGGCGCGTAAAATCCCGGCATCTCCGCGGTTTCTCCGCCAATCAGTGCGCATCCTGCCTTCCGGCAAGACCGGCTCATGCCATCCACCAATTGCTCCACCACGTTGGGCTCCAACTTTCCCATCGCCAGGTAGTCCAAAAAGAACAGCGGCTCCGCGCCCTGCACCAGAATGTCGTTCACGCAATGATTCACTAGGTCGCCGCCCACCGTGGAGTGCACCCCCATGGACATCGCCACTTTCAGCTTAGTGCCCACGCCGTCCGCGCTCGACACCAGCACTGGCTCTTTCCATTTCCGCGTATCCAATGCGAACAGCGCGCCGAATCCGCCGATCCCGCCCAGCACCGCAGGCGTAAAGGTGTGGCTGGCCAAATGCCTGATGCGCTGCTTGGCATCGTCGGCCACGGCAATGTTCACTCCAGCGTCGGCGTATTTCATGGTCGGCTGCCTTCAGATTGCTTTTGTATCGCAACGACGATTCGTGATTCTTGGCGGCTCTGTCCCTGCTAGCAGTGGGCGGCATCAGGGACGGTTCACCCGCCACGTGACCTGCTGCGGGTGAACATGAGTCGTTTTCGGCGAAGTCCGGCTATTCGGCGGTTCCGAACCTGTACAGCTTAAAACACATGGAACAATCGACGCCAGCGCACAGTTCCTGGGTGGATCAATGCATTGGCGTATGCAAGAAACCGCGCTCCTATATCTCCATTCCACGCATCTTTCGGCGCATCCAGCGACATATAAATGATCACCGGCGTGCCGAGAATATCATTTCTTGGCACGCACCCCCAATATCGGCTGTCCAGAGAATTCTCCCGGTTGTCGCCCATCACAAAATAGCAATTGTCCGGCACCGTGTAAGGCAGGCCCGGAAAATTCCCAATCAAACTGGATTTTGACGGCGGTTCCGTGTGCCCGATGGTGTAATTCTCTTCCAGCTTTTTGCCGTTGATCCACACCGCTCCATCATGCACGTCCACCGTTTCGCCCGGCAGCGCAATTACGCGCTTCACATAATCCGGCAGCGAGGTATCGTACGGCGGCTTAAAGATAACGATCTGCTGGCGGTGCGGATTCCGCCACAGCGGCACGTGCCAGTTCGTGAACGGGATTCCTGCGTCGTATCCAATTCGGCTCATGATCAGGTGATCGCCGATCAGCAAGGTGTTTTCCATCGATCCCGACGGAATCACGCGCGCCTGTCCCAGCGTCCCGTTGATCAGCATGAACGCCAGAATCACCCAGAACCATGCGATGATCTCGCTCTTCACGCGCGAACTCATCGGCGCTTTCGCTTCCTTCCCCGCTTGCTTTTTCTTTTCTTTAGTCGCGTCAGCTTTCACGATTCACCCTAACCATCCATGCAACGATGATCCACTTGCCGCTCAGCCTGCTTTGCGCGCTTATCGAAAGGTCTCGAACAGTCTCTTCCAGCGGATCTTGCTCGGATGCAGCACGGCGTTTCCATAAGCCAGCAAGCGCTCGGCAATGTTGCCGTTCCAGGCGTCTCCGGGCGCATCCACCGACATGTAGATCGTCACCGGTGTGCCGATAATATCGCTTCGCGGCACGCAGCCCCAGAAGCGGCTGTCGTAGGAATTCCCGCGGTTGTCACCCATCACGAAATACTGATTCTCGGGCACCGTGAACGGCACGCCTTTGAACGGTGGCAGCAATTCCGAATGATAAGGAAGTTCCGTGGGCCCGGTGGTGTAATTCTCTTGCAGCTTCTTGCCGTTGATCCACACCGCGCCGTCGTGGATGTCAATTGAGTCGCCCGGCAAGCCGATAACCCGCTTGATCAAGTCCGACTGGTTGCGGTCATAAGGCGGCCGGAAAATCACGATCTGCTGCCGCCGCGGATTCCGCCAAAGCGGCACATGCCAATTCGTGAACGGTACGCCGGCATCGTAGCCAATTCGGCTCATGATCAGGTGATCGCCCACCAGCAGCGTTTTTTCCATGGAGCCTGAAGGAATCACGCGCGCCTGTCCCAGCGTTCCGTTGATTAGCAGAAACACCAGAACCACCCAACCCCACGCAATCGCTTCCTTCTTCACCCGAGTGCCCAATGGCGCCGTTTCAACCCTCGAAACGCCCTTCCGGTTTGCCGCCGTCTCGTTTTTAGCGCTCACGTTCCACCGTCACTGCTTCCTTCATCTTTGCCGTCCCATTTTCCCGTACTTCCAGTTGCACCAGGTCCGTCGGATAAACCCCTGTATAGCAAGACGTACAAAACTTTCCTTCGGTATCATTCACCGCTTGCCGCAGACCCGGCAGCGACAGGTATCCCAGCGAATCCGCTCCCAAATATTTACGGATCTCCTCCGGCGTATTGGAAGACGCAATCAGTTCTTCCTTCGTTGGCGTGTCCACGCCGTAGTAGCACGGCGAAATCGTAGGCGGGCAGCTGATGCGCATGTGCACTTCCTTGGCGCCCGCTTCGCGCACCATGCGCACAAGTTTGCGGCTGGTGGTGCCGCGCACAATCGAATCGTCGATCAGTACCACGCGCTTACCCGCGATCAGGCTGCGCACCGGATTCAGTTTCAGCTTCACCCCAAAATTGCGGATCGCCTGCGATGGCTCGATAAACGTTCTGCCAATGTAGTGGTTGCGGATCAGCCCCATGCGAAACGGAATCTTCGATTCCAGCGCAAAACCGATCGCCGCCGGTACGCCAGAGTCCGGAATGGGCACAATCATGTCCGCTTCCACGGGATGCTCCCGCGCCAGCAATCGTCCCAACATTTCGCGAGACTCGTTTACCGCGCGGCCAAACACGATGCTGTCAGGCCGCGAAAAATAAACATGCTCAAAAATGCAGTATTGATGCGGCTTGGGTGCGCTGAAGTGGATGGACTCCAGCCCTGCTCGCGAGATGCGCAACATTTCACCCGGTTCGATATCGCGCACATATTGCGCGTTCAGCAAATCAAAGGCGCAAGTCTCTGACGCCACCATCCAGGTAGGTTCGCCGTCGTGGCCTTCAATCTTTCCTAGGGCCAGTGGTCGGAAGCCTCGCGGATCGCGCACGGCATACAGTTCATCCGCGGTCAGCACCACCAGCGAATACGCACCTTCCACTTGATTCAGCGCATCTCCCAGCGCCCCGGATAGATTCCGCGCCTGCGAGCGCGCCACCAGGTGCACGATCACTTCCGTGTCGCTGTTTGTCTGGAAGATGGATCCGCGATGCTCCAGCTTGCGCCGCCACTCGCTGGCGTTCGTCAAGTTCCCGTTATGCGCCACCGCCATCTTTCCCTTGTTGCAATCGATCATGATCGGCTGGACGTTCAACAACGCCTTGTCGCCCGCCGTGGAATACCTCGTGTGGCCGATCGCGCTGCTACCAGGCAGCTTTGCCAAAATGCGCGGCTGAAAAATTTCTTCCACCTCGCCCATGGCCTTGTGCATGAACAGGTCGTGTCCGGTGCTCGATACGATTCCTGCGGACTCCTGCCCGCGATGCTGCAGCGCGTATAACCCCAAATAAGTAAGATTGGCAGCTTCGGCGTGCCCGAACACGCCGAACACTCCACATTCATCGTGGAATCGGTCGTCAACATACGCCAGTTTCGTCGTCATTGGACCTTCAAGATGCGCTCGAGCGAGTGCGCCCAGACTTCCTTCAACGCAGTGACCTCGGCGGACGCGACCGCACGCCCTTTATATTCGATGCGCAAAGTATTGTCACCGGTCACTTTGCCGATTTCGTGCGCGCCTACACCATATTGTCTCGCAGTATTCCGAACAGAGCCAAGTTTTTCCGGTGAAACGCTAACCACCACGCGCGCGCCTCGTTCGCCGAACAGCGCATATTCCGCCGACGCGTCTTCGGGCACCATTACGTTCGCTCCCAGCCCTGTCGCCGCGAAACACGATTCCGCCAATGTTACCGCCAGCCCTCCGTCGCTCACATCGTGCGCCGATTGCACCGTCCCCTCGTTCGCCAGAGCCACCATGCAATCGATCACCCATTTCTCCGCGCCCAGTTCAATCGCTGGGGGCTCTCCAGCCACGATGTCGGCAATCGTCTTTGAATATTCCGACGAAGAAAACTCGCGCTGTTTGCCCCCGCGTGGACCCGCCTGCGGTCCAGCCTTCGAAGAAGTAGCTCCATCAAGCAACACAATCACGTCGCCTGCCTTGCGGAACGCGATCTTCAGAACTTTGCTTGCATCTTCCAGAATTCCCAGAATCCCAATCGTCGGCGTCGGATAAATCGATTTCCCCAGCGTCTCGTTGTAGAAGCTCACGTTGCCGCCCGTAATCGGCGTGTCCAGCGCGATGCACGCTTCTCCCAGTCCATCAATCGCTTGCGAAAACTGCCACATCACCTCCGGCTTCTCGGGGCTGCCGAAATTCAGGCAATTGGTCGCCGCCATCGGACGCGCCCCCGACGTCGCCACGTTTCGCGCCGCTTCCGCCACCGCGTGCATCGCGCCAACCTTGGGATTCAGCTGCGCCCAGCGTCCATTTCCATCGGTCGAAAGCGCCAGCGCCCGCATCACACCGTTCTTCTCCGATTCCTTGATCCGCACCACCGCTGCGTCGCTCGCTTCCGGGCCTGCCACCGTATTTGTCCGCACCATCGAGTCGTACTGCTCCGTGATCCAGCGCTTCGACGCAATCGTTGGCGACGCCAGCAGCTTCTTGAAATTTTCCGTCAGGTCTGTGCCTTCCGCCTTGAACACATACCAGTCTTTTTCCGTTTCCTTGTGCGGCGCCGGCGCGTTAATCGGCCGGTTGTACACCGGGCCTTCTTCGGCCAGCGGATGCGCGGGAATTTCCGCCACCACGGTGCCGTGGTCCTTCACCACCAGCATCTTGCCGTCTTTCACTTCGCCCACCACCGTCGCATCCAGCCCCCACTTCTTGAATACCGCCAGCACTTCGTCCTCGCGGCCCTTCTCCGCCACCAGCAGCATGCGTTCCTGCGATTCGCTCAACATGATCTCGTACGGACTCATGCCGGTTTCGCGTTGCGGCACTTTCATCAAATCAATTTCAATGCCGGTGCCCCCGCGCGACGCCATCTCGCACGTCGAACACGTCAATCCCGCGGCTCCCATATCCTGAATCGCCACCACCGCGCCGGTCTTCATCGCCTCGATGCAGGCCTCCAGCAGCAGCTTCTCCATGAACGGGTCGCCCACCTGCACATTCGGCCGCTTCTGTTTCGATTCTTCCGTGAACTCCGCCGAAGCCAGCAGCGATGCTCCGTGAATCCCATCGCGCCCGGTCTTTGCGCCCACGTAAATCACCGGATTGCCCACACCCTTGGCTTTCGCCAGAAAAATTTCATCCTTGTGCGCGATGCCCAACGCCAGCGCGTTCACCAATGGATTTTGCGAATAGCAAGCTTCGAACGCCACCTCGCCGCCCACCGTCGGCACGCCGAAACAATTTCCGTAGTTCCCCACGCCGCGTACCACGCCATCCAGGATTCGCCGGTTCTTGGCCGCTTCTTCTTCGCTGGTCGTTTTCGACGCCACAATTTCGCCAAACCGCAACGAATCCAGCACCGCAATTGGCCGCGCGCCCATCGTGAAAATGTCGCGCAGGATTCCGCCCACGCCAGTGGTCGCCCCTTGAAACGGCTCTACGTAGCTCGGGTGATTGTGCGACTCGATCTTGAACGCCGCCACCAGCCCGTCCCCGATGTCCACCACGCCGGCATTTTCCCCCGGCCCTTGCACCACCAGCTTGCCGCGCGTCGGCAGCCTCTTCAGGTGCACCTTGCTCGATTTATACGAGCAGTGCTCGCTCCACATCACGCTGAAGATACCCAGCTCCGTGATGTTCGGATCGCGCTTCAGTATCTTCTGGATGCGCGCGTATTCTTCCCGCGTTATGCCATGCTCCGCCGCGATTTCCAGCGTTACTTTGATTTCAGTTTGTGCTGTCGCCATCTGCTATCTTTCTGATTCTTAGACATCACCCTTCTTCAGCAAATATGAAAAGCCTTCCGGCCACTCATTTTCATAGAAGCCATAAGCATTTCTTTCATTGATGAGCTTGTACATTTCGAGGTCATGTGTGAGTCCAAGGAAAGCCCTAATTTGCCCCCAGACCGCCACACAGCAAATCTGTCCGTTGGTGGACCACGCCACATCAACGTCTTCTGCTTCGACATCAACTTTTTGTCGGTTGTAAACGGGTATGGCCTTGACAATCCTTCTGTGTGCCGAATCGTACAGGTAAAACCAGCCAGTTTCATGGCTGTCTTCGAGCACTCCGTGAGCAGTTCCCGGTCCCGCAGCGGAGATGAAGAAATTGCTACTCTCTTCGGTCAGTTCCAACTTCTCAGGAGTCGGCAACTTGATGTCGTTCCAGAGGTTCTTCGCTTCCTTCATCCAGTACAGCATCCTGCTACGGACGAAATCCTCGTAGCTGAATTCTGACTCTTGCGCTCCCATGTGGATGTGAGTCAATTGCACATCCGCTCTCACGCTGTTGCCTTTGCCGCGCCCACCAACGCTTCCACCATTGACCGGAAAACCACCAAGCCATCCTCCGAATCCAGCGCTGATTCTACTGCCCGCTCCGGGTGCGGCATCAGTCCGGCCACATTGCGTTCGCGATTGCAGATTCCCGCAATATTCGCCACTGCGCCGTTGGGATTGCCCGCATTATCGTCTTTGCCGTTCGGCGTAGTGTAGCGGAACAGGATTTGCCGGTTCTTTTCCAACTCCGCCAGCGTTGCTTCGTCGCAACTGTAATTTCCGTCACTGTGCGCGATCGGAATCTTCAGGATCTGCCCTTTGCTCGCCGCGTTGGTGAACGGAGAATCTGTGTTCTCCACGCGCATATGCACATGCCGGCAAATAAATCGCAGCCCCGAATTCCGCATCATCGCCCCAGGCAGCAATCCCGCCTCCAGCAAAATCTGAAAGCCATTGCAGATGCCCAGCACCAGCCCGCCGCTGTTCGCGAATTGCTCCACCGACTTCATTACCGGTGAAAAACGCGCAATCGCTCCCGTCCGCAGGTAATCGCCGTAGGAAAACCCTCCTGGCAGAATAATCGCATCGCTTCCTTGCAAATTTTCGGATTGGTGCCAGATGAATTCCACCGGCCGCTGCAACACGTGGCCGATGGCGTGAAACGCGTCATGATCGCAATTGGACCCCGGGAAGACAACCACTCCAAATTTCATACTGCGCCTCCGGGTTTTTCGTTATCGGGAACGCCATTTTACCACACCGGCGCGCCGTGCGGAGACGCTACAATCCCGCTCGCAGATTTCACACCGGCGCGAGCAGCAGCCAGGTTTTAGTCTTAAATGTAGCGCTGACTTTTATGTCAGCCACGCTGGCAGCTCACTCCGTTCATATTCCGCGACCCTGCGGAACAACTGACATTTTGTCATTCAGAACGAAGTCTGCGGAGTGAGGAATCTCTGTTTCCCTGCCTGGCCTGAGCGCTTCGTTGGCTATCCCACTCTAATGCCGCCCGGATCAACTTTGCGCTACCGGTGATGCTTCTTCGATTTCTTCCCATCTTTGCCGCTCGCCGCCGCCATTTCCCGCCGCTTCTTTGCCGCCCACCCCGGCTTGTTCGCCTGCCTACCCCGCGCGACGCCCAGCGCATCCGGCGGCACATTTTCCGTAATCACCGATCCCGCCGCAACGTACGCCCCATCCCCAATTCGCACCGGAGCCACCAGCACCGAATCGCTCCCGATAAACACTTTGTTCCCGATGGTCGTTGGGTGCTTCGCAAAACCGTCGTAGTTGCACGTGATTGTCCCCGCTCCAATATTCGATTTTGCGCCGATCCGCGTGTCGCCCACATACGAGAGGTGCGGCACTTTCGATCCTTCCCCCACTACACTCTTCTTCAATTCCACGAAATTGCCGATGCGTGCGCCATCTTTCACGTGCGACTCCGGCCGCATCCGCGCGAATGGCCCCGCTACTACATCCGAATCCACCCGGCTCTTAACGATCACGCAGTGCGGCTCGATCGTCACGTTGTCGCCTAGCACCGAATCATGGATCACGCTGCCCGTTTTGATCACGCAGCGCACGCCAATTTTCGTTTTCCCCAGCAATTGCACGCACGGCTCGATCACCGTGTCCTCTCCCGCGGTCACGTCGGGATCAATCAACACCGTTTCGGGCAGTTGAATCGTCACTCCGCTGCTCATCAACTCGTCGCGTTTCCATTCGCGAAACGCGCGATCCACTCCCGCCAGGTCCGCTCGCGTATTGCATCCCAGCGTTTCCTGGGCGTTTTCCGCGATCTCCGCCAGCACCGTTTCACCTTTCGCATTCAACACGGATATCGCATCCGTAAGATAAATCTCGCGGTGCTTGTTGTTCGGTTTCACTTGCGCCAGCGCCGGCCAAAGTTTCGCCGTCGTAAAGCAATACATGCTGGAGTTGATCTCGTTCAATTCGCGTTGTTCCGGCGTCAGTTGCGATTCTTCGATGATCGCCGCCACAGTATCCCCGGATTTGCGCAGGATTCGCCCGTACCCGGAAGGATCAGCCAGCACAGCCGTCAAAATCGAGGCTGCCGCATTTCCTTTCTTGTGCTTATTGATCAGCGCGCGCAGCGTTTCGGTCCGCACCAGCGGCGCGTCGCCCGGCAGCACCACCACATATTTTGCGTTTCCGATCGCGCGCTTCGATACCAGCAATGCGTGCCCCGTGCCATTTTGCGGTTGCTGCAGCACCGTCGTTACCTCGAACGGTTCCACCACCGCGGCCACCTTCTCCGCTTGATGCCCCACTACCGCGATGATCTTCTTCGCTCCCAGCGGCTCGCATGCGCGCACCACATGCTCCACCAGTGAACGCCCGCCCGCTGCATGCAGCACCTTCGCCAGACTCGACTTCAGCCGCGTGCCTTTGCCCGCGGCCAATATCAGAATTGCCACGTCTTTGTTTGTCATGGCCAGCATTGTCCCGTGACATCCGCGTTTTGACAACCACGGACTCGCACGATGATGAATGGTTGTTAATCCTGGTTCGCCCAGGTCGAGCCGGAAGCGCTCAGTTGACAGTCAAAGGCACGCTGACGCTGGCGTCCGCCGTCGCACCGTCTCCGCTTACACCATACGCATTCACTGTAATCGCGTAGCTTCCCGCCGCCGTTTCGCCGCTCGTGCTTACCGTAATCTTTGCCATTCCCTTGTCGCTGTTCGAAAAATCAAGTGTTCGAGGATTTAAGGCATCGCTCGTATTGACCTCGCAAATCGCCTTCGGCGCCGTCGTCGTGCACGACAGAAATACCCTGCCCGTTCCCACCTTATTCGCCACATCCACACTGGTCGTGTTTCCCGATGTCGCGCCAGCCTTCACCGTGATCGCACCCGGCTTACTTAAGCTCGGGGCAGGCACCGCACTCGCCTTATAAATCCGCACATAATCCACCGTCATCCCTGCCGGCGTTGGCGTCGCTTGGTTTGCCGGACCGGGCCACGATCCTTCGCCTCCCACCGCCAGATTCATCAGCAGGAAAAATGGGTGATTGAACACCCAGCTTTGTCCCGCGGGCACGTCACTCGCCGTAATCACATAAAAGACTTTTCCTGGGTCGTCCACATAAAACTGAATCATGTTCGGCGACCAGATCGCTCCATAGGTATGCCAGCCGGTCACGTCGCCACTGGCAAACGCGTACTTCTTCGGCAGTCCTTTGTCGCCGGAATATCCCGGTCCGTGCAGCGTGGAACTGATCTTCCCGGGTCCCAGCCCTCCCGACGCAGGCACGTTTTCCATGTAATCGATCTCACCGCTGTTCGGCCATCCCACGGTGCTGATGTTGCCTCCGAGTGCCCAGAAGGCTGGCCAGATTCCCGGGCCGACCGGCAACATCATCCTCGCTTCCGCCCTTCCATACTGAAATTCTTGCGTGCCCTCGGTGATCATCCGCGCGCTGGTCCAGCTTCCGCTATTTGGCGCCGTGCTCGCGTTGAGCTTGATCGCCTGAATCACTAGGTTGCCCTTGCCATCGATATACGCGTTCGGCTTCGCGGAATTGCATCCGCCCGCCGAGGTGCCCGGCGCACAATAATATTCCACCTCGTTGTTCACCTTCAGAATGCCCGTGTCAAACTTCCACTTTCCCGCATCGATGGGCGTTCCCGCCGGCCCGTTGAACTCATCCGACCACACTTGGTTCCAGCTCTGCGCATTCACGCCGTTCGCCAAGATGAACCAGAGTCCGCAAATCACCAGCAGGGCCGCGCGATTTGGCACATTCCCTCCCCGTACCTTGCTCTTAGGCATGCTCTTGTATCCTGTGTGTAGGATTAATCGGCTGCAGGCACAGGCGCGGAACGAAAAGCCCGCGGCACTTCCGCAGCTCCAGCGTGTTCGTCCGTCGTAATTTCCCACGAACTTGGATCGGCGAGTAACTGGCTCACGAGTTGGGTGTGCAGAGCGTGGCCCGCTTTGCGCGCTTCCACCCGGCCAAGCAGCGGCAAGCCCACCAGCGCCAGGTCGCCAATCAGGTCCAGCGCCTTGTGCCGGCCAAATTCGTCGGCAAACCGCAGTGAGCCATTCATCACGCCATCCTTCGTCAGCACGATGGCATTATCCAGCGAACCACCTCGAATCAGCCCCATGCCTCTCAGCGGTTCAATGTCGCTCTCAAAGCAAAACGTCCGCGCTCGCGACAACACTTGCCGGAACGACCCCGCGTTCACCACCATCTCCACTTCCTGCTGCCCCACCATCGGGTGCGGGAAATCCACATAGCACCGCACGCGAAATTCGTCCGCGGGATAGATCCCGATTCGCCGCCCGTCTTCCACTACCTCCACCGGTTTCGTCACTTTCAGATAACGCCGCTTCCGCCTCAGCTTACGAATCCCGGCTTGGTCGATCATTTGCATAAACGGCTCCGCGGAACCGTCTAGAATCGGCACTTCGATCGCGTCGATGTCCAGGTAGATGTTGTCGATTCCGCAGGAATAAACGGCCGCCAACAAATGCTCGGTCGTCGACAAGCAGCACGCCATGCTTCATCAAGCTGGTGGCATAGCTAACGCGTGCCACATTGAATCCGTGCGCTTCAATTTGGAACCCGTCCAGGTCCACACGCCGAAACACGATCCCCGTGTCGGCAGGCGCCGGAACAAGGCGCAGCTTTCCCTGAACTCCTGTGTGGAGTCCGACACCCTCTGTCGAGACCGCCGTTTGGATGGTTGTTTGGAACATGCCCCAGTTTGATTCTAGCACATCGTCGGCCAATCAGTGTCTTGCTTCTCCTTCCTTTTCAGTTACTTATGCGCTACAAATCCTGCCGCTTAGAATCCTATGTGTCTTTCGCGCAACATTTCAGCGTCTTGCTGTGGCTTCTCCACCACCCGCTCAGCACCATCCGCCCCCCCTCTTCCTTTGCTCATCACCCATTTCTTTCATCCCTTTGGTCCAACTCTTCCTGTCCGCCAATACGTCTAAATGCTATGCTTGTGGTTTGCATCTTTTCTTGGATGGTGCTGGATGAATCGCTTCGCACGTTTTAGCATTTTGGGCGTTTCCATACTCGTTTTCGGTTGGGTGGGGCTTGGGCATGTTCTCGGCCGCACCACTGACAACAAGGCGTACAAATCGCTGGTCGTCTACAGCGAAGTCCTGCAAAAGATCCAGCAGGATTACGTCGACGAACCCAACATGCACCTGGTTGAAGCTGGCTCGCTTCACGGCTTGCTGGAATCTCTCGACTCCGAATCCAGCTACTTCACCCCGCGCGAGTACGCCGAATACAAACAGAAGCTTGCCAACTCCACTACCGGCGAAACCGGCTTGAATCTCAGCAAACGCTTCGGCTACATCATCGTCACTTCCGTCATACCCGACAGTTCCGCCGACAAAGCCGGCATTCGCAGCGGCGACATTTTTGAGTCTGTCGCTGGCTTTACCACGCGCGAAATGTCTGTGGGGCAGGCCAAGAATCTCCTCGCGGGACAGCCTGGCACCAACGTAAAAGTTGGCGTAATTCGCCGTGGAAAAACGCAGCCTGAGTCCGTGGATCTGTCGCGCGAAAAGCTTCCCGCCTCGAAACTCCAGGTTCAGCGCATCGACAATGAAACGATTGCCATCCGCTTCCCCACCCTGGATGCGGGACGCGCCGACGAAGTTCGCGGCAAATTGCAGGAATTCAGCAAGCAGGGCGTCACCAAGGTCATCCTTGATCTGCGCGAGTGCGGCCGCGGTTCCATTCCCGAAGCTCTGGCCATCGCTCGCTTGTTCGTTCCTTCCGGAAATCTCACTTCTCTGCGTGGTCAGACCGTTCCCGAGCAAGTTTTCGCAGCCGATGCCAGCAAGGTCATTTGGAAGGGTCCCGTATCGATTCTCATGGATGGCACTACAACGGGCCCGGCGGAAATTCTGGCTGCATCCATTGCTAACACCAAGCGCGGCGATCTGGTTGGCGACCGCACCTTTGGACTCGCTTCAGAGCAGAAGCTCATCACTCTGGATGACGGCTCAGCCATTATTCTGACCGTTGCCAACTACTACAACGCCGACGGCAAGGCCATCCTCGAAGAAGGCGTCGCTCCCACGGAAGTTGTCCACAGCGCCGCTGCCGCCGATGATGGAGATGATGGCGCCGACGACACGCCTTCCGCAACCACTCCGCAGAAGGAACCACCACTCGGGCCTCGTCCTCTCTCTTCTGAGGATCCGGTTCTGCGCAAGGCTCTGGACCTGCTGAAGAACCCGGTCGCGGTTAAGAAGGCCGCTTAACTTTCACGTGAAACTTGTGTTTTTTCCCGCTGGGCGCGGATCGCTCAAGGTCTTTTTCTGTGCGCTCGCATCCATCGTTCTGTGCCTGGCGGGCTGCGACAAGATCAAATCCTATCGCGACGCCGCGCGCGCGCGCCGCTCCTCGAAAGATCACACCGCGACAGCGCGCCCTTCCCGCAACAGCGCCACAGCCTCGCCAAAGCTCGCCATTATTCTCGACGACGTGGGCAGCGATCCCGCTGCCGTCGATCAGCTATTCGCCCTCCACTACCCGCTGACGCTTTCCGTGCTTCCGCTCCACCAGCACTCCGCAGCCATCGCCGAAGAAGCTCACCGCCGCGGCTACCAGGTAATGCTGCACTTGCCCATGGAAGCCATCGGCAATGAAGTCAGTGAGCCGCGGCAGTTGCGCGTGGGTATGACCTCGCCACAAATCTCAAACGATTTGGGCGGCATGCTCGGCAGCGTTCCGTATGCCGTTGGCGTCAACAATCACCAGGGCTCGCTTGCCACTTCCAATCCCGCGCTCATGGCGGAACTCATGCCTCTGCTTCGCCAGCGGCACCTCTTCTTCATCGATAGCCGCACCACCGCGGCAACCGTTGCCTTCGACGCCGCTGAACACGACGGCGTGCCTTGCGCTTTTCGCAATGTGCCGTTCCTCGATGACGTTCAGGAAGCTGGCGCCATTCGACGCCAGTTGGAACTCGCCATTCGCGGCGCCAAGGAAAAAGGCGAAGCTATCGCCATTGGGCATCCTCACCCTGAAACGCTGCAGGTCCTCCGCGAAATGCTTCCGCAGATTCAAGCCCAAGGCGTGCAACTGGTCCACGCCTCCACGCTCGTTCACTGACCGCCAGCCGACTTTCTCGCAAGCCGCCGTTCAGCTTCCTGACACCCAGCCGGACACTGTCATCCTGAAGCGATCCGACGAGGATCGCCAAAGGACCTCAACCACAACAATTCCCTAGATGAATGAATCGGGATCCTTGGGGAGCAAAACTGCGTCCCTTTAGGACAACAGGGTGTTGCTCTGCTCCACTGCCACGGCGTCTTTCTTCGGGAATAGTAACATCACCACCAGAAATTGCAGCCCCATGGTCACAAAGCAGAACACGCTTCCCTCCGGTCCCACCGTCCCACCCGTTAACCATGTCGGTCCGTGCAACACTGCGTGCGACAAGTTGCCTTGCATCGTCGTCCCGCTATTTGGCACCGAATAAAGATATGTCTCTCCCCAGTCAAAGCTGGCGTGCAGTCCTACGGCATACCACAGACTGCCCGTGCGCTTCAGCGTGAAGCAGAAAAAAATTGCTACCACTACCACACCCGCTGCCCCCACCCAGCCTTCTCCCGGGTTGCCCAGATGTACCCCACCGAACACCAAGGAAAGCAAAATCGCGGCAGGCCAAAAGCCGATACCATCCGCCAGGGTGTACTGCATGTATCCGCGAAACAAAAATTCTTCGAACAATCCAACAAAGAAAAACAAGAGCAGATGAAACAATCCCCATTGCACGATCTCGCTTCCCTGCAACGCCAAACTCCCGAAAGAATACCCGCCAAACGCGCCAATTAACCCGACCAGCAGAGAAACTTCCAGCAACCCGAACAGGAATCCCAGCCAGAATTTGCCTCCCAACGCCTCCGACATCGGCAACCCGTAAACTCCCGCTGGCCGACTCTCCAACCGCGACATCACCAGTGCCGCGCCATACACCAACGCAAATCCCACCACCTCTTCCGACAACAAGATCATCTCGCTCGGTACGCCACGCTTCGGCGTCAGAAAAACCCGCAAGCCCATTAATAGGATCGCCCCACTTACCAGGACCAGCAGCAAATAGACCAGCAGCCTCCAGCCAGCACGCAATCCGCGCTCGTTAAAAAACAATGGCGACGGACCGGTAGGGGGCGAGGACAACGTGGACTGTCCTGCCGGTTCGTACGCTGAATTTCCCGATTCCATTTATTCTCGCTCCTTGCGCGCGGGTCAATCGATCAGCTGCTCTGAAGTAATCCAGATTCCTTTCTTTCCCACCACCTTAACCTTTTTGCTGTAGAATGCCGGTTAGCAGCACGCACCCTGCGGAGGCTCCCCATCCCTCACCACAGCCCATCACCTTCTCTCATAGCCGGCCGCCTCGCTCTCGATTTCGCGAATACCTCGCCCGTTTCCCACGACCTCTCCTGGGACGAATTCGTCTCCTTCTTGTTGGACGCAAAACTCGTCACTCCAGAGCGCGCCGCCCGGCTCCGGCCTTTGCTGCTCTCCGAGGCAAAAGCCGTCGACGCCATTCTGCTCAAGATCCTGCGGCTTCGCGAATCCTTCCGCGCCGTCTTCGCTTCCGTTGTCGAGCATAAGCTTTTTCCCCGCCATTGGGCCGAACCAATCAATGAAATCCTGCGGGTTACTGAGGGCCACGACGAATTGGTTCCCCAAGAGGACGGCTGGCGTCTTCAGTTTATCGCGCAAGAAGAAGGGCTGGAGTGGTTGCTCGCCGCCATCGCGCGCTCTGCCGCGGAACTTCTTGTGGAAGGCGAGCACGCGCCCATCCGCCGCTGCGCCAATCCATCTTGTCGGCTGTTTTTCTACGACGACTCGCGCACCCATCGCCGTCGCTGGTGTTCCATGTCCACCTGCGGCAATCGTCACAAGGTAGCAAGCTTTCTGCGCCGCCATGTCCACAAACGCGGTGCCTCCGCCTGACGCGCCCCGCCCGCCACCAATTCTCACTTCACAAACTTCGGCGATTCCCCCTTCGACCACGGGTCGTAGTTGTGCGCGAACTCCAACCGTTCTCCCAGCGGCGGGTGGCTGTACAGCCAGAACGTAATGAACTTCGAGGGATTCGGATCCGCCAGGTCGATGTCTCCCAGCTTTTGAAATGATTGCGCCGCCACTTCCTGCGAATTCGGCAAAATTCCGTGCGTCACTTCCAGCCCATACACATCCGCGGCGTGCTCTTGCATCCGGCTGAACCCGTTTCCAATCGGCGTTCCCACGAATTCCAGTACGTGGAATATTAGTAGCAACACCGCCAGCGCCGCCCAATCCTCCTGGCCACGCACGCCCCACGCTCTGCCCCATCGCGCCAGCAACCACTGCAGCGCTCGGTAAGCCACATACAATCCGGCCAGCAGCCCGCCGGTAAAAAACACGAAGCCCTTCCACGTGTGTCCCAGAACGTAGTGCCCCAGTTCGTGGCCCACTACCGCGAGAACTTCATCAGGATTCGTCTTCTGAATTGTCGTGTCCCAAACCACCACGCGCTTCGACGCGCCCACGCCCGTCACATACGCATTGATCGCGTTGGTTTTCGCACTCGCTTCCATCAAGAACATGCGTTCCGCCGGAATCGGCAGGCCCGCTCGCTGCGTCAATTTGCCAATCGCTTCCACCAACTCCGGATGCTGATCCCCCAACGGCGTGAACCGGTTGAACATCGGATCCAGGAACCATGGACTGATGAAAAATAGAAACAGTGACAGCGGCACCATGGCGTACCAGAAATACAGCCACCACGTCCGCGGCTTCCACCGCATCACGCTCACCAATACCAACGCAACGATGTAGCCCAGTCCCAGCGAAAGCAACTCGCCCTTCGTCCAATCCCAAAACCACGAACCCCATCCTTGAATGGAAAGCTGATACTGCAACGAAAGCCTGTGGCCGTAAATTGCAATGGGAAGGTGCAACACCGCCAGCAGAATCATCAACACCGGCACAAAGATCAGCGCTTGTACGCTTCGCTTAGCGCTGGCGCTTTCGGCGACGTCCCTCAATCTCGCCACCACCCCGGTCTGCAGCAACGCCAGCAGCACCAGGATGCCCCACGCCGCGGCCACAAAATACAGCGTGTACTCTTTCCGCGCCAATGACACGGCCTTCTGGTAGCGCTCCGGCGGAAGTTGATAGGTCGACGTCGACGCTTTCGCCTCTGCCTTTACCTCATCCGTCGAACTCGTTCTCGCTGGCGTACCTGTGCTCCCTTGGCCTGCCTTTGCCACTCGCGGTCCAACGGAAAGCCCGCTGGCTGTCAGAACCAGCACGAGTGCCGCGCGCAAGCCCCACCGCAGCCACCCTGTCTTCAGCACTCCCATTTTTCCACCATGGCCTTCCATCTCGCGCACCCCTATCTTGCCACAGCGGCGTATCGCTGCACTCCGGCTGACGTCCGCCACCTCTCGGTAACTTTTCCACCCCGCATTGCTTGTTTCGCCTCAAGCCCCGCTTGTTCCCCGCTCATTTCCTTCCCGCGGACGTATCATTTAGTTGAAAGCCTCCCATCGGATGCTTCAAGGGGTTTCTATGCGCCATAGGGTCATCGCGCTAACTCTGCCGCTTGCTCTGTCTCTCTCCGGCTTGCTTGCCACTCAGGTGGCAGCGCAGGATTCGCAAGACACTTCTGTCGCCGATGCCGCTCGGCGCGCGCAGGAACAGAAGAAGATCACGCCCAAGCCTGCCAAATTAATTACCAACGACAATTTACCCGCTGCTCCTAAATCTGACGCTACCGCCACGCCCTCTTCCGATTCTTCCGCTCAGCTCGCGACCACCACGGAAGCCACTCCTGCGCCACCTCCGCCAGCCGCCGGCGCCGCTCAGCCCGACAACGCTTCCGCGAATCCCGAAGTTGCTGCTCTGAAGCGCCAAATTGCCGATCAGCAAAAAGAAGTCGACCTCCTCTTGCGCCTTTACGCCCTCGATCAAGACGCTTTCCTCGCCAATCCCGATCACGCCCGCGATGCTCAAGGTAAGGCCAAACTCGACGCCCAGCAGGAAGAACTTCACGCCAAAGTCGCTGCGCTCGCGGCCGTCAAGGCAAAGCTGGACGCCATCGCTCCCGGTGAGTCCGCAAAAATCCCGCCGCCCAAGCCCTGACCCTCAAAATCTGTCAGTCCGAACGCAGTGAGGAATCTCTCTTCGATCGCACCCTACTGTAGCTCGGGCCTTCAGGCCCGAGGCTTTTCTGTCGTACGAATTGAGCTGCGCCTATTACTTCGCGCATAACCTCTCTTCGTTTTCCACAGCGTCAAAAATTTCCTCATGCTTACAAACCTATTTCCCATTGACGGCTGATGAACGCCGCGTAACAATTTCGCGCAAGTCATCGTTCCACTCAGGAACGGACTCGGCCGCCCAGGAAGCTCACCACTCGCGTGAGCGGCTGCCACGGGGAGAGTGCATTATGTCCTTCATGCCGGGCTCCACCGTTCAATGTGTGAATCCGCATTGTGAAACCAGGGGCCACTGGCTCCGCGCGGAGGTCGTCAACTCCGAGCACTGCCCCACTTGCGGCGAATCCCTTCGCCACGTTCCGCCGCCGCTGGCTCCCCGTCCTCATTTTCGCCCGCGCCCGTTGGCTGCCCGCCCATCCTTCCGCCCGCGCTGAGGCTCGCCCCTTTCGCGTCAGGAACACTACGATTTCCTCGTAGTGTCTCTTGCCCTTTGTAAGCGCCACAAAAGAAAAAAGGACCAACGCGTCTTGCGCATTGGTCCTTCATGAATTTCAGCCGTCTATTCTCGGAGCTAGCCTTCCACCAACCCTCGCTCCAGCATCTCGTCGTCACTCAGCCACAGGTCGGGAATATTTGCCGACCCCAGCCGTAGGATGTCTTCCAGCGCCCCACGCACTTCGCGTAGCCGGAAGTCCACCCCGATGCGTTCCAGCAGATCGATCAGCGATTGCGCTCCCTCGGCCAGCATCGCTTTGGGGCGCGCGCCAATCTTATCCAACCGGTGATACGTCACGATGTAGAAGGTGCTGAGTCCGGCTCCGTGTCTCACGATGTGCAAGAACCCTCGTGCTCGCGGCTGGCTCGGCTTCGGTTTGGCTGCTAGTGCTGATCCGATGGGGAGTGCGCTCATCGCCTGGTCTCCTTTCCCCTATCGCTCAACTGCATCCGCTCGTACTCCCGCAGTTTTCGCACTTGTAGCAAGCTCCGTTCGGCACCATCAGCATGCCGCACTCCGAACACGTCGGCGCTCCCTCGTGTGCGTCTCGCGGTGATTTGCTTACCGTTTCTATTGCAGCGGTTTTGCTAGCCGCCGAGCTCGACGCTTGCGGCATCGGCATCGCATGCGCCAGTTCGGTCGCCGTTGCGCCATTCAGCTTTAGGTAATCCGACGAAATGAACTTCCCGCCCAGCCAGCGCGCGATGTAATCCAACACCGACGTCGAGAAGCGGATGTTCGGATTCGCCGTAATCCCGCTCGGTTCGAATCGCGTGTTCACCAGCTTGTCCACGAACACCTTCAACGGCACTCCATACTGCAAGCCCAGCGAAATCGTCAGTGCCAGGCCGTCCATCACCCCCGAAAGTGTCGAACCTTCCTTGGACATCTTGATGAAGATTTCTCCCGGCCTTCCGTCCTCATACATTCCTACCGTGATGTACCCTTCGTGGCCGCCGACGCTGAACTTGTGCGTCACAGAGTCGCGTTCCACCGGCATTTTTTCCCGTTGCTGCCGTGCAAACAGCTCTCGTTGCAATGGCTCTGTCGCTGCAGCCACCGCCGCTGCTTCCGCCTTCTTCTCATCCTTCTGGTTCTGGTTGCCGGCGGCATTCAGCGGTTGCGAGCGCTTCGAATTGTCGCGGTAGATCGCCACGGCCTTCAGCCCCATCTTCCACGATTCAATGTACGCCTTCATGATGTCTTCAATCGTGGATTCTTCCGGCATATTAATGGTCTTGCTGATCGCGCCTGACAGGAAAGGCTGCGCCGCCGCCATCATCCGAACGTGTCCGGTCCACGCAATCGAGCGTCCGCCCGTGGTCGCCAGCGAGCAGTCGAACACCGGCACGTGCGCTTCCTTCATATACGGCGCGCCATCGATCTTTCCATTCTTGTCGATATAGCTCACGATTTCGCTGGTCTGTTCCGGCGTGTACCCCAGCTTCATCAGCGCTTGCGGCACGGTGTTGTTCACGATCTTGATCACGCCGCCGCCCACCAGCTTCTTGTGCTTCACCAGCGCCAGGTCCGGCTCGATACCCGTCGTGTCGCAATCCATCATGAAACCAATCGTGCCCGTCGGCGCCAGCACCGTCACCTGCGAGTTCTTGTATCCATGCTTCTCGCCCAGTTCCAGCGCGGAGTCCCAAGCGCTCTGCGCGCCCAGGTACAGTTCCGCTTGCACATGGTCCGGCTTGATTCCGCGCATCGCGTCGCGGTGCATGCGAATCACGTCCAGCATCGGCTCGCGGTTCTCTTCGTAACCCGCAAACGGCCCCAGTCGTTCCGCTACTCGCGCCGATTGCGCATACGCTTCACCGCACATCAGCGCCGTAACAGCGCCCGCTACGTCGCGCCCTTCATCCGAGTCATACGGCAACGCCATGGACATCAGCAGCGCGCCAAGGTTGGCGTAACCCAGCCCCAGCGGCCGGAAGTTGTGTGAATTTTCCGCGATCTTCGGCGTCGGATAGCTGGCGTTGTCCACCAGGATTTCCTGCGCCGTAATGGTCACATCCACCGCCTTCTTGAACGACTCCACATCGAACGAGCCATTCGGCTCCAAATACTTCATCAAGTTCAACGAAGCCAGGT
The DNA here is from genome assembly GCA_963738985.1 of Candidatus Acidiferrales bacterium. Taxonomy (GTDB): domain Bacteria; phylum Acidobacteriota; class Terriglobia; order Acidiferrales; family UBA7541; genus Acidiferrum. Next base: position 287,582 of record CAVTYP010000006.1, read on the forward strand.
TGCATGCCGTGTCGTCCAGGAACATGTATTCGCTGCAAGGATTGCTGGCATTAATTCGCGCCGTGTTCTTGCAGGTGTGCCACCGGTTCACCGTCGTGTCGTACTGCATCCCGGGATCCCCGCAGTGCCACGTGGAATCCGCCACCTTGTACAACAGATCCTTAGCGCTCAGCTTTTCATTGGGCTGGCCATCGATCACGTTCTTGGTCCACCAATCGCGGTTCTCTTCCACCGCGCGCATAAACTCGTCGGAAACGCGCACTGAATGATTTGCGTTCTGGAAAAACACGGAACTGTACGCCTCGCCGTCGATGGACGAGTCATAGCCCAACCCGATCAACGCGTGCGCCTTCTTCTCTTCCTTTACCTTGCACTCGATGAATTCCACGATGTCCGGGTGATCGATGTTCAGGATCACCATCTTCGCCGCCCGCCGCGTCTTGCCGCCGCTCTTGATCACCCCCGCGAACGCGTCGAAGCCCTTCATGAAGCTCACCGGCCCCGAAGCGATGCCGCCGCCCGAAAGTGTTTCCTTGCTTCCGCGCAATGCCGAAAAATTGGTGCCCGTTCCTGAGCCCCACTTGAACAGCATGCCCTCCGTCCTCGTCAATCCCATGATCGATTCCATATCGTCATGCACGGAATTGATGAAGCACGCCGAGCATTGCGGCTTCGGCTGCACACCCACGTTGAACCACACCGGCGAATTGAAACTCATTTTCTGCTCGACCAGCAGGTGCGTCAGTTCGTCGCGGAACGCGTCGCGCGATTGCGTGTTCGCAAAATACCCGCCCTCTTCGCCCCATCGCACAATCGTGTTCACCACTCGGCTGATCAGTTGCCGCGCTGAACCTTCGCGCTCCGCCGAGCCCGGCTTCCCATGAAAATATTTGCTCGCCACGATGTTGGTCGCCGTCTGCGACCAGCCCTTCGGCACTTCCACATTTTCCTGCTTGAAAATCGTTACGCCTTTTTCGTTTCCGATCTGCGCTGTCCGCTTTTCCCATTCGACCGCGTCGAAGGGTGAAATCCTGCCGTCCGTAAAATACCGCTCGAACACCAGTCCTCTGGTTTCGCCGCCACTCTTCGCCGCGTTTGTCACTTCCACCGCTTTGCCGTTCAATGCTGACTTCACCGTTGCCATCAATTCCTCCCCGCTTCAGGTTCCCTTTCCTCAGGCGAGGAACCTTTATATTTTACTCCCCTGCCGCCCAGGGGCGCGCGCCACTCGCATGTCGCGCTCTTTAGATCCTGGTTCCGTGGAAGCTCCAGCCGGAAAATAACCGCAAAAAGCGAACGCGCTGCCCTAGGCCGGTGTCCCTCACGCGGCTGAACAGCTTCATTCCCCGCCAAACGCACTGCGCGGAGAATCTATTTCGCGCTCGTTTTTTACGGTGATCCCGGGCTGGCTCGTGGGTTCATTGCCGGACCAAGGCAAATCCCCGACTCTGGTCCGTCTGGCGCTTCCACGTCCCCCGAATCTGGATTTGCAGTATTAGGCGATGCGTCGGTCCTGTCAAGAGAAAATCGCAAAATCTAGCTAACTTTTCCTGAACGCACCCATATCTTGTGGTGTCGTTTCATCGTCGCGCCTCCACAATCTGCGCGCGCCTTCTACATTTTCTTCCCGATCACGCCGTAACTTCTTCTATGCCAGTCTATTACTATGCTGTTTCGATTTGTTCTCTCATTTCTGCTTTTCCTTCCCCCGTTCTCTTCTGCAAAAACTTTTGCACAGGATTCCCGCACTCATTCCTCTCACGCTTCTCATCCCGCCTACGCCGAAACGCTTCATCTTCATGGAATCTCCGACGCCGGCAAGATCAACGATTATCTTTATCGCGGTGCGCAACCGAACGACGAAGGTCTGCGTGAACTGAAAAAGCTCGGCATCACCACAATCATCGACCTGCGCGGCGAACGGAAAGGCTTGGCAAAATCCGAACGCAAGAAAGCTCAGGCCCTCGGCATTCGCGTCATCAATATTCCCGCCAGCGGCTGGTCGACCCCCAAGGACAAAGACCTCGTGAGATTTTTGTCCCTCACGCAGCAACATCCCAGGGAAAAAATCTTTGTTCACTGCTGGCTCGGTGGCGATCGCTCCGGCGTGTACTTAGCGGCTTACCGCATCGCCATCGACCACTGGACCGGTCAGGAAGCCCTCGCGGAAATGCACTATTTCCATTTCAAATCCTTCTGGCACCCCCGCATGAAAAAATACGTCGAGCATTTCCCCGCGCACTACGCAAAATCAAAGGCCTTCGCCGAGCTCCGCCGCCAGGAAGTTGCCTCCCAACCGTAATCCCATGGCCTGGTCCTGTAGCACAGGCCTTCGGGCCTGAGGTTCGTTCGCGCAACTGCGTCCTCGCGTTGGCCGCGAAACTCCACGGCTCGAATTCTCCCTTCGCGTTATCGAAACCCGGTTTTCGCGTTACCGGAGGGTGCCCAGGTTCCGTATTCTGGTACCTGGGTCTTGGGTTGCTGTTTCTTCTTACTCCACGACGTCGATTCGCATCAGCCCCGCTTCGTCTTTTCTGTAGAACGACCAACTGCTCCAAGGCCAATCATCGGGATGCTCGGTGCATCCGAATGCCGCGTCCCTACCATCTAATTTAAATGCGCCGATTCTTCCCTAGCCTCGCTCTCTTCGCTCTCCTAGCATCCCCGGGAATGCTCGCGGCCCAGGCCCCTCCATCCGCTCCCACGCCTTTCGCCGCTACCGCCGAAAAACTGAAATTTGCGGGATTGCCCCGCTTCGGAAGAATCAACGATTCTCTATACCGCGGCGCGCAGCCCCACCCGGACGGCCTGCAGCAACTCAAGAAACTTGGCATCACCACCATCATCGATCTTCGTGGCGAGGATCCTAACAAGGTCGATTGGGAACGTCAGCAAGCCGAATCGTTGGGAATCCGCTTCATTCATCTTCCTGTCAGTGGCTGGTCCACTCCCAGCAGCGAGCAAGTCGCGCAATTCTTTTCCGTCTTTCGCACTAGCGCCAACGAAAAGGTTTTTGTTCATTGCCGTTTTGGAGAGGATCGCACCGGTGTCTTCATCGCCTCCTATCGCATCGCCTTCGATCATTGGTCCTCCGACCAGGCCTTGAGCGAGATGCTCTCCTTTGGCTTCAATCGCATGTGGCACCCCTCCATGACCAACTATGTTCGCAGCCTTCCGCAACTCTTGCAGTCCGACCCACTGCTGAAGTCCACCCTCTCTCCCCAGGTCACCCCTCCCGTCGAGCTAACCCGCTAAAGTCCACGTTTCCATCACCTTGTGCACATCGTCGACCCGCTCGACGCCCCGACCCGCCTAGTACCTCCGTACCCTTCACAACGTGACTTGCGCTTCATATCCTTACTTCTCCCTCTCCCTGTATTCTCCCTTTGTTGCAGCGTTTATTCTCTGTGTCTCCCGGAGACCCTGTGAACGTCGGCCGCTATCAAATTCTCGAAACGCTCGGCACTGGAGCCACCAGCCGTGTCGTTCGCGGCTATGATCCCCTCATCGATCGCTCCGTAGCCATCAAACTTTTCTCGCCCGAACTGGGCCGCGGCGAAGGTCGCGCCCGTTTCCTTCGTGAAGCCCGCGTCGTCGGCAAACTCTCTCATCCCTTCATCATCTCGCTGCACGACATGGGCATCGAGGAGTCCACCCTCACTCCTTATCTGGTGATGGAACTGGTCGAAGGCCAGTCGCTCGAAAAAATGCTGCTCAAAGGCAGCCTTCCATTTCCTACCGCGTGCGCCCTCGCCGCCCAGGTGTCCGTGGCGCTTTCTGTGGCCCATCGCGCCGGCATCATTCATGGCGACGTTAAACCCGCCAACATCCTGGTCACTCCTGAAATGCGCCCCAAGCTCACCGACTTCGGCATGGCCCGTCTGGCCAGCCACGATAGTGGCAACACTTCTCTTTTTGGAACGCCCGCTTACTGGTGCCCTGAACAGATTATCGGCCGTCCCCAAGACGCGCGCTCCGATTTGTTCTCGCTCGGCGTCGTGCTGTATGAAATGCTCACGGGAATTTCTCCCTTTGCCAGCCAGGGCGATTCCCTGCAAAATGTTTGCAACCATGTGCTCTCTTCCACGCCGCAGCCTCCCTCGCACGCCAACCCTTCGATCCCGGCCGCGGTGAACGAGATCATGGCGGCTTGCCTGGCGAAGGATCCTCAGCACCGCATTCAATCCGCCGAAGCTTTGGCCGACCACCTGTTCCCCCTGGCCCGTCGCAAGCCCGGCGCGCAGCCACAGGCTGTTCCGCCCGAACCAACCCTGCGCAGCCGCACCGCGCGCTTCCTCCGTTCCGCCTAACCCTTTTGGAGTGTGGCGGCTATCCGCCGCTCTTTCACCCCAAACTTTTTTCCCAAACCTCCCTGACCAATCGCCCCTACCTCTCGTCTATACGCCCAGAGGTGAGTTCCATGTCTTCCCGCAAGCTGCTTCCGGTTGTTGGCATCGTTATCTGGTCGGCAGTCGCCCTCACGGCGGCTCCGCGCGCGCTTTCCCATCGACACCCGACCAGCGTCACCGTCCACAGCGGCGACCCGATCGCCAGTTGCTCCGATCTGAACATCAACTTCGATGGTGGCCGCCGCGCTATCGTTCAATCCGAGGAACGCACCATCACCAAAGCCGAAGCGCCTACGCTGCGCATTCAGGCGGAATCCAACGGCGGTTTGCAAGTGCAAGGCTGGGACAACAACGATTACGCTGTCACACTCTGCAAAGCTGCTGATCCCGACGGCGACGCGAGCAATGTCCTCTCCCAGATCCATCTCACTTTTCACAATGGCGAACTGGGTGTCACTGGCCCGTCATCCCACGAACGCTGGTCCGCTCATATCCTCGTGAAGGCTCCCAAGGGTTCCTCGCTGGATCTGCAAGTAAAGAACGGCCCAATGGGTCTCTACAATGTCGATGGCAACATCCAAGCGCGCGCGCAAAATGGTCCGCTTTCCGTGATGGGTTGCAGCGGCGATGTCGATCTCTCCACGCAAAACGGTCCCGTCACGCTAGAAGGTAACAGCGGCAAAATACGCGTCGATGCACAGAACGGCCCGCTCACGATTTCACTCAGTGGCAAGAATTGGAATGGCTCCGGTGTTGAAGCCAATGCCAACAATGGTCCCCTGACGCTCGAAATTCCTTCCGGCTATCAATCCGGCGTGCTCGTCGAGTCCGAAGGTCACAGCCCGTTCCAGTGTCACTCGTCCGTTTGCTCCGAAGGCCGCAAGACCTGGGAAGACGACCGCAAGAGTATCGAATTCGGATCCGGCCCGACGGTCATTCATCTCTCCACCGTCAACGGACCAATTTCCGTACATTAATTCTCGATCTTTATTTTCGGGTGCTTGCTACGAAGGAAAGAACTGCGCGTCTCGCTTTGCGGCTAGTTGTTTTGCGCTTTTCCTCGGCTGGCCGACGCGCCTTCAAATATCGCCGCCACTTCTGCGCTTCGTTCCGTGCTTGCTTGCCGCATACGCTTGCGCTCAGCTTCCAATACCATCTCAAGCCATCGCCGGAAATCCTCTTCATTAGCGATGACGAAACGATGCTCCGGTGAACGTGGCCGCGAGGGTCGCATGGATGGCAAGTGTGTTAGAACGGGGCTCTAAGGTCAATGCACTGTGGAAAATTTAGTTCTTTACTAAGTCTTAAGCCCTAGCTGCCACATTAGAAATGACTTAATCGCTCCGTGAAATTCCCGCCACAATTCTCATTCTGTGCTAGAATCCCCGCATTCTCAGGTCTTCCCTCTTAGGATCCCTAAATGGAGCAGGTTTCCAGCCCGCCTACCCTCAAGTTTGGTCCCTTCGTTGTGGACCTGGCAGCGGGTGAAGTTCGCAAAAACGGCTCGCGCATCCGCCTGCAGGAAAAACCCTTGCGTGTCCTCGTCCTGCTCGCCGAGCGCCAAGGCCAAGTCGTCACTCGAACGGAACTGAAGCAGCATCTCTGGCCTCAAGACACTTTCGTCGATTTTGAGACTGGCCTGAACACTGCGGTCAGCAAACTTCGCGACGCGCTTTCCGACAAAGCTGACAACCCCCGCTACATCGAAACCATTCCTCGTCGCGGGTACCGCTTCCTGGCTCAGGTGGAATTCCACGGCGGCCACGCCTCATCTGCAGCGGTACTCGAAACCAAGCACCAGGTTCCCCAGCCCGCACCTGCTCCCGCAAGCCAACCAAAAATCGAAACGCCACAGCCTCTGCCGCCCGTCGCTACAAAATCGCCAGCCATCACCACCATTTGGATCTCCATCGCCATCGCCGTTGCCATCGTCGCTGGCGGCTTGTACTGGCTCACTCACGGACGCCCCGCGCTTTCGTTTCACTCCCGCGATTCCGTGCTCATCGCCGATTTCGAGAATCAAACTGGTGATCCGCGATTCGACAGCGCTCTCGCCACCGCCTTCTCCGTCAGCATCGAGCAGTCTCGCTACGCCAACGTTTTCCCGCGCATGGAGCTCGACGCCGTCCTCAAGCGCATGGGCCGTCCGCAGAACGAGCGCGTGACTCCCACCTTAGGCCGCGAAATTTGCCAACGCGAAAATGTTCGCGCCCTGATCGTCAGCAGCATCACGCGCACCGGTCAGGAATACGCCCTCACCGCGCAGCTCATCGATCCGAAAACCGGAAACACCGTTCGCGCCTACACCGAACGCTCGTACGGCGAAGACCACATTCTCGAAGCCCTCGACGTGCTTTCCCGCGATGTTCGCGAAGCTCTCGGCGAGTCTCTCTATCAGATCCAGCGCACCGATAAGCCGCTGCCTCAAGTCACCACCAAATCTCTCAGCGCGTTGCAGCAATATGCCGACGGCTCCAATCTCTGGCGTCTCGGAAAATTTCAAGACGCCACCACGCTATTCAAAGCCGCCATCGCCAGCGATCCGGATTTCGCCATGGCCCATGCGGCACTCGGCGGCGCACAGTACAGCTACATCTATAATGCGCCCGAAGAAGGCCAAGCCGAATACGAGAAAGCCCTCTCCTTGATTTCCCGCACCACCAACCGCGAACGCATGATGATCGAAGCGAAATATGCCAATGACCGCGGCCATGTGGAGGAAGCCGATCAACTTTTCCGCCTGTACTTGAATAGCTACCCGGACGACACGCCGATGCGCGTCAACTACGCCAACCTGTTGCGCAAGAACAATCGCCAGCAGGAAGCCATCGAGCAGTTCAAGCAGGTTCTTCAGTTGGCGCCCGACTATGCCAGCGCGTATATCGGCATCGCCACCGCCAACAAAAGTGTGGGCAATTATCCGGCGGCATTACAGGCCTATGCGAAAGCATTTGAGCTTGAACCGAATTGGCTCAGCGCGGGAAACATCAACCGCGAATATGGATTTACTCTCGTCGCCAATGGCGAAGACCAGAAGGCCGAACAGGTTTTCACCGCAATGCTCGCCAAACCCGAAACGCGCGAAAACGGTTTGCGCTCGCTGGCCTTTCTGGATCTTTATCATGGCCGCTACTCCAGCGCCGAGAGCCGCCTGGAACATTCGCTGGAACTTGTGAAGGCCCAGAACTCGCCGCTCAGTGTCGCTCGCGTTCATCTTGTGCTTTCGATTGTGGCCGAGGGCAAAGGCGATACCAAAACGCAACGCCACCACCTCGAAGCCGCCGTTGCCACCTTGAACGAAATTCAATCCAAAGTTGTCTTCGGCGCATTGCTGGGCGACGCTTGCGCGCGCGCCGGCTTCACCGATCTCGCCGAAAAGGTTGCCGCGCTCATCACTCCGCTCGCCGATGCTCACAGTTCCGAACAGATGGGTTACTTGCATCTCCTGCAGGGCGACCTTGCTTTGGCCGCTGGACAGAACGACAAGGCCATTGAACTACTTCGGCAATCCGACAAAGAAAACAGCACCGCGATTTCCACGGAAGCTTTGGCCCACGCCTATCAACAATCTGGCCAACTCGACCAGGCCGTCGCCACCTTCCAGAAAATGCTCAGCTTCCCCGGCGGTTCGCTCAGCTGGGAACCGCAGCAGCGCTGGCTGGTCGCTCGCTACACGCTAGCCACGGATTATTCATCGCGCGGCGATAATCAGAAAGCCCGCGACACCCTCGCCACTCTCCTAACTCTCTGGAAGAACGCCGATCCCGATCTACCCACTTTAGTAGCCGCCAAGTCTGCCTACGCCAAGCTGCAGTAAGCAGTTCTCCCCATTGATGAACTCGTAGATGGCGCTCGGTTGAAGATGCCGACGCACCGACATTGTGCGTGACTCGTGGCTCGTTGCAGACCCCATTCAAAAACGGGGACCGGTTGACTCAGGAGACCCGAGAGTATATCAGTTACATAAGTCTCGTAGAAGTATAGAGGCAGAAGGGTGCCCCAGGTTCCGCCTTTTGGTACCTGGGTCTTGGGTTCAACATGCCAGCCGGACTGACTCGCCACTACGGCCAAGGTCATTTGCACTTCATCACCTTCAGTTGTTATGCCCGTTTACCATTGTTGAACTCTCCCCATGCCCGAGAGACCTTCGCGCAAGAGTTGGCGAGAGCGCGCGACGAAATGGGGTTTCAACTGATCGGATATGTCGTTATGCCGGAGCACGTTCACTTGTTGATAAGCGAACCAGAACATGGAACTCCTTCAACCGTCCTGCAGAAGCTCAAACTTCGAGTATCACGGAAAATGCACAAACAGGCGGTCGACGGGGCCGGACAATCGCAAGAAGCGGAGCCGTCACCACAACCATTCTGGCAACCGAGATTCTATGATTTCAATGTGTATACGAAAGGCAAGAAGAACGAGAAGTTAAATTACATGCACGCCAATCCAGTTACCCGAGGACTAGTCGAACATCCCAAAGACTGGCCGTGGAGTAGTTGGTCGTTTTACAAAGGCGAGACAGGGCCTGCGCCCATCGACATCCTGGAGTGAAAAAGATAACCCAAGACCCAGGTACCAGAAACCGGAACCCGGGGCACCCTCCGTTTCTTGATAATTTCGGAGATGCGATGAGATCGTGGCTGAGCACTTCGTCTCAGAACATGCGAGACTGTTGTGTCCGGGCCACCCGCCAGCAGCGCTGGCTGGTAACCTAGAGTGTAAAAACGAGTCAGTAGCGCACTTTTCCGCATCGGGTGCTCACCACGGATTTAACCAAATACATGCCACGCCCGCAAGCATCGAATCCCGGTGGTTACCGAAGAATTACGCTTCGGCCTCGATCGAAGCGGTCGGCGCGCTCTCGCTTTTGCCGAGTAATGCGACGGCGCTCAGACCATCTACGAAGCATTGTTGCTGCTACAAAAGCGGCGGCGAGCCGCCGCACTCCAAAGAAGCCGCTAGAACAGGAGAAGAAGGTAAATTTGAAGTTGAGTCGTTTGGCCGTTTTTGTTCTGGTACTAGAGAATACTGTTGACGCTATAGCCAATCAATGGCACAATGAGTCATGTTCGCGCTGCGGCGGCTCTGTGTTGACCCGCCGGAACCCCTCGCCTCCATCCTTCCTTCCTGTAAGTCTTTCAGTTCCAACACTTACATCGAAAATAGCCTTAACCCCTTTGTTTCCAACACATACGTAAAAACAGGGGGGGAGTACATCTTTCAGTTCCAGAGTCCGAAGGGGCCTTTGCCGGTTCAGTACCGTCGTATTTCACCGCGCTGTGAACTTTCAACCAGCAACTTCTCAATATCTGCCGTATCTCCTGTCGATTCACATACATCCGCATACTAGCGCTCGCAACCCCCTTCCTTTGACAAAACATCCGCAAAACACCCGGGGGTAGGAATGGTCGGCGCGCCGACATTGCCGCTGCCCGATTCCCTATTTTCTGTTTTCGATTTCTGTTTCTCGGAGGAACCAACCTGAAGGTAGGCCACTACAAAGAAAGATCGATGAGCGCTTCGCGGCTTTCGCTTTTCTATTTTCGATTTTCTAATTTCTATTTTCTATTCGTAGCGGAGAGCTTCTACTGGATCGAGCTTCGCGGCTTTCATGGCGGGCCAAACGCCGAAGATCAAACCGATGGTGACACTGACGAGGATTCCCGTGGCAGCGGCCCAGAAAGGAATCACGCCGGGCCATTGCAGAGTGAGGCGAATAAACAGCACCAGCAAAAAGACGATGATCAATGCGATCAGTCCGCCCATGCCGGTCAGGGTCATGGCCTCGAGCAGGAATTGCCAGGTAATGTCTTTGCTCTTGGCGCCGATGGCTTTGCGCAAGCCGATTTCGCGCGTACGTTCGGTAACGCTGACGAGCATGATATTCATCACGCCGACGCCGCCGATCAGCAATCCAATGGCGCTCAAAACGATCATCGCCAGGTACACCATCATCATGATGTTGTGGAACTCAGCGACTTCCTGCTCGGCCGTAGCGATGGAGAAATTATCTTTGCCGCCAAAGGGAACGTTCCTGCGGCGCTCCAGAACTTCGCGGATCTGGTCCACGGCGCTATCCAGCATTTTCGGATACGCCTGAGCGCGCATGTTGATTTCGTCGGCATCGGGATACGTTTTCTTGAAGGTGCTGAAGGGAATCAGAACGCGGCGGTCTTCATCACCCATGCCGAAACCGCCCTTGGGCTTTTCCACCACGCCAATGACCTGAAACGCGGAGCCGTCGATCATCACGTCTTTGCCGATAGGATGGCCCTCGGGAAACAAAACGGGCGCGACGTTTTCGCCGAGCATGACCACTTTTTCTTTGTGAAGATCGTCGCCTTCACTGATGAAGCGGCCTTCGACCGTGGCGGCGTTGGCGTAAACTTCGCCGAAGTTGGGTTGCACGCCGCGGAAATCAATGGCGGTGACGTCGCCGGATTTGGTGCGCACGATGTGGTTGTGGCTCCAATTCGTTTGCACAAAGACGGTGACATTCTTCACCGCGGGACACTTCTCTTGAATGGCGAGGGCGTCGTCCATGGTGAGAGGCTTGCGCTGCTGCTCTTCGATTGGAGGAGGACCACCGTGACGTCCCTGATCCCACTTGGTGATGAAGGCCGTATCCGCGCCGAACTGATTGATATTTTCCTGGATTTTCTGGTCGAAGCCGGTCAGCAGCGCGGCGACCAGCATGATGACGCTGACGCCCAGGACCACGCCAAAGACCGTGAGTGCGCTACGCAACTTGTGGGTGCGGAGCGTGTCCATTGCCTGTTTCAGATTTTCGCCGTAAGCCTGTGCCATGTGGTCCCTCAGCCATCCGCGCGCAGCGCTTCGATAGGATCCAGCTTAGCTGCGCGCATGGCCGGAAAAATTCCAAAGAACAATCCAACCGCGGTTGACAGTCCCAAAGAAATGATCACCGCGCTGACCGGCGTGTGCATCGGGAAAGAAAATGCCTTTTCCACCACGAACACCACGGCATAAGCCGCCAGGATTCCCATCAATCCACCGGCAGCAGCAAGCACCGCGGATTCGGTCATGAACTGCAGCAGGATGTGCTTTTTTCTGGCGCCCAGCGAACGGCGCAAACCGATTTCGCGGGTGCGTTCGGTGACGCTGGCCAGCATGATGTTCATGATCACGATGCCGCCAACGACCAGGAAAATGCTGACGAGCGACATGGCGACGAAAGCAATGTTCTTGGTAAGACTGTTCCACAATTCCATGATGGAATCGGAACCGAGAATGCCGAAATTGTCAGGCGCGTCGTAGGGCAAATGGCGCCAGGCGCGGAACAGCATGCGCGCTTCGTCTTCACTGGCCATCATCAATTCCTGGCTGGGCGCCTGAACGAAGATGGTGACCCAATCCGCTTGTGTGTGCCAACCCTTCCGCCAGGTACCGATCGGCAGGATCATGTAGTTGTCCTGAGACTGACCGAAGGCGCTGCCCAGCGGTTCGGCGACTCCGATGACTTCGTAGGTGTGCGTTTGCACGCGAAGGGTTTTGCCGATGGGGTCCACATTGGGGAAGAACTTGGTGGCCAAGTCGGGTCCGATGAACACAACTTCGGAATGGTGGTCCTCATCCGCCTGGGTGATAAAGCGGCCCTGCGCGACGTTCAAGTTGCGGACGTCAGCGAAGTTGGGAGTGGCGCCGAGCATCTGGACGTTTTCCATGATCACGTTGCCCACCTTGACCTGGACGTTGTGGTCCTCTTCGGCCGCAACCGCAGAAGCCAGCTTCATACTCTGGCGCAGGCGCTCGTAATCTTCGTAGGTAATCAGGGGACGCTTCTGCGCTTTGATCCAGGCATCCTCGCTGGTGATGATGCCGAAGCGGTGAACCAGGAAAACGTTGGCGCCGAGGTTGGCGACGCGATCGGCGACGTAGAGGTCGAGGCCGGAAATCACGCTCATGACAATGACGAGAGTAGTGACGGCAAGAATTACGCCGAGGAGCGTGAGGAAGCTGCGAAGTTTGTGGGCTCGCAAAGCATCCAAGGCGAGCTTGATGGTCTCCGAAGAGGTAACCCAAGCGGCGCGAAAGCCCTTCAGGCGGGCTGGAGACACGAAGGCACGTCCCGCGACTGGCGGGACAGCCGTCAAGCTATCGATTGGGGTTACGCCCACTGATCTCTCCTGTAGGGAATACGAAGACACCCCTCGAATCGTTCCTCAATAGTTAGACGTATGCAGGGCGTCTTTGCTTTCAGTGAAGTTGCATGCAATCATTTCCATTGTAGCGTACTGAGGGCGAACGGGTTGTGATTTGGCGCGGCCAGAGACGTGACGACGTTTGCAATTTGGTCGGATCAGCCTGATTTTTCTATGACTTACAGCCAACAAAAACGATTGGGAGTACCGCAGAGGCGCAGATGGTGGCTGGCGTTGGCGGTCTGGCCGTTGTTGTTCGCTTCTGCGATCTGTGCACAAGACCCCAGTCCTGCCGCCAGCGATCCAGCAATCCAACCTGAATCACAAAGCGACCTGTTTGGCCGAGTGATCGCCAACCAGAAGAAGATGGAGTTGGAGTTGGACGAGTATGAACGCACGGAAAAAGTTGAAATAAGGAAGACTGGCAGCGATGCGAAGCCGTCCGAGGTGCGGGTTTGGAGGCGCTTCCCTGCGGGACCTGCGGTGACGAAACTGCCGATTTCCGTGGACGGGACCGCAGTGAACCCGGAAGTGTATCGCGAGGACCTGGAGAAACTGGAAAAGTACCTGGTGTGGGCGGCACAAGGCGGCTCAGCGCAGCAGGAAGCCTACGCCAAGGCGCAGCGAAAACGAAGGGAGCGCCATGACTTGATCGCGACCACGCATGACGCGTTCCTGTTTACCCGTGTGGGCGAAGAAAAGCGGGGCGACCGGACCCTGGCGAAATATGCAATGGACCCAAACCCGAAATACAAAGCGAGCACGCGCAACGCCGTCATCTTCAGCAAGGTGCGCGGTACGGTTTGGATCGACGAACAGTCGGGGGAACTGGCGAGAATTGAAGGCTCGGTGACGGAGGACATCTCGATTTCGCTATTTTTGGCCAAGGTAAACAAAGGCAGCCATTTCATGCAGGAGCGGTACGAGATGACGCCGGGGCACTGGTTTCCCAGCTACGAGCAGTATGACTTTGACGGCCGCAAGTTTGTCGTGTCGTTCTCGATTCACGAGCGCACGTTTTATTCGGATTACAAACGAGTAGGCCCTCCCAAAGAGGCTGTGGAAGTGGTCCGTAACGAGTTAAGCAAGCTGGGGAGCGGGCAGACGGCAAAGTAGGAGGAGACTTCGATAGAATAGAGCCATGCAGTACTAGGACTACACAACCGGATCGGAGGCGACATGTTCCGGAATCGCATAACTCTATTCTCCGGGTTAGCAACAGTCGCGGTGATTTGGATGACGGTTCAGCCCTGCCTGGCGCGCCCCCAAGATGCGAGCGCCGGCGACCCTGCGCAATCGCAACCAACTTCCCCGACATCGCAAACCAGCCCAGCGCCCACAACAGCGCAAGCCGCTACGAAGACTGATGTTCTCGTCCCACCGGTTCAGCCGTCGGACAAAAAGAAGCCAAAGAAGGTGTGGACGAATGATGAGCTAAAGTCTGTGAAGAGCGGGGTGTCCGTGGTGGGCGAAGCGAATAAAAGCACGACGACGCGGCATGGCCACGCGCGAAAAGACGATGAGGACAATGACAATCCGAGTCCGCAGCAGCAGCAAGTGGAGGAGTATCGCAGCCAGATCCGTGAATTACGCGACCGGATTGAGGCAGTCGACAAACGCGTCGCGCAGTTGAAGGACTTTAAGGCGGAGAATACCTCGGCTTCGGGAGGAATCGATTTGCACCAGAAATACAACATGGAGCCGGTGGCAGATCAGGTGAAGCAATTGGAAGACGCGAAAAAGAAGCTGCAGGAGCAGATTGACGATATCGAGAATGACGCGCGAAAGAGCGGGATTGAACCAGGCGAGCTGCGATAGCTAGAGACAATCAAGAAACAAAATTGGTTCGGCCTATTTTGGATCCTTTGGAGATTCGGGCATCAATTCTCCAGCGGCTCGAGCGACGCGTCGTTGGCAAGTTGCCCATTCTTCCTCGAGGCACTGGCCACGCGGGCAATCGAACTCACATAACGCCATGTCGGCCGGCACTTCACCGACGAAGTGGCCACGGAGCCAGCGAGAGAACCTGCTCCACCAGGATGGTGGTGACGGGGCGGCGTCGGTCATTGTTTATCCCAGCAACGTATGAAATTGCAGGCATATTACTACAGGGTATAAACGACGTCCACCGAAGTTTGCGGCGGTAATCACGTGCCGAGAGCTTATGCGACAACCCGAAAGAAGCTCTCGGTGGCTAAAGCCGGGATTGATTTAGCAAGATGTACAGCACGGGTGAAGCCAAGCCCTCCCCTCAGCGAATTCCGCCGAGGGAGAGAAAAAGGGTGAGATAGCGTTTGAGGTTCTGGGTAATGAGGAAATTCTCTTTCACGTGCTCGTGGCCGCGTTCACCCAAACGAGCGGCGATCTGCGGGTGCGAGAGTAAGAAGCGAATTTGATAAGCGGTGCCCTCGACGGAGTGCGCCAGCAGTCCGGTGTGATTGTGAATGACCTGCGTGGGAATGCCCCCAACCGCGGACGCCACGACTGGCTTCTTTTTCCAGAGGGCTTCAGAAACGGTAAGCCCAAAACCTTCGCGCAAACTTTTCTGGATGACGATGGAAGAAGCGCGCTGCAGCGCATTTACTTCCAGGGGAGCCCAGGCGGGAAGCTCGAGCACCTTGATGTCTGAATCGCCATCCGCAGCGTGATGCACTTCCTTCAAGACTTGCGCAGCTTCGGGATCGTCTGACGCGCTGCCCCCGGCCAGCACCAACTGGCAATCGAAATACCGTTTGACGATACGGTAGGCGCGAATCACGCCCAGCGGATCTTTCAGCCTGTCGAAACGGGAGATTTGCGTGAGGATCGGACGCATCGGATCAATTTGATAGCGAGCGAGCACGTCGGCGATGAACTCTGCCGGAAGTTCGCGATTCTTTTCGGAGAGGGGATCAATCGCAGGATAGAAAAGATATTGGGGAATGGGAAGCTGGCGCGCGAATTCCGGGGAAGAGAAGATGGAGGCATCGTAACGGGCGACATAGGAATGGAGGAAATCCCAAACAGCCGAGTTGGGATGGGAAAGGTCGATGTGGCAGCGCCAGACCCAGTGATTTTTGCCTGGAGGACGATCGTCGATGAGGCCGAGCGGCTGGGGGTCGTGGATAACGACGAATTCGGCATCGAGAGGCAGGCGATGAAGATTGCGCTGCTGGTATTCGCGGAAAATTTCGAAGTCGCGAGGCTGCGGATGATAGGGAGCGCCATGAAGAGCATTGTGGAAGGCTTTGGTGACCGCGAAGAAATCTTCGCCGCCGGTAATCACGTCCCAACGAAAAGACAGTCCGAGATCTTCGGCGAGAGGAATGATGCGATTTAGTATTTCGGCGACGCCACCGCCAACGGCAGTGGAGTTCACCATTTCGACGCGGCGACCGAGCAACGGACGAGCCAGGATGCGCAATTCCTCGATCTCACCGGCGCCCACAACGGCGGCATAGTCATCGAGAGGGATGCGGTTCGCCGTCTGCACTGCCGTCATGCTTTCTCCTCTCACGGTCGACCAGGCGAAGCAACTTGGCGCGGGCGCTGTCGAGCGTATTGGTGTAGATGTCGATGCGATTCACGCTTTCGGCGAGGGTCATGAGGCCCAGGCCATTCGCAAGCCAGTGGGAAAAATCGTTGGTGCGGAGCTGCAGGCGCAAGCGGGAAGAGATGAAATGGAAATAGAAACCGGAATGGCTGAGATGAGTAATGCCATTGCGAAATTCATCGAGAGTCCTGGCGGTACGGCCAAGAGGAAGGGTGACCTCAATGGATTCGCAAAAGTAAAAGGGCTCCAAAGCGGACTGATTGGCGAATTCAGGGTGCTGTTCGGAGAAATCGCGGACCACCATGCACAAGTCCGCGCGCAACGCGGCGATGCTGGAGTAATCACGGATATCGAGGGCCGCAAGTTGCTCGGCCAAGGCGTCGCGATTGGTAGCTTCAAGAACCCACTGCGCGAAATCATTGGAAAAACCCTCGGTAAGAAAGTGATGGGTGCTGAGGGTCTGAAAGGTGTGATGAAAAATGGAGGCATCGCTGCAGTGCTCGAGTCCGGCGAGAAACTCGGAGAGGGTCATGGCGGAAATGTTGCCGATGCGAGTGAGATAAGAGACGGTGAAAAAATTGAAAGGTGTCTGCGCCGTCTCCATGGAATGGCTTCCTTCCCGCCCGGCCGTCAGGTTAAGGATTGAATCTCGTTTCTGTTGTCCGGAACTTCAATACGGATCTCGGTAAGATCGGAGAGAAGGTTGGCGGCCCAACGATAGATGTTGTACTCGTGAATGGTTCTTCGCAGGTGGGCCATGCGGACGGCTTGTTGTTCCGAACTCATATCGAGGGCCTGGTGTATGGCATCGGCAAGCTGCTGGATGTCGTAGGGATTGACGAGCAGAGCGTCGGTCAGTTCGTGCGCGGCGCCGGTGAAGGAGCTGAGGATCAAGACGCCTTGTTCATCGTCGCGAGCGGCGATGAATTCCTTGGCCACGAGATTCATGCCGTCGTGAAGCGAAGTGACCAGGCAAACGGAAGCAGCGCGGTAGAAACGAGAAATCTCCTGATGGGAGTGGTGGCGGAGCAGGGGAACGATTGGCCGCCAACGTCCGACGCCAAAGCGGCTGTTGATGCGGTCGGCCTCGGCGCTGACTTCATCGAAAAACTGTTTGTAGCGAGGGATGTCGGTGCGGCTGGGAGCGCCGATTTGCACCAGGGAGAAGCGGCGCTGGTAAACGGGATTCATTTCGAGGAAGCGTTCTACGCCGCGGAATCGTTCGATGATGCCCTTGGTATAGTCGAGGCGATCGACGCCGACAGCAAGAAGGGATGCTTCGATACCGAGTTCGGTGCAGAGAGCGCCGCGCTCTTCACCCGCGCTGCGAACCGGCTGGCTTCCGTTATTCGTTGTCAGGGACGCGACACTGATGGGATACGGGCGCACGCGAGTGACATGGCCCTGACGGTTGACGGCGAAGCGGTCCCACTCGGTAATGGCTTCGACGGCATGATCGACGGTTTCCAGAAAATTATTGCAGTGGGTCTGAATGTGGAAGCCCACGAGGTCGGCACCGAGCAACCCCTCGACAAGTTCGCGCTGCCACGGGCAGATGCCGAACACTTCGGCGTTGGGCCAGGGGATGTGCCAGAAAATGGCGACGGCAGCATCGGGGCGCGCTTCCTTCACCATCTTGGGAAGTAGCGCGAAGTGATAATCCTGCGCAAGAAGAATGGGAGATTGCGTCCCTTTCATTTCCTCCAGGACGGCATCGGCAAATCGGCGGTTCACGCGCTGATAGTGAATCCAATCATCCAGACGGAAGGTTGGGCGAGTATGCGCGATGTGGCAAAGGGGCCATAGACCTTCGTTGGAAAATCCTTCGTAGTAGCCGTTCTCTTCATCCTCGGTGAGCCAGACGCGCCGCAGGGTGTAGCTGGGCCGGTCAGGTGGAACCTGCAAGTGATCGTGCTCATCGACAGTCTCGCGGTCGGCGTTGCCGGAACCATTGGCGATCCAAGTGCCATTGCAGGCCTGAAGGACGGGCTCGAGAGCGGTGACCAGGCCGCTGGCCGGCACGATCATCTGCACGGCTTTTTCTTTATCGCGAAAGACGTGCATATAAGGTTCGCGGTTGGAGACGACAAATAGAGGCTTATTGCTGAGCTTATTGCGCAAGCTGACGCGAAGACGTTCGGCGGTCCACACGGAGGACTGCGTTTCGCGTAGCTGCGCTTCCTCCTGCGCCGCAGCGCGCGCGGTGTTCAGCGCATGGGCGAGATGTTTCACTTCGGTGTGAATCTGATCGAAGAATTCTCCTTGCGGAGGCGCGGCACTGGTGTCGGAAGAGCCGGCACGAACGGTGCGAAGCCATTTGGCGGTGTGCGCGAGGGGAGCGGTAATGTTCCAACGCACGAGAATGAAAGCTAAGCCGGTGATCAGAATGGTTTGCAGGAGCGCGGTGAGCAGAGAATCGCGAACGGAGTACGAGAGTCGCTGGTCGATATAGCTGGTGTCGAAGACAACCAGAACAGTTCCGGTCTGGTCGGCGTCCCGATGAAGCGGCAACGCGTAGGCGTAATCAGGAATGCCGCCAACATCCAGATAGTCGCTGGCACTGGCGTTGAGTTTGTCGGAGCGAGCCGCGACGTCGGGGCGCTGTTCGAAATACTTGGGATGTTCGGGAGTGATGGCGAGGATTTTGCCTGAGCGATCGTAAATCACGACTCCCAGCAGGTGTTCGCGTTGCGCGATTTTGCCAACGATGCGCTGCAAATTCTTGTCAGTGGCACGGCCGGGGGAGGCCTCGATACTTTCCTGAAGAGTTTCAGCCAGAGTGGCGGCGTGGCGCGACAGATCGTTGCGCAAATTGCGCCGCTGGGTGCGGTACTGATATCCGGCGTAGAGAAGCGATACCAGCGCCACACTAAAAGCGAGCGGCAGGACCAGTTTGAGTGTGGTACGCATGCTGCCTCCATGGGCGGTAAAGAGGTGTACCCGGAATAATGCGAATGCGCTGACCATGCTGAAAAATCGTGACGCTCAGCAACGTACGCCACGGCTAAGAAAATACCGAACGAAGAAACTGCATCCTTGCGGATGCCCCTGAAGGGTGCAATGCGGTGCGGAGCTGGGGAGGTGCACCGTAAACGTCTATTTCAACCTGCAAACGAACGAATGAAAATCAGGTATTCGCCTTATCTGGCCGCAATGCCAGATGTTTGTATGATCACGACGCGAGTGGCGATCATTTTCTCGCCGTCCACACGATAGTCCACTGCGGCTTGCGCGCCAACAGTCAATTTGCCCTCGACCGCAGTATTTTCATCAATCACAAAATGAACGATATCTGGCTTGGCGTTCTTCAGGATATCCAGACTGATTTGGCTTTCGGCGAGAGCGGCAATCTTGCCGGAGACGGAATGGGCCTCTGGAGGAGAAGCAAGCAGAGAGTCAAGCGGCGCTGGTTTGGACCAGGCAGCAAGCGCGACGGCTAGTAGAATGAGCACATCAACTACAACCATAGTGCGGAATCGCATAGTGGAGAACCCCCATATCGATTTCGCTGGGTTACGCCAAGGTGGGGGCACGAGATCAGCCAATCGGTGACAAAATCGGAGCTTGCATGCAAGGCCTTGAAAGAATAAGAACATAAGCGAAATTGCGGGCAAGAAAGAGGCCGGTGGTCCTAGTACGGCGCCGCGAAAATTTTGCAGGGGGACAGGGAAGAGATTGCTCAGCAAACCTAGTCGCAGAAAATTCTTAAAAACAACAGCGGTAGCAAGTGCCGGCGGAGCCACCGGAGCCGCAACGCTGAACGCCCTGACGCCAATGGTGCTGCCAGAGAAAATGATTTTTGAGGCGAACCATAGCCATTGGGCTGAAGCGCTGCCGCCGGTGAATGCGCCGTTGGTGAAGGACTTAGGCGCAGACGTTGCAGTGATCGGTGGCGGGTTCACAGGGCTTTCCGCGGCCTATTACCTAAAGAAAAACGAACCGAACAAACAAGTGGTGGTGCTGGAGGCGCAACGATGCGGGAACGGCGCTTCCGGAAGAAATGGAGCGATGCTGCTGACGGCGACGGAAGATCGCTACATGGAGTGGAGCGGGGATCCGCAGTTGGACAAGCGCATTTACGATCTCACGGTGGACAATATTCGCAGGCTGCGTGAGCTTTCCGACGTGGTGGGGGTGGACGCGGAGATCGAGCGGAATGGCGCGCTGCAAGTTTGCAATACGAAAGCAATCGCGGAGGAAGGCCGCAGGTACATCGAGAAAGCGCGCGCGGCGGGATTTCCTTTTGAATATTGGGAGCGCGAGAAATTAAAGGAGACGATCGGAACGAGCGCGTATGAAGGAGCTTATTTCGACGCCAACAGCGGACAGGTACATCCCGGCAAACTGGTGCGGTTGCTGAAAGCGGCGGCGGAATCGGCCGGCGTGGAGATTTATGAAGGCACACCTGTGATTCACGTCGACGAGGGCGAGCGGCTGGCGCTGACCACGCAGAACGGAAAGACGGCGCGCGCGAGGGCCGTGGTGCTGGCGACGAACGCGTTCACGTCCAAGTTGGGATATCTGCGGCGAGCGGTCGCTCCATTTTTTGATTACGTGGGAATGACGGCGCCGCTGGGCGAGGAACGGCTGGCGAAACTTGGCTGGAGCACGCGAATCCCTTTTAATGACATGCGCACGGAAGTGTTCTATCTCGGCGTGACAAAAGACACGCGACTGCATATTGGCGGAGGTCCCGTCGACTACGAGTTCAACAATGGTTTGCAGGATCCCGCGGGAGCCGGGAAACGCTATGAGGGTCTGCGGTCAGAACTGGGACGGATTTTCCCTTCGCTTTCCGCTGAACCTTTTGAGAGCACCTGGAGCGGCGCTGTGGATACGTCTCTGGACCAAACGCCCGCGGTGGGACAAATGGGAAAGCATGGGAACATTTTCTATGCGATTGGGTTTTCAGGGCACGGCGTCAATCTGACTTCGGTCTTCGGACGAATCATTGCGGACCTGGCGCGGGAACGCGGGGCCGAGTGGACTTGGCTGCCGTACCTGAACCACCTGCCGCCTTACACTCCAAATGAGCCATTCCGGTGGATGGCCATCCAAATGGCGCTGGGATATTACCGCGCGACGGATGCAAAAACTCCCTGAAGGAATCGGTCTTAAAGTGGAAATCGGAAATACCTCAACCGTTAATCGCGGCGGCTTTGACGTCTATTTTGTCGGCCTGAACTGTACTGGCTGGCAGGTTCCGAGTGAGACACACGATGGCGGAACGCCGCGTAGAGGAAGGCGGTTAAAGCACTAGACTGAAGGAAGTCAGAAAAAGGAGCATTGTGAAACGCAGACTTTTCCTGGCAAGTCTAGGAGCAATCGCGTGTCTGGCTGCGACTGCGCTGAACGCCCAGACCCCGGCGCCGAAGAAAAAAGGCGCAACGATTACCGGCACGGTGATCGGTCCAGATGATAAGCCTGTGGCGAAGGCCAGCGTGATGTGCCAATCGTCGGGCGGATCCTCGCCTCATGCCACATATACGGACAGCAAAGGTCACTTCATGATTACGGGATTGAAGGTGGACAGCTACGATGTGAGGGCTTCTGCAAACGGCGTGTTTTCGGAGTGGGAGAAGAACATCCCGCTGCGGAAAACACAAACGAAGGACATTACCCTACATTTGATTTACGCCAAGGAAATGCCAAAGGCGGCAGGACCAAAGCAAAAGTAGTTGCCTTCGTCGGTCGGTCGTGGCGCGACGCATTGAGTTCTGAGCAATCTCCCGCATTGCAACCTAACTTCTTCATTTTGATGGTTATAGATACGGCACACAGAGAAGGCCGAGCATAGCGCTTCCGTACTACGACCCCCGTACCCCATTCGGTGGAGCCATCGGGCCATTGAGACATCCGAATGCGGCCACTAATATGAGGGACAGTGGGTTGGGGGCCGCGCGGGGACAGCGGCCCCGCAAGGGGCCGTGTGCGAGCTACCCAACCCGCCAAACTCTCCTGGCGGCGTATCCTGCAGAATCTAAAAGACTAATCTTGGGGTGTGAACCCACGGCCAGCGGCGTGCATCCATCCTACGTGAGTGAACGAAAAATGGTGAAAGAGAAGGAGTTAGGGCGCGCTCGCGGGCAGGTTTGCGGCGGAACAGACAGACGCGTGACGCGTTTTGCTGGCAGGTGGCTGTGTGTTTTGGCTGGAAGCCTGCTGGCCATAACGCAGCTGCCTCGAGTGGTGGATGGAAAAGCGCTTTCTGCGTTGCGCGTTTCTTTAAGCCCTTCGACCCTTCAGGCATTCCAGCGGTACGTGGCGATCACAGACGCGCAAAACAATCGGGGCCTGGGCGACGAAAATTTTCTTTGGATTGACACTTTGCCCGAGAAGGAAAAACGGGATGCTTACGCAGCCCTGAAACGCGGTGAGATTGAAATGCGCCGCGTGCCGCCCGAATCAGCGGGCGCGAATGCGGGGATTCCGGGCGGAATGATTCACGACTGGAAGGGGATTGTGTTCATCCCGGGAGCAAAGCTGGATCAAGTTTTGCACGTGCTGCAGGATTACGATCATCACGCAACGATTTACGCGCCCGATGTGGAGAAAGCAAAGATCGAGAAGCGTGACGGAAATCAATACGTTGTTTTTCTGCGATTCCGGAGAACGAAAGTGGTGACCGTGGTGCTGGACACGGAGCACGACGTGAACTACTTCCGCGATTCGGCGACGCGGGCACACAGCCGCAGCTCCGCGATTCGCATTGCGGAAGTGGTGAACCCGGGTGATAGGAACGAAAAGGAAAAGACCCCGGGCGAGGACCAGGGATTCCTGTGGAAGATGGAAACTTGGTGGAGGCTGCAAGAAAAAGATGGCGGAGTGTATGTGCAGAACCACGTGGTGTCGCTGACTCGGGATCTGCCGACCGGATTGGGCTGGCTGATTGAGCCGTTCATCACCAGCATTCCGAAAGAATCGCTAGAATTCACGCTAGGCGCCACGCGAAAGGCCGTGCTGAATCCGAAGTGAAATTAAGAGTGAGTGACGATGTCGCGGAGAAGGCGGTGAATTTCCTCGGCATGGCGATCCCAGGAGAAGAGTTTGGCGGTTTGCGAAGCATTTGCCCCGATAGTGGCGCATAGAGAAGGATCCGCCAGCAATCGTTGAAGAGCGGCAGCGAGTTCGTTCGCGTCTTGCGGATTGCGGAGGACCAAGCCGTCCGTTCCATCATTGAGGTAGTCGCTCATACCCGCGGAAGAGCTGAGAATAATTGGCAGACCGCAGGCCATGGCTTCCAGAGCCGGCAAATTGAAAGAGTCCTCCAAGGAGGGCGCGACATAGATATCGGCCGCGGCGTAATACGTCAGAATGTCAGCAGTCTCGCCGGCAAATGTGACGCGGCCTTGGAGTTGTTGTTGTTCGATCTGTGCGGAGTAGTCGGCCGACGAGTCGCTGCCGACGACACAAAGATGCCAAGGCAGGTCGCGGTAGTGCGCGAGGGCTTGCAGCAGCGTGGGCAAGCCTTTGTTCCTGAGATCATTTCCCACGAGAAGGAGCACTGGAACTCCATCGGGGCAGGCCAATATTTGGCGCGCCTGGGCACGTCGTTGGATGCGCGCGGATGGTGAGAAATGGGCAACATCCACACCGTTGGGAACGATCGAGATATCGTGCCTGCTGAAGTATTGGGAAAGTTGCTGAGCGGTGTGTTTTGAGACTGCCGCGAGGCGAACAGTCTTCTGGCAATAGACGCGGTTTTCCAGTGCGCGGAGGAGATGATAGTAGAGCGAACGATGCAGCGCACGGAGTCCAACGGGACTGCGCGAGTCCTGCAATTCTTTCAGGCGGTGAAACACGGCGTGAACGAGCACCAGGTTCGCATCGGTGGCATTAATTCCCGGCGAAAACACCGCATCGAAACGAATTCCGCGAAACCAGCGGTCGCGGAGGCGGCACAGCCGGTTTGCGAAAAGCCAAAACAAAAACTGCAGAAGATGCGGCCCGGGAACAGAGGGCACACGATGCCAGATGATTCCCGGCTGCGGTGAGGATGACGGTGCGCCGCGCGAAGGCGAAACGACGGCGAGGTCTTGCACGCTCTGGGAATACAAATGAACTTCGCAACTATAGATGCGGACCAGGCGCTGCATCGTCTCGGCGAGAGCTCGTTCCGTGCCGTGGCGGCGATCGACAAAAGGAGATAGGACGGCGATACGCAAATCAGATGACTCCCGAGATTTCGCAGACCTCACGCCGAGTGAAGGCGTTCATAGATTCGAGCATGCCCGTCAATCATCCTTTCCTCGGTGAAAACGTCGATGACTCTTTGGTGAGCGGCCGTAGCAAAGTGCTGCGAAAGCGCGGGATCGTCTAGAATCCGCTCGATCTGCACGGCCAGGTCCGCAGAGTCGCCGGTGCGGAAGGTTTGGCCGGTGTCACCCAGCACTTCGGCGAAGGCTCCGAGATCCGAAGCGATGATGGGCAGGCCGCGCAGCATGTTTTCCGCGACAACCATGCCGAATACTTCACCGCCAAGGGAGGGTACGACTACAGCGCGAGCATTTTCCAGAAGCCTGGTGACGTCGGCATCCGGCAAGCGTCCCTGAAAACGGATCTGCGACGAGAGCTGCCACTCTTGCGCCAGCGCTTCCGGCGAAACGCGCTCGGGTCCCGATCCAACAATCTGCATTACGAAGGAGCGATTTCGTTCCTTGAGGATGCGAGCAGCTTCCAGCAAAAGGCGAACACCTTTAGTGGAGACGAGGCGGCCGACAAAAACGATGGATGGAACATCGTGGCTGCCAGCGATTTGTATTAGAGGAGGAGCGGGAGGCAGACCGTGAGGAACAGTTTCGATGCGGGGCAAGCGGAGCAAGTTCGCAAGCCACACGGTGGGCGCGATGTTGACCGAAACGAATTTGCAGAGATGGCGACGAACAAAGGTGAGCAACCAAAGACGAAGGGAGGCCAGCGGACTGTAAGCTGCGCGGCAGCAGCGGATGCACGCACCGTGATTGCCGGCCATGAAATGCCCCGGGCAGGGAACGTTTTGCGGTTCCTGAAATAGTTGGCCCGTGGGGCAGATGGTCTGGAAACCGTGATGCTCGACGACGACGGGCTTGGCCGTAAGCAACGACCAGATAACTGGAGCAATCGCGGCTCCCGCGACGTGCACGACGTCGGCTTCTCGAATCAAGTGGCGCAATTGCAATGAGCTGGGCTGGCGAATGACGCGGAAGGGAAAAAGAGAATCGCGGACCTCGCCCGCAGCGGTCTCTGTGACGAGAGTAATTTCAAAACGAGGAGACCCACCGGGAGAGAGGCGCTTAGCGAGTCCTTTGGCAAGGGCTAGAACAACTGTTTCCACTCCGCCGACGCTGGGAGAAAAATAATGCGAGTAGAGAAGGAGTTTCATTGCGAGCGTTGCACGAACGGAATCAGGCAAGAGCCAAGGAAGCGGGAGTTGCCCTGTTCGGGGCGAAGAAGGAAATGACGGCGCGATTCAACCATGAAGTGTACTGGAACGAGCGGCATTGTTCACCGAGGGCGATCAATCCATTGAACGAAGCGAGTATACACGCATCGCAAAGGCAATTTCGCAGCGTTTTGGCGATGGTGTAGAATTCTGGAGTTCGCGATAAATGCGGGAATCGTTTGGCGCCCGACAAACCGGTATGGCTGCCCGCCTCGTGGCTCCGCTATGAACTGGAGGAAGTTGCGTTGAATATTCTGGTCACCGGCGGCGCCGGATACATCGGAAGTATCTGCGCGGAAGTTTTGCTGCAGCGCGGGCACAATGTCATCGTTCTGGATAATCTTCAGGAAGGACATCGCGCCGCGGTTGCACCGGCGGCGGCGTTCTGCCTTGCGGACCTAGGCGAGCCTACGCAGATCGAGAAAGTTTTCGCTTCGCACAAGATCGATGCGGTCATGCATTTCGCAGCGGAAGCGCTGGTGGGCAAGTCCATGCTGGTGCCCAGCACATTCTACGCAGCGAATGTGGCTTGCGGAATCAATTTACTGGACGGGATGGTCCGGCATGGCGTGAACAAGATCATTTTTTCGTCGACTGCGGCTACTTATGGTGAAGCAAAAATCGTACCGATCACCGAAGAGCATCCGGCGATGCCGATTAATCCATATGGAAAATCCAAGCTGACTTTCGAGCAAATCCTGGCGGATTATCGCGCTTACACCGGGCTCAAATATGTGGTGCTGCGATACTTCAATGTGGCGGGAGCCTCGGCAGAACGCGGTGAATCTCGCCGCGATGAAACGCATCTGATTCCCAAAGTGCTCGACGCGGCGCTGGGAAAAATAAGCCGGATGGAGATTTACGGAACGGATTACCCGACGCCGGACGGAAGCTGCGTGCGGGATTACGTGCACGTGCTGGATATCGCGGATTCGCACATTCGCGTGCTGGAAGAAATAGACCGGCTCTCCGGGGAAGTTTTCAACGTTGCCACCAGTTCCGGCTACTCCAATCTGGAAGTCTTTCGAGTGGCGGAGCGAATCACCGGGCGGAACATTCCCGTGCAGCTTTGCGCGCGACGCCCGGGCGACCCGGCGACGCTTGTAGCAAGCAGCGCGAAATTGAAGCGCATGCTGGGTTGGGAAGGCGCGCACTCTTCGCTGGAGGAAATCGTGCAATCCGCATGGGAGTGGCGGCAGCGTTTTCCGCAAGGCTATCGGGACTAGCGGCGCCGAACGCAGTCCTTGGTGATGGGCAAAGATGTATTTCGCGGCGCGTTCCGTGACGATCCCACAAGGCATAGGCCCGCAAAGCAAAATCCACATTTAGGTTGTGCAGGTGGGCGCCGAATGTGGTAGGTTATGTCCCCTCTGGGCGCAAAAACCTCTTTCTTTCTCCGCCTTATTGCCCGCCCAGTGTCATCCCGTTTGTGCGCCTATGAATCAGCGACGTGCCAAACGAGTCTCGAAACCGCGTCTTGGGAATCAATGCGTCCCAAGGCGTTACTTCCTGTTGACCTCATTGTTCTTCAGTCGATCCTGTTTTGCCTTTGCGCAAGCCTCTCAAGTGCCGGAAATTTTCAGACCGGCGTCGACTCCAGCCGATTCGATTCACCGGCTCTCGGTGTTCGTGCTGATTATTGCCACGCTGATTTTTCTGGTGGTGTTCTCGCTGTTGGCGTACGCCGTGGTGAGATTTCGCCACCGAGCGAGCGAAGATGGGCGCGAGCCTCCGCAGGTTTATGGGAGCAATAAGATCGAGCTGGCGTGGACGGTGGTGCCGGTTCTGATCGTGCTGGTGCTGTTCTTTGCGACGGCGCGCGTGATTCATTCCATTCAGCAGGCGGAGCCTCCCCCTGGCACGATTCAAGTGACTGCGATTGGCCATCAATTCTGGTGGGAATTCCGCTACCCCGGGCTTGGAGTTGTCACCGCGAACGAACTGCACGTTCCGGTGAGCAGTGCTGCGGCGCGCACGCCAACGTTTGTCACACTGCTTTCCGCTGATACCGACCACAGTTTTTGGGTACCGCAACTCGCCGGCAAAACCGACCTGATTCCCAACCGTATTAATTCCATGTGGATCGAACCTCACGAAGCCGGCATGTACGTAGGCCAGTGCGCGCAATACTGCGGGACGCAGCACGCAAAAATGCTTCTTCGGGTATACGTCGAATCCCCCGAGCAATTCAGGCAATGGATTGCCGCGGAAAAACAGCCGGCCCATTCCACGAGTGCCGTCACCGTGGGGCGGCAAATCTTCGAGAAAACCGCTTGCATCAATTGCCATGCGATTTCCGGGACGATCGCCGACGGACGCTTTGGCCCCGACCTGACGCACCTGATGAGCCGCGAAACGATCGCGGCCGGCGCGGCGACAAATACGCACGAAAATCTGAAGCAGTGGATCCACGATCCGGAATCGATCAAGCCAGGTTCGCTGATGCCGGCGATGAATCTAGCTGACAAAGATCTGGAAGCGGTGACGGCATACCTGGAGACGCTGCGATGAGAGCGAGGGGATAGCGGAATGTCGACCGAGTCGATTGCGCTGACGGCTGCGGAAGAGCCCTCTCGGCCGCTGAGTGAAGTTCTGTATTCGTGGGTGACGACGGTCGACCACAAGCGCCTGGGCATCCTCTATATTCTCTACGCGGTATTGTTCCTGGTGATTGGCGGCATTGAAGCTACGATCATGCGCATCCAGCTGATCGTTCCGCACAATCATTTTGTCTCGCCGCAACTATTCAACCAGCTGTTTACGATGCATGGCACGACGATGATCTTCTTCGTCGCCATGCCCATTTTATTTGGTTTCGGCAATTACCTGATCCCGCTGATGATTGGCGCGCGCGACATGGCATTTCCGCGCCTGAATGCGTTCAGCTTCTGGCTGACGGCGTTTGGCGGCTTTTTGTTGTACTTCAGTTTCGTGGGCGGCTATGGACTGTATGGCGCTGGCAGCGCGCCGGACGTGGGCTGGTTCGCTTATGCGCCGCTAACCGCAAGAACCTTTTCGATTGGCCACAGCACGGATTTCTGGACGATGGCGCTGCTGGTCTCCGGTTTCGGGAGCATCGGGACGGCCGTCAACTTGATCGCCACGATCGTGTGCCTGCGTTGTCCGGGGATGACGCTCGGAAAAATGCCGCTGTTTGCGTGGATGAATCTGGTGATGGCGGGCCTGGTGATCCTTGCGGTCTCTCCGCTGACCGCGGCACAGGTGATGCTTGCTCTGGATCGTTTTCTCGGCGCGCACTTCTTCGACACGCAAGCTGGTGGGTCGGCGGTTCTATGGATGCATTTCTTCTGGATCTTCGGCCATCCCGAGGTATATGTGCTGGTGCTGCCGTGTTTCGGTTTCGCTTCGGAGATTATTCCGGTTTTTTCGCGCAAGCCCATTTTCGGCTATCCCGTCATGGTTGCCGCGACGGTGGCGATCGGATTCGTCAGCATGAGCGTCTGGGCGCACCACATGTTCACTGTGGGCATGAGCGCGTATGGCAACACTTTTTTCGCTTTAACTACCATGGTGATTGCCGTTCCCACGGGGATTAAAATCTTCAATTGGCTCGGCACAATGTGGGGGGGAAAGCTGCAGTTCAAGACACCGATGCTTTTCTGCACCGCGTTCATCTTCCAATTCCTGATTGCCGGGCTTACCGGCATTATGCTTTCCGCCGCGCCATTCAACTGGCAGCTCAGCGGCTCTTACTTTGTTGTTGCGCACTTCCACTACGTGATCGTTGGCGGCATCCTGTTCACAATTTTTGGCGCGTTCTATTACTGGTTCCCAAAAATGACGGGGCGGCTGTATAACGAGAAACTCGGCAAACTTCAGTTCTGGCTGTTCGTGATTGGTTTCCATCTGACGTTCGACTTTATGCACATCCCCGGCATTCTGGGCATGCCGCGCCGCATTTATACGTACGAGCCTGGTCGAGGGTGGGACATCTGGAATTTGATTGTGACCATTGGCGTTTTCTTCCAGATCATTTCCATCCTGGTGTTCATCTGGAACCTCGTCAACGCGATATTGAAGGGCCAGCCCGCCGGCAATGACCCGTGGGACGCATGGACACTCGAGTGGTCTACATCTTCTCCGCCGCCCGAATACGATTTCGCGCGAGTTCCGGTGGTTCGCAGCCGCCGTCCGCTATGGGACCTGAAGCATCCCGAGGACCCGGACTGGAGATATGAGTAACCAACGATGAGCACCAGCACAATGTCGCCGGCTGCGATCGAATCGCAGTGGACCCTGCCGTACAAGGGCACAATCGGCATGGCTTGCCTGATCGCTGCGGAGTCCGCGATCTTCACGATCTTCGTGGTCGCTTACCTTTATTACATTGGCAAGAGCGTGTCGGGACCCACGCCGCGCGAAGTCCTGCATCTGCCCATTTTCGCGACGGTCTGCCTGCTGTCGAGCAGCCTGACAATCCACGCCGCCGTCGGCGCGATCCGCAAAGGGAACCTCGGGACATTTCGTCTGTGGTGGTTCATCACGCTTGCGCTTGGCGCGATCTTTCTGTTCGAAACCGGGCGCGAGTGGAATCACCTGATCTACCACGAAGGGCTGACGATCAGTACGAACTTGTTCGGAACGACGTACTACTCGCTGGTGGGGCTGCACGCGTTCCACGTAACCGTTGGATTGATTGGACTGTTGACCGTTTTGCTTTTGGTGCTTGTGGGTAAGGTGCGGCAGGAGCACGCGAGAAATGTCGATGTGTTTGCGATGTACTGGCACTTTGTTGACGTCGTGTGGATCGTGGTTTTTACGGTTGTGTACATCATCGGGCGTTAAGGAAGGCGCAAGCAAATGCAATTGCCGTCTTCACAATCTGGGGCCAGCCGCTCTGCGACAACTGTGGTGAGGTTGCCCGCTCCCACCGCGTGGCCCATCACGCTGGCATTTGGAGTGGCACTGCTTTTCGCTGGCCTTATCACCAGCGTGTCGTTATTTGTTCTCGGTGCGATCCTTACGGTCGTCGGTTGTGTTGGCTGGTTCCTCGACATGTTCCCGCACGAAAAGCACGAGGAAATCACTGTCGTTGATGAACCTGTGTCTGTCAGCACATCTCGGCCGGTGATTGCTCGGTTGGAGATTGCGCCCGAGCTGCCGCGCGCGCTGCTTCCGCTGGAAACGTATCCCGTCACGGCGGGCATCAAGGGTGGACTGGCCGGCGCGGTTGCGATGGCCGTGCTGGCGTGTCTTTACGGCATTCTGAAGCAAGGAAGTATCTGGTATCCGATTAATTTGCTGGCCGCCACGGTCTATTCCCAGTCCATGATGCTGGGCCAGGGCTCCTTGAAGGTTTTTCATCTCGACAGTTTCATTGTCGCTTCCGGAATTCACCTGGTCACCTCGGTGCTGGTTGGCCTGCTCTACGGCGCGATGCTGCCGATGATTCCGCGGCGCCCGATTCTTCTCGGAGGCGTCGTTGCTCCGGTGCTGTGGTCGGGGCTTCTTCGCAGCATGCTCGATCTTATTAATCCGCTTCTGAGCCAGCGCGTGGATTGGTGGTGGTTCATTGCTTCGCAATTCGCGTTTGGCATCGTTGCCGGTCTGGTGGTCGCTCGCCAGCACCGCATCCCAGTAAAACAGTTCATTCCTTTCAGCGTTCGCGCCGGAATTGAAACTCCCGGCATGATGCACCAAAGAAACGATGAGGACCGTCGGCCATGATTCGATGGCGGCAGCTACTTGCTGTTTGCGTTGCAGGGCTCTTCGTCTGCGCGGGCTGCAGCAATCTGCCGGGACGCCCGTCGGAAAGCTCGATTCCGGTTGACCCCGACGACGTGACGGATTTCGCGCTGCTGTACGGAAAAAATTGTTCCGGCTGCCACGGTTCGGAAGGCAAAGGCGGCGCGGCGCTGTCGCTGGGAGATCCGGTCTATCTGGCGATAGCCGACGATGCCACTCTGCGCAAAATCGTCACCAATGGAATCGCTGGCACATCCATGGCCGCATTCGCCAAAAGCGCGGGTGGAATGCTCA
Organism: Candidatus Acidiferrales bacterium; assembly: GCA_963738985.1. Taxonomy (GTDB): domain Bacteria; phylum Acidobacteriota; class Terriglobia; order Acidiferrales; family UBA7541; genus Acidiferrum. The sequence continues at coordinate 319,046 of CAVTYP010000006.1, forward strand.
CCGACAAACAAGTTGATGTGATCGTCCACGGCATTCGCGAACGTTACGGCAAATCCGACGCGCTCGCCGGGATCGTTCCGCCTCCATACACATCCTCGCAACCCGGCGACGCCACGCGAGGCGCAACGGTGTACGAAACTTTTTGCGCTTCGTGCCACGGACCTGGCGGCAAGGGTGGCGCAAAGGCCAGTTCGATTGTCGACGGCTCGTTTCTGGCGCTTCTGACCGATCAGGAGCTTCGCACGCTGGTGATTGTGGGACGCTCCGACCTTGGCGCGCCTGATTGGCGTAACAATGTTCCTGGCAAGCCGATGTCTTCGCAGGAAATTTCCGACGTGGTCGCATGGCTATCCGCGCAGCGGCCGCAATTTGCCGGACGTCCTTACCCCAGCGCAGCTAAACCTGCGGGAGAACTTCCATGACCCTGCCCGATAATCTTTCCCGGCGCGCCATGTTTGTGAAGCTGGGAATTTTATTTAACGGCATCATCGCGGCCGTGCTGGCGATTCCGATTCTTCGTTACGTGCTTTCTCCGGTGACGCGGGCGCGCAAGGTCGGCTACGAAACGTGGCTGCCGCTCGGCTCGTTGGAGCAATTTCCCGCGGGGCAGACCCGCTTGGGAACATTTCGCAATCCAGACATCCAGCCGTGGGACGGCAAAACCGCGTACAGCGACTGCTGGGTGCGGCGCATTGACGAGCACACCTTCCAGGTGTTTGCCATCAATTGCATGCATCTTGGCTGTCCGGTGCGATGGTTCCCGCAATCCGGCCTGTTTATGTGCCCATGCCATGGCGGCGTTTATTACGAAGACGGCGCTCGCGCTTCCGGGCCTCCCGAGCGAGGGCTTTTCGAGTACGCCTACAAAATTGAGGCAGGAAAGCTGTACATCAAAGCGGGGGAATTGCCCACGCCTACCAGTCCTAGCAAGGCCAGCGCGCTTGTCGATATTAGTGGGAAGCTGCCATGCGCGTGATTCAGCAAATCGGCGAATGGCTCGACCAGCGGCTGCAAGTGGCCGCCACTCTGCGCGAAACCGCCGAGCATCCTGTTCCGCGCGAAACCGCGAGCTGGTTTTACGTTTTTGGCAGTGCTGCGCTGGTGGTTTTTGTGATGCAGATCGTCACGGGAATATTGCTTGCCATGACCTACGTTCCGACAGCGGGTGAAGCCTGGAACAGCCTGCAGACGCTGAATCATTCCATTGCGTTCGGCTGGTATGTGCGCGCGCTGCATGGATGGGGCTCGAACTTCATGGTGGCGATCGTTCTGATTCACATGGTGCAGGTTTTTCTGTTCGGGGCGTTCAAGTATCCGCGAGAACTGACGTGGATTGTGGGCATTTTTCTTCTGCTGATGACGCTGGGCATGGCGTTCTCGGGGCAGGTTCTCCGTTTCGATCAGGATGCTTTCTGGGGGATCGGGATTGGAGCATCGATCTCAAGCCGTGTTCCGGTGCTGGGTCCTTGGATTGTTAACCTGCTGCTGGGAGGGCCGATTATTGCCGGTTCGACGCTTTCGCGCTTCTTTGCGCTGCACGTGTTCGTGATTCCAGGGATGCTGATCGCCTTCATCGGCCTGCATCTTCTGATGGTGCTGAAGTTGGGCATCAATGAATGGCCAATGCCCGGCCGCATCGTTAGGAAATCCACCTACATCAAGGAATATCATGAACTGGTGAAGAAAGACGGCGTGCCGTTTTTCCCCGGCGCTGTGTACAAAGACATTTTCTTCGCTGGGTGCGTTCTGCTGACGCTGGCGATTGTGGCGGCATACTTCGGCCCGTTTGGCCCTTCCGGCCGGCCTGACCCCACCATCATCCAGACCGTGCCACGGCCTGACTATTTTTTCCTGTGGCTGTACGCGCTGCTCTCTTTACTTCCGCCGCAAATGGAAACGCCAGCGCTGCTTGTTGGCCCAGTGGTCGCTCTGCTGTTTCTATTGCTGCTACCATTTCTTTTTGGTGAAGGCCAAAAAAGTTGGCGGCGCCGTCCCATTGCGGTTCTCACGATTCTTCTGGTCGCGGTGGTTCTGGGCACGTTCACTGATATGGCTGGCCACGCACCGTGGAGTCCGGTAATGGACGCGTGGAGCGGCGATCCCATCCCACAGCAGTTCCTGCAAAAACGCACGGCACTGGAGCGGCAGGGCGCGCTGATCTTTCAACTGAAGCAATGCCACAATTGCCATGCACTTGGTGACGAAGGCGGTAAGCGTGGTCCCGCGCTCGACGCCGTCGCGCTTCTGCTGACACCCGATCAGTTGATTCGGCAGGTGATTCAGGGTGGCGGAAACATGCCGGCCTACGGGAAAAATCTCAGTCCGGCAGAAACCACGGCGCTTGTCGCGTTTCTAAAAACACTTCATCCCGCTGGCCAGGCGCCCGCGCGCGACGCTTCCCGCGCCGCAGCGGCAGAACCAGCGGCAAATCCATCGCCCGCCACTAACCCTTAGCGCGTCATGTCGCCTGAAGCACAATCCATCTTGAAGGAATGGTCGCCACCGATTTTCATCAATGTGGTCATGGCACTCACGGCGCTGTGTTATTTGCGCGGATGGATGGCGCTGCGTCGCTCTTCTGCCGATCTATTCGCGCCATGGCGTCTCGGCGCTTTTCTTGCGGGTATGTTCTCTTTGTGGATAGCGATTGGCTCGCCGCTTTCTGCTTTCGACGAAGCTTCGCTGACCGTGCACATGGTTCAGCACATCCTTCTGATGCTGGTGGTCCCTCCCCTCGTGCTGCTGGGCGCGCCTTCCCTGCCCTTTCTTCACGGACTTCCGCAAGTTTTCGTACGCACGACGCTGGGTCCGTTCTTGCGCTGGCCGCCGGTACAATCACTGGGAAAATTTCTTACGCACCCTGCTGTGTGCTGGATCGTTGCGGCTGCCGCTCTGATTGGCTGGCATGCGCCGTCGGCGTTTGAACTCGCACTTCGCTCGGATGCATGGCACGAAATTGAACATGCCTGCTTCCTATCAACCTCCATACTTTTCTGGTGGCCGGTTGTACAACCATTCCCCTCTGAAGCGCGCTGGCCTCGGTGGTCCGTACCTCTTTATCTTTTTCTGGGAACGTTGCCGGGCGGAGCGCTGGGCGCATTTCTGGCTTTCTGCGATCGTGCACTTTATCCGTCGTACAACGACGCTCCTTCCCTCTTCGGTATAACCCCGCTGCAGGACCAAATTTTCGCGGGCGCTCTGATGTGGGTGTTTGGGTTGTTCGTGTGTATGGTTCCCGCGGTCTTCATCACGCTGAAACTTTTGTCACCGCGCGACATTCAGGCATCTTCCGCGGTTTCCCCTGCTTCGCGAAGCGTCAGCTGAGGGCGTCAGGCGTCGTTTCTTCGTAGCACGATGATGGTCTCGTCGTCGAGAGGCTCTACGTCACCACGAAAGGCACAGAGCGCAGATGTGAGTTGAGTCCCAAGGGTTTCAGCGCAACTGGAATCCAACGTCCGCACAATATTCATCAGGCCTTCGCGACCGAGTTCATCTCCAGCTAAATTCCTGGTTTCGCAGACGCCGTCGGTATGCAGCACCACGAGGTCGCCTGCTTGCAGTTTGACGACCAAGCGATCATAGGTGGCGTCGGCGATCAGTCCAAGCGGAGTACCCTCAGGTCGTGATGCGCCACTCCTGCTTCTTGTTTCAAGCCAACTCCACTCGCCACGCGAAGCACGATGCCAAAGCGGAAGAGGGTGGCCAGCGTTCGTCATTACCGCCAAACCGCGGCGCCCGTGAAACCCAACCGCGACCATCGTGGCATAGTGCCCACCGCCCAGATCTGTTCGAACCACCTCATTGAGGTCGCGCATCAATGCGCTTTGTTCCAGGTCGAGAAGGTATCGATGCATGAGCTCACGCAGCTTCTCGCCGAATGCCGCCACGGTCGGCCCGTGTCCGCTGACATCGGCAAGCGCGATGCGCGAAACGATGCAACTGGGGCATACAGAAATAAAGTGAACATCACCACCCGCGTGACCTTGCCCCGCCGGAACGCAGTGCACCCACACGGTAAGGCCCGGTAGTTCGACGAGACTCGCGGCGCGCTGGTTACTGGCCCATGTTTCCGCGCAGGCAAGACGCCTCGGGATCGATGAGCTGCTAATCCTGTTCGCCGATGGTTTGGGCATAAGTCTTGCCGTACGGATAGAAAAGATCCTTGCGGCCCTGCTGCCACGCCGCTTTGAGTTCGGGTGTGGTGATGTCCCAGTCGGGACGGCATTTTTTGGTCACGGCGCGCAGGTCCTGACGGAGATCTTCCATGGTGGGCCGGCCGAAGAACCAGTAGCCATTGTAGATCTTGTAGATGACAAGGCCGGGCTCAAGAACAATCACGTGGGGGATCATCGGATTGTGGGCGGGATCGGTGTATTCGGCGATGTCGAGATCTTTTTGGACCATGCGCGCCGGGTCAGAGAGAAAAGGCCAGTGCGCGCCGACGCCGGTGCGAAACTCGTTGGTCTCGGTAATATTGTCGGTGCTGATTGTGACCAGCCGGCAATAGGCAACCTCAAGTTCGCGATGGAGTTCGACGAGCAATTCAGACTGACGGCGATCTTTAGGGCAGAAGCCACCACGGCTGAGAACCAAAACCATGGGATGTTGTGCCTGCAACTCGGAGAGCTTGCGATGCTTGCCGGTGTGATCGGAGAGCTCGTAGTTGGGGAAGATAACGCCCGGAACAATGTCAGCTCGCATAAGAAGACCTCCAGTGTTGGATGCGCGCCGGCGGGTTAGGTCTCAATGCTTGAGCTGACTATCTCGTCGGCTGAGACATCGACTGCGAAATGGCCAGCGTCGAGGATGTGGACATCGGCCTGCAGCATGGGGCGGAAACAGCCTCAGGCCTGAAGGCCTGAGCTACAGGCCGCGAGGTTAAAAGCAAGTTAGGCGATCTCACATCGTCAGGACGACGCGGAACTCTGCTTTCCCGCTCATCATGCGCGCATAGGCCTCGGCCGCCTTTTCGAGCGGATAGGTTTCAATCATGGGGCGCACGCCGGTCAGTACGGAAAAGTTCAGGGTGTCTTCGGCGTCCGCGGGCGTTCCGGATGCCCAGCCCTGCAGGCTGCGACTTCCCATGATGAGTTGCGCCGGTGTGACTTCGATGGGTTCAAATGCGGCGCCCACAACCAGGAGCTTGCCGTTTGGGCCCAGACCGTCGATCACTTCGGACATGGCCTTCGAACTTGGAGCTGTCGCCAGAATTACTTGAGCGCCGCCCAATTTTTGTAATTCTTCCGCTGCGTTGGTCGCTTTGTTGTCGATGTAGATGCTCGCTCCGAGTTTCTTTGCAAGCGCAGCGTTTTCCGCACCGCGACCAATCGCGACAACCTTATAACCAAACTTGTTCGCGAACTGAATTCCGAGGTGACCCAGTCCGCCGATGCCCAGGACGGCAACGAGGTCGCCGGGCAACGCGCCGCTGTGGCGCAGGGAGTTGTAAGTGGTTATACCGGCGCAGAGCAGGGGCGCTGCTTCGGTGTCACTGAGCCCCTCCGGCATCGTCGTGAGCGCTTCCACGGGAGCCACCATATATTGCTGGTATCCGCCGTCGTAGCTGATGCCAGGCATCTTCAGATTCTGGCAATTGCCAAAATCTCCGCGCCGGCAGGAGCGACACGTATTGTCGTGGCCGCCGTGCCAGCCGACACCAACTCGCTGGCCCTTCTTCCATTCGGAAACACCGGAGCCGAGTTCATCGATGATGCCCACGACTTCGTGCCCTGGAACCCGAGGATACTGAATGCCCGGCCACAAGCCTTCTTTTGTAAACACGTCGCTGTGGCAAACACCACAGGCCTGCACTTTGATAAGTACATGCCCGGCACCCGGCTTTGGAATTTCGCGCTCGACGATCTCGAAATCGGCGCCGGCCTTGGAAATCTGCGCTGCCTTCATTGGGGCTACTGCTATTTTTGTCGTTGCCATAAATCCTCCCTGGAATTTCGGTTCGTCTGGACAGACAAAGCTTCGCGTCCACACCCCTCCCCTAATTGACCTGGCGATTATTGTTTTCAGTCGCTCGAAGAGCGAGTTCCATCGATGAGTGCCGAAAAGACTATCACAGAATGAACGCTTGGGGCATCACCTAGCTACTGCGTTTTCTGGTGGCCTATACTCCAGATGTAAGCTGCAAGGGCGGAGAGTTGGTCCGCAGTAAGCTGTGCGCCGCCCATCGCTGGCATTGGACTGCGATAGTTCTTGGGCTGGGACACGCCTTCCGTAATCGTTTTTTTGATTCCGGCGTAGCTGCCATCGCTCCACAGCCATTTTTTTCCGGTCAGATCGGGGCCCAAGGTTGAACCCTGGCCTTTGTCGCCGTGGCAGCCCGTACATGCTGCTCCACCCACTTGGCCGCGGTAAACCCGCTCGCCAAGCGCAATCATTTCCGGCGTCACTCCCGAAGGTAAAGCAGCTGCGGCAGCGGCGTCTGGATGCGTGCCTTCCGGCGGGCCAGCTGGAGTTTCGACGATCTCGCCTGCGGGAGCCGTCGCGCTCGGGCACGGCGTCACGCCCGCGGTGCCATCACCCGCCCCACCCTGGTAGACGATGCGGTAAATCCGTCCGCGAATATCGTCGGAAACATACAGCGCTCCGTCGGGTCCGACCGCTAGTCCGCTGGGACGATGCGCCGCCTTGTCCGGCGATTTCACCGCACCCGCAAAGCCGTCGGCGAAGATTTCGCACCGCCCTGCTGCGTGGCCGTCTGTCATCGGCTGAAACACAACGTTGTATCCACCTTGCGGATATGGCGCGCGATTCCAGGAGCCGTGAAACGCGATGAACACCCCATCACGATAACGCTTCGGAAATTCCTTCCCGTCGTAGTGAACCATGCCGTTTGGCGCCCAATGCGCGGGGAACGAGGCGGCCGGAGCGATTTTGTTTTCGCACATGCCGATCTTTTTGCCATCGCCACCATACTCCGGCGCCAAAACCAATTTGCTCACGAAGGAGTCGTAGTAGCACTCAGGCCATCCGTAATCGCCGCCTTGCCTGAGCAGCAGCACCTCTTCGGCAGGCAGCGTCGCCTCCTGGTCAGGCTTGTACAAATCCGGCCAATTTGTATGCAGCTGATCTCGCCCGTGCTGGGTCACAAACAAGCGTCCGCCGGCGTCGATGGCAAAGCCTTCACCGTTGCGGATGCCGGTCGCAAAGCGGTCGGCCTTCGAAAAACTCTGGTTCGTTTTGTTCGCGTCGTAACGCCAGATTCCGCCGCGCGTCTCCAGTTCCACGCAAGGATCAGCACCCGGCGATTTCAACGTGCGATTTTTCAGCTGGCAAGAATTGCTCGCGCTGGCCACGTCCACATACATCGCACCGTTGGCGTCGATGATGAACGGATGCATCGGATGATCGCCGCCGAGCGGCAAACCAGAAACGATGGTGACCGGGGCGTCCTTCGGCACAAGGGAGCTGGCGCTCAGCGAATACCGGACAATCCGATCATTGATCTCCGCGTAGAGCCAACTTTTATATATACCGATCCCAGTGCCTCCGGCTCCGCCGTTCTGAACAGTTTCACCGAAACGCTCAACGACTTTTGCCTTCCCGAGGCCGGAGGTGTCTTGCAACGCGACCAGGAATCCGCCCGCGTGTGGAGTGTCGTTGCCGTAGTACTCGCCCGACCAAGTATTCACGTACACCACTCCGCTCGGCGTTACCGCCATATGTCGCGCATGACCAACGCCATCAGCAAATATGGTTGCGCAAAAACCCGGAGGCAGCTTCAGCCCGCTGTCATCGTTTGCGCACGATTGGCTCTTAGTCTCTTTGGAAGGATTTGACGGGGTTTGCGCCGCTGCACTCGAAGTGAACAAGCACAATGCGCTCAGCATTGTGAGGAAGCAGCGGATGAATCTCGAAGTACGGATGAATTGCATTAGAGCCTCCGGAGATTGACGGCGAGAAATCGGAACTGTTTGAATTAAGTCTGAAGTTACCCGAGATCGCAGCGCGACTGCGTTGAACTATGGCCGGTGGAAGCGGCCAACAAGAACACCTTTCATCAGAATGTGTCCGTCCATTGCCTTCATCACATCGCTCTGCGTTGCTTCCGGACCGAGGGTAAGCTTGGTATCCAGCGCGAATAGTTCGAACGTGTAGTGATGGTAAGGACCGACCGCAGCGGCACCCATCCCCATGTAACCGACTTTCTTTCCTTCGTTCAGACCTTGAACCGAACCGTCGGGCAACTGCGCTTGTGCAGGCACTCTCTCAGGAAGGTCGCGCGCCGTACCTGGGATGTTGAAGATCAACCAGTGCAAGACTTCATCGGTTTTTTTCATCACCGCTGTATCGGGATCAATGAGGATTAGAGCAAAGCTCACGGTGCCGTCCGGAACATTGGTCCACGTCAATTTGGGCGATACCGGCGTGCCCTCCGCAGCCATGGTGAACTTGTTCGGAATGATTCCGCCGTCTTCAAACGCATCGGTGGTCAGCGCCAACCTGGGTTTCGTCGGCACCGGGGCAGGGGGCGTTTGCGCCATCACTCCGAATGCCGCCGAGAGCAAAACCAGGGTTGCAAGGTGTGATTTCATTTGGAGCTCCTTACAATGGAGAAGTTTCGAACGGTCGAATGGAGTTATCGAAAGAGCCGATTGTAAATGACAAAGCGCAAATTTTCCATGAAGCTGACGATACTTCGTGTTCGAGGGCTGTGGACGCCGGCTCTAATTAGAGCAAAATTGGTTTGATGCCCGTCAATTCGCAAAAGTCGACGAGGGCAGGATAGAGATCCGCGCCATAACCGAGGCACGCATATTCGTTGGTCCAGTTCTGAACTAAGGCATCCATGTCACCGTGGGCAGTAACGAATCCGTGCGGCCAGAACGGAATGCCGCATTCGTGAAGGCGCGTCTTCAGCTGTTTTGCAGGTGGCTCGAAAATCGAGGCACGGACTATCACCATACGAAATTCTCCGTTGACGCGGCCGAGACGGCTGAGGACACCTTCGCCAACTTTGCAGACAAGTTTGACGGAGAGGCCGCCGGCTGTTCCTTCAGTGGGGATGCCATGCTCGGCAAAACCAGCGGGCCCCAGTTTTCCGGCAAGGGAGGGCGGGCAGGCGCCGTCGCCGATGATCTTGATTTCTTTGGTCTTCATGTCGAGGTGCTGAAGATCGCCGTAATAGACGGGCTCTTTGCTGAGTTTCGTCAGCAAATACACAGTGAGAGCGGTATTGAAGTCGCCGAGAGTGGAGGTCGGATGACCGTCTTCGAGCATCATGCTCTGGGCAAAGCAGGTGGCAGAGTAATCGTCACCGAGTCCGGGGAAGGACTGGATGGTGTAGAAATCAAACTGTTCTTTTTCGACGATTTTCTTGAGCGCCAGATAGAGACGGACGGAGCGCTCATTCACAACGTTATCGTCGGGTAGTTTCGCGAAGAGCTGCTTGAGTCGTGGTGCGACAGCTTTGATTTCGGACGCGGAGAGTGCGTCCGCGGCGCGAATGAGTTCGGTGGTGTCGCGTGAGTCGATATCGACGCCAAACATTCGCATCCATTGCGACGGATCGGCCACGCCACAAGTCTGACCCATTCCGCGTCCACCGAAAGTGCCGATGACCGAGAGATTCAGGAGGTTCTTGAGGTGCGCGGCGCGAGCATAACTGACGATGCTTTCGATGGTCGTTGCATCCGCCGAATCGCCATAGACGAATTTGTGCTGCACCCCAATTTCGAGCAGGCCGCCGTGGAGCACAAGTCCACCGACCGGCCGCCAGCCTTGCGAACCCGGATGAGTCCAGAGCAAAAGTCCCTTCTCCGAACCGGCGTAGTCTCGAATGGCGCCGACCAGATGGGCGGCCCATACCCACGTGCCGGAAAAAAGGATAACGGCGTCAATCTGATCGTCATCCTTCATCTGCTTCATGGCAGCGCGTGCCTCTTCCCGGCTGGCAACAACAGTGGGATAGACCTGCAGTCGAATGCCGGAACGAGCCAGGGCCTTTTTGGATTTTTCGATCAACGCGTCGTCCACGAAGGGCGTCCCCATCGGGTCTTTGAGCCCATCCTTGTGTACGCCATAGACAATGAAACCAACGGTTGGATGAATCATGGACGTTCTCCTCGATGTGGAATTGGCGCGCCCGCTTTCCGTGCTGACTCCAGAGCCGGAACCAAGGCGCGGTACTTCTCAATCTGTTGGGAATATTCGGCGACAACCCGCGGATCAGGTTCGATAATTTCCTTTTCGCGGACCATTTGAGAAACTGCCTCGGGGACGTCCCGATAAATGTGCAGCGCGACGGCGGCCAAGATCGCTCCGCCGAGGCAAACAGCTTCCTGGCAACACATGAGATGAAAAGGCAGGCCAGTGAGGGAAGCGCGAAGTCGCAGGCCGATTGGCGAGCGCGATCCACCGCCGACAGCATTGAAATCGCCCAGATCGCCAACCGCTTTGGCCATGTCCCCAGAAATGTTGCGCAATTCGCACGCGATGCCCTCAAGAATTCCTTTGTAGATAGCTCCTCGGCCGGCACCGACGAAAAGCCCTGTGATGGCTGCGCGGGCGTGGACGTTAAAATCGGGATTGCATGTGCCGATCAAATGCGGCGTTATGCACAAACCGCTGGGACCGGTGGGAGCCTGCGCTTCCAATTCCGCAAAATGAGCACTTTCTTCGGCGGACACTCCCTGGCTGGCCGCCTTCCCATAAATAAGATTGTGGAACCACTGGAGCATAATGCCGGCGGGAAAGTAAGCGAGCGTAGTGAAGCGTCGCGGCACGACATGGAAGGCGGTGTTGAGTCCGACGGCGAAGGCCTTTTCACCGAGCTGGGGTTTGTTCGAAACATTGAGGATGCATTCGTAAGTGCCCATGGAATCCGAAGTGCGGCCGGCGTCGATCGTTCCGGTGCCCAAAGCGCCACACGCTTGATCGTGGCCGCCGAGGACGACGGCCGTTCCGGGTGGCACACCCAGGATTCCGGCGATCTCAGCACTGAGTTGGCCCGCGATGGTGCCTGCCGGAGCAAGGACCGGCAAAACGTCCGCGTGCAAACCGGTTAGGAAAAGCAGTTCCGGAGACCATTCACGGGAATGGAGATCGAAGGCCAAATAGCGTGAGGCGAGCGAATAGTCGATCAAGGGAGGAAGCTTCATGCGCAGCAACAGGTACGTCGGAACGCCGGCATAACAATGGGTTGCGCGGTAAAGTTCGAAGCGATGGCGACGCAACCAGAGGATCTTTGTCAACGTGTAGATGGGCGAAACGATTTGGCCGGTGGTTTGGAAAATCTTGGCGCTGCCAAATTGCTCGGCAATCCATGGAGCCTCGGCGGTCGCGCGGTTATCGATGTTCAGGATGGCGGGACAAAGTGATTCGCCGTTCGCGCCCAGCGGCACAAACGTCTCGCCGTGTGAACTGAGGCTGAGCGCTCGAACAGGGTCATGGATGGATTGCGCGACAAGTTCCCGGGAGACGGCACAAACGGCCGACCAGAACACCTCGGGATTCAGTTCTGCAAAGCCGGGTTGCGGAAATTCCGGCGCATAGGCCTGCGCTCCTTCGGCAAGGACCTCTCCGCGATCAGAAAAGAGAACTCCCTTGCAGTGACTGGAACCAATATCGAAGGAAAGAAGACTCATCAGCTCACCGAAATGAAAGCGGTTGACAGCTATTTGGCGGCGGTTACGTCTGAGCCATTCAAGATGGCCCGAGCGCGCTTAAGGAACCCTGGCATGTCGTCTGCCTGAAAGACATTGCGTCCAAAGAAGACACCGGCAGCGCCAGCCTTCATCGCGCCTCGCACCATGTCCAACGCATCGTCATCGGAGTTTCCGCGGGTTCCTCCAAGAACAAGGATCGGGATACGACATCCCTCAATCACCGTGCGCATCGTGTCGACGGAACCCGCATAATCGGTTTTAATGGCGTCAGCACCCAACTCAACGGCCATACGGGTATGAAGGTCGAGCCACTTCACATCGGCCGGATTGGGAATGTCCGCGCCGCGAGCAATCGTCTCGACAAGGAAAGGGATGCCTACGCGCTCACATTCGCGAGCGACTTGGGCGTTGCGCTCGATTTCCTTGGCTTCGAACTCAGTGTCGCCGGTTCCCACAACCAGATAGGTAAGTACTGCGTCGGCACCATGATGCAGCGCTTCTGCGGGAGTGGCGAGCATGCGGCTGAAGAGCTTGCGGTTGCCGCCTTCCGCAAAGGCCTTCCACATGGAAGTCCAGTCAAGGCGCGCGATTAGCCCGGTGGAGTCGCCTCGGTGAAAGCTGTCGACACAGGAGCGCATGAGACCGAGGTTCAGCAGCAGGCCATCGACTTGGGCGTCGAGAAACTTTCGAATCTGTTCGGCTGCATTGCGGGTACCTGGAATTGGACCCAGGACAAATGCGTGGTCGAATGCTACAACCAGCGAGCCCTTGCCCGGCGCGCGCAAGATGCGGTTCAGTCGAACTTTCTTTCCAAAATCACTCAAGATGTCCTCCTCAGAACACAGTTATGAAAACTCATGCCGTTTCCGCCGGCTGCGTCCCGCTTCGTTTGCCGGAATATCAAAATCGAGAAGGTCGCGCTGGAATCCGCGGGTGTTGTATGCGCCGTAAGCGATCCCGAGAACCATCCAAACGATTCCGAGCAATTTGGCGTGCCAGCCGAGACTCAACCAAAGTGCCAGGCAGATAATAAAACCCAGGGCAGGAGAGACCAAGTTGAACCACTGCCGTTTTTGTTCACGGACATAAAAACGAAGCAGTGCGGCAATATTCACTCCCATAAAAGCCAAAAGCGCGCCGAAGTTCAGAAGCTCAACGCCACGCTCAAAGCTGATCAGCATGGCGCCAATCAAAGCAAAGAGCCCGACCGCCAAGACGTTGTTGCGAGGAATGCGCTTGCGGGCGTCGATGGCGCCGAAGAAGGATTGTGGCAAGGCCTTGCTGCGGCCCATTCCGTACAGCAGGCGTGCCGCTCCAAGTTGCGCTCCTAGCGCCGAACCAAACGTGGCCACCAGCAAAGTGATATTGATTAGCGAAAAAAGCCACTTCCCTCCCGCCCTTCCTGCGACGTACACAAACGCAGTGTCGACGTCGGGAAATGCCTGTGAGGATGGCCACACGAGTTGTGCGGCGTAAACTTCGATCGACGCCAATACTCCGGTTAATACGCAGACGAGAACGGTGGCGAAGAGGATGTTGCGTCGTGGATCTTTCGCCTCTTCGGAAAGCGTGGAGATACCGTCAAAACCGATATAGGTCAGAACAGCTAAAGACGTCCCACCCAGAATCGAGCGCATCGAGAATGTTTGCGGATCGTAGAAAGGCTTCGTGAAAAAGGCGAGGCCCTGGTGCGAGGTGGAAAAAACGTAGCGCACCGCCGCTACCAGGAACAGCACAATGACCACGCCCATGCCCGCGGCCAGAACGGTGTTGATTTTTGCGGAGGTTTGAATACCCTGGAGATTCATGAAGGTGAACATCAATACAAACGCAAAGACCCACACCACGTAGGGAATCCCAGGAAAAAAGTTGAGGGCGAACTTGCTGCAGAGAATCGTGCAGATCAAAGGGTTAAGCACGTAGTCCATCACCATGCTCCAGCCGGTGACATAGCCGAGCGCCGGGTGAATCTCTTTGCCGACATAAGTGAACGCAGAACCCGCGCTGGGATATGCCCAGGCCATTCGGCCGTAGCTGACGGCGGTAAACATCATGGCGAGCATGGCAAGGAGTACGGTTGTGACCGCGTGCCCGTGAGACCGGGTGCTCATCACGCCAAACACGGGCATCGGTGCTGTGGGCTGAATTACGATCAACCCGTACAGGATAAGATCCCATAACCCAAGAGCGCGTCGAAGTTGCGGTGCCGCGGATCCGGATTGTGATTGAATAGCCATGAAGGAGGCATTCTTCCAGGGACAGAGCGGAGTCTAATGCCTGGTGACCTCCAAAAGGAGATGATCGGTGAACTGTATGCCCGGCAGCTTCGGATTCGCCGAGTCGACCTGCCCAAGATTTCGCCCGTTTTCGTAATCGACGACGTCGTATTGTCCCGGCTGCAAACCTCGCAACTCCAAGGTGCCTTTCCAAGTGCCCACTTCCTTTGCGGCAAAGAATGAGTAATACATCTTGCCGTCTTTCTCGATGGCATAAGCCTCGGGAAAATCGAATCCGTAGGTGTAAAGGTTGCGGAATTCACCACGGGAGAGCATTTTGTCGTTGTAAAGATCGATCCATTTTTTCCAAAGGCGCTCTTTTTCGGGAGTGAGCAGAACCGGCTTGAAGTGAGGTCCATAGTCGGGCCAGGTGAATTTGGTGCCCGGAACCGCACCGGTGCCAACGGAAGACGCGAAGTCCTTTCCGGCGTCAACCTCATGGCTGGTATTGGCGCCAAGTACCCTGGTGAGTTCGACGTGATCCCCGTAAACGGCGGACTGCGGCCCAAGGAGCGCCTTATACATCTTGGTGCGGAGGCGAACCTGGCGGGAGCCGACGGGATCGGCGGTAACTGCTTGATCGATATATTGTAGCCATGCCACGTTTGGCGGTGTTCCGCACGGACATGCTTGTGTCACGCTTTCGGGCTTTAGCTTGCGCGTCGTCTGAAAAATGATTTTGTAGATCTGGCCCATAGCGTTGATCGAATCGTTAGGCGATTTGTGGTGATGCTTGGGATTGAAGCAGGGTGGGACGGTGTACGCGAAATCGAGTTTGCTGCCATCAAAATCCCACTCGCGGATGAATCGTTCGGTCAGGGAGCGGTAATACTCCTGCACCTCAGGAAGTGCGGGACAGAGTCCGCCAAGGTCGGCCGTGAGTCTCGCTGGCTTCCCATCGGCATTGAGGATCAGCCAGTCCGGATGATCGCGGACCACTTTGGACAGTGCATAAGTCTTGTGGTTCAAGATGTCTTTGCCCTGTCCATCTTCCGCCACGATTGGAATCCACCAGAGGGTCAGATGAATTCCCTGTTTGTGAAAAGCATCCACGACCTTTCGCAGGGAATTCCCGGGAAAGGTGGCCGGTCGAGGCGCCCAATCTCCCCGATTATTGAACCAACCCGCGTCTAATGTTGCCCACTTGAACCCAAGCTGCTTGAGCTTGGGAATGGTGCCAATCATCTGCTCAGGAGTGAAATCCAGCTCGTAGCCCCAACCGCACCAGTTCGCCTGATAGTCGGCAGCGTCGGGTTTTGCGGGCTCCCAGCCTCTGCGTTGCATCGCCAGGGAGTACAAGTGGAGGGGTTCATAGAAATCACCGCGAAATACAGACAGAAACGTCAGCGGTGTTGAGTACACGTCGCCAGGCTTGAGTGTGGTTGGGTCGTTCAGCATTATTTCAGCACGGACGCGGCCATCCTCGGTCACCTGCACGGGCATGGACAAAGGAATCGGCAACAACTCGACATGGCCGATGGCTTCGCCGACGGAGGCGGTCCAGAATGCGATCACGGGCACGCCGCCGCCGGTATTGTTTTCGTCATTGCGCATCATCGTTTGAAGCGTGTTATCGCGGTGAAACCCGGCATTCAGCAGAACAACGTCGTCCTTGCCCCAGGCTTCGCTCGATCCGTGAAACGACCACATCTGGTAAGGCTGAATCGTGGGTTCATTTAGCGCAGCGTTTAAGCGGTGGTGCTGCGCAATCGCGCGATCGATCGAGATTGGTTGAGAGCCGGTATTGCGATAGGAACAAGTGCTGAACGCCATGGAGGGGTCATCGTCGTAAACCTCGACGGTGATGGTCCTTTCGATGTTGTTCGACGTACTGTTGCTTTTCAGTTCAATCCGTTTCCCGATCCGGCCAAGTTTACCCTGTGCATCGGATATCGTTGGCGGGTTCGAAACGGGTTTCCAATCGCGAATCTCTGTTCCGCCAGCATCCAATGTCTCACCAACCTGATCACCAGGGTCGTCCAGAGATTGCAGTTCCCCGTTCGTCACCAGGCTTCCCCGGATGTAGCCAGTCGGCATGATCTCGAACTGGGCACGATTCGTTATCACCTGAACAGTGCTGTCCGGCTGCACCTTGATCTGGATAGAAGATTGTTCGGTCGGAGATGTACTGCTCTTGCAGGCACACAATTGAGTGATTGCAATGGCGATTACGAACAGTCTAGTCTGACGATTCCGGTTGCGTGTCAATATTCCTGGCATACCGCTCTCTCGCACAGTCTTCATCACGCTCAGCAGGCGATCCGCGGAGGTCGAACAGCACTCGGACAGTTTTTGGAGATTCGTCATGGTACGGATCCGTTTCCCCTCGGAATCCATGTTCAGAACTCAAGCACTTTGAATATCTCGGTGCGCATCCCGAGGAAGAGCGGAGATTGCTGAGCAAAAAGTGTGGTGTGGGTGGGGTCGCCTTCTATTTTTTGCAATGCCTTTTCGACTTCGTGCAAGGAAGGAAATTCGCATTCCCAGATGAGGGTGTGGGTGGGCTCACCACTGGCGAGTGGCTGGTATCTTCGTCCTTGCGGGAATTCCGGATTGCGGCGTTCCAATTCTTTGAACTGCGCCTCCAGACGGATGACTTCGTCGTGATGTGCAGCTTGATACTGCTGCGTGAATCTCAGAATGTAAGCCATCGAGCCTCCCGAGAATGACAGAAGGAACTCCCATCATTTGCGCTTCCCGCAATCGTATGCACCACGCGTAGAAAACAAACTTCAATGCGCACTGAATCAGGCACGAGGGAAGGCCTTCACGCGTGATTGCGTGCCGCTCCAAACGGCGCAATGGACCCGGAAAACCATGGGGACGCAGACAACTGCCAGGAACAGGAAACGCAGCCGGGGAGCCTCGGAGACCCTCGAAAAAACACGTAGGTTAAACGTTTCTCCATGGAGGAATCTACACCTTCTTGTGGCCCTGTCAAGCAAAATGTTTCTACGCCCAACGATGCTCTACTCTCGTCATTGCTTTCATCGGGAATGCTAGCGGGATAGCGAACTTGGCGCTGGAGCGGTGGAGGCCCGCACCACCAGTTTGGGCATTACCTTCTTATGGATATCGCCGATACTTGTTGGGGATGGCCGGGAGATCAGCGCCTTGATGAGATCGCCACCGATGGTTCCTTGTTTCTCGAGAAACTGGTGGACCGTGGTCAAGGGCGGGTTATAGAAAGCAGCCCCGGGGATATCATCGAAGCCCGCGACCGAGCAGTCCTGTGGGACGCGAATCCCGGCGGAGGTCAACGCGACAATGGCCGCGAAAGCAGTCAAATCATCGAAGGTCACCAGCGCGGTGAATTTTCGCCCAGTGTGCACCAATTTTTCGGTCAGCTGATAACCCTCTTCGTAACTTGAGTTGCGCCCCTGGATCTGCACGACGAGCTCGGGGGACATCTTGAGTCCGACTTTCTTCGCCAGGGCACACCATCCCTTCCAACGTGGCTGGCTATCGTTCAACGCGTCGGGACCTTTAATAAATGCAATCTCGCGGTGACCGAGACTATAGATATGCTCCAGAACTGCGAAGGTACCGGCTTCGTTCTCAATGACGACTGAGCCGAACCCGTCGTCTTTCCCTTCCCGACCGACAATAACGGCGGGCACGCGGAATTCAGAGAGAATGTCAAAGAGCTCCTTCTCGAAGTAGAGCGGATTGGCGATAGCTACTACGCCACCGACGCGGCCTTCCATCAACATCCTGGCACAACTACGCAGTCGCTTCGGATCGTTTTGTAGATCCGTAAGCACGGCCATGTAACCGGATTCGTAGAGCGAATTTTCAATACCGCGCACGATGACGGAGCAATACGGATCGCTGATGTCGTACACCAGCAGTCCCACATTGTGGGTGCGACGACTCCGCAAAGAACGCGCTACCAGATTTGGTGTGTACCCCAAACGATGAGCCGCGTCCTGAATGCGCCTCTGCGTGCTCGAGGGAATCTTGTTGGCTTTGGGAGCTTGGTTCAAGACAACGGAGATAGTAGCGATCGAGAGTCCTGTTTCGCTCGCGATATCGCGAATCGTTACGATGCGACGACCAGAGCTTTTGGCGGCCATAAACGTTGAGCGAGAACTGTTCTGAAAACAATGTACCCATTCTGCAGGCGAACGCCAAGCTCGGAAAAGTCGAAATCAAGGACCTCGCAGTCCCTGACGCTGTATGGTTTCACTGAACAGTGGAGGAGGACAACGGAATTTTGAACTTGCTTGCCGTGGCTGTCCGCGGTATTATTGATCGCTGCATAAATAATGCAATGCTCTAACACAAAAAAGAAGGTAGCTCAGACTGCAGGATGCATCCGCGTAGTTTCTCGGGCGAGACTTTGATCCGTTCGATCGAACGGAGTATGTCTTCCATCAACTCATCGACATTCTTAGGGCAGCTGTTGGCAAGGTCCCTCTTGGCCAGGGACCACACTCCTTCATCGGGGTTGAGTTGCGGGGCGTAGGAGGGAAAATATTCGATCGAGAGACGCGGGTGTTGATGCAGGAGCTTCTGGAGCGGTTCTCCCTTATGGGTGGAGGAGTTATCCAGCAAAACAATGACTGGGCCGCGCAGGTGCCGCAGCAGCTCCCGCAGAAAAACGCAGACCTCCTGCTGTCCGATGTTGTCAAAGAAGAGTAGATAGTAAAGGCCCAGTTGCTGTCGCTTGGGGCTCAGCGAAATTCCGGAAATGACCGAGATCTTGTCCCGTCGCCCCTGGCGATGACGATGAATGGGAGTTTGCCCTTCCGGCGCCCAGGTTCTGACCACCAAGGGGATCAAAAGGAAGCCGGATTCGTCGGCAAATACGATATGGGCACCCAGCCGCGCAGCGTTTTTTTTACCCGGGGCCAGTCCCTTTGTTTCCAGCGTTTGATTTTTCCTTCATCCTGCTCCAACGCGCGTCGCTCGGGTTTCTGAGGGGTCCATTTCAAGCTGTGCATCAAGCGACCTACGTGGGCGCGGTGATATCGGATTCCGAACTTCCGCTGGACTACCTCTGCAATGCGGACCGTGGTCCAGAGATTCGTCCGGTAACCCTGCGCGATCGGTCCTTGAAGAAGAAAACGCACCAAGCGTCTTCGTTGCGCCGCGTTCAGCTTCCAAGGACGGCCTGGAGAGAAACGCACTCGCAATGCTTTCGCTCCGCCACGCCGCCTGGCATCTCGCCAGCGCATCACCGAACTCGGATTGCATCCAACACGCCGTCCCACTTCATTGAGAGAGTGACCGGCATCCAGCAACGCCAAAGCTCGCTTGCGCCGGTCTTCCAACAGATCGGCGCTCCCCTTCGGTCTGGGCATAGGTGTTCTGCCTCCTGAACACCTATTATACTTGTATTGCATTATTTATGCACAGATCAATAGTCGTTTCTTCGTGCCCGATTTTGTGCTAAATGTTGCGTTTCCCAATCTCCAGTGATTACTTCAATCGCACGAAACCTGAAACGGAAACTGATTCGGAGCCTTTCTTTTGCTCTGTTGGCAGCCGTCGCCTTGCCGGCCCAGCAAGGTGTAACTATCAAAGTCGACGTATCCAAAGCGATGGGGCATTTCGAACCTGTATGGGCATGGGTTGGACACGACGAGCCGAACTACACGTATACCGAGGAAGGGCACGAACTTCTCACTGCTTCATCCATAGGTAATACTCCTGATTACCCATGGGATCATCGAGATACGCCTCCAAGATTTCAAT
Source organism: Candidatus Acidiferrales bacterium (assembly GCA_963738985.1). Classification (GTDB taxonomy): domain Bacteria; phylum Acidobacteriota; class Terriglobia; order Acidiferrales; family UBA7541; genus Acidiferrum. The sequence continues at coordinate 338,643 of CAVTYP010000006.1, forward strand.
CCACTGCTGGCCGTCCTGCTCGATATCGGCAAACACATCAAGCCAGCCCTTTGTGTCACATCTCCGCAAAAAGTCTCGGTGTTGCTCGAAAAACGGTAGCCCGTAGTAGCCCGATGGGTAAATTCAGCATTCCATTGCCAGAAACCCTGCGCAAATACGAATCGCGATAGGCTTTTGGCACCATTTTGACGCCGAGACTTGCGCCCAAGTTCATTGCTAGGCCCAGGAGTCGCCTTGTCTGGACAAGGGATCCTGCCGTCGCGATGAGCAGTCGAATCGCTGAGATGTTCGATGCCATCGTTACGGGAGTGACCCCGCACGGAACGTTTATTCGCGTATTGAAACCTGCCGTAGAAGGCTTGTTGGCACAGGGGCAACAGGGTGCAGATGTTGGTGACAGGCTCCGCGCAAAACTGATCAGCACCGATGTCCAGCGGGGATACATCGATTTCGCGAGGACTAAGCGGGGTTGGCCTTAAGCGGGGTACCCGGTGATCGTCAAAATGTCCTGCGCTTCCGAATAGTTTTCACCTACGCGTCCAAGTCCTCAATGCGCTGCATAAGGTCAGTAAGGGAAGCAAACGGCGTTCCGTTTTCGGGTGGAGAAAGACCAGAAAAGTATACTTACGCTCGGCTGGGAAATCACCGATTCTCGGTTATAGTTTGACAGTCTCTTTATGGCCTCGATCTCTCTTGTTCCGATCCTCACCCCGCACGGCCGTCTCACTTTGGGTCAAGTGGGCGACTCGCTCCCTTTGGATACAGAGCTCTGCCAGCGCCTGCAGGACGCGTTCGAACGTGGTTCGGGTCACGGACTTTTTCAACTTGGAGCGGGTGAAGTCGGCACTGCGCTTCCTCCTGTTTTTTCCTACTGGCGAGAATTCGGCGCGCGGTACGTGACGTTGCTTTGCGCCCGGCAGGACGGCGATTCATACGCCTCGGAAATGCATATTCCGGCTCCGCCCGACGAGGAATTAGAGCCGCTGGCCTTAGCGGCACCTCCAATGACCGGTGCCGAGTATCTGACTGCAAAAATTCTCCACGCTCTCTGGCATGAAATAGACGCGGCTTTCACCATCGAGCTTTCCGAGTCGAAAACCTCAATTCAAGAGTTCCTGAAACGTCGCAACCCCGCATGGAACCTCGTTGGACGGGTACACTTCAATCTTGCCGAAAACCGCAAGGATGAGCAGGCGCCGTTCGCGTTTCTCGCAACCTATACGCACCGGCTTTCGGAACAAGCTAAAGCCCAGCATCTCCCCTTGGGGCAGGCCCTCCGCGAATACGCAGGCGCGGCCAACAAGGAACGTTTACTCTCATTGCTCCTCCCCGTTCAACGCGCGTCCGAAAGCTGCCCCTGGCTGAAAGCGATGGTTGATTCTGGCGAGATTTTCCATCCGTTGCGCTGGCTCCCGCGGGATGCTTTTCAACTACTGAGCGATGTCCCGAAATTGGAGAGTGCAGGCGTAGTAGTCCGGATGCCAGCGACGTGGCGGACCAACCGCCCCCTGCGCGCCCAGGTAACGGCCACGGTCGGCGGCAAAGCGCCATCCGGACTGGGCAAAGATGCGCTTCTCGATTTCCGCATGGAAGTCACGCTCGACGGCGAGGTGTTGACCAGGGCTGAAATTGGGGAGTTGCTTGCCAAGTCCGACGGACTGGCACTGCTTCGAGGCCGCTGGGTCGAGGTTGACAGTGAGCGGCTAAGCCGAGTGCTCGATCACTTCCAAAAGATCGAGCGTGCCGCTGCTGTGAGCGGCCTTGGCTTTGGGGAAGCCATGCGCATGATCGCCGGCGCCGATGTCGCAGTAGATGGCGCTGACGACGGCACCGGCGCCGATTGGGCTCAAGTGGGCGCAGGATCCTGGCTTAGCAAAATGCTGAAAGGACTTCGCAGCCCGGATGGGTTGGCCCGCGTCGAACCCGGCACGGCGCTGAACGGCACGCTGCGCCCTTACCAGCAGGTGGGCGTACGCTGGCTCTATCTCCTTTCGAAGCTCGGTCTCGGGGGTTGCCTTGCCGATGATATGGGCCTCGGCAAAACCATCCAGGTACTGTCGCTCCTGCTCGTGCTCAGAGGCCAGGCGGATCGTCCGCGGCGACCGAGCCTGCTCGTCGCCCCCGCCTCGCTTCTCGCCAATTGGGCCGCGGAACTCGAACGCTTCGCGCCAAGCTTGAAGGCGGTTGTTGCCCATCCGTCCGTGCTCTCGGCGACCGACCTCAAAGCGCTGGGGTCTGAACGTCTCGGTGATGTGGATTTGGTCATGACGAGCTACGGTTCGCTCCTTCGCATCCCATGGGTGGCGGACACACGGTGGCAATTAGTTGTTCTCGACGAAGCGCAGGCCATCAAGAACCCAGGTGCCAAGCAAACAAGAGCCGCAAAAAAACTAAACGCGCAGGCGAGATTTGCGCTCACCGGCACGCCGATCGAGAACCGGCTTGGCGATCTGTGGTCTATCTTTGACTTTATCAATCCCGGTCTGCTCGGATCTTCGAAGGAGTTCACGAGCCTTGTCAAGCGCCTAGCGGAAAGACCCCACAACCAATACGCTCCCCTTCGCGAGGTCGTACGGCCTTACATTCTGCGGCGGCTGAAGACGGAAAAAACGGTTATTGCGGATCTTCCCGATAAGACCGAGGTCAAGGCCTTCTGCCATCTCAGCCGCAAGCAGGCAGCGCTCTACCAGCAGGCGGTGAAGGAACTGGCGAGGCAACTCGATGAAGCCCAAGACATTCAGCGCAGGGGTGTCGTGCTGTCATTCCTGATGCGATTTAAGCAGATCTGTAACCATCCATCACAGTGGTTGGGTGATGGGGCTTGGACCGAGGAAGAAAGCGGCAAGTGGGCGCGTTTGCGGGAGATCGCCGAGGTTATCGCAGCCAAACAGGAGAAAATGCTAGTTTTCACACAGTTCCGTGAGGTCACTGCTCCCCTCGCGGCTTTCCTGGCATCGGTCTTTGGGCGTCCTGGTTTGGTCCTACACGGCGAGACCGAAGTGAGGAAGCGCCAGGAGATAGTGCGCCGGTTTCAGGAGGATGAGGGAGTGGGCTTTTTCGTGCTTTCGCTCAAAGCGGGTGGTGCCGGCCTTAACCTAACAGCCGCATCCCATGTCGTGCATTTTGATCGGTGGTGGAACCCCGCGATTGAGAACCAGGCCACGGATCGTGCCTTCCGTATCGGCCAAACGAAGAACGTGCTGGTGCACAAATTCGTGTGCCGCGGAACCGTCGAGGAGAAGATCGACCAGCTCATCGAATCGAAACGACAGCTCTCGAAGGACTTGCTGGAAGGCGGCACCGAACTGCTCTTGACCGAACTGAAAGACGCCGAGTTACTCAAGCTTGTCGCACTCGATATCAACGCCGCGCTAAAGGAAACATAATTTATGTCCTACGGATGGGGATGGAGACCGTATGTATCTGCAGAGGAGCGACGGCGAAAGGCCGCGCGCGAGGTGGAGAAACTCAAGAAAAAGGGACGCTCCGTTTCACCGGTTGTCATCGAGGGACGTGCCATCGCCAAAACTTTTTGGGGCAAGGCTTGGTGCGACAACCTCGAGCACTACAGCGACTTTGCAAACCGGCTACCGCGAGGCCGGACCTACGTGCGCAATGGCTCTGTGATGGATCTCCAGATCGCCCGGGGCGAGGTCCAGGCCCTAGTTAGCGGCTCGCAGATTTACAAGGTAGCCGTGAAAGTGACACCGGTTTCCAAGGCGCGCTGGGTATCTATTTGCAAAGACTGCTCCGGCGCCATTGATTCGCTGGTTGAGCTTTTGCAGGGACGCTTCTCCAAGGGCGTCATGGAACGCATCTGCCGGCAGAGAACCGGCCTTTTTCCTTCACCGGCTGAGATTGAGCTTTCATGCAGTTGCCCTGACTGGGCTTCAATGTGCAAGCATGTCGCGGCGGTGCTCTACGGCATCGGCGCCCGCCTCGACCAGCAGCCCGAGCTTCTCTTCAAGCTGCACGCGGTCAACGAGAAAGACCTGATTGCTAATGCCGGCAAAGATCTACCGGTTGCTAGGAAAACTCCTGCCTCGGAGAAGATCCTCGGCAGCGAAAAGCTCTCCGATATCTTCGGATTGGAAATGGCTCAAAACGAGGAAACGGAGGCAGAGTTGTCAGTTAAGACGGCGAAGCCCGTGCGCGCAAAACCGCTGCCCACACAGAAAGGGAAAGCCGCGCGCACAGGAAAGAAAAAAAAGAGCGGCGCTAGGAGTTTGGCGCGCAGGACATAGTGTTCGGGCTGACCAGAGGCACCTTGTTTATCTGTGCTTATTCATTGCCGAATGATGGCTCAAGCTGCTGAAGCCCATCGCGGCTTTGAGTTGCTCCCGCTCAGCGCGCGCGACAAAATATTCCACTTAACACCACGGGCTACGGAATCCGGTTACGAACACACCAAAACGAAATTATTAGCCCGGACAGTAGCCCGCGCTTTTTGAACGACGCATCCTTATGAAGATGTGGGGGATAAAGAAATCTGGCGGAGAGGGGGGGATTCGAACCCCCGGTAGAGGTTTTGGCCCCTACAACGGTTTAGCAAACCTGCCAACCTTTCTGACTGGTTCTGAAAATTTTCGACTATACTATATTCCTGAAGCAGTTACAACGCAGGCTACTTGAACCGTTTGTACTTGATTTGACGGTTTCTGAACCGAGAACTACTACATTTTTACTACGCTCCAGATTCCGAGTGACCCTGTTGCAAAGTAAGGGCTCGTAGCTCAGCGGTTAGAGCAGCGGACTCATAATGCCTTTCCCATGCCTGTGCGTCATGTAGAATCATAGAGTTACGATGTGGATGTAAGGGCTTGATAGGGGTGTTCTGGGGGTATCTTTGGCATTATGGAGTCACAGTCGGAGTCAATCGGAGTCGCGTCAAAGACCAGCGGATATCGTCCGCTGATGGATCCGCTGGTCTGCCTTTGTGATGCCTTGTTGGGTCTCTGCGATTGCAGATACTCAGAATGTTGCCTCAACGATGTGCCAGTTTCCGTTTCGTTTTGAAAGCCTCAACATGAAGCTGCCAGAGTTTATAGACTCTTTCCCCCCCGAGATGGTCTTTCCCTCATAGGTACCAACCGCCAACGCCGCGTGCGTCTCCGGATGGAATTCTACCCGCTCGATGTGGAAATCACGGCGAACGGACTCAGCCGACTCGAACGACTTTTCTAGAACTTTCTTGTCGTGGATTCGGGTACAGATTTCCTGTAACTCCGCAATGCTTCTGTGGGAAAAGGCTGACGAAAGTGCTTGAACTAAGACATCGATTTCTTCTCTATCGAGTTCATTTTCCACCAAAGCTTCTTGGCTACCTGATGTGGACGTGCCCTTAATAGCCGACCCGAGATTTGAAATGTCGCCCTTCGGTAGTGGTGGCCCCTTCGCGATAACAGGATTGTCATTCTTGGTCTGGGTTTCCACACGGTGAGGTGGCGGTTGTTCTTTGGTGGTTGAAACCTCGGGAGGCCGGAGCACCTCTCTAGAGTTCCGCAAAGGCCACAGGAGCGCCGCACCGAGAACGACAAAGAGCACTGCCAACAATCCTGCAGCTCTGGTCATGATCTTTCGCTTGGACAAGGATGCGGATATGGCCGGAAGATCATTCGGTGAGGATTGGGGAAATGGTTCGGGTCCTTCTGGCTCTTTCCGCAATAACGCCCCAGTTGCCCTCGACTCTTGTAATTCCGGGTTCATCGCAGCGGCCCCCGCCACGTCATCGGTTACCCGATGTTGCGATTCACGCCGCCGCTCTTGTCTTTGTATTTGCTGATTCAACGGGAGGCTTTTCGGGATAGATTCCTCCGGAAGGCCGAGAAGTCGCCCATCGAGTACCGCCAACAGCAGCGGTACGGTCACGATGATTCTCGTGGTGCTGATTTGAGTTCCTTCAAGCTCGGCTCGCGTCCGGATGGATTTCGAGACGATGATTTGATCCCCGACGAGTAATTCAAGATTAACCACCAACTCTCCGCACAAAAGGGGCGTAAGTAGAAATGTACAGACTTCTGAGTCATCCTTCGGCGGGACTTTCAACTTCTTGCTTTGAGATCGCGGCTCAAAATTAGGTGAATCAATTTTTAGGATGACCTCAGCAGGCTGCAATTGACCTTTCACGTCTGGCAGAAAATAAAGACTGAAAGGTTTCCTGCGCACATCATCGGAGGTAAATGACTCCAATTTCTCCTCGATTATGTATTTCCTCAATCCCTCAGAATCAGGCAAACGGATCACGGCCACAACCTCTGTCGCTCGTCCTACTAGGGATTGTTTTGGAGCCGCGGCCTCGAGTACGCGGGATTGAGCAATGGGTTCCTTTTCATCGGAGTTGCTCTCAGTTCGCTTCGAATCAATATCACGTTTCAGCTTTTCTAGATCAGCACGGATTTCAGCGGCTCGCTGATACCGGAGTGTGCGATCTTTTTCTAATGCCTTCGTGATGATCCGTTCCAGTTCTGCGGGTATGTCGCGGTTCAACCGCTTAGGCGGTATCGGGACGTTCTCCAAAATTGCGTGCAAAATGGCCACCGGGCCATTACCGCAAAACGGCAGCGTTCCGGAGGAAATCTCATACAGAAGGGTTCCGAAACTGAATAAGTCGGTCCGAATATCGAGGTCTTCACCCCGGGCTTGTTCCGGAGACATATAGGAGACCGTGCCAACAAGGTCGCCAAGACGGGTAAGGCGTTCGGAATGTGACTCTGTTAGCGCCTCAAGAGAAGTCAAAATAGTCAGATTATTTTCGGACTGTATCTTAGCGAGACCAAAATCGAGAACTTTTACCATTCCACGTGCCGTGATGATGATATTTTCTGGCTTGACGTCCCGGTGAATCACTCCATTCTCGTGAGCCGTGTCGAGAGCATCCGCAATCTGAATCGCAATATCGATAGTCTCTGTAATCGTAAGCAAGGCTCGGGAAGTGTAGTTTTTGAGCGTATGGCCAAAGAGGAGTTCCATTACGATAAAAACACGCCCACCGTCTTCGGCGAGTTCATGGATCGTGCAAATATTGGGGTGACTAAGCCGAGAAGCGGCTTCGGCCTCGCGTTGTAAACGAGACAGGGCATGCGCATCTTTGGCCAGAGTTTCAGGCAAGAATTTTAGGGCGACGTCACGTTTTAGACGTTCGTCTCTTGCCCTGTACACGACACCCATCCCGCCTTCGCCAAGTTTGAAGGCAATGCGGTAGTGCGAGACGGTCTGCCCAATCAGAGATGAGGATTCCGGCATTTGGCGGTCATCTTAGGTTGCGCAAGTGGGTAAGTCAACGAAGACAAACGAAGAGGGACACGAAGAGGGACAACCTGCGCTCAACTCCCATCTGATTAAGGCGGAGACCGGTTCTTCTTCGATGCACACGCTCAGGGGAAGCTTGGCATTCGTGCGTGCTCGATCCGGGGGACAAAGGCAGGGAGGCGTAGCACCTTGCCGATTGTTTCCGAGTGAAATAATCCACATGCGTGAAAACGCACTGATCGAAACATGATTCTCAAGGCCGGTCGAGAACCACCAAAGCCGACATACAGAGCACGTGTCGAAGCAGGATCTGAGGAAGGTTCATCCCTTGGGATGTGAGGAATCTGGAAAAGGTCCTGGTCGGGCTGGGGAGATTCGAACTCCCGACACTTGGTTTAGGAAACCAATGCTCTATCCATCTGAGCTATAGCCCCCACCACCAGACTACTACATTTTTACTACAATTCGCGGTTAGACCGGTCATCTAGCCTTTCAATGAGGTCCCGGAACTCCATGAATTCAAACAAGAAAGACGATCAATGGGAAATCCAAATTAGACTCGGGACTAGAGTTTCCTAAACCTGACCACTTTTCTGACTCGTTCTGAAAACTTCGGACTCTACTATATTCCTCAAGCAGTTACAACGCAGGAGACTTGAACCGTTTGTACTTGATTTGACGGTTTCCGAACCGAGAACTACTACATTTCTTCGCCGCTCGCCAAAAATGGACCGGCTTTGCTCAGCAGGATTGACCCACCAGAACGCAGGCTGACATAGGATCGCGCACGCAGGTGAATATAGGGATGGCGACAATAGGTCGCCATGGGAAACCTATCGAAGAGACCTTGTCGTATTTGTCGACGCTGGTTCCGACCCGATCCGCGGGTAGGTACTCGTCAGCGGGCTTGTCGTAATTCCTCCTGCCAGAAAACCCGTCACCAACAAGCCCAAGCCAAGTGGTGCGCACGGAATCCTGACTACTTCATTGCTCGGCGGATCCAGGCTCGGAGTCTGTCAGAACAGCCACCGGAACCATTAAGGTTACGGCCACCGCTGTCGCGACTTCCCTGGGACTTCGCGCAAGACGAGTTCGGGGTCAAAGGTGCTGATTTCATTGGAGTTATGGGCACACTACTCCTGAGTGCCGCGCAAGACGAGTGATGAGGCTATTTTCTTGAATCTACTGGGGATAAAGGAACACTTGGGGGGTACCTCGCGCAAGACGAGATCCGCGTTGTGTTCTGATTCCGTTGAAGGCGGAAGGGATGGAGCTGGAATTTCATCAATTAGAACTGCGCTACGACCGACTGCGGATCGCGCGCCCGGATCACGAGCGACGACTCTTGAGCTCGCTCGCCGAAGTCGGCCAACAGGTTCCGATCGTGGTGGTGAAGCAGGGTGGTGATGAACACTTTGTAGTGATCGATGGCTACAAGCGCGTGCGTTCCCTGCGCCGTCTCGGCCGCGACACAGTCGGTAGCTTCTGCTGGGAGTGCAGCGAGGCGGAAGCCTTGGTGGTGAGTCGGCTGTGGCACACGGGGGAATCGGAAACGGCGTTGGAGCAGAGCTGGCTGCTCGTGGAACTCCACGAGCGATTCCAACTGTCCCAGGAAGAGTTGGCCCGTCGGTTCACTCGCTCGGTTAGTTGGGTCAGCCGGCGCCTGGCCCTGGTGCGCGAACTGCCGGAATCGATTCAGGAACGCGTGCGTCGAGGCGAAATCGTGGCGCATGCCGCCGAAAAGTATTTGGTTCCTTTGGCGCGCGCCAACCAGCAAGCATGCCTTCGGCTGGTCGAAGGAGTTGGTTCGTTTCGGCTGAGTAGCCGGGACATGGCCGTTCTTTATGCCGCCTATCGTGACGGAAACGCGGTCACCCGCCAACGCTTGCTGGAAGCCCCGGTACTTTTCCTGAAAGCCTTCCAGGAGTCGCTGGCATCTCCTCCGCCGCCAACGAGTCCCGAGGAGAATCTGCGGACCGATATCGAAGTGTTGGGCTCGCTCGCGCGACGGGCGCACCGGCGGCTTCGTCAAGGAGCACTGCAAAATCTCCTGGAAAGAGAACGTGAAGAGTTGGCGCGGAGTCTTCGGCAGTCCCTGGAGGAGACCCGTTGTATGGCAGAACGTTTTGAGCAGGAGATGGGCCATGCTGGACCAGAGCACGCGAGTGGCGATTCTCAAGCTGCATGAACAAGGGCACAGTCTGCGCGGCATCGCACGGGTCATGAGGCTGTCGCGCGGCGCGGTTCGCGAAGTTCTCCGCGCCGGTTCGGCCGAGGTGCCCCGCATCGAACGTCCCGAGGTAGCCGCTCCGTATCGCGAGGCGATTCTGGAGCTCTATGCATCGTGTAAAGGAAACCTTGTTCGTGTACATGAAGAGTTGATCGCCTCGGGCGCTGATTTTTCCTACCAAGCTTTGACGGCCTTCTGCCGGCGTCAAGGAATCGGCCAGGAAGAAAAGAAACCGGTCGGGCGCTACCCGTTCGAACCGGGCCAGGAGATGCAGCACGACACCTCACCGCACAGGATCAACCTGGGTGGCAAACAGCGCCGCGTGCAAACAGCCTCACTGGTTCTGTGCTACTCCCGTATGGTCTTCTTTCAGTTCTATTCCAACTTCACGCGCTTCCACTGCAAGGTGTTCCTTACCGACGCCTTGCACTACCTGGGCGGCAGCTGTGCCACCTGCATGATCGACAACACGCACCTGGTGGTGCTTCAAGGGACCGGACGCGCTATGGTTCCCGTCCCGGAGATGCAAGCCTTCGGCGAACGCTACCACTTCGCGTTCGAAGCCCATGAGAAAGGAGACGCCAATCGTTCCGCTCACGTCGAACGGAGATTTTCCTATATTGAAAACAACTTTCTGGCCGGTCGCTCCTTCCAGGACTGGGAGGACGCCAACCGCCAAGCTCGCGAGTGGTGCGACAAGGTGAACGGAACTTTTCGAGCGAAACTCAAGTCCAGTGCGCGAGAACTCTTTGCCGTCGAGCAGGCGTACCTGAAACCACTGCCCGTCTGGGTGCCTCCGGTCTACCTCCTGCATCAGCGCATCGTGGATGTCGAAGGTTATGTCAGCGTGGCTACCAACCGCTATTCCGTCTCCGTGGAGATGATCGGCCGACGCGTCGAGGTGCGCGAGAACAAGGACACCATGGAGATCTATGATGGACCGCGCCTGATGGCCACGCATCCTAGGATCGCGGAAGCCACTGGGCGCCACTTCACCTTGCCCGAGCATCGTCGCCCGCGCGGTCGAGGAGTGAAGCCGCCGGAGAGGTCACCTGAAGAAAAGATCTTGCTGGAAACCCTGCCTGAACTTGCCGGCTACCTGCGAGCCCTCAAGGAACGCAGTGCCGGTCGCGGAACCCTGGCGTTGCGGCGCTTGCTCTCGATGGTGAATGACTATCCCCGCGAACCTCTGCGAGAGTCACTTGAGGAAGCCGCAAAGTACGGACTGTACGATCTTGATCGCGTCGAGACGGTGATCCTCAGAAAGCTCGGCCGGGAATACTTCCAGATCCGTTTGGACTACGGAGACGAACATGACGGAAGAAACTCAGCAACTGCTGGAGAATCTACGCCTGAAAAAGATGGCCACGATTCTTGACCAGGAGTTGGAAAATGCCAAGAAGAACTCGCCCTCCTACAGCGAGTTTCTTCTCCGACTGTTGCAAGCACAATGGCATGAACGGCAGGAAAAATGTCTGCAGTACCGCATCCAGCAGGCGCGACTGCCGGAGCAGTGGACCCTGGAGTCGTTTCCTTTCAAGAAGCAGCCGGGTGTCTCGCGCCGCCAGATCCAGGAACTTGCCGAACTGGAGTTCATTCCTCGTGCCGAGAATATCGTCTTCATCGGCCCAACCGGGGTGGGAAAGACGGGGCTCGCTTCCGGCCTGCTGCTGAAAGCCTTGCAGAACGGCTATCGTGGCTTGTTCATCAAAGCGCAAGACCTGCTCGACGAGATGTATGCTTCGCTTGCGGACCGCTCCTCACGTAAGCTCCTCAAGCGCCTGGCTCGCGTCGACGCGCTCTTGATCGATGAGCTCGGGTATGTGAACGTACGGCCCGAGCAGACCAACATCTTTTTCAAGCTCATGGAGGAACGCTACAGCCGGAAGGCAACCATCCTCACTACAAATCTCGACTACAATCAGTGGCACAACATTTTGGCGAACAAAGATCTCGTCAACGCCATGCTTAGCCGCCTACGACACCGCTGCCACACGATCCATATCGAAGGACCTTCGTTGAGAGAACCACAAAGTTGAACGATCTGCTTGCTCGTATGCCCAACGGGCAACATCCTTGCTAAATAGAAACCGCAGTCGAAGGTTCCCGCATTCCCACTGCCCAGAAGCAATGAGATCCTCTGTTTCAAATCCTGTTCCGAATCCTGTTTTTCGGGTGGGTCACTTTAAGAAAGCATAGGTGGGTCGCTTTTGCCGAGCGC
>CAVTYP010000007.1:0-245213 GCA_963738985.1 Candidatus Acidiferrales bacterium
GGGAGCGTGTGGAAGTCGAATCCACCACCCGGTCCGCGAAGGACCGCGTCGCCGGCTTTGAAGGCCGGGAAGGTCACCGGACCCCGTTCGCCCCCAGACAAGAATATCATCACTCACAATCTGCCATGTCTGCGGCGACGTTCATCAAACCCTCACGATGGTGGTCGACAGCTCTTCGTCCTGCGGCGATAATCAAGGCGAACCACGAACCAGAGGCTTCCATGAAGCTCGATCGCGAAGTCCTGCAGCGTCTCCCCAAAGTGCTCTTGCACGAACACTTGGATGGGGTACTGCGGCCGCAAACCATCATCGAACTGGCAAAGAGCAACGATTACGATCAACTCCCCACGCAAAATCCCGAAGAACTTGCGCGCTGGTTTCATCAGGGTGCAAGTCAGGGAAGCCTGCCCAAGTACCTGGAAGGCTTCGCTCACACCATTGCGGTGATGCAAACCGAAGAGGCGTTGGAGCGAGTCGCTTACGAGCAAGCGGAAGATCTAAGCCGCGACGGCGTGGTCTATTTCGAGACGCGCTTCGCGCCGCTCTTTCACACGCGCAAGGGATTGACCCACCAGCAAGTCGTCTCCGCGGTGCTCAAGGGCTTGCAGCGAGGCCGCATTGACTTTGGAATTTCGTCGGGTTTGATCATCTGCGCGATGCGCAACATGACCATGGATGTCTCGCTCGAAATGGCCGAACTTGCCGTTGATTTTCGCCAACGCGGAGTTGTGGGATTCGATCTTGCGGGTGAAGAGGGAGGCTATCCCCCGAAGAAACACGTCGATGCGTTCCACTATATTCAGCGCCAGAATTTCAATATCACCGTTCATGCCGGCGAAGGCTTCGGTAAGGAGTCGATCTGGCAGGCCATTCAGTACTGCGGCGCGCACCGCATCGGCCATGGCACGCGCTTAGCCGACGATATCGCCGTCACCGACGGCAAGGTGGCGAAGCTGGGCGACCTTGCGCAATACGTTTTGGACAAACGCATCCCGCTGGAAATTTGCCTGCTAAGCAACGTTCACGTCGGCGCCGCGCGCAGTCTGGCCGAGCATCCCTTCAAGCTGTTCTATCAGGAGAAGTTTCGCGTCACCCTGAATACCGATAACCGTTTGATGAGCAACACTTCCATGACCAAGGAATTTGAGGCGGCTCGCGACACCTTCGGCCTGACCATGGACGACTTCGAAAAAATCACCATCAACGCGATGAAAAGCGCCTTCCTGCCTTATGACCGCCGTTGTGAGTTCATCTATTCCGTGATCAAGCCCGGTTACGCCAACGCACGCAACTCTCTACTGAAGCAGTGACGTTGGGAGTCGCGAACGAGTCCGCTGCCCTGCCAGGAATCAGGTCGCGAGGCTGGACAAAGTTTCCGCTAGCACAAGCACGCCACTCTCGATGTCTTCCGGAGACGCGTATTCGTCGGGACGATGGCTGTATCCATTGCGGCAAGGAATAAACAGCATCGCAATAGGAGCGACGCGCGACATAAACAGCGAGTCGTGATAAGCGCGGCTGACCATTGGCACAAAATTCAGCCGGTGCGTTCGGCACGACACAGAAAGTGCTTCCACAATCGCCGCAGCACATCGCGCCGGCGCGTCCGCGTTCAACACCTCCTCACGGATCTCGACTTGCCGCTTCCCTGCAATCGCCTCGCCAGCGGCCGCTACCGTTCGCATCACTGCGTCGCGCCGCTCGAGATTTGTGTCGCGTATATCCACACTCAGATGAACGCGGCTGGGAATGCTGTTGACCGCTCCCGGAAACACTTCGCAAATACCAACGGTTGCAACGCTATCCTCCGCACCGCTGTTCCTGGCCGCGTTTTCAATCGCCAGAATCAGTTCCGCCGCCGCGCATAGAGCATCCCTGCGCCCAGGCATCAGCACTCCACCTGCGTGACCTCCCGCGCCTTCGATACTAATACGCAAACTGGCAGGCGCCGCTATGCTGCCGACGATTCCGAGAGGAACTTTCTGCTGCCCCAGCAGTGCGCCCTGCTCAATGTGCAACTCCACAAATGCTTTGTAGTAGCCGTTCGCCAGTTTCACTTCTTCGAGTGGCGCCTCGTATCCGGCATTTCGCCGCACTTCTTCCAGCGAAGTTCCATCTTTGTCCGTCAACTTTTTCGCCGCATCAGCGGACAAAGTTCCCGACAGCAGTCGGCTACCCAGGCATCCAATCCCAAACCGCGTAGGTTCCTCCGAAGTGAATACCAGCAACTCGATCGCATGCCTCGGGCAGAAACCGCAGCCCTGCAACGACCGAATCGCCTCCAGTCCTCCGAGTACGCCCACCACGCCGTCGTATTTGCCGGCATTCGGAATGGCATCGATGTGAGAGCCCGTTCCGACCGCCGCAGCATTTGGATCAGATCCAAGCCACCGAGCAAAAATATTTCCAATTGCGTCCTGGCGTACCTTCAACCCGGCCTTTTCACACCGGGCAATCAGCCATGCGCGCGCCTTCAAATCCGTCGGTGTAAAAACAACACGCGTGACGGCAGGAGGTGCGGCGTCCGAAATCGCAGCGAGTTCCTCAAGCTCCGCGGACAAGCGATCTCGATTTACTACCAGCTTCATCGAGCCGCGCCGTCCAACGGATGGCGATTCCAATTCTTGTAAATCAAATACTTCGCCGGAACCTTGCCGATCGCTCCAAACCATTGCGGGCACCACGGCCCCATCCAGATAAAATCGCCGGCCGTAACCGGGTACCACGAATCTCCCAACCGATAAATCCCGCCGCCCTGCAGCATCAGCAGGCCGTGTTCCATCACGTGCATTTCCACCATGCTCAGTGCGGCTCCCGGCTGGTACTCCATCGTATTCACAGCAAAATCGAAGACTCATCGTGTCCGGCAGCAGGCATTTCACCTGCAGACTTGGATCATCGTCCAATGGGTGCGAAGTAACCGCATCTTCACTGGAGATGATGACGCGCGGCGCCTGCACCGAGGCCAACGGCTGATACATCTTCTCGATCACCGCAGCACGGCTTGCCTTCGCTGCCACCACGCGATGCGGCAAGCCTTCCGGCAAGTAAGCATAGCCGCGCGCGGCCAGATCGTTCTGACGGCCGTCAACTTCCAAATTGAGCTGGCCCTCAAGCACAAAGATAAATCGCTGCGCGGCAGTGTCTCCCAGTTGGCCTCCAAGCTCGAGTTCCGCGGTGTACTGCGTAAATTGCACGCCCATTGCCGGCCCTGCGTGAACCACGGCTGCGCACCCCTTCATTCCAGGCAACGTGGTGCGAACAAAAGTGTCTGGAGTCTGCAGCAGATGGTTGTGCTTTTGAGAACTTCGCGTTTGACCTAGATTATGCACGGCACATCCTTTTTTGCAGTTCGGAAGAACTCGCAAGTTGCTCCAGCAAGTGCAGTCCACATTCCAGAGCCTTCACCACATCATCGAATTCGACGGATTCCGCCGGATCGTGGCTAATTCCTCCGGGACTGCGCAAAAAGATCATCGCGGAGGGCACTTTTTCAGCCAGAATCATCGCGTCATGACCTGCGCCGCTAACCATGCGATGCGCTTCGCATCCGGCATCGCTGATTGCTTTCGCGATGTGGTCGATAAGAAATGAATCCATCGCAACCGCCTTCTGTTTGAGCAAGACCTTCCGCCGCAGCGTCAACCCGCGTCGCTCCGCAATTTCCTCCGCCTTCCCAACAAGCAACTCGGTCGCCCGCGCGCACGTGTCATCGGATTGATGACGAACGTCCAGCGTCGCGCTCGCCACTCCCGCAATCACATTGGTCGCTCCAGGTCTTGCTTCGATTCGTCCCACCGTTGCCACCAGCCCTGCGTTGCTTTGCGCCGTGCGTTCCACCGCAACGATCCACTCGGCCGCAGCAGCAATAGCGTCGTGCCGCTGATTCATTGGCGTTGTGCCCGCGTGGTTAGCTCGGCCCAAGAAAACAAATTCCATGCGCGTCTGGGCGACGATAGCACTTACCACTCCGAGTGGCCGTCCAAGCGACTCCAGAACCGGTCCTTGCTCGATGTGAAACTCCAGATAAGCCAGCGCATCGTCTTCTAACTCCGCGCGCGGTATCCCCGCCGGATCCAGCCCAAATCCTTCGATCGCCGCTCGAATCGAGATCTCCTCCGCGTCCCGTCGATTCAGCAGCTCCTCATCCAGCCTGCCAACTAATGCTCGGCTGCCAATGAACGGCGTTCCGAATCGCACTCCTTCTTCCTCGGAAAATCCGATCACCTCAATTCCGAACGGAAGCCGTCGCCCCTCCAAACTTTCGAGCAACGCAACCGCAATCATCACCCCCAGAACGCCATCGTAGGCTCCGGCATTTGGCACTGTGTCCAGATGCGATCCAAGCAGCAGCCTCGGCGCACCAGCCTGCGCGCCCGCATAGAAGCCGCGCAGATTCCCTGCCGCATCCACTGTTACTTCGGCTCCTGCGGCGCGCAGCCACTTTGTGATTTCTGCATGGCACTCACGCATCGGCGCAGACAGGAATGTCCGCCGCGTACTTCCTGGATCCTCCGAGAAAGATGCGAGTCTCTGGCATCGAACGACGACCTCTTGCGCGCGAGTTTTGGCGTCCACTTGTGAAATCATACTGCGCTAACCTTGTCGCCGGAGTCGCGCCTCGATGGTGCCGTGCGGCTCCTCGATGGGCACGAAGATTTCGTTTGGGTTGTCCTGGCCAAACCGAGCAAGGTCCGCCAACAGGCAATGCTTGTTGGGCATCGTTAACTCGATGTCCGAAATTTCCGGAACATTCTTGAGCACGCCTTCGCCCATGGCGTACAACGTGTGCTGCACAGATTTGCTCGTGTGCTTGGCGAACACATCCAGCAAGGTCTCACGAGTCTTCGACCGCAGGGCCGCGAAAGCTGCCGTTGGCGATGAGTAAGTCCAGCGGGCCCGCAAGGCTGTACCAAATAGTCGGTCGGTCGCTTCCGGTAGAGTCGTCAACGAATCCGTGAGGAATCCTGTGAACGCGGAACCGGTCGTCTTCAGAATCACCAGATTTTCCAGCCCCGGCTGAACGCACATTGCGCCATGTCTTTCTGCTGAAATCTCGGCCGTCTGACACTCGCCGCTCGATTGCACAAACGTCGTCGGATGAGGTTTTCCGCCCAACTGCACGTGCTCCCAGTTTTTTTCCGACAACAAAACTCGCGCCGCAGAAAGCTGAGGATTGCGATCCAGAAAAAAAGCAACCAACTCCTTGCCAAACTCTTCGATGCACTCCGCCGAGAAACTGCGAGCCAGCGAATACACTGTATTTTTCATCGTGTCGGTGGGAAGAATCTTGCTGTTGTCTCCTTCCACGAAGCACGACTCGAAATCTCCCTCCAGCAGGATCTCCACACTCCATTCGCGAAGGTCGTGCCGGTCACGACGCCGCCTGACTTTCATCACGCGGACCCGCGACTTGCCATACCTGTTTTCCGCCAGCAGGCTCATCAGATCAGCTTCCCCGGTACGTCGTATAGCCGTGCGGGCTCAGCAGCAGCGGAATGTGAAATTGCGATTCGCCCTCGCGTACCTGAAACGTAATCTCCACAATCGGATGCAATCCCTCGGTTTCGTGCGCGTGTTGATAGCTCGCCGTGTCGAACGATATCCGGTAAAGCCCAGCGCGAAGCGTCTCGCCCTCCGGCAGCAATTGAGCGCACCGTCCATCCGCATCCGTCTGCGAGGAATGCACCAGCCTCCACTCGCCGGCAGACTCGCGCCTCTCCAGTCGCACCGCCATGTCTTTCGCCGGGTAGCCGCGCGCGATATCCAGAACGTGTGTCGAGATTCGTTTCATGAATTGAGCCATTTCTTCAGTCTCAGCCGCGCGATTTGCCGCTGCTGCTCTGCTGCTTCGTGTAGTTCCGTGGTTTCGTCATTCTGCAATCGTCCGCGAAGATTCTCCAGGATTTCCGGCGCCGATTTGCCGTTTGCACAAACAATGAAAATTCGGCGGAAATGCTCTTCGTAGGTGCGATTCGCTTCTGCCAATTCAGCCTTCACGTCTTCGGTCGCGGTGCCGGCCCTCCGTTGTTCTTGTCCCGACCAGGTCGCGGATCGCGCCGAACCGGCTCCCGTCGGACGCGATTCGCCAATTCGCGGATGGCTGCGAAACGCTTCCATCCAGTCGGATTCGGGCAAATTTCTCCACACCTCGTCGCTTGCAGCCAGCAAAACGCTTTCATCCCCGATCGGTCTGCGAGTTGCCATCGCGCCTGCCCAGGCTTTCGAACCGCAACAGGGCAAAATCTCCTCTGCCGCTTCGTCCTCTCGCAACCCGTTCCACCGCGCCAACACGCTACTCATTTCTTCCGCCCGCGCTTAACTGCTTCAGAAATTCTTCCACCAGATTCGCCGCAACCGCCGCTCGATATCGAGCGGTGGATCGCATGTCGTCAATCGGCCGGATTTCCGAGGCCACTGCCATCCGTGCCAATCGCACGAGGGTGGGCTCAATGCGTCGTCCCTTCACGACTTGCTCCGTCTCGATCAAACGAAGCGGCACTGGCGCCACGCTCCCCATCGCCAACCGAATGTCTGCGACGATTCCATCCTCGAACCGCCCCAGCGCCGCCATGCATACTTTCGCGATCGCCTGTGCGTTGCGTGCCCCCACTTTTCGCGCCTGCGCATAATACTCCGAAAATCGTCTCGGCAGGCAAACGGCCCGAATCAGTTCATCCGGTTCCAACTGCGTCTTCCGGTAATCGACATGGAAAGTCCGGTAAGGGACGCGGCGTTCTCCGCGCACCGAAACCAGCAGCAGTTCTGCCCCATAAACCAGCAGCGCGGGCGGGGAATCTGCCGCGGGTGATGCGTTGACGATATTGCCGCCGATCGTTCCGCGATTCTGATTGGCGACTCCGCCGGTCCATCCCGCGGCGCTGCTCAATAGCGAGAACTCCCGGCTGACCACCTCGTGTGCGCGCAGGTCCGTGTAGGTGCAGCCCGCACCAATCTGAATTTCCCCCGCAGAAACGTCGATTCGCCGCAATTCCGGCAGGTTCCAGATGTTCACCAATTTCCGCGCGCGCAAAATCCCGGCCGAGTATTGCACCATCAAATCCGTTCCGCCCGCGATTGGCAGCCATTCGCCGGGATCTCGCGCCAGCAGTGATAAGACTCCACGCATGCTATCCGGCGCGGCGAATTCATATTCGGCAGGATTCGCTCTCACGTCAGGCCTCCCCGCCGTCCCGCCTCCGCCACCGCCTCAAATATTTGCGCGTAGCCTGTGCAGCGGCAAAGATTGCCGGATAGCCCTTCGCGAATTTCTTCCAGCGTGGGCTGAGGTTTTTTGTTCAATAGATGGAAGGCCGCCATGATCATTCCCGGAGTACAGATGCCGCATTGCGCTCCGCCGAATTCCAGGAAAGTCTGCTGCAATACGCGCAAGCGGCCGTCTGCGGCCAACCCTTCAATCGTTACGATCTCCGCCCCATTCGCCTGGAACGCCGGAATCAGGCAGCTATTCACCAACACACCATCGAGCACAATCGCGCAGGCGCCACACTCACCCTCGCCGCAACCTTCCTTCGATCCCATTGCGCCCAGTTCGATTCGCAGCACATCCAGCAACCGCTCCATTGGATACACATGCACAGCCACGAATTTCCCGTTGACCCGCAAGATGATCTCGCATTTTCTGCGCTGCTGGGATTCACTCATCGCTGTCCTTGCGGTGACGATATCGCATTTTCTACCGCCGCCTTTTCTTCTAGCGCATTGAAGATCTCTTCAGGAAGCAGCGGTATCGAATCAAACCTCACTCCCAGTGCTTCCGCGACGGCGTTGACGATCGCGGGCGCTGGCCCGTCCATGGGCAGCTCACCGATTCCTTTCGCCCCAAACGCGCCGTGCACATTCCCCAATTCCTCAAAATAAACCCGGATCATCGGTAAGTCGGCGGACGTCGGCATGATGTAGTTGGTCATCTGCCCATTCTGCATTCGCCCTTTTTCCCAAACCACCTTCTCATACAAGGCGAAGCCAATTGCCTGCGCCACTCCACCAATGATTTGTCCTTTTGCCAAAACCGGATTCAGCACCTTGCCCACTTCTTGCAGCGCCACGAAATCGTCAACTGACACGCTGTATGTCGTCAGGTCCACCGTGACTTCCGCAACATAAACCGCCCAGGCAAACGCGGCGTAGGCCGACCCGCGATATTTTTCCTCGTCCCAGACAATCTCGTCCGGCTGTTCGTAGCGCGCCAGGCTGCGGATCTTGCCGTGTTGAGCTACATACACGCGACATGCCGCGCAAAACTCTTCCCGCAAGTACAATTCGCCGAGCAGGCCCGCGGCCACCAGGGTTTGCTTGATCCCCAAAGCCGCGGATTGCAACAATTTCCCTACGACCATGATGGTTCGCGACGCCACCGTCGGTCCGCTGTTCGGCACTTCGTGCGTATCTGGTTGCGAGATTTCCACATCCTCATACCGCAGACCCAGTGCCTCTGCTGCAATCTGGCACAACACCGTTTTCGTACCCTGCCCAAATTCCGTGCTTGAAACCAGCACTCGCACGTCTCCATCGGCGCCTGCTTCCAAGCCGACCACAGAGCCCAGGTAGCGTTCGCCCGAGCCTGTAAATCCCGCCCCGTGCCAAAACGCGGCCAACCCAATTCCCTTCTTGCGGCCGCTTTTGGGGTTCTCTTGCACGAAAGTTTCTTGTTTCACACGATAATCCGAAAGTTCCAGGGCGCGATCCAGAAGCTTGTTCAGATCAATTTCTTCCCGCACCGTTTGCCCGGTAATCGTTGTCTCGCCAGGCTTCAGAAAATTTCGCCGCCGGATTTCGACCGGCGAAAACCCAACGACCTGCGCAATTCGGTCCATGTGTCGCTCCAGCGCGAACAAAGACTGCGGCGCGCCGAATCCCCGAAACGCGCCGTGTGGCGGCGCATTCGTCGCGACAGCTTTTGCCCGAATGCGTACGCTGGGCCAATAATAAGGACCACCGGAATGAATGGCGCCGCGCGAAAGAACGACCGGCGACAAAGTTTCGTAGGCGCCACCATCAATGCTGAAGTCGATCTCTCCCCCGAGAATCTTGCCGTCCCTGGTGACCGCCGTACGGTGCCGTGTCCGAGATGGATGCCGTTTCGTCGTGGCCGCCATATCTTCCATGCGGTCATAGATAAGTTTTACCGGCCTGCCGGACTTCATCGCCAGCAGCGCTGCGTGGCCCGCTATCATCGACGGGTACTCCTCTTTGCCGCCAAACGCTCCTCCTGTTTCCAGTTGCACCACGCGTACCCGATCCGCGGGCAGATTGCAAAGTTTCGTCAGCGCTTTGTGCACGTAATAAGGGCACTGCAGCGACCCCCACACGGTCACCCCTTGCTGCGCGTCGAAGCCAGCAATCATTCCGTTGGTCTCGATGTACAGCTGCTCCTGCGCGCCAGTCCGATATTCCCCTTCGACGATATGGGCCGCGCCTTCCCAGACCGCATCGACATTGCCTTTTTCGATTACCAAAGTTTTGAAAATATTGTCGGCGCCCCAGATGATTTGTAAACACTGCTCGCTCTCTTCCATGGTAAAAATCCCGGGCAGCGGTTCGTATTCCACCGATACGGATTCAACCGCTCTCGGCAGCAGATGCCTATCTGGATGCGCCAACAAGAGAATCGGCTCCTCAGGATGATTCACCATTCCATCCGCCAGGCACGGCTGGTCGTCTTCGATCAGCGCGATACAATTTTTCCCCGGAATATCTTTCGATGTGACGATTACGAACTCGCTCCAATCAATTTCCGATCCGAAGCTGATCTTTTTGATCTTTCCCCGCGGGATACCGCTTCGCACCGTAGCGCCGTAAATCATTCCGGGCAAAACCATATCGTCGACATATCGCGCTTGACCGGTAACCTTGTCGCGTCCTTCCACGCGTGGAACGGACGTGCCGATGATGCGCCCTTTGGTCATACGAATCACACAACACTCTCAGTGCTGGCGCGGCACTCCCTCCCAGTGGGTTCTCCTGGGAACTCGCCGTCTTTGAACACCAGCCTGCCTCGCAGATACGTGGCTCTCACCACACCTCGCAGTTTTTGTCCGACATAGGGCGAAACACGATGCCGGAAGCACAATTGGTCTTCGCTCACGACGAACTCGCTCTCCGGTTCGAAAACTACGAGATCAGCGTCGTATCCGGCTGCGATTCGGCCTTTGCTCGTCTGGCAACCCGCCAGCTTTGCGGGACCTTCGGCCATCCAGCGCGCAATATCCGTCAACGTAAATCCGCGCTCGCTGGCCGCCGTGTGCACCACGGGCAAGGCCACAGAAAGGCTCGCAATCCCGCCCCAGGCGCTGCGAAAATTTCCTTCTGCAAGCCGTTTCATTTCGGGCGGACAGGGCGAATGATCTGTCGCTACAAAGTCGATCGTTCCATCGCGCAAGCCCTGCCACAGTCGTTCGCAATTTTCCCGCCCGCGAATCGGCGGCGCACATTTAAATAGCGTCGCTCCCTTCGGGATCATCTCCGCAGTTAGACGCAAATAGTGAGGGCAAGTCTCCACGCTAATGGGCAATCCTCCGGACCGTGCGGCGCGCAGCTCAGGCAGCGCCTGGCTGGCCGACAAATGGACGATGTGTACCCGAAACTTGTACTCGCGGCACAACGACAGCATCAGCCGAATCGCAGCAACTTCCGCTTCCTCTGGCCGCGATTGCAGATAGGTTTCGTAGAGCGACCAATCGGCGTTCGCCAAATTTGCAGTGGCCGCATCGATTGGACCGGGAAGTTCTGCGTGCACCAGCAACGGCAATCCAGTTCGCACCACATGCGGCAGAGCCGCTCGCAACTGCGGTTCTGTCACCATGGTGAAGCTATCGATGCCGGGATGAATCAAAAAGCATTTAAATCCCGCCGCGCCCGCTTCGGCTAGTGGCTCAATCTCGCGCTGGTTGTCGGCGACCACTCCGCCCCAAGCCAACCAATCGACCCGGCACCGCCCCCGAGCTGCATCCCTCTTTGCCTCGAGCGCGGCAACGCTGGTCGTCCCCGGCAAGCAGTTCAACGGCATGTCCGCCAGCAGCGTGATGCCGCCCGCCGCCGCAGCTCGCGTGGCGGTCTCAAATCCCTCCCACTCGGCGCGGCCCGGATCGTTAATGTGAACGTGGGAATCGACGAGCCCGGGCAGTATCGCCACATCGCCAAAATCTTCGATTTCCGTTACGCCCGACGGAACTTGCCTTCCCGCGAGCACATCGCGGATTTTTTCCCCATCAATGATAACGGCGGCTGGACGCACCCCTCGCGGGGTCACGACTCGGCGGGAAAGGAAGGCGCGCGGGGTCATAGTAAAGACCGCTAGTTGCGGCAGGTCTCCTCAGATTGAGAGGCAAGAGGGTAGCCCGATCTCAATAGTTTTTCAACTTGCCAAAATCGATAAATCAACGCCAAAAAAGTGGCTGCCGGGCGTTTTTCTGGGCTTATACTGGCTCCCCGGCGCGGGCACTTGCGGGCGTTTTTCGGCTCGAAAGGTGCCGGCATTTGCATCGCGGCGAAGATCGTCAGCGAAGGATGGGCGGCGAGACATGGACAACCCCTTCATGGCACGGGCCATTCAGCTCTCGATCGATGCGCTGCATTCCGGACGCGGCGGTCCCTTCGGTGCCGTAATCGTTAAAAATGGCAAGATCGTCGCGGAGGGCGCAAATCAGGTCACTTCAACCAACGATCCTACCGCGCACGCCGAAATCGTCGCCATTCGCCGCGCTTGCTACAAACTTGGCGTCTTCGAACTGAAGGATTGCGATCTGTACACTTCCTGCGAGCCCTGTCCTATGTGCCTTGGCGCCATCTATTGGGCTCGTCTCGCGCGCATCTATTTTGCCAATACCGCCGAGGACGCCGCGAAAGTCGGTTTCGACGACTCGTTCATTTACGGTGAAATAAAACAGCATCACTCTGTGCGCCGCATCCCTATGGTTCAGATCATGCGCGAGCAGGCACTGGAGGGATTCCGCGCCTGGGCAACCAAGCCCGACAAGACTGCCTATTGAGACCTCCGCAGCATCCCCGTTTTCGTCTGCCGTCTTGTTAACATTTGTCGCTTCGCTCTCGTCTTTCCGGTCATAACGCAGGCCACGGGAGGCTCACATGCGATCGCGACTGGCAACGGCGGCTTTCATGCTCTCTCTCATTCTGCCGTCACTCTTTGTGGTTAATTGCTTTAACCCACCGCACACTTCTGCCTCTCCTTCAACTGGTTCGCTCAGAGAAGCGGCCAGTATGCATGTCCAGCGCGCGGATCATTCTTCAACTCTGTTGCCCAGCGGCAAAGTTCTCATCGCGGGCGGGTTCGCCGGCGGCGGTATGGAGAGCCATCCCTTTTCTAGCGCCGAACTCTATGACCCGGGATCTGGCACCTTCGAGCCTGCAGGCAGCATGAACCTGGGACGCTCCGGCCACACCGCAACATTGCTGAAGAACGGCAAGGTGCTGATTGTGGGTGGATGGACGGGCCGGGACGCATCGCCGCGAACGGCGGAAATTTACGATCCCGCGACGGGCAAGTTCACGCCAACCGGCAACTTGACCGTAGAACGCTCGGGCAACACCGCCACTCTCCTTCCAAATGGCGAGGTCCTCGTAGTTGGGGGAGTTGATCGCAGCGAAAACTCTCTCGCCAGCGCAGAACTTTACGATCCCGAGACCGGAACATTTTCGTTCACGGGCGCGATGAACCAGCCGCGGGGCCAGCACACCGCCACAATTCTGAAAAACGGCAAAATACTGATTGCTGGTGGAGGGTCTGGCGATCATCCCTCACAAACCGTTTATCGCTCTGCGGAACTCTACGACCCGGCAACGGGCAAGTTCACACTTACGGGAGAAATGACGGAGCGCCGACACAAGCATGCCGCCATCCTATTGCCCAGTGGCGTCGTCCTGGTGGCGGGCGGTTCCGACAGCCGCGACTGGCACGGCGAATATTCGAGCGCGGAAATCTACGATCCAGCTACCGGCGATTTCCATGCGACGGGTTCGATGAGTACCTCACGATTCAAATTGCCGGAAGCGGTGGTTTTGTTGAAGAGCGGCAAGGCGCTGATCGCCGGCGGTGGCCGATTCGCCGAAGTTTATGATGAAACCACAAGCACGTTCACGCCATCCGGAGGCACTTTCGGCGCTTCGCGATTCTTTGCATCCGCTACGCTGCTTCTCGATGGCAAGGCGCTAATCACGGGTGGATACGCCGACGGGGGCGGATTGCCCGCTACAACCAGCGCTTGGATCTACGAGCCGTAACCCAGCTCAGCTCTGCGGGGCTTCAACTCCTACAGCCTGCGTTCTCTTCAGCGCTGCAACCAGTTCGTGCAGTGCCGGACTGGTGCAGATTTCGTAGTAGTTATGGTCTGACAAACGCCCAATTTTCCCATCCGGCAGCAGTTGGCGCGCCAATCCCTTTCGCACCACGATCAATTCCACCGACTCGCCCATCGGCACTTCGCCATAATACAAAGTCACTTCCTCTTTACCCCAAGGCATTTCCAGTGGCGTCGAGAACGTGTCCAACGAAATTTCTTCCGCCAGTTTCTGGAAGCCTTCCTCGTTCAACTCGATTCCATTCAGGTTGTAGCGCACCAGGAACTCGTCCAACTCTTCCGCCGAAGCCCCTTCCATCGCAGTCAGAAACTGGAACACTGAAAAATTCGTCTTTCGCCCCGAAAGCATACGCTTGGCCAGTTTCGCGCATCCTGACAGCCGATCCGACAGATTCAGCGCTTTCGAAATCATGATTTTCGATTCGCCATCGGTCCAATACGTCGGCGCGGATCCCTGAAATGCCACTCCAATCCCGATTTCCAGCGCCGGCAGTTGCGTGGAAGCTGCGCGGTCATTATAGGAATTGCACACCGTCAGAATCTGTCGCGAAAGCACACAGGCCTTCGCCACCGCGCGCGCATACGATTGACTGCCTTCCGTCTCGAAGATCGCCAGCACGATGGCGTCGCCTTCGATGAACACCTTCTTCGCCGAATAGCGGTCCAGCAATCGCTTCACCGGTTCATGTAAATTCAGGCTGAAATGCGATGCCGGACTGAGCCCTCGCGACAGCAGATCCTGGGTCATTTTTGTCGATCCGCGCACGTCCGCCTTGATAATCACGTGCGAAACTACCTGGTCTTGCTCCGGCCTGGCTTCTTCCCTCAGCAGGCACTCATATAGCTTGTTGTTCATGCGCGAGAGCTCGCGCACTTTTTCTGCCGTGATCAGGTTGATCCGCTCCATGCAGGCTGTCAGGTGTTCCGCGTCGCGCAAGTCTCTCCTAAGCCGCAGAAAATCGTTGGCAAAGCGCAGCACCAGCACGTGCAGTTCTTCCCGCGAATATCGCCGTATCCTCTTGGACAATTCCTCCAACGGCTTCATGCTCAGCCGTTTCGCTGGCACCTGCTTCAACATCTCTTCTACGCGCTTGGCTTCTTCCTTGGTTACCAGCGCTTTGCGCAATTGTTGCAAGTGCACCGGCGGACAAAAATCCGTGGCGATGGGACGAATTTCGTAGCTCGCCAGGATATGCGGCATCACTTCGCGTTGTTCCAGCCGCTCCGTCAGTTGCGCCAGCAAATGGCCTCTGCCAGGCCGCGCGTCTTCCGCTCCCCACGATGGATCGAACAGCCGCTTGGCGTTTTCCGGTTCGTTCAGGTAGTCGCCCAATTTACCCTGGTAGTCTTTGCTGATGAAGTCCACCTGCTGCTTCGCCATGTCCAACTGAGGAGCAAACTCATCCAGACGCTGCAGCAATACCGTCAGCCGTTTCTCCACATCACTCAACGCCATTCGCGTCTCCGCCGGATCGCCGGCGTTCAGCAATTTGTTGAACAACCCGTCGCCCTTTTCCAGTTTCTTGCGCAGCGACTCGCGTTCTTCTTCCAGCGCGCCAATTTCTGCCTTCAAGTGTTCCGCTTCCGCAAACAGCGACTTATAGCTTTCCGCCACTTGCCCAGGCGATTCCGCCTGATCAATGCTCAGGCCTGCTTCTCTCAAAAATTCCTGGAACAATGCGTCCATGGCTTCAAACCTGTCAGGATCGCGCGCGTAATTTCCCAATAACACGTAGTGCTCCAGGAAGAAAAAGTCGTCCTTGCCGCCATCCAGAAACACCAACCGGTTCTTCAAAATTTCGTAATACGGAGCAAAGTCGTCGCCAAACAACGCTCGCCTGGTTTTCGCGATGATATTGTCTTCGAGGTCCGTCAGGATCTGCGCCACCAACTGCCCAATCAGCCGCAAAACGTCGCGGCGCGCCGATTGCATTTCCGACAACTTGGCCTTGATCACATGCGCCTGCTGGCCTCGTTCGAAATACTCTCCGCGTTTCCGGATGTATTCCTTTCCTTCCAGGATCACATTGCCGAACTGATTCAGAAGTTCCGCGGTGAGAAATTTCAGTAATGCCACGCGAAAAAGCAGGTCGATCTCAATATTTTTCTGGTGTTTGGCTTTTGTCAGCGAGCTCTGCAGCATCTGCGTCAGCAGCTTGCGGAAAGCCGTCGAATCCACCGGTTTTGTGTTCCGGAACTCGATCCCCGAAAGGTATGTGCCGCTGGTGTTTTGCCGGATCAAATCAAACAGGTAGTCGCGTGCCACCTGCACGAATTTGGGGCTCAGAAAAACGTCGTGATGGATATTATCCACGCCAATCGAGAGCGACTCCAACGGAAGCGTCACTCGATAGCTCTTCAGCTCGATACGACCGGGGTCCATCACCTCGGTATTCGTCAATGCATTCGCCATTCCACCGCCTGGCCGTGCCACTTTTCAACCTAACAAGCCCTTGTGCGGCCCGCAAGCAAACCGGCGTACAGGGGTAGCCAGAAAGTAAGCCAACTCAAGCCTTGTGGGCGTTCTCCGCCTCGCCGCTGCTGTCATCTGGTGATCCATCAGAGCGTTATGTACGGTAGCGAACCTAACTCTAAGTCCGCACGCTGACTGCGCAGGCTTGCCAAACCCGGCACATACACGAAAATTTCTTACGAAATCCCAGTTCACCATGAGACTTTTCAAGTCTATTTCGGGCATAGTTCCCCGCTGTGATGGGGCCCGCACGCCCATCTCAACTCTTAAATTACTTGGGAAGGATATAGATGGAGCGAAAAAGAGGTGCGTTCTGGTTTCTCTCTTGGTGTTCCTGCACTTTACTGGCCCTCATAATTACGGGTTGCAATGGTAGTAGTCCGTCGGCCCCCATCAGCGTGGCGGTTACGCCGCAGGTTGCGGCGGTGGGAACGGGTCAAACGGCGCAGTTCACGGCGATGGTCAGTGATATGAGCGGAGTGACCTGGAGCGCCAGTGCTGGGACGGTGGACTCCAGCGGGAATTTTACGGCTCCCTCGGGAAGCACGAGTATGACCGTGACCCTAACGGCTACAAGTGCAAAAGACACAACCAAAACGGCCAGCGCTACGGTGAATGTGGTGGCGCCGGGTAGCGTTACGCAGACGTCGAACCCGCAGGTGGCGAGCTATGCGATCTCACCGGCAGCGGTGGGGAACGTGTCGGTGCAGTTTGGGACTGATACGAATTACGGCCTGACGACTTGGACGCAGCCGGTCCCGACGGGCGGCGGCACCGTCAGTCTATTTGTTGCGGGGATGAAGGCCAGCACTCCATATCACATGAGAGGCGTCGTGGCATTTACCGATGGATCGCAGTACACGGATGCGGACACCGTGTTCACCACGGGAACGGCAGCGGCTACTAAATTACCAACGATTACCGTAACAACGACGCCCGGCGCAACACCTCAGAGTGGTGTGGAGCTGTTGGACCTCATAGGTGGCACCATCCCTCATGTGCCGGTAGCCGTCAGCGATCTTCAGGGAAACGTCTTGTGGAACTACATCTCAACAGCACCGGGGCAGGCGAACCCTATTAAATTGCTCCCGAACGGACATTTTCTTGTGAACTTTGGCGATACTACTGTCGACGGTGCCAACTCCGTGCTGCAGGAGATTGATCTAACCGGGGCGGTGATCTGGCAAATGACCGCCGCGCAACTGAATACGGCACTAGCGGCTGCCACTTGTACTGGCTGCAATATCACCGTTCTGGGAACCCACCACGATTTTGTGCAGTTGCCGAACGGCCATCTGATCGTGCTTGCAGCAATGCAACAAAGCATTTCGGGCACAACGGTAACAGGAGATGTAGTCATCGATCTGGACCAGAATCATAATCCCGTGTGGCTGTGGAACGAGTTCGACCATCTGGACGTAAACCGCCAACCCATGGGATTTCCCGACTGGACGCACACGAATGCGATCCTTTATTCGTCAGACGACGGAAATTTGATCGTATCGCTGCGACACCAGAACTGGCTGCTGAAGATCGACTATGCCAATGGATCCGGCGCGGGAGACATCATCTGGCATCTTGGATATCAGGGCGACTTTGCGCTGGTGGGAGGAACAGATCCTACAGACTGGTTTTATGCCCAACACGGACCTTCCTTCGCGAGCACGAACACCGCCGGGAAGTTCACTTTGGCTCTTTTCGACAATGGCGATGACCGGATGTTCCCTTCTGGCGTGACCTGCGGCACGACTGGCAATCCACCGTGTCATTGCAGCACCGCGCCTATTTTAGATATCGATGAAACCGCAAAAACCGCGACGCTGACGTTCCATCCCACTACGCCGGAGTATTCGTTCTTCGGTGGCAACTCGGCAGTGCTGAAGGACAACACCGTAGAGTTCTGCGAATCGGCGGGGGGCCCGGGAACAGCAGGGCACATTTACGAAGTGACGCAGGACAGCAGCGCGTCCACGCTGTGGCACATGCTAATCACCGGTTCATACGTATACCGGGGACAAAGAATTCCCAGCATGTACCCCGGCGTGCAGTGGTGAGATCGCAAGATTGGGGATGCGCACTGCCGCAGAGCGTTCAACTGCTCTTGCCTTACTGTAAACTGAAAACTGCTCTGCCTAGACGACGGTTATTTTGCGCGCGTCGCCGCCTAGATGCTGTAGCTGCAGGCGTATCTGCGGCCAGGGGGTTTTTAGGGGGAAATTTTCCGACCACTCCAGGATGACGATGGCAGGCTTCGCAAAAACATCTTCCAATCCCAAGGTCTCGAAATCGTGGAAATTTTCGATGCGATAAAGATCGCCGTGAAAGACCCTGTGCCCGCGGCCGTATTCGTGAATCAGCGTGAACGTGGGACTGGTCACCTCGTCTTCGGTCGCCGCGTTCAGACCCGCTACGATTCCCTTGGTCAGCGTGGTTTTTCCGCTGCCCAATTCGCCTGAAAGCAGTATCAGGACAGGCGGCTGCAACTTTCTTGCCAGCTCCCGCCCCCACGCGACAGTCTCCTCAGCGGAGTGCGTGATGATTTCTTCAGGCACGCGCCTGCAACTCCTCCATCAACTTTCGCCGCGCGTACGGAATCGCATCAGCTACCTCGCCAGCCAGAATCCCCGATGGATCGCTTTGCAGGCTAAGCAGCTCCGCGGCAGCTCCGTGCAAATACGTTCCCAGCGCCACAACACGCAACAAATCCTTCGTTCCAAACTGCGCGATCATCGCCGCTAACAATCCCGTCAGCACATCGCCGGAGCCGCCCTTGGCCAGCCCCGCGTCGCCCGTCGTATTCACGAACACCTCGCCGCTCGGCGACGCCAGCACGGTGTGGAATCCCTTCAGCACGACCCACGCGTTCCACTCACGCGCCGCATTCTTGGCGCACGATACGCGGTCTTTTTGCACCTCTGCCGTCGACACACCCGCCAATCGCGACATTTCTCCTGGATGCGGCGTCACCACCAGATGCGCTGCTTTTCTTCGCGCCAGCAGATTGCTCCTTCCCGCAAAGGCGTTCAGTCCATCGGCATCCAAGACAATCGGCACTTGCGCGTTCGCCACAACATGGCGCACAAATTCCGTGGTTTCCTCTTGTGTACCCAGCCCTGGGCCCAATGCCAGTACCGTCTTTCGTTCCATAGCCGCCGCAAATCGTCCGCTTCGAATCGCTTCCATTGAGATCGCGCCGTCCGCACGCGCAGGCAATGCTTCCGTCATGTACTCCGCGTGTGCCGCCGCTACGATCGTCTGCACTGGCTCCGCTGTCGCCACGGTCACAAGTCCCGCGCCCGCTCGCAACCCCGCCTTCCCTGCCATTACCGCCGCACCGGATTTCCCCTGCGATCCCGCTACCACCAACACATGGCCATACGAACCCTTATTGGCATCGGCCGCCCTCTGCAGCGGCAATCCCGCAAACTCATCCGGCCCCGCCCAACGAAGAGTTCCCTTCCCAACCTCTTCGATCAGCGCCTCTGGAGACCCAATCGCCCGCACCACCAATTGCCCGCAGCACGCCGCGTCAACTCCAACTAATTGCCCGGCCTTCGGCGCGATAAACGTCACCGTCAAATGCGCGCGCAACACCGGTCCACTTGCAGCCTCCCCATCCGACGGAAGTCCCGACGGCGTATCCACGGCCACAATCCAGGCAGGCCGTGCCGCCGTGGCGTTCCGCGTAACGCGATTCACGTCCTCAATCGCCCGTGCCATCGGCCCCTTCGCCCCGCCGCGAATCCCCGTCCCCAGCATCGCATCTACAATCACTTCCGCCGACGCCACCTCTGGCCAAAACTTCTCCCACTCTTTCTCGTTCGTCACCGCGTGAACGCTTCCGCCCGTTTGCGTCCATCTCTCATAGTTCTTTGCCGCGTCGCCCTTTAACTCCTCCGGCGCAGCCAGAAGGTACAACTCCACTTGTTCGGCTTCTTCCTTCAAATGCCTCGCCACCACAAATCCGTCTCCGCCGTTATTGCCTTTCCCGCACAGCACGCACACCCGTCCCGGAGGTGTGGCGTTCCTTCTTCCATATTGTTCGAGAAAAACTTCGGCGACACTCTTTCCGGCGGCTTCCATCAATTGCAGTGCCGGAATACCCAAGCGCGCCGTCGTCAAACGGTCCACTTGCTGCATTTCCGCCGCTGTCAGAGCTTTCATCTCAGTTTCCGGCCGGCCTCAGAGCATCCAACCGCCGCTAACGTTTACCACCTGGCCTGTGACATACTCCGCTTCTTCGGAGGCGAAAAAGGCTACTGCCGAAGCCACGTCTTCCACCGTTGGTGGCCGGCCAATGGGATAGCGCGCATCGCGCAGCTTTCTGGCCTCTTCCAGCGTGAGATCTTTCTCGTCGATGTTCGAAGGATTCACCACATTCACCGTAATCGCGTTTTTCGCTTCTTCCAGTGCCAGCGATCGCGACAGCGCCACAACCGCCGCTTTCGCCGACGCGTACGCGGAGATTTTCGCTTGTCCAAACGCCCGCTCCGCGCCCACCGCTCCCAGATTGACGATTCTTCCCCAACGTCCTTTGCGCATCTGCGGCAGCGCCGCGCGACACATGTAAAACACCGTCATTACGTTGGAATTGAAAATGCCTTCCCAATCTTCTACCGAAGACTCCGCCAGCGTTCCCCAGCGGAAATCTCCCACATTGTTCACCAGCACGTCCAGCCGTCCAAACCGGTCGATCACCGCCTTCACCAGTTGATCCGCTCGTCCCGCCTGGCTGATGTCCGTCTCCACCGCCACGCAGTCCACGCCAATTCCCTGAATCTGTCGCAGCGCCAGTTGCGCCGCCCCTTTATTCGCGCGGTATCCGATAGCGATCCGTGCGCCTTCCTGCGCCAAGCGCATCGCGATCCCACGCCCAATTCCCCGGCTTCCGCCTGTAACCAATGCGACCCGATTCCGTAGCGCCATTCTTCTCCTCGACTCGTCATCCGAACAAAACGTTATCGTACAGCCTGCACCCTCTGCTCTCCTACATTACCTCAATTTCGCCACAACAATCGTCATGTCATCCGCCTGTTCCGGACTTCCGGCCCATTCTTCGGTTGCCACCATCAATGATTCCGCAATCTTTCGAGGCACGGCGTTCCGCAACCGCTGCGCCGCCGCTTCCAACCGCGGAATCCCGAACTGTTCTCCATAAGCATTCTCGGGTTCGATCAGCCCATCACTGTAGGTGATCAGGACGGCGTCGTGAGGCACGGTGATCGTCTCCTGCTCAAACTCGTAGTCCTCCACGACGCCCAGCACGATCCCACCTTTATGCAGGTAGATGGTACGACCTTCGGACAAACAAAACCCCGGCAAGTGACCTGCATTCGTATAGCGCAAGGTTCGCGAAGCCGTGTCATAGATGGCCACAAAAAACGTGGCGAAACGGTCGTCGCCAGTATTGATCACCAGGTGCTTGTTCAGCCGCGCCACCAACTCCGCGGTACTCATCTGCTCGCTTCCAGGCACCAGCAATTGACTTCGCAGCGCCGCCTGCAAACTAGCCATCAACAATGCCGCCGAGATTCCCTTTCCCGAAATATCGGCAATTGCAAATGCCACATGCGTCGGGCTTAGCTGAATGAAATCATAGTAGTCGCCGCTCACCGTGCGCGCCGCACGGCAAATCGCCTCGACCTCCACTCCCTCGACGTGCGGAAAGTTTCGTGGAAAGAGTTGATTTTGTACTTCGCTGGCGATGGAAATCTCGTTTTCCAGGCGCTGCAACTGTTTTTGTTCGTCGATCAGGCGGGTGATCGAGCTGGTCATACTGTTAAACGAATCTCCCAGTACCCCCAGTTGATCCCTTCGCGTCACCTGCACCTTGTGTGTAAAATTGCCTTCCTGCACGAATTGCGTCGCTCGGTATAGGTCCGATACGGTGTGCGTAATGGCCCTCGTCAGCACCACTCCGATCACCAGCGCTATCAGCTCGATCACCAGAAAGACAATCGCCACGATTTCCAGGGAAAACTGCTGCGCCGAGCTCAAATCTCCCAGCGAAGCAAGGATTAACTGATTTAGCTGCGAACTCCGCGCCTTGAAAAATGCAAACACCGGGTGCCCATGCTCCACACCGCCATCCGGCCTCACGTACGCCGCTTCCATTTGCGAGAAGCCGTCTATCACCGGATCTATCCAGCTACTGGCCTCTGGCAACACTCGATCTCGCGTCTTCTTCCGACCAAATGGCACCGGCAAATAGTCCTTCTTGCCAATTCTCACCGCCTTTTGCAGATCGCGGCCGCTTTCCACTTGCTGCCACAGCGTCACATCAATCTGCCCAAAGCTGGTCGAGAGTTTCTCCAGAAGTTCCGGCTCGACTGGCGCGCTCAATTCCACCACTCGCAATCCCCTGGGCGTATCTACCTCATGGATTCCCACCAGCCGCAATTCATTTCCGCGTTGCACCATGCCCGCGAAGGAACGGCTCTTGGGAGTGTTGGGATTCTTGATTTTCGCGAAAAACCCGGGATCCACGTGAAAATTCACCGTCAAACCGGGCAAGTCCTTCTTTCGCGCTTCCAGAATCTGATCCGCCAGCCGCTTCTCCGCCGCCGTCTCATCCACGTTCGCAGGCAATGTCGCCTCCGCTGCGGCAACATCCTCCGACGAATCGTTCAGTACTTCGATCCGGTCATGAATTTCGTGATACAGCAGGTAGGCACCGAACTGAGAATAGATGATACGTCCGGCCTGGATCCCGAGCATCAGCAACAACATGATCGGAACCACCGCAATGAACACGTATACGACAATCAGCCGGTTCCGCAGACTCCACAGCAGCTCACCCCGCAGGCGGCTCCAGAATCGATACAACAAATATCCCGCTGCGATTACCGCCAGGTACTTCAAAAACCCCGTTCCCCGCGCCGTGCTCCCGATGCCCGTTAGCCACAGTCCGGCTACACATACCGCCAGCGCTACCCAATCGAGTAGCGACAAGCTCTTCCAAAATGCTTTGTGTGGTTTCTCTTTTGCGTCCATGGGTGGAGCAGGTGAAAGGACAGCTTACCCGATTCGCGGCAATCACACGAGTTCGACTTTATCACTCGGGTCAGACTCCGAGGCTCACCGAGTAGACCAGACCGTTGACTGGATTATTTGTTCGCGTTTCGCACGTGGCTGTGTTTCACGCTGTATGTGAAGTAAATGACCATTCCGATAACCAGCCAAACTACCAACCTCACCCAGGTCAACGCCTTCAATCCCGACATCAGACCGAGAGAGATGATGATGCCCATGATGGGAACAAAAGGAACCCACGGCGTCTTGAATGGACGCACCAATTCTGGCCGCCGCACTCGCATGACCCACACCCCGGCGCAAACAATCACGAAAGCGAGAAGGGTGCCGATGCTGACCAATTGTCCCAGATCACCGATTGGCACAACAGCGCCTACTATTGCTACCAACAACCCCACGATCGCGGTCGATTTCCAAGGTGTCCGGAAGCGCGGGTGAATATCTCCCGCCCATTTCCACAGTAGCCCGTCATGCGCCATCGAATAAAAGACCCGCGATTGCCCTAGCAACATGACCAGCATCACCGTGCTCAATCCTGCCAGCGCTCCCGCGTTGACGACGTAGCTTCCCCACTTCACTCCGGTCTCGCGGATTGCCAGCGAGACGGGCGCACCAATGTTCAAGCGGCTATAGTGCACCGTTGCGGTCAACAGTGCGCAAACGATGATGTACAACACGGTGCAGACGGCCAGCGATCCCAGAATACCGATGGGCATATCCTTTTGCGGCTTGCGCGCCTCCTGTGCCGCCGTGGAAACTGCGTCGAAACCAATGTAGGCGAAAAATACCACTCCCGCTCCTCGCAAGACCCCCGACCACCCGTACGAGCCGAATGTTCCAGTATTCGGCGGCAAAAAAACCTTCCAGTTTGCATGTGCAATTTGCGGATTCTTCAGCACGAACGCTGTCGCGACCACGATAAAGGTGAGCACCGCAATCAGTTTCACAAACACAATTGTCGTGTTGAAATTTGCTGATTCCTTGATGCCTATAATCAGGATGGTGGTCACCGCCAGAATGGCCAGAAAGGCTAGTAGATTGAATTTAGCTGTTACGTGGGGTAGTCCCTCCAATTGCGCGCTTGTCATGCTGAGGGTAGCAAGGGGCGTCCACCGTCCACCAAACTTCACCCACTCTGCTCCTGGTACATCGCAGATCTGAGGCGGCAAACTGATTCCGTAATCTTGCAGAAAAGCGACCAGCGTGCTGCTCCAACCGCTCGCCACCGTCGCCGCCCCAAATGCGTACTCCAGGATCAAGTCCCAACCGATGATCCAAGCCACAATCTCTCCCAATGTGGCGTAACCGTAGGTGTACGCCGACCCGGCGATCGGAATCATGGAGGCAAATTCTGCGTAGCACAACCCAGCAAACGCGCAACCTACCCCGGCCAGCACGTACGAGAGCATGATCGCGGGCCCCGCATAGAGCGAAGCCGCGGAACCTGTCAGAACGAAGATGCCGGCGCCGATGATCGCTCCAATTCCCAGCGTGATCAGGTTCACCGGGCCCAGCGCTCGCTTCAGGCTGTGTTCACCCGTCTCCCCGGCCTCCTTCATCAGCGTGTCGATCGACTTTGTCGCGAACAAGGGGTTGCCCATGCAACTCCTCCTTTTGTCTTTTCGGTTTGCGGGAACTATTTTTCTTTGCTGGCCGCGCTCTTCTCCCGGCTCCACAACCAGTACACCGGAAGCCCCAATAGCACGATCACCATGCCACGCCCGGCTGTCTGCGTTTTATACAGCAGCAGCACCACCATAATTCCGATAGCGGCCACTATATACAAGAGCGGCAGCCACGGATACCCAAATGCTCGATATGGCCGCTCGGCGTTTGGCCTCGTTTTCCTTAAAACAAACACGCCCAGAATGGTCAGCACATAAAACAGCAGCGCGGCAAACACCACGTAATCCAGCAAATCGTTGTACAGATTCCCGTACGTGCCATCCGGTTTGCGCGTGCGCAGCATGATCAGGGTGATGATCCAGATTCCCTGGTACACCAGCGCCGTGCCTGGCACTCCTTTGTCGTTCAGTTTTCCCGTGGCTCGAAAAAATAACCCGTCTTTTGCCATCGCGTAGGCGACGCGTGACCCCGCCAAAATCAGTCCATTGTCGCAGCCAAACGTGGAAATGATGATGGCGATAGCCATCATCCACGCGCCCTTCGCCCCGAAAATCGCAGAAAGCGCGGCCGTGGCCACGCGGTCGTCGGGCGCATTCTGAATCTGCGCCAGCGGCAACGCGCAGAGATATGCCAGGTTCGCCAGACAGTACAGAGTAATCACGATGATTGTGCCGAACGCCATCGACAGCGCCACGTCACGCTTCGGATTTTTCACCTCGGCCGCCGTGAACCCGATGTTGTTCCAGGCATCTGCCGAAAATAGCGAGCCGACTTGCGCGACTCCGAACGCCACCAGCAACCCAAACCACCCGCTGGCAGCCGTTACGGTCGGCAGCAAATTCTTCAAGAAACTAGTGCCGGGTTCGATCGGCTGCGCGCCCCGAATCGCCCACAAATGCGAAAAATTGTCGGCAATTGCGGAGGCGTTCCGCGCCACAAACACGCACAGGAAAATCAGCCCCAATAGCGACAGCATCTTCGCCGAGGTAAACACGTTCTGGATCCACTTGCCCAGCTTTACTCCGCGTGTATTCAGGAACGTCAGGAAAACAATCATCAGCACGGCAACCAATTGCTGCACCGAAAGACTGATGGCATAACCAGACGAAAAATTCAGCGGCGGAATAATCCACGTCTTCGGCGAGATTGCCGGGAAGATCACGCCCAAATAGCGCGCAAATCCCACCGCAACCGCCGCAATTGTACCGGTCTGAATTACCAGGAACAGCGTCCAGCCATACAAAAATCCCCACAGCGGTGAATATGCTTCCCTCAAATAGACATACTGCCCGCCGGCGTGCGGGAACAGCGCCGCCAGTTCACCGTACGACAACGCCGCGGCTATGGTGAGGAAACCCGTCAGTATCCAGGTGAGAAGTAGTCCGCCGGCCGAGCCCGTCTGTCGCGAAATATCGGCGGCCACGATAAAGATCCCCGACCCAATCATCGAGCCGACAACAATCATCGTTCCATCGAACAAGCCGATGGCCTTTACGAATCCGTGCTCCGGTTTAGCCATCTCGCCGTGAACCTTGCTTATCGCTTCTGCCATTCGTCGCACACCTCAGTGGCTCACCGCTGGCTTCACGGCTTCCAGTCGTCGAATGAACTGCCCGGCTCGCTGCGCAGGATCTTCCGTGCGCAAAATGTCGCTGATCACTGCCACCGAATCCGCCCCCGCTTCGCTCACTTCTGCGGCACGCTCCAGAGTGATTCCGCCGATGGCAATGATCGGCTTCTCCGTCAAAGCTCGTACGCTGCGGATCAGTTCCGTCCCGACCACCGGATCAGGGTTTTCTTTTGTTGTGGTCCCAAATATCGGACCAACCGCAATGTAATCCGCCGAAGTCTGCGCCGCCGCCCGGAATTGCGCCTCGTTGTGCGTTGATACGCCGATCCATCCCTCCGCTCCGATCACCGCGCGCGCCTGCTCAACTCCCAAATCCCCTTGTCCCACATGTACGCCGCTGGCACCGCAGAGCTTCGCAATGTCCGCGCGGTCGTTGACGAAGAAATTCACGCCTGCGGAACGCGCGATTTCCGCCAGACTGCGCGCAACTTCCAGAACCTCGCAAGCGCTGCCTTTCTTGTTACGGTACTGCAGCGCAAGCACGCCTGCCTCAATCAGTTTTTTGGTTGTGTCTTCGATGGAACCCGTCATCAGTCCAGCGTCTAATATCACATAGAGTCTGGGCATCACAAGGCGCATCAGGATTTATTTGCCGTTGGTGTTCACTAATTTTTCGATGAAATGCGTATCGAACTTCCCGCTCGCAAAATCCGGGTCGGCCATGATCCGCCGCTGCAGCGGAATCGACGTCTTGATTCCCTCGATCACAAACATCTCCAGGGCCCGCTTCATTCTTCCGATCGCTTCCCCACGGTCCCGGCCCTTGACGATTAGCTTCGCCACCAGCGAATCGTAGTACGGCGGAATCAGCGCCCCGGTATAGGCCGCCGAATCCACGCGCACGCCCGTTCCCCCTGGCGCCTGGAACGTGGTGATGCGTCCCGCTGAGGGCACAAATGTCTCGGGGTCTTCCGCATTAATCCGGCATTCGATCGAATGCCCGGTGAAGCTGATCTCGCCCGCGGCTTGCTCGATTTTCTCCCCGGCCGCCACCCGGATCTGTGCCTTCACCAGATCCACGCCGGTGACGAACTCCGTCACGGGATGCTCCACCTGAATGCGCGTGTTCATCTCAATGAAGTAGATGGCACCATCGGTGTCCATCAGAAACTCAACCGTCCCGGCATTGGTGTAGCCAATCTTCTCCAGCGCCCGGGTCACTTTTGCCCCGAGCTCTTTCCTTCGCTTGGCGTCCAGCACTGGCGAGGGCGATTCTTCCACAAGCTTTTGGTGACGCCGTTGAATCGTGCACTCGCGCTCGCCCAGATGAATTACTTTCCCGTGTTGATCCCCCAGCACCTGAATTTCGATGTGTCGCGGATGTTCCAGAAACTTCTCCATGTACACATCAGGCGTGCCAAAAGCCTGCTGCGCCTCGCTGCGCGCCGTCTGGTACGCCGCCAGCAGGTCCTGTTCGTTCTTCACTACCCGCATACCGCGACCGCCTCCGCCTGCCGCGGCCTTCAATATCAACGGATAGCCAACCCGATGCGCCTCTTTGGCGAGCGGCCCTTCCCCTTCCACCACTCCGTCACTTCCCGGAATGGTCGGAAGCCCCGCCGTTTTCATCTCCCGCCGCGCTCGATCCTTTTCCCCCATCATTTCGATCACTTCCGGCTTCGGACCGATGAAGGTGATCTCCGACGCTTCGCACACCTTCGCGAAGTTCGCGTTTTCCGACAAAAACCCGTATCCCGGATGGATGGCGTCGACGTTGGTGATCTCCGCCGCGCTGATCACGTGCGGGATGTTCAGGTAGCTCTCGCTGCTTCGCGGCGGCCCGATGCATACCGCCTCGTCCGCAAAGCGCACATGCAACGAATTGCGATCGGCCTCCGAATACACGGCTACCGTCGCTATCCCCAATTCCTTGCAAGCGCAGATGATTCGCAGGGCGATTTCCCCACGATTGGCTACGAGAATCTTCTGGAACATAGTTAGAGGCGCCGGCTATCTTTTCCGGCTTGGACGAATCCCAAACAGCGGCTGCCCGTATTCTACGGGCTGTCCGTTTTCCGCAAAAATTCGCAGCACTTCGCCGCTCACTTCCGACTCGATTTCATTCATCAGCTTCATGGCTTCCACGATGCACAGCGTCTGCCCTACATCCACGTGCAGACCCACCTTGACGAATTCCTCCGAGCCCGGGCTTGGTGACGAGTAAAACGTCCCCACGATCGGTGATTTCACCAGGTACAGGTCCTCGCCACCGCGCAATTCCGCTTCCGCCTCAGACGCAGCAGCAGCGTTCTGCGTTGTGGACGGCTCGATCGCGCTGGGCACGATGATTTCCGCTGGCGGCCTTGGCCCGGCAGACAACCCCGAATTGCTCGCCGGCTTCCTCAACCGGATGCGCAGGTCTCCCCGCGCATATTCGAATTCCTCGAGGTTGTGCTCGCTCATGAAGCGCAGCAATTCTTCTATCTGGCCCACTTCGGGGCTCGCGGACAACGGGCTTTCACTCGCCTTCTTCGGCTTTTTCCGTTTCATGCGTTCTCAGATCTCAATGAGATCCCGCTTCACGCGGGTCAAGACTTCTCGTCCACCGGGTCGTACCGCCACGTCGTCTTCGATCCGGATGCCCCCAACTCCTTCGACGTACACGCCCGGTTCTATGGTAATCACATTCCCTGGTTCGAGTCGAGTCGCCTGGTCTCGCGCTATTCTTGGTTCTTCGTGTACTTCCAGGCCTAACCCATGACCCGTACTATGCACGAACCACGTTTCCAGCCCGTGCCTTTTCAGGACTCCCCGCGCGGCGGCATCCACATCTCCGCAGGTAACGCCGGCTTTCACCGCCGCTACCCCGGCTTCTTGTGCTTCTTGTACTGCCCGGTACCAGCCCTGAACTCGTTGCGACGCCCGGCCCAAGTGGACCGTTCGCGTCATATCGCTGCAATAGTGGCCGAGTATAACACCCAGGTCTAGCACCACCAACTCATTTTTCCTCAGCCTCTTACCCGTGGGTCTGGCGTGCGGCAGCGCAGCACGTGGCCCGGACGCCACAATGGTCTCAAAGGAGGGTCCGCTCGCTCCACCCTTCCTCATCTGGTACCCAATTTCGGCGCTGATTTCGTTTTCTCGTACCCCCGGTTTAATCAGTTTCAGGACGCTTTCGAATACTTCTCCCACCAGAACCGCTGCCCTTCGCATTGCCGCCAATTCTGCCGCGTCTTTCCTCGTCCGCAGGCCTTCCACGATGCCGCCCGCCTCAACTCCTCGCCATTTCGCTCCTGCGGCTCCTCTTATTGCTTTCCAGTCGGCAACAGTCAGTGCCCCCGGGTCGTAGCCGGTCGCTCCCGCCTTCGTCCGCTTTAGGAACTCTCCCAGCGCCTTGTAGAGTGGCCCTTGCTGCTTTTCGATCTTTACCCCGTGGACTTCTTCCTGCGCCTGGATCGTGAACCGCCCGTCCGTCAGCAGCGTCGCGCCCGCCTCTCCCACAATCAAGGCCCCGGATTCGCCAGTAAAACCGGTCAGGTAATACCAATTCGCGGGCCGAGTCACCACCAGGCAGTCCAGCCTTCGTCGCCGGAGCTCCCTCAGCGCTGCTCTGCGTCTTTTTGCGAAGTCTACAGTCATAAAAAATCGAGGAGACCCGTGTCTCCTCGATTTTAGTGTACCCGATTTCCGTTTTCTGGGCCGTTCAGCCCCGGCTATCAGCCAGGGATGATTCGCGGCGTCAGGAAGAACAAAAGCTCGGATGAACTGATGTTGATGTTGGTGCGCTTGAACAAGTGCCCAATCAGCGGCAGGCTTCCCACCACTGGCACTTCGGTAATCTGCGTCTGCTGCTGGGTGATGATGATTCCGCCGATCACAACGGTTCCACCATCGGCCACCAGCACCTTGGTTTGCGCTGACTGCGTGTCCAATGCCGGAATGCCTTGAACGCGGGGAATACCGTTATCGATTTGCGTATTCTCCACCAGCACGTCCATGAATACGGTGCCTTCCGCCGTAATCTGCGGCGTCACTTCCAGTTGCAGCACTGCGTCGATGTACTGAACGGAAATGGTGTTGTTGATGGTCGTCTGAATCGGGATCTTCTGACCTTGTTTGACGATCGCCTTTTCGTTGTTCTGGGTAATGACCTTCGGCTTGGACAGTAGTTTTCCTACGCCCTTTGCCTCCGCCGCGGAAATGAACAAGTCAATCGCGAAGTTCGGCGAACGCTGGATGAACCCGATACCGCTCGTCGGTGCCGCTGCTCCCAGGTTCACGTTATAAGGAAGTCCGGGGGTGGTTGAACCGCCGCTCGTGCTTGTCGGCGTAGCCACCAACGGCGGTTGCGGTAATGCCGACCCGGTTTGGATTGGACTCACTCCCACGTTCGGGTTGCCTCCATAAATCGACCGGCCGCTCGTCGTGGTTCCCGCGAAGCCCCACTGCACACCGATATCTTGCGCAAAGGAACGCGACGCCGAGATTACACGGGCTTCGATTTCCACCTGCTGCGACTTGCGGTCCAGCTGGCGAATCAGGTTATCAATCACCGGTATGACCGATGGAATATCTCGAATGATCAGCTGGTTTGATCGGTCGTCAGAGAGGATGTCTCCGCGCGTCGAGAGGAACTTCTTCAACGTATCCTTCATCGTCGCGGCTTTCGCATAGCTCAGAACTCTCGTGAAGGTCACCGGTGCGACAGCCTCGGCCTGTGCCTTTTCCAGGTCCCGCTGCGTCTCGGCTTCCTTCTTTAGCGTGTCGCGAGTGGCTACGCGTAGCACGTTACCAGACATCTGCTTGTCCAGGCCGTTGTTCTGCAACACGATATCCAGCGCCTGGTCCCAGGGCACTTCGTCCAGAACGATCGTCAGCGTTCCCTTTACGTTTGGATCCAGCACCACGTTCAAGCCGCTGATCTCATGTATCAGTCGGAAAAAGTCCTTCAGGTCCACGTCCTTCAGGTTCACCGAGATCGGTTCACCGGTGTAGCGCCCCGCGGCCGCTGGCGGCGCGCTCATCTGTGCGCCGTTCTGCGAGGTCGCCAACGTGTTCGCCGCATTGTTGGCCTGTTGTGCCGCTTGCTGTGCCGCCTGTTGCGCGCCTTCTGGACGCGTTGGCTCCGTCTTTTCCTTCATCGAGGCCAACACCATCGTTGGCTGCGTCAAGTCGCTGGGCAGTGGGAACCGTGGCGCCACCGCGTCAGACGGCTTGCTCGCCTTGTTCCGCGGCGTGCTTGCAACGTAAGAAATGTCTCGACGCGTCTTCTGCGTCGCGGCCGAGTTGACCGGCGATGCTTCCGCCGGCTGCTCTTCGGTCGTGAAATAGATCACCACGGCTTCGCCTTCATGCGCGATCTGATACGGAGCCGCAGTCGTCAGGTCGATCACCACTCTGGCGACGTCCGGACGGAACTGGCCCATGCGCACGCTGCGCACCGGTGCGGACACGCCGGGAATCGACGTCTTCTGCACACTCATCGTCGCGCTTGCGAAATCCAGCACCAATCGCTCCGGATTCTGCATGCGCGCCGCATGCACATCTAATTTCCCAGCTCCTTCCACGCGGATTGCGGCTCGCTGTGGCGCTTGCGTTATCGCCACGCTTGAAATCACCGCTGCGTTCGTGCTGGCTCCAGCGGGCGCCTGTGCGCGAACTGTTGCCAGGTTTCCCCCCAGCATCATGCTCGCTACTATCAGGCAGCCAATTCGAAAGGCCGGCCGGTTCGTCTTCATTGCTGTTCTCCTGCACTGGAGTAAATTCTCTTATTTACCTGGCGTTCCACTGGCTTTCCAAATGCGTCCTTGCCAATTTCATGGAACGAAACGCTGTCCATCCCAATCTTTTCCACGCGTCCGTCGTACAGTTGATCTCCATCCCGCAAAAAGTAAGTGCGAGCCTGGGGATTGGTAACCACCGCAATCATGCCGTTGGGCGCTTTCACGATGCCATCCAACCGCAAGGTTCCAATCTGCA
The DNA here is from genome assembly GCA_963738985.1 of Candidatus Acidiferrales bacterium. Lineage (GTDB taxonomy): Bacteria > Acidobacteriota > Terriglobia > Acidiferrales > UBA7541 > Acidiferrum. Next base: position 32,018 of record CAVTYP010000007.1, read on the forward strand.
ATCCGGGCTTGCCCGGAGGAAGGTTCGCAGCAGTCTTCGCCGCCGCATCCTGCCGGGTGGTCAGCGATTCGAACGGATCACGCCTCGCCACCTTTTGCTCGCTTTCGGCTGGCGCAGCAGCGGCCGTTCCGGAAGTGGCTTTTGGCGCGGCTGTCTTGCTCGTCTTGGCCGCCGCTTTTGCCGTTCCCGTTTTTGGCGTCGTCGGTGTTTTCGTCTGCGCGTACAAACCGCTTCCGGCGGCTGCCAGCAGACTCGCAACTACCAGTGTTTTGCCTAGGCGCATGGCTCGCTCATTCCTGCTCACGGTTTTTTCACCGCCGGCTGATTCACCCCGGGAGCCGCCTTTGTGGCAGTTGCGGCTGCTGGAGTTGTATCGGCCTGTTTCGTAAAGTAGGTAGTGATCGTGAAAATTCCCGTAACCGTCGTTCCCGGACGAACCGGATATTTCGTTTCCTTGGAACTGGCCGCGCCCGGATCATCCAACTGCAGGTCTCCCACATTGATGATTCGCGAAAGCCTGCTCAACCGTTGGAAGAAATCCAGCACGTTGAAGTACGGCCCGTCGGCCTGCGCTTCAAACGGCATCTCGTAGTGATATTCCTTGCTGTCGATCTTCCCTGCCGTCAGCTTCCGCAACTGAACGTTTGCCGCGCTCGCGGCTCCCTGAATCTGCCGGATGAACTCATCCACTTCCTTTTCCTCCGGCACGATCGTCTTCAGCGTGTCCAGTTGCTTGTTCAACGAATCCATTTGCTGCTTCAGTTCACCGTAACGCTGCTTGTACACCTGCAATTGCGTGACTTCCTGGTTCAACTTCGTGCGCGCTTGCACCGCCTGGTCGTACTCCGCGCGTTTCTGTGCCACTGGTGAAAACGGCAGATACAAGCCCACTAGCACCAGGATCACCGCGATTGCCAGCGCTACGAGCGCTTGCATCACCACCGACATGTCTCGGAAAGGATTCGCCATGATTTCCCCTTATCCTTTCTTCGCCGGTGCTGCTGGATTTGGTGTCGCTGGCGATGGCGCGTTCGCCGGCTTGGTTTGTGGAGTTCCCGCCGCTGGTCCTGACGGCGCGATCTCCGCATTGATAGAGAACACGAAAGTCTGTACCGCGGCATTCTTCTCGTCTTGCTTGGCTTCCTTGATTTCGATCTTCTGGAAGTATCCGGACCGCTTCAGCGCGGTGATGAAATTCGCAACCGAATTGATGGAAGCCGAAGCGCCCTCAATTGTCAGGTTCGAGCCCTTCTTTGTCATCGACGTCAGCCAAAGATTCTCTGCGCGCGAAACCGTGTTGGCCACCTGGTCCAGCAGTTCCTGGCCGCCCATGCGATCGTGCTGCAGTTGTTCGATGGTCATCACTCGCTGCTGCAGCACCTGCTTCTGCTTCTCGAACTGTTCCACCTGCAGCTTCACTTGCTCCAGTTCGGTCTTCTGCGATTGCAACGTCTGGATGCGTTTCGTCTCGTCGTTCAACTGCGCTTGCCACGAATGGTAGAAGTAAAAAAGAAACAATCCGCCAAGTAGCACGCCCGCTCCGATGAACACCACCGGCAGCGCCGCTCCGGTGTCCGCCGGGCGTCGGGCGGCTTTGGGCCGCGTTTGTCCTAACAGGTTTATGCGGATCATGGCTAGTCGAAGCTCCTCAGGGCCAGTCCCACGGCAACAACCAATTTGGGTGCCAAATCCCGAATCTGATCTTCACTATGCTTTGCCGGGTTGATCAGCACTTTGCGGAACGGATTCAGTTCCTCTACCGGCATCGCAAATTCTTCACGCAACAAATCCACCAGGCCCGGTACTCGCGCCGTTCCACCCGCCACCATGATGCGCTGAATATTCTCGCCACTGGCCGTCGCGCGGAAGAAGTCGAACGTCTTCTGAATTTCCAGCGTCAGAATATCCGATACGCTTCGCAGGATTTGTGATTTCTGTTCGTCCGTGACGCTCGGCAGCGTGTCGCCCTTCTTCAGCCGCTCCGCGTCGTCAAAGCTCAAGTCCAGTTCCTTCTGCAGTGCGTCGGTGTACTGGTTGCCGCCGACGCTAACGTCGCGTGTGAACAGCGGGATTCCGCCACGCACGATGTTGATGTTCATCACGCTGGCCCCGATGTTCAGCAACGCCACGGTCTGTCCCGCATCCGGTTCGTAATTAATCTCGAAGCAGTTCTGCAAACCAAAGGCGTCGATATCCACCACCACCGGCGTCTTTCCTGCTTGCGCCAGCACGTTCGTGTGATTCAGGATCTTGTCTTTCTTTACCGCCACCAGCAGCACGTCCATCTGCGCGTCCATCGCTTCCAGCAACTGATAACTCAGGTTCACGTCCGCGATGTCGAACGGTATGTGCTGGCTCGCTTCCGACGGAATCCGGTCGTACAACTCTTCTTCGGTCATCAATGGCAGCGGCACCCGCTTCACGATCACCGAATGTCCTGAAACCGATGTCGCCACATTCTTGGTCTTCACTTTTTCCGTGTCGAAAATCTTCGTGATGGCATTCGCCACTTGTGGTGCGTCCATGATCGCGCCGTCCACCACCGTGTCCTGCGCAAGCGGCTCCATGCCGTAGCTGACCAGTTCATATCCCGCCTTGGTCAACTTCAGCTCCACCGCTTTGATCGAACTGGATCCAATATCCAGCCCCACCAATTGCTTGTTTTTCTTTCCCCCGAGTAACCACATAGCGCGCCCTCTTTCCCTAAACTTTGAGCCAGAGCATTTCCTATCGGCGTTTGGTTACCGCTTGACTCATCTTCCGTTCCATCCACCGGTCCAGGATCGTCTTCCTTAGTTTCCAACGATTTCCCAGCTTGAATGCGGGTATTTCGCCCTCTGTGATGTAGCGGTACAGCGTGTCTGGGCTGATTCCCAGATACTGTGAAGCCTGCCGCACGTTCATCACTTCACGAGATTCGCTCACGAGGAACGCCACCCTGTCTGTTAACGCCCTTCTTGCTGAGCGTTGCCGCACCCTCACTCCGAATCGGAATTCTCCACAGGTGCAGCCCGTGGTCCCGTTATGTCATCCGGCTCACTCCACCGTCAAGCCTTTCTCTCCCGCAGTTGTCCTAAGAATGCCGGGAATCTTAGGCAATTCACCGGGTATTGTAGGCACCTGTCTCTATATGTTGTATCGCGTTGCTATGAATACCACTATGCCTTGCGGTTTTTCGAAATTCTGCTCCCTGTCCCACAGTACGGTTATCCTTTGTCTCCATGCTCCTCGCTCTTTTCTCTTCTCGCTCTTCTACACCAACAATTTTTCACCACTCGCCTTCGCTGGATTATTTCCGGATCCCGGCACACACTCTCTCCATCGTCTAACTCGCTCTTTTTGAAACCTTTTGTTCCGTCAGTTCGTAGTCTTGCTCAGACGGGTCCGGCTTCTTTCACACGGAGGCTCCGCAGGCATGAATCTGCTCATTGAAGCGGTTGCAAAACAATATCGTGGAAATGTTTGGGGGCTGCAAAACATCAGCCTGGCATTGCGTCCCGGCGTTCTGGGTCTGCTGGGTCCTAATGGCGCCGGCAAATCCACGTTGATGCGGATTCTCGCCACCATCACACGCCCCACACGCGGCAGTGTGCTGTGGAACGACACTGATGTTTTATCTTCGCCGGATCCACTGCGCACGGTTTTGGGTTACTTGCCGCAGGATTTTGGCATCTATCCACATCTCACAGCGTTTGAGTTTTTAGAATATCTCGCGGCCGTCAAAGGTCTCGAGCGTTCCGCTGCGCGTCGCCGCATCGACGAACTTCTTTCCGTGGTTAATTTGACCGACGTTCGCGATCGTCCTCTCGGCGGATTTTCCGGCGGCATGCGCCAGCGCGTCGGCATTGCGCAGGCTCTGCTGAACGATCCGCAACTTTTGATCGTTGATGAACCCACTGCCGGGCTCGATCCCGAAGAGCGCGTTCGTTTTCGCAATCTACTCTCGGAACTTTCCGGTGAACGCATCGTCATTCTCTCCACGCACATTGTTTCCGACGTCGAAGCCGTGGCCACCGACATCGCCATCTTGAATCACGGCCTGCTTCTCGCTCACGATTCCCCGGAATCCCTGCTCGCTGCCATCTCCGGGAAAGTCTGGGAGATTGTCGTTCCCAGTGCCGCGCTTCCCGCCGTCCAGCAGCAGCACCTGATCACCAGCACTGCTCATCGCAGCGACGGCGTGCACGTTCGTGTTGTTTCTGGCTCCGCGCCTATACCGCAAGCGCAGCCGCTCGAGCCAACGCTGGAGGATGCCTACCTCGCTTCCATTGCCAGCAGTCGCACCGCTGCCGTCGGAGTCGCTTCGTGAACAATTCTCGCGTGGTATTTGCTTCCGCTCGAGCGGATTTCCTGGAACGCATCCGCCGCTACAGCTTTCTTTTTACACTGGGATTGGCGCTTTATTTCGGATATCTCGCCGCCGTTGGCAAGCTCATGCTACGCGTCGGCGAATTTCGCGGCATTTACAACTCTGCGTGGATCGGCGCTCTGCTTGCCATGGTCGGAAGCACCTTCATCTCTCTTGCCGGCTTTTATTTCGTGAAGAATACCATCCAGCGTGACCGCGAAACTCGCGTCGGTGAAATTCTCGCCAGTACTCCGCTCTCCAAATTTCTTTACATCCTCAGCAAGTTTCTCAGCAACTTCGCGGTTCTTTCGTTGATGATCCTTGTTCTCGCCCTGTCCGCGATCGTGATGCAATTGGTTCGCGCCGAGGACCTGCATATCAACCTCTGGAAACTGTTCGCTCCTCTATTACTCCTCGCAATCCCTGCGATGGCGGTAATCGCTGCCCTGGCCGTCACGTTTGAGACCATTCCCTTCCTGCGCGGCGGTTTCGGAAATGTCGCTTATTTCTTTCTTTGGACCGCCATGCTCGCCACTCCTGTTGCCACCCGTACTCTCACGTTCGATCTCAGCGGCCTCTCGATCATGCGTGAAAGCATGATCGCTGCCTCTGGGCTGCCTTTGGAGAACACTGGCTTTTCTTTTTCTCTCGAAGTCGGCTCTTTGCGGGCTCCGGCTCCCACCTTCCGTTGGGAAGGCGTTTCCTGGACATCGGACATCCTGCTTTCCCGCCTGGCTTTATTCGCCGTTGCGCTGGGCCTCTCGCTCCTGGCGTCGCTTCTGTTCGATCGCTTCGATCCTGCGCGCCGTTACCGCCCATCGTCAGCATCGCCCACGCCCGCTGTGGCTGTGCCGATCTCCGCACCTTCTGTAGCCGCGGCTTCACCGGCGCGTACCCTCACGCCACTACCGGTCTCCGCAATCCACTCCCGCTTCCTTACAATTGTCTCCGCTGAAATTCGATTGCTTTTGAAGGGACAGCGCTGGTGGTGGTATCTCGTCGCGGTTGGGTTCATCATTGCGTCTGCCGCCGTTCCCGATCCCTCCGCCCGCGGTATGCTGTTGGGATGCGCGTGGATCTGGCCTATCCTGCTTTGGTCTTCCATGGGCATTCGCGAAGTGCAACACCAGACGCACCAACTTCTTTTCTCCGCGCCTCATCCCATCTCGCGTCAACTGCCAGCCGTCTGGCTCGCAGGTGTGCTCCTAGCAATTCTTACTGGCAGCGGATTCGCTCTGCGCCTGCTGCTTGGCGGCAACTGGCGCGGCTTGTTTGCTTGGCTGATCGGCGCGCTGTTTATTCCCACCGCTGCACTCGCCCTCGGCGTCTGGAGCGGCTCCGCCAAGCCCTTCGAAATCCTCTACACGCTGCTTTGGTATCTGGGCCCAATGCACGCCTTCCCCGCATTCGACTATGCCGCCTCTGCCCCAGCCACGCCCGCAACGCACTATCCACTTTTTTACCTCGCGTTAACTGCGGCATTCGCCGTGGCCGCGCTACTCGGCCGCAAACGCCAACTCCTCGTCTGAATTTGCGCATCGTGCGCAATTCTGTTCGCGTTATACTTGCGGCTCAATTCTCTCTTAGCGAGGTCATCGATGCGTCGCAACATCCGTCTGACTATTGGAGTGCCCTTCGTTCTCTCCCTGACACTGCTCGCTCCTTCCCTTCGCGCTCAGGGATTTCTCTTCGTCGCCAATCAGTTTGAACACACCGCCCTGCTCATCGATCTCTCTTCCCGCAAAACCATTTCCACTGCCGGTGTCGACATCAACGGCCACGAGGTCACCACATCTTCCGATGGCCGCTTTGGCTACGTTCCGATCTACGGCAATTCCGGAGTGGGCAAGCCTGGCACGGATGGAGGCGCGATTGAAATCGTCGACCTGCAAACCGGCCGCGCGATCGACATCATCAATCTCCCGAAGCCCGTCCGTCCGCATTGCGCTAAGTTCGGCCCTGATGGCCTTCTGTACGTCACCGCGGAACTCGCCAACGCCGTTTACGCCATCGACGTCCATTCCCGCAAAGTTGTCGCCGAAATCCCCACCGGCCGCCCCGAATCCCACATGCTCGTAATTTCTCCCGACGGCTCTCGCGCTTACACCGCCAACGTCGCCAATGGCACCATCAGCGTTCTGGATCTTCGCAAGCACGCTCTCGTCACCGTGATTCCTGTTGCCAAGATGGTTCAGCGCCTTTCGCTCTCGTCCGATGGCAAGTGGCTCTTCACTCACGACCAGGATGCGCCGCGCATCGCGGTGATTGATACTTCTTCGAATTCCATCGCTCGCTGGATCGACGTTCCCTCGACCGTCTACTCGTCGCAACCCACGCCGGATGGAAAAAGCCTGGTCGCGGATTCTCCTAAAGGAAAATTGTTCGTTGTCAATCTTTCCACCGGCGCTTTGGACAAAACCTACGACATCCCTGGCGCTCTGGGCGAAGTCACTCTCACGCCCGACGGCTCACACGCCTACGTAAGCTGCCCTCAAGCGGGCACGATTGAAGTTTTGAACTTGCGTGAAGGAAAGCTGGAGGAACCGCTGCATCTAACCAAAGGCGTCGACGGCCTCACCTGGCTACCCACTGTCCCAAAGTAATCGCGCCCGGCACTCTTCAAGCGAGATGCCATCCTGAGGCGCGCGTAGTATGCGACCGAACGATCTCAACCGACTGAAATTGCCACGCCGATTCGAACCGGACGACGCGCAGACTCCCGTCGCCCTAAGCAGCCAGCACTAGATCCCTAAACTCTTCCACAACCCATCGACGCGCGCTTTCGTTCTCTCATCCATCAAGATTTCGTCCGGCCACGGCCGCGCAAACCCTTCGCTGGCCCATTTCCGCGTGGCGTCCACTCCCATCTTCGACCCAAAATCCTGCATCCTGGCCGCATGATCCAGTGTGTCCATCGGTCCGAGCATGAACTCTACATCCCGCTCTGGATCGATGGCGCACAGTGCCTTCCACACCACTTCGCGGTAATCGTGCACGTTCACATCGTGGTCCACCACCACCAGCACCTTCGTGAACATGGCTTGCCCCAGCGACCAGATCGCGTTCATCACTTTTCGCGCGTGTCCCGGAAACGATTTGCGGATCGACACGATCATCAGATTGTGCACAATCCCTTCCGCCGGCATCGATACATCGACGATTTCCGGATGCGTCATCTTCATCAATGGCAGAAACACTCGCTCAATCGCATACCCCATGTAGAAATCTTCCTGCGGTGGCCGCCCCACCACCGTCGTCAGATAAATCGGATCTTTCCTGTGCGTCACGCACTCCACATGAAAAACGGGGAACTCTCCTTCCAGCGAGTAATATCCCGTGTGATCCCCGAACGGCCCTTCCGTGCGCATCTCGTTCAGGTTCACATATCCTTCCAGCACGATCTCCGCATTCGCCGGCACTTCCAATTCATTCGTTTCGCACTTCACCATCTCCACCGGTTCTCGTTTCAAAAAGCCGCTGAACATCATCTCGTCCAGGTCTGGCGGAATCGGCAGAATGCCTCCCAGCGTCGTTGCCGGGTCCGACCCGATGGCTACACTAACTGGAATTCGGCCTTCCTGATTCTGCGCCCGCGCCCGACGAAAATGTTCCGCGCCGTGCTTTTGCGTCTGCCAGTGCATCCCGGTGGTCCGTTCGTCGTAAATCTGCATCCGGTACATGCCCACATTGCGCTTTCCGGTTTCCGGATTTTTCGTGAACACCAGCGGAAAGGTGATGAATCGCCCGCCATCCTGCGGCCAGCATTTCAATATCGGAAAATCCAGCAGGTTGACGTCGCTTCCTTTGCGCACAATCTCCTTGCACGGCCCATCTTTCACGCTCTTCGGAAAAAACGATCCCAGCTCCGCCAGCTTTGGCAGCATCTTTAACTTGTCGAACAAGCCCTGCGGCGATTGCATGTCCATGAACCCGCGAATCCGCGCCGCTATGTCATCCAGCTTTTCCACTTCGAACGCCAACTCCATCCGGCGCTCGCTTCCAAACGCGTTGATCAGCAGCGGGTATCGCGAACCTTTCGGCTTTTCAAACAGCAGCGCCATCCCGCCTGGATTTCCCTTCGGCCCCGGCTGTGCTTGCGCTCGCTGCACCACTTCCACGATTTCCAACACCGGGTCCACTTCCGCTTTCACGCGCTTCAGCTCGCCCTCTTTTTCCAGTCGACGCACAAACTCCCGCAAATCTGCGTATCCCACTCCGCTCCTCCTCGGAAATCCATTTCTGAAAGCGCCAACCGCTCACGCTACCACGCCGTTCGGTTTATCAGCCTTCTAACCCAGCTTCGCCGCTGCCTTGGGCAAGCACGTCCAATACCTTCGCCGCATCCTGCGCATCTTTCTCTCGAACGATCAGTTTGATTCCTCCCATCGCGTTCGACCAAAACCAGTCCATCCGTACGACATTGTCATCCTGCAAGAAGCATTGTATCCCTGCGTTCTCCAGCGCGCTTTTCTCGACAAAAGCCGCTGGCATGTCGCGATACCTGCGGAGAATCACCGGCTTGTTCACTCCTTTTGTGTATTCAATCTCTTCGGCGGTCGCTGTCTCCGCTGCATATTTCTCAGACAATTGTTGTTGCGCCGGAAGCAAGTCTCCAGCCCGCACCAACAATTGCGTTTCTTCCGGGGCCCTCGGCATCGAAGAATCTGAAGAGTCTCGTCTCTGCTTCTCGTAAAGAAACGACTTGACGCCCGCTCCCTCGAGGTACTCCTTGTCGATCGCCGCGGTATTTCTGTCCGTATAGACCGCAAGCAACACCAAAATCTCGTCTTCTTTGATCGCTATCGCGGCACGGGGCGCAGGTTTCCATTCCAACCCACGCTTCTTCATTTCCTCACTTAGAGCTTTTCGCGCCCAATCCGTCAAAGCGCTTGGATCTGCGCCGACTTTCTCCAATTCCAGATCACTCTTATCCGCATATAGTTCAGCTAGTCGTTGGCGTTCTTGTTCCGGATCGATTTTTGTCATAGGTCACAGGACCTCGCTCATTTCGCGCACTGTTACTGCCTGTCTTAAAACTGATAACTGAAAACTCCCTCATCCTAGCTCCCAGCTTCCAACCCGGCAACCTCGAATGTAAATAGCTCGCGTGCTTCGCAGCGCATCAACTCCATGCGAATTGCTGTAGACTTGTTTCCACCCGGCACTGGCCCGGTTCTTTGAGGAGTGCCCATGAAACGAACCTTTCTGCTGTCAACGGCAGCCCTGTTGGCAGTGAGCCTCATTCAGGCCGGCGAGAAGCCGCAAACCGGCACGATTATTTCCGAATCTTCCGTGGACTGTGGCTCTAAGACCGATAAGCACAAGAAGAGCACCGCGTTGCTCTGCCAGGAATACGTTGTCCGCACCTCCACCACCGATTACCACGTGCGGCAACAAAAGCCTTCGAATCAGGCGTTGATTCCAGTCAACACCGGCGTCGAATTCACACTCAATAAAGACAAGATGAAGTTCAAAGCGAACGGCAAATCTTACGACTATCTCATCGTCTCCGAGTCTGCCGCCGGTTCAACGAAGCCCTGACAACCCAGAGTTCTCTAGCTTTCCGTGCAATGGCCGCCGACCGTTCCTCGCAGGCAACTCTCTTTCACATTTCCTTCGCCGTCAGCTTCTTTTTCGCTAAAATTATCTGTGGATAGACTCTTGGCCCCTTCCCCAGCTTGCCAAGATGACGTACCAAAAGGTCCGTCGCAGCGGACGCATTACGATTGCTGTTCCCATCCTCCTGATCGGCAGCGATTGCGAAGGCCGCGTTTTCTCCGAAGAGACTAAAACCGTCATCATCAGCCTGCATGGCGCCGGCATCCTGTCTCGTCACAAACTCGTTGCGGAGCAGGAACTGGTTCTTCGCTCTCTCGAATCCAATCGCGAAGTCGACATCCGCGTCGTCGGTGAGATCGGCGTCCAAGGCGATACCCACGCGTATGGCGTCGCTTTTGTTCACGAAACGCTCGACTTCTGGAAAACCAGTTTCCCTCCTCCCGAGCTGCCTCAAGAAAACATCTCGAGCCTTGCGCTCGAATGCGCCAGCTGCACCACACCTTTGCTCCTGGAAAACGGCGATTTCGAGTTCGATGTTTGTGTCATTCATGGCGGACTGGTGCGCTACTGCGACCATTGTGGGTTTGCCACAGTCTGGAAGTTTGCTTCGCAAGCGCCCGCTCCCAGCCCGCAGCTTCAACCGGTGGCCTCCGCGAAAAAACCGCAGCCCATCGCAACCGCCGTGGCTGTGCTTGACCCGCCTCCCCCGCCCAGTGCTGCGTCAGAGCCTCCTCCGCCACCGTCGGCGGCCGCGCCGCTCAGTTTCGAAACGCTCGCCGACTTCATCGTTCCGCTCGACACGAATCGCCGCCTCCATCGCCGCGCCAAGGTCACCTACTTCGCTTGCGTCCGCTCCGAAACCTTTGGCGACGACATCGTTCCCTGCATCGACATGTCCCGCGGCGGCGTCAGCTTCAAAACCAAATATCACTACCCCGTCTCTTCTCTCATCCACATCGCCGTTCCTTTCGCTCGCGAATCCCCGCAAGCCCCCGCCATCTTCGTTCCCGCCCGCATCGCCAACATCAATCCCATCCCGGATTCAGACCTGTTTCGCTGCGGGGTGGCCTTCCAGCCGCTTCGCTGACGTGACCGCGCCCGCATTTCCGGCGAGTTAGACCACGGAAACATAAAGCACCCGTACGATTTTGAAATTATCTTGCAGTGGGAAATGTGAAACTGGCGCGCCCGGAGAGACTCGAACTCCCGACCCTCTGGTTCGAAGCCAGATGCTCTATCCAGCTGAGCTACGGGCGCGTAACGCCATTATACATTTCAACGGCTCTCCGTTCCGTTTTTCATTGCTTCGTTATCTCATTGCTTCGTTGCTTCTTCACTCGATAGCTTTTATCCTGAAATCAGGTGTTTCTGTGCATCGTATCTATCTCGACCATAACGCTACCACTCCCGTCGACCCCACGGTCCTCGACGCCATGCTTCCCTTTTTCTCCGTTGATTTTGGCAACGCCTCCTCCATCCACACTTTCGGCCAGCGCGCTCGTTCCGCCGTCGAAACCGCCCGCGAGCAGGTCGCCGCTCTCCTGAACGCTCGCCCGCAAGAAATTGTCTTCACCAGCGGCGGCACCGAGTCCGACAATCACGCGATCTTTGGTGTGATCCATGCGGGAGCGGCAGCCGCCACTGCCAAGCACGTCATCACTTCCGCCATCGAACACGAAGCGGTCCTCAACACGTGTCAGGCTCTCGAAAAACAGGGTGTCGCCGTCACTTATCTCCCCGTGAATCGCGATGGTCTCATCAATCTCGACGACCTGCGCAAGGCTCTGCGCCCGGAAACCGTGCTCATCACCATCATGCACGCCAACAACGAACTCGGCACCGTCCAGCCTCTCGCGGAAATTGGCCGTGTCGCCGCGGAAGTCGACGTCTACTTCCACACCGATGCGGTGCAATCCGTCGGCAAGATTCCCGTTGACGTAAAGTCGCTCCAGCTTGACTTGCTCTCCCTCTCTGGCCACAAGCTCTACGCTCCCAAGGGTATCGGCGCTCTCTTTATCAAAGGCGGAGCCCGCGTTCGGCAGTTCCTCTACGGTGGCCACCACCAGCGCGGCTTCCGCCCCGGAACGGAAAATGTCGCAGGCATCGTCGGCCTTGGCAAAGCCGCGGAACTCGCGCGCATCGCTCTGGACTTAGACGCGCTGCGCATTTCCACTTTGCGTGACAGGCTCGAACACAGCCTGCTCTCTCGTATTCCTGATTCTCGCGCCAACGCCGCCAACGCTCCGCGCACGCCCAACACTTCCAACATCACGTTCCCCGGCATCGAAGGCGAAGCCCTCATCATCGCTCTCGACCTCAAGGGCCTCGCTTGCTCCACCGGCGCTGCCTGCTCCTCTGGCGCCGTCGAGCCTTCGCACGTTCTCACTGCCATCGGTCTCCCCGCCTCTGATGCGCGCGCCAGCATCCGCTTCAGCCTCGGTCGCCACACCACCGCTGCCGATATCGACGCCGCGCTGGAAATCGTTCCTGCCGCCGTCGCGCAGCTCCGCCAACTCTCTCCCACCTACAAAAAAGAGGCAGCCGCGCGTTCTTGAGCCATTCCCTGTAAAATAGAAGTTGGCATGTCCACGCAGCTCCAACTCGATTCGCTCCCTGTCGCCGCGGTTCAGCCCGGCCTCGTCGCCGTCGCTATGTCGGGCGGCGTGGACTCTTCAACCGTCGCGGCTGTTCTGACGCAGCAGGGCCGCCCCATCGTCGGCCTCACCATGCAGCTTTGGAATCAGCGACGCCTCCCCGAGCTTCAGGGGGAGGGTCCCGCGCAGCATCGTTGCTGCTCGCTCGATGACGTCTACGATGCCAAGCGTGTCGCGCAACACCTGAACTTCCCGCACTACGTGGTGAATTTCGAGGATCAGTTCGAACAGCGTGTCGTACGTCCGTTCGTCGAGCAATATCTTGCTGGACGCACTCCCATCGCCTGCACCAATTGCAATACCGATGTGAAGTTTGAGCCACTGCTTCTGATGGCTCGCCAGATTGGCGCCGAGCGGCTCGCCACTGGACACTACGCCCGCATCCGCCGCAATGAACAGACCGGCCGCTACGAACTCCTGCGCGCACGCGATGATTCCAAGGACCAGTCGTATTTCCTCTGGGGACTAACGCAGGAGCAACTCTCGCGCAGCGAATTCCCTCTGGGCGAACTGACCAAAGAAGAAGTTCGCGCTCTGGCTCGCGAAGTGAATCTGCCGGTCGCGGAAAAGCCCGAAAGCATGGAGTTGTGCTTTGTGCCCAACGGCAACTACGTGCAATTCATCCACGCCTACTCGCGCGAAGTCGGCAAGCCCATCAGCGATGCGGAAGGCGACATCGTCACCGAAGATGGCACCGTCCTCGGCCGCCACACCGGCGTGCACAATTACACCATTGGCCAACGCAAAGGCCTCGGCTTCGCCACCGGCAAGCCTGTCTATGTCCTCGCCATCGATCCCGAGAAGAATCGCGTCGTCGTCGGCGAAGACGATTCCCTGCACACCACGTCGTTCGAAATTGAAAATGTGAATTGGATTTCCATCGCAGAGCCTGCCACGCCCCTGCGCGCCCAGGTGAAGATCCGCCACAAGCACGATCCTTCGCCCGCCACTGTCGAAGCGCTGCCCGGCAATTTCGCGCGCATCACTTTCGATGCACCTCAGCGCGCCATCACCCCAGGCCAGGCCGCCGCCATCTACTCCGGCGACATAGTCCTAGCCGGCGGCTGGATCAAGTAGCTAGAACTTTCTCGCACCACTGCAGCGCCTTTTCGCGCCATTGTGGTTCTTCAGCAAGAAATCCTTTTAAAAGAGGGGCGTCACGAAGGATGGCTTCCCTCCACCGTGTCGCTTCTTTGCGTTCGTATGTTCGAAGATATGCAGACTTCTTTTGAGAGCCGTAGCCCTTAGGTCTGATCGAACGTCGGAGTTGGAAGATGATTGCTCTCTTGTGCAAGCTTCGGACGTACGGAAGGTCAAATGCATCTTTCCCGTAAATGCCCGGACCGTCGCCGGTATGCGCATTTCTGGTCGTTTCTGACGAATGCCGCCTCGCCAATTTTCGCTTGATTACAACTCCGAGGGGTATGTCTGGGGTCTTCCTGAATGCTGACCGGCCTTTCGTGATGATGGTTGTCCTCGTCGAATCATCGGCCGCAGAGGCGTCGTCTTCGTTGGCGCTTTCTTTTAGCCGGCCCAGTATCAAGCCGACGGCACGACGTTCGTCCCTATGGCTGCGCTGTTTACCCGCTTGGATATTCTTGCGGCTGGACTTTGAGTTCTCTCCGAATGTGTTGCGCCTGTCTCGGTCGAGTCTGAGACTTTTCTTTTCTTGAGGAGATTTAATTCGGCTCACTGAGATCTCGTTGTACTCCGCAGGCAATCGTCAAATAAACAATTCGTCTTCCTGCTCCACCGATTCCCGCGCGGGCGCGCTTCCACGCCGCGCCCGCAGCACATCCAACCCAACCTTGATTCCCTGCACAATCGCCGAGGCCTTCTGCACCGGCCCCCAGAATCCGCGCTTCACATTTACTCCCACATCTTCCACCGCTTCCAGCGCTCCCGTCAGGATGCGATCCGCGCGCACCAACTGCCCGCGTAAACGGTCTGTCGCGTCCGTCATGATTCGGTCGACCTTCTGCGCCTGACCGCGCGCCAGATACACGATGTGCGAAGCGTCTTCTACCAGGGTCGCAATTTTCGGTTGCGTATCATCCAGCAACAATTGCGTGCGCGTCAGAATTGGTCCCATGCGCGCGTGCAGATCATTCACCACCCGATTAATGGATTCCGTCGTGCGCTTCAACTGCAGGAACAGCGCGATCAGGATGCCGACCTGCACTACCAGCGCAATTGCGGCTACGATGCTGAAGAACTCCATCCAGAATTGCATACACACCCCGCCTCTCCGCGAACTTCGCGGAAAACCGCCTCGGCCCTCCTGCCTGATTTACGACTTCGATTCGCGCAGAAACGCTTCCCGTCCTGCTTCCACCGCTGCTGTCAACGAATCCCGCTTGCGCGTCGCCACGTCTTTCCCGCGCTCGATAAGTTCATCCGCCCGCTCACGCAGCTCGCGTGCCTTTTTCTGGGCAAATTCGCGGCCGTCATCCGCTCGCTTGGATAGAAAATCGCGCGTCTCTTCGCCAGACTTGGGAGCAAATAAAACGCCCACGAGTGCGCCAACGCCCAATCCCACCAAAAAGTACGTTACCTTGGAACCTACATTGTCTGCCATGTCGGTAACCTCCACAGGAACCGTAGCATAGCAGCGTGGAGGCCGCAATACACCTTAACCACCATTGTCATTTATAACGGTTAACTCCGCCCGGCCTTTCTCTGCGAAATACTGCCGTATCTTTTCCGCACTTTTCTTTGACACCATACGACTCAGCTCTTCCTGGCTGACCCTCTGCAGATTCGCCACGCTCCCGAATCGTTGCAGAAGCCTCTGAGCCGTCACACGTCCAATCCCCGGTATCTCCAGCAATGCCGTCTTCGTCTGTCTCGCCCCTCGGCGCTGCCGGTGAAAGCTCACCGCGAACCGGTGCGTCTCGTCGCGTATCTGCTGGATCAGGTGCAGCACCGGATTATGCCGTTCCAGGACAATTGGCTCATTCTCTTGCCCCAGCACGTACAGAATCTCTTCCTTCTTCGCAATGCTGGCCATCGGCTGGTTGATGATCTGTAGAGCCTCCAGCGCCTGCGCCGCTGCGTGCAACTGCCCAAGACCGCCATCGATCAGAATCAGGCCGGGCATGGGCTTCTTTTCTTCCTGCAAACGCCGGTAGCGTCTCGTCACCGCCTCAAACATGCTCGCAAAGTCGTCGTTCTGCCGGCTGCCCTGCGCCAGTCCGCTTCCCTCGTCGCCGCGGATGATGAACTTCCGGTAGTCTGATTTTTTCATGCGCCCGTTTTCCCACACCACCATAGACGCAACCGTGTCCGTCCCTTGGATATGCGAAATGTCGAAGCTCTCGATGCGCTTCGGATCCTCGGGCAAGGTCAACGTATTCTGCAGCGCTTCGCTGATGGCCTTCGATGTGGGTTTCAGTACGCGGAAGCGTTGTTCAAACGAATGCTTCGCGTTGTTTTCCACCAGGTCCAGAAACGCACGTTTGCTGCCCCGTTGCGGCGTGTAGATCTCCACCTTATGCCCTGCGCGTTCGCTCAGCGTTTCTTCCAGCAGCTCCCGCTCTTCAAACTCGATGGGCACATGAATCATCTTCGGCAGATATTCCGCTTCCAGATAAAGCTGCTTCAGCAATGAGGGCACGAATTCGTGCGGGTCGAACAGTTCCACATCTTCCCAGTAGAACTCGCGGCGATCCACCACGCGTCCGCCGCGCAGGTGAAACAGGTTGGCCGCCACAAGGGGCGGTTCCGCGTAATACCCCAGCACATCCGTGTCATCGCCCTGCGCCGCCGCAATTCTCTGCCGCTCCTCAATATCTTCCAGGGTGCGCAGCAAGTCGCGATACGCTGCCGCCTGCTCAAACAGCTCTTTCTCCGCTGCAGACATCATCCGTTCTTCCAGGCTCTTGATCAGGTCGTGCCGGCGTCCTTCCAGAAACAACCGCACATCCTGCGCCGCCTCCGCGTAACGCTCATCGTTTGTCAGGCCCGCGACGCAAGGACCCAGGCAGCGTTTGATGTAGTACTGCAGGCACGGACGCGGATGGCTCTTCGTCAAGTCCACAAAACAAGATGGCACCAGGAATCGCTTGTGCACGAAATGCAGGATGCGGCGCGCCAGTCCCGCCGGAAAATACGGCCCGAAGTACAGCGACCCGTCTTTCTTCACCTTGCGCGTGAAATACACCCGCGGATACTTTTCTGAAGCCGTGAACTTGATGTACGGATAGGTCTTGTCGTCGCGCAGGATTACATTAAACTTCGGTTTGTACTGCTTGATGAAACTGTGTTCCAGCGCCAGCGCTTCCCGCTCGTTGTCCACCACCACTGTTTCAATGTCCGCGATCTCCCGCGCTAGCGATCCAGTCTTCGCGTCCATCCAGCGCGATTCCAGGAAGTATGAGCGCACCCGGCTACGCAGCGAACGCGCCTTCCCGACATACACCACTGCTCCGCCGGCATCCTTGAACAGGTACACCCCGGGCTTTTCGGGTAGCTGCAACGCTTTTTCTCGGGGTTCCATGCTTACAGGTTTCCGGGTGCCAGACTGCGTCCCCAACTACTATTTTAAGGCCACTGGCAAATCGGCGCGAATTGGTCACATCCGAGCGCACTCAGGCACGCATTCCGGCTCGATTTCGCCTGCTTTTTCGCAACAACTCTCTCTGCCTCCCTCCCGCGCATGGGTGTAGAATCCGCGGTGGCCAGGAGTTGAAGGATAAGAACTCCAGACTTCAGGAGGATTCATGAGCGCACCACAACCTGCTCTGACACAAGATTTTGCTGTTGCCCAGCGAGAACTAATGCTCAAAGGATTAGAACGAGAAATGGAAACCACGAAGAAAGTTCTGGCGGCCGTGCCTGACTCAAAGCGTGATTTCCGTCTCGACCCCAAATCACGCACCGCATGGGAGCTTGCCTGGCATCTCGCCTCTAGCGACGTGCAGATGCTCGACGAAGTCGCCGATCGTAAATTCGATATGGCGCCGCGCTTCAAACAGGAACCCAAGGACATCGCCGATCTCGTAAACTGGTATGAGACGAACTTCCTGCGCGCCGCCAATCGCGTTCGCGCCATGACTCCCGAGCAATTGACCACACCCGTCGATTTCGCCGGCGTGTTCACCATGCCCGTGGTCTTCTATCTCGGGTTCGTCAACAACCATTCCATACATCATCGCGGCCAACTCGCCGCCTATCTGCGGCCCATGGGCTCTCAGGTGCCTTCGATTTACGGTGGCAGCGCCGACGAACCCTGGAACGGATGAAGTCCGTCGAATCGTAAACGCTCCGAAACGGCCGTCGCAAGCCGGCCGTTTTCCTGAGCCGCATCTGTGAACTACCGCACGCCGCGTTTCTGTTCTACACTCCTGCCAGAGAACCACAAGTAGCATCGCTCCAAAGAGGACACCATGAAACGAATTACGCGTCGCACGATGCTGCAAAACTCTTCTGTCGCCGCAGCGGCGCTCACCGTAGGAATGTGGCCCGAAGTAACAAAACTGCTAGCAACTTCCTCCAGCTCCGGCGTTGCTCCCGACCTGAAATTTCCCACAACTCCAAGAGACCGGCTAGCCGTCGCAACTTGGCCTTTTCGCGCCTACATCGACAGTCCCACCAACGAGTATCGCGACAAGAAGCAGCCTGGCATGGACCTCCGCGAGTTCGCTGCAAAAGTGAAAAAAGATTTCGAGGTTCCTGGCGTCGAGCCACTCAGCGTGCACTTCCCTTCCACCGACGCCGCTTATCTGCACGGCTTTCGCGAGGCCATCGAGAAAGCCGGTGTTCACGTCGTAAACATTCCCGTCGACAATTCCTTCAGCTATTACGACGCCGATCCCGCTGTTCGCCAGAAGGCCGTCGACAACGGCAAAAAATGGGTCGACATCGCCATCATCATCGGCTCCCCCAGCCTGCGCACCTCCATCGCCCAGGCGGAAAACGCCAAGCCCGACGTCGCCATTGTCGCCGAACAACTGCAAAAATTGCTGGACTACGCCGCGCCGAAGAACATCCTCATCAACCTTGAAAACGATAATCTCGTCAGTGAAGACGCGTTCTTCCTCGTCAAGGTTATCAAGAAGGTCAATAGCCCCTATCTTCACGCACTCCCGGATTTCTGCAATTCCATGCAATCCGGCAACGAGCAATTCAACTACGACGCGGTCACGGCTCTCTTTCCCCTCGCCTACAGCATTTGCCACGTAAAAGATTCCGAGGCGGGCGACGACGGCAAAGTCGTTCGCGTCGACCTGAAAAAGACTTTCGGCATCCTCAAGGCCAGTCACTACCGCGGCTACTGCTCGATGGAATGGGAAGGCGCGGGAAATCCCTACGACGGAACCCGCTTCCTGATCAAATCGTCGGTAGAAAATCTGTAGCTCATCCCTTCAGGGATGAGGCTTTCCCTGGCACTAGCAACCAGAGCGGCGACGCAAAAAACGAGCTGTCATCCTGAAGGGTGCGCCGTCTGCACCCTGAAGGATCTCATCCATAGCTTCTGTGTAAACTAACCGTCAGTAAGGAATATCCACCGCGCCGTTCCGCGCCGCCATCTGCGATCCCTCCGAATCGCGCACCACTTGTCTCACCATATATTTGCCGGGCTTCAGGTCGAAGCTCGATTTCAGGGTCAACCCTGTGCGCAGCACCCTCTCATAAGTGGGATCCAGCAGGTGCATTTGCAGGACTTTCTCACCGCCGGTCACGAAGTTCCCGTTGTCGTCAAAAATCGCTGTGGCAAACGTTAAATTGTCGTTGTGGCGTCCATCGCCCGTTCGGAAATGCATGCCCCTCACCTGCAGTCGCGATACCACGCTCAACTGTGCTTCCGCCGCATCCTTCTTGAAATACTGCGTCTGCAATTCCAGCGGCAGGTCCATAATCTCGTCCCGCGAGAAGATCGCCTCCTGAATCTCTTGCTTCTCCTGCTCCTTCGGGTCGTTCAATTTTCGTGGCGCGTAGTACCCCCGCCGCGCCTGGACCGTATATTTCTCCTTGCCCGTCATTTTTACTTTGATGTTGTGGAACGACCCATCCATCTTTTCATTCTGTGGAGAGAAGCCGAGCACATACGATACCTCCGGCGCCGACCCGATCATTTTCATTCCGCCGACGATGTCGTTGGAATTCTGGAAAAAAGCTCCACCGGTTCCATAAGCAAAATCCGCCAGTACATAGGACTGCTCCGTCTGCGCCGCTATGCGGTAGGACCCCAATTGCGCTATACCAGTGCGTTGCCTGGTTACGTCTCCCATATCCGGGGTATACAACCCGCGCGCATCCAGTGTATTGATCACAATGTTTGCGCGATTCGCCTGATCCACCACCATCAACATGTCACTGGTCTGCAGCCCCATGATGAATCCTGGCGACACCATCAACATCACGCGCTCCCCCGGCATTGCCGCCAGCCTGCGCAGCGTATCCTGCAGTGTTCGATAGGTGTAATTGTTGTCCGCCTCTGACTCCATCGCTACCCGCGGAATCGTCGACTGCGCCAGACTCACCGCCGAGTTGTACATCAATGGATCGTTGGCATAGGCGCACTGCCACGCGTCATTCACAATCGCCTGAAAAGCCACATGGTCGCTGCGATTCTGCACCAGGTCCGCCACGTAAGGCGAAACATCCGGGCAATCCGTGGTCGAAGTGTGCCCCACCTTTGGTCGCGGTATGATGCCCAGCAACTTTTGTTTCAGCAGGGCGATGTCGGCCGTGAAATCTTGCGTCACCTCTCCGGATGTCGTGAATATGCCTACGCGGTCGGTGGGTGCCAGGCTTTCCAGAAACGCCTGCGCGGATTTCCTCGTGTACACCGCATCGTCGATTGACAGGTGAATATCGTCAAACTCCATCGCCACAAACCGGTCCGGCAGCACCGTCTTCGCTGCGTCCGGTTCGCTGGCATCCGCTTGCGTCTTTGCCGCCGCCAGCGCCTTTTCCTTGCGAGACTCTCGCGTCTCCACCGCAAACACGGTGATCGGCTGGAGCTTGCCCTGGTCGAACAACTGGAAATCCTCGCGCTTCAGGTTTGGAATGAGATTCCCTTTGCCGTCTCGCACCGTCACGTGCACCTGAACCAGGTTCACCCGCAATTTGAAGGTCGTCCCAGTGTCCTGCGTCGCCATTTCTGATTTTGCGTCGCTTTGGGGTTTCGCCGGTGCTTCGGGTGCCGCGGTTCCTTGCGAATTCTGTGAGCTGGAAGCCGCTGGGGCACTGCTTCCCGCGCCGGTGCCCGTTTCTTGCGCGCGTATTCCGAGGTGTATACACAGACTCAACAGCACGCCTGGCAGGATCGCCCAGCGCCTTCCATTCCTGAAAATAAGCTCAACCCGGCAGAGTCTGTTCATCGATTCCCACCTCGTTTCGCCTGAAACGAGCTCTCTTTTTCGCGCTTGGCTAGGATTGTACAGGAACTGCCTGTTCCACGCGATTCCGGCGGTCTTTACGCGTGCTGACAAATGCGCCACCTCATCCAGTTCGTATATACTGGTCAGGGTTTCCCCACCACGCTTTGCACAGGGGCCTTACACTCCGATCGAAATGAGGAATATTCCGTGAAAATCAGCTTTGTCGTGCGCCAGATTTCTGCCGCGCTGCTGACCGCTGCTCTTTTGGCTCCGGCCGGTTTCGCCGACGAGGGTATGTGGACATTCGATAACCCTCCTATCAAGCTCCTGCAGCAAAATTACAATTTCACTCCCACGCAGCAATGGCTCGATCACCTGCGATTGGCTTCCGTACGCCTCAACGACGGCGGTTCTGGGTCCTTCGTCAGTCCTCACGGCTTGTTGCTGACGAATCACCACGTCGCTCTCGGCCAATTGCAGAAAAACTCTACCGCCGATCACGACTACGTCCGCGACGGTTTCTATGCCGCGAGGCCCGAGCAGGAAATGAAATCGCCTGACCTCGAAGTTAACGTCCTCATCTCGATGGAAAACGTGACCGACAAGGTCAACGCAGCCACCAAGGATGCTAAGACTACCGAGGACCAGTTCGCGAAGCGCAAGGCCGCTATCGCCGCGATCGAGAACGAAAGCACGCAAAAGACCGGCCTGCGTTCCGACGTCGTCACTCTTTATGCCGGTGGCGAATATTGGCTCTATCGCTACAAAAAATACACCGATGTCCGCCTTGTCTTTGCGGTCGAAGAACAGGCCGCGTTTTACGGCGGTGATCCCGACAACTTCACTTACCCGCGCTACGACCTCGATATGGCCATCTTCCGCGTTTACGAGAATGGAAAGCCCATCGATAGCAAGGACTACCTCACCTGGAATCCCAAGGGCGCGGACGATGGCGAACTGGTCTTCGTCTCCGGTCATCCGGGCGCCACGCAGCGCCTCAGCACTTACGCCGAACTGGAATTCAATCGCGATACCTCGACAGCGCTCATCATTCAGAGCCTGAAGCGCCGAATCGCCATACTGAAGGACTACTCAGCAAAAGGCCCCGAGCAGGCGCGGCAAGCCATGACTCTCATTTTTGGCCTCGAAAACAGCCGAAAAGTTTTTGAAGGCCGCGAACAAGGCCTGCAGAGCAAGAGCCTGATGGACAAAAAGCTCAAGGATGAACAGGACTTCAAGGCTAAGGTCGGCGCCAATCCTGAATGGAAAAAAGAGTATGGCGACGCTTGGGACATTGACGCCAAAGCCATTGAAAAAGAGAAATCTCGCGTGAATCAAATATTTTTCCGCGGCGTGGATTCCCAACTCGCGCAACTCGCCATCAACATCGTCACCTACGTCGCCGAAATCAAGAAACCCGACGGTGAGCGACTCCCCGGCTTCCACGAATCCCAACTGGAGTCCCTGAAGCATCGCTTGTTCTCTCCAGCGCCTTTCTATCCGGACATGGAAATTGTTCGCATGAGTAGTGCCTTGCAAGCCGATCTCACGGGAATGGGCCCGGATGATCCGTGGGTCAAAACCGTTCTGAATGGCCGTAACCCGCAACAGGCCGCCACGGAACTCATCACCGGCAGCAAACTGGCGGATCCTGCGGTTCGCAAAGCCCTCGTCGACGGTGGCCAGGCGGCAATCGATGCATCCACCGACTCCTTGATCGTGATGGCACGCAAGATCGACCCCATTCGTCGCGAGCAAATTACCTGGTTCGAAAAGAACGTGCAGAGCGAACAGCAGCGCGCCGGCGAAAAACTAGGCAAAGCGCGTTTCGCCGTCTTCGGCAAAAATGCTTATCCCGACGCCACCTTTACTCTGCGCCTTTCCTATGGCCAGGTGAAAGGCTATCCCATGAACGGCACCGTCGCTCCGTACAAAACCACCCTCTACGGCTTGTACGATCGCGCCGCCAGCTTCGATAACAAGGAGCCCTTCGATCTGCCGAAACGCTACATCGATGGCAGAGACAAACTCGATCTCTCCGCCCCCTTCAATTTCGTCACCACCAACGACATCATTGGCGGAAACTCCGGTTCTCCCGTTGTCAATCGCAACGGGGACATCGTCGGCCTCGTCTTCGATGGCAATATCGAGTCGCTGGTCGGTGATTTCGTTTACGATTCCTACCAGAATCGCACGGTCGCGGTTCATACCGCCGCAATGACCGAATGCCTGAAGAAGCTTTATGGAGCCCAGGCGCTGGTCGATGAATTGATGGCAAAATAACCCAGGCAACTTCTCCCGCCTGTGACTGAATCGCAGGGGAAGGAGCATCCCTCAACTTGAAATACTTTTCGCGATTGTGCCTCGCGTTGCTTCTTGCCGGCGGCGGGCTGTGCTTCCAGGCTATGCCCGCTTTCGCGCAGGATCCTGCTCCGCAAGACACTTCTCCCAAGCCGCCGGATGTGCCTAAGCCCAAATCAAAGGCTAATACCGATACCGCGACAACTTCTGCTCCCGACCAGCCGACATGGGATCCCTTGCGCGCCGAAAAAGACATCGAGGTTGGCAAATACTATATGCACAAGGGCGATGTCGACGCCGCGATCGATCGTTTCGAAGATGCCGTGCTAGCGAAGCCGGGCTACGCCATTCCATTTCGCTATTTGGGTGAATGCTATGAGAAGAAAAGTCGGAAGAAGCCCGCGGTGAAGGCTTACCAGCGATACCTGGATCTGTATCCTCATGCGGAAGATGCGGACAAGATCCGCAAAAAGATTGAAAAACTAAATCAGGAAATCGACAAAGAAAAGAAGCAGTAGCCTGCCTCGATGTTCACTTCAGCTTTGAATATCCTGTAGCTTACCCCTTCAGGGTTGAGGCCTTTTCCGGAAGTTGTCATCCTGAAGGGTGCGAAGTTTGCGCCCTGAAGGATCTCACCTTCAACACAGCTCAAGCTCTCAACGCGGCCCGCCACCTTCACCGCGCCAATCGATCCAAAAATTTTCGAGCCGGTTCAAACTGCTCAAACCGTTTTTCCTCCGCTCGAAACTCCGGCGAGTGTGAAATCAGGCTGCAACCCGACCGCCGCGTCGGATGCTTCACGTGCAGCATCTCGTGATAGAGCACATACTCCACTACAAATTGTGGAATACCCGCGCGGTCCATCCGCCGGTTCAGCAGGATCTGATTCGGACCTGGGTCGTAACAGCCGAACTGCCGCCGCCAGCTTCGCGTGCTCCAACCGATATGCGGGCGCTGCAGCACACCCGCGAAGTACCTCTGATTCAGCTCGTCGAACAGCGTCACCAGGTCATATTGTTGCCCTTGTGGCGCCGTGTGCGCCAGGCGCACGCGCCGGCTGCGCATTCGGCTGATCCGGCTGCGCGTGCGGTTCGACCGCGCATACTCCAGGTACGGACGCACCAACGCCCGCGGCGTCCTTCTCCGGTACACGCGCGCCAGCAACAAAGCCGCTGCCCCTTCCAATACGCTCACGGGCGCCCGCATCAACAAATCTGAAAATCGCACGTACAGCACATCCTCGCGGCGCCGTATCGTAATCACCAGGCTGCTGTAGGGATAAAATTCCACATGAAAATGCAGTGGCCGTTCCTCGCATCCAATCCGCGTGAACATGCGCAGGAACATCGCTTCTCCGCCCGGAACTCTTGTTGCGTTGCGCCGCCTCGGGCTCAATTCTTCCGCCTCACTGGTGGAGGCGCGGCTTTCTTCTTCGCCTTTTCCGCATCGTTCATGGCATCCTGCGTGCCCTCGATCGCGTCATCCAGATTGTCTTTGTACAACTCCAGTTCCGGCCCTTGTGCTTTGATTTTCTCCAGGATTGGCAGAAACTCCTTCGTCCGGCTGGCCATCAGATCCACTCCCTCGCGAATGTTGTCCTGATGTTCCAATCCCACTTGAATAATGTCCGCCGCGTCATCCACGCAACCAATATACGAGTTCATCAGGTAGTTCAACATTTCCGTGTGCTTATTGGGTGAAGGGTGCTCCAGCTCGTACTGAAACTTTTTCAAACGGTCTTGCGCGAACTCCAGAAACAGCTTGATGCGTTCGTTGGGTGTTTCCGCATCCCGAATCTTGTCCTCTTCAACGCCCGAAAGATAATCCTTGTCGGGGCGTTGCGCGAAGGCGGGTCGTGAACAGGCAAAACCAAGCAATACGAGTACCGCAATCCAGGGTGCCAGTTTTCGGATCATCATGGTTTCTTCTCCGCAGGCGGCGGCGGTGGCCCCATATCTTTGGTGCGCCGCGGAAACAACAGTTGAATCAACTTGTCGTCCATGCTCAACAAATCCTCTTTGACGAGTTGCAGTGGCGGTTGCACTTCCAGTGGCACGATGTTCAGCACCTCGTCAACTTCCCTCAGCGCTCGCCGCGTCTGCAGTTCCAGGTGCCGGTAAGCATCGCTGTGCTTCTCCACATCGGGTTCCTGCTTCATAAGAAGGTCAAAACAGGTGCGCACGTTGTCCCGGTATTTTTCGAATGTCAGCCCAACCGTACTATAGTCCTCCGCCTTCGCCGCGTTCGAAGCCGCCGCGAATTGCGCTGCTCCCAGCTTGTCCAAAATTTTTACCTTACTGCCCGCGTGCGTCTCCTTGTCGAAACGCTCCTGCAATTCCTGCAGCCGTTCGACGGCTACCAGCGGCGCGCACACCATCAACAAAAGGAAAACTGCTCCGGCACCGTGGAATCCCCGCCCCGCTCTCCCCTTACCTCTTTTTTTGCACCGTCTTTTCGAGAACATGAATTCGCTCAGCGGCCTGCCACACTTGGTCGGGATTCCGGTTCTGATCCAGCTCCAGAAATTTTCGGTAGGCATCAATGGCGGATTGTGCCTGGTTCAGTTTATCGTAACAGAGCGCTCGGAAGAACCATGCTCCCGCGCCCGGCGCTTCCTGCTTGTCGATCAGATCCATCGTCGTCAGCGCCGCTGGATAGTTCCCTGCCAGGTAGAACGTTGAGCTTAGGTCCTTCCAGTAGACAACGTTATTCCGATCGAGGTTTAGAGCCGCCTTCAATTCTTTCTCAGCACTCGCGTAATCCCTTTTGTCCATGTACAGCCGCCCCAAACCTCCATGCAGTTGTGCGTCGGTGGGAGCCAGTTGAATGGCCTGCTGCAATACGGCAATCGCCTCATCTGTCTTTTTCTGTCCGATCAGGATGTCCGCTCTCAGCTTTAGCGTTTCCAGGTTGGGAGGGTCAGTCTTCGGCAGTTTATCGAGCTCAACCAGCGCCGCATCGTACTTCTTCTGCTCCATCAGCGAATGAATCACGCGCTGTTCCGCGGCGGCATCGCTGGGCTGCACCGCCAGGTAATTTCGATACGCCTCCGCAGCCTCGGGCTTCTTCTGCAACTCCAGGCTCTGCGCCAGACCTTGTAAAGCCGCCGGCGATTTCGGCTCGATCTCCAACGCTTGCCGGAATTTTCCCTCTGCATCGCCAGGTTTCCCCAAACGCAGCATCAAGCTGCCAACATGTGTCAGCGCCTCTGCATCCTTCGGATCGAGATGCGTCACTCCTTCGAACGACTGCGCCGCCCCTGCTAGATCCCCCGAGCGCTCCTGCGCAATTCCCAGCAAATATCGCGGTCGGCTCTGCGCAGGCTGCAATTCCACAGCTTTGCTCAACGGCGCGATCGCGGCCTTCGGGTCCACATTCAGCAACAGAATGCCCAGGTTCAACTGTGCCTCGGCCATTTTGGGGTCCAGCGCGATGCACCGCTCGTATTCCGCGCGCGCGTCCGTTGGGCGTTTCAGCGCCGTATACGCGTAGGCAAGTTGGAAGTGTGCGTACGCCACATCGGGTTGCTCCGCCAGAAATTTCTGCAATGGTGGGATCGCGGCTTCGTAATCGTTCTTGTCCATCGCCGCTCGTGCTTCTTCCAGCAGATCATTCAGCGGATTCTTCAGCTTTTGCGTTTTGCCCTGCGAACTCTGCGCCTGCTGGCATCGCACGCCTGCCATTTCTGCTCTCGTGACACCATCAGCGCGCACCGCCGCTAGCGATAGCAAACTTGCAGCAATCAATCCTGATGTTGTGGTGAGCCTCTGTGATTTAGAACCACGCCCCATCATGGCTCCGTTCTAAAGCCATTCACTCCGCTTGCCGTTCCCTTCGGCGCTTCCACAGTTTTGGATGCGCCATTGCCCGTCCGCTTTGCATAGCCGTTTCCATTCGCCAGCACTCGCGCAAGATACTTCCCCGTGTGCGATTGCGTGTTGCGCGACACCTGTTCCGGCGTTCCCGTGGCAATGATTTTTCCACCTTGATCGCCGCCTTCCGGCCCCATATCGATCAGCCAGTCAGCCGACTTGATGACGTCCAGATTGTGCTCAATCACCAGCAGCGAACCGCCAGACTCCAGCAACTTGCGAAACGCCGCCAACAATTTGGCGATGTCGTCGAAATGCAATCCCGTCGTTGGTTCGTCCAGAATATAAAGGATGCCGCGATTCTCCGTGCGCGTCAGGTGCGACGCCAGCTTTAAGCGTTGCGCTTCGCCTCCAGACAGCGTTGTGGCCGATTGTCCCAGCCTCAGGTACCCCAACCCAATCTCATTCAGAATTCGCAGCTTCGATATCACCTTCGGCACGTTCACAAAAAATGCCAGCGCCTCGCGCACCGTCATTTCCAGCACGTCGTGAATATTCTTTCCGTGGTACCGCACGTCCAGCACGCTGCTCTTGAATCGCTGCCCACGGCACTCCTCGCAAACCAGTTCCACGTCCGCCAGGAATTGCATCTCCACGGTCACCGTTCCATCGCCTTGGCATGTTTCGCAACGCCCGCCCGGCACGTTGAACGAAAAATGTCCCGCCGTATATCCGCGCCTCTTCGCATCCGGCGTATCGGCAAACACTTCGCGAATCGCGTCAAACGCCTTCAGGTACGTGGCAGGATTCGACCGCGGCGTTCGCCCGATTGGCGACTGGTCCACAATCACCAGGTCTGTGATGTGCTCGTCGCCTTCCAGGCGATCGCAGAATTCCTTGATGCTCGCGCCACTCCGCTTCGCTTGCAGCGCGCGGTACAAAACATTGTGTACCAGCGTCGATTTGCCCGAACCGCTCACTCCCGTAACCACCGTCAGCATTCCCAGCGGCAAGATCAGGTCCACATTTTGCAGGTTGTGTAGCGTTGCGCCGCCAAGCTTCAGGAATTTCCCGGCCGGCTTGTGCCGCGTCGCAGGAATCGGAATTCTCAATTCGCCGCTAAGATAGCGGCCGGTGATCGACTTCGGATCCTTCAGGATTTCTTCGTACGTCCCCGCAAACAGTAGCTTGCCGCCAAGTTCTCCCGCTCCAGGCCCGAGATCCAGAATCCGGTCGGCGCTCTCAATCGTGTCCGGGTCGTGTTCCACCACCAGCACCGTATTTCCCAGATCACGCAGCGATCTCAGTATCTCGATCAACCTGTGCGTGTCTCGCGGATGCAGCCCAATCGACGGTTCATCCAGCACATACAGCGCTCCAACAAGATGCGATCCCAGCGAAGTCGCCAGCTGAATCCGTTGTGACTCTCCTCCAGACAAGGTCGAGGTCAGCCGGTCCAAGGTCAAGTAATCCAATCCCACTTCGTCCAGAAATTGCAGCCGCGAGCGAATCTCTTCCAGTATTTTGTCCGCAATCTTGGCTTGCGACTCAGTCAGCTGCAGGTTCCCGAAGAATACCCGCGCCTCTTTCACCGTCAGCTTGCACAAATCTGTGATGGACTTTCCCGTAATATGCACAGCGCGCGCTTCCGCCCGCAGCCGCGTCCCTCCGCATTCCGGGCAAGTCGCGTATCCGCGATAACGGCTTAGAAACACCCGCACATGCAGCTTGTATTTCTTGCGCTCCAGCCAATTGAAGAATCCTTTTACTCCCTCGAAATCATTCTCCGGGTCGCCTTCCAGAATCAGCCGCCGTTGCTCAGCCGTCAGTTGTCGCCACGCCACATTCGTAGGGATCCCGCGGGTCTTCGCAAACTTTTTCCCTTCCTGCATCAGCACGCGATAGCGCGGCTTGGTCCACGGCTCGATTGCTCCATCATCCAGAGATTTACTTGGATCCGGCACCACCAGGTTCAAATCGAAATCAATGGTGTTGCCAAAGCCCTGGCACCGCGGACACGCCCCATACGGATTGTTGAACGAGAACAACCGCGGCTCCGGCTCCTGGTACAACGTGCCGTCATTCTTACACTCAAATCTTTCGTTGAACGTCAGCCGCTCGCCCGCATTGCCCGCTTGATCCGCGATGAATTCCAGAATCGCTTCCCCGCCGCCTTCGCGATAGCAAATCTCAATCGAATCCACCAGTCTCGACCGCGCTTCCGGATTCACCGACAGCCGGTCTACCAGCACATACACTGCCTTCGCAAAATTCACATCCAGCAGCGTTTCCGGCGAGGAAAACTCGTGTACCCGTCCATCCTGATACAACCGGTTGAAACCGCGCTTCTGCAACTCCGTCAGTGTCAGCCGCAGCGTCTCCGCCGTAGGCCCCGCCGTCTTCTTCTTCGACGCGCGCTTCCCGGTCGCCGCAGGCTCCGCGCTCGCTACGTGCAGCAAATACATCACATAGAACCTGCGCCCCGGCGTCAGCGCCAGCACCTTGTTCGCGATATCTTCGGGCGAATCCCGGCGCACTTCGCTGCCGCACTTGATGCAGAACGTTTGCCCGCAACGCGCAAACAGCAGCCGCAGGTAGTCGTAAATCTCTGTGGAGGTCGCCACCGTCGATCGCGGATTCCGTGTGGAGTTCTTCTGCCGGATCGCCACGGCTGGCGCAATCCCGGAAATTTCGTCCACGTCCGGCTTTTCCATCCGCTCCAAGAACTGCCGTGCGTACGCCGAAAGCGATTCCACGTAGCGCCGCTGCCCCTCGGCATACACGGTGTCAAACGCCAGCGACGATTTGCCGCTTCCGCTCACCCCGGTTACCACCGTCATTGCATTGTGTGGGATTTCTACTGTGACGTTCTTGAGGTTGTGGACGCGCGCCCCGCGCACCAGTAGCACTTCTTGTTCTTGCACAACCGGATGCGTCGTTTCGCCTGTGGCCAAAGGGAAGCTCAGTCAGCGCGCTTTGTGCACACTGCCTAAACCTCAAATTATACGTCTCCTCTGTACCTCGGGCAAATCGGTCCCAAAAAACGTGTCTTCGGTAGGTTCTGACGATCCGCGTTGATCAACTATCGTTGACTGCGCTCTAGAAAGGCAATAGAGTCTTCAAGTCGTCCGCTACGGAATGGCAAACCTGTCCGCATGTATCTAATACGCGTGCTTGCAAGGGTGTTTCAGCAAACAGCAAACACTGGCCCAGTCAGTGCGCGCGCAATCTCCGAGGAATTGGCGCGTAGGCCATGGCACGAAAACGTGAAATGTTTCTTTGTTGGGTCAAGTCTCATTCTGCAGGCCGACAATGATTTCGATTCGAATGGGCTCGCTCTGGTTGATGAGTTCTCTGACTCTATATCGGCCTGCGTCAAAGACGGATTCAGCGGAGATATCGAAACTCTGTCGATCACGTCCTTATGAGCTACAACGTCGCTATTTGTATTCAGCCGATCCCGAGTGACGACAAGTCTGCATGGCTCGCGCTCGATGGCTTAATCGACGCGGAGGGTGCAGTGCCCCTCGTGTTCAAACAACTGCACGACCAGCTGACCAGAAAATACCCGTGCATCTGCACGTTATCTGGCGAGGAAGTCGACAGTGGGGTATGGAGTGATGGCCCTTTGTGGAACAACTTCGGTCACCGTGCGGCTGTCTTGGGAATGGTGTACTCACGTGTCGAGGAGGTTCTGCCATTTCTCGTGCGCTCGGCCAACTTGCTTGGTCTTACGGTGTTCGACTGGGGCGGCCCAACCATATACCGCCCCTAACCACGTAGCTACTCCTGCTCCAGCTTGATCTGCCCAATTCCGCCCTCAACTGTCAGCCGCAGCGTCTGCGGCGATTTTCCATACGCCGCGTTCACGTATCTCTCATCTTCCTTCGTCAATCCATGCACGTCCACCGACCCCAACCCACCATGCACCGTCGCGACCACTCCGATATTCTTTGGCAATTTCACCACCGCCTGCCCGACTCCGCCCTGAATCGTCGCTTCCAAATCCTTCGCGCGTTCCCCTGTTAGATCCACATTCACCTGGCCGGCGCCAATATTCACTTCCAGCCGCGTCAGGTCCACTTTTGCCAGTCGAAAATCTCCACGCCCTGCACCCATATCAATCTTTAATTCCAATGGCGTGCTATCGGTCACCTTCAAGTTCCAGGTGTTGTCCGAATTCCCGATGTGCGTCCCGCCACCATTCTGCTCCACCCGCAACGTTCCAACTCCCTCTTCGACCGAGTAATCCACGTCCGGCGCCGACCACGATCCCGCATGATAGAAATCCCCGTTGAACAATTGCTGCGCCCCGCCCTCAATTCTTAGTTCCCCCGCCGGCATCTGCACCGACATGCGCACCGCCTTCGCTCCCTGCAGTTCCACCGCGCGCGATTCATGCGATCGCGTTGTGCCCGCGCTCAATTCCCGCGGGTAATACGAATGGTCGTGATACAGCAGGTAGCCAATCAGCAACAAAAACAGCAGCGTTCCCACGGCGGTCCCAATCGGAAACGGTCGCGCTTCTCCTTGCGCCTGCATCTGATGTTGCCGTGTGCGATCCAGGATCATCCCTGCGCCGATCAGGATCAAGAACAGTGGCCAGTAGCGGAACAGCACGTGCCAGGGATGAAAATTCGGCATCCAGCGCCACATCAGCATCAGTCCACCAAAACCGATCAGCAGTAGCGGGAATACCACTGACCCGCTTCCCACTCGTTCTCGTCGCTCAGACATGACAGACTCCTCCACTCTATTCATACGCAAAAATCGTGAAAAAAGTTCACCCCTCGCGCTGTTGCAGCGATACTAGGCCTCCCCAACCGCCCCGTCAATTCCTCCGGACACCACTTTGGGAGTGCGGCGGCTCGCCGCCGCTTTTGCGCACTCAGCCCCATCGGCTCACCGCCACAGCAGAGTGGCGTTCTCCCCTTTCCTCAATCTAGCGCTGACTTTTGTGTCAACCCTCGCTAGCTCAAGCTTCAGCTTCTACCATCCTCCGCTGTGCTAAAGTTCGCAAAGCACGCGGAGATTTCCGTATGACCGCAATTCAACGCGTAATCTGGATCGTTCTCGACAGTGTAGGTATCGGCGCGCTCCCCGATGCCGCCGACTACGACGACGTCGGCCGAAGCACACTCGGTCACATCGCCGAATCGCGCCCATTGCGCATCCCTACCCTCGTCGAACTCGGCCTCGCCAACATCGCCCCACTGAAACATTTGAGTCCAGTCGCGGCGCCACGCGCTTCCTTCGGCAAGGGCGCCACTCGCTCTCCCGGTAAGGACACCACCACCGGCCATTGGGAAATGGCGGGCATCTGGCTCGATCAGGCGTTCCCGGTCTACAAGCGTGGCTTTCCTCCCGAAATCATGGCTCCATTTGAATCGCAGATCGGCCGCCAAACCATCGGCAATAAACCCGCCTCGGGCACCGAGATCCTCAAGGAGCTTGGCGAAGAGCACGTGCGCACCGGCAAACCTATCGTGTACACCTCCGGCGACAGCGTTTTCCAGATTGCCGCGCATGAAGACGTTATTCCCGTTCCCGAGCTGTATCGCATGTGCGAAATCGCCAGGAAATTACTCGATGGCAAGCACCGTGTTGGCCGCGTCATCGCTCGACCATTCACCGGCGCGCCAGGAAACTTTGTGCGCACCTCGCGCCGTCACGATTACGCCGTTGATCCGCCCAAGCCCATGCTGGTCGACGTCCTGCAAGAGCGCCACGTTCCGGTCTTCGGCATCGGCAAAATTCACGATATTTACAATAGCCGCGGCGTCAGCGACTACGTCACCACAAAATCCAACGCCGATGGCATGGATAAACTCACTCTGGCCACCCGCGAGCGCCAGTCTGGCTTGATCTTCATCAACCTCGTCGATTTCGATATGCTCTTCGGTCACCGCAAAGACGTGGAAGGATTTGCCCGCTCGCTCGAAGAATTCGATGCCGCCCTCGCTGCCTACCTGCCGCTGCTCACTGCTCGCGACCTGCTGATCATCACCGCGGATCACGGCTGCGATCCCGATCCACGCTGGGAAACCACCGATCACTCCCGCGAGTACGTCCCCATCCTCGCCTTCACGCCATCCCACATTCCCGGCAAAAATATCGGCGTCCGCGAAACTCTAGCCGACATGGGTCAAACCATCGCCGAAATCTTCGGTGCCTCCATTCCTCACGGCACCAGCTTCCTAAGCTCTCTCACTTAGCTCTAACCCAAATAAAAACGGGCACCCATCCAGGTGCCCGCGCTCGATATCTCGTTACTTCCTTACTTCCTATTTCCCGGTAGCAGTAGCCGCCTTTGGTGCCCCGGGCGCATAGTAGCCATTCCTCGTCCGCGCCACCAGCTTGCCTTTTCCGCGTGGCGGAATCACGTCCACGTGCACGCTGCGGAATGTTCCGTCCTTCGTCGCATTCGACGGGTAATACCCCAGCGTGTACTGGTGCCGGATGTCATGCGCCACTTGTTCGCAAATCGAGTGCACGTCATCCACATTCTCCGGAAAATACGCCAGCCCGCCAGACGCCAGCGCAATTTCCGTCAGCGCCCTTTTTGCGTTCTTCGCGCTTCGCTTGCTCTCCTGGCTCAACAGCCCAATGGTATAAATCACTGTGTCGGTCTTCTGAATTTCGCGAATGGTTTTTTCCAGCGAGTTGCGGCTGGTATTGTCTTCGCCATCGGTCACGATCAGCAGCACCTTCTTTTCTTTTTTCCCCTTTTTCAGATGATCGATCGAACCAATAATCGCGTCATACAACGCGGTGCTTCCACGCGCGTCAATCCGCTCTAAAGCTTCCTTCAACTCCGGGATGCTGTTGCTGAAGTCCTTATCCAGGTCCAGGTAGAAATCGTCATTGAAGTTGACGACGAACGCTTCATCCTGCGGGTTGCTGTTCTGCACCAGCGTTAGCGCCGCTTCATTCACCCGCGGCCTTTTATCCCGCATGCTCCCGCTGTTATCGATCACCAAGCCCATGCTCACGGGTATGTCTTCCCGCTTGAATACCGAAATCTTCTGCTCCACCTTGTCTTCGTAAACTCTAAAGTTGTCCTGCGCCAGTCCCTCGACGAATTTCCCACGATCATCCAGCACCGTCGTGTGCAATACCACCAGGTTCACATCCACCTTGATGTGACTCCCGGACTGTGAATTCCCCGTGCCCTGCTGGTCCGGTGGCGGCGGTGGCGGCGCATTTTGCACCGGTATCTGCGCAAATAGCACACTGCCACCCAGAACCATCTGTATTAGGAAAATAGCGAACAGGGACGCGGCTTTACGCGCTCCGCACCGCAACTCAGTGCGCCGGCGCGTAGTAGCCGGTTTTTGCGTAAACCGTGAGGGGCGGTAGTCCTTTCGGCGCGCGCAGCTTGACCTTGATCTTTCGCCACCGCGCGTCGTGTGTGTGATTGCTTGGTCGGTATCCCAGAACATATTGATTTCGCAGCTCCATGCCGATCTTGGACGCAATGTCCGGTAGATCATTTAGATGCTCCACGGCAAACACGCGGCCACCCGTCAATTCCGTGATATCCGCGAGCAACGACGGCCCGTTGAGCTCCTCCATCGTTCGATTGCGATACCCCAGTGGGTCAAATAGGCCGATGGCATAGAGCTGGGTATCGGCTTCCTTCACCAACCGTTTGATATCGTTTTCGTTGTACCTGCTATGATTATCCCCTCCATCGGAAAGAATGAGCAAGGCACGTTTGGCGTTATGTGCACCCCGCATCTGGCTCAATCCCAAATAGATAGCGTCCAACAGTGCCGTCCTGCCTTTTGGGGCGGTTAGCATCATTCGGCTTTGCAGGTCCTCTACGCTATTCGTAAACGCGCTGGTCAGTTCCGCCCGCTCGTTAAAACTGACCAGAAAGAATTCATCCTGCGGATTTGCCGTCTTAAAAAATTGCAGCGCCGCTTCCCGGGCCTTGTCCACCTTGTTGGACATGCTGCCGCTGAAATCAAAAATCACACCAATGGATATGGGCACATCTTCTGACGAGAACGATACGATTTCCTGCTCCGTTCCGTCTTCGGACACCCGGAAGTTGTCCTGCTCCAGCCCAGTCACCAGCCGGTTGTAAGGGTCCGTCACCGTTACGTTCACTAGTGCCAGATCTACGTCCGTCCGGATCACTTTCCCCGGCACGATCTTCACTGCTGGCGTGTCGTGCGATGTGTCGACAAGCTTGGGAGGCGGCGGTATTTTCTCGCTGGCCGGTTCGTTTGTGGGGTCTTGCGCAATCGCAAGTACTGGCAGCGTCAATAGAAGCAAGCAGACGACCACGCGGAAAGACACTTGACCGTTTAACACGCGAAATCCTGAACAATCGCGTTTCACAGCGCCCCCATCACTCCCGGATTCCCCGGTGAGCCGCGCGGAGTCTACATCATAGCACTCGCTTTTGGGAAGGCAAGCTTCCTGTTGCATTCTTTCCGGGCGCCGTCAGCCACGCAATCCGCTCTTTGCTGTATGTGCTAGCATCCCCTCAAGAGCTGGAACGAGGTTTTGTTATGAGCGATCCACAAGTCGTTGTCGTGATTCCTTCCCGATATGCAGCCACACGCCTGCCGGGCAAACCGTTGGTAAACCTTGCTGGTAAGCCCATGGTGCAGCGCGTCTACGAGCAAGCCAAGCTCGCCCAGACGGTCCATAGGGTTCTGGTTGCTACGGACGATCAGCGCATCGTCGAGGCCGTGCAATCTTTTGGCGGAGAAGTCCGCATGACCCGCTCCGACCATCGCACCGGCACCGAGCGCATCGCCGAAGTCGCGGCACATGAGCCCGGCGACGTCTTCGTTAATGTTCAGGGCGACGAGCCCCTCATCGATCCCGTCGCGATTGACACCGCGGTCGCATCTCTTCTCGAGGATCCACCGGCACAGATCGC
The DNA here is from genome assembly GCA_963738985.1 of Candidatus Acidiferrales bacterium. GTDB lineage: Bacteria > Acidobacteriota > Terriglobia > Acidiferrales > UBA7541 > Acidiferrum. The sequence goes on from CAVTYP010000007.1 coordinate 67,918, forward strand.
CACGGTTGCTACTCCAATTCGTCACGTCCCCGACATCATGGACCCCAATGTCGTTAAGACCGTTCTCGATTTCGACTCCAATGCTCTGTATTTTTCTCGCGCTCCCGTACCCTGGGTGCGCGACACCCAGCAAAAAGTCCATGTAAAGTATTGGAAGCACCTCGGGTTATACGTCTTTCAGCGCGACGCCCTGCTCGAATACCCCACGCTTCCCCAAGGTGAACTGGAAAAAATCGAGCAGCTTGAACAACTCCGTTGGCTGGAAAATGGCTGGAAGATTCGTGTCGCCGAGGTAGAGCACGACGCCGTGAGCGTCGATGTCCCCGAAGACGTGGCCCGCGTCGAAAAACTTCTGCAAAAATAAATCGTCTCACGCCACGTTCTGTAGCGGCTGCTTTACTCCGCCTTCTTGTTCTTCCCTACGGGTGCCAGGAGGAGCGATTTCTCATCCCGAGCAAAGCGAGGTTTGTCATCCCGAGCAAAGCGAGGGATCTGCTTTATCTTGACTCCCTCCCGTTCTCGCACTACTGCGTCTGCTGCTGCGTCACAACCCCCGCCACCACCCTGCTGCTATCCGTGCTCACGATAAACATCGTCGTGGGGTTCGCCACATACCCCTGAAAATCAAATGTCGTCGAAGACGACCCTCCGGTCACCATTTGCAGCGTGTTCCGGTTCGTTCCATCACTCGAAATCTTCAGGTTCCCCGTAAGCGCTATGTCGCTCAGCAACGTGCTGCTGCTCAATCCCAACTCTGTGTAATCCACCACCCCGCTAATGTTATTGCTCGTCGCATTCGACAATACATATTGCCCCACCAGGTCTTCCTGGAACGGAATCGATGTCGTCACGCCCAATTGCACTCCGTCCCAGCTCAAAGCGTAGTTGCCTGCCAGACTCGTAGTCGTAAACGGCGACCCGCTTTGCGCCAGCATCGGGCCAACCGTGACCAGTCCCGGACTGATATCCTGCATCACCGCCTGTGTCGGCGAGATCATGTAGAACACATTCGAAAACGTGCCCAGCCCGGAATCTTTAAACGTAAACGTGCCCCGCCCGCTCCCCGCATGTGTCGTGTCGATCGCATAAGTCGCGTTCGTCAAATTTGTGCCCGGGGAAATGCTGTTGATGCTGCCATTATTGTTGTCGTCTAATGAAACCCCGCTGATCCCGCCTTGCCCGTCCGCCGTGAATCGTGCCGCTCGCGCCAATGCTCCCGCCGATCCCTGTACCGACGAACCGCCCACTACATACACGAAACTTCCCGTAAACGCCGCATTCGTTGTCGGAATCGTCCCCGATTGCTGCAACGCGCTGCCCACCGAACCGCCCAACGAGTCCTCTTCCAGCAGAAGCACTCGCCCGCTATTCACGATGTAATAAACGAACGTGTGTCCATTGAACGTCATCGTCCCGCGTCCAAAATTCGCTCCGTTCCCATTCGTCAAGTCCATTTGATAGCTGCCCGGCGTTAGCGCGATGGCGCCCGAAGCTGTGTCGGTGTTTCCGTCTTTCACATCAATGGTTCCGTTGGTGATATTCCCGTTTCCATCCGCGGCCACCTGCCCGATCGTAGTAATCGGCGCCACGGTGTTCGTCGAAGAAAACGAAACGCCTGCTAAAGAGAACACGTAATTCCCGCTGATCGCAGCCGCGGTGAAGTTCGTCGGCGTTTGCAGATTGAATCCTCCGCTCGACGCGGCATTCAAATCGGTTTGTAACAGTTGCCCTTGGCTGGTTGAGGTCAGGATGAAATTCAACTGCAGTCCTCCTCCATTTGGGTTCTGCAGAATCATTACACCGCGGCCGTTCGCTTGAACCTCGTACGTGCCGCCTGTAAAGGCAATTGTCGACGCCGTTGGCGTGGCTCCCAGGTCGACAATGTCCTCCAAAGCTGCCGTGATCTTCCCGTTTCCATCGGCCGCGAAACTCCCGGCCCGCGCCAGATACGCTCCGCTCAGGTCCAGTCCGCCCATCGAAAACCCGTACTGCCCTTTCAGGCTAGCCACAGAAAAGCCTCCCGTAGGAGGCGGTGGCGTCTTACCGGATCCGCCGCAACCACTCAGCATCATCGCGCCGCCGATAAGTGCGACTACCGCCAGCCAACCGGCCATCCACGTACTCTTCACCAATTCGCTTTGCTTCATGCCTTCACCGCTCCTCGATCCTGCGGCCTCTAGTTTCCTGTTGGACAATTGCGGATCAATCAGGCATTCGCCTTTCAAATCAACGAAGCCCACACACAGAACATACCGCACTTCCTACCGCTCTCAAACCCACACCGCCTGCGAACGTTGCATCCATTCAGAAAAATCTCTGATTCTGCGCTCGCAAGACTTTGCATTGACAGACTTCCGCCTTCCGAACATAATTCTATGTACGTCAATCCTGCGGAGGTCTAACAAGCTCAAATCCGCTCCCGCGGAGGCGAGAACCCGGATGGCGCCAAAATATATCTTTGTAACTGGCGGTGTTGTTTCTTCTCTCGGTAAGGGCGTTGCTGCTTCCTCCATCGGTTGTCTCCTCGAAAGTCGTGGTTTCAAGATCACCATTCAAAAATGCGATCCCTACTTGAATGTCGATCCCGGCACCATGAGCCCCTACCAGCACGGCGAAGTTTTCGTTACCGAAGACGGCGCCGAAACTGATCTCGACCTTGGCCATTACGAACGCTTCACCCACGCCAAGCTCACTCGCGACAATAACTGGACCACCGGCCGTATCTACGAAACCATCCTCTCCAAAGAGCGCCGTGGCGACTACCTCGGCAAAACCGTCCAGGTGATTCCCCACGTCACCGACGAAATCAAGCGCTGCATCAAACGCGTCTCCGAAGGCGTCGACGTCGTCATCGTCGAGATCGGCGGCACCGTTGGCGACATCGAATCTCTGCCTTTCCTCGAAGCCATTCGCCAGATGCGCCTCGAACTCGGCGCCGAAAACACGCTCTTCGTTCACGTTACTCTTGTCCCTTACATCGCCGCTGCCGGTGAACTCAAAACCAAGCCCACGCAACACAGCGTCAAGGAAATGCTCGGCATCGGAATTCAGCCCGACATTCTTCTGTGCCGCAGCGATCGCCACATTTCCGTTGATCTGAAACGCAAGATCGCGCTCTTCTGCAATATCAACGAATCCTGCGTGATCTCCATGGAAGATGTGAAAACCATTTACGAAGTTCCGGTGGAACTCAGCAAGGAAGGCCTCGACGCGCAAATCACCCGCCTGCTCCGCCTTGAGGATCGTCCTGCCAATATGCAGCCCTGGCTCGACATGCTGCAGCGCCTCCATCATCCCAAGGGCGAAGTGCGCATCGGCATTGTCGGCAAGTATGTTCAGCTAGAGGACGCTTACAAGAGTTTGCGCGAAGCCCTTCTCCACGGCGGTCTCGCCCACAACCACAAAACCGTCATCGATTGGATTGAATCCGAGGAAATCGACAGCCTCGAGACTGCCGAAAAACTTCTTCGCGGCTACGATGGCATCCTGGTTCCCGGCGGTTTCGGCAAGCGCGGTATTCAAGGCATGGTCCACACCATCCATTACGCCCGCGAAAACAAGATTCCCTTCTTCGGAATCTGCCTGGGAATGCAATGCGCCACCATTGAATACGCCCGCGACCGCGCCGGCCTCAGTCAGGCGGACAGCACGGAGTTCGATCCGCAAACTCCCAATCGCGTGATTTACAAGCTTCGCGAACTCCTCGGCGTTGACGAAATGGGCGGCACCATGCGCCTTGGCGCCTGGCCCTGCATCCTCGAGCCCGGCTCCTTTGCAAATAAAGCTTACGGCAAAACCGAAATCAGCGAACGCCACCGCCACCGCTATGAGTTTAATCGCGAATTTGAAAAGACCCTCGTCGCCGCCGGCTTAAGAATCACCGGCCGCACCCCCGACGAAAATTACGTTGAAATTGTGGAAGTGCCGGACCATCCCTGGTTCCTCGGCTGCCAATTCCATCCCGAATTCAAATCCAAGCCGCTCGAGCCCCATCCACTTTTTGCGGCCTTCATCGGCGCCTCCCTCGAGCACAAGCTCCAGAAGCAGCGCCCCACCAATGCAGCCGCCGTCGGCGAACCCAAACCACCCGCCCCAGTCCTTCGCGCCGCCCCTCAGCCCTCCGCCTAATCGCACTGTGTAGCGGCTGCTCGCCGTGGCGAGCGGGCGCCTTTCTCTATTTCTCAATGTAACGCTGGTCTTTTGTACCAGCCTGGTTCTTCCTCCCGAACGCCCATAGCTCCGCTTGTGATATCTTCGTTGTAATCAATGACTGTCACTCGCGAAATCTCTCTCGGCTCGTTGCGCCTCGGCGCTGGCAATCCGCTTTTTCTCATTGCCGGCCCTTGCGTCATCGAATCCGAATCTCACGCGCGCGCCATGGCTGAACGCGTCGCCAAAATCGCCGCCGACGCCGGCGTGCCGTACATCTTCAAGGCCTCCTACGACAAAGCCAACCGTTCTTCCGTGAAAGCCTTTCGCGGTCCGGGACTTGCCGAGGGTCTGCGCATCCTCGGCAAAATCAAATCCGACCTGCATCTTCCCATCCTCACCGATATTCACGATGCTTCGCAGGCCGCCCCCGCCGCCGAAGTCGCGGACATCCTGCAAATCCCCGCTTTCCTCGCTCGCCAGACCGATCTCCTCCTCGCCGCCGCCAAAACCGGTCGCATCGTCAACGTAAAAAAAGCGCAGTTCCTTTCTCCCTGGGACATGGCGAACGTCGCCGAGAAGATCGCTTCCTCCGGTAATACCAAAATCATTCTCACCGAGCGCGGCGCCAGCTTCGGCTACAACAATCTCGTCGTCGACATGCGCTCCTTCCCCGTGCTCGCTAAGTTCGGCTACCCCGTCGTCTACGATGTCACTCACTCCGTTCAACTCCCTGGCGGACAGGGCCATGCCAGCGGCGGTCAGCCTGAATTCATCGAACCGCTTGCTCGCGCCGGAGTCGCCGCCGGTGTCGATGGCATTTTCCTCGAGACCCACGACAATCCCGCCGCCGCCCTCTCCGACGGCCCCAATGCCCTGCCCCTCGCCCAGCTTCCCCAGCTTCTCGCTCGCCTCAAAGATCTCTCGGCATTAGTCCGCCGCTGGAGCAACCTATGATCTTTGGTTCACGAATCACGAGTCACGAATCACGAGTCACGTTCCCATGAGCCTCGACTCCGCGCGTCGCGTCCTTCAAATCGAAGCTCAAGCCCTTCACGACCTCCTCGCTCGCCTCGACTCTTCCTTCGACCGCGCCGTCGATCTTCTCTTCTCCTGCAAAGGCCGCGTCGTCGTCACCGGTATGGGCAAGTCGGGCCTGATTGGCCGCAAGATTTCTGCCACCTTCTCCAGCACCGGCACGCCCTCCTTTTTCCTCCATCCCGCCGAAGCGCTCCATGGCGACTTGGGAATGCTCGCTCGCGGTGACGCGCTACTCGCCATCAGCTACGGCGGTGAAACCCAGGAAATTTTGAATCTCCTCGAGACCCTGAAGCGTCTGCAAATGTGCATCGTCACTCTCACCGGCAATCCCAAATCCACTCTGGCTGGCGCCAGCGACGTTGTTCTCGACGTCAGCGTCAAAGAAGAAGCCTGCTCCCTTAACCTCGCTCCCACTGCCAGCACCACCGTCGCTATGGCCCTCGGCGATGCCCTCGCAATCTCCCTTCTCGAACGTCGCGGCTTCAAGCCCGACGATTTCGCCGCTCTCCATCCCGCTGGGCGACTGGGCCACAAACTTCTTCGCGTCGAACACTTGATGCACTCCGGCGAAGCCATGCCGCAGGTGTCCCCGCAAACGCCGATGCCCGCCACGTTTCACGAAATGTCAGCCAAAAAACTCGGTATGACCACCGTTCTTACCGCCGATGGCAAACTCGCCGGCATCCTCACCGATGGCGACCTTCGCCGCCTGATGGAAAAACACGGCGGCGCCACGCTCTCCATGACCGCGGGCGACTGCATGGTGCGCACTCCGCAAACCATCGCGCCGCAACTGCTTGCCAGCGAAGCGCTCAACGTCATGGAAAAGAAGAAAATCACTTCCATCGTGGTCGTCGATCCCACATCGCAAAAAGCCGTCGGCGTCGTCCATCTTCACGACCTTTGGACGCTTGAACTCATTTAGTTCTGGAGTAAATCATGAATGCTGTCGCTGCTGTTCCGGCCGTCGGCCCTCCCCTCTTTCTTAACTCGCCCCAAGAAATCACCAAGCATATTTCTGTCGGACAACTCCGCTGGGCTGCTCCTCTTCTTTTTCTTCCCGCTCGCACTCTGTTTAGTTTTCTTGCTCAGGGTCTCTTCGCCGCCATCTATCGGTTTCAGGGTCACTCATCTCCATGGACCGCTGCCGGAAATTGGTGGACTGTCTGGGGCACGCTCGTTGACATCGGCTGCCTCGCTTGCCTTTTTTTTCTGACCCGGCGCGAAAACCTTCGCATTCGCGATCTTCTTGGCCCGATTCCTCGCTGGCTGGTTCCCAAAGGCATCGCTTGTTTCTTGCTGGTTTTTCCATCTTTTATGGTGGCGGAACCTGTCGCTCGCCGCATCGCCTATCACTCTTGGCATGCGCCCATCCCTCACTTGGAACTCCTTAGCCGCCATCTGCCCGTTTGGGCCATTTTCTATTCGCTGCTCGTCTGGTGGCCCATCTGGTCGGTTACCGAGGAACTCACCTATAACGGATACCTCGCTTCTCGTTTTGCCGGGCTTTCGCGGCATCGCTGGGTGGCCTACGCTTTGGTCGGGTTCTGGTGGGCCTTGCAGCATAGTTTTCTTCCTTTCACGTTCGAGTGGCGCTTCCTTCTTTACAAGCTTTTCATGTTCCTTCCCTGTGCGTTCATCCTCATCGCCATCTATCTACGCACTCGCAAACTCGCGCCACTGATTCTCGCGCACTGGATGATGGACATTTCGGGCGCACTGTTCACCCTTTCTCTGTGAATGGCGCTCAGTCGCGCGCTACAAGAAAATTGCCCTCGCGAAGCACTTTCCGCGAGGGCAATCTCTCTTTTCGCCTTCGTTATGTCTTTACGGAACCAGACTGTGCTTTGCCGCTCGCGCCGCCTTTTTCAGGAACTCTTCTCCTTCCAGCGTTGAGTGGTTCGCCGCCTGTGCGTCCGCCGGCCAGTTCGCTCTGTCCGCCATCATTGCTTTCAGTCCTTCCAGGATTTCGGGATCGCCTCCCGTGAAATCCTCGATCAGCCTTTTCCAGCGAGCCGCCAGCGCCTGCCCCTTTGGCCCGGCCGGGTCTTCACCTAGCGACGCCTCGACGTCGGCATGAAACTCCGCCCATTCCTTGTTGGCCTCCTCCAGGAATTCCGGGGACAACGCGCTCCTTCGGGCCGACACTTTCAACTTTGCCGACGGACTGAAGTACTTGCCCTTCCATTCCATTTGTTTTTGCATTTCAATCTCCTGCACGATGAGTTGAAACAGTTTCCAGTCCGGTTCGTTCCGCGACTGCAGCGATCGCTGGGCGTTGCCAATTGCCCGAATTGCCCGGTCCAACTGCAAGCGCTTTTCAGCCAGCACATTTAGTTGCCGCTGCAAAGCGCTCGCCAGGTTTGCTTCGGACTCCAGCAACGCGCGAATCTGTTTCAGAGGAATGCCGAGAAACTTCAGCACCACGAGTTGTTCCAGCCGCGCGAAGTCTCGCATGCTGTAGAGCCGGTAGCCTGCCTCCGAACGCTGCTTCGGCCGCAACAGCCCCAGCCGGTCATAATGATGCAGCGCCCGCACCGTCACTCCCGCCAGCTCTGCAAATTCTTTCGCGCGGTAAACATCCTTGGTTCCGGTTTTCACGGCTTCCTCCTCACGCAGCTTCCAGCCTGACGTTACGTCAGGGTCAAGCCTTTTTGTCTATCTTTTCTTTCCGACCTCTGTGGCCCTCTGCGTCCTCTGTGGTAAAGCCTTTTCTTTCTTGCTGATCACTGAAAACTGATAACTGAGAACTCGCCCATCCCTGCTAGAATCACAGGTTCATCACCCAACGGAGGACCCATTGTCCCGCACCCTGAAGATCTCGCCCGCTCTCAAAAAGCGCGCCGCTCAAATCAAGATTATTCTCATGGACGTTGACGGCACCATGACCGACGGCAGCGTCACCCTGCTCTCTCAGCCCGATGGCAGCGCTCTGGAAATCAAAACTTTCGATGCTCACGACGGACAGGGACTCACTCTCGCTCAGACCGCCGGCCTGCGCACCGGGTGCATTACCGGCCGCGAAAGCCCTGCGCTCCTTCGCCGCGCCCACGAAATGAAAATGGATTTCGTGTACATGAAAATTGCCTTGAAGATCCCCGCGTACGAAGAAATCCTCCAGAAAGCTGGCGTTCCCGATTCCGCCGTCGCCTTCATCGGCGACGATCTTCCCGATATTCCCCTGATGCGTCGCGTTGGCCTGGCCGTAGCTGTCGGCGATGCCGTTCCCGAGGTAAAGAAGATCGCCCACTACACCACCAAAGCCCTCGGCGGTCGTGGCGCCGTCCGCGAAGCCATCGAACTAGTCCTCAAATCCAAAGGCATCTTCGAGGAACTAATCGACAGAGCCCGCGCGTGAGGCAGTAATCAATTATCAGTGATCAGTTATCAGGAATCAGTGCGCGGAGTTAGCCTTCGTGCTCCAGAAGCTTCCTGATCGCTGATCCCTGATTATCTCTATCCGTATCGCTTGACTTACCCATCCTCCCGATACAGACTCTGCCCATTCCTCGGAGGTTTCCCATGCGCACAAACTATGCCGCCGTCTTTGTCGCGGCCATTGCCTACTGGATCCTGGGCGCCATCTGGTACGGCATCCTCTTCCACAAGTCTTGGATGGCTCTCGAGGGCATCCCGGAAAATTCATGGCGCTCCACCGGTCTCCTCTCCTATTTCATCAGCTTTCTGTTGAATATCTTGATCGCCTATTCCATCGCGCAACTCTGCATCTGGCGCAACGCCAATACCGCCGGACGCGGTGCTTCCATCGGCGTCCTCATATGGATCGGGTTCATCGGCCCAATCTCTTTCATGAATTACATGTTTGAGATGCGCCCCAGAACGCTTTTCGCCATAAATGAGTTCTATCCTCTCGCCGGCCTCGTCTTAATGGGCGCCATCATCGGTGGATGGTCCAAAAAATCCGCGTAACCTAACTTGTAGCTCATCCCTTCAGCGATGAGGCTTTCCGCTCACACTCGCCGCTCGATCCGCCGTTTATTCGTTAACCCGCCCCTTACGTTTCTCTGCGCTCTCAGGCGATAATAGTTCGCACTCAATTCCTGTGTGAGGACTATTTCTTGATGCATCCATGGCACGACGTCTCTCCCGGCAAAGAATTACCCCGCGATTTTCAGGCCTTGATCGAAATTCCCCTCGGCTCCAACGTGAAATACGAACTGGACAAGGTCACCGGCCTGCTGCGCGTCGATCGCATCATCCACTCCGCGGTCTTCTATCCCGCGAACTACGGCTTCATCCCGCAAACCTACGCGGAAGACAATGATCCTCTCGACGTGCTCGTCCTTTGCCAGGAACCTGTCCAACCTCTCGCCCTCATCAAGGCGCGCGCCATCGGCGTTATGACCATGATCGATTCCGGCGCCAGCGACGACAAAATTATCGCCGTGGCCACCAACGATCCTGAATTCAGCGATTATCTTGAAGCGCGCGACCTCCCCAGTCATCGCCTGCTCGTTTTGCGCCGCTTCTTCCAGGATTACAAGCAACTCGAGGGCAAGCAGGTTCAGGTCGAAGACATCAAGCCCGCTTACGCCGCTCTCGTCGTCATCGAAAAAGCTCTTGCGCGTTACCAGCAACTCCGCGATAAACTGATTTCCGGGGAAGCTCACTAAAAAGGGACATCGTTGAACCCATTTCTGAAATGGACGGTCATCGCTCTAGCCGCTCTTGTGGTGGGCGTGTACATACTCTTCTGCTTTATGGCTGGCGGGCCTAAAGATGCCTTTTACATGGTCCGCTATGCGCTTCCCTACATGCATCGCGGCAACCTGAAGGTGGGCGATACCGCTCCCGATGCCCGGCTTGTCGCGCTCGATGGCTCGTCCAGCTTTCACATTCGCGAAAAAACCGCGGGCCGCCCACTCGTGCTCGTTTTTGGCAGTTTCACTTGACCGCCTTTTCGTCGCCAGGTTGGCGACGTCGTTCAGCTCTACGACGATTACAAGGACCACGCCGATTTCCTCACCATCTACATTCGCGAGGCTCATCCCCTCGACGAGTGGCGCATGAAATCCAACGCTAAAGAGAAGGATGACGTTTGCTATGTGCAGCCGAAGACGTTGAGCGACCGCGTTGCCATTGCCAACGACTTCACCAAGCGCTTCAAATATCCCGTTCCATTCGGCATCGATGAAATGACCAACGCTGCCAACGATGCTTATGCCGCGTGGCCTGAGCGGCTCTACATCATCGACGAAAACGGCCAGATTTCTTACAAGGGCGGCAATGGCCCTTTCAAATACGATCCCAAGGAAGTTCGCGCGTGGCTCGCCCAACGTTACGGCGAAGTGAAGCACCCCGACCCTGCGCCCTCCGAAAAGAAGAGCTGACCGCTTCTTCCACCGTTCGCTTTTGTAGTGGCCAACCTTTAGGTTGGTCTCTTGGGCAGCAACCGCCGATTCCGCGCTAAACTCTCTTTAATTCACCGTGCGCCGCTCAAACAAAACGCATCCTTCTTCCGCCGCCCCCAACAAGAAAGTCGGCCTCGCCCGTGCGCTTTCCAAACTAGGCTTCTGCTCACGCTCCCAGGCGTTCGACCTGATTCGCCAAGGCAAGGTCACTCTAAACGGCGCTCACCCCACTAATCCGTCCACACCGGTGCGTCTCGGCGTCGATCGCATCCAGGTCGAAGGTCAACGCATCGCCGCTGCCGAAAAACTTTATCTGATGCTCAACAAGCCTCGCGGCATTGTCACCACTGCCTCCGACGAAAAAGGTCGTGACACCGTTTATTCGCTCTTGCCGAAAGAATTGCAGTGGCTTGCCCCTGTGGGACGCCTGGATAAAGCCAGCGAAGGATTGCTTCTTCTGACCAACGACTCCGAATGGGCCGCGCGCATCACCGATCCCGCGACGCATCTCGACAAAACCTATCACGTGCAGCTCAACGAGATTGCCGGTCAGCCGCTGATCGATTCATTGCTTCGGGGCATTGAAACGCCAAACGGAGAGACTCTCGGCGCCAAGCGCGTCAGTCTGTTGCGCGCGGGCGAGAAGAATTCCTGGATTGAATTAGTTCTGGACGAAGGCAAGAATCGCCAGATCCGCCGCATGTTCGACGCCCTGGGCATCGAAGTACTTCGCTTAATCCGCGTCGCCATCGGCCCGCTACAACTGGGCACGTTGCCCAAAGCTCAGCAACGCCCTCTTCGTCCCGACGAAAAGGCCCGTTTGGATGAGAATCTGTAGCTCAGGCCTTCAGGCCTGAGACTTTCTCGCTCGTGCGATCGATTCGTCACTTTGCGCTTTCCAATTCGCTGGCCCCATACAACGGTGAATCCTTCGGAATGGCCTCGCCCCAGATATAAAAGTTGAACCAGTCCAGATTCGCCTGCAACAGCGCGCGTCGCGATTTTGGCTTGTTCACTCCGTGCCCAAATCCGGTGTACAGAATCAATCGCGCTGGCACTCCCTGATCCTGCAAGCCGCGGTACAGCTCGAAACTGTCCGGCACCGGCACTCGCTTGTCGTTGCTTCCCTGCTGAATCAGCGTCGGCGTTTTGGCTTGCTTGATGGTCGTGATCGGCGAAGTCTTGGCATAAACCTCGGGGTCGTCCCACGGCGTTGCATGCAAATATTGCCGCGTAAACGGCGTGATATCCGTGTTCACGTAATACGTCATCCAGTCGCTGATTCCCGCGCCTACCGAAATCGCCTTGAACCGCTCCGTGTGCGTCGTCAGAAACGCCGAAATATATCCTCCCTCCGACCAACCCATCGCTCCCAACTTGTTCGGATCAGCAATCCCTTTCGCGATCATTGCATCCACTCCGCTCATCACGTCCCACATGTCGCCTACGCCAAGATTTCGCACGTTCAACGCGCGAAATTCCGAACCATATCCCGCGCTGCCGCGATAATTCGGCTCCAGCACCACAGCGCCCTTCGAGAGGAATACCTGCACGGGATACGCGTACTCATCCGGTGACAACGTCGGTTGCGATGTTCCCGTCGGCCCTCCGTGAATCATCACCAGCAACGGATACTTTCGCGAAGCGTCATAATCCGCCGGCTTGTGCAGGATTCCTTCAATCGTCGCTCCGTCCTGGCTTTTCCACGACACCACTTCCACCGTGCCCAGTTTCCAGTCTTTCACCTGCGCCGTAACGTCCGTCAGTTTCCGCGGAGCAAACGGCTGTGTAGCCGAAACATACAGTTCCGTCATGTGCGTCGGGTCTTCCGTAATGAACGCCGCCGTCTTGAAATCTTTTGTGAACGAGCCATCTTCGATCAGCAGCGTATCCGGCGACGTGATTCGCTGAATCTCCAGCGTTCCCGGATTTACTCGATAAATGTGCGCGTTTGTTTTCTGCTCTGCCGCAAAATAGACCCCGTCTGGTCCCCAATCGACTGGTTGCGCATCCTCGTCGAATTTACCTGTCAGGTCGCGCACATCCGCCACGGTCGTCGCGGGTTTCGCAGCCACCGTCGCCACGTCCACTACCGCAATGTGTGCATTCGTATAATAGAAATATTGCTGACCGAGCGATGTGCCAAACGCAAGTTCCTTACCATCCGGCGAAAACATCGGCGAACTGTCGGGCCCTGGCAGCGCCACAATCTTCTTCACAGAATTATTCGATCCAAGATCCAACAGATAGATGTCTTCCTCGCCGCTGAATGCCAGCAACGGATTCTTCGTCGCGCTGAACGCAATGTGTGCCGAATCCGGCGACCACGCAAACGAATTGACGTTCAAGGTGGAATCATTCGTCAGCCTCCTCGCCTTCGTCGGCAGAAGTTCTTTCGATGCACCCGCCACGTCCACCATCCACAATTGGCTCTGCCGGTAATCTTTCTCGTACACATCGTAATCGCTGTATTTCTCCTTACGGTCTTTGCTAGTCTTCGATTCCGGCGGATTCGCCGTAAACGCGATCGATTTGCTGTCTTTCGACCAGTGGAAACCGTCCACATCTGTTTCCGATTTCGTTAGCTGCCACGCCTCTCCGCCTACCGGAGAAATCACCCAGATCTGGCGATCGGCTTGCTTGCCGCCAGCGTCCTCTTCCTTATCCTTCTCTTCTCCTTTTTTGTCTTCTTTCTTTTCTTCCGGCTTTTGCGCTTTTTCTTCTTTCTTCTCTTCCTTTTTTTCGATCGTCAGTGGCTCGATGGCCGCCGGTTCCCGTTCCGTCACAAACGCCAGCCATTGCCCGTCCGGCGACCATTCCGGCTGGCCAGCCGATTTCTTCCCGCGCGTCAATTGGAAACTCGCGCCGGTTGCCACGTTCACCAGCCAGATCTGCGTAACGAATTCGTTGTCCTTCCAGTTCGCTTGCCGCACCTGGTACGCCACAAATTTCCCGTCCGGTGAAATTCTGGCCGTATTGATAGTCTTCAGACCCACCGTTTCATCAAACGTCGGCGTGTGTTTTATCTGCGCACTGGCCAGCGCCGCCCACAACAATGTGAACACAAGTACTCGCGCAATCCTCATGAAACGTCCTCCTGGCAAATGAGCAAGCTAAGAGTGTACATCCCTCCCGTCTGGAATCAGTTACGGAACTTCCCCGCCGAAAGTTCCCATCACCAACAAAAACGGCTCCGACCCGCCCGGATCGGAGCCGTTTCCCTGCTGTGGAAGAACTTCTTCGGTCAATCACCTCGTCCAATCAGAGATTGCTCGAACCTCCACGGCAAAGCTCGCTCATCAATTCCCTCTCACGCACCGAAGAGTTCCAGCCATCACTGGATATCTTCGCTTAAGGCCCGCCTTATTGTTTCGCCGAGACCTCTTCAATGATTGGCAGATTCGACGCGATCTGCAGATCAATCAGCATCTGAAGCTGATTGTCGAGTTGGAAAAATCGCACCACCAGCACCGTCGGCAGAACCTTCTTTATCAGTTGGTAGTACTTCTTCCGCAACGCCGTCCGCTCCTCCTCCAACCCCATCACTCTTTGCGCCAGCTCGTCGGCCTTGGCATCGTCCATGGTCATGAAGTCCTTGGCATAATCCTGAATGATTGCCAACTTCTGGTCGCCCAGCTTTTTGTTCGCCGGCGTATTCGTCGTAAACCGGCCAGAAGGCGGCCGCTTGTTTTTCATCCAGCTGCATTCCCTCTTTGATCACGTCCCGCCGCTTCGCTTGCACGTCTTCGCGCAACAGCTCTACCTAAGCTTCTGTGTTCAGCTCTTTGCTCTGCGCCGGATCCTGCACTTTTTTGTCTTGGGCCCACACTCCTGCCGATGCGATCATTCCTGCCACGAACACAGCACTGCAACGCATAATCATCCCGGCCTCCAATAAATTCGCATCCCGCGTGGATGCCTCTTTCCGTACAATTAGACGGTGACATTAATGTGAGAGTCCTACGAGTCAGACCTATGTCTATTGCACGGACACCAATGTGTATCGGGATAGGGGGAGCAGTCGCCTGCTCACCCCTCCCACACCACCGTACAGGCGGGTCCGCATACGGCGGTGCAGCGAGTTGAGCCCTGACGGGCCGGAGGTTCGATTCGTCGTTCGCCACAAGGGCTTCGCCGCTCTGCAGGTTGCCGTTTCGGCTTCACCGTCTTCTGAACCTGCAAAACTCAGCCGAAGCTGATTGGCTGGCGCAGTGCCACCCGTGAGTTCGACGTTCTACTGCTCACTCTCACTGTTTGGGCCTTCCTCACTTTCGTGAGTACTACGCCCGCTGCTGACTTCTGCTGCAGGATCAGCGTGAGTTACTCCACGCTCAGTCTCGAATCCGAGACATGCAACAGATCTCCCGCGATAAGCTCGACTGCTTTCGATACGCGACCGCCGGATTTACCACCAGCGTCCTTGATGGATACGGACTTCGCGATCCTTTGCCCGCTCGTCCGACGCCGTAGGCCTCTAATCCAGTTCTTGTCCATCGGCCCGTATCTTTGCTCCACGCTTCCTCCAGACCCCACCTCACGGTGACGCCCTTGCGCTTCGCTATCCTTCACCTCCATCAGGTTGGGACGGGACTTCCACCCGCTAGCTGCCGAGCATGCGCGGCGTACAAAGGAAAAGAGTTTTGATTCTCGCTTTCTGTCCTTGGCAAAAGAAGTTCCTGCCATCGCCGGAAATTTGGAAGATCTCTCAGATCCACGCCGTCAAGACTCTTTGGGTTGCTCCTGTGGAGCGTGGCGCAATGTGAGGATTCGTTACAGCATCGGCCGTGCCAAGTAACTTTTCTTCCCGGCAACGCATAGCCGCGCTTCCGAAATCCGCTCATCAATTATTTTTCTGCTGTCGAGTTGAACAATTCAATCTTCCTTGTTCGCATCGCCGTTGACGCTCTCGCCCCGTCAATCTACCATCTTCACGGTATTGATTTTTTGCCGAAGGCAGGCCCAGCCCCATGCGCGTTCCCTCCGTCGTGGTTTTGTGCATCGCAGCAACGCTCGCCAAGCCCGTCCACGCACAGATTTCCACCCTCGAACCAATCCATGTTCCGGCCGGAACGGTGTTGAATTTCCACCTGCAAACTCGCCTGAACCCAGGTCCCGGAAACCAGGTGGACATCCTGCCCGGCGGCACGCTACTCCGCGTCAAGATTCTCGATACCATCGATTCGGCCGCCGACCGTGACGGCTCCGAATTTCACGGCGTTGTCGTTTCCCCGGTCCTTGCCGGAAAAACTACTGTGCTGCACGCAGACGCTGAGGTGCGTGGCATCTTCGCCCTACTCCGCAGCAGAAATCATCCTGAGGGTTTTCGCTACGAGCTTTTAATCACTGGTGTGAGCGACCGCGGCAAAAACTACGACCTCACCGCGTCTTTGAATTCCTCTTTCCGGGAAGCGGCCGAGCAGCAACCATCGACTGCGTCCACAGACATTAAGGGTGTCCACAAGGATTCCGTTCCCACTGCCACGAAATTACCGCTTCGGCTGACCAACTAGCCATTTAATCCACTCGCGCTCGCTCTGTCTAGATTTCACCTCAGCATTTTCCTGTAGGAAGAGTCGGAGTTCATTCGGAAGAGTTTTCCGGCTACAGTACCCGCGCTACAAAATTACCCACAGCCTCGCCCTGCCTCGCAAACACTCAATTCCAAAGGAAATAGAGAATTCGCCGCGCATCCCTCACACAATGGCGCTCGTTATGCTCTACGCAAAGTACCAGTCAAAAAAACTTCCAGGAGGCTTCACCAATGAAAAAGGAATTAAAAATTGCTTCTTCCGCTTTGGCCAGCTTGGCCCTCGCCGCTGCGACTTTCGCCGTTCCCGCTACCACCAACGCAGCCAAACAGAGTTCCGGCCAAACGCAGCAAATGCAGACGCAATCGGTTTCCGGCAAGATCGCTTCGGTGGACAAGAGTTCCTTCACTCTCAACGTGGGATCCTCTGCCACTACTCCCGGAAATCATATGCAACAGACTTCTCCCAAGACCATGACCTTCATGGTCGACAAAAACACCACTGTTGATGGCAAGCTCAAGGTCGGCTCCAACGCCGACGTTACTTATCGCCAGGAAGGCGGCAACAACATCGCGGTCAGCGTTCGCGTTTCTCAGTAACTCCTTTTCCTGAGGAAGCCTCAATTTGGGTTCCCCGATCAACATCCGCCCTCGGGGAACCCAACCTCCGTTTGGCCTCGCATTGTCCGTCCAAACAGATTTGCTCTGAGGAAATACCGGAAGCACGGTATCCACTTGCTCGCCGTGCACTCGTATTCTGAGGCGTGAATTCCCCAGCCGTGAATCGCGCACAAATTGCCTTCGACTCTTCTCAGAGAGAACTTCGCGCTTCACACGACGTTTGCGGAATTGGTGGCACTTCGCTAGCTGGAGGATGCAAGAAGGCTGGCACCGGCTTACCGCCGGAATGGAAATCCAGGAACTGTGGACTCAGTTCAAGTTCGAAGCGCATGCCAGTTCCCGCCTTTACAAACAAGATGTCGACTGGCGGGCGGTGGAAGCGCACGAATCCTGGAAGCAGCCATTCAAGATAGTGGGGTTCGTGTTCAGGGGGATTCTCAGCAAATTGTCCCCGCCGCGCCGCGCGTATCTGTTGTTCAAGTTAGTCCTCGCGACACTTTCCATTGTTGGAGTTTCTTTTTTCTTCCTTACTCGGGAAATTGAGTTGTTCGTGGCATTTCTGGGGATGCTCATTCTTCTGGTCATGGTGCTGGCTGACCACGTCACCATGAAACGCGACATCGAAATTGCGCGCGAGATTCAGCGTTGGCTCGTTCCCCGCGTCCCTCCGCAGGTCCCTGGAGTCGATATGGCCTTCGCCACGCGGCCCGCCAACACCGTCGCCGGAGATTATTACGACGCCTTCCGCCGCCCCGGTGACGGCCCGCTATTGCTGGCTGTTGCCGATGTGGCCGGCAAGAGCGTTCCCGCGGCCATGCTCATGGCCAACTTTCAGGCCAGTCTTCGCGCGCTCGCCGGTGCGCACAGTTCCCTTTCCGAGCTGGTCACGGACCTGAATCGCCTCGCTTGCCGTAGCAACTTGAATGGCCGCCGCTTCACGACCGCGTTTCTTGCCGAACTGGATCCTTCCTCCGGCCAGCTTTCCTACTTGTCGGCGGGCCATAATCCTCCGGTGCTCTTGCGGCTCGATGGCACTGTGGAACGCCTGAAGTCAGAGAGCATCCCACTCGGGATCGAGCTGAACGAACGGTACGACGCCGGCTCGACGCTTTTGCAGCCGGATGAGTTGGATGTACGCCCTCATTTCGTCGCGCACCCTCAGTTTTCCTCCCTCCGCCGGAGAAAAATACTTTCGCTTGAACGAGTCTGATGTGTTTCTCAACGCGTAGTCGCCATAAACTCCCGCTCGCGCCGTTTCGATGGATCTGTCGTTCAAATCCGTCGCGTGAATCTCGAAGTTCCAGCCTTTCAACAAACCCGCTTTCTCTTCCTGCAGAAACATTGCCAGCGTGTATGGTTCTTCGCCCGTGGAGCACCCCGCGCTCCAGATCTTCAATTTCTTCAGCCCAATCTTCAGGCGTTCCGCCACAATTTCCGGCAGTATCACGTTGTGCAATGCGTTCAACTGCGGCTGGCTGCGGAACAAGCAAGTCTCTCCAATCGTGATTTCATTCAACAATTCCCGCGTTTCCACGTCGCGATATCCCGAACCCGTCAATAATTCCAGATACTCACGCGGACCGGCGGACTTTACCTTTTCCATTCTCCGCTTGCATGCCGCTACCAACAGATACAACTTCTCTTCGGAGTGATAGATGCCGCAAGTCTGATACACCAGATCACGGATCCGCAAATACAACGGATCCTGGTACTCCTCTTTCGGGTTCGCTGCCGTGCTGGCCTTGGTTGGTAGCGTTTCGACTGGCATTGTTTATCCCATTCTCATTTCGATCGGAAAGTTCTTTCTGACCCTTGCGCCGCCGCTCCCTCAGCGTTTCTTCCTGTCTCGCGCGACAAAAACTCTCGTCCCGTGAACAAGCGCCCGCTCTTCACCCGCCGGTCAATTTCTTGAGCCATGCCCGCCAGCGGGAAAATCCCCTCGGCAAGCCCCGCGCCCGCCACCTGCCCCGGCATGCCCCAAACCACGGAGCTGGCTTCGTCCTGCACGATCACTTGGCCGCCGAATTCTCTTACCGTTTGCGACCCTTTCACTCCATCGGACCCCATGCCCGTCAACACCACCGCCAGCGTGCTCACGCCGTACAGCCGCGCCACCGACCGGAACAGCACGTCCACCGCGGGCCGGCAGGAATTCTCGGGAGCCTCTTGTTGCAGCGCAAGTTTCGTCACTCCCTCCGTCCGCGCTACCGTCATATGGAAATCGCCAGGTGCAATCCAAGCCTCGCCCGGCTTCAGCACTGCTCCCTCTATTCCCTCATGAATCTCAATCGCGCATTGTTTATTTAACCGCTCGGCCAACAGTCTGGTGAACAGCGGCGGCATATGCTGCACGATCACAATCGGCACTGGAAAGTGTTGCGGAATTCCCGGCAACATTTCGGCAAGTGCGTTAGGTCCTCCTGTTGAGGTTCCGACCGCGACAATGTCAATCACACCTGTTCGCCCAGGCCTTGCCACGCTGCCTGCTTTGGCCTCCGTACGCACCTGAGACGCGCTTCCCGCCTTCAATTCGGAGGATGAACTCCGTCGCAGGCAGAGCCCCTTCACCTTTGGCACCAACTCCGTTTGAATCCGAAGGCGCGTCTGCTCCACGCTTCCGGTGTTGGATGGCTTCGCTACGTAGTCGCTCGCTCCTGCCGCCAACGCATCCAATGTGATCGCAGCTCCCCGCTCCGTCAGCGTGCTGAACATAATCACCGGCAACTTGGGGTATAGTTTCCGAATTTCCGCCAGGGTCTCCAGCCCTGACATGCCTGGCATCTCGATATCCAGCGTGATCAGGTCGGGTTTCAGTATGGGAATCTTCGACAGCGCAATACTTCCGTCCGCGGCTGTTCCGGCAACTTCGATTGTGGAATCCGCAGTCAGCGCCTCGCAAAGCACTTTCCTCACCACTACCGAATCGTCAACCACCAACACGCGGATGCCTGGCATTCTCGCCTTTCCTCGGCTGTTCTGGCCCAAGTCTCATACCTCGACACCCGGGCCTCATACTGCCGAGCAACTCGCGTACCAGCACACTCCCTCCATGAATTGCCGTGGCGCCCTGCCGTCCTCACTCTCGTTCAGGTTACGGCCGTCCCTCGTTGGGTCTGCGTAAAACATCTGTCTGTCGGGCGAGCGTTGTTATCGGGAGGAGTTGTTTGTCGGGAGGGCACGGCTTCAAAGCTTGCGGAAAAACTCTGCAGTTTAGGGGGTCGGAGCTTCAGCTCCGACAACAAGTGCTTCGCTATCATTGGGCTTTAGCCCCTGAGGAAATGCTCTGGCCTTTTTTCCGCACCCTGTTCAGCCGTTCCATATGTGGCGCTAAATCCACCGGCTTTAGCCGCTAAGCTTTCTTTCTTGGCTCTCACCCGTTCTCTTGTCGTCCGCTTTCCTTCAGTGTTTCAGCCGCGTACACCGCAGCCAACAATTAGCCGCCACGTCTCTCTGCCACGAACCCCATCTCCAGGTTTTCAACTCGGACACTTTTTCCATTTCGGAACGTTTTCCGCACAACCTGCCTTGTGCATCCCCCGCTTGTTGAGGCAGTGGCTGGCGAAGCTGGGCACGTGGATGCTGTACATCGAACCGGGAAGTCCCCGGGAGAACAGCTACTGTGAAAGCTTCAACGGCAGGAAACCGGGGACCTGTCCCTGATCCCCTTAATGTTTGTCCTGTTTCGCCGATGGGCCGGGCGTGCGCCTCTTCTCCTTCATTTCGAGGAGGCCTTCGTCAGAATAGGGCTTAGAGAATTGCGCCGATGTCAGAGGGCGTTGACCAGCCTTGACGAACGCTTCGATTGTGAATACACGATGCGGCAAATTGTCTGGAAACGCTTGCCGGACTGAAAACTGGCCACCTTTGTCGACTCGCGCTGTTGCAGTAACAGACGCTATCTCGCGGCAGCGCAACACAATTTGCTCGCCTGCTGGGAAACCTCGCCCAGCGACCGTGAGGTACTCCTCGGACGCGCCACCCGCAGCCTGGGCGAATGTCATGAAAAGCTTCGGATTGTCGGGCGAAGCGACGCCCCGCGGAGTGGGCGCCGGACCCGTGCGCGCAATCGCACCCGCGTTCGACAGGCCAACATTCACTTCCGGCGATTGATCCCATTTAAAGCTATAAGTTTTGGGGCAGCCTTTCGCAGAAGTCATCTGCCACAGCCCATTCCCATAGCTCGAGATATAAACCGAGCCGCTGGGGTGGAAATGGAAGGCAGTGATGTATTTGATTTTGTCCGAATCGTAAATCGTGCGCCACGTGCGTCCATCGTCCGCGGTGCAGATGATGCCGGCATCGCGCGTCCCCACCAGGATGCGTCCGGGCTGATAAGGGTCAAAGGCAATTTCCGTGACTTCCATCAGATCGGGCTTGCCCCCCCACATTGTCAGCTCACCGCCTCTGAGCACCTCTGCGGTCAGACCAGTGCTGGTCTTCCATGTCCTACCCCCATCGTATGTGTACTTCATATCGTTGGCGACGATGTCGGGAACAATCAGATATTCCCAGTCCGCGGGGTGCACGGCGTATACGGCGTGGATGTCCCACTCAGTGAAGCGGGTCCCGATGCTGCCATTGTTCGGCAGGCGTACTGCGTCGCTGTCGTCATAAGTCGGAGGAGGGACGCCGGGCGGTATCGAAGTATTGAGCGGCACGAGGCCAACCAGGTTGGGGTTGCCGCCGAGAAACACTGGTAGCCACGACACCGTGTCGACCGTCCGCATTTCCCCCGTCGCCGCGAAATTAATGGTGGCAAATTGGCGCCAATTCGCGCCGCTATTGTTGGAGTAATAGGCCTGGCGCAGCGGCATGGGCGCCGGATTTCGCAGGCGCACCCAATTACTCGGCTCGTTCCCCAGCTCGCTTACAAAAAACGGGCGTTCCATATTGTCGAGTGCAGCCCCGTTTTGATCTACATTCGGCACCGGGCGTATGTTCGCTAAATTTGTGTCCGCAAAGGCTGTCCCTGCAGTAGTGACGCCGACATAAGCCACCTGCGCGGGCGCGCCCGCCGCTGCATCGTGGCGAACTTCGATGCCGAAGCCCTCCCCGCCGTCGCCTACCTTCCAGGTCTGTCCTCCATCCGGAGATACGTACAGCGCATTGTCCTGCGTCGTCAGATACAGCGACGTTTGCACGCTGCCGTCCGGCATGTGGAAATTCGTGCCGCCCATGTCGGAAATTTGTAGCGAGTTCATCCCGCTGCCCGGCGCCGCGGCGCTCATCCATTTGTGCGAGCCGCCAATTTGCCACCAGTCGTTCTGCGGGCGTTCCTTAAAGATTCCGCCATCGCTGCCGAGGTAGGCGGGAACCGCGCCGCTATCGAGGCCAATATCGCCCATATCGGCGTGGATGCCCGCCTCAGCGATGAAGCTGACCCAGTCGTCCCACGTCGCGTTCGAGAGCAGCCCGCGGAACGCAGCCGCGTCCCCGCGGATCACATAATAGCCATCCCAGCCCTCGCCCACCCACACGCGATAGCCGCCGTAGAGGAAATCCCTCGAAACTCCGACGAACGGGCCGCGCGACCTGCCTTGTGGCAGATCGAGTTTCGTCTTGGTGTCGGTGTCGAGCTCGTAGAACCATAGCTCGCCCGCGCCCTTTCGCGGATCAGTGCTGGTGTAGTGGAATTCCTTAAAAATAAACGCCCAAGGCTTGTCTGCGGGGCGAGCCATCTTGTTGCCGCTGTTTCCGACGTTGCCGTTTGCTGGCGCGAAATCGCTGAAATCATCAGTGATAACAACGCGCCAAGTCGTGCCGCGATCGTCGCTGCGGAATACGCTAGTCCCCGTCATCGCTAGAACACTGCCGCCTGGAAACGCCAGCACACTCTGCGCACCCTGGGGATTCCCGCCCGGATTGGCAAACAGGCCTGTGTGCGTCCATGTGGCGCCATCATCGTGGCTGATTGCAACCCCGTAGTCCGTACCGGCATACCACAAGCCGCGTTCGTCCGGCGCGTGCGACACCGAATACGCGCTCGTCGGTCCGGGCGATGCAGGGTTCATCGGTGCCACGCCAGTCGCCGGCAGCGTCCAGAAATCGCCGTTCGTGTGGCTGACGTAGATGCCGCCTCCATTTTGCGTTTTATTGTCCCGGAAGACTGTAGCGACCACGGTATTGCCGTCCGCTCCGTACTCGACATCGGTCACATAAACTTCGGGTAGCGTATAAATGCGAAACCAGGCCTTACCGGCATTGTACGTATGCCACATGCCTCCGAACTGTGTCGCTATGATCGCGTTGGTCCAATTCTTCGGATTCACCGCAATCGACTGCACCCGCCCACCATTCGCCGCATTGGACAGGACGCTTTCGTATGCTTCCGGCATCGCGGGTGGGATTTGGCGCAGCGGGCTGGAGGTGCAGCCCGTAATACTCAGGGCCAGCGCTGCAAGGAGGTGCGAGCGTCTAGACATTGTCCGCTCCTCTGTCTTCGCAACTAAACGTCTATGCAACTGATCCGCAGAGCATAACAAAGTGCGGTCTTATGTGAACCGTGAAATCTCTCATGTCGATGGATTTTTCTCGGGCCAGTAACCCGGGGGCGGCGGCCCCAGATTGTGCAAATAGGGCAGTTTCGCTCCCTCTACACGAGAAACGGAGAAACGGGGACAGGAACGTGTGAAGAAATTGGATTTTGGAAGCGAAACAAGTCGCGGGTGACGGAATACGGTTCGGCTTTCGGCGCTTGTTCCTTCTCGCATTGCTTCCCGTTTAAACGCTGTAACCCCTCTGCTCGCTCAACCAATGGCCGCAGGCTGAGCTCGCAGTTCGCGGCGCAGGCCGAACCATACATCCCATTCGGACGCCCACATCCCCTTCCTTTGATAGGCATCCACAAATAGACGGGGGTGGGTGTACATGGATCGCTGCTCTTAGGCTTGGCCTAAGCCTCAAAGGGTCGCCCTAGCCACTCCTCCTAAATCCTTTGTTTCCCACACATACGCAAAATAAGGGGGGAGGGGGGTCAATGTCGGCGCGCCGACATTCTCATACCGGCCCCCCGCAGTTTTCCTAATTTCCATTTTCCAATTTCTCGTCGTCCTATCCTTACTTAAAACTGACAACTGTGAACTTACAACTAAAACGTCGCTTTTTGACCCGGCAGTGAGTCTTTCGTTTCCCATCGCTCTACTGGAATTTCTCGATCACTTCCTTCGGAATCGCGTGGCTCTTCGCTTTCGTCGGCTCCCCCTGCACCCTCACCGTCCACACCCGCTTCTCCAGGCCCTCCACCGCCAGCGTTTCGCCGCGAAACAGCTTGTGTTGCACGCTAAGACTGCTGGTACCCCACTTCGTCACGCAAGACTCCACGGTGACCACGTCCCCAAACGACGACGGAACGAAGAAATTGCAGCTCGCCTGTACCAGCGGAATTCCGGCGATCTGGAATCGCTTCAGCATCTCCGCCTTCGGAAATCCCAGCGCTTTGTGAAACAGCGCGTTCGTGCATGCATCGAAATATTCAAAGTAACGCGGGAAAAACACAATTCCAAACGGGTCGCAGTCTCCCCACTCAATCAGAATCTCTCTTCGATTGGTCAGCATTTTCGATCTCGTCTCACGTGGCCAGTTGGCTCTGCCGAGTCTACTCCACTCTTCCATTCCACCGCATCGCATTTGCTCTTCCACTGTGTGTTTACGGTAGACTGTCATCGAGGGAACACGATAATTCCATGACCTTTGCTTACATCTGTGACGCCATTCGCACGCCCATCGGCCGCTATGCAGGCTCACTCGCCTCGGTTAGAGCCGACGACCTTGCGGCCATTCCCATCAAAGCTCTCTTGGAACGCAACCCCAGTGTCGATTGGAATGCGCTCGACGACGTTATTTTTGGTTGCGCCAATCAAGCTGGCGAAGACAACCGCAATGTAGGCCGCATGGCACTGCTTCTCGCCGGCCTCCCCAAGGAAATTCCCGGCTCCACCGTGAATCGCCTGTGTGGCTCGAGCATGGATGCCGTCGCCGTGGCCTCTCGTGCCATCAAAAGCGGCGAATTGGATCTCATCATTGCGGGCGGTGTGGAAGGCATGTCGCGCGCTCCATTTGTGATGGGCAAAGCAGACTCGGCATTTTCTCGCAACGCAAAAATCGAAGACACAACCATTGGCTGGCGCTTCGTGAATCCGGCAATGAAAGCAAAATACGGCACCGATTCCATGCCTGAGACCGCCGAGATCGTTGCCGAAGAATACAAAGTGTCGCGCGCCGATCAGGATGCCTTCGCCTTCCGCAGCCAACAGCGCACTGCCGCTGCGATGAAGGCTGGCCGTCTGGCAGAAGAAATCGTTGGCGTGCCCATCCCGCAAAAAAAAGGTGAACCGATTCTGGTTACCACGGATGAACATCCGCGGCCCGATACCACTATGGAAGCGCTCGCCAAACTAAAGGGCATCGTAAAGCCCGATGGCACCGTAACCGCCGGCAATGCCTCTGGCGTGAACGATGGCTCCTGCGCGCTGTTGATTGCTTCGGAAGCTGCCGTCAAGAGATTCGGTCTCACACCCAAAGCGCGAATTGTTGCCGCGGCTGCCGCTGGAGTTGCACCTCGCATCATGGGAATGGGTCCGGTGCCGGCAACGCGCAAAGTGCTTGCCAAAGCGCAACTCGCGATCAACCAGATGAATGTGATCGAACTCAACGAGGCCTTTGCCTCGCAAGGTCTCGCTGTCCTTCGCGAACTCGGTGTCCCCGACGACGCTCCGCACATCAATCCCAACGGCGGCGCTATCGCCATCGGCCACCCGCTCGGCGCCAGCGGTGCGCGGCTTGTGACCACTGCGCTCTATCAGTTGCACCGTTCTCGCGGACAGTATGCCCTGTGTACAATGTGCATCGGCGTGGGCCAAGGCATCGCCGTAATTCTGGAACGCGTATAGACTGCTCCATGTTTGGAGACACTCCGTGAGCATCTTGGATCCGTTATTCGGCAGCGCAGCGCTGGACCAGGTTTTTTCCGACGCGGAGCGCGTGCAAGCCATCTTGCAATTTGAGGCAGCGCTGGCCCGCGCCGAAGCCGCTGTAGGAATCATTCCCGAAGCCAACGCCCGTTCCATTTCTGCAAAGTGCCGTGTCGACAATTTTGACTTGGGCGTCATCGCGCAGGACGCGGCACGCGCTGGTAATCTAGCAATCCCCATCGTCAAACACCTCACGGAAGCGGTCTCCAAGGACGACAAGGACGCGGCGCGTTTTGTTCATTGGGGCGCCACCAGCCAGGATGCCATCGACACGGGCGTAGTGCTGCAACTTCGCCGCGCACTGGAATTGTTTGACCAGGATTTACAGCGCCTCACCGGCACCCTCGTCAGCCTGGCGGAAAAACATCGTGTTACTCCCATGGTGGCGCGCACTTGGATGCAACAAGCGCTTCCCACCACGTTTGGATTTGTTGTTGCCGGATGGCTGGATGCGATTCTTCGCCATCGGATTCGACTGGTGGAGATTCGTCCACGCATTTTCACGCTGCAATTCGGCGGCGCCGTTGGCACGCTCGCCGCTCTCGGCGGCAATGGTCCCGCTGTCGCCAAGGCGCTTGCGCATGAGCTTAGCCTGGAGATGCCTCCGATTCCCTGGCATGCCCATCGCGACAGAATCGCCGAAGTCGCCACCAACCTCGGTTTGTGCATGGGCACGCTCGGAAAAATCGCTCGCGATATTTCTCTGCACACGCAAACCGAAGTGGCCGAACTATTTGAGCCAGCAGGCGAAGGCCGCGGCGGCTCTTCCACCATGCCGCACAAGCGCAACCCCGTCACGTGCGCCGTCGTTCTGGCGGCGGCGCAACGCGTTCCCGGTCTCGTCGCCACGCTGCTCGGCGCCATGGTGCAGGAAGAAGAGCGCGGGCTCGGCGGTTGGCACGCTGAATGGGAAACGCTGCCGCAACTCGTCTGCCTGGTTGGTGGCGCATTGCATCACCTCGCCGATATGTTGCCCGGACTGGAAGTTGACACAACGCGCATGCAGCAAAATATGGAAATCACGCACGGCCTGATTTTCGCCGAAGCTGTCAGCATGGCTCTCGGCGACCGCATGGGTAAGATGCCTGCCCACATGCTGATGGAAGCCGCGTGCAACAAAGCGCTCTCAGAAAAACGCCATCTCAAGGATGTTCTTCTTCAGGAGCCAGGCTGGCACGGACACTTGACTTCAGCGGATCTCGAGAGTCTCTTCGAGGTGCGCAACTACCTGGGAAGTGCCGAAGAGTTTACCTCTCGCGTGCTCAGCGAAGCAGCGAACTTCGCGGCTCGCCGCTAACCGGAACAGGAGGCCGCGATGCCATTTGCCAAGCTCGATGATGTGCGGATTCACTACGAATGGGACGGCCCCGAGGACGCTCCCGTCCTCGTTTTCTGCAATTCGCTCGGTACAACTCTTCGCATGTGGGATCCGCAAATCGCGGACTTCTCGAAACAGTTTCGCGTGCTTCGCTACGATGCCCGCGGCTTTGGCTCCTCCACCGTCACGCCGGGCCCTTACTCGATAGCCCAGTTAAGCTGGGATCTGGAGCATCTTCTCGATACGCTGCAAATCAGTTGCGCACATTTTTGCGGCCTCTCGATGGGCGGCATGATCGGAATGTTTCTTGGGGCCAACGCCCCGAAGCGATTTCATAACATTGTTCTGTGCAACACGGCAGCGACATTCGGCACGCCAGAAATCTGGGACGCACGCATCAACGCCGTTCAGTCTGGCGGCATGAAAGCCGTTGCTTCCTCGGTGATCGAACGCTGGTTAACTCCAGCCTATCGCGCGACTCATCCAGCGGAGACCGCTTCTGCGGTGGCCATGCTGGAATCCGCCAGTCCCGACGGATACATCGCGAATTGCGCCGCCGTTCGCGACATGGACCTGCGCGAACAATTGTCCGGCGTGCAGGTTCCCGCGCTGGTGCTCGCCGGCTTGCATGACCCGGTTGCAACTCCCGCTGACGGCCACTTCCTGGCTGAACGCATCCCCCGCGCTCGTTATGCAGAGGTTTCCGCGGCTCATTTGTCCAATCTGGAAGCAAGCGCCGACTTCAATCGCACCGTCCTGAACTTTCTGGGAGCCTAGGGAGAGCCGCACAATGGATGAAAAGAAGCGCCATGAAGAAGGTATGAAGACTCGCCGCGCCGTTCTGGGAGACGCCCATGTAGACCACGCGATGGCAGCGCAAACTGATTTCACCGCGGAATTTCAGGATCTGATAACACGCTACGCCTGGGGCGAAATCTGGACGCGTCCCGGACTCGATCGTAAGACGCGCAGCCTGCTCACAATCGCCATGATGGTGGCGCTGAATCGTTCCGAAGAATTGCAATTGCACCTGAAGGCGGCTCTACAAAACGGAGTCACCCGCGCGGAGATCAAAGAAGTCCTGCTGCAATCGGCAATTTACTGCGGCGTGCCCGCGGCAAATCATGCTTTTCACATGGCGGAGCAGGTCTTTTCGGCGGCGGCCGCTCAGGACTCCGCCAACAACTCTGGCTGATGCGCAACCGGCTCATGCGTCAGAACCATGGTGACCCATTCCACCGATCGCAGGTACAAATCGGGCAGTAAGTCCTCATCCATCCCGATCGCGCGCGAAGGATTCGCCAATTGTTCCCATGTCCCCGACTCGTAGTCCAGCACCACTTCAAACACAGGCCGATAGCGGCTTGGAAATCCCAACAGCGCTTCCTTGATTTCCTCTCCCACTGGAATCTCCGCCAACACATCCGCCATACGCATGTTCAACAACGCATCCATCACCGACAGCAGACCCATCAGAAACAATTCGTCCGCTTCTCGACGCATGCCGATCTTTTTCCCAAGCAATTCACAGAACATAGCGCGCAACAGCGGCAACTTCAGCAGCCCGTCTGCCGCTTCATCCCCCAGTGATGCAATGCTCACCAGGGAAATCCATTTGCGCATGGCTCGTTCCCCCATCAGCGAAAGCGCGTGAGGAATGGAGCGGATCTCCGCATGCAGCCCGAAGAGCGGAGAATTCAGGAAACGTAATAACCGGTAGCTGAGCGAAACATCGCGCTTGAAGATGCCGGCGATTTTCAGCAGATTAAATTCGATTTCGTTCGCCGCGCGCAGCAGTTCCAGATACACCATCTTGTTCGCCGCCACGCTGCGGCGTGTCACCATTTGCGGACGGCAGAAAAAATACCCCTGGAAAAACGCGTAACCCAGGCTCTTGCAAATCTGAAATTGCTGGTCCGTCTCCACTTTCTCTGCAATGGCGGGAATTCCACGTTGATGGCATACCGCAACAATTCGTTTCTGCTCTTCAAAGCTCGTGGTCAGCACGTCGATCTTTACAAAGTCCGCGAAGTCCAGAAACGGCCGCGTTTCCGCGGAGTCGCAATAGTCATCCAGCGCAAAAACGTAGCCTTGGCTCTTCAAGTGCCGGCACGCCGCCATTACCGCCGGATCGGGCAGCACCGTTTCCAGTATCTCCGCCACCACCTGTTCGCGCGGCAGCAGTGTCAGATATTCGTTCACCAGAAAGTTCGAGGTGCAGTTAATGAATGCGGGCAATCCCTCCGTCATGGTAGTGATGCCGCGCAGGAATAGCTCATCAACCGCGTTGACATTGATCGTTTTTTCCGTGGATGGACGACAGTAGTTCTCCGGTCCATATCGCGAAAGTATCTCGTAGGCATAAGACTTCTTGTCCACCGTCAGAATCGGTTGACGCGCGAGAAAGCGATTCAGGGATTCAGAGGACGACATGGCGTAAAACTGCGCACTCCCAAAAGGCCAGCAGTAAAAAGGAGCACGAGAAAGGCCAAATCAGAGCACACTTCTTTTCTTCAGCTCGACTCTTCCTGTCCCAGAATGTCCGGCAAACTGTTCGCAGCGTTTGGTTTTGTTTCCATTCTTCGCACACGCCGGATATGGACAAAGCCACTCCCGAAGTGAGCAAGCAGCCACAAAAGGAATTCCTGTTCGACTTTGGAACAGCGCTCGAAACAATTCATCCCGTTCTACACCACTTAGTCTGGTACTTCCGTTGCTCCGTTATTTAGCCACTCCTGACAGATTTGTTCTGTCCGAAGAGGGAGGCTAGCGTTGCAGGTGTCGTGCAGAGGCGAATTGTGAACCCTGTTACCTACGAGATCCTCACGCAGCGCGTGAAGCACCTTGGCAGTTTGCCGGCGTTTCCATCGATATTACGCACGCTGAACGAGGCGCTGAGCAGGCAGGCCAACGAAATCAATGTAGACCACGTGGTTGAGGAAATCTCCTACGATAAGTCACTCACCGCCCAGTGCCTGCGTCTTGCGAATTCCGCGCTGTTCCGGCAGCGCGGCGACGTCGCCACGGTGCGCGAAGCTGTTTTTTCCCTGGGCCTTTGGCGTATCCGGGATTTGGCATACTCGTGCAGTCTGCCTTTGCTGTTTGTGAACCCGGGCAGCCGCATCAAGAAGGAAGATCTCTGGCGACATGCGCTGGGGACCGCCATGGTGTCGTCGGGACTTGGCGAGGAATTTCGCGCAGGTAAAAAAGAACAGATCTATCTCTGCGGCTTGCTGCACGACATCGGGTTACTGGTAAACGGTCTGTTATTTCCAGAGGAATTCAAACACGTACTGCAAGAGGGATCACGCGGCGTCGCCGCCCTTGAAGACGTGGAGCAACATGTCCTTGGATTCACGCACGCGGAGAGCGGACGCATTTTGGCGGAACTCTGGAAGCTGCCTTTGGAAATCGCGCTGGCGATTGAATATCATCACCATCCGAACAAGCTGGCTTCGAAGAACGAAAATGCTGCCCTTGTATATGCAGCGGATCAGATCTGCCAGCGATTTGGTCTGGGATACGGCTACGAACTTACCGAGGCAGCGGCCGGCTCGTTGGAACAAGTGTGGACCACCCTCAGCGAGTCGATTCCGCAGGCGGCAAGTCATTCCGCGGAACAGTACCTGCCTCTCATCGAGCAGCAAGTCGCCACAGCCCACGCCTTGGTGGATGAAATCTTCTCGCCAGCGCCGATCCAGTGATCTAGTGCGCGACCCTTACTTCAGTCGTTGAAAACGTTCGCTCGCAGCGTGTAAGAGCTCAGCACCTTCATGTAGTTTCCGCGTTCGTACGCCGTGGGATTCGGCACGGACCCGTGACTCATGCTGCCGCACATCTGTTGCACAGAAACATATTCATGTTCGTCGAGCCAGCGGTTCAGTTCCTTCAATACGTAAGCGGCATGGTGCACACCGTTGCGCAGGAGTGCCGAGGTCATAAATGTAACCTTCGCGCCCGCCAGTATACTCTTGATGACGTCGCGCGCGTTGTGAACTCCGCCCGTAATTCCCAAATCAGCCTTCACGTGACCGAACAGAATGGCGGTCCAGTGCAGCCGCAGCAGTAGATCTTCTGGCCGGCTCAAACTCAGACTGGGAGCAACCTCCAGCGTCTCAATGTCGAAATCCGGCTGATAAAAGCGATTGAACAGCACGATGCCGTCCGCATGCGCCTCGTCGAAGCGGACTCCCATATTCGCAGGCGCGCTGAAGAACGGCGAAAGCTTCACGGCCAGCGGAATGCGAACACTGCGCTTCACCTGCCTTACCAAGTCAATGTAGGTCTTCTCGATGTCGGACCCGCTCATCGCTGGATCCGTCGCAATCGAATAAATATTCAGTTCAATCGCGTCAGCGCCTGCTTCTTCCATCAGCCGCGCGTATTGCAACCAGCCTCCACCGGAAATGCCATTGATGCTCGCGATGATAGGTATCTTCACCGCTTCTTTCGCCTGCCGGATCAGCTCCAGGTAGCCGTCGGGTCCCAGGTTGTAGGTCTGCAGGTCTGGAAGGAAATTGGAGGATTCCGGAAAGCTATCCGAGCCTCGCGCCAGATCGCTGTCCACGCTTTGGCTCTCCAGTTCAAGCTGTTCTTCGAACAGCGACGGCAGCACCACAGCGGCAAGGCCGTGGTCCTCCAACCGCCGGATGTTATCGACAGATTCGCAAAGCGGCGAAGCCGAAGCCAGCAGCGGCGATTTCAGATTCAGGCCCAGGTATCTGGTGGACAGGTCGCTCATTCATCTTCTCCTGTTTTCTTTACGCTTTCCGCGCTGGTTTCTTTTTCGGGAGGAGCAATGTGTGGGGTGTCAGCTCGGCCCGCCATCGCGGCGCGATTGGTATAAACACGCCACTGGCGTTCCACGTCGTCCTGGGCCATGCTGAGCAATTCGCGCGCGGCTGCCGGATCGCTGCGCACCAGCATAGTGTACCGCGCTTCCTGATACGCGTAGTCCTTCAAGGGAATGCCGGGAGCCTTGGAATCGAGCTGGAACGGATTTTTGCCCTCGGCGCGCAAAGCCGGGTTGTAGCGCATCAACGGCCAGTAACCCGACAGCACGGCTTTCTTTTGCTGATCCAGGCCCATCACCATGTCGTATCCGTGCGCGATGCAGTGGCTATACGCGATGATCAGCGATGGTCCATCATGGGCCTCAGCTTCCGCGAACGCTTTCAATGTGTGCGTGTCGCTGCCTCCCATCGCCACCCGGGCTACATACACATACCCGTAGCTGACCGCTTCCATCGCCAGGTCTTTTTTACCGGTATGTTTTCCGCCGGTCGCGAACTTCGCCACCGCGCCTCGCGGCGTTGCCTTGGACATCTGCCCACCCGTGTTGGAATAAACTTCCGTGTCCATTACCAGCACGTTGACGTTGCGCCCCGCGCCCAGCACGTGGTCCAGTCCGCCGAACCCGATGTCGTACGCCCAACCGTCTCCTCCCAACAGCCACACGCTCTTTTTCACCAGCGCGTCAGCAATCGGCAGCAGAGATTGTGCTTCGGCAGAATGGATGTTCAGCAGTTTCTTCTTCAGCTCCAGTACGCGCTTGCGCTGCTCTTCGATGCCTAGTTCTTTGCTCTGATCTGCTTCCAGCAATCCCTTGACGAGTTCATCGCCAATCGCGCCGTTGCAGCGAGTCAGCAATTCGCGCGCATACTGGTTTTGCTGGTCGACAGCAAGCCGCATGCCGAGGCCAAACTCCGCGTTGTCTTCAAACAGCGAGTTCGACCACGTCGGCCCTCGTCCATCCTTATTTTGTGTGTAGGGTGTCGTCGGCAAATTGCCGCCGTAAATCGACGAACAGCCCGTGGCGTTCGCGATCATCAGGCGGTCGCCAAACATTTGTGTCAGCAACTTGATGTACGGTGTCTCGCCGCATCCGGAGCACGCACCCGAGAACTCAAATAGCGGCTCCAGCAGTTGCGAGTCCTTCACTTGCGCGTGCGATAGTTTGTTGCGATCCAGTTCCGGCAACGCCAGGAAGAAATCCCAGTTGGCCATCTCGAGCTTCCGCAGCGGATCCTGCGGCGCCATGTTCAGCGCCTTGTGCTTCACTTCGCTCTTGCTCTTTACCGGGCAGATTTCCACGCACAGCTTGCAACCCGTGCAATCTTCGGGTGCCACCTGCAGCGAGTACTTCAAGGTTTCAAACTCGCGCCACCGCGGCTTCGACGACTTAAATGTTTCCGGCGCGTTGTGCAGCAAGGAAGAGTCGTACACCTTCGCGCGGATCACGGCGTGCGGGCATACCAGCACGCATTTTCCGCACTGGATGCAAATCGCGTCGTCCCACACGGGAATTTCTTTGGCGATGTTCCGCTTCTCCCACATTGCTGTTCCGGTTGGGAAAGTTCCATCCACTGGCATCGCGCTCACCGGCAAGCTGTCTCCGTTGCCGGTGATGATTGTGCCCAACACGTTGCGCACAAACTGCGGCGCATGCGGCGAAACCGCTGGAAGCATGTCAAATCCCGCCGAGACCGTCGCCGGGACTTTCACTTCGTGCAGATGCGCCAGCGCCTGGTCCACCGCGGCGTAATTCTTCTGCACCACGGCGTCTCCGCGCTTCCCGTAAGTGTCCTGGATGGCTTTCTTGATGGCCTTGATCGCGTCTTCGCGCGGCAGCACGCCGCTGATGGCGAAGAAGCAAGTCTGCATGATGGTATTGATGCGGCTTCCCATACCGGCCGCGCGCGCCACCGCATATCCATCGATCACGTAAAATCGCAGTTTTTTGCGGATGATGGTTTCCTGTGTCTGTCGCGGTATGGAGTTCCAGACTTCTTCGGGCCCAAATGGCGCATTCAACAAAAATGTCGCTCCCGGTTCAGCCGCCGCCAGCACATCGATACGATCCATAAACTGGAATTGATGACACGCCACGAAGTTAGCCTTCGTGATCAGGTAGGTAGAACGAATCGGTTCGGTTCCAAATCGCAGATGCGATACGGTGACAGCGCCCGCCTTCTTCGAGTCGTACACAAAGTAGCCTTGAGCGAAATTGTCGGTTCCCTTCCCGATAATCTTGATGGAGTTCTTGTTCGCGCCCACCGTGCCGTCGGATCCCAATCCGTAGAACAGCGCGCGAACTGTCCGCGGATCCTCGGTTGAGAAGTCCGCATCGTATTCCAGGCTGGTGTGCGTCACATCGTCCTGGATGCCCACGGTGAAGTGATTCTTTGGCTGCGATTTCTTCAGCTCGTCAAAGACCGCCTTCACCATCGCCGGCGTGAATTCCTTCGACGAGAGTCCGTACCGTCCGCCAATGATCCGCGGAATGTTTGTTGCGCCGTTGGCGGTGTGCCGTTCCATGTATGCGGTCAGTACATCCTGGTACAGCGGCTCGCCCAGGCTGCCCGGTTCTTTCGTGCGGTCCAACACCGCGATCGACTTCACACTGCTCGGTATTGCGCTAAGGAACGCTTCCGCCGCAAATGGCCGGAACAAGCGCACCTTCAACAAGCCCACTTTTTCGCCGGACTTCCGCATAACGTCCACGGCTTCTTCCGCGGCGCCCGCCCCGGATCCCATCAAGATCACCAGCCGCTCGGCATCCGCTGGTCCGTAATACTCGAACAGCCGGTATTGACGCCCGGTCTGCTTCGCGAAACGGTCCATCACGTCCTGCACAATCGTGGGACAAGCGCGGTAGAACGGATTGCACGCCTCGCGCGCCTGGAAAAACACGTCGGGGTTTTGTGCCGTGCCGCGCAAAATGGGCCGGTCGGGAGACATGGCGCGCTCGCGATGCTGGCGCACAAACTTGTCGTCCACCACCGCGCGAAGGTCGTCGTCACCCAGTGGCGCAATCATGTTCACTTCATGCGAGGTGCGGAACCCGTCAAAGAAGTGCAAAAACGGAACGCGCGCCTCCAATGTCGACGCATGCGCGATACACGCCAAATCGCTCGCTTCCTGCACCGAGTTTGACGACAGCAGCGCGAAACCCGTGGCCCGTGTGGACATCACATCGCTATGGTCACCAAAGATCGACAGCGCGTGCGTGGCAATCGTACGGGCTGCGACGTGGATTACCGCCGCCGTCAGCTCTCCCGCGATCTTGTACATATTCGGGATCATCAGCAGAAGTCCTTGCGACGCCGTAAATGTCGTTCCTAAGGCTCCCGCCTGCAGAGCTCCGTGCAGGGCACCAGCGGCTCCGCCTTCGCTTTGCATCTCGATCACATCCGGGATAGCGCCCCAGATGTTCTTCTTTTTCTCTGAGTTCCACTGATCCGACCACTCCCCCATGGGCGACGACGGGGTGATTGGATAGATGGCGATCACTTCGCTGAGGCGGTAAGCGACCGCTGCGGCGGCTTCATTGCCGTCCACAATCGATGTAAAGCGTTTCATTGGGTTCTCCGGAGTGAGGCACAAAGCTCCACGAAAATGGTAGGGCCTGGATGGGCCGAATGCGCGTGACGTCCGTCACATTGCGGTATGTCCGACTCTCTAAGTCGTGTTTGCCGTTATTCTTTGGGACCGCTCACGCTCTAAGTTTCGTCTTCCCACTCGCTATCCGCAGCGGGCAGGTGGTCCGTGTCGCGAGCCACCCAAACATACATGGTCGGCAGCAGGTAGATGCTGATGAATAGAGCAGCGAGCAATCCACCGACAATCACGATGGCAAACGGTCGCTGCGAGTCCGAGCCGATGCTCCGGGAGAGCGCGGCGGGCAACAAGCCCAGAGTTGCCACCAGCATTGTCATCATGATCGGCCGTAAGCGTAAAATCGCGCCCTCCACCGCGGCGTCTTCAATCGAATAGCCTTGGGCCCGCAAGTGGTTGATGTACTCAATCATGATCACACCGACCTGCACGGAGACTCCGAACAGCGCCAGGAATCCAACGCCGCTCGATACGCTGAAGTGCGTACCAGTCAGCAGCAATGCCAGAATGCCCCCCAGCGGCGCCATCGAAACGTTCGCCAGAGTAAGTGCCGCCCACTTTGCCGACTGGAACATCGTGAACAGGATGATATAAATGACCAGAATGGTGATGGGCAAAACAATTAGTAGGCGACGCTGAGAGCGCTTCTGGCTTTCGTATTCCCCAGCCCAATCCAGGTGATAGCCCACCGGCAGTTTCACCTGTGCATCAACCTTGCGCATGGCTTCTTCGACAGCGCCGCCGAGGTCGCGCCCGCGGATGCTGTATTTAATGGCGATGTAACGCGAGTTAGACTCGCGATAAATTTCGGAAGCGCCATCTTCCACGCGAGTATTTGTCAACTGCGCGAGGGAGACGCGTTCTCCCGAAGGCGCAAGCAAGCGAATGTTCTCGATGGCCTCGCGGGTGTCCCGATACGGTGCCTGGTAGCGCACGACCAGGTCATAGCGCTGTTCGCCTTGGAGAATTTGCGTCACCGCTTTGCCGCCGATTGCGGTTTCCACGGCATCTTGCACGTCCATCACGTTGATGCCATAACGCGCGGCCTTCTGCCGATCGACGCTTAGATTCAGATTCGGCTGACCCAATACGCGAAACAGTCCAAGATCCTCCACGCCCTGAACGCCCCGCATGACGTTGACAATTTCGTCGCCCTTTTGCTCGAGCAGCTTCAGATCATCGCCGTACATTTTCACCGCGAGTTCTCCTTTTACGCCGCTGACTGCTTCTTCCATGTTGTCCGAAATGGGCTGGGAAAAATTCCAGAGGACCCCGGGAATCTTGCTCAGTTCCGCATCCATCGCGGAAATGAGTGCTTCTTTCTCCTCTTTGAAGACTGGTCTCCACTGATCTTTTGGTTTAAGGTCTACAAAATATTCCGTATTGAAGAAACCTGTCGTGTCCGTGCCGTCATCCGGCCGCCCTACCTGCGACACTACTTGCTTGACTTCAGGAAACGCCGCCAGAATCAGCCGGGCCTCGTCCATCACGCGTGTGCCTTCTGTTGGTCCGGTGCTGGGTGCGAGAGTGCCGCGGACCCAGATGGCGCCTTCGTCGAGGTGCGGCAGGAATTCCGAACCGACTACGCCACTAAACAGGAGCACGACGGTAAACGCCAGGCCAGCAGCGGCCAGAGACAATGTGAGTCTGCGATGCCGCAAAGCCCAACGCACCGTGCTTCGGTAGCGACTGCGCAGAAACTCCATCACTGGGTTGCGCCACTCCTTAACCCCATTTTCAAAAACAATTTCGGCAAGGACTGGACCGATGAAAATTGAGAAAACCAGCGCGCCTAGCAATGCAAAAGAAACGGTCCACGCCATCGGCTTGAACAGGCGGCCCTCGACGCTCTGCAACGTAACAATCGGCAGATATGCGGTGATAATGATGGCCCGTGCAAAGAACACTGGCCGCAACACTTCGTGTACTGCGCCACGGATCCTGTCCAGCGGTGTCTTGCCGGCATTCCCAGGCAAATTAAAATGGCGAACGATATTCTCAATTACCACCACCGAGCCATCCACCACCATGCCGAAATCCAACGCGCCAAGTGACAACAGGTTGGCTGGGATTTTGTTCAGATCAAGACAGATCGATGCAAACAACAGTGAAAATGGGATTGTAAGCGCAACAATCAGAGCGCCACGCGTGTTGCCAAGGAAGAAGAATAGGATGATAGAGACGAGCAGGACGCCTTCACCGAGGTTGTGCAACACGGTGTGTGTTGTGTAGTGCACCAAGTCGCTGCGATCGAGGAATGGAACGATCTGTACTCCGGGGGGCAGAATATGTTCATTCAACTGCTTCACTTTTGCATGAATGTCTTCGAGCACCGCGTCCGCATTGGCTCCCTTGCGTAGCAGCACTATGCCTTCCACAACGTCATCGTTGTCGACGATCGTGCCGTCACCCCTGCGCAACGCTTTGCCAATCTGTCCAAGTCGGATGCGCGGCCCTTCGGTCACAGTGGCAATATCGCGCACATGCCGCGACGCGCCATTCTGCGCTTTCAGCACCGTCTCTTCGATGTCGTTTAAACTGGTGATCAGACCGAGCGCCCGCACGTTGATCTGCTGCAGACCGGACTCGATGAAACTTCCGCCCGCGTTTAGATTGTTGCTGGCAAGCTGTTGCTCGACCTGACCGATGGTGAGTCCATAGGCGACTAGCTTGTTAGGATCTACGCGCACCTGATATTCGCGGGTGGTTCCGCCGAAACTGACGACGTCAACCACGTTGGGGACGGATTTGAACAGTTTCTCAAGGACCCAATCTTCCAGGGACTTAAGTTCCATTAAATCGTACTTGGGGTTGGTGCTCTTCAGGGTGTACCAGTAGATCTGCCCCACCGGGCTGTAATCCGGCCCAATGCCTGGCTGCAAATTGTTGGGGAGGTTCACCTGCGACAGCCGTTCCAGAACCTTCTGGCGGTTCCAGTCATTTACCGAATCGTCGTCAAAAATTAATGTCACGCTGGAAAGGCCGAAAAGCGAAGCGGATCGCAAATGCTGCAGGTTTGGCAAGCCGTTCAATTGTGTTTCGATCGGAATGGTCACCTGCTGCTCCACCTCTTCCGCAGCACGTCCTGGCCATTGCGTAATCACTTGTACGTAGTTGTTCGCAACGTCGGGGTAGGCCTCAACGGGCAGATTGCGGAAGGAGATCGCGCCCCACACCAGTAAAAGAAGGGTCAGGGCTATCACCATGAACCGGTTGTTCAACGCGAATTCCACCAGGCGTGAGATCATCGGTGCTCCTCGCTGTTCCTGGTCGCGACCATTCCTACTGTTCCGCCGTGTTCTGGAAGACCAAGGCGCTGGCGACGACCTCTTGTCCTGGCTCGATACCTGCCCGAATTTCCTGCATTTTGTTCGGCAGATTCGAGCCGGCCTGTACCTCAACGCGCCGGAACTTCCCTTCACCAACGGGCAAATAGACCCAGTCACGGTCGTGCAGGTGCAAAACAGCCGTTGCCGGTACGGACACATGCCGCTCTTTCTTCTGCCCGTGCAAGGTGGCCGTGACGAACATTCCAATGCGTATCAATCTGTCGGGATTCGCCACCTCGATTCGCACTTTGGCCGTGCGCAGGCCCGGATCGAGAATCGGGCTGATGTTGCTAATCTTTCCTGTCAGCACTTTGTCGGGATAAGCATTTAGTCGAATCTCCGCAGTCTCTCCCACCTTCACACTCGACAGTTCGTTTTCGTACACATCACAAAGTACCCAGACGCTCGACAAATCCGAAATCGTGAACGGATTTGTGGAAGATAGCCCTTGAACTCCTGACGCATTCGTCACCTGTTGATCGGTAATCACTCCTGAAACGGGGGCCACAATGTCGGCCACGCCACCGGGATGATCCTTATCCACTCCCAGCACTCGCAGATGCTCGAGCGCCGTTTGCGTGTCCACACGCGCCTTTGCATCCGCGTCCTGCGCCACCTGAAAGTCATTCAGCGAGATGGCGCCTCTGTCGTAGAGAAGCTGCGCTCTCTCCGCCTGTTTTTCCACCAAGCTCTCATTCGCTACAGCCTTGCGGTAGTCGGAAAACGCCATCGCAATGTCCGAACTCTGCACGCGCAGCAGCACCTGCCCTTTTTTCACTGTGTCGCCCAGCCTTGCTTTGATCTCTACTACTCTTCCGGAAGCCAGGGAAATCACAGGTACTGTCCGGCTCACATCGGGGCTCACAACTCCAGTGCCCGACAGTGTCGAGGCAGCCAGATACTCCGTCGCCTTCACCAACGCAAACTGCTCCGGATGCTCCAATTGAAGTAAGCTGACGTCCGTTTCCTTCTCTACTTTTGCCGGCGGCGGAGCGCCGCTTTCTGAGCCGGGCTTTCCGCCGCAACACTGCACAAACAAAACGACGGCGCAGATGATTTTGCTGAATCGCTGCATTTCTCTACCCTCGCGTTTGAAATCCTTCAGGAACCGCGCTGCCAGTTGCGGGCAATCCGGGCGCTCGGCTCGCCGAGGCCTGATGCACATTTACAGTCGCTGTGCCTTTTCGGCGAACGACAGATTTGTCTGGCTTTATTGCGGAGGCGTGATGCGATGGTTAAAGAAGAATCGAGTGCGTTGGTGGAGAACGCCCCGACGTGGCGCCAACTCGCCAGCGCGGGGAATTTTGCTGCTTTGTTAAACGAAACCTTTGTGCCGGTACCGGAGAATTAAGTCTCGCCGCATTGCTTCCCTCTCCCAACCAGGGGCAACGCGATTGCAGTACAGGGGGCTGTATGCAATTCGGGGCTAACGGAGCATCCACCCGACATCCGCCTTCCGCCCTCAGTTCGGGAAACGCGCCCTCTTCTGCAACCGAGAAATTCCCATGCCCATCATTCACAAGCACCATTACCAGCTTGTGATCAACAACCGTCGTCACCACCAGATCAATCGCGCTGTCCCCATTTACGTCCTTGGCAGAAAGTAGCAATCCGCCGAACGGTGCTGTAAACCCGATCGCAGAACTCGTCCCAAAACTAAGTTGCAAGCGAATCGAATACCGTGAATCGCGCTGCGTATAAGGATCCGATTGAACCGTCGCGAGGTCCGGTTGCTGGTCGCCGTCAAAATCGCCAATCGCATAATAGGGAGCGGCCAGTCCCGCACCCGTCGGCGCTTGCAGTGCGCTCGATGAGCCAGGATCGCTCGCTGCCGACGATTCAGTTGCTCCTCCGGCAAACGCCAGACTCAGCAATAAGCAGGCTAGGATCAATCGTCTTGTGATCACTCGTGCATCCATAGGATCGAACAATTGTAGCCTAAAGGCCCCAAGCATCGTCAAAACACCACCACCGTGGCAGGCATAGCAATTAGAATAAGGATGGCAGCAGGTCGGGGAGATTCCGCAGGCGGTCACGGCAATGTGATGCATGTCACAATTGGCTGTGACGACTAGCACCGCACCCTGTGCGCACGACGAGCTACCCTGTTCTTGGCTGGACGTGGCTGCGTAATCCGCAGTCTCCTGCATCGTAAGTATTTGATAGTACATCAGTTAATTGAAGGGAAGGACGAGCTGACCATGGCCCAGGATCTTGACCCGCAACCTGCATCAGTCACCGCCACATGGCAGACTCGCCATGTTTCCCTACTGGCGGCGGTGTCCCTGGTAATAGGTCTGGTGGCAGGGTATTTACTGCTCGGAGTCAGCGCAGCCAAAACGGCCAAGTCCGCTGTTACCGCCGCGACTCCGAAAATGCCGGCTGGGCATCCTCCCATGACCATGGAGCAGATGAAGGCGATGGCGGACAGGAAGGCCGCGCCGCTGCTGGAAAAGCTGAGAGCCAACCCGGCTGATGCTGCAACACTCACACAACTTGGCGCACTCTATAGTTCCGCGCATCAATTTCCGCAGTCGGCCGAGTATTATCGCAAGGCGCTCGAGTCTGATCCGAAAAATGTCGGCACTCGCACGCAACTCGCCTCGAGTCTTTACTACAACGGAGACGTGGATGAAGCGCTGAAGCAACTGCAGTTGGTGCTGAAGACAGATCCAAAGAACTCGAACGCCCTCTTCAACATAGGCATGATGAAGTGGAAGGGCAAGGACGATGCCGATGGAGCGGTCGCGGCGTGGGAAGAACTGCTGCGCAACAATCCCAATCTGGATCGCAAGTCGACCGTAGAGCAAATGATAGCTGAGGCCAAGAGCCAGCCAGCGGGCGCCAAGCCCGGCTCAACCCCAGCGCCATAATATCTTCAGGCAAAGGAGCAATCCCTTGGCGGAAATTACAACCGTATCAAACGAAAAGTGGACCAGCGGGCAAGCGTACGGCATCGCGATCGTGTGCCTGTTGCTCGGCTTGGCCGGCGGATGGTTCATCAGAAGGCTGCAGGTACCTGGGGACAACGCACAAGTCGCGATCGCTACGCAGGCAGCCATGCCAAATCCGGCCAGCGCGCCCCAGTCTTCCGCGCCCGCTCCGCCGCCTCTCCAGCAACTGCAGCAGGCGGCCGAAACCCAGGCGGCTGTACTGCTCGTTCAATTGAAATCCGACCCCAACAATGCCACGTTGCTCGAGAACGTTGGCGATATTTATTACGATGCACAACAATATCCGGCCGCGATTGAATATTACCAGCGAGCGCTAAACGTCCAACCATCCAACACCAGCGTGCGCACAGATATGGCCACGGCGATTTGGTACACCGGAAACGCCGATGGTGCCATCACCGAATTCAAGAAGTCCCTGACTTACGAACCCACCAAAGCTAACACGCTCTTCAATCTCGGCATCGTTCTGTGGCAGGGAAAGCACGACGGTGCTGGTGCGACCGCTGCATGGCAAAAACTTCTGGCCGCGAATCCGAATTACGAGAACAAGGAAAAAGTTCAGCAACTCATCGCCGAAACCAAAAAGTAATCCCGCAAAATGACGGAACCGCCTATTCCTGAAGAATCGCCAAAAGCAGCCAGTCGCTGGAGGTATTGGCTACCGCGCCTGGCCACGGCTGTTTTCGTTCCGCTGCTGCTTCTGGCACTAACGGAAGGCGCGCTTCGCCTCTTCAACATTGGCTATTCCACCGAACTCATGAACGACTGCACCGTCGGTGGTCAGCCCTCTTACTGCTACAACCTCTTTTTTGCCGCGCCGTTTTTTCCACCGGGCATGATCAAGGCTCCGCAGTTCTACAGCATCCCCAAGGCAAAAGCTCCAGACACCTACCGGATTTTCGTCCTAGGCGAATCGGCGGCAATGGGCGACCCCGATCCCGCGTACGGTTTCAGCCGCTATCTGGAAGTGATGCTGCGCGAGCGCTTCCCTAACACAAAGTTCGAAGTAATTAACACCGGCATCGTGGCCATCGATTCGCACGTCATCCTACCGATCGCTCGCGAACTGGCACGCTACAAGCCCGATCTATTCATCATTTATGCCGGCAATAATGAGGTCGTCGGTCCTTACGGACCCGGCACCGCACTGACCGGTTCTTCGCTGAGTCTTCCGGCAATTCGCACCAGCATTTTCGTGCGTTCCACACGCATTGGCCAACTGCTGACAAAGGCCAGCCAGACGCGCTCCGACTGGAAGGGCATGGAAATGTTTCTGGACAAGCAGGTGCGCGCGGATTCCCCATCCCTGCTGCATACCTACGCGAATTTCGCCAGCAATCTTCGCGATATCGTGGACGTGGCGCGGGCTTCAGGCGCTCGCGTTCTGCTCAGTACCGTGGCCACCAATCTGAAAGACTGCCCGCCCTTCGCTTCGCTGCATCGCGAAGGGCTAGCGCCCGAGGCTCTGCGCCAGTGGAGCTCGCTTGTGCAACAAGGCGCCGCACTGGAAAACGCGAGGTCTTTCGAGGACGCCCTGAAGGCGTATGCGGCAGCCGCACAGATTGACGATCAGTATGCCGAATTGCAGTTCCGCATCGCTCGCTGCCTTTGGGCCCTCGGAGATTACGCCCCTGCGAAAGAGCACTTCGTACGTGCACAAGACTTGGACACACTGCGCTTTCGCGCCGACACGAAGATCAATGACATCATTCGTTCCGTCGCAAACTCTTCAGGCAAGCAGGTCGAACTTCTCGATGCGCAGTCGGCTTTGGCCGGTGAGAGTGCCTACGGCGTCACCGGCTCTGAACTTTTGTACGAGCACGTGCACCTGACTCCGCCGGGCAATTACATTCTTGCGCGCGCGGCGTTCACCCAGCTTGTGGAGAATTTACCGCCAGCCGTTCGCGCCTCGGCGCTTAGCGCCAATCCCCTTTCCGAATCTCAGTGCGAGCAACTGCTTGCGCTCACCAGCCACGATCGCTCCCGCGTGGCCGCCGAAATGATTCAGCGCCTGCAGCGTCCGCCGTTCACAAATCAGTTGAATCATGCGGAGCAGATTCAGAATTTAACGCTGAAGGCAATCAGTTCCACGGAGAGCCTTCCTGCTACGTTCAGCGAATATCAGTGGGCCATCGCGCAAGCGCCCAGTGATCGCATCCTTCATTCCAAGTTTGGTTTTGTGCTGTTTGACTTCGACCGCAATGCCTCCGCCCAGCAGTTCCTGCTTGCCAGGCCCAGCGACGACTTTCCCGTGTTCTTACCCGACGGCACGCGAATCCGTTAGAGGGGATACATCCAGGGCGCAACGGAGGAAAGCTGCGCAAGCGCGAACAATATTCCAATCAAAAGCAGCAGCACCGCCAGCGGCAGCAACCACCACAATTTTCGCTGCCACAAAAATGCGAATACCTCGCCTACGGTCGAAGATCGCTGCGTCAGCTTCACCAGAAAGCTCATGCGCTTCCCTTCTCCAG
Organism: Candidatus Acidiferrales bacterium; assembly: GCA_963738985.1. GTDB lineage: Bacteria > Acidobacteriota > Terriglobia > Acidiferrales > UBA7541 > Acidiferrum. Next base: position 112,069 of record CAVTYP010000007.1, read on the forward strand.
CCTATAGTTTCCTGCGTATAACACGTCCAGTCCACTTTTCTGGAAGGTTCGCAGCGCATCCTGCGGGCTCCCGACAATCGGTTCGCCGCGAACGTTGAAACTGGTGTTCATCAGCACTGGAACTCCCGTCGCCTGCCCAAAACTTTCCACCAGCGAATAGTAACGGGGATTCCATTCGCGCCGCAGCGACTGCAACCGTCCCGTGCCCATGTGATTGACCGCTGGCACCTGCTTACCTGCTTCGTCCTTCCAGGGCACCACCATCAGCATGAATCGCGGTGGAACTTGTCGCTCCAGTCCCGCGGGCGCGTCAAACCAGCGGCTCACGCACTCTTCCGGCAGCACTGGCGCGAATGGGCGAAATGGCTCGCGAAACTTGATCTTGCGGTTCACCACTTTCTTCATCTCTTCGCGACGCGGATCCGCCAGAATACTGCGGTTCCCCAATGCGCGCGGACCCCATTCAAACCGCCCCTGGAACCAGCCCAATACTTTCCCTGTTGTAAGATCTTCAACCGCGCGCGCGATCAGTTCGCTGTCGCTCTGGATTTGTTGCGCCCCCGCGCCTGCGAGCGCCGCGCCGATTTGCGATTCGCTGAATTCCTGCCCCCAATACGCATGTTCCATCACGAACGAGCGAGGCTTCCCCAACAGTACGTGCCACGCATATTGCGCCGCGCCCAGCGCAGCTCCGGCGTCTCCCGCGGCCGGTTGAATAAAGATTCGCTCGAATCCCGCGCTGCGCAGCAATTTCGTGTTTGCGACGCTGTTCAGTGCCACTCCGCCAGCCATACACAGATTCTTAGCGCCGGTCGTGCGCTGCAAATGCGACGCCATTTTGATAAGCGCTTGTTCGGTGAATTGCTGCACGCTTGCGGCTACATCGGCATAATGCTGATTCCGACGCATCAATTCTGCTGGCCCTTGCCCAGTGTCCGCGCGACCGGTAACGAATTCCAGCTTGGGATCGCGCGGCGTTCCGAACAGATCCACGAATCGGTGCGAAAAACTGCGTTGCGACGAATACTGGTAAGAAAAGTAGCTCGGCTCCAGCCGCAAACTTCCATCGTCAAAAAGATGCGCCACTTTATGCAGCTGCTCCAGATAGCGGGGCTCCCCGTACGGGGCCATGCCCATCACTTTGTATTCGCCTTCGTTCACTTCGAAGCCCAGGAAGGCGGTAAACGTCGAGTACAACAATCCCAAAGAATCAGGGAAACGCATTTCGTGGGAGAGTTTGATTTCGCAGGGCGAACTTTTCCCCACGCCCATCGTAGCAGTCGCCCACTCCCCAACTCCGTCCACCGTCAACACCGCCGCATCTTCAAATGGCGAGCAGAAGAATGCGCTCGCGGCGTGTGACATGTGATGTTCTACAAACAATATTTTTTCGCGCGGAATGCCCAGTTCCTCCGTCACCCGCGCCCGAATCCACAACTTCTGTTTCATCCAACTGACGCTGCCATCCTGGAACAGGCTCCCCGCTTTCGGCCAGTACGCCAGCGTGGATGTCAGAAATCGCTCCAGCTTCAGCATGGGCTTTTCGTGCAGCACAACATAATCGAGGTCTTCAGGTTTGATTCCGCCGGTCGCCAGGCAAAACTGGATCGCGCGCAGGGGGAACGACGGATCATTCTTGATGCGGCTGAAGCGCTCTTCCTGCGCTGCGGCCACCAACATTCCGCCGCGCAGCAGAGCCGCCGCCGCATCGTGGTAGTAGCAGGAGATTCCGAGAATATTCATCTAGAAGGGTCTCCGCGCCGCTTCGATTCCCGCCGCTTCGCCACGCGCCACCCACGCAATCCCCGACTTATGGCCGGCGCTGCTTCCTTTTCTCAATCGAAACACAAGAGCAAAAGGACCAATCACGAACAGGTAGGATGCCAGCAACATCAATCGGAATTCGTAGTCGACGACAGCTCGCGATGCGTTCAGCCAGCGCTTCCACAAACTAATGTCGCCGATTGCCGCGCGTTCGTCTTCGTATTCTCGTGTGCCGGCCACAGCGTGTTTCCTTCGAAGCAGCATCACGCTGCCCACGACGGCGCCGATCAGCAACATTCCCAGCGCACACAGGGCAAGATATCCAGAGGAATAGTGCGCCCTCCGCAAAAACAAACTGCCCACCACCACCGCTAAGGCCAGCAGCAATTCCAGAGGATGCACTGCTCCGCTGGGCACTTTCGCGTGCCACCGGCGCACCGTTACAACTCCCGTGGCGTAGGCCACAAACGAAATGAATGCGATGAAGATCGTGTGCATAGTTAAGTGTCGCGTGCCAACTGCCTATCGCTGCGTGTCCTTCAGGCCATTCATTCTGAACGAAGCTCGCGCCGAACCACAAATTATCCTTTGTATCGCTATCCAGCGGCGCAAGTGACGTTGCACAGCCACTTCAGGCCGTATTTATTCCGGCTGGCTTCTTATTTAATGGGAGCGACGCTTCCGCGCGGACTGGCCACCATGTTCGCCTTCACCGTCCCGTCCGGATTGTGCGCTACGTTGTGGCACATCAGGACGCAGCTATTCGCGCCCCGGCTATAGGAAATCGGCGCGCCCTGATTTTGTCCGACCACGTTGATATCGAAATTCACCAGCCGCTCGCCGCTCACGCTGGCCGTCCCGGGCGACATGCCATGAGCCGTGTGGCACACCGAGCAGGAGAATCCGTCTTGCGAGACGTGGCTGCCATGCTGCGGCCAGCTGGTGTTCCCCATAACTTTGGTCAAGTCGTGACATTTCGCGCACATCGCGTAGGGCCCTTGCGGGCTGAGGTCCGGCGTCGGATATGTGTTGGTGACCAAGCCGCCAGGTACCGTCGCCTGCGTGGTCTGATAGTTTCGCTCCAGATATGTGAGGATAGATCGAACCGTGCGGGCCTGTTGGGCCCGATCCAACTCCGCCGAATTCCCGATTGTCGTCGCTGTTGTGGCAATCGGTGCAGAAAATCCGCGAACCCACCAGCCGCGAAGATACAGATCCATTTATGTTTGACATGTTCACCAGCAAGCTCGGCTGAGGCAACGCGCTGCTGCGATCATGCGCCACCGGATGGCTGGAGGTTGCCGTTGAACTGAACTGCGGCACCAGATTGAGAGGATCCCCCGTGAAGACCAGTCTGGTCGGCAGGTAGCCATACTTGATCAACACTTGTTTTCCGGGTCCAAGCCCGTGGCATCGCAGGCAGTTTTCAAACTGATTGACCGCGGGCCGCAAAACCGTTTGACCATCCAGCCCGCTCACGCCACTTACTCCCGTCTGCGGCGGCCGAAGCGTTGGCGGCGCTGTAAAGGTAGTCATTGGGTTCGACGAGTGCGGGCTGTGGCAGTCGACGCACGTGGCGTGCCGATTATTGTTCAAAACCACCGCTTCCGCTTCGTCATGCCCGTTGTTCCCCGCGGGGAACGGGTGCGAAATTTTCGCGAACTCTCCGTACACGTTCGGCGCCACTGGAGCTACGTTCGAGCCGCCAGCGTGGCACGTAATACACGCCTGCGTTGTGGCGTCCACTCCCGGCGTTGCCGGTGTCGCCGGCCTCAACAAGCGAGCCGGCCCGCCCGCGTTGTGTTCCATATGGCACGATGTGCACGCATTCAGCGCCACCGTGCCATAGCTTCCCACGTTCGCGGTTAGCGCCACTTGGTTCGCGGCCACGGCATGAATGCTTCCCGTCCATCCCGCCAACAGATTCACCTGCCCGTTCATTACGCGATTGGGATCATGACAAGCCAGACACATTTGACCGTTGGAACTGTCCTTCACCAAAAACTTCTGCGCTATGGGATCGACGGCCTGCGCGTGCGGATTGTGGCAACTGATGCACTCCACATTTCCATTGATGAGTTTGATCTTTCCGGTCGCGTCGGCCGTTTTCTGTTGTGCCACCAGCGTGGCCACAAGATTCGCGGAGTCTTTCATTGGCAGCACCAGGCTAAACGGGTGCGAAGTCGTCAGGTTCGTCCCCAGCACATCCATGTTGTTCATCGAACCGGTCGCCGGAATCTTGCCAAAAACCGCGGTCTGTCCCACTGCGACGGTTCCGTCGTGGCAGCTCAAACACAAGCTTGTGGACTTCCCGAGGGTTGGCTGCGTGCTGCCTTGTTGTTGATAGGTGGTACTGGTGTACGGCGTGTAGGTCTGCGTGGATAGCGTCTGATTCCACAGTGGCGTGTTGCCGCCGATGCCGCTGTGCGGTGCGTGGCAAAACGTGCAACCGAGGCTGCCCTGCACTGTAACCGACGACCCGCTTCCGGGTGTGAGATTGTGCATGCCCAGCGCGTCGCTCTGAATCGTCGGGGCTGGCACCTGCGCGCTCGACCTTTGGCCAAGAAATCCCGCCATCAGCACGGCGAGCAACAGTGCTTTTTTCACTGTGCCCCTCCTGCATGTGCCGGCAATCCAAGGTAGTGATACACCTGCACTCGCTTATTCAGCGAATCCACCACGTAAATCCGATCGTTGGCGTCGATGCGCAATCCCGCCGGCAATTGGAACGCACCCGGTCCGGTGCCCAGTTGCCCAAAGTAGTAGAGCAGTTGGCCTTCGCGATTGAACACCTGCACCACGCTCCACATTCCGTCGACAATGTACAAATGCCCCTCGGAATCCATCGCGATTCCTTTTGGACGGAACATTCCGCCCACTTCATCGCCGATTTTCCCGATGGCATACTGAAATTCGCCCGCGCGATCCAGCACCTGCACGCGGAAGTTCATGGCATCCACCACTAGCAGGTTGGGTCCGTCCAGGTGCAACTCGGTAGGAAAGTTAAATTCCCCGTTGCTGCTGCCGTTCTGGCCAATCTTTTTCAACACGCTGCCCTGCATATCCATGAGGAAAATCTGGTTGCGCAAGGTGTCGCTGACGTAGATTCTCTGCGCTGCCGAATCAACCGCGATGCCCGTCGGTCGCTTGAAGAATCCTTCTCCGTATTTCAGGCTGCCAATGGTCCGCTCAAACTTCCCGTTGGCGTCAAATACGAAAATCTTCCCGGCCTCGGAGTCGGTTACGTAAATATTGTCCTGGGCGTCCACCGCGACGCATTGCGGCGATTTCAGCGGGTCCTTGCCGTTCTCCAGCCGCGAAATGAACTTGTATTTTTCTTTGGCGAAATCGAAGATGTGCACGCCGTGCGCGCCTGGGTCGGTCACGATAATTCGTCCGCGCGAATCCGTGGTGATGCTGTAGGGCCGCACCATGCTGTGATAGTTCGGCGCGCCCACCACCACGTCCACCATTTTTGTCCAGAAGCCTTTCTTTGGCTTCACCTCTTGCTCGGAACTGAAACTGCGTTCGTAGCTCAGCTTTCGCCCGCCATCCAGCAGCAAGTCTGGAATCGCCGGACCTTTCACATCTTTCTTGGTATCTTTCTTCGCCGAGGCAGGCATCACCACAAGCATGCTGGCTACGCATGCCGTCAACAATTTTAACAGCGCTTTGCGCCCGCTTCTCAGAAGAAGTTGATCCATCTCGATACGCCCACAAAAAAGGAAGAATCGCGGGCAGCGGGAAAGCCCGACGCGCTGATTCCCTGTGAAAATTGCGTATATCCCGCCAACAGGCTGATTCTTCGGAAGCGGTACTGCAATTGCGACGCGAATATCTGGGTTTTGTTATTCGATTGGATCGTGCTGCTCAGCGTGTCGCTGACGGTGTGGGAATAGTTCGCAGACAGCGTCAGGCGCGATGTTGGAGTCAGGGAAACTCCCGCGCCGTAGCTGGTTCCATTGTAGACAATCAAATATCCCAGCGGCAGCCCCGGCGTCGGTGGCACCGGTTGCAGGCCATTGCTTGTCAGCACCGATGTCCCATCCGCTTTCGAATAGTTTCCCCCGACGCTCAATAACCTGGTGGCAAGACTGGTGGAGTAGACCTCAGTATGGTTGCTTGTCCCGGGCTGATTCGTAAAGCCATTATGGCTCCCGTTAAACGCCGCCGTCCACTGCGCCGTGCGCCAGAACCGCCGGTGTATGTTTCCGTTGTAGTTGTAATACGAGGTTGTGTACGTGATCAGGTACGATTGCACGTTCTGCGCGTAACTGAACGCTCCCGACGTTTCCCATAGCCCAAACCGGTGGTAGTAGTTGACGTTGGCGATGAATCCCAAGCCGTTGCTTCCCTGCCCGTTCGAGCTTTCAATCACCGAACCGGAAAATGTGAACAGGTCCCACAACCGCCGCCCGTAGTTTAACGTGCCGCTAACGTATGTCCCGGTATAGTTGTTTCCCAAATATGCTTGATTGTAATAGGTAGCCTGCGCCACGCCCGACAGGTCCTTTGTAAATTGGTAGTTTGCTCCGCCGCCAAACGTTGTCGAATGCGATCCCGTTCCCAGGTCCACGGGAGGCGCTCCGCTGCCGGTGTTCACCAGAGCCTGATAGAAGTATCCCGACAAATTGCTGATGTAACTTTCGTCGGCGAACAATCCCAGTTTGAGCGTTGGGTGCAGGCTGACATAAGCCGTCTCGGAGTTGGTTGTATAGCTTGAATCATTCTCATTCTGCCCGATGGTTGATCCAAAATTACTTTTTACATCCGTGTAGTTGTAGCTGGCAGAGAATGCGCCGTGCCACGGCAGATCGTGCGTTCCGCTGAATCCAAAATCATTCACGCGCGAATTCGAGAAGTCTGTTCCCTGTTCCCCGGTCAGAAACTCTGGAAAGGTCGTGTCGTATTTCGTGTGGTCGTAATATCCGATCAAGCGGAAGCCGGCCAGCAGGTAGGTGGAGTGTGCATTGATCGTCTGGGTATTCGATCCGGTTTCCTGGTCCGTGCCGTAAATCGTGCCGTTGCCGCTGCCTTGCGTGTAGTTCACCGACAACGTCGGCCAATTCGGCAGCAACTCGCTCCAACCCACGCTAAATCCTTGCCCGTTCCCGATCGTCGTGAAGTTCGGCTGCCCCGCCACGCCAAACGTTCCGGTGCTGTCGCGGTCGTATCGATAGCTCGCATAACCCGGGAAATGGCTGCCGGAAAAGAAATTTACAATCCCGGTAACGCCGCTGCTGTCGGTCAGCGACTGGAAACTGGAATCGGCTCGAGACTGGTTATAGTAGGGAGAAACCGTGAAATTCAAGAAATTCGGGTCATGGTAGGACCCGGTAAGATTGCCATCCGCTCCGAAATTCAATCCGTGGTTCGACCCAATCACGTTGCCGTAACTTCCGTTGTAGCCCAGCGTCAACAGGCCGCTGGCGTTCATTCGCAGTTCGTCGCCAACTTGCAACTGCGCGGAGGCGCGCGGCACGGCGGCGAAAAGCATCAGAGAACCCACGCAAATGGCAGCCCATTTCAAATCAATGTTCCCTTGTCCGCGGCGATTTGCCTGTGGCGAACACCTTGAGTGAGTGCACAAGACATGCCAATCTGGTCACTCGTCACACCCGTCCAAGCAACAGAAACAAAGACACTTAGAGGCACACACGGCGAACGGACAGCGGCCCATCGATAGCTTGTTGGGGCATCTCACCCACGGCTCCGTGCTGAATAACTCATCAACTCCATTCACCATCGATCCGCACAACTTTCCGCCGATTACAGGTGGGGACAGGACTGAAATACGCGGGGTTTCTGGCAGGCCAATTCTTCGGCTTCTCGTTTCGGGCGTGGGCGGATGTTCCTGACATGCTAGAGAATTTCAACTTTCGACTTCGCACGCAATTGTTTATCCAGGTTGGCGCGCAGCTTCTCGTACTTGCTCTTCTGCAAATCCGAGCGCAGTTGCGTTTTCACTTGTTCGTAGCTCAGTTTGTGCGCGGGAGTGTGGGCATTCAAACGGATGATGGTGAAGGCCTGCTCAATCTGAATCAGGTCGCTCACCTGGCCCGGCTTCATCGCCACTAACGCTGCGATCACTTGCGGTGGCAATTTGTCGCGTTCCGCCGCCTTGTGATCGCCCATATTCACACGGTAGTCGTCTTCGGAAATCTTCTCTGCCAGAAGTCCAAAGTCCTGGTAACTGTTGGTGGCTTTGGCCTGACTCAGCGCGTCCTGCGCATGCTTCTTTGCTTCTTTCAACTGTTCCGCACTGGCATTGTGTGGCGGCAGCATGGAGATGGACTGGAAGTTGAATGATTCAGCCACCTGATACTTCTGGGGATTATTGTCGTAGTAGGCCTTCGCTTCAGCCGCACTCACTGCCGATTTGTCCTGGACGTCGAGCTTCAGCACCTGCTCGATCAGCAATGACCGCTGGATCTTTTGTCTTACCATGTCCTTCGATCCGCCCATCTCTGTTTGCACAAACTGCTGATACTCCTCCGCGCTGCTGAATTGCTTGCGAAAGTCCGCTTCGGCGGCCTTCATTTTTTCCGGCGGTACCGTCAGCTTCAACCGGATCGCATCCTGATAAACCAGCTCTTCGAAAATAATCATTTGCAAAGCGCCCTGGCGAATTGCGGCCTCTTGCGCTTTGGGAAATCCGCTGTGCTGTTTGGCGTACGGAAAAATCTGGTACATCTCTCGCAGCAAATCGCGGTCTGTCAGCACGGCCCCATTCACTCGGGCGACTGGTTTATCGCTGATCTGCAGAGGCGAATCTGTCTTGGCTTTTGGCTGGGCTGCGCCGGTCGGCGCGTGCGATGCTACCTGGGAACTTGCGGTTACCGCGGTGGCCAGTAGTAGAGCGAAAACTACCAGGTACTTCATATTCTCCTCCGATTCAAAAACTCTAAAAAAATAAGGGGAGAGAATTGCTTCTCTCCCCCGTGATTCAACGATCTCATTCGAAGACGGTGGTTACGCCAAACTGGTTGTTCGCTTCGTTCGCCTCGCCAAAGTGGCACTGGCGGCAGAATTGAGTGGTGGAGGGCGCGTTCAGGTTGTTGTTCGCGCGCGTAATGTTCGGGTTGTACGGGCCGTTGATGAAGAAGTAGGTGGCATAGTATTTCCCGCCGCCATCTTTTGCGATGGGGCTTTTCGCCGTCGACGCATACACGTTCATCACGTGTTGGTCGTGGCAGGTGGTGCAAAGTACGTATGCTTGACCTGCGCCGTTAACGCCGTAGGGGTTGCTCCAGGTTCCCGGAGCCAGGGCTGGCCAGCCGTAGTTCTGTACGAACTTGTCGTAATTGCTTCCCGGGGTAACCGTGAAGACGCCGCCGCTGAATACCAGGCCATTCGCTGCGCTGGCGCGGATCGTTGCGTTTACGCCTACCGGGTGATCGTTGTTGTAATTGCCGCCGGTCGAGGAGCCTACGCCGGTGGTTCCATCATTGCCCAGCAAGGTCGGAATTGGGCTGCTGCCATATGCAGGATTCGTCAGAAGACCAACTTTCTGTTCGTACAGTTGATTGGTCATCATGTTGTTCGGCGTAACGTTGCCGTCGTGGCAGCTGAGGCAAAGAAGGATGCCGCCCACTTCAGGCGAGTTCGCGGTCAGAGTTGAAGGCAATACTTCGGTATAAGTGCCGCCATCGCCGAACGCAATCGTTGCGCCGTACAACGGGCTGGCATCTTGTCCCCACAAAGCATAGTTGCCTGTGTCAGGTGCATAGTGCGCCTGGCCCGAACCACGCGCGCCGCTGTGCGGTTGATGGCAGCCTGCGCATCCGCGGCCGCCGTTGTTGTGGGCGCCGAGGACGTCGCCCTGGGGTGTCCAAGACTGCCCCATCGCCAATCCCGCGCTCAACAGTGCGAATACCCCTAATAGAATTACTCTCTTCATAAGTCTAAGACCTCCATTTGTCTAGCTGCGCGTTTCGTACACTTCGAATAATCGAGGCCAGGTGCGGGCCTAATCTTCTGGTGTGTCTAAGTGCAAACGGTGTGCCGAACCGACCCTGTGTGACAAGGAGGTACACTTCTGACCTAAACCGTTTGCACCGAGAGAGTTAGGCCGTGACGTGAGGTGAAATGCGACGTTATGAATTCCATTTCGGGATGCTTTTCTGGGTGATATACCGCAGCGGTGATGAAAAATCACTCAAGTAAGTGCTGTGAATCTAATGTGTTGTGAGTCACGAGGGGATGTGATGCGCAACGGGACCGCACCAACCAACTTCAAATTCTCAGGATTGTTCTACTGCTGTTGTTGCGGCTTCGTCGCTGCCGCGGCAGGAGCGGTTGGTATGGCGGGTTCCACCTTCACAACGGTGCCCTTCAACCGTTCCGCTTCTCTCTGCTTCTTCAGTTCTTCCGCTTGTGCATCGGTTACATAGAGGAATTGCTGCGCGCGTCCGGGGAATATTTCTGTCGTGAAGACTCGATTGTTCTTGTCGATGCTTATGCCCACGAGTCCTTGGAATTGGCCGGGGAGCAGCCCATGTCCGCCCAAGGCAATCAGCAACTGACCTTCGCGGTTGAACACTTGCACGCGATCTTGCATGCCGTCCGCCACCCAGATGTGCCCATCGCTGTCGACCGCAACACCCTTAGGCCTTGCGAAGTAACCCGGGCCGTCACCTTCTTGCCCGAACGTGGTGATCAACTTGCCATCCGCATCGAAAATCTGAATTCGGTTGTTCCAGGTGTCAGCCACATACAAATTTCCTTCGCGATCAACAGCCACGCCCGCAGGCTTCGCGAATTCACCCGGTTCCGTCAGTTCGTGTTTGTGCCCCGCGGTGCCCATCTTGCGAATCAGCTTGAAACTGTCCGCGTCATATACCAGCACCTGGTCGAGATCCAGGTCCGTCACATACAGCAACCGATTTTGCGTATCAATCGCTAATCCGCCAGGGCTCACCATTCCCTCGCTAATGACGTCTTCGGCCTTGTGCTCTTTGTTGAACACCAGAACATGCCGCAGCCCAGGATCGGAAACGAATAGCCGGTCGTTGTCGTCCATTGCCAGTCCGATAATGCGCACAAAGTGCGCATGCACGCCGTTCTTGATCAGCTCTACGGCTCGCGTATCCGTATTGAAAATGAAAATGGCGCCAACTTTTTGATCGGCAACGTAAAGGTTTCCCTTTGAGTCCACCGCCGATCCGTACGGCTCCAAAAGAGAAAACGGCAGCTTGTACACTTCCTGTTCCGTCTGTGTTCCGGCCAGCCGGTCCATCCAGCCGGACTTCTTGCTGACATTTCCCTTCATGTTGCGCTGCACGCGGTCAGAGGCGTACCAAGCCTGATAGCGAATTCGCGGAATTGCCGGCGGGTTTGGCCACACAATGTTGGAATAGTCCACCGGCTTGGGTTTACTGTCTTCCGCGGCCGGTGCGGCCTTCTTCTTTTTCTGGTCGGCATGAACGGCGGTTCGCGGCGCCCACACAAACCCCAGCAGCAGCGCAATCGCCGCGATTGTCCGTCCGGCCTGCATCCAGTTTGTCCGCGTTCTAAACATCTTCCCTCTCCTCGCTCGTACCTTCGTCACCTGGTCTTCAGATCCTTGTGACAACTGCCGCAGAACGCCATGTTGTTTGTCTGATCGTTCACCAGCAAACCACTCTTTGCCGATGCGTGCGGTTGATGGCACGAGAGGCACGTCAAAGTCGCTCGAACTTTCGTTACGTCCGTGGGATCCGCGACGTCTGCCACCGGATGTCCCGCCGTCGGATGGCCCCTGCCGTACTTCAGAGGGAGGATCACAACCCGGTTCTTCTTGTAGTAGTCGTCGGGCAGTTCCACTTTTCCGGCGAAGATCTTGAAGGTGCCGGTAGCCTGATCTTGCTGGGGAAGCGAGTCGGGCCCGTGGCATTCCAGGCAAAGTGCGTTTCCTTTGGCTCGCAACAGCTTCTCGTTATCGCCGCCATGTGGCTCGTGGCACGTCCCACAGCCCTCGGTAAATGCGGGTTGGTGATGCACGGGCTTCTTTTCCAGCTCCGCAATGTCCGCGTGGCAAGCCAGGCATGTGGATACGCCGTCGGTCTTGGGCAGTCCCGGCTTCTTGCTGGCATGCGGCGAATGGCAATCGGTGCAATCGCCCGCCGCGCCGGGATGTTGCACCTTCGCGCTCTCAATTTGCTTGGCTTTGTCGTCGTGGCACGTCACGCAAACGGATTTGGCGTCTGCTTGCGTCAGTACCACCTTTCCGTCCTTCGCGGCCGCGTGGCACACTTCGCACTGCTTTTCGGCAAATGGCGGGTGCGGATATTTGGCGATGAGTTTCGGCAGTTTCGACTGGTGCGGGTCGTGGCACTCGATGCAGTTGGCGGTGCCGAATGGCTGATCGCTGTGCGCTTTCTGTAAGCCTGCGTCCTTGGGATCGTGGCAATCCGCGCAAAGCGCCGGCGGCGCCTTCGTCAAGTGATAGTCAAATTCCGGGTTGCCGCGTTCGCCGGTCTTGTGCGTCACATGGCAAGTCTCGCAACCCATGTCCAGCGCGGTGTGGCGGCTGCCCTTTTCGGGCACATTCAAACCGGTGGTGTGGCAGCCCAGGCAAAGATTTTCTTTCTGATCCCCGGCGGTCGCTTTCACCAACTGAAACTTGTTGTCGGAGGAATGCGGGTCGTGGCACTTCATGCAATCGCGCACCGCCGGCTTGTGCACTGTGCCCTTGATGTCAGCGGCGTTTTTGTCGGCATGGCAGGTCAAGCACAAGCTGTACGGCGTGGTGGTAACCAGCTTCACGCGGGTTACATCTTTGTTGACGCGCACTTCATGGCAACTGGTGCATCCGGCCGATACCGCGGTGTGAACGAATTTCCCTTTAGCCTTTTCCGCGTGGCATTCCAGGCACTGCGCCGAAGTGGCATTTTTTTCCAGTGGCACGGGATGGATATCCGCGCGCAGCGTCAGCACCGTCACAAAGAAAATCACGGCCAGACTGAGCGGTATGATTCTTGAGGATCGCGGCGAGATGGCTAGATGCATTCCCATCCGATTGGCCCCTGTGGCAGCGAGTGACCGTCCGTCAGAATGGTCTGACGGAGCGCTTGCTTGTCGCCCCGCGAGTCATGCTCTGCCGCTAGAACCAGCGCGGTTGTGAGCGCCACAGCCAATAGAAGTAAGCCGACGATATAGGCGACTCGGTGGGAGCGATTTGTGAGTTTCACCGTCATACGTTTTCCCCGATATGGCAGTTGCCAGTGCTTCCGTGTAGCCAGGTCCAAGTACCGCGAAAAGTGTTAGACCCCAGCGAACATAGCCGTCCGAACCGGACAAACCGCCCGTTCGGGAGCCCGAAATCCGTTGTTCCTGAATGCACCTGGTATGCCGCAAACCGGGAATTGGACCAAAGCCAGCCACTTTGCCGCTAACTGTTTATACACCAAATGGTTGCGGCCCGCCGGAAATGTGACGACGGACATGGACGAGTCGGCCGCGTGAACGTTCTCTGCGTGATATACCCCAACTTGTGACGGCAAATCACACAAAACCAACCGCCCTTCATCGCATCTATTCTGTCCTTTGGGCACCCCTGTCTCTTACACTTCCGCCGATTCGCGGTCTGCGTCCCGATGCTGTAAACTGGTTGTTGCTGCTGTCGTTCCCGGTCTCGCAAGCCATCCCTTGGAGGAATGTTGCGTTTTACTTTTGCTCTGCTTTCTCTTGCTGCCTGCCTGTTCGCTGCGGCGTCATTGCCAACCAGCAGAGCATTCTCATCCGATTCCTCCGACGCGAATGTTCATCGCCTGCGCCTGTACCACACGCATACCGGCGAGCGCATCGAGATCATTTACCGGCGCGGCGAAACATTTCTTCCCGAAGCGGAGCAGCAGCTCGATTATTTTCTGCGCGACCATCGCACCGGGGAAGTGAAGCACTACGATCCCCGCGTTTTCGACATCCTGTCAGACCTGGCGGCGTCCGTAGGCCATGCCGGAGCGGAGATTCAGATTATCTGCGGCTATCGAACTTCCTGGAGCAACGAGTTCCTGCGAGCTCGCTCTTCGGGTGTAGCCAAAACCAGTTTGCACATGCAGGCACAGGCCATCGATATTCGTATCCCCGGTGTTGACACCCTGACGTTGCGGAATGCTGCGCTGCGCCTGGCACGAGGCGGAGTAGGCTATTATCCCCGCTCCGGTTTCGTCCACGTAGACACAGGTCGCGTGCGCACCTGGTGCTACGGCTGCACTTCCGCGCAGGACTAAAAGCATTTTCTCAGCTTGGTTACTTCCTCACTTCGTTGCTTCTTTACGTCCATAAGTCTCCGCGATCAGTTTTTCCAGTTTTGCGTCAAATCCATAAATATCCGGAAAAAACTCCGCCGTGCCGCTCTCAGGAACCACCGCCGTGCCATAGACGATCAGCACGGGAATGGTGTTCGTCAGATTCACTTGCTGCTCTTTTTGCGCTTTGAACGCAGCGTCAACGCGTTCGCGAGTCCACCCGGAATTATTTCGCAACACCCATTCCGCGAGCGCCGCCGGATTTTCCACGCGGATACACCCGTGACTGAAATCACGCCGGCTTCTTGCGAACAGGGTCTGGGACGGTGTGGAATGCAAATAGACATTGTTGCTGTTCGGAAAAATAAACTTGATCAGACCAAGAGCGTTTTTCGGGCCAGGCTTCTGCCGCACCATCAGTTTTCCCGCGCGCAACTGCGCCAACACGTCCTCGCTCACCACGCCGTCCGTCACCACTTGCCCGGAATACGTAGCCACTTCATAGTTGTTTTTCTGGATGTACTCCGGATCCTTCGCGATCTTCGGCACAATCTCATTCCGCAGAATACTGGGCGGAACATTCCAGTACGGCCAGAACACCACGTATTTCATGTCCTGTTCCATCACCGGCGTCTCTGTGCGCATGGCCTTTCCCACCACCACGGGCATCATCAACATCGGGTTGCCATCTTTGTCGTACGTGCGCAGCTGAAACTCAGGAATATTCACCACAATCGGCGGTTGCGGGAAGGCATGAGGCAGCCAGCGCCAGCGCTCCAGGGTCAGTTGCAATTGCCGCACGCGGAAGCTGATCGGGCGATTCAATTCGTCAATGGTCTGCTGGCCAAGCCTTCCGTCGGTTTCCAATCCGTGCCGCATCTGGAAGCGCTTCACCGCCTCGACCGTGTCTCCCTGATACGCCTGCGAATCCGCCGGCAAATTCGAGGTCGCCGGCAGATCGCCTAGAAACTTCAGCCGCGCCGCCAGTTTTCCTAAGTTTTCGTACTTCTGTCCCGGGTCGATCGGTTTCTTCACTGCGGGAAGCGGATCCGGCATTTCTTGCTTCGCCAGTTGCAGATATTTGTCCAGCGCTGCAATGGTTCGCCGGTAACCGGGAAATGGCGGCTCCACTTCCCGCAAAGCTTCTTTCACGCTGGCAGCCGGCATCACGCCCTGCCGCAAAAACTCCGCCAGGTCGTACTTGTGGACAATGGGATCAAAATCGCGATGCAGTGTCCTTGGATCTACCAGTCCCAGGTGCAGGTCAGAGATGTAGCGCATTGCGGAAACTGTCAGCGCAACATCAAACTTTACTAGCGTCGATTCATCGGCCGCGGCTGAGCCATCCAGTGCCTTAATCCTTCCGTCCCAGCGGCCTCCGTCATAGTCTTTGCTGTCCAGGCCTTTCTCGCCGGCATCGTCCAGAATCGTTATCAATTCTCGCGCTTGAGGCGTCGGCTTCCTTGCCAAAGTCCATGCCAACTGGTAGCTGCCCGAGTCGTAGAACTCTTTCACCCACTTCCCATAGTCCGAGAAATCAGGCCACTGCAAATCGGTCAGCCGGCCGCTGTCCACGATCGCGTGCAGTTCCTGCTGGCCATTCGAACTTAGCGGTTCCGCAGCCGCCTGTTTCGCAGCGTTTGTGCGAGCACTTCCCGGCGTGCTACCCGGCGAACAGCCCGCCGCCAGTAGACACACCAAACAAACGACTACCGTCCGCATTTCGCTTTTCATTTTCCCCCACCCTGGCTGGCTAAGCTTCCACCCGCAAAACCGCAGCTCCCGAGATCGCATCGTTCTTCAAAGTGTTCAAAGCCACATTCGCCTCCGCCAGTCCAAACACCTGCACACGCGTGCGAATTGGAATCTGCGCCGCAATCCGCAAGAACTCTTCACCGTCCTGCCGCGTATTGTTGGCCACGCTGCGAATCATGCGTTCTTCATACAGCAAATCGTAAGAGAAGGCTGGAATGGTGCTCATGTGGATTCCACCGAGAATCAGTCGTCCGCCCTTGCGCAAAGCCTTCAGCGCTGCCGGCACAATCTCTCCCGCTGGAGCAAATACAATCGCCGCGTCCAGTTGCTGCGGAGGCGCGTCCAGCGTTCCGCCAGCCCACTTTGCTCCCAGCTCCATGGCCAGTTTCTGGTGCCTCTCGTCGCGAGTCGACGCATACACCTCAACGCCCCAATGCCGCGCCACCTGAATCGCAATATGGGCCGCGGCCCCGAATCCATAAAAACCCAGTTTCTCTCCAGCCGATATCGCGCTCATCCGCAGGCAGCGATAGCCAATGATTCCCGCGCACATCAGCGGCGCCACCTGCTCGTCGGCAAACTCGTCGGGAATCGCGTAAACAAAATCCTCGGGCGCAACCGCGTACTCCGCATAGCCGCCGTCCACCGTATATCCGGTGAACTGCGGCGCGTCGCAAAGATTCTCCTCGCCGCGATGGCAGTACGCGCAGGTGCCGTCCGTCTTGTGCAGCCACGCAATGCCCACGCGTTTCCCCATGGGAAAGCGCTTGGCCTGCGGACCTAGTTTTTCGATGGTTCCTATAACCTGGTGGCCGGGAATCAGCGGCGATTTTACCGGCGGAAGTTCGCCTTCGATCACGTGCAAGTCCGTGCGGCACACTCCGCATACCTTCACGCGCACAAGCACTTCTCCAGGCCCTGGTTCGGGCGTGTCCACATCTTTCAGTCGCAGGGGATTAGTTTCGATCCGGCCAGCCGCGCTTAGGACACACGCTATCATGTCAGGCCTCGGCTCCATATCCTAAGCGCGAATCAAGTAGGCGGCCAACACACGTAGTGCTGAATAAGATACCGCAAACCGGGCGGGGATAAAAGGCTTGTCCATTCACGTTTCCCCACCGACCGCATTCGTCGAAACAGCGCCTGCTAGTGTCGGGTCCCGTAAATACATTGCAGAAGAGCGGAGTCTTCAGGGGCTAAAGCCCAATTTCATAACGCGGGCTTTACGCCGGGGCTGAAAGCCCCGGCCTCCTAACTTCCGGCACAACACACTAGCTCGCTCCTTCGTCAACAAAAAAGTATGAATCGCACCTCATCGCTGCCTCGGCTTGCTTTCCTCTCGCCGAAACCCTAACCTGACATGTCTATGCCAGATCTCTCCCCAGCAGTTCTCTTGACCGGGTTCATCTCTTACATCGTTTTTCTTTTCTCCACCACGTGCCACGAAGCGGCGCACGCGCTCGTCGCGAAAATGGGTGGAGACACCACCGCTGCTCTCGGCGGACAAGTCTCCCTGAATCCTATTCCCCACATCCGCAGGTCTCCGTTCGGCATGGTCGTCGTTCCCCTCCTCAGTTTTCTTTTCTCGGGCGGAATGATCGGCTGGGCCAGCGCACCGTACGATCCTCTCTGGGAGCGCCGCCATCCTCACCGCTCCGCTTGGATGGCCTTGGGCGGACCCGCTGCAAACTTTTCTCTGATGCTGCTCGCGGCCCTGGGCATTCACGCCGTCCGTATTTTCCATCTTCCTGCCGGCGACCCCGCCACCGGTGCTCCCAGCCTGCTACTGGTCGTTCTCGAAATCACGTTCATGTTGAATCTGCTTCTCGGCACGTTCAATCTTCTGCCCGTCCCGCCTCTCGACGGCAGCACTGCCATCATGCTGCTGATGGACGAGAACCGCGCGCAGCGCTATCTGGACTGGATCCGCGGCAACAATTACGGCATGGCGGGACTGCTGGTTGGCTTGCTGGTTTTCCGCGAGGTTTTCCCTTACGTACAAACCTTCGTTCTGCACTTGCTCTTCTGACACTTCCACCTGACAATGGCACTGCTCCGTTCCGGCACATTCCTGCTTTCCCTTGTCTACTCTCCGCACACGCCGCTCGATTCCCTTCCCGCAAAGTCTTGTTTTTCAATCCGCTCTTGGCTGCGCAACTGCTCTTCCTTCTGCGGAGGCACTCATGGCAGCTCTGGACGTTCCTCTTTTGAGCGGTTGCTACCGCGTTGAAGTTTCCGGCTGGGATGAAGATGAAATGTTTTTTGTCGAGAAGTCGCAACTTGCCGGAAACGACCTCACCGGCAGACACATCGCGCTAAACCACAAACTCGCTGAGGGCACTATCGTTTTCGTGCGTCTTCTGCATTCCACCAGTTACCAGCAGTCCTGCCCTGCCGCCTATCAGGTGGAGTTCATTGGCAACGATGGTTCAGGCTCTTATGAGTTTCGCCTCCACCCAGCGCAGCCTCGCTATTCTGGAATGCAATACCCAATCAATTAAGCGCTGCGTTCCACCCATTTCGGTACAACGGCCCGTTTCGGAATGAGTTCGGGCTCGTCTTTCATCACTCGAACTCGCCTGTTCCAACCTTAACTTTCCTTTTCAATTCTGTACCCCTTTGACGACTCTCCACTTAGCCAACGGTTCTCCCCTGACTCATGATTAGCGGCACGCCGTCCCATCCGAAACCAATCCACCATTTCATTTGGCACACTTGTTGCCTCTTGCACCGTCATGGCATACGCAACTTACAAGACGGTCGAAGTGGCAACTCCCCGCATGTCGCTCACACCTTGCATTCTTGACGATGATCCAGCCGAACGAGAGTCTCTCGCCGCTGTGATTTCTGACATGGGCTATGAAGCCCTTCCTACTGGCGATCCTGAGGAAGCGCTTCGCCTGATTCGCCTGGGCCGCTGTCGCCTTTTGCTTGGCAGCGTGCATCTCGACGCGCCGGAACCTTACGAATTTCTCGACCGCGCTTTGCGCTGCGATCCCGGCCTGCATTTCATTGTGATGACAGCGGGCTACACCCTCGATGCTGCGTTAGAGGCTATCCGCCGCGGCGCCGCTGATTTTCTGCCCAAACCTGTCGATCACATTCGCCTCAAGCGCACACTCGACGACGTGGCTAATTTGTACGACCAGCGGCGTCGCGTTCGCGCACTGGAAGAACAGCTTCTGAAGGATCTCGAATTCCACGGTATCGTCGGCAAAAGCCCAGTGATGCTTGAAGTCTTCGACTTTGCCCGCAAAGTCGCGCGGCACTATACGAATGTTCTGCTGGTCGGTCCCACCGGCACCGGCAAAGAGCTCGTCGCCCGCGCCATTCACCAGATTTCTCCCGTCAGCCAGCAGCGTCTGGCGGTGTGCAATTGTTCCGCGATGGTCGACACCCTTTTGGAAAGCCAGTTGTTCGGCCACGTCCGCGGCGCCTTCACTGGAGCCACCGACACTCGTCCCGGCTTGTTCGAATACGCGAACGGCGGCACGGTTTTCCTCGACGAAGTGGGCGAAACTTCGCTGGCCATGCAAGCCAAACTTCTTCGCGTGATTCAGAATCGCGAGATTCAGCGCGTCGGCTCACCGGAAGTCAAGCAGGTGAATGTACGCCTGATTGCCGCCACCAATCGCGACCTGCGCGCCGAAGTCCTCGCCGGGCGCTTCCGTGAGGATCTTTTCTACCGCCTCAGTTCCATCCAGATCCGCGTTCCTTCGCTCGCAGAGCGCCTGGAAGACATTCCGCTGCTGGTCCAGTTCTTTCTGAAAAAATACAATGACGCGTACACGAAAAATATTGCGGGGCTCACTCGCCGGGCACAAACCGTCCTTCTGCAACATCCCTGGCCCGGAAATGTTCGCGAACTGGAAAATGTGATTTCCACCGCTTGCATCACCGCCACGGGTGATTTCGTCGACATCTCCGACCTGCCGGAAAACTTGCAGCATCGCAGTCCGCGTCTATCCGATGAGGGAGACTGGCGGCCGCTTTCGCTCGACGAAGTCCGCAAGCATCACATCCAGAAAGTCTTGCAGATGTGCAATGGCAACCGCCTGCGCGCTGCGCAAATCCTCGGCATTGGTCGCACCAGCCTGTACCGCTACCTAAAGCGCGACGGCTACGACGTTCGCCCGCATCCACACAGCTCAGGAGCCGCCGCCTGATCAATCTCGTTCCGTCTGCCCGCGTCCCGGCGAGTTTGTCCCCACTCGCCGGGGCGCGCATTTCATTCGTACCGCAGCGCGATCATCGGATCAACGCTGGCGGCTCGACGGGCAGGCACGTAGCAAGCAACCAAACCGGCCACGGCCACAACGCAGACAACTGCGCCAAAAATCCATGGATCGGTGACAGAAACGCCACAGATTTCGCCTGCCAGGAAACGCGTTACCAGGCTGCTGACGAATAACCCAATTGCCGCGCCGCCCGCCATGAGACCGAGACTTGTTCTGAGCACCATATTCACAATGGTGGTCCGTTGTGCGCCGAGAGCCATGCGGATGCCTATTTCGTGGGTGCGCATCGAGACGGTATAGATCATCACGCTGCAGACACCGATCATAACTAACACCAGCCCGATGCTGGCGAACGAACCCAGGGTGACAAGTTCAAATTGTGGTCCGCGATAGAACTTCTGCAGCGAGCCCTCGAGCGTTCCAGATGTTGAAATTTCGACGCTTGGATCAATCGCCCGCAGTTCCTGACCGATGGCTTTCAGAAGCATTGTTGGATCCGAGGCCATCCTGGCCATGTAAGTCCGCCAACTGTAACCCTGAACGCTATAGGGTATGAAAGCTTCGGGAAGGTTTGCCCAGCCCGGGTTGTCGAAGTCGCGAGTCTTGTAATCCCGCACGACCCCAATAATTTCAAAGTAAGTGTCGTGCGGCGCATCCAGAAAGGTTCGATCGAGAACCAGCATCTTGACCCTGCGGCCGATTGGCTCTTCACCGGAAAAATACTGGCGAGCAAACGACTGGTTAACCACCATGACCTGGCCAGCAGCACTTACATCATCTTCGGAGATGAGTCGGCCGCGAATCAAAGGCACGCCAAGCATTTGGAAATAGCCCTCGCTGACCGACTCGAGTGTGGTCTGCCAACGCTCGGCGTGAGGCTTGCCGGGAATGATCGTGTCGGTCCATTCGTCCTGCAGAGGAGGCTCCTCAATCGATTCAGAAACGGAAGTCACACCCGGGAGGGCACGAAGGCGGTCGAGAATTTGCCGCGTGAGTGCATTCTTCTTCTGTCGCGTGAGGTCGACGTCTGTATCGTACGCTTTGGGAAGAGAAAGACGAAAGTAGACCACGTTTTGCGGATCGAATCCCAAATCCACGCGCGTCAAGACAAGAAAGCTGCGCATCAACAAGCCAGCACCAATCAATAGAACCATCGAAAGAGCAACTTCCCCAACTACGAGGGCCGCTCGTAATTTGCCATGACGATATGTAGACGCAACACCTTTACCGCTGCCGGCCAGCCGCGGCTGTAGGTCTCGACGCATAATATTCAGTGCCGGTGCAAGGCCACAAACGACCGTGGTCAGAATAGTCACGCCCAGAGCAATCAAAAGAACGGGCGCGTTCATGCGAATCACGGTTTCCTCGGGTAGCGCGCCCGCGGGGATGAGTGCCGCGACAACTTTCAGACCCAGATAAGCCAATACCCAGCCGGCGATTGAGGCGGTTGCGGCAAGCACGAAACTTTCCGCAAGTGATAGTTGGATGAGCCGGCCACGCGAGGCTCCCAGCGCGGAGAGTGTCGCCATTTCCCGTTCGCGAGCGGTCGCGCGAGCCAACAAAAGGTTTGCGACGTTGCTGCAGGCGATCAGGAGCAAAAGCAACACAGCAGCGAGCAGGCTGTAGAGCGTTTTCTTGAACCCTCCGATCAGACTGTCGAGCAGAGTCTGCGGCAAAATCACGAATCTCGCCGGCAATGCGAATGATCCTCCTGGATTCGCCTTTTGGTAGCGGTGCGCAATCGCATCGAGATCCGCACCGGCGATCTGCACGCTCACCCCTGGTTTAAGCCGTCCCATCAACGAGCCAGCCGGCCCGTCACGCATCGGCAGCCAAAAGTTCGCCGAGAACGCGTTGAACCGCTGAGGCATGATCCCAACCAGTGTTGTCGGCTTGCCATTGAGTATGAAGATTGTATTCAGGATCTTTGCATCGCCGCCGAATTCCGATTGCCAAAAGCGGTAGCTCATCACGAACACCGGCGAGGCATCTGGCCGGCCATCATCTGGCGTAATCGTGCGCCCCAAACGTGCAGCAACGCCCAGAAACTCAAATGTGTTCGCGGTTACCTCCTCGCCCATCGGCCAGTAGCGCACAGACTTGCCATCGTCATACTGCAGACGCACCCCGTTGTAGACGATCGTTTCTTCGAATACATGGTTCTGTTCGCGAAAGGCTCGCACTTCGTCGGGTAGAAAAAAATTACGCCCTTTCCAGTCACCGGCATTTGCCAGATTTTGCACTCTGAATACTATGGACCGGTCGAAGTTCTTATAGGGCAACGCATCGACAACGACCCCATAGATAACGCTGAACATGATCGTCGTCGCGGCAATCCCCAAGGTAAGCGCAAGAATCGCTATAAAGGAAAGACCTCGGTTCCTCTGGAGCGAGCGGAACCCCAAACGCAAATCTCGCGCGAGATTCTCCAGAAATCGCAGGCCACGCCGTTCGCGTATCGATTCTTTCGTTTGCTCCACGCCGCCGAGTTTCAACAGCGCCGCGCGCCGTGCTTCCTCTGGCGACATTCCGGACCGCACGTTGTCGTCGATGTGCATCGCAAGGTGAGCCGCAATCTCGTCGCTCAAGTCGCGCTCGAGTCGCTCTCTTCGGAACAGGCTACGCAAACGGTGAAAGAAGGAACGCACCGTCATCGTCTCACCTCACTCGTACCGCAGCGCCTCGAGCGGATCTACTCTCGTCGCCCGCCGCGCGGGAATCCAGCACGCCAAGCTTCCGACCACCAGGATCAGCACCACCGCCCCCGCAAACGTCCACGGATCGCTTGGCGTCACTCCATACAATTCGCTGGCAATCACGCGCGTGGCTGCCAGCGCACCCAAGACGCCGAGGGCGCTGCCCAACGCCACCAGGCGCAGCCCTTGCCATAAAACCATTCGTAGCACTTCCGACCAGCTGGCGCCCAGCGCCATACGCACGCCAAACTCCCTGGTGCGCCGCGCCACGGAATACGACACCACGCCGTAAACGCCGATCAGCGCCAGCGCCAAACCAATCCCGGCAAACACGCCCAGCAGCGACATGTGCATGCGCTGGTCTCCGACGGAGCTCCGCGATGGTCCTGGTCAACGTGGTTACGTTGGTGAGTGGCTGATCCGGAAAGCTCGCCCAAATGCGCCGCGAGATCGTGTCCGCCAGGGCGTCGGGATTCACCTGCGTGCGCACAATCAGGTGCTGTGAGCCCACTCCCCATTGAAATAGCGCGGGATAGTATTCCGGCTCCGGCTCACTTTGCACATCCAGATCCCGAATGTCCGCCACTACACCGACGATTTCATTCCATTCGGGATTTCCCTGCGCGTCCTTCGAAATACTCATGCGTTTTCCGACGACGTCCAGGCTGGCCCAGAATTTCTTGGCCATCGATTCATTTACGAGCATGACTTTTTGTGTGTTCGTCGAGTCTCGCTCTTCGAATTCCCGCCCGCGAACCAGTGGAACGCCTAGCATCCGGAAATAGCCGGGCGACACTTGCCGCAAAACCACTCCTTGAGAGACCTCTTCCTCTTGCGGAAGCGTGCCTTCCAACTGCATACCGGCATGCGAGGCTCGCAGTCCGTTCAGCACTCCGTGGTCTGCCGCCACAACATCAACGACTCCCGGAAGTTGCCGCACCTCCGCCAATATTTCTTTCAACCGCGCGATCTGCCCGTTTTTGTTCGCTTCTTTTTCTTTTTCGCTCAGCGTCTGAGGCTGGGGCAAATCGAATGTCAGCAGGTGATCGGTATGGAAGCCAGGATTCTGGTGCAGCAAGTGAGCAAGCGTCTGCATCAGCAGCGTCGAACCGATGAGCAGGACAAACGCCAGCGCCACCTCAATGACGACAAGCGCATTGCCAAAGCGCGAGCCACTTTTAACGCTGCCTCCACTTCCATCTCTTAGAAGGTCGTTCGGCGTCATTCGTGCCGCGCGCCGCGCTGGCGCCAACCCACACACGATGCCGCACACCAGCGAACTCCCCAGCGCGAACCACAGCAAAGTCGCGTCTGTGGACACTTCGTTCAAGCGCGCCGTATCGCTCGGCGCAACCGTCCGAAAAAGGTGCAAACCTGCCACGGCCAATACGATTCCTGCAATTCCGCCCAACAGTGCCAGCAGGCAGCTTTCCACTAGCGCTTGCCGGTGCAGACGCCAGGATGAAGCGCCCAGCGCGGCCCGCATGGCCATTTCGCGATGTCTGCCCCAACCGCGCGCAAGAAACAAGCTCATCAGATTCGCGCAGGCAATCAGCAGCACAAAGGTCGAGGCCGCCAACAACACCAGGTAACTCTGGCGCGCGTCTTCCACCCGGCTGTCGAGCAACGATTCCGCGAGAAGCTTGTACTCGCCCGCGAATTCCGGCTTTTCCTTGGCCAACTGACTTTCCAGTCGCGGCGCGATGATACCCAGTTCCGCCTGCAGCCGTTGCAAATTCTCTCCTTTCTTCAATTTTCCGAGCACTCCCAACATAAAAAATGTCGGGTTCTCCTGGACGTCCGCGGTCAAAGCGAGTGGCGTCCAAACTTCGGCGTCCTCGGGAAACGCAAATCCCTTCTCCGCCACGCCGACCACCGTGTACACCTGTTTGTCGAGGGTCATTGCCCGCCCGATTACCGCGGGGTCTTTGGCGAAACGCGTACGCCAAAGCGTATCGTTGATCACCACCACTCGGTTTTGAGCCTGCTTCTGATCTTCGTCGCGCAGCAGCCGTCCCTGCTCTGCCCTGGTCCCCAGCAATTCAAAAAATCCATCGGAAACACTGGCAACCTTCAGAACCGCCGCCTGACTCGCTCCCGTCAGCGTTTTTTCTGTCTCCCACCAGGCTGCCGCGTGCTTCAGCGAGTTAACCTCGGCGCGAATCTCCTGAAACGCCGGCCACGAGAGACCCAGCGTGAACGTTGGAAACATCGCGTTTTTGGTGTGAAACACGACAATTCGCGAAGAATCCTTGTACGGCAGCGGCCGCAGAATCACCGCATTCACAATGCTGAAGATCGCCGTGTTCGCACCAATTCCCAGCGCCAGCGTGATCACCGCAACGGCGGTAAATGCAGGATTCTTCCTCAGTACGCGCGCGCCAAAACGCAAATCCTGCCAAAGCGTTTCCAGTAGCGGCAACCCACGCTGTTCGCGGTACGACTCTTTGGTTTGCTCCACTCCGCCGAGTTTCAGCAAGGCCGCGCGCCGCGCCTCTTCCGCCGACATGCCCGCCCGCACATTGTCCTCAATGTGCATTGCAAGGTGCGAGGCGAGTTCGTCACCAAGTTCGCGCTCGAGTTTCTCTCTCCGCAGCAAGTTCCGCAGGCGTAAGAAGAGCGATCGCAAGCCACTCACGTGCACCTCACTCGTACCTCAACGCAACCATTGGATCGACGTGCATCGCGCGCCAGGCAGGGATGAAACAAGCGGCCATCGCAACCATGGTCAACAAAACAGCGACGCCCACAAATATCAGCGGATCGCTGGCACTTACCGCGAAGAGGAGACTAGAAAGCAAGCGCGTTAGCGCAAACGCCACCGCCGCTCCGGCAACGACACCGACTCCCGCCAGCCTTGCGCCTTGTCCGAGGACCACGCGAGAAATATCGCTGCGTTGGGCACCAAGTGCTATTCGCAGGCCGATTTCACTGGTGCGCTGCGCCACGGAATAAGCCATCACTCCGTAAAGGCCAAGAGC
Organism: Candidatus Acidiferrales bacterium; assembly: GCA_963738985.1. Lineage (GTDB taxonomy): Bacteria > Acidobacteriota > Terriglobia > Acidiferrales > UBA7541 > Acidiferrum. The sequence goes on from CAVTYP010000007.1 coordinate 137,733, forward strand.
CGCCAGAAACAGCGCCACGCTGCCGAGCACACTCAGCAGACTAGCGGAAATTCTCTGCGGAAACAGAGACAAGGCGATGCTGTCATTCAAAGAAGTAGCTTCGAGAAGAGGAACTGACGGATCGACGGCTTGAACCTCTCGCCGCAACGTCGCGATCGCACCATTGATCGGACCGGAGGTGCGCACGAAGAACACCAAACCCATCTCGGGACGATAAATCTGGCGGATGGGAACGTAAAAATACGGCATGGGAGCTTCCGTGAGCCGGTAAATCTTGCTCTCGGAAACCACGCCGACGACAGTGAACCACTTTCCCCAGCCCTGCACGCGGCGTCCGATCGCGGTCTCACCCGGAATGAACCTGCGCACAAACTCCTGGTTGACGATCATCACTGGCGGCGCATTCTGGTCGTCGCCCGGATCAAAGTCCCGGCCTTCTAACAACGCAATTTTCATCAGTCCGAAATAGCCAGGCGCCGTAAGGGTACGGTAGATTTTCATATTCTCGCTCGGCGCAGCCACATAACCCTGGACCTGCAAGTCCTCCCAAGAGCCCGCCGAAATACTCAGCGGAACATAATCCGTGTAACTGACGGCATTCACGCCAGGATCGCCTTCGAGCTTTTCCCGTAAACGGACGCAAAATGAATTGGCCTGTTCGGCGTCGTAGTTCGCAGCGCCCAGACTGAGCTGCGCGATGGCAACATGATCGGGATCGAATCCCGGACGAATTTCGCTGGCATGATGGAAGCTCTTCACGAACAGTCCCGCGACAATCAATGCCACGGTTGCCAGAGCCATTTCCGAGGTGACGAACCAGCCCAATAGACGCACAGAGCGAGCGCTTGACCCGCCGGTTCGGCCGCCCTCTTTGAGTGTTGACTGCACATTACTCTGGGCGGCATGCATCGCGGGTGCGATTCCCGCTAATAGAGCCACCACGCATGTGAGCGCGATCATGAAAGACATCACCCCAGCGTCAATCGGCGCTTGCGCGAGTGTTGGCAGAGAAGTGTGCGGAATCAGGGCTGCAAGCGAACTACCCAGGGGAATCGCAACCGCGAGCCCCGCCAAAGCCCCAGCTGCGGCAATGAGCAGCGACTCGGTAAGAAGCTGGCGAACTAAACGAGAGCGCGGCGCGCCCAGCGCCAAGCGCACGCTAAATTCCTTTTGCCGGCTGGTCGCTCGAGCCAGCAACAGATTAGCCACGTTCGCACAAACGATGAGCAGCAGAACGCCGGCAGCCGCCATCAAACTACTAAGCGGGCCCAGCAGCGAACTTTGAATCCCGTAGTGAGCTTTCCACAAAGGCAGAAGAGCCGCGCTCATACCTTCGTTTGTATCGGCGTCTCGCCGGGCCATCTCGTTTGCCTGTGATAGAACTTGTGCTCGTGCCTGCTCGATGGACACTCCGGGCGAGAGGCGGGCAAGTACGCGGAATGTCCGCCACTTTCGGTCGCGAAGCGTCTGGTCGCCCGTGGAACTTAATTGGCCATACATTGTTGCGGGCACCCACATCGAAAAGGAAAGGCCGGCCATGGAGCCATGAAATGTCTTGGGCGCAACACCGATGACCGTGTAAGGGAGGTGGTTGATACGCACCGTTGATCCGATGGCATCAGGGTCTCTGTGAAAATGGTTGATCCAATAAGAGTAGGCGATGACGACCAGCGGGTGAGCGTTCTGCTCTAGATCAACCTCCTCGGTGGAAAAGAAACGGCCGGCTTGCGGCTTGACCTGCAACAGTTCAAAGAAGTTTCCTGAAACCGCTTCGCTCCACACATGCTCCACGCTGTTGTCATTTCCAACCGCAAGCACCATGGGCTTGGTTACGGACATCGACTCCACCAGCTTGCAGTTCTCCCGCAGATCACGAAAGTCCAGGTAGGAAGTTGGCAGCCAGTCGCCGTCGGGCGCTAGGGTTTCGAGCGCAACCACCCGTTCCGCGTCGCCGCCACCGGGAAGAGGATTGAGCAGCACGGACCGCACCCAACTGAAGATTGTTGTGTTGACGCCGATTCCGAGCGCCAGCGTCAGAATCGCTATCGCCGTAACTCCCGGATTCTTGAGGAACATGCGCAGCGCGAAACGGAAGTCCTGAAGCAGCGTTTCGAGGAACGGCAACCCGCCTCGCTCGCGATAACCTTCCTTGGTTTGTTCCACGCCGCCGAGTTTCAGCAACGCAGTTCGCCGTGCCTCTTCCGGCGACATGCCCGCACGCACATTGTCCTCAATGTGCATTGCGAGGTGGCTCTCCAGCTCATCAGCCAGCTCACGTTCTCGGCGCCGCTTTTGAAACAGTCCGCCCAGTCGCAACAGCCATGCACGTAACGGGCGCATCAGGATTGCTCCGCCGCCGAAAGAAATTTTGCCAGGATCGCGGTGGTCTGTTCCCAGTCACGCGCCTCTTTTTCCAGTTGCTTGCGTCCTGCGCGTGTCAGCTTGTAATACTTGGCGCGCCGGTTGTTGTCAGAGACGCCCCACTCGGAAGCCACGTAGCCTTCCTGTTCCAGTTTCAGGAGCGCCGGATAGAGCGTGCCGTAATTCACCGAAAGAATGTCGCCGCTGATTTGCTCGATGCGCCGGGCAATCCCATACCCGTGCAGGGCGCCCATAGCCTCGAGCGTCTTCAGGATCATCAACGCCAGCGTGCCCTGCCAAACATCTGCTTTATCACCCATAACGCTCCTATGGCCTTGCCATAGGGAAGATGCCACATCTCCTATGGCTTGGCAATAGGTATTTTACTTCGCCCCCCACTCCCCAACCGTGACACAATCTGCGGTACCACAGGAGACTTCCTTGAAAACTCGCCGCGCATTTCTGCGCTCCACGCTTGCAGCCTCGACCGCGTTCTGTTTTTCGCGATTCCCGTCTCTGGCGGCAAGTTCCTCCGACGCCAAGATCGAAATCCTACTAGGTGAAAAGCAGGGCGCCATTTCTCCTAACCTCTACGGCCATTTCACCGAGCACCTCGGAGGAGTCATCTACGACGGCATCTGGGTCGGCCCGAATTCTAAAGTTCCGAACATCGATGGACTTCGCCGCGACCTGGTCGAGCACATGAAGAAAATAAAAGCTCCGGTGATCCGCTATCCCGGCGGCTGCTTCGCCGACAGCTACGACTGGCGCGACGGCGTCGGTCCCACAGACAAGCGCCCGCGCCGCACGAACTTCTGGTATTTCAGCGACCAGTCGCCTGCGAAGCACAGATACGAGCCAAACGAATTCGGCACTAGTGAATTCGCGCAATTCTGCAAAGAAATCGGCGCGCAGCCGTATCTTGCCGCCAATGTGCGTTCCCTTCCCGCGCAGGAGTTCTACCGCTGGGTCGAATATTGCAACTCCCCTGCCGGCAGCACCACGCTCGCCGAAGAACGCGCCAAGGCGGGTTCTCCGGAACCATACAATGTTCGATATTGGGGCGTTGGCAACGAATCCTGGGGCTGTGGAGGCAACTTCACCGCTCAGGAATATGCCGTGGAGTTCCGCCGCTACACTGCTTGGGTCCCAACGTATGGCAAGCCTCTCGACTTCATCGCCTCCGGGCCGAACGGCGACGATCTCACGTGGACAAAAGGTTTCTTCGAGGAAGTCCTTCGCAAAGGAAAAGAGCAGCTGAAAAGTATCTATGGCATCGGCCTGCATCACTACGCCTGGAACCTCAGTCGCGGCAAAACCACGGACTGGGACAAAGGCAAAGGCGACGCTCTGCAGTTCGATGTCACAGACTGGTATGAACTTCTGCGTGAAGGCCAGCGGTTGGAGTCGATGATCGATTCGCACTGGCAGGCCATGGGTGAATTCGATAAGGACCGTCATGTGAAACTTGTCGTCGACGAGTGGGGACCTTGGTATCGCCCCGGAAGCGAGGCCACGCCCGGCGATCTTCTGGAACAAACGCCCACGCAACGCGACGCCGTCTTCAGCGGCATGACGCTGGATATCCTGAATCGCCACGCCGCTCAGGTGACCATGGGCAATTGCGCGCAACTGATCAACTGCCTGAACAGCTTGTACCTGGCGCACGAGGACCGCTTCGTTGTCACGCCTGTGGGCCACGTCTTTGATCTGTACTCCGGCCATCAGGGCGCCGAACTGGTGCGTTCCGTGTTCTCCGCGCCAGAGGTGCAATATGACCGCGATGGCAAATCCGCCAGCTTCTTTGGCTTGAATGGCTCGGCGTCGCTGCGCGGCAAGGACTTGCTGGTCACGGTGGTAAATCCCGACACCAAGCAACCTCGCGAAACCAGCATTGCTCTTTCCGGAGCGTCCGCCTCATCCGCCTCGGCTCGCGTCCTTGCCGCTTCGGACATCCATGCGTGCAACACATTCGCGAATCGCGAAGCCGTCGTTCCACATTCCGCCGACGTGACGGTGCGAAGCGGCAAGATCACCCACGTATTCCCACCCGCGTCCGTCACCGCGATGGCAATTCATCTGGCTTAGGTTTGTCCGCCAGCGGGCGCAGCCTGAATCTTAGAGTCTCTTATCTGCTCGACTTCTCATTCTTGCGGGAAGCTGCGTCTCAAGCCGAGAGTCAACGTGAGACCCCTGAAAATTGCGCGGAGAATGCCGCGGCAAGCCCGGTGACCTGGACAATTACAGATCTAGCTAACACCAATATTATCAGCGCTTTAGCGACAGGCCAGCCGCGTATTGCCTCTTTGGAGATTCCCTCAAAATTCATCCCGGACTGGTCTTGTCCGTGCCACATCCAGCCCAGCAGCAGGTTGCCATGTTCCAGGGACGCCCCCCGCCCGGGCGATATGGTTTGTCCATGATTGAAGACAGAAATCACAAAAAATTGGCGCGAGGTCTGACGTGTGGCCTCCTGTGCCTGCTCTGCACCGGGGCGCTCTTGTCGCAGGACATCACCAGCCGCAAAATTCTGAAAAAAGTAGCTGCGCAATATCCTGCGATTCTGAAACAGCGCGGCATCGGCGGGGTCGTGAAGCTGCGTGTATTCGTCAACCCAAACGGAACCGTACGTGATTCGACGGTGGTCGGCGGAAACCCGATTCTCGCCAATTGTGCGCAAAAGGCCGTCAAACAGTGGCTGTTCGCTCCCGACAACAGCGAATCGGAAGTCGAAGTCTCGATCGTATTCGACCCTAATTCCCAAAGCCAATAAATAGGCCCAGGTTCAGAGGTGGGGCTTTTCTTCCGTGTAGCGCTGACTTTTATGTCAGCAACGGTTTTTCTCCGCGGATCCGAGTTTCGCGTTTTCAATCAGTGAAACAAATCCGCTCACAGCAATGGACGAAATCCTGCCGAGGTAAGCAAGCAATTATTTGGAATACGACTACGCGTACGATTACCAGAAGAGTCTGGCGAACAGGACGTGCGTCAGAACGACACGCCCCAGAACGACGGGTCCGGCGATGACAACGCGATTCCGATGTCCCACGCCTCGTGACCGCGCCACACCACTTCACCTTCCGCTGCCCGGCCGTTTTCCGGTCGAATGATTCGAACACGGCGCCGTAACGGAAGATCCGCACCTACTACCGCCATGCACCCTGACTGACTCACGTCAACGGTGACGCCATTGGCCCGGCGCGGAACATTGCCATCCTGCCATTCCACCAGAAAGCGCAAGCTGGCGACAGCCCGCTTGTGGGAGCGGAGCCGGGCCCAGCGTTGTTCCAACTCGTCCATCGCTGGCGATAGCGGGCTCATTGTTTCTGCGGACATTGGGGGACCTCACAGACAGAAATTTCGAACCAAGGGAAGGGCAAAGGAAACCTTAAAACCATGCATTGAAGGAGTCAATGGTACTTATGCAAAAAAATTGGGTAGATCGCCCAACGCGACCAATTCGAAAGGAAAAAGCCCCACCTGCGAGCAATCCAAATGCCAGAGGTGGGGCTAATTCAGTTGAATCCGTCTACAGAGGCCTAAAACTGGTTCCAAAGAAACTGGTTATAGACCTCGTGGTGATATTGCACCTCAGGCGCTTTTACAAACGTGCCCAAGGAACGCGCGCAACGGTCCGCCGACGCCCTCTTCAGGTCCGCAAAGCGGGATTTAACGTCGCCGCCCAGCAGTTTCGTCGTCCATTCGGCCTTCTCGAAGTTCTCCAGCGCCGTATAGATATTGTCCGGCAGATACCGTTCGGCCTGGCGAAGATTCTTTAATTTGGCGGTATCTCCTTCCACACCAGTGCGGAAGATGGAGTACATCACCAAGTAAGGATTGGCATCGGGTGCCACGGAGCGGAACTCCACGCGCATACTGCGTTCATTGCCGATCGGGATGCGGATCATGGAGCCGCGGTCCACTGCGGAAGCCTTCAACTGGTTTGGCGCCTCGAAGTGGGGGTCCAGCCGCCGGTAAGAGTTAACGCTGGAGTTCATCAGCAAGCAAAGATCGTTGCCGTGAGTCAGGATGCGATCCACAAACGCCCAACCGAATTTGCTGAGCTTTTCTTCGCCCTTGGGGTCCCAGAAGAGATTCTTGCTCTCCTTGGAAATGGACACGTTGGTGTGCATGCCACTTCCGTTCACGCCTACCACCGGCTTCGGCAGGAAACTGGCGGTCAGGCCCATCTTGTTGGCCACCTGGCGGCAGATCAACTTGTAGAGCTGGATCTGGTCGGCAGCGCCAACCACGTCGGTGTAGCTGTAGTTGATCTCGAACTGCGACGGCGCCACTTCCGGATGATCCTTCTCATTCTGGAATCCCATGGCGCGCTGCACTTCAGCGGTGGTGTCAATAAACGTGCGCAGCGGATCGCCCGGCAGCGAGTGGTAGTATCCACCGGTGTTGACGTACTCAAACTTCTGCGTCTCGTTGTAGTGCCGCTCCGCTTCCGCATTCTTGAACAGGAACCCTTCGATTTCGTTCGCGGCGTTCAGCGTGTACTCTTCCTTCTTATACAGCGTGTCGGCGTACCCTTTCAGAACGCCGCGGATATCGGCGCTGTAGGGCGTGCCGTCTTTGTCGATTACGTCGCCAAACACCAACACCTTGCCGTTGCCGAAGATGTCCGCTGGCGCCCAATAGAACGCGCTCCAATCCATGCCCAGACGCAGGTCGCTCTCGCGTTGCGCCGTAAATCCGCGGATCGAAGAGCCGTCGAAGGTCAGGTTGTCGAAGCTCTTCACCAGGAATTTCTTGTCATAGTCCAGCATGTGCAGCCGGCCTTCCAGGTCGGTGAACAGCACGGTCACTGCTTTAATGCGCTTTTCGTCGGTCAGGTACTTCAGGCGCTGCTCTTGAATCTTGTGGAAGGGGGTGCGGGCTTTCCGTTGTTCTTTTGCTTTCAGGTTCAGATCTTCGAGCTCTTCATAACTCAGCGCTAAAAAATTACGCAGATCGTTCGACATGAATCTCCTCAAATTGAGTTGGTGGAAAAATTGGCGGCAAAGATGGGGTCGGCATGCCGGGCCTTTCGAATGTAAAGGTAGCGCGTGGGTCTCTACAGCGTCAAATGGAAAAACTTAGATCACAAGAGGAAAAACAAATAAATCGGATAAAAAAAGCAGATAAGCAAAAAATTGAGGAAAACAAAGGCGAAAACGGCGATGCGGAGATTGTAATTTCCACAGCTGCCTGTTCCGGAACGGAACGGCCTTTCCCGTCATGACTCACACTGCAAATCCATCAACCGCGCTAAGCGATTGCTCTTCCAGCGTTTTCTAATTTCCCAGTCATGGCATTCCTCCTGCACTTGATCTGGCAGAAGTTGCTTCATGGCCCGCGAAATACCTTGATGCTTTAACCCCAGATCAAGCGTTGTTTCCGAGTCGGTATTCAATCCCCCGGGAGCTACCTCGAACGGCCTGCCAGAACCCCCTCGGGCGCCGTGAGTTGACCCTGACAAAACTCACGGCGCCCTTTCCTCCCGAAAGAGCGCATCGCGTAAGTTCGCCGCTTCCTGTGCTCAGACGTTCAGAGTCTGTGTGAGAACGTCTGTTTTTCGGGATGGCATGGCTTAACAGCTTGCGGAAAAAGTCCCACTTTGTCATTCCGAACGGAGTTTGCGGAGAGAGGAATCTGCTTTTTGCCTGGCGTTTTGCGAAAAGCAGATCCCTCGCTGCGCTCAGGATGGCAGCGAACAGCATTTTTCCGCTGGCTGTTCAGCGCACACATGCAGAAGTAGAGATCTTCTACGAGATCTTCTACCGTGACTTTGTAGGTGTGTCGCTCGGCGCGTTGCTGGCGGCGACAAATGGCACCGTTACGGTGCTGTCCAGCCGAACCAGCATGGCCGTCTGCTCGGGCATATTAATTTCCTTGCCCTTTCGCGCCACCACGTAGATCGCTCCCGCGGCGAAGCCGATGCCCATGCCGCGTCCCAGGCTGCCGGCGATCAATCCGATCGTCGAGCCCGCTCCGCCACCAATGGCAAGACCAATCACGTCGCCCTTGTAGTCGTGCTTCTCCTGGACGATTTCGCCCTCGGTGATCTTCATGTCCTTTCGCGCTGTGCTGGTGCCAGAGTCAACGCGCGGCCTGCCAATCGCCAACAGCGTCGTCTGGATCGGGATCAGCCGGCTGTCCACTTCCAGAGTCTTGAAACTGACGTTCACGTACGCCTGTCCCTTGAACAACGAGAACAGTTTTGCCTTCTGCACGAAACCGATGGTGCCGTGAAGTTTCGTGCCGACCGGAAGAATCGTCAGGCCGTCGAGCACCACGGGTTGCGAAGTCACGGCGGTGATGGCATCGCCTTCCTGAACCTTGGAACTGTTGATGGGAGTCAGCAGCGTTAGATGAAATTCCGTGCCCTGCGAAACCTGGCGTGGCTCCGCAGAGGCTGGCGGCGCAACGGGGCACGCCAGCGCAATTGCTAAAATCAGTGAAACGATAATCTTCATGAACCATCCTCCTGCCTGCACGCGCGTGCAGGGTTTGTCCCCGTGACGTGGGGTAGTCGTCCCGACTGGGCGGGACGCAGCGCTGGCGCGCGGACCGTGCTCCTGCCGCGGGCAGAACACGGAAGGTTGGGGAGGAACTCCAACCGAGGAAAAGTCTAAATCAAGGCCCGGGGAGACTGGCAAGATGTTTTGCCGATGTGCTGAGTCTGGCAAGACCATCAGACTTACGGTCTTCGGGCCACTGCGGAAGGAATCAGAACCAAGCCCCGGGTAAGCATGCAGCCCATAGATTTCTTTGCTCACTGTACAAAAGTGAACAGCGCTCACTCTCGCGGCATTTTAGGGTTTTGCACTCAACGGCAGAACCACGAGAGTTGCCGTTCCGAGCGGTCGGTCACCGCTTGTCTAAGACCCGCCCAAATGACGGCCCCGCTCTCACGCTAAGGAGAGCGGGGCCGAGGTATCACTACCCACCAGTTTCCACACTTCAAACAAACCTCGAAGCCTTTTAGAACAGTTTCGCAGTCTCCCCAGCAGTTTGCTCGATGAAGACCGGAAACTGCTGTTGCATTTCGCCGCCCGGGGGGCCCGCAAGCGCAAAAGCTAAATCGAGGTTTTGGGCGACGTTGGGAGTGCAACTCGGCAATAGAATCACCGGCAAAACGATTCTTCCCTCCGCCGCATCCAATTCGCGTGATTCCATTTTCTATTCTCGATCTGTCGCCGATTCCTGAAGGTGCTTCCGCCGGCGATGCTTTGCGCAATTCCCTTGACCTTGCGCAGCACGCGGAATCCTGGGGCTACCATCGCTTCTGGCTTGCGGAACATCACGGTATGCCAGGCATCGCAAGCGCCGCAACATCCGTCGTAATCGGTTACGTCGCCGGTGGCACGAAAACCATCCGGGTTGGGTCGGGCGGCATCATGTTGCCGAATCATTCGCCCCTGGTGATCGCCGAGCAGTTCGGTACGCTCGCAGCGCTTTATCCGGACCGCATCGATTTGGGACTCGGGCGCGCGCCAGGCACCGACATGTTCACCACGCGTGCGCTGCGCCGCGATATCGCCTCCACCTCGGACAGATTCCCGCAAGACGTCGAAGAATTGCAGGCGTACCTTGAACCAGCGACACCCAATCAAAAAATTCGCGCCATTCCCGGTGCAGGCTCGCGCGTACCCATCTGGTTGCTGGGCTCCAGCCTGTTCAGTGCGCAACTTGCCGCCGAGCTTGGCTTGCCGTTTGCCTTCGCATCGCATTTCGCGCCCGCGGACCTGCTGCAAGCCCTGGCGCTTTATCGAGCGAACTTCAAGCCCTCACGGCAACTTGATCGCGCTTACGCGATGATCGGATTAACGGCGGTCGTCGCGGAAACAGACGCCGAAGCTCATTATCACTTCACATCCATCCAGCAGTCCTTCGCAAATCTCCGCCGCGGCACACCAGGCCAGGTTCCTCCACCGATCGAAGACATCGATTCGTTTTGGTCGCCCGCAGAGAAAGCCAATGTGGGACAAGCTCTTCTCTGCTCCGTCATCGGTTCGCCAGAAACAGCGAAGCGTCGACTAGTGAATCTTCTGGATCTGACCCGGCCGGACGAAATCATCAGCACAACTCATGTCTACGATCACAAAGCGCGAACGCGTTCCTTTGAACTTCTCGCACAGATTCGCGCTAGCCTTGCCTCTTCGGGAAGCGAGCACGCCACGTCGGCGACTATCCCCGCGGGTCTTGTCTGACGCACAGCACCTTGGGTACCTTCGCAACAGAATTGCCCCAGCAAACCAGCCGCGTACGTCCATTTGAATTTGGGCTATAGCGTTGAACGCACGCAGGCCCTATACTGCTATGACTTTGCCACGTCACTTATTGGATTTAGACAGCTTCGCGAGGATAATGCCGCTTTCAGGAGGTTTCCGAGCTTTTCCTGGCCGCCCGATTTGAGGTAATGATGGCTGCGACTCCAATCGATCGAAGGACCTACAAGGCGCTGCTGGACCAGGTAAACGATGGCGTGTACATCGTGGACCTGGACCGGCGCATTTTGTACTGGAATGAGGGCGCCTTCCGCCAGACGGGCTACGAACCCCATGAAATGGTCGGCCTGCGCTGTCCAGAGGATGGGCTTTGCCACGTGGACAGCGAAGGCAAGCGCTTGTGCGCTCACAATTGTCCTCTGACAGCCAGCCTTAACAACGGCCGCTCTCACGAGGTTGAAGTTTTCTTGCGGCATAAGCAGGGCCGGCGGGTTCCCGTGACCGCGCGGGTTCAGCCTCTTCGCGCGGCCGACGGCTCAATCATTGGCGCGGTGCAGATCTTCAGCAACAGTACCGCCGAGCAGGATGCGCAGCGCGAGATCGAGCAGATGGGACGCCTGGCCTTTCTTGATCAAGTCACGCAACTGCCGAATCGCCGCTTCGTTGAGATGGCGCTGCAGACAGCCTTCAGTGAATTCCGCATGCACAAGGAGCCGTTTGGAGTGTTGCTGATTGACCTCGACCGATTCAAGGCAATCAATGACACTTTCGGGCACGCCACCGGCGACCACGCTTTGCTGGAAGTGGCGAAGACCCTGACGGGAACGCTGCGCCCTGCCGATGTGATTGGCCGCTGGGGAGGGGATGAGTTTATCGCAATCGCCCATCACGTGAACGACGAGATTCTGACTCACTTGAAGGTGCGATGTGCCGCCATGGTCGCACAAACTTTGTTCACCTGTGATGGAAGCTTGCTATCTCTGTCGGTCTCGATCGGCAGCACACTCGCACTTCCCGATGACACCGCCGAAAGCCTCATCAAACGGGCGGATGAGTTGATGTACCGGAACAAGACAAAATAGTGCGCTCGTAACCCGGAACATCACTGTTCATCGCCCCTTCAAACCGCCACCCTCGCGACGAAAGACCGCGCGCTCGTGCTATAACTCATCTCACTGAGCCGGTCGTGGCTTGCTGATCAGCGCATTGCAGGCTGCGGCTTGCACAAGAGGAGGACTGAATGGTTCGCGTGACGGGGTACATTTTTTCGTTCGTTCTGCTACTCATTGCCTTTACAGCCATTGCCCCGGCGCAGAGTACCGGCAGCAACAGCGCTGCGCCAACGCCGGCTGTCGCCAATCAACAAGCAACGCGCGAACCATTCGACGTCAACGCTGCCGTGAACGCGTATCTCGCCAAGATGCCTCCAGCGCAACGCGCCCGTTCCAACGCTTATTTCGAAGGCGGCTATTGGATGCTGCTTTGGGATTTTCTCTCCACCGTAATCGTAATGTGGATCTTACTCCGGTTCCGATGGTCGACGCGTATGCGTGACTTTGCCGAACGCATCACGCGCTTTCGCCCTCTCCAGACCGCGCTTTACTGGCTGCAATTCATTGTTGTCACGTCTGTGCTAAGCTTCCCGCTCACCGTTTACGAAAGCTACTTCCGCGAGCACAAGTACGGCTTGCTGAATCAGACATTCGGTCCGTGGATGCGCGATCAGCTTATTGCACTGGTCGTTGGAGTGATACTCGGTGCGGTTCTCGTGGTTCCACTCTTCGGCTTGGTGCGCCGTCTCGGAAAAAACTGGTGGGTATGGGGAGCGGCCGTCACCATCATCTTTCTCGCTTTTGTCATCCTTATTTCTCCCGTCTACATCGCTCCGCTATTCAACACTTACACTAAATTGCAAGATCCCAGCATCAAAGACCCTATCCTCAGCATGGCGCGCGCCAACGGAATCCCCGCAACCGACGTCTACGAGTTCGACGCCTCGCGCCAATCCAACCGCGTCAGCGCCAACGTCAGCGGCTTCGCCGGCACGGAGCGCATTTCCCTCAACGACAATCTCCTGAAGCGCTGCACTCTGCCCGAAATTGAAACCACCATGGGACACGAGATGGGACACTACGTTCTCAACCACGGCTACAAGGGATTAGTGATGTTTGGTGTGTTGGTGGTCTTGGGCTTCGCGTTTTTGAATTGGTTCATGAATATTGCTCTCGCGCGCTGGGGCGACCGTTGGGGCATCCGCGGCATAACCGACGTCGCGGTGTTGCCGCTGGCGCTCATCGGCTTGTCCACTTACTTCTTTCTGCTGACGCCTGTCACCAACACCATCACGCGCACGATGGAGTTCGAGGCGGACATGTATGGCCTGAATGCCGGTCGTCAACCGGATGGCGAGGCCAACGTGGATTTGATGCTCGGCGAATATCGCAAACTCGATCCGGGGCCAATTGAGGAGTTCGTCTTCTTCGATCATCCCAGTGGACGTACCCGCATCACCGCTGCGATGCGCTGGAAGGCCGAGCACCCCGAAACCGCTTCGCCGGAAGAGCTCGCCAGACCCCTGTTCACAACTCCCTAGGGCAGCCTCCTGCCTTCTGGACAAGCGGCTAGTCGGAAGGGGCTATTTCCCCCGGCGACGCGAAACTTGTTACTTTTGACAATACTTTCAGGTTGCGTCTTCAAGTACTGTCCGATGTAAATCCAGCACGGAGGAAGAATCAGTGAAAGCCGCAATTCGGAACGCTATTGGACTCGCCCTTTTGAGCTGCTTGGTACTGGCAGGCTGTGGCGAACAACCAAAGGTTGCACAAGACGTGAAGGAGTTGGAAGCATTTGAAACCGCGAAGGATGCCTATATCTATGCGTACCCATTAATGACCATGGAGATGACCCGTCGGGTGACAACCAATGTGGTTGCGCCAGAGGGCACCTCTGCGCCCATGGGCCAATTCGCCAAGCTTCGCGAATATCCGAACGCATCGTTCAACGCCGTGACCGCGCCGAACGCCGATACCTTGTACACCGTCACCTGGCTCGATGTTTCCAAGGAACCCTGGGTCATCAGTATCCCCGACATGAAGGGCCGTTACGCTTTGTTCCCGATGCTCGACGGATGGACCGACGTCTTCCAGGTTCCAGGCAAACGCACCACCGGCACGGCGGCACAGAAATATGCCATCACTGGGCCGGGCTGGAGCGGAACGCTTCCGGCTGGCGTCACGGAATATAAATCGCCGACCGGAATGGTATGGCTGCTAGGGCGCATCTATTGCACCGGCACGCCTGAGGACTACAAAGCAGTGCATGCGCTGCAAGACCAAATGTCCGCTGTGCCGCTGTCCTCTTACGGCAAGCCGTATAAGCCGACGCCGGGAGTCGTTGATCCTGCGATCAACAAAACGATCGCCGTTCGCGATCAATTGAACGCAATGGACGGCGCTTCCTACTTCAAGCTTTTCGCCCAGCTCTTGAAGACAAATCCTCCCAGTGCGGAAGACGCGCCGATGGTCGCGAAGTTGGCGAAAATTGGAATCGTCCCGGGTCAGGATTTCGACGCATCCAGACTCGAACCCAGCGTGGCTGCGGGAATCGCCAAGGCTCCCAAACCAGCGCAAGACAAAATCGCGGCATGGTTCAAAGAAGGAATCGCCGCGGGAGATGCCAAACTCGAAAATGGTTGGATGTTCACCACCAAGACCGGTCTCTACGGCACCAACTATATTCAGCGTGCGACGGTCACCTGGTTCGGCCTCGGTGCGAATCGCCCCGAAGACGCCGTCTATCCGACCTCCGAAGGTCCGGAAATTCTTCAGAAATACAATGGCGCCAACAAATATGTTCTGCACTTCGATAAGGGCCAGATGCCGCCAGTCGATGGTTTCTGGTCTGTGACTATGTACAACGCCAAGTACTTCTTCGTCGACAATCCCCTCAATCGCTACAACGTCAGCCAACGCAATAAGTTCAAAACCAATGCCGACGGCTCAACGGACATTTACATTCAAGCCGACTCTCCCGGCAAAGACAAAGAATCGAATTGGCTGCCTGCGCCGAAAGATGATTTCGTCTTGATGATGCGCTTGTACTGGCCGAAAGAAAAAGATCCGTCTATCCTGAATGGTTCGTGGAAAATCCCCGCAGTGAAAAAAATCGCTTAGACAAAATGACGAGGGGGGCGGGATGGCAGCCCCCCTTTTTAATTTTAGCGACCTGTCATTCCTGCTCACAATTGGAGCGGGTTCGAGCGTTGTGCTAAGCTTTCCTTTGCAGTCATGATTCAACGACTGCCGAGTCGTGGAACTTCGGACTTCGTGCAACGAGGTCCCGCGAACCCCGCCAGGCCCGGAAGGGAGCAACGGTACCGGGTAAGCCAAGTGTGCCGCGGAGATTCCGAAGTTCCTCGAATCTAGAGTTTTCAGTAATCAGTTTTAAGTTCTAAGTTAAGACCACGCAGTTCGTTGTTTGTTCTCGCGGCCTCTTCCTCACAACTTTTCCAAACATGATTCGTCGAACTGGCAACCTTTCGCGCTGCGAAGTGTTTTGACTTTTTCCGCGCGGCTGGTGAGAATGAACCCACCCTTTGCAAAAGCCGCAAAGGGTAGGGCACCCAGACACGTATGACCTACCAAGTGATCGCACGAAAATGGCGGCCGCAGACCTTCGCGGATCTCGTTGGACAAGAACACGTCACCAACACGCTGGCGAACGCCATCAAAAATAATCGCGTGGCGCATGCCTACATCTTTTCTGGCGCACGAGGCGTGGGAAAGACAACCGCCGCGCGCATTCTGGCCAAGGCCCTGAATTGCGTAAACGGGCCCACCGCGGAGCCCTGTGGGGTCTGCGATGCCTGCAAAGAAATTGCGGCAGGCACCTCGCTCGATGTGATCGAAATTGACGCGGCTTCGAATCGCGGCATCGACCAGATCCGCGAGTTGCGCGAGATGGTGCGCTACGCACCCGCGGCCGCGCGCAGCAAAGTTGTGATCCTCGACGAAGCGCACATGCTCACCGGCGAGGCTTCCAACGCTTTGCTGAAAACTCTGGAAGAGCCGCCCGATCGCGTGATCTTCGTGATGGCCACCACGCAGCCAGAAGATCTCGAAGACACCATCCGCTCGCGTTCGCAACATTTTCATTTTCGCGCGCTGACCTTCAATGAAATCACCGACCGCTTGAAGTTCATCGCAGAAAAAGAAAATTTGAAAATTGACGGTGGCGCGCTTTCCGTCATTGGCCGTATGGCCGAAGGCAGTATGCGCGATGCGCTCTCGCTGCTGGAGCAGGCGCGCGCCTACTGCGGCGACAATATCACCGACCAGGCCGTGCGCGAGTTGCTTGGTGTGGTGCCGGAGGATTCGCTGCGGGAACTGGTGGAAGCGATTGCCGAGCAATCGGCCGAGCGCGCTTTGGGCCTGGTGCACACGTTCCAAAAAGAAGGGCGCAACCTGCAGCACTTCTGCCGCGAAGCCATTCGCCATATGCGCAATCTGCTGATTGCCCGGGTCTGCGGCGCTGATTCGGATTTGATCGCGGCGACGCCCGACCAGCGGCCCGGGCTGGCGAAGGCCGCGGCGCTTTTCACCGAAGAAGATCTCACGCGCTTCTTCCAGATTCTGCTGCAAACCGATGACGACCTGCGAAGGAAGCCGGATCCACGAGTGCATTTGGAAATGGGTTTGCTGCGACTGGTAAACGCGGCGCGTCTGGCGCCATTGGAAGAATTGTTGACCGAAGCGCGTGGCGGCGCAGCGGGCGGGTCCGGCGGAGGAAGGATCGCGCCTAAAACCACGGCACAAAGTGCAACGCCTGCTCCTGCGTTTCCTTCCCGCGCCGTTTCCACCAGCTCCGTCAGTTCGTTCGTAACTCCTGCTGCTGTGATCGCAGAGCCAAAAACCGTCGCGATGCCAACCGCGATTTCTCATGCGGCAACAGCAGTCGCCCCCGCGATGAAACCAGTTGAAACTGCAGCGCCGCCGGTGCGCGAAACAATAGCGGACACGCAAACGATCGGAATCACCGCCGAACAGGTCACGGAAATTAAAGCTGCGCTGCAAGCGCAACAAAAATTTGTCGCCGAACTTCTGGAACATGCGGCGCGGTGGGAGCTGGATGGCAGCGAGTTGCGCATTTGTTTTCATCCCGACAAAAGCACCTTCGCCGGATTGATGGAAGGACGCGAAACATTGGAGAAGATCCGTGTCGCATCGAACAAGGTACTAGGGCGCGCGGTTCGGGTCTGTGCTAGACTCGAAAGTAGTGGAGCGAAGGAAGAAAATTCTTCGCGTCCCGCATCAAATGGTGGAGTGAGCACGCAGGAACTTCGGGCCCAGTTTGAGAATGATCCGATGGTGAAGTCCATGCTGCAGCGCTTTGGGGGAAGAATTTCAGAAGTGAAGCGGCAAACAGAGGAGTAAGGTCACATCGCGAGGTGCGGCCTTAAAGAACATGGAAGTAAACGCGCTCCAACAAATGCTCTCGAGACTTCGGCAGGTGCAGGAAGATCTGCAGCGGCAGGTTAACTCGGTGGCGGTGGAAGCTTCGGCTGGCGGCGGAATGGTGGCGGTCAAGATGAACGGGCAGAAGCAAGTTCTGGAAGTGAAAATTGAGAAGGAAGTGTTCGCCAGCAAGGACCACGAAATGTTGCAGGATCTGGTGAGAGCGGCGGTGAATGAAGCGTCGCGACGCGTGGACGAAGAGCTTGCCAACCAGATGAAAAGCATGGCCAGCGGCATGCCCGGATTGCAGGGCTTGAAAATTCCCGGATTGTTCTAAATTTCCGCAAATCCCGTTCGAAAACTAAACCTAAAGTTGCCCTTAAGACTAGCGCAGTAGATCTCCGCCCGTATCTGTGCGCCCACAACAGCGAATCTGCACGATTTCTGACATTGCCCTACATAGTGTAAGATTCCGTACAACGGTGTCCCGCCTGAAGAGTCGTTCCGCCCGGAAGATTGACGGTCAGGAGCAGGTTGTGGCAAACAGCGTATTCCAGGTGAAACCAGAAGATCCGGCGCTTCGCCAAAACGAAGAGCGCGAACGCCAATTGGTGCGCAATGCGCCGGTGGCGATGATCGTCTCGGATCGCAATAGCCAGCAAATCGAATTGGCCAACGATCGCTTTGTCAAACTGTTCGGCTATAGCCTGGAAGATATTCCCGGCGTGGATGACTGGTGGCCGGTCGCCTATCCCGACGAAACGTATCGCGAAAAGGTGAAGGCCGAATGGGCTGTGCGGAGCAAGAGGGTTTTTGATGATCCCGAATGCATCGAGCGGACGGAAGCGCGCGTGCGCTGCAAGGATGGAACCTTCCGCGACATCGAGTTCCATTTGTCGGTCTTCGGCAAATCGTTTCTGGTGACCTTCATCGATCTTACGGACCGAAAGCGCGCCGAACAAGCGCTACGCGAAAGCGAAGAGCGTCTACGGCTGGCGGCGCAGGCCGGAAAAATGTATGCCTTCGAATGGGACGCCGCTACGGACAACGTGCTACTTTCGGCCGAATCTGTCGACGTTCTGGGATTTTCAACGGAACCGGGGCGACGCACTGGCCAGACCTGGTTTGTGCGAATCTTTCCGCAAGACCACGCAAATTTCCTGAAGACGATCGCGGACCTTAAGCCCAACCAGCCAACCTATCAAACCAGCTATCGTATCGTCAGCCCGAGCGGCGCGCTCATCTGGCTGGAGGAAAGTGGCACAGCTTCATTCGACGCGCAAGGCCGCATCGTGCGTGTCGTTGGCATGACCGCGAATGTCACGCCGCGCAAGGAGGTGGAGCGGGCGCTGGCCACCGTCAGGGGAAAGTTGATCGAAGCCCAGGAGCAGGAACGCCGGCGAATTGCGCGCGACCTCCACGACGATATTAATCAGCGGCTCGCGCTTCTGAACATCGACATGCAGAGATTGGCGGACAGCCCTCCGGACTCGCAAACAGAACTGCGCCAGAGAGTGCAAGAGTTGTGCCAGCAGGCCTCGGAAATTTCCTCCGACGTTTCCGCGCTCACTCGGGAATTACACTCGCCAAAACTGGAACTATTGGGAATCGTTCCAGCGATGCGCGGCTTCTGCGACGAATTGGCGCACCATCAGAAAGTGACCGTAGTCTTCCGTCACAGCGATGTTCCCGGCCGCTTGCCGCCGGACGTTTCTCTTTGCCTATTCCGTGTTTTGCAGGAAGCGTTGCGCAACGCAGTGCGGCACAGCGGCGTTCAGCAGTTCGAAGTGCAGTTGCTCGGGCGTACCCAGGAAATTGAATTGAAAATTCGTGATGAAGGTGCGGGCTTCGACCCGGATGAGGCCAGCCGGGGCGACGGCTTGGGCCTCGTAAGCATGCGCGAGCGCGTCAGCTTGCTGCATGGCACAATCTCGATTGCGTCAAAGGCAAACTCCGGCACGGAAATCACTCTGAAGATTCCACTCCCGCCATCGGAAAATTGACGCGACTGCATGCCTGCGTAAGAATCATAATTGTCATCCCGGGCGAAGCAGATTCCTCACTCCGCAGACTCCGTTCGGAATGACAGATCCAGAGTCGCGGGGCATCGTGAGGAGATCACTTGCTCTGAAAAGTCGGCCTGTACACTCCTGAAATTTGCGTCCATGACTGCGCTTGTGCTACACAAGGAACATGCCTGATTTTGCCGCTCCTGTTGAACGACTCATCGATGAATTAAAACATCTGCCCGGCATCGGACAGAAAACCGCGCAACGCCTGGCGTTTCACCTGTTGCGTGTGACGCCCGAGGAAGCACTGTCGCTCGCCGAGGCCATCCGCGACGCTAAAGAAAAGATTCGCACCTGCACCACCTGCTACAACATCACCGACACGGATCCGTGTTTGTATTGCGTGGGACCAACCCGGAACAAGCAAACGATTTGCGTGGTCGAAGAGCCGCATAACATTCTCGCCATCGAAAAAACCAGGACCTATGGCGGGATGTATCACGTGCTGGGCGGTTCGCTTTCTCCTTTGCAAGGACGAGGGCCGGATCAGCTGCACATCAAGAGCTTGATCGAGCGCCTGAAAGGCGGCACGGTGGAAGAAATCATCATCGCCACGAATCCCACTGCCGAAGGCGAGGCTACCGCGATCTATCTTTCAAAATTGCTGAAGCCGCTGGGCGTGCGTGTGACGCGCATCGGCGTAGGAATCCCGGTGGGCGCGGATTTGGAGTACGCCGACGAAGTCACTATGTTGAAAGCCATGGAAGGGCGGCGAGAACTGTAGAGAAATCAGCGCGAGCCTGAATTTGCCGCCAAACTTTTCACAGAAAGTTTCGGAGCACGCAGGTCAGGGCTTTTTTGCAGGGAAAACGGGGATGGGACTGATGGGACCAGCGAGCTAGTACGTACAGAATGATTCTACCTCTAGGCAAGCAACCCAATTCGGGATACAGTTCTGTTCCCGTGGTGGAAGTCCCCGCCAAAACGCTGCTGTTTCCGCGGTAGCGGTTAGGAGTTGCGCTATGCCCGGGTTGGCGCACTACATGGCTCAGTATGACCATGAACACAGTTCAGTCTGGAACAAGGTTCTGCACGGTATCGGCATTCCGCTGATTTTTGCAGGACTGATTCTCCTCGCTCTGCTCCGATGGCGCTGGGGAATCGGTTGTTTTCTTGGTGGCTGGATGCTGCTCTTTCTGGGGCATCGCATTGAGGGAAACAATCCGGCGTTTTTCCAGGGTGCTGTGTATCTGATGGTTGGACCGATTTGGGTGGCGAAAGAAATTTGGACGTTTGTGACCGGCAAGCGCCTCCCGCAAGGCCAAGTCAACGAGCCAATGAAAAAGTCCTGATGCGCACAATTATGCGAGTTGGACAGAATCCCAGGAAATCATGCAGAGAGAAAATGAAGGCCCAGACCTGTCTCCGCACGCGGCCGATGATCCGGCAGATACGATGAGTGAAAGCGCGGTCAACGCCAGTTCTGATTTGCGCAAGCGCCGCAGCACGCGCATCGTGCAAGCGGTGCCGCTGAACGTCACCGGCGTCGATGCGCTCGGCCGGCCGTTCAACGAGCGCACCTCCACGCTGATTATCAACTGCCACGGATGCCGCTATCAATCCAAGCATTACGTGCTGAAGAATATGTGGGTGAACCTGGAAGTGCCGCACCCAGAGTCCGGTCAACCGCCCCGGCGCGTGCGCGGCAAGGTGGCTTGGATCCAACGGCCACGCACGGTGCGGCAGCTGTTTCAGGTTGCGCTGGAGCTAGAGACTTCCGGTAACGCCTGGGGCATCGCGTTCCCACCGGAAGACTGGTTTGCATTTCCGGCTGCGGGCGAACCGCGCTTGAGTGAAACATTTGCTTCTGAAATACCCAGCGATCTGCTGACCGCCACCGGCGGAGACTTGCCGCCAGCGCCTGGCGAGAGCGATGTTGCGGGCGGAGCTCCCGATAATTTGCGCGTCTTCCCTGCCCCGGGAAGCACCACTGACGCCTCCATGCAACTGGCGCGGCAGGTGGCCCGGTTGCTGGCCGAAGCCAAACAACAGATTCAAGCGGCAGCGCGGGAATCGGCGGTGCAAGCGGTGTCTGCGGAACGCCGGGTTGGTTTTGAACAATGGGATCAAAAATATGCGGCGTTTCGCGAAGAAGTCGCACGAGAAACGGCGCACGCGATTGAAACCATACAAGGCGAGTCGGCCACTCGTGCGCGCGTAGCGCAAGAAGCCGCGGCTGAGGCGCTAAAGATCGAGCTGCCGAGATGGCTGGCGCCGCAACTGGAACAGCTGACCCACGAATTGACAGCGCATCTGGCCAGAGAAGGCGCGGTCCAACGAGACCAGCACGAAAAGCAATTGTCGAGCGCGCAAGAAGCGCTGCAGACATTGTGCAACCAGGCGGAAGAAGCTGCAGCGAAATTGCGCACGCAAGCAGAAGTGGCCGAATCTCAGGTTGCCGAGAGGATCGAAGCGACCGCCCGTCGCGCCGAAGAAGAAGCGCGCAAGCGCGAAGAATCCGCCGGGAATCAGCACGCGGCATTGAACGCGGGATTGCAGCTGATTCAGGAGCGCGTCAGCGGCACGCTGGCGGAAGCGCAGAATTCGTTGCGCGAGCAATTGGCGCAAGAACTCGAGCCGGCAAAGGCCAACCTGTTGGGCCAGGCGGAAACCTCGTTGCGCGAACAGCACCAAAAAGTGGCGGAGGATCTGCAGGAAAAGGCCCGCAATCTGCACCAGGAAATCCTGGAAGCAGGTCAGAAGCAAAGCGCCGAGGCTCAAGCGGCGTTGGAAGTTCAGTCGAAACAACTGGAAGACACGCTGGCTCGCGCCAACCAGGCCACCGAGCGCCTGGAACAATTTGCGGGACGCATAGACACGGTGCAGCAACAAGCTATCGGCGGTTTCCAATCGCAATTGGACGACGTGCTGACATTGCACCGCAATGAGTTGCACCGGCAATCCGACAACCTGTTTGAGGAGATTCACAAACGCATTCAGAGCAGCTTTGCGGCGGCCAACAGCCGTGCGCTGGAGAAATTTGAAGAGCAAATTGCCTCGCTGGTGGCTCCGCACGTGCGTCAAGCGGAAGAAGCCGTTCATCGTTTGGCTGGGGGACGGTCGCTGCTGGATGCCGCGATGACCATGCAGCAAGACCGTATTCGCGCGTCGGCGGATGATGCGTTCGCCGAGTCGATGTCGCGATTCCGCGAGAACCTGGGGAGCGTGGAGCAGTTGCTGACTGAATCCGCCCAAACAATTACGAACCGTAACCTGGAAGAACTGGAAACTCGCACCAACGATTTGAAGCACCACGCTCTTGAGGAAATGTTCAAGTCGGCGGAATGGTACGAAAAGAAGGCCCAGACGCAGCTGCAGAACATAACCGAAAAGCTCGTGGATCAATCGGGAAATCAGTTGCGAGACAAAGCCGCGGAGCTTTCCAGCTTGTTTGCCACGGAGTTGAGCCAGTCCAGCCAGGCTTACGTCGGACAAACAAACCAGAAAATCGACGAGACCGTGCACGATGCCTTCGAACGAGTGCGGCTGCTCTTTGCCGAAGCCGCGGACACTACGTCAGCGGCGTTCACCGATGAGATCCAGCGCAATGCTCGCCAGGAGCTGGAAGGATTCACGGAGCTGATGAATAAGACCGTGGAACTTTCGCGCGAACGCCTGGACGCCACGCGAGAAGAAATCACCCAGCGCGTGTCCGCCGAACAGGAAGAATTCCTGCGGCGATTCCATGCCGGGATCACCGGAGCCGTCGAGAAGAGCCTGAATCAAGCGCAGGAAGAGGTCAGCACAAGTTTCGCGGCCCTGCTCGAATCCTGGCGAACGATGAGCGAAGCAAAACGCGGCGAATTGCGCGAGACGTTCGGGAAGATCAGCGACGAATCCGCAGTGGGCTACCGCGACCGGCTGGAAAACATCTCGAATTCATGGATGGTGGCAACCGTGGCGACACTCGATCATCAGTCTCGAGACGTAATCGCGAAGATTGCGGCAACCGCCGAAGAGCGCTTGCGCGAAGCCTCGTCGGAAGTGTTCTCTCGTTTCGGAGACACGCTGCGCGAACGGCTGCAGCAAATTGCCATGGGATTCGATACCGGCAAGAACCCGCCAAAATCGTAACGCGCCGGCCCTTATTTCTCCCAAGATTGCTTTCCTTCAATGCGTGCAACCGTGTTGTCATGCTGAGGCGCGAGTAGTTTTCGCGCCGAAGCACCTCAACTTACAAGTTTGCAAGCTGCCTCAGTTGAGATCCTTCGGGCGCAAACGACGCGCCCTCAGGATGACAGTTTGCTTATGTCTCTCTACAGGCTCCATTCCACCGTTGGCGCCGAGGCGCCGTAGCCTTGTATAATTCTTCGGATTAGCTATGGCGAACCGGGCTTACCTGCGCGTCTGGACGCGCGATTTCAATGAACAATCGATGATCGCGCAATTCGCGCGATTCCTGGCCATCGCTCCTGTTGCCGAGCAGGGGCCGGGATTCCAGCGATTGCTTGTGCAGCCGATCGACAGCACGGAGACGCCGATCGCCGAATGGGATCTGAAAACCGGCAAATTTGGTCCCCCCGAAGTGGCAGCGCTGGCGGCGCACAACCTGGCGTCAGACACCGCGTACATCGTGGACGCGAAGTGGGATTTGTGGAACTTCGACATCGAAACGTTAAAGTGGAAGCAGGAGCCTCTTCCTCTGGAGATGCGGTGCCAAGGACCGCTCTTTGACGACGGCATCGCCGCAAGCACCGGCAGCTTCTTGGCTGACCTGGGATTTGAGCATCTTTTCACTGGCCACGCCGGATTGCTGGCTCCGGGCGCGGCAAAAAATCCCTTTGAAATTTCGGATCACCCGCTGGAAAAGACCTTCCGAAGCTGGATGGGCAGCGGCGAGAACCTGAAGCAATATCACGCAAAGACCCGCGAGAACATCCAAAAACTATTCAGCTGGGTGGAAGCGATCGAGGCGGCATTGCCGGTGGAACGAAGTGAACTGTTGAGCGAGGGAGAAGACAATTTTGAGGCGCGGCTCGATGCCATCCTGGCGCAAAGGTAATCAGCCGGCGCAATTGCCGGACTTGCTTCGGTTGTGCAGCGGCCCCTTTCTAAAGCGGGCGCTTCTGAGTTTGTGCCTGGTCACCACGATCGCAATCGGCACGGTAGCCCACCCCTTCAGGGGTGAGGCTCAACAGAAGCCCGCGCCCAAAACCGCTGCGAAGAAAGCGAATGAATTGACGCTAGCCGGCTTGCGCCCGGGCAAAGATACAACTGTGCGGCTATTTCGCCTGTATCCAAATTTCAAGACTTCCGCGACGACGCAGGATGGCCAGATTTCCTGGGAGGATCCCTGCCGTCAAGAGCGCCTGACCGTCGACGTCGATGGCAGCAAGAACGTTCAAGTAATCCGCGTGGGACGCCTGGAAGAGTCAAAGGCAGCGCATTGCGACGCGGCGTCGGTCCCAAGCCGCTGGAAAACTGGGCTAGGATTGCGCGTCCTGGACAACTCGCAAAGCGTCATCCAACTCTACGGCCAGCCGGATTCTCGTAGTCCTAGCACGAAGGACGGCCAGCCGTTAGAATTGTGGTATTACGCCTTCGACTGGGCCGGCCCTGATGTACCACAAGTAATGGAAGTGGTTTGCACCAGGGAGAAGGATGGGCAGGCAGGACGCGTTGTGGAAATCACGCTGGCCGCGCCGAGCTTGTAAAGAGTTGTAAAGAAAAGGGCCACAGTCGAATTTTCTGGTTACACCCGCGCGCGGTTTACGTCTATTTGAGAAAGGACCTGAATGTTCCGTTCCCTTGTTGCTGCTGTGGTGCTCGTCTTAATGCTGGTTGGATGCGGGTCGGAGGCACCCAAGCCCGCTGCGGAAGCCGAAAAGAAGCCCGAGGCCGAGAAAAAGCCCGAGGCGCCGGCGATCCCGGAAGAAGTTCAGGATGTCGCGAAGAAACTGTTGGGAAGCGATGCCCAAGTACTGCTCTTTGGCGACCTGGCAAAAAATGGCAAGCAAGAATTCCTGGCGGCGAACGTGGTCCCTAATACGCCGAAAAGCGTGGTAGCCGGAACGGTGGTTACACGCGCCGTGGTTGCGGAAAATGATGACGGCAAGTGGGTGGAACTGGTGCGCGCCGACGAGCACTTGAAAAACTCAAAGGGCTATCTGGCGTTGACCCCGCTGCAAGCGGTAACCGGCTGGAAGTTGCAATACGAAGACAGCCCGGAAAAAGGCATGTCGCTGTACTTCACGCCGATCAAAGCCGGGACGAGCGAACGAACACTGCCCATCGCCGTCCGGTGGAATGCCGCAACGAAGCGCTATCAATCGATGGACCCGTCGTACCAGCATTTCCTTGGCGAAGCCGCAACGCTCGAAAATCCGAGGTCAACTTTGCGATGAGCACGGCGGCAACAGCTCCGCGAAAAGCAGCGGCGAACCAGTCGAAGAAATCGACTTGGCAGAACCTGCGCGGACTGGTGCCGTATCTGGGGCGCTACAAGGGCGCGATCGCGCTGGGGCTTCTCACTCTCGCTCTGATGGGCCTAATCGGCAACATCGTGCCGCTGGCAACCGGAATCATCACCGACACATTAGCAGGAAGTCCCAGACCGTTTTCGCATCCGATGCACGGCGTTGCGGGGTCGGTAGGCTCCGACTGGCTCGGCAGTTTGGTGCCGTACTACCAACCCGACAGCCGTCAAACTTTGGCATTTTATTGCCTGGTGATGGTGGTGTGCATCGCGCTGAAGGGCTTGATGTCGTTCGCCACGCGGTGGATTCTGATCGGAATTTCCCGCGACATCGAGTTTGATATTCGCAGCGATTTGCTGGACAAGCTGCTGGTATTGGAGCCGGAGTTTTACGTTCGCAATCGCACGGGCGAGTTGATGTCGCGCGCCACGAACGACTTGAACGCGGTGCGCATGGTGCTGGGGCCGGGAATCATGTATAGCGGCACCACCATCGTCACTATGGTACTGGCGATCGCGTTGATGGTGCGACTGTCTCCCTCGCTCACTTTGTGGGTATTGCTGCCGGTGCCCGTCGTGGCTGTCGCCGTATGGTATTTCGGACAAGTGATCCACCGGCTGTACGAAAAAATTCAGGAATCGCTGGCAACGCTTTCGGCGCGGGTGCAAGAAAATTTGTCCGGCGTGCGGGTAATCCGCGCGTACGCGCAGGAAAGCGCGGAAATGAAGGGATTCGACGGGCCGAATCGCGAGTACGTTGCGCGAAACGTGCAACTGATCCGCACGTGGAGCATGTTCATGCCGTCGCTACAGGCGATGATCGGCACTACTTTCCTGATTGTGCTGTGGCAAGGCGGTTATCGGTTCCTGCACGGGCAGATGTCGCTGGGCGCGCTGATCACATTCAACACTTACCTCGGATTTCTGGTGTGGCCGATGATCGCGCTGGGCTGGGTGACAAATATTTTTCAACGCGGCGCCGCTTCCATGGGGCGCTTGAATTATATTTTGGCCGCCAAGCCGCAAATTGATGATCGCAGCGCAAAGCTCGCCAAGGAAACTAGAGTTGACGGCAACATTGAGTTCCGAAATCTGACGTTTACGTATCCCACCAACATTTCCGGCAACGGCGCGGCCAACTCCAATGGACACAGCAAGGAAGCTCGGCCTGTTCTGAAAAACATTAACCTGAAGATTCCCGCGGGGTCAACGCTTGCGATTGTTGGACCAACAGGAAGCGGCAAGACGACGCTGGCGGCACTGGTGGCGCGACTGTGGGAAGCTCCCGAAGGCGAAATCCTGATCGACGGCCATCCCATCCGCGAGTGGCCTCTGGAAACATTGCGGCGGGCAATTGGCTATGTGCCGCAGGATACCTACTTGTTCAGCGAAACCGTAGGCGAAAACATTTCGTTTGGATTGCCCGACCATGAACCGGCGCGCGTGAGCGAAGCGGCAGACATCGCCGATTTGCACGGCGATGTGCAGGCGTTCGCGAAAAAATACGAAACAATGGTGGGAGAGCGCGGAATCACTTTGTCCGGCGGACAAAAACAGCGGTCGGCAATTGCGCGCGCGGTGGTGCGCGACCCGCGGATTTTGATACTGGACGATTCCCTTTCCGCCGTCGATACGCAGACGGAAGAAAGAATTTTAGGGCGGCTGCGCGGCGTGATGCACGGCCGGACGACAATTTTGATTGCGCACCGCACCTCGACGGTGCGGGATGCGGACCAGATCGTGGTGCTGAAAGACGGAGAAATCATCGAGCATGGCACCCACGATGAGTTGCTGGAACGCGCGGGATACTACGCGGATCTGTACCAGAAACAGTTGCTGGAAGAAGAACTCGAGCGGGCATGAGCAACGGTCACGAAGAAGAGGCACTCGGCAAAGCGTACGACTCGCGGCTAATGAGGCGGCTGCTGGAGTACCTGCGCCCGTACCGTTGGCGGGTGATCCTCGCATTGGCTCTGGTGGCGATCGTGACGCCGCTGGAACTGGCGCCGCCGATTCTGTTTCAGCGAGTCATTGATCGGTTCCTGGTGCCTGGCGCTGGCGGGACCATACCGATGACCACGGCGTGGCGCGGCGTCATCCTGATCAGCTTGATTTATCTGGGCGTGTTGATTTTCGACTTTCTCGCGCAATACATTCAGATCCGCATCATGCAGCGCGTTGGCCAGCAGACCATGTACGACATGCGCACGGAAATTTTCGGGCACCTGCAGCGCTTGCCGATGAGTTATTTCGACCGCAATCCCGTGGGCCGGTTGATGACGCGCGTGACTACCGATGTGGACGCGCTGAACGATCTGTTCGCCGCCGGCGTCGTCACCATGATCAATGACTTTTTCCTGCTGGCGGTGATGGCCGGGCTGCTGTTCTGGCTGGACAAACGCCTGGCATTTGACACCATGTTGGTGCTGCCGGCCATCTTGGTGGTGACGCTGGTTTTCCGCAAGTACGTGCGCGAAGCAAACCGCAAAATCCGCACCGCTATCGCGCGAATCAATTCGTTTTTGCAGGAATATATTTCCGGGATGAGCGTGGTGCAGCTGTTTAACCGCGAAATGAAAGCGCGCGAAGAGTTTTCGAAGCGCAACAAGGACAACATGCTGGCGTGGCGCGACGCGATTCTGGCCTACGCGCTGTTTTATCCCGCGGTGGAATTCCTGAGCTTTGCGACCATCGCGCTGATCTACTGGTCCGGCGGAAACCGCATTTTGGGCCACGCCCTTTCCCTCGGCGTCCTGATCGAGTTCACCATGTTCGCCCAACGCTTCTTCCGGCCGATTCAAGACTTGAGTGAAAAATTCAACATCCTGCAATCGGCGATGGCCGCTTCCGAACGAATCTTCAAGTTGCTGGATGAGCCCATCACCATCGACACAAATCCTAATGCACAAATACAGGTGGCGCCGCGCGGGGAAATCGAGTTCCGCAACGTGTGGTTCTCTTACCGCAATGTCGAGGAACCAAAGGACGAAGACTGGGTGCTGCGCGATGTTTCCTTCCGCGTGGAACCGGGGCAGAATTTCGCAATCGTGGGCCACACGGGAGCCGGGAAGACTACGCTGATTTCGTTGCTGTTGCGCTTCTACGATATTCAGCGCGGGCAGATTCTGCTGGACGGCGTGGACATACGGCTGCTCAACATGCAGGAACTGCGCAAGAACTTCGGTATCGTGCTGCAGGATCCTTTTCTGTTTACCGGAACGTTGGAATCCAATGTGCGCCTGGGAACGCCAGGGATCAAAGCGGAAACCGTCGAGCACGCCTTGCAAGAGGTTGGACTGGGCGATTATTTGAAGGGCTTGCCGGAAGGCCTGGCCAGCGAAGTGAACGAGCGCGGGTCTACGTTATCGGTGGGACAACGGCAACTGATCAGTTTCGCGCGAGCGTTGGCGCACAATCCGCGGTTCTTGATCCTGGACGAGGCGACGTCAAGCGTCGACACAAAAACCGAATTGCAGATTCGTGAAGCGTTGGACCGCTTGCTGTCAGGCCGAACCGCGCTGGTAATTGCCCACCGCCTGAGTACCATTCAACACGCGGACCGCATTTTAGTATTCCACAAAGGACGACTGCGGGAACAGGGCGCTCACCAGGATTTGTTGGCGCAACGGGGAATATATTATCGTCTGTACCAGTTGCAATATAAGGAGCAGGAACTGCACGATGCCAACGGAAATCATCGTGCTGCGGGAACGACGCGTTTCCCGACGCCGTTGCCGGCCAGTGACTAGGCGTCCATTTCAATGCCATCCATTCCTATTCTTCTTTCAGCCGGGGAAACTTCCGGAGACATGTATGCTGCGAGTCTAGCCAAGGCATTGCAGGCCCGGTTGGACGTGCAGATCTTCGGCATGGGCGGACCGCAAATGCGAGAAGCCGGCGTGGAAATCATCACGGATTATTCCGAAGTCGCCGTCGTCGGCATTACGGAAATTGTGAAGCACTTGCCTTCGCTGCGCAGAGCCATGGAGCGAATGGTTCTGGAAGCGGAGAAGCGACAGCCGGCGCTGGCGATCTTGACGGACTTCCCCGGGTTTCATCTGCGGCTGGCGCGCAAACTGCAGCCGCGCGGAATTCGCAACGTGTACTACATTTGCCCGCAGTTCTGGGCGTGGCGGCCATGGCGCGCCAAGTTGATCCGGCGGAGATTCGTGAAGGCCTTGTGTATTTTCCCGTTTGAAGAAAAATTCTTTCGCGACACCGGAGTTGCGGCCGACTTCATCGGGCATCCCCTGGTGGGGGCGGTGCAAGCCACGAAGAACCGAAAGCAATTCTGCGAGGCGCACGGATTGGATGCGGCGAAAACCCTGGTAACAATTCTGCCCGGAAGCCGCACCGGGGAGTTAACGCACCATCTACCGGTTTTGCACGAGACGTGCGCGCGAATTAACGGAAAGAAGCCCGCACAATTCGTGGTGGCGGCAGCGCACCCCAAAATCGCAGAACAGATCAGTGCCGGATGGCCTGGCGGGCTGACGCTGCGGATTGTGGAAGGAGAAACTTACAACGCGCTGGCCGCTGCGGACGCCGCGATTGTGTCCAGCGGAACGGCAACGGTAGAGGCGGCGCTGCTGAATGTGCCGATGGTGGTGGTGTACCGGGTGTCGCCGTTGACGGCGACGTTGGCGAAGCCGCTGGTGCGGACGCCGTATTTTGCAATGGTTAACCTGATCGCGGAAAAGGAAGTAGTCCCGGAGTTGGTACAGGACGATTTTACCCCGGAAAAGGTGGCCGGGGAAACGCTGCGTCTTCTGCAGGACCCCAACGCGCGAGCCAGCCAGCGGGAAGGCCTCGGAGAGGTAAGAAGGCGGCTGGGGCCTCCGGGAGCGGTGGAACGGGCGGCGGAGCTGATTGCCGGCCTGCTGGGAGGAGACGCTGGCAACGCTTCATGAGCCATTGTTATCCTATATATAGTTGCCACGAGGGTGCTCCCGAAAGGAATGCGATGACGCGACGTGGAAAGGTATGGGCTGGGCTGGCGCCAGCCATGCTGCTGTTGACGGCTCTTGCCGGAGTGCGGACGGCTGCGCAAGAGACGCGAGGCCCGAGCTTTCTGGCCGAAAAGTATGAAGTTTCGACATACGTCGATACGGCCTCGCAAGGCATCAACGCGATCGCGAAGATTGAATTTCGGGCGCTGGAAGTGTCGCAAAATGTGCGCGTAGAGTTGCATGAAAACCTGGATGTGAAGGAAGTGAAGGGCCCGGACGGGAAGCCGCTGCAATTTCAACGTGAGAATGACAACCCGTTGTTTGTATATGTGACCTTGCCGCAACCGATCGGCGCAGGGAAAACCGTGTCGTTGACGTTCACCTACGGCGGTTTCCTGGCCAACGAAGAAAACAGCCCGGTTCCGAACGTGCGCGTGGCATCTGTAGGAAAAGATTGGGTGTATTTGCTGCTTCCCTCGCGATGGTTTCCGCTGACCAACTATCCCTCGAATCGCTATACCGGGACGTTCAAGTTGAATGTGCCGGATACGATGGCGGTGGCGGGCACGGGAAAGGCTGACTCGCCGCAGCCACTGAAGCCGAAGTCATCCGCCGAGGGAAACCGGCTGATGTACACATTTCATTGTGATCAGGCAGAAGCCAACGGATCGTTCGTAGCGGGCCCGTTGCAGTTGAATCCGAAACAAGCGGAAGGAATCGACGTGGCGGTTTATGCGCCGCGAGAGTATTCGGCAAGGGCGCAGGAATTCGCCAACGTGGTGGCGCACCAAGAGATCGTGTTTTCAGATTTGTTCGGGTCGCTGCCCGACGTCAACATGACGGTCATCCAATTGCCAAACGGGACGCTGCGGGATTTCGCGGCGCCCGGCGTGATCATGCTGAGCCAGCGCGCCTGGGATCCGAAGGGCAGCGATCGCGAGATGAGCCGGTTGACCGCAACGCAATGGTGGGGAATCCAGGTGCTGCCGGCGTCGGCAGCCGATGTATGGATCACCGACGGATTGGCGCGTTACTGTGAAGAATTGTACGCGGAACAAGCGTTTGGAAAAGAAGCGGGACTGAGGACGATTGACGACTTCGCCGTTGGTGCGCTGATGTATGAGGGCTCAGTGCCGGTGGCGCAAGCGGCGCGGTTGGTGCCGTATTCGAGCGAGTACCGATCGGTAGTGCTGAACAAGGGCGCAATGCTGTTTCACATGCTGCGGGTACAGATGGGCGATGTACCATTCCGATCGTTGCTGCACAGCTTCTATACAAAGTACCAGGGAAAGACGGCAACGATTCAGGATTTCGAGGCCTTGGCGGTTTCCACGGCGAATGCGGCCGCGAAACCGAATGAAGGTCCGCCAAACCTGCAAGGATATTTTGCGCAGTGGCTGAATTCCACGGGAATTCCGGAGTTTTCTTTGGAATATGTGGTGTACCGGACACGAAAGGGATTCCGCGTGGTTGGAAAAGTTCACCAACCGCTGGACACCTTTCACATGCCGATGCAAATACGCATCGACACAGAAGGAAATCCGGAAACCAAGTGGATCGACGTGACCGGAACCGACTCCGACTTCATGGTGGAAACGTTTGGACGGCCGAAACCGGGCGGAATCAAGATCGATCCGAACAACTACGTGTTGAAGAGCACGCCGAATTTGCGAGCCAGGGCAGCGATTGCGCGAGGCGAAGAGTTGGCCGAAGCGGGTAAGTACTACGACGCGATTCTGCAGTATCAGAAAGCGCTATCGATCCAGCCAAATCGCTCGCTGGCCAATTTCAGGATGGGAGAAGCGTTCTTCTATCAGAAGAACTATCAGGCGTCGGCAAACGCATTTCGCGAAGCGCTGGCGACAGTGCCGGAGCCTTCTGAGAAGTGGACTGAAGTATGGAGCCACATTTACCTTGGCAAGATTTTTGACTTGCTGGGACAGCGGGAACGCGCGCTGAACGAGTACAGCAAAGCGCGAGCAACCAACGACAATACCGGCGGCGCGCAGGACGTGGTGGAAGCGCTGGTGAAGAAGCCTTATACCGAGGCAGGAATGCCGCCAATCACGCCGTCGAACAAGGACGCCTCGCAACAACAGAAGAAGCCTGCGGCGGATGTGCCGCCGCCAGCGTCAGGCGATAAGCCAACGTTCAAGAAACCCTCACCGTAAAAGCAGTAGGGTATATTTTCAATCCGGTTCAAGAAGCCCTTGCCAAATGCAACAGGGGAACTAATCCCGTATTGTCTGCGTATTAGCGAAGAGGATGAAGGCGAAGGTGTGCGCGGGACCTATTGCGGCGGTGTTCGTCCAAGGAAGCAGGTGGGCCATGAGAAGACTCCGAGATTTTGGACTGTTGGTTGCAGTGCTGGCGATTCTAGCTCCCTGCTCATTACACGCGCAGGGCGCTGCTGGACAAAACGAGCCGCCATTGAAGAATCCAGACCAGGCAACAATTGCGGCTCTGAAGAAACGCATACCGGAATTGCTGAAGGAAGGCTCTGTACCGGGGCTTTCGTTGGCGTTGATTCGAGATGGAAAAACATACTGGGTGCAGGGATTCGGCGTGCGCGATGCGAAAACCGGGCAGCCCGTAACCGACGACACGATTTTTGAAGCCGCTTCGCTGAGCAAGCCGGTATTTGCTTATGGCGTGCTGAAACTGGTGGATCAAGGGAAACTGGATCTGGACGCGCCTCTGACCCATTACTTGCCTAAACCGTATATCGAAGGAGACGCGCGGCTGGAAAAGATCACGGCACGAATTGTATTGAGCCACCGGACGGGATTTCCGAACTGGAGACCAGACGATGGGCTGACGATTCGCTTCACACCGGGAGAGCGATTCAGCTATTCGGGCGAAGGGTTCGTGTATCTCGCAAAAGTCGTGGAGCAGATAACAGGAAAACCATTGAATGACTACATGACAGAGACCGTGTTTCAGCCCTTGGGGATGAAGAGCAGCAGTTACGTGTGGCGGGCGGATTATGATTCGCGCACAGCGACCGGGCACGACCCGAGCGGGCAACCGGGCGAGAAATGGAAGCCGAAGGAGGCGAATGCCGCGTCTAGCCTGCAGACCACCGCGGGAGATTATGCGCTGTTTGTTGAAGCGTTGATGAATGGTACCGGCCTGAAGCCGGGGACATTGCGAGAGATGGAACGGCCGCAGATCGCGGTGGATCCGGCGTGCACGAATTGCACGGAGCGGGAGCCAAAGGAACTGTCGAAGAGTGTGTTTTGGGGACTGGGAATCGGCATACAGGAGACCAAGCAAGGCGAATCACTATGGCATTGGGGCGACAACGGTTCGTTCAAATGCTATGTGGTAGCGTTTCCGAAACAAAAGATCGGCGTAGTGATGTTTATGGATGGCGCAAATGGATTGTCGATCGCGAGTGCGGTTGTGCGGATTGCGCTCGGAGGGGAGCAGCCAGCTTTTCAATGGGTCAAGTACGACCGCTACGATTCGCCGGGGATGCGGTTCGCTAAGGCCGCGCGGGAAAAAGGCGCTGAAGCGGCCATCGCGGAATTTCGGCCAGCTCTGCAGCGAGGAGAAATTTCCGAGGAAGCCATCAATTCCGTCGGCTATCAGTTACTGGCGCTGAAGAAAACGGCGGACGCGATTCGTATTTTCCAGTTAAACGTGGAACTGCATGCGGAGTCGTCGAATGCCTACGACAGCATGGGCGAAGCATATATGGCGAATGGGGAGAAGGAAATGGCAGTCAGGAACTATGAGAAGTCGCTGGAGCTGAATGCGAAGAACAGTAATGCCGCAGAAAAGCTGAAAAAACTGAAGGCTGAGTAGCACTTGTTAAAGAGTAAGCCAACCCTCACCACGGCTTTTTGTATGTGTTCATTTCAGGAGACTTAGCATTTCGCTAAGGGCTGTAGAATGAACACTTACGAGGGACCTGGAAGCGTTCATTCTAAAGGGATTGCGGCTTGTCTCATCCACCGCGTCTCGGACAAAGATTGCTAGAGCAAGGTTCATATTAGGTAATACACTGCCAGAAGAAAATTGCGTCGTTGATTCACAACCGGGAAGTCGCACGCTTTGTAATTGGCGCCGATTGCAGAAGCTTCGCCCGCGCTGAGGATCGCGTGGCTCTTAGTTGAAAACGCAGACCTTCTGCGCGCTGCAAATAGGCGACGATCTCAAACAGATTGTTGGCGGTCGGATTCCCTTTCGGGCCAAACATCTGATGAAGAGTCTTTACGTGAATCTTGATGTGGTCTGCCAACTTAGGAAAGCCGACTGTAGCGTTAATGTAATCACGCAAGAGTTCCTTGCCGAGCGCCACATCGCCAGAGA
Source organism: Candidatus Acidiferrales bacterium (assembly GCA_963738985.1). Lineage (GTDB taxonomy): Bacteria > Acidobacteriota > Terriglobia > Acidiferrales > UBA7541 > Acidiferrum. Next base: position 172,515 of record CAVTYP010000007.1, read on the forward strand.
GAAGACTCTCGATCGCATCGGCAAGGAGTCCCTTACGAAAAGCTGGATCGCGTCGAACGCGCGCCTGGACTGATTCTCTGAAATCTCGTGTTAAAGCCATGTTCATTCCTTGTCTTTCTGCTGACGCTTTCTCTGTTTATAGTCTTCCCATCGGCTAATCGCGTTGCGGATATCGCTTTGCTAGCGTTGCTTGGTCCCGCCGCCAAGCAAGATGACTACGAACTCTCCGTCCTTTCCAAAGTAGGCGCGGTAACCGGGACCGAAACTGATCTTGAGTTCATAAACGCCAGAGCTAACAGCTTTTGTGTTCGACCAATTTGCAAGCGCCACACGATAGACAGCGGTTGTCACCCTTCGCGCAGCCTCTGAGTTCAATCCGCCATACCATTCGCGAAAAGGACTGCGACCGCCACGATCGTGGTATTCACGGACGTCAACCATCATGGCGATGGTAACATATATTCTACCATTTAAAAAAGCGGCAAGAAGCTAGGTTGTGAGGGTGACGGCGCCGGATTTCAGGTCGTAGACTGCGCCGACTACCTTTACTTTGCCTTCTTTGACACGCGGGGCGAGGATTGGCTCCAGTCCCTGCAAGCGCACCACTCCATTTTTGACATTTTGGACGATGGCGTTTTCCAGGGGATCGCCGGGCTGGCCTTGGCTTTGGGTGACGGCGGGCTTGATGAGTTCGACCAATCCATTGATGGCGCCGGGGAGCGAATCCTTGGCGTTGATGTGCTGGATGGCAGCTTTCACGGCGCCACAGTTGGAATGACCGAGCACGAGGACGAGCGGAACGTTGAGTTCGGCGATGGCGTACTCGGTGCTGCCTTTGACGGTGACGCCGGCGCCGTCGACGACGTTGCCGGCGACGCGGACGACGAAGAGTTCGCCGACGCCGACGTCAAACAGAATTTCCGGAGAGACGCGCGAATCGGAGCAGGTGATGATGACGGCGTGGGGATACTGAGCCTTTGCGAGGGGACTGAAGTCAGCAGGGGCTCGGCGAGGATTGAGGATCTGACCCTTTACGAAGCGTTGATTGCCGGCGAGAAGTACGCGCAGGGATTCGTCGGGAGTGAGCGCTTTGGGCTTTGATTCAGTGGCGGTGGATTGTGGAGCGGCAAAAGAAAAATGCGAATATGTGAGACAGAAACCGGCAGCAGAGGCGAGGCGAAGGAAATTGCGTCGAGAGGATGGAGCGAGAGTGTGCATTGGTGTGACCTCCAAAGGCGGACATTGTACACGAGAGCCGTGGATGGACGTCAACCAATGCGTTACGGCGTGAGGAACCACAACATCTGTCGCGATCGGGGCATTGCCGTGGGGATGGCATCGTAAAACATGGGCTGGCAGATACGTCCGCGCGACATTTGAGAGGGAATAGAGACGTGCTGGCTAAAGCGGGGCGAGGCCGGTGAGGCTGGCGGCGCCGACGCCCTTTTGTTGGACCAGGACGTGAAAGCGTTCGCCCATGCCTTCTGGGAAGATCAGGGTTTTGAGCTGCAGGCGGGCGCGAAGGCGCGCAGTATCGTCCATGCCATCGTCGTAGAGATCCGCGAAATCGTTTGCCTTCCCTAACGCGAGAAGAAAGGCGGTTTGTGTCACGAGGCCGAGAGTTTCGAGGCCGTGGCGCTGTCCCCACAGGCGCACAGCGGTGAAATTGACGTGTGCAGTAAGGTCTTGCTCGCCGGGAGCAACGTAGAAGTCTTCGTTCGCGCGGTGACTGGTGTAAGCGAGGACCGTGCCTGCCATGTGGTGAGAATCGAACAGGTCGGCGGCTTCGTGGCCGTAGTCAATGGTGAGAACAAAGCCGCGATCGAGGCGGCGAGCGATTTCGGTGATCCAGTCGCAGGCTTCGAGGCCGGCTTCCGCGTGTTGTCCATCCTGGAAAGAGATTTGTTGAGCGGCAAAATACTCGGTGATGGCACAAGTGGAGAGCGGCAAGGGAAGTTCAGTGAAACGTGTGCCATCGCAAGTGACAAAAATTTCGCTGAGGGAGTTCTGCTGTTGCAGGACACGCTGAACGGGCAGCGCGTCGAGGAGTTCGTTCGAGAAGAGGCATCCGACAGGAATGTGAGCGGGAATTTCGATGGATGGTAGGCACTTCCCTTCCCGGACGAATCGGGAGAGGCGGGCAGCGAGTTGGTCGCAACGCGAAGGCGAGCGCTCGACAGCAATGTAGCGGAGAGAATGATAGAACGCCGGCAGATTGGCTTGAGCAAATTCGAGGATGTGACCAGCAAGACGACCGACGCCGGCGCCGGCTTCAACGAGAAGAAATTCCGCGGGACGATCCAGTTGCTGCCACATTTCCGCGAATTGGCGAGCCAGCAAGCGGCCGAAAATCGGATGAACATCGACGCTGGTGTAGTAGTCGGCGAAACGCTTCGATTCACCGCGGCTGTAATAGCCATGCACCGGGTGGTAGAGACACTCGCGCATGTATTCGGCGAAGGTGATGGGCCCAAAACGACGGATGCGCTCGGCGAGGAGAGAAGCGAGAGGGTTCACGCCGGGGCGGCTCCGGAGGCGAGATCCTTTTGCATCTGTTGCCAGATCAACTGGAAGACATCGTAGGCAGCGGAATCGAAGAGAACAAAGTAAACCGTCTCGAGAGAAGAGCCGGCCTTCAAATGCTTGACCGTTTCGGCGAGCATGATGCGCGCGCACTCATCCATGGGAAAACCGGAAATACCGGTGCCGACCGCGGGGAAGGCGATGGTTTTGAGTTTGCGGTCGGCAGCGAGACGCAGGGAATGAGCAGTGGAAGTGGCCAGCGATTTGGGAGTGGTGGCGGTGCCGCTAAGACTCATGCTGGCGGCGTGAATGACGAAGCGAGCATTTAGTTTGCCACCGGTGGTGATGGCCGCATAGCCGACGGGAATGCTGCCGAAGTCGTCGCACTCGCGCTGAATTTCGTCGCCACCCTTGCGGCGAATGGCACCGGCTACACCGCCGCCGAGAATGAGATCGTTGTTGGCGGCGTTGACGATGGCGTCGACGTCCATTTCGGTGAGGTCGCCCTGTTGGATGATGATGCGTTCGGAGAGAGGAGTCATTGGAAGGATATTGTAGAACAGGTGGGGAGAGGGGTAGGGATCAGATATAAGCGGGCCGTGATCAGGGATCAGCGACCAGGAATCGGGAAGCCAAGAAAAAGCGAGACTGTGGGGTGGCGACTAGAGATGCCGAATGATCGTTGGTTTGCCATCGATGGTGCGGGAAAAGCGGCGACTGGCTGCCGCACTCCAAAGGTTCTCTTCGAACAGGCAATTGTGCGCGGCGATTTGGAAAAGCCTCGCCCCTGAAGGGGCGAGCTACAGGTTGCGGTAGGCGGGATCGTCGAAGCCGACGATGATTTGTGAGCCACGAATTAGTAACGGCCTGCGGATCAGGTTGGGGTGCCTGGCCATTAGTTTGAGGGCCTCGGCGCGAGTGGGAGGATGCTTAGCCATTTGGCGGGCGCGATAGAGTTCATTGCGAGGATTGAGAAATTCCTTGTAATCGTGTTTGCCGATCAGTTGATCGAGTTCGGATTCGGAGAGGGATTGCTTGTCAAGATCGCGAGGAGTGAAGTCAATTTTCAGTTCGAGCAAGAGACCTCTTGCTTTGCGGCAGGTGGTTCAGGTGGGCTTCTGGTAGAAGGTGATGTTCTTGCTGGACATTTGTGGTGCCCCCTCAATAGAAACTACGTTGAAGTTGAGATCCTTCGGCCAAACTGCGGCCTCAGGATGACACGCGCGGCAGGCGATAGCAAAAATAAGTTGAGCGAGGTTGCACTACGGTTGTTAAGGCCTCGCCCCTGAAGGGGCGAGCTACAGGAACGAGCGAGAGGATTTCAGTGAGCGACGGATTCGGCTGACGGAATCAGTAGCGCGGGACCTTGGGATCGATTTCCAGGGACCAGCGATCGATGCCGCCCGCCATGGACTTGGCGGATTTCACGCCCTGATGGCGGAGCCAGTTGGCAACATCGAGGCTGCGCATGCCGTGATGACAGAAGCAGATGACGTCGTCATCAGTGTCGAGCTTCTGAAGATTGGCGGGAATCGAGCCCATGGGGATGAGCATGGCGCCTTCGATGCGGCAGAGGGCGTGCTCGTGCGGCTCGCGGACATCGACGAGAAGGAGCTTGTCGCCGCGGTCGAGGCGTTGTTTGACTTCAGCGGCGGTGATTTCGAGATCGTTCATGATAGCTCCAGACAGAAAATGTGACCGACGACAGGTCAGGGTAAATCCACGGCTCAAGATCCCAGGTGCAAAAGCGGCACCTGGGGCACCCGGTTAGAAAAGCGCCCGCCTCAGGCGGCGGCCGCTACATAAAAGAACGGCACCCAGAGCAACCACAAAGACGAAACCTGCACAGGCTGAAGCCTGTGCTACTGGTTGGTGGCGAAGAGGCCGCCCAGGATGGCGAACATCATGAAGAGCATGATGCCGACGACCAGGGAACCGAAAACCAAGCCAAGTACTTTCGCGGGGCTGAGTTTAGCCACGATATTGTACCGAATTATTGGATGGAGCCCTTGGCGGAGATCCATTGTTTTTCGACGGATTGAATCTCCTCGACAAGAGCCAAATCTTCCGGCTGCGGCAGCATTTCTTTCAGGTGCTCGGCGTAGGCTTTTTCGCTGAGCAGTTCACCGGTGACGCTGTAGGGCTTTCTGGCGTGCTCGCCGATGAAGCGGTTGAACTTCACATCGGGCACGTAGAGTGGCGCGTGGCCGGCGGGAACATTCTTGTTGATCATGTCGACGAGCTTGACGCATTCCTGGCGGTAGAGTTCGCGGCTGTGTTCGTTCATGCGCGCGAGGTCGGCCTCAGCTTTGGCGGTGGGCTCGTCGTAGCGGCCCTTCAATCCCCAAACATAAAACCAGTGGGCGGAGCTGGAATGATCGACGCCGAAGAGGTCGAGGCTGACGGGAATCCACTTGTTCACATACTTCTGAATGACGTTCGTGGGAATGACGCCAGCTTTGACGATGCGCTTGATGCCGTCCTGACCCGTGCCGAGATGGAAGGACTCTTCCTTGAGCATGGGAATCATGGATTGGGCGAGCGGCGCGAATCCAGAATAGCTGAGCATGGTGAGCTGATACTTGCCGTCGCGGTCGACAAAGTCAGTATAGACGAAGAAGTCGAGCCAATTGTTGACGTCTTGATTGAAGGCACCGAGCAGGCGCTTCTGATCGAACGCGCGGCGCTCCAGCATCTTCTGCGCTTCGACACGGCCGGAATAGCCGAAATGATTCATAAGCAGGTAGCACATCTGCCAGCCGTGGCGCATTTCTTCAGTGACGACGCGGCATAGAGATTGGCGATCGTGTTCGCTGGGAGAAGTTTCGAAGAGGCGGCGCTGTTGCTCGACCGATGCGAACTCGGTATCGCCCTGGTAGACAATGAGGTTCAGCAAGGCGTCGCGCATGCGTTGGTCGGGAATTTGCATGACGCGCTCCCATTTGGGACGGCCACGGTAGGCGCCAAATTCGACTTCGTTGGAACGAGTAGGACCGAATTTGGCTTCAAACTGATAATTGGTGATTTCCGGGTAGGCGACCCCGATGTCTTTTTGCCAAACGCGAAAGAGATCGACCCAATCATCGAAAGTGGAAAGACGTGTTGCCGGCATGAGCGTTTGCCTCCTAACATTTTTTAATAAGGAGCGACCGTTCGGCGCGACGAGCGATCGCTGCAAAACCAAAACAAAGCAAAAAAACCGAAGACACAGGCTGAAGCCTGTGCTACCGGCGTCAACGGCCTTCGAACTTGGGAGGCCGTTTTTCCTGGAAGGCGCGAATGCCTTCCATACAATCCTCGGAATGAAAACATTTGAGCTGGTAATCGACCTCGCGCTCAAGAGCCTGCGTCAAGGCGTCAATGTCGCGGGCAAAGAGCGTGTGCTTGACAGCGCGGATGGCGATTTGCGGACCGGAAGCAATTTTGTGAGCGAGGGCGCGGACTTCATTCTCAAAGCGGTCAAACGGAAAAACGTGGTTTATGAGGCCGAGACGATGAGCGGTCTTAGCATCAATCATTTCGCCGGTATAAAACATTTCGGAGGCGATGGAAGGGCCAACGAGTTGTGGAAGGAAGAAGGTGCCGCCGTAATCGGGGAACAGGCCGACATTGGCGAAATTCTGGCCAAAGACGGATTCTTCGGTGGCGAGACGAATGTCCGCAGCGAGGGCAAGATTCATGCCGGCGCCAGCGGCCGGACCATTCACCGCGGCAATGACGGGTTGCGGCATGGAGCGCATCTTCAGGACGGCTTGCATGCCGGAGCGAAGGATGGGGCCAAGTTCGGAAGTGTCGCCGCGCTCGCGTCCCTTGCCGATTTCACCCAGATCGCCACCGGCACAAAAGGCGCGGCCTGCGCCGGTAAGAACCACGACGTTGATTGTGGAATCATTGGCGATGCGAGCGAGGGCGTCGTTTAGAGCGTTGGAAAGGTCTTTGTTGAGGGCGTTCAGGCGCGTGGGGCGATTCATCACCAAAGTAACGATGGGGCCCTGCCTGTTTTCGAGGAGGACGGGCGATGAAGTTTGTGGAGCCTGGCTCATGAGATGTCCTTGGCGATGCAGTGCTACGGATGATGCGAGTCGCGGGCTTGCTCGGTTTTTTCAATCAGCTGGGCCAGTTTCCTAAAGAGCCGGATGCGGTCGGACTTGCTGCGCGAATTTTGGTTGCCGGTTGAGGGCACGACGAAAACCTGCGCGCCGTACAGCAGGCCCTTCTGGAGGCCGAAATTGCATTTGCGCTGAGCGAACTGCTCGTAAGTGAACTTGCCATTGAAGGCCACGACGCGGGGAGAAAATTCCTCGAGCTTTTGGCCGAGAACGATGCGGCCCTCGGCGTAGTCTTCGCGGGTGAGTTCTTCGACGGCTTTGGTGGGGCGCTTGACCAGGTCAGTCAGGCCGATACCGAACTCGATGATGCGGCGGTCGTCGGGATAGTCGAACGGTTCGGGGACGACGCCGCTTTCATACAGCGTGGGCCAGAATTGATTGCCGCGCCCGGCGTAATAGTGGCCAGCGCGGACAGAAGACTCGGTGGGGTTGCAGCCCACGATAACGAGCTTCATGCCTTTTCGAAGATAGTCTGGAAGTGTTTTCATCCGAGTTGCGTTTGTACCCCGAACCTAGATTCTACTTCCCTTTGAAATTGGCGGCGCGCTTTTCTACGTAAGCGGCCAGGCCTTCCTTGGCGTCTTCGCTGGTGAAGAGGAGTTGCTGCAATTCGCGCTCGAGGCCCAGGGCTTCGGCGAAGGGGATTTCGATGCCGGTGACGACGGAACGCTTGATGCGGCCGACGGCGCGGGAAGCCTTATTGGGCGGGCAAAACTGGCGGGCGTAATCCATGACATCCTGCCAGAATGTTTCTTTTTCGTAGATGTAGTGGATGAGATCCATCTCAAGGGCTTCTTCGAAGCTGAAGGTGCGGCCGGTGGCCATGAGTTCGAGGGCGCGGGCGCGGCCAATGGCGCGGGCAAAACGCTGAGTTCCGCCAGTGCCGGGGAGAACGCCGAGATTCACTTCCGGAAGGCCGATCTTGCCGCCTTCTTTTTTAGCGATGCGGATGTCGCAGGCCAGAGCGATTTCCAGACCGCCGCCGACGGTGTGTCCATTGAGGGCGGCGATGACGAGTTTGGGAGTTTGCTCGAGACGGCAGAGCGTTTCGTTGGCGTGGAGACAGAAATAGTATTTGAACTGCGGGTCGGCCTTGGTAAGCATCGGGATGCTGGCACCCGCGGAGAAGAATTTTTCGCCGGCGCCGCGGATGATGATGACGTGGACGGAGTCGTCCATGCGGGCTTTGAGGATGGCAGTGTCGAGCTGCTGCATCATGTCGTAGGAATAGGTGTTGGCCGGTGGATCGTCCATTTCAAAGATGGCGATGCCATCTTCGACGCGGTATTTGATGAGTTCTTTGGTGGCGATGCTGGTGGTGGTTGCCATGGTTCTGTCCTGCTCTTTCTTCGTTCTGAAATTGCTTCACAGGCTGAAGCCTGTGCTACTAAGGCACCGCCAAGGTTGCTGCTGGGACGGTGTCCTTTGCGGCGGCTTCCGTGGGGAGGACGCCGTGGAGGAAAATTCGGACGATGTGGTCGGTTAGATCGTCGGAACCGGGGTCGACTTCCGGGTTATGCCACTTGTAGACCCAGTTCATCATGCCGAACAGGCTGAGAACGGCTATGCGGGGATTCAGACCCGGGGCTAAGCCGGCGGCGGCCAGTCCGTCGAAGACCTTCCGAGCCAGCGCATAGTATTTGCGCTTGATGGCGGCCACTTCGGCGTGCAGTGGCTCGTCGAGGGCGTCTTCCTCATGGGAGAGCACCTTCATCTCGTTTGGATGCGAAAGGAAGTATTCAATGTGGTTCGCGACCAGGATGCGGAGCCTAGCCACGGGATCCGAGGCGCCAGGGAGGCGGAACTGAAGACGCTCCAGAATGAACGTAAAGGTATTACTTTGAATTAGATAGAGAAGTCTTTGTTTGCTGTCGAAATAGTAGTACAGGCCGGAGAGAGAGACGCCGGTGGCGCGGCCGATATCGCGGATGGAAGCGCCCGCAAAGCCCTTTTCGGCGAAAATGCGGGCAGAATGGCGAAGAATATGGTCGAGTTTGGCTTCGGCATCGCGGAGATTGGGGACAGAAAGAGGCATAGGAGCGAGTATCGAACGGACGTTCGATACTGTAAAACGATGGGCTCGGACTGTCAAGAGGCTGACTTGGGGGACGAGAAAGGCACACGCAGATTCCTCTCTACGGTCGGAATGACAAATCGCCTATTGGACGCCAGAGGTGGAAAGAGGCCGAGGAAACTAGTTCGCGAGCTTAATCCGGGCTAGTTTGCGGATGGCGGCAAGATCCGATGGTTTCTGGATCTCAAGGCGCACGCCGGTTCCCTCAGCATAGTGTGGCGCGTCGTGGATTATTTTAAGTACGGATTTGGGGAGATCGCTTTGCCGGGCGGCCTTCACCGCGCGGTCACCGAGGATGAAGGCCACGCGGAAGCATCCATCGCACGGGGAGAGATGCACGATCGTTCTCTTCTTGAGTTTCAGGCGAAGGGACCAGCCATATTTTGGCGAAATGGACTTCCATTCCTCCAGAGCGACGCCTTGTTCGCGGGCCATCCAATCCAAAAACTGCTGCCAGGTTCCTGCGCGGGAACCCAGGGCCTCGGTGATTTCTTTCGGCGAGGGCTTTTGGGTTTTGCCAATAAAGGCATTCGGCGTCATCGGACTATTCCTGAGGAGCGAACAGCGGTAATTCGCGGCCGAGATGGTGTTGTTGAGCGAGGGCAAATACTTTTTCGGCAACGGCGAGGTCCCAGGCAGCGATGCCGTTGGATTTGAAGAGCGTGATTTGCGAGTCGGTTTTGCGGCCAGTAACTTTTCCGGCGACGAGATCGGCGAGTTCGTGGACATCGTTCCAGCGCTCGAGGTGCTGCTGGAAGCCGATGATCAGGTCGCCAGCTTCCTGTTTGGATTGCGCGAGGGAGTCGACGAAGATGAGGTTGGCTTTGGCGATCGCGGTGGCGTCGAGTTCCTGCTTGTGAGCGTGATTGGCGCCAATGGCGTTGATGTGAATGCCATTAGGCAAATCCTGGCCGGTGAGAACGGGATGAGCAGAAGTGGTGGCGGTAGAAACGATTTCCGCGGCGCGCACCGCGTCGGCGGCGGATTCCATGGGATAAACGTTTATACTAAGACGCTCAGACATCTCCTCGCAAAACTTGTTACGGCGCTGCGGATCGCGCCCATAGACAAAGGCGGACTCAAGAAGGCGCACCGCATTGATGGCTTCCAACTGAGTTCTCGCCTGCCCGCCCGTGCCGATAATGGCGGCGGAACGCGCACCCTTTTGCGAAAGATATTTGGTGGCAACGCCGGAAGCCGCGCCGGTGCGCTGGCGTCCGAGATAATCCGCTTCGATAAGCGCGAGCAGTTCACCAGTGGAAGTGCTGTAAAGAGGAACGAGAAAGCGGAGGGTGCCCTTCACGTAGGTGTATTGCTTCATGGCTACGAAGCCGGCCTCGGTGTCCATGGCGGCCATGTAATGGAAAAAGCCGCCGCCAGGAAGTTCAAAGCGGCGGCGCGGGTGAACGATGACGGTGCCAGCGGCTTGTTTGCGGGAAATATCTTCGACGGCTTCGATAGCCATCGGCATGGTGAGGAGTTGACGAACCTCGGATTCGTTGATGTGCAGGGTCATGAGTTATCAGCGAGAGGATAGCACGAGAGCGGGGTGATGGGGATTTGAGAGGCGTTCGGAGCACGGAGATTTCTACAAGAGCTGACCCAAGAACCCAGGTACAAGAGCGGTACCTGGGGCACCCGCAGCGTTACATAGAGCAATGAAATCAGCATCACGCATCGAACCGCGAGGACAAACCCAAGAGGGCACAATGTATTGTGCCCCTACACAACCCAGGTACAAAAACGGTACCTGGGGCACCCGCTAGCGATGCGCGGCGGATTTTTTTGGGGTGATTCGTTTGGGAGTGGACTCGTCGCGGACGCGGCGGACTACGGTTTGAACGAGGTGATAGACGCGCTCTTCTTTGGGATTGTCCATTACGCGAAAGCGAAACTCGGGTTCGTTTTTTGGATTTTTGCCGGTGCGAATGGGAAGGGCGCCGCAAAGATTGTTTTCGATGAAGGCGGTTTCGTAGCGCGATTTTTTGCGATTCCAGGTGAGTACGCGAAGAGTAGTGAAATCACAGGGCTGGCCTTCGGGGCCGCGAGCGCCCGCAATCAGGTATTGAGGATGCTCGCCGTCGTCATCAGTGACGCGATTTAGTTCAAACCATGCGATCGGATGGATATTGGCCGAGCTGCTGGCATCGCGAACGGGGTCAGGAAGGTCTAAAGAGACGAAGCGAGCGACAACCCATCCGGCGATCGGAACGGTTTGATCTCCCGGCTGCGTGGTGGTGTTCGCGGCAGAGTTGCGGATGGCGCCTTCGCCGGGAGGGCGAGACGCGATGGCGCGCACCAGGAACCAATCCTCTTTTTTACTTTCTTGCGGCTCGTTGGAAGATTCTTTTTCGTCGGTGACCTGAACCCAATCGGAGACGGCGCGACCCACAATTTCAACGGGCATGCCGCGGGAAAATTGGTACAGGCGAGGAGCGGTGCGGCCGGGCTGCACGCGCAAATTAGTGGGAACCTTAGTGCGTCCGCGAGCTTGGATGGGCATAACGCGAGTCTGTTCGAGTAGCTTTTCGCTGCGCTGCCAAAGGTCCGGCTCAATCAGATAACGGCCATCGACCCAGCCGGTGAGGCCCGTGGCGGTGCGAACTTTCACGCTGTCGTTGCGGCGGGCAAGGACTTCGACGCGATCGCCATAGAGCAAAACGCCAGTCTGCTCGCGAACCTGCGCGACGCTGCTCCAAAGGGTGATGGTGCGTTCGCCGATGTAGGCCTCGCCGAGAGATTCGTGTTTGGGCCGGAAGAGCCAAGCGAGCAGAGCCACCAGACAGAGCAGTGGCACCGCCACGAGAAGCTTTCGCTTCATGCGCTATCACCGAAAGTGATTCCAACGGCGCGCGCGGCGTGAACGATCTCGCTGGAAGGGTCGATAAACTTCATCTTTTCGAGTGCCTCGTCAAGGGATACTGAAGCCATTTTACCAGCCTTGAGGCAGACCATGCGGCCAAATTGTCCATTGGCGACCAAATCGGTGGCGGCAACGCCGAAACGAGTGCCGAGGATGCGATCGAAGGGAGTTGGGGATCCACCGCGCTGGACGTGGCCGAGAACCGTGACGCGGATTTCTTTCTGCAGCATTTCGCGCAGGGTGAAGGCGATGCTGTTGGCGACGCCACCGGGCCCGACCGGAGGAATGGGCTTGCCAGAGGGATCGGTAGCGGGCATTTTGACGCCTTCGGCAACGACGACAAGGCTGAAGCGCTTGCCGCGAAGTTCTCGGGCACGCACCGCGTCGCAGATGGCCTCGAATTTGAAGGGAAGTTCGGGGACCAGGATGATATGGGCTCCTCCACCAATGCCGGCATGAAGCGCAATCCAGCCGGCGTCGCGGCCCATGACTTCAATGAGCATGACGCGATGATGACTCTCTGCTGTTGTGTGAAGGCGGTCGATGGCCTCGGTGGCGATGACCAGTGCGGTGTCGAAGCCAAACGTGACCTCGGTGGCGTCGAGATCGTTGTCGATGGTTTTGGGAACGCCGACAACGTTGACGCCCTTGTTGAAAAAATCGCGCGCAATGTGCTGCGTGCCATCGCCACCGGTGACAATCATGGCGTCGACACCGAGACGGCGGGCGTTCTCCATGCATAAGGAAGAGTAATCGTGAATAACTTCCTTGCCGTTCTCCATGGACTTGTAGGCGAAGGGATTGCCGCGATTCGTGGTGCCAAGAATTGTGCCGCCACGAGGCAGAATGCCGCTGACGGATTCTTCCGTGAGTTCCTTGGCGCCCTCGGGCCAGATGAGCCCGTCAAAACCGTTGCGGATACCGATGACGCGCATGCCGTGCTCGTAGATGGCGGAGCGAACAACGGCGCGAATAACGGCGTTGAGTCCGGGAGCATCACCGCCGCCGTTGACGATACCGATCGTGCGCACAGGTTTCATATATGTACCCTCACACAAAGTTATCGACAAGTTTAAGGAATTACATGAATTGGCCGACGTGACACAGGACACGCGAGAGGAGATGGAAAGCGAGGAAGATAGCGAATAAGGTAAGAGGTACAGGGAGAACCAAAATGAAATTCTTGGGCGGGTTACAGCCTGTGGGGCTAGTGGTGTTGCGGTGGGCGCTGGCGCTGATTTTTATTTACCACGGCTATCCCAAATTGGTACATCCGTTGCCAGAGATGCACGAGTTTTTCGTGCAGCATGGATTGCCGGCATATTTTGTAAGCGTGGCGGGAATTCTGGAATGCTTCGGGGCGATGCTGCTGTTTTTGGGGCTGTTCACGCGGCCGGCGGCGCTGCTGTTGGCGATTGAAATGGGCGTGGCGATTTGGAAGGTGCACAGCTCGCATGGAGCACTGGCGGTGAGAGATTACGAGTTTCCGTTGGCGGTGGGAGCGGCGTGTTTTGCGCTGGCGACGGTGGGAGCGGGGTTGATTTCGGCGGATCATATGGTGTGGGGAGAAGGCGCGAAGAAGCGGAGTAGCGGAGTGAAGAGGAGCAAGGAGTAACGCGCAGACTCGTGGATGAAAAGACCCACGCCCCACGTACAAAACCGGTACGTGGGCACCCGCAAACGGGGCTGACATAAAAGTCAGCGCTACATTGAAGAAAAAACATAGGAACGAGGCGCCCGCCTCGGAAGGCGGCCGCTACAAAAGCGAGGAGCCGGAAGCTACACGCAAAAGGTCAGACGTGGGCTGTGGAGCCGGGGACGCTGATGGCCTGGGTTGTGGGCGCGCATGGCAGAACAATCCACAGGATGATGTAGACCAGGAAGCCGGTGCCGGCGAAAAAGATGGCCAGGAGCCAGAGAACGCGGACCAGAGTCGGATCAAGATCAAAATATTCGGCGAGGCCTGCGCAAACACCAGCGATTTTCTTGTCCCTGGTGGAGCGCATGAGACGCTTTGGAGCAACCACACCAGGAGCTGGTGCCGGAGAGCCGGTCAGATTGGCGCCGCAGTTGTAGCAGAATTTGGAGCCGTCAGCGATTTCTTTTTGGCAATTTGGGCAAAGCATGAAAGACCCCCGCGAAAGAAGTATTCAAGGCGATTCTAAACTTAAATACGAGAAAGGGCGAAAGAAAGTTTCGAGGGGAAGAAGTGTGACCGCGTAAGTAATTGCAGGTTGCTATGTTGCGCGGAGATGCAGGATGGCCTGATACCAGTTGCGAGATTGGTCTAATTTGAGATTCTTCGAGCATCCTCGTCGGATGCTCTCAGAATGACATGGGGCGACTGAAAGGCATGCGCTCCCGACGATAATGCTGCGCCATTTGCGGTGTGAGAGGAAGGTCGAAAAGCGGCGGCTAGCCGCCGCACTCCAAATTAGTAGGAGAGGAGGTGACGGACGGCGTTGGCGATGGTGTCGGTCTGGGGAAGGATGGCGTCTTCGAGCTTGGGCTGGTAGGCGCAGAAAGTGTCGGTGGCGGCGACGCGCTTTACGGGCGCGTCCAGTTGGTCGAAAAGTTCTTCGGCGATGCGGGCTGCGATTTCGGCGCCATAGCCCCAGCTAAGCATGTCTTCGTAAGCCACGACGACGCGATGCGTTTTGCGAACTGTGGCTGCGATGGCTTCCCAATCGTAGGGAGACAGCGAGCGCAGATCGATAATTTCGACGGAGATGCCTTCGCGCTCGAGAGCGGCGGCGGCGACTTCGGCGCGATGAACAACGGCGCCGAAAGTAATGATGCTGACGTGCGTACCTTCCCGGACGAGTCGAGCTTTGCCGAATGGAACGGTGAAATCCGGGCCGGGATATTCAGAGCGGTTGTACGGCTGACGGTAGAGATGTTTGTGCTCGAGGAACATCACCGGATCGTCGCAGCGAATGGCGGTGCGCAGAAGGCCGGCGACGTCGAGCGCGGTGGAGGGCATAACCACGCGCAAACCTGGGCAATGCGTGAAGATGGATTCACCGCTCTGGCTATGGTAAACCGCACCGCCGGTGAGATAACCACCGATAGCAACGCGAACGACGGCAGGACATTTGAAATTGCCGTTGGAGCGCCAGCGCATGACGCAGAGTTCATCGCGAATCTGCATCATGGCGGGCCAGATGTAATCGAAGAACTGAATTTCCGCGACCGGCTTCAGTCCGCGCGTAGCCATGCCGACGGCTCGGCCAACGATGCTGGCTTCGGCTAGCGGCGTGTTGAAAACGCGATCAGCGCCATATTTGCGTTGCAGCCCGGCGGTGGCTTTAAAGACGCCGCCCTTCCCTTTTACTTCACGAAGATTTTCTTCACGGCTGGCGTCGGCAACGTCCTCGCCAAAGACGGTGATGCGATCGTCGCGTCCCATTTCATCGTGGAGCGTGGCGGCAACCATTTCGACCATGGTCTTGGCGCCGCCCTGAAATTTGGGTTCTGCGGCAAAAATCGAAGAGGTGGGATTGATATCGGCGGAATAGACGTGATCGTAGATGGAAGAAACTTCGGGAGGCTCGGCGGCCAGGGCTTGATCGCCGGCTTCGCGGACTTCGCGATCGACTTCCGCTTCGAGGGCCTCGATTTCCTTCTGGTCCATGAGGCCTTCGCGAACGAGGAATAGCGAGAACTTCGAAAGCGGATCGCGGCGAGCTTCGGCTTCACGTTCCTCGGGAGACTTGTAGAGTTTTTCATCGTCAGAGAGCGAGTGCGAGTAGGGACGCGTGACGTGGGCATGGACCAGCGCGGGACCGCGACGCTCGCGGACGTAGGCCATTGCTTCTTTGCAGACGGCGTAACTTTCGAGTGGATCCGTGCCATCACATTCGGCGATGTGCAAGCCGGGAAACCCTTTGGTGAGTCGCGAAATGCTGCCGCCAGCGGTCTGAACCTCAACGGGAACGGAAATGGCGTAACCGTTATCTTCGATGAGATAGAAGAGCGGAAGCTTTTTTGCGCAGGCGACGTTAAGGGATTCCCAGAATTCGCCTTCGCTGGTGGCACCATCGCCGGAAGAAACGTAGACGATTTCGTCGGGCTGGTGATTGACGTGTTCGCCGAGAGGAGCTTTCCGAGCCTGTTCCAGCGCTTTCGGGTGGCGTTCGTAGTAGAGCGTGGCTTCGGCGGCGCCTACGGCCTGGACAAATTGCGTGCCGGTGCAGGAAGAACGGCTGACGATGTTCCAGCGATTGTGTCCCCAATGAGAGGGCATCTGACGTCCACCGGAACTGGGGTCGTCTTTGGCACCGACGGCTTGCAGGAGAGTTTCGAGCGGGGTCACGCCGAGCATGAGGCACAGCGCCCGGTCGCGGTAATAGGGGTAGACCCAGTCTACCCCCGGACGTAAGAGCAAGGCCGTGGCAGTGGTGACGGCTTCGTGTCCGGCGCTGGAAATCTGAAAATAAATCTTGTTCTGGCGTTTGAGCTGGATTTCGCGGTCGTCGAGGCGGCGCGAAAGGAACATGTTGCGGTACATGCGGACCAGGGTGTCACGGTCGAGACCGTGATTTTTCGTGGATTCCATCCTGGCCACTTTGACGCGAGTTTGTACCGCCATTCAGTCTGCCCTCGAGTTGGAATGGAGTGATTTGGCCGCGAGTTTCTATTATACCGGAGGAGCCGCAGCAACGGGCAATAGGGCTAGTAGGGGATGTGCAAAAACGCAGGTACTAGGCTAAATCCTCGAATTGCTTTTCGGTATCGCCAAATTCCGCGTCGTTTGGCTTGATGAGCTTGGGTGAGGCGGCCTGGAAAGGATCCTCGGTGGGGATGCGATCGATCCAGCGCTGCTCGGAGAGCTTTTCGTGGCTGGAGAAATCGAGGCGAATGAGGAGTTTTACGGGCTCCGGCGGGGTGGCTTCCTTCGCGTCGGGGTTGTCAGCTTCTGCGCCTTCGGATTTGGCTTTGGACTTCGACTTGTCTTTGGATTTTGCGGCGCCCTTGGCTTTGGCTTCCTTGGCAGGTTTGGCGGGCTTTTCTTCCTCGGCGGGGGGCTCAGCGCCATCGCCGGAAGTAGCGCGATCGAATTTGTAGAGCAGCTTCTTGTCGAGACGGAAAGCTTGCTTCCAAGTTTCCAACTTGTGGCGAGCGAGCTGAGCTTTTTCTTCGTCGGTAGCGAAATCAAATAGCAGATATGTATGTGGCATGAACTGAGTTTGCGGCGTGAGAAACGGCAAGTCAAGAGAGGCGGGGCGCCAGCGCGGCGAGGGTGTGGAAAGTGGGAAGCGGTTCAGGTATTCTCTAAACTCAAGTTATGAGTCGTTCGCTCCACGCTCCTATCGCTCCGGGAAGAACTGTGGGGGCGTGTGTGTGCCTGATCGCGGTATTGCTGCTGTGGACGCCGATGTGGGCGTCGGCATGGATGTTGCGAGGCATGGCGTGCTGCACGGGAAACATGTGCGCGGCGCATGGACACGGAAAGACGAACTCGCCTGCGAAAAACCAATCGACAAAGAACGAGATGGAGTGCAAGCACTCGGGCGGCGCGGGAATGGCGGCGTGCAGCATGTCTTGCTGCCACGATGAAGGCGCATCCCTGGTAAACAGCGGCGTGTACGTTTTGCCGGAGCCGGTGGGCATTTCGGCATCAGCTGAGACCGTGAGTTTGGCAGTTTCGGCGAAGCACGAAGAAGTTTTGCAAGTGTTTGCACCTCCTTCCCCTCCCCCTAAAATTTCCCTCCTATAGAAACTCGTCTTGTCAATGCGTGACTGGAGCGCCCTGATTCCTTGGGGGCTAAGGCTCGTTCGACGGTCACCGCACAATGTCAGAGCTAAAGCTCCGACCCCCTAACAAGCGGACCTGTTCCGCCATTTAACGGAGAAGAATTCAATGTTGCGACGAATTTTGATTTTGGTGGTAGTTGTGACGGCTTTGGGCGGTGGCGTGTTGGCTACGGTGTTTGGATCGGTGCGGGGAGTGGTACACGATCCGCAGCACCGGCCGATGAGCGCGGCGCACGTAACGCTGCAGGCGAACAATTCCGCGTACAAGCAGGAAACGGACACCAATGTGGATGGAGTGTTTGAATTCCAAGCCGTGCCGCTGGGGCAATACACCATAGCTGTGCAGGCGCAGGGATTCGTGGAGCAGTCGCAAACGTTGCTGGTAGTATCGGGGAGCGCACCGGTACTGCACTACGCTATGGCGTTGGCGTCGACCTCGGAAAAGGTGACGGTAACGGCTTCGCCGGAGGATTTGAATCCGGATTCGCCGCGAAGAGACGTGTTCATCGACCAGGAGCAAATCTCGAAATACGCAGGAGTGGATGCCAGCAACAGCTTCAAGATCATCACGGAATTCGTTCCCGGATCGTACATGGTTCACGACCAGCTGCACGTGCGCGGCGGCCACCAGGTAACCTGGGCGATCGACGGCGTGCCCATTCCCAACACCAATATCGCGTCGAATGTGGGGCCGCAATTCAATCCGAAGGATGTTTCGTATCTACAAGCGGAGACGGGAAGCTACGCGGCGGAATACGGTGACCGGATTTATGGGGTGTTCAACGTCGCGCCAAAAAATGGATTCGAGCGCGATCGGCAGGCGGAACTGATCGCCAGCTACGGCAGCTATAACACAACCGATGATTGGTTGAGTTTCGGCGACCACACAGAGAAGTTTGCGTACTACGCCAGCGTCAGCGGGAACAACACGGATTGGGGGCTGGAACCGCCGACGCCGGTGAATACGCATAACCAGGCGATGGGCGGAGGTGGGTTCACTTCCCTGCTCTACAATCCCACGGAGAAAGATCAACTGCGATTTGATGGCGGCGTGCGGCTGGACTACTTTCAGGTGCCGAACGATCCGGACCAAACCACAGTCGGATACAACGACCGGCAGCGCGAGCAAGACGTTGCGCTGGTCGGAACGTGGGTACACACATTCAACCCAGACTGGCTGTTTGTACTATCGCCGTTCTATCACTTCAATCGCGCGGTGTACCAAGGCGGGCCGACGAACGTGCCAACGGCGGCAGACAATCGCGGGTCAAACTACGAAGGCGGGCAAGCGACGATTTCGTGGGTGAACAAACGAAATAATGTGCGAGCAGGGATTTATGCGTTCGCGCAACAGGACGACTCGTTTTTTTCGGTGTATGCCAACGATGGCACAGGAAATTCCTTCAGCCAGCGCGTGCAGCCGACAGGAAATCTGGAAGCGCTGTTCGTGGAGGACCAACTGAAGGCGACGTCGTGGCTGACGCTGACGGGGGGACTGCGTTACACACACTTCGCGGGACAGATCTCAGAGAATGCGACCGATCCGCGAATTGGCGCGGCCATTCAGATACCAAAATTGAACTGGGTGCTTCGCGCGGCGTACTCCTACTATTACCAGGCGCCGCCGCTCGACACTGTTTCCGGGTCGTTGATCGACAACACCGGTTGCGATGGGTGCGGCTTTTTGCCGCTGTACGGGGAGCGAGACATCCAGCAGGAATATGGCGTGACCATTCCGATACGAGGATGGGCGCTGAGCGAAACATATTTCCACACCTCGGCGAGGAATTTCTTCGACCACGATTCGCTGGGGAATTCGAACATTTTTCTACCGCTGACGATTCAAGGCGCGGTAATCAGCGGATTGGAGACCACAGTGCGTTCGCCACTGCTGCTGAAGCACTATCGCGCGCACGCGGTGTATTCAAACCAGAAAGCGCAAGGGGTAGGAGCGATAACGGGCGGACTGACCGATTTTTCGCCGCCGGAGGACGGAAATTTCTATCTGGACCACGACCAGCGGAATACCTTTTCCGCAGGCATGGAAGGCGACCTGCCGTGGCGCAGTTTTGCGGCAGTGACGGTTAACTATGGTTCGGGATTTCTGAATGGCGACGGGCCGAGCCATTTGCCTAGCTATTACACCCTGGACTTGTCGCTGGGGAAGAATTTCGGCGAGAATTTCACGGTGCGGTTTGTGGCCACGAACATTACGAACCAGAGGTATATGCTGGATACCAGCAACACGTTTGGCGGATCGCACTACGCGGACCCGCGAATGATGGCGGCGCAGATTCGCTGGCGGTTTCACTACTGAGGAGCGGAAATGAAGCGATTGCTGATGGTTGTTCTGGTGGCGTGCGGAATTTTGTGGGTGGGATGCCATCAGGAAACGGCGAAGCATTACGCGGTGTCAGGCCAGGTGATTTCCGTGGATGTCCCGACACAGAGGATTATGTTGAAGCACGGCGACATTCCTGGATTCATGCCGGCAATGACCATGGACTACAAAGTGGCCGACGCGAAACAAATGGCGGAGCTAAAACCTGGGGACGTGATCAGCGCGGACCTGGTGGTGAGCGAAAGTATTGGGCATCTGGAGAAGGTTGTAGTAACGGCGAAGGCTGCTCCGGGTGCAACACCGGCAGAGACTCCGGTGAAATAGTTAGTCGGTCGAAAATCGCTTTTGAGTCGCAACAACTCGGTTCACGAAGCTGCTGAGAACACAGAGCACACCAAAGCTGGCATAAAAGCCATCGCTACAATTGGAGGAAAGAACAGAGGCGAGATGGCGTCCGGCGATTACGGAAGGCTTGTTTGATAGTAGAGTGACGGATAGACTGAAATGGAAAATTGGATGGCGATGGAGTTCGCCAGAACCGTCCCTGCTGGACGCGGGGACTGATGACTCCTGGATGCCGCGCGGCGCCAGGAGTTTTTTGTTATCGAGGCTCGCGGCAAGAAGAGAGGAGAACCCTTGCGATTATTGCTGATTGCCGTGTTTGGAGCGGTGGGGACGCTGGCGCGCTATGGCTTGCAGGGCCTGGTGCAAATCAAGATGGGCAGCACATTTCCGTATGGCACACTGCTGATTAATTTGACGGGCTGCTTTTTGTTGGGGCTGATTGGACAAGCCACGTTGAACCGCATGATCGTTCCGCCGGAATGGCGCGTGGCGATTGCGGTGGGATTCTTTGGCGGGTACACGACATTTTCGAGCTTTGGATGGGAGACGGCGAAGATGCTGGAATCGGGCGAGTGGCTGCGCGCCACGACCTATGTGGCCGCCAGCGTGATTTTCGGGCTTTTGCTTTCGGTGGCGGGAATCCATCTGGCGAATCGGTTCTAGGAGCGCGCCATGACACATGAGAAATTTGAAGGCGAACGAACGTTGATGCGGATTCACATCGGTGAGTCCGATAAGTGGCACGGTAAGCTGCTGTATGAGGCGATTGTGGACATGCTGCGCAAGGACGGATTCTCTGGCGTGACGGTACTGCGCGGCGTGGGCGGATTCGGCGGGTCCAGCGTGTATCACACCGATAAATTGCTGCGGTTATCGCAGGACTTGCCGATCATCCTGGAAGTGATTGAGTCGCAGGAGCGCATTGAGCAAATTCTGCCGCGGCTGGATGAAATGGTGGAAGGTGGATTGATCACGCTGGAAAAGGTGCGGGTGATTTTGTACCGAGCCGCGCGGCGATAGGCGATTTCCGCAATCTGTTTCTCAATTTGTGCCGGGGCTTGTACACTGGCGCGTGTGAATTCCCAAGAAAATAAGCCGAAAGAAGAAGGCAAAGGTTGGCTGAACCGCACGGTGCTGGGCGTGGGGCTGACGAGTCTGTTCAGCGACTGGAGCCACGAAACGGCGACGGCGGTGCTGCCCGCGTTTTTGGCGGCGATTGGCGCGGGCCCGGGTTGGTTGGGAGCGATTGAGGGAATTGCGGACGGACTGTCGAGCTTCGCAAAATTGAGCGCGGGCTATTACACGGACCGACTGAAGCGCCGCAAGCCGCTGGCGGTTTTTGGATACGCCGTGACGGCGTTGGCCACGGCGTCGTTCGCGTTTGCTACGCATGCATACCATGTGCTGGCTGGGCGCACAGTTGCGTGGCTGGGACGCGGGGTGCGTTCACCAGCCAGGAAAGCGTTGCTGGCAGCGGACGTTTCGCCTGCGGCGTACGGCCGGGCGTTCGGGCTGGAACGGCTGATGGACACGCTGGGAGCGATCGCCGGGCCGCTGACCGCGATGTGGTTGCTGCGAGTGACGCACCATTCGTATCGCACGGTATTTCTGTGGACGCTGTTGCCGGGAATGATTGCGGTGGCGAGCTTCTGGTTTTTGGTGCGGGAACGTCCGATCGCGACGCGGAAGCAGGAGTCGTTCTGGAGCGGATTGAAAACGTTGCCGGGATCGTTTCGCGAATTTCTACTGGGCGTGGGGATATTCGGATCAGGCGATTTTTCGCATACGCTGCTGATTCTGTATGCCACACGGATGTTGACGCCCTCTCACGGTGCGGCGCGAGCGGCGAGCATCGCCATCGGTCTTTACACCTTGCACAACGTGTTTTATGCGGGATCGGCGTACGCGAGTGGTTGGATCAGCGACCATGTGCCGCGCCGGAAAGTGATTCTTGCGGCAGGCTACGCGCTGGCGGGCGTGACGGCTCTATTTTTGATGGCGGCACCGAGTTCGCTGTGGTTGCTGGGCGTGATTTTCGTTCTGGCGGGATTGTATGTGGGAACGGAAGAAGCGCTAGAGGATTCGCTGGCGGCTGAGTTGATCCCTCGGGACCAACATGGAATGGCGTTTGGGACGCTGGCGGCGGTGAACGCGGTGGGAGATTTTTTGTCGAGCGTGGTGGTGGGATTTTTGTGGGCCGCGGTTTCGGTGAAGGCGGCGTTTTCATTTTCGGCGGTGTTGTTTTTTGTTGGGGCGTTGATGATTTTGCGGTTGAAGGAAACGCGGTGAGGACATGAGCAGTTCACGCGCGAATCAGGAGTTGAGATTCTTCGGCGCGCACACTACGCGCTTCTCAGGATGACATCATTTCTGTTTAGGATGAGGACAGCGACTTCTTGGCAGCACGCATGCGGCGCTGGACTTCGGCTTGGAGATAATTGCGCAGACTCGGGGGGACAATGCCTGGCGCGGCAAGGTCGCGAAGATCGTTGACAGTAAGTTCCGGCAGAAATGCGAGAACGGTTGCGAGAGGCGCGGAAGGATTGCGGACTAGAGCGAGGCGCACATTGTAGACATGGGACCATTTGCGATGAGATGCCAATGCTTGAACGACCGGGAGAGAGACCTTCTCGCGCGCCAGGGCCTTCAGCACTTGCGCTTCGGTGAGGTAGGGATTGTCCAGAGCGACGGGCAGGACCTGAGAGTGGCCTTCGGCGAGCAACGCTCCCGCGACGCGAGCAGGACCGCGACGCGCCAAGGTGATTTTCTGGCCGAGAGGAAGTTGTGGCAGACGCGCGAGGATCTGCTCTTCCGCATGGCGCTTGAGTTCCGGGGAGACCGCCGGCGCAAGTGTGAACTGCACAAGATCCATGAGATAGAGATCACGCAAGAGCCGCAGACAGACGAGGCGAGGCGCGCGAGGATGGAAAAGCAAGGCGCGTTTGACAGCGTAGGTTTTCAATAGAGGTTTACGCGAGCCAATTTCTTCGAGTAGACCGGCGGGCAGGTCCTTGCGCGCGAGGAGTAGACACACCGTCGTGTCGTCGAACGCAGGATTTTCGAGGAGCGCCGACAAAACCGCGGGATCCGAATGATAGACCAGTTTGGCAAGCTCGTCGCCGGAAGCGGTACGGGCGAGTTGCAGATCCTGATCAAGCTCCGCCATGATGCTGCCCTTCCTGATGTGGCGTGGACAAGAGCCGGAGGGCGATGCGCGCCGCGGCCTCGCCGGGTGAAATCGCCAGGGCGCCGAATTGCGCGTTGGGCGCGGCTTCGCGCAGGCGCTGATCGATCAGCTCGTCGAAATAAGCAGAGCGACAAAGCATGCCACCGCTTTTGACCAATAGAAATTTCTGATCGCCAAACTGCAGTCGATCAACGAGGTCGTGGACCAGCGATCCGAGTTCCGCGGCAGCGATTTGCAGGATTTGGCGCGCGGTTACGTCGCCAGTTTCGGCAGCGGCAGTCACGATAGGGAAAACTCTGGGAAACACGTCGTCAGGCGCGGAGACGGCGCGGGCCTGCAATTCCTGCCAAGAAGCGAAGCCCAATTCACCGAGAATGCGATCGCCAAGGAGAGAATCCTGCTGCGTCTTTTCGAACGCGCGCATTCCCGCCATCACCGCGCGGCGGCCAACATCGTAGGCGCTGCCTTCATCACTGACGAGCGGGCCGTGACCGCCGATACGCACAACCTGACCAGCGCAATCGCGGCCGACAGCAGCGGAGCCAGTTCCGGCAAGAAGAACGACTATGGGACCGTCGCCGGCAGCCTCAAGAGTAAGCTCCAGGTCGGTGCAGATACGCACGATGGCGCCGGGAAATTCCTGCGAAAGGAGAGACTTCATTCTTTCGGCGTCTTCCGGCTGGCCGGTTCCGGCATTGCCGGCACAGATGGCGGCGAGATCGTCGACGGAAACGCCCGCGCTTTGCAGAGCGAGGCGCGCACCGTCGCACACGGAAGCCATCGCACCTCCAAAGCCAACGCGCATGGGATTGGAAGGGCCGCTGCGGCTCTCCGCGAGGATGTGGCCTTGCGTATCGATCAGGACGCAGTGAGTTTTGGTGCCGCCGCCATCAAAGCCGAGAGCCAGTTTCATGGAACAAGAATACGCGAGCGGAGGAATTTTCGCAGCGGTGGCGTGATGAAGTTGCTGAACACGTAGCGGCGGACGGGCAACGAGCGCTGAGAGGTTCCTTGACGCTTGGTGCGTCCGCCACTATTCTCAAAACACTTCGCGGCGAGGCTACAAATTGTCGCGCGGCACAATACATGCATATTCATTCGCTCGATCTGATAATCGTGATTGTCTACCTGCTTGGCGTAACCGCGCTGGGATTACGTTTCCGCGGGCAGCAGAAGGATGTGCGCGATTACTTTCTGGGTGGAAAGAGCGCGCCGTGGTGGGCGCTGGCGTTTTCCATTGTGGCCACGGAAACATCGACGCTGACCATTATTGGCACACCCGCGCTGGCCTACGGCGGGAATCTCACATTCTTGCAATTGGTGTTCGGTTACATCGTGGGGCGCGTGCTGATCTGCATTATTTTGTTGCCCGGCTATTTTCGCGGGGAATATCTGACCGCGTATGCGCTGATCGAGAAGCGCTACGGGGCGCGCATGCGGTCGATCGCGGCGATGACGTTCCTGGTAACGCGCGCGCTGGCGGAGGGAGTGCGCATATCGGCGATCGCGCTGGTGGTCAGCGTGGCGCTGGGAACGTCGGAGCGTCTGGCGGTCGTCATCGTGATTGCGCTGACGATTTTCTACACGTTTGAAGGAGGAATGAAGGCGGTCATCTGGACGGATGTGGCGCAATTTCTCTTGTATCTCTCGGGCAGCCTGGTGACATTATTTCTGTTGCTGCACCGCATCCCGGGCGGGTGGAGCGAAGTAACGCATGTTGCGACGGCCGCGGGGAACAAACTGCAATTTCTGGATTTTTCGTGGAATCTGGCGGCGAAGTATACATTCTGGTCGGGCGTGATTGGCGGGTCGTTTCTGACCATGGCGACGCACGGAACGGATCAAACCATCGTGCAGAGGCTGCTGGCGGCGCGAAACGAAAGAGACAGCCGGAAGGCGCTGTTGACCAGCGGACTCATCGTGTTGTTCCAGTTCACGGTGTTTTTGCTGGTGGGAGTGCTGCTGTACGTGTTCGCGCAACACGCGCCTTTGCTGGCGGCGGGGGAATCGACCGACCGCATTCTGCCGCTGTTCCTAGTGCGGGAAATGCCGACAGGACTGGCGGGATTGCTGCTGGCAGCGATTCTGGCGGTGGCGATGTCGAACGCGAGCGGATCGTTGAACTCGCTGGCGGCGAGCAGCGTGATGGATTTTGCGGCGCTGCGAGGGCACACGCGAGATCCGGAAAAATTCATGAAGTTATCGCGGCGGATGACGCTGGTGTGGGGCGTGGTGCTGATCTTTCTGGGATTGGTGCATTGGGGACCGGTGCTGGAGGCGGGACTGACCATCGTGTCGTTTACATCCGGGTGTTTGCTGGGATTGTTTTTGTTGGGCACGTTCGATGCGCGCTCGAATTCCAACGGATCGCTGGCTGGGATGATCGTGGGATTGGCGGTGGTGCTGCTGGTGGCGCGGTTCACAACTGTGGCGTTTACTTGGTACTGGATGATTGGATCACTGGTGACATTTGCCGCCGGGGCGATTGCCAGTCGGGCGTTTGTGGGACGGGCGGGTGAGGTTTGCGGCACCCGTTGAAAAAGCAGATCCCTCGCTTCGCTCGGGATGACAAATTTTATTAGCCGATGAAAAGATTTGCGTGGCGGCGACTACAGGTTGGGTGCCATATGCCTAGCTGGGATGAGAGTTTGCGACGGGAAAAACGGTGGCTAGCCACCGCACTCCAAATGGGAGGGGTATGAGCGAGAAGCGCCTGGAACTGGTGCGAGGGCTGGGGCCGTGGGCTTCGGCAGCCATTGTTGTGGGCACAATGATCGGCACAGGAATATTCCTGAAGCCGGCGGAAATGGCGCGCGAAGGACGAAGCATCTCCGTGGTATTTGTGGCCTGGGTTGTAGGCGGATTGCTTTCGCTGTTTGGGGCGCTGTCGTACGCCGAGCTGGGCGCGGCTATCCCGGAAGCCGGCGGAGAATATGCGTATCTGCGGCGCGGATTCGGGCCCGTATGGGGATATCTGTTTGGATGGATGCACTCGATCGTAGGCAGGCCGTCGTCCACGGCGTCGATTGCGGCAGGCATGATGCGGTTTCTGGCGTTTTTTCTTCCGGCGGTGGCCGCGCCAATTTTCACGGTCCACGTGGCCATTCCCGGACTTACACAATGGATTCCGCCGTACGATTTTGTGTTTACGTGGGCGCAGCCGATGGCGGTGTTCTGGCTGGTGGTAATGACGGGCGTGAATTATCTGGGTGTGCGACTCGGCGGAGGAGTGCAGGTATTCCTGACGGCGATCAAAGTGGTGAGCGTGATCATTGTGATTGGCGTGGCGTTTTTGCTGCCGGGAAGCGCGACGCACGCAGGGGATCCGATCTGGCCATCGGCAGTAAATGCCGGATTGCTGAGCGCGTTCCTGGCGGCGCTGGCGGCGGCACTGTGGGCCTACGATGGCTGGGAAGACTTGAACCTGGTGGGATCGGAAGTGGCGGACCCGCAACGGAATTTTCCGCGAGCGTTGGTGGGCGGAGTGTCGTTCGTGGCGCTGGTGTACATATTGTTCAGTGCGGCGTGCTTGAAGGTGCTGCCGTTTGGCGAAATGGCGAATTCGCAACATGTGGCGTCGGATGTGCTAGCGCGAGTGATCGGCCATGGCACAGCGACATGGATTACGCTGGCCATGGTGATTTCAGCGCTGGGTTCGATGAACTCGTCGATTTTGAGCGGGGCGCGCGTGCCGTACGCCATGGCGCGCGATCGAATATTTTTCAAGGTTGCCGACGGGATTCACCCAAAATATCGCACGCCGGGACGCGCGCTGATTTTTCAGGGGACGCTGGCCAGCGTGATGGCGCTGTCGGGAACATTCGAAGAGTTGACCAGCCTGTATATTTTTGCGGGCTGGATTTTTTACGGGCTGGCGGTGATGGCGCTGTTCCGTTTGCGCAAGACGGAGCCGGACTTGGCGCGGCCGTATCGTTGCTGGGGCTATCCGTGGGTTCCGGGATTGTTTGTGGTGGGAGCGTTGGCACTGACAGTGAATATATGGTTTCAGCGGCCGGGGCGATCGACGATTGGGTTGATTTTGATTTTGGCGGGGCTGCCGCTGTACCGGTATTGGGCAAAGCGGAATGCAGCGAAGGATCAACCTACGACAGCCTCGGCTGCTGAATAGGAATTCGCGCTCCTCTTAGTGACCTTGCAAAGTATTTCAGTTGAGGTCCTTCGCGCCGCAAAAGGCCCGACCCTCAGGATGACAGCACTTGCAAGCACGCGGTCAATCTTTGTGGTGAACAATTGAGGCTAGCGGAAGGACTGGAAATTTTTCCAGAAGGCTGGCCACGGCTGGCGAAGGCCGCGGCAGACGAACATGTCGGGATCCTCGAGGGTTTCTTCGTTGGCCGTGCCATAGCGGTTCCAGGGATGACCAGCTAGTTGACAAGATGTGAAGTGAGAGTCGACCCACTCACGGGGAAAACCCACAACGATCAGCGTTTCGGGAGGCGGATCGCCGTAGCCGCGCTCCCAGAATGAATTGACGCCGCTGATGGCGCGCGGCAGGCCATGGCGTTCGCCATACAGATTGAGGGCGCCAACTTCGCCGTAATTCCCTGCCAGGATGCCGAGGCGGGCGCGATCGCCGGCGGGAAGCGTGTCGCGGATATTTGCGACAGTCTCGGCAAATTCGGGCCAGCCAATTTCTTCAGCCAAAGTGCCGTTGACCTTGATCGCGAAGTGCCACCAAGGCGAGCCAACGGGAGCAGTGGGTAAGGCGAAGGCGATGGCGATGGCAACGTCGATGAGTAACGCAGAGAAAACGGCGACGCGCAGGACTTTGCCGCGGCTTGCTTGCAGGGTGACGAGCCAGTCATCCAGGAAGACGGCGCCGGCGGCGTACAGCATGGGATATGCAGGAGCAAGGTAGTAGCCGCGTCCCTGGGCGATGAGAAAGAGCGCGAGAGGGATGAGATACATCCACGCCAACATGCGAAAGCGGCGGCCATTTTTGAAAAAGAAATAATAGAGCCCGGCGAGCGCCAGGGGAAATGCGAGAAGGGCCAGTTCGACCTGGTCGGGGAGAAAGCCGGAGGTCTGGCCCTCGCGGACGTCGCGTTCATGGATAAAGCGCAGAAAATCGAGCGAGACGAAATGATGCCGGGCTTGCCAGAGGAGATTGGGGAGGAAAAGGAGAATGGAAATGGCCACGCCGAGCCAGAGCCATTTGCTGCGCAAGTAGCGGCGCGCATCCGTAAGCAACACGGCGCCGACAATGCCGAGGGTGAAGAAGCCCATGGTGTACTTGGAGAGCATGCCGAAGCCAAGCGCGGCGCCGATGGCCAGCCACCAGCGCGGGTCGCCGGTTTTTAGCAGGCGAAGGACGAAGTAGGAGGCGAGGACCCAGCAGAGATAGTCGAAGGAGATGTAGGTCATCAGCGCGCCGCCACCGAGGCAAAACGGAACAGCGGCAAGAGCGGCGATGATTTGCGCGCGGCGCGAGCCGCCGAGTTCGCGCGCCATCAGGCCGATGAGGACGACGGCGACGGCCTGCACAAGCCAAGAGAAAAACCGAAATCCGGGGAGCGAAGTGCCGAAGAGCAGCAGCGAGAGTCGCGCGAAGAGTGGAGTGATGGGGGGATAGGCAACGTAGCCCCAGGAGAGGTGGCGGGCGTCGTCGAGGAGAGAGAGTTCGTCGCGATTGAAACCATAGCGATTGCCGGTGAGGAAGTGGAGTAACAACGTGGAAAGAGCGATGGCGAAAAGAGGGACGAGATCGCTGCGCCAGAAGGAGCGCCGTGCTGTGGCAGAGCGTGCGGCGCCTGCAAGTGTGACCGTGCGCGAATCGAATTGTGAAGGCCCGGGTGACAAGGTGAGGCTCCGCCAGGAATAGACAGCAAGACAGCATATCGGAAATCAAGCCGGAGAGATTCATTTTGCAGGGCGTGTTCGGCGAAAGCGTGACGGAAGGATGAGATTCGGATCGCGCGTGATTTTTGATTGAGATCTTTCGGGCGCAAACGGCGCGCTCCTCAAGATGACAGCTGTTCACTGCATGGAGTACGAGGGGGAAAGAAAAAGCCCCGCGACTCGTGAGAGCAGCGGGGCCTGGATTGAGTGCTGGTTAGGGCAAAGCTTCGAGGTTGCTCAGTTAGTTGGAAGCATATGGCAAATATCGCCACATGTCGTTGAGATAGCCGTTTCCGGTTGTGCTGGTGGCGTCGTAGCCTTCACCGCCGAACAGCCAGAGCTGGCCAAGTTTATCGTTCCAATGCGTGGCGTTACTGCGGCCACCAGGGGTAAAGGTGTAATGGACGTAATACGGACGCGTCATTGGGCCATAGATGCCGTTCTGACTGCCAGTATTCGAGCCTTTAATCCAAGCCCAGGTGCCTGGCTGGCCATCGGTGGCATTTGGTGTGTAAGCCCAGAGGTCATTCAGGGCTCCGTTGCCATTCGTTGCGGTCGAATTGAGGCCCCATCCACCAAAGAGCCAGAAGTTGCCACCGGCATCAACCCAAGCGCTGGCACCCCAGCGCGAGCCTGGGAAGAAGCCAGTGGTGCTGACCGGGGAACAGAGGTATTGGGGAAGAGGTTGGCTGGGATCGGGGTTGGGATTAACGAGACCGCTGGCCAGGCCGCAGGTGTTCGCCGCACTAGTGGTGCTCACCGCCCCTACTACAGTTGAGGCCTCATAAAGGCCGGTCTGGTTGGCAATCCCGATGGCCTGAGGGCTGGCCTGAACGGCGCCCATCACATAGGTCCATTGATTGTTGGCGATGCTGTATTCCCAAAGGTCGTTGAGAATCCCGTTAGCGGTGCCTACGGAATCTTCGCCTTCTCCGCCAAAGAGCCAGAGGTTTCCGCTGGCGTCTGCCCATCCGACCGCTTCATGGCGTCCGCCAGGAACATTGGAAGCTGACGGGGTTCCGGCAGTGCCGTAAATGCCAAGCTGGTTAGCTGCGTTGGTGGTACCACCGGAGACCCAAGTCCAATTTCCCCCCGGGGTGTATTTCCAAAGATCGTTCAAGTAACCAATCGTGTCACTGCCATCGTAACCGTAACCTCCGAAGAGCCAGAAGTTCCCGGAAGCATCCGTCCAAGTAACGGGGTTTACGCGAGAGCCGGGGGTAAGCGTGGCGGCCGCGCCAGAGTAAGTGCCCTTCTGGTCGGGAATGGTCGAACCTGTCACGAGAGTCCACTGGCCTTCCTTGGTGGTGTAAGTCGCGAGTGAGCCGTCGAAAATGCTGGTATTGTAGACCCAGAGATCATTAAGGAAGTGGTCGCCGACAGTTTTTCCGCCGAACATATAGAAATTGCCATTGTTTTCGGTCCAAGTAGCCCCGCCTAAACGAGCCGGGGGAACAGTGTAGGGGTAAACTGCGTTGCCCTCCTGCTGAGCAGCGGCAATGATTTGAGCGCCAATTGTCGTTTTGCCGCTCACGGTCGGGTCGTAGCCACCGACCAACTGCCATTGACAATCGTCGATATCATATCTGACGCAGACCCAAAGATCGTTCATGGCATAGTTTAGGGTGTCAGCTGGGGTACCTCCTGCCAATTCCCAGCCGTCACCGCCGAACAAGAACATATTCCCGTATTTGTCGGTCCAGCCGGCCGCGGAATGACGCGCGCCCGGTGTGTTGGTAAAGGGATTGGGAGTGTTTGGTGGGGCGGATGTCGGGAATGATCCGTAATTGGGAGCGGGAGGGACGGCGATTCCGGCAGC
This sequence comes from Candidatus Acidiferrales bacterium, assembly GCA_963738985.1. Classification (GTDB taxonomy): domain Bacteria; phylum Acidobacteriota; class Terriglobia; order Acidiferrales; family UBA7541; genus Acidiferrum. The sequence continues at coordinate 203,392 of CAVTYP010000007.1, forward strand.
TTTCGTGCCATCGATCCACGTCCAGTCGTTATGACCGCAATCAACCTCGATGTTGGAGATGTTTTCGGTCACCACGCCCTTGTATCCCCAAAGGGTGCAGTCCTGAAATTGAGTGCTCGGATGGTGGAGGATCGAGATCTGGAATTGATCGTTAAGAGCTTCCGGGGTGGCAAAGACGAAAGGACCATTTTCGGTAATCGTCAAGGTGTTACCCAAAACGTTTTGAAGGATAAAGGTGCCGTCGGTGAGGGCGCCATTACTATGTGGAACACCCGCCAGCCCAAAGATTGTTCCGCCAATACTGAAGGTGACCGCAGGACAGGTGACCGAGACGCTGGTGATGTTCGAATTAGCGGTGCCGCTGGCGGTGCCAGGAGTAAGGACGCAGGTCTGCACAGGGCCGGTGGGCTGCGCAAAGATGGATACGGTGTAAGCGGTGCCGGTTGGCACGAGATTCTTAAACGCGAAGGGCTGATTGCCGTTGGCAGCGCTGATGGTGAGTTGTTCATTGTCGCTGCTGTTTTGGAGAATAAACCCGGTGCCGACAAGTCCGGTGACGGTGCCGCCGATGCTAAAGCTGGCCACACAGCTAACCGCTACATTGGTGACGTTGGCGGAAGCGATGCCGCTGCCAGTGGTGGGATCAACGGTGCAAATCTGATTGGGAGTGGTGGGCTGAGCATTGACCGTGACGGCATAGGCGTCGGTGGGGCCGGTAACCGGGGTCTTGAAAGTGAATGGGCCATTCGCGGTAAGGGTAAGAGCGTCACCGCCGTTGTTCTGGAGAATGACGCTGCCGCCGGGTGCGAGTCCGGAAAGGGTACCGCCGATGGTGGCGGTGACGGCATTCGTGGCGCACGCCACGCCGACGGATGTGACATTGGCCGTAGCGGTTCCCGAGCCGTTGGTCACGAGGCAATTTTGCGCTGGATTCGAGGGCTGAGTGAGAACGGTGACCGCATAAGTAGTGACCGCGGTCTTGAAGGTAAAAGTGCCGTTGGCGGAAATGGCAAGATTATCCGCGCCATTGTCTTGCAGCACCAGGCCGGAGCCTGACAAGCCAGTGACCGTGACACTGACAGAGAAAGTGCTGCCGGTACCGCCGCCTCCACCACTATTGCCACCGGGAACGCCGCTGCAGGAGGCAAGTACGAAAGCAGTCAGGGTCAAACAGGCGAGAGCAAAAAGCTTTTTGGCGGGCATCATAGAGATTGTGTTCTCCTTCGAACTTCGCCCCTCATAAGGCGATGGCCGGCAACAACGCGTTCGGTACTCAAATGCAAACGATGGCGCGACGACCGGGCTATTCAAGAACAATGGCGGGAGCATAGAGCGAGCCCGAAACAGCGAGCAGGGCGTTCTCCTTCACCATTTGGACTGAGAGTACTGTAACCATTTGAGGGCTATCAATACGCATGGACGAGGGTGTGCCTACATGCGCAATAACTGGTTGCGTCGGAGTACAGGGACCGCAGGAACGGGAGGAGGGACAGGGCTAACTGTCCCAATGGACAGCCGAGGGAATAAGCAGACCAAAGCAGAAAGCCCCACAGGGATTGCTCCATGCAGGGCTTTTCTTTCGGGCGGGGGGCAATCCGGTAAACAACTGGACGGCCGGATTGCAAGAAAATCAGTTGGGGCGGAGAACGCCGTCGACCAATAGCGAAAAGGAATCTTCGAGAGACAGGCCGGAGTCCATGAGCGGCTGGACATACAGCTGGTGGAACTCTTCGGGATAATCTTTCGAGCCGGTGAAAAGGTAATCGAGGGTTTCGAGCTTTACGTTCAAATCCTGGTCGATGAGATCGAGACGGCGGCGGACGTCTTCGGTCATGACCTTGGTTTCCTCTTTGGATTTAATTCGAATCTTGCGGTCTTTCATTTGCTTCTACTCTTTCTTTCTGGACGGTGCTTGCTTTCATCGGCTTCGCTTCCAGCTTTGTGCCAGCCGTTTCGGGCTGGCACAAAGCCCTCCGCGGAAGCGCAGGAATTACGCGGCGATATACAGTGTTCGACCGCCGCGATTGACGAGCAACAGAGGCTCGTCGCCACCCTTCTTAAGCGCGCTCTGGAACTCAGAGACATTCTTCACAGACTGGTGGTTTACTTCCTGAATTACGTCGCCGCGGCGCAGACCCGACTCCGCCATCTTGCTGGAGGGATCCACACCGTTGACAACAACGCCAGTGGTGCTGGACGGCAGGCCCAGTTCCTTAGCGATTTCGGGATTGAGGTTGGAAACTTCCACGCCGTTGAGAGCTTGATTGCCGCCCTCTTCGTGGGAATTCAGCTTGGCGGTTTCCGTGGGCATTTCAGCAAGTTTGACGGTGACATCGCGCTCGCTGCCGTTGCGCAGGGTCTTGAGCTTGACGCTGGTGCCCGGCGGCATCATGGAAATACTGTTGCGCAGTTGATTGCTGTCGTTAACAGGCTTGCCGTTGAGTTCAAGGATGATGTCGCCGCGCTCGATACCGTTTTCTTGCGCGGGGCTGCTGGGAGTGACGTCGCCAACGACCACGCCCTTGGCGTCTTTTTCACCGAAGGCTTTGGCCATGGTGGGAGTAACGTCTTGCGGCAGAATGCCGAGATATGCGCGGACAACCTTGCCGTTCTTCAGGATCTGGTCCATTACCTGGCGAGCAAGATTCGCGGGAACCGCGAAGCCGATACCCTGGCTGCCGCCGGAACCGTGCGAAATGATAGCGGTGTTGATGCCGATGAGTTCGCCGCGATCATTGACGAGCGCGCCGCCGGAATTTCCCGGATTGATAGGAGCATCGGTCTGAAGAAAATCCTCGTAGTCTTCGATGCCCAGTCCGCCACGGCCCTTGGCGCTGATGATGCCCTTGGTGACGGTCTGGCCGACGCCGAAGGGATCGCCCACGGCAATGGCTACGTCGCCCACTTCAACCTTGGAAGAATCGCCAATAGTGAGTGGAGCAAGGTTGCCGGCATCAATTTTGAGGACGGCAACGTCGGTCTTGGGATCAGCGCCCACGACACGCGCCTTGAATTCGCGCTTATCGGAAAGCGTGACTTTAACGTCGGTGGCGCCATCCACCACGTGATTGTTGGTGAGGATGTAGCCTTCCGGGCTGACGATTACGCCGGAGCCAAGAGCCTTCTCGCGGCGATCCTTGGGAACTTCCATTCCGCCCTGTCCAAAAAACTGGCGGAACATGGGATCCATCTGGTCCATGGCTTCGTCGTTGGCTTTAACAACTTTGGAGGTGGAAATATTCACGACGGAAGGAAGCACTTCTTTAACAATGGGTGCATAGCTTGTGGAACTGGGGCCCTCTTTGGGATCGGCGAGCTTCAATGTCGCGGGAGGATTCTTTTCGGACGCGGCGCCGACTTTCTGCGCCGTGGTCGAATTCTGAATCGTGCGCGCAACACCCAGGCCAGCGACACCGAGCACCAAGCCGAGTGCGAGTGCAGCGGTCCTGGACTTCAGGGATGACGAAATTCTGGTCATGTGTCCGTCCTTACGCTTGTGGCGCATCCGCCCTTCCGCAGGGCCAGTCTGCGCGAATTATGATCTCCCTGAATCAGACGCGGTTGGGGGTGCGGGTGATTCTCCCTGGCGCTGGGGATATTGAGTCCCGGCGATTGGGTAGAGCGTAAGTGTATGAATATTATTAGGTTATAGGCGCAAGGAGGCGCAGAAGAGCGATCTCAGGAGGCCCCTGCGGCCCTGCCGAGAAACTTGGAGGCATAGTCCCGAGCAAACCGTGAAAACGCGATCGGATCGTTACCTGTGACGTCGCGAACCGCCGTCGTGACCAGGGAGGTCTCGCGTCGACGATACTGTTCGTAGTCTTCCACCACGCCCTCGGCTTGCCAGGGAGGAAGACCGAAACTGAGCAGCGCTTCGCGGAAGGCTTCGAGCGGAACGTCGATGTACTTGATGGGCCTGCCCAAACCCTGGGATAGTTGCTCTGCCATTTGCGCGTGAGTGAGTGCTTCGGGGCCAGTAATGTCGTAGGTTTTGCCCTCGTGGCCGGATTCGGTCAGAGCACGTTCGGCGACCGAGGCGATATCGCGCACATCGACGATGCTGACTTTGGCGTTTCTTGCCGCCGCGAATAGCGTGCCTTGGGACGAAAGCGCTGTCCGGAAATTAAGCAGCGCCTGCATGAACAAGTTGGGACGCAGGAAGGTGTGAGCGATCCCAGACCTGAGAATGTGATTCTCGACCGCGCCATGGTAGCGCTGGAAGCGGCCCGGCGAGTGCGGGTTCGCACCCAATTGCGAGAGCTTAACGATATGCTTTACGCCGCTCTTTTTGGCGGCATCGACGAAACTGCGTTGCTGCTTTTCGACTTGCGAAGAGGATGGGATCAGCAAGAACAGGCGCTCGATTCCAACAAGAGCGCGGGCGAATGTTTCAGGTTTCGTGAAATCGCCCTCAACAATTGCAATTCCCGGAAGCGCAATCGACTGTGCAGTCGCTCGATTGCGAACAAAGGCGCGCGCAGGAATTCCACGCTCAGAGAGTTTCTTGATTAATTCGGCTCCGACGGTGCCAGTGGCGCCAGTGACCAAAATCATCGAACCCTCCTTGACAAGCGCTCGGCGGGCAAGTATTTGGATGCACGGCCACGGCGGATTGTTTCGTTTGTTTGGCGGTTTAGCAACGTGCTCCGGGTCGCGCGCTGTGCTTTACGAGATGATGCCTTTGCGGACGGCGTAGAGGATGAGTTCCGGGACGCCGCGGAGATTCAGTTTTTCCATGATGTTGGAGCGGTGCGTCTCAACCGTATAGACGCTCAAGTTCAGAAGATTGGCGACGTCTTTGTTGGATTTGCCTTCGGCAATGAGTTGCAGGATTTCGCGCTCACGGGGCGTCAGCAAGTCGTAGGCGTCTTCCGCGCCGGAACGCTGCAGCTTGCGCACGTAGTCGTCGAGAAGAACTTTGCTGACGGCGGGACTGAAGAAGGATTTGCCGCCGGCGACGGCATGGACAGCACGAATTAGATCGGATTCCGCGGAATCCTTCAGCAAATAGCCCTTTGCGCCAGCCTTCAGAGCGCGCAAAACGTAGCTTTCGTCGGAATGCATGCTCAAGATCACGATGGCGGTTGCGGGATTTGCCTGGGTGATTTGGTGAGCGGCTTCGATGCCGTTCAGATTGGGCATGCCGATGTCCATCACCAGCAGGTCGGGCTTCAAAGAGGCGGCCAAGGCGACGGCTTGACGGCCATCGTCGGCTTCACCCACCACGGTAAGGTCGGGCTGCTGCTCGATGAGCGCCTTCAGACCACTGCGGATGAGTTTGTGATCGTCGGCGAGGAGGATGCGGGTTTTTCTCATCGGGTTAGTGGTGCGGCGTGACGTGAACGGGTAGCTCTGCTTTGACGTTGGTTCCCTTCCCGGGCGCGGACTGAATCGTCAAGCTGCCGCCGAGGCGGCGCACACGCTCTTCCATGCCAAGGATGCCCATGCCGCGCATGCGTTGCGGATCGAAGCCGTGGCCGTCGTCGGTCGTTTCTACGGTGATCTTGTCGGCTGTCTGCACGACGGAGACTTTTGCGTTTTTGGCTTCCGCGTGAGTTGCGGCATTGTTCAAGGCTTCCTGCACCAGGCGATAAATGCAAACTTTCACTTCGTCGGGAAGCTGCTCGGAAACATTTTCGGAATGGACTTCCACTTCCATATTGCCGCGACGGGAGACTTCGCGACCCTGCCATTCGAGCGCGGGAACCAGGCCGAGATCGTCGAGCATAGGCGGGCGGAGGAGAAGCGCGATGTCGCGAATGGATTTGACGGCAGTTTCGGCGGCGGACTTGATGCGCGAGATTTGGCCATGCACCAAGCCGTCGTCGGGCGAAACGAGCTTCGACAATTGGCCGAGGTCGACGAGCAGCGCGCCGAGGGTTTGCCCTACTTCGTCGTGTAACTCGCGGGAAATGGAGCGGCGTTCCGCTTCCTGCGCTTCCACCAGCCGCGCGGAAAGGGCTTCCAACTCATGGCGGCTGTGCTTCAGGGCCTGGTAGCGCAGGCGGCCTTGTTGCTCGAGCCGCAGAATATAGAAGCCGCCCACGATGGAAAGCAGCATTCCTGCCACAAGGGTGAGTGCCACCATGGAGACGAGGCGCGTTTGAGCCGAGCGGAACTGCGCGGCCAAAGATTGCGTGGCTTCGCCAAAGCGGCGCGAGTTCATGGTGGTGATGTCGCGGGAAACCTGCAGGATGTAGGTGCGGCAAGGAATCATTTCGTCGCGCATGAATTGCTGAGCGCGTTTTTCGCGTTCGTCGGGGCGCCAGGCGCTGACGGTGTTGAAGGATCTTTCCTGTTCGAGGATCTTCTGCTCAATCTGGTTGAGCAAGTTTCTTTCTTCAGGATCCATGTCGGCAGGGTAATTGAGGACGGCATTGCGAACGTCAGCGCCGCGGGTGACAACGTCGGCGACGGTTGCGGTGAGGGCAGCATTTTTTCGCTGGAAGAGAAAGCGATCCATTTGGTTGTCGTAAACGTCGACCAGGACGACGATAGAGGAAATGGCCTGGCTGTGCGCGGCAAAACGCTGCTGGGCCTGATGAGCGATCTCGTCGAGTTGCCGCAGCGAATACAGCGAAACGATTGCGGCGATGATCAGCAGCGCCAGCAAGCCGCCGAACACCAGCGGCAGAATGCGACGCAAGCGCTTCGCAACTTCTCTGGCGTGCGAATCGTCGGCCAATGCTTCGGTGGGGAGCATGATTGTCTCGCGCGGGCGGATACCCGCCTAGGATAATGCAATCGGCGCAGAGAGCAAAATCGGCAACTGGAGCTCAGACAGCAATACCGCAGGCGGGTGATATGTAAGCATTTTCAAACGAGAAATTCGGACTTAACAGCTAGGCTGACGGATAATCGAAAACAGGATGAATGGAGTGAGGCCCTTTTGAGAAGCAAGCGCAGCAAAGCACGCGTAATAATCGCGAGCGTGATCGTGGCGCTCGCGTTTGGCGCGTTGATCGCCAGCGGCGCTCCGGAATGGCAAACGCTGGCGCCGGGAATGGAACTGAAATACGTGACGCCGCGCGGGGCCAGCGGAAGCAACTCTGCCATCACGATTCTGCGCATGGACCCAAAGCAGTGGGAGCTGGCAATTTTAGGAACCAGCCAGACGGGCGAGTCCACGGGGCACACCGCGCGCGAGTGGTGCCTGAAAGGCAAATTTACAGCCGCGATCAACGCCGGGATGTTCAGCACCGACGGCAAATCTCATATTGGTTACATGCGCAACGGGGAGCATGTCAACAGCAGCAAGCGCAACAGCTATCAATCGGTCGCGGCATTTAATCCGCATGATGCCGGTGCGGCCGCGTTTCGCATCTTCGATCTGGATGCGCCGGGCGTCAACTTTGACGGCATCCTGAAAGACTATGGCGCGGTGGTACAGAATCTGCGCCTCATCAAGCGAGCCGGCGTGAATGCCTGGCCCTCGCAGGACAAAAAATGGAGCGAAGCAGCGCTGGCGGAGGACGACGGCGGGAGAATCCTGTTCATTTTCTTGCGCGAGCCTTTTAACATGCACGACCTGAATCAGGAACTGCTTGGCGCGGGTCTTGGCATTTTGGCCGCTCAACATTTGGAGGGTGGGCCGGAAGCGCAGCTGTATTTCCGGGCAGGTGGAGTAGAAAAGGAAATGATCGGCAGCTACGGAGCCTCGCTTCAGGTGAACGGCGAAAACACCATTCCGTGGCCGATTCCCAACGTGCTGGCAGTGCGACCACGGCAAGCGGCTAGTCACTAGATCACAAGACAAATGAATGTTTGGAGGCACACGCCCGGTTGGAGAGTCGCACAGCAGGCGGCTGACACACTAGAACGCTTCGCCCACGCCCATGCTCCAGGTGAACTTGTCTTTGCCCCACGCGGACTCACGAGGCAAAGAAAGAGCCCGCCAGTCAGGCAAAAATCCAAGAAGAACGGAATCGAATATCTTTTGAGGCGCACGATTACGTCAATAGGTTCGAAGAGCACTGTTCTGCACTTTCGTATGCAAAAATTTTAGCAGTTCATCGTAAATTCCCCGAATCACTCGAATTCCCCTTCATTGCTTGAGCTGCGCGTTGCAATGACATCTGGATTCCCAGGCAAGTGCATCAGTTGAGATCCTTCGGCCGCAAACGACGCGCACCTCGGATGACGGGGCATCGCATTTTGCGGATTTTCTCTCATTGCCACCACGCTGCGGTAGAATCGGTGCGAATTTTCCGCGGAAGGAGACTCCCCATGCGTATCGCGCGAATCGCCGCAGTGGTGGCGCTGATATTTATGTGTACTACTGTGCAGGCAGCACCGCAGACGCAACCGAAGATGACGGTAACAGGCACGCTGGCGCGTGTAATGGCCATTGGCGGGGAATCGACTGGCTGGTCGATTCAAGTGGATCCGGAAATTACGGTGGATGGCAAGCCTGTACATTCGATCGAGATCAGTTACAAGGACGCGAAAAAGCTGGAGCAGTTGGCGAACAAGCGTGTAAAAGCCACGGGAAAACTCTCCCACAAACACGGAGTAGAGACCGGCGACCGTGCCGTGCTGGAAGTCAGCTCAATCAAAGAAATAAAGTCGAAGTGAACTGCCCGAAGAGTTTTTGGCTAGCTCTTGAGTAGGATGCAAACACAAGAATAGCGTGCTGATGTGTACGTCACGCGCTCGGTGCTGGCGACGCTATTTTGCTGCAGGCGTAGCAGGCTCGGCGGGTTTCACGTCTTTTGGCTTAACCAGTGCTTCATCTACGCGCTTCTTGAAGTCCTCGCGGTCGTTGTGCTCGACTCCGCTGTAGTTCGACACCACTTGCATCTCGCAGCCGGGTCCCTTCGAAACTAGCGTGACTTTGTTAGTGCGCTGCAACACCGTTTCGGTAATGGTGATATGGATCTGGTGCTTCACGTTGTAAGAAGCCGTCATTTTGGCATCGTCATTCGTCTTGATGATGTAATTGTCGGCGACACTGAGCGTTTCCTTTACCGCGGGCCACAAATCCTTGCATGCAATCGGATACGTATACTTGTACGTCCAGCCGAGCACCGGCAGAGCTATCGCCAGCGACAGCAAAACCACAACTAAAAGTCTCATCTTCATGATGGCAAGTCTCCTCGGGCGAAAGAACTCGTGGCTCTAAAAACTTGGTGGTACCCCGTGGTCAGGACAGATCAAAGATAGTCGCTAGAGGGAGCGCGTCAGTGCGCGGAGTCACCTGAGGAGGTGACCGGGGGGAGAAGATAAGCAGAAGCTTAGGAGAAAGCGAAGAAAGAGGGCAGAAAGGCTTGACTTTCGCTTTTTGTTCGCCTATAGTGCGGGGCGGTAGAGGAAACGGGAAACGGGTGGCTTCGACTCCATTGCCTTCGGGCTCTCCCGAGCCGGACGCCACCCGTTAAACATAGCGCAAAACCTGCTTCCCTTCCAGGAGTTGCCATGGACGCTTGCGAAAACGTTACCCCCGCTGTTGCCGAAAAGAAAAGTCTGCCGCAGATTAAGACTCTGTTTGATGAGCTGGAAACTAGCCCTCAGCGGCTAAAGCCGGACTGTGCCGTGGGCATTTATGGCACGACTGAAGTCGTGCCCTCCCAAGCCGTCGTCGCCAGGAAGCGCTGGTGGGTTCCGACGATCTGGCATGAATCGGCGAGAGCGCGGGCGGCCAAAAAGACACCGCATATCGTATACGTGAAGGTGGACGAGCTGTTTGCGTCCGTCGAGCAGGTGCTGAACGCGAAACTGCGAGGCAAGGCCGTGCTGGTGGGCCGCGGAGTGGTGGCATCGGCGAGCAGCGAAGCGAAACTTCAGGGTGTGAAGGCCGGGATGAAGCTGATCGACGCGGTGCGCCTGTGCCCAAAGGCGGTTGTCGTCCCGGGACAGTACGAGCACTATGCGGAGTTTGCGGAGCGCGCGCGGCACATCCTGGAATCGTATACACCAACAGTCGAAACGGCGGCGCTGGATGACTTCTATCTCGATTTTGCCGACAGCGGACTTGTATACGCGGACTTTGAAGGCACGCTGAGGCGGCTGCGAGCAGAGGTGCTGGGACGCACGGGCCTGAACGTGGCCGTGGGCGCCGGACGCACGAAATTGGTGGCGTCAATCGCCTCGCGGCTGGGACAGCCTGCAGACTTGCGAATCGTGCCGCCGGGCACCGAGGAAACATTCCTGGCGCCGCTGGCGGTGGAGAGGTTGCCCAGTATCGGACGGGCGCACGCTCGGGCGCTGGCAGACTACAGAGTTACGACGATCGGCCAGCTGCGCCGGATTCCGAAGCCGGTGCTGACGGAAGCGTTTGGCGCGGAAATCGGCGAGCAGATGTGGCAGAGCGCACGAGGGCTGGATGGACGCAAATCGCGGCCGGAATCGGCGTGCGTCGTGCGCGAGACCAGCATTGAAAGCGGCACCATGGATCGCGAACTTCTTGGCGGCCTGCTGGAATACTTGAGCGAGCGGATTGGCACTGCGTTGCGAGAGCAGGGCAAACAGCCGGCAACCGTGGGCGTTCGGGTGCGCTATGTGGACCATTCTTCCGCACAGCAGAGCATCCGGCTAGCGTGCCCGACGAATGATGAGCGCGAATTGCGGGTCGCGGCGAGGGAGCTGTTTGCCAAGGTTGTCGCACGAGGCGTGGCGGTTCATCAGGTTGATATGAGCGCGACAAACTTAAAATCTGAGCGGCCGGAGATTGAGCGGTTCGGGGCTCAACAGAGCAGGCACGCGAATCGCGAGGTAGACAGTGTCCACGGCAGCTATGGGTGGAAAGCGGTGTTGCAGGGCAGTTAATTTGTGCCCAAGCGGCTCACGGTATCGTGGCGATATTCGCGCGATCACGCCTCGTTCATGGAAAGCCTCAGGCCTGAAGGCCCGAGCTACAGGATGTGCTCCGGGATGTTCCACTGTAGAGGTAGCTTGCCGGACACCGGGGCGGCGCTAGGTGTTGCCCCCTCCCGGCGCGGGGCCGCATACTTTGCACATGGGCGCTCCTTGTAAACGCCGCTTATATCTTGGCTTGCTCGCGCTGGCCGCAACGAGCCTTGCCGCGACCTCTGGCCGCGCCGATGAAATTCGCCTGAAAGATGGAAAGAAGCTTTATGGCGTGATCGTGGCGTACGAAGACAACATGTTCAAAGTGAAGACGGACTTTGGCTACGTGTTGGTGGAAAAAGACAAGATCGCGCAGATTATTCCGAACACGCCAGCGCAAGGCGATGCGGGCAAAGGCGAATCGCAACCCGCGACGAAGCCCAGCACAGAAGCGCAGCCCAAGGCAGAGCCCGCTGTGGCTACTTCGTCGAGCGCGACGCCCGGGGTGACGAATGCCAGCGCAAAAGACATTGCGCCAGCAGGGCCCACCAAGCGAGAACGAGCCGCCGCGATCGTGAACAATTCTAACGCGAGGCCAGCGCTTCCCACGGCCAACGCGGGCGCAACAGAGACCGCGGCGCCGGCGCTGAAAACATCGGCAAGTGCGCCAAAGACGACACTAGCCACCGTGGCCACTCCACCACCGCCGCCGAAAGAAGAGCCGCCGGCAAATCGCGAAGAGATTCAAGGCAATCTGTACATCAACCACTCGCACGGCTTCCACATGTACAAGGCGCCAAGCTGGCAGGTGATTGAGAATGCGGGGCAGGCGCTGCCGAACGCAATTGTAGCTATGGGTACCGCGAACGAATCCACGCTGCTGGTGGTGGGACTGGAAAAGACCAAGGCGCCACTGGAAAGCGCGGCCAAGACCGTGGAAACGCGGCTGCACGATGTGTACGAGAATTACCGGCTGATTTCGGAACGCAAGACCGTTGTGAGCGGGCTGCCGGGTATCGAGTATCGCTATCGAGGCCTGGCCGACAATCACGACTGGTCAGGGACGCTGGTGGTGGTCTCGCGCGGCGCGGATGTGTTCACCGTGCTGGGCATGACGTTTGCCGATACCGACCTGATCCAAATACAGGAAAACGTGATCGCGCGCTCGATCGCCAGCCTGGACCTGAACGCCAAGTAGGAGACCTCAACTTCAGCCTATTCGGAATATTCCAACCAACTCAGCCTGGGTGCGTTTCCTGAAGCTTGCGATTTTCGCGGATCATGGTGATCAGCGATTGAACCGCGCGCGGCAGGCTACGATCGCGGCGATAAACCAGCGCCAGTTCGCGCCACAGATCCACGCCATCGACGTTGAGCAGTTTGACTTCGCCGGATTTCACCTGGTCTCGCGCGAAGCTCTCGCTGATGATGGAAATGCCAACGTCGGCAGCGACAAATGTTTTGATCATGCCGATGCTGGGAAGCTCCATGGCGACGCGGATGCGCGAGCGATAGGGGCGGAAGAGTTTGTCGAGCACCTGGCGGGTGTACCCGGTTTTCGGAAAGATCAAAGGAGCAGAGGCGATTTCCTCCAGGGTCACATGGCTTTTTTGCGCCAACGCGTTTTTCGCGCTGACCATAAAGCGGAGACGATCGCGATTGATCGTGTGCATCTTGAGGTTGGGCGATTTCAGCGGCAGCGTAACGATGCCGAGGTCCAGCGTGCCTTCTTCGAGGCGCTGCAAAATTTTGTGGCTGAAGTTGCGGTAGATGCTGATGCGCACCAGTGGAAACTTTCGCTGGAACTCCGAGAGAATGTCGGGCAAAAGATACAGGCAGGTGGCTTCGTTGGCGCCAAAACTGACCGGGCCTTGCACTACGTTGCCGCGGTCAGCGACGACCTGCATGGATTCATCGCGCAGGTGCAACAAGCGCTCGGCAAATTCGAACAGCACTTCGCCGGCTGGGGTCAGCTCGACGGATTTGGCCGAGCGATCTAGCAGCTTGGCTCGATAGGCCTGCTCAAGCTGGCGGATCTGCGCGCTGACGGCCGACTGCGAGCGAAATACTTTCTGGCCGGCTTTGGAAAAACTTTTGAGTTTAGCAACTTGCACAAAAGTAGTGAGTTGATCAAAGTCCATAGTTGGATTCTCGGGTATGAGTATACCCAATACCGGTTAAAAATTTATTAAAGTTCCTGAGCGGCTCAGGCATAGTGCGGAACAGGCCCCTTGGGGACGGCCAATAAATCGGCTGGGGCTGCGGGCAATGGACTCGCAGACTGTGCGGGAAAAGCGCGCCACGCGGTTTCCAGCGTGCCCTGGAAGTGAACAGGCTGAATGCGCAGGAACGGCAAGCGCGTTTTTTGCAGGAGCAAACGGAACGCCACGGGACTGCCGGTGTGCGCCACGTGCGCCTCCAGCAGCAAGCGCAACTGACGCTCTTCGTCGTCCTCGAGTTCAAGAGCTTGCACGAATTCGAGGTTGAGCACCTGGTCCACTTCGCGGCGCAATATGTACGCGAGGCCGCCGGTCATTCCGGATCCGAAATTCAATCCTACCGGCCCGAGCACCGCGACAATGCCGCCGGTCATGTACTCGCAGCCGTGCTGCCCGAGTCCTTCGACAACGGAGACGGCGCCGCTGTTGCGCACAGCAAATCGTTCGCCAGCCTGCCCCGCGATAAACAACTGACCGGATGTGGCGCCATACAAAACCGTATTGCCGGCAAGCACGTCGCCACGCTTGGAAGCGGTGTGACCCGCGCCAATCACGATCATGCCGCCGGAAAGGCCCTTGCCGACGTAGTCGTTGGCTTCGCCAGAAAGCTTCAGCGTGAGGCCGCCGGAGAGAAAAGCTCCAAAACTTTGACCCGCGGAGCCGTGGAATTCGCGCGTAACCGGTCGCGATTCCTTATCGGATAAGTGACGGCGCATGCGTTCGCCGCTCAAATGTGTACCAATACTGCGATGAAAATTCTGAATTGCGACGGGCGTATCCAAACTGGTACGTGGGTGATCCAGTTCGCGTTCCACTTCCGCCATCCCGCCATCCAACACTGTGGATTGCTGGGGCAGAACGCGGCGAGCTTTCGACGGAGGAATGACGAGCAGGGCATCCAGACCGGAACTGGTTTCCAAGCGATCGTACCAGCCGCGCAATTCCGTTAGAGTGCGCACACCTAGTTCGGACATGTTTTTGCGAACCTCTTCGCCCATGGCACGGAAATATTCGATCACCATTTCGGGCTTGCCGTTGAAGCGCATGCGCAGCGTTTCATCTTGCGTGGCGATTCCCACCGGGCAGGTATTCAGATGACACTGGCGCGCCATAACGCAACCAATCGCAACAAGCGCAGCGGTGCCAAACCCAAATTCGTCCGCGCCGAGGATGGCGCCAATCAGGATGTCGCGGGCAAAGCGCATGCCGCCATCGACGCGCAGAGAGACTCGTGAACGCAAGCCAGCGCGCAGCAGCGTTTCGTGAGTGTCGCGCAGACCGATTTCCCACGGCAGGCCAGTATTCTTGATGGACGTGAGCGGCGAAGAGCCCGTGCCGCCATTGTGGCCGCTGACGGTGATCACGTTGGCGCCGGCCTTGGCCACACCCGCGGCAATCACGCCGATGCCCGAGCCAGAAACGAGTTTCACGCCAATGCGCGCATTGGGATTCACGGCCCGTAAATCGTGGATCAGTTGGGCTAGATCTTCGATGCTGTAAATGTCGTGGTGCGGCGGCGGCGAAATCAGTGGCGTGCCCGGCGTCGCGTGGCGGATGCGCGCAATATATTCCGTAACCTTGCGAGCGGGCAACTGTCCGCCCTCACCCGGCTTCGAGCCTTGAGCCATCTTGATTTCGAGCTCTTCGGCGCGCACGAGATATTCCGTGGTGACGCCAAAGCGGCCGGAAGCTACCTGCTTGACCTTGCACGCCGCGTTGCCCTGCGCGTAAAGTTCCGGATCTTCTCCGCCCTCGCCGGTGTTGCTGCGTCCGCCCATCTGATTCATGGCGATGGAGAGAGTTTTGTGCGCCTCGGGGCTAAGCGAACCGAGAGACATGGCCTGGGTGCTGAAGCGGCGAAGAATAAATTCCAGTGGCTCGACTTCGGAAAGAGACACAGGCTGCTCAGGAACCATCTCCAGCAGATCACGCAAAAATGTTACGCCTTCGGCTCTGGCAAGTTGTTCGATGGCGGTGAATTCGGTTTGTCCGGCTTTGCGAACGTGCGCATGCACGCGGCGCACAAACTCCGGCGAATTCGCGTGCAATTCCGCGCCCTTGCGAAAACGGAACAGGCCGTGGTCGCCGAGTTCCTCTGAAGGCCCAGCATACGCCGCAGCGTGCATTTTCAGATAATCCTGCAACAGGAGGTCAAGCGTTTTCGTGCCGGGATAGTATCCGGCATCTTCGAAATACTCGCGGCAAATATCGTCGTCGAGTCCAAGCACTTCAAACAGGTGGCTATTGCGATAACTGGCCAGCGCGGAAATTCCCATGCGCGCGATGACCTTGCGCAGCCCGGCGTACACGGCGGCGCGCACTTTTTCAAACGAGCCGGGCTCCTCGTGTTCCGCGAATTCTTCGGCGAGATACGGGACGACGGCGCTGGCTCCGGCGGCAATCAACATGGCGACGTGATGGGTGTCGTAGACTTGCGCGGTTTCCACAACCAGCGGCACATCGGCAAGACCCTGCGCCACCATGGCCTTCCATACGCCCGAAGTTGCCAGCAGAGCCGGAACCGCTGCGCGATCGCGGCCAACCGCGCGATCGGAAAGGAGGAGGAGTCCCGGACGCACGTCGCCACTCAGAGGGGTAGTGTTGCACTGAGTCAAACAACGGCGCGCTCCCGAGACTCCTTCGTTGGCAGGAAAACTGAAATCGAGAATTTTCAAGGCGCCGAGCGACGCAGTAAGAACGCCGAGTTCCACGACGCTGATGAGCGGGCCGCCAAGAAAATGGCCGTGGCCGAAGGGCACTTCGAGGGACATGACGTGCTGTTCACGCAGCGGATCGATCGGAGGATTGGTCACCTGAGCGAAGCGCTGCTTGCAGTAGTCCCACAGCGGGCGCGCAAGTGCTGAAAGAAATGCCGGAGGCGCGTCGTCGCCCATGCTCCAGTCGGCTTCCTTGCCGCTGAGCAGCGGGCGAAACAAAATCTTGTACTGATCCTCGGACCAGCCAGCGGCGCCTGCAAGGCGTTTCGGTTCCTCGGTGCGAATTCGGCACGCAGGCGTTTCCAGATGCACGCGCTTTCGGTGCGCAGCGGCTTTGCGAGGATATTGTTGCGCCACACTTTTCAGCAGTTCGCGCCAGCGCAGCAGAACGCCCTTCGCCGGATTCGCAAGAATCATTTCGCCGGGTCCCAAGCGATGACGCTCGGCGATGCGCGATTCGTCCAGGTCAACTAGCCCGGTTTCCGAGCCGGCAATCACCAGGCCATCGTGCGTCACGGTGTAGCGCATCGGCCGCAGACCGTTGCGATCCAACTTTGCGCCGACGGACACGCCGTCACTAAACACCAGCGCCGCGGGGCCGTCCCACGGTTCGGCTTCATGCGACAGCGTTTCCAACGCGCCGCGCACATCGCCGGAAAGAAACGGATCATGCAGAAACGCAGGCGGCACCAGCGCGAGCATCGATGCCTCAACAGACTTGCCTTCGAGCAGCTTGATTTCCAACGCGTTATCAAAGCTGGCGGAATCGCTGACGTTTTCTTCGAGCAAATGAAACCATTTGCCAACGCCAATGCGCTTGCGGATTTCGCGTTCGCGAGCCCGCAACCAGCGGCGATTACCGACCACGGTATTAATTTCGCCGTTGTGGGCTACATAGCGGAACGGCTGCGCGAGCTGCCAGGAAGGCTCAGTATTGGTGGAATAGCGCTGGTGGAAAATGGCGAAGTTCACGGCGAATTCGGGACGGCAGAGATCCTCGAAGAAACGAGGAAATTGCCAGGGGGTGAGAAGACCCTTGTAGACCACGGTGCGGGAGGAGAGTGAGCACAGATAGCTGCGTTCGGGCAGCATGGCTTCGGCGCGCTTGCGAAGAAGCGCCAGGCTGCGCTCAAATTTTTCGGCGGCGTTGGGCGCGGCGTTTTTGGTGGGCAGCGGCTCAATGAAAAACTGCCAGATTTCTGGCATGGTCTCAAACGCGCGCTGGCCCAAAGCGTTGGAGTTCACCGGAACACGGCGCCAACCGGCAAGCCGCAGTTTGCCGCGGCCGATGGCGTCTTCCATAGCCGCGCGAGCATCGGAATGGCGCGACAGGGGCACAAAGAGCATCCCGACGCCAAACATTTCGCCCAAGGTGATCTGCTCTTCGGCGGCTCTTGCGCGGAAGAACTCCGTTGGCAGCGAGGTCAGCAAGCCTGCGCCGTCGCCGCTGGCTCCATCGGCATCCACACCGCCGCGGTGCGAGAGGCGTTCCAGCGCCTGCAAAGACATTTGGAGAATTTCGTAGCGAGGAGGGCCGCTTAAACCGGCGATGAAACCAGTGCCGCAAGCATCATGGTCCGGGTGACCCCAGTTAGGCTGGCGGCGCTTGGACCTGGCTGCGGGAAAACTACACATATCTAGTTTAATAGTCGGCACGACGTACAAAGTACAATGCAGAATTTTTCTGGAATGAATCGGTTTCCTGAGGGCGCTGAAAGAGCCAAGTAGCTTAGAATTTCGTGACTTCGCTCAATTGGAAATCGGCGATTTTCATGGGCGGAACGACCATTTCGAAGGACTCCTCGGCTGTGGCCCGGTGCGACGGACCGAGGAGTTCGACGTTTCTAAGCATCTCTAAAATCGATTGATTGAATCGAAAATTCCGCACCGCCGGACCCACTCTTCCCTTCTCTACCAGGAACAAACCATCGCGAGTCATCCCCGTCATGATCTTTTCGTACGGGTCAACCTCGCGGATGTACCACAGCCGGGTGACTAGCAGGCCCCGCTCGGTGGTGGCGATCATTTCTGGCAGCGACGAATTGCCTCCGGCGAGAACCAGGTTCATGGGCGCTTCACCGAACTCATTGGGGAGGGCGAAGCCATGGCCGGTGGGCTTTTTGCGAGCAAGTTTTGCGGAACAGCGGGAGTAGACGAGATTCTTCAGGATGCCGCGATCGACGAGCAGCACGCGCTGCCTGGGCAGGCCTTCGCCGTCAAATGGCATTCCCAATTGTTCGGGATGGTAGACGTCGTCGGTGAGGGTGATGTTCTTGCCAAACAGCGACTTACCCACGCGTCCCGAGAAGCAGGAGCGTTTGTCGCGGACTGCGGTGGCGGAAAAATCGTAGAAGAGAAAACCGATGAGGTCGACGACGGCGGCGGGTTCGAGAATGACGGTATAGCGGCCGGGCGTAAGTTCGATGGGATTTTGCGCGCGATCGGCTTTTTCGCTGGCGGTGGTGGACAGAGCCAGCGGATCGAATTGGCGCGCGTCGGCGGAATTTGCCTTGGCCCAGCTTGTGGCGGAACCGTGCTGCATGGTGACGGAAAACTCCGCTTGCGTTTGCCGGTAGGAGGCGAACAGGCCGCGGGAATTTCCCTGCAGCGTCTGGCTTTGGCCCGTGGAGAAGATGCCGGCCGCAACCTGGCCGCGACGCTCGGCAATTTCACAAGCGCGTTTCACGGCGCGAGCGCGCTCTTCTGCCGTGAAGGACGCGGTGGCGGGCACGAATCGCTGCACGGCACGATATTTTTGTTTCCCAGGCATGGGCAACAAATGCAAATCTTTCGGCTGACTAGCCGCAAGCGACAAGCAATCATCCAATGCGGCACGAAACGCGTCTTCGTCGAGACGGTTGGTAGTAACGCGGGCAGTGCGGCCGTCCACCGCGGTGCGAATGGAAACCACCACACCGTGCTCGGCAACATGCTGGTGAATCGCGTTGTTCGCAAAACGCGTGAGCGCGTCGATCACTTCTTCGACGTGCACCTCGGTTTCCGGAATACCGCGCTGTTTGGCCAGGCGAAGTACCATATCGATGATGCCGCGCAATTCCCTTTCCGGCCGCAACTGCGCGGCGGCGGCTTGGCGGAAACCGGAGGCACCCCGTTTTGTGCTCTTCGCGCTCATTCGTTGGAGAAGGCCGTCCCGATTTTTACATTGCGAAAACGCGCCGGCGCCGCACCGTGCCCCGTGCCCATGGTCTGCATGGGCTGGCCCTTGCCACAATTCGGAGTGCCCCACAGAACCCAGTGATCCGCATTGCAAATGGCGTCGCACGAATTCCAGAATTCCGTGGTGATGCCGCTATAGCTGGGATTTTTCAGCATGCGGACTTTTTCACCGCCGCGAATTTCCCACGCAATTTCTGTCGAGAATTGAAACTGGTAGCGGCGATCATCAATGGACCAGGAGCGGTTTGTCTCCATGAAGATTCCGTCGTCCGTATCGGCAATCAAATTATCGAGTGTCCATGTGCCGGGCAGCAGGCTGACGTTGGTCATGCGAATCATCGGCAGGCGATTCCATCCTTCGGTGCGCACGGTGCCGCCAGAGCGATTCAGGCCAATCAGATGAGCAGTTTCGCGGCTGGAAAGATAGCCGCGGAATCCGCCGTCCTTGATGATGTCGATACGCTGCGCGGGTACGCCTTCGTCGTCATAGGCAAACGAACCGAGGCCCGGGCCATGCGAAATGCGCGCGTCGGCCACCACGTTGACGATGGGCGAGCCGTATTGCAAATGATTGAGTTTATCGAGCGTCAGAAAGCTGGTGCCGGCGAAATTCGCTTCCTGGCCCAGCACGCGATCCAGTTCAATGGGGTGGCCAACCGATTCGTGAATTTGCAGCCCCAACTGGCTGCTGCCCAGAATCAGCGTTCCAGTCTTTTCTGGGCATTGCGCCGCATCATGCAGAGCGACAGATTCTTCGGCAATTACCGGCGCGTGTTTCAGTAAATCGAGTGATTCGATCAGTTCATAGCCACCCAGAATGTGTTGGCCGCCGAAACTGTTCGGATAGGAGCGCTTCTGAATCGAGTCGCCCTTAAAGCAAGTCGCGCCGATTCCGCAACCGGAGGTCACGCGCCGCTGGTGAATTTTTGAACCGCTGCTGGAGGCAAACCACGAATCAATCTTGCGAAACTGCAGATCGGTTTCCGCCAGCGTGACGCCCTTTACTTTGCGCATGACGGCATCGGCGGCCAGCAACAAATCCAATTGTGTTTCCAGCGGAATCTCGAAAGGATCTTTCTGGCACGGCCCCAGCCAACTGTCGACGTAGGTTCCTTCAGGCGCTAACTGAACCGCTTCCTTTTTCGCCAAGGCGGAAGCTTTTGCGATCGCCACGGCTTGTGCGGCACACGACGCGACACCTTCGCGCGTGAGCTGATCCGTGGAGGCAAATCCCCACGCGCCATTGGCAACTACACGAATACCCAGGCCGATGGATTCACTTTGCCCCAGCGTGCCCACCTGTCCGTTTTTCGTCGTCAAGTCGCGTTGGCGCATATGCATCACGCGCACATCGCCATACGTGGCGCCGCGAAGCCGCGCCGTTTCCAGGGAATGTCCGCAGTAATCCCACATCGTAGGCACCAAAACTAAGGGGCACGCCGAAACGTGCCCCAAGAGACTATCAAATTATTGGCGTCGAAATGAGTGTTTTAGGTGCCTTCCTGCCAGGAAGCCAGGTATTGCTCCTGTTCCGCGGTCAGTTTGTCCAAATGGTGCCCCATGGACTCGAGTTTGAGCTTGGCGATTTCGCGATCCAGATGCTCGGGGACCACGTACACCTGGGGCGCCATGCTTTTGCAATTTTTCACAAGATATTCCGCGGAAAGAGCCTGGTTCGCGAAGCTCATATCCATCACCGAGGCCGGGTGACCTTCCGCAGTGGCGAGATTCACCAGGCGGCCATCGGCGATCAGATAAACTTTGCGGCCATCCTTCAGCAGGAATTCATCGACCAGCGGACGAACTTCTTTCTTGCCCGTCGACAATGCCTCCAACGCCGGAATTTCAATCTCCACATTGAAGTGGCCGGAGTTGCAAACGATGGCGCCGCTCTTCATCACTTCGAAATGCTCGCGGCGAATCACGTTCTTGTTTCCGGTGACGGTGATGAAGACATCGCCTTCTTTGGCAGCTTCGATCATCGGCATCACGCGGAAGCCGTCCATCACGGCCTCGATGGCCTTGACGGGATCAATTTCGGTGATGATGACGTCCGCGCCGTGACCCTTGGCGCGCATGGCAGCACCGCGACCACACCAGCCGTAGCCCGCGATCACCACTTTCAGGCCAGCAATCAACACGTTGGTGGCGCGAATCACGCCGTCCAGTGTGGATTGGCCGGTGCCATAGCGATTGTCGAAGAAGTGCTTGGTCATCGCGTCGTTCACGGCAATGATCGGATATTTCAGCGTGCCGTCCTTGGCCATGGCGCGCAGACGAATCACGCCGGTGGTGGTTTCTTCGGTGCCGGCAATAACGTTAGAGACGAGGTCCTGGCGTTTGGTGAGCAGCATGGTGACGAGGTCGCAGCCGTCGTCCATAGTGAACTGGGGCTTGTGCTCCAGCGCAGCCTTCATGTGGTCGTAGTAGGTGTTGTTGTCCTCGCCCTTGATAGCGTAGGTGGGGATGGAGAAGTCGCGATTCAACGAAGCCGCAACTTCGTCCTGAGTGGAAAGCGGATTCGAAGCGCAAAGGACGATGTCCGCGCCGCCGTCGCGCAAGGCGATCATCAGGTTCGCGGTTTCGCTGGTCACATGCAGGCAAGCGGAAACGCGCAAGCCTTTCAGCGGCTGTTCCTTGGCGAAGCGATTGCGGATGGACTGCAGCACAGGCATCTGCTGCGCCGCCCATTCGATTTTGCGCTTGCCCGCATCGGCAAGCCCGATATCTTTCACATCACCCTTTTTGAGTTCTGCCGTAGCCATTCGTCGACTCCTCGAAGTTGAGATTCGTTCTGGGGCGGTTGAACTGATTGTTGCGTCCCACCAGCAAGGGGGACTCACCTGCGGTTGAGAATAAAATTTCCAGCAAGGCGCGCGCGACAAGAATCGCGCCGCCGGAATTAACGGCCAGCCGCGACCTCGGCTTCCGCGCCCAGTCCCGCAGCCTTGCGCAGCGCTTCGGCGCGGTCGGTGCGCTCCCAAGTGAAACCCCCATCGCCCTTGCGGCCGAAGTGACCGTAAGCGGCGGTAGCCTTGTAGATCGGCTTGCGAAGGTCGAGGGTTTCAATAATGGCTTTGGGAGTGAGCTTGAAATTCTCGCGGACCAGCGCGGTGATCTTCTCTTCCGGAATGGTTGCGGTGCCGAAAGTATCGACCATCACAGAGACAGGCTCGGCAACACCGATGGCGTAGGCGAGCTGAACTTCGGCGCGCGAAGCCAGGCCTGCGGCAACGATGTTCTTGGCAATGTAACGCGCCATGTAGCACGCCGAGCGGTCCACCTTCGACGGATCCTTGCCGGAAAATGCGCCGCCGCCATGACGGCTGTAGCCGCCGTAAGTGTCCACGATGATCTTGCGCCCAGTCAGTCCTGCGTCGCCCATTGGCCCGCCAATGACGAAGCGGCCCGTGGGATTAATGTGGAATTTCGTTTTCGCGTCGAGCATGTGCGCCGGGATGATGGGCTTGATCACGTGCTCCATGATGGCGTTGCGCAAATCTTCGTTCGGAACGGTGTCGCTGTGCTGTGTCGAGATGACCACGCAGTCCACGCGGAACGGCTTTCCATCGCGATACTCAACGGTGACTTGAGATTTTCCATCAGGACGGAGGAAATCGACTTTCTTGCTCTTTCGGACTTCAGAGAGGCGTTGCGTCAGGCGGTGGGCCAACTGGATGGGCATGGGCATCAACTCTTCTGTCTCATTGCAGGCATAGCCGAACATGAGGCCCTGGTCACCGGCGCCGCCCGTATCCACGCCCATGGCAATGTCGGGAGACTGGCGCTTGATGGTGCACATGACCGCGCAGGTGGTGGAGTCGAAACCGTAAAGAGCATTGTCGTAGCCGACCTGCTCGACGGTCTTGCGAATCAGCTCGTCGTAATCGACGTGCGCGGTGGTGGTGATTTCGCCCGAAACCACAACCAGACCGGTAGTTACCAGCGTTTCGCAGGCCACACGGCCCTTGGGATCTTGCCGCATCACTTCATCGAGAACGGCATCAGAAATCTGATCCGCAATCTTATCCGGGTGGCCTTCCGTCACCGATTCGGAGGTAAATAGAAAATTCCTCTTAGCTTCGCTCAAAACGTCTCTCCTATCCTGCGGTATTCTCGGGAGGTTGCGGGGCCGACACACCCATATTGCCTGCGCGCCCTGCGGGGGAGCAGACTTCCTCCTGAAAAGGCTACCATCCGAATCGGTGGGAATCAACGCATTGATTTCTCAGCGGGTTGGAATTGCAGCGAATGGATGGAATTTCGGCCTGAACGGCGCAGGGGAGCTTGGGCTGATGGTGGTGGCTGGCCCAAAATAAGGCGCTTCCCTATTCTTGTCGTAAATCCGATACATGCCAGAAAAAGTCTGCGTTGTACATTTGCGTGTCCGGGGATTAACACACATGGTAGTTAATCGCGACGCGCTTCGAATTCGCTCCCGGCGCCCGCACGGATTGGAGAGCTTATGGAATCCTTCCCGTGGGCCGAAGACAGAGCGAATACTCCGCTTACGCCCGTCCCCCTCAGTCGCATTCTTGCTGACAACTTATGTTCGGCCAGCAGAGACGCCACGAATGAGAACTAAACTCGCCGCGTCCTCCTTGGCTTGCCTAATGATCGTGATGCCGGTCCCACACGTATCGGCTGGCGAGTCCTCGCCGGCCGTCAAACTGGCGATTGCCCCAAAGTATCCCATGCTAACTCTGGCAGGAAGAATTTATGGCAAGGTCACGGTGCGCGTGACAATTGATCGCACGGGCACGGTGAAGGATGCTCGAGTCATCGAAGGGCATCCGATGTTGCGAGAAGCTGCGGTGAATGCCGCGCAGCGATGGAAATTCGAGGAGGGCGCCGCAGCGGAGCGCGTTGCGACGCTAAAGTTCAACTTTGTGATTTTGCCGGCAAATTCAAAGGTGCAGGCGCAGATAGTTTTTCTGCCGCCACAGGGAGTTGAGATTCGGCAGAAGCCGGTTGAACCGGCCAAGCCCGCGGCGGGCGAGCAGGGTGATGGAGAGCGCCCTGCTCCGCGGGCGATTTCTAAGACTTGAATGTTCGCCGGCCACGATTTGCGTGGTCATGCTGAGGCGCGGTGTCTTCCCGCGTCGAAGCATCTCAGCCTTCGTTCTTGTACTGATCGAGCCGCGCACCAAAGTTGTGCTGCGAGAAGTTTATCCCTTCACACAAACTACCTGGCGCAAGGCATGCGCGACTTCCACCAGATCGGTCTGCGCCGCCATCACCGCGTCAATTGATTTGTAGGCCGCCGGCGTTTCATCGATTACGTCGGCGTCTTTGCGGCATTCCACGCCCTCGGTCATTCGGCGGTGATCTTCCACGGTAAATCGCCGCTTGGCTTCCCCACGAGACATCGCGCGCCCCGCGCCATGGCTGCAGCTCATGAAACTTTCGGGATTTCCTTTGCCGCGTACAATGTAAGACCGAGCCCCCATGCTGCCGGGAATGATTCCCATCTCGCCCTCTTGCGCCCGCACCGCGCCCTTTCGCGTGACCATCACGTTTTGGCCGTAGTGGCGTTCGCGCGCCACATAATTGTGATGGCAGTTGATGGCCTGCACATGCGCGGCGAACGGCCGCACTTCGCCCGATTCCCGCACCGCCGCGATGATCTGCTCCATCATCAGGTCGCGATTCGTGCGCGCAAAATCCTGCGCCCATTCCACCGCCTCGACGTAATCGAAGAAATGCTCCGTTCCCTCTTCAAGATAGGCGAGATCCTTGTCCGGCAGATTGGCGGCGAGCCGGCCCATGTCGCGTTTGGCGAGCTCGATAAAGTAGGTGCCCATGCGATTTCCTACGCCGCGCGAGCCGCTGTGAAGCATGAACCAGACCATTTCCGACTCGTCGAGGCACACCTCGATGAAATGATTGCCTGTGCCGAGCGTTCCCAGATGATTGGAATGATTCCCCCGGTCGAGCTTGGGGTGTTTCTCAAGGATGGCGTCATAGCGCGGCTTCAGGTTTTCTCCCCAGACGTCAAGAGTGTGCGTGGGGATGGCGTGCCATGCGCCCTTGTCGCCCTTGCCGCCGCCGTGCGTGCGCCCGTGCGGCACGGCTTCTTCGATAGCGGTGCGAATGGCGTGAAGATTGTCCGGCAGATCACGCGCATTTAGATCCGTTTGCACGGCCATCATGCCGCAGCCGATGTCAACGCCGACGGCAGCGGGAATAATCGCACCCTTGGTGGGAATCACGCTGCCAACCGTGGCGCCAATGCCCCAGTGCACATCGGGCATGGCCGCGACCCACTTGAAGATGAAGGGCAACTGGGAAACGTTGATGAGTTGCTTGCGCGCCGCGTCTTCCAGCGGAACGCCCTGAACCCACGCCTTGATGGGCACGCCTCGCTCGGATTTCAAAGTCTGGTAGCTCATGGTGATTGGGCTCAGCATACCACGTGAGTCGCAGTCGATTGCCTACACCCGAACGCTGTCGTAAGATGCACGGCGAGTCAGCGAATCATCGACGAACGAAACGATCTGCGCAGCGGAAAACCCAGCGGCCAAAAGACAGGACACCCAATGAACTGGAAACGAACAGCGGGGCTGATGTGTGCTTGCGCGTTGATAGCAGCTCTTATGGGCGGGCAGAGAGTGGCGCGCTCGGCAGAAGCGGAGACGCCAGCGGCGTCAGATAGCGCGGCAGGATTTTTCCCGGTCTCGGTGTGGTACAGCGGTGGAAAGGCACGCGCGCCAATGCTGGAAAAAATCAACGGCGATTCCACACGATTGTGGAAAGAAGATCTGCTGAAAATCAAAGGGCTGGGATTCAACACCGTGCGCACTTGGGTGGAATGGAACGTGGGCGAACCGCGCGAGGGAGAATATCACCTGGAGAATCTGGATTTGCTGCTGCGATTGGCGGATGAAGCCGGACTCAGGGTGATTGTGCAGGTGTACGTAGACTCGGCGCCGGAATGGGTGGGCGCGAAATATCCGGAAGGACGATACGCGGCGCAGGATGGCCAGCCGATTCCCTCACAAGCCGCGCCCGGATTCTGTTTCGACAATAAAAATGTGCGAGAGGCGGTGCTGGGATTTTTCCAGGAGGTGGCGCGGCATGCGGGAAAGAGTGGTGCGTTTTACGGATGGGATTTGTGGAGCGAGCCGGCGGCGCTGAATTGGGCGCGCGTGGGATACAAATCGGAACCAATGTTTTGCTATTGCCCGGCGAGCATGGAGCGCTTCCGGGAGTGGCTGCAAAAGAAGTACGGAACGCTCGAGAAATTGAATGTGGCGTGGCACCGCACGTTCACGGACTGGAAGCAAGTGGAACCGCCACGGTTTGGCACGATTTTGACATACACGGATTTTATGGATTGGCGCGTGTATTACGGGTACAAACTGGCGGAAGACTTGAAGATGAGGAACAGCGCGGTGAAGGCTATCGATCCGGCGCACGTAACCACCAGCCACGCGCCGAATCCGTCGCCGTTGGTGCGCACGCTGGCGGACCCGTATGACCCTACCGACGATTTTCTGATGAAAGATTCCGTGGATTATTTCGGAACGAGTTTTTATCCCAAGCTGACAGCGGTGGATCTGAACTGGAAGCTGAACCGGCGCGTTCTGGCAATGGATTTGACGGCATCTATGACCGGCGGACGAGGTTTCTATGTAGGTGAACTGCAAAGCGGGTTCGGCGTGCATGGAACGACGATCGGTTCGGAAGTGACGCCGAGCGATTTGGAAATGTGGAGCTGGGGAATGGTGTCGCGCGGCGCGCGGGCCATCAATTTTTACGCGTTTTACCCAATGAATGCGGGATATGAAAGCGGCGGCTACGGAATGATTCAACTGGACGGAACGTTGACGGAACGGAGCCGGAAGGCGGGAGAAGCTGCGAAGAAAATCGAAGCAAACGCCGATCTGTTGTTGCAGGCAAAGCCCAAGCAAGCGGAAGCCGCGATCATTTTTAGTCCGCTAGTGCCGCTGCTCGGCGGGTATGACGAGGAAAACTCGCGCAACGCCATGCACAAAGCGCTGGCCGGCTATCACCGGATGTTTTTCGAACGCAACGTGCCGGTGGAGGTGCTGAGTTCGCGGGAGTTGGCGGGGCGCGATCTACAGAAATACAAGCTGATTGTTTTGCCGTATCCGTTGATGATGACGAACGATGAAGCGACGGCTCTGAAGGCTTATGTGGAGAACGGCGGACATTTATTCGCGGAGGCTCGGCCGGGATGGGTGAACGAAGATGGCCACGCCGAAGGAGCCATACCGGGATTTGGATGGACGGACATGTTTGGCGTGCGCGAGAGTTCCATTGATCCGGGGAAGGAAGTTTCAGTGCACTGGGGCGCGCAGGAGTTTACGGGGATGAGCTTCTCGGAGCACTTTACGGTGCTGGATCAAAACGCGCAGGCGGTGGCGAAATTTGCGGATCGGACCGCAGCCGCATACGAGCACTCGTTTGGAAAAGGCAGCGCGATATTACTGGGTACATTTGCGGGGCAACAGAACGAGGCCAAACCGGTGCCCATGCATCCACTGGGAGAAATTCTGGTGAAATGGGCAAGACTGGCGCCGCCGGAATGGAAAGCGCCCGCGCTGGTGGAATTGCGGGAGATGGATGGGGACAAAGGAAGGTTTATATTTTTGTTCAATCACGGGGAGCAGGCGGCCGAAGTGGAATTCGCGGAGACACTGGAGCGGCCGGCCGCAAGCATTCGTGAAATTCTTAGCGGAGAAACACCTCAAGCCGGCGGAAAACGCTTCGCGTTGAAGACGCAAGTTCCGGCGCAAGGCGTGCGCATTTACCGCATCGATTACTGAGGATGACAAGGATACGAGCGACGCAGCGACTTCACCATCTCATGATTGGCAAGCCGACCGTTACCGGAAAGAACATGACAAAGCAACGTGGATACGCTAATTTTGACGCATGGACACAGTGCACATAGAGTTGCCCGCCGCGCTTCTGAAGGCGGCAAATCTCGAAGACAGCAACCTCTCTCAGGAAGCTGCTCGGTTGCTGGCGCTGGAGCTTTATCGCGAAGATAAGGTCTCGCTGGGGCGCGCGGCCGAACTGTGCCAGACTCCGCTCGCGGCTTTCATGGATTTCGCCGCGAAGCACAATGTTTCGCCATTGCGTTACGGCGTTGAAGACATGGAGGAGGAACGCCGGTCGACGGACCGTCAGGAAGCGTGACCGTCGTATCAGATTCGTCCCCGCTAATCATTCTGGCGCAGCTTGATTGCTTCGATCTGCTCAATCAACTCTATTCACGCGTCTATATTTCCCCTGAGGTTTACCATGAAGTGGTAGTCGCGGGCCTCGGCTTGCCCGGAGCATCTGAAGTTGCCAACGCGGGTTGGATCGAAGCAAAACAGCTTCAGGATCAGAATGCCTTCGTCGCCGTTCAGAAAAAGCATGCTTTAGGAGCCGGAGAGATCAGCACCATTCTTCTAGCAAAGGAACTTCGTGCGAATGCAGTCCTTCTCGATGACTATGATGCGCGGAAGCTAGCCGCGGCGGAAGGTCTCAAGGTTCGCGGTAGCGTGGGTCTCCTCGAAACCCTTTATCTGCAGCGTCACTTAAGCGATCTTCGTGACGCTTATCGGCGCCTTCTCACACTGGGCTACATCGACAAGCGGCTATTGGATCTTCGACTGATAGCCTTAGGCCTTCCTCAACTCTGATCCATCTGCGAACGCGCCTCGGGAAAATCAGCTACGCTCAGGCGACATCGAGATCGTCGTCGGGCTGGACTTCGAGCCTGCCCTTGGTTCTTTTGGCCAACAAGTAAGTGCGGATGAACGGATCAATGTCGCCATCGAGCACGCGGTCGACGTCGCCTACACCGAACTTGGTGCGATGGTCCTTAATCAGGCGGTAGGGTTGCATGATGTAGGAACGAATCTGGCTGCCAAAGGAAATTTCCAGCTTCGATTCGTCCAGCTTATCGGTAGCATCGCGGCGTTTCTGCATTTCCATATCGTAGAGTTTGGAGCGCAACATCTTCATCGCGAATTCGCGGTTTTTGTGCTGACTCCGTTCAGCCTGGCACGCCACGATGATGCCAGAGGGAATGTGCGTGAGGCGCACGGCCGTTTCTACTTTGTTGACGTTTTGCCCGCCCTTCCCGCCAGCGCGAAACGTGTCCAGCTTAATGTCTTCGGGCTTGATGTTCACTTCGATGCGGTCGTCCACCTCGGGAATCACAAACACAGAAGCGAAGGAGGTGTGCCGCCGCGCCGCTTGATCGAACGGTGAAATCCGCACCAAGCGGTGAACGCCAGTCTCGCCGGCCAGCAAGCCATACGCATTTTCGCCGCTGAATTCAACCGTGGCATTCTTGATGCCCGCTTCTTCTCCCGGCGTTTCATCCAAAACGTTGGCAGTGATTCCCCTTCGCTCCGCCCAGCGCAAATACATGCGCAGAAGAATCGAAGCCCAGTCCTGCGACTCGGTGCCGCCGGCGCCGGGCTTGATGGTCATGATCGCGTTCAGGTGGTCGTTTTCGCCGGAGAGCAGGGTTTGCGTCTCCAGCTCACCGACATAGGAATCCGCGCCGGTAAGCTCGCGATTCAGATCCTTGAGCAATTCTTCTTTTTGTTCCGCGTTGGTTTCGCCCTTAGCCAGTTCAATGTAGGTTTCAATGTCGCTGGCCAGCGAAGCCAGTTTCTCGTCAGCGGCAATCTGGCCTTCCACGCGCTTGCGTTCGCGAAGAACGGTTTGCGCTTCTTCAGGATTGCTCCAAAAATTCGGATCGGAAGTACGCTGTTCGAGGGACTTCAGGCGAGCGCGGTTCTGTTCACCGTCAAAGATAACTCCGCACGAGCGCGATGCGCTGTTTCAGACCATCATATTGGTGCTGCAGATCTTCAAGAATCATGGGGTATTGTAGGCCGCGCTAGCGTTGATGCGCAGGACCGGCCTTACTTCGCCTTTCTCAATGTGAGTATAAACAGAATAGCGGAAACGACAACGCACATCCAGGCGAACCAGTCGCCAAAACGCGTGTAAATGGTTTTGTCCGTGCGGAAGTCGTAGGGCAGATCGGCGGAATCGCGGATATCGCGCCGCATCACGCGCTCGACATTGCCGTAGGGATCGATGGACGCGGTTATGCCGCTGTTGGTGTCGCGCACAATCCAGCGGCGATTCTCGACCGCTCGCACGCGCACCATGCGCAGATGCTGCTCGGCGGCATCGGAAGTGCCAAACCATCCGTCGTTGGAAATATTAATGAGCAATTGCGCGCCGCGATTGACGAACTGGCGCACTTCGTTCGCGTAAATCGCTTCGTAACAGATGAACACGGAAAACGTGGTGTCGTTCGAGAATTTGCCGACGCTGCGTTCGGTTCCCTTGCGGAAACCTCCCACTTCTTCGGAAACGCTGTTCACCACCTGATGGATGAGCGGAAACGGCTCGTATTCCCCGAATGGAACAAGGTGCATTTTGTCGTAAGAAAATATGCGCTGGCCGAGTTCGTTGATGGCGGCGGCGCTGTTGTAGGGCGCCACGCCAGTGCGCATCACCCCGTTGACCTTAACCGGCTCTGGTTTCCATTCGATGATGCCAACGACAACCGGATGATGAAACTCCTGCGCGATGTGGGTAATCACTGGACCGAAGTGCGGATCCTGAAACGAAAAAGGAGCCGGCGCTTCCGGCCAGATCAAAAGGTCGGGTTGGCGGCCATCGGGAGACGGACGCAAGCTGAGCCGCGCGAGATCGGCTAAATCAGCCTGATGCTCCGCGTACCAATCGCCCTGATATTGCAGGTTCTCCGGGAAATTCGGTTGCACCACGCGAGCGAGATGGTGCGCTTCCGCCTTGGGCACAAATCGCGAACCGACCATCATTACGCCCAGCATGACTAACGTTACGGCGCCCACGATGCCCCATCGCTTCTTACGCTCAGCAGGAGCGTCACCGAAGTCGCCCCACAGCAGCAGCGCATTGAACGCGGCGACCAGAAACGATACGCCATAAATTCCCGTGGCTGTAGTCAGTTGCACTACCGCCGGATTTCCCGCCGCCGGATAACCCAGAAGCGACCACGCAAAACTAATTTCCGGCAGATACGTTCGAAAGACCTCGGTGGAAATCCATAGAAACGGCGCGCCCAGCAACGCCAGCGCAATACTGCGCCGCGACAATCGCTGCACCATCCACGCAAATGTTCCAATCGCCGCAGCCCATACCGAAGCGATCAAAAGCAAAACGCCCCAGCCCGCGGCCGCGGACATGCCGCCGTGCACCGACAGCGTTTCCGCGATCCACGGCACGCAGGTCACCACGAAAGCCATGCCATGCAGGAAGCCACAGCCGAACGCCACGCGCGCCCGCGAACCAAAAATGCTGGCCAGCAATAGCGTCAAACAAAACCAGGAAAAAATGCTGGGATGCGCGCCGCGATAAGAAAGTGAAAGCAATGCGCCACTGAGCGCCGCCAATACAAAGCGGGCTAGCGCGGGAACTTCAGGCGACCGGTGAGGCCGCAGGTAAGAATGCCAGGGGAGCGACGGCATCAGTGCTTGACGTAGAAGGCCTTGAAGCCTGCGCCCTCCAGACCCTTCTTGGCAGCGTCGGCCGATTTCTGATCCTTATACGGGCCAACCTGCACGCGATAGAACTTGTCTTTTTGCGGCGCGAGCACGGTGGCCGGAAAATGTTTTTTCTGCAAGCTGCTGGCGATGGAGAGAGCGTCGTCTTGCCTGCTGACGGCGGCCACCTGCAGAAGAATGGTGCCGGCGGGACTCGAAGGCGCGCCTGCAACCTGTTTGCTGCTCTTCGCCGCAATGGTGACCGGCGTCGGAGCTGGAGCAGGCGGCTCAACTCTCGCCTTCGCATTCACTGGTTTTGCAGCTGGCGCGCTGGCCGAGGACTTGGGAGCTGGATCAAGACGCGGCTCAGGCTTTGCCGGAGCGTTGTTATTATAGAACTCCCAGTCTGATTTGTTGGAAGCCGTCGCGGGGTCGGACTCACTGTCAACAGGTTCGGCAGCGGAGGATTTCTTGGACGCGGGATTATTCTTTGTGGGGACCATGGTGTCTGGTGTGCGCGAACCGGTGCTGGCCGCGCGCACCTGTCCATCGTACTGGTTACGTCCCATGACGTAGCCGAGCGTGAAGAACACGCCAGAAAAGAGCAGCATCAGCAAAAATAGGCCGATGACGTGCTTCCCTTCCAGCACACGCTCACTAGCGCTTTTTCTTCCCCCTGATGCCATACCTACTTATTCGAGCCCCCTAAAGCTTGTGTCCACTTATTTATAATATCGATTGGAAGCGGAAAGACAATCGTTGTGTTCTTTTCGACACCTATCTCGGTCAGGGTCTGCAGGTAGCGCAGCTGAATGGCCGAGGCTTCCGTTTGCAGGACCTTGGCAGCATCGGCGAGTTTTTGCGAGGCTTCGAATTCGCCCTGGGCGTGAATCACCTTGGCGCGGCGCTCGCGCTCGGCTTCGGCTTGCTTGGCAATCGCGCGCTGCATCTGCTCGGGAATATCCACCTGCTTGACCTCGACCTTGCTCACTTTAATGCCCCAGGGCTCGGTGTCCTGGTCGAGAATTACCTGTAATTTTGCGTTCACTTTATCGCGCTGCGAGAGAATCTCATCCAGTTCGAACTGGCCAACGATGCTGCGCAACGTGGTCTGCGCCAGTTGCGAAGTAGCGTACTGATAATTCTGCACCTGCGACATCGCCAGGTTGGCATCGACGACGCGAAAATAACAAACCGCGTTCACCTTCACGGATACGTTATCGCGCGTGATGATGTCCTGCGGAGGAACATCGAGCGTTTCCAGCCGCATATTGATCCTATACAGAGTCTCGATCGGCCAGAAAACGAGGTTCAGGCCAGCCGACTTCGCTTCAGGAAGCAAACGCCCAAGCCGCAGCACCACACCGCGCTCCCACTCCTTAATGATGTACAGCGAATTCCAGATCCAAATCAGAAACACCAGAAAAATAAACGCAATACCGATAGCTCCAATTTCCATGTCGGACCTCCTGTGACTCTCATTGTCACTATCACTTGAAAAGCTTTACTTCGCGGCGCTTGCGGCCACGGGCTCAACTTCGAGTTTCAATCCATTGACGCGGAGTACTCGCACTCTGCTGCCTTCTTGCACCGCATCTTTGGCGATGGCGCGCCACAATTCACCGTGGATGCGAATCATCCCTTCGCCACCGGCGGGCAACGGCATCGTGGCTACGCCTTCCTCACCAAGCAATTCTTCTTTGCCCGTGGCGCTCTTCCATTTACGAGACTTCAGAACCAGGCGCATCAGAAACACAGTGATGAAGGCAAACGGAATCGTCGCGGCCAACGCCACGCCCAC
Organism: Candidatus Acidiferrales bacterium; assembly: GCA_963738985.1. Classification (GTDB taxonomy): domain Bacteria; phylum Acidobacteriota; class Terriglobia; order Acidiferrales; family UBA7541; genus Acidiferrum. Next base: position 236,606 of record CAVTYP010000007.1, read on the forward strand.
ACTAACACCGCCGGCGGTGAGCGGCGAACGAATCAGGAACATGGCGCCGAGAAGCATCGAGATGATGCCGCCAAAAAGCAAGACGCCGTGGCTTGTGAACTTCGCCTCCAGAATAAATAACGCTACAGCGAGCAATATCAGAAGCACACCAGTGAAATTCACGGGCAACAACTGCATGGCGTACAGAGCGAGGAGCGCGCAGATTCCGCCAATCACGCCGGGGGCGATCACGCCGGGATGCGTGAATTCCGTGTACAAGCCGAGAACACCGACGATCAGCAAGATGAAGAATACGTCGGGTTCAACGATCCTGGCGAGGAATTTCTGGCGCGCGGAAAGTTCGAACTGCGCAACGCTGTAGTTGTCGAGGGATAGCTTCGTCGTCTTTCCGTCGAAGCGCGTGATTTCGCGGCCGTTCAGGGTACGCAGCAGTTCATCTTTATCTGCCGCGATGAGGTCAATCAGATGACCGTCGAGGGCTTCTTTCGCGGTGAACGCCCGCGCATCGGTAACCGAGGTTTCCGCAAGTTTGGGGTTGCGGCCGCGTTTTTCAGTGAAGCTGCGCAGAAAAGCGGTGGCATCGTTGTTCAGTTTGCGGCGCAAAACTTCGTCCACGGGCATGTTGAACATGCCGGGCATCAGAATGGGCGTGGAAGCGCCGGTGTGCGTTCCGGGAGCCATGGCCGCAACGTCCGCGGATAACAGGATGAAAAAGCCGGCTGAGGCTCCGCGAGCGCCGTCGGGCGCAACGAATACGGCTACAGGTACAGGCGAATCCAGAATGTGATGAATAATGTCGGTCATGGAATCGCTGAGGCCGCCGGGCGTGTCCATGGTGATCAGCACGAGCGCAGCGTTCCGTTTTGCGGCATCCGCCAGGCCTTCATCAATGTAAGTCGCCAGAATCGGCTCTACGGCGCCGCTCAGCTTCAACTCAAGGACCAGCGGACCGGTGTGCGATTCGGCGGATGCGGTGGAGACCGGTAAGACGAAACCCAAGGCCGCGATTCCCGTGCAACAAGCCAGCAAAAACAGCATGGCCCAAAGACGATTTGTCCGTTCAGATCCACGAGCGCTCATTTTGCACCTCCCGTGGGATTGTTAGTTCCCAGATGCTGCAGCAATTCCTTGGCGGCGGTATAGTTCGGCGCCAGCTTGACTGCCTTTTCCACCTCGGCGCGCGCCAGGTCCGGCTTTTTCTGCTCGAGATAAATGCGCGCCAGCATGGTGCGTTCGATGGCGGAGTCGCGCACGGCCAGGCACAGTTGCAATTCCTTCACGGCGTCATCCAGTTTCCCTTGGCGCCGATAAATGTCCGCCAGTTCGCGGTGCGCGGCAGCGTTCTTGGGATCCGCAACGATCACCGCGCGAAATTCCTGTTCCGCGGCGTCCAGATGCCCGCCGATCAATTGCTGCCGTCCGAGACGAAGGTGCGCCGCCGGCGTCATTTTGCTTGCCGAAGTGTCCATGGCGACAGAGGGGTGAACAGAAGGATTCTCCAATTCCAGCAGTAATGTGGTCGTATCCACTTCCTTCGCCACGCGCTGGTATTTCAATAAATTGTCACCCTTGGCATCAACCTTGATTGCCGGCAGCGCTTTTTCGCCTAACGCCGCGACGGCAGTAGCGCGCTCCTGCTCCGCTTCGGCGTTTTTTCCGGCTTTCTGAAGGGAATAAATCAGAAAAGCAAAATCTTCGGGATTGTCGGGTTCGCGCCGCGCCGCTTCGCGAAAGTGAGTGGCAGCGACGGACAGTTCATTCTGACGAAGCGCCAGCAAGCCCAGGTTGAAGGGATAATCGTCCTCGTCTGGATCAAGGTCCCTGGCGCGGCCGACAGCCGTTTGCGCGGCCGCCAAATTGCCTTGTTGCGCGCGCGCCAACCCCAGGTTATTCAAAATTTCTGGCAAGTCTCCGCCGCTAACCAAGCTCTGTTTCAACCTCTCCTGAAGGAAAGCAAATGCTTGTTCCGCCTGGTCGGCCTGGCCGAGGCGCAGGCGGCAAACACCCGTCGAGAACGCAGCCTCAACGCTGCGCGCATTGGTCGCAGGGATGCGTGCAAACCACGGCAACGCGGAGTTGCAGTCATCGCGAGCGAAATAGACTTCGCCAATGGCGAAGGCCGGATCGGGCCAGTCCGGTTCCAGCCGCGCTGCTTCTTTCAAATCGCGCAAACGGACGTCGTCGTCACTGGCCAGCAAACCGCGGATGTATTGTTCAAATGCGGCCAGACTGAGGGGCCGTTGCATCTTGGAAAATTCGGCGAGGCTCAGAGGAAAATTCCGGTCCGTGGCGGCCAACAGGTGCCATGTAATTCGGGTGTGCAATTCCATCAGTGAATCAAGAGGGCCGCGCTCGGTAACGGCGGGAAGAAGTGCAGGAGGATTGATGCGCATCAGGCGTGCATTCACGGTAAGGGTTTTCCCGTCGGATGCGAAGCTGCCGAAAACCGCGTAGTCCGCATCCATTTCCTGCGCGACGTGCAGCATGGACGCGCGACTCAGTTTGCCAGTGTCCGGAAATCCGTAACGATCCATCTCGTTCACGCGTCCGGAGTGCGAATAGACTTGCAAACCCGCGTGGGAGAGACGTTGGATGGTCAACTCCTCCAGGCCTTCGCCAATCCAGTCGAGGCGCGGAGAGGCGCCGGCGTTTTCAAAAGGAAAGACAAGGTAGACGGGCACCAGGGAATGGTTAGACGCGGGCGCCGAATAGGGAGAGGCGGGTTGCTGAGCGGGAAGTCGCGGGGTAAAGAAGAAAAAAATACCCGCTAGAAGAAATGGTGAAGCTTTGCGGAGCCATGGCGGCCGCTGATTCATCTAGCAGCTATTCTAACAGACGGTGCGGCCAAACAACGCGGAACCTCAGGCTAGTGTTGATTTCTCGAGATGGCCAGTCATACGCATACACGTATAGCCATCACCTCTCGGATTTGGATGTGGTCCAGGGACTAAAATAGCCGCGATGGATCAGGGTGGCGAAGAACCGGCCTGCAAACAGATGCTAAGCAACCCTCAGGGCTGAACCGTTTCTTCGGGTTTGGACGCCAGGACTTCTTGAATAGCGGGATCCTTCAGCACAGCGGCAAACGAAGGATCGGTCTTCGCCGTGGTGTAGTCTTTGTATCCTTCGTCTTTGGCCTTCTTCAGGTAGATGACGCAGCGCTCCACATTTCCCGCCTCCGCAAACGATTTTGCGAGCATAAAGTAGAACCTGCCGCGGTCTGTGCTCAGCGAACGATCCTGAATCACCGTGCCCATGCGCGCGCGCGAATTATCAAAAGCGGCGGGGTCAATCTGAAGGGCCTTACGGAAAGAGGCGATGGAATCATCGTAGTTTTGCTGGCCGAAATACGCGAAACCCAGGTTCAGGTAGAAAGCCGCGAAATCATTCTTGATCAGAATCGCTTTCTTATAAGCGCGGATGGCCTTGGGATATTTCTTGCGCTCGTACCAGATGGTGCCGACATTATTCTGCGGATCGGCATAGTGAGAATCCAGCTTGGCCGACTTTTCGTAGCACTTCAGCGCATTGTTGAGTTCCGACTGGTTCTGATAAGAAATACCAAGCTCATTCCAATACACAGCGTTCTTCGGCTGCTCGTGGGTCAGTCGGCGAAAGATGGCCTCTGCCTCCGTGTATTGCTTGCGCACCAGCATTAACCGTGCCATTTGCTCGTCGGTAAGCGGCGGAGTGGCAGGCTCGGTGGCCGCGGGTGGTGTCTGGGGAGTGTCTGGATTCGACTGGGGATAGGCAGGCAACACACTGGCGCAAGCGAGGACAGAAATGACTGGAATCGCCAAGCGATACTTTTTCATGGCGAATCTCCTTTTTCCGGTGGCGGTTTCTCCGGCTCTTTCTTCTTCTTACCCCCAAAGATACCAAAAAACTTCTGCAACGGCCCTTTTTTCTTCTCCGGAGCCTTAACGGCTTCCACACCATCGCCGCCTTGCACCTGCGCGTTGGGATCCGACTGCGCGGCGGTGCCATTCGTTCCGTCGGGTTGCGGCGGCTTGGGGCCACCGCCAAAGATGTGAGACAGAAAACCGCCCGCCGAGGTCGCGGCACCGTGACCGCCATGCAGCTCGCAGAGTTGTGTCGGAGCGGAGCCGTTGACGTAAACCTCTTCCCTCGTCGTGGGACAGCTCGGCGTCGCCAGTTCCAGTGTGTCCGCATCGATCATTACTGACTGCACGCCCTCCGGCATCTGAAAGTCTCTGACGTCGCGGTAACCCGGCAGCGTGGTGGCTTTGATCATGAAGTCCGCCCAGATGGGCGCAGCAGTTTGGCCGCCCTGCAATCCCAGGTCGTGATTGTCGTCAAAACCGATCCAGATGACGCAGACCAGATTGCTGGTGAAGCCGGCGAACCAGCCGTCGCGCGACGTGCCGGTTTTGCCGGCGGCGGGTAGCGTGAATCCCTTGGCGCGAACAGCGGCGCCGGTGCCCTTATTCAGCACATCTTTCATCAGACTATCGACCAGGAAAGCGACGCGAGGGTCCAGCACCAGTTTGTTTGTTGGAGAGTATTTCTCCAGCGTATTTCCGCCTGCGCTGGTCACATTCTTCAGGAACACGGGTTCCGCGCGCGTGCCGACGGTGGCAAATGCGGTGTATGCGCCCGCCACTTCCACCGGGGTCAGTTCATAAGCTCCCAATGCAACCGCCGGAGTTGGCCGGATATTGGAGCCCAATCCCATTTGGCGGGCAATCTGGACGACGCGGCCATAGCCAACCATTTCCGCGACTTTCACGGTGGCAACGTTTAGCGAATTGGTAAGCGCCTGCCGCACCGTTACCTTGCCCATGAATCTTTCGCCATAGTTGTTGGGCGTATATTCCTGACCGTCATACTCAAAGACGGTAGGCTCATCATCGATGGTGGTCGCAGGAGTAATGATGGGTTGAACGCCATCGATGGCATTGCTGAACGCTGCGGCGTACACAAACGGTTTGAACACCGAACCAGGCTGGCGGTGCGCCAACGCATGGTTCAACTGGCTTTGCCCATAATCCCTGCCGCCAATCAACGCCTTGATTTCCCCCGTGTGCGGGTCCAGCGCCACCAATGCCACCTGCGCCTGCGGAATCAACTCCGGAGCGGCCTTCTTCCCTTTCAACTTTCGCAATTTCTCGTAACGCTTCTCCAGCAGCGCGTCCACATTCTTCATGCCGGCTTCCACGGCGACGGCGGCGGCTCGCTGTAATTGCGGGTCCAGCGTGGTATACACGCGGAAGTTCTCGCTCAGCAATTCGGCCTCGGAATAATTTTCGAGTAGATGGTCCTTCACCATGTCGATGAAATATGGCGCCTCGTTGCCTGCTACCGATGCGCGTACCAATTTCAAGGGAACTTCCTTGGCGTCCTGCACGTCCGCTTCGTTGACGAACTTGTTCTCCAGCATTTGCGTCAGGACGCGATCGCGGGCCTGCACCGCTCGTTCCGGATGGCGGTCGGAAACGGAATAATAGTTGGGAGCACGAATCAGGCCGGCGAGAAATGCGCACTCTGAAAGGGAAAGCTGGCGCAGGTCGGTGCCGAAATACGCCACGCTGGCCTCAGCAAATCCGCGAATTCCGAAGCTGCCGCGGTTGCCCAGGTACACTTCGTTGGCGTACATCTCAAAAATCTGCTGCTTCGTAAAGCGCTGCTCCAGTTCGAACGACAACATGGCCTCGGCAAGTTTCCGCCGCCAGGTGCGGTCGGTGGAAAGAAAATACGTGCGCGCCACCTGCATGGTGATGGTGCTGGCGCCTTGCATATGCTGGCTGTGCCGAATATCTGCCCAGGCTGCTCCGAAGATACGAATGAAATCGAAGCCCGGGTGCTCAAAGAAGCGTTTGTCTTCAGCCGAAAGAATGGCGTGAACCAATAGCGGAGGTAAATCGACATACCGCACCGGCCGCCGCTTTTCTCGCGCGCTATCGAACAAATTCGTCAGCAGCGCCGGTTCAATGTCCGCGCTTCCCATATCCGTCCCGCCGGATAGCGGCCGAATCGAGCGGATCACATTGCCCTTGAACTCGATCGAAAGCGCGTTGCTGCCGCCAAAATAGGACAGCTTGGACGGCCGGATGTCCACCGTCTTTTCATTGACGACGTACTGGCCCATGGAGTTATCGTCTTGCGCGGACCGGTAGCCGGCGCGCTGCAGGTACATCACCAGGTCATCCTGGCTCCAGGCTTGGCCGTCGGAAATGCGTTCCGGAGCGGAGAAAATCTGCGTGGTGTTCTGCAGGACGTGCCCGGATAAGCGCGCATCGATCATGCGCGAATATTTCACGTAGAAGTAGGTGAAGGTGCACGCCGCAAGTAAGAAGCACACGGCGAAAGCGATCAGCAGCCCGAGACCGAGGCGCGAGGTCCAGAAGCCTTTTTCTAAGCGAAAGCGCAAAAGACGACTCCCGAGGGTGGACGGTTCTATTGTCGCTGATTGCCGCGCAGGAAGAAAGCGCGGGTGGCGAAAACGGGGAAAAGGCGGGAAAACAGGGCCGCCGGCCCTACTTCATAATGTCAACCGCCTCGCTGGATGGAGCGAAACTCCACTGCGTCTGGTAGACCATAAAGTCGACCGGGGCTGTATAGTCCATGCTGATGCGCAGGCCGTGGTTGGTGTGCTCCACCTTGATATCTTCGCGCTTCGCCGGTATATCCAGGTCCTGAACCGTTTTGTAAATGACATCGCGAATTTGATCATCCGAGTAGCGATTCACTACCGCAAAGCGAGCTTGCTCGGCCATCTTGTCTTTCAGTTGATAATCCGCCACGTACAGCGGAACAATCTTGAAGGCCACGTAGACGCCCACCACCAGTATCGCGGTGTAGATAATGGCCTTAAGCTTGCCCGCGCCTCGCTGCCTTCGATGGGATTCTTTGGCTGGCTGAGTCACCGCAAACCTCTCCCGGCACCGCCCTTCCCGACATTGGGCAGCGCAAATTCTGCTTACATTTGTTTACGCTAGCACCGTGCGGAAGGGCTGTCGAGATTTGGTGCAGGCGGATGTTCTCCAGGCGTAACACCCGCGGCAGGTCTGTTATATTTACGGCACTTGTCGAGAGAGTATCAGTAGGCTCGCGCGAAAATAGCGCGATGCTTCGCCGGCTTTCCGCAATAAACACATACTCCCGTGTCCTCGCCGCCAGCGGTTCCCATAACAGCCTCGGGATCTAACGGAATACAACGCATGGTGGCGCGCGTTTCTTCCTTGATCTTTTCCTCGCATTCGCCGCTGCCGCACCAATAGGCAAAGGCGAATCCAAATTCCACGGCCTTCTTGAAATCGTCGAACGTGGCAGCCTCGTAAGTGTTGGCACGACGGAAAGCCAGCGCCTTGTCGTAGAGCGATTGATGAATGTCCGCCAAAAGCTTTTCGATGGTTCCCGCCAGATCCGCCAACGGCGCGCTGACCTTGCCTTCCCTGCCGGGCTTATCGCGCCGAGCAAGCATGGCCGCTTGCTTGGCCACGTCCTTCGGGCCCAGTTCCACGCGAACCGGCACGCCGCGCATCTCCCAATCGTTGAACTTCCAGCCGGGACTGAAACCTTCGCGCTCGTCCAGGGCCACGCGCAAGTTTGCCTTGATCAGTTGCGCTTTCAATTCCTTCGCAGTCTTCAGCACCGATGCCTTCTCTTCATCGGTCTTGTAGATCGGCACGATCACCACCTGCGTTGGCGCCAGCTTCGGCGGCATCACCAAGCCCTGATCGTCGCCGTGTACCATGATGATGGCGCCGATCATTCGCGTGGAAAGCCCCCAGGAGGTTGTCCAGCAGTGCTGCAGAGTTCCATTCTGGTCGAGATATCTCACATCAAAGGCTTGCGCAAAATTTTGTCCCAGAAAGTGCGACGTGCCAGACTGTAGCGCTTTGCCATCGCCCATCATCGCTTCGATGGAATAGGTAACGTCGGCGCCGGCAAATTTTTCCGCGTCGGACTTGGCGCCGGGAATTACCGGAATCGCGGCGTCGTTCACCGCAAAGTTGGCGTAGACGTCCAGCATCTGCTTGGTTTCTTCCACCGCCTCGTCGCGCGTGGCGTGCGCGGTGTGGCCCTCTTGCCAGTAAAATTCCAGCGTGCGCAGAAACAATTTCGTACGCAATTCCCAGCGCACTACGCTGTTCCACTGGTTCATCAGCACCGGCAGGTCGCGGTAAGACTGAATCCACTTCGACCACATGTGGCCGATGATGGTTTCCGACGTAGGACGCAGCACCAGCGGTTCGGCCAACTCTTCGCCGCCGCCGATCGTCACGACCGCCAATTCTGGCGAAAATCCTTCGACGTGATGCTTCTCTTTTTCGATGAAACTCTTCGGGATGAGCAGCGGGAACGCCACGTTCTGGTGGCCGGTGGCTTTGAAGCGGCGATCCAGTGCCTGCTGGATGTTCTCCCACAGCGCCCAACCGTATGGCCGCACAACCATGCAGCCGCGCACAGGAGCGTAGTCGGCCAGTTGCGCCTTCAGCACCAGTTGGTTGTACCACTCGGAAAAATCTTCGGCTCTTGTTGGTAGCTTCTCGTCAGCCATGCGTCTCCCTGTGTGATTCTGTCGCGGTGTGTAAGCTTTTCAGCGTAATGGAGGCGTCCAGCACTGTCAACGCGCGCCCTCGAT
>CAVTYP010000008.1:0-383537 GCA_963738985.1 Candidatus Acidiferrales bacterium
TCAACAAACTTTACGACCAGCAACCGAATCATCCCGGCATCGCTCACTACATCATCCACAGTTGCGACAATCCCGCCATGGCCAGCCTCGCGCTTCCTGCCGCGCGCAAATACGCCAGCATCGCGCCGTCTTCCCCTCACGCCGTGCACATGCCTTCGCACTTCGGCGCGCCTCGGACTTTGGCAGGACGATATTGACTCCAACCTCGCCGCCATTCGCGTCGCAGATCGCATGGCCGCGCACCATCACGTGATGCATCACAAAGTGCATTCCATGGACTTCCTTGAATACGCGTATACTGGCAAATCGGCGACGACGCCAGCGCCAAAGCCACCATCGAGCAGATCGCAGCGATTCGCCCCCAACAAATGGATCCCGAATTTGAAAATTATTTGCTGATCCGCCAGGCGGAAGGGCCCGCCAAATACGCTCTCGAGCGCCGCCAGTGGAAAGAAGCGCTAGGTCTGCAACCCAACGCTGCCGCGCCGCCTGACGTTCAGTTGGTCACCTACTGGGGGCGCGCCGTTGCCGCTGGCCATCTTCACAACGCAATCGCCGCGCAAGACGCGTTGAAGCATTACGATGAACTGCTCGAAGCCACCCGCAAAGGTCCTCGGCCCTACATCGCCGACGGCCTGAAGAACGAACACCAACTTGTGCAAGCCTGGGCCGCTTACGCCGCGGGCAACTCCGGCGATGCGATTCGCCTGCTGCGCGCCGTTGCCGACGATCAGGACAAAGTCGGCAAAGGCGAAACCGAACTGCCCGCCCGCGAAATGCTTGCTGACATGTTGCTCGACCTGCAGCGTCCGCAAGAAGCGCTGACCGAATACGAAATTTCCCTGCGCACCGACCCCAATCGTTTCAACGGTCTCTACGGCGCGGCGCAGGCCGCCACGCAGGTCCAACAAAAAGAGAAAGCGGCCACCTACTACACTCAGTTGCTGAAGAATTGCGAAGGCATCCGCTCCGATCGCCCCGAGCTAGCCCAAGCCAAAACCCTGCTCGCCTCTGCGGGCGGTATGTAGCCGCGCGGCTTCTTGTTACGTCAGCATGGCTGCAGGGTTGCAGACCATAACGGCCGGCTCCGCGAAGCGCCGCCCCTCACCCCAGAGTGGGTGCAAGGCGTAAGATGTCCGGTTAACCGGACCTAACGCTTTTTTGCAGGTATGATGCAGGGGAATCCGCTTCTCCCAAAACCGTCGCGGGGCACATGCCTTGCAATCCGGTAGAGATTGCTTCTATAGTGAGCAACGCACATCACTTCCAGGACGGAAAATCAAATGACCAGAGCTCTCGAAGGCAAAGTGGCCTTTATCACAGGTGGCACCACCGGCATCGGCCGCGATACCGCCGTTCTCTTCGCAAAAGAAGGCGCAAAAGTGGCTTTCACTGGGCGTCGCGAAGCCGAAGGTCAGAAGACGCTCGAACTTGTGCGGGGAGCAGGCGGCGACGGCTTGTTTCTTAAATCGGATGTTTCCAAGGTCGCTGACGTGCAATCCGCCGTTCAGAAGACTGTTGAGAAGTACGGCCGGCTCGACGCGGCGTTCAACAACGCGGGGGTGGAAGGCGTGTGGGTTCCATTGGCCGAGCAAACCGAGGAGAACTGGGACTATGTCCACGGCATTAATCTCAAGGGCCTGTGGCTCTGCATGAAATATGAGATTCAGCAGATGCTCAAACAGGGCGGTGGCGCCATTGTCAATATGTCATCGGTTGCCGGATTGATTGGCTCGCCCGGGGCGGGCGTCTACATCGCCAGTAAGCATGGCGTGTTGGGGCTGACCAAGACGGCCGCTGCCGAATGTGCCTCGCAGGGCATCCGTGTGAACGCAGTCTGCCCCGCGGTGATCCAAACGGACATGGCCGACCGCGCTTTCGGCGAACCGGAACTCAACAAACGTGCTCGCGCTTTGCATCCCCTCGGGCGTTTCGGCACGCCGCGAGAAGTGTCCGAAGCCGTTCTGTGGCTCTGTTCAGATAAGTCTTCCTTCACCACCGGCCAATACATCGGCATTGACGGCGGACTCCTCATCGGTCCCAATCCAAACGCTTAGCGTGAGATCCCTTGACGTATAGCCGGAGCTCGGCTTGAATTACGTACTATGAGGAACCTTTCCGGTAACACGACACAGGATTTGTGGACGGCTATACGTTTGCCAGTTTCATTGAGCCGGAAGTTGATTGCCAGAGCGACCGCACCTTATAATCTGCCGGAGGCATGTATGGCGAAGAAGGTGTTAAAATTCCCCGAAGAGAATACCGCGAGGTTGAGATTGATGGCTCACTTCGCCGAAGACCGAAATGAGTGCTTAGGCGATGACGTTATCCGTGCTATCGCCACAAAGCCACCGAAAAATCCCACCGCGAAGAAGCAGAATCAAAGGTAAATTTATGTAACGCGGCCGGGATAGAGGATGCCCCGCCCGTTACTCCGCCAACTGCCAGGCGTAGTGCCTGCCAGCCCGGTACTCCAGGAGTTGACTCTCTCGCGGCCCCCAATGCCGCATTGCTCCGATCATTGCTGTGGCCCTAAACTGGAACTGAGGCAGGATGGAAGTAATCTCTCGACTCACACCCACCGAAGGGGAAGTCAGTGCCTAAACTTGGATTGGCATCAAGTAAGACATTTCGAGTTTTAGTAAAGCTCGTCTTTGTGTCCAGTATTTTGATCCCATTGTTCTCTGAACTCTACATCACAGTCCACTATGCGGAGGTAATGCCTCGGTCACCTGAACCTCAGACCGGAAGGACTTACCCGATGAATGCGCAATATGGCGGAACAATCTACGTCAGCAGGGCCGAACTAGATCGGCGCGATTTTGTCAGATACAAGCTAGACCCCATATCGGGTGTGGTCACGATGCTGTGCTTTGGCACGGAGGGTGGAGTTGCAGCCTGGTCAGGCTGGTGGACTAATCCACAGAAACCGTATTCAGGGCCTTTTTATCGATGAAGTTCCGATTAACGCATTATAAAAGGGCGCCCTTTTGAAGTAGATTTTGATCGTTCGCATCAACGTCTACAACAAGGAGCGCCCTCATGAATGACGCTAAGTATATTGGGATGGATGTGCATACGGCAACGATTTCGGCGGCGGTTCGGGATTCGGGCGGGAATCTGGTGATGGAAGCCACACTCGAAACGAAAGCCGAAACTATTCTTGAGTTTGTTGATGGTGTGCGCGGTAGTTTGCACGTGAGCTTCGAGGAAGGAACGTGTGCCGCTTGGTTACACGATCTTTTGAAGCCTCACGTTACCGAAGCGTTGGTTTGTGATTCGCGCAAAAATGCCCTGTTGAGAGTTGGAAATAAGAACGACCGTGAAGATGCGCGTAAGTTGTCCGAACTGTTGTTCCTGAACAAGCTCCATCCGGTCTATCACGGCGAAACTGGAATCCGCACGCTGAAGGAACTGGCGCGTAGCTACCTGTCGCTCACCTGCGATCTGACACGTGTAATGAATCGCCTGAAGGCGATCTATCGAGGTTGGGGGATTGCTTGTGCTGGCCGGCAAGTATATGCACCTCGCTACTGTGCCGAATGGCTCGCGAAGATCACGGAAGCCGGGGTGCACCGTCGCGCCGAGATCTACTACCAGCAGTTCGATGCCTTAACGGCTTTGCGCCAGGAAGTGCGCCGAGAGTTATTGGCGGAATCCCGGAAACATTCAGCCATGAGATTATTGCGGCAGATTCCCTCGATCGGCCCGATCCGCGCCGCTTTGTTGATGGCTCTGATGCAGACACCACATCGCTTCCGTACCAAGCGACAGCTGTGGGCCTACTGCGGACTGGCACTGAGAACCTACGATAGTGGGGAATATTGCTTCGTTGGAGGCCAACTGAAACGTTCGAAGAAAGCTATGACCATCCGCGGGCTGAACAAAAATCACAATCATGATCTGAAAAATATCTTTAAGGGAGCTGCCACCCGAGCGGCTGCCACAGCTGGGCCTCTCCAGAATTTCTACGAGGCTCGTATCGCTAACGGCATAAAACCACCGACGGCGCGCCTGACTTTGGCGCGCAAGATCGCGGCCATCACTTTGCTCGTTTGGAAGAAAGGAGTTCGTTTCGACGCTGAACAGTTAAAGCAACAAGCGGCTTGAGCGACTGCGAGAACTCTTTTCTTCGCTTGATTGGCGGCGATCTGTCAGTTCTTCTGGCGCTCTGGTTCGAGGGTGAGTATCCATTACGGCGTTAGGTGGAGACTGTGCTTCGAGCACCAACCATCTCTTGATTAACTATATGCCCCCTCGGACAACCAGAAAAAGCTATAGGCCTCGAGCCTCAGATAGAACCATGGTTGGCATTCTTGCTGCCACCCAACTGCTTGTCGCATCAGAAACCGAAGGCGTCGTCACGACAATCAGTACCAGCTCTAACCGCGTTATTCCTAGGTATCGGCTACGCGATTCAGCAGAACGGCAAGCACAAGAACCTCAAACGGACCGTACGCTATGTAGTGAATCGCCCCTAACGGTCTAATGTTCTGAATAAACCAGATAGCGCAAACGACATGTAAGAGGATCATTCGACGAGAGGTAAGTCAACGACCATCGACAGGATCAGCAGGCCGAACGTAAAACCCAAGAAAATACCGAACATTAATGAATGCTCGCGCACCCAAAGGAGCGGAGTGAGTGGGTTCCCGGAAGCTTTCCCCGTCTTTCTGCACTCATTTATTGATTTAACGCCTTCATTTATACCTCGAGATGTGATAAACGTGACGAGTCTCAGAGGCATCTCCCAGTCCCGCCCAATTTTGGCCCCCATTGCGAAATGCGAGTCGTAGCCCGTATTTACGGTGACAGACAACGTAGGAAATACACAGCCTATGAGACCTTCTTCGTAATGATCATGGGCATCGAGGGAATTTCGTTGCTGGGAACTTGACGAGTTGCAGGGCGGTTGAAATTCGGCGAGGTCCCATTTGACAAGTCTGAGCGGCATCACCAAAAGGAGGAAGATATGTTGAATCGACACCGAGAGTTAACGGGAATAGCGTTGCTGGCCTTTGCGGTTCTGTGTCTAGGTATTCCGAGCACTTCGATTGCGGCAGATGACAAGAATGAGCAGGAGCGAGTAAAAGAATCGGGCGATGTAATGAAGGAGCTTCTTGCGTCATCCAGTGGAGTTCCCATCAGTGTGCTGAATAAGGCGGAGTGCGTTATCGTTCTCCCGTCCGTCAAGAAGGCTGGATTCATTATTGCCGGCCAGTATGGTAAAGGTGTGATGACGTGTCGGGGAGGAGAGAATTTTGACGGGCCGTGGAGCGCCCCAGCGATGATGCAATCGGCTGGCGGAAGTTTTGGTCTTCAGGCTGGCGGTCAAGCTACCGACTTCGTCATTCTAGTAATGAATGACAAGGGCGCGCGCGCCCTGATGAAGGGGAAAGCTAAGCTCGGTGCCGATGCCAGTATCGCCGCCGGTCCCGTAGGGCGGGAAGCGGAAGCCTCCACGAATGCGGCGATGAGTGCACAGATGCTCTCTTATTCCAGAGCGCAGGGTGTGTTTGCCGGCGTCTCGCTGGAGGGATCGTCGCTCGGACCAGATGACGACGCAAACAAAGACCTGTATGGGAAGAAAGTGACCGCCACAGAGATCATTAGCGGCCAAGCCGGACCACCCCCCGCTTCCGCGAAGGAATTACTCGCGGTACTCACTGCGAAGTCGCCCAAGAACGAGTCAAAAGGAAAGTAATCGGCGTTTGAGCAATGGTGGACGAGAAGGGATTCGAACCCTCGGCCTCCTCGTTGCGAACGGGGAATCACTAAAGCTAAGACGCGTCGCCACAATCAGTTAGCTTTTTGAAAAGGCCGTGAATTGCCCAACTCGCCCAACCGAATCGCCCGAGTTACCCAATGTCTGCCCCAAGGACTACCGCCACCTGAGCGAAGCAGCGCGACGAACGCTACGCCCCGCGTTTTCTTCTCGGACTACAACAGAGAGAGACTAATGCGGATTGCCCGGTCGACTTTTTTCATAACTTCCTTCGAAAGAGTCCCGTAAACCTTGCCGAGGCGCGTCTCGTCAACGGTCCGAATTTGATTGCAAAGCACGTAGCTGTCCTTGTCTATGCCCCCGTCCCCCTTCGCAACGAGTATCCAGATTGGTGGGGCCTTCTGCAGGATGTTTTCGGCACCCGTCATAACCGCGACGATGGTTAGCTGGGAATGCCGATTACCAATATCGTTTTGGATTACAACGCAGGGCCGGGTCTTCATAATCTCGCGACCAACACTGGGGTCTAGGTTGACATCTACGACTAAGCCCCGCGAAACTTTTCCAGGCATCAGTGATCTTCCAAGTCAACGTGTTCAAATTCTTTTGCTATCTCACGGTCGAGAGCAGCAAAGCTGCGGTAACCTTGAGCAAGCTCTTCCTCAAGTCGCATTTTTGCTCGGTCATCGAGAAACGTCTCCACGGCGGAGCGGATTAGCTTGCTTCTGTCGGTCGAGAGTTCTGAAGCAACCTTTTCAGCCTCCCTCAGCAAATCCTCTGGAAATTCGACAATCACCTTTTTTGTGCCAGCCGAAGCCATCGCCATGCTCCTTCCTGTACCCATACGCTCCTGTTGGTATATAGTGTTCATACCGCCAATCCCTCCCTTTGTCAAGTATAGCCAGTATGTCGATCTCTATATAGAGCAAGCTATATGCCAAAGGCTACTTTCTTTCTGTTTTCCAGCAAGTATCTATAAATGTGTAATTTGAATCGGTAGGCCGTTGCTGCCGGCAGCCGGGGAACATGCCAAATTTGAGACAAATGTGTCAAATTGAGTCAAATTTTATCGCAGGCTCGATGGTGCCAAATCGGCCGTTTGTGTCTCCAGATAAGTCAGGCATTGAAAGCCGCATTTTTGGCGGGGCGAAGACCTGTTGGTGGCGAATTCCTGAATCACGCGGCTATGGGTGTCTGATAGAGTCCGCGGCAGTGCTGCTGCCACCGGTAAGAGGCGAAGCTCAAAGTCGCCTGTGCTTCACCGGGCTCTGGCAACCCTCCTTCCAAGCCCGAGTGTGCGCGATGCCGATTGAAATAGCGCTGAAAAGCGCGGAGTTTTTCCTCCAGGTCGGCCGCCGTCCAGAATAATGTTTGGTCCAGGTATTCTCGACGAATCGTCCCAATCAATCGTTCCACAAACTGGTGCGACAGCGGAACGTAAGGCACCGTTTTGATTTCCTTCACATCCTTCACATCGAGGATACGCAGATTGCCTTGCCATTGATGGAACTGATACAGCGGATCATGATCGGAGCTGAGATATTTCGGCGGTGTCTGCGTATGAATGGCTCGATTGAACATCCGGCATAGGGCCATGCCATCCACAACACCGCGGTGAACAGCAAAGCCGACGATCCGTCGCGTGAATTGATCCATTACCACCAAAACCCAGCACGTTCTTAGTATTGCGTATTGCCGATTCACATCGAAACAAATCCAATGACCATAGCGAGTCTTTCGCGTGACCAATGAAAGACAGCCATGACGGACCTCCGCAGTCCGTTTCCGGCCGGAAATGGATTCCGAGAATTCGGCGGACCACGTCTTTGTCGATATCGACGCCGAAGGCCAGAGCGATCTGCTGGGCAATGCGCTTGCAGCCCCACGCTGAATTGCGACGTTTCATTTCAACGACCGCGTCGATCAGCTCTTTGGTGGGGCCTGTGGGGACCCGGCCGGCGGACCCGTTCGAGTGAAAACAGCAGTCGGTACTTTTGCTTGGTCAGCATTTTATGAAAATGCAGCAAAGTTGAAGGCTTGAGGACGATGGCGGATCGCAGGACCCGGGCCTGACCCATCATTAAGGTGCACAAACCGGCGATGATACGATCCGAGGCACGAAGGTTCGGAGCCCGCTTCCGACCACGATTCAGAATCAGGACTTGGTGTCGCATCAAGACGGATTCGGCAACAACAGATCGGAACCCACCGGGTCGACCAAGCCGGATGACGATAACGATGGCATGCAGAAAAAGAGTGAAAATGTCGCGCATGCCGAGGATGGTATCAGACTGAAAAAGCTTAGGAATTCAGGGAACTTGCGGAATTCGCCACCCACAGCATGGCTTTATCAGAAGCCGTAAATTAAGAGTTGCCGTCCTCACTGAAACTGTGACCGGTCAGGACACTATAAGTCTTGAAAGCTTGCGCTTCGGACATCCCAGCAATATGATCCGCGACTACACGAATGGTTAGATCGTGATCTCGCTCCGCCGCTTCTAGTGCATCCCGAGTTTCATTCGGGAAAAGTGAATACCCTCCTGTGGTCGCCGCGTCTTGAAGGGCGTCAAACAGTTCTCGAATAATCCTCCGTTGTCCGAACTGCAGGGAATTTAGTCTCGGATTCAGAAGGACATAGTGCCAAGTCAACTGCTTCAACATGAATATTTCCTTTTCAAGTTCGGGGTGCACGACTACTCTCAGCCCACTCGTCTTATTGGAACGGTCCAGCCGAATTCCATCTGAATACCTTCGTAGCAGAACGGCTGTGATATTTTGTATGTTCGAACGCTGCTCCTGAGTGCCTTGATAGGGCGAAAAAAATGGAAAAAGTAATATGATTTCCGCGAACGCCTTCTTTAACTCCTCCTTCGGGTACGGAATCACTGCTTTCCTGTGCCTTTCGAACACTTCCTCCATGAAACGCATGCGTTCAGCCTCGTCCTTGAATGAGGAAAGGCGATCGAGCGGAATTCTCCCCGCACGATAGAAGTCCATAACATCGTGGACTGGATAACTGATGTCGTTGGCAAGGTCTACGATCTGGGCTTCCCCACCGCGCTGATGCGAACCGTGAGTTAATTCTAGGTCACCTTAGTCCGTCAGCCTTAAACTGTCCGCTTCAGCGAAAGATAACGTCCTTTATCGTTCATCATCAGTGACTCGGCGATTTTGCGACACTGACACGATCGTGGAGATGGCGTCTGAGTAGGATTGCGAACGAAGGTGTAGGCGGCAGCCCTTTATCCAAAGGCCGCCGCTAATTGTTAGACGCTGCGAATCAGGCCGAGTTGCGTGAGCGCTGTAACGCCGTCATCAAGGCCGACTTCTTCAGCGATCTTGCCGTTCTTAATCCGTAGCACCGTGGTCCCGGTGAAGTGCATCTTGCGGCCTGTGGCGCCGGGTAACCGCCGCCATCCACTCAGCTGTTGTCACGGTAGGTCATGAACAGGTACTGCCCGAACGCGGCCAGCGCGGGTCCCTCTGCGGTTTGGACGACGCCGCCCTGCGTGACGCTGATGTCCTGCGCCAGCCAGCTGTTGCCGTCGAACACGTTGTACCAGATGTCGTCGCTGCCGCCGCCGCGATAGGCGAGGTAGAGCTGGCCGCCGTAGACCGCGAGCGCCGGCCGCCGACTCGTCTGCGAGTGTCCGTTCTGGCTAATCTCGAGATCGTTCGCTAGCCACGAGTTGCCGTCAAACACGTTGTACCAAAGATCGTTGCTTCCGTTGCCCTTGTAGGCAAGATAGAGCTTGCCGTTGTACACGGCGAGCGCCGGCCCCGCGTCGGTCTTTGAGTGCCCGCCCTGGGTGATCTCAAGGTCGTTCGCCATCCACGAGGTGCCGTCGAACACGTTGTACCAAAGATCGTTGCTTCCGTTGCCCTTGTAGGCGAGGTAGAGCTTGCCGTTGTACATGGCGAGCGCCGGCCCCGCGTCGGTCAAGCTGTGCCCGTTCTGCGAGACGGGGACATCGGGAATGACCCAGTTCTTGCCGTCGAACGCGGTGAACCAGATCCATGCCGCGCCTCCTGAAAACAGGCCGCCGAACCAGTTGACGATGCCATTGATCGCCCAGCCGATCGCGCCGGCGATGATGCCGCCGACGATACCGCCGACGATACCGCAAGGCCACCCGCAGATTGCGGCGCCGACGATCCAGCCGATCACCGTGCCGATCACCGTTCCCAGCGCCGCGCCGATCGCGCCGCCGGTGTTACTGAAACCGAAGATCGAGAAGGCCGCGAAGATCAGGTCCACGGGCCAGTTGAGCAACGAGCACCAGGCCCGCCCCACGCTGCTCGAGGTCTTGATCAGGTCCGGATCGGCCCCCAGCGCCTCGGCATAAGTTTGCGCGCCGATCGAGTTGGCGACCGGCCACCCCGCGCGGCAGTTGCAGGGAGCGTCGGAAAGCGTCATGTCCACGTAGTCGCGGAGTTTGCCGTCAGTGCCGCAGTTAGCCTGGGCACCGCCGTTGGCAAAGTCGTAAGCCTCTTTCTCCAGTTCGTTAGCACACGTCGACCAGAATTTCCCGCAGAGGAAATGCGAGGTGTAGTATGCAGTCCATGAGCCGGGAATCCACCCGCCGCCATGCATGCCCTGGATCTGGATGACGTGTACGAGCTCGTGCGCGATCGTTAAGAAGGTTTCCTCGTCACAGGGCTTGTAATCCTGGATGTAGACCCGGATGTCGGGGATCGCGGCGCCCGATGCCATCGTGAATCCAGCCGGAGATGAAAGGGCAAGGGCGGCGGGCAAGCCCGAGTAGAACGCGACGCGAGAGAAATTGAGGTTGGGGTACAGGACCTTGTAGCAGTCCATCAGGCACGCGGGCAAGGTAACGACGGTTGGCATAGGCTCCTCCTTATGGTTTTTGTGCACGCAAGAAATGCAGCAGTCCTTCTTGCCGCTGCCTTCCTCGGACTAGATTTTTCGAAAAACCTGGCCTTTAAAACTGCGGAACCTATTGAAAAAGGAGCCTTATATTTTTTGGTTCTGAACGAGAATTCGTAGAGACACGCATTTTAGGCTGCTTTCTGAAGAACGATGAATTCGGTCTTGTTGACCGCCATGCGTTGGGCCTTGAGCAACAAATAGCCGAGATTCTTGTAGCCACGGCCCCTTCGAAGCAGGGTTTTGATGTTGCCGTTGATGGCTTCCACTACTCCGAAAGGTACTTTGGTGCGGCAGTAGTTGAGGATGCCGTCGAGATGATCCAGCAGCATGAAAGCAAGTTTTTGAAAGGGTTCCAAGCGTTGCCAGCGCAGTTGATCGATCCAACTTTGCAGATAGCGCAGCATGGCTCCTTCATAGTGGTAGGTCCATAACCGCTCCAGACTTTCTTTTAGAAGGTAGGCTTTCATCACCCGTCGATTGAGGGCGAACAACTCGTTTAACTGCTGTCGTTTTTGGCTGTCCAGATTCATCCAGCGAGTCAGCAGCAGCCAGCGTTTGCCCTTCACGACACCGCGCATGCGCCCGCCTTTGCGGAAGAACTCCGCTCGGCGCACTTCATCGATGGCTTTGTTGGCATGCTGCAGAATGTGGAACTTGTCGTAGATGATGCGGCAGTTCGGGGCCCATTGTTCAATGCTGTTGGTAAATGGTCGCCACATATCCACGCAAGCTGCCGCGATACGCTTCCGCTGGCTTTCCTTCAGTTGCGTTCGAAAAAACTCATCGAGCGTTTCCTGCTTGCGATCCTGCCCGAACCACAAAGGCTCGCCGGTCTCCAAGTTGCTAACCACAGTGATGAACTTCATCTGCTTGCCGAAGTAGATCTCGTCCACGCCCATCTGCTCTAAGCGATCCTTGCGACGCGTCGCATTCCATCGCTGCAGATAGCGCAGGTCGATCGCTCGCACCGTGCTGGCAACCAGTCCGAACTGCCTGGCCACCTGGCGAACCGATGCGCTTTCACACGCCAATCCCACCGCATCCTCAAAGTCTTTGCTGAACGGCGCTTTGCCCGGCAGTTGCGGAACCTTCTCGATCCTTACCCCGCACTCGGGACAGCACACCCGGTATAGTTCGATGATCACCGTGGTCCGATACTTCCTCCACGGCAAGTCGCGCACCTCGCGCTGGTAATAATCATGGGCGTTGCTAAACTTCCTTCCGCATCCCGAACAGATCAGTTTGCGGTTGCCCCGTTTTCGCCTCACCCATAAACGCAACGTCTTGGCTGTTTCATCGATTTCGTGCCGAAAGACTCGGTAACCCGGCCAATCTAGTGTCCCGTCCCACATAACTATTGACAATATAGGCTGGCCGTGATTCAATCGGGCCATGTTTCCTACCGCCACTGCTCTTTCCGTTGATGACGCCACCAAAGCGCAACTAGAATCGTTGGTCCGCTCCGGAACAACGCCACAACGAGTGGCCCAGAAATGCCGGGTAATTCTGCTGGCCCAAGAAGGGAGATCGAATCACTCGATCGCCAAACAACTTGGCCTGTCGCGCCCGACGGTGATCGCCGCCCGCGCATCTTTTGGCGCCGGCGGGGTACAAGCGTTGACCGCCAAACCGACGCGGAACCGGCTGCGCCAGACTCTGACACCGGAGTTGGAAAAAAAGATTTTGGATACCACTCTGAAAACTAGGCCGCCGGACGCGACGCAGTGGACTGTGCGAACGCTGGCCAAACACGTGCGCGTGTCGCGCATGATGGTGCATCGGGTTTGGCAGCGTTTCGATATTCAGCCCCACCGGGTCGAGAAATTCAAATTGTCCAACGATCCGCAATTTGAGGAGAAGGTGCGCGATATTGCTGGTCTGTACCTGGACCCTCCGGAACGCGCTCTGGTGCTGTGTGTCGACGAAAAAAGCCAGATTCAAGCGCTGGACCGCACCGCTCCGATCCTGCCGTTGCGCCCGGGACTGCCGGAACGCCAGACCCACGATTACAAACGCTACGGAACGACTACCCTATTTGCCGCCTTCAATATCCTGAACGGCAAAGTCATCGGCAGTTGCTTGCCGCGTCATCGCGGCAAAGAGTTCGCGAAGTTTCTCAACCAAGTGGAGAAGCAAGTCCCTCCCGACCTGGACGTGCACATCATTTTGGACAACTACAGTACCCACAAGAGCACCACCGTACAGCAGTGGCGCAACTCCCGAAAGCGCCGCCGCTTCCATTTCCACTTCACTCCCACCAGCAGTTCTTGGCTCAATCAGGTGGAACGCTTCTTCGCCTTAATCACGGAACGCATGATCCGGCGCGGCACCTTCCGCAGCGTTGAAGAACTCGAACGCGCCATCTATGCGTGGCTTGCCAATTGGAATAACAAACCCCAGCCTTTCGTTTGGAAGGCCACGGCTGACGTCATCCTCGACAAGGTGCGCCGTTGCAAAGAATTAGCTGGGACACCACACTAGGATTCTCGTGAATTCGTTGTCGCGCATTCCCCCGAGTCTAGCCGAACAGCCCCATCCCGGAAACCCGCTCTCTTATTGGGCCTCTACAGATTCTCGCTCAGAGCCTATTTTTTAAACCTGGTTAAGTGCGAATTTCTCCGATACCTCCAGCACTGTATACCTGTTCAGGAACGTCAGCGCATGAATGTTTTCTTGTCCGGGTCGCTGAGGATAGGCACGATTATTTTGACGGATCTTTCGTAATAGTTGACTTCGATACGATATCCAGATATATATCGCCCAACGGTCTGTAAAGCGCTATGCGCTCCGGAGGCACCCCCAACCGCTTCCGTCGATCAGGTCAAAATCAAGAAGGTGTTGAGAGACGGTTCTTAGACGTCGAGTTGACAGTGGTGCCTTTGATCGCTAGTACTCCGAAGTTTCGTCGTGCGTCGGAGGGCCAGGTTCGATTGCCGTTACTCGGCGCTCGGATTCACGCCTCCCGCAGGAGGGCTAATGGATAGGGCTGACGAAGCGAAACTCCTAGCACAGTTGACGGCGGGGTGGACGCCCATGGACGGCCACTCGACGGACGAACTAACCGAAGCACGTCGAGCGATCGCGTCCGCCATTCTAGCGGGGAAGAACGCGGCGGAAATTCTGCCGAGCTCAACAACCGTAAGTACTTCGTTTGATCCGGTTCTGGCGTCTCAATTTGCACATCTGTTTCCAAGTGCAAAGGGTAGCAAGACGCCCACGAGTGTCGGTGTCATACGCAGTGCATCGGCGACCAGCTTAAAGAATCCCGCGGGAATTACCGATTGGGCTCGGTCAGCGAATGTGGTTCAGTCTTTCGGGCCGTTCAAAAATGAAGCAGGCTTTCCTCAATGGGTCGATCTGATTCGAATCACGGTCTCGGAGCGCATTGCATTTGGAGATCCTTCTCACCCGTTTGCCGTGGTTCCTGTGGAAGTGTTCGCTGCTATTTCACCGACCACACTTAAGCTCGGTGGAGGCAGTGTGTGGTTCCTCGCCAAACTGCTCAACCCGAGCGTGGATCCTGCGGCTTTTACCGGGTTTGCCATTCAAAACGGTACCCTGACGAGCACACTGCCGTTTGAGCTCTCAAGTGGCACTTATGTCGTTCCGGTTGGCGCGACTCTTACTCTGCAAGCCACTCTCGCAGCAGCTGCTCCGTCGATCGGAAGTGCGGACAACGACAGCGCCGCTTGCACCTTTACGCCTCCCGCTACGGCCAAAATCAACTTTACTGTGGGTGGTGCAACGGTCGCTGCGGTCGATACGGCGGCGGCAACGGCGTACGGAACTTCCGTTGCGTTGAATTGGAACAAGGGTGCGGTCGCTGCCGTGCCCGATTTCCCATTGCTGTCCATTCCCTGTGACGTGGTGCCAGCTTCGTTTCATTTCGCTGCGGTTGAGTCAACCGTATTCGCACCTTCAGGAACGGCGCCCGTGGCGAGCGGTGGATGGGCGCTAGCACTTGTAACCGCGAACATTGCCGCGCTGCCCGAGGCAAGCGGCGCCGGCGTCGGAGTACTGGCGTTAGGGCCGGGCGCGAATTTGGTAACGGGCATTTCACCGATGTCGATCGCAGTGAAAACCTGGTTTCTGGAGATCTCCAGCGGCAAATTGTATGCCTTGGCTACGGGAAGTTCAGACCAGTTGAAACTGAGTTACCAGCTCTGGCAAGAAGCTGCTCCGTCTCAGCGACGATCATCGGTTGAGTTCGAAACCTCGGACCCAGTTTCATATGGGTTTCTGGCGTCGGCTGCGGGCGAAGTGCTGATTACCACGGGCTTGGCTGCGGTACACATCGATCGGCCGATTTCCGCGAACGGCCGGCGTTATCGGTTTGGCGGACCGGCTACGCTCCTGCTGGGTGAGGCCGACGGTACATCGGAATTACTGATCATTGCGCAGAGTCCTGCGTCGGCGTTCGAAGCACCTTCGTCAATTGCACTGGAAAATGCCTTGATTGGCATTGCTCCGCCCCAAACGTTCCTGCTCGCGGCCGAGTTGGCGGGAGACGCCGTCGCCAGCTGTACAGCAACCTTTTACTTTCAGACACAGTGGTTGTTGCCAACGCTTCCCGATCCCTATGCGGCGAGCTTTGACCTTTCGATCATTCCCGACCATCGGAATTCACAGTTCGGGCGGTTAGCCGGGATTGTCCAGTGGCTTGGCGGTGACGAAGATCCGAGCGTCAGTTTTGTTTTGTACCCCGCGACTCAAAATGATCAGGCGGCAGACAACAGCCAGAGTCAACTTGTGGACATCGTGTTTGGGACGGCGGGTCAGGGCGCGAACCTGATGGCAGCTCGCTCGGCTGGATTCGCCGCACTCCTCGATCTGTCCACCAAAGTTGATCAATTCGGTGTCGCTGTGACACCACAACTGACGAGAGGCCTTGAGTCTCAACAAGAACTCGGGGGTGTTTCTTCCAATCAAGCACAGGCCTTGGCTGTGCGAGGAATGTCTTTGGTGCTGAACGGCGGATTGGTCACGACGTTTGCGCTGCCCCAAGAGTCCTGGGAACCGATGGAATCTGTTACCGATGGCATGGGCGCGCCGCTCGTTTGCGCTCCGGCGAATGATGGGTTTCCCCTGCTGGTAAGCGCGCCGAATTTACAACAACTTGTTGCCTTGACGCCCGCTGCGGTGTTGCAAAACAACATACGAAACGTCGAAGACGGGCGGGCGTTTGCAGCGGTGTTCAGCCTTCCTTTCGGGCTCAACGCATTCATTCTGCAGAGAAACGCCAAGAGCGATCTCCCGAATTCGCGTGGCAAATCAACCTTTCTCCTTGAAGACGGCGAGTTTCGCAAGAACGCGCCGCAGTTTGATGCAAAACCCGCGCCTTCCGGAGGCGCGTCACCATCCCCAAGCGGCAACAGCGTTGCTTTGAGTGGCGCGGAACAACTGACGGTGATACCTCCAAATCCGACCGCCGACAATGCTGGGTTCCGGGGCACCACCCACGTCGATACCACCGGTTCAACAACACCTCCATCCGGCTATGGATACGACGTGCTGAGCAAGGATGTCGGTCAGATCTTCGAAACCGAATTTGGGAGCGGAGTGGAGAACATCGGAGTTCCGCTACGGCGCATCGATTTCTCCGGCTATGGCGCGAGTATTTTCAGCGACTGGAACAATCCCGGAAATAACCCGCCAGAAATCATCAAGGTGCAGTTCGACACGACTATCGGCCGCACCGCGCACGAAGTCGTCAAGGCGTTGACAATGTTGTATCCGTACTGCGTGCGCCTGGTTCGCACGATTACAATGCAGCGGCAAAACGCAGGGTGGATGCAACGCACCGACAGCGGATGGATAGCGGCGTCACAAGGGGTGTTCGATTTTCCAGGGGTGGCGTACGCCAATTCCGTCCATACCGGGACTTTGTCGGGTGTGTTCAACGTTCGAAATATCCGGGAAATCGACGAGTATCATATGTTTCCTCCCACTCCTCCAGGAGGACCTGTACCTGGCAATCAGTTCGTATTTCGGAAAGTGCTGTTTGATGCGGATATCGGCGTCGACAACCGCATTCATGTCACGAGCGGCGGTTTTCCCTTCAACGTTGTTGGATTTGCCGGACCTTCACCGACCTTGGTGCCATCTCGGGAGCTAGTTGGATACATTCAGTTGGGCCCTACGGGCGCGTCCGCTCCTGGACCATCGGCGCCGCCACCGACACCAGACCCCGTAATGCTACAGCAGCTTTTCAAGGAGACGGGTCCGCTTCGACCCGGCGCGTCGTGCGTCGTTCAACTCGGCGCGTTTGGCGGAAAGCCCGGCACGAATGCTCGTTGTACGGCGTTCGAAGTGGACATGGTGGATCAAGGCAACGACGGCAATCCTGGCCCTGCACTCGGCGCGGCAATGCTTGCTGCACCGCAAATTCCCCGGAGCAGCGGCTGGGGTATGGGGCACCGCAAATACACTGAACCCGCTCCAGCAATTCTTCCCAACGATTTTCCATTGCCGATCGTTCAACCAAAAACCAACAGGGATTATTGGTTCCTGGCGAACGTTGGAGATGTGCTCCGGCTATCTCAGCCGGATGACTTTTACAGCCTCGTTCATTCGACTGGGACCAACAAAATTTTGTTCGAACAACCGCGAATTCCAGTTTCCAACGCGATTGCTGCGCCACCACCGGTGCCCGGCTTGCAATTCGCCAAACCAGCTCCTCCAGGCGCACCAAAACCCGGTGCGGCTCCTGTGAATAACGGCTCGCCAAATCTCGCCGACGTCGCTGCCCTTTTAAATTCAACTGGATTGTTCCCAGACATCGCGTCGGTAATGTCACTGATACAAGGTGCCGTCGAACAGATTCATACGGTGGATGAGGGATTCCAATATTCGAAGACCTATAACTTCGATCCAAATCAGAAAGTGACGATTATCGATCTGAGCCTGATCCGCATCGATCTGCAGTACTCGGGGCAGTTCGTCAACCGCACGGATCCCGCGAAACTCACCTATACCGTCGATTCCTCGAAAACGCCCACTTGGGCGCTCGACATCGGTCCCTTGTCGTTCAAAGTGATCATTCCGGCGATTTCAAAAACCGAACCGCTGCTTACCATCAGCGGCGGATTTCATGCGGACGAGCACACCGCTCCTGGCCTAACGAACCTCGACGTTTCCTTTGGCAGTGCCCTTTCGGTTCTCGAAGCGGTCTTCAATCGTTTGTCAAAGCTTGCTCAGTTCCTACCGGGAGGTGCGACGGCGAATCTTGACGTCGCGCTCGGAGACGGCAAGCTTACCGTTAGAGATACATTTTCGATCGCCGACCTGCCGCTGGGACTGGGTGATCTTACCGACGTAAGCCTGGATATGGGACTTACGGTGCAATTGTCGCCGCTGTCGGTGGATCTGAGCGTGGGCTTGGGAAGCCCCGACAATCCATTCAATTGGATCGTGTCGCCATTGGCTGGGAATGGGATGATTGTTCTCGGTGTCCGCGATGGCAAACCGGATCTCACGATGCAAGCAGGGATCGGGTTAGGTTTGGCAATCGATCTCGCGATAGCGTCGGGTTCTGCCTCGGTGGTGATTGCGTTTCAGATCGAGGTCGATTTCCCCACAGTCACGCTGATGGCGATCCTCACGGGGAACGCATCGGTGGACGTGCTGGACGGATTAGCCAGCGCGTCAGTGACACTATCGGCGGCAATCGGAATCTCGGTCAATCCCTTACCGCCCGACATTGAATATAGTCCCGCGCTGCCATCGTTTCCGCCGACCTCCATAACTATCAAAGAGGAAAAAATAACGCTGATGGCGTCGGTATCGGTGGGTATACACCTCAGCGTTTGCTGGGTGGCGAGCGTGGATTGGGACGGATCGTGGGAGTTTTCCCAATCAATTACAACACCGGAAATCACCGTGAGTGTGTGAGCGTGAGGTTCGAATATGGCCCCCGTATTTGACGATCTCGAATTAAGCCTAATGACTTTCCCTCAACGATGGGAAAGCGACGGAATCACGGGCAAATTGTTTCTGCAGTTCCTGCTGCTGCCGGTCGGCGATCCGCTAACGCCATTAAGCGGCGGACCGGGTCCTCAATTCGCGGGCACGAGCGTGAATTTGACGGTCAAAATTGTGGCCGGCGCCGATGCTCTGCCGACCACAGCGTCGGCAACTGCTTTCTCAAAAGCATTTGTTGCCACACCCCCCACCGTCGCGACGACACTCTTCAACACACTGAAAGCACAATCGGTGGCGAAGGGCGCAACTGTCACCAGCGGAGCTCTACCGGCGTATTCCGCGAAAGCGAGAATTCAAAAAGGTCTTCCGCCGAGTTATACGGAGGCATTTGCCTTTGAAGCCTCGCGGACGGCCGATTGCACCGTTGGTGACGGCTACGGATGCGCGCTACGCGCGCAAGATCCGGGTCTACTTGTTAAGAAGACACCACCCACCATCGCGTGGGGGCAGATTATCTCGTTCGCCTTGCGCCAACCGGAATTGGCGCGCGCGCTCGGACTCACTTATGCCCGCACTCTAGACGTGCCAGTCGGGACGCTCGCGGGCGGCGGGTATGTGTACATACAGCTCGATGATTCCTCTCCGACGAATCCGTGGGTGGCAGACCTTGCGAATCCTTTTAAAGTCAAGTCATATGCGGCACGCTTACCGAATCTTGCCGCGAACGGCAAACGGTCACTCTTCGCCGCGACCCTGCTACCGATATTGGCGACGGCTCCAGGTAATCTCACCGACTCGCAATTTGAAGCGGAGCAATACGATGACGGATTCGCGCAGATCGTCCATTCGAATCAGCCGACCACGGTTGATGCCGCATCTCTCGATTCCGAACAAATAGCGCCGGGTGCAGAAGCAGGAGTGCAGATCGGATGGGACGACGAGCAAGTCACTATCTGGCTCAACAACCAGCTGGATATGCTCGGGGATCGCGTGCAGTCGCGAACCACGCCAGGTTTTACTCTCACCAAACCCGAGTCTCCACTGGGAGTACAAGGGTATCGGGTCGATGTCCGCCTGAAGGGGGCGACGACATGGCGTTCGTTATGCGGCGTGAATGGCAGCCTGCCATTCGACAACAGCGCCATCGGAAGCCCCGCGAAGACTTCGATCAACGGGACCGAGCTGTGGGTTGCGCCCGTGCCGATACGAGCCCTGCCCATTGGCGGCGACAGTCCTGCTTGGTTGCCTCTCTACTTTGCTCACTGGAAAGGGTCGAGCCTGGTCGTCGATGATCCGGCTACCACACAGTTGCTTTCGGCACTCATCCAGCCGGACCTTCCCGTTCCTGCGCAAGCTCCGCAAAATCCGAGCGCCGACTTGAGCGGCGTTCCGATTTTGCGGTACGGCAATGACTACGAATTTCGGGTCAGGCTCGTAGATCTTGCGGGCGGGAGCCCGAGAGCCAACGACCCCATTATTCACCCTGGCGCAGCCCCTCAAGCCTTGTGCAAGTTTCGGCGCTTCATCCCTCCAAAAGCTCTCGAGGTGGAGTCGTTGCCGGCTGTGCCGCCTCTCCCGAACCGTGCTCCTGCCGTGAGAACGATCGACACAATAACGATTCAGCGCCCTCACATTGGATACCCAGAAGCTGTATTTGCCGGTGTCGATCCCTCGACTTTTTCCTCCAGCAATCTCCAAACGTTGATCGAAGGGGCTCGAACGAATGGCCGATCCGTCGGCATTCCCGATCCGGATGTCGACCGATTCGAGGTGCGAGTCGAAGCACGGATTCCAAGCCACGATATAGGAACGTCGGGGACGCTGCCGGATCAGCTCGATGGTAGTTTCCGCGTGATTTATTCGGTGGTCGTCCATTTTCCGACGGACGCGGGAGACGATCCGACCGTCACGCTCAACTTTAATTATACTGACGGTGTTGACGACATCTCCACAATGGATCCCCCCGCGGACGATTCCACGGACTTACCTATTCCGACTGCGAGAGATGTTCGAATTCGTCTTTTCCCGCTTTGTGCCGATCGGGCGAATTACTACGGTACCGTTTCACCTCCAGTCGGGTCATCGAGCGACTTCATCGTTCGCAAAGAGGCCGTCCGGGAAGACGCGGTCTTTCCAAACATCCCACAAACGCAATTGCAAGCCTTTTACTTTCAACCCGGAACCAACGTACCGCAACTGCTCGCACAGAAGCTTGAGCTCGACGTTCAAGACTTAACTATTTCGGGGAGCCCGGGAAAACGCGTTGTGTTCGGCTGCTCAGGGGCTCTTCGTCATAACATCTCGCCCGATTTCGGATCACTCACCTTTTCGAGTCAGGCCGAGTTATTGGGACACTGGATCGTAGTTTTGGCGTTCGATCTCGAACGGGACTGGACGTGGGACGGTTTCAAGAACCCCGCGATACAGTTCGATCGTGTTGGAGAAACAGCCCCAATTGGAACGATGATCTTTCCTAGCGTCGTGGCCGATCAAGCTGCGGGATCGCTCACCGCCCGACCTGAACGTTCCCGAAGCAGGCTTGTTTTCTTAGACGCTCTCAATCCGCTGCCGGCTCCGGGGAAATTTCCGCGGGAATTGCATCCCACTTACCGCGTTACCGCTAGCTTCGACGAAGCGGTATCCCAACAATATTCGCTCGACATCCGGCTGCCGATTACAACACCACCGGCGCAGACACCGAAGATTGCATCGACCGGAATCGCTCAGACGACATTCCATCATTCGGATGACTATTCGGAAACTTCTTTGCGAGAGCGATATTTGTGGGTTGAGTTCGATCAACCGATCACAGACAAGGACGACGACGCATACTTCGCTCGCGTGTTAGCTTACGGGCCTGACCCGCTTCTTTCCGCAAAGCTCTATCCGACGTCTTCGCCCAATCAGATGCTGCCCAATAAGGAACCCGAACCGGCACTGGCGGTCGACCCAGAGTCGATGCGATACGTTTTTTCGGGACAAGCATCGGACGAGTCTGGTCTTGATGCGATGACCGAGTTACTACCGGCCTCGAACGTTGGAGTAGGAAAGTCTGGTAAGTTTTTTCTATTGCTGCTCCCTCAAGCAGTTTCCGTGGAAGCACTTGAGCTGTTTGGTTTCTGGACTTACGAGTTCCGTCTTGGACATCGGAAATATTGGTCTACTGCTCAGGGCCGATTTGGGCGTCCATTGCGGCTCGCGGGCGTGCAACATCCTAGCCCGCATCTGTTGTGTTCGGTACAGCGAGACAAAACGAAAATCGGCGCCACAGCCCCGTACGCAGTCACGGTATACAACGGTAGCCGTGTATTCGATTTCACTGCGGGTGATCCGCAAACGTCGTTGTGGTTCCTCTTGTATGCGCAAGTTCGACAGGCCGACAACGCGTCTTATCGGAACGTGTTACTGGCTCGCAGGCAGGGGAAAACCATTCTCCCGCAAGACGACTTTCCAATCTTCAACGAGAAGCGCGAAGTCGTTTACGCACTGAACCGCCAACATGGACGTACGCGCGAAGCTAGAGCGGCTGTCTCTTTCACTGAAGACGAAGTTGAAAGTTTGCTCCGCAGAATCGACCTGCCCAAGACATCATCGCTGAGTCTTTTGGCAGTTGAGGTACTTCCCGGTGAACCGCGTATCTTTTCACAGGGGGACCAGGTACCTGGTGTTCCACCCAATCGGGAACCGAAAGACGTTCAGCAGCTCGACGAAGATCCTCTGGGCCGACAATTGGGAAAGCGACGGGTGCTGCGGGTTTCACCGCTTACGGCAGTGCCATCGATTTGCTGAAGCCATTTTTAAGGTAGACGGATTCGTTTGAGACCGAGTTTGTCGTATGGCCGACAAGTCATTTCACAGTTTTCCGCCACGGCGTTCTGCTTGGATGAGCATGAAGCCGAACTATGAACTCGTCCTAAAGCGTCTAAACGGCACGAGCCATGTGGTTTACTTTCTGAGCGCGATCGGACTTCCGCGCAAGTCGCACAAGCTGCAGGATTTGCGAAGATTCAAAATCGTAACTTTAAAAAAGGGCTACACCGACGGCGACCTGTCCAAATGGTTTCAAATGAATGTGAAGAAGAAGGCCAAAGGTTGCAGAGCAATCATCTATCGCCTAAACGATTCAGCTCAAAGAGTCTCGTGCTGGACATTGACCGCCTTTCCCTTGAAGTGGACCGGGCCGGTGCTGAACGATAAGGGGAGCATCGCCGAGGTCGAAGAGTTGGAATTGCAGGGCGAAGGACTTCAATTTAACGTTTAGATCAACGTCGCCAACGGCTCGTACACCACCTGTCTGCGTTAAAGACGAGCAGTCTGCGGTATTCTGTGGCACTTCTTGGCTCCAGAGCCTTCCGGTGATCGGCACATTTCGCCAATTAGTCACGCCGAGAAACCGGATGCCGCCGGCAATTCGTGTTCGGGTTTAAGAAGTACCGGTCTAACGAGTCCATTCTACACAATTGATTGCGCGCAATTTGTCAATTTGTGATTCTGTTGCGTCGAAATCGCTCAGTGATCGAAAGAGCGCCTGGATTTGCGCGCTAGAACAACGCTGGAACCCAAGCCACGGACGCGGACGCCGCAACTGAACATGGTCACCGCAAGGTCGCTTTCTGTTTCTGCTGTGCGCACGGTTTCTCTATACATTTCAGGACGCCTTCCAGATTTAGGCCCGATTCTCGCAATTTCTCGATCAGCTTGCTATCTATGACGCCGCTGGCGAGAACACACCGCAGAAGGTCACACCAGAACTGATTGGAGCCCTGAGGCTTAACATCAGTTGCGCCGGGATAGACGGCCGCCGTCTGCGTCTGCTCGCGTTGAAAAGCGGTCCCGACGAACGTGCTGCCGATCGCCCGCACACGCATCGTGTAAAGGCCGGAACGCGTCGTCGCGAATTGGCCCGAAAATCCGCCGGGCTCGTCTTCGTTCATTGCGAGCACGAAAGTTGTCGCATCCGGCCGCGTGACCTCAGCCCAGCACCGCGCCCGATGTTCGACGGGAACCGCGTACTCGCGCAGGGTGGCACCGATGCGCACCACGGCTCCGGGCTGGAAACTTTCCTGCGATGCAAACGCTTCAAAGACAAGGTTTGAATAGCAGTGAACCACGAGATCGTAAGTCAGAGAGGCGGCAGATGCGGCCTCCGCTACGAAATCATCCCTGATATTCGCGGGCTGCTGAGGCTTGCCAAGCCTCAGCAGCGCGTGCCAAAGTCCGCCGTGACTGCCGGCAGTGTCGGCGGGGATTGCGGGCAGAGAGAGCCGGTAGTAAGCCATTTTGCCGGCCTGCACGTATTGAAGATTCGTCAGGCTTGAGGCCGATCCCGGGCCAAGAAGGTGGCCGTCCGGGGTTTCCAGTTCAAAATCGATGATCCACGGCGCCGGGGTGAGAAGAAACACATCCAGCCCGTATTCGGTCTCCGCCAGCTGAAACGGTATCCGGTGCACAGCGCCTGCGGTTAGTACCCCGTGCGGGTCGAGCACCACATTCGCGTTGGTAATGCCGGCCATGATTTGCAGAAAATACTTGTTGAGGCGTGCACTCAGGTCGGTCGTGATCGTTCCTGTGACCAGGAGATAGCCGTTATGATTTTGCGTGAGTGTGTTCAAGGCAGCCGTGCTGATATTTTCAGGTTGTCCCAGTCCGACGGCGAACGTGTTTGAGGTAATGCTGCTACTTACATCCGCCAACATCGGAGGTGTGTTTTCCTCGCCGTCCGTTAGAACGAGCATGGCGGTCACGTCGTAGTGAGGCGCGTTCAGCGCCTGCGCCGCGTCGAGAGCGGCTTTTCCCGCGACAGCCCCGGCTCCTATCGAAGTGCTTAATGCGGGATCAAGCTCGGGTCCAGAAATATGGCCGATTGCAGCGACCCTCCCCGCCCCCGTCACCGCGGCTCCTGCGTTCGTCACCGGCATGAGCGTCTGTGCCGTGTCATCAAAACGGACGATGGAGACGGCATCGCCGTCGAGCATGGCGTTAACAAAATCGGTAGCGGCTTCTCTGAGTTTGGCGACTTTAGGCGTTCCATCCCCCGCGTCATCCGACATACTGCCCGAATGATCGAGCACTAGCACCACAGCGGTCTTCGGGCGTGCCACTGTGTTCGCGTTGATGTTGATGACCCAATTCTCTCCGGTCTCATCGCAATGGACGGTCACCGCACCGTGGCTGGTGGAGCCTGCCGTCGTGGATGTGTAAGACAACCAAACCCGCGCATCGGCGATCGGGTCCGCGTCGTTGGCGCTCACCGCGACCACGGTGCCGAAGGGCGTGCCGAAGCCCCCGGTCGGCCCGGCCGTAATCCGAAAAGTCCGCGTCGCGCATGTGACGACTTCAAAAACGATTGCCCGGTAGGTTGTTACGCCAACACCTCCGATGCCTTCCGGTATGTTGGTGAACGAAATACTCGGCGTCGTGAGCGCGATGGACTCGGCAGGCAGAAACGGCTGCAGCGTGGCGCGGATAATCGCCTGACAAACGGCGCAGAAAGGGAGGCCTAATACGCGCATGCGGCAGTTGTAGGACGGTCGATAGCAACCGCAGTGAAAATAATTGGCCCCTTCATATGCGCCGACGTAAGTGTCTGCCTTTGGATTTGCCTGCGTGTCTCTGGTCGAGCAGTTCGCGTTTTGGGTGGTTGGCAGCGCGTCAGTCGATGACGTGAGTTGAGATTTCCACTTTATTGTGTTCTTGTCCGTATTTGTCGTGACGTTCGGCTGAACCGGATCACCGCCGGTCGAGTGATCTTGCCCTGTTTCGCCGGGCTGACAGGTCCTGCAGTCGTACTCGTCGGCAAACCCGAACGCCAGATGTCCCATCTCGTGCAGAGCGATCTCAGCCGACGACGGGTTAGTGGAAAGCTTCGCCGTGACACCGTCGCTCGATCCACCGTACTCGGTGGTATTCACCATTACCATCGTGATGTGCTGTTCAGGGACCTGGGCAGAGGCGACGTTGATGGCCGTCGTATCGTCGCAGGTGAGCAAGCGGCGCGTTCCGCCGTCTCCGCAAAACGTGGAATCGAAATAAGTCCGCGGCGTCGCACCAGTGCCCCCTGTGCCGTCACCGCAGGTGGTGGGGTCGTCCGCGCCGC
Organism: Candidatus Acidiferrales bacterium; assembly: GCA_963738985.1. Taxonomy (GTDB): domain Bacteria; phylum Acidobacteriota; class Terriglobia; order Acidiferrales; family UBA7541; genus Acidiferrum. The sequence continues at coordinate 25,636 of CAVTYP010000008.1, forward strand.
TGTCGGTCGAAACGACGTCAATCCGGAACACGTTAATGCCGCACCACAGATCGGTGTAAGGCGCGGTCGCTTTCATCAGGTTTACGAAAGCCAGGACATCCGTTTCGAACTTAGCCAGCTCACTGGCCTGATAGCCGTCGCCTTCGATGACGATGTTAAAGCGCTGAGAGTTCGGCCCGTGATCCACTATCTTGTGCTGACCGACGACGTATCCGTCTGAGGTGCTCATCGCGCAGCTCCCTCATCGTCCGGTTTCTGGCTTGTTCTTTGCGAGTTCGCATCGGATGGCGTACGTGCGGCTTCCCGCAGCTTATCCATCGGCCGGCGGTCCAGCACGGTACTCGCTTTCAACCGATCTGAAGGACTCGCCGGACCATGGAGGACAAACTCGGCCCCCTGCGGAATATCCGGCAGAATCAGTTCCAGCCTTGCCGTTCCCTTGGTGTTAGCAACGCGCCGAATTCCTCCGGTTTTCTCATCGAAAACCTCAAGACTGTCTAAATGAGTCGAAGGCAAGGGACGGTGGTAGAGCAGGTTTCCTTTTCCATCCTGCACTTCGAACCAGAATCCAGAGCTTCCGCGGCTGGGTGGGGTCGCCGGGGAAGCGGGAGCTCTCATGGCGACGCGCGTGACTTTCACAACCTGGACTGTCCCGTTTGCAAGGGAAAGACTGACGCGCAAGCAATGCGTGTATGGCACGGGTACGGAAGCAACATGGAGTTCGGACATGAATATCTCTCCTGATCGCACGGACCGGAGGAGCGCCGATGCATTCTTTTCGAAACTTCAGGAAGGACGCGGCTCAGTGGCGGCTGGAACGTCAAACTGAGGAGCTGAAAGGAGACAACAAGCACCCAACCAATATGTGATTCGGATCGCTCTGGCTCCGTCGATTAATTACCTCGGCAGGTTACTATCGGCGAAGGTTTGGGTCAAGATCAATATCGACCTTTTCGAAAAGCTCAGGGAGCAGAATGGATGGCACGTCTCTACTCTTGAAAAGCGAGTCGAGCAGAAGTGCCACCTCGGAAACTCCACTTGATTGCATAACAATGTCGGCTCCTCGCCCCGAGTAGACTGTGGTTGCGTAACGACCACAGGCTCGGGAGAAGGAGCCGAACATGATGTTGATAGGCGTAGATTACCACCCGAGCTTTCAGACGATTGCATTTTTTGTGGAAGAGACAGGTGAGTATGGTGAACAGGAACTGAACCACAGTGATGGACAAGCAGAGAAATTCTATCGAGACCTGAAGCAGCGAGGAATTTGCGTGCGAGTAGGCATGGAGGCTACTGGATATTCACGCTGGTTCGAGCGGTTACTGGCTGAATTAGGTTTCGAGCTGTGGATCGGAGATCCTGCGGAGATCAAAGCCAAGCGAGTGAAGAAGCAGAAGTTCGACCGTGAGGACGCCCGACTCCTACTCCGGCTGATGCGGGAAAATAACTTTCCGCAAATTTGGATACCGGGTCCGGAGAATCGGGATCTGCGACAACTTCTCTGGCACCGTCATCGGTTAGTGCAGATGCGCACCCGGATCATGAATCAGTTGCAGGCATTGGCGATGAACGAGGGCTATCGCTGGAAGAAAAAACTATTCAGCGAACCAGGGCGAGCGCAGTTAGAAAAGCTCGCGTTAGGTCCTTGGGCCAGTCGCCGCCGGCAAGAGTTGTTGGAGCTGCTGGACCGTATGAATCCGACGATTGAAGAATTAACCGCAGCCGTCGATCGGGAAGCCAAGAAGCGACCCGAGGCGCTGCGACTGATGACGCATCCCGGCGTAGGTCCGATTACGGCACTCGCCTACGTGTTGATCATCGGAACTCCGACGCGGTTTCAACGCGGCAAGCAGATCGGCACGTACGTGGGGATGATCCCGTGTGAGGAGTCTAGTGCTCGACCTCGATGCTTTCCATGCGTCGTTGAGTTCCTTAGGGATACAAGCGTTACCGCGATGGAGACAGCTGAGGTTCCGCAAGCGCTACAGCACACCTGGTCTGGACACGCCAGAACTCACGTGTCCGAGGTTTACAAAAAGCTTCTGAAGCAGTGCGAATGGAGATTAGGATGGGCAGAGAGAGCAGGCATGGGATTTTCGCTTCCAGAACGCAAAAATCCGAGAAACGCCCAACTCGCCCAACTGATCGAATTTCGCAAGGTTGGGTAAGTTGTTGAGCTTGGAGAAGATGTTGGTGGACGAGAAGGGATTCGAACCCTCGGCCTCCTCGTTGCGAACGAGGCGCTCTCCCAGCTGAGCTACTCGCCCACGAGTAGCAACCATTAAAGTTTAGCAGACGACGAACCTCTTTCCAACAAACCGCAACCCGAAGTTTCAACGCCGTCATCGCACAAAGACGCCCGCACAAAGCAAAACGGGCGCCCTATCGGCGCCCGTCTCACACTCCCTGCCTTGAACACAGCAGGGAATTACGGTTGGTCAGATCCCGCCCCGCTGCGCTGTGCCACAACCTTGCGCGCGTTCTCATACAGCGCACGCGCTTGCGGTAGCGCCTCTACCGCCTTTTGCACTTGCGGATCGGCTTCCAGCAGCACCTTGAATCCTTCCTGGGTCCCAAACGCCGACATAAACACTTCCTGCTTGATCTTGCGCTTGATCCAGTCCTGGTTCTCCGCCATTTCCGGTTCGGTGTAGCGGATATTGTGCTTGCTCAGGTAGTCGCGGAATTCGTGCATCACGTTGTCGTCCACCTCAAAGCTGTGCGTGATGCTCGGCTTGGTCCCCAAAAAGAAGCGCGTGAAATCGCCAACGCCCTGCTCCGAGGGAACAAATACGGAGTCACGGAATAGCGTCTCCTGGAACTTGTCCAGCTTGGGCGCATCCACCACGATGTCCGGCGTAATTCCGCCGCCACCGGTAACTTGCCGCCCGCTGTCGGTCTGCCGAATTTCCGACGGATGATCCGGCACTTTGCGCTCGTAGTGATATTCGTAGAGCGACATAGCCTTGTAGTCGCGTTGAATCAGCCGGCCCGAAGGTGTGTAGTACCTCGCCGTCGTCAGCGCCAGTCCGGTGCTCTCCGAAAGCGGCGTCACCGTCTGCACCAGCCCCTTGCCGAACGTAGTCTCGCCAACCACCAACCCGCGGTCATGGTCCTGCACCGCGCCAGTCACAATTTCCGCCGCCGAAGCGGAGTTGTTATTCACCAAGATCACCAGCGGCACAGTCATGCCCTGATTCCCTCGAATCGCCACGAACCGTCGCTCCGGAGCATTCCGCCCGTGATACGACACGATCAGTTGACCCTTGTCCAGAAACATGTCGCCCACCGCTACGGCTTCATTCAGCAAGCCGCCGGGATTCCCGCGCATGTCCAGCACAATGCCGTCCAACGAATTTGCGCCCAATTGCTTCAACGCATCCGCGATTTCGCGATCAGTCGTCTCGTTAAATTGCGAGAGCCGTATGTAACCAATCCCCGGCTTCATCAGGAACGCAATGTCCACGGAGTGGCGCGGAATCTCGTCGCGTGTAACGGTGAACACCAGTGGATCGGTATAGCCTTCGCGGGTCACGGTTATCTTCACCACCGTGCCCTTAGGGCCCTTCAGCATGTCAGCCACTTCGGTGGTGGAAAGCCCGTCCGTCGCCTTGTCGTCCACCTTGGCAATCACGTCTCCCGGTCGCAGCCCGGCATTGTACGCAGGCGCTCCCACGTAAGGAGACACCACCACGGTGCGATTGTCGCGCGGCGCAACCACCATTCCCACGCCATAGTATTTCCCGCGCTGATCTTCCCTCAGCAGCGCGAATTGCCGTTGATCAAAGAAATTCGAGTGCGGGTCCAGCATTCGCAGCATGCCGGGAATCGCCCCCTGGTACACGGTCTTATCCACGTCCACCGGCTCGGCATAGTTGCTCTGCACCACGTCCAGAACTTTCGTGAAATCGCGCACCGCGGTTTGCGTGTCGTCTGCCGAAGAGCTCGTGGCTCGCACGGACGGTCCATAGATGCCGCCAAGTATGGCCGAAATGGCCAGGACGGCGATGACTACTAATAGGCCGCGACGTTCAGGATTCATGGATTTCCCTCTATTTGACCTAAAATCCGATTGTAACATGACATCCGCCAACTGTCGTTTGACACCGTTGGCTACCCTTTCTATGATGCAGACAGGGCATAATTGGATCGTTCCGAACTATGTTGAGCATTCCACACATGATTGTGGTCTTTCTGGTTGTCCTAGTCGTATTTGGACCCCAGAAATTGCCCGAACTGGCCCGCAGCCTCGGCAAACTTATGGCCGAATTCCGCAAGGCTTCCGGCGACTTCCGCAACGCTTTTGAAGACGAAATGCGCGACCTCGAGCGCCAGGCCCGCGTAGCCGAGCTGCGTAAGCAGGCAGCCGAAGCCGCTGCCGCTCTGAATGATATTGGCAAGAGCCAACCCGCCACCTTGGCATCTCCTGCGGGAACCGAAGCACTGCCCGAACCGTTCCCTGAAACGCGTATGACCGAAGCCCTTGTGATCAAGCCGGAAAGTGAAGCTGTCGCACGATTAGACGCAGCAACCGTCGAAACCGCACCCGGAAATGGAGCCGGTAGCTCCGATTCGAAGCCACCCGAACCTCCCACCTCCAACGATTCCACCCCCTCTCATGACCAACAGCAGCCAGCCTGACCACTCACTCGCCGCTCGCCTGGAAGAATCCGGCGGGCAAATGACGTTTTTCGAGCACCTCACGGAGCTCCGCAAGCGCATCATCAACTCTTTGTACGCCATCGGCATCGGCGCCTTCATCGGCGTCTACATTTCGCCCAAGGTCATTCGCTTCATCAATGAGCCGATGCTCAAAGCGCTGAAGGAAGCGCACTTCGAATCCAAGCTCTATTACAACCATCCCGCCGGCGCCCTCAACCTCGTCATCACCCTCGGCGTGTACATCGGCGTGGTGTTGGCTTCGCCCTGGGTGCTCTACCAGATTTGGCTGTTTGTCGCGCCCGCCCTCTATAAACACGAGCGCAGCGCCGTCACCGGTTTCTTGTTTTCCACGGTGCTTTTATTTTTGGCGGGCATCGCCTTCGGATATTTCGTCACCCTGCCCTACATGTTGAGGTTCTTGGTAGGTTTCCAGCAATTTGGCGGGTCAGTGGCGCCGCTGCTCAGCATCAACGAATACTTCGACTTGATCCTGATTGTCTTGCTCGGGCTGGGCCTGGTGTTTGAGCTGCCCATACTGATTTTCTTTTTGACGCTGTTCGGCATCGTCACGCCCAAATTCTTGTGGAGCAATTTCCGCTACGCCATCGCCATCATCGCAATAGTGGCCGCAATCATTACCCCCACGCCCGACGCGCAGACCATGCTGATCTTCATGGCCCCGATGGTGGGACTCTATTTCGTCGGCATCGCCGTATCCGCTGTCGTGCTGCGCAATAAGAAGAAGCGCTTGGCGGCAGAAAGCGCTGGCACTTCCGAATGAAATTCTCGAAACATCGCACCCGTCCCATGACGGGAATGCTGGCTGCTTGTATTTGCTTGGCGCTGGGCTGCAAATCCGGCGGCTCTACCGCCGCGAAGCCGGCTGACCCGCCGTTCATGAGCGCTGTGGCTGGAACGCCTCCCGTCGCCGCTGGCCAGCAAGCTCCTTCCGCCGACAAAACCGACGGCTTCGACGGCAAGCGCGCCTACGACCAGGTTGCCAAGCAAGTCAGCTATGGTCCGCGCCCCGCCGGTTCTCCCGCGCTCGCCAAATTGCAGGATTATCTGGAAGCCGAACTAAAATCCTACGGCTGCACCGTGGAAGCCGATTCGTTTTCCGCGGACACCCCGGCGGGCCGCCTCCCCATGAAGAATTTCCTGGTCAAGATTCCGGGCCAGAAGCCGGGCATCATTCTGCTCGGCACGCATTACGACACCAAACGCCTCGACAATTTTGTCGGCGCCGATGATGCCGGCTCGTCGACCGCGGTGATGCTGGAAATCGCCCGCCTGCTGTGCAAGCAGCCACCACAAAAATATGCGGTCTGGATCGCGTTCTTCGATGGTGAAGAAGCCGTCAACCCGATATGGAAAGATCCCGACAATCGCTACGGCAGCCGCCAAATGGCCGCGAAACTGGCCGCCAGCGGCGATTTGAAGAACGTGAAGGCTTTCATATTGACGGACCTGGTGGGCTACAACAATCTGCTGATCAAGCCGGAAGAAAACTCCACCAAGTCGCTCAATGAACTGGTCTGGAAGATTGCCGCCCAACTCGGCTATCAGGATATTTTCGTGAATGAAGAAATCCTCGGCGTCTCTGACGACCACTTATCGTTCTTGACTCGCAAGGTCCCGTCCGTCGATCTCATCAATCTCAACACCACCGCCAATTATTGGCACACTCCGCAAGACGCCATGGACAAAATCAGCCCCAAAAGCCTCGCCATAGTCGGCCACGTAATCCTCGAAACCATCACCCACCTCCAGCAGCAATAAATGTTTTTGGTTGTCAGTCCTAAATGTAGCGCTGACTTTCATGTCAGCTCTTCCCATGCTGTCGTTGTTGTAGGGGCCGCCGGGTGCCCCTCGATAAGAGCGAAGGCGTTGTCAAGGCACAAAACTCCGGTGCAGTGTTTTTCTCACCGCTTGCCGTCCAGAGTTGGTGGAGAACCGAAGCTCTGTAACTCTCACGGTGAATCAGCTTGCTGCGGATCGCTCCGCCAACCATCGATACGACCTAACCATCGGCCATGATTCTTCTATCCGAATCCCGGCATACACCGGGACGAGAGCGCCCAATCAACACTGCGGTCTAGCTTGCGCTGACCAGGGGCACCCGCGAGCTGCTCTCGACGCGAGCGATCTCTGGATAGGCTGTATTCGTTCTTAGCATCCAGTAGAGTCGCACGGCCAATTTCCTGGCCGCCGCCACTTTGGCCACTCCTCGCGGCTTTCTGTGGCAGCGGTGTAAATACTCGTTGCGAAATCCTGCGTCATACCGCACCACGCACTGCGCCGCTTCCACCAGCAGCATGCGCATGAAGCGGTTGCCCTGCTTGCTGATCGACCCGAACCGCTGATGCCCGCCCGAACTGTACTCCCGCGGGATCAGCCCCAGATAACTGGCCACCTGCTTGCCGCGTGGAAAGCGCGAGACGTCGCCCATGGTCAGCACAAAGGCCATCGAGGTGATCGGCCCCACGCCGGGCTGGGTCATCAGCAAGCGTGCTCGTTCATTTTCTTCGGCGACGTTCTTCACCGCTTCGTCCAGCGCAGCGATCTGCTCGTTCAACATGCCTCTTAACTTAAACAGGTCTTCTCGCCGCCGGCTGGCCCACGGCGCGAGCGGCAACTCGCAGAGCACTTTCTCTCCTGCGGCGCTCCACAACCTCCGCCCTTTGGTGATGCCTTTGTTCATCGCCAGGTGTTGCAACTCGTTCTTCACCTGCACGCGCATGCGCACCAGCTTGTAGCGATGTAGCAACAACTGCCGCAGATCCTTCTCTTCGCTGGAAGGCATCCAGATCCGCGGAAACCGATTTTCCACCAGTAACTGCAACAACAGTCGCGCGTCCCGCGGGTCGTGCTTCTGCTGCCGTGGATCGCACGCGCGAATTTTCGCCGCATCGCCAACCCACACTTCGTGTCCCAACTTGCCGAGTAGTTCCAAGAACCACTGGCAGTTGCCAGTGGCCTCGATGCCCACACGCACCGGGACCGCCAGACGCCGGTAAAACTTCTCGGCATCTCCCGACGCGTGCAGCAACCTTTGGTTGTCCGTCTCTCCACTGGCCATGTTCAACCAACAAACCTGTTGCCAACTGGGGTGAAAATCACATCCAATAAGAATCATCGAAGGCTCCTTCCTACCGATAGCTTCGGTTCTCCAAACAGAAGCATACGGCACCGAATGGAGCCTTCGCTCTTATGCAATCAATACGCCGGTTTTGCGTGTGGGATTCGTCACTGTCGACGTGGTTGACGGCCGCCCCACCGACCTGTGCCGCCAATTAGTTTAGTTGTCATACCGGCCGCAGCGAGGAACTGCTTTGGTTTTTTTGCTTGAAATCGACACTCGGCGTTTCCAGATGTCTAGCCTTTTGTACTAAATGTAGCGCTGACTTTCATGTCAGCCGTGTTTTGCACTGTCCTTTTTTCGACTCCCGCTTTTGTAGCGGCCGCCTTCCCAGGCGGGCGCCGTTCACCAAAACTCTCCGATCTCGTACGCCCTCAAACGCTGTCATCCTGAAGGCGCGTCTTTGCGCCTGAAGGATCTCAACCTGTTTGCGGAAAAACGTACTCTTTAGGGGGTCGGAGCTTCAGCTCCGACATTAAGTGTGTGGCCACGAGGGGCTTTAGCCCCTGAAGAATTTTCTGACGCAGCTCGGCCCCGCCCTACTTCGGAAACGTAACCTCATGCTCTTTCGAAATCACCGAATGTTTCTGGAAATCGTCATCATCCCGGTAAGGAAAATCCGACCGGTAATGACTCCCCCGGCTTTCGTCCCGCGCCAGCGCCGACCGCGCAATCAACAATCCCAGCCCATGCAAATTCTTCAGCTCATGATCCGCGCGCCCATTCTTCTCCGATTGCGGCACTGCCATGGTTTTCAAGCTCTCGATCGCAACTTTCAATTCTTTGCCGCCACGCAAAATCCCAACGCGCTTCCACATCAGCTCGCGCAAACTTTGCAGCGCTTCAGGCGCTACCGGCTTGCTCTTCGCCGTCGCCGATTTTCCCTCTGCTTGATTCCATGTCTTCGGCGCCAGGCTTCCCGGCAGATGTCCCGCGTTTTTCTTCGAGCCCGGCGCGTCTTTCATCATCGCGTCACCCGCGCGTGCGCCGAACACCAATCCTTCCAGCAGGGAATTGCTCGCCAGCCGATTCGCGCCATGAACGCCGGTCGCCGCAGTCTCGCCCGCTGCGTAAAGTCCCGGCACGCTCGTCCGTCCCCACAAATCAGTTTTCACTCCGCCCATCATGAAGTGCGCCGCAGGGCTGACGGGCGCCATGTCCGTGGCCAGATCCAGTCCGTAGCCGGCGCACGTGGCGAAGATCCGCGGAAAACGCTTCTCCAGAAAGTCCTTCGGCTTGGAGGTCATGTCCAGATACACGTGCTGGCTGTTCGTCTTGATCATCTCCGTCGTAATCGCCCGTGCAACCACGTCGCGCGGAGCCAGCTCCTGCGCCTCGTGATACCGCTTCATGAAGCGCTCCAGATTAACGTTTCGCAGAATTCCGCCTTCTCCTCTCAGCGCTTCACTCAACAAAAATCGCGGCGCTCCCTTGATCGCCAGTGCCGTCGGGTGGAATTGCACGAACTCCATATCCGAAAGAACCGCGCCCGCTTCGTACGCAATGGCCATGCCGTCGCCGGTCGCCACTTCCGGATTGGTCGTCTCGCGAAATAGTTGACCAAGCCCGCCGGTGGCCAGCAGTACCGCTCCGGCGCGCAACTCGTGCTGTGAACCGTCATTTTCATCGATGAAGCGCACTCCAACCGCGCGCCCCTTCTCCAGAATAAGTTCCGTGGTAAAAGCGTGCGGCCGCAGATGCAAATGTGGAATCCCGTGCGCCCTGGCCAGCAGCGCGCGACTGATTTCGCGTCCCGTGGAATCGCCGTGCGCGTGCAGAATCCGCGATCGGCTGTGCGCGGCCTCGCGCGTAAAAGCCAGCTTCGTTCCCGAGCGATCGAATTCCGTCCCCCACTCGATCAACTGGGTAATGTACTTTGGACCTTCTTCCACCAGCAGCGCCACGGCTTCGGCGTTACACAAGCCGTCTCCCGCATTGATGGTGTCTTGCTCGTGAAGCCCGATTTCGTCTTCGTCGCTCAGCGCCACCGCGATGCCGCCCTGCGCGTACGCCGTCGCGGATTCGCTCAGATCCGATTTGGCCAGCACCAGTACAGATCCGGCCTGGCTCAATTCAATCGCGGCGCGAACGCCTGCGACACCGGAGCCAACCACTGCGTAATCGACATGATAAATCTTTTGGGAAAGCGTCATTGAGGTGCCTTCAGCAGGCACCCGTATGGTAGCACGAAGAATTTCGTCCCAACATTTTCTCTGCCCGCGACGGGTGAGAGGGCCGCCGGGTGCCCCTCGATAAGAGCGAAGGCGTTGTCAAGGCACAAAACTCCGGTGCAGTGTTTTTCTCACCGCTTGCCGTCCAGAGTTGGTGGAGAACCGAAGCTCTGTAACTCTCACGGTGAATCAGCTTGCTGCGGATCGCTCCGCCAACCATCGATACGACCTAACCATCGGCCATGATTCTTCTATCCGAATCCCGGCATACACCGGGACGAGAGCGCCCAATCAACACTGCGGTCTAGCTTGCGCTGACCAGGGGCACCCGCGAGCTGCTCTCGACGCGAGCGATCTCTGGATAGGCTGTATTCGTTCTTAGCATCCAGTAGAGTCGCACGGCCAATTTCCTGGCCGCCGCCACTTTGGCCACTCCTCGCGGCTTTCTGTGGCAGCGGTGTAAATACTCGTTGCGAAATCCTGCGTCATACCGCACCACGCACTGCGCCGCTTCCACCAGCAGCATGCGCATGAAGCGGTTGCCCTGCTTGCTGATCGACCCGAACCGCTGATGCCCGCCCGAACTGTACTCCCGCGGGATCAGCCCCAGATAACTGGCCACCTGCTTGCCGCGTGGAAAGCGCGAGACGTCGCCCATGGTCAGCACAAAGGCCATCGAGGTGATCGGCCCCACGCCGGGCTGGGTCATCAGCAAGCGTGCTCGTTCATTTTCTTCGGCGACGTTCTTCACCGCTTCGTCCAGCGCAGCGATCTGCTCGTTCAACATGCCTCTTAACTTAAACAGGTCTTCTCGCCGCCGGCTGGCCCACGGCGCGAGCGGCAACTCGCAGAGCACTTTCTCTCCTGCGGCGCTCCACAACCTCCGCCCTTTGGTGATGCCTTTGTTCATCGCCAGGTGTTGCAACTCGTTCTTCACCTGCACGCGCATGCGCACCAGCTTGTAGCGATGTAGCAACAACTGCCGCAGATCCTTCTCTTCGCTGGAAGGCATCCAGATCCGCGGAAACCGATTTTCCACCAGTAACTGCAACAACAGTCGCGCGTCCCGCGGGTCGTGCTTCTGCTGCCGTGGATCGCACGCGCGAATTTTCGCCGCATCGCCAACCCACACTTCGTGTCCCAACTTGCCGAGTAGTTCCAAGAACCACTGGCAGTTGCCAGTGGCCTCGATGCCCACACGCACCGGGACCGCCAGACGCCGGTAAAACTTCTCGGCATCTCCCGACGCGTGCAGCAACCTTTGGTTGTCCGTCTCTCCACTGGCCATGTTCAACCAACAAACCTGTTGCCAACTGGGGTGAAAATCACATCCAATAAGAATCATCGAAGGCTCCTTCCTACCGATAGCTTCGGTTCTCCAAACAGAAGCATACGGCACCGAATGGAGCCTTCGCTCTTATGCAATCAATACGCCGATTTCGCGTATGGGGTTCTTCGTTGGACGACAGAGTTCTACGTGTGGGGTTCTTAATGTATGGGCTTCTTAGTTCTCGATGACTCGGTGCGGGTCCGTCTCCACCCTTACCGTTTCGCCGGCACCTTTTCAGGCGCTTTGCTCGCCGCGTGCAAAAATTCCTCGTACGTTCCGCGGAAGTCCTCAATCTTTCCATCCTTGAAATTCCAGATGCGCGTGGCCACTTCGTCCAGCACATCTTCGTCGTGCGTCACCAGCAGCAGCGTTCCTTCGTACTTCTGCAGCGAAATATTCAGCGCGTTGATCGCTTCCAGGTCCAGGTTGTTCGTCGGTTCGTCCAGCACCAGGAAATTCGGCTTCTGAATCATCAACCGGCAGAAAATCAGCCGCGCGCATTCACCGCCGGAAAGCGCCGCCGTAGGCTTCAGCGCATCTTCGCCGCTGAATAGCATCTGCCCCAGGTAGCCGCGGATTTCTTCCTGCGTAGCTTGCGGCCAAAACTGCCACAGCCATTCCAGAGCCGTAATGCCTTTGCTCTTGTTGATGGTGTAGCCAAAATCCTGCGGAAAATATCCCACCGTCACTTCGTGGCCCCACACTACGTTGCCGGAGTCCACGGGAAATTCGCGCTCCGCGGATCCGATGAACTCGCCGGCATTGTGCAGCAGCGACTTCAGCATCGTGGATTTGCCGGCGCCGTTGCGTCCCGTCAGCGCAATCTTCTCTCCGCGCGTGATGCTGGCGGAAAAATGATGGATCACTTTCAGCCCATCGTAGGACTTCGTCAGCCTCTTAACTTCCAACGGTAGCCGGCCCGACGGCCGTTCCGTGGCAAACCGAATGTACGGGCGCTGGATGTTCGACCGCGCCAGTTCCGAGGTCTGCAGCCGTTCCACTTCTTTCTTTCGCGAAGTGGCCTGCGCCGACCGCGTGCCCGCCGAAAAGCGCGCGATGAATTCGTTCAGTTGCGCAATCTTCTTTTCGCGCACCGCGTTGTCCGCTTCCATCCGCGCGCGAATCTGCGTCTTTGCCAGCACCATGTCGTCGTACCCGCCGGGATACATGATGATGGTTTCGTAGTCGATGTCCGCGGTATGCGTGCAAACGCTGTTCAAGAAATGGCGGTCGTGCGAAATCACAAGCAATACGCCGTGATACTCGCAAAGATACTCTTTCAACCAGTGCACCGAATCCAGGTCCAGGTTGTTGGTCGGCTCGTCCAGCAGCAGCGCCGATGGATTGCCAAACAGCGCCTGCGCCAGCAGCACCCGCACCTTTTGCCCGCCTTGCAGTTCGCCCATCTGCCGCTCGTGCAGCGCCGCATCGATCCCCAAGCCATCCAGCAGCACGCCAGCATCCGCTTCCGCGGTGTACCCGCCTTCTTCGCCTACGATGCCTTCCAGTTCGCCCAGGCGCATGCCGTCTTCGTTCGTCAGTTCATCGTGCGGCTTGGCGTAAAGAGCGTCGCGCTCCTCCAGAGCCTTCCACAGCACGGCGTTTCCCATGATCACCGTGTCGATCACGCGAAATTTGTCGAACGCAAACTGGTCCTGGCGCAGCACTCCCATTTTCTTCGGCCGCGTGATGTTGCCCTTGGTCGGATCGATCTCGCCCGTCAGGATCTTCATGAACGTGGATTTCCCGGCCCCGTTCGGCCCGGAGATGGCGTAGCGTCGGCCAGCCATAAAAGTGGTGGTCACGTCCTCAAAGAGGATGCGTGAACCAAAGCGCATAGTGACTTCGTTGACAGCAATCATAAGCCATCAATTTTACCGCACTACCCATAGGATTTGGCAAATGACGCATTTCGGCTCTGTGAACGAAGATTTGCTCGTTCGTAGAAGTTGAATCAGCCACTATCCCCACCAGACTTGGAGTACAATGCCGCTGATTTGCCCACCGCAACATGGGCGCATACGGTTGGTGCTGACAGGAGAGATATCTCACGATGAAATCTCGTCTGGCTGTATGCCTCGGCTTTATGGCTTTTTCTCCAGCCCTACTCGCTCAGCAACTCAGTCAAGCGGATACTGCCGCCGCAGAAGCGGCCGTCGAAACGATTCGCGGCGATGCTATCCGCGCCCACATGCGTTTCCTCTCCGACAGTTTACTGGAGGGCCGAGCTCCGGACTCGCGTGGCTATCAGATCGCGGCTCGCTATGTAGCCTCAGAACTGGAATCCATGGGCCTGCGCCCTGGTGGTTTGAAGGGCACATGGTTCCAACCCGTTCCGCTCCGCAAAGCGGTGCTCGATCCGGCGAAGAGTCGGCTGGAGTTGGTCGCGAACGGGCCTGGGGCCAATGGCAAAGTGCAAGATCTCGTCGACGAAAAAGACTATGTCTTGATGGGCGACGTGCTTCATGCGGACTACAAATTAGAACTTCCCATCGTTTTCGTGGGATTCGGCGTGACCGCGCCTGAAGAAAATTACGATGATTACTCGGGTATCGATGTGCGCGGCAAAATCGTCCTCACCTTTTACGGCGCACCGCCGCGTTTCCCAACGGACCTCCGTGCGTACAACTCCGATGATGTAGTGAAAACGAAAAACGCCCTCGCCCACGGCGCGGTTGCCATGCTCACGACCATGCTTCCGGAAGATTGGAAGCGCTGGCCCTGGGACTGGGACGTGCCCCAATTCCGGATGGGTAGCACCAATTGGCTCGACAAAACCGGGACGCCGCACGACCCGTTTCCCTCGGGAGGCTTAGCACAATTTAGCGAGTCCGGAGCCGTGATGCTATTCGCCGGCGCATCGAAGACGCTAAACGAGGCCTTCGCCGCAGCACGCTCCAGTCAACCCCAAGCCTTCCCGCTCCCGTGGAGCGCGCGACTTCACACCGTGAGCACCGAAACCACGTATGAGAGCCCGAATATCATCGGAGAGCTTGTAGGCTCTGATCCAGCGCTTCGGGACCAATACGTTGTCTACACCGCGCATGTGGATCACCTCGGCATCTGTCCGCCGATCGACGGCGACAACGTCTGCCATGGGACGATTGATAATGCTTCCGGCGTTTCCACCGTTCTCGAAATTGCCCGAGCCTACGCCAGCCTTAAGCAACCGCCGCGCCGCTCCGTGCTCTTTGTTTTCGTTACCGGAGAAGAGATGGGCTTGCTGGGATCAGACTACTTCGCACATTTGCCGACAGTCCCACTGGACAAAATCGTCGCCAACGTCAATACCGATGGCGCTCCAGGTCTCTGGCCTATGATCGATGTTGTCACCTTGGGCGCAGCGCACTCAACTATCGGTAAATTCGTGGATTCTGCCGCGCGGGAGCTTGGCTATACCGTGAGCCCTGAGTCCATGCCGGAAGAGGCCGGGTTCATTCGCAGCGACCAGTATTCCTTCGTACTGCAAGGAGTACCAGCAGTAGAAATTGGCGATGGAATTGCCAGTAAGGACCCGAACTTCGACGGCCTTGCGCCCGTCAAGAAGTGGCTGGTTACGCGGTATCACACTCCCCTCGACAATATGCAACAGCCCCTCTACTTTGATTCCGCGGCAAGAGCGGCGGGCTTGAATTTTCTGGTCGGCTACGAACTTGCGCAGCAGGACCAGCCCCCGGTCTGGAATCCGGCCGATTTCTTCGGTACAAAGTTCGGTCCTCGGCACTTTGGTTCAACCCCTGCCGCAAATTGAAGTGCGCTCCCGCCAGGAAACCCATTCTGAAATGTCGGGTAACCGGAAAGGTGCCCACTACCAAAATATCTGGCGCTTTTCGACCGCTCGCGCGTCTGTGCTACATTGGACCCACCTGCTCACTGCAATGAAATCGACTGCCTCACGCCCGATTCGTGTCCATTCTTCTGCGGGAGATTATTCCGTGCTGTGCGCTCGTGGTCTGCTGCGCCGCTTCGCACCGGAAATCGCGAAACTGGGAAAATTCTCCAGCGTTCATCTGGTCACCTCTCCAACCGTGTGGAAGTGCCTGGGGCCATCGCTTCAGCGCAGTTTTCCGCGCCGCGCGAAGCCGCACATCCATTTCATGGACGACGGCGAATCCGCAAAAAATTTAGCCACCGTGGAAAAACTGGCGCGGTCCCTGGTGAAAGCGGGCGCGGATCGCCATTCGCTGCTCATTGCCGTCGGCGGCGGCGTCACAGGCGACGTCGCTGGATTTGTGGCCGCCTCCTATCTCCGCGGTATTGCACTGGTGCAGGTACCCACCACCGTTGTCGCTCAGGTCGATAGTTCCATTGGTGGCAAAACTGGCGTGAACCTGCCGGAGGGCAAGAACCTGGTCGGCGCGTTCTATCCTCCCAGGCTTGTGCTCGTCGATCCCGAGGCATTGAAAACGTTGCCGGAACGCGAGTTTCGTGGCGGCTTGGCCGAAGTGATCAAGTACGGCGTGATTGCCGACGCGAAGCTTTTTGCCTTTCTCGAATCCCACATGGACGCAATTCTGAACCGCGATGCGGCCCCGCTGGCGCACATCATTCAGCGCTCGATTGAAATCAAAGCTCACGTGGTTAGTCGCGACGAAAAAGAATCCGGCTTGCGCGAAACTCTGAATTTTGGCCACACCTTCGGCCACGCCCTCGAATCCGCCACCCACTACAAACGTTTTCAACACGGCGAAGCAGTTGCCTGGGGCATGATGTGCGCCGCTCTGCTCGGCCACGAAAGCATCCACACTCCGCCCGATTCCGTGTCGCGCATCGTGGCGCTCGTGCGCCGCATGGGCCCGTTGCCGCAGTGGCCGAAAACTGCGCCGCAAACGCTGCTCGAATTCATGCGTTCCGATAAAAAAGCCCGGGCAGGGAAGTTGCGTTTCGTGCTGGCGCCGCGCATAGGTCGAGCCGCTTCGTACGACGGCATCCCCGAAAAAGTGGTGCTGTGCATTCTGCGCTGCGCGCCGCAGTGCCTGCGCGGGTCGGCCGGCGAACTCGGGAAGCGTCATGGTTGAGCAGGCGTCGCTGCCAACAGGCACCAAACCCGAAGGAGCCACCTCAGAGCAAGACGCCTCCCGCAAAGTGCGCGAAATGTTTACGCGCATCGCCCCGCGCTACGACCTGCTGAATCACCTTCTATCCGCGCAAATGGACAAACGTTGGCGTGCGCGAACCTCTCGCGAACTGCGCCCCATTCTCAACCGCCCCGATGCCGTTGTGCTCGATCTCTGTTGCGGAACGGGCGACTTGGCATTTGCGCTCGCGCGTGACGCCAAAGCCCGCATCGTTGGCGCCGACTTTTCTCACACCATGCTGGTGCGCGCCAATCAGAAAAACGCCCTGCAGGTGACAGACAAGCGCAACATTCCCTTCCTCGAAGCCGATGCCCTCCGCCTTCCATTCGCCGATGCTTCTTTCGATCTCGTCACCGCCGCCTTCGGCTTTCGCAATCTCGCCAACTACGAAGCCGGTTTACGCGAAATTTTCCGCATCCTGAAACCTGGCGGAACTCTCGGAATTCTCGAATTCACAGAGCCTGCGCCCGGCTTAATCGGCCAGCTCTACCGCTTCTATTGTCAGAAAATCCTGCCGAAGGTTGGCGGGCTCATTTCCGGCGATGCAGCCGCTTACGCCTACTTGCCCAAATCCGTCTCGCGTTTCTTTCGTCCCGACGAGCTTGCCTCTCTGATGCAACAAGTAGGCTATTCCCCGGTCCGCTTCCATCTGATGACGCTCGATTCCGTGGCTCTCCACGTCGCCGTCCGCCCTTAATTTTTTAAGTACTGTTTGCCGCGGTGACGTTCGTCGCTGCCGCCATCTCAGGCGGCTGGACCCTGCATCATCCTTTGCAGTTCCGCCGCTTTTACCGAAAGCTTCAGCAGTTCTTCCAATCGTTCCGGCGTTAGCCGCTGTGATTTCGACGTCAACGTTTCCGTTCCACTGACCAGTTCCGCAAGAAATCGTTGAGCGTCCGGCGAAAGCGTCTGGTCTGCTCCGTCACCGTCAGACAACACACCCAGCAATGCCGAAAGCCGCCGCTGCGCCACTAAATAAAAATGGCGGGAACAAAGCGGGCGTTCGGCGATCTCCGCCTCCGAATGCTCGACACACCCCACCCACGCGCATTTTCTCCCGATCGATTCAGACATGCTGCAAACTCCGATGAATTCAAGACTGAGAAGGACGCGATCACTCAACGTCGCAGGTGGGCTTGTCTAGTATTCGTTATTTAGCAGCGAAGTCAATCGAAAATCACAACCTTTTTTACAAACTGTTCATATTCCCCAACAGAACAGCATCGCTTCGCATCCCGCTTGGAGTATCATTTCGCCCGTGGAAGATGCTCTTCATGTTTTCTCTGGCCGCATTTATAAAGTTGGCCTGATTCGCTACGTCGACGTTCCTCCCGAGGTCTCCCGCAAAATGTCCGCGCGCGAAGCCAATGTCCCCGTTCGCGGCACGGTTGACGGCGTTGCCCTCCGCACCACCATGGTTTCGCGCGGCAACGCACGCCACCGCATCGCCATCCACGGCGACATCCGCAAAAAACTAAGAATCGACGCCGGCGCCGCCGTGGAAATCGCCATCGAACGCGATCAAGACTCACGCGAACCCGTCTTGCCTCCTTTTCTGATTCTCTCTTTGCGAAATGCGCCGCGCGCCCAGGCAGCCTTCCGCGACATGACCACGGCCCTGCGAAGACAGATCGTGCGCTACCTGGTCGCGGTCAAGCAGCAAGCCACGCTCGAACGCCGCATCACCAAATTTGTTCGCCTTCTGGAAGAACGGTCTCGCCAAAAGCGCCCGAAGCCGGCTCGCCCGAAACGGCGGTCAACTCCAAAAGGGAAGTAGTATCGAACGAAGGAACAATTTGTCGAGCAACTACGTTGCTTAAACGGGAGAATCTGACGCGTGGACTCAATAACCAAAAATGCCTCACTCGCATGGCTGATTCCCGCCATCGCCTGTTCGTCCCTCGCCCTCTTTTTCGGCACCGGCTTGCACCCGCACTGGTGGCTCACCTGGCTCGCGCCCATTCCGGTGTTGCTCCTCGCGCCACGCTTGTCTCCTCCCCGCGCCTTCCTCGTTGCCGTGATTTCCTGGTTCCTCGGCAGCCTCAACATGTGGGCACTCTTCCGAAATGTGTTGCAGGTGCCGGTTCTCGCCGTGCTGGCATTCCTGATTCTTCCCGCGTGTTTCTTCGGCTTGGGCGTGCTTCTGTTCCGCCGGTGGGCGCGTGGTGCAAGACCAATCGCGACCGCACTGGGTTTCGCTGCGTTTTGGGTCACCTACGAATTCGTGCTGGCCTCGATCTCCATTCACAGCACCTACGGCAATCTCGCCTACAACCAGATGAATTTTCTTCCCATACTTCAAATCGTTTCAATCACCGGCATCTGGGGAGTCAGCTTCTGCATCATGCTGTTCGCGGCCACCGTGGCGGCGCTTTTTTCAGTACATGGTGCCAGCCACGCCAAAAGCATGCTGGCGGCCAGCGTCGCAGTATTTCTTGTGGCGATGCTCGGTTTCGGTGAATGGCGTTTGCATGCTCCGCAGAATGGCGCTATCTCCGTCTCCGTGGGATTGCTGGCCTCCGATTTGCCGCAAAACACCATGCCCTCAAAGCCGGAAGACGCGCAGCGCCTCATCTCCGAATACGCCGCGCAGATGCAAGTGCTCTTGAAGCAGGGCGCGCAGGTCGTGGTCGCGCCAGAAAAAATCGTTGTCCTGCAGGAAGAAAATACCAAAGCCGTCGACGACCTCTTTGCCGCCCAGGCCTACTCTTCCGGCAGCGCCCTCGTCATCGGCGTGGCTCGCCGCGCTCCCAACGAATGGCTCAACGAAGCGCGCATCTACACTTCCGCAAACGCTTCTCCGCTCCTCTACGAAAAGCATCACATGCTGCCTCCCTTCGAATCGAAATTCACCGTCGGCACTTCGCGAACGCTTCTACAACAACCGAGCGGTCTGTGGGGCGTCACCATCTGCAAGGATATGGATTTCCCCGCACTCAGCCGCGAATACGGTCGTCAGGGTGTCGGCCTGCTCTTGGTTCCGGCTTGGGATTTCGACGCGGACGGCTGGCTGCACGGCCGCATGGCAATATTGCGCGGTGTCGAGAATGGATTCAGCATCGCGCGCGCTCCGCGCCACGGCATTCTCACCGTCAGCGACAGCCGGGGACGCGTCCTCGCCGAACGCAGCACCGCCGCCGCTCCTTTTTCAACCATCCTAGCGCAAGTACCCGTCAGGCACGAATCCACGCTTTATTCGCGCACCGGGAACTGGTTTCCCTGGTTCTGCATCGCTCTTTTGCTGGTTTTATTCGCGTTCGCGCGACCGCATCCAATCAGCGCGGACCACTATAGAAATGGAAGGTGAACGATTTAGGTGAGAGGACCCGACTGAGATCTACGAAGTGTTTGAGGCGTTGGGCGCCTCGCTTCGGGGGTAATTGGGGTTCGGCCGGATCCTCTCTTTGGGTTACTTGACCCCACACTACGGCCTATTTCGCGCCAGGGGAACTGGCAAAAGTACCAGTCAACTAACATTCATAATTGCCACCCGCCAGCGCCCAAACCAGCCTCAGAGCCCCGACTCCACCCTGTGCGTTTCGACTCCTAGTAGCTATTGACTGTTACGACCGGACTATTGTCGCGCGGCTCGGCACTCAGTAGTCTCTCCCTACCGGGAAGCATGCCGGTTGGGGGGCCAGAAATGAAGACCGCAACGAATTCCGCAAACGGTAGACCAAGCAACCCTGGCACGCGCGCCGCGCTCGCCACGCAGGAACTAAGGGTGCGCATCCGCGCCAGCCGCCTGGGCGACGTGCTGGCCGGGATGGCTTGCGATCTTTGCCTCGAGCAGGTCCCGGTGGAAGAAGCTCTGCAAAGGATTCAGGAACTCGCCATCGAGCGCATGATCGCTATGTTGGATACCGCCATTCTCTCGGATGAAGCGGCAATGGAAAGCTGCTTGGACATCGTGGCAAAGGAATCGGAACAAGTGGCGTTGCAAGCGCTGGAGAAGGGCACTGAAGCCCTGCGTGAAGGTCTCGAAATCTACGACGGCCTGCAATCAGCCGAATGCGTCGGCCCTGTAAACTGAAGCAAGTTCTAAGTTCTCAGGTTTAAGTTTGAAGTAAACCAAAGAAGTTGTCAGTCTTCAGTTCTAGGTAGACCAACGCCGTTCCGCCGCGGCACCATCCGATAACGTGAATTGTCTTCCGTGAAACAGAAATCTCGCTAATAGCGGCGTTCAGGCCATCTCTCCGAAATCCGCGCTAACACACACAACCAGTTTGTAGGGTCCAAGGCTCCTGATACCTGATCCCCGATCCCTTTTAACGTGGAATCCGACCCGTCCATCTTTACTTAAAACTGATAACTGAATACTGAAAACTTTACTATCTCGCCCAGCCCGGGTCGCCGCCAGCCTTGCGCAGCTCATCTTCCATGTCGCTCAGTTGCTTCTTCAGATCTTCGATCTCTTTTTCTTCGCGTCGACCTTCGCGGTTCGATCGTTGATATCTTTCCGGTCGTACTGTTGCATCAACGCCTTCTGCGGATCGTTGTAATACTGCACTTGATCTTTGTTCAACTCGCGCTGCAAAACATCCAGTTCTTTTTCGCTGTTTGCGATTTTGTCCCGCACCGCTTGAAATTTTTTGCGCCAGTACGCTTCACTCTTGGGATCGTCTGCCGCCGTGCCCGTTGTACCCGCGCCATCCGCGGCTGCTGGAGTTGCCGCTGCCTGATCGCCTTCCGGGCCTGCAGCAGGCGTCACTGGCGTACTCTTTTTCGTAGGGAAATCGTCGTCTGTATACACCTTTTTGGGCTTGGCCGCGGCCTGCTTTTCCGCCCGAGCTTTGCGTGCCGCGTCGGCCACAGGATCAGAGGTTGTTTGGTCGGGGGACTGCTGCGCGTTCGCGGAGAAGCCAACGAAACCAGCCAGCGCCAAAAGCGCCGCCATCCGTAACAGTGTGTCTCGACGCATGTTGAGTTACCTCCACCGGAGCACGCCCCAAACGAACAAGGGGCAGGCTGGGGGCTCCCGCGACAGATTGAACGCCTGAAGGCATTGTACCGCTTTAGAACGCGCGGCGGGACCGCCCCGTGCGAAAGAATCAACGCGCCAGCCCTATCCCATTAGGCGCGGCAGCACCCACGGCACGGCATAAACCACCAGAAATGCCGCGATTCCCAGGAACGTTCCCAGCGGCAATTGGTACTGCGAAGCGATCGTCCACCGCAGCCCACTCACCTCGCCCAACCCGCGCCGGTGCGCCCGCTCGGCAATCCTTTTCTTCCAACCGAACGCATACAGTGCCACCACCAGTGTCAGTCCCACAATGCTGCCCAGCAGTGTTCCCAGCAGTATGGTCAAGAATGCGCCTCTCACCCCCAGGAACGCGCCCACCATCGCCATCATTTTCACGTCGCCCATGCCCATGCCTTCGCGCTTGCGCACCAACTTGTACAGGTAAGCCGCGCCCCAAAGCAGCAGGCTGCCGAGAGCGGCGCCAAGCAAGGCGTCCATCAGGCCAAGCACAGCATCGGGCGGCTGCAAAAGATCCAAGCGCCCAAATAGCGCTGCGGCGATGCCGTCAGCCGGTGGCACCTTCAGCGAGAACGCCAAGCCAACCCCGAACCCTGGCCAGTTAATCGCATCCGGCAAAATGCGCACCCGCAGGTCGGTAACGATCAGCACGATCAGCAGGCACCCAAAGATCAAAAACTTGAACGCGGGCAGCGTCAGTCCAAACGTGTAGTACGTCAACACGAAGAACGCGCCAGTCAGAAACTCGATGATCGGGTACATCGGCGAAATGGGCAGCCGGCAGTTCCGGCATTTCCCCCGCAGCCACAGCCAGCCGAGAACCGGAACGTTGTCGTAAGGCTTGATCGGCTTCAGGCACCGCGGGCAACGCGAACCCGGCGCGACAATGGAAATCCCCTCCGGAATGCGCGAAATGCAAACATTCAGGAAGCTGCCAATACAAATCCCAAACAGAAAAAAGAAAAAGGCAATCACACCATTGAATGTGCCACACCCTACCCCGCGCCTCAATGCGCCCGCTCACCCTCAGTGTCCCATCCCTAACCAAACGTCGCAGATCGTGTAGCTCATCCCTTCAGGGATGAGTCCTCTCTCCTGGGTTTGCCGCGCTTTTCGTCTTAAATGTAGCGCCAGCTTTTATGCTAGCCCAATGTTCCACGCCTACAGACTGCATGAGAATGTCGGTTCTTCTTTCTTCCATTTCTTCTTTCTTTCTTTTCTTCCTTGTCTTTCCTCTGTGTCCTCTGTGGTGAAATCCTTCCGTCCCCGCAAAGATGCGCCCACCGCCTCCCTCCGCTACACTATTTCTATATGGCCATGAGCTGGTACGAACACGCCATCCGCCGCTACGAGCACCGTCGCTGGACCACCGACGACAATCGTATGGTTCGCCCGTTCGAGTGGGGTCTCGAGCACATCAACGGCGCCGCCGCCCACGATGATCCGCGCGCATTCGTCCGCCAATACGCCCAACACGCCATCGCGAATAGCGATGACTGGTACGCCACCCGCGACGTCCGCGACTATCATCTCGATGAAAATAGCGTTCTGACATTCACCAGCACAGTCGAATCCCCCTGGCCGGAGAACAACACTGTGCACGCGCAGTTTTTCCCCGGCAAGAAGATCGGTCCCGCCGTTCTGATCCTTCCCAACTGGAACGCCAAGTGGCATGGCCAAGTCGCGCTCTGCCACTGGCTGCAACGCATGGGCATTTCCGCCATGAAGATGAGCCTGCCGTATCACGATCGCCGCATGGCCAAGGGACACGAACGCGCCGATCAACTCGTCGGACCGAATATCGGCCTCACGCTGCACGCCAACCGCCAGGCTGTGCAAGATGCGCGCGCCTGCCTAAGTTGGCTCCAGCAACGCGGCTATCATCGCCTCGGCATTCTCGGCACCAGCATCGGCTCTTCGGTGGGATACATCACCCTGGTACACGATCAGCGTGTCCGCGCCGGCGGATTCTTCCACGTTTCCACTTATTTTGCCGATGTCGTCAGCCAGGGTATGACCACCAATCACGTCTGGGAAGCGCTTCGCCACGAAGTCAGCGTCGAAGAGTTGCGCGAATTCTGGGGCCCCATCAGCCCCATGCCCTACGTCGAACGCGGCCGCGGCGCCGGGCGCAATACCTTCATGGTCTATGGCAAGTACGACCCAACATTTCTGCCGGAACTCACCCACGAAATGCTTTCGTCGCTGCGCCGCCATGGTGCCGAAACCCGCACCCTCGAATTGCCGGTAGGCCACTATTCGTTGGAATTAGCCCCCTTCAGTTACATCGCCGGCTACCGCATGTTCACCTATTTCCTAGAAGCCCTCGCATAAGCCCTGGCGTAACCGTTTGAGCAGCGCCGGAGGCGCGGCAGAAACTAGCCCAGTGCGTAAGCGCTGGGAAACCACCCTCGCAGAAGCTTCAGCACCGTAGGTGCGACACGTTGCGGACCATGATGTTGAGTGTTCAGTGCAAAACCCTGGAGATGGCCCCTGTGGCAATCAGGTCGTGCACCGCGCTAATGTCGGGCGCGAGCGGCCGATCATTCGTCACCTTAGGCGATAAGGCCCGCACCCCATCGTAGGCTTTCTTTGCCAGCGTGCCGGTTTGCAGCGGCGCCAGAAGATCGATTCCCTGACACGCACAAAGCAGTTCGATCGCAAGAATGTGCCGCAGATTGTGCAGCATGCGGTCCAACCGCCGCGCTCCGCCCATCCCCATCGATACGTAATCTTCCTGATTCCCCGACGTAGAAATCGAATCAACGGAATGCGGCGTAGCCAAAGCGCGATTTTCGCTGGTTAGCGCTGCCGCCGTAACCTGCGCGATCATGAACCCGGAATTCAATCCAGGATCGGGCGTAAGAAACGCCGGCAGCAGACTGGTCAGCGGATTCGTCATCTGCTCCACGCGCCGCTCCGAGATTCCGCCTAGTGTAGCCAACGCAATCGCCACTTGGTCCGCGGCCATCGCCAGCGGCTGTCCATGAAAATTTCCGCCGCTGATGATGTCGCCCGTCCCGCCTTCTTTTGCGAACACCAAGGGATTGTCCGTTGCGCTGTTCATTTCCACGAGCGCCATTTCCCGCGCCTGCACCAGTGAATCGCGCACCGCTCCGTGTACCTGCGGCGTGCATCGCAAGCTATAAGCATCTTGCACCCGGGGATCTTTTTCAGCCGCGCGATGCGATTCCCTGATTTGGCTGCCTTCGTTCAAGTGCGCCAGATTCCGCGCTGTCGTGCCCGCGCCCGGATATTCGCGTGCCTGCATAATCCGCGCATCAAATGCGCCCGGGCTTCCGCGAAGCGCGTCCAGCGAAAGGGAAGCGGCCACGTCGGCCGTATCCGCCAGAATGTCGGCTTCGCGAAGCGCCAGGCTCAGCAGCGCCAGCATGCCTTGCGTGCCGTTCAACAACGAAAGTCCTTCCTTCGCTTCCAGCGCAACCGGCGTGATTCCCGCGCGCTGCATCGCTTCCGCGCCAGCCAACTTTTCTCGCTTGTACACCGCTTCGCCTTCGCCAATCACCACGTGCGCCAAGTGCGCCAACGGTGCCAGATCCCCCGAAGCGCCCACCGATCCTTGCGAAGGAATCACTGGATGCACGCCGCCATTCAGCATGGCGATCAGCGTTTCCACCACGCTCGGCCGCACACCGCTCAGTCCCTTCGCCAAGGCATTGGCGCGCAGCAGCATCATCGCTCGCGTCTCGGGTTCGCTTAGCGCCTCTCCCACTCCACACGAATGCGAACGCACCAGATTCACCTGCAGAGCGCGCACTTGCTCGCTGGAAATTCGCACCGAAGCAAGTTTCCCGAATCCCGTGTTGATTCCGTAGGCCGTCTTGCCCGACGCCACTAGCTGCTCCACCACCGACCGCGAAGCTTTCATCCGGCCGACCGCATCCGCCGACAGCGAAACGCTTTCGTGATGCAGCGCGACGGCATACAGTTGCGAAAATGTCAGTTCGTTGCCGCTCAGAACGATGCTCATTCAGTGCTCCGGTCAGGAATCGCTTCGGCCAGCGCTAGAAACGCTGCTTTATATTTTTCCGGGAAGTGTTTTACGCGCCCTTCGCGGCTGGTGGTGACGTGCGTCGTATCCCCGGTGGCCAGAAGTTTTTGGTCGCTCGCGCGAAAGATTTCATAGCCAAATTTCAGCACTCGCGTTTTTGCTTCCAGGATTCGTGTGCGAACCGTCAGCACTTCGTCGTACCGTGCAGGATAGTGGTACCGGCAATGCGCATCCGCCACCACCATGTAGGTGTCGTCCTCCGCTTCCATGCTTTTATAGTCGAACCCCAGCGAGCGCATCAGTTCCACTCGCCCCACCTCGAACCAGATTAAATAGTTGGAATGATAGACCACGCCCATCTGGTCGGTTTCGGCGTAACGCACTCGGACGCTTACATCATGATGTTTGAGCATGTCTCAGCTGTAACCAGTATGCCGCAAAATTCCAAAGAGTCGTAGCCCCGCTCTTCGGGGGCCGCGGCTTCAGCCATTCCTCAGCTCCCCAAAATTCACCGCCTCTTTGCAGTTTGCGGAAAGACTGTGCTCTTTAGGGGGTCGGAGCTTTAGCTCCGACATTAAATGCCTTGCGATATAGGGCTTCAGCCCCTGAAGAAATCACTTTTGTACGCGGAAGGACATGGCTTCAGCCATGCCCTAAATAACTGCAAATCAATGTAGCGCTACTTTCATGCTAGCCTCGCTCGCGCGACTCGCATTATTCAGGGTCATCGCTTCTCTAGCTTTGCTTAACTCTGTGCCCTCTGTGTCCTCTGTGGTGAAATCCGAATTCGTCCGATGCCTCCCTCCTAAATGTACCGCGTGCCGCACCCTCTGCTTTGCCTCTTGAAGTTGCGACTTGTCCTCTGTCCTGAAACTCCATCCCGCCCACCCGCACCACCCGCACCTCTTTCTTGCCCTCCCCCATCATTTCCCTTAGCATAAACAAGCAATGACCGACACACCCAAAAAGCCCTCTCCCCTCCAATCCTGGGAACAAAACACTCTTAATCCCTCCCTCCAAAAAAGCCCCGAGCGCCAGAAAGAATTCACCACCGTTTCCAGCTATCCCATTCGCCGCCTCTACACCGACGCCGATCTCCAGCACTGGGATCCCGCCCGCGATCTCAGCTTTCCCGGCGAGCCTCCCTACACTCGCGGCATTCATGCCACCATGCATCGCGGCCGCCTTTGGACCATGCGCCAGTTCGCCGGCTTCGGCACTGCCGAGGACACCAACCAACGTTTCCGCTATCTCCTCGCGCAAGGCCAAACCGGTCTCTCCACCGCTTTCGATCTTCCCACCCTGATGGGTTATGACTCCGATCACGCATTGTCCGAAGGCGAAGTCGGCAAGTGTGGCGTCGCCATCAGCTCTCTCGCCGATATGGAAGTCCTCTTCCAACAGATTCCCCTCGCCGACGTCACCACCTCCATGACCATCAATTCGCCCGCCGCTGTCATCTGGGCGATGTATCTTGCCGTCGCGGAAAAACAAGGCGCTGACTGGAAAAAGCTTTCCGGCACTCTCCAGAACGACATCCTGAAGGAATACATCGCGCAAAAGGAATACATCTATCCGCCCGAACCCTCGATGCGCCTGGTCATCGACACTTTCGAATTCGGCGTTAAGCACACTCCGAAGTTCAATCCCATTTCCATCAGCGGTTACCACATCCGCGAAGCTGGCTCCACCGCCATCCAGGAACTTGCGTTCACCTTGCGTGATGGCATGGAGTACGTCGAATGGGGCGTCCGCCGCGGCCTCAACATTGATGAGTTCGTTCCTCAACTCTCTTTCTTTTTCAACGCGCACAACGATTTCTTCGAGGAAATTGCAAAATATCGCGCCGCGCGCCGCATCTGGTACAAGGCCATGACGGAACGCTACAAAGCTAAAAATCCGCGCTCCTGGGCCCTGCGCTTCCACTCGCAGACGGCAGGGTGCTCGCTCACCGCGCAGCAACCCACGAACAATGTCGTTCGCACCGCCATTCAAGCCCTCGCCGCGGTTCTCGGCGGCACACAGTCGCTGCACACCAATTCTCTCGATGAAGCTTGGGCGCTTCCCACCGAATTCGCCGCCACCATTGCTCTCCGCACGCAGCAAATCATCGCCCACGAAACCGGCGTCACCAACACCGTTGACCCGCTCGGCGGTTCCTATTTCGTCGAAACGCTCACGAACGAGATGGAACAAGCCGCGTGGGACTATATTCGCCGCATTGACGCCATGGGTGGCATGGTGGCGGCCATCGAAAAAAGCTATCCGCAGCGCGAAATTGCCGAAGCTTCCTACCGCTATCAGATGGCCGTCGACAAAAAAGAAAAAATCATTGTCGGCGTCAACGACTTCGTCACAACTGAAAAGCCGCTCGACATCCTGCAGATCGATGAAACCGTCGCCCACCGCCAGCACGCTCGCCTGCTAAAACTCCGCGCCGATCGCTCCTCCGCCGAAGTCGACCGCCGCCTCGGCGCTCTCCGCAAAGCCGCCGAGGGCAGCGATAACCTCATGCCCTTCATCTACGACGCCGTCAAAGCCTACGCCACTCTTGGCGAAATCTGCGAAACCATGCGCACCGTCTTCGGCGCCTACGAAGAAGTAGCCGTCACCTAAAAGTTCTCAGTTTACAGTTTTAAGTTTTCAGTTCAGAAAGCGTACAGCATGCCCGAAAAGAAGATTCGCGTGTTAATCGCCAAGCCCGGCCTCGATGGACACGACCGCGGCGCCAAAGTCATCGCTCGCGCCCTTCGCGACGCCGGCATGGAGGTCATCTACACCGGCCTGCGTCAAACGCCCGAGATGATCGCCTCCGCTGCCGCTCAGGAAGATGTCGACGTCATCGGTCTCTCCATCCTTTCCGGCGCCCACAAAACCATTTGCCCGCAGCTCATGAAGTTACTCCACGAAAAAGGTATGAACGATGTCACCGTGCTTGTCGGCGGCATCATCCCCGAAGCCGATTTCCCCGCCATGAAGCAATCCGGCATCGCCGAAATTTTCCTTCCCGGCACCTCCACCCAGGACATCATCGACTTCATCACCAAGCGCCTATCCCGCCAAATCTTGTAGCTCACCCCTTCAGGAGTGAGGCCTTTCCGATCGGCCCTGCGCGCCCGTCCGAAGCAAATCGCCGTGATGCCGTGATTTTGTCCCAAATGGAGCGCTGGCTTTTATGTCAGCCCTGCCCCAGGTACCGGTGTTGTACCTGGGTTCTTGGGTTGTCCGTTTTTAACTTTCAACTTCAACTTTCGACACCGTAATCGCGAAGCCCTCGAATTCCTAAATGTAGCGCTGGTCTTTTATGCCAGCCCCGTTCCTCGAAGTCTCTGTGCCCTCTGTGGTGAATCTCTTGAATTCACCGCCGGGTGCCTCAGGTACCGCTGTTGTACCTGGGTTCTTGGGTTGTCGGTTCTTAACTTTTAACTTTTAACTTCCAACCTCACACCCCTTCTCAAACTTCACCCTCGTATACAACGTCCGAAATCCCAACCTGCTGATATTCCTCTGCGAATGTCCCCCAGGCTGCGCCAAACTCATCCCGATTTCGCATCCCTCTTCCTCCGCCCGACGCAATCGCGCCCGTAGCAGCGCCGTTTGCACCCCTCGCTTCCGGAAATCGGGCAGCGTGCTCGCCCCAAATAACCCCGCAATCTTTCCCCGCAACGATAGCGTCGCTCCTCCCGCCACTTTTCCATCCACGCTCGCCAGATAGCACTCCATCCCTCGCGACAATCCAAACACTTTCATGATTCGGATGAGTTCCTCCGTCACCGGATAATTCTCCGCAAATCCTTGTGCCACCGTCAGCGTCCACAAATCCATTTCCTGTCGCGACGCTTTCCAGATCTCCACTCCCTCTGGCTCCGGCCATCGTTCGCCTCGCTCAATCGCCCGCACCATCACGTTCGAAAACTCGGTTACGCCGTATCCTCGCTCGCGGTACAACGCAAACAAAGAAGCATCGGCCAGCGGACAGGTCTCCGCCCTCACCGGTTCATTCCTCGAAAAATAAAACTCCTCCAGCCGGTCGAACTCCTCCGCGGACACGGGTCCATTCAGCCCGAGTCCAACCGCCTGGGTCACAGGTGAATTCGCCCCGCAATACACCGCGTATCCCCCGGCAACCTGCAGCACCGCGGTACCTACTTCCGGCGTCAACTGCTGCATCGCTTCAGCGCCGCACACTGCCACTTCTGCTTCCGCGAATTCCAACTCTCTCGCCAACTCCAGGCTAAGCAATAGGGTGTTCATGCCTCCACTCTATCGCAATTCCTGACAACCCCATCGACAGACATCCTTGCGGCTGTTTGCCTTTTGCTTCCCGCCCGCTTTGCTTCGTATACTTCCTTGTCTGTATGTCGCAAGGCGAGGTCTTCGCGTGTCCATCCTGAAATCCCTCATCAATCCGAAATCACCGCAATTCGAAAAGAATTCGCAACGCATGGTCGAGTTGCTCACCGCTCTCAAAAATGAAGAAGAGAAAATCCGTGACGGCGGCGGCTCCAAGGCCATCGACTCTCAACACAAAAAGAACCGCCTCACCGCCCGCGAACGCATCGCCGCGCTCATCGATCCCGGAACGCATTTCTTCGAACTCGGCATCTACACGGCCTGGGAAATGTACGAAGAGTGGGGCGGCGCTCCAGCAGCCGGAACCATCACCGGCCTCGGCCGCGTCTCTGGCCGCATGTTCATGATCATCGCCAACGATGCCACCGTGAAAGCCGGCGCGTTTTTTCCCATGACCGCCAAAAAAGTGATTCGCGCGCAGAATATCGCCATCGAGAATCGCATCCCCACCATTTATCTCGTCGATTCCGCCGGCGTGTTTCTTCCATTACAGGAAGACGTCTTTCCCGATACCGACGACTTCGGCCGCGTCTTCCGCAACAACGCCGTCATGAGCGCGCAAGGCATTCCTCAAATCACCGCCATCATGGGCATGTGCGTTGCCGGTGGCGCGTATCTTCCCGTCATGTGCGATCACATTTTGATGACCGAGGGCTCCGGTCTTTTTCTCGCCGGCCCCGCACTCGTCCAGGCCGCCATCGGCCAGAAGACTTCCGCCGAAGAATTGGGCGGCGCGAAAATGCATTCACAGATCAGCGGCACCGTCGACTTTCGAGAACCCGACGATGAATCCTGCCTCAAACGCATTCGCGCCATCGCCGACAAGATGGGCGCGCCGAATCCGCCGATCTTCAGCCACGCGCGCTTGCACGAGCCTCTATACGCCGCTGGCGATCTCTACGGGATTTTCTCCGGCGATCCCGCAAAGCAATACGACATGCGCGAAATCATCGCTCGCATCGTCGACGGCAGCGCCTTCGACGAATATCGCGCCGAATATGGCGAAACGCTGCTGTGTGGCTACGCGCGCATCGGTGGCTGGGCCGTCGGCATCGTCGCCAACCAAAAGAAGCACGTCACCACCAACGCGCCGCACTCCGACCAAAAACGCATCGAATTCGGCGGCGTCATTTACACCGAGTCCGCCGAAAAAGCCGCGCGTTTCATCATGGATTGCAACCAGAACCGCATTCCGCTCGTTTTTCTCCACGATGTGAACGGCTTCATGGTGGGCAAAGACGCGGAATGGAGCGGCATCATACGTGCCGGCGCAAAAATGGTGAACGCCGTCGCCAACAGTGTTGTCCCTAAAATCTCCGTCATCATCGGCGGCAGTTTTGGGGCAGGGAATTACGCCATGTGCGGCAAAGCCTACGATCCGCGCTTCATGTTTGCCTGGCCCACGGCAAAATTCGCGGTTATGAGCGGCGATGCGGCCGCCAACACACTCGCCGAAATCAAGCTGAAGCAACTCGAACGCCAAGGCAAAAAGCTCGACGACAAAGCCAAAAAAGAATTGCTCGATTCCGTCAAAGCTACTTACGAGCACCAGACCGACCCGCGCTACGCTGCCGCCCGTCTCTGGCTCGATGCCATCATCGACCCAGCTCAAACTCGCGACGCCATAATCTGGGCCCTCCAAGCCGCCGCCCTCAACACCGAAATCCGCGAATTCAAAACCGGAGTTCTTCAAACATGATGGCCCGGCGCTGGAGATTCGTGTTTATGCTTTCGTGCGCCATGTTGATATTGGCTTACGCGGTGCGAGTGATTCGCTTCTACAAGCACTGGTACGGGTCGCCGGTGACTTTCTCGAGGGTTGTTGACGCCGCTCTTGCTTACACGAGAGGTGACTGGCTTGGCTGGTTACCAGGCCTATTCATAGTCGTAGGTGTGGCAGTAAATTGGGCGATTTATGCGAAACGCGGCGAATGAGAAGTGACGACTGGCTGACGGGCCACTCTACTCTGTAGAAGGAAAAACGTGACTTTGGGAGACTCCAACGAACAAACCATCCCGCTTCCTCCTCTACGCCATGTCCACCGCCTTCTCCATCTGTATCCTTGGCCTAATCGGCGGCATGCTTTACGATTTATGTGTCGTCTTTTTGCGGCACCGGACGCTTGAAAGCGTCCTAAGCAACAGCATCCCGTTCTACAAAACTCTCGGAGGAATCGGCATTGCCGGCATGCTTCTCTTTTTCACGTTTCTCATCTCTCTCGTCTTCAAAAACAACCACGGGAAACCACGCTAGATGACCGAAACGATCAAACTCGTTGAGTGCCCACGCGATGCCTGGCAGGGCCTCCCCGACATCATTCCCACCGACGTAAAGGTGGAATACCTGAAAGAACTAGTCCTCGCAGGCTTCCGCCACATCGACGCAGTCAGCTTCGTCTCGCCCAAGCACGTCAAGCAGATGGCCGACAGCGAAGAAGTCATGTCCAAATTTCTCGCCTCTTTGCCCGTGGGGACCGCGCCTCCAGAAATCATTGGCATAGTCGTCAATCAAAAAGGTCTGGAGCGCGCTCTCGCCACTCCCGGCGTCACCACCATCGGCTACCCGTACTCCATTTCCGCCTATTTCCGCCGCGCCAACGCCAACATGACCCGCGGCGAATCGCGCCAACTCGTCGAAATTCTCAAACGCGAAACAAAAGCCGCCGGCAAAGATCTGGTCATTTACATCTCCATGGCCTTCGGCAATCCTTACGACGAGCCGTGGGGCACGGAACTTGTCCAGGACACCCTCGAGTGGCTCAAGGACATTCGCGTTTCCACCGTCTCCCTCGCCGACACCGTCGGCACCGCAACCCCCGGACTTGTTCGCGACGTTTTCGCCCTCGCAAAAGACCACGTCGCCGGCATCGAACTCGGTGTGCATCTCCATTCCCGCCCCGAATCCGCCGAATACAAAGTTCTCGCCGCCTATCAAGCCGGCTGCCGCCGTTTCGATAGCGCCCTCACTGGCCTCGGCGGCTGCCCTTTTGCGGGAGACGACCTCGTCGGCAACATCGCCACCGAAGATGTTCTCGCCGCCATTCGCAAAGCCGGCGTTGATCCCGGCATCGAAAGCGATAAACTGAAAAGGGTGATCCAGTTGACCAACGAGATTCGCTCCAAATACGCACACGCTCCGCTTCCCAACTAACCAAGGAGGTGACTCTTCATGCAGTTCGAAACGCTCCTGCTCGACGCCACCGAACACCTCGCTACCATCACTCTCAATCGCCCCGAAAAACGCAACGCCATCACCACGCAAATGATCGCGGATCTGCAATCTGCGCTCGACGCCATTGAGAAAACCGACGCCCGCGTCGTCATCATTACCGGCACGGGCAAGGCTTTCTGCGCCGGAATCGATCTGGAGCTGCTGCAAGCGATCGCGCAGCAGACCCCCGCCGAGAATCAGGACGATTCCCGCCGCATCGCTAAAATGTTTCGCAAAATTTGGAGTTATTCCCGCCCGTTGATCGCCGCGGTGAACGGCCACGCCCTGGCTGGTGGCTGCGGCATCGCCACGCTCTGCGATTTCACTCTGTCTGTTCCGGAAGCCAGATTCGGCTACACCGAAGTGAAAATCGGATTCTTACCCGCCATCGTCTCCGTCTTCCTCTCCCGCCAGATCGGAGAAAAACGCTGCCGCGATCTTCTGCTTACGGGCCGCCTGATCGAAGCCTCCGAGGCCAAGGAACTCGGCCTGGTCAACGAACTTGTTTCTTCAGAAAAACTGATGGCCCGCGCCCACGAACTTGCTAACGATCTGCTAACCGCCAGCCCCAGCAGCATCACTCGCGCCAAGCATCTGCTCGTTTCCGCAGCCGCTGCTGGCGTCGATCACGATCTCGAGCGTGCCGTCCTCGAAAGTGCTCGTGTCCGCTGCACTCCCGACTTCAAGGAAGGCCTGGCCGCCTTCCTCGAAAAGCGCAAGCCCATCTGGCACGACGATCCACCCAAGCCCTAACTTTTTGGAGTGCGGCGGCTAGCCGCCGCTTTGCAGTCCCGCGTACTGCGCCCGCCTTCCGACGCAAGCCGCGAGTTTTTCACTTTTAACTTTCAACTCTGATCTCTGTGCTCTCTGTGGTGAATATCACACGATCCGCCCGTCGCGTCTCATTCCTAAATGTAGCGTTGACTTTTATGCCAGCCTGAATGTAGTACTCGAGGGACAAGGGTGCCCCTCGATAAGAGCGAAGGCGTTGTCAAGGCACAAAACTCCGGTGCAGTGTTTTTCTCACCGCTTGCCGTCCAGAGTTGGTGGAGAACCGAAGCTCTGTAACTCTCACGGTGAATCAGCTTGCTGCGGATCGCTCCGCCAACCATCGATACGACCTAACCATCGGCCATGATTCTTCTATCCGAATCCCGGCATACACCGGGACGAGAGCGCCCAATCAACACTGCGGTCTAGCTTGCGCTGACCAGGGGCACCCGCGAGCTGCTCTCGACGCGAGCGATCTCTGGATAGGCTGTATTCGTTCTTAGCATCCAGTAGAGTCGCACGGCCAATTTCCTGGCCGCCGCCACTTTGGCCACTCCTCGCGGCTTTCTGTGGCAGCGGTGTAAATACTCGTTGCGAAATCCTGCGTCATACCGCACCACGCACTGCGCCGCTTCCACCAGCAGCATGCGCATGAAGCGGTTGCCCTGCTTGCTGATCGACCCGAACCGCTGATGCCCGCCCGAACTGTACTCCCGCGGGATCAGCCCCAGATAACTGGCCACCTGCTTGCCGCGTGGAAAGCGCGAGACGTCGCCCATGGTCAGCACAAAGGCCATCGAGGTGATCGGCCCCACGCCGGGCTGGGTCATCAGCAAGCGTGCTCGTTCATTTTCTTCGGCGACGTTCTTCACCGCTTCGTCCAGCGCAGCGATCTGCTCGTTCAACATGCCTCTTAACTTAAACAGGTCTTCTCGCCGCCGGCTGGCCCACGGCGCGAGCGGCAACTCGCAGAGCACTTTCTCTCCTGCGGCGCTCCACAACCTCCGCCCTTTGGTGATGCCTTTGTTCATCGCCAGGTGTTGCAACTCGTTCTTCACCTGCACGCGCATGCGCACCAGCTTGTAGCGATGTAGCAACAACTGCCGCAGATCCTTCTCTTCGCTGGAAGGCATCCAGATCCGCGGAAACCGATTTTCCACCAGTAACTGCAACAACAGTCGCGCGTCCCGCGGGTCGTGCTTCTGCTGCCGTGGATCGCACGCGCGAATTTTCGCCGCATCGCCAACCCACACTTCGTGTCCCAACTTGCCGAGTAGTTCCAAGAACCACTGGCAGTTGCCAGTGGCCTCGATGCCCACACGCACCGGGACCGCCAGACGCCGGTAAAACTTCTCGGCATCTCCCGACGCGTGCAGCAACCTTTGGTTGTCCGTCTCTCCACTGGCCATGTTCAACCAACAAACCTGTTGCCAACTGGGGTGAAAATCACATCCAATAAGAATCATCGAAGGCTCCTTCCTACCGATAGCTTCGGTTCTCCAAACAGAAGCATACGGCACCGAATGGAGCCTTCGCTCTTATGCAATCAACACGCCGGTTTTGCGTGTGGGATTCTTCGCTGTCGACGACCGGGTGTCGCCTCTTAACTTTCAACTCTTAACTCTGTGCCCTCTGTGGTGAATCGCCTGTCATCCCGCAATGGACCGTCTACCGTTGCCCCTTCCCCAACCCGCTATCCAGCGCCTTAATCAGCTCTTCTGTCCCGACTACCTGTCCGTTCAGCGTCCCGGGAATCAGCGTGTCTTTCTCCACCGTCCCCTTGTTGTTCGCAATGCTCACGCTGTTCACGTCCAGCGTGCGTCCCAGCGCTCGTTCGTAATTGGCCTTCGCTTCCGCAAGATTCGCCAGCGCCCGCAGTTCGTTACCCTGAGCGGTGATCAAGTCGCGTTGCGTCAGAATCACGTTGTACACCGTCGATGCGCCCAGCTGATATTTCTTCTGTTCCGCGTCGAACGTCTGCTGCTGCAATTCCCGTGCCTTGGTTGCGGCCTGCACCTGCGCACGGCCCTGTTCCACCGCGATGGTGGTATTGCGAACGTCCAACAACGCCGTGTTCTTCACCTGCTGCACTTGCGCTTCGAATTGCCTCATCACCAGTTGCGCGTGAATATTGTCGGCCTGGTTTCCGCGGTTGCGCAGCGGAAGGCTAAACGTGATCTGCCCCGCATAGATCGGGAAATCATTGTGGAAGATCTGCGATTGCGCTGTCCCAAATCCTTGCTGAGACTTTCCGGTAACCGGCGTGGACGCGCCTGGAACAAAGAAGCCCGCAATCGGCACGCCATTTGCATCCACGATCGGCACGCCCGCGATAACTGTCGGATTGCCGTTAATTAGCGAGTTGCCGCCCAGACCGGCAGACTGGTATTGAATCCCAACCGTCGCGGTCGGCAGCAGCGCGTTCTTGGTGGCCTGCACGTCCACGTCCGCGTTCTTCAGGTTGTAATACTGCTGCTGAAGGTCCGGGCGCTTCTGGAAAGCTTCCTTAATCGCGTCTTCGAACGACAAGGTCTGAATCGCCTCGGGTGATTCCGGCTTGTCCGTGGGAATGATTTCGATGTTGATCAGGTTGGACCCAAGTGGATCCTTGCTGATGTAATTCTTCAATACCAGCTGATCTTGCAACTCCGTGGTCTGCGCCACAATCAGATTCTGCCGGTCCGTGGCCAGCTCGGATTCTGCGCGCGTAACGTCCAGCGGCGCCATGGTGCCGATTTCCAGTTGTTTCTTGTTGTCGCCATACAGCTTCTCGGATACAGTCACCGCCTGCTTCTGTACCTTCACGTTTTGTTGCGCGTAGGAAAGTTCCCAGTAAGCGGTGATGGTGTTCGTTATCGTCGTGATCGCCTGCTGAGAAAACTGCAGGTCCGCGATCTTGCGGTTGTTTTGCGCGATGATGATGTTCCGGCGGTTGACGAACTTCCCTCGCCCTGCCAGTAATTGTTGCGACAGTGAAATCGTCAGGTTCGACTGCACATAAGGATTAAAGAAGTTCGCCGCCGTCGAAGACGCTCGCGTGTTGTTCCACGAAGCGCTCAGCGATGTTCCGGTAACGAAGCTCTGTTGATACGACGTGTTGTATTGCGCCTGGTGAGAAAAAAGTGGCTGCGCCGTATTTTGATTGATGGACGTGCCCGTTCCCGCCGTACCAGAGGTAAACGGGTTCGCAATCGGGATTGCCGCGTCGCTGTAGTTTATGATTTGCGTGATAAACGGATCGTACTGCAGCAAAGGCAGGTTCGCCGTCGAGCCAACCGAGATGCTGCCCGGCGTTCCGTAGCTGTACCCTCCCGCTTCCGTTTTCAGCAGGCTGACGTCCGCCATCCACGGCGTATAGCGCTGCACCACGATGTCCATGCTGTTTTCCATGGCCAGCGCAATCGCGTCCTGCAAACTCAGCATCAGCTTGCCCTCATGGATTAATTGGTCCAGCCTGGGCGAGTTGGTCAGTACGTTTTGATCGACCACCTGCATGCGATACGGGTTGATGATATTCGGGAAAGCTCTGGGAGGGATCGTGTAGTCATGCTTGGACACTCCCAACGAAACGGGAATCCCGCCCTGCTGCGCGGGTTGCGCAGCCTGTGCCGGTGGCGGCACGGGTGGCGGGTTTTGAGCCGGTGTAGCCGGCTCCTGCCCAAATACGGGTGTCACTGGTACGCTTGCCAGTATGCCGACCAACACTGCGGCAAGCAGCTGTCTTAAGAACGGCTTCTTCATGTTTTTCCTCATCTTTTGACTTGGGCCAGAATGTGCAGAAACAACACGATTTGGGTCATCACTGATTAGAACGATTCCCGCACGCGTTTTGTTTCGTTCTTGTTGAAAAATAGCTTCAGGAAAGCGTGCCTGACCTGGTTGTTCCACTCACTCCGAACCAAGCAGTCTATCACAGGGCTTCTGCACCTTGACATCGCTCCGCATGGCAGCTAGGCTCCTGACATTACGACGTTTAGGAGCCGTATCCGTTAGCAACGCTATGCTCACCAAAGACGAGATCCTTCGCATGTTCGAGACTGCCGGCGCCGTTCGCCACGGCCACTTCGAACTCTCCAGTGGACGCCACAGCGATACCTATGTGCAATGCGCCCTGGTGCTGCAATATCCCCGTTTCGCCGAGGCTTTGGGCAGTGCGCTCGCCTCGCTCTTCTCCGACGCGCGCATCGACGCGGTCGTCTCTCCTGCCCTGGGCGGCGTCATCGTTGGCCAAGAGGTTGCCCGGGCCTTGCCCTCGCCCAAAGACGCCATCGGCGGTGGTGTTCCCGCTATGTTCGTAGAACGCGATGCCAGTGGCAGCATGACCCTGCGCCGCGGATTTTCCCTCAAGCCCGACGAGCACGTTTTGGTCGTCGAAGACGTCTGGACCACCGGCGGCTCTACTCAGGAAGCCATTCACGTCGTCGAGGAAGCTGGCGGCCGCGTCGTCGCTGCAGGCGCTCTCATCGATCGCAGCGGCGGCAAGATCGAGTTTCCCGTCGAGACCAATTCGCTCGTCGAACTCACCATCGATAGCTACGAGCCCGAAGATTGCCCCTTATGCCGACAGGGAAGTGTAGCCATCAAACCGGGCAGTCGCTTTGTGCGTACCGCTTCCTGAACTCGCCGGCCCATTCCCGCATGCGCTATTTCAAACTCACCATTGCCTATGACGGAACCGATTTCCACGGCTGGCAATTTCAGGCCGACAAACCCACCGTGCAGGGCGAAATTACCTCCGTTCTTCGCCGCTTGACGCAGGAAACCGTGCAACTCCAGGGCTCGGGCCGCACCGATGCTGGTGTTCACGCACTGGGACAGGTCGCCAGCTTTCGCACTCAGTCGCCGCTCTCCGCCGCGGAATTCCAGCGCGCCCTGAACGCTCTGTTGCCGCAAACCATTCGCATCGTCGCCGCCGAAGAAACCGGGCCGGACTTCCACGCCCGTTGGTCCGCGAAAGGCAAGGTCTACCGCTACCGCATTTATCGCGGCAAGGTGGTGCCACCCTTTTTGTGGCGATACGTTCTGCATTATCCCTTTCCGTTGAACGAAGACGCCATGCGCGATGCTGCCTCCCGTTTTGTCGGCATGCACGATTTCAGCGCTTTCGCCGCGTCCAGCGGTTCCGAAGACGACGACAAAGAACGCAACATGTGCCGCGAAATTTTCTCCACCGATCTCGCGCGCACCGATGATGGCGAAGAACTCTGGTTCACCGTTCATGGCCGCTCTTTTTTGCGCTACATGGTCCGCAAAATGGTCGGCACCCTCCTGGAAATCGGCCGCGGCAGACTCGCCCCCTCCGACATCGATAATCTCTACGCCCTGAAAGATCGCTCCAAATCCGGCCCCACCGTCCCCCCGCAAGGCTTGGTGATGGTCCGCGTAGACCACGAACAAGCCTTCCGCATCGACTGACCCACTTTCCTAGGTTTAACTGTCAACGTCATTCTTCATTCTTCATTCTTCATTCTTCCTCTGTGTCCTCTGTGGTGAATCTCCTGATTCCAACTCCACCCACCAATGTATTTAGTCTTAAATGTAGCGCTGCCTTTTATGCCGGCCCCTTTTGGAGTGCGGCGGCTAGCCGCCGCACTCCCCACCCCGGCTCACTTCACGTTTAGTTTTTAACCTTCAACTTTCAGCTTTTGACTCTTCCTCGGTGTCCGATTGAATCCACTCACTGTTTCAAGTAACGAAGCGCGATGCATCCTGATTTGAAGACTTTCGACTCGACGAGCTTCAGGTGTTTAGTTTCCGATAGGGTTATGTCTTCAAACAGCCGTCGTCCTTTTCCCGCAAGGACCGGCATAATGACAACCCGATATTCATCAATCAAGCCAAGCTGCATAAGTTGTGCAGGGAGATCGGCCCCACCGACTAAAATATTCTTGCCCGGTTCTTGTTTCAATCGAAGTATCTCCTCGCGGAGATCGGAACGAACAATCCTCGTCTTTCCATCTTCCACCGGCTCTAACGATCGCGAAAAAACAACCATCTTGCGGGCGTTAAAGGCCCGAGCGAATTCAATATCCGTTTCTCTTTCATCCTGGCTTTTCTCCACATCGGGCCAATACGGCACCATCAATTGATAGGTCTTACGCCCATAAACCAGCAGGCCAACCTCACGCACCATCTGTGTGTAGTGGCGCATCAACTCATCGTCAGGAATCCCCGTAGTGTGGTCGCAGCATCCGTCCAGTGTGATATTGATTGCGTAGATCAGCTTTCTCATGGATTGTCCTTTTTCCCCCCTGTTGTCTTTCGTTATTCTGCCGCGTACTCTAGCTGAGTTTTGTTTGTTCCGCTAACGGGAAAGTGGCGAACTATGTCGGAAAAGGGTCAAGCTCGTAAATCCATGTTCTCGGTACAGAATATGGAAGAACTGCGGCGTCTCTACGACAGCGACACGCCCGTGCTGGCATATGACTTCAAGAGGCGCATGGTCGAGGGCTGGACGCCAGAGCACAGTCACCACCGCGGGCAACTCGTCGCGCTCACCCAGGGATTGCTCATCGTTGAAGTAGGAAACGAACGATGGATGTTTCCCTCCCAGCGTTGCGCGTGGACTCCACCAAATTGTAAGCACTCGGCGCGTTCTGTCGGAGGCGCTGCTGGCTCGATGCTCGACTTGTCTCCCGAGATGTGCCGCGGACTACCCAAGACGCCCTGTCTGTTCAACACGTCGGAGCTGTTGTTCGCCATCGTTCATCGCATGGTCGGTTGGAATCTGCGCCAACCGCCCGACGCGGCGAAAAAGCGCTTAATCGCAACGCTTCGTGATGAGATTCGACAGCCTGAACGCCAGCCCTTGCGGTTGACCATACCCACAGAAGAAAGACTGGCCAGAGTTGCTGAGGCTCTGCTCGATGATGTTGCGGATGACCGCACGCTGGACGATTGGGCGCATCTTGCTGGAATGGCCCGCCGTACTTTCATGCGTGCGTTTTCGGCTCAAGCAGGCATGTCATTTGGCCGTTGGCGACAGCAGGCCCGGTTGTTTGCTGCCCTTGAGATGCTGGCACAAAAGAAATCTGTCACCGAGGTCGCTATCGCAGTCGGTTACGACAGTGTAAGCGCCTTCATTGAAATGTTTCGGACCATGCTGGGAACCACACCACAGACATACTTTCGAGGCAGGCGTTCTAACGGAGAACGTCGCTTCTCCATTCCACGCTGACCCAAGGCAAACCCAACACGACGTTGTCATTCCGGACGAAGTGAGGAATCTGCTTTTTCTTTACTTCTCCCAGACTCTAGAGCACCCATTACGCTAGAATTATCCAAACCCCGCTCCCTTGGAGAACTCTTGACCCCATCAACCGCCCCCGCCCGCCGCCTCTTCGTGTTCACCGGTGCCGCGCTTCTAATCGCCATTTTTTGGTTGCAACTCGCCCTTTCCGTTCATCGCAATTCCTTCACCTGGGATGAAGACGACCACATCTACTCCGGCTACATGTCCTGGAAGCACGCCGATTTCGGCCTTAATCCCGAGCATCCTCCCCTGGTCAAACTGGTCGCCGCCCTCCCGCTTCTGCAGTTGCCCATCAAAATGCCGGCGCTGCAAAACCGTTTCTTCAAACTGGAAGGCTTTCTCGGCGGCAAAGAATTCTTCTTCAACAACGATGCCGATGCAATGTTGTTTCGCGCTCGCCTCGCAGTTTCGATCTTCGCGGTGCTCCTCGCGGCGCTGGTCTTCCTCGCCGCAAAAGAAATGTTCGGCCCCTGGGCCGGATTCATTGCCCTCGCCCTTCTGGCATTTGACCCCAACTTCCTCGCCCACGGCGCAGTCGTTGGCACGGACATGGGTCTCTCCTGTTTTCTCTTCGCCTCCATCTATGCGTTCTATCGCTACGTGAAAGCGCCATCGGTCTGGCGACTGATCCTCACCGGCCTCGCCACAGGATTGGCGATTTCCTCCAAGCACACCGCCATCCTCGTGTTTCTCATGCTCGCGATGCTGGCTATCTGCGAACTTTTCCTCCGCGAAAGCACTTCCGATCGCACCGACCGCGAACCAAAAGGGAAGCGCGCTCTCCGTTTAGCCGGCGCTCTCGTACTCATCACCGTAATTTCCGTCAGCGTGCTCTGGGCTTTCTACGGATTCCGTTACGAGCCTCGCGCCAATCATCAGCCCATGAATCCCACCTACGCGCAATTCGTGAACGCCATGTCCCGGCCGAGCGACGTCCGCCTTCTCTCCACCGTCGCGCGTTTTCATCTGCTCCCGGAGTCCTACCTCTACGGCCTTGCCGACGTGCGCAACATGTCCGACTTCTACACCAGCTACGCATTAGGCAAAATCTATCCCAAGGGCGTGTGGTTCTATTTCCCATTGGCCTTTGCCATCAAATCCACGCTCACGTTCTTACTCTTGCTGCTGCTGGCAGTTTGCATGATTGCCGCCCGCAAGTTCGCCGCATGGCGCGAAATCCTGTTTCTCACCATTCCGCCCGCCTTCTACCTCTTTGTCGCTATGGTTGCCGGCATGAACATCGGTTTCCGCCACATTTTGCCGATGTACCCGTTCCTGATCGTCCTGATCGGTGGCGCGGCCTGGGCGCTCATCCAGACGAATCGCCGCTGGGCTTATGCTATCGCCGTACTCCTCATTTTCCAGGCAGTGTCCGGCGCACGCACGTTTCCCGCCTACATGTCCTATGCCAATGAATTGTGGGGCGGCCCGTCGCAAACCTACAAATATCTCACCGACTCCAACGTCGATTGGGCGCAGCAACTCAAAGCCACGAAACGCTACCTGGATAGCCGCGGCGTGAAAAATTGTTGGTTCGTTTATTTTGGCGAAGGTGTCATCGATTACAGCTATTATGGAATTCCTTGCAAGCCGCTGCCGACTCCCGATGCGATGTGGACTGGCGAATTTGCCGAGGCTCCGCCGGAGATTGATGGTCCTGTTCTGATCAGCGCGGGCTGCCTGTCAGGCTGGGAATTCGGCCCCGGCGAACTCAATCCCTACGAGCAATTCAAATCCCTCAAGCCCACCGCGGTAATCGACTATGGCGTCTTCGTCTACGACGGCCACTTCCACATTCCGCTGGCTGCATCCCTCAGCCATTCCCACAAAGCGCAAGAGCTGCTGGCAGCGAATCATTTGCCCGAAGCCCTGGCCGAAGCCCAGCAAGCCGTCTCCCTCGCGCCCAACGCGGTCCGCCCCCACGCGCTCCTAGGCTCCATCTACTCCGCCATGAATCAACCCATAGAAGCCCGCGCTCATTTCCAGCAAGCCCTAACCCTGGCAAAAACAATCGAGCCCGAATTTCAGCGCTCCTGGGTTCCCACCTTAGAAGAAAAACTATCCCAAAAATAATTCTGACGAAAGACAAGCAACCGTGCCTCTCCCTTGTCCGTGTGCCAACCGCTTCTCACCCAGGCGTGGCGTCTTTTAGTGTAGCGGCCGCCGTCCGAGGCGGGCGCATTTGCCTTTTCTCCGCCTTTTGCCGTTGTCCTAAATGTAGCCTTGGCTTTTATGCCAGCCCGCGTGTCGCGATCCTGTGGTGGGATGAATCCTTCTCTCTCCTGCTTTTCCTCTGTGCCCTCTGTGTCCTCTGTGGTGAATATTCGGACATGCCCTCAGCTGCCCGTGGTTTGCCAATGACTCAGAGGCCCTGCATCATACAGGGCCTCTGACTGGGCGGAGGCGGGCGGGGAGTGCGACAAACAACGTTTATCGCAAATTCAATCTCTTCAATTCGCCGCCAATTGTTCCAGCGCCGCCTTATTCCGCAAAACCAGCGTCGCTCCGTTCAACTCAATCCATCGTTGCCGCTTGAATTCGCTCAGCGTCCGGCTAACCGTCTCGCGCGACGACCCAATCAACTGCGCCATTTCGTCGTGTGTCAAAGCCAGCTTTACCCGGATCGCCCCGTCATTCATGCGGCCGTCGGAAGCCCATTCCACCAGAAACCGCGCCAACTTTTCCGAAGCCGAATTGTTCAGTCCAATCGACCGGATCACTTCATACGCCGAACTGCAGTCGCGGCTCAAGTGCTTTGCCACGTGCAAGCACGCATCGCCATGTTCCTTAATAAATCGCACAAAGTCTTCGCGCCCAACATAAGCCACCTGGCACGGCTGCAATGTCTCCGCTGTAATCTCGTGCGGCGTCCCAGAAAGAATCGAGTTCAGCCCAAACACTTCGCCCGGCTGCGCAATCTTCAATATGAACGACTTCCCATCGCTGTTCGTCGTCAGCAGCTTCACACGCCCCTGGCACAGGATGTACACGCCGCGCGACGCTTCGCCTTCCATGAACAGCACCGCGCCCTCGGGATACGAAGTGACGCGCTTGATCTGCTCCAGCGCCTTGGTCGAGCTCTCAGAAAATCCGCAAAAATAGTTCGCGTTTCGATCGTGGCAAGTTACGCAGTTGTCTTCGATCGGCAAACCGTATGGAGTGCGTGGCTTTTTCTGTGTGCTGGTTGCTGTGCGGAACGGCGAAACGAAGTTTCTTTCCGCTACCATGGTGTTGGACGACATATGGTTATTCTCCCGTGGCCCTGGCCCGAAGCTCTGTCTCACTCACGCACATGGAAAGGGCAAGCCAAGGGCCTTTCGCCGTCCACCACCCCTCTTTTCTTCCTAGGACCCCAAGTTACAGATAGGCAAGCCGTTAAAGGATTCCAAGAATGCGCAAGCGGCCATATGAAGCCCGACCAAACTGGACATCAGTGGGTTATTTCGCACAAAACTGAGTGACATTCATCACATTTCGAAGTGACGCGTGGGCCGCTTCCACCCGCGTTCCAATACGGAACTCGCTCAATTCCCCCGGTTTTCGTCGCTTTCCTGCTTCAGCAAACCGCTCGTCATCGGGTGCGCACCGCCCGCTTTCCGCGGCACTCCCTTGGTATGGCAATCGATGCACTTCACCGAATGGATGTTGTGTTTGCTGGCTCGGTCCTTGAACGACGTGTCCATCGTCTCCACCGCAATCCCGCAATTCGACAGTCTCGGATGGCACGTGCTGCACGACGGCCGCGTCTCCTGCCCATGTTTCAAGTGGCAAGCCATGCAGCTAAGACCTTCATGCACACCAATCGGCGTGCGATCTTCTCCCGAATACACCTGCCTCGTCGCCCGCGGTGCGTGGCACTGGTAACAAAGCGCTTGCCGCTGGTCCGGACTGATTTTCACCGCGCGCGTTCCTTCCAGCATCTTCGGCAGCGGCAGTTCGCCCACCGGCACCTGAACAAGTTCGCGACGGTCAAACAATCCAATGGACGGCCGGTTCGTCTCCTGCTCCCGCCCAGGAGTCGGCG
This sequence comes from Candidatus Acidiferrales bacterium, assembly GCA_963738985.1. Taxonomy (GTDB): domain Bacteria; phylum Acidobacteriota; class Terriglobia; order Acidiferrales; family UBA7541; genus Acidiferrum. The sequence goes on from CAVTYP010000008.1 coordinate 70,623, forward strand.
ACCCGATCTTCGCGTTGCTGTGCGGCGCTCCCACCTGATGCAGTTGGTGGCAGCTCAAGCAGGGAACTACCGGCTGGTCAGCAAGCTCTGGCGAACTCAGCCGCCACGGCCCCGTCGTATTCAGCGGAACCACCAGGTCGCGAATGCCTCCTTCGAAATGCATTCCGTGACAGCGCAGGCAATCGTCCATCAACAGCTCGCGATGATTGTGCTCGCTGCTCAGAAAAATATCGCCGTACGTCGCGCTGTGCCCGCCGGATCGCCAGTCCGCATACTCCTCCCGGTGGCACTTCTCGCACCGCGCCACCATCTGCAGCACATCCTTGGTTTTCAGCCGCGGCTTCTCCGGCGCGTCGCCGCCCAGGTGCGTGAACACCCGCCGAATGTTGTTGACATGGAACCCGGCGTCGACCGTGAAAACATTTCCGTGACAGTCCGCGCACGACACGCCTCGGTGCGCCGAATTGTGCCAATCCGAATAGGGCTGCCAGATTTCATGGCAACTCACGCAACCCTTGCCTTGCGCGCCTTCAAAATGCAATACCGTTCCCCCAAGCACCAGCAGCGGCAAAGCAATGCACGCAAAAATCAACGCAAAGTGCCAAACTCGTGCAGCGCCGCCGCGATACGCGATTCCCGCCGGTTCCGCCACACTCCCAGGGATTCTCGCGCGTTTCATGCCGGCTTCCAGTTTGTGTTGATGAATTCCGAGGCGCGGTACGCAATCGCCATAATGGTCAGCACCGGATTGAATCCGCCATTCGTCACGTGAACGCTGCCGTCCACCACAAACACATTGTCGACGTCGTGTACCTGGCAGTTGCGATTTACCACTGAAGTTTTGGCATCATCCCCCATCCGGCACGTTCCCGCCTGGTGTTGTCCGCCGCTCAATCCCGGTCCAGGCAATCGCTGCCACGTCTGGACTGCACCCGCTTCCCGCAACCACGCTTCCGCTTTTCCCGCCACATACTTCGCCGTCACCAGGTCCATCGCATGCCGCTGGCCCGACAGTCGCGCCACCGGAATTCCCCAATCGTCTTTTACTTTCGGATCCACCTGCACGCGCGCGTCAAACACCGGCATTTCCTGCACCGGTCCCATCACGATGATCGAGCGTTTGTAATATTTCCTAACGTATTCTTTGTGCGTGGCGCCCCAACGCGGCATGCCGGGCGGCACCATCCCGGTAAAATGAATCGGCAATCGTATGAACTCGTTGCAAAGCAGCGCGCCGCCAACCAGTCCCGGGTTTCCGTGGTTGTAGTCGCAGACCGCGATCGACGCACCCGGCCCGATGTCGTCGTAGACTTCCGATTCCATCAAGCCCATCGCGCCGGTGTACGCGTGTCCTTGCAAATTCCGCCCCACCCAGTCGTAGCGATTGCCCAACCCATTCGGAAACAGCCTGCTCGTCGAGTTCAGCAGCAGCCGCGCGGACTCCGTCGCCGAAGCGGACACCACCACCACATCCGCCGTCTGCTCTTCCAAGCGGCCCTCGGCGTCAAAATAGGTCACTCCGGTCGCGCGGCCACTCCCATCCGTCATGATTTGCTTCACAACACATTCGGTGCGCAAATCGCAATTCCTGCTGGCCAGCGCTCTGGGGATTACCGTGTTGTGCGTCCCATTTTTCGCGTCCACCTCACACGCAAATCCCACGCACCACCGGCAACGCATGCACGCGCCTCGTCCGTTGTACGGCACGCTGTTACGCAGCATTGGTATGTGGAAGGGATGCAGTCCCAGCCGCTTGGCCGCCACCTCCAGAACTTCGTGCTCTGTTCCCGGCGCCAGCGGCGGCATCGGCAGCGGCTTTTTGCGCGGTGCCTTGAACACGTTCCCGCTGTCGTCGCCGGAAACGCCAATCTCCCATTCCGCTTTCTCGTAGTAAGGTTCCAGCTCGCTGTAGCTGATCGGCCAATCCGCCAGCGTGCTGCCCTCCACCGCGCCGTACACCGACTTCATGCGGAAATCGTTCTCCATGAACCGCCAAGCCATCGCTCCGTAGCTGAGTGTTCCTCCGCCTACGCACGCTGCATTGTTGTTGTACGCCCAGTTGCTGGGCTTCACGATTTCTTCGCGCCCATCCGCCTCCACCACCACGCGACGGTAGCGCTCGTCGTCCGGACCAAATCCGCAGCCCAGTAGCGTGGTGCGTTGATTGCGCAAGTCGTCTTTGCGGCAATCAAACGCCGTGTACCACTTTCCTCGTTCCAGCAGCACCACGCTCAAGCCTGCACACGCCAGCTCTTTGGCCACTACGCCGCCGCCGGCTCCCGCCCCAATCACCACCGCGTTGACGTGTTTCAGTGCCATGCCGCTATGAATCCTTCACATCGTTATGCGCGCGCCCCCGCACCGGCGGGTAGCACAGCCCAACCATCTTCCAGCTTGCGTGATCGCGGTTGCCGCCGTGTCGCGGATCGCCGTAATAGCCTTCCATCGTGTGGCTCAACACCATTTCAAAGAACGTCTGCGCTCGCGGCTCCTTCCAGAGTTCGCTCGGAGCTCCGCCCTTCTCCAAACCGCTTAACAATTCGAACTGTTGCTCGTTCGAAAGCTGCTCAAAAAACTGCTTCCACTTCTGCCGGCTGGTCTCTTCTAACGCGGCAATCCCTTCGCGATACGCCCCGCGCAAATGCCGGTACGGCCCGCATAGCTGTATGTCGATGTAGTTGACCACTCGCGCCCAATCCGCGCCCGGATCGCTATCCGGTGGAATCAGTTGATCGCACAACGCGGCAAGGCTCCGCGCTTCATTCACACTCAGAAAGCGCCACGGCGTTCGCCCGCCGCCGCAGGAAACCGTGCCGCTCGCCACTGCCGCCGTCGCAGCCGTTCTCAGGAAATCTCGCCGGCTCAGGTTTCGGTACCAGCTCATGGCAACTACTTTCGCGTTTACGGCCGGGTATGCAGAAAACTCCGCGAGGGATGACGCGGCGGCCCGGCAGTGGTATCAAATTCGAATGATCGAAACAGGCAGGAGCGAAAAAAACCGGAGGGAGCGTCGGAGCCCGTTACCGTCTCATGTTAGGAGTGCCGCAAGCCCAAGTCAATGACTCCCGACACCAAGCTTCCATCAGTCTTGTGGGTGCTTCATCCTTGCGCCTTCGTTTTATGCAAGGGCGGGTCTTGTGTTGAGTCGTTCGCTTCGTCCCAGTCTTCCTCTGTGTCCTCTGTGGTGAAACTCGGGCGTCTTCGTATAGCGAGGCGGCGCTCCAAGTTTTTACTTTCAACTCTCAACTTTTAACTTTCAACTCCCCTGCGCTTTCCCGCCCACATAGTTAGGTCAGTCTTTCCCTTCGGCCTCGTATTCCTCTGTGCTCTCTGTTGTGAATTTCCCAGTCGTTCCCCCGCCCAAGTGCAGCTCACCCGCACCCGAAGCGTGCGTCTGTCCTTCATGAATCGGCGCCGGTATCAATCGTCCCGCCATCAGGTGCAACAAGAACACCAGCATCAGCCCACCGCCCAGCTCCAGCACAAACCATCGCATGTCCACCAACGGATAGAACAACGCATACAGCACCAGCACCCAAAAACACGTCGTCAGAATCGGTATGCCCACCGCGATGAACATGGTTCCCGAGAATCCCGGCAGATACCACGGAAACTGGTCGTGCACCGACCGCCGCGCCCACCACGGCGTGTCGATCTTGATCCCCAATCCCTCCGCCAGCGGCAACTCTCGTTCCTGCGGCCCGCGCCGGTGCCCCAGCCGGTAGAACTCAAACAGGTGCGAGTCAATCGAAGTTACCCCGGGTATCGATTCCAGCAGCCTCAGATATGCGCGCCAAAATTGAATTACGCGCACGCCGCGGAATCCCAGCGAAATGTAGAACAGCGAAAGCGCCAGCCCGAAAAGAGCCACGATCAAACTGATATTTCGTGCTGTGGTTGTGGCCGACGTTGTAAACGCCAGCGCCGTTGCCAGAAACGCCTGCACCGTCGAGAAATTATTCATCCGCGCATACAGAATGTGGTCCTCGTGGTACAAGCGCTCTAGAACCTTGCTCCATGCATGCAGTGGGTCGGGAACTCTCGCGTCGTAGCTCATCTCGACTCGAATTGTACCTCGTTATCCCTCGCATCCCGTTTTTCCAACAAGCATGTTGCCTACGGTGAACACATAGACGCCGCCACTGCGTTGTCCCGGACCCCGGAAGTACGACATAGTTGTCTTTACGACGAAGTTGTTTTTAGGAGGCCGGGGCTTTTAGCTCCTGAGGACTCCGACCGCGCAGTTCATTTTGGTGCACGACACTGGACGGCAAGCCTCTGTTGCGGGTGAACTGAAGCGGCACGAATGCCTCCCGAGCGGCCCAGCAATCTCCACAAAATATCGATTTAGCAAGCACCTCCTGCTGTGGAAATCCCGCCGTAAACGCCCGGTTCTTACGCGATCTATCCTCCGTAACCAATACAGCCATAAGGCCTTAGTATTATCTTCCCGCAGGTGACCCCGGTCACTTTCTTTCCTCAACCTCCCACGTTATCCTGTGGTAGACAAATTTACCGGGCTTTTTATATAGTTCACGTACCTCATCCTCTCCGGTTTTGTCCAAGGAGCTTTGCCGATGTCTGCCGCCGCCGTCGCCCCTCAGAACTTCCGTGGAGTCGTTTGCCGCCGTTGTGGTAAGCCCGTGCGCATCCCTGAAATGGTTTCCAAACGCGAATCTGCTTCTCATCTCCCGCACTCCTCCGACGACACGCAGTATCACCTCGTCTCCCAGGTTTTCGTTCTTCGTTGCCGCTCTTGCCAGAAGGAATCGGTCTACGCTATCAACCAAATCGTAGATTGCGCCTTCGCCCAAGTCCCCCAACCTCCCAGCGGCCCAAACTCCGCCTCCCTCTAACCGCCCCGCCTCGCAGTTGACTTCGGGTGCCCCTTCTTTGCGCCTTTGCTTCATGCAAAGGTGGGTCTTGGGTTGAGTCGTTCTCTTCGTCCTCTTCGTCCCAGTTTTTCTCTGCGCCCTCTGTGGTGAGTAAATCATTACGATCCGGCAACCCGTGTCTCTTTAACTTTCGACTTTCAACTTTTAACTTTCAACTTGGAACGTTTGACTCTCCACTGTTCCCGCACCCAATCCCCACCCCTCCGCATCCAACCAACGCCCATGAAACTCTATCTCCCCGACAACTCTCCCCCTTCCTCCGATCCCATCCTCGATCTCCTCCGCCGCACGAAAACCATCGCCGTTGTCGGACTCTCCTCCAATCCCGCTCGCCCCAGCCACGAAGTCTCCTCCTATCTCCAATCCGTCGGCTACCGCATCATTCCCGTCAATCCCAACGAAAGGGAAGTGCTCGGCGCGAAATCCTACCCTCGTCTGGAAGACATTCCCGAGCCCATCGACATCGTCGACATCTTCCGCCGCTCCGAAGAAGTGCCTCCCATCATCGACTCCGCCATCGCCATCCGCGCCAAAGCGGTCTGGCTCCAGCTCGGCGTCGTCAGCCCTCGCGCCTGCGAAATCGCCCGCTCTGCCGGACTGCTTGCCGCCGAAGACTTCTGCCTCCTGATCGAACACAAGCGCCGCCGTTCCCACCTCGGCCTCTAGTCGACCACCCGCCGCCTTCGTGTTCGCTTTCGTAGGGACCGCCTTCCGAGGTGGTCCGCCAACGCAGATACTTGCCTCAGTCCAATGCGCCGTCCCGCCAAAAACAAAAAACGCCGCCCCTCAGGCGACGTCTCTCTATCTTTCCTCTACTTTTATTTCTGTGCTTTCTTTCTGTGCTTTTCTTTCCTTCTCTTTGCTTTTCTTCTTTTCCTCCTCCTTCTTTTCTCTGTGCCCTCTGTGTTCTCTGTGGTGAACTCTCGCCCTGGACTTTCAACTTTCAACTTCCCACGTCACCTCATGGGATAAATCTCCAAATTCCTCTTCCCCGGCAGCACCACCCCCAAAAACTTCCCATCCGCCGAAATCCCATATTCCCTGATCGTCAACCCATGCAGCAAAAAGTTCGGTGTCGGTTCATCCACCGGAATCTCCGCCCGATTTGCGTACGCCTTCAACTCTGGCACCGTCACCGTCACCAGGTCCGCCGACTTCTTCTCCACCGTCCGCTTCAGAAAAATCTTCGTCTCATCCTGCGACCACTGCAGCACGCCCAGCCCCACCCGCAACCGGGCCAGTTTGTTCGGTGCCGTCAAATCCCGAACCTCCAGCACCTCTTTGTCCAGGTAGTACGCCGCCTTTGTCCCGCTCGGCGACAAACTCAGCCCTCCCGCGAACTCGTCCAGCGTCGCCACTTCCTGCGTCTCCTGCGAAAGCAATTCCAGTTTCTGAATCCGCGGTGGACCGTCCATGTTGCGATCCCGCTCGATCGCCATCGCCGAATTGCTCCCCGAAATGCGCGCCGCATCCAGAAACGTTCGTCCCTCAAACGCTTTCCCCGCCGGTCCCGTCGTCACGTTCAAGTACTGCAGCGAATACACTCCCAGCGGCATGTCCTTGTTCGTCATGTACACCACCGTCTGGTTGTCCCTCAGCCACAGCGGATTCTGTGCGTCCAGCACCACCGGATCTTTTCCCGGCTTCAGCATCCGCCCCTGATCGTCCAGAAACAGCAATCCTCGCGCGTCCTGTGTCGATCCGTCGTCGATGTCCACCGTCGTCGTGTACATCTGTACCGCCACAATCTTTCCGTTCGGCGACCACGTGAACCCTTCAATCAAATACGTGAACGGCTTATCCCCCAACGTGAATTTCTCTCCCGAAAAAATCTTTTTCCGCTTCCCATTCTGCTCCAGCACATAAATATCGTCGCGCTCCAGGTCGTACTTCTTCGCCTTATACATTTTTCGTGCCGAAAACACGATTCGCCCATCCGGCGCATACGTGAACGCAGTCACCTCATCATCCACGGTGACCACTGCTTTCTCCATATTCTGCGCAAACACTCCGCAGGGCAGGGAACCAATCACAATCACCGCCACCACAATCACCATTAGCCGGTGTAACGGCCGCCTTCCGGGGCGGGCGTCTCGCAATTCACTCCATCCACCACCGACCGGCGCGTTCTCTTTCTTAAATCTAGCGCTGGCGCTCATGCCAGCCTCTCCGTCTTCCTCGCCACCGTGCTGACTTCGCTGTCGCCCCATGCCTCTCCTATAGCTCACCCCTTCAGGGGTGAGGCTTTTCTCTCGGCTTTGCCTCTGCACTTCGACGTTTAACTCCTAACCTTCCTTCCTTCATTCCTTCTTCCTCTGTGCCCTCTGTGTCCTCTGTGGTGATCTGTCCTCTTGCTTTTACTTTCAACTTTCAACTCTCAGCTCTTCCTCACGGTTTCGGATGCTCCCCCACATACTCCGTACAACATGGCTTCTGTACCGGCGTGAACTCCATCAACTCCACCCGCGTCCCGTCCGGGTCGTAAATATCGATCGAATCTTTCCCATCTCTCCCCACTTCCGGCCCATCAAACTCTTTCGCTCCCCTCGCTCGCAATTCCGTCGCGGTAGCTTTCGCGCTCGGCACTCCCAACGAAAAATGATTCTGTACTCCCAATTCTTTGTGGTCCGCCGTCGCCGGAATATTCAGCATGAACTCAATCCAGTTATCTCCGTCCGGCACCTGGATTTCATACCAATCCGTTCCGTCATCCTTAAATCCCCCGCGCCAGTACAACCGGAATCCCAGAACGTCCTCATAAAAATGCCGCTCCGCCTTCAAATCCTTCACCACAAATCCCGCATGCAACATTTTCTTTCCAACGGCCTTTGCGCTGCCCGCCGACCCATTTTTCGTCTGCTCCACAAACACAATCTTGTTTCCTTCCGGGTCCTGTGTCTCAAAATATTTCGTCCCATCCGGCCACGGCATAATGTCGTTCGCCGCCACGCCCTTCGCCGTCAGATACGTCCGCATCTTCATCAGGTCATCGGTCGCCAGTCCAATCTCCACCAGGTACGATCCGCCCGCTCCCGCCGCGCCTTTCGTCAACTCCACCCGCTGGTCCCGATTCACCACGAAACTCGCCTGCACCGAATTCCCATCCCTCACGCCGCCGCTCTCCAGCCCTAGCACTCCTCCATAAAACGCCTTAGCCTTTTCCAAGTCCGTAACCTTCACCGCAACATAAGCAATCCCGGTGATCTTAGCCCGCCCGCTCTCCGCCGCCCGGCCCGGCCCCACCATTCCCAGCACACAAATCGGTCCCAAGATCATCGTCAGCCACAACCTCATAAGCTCGCCTCTTCGTGTACTGTCATCCCGACCGGAGCGGCGGCATATTTCAGCCGTCGCGCAGTGGAGGGATCATGGCAACATCATCCCCACATCATGCCCTTCTTCTCTTTAGCCTTTTTCAACCTTCAACTTTCAACCTTCAACTCTTAACTTTCTTCCTCTGTGTCCTCTGTGGTGAGTCTTGTGAATTCCTCCACAACCAAAACCTGTCATCCTGAGCCGCCGCGCATTTTGCGGCGCCGAAGGATCTCATCCTCCCGCCCTCGCCACCCTTTTCGATGCGAGGCTCCTCGGGTTGAGCTTTTACTTTCAACTTTCAACCTTTAACTATGCCTTTCACGGTTTCGGATGCTCCCCGGTAAACTCCGTACAACACGGTTTCTCCACCGGCGTAAACTCCATCAACTCCACCCGCGTCCCATCCGGATCATACAAATTCAATTGCCACTTTCCATCCCGTCCAATCTTCGGCTGCTCTTCCGCGCCAAGCACCACGCCAGCCTTCTCTAGTTGCTCTTTCGCCGCTTTCACGCTCACCACTCCCAACGAAATATGATTCATTACACCCAACGTATGTTTGTCCGCATTGTCCGGAATATTCAGCATGTACTCCACCCAATCCGTCCCGTCCGGCACCTGCATCGCCACCCAACTGGTCTCTCCGTCTTTCATCCCGCCCGACCAATACAACCGAAACCCCAGAATATCCTTATAAAAATGATCCATGGCTGCCCGATCCTTCACCACAAACCCCACATGAATCATCTTGCTCGAAAGCGGTGGCCCACCCATAACCGAACCAATCACTCCGCCCGTCAGTTGAACGAATTCAATCGTATGTTTCTCCGGGTCTTGAATCCGGAACGAGATTCGTCCCGGCACATCCTTGACGATTTCCCCTGGCTTCTCGCCATGCGCCAACAAGTATTGCCACAAGGCTTTGGCGTCAGTGGTGTACATCCCGATCATCGCAATCCGGTTTCCGGTTGGCGCCGCTTCCATTAGCACCAGCTCCACCTGCTGCGAGGGACTCAAAAAATAACACTTCCCGTTCTCGCCCCCGCAGTTGATCTCCGGCAGCTTCAACTCCCCATGATAAAATGCGCTGGCCTTCTGCATATCCGATACGCCAATTCGCACAAATGCCACCTGCGTGATCTTCGGTCGCGCCTCTTCTGCGGTGCCACCCGCCCGCAAACAAATCACCCCCGCCAAAATCATCCCCGCCACAATTCTGTAGCTCACCCCTTCAGGGGTGAGGCCTTTCCTCTTAAGAAAGCGCAATACCCCACCAGCGCCATCGCTCCGATTTTGTAGCGGCCGCCTTCCGAGGCGGGCGCCTTCCCTCACCACAACAAACTGCGTCCCTTCGCCCATTCCTTCTCCCTCTCGCACGCTCCGCCGATTCCGTGCGTAATCCCTTCTTAACTCTTAGCCTTCAACCTTTCCTTCTTTCTTTCTTCCTCTGTGCCCTCCGTGTCCTCTGTGGTGAATCGTTTGAATTTCCCCACAAGCCAAACCTGTCATCCTGAGCCGCCGCGCATTCTTGCGGCGCCGAAGGATCTCAACCTTCCGCCCTCGTCACTCTTTCCGCTGGGAGGCTCCTCGGCTTGGGCTCAACTTTCAACTTTTAACTTTCTCTTGATCTTCCCAATCTCCTCCATCCTCACCCTCAACCGCGCCTCAAATCCCTGCTCACTCGGTTGATAGTACACGCGCCCCGCCAGATTCTCCGGCAGACACGTCATGTCCGTCACTTTCTCCTCAAAATTGTGCGCGTATTTATATCCCTCTCCATATCCAATATTCTTCATCAATCCCGTCACCGCATTCCGCAGATGTAACGGCACCGGATCCGCCTCCGTCTTCCGCACATCTTCCATCACGTTTCCGTATCCCACGTACAACGCATTCGATTTCGGCGCTAGCGACAGGTACACCGCGGCCTGCGCCAGCGCCAAATGTCCCTCCGGCGCTCCCAGAAAATCGAACGCTTCCTTTGCCGCCAGCGTTACCGCCAGCGCACCCGGCTCCGCCAATCCAATGTCTTCGCTCGCCATCCGCACCATCCGCCGCGCCAGGTACAACGCATCCTCGCCGCTCTCAATCATCCGCACCAACCAGTACAGCGCCGCATCCGGATCCGAATTCCTCACCGATTTATGCAGCGCCGAAATCAGATTGTAGTGTTCCTCCCCCGCTTTGTCGTACCGCAGCATCTTCCGCTGCAGCACATCCTCCAAAAGCTCCGCCGTAATCCTCTTCACCGTGAGCTTTGCGCCGGGTTCCACGGGTGCCCCAGGTGCCGGTGTTGCACCTGGGGTCTCAACCGTAGCTTTTCCAAATCCGCGTTTCACTTCTGGGTTCTGTAAACTCTCCTCCTTCGCGCTCCTGACGCACAATTCCAACGTGTTATACGCCGCCCGCGCATCCCCATTCGCAAACGCCGCCATCCTCCAAAGTAACTCCTCCGCTCCCGCTTTTTCCGCCGGTTTTGACTCTTCTTCCACTGGTCGCTGGTCGCTGGTCCCTGGTCCCTGCTCCCCCAGCACGATCCCCTCATTCCCCAGCCCGTGCTCTTTATCCGTCAGCGCCCTGCGCAACAACTCCACAATCTGCGGCGTGCTCAACGACTCCAGCACATACACTTTTGTCCTCGACAGCAGCGGCGAAATCACCTCAAACGACGGATTCTCCGTCGTTGCTCCAACAAACAAAATGTGTCCCGCCTCCACGTGCGGCAAAAACGCATCCTGCTGCGCCTTGTTGAACCGGTGCACTTCATCCACAAACACGATCGTCCGGTGTCCCGCTCGCGATTTCCGTTCTGCCTCCGCCATCACTTCTTTAATCTCTTTGATCCCACTCAGCACCGCGCTGAAGGACACAAACTCGCTTCGCGTCAGCCGCGCAATTACCCTCGCCAGCGTCGTCTTCCCACACCCCGGCGGACCCCAGAACAGCATCGAGCTCAGATTGTCGTTTTCGATTTGGACCCGCAGCGGTTTGCCCGGTCCCAGCAATTTTTCTTGCCCGATAAATTCATCCAACGTCCGCGGCCGCATTCGTTCCGCCAACGGCTGAAGCGCCGCCGGCGTTTCCCCGCTCATCTCCGGCATCGTCGGAAACAGGCTCATAACCCTAGAAGTGTAGTGCCTTTCACCTCCAATTTCGAATCATGCTCCTTTTTTTACCCGCCTTGCCTGTCATCCGACCGACGACCCGCGCCTTTTGCGGCTCGCAGTGGAGGGATCGCAGCAACATCATCACCGCACCGCAAGCGCTTCTTCTTCAACTCTCAACTCTCAACTCTTCTGCTCCCTCTGCCGATACGCCTCATAAAACAGTACCGCCGCTGCCGCCGCAGCATTCAGACTCTCCACTCCTCTCGCCATAGGTATATGCACCCGCGCGTCTGCTCCGCGCACAATCTCTTCCGGCAATCCCGCCCCTTCATTGCCCACCAGCAACGCGATCGGCTGGCACCAGTCCACTTCCCACGGCGACAGCGACGCTCCCACCTTCGCCGCATCTTGTACGCACGAGGCCAGCGTGTGAATCCCATTCATCTTCAATTGCGTCAGCAGAATCGCCAGCGACATTCCCGCCAGCACCGGCAGATGCAGCGCCGCTCCCGCCGAAGCCCTCAGCGCCTTCGGTGAAAACGGACTCGCCGTCCCTCCTTGCGTCGTTGCCGACGTGGCCGCACCCGTCGCTCCAAACGCCGCCGCCGTCCTCAGAATCGTTCCCACATTTCCCGGGTCCTGCACTCCTGCCAGCACCGCCAGCAGCGGTGAACAAGCTCCTCCCGGCGTCGCCAGCAAATCCGCTACTCCCACTTTTCGTGGTTCCACCAGCGCCGCCACGCCCTGCGGATGTTCCGTGTCCGCTATTCCTTCAAACAATCGATCCGTGGTCTTCAAAACAGGGAAGGCCATTTCGCGTCGCCCAATCAGCGGCGCCAATCTTTCGCGATGCCTCTCTCCGCTTTCGCTGAACAGCACCGCCTCCACGCGGCACCCGCTGCCCAGCGCCTCTTCCACCAGCCGCACGCCCTCCACTCCCACGCAGCCTTTTTCCGTTGCCAATCCGCCGCGCAGCGCCACACGAAATTCTTTCAACCACCGGTTCTCCCGGCTAGTGATCAAGTCCGTACCCGCCGCCGCTTTTCCCGCTCGTTCCATCGCGCGCCCCATCTCCCAGCGAGCCTATCACGACGAGCACCCTTTTCAGTGCGGCGGCAAATCAATCAACGAAGGGTGCCCCAGGTTCCGCTTTTTGGTACCTGGGTCTTGGGTTCTTCTCCGACCAAAGCTCCATCACCATCGCGTCCATTCGCCACAGTTCTATTGTCGATGATTATGACGTTCTGTCATCCCGACCGGAGTGCCGCGCTTTTTGCGGCACGCAGCGGAGGGATCGTGGCAACTTCACAGCCCCACCGCAACGCGTCCTGAACTTTCAACTTTCAACTCTTAACTCTCTTTCCCCCCGTCTTCCATTGCGCCACCCCCTCTCCTGTGATAATTTCCCCTCCAGAGCGGTTCCCGCGCTCAGGGACGCCGGTTCATCTACGTCCGGGGGCGATAGTGTCGGCAGAAGTCCTAAAGCTTAGCGGGGATTCTCCTGATCCTCGCTTCATCCGTTATGCCGCTGGTTGGCTTAATCGCGGTTCTGTGGTCGCGATTCCCACCGACACGCTCTACGCCCTCGCTGCCGATCCCGTCAATCTTTCCGCCGTCGACGAAATCTTTCGCGTCAAGGGTCGCCCCGAATCCAAAGCGCTTCCTCTTCTCATCAACTCCATCCATCACGCTCACATTCTCGCGCGCGATCTTCCCGACAATTTCTATCGTCTCGCCGACGCTCTCTGGCCCGGCCCACTCACTATCGTTCTTGACGCCTCCATGCGCCTTCCCCTCAAAGTTACCGGCAACACCCGCCGCATCGCTCTTCGCTGGCCCGCTTGTGAAATCGTCGCGCGACTCATCCAGGAAATTGGTGTCCCTCTCACCGGCACTAGCGCCAACGTTTCCGGTTCGCCCACCTGCGCCAGTGGCGACGAAGTTTTCCGTCAGCTCGGCGATCGCGTCCCGCTGATCCTCGACGCCGGCGAAACGCAAGGCCTCATGCCATCCACCATCGTCGAACTCCGTGGCGACCACTGGTGCATCGGCCGCGAGGGCGCCATCCCTGCCGAAATCATCCAGTCCACCCTCCACCCAAACGGCCACTCCCCCACAGACGACGATCCCGCCGTTCCCGCGTAATCTTTCCGAGTTTGTCATCCCGACCGGAGTGCCGCGCCTTTAGCGGCACGCAGTGGAGGGATCGTGAGAACCATTCTACCTAACCCAGCACAACCGGACTCTTCCGGGCACCGCACCCTTGGTGTGTAAAAGTGCAGTCCTTCTCTCGGGTTTCTCTTAGTTCTTTTCTTGGTTTGCTCTTGTACTGGCCGACCTTCAGGTCGGTTCGGTAGGCCTGCGTTTTACGTTTGTCATCCTGAGCGCAGCGAAGGACCTCAACTCAAGCTTCGCACCTCCCGCCGCTCATCTCTCCACGTCAGCCTGTGTAGCGGCAGGCTTCTGAGGTCCGTTCTTTTGGAGTGCGGCGGCTCGCCGCCGCTTTCTCAATTTCAACCAATTTCACCAACGTCGCATTTATAAGGGGTCACTTTTAACTTTCAACTCTTCCTTTCCCGTTATTCCTCCGTGCCCTCTGTGTCCTCTGTGGTGACCCAGTTTCAGCCACCTGTCATCCCGGCCGGAGTGCCGCGCCTTTAGCGGCACGCAGGGGAGGGATCCCGGCAACGTCACCACCTAACCGCAACGCGTTCTCTCCTAAACTCTGAACTTTCAACTTTCTTTACTTACAACTGAAAACTTACAACTGAAAACTCCCCTACCTCCCCTTCGCCACAATCAACGTAATATCGTCATTCTGCTCCTGCGGACTAAACTTCCTCACCTCTCCCACAATCGCGCTCAACAATTCCTGCGAACACAACCCTCGGTGTCGCCGCAACGCCTCGCACAATCTCTCTTCGCCAAATTCCGCTCCGTCCTCGCCGAACGCTTCCGTAATCCCGTCCGTGTACAGCGCCAGCGTATCTCCCGCATTCACCCGGCATTCCTCAATCGCGCAATCCCAATCCTGAAACACGCCCAGCACCGTCGCCGTCGAGTCCAGCCGCTCCATCGTGTCATCGCTGCGCAACAGCAGCGCGCACAGATGCCCGCAGTTCGCATAGCGCAACCGCCTCTCCACGTCGTCATATTCCGCGAAAAACAGCGTCGCAAACGATCCGTCCGGCGTATTCTCTCGAAACAATTGATTCACCGCCCGCAACAATCTCTGTGGCTGATCCAGTGCCACCGCGCATTGGCTCCGCAGATTCGCCTGCAAGTTCGCCATCAACAGCGCCGCAGCAATTCCTTTTCCGGCGATATCCCCAATCACTAGCCCCAACCTTCCTCCCCCAAGGTTCAGGAAGTCGTAATAATCCCCTCCCACTTTCCGCGCTTGTATGCAGATTCCCGCATACTCCAGGCTTTTCACCGCCGGCGAGTTTTGCGGAAACAGCCGCGACTGCACCTGTTTCGCAATCTCCAACTCCTGCACCGCGCGCCGTTCCAATTCCAGTTTTTCCGCCGTCGCCCGCCTCTGCTGTTCCAGCGCGTGCGTCACTTCATCAAAACTCACCAGCGAAAACGAGTTGCCATCCACATCCCTGAACCGCGCAAACACTCCTCCCCAAATCGGTGTCTGCTCTCCCAGCAGCATCGACGATCCGCTCGCCGCCGCCACCCTCTGCGCCTTGGGATCAAACTTGATTCGCTTCAGCCTCGGCGTCTGCAAAAAGTTCACGCCACGAGCCGACCATTCCCTGAACTTCGCCGTCACATCTTCCGTTACAAACGAAATCTGCGTCGCCCGCCCTATCAATTTGAATTCGCGCGACTCCGGCTTCGGCACCACCAGCACCAGAACCGCTTCGCCATTCGGCGGCGCCACTGCCACCCATCGGTCTCCCGATTGCAGTTTCGCGTCATACGCCAGGTGGAATCCCAGTTGATTCAAATAAAACTTCAAGCTGCGGTCCTGATCCCGCACAAAAATATTCACGCAGTGCAGCCGAAGATATTTGTCCTCCGCCATCGCTCCGTTCTCCGCACTCATAAAAGGCGCCCCACCGTCCGTGCAATTATAATTCCACCCTCGCCCGCAATGTAGCGCTGACTTTCATGTCAGCCATCGTCTGCTTCTTTGTAGGGACGGCCTTCTGAGGCCGTCCGCCAACGCAAATGCTCGCCAAACGCCACCCAATTCCGTTCCACATCACACCAGCGGCTTTACGCCACCACCAGTTTCCCTGCGTGACCACCGCCACCCCACGCGCATCGAACCAACCGTCCCGCCGCTTCGGCGCACAAATCCCAACGAGGTGTCCCAATGAATTCTTATGGTGGAAAAGAACTAGCCGCTGCCTTCCGCACGGTACGCAAAAACACTCTTCAGGTCGCGGAAGACATTCCCGAATCCCAATACCAATTCGTCGCCTCTCCCGATTGTCGCTCGGTCGCGCAAATGCTCACGCACATCGGCCTCTCCACCCGCATCTGGGACGAAATCCACAAGACCAAACGCCTCAACACCCTCGTCGGTTTCGATTTCCTGCGTCTCGTCGATCAATTCAAGGTCGAAGAGAACAAGCCTCGCTCCAAAGCCGAAATCCTAGAACTCCTGCGCAGCGAAGGCGAACAGTTTGCTTCCTGGCTCGACACGGTCACCCCGGAATTCCTCGCCGAACCTGTCACCGAGCCCGACGGCAAATCTTCCAAGACCCGCTTCGAACGCCTCCTCGGTGCCAAGGAACACGAAATGCACCACCGCGCGCAACTCATGCTCATCGAGCGGCAACTCGGCATCGTTCCCCACGTCACTCGCCGCTTCAACGAACAAGTCGCCCAAATGCGCGCCGCCAAAGCCTAATTTGGAGTGCGGCGGCTAGCCGCCGCTTTTCGACGCCGACCGCGCCGCCACACACCCACCTTTGCAAAAGCAGATGCATTGTGCCTCCGATTCCCCAGGGGGTCGGACCTTCAGGTCCGACATTACGCTGCACAAAGAAAACGCGGGCTTCAGCCCCTGAGGACTCCGCTCTGAACCGCCATTTGCAAAACGTGTGTCCACTCTTTCTCCCCCCCGCCCGATCTTTCCTCTGTACCCTCTGTGGTGATTTTCATCTTGCCTTTAACTTTCAACTTTTAACTTTTAACTTTCAACCTTCTTTCTTTCCCTCCGTGTCCTCTGTGGTGAACGTCGTTTGCCCACCTGTCATCCCGACCGTAGTGCTGCGCCTTTTGCGGCACGGAGTGGAGGGATCGCGGCAACATCATCACCTCACCGCAACTCGTCTTCTCCTCAACTTTTAACTTTCAACTTTAATCCCCCAGGAACATTCCCCTCCTCCCCCACGTACCTCTCACCAGGAGATCTCCCTTGACCCTGCAACCCCTATCTCACTCCCTCCGCCGCCTTTCCAAATCCCCCGGCTTCGTCCTTTCCGTCGTGCTCTCCATCGGCCTTGGCATTGCCGCCAACGCCACCATCTTCTCCGTCGTCAGCCGCTTTGTCCTCAGCCCCCCTCCCGTTGGTGATCCTTCCACGCTCCTAGCTCTCCACACCACACACGATGGCGAGCAGTGCTGCAACAGTTTCTCCCATCCCACCTTCATCGACGTCCGCGACAACGCCAAATCCTTCTCCGGCGTTGCCGCCTACTACGAGCTCCTCCCCGCCTCCATCGGCGCCACCGGTGAACCCGAGCGCGTCTGGGGACAGGCCACCACCTCCAACTATTTCAACGTCGTCCGCCTCGGCATGACCCTCGGCCGCGGTTTTACTTCCGACGAAGAGCATCTCCCCGTCATCATCCTCGGCCACCGCCTCTGGCAGCATCGTTTCGACTCCGATCCCTCCATCCTCGGCAAATCGGTCACCCTTTCCGGCAAGCCCTTTACCGTCGTCGGTGTTGCGCCCCGCGGCTTCCACGGACTAGACCTCATTCTTGATCCGCAGTTTTGGGTCCCTCTTGGCAGCGTTGAGCAGCTCGCTCCCAGCGTCCCCAGCCGCAACGACCGCGACCAGCACTGGCTCGCCGTCATCGCTCGACTCAATCCCGGCGTCTCTCGTCCGCAAGCCGCCGCCGAACTCAAAACCCTCGCCAAGCGTTTCGCTACCGCCTACCCGCAAACCGACAAAGGTGGCGGCTTCCTCTTCGATCAAGCGGGCTCGCTACCCATTCGTGATCGCTCCACTGTTTTACTCTTTCTCGGCGCGCTCAGTGTCGTCGTTCTCCTGGTTCTGTGCATCGCCGGCGCCAACGTCGCCAATCTTCTTCTCGCGCATGCCGCCAGCCGTCATCGCGAAATGGCTGTCCGTATCGCTCTTGGCGCCACTTGTGGCCACTTGCAGCGACTTATGCTTCTCGAAAGTGTTTTGCTTGCTCTCCTTGGCGGTGTCGTTGGTTTCGTTCTCTCGCTCTTCGCTACGCAAGCCCTCTCTGCTTTCCATCTCCCCGCGCCCGTGCCTCTCGATCTCAGTGTGCACGTCGATTGGCGCGTACTGCTTTACACTTTCGCGCTCAGCATCGCTGCAGGCATCTTGTTCGGATTGCCTCCCGCCTGGGCCGCTTCTCGCCCCATTCTTTCCAGCGCCTTGAAAGGCGAAGACACCCTGTCCCGTCCAGGTCGCCGCTTCACTCTTCGCAACATCCTCATCGTCTCGCAAATCGCCATCTCGCTTATTCTGCTCTCCGTCACCGGACTTTTCCTTCGCAGCATGCAGCACGCCTCCAGCATCAGCATCGGTTTTCGTTCCCGCGGCATCCTCATGCTCTCCGTCGATCCCCGTGTCCACGGCTACTCTGCTGAGCGCACCAATCAATTCCTCGCTGACCTTCGCCAGCGCGTCTCCACTCTTCCCGGCGTCATCTCCGCCGTCTGCACCGATTCCGTTCCTCTTTCCGGTGGCCACCGTAGCGACGGCTTCCAGGTCGCGGGCTCCACATCGCCGGATTACAACAACACCGATCTCTACATGGTCACATCCGGCTATTTCGAAACCATGGGCATTCACCGTATCGCTGGCCGCGACTTCGCCGCGGAACCCGCCAACGGTCCCAAAGTCGCCATCGTCAACCAGGCCTTCGTCGATCGCATTTTCTCCGGACAGGATCCTCTTGGCCGTCGCGTCAACGGCGGCGGTGTCACTTATGAAATCATCGGCGTCGTCAATAACATCAAGTCGCGCACTCTCGGCGAAGAAACTCGTCCCGTTCTCTTCCGTTCTCTCGAACAAAGCACCGGCAGCGATCCCGCTTTCCTCGGCTATTCGCTGCTCGTCCGCACCGCCGGTGATTACGCCAGCATGGAGCGCGCCGTCCGCCAGGAAATTCACGCCCTCGATCCCTCCATAGCCATCTTCAATGAAGCCACTATGGAAGAGCATCTCCGCGACGCGCTCTTTCTCCCGCGTCTGGCCGGCACACTCTTCGGTGTTTTTGGTTTTGTAGGATTGCTGCTGGCCGCCGTCGGCCTCTATGGTGTGATGAGCTATTCCGTCAGCCGCCGCACTCGCGAAATTGGCATTCGCCTGGCATTGGGCGCGCAAATCGGGGGAGTCCAGCGCCTGATCATCCAGCAGGGCATGCTCCTCGCCATCATCGCCGTCGCTCTCGGCCTAACCGTCGCCCTGGCCGTCGCCAAACTCTTCAACGCTTTTCTCTACGGCGTCCAGCCTCACGACGTGCTCACCTTCACAGTCGTTCCCGCATTCCTGATCGCGGTCACCTTCGTGGCCTGCTGGCTACCATCCCGCCGCGCCTCAAGCGTCGATCCCCTAAAAGCCCTCCACTACGACTAATGCTCTCTTCCTTTTGTAGTGGCCGGTCTTTAGACCGGTGCTTTTTCCGTTTTGTCATCCCGACCGGAGAGCCGCGTCTTTTGCGGCTCGCAGTGGAGGGATCGTGGCAATACCTCACTCGGCCTCAATTCATCCCGCGTAGTTCTCCGAATGCCGTCCGTCTCCGTCGTGGATCTTTCTTTCCTTCTTTTTCTCTTCCTTTCTTCCTTTCTTCCTTTCTTCCTTCCTTTCCTCTGTGCTCTCTATGCCCTCTGTGGTGATCTTCCTTTGCCCACCTGTCATCCCGACCGGAGTGCCGCGCATTTTGCGGCACGGAGCTGAGGGATCGTGGCACCATCATCACCTCACCACAACGTGCGTTTTCTCAACTTTCAACTTCCTCATCTGCCCAAAAATTCATAATCTCCAGCCGCCGTCAACCCAATCTCCCCCAATCTTTTCGCATGCACGCTCACCACATCCGCATACCACAAGGGAATATACGGCAAATCTTCCGCCACGATCTTCTGCACTTCGCTGCATAATTCCTTGCGCTTCTCCCGATTCATCTCTGTCCGTATCCCGTCCGTCAACGCATCCACTTGCGCATTCCTGTAGCGGCCCCGATTCGGCCCATCCGGCGGAATCCTCTTCGAATTAAACACCAGCTCAAACACGTCCGGATCGTTGTTCGCTCCCACCCATCGCAAATAACAAATCTGAAATTGACCTTTCCCCAAATCCGCAAACAGCGTCGCAATCTCTTCCGCATGCACCTCTAACTTCACTCCAACTTTCCTCCACTGTTCCTGCAAAGCCGCCCCCAGCGTCCGCGCCTGCTCTTCCGTCGACACCTTCAGCGTCAACGCAAACCGCACTCCATCGCTCTTCCTCGGGAATCCCGCCGCATCCAACAATTGTTCCGCCTCGCGAGGATCGTATCCATACTTCTTCACATCCGGCTCATACGCCCAATGATTCGGCGGCAACAATCCGCTCGCCAGCTTCGCCTCGTCCCTCAATAAATATTTGATCAACGTTTCCCGGTCCGTTGCGTACGCCAATGCCTGCCGCACTTCGCGATGCTTTAGGATCGCGTCTTCCATATTCATTCCCAGGTACGCAAAGTTCGTCCCCGGCCGCTCCGAAACCGCCAGCGTCGCCTGCTTCGCCAGCACCGGTATCATGTCCGGCGAAAGGGAACTCATCTCCACGTCCGCCGACCCTTTCCGCAGCTCCAGCGCCCGCACAATAGCATCCGGCACAATCCGAAACGTCACTCGCTCAATGGGTGTACCAGGAGTGGGTGCCCCAGGTGCCGGTTTTGCACCTGGGGGTTTTACCTCCCCCTCTTTCCTCTGTATACTCTGTGCCCGCTGTGGTGAATCCGAATTGCCGTTCGCCTCCAAACTCGCGGCATTCTCCACTGGTCGGTGGTCGCCGGTCGCTGGCCACCTCTCCAACACCACCGCATCATCTTGCGTCTGACTCACAAACCGAAACGCTCCGCTCCCAATCGGATGCCTCGCAAAATCACTTCCCGCATCCGCCGGCGCAATCCCCACTGCCGACCGTTCCATATTCCATAAAAACGAAGCCGCCGGCTCCTTCAGATGAAACACCACCGTGTACGCGTCCGGCGCCTCAATCGACCCAATCATCCGGAACGCGCCTCGTTTCGGCGACCGGTTCGCCGGATTGATCATGAACTCGATCGTCGCCTTCACATCTTTCGACGTCACTTCCCGCCCATCATGAAATTTCACGCCCTTCTTCAAATGAAACACATACGTCAACGCATCCGGCGTCTCCCAACTCTCCGCCAAATCCCCATGCAAATTCATTTCATCATCGCGCTTCACTAATCCGCTGAAGATCAACGCCCCAATCCTCTGCGACTGTCCATCCACCGCATACCTTGGGTCTAAATTCGCCGGATTCGACTCAATCAAAAACACCACCTCTCTCTCTTTCCTCTCCACCGTCTGCCGGCACCCCCCAACCAAAATCGCCACCACCAAACACACCACCACTGCCATAAGCATGCGCCAAGCGAACCTGTCAGTCTGTTCTCGGCTCACGCACTTTCCTCGTTTGTCATCCCGACCGGACTGCCGCGCCTTTTGCGGCACGCAGCGGAGGGATCGTGGCACGATCTGCCCATCAACGCGGGCCTTGGCTTTCATGCCAGCCCCTCCATATCTCTAGATTCGCCGCATTCTTCTTTTCGCCTCATCTGCTTCTCTTTAG
The DNA here is from genome assembly GCA_963738985.1 of Candidatus Acidiferrales bacterium. Taxonomy (GTDB): domain Bacteria; phylum Acidobacteriota; class Terriglobia; order Acidiferrales; family UBA7541; genus Acidiferrum. The sequence continues at coordinate 91,973 of CAVTYP010000008.1, forward strand.
GGGGTCGGAGCTTTAGCTCCGACATAACAAACTTCCACGAATTGGGCTTTAGCCCCTGAGGACTCCGCTTTCGGCTCACGAACTTTGTCATCCCGACCGGAGTGCCGCGCTTTTTGCGGCACGCAGCGGAGGGATCCTGGCACGATCTGATCATTAGCGCTGGCCCCGTCTCTCGCCAGCCCCTTCCCATTCCTAGATGACAATCCCAACTCCCCGCATCCATCACCGTCCCCGCCCGCTCCTAACTTTCAACTTTCAACTCTTCTTCCTCTGTGCCCTCTGTGTCCTCTGTGGTGAATATTCCTTTTGTCCCTAGTTCGTCCTCCCCAAACAAATCTTCCCCAACACCATCTCTCGCTCCGCCCCCGTCGCGCTCGGCAAATTGCCCGCCCTGCGATTCCACGTCTCATACGCCAAGATCGCGAACGCGTACGCCTCTTTCGCCTCCTCCGGCACTCCCAATTTGGACGACGTCACCACCTCAATCGGTGTCAGCAGCGCCGTCAATTGCGCCAGCACCAGCGGATTCCGCGCTCCTCCTCCCGACACGATCAATTGCTGTATCTTCGTTTTCCTCAGCACAAACCGCTTCAACGCATCCACCACCGACGCCACCGTAAACTCTGTCGTCGTCCGTATCAAATCATTCGGCCCCGCCCGATGTTTCTTCCCCAATCGCAGCAATTCCTGAAAATATGCTCGTCCGTAATATTCCCGCCCTGTCGATTTCGGCGGCCCTAGCTTCAAATACGGGTCCCTCAGCAGCTCTTTCAGCAGCGCTTCATTCACTTGCCCCTGCCGCGCCAGTCGCGCCCCGCGATCGTATTTCTGTTTCTTCCGCGTAAAGTGCCACACCAGCGCATCCATCAACATGTTTCCCGGACCGGTATCAAACGCCACCACTTGCCCCGGCTTCGCTCCTGCCGGAAGCACCGTCACGTTTCCAATCCCTCCCAAATTCAACGACACGCGCCCAATCTTTTCGTCCCCATACAATAGATAATCCGCGTACGGCACCAGCGGCGCTCCTTGGCCGTCCACCGCCATATCCGCCACGCGAAAATCGCCTACCGTTGTCACGCCCGTCCTCGCCGCAATCACTGCCGGCTCTCCAATCTGCAGCGTCGACGCCGTCGCCTTTCCCAAAAACGGCACCGGCCTCCCTTGATGAAAAATCGTTTGCCCGTGGCTCCCAATCAATTTCACTCGCGACAGCGCCACGCGAAACTCCCGGCAAGCGCTCACCGCTGCGTCCGCAAACGCCATTCCCAACCGAAAATTCAGCTGGCTGATTTCTCCCGCCGTGCACGCCGCGCCTTCCGCGATTCGCAACACTTCCGTCCGCAGCACGCCCGGCATGCGCCTCGACGTGTGCCGCAGCAGCTTGCTCCGCAACCGTGGCGGCGCCCCCTTCAATTCCGCCAGCGCCACATCAATTCCATCCGCCGACGTCCCGCTCATCATTCCCATCACCAGCATTCTGTTTTGTCTCCCCTATCCGCAATCTCGAATGACGTGTCATCCTGAGCGCGAACGCACAAGCCGCAACTCAACCGCGATGTTTACCGCGCGAAGGATCTCAACCTATCCTCAGCAACTTTCCTCCCGCGTCCCTTGCTCCGTTCTAACACACCTCTCCCCACTCCTCCATTTCCGCTTCACCGAATGTTCCTCCTCCGCCCCTTTTTCTCTCTTCTCCATTCCTGTAATCTTCTTCCATGCCTCGCGAAACCGAAATCAAACTCAAAATCGACAACCCCAAACCCTTCCTCCGCCGACTCTCCAAACTCGGCGCCAAGCCCTCCATCCCTCGCACCCATGAACTCAATCTCATCTTCGACACCCCCGATGGCGGCCTAGCCAAGCATGGTCAACTCCTCCGCATCCGCACCGAGACTCCTGCCGTCGCCAGCAAAAAGTCTCCGCCGCGCACCCTGCTCACCTTTAAATCCCCGCCAGACCAGCTCGCCATCGGCGCTCCCGCCACTCCCGCCGACCGCCACCACAAAGTCCGCGAAGAAATCGAAGTGGTTCTCACCGATCCCGCGGCCCTGCAGAAGATCTTCGAAGGACTCGGCCTGCGCGGCTGGTTCCGCTACGAAAAATTTCGCACCACCTACAAACTTCCCGCCCGCCACACCTGGGCCAAGAATCTTTTGATTGAATTCGACGAAACTCCCGTCGGCACCTTCGTTGAACTTGAAGGTCCCGGCGACGCCATCGACCGCGCCGCCCGCGAATTAGGCTACTCCGTCAAAGATTTCATCCTGAAAAATTATTTGGTCCTCTACCTCGACGACTGCCGCCGCCGCAACGTCCCCCCAGGCGACATGCTCTTCCCCAAAAAGAAGTAGCTTGGAGTACGGCGGCTAGCCGCCGCTTTTACGAATCACCAAGTAGCTCAAAATCCCAGTTCGACCTCGTTTCTTTACCGGTAGAGGCGTCTTTACCCCGCCAAGCCCTGCAAAATTCTCCCGCCCTCCGCCACCTCGTCGTCCGCGCGGGTTTTGTCCTCAACGTAGCGTTGGGTTTTATGCCAGCCACGCTTCCGCGCCCCCACCAACCGATGTCATCCCGAGCCCACCGACGGCTCTCTCTCGCTCCTGAGTTCCTCCGCGCCTCGCCCGTCTTTCCTATCGGTTTCCTCTGTGCTCTCTGTGTCCTCTGTGGTGAATCACCCGGCCCGTATTCGTTTCCTAAATGTAGCGCTGGTTTTTATGCCAGCCACGCTTCGCCGCTTACACCAAGCGATGTCATCCCGACCGAAGCGCCGGCGCATTTCAGCCGGCGCGTAGCGGAGGGATCGCAGCAACATCTCCGAAATCTTTCCGCTCTCCGCTCACCGCCACAATGTCATCCTGAGCACCGCGTTTTTTTGCGGTGCGAAGGATCTCAACCCTCCCTCCGGCACCACTTGCCACCGCGCGCCTCTCTATTTTTTCCTTTTTTCCCAACTTTCCCCTCTTTCTCCTTGACTTTGTTTTCCTTACCCTTTATCTCTAACTTCGGAGTGAATTCTCTACGATGAGCGCGTCCAGCGTACTCGAACCTCACCCTGGTCTTTTCTTGGGTAGGCGCCGCCACTTGACCGCTTGGCTCATTCGGCATTCGGGGTCCACCCGGGCTGAGGGTATTGTTGACCCTCTCATCCCGCGTAGACGCCGCCGCCTGATCCCCTCTTCTGGAGCATTCCCCACCGGCTAACGGCTGCTTCACCCTCATTCCATCTGCCCGTGGCCGGCCGTTCCGCTCGCGGGCTTTTTATTGCCGGGTGCCGCACCCGTGTGGTTTGCAAATGTGCCGGGTGCCCCAGGTACCGCATTTGTACCTGGGTCTTGGGTTTGAATCGGCTTTATGTTGGGGCTTGACGTGGCTCCGTCTTGCTTCTGACGTGGTTTGTCTTAGGTTTTACCGATTTCTATTTTCGATTTTCTATTTTCTAGTTTCTACGAAAGGAGGTGTCCCGTCCCATGCTCTACGCCACCGAACTTATGGGTTCCGCCGCCTACGACTCCCAAAACAACTTCGTCGGCCGCGTCCGCGAATTCTTCGTCGAACCTGCGGACCAGCCCAATCGCGTTTCCCACTTCCTCATCTCTCGTGGACGCTTCCAGCCTCTCGTCGCCCGCTACGATCAGGTCGCCAGAGTCGCTCCCGGCCGCATCGATCTCACTGTCAACGAACGCGCCCTCGACGCCTACCAGCCCAATGAAGGCTGGCTCGCCGTCCAAAAAGATCTCCTCGACCAGCAAATCATCGACACGGCCGGCCGTAAAGTCGTTCGCGTCAACGATGTCGACCTCTCCGAACTCCGCGCCAACAATCACGTCGAACTCCGCATCGCTCAGGTCGACGTTGGCCTTCCCGGCGCCGTTCGCCGCCTCCTTCAGGGCCTCGCCCCGTCCAGCATGGTTCGCAGGCTCCAGACCAAACTCCCGCAGCGCTCCATCCGCTGGGAATTCGTCAACCTCATCGAGCCCGACCCGCTTCGCCGCGTCAAGCTGCGCATCACTCACGAAAAACTCGAAGACCTGCACCCCGCCGATCTCGCCGAAATGATGGAAGAACTCTCTGCCGCCGAGCGCCAGGGCATCATCGCCTCTCTCGACGAAGAAACCGCGGCCGCTGTCCTCGCTGAACTCGATGAACGCCTCACCACGCAAATCGTCGAAAGACTCGACCCGGAGAAAGCCGCCGACATCATTGAAGAAATGGCTCCCGACGCTGCTGCCGACCTCCTCGCCGATCTTCCCAAGGAAACTTCCGAGGAACTGCTCGAAGAAATGCCCAATCAGGAAGCCGAAGAAGTTCGCGAACTTCTCGCTTTCGATCCCTCCACAGCCGGCGGCATGATGAACTCCGAATTCGTCTACGTCAGCGGTGATTCCACTCGCGATGAAGTCCTCCACTGGATGCGTTCCCAGGACCTCAACCTCGAGCAACTCGATACCATCGTCCTTATCGATCGTTCCGCGCAATTCTCCGGCACTGTCCCCGTTGCGCGCATGCTCCTCGCCGCTCCCGATCAGAATATGTCCGAGCTCAAAACTGAGCCGCTCGTCTCCATCACTCCCGACAGCCACGAAAAAGACGTCTTCGAGCTCTTCGACAAATACAATCTCCGCATGCTAACGGTAGTCGACTCCGAAAATCGCCCGGTAGGCACGGTCACGGTTGACGACGTAGTCTCCCGCCTGGTAAACGCATGACCTCGCCACTTCAGCCGTCTCCGCGGCCCTCCATCCCCGACCCTGTCATCCTGAGGCTATCCGTCGAGGATAGCCGAAGGATCTCAACCTCCGCGTCTTGCCCCAAATCACAAGTGAAGCGACTCTTTCAACTTTCAACTTTTAGCTTTCAGCGTCCCTCGGGTGCCCCAGATACCGCAGTTGTACCTGGGCTCTTGGGTCTCTCCCGGTTTTTCCGATCCTTTCAACTTTCCGCAGCCGCGGGTGACCCTGTCATCCTGAGGCTATCCAACGAGGATAGCCGAAGGATCTCAACCCGTGCGTCTTGCCCCAAATCACAAGTGAAGCGACTCTTTCAACTTTCAACTTTTAACTCTCAACTATCTTCCTGTTCCCCGATCGCTCGCCCCGCACCTCTCCTCCGAAACTTAAAACTTCCTTCATGAACCTCTCCTCCATCAACGTCTTCATCGACCGCCTCCGCGCCCGCACTCTCGATTTCTTTTCTCGCGGCAAAAACTGGCGTCGTCGCATCGCTCTCTTCATTGCCGTCATCGGCCCCGGCATCATCACCTCCAACGTCGACAATGACGCCGGCGGTATCGCCACCTACACCCAGGCCGGCAGCGCTTACGGTTACGCGCTCCTCTGGGCTCTCGTTCCTATGACCATCGCCCTCTATGTCACCGAGGAAATGTGCGCCCGAATGGGCGTCATCACCGGCAAAGGTCTCTCCGACCTCATCCGCGAGGAGTTCGGCTTTCGTTCCACGTTCTTTGTTATGGTCACTGGATTCTTCGTCGACCTCGCCAACGTCGTCGCCGAATTTGCCGGTGTCGCCGCCGCGGGCCAAATCTTCGGCATCAGCAAATACATCGCCGTCCCGCTCGCCGCGGTCATCGTGTGGACCCTCGTGCTCAAAGGCAGCTACCGCCAGGTTGAGGTCATCTTCCTGATTCTTTGCGTTTTCTACCTAACCTATCTTTTCTCCGCGCTTCTTTCTCATCCCGACTGGCTGCAGGCCGCGCGCATGACCGTCGTCCCCACCATCCAGTTCGATCTCGGCTATCTCGTCACGCTTACGGCTCTCGTCGGCACCACCATCGCTCCGTGGCAATTTTTCTATCTGCAAGCCGGCTTCGTCGAAAAGAAGGTTGGCCCTCGCCAATACCCGCAAGCCCGCCTCGACGTCCTCTTCGGCAGCATCAGTTGCATGATTATCGTCTTCTTCATCATCGTCTGCACCGCCGCCACTCTCCACGCCAACGGCTTCACCAACCTCAACGATGCCGGCGAAGCTGCCAAAGCTCTCATCCCGCTAGCAGGGAAGTGGGCCGGCTTTACCTTCGCCTTCGGTCTTCTCAATGCTTCGCTCTTCGCCGCCAGCATCCTTCCGCTCTCCACCGCTCACGTCATTTGCGAAGGTCTCGGCTTCGAAGCGGGCATCGACCACAAATTCCGCGAAGCTCCCGCTTTCTACTGGCTCTACACCATTTTGATCGTTGTCGGTGGCGGCATCGTTCTGCTTCCCAACGCTCCGCTCTGGAAGATTTTCATCTTTTCGCAAGTGGGCAACGGCGTCTGGCTGCCCATCGTCATCATCTTCATTCTGCTTCTCGTCAACCGCAAAGACCTCATGGGCGAACACACCAACACCCTCACCTTCAACCTTGTCGCCTGGGCCACCGCCATCTTCATGATCGTCCTAACCTCCGTCCTGGTCTTCCAAGCTATCCACCAATTTCTACGCGGCGCTTCCGGCTAACCCACCCACGAACTTCCGCTCGTGTTCACCTGATTCTCCCGTGTGTAGGGGCACGATACATCGTGCCCTCCTAGTTGGCTCTCACCCCTCGTAGTGGCCGCGTGCCCCAAGTACCGCCGTTGTACTTGGGTTCTTGGGTCTCTCTCGGCTGGTGGCCTACCCTTGCGCCTTGGGTTCAGGCAAGCGTGGGACGCTCTTTATATCGGCCGCAATGCTTTTTAGCGGGTCGGAGCTTCAGCTCCGACATTACATCTTGGACTCCTAGTGGGCTTTTAGCCCCTGAGGACTCCGCTCTTTTCCGTTGATGGCGCGCGATTTCGCCGCCCTTCAAATTGTCATCCCGACCGGAGGCGCAGTGTCGTGTGCTGCGCCGCAGTGGAGGGATCATGACAACCCTCCGCGTTTATGCACGGCTGATTGGATGACTGCGTCGGCTCCTACTTCTGAGTAGACTTGGTAGCGTTCAACGACCAAGGCTCGGAAGAAAGGAGCCGAGCGATGCTAATTGGATGCGATTTTCACACACGCTATCAGCAGATTGCCATGGCCAACGACGAAACAGGAGAACTGCTTCTCGAGCGGCGTTTGGATCACCAGAGTGGTGAAGCGCACGAGTTCTATCGGAATCTACAGGGTCCGGTGCGCGTAGGCATCGAATCCACCGGTCCCATTCACTGGTTCGAGCGCTTGCTTGCGGAACTCGGTCACGAGTTGTGGATCGGGGATGCCGCGAAGATTCGCGCCAGCGAAGTTCGCAAACAAAAGACCGACCAACGCGACGCCAGACTCATTCTCGAACTCCTGCTTGCGAAACGCTTTCCGAAAATCTGGGTTCCCACACCCGCCGAGCGGGATCTGCGGCAGTTACTTTGGCATCGTCACAAGCTGGTCTGCCTGCGCACGATGCTGGGCAACCAGCTACACGCGCTGGCCATGAGTCAGGGACTCTGCCGCAAGAAAAAGTTGTTCACCAAGAAAGGCCGCATGGAGCTGGTTCGGTTGGGACTTGCTCCATGGGCCAGCCGCCGTCGCCAGGAACTTCTGAAGCTGCTCGACCAAGTCGAATCACCGATCGTGGAATTGGATCGCGCAGTTATGGAAGAAGCCAATCGCCGCCAGGATGCCGTGCTCTTAATGACCCACCCCGGCATCGGCCCGGTAACCTCGCTGGCCTTTGTTCTAGCCATCGGTCCGATCACTCGCTTTTCACGCAGCAGAAAGATCGCCAGTTATCTCGGACTGAATCCCAGCGAGGAATCCAGTGGCGGACGACGACGTCTCGGAGCCATCAGCAAACAGGGCAACACCATGGTGCGCTGGTTGCTGATCGAAGCGGTTTATCCTGCGGTTCGCCTGGATCCGGCGCTCCGGCAGGATTATCTGCGATTGAAATCCCGTAGAGGACACGCGGTGGCCAAAGTAGCCATCGCGCGCAAGTTGGCTGTGCGTATGTACTGGATGCTGCGTAGTGGAGCAGCGTACGCACAGCTGGTTCGCATGCAAGGCAGCCCGGGGGCCACCCTGGTGAACGCAAGTTCATCGCTAGGCTGATTGGGCGCCTTGCTCCCGCGAATAATCGCGGCGTCTGAAGAATGAATCATGGTCGGTAATAGGGTGACCGAATAGATGGTTGGTGGAACCAGTTTCCACCGCTGGATTCACAAAGCGAGCCTTGGTCATGAAGGAAAGAGAAAAGTCTCTTGTAGAAAACAAAAAACGAGCCCTTGCGACTCGTACGCTACACGTGTCTCTTGACAGAGCCGACACAGTCATAGACGGGTGACCCACCCTTGCGCTTCCGGATTATGCCAGGGTGGGCGATCCTTCCATCCGACTCGTATCCGTGCCTCGATCTCTCCTGACTTTCAACTTTCAACTGTCAACTCTTCCCGCCTTCCTCTGTGTCCTCCGTGGTGAATCTCCTATTTTCCAATTTCTATTTTCTATTTTCTGTTTTCTATCTCACCATCCCTCGGTTACTTTCCCACAACACCAACGTTGCGCCCCCACCAATGCCTATGCTAACTTTGCCGCATAAAGAAGATTTGGATTTTGACCATGTCTTACTCGCTGAAACACGTTCTCTCCCGCCCTTCCACCCCGGAAGGCTTCGGCCCCGTCACTGCCGAGGAATCCGCGCTGCTCGAAAAACTCGAACGTTCCCGCCTGCCCCGCCACATCGCCGTCATCATGGACGGCAACGGCCGCTGGGCGCAGAAGCGTCATCTCCCTCGCGTCGCGGGACATCGCGCCGGTACGAAAACCGCCCGCATCGCCATCGAAACCTGCGCGCGCCTGCACATTGAAGCCCTCACTCTCTACGCCTTCTCCGTCGAAAACTGGCGCCGCCCCAAAGCCGAAATCGAATTCCTCATGCAACTCCTCCGCGAATACATTCGCAAGGAAATGCCGCTCCTCCAGAAAAATAATGTTCGCCTGCGATTTCTCGGCCGCCCCGAAGAACTTCCCGAGGCCGTCCAGAAAGACACGCGCGAAGCCACGGAAGCCACCGCCTCCAATACCGGCATGATTCTCTCTATCGCCATCAATTACGGTGGCCGCGCCGAAATCGTCGACGCCATGAACGCCATTCTCGCCGAGCGCAACGGTCACGGCTCCTCTCAGCCCGTCACCGAAGATCAACTCGCGCGCCATCTTTACACTGCCGATCTGCCCGACCCCGATCTCCTCATTCGCACCAGCGGCGAAATGCGCGTCAGCAATTTCCTGCTCTGGCAAATTGCCTACGCCGAAATTTTCATCACCGAAACTCTGTGGCCCGATTTCAACCGCGCCCGTCTCCTCGCCGCCTTGGTCGACTTCCAAAAACGCGAACGCCGCTACGGCGGCATAGACTCCCAAACCTCCGCGGCCCGCTAATCGTTTTCCTTTTTTGGACTGCGGCGGCTAGCCGCCGCTTTTACGATCGCGAGCGCAACCCCAAATCGAAGTCGAAGCGCCATTCCGGAATTCGAGTTGCCAGACGAATCCGCATTCCGCCACGATCCGCTACCAACGAAGCAACCGCCACATAGTTATCCCGAGCGCAGCGAGGGATCGCTCTTGGGTTTCTTTACTTGCGCCACCACCCAAATGACCTTGAGGGTGCCCCATCCTTCGCGTTTTCTGCGAAGGGTGGGCTCTTACGATCGAGTGCCTCACCATATCTTCCTCTTGCCTCCTGATCCGCGATTCCCGATCCCTGATATCTTCCCCGTCATCTGATATCCTTTTTCCAAATGACTTTGACACGCGTCCTCACTGCCCTCGTTCTCATTCCCATTGTCGTCGGTCTCGTCCTCTTCACCTCTACCGCGGTCGTCGCTATCGCCACCGCCGTCGTCACCATCCTCGCCCTCTGGGAATTTTTCGCTCTAGGTGACGCCATCGGCCACCGCGCCTACCGCCTCTGGACCGCCTTCTGCGCTTTGTTGATCATTTACGTTCAGTGGGCAGCGGTGCCATTCAGGTATCCAGGCCAAACAAGTGAAGTAAATGTGATCCTCTTTGGCAGCGATCATTTTCATCGACACGAGGCGCCACACTCGTTTCTGGTCTTGTTTGTGTTCATCCTCGGCTTGACCGCCCTCACACTGTGGACCAAGCGACCTCTTGTCGAAGCTCTTCCTTCGGCCGGCATTTCCTCAAGCGCACTCCTCCTTGTGGCCTTCCCGCTCTCCTTCGCCGTTCGACTCCACGGCCTTGGCATGGGCGAAAGCGGTCCCCGCCTCCTCCTCTTCGCCCTCACCATCACCTGGGCCGCCGACACCACCGCCTACTTCGTCGGACGCGCCATCGGCAAACATCCTCTCGCCCCGCACATCTCCCCAAAGAAAACCTGGGAAGGCTCCATCGGCAGCATGCTCGGCTCGCTCCTCGTTGCCTACGCCGTCAGCTTCTGGATTCGCATCCCACTCCCGCATCTCCTCATCATGGCCGCCATTGGCAACGTCGCAGGCCAAATGGGCGACCTCCTCGAATCCGCCTACAAGCGCAGCGCCGGCGTCAAAGATTCCGGCGGACTTCTCCCCGGCCACGGTGGCATCCTCGACCGCATCGATGCCCTAATCCTCTGCATCCCCGTCATCTGGTATTATTTAGTTCTGGTCAATCCAACGGTTTTCTAACCGAACGGACAGGTCATTCCAGCTTTTTCTTGGGTCGATCGGGTGCCCCAGGTACCGCCTTTGCACCTGGGTCTTGGGTTCCGCGAATTTCGACTTTCGTATTTCGATTTGAGGGTTTTATCTTTACTTAGAACTTAGAACTGAAAACTTAAAACTCAATCGGGTGCCCCAGGTACCGCCTTTGCACCTGGGTCTTGGGTTCCGCCGAATTTCAACTTTCGTTTTTCGTATTTCGAGGGTTTATCGTTACTTAGAACTTAGAACTGAAAACTTATAACTGAAGACTGCTCCATGAAATCCCTCTCCATCCTCGGTTCCACCGGCTCCATCGGACGCCAAACTCTCTCCGTCGTCGAGTCTCTCCCCGGCCAATTCAAAATCCTCGCCCTCGCCGCTGGCTCCAATCTCGACGAACTCCTCCCCCAAATCGAGCGCCATCATCCCGAACTCGTCTCCGTCGCCACCCCGCAACTCGCCGACGATCTCGCCCGCCGCCTCCGCGAAAAGGGAATCGCTTCGCCCGCCATCCATCATGGCCGCGAGGGCATGCTTGCCGTCGGCACTCATCCTCACGCCGACATTGTCGTTTCCGCCGCCGTCGGTGTCGTTGGCCTCGAAGCCACCTACGAAGCCGTCAAACTCGGCCGCACCGTCGCTCTCTCCAACAAAGAAGTGCTCGTCGCCGCTGGTGAACTTGTCATGGCCGCCGCCGCCAAATCCGGCAGGGAACTGCTCCCCGTTGACAGCGAACACAACGCCGTCCACCAATGCCTCCGCGCCGGCAAACGAGACGGCTCGGCTATTGACGTTTCTTTAGCGGGCCAGCGTCTCTCTTTAGGGGGTCGGAGCTTTAGCTCCGACAGTAACGACCAAGCGAACAAGGTTGGGGCTTCAGCCCCTCAGGAATCCGAATCTTTTTCCACAAGTCACGAGTCACAGGCCACGAGTCACGAGTCACGCCCCACGACTCAGGTCTCACACCATCCCGAAGTCCGCCGCATCATCCTCACCGCTTCCGGTGGCCCCTTCCGCAAAACGCCCCTCAAAGCCCTCGAATCCGTCACTCCCGCCCAAGCCCTTGCCCACCCCAACTGGCGCATGGGCAACCGCATTTCCATCGATTCCGCTACGATGATGAACAAAGGCTTCGAAATCATCGAGGCCCGCTGGCTCTTCGGCGTCCGCCCCGATCAGATCGACGTCGTCATTCACCCCCAGTCCACCGTCCACTCCATGGTCGAATACATCGACGGTTCCGTTTTAGCGCAACTCGGCCCAACCGACATGCGCATGCCCATCCAATATGCGCTAACCTATCCTCACAGGGTCGCATCTAATCAGGTGGCCCTGGATTGGGCGAAACTCCGCCGCTTGGATTTCGAGAGGGCATCCACGCGGCGTTTTCCGTGTCTACGCTTGGCGCGCGAAGCGATGAAAAAAGGTGGCGCTTGGCCTTGTGCCCTGAACGCCGCCGATGAAATCGCCGTCGCCGCGTTTCTCGAGCAACGCTTGCCGTTTCTCGGGATTCCCGAAGTAATCGAACGTGTTCTCTCTCGCACGCCCCGCGTGCGCTTTGAGAATATGGACGATGTCTTGGCCGCAGACGCCGAAGCCCGCCGTCAAGCCAGCGAAGAAGTGGTCCGCCTCTCAACTCACCCCGCAGTAGCCTAGGGGCTTGGGCGTTCAGTAGCACAGACTTCAGTCTGTGCACTTGGTTTTGTGGCGGCGGCTTTACGCCGCCATCTCGGTTTGGATTTTGTAGTGGCCGACCTTCAGGTCGGTTCTCGGGTTGCTGGGTTTGTAGGGACCGCCTTCTGAGGCGGTCCGCTCTGACGCAGGAGGCTTTAGGGGGTCGGACCTTTAGGTCCGACAAGAAGTTCCGAGTAACAAGGGGACTTTAGCCTCTGAAGAATCCGGGCCATTTGTTGTATTCTCGAAAGCAGAGGTTTTTCGCTTAGCATGAACACGATCATCGGCATGGTTCTGGCCCTCGGCGTCATCATCCTCGTCCACGAATGGGGACATTTCATCGTCGCTCGCCTCTTTGGCGTTCGCGTCGATGTTTTCTCCATTGGCTTTGGCCCTCGCCTTTTCGGCGTCAAACGCGGTGCCACCGACTGGCGCGTTAGCGCTCTTCCTCTCGGCGGCTACGTCCGCATGGCGGGACAGGACCTCACCGACATCGACTCTGGCGACCAGAAGCCCACCGGCTCTCCCGATGAACTCATGTCCAAAAAACGCTGGCAGCGTGCGCTGATCTCTTTCGCGGGACCCGCCGTCAATCTTATTTTCCCCGTGCTTCTTCTCGGCTTCTATTACGTTGTCGCCGGCGAACCCTACGCCGCCTATTTTGAAAAGCCCGTCGCCATCCTCGGTCTCCCTGCTGGCAATTCTTCCGGCCTGGAAGTCGGCGACAAAATTGTTTCCATCGATGGCGTCAAGAATCCCACCTGGGAACAGGCCTACCGCGCTATGGAAGCTCTCCCCACAGGCGGTTCGCTCAAAGTCCAGGCGGAACACGACGGCTCGGTCCGCAACCTCGATATCCCCGTCAAGCGAACTCCCGACGAACACGTTTTCGGCTTTTCTCCCGTGCCTCCAAAAGTCCTGCAATCCATTCCCGGCAAACCCGCCGCTGTCGCGGGCATGAAAGATGGCGACCTCATCACCGCCGTCAATGGCCAGAAGATTGACTATTGGGATCAGTTCGTCGACGCCATCCACAAATCCGAAGGCAAAACTCTTCAGGTTGAAGTTTCTCGCAACGGCCAGCCCGTCACTCTTGCCGTCACTCCCAAAATCGGCGCCGCGCAAACCGGCGACAAGGTTTATCAGATTGGCGTCGGCCCCGACATCGCCATTGCCCACAAATCCCTTGGCGTCGTCGCTTCATTTAAAGCCGGTTTTGAGAAAACCAGCGAACTCGTTACCGACACTCTCGGCGTCGTAGCCAAACTTGTCACCGGCAAGGTTTCCGTCAAGGATCTGCAGAGCGTCGTCGGCATTTCTCGCGCTGCTGGTGAAGCCGTCTCTCTCGGGCCTTCCGCCACCATCCTCTTCATGGCGCTCATCAGCGTCAATCTCGGCATCCTGAATCTTCTCCCCATCCCGATTCTCGATGGTGGACACATCCTGCTTCTCACTCTCGAAGGTATTCGCCGCCGCGATTTCAGCCTCGCCTTCAAGGAACGCTTCATCCAGGTCGGCCTGGTCTTTCTCTTGGCTCTCTTCGCGTACGTCATGTACAACGACGTAGTCCGCCTACTCCCCACCCACTCTTAGTATGGACTGCGGCTGCTCGCCGCCGCTTTTGCCGCCAATCAGATCGAGGGAGCCCATGACCTTGAGGGTGCCACACCCTTGGTTTGTAAGGGTGGGCTCTTGCGATCAAACGAGGACTCTTCTCTCTTCGTTTTTGTAGTGGCCGGTCTTTAGACCGGTTCTCTTTCTTGGGTTGTCTTCTCTTCGTTGTCATCCCGACCGAAGCGCCGGTGCATTCCAGCCGGCGCGCAGTGGAGGGATCGTGGCACCATCCCTCCTCAAAGAAACTCGCCATCGGTCCTCAGCCCCCACCGATACAATCTTTTTACATCCCAATTCCATCATCTCCGGTTATCATCCTCCCGTCCCATGCCACTCCCACTTAGGAGAACTCTATGAAACGTTTGCTCGCCGCCGGGCTTCTGTTCGCCATGGCTCCCGCGCTGGCTCGTTCGCCCGCGCAATCCCAAAACAAGGAAGAAGTCGCCAAGCTCACCCTCAAAGTCGGCGACAAAGCCCCCGACTTCACCCTCCTCAGCGATCAATGGAAAACTGTCAAGCTCAGCGACTATCACGGCAAGAAAAATGTTTTCCTCGCCGTTTATGTTCTCGCCTTCACCGGTGGTTGAACGAAGCAACTGCAAGCGGTCCAGGCTGGACTCGCCTCTGGTAAGATCGACCCCAACGATACGGAAGTTTTCGGTGTAAGTATGGATTCCCCCGCAGCCAACGCTGCCTTCGCCAAGTCCATCGACATCAAGTTCCCTCTACTCAGCGACATGAACCGCAAGATGCTCACCGATTACGGTATCCTCAAAAAATATGACGTGAAGGGCGACAGTTACGAGTGGGCTTTGCGCGCCAACATCGTCATCGATAAAGACGGCATCATCCAGCACATCGAGGGCGGCGACAGCGCCGTCGATCCCAATTCCGCCGTCTCCGTCTGCACCGACCTGCACAAAAAGCAGTCCGCCAAATAACCGCGCTGTAGCTCACCTTTTCAGTGGTGAGTCTTTTCTTTGCGCTTTGTAATGGCCGACTTCTGTCTTGGGACAATACGGCCGACCTTCAGGTCGCCACCTGTGTAGGGGCACGATACATCGTGCCCTCTTGAACCTGCTAGCCGGTGTGCTGTTTCCTTGAGCTGTCTTCTGGAGCCGTCTTTCTTGAGCCGTTTTCTTGAGTAGTTTTTCTTGGATTTCTCTTCCAGGGGGTCGGACCTTCAGGTCCGACATCACCCCGCAAAGATAATTTGGGCTTAGCCCCGCTTTCCCATTTTCTATTTTCCATTTTCCATCTTCGATCCTCTCAACATCTCCTCAATATCCCCCAACTGTTCTCCCACCAGATTCATCTTCCTCGCCAATCCCTGTATCTCCATTTCCGACCGTCGGTTCACCGCATAATCCAATTCGCTTCTCACCCGATCTTTCCGGTCCTGTCGGTTCTGACTCATCATGATCACCGGCGCCTGGATCGCCGCCAGCATCGACAGAATCAGGTTCAGCAATATATACGGATACGGATCCCACGCCGCTTTCCCCAACCAATGATTCAAAATTAAATAAATCCCCGACACCGCTCCAAACGACACGATGAACGTCCACGACCCGCCCATATTCACCACCGCGTCCGCCAACTGCTCTCCCAACGTTGCTTTCTCTTCAATCACGTCGTTTGGATTCCTCATCGCTCGAACCCTCACCAACTGCTGCGCCGAGTGAAACTGTCTTCCCAGCACGCTCAACATCCCCATCCCGGCCAACGGCTTTCGTTTCAGCAGCGTCTCAATGTCGTCTTTACTCACTTCCAGGCATTCCGTTTCTTCCAGCGCCGTCGCGTTTGTCTGGTGTGCGGTCTGTTCCAGCATTGATGCGAATCCGAAAAACGCGCCATGCGCTGGCTCGTCCACCACCACTTCCTGATGGTCCTCGTCCACCGTCGTCACGCGGACTCGCCCGCTCACCATCACGTACGCTTGTCCTCCGCTGTCGCCTGCCTTGTAAATCCGTTGCCGCGGCGCATATTTCTTCAACTCCACCTGCGAAGCCAGCACCGCCGACTCTTCCTCATCCAGCATCGAAAACAGCGGCACATGCTTCAGCACTTCAGGATTACAAGCCATAGTCCACCCCTCCCACGAATCTGCTAATTCCACTCACATACATGTTCCTATGAATCCGTCAATATCGCGCAATCGCCTGTAGCGACGGCTTTACGCCGCCATCTTCTCTGTCGCGATTGCGCGTGTAGCGGCCGGTAGCACAGGCTTCAGCCTGTGTAAAACTCCCATAAGCCGGAAGAACACAAATCTGCACCCGTTCACCAATTTTCTCCCGCTTTTATACCAGACGAGCCCCCTCCGCTCTCTTTTTTCGTCAATGTCCCGCTGGTTTTTATGCCAGCCCTTGTAACGGCCACCTTTCCCATCCGCCGCAAAAGCGCTTTCAGTCTTCCATGTAGCGCCGCCTTTTATGCCAGCCACAATTTATATTGCTCTTCCCACGCTCGCAATTCTGTCATCCTGAGCGCAGCGAAGGACCCCAACGTACATCAAGCCTCCCATGCCTGTAGCGAAACCTTCTGAGGCGGGCTCGTTCTCTGCGGTTTCCCCTTGCTGTCATCCCGGCCGTAGCGGCCCGCATTTTGTCGTTTAACTTTCAACTTTTAACTCTCAACTCCTCCCAGCCCCCACCCTTGTAAATCTCCCGCCCCCACCGTAAAGTGTTACGTTCGCTCTCATTCCATCTCAGGCGGAGGCATGGCCCGAAAATCTACCCGCAAACTTCCCAAACGTCCCGCGAAACGCAAACGTAAACAGCTCGCACCGCGCGTCCCCAACGCCGGTCCCGCTTTCGCCAAACTCGTTGCCGTCATGGCTCGTCTCCGCGCTCCCGGCGGCTGCCCGTGGGACCGCGAACAAACTCACGCCACTCTTCGCACCTATCTCATCGAAGAAGCTTATGAAGTCCTGGACGCGCTTGATTCCACCGACGACGTCAAATTCGCCGAGGAACTCGGTGATCTTCTACTCCAGGTCCTCTTCCACGCGCAAATCGCCAGTGAGCAACGCCGTTTCTCCATCGACGACGTCATCCGCGAAATTTACGAAAAAATGATTCGCCGCCATCCTCACGTCTTCGGTGAAAAGCGCGCCAAAGATGCCGCCGAAGTCCTTCGCAACTGGGAAATCATCAAGCAGGAAGAGCGCCGCAACAAGAAAGTTTGGGGCGCCACACCTTTGAGTTCGAAGGGTGGGGGTTTTGACGTTGCCTCTTCCGCGGGTACTTCATCCAGCGCCGCAAACGATGAGCCTGTCTCCGTCCTTGATGGCGTCCCTCGCACTCTTCCCGCGCTTCTTGAAGGTCTTCAACTCACTCGCAAAGCCGCGCGCATTGGTTTCGATTGGCACAATGTCGACGGCATCTTCGACAAGCTCGCCGAAGAAGCCGCCGAACTCCGCCACGCCCTCGACAATAAGGAATCGCCCGCGCGCATCGAATCCGAAGTCGGCGACATCCTTTTTGTCGCTGTCAATCTGGCGCGCTTCCTCAACATCGATCCCGAAATCGCTATGAAAAAAGCCAGCTCCAAATTTTCCCGCCGCTTCCACGAAATGGAACGCCTCGCCCGCCAGCAGGGAACTACTCTCGCCGAAATCCCGCGCCCCCAAATGGAATTCCTCTGGGAACAATCCAAGCAGCAAGACCACAACCGCGAGCGCCCCTGACGTGCCTCCTCCATCCAACGCCGCCGCACAAAAAAACTTGAGCGTGCCCCATCCTTCGCGTCTTTTGCGAAGGGTGGGCTCCGACGATCGAGCGCCGCGCATTCTCTCCTCTTGGGTTGGTCCTTGCATTTGTAGCGGCCGCCGTCTGAGGCGGGCGTATTCAGACTCGCGTTCAATCGAAGCCACCGATCCCGCGTCCAATTCTCATCCCGAGCGAAGCGAGGGATCTGCTTTTCCTGACGAATACACTCGGACCGACGATTCCAAGGTGCCTGGTTGTCATCCCGACCAGAGCGGCCCGGCTTCCTGTGCGCCGTTTCGTGGCGCGTCGGGCCGCGCAGCGGAGGGGTCGTGGCAACCCGTTAACACCACCCCAACCGTCCCGACCTCGAACCTCCCACTCGAGGCCGCAAATCTTTTCTTTCAACCTTCAACTTTGAACTTTCAACTCTCTTTTCTTTTACTTAAAACTGATAACTTGAAACTGACAACTGTCCCATGACTCCCGACCTCTTCATCCGCAAATGCACCTCCCTCGACGACTTCCACCGGTGCGTCGCTATCCAGAAATCCGTCTGGGGCGAATCCGATCTCGAGGTTGAGCCCTACGTCACATTCGTCGTCGCCAATCAAACCGGCGGACACGTCATTGGCGCCTTCGATAGCGACACCATGGTCGGCTTCACTCTCGCCGTGGCCGGCATTCGCGGCAACACCCGTTACCTCCACTCCCACATGACGGGTGTTCTCCCCTCGCATCGCGATCGCCGCATCGGCCGCATGCTGAAACTTTTCCAGCGCGACGAAGCCCTCTCTCGCGACATTCGCCTCGTCGAGTGGACCTTCGATCCCCTCGAAACGCGCAACGCTCATTTCAATTTCAATCGCCTCGGCGCCTTCTCCCGTCAGCTCATTCCCAATTTCTATGGCGTCACCACCAGCCCTCTCCATCGCGGCCTCGCCACCGACCGCCTTCTCGCCGAGTGGCATCTCGACTCCAAGCGCGTCATCGCCGCCATCAACGATCTCACTCCCGATCCCGTCGACAGCCCCGCCGCCATCCATCTCCCCGCTGAACTCGAGCAGTGGAAATCCAACGATCTTCCTCGCGTCGCCGAACTCCAAACCCGCATCCGCAACGAATTCCAGCGCTGGTTCGCCAAAGGCTACGCCGCCACCGCCGTCCGCTCCACCCTGGCCGGTGCCGACTACCACCTCTCTCCCTGGAGCGACTTTTGACCGAATCGTTCACTCCTCGAATTGGTTTTTGTAGTGGCCGACCTTCAGGTCGGTTCTTGCACTTGCCTGTTCTTCGTCGTCATCCCGAGCGCAGCGAGGGATCTCTCTTCCTCTTGGGTTTTCTTTCCAACGCCACCTCTCATGTGAACTTGAGGGTGCCCCATCCTTCGCGCCTTTTGCGAAGGGTGGGCTCCGACGATCGAAAGGCTGGGCTTTTCTTTTCTTGGGTTGATTTGTGCTTTGTTTTTTGTAGGGACCGCCTTCCGAGGCGGTCCGCTCTGGTGTTTCATCTGTGTCATCCCGACCGGAGCGGCCCGGATTTTTCCCGCGCGCCGTTTCATGGTGCGTCAGGCCGCGCAGCGGAGGGATCACGGCAACTCGTCAACCCCACGCCAACCGCCGCATCCTCCAACCTCTCACTCACAGTTCCTGCTTTTCGATTTTCAAATCTCAACCTTGAACCTTTCTCCTTCTTCTCTTTCTCTGTACCCTCTGTGTCCTCTGTGGTGATCTTTCCTTTGATCTTTCAACTTTCAACTCTTAACTTTCAACTGTCTTTCCAAGGATAAATCCATGCGCCTCCACTCCCTCACTCTTCGCGAAATTCATCTCCCTCTCATCGCTCCCTTCGAGACCAGCATGGACCGCGTCACCGACCGCCGCATTCTCCTCGTCGAAGCCGCTGTCGACGGCATCGCCGGCTGGGGCGAATGCACCGCCGGCGAAAATCCCTTCTACTCTCCCGAAGACACCGACACCGCCTGGCACATTATCACCACGTACCTCTGGCCCATGCTGAAAGGGAAGGAGTTCGCCTCCGCCGCCGAGGTCTGGTCGCTCCTCGCGCAAGTCCGCGGACACAACATGGCCAAGGCCGCCGTCGAGACCGCCATCTGGGACGTCGAAGCCAAACTCAAAAATATTCCTCTGTGGAAATTTCTCGGCGGCACGCAACAGGAAATCCCCTGCGGCGTTTCCATCGGCGTGAAAGATTCTCTCGACGAACTTTCTGCTACCGTCAAAAAAGAATTAGCCGCCGGTTACCAGCGCATCAAAATTAAAATCAAGCCCGGCAAAGATCTGCTTCCCGTCCAGCGCCTTCGCCAGGATTTTCCCCGCATCAAGCTCACCGTCGATGCCAACTCCGCCTATCGCAACGAAGATCTTGCGCTCCTCAAGCAGCTCGACGCCTATTACCTCATGATGATTGAACAGCCCCTCGGCTGGGACGACCTCTTCGGCCACGTCGAAATCCAGAAAGCCCTGCAAACGCCCATCTGCCTCGATGAATGTATTCACACTTACGAACAAGCCGAAGCCGCCATCGCTCTCGGTGCCTGCAAAATCATCAATATTAAACTTGGCCGCGTCGGCGGTTTCCGCGAAGCCAAACGTATTCATGATCTTTGCCAGAAGCACGCCATCCCCGTCTGGTGCGGCGGCATGCTCGAATCCGGTGTCGGCCGCGCTCACAACATCGCCATGTCCACTCTTCCGAATTTCACTTTACCCGGCGACGTCTCCGCCAGCGCCCGTTACTGGCACGAAGACATCATCACTCCTGAAGTCACCGTAACCGCACAGGGCACAATCAAAGTCCCCAACGCCGCAGGCACAGGTTTCCTTCCGCGCCCAGATCGCATCGCCCACCTGGCGACGCGCACCCAGCGCCTGGACTAATCGCTGCGTTTCATGCCCTACTGTAGCCGCTTGTCCTGTAGCTCACCCCTTCAGGGGTGAGGCTGTACCTTTTGTAGTGGTCGACGTACGGTTTTTCTCGTGGTACCTCTTATCCGGCGTTTTCTTCCTCTGTGCTCTCTGTGTCCTCTGTGGTGAGTACTTTCAACTTTTAACTTTCAACTGTGAACTGTCTTCTCCTACTTCAACGACCCCATATCAATCACAAACCGGTACTTCACATCGCCCTTCAGCAACCGTTCATACGCCTCATCAATCTGCCGCATCTGGATCTTCTCAATGTCCGCGGTGATTCCATGTTCCCCGCAAAAATCCAGCAGCTCCTGCGTCTCGCGGATCCCGCCGATCCCGGATCCCGCCAAACTCCGTCGCCCCATCAGCAAATTGAACGCGGCCACCGGGGTGGGCTTTTCCGGCAAACCCACCAGCGTCAACGTCCCATCGCGCTTCAGCAAACTCAAATAAGAATTGATGTCATGCTGCGCCGACACCGCGTCCAGAATGAAGTGGAAGCTCGCCGCATGTTTCTGCATCTCGTCGGGATTCTTCGAAATTACCACCTCATCTGCGCCCAGCCGCCGCCCATCCGCAACTTTGTTCGGCGATGTCGTGAACAGCACCACGTGGGCTCCCAACGCATGCGCGAACTTCACGCCCATGTGCCCCAGTCCGCCCAGCCCCACGACTCCCACCTTCTGCCCTTTGCTCACTCTCCAATGACGCAGCGGCGAATACGTGGTAATTCCCGCGCACAACAGCGGCGCCGTTCCCGCCGGATCCAATCCATTCGGCACCCGCAGCACAAACGCTTCATCCACCACGATGCCTTGCGAATATCCGCCGTACGTCACTCCGCCCAGGATCTTGTCTTCGGAGTTGTACGTCAGCGTGAATCCGTTCTCGCAATAGTTTTCCAGTCCCGCGCGGCAGCTCTCGCACACCCGGCACGAATTCACCATGCACCCGACAGCCGCCATGTCGCCTTCTTTGAATTTCTTTACCGCGCTGCCGACCTTCACCACGCGCCCCACAATTTCGTGTCCGGGCACCAGCGGGTACACCGCCGGCATCGCCTCTTTCCACTCGTTCCGCACCAGATGCAAATCCGAATGGCACACGCCGCAATACAAAATTTCGATCTGCACATCCTGCGCCCGCGGCTCCCGCCTCGCCACCGTGAACGGCCCCAGGGGAGCTCCCGCGCTGAACGCCGCATACGCCTTGGTATTAAATGTCTGCGCCTTCGCACCGCCCTTTTTCACCACCGCAGTTGCGTCACTCATCTCACTCTCTCCTTGCGCAATGTCGCGCATCCGATTTGCCTTTTGTAGTGGCCGGTCTTTAGACCGGTTCTTTCCGTCGCCTCTGCCGCGCCAAATCTACTAACAAATCTCCCATGAGCGATGTGACCGCGAACACCACCGCGCATCATGACTGCTAGCACATCTCAACGTCTCCACCGATCCTCGAACTGTCCGCGATCCTGTTGTAGCGGCCGGTCTTTAGACCGGTTCTTTTGCCCTGGCCTTTCCGCTTTCGTTTTGTGTCATCCCGATCGGAGAGCCGCGCCTTTTGCGGCTCGCGGCGGAGGGATCGTGGCACCATCTCACCGCGATGAAACTCCGCCTCCTGATCTCTGATTCCTGATCACTGATCTCTATTTCTTGGGCCGGTACTTCTTCGATGTTCCCCAGCCACTCCCGGTTCTACTCTTTCTTTTTCCGACGTATACTTCCTACCAGAAGTTTGCATTCTTCGAGAGATCGCGACCTGACAAGCTGCAAAAAACTGCAAATTCGTCATTCCGAACGGAGTGAGGAATCTCTCTTGTTTTTTTGCGTTGCAGTGGGTGGGCGCTCCACACGCCGCCGTTGCGTGTGGGTTGTCCGGCTTCTTTATGGGGTCGGAGCTTTAGCTCCGACATCAACAATTCGGTCTCCATTGGGCTTTAGCCCCTGAGGACTCCGAATTTGTTACCGCTTCATGAATAGTTTCACTCACAAGGATTCACTTTTGCCGCATCTCATCTCACTCCGCACCTCTCCCGGCCCATTCCCGTGCGCGTAGACACTTCCTCCGGACGCGCCCCCAGCCGCCCCATCGTCTGGCTCGCCCTGATTTTCCTCACCACCGTCTGGGCCTTCAACTTCATCGCGGGGAAAATTGCCCTCCGTTATCTCCCCGCCATGACGCTAGCCTCCATCCGCGTCGTTCTCGCCGGCGTCTTCATGCTTCTCCTCAACCCCATCTGTCGCCGTCTGCCCGCCTTTAGCAACCATCCCTCAACGCGCAATCCTCCACACGCATCGCCGAATCCTTGCGCTTCATCGAATGTCGCCACCTCACCCGATGCCGCCAATAAAAATGTCACCCCGAGCGAAGCGAGGGATCTGCTTCCTTCTTCCACGAGTCACGCCCCACGCCCCACAATGCACGACCTCTGGACCTTCCTCTACCTCGGTTTCCTCGGCGTCACCGTCAACCAGGTCTGCTTCACCATCGGTCTGCGCTTCACCTCCGTCACGCACTCCGCCATTATCGTTGGCATGGGCCCTATCTACGCCCTGGTTCTCGCCGTCCTCTTTCGTCTCGAATCCGCCACGATTCGCAAAGTCCTCGGCATGACCATCTCTCTTTTCGGCGTCATTCTCCTCGCCACCGCGCGTGACTCCGCGCAACACGCGCCCACGCTCCTCGGCGATTTCATTACTCTGATCGGCTCGCTCGGTTTCGCCTTCTACGCCGTACTCGGCAAGCGCGTCGCCTCTCGCTACGATCCCCTCACCATGACCACCTACAATTTCTTTTTCGGTGCGCTCTTCGTACTCCCCATCGCCATCCACCGCTCCATCGTTTTTGGCCCTCAATGGCTCGCCCTGCCGTGGCCCGGCTGGGCCGCGGTCATCTACATGGCCCTGTTCAGTTCCTCCCTCGCCTACCTCTTCTATTTCTGGCTTCTCCGCTATCTCGAAGTCACCCAACTCGCCGCCTACAACTACCTCCTGCCCGTGTCCGCCTCACTGCTGGGCATCCTCCTCCTCCACGAACGCGGCTCCTGGCCCGAACTAGTCGGCGGCGTCTTAGCCTTAGCCGGTGTCTACTTCGTAGAATCCACCCGCACCCCGTAGCCAGTAGCACAGGCTTCAGCCTGTGTCCCAACCACCTCGTGTTCCGCTGGCTCCCAGCCCGTGCCCCAACCACCTCGTGTTCGGCTGGTGTCATCCCGACCGGAGGCGCAGCGGTTTTTGCGGCGCCGCAGTGGAGGGATCGTGGCAACCGCTCAACCCGCAAAAGACCTCCTGAACGCATGCTCCCGACCTCGATGCTTTCTCTCACTCTATTAACTAGCCGTTAGTATTTCATCCGAGTAACATACCCATGAATTCCAGCCGTTCGCCGGAGAACTCCGATGCCTTGCCGCTACGGTCGCCTCTGCATCAAGTCTGCGCTCTCCTTACTTCTTCTTTCGCTCTTCTCTTCCGCCGCAAGCACGCAGACCTCTCCACCACTCGAGCCCGGCGCTCCAGGCTCCGACGCGCTCCCGTATCTTACTGAACTCTTCGCCCGCTACGCCCACGCCACTTCCTATCGCCTCGAGTACGTCGAGGAACATAAAATGGACGGCGAATTCAGCCGCACGTGGAGCAAAGCACTCGTCATTTCGATCGTGGGACACGAAAAACAGTATCGCATTGAGCGTCGCGGACAATTCGGAACTGGCGTGCAGGTCTCCGACGGCAAGACGGAGTGGATCTATTTCCAGCCGCTCAACCAGTTCACGCAGCAACCCGCACTCTCCCCTGGTCCTACGCAAGTCCACTCCAGCGCCGCCATGGGATTGGGCTTTCTGAGGGAAGCTCAGGCCAAGGTAAACTCGATTGCTCATTGGGGAGGATTAGTGCGCACCGCGATCTTCGCGCCTGACCAGGCCATCGACATCAACGGAAAAAGCGTCGTTTGCACCGTCATAAATACCGACGGTGAAATTCCCAATATGGCCGGCCACGTTTCCACTAAATTTACATTCTGGATCGACAAGCAATCCAAACTAATTCGCAAAGCAACTGATCGCATGGAGGGCGAAGTCATCCCCAGCGAACCCAACGCTCAATATCTGCAACTTACCGATACACTTTTCACCGTCGCTGAAATCGATCCGCCTTCGTTCCCCGACGGCACGTTCACATTCATCCCTCCGGCTTCGGCCGCCCTCGTCAAGCAATTCGAGAACAAGCAGAGCCAGGAACTCGCCAAGCTCATCGGCAAGCCCGCCCCCGCGTTTTCCGTTAAGGACTCTCAGGGCAGGGAAGTATCGCTGCAATTTTTCCAAGGCAAGCCGGTGCTGCTCGATTTCTGGGCCACCTGGTGTTCGCCATGCCGCGAATCGCTTCCATCACTCGAAAAACTCTACCAGGAAAACAAAGCCAAGGGGCTGGTCCTTCTAAGCCTCGATGAAGATGAAGACTCTCAGAAAGCTACCGACTTCTGGCTCCAGCACAAAGAGCCGTGGCCCAATTTCCATGCCGACAAAGACCTGCTCGCCAAGTTCCCGCAACACGGCATCCCGTATTTCGTCCTGCTGGATCCTGCCGGCAACGTCGTCCTATCCCACGCTGGCCTCGATGAGACGGCCCTCCATTCCGTCTTAGCCACCCTTAAGTCTCCGTAACGCCCGCATCTTTCCTCCGTAAGGACGTGGATGCCGTCTTCCTGTTGGGTCTCCCCTGTAAGCAAGGCCTTCCGAGGTCTTCCACTATTCTTGCAAGTCTTAAAACTGATGACTGAACTTGTCGGCTGGCCGTATAACCATCCGGAGGATTCCATGGCCCAAAGCGAAATTATCTTCTCGATTCAGGAGTCTCCCGAGGGCGGCTTCGAAGCTCGGGCGCTCGGCCACTCCATTTTTTCGCAGGCGGATTCGCTCGATGAACTCAAATCTATGCTGCGCGACGCGGTCGCTTGCCACTTTGCCGACGGCGACAGGCCTAGCGTGATTCGCCTTCACCTTGTGAAAGATGAGGTCATTTCCGCTTGAAGGTGCCTCGGGATCTGGACGGCATGATCTCGCTCGCGCACTCAATCAATTCGGCTACCAAATCAATCGACAGACAGGCAGTCACATCAGATTGTCTTCCAGTTGCAAAGGTTCTCAGCACCATGTCACCATCCCGGCGCACAAGCCACTCAAGATTGGGACGCTCTCGCAAGTCCTCACCGACGTCGCAACTTATCTTGAGATTCCGCGCGACCAGCTTCTCAGAGACCTGTTCTCCTGATTTCTGATATCTTTTCAAGATCCTCAAAAAAGGGTCGCGCGTGAACCAATCCAAAGAGACCAAAGTGTTCGATCCTGCCGACGGCTTCGCCCCCATCATAGACCTGCTCGAAGTCACCGACGCCTCCATCGCCAAGCGCGGCAATCGCTGGTGGATGTACCTTGCCGGCCAGCGCAAAGACGATCCCAGCGTCCATCTCTTCAGCGCCTCGCTTCCCGAAGCCGCTCCCCTCGCTTCCTCCGGCTGGAGTCTCACTCCCGATCCACAGGAGCCCTCCAAAATCGCGTTACTCGCCGGTCACGGCCTCAGCAGCGGCTGGGATCTGTCGGGAGGGCGTCACTGTCCTTCTTATGTCAGGGGATGGGATCCTCATCGTGGCGCTTGGGTTGAGCGCATCTACTACGCGGGCGGCGCCGACCAGATCTGGGGTCCCTACACGATTGGATTTCTGGAGTGGGACGGCACCCGCTGGCTCGATCAGCCCGCTCCCGCATTTCTTCCCAATGAGCCTTGGGAACACGGCAGCGTCTACGAGCCCAACCTCATCTATCACGATGGCAAATGGAAACTGTGGTACGTCGCCGGCTCCAATCACGAAGATTACCTGGTTCATGGCTATGCCGAAAGCCTTGACGGCCGCACCAACTGGTCCAAGCACAAAATCTTCGCGCCTCCTGAAGAGAAGGTTTTCGATTTCCGCATCATCGAAGGGAAGCTCGGCTTTGAAGCGGTATTCTCTCGTGTCTGGGTTGCCAAAAGTCCGCCGTCTCCGCGCACCGGACTATGGTGGTGCCATGCCCAGTTTCCGTCGTCCGAGCTTGCGGATTGGAGCGAGCCTGCTCAGATCATGACTGCCGAGGACCGCGGCTGGCACGCCGGACCCTGGAAGCCATCGTTTCACTACGACGAACAAGATCCCAACCGCATGCTGATTTTTTTCGATGGCCTCCGCAACACCGGCGAACCCAGCCCTTTCCCATTTGTATTCACGTCCGGCTGCCTGGAAATCAATCGCCCCGAATAGTCTCCCCAATGCGTGACGGGCCTGTAGCTCATCCCTTTAGGGATGAGGCTTTTTCGTGTCCGGAGCAACCAACCCGACGCGCGCGCCCGGCCCCGAACGTTGTCATCCTGAAGGCGCGCCTTCCAGCGCCTGAAGGATCTCGCCCTCAACACCGGCCTCGACGCAGCCGCCAGTCTCGGTTTGCCTCCTGATCGCTGATCGCGGATCCCTGATCCCTGATATCTCTTTCCTGTGCTAACGTACGGTCAAGCTGCTCCACTCCATGGAGGCCCAACTCGTGCCGCACACTCCTCTCCGCAACGGTGGTCCCAAAGCCCGCATCGCCGTCATCCCCGGCGACGGCATCGGCAAAGAGGTCACTCCCGAAGCCCTCAAAGTCATCCGCCAGGCTACCAGCAAGCGCAATCGCCCCATCGAGTTTGTCGAGTTCGACTGGGGCGCCGACAAATATCTCAAAGAGAACATCACCCTCCCTCAGGGTGCCGTCACCATGCTTTGCGACGAGTTCGACGCCATCCTCTTCGGCGCCATGGGCGACCCTCGCGTGCCCTCCAACCAGCACGCTGCCGACATCCTCCTCGGCCTGCGCTTCCAGCTCGACCTCTTCGTCAACGCGCGCCCCACCGAGCTCTTCCACGAGCGGCTTACCCCGCTCCGCGATTGTCGGCCCGCTGACATTAACCTGATGGTCTTCCGAGAGAACACCGAAGGCCTGTACGTCGGCGTCGGCGGCTTTTTCAAAAAGGGAACTGCCGACGAGATCGCCGTCCAGGAGGACGTCAACTCCCGCAAAGGCGTCGAGCGCATCATCCGCTACGCCTTCGATTTCGCGCGCTCCCATACCCGCAGTACCGCCGGCATCCAGCCAGCATCCGTCGGCGCAGCTAAGCAAGGCTCCCAGAAGCCCCTCCGCCTCTGCATGTCCGACAAGTCCAACGCCATCACCTACGCGCACGACCTGTGGCAGCGCGTCTTCAAATCCGTTCGCGAGGAATATGCCGACGTCGAGTCCCGCCACCTTTATATCGATACCCTCGCCATGGAGCTGGTCCGCGACCCCAAGCAGTTCGACGTCATCGTCACCAACAACCTTTTCGGCGACATAATCTCCGACCTCGCCGCACAACTCGCCGGTGGCCTCGGTCTCGCTCCTTCCGGCAACATCCACCCCGGCAAGACTTCGCTCTTCGAACCCGTCCACGGCTCCGCTCCCAACATCGCCGGAAAGGGCATCGCCAATCCCTTCGGTTCGGTCTTGGCCTCGAGCATGATGTTGGGTTTTCTCGGCTGGACTGAAGAATCTCGATTGTTAAAGGAAAGCGTGAAGTCTGCCCTGTGGGACGGAATCTCAACCATTGATTTAGGTGGCAAGAAGATGACCACCGAAGTCGGCGACTGGCTAGCCGCCTACATAGCCAAGCATTCCTGACATACTTAATCCATCACTTGAGCATCACAAATCGCCCTAAAGTGGAGGCTCAACCTCACTTGACGCGCGATGTCTGTAGTTCAAGTAACACTTCAAGTCTAATTTGGAGTGCGGCGGCTTGCCGCCGCTTTTGCGATTGCTCAACTGGAGGGGTGCCGAAATCTTGGCAGGCCTGTTCCAGCCAGTAAACCGAGGAAAAGTTCTCGTCCTCAAACATGTGCCGCGCTGCCCAACTTGGCTGTCGCATCAAAATGTCGGCGCGCCGACATTCTCGTGTTTTCGCCTCCTGATCGCTGGTCACTGATACCTGATATCACTCTGCCCCACTACCGCTTCCTCACCAACAACGTGATCAACACCCCGATCACGAATCCCCCAATATGCGCCCAGATCGCTACGCCGCCACCGCCGCGCATGCCCATCCCGATCCCGCCTATTCCCTCAAGGAACTGAATAACGAACCAATATCCCAGGATCAGGATCGCCGGAACCGGAATCAAAAATATGAAAAAGAACGTCAATATTCGGTGCCCCGGGTACAGCACCGCGTACGCACCCATTACTCCGCTGATCGCTCCGCTGGCTCCAACTGCCGGTATTCGCGAATGCAGATTGAACAGCACGTGCACCAGGCCCGATCCCACGCCGCACACCAGATAAAAGAACAGATACCCAAAGTGCCCAAAGTAGTCCTCCACGTTATCGCCGAAGACCCACAGAAACAGCATATTCCCGGCCAGGTGCATCAACCCGCTATGCAGGAACATGCTGGTCAGCAAGGGCAGCAGCGCCGCCTCCGCCGTGGCGCGTCCCGCCAGCCATAGGTTCAGTTTCGCCGGCACCGTTCCGTATGCCAGCATGATCGCGTTCTCGGAGTTCGGCACCGTCGCGCTCGCATACACCATATAAAAGAAGACCAGCACGTTGGCCACGATCAAAGCGATGTTGACGATCGGCGTCGTTCGCGCGGGGTTGATATCCTTCAGCGGAATCATGTCGGTTTCAGCAGTTCACTCCTCGTCCCCAACAGCATACCTATCCCTCGCCAACTTGTGTAGCGGCACGGGACTGCGGTGGGCGGATGCATTCCAGCGCCAAAGCTGCAGGCTGCGGCCGCAGGTTTAGGTCTTAAATGTAGCACTGGCTTTTATGCCAGCCGAATCCGACGGCCACCGCCGCGTTTCTCGAGTGCGCTTTTGTAGGGACCGCCTTCCGAGGCGGTCCGCTCCTCGTGTGCCTACGAGTCTGTTGTAGCGGCCGCTTTCCGAAGCGGGCGCCTTTCGCCAAGAGCAGGGAACTGTGTCCAATAATATTTATGTCCAAAAACCCAAGTTAACAGAATCTACGAGCCGTCAAATCTCGCGTGATTTCGCACTGAAATCGCCTCCATCTAAAAACGTTTTTCTTCCCCGAAAACCGCCATCCTGTAGCTCACCCCTTTTAGGGGTGAGGCTTTCCCCGAGCGCGGCGTCACGAACAGCACAAACCGAAAATGTCGGCGCGCCGACATTTGGAGTGCGGCGGCTCGCCGCCGCTTTTGCGATCGACCGAAGCCGCGATGATCGAAGCTTGGCTGCCAGTCTTTACACCGCAAAAGCGAGAGCAAACTCTCGCGCTCCGAAGTTCTCCGGTCCGTCAAAGTCGCGATTGTCGGCCCGCCGACAATTTTCAGTGTGGCGGTTTGCTGCCTCTTTGGCGATTGCGGGAACGCAGCGCGGCCGTCACTTCAGGGCCGCGCCAGGCTGACCCCTGCCGCCGCAGTCACCACCTCAAATAGGCAGTCGCCGTCCACACCCCAAAAGCGAGACCAAGCACCCAAACTACAAAAGGTCGGCGCGCCGACATTTTTCCTCCGCCCTCCCCTCTTTCTTTCAAAAAAGTCTTCCCCGTCATTGCGCCATTCTTCCGCCTGTGGTAATTAAATTAGCTCCGCATTCGCGCGCCATTGCGCAGGAGTCGCACGGCACTCAGTTCCATGTCGGCGCGCCGACATTTATGCCTGCCCGGGAAACGGAAGCCATCATTCTGAAGACATTTCCACTGGGCGAGGCCGACCGTCTGGTGAGTTTTTTCGGTCGCAGCTCGGGTCGCATGCGGGGGGTCGCGGCAGGCGCTCGACGCCTGAAGAACCGCTTCGGCTCCACGCTCGAGATTCTGTCTCACGTGCAACTGTGGTACTTCGAGCGCGAGACCCGCGACCTGGTGCGCATTCAGCAGTGCGAGCCGCTGGAGTCCCTCAACAAGGCTCAGAGCGACTACGAGATGAGCACCGGGCTGGCCGCCGTCAGCGAGATTGCCGAACTGGTTTTGCCGGAGCACGAGGTCTCCGAGCCCATGTTCCGGCTCATCCTGCTCGCCGCCCGCGAGATCGAGCGCCGCGGCAACTGGCTCTTGCCGCTCAGCTACTTCGCGTTCTGGACTGTGCGCCTGGCCGGCTGGCTTCCGCGTTTCGATGCCTGCGCCGCTTGCGGCAAGCCGTTTGGCACGCTCCCGGCGTTTCAGGATGCTTTCCATCCCGGGCTGTTCGGGGAAGAGCATCGCCGCCCCGGCATGAAGCCGGTCTCTTACGAGGCGCGTGAACTGGCCGAGCAGTTTGCCAGGGAACGGCTGGACAAGTTTGACCTTGCGCTGGGCAAGGAACCGCCGGTACGCCAACTGCGCGAAGCGGGATTCAACTGGATTGAGCATCACGCGGAACGAAAGCTCGCAATCCGCGGACTTTTGGAGGCTTCTTGAAAGCTAAAGTAAAACTTGAGAAAAAATTCTCCGGCCTTACCTTTCAGGATCTCATTCTCAAGCTCATGCACTTCTGGGGAAACCAGGGTTGCGTCCTTCAGCAGCCCTACGACACCGAAGTCGGCGCAGGCACCATGCACCCGGAAACGTTTCTGCGCGTCCTCAGTCCCTCCCCATATCGCGTCGCGTATGTGCAGCCATCGCGCCGCCCGGCGGATGGCCGTTACGGCGAGAATCCCAACCGCCTGTACAAACATTTTCAGTATCAGGTCGTCCTCAAGCCTGCGCCCACCAATATCCAGGACATGTACTTGCGCAGCCTGGAAGCCATTGGCATCAAACTCAGCGAGCACGACGTCCGCTTTGAAGAGGACAACTGGGAATCGCCCACTCTCGGCGCTTGGGGCATTGGCTGGCAAATCCTGCTTGATGGGCAGGAGATCACACAGTTCACCTATTTTCAGCAGAGCGGAGGACTGGACCTGGACCCCATCTCCGTCGAGATTACCTACGGCCTCGAACGCATCTGCGCCTTCCTGCAGAACGTGGAAAGCGTCTACGAAATCCAGTGGACCGCCGACAAGACTTACGGAGACATTCGCCTAGCCGAGGAGCAGCAACTCTCGGAGTACAGCTTCGACCGCAGTGATGCGGCAGCGCTTCGCGCCGAGTTCGAGATTCACGAGAAGGAAGCCAAGGAGTTGCTCGACGGCTGGAAGCAAATGACTAGTAATGTCGGCGCGCCGACAAAAGACCGGGAAGCGAAATCGGGAAAGCCGGCAACCGGACAGTTGGAGCTTGGGGTAGGGAGCACAGACCCTGGCGAAGATGTCGGCGCGCCGACAATCTCCGATCCGCCGTCGGCCAAGGAGCGTTCGCGCTACCCGCTGCTCGCCGCTTACGACCATTGCCTGAAGTGCTCGCACCTGTTCAATTTGATGGATGCGCGCGGGGTGATTTCGACCACGGAGCGCGCTGCGTTGATGGCTCGCGTACGCACCCTGTCGTGCCGCGCCGCTGCCGCGTACCTGCAACAGACCCGCGAAGCCTCGCCACCGGTTCCGGCCAAACGCGAATTCGGCGGCCATGAGGTGCCCGCATGAGCGTCGCACGAAGTAGCGGACAAGCCGGAAATGTCGGCGCGCCGACAATTTCCGATTTACGGCTCAGCGCGTTTTGGAGTGCGAGAGCTTGCTCTCGCTTTTACGGTGCCAACCCTGAGTGCCAAGTTTCCGTCATCGCACCATCTGACCGATCGCAAAAGCGGCGGAGAGCCGCCACTCTCCAAAATGTCGGCGCGCCAACATTTCCAAATTGGAATGCCACAGGAACCACGCAACACATACCTGTAGCTCAGGCTTTCAGGCCCGAGGTCTTTGCGATCGCCAGCGCGCTCGTGGCCGAAAGGGAAATTCCGCCACGCGGAGTCGTGATCGCAGCCATAACAAGAACCCTCACCCCTAAAAGGGGTGAGCTACAGGAGCCCGTTATCGCGAGCTTCATTCAATCGCAAAAGCGGCGGAGAGCCGCCGCACTCCAGAATGTCGGCGCGCCGACATTCTCGGTTTCACGCCCGGCGGTGCGCCCATGACCCCCATCAAGAAAACCAAACTCAAGACCAAGCCGAAAGGGAAGCCTTCGTTACCCGTGACTCCATCTGACAAGCGCATCGAACTGCTGCTGGAAATTGGCTCCGAAGAGATCCCCGCGGGCATGCTGCCACGCGCCATCGATGAACTGAAGTCCATCCTGGAGCGCAATCTCATCGCCGAAAATCTAAATGAGGGCGTCACTGTCGAGACCTTCGGCGGACCGCGCCGCCTGGCCGCCTGGGTTCGTGGGCTGGTGGCCAAGCAAGCTGACGTGGTCAACGAAGTTACCGGGCCGCCCAAGTCCGTGGCTTACGATAATGTCGGCGCGCCGACAAGAGCCGCCGTCAGCTTTGCCGAGAAGCAAGGTGTCGCACTGCACGAACTGTTCACCGTGCAGACCCCCAAGGGCGAGTACCTGGCCGTGCGCGTCACTCGCCGCGGCCGAACTGCACACGACCTTTTGCTGGACATTTTGCCGCGCGTGATTCACGACCTGACCTGGCCGCGCACCATGACCTGGACCGGACTGGATGGCGCGCGCTTTATTCGCCCCATTCGCTGGCTCGTGGGCGTGCTCGATGGCAAACCTCTGAAGTTCAGCTTCGGTGGATTAACCGCCGGCGACACCACGCGCGGCCATCGCTTCCTGGGCAAACCCGAGATCAGGGTGCGCGATTTTGCCGACTATGAAACCAAGTTGCGCGCCAATGGCGTCATCGTGCGCCCCAGCGAGCGCCTGGAAATCATCACCCGTGAACTGGCCGCGCATGCCAAGCGTACCGGTTGGAACGTTCATCGGGACGCTAACCTGCTGCAACTTGTCAGCTACCTGAATGAGTTTCCTCACGTAATTGAGGGCGGCTTCGACGCGTCGTTCCTGAATCTTCCGGACGAGATCCTGATCACCGTGATGCGCGATCACCAGAAATACTTCGCCTTGGAGAAGCGCAATGGCGACCTGGCGGCCAATTTCCTGGCGGTCATTAATATGGCCCGCGACGCCAAGGGCTTGGTGCGCGCCGGACACGAGCGAGTGCTGAAGGCGCGGTTTGCCGATGCGCGCTTCTTTTGGGAGTCCGACCAGAAATGTCGGCTCGCCGACAATCTGGCGAAATTGGAGAAAGTGACCTACGAGTCGCGGCTGGGCAGCTACCGAGACAAGGTCGAACGCATGCGCGCCATCGCGCGGTGGCTGGCCGAGCAGTGGTTCAACCTGGGCATCGTGCAAGCACATGTGGCGGATGCCGACCGCGCCGCGGAATTGGCCAAGTGCGACCTGGTAACAGAGATGGTTCGCGAATTCACGGAACTGCAGGGCATTGTGGGCGGCCTGTATTCGCGGGCGCAGGGCGAGTCCGATGAAGTGGCAGATGCGGTCTATGACCACTACCGTCCCGTGGGTCTCGAAGATCCCGCTCCTCGCAACACCACAGGATGCGCCGTGGCGCTTGCCGATAAGTTCGACTCCATCGCCGGATGCTTGTCCGTAGGAGTTGTGCCCACGGGATCAAGCGATCCTTATGCATTGCGCCGCGCGGGCCTCGGCATCGTGAAAATCATTCTGGACAAGAAGCTGCCCGTGTCGCTGTCGCTGACCATTCATGCGGCCGCCAAGGCGCTGCACACGCATCCGCCAAAGAAGAATGTCAGCCACGCGATGGAAGCGCAGATCCTGGACTTTATCCACGAGCGCGCCAAGTTCGTGTTCCGCGAACGCTTTCTGTATGCCTACGATGAAGTGAACGCCGTGTTTCGCGCCGGTGCTGACGACCTGGTGGATGTGGAGAAGCGGTTGCGGGCGCTGCGGGCGATTCGCAAATCCAAGAACTTCGAACCACTGGAGGTTTCCTTCAAGCGCATTCGAAAGATCCTGGAAAAGGCCAACCTGCCCGCCGAAACGCAGCCGGTCAATCCGGAGCTTTTCCAGAGCCAGGAAGAGAAGGACCTGCACGCCGGGGTGCGCAAGGCGGCGGCAAAGGTCAGCGAGGACAAACGAGCCGGGCGTTTTCAGGAAGCGCTGGAAGAGATCGCCGGGTTGCGCAAGGTGGTGGACACGTTCTTCGAAAAGGTGATGGTGATGGCGGAGGACGAGGCGGTAAGGAAGAATCGTCTGGCGTTGTTGTCGGAGTTGTTGCGGGAGTTTACGACCATCGCGGATTTTTCGGAGTTAGGTGGAGAAGAGGGAAAGTAGAAAATGTCGGCGCGCCGACATTCCCGATTTGAAACGCCGACGGAACCGGTGGCATCTCTGTAGCTCAAGCCCTCAGGCCTGAGGGTTTTCTTTCCCGGCGGCATGGTCGTCGTGGGAGCGAAGAATCCTCACCCCTGAAGGGGTGAGCTACAGGAGCAGAGAATCAAAAATGTCGGCGCGCCGACATTCTGGCAATTGGAGCAGGCGCGCGTCGTCGAACCGCGAGATCGTTTGTAGTGGCCAGCCTTTAGGCTGGTCGCTCGTCATCCAAGTGCACCGACCTAAAGGTCGGCCACTACAAGGTTTTAGAATGCGCCGACATATTCAAGCTTTACTTTAGGTATGAGAAAGGTGACCTGAAGAGGACGTGACAAGCACCACAGCATCAATTCCGAGTTTCTGAGACACTTTTCTTTTGGAAAAATGTCGGCGCGCCGACATGGCGCACTCCAATCCCAAATGAGTGCGGTGAACAGCGCGCTAGTACCGCAGTCAAAAAACCAAGTGAGGCGTACCGTGAAAAAGTGGGTCTATTTCTTTGGCGCAGGTAAAGCGGAAGGGGATGGCGAATGGCGCGATCTCCTCGGAGGGAAGGGTGCCGGTCTCGCGGAGATGACCAAGATCGGTTTGCCCGTTCCCGCAGGTTTCACCATTTCCACCGAAGCCTGCGATCATTTCTATAAGAACGGCAAGAAGTACCCGAGCGAACTGAAGAAGCAGGTAGCCGACAGCGTGGCCCGGCTGGAAAAGGTCACCAAGAAGAAGCTGGGCGATCCCAAGAACCCGCTGCTGGTCAGCGTGCGTTCCGGGTCGGCGCGCTCCATGCCGGGAATGATGGAAACGATTCTGAACCTGGGCTTGAACGATAAATCCGTCGAAGGCCTCGCCAAAGTTACCAACAACGAACGCTTCGCCTACGATGCGTACCGCCGCTTCGTGCAGATGTATTCCACCGTGGTGATGGGCATGTCCAAGGAAGACCTGGAACATCGCCTGCGCGCCATGAGGACTCGCCTGGGCGCCAAGGAAGATACCGCGGTACCGGCCAGCGGCTGGAAAGAACTGGTTGGCGAGTACAAGCAGTACTTCAAGGAAAAGTCCGGCAACGATTTCCCCGAGGACCCGATGGAGCAGTTGTGGGGAGCGGTTGGCGCGGTGTTCGGTTCGTGGATGGCAGAGAAGGCCGTCACGTACCGCCGCGTGGAGAAGATCACCGGCTTGCTGGGCACTGCCGTAAACGTCATGCAAATGGTGTTCGGCAATACCGGCGACAATTCCGGAACGGGTGTGTGCTTCACGCGCGACCCCAGTTCCGGCGAGAAGATTTTCTACGGCGACTATTTGACCAACGCGCAGGGCGAAGATGTGGTGGCGGGCATTCGCACGCCGGTACATTTGACCGAACTGGCGAAGATCATGCCGAAGGTTTACGCGCAGCTCGACAAAGTTCGAGTAAAACTTGAAAAACACTACACCGACATGCAGGACATGGAGTTCACCGTCGAAGACGGCACGCTCTATATGCTGCAGACGCGCACCGGTAAACGCACTCCTGCGGCCGCGTTCAAGATCGCCATGGACATGGCCAACGAGAAGCTCATCACCAAGGAAGACGCGGTGCTGCGCATCAAGCCGGAAGATATCGAGCGGCTGTTCTACCCGGTTATCGATGCCAAGGTGGACAAGAAGACGCTGGAATCGCGCATTCTGGGTCACGGCATCAACGCTGTTCCCGGAGCCGCAGTGGGCAAGGCGTGCTTCTCTGCAGCCGATGCCGAAGAGTGGGCCAAGAAGGGCGAGAAAGTGATTCTCGTGCGGCGCGAAACCAGTCCCGAAGATGTTGGCGGCATGGCCGTGGCGCAAGGCATTCTGACAGCGACGGGCGGCAAGACTTCACACGCGGCGGTAGTGGCGCGCGGGTGGGGCAAATGCTGCATCGTTGGCGCGGAAACCCTGGACATTGATTACAAGACCAAGGTGATGACCTCCGGCAAAAACGGCAAGAAGGTGAAAGAAGGGGAGTGGCTGACGCTGGATGGCAGCGAAGGCGTTGTGTACACCGGCGATATGCCGCTGGTGACCCCGGAATTCCCGAAGGCTTACCAGACCATCATGAAGTGGGCCGACGAGATTCGCCGGCTGCGCGTGCGCACCAATGCGGATACGCCGCAGGACGCGCGCAAGGCCATCGAGTTCGGCGCCGAAGGCATTGGGCTCTGCCGTACTGAGCACATGTTCTTCACCGATTTCGAGCATCCCGAAAAGAGCCACGACCGCCAGTTAGCCATCCAGGAAATGATTCTGGCGAACGACAAAGAATCCCGTGTCAAGGCTCTGGACAAGCTGCTGCCGTTCCAGCGCCGCGACTTTGTGGGCATCTTCCAGGCCATGGACGGCTTCCCGGTAACCATTCGCTTGATCGACCCGCCGCTGCACGAGTTCGTGCCGCACGAGGCCGCCAAGCAAGCCGAGTTGGCGAAGGAACTGGGCATCAGCCCCGAAGTGGTCGCGCGTCGCGTGGAGCAATTGCACGAAGCCAACCCGATGTTGGGTCACCGCGGATGCCGCTTGTCCATCACGTATCCCGAAATTCTAGAGATGCAGGTGCGAGCGATCATCGAAGCGGCCATCGAATGCCACAAAGGCAGAGTTAAAGTATTACCTGAGATCATGATTCCGCTTACTTTGGACAAAAAGGAGCTCGGCATTCTCGTCGATTCGACGCGCCGGGTTGCGGAAGACTTGCTGAAGAAGGCTGGCGTGAAACTGCCATACCTTGTCGGCACCATGATTGAACTTCCACGCGCAGCGTTGCTGGCGAATGAGATCGCCGAAGTGGCGGAATTCTTCTCGTTCGGCACCAACGACCTGACGCAAACAACGATGGGCCTGTCGCGCGACGATGCGGGCCGCTTCCTTCCCGACTATGTGGATGAGAAGAAGGCTGGCGTGTTCGCGGGAGACCCGTTCCAGACACTCGACACCAAGGGCGTAGGCATGCTGATGCGCTGGGGCGTTGAGAAGGGCCGCGAGACGCGCCCGAAGCTGAAAGTGGGCATCTGCGGCGAACACGGTGGAGATGCGGAAAGCGTGAAGTTCTGCCATGAAATTGGCATGGACTACGTCAGCGCGTCACCGTTCCGCGTGCCGATCTCGCGATTGGCGGCGGCGCAAGCGGTAACGGAAGCGAAACAGAAAGCCGCGAAGAGCAAGAAGAAGAAGTAACGCGGTGGGCAGTGGAGTGAATCAGAGCCGAGGTGGCAGGGTGCCGCCTCGGCTTTTGTTTTGGTGTTGAAAGAAAACGTCGGCGCGCCGACATTTTCGTGATGGGACGACGCGAGGAATTGTTGCTTGGGTATTTGTAGCTCACCCGTTCACGGGTGAGGGTGTTTCGCTCGACGGCGCGGTCGATGGATGGGCGCAGGAAAAGCCTCAGGCCTAAAGGCCTGAGCTACAGGGACGTGGCGGGAATCGCGCCGGGCGGATCGCTGCGGGCGCGGCTGCAAAGGCAAAAGCGGCGGCGAGCCGCCGCACTCCAAATGTCGGCGCGCCGACATTGCTGCGGTTAGCAAAACAGAAAAGCGGGGGAGGAGAAAAAGAAGTAGGATGGCGTTGGTGGCGGTAGCTTCGAAGCGGCTGCGATTGTTTGCCGCGTGGATGGGCGAAACCGGCGCGCGTCTGAATGAAATCGGATGCGCTAGCGGGCAAGGCTGGCGCTACCGGTCCTGCTGAACGACAGACGGGATGCAGGTCCAATACCCTCGGGACGGACGCCGTTGAAGAAAAACTTCAAGGCAGCGATGGCAGTCGCTGTGGTTCTGTTGGGCGCAGCGGCATGTTTTGGCGCGGATGCGACGCTCGTGCTGCACGGACGGGTTGTCGACGAAGATGGATTGCCGGTTAACGGAGCTCAAGTAAAACTTGAACATGTCGGCGCGCCGACAGAACCTGCGAGCGACGCGCGAACTCCCGCGGCAACAAGCGCACAAACCGCGACGAGCGGGCAGTTACCGGCGACCCCGCAAATATTCGCGGCCACCAGCGACGACACGGGCGCGTTC
Source organism: Candidatus Acidiferrales bacterium (assembly GCA_963738985.1). Classification (GTDB taxonomy): domain Bacteria; phylum Acidobacteriota; class Terriglobia; order Acidiferrales; family UBA7541; genus Acidiferrum. Next base: position 130,793 of record CAVTYP010000008.1, read on the forward strand.
ACAATTGCAAACCTGGAGGCCGGCGACTACACGGTGCGCATCGTGAAGGCTACGTTCTTCGTCTTGAGCGGCCAGACGATTACGCTGAGCCTCGACAATACCGAGTTTACGTTCACGCTGAATCACACCGAAGAGGTGCACGAAAAAGTGGAGGTGAACGCACCTCCCGACCGCATCGATCCTTCCAGCACGGCGGAAACAGCTTCCCTGAACGTGACGGAAATCCGCGACATCCCGGTGCCCAGTTCGCATACGCTGCAGCAAAGCCTGATCGCCATGCCGCAGGTGCTGCACGATAACCTGTTTTTGCTGCATGTGGCGGGAGCGCGCACCACACAGGCGCAATACCTGCTGGACGGATTCGACATTGGCGACCCGGTGAGCGGGCAATTGGATGCGCGGTTCAGCGTGGATGCGGTGCGCACGGCGGAAATACAGACGGCGGGGTTTGGCGCGCAGTATTACCATCCCGGCGCGGCAGTGCTGAGCTTTCACACGCCGGAGGGCGACGACAAATTCCGGTTTGGGGCGGTGGACTTCATTCCCGGAATCAGCGTGCAGAATGGCGTGCAGTTCGGGAATTTCTATCCGCGGTTTTCGTTTTCCGGGCCCATCAAGAAAGGCAAGCTGTGGTACTCGGAATCGCTGAGCATGCAGCACACGTTGAGCATCATCAACGGGCTTCCCAGCGATGCAGACCAGGTGCAGCAGTGGTCGGGCGATTCGTTGACGCGATTGCTGTGGCTGATTGCGCCGAATCACAGTTTGCACGGCTCGTTTTTGTATAACCAGGGGAGTTCGACGAACAGCGGGCTGAGCACCATCACGCCGATCTCGACGACCAGCGACGTGAATTCGCACCGGTATTTCGGGTCGGTGAAGGACCAATGGTGGATCAGCAAGACGCTGTACGAGTTGGGATTTGCGGCGGACGAGAGCTACGTAAACAGCGAGCCGAAGGGCACCGAACCTTACGTGCTGCTGGTGAACGGGTCGGAAGGAAATTACTACCAGGCGCTGCGGTCGACGGGGCACCGGTATCAGGGATTTTTCGACGCCATTATTACGGGATTCGAGTGGCACGGGTCGCACACGATTTCGACGGGAGCGGATATTTCCAGCGTCGACCTGACGCAGTCCGCGCAGCGTACACAAATTCAGGCGCTGCGCGCGGACTTAACGCTGGCGCGTCTGAGCACGTTCACCGGACCGGCAAGTTTTTATGTAACGGATACGTTGGCGGGCGGGTTCGTGCAGGACGTGTGGACGATCAACAAGCATGTTATCGCGCAGCTGGGAGTTCGCGCGGACTGGGACCGTTTTGTGCAAGGAGCGATAGCCGGACCGCGGCTGGCGCTGAACTATTTGCCGTTCGCGGACGATCACACGAAGTTCACGGCGGGTTGGGGCATGTATTCGATACCGATCAATCTGTCGGTGGTCGGGCAAACCGAAGATCAGAAAGAAGTGGACACGCTGTATGACGCCACCGGGAAAATGGTGACGGCGGGTCCGGCGACAAGCCGATTTGTGCAGAGCCCCAATGGATATCAGACGCCGTACTTTCAGATTGCGAACGTAGGCTGGCAGCAGCGGCTGAAACGAAACACGCTGCTGGGGCTGGAATTGTTGGCACGCGATGAACACCACGGGCTGGTGTACGAGACGGTGCCGCCGGGGCAGATCGGGGCCACGTTTTTGCTGCAGACGTCGCGGCGCGACACTTACCGCGCGCTGACGGCGACGGCGCGGCATAATTGGGAGAATGGCGCGTATTTGTTTGCTGCCTACACGCGCTCGAATACGCGGACGGACCAGGCGCTGGATCCGTTTTTAGGCTCGCTGTACTTTGCGGCGCAGCAACCGGCACCCCTGTCGTGGGACGCACCGAATCGCATTTTGAGCTGGGGAAATGTGCCGACGCCGATCTGGGGATTGCAGTTCAACTTTTTTTACGAGTACCGCAGCGGGTATCCGTTCAGCGTGATCAATCAACAGCAATTTTTGGTGGGGCCGCCGAACTCGCTGCGCTTTCCGGTGTACTCGAACCTGACGTTGAGCGCGGAGAAACAGTTTCGTTTTACGGGGAGATTGTTTGCGGTGCGGGTGGCGGTGGTGAATATATTGAACCGCACGAATCCCGACACTGTGGTGAACAACATTGATGCGATTGGGACAACGCCGAATTTTCTGACGTTTTCGGGAGGGCAGGACCGGGCGATTACGGCGAGGTTGAGGTTTATCAGCAGCAAGAAATGATGAGGGTAGGCGACGACGGATCGCGATATCAGGGATCAGGAAGCAAGAGCGAGGGCGCGACGCTTCGCGTTGCTGTAGCTCAGGCCTTTCAGGTTTGAGGATTTTCTGCGCGGTGGCGTGGCCGGTGGCGCGGCGGAAAGGCCTCATCCCTAAAGGGATGAGCTACAGGATTTGATTAGCGGTGGCGCGATTGCGGATGAGAAATCGGCTCAGTCGGTTCATTTGGCGGATAGAGGGAGTGCATCCTGGGATTCGGGGGATTGGATGAAGAGATTGTGGCCGTAGGCGAGGTAGAGGTACTGATTGTCTTTGACGCCGACGAATGCCATGGGCGGACCCGGGTACGATTTATGAACTATGGCGGATTCGCCGGATTTGATGTTGATGCGGATGAGTTCGAGCACTGAATCAAAGCCGTGGCTCAACAGGAGTTCCAGCGCGATATCGCCGTCGTCGTTGAAATCCACTTGATGAATCTGAACGAGGTGCAAGCCGTCGCCGGCAGCGATTTTGTTGACGATTTCGGTGACGCTACGCTGCGCGAGGACGGCGCCATTGCGGTCGCAGATGACGGCTTCGCGATTGCTGGGTGCGTAGAAAGAGATGCGATCTTTCGTTACGCGCAGCACGGGCTCTCCTGTGTCGCCCCGCCCGTCGAAAGCATCCTCGCGACCTTTCAGTGTGCTCAGCGGGATCATGTTTTTCAGCACGCGGCCGTCGCGGCTGTACTCGACCAGTAGCGGAGAGTCCGGCGGAATGTGACCGTCGGGAGTTTCGCGTTCGCCGAGAACAAAAATTGCGTCGTCGTCCTGGCTGTAGGCGATGACATAGGCATATTGCGGAGCTGTATCCCAGGTCTTCAGCAACTCGCCGGAAGTGCTATAGGTGAGAATCAGGTTACGGATATTGTGGCCACCGAAGTTTAAGATGGCGGCAAGCAACGTGGTGCCGTCGGGCCCCGCCGTCATGCTGTCGACGTAGGAATCTTGAATCCCCGCGAAATCTTTGAAGATGTCGATGTCGTCGCCGCGCTGCGTCTCCTCCGAATAGGATCGAACAGGCTGGAGCGGAGTGCCGTGACCGAAAAACAAAACGTTGTTCGTGGAATCCCAGTGCGGCAGGCCGGTGGGAAAGATGGCTTGCGCGAAGGCGGGAGCGTTGAGAAGAGTTGCGCCCATTGCCAGGAAGAGAAGTGGGAGAAGGTGACGTGGCCGGAGCATTGGTTTTCTCCATGCGCCGCGGTCGGAAGCTCAGTCAAAGTGTAGTGCTTGGTGGGAAGGCATGGCAAGGGAAACGGTTGCCTGGGCAGCCATTTCGCAAAGTCACCTGCAAAGGCAGTTTAACGAACTGATTTTAGTGCGTGTTGCTGCCTTTGGAGAGGGGCGGGAGGATTTGCGCGAGAAAAAGGGGCTCTGACGGGTGGCAAAAGAGCTGCTCGAAGGGTTCGGAGGAAGGAAATCCCGGCGACCACCCAGGGCGCGCAGGGTTTTATTTTGTGCGTGGCTTCAGCTGGAGTCCGCTTGCAGAACAACGAACCCATCGGCCAGCTTTTGCGCCAGATCGCAAAAACCGAGTGAACCGTTTCGGAAGTGGCTGCGCACTTGGCAGAAAAGGAACGCCAGTGTCAGGGTATAGGCTAGGACACGAATCATGGTGAGCACGATCAGCGCCTTAGCCCGATCCTGGTGCACCGAGGGACGCTTCAGATGTGCGTCCGTGGTCATGGTTTGGAACACGGTGGTGTCAATGATCCAACGGCTGCGACCTATTGATGGATAAACACCGGGGGGACCGAACCGAGCTCCAGATTGCTGGCGTAGAAATTCGTGCTCAGCTCGAGGACTGTTTCTTTCGCCGCGCGCTTCTCTCCTTGCTCGTCCCGCTGAACGCGCAAATGTTTCACCGGTTGCTGGCGTACGGTTTTGACCACCCGAACGGTGCGCTCGGCTACCGGCCAGTAGACCTCCGGCGCGTGCCAAAGCTGCAACTCCGGATGTTCGTCCATTTTCTCGGCGACGACGGAGGAGATGAGCCGCTCAGATTCCGCCAGCAATTCCGGCTGATTCTTTTTCAGAGTGATGACCCAGTCCAAACCCAGTCCTTCGATCGCTTTCACAAACGGCGCTTGCAGATACAGCGCATCGGCTACCAACAGATCCAGGAACCGGCTTCCCAACTCTGCCCTCAGCTCACGCAGTAAGTCCAGACTACAGGCCACTTCGTCCTCCCCGTTCTTCTGAAAACGAATCCCCAGAGGAATGGGAAAGGCCGAACTCACTACGGCCACCGCACAGATGCGGTGGTAGTACTGCATCTCTTCGCGCGGTTCTCCCTCCACCAGATGGGTGACCTTCCGTTCCATACAGTGATCGCAGAAGCGCACCAAGGAACTACAGATCTCGATCCCGTCCACAGCCGCCACCACTAGGCCCCTGCTCCACGCCGAGCGGAAGACCCCGTTGCGCTTTAATTGGCGGGCCACAGCGCAGCCTAGCTGGAATACCGCCCGGGAATCGTAGCGTTCCAACGCGTACCCGATGGCATTCTCACTCAGCGGGCCAATCCGTTTCGACAGCACACCGCCCCGCTTGCATTGCGTCTCAATGCGATGCACCGCAGGAAACGGGCAAGCCGCTCCCAGAAACACGGCGTCAAAGATCTTCTTCCCGGAATGGTAGGGATAGAGGCGCCCGTCCGGCAAAGCCCCAACGTGAGAAGAGAAATCAAATACCTTATCCAAGTAGGCTTCGAACCGGTGCCGGCGTGAGAAGGCTATGACTTTTCCCTTTCTTTCAAAAAACGTCGCAGATTGATCTTGCAAATGGCGGCAGCCGCCTCTTCAAACCGCTGGCGCAATCGGATCATCTCGCGTACCTGGTCGACCATGCTCTTCGGGACGTGGAACGTTTTATGCTGGCCGTCGATCAGCACGGAAATCTGGTATTGGGTATGCAGGCTTTTGCCGTCGGCACAGTGGCAGTTCGGTCGCCCGCAGGAGCGCTTATTCTCCACAAACGAGCCGGGCAGCATTTCGCGGAACAATCCGAGACGCCGGACGAGTTGACCGCGCAACTGCAGATCGGGATCGCCAGCCATAAAGGTACGCACCCATTTTAAGGCGGAGACTCATCGGAGAGGGGTCTCCGTTTACCTGAGACTAATGTTAGTCTCAGAACAAGGCCAAAGTCAAGGGCCCTGCAGATTTGCAAAAATGATCAGCGAAAGTGGGGGAAGTGATTTAACGTAGAAAGCTATCCGTCTCAACGTCTTCCGGCTGGGATCCTGGCCGACCTTGCGAAATCGCCGGTTGCCTGGGAGATGGGCGGAGTTTGAACTGTGTACTCACCACAGAGGACACAGACAGCACGGAGGAAGAAGGAATGGGATTTCTTAGCTGGGCCGCTGACCACGTTGGTTTGGTGGAAATCAGCTGACGAGAAATGTGACGGCCTCGGAAAGTGGCCGCTCACGGACAATGGCCGCAGTCCGGCAGAATGCTGGCTGGCATAAAAGCCAGCGCTACAGGAAGAGAAGAGCGGTCAGCGGTCGTATTCTGCTTGTAGTGGGATGGTCGATGGGGCGGCGGGTCAAGGGGGACTGAGTTGTGGAGAGGTGGCAGTACGCTGGAGGATGAGTGGTGATTATGGATCGTACGTGACAGAGCATCTTTCTTTCGGCGTTCCCCATGGCTATAATAGCCATAAACGGAGGAGTAACAGATGCGAAGCGTGAATGTGGCGGAACTGAAGAATCGGCTGAGTAAGTACCTGACGTTTGCCAAGGGAGGAGAAGAGGTGGTGATCCGCGATCGCAACCTTCCGGTGGCGAAACTGGTTCCGTTCATCGGGGAAGATGCCAGCGAACAGGATTTGTTGCTGGTAGCGGCGGGGAAAATGCGTTTGCCGCAGATTCGGCTGGACGTAAAGAAGTTGTCGAAGATTCCGACGGGGAGCGTAAAGGGAAACAGAGCGATCCAGGCGGTTGTCAGCGACCGAGAAGAGAAGCGGTGAAACGGGCCGCGGCGTATTGGGATGCGAGCGCGCTCGTGCCGTTGTGCGTTCATGAGGATGCCAGCCGACTGGCCCGAATGCAGCTTCGCCGATTTACACCGGTAGTCTGGTGGGGGAGCTACGTTGAGGTGCATAGCGCCATCTGCCGGCTCCTTCGCGCAGAGGAAATAACGAGCAATGAGCGGCAAGGCGCCGTGGCACGACTGCAGATGCTCAGCCGAGGGTGGAACGAGATTCTTCCCAGCGAAGATCTGCGGGAACTTGCAATGAAGATACTCGATCAATATGCGCTGAGGGCGGCCGATAGTTTGCAGTTGACAGCTGCATTGATCTGGTGCGGACAGCGGCCGGCAAAGAGGAATTTCATCTGCGGAGACCGGCGGCTGTCGGAAGCGGCGGAGGCATTGGGGTTCTCGGTGGTGCGGTTGAGTTGAAGCAATGCATGGGAGTGGGGCGGCTGGCATAAAAGCCAGCGCTTGTATGTTGGTTTCTGAGGGAAACTCGTTGCGAGGTGTAGGCGAGTTGCTCTGGCGGGGAGGCCGCCCAGCGCTAAGGCCGGAAGTGCGAACTTCGCGAGCCTGCATGTAGATCGGCCCCCCGCCCTAATTTCCTAAAACTGAAGAGAATCACAGGCCACAGAGCCTGCATTTACAAGCTCAGTTGGAAATATCGCAGGGTCGGGGAGCCCGAGCCACAGCCTACTCCAAGGAGGCATGATGGACAAGATGGTGCTGTGTGGAGAGGAAGTGAGTGCCCAGGAGTTGGTGGTGGCGTGTAGCGGAAAAAAAGACCAAGTAGTGCTGCGGCGATTCGCAAATACCGCGGGAGGACATCGGGCGTTGCTGCGCACCCTCACCCGCGGGGGGAAGCGGGTGAGGGTGGTGATGGAAGCGACGGGCCTGTACGGGCTGGACGTGGCGCTGTTGCTGAGTGCGCACCCGGGAGTGCAGTTGATGGTGGCGAATCCGCGGGCGGTGCGGGATTTTGCCAAGGCCATGACGTCTGCATGCCGCCAGCGTTTCGCAAGCTGTTCCCGCGCCCTTGCGCCGCAGCATTCAGCGAATGCTGCGATCTTTCCAGCGCGAAAGCCAACAACTGCGAGCAGAAGCGCAGCGATATATCGCTGCCGATGACCAGTTGCAGCGAAAGTATCAACTGCTGTGCAGCGCCACGGGTTTCGCGGAAAACAGCGCCATTCAAATGCTCGGAGAACTGGCCATGTTGCCGGCAGATCGCGACGTGCGGCAGTGGGTGGCCTTTGCGGGATTGGATCCGCGAGAACATAGCTCCGGAACCTCCGTGCACAAACGCCCGCGCATCAGCAAAATGGGCAACCGTCACCTGCGACACGTGCTGTTCATGCCCGCGCTGGTGGCCAGCCGGCGCGAACCCCATCTGCATGGGTTCTATGAACACTTGCTCGCCAAAGGCAAAACCAAACGCCTGGCGCTGATGGCCGTGGCTCGTAAACTGTTGCACGCCTCTATGGCATGTTCCGCTCCGGTAAGCCCTACGACGGCGCCCGCGTCTACCAATTGCCTTCTTCCCTGCCAACACCCCTAGCCCAACATACCACTTGAATTTCAAGTGAGAATCTACAGGAAGCGAAGAGCGCTGCGTGGTTGGAGGCGCGATGGGAAAGCATCATCCCTAAAGGAATGAGCTACAGGATTTTTGTTACGGATCTGAGATACGGAGAGGAGAGCGAGTCGGCACGGAGTCGGAATGGCTGTATCCGGAGACGAGGGGTGGCATCCAACGTGGCGTAGAGACTTCGTTTTAGGAGGGGATATGGCTGAAGCTACTTTCGGTGCCGCGCGCGGGAAGTCGATTGCTCGTGCTTCGTTTCATACGATTGAGGCGGATGGCGTGCGCGTGTTTTATCGTGAGGCGGGGCCGGCGGATGCGCCGGTGCTGCTGCTGTTGCATGGATATCCGGCGTCGTCGCACATGTATCGCGAATTGATTCCGCGGATGGCGACGAATTATCGCGTGATCGCTCCGGACTTGCCGGGATTTGGATTCACAACGGTGCCCGCTGAGCGGGACTACAAATATTCGTTTGACGCGCTGGCGCACACGATGGAAGCATTTGTGGACGCGCTGGGATTGAAAAAATACGCGCTGTACATTTCCGATTACGGAGCGCCGGTGGGATTGCGGTTGGCGCTGGCACATCCGGAACGAGTGACGGCGATCGTGTCGCAGAACGGCAACGCGTATGAAGAAGGGCTGGGCGATGCGTGGGACCCGATTCGTCGATATTGGGCCACACCATCGGCGGGGAATCGCGAAGCGTTGCGGCGCGAAGTGTTGACGCTAGAGGGAACGCGTTGGCAATACACGCATGGAGTAGCGAATCCGGAGACGGTGGCGCCGGAGTCGTACACGCTGGACCAGGCGTTGCTGGAGCGACCGGGGAATAAGGATATCCAATTGGATTTGTATCTGGATTACCAGTCGAACGTGAAACTGTATCCGAAATTTCAGGCGTATTTTCGCGAGTTCAAGCCGCCGTTGCTGGCGATTTGGGGAAAGAATGATGTGTTTTTCATACCGGCAGGAGCGGAGGCGTTCCGCAAAGACAATCCCAACGCCACCGTGAAGTTGTTGGACACCGGGCATTTTGCGTTGGAGACGCATGTGGAGGAGATTGCTGAGGCGATACATGAGGTTTTGGGGCGGACGAGGTGAGAGTTGAAAGTTGAAAGTTGAAAGTCTAGAGACATCGCGGGTGGAAGTTGTGGTGGCGGACGGCCTCGGAAGGCCGTCCCTACAACTTCAGGAGCAATGACAACGGCGAAGAGGAACCCAAGAACCCAGGTGCAACACCGGTACCTGGGGCACCCGGCCTGGGGCACCCGGCGCGGTCGGTCGCGGGCGGAAGAGCCTCATCCCTAAAGGGATGAGCTACAGGATGGGTTGCAGCTACAAGTTGGGTTCGTGGCGGAGTTGGTAGAAGAGGAAGGCTACGACCGCTACGTTAAAGACCAGGAGCAGGACCTTCCATTCGGTCGGATGGCGGTGGATTTCGTAGAGTTCGATGGGAAGAAGGGAGCTGGTCATGATGATCGTGAACCACTCGCCCCAGCGTTTGAGTAGCCACAGGCCGATGCCTTCGGTGAGAAAAAGGCTGGCATAGATAAAGCTGCCAACGCCGATGCCGCGAATGGTGTTGGGAGTGAGAGTGGTGGCCTTCTGAAGGAGTTGGTCGACGTAGCGGCCGCCGGGGTCCATGCCGAATCGCCTGACCCAATGAGCGAGGACGGTGGCGAGGTCCGCGTGAATCAGACGAAGAGCGCCCAAGCCGACAACGATGGCGATCGCGGCTTTGCAGAACTTGAACAAGGCGATGGCACGGAGGACTCTGGTCTCCGAGCGTTTCATGTGACGGGGATGTTTCATCGTGGTTGCTGGGGCGGAGAGGGCCTTGTCGTTTTGAATGAGTAAAGTGGTACAGAAGCAGAGTAACGCAGAAGTGGGGAATGGGGAAACGGGGGATGAAAGTTGTCAGTTGTCAGTTTTAAGTTTTAAGTTTTAAGTGAAGCAAGTGGAAGTGAGAGTCGAAAGTCGAAAGTTGAAAGATAAACCCGGCTGGGATAAAGCCCAGAAGCACATTAGGACTAAAATCGACGAATTGTTGGGACAGAAGGGTTATTGCAGGGAAGGGTCGCCGGCGGGAGTGGCGTCGCAGGTGGTGCCGGTTTGGTTGTAGTGGATGACGCCGTCCTGGCTGGAGCAGAAGGCGCGCTGGCCGGTGACGCTGACGGTAATGGGAGTGGCGAGAATGGTGTAGGTGGAGATGAGGCCGGCGGCGTTGGGTGCGCCGGGGGTGTAGGTGATGAAATAGCCGCTCTTAGTGCCGGACGCGAGGATTTCATCGATGGCGGTGATGGCGGCGCAGCTGCCGTCGCCGGGTCCGAGGTTTGAGAGAGACGCGGCGAAACCTTTCGCGGGACATTGCACAAAATACTGAATATTGGCGGTGGTAAGGGCACGCACGGAGCCGACCGCGGAAGACTCGTTGGCGGAGATGCGTGCCTTGAGCAAGTTGGGAATGGCGATGCCGGCGATGATGAGAATGATGGCGACGACGATGAGCAACTCAATGAGGGAAAAGCCGCGTTGCGTCTTCATAGAACCTTCTTCAGAGCGGTCGCGGAGGCGATGCAGTGCCGGGGAGCGTGAAGCCTCATCCCGAAGGGGTGAGCGACAGAACTGCGAGGCAGGGGACAACTCCGATACGAGAGTACTGCAAATCGGTGCGCGGTGCGCGTGTAAATGAGAAATGACATTTCGGACCTGATTTTATGGCGCGAGGCGATTACACTAGGAGGACACAAAAGACGGAGAAGTATCGTTCCGCCCCAGCCGGAAGATAAAGCAGTTGTTTGCAAACAGGGAAGCGCAGCAGGGTGCAGGCCACTTTGGCTCGGGGGAAAAATGAAAGCGCCGGAACTGCCGTTTTTGGAGGCCATGAAGGTTGCCGTGATCATCACGGACGCCAATGGCGTGGTGACGTACTGGAATCCGTTCGCACAGGAACTTTACGGGTGGCGTGCGGCTGAAGTGATCGGCCGGAACGTTATGGAGATCACGGTAGCCAAGGGAACGAAGGAAGAAGCCGAGCAGCACATGAGGGAGTTGAGGGTAGGGCAGCGGTGGACTGGGGAGTTCGAGGTACGCTGCAAGAACGGAAGATTTTTGACGGCGCTGGTGACGCTGTCTCCGATGCGCGGCGAATCCGGAGCGATTACGGGAATTATCGGAGTGAGCCAGGACTTGAGCGGACGCAAGCGTACGGAAGAAGACTTGCGCAGCGAACGAGCGGAGTTGGAGAAGCGGGTGCAGGAGCGGACCGCGGAACTGGACGCGGCGAACCAGAGTTTACGCGAGCTTTCGGCGCGACTGCTGCAAACGCGGGATCAGGAAGCGCGGCGCCTGGCGCGGGAATTGCACGACAGCGCGGGACAGTTGCTGGCGGCCATCAGCATGAACATCGCGAAAGTGAAAGCGCAGGCGCACAGGCTGGACGAAGCCGGTGCGCGGGCGGTGACGGAAAATATTGAAATGGTTGAGCAGATCAGCAGCGAGATCCGCACCATTTCGCATTTGCTGCACCCGCCGCTGCTGGATGAATTGGGGCTGGCGTCGGCGTTGCGGTGGTACGTGGAAGGATTTTCAGAACGCAGCAAGATTACGGTGGAAGTGGAAATTCCGCCGGACTTGGGGCGCTTGCCCACGGAGCAGGAAATTGCGATTTTCCGAATCGTGCAGGAGTGCTTGACGAATATTCACCGGCACGCGGACAGCAAGACGGCGGCGATCCGCATACGGCGAGACGCGGAGCAGATTGCGGTGATGGCGGAAGATTCCGGGAAAGGCATTCCCACGGAGAAATTGCAAGCGAGCACGTTGGGCGTGGGGTTCCGGGGAATGTATGAACGGATCCGTTATTTGGGCGGGAAGTTGGAAGTGCAATCGGGCAGCAATGGGACCGTGGTGACGGCGACGTTGCCGTTGGAGCGGGAGAGCGCGGACGGGGAGCAGGGCGTGGGGAATGGGGAGAAGTTGGGAGTGTAGAAAGTAGAAAGTTGAAAGTTGAAAGTCAGGAGACTCGCGGCAGGCTTTTGAGTTGAGCGCAGCTGTTCGGAAGATAGTTCCCGCAAATTTACGAAAACCCCCAGATAAAGCAGACCGTCAGAATTCACCACAGAGAGCACAGAGGAAGGCAAGAGAAGGAATCTCGCTCGGATGAATGGTTACGGGTAGGTCCCACATTTGGCTGGCATAAAAGCCAGCGCTACAGTTAGGACAAAACCGGTAAAACATGAGCGCCGCAAAGGGGGAGTTGACGTCGTGTGGAGTGGCGTTGTTGCACACATATAGCTGCCGGTGCTTTGGCCACCGGATGGGCGAGGTTTGTTGCGCGCGCTTCCCGGAGCACCAGGCTCGCCGGTGAAGGCGCGGGCGTGCAGCAGGAAGGCAAGAAAGAACTTCAGCTCTCGTGATCGAGCACGCGAGTAAAGCAAGAAAAGGCCTCACCCCTGAAGGGGTGAGCTACAGGATTAGGCACGTGCGCCGGTTGCAGTTGGCGCAGTGGCGCTTAGTTGAGTTGGCGCGCAATTTGGGGCGTGTCTACCGAACGGACTTCGGCGGTCAGTTCGGAAGTGCGGCGCCAGTCGACATCGTTGACATCGACGGAACCCTTGCGGCCCTGAGTATCCAGGAACATCAGCAGGTCGCCGTCGCGGTGATATTTGGTGACTTCATAGACCTGGTTGGACTTGAGGACCAGGACGGTGAAGCGCTCGGCGGACTGCCCGTCTGGAGGCAGCGGCGGAGCGAGCTGGGTGGCTGCGGGCTGCAGCGCGGTTTTGCTTACCGCCAACTGCATCGAGCCCCCGCTTGATTGCGGCGCGGCCTGATACGAGCTGGGATGCAACGAGGAAGCGTAGGGCGGGCGGTTGGGATTTGCGGCTTGCATGTTGCGCGGGATGACGATGTCGATGTCGCCCTGCTTGTCGACCCTGTAGCCGCGAGCCAGGATGACTTTCGCGGGGACGGGCAAGTCGCCGGTGGGGAGAATGATGCGGTCAAAGGTGATCTTCAGGTAACCTTTGCCGACGAAATGGCCGGGATCCTTGTCGGCTTCCAGGTGTCCGCCCAACATGCTGCCCCGCGGAAAGACGGGGCGGCCGAACTCCTGCATGGTTCGGAGTTGACAGAGCACGGGATCACCGATTGCGGCTGTGGCCGAAGAGAAGTTCGGTTCGTCCAAGGTGCACTGAAGAAGGGAACCGGCGGGCACCAGCAAATCCTGGGCACGGATTGCGGATGCCAACAGCAGTAGCCCTACAGCGCTCATCAACGTAGCTAAGAGTCGATTCATGTTGATCCTCCCGAAAGATAGTTGCGGCCATGCGGGAGCCGCGTCGCCGATGGGTTGGCCATGGGGGTTTTCTGGACGGACACACCCAGGCTTTTACCCCGCGGTTGCGGGGGGTCAACCCGGGGCGCGGAGAAAAGTCGCGGGGGTGGAGAGTGAAAAGTTGAAAGTTGAAAGTCCAATGACAAAGATATTCACCACAGAGGGCACAGGGGAAGGAAAGTCAAAGAAGCGGAGACGGAGGGTCCCCACCCTTGCATGAAGCAAAGGCGCAAGGGTAGGCCACCCGAGCAGAATTGGGGAGCAGGGCACCTGGGGCGGGGGTTACGAGGCACAGAGGAAGAGGGAAAAATTCACGGGAAGTACTACGAAGCCCGTATGGTGCTGGCGCGCGGCAATGACTAGAATGCGGGCGATGGTGGAGCTGGGTGATGGCTCCCCAGAAAGTTTGGATTTGCGGTGAGGTTTGGTCTCGGAGCTTTTCTGGGCGGGAAAGCCGGGATTTAAACCTCAATGCAAGCGAACGGCTCTGGACCTGAGATGGGACGGAGCCGTTTCGTTTTTTTGCGCACGAGAGATTCAACACAGAGAAAGTCGAAAGTCGAAAGTCGAAAGTCTAGAGACATCGCGGGAAGAATTTTTGGTGGCGGATGACCTCGGAAGGCCGTCGCTGCAGAGTTACGCGGCTGAGCGGGTGAGGCGGGCTGGGATAAAACCCAGCGCTACATTTAGGACTGAAACCATTTGCGGGTCGTTCTTCTATGTAGCGCTGACTTTTATGTCAGCTTATTCATCTAGGCGGTGGCTGCTGAGGAAGAAGGTCCCACCCTTGCATGAAACAAAGGCGCAAGGGTAGACCACCCGGCGCTTCGGTGGGAAAAGCGGCGGCTAATCGCCGCACTCGAAAAGGTGGCGGGCGCGGACGGAGAAGCCTCACCCCTGAAGGGGTGAGATACAGGATGAGGTACGTGCGCCGGTTTTCTCGGGAGGGAATTAGGGTTTGGGTAGGACTTGGGTTTCTATGGCGGAAGGTTGGGATTGGGTGTGGTAGAGGCGCTGGGTGGCTTTGACGAAGTCGGAAGGTTTGGCGTCGGGGATGTTGAGAAAGACCTGAGGATTGCGATCGGTTAGCGGGAACCAAGTGGACTGGATCTGGATCATGATGCGATGGCCGCGCTGGAAGGTGTGATTCACGTCCTGCATGGCGAAGGTGACTTCTTCCACTTTGTTGGGAGTGAACGGCTCGGGCTTCTCGAAACTGTGGCGGAATTTTCCACGGAAGGGTTCGCCGCGAACGAGTTGCTCGTAGCCGCCCATGATGAAAGATGGAGGCGCGACGTCGGTGGGCCTGGGGCGATCGTCGGGGCGCGCATCGAGTTTGCTTTCGGGATAATCGGGCGGGTAGACGTCGATCAGTTTCACATCCCAATCGGAATCGGTGCCGGTAGTGGAAACGAAGAGGCGCGGGGAAACGGGGCCGACAATGGTGACATCTTCCTGAAGGACATCGGTCTGATAGGTAAGGACATCGTTGCGTGACGCGGCGAAACGCTGGTCAGAGACCATGTATTCCTGCGGAACGGTTTGCGTGACGTAGTTGACGAACGGCACGGGCTTGCTGGGATCGCTGACATATTCGTCGTAAGAGGCGGGTTCGTCTTTCGGAGGATCGAAAGAGAGCGCGCCGTTGCTGTGGAGATACAGAGTTTTCTTTTCGGCGGATTTTGGCGGCCAGGAATCATATTGGCGCCAGACATTTGTGCCAGTCTCGAAGACGTAGGCCTTGGGCAATTTGGCGTCGCCACTGCCTTTCAAGTACTGCTCAAAAAACGGAAAGATGATGTTTTTGCGATAGTAATCGCCGGTGTTGGCGGCAAACGTGACGCGGCCGAGATGATTGCCTTCGTAGCGGAACCAGCCGCCATGAACCCATGGACCGACGACAAGGGCATTGAAAATTTCAGGGTCGTCGCGATCGATGGCGTGGAAAAGAGTGAAGGGGCCCTGCAGATCTTCGGCATCGAACCAGCCGCCGACGGTGAGCACGGCGCAATGAACATTTTTGACGTGGTTGGCCAGGTTGCGAGCTTTCCAGTAATCGTCGTAAGTGTCGTGATGAACCTGATCGAGCCAGAGTTCTTCCTGTCCGCCCAGGAGTTTGCCGAGATTCTGCAGCGTGCCGGCTTTCAGGAAAAACTCGTAGCCATCGGGAGTACCGAAATCGAAGGGCGGGCGGCCCT
Organism: Candidatus Acidiferrales bacterium; assembly: GCA_963738985.1. GTDB lineage: Bacteria > Acidobacteriota > Terriglobia > Acidiferrales > UBA7541 > Acidiferrum. Next base: position 146,191 of record CAVTYP010000008.1, read on the forward strand.
TGGGCGGGAGTTCAGGATTGGCTTGCGGGCGGAAGAAGGCGTAGAAGCCAAAATTGGCGGCCAGCATGAAGGCGCCGCCGTGGTAGGCGTCATCACCCTTGAAGAGATCGGTCATGGGAGCTTGCGGAGAGGCGGCTTTGAGGGCGGGATGGGTGTCGATCATGCTGGCGGAAGTGAAAAATCCGGGATAGGAGATGCCCCAGATGCCGGCTTTGCCATTGTTGTTGGGAACATTTTTGAGCAGCCAGTCGATGGTGTCGTAGAGGTCGCTGCTGTCGTCGACGTCGGTGGGAGATTTCTTGACGTCGATGTGCGGCCGCATTTCGATGAATTTGCCTTCGGACATGAAGCGGCCGCGGACGTCTTGCATGACGAAAATGTAGCCGGCCTTGTCGAAGTCGGGAGAGGGACCGAGCTGAGTACGATATTGATCGACGCCATAGGGAGAGACGCTGTAGGGAGTGCGATTGATGAGGAAAGGATAAGTACGGGAAAAATCTTTGGGGACATAGACGGCGGTGAAGAGGCGGGCGCCGTCGCGCATGGGGATGCGGTATTCGTATTTGGTGTAATGCTCTTTGACGTCGAAATCGTCGGGCTTGGGGGTTTGCGGGACAGCGGAGGAGGTGAGGAAGAAGAGAGCGAGCGGCAGGAATGTGAGTTTGCGGGTCGGCATTGCAACAGTATAGGGGGAGTGAGGGGAATGGAAAATAGAAAATAGAAAATAGGAGGGCATTGCGCCGGGAAAGAGATCCACCACAGAGGACACGGAGAGCACAGAGGAAGTTGAAAGTCGAACAAGTTGAAAGTTGAAAGTTGAAAGTTGAAAGTCTAGAGACTTCGCCGCAGAGATTGGGTGGAGGTTGAGTTGCTGCAAAAAGCGGCGGCGAGTCGCCGCACTCCAAAAGGGCTGGCTGCCACGGACCGAGAGGCGTGAGGTTTTGGTTGAGGTCCTTCGCTTCGCTCAGGATGACAGACGCCAACGCGCTGAAAGAACCGACCTGAAGGTCGGCCACTACAAAGGCAAAGCTAGCGCCTCATCCCTGAAGGGATGAGCTACAGGGCGCAATTGGGGCTGGCATAAAAGCCAGCGCTAAATTTAAGACAAAGGCGTGCGAGTGCGACAAATTATTTTTGTTTTTGTTGGGCGATCCAGGCGTTGGTGCGGGCTTCCAGCATGTCTAGCGGGAGGGTGCCACCATTCAGGATTTCGTCGTGGAAGGTGCGGATATCGAACTTGGAGCCTAGCTCGGTTTGGGCACGCGTGCGGAGTTCGCGAATTTTGAGTTGACCAAGTTTGTAGCTGAGCGCTTGCGCGGGCCAGGAAATGTAGCGATCGGTTTCGGATTGAATGGTGGGCTCGTCGACGGCGCCGGACTTGCGGAAAAATTCGACGACTTGATCGCGCGACCAACCTTTGGAATGGATGCCGGTGTCGACAACGAGGCGGACGGCGCGGAAAAGTTCAGAGGAGAGGCGGCCGTAGTCGGAAACGGGATCCTGATAGAAGCCAACTTCTTTGCCGAGCTCTTCGGAGTAGAGTGCCCAGCCTTCGGTGTAGGCGTTGAAGCCAAGGCCGTGGAGGCGGAATTTGGGCAGGCCGGTGAGCTGCTGCTGAACGGAGAGTTGCATGTGATGGCCGGGAACGCCTTCGTGATAAGCGATGGCTTCATCGTCGACGAGCGAACGATCCTTGAAATTGGAAGTAGCAACAACGACGCGGCCGGGACGCTTGCCGTCGGGAGTGCCGGTAACGTAGTGCGTGGCGGCGCCGGCGTCGAAGGCAGGAATCGCTTCGACGGTTACGGGCGATTTGGGAAGAAGAGTGAAAAGTTCGGGGAGCTTGGGCTCCATCTGCGCGATGTAGTGGCGGAAGTCGTCGAGGATTTGATCGGCGGAAGTGGGAATGTATTTGGGATTGGTTTTGAGGGCGGCGCGGAAAGCGGCGAGGTCGGAGAAACCCTCTTTTTTGGCGATGACCGTCATTTCGGCTTGAATGCGCTCGATTTCGCGAAGACCGAGCTGATGGATTTCGTCGGCGGTCATATGCGTGGTGGTGCGGCCGTAGATGTCGTTCTGATAGCGCTTCTCGCCATCCGATAACGATGTGATGGCAAGAGTGGTGCGGCCGTGCGGGGCGTAGTCGGTGCGCACGAAAGTGGCAAAAGTTTTGTAGGCGGGAAGAACGTCGGTGTTGATGGCAGCGGTGATTTGATCGGTGAGGCGCTTCTGCTCATCAGGGGAAATGCTGACGGGGAACTTCTTGGCGGGCTGCAGGAAAGGATCGGCGTCGATGATGCCCTGGCACTGCACGGGAATTTTCTCGAGGAGGAAGCGCACGGGCATAAGGTTGTCTTTCATGCCAGCGCGAAGGACTTCGGTGGTTTGCGTAAGGGCACGGGGAATCTGGTGAAGGCGAGCGATGTAGTCTTCGTAATGCTTCACGGAATCGAGGGGGACGGATTGGGGCAGGTCGGCGAGAGCGGTGTGGATGCCGTTCTGCTGATTAATGGGCATTTCGTATTCTTTGAGGTCGAAGTCGGCGATGCGTTGCTGGAGAACGCGAATGAGCAGGTCGTGGGAGAGTTGATCCTGATCGGAGAAACCGGTGGTGGGAATGGCCTGGAGGCGAGAGAGGAAATTGCGGTCGGTTTGATTGCGTTGGGCAATGGCGGCGAGTGAGTATTCGGCGAGTTTGTCGTTGTAGCGATAGTCGCCGAAAGAGGTGGCGCGTTGCGGGAAGTTGCGGAGGTCGGATTCGTATTGTTCGTCGAAGAGAGCGTTTTGTGCGGCGAGACGGTCGGCGACGGGCTTGGAGTCTTGAGGAAAGACGGAGACGGCAAAGAGAAGAAAGCAAAAGAATTTTAGGCGGATTCGCATGCGGGAGAGGGTATCAGGAAAGAGATGGGAGTTGAAAGAAAAGTTCACCACAGAGGGCACAGAGAAAAGCGTTAAGAGTTAATAGTTGAAAGTTGAAAGTCGAAAGTCGAAAGTCTGGAGACATCGCCGCAGGGATTTGTGGATCGCAAAGAGGAACGCGGCGCGCGGGCTGGCATAAAAGCCAGCGCGCCCGCGGTACAGGAACCCCAGGTACAACATTTGGTGGCGGACGGCCTCGGAAGGCAGTCCCTACAACGGCCGGAACAACGACAAGAGCGACGAGGAACCCAAGAACCCCAGGTACAAAAGCGGTACCTGGGGCACCCGGTCTGAGAAACCCAAGAGGCAGGCTCACCCCTGAAGGGGCGCGGCGCTGCTCAGGGGTACAGGCTGAAGCCTGTGCTACTCGAGGGGCCTGGGGGCGCGGCGCAGGGCGATGGAGACAGGGTAATGGCGATTATGGTGATGGACGAAGACGGTGATCACCATGCGCTGGAGCCAGGCGGTACGAACGAGGGCTTCAATTTCGCGCTCGCGGGAGTGGAAGCACTGTTCGTGGCCTTCCTCGGTGAGAAGGACAAAGCCTTCGAAATCGCCGAAGCGGTCGTAGACAACGGACATGACTTTTCCGGTGTATTCGCAACGGTGTTCGTGCGGATGAACGATTTGCTTAGGAGGAACGCCGTAGGGATTGGGAAGAATGGTGGTGGAGTTGCCGCCGAGTCCGTCGACGCGTCCGCTGAGATACGAGATGTAGCGAACCAGGACGGGATACCAGCGATTGGTGGGAAGCATCTGCGTGAGGCGCCACTTCATGATGGCGAGAGTGTCTTCCTCAAGAGGCAGCATGAATTTTGAGGTGGTGACTGGGATACGCACGGCGAAACTGCCGACAACGTAGCGCCAATTGACCATTTTTTTGCCGACGATGACTGCGGCGTCGATAGAAGGATTTGTTAGTGCGCGTGCGATGGCAGTTACGCTGGGACCGCCGCCAATGCCTCCGGCAATTTTGGGAGGAGGCGGAGGAGGAGTGATGGCGGCGCGACGCGTGGAGATGCGACGAACGACGATAGTGAAAACCTGGCCGGAGACAATGCCGGAAGGAAGATCGACGGTGAAGAGGCCGGCATAATTGTCGCCAACGCCTGGCGGAACAGGCACGTAGGTGAAGCCGTGGGGAACCTTGCAATGGATGGTGTTGGGATCAGCGGCAGAAAGCTGATGAGTGGAGTAAAGCTTTTTGGCCAGAGTAAGAACATCAGAAGCGGCAACCTGAGGCCAGTAGATGTGCGCGACAGCGCCGACGGGAGTGTTGCCCCAATCGATCATGAGTTCGTCGGGATAATCGGTGAGATCGCCGGAAGTGGAACTGAGAGCGACGCTGCGACGGACGTCGAACGTTTGAGGGATGCGATGAGTGGAAGCGGGGCCGGGATTGTCGGAAAGAGTGATTTCGAGATTGCGCTGGGCGAGTTTGTCGGAGTTCTCGGGATTTTCGGTGGTGCCGTTGGAATTGACGATAGGGGCATCGTCGAAAGCGATCTGCGCAACGATGCAGTGATGCGAACCGGGAAGCATGGATTGAACGGACTGGCCGTTGATGGTGTTGTCGGTGGGATAGACGTTGAGATAGCAGCCGTAGTAGGCCCAAGCCTTGCCGCTGGCGCCGATATTGATGGGCTGATTGTTGGCGCTGTTGCCGGAGTAATCGATGTTAATGGGATGGTCGCTGTTGCCCTCGTAGTTGCCGGTAGCGAAGAAGGGAATGGTGACAGGAGGATTGCCGGTACCGAGAAGAGGGGAATTGGGAAAGCCGCCGACGAAGTTGGAAGGATACGTCCAGTCAGTGAGGTAATCGGTGTCGCCGGTTTGCGTGGCAAACATGCGGAAGAAGACGCGAACGTTTTTGGTGGTAGCGGTGCTGGGAGTGCCGTTGAGGCGGACGCGAGCGACGGCGAAATTGTAATTGGAAAAGCGAGTGCCGGTGGGGTGAGCGGGGTCGACAGAAACAGGAGTGACGGAGGAATCGCCGTTGAGAGCGCTAGATTGGTCGGGGAAGGATGAGAAGACGTCGGCACCGGTGGCGTCGGAACTGCTGGCATTAAGAACCGCGAGGAGCGCCTGAATGTAATTGTAAGCGGCGCCGGAATCGTACTTGGTGTTATCCGCGGGCAAAAGCGGAATGCCGGAGATGGGGGCATTGTTGATGCCGGGGCAGACGGTGAAGACGCGAAGATCCTGGCTGAGGTAGAAAGCATTGGTACCGGTGGAAGTGGCGACGAAATTGGAGAAGCAAGGATCCGCGCCGGAGACGAGTTCGAAGACCGAAGCAGCGCCGAAGATCTGGCCGCCGATGGTGATGAGGGCGGTGAGAGGAAGCGAGAAGGCTGAGCCTCCGGGTGAGGGGAAGATTCCACCGTTGGCGACGGTCTTGATGGCCGAAGCGTCGAATTTGATGGTGCAGGGATAGAGAACGCGCTGCGGCGTGTCGGGAAGAGCATTGATTTCAGCGGTGGCAGCGCCAACGGTTACGTGAACACCCGTAAGCGCAGAGAACGCACCGGTAACTTTAGGAGTGATGGATTTAGCGGCGGTAAAGGAAAACCCTTCCAGAACCAGCCAGAACGCCGGGGAATAGTTGGGATTGACGCTAACTTCATCGAAGCCGTATGTGCTCTTTTCGTTCTGGAAATAGAAAGTCTGGTTATACATCAGGCCAGCGATGCCATTGAGGAGCTTGGTGCCATCGATGCTGCCCCAACCGGTGCAAGGATCCCAACCGGCAGCGGCGGTGTAGAACGGAGCATTGGAGCTATCGGCGGAATCGTTATTGCCGCTGGTGATGTCGTTACAGACAGTGCTGCCGATCTGATAGATGGTGGGATTGAAGAAGCCGAGGGGCACGCCGAAAGCGCTGCGGAGAACGGCGTAAAGTCCGGCGAAGAGCGGGCAAGCGCAACTGGTGCCGGTGAAGTTGTAGGAGATGCCGTTGACGAAGAACCTATCGTTGGTGCCGGAGCCGCCGTAGGAAACCATGCCAGCAACATCGGGGATGAAACGTTTGGTGGATTTGTTGCCCTTGCTGTCGGTAATGCTGGTGATGCCGGCGCTGGTTTGGTAAGAGGGAATCGGAAAATTCTGGCTGGCGCCGCCGCCGGTTGCGCCGGCAAAACCGCCGACATGAGTGGCGGAACTGACGTTGCTCCAAACAACTTCGGTGAAAGAGGGAGGAGGGCCGGTGGAGATGGTGCCTCCGATGACCGTGCCGCCGACGCAAGTGACCCAGGGATCGCTGCCCGGATAGTTGACGTGCGTGCCACCGTCGGTGTCGCCATCATTGCTGCCGATATCTTGAGCGATGATGAACACGCCGACGCCGACGAGCGCGAGTGACTGGAACAGAGCCGACATCTGGTGAGCGGCGGAGCCGGAATCGCTGACGTCGCCGATGGAACCGGTATCGTCGCTGGCCCAAAAATTAAAGCTGCAGGTGACGACAGTGGGTTGAGCTTCGCCTTCGGGCAAGAGAATACGATTGAGGCAGACGAGAAGCCCCTGCTCGGTAATTTCGGTGAAGTAGACGTTGACGGCGGCGCCCTGCGCGATAGTGGCGGCGGTGGAAATGTCTTGCGTGATTTCCAGAGAAAAGCTGGCGGCGGTGGAACCAAGGGTGGCAGAAGTGATGGCCTGAACGGTGGCGGTGCTATTGGAGTACGTATTGGTGCCAACGGTGAGGCTGATGTCGTTTAGAGAGGCGGGCTTGGTGCGATAGGTGGAGTCAGAAAGATTGGGGAAGTAATTATTGTTGATGTCGTTGGCAAGATAGCCGCAGACACGTTGGTTGGTGGTGCCAACAGGATCGGAAGGAGCGATGACGCCGATCACCTGATCGGAAGCGCCGGGATTCGGGAAATTGTAAAGGTTGGCGACTTTGGGAACGGCGAGAGGATTGGCGGGGGAAGGATCGCCAGAGCTGCCGCCGGGGTGGCCGAGAGCGCGGTTGTCGAGACCAATGACGGCGGTGACGATTCCGGCAAGCGCGGTGGGAATGCTGATGGGGCCGTCGTAGCCATGATGAGTGTGCGTGGTGCGAGGAGATTTTTCCGTAGGGTTGATGCCGGTGCGGGAACGATGCTTCGGGAGCGGGGATTCGTAGAGATTGAGTTGAATGCCGAAGGCGGCGTTCATTTGCGCGGCGGTGCCGGAAATGCTGACGGTGCGGCGGCCCGGGTGCGAACTGAGGACGGTCATGCCGTGAGAAGCGACGAAGGAGGTGACGGCGGAGAGATCATCTTGCGAGGCGCCGTAAGTGTCGGCGAATTGCTGCGGAGTAAGGAATTGACGGCGGCCGATGGGAGTGTTCTGCCAATGCTGCGCGTCGGGGAGAGCAGGGCTGTCGGGTTTGTGGCGAAGAACCAGAGTGACGGAGATGGGAGTTTCGGGATCGACGGGCCCCTTGGATTTTGCGGCGGAGGAACGCGGGCGTTCGCTGCCGTTTAGTTTTTGGTAGTCCTTGAGGGACTTATTTTTGCCGGAGTTTGCAGCCATTGAAGGGTTCCTCCCACGAAAAGCGCGTCGAGGGCGGGGCGGTGCCTAGAGGGACGCATAGAAAGTAGTGCGTGGAAGGATAACATCGTTTCAGGGGGAAAGAGGGGGAGAGTTAAAAGTTGAAAGTCAGGAAGAGATTCACCACAGAGGACACAGAGGGCACAGAGGAAGAGCTGAAGGTTGAAAGTCTGGAGACATCGCGGCAAGCGTTTGAATGGCGGACGGCCTCGGAAGGCCGTCCCTACAACGGCAGGAACAGCGACAACAGCAACGAGGAACTTGAGAGCCCCAGGTACAAAGGCGGTACCTGGGGCACCCGGCACCCGGTTTAATTTTGGGGCCAGTGCTGAAGCTTGCCTGTTTGGTCCCACCAAAGTTTGCAGCGGGAGATTTGCGGTTGGATGTCTTGCTCCGTCCAATCGCGAGGAAGGGTGCAGGCTTCCTGGTGAGTGATGTTCTTGAGACCATTCAAAGCGTTGTAGCGGGCACGATAATCAGAATCGGAGAGGTGATCGGCAAGGGTCGGCACCGCGCGCGGATCGTTAATATTTTCGCTCAGTGCGGTCAACACGCAGTCACGGGTCAGCTCGCCAGGGGCGCTGTTGACGATGGCGATGAGATCGGGAACAGCGGCGGGGTCCGTGACATGCTGCAATTCCAGGGCGATCGCGCTCTGCGGTAGCTCGCCGTCGCCATTGGCGAGTAGTTGTTTGACTAGAGGTAAGACGGAAACGTCGCCAGTGCGAAGGGCGGCGTAAACTGCCCAGTCAGACTCCGCCTGAGTACCTTGCTCGATGACGCGATGAAGGGCTTCGCGCGACGAAGGTAATTTTAATCCACCGAGCCGCTGGATGCTGGCGAGACGCGCTTCCGAGTCCGGATCGTTGAGTCCTGCGAGGAAATCCGCTTCCATTTGAGCGGGCCAATCCGTCGCGGGTAGAGTGGGACCGAGACGCGAGGAAATCGTAAGAGCGCCTTCGCAATCGTCGATCATTTCCAGTTCATTATTTGTTCCGGTAGCAAAGACGAGCCAATAGGTTTCCGGTTGAAAATCAATGCAATCGTGGCCCATGATTCCGACGTTTCCAGGAGAGTAGGTGAAACGCAGCGAAGCTTGCGCCGGTCCGGTTCCGCGATACCAACGGTCGATTTGAATTTGCGCAGTGAATGGGACGCGGGCGGCGGGGGCGGCGTTTGTCGAGGTGGGAGTGACGGTGAGAACGCGGGCACGGAAAACGAGAGGGGCCTTTTCGGCCCAGTAGCGAATATCGGCCATCGAGGCGGGCTGCATCAGGCGGGATTGCATTGTGACGACGAAAAAGGAAGAGCCGGCCAAGAGGAGTGTGAAGAAGAGTCGGTGAAGGATTCGCTTCGGCATGGGTGAAGAGCGTGAGCGCAGAATCAGTGTACTCCTGTTGCGTGGTCGCGAGGTTGAAGGTTGAAAATCGTGAAGATTCACCACAGAGGAAACGGAGGAAGTTGAAAGTTGAAAGTTGAAAGTTGAAAGTCTGGGGACATCTAGGCAGGGATTTGAATGGCGGACGGCCTCGGAAGGTCGTCCCTACAACGGCAGGAACAACGACAACAGCGAAGAGCGAAGAGGAACCCATGGACCCCAGGTATAGAACCGATACCCTGGGGCACCCGGCACCCTACACAAATAAGAAAAAACGCCCGCTTCAGAAGGCGGCCGCTACACAAAAAACGGTTGCGAAGAGGGGTCCCCGAGGCCAGATACAAGAATCGGTACCCGGGACACCCGGGTGCGTATGGCGTGTGCGGGCGAAAAGCGGCGGCTAGGCGCCGCACTCCAAAGGAAACCCAAGAGAGATCCCTCGCTGCGCTCGGGATGACAGATTTTATTTTGGGGGATTAATCGCACCACGTGGGTTATTGATTATTCGCAGGGATGGTGATGGGTTCGTCGGAGAAGATTTGTACGGGCTAGTCGAAGGAAGTGGGTAGGGTGGGGTTGCAGTGGTGGGCGAACATTTGTTTTAGCTGCGGGGCGGTTACGCGGGAGATAGAGAGTGGGGGAAATTGGTCTTCGGGGAAAAAATCCGAGGCGGTGGTTTCGACGCTGGTGGTGGGGGCGCCACCGAGAAGAGTGCCCAGAAAAAAGAATTTGTAGACGTGGAAAGGCATAGGCGGGTGGCCGTGTTTGTCGCGGTCGTAGACTGCGGCTAGTTTGGTGATGGTGATGTCGTAGCCGGATTCTTCTTTCACTTCGCGGATGGCGACGGAGCTGGCGGATTCGCCGACATCGGCCCAGCCGCCGGGAAGAGTCCAGAGGCGGTCTTCGCGTTCCTGAACGAGAAGGATGCGATCGCGATCGAAGACGGCGGCGCGGATATCGATTTTGGGAGTGGCGTAACCGAGATCGTTTTTGAAGATGTCGAGGAGCGGGGCGGAGTCGGGGAGGGCGGCGCCGTTGGCCATGATGTCGGCAGCGAGGCGTTGGATTTCTTCGTAGCGTTGACGATCGTAGGGATCTTTGCAGTAGGCGAGACCGGTTTGCGCGATGGCCTGAAAGCGACGGGCCCAGTCGAGCCATTGGGGGTTTGGCATGGAAGGATTGTGACAGAAAAAGAAAATGGAAAATAGAAGATGGAAAATGGGGGATGGCCGCGCGTAGAGATATTCACCACAATGTATTGTGCCCCTACGATTGCAGTGGCTAGTCGAGGCGGAGGGCGCGCATGGGGTCGATTGAGGCGGCGCGGTAGGCTGGGACCAGGCACGCGATGGTGGCTACGACAACCAGAAGAAACGCGGAGACCGCCAGCGTTACGGGATCGCGGGAACTGCCACCGGCCCAGGAGGCCATGACGCGACTGAGGGCCAGGCTGAGCGCGAAACCTACGACGAGGCCTGCGGCTAGCGTGGTGGCGGTGGAAGCGAGGACCAGGCGAATGATGCTGGACGGCTGCGCGCCGAGACTCATGCGGATGCCCATTTCCTGCGTGCGTTGCGTGACGGCGTAAGAGACGACGCTATAGAGGCCGGTGGCGGCGAGAATCAGAGCAAGAGCGGCGAACAGAGAGAAGAGGGTGGCGATGAAACGCTCGCGTCCCCAGCCTTGCGTGTCGAGCCACCAGTTGAGAGTGCGATCCTGTCCCGCGACAAGTTCCGGATTCATGTCACGAATGTGCTGTTTGACGGAACGGATGGCGGCGGTGGGGTCGCCGGCGGAGCGCGCGAGGATCTGCATGTCGGTGGGCAGAACAAAACTGTAGGGCAGAAAGATGGCGGGTCGGATGGGATGGGTGAGGCTGTCGTTGCGCGCGTCGCCGACTACGCCGATGACTTCGAGCCAATCGTCGGGCGACTGCGTGGAAATAAGGTTTGGCTGCTCGACCTTGAGCATCGGGCTGCGAACGTGCTGGCCGATGGGATCGGCGTCACCAAGATATTGTTTGACGAAAGCCTGATTGACGAGAGCGAGATGAGCGGCGCGCATGTTTTCCGCTTCGTCGAACATGCGCCCGCTGACGAGCGGGATATGCAGAGTGGAAAGGATATCCGGGCTGACAAGCGTGAGGACGGCTTGCGGATCGGAAAGCGTGGGCTTGCTCTGAATCTCGATCTTGGCGTAGAAGCCGCCGAAACCGGGGAACCAGGTGGTGGAAACGCTGGCGGAAGAAACGCCGGGAGTTTGTTCGATGGCTTTGCGAATGGTTTCCTGGGCCTGCATGCGTTCTTGCCAGGTGGGATTGGAGCCGCGCGGGAAATTAACGTCGAGGGCAAAGACGTTGCTGGGATCGAAGCCGAGGGGCGTGTGAGTGAGGGCCTTGAAGGCTTTGATGGCGGCGCCGGCGCCGGTCATCAGCAAAAGAGTGAGCGCGAGTTGGCCAGCGATGAGCAGGCGGTGCATGAGGCGTCCGCGAGCGCTACCAGAATGACGGCCGGTGCTGGCCTGAATCAATTGGCTAAGCGCGGGGCGAGAAAGTTGCCAGGCGGGAGAAATGCCGGCGAGCGCGCCGGTAATCAAAGCCAGTAAGGCGCAGAAGATCAGGACCATGGCGTTGACCTGGATGGCGGCTTCATGCGGGAAGGAATAGTAGGGAACCATGGCAGAAAGAGTGCCGACACCGAGATAGGCAGCGACAACACCGAGGAGGGCGCCGATGGAGGAGACGAGAACTGCTTCGGTGAGGAGTTGTTGAATGAGGCGGGAGCGCTCCGCGCCAACCGAGACACGCACGGCGAGTTCGTGCTGGCGCGCAGTGCCGCGAGCGAGGAGAAGAATGGAAACATTGGCGCAACCGATGAGGAGCAAGGCCATAACCGCGCCGAATAACAACACGAGTGTGCCAGAAAAGCGGCCGAGGACTTCCTGATTGAGGGTGACGATAGAGACACGCATGTCTTTGCGGAAGTCTTTGGGATCGGCCTGGGTAAAGCGGTCGAGCAAGACCTGAATTTCGGCGGCGGCGGTTTCGTGTTTTACGCCGGGCTTGAGGCGAATGAAGGCGTTCCAAAGATCGTGGGGATCAGCAGTAGGAACATCGGGGAGATAGACGTCGGAGTCACCCCAAGTGAAGCGAGGGGCGGCCACGCCGATGACGGTGTAGAGCTTGTGATCGAGTTCGATGGACTTGCCCAGGATTTCACGGTTCCCGCCAAACTGCTTTTGCCAGAAGAGATAACTGAGGACGGCGACGGGAGCGGGCGCGCCGTTGGGGACGTCGGCCTCGGAAAAACCGCGGCCGAGGAACAGAGGAACGCCCATGAATTCAAAGAGATTGGAGGAGTAGGTGCCAACGTTGACGGAGACGGGAAAGTCGGCGCCGGTGAGATTGCGGGTATTGCCATTCTGTAGGAAGAAATCTTCGATGGAGGAAGCGGTGCGAAGTTGCTTGGCTTCGTCGCGGTTGACGATGAGGAGGGGGCCGCGGCCGTTTTTGTCCTTGAGCTCGACGTGGATCATGCGGTCGTTGTTGCGGTAGGGGTAGGGATTCAGAAGGATGGCGTAGACGACGCTGAAGATCGCGGTGGTGGCGCCAATGCCGAGGGTGAGGGAGAGGATGGCGGCCAGGACGAATCCGGGAGATTGGCGGAACTGGCGGAAGGCAAAGCGAATGTCTTGAAGCAGGTTCCCCATAGGGTCTCCAATTTTAGAGGGCTCTTAGACCATACGAGAGATTGGGGGCGGATGTTCCCTCGCTAGGTATAGACGCGAGGGGGGAGGGGAGGTTAGACGGGGGGAAGTTAGGAGTTGAAAGTTGAAAGTTGAAAGTCTAGAGACATCGCGGCAAGAATCTGAGGTGGCGGGGCGCGCCCCGACAATGTTGCGGCATTCGACCGGCGAAGAGGGACCCAAGAACCCAGGTACAGAACCGGTACCTGCGGCACCCGCGACCGTTACAAGGGCAACTCAATAGTGGAAACAGCCGATGTATGGGTCAAGGGTGCGGCACTCGATGAAAAGCGGCGGCGAGCCGCCGCACTCCAAAAGGAAGCGGTCTAAAGACCGGCCACTACAAAAACGTGTTGACACGGGAATGAGTTGGAAGCAATATGACGTGGGACGACATGTCGTGTTGAGGAGTGTGGAAGTGGTGCCATTGAGTGAACAGGTTTTGCTGATTCTGGTGAGTCTGGCGGAACAGCCGCGGCATGGATATTCGATTTTGAAGAGTGTGGAAGAGATGAGCGACGGGCGAGTAACGCTGAGCACCGGCACGCTGTACGGGGCGCTGCGGAGGCTGCTGGAGGATCGCTGGATCGAGCGGTTCAAGGAAGAAGAAAGCTCGCGGGGAAGGCAGGCGTACCGGCTCACGGCGCGCGGGCGGCAGATTTTGCGGGCGGAAGTGGGGCGGATGAAACATCTGACGAAAGTGGCGAGCTTGCGCATGGCGCCGAAGGAGATGTGAGGAATGGCGACGTTGAGCCGCTACTTGTTGTACCTGTATCCCGTCGCGCACCGGAGGGAATTCGGCGAAGAGATGCGCGAAGTGCTGCGTGAAAGACAGAACGAGATTGCGAAGCGTGGAGCGATGGCGCGGTGGATGCAAAATGGGCGGGAAATTGGAGGGTTGCTGCGCGGAGCGGCACGAGAGCACGCTCGGGGCGCGACAGGTTTGTATTCCTGGGAAGAGTTACCGATAAGGAGGATGCGCATGCGAAAAGAGTTCCGGTTTCCGAAGGCCACGCCGGTGTTGATGACGTTGATTCTGATCGCGGTGTTGATGGCGATTGAGAAGGCGAGAGCGATCCAGTTGTCGGTGCCTCCGTCGCACCAGGATGTTGGGCCGATCCAGTCGGCAAGTTTTACGGTGGTGCCGACGTTCGGGTTGTGGTTGGTGCTGGGAGGAGTGGTGGGAGCGATTGGGTGGGCGGTGGCGTATGCGTTGAGGAGGTCGGGAGTGCAGCGGTTGGAGGAGTTGGAAGGGCAGTTAAAAGTTAAAAGTTGAAAGTTGAAAGAAAGAGTTCACCACAGAGGACACAGAGAAAGAGAAGAGAAAAGGAAAGTTGAAGGTTGAAAGTTGAAAGTTTGAGAAACAGACAACCCCAAGAACCCAGGTACGACACCGGTACCTGGGGCACCCGCAAGACGAAGAAATCCCCGCAGCCTTACAGCATCGGTGCGGTACGCGACGGCGAAGAGGAACCCAAGAGCCCAGGTACAGCAGCGGTACCTGGGGCACCCGCCAAGAGGAAGGCCTCAGGCCTGAAGACCTGAGCTACAGGAGTTTGGTGGTGGAAGCGGCGGCGAGAGCCGCCGCGCCGCAAATTATTCGTAGCGGAGGGCGGTTAGGGGATCGATGTGGGTGGCGCGGCGGGCTGGGATGGCGGCTGCTGCGATGGAGACTAGCAGGACTAGCGCGGCGACTGAAGCTAGAGTGGCGGGGTCGGTTGGAGTGACCTCGAAGAGAAGAGACTGCAGGACGCGGCCCAGGGCGAGTGAAGCGAGAAGGCCGATCACGAGGGCGACGGCGGAAAGCGCCAGGGCCTCGCGGAGGATCAGGCGGAATACATCGTAGGAACGAGCGCCGAGGGCGACGCGGATGCCGATTTCGTTGATGCGCTGGCTGACAGAGTAAGAGATCACGCCATAGACACCAATCATGGCGAGAGCAATGGCAAGAGCAGCAAAAACCAACAACAAGACAGCTTGAAAACGCGGACTGGAAACGGAATTGGAGAAAACAGCGTCCATGGTCTGGACGTCGGAGACTGCCTGATCCGGGTCGACGCGGTGCACAGCGGCTTCGACGTCGCGAACGATCTGCAGAGGATCGCCGGTGGCGCGAACGACGAGAGTGGCGAAATACATGGGTGCCTGGGAATTAGAGAGGAAGATAGTGGGGGCGGGAGAGTCCTGAAGTTCCGCCTGGCGAGCGTCGGCGACGATGCCAACGATTTCGGCGGGCTTTTTGAGAGTCCAGCAGACGTTGAACTGCTTTCCAAGAATGCTCTGGCCGGGAAAATATTTTTCGACAAAGGCGTGGTTAACGATGGCGACGGGAGAAGAATTGAAATTGTCGCGAGGTTCGAAGTCGCGGCCAGCGAGGATGGCGGTGCTCATGGTTTGGAAGTAGCCGGAACTGATGATGAGGAATTGCGCGGTGGGAGATTCAGCGGGAGTGGGCGGGGGCTGATCGGCAGGAGAGAAGCAGGAACCGGAGGTGCGGTCCATGAGAGGAAGGAAATGAGTGGAGCCGGCGGCTTGTACTCCGGGAGTGGAACGGATTTCGGTGAGGATGCGGTCGAAGTGTTGAGAGCGCTTGAGGTTGTCCTCGTAGCGTACGGGCGACGTCCAGATATGCATGGTGAGGAGGTGGTCGGTGCTGAAACCGGGGTCGGTAGAGGTGAGACGAGCGAGACTGCGGAGCATGAGTCCCGCGCCGACGGAAAGAAGAAGAGCGAGGGCGACTTCTGCGACAACGAAGATGCGGCGGAGAGTTTGATGTCCGCCAACGCCACTGCGGAGGGAGCCTTGTTTGAGCGCGTTCTGGAGATCGACGAAAGAAAGGCGGAACGCGGGAACAAGTCCGAAAAGGACGGCGGTGAGTAGCGTGGCAAAGAAGGCGAAGAGAAGCACACGCGCATCGATGGAAATAGGTTCGGCGCGAGGAAGAGGATTGCTCTGGGGAATGAGAGCGAGGAGAGCGGAGAGACCGAAGTAGGCGAAGAAAAGTCCCACAAACATACCGGCGAGGGAGAGAAGCAGGCTTTCCGCGAAGAGTTGACGAATGATGCGAGAACGAGCGGCGCCGAGAGCGGAACGAACGGCGAGTTCGCGAAGGCGTCCGGTGCCGCGCATGAGCAGAAGATTGGCGACATTGGCGCAGGCGATGAGGAGAAGGAAGCCGACTGCGGAGAGCAAGACCCAGAGAGGGCGTCGAACGAACTGGGTGGCGTCTTCGAGCATGGGGACAACGTTGGCGCTCCAGCTTTTGTTGAAGTCGGGACGAGCTTGCGCGGTGAATTCGGCGACGCGAAGCATGTCTTGCTGAGCCTGGGCGACGGAGACACCGGGCTTAAGGCGGGCAACGACAGTGAGGTAGCGCCCACTTTTCCAATCGTCAGAGCGATTGATAGCCATGGGAGTCCAAACTTCGGGCTTCATTTTTGGAAACGAGAAAGATTTGGGCATGACGCCGATGACTTCGCAGGGAACACCGTCGACGTCAATTTTCTGACCAATGATGGAGCGGTCGTCACCGAACTGGCGATGCCAGAGATCGTAGCTGAGAATGATGCTGTGGTCCTGGCCGGGGACGCCGTCGGCGGGAGTGAAAGTGCGGCCAAGAAAAGGCGCGACGCGGAGGATGGAAAAAAAGTCCGTGGAGACTTGCATGCCGGGGACGGCGACGGGCTGTCCGTGAGAACTGAGATTGGTGGTGGCGTCGGAGATGGCGGCCATGGATTCGAAGGATTGCGAACGATCGCGCCAGTCGAGGAAATTGAAGGGATTCACGACATTTCGCGGGGTGTCGAGCCTGAGGGAAGATTCCCAGATGCGAACGAGGCGATCGGGTTCTGGATAGGGAAGCGGCCGAAGAAGGATGGCATCGACGACAGAGAAGATGGCGGAGTTGGCGCCGATGCCGAGGGCGAGAGTGAGAATGGCGATGGCGGTGAAGCCTGGAGATTTACGAAGAGTGCGGGCGGCGTAGCGGAAGTCTTGCAGGAAATCCTGGAGCCAGTTGATCTTGCGAGTATCGCGGCATTGTTCTTTGCGCTGCTCGAGTCCGCCCATGGCGCGAAGTGCAGCGTGGCGGGCTTCGTCGGCGGACATGCCAGCGGCGATGAACTGATTCGTTTTTTGATCGAGGTGATAGGAGAGTTCTTCGGTGAGTTCCTGATCGAGTTGCGAGCGGCGAAAGAGAGAACGCAGACGCAGCGGCAGAGTGTAGAGCCAGTGTTGGATGCGCATGGGCTAGGTTTCCTTGAGGCGCATGACGTGAGAAATGGCGGCAGAGAGGCGATTCCAGTTGGCGGCTTCGTGACCGAGTTGCTTACGGCCAAGACGAGTGAGGGTGTAGAACTTGGCACGGCGATTGTTTTCGCTGGGCTTCCATTCGGAAGAGATCCAGCCCTCTTGTTCCAGTTTGTGAAGAGCGGGATAAAGCGAGCCGTCGCTGACCTGAAGAACGTCGCGGGAGACTTGAGTGAGGCGCTGGCTGATGGACCAGCCATTGAGAGGTTCGAGAGCGAGGATTTTGAGGATGAGGAGGTCGAGAGTGCCTTGGAGAAGATCGGACGGTTTGGACATGGGTTCTCTCGGTTACCGAGGTAGGATACGACGAGTCCTCTCGGTAAGCAAGGGGGGAGAGAAAGTTTGCAGTTGTCAGTTTTAAGTAAGGCGAAGAGGAGGTTCAGTTGAAAGTTAAAAGTGAAAGAAAAGAGTTCACCACAAAGGACACGGAGGGCACAGAGGAAGCGAAGAGAAAGTCAAAAGTTAAAAGTTTGAGAAACAGACAACCCCGAGAGCCCAGGTACAACAGCGATACCTGGGCACCCGCGCGGAAGCATTCATTCCTAAGGGGATGAGATACAGGAGAACGACGGCGGCAATGAGGAGGAGGAGGGTGTGTTTGAAATCGTCGACGATGACTTCGTTGAGGGGACGGGCGGTCATCTGGAAATGCTCGGGATAGTCCTTGAGAAAGAGCGGGACGAGTTGATTGGCGACGACTTGCAAATCGGCGGCGGCGGTCTGGCGGGTAATGTTGCGTTGGATGAGGCCGGTGGCGAAGAAATACATGGGCTCGGTGTCGTCGAGGGCTTGCGAGTAGGAGGAAGGCTCGGGGCGGTCCCAGGAAATGGGGATGTAGAGGTCGGCGCCGAAAAGGCCGAACCGAGGAGGCATGACACCAATGACGGTGCGCGGTTTCTTGTTGAGGATCATGGTGGCGCCGAGAACGGATTTGTCGGAGGCGAAAGTTTTCTTCCAGAAGGCATAACTGAGGAGGACGACGGGAGGGGCGTTGGGCTGCGCGTCTTGTTCAGTGATGCCGCGGCCAAGAAGGGGAGGAACCCCCCAGAAGTCCATGGCGTTGGGAGTAAGAACGCAACCGTGGATTTGGTCGGAGACGCCTTGATGGAGATAGGGGACGTCCCAGCCGGAGTAGGCGACAACGTCTTCAAAGGATTTGGCGCGCTTGCGGAAGGCGGCGACTTCGCTTAAGTGGTAGACCTCGCGAAAGCGAGCAGAACCGTGTGCGGTGTCGGTGATGCCGATGACGGAGAGGCGGGACTGGTCGCGATAGGGAAAGGGATAGAGGAAGCCGTTGTAGAAGACGCTAAAAATGGTGGAGGAGAAACCGATGCCCAAGGCCAGAGCAAGGACGCAGATGATGGTGAAGGCGGGAGATTTGCGCAACATGCGGAAGGCGTAGCGGAGATCCTGGAGGAGGTATTCGGGGAAGGTGACGTGGCGAGCTTCGCGGCATTCTTCTTTGGCGCGTTCGAGGCCGCCAAATTCGAGGCGGGCGCGGCGGAGGGCGTCTTCACGGGAGAGGCCTTGGGAGATGAGGTCGCTGACGTAGGAGTCGAGGTGGAAGCGGAGTTCAGCGTCAATTTGAGATTCGAGGACGGAGCGGTGGAGGGTGGCGCGGAGCCAGGTGCGCACGCGGCGGAAGATGGACATGGGGCCTCCAAGGGGTGGGTTATAGATTAGACGTTTGGGACGGGGAGAAGTTCCATAGGACAGAGAGTTGAAAGTTCGAAGAAGAGAGTTCACCACAGATGACACGGAGGGCACAGAGAAAGAGAAGGGATGAGATCGCCAAAAGTTGAGAAACAAAACAGGGAGGAGCGATGCGCAGACCACGAAGAAGGTTTAGTTGAGATCCTTCGATGCCGCAAAAGACGCGGCACTCAGGATGACACCCGGGAAGACCGATGGCGGACGGAAGAGAGGAAAGCTAAAAATTGAGGGTTAAAGGAAGTGGGCTGCAAGAATTTCGCGGGATAGGCGAACCCAAGAGCCCAGGTACAACGGCGGTACCTGGGGCACCCACGGAATCGGTTATTCGTACCTTAGGGATTGGAGGGGGTCGAGGCGCATGGCGCGACGGGCTGGGAGGTAAGAGGCGACCAGGGCGACGGCGGCGAGGATGGCGACCGCTGCCAGGACGGCTGCGGGGTCGTGGGGCGTTAGACCGAAGAGGAGCTTTTGGAGCAAGCGGATGGCGGCGAGGGAGATGGCGATGCCAGCGAGGCTGCCAGCGACAAGGACAATCGCGACGTCGCGGAGGACGAGGCGGAGGATGGAAACGGGAGGAGCGCCAAGAGCGAGGCGAATGCCAAATTCTGTGCGGCGCTGCGTGACGAGATAACTGAGAGCGCCGTAGAGGCCAATCATGGCGAGGAGAAGAGCGAGAGCGCCGAAGAAAGCGGAGAGAGTGGCGAGGAGGCGTTCCTGAACGAGGGAGTCATCGACCTGCTGAGAAAGCGAAGAGAAATCGAGAGGGATGGACGTGTTAACTTGCGCGACGGAATCCTGGACGAGTGAAACTAAGGCGGAAGGGCGCTGGTCGGTACGGATTTCAAAATTTGCATATTGCTCGTTTTCGGGAATTTGATCGGCAGGAAAGAACGCCTGCGAGACCGGTTGCTCGCGGAGTGATTCATACTTCGAATCTTTCGCAACAGCTACGATTTGAATTGGCGGGATGGTCTTGCCTGGCGGCCCGGCAGTGCGGAAGTACTTTCCGATGGGACTGGTCCGTGGGAAAAACTTTTTGGCGAAGGTCTCGTTCACAATCGCAACGCGCACAGAACTTTTGGTGTCGGCGACAGAGAAGTTGCGGCCCTTGAGCAGCGGAGTGCGCAGAGTTGGAAAGTAGCCGGGTGAGACGAAATTGAGGAAGGCGTCGGCATCATCGCCCTTGGGAGCGCCGGGTGAATCGAGCAAGATTTGCTGATCCCACTCGACATGGCTGACGGGAGTGCGAACGGAGCGGCCAACGGAGATGACGCCGGGAAGGGAACGGAGGCGAGCTTCGATTTCGTCGTAAACGGCGAGGCACTGCTCGGGCGGGATGCCGATGGACTTGAGTTCGGAGTTGACGAGGAGGACATTGCTGCGATCGAAGCCGATGTCGAGAGTGGCGAGCTTGAGCATGCTGTGCAGGAAAAGACCCGCGACGATCAGGAGGACGAGCGAAAGAGCGAGTTGGGTGGCGACAATCCATTTGCCGGGACGGAAACGGAGGCCGCGATCGGTCTGCTGGGCCTGGCTGCCCTTCATGGCGGAGGTGAGGGAAACGCTTGTAGAGCGGAAGGCGGGAAGAACGCCGAAAAGGATGCCGGTGAAGAGAGCGATGGCGACGGTGAAGGCGAGGATGCGTGCGTCGATGGAGAGGTCGAGGAAAACATTGTTGCCGGTGGTGGAAAGATAGCGGACCAGGAGAGCGGTACCCCAGCGAGCAAAGAGAGAGCCGAGAAGCGCGCCGGCGGACGAGAGAACGAGACACTCGGTCAAAAGTTGGCGAATGAGGCGTAAACGAGAAGCGCCGAGAGCCTTGCGGACGGCGATTTCTTTGCTGCGGGCGACGGCGCGGGCAAACATGAGGCTGGCGATGTTGGCGCAGGCGATGAGGAGAACGAGGCCGACAACGGCCATGAGGATGTTGAGAGGCTGATCGAATTGCGTGCGCAGCTCGGACGTGCCGGTAGCGGCGGGAGCGGAAAGCAGGGACCAACTGCGAAACTTCTTTTGATCGTCGGGATCCCAGTCGTTGGGGACGGCGCCCGCGAAAACAGTGGGAGAAAAGACGGCAAGGCGAGCTTTCAATTGTTGTGGAGAGACGCCGGGCTTGATGCGACCCATAATGGCGAGCCACCACCAGGAGCGGGCGTCGAGGCGAGAGTCTTTTCCATCGAAGACGGTAGCGGAGCAGATGGGAATGGCGATATCAAATTTGTTGCCCACGTCGAGGCCGTAAAAGCCGGGCGAACTGACACCAACGATCTGGAAGGGATGATGATTGAGAGAGAGCGTGGCGCCGAGGGCGGAGGAAGCGCCGGCGAAATGATCCTGCCAGAAGCCGTAACTGATGACCGCGAGTGAAGGGCAGCCGCGCTGGTCGTCGGCGATGGTGAGCAAGCGGCCAGCGGCAGGACGCACACCGAGAGCGTTGAAAAAATCGCCGCTGATGATGATGCCGTTGGCGTTTTGGACGGCGCCACCTTGGGCGAGATCGAAGCGATCGGTGCTCCAAGCGAGAGCGGAAGAGAAGAGGTCCTGGTGATCGCGGACTTGTTCCCAGATTGCGTTTGTGAAATAGAGATCGCCGTGGCCGCCGCGAGCGGGATCGAGGTGGGAGAGTTGGACCAATTCCTGAGGATTTTGGACCGGGAGCATGCGGAGGACGACGGTGTCGATAAGAGAGAAGATGGCGGTGTTGGCGCCGATGCCGAGGGCGAGAGTGAGGATGGCGATGATGGTGAAGGCGGGGGAATTGCGAAGGGTGCGCAAGGCGTAGCGAATGTCCTGGAGGAGAGATTCGAGGAAGGTGATGCCGCGAGCGTCGCGACATTCTTCCTTGGCGCGTTCGAGGCCACCGAATTCGCGGCGGGCGCGGCGAAGGGCTTCGTCGCGAGGGACACCGGTGCGGATCAGATCGTCGGCGTAGGATTCGAGGTGGAAGCGGAATTCGGCGTCCATGTCGCGCTCGGTGCGGGAGCGACGGAGAGCGGAATGAAGCCAGGAACGGAGTTGGGAGAAGAGCGTCATGAAGCCTCCGGGGTCTCTCCTAGATGAACTAGGAAGAAGATAGCGCGGGACTCCTAGGCTGTCAAGGAGAGGGGGCGGAAGAGTTGAAAGACGAGCTCTGGTGGGGCATCCGACGGAGATATACCACAGCAGGCAAACCCAAGAGCCCAGGTACAACACCGGTACCCGGGGCACCCACCGCGTTGAAGGCAGCAGGGATGAGATGCGGGCTTATTTTGGCGATGGGGCTGCGGGCTGAGCGGGGAAATAGCGGGAGGCCCATTGCAGGAAGGTGGGCCAGTTGGGGCCGGTGGTGTGGCCTGCGGCGTGTTGGCGGAAGGCAATGTCGCCATCGATAAGCGCGGTTTCGGTGGGAGGGAAATTGTTAGTGGCTAGATCTTTTTTGCCGAGGAGAGTGTACACGGGGCCGGCAGCGACGGCGGCGAGGAACATACCTTTGGCGTCGACCCATCCGCCTTCGACTTGTTGCGAACCGGAGCTGATGAAGACGGGACGTGGGGCACAGAGGGCAATCAGTTCATTGGCGTCGACGGGAAGATCGTCGACGGTGAGCGGGCCGGCAAATTGGAGGAAGTTGCCGGCCATCCAGTGATATTCGGAAGTGGAAGCGATATTTTCAAGCTGCTCGCCAAAATTGCGGCGAAGAATTTTTGCGCCACCGGCACCGGAAGAGCCAACGAAGGCGATGGCGAAACGTTGGTCGTAGGCCATGGTGACGAGAGCGGCTTTTCCGTAGCGCGAGAGGCCTTCGATGCCGACGTGTTTGGCGTCGACGGATTTGTCGGTTTCGAAATAATCGAGCGCGCGGCTGGCGCCCCAGGCCCAAGTACGGAGCGCGCCCCAATCTTCCAGAGAACGCGGCTGGCCTTTGTTGACGAGGCCAATGATGCCTTCGGTGAGCCCTGCGCCGTTGTCGGCCTGGACGCTGGTGGGAATGAGCGTGGCATAGCCCCAACCTTTGGAAAGGACTTGCTGTTGCCAGGAGGGGCCAGTGCCGTTGAAGGCGGCCCACTGCTCCGGAGTGAAGCGTTTTTTGAGGGCAGCGAGAATTTCGGGGCTAAGGGTAAATTCGAGGATGACGGGAACGGGCGCGGCGGAGTTCGCGGGAGTGGAGAGAGAGAGTTGAATATCGACGGAGATGAGCGGGTAAGCGGAATTGTCGACGTGGCCGAGGAGTTTCTTGGTGACGACGGGGATGTTGTTGTTGAGTTCGCGCGTGGTGCTGAGGACTTCCCAGCGGACACGGGGCACGTTGGAGGGAACGCGGCCGAAGACGTCGCGATCGAAGTCTTCGACGATTTGCGGGCGACGCTGCGTCCACCAGATTTGCGCGGAGGTGACTTTGTGGCCGTTTTTGAGAAGGAGAGGATCGGGGATGGAGTAAGTGCGGACTTTGGATTCGTCGACGTTGGCGGCGTTGGGAGATTTGGGATCGCCGTCGGGGCCGCGACGAAGAGAGGTGACGTGGAGGAGGTCGAGAGTGCGCTGATGGTCTTGTTCGGCGGTGAGATGGACGACGGGAGGGAAGTTGGCTTGTGGGGAGAGGAGGAGGGCGAGGAGGGCTAGGGTTGGGCGGAGGGTGGTCATGGGTAGGGATTGTGACATGGGGAAAGTTAAAAGTTCAAAGTTGAAAGTTGAAAGTTAAGGCGTGCGCTGTGGGGTGGTTGCGTTTGGGAACGTGGTTCGTCGCTTGCTGCGCTCGATCGAAACTATGCGTTCGTTGCTTGATTCGCTTGCTCGCAACTGTCGGGGTCTGAGGGACTCGATTTTACGATGTGGGATCGAAAGCGGCTAGCCGCCGCACTGCAAAGTTGGCGTATACTCTCCGGGCGTTGTCACTTTTGATGCGACAGGAGACTTGCCATGATGTTCGACTGGAACGGGTATCAATCAGAACTGAGCAAGACGATTCCACAATTCGCGAAGCTGTCTCCGGACTCGCTGAAGGGATACCAGACACTTTCTGGAGCGAACTCGGCCAATTCGCTGCTGGGGGAGAAGACACGGCAACTGATATCGCTGGCAGTGGCGGTTACGACTCGGTGCGACGGGTGCATTGTGTTTCACACGGATGCGGCGCTGAAGGCGGGGGCGACGAAAGAGGAAATTGCGGAAGCGCTGGGGGTGGCGATGGCGATGAACGCTGGGGCGGCGCTGATTTATTCGCTGCGGGTGATGGATGCGGTGGCGGCGAAGAGTGGGGGGAAGTAGTGGGGAAGCGGGCGAAGGCCTCGTGCAGACCTAAGAGTTGAAAGTTAAAAGTTGAAAGTTGAAGAGAAGTGCAATTCTGGCTGGCATATAAAGGCTAGCGTTACATTTAGGGCGAAGATTCTGTAGGCAGCGTTCAGATCTATTCACCACAGAGGACATGGAGGGCACAGAGGAAGAAGGACCTAGGACCTTTTGCGGTGGGTGGAGGCGAAGGAGCTTACCAGGCTGATCACGACCAGAGCTAGGACGGCGGCGGTCAGGATAACGACGATCACGGGATGACCCTCCGGGGAGTTTATGGCAAGCGTTGGGCCAATCGGCGAGGGTTTGTTTTCATCGAGTTACGGTGGGACGTGGAGTGTTTGTGTGGAACCAAAGCAATACATGTGTCGGGTGGGTTCCTGGTACTAAGGCTGTGATGGGGGACAATTTCACCACGGAGGGCATAGAGGGCAAAGAGGAGAAAAAGCCGCACCCTTTACTGAGTTGAAAGCTAAGAGTTGAAGGATACGCCCTAGGCGGGCGTTGGGCAGCGAAACGTCACAACAGGCGACCCCAAGAGCTCAGGTACAACGCTGGTACCTGGGGCGACCTGACGATGATACGCAGGTTACCCCGAGAGAAAAGCCTCACCCCTGAAGGGGTGAGCTACAGGTTTAGTACAGTTGAAGTACGGTGTCAGGTTTTGCTTAGGTGGATGGAGCCGTCGCCGGTGCGGACTACTATGGCGGGGCCCCCGCCGTTCATTTTGCCGCTAACGCGGGAGGAGCTGAACATGCCCTCGACCGTGACGGGGATACCCAGGCTGATGTGGCCGTCGTGAGTGCTGGCATCGAGGTTGGCTTTTAGTTCGCCGGGGAGTTCCAGATCGACGCTGCCGTCGCCGGTCTTGATGTTCCATTCAGACTGGACGTTGGAGCCGCCCTTGGCGCGTGCCGTGACGCTGCCGTCGCCGGTGCGGATATTGAGGGAATCAAAGCGGCCTTCGATGTTGATGTGGCCATCGCCGGAAGAAGCGTCGACCTTCCCATCGAGTTCGCGGCCTTCAATTGAGCCATCGCCGGTGTGCAGGCGGATATCGCCGCGAGCGCCTTGGACGGTGATGTGTCCGTCGCCGGTTTTAACGTCGAGATTGCCATTGATGGAATCGGCTTCGACGGAGCCATCGCCGGAGGTGACTTCGAGGTCGGCGTCCTTAGGCATGTGGACTTCGACGCGCAGGCTGGTGTGGTTGACGCCCCAGTGGAAGCCCCAATTGCCGATGGTTTTGGCGACGACTTCGACGCTGTCGCCATTCTGGGCGGTGGTGACGCGTAAATTCTTATCGAGCTGGTAGCCGGTATAGACCACGCGAATCTCCACCTGCTTGATGTCGCCCGTGGAGACGCGCACGGCGCCGTCGTCGGTTTGAACGCGGACATGAGCGTGGCCGCTGACGGTATAGGTTTTGGCGACCTCATCGGCCTGGACGGCGGTTGCGCCGAGGAATAATACGGCGCCGGCGACCAAGGGTAGGGAGGTTCTGGTCATCCAATTCATAGCCACTCTCCTGAACATGAAACTGACCTGTACTAGCTGATGTAACGCAATCGAGGCCGCAAATGTTCCGTTTGCGGTCCCCCCTCAAGCCGCATGGGGCTTGCCATGATCCCTCCGCTACGCTCCGCAAAAGACGCTGCGCTCCGGTCGGGATGACAGGCACCTGGAAGAGCACGACACAGGCTGAAGCCTCTGCTACCCGGAACCGACCTGAAGGTCGGCCACTACAAATACCGCCGCAAAATGCCGTTGCATGGCCACAGTTGGGGGATGTTACTTCTTTTTGCGGAGGGCGGACAGAAAGTCTTTCACTGGGTACGTGTTGATTACGTCTTTCTTCTCGAGCCAGCCGCGACGGGCCATGGTGACGCCGTAGCCGATGAAGTTGAGGTTGGTGGTGGAGTGGGAGTCGGTGGAGATGACGACTTTGACGCCGCGATCCTTGCACATGCGGAGGTAGACGTCTTTCAGATCGAGGCGGTCGGGATAGGAATTGCACTCCATGGCTACGCCATGCTTGGCGCAGGCGTCGAGAACTTTCTCCATGTCGTAGTCGAAGGCGTCGCGCCGCAGAAGCAGACGGCCGGTAGGATGGCCGATGATCTGGGTGTAAGGATTTTCGATGGCCGCGAGCATGCGGTCGGTCATGGCGGCGCGGTCGAGATTGAAATAGGAGTGGACAGAGCAGACGATGACATCGATTTGGGCGAGGATGTCGTCGGAATAGTCGAGCTTGCCATCTTTGAGGATGTCGACTTCGGAGCCAACGAGCACGCGAATGCCGAGGCCCTTTTGATCGGCGGCACGAAGCTTCTGGATATGGGCGGCCATGCGTTTTTCGTCGAGACCGTTGGCGACGGTGACGGCTTTGGAATGGTCGGTGATGGCGATGTACTCGTGGCCCAAGGCTCTGGCGGCTTCGGCCATTTCTTCGATGGAGTTTTTGCCATCGCTGGCGGTGGAGTGCATCTGAAGGTCGCCCTTGATGTCGCGGCGCTCGATTAATTTCGGGAGGGTATGCTTTTCGGCGGCTTCGATTTCGCCGCTGTTTTCGCGCAGCTCGGGCGGAATGTAGTCCAGCTTCAGCTTGGCGTAGATTTCTTCTTCGGTCCTTCCGGCTACGCGTTTCACGCCCTTGCCAGGTTTCTCTTGGGCCTTAGCGGTGGCAGCGGCTTTGGATTTGGCTTTTGCGTCTTTGTCTGGGGCGTCGTCTTCTGGCAACGTGGCGAGTTCGTATTCGTTGAGGGTGTAGCCCATGTCGTTGGCGCGGCCGCGCAACTTGACGTTGTGTTCTTTGGAGCCGGTGAAATAAAGCAAGGCGGCGCCAAAATTTTCTTTTTCGAGGAGGCGGACATCGACTTGCAGCCCATTGGCCAGGGTGAAGCTGACTTTATTTTCGCCGTGGGCCAGGACTTGATCGATGGCGGGAAACTTCAAGATATGTTCGGCGAGGGCGTCGACTTCCGCCTGGCGGGGATCGCCTTTAGCTGTTTTCGCGGACGCGGTTTTCTGAGATTGTTTTTCGGAGAGAGTGACCAGCAAATCCAGATCGCCGACGGTTTCTTTGCCGCGGCGGAGGGAGCCGGCAGGGGTTACGCTCTCCACTAATTTGCCGGCCTGCAAAATGTGGGCGCCAATCTTTGCGGCGGCGTCTTCGGCGGTGCTAATCAAAAATCTTCCAGTGGACTTCTTGAAGACTTCCACGGCTTTCAGGATATTTTGTTCGCTTTTTTCACCGAAGCCGGCGAGATCACGAAGTTTGCCTTCTTTGGCTATTCGTTCGATGTCCGCGACGGTGCAGCACTGGAAATGGCTCCAGAGAAAGGCGACTTTTTTCGGTCCCAGCGATTGCAGGCTGAGCAACTCCAGGATAGTGACGGGATATTTCTTGAGGAGTTTTTTGCGCAGG
Source organism: Candidatus Acidiferrales bacterium (assembly GCA_963738985.1). Lineage (GTDB taxonomy): Bacteria > Acidobacteriota > Terriglobia > Acidiferrales > UBA7541 > Acidiferrum. The sequence goes on from CAVTYP010000008.1 coordinate 173,475, forward strand.
GTGTAGTCGCCGGACTTCACGATTTCGGTGAGGTGCTCGACCATGCGCTCGCCGATGCCGGGCAATTCTTCAAGCTTTTCGGGCGTCGTGACGAGCATGGCGACCGAGTCCGGCAGGGTTTCGATCAATTCGGCGGCCTTCTCGTAGCTGCGGTAGCGGCCGATGATGGCGCCATCAATTTCGAGCAATTGCGCGGTTTCGCGGAGTATGCGAGCAATTTGTTTGTTGTCCATTCGGGAATTATATCCTCAGTTGGAGGAGAGTTGGTGGAGAGGCGCAAGTCAACAGTTGAACGTTAAAAGTTAAAAGTTAAAAGAAGTGGATGGTGCGGGCCTGATGCAATTTTGGCTGGCATAAAAGACCGGCGCTACATTTAGGACGCAGACCCGTTATGCATGCTGTCGTATCGTGCGTTCAAGGCGTTCACCACAGAGGACACAGAGGGCACAGAGGAAAGCGGGAGAAGAATTGAGGATGGGAGAGGCGCCCGCCTCTGAAGGCGGCGCTACAGGGGACAGAAAAAACCGGCGAGAGATTGCGCTCTCGCCGGTGTCCCTGGAATGAATGGAATGAACACTAACTCGGCTTGGCTACGTTAGCTGCCTGCGGGCCTTTGGGACCCTGAACGATCTCAAATTGGACCGCATCTCCTTCCTGCAACGTGCGGTAACCATCTCCGACGATCGCCGAGTAGTGTACGAATACATCTGGTCCATCTTCCCGACCGATGAATCCGTAACCCTTTGAGTTGTTGAACCACTTAACCGTTCCTTGCACTTCGTGTCTCCTTGGTGACTCAAGTGTTTCTTACTCTTGGGGGCGGAAAGCTAACCAAGCGCCGCCATGAGCACGAATTGCGCGGAGTGTATCAAATTGGTATTTGTAGTCAACACTACAATGCGAAGAAAATTATCGCGGGTGTGCATATTTATACGAATAAATCGATTGAAACGACTTATAGGCGGGTTCAGGCTTTTCGAATAAATGTGAGGTAGTACAAAATTCCAGCGATGGATTTGGCGTCGTGAAGCTGGCCCTTGCGAATCATTTGTTTCAATTGTTTCAGGCTGTAGGAGCGCGTTTGGATTTTTTCGTCTTCTTCGGGTTGAGCTTCGCCAGCTGTGAGGCCTTCGGCGAGCAAGATATACATGCGTTCTTCGAGAAAGCCCGGGGTGGGGAAGACGTCGAGAAAGACTTTGAAACTTTTGGCGCGATAGCCGGTCTCCTCAAGGAGTTCGCGGGCGGCGGCTTCCTTGACGCTTTCGCCCTCGTCCATGCGTCCTGCGACTAACTCCCACAGATACTGACGGGTGGCATGGCGGTACTGGCGGATTAGAACGATGCGCTTATCCGGGAGTACTGGGAGGACGACGACCGAGCCGGAGTGGGTGATGACTTCGCGGGTGGTGCGCAAGCCTCCGGGCTCGAGGACCTGGTCGCGGCGGACACCGAAGACGGGGCCTTGATAGAGGATCTCGCTGTTTAAGATTTTGGCGACGGGCTTTCGAGGAAGAGCCTGTTTTGTCATTTGTCCTCCGACGGTTCAGTTTTAAGTTTTCAGTTCTCAGTTATAAGTAAGGCAAAGGAAAAAATAACAGCGTCCCGTTACTTTGGGAAGGCGAAGACTGTGGCTTTGCCTGACGGTACGTCCAGGACTGAGTCTGGTGCGGCCTTTTCTCTGCGCACATAGCCCATGCCGATGAAGGCGTTTCTTGCAGGAGAAATGGCGCTGCGCGTGACATAGCCAAACTCTTTCCCTTCGACTGACAGAGGGGTATTGGGGGCGGGCAGTTCGGGGGAATCGAACTTCAGGGCGACGCGAGAGCGGTTGACTTGTCCTCGGGAGCGCACGCGTTCGACAATTTCCTGACCGGTGTAGCAGCCCTTGGTGTAGCTGATATGCGAATCCTGCAGGCCGGCCTCGTGAGGAATGTGCTTTTCGCCAAAGTCGTAGCCAAACCACGGAATACCTTGCTCGAGTCGCAGGGCATTGAGGGCGGTGTAGCCCATAGGACCACCGCCGTGCTTTTTGGCGGCATCCGCGAGTAGATTCCAGAGCGGTTCGACTTGCTGGCGCGAGACAAGAAACTCCGCGCCGGGGACGCCGCCTGGCGAACGCTTTATGATGCGGCAGGGAATGGAGGCGACGGAGATTTCGCGGGATTCGAGTTCGGCGAGAGGTTGCAGATCGAAGCCTGTTAGTTCATGGACGACTGCGGGGGCGTTGGGACCTTCTAGCGCGAGGGTGGCGTAGGCGTCGGTTTGGTCAGTCAACGTGACGTCGTCCATGATGATGTATTTGTCCAAGCCGGCGACGAGTTTGTCGCGAATCATAGCGTAGGAAACACAAAACAATTTATCGGGCAGGGCATAGGTTTCTATTTCGGCCTGGATGTGGCCTTGCGGATTCAAAAAGAGGGAAACGTTGCCGTGATTCGGTTTGAGATCCTTGATGTTGTTGGTGAGGATCGCGTTCAGGTAGCGAACGCGGTCGGGCCCGGTGAAGTCCAGATAGGCACGGAAGTTTTTGTCGATGAGCGCCACCGTATCGCGCGCGAAGCGATATTCGCGGAGCCAATCGCCGAAGTCGTCGGGGAGAGCGGAGCCGAACCAGGTGCCGATGCGGGCGGCGGAGTGGCGATGGGATTGTTTGAGAGGCGAGTCCAAGGTGAATTCCTCGGTTTTAGTTTAGCAAAAATGGGATGAGGGGGGATTTGGAGGACGGGAAATAGAAAATAGAAAATAGAGCAGAGGGATTCACCACAAAGGACGCGGAGGGCACGGAGGAAGGCGAGAAGATTAACCCAAGAGGGCACGATGTATCGTGCCCCTACAGGGTAAGGAAGAGCAAAGGGCTGGCATAAAAGACCAGCGCTACATTTAGGACAAAAAGCTGAAGGCAAAATGCGGCCGCCTTGGAAGGCGGCCGCTACACAGGCGAAGGGTTCGGCACCCGGCCATGGGGCTGATGCTATACTGCTGGAAATGAGTGACACACTGCACACGCCGGATGCCGCTAATCCGGAAATGATCTACATCAAGATTCCCGTGGGCATGCTGCAATGCAACTGCTCGATTATCGGGGATCCAAAAACGCACGAAGCGATCGTGGTGGACCCGGGCGATGAGGTGGAACGGATCCTAAGCCTGCTGGGGCGCTACAAATTGTCGGTGAAAGCGATTGTCAGTACCCATGCGCACATCGATCACGTGGGTGGATTGGCGAAACTGCATCAGTACACCGGCGCGCCGGTGATGATGCACAACGACGATCTGCCGCTGTACAACGCAATGGAGGTTCAGGCTGCGCTTCTGGGGATGCGTCCGCCGGAGCTGACCGCGGTGGACCAACTTTTGAAAGATGGCGATTCGCTGGAGTGGGGCGGGTACCACGCCGATGTGATGCACACACCGGGGCACTCGCCGGGCAGCGTTTGCCTGTTTTTGCCGAAAGAAGCCGGGACGATCAAGCTGAGCCAGCCGCAACTGTTTGCGGGAGACACGCTGTTTGCCGGAAGCATTGGTCGGACGGATTTGTGGGGCGGCTCGTTCGAAGAAATCATGCAATCGTTGACGCAGAAGGTTCTGCAACTACCCGACGACACGCTGGTGTACCCGGGGCACGGGGAAATCACGACCATCGGGCGCGAGCGGGCCTCGAATCCATTTCTGAATCAATAGAAATTCCATTTCACCAGGGAAAATCCTCATTGGAGACATCGCTGATGGGGCAGGAACCGGCCTGCTCCGTTTCTTCAAATGGAAAAACGCATCGTGGGAAAGCGTTGCTGGAGAGTCCTCAGAGGCTAAAGCCCCGTTTTTTGCATGCTGTAATGTCGGAGCTGAAGCTCCGAACCCCTACAGAAGACAGGGACACAGTACAGAAAAACGGGGAAACGCTTCGGGACTGAAGGCGGTCGGTACAGGAGTGTCGGCGGAAAGAATTCGAAAAAATGTTGAAATGGAGAGTGCGGCGGCTAGCCGCCGCACTCCAAAATAAGACGCGAGACCAAAGAGGGCACGATGTATCGTGCCCCTACCGTTACTTGGGGACGCCGGCCTTGTTCCAGTCGATGATATTGGTCAGCTTCCAGGGATTTTGGTTGAGTTGAAATTCGAGTTGGCCTTCTTTGTTGATGACGAGTTGAGCGGCGGGATAGAGGACGCCGGCACTCTTACTCTTGTCCTTGTCGTTGATTTCAATTTCACCAGCGGTCAAATTGTAAGCAGTGGTTGGGGTATTGGCGTAGACTTCGCCGAAACGAAGCAAGCGGTTGGTGACGAAACGAATCTTGCGGCCAGTGTCAGTGGGAACCAGGCGAATGTAACTGAGGTCGTAGCCAATGGTGCCAGTGACAGCGATGCGACCGACGGAGCGCATCTTGGTGAGGGCGTTGACGAGGCCCTTATTCTGTCCTTTTTTGAAGGCATCGACGAGGATTTGACGATCGTCCTCGGTGGAGAATTCGTAGATAGTGACCTTGACGTTGACAATCTTGCCGAGTTGCGTGCTGGTGCCTTGGGCGGTGGCATCGATGACTTCTGTGCTTCTGTCGTCGGCAGAGATAGCGAGAGTGACGGCAGTGAGTAGAAGAGCAGAGAGTAATAAAGCGCCGAAGCCGAGCTTGCGAGCTTTGGAGTGCGAGTTGTTACGAAGTTCCATAGTTGTCCTTTCGAAAAAGCGGATCGAATGCCTGAATCGGGGCGGAAGAGAAATACAGATTCAGGGTCAGAGAGTTAAAAAAGCTTCCGGTTTACGTGACCGGAGATGAATCCGGGGGAGAACGACGAACAGCCGTACAGCGAAGGCAAGCTCTCCACCCTGATGCTTGGTTGGTGATATCACGGGTGGGATTGGTTGGTCAATGAGGGAAGCAGTCGAAAGTTGAGAGTTGAGAGTCCCGAGCACAGCCTAAAGGGCCTAGCGCGGAAGGTGCGAGGGGCCATCGCAGGATTGCCTGGCACAAAAGACCAGCGCTACATATAAGACAAAGGCGAGAGGCAAAGGCGCCCGCTTCGGAAAGCGGCCGCTACAAATTCGGGGAAGGCGGATAGACTAGGCGGCGGGAGGGAGATATGAGGTACACATTGGCGAGGATGCGGGTATCGGTGGGGATGCGCGTGGTTGGGGCGCTTTTGTTTGGTTCGATGGTGATGGGCGCTAATGGCGGGGCAGCTGAGCCCGGGGCGGGGCGGGTGGTTGAGTTGAAGGCGCCGGACGGGATCGTGTTGAAGGCTACGTATTTTGCGGCAGGAAAGCCTGGGCCTGGAGTGCTGCTGCTGCACCAGTGCAACCGGCAGAGGAAGGTGTGGGACGACCTGGCGGCGAAGTTGGCGGCGTCGGGAGTGAATGTGTTGACGATGGATTTTCGGGGGTTCGGGGAGAGCGGCGGAACTCCGCTGGACAAGATGCCGCCGGAGGAAATCAACAAAAGCATTCAGGCGAAGTGGCCGGGGGATGTGGACACGGCGTTTCGTTATTTGATGGCGCAGCCGGGAGTGAGCCACCGAATTGCGGGCGGAGGAGGAGCGAGTTGCGGCGTGAATCAGGCGGTGCAACTGGCGAGGCGGCATCCGGAAGTGAAATCGTTGATGCTGCTGTCCGAAGGGACGGACGCGGCGGGAAGGAAATATTTGCGGGAGTCGCCGAAGGTGCAGTTGTTTATGGCAGTGGCGGATGACGATGAGGATCGCGGAGTGGTGGAGATCATGGAATGGCTGTACGCGCTGTCGCCGAACCCGGGGAACAAGCTGGAACACTACGCGGTGGGAGGACACGGAGTGGAGATGTTCAAGGCGCATGAAGATTTGGAAGGGATGATTGTGGAGTGGTTTGGGAAAACGTTGAAATGGAACTCGGCGGTGAGCGCGAAAAGAGGGGCAGCGGGCGGCAAGACGGTGTCGAAGGAGATTCAGTTTCTGGAAATGACGGACCAGCCGGGAGGAGTGGCCAAGGCGAAGAAGACGTATGAGGAAGCGCGGGAGAAAGACCCAAAGGTGGTGTTGTTTTCGGAAGTGGTGATGAACCGGGTGGGATATGAGCATTTGCAGTCGGGCGATGTGAAGGGAGCGATTGAGTTGTTGAAATTGAATGTGGAGGCGTACCCGGATTCGCCGAATGTGTATGACAGTTTGGGCGATGCGTACCTGGCGGATGGTCAGAATGAGCAGGCGCTGGAGAACGCGAAGAAGGCGCTGGAACTTTTGGAGAAAGATACGAAGGATCCGCAGGCGGTGCGGGACGGGATTAAGGCGAATTCGGAGGAGAAGGTGAAGAAATTGGCGGAAGGACCGAAATAGTTATCAGTTGTCAGTTGTAAGTTTTAAGTAAGGAGAAGAGGAGTTGAAAGTTAAGAGGCAGGCAAGAGGCGGGTGCGGGTGTTGGTGAGAAGAAACAGATCCCTCGCTTTGCTCGGGATGACAATGGGTGGCTTACGGTACTTGTTCTTCTACGGCGGACGCGCTGTGCGGCGGAAGCTTGGGAGCGAAGCGATTCACGCTTAGAGTAGGGGTGATTCGCCACAGAGGAAACGGAGGGCACAGAGGAAACCTCGGAGCGTGGGAGAGAACATTCGCGGTGAGGAAGACGCTGAAGTAGTGTTCGGTGAAAGAGCGGGGGCTGGCCGCACTCCACAATGGTTGCAAATGGTTGGGAGGGGAGGTTAAATCTGACGTGCGCGATTCGGCTGCGTTTGGCTTGTACCTACATTTGCATGGGCATTGCACTGACGCTGATTACTGAATACGGGTGAGGAGTTGGAGGCTTGGATGGAAGTGATTGGGGGCGAGCCGGCGAATATCATTGGCCGAGAGAAGCCGGGGCTGAACTTGGGCTTACTGGCGGGCCTGACCGCCGCGGTGAGCTACTTTGCGGCGATGCTGGGCGGGTTCTTGATCATCCGAGAGCCGCAAACGCTGTGGCCGCTGTGGCCGGGGTGCGCGGTCTTAGTGGCGATTCTGCTGGTGATTCCGCGAAAGAATTGGGCGGTAGTGCTGGCGTCGGGGCTGGCGGGCTTCCTTGTGTACGACCTGCAGGTAGGAGTGGGGATTGGATCGATTGCGTGGCTGATCGTTACGGACATCCTGGAAATTCTGGTGGCGGCGTGGGGAGTGCATTGGGCGCTGGGCGCCGTGCCGCATTTGAACAGCTTGAAAGCGCTGGCAAAATATTCGTTTTTTACGGTGTTTCTGGCTTCGGTGATCGTGTCGACGATCGGAATGTATGGATTGAATGGCAACCGGTGGATCAGTTGGCGGGTAATCTTTCTGTCGGAGGGATTGGCGTTCCTGACGGTGGCGCCGGCAATACTGGGGTGGATCGGCGAAGCGGAGAGATGGGCGCAAGCGACGTGGGCGCAGGTGTTCGAAGGATGCGTGTTGATGGCGGCGCTGATTTCGTTGAGCTACGTGATGTTCGTGGAGCGCGGAGGAAGCTACCCGCCGGCGCTGCTGTATTCGCTGCTGCCGCTGCTGTTGTGGTCGGCGTTGCGATTCGGCACGACGGGCGTGGGAACGGCGGCGACGATTGTGGCGCTGCTGTCGATATGGGGAGCGCTGCACGGCCACGGTCCGTTCATGGAAAAAGACCCGATCGACCGGGTGCTGTCGCTACAACTGTTTTTATGGTTCGCGGTGATACCGTTCATGATTTTGGCGGCGCAAGTGGAAGAGCACCGGCGAGCGGAAAGGGAATTGCGTGGTGTGAGCCTGAAATTAATTGAGGCGCAAGAGCAGGAACGGACGCGGATTGCGCGCGAGTTGCATGATGATTTGAGTCAAAGAATGGCGCTGCTGGGGATCGGGCTGACGCAGTTTGAACGCAGCATGCCGGAACTGTCGAGCGACGCGCAGGAGCGTTTACAGAGCATATCGGAAGTGGCGGCAGAGGTTTCGAGTGAACTACACAGCATGTCGCACCAGCTACACCCGGCGAAGCTGGATCTGCTGGGACTGGTGGCGACAGTGGGCGGGCATTGCCGGGAAGTTTCGCAGCAGCACGAACTGCGAGTGGAATTCGTACACCGCGATATGGGTGAACGGATACCGAAGGACGTGGCGCTGTGTCTATTCAGGATTGTGCAGGAAGCGCTGCGAAATATTGTGAAGCACGGGCAGACGGAAGAGGCCAAGGTGGAATTGAGTGGGGGAGGGGACGAAATACATTTGTGTATTTCGGACCAGGGCGCGGGATTCAATCCGGAGTCGACACAGGGCAAAGGCGGGCTGGGATTGATCAGCATGCGAGAGAGGCTGCGGCTGGTGGGCGGGCATTTGGATGTAGATTCGGAGCCATCGCGCGGGACGCGAATTTATGTTCGCGTCCCGGTGAGCGATGTTAATGCGCAGAAGAGGAATGGAGCGAAGGCATTCAAAGCGAATGCGTGAGATTTGCTCGTGAACGCCCGTGGTTATTGTTTGTCGTAGACGGAGACGGAGTGCACGGGTTTGCCGTCGGGGGTCATTCCCTTAGTGGTAAGAGTAGTAACTTTGCCGTCTTTGGAAATTTCCACTTTGGATGAGCCAACGTCCTTGCCGGCCTTCTTCAAGACTGCGGTGTAGTGATGGGCGTCAACTTTTTTGATGGAGATGGAATCGGCACCGCCGGGCATGGTGCCGGTGGCGGGATAATCTTTGCCATCGAACTTGACGGTGAAGCCGTAGGAGATAGGTTTGCCGTCGGCGGACTCGCCCGTCATGGTGTATTTGGTGCCGTCGGAAGTTTCTTCGACGGTGCGGGTGAGGCTCTTTGGAACGGGCGTGGGATCGGATTTGGATTTAGCGGTGTTGAGTTTCCAAGTGCCTAGCAGTGGGTTGCTTTGCGCCAGTAGCGAACTGCTGGCAAAAGCGGCGAAAACGGCAATGACGACAAATTTCAAGATATTTTTCATAGGCTTCCCTCCTAAGGTCCTATAGCGAAATTTAGAAATGTAGTTTTTGTTTAGCCTGGAACCGTTTTTGAGACGGGGCCCCGACAGATTAGCTTGCGGAACAGTATGTTGAGGAGGGGAGGGGTGTCAATGGATTGTTTGGGGAGGGTGAGGAAAAGGCTGGGGCTGGCATAAAAGGCGGGGCTAGATTTAAGAGGAAAGGCGGAGTTGGGCCAGCTTGAGTTGGATGGCAGGGAAATTCTGTTGACTAAAGGCTGCTTGCAGAAGAATGAACCTTGGTTGGAGCAGCTGCGCAAAGTAAGACCAGTTCTCGGCGGGAGGACCGCCGCTGATTTGTGCTGAGGGATCCGCGGCGCGCAACGCGTCGATCAGATCGTAAGAGTCGTTTGGCGCAAACGACGGAGAGACTCGAACCCCATAGCTCTCGCTGCGCCAGCGAGAAAACTGAAAGACGAGCTGACTGGCAGAGATGGTGACGTGGCTCATCGCGGGGTGAAGCATCTCCGGTCGAGGCGCGGGAATGACCCTGCCCTCGTATTGGAGGAACAGAAAAGGCGCAGCTTGCTTGATTTCGTCGGCAAATGCTTTTTGATAGTGACGATCCAATAGGGGAGTCAGCCACCAGGAAAAGAGAATTTTGTAAGCAGTGCGGCCAAAGTTCACAGTAAACAGCAAGAGCGGCCTAAATGCTTTGAGTAGAAAGAGCAGAGTGCGAGCGGACGCGGTCGGAGTTCGAGATGGCAAGAGAGACTCTCTGGTAGTCCAAGTTTTATCACAATTGGAAGCGTTGGGGGCGAGACTCCGGCGCGGGACCAGTAAGGCGCCGGAGCCGGCCAGACGTAGCTGCCATAAAAGGCAGCGCTACATTGAAGACTTTAAGTCACGGCGCGCTTCAGAAGGGTCCTCTATAAAGGCGTTGGAGTAGTCCAAAACTGCCTCCTTTATTGGGCAAAGCAGAGGGTGCGGTGTCCGCACCCGACCGCGAGCGGCGCCCAGGGAGAATTTGGCTGTAACTTCTGCGGAGGGCGGCGCTCGTATGTGTGCGGTTCGAACTTTGATGGGTTCGGCTGAAGTGAAAAAGAAAAAGGAGAGATTGGAATGATACGGACGATGAAAGCTGGAGTGGTAGTTGCGGCGCTGGCAGCAGGGTTTCTGGTGACGACGCCAGCGCATGCTCAGGACAACATGAAGCAAGGCGATATGAAGCAGGACACGATGACGCACGAGGGTATGGCGAAGGCGCTATACACGGGGAAATTCCACGGGAAAGTGCACGAAACATCGGGACGCGCCACGGTGTATCAAGAGGCCGATGGAAAGCTGGTCCTGCGGCTGACGGGATTCAAGACGTCGAACGGTCCGGACGTACACGTGATTTTGGTAGAGACCAAGGACGCGAGCGACGACGCGAATTTTCTGAAGAGCAATACGTCGAGGGTGGAACTGGGAAAACTGAAGGGCAATGAAGGCGACCAGAATTACGAGATCCCGGCGGGAGCGGATTTGAGCAAATTTCAGACCGTGTCGATCTATTGCGAGCGATTTAACGCGAACTTTGGAGCGGCTCCGTTGGAGAAGTTTTGAGGGACGTTGGCGAGGAGCTGAAAAGTAGTTAAAAGTTGAAAGGCAAGAGAAAAAGGCGCCCGCCTGAGAAGGCGGGCGCTGCAGACTAAACCGGACTGACTAAACCAAAGAGGGCACGATGTATCGTGCCCCTACATGCGGAAATTGTGCAGGAGAGGGAGAGACAATGATTAGGAATTGGATGGTACGGAACAGAGTGCTGTTGAGTGTGGCGGGGATTGTGGTGCTGATGGGGGCGTGGTGGGCGTTTCGTCCGGAGAAATTGTTTATTAATGAGAAGGTGAACGAAGCGGCGCCGATGTCGATTGACGCGGGGGCGCAAGCGATTTATACGGGAAAGCTGGAAGGGAAGGTTCATCCGACGAGCGGGCGAGCGACGATTTACAGGTCGGGGGACGGCAAAGAATATCTGCGACTGTCGGATTTTATGACCTCGAATGGACCGGATGTGCACGTGGTGCTGGTGCGTGCTGATGGCAAGGCACTGGAGCAGGAAGTGGTGAAAGGAGAGTTGGAACATGTGGAGCTGGGGACGCTGAAGGGAAACCAGGGGGATCAGAACTACGACTTGCCTGCGACCGTGGATTTGAATCAATATCAGGCAGTGGCGATCTATTGCGAGAGGTTTCACGCGATATTTGGAGTGGCAAAGTTGGAGAAGTTTTAGCAGAGTAAGGACGAGTCGAAAGTTGAGAGTTAACAGTTGAAAGTTAGAGACAAGTTGATCGGTCGGGGCTGAAGGTTGGAGTTGAGGTCCTTCGCTGCGCTCAGGATGACAGACGTAAAACATGCGCGGAAAGAACCGACCTAAAGGTCGGCCACTACAAAGAGGGCAAGACGTAGAGGTCAGCACATTGAGGCCAGCACAAGGAGCGGCGGTGTCGGGGAACGAAGACGGAGCACGGGTATAACGGTGGAGACGCGGGGGACAAGTGAGGCGGGGCTGATCGCGCGGATTTTGGCGGGAGAGGCGGAGTTGTTTCATGAATTGATCCGTCCGTATGAGCGGATGGTGTACCTGACGATATTGTCCGTGGTGAAAAACGAAGCGGAGGCAGAGGATGGGGCGCAGGAGGCGATGATCAACGCGTACCGGCATCTGGCGTCGTTTCGCGGCGACGCGAAGTTCAGCACATGGCTGGTGACGATTGCGCTGAACGAAGGAAGAAAGCGGCTGAGGAAGGCGAAGAGCGCGGCGGAAGAATCGATTGATAAGCCAACGGACGGAGAAGAAGGTGAGTTCACACCGGCGCTGCTGACGGACTGGCGGGAAATTCCGTCGGAAGCGCTGGAACGGAAAGAACTGCGAGAGGCGCTGCGGATGGCGGTGGAGGAGTTGCCGGATATTTACCGGCAGGTATTTACGTTGAGAGATCTGGAAGAGTTGAACGTGGAGGAAACGGCGCAGGCATTGGGGATTCAACCGGGCGCGGTGAAGGTGCGGCTGCATCGCGCGCGAATGATGCTGCAGAAGAGGCTGGTGCCATTCCTGAAGACGACAGCTCCGACGCGCGGGCGGTGGTTCGGGAGAGCGCTATGAAACTAGAGTGCAAGCACGTGTGGGAAAACATTTCCGAGTACATCGATCAAACGGTGGACGCAAAGCTGCGCGGAGAGATTGAGAAGCATCTGGAGCATTGCGAGATTTGTTCGGCGGTACTGGATTCGACGAGGAATATATTGGTGTTGACGGCGGATGGCAGGACGTTTGAGTTGCCGGTGGGGTATAGCGAAAGGCTGCATGAGAGATTGGAGAGAGAGTTGAAGAAGAAGGAATGAGGGAAAGTTGAAAGGTGGGCGTGGTCCGGGAAGGATATTCACCACAGGGGACACAGAGAACACAGAGAAAAGGCGGAGGGGGGAATTGGCTGGCATAAAAGCCAGGGCTACATTCAGGACAGCACCGCGCCTTCACAAGCGATTAGCGGCCGCCGAAGAGTTTCAGGTGGGCCCAGTATTCCGCGGCTAACAAGAGGAGAGTGACTACGGAAAGAAGAAGTTGAAAGATTTCGGAGCGGCGTTTTTGTGGGGAGATGGGCTTCTGCCGCCAGGCGGAAGAGGAACGACGGCGTAAACGCCAGACTTGCCAGAGTACGACTAAATTCACGACAGAACCAACGAGGGCGAAGAGCATCATGGGGATGCGAATTGCGGCGAAGTGCATCTTTTCGCCGAGTTTGACTACGCCGAGGGCGGACGCGAAGGCAGTGGCTCCGATGAACAGGCGAATGCTGCTGAGGGCGATGAGGGCGGAGCAGACGCTTTGCAGGAATGCGAAGAATACGGCAGACCAATTGAGGAGTTTGAGAGTTGGGCGCGGGGCGTCGGGTGCGCTGTTGGGGAGCATCAGTTAAAAGATTAGCAGAGAAGAAGTCGGAAGTTAAAAGTTGAAAGTTGAGGCGGTGCAGTTGGGTGGCGGCGCGATGGCGGAAAAGCAGATCCCTCGCTTCGCTCGGGATGACATCGGGTTCGGTAGCCCGGCAAAAGGGGCTGGGATAGAACCCAGCGCATTTAAGAAAAACGCGCGCGCGGTGGCGCGCATTGAGGTGAAGTTGAGAGATTGCCACGATCCCTCCACTACGGCGCAGCAAAAGACGCTGCGCCTACGGTCGGGATGACAGGGCGACCCGAAAAGCAGATCCCTTGCTGCGCTCAGGATGACAAACGCGGGCTTGTTATCTGGCGAGGAGCTTTGGGTCGGAACACAGGCTGAAGCCTGTGCTACGGGAAGGTCGGCTAGTAGAGCGAGAGGACTATTTTTTGGAGTCGAAGAGTTTCACGGCCAGGGCGCGAGGGTCGGGGCCTACTTTGATCATGGTTATGAGGGAATCGGTGCGGGTGCGGATGACGGCGAGGTCGCCGGAAGATTCGTTGACGACGAGGAGCATGGTGGGAGAAGCGCCGGGCTCAGTGGGATCGAAACGCATGGCGGAGGGGGAGGCGCCGACGTCGATGGGGCGAGCGATGATGCGTCGATTGAAGATGTCGATGACCATGATGCGGCCGGCTTCGCGATCGGCGACGTACATTTCGGAGAAGTCTTTGTTGAGGATGGCGGTGGTGGGAGCGGAGCCGAGCATCATGTAGTCGGCGAGTTCGTGGGTCCAGGTGTTGACGATTTGCAGGCCGTGGGCTTCGGGAGAGATGACGTAGAGTTCGCCGCCATCGGGTTTGAGGAGCATTTGCGTGGGCTTGCCGGCAAGTTCGAGATTGGCGAGAAGGACGCCGCGAGGAATGTCGACGACGGAGAGGTGATTGCCGGAGCGGCTCATGACGAAGGCGACAGAGGCGTCGGGAAGCGCGAGGACTTCATCGGGCTGAGGGATGACGTTGACGGAGGCGCGGAGTTGCAGAGTTGCGGCGTCGTGGATGGTCAGAGTGGAAGAGCGGCGATTGACGACGAGGATGGTTTTGTTGTCTTGCGTGATGCGGGCCTGGACGGGTTCGGAACCAGTTCTGGCGCGGCCGATGATGGAGCGGGAGGCGCAGTCGATGGCGAGGAGTTGGTCGGAGCCGGAGGAGGTGGTGAAGACGCGGTCGTAGCCGGGAGAGAAATCGATGGAAAGAGGAGCGGGTCCGACGGGAATTTTGGCGGCGAGTTGTGCGGAGCGTGCGTCGAGGACCCAGACATAGCCGGCGATGCTGCTAACACCCCAGATTTCGGGGCGTTTGGCGTGCTCGCGGATGTCGGCGATGCCTGGGCCGACGTAGACCTTTTGCGCGGACTGCAGAGAGACGAGGTCGACGATGGTGACGGAGCCGTCGGAGGAGGAGACGTAGGCGTCAATGCGCAGCCCGGGACGAAGGAAGGAGGGGCGATGTTCGCGGAGGAGGACGACGATGAGAGAAATGAGCAGGATGGTGAGGAGGAAGTAGAAGCGGAAGCTTTTGAAGTGGGACATGAATGAGTGAATTTTACATGACGTGGAGGTTTAGCGGAAATTTGTGGGAGGGGGGATGAGGGGAAGTTGAAAGTTAAAAGTTAAAAGTTGAAAGTAAAGCGTGGCCGGGAGAAGAGACGCTTGGAGGGGGCTGGCATAAAAGCCAGCCAACATACCACTTGAATTTCAAGTGAGAATCTACGTTGAAGAATGAAGAGAGGAGGTTGGCAGGCAAGACGCGGCGGTTGAGGTCCTTCACGCCGCAGAAGGCGCGGCGTTCAGGATGACAACGTTCGCGATGCGCGGGAACAGTTTCGTAACAAGGATCAGCGATCAGTGATCAGTGATCAGGAAGCGGAGGTGCCGGCACATTGAGGGGCAAGGCGCGGGGTTGAGGTCCTGCACGCCGCAAAAGGCGCGGCGTGCAGGATGACAGTGTCGTGGCCGGATTTTTCGGGGCTGGCGATCATTGGGAGGGGAGCAAGTAATGTCGGAACTGCAGAGCTCTGCCCCCAAAATACAACTCAAGGGCGGACCGCTTCAAAAGGCGGCCCCCGCTTAAAACGGTACCTGGGGCACCCGCTACAGATTGCTACACAAGAAGGAACGCCGGTCTAAAGACCGGCCACTACACGTTAGTTAAGGGTGCGGTGGAAGAGGGTGGCCAGTTGTTGGATTTCGATCATGAGGGAGGCGTATTCGGAGGGGAGGATGGATTGCATGCCGTCGGAGAGGGCTTTTTCCGGTTGGTGATGGACTTCGACGAGGAGTCCATCAGCGCCCACGGCGATGGCAGCGCGGGAGAGTGGAAGAACTTTGTGGCGTTTGCCGGTGCCATGGCTGGGATCGACGAGGATGGGCAGATGGCTGCGTTTTTTGACGGCGGGAATGACGGCGAGGTCGAGAGTGTTGCGAGAAAAGTCGGAGAAAGTGCGGACGCCGCGTTCGCAGAGCATGACGTTGTAGTTGCCTTCGGAGAGAAGGTATTCGGCGGCCATGAGAAATTCGTCGAGAGTGGCGGCCATGCCGCGTTTGAGAAGTACGGGAAGTTTGGCGCGGCCGGCGCGTTTGAGGAGCGAGAAATTTTGCATGTTGCGGGCGCCGATCTGGATGACGTCGGCGTACTCTTCGACGAGGTCAAGAGATTCACTGTCGATAGCTTCGGTGACGATGCCGAAGCCGTAGTCTTTACGGACGCGAGAGAGAATTTTCAGGCCGGAGAGGCCCAGTCCTTGGAAACTGTAGGGAGAGGTGCGCGGCTTATAGGCGCCGCCGCGAAAAAGGCGCACACCGGAGGACTTGAGTTGCTCGGCGATGGCGAAACATTGCTCTTCGGTTTCGACGGCGCAGGGGCCGGCGACCATGGCGATGTGCGAGCCGCCGACGAGAACGTCGCCGGAAGGAGTAGGGATGGTAACTACGGTGTCTTCTTCCTTGACGTCGCGAGAAACAAGTTTGTAGGGCTTGGTGACGGGAATGCATTCGATGACGCCGGACATCGATTCGAGGACGCCGAGATCGATGGCGCCGTTGTTGCCGGTGATGCCGATGGCGGTGCGTCCGGAGCCGGGGATGGGATGAGCTTTGAGGCCGAGGGATTCGATGCGTTCGCAAACGGCGCGGACTTGTTCTTCGGTGGCGTGAGATTGCATGACGACGAGCATTGGTGGAGTGTACTGCAGGGGTGGAGTTGGGGCAAATGCGGGCGGGGGAGAAAGTTTTAAGTTGTCAGTTTTAAGTTTTAAGTAAGGGATGTTGAAAGTTGAAAGTTGAGAGTAAGGAGTCAGGCGCGTCGGAAACGATAAGGGCGCGATCGGGGCTGGCATAAAAGGCAGCGCTACAATTAAGACTAAGACTAGAGCATGAGGTGCGTTTTTTGTTTGGGTCGGTGGGAAAAGCGGCGGCTCGCCGCCACAGTCTACAGGTTGTGCAACTTTGTGGATGTGAGTAACATCAAACGAATCAGGAAAGAGTTTCCCAGTCCTCAATCCCCCAGCTTGAAACACCCAGCCTTGCCAGTTTGAGTAAGGACGATGCACGCGCGGAGGTTTGCACGTGGCAATTGCTTTGCGTGTGCGCGGATAGAGAGTGCTGGCTGGCGCGATTCGTTGTGTCGATGGGGTGCGTGGCGTTGGTGGCGTGAAGATGAGATCCTTCGCTGCGCTCAGGATGACAGCGGAGGAAAAACCGGTGTAAAGGAAGAAAAAGAGCCGGTCTAGAGATGGGGCGTAAGTTGGTCCGACGAAGGAGGCAGCGTGTACTTGTTCATTGAAAGTGCGGGATATTTTCCGGACATACCAATGTCGAGCTTTCAGTTGATGGTGGCGGCGGGAGGGTTGCTGATTGTGGCGGCCGTGCTTTTGGGATTGCGCCGAAGGACGAGCAATGTGGCGGTGCAACGGTCGCTGCTGACGGATGAATTGATGATTTATCTGGGAAGAATTGCGGATGCGCTGGAGAGGAATGCTCCACCGAACAAACAGATGATCATCACAGAGATTGAACGGCGAATCGCGGAGAGAAGCAGTAAGGTGCAGCAGATGCCGTATTCGACGGTGGGGCGGGGGGAGTTTCCGGAGAAACGGTAGGGACGGAAAATAGAAATTAGAAAATAGAAATTAAGCACGAAAGTTGAAGGTTGAGAGTTAAAGTTAGATCGGGCCGACATTCGTGCTAGCGGACGGCCTCAGAAGGCCGTACCTACAGAATGGCCATGAGTACGGGCCCGCGCTCATGAGCCGGACCAATCCATTCCAATTTCAATAGGTGACGAAGTTTGAAGTTGAGATCCTTCGCCTCGCTCAGGATGACAGAGGTACGTACGGCGAGTGAAAGAACCGACCTCGCTCAGGGATGACAGATCTACGTAGGGGCTAGTGAAAGAAGCGATTTGCGGATATTTGGCGACGCCGCCGAAGGAGAACCGACCTGAAGGTCGGCCACTACAAAGGGTGTCTAGGACACAAAACGCACGCAGAGCGGTTGTTTACGGGAAGAAGAGCTGGAGAGGGTTCCAGTAGTGGGTATTCCAGCCTGAATAGAGATTGTCGTAGTCTCCCACCGGAAAACCATAGTGGTCGAGAAGAACGCGGCTTCCACCAACGCCTCTCGCACTTCCCTCCACCAGGAGATCGATCTCAAAACTACTCCCGCTCGGATCTACTCCGTCCTTCTCGACTCTAAGACGGGGGAGGCGCGGGTTGTTGGGAGGCGGCAAAAAGATGGGTGGCGCGCAGGCCGAGGAGTGATGTGACAGCTGTGGAAATTACGTTGCGGCGAGTGAGAGCGAGCATGGTTCTCCGGTGAAACGACTGAAATCGGGAGGGACTATGGCAACACAGGAGGAGGGGATGTACAAGGGGAGAAATTAGAAAATGGAAGATAGAAAATGGAAATTAGGAAAACAGTCGAAAGTTGAGAGTTGAGACTTGACCGCGCCTTTTGTGAGACAAAATCAAAGGTGCGGCACGCGATGCCCGAGATATTCATCACAGAGGACACGAAATGCACGGACAGAGAGGCGTGAGATATTTGGTTGAGGTCCTTCGCTGCGCTCAGGATGACAGGCGCAAATCGCGCGAATGAAGAAAGCGACATGAATGTCGGCCACGCCAAAAGACAAAGCCGAGGTTGTCGAGAGCGAGAGAGGTTACTTGACGCCGGCGCCTGCTGGGCCTGGGTTGCGGTGATGCCACCAGCCAACGGACTTGGGAACATTGTAAAGGGGAGGAGTTTTCGGGCTTTTGGACTTGCGATGGAAGAGGCTGAAATGGAATTTTTTGTGGTGGCGCTCCGAGCCGGCGCCGCGCGGTCCTTGGGCGAAGGAAGCGGGAAGAGGGCCAGCAGTATAGAGGAAGATGACGCCGCAAAGGACGAGTAGTGGCCTTTTCATGATGAAGGTGGCTCCCGTCACCTTTCTAGCATGGGGAGTGGGAGGGGAACTACTGTACTAAGGTACCTTGTGGCGTAGTAGCAATGGGTGGGGAAGGTATCAGGGACCAGGAATCGGGGATCAGGGATTAGGAAGCGGCGTAGAGCACTGCAGAACAAGGGTTTACGGCTACGCGCGCGAGCGGGCTGGCCTAAGAGAC
Source organism: Candidatus Acidiferrales bacterium (assembly GCA_963738985.1). Classification (GTDB taxonomy): domain Bacteria; phylum Acidobacteriota; class Terriglobia; order Acidiferrales; family UBA7541; genus Acidiferrum. The sequence goes on from CAVTYP010000008.1 coordinate 191,919, forward strand.
CAGCGTCTACCAATTGCCTTCCTCCCTGCCAATACCTCCAGCTCATCATACCACTTGAATTTCAAGTGAGAATCTACATTTGAGACTCGATCGAGCGGTGGTGGTGGGCGTTCGTTGCAGATTGAGGGATTTTGGGCGCGTTCAGAAGGCGGCGGCGAGCCGCCGCACTCCAAAAGACCACGGTGGGGGAACTGGCTTGAGGCTTTGCGGGAAAACAGGGGGATGATATTGTCGGGGGCGTGGTAGTCGAGGAAAGAGATGAAACGACTGTTGAAGGTGATGTGCGCCGTGGCGGTGGTTGTGGCAATGAATGCGGTGGCGGCGAAGGCGCAGAATGGCGGGAAGTTCGTAGCGCCGAAGCTGGTGAGCGCAGGAGAAATAGCGTATCCAGTGAACGCGAGTTCACCGGGGTTCGTGACGTTGCAGTTGAATCTGGATGGAAACGCGAATATCCAGAACGTGCAGGTGGTGAGGGATGTACCACCATTGACGAGCGCGGCGCAAACGGCGGTGCAAGGATGGTCGTTTGCGGCGGGCACGGTGAATGGGAGTGGAGTGGCGTCGGGCATACAGGTGACGGCAGTGTTCAACCCGTTTAATCCGGCGGGAGTGGGGTTGCCAAGCGCGCAATTGGGGGCGGCGGCGGATGTGGGAAGCGCGCCGTACATTCCGGCGCGGGTGGCGTCGGCGACCTATGCGACGTATCCGCCGAATTCGACGGCGTTTGGAACGGTGGTGCTGGACGTGAGGATTGGCAGCGGGGGAGATGTGAAGAGGGTGAACGTGGTGCATGGGGTGGCGGCGTTGACGGGGTCGGCGATCACAGCGGTGAAGACCTGGGGATTTATTCCCGCAAAGAGAAATGGGAAGGCGGTGGATTCGCGTACGGTGGTGGCATTTGTGTTTCCGTCGCCGGCGCTGGGGACGCAGTAGAGAGTTGTGAGGGGGAAGAGCAAAAGCAGATCCCTCGCTTCGCTCGGGATGACAGTAGATACCCTTTGCGAGGTAAAGGCAAAAAGTGCGGCGCCCGAAGGTGAAGAATGACCCAAGAGCCCAGGTACAACAACGGTACCTGGGGCACCCGAAAGTCAAGGGCGACCGAAGAGCTACCGAAGAGCTACAGTTGAGGTTCTTCGGACAACCTCGTCGGATGTCCTCAGAATGACAAAGGGGCCGGGTGCAGATGGCTGTAGAGGCGGCGTAAAGCCGCCTCTACAATTTCAGGTTGCGGATCAGGTCGGCGGCGGATTTGGCGGCTTTTTTGATTTCGTGGACGCTGTGAGCGGCGAGGCCGGAACTGGCGAAATGGTCGGCGAGAACGTCGGCGTTGGCGTTAATCACACAAAGCAAATTGTTGACGGCATGGGAAACGACTTCGGCGCGCGAAGGCGGATGGACGGAGTCTGGCAGGAAGTTGAGGCGGAGATCGGAGTCGGCGCGAAGTGGGGGCGGAGTTTTTCCGTCGCGGACGAGGGAAAGAATGGTTTGATACAGGATTTCGGCGGTGAGGTCGTGCAGGGGAAGGCAACGGGATGCGCCGGCCTGGAGAGCGAGAGTGGCGAGATCGACGAAGTCTTGAGCGGAAGGGTCCAAGAGGACGAGGATGGGGAATGAGGGAAGTTGAGAGCGGAATTGCTGGATGGAATCGAGGGCTTTGAAATCGGAGGCGTGAAGATCGAGGAGCAAGGCGTCCCAAGAAGGAACGGAGAGGGCGTTAAGCGCGGCGGCGGAAGAAGAAGCGCGTTGAACGGAAAGAGAAACCAAAGGCGACTGCGCCAGCGTTTCGGTGATTTTCAACCAGGAGTGATTGTCTCCCAAGAAGAGGCAACGGAAAGATTGAGCGAACATAGGTCTAGCTGACTGCTCCTATCAAAAAGACGCATGAGTACGTTCATGATTGAACCCTCACTGCGATGATTTGACCCGCCGAACGGAACACTACTCTGCGCACGAGCCGGGCGTGGCGGTGCGCGACTGCTCAGAAAAGAGACGCTGAATCTCCATCAAAAGGCCTTCGGGCAAGAGGCTTTTCGAGACGAAGCTGTCTGCGCCGCGGCGACGGCATTCGTCGCCGAGAGAAAGGCCATACAACTCGGAAAAGATGATGAGACGCAGGTCAGGGTTGGAAAGGCGGATTTGCTCTGCAGCTTCCAACCCGTTGACCCGCGGCATGCTCAGATCGAGCAAGACCAAGTCCGGCTTGTGGAGCGAAGCAAGCTGGACGGCATTTACGCCATCACTGGCGGTAGCGACGATGTCGAAACCGCCAGCAAAATCCAAGTAATCGCAGACGGAACGCAGGGCGGTAGGCGAATCGTCAGCAACAACAACGCGGATTTTGTCGAGAGTGCTCAGTTACAACTCCGAAACGGGACCTGTTCTGGGAACCATGATGAAGGAAGGGAGGGGATGCGGGAATTGGGTGGATTGCCTAGTGAATTTGTACTAGGCGATCGGAGGGCGTGGTTGTGACGGAGAGTGATATCAGGGATCAGAGATCAGGAAGCGGTTGGTGGAGAATAGGAAGGGGCTGGCATAGAAGACCGGCGCTACATTGAAGAGAAGAGCGCCCGCCTCGGAAGGCGGCCGCTACACAAGCAAAATCGAGGGCGAACCCGCACGCTTAAAAACCAAAGGTGCGGCACACTGAAACCAACCCCAAGAGCCCAGGTACAACAGCGGTACCTGGGGCACCCGTGAAATCAAGAGAAAGACTTGCCCCAAAAAGTCAAACCGCGAAATCAAGAGAAAGACTCTAACCCCAACCCCAAGAGGGCTCGATGTATCGTGCTCCTACAAATAAATCGGGGTCAGGTTTGGATGATTTTGTTGCGGACTGCGTAGACGACCAGTTCGGTGATGGAGTGGAAACCTAGTTTCAGCATGATGTTGGCGCGGTGGGCTTCGGCGGTGTTGACGCTGATGCCGAGGAGGGAAGCGATTTCTTTGTTGGATTTGCCTTCGGCGAGGAGTTGCAGGATTTCGCGTTCGCGAGGAGTGAGACGGGAGCGAGAGGATTTGGGCGGCTCGGAAGAGCCGGTGGAATCGGCAGCGGAGGAGACGCGGGTGGAGAAGTAGGGTTTGTGATTGCGGACGGCGTCGACGGCGGCGATGAGGATGCGGTCGGCGTCGTCTTTGAGGATGTAACCGCGAGCGCCAGCTTCGGTGACTTGCTGAACGAGATCTTCGGACTCGTGCATGGTGAGGACGAGGATTTCGGTCTCGGGAGAAGACTTGCGAATGCGGCGAGTGGCCTCGACGCCGTTGAGGAGAGGCATGCCGATATCAAGGACGGCGACGTGTGGTTTATGCTTGGCGGCTTTTTCGACGGCTTCTCGGCCGTCGGCTGCTTCGGCGCAGACTTCCCAGCCGGGATGCGATTCCAGGAGCGAACGCAACCCGGCGCGAACGACCGAGTGGTCATCCGCGATGAGGATGCGAAGCGCGGTCATCGAGGGGCTCCGTCGAAGGCATATCGGATAAAGGAATAGTAGCGCGGACGGTGGTTCCGGAAGAACTGGAATCGATTTCGAGGCGGCCGCCAAGTTGCGACATGCGTTCGTGCATGCCGGGGACGCCAACGCCGAGACGGACTTCACCGGAACGTGGGCTGCCATTGGAGGGAGTGGGCATGCCGTGGCCGAAATCGGTGACTTCCAGGATGACGGCGGAGGACTCGCGGCGGAGGCGAATTTTGGCGGAGGAGCTTCCGGAATGGCGCTGGATGTTGGTGAGGCTTTCCTGGACAACGCGGAAGAGAGCAGTCTCGACGGGTTGAGGAAGGCGAGCAAAATCGGAGAGCAGATAGAACTGGGTATCGATGCCACTGCGTTCGCTGAAGCCGAGAGTGTATTCCTTGAGAGCAGAGACGAGGCCGAGTTCATCGAGGAGCGGAGGATGCAAGAGAAAAGAAAGAGTACGGATTTCGCGAGACATTTGGCCCATGAGGGCGCGGGCTTTGAGAAGAGATTTTTCGGCGGATTCGTTCAAGGGCGCGATGGACTGGCGAACCTGGGCGAGGCTGAGGTTGACGGCGAGAACGGTTTGCGCGAGGCCGTCGTGGAGTTCGCGACCAATGCGGCGGCGTTCTTCGTCCTGGAGTTGGAGAAGCTGGGTGGTGAGCTGGTGGATGGCGCGCTCCGCGTTCTTCATTTCGGTAAGGTCGGTGAAGGAGAGGATGACGCGGCGAAGAGCACCGTTGGCATCGAATTCGGGGATGGCGTCGAGAAGGGTCCAGAGGATTTCCTGGAAGTGAGGAACGCGATAACCAATCACTTGGCCATAGACAGGTTTGCCGGTGGAGATAACGCGAGCGAGAGGACGCGACTCTTTGGGGAGGACGGTGCCGTCCGCAGCTAGAGGGATGAGATTAAGCTCACCGGCGATTTTGCCAACGATGCGGTGCGCAGGGAAGCGGAAAATTTCGGAGGCGGCCTTATTGGCGAAGAGAATGGTGGAGTCGGGGCCGCAAAGAACGATACCGACGTGGAGATTTTCAACGAGGGAACGGAATCGTTCTTCGTTGGAACGAAGAATGTTCTCGGCTTCGATTCTGGCGGTGATATCGCGGACAACCACGAGGGTGCAGGCACGGCCATTGAGCTGGGTGACGACGGCGGACATTTGACCGCTGTGGATGTCGCCTGATTTGGTGCGGAAGCGAAATTCCTGTTCGAGGACCTGATCTTTTTCCTTAAGCTTAGCGAGGATTCGGCCGCGCTCGGAGGGGTCGATCCAGAGATTCATGTCGGAAGGAGTTTTGCCGAGAGTTTCTTCGCGCGAGTATCCAGTGAGACGAGTGAAACCTTCGTTGACGTCGAGGTAAGGGCCGTTGGGAAAGAGGTTGATGCTGAAGGAGTCGGGGCTCCAGCGAAACGCGGAGGCAAATATTTGCTCGGAGCGTTGGAGAGCGAGTTCGGTGGAACTGAGTTGCCGGGCGATGCGCTGTTGCTTGCGGTTGGTAAGGATGAGGCGAAGAGCGGAACAGAGGAACGATGCGGTAATGGCCAGCCATGCGATGAGGAATTGTTCTTTGGCGATGCGGCGTCCCATGAGGATGACGAGGATGGGAATGCCGGTGGGAAGTACGTGGGTGACGACGAAATCGACGAAGCGGGAATGGGGTTCGTGAACCGGACCGTCGGGGGCGCGCTTCCAGGTAGCGGCAAAAATAACGACGAGGAAGTAGGGCAAAGCGGAGACGAAGTCGCCCCAACTGGCGCCGCCGGAGAAAGTGCCAAGGGTGAAGAGGTAGTCGGCGTCGGAAAGAACAGCGGTGAGGAAGATGAGCGCCATAGCGACTGAAAAGTAACGGAGCCAAGGAGAGAGAGAGGTTTTGGCGCGAAGGAAGAATCCGCTGCAGAGGAAAAAATCCCTGAGGATGTAGAGGATGAGAATCTGGCGGAGGAGGCTGGCCTGTCCGGATTGCCAGCGCGACGGGACGTAGAAGAAGTAGAGGTAGGCGGTGGCGGCGACGATGGCGACCTGAAGAAAGTCGAGGATGCGGAGCAAATCGAAAGAGGGGGAGTCGTCGTCGGAGGCTGGAAGAAACATCATGAAAACGGGAGCGGCCCAGACGAAGAACAACAAATCGGAAGGCCAGGGAATTTGCGCGGAGCCGGGAACGAAAGACTGGTAGTAGGTGCTGATGGCCTGAGCGATGGATTCGAGGGAAAGAGCGACGGCGAGGAGAGTCCAAAGTTGGCGAGCGTAGCCGGAAGAACGGCGGGCGACGTAGAAGGAGGAAATGGCGGCGAGGAGAAGCATGGCAAGGTCCAAGGCATTGGAGAAAAGAAGGCCTTTGGCGGCGGAATGAACGAATTGCAGATCGAGGACGAGCAGAATAGCGATAAGGATCGCGGCAGCGATGGCGAGGCGGGGAAACTTGCCGGAAGGGAGCAAGGGGCCTCCGTGAAGAGTGTTGGTGAGAGTGTACACGAGATGGAAAATAGAAAATTGAAAATCGAAAATAGAAAATTGGGAGTGGGATGCGCGATTAGGCTCGAATGCTACTCGATACACGAACATTCGATGCGGACACTGTGGGCCACCCCAAGAGCCCAGGTACAACACCGGTGCCTGAGGCACCCGCCAGAGAGAAGCAGGTCCCTCGCTGCGCTCGGGATGACAATTTTTTGGGAGATGAGCAGAGAGGGCTGGCATAAAAGCCAGCATGGAAGACTAAACCCGCACCCTTAAAGCGCAAGGGTGCGGGCCATTGAGATCGTTGGTGGTGGTTAGTTAGCGGAGACGATTAGCTGGACGTCGGAGTTACCGCACATGCCGTAGACGGTGCCGGGGGTACATGCACCGATGGAATAGGTATAGCAGCCGGGATGCTTGGCGACGACGGTGATGGGACGATCAGCGCCGCCGATGATGGCGCCCTCGTGATCGAAGGGGTCGGTGGTGCCGAAGTCGATGACGAAGCCAGTGTTTTTGGAACTGCTCATGAAGGTGACGGTGGTTCCGACTTTAATGCAGAAGGGTTTGTTTTCCTTGGCGTCGGGAAAGTTGGGTTTTGCGGTGGCGGAAGTGCCCTGGCTGCGCCTGATGTCGATGGAGCAGGGAGAAGAAGCGGAGCCACAAGTGTTAGCGGCGGCACAAATGCTGGAAGGATTGGAGGCGGAGCATACGTCACCCTTAATTTTCTTTTTGGTGTCTTTGCCGACCATGTAGCTGGTGAAGAGAAGTGGAACAACGAACAGGCAACAAAGAACTGCGAAGTAGCGGTACATCTTCATGTTTAGCACCTCGATAAGAGATATCAGCAGCAAACAGAGACCGGTAATCAGAGATCAGCTATCAGGAACCCGGGCACGCGATTGGCCGGCATAAAAGCCAGCGCTACATTGAAGAATCTGCCCCTGCGGGACGAGCGGAAGGCGGCCGCTCAGGTTTGTGTGCAGAGAGTGGCCGCGATCCGGAAGAAAGAGATTAGTTAACGCCGGCAGTGCCCTTCCAGTCGATGATGTCGACCAGTTTCCAGGGATTCTGGTTAAGCTGGAATTGAATCTGGCCCTCTTTATCCATGGCTAGTTGGCAAGCGGGATAGAGGACGCCAGTGCTCTTGCTCTTGTCGGTATCGTTGATGTCGAATTCGCCGCCGGTGAGGTTAAAGGATTGAGATTGCGTGTCGGCGTAGACTTCGCCGAAACGCAGCAGGCGATTGGTGATCCAGCGGATCTTGCGGCCGGTGGGAGTGGGAATCATGCGGATAAAGGAGACGTCGTAGCCGAGGGTGCCGGTAATGGAGCAGTGCCCGACGGCGCGCATCTTGGAAAGAGCGTTAACGAGGCCATTGTTCTGACCCTTTTCGAAAGCTTGAACGAGGACCTGACGATCCTCCGGGGTGGAGAAATCATAAATTTCAACACTGACGCCAACAATTTCGCCGAGCTGCGTGCTGGTGCCCATGGCGGTGGCTTCAATGGTCTCGTTCTTAACGCGATCGCGAGAGAAAAACGGGAGAGAACCGACGGTAAGGAGAGCAACGAGCATCGAACCGCCGATGGCGAGCTTATAAAACTTCGGAGACGCTTTTGAGAGCATGGGACTCCACCTTTCGAATGAAGCGAGTGAGAAACAGGCGCGGGCGGGGCGCAACAGAGCGCGCAGACTTGAGCAAAAAGTCCTGATTGGATGCGCTCGGTAGGGTGAGCGTATAACCGGATGGAACTGGAGTCAAGGAAATGTAGGGGGTGAGGATGCTGGCGGATGAAAGGTATCGGGGATCAGGGATCAGGAACTGCGTGCGCTGGCTGGCATGCAGCTGTGAAAGGAACAGTTGAGATCCTTCGCTGCGCTCAGGATGACAGTATGCAGAGAAACGCAATTCTGGCATGGAAAATGGAAATTAGAAAATAGGTAAATTGAGCTGGCAGGGGACGGGAGAGTTGAGAGTTGAAAGGCGGGCTGGCATAAAAGCCAGCCCCACATTTAAGAATCGAAGCGGGTGGGCGGAGTCGGGTCGAATGGTAGCGGGGTGGGAGAAAGCCTCATCCCTGAAGGGATGAGGTACAGGAGTTGCGTGAACACAGGCTGAAGCCTGTGCTACTTGGTTAGTGGACGGTGATGGGGATGGCGGAGGTGGTTTGGCCGAAGGCGTTGGCGGCGTAGAGGGTGTAGGTGGTGTTGGCGGTGGGAGAGACGGAGACGGAAGTACCGCGGACGGCGCCGACACCCGGGGAAATGATGATGTAAGCCGCGCCAGAAACTTGCCAGGAGAGAGTGACGGGCGAACCGGAAGAGACGGAATTGGCGCTGGCGGTGAATTGCGTGACGGTAGGCGCGTTGCCGGTGGGGACATTGGCGTTGGTGTAGAGCGGAGTTATCTGGATGACTTCGAAGTCGGAAGTGTGAACGTTGCCAAGATTGTGCAGGTCGGAATTATCCCAACGATCATCCGGAGCGCCACTGAGGTACATGGAAGAGCCGTTGTCGGCGACGATGAGTCCGTATTTTTTTAGGGCGTTGAGAATGACTTGATTGGCGGCTGAGTAGCCGGAAACGTTGAAGGAGGATTTGAGGCGAAGGCGCATGCCCATCGGCGGCGCGTACTGGTTGGAAGAATTGGACGCCCAATGCGAGGCGGGAGGCACGAATCCCGCGGAAGAGCTTTGCACGGTGAAACGAATGGCGTGCTTGATGGAGCCAGCAGCGACTTCATCATAGCGAATGAGGCCGGGGAAAATGGGGAGGCCGGCGGCGTCAGCGCTGGTCCAGGTGTAGGGGCGCTGCTGGTCGGAGAGAAGATCCCAGACGGCGCCGGAGCCTGCGTTCCACTGGGCGGTTTGCGGATAAGAACTGTAGAGCTCGTAGAGGAAACAATTGGCGTTGTCGAGAACGAGGACGTGGCGATCACCGGAGCCGGGATTCGGGTAACCCTCAATGGGAGCGGTGAGAGGGATCGGCATGGGGCCGGGATCGCTCTCGTCGCCGTAAGCGTTGTAGTTGATGGGAATGAGGGATTGCGAGCCGTTGACGACGGAGTAGGGAATGCCCATGGAGGAACCGTTGTAGAGGCCGGAGCCGAAGTCGGGATGCAGTCCAATGGAATTGCCGATGAAATTCAGGATGTTGGCGGAGTTGGGATCAACGGGTGAGGCGGAGATGTCTTTGTTCCAGAGATTGTCGGAAGGGAATGGAAGGAAGCCGTTAAGGCTGGCGCCCTGTCCCGTGGACATGCCGGAGCAACTGGAGGTCTGCGGAGAGCCGTTGACCTGGAAATTGATGGCGGAGGATTCGGAACTGCCGGGATCGGGATTCTGTACGACGATGGAAAACGTGCCGGAAGAAGAGGCGGCGCCGGTGGCGGTGAGTTGCGTAGAGGAAACGAAAGTGGTGGAAAGCGGGGAGTTGGAGAGAAGAACTTGCGCGCCAGAGACGAAGTTACTGCCGGTGACGGTGAGAGAGAAGTTGCCGAGATTGGTGGACGCGGGCGAGATGCCGGTGAGGACCGGAGTGGGATTCATGAGCGTGACGGAGCTGGTGGAAGATTTGGAGGTGTCGGCGGAACTGGTGGCTTTGACGGTGACGGAGTTGCGAGACGGGAGAGTGGCGGGGGCGGTGTATTTGCCGGAGGAGTCGATGGTGCCGACCGAGGAGGAGCCGCCGGGAGTGTCGTTGACGGACCAGGTGACGGCGGTGTTGCTGGTGCCCGAAACGGTGGCGGAAAACGAGGCGGAATTGGCGACGCGGACGTTGGCGGTGGAAGGAGAGACCGCAATCGTGATGGAGGGTGGCGGCGGCGTTTGCTGGTTGCCGGTGGAGGAGGCGGAGCCACAGGCCGTGATAGAGAAGGAGACGAAGAGCAATGTGGCACAGAGAGCAGAAGTGGGTGCGCGCATAGGTAGGATTATTTTCAGGGGAAGAGGGAGGCGGGACAACTGGACAGAGGGACAGAAGAGGGGCAGCGGATTAATTCGGTGGGGGGGTGCAGTATCCGAGGGAGAGTTATCAGTTATCGGTGATCAGTAATCAGGAACCCGGCAAAAATGCCTTTTTGATTCAGCGCAGAGCACACAGAGGAAGAACGAGACAGAAGGAGTTCAAAGTTCAAAGCTGAAAGTTGAAAGTTCAGACGAAGACGGGTCGCGGTGAGGTGATGATGTTGCCGCGATCCCTCCCTTCCATGCCGCAAAAGGCGCGGCACTCCGGTCGGGATGACAGATGAGCGAATACAGTTAACCACAGAGGACACGGACGGCACGGAGAAAGGCGAAAAGATTAACACGGGTTCCACAAACACAGGCTGAAGCCTGTGCTACTGACGACGCGAATGCCCGCTATGTTGCCCGCGCTAGAAGGGGATGTCTTCGTCGGAGATTTCTGGGCCTGGGGGGCCGGCGGGGAAAGTGTCGTCGGCGTGGCCGGACTGATCGTGCTCTTCGGCGTGAGCAGCGCCTGCACCGGCACCTGCGCCAGCGGCCATGCCGCCGCCTTCGCCACGTCCACCTAACATGCGGAAATTGCTGGCGACGATTTCAAAACTGGTGCGCTTCTGGCCTTCCTTGTCCTGCCACTCGCGGGATTGAATGCGGCCTTCGATGAAGACCAGGGAACCCTTTTTGAGATATTGCTGAGCGATCTCGGCTTGTTTGCCCCACACCACAATCTTGTGCCATTCAGTGCGCTTTTGGCGTTCGCCGTTGCGATCTTTGTAGGATTCGTCGGTGGCGACGGAAAAATTGGCGACGGCTTGGCCTCCGGAAGTGTAGCGAGTTTCAGGGTCGCGACCGAGGCGGCCGACGAGGATGACTTTGTTGACTGACATGCGAGAGGCTCCTAGTTTTGCAGCGGAGGAGGGCGAGATCCTACGCCGCGTTGCTCCCTCAGGGAAAAATCTTGCCGGACCAGCGATTCAGAAGAGGCGGAAGATTCCCCTGAAAAGAGGAAGATAACACGTTGAGGAAGAAAAACGAAATGAGGGAGGGGTTGCGTGGGTGCGTTGCTTTGCGCATAGGGGAGGCAAAAGCAGATTCCTCACTTCGCAGACCGTGTTCGGAATGACAAATATTTATGGGGCATTTAAGAACAGAGTCTACGGTTAGGAATAAAACTTGGCCGATTTGCAGGGCTCTTGCCCTGTGCGAGCTGGGGGCGGAAAGCGGCGGCTAGCCGCCGCACTCCGAAGTGGTTATGCCGTGACGTTGATGGCGGTGCTCGACGTGGCGGAAGTCGGGGAGGTGCTTAGGGACGAGCCTAGCTGGGCGAATTCTTGTTGAAGAGAGGCGTAGGCGGATTGGGCGGTGGAGAGATTGCCGGACTGCAGAGCCTGGCCGAGTTGCGAGAAGAGTTGCTCGAGGGAATTCTGAGAGCTGGAGGAAGTATCGGCGTCGGAGGAATGATGATGGTGATGATGGTGGCCTCCGGAAACGGCGGAAGATTGGAGATCCTGCTGGACGGTGGAGTAGTCCTGCTGAGCAGCAGTGAGATTGCCGGATTTGAGATCGGTGGCCAGTTGGTTGAAGGCGGAAGCGAGGGTGCTGGACGAAGAAGAAGAGACGGCTGGGAGGTTGCTGGACTGAATTGCAGCAAAGTCTGATTGAGCCTGAGAGAGATTGCCAGACTGAAGGTCCTGGCCGAGTTGCTGAAATTCCTGCTTGAATTTATTGGCGTTGGATTTTGCAGACAGGAAATCCGGGATTTGGAAAAGAGCGTTCAGGACGGCTGGAACAGACATGCGTAGCTCCTCTTTTAAGTTACGGCACAGCGAGCACGCAGCTCGCGATGCGCCCCCATTTGGACTGGTCATCGGCTGATCCGCGAAAAGCTTTAACGGACGGGTCGAAGACGAATCGTGGAGGGGCAAATTGGGGGCCACGGCCGCGCGGGTATTTCCTGGGGAATGGGGATTGAAAAGAGAGGGCTTACGAGGCGGGACGTAGAAGAGGGTGAGCGGGTGGGCAAGAGTTGCCGGTCGATGCGGGCAAAAAGTTCTAAGTTTTAAAGTTCTAAGTTTTAAGTTTTCAGTAAGGCGAAAGCGAGGCAGTTATAAGTTATAGGTTTTAAGTACGGCAAAGAGTACGGCAAAAAACCACGGCAAAACAAATTGAACGGTGCTGGCGCATTGACATTGCGGCGCTCGCGACCTAAGTTGGCGCTTACGGCCAGGAGGAACTCCATGAAAAGCGGAAATAGGAACATTTGTGTGGTGGTGTGCTTGGTGGCGCTGGTGTTGGCGATGGCGGGCGAGAGATGGATGCGTGGAGTTTCCGTGAACGCGGCGGAGAGTGGGGCGGTGGGAATTTTTGAAGGGACGGGAGATGTGGGGAAGGTGCTGCACAAGGGAAGCGTGGAGTACGATGCGGCGAAAGGGACGTACACGATTTCGGGAAGCGGCGAGAACATGTGGTTCTCGTCGGATGAGTTCCAATTTGCGTGGAAGAAAGCGAAAGGAGACGTGACGCTGACGGCGGACATCGCGTTTGTGGGCACGGGCAAAAACGAACATCGCAAAGCGGTGTTGATGATCAGGCAGAATTTGGAAGGGGATGCGGTGTACGCGGATGTGGCGGTGCATGGAAGCGGGTTAACGTCGATCCAGTACCGCGATGAGAGGGGAGCGACGACACGCGAGGTGCAAGCAAATGTGAACGCGCCGAAGCGAGTGCGCATCGAGAAGCACGGTGATTATTTCACGATGTGGGTGGCGGGAGCGGATGGGAAATTCGCGCTGGCGGGAGCGACCGGGAAGATCATGTTGACGGAGCCGTATTACGTGGGAATTGGCGTGTGCAGCCACGACAAGGATGTGGTGGAGAAGGCGGTGTTTTCGGGAGTGGAACTGAAAGAAGGCACGGCAGCGGGCACGGGAAAGCCGACGCTGTATAGCATGATGGAAATTATTGATGCGGCGTCGCTAGACCGGAAAGCGATTCACGTGGAAGCGGAACGCTTTGAGGCGCCGAACTGGATGCCGGGTGGAAAGAGGCTGCTGTTTAACAGGAAAGGGCGCATCGAGACGATTCCGGTGGAAGGCGGCGCAACGGAAACGCTGGACACGGGATTCGCGGTGCAGTGCAACAACGATCACGGAATTTCGCCGGACGCGAAGGAGTTGGTGGTGAGCGACAACTCGCAGGGGGATCACGAGTCGCGGGTGTACCTGCTGCCGATTACAGGAGGGACGCCGCGATTGATTACGAAGAATGCGCCGTCGTACTGGCATGGATGGTCGCCGGACGGGAAGACGTTGGCGTTTGTGGGGCAGCGCAACGGCGAATTCGATATTTACGCGATACCGGTGACGGGCGGAGAAGAAAAGCAATTGACGACGGCGAAGGGATTGGACGACGGGCCGGAATACACGCCGGATGGAAAGTGGATTTACTTCAATTCGGTGCGGACCGGGCACATGCAGATTTGGAAAATGAAGCCGGACGGAAGCGAGCAGACGCAGGTGACGTTTGACGAGTACAACAACTGGTTCCCACATTTTTCGCCGGACGGAACGCAGATGGTTTTTATAACGTTTGACCGGAGCGTGGAAGGGCACCCGGAGAATAAGGATGTGATGCTTCGGATCATGTCGATGAAAGATGGGAAAGTGATTGTGGCAGCGAGATTGTTTGGAGGGCAGGGGACGATTAATGTGCCGTCGTGGTCGCCGGATGGAAAGAGGTTTGCGTTTGTGAGTTATACGTTGGTGCCTGGGGAGAGGTAGTTTTAAGTTTCGGAGAAGAATTGGGGATCAAGCCAGGATCCCTCCACTTTGCACCAGCAAAAGACGCTGGTGCTGCGGTCGGGATGACAGACTGAGCGAAAGGAACCGACCTGAAGGTCGGCCACTACAAAAGGTCTTCGGATGGCGGCGTGACGGACGGGGTGCGTTGGTGCTACGGCGAGAAGAAGCAGATCCCTCGCTGCGCTCGGGATGACAATTTTTGTTTGGGAGACGCGCCGCTAGATGGAGTGGAGGATTTGGTCGCGACAGAGGCTGGCATAAAAGTCAGCGCTACATGGAAGAAAGAACCGCTACGCCAGAGGCGTTAGTGTCTAGTCGAAATGCATGTGGAGGTGTAAACCCGCCGCTACAGCGGGGCGGATGCGACGAGGGCCGGTCTGCGATTCGTTTCAAGCTGACAAATGGGGGAGAGGTGGAAAGGGGCGGGGAATGCACCTATAATCGCGCCACTTATGTTCTGGTCCGGGACTTGCTGGCGTTCACAAAACACAACGCACGACGATAAAGCGGTGGGTGAATGACTGGGCGACGGTATTCATGGTGGGTCGTGGGGCTGGCGGCCGTCGCGGTGGTTGGGAATTTCTGGCTTGCGTACTACTTGATAGTTGGGCTGGCGTCGGACGGCGTGGATGTGAGGGACGCGACGGGGCGAGCACTGGTGACAGAGGTGTGGGCGGATTCACCGGCGGAACGGTCGGGGATGAAGACGGGCGACCTGCTGGTGGAAGTGAATGGGCAGCGAATCGGGAATGTGGTGGACTGGCTGTCGCAGCGGATGAATTTTGAGCGGGACCAGCCGATCGCGATTCGTGTGGAGCGCGCAGGACAACCAATCGACTTGAAGATGGTGATCCACGGGAGAACGTGGGATGACCTCAGCGGTTCGCAGAAAAGTTCGCAGATTATTTTCCTGGCGAACAAATTCATAACACTGGTGATTGGATTGTTCGTGGTGTTCAGCCGGCCGAAGGATTTTGTGTCGAAGCTGGGCGGCGGGGTGCTGGTGTCGATGGCGACGGTGTACGAGGCATTCCAGTGGGGGATGGCGTCGTCGGTCAGAGCGCTGCCGGTGGCGGTAGCGATTGCGGTGATGCTGGTGCATGTGAGCGCGGCGATTCGCACGCCGCTGTTGGCGGCATTTTTCTGTTTGTTCCCGAAGAAATTGTTCAGCAACAAATGGGCGTGGGCGGCGTTTGTGGCAGGGCCATCTCTGTCGGCGGGCTACTCGCTGTATTTGCTGGCGAGGACGGTGTATGACCCGGGACATCTGAGCGGGTTGACGCAGCCATGGGTGCTGGCAGTGCTGGGATTGCAGAGCCTGGCGTACCTGGTGTTGGCGGCGGTGGTTGTGGTGTTGAATTACCGGCGACTGGAATCGGTGACGGACCGGCGGCGATTTCGCGTGGTGTCGTACGGAGCGCTGCTGGGGATGGTGTTTTATGTGCCGCGCGTGATTGGAACTGCGCTGGTGGATTTTAATGCGACATTGACGGCGTTTCTGGAATCGCCGACGACGAATCTGGTGTGCAGCGTGGGGATGCTGGTATTCCCGTTGTCGTTCGCATACGCGATTTTGAAGCACAAGCTGTTTGATGTGCGGGTGATGATCCGGCGCGGGCTGCAGTATGCCCTGGCGCGGAATTTCTTGCGGGCGATACCGGTGGTGGCCGCGGGAGTGTTGGTGCTGGACGTGGTATTTCATGGGAACCAGCCGCTGTTTGGCGTGCTGAAATCGCGCGGGGCGGTGTATGTGGCGATCGCGGCGCTGGCCGGACTGGCGTACGCGCAACGGCAGACATGGCTATCGGGGCTGGATCGAAGATTCTTTCGCGACAAATACGATGCGCACCAGCTATTCCGGGAGATCGTGGATGAGGTGAAGCACGCCGGAAGCGTGGAGCAGGTGGCTCCGAGCGTGGCGACGAGGGTGGCGGACGCGTTACATGCGGAGTTTTGCGCGCTGCTGCAGAGGAAGCCGGGCGAGCCACTGTATCGCGTGGTGGCGGCGGCTCCGGTTGGCGCGCTGACCGCGGAGCTGCCGGCGACGAACAAGTTGATACCACTGGTGAGGATGCTGGACCGGTCTGTGCCGATCACATTGGCGGAGAGTGGATGGCTGGGGCAGCAACTGCCGCAGGTGGACAAGGAGTTTCTGCGCAACGCGCGCATCGCGTTGCTGGTGCCGGTGTCGCTGGAGGAAGGGCAGACCGAAGTGCTGCTGGTGATGGGAGCGAAGCGGTCGGAGGAGCCGTACAGCAGCGAAGATACGGCGTTGCTGGAGAATGTGGCGAGCGCGCTGGGGCTGTTGTTGATGAGAGGGGCGGCGCTGGCGCCGGGGCGGTCGTTTGAAGAGTGCGCGGCGTGCGGAACGTGCTACGACACAGGAACAACGCGTTGTGAGAAGGATAAAACGCTGCTGACGCTGGTGGCTTCGGCGCGATTGCTGGGTGAGCGATACCGTTTGGAGAAACGGCTGGGACAGGGAGGAATGGGAAAAGTATATCAAGCGACGGACCTGGCGTTGAACCGCGCGGTGGCCGTGAAGATGATCCGTGACGAGTTTTTTGCGAACCAGAAGGCGGTGGACAAATTCCGGCAAGAGTCGCAGGTGACAGGAAGCTTTACGCACCCGAACGTGGTTACGGTGCACGATTTTGGAGTGGACACGAACCAGCGGGTGTTCCTAGTGATGGAATTGTTGGAAGGAATTACGCTGCGCGAAGAAATGCACGTGAAGAAACGACTGACGGCGGAGCGAACGCTGGAACTGTTTGAAGAACTTTGCGCGGGAATCGGAGCGGCGCACGCGCGCGGGTTGGTCCACCGAGACTTGAAGCCGGAGAATATTTTTCTTTCGCGGACGAATGCACGAGAAATGGTGAAGATCACGGATTTCGGGATCGCCAAGGTGATGCCGGAATTCACGAACGACACGAGCAATACGGCGACGGGCGTGTTGGTGGGGACCATGCGATATATGTCGCCGGAACAATTGCGCGGTGGGGAAATGACGGCGCGATGGGATATTTGGGCGCTGTCGGTGATGGCGTATGAGGCGTTGTGCGGGAGCGCGCCGTTTGCCGGGGCGGATTTTGCGACGTTGCAGAGCGCGATTTTGGGATTGCAATTTCCGGCGGTGGAATCGTTAGTTCCGGAAGCGCCGGCGAGGTGGCAGAAGTTTTTTGCACGAGCGTTTGCGAAAGAGGAGGGGGAGAGGCCGGAGAGCGCGGAAGTGTTTTGGCGGGAGTTGCGGTGGAATGTCGGACCTGAAGGGAGATCGATTAGGTGAGGATCCGGCTGTGATCCCTCCACTCCGCACCAGCACAAAACGCTGGTGCTCCGGTCGGGATGACAAATCAGGGAAAGAATATAGAATTGCGCGGACCGGGAAAGCGGCGGCTAGCCGGCGCAGCCCGAAATTAGTGGGCGGCGGCAGTTACGGCTACGCCCAGTTCTTTGAGTTTGGCGCGGGCGCGGCGCTCTTCTTCGGTGCCGGGATAGCGCTTGACGACTTCACGGAGTTCCTTGACGCCGGGATTTTTCTGGCCGAGTTCGAGGAGAGCCATACCTTTTTTGAGGCGAGCGGGAGCAAGCTTAAAGCTCTTGGGATAAGTGCTGAGAACCTTGCCGTATTCCTGGACAGCGACATCGTATTGATGCTGCGAGTAGGCAATCTCGCCGAGGTAGAACTGCGCGTTGGAGGCAAGATCGGTGTCGCCGTAGTAGCGGAGATAATCCTGAAATTCGTTGCGGGCGAGATCGTATTTGCCGCTGGTGATGTCGCGGAGTCCATTGGAATAGAGAGTGTCGGCAGAAGGAGGAGGGCCGGAAGGAGCGAGGTTGGAAGCTATGGGTTGCGAGGAACTTGAACCCGCTGGATTGGCGGTGCCATTGGGCGCGCCATTCGATGGGGAAGTGGCAGGAGCGCCGCCGGAAATGCGGGCGTCGATGCTCTGGACGGAGTTTTGCAGGTCGACGAGTTGCTGATTGAGCTTGCCGAGGCGGGATTTAATTTCTTCGAGATTGTCGGAGAGGCCTTGGACTTGAGTGGACATCGTGTCGAGGCGCGCGCCGGAGTTGGCTTGGACGTCCTGGACGGATTTTTCGAGGGAGCTCATGGTGGAATTGAGCTTGGCGACGCTGTCGGAGGATTGCTCGATGAGAGTTTTCTGGACAGTGTGGTCCTGGGTCATTTGGGTCTGGAGATCCTTCTGACCCTGGAGTATGGCGCTGACGTCG
The DNA here is from genome assembly GCA_963738985.1 of Candidatus Acidiferrales bacterium. Taxonomy (GTDB): domain Bacteria; phylum Acidobacteriota; class Terriglobia; order Acidiferrales; family UBA7541; genus Acidiferrum. The sequence goes on from CAVTYP010000008.1 coordinate 209,845, forward strand.
CGCTGGAGCTCGATAATTTCGCGGGCGACGGCGAGAGCGGGGCGAGGTCCAACTAGGCTGCCAGCCAGGGCGCTGGCAAACATGGCGGCAGAGAAGATGAGAATGTTACGAAGACGCATGATCGACCCTCCACGGAAAGACACAGTAAAAAGAAAATAGCAGTGTCAACCTTCCAATTTACTGGGAGATGAGCGAGGGAGCAAGTGGTTGTATGGGGAGAGATGCGAGAAGTTAAGAGTTGAAAGTTAAAAGGCGCAGCGGCGGCTAGCCGCGATGGGGCAGATGAGATCCTTCGCGCAAAAGGGCGCTCAGGATGATAGCGCGGACGAAGGTTGTTCGAATAGATGATGCGAGTCGAAAGTTAAAAGACAAAGCGGCGGCTAGCAGGCGCAGTCCACGAGTACACGTATCGATTGGTTGGAGTGGCGTTGCGGAAAGGCCTCACCCCTGAAGGGGTGAGCTACAGGATTTGGGGACGGATGAGGTGCGGAGCCCGTGGTCGCGGTGCGATTCGCGGGCTCGGCGATGGCTGTGGTTGTAAAAGCGGCGGCTATCCGCCGCACTGCAAATTACTTGGCTTGGACGAAGTGGCCGCGACGGTTTTTGGCGTAGCAGGCTTCGGTGGCTTCCATGCAAAAAGGCTTTTCTTTGCCCCAGCTGGTGGCGTTGAGGCGGCTTTCGGGAATGCCGAGGCTGACTAGATATTGCATAACGGCGTTGGCGCGACGCTGGCCGAGAGCGAGGTTGTACTCAGTGGAGCCGCGTTCGTCGCAGTGACCTTCAATGGTGATGCGCATGGTGGGATATTGCTTGAAGAAGGCGGCATCCTTTTGGATGGCTTGGCGAGCATCGGGACGAAGTTCGGCGGAGTCGTACTCGAAGTAGGCGTCGCCGACTTCCTGGAGGAAGAGCTCGTCGACAGAAGAAGACTTGGGCGCTTCGGTGGTCACCGGTGGAGCGGTGGCGACAGCGATGCGTACCGTGGCGTCGGCATTGCCACCCGGGCCAGAGGCCGTGATCGTGTAGGTAGTAGAAGTGCCGGGAGTGACGGTGGTGGTGCCTTGGGCCGTGACGGCGCCGACTTCCGGAGCGATGGAGACGTTGGTGGCATCGGTGGAAGTCCAGGAGAGCTTGGCGGATTCACCAGGATTGATGGAGGTTTTATCCGCAGAGAGAGAGACGGTGGGCTTCACGGCGGCGGGAGGGGGAGTATAGGTGCTGGGCTGAGCTTTCTGTTTTTTAGGGCCGCAGCCGGCGACGACGAGCGAAAGCGCGCAAGCCGAGATCAAGAGAGTGCGGAAATAGGGGCGGTACGGCGGAATCATTATGCGTGTCCTCCTCGACACTGAGTTATCCCGTGCTGGGCCAACCGGAATAGATAAGAGTAGCACCGACTGGATGAAACGGGTGGATATGTCGTAACACGATATATTGTACTGCTAAGCGGGAGCGATTGTTGCCGAAAAAATGAGTTGTGGCGTGTCTGACATGGGGTGTGAATTTGAGTGATATCAGGCATCAGCGACCAGGGATCAGGAAGCGCGGAGGGACATACGAAAGTCGAGAAACGAAATGCGAAGGGCGGGAGGGCGGCGAAGGGGTTGGAATTGTGGCGGGATCCCTCCGCTACGCGTTGGCAAACGGCGCCAACGCTCCGGTCGGGATGACAATTTGGAATGCGGGTTACGGAGGAAGACGCGGCACTCGAACCGGAGAGTGGCGAACGGGATGAGGTGAGATCCTTCGCGCAAAAGGCGCGCTCAGGATGACAAATCGCGCGGTGTGCGACTACGCAACGGTGAGCGGAATGGCGGGAAGGAAAAGCAGATCCCTCGCTGCGCTCGGGATGACAAGATGCAGACGATTGGCTGCGGTGGCGAGAGGGCTGGCATAAAAGGCCAGCGCTACATGGAAGACGGGAGGCGCGCGATGCGGAGAGTGGCGACGGGGATGAAGTGAGATCCTTCGCGCGAAAAGCGCGCTCAGGAGGACAAGTCGCACGGTAGGCGGCGCCGGAACGGTTAGAGGAACGGGGCGAGTGCAAAAGCGACGGCGAGCCGCCGCACTCCAAAAAGGGCCGAGTCCTGATGGCTGATGCCTGATATCTGATATCGCGATCCTCACTCATTATTTCGTCGACCAATTCGGCGATTCGTTGTGGCTGGTGGTGGTTAGCTGGCGAGGGGTGGAACCGTCGGCCAGCATGACCCAGATTTGACGAGAGCCGCCGCGGGTGGATTCGAAGACGATGTGGCGGCCGTCGGGAGCCCAGCTGGGACGCTCGTTGCGACCGGAATCGCGGGTGATTTCGCGGAGGCTGCCGGAAGCGACGTCCATGATGTAGAGGTCGTAATTGCCGGAAGGACGGCGCCAGGAGAAGGCGAGAAGTTGTCCGTTGGGCGACCAAGCGGGATCGATGACGTAGCCCATATCGGGCAGATCGAGCTTGCGGGTGTTGGTGCCGTCGGAGTTCATCAAATAAAGCTGAGGGACGCCGCCACGATCACTGACGAAGGCGACAGTCTGTCCCGTTTTCGGATTCCATGCGGGAGAAGTGTCGGCGCCATTGGAGCTGAGAGTGACGCGCTTGGGACGATTGCCGCTGGCGTCGGAAACATAGAGAGCGGGATTGCCTTGCATGGAGGAGGAGAACATGACTTGGGAGCCGTCGGGCGACCAGGTGGGAGAAGAGTTGGTGCCTTTGTAACGCGCGAAGGAAACGATGCGGTTGGAGTCAAGCGAGTACATACAGATTTGCGCACTGACGACCCCGTTGGCGGGAGCGAAGCAGGTGAAGGCGATGCGGGAAGCGTCTGGGGACCAGTGAGGAGTGAGAGAGACGCTGCCGAGAGACGTGAGTTTGTGCTGGTTGGAGCCGTCGTAATCCATAACCCAAAGTTCTTTGGTGCCGGAGCGCGAACTGATGAAGGCGATTTGCGTGGAGGCGATGCTGGCGATTCCGCCGGAAAGTTTGTTGACGATTTCGTCGGCGAATTGATGGGCGAATTTGCGGACCTGGGCGTCGGTGGGATTGCCGCGATAAATTTTGGCGATGACGGGCTGGGAAGAGGGATTACGCACGTCGAACAGCCAGGCGGAAATGGAAACTTCGGCGGAGGTTTCGGAGAGATTGCCGAAGGCGACGAAGTTGGCGTTGAGGGGCATGTCGGTCCAGGTGAGATTGCGGAGTTGCGACGGATCGGGGAGAGGCTGCGTGGGATAAAAACTGGGAGAGACGAGGTCGAGAATTCCGGAGAAGGCCAGATCGTCGCGAACGACTTGAGTGAAGAGCGGGGCGTGGGATTTGGCCTGGTCGGAGCGGACCACGAAATCGGCAACGGCAATGCGGGGCTTTTCGACGCCGAGACCGGTGCCGGTGCGGAACCAACCTTGTTCTTGCTGGGAGAGGGCGAGGACTGGGGAGAGAAGTAGAAGGAAGAAAACGGGAACCGATTTTTTCAACGACAACGAAGCCTCCGAGTTTTGTCCGCAGATGGGCGGAGGATGAGTGAGAAGTATAGGATACGACGAAAAGAGGGAAGGCGCGAACAGAGTTAAGAGGTAAGGTTGAAAGTTGAACGGAAGGATTTGTCACCTGGAGACTGGAGGCGGTTGGCGTGGAGCTGACAGGTTGCCGTGATCCCTCCACTGCGCGGCCCGGCGCACCACAAAACGGCGCGCAGGAAAAGCCGGACCGCTCCGGTCGGGATGACAGGTGGAATTTGGGCGATGGGGCGGAAAATTCTCAGCCGTGAAGGGGCGCGCAACACGGCGGGGCTGACAAAGGGACGATGGTCACGGCGATCGAGGTAAGGACGAGAGCGAGGCATAATCCCTCCGCTACGGCGCAGCAAAAGGCGCTGCGCCTTCGGTCGGGATGACAAGACGGGAAAGAGCAAAAACGAGGGCACGATGTATCGTGCCCCTACATTTAGAACAAAAGCGGGCGAGCCTGAAAGCGGGGCCCTTCGTGGGAGATGCTCAGGCTGAACGAGACGGCGGACCGAAATTTAGTGGTGCTGGGAGAGGTCGAAGTCGAAGGTTACGTCGACGGATTGGCCGCGCCAGTCGGAGGGGAGGGAGGGCATCTTGTCGATGCCGGAGAGGGCGCGAATGCCGGAATCGTCCATGGAGCGATTGCCGCTGGATTGCGCGAGGCGAATATTTTTGACAGTGCCGTCGCGGAGGATGGTGAACGTAACGATAGCGTGAGCGATGTGCGCGCTGCGGACGGGAGCGTCGATGGTGTTCTGCATCCAGTTGTCCTGAACACGCTTGGTGACGCTGGCGACATACCAAGGATAACGCGCGGCAAATTCGGCGCCGCCCTGACCGCCGACGGAAAGGCCCGCGGCGGAAGACATTGGACCGGGCTCGGAACCGTAGCCGGTGGGAACGTTCATGGTGCCGCCCTTGCCGTAGGGAATGGCGTTTGTGGGAGGAGGAGTTTTGTTTTCGAGAGTCTTGGAGGCTTTGCTGGGTGGAGGAGGAGGCTTGAGCTTGTTGAACTTCGGAATTTTCGTGGCGTCGGTCTGCAGTTCGGGAGGCTTGGGAGGCTCTTCTTTGGCGAGGCCCTTGGTGGGGTCGACCACACGACTGTCTGTGAAAACATTGGGCTGAGGCATGGGCAAGCCAGCGGTAGCGACCAGATTCACTTTGACGCCGGAATCACCGGAGCCGCCGACACCGCCCCAGGGCACGGAGCTGCGTTGAATCCAGATACCGATGAGAAGAAGAACGGTAAGGCTGAAATGCATGAACACCGAGTAGCCAAGGAAAGGCTTGAGGTCGAGTTCGTCGGTGTAAGGAGCGGGGCGGTACATGGCGGTTAGTTGGAGCGAGAGCGGTCGTTGATGGGTTGCGTGACGATGGAGATGTTGGAGATGCCGGACTGGCGAAGGGAATCGATGACCGTGCAGAAGGCGCCGAAGGGAACGGTTTCGTCGGCGCGGATGTAGACGACGTCGCGCTCGGACTTGGATTGCCGTTTGATTCTGTCGGCGAGTTGGTGGATGTTGACGGCATCGTTGCCGAGATAGATGAGCTGATTCTTGTCCATGGTGACGACGAGGCGCTGCTGGGTGATTTCCTTGACGGTGTGCGTTTTGGGGACGTCGACTTCGATGCCGGACTGCAGGATGGGAGCGGTGATCATGAAGATGATGAGGAGAACGAGGACGACGTCGATGAACGGCACCATGTTGATGTCGGAGAGGCTGGTTTGGGTGGATTTGGTTAGTTGGGGCAATTTAGAAACTCGAAATTAGAAAATAGAAGATCGAACTTCGAAAACCGGGCCAAGGGCTGGGATTGTGCCAGGATCCCTCCGCTCCGGCGCAGCGAAAGGCGCTGGGCCTCCGGTCGGGATGACAATCTTGCGTGCTGCCAGATGGTGAGTTGGTGGGGCATATCAGGTGAAAGTTTTTTCGATTTGGGCGGCGAATTCAAGGGCAAAGGTGTCGAGACGCTGGGCGAGGTCGCGAATGTCCTGGAGGAAGTAGTTGTAGGCGATGAGGGCAGGGATGGCGGCGAACAGTCCGGCGGCGGTGGTGACGAGCGCTTCGGCGATGCCGGGAGCGACAGCGCGAAGGCTGGCAGATCCGGAAGTGCCGAGACCGGAGAAGGCGTCAATGATGCCCCAAACGGTGCCGAAAAGACCGATGAAGGGAGTGACGCCAGCGGTGGTGGCGAGCCAGGACATACCCTTTTCGACGCGACGAACTTCCTCGGCGGAGGCGAGCTGCATGGCGACAGTTACGGCCTGCATGGACTTGAGGCGTTGCGGATTGGGATTGCTGGTGGTGCCGGCGAGTTGGCTCTGCAATTCGCGATAACCGGCGGCGTAGACAGAAGAGAAGGGAGAGCCGGCGGAGACGAGGCCTTGGGGATTGGCGACGCCCTTCGTGGCGCGGAAGATTTTCAGGAATTGGTCGGATTCGCGGCGGACGCGTCCGAAAAGGCCGGACTTCTGGAAGATGAGCGCCCAGGAAATCAGGGAAAAGATAAGAAGGAGGGCGAGGACGAAGCGGGCAACCCAGCCGGTTTGCGCAAGAATTTCAAAGATATTGCCGATGAAGATGGCGGAGAACAAAGAGATGATGTCAACCCCTCAAGAGCGACGGAAATTTGGTGACATAAGAAACGTAGCACAGGGTGCGGAAGATGGTCAAAAGGAATGAGATGCGAAGTGTCGTGGATTGGGTGGAAAGGTGCGGAGTTGGGAGTTGAAAGTTAAAAGTTTAAGGCAAAGGCAGAAGCAGGTCCCTCGCTTCGCTCAGGATGACAATTAGAGAGATTTGCGGGACCAGGCGCCGATTAGGGCTGGGGAGAGGATGACACCTTTGTTGGCGGAGACTTGTTGGCGAAGGCGCTGCTCGAAGGTGGGGAGGTCGAGTTCGGCGGCGGTGGCGAGGTGGAGTTTTTCGATGGTGGGAAGGAGGCTCTGCAGGACATCGGTGACGAGGGCGAAGCCGGCGAAGTCTGGGCCGCCACCTACGAGTGAGTCCATGCGCATGGTGGGAGCGGGAAGGCCGGCGTCGAGATAGACCTGGTGGAGTTCGAGGCCGAGTTGCACGCGCGCGCCGGTGGCGAGAAGTGTTTGGCGAATGAGTGCGACGGCGCGATCGAAACCGGGAGTGGGAGGAATCGAGCGGCAGTTGGCGATATCGAATTCCTGGAAGACGGTGAGGCCGCCGGGACAGAGATGGCGCTGAAGTTTGCGAAGAGCGTCGACGGGATCGGGATAGTACATGAGGATGAGGCGGCCAACGACGGCATCGAAGGGTTCGTCGAACAACATTTCGGTGGGATCGCCTTCGAGGAAGCGGATGTTGCTCATGCTGCGGAATTGCGCGCGGGAAATGGCCCATTGAATGGCGGAGGGGATGCGGTCGGTGCCAACGACTTCACCGCCGGGGCCGACGAGATCGGCGACGAGGAAAGCGACATCGCCTCCGCCACAGCCGACGTCGAGAACGCGCATGCCGGGGACGATGCCAGCCTGGAGAAAAAGTTGGCGAGTGAAAGGTTCGTAGGCTTGCGCCTGACGGGTGAGTCGATGGAATTCCTGCTGGGATTGGCCGGGAGAGTAGGTGGAGCGTTGTGTAGCGGTGGAGCGCATGGATCACTCCGGGAAATGAGTTGCCATGGGCCTGGGAAAGGAATGATTGTAACCGGAAGAGAAAGTGAAGGAAAGAGAAGGAGAATTGGATATGCTGCAGGGAAGGAGGAAGGAATGAAATTCGCGAAGGTGGTGTTTTGGGTGGCGGGGATCTGGGGATTGCTGGTGATCACGCCGCTGTATTTTTTGTTTGACGTGATTGGCAGGCAAGATCCGCCGGCGATTACGCATCCGGGATTTTATTACGGGTTTGTGGGAGTGGCGTTGGCGTGGCAGATCGCGTTTCTGGTGATTGCGAGGGACCCGGTGAGGTTCCGGCTGATGATGATACCGAGCATGGTGGAGAAATTCAGTTGGGCGATTGCGGTGGGGGTGCTGGTGATGCAGGGGAGAATGCGCGGGTCGGATATGGTGTTCGGGGGAACGGATTTTTTGTTGGGGGTGCTGTTTGTGGTTGCGTACTTAAAGACACCGAAGCAATGAAGTAGAAACCGAAGAGAGAGATTCACCACAGAGGACACAGGGCACAGAGAGCACAGCGAACGAAGGAAGTAAGGAGAAGTAAGGAAATGATGCATTGGCGGCACTGGGAGACTTTGATGAGGAAATGGATGGCAGTGGCGGTAGTTTGCGCGATGGCTGGGACTGGTGTGATGGGGCAGACGGCGGAGAAAAAGGCGGGGAAGTATGAGGCGACGATTGAGTCGTTGAACACGCATCCGTTACCGGCGTGGTATGCGGACGCGAAGCTGGGAATTTTCATCCATTGGGGATTGTATTCGGTGCCGGGATGGGCGGTGCTGACTCCCGAGGGAGAGAAGCTTTCACCGGAAGAATATTTGAAGCGGAATCCGTACGCGGAGTGGTATTACAACACGCTACGGCTGGACGGCTCGCCAACACAGGAATATCACAAGGAACATTACGGGGCGAGCTACAACTACTACAATTTCGCGGAAACGTTTGACAAAGATATACAGAAATGGAAACCAGAGGAGTGGGCGCAGGTTTTCAAGATGGCTGGGGCGCGCTATGTGGTGTTGACGTCGAAACATCACGAGGGATTCACGCTGTGGCCGAGCGAGACACCGAATCCGACGCTGCCGAAGGACCGGCAACATGCCACGCGGGACCTGGTGGGCGAATTGACCTCGGCGGTGCGGGCGCAGGGAATCAAGATGGGTCTTTATTATTCGGGAGGATATGACTGGACGTTTGTGCCGGGACCGATCACGAATTGGAAGCAAGCCAAGAGCGTGGAGCCGCAGACGGAGGCGTACGGAAAATACGCGGACGCCCACATGCGGGAATTGATTCGGAAATATCAGCCGTCGGTGTTGTGGAATGACATTGATTATCCAAAGTCGGGGCACGCGCTGGAAATTATTGCAGAATATTACAACGCGATACCGGACGGAGTGGTGGACGACCGGTTTGGGGTGAAACATTCGGATTTCAGTTCACCGGAATACGAGACGTTGAGCAAGATCAGCGCGAAGAAGTGGGAAGAGTGCCGAGGGCTGGGGAGATCGTTTGGGTACAACCGCGCGGAGGGCGAGGCCGATACCATCAAGAAAGATGAATTGATTTATTTGCTCTTGGACATTGTAAGCAAGAATGGCAATTTGCTGCTGGATGTGGGACCGGAGGCGGATGGAACGATTCCTGCGGTGCAACTGGATCGGCTGAAGGCGCTGGGGGCGTGGCTGGACATGAATGGAGAGGGAATTTACGGGACGAAGCCGTGGAAGAGAGCGGAAGGAGAAACGGCGGACGGGATGAAGGTGAGATTCACGCAGAAGGATGGCGCGGTGTATGCGTTTCTGCTGGGCGAGCCGAAAGGGATGACGATGACGATTCGGGATGTGACCGTGAAGCAGGGTGCGTCGGTGACGATGCTGGGAACGGTGGGAAATCTGAAATGGACGCAGAAGGGGAAGGATGTGGAGGTGGAGACGCCGGGGAGTTTGCCGGGGAAGTATGCGTATGGGGTGAAGGTTATGGGAGCGGAATGAGGAAGTTGGGACGCAGAGCTTGGCCGGCGATTCACCACAGAGGACCCAGAGAACACAGAGGAAACAAGGCGAGGCGGCGCACTGCAAAAAGGCGTGTGGTAGAGTTAGATTATGGGGAATGCATTTGATTTTAGCGTGGAGAGGCTCGCGCGGGCGGGTGTGCCTGGGCTACGGGAACAGACCGCCTCGGAAGGCGGTCGCAACAAGATGCCAATGCAAGAGGAAGGCGCCGATCTAAAGATCGGCCACTACAAAAGTCCAACGGCGGGGACGTTTTATTTGGAGACGTTTGGGTGCCAGATGAATGAGCACGACTCGGAGAAGGTGGCAGGGGTGCTACTGGCGCGGGGATACAAGCAGGTGGAGCGCACGGACGAGGCGAGCGTGATTCTGTACAACACGTGCTCGATCCGGGAGAAGGCGGCGCAAAAAGTATTTTCGAGATTGGGCGAATACCGCACCACACGCAAAGAAGGACAAGTGATTGGCGTGCTGGGTTGCGTGGCGCAGCAGGAAGGCGAAGACATTTTCGAACGCGCGCCGTGGGTCAGCCTGGTGTGCGGAAGCGCGAGTTACCGGAAATTGCCGGAATTGCTGGCGCAACTGGAAGCGGGCGGGAAGCGCATTACCGGGCTGGATCTGGACACCGACGAAACGTTTGAGACGGAAATTACGCGGCGCGACAATCCGTGGCGAGCGTATCTGACGATCATTGAAGGCTGCGACAAGGCTTGTTCGTATTGCGTGGTGCCGTACACGAGAGGGCCGGAGCGGAGCCGGGCGAGCGCATCGGTGCTGGAAGAAGTGCGGCAACTGGCGGATATGGGATACACGGAAGTGCAGTTGCTGGGGCAGACGGTGAATTCGTATGCCGACCCGAGTGCGCGGCGAATGCGATTTTCGGAATTGCTGGCGGCGGTGGCGGCAGTGCCGGGGATACGGCGTGTGCGTTTCACGACTTCACACCCGCGTGATTTCGGGAAAGATATTGTGGAAGCGATTGAAGTGGTGCCGGGGATTTGCGAGCACGTACATTTGCCGGTGCAGAGCGGGTCGACGAATGTGCTGCGGGCAATGGCGCGCACATATACGCGGGATGAATACCTGGAGAAGATTGCGCTGCTGCATGGATCGAAGCGCACCATCAGCATTACCACTGATTTAATTGTGGGATTTCCCGGAGAGACAGAAAAGGATTTTGAGGAGACACTGAGCCTGCTGGACGTGGTGCAGTACGATGGGGCGTTTTCGTTCAAGTACTCGCCGAGGCCGAATACGCCGTCGTTGAAGATGGACGATGCGATTCCGGAAGAAGAGAAGTCGCGGCGTCTGGCGATTTTGATGGACAAGCAGAGAGAGATTCAGCGAGCGCGGAATGAGCGGCTGGTGGGACAGATCGTGGAAGTATTGGTGGAAGGGAAGTCGAAGAGAGAGAATCAGTGGTCGGGACATACATCGTCAAATAAAGTCATGAATTTCACTTCACCGGAGCAAAAACTTCTGGGACACTACGTGCAGGTCAGGGTGACCGGAGCGAGTCCGAATAGTTTGGTTGGGGAGCATGGCGGAGCAGAGTGATATCAGGGATCATAGATCAGCGATCAGGAGGCAAGAATCCTCAGGGGCTAAAGCCCGGTGCTTGGTGGGACGTGATGTCGGAGCTAAAGTTCCGACCCCCTAAAAAGAAGAAATTGGGGAAGTAGAGTAGCGGGAAGTGATATCAGGGATCAGCGATCAGTGATCAGGAGGCAAGAATCCTCAGGGGCTAAAGCCCGGTGCTTGGTGGGACGTGATGCCGGAGCTGAAGCTCCGACCCCCTAAGGAGAAGAAATTGGGGAAGTAGAGTAGCGGAGAGTGATATCAGGGATCAGCGAACAGAGATCAGGAGGCAAGAATCCTCAAGGGCTAAAAGCCCATTGGTTGGCGGGCTGGTGATGTCGGAGCTGAAGCTCCGAGCCCCTAAAGATAGGGTGGTCGGCAGAGGAGCTGGGCGGTTCGTACAGAGATGACGCAGTCGGCAGAGAAGCAGGGCGTACAGAGATGACGCAGTCGGCAGAGGGACTGGAAGTTAGGAGGGCGCGATGGAAGTTGAGATGAAGATACGCGGCCTGATGATGGACCCGGTGACGCAAATGCCGATTGTGGTGCTGAAGGATGTGCAAGGGCAGGCGGTGCTGCCGATCTGGGTGGGGGCGTACGAAGCGAACGCGATTGCGCTGGAGATTGAGAAAGTGCAGACGCCGCGGCCGATGACGCACGATCTGCTGAAGAACGTGTTTCTGGGCCTGGACGTGTCGGTGCAAAAGATTGTGGTGAACGACCTGCGCGACGACACGTTTTATGCGTTGATCTGGGTGGAGCATGGCGGGGAATTGATGAGCATTGACTCGAGGCCGAGCGACGCATTGGCGCTGGCGCTCCGGATGGATTGCCCAATCTTCGTGGATGAGCAGGTGTTGAAGAATTCGAAGGTGTCGTCGGCGCTGGCGGAGCGGAGTACGAATGAACAGTTGAGGAATTATCTGGAAGGGCTGAGCGACGAGGATTTGGGGCGATATAAAATGTGAGGAAGGCAGTTGAGAGTTAAAAGTTAAGAATTCTGAGTTTTCAGTTTTAAGTCCTAAGTAAGACGCCAGAAACATCTTTCTACGGCGCGGCTTTGAGTCGCGCCGTTTTGCTTTGGCGCGGACTCCGGGTGGCTCCGTAAAATTCTCTCCGGCCCAAAGCCTGGTCCCAGGCTGCGCGAATTCTGAACCATTTCCTCAGGGGCTGAAGCCCAATGATAACCAGACGCTTGTTGTCGGAGCTAAAGCTCCGACCCCCTAAAAAGCTAGGATTTCCGTACGCTGTGATACTGCGGCCTCCCAACGAAGATGCCGGGGTTCGGCGGGCTTGCGCTTCGGGTGGAAAAGCGGCGGCTAGCCGCCGCACTCCAAAGCGGCTTGTGGCTCGAGGCTAGGCGGGAGGGAGGGCGGCAATGACCGCGTCGGTGAATTGTTCGGTGGTGGCGGAGCCGCCTACGTCGCGGGTGACGTGCTGTCCGTGTTTGTAGACGTTGATGAGGGCTTGCTCAATGCGGGCGGCGGCAGAGTTTTCGCCGAGGTGCTGAAGCATGAGGATGGAGCTCATGAGTAAAGCGGTGGGATTCGCGAGGCCTTTGCCAGCGATGTCAGGTGCGGTGCCGTGGACGGCTTCGAAGATCGCAGCTTCCTGGCCGATATTGCCGCTGGGGACTACGCCAAGTCCGCCGACCAGGCCCGCGGCGAGATCGCTCATGACGTCGCCGTAGAGATTGGGGAGGAGCAGGACATCGAACTGGTCAGGATTGATGACGATTTGCATGCAAGCGTTATCGACGATTAGTTCCTTGTACTCGATTTCGGGAAATTGTTCCGCGACCGAGCGGCAGCAGCGGAGGAACAGGCCATCGCCGAGCTTCATGATGTTGGCTTTGTGGATGGCGTGAATTTTCTTGCGGCCGTGCTTCTTGGCATAGTCGAAGGCGAAGCGGGCGATGCGCGTGGAAGCTTTTTCGGTGATGATCTTGAGGCTTTCGACGACGCCGGGAACGACTTCGTGCTCGAGGCCGGAGTAGAGATCTTCGGTATTTTCGCGAACGATGACGACATCGACGCCATCGAAGTGGGATTTGACGCCGGGCAAGTTCTTCACGGGGCGAAGATTGGCGTAGAGGTCGAGGCTTTTGCGCAGCGCGACGTTAACGCTGGGCGCGCCGCCGGCGATGGCGGTGGCCATGGGGCCTTTGAGTGCCACACGGTTGCGGCGCACGGAGTCAATGGCGGCGGTGTTGAGCACTTCTCCGCGAACCGTGCTTTTGTCGGTGTTGAGGGCGCGCGCGTCGAGATCTTCCCAATTGATTTGCACGCCGGAAGCTTGGAGAACGCGCTTGGTGGCTGAGGCAACTTCGGGACCAATTCCTTCGCCAGGCAACAACGTAACGGTGTGTCGCATAAGTGCATCTATTCTAAAGGACTAAGGCTGAGATTGTCGAAAGCAGGTCCTGGAGCGAGCGCGATTGAGGAATGCAGCAGGGAAGTAATTGGTGGGAAACGCGTGAACTTTGCGTGTTGTTAGGCTATGTTATACTGGATTCGTAGAGATTTTCGCGGCACGGCCCGCGACGGAGGCCATTCGATTTATGATTAACCTGACGCCAGTAGCGGCTACCAAGGTGAAGGAAATCATGAGCATGCAGAATCCCGCTCCCACGGCGTTGCGCGTTGCCGTAGTGGGCGGAGGGTGCTCGGGTTTTCAGTACCACATGGCATTTGAGAACCAGACGAACGAGACGGATGAAGTGGCGGATTTCGACGGATTGAAGGTGGCGGTTGACCAGATGAGCTCGATGTATCTGGATGGCGTCGAAATCGATTATGTGGAAACGCTCGAAGGCGCCGGGTTCAAGTTTAATAACCCGAACGTGAAGAGTACTTGCGGGTGCGGAAGTTCGTTTAGCGTGTAATTTGCGGGTAGAGGTAAGACCTTTTGGGGCTCCTGGAGTTTTCCGGGAGCCCTTTTTGTTTTGCGGTTGAGGTATCGAGCGGGAAGGCCTCATCCCTGAAGGGATGAGCTACAGGAACGGCGAGGATTCACCGCAGAGGGCACAGAGAAAGCGGAAGAAAGGGACGACGGAAGAAGCAACACCAAGAAGGGGACGGGTACACAGGCTGAAGCCTGTGCTACTGAGGTGCGGTGCTGTGGCGGTTCGTTGGGCGTGAAAAGCGGCGGCTAGCCGCCGCACTCCAAAGGAATATCCAGGGGTGTACTTTGGACATCGAAATGGGGGAGGATAGCGGACCTTGGAGGGAGTTATGGATTCGAAGCACGTTGTTTTGATTACTGGATCGAGCACGGGATTTGGACGATTGATGGCTGAGACGCTGGCGCGTAATGGACATACCGTGTTCGCGACGATGCGGGATCCGGCGGGACGGAACGCTGCGAATGCGGCGGGAATCCGGGAGTTAGCCAAGAAGGAATCGCTGGCGCTGCACGTACTGGAGATGGATGTTACCGACGAGGTTTCGGTGGAGCAGGCGGTGCGGACGGCTGTGGAGCAGGCCGGGCGCATCGACGTGGCGATTAACAACGCAGGATACGGCATCAGCGGATTGATGGAAGCCACCACTACCGAGCAAGCACAGCAAATCATGAATACGAATTTCTTCGGCTGTGTGCGAGTGAATCGCGCGGTGCTGCCATACATGCGGAGGCAGCGAAGTGGATTGCTGCTGCACATCAGCAGCGGCGCTGGGCGTTTGGTGATTCCGGGATTTGGATTTTACTGCGCCACGAAATTTGCGATGGAAGCGCTGGGGGAGGCGTACCACTACGAATTGGCTGGGCAGGGAATTGAGTCGTCGATTGTAGAGCCGGGCGCGTATCAAACGGCGGTGTTTGGGAATTTTGTAATCGCGGCGGACAAGACGCGCGCGGACACGTATGGCGCAGCTAACCAGATTGCAGACAAGGTTGGGGATGCGCTTACAAGTTCGGCGGGAAATGCACAGGAAGTGGCGGATGCCGTGTTACGGATTGTGGAGACGCCGGCGGGGAAGAGAGAGTTGCGGTATCGAGTAAGCGTTGCCAACCTGGGCATCGACGAAATCAACGCGCTGTGCGCGAATACGCAGGCGCGGATGCTGGGAGCGTTTGGGTTGAGTGATGCGATTCGATTCGTGCAACGGACGGCGGCGGGGGGAGATTAGAGTCGTCGCGACGGAAGATTCACCACAGAGGACACAGAGAGCACAGAGGAAAACGGGACGAAAGAAAAGAAGGAAACACCAACGGCAACACTTAACCCAAGATCCACTTTTGCATAAAACAACGGCGCAAGAATGGTCAGCCAGAGTGAACACCCAAAACACGCGGCTAGAGATGAATGGAATGTTTGGGCAAGGCGAAGAAAACGCCTACAGCGCGTTGAAGTTGGCACGGTTCAATCGGAAAGCCTCATCCTTGAAGGGATGAGCTACAGGATCGCTTCGACCACTCGCGGTAGTTGAAGCGATCTTGGCGCTTGGGCTCCGTTAGGAGTGGTGCTCGCCGGAACAACATGAGGCGTCGGACTTTTGGGGCGCCGAAGCGTTGGCTGTGGAAGCTGCGAAGTAGTGCTGATCGTAGCGATCGTGGTGGCGAACCCAGGCCATGGGAAAGTTGAGACCCTGTTCGTCGCGGCCTTTCGGGACGAGGTCGAGGAAATTGTAGACGCCGAGGAGAATGTCCAAGCCGCGGCCGAAAGTGGAGTAGGAGTGGAAGATGTTGCCGGCGTCGTCGATAGCGAAGACGCTGGCGCCGGGAGCTTCTTCAGCAGGGAACTTGGTGTCCTCGTAATTGTAGTTCATTTTGCCGGCGGCCATTTCGTCCTTGGTGAAGGAGACATGATAGTCGCGATTGAAATCATTGTTGAACGATGACACCCATTTGAATTGCCAGCCCAAGCGTTTTTTGAAAGCTTCGATGTCGGCGATTGGGGCATGCGAGACGGCCACAAGAGTGGTGCCGCGATTGGCCAGGTGGGCGGTGAAGGCGTCGAACTGGTCGGCGATCATGGAGCAACTGGGGCAGCCTTCTTTCCATCCTGGGTCGAACATGAAGTGGTAGACAATCAATTGGCCGCGGTTGTCGAAGAGGTCGGCGAGCGTGACTTTTCCCGTTGGGCTGTCGAAGGTGTAGTTTTTCTCGACTTTCTCCCAAGGAAGTTCGCGACGCTGGCGGCTCAGTTCGTCGCGCATGCGGGTGAACTCCTTTTCCTTGGCGAGGAATTGCTTGCGGGCCGCCAACCACGCGGCCGGGGATACTACTTTGTGCTGCTGCAGTCCTACCTTGCTACTGGCCATGGCGATTCTCCTTTGCATTGTCGACTTTGTGCTGCGTGGGGACTTGGTTCGCGGGTTTCTTGCTGCGAAACTTTTTGGCGATCAGAACGGCTAGACCGCCGGTCGAAGTGGTGCTGCCGGCAATTAGTGCCGCGGTGGCGATGCAGACTGGACACATGATGTGCTCCTTCCAAGTACGGCTGGCATAAAAGACAGCGCTACATTGAAGACAAAAGGCGACGTTCAGTGCTAGCGAGCGGCTGCGGCTGCACCTGAGGCTGCGGCTTCGGCGCGTTTGCGGGCTTGGTCGAGGATGTAGGACCAACCGCCAACGACGTTTTTGCGGTGATCATCCTGGATGAATCCAAAGGCGGTGTGGCGGAACACGATTAAGGTTTCGCCATTGGATTCGCTGAGGCGATATTGCACGTTGGAAATCATGGGATACGACGCGAACAGAGGGCCGGAAATTTCCATCAACGTGGGGCGCTTGATGGCTTGCACGTGTCCCCAGAAGTGGCCGTTGTTGTCGCCGAGGTCGCGGAACCAACGTCCGCCGGGCCACGGTTCGATCGTCATGGGCATGGGCTGGCCTGAGGGCGTTTCGTTTTGCGGGCCCATTTGGGCGAGCAGGGCGTCGAAGGTGACCGCGAGCGGGGCGCGGACACGGACTTCCTTGGTGATGTTGAGGGTGAGATTCTCGAGGGACTGCATTGTGTCGTTCATGACTTCTCCTTGGAGTGAGATTGTGAATCGTCGGACGCTTTGCGCTCGGCGCGTTCCTTGATGCGCAGCAACTGGTGATCCCAAAAACGTTCGAACTTGCTGGTCCAGTCGTGGAGGGGCTTGATGGCGTCGGCGTTGGTTTGGTAGAGCATCTGGCGGCCATCGCGGCGCACGCGAACGAGGCCAACTTCGCGGAGGACGCGGAGATGCTTGGAGACGGAAGGCTGCTCGAGGCCGAGGGTGGCGACGATGTCGCCTACGGGGCGTTCCTGGAGAGCGAGATAAGCGAGGATGTCGCGGCGGCGCGGTTCGGCGACGGCGTTGAAGGCGTCGGAGGTGGTGGAGGCACGAGGCATGGGGGCAGAATACATACCCATATGGGAATATGTCAAGGGGAAAATTTGGGAGTGAAGAGGACGGGGAAGAGTTGAAAGTTCAAAGTTAAAAGTTGAAAGACAAACCGGAAGGCGAAGCCTGGCCCAGGGGTGAGTGACCGATCAACCCAAGACCCACCCTTGCATGAGACAAAAGCGCAAGGATGGGGCACCCGAAGTCAACTGCAACACCTAAACACGAAAACCTAAAAAGCCTCATCCCTAAAGGGATGAGCTACAGGAGAAAGGGATGAGATGCAGGATGGGCAGGGTTGCGGGTGATTTGCATTCTGGGGGCTGGATTCGTATTCTAAGTTGCTAGCAGAATGAAAATAGCTCTCGCGCAATTCAATCCCACGGTCGGCGATTTTGAAGGGAATGCGGCGCGCATCGTGAGCCTGGCTACGCAAGCCAAGGCACGCGGCGCGGACCTTGCCGTCTTTTCGGAACTTTGTATTTGCGGATACCTGCCACTGGATCTTCTGGAACGGCCCGCGTTCATCGAGAGGAATCACGAAACGCTGAAGTGTATCGCGATGCAGATGCCGCTGCCGGCGATCGTGGGATATGCGGGGCGGGTGGAACGAGACCGGGCAGGGAAGTCGATTGCGAACAAAGCGGCGCTGATTGACGAAGGGCGAGTGGTGTTCGAGCAGAGCAAGATGCTGTTGCCCACCTACGATGTATTCGACGAATCGCGATATTTTCAGCCAGGCGAGCGGCAATATGTTTACGGGCTGGACCGCGAGCAATTGGGGATCACGATTTGCGAAGACGTGTGGAACGACAAAACGTTTTGGGCGAATCCGCTGTACGCGCGGGATCCAGTGACGGAGTTAGTGGCACAGGGAACCAGCATACTGCTGAACATATCGGCTTCGCCGTACACGATTGATAAGAGGACGCTGCGACTGCAGATGCTGAGGTCGCTGGCGAGGCACCACCGGCGGCCGATCGTCTACGTGAACCAGGTAGGGGGCGACGATTCGCTGATTTTCGATGGAGCGAGCATCGCGATAACGCCGGACGGCAGGATTGCCGCACAGGCCAGGGCGTTTGAAGAAGACGTGGTGCTGTTCGACACGGTGACGGGCGAAGGGGAAATTCACGAGCAGCCCGAGGATGAGATTGCGTACGCATATCAGGCGCTGGTGACGGGCACGCGGGATTATGTGCGGAAGTGCCGATTTTCCAAGGCGATTGTGGGGCTGAGCGGAGGAGTGGACTCGGCGGTAGTGGCCTCGATTGCGGTGGCGGCGCTGGGCGCGGGAAATGTGCTAGGCGTGTCGATGCCGGGGCCGTATTCGTCGGAGGGCAGCAAGACGGACGCGAAGGCGCTGGCACACAGTTTGGGGATTGAGTTTCTGTCCGTACCGATTTCAGAAGTGTTTAACGCTTACAGCAACGTGCTGACGCCGTTGTTTGGCGATCGCAAGCCCGACGCTACGGAAGAAAACATTCAAGCGCGCATTCGCGGGAATTATTTGATGGCGCTCTCGAACAAATTTGGATCAATGGTGCTGAGCACAGGAAACAAATCGGAGAATGCGGTGGGGTACTGCACACTGTACGGCGACATGGCGGGCGGGCTTGCGGTGATTTCCGATGTGCCGAAAATGATGGTGTACGAGCTGGCGGAATATATCAATCGCGAAAGGGAACTGATTCCCCAGTCGACAATCACAAAACCGCCGTCCGCGGAGTTGCGGCCGGATCAGAAGGACACGGATTCCCTGCCGCCATATGAGGTGCTGGACCGCATTTTGAAGGCGTATATCGAAGAAGTGAAGGCACCGGAACAGATTGCCGCGGAGTTGGGGTACGACCGGAAGTTGGTGCGGGAGATTGCCATGCTGGTGGATCGGAATGAGTACAAACGGAAACAAGCGGCGCCGGGATTGAAGATTACGTCGCGGGCGTTCGGATTTGGGAGGCCGTTTCCGATTGCGCAGAGGTTCATTCCGTAAGGCATTCACCACAGAGGGCACAGAGAAAAACGCGAGGAAGGCGTCGCGAGAAGAAGACGACGGAAACAGCGACAGCCAGCCCAAGACCCACTTTTGCAAAAAGCAAAGGCGCAAAAATGGGGCACCCGAAGCCAACAGCGCGGGCTGGCATAAAAGCCAGCGCTACATTCAGGGAATGAATCCGGACGGTGATTCACCCCAGAGGACACAGAGGTCGAGACGGAGGTTGTTAGCGTGACGAACAGGACAATTGGAAGGATTGCTGCGATCGCTGTGGTGCTGGTGGTTGCGAAGGTCTGTGCGGCACAACAGGCAGCGCCGACGTCGTTACCGCAGGCGCAGAAGAGCATTGAGGCGTTCTTGCGGAGCTACTTCGCGCTGGGACCGGAAATCAAGATTACCGTGGCCGCGCCGACGGAGTACGGCAGTTCGGGGATCCTGGAGTACCCCATCGAAGTGAAGACGCAGGAGAGCACGGAAAAGATCAAGATGTACATGACTAAGGATGGGCGGTACTTGATTCGCGGGGAGATCAACGACCTGACGGTTGATCCACTGGCCGAGACGGTGAAGAAGATTCAGATCGCCAACTCGCCGGTGCTGGGGAACCCCAACGCGCCGATAACGCTGGTGGAGTATTCGGACTTCGAATGCCCAGTGTGCCGGAACCTGCACGACTCGCTACGCGGGTTGCTGCCGAACTATCCGCAGGTGAAGGTGATCTTCAAAGACTATCCGCTGGACACGATCCATCCTTGGGCGCGGACGGCAGCGCTGGCGGGAAGGTGCGCGTACCAGCAGGAGCCCAAGGCGTTCTGGAAGATGTACGACGCGATATACGACAACCAGGATGTGATCTCGGCTTCGAACGTGTACGACAAGGTGACGGACTATGCAGCCAAGGCTGGGCTGAACCAGGAAGTGTTTAAGGCTTGCATGAGCGCGCCGGAGACGACAGCTGCGATCGATGCCAGCATAGCCAACGGGAACCTACTGGAGGTGCGCAGTACGCCGACGGTGTTCGTGAATGGGCGAAGGATTGTGGGAGCGGACGCACGGACGGTACAGCAGTATTTGGATTATGAAGTTGCGCAGCTGAAGGCTGGAGCGGCGGCGAAGAAGTAGCGGCGTCAATTCCCGGTTGAGTGCGGCAGGCGGAATTGCCTCAGAAGGCGGTCTCTGCATCAATCGCGGCGGGCAGGGAAGATCCTAAGACATGACAGGCGATAAGGGCAAAGGGTGGGAGATTCAGGCTGATTTCTTAGTTAACATAATATAACTTATCAGACGCAGTCTGTCAAGAGGAATCTTTGGGACTAGCTTCATTTTCTGTGGAACTGTGGGCTGAAGGCTGAGTTCCCTATGAAATCCCGGCTGGCGCGGGGGGTGCGCCAGCCGGGCAGACTGCGTGGGCGGTGGGGTTGGCTGAGGCGGTTTGCGGTTGCGTGGCGAGAGTGATTGCGGTTGATAGCGGAAGAAACACAGAGAAAAGCTCCGATCTGAAGATCGGCCACTACAAAGGCTAATTCACCGCAGAGGACACAGAGGCGATTAGTGGGTTGAGATTTCCTGGCAATCGGGTGAGACGCCGTGCGGGAGATCGGCCGGGGACATATCGGAGACCAGGCCGCCAAAGATTTCGATGGGTGCGTCAACAGATCCAATGATGGACATTTGTTGTCTCGATAACTTTTTTGTGACGTTTCGCTGCTGGTGAAGAGTCTTACGGAGGAAATTGGGTGCGGGAAGGCCTCAGGCCCAAAGGCCTGAGCTGCAGATTTTTCTTTTTTGCGGGTTCGGGGACTTCGGCTTCTTTGATCAATCCATACTGCGCGGCCTTGTCGCGATCCAGAATGGCGCCGCAGGTTTTGCAGACGGCCACATCCGGTTTGATGGTTTCGCCGCATGCGGGGCACTCGGCTTGAGGGTTGTGGTCGTAGACCCAGGGCTTGTCGAGTTTCAATTCGCGAGCGGCGCGTCGCTCGAGATCGGTGATGAACATGAGGTTGTGGGAACGCTCCCACTCAAGATCGGCGTTCTCTACCAGCCTGCTGTGAAAGCTAGCGAGTTTTTCCCGGGCCTGGGCGATTTCCGTTTCGGTGGGTTCGCTGCCGGCGGCGACGAAAACGCCGTGAAAACTTCCCTCCCCCGAGTCGCCGTTGAAAATCGGGGCTGGCATAGAAGCCAGTGCTACATTGAAGACTTGGTGGTCCGTTTTGTCGGGTGTGGCTTTTGAGAGACGCCAGGGAAAAGCACGTTCGGAATGACAAGATTTTGGTGGCGGCGGTTAGCCATGCATTTGGGTTGGCGGACGGCCTCGGAAGGCCGTCCCTACAAAGGCGCAACCGGATTCTATTGCATGCGGTATTGGATGGTGATGTTTGCGTCTGCGGGAGAGGTGGTGCAACCGGCAGCGGCCGTCTGAACGCTTAGGGAGAGCGGAGTTCCCGCGGCGTAATTTTGCGTGAGCACGCCGGAATCGTTGGCAGCGGCAGTGATGGTTAAGTTCACGGGCGTGGTGCCATCGGTCAAGCGCACCACAGCGTTGGTAGAGCATGACGCGGGAGCTGTTTTGGTTTGAACCTGCAGGCGCGTAACGGTTACTGCTTTATCGGGCGTCCAGGTGGAGGCGACCCAGGTGGTGGTTAAGGCGCCGGGGATCGGCCCCCCGCCCTAATTTCCTAAAACTGAAGAGAATCACAGGCCGATGAGCCTCCATTTACAAGCTCAGTTGGAAATATCGCAGGGTCGGGGAGCCCGAGCCACAGCCTACTCCAAGGAGGCATGATGGACAAGATGGTGCTGTGTGGAGGTGTGGAGTGGAAGTGAGTGCCCAGGAGTTGGTGGTGGCGTGTAGCGGAAAAAAAGACCAAGTAGTGCTGCGGCGATTCGCAAATACCGCGGGAGGACATCGGGCGTTGCTGCGCACCCTCACCCGCGGGGGGAAGCGGGTGAGGGTGGTGATGGAAGCGACGGGCCTGTACGGGCTGGACGTGGCGCTGTTGCTGAGTGCGCACCCGGGAGTGCAGTTGATGGTGGCGAATCCGCGGGCGGTGCGGGATTTTGCCAAGGCCATGATACAGCGCAGCAAGAGCGATCCGCTGGATGCGCGGCTGCTGCGGGAGTTCGCGGCGCGCATGCCGTTCCAGCCGTGGGCCAGGCCCAATGTCAACACCTTGGCGTTATGGGCCATCGCACGGCGTTTGCAGACCTTGAGCAAACTGCGCGCCGCAGAGAAAAATCGTCTGCATGCCGCCAGCGTTTCGCAAGCTGTTCCCACGCCCCTGCGCCGCAGCATTCAGCGAATGCTGCGATCTTTCCAGCGCGAAAGCCAACAACTGCGAGCAGAAGCGCAGCGATATATCGCTGCCGATGACCAGTTGCAGCGAAAGTATCAACTGCTGTGCAGCGCCACGGGTTTCGCGGAAAACAGAACCTCCGTGCACAAACGCCCGCGCATCAGCAAAATGGGCAACCGTCACCTGCGACACGTGCTGTTCATGCCCGCGCTGGGGCCAGCCGGCGCGAACCCCATCTGCATGGGTTCTATGAACACTTGCTCGCCAAAGGCAAAACCAAACGCCTGGCGCTGATGGCCGTGGCTCGTAAACTGTTGCACGCCTCTATGGCATGTTCCGCTCCGGTAAGCCCTACGACGGCGCCCGCGTCTACCAATTGCCTTCTTCCCTGCCAACACCCCTAGCCCAACATACCACTTGAATTTCAAGTGAGAATCTACATGGAAGAAAGTGCCATTCTCGCCGATGGTGGTGGACGGTTGCCGGAAAATGAAAAGCCCCGGCAGGTCGCCAGGGCTGGATACACTTTTCTATGCCTCCTAGTGTACCATCTTATGAATTGTTGTCAAGAGAAATCTTCAAGGCTTTGTCTTTTTCTTTCCGGCGCACCGTAGAAGCACCACATGAAGCACACACAGACCTACTAACACCGGGATATTCCCGTCTCGACAAAGAAGAGTTCCCGATGCCGTTGCTCTGTCATGAGGTCAGCTATGTCAAAGAGGCTTGGGCGCGGCTGATGCACCAATTCGGTTCATACTTTCAGAACGCATAATCCAAAAGCACTAGGCGTGTACGTTACCGCGTTAATCTCTTTGTCATATGTATGCTTTTTATCTTGACGGCTACTTTGCCGACGCGCATATTAGCCTGACCCCCATGCCGCCCCAACTGGCTCAGGAGGGTCAGATGCCTTATTTCTGCCATCAGATCAGCTACACCACGGATGCTTGGAACACCCTCGTACGTAACCCTCAGACTCGCTTCGACCCCGTCCGGGTTCCCATCGAAAATCTCGGCGGAACCATTCATGCCACCTTTTTCACGGCCGGAAACTATGATCTCCTGGTCATTTCTGAATTTCCGGAAAGCGTATCCTCCTCTTCCATCGCCGTAGCATTTTCGACTGGTGGCGCCGTTGCATGCATTCAGACGACTCCGTTACTTAGCACCACGCAGGCCATCGAAAGCTGGCGCAATTCCAACCTGGTTCAAGCCGCTCCTTCGGAGCACCACCACGCCTATCACGTCTTGGCGGCTGCCGCTGGCAGCTAGTGCGCCGTTTCTTTCGCGGAGTTGCGTTCTATTCGCGCGGAAACCCTTGGAACTTCTGAAGTTGGCTCTGCTAAAATTTTGGTGTGACTACTTGCGCCGCTGCGCGTCTTGCGAACATACGTTTGCACCCTATCAAATCTCTCGACCCGGTCAGTGTTTCTGAATGGCGCATCGGGCCGTCTGGAGGACTGGCGCTGGACCGCGCCTGGGCGCTGTATTCCGTCGATGGGCGTTGGGTGAACGGCAAGCGCACACCGGCGATTCACCTGATTCGTGCCAATTATTCGCCGGATCTTCACAGTGTTACATTGTCCGTGCCGGGAGATCGCCGGCAGATTCCGGTTCGCACCTTCGACTTCCCTGCCGCACACGAAGACGCTGCGGAATGGTTCAGCGTGTTCTTTGAGCAGCAAATCATCGTGCGTTATTCGCCGGGCGGTTTCCCTGACGACACCATCGCTAACGGGCCCACGATTGTTTCGACCGCTTCGCTGCAAAGTGTGTGCGAATGGTTTCCTGGGCTTACGATCGACGATGTACGGCAACGCTTTCGCGCGTCTCTGGAAGTCGATGGAGTGCCGGCGTTCTGGGAAGACTGTTTGTTCGGCGAAGATGAACGCAGCGTGGTGCGCTTTCAAATTGGGGATGTTGCGTTCGAGGGTAGCAATCCCTGTGCGCGTTGCCCTGTGCCGCCGCGGGATCCGTTTAGCGGCGTGGTGCTCGATGGCTTCCAGAAGCGCTTCACGCAACTTCGTGAGTCGACGTTGCCGGCGTGGTCGCCGCGTGAGCGGTTCGACCATTTCTACCGCTTTAGCACGAACACCCGTATCGCCAGCTCCGAATCCACCAAACTCCTCCGCGTGGGCGACGCCTTGGCAATGTAAAGGCGGCGTTACGTTTCCATTTCCCAGTGTTCTGCGCTTATCCCTCCGGGCACCGACGCCTGAGATATAAGCGTTCTCCAATCTCCCAGGGCACATACTCAAGACAAGCGGTGTCTCTTAATACGGGGGTCACATGCAAGAAACGGATGTGCAGTGGGATTTGCATGAGAGCACTGGCCCTGGCGTTGGGACAAAGCTCTTCGTGTACTTTCTGCTGACCTGTTGCATTTGGGCGATCGTCACCCTTATCAGAACTATTTGGATAACCCGCTCCTGGCCCAGCACGCGTCGCGGTAGACTTGCCGATCTCTCGCGAGCTACCCAATCCGCGGACGCTTCAAAAATGTCCGAGTTGGCCGCTGAAATTCCAGAGGATTGCCCAGAATCCGGCCTGCGTCGGCTTCGGAATGTTGAGCGCGCGGCGTTTCCCGAAACGCTTAAGGAAATTATCCGTCGCGCTGACTTGCGGTTTACTTTCGCTATCGCTGGGATTCGCGCCGCCGCTATGAATCTGAAAAGGTTAATAACCTTGGAACTGATCCTCACGACAGCCTGGAGCTTCTATGGTGTCGCTAACATTTGTAAAGGAACTTCGATTCGCAATTTGGCGGGGCTCGCACTTTTCTTCAGCTCGCTAACCGACATTTTTGCGATACGCCTGTGGAGTGTCCTCAAACAGCACCTCGAGCTTCTTGCTATTCCGCACCCCTGAAATACTTTCTCGGAGGGAACATGCCGCGGCGGAGGAGCTCTTTGCCGCATTTTGCGCGCAGTTCTTCGGACCAGTTGACCCAGCTGCGCTCGCTCAGGCCTAAGAAATGGCGGGCACGGTCATAGGGTGTGAGGCCGAGGTAATAGAGGCAGAACATGACCATGCGCGAGGCGTTGTCCGGGCCTTCCAGTGCCGCCTGGCCCGCCAGAGCGAAATCGGCGACCCAATCTTTCAGCTTTGGTTGCAGATCCGGCTGCCACATATACTTCTAGCAAACTTCCAAATTCAGGGCGGGGATGCCGCGCTTGCCTTCGAGCGCTTCGCGAGCCCCGCGGTACACCTCCCAGCAAACATCGAACGCAAACTCCGGCTTTACGCCCATCTCCGCCTCCGTATTCGTTGCTTAGTTCGCCGCGCTGCTAGCTGTTGAGTTCGTTCCTGCTTCGAGCCACATGCCCCGCCGCATCTGGTACTCCCACACCATTTCGCGAATGCTGGCCTTCCTGGTCTCTTCCCAGGTTCTGCGGCGCTTCTCGACAACAAAGCCTCCGTATTGGCTTTTGCGCAGGTGGCGCAATTGAGCGGAGATGCTGGCTTGCGGATAGCGCGTTTTGTTGGCCAGTTCGTCCAGGCTCATCCACACCTCGTGAAACGCGGCCAGCAACATCACGTCGCGCACGACTTCGCGTTGCGACCTGGTGGTTCCCGGCTCCCTACTTTCTGTACCGTTCCCTTCTCTCCGCATACGTGCTCCTGTGCTTCTTCGCCGGCGGTTTTTTCCCCGAACCGACCGGCGGTGTTCAAGAAACTTTCAAACTCGTCCGCGGCTCCGCGCCGGTCACTGCTCGTCGGTATCAGGCTGCTCGTCGTCCTGATCGAGTTCCTCGTCGATCTCGAGCCAGAAGGTACGGTCGGGGTCCTCGTAATCGCCGGCGCAGGCGTTGCGGGGGGCCCGGGGAGTTTTCCACACTTTTCCACAGGCTAGTAACCGCCGCATTATTAGTAATTCGTCGTTATATGGCTGTATGGTTATTTATATTAATTGATAACTCATCGCTCCGGAGGCCCTCTTGTCCACTTCGCGCACCCAGCCGCCGTGGGAATTCCTGCTCACGGCTTCGCGCAATACTCTGCAGAGTTATGAGCTTTCGCGCCTGAGCCATGCCGCCAATTTGCGGAAGGAGATATCGTCGCTTCTCGATCAGTGGCTCGACGAAAACACCGCAGCCAACCTGGCGCGGTGGTTGATCCGGCAGCGCGAGGTATCGGTCCTCGGGCCGGAGCAGCCGCCCGCGGCCGAAACAACCGCCGCTAGCGTCGAATCCGTGTCCGATAATCTTTTGCCGGACCCAGCTGCTGCGCACAACGGTTCCCGTCGAGGTGCGTAGGGTATTACCGCCCCGGCGCTGATTTTCTTTTGATTCCTGGTACCTTTCGGCTCTTGGATCCTTTTCCTGCCGCGCAGGTAGAGGTGTGCTTTGCTCGATGATGGTGTTTGGTGGTTCGACTTGCGCTCGTCGCTCTGGTCTTGCCGCATCGCTTCCCCGTGTTCGTCGCCCATTCCCCAGGGTCGTTGCTTTTCGTGTATTCCAGTACCACCTCGCCAACTCACGTCGTGATATCTGTATAGTTATTAGAGGACACAGAAGGCGGGACACACCCTGCAGCAGGGGTCCGGTTGAGTCTTTGGTCAGATTGCGGTAGCAGGCGCAATCGGGATAGGGGGAGCAGTCGCCTGCTCACCCCTCCCACACCACCGTACAGGCGGGTCCGCATACGGCGGTTCAGCGAGTTGAGCCCTGACGGGCCGGAGGTTCGATTCGTCGTTCGCCACAAGGGCTTCGCCGCTCTGCAGGTTGCCGTTTCGGCTTCACCGTCTTCTGAACCTGCAAAACTCAGCCGAAGCTGATTGGCTGGCGCAGTGCCACCCGTGAGTTCGACGTTCTACTGCTCACTCTCACTGTTTGGGCCTTCCTCACTTTCGTGAGTACTACGCCCGCTGCTGACTTCTGCTGCAGGATCAGCGTGAGTTACTGCACGCTCAGTCTCGAATCCGAGACATGCAACAGATCTCCCGCGATAAGCTCGACTGCTTTCGATACGCGACCGCCGGATTTACCACCAGCGTCCTTGATGGATACGGACTTCGCGATCCTTTGCCCGCTCGTCCGACGCCGTAGGCCTCTAATCCAGTTCTTGTCCATCGGCCCGTATCTTTGCTCCACGCTTCCTCCAGACCCCACCTCACGGTGACGCCCTTGCGCTTCGCTATCCTTCACCTCCATCAGGTTGGGACGGGACTTCCACCCGCTAGCTGCCGAGCATGCGCGGCGTACAAAAAAGATGCCCCGGACTCCGCCGGGGCATTTTCGTAGATCTTAGTTGGATTTACGCTGTTCTATTCATGGCTAACTTGGGCCAATGAACCGGCCGGCGGCTTGCCACCGGTGCTTTCGAGCATCTGCTCCTTGCGGTACACGAGCGAATTGATGTCGTAGGTGGCGAGTTCAAATCCGTGACCGTGGGTGATGGCGTCCGTGGGACAGGCTTCGACGCAGTACCCGCAGAATATGCAGCGGGAATAATCGATGTTATAGACCTTGGCATAGCGCTCGCCCGCCGAGATGCGGGTTGCATCGGTGTTTTCCGCGGCTTCGATGTAAATGCAGTTCGAGGGGCACGCGGCGGCGCAGAGGAAGCATCCGACGCACTTCTCCAAGCCGGACTCGTCGCGGTGCAAAACATGAATGCCGCGGTAGCGAGGCTGGAAATTGACGGGCTGGTGCGGATAATTCTCGGTCACCGTTTTGCGCAGCATGTTCTTCATGGTGACCCTGAAGCCCTTGACCAGCGCGATGGTGCTTTCCCCGACTTCTCTAATGAGCGATGCCATAGGGGATCAGTTTAACAAACCGAGTTGCGGTGCGGCAAACGGTGAGTGGGGGCGGGGTAGGAGTACAGCAGATCCCTCGCTTCGCTCGGGATGACAGTTCGGAACAGTCATGTACAAGGCAAAAGCACCGGTTTAAAGACCGGCCACTAGAAGACCCTTTTTAGGGCTTCTACGATTTGCTTGCCGTGGAAACGGCCATTTTCGATGAAGATTTCACCAGTGTGGCGGCCGCCGATTACGACTCCGGCGAGGTAAATGCCCTTTACGTTGCTCTCGAGCGTTTCCGGGTTCAGCTCCGGCTTGCGAGTGTCTTTGTCGAGGCGCACACCCAAGCTCTCGATGAAGTCGAAATCGGGATGATAGCCAGTGAGGGCAAAAACGTGTTTCACTGGGAGCAATCTGGTGTCCTTCCCTTCCTCAAGCAGCACGCCTTCGCGGGTAAACTCTTTGATTTTGCAATTGAAGAGGGCCTTGATCTGGCCGGCTTTGATGCGGTTCTCGATGTCGGGCTTGACCCAATATTTCAGCGAGGCGCCCAGATGCGCGCTGCGGACCAGCAATGTGACATGCGCGCCATTGCGAAATAAATCCAGGGCTGTTTCCACCGCCGAGTTTTTCCCGCCGATTACGGCGACGTCTTGTTCCCAGAATTCATGGGGCTCGGTGTAATAGTGATTGACGTTAGGAAGGTGTTCACCGGGGACACCGAGTTCATTCGGCAGATCGTAATAGCCGGTGGCCACAACGAGTTTCTTGCAGCCGTAACGCGTTTCCTGCCCGTCCTGTGTTTCGCCTACCACAATGAAGGCGCCGTCATGACCTTCGACGCGGAGCACGCGTTCAAACAGCCGCAAGTCCAATTGATAATGCTCGGCGGCCTTGCGGTAATACTTCAAAGCTTCTGTGCGCGTGGGCTTTTCGCCGCCGCAGACCATGGGCAGATCGCCAATTTCGAGGAGTTCGGGCGTGGTGAAGAACACCATATTTACTGGATAGTGGTAAATGGAATTACACAAGCAACCTTTATCGATCACCAGGGGATGCATGCCGGCGCGTTTCGCTTCGATTGCGCATGCCAGGCCGGTTGGGCCGGCGCCCACACAAATCATGTCGTAGTTTTTCATATTGGTTTGAGTCAGCTCCGCTCTGGTTCGTTGCGTAGAATTAGATGTTCGGCCTCATTGGTCTGCCGGCATCTCCAGAATTTCGACTAGCGCCATGCGAAAGTCTTCCAGTTGCCTCAGCCGGTCTTGCGTTGCGGGAATTTCCTTTTTCTTCCAGACGAACACATCACCGGACGGTTTTTTCAGGCGCACGCTCAAATTCCCTTCCACTAAAAAAGTTGCGGGAGCCAGTGGGCGGAGGCCGCCATTTTCCACGGGAGCAAGCACGGCCGCGCATTCGCCGCGGTGCACGCACAAGGCATTTTCGTAGGGTGGAATAGCGATCGGCCGGAAACCGGCAATAAACAAGTGTTCGAGGACCTGCATCTGTTTTTGGGTCAGATCAAGCATGCGCATGAATTATACACGTTGGAAATCGTTGGCATAAAAGCCGACGCTACATTCAAGACGGGAGCGGGAGGTTTAGGTTGAGGTCCTTCGCTGCGCTCAGGATGACAGACCCAGCAGGCGCGCTGCGGCGAAAGAGGATGGCAAATAGCAGGACACGGGCTATCGCGTACCAACCGATAAGCCAAAGAACCGACCTGAAGGCCGGCCACTACAAACGGCGGCAGGAAAGCCTCACCCCTGAAGGGGGGAGCTACAGGAGATGCACATCGAAGAACCCGTTAGGCGGCGGTGGAATCGGCTTCGGAGGTGCCTTCGAGTTGAGCCAGGATTTCACGCAGGGTGCGGATCAGTTCGTCGCGGGAAACGTGGCTCTTCTTGAACTGCATGCGGAAGCGGAAGGCTTCATTCTCCGGCTCATACTGAAAAATAAACGGTTGGGGCTTGGCGGGCGCGGCGCTCTCTTCGCGGCGTTCGCGGCGCACTTCATCGCGCGTCATGCCACCCTGCAGGATTTTGGCGAGCATCTCGAACATCTTGCGCTCGGTGGGTTGCTTGGCAAGCTGAAGGAGCACTGACTTCGAGGTGATGCCGGCTTCGATGCACTTCTTGCGCACGGCCTCGGTGATGTTTCGCAGCGTCAGCGCCTCGGACACGGAAGAGCGCGACTTACCAATTTTCTTGGCCATGTCTTCGTGAGTGTATTCAAACTGGGTCATCAGGCGGTCGAGGCCATCGGCTTCTTCAAAGGGCGTCAAATCTTTGCGCTGCATGTTCTCAATCAGCGCGATTTCCAGGGTCTCTGCGTCGTCGGCCATCTTCTCGATGCACGGGACTTCGCGAATTCCAGCCGCTCGCGCCGCGTGGTAGCGCCGCTCGCCAGAAATAATGTGGTAGCAGTCCTCGCGCGGTACGTAGCGGACCAGTAGCGGTTCGAGCACGCCCTTTTCCTGGATGGACGCGGTCAATTCGCGCAAATCACCGAGGGCCTTGCGAGGCTGCTCGGGATTCGGGCGAATCTGATCGACAGGGATCATCCGCCCGACAGCGGCTCCGCTATAGCTGGTGAGTGATTCTACGTAGTGAGCGTCATGCCGCATCTTCAGCGTGACGGGCAACCCGGCTTTCTTCAACACGTTGTACAACCTCCGCTGCGAGCTTTTTGTACTCCACCGCCCCAGGTGACTTGGGCGCGAATGTCAAAATGGTTTCCTTGTACGCGGGACTTTCTTCGAGGCGCACATTTTTGCTGATTTTGGTCTTGAACAGCACTTCCCCAAACACGTTGCGAATCTGTCCATGCGTGTCGCGCGAAATATTGGTGCGTTTATCGAAGAGAGTGATGACCACGCCGAGCATCTTCAGTTGCGGATTGGGGCGCGCGCGGATGCGCTCGTAGGTTTCCAGCAAATCGTCGGTGCCCTCAATGGCGAAGTAGGCCGCCTGAATGGGGACAAGCAAATGAGACGAGGCCACCAGCGCATTTACGGTGAGGATGCCCAGCGAAGGCGGCGTATCCAGCACGATGTAATCGTATTCCTTCAAGATCGGCGCGAGGGCGTCCTTCAGTCGGTAGGGCGCGTCAAACTGTCCAGCCAGAACGGTCTCCAGTTTCGCGAGGGCCAAGCGGCCGCCGCCGACGAACAGGTTGGGATCCTTGGTGGGCTTCACAACATTGGTCATGGGAGTACGCGCATCGCCCAAGACGTCGAACATCGATGTAGTGACTTCGGCCATATCGAAAAATGCAATGGTGGAATTCGCCTGGGGATCAAGATCGATCAGCAGGGTTTTCCGACCCTTATGAGCGATCGCCGCGGACAGATTGATGGCCGTGGTGGTCTTACCTACGCCGCCCTTCTGGTTCGCAATTGTGATAATGGCAGTCATTTACGCTCTGCCTCCACTCGTACACTCAGCCCGCCTCGACACAGCGATGGTCTCGCGAGGCACTTCGAGATTAGTATATCTTATGGTTGTTATGCCGGCAGACGGGCCCCTAGGCATACAGAGCACTCTACGTTCCATATCAGGCTAACGCAAGCCAAAAGTGCCACTTTTCAGGGCCGGCAGTGGAAATCTCGGGCTTGGGGCACGACTGCCCCAAAATGAAACGGCGCGAATGGTTTCGCGCCGCTCACTCGTTTGTTGATTGCAGATCTTGGCTATCTGATCGATGCGCCTAAAACTCCACGCCCCAAAACTCCGCGGGCGCATTCACTAATTCCAAGCCCAACTCCCATCCGGTTCTGCCTTCGTGTCCGCGCCAGATCAGCGTAGCTTCGGACGTTCTGCCATTCACGGAATTCAGCAATTTCATCTTCTGGCCAACCGGGAATCCTTGCGGAACCACCGCCAAACATCCCTTGGGGCTGATATCAACGGTGTAGCCCTCGGCGCGGTGAGTCTCGCCCTGCTCGATCCACTCAACGGTAACTTGAACGCGCGAGTTGACGCGTCTTGCTGAGCGCATGTAGTCCAGCATTCTGAGCGCGTGATTCACCTCATTCGACATTCCCACGATCTACCCCTGCTTTCCGCGCAACACCGGCCAGCGATTCTGCACCGCGGCTCGCCATGAACGCAAACCGAGTGCCTCGGTCAGTTCCCACCGTAGGACTGAAGAGGCACAGCGTCAATGGAACTGAGGGCAAGTGACGCTCGAATAGTAACCCTTGGGCCGTTTCGGATTTTTCCTTTTTCTTGCCGTCCAGCATAAACTTCTCTATTGCTCATGCTCACGTTCTCCACATTCCGGTCTGAACTGCGTCCCACACTTCGCCTGGCGCTGCCGCTGGTGCTTGCGGAACTTGGGTGGATGAGCATGGTGATCGTGGACACGATGATGGTGGGGCGACTGCCCTACAGCGCAGAAGCCATCGGAGCGGTGAGCATCAGCTCAAGCATCTTCATCGTGTTTGCGTTCTTTGCGGAAGGACTGATGGCAGGGCTGGATACGCTGGTATCACAGGCATTCGGCGCTGGGAATCGGGAAGACTGTCACCGGTCACTGGTGAACAGCATTTACCTGACGATTGCGGTAGCACCGTTCCTGGCGATTCCGGTTTGGTATATTCCGTTGTACTTCGAACAATTCGGTGTGACGCACAGCGTGGCTGTGCTTGCGACACCGTACATGCGCACGCTGTCGGCAGGACTTTTGCCACTGATTCTTTATTTTGCGGTGAGGAGGGCGCTGCAGGGAATGAACATGGTTCGACCGATCGCGTTTGCATTAGTGACGGCGAACATTGTCAACGTGCTGGGGAACTATGTACTGATCTTCGGCAAGTTCGGCTTCCCTGCCCTTGGGGTGACTGGATCTGGCTGGGCGACCGCTATTTCGCGCACGTACCTGGCGGCGGTGTTAGTGGGCTACCTGCTGTGGTACGACGCGCGACACAAGACGGAGCTGCTGAAGACACCGGTGCAGCCTGATCTACAGAGGATACGCCGAATCATCGCGCTAGGACTACCGGCGGCCATGCAGATTACCGCGGAAGTTGCCGTGTTCGCGCTGGTTGCGGCGCTGATCGCGAGGCTGGGCGCGGTGGCGCAGGCATCACACCAAATCGCGCTGAACACGGTCGCGTTCACGTACATGGTGCCGCTGGGAATTTCGGCCGCGGCAGCGGTGCGCGTTGGGCAGGCGATTGGGAGGCGGGATCCGGCCGGGGCGCGGCTTGCGGGTAACACGGCAATCATTCTGGGCGCGAGCTTCATGTCTTGCATGAGCATTGCGCTGCTGGTTTTTCCTCGCTATATCGCGCGCATCTATACCAGCGACCAGACCGTCATCCGCAACGCCATCTTGTTGCTGGCGGCTGGCGCCGCGTTCCAGCTTTTCGATGGCATCCAGACAGTGGCGACCGGATGTTTGCGCGGAACAGGAGATACGCGCACTCCGATGATGTGCCACTTTTCCGCGTATTGGCTGCTGGGGTTGCCGCTGGGAACCTGGCTTTGCTTCCGGCGGCACTGGGGCGCACTGGGATTGTGGGTGGGATTGAGCTTATCGCTGATTGTCATCGGGATATTGCTGCTGATTTTCTGGCGCCGGCGGATTCAACGGCTAGTGGCATGTGATGAGGTGGAGGTAGTGGTTAGTCGGTGAAGATATTGGACGTGCGAGCGAGTGGAACAGCGGGGCTCGCATAAAAGCTAGAGCTAAATTTATGACGAAAGGCAAAAGCAGGAGATTTTTCTTTTTGCCAGGACGTTACTTCCTCTTCGTTTCGGAGGTCCAGTTGGTGACTAGCGTTAGAGGAGAAGCGTTGTCGGCAGGGAGTGAATTGACGAGCAAACGGCCGTCAGGAGCGACGTCGAACTGGAACCAGCCGAATATGGTTACGACAACGCGAGTCTGAGCGAAGATTCGAGGAGGGCTGGCGACATTTCTGGCAGGGTCGAAATCAACGATCATCAGTTTGCGATCCGGCTGAACAAAGAAAATCTTCCTTCCGTCGCGACTCCAGCGCGGCTGCGTTGACCCAACGGCATTAGAAATCTGGATGCGAGTTCCGGGGCCGGGAAATGGTTGGACCAGGATCTCGCGCATGGGCATTCCGATGTAGGCAACCCATTTACCGTCAGGCGAGAATTGAGCTTCGGCACCGAATTTTGAAAATTGCGTCGATTTACGATCAACCGGAGAATAGACCTCAATGCTGGGATATGCCCCTCCTCCCACGCGCATGTAGATCAAATGCCCGTCAATCGACCAACTACAAGGAACGACGTTGTCGCCGCTGACGACTGGCCGGGAGGGACCTGAGGCATCCGCAGGAACTTCCTGGATGTTCAAGGAACCGTCGCGGTAGGCAATGGTCTTGCCGTCAGGAGACCAGACGGGATTGCTTTCGCTGCCGCCTTCGGTGACGCGAATGCTAACGCCTCGCTGCAAATCGTAGACACGGATGAAGTGTTTGCCGTTATGTTCATCGTCCGAATAAACCGCTAAGGAATGGCCGTCGGGAGAAAATTGCGGACCCTCGAAACCGACTTCAGGAAATTGACCAAGCTCCTTCCCGGTAGAGTCGTACCACACCAGGCGCGAGGGAGCGTCGGTTGCGGACTGAAAAATCAGTTTGCCATCCTGAGAAACGGAAAAGCCGGATTCCCAGAAGTCAAAAAATTTATCGACTTCTTGTTGCGTCAAGGGAACCGCAGGGCCGGTGGTTTGAAGCTGACGGCTGTCGAAGGGTTGGGCCAGGATGGTTCGATCACGGACGTAGATGAGATTACCGGCGGCAAAAAACACGTTACCGATGATTTCGGAGGAAATGAGCTTCGGTGTGGCGGAATCCAGAGAAGCAGCGTAAAGACCGTTGCGCTGGCTACCTGGAGGCCCGGCCCAGTTGACGAAATAGAGGAAGTGCTTGCCGTCCGGAAGGAAATGCGGCCAATGTTGAGATTCGCTGCTGCCCGGGGAAACGGTTGTGACCGCTATGGGCGTGCCACCGGCGGCAGGGATGCGGTAGAGCGGACCAATGATACCGGAAGCGAAAACGATGATTCCGTTCTGATTCCAGGTGCCGCCAAAGCCTGGTGTGGCTTCACACAAAATCTGGACGGAAGAATTCAGAAGATCGACGGTCTTGAGCCGTCCCTGAGCAAAGAAACCAATATGCAGGCTGTCTGGGGACCAGAATGGAAATGTGGCCGCCTCTGTGCCGGTGAGTTGTTGCGCATTGGAAGAAGCAAGGCCGCGGACCCACAGACTGGTTTTGCCGTTCGGGCCGATGGCAACGAAGCTTACGCGACCGCCGTCCGGGGAAATAGCGAAGTTATACGGCAAAAAGGATGAACCGGGAGGCGGGAGCAGCGACGTGCGGAGCACCGGCGCGCTCGACGATGGCCAATACTTTGCCACGCCAATGGCTAGTGCAATGCACGCGGCGGCAAATGCGGCGGCCAGCGCCCATGCCAACCATTCCCTGGTTTTTCGCTGCGTAGTGACTGGGGCGGATGCACTGATGGGAGAATCGGAAATCCACTTCAACTCGATGGCTAAATCGCGGGCCGACTGCCAGCGTTCCTGGCGGTCTTTCGCGAGGCAGGTGACGATGGAGTGTTCCAGGGCCGGTGGGGTCAGGGGCTTTAGCGAGGCAATCGGCGGAGGATCCTTTTCGAGTATGGCCGAGGCGACGCTGAGTTGACTCTTGCCTGAGAAGGCCCGGCTACCGGTCAGCATCTCGTACAACACTGCGCCGAGAGAAAAGATGTCGCTGCGGCAATCCAATTCTTTGCCCTCGATCTGTTCCGGAGACATGTACTGAAAAGTGCCGACAATCGTTCCCTGCTCCGTGACGGGCGACAGGTTTGGCGCTGAGGCAGTCATGGTGGCCAGAGAAGCCAAGGGAGCCGCAGGCTTTGCCAATCCAAAATCGAGCAGTTTTACGCCCGACGCGGTAAGCATGATGTTGCCGGGCTTGAGGTCACGATGGACGACTCCGCTGCGGTCGGCTTTGTCCAACGCGTCAGCGATTTGGATTCCATATGTAAGGACCTGATCGAGGGGCAACGGGCCTTTGGCCAGGCGCGCTGCCAAGGTTTCGCCTTCCACACACTCCATAACCAAATAGCTGATTCCGTCCTGACTGCCCACGTCGTGCAGCACGCAGATGTGCGGATGATTCAGGCTGGAGATGGTCTTTGCTTCACGTTCGAAGCGCTGCCTGCGAACCGGATCGGAAGAAAGATGCGGGGGTAGAATCTTGATGGCGACAGTGCGATCGAGCCGCGTGTCGAGTGCGCGATAGACTTCGCCCATGCCACCCGCGCCGAGGGGTTCGCCGACTTCGTACGGACCGAGTTTGGTGCCGGGTTCGAGGGGCATCGGTTCGCCGATTATAGCCTTGAGGAGACTTGGCAGGGTAACGGGTTCCAAGGATCTACGTTGGCCGCCTTACTGGGGCGTGCGGGTTGCGCAAATGCTGCATCTAACTCCTCACGCCTTGGGTGTGGTAGATTGCAGGCCAACTTCGCGTTCTGGGCGCTGCAGGGTGAAGCTCAGGCGGCGACTTGGCAGGTGGACGGAGGACTTCATGTCGCGCGTCTATGGGAATTGCAATCACTTCAAACTATTGATTACAGCCGGACGACTGCTGTGCGTTCTGGCGGTCATGTGCGCTGTTGTGTGCGCGGCGGGGTCGGCACAGGAGTTGACGAAGCGACTGACCAATCAGGACGTGATCGATATGACTGCGTTGGGTCTTTCCGACGATGTGATCATCGCGAAGATTCGCAGCGTGTCTGGAGACGGCTTGAAGTTTGATACTTCAGTGGAGGGATTGAAGGCCTTAAAGGCGGCGAAGGTTTCCGATGCGGTGATCAAGGTGATGGTGAACCCAACCCCTGCACCCGCGCCAGTGATTGTGGCCGCCACGGCGATTTCCAATGATCCGAATCTTCCGCCGCCGGAGGTAGGAGTGTATTGGAAAGACGCACAGACCTTTGTGCTGATTCAAGGGATGACGGTCACGCAGGCGAAAGTGGGAGGCCGCGCGGGAAGCTTCTTCACCAACGGAATGAGGTCGGAGCACTGGGATGCGACCGTGGCAGGTCCAACCTCGAACAATCGCGTCAAAGACCGCCAACCGGTATTTTATTTTTATGTTCCGGACGGTGACACCGCGGCGGATTACGTTCTGATTAAGCTGGAGAAGAAAAGCGATCACCGCGAATTTCAAGTGGGAAGCTTTGGGGGCGTAACGGGAGGAAAGTCGGGCGTGAAGAAAGACAAGGAAATTCCGTTTCACGCCGAACATGTGGGCATTCGAGTTTATAAAGTTACGCTGGAGTCGAGCTTGAAACCTGGGGAGTACGGATTCTTTCTGGGCACGGGCGCGCAATCGAATATGTCGGGCGGAAATATGGGTTCGGCGCGTTCCGGCGGAAGCGCCAGCGGGCGAGTGTACGATTTTTCCATTCCTGAATAGAATTGCGGACGTGCCAGGGCAAGGGTTGAGATGCTTCGGCAGGGAGACAACACCGTACCTCAGCATGACAGATCCAGGGTTTGCCGTTTGCGGTGAAGGCCTGACGTGAAATCCAATTTTATTGCTGGCTTTTGAAACGAGCGGCGAGATCGCGGATTTCTGGATTCTCGAAGATGCGCGAGCGGAGATTTTGTTTTGTGGCTTCCAGCATGGCGAAACCGAGATCATCGCCCGCAACGTAGAGTCGACGGAACGGCTTCAGTAGACGCATCACCGGATAAAGGGTGGCGAAGATTTTCGGAAGGTTCGGCGAGGGCTGCGCATCGATGAACGCGGGACGCCAGCAATCCGCGGCGATGACGTCGATCAGTTCGATTTCGGTCTGGGCTTTCACACGCGACCAGAACATGCGGCTCGCGGGATTGGTTCCCTGCCCGCTGATGTAGTGAAATGCGGCATGGGGAGAACGCATCTGCAACATGTGTGCCGCGGCGAGCGTGAAGTCGTGCGTGATTTTGCGGTATTCCTCCTTAGAAACCTTGGTGATCGAGATGCCGAGGCAGAACAGACAGGCATCGATGGAATCAAAAGCTTCGGCGATGGGCGCGTAGTTGAGAAAGTCGCTGTGAACAAAAGTGCTAAGTTTTGGGTCGCTGCTGGCGAGAGGACGGCGCGCGATGGCGCGAACCTGGTGGACTAGCGGCGTGGCAAGGCAAGCGGAGAGGACCGCGCCGCCCGCGGAACCTGATGCGCCAAAGAGGAGGATGTTCATAGGATTGAATGCATGATGCAGCGATGCGGCGTGAGAATCCAGTAAAGAAATTCGGAGCCGTTAGGGGCGAAAGCCGGGTTTATTTGGGGTTGTCGCGATAGGGCTGAAAGCGAGGCTGGCATAAAAGCCAGCGGTAGATTTAAGAGGAACAACTTGGCGCTCAGTTTTTTACCCACCAGATAGGGCCAGAAATTCTGTGTCTCCTTTTGAGTATCACTCTTCTTCCGTGTTGTTTTTTGCAGGCGCGGAATTCTTTTCTTTTACTTTCTTTAGCAACGGCAGCAAACCATTTGGCAGGCCTAGAACCAAAGTGTTGCCACCCGAATCAGTCAAAGACTGAAGTGCCCGAAGACTTAATAAATTGGGATTGTCGTCTATCATTCGCGCGGCATTGGCGAGACTGCGAAGCGCCGCGGTTTCTCCGCGTGCCCGTTCCAGCGCTGCTTGGCCCTCCTTCTGTGCCGTCACTACCTGAGAGAAGGCTTTTTTCATTTCGCCCGGAAACTGATGTCCTTCACGTCCGCAAGCCTCAACTTCAAGCCATAGTCGGATGTCTTCGCCGAAGCCAATTCCATCAGCTTGATACCGATCGCAGAACGATTCTGCATCGGATCGTCAATCTTTTCTTTGCCGACTATTTCTCTTAGGGCCAACTGAAGCGTCAGGTAAAGAGCGCTGCGATAGTTTGCATTCTTGTTGATGGCGACGTTGGGGTCGGTAACTTCAAATTCCGCGGCGAGGCTTGCCTTTAGTGTGACGCCGTCCAAAGACAGCACATCCTGGCCAATAATCGTGATGAATTCGGGTCTAACGTCCACGGGAACAATGGAAGAGAATGTAGGGAAAACCCAATACTGTCCCGGCGAAAGAGTGGAGGAGTACCGGCCTTTTGAGTATTTCAAACCGCGCTGATATTCAAAGATGGTCACGCGCTCGAACGGCAGGATTTTGTAAACGAGACCTGTCAGAAGTAGCAACACGATGAGAGCCAGTACAAGAGCCCACAAGAATTGGAGCAGCAAGAAGACCCTCCGAGTGCTGCGTCGACGGAGCCGCCGAAATTGAGCGGGGGTATTAACCCACAGGGCTGAATGCCGGTCGCCTTGGAAGGCTGGCCCCGTCGAGCAGATGTGGGAAACCATCCCTAGAGCTTGGATTCGAACCAAGAAGCCGGGGGCGATAACAAAACCAGATTGAGATTCAATCTCGCTGCGTACCCTCCGACAAGTGACTTATAACATGCGCTCGGGACGTAGTCTAATGCTTGGCAATTGCCAGGTCAGTGAGGGGCGTAGATTTGGTAGACCATGAAGTAGACGATTACGCCGGTGACGGAGACGTAGAACCAGAGGGGCAATGTCCAACGGGCGATGATGCGGTGCTTATCGAAACGTTGGAGCCAGGCGCGGCGCAGCGTGACGATGATCATGGGAACGATGACGACGGCGAGAATGGTGTGCGACAGCAGCAGCGTGAAGTAGACGGGGCGAATCCAACCCTGGCCCTGGAAATGGACCACTTGATGGATGCGCGCGTGGTAGATGAGATAGGAAACGAGGAAGGCGCAGGACACGAAGAACGCGGAGACCATCAGCTTTTTGTGAAGGGCGATCTTGCCGGAACGTATGGCGGTGTAGCCGGCGGCGAGGAGGATGGCGCTGGTGGCGTTGAGGGTGGCGTTGAAGGCGGCGTGGGACATGAGAGTTTTCAGTTGTCAGTTATAAGTTCTAAGTAAAACAATTTCCGGAAATGCTTAGACCGTAAAAGCGGCGGCTAGCCGACGCACTCCACATTAGCGGGGGAGCTTGTCGTACATCATCAGGCCCAGGAGAATTGGGATGTGCAACACGGTGGCGTGCATGAGCCACTTGGCGCGGCTATTTGTTTTCGAGTAGGCGGCCCACAGGCAGACCTGCACGAGCGCTGTGCAGGTGACCAGGGCGCCGAAGAAATAGAGCACGCCGGCAAAGCCCATGATGGCGGGCAGCAGGCTGACAGCTACGAGAGTGGCGGCGTAGAGAACGATCTGGCGAAATGTGCGCGTGCCGTCCTTATCGACGACGGGAAGCATAAGAATTCCGGCGCGGGCGTAATCTTCGCGATACATCCAGGAAATGGCGTGGAAGTGCGGGAATTGCCAGAAAAAGAGAATGGCGAAGAGCAGCCATGCGCCCGCATCAAGTTTGCCGGTGGCAGCGGCCCAGCCAATCATCGGGGGGATAGCGCCGGGAATCGCACCAATGAAGGTGGCCCAGACGGTGCGCTTCTTGAGAGGCGTGTACGCGAGCAAATAGCTGACGCTGGTGACTATGCCGAGCAGGCACGCAAGATAGCCTGCGACGAAGAAGAGGTCGATGGCGCCAGCGATGCACAGCGCCACGCCGAAACGCAAAGCTTCCGCGGGCGTAAGCTGGCCGGTGGGAAGCGGGCGAGACGCAGTGCGGCGCATGTAGCGGTCAGACTCGCGTTCGATGTAATGGTTCAGCGCGGCGGTGCCGGCGGCGATCATCATGGTCGCGAAGACGACGTGCAGCATGTGAAGCCAGTCGATAGGACCGCGAGCACCCATGTAAAAACCGGCGCCAGTGGTCATCAGCACGAGGAAAGAGACATCGGGCTTGGTGAGCGAGATGTAGGCGCCCAGCTTGTTCGATTGAGTTAGCTCGGATGTCCCGGCTGTGCTCATTGAGCGGGCACCTCTCCTCGCGTACTGGCAAAAATCATTTCGCGTTTGCGCGGAACAAGACGATAGCACAAAAGCACGGCGATGATGGAGGTGGCGAAGAGGATGGCGCCTACCACGGTATGAACAACAGTGAACGCGACCATCACGGGCATGGGTTGAGGATCGCCAGCAGTAGCGATGCGAGACCATAGCGAGCCGATGCCGAGAAGGATCTGGATGCCAACGATGGAGTGGAGCAAGATGCGCACGCGGGAAATTTCGCGCACTTGGGGAAAGCGGCGGCGAAGGTCGGCGGCGGTCCAGACGACCATGCCGAGCACAAGCACGGAACCGATCACGTGGGGCTTGACGGAAATGTACTGGTGGCGGAAGCCGGCGCCGGCGAGCACTTGCAGGAAAATGATCGCGGCATTGAGAGTGACAATCGAGTGAATGGGCGGAGCGCCTTGATCTTCATATTGTGGAAGATTCTCCATCCACCAGTGGCTGGTGAAGAAAGCGATGCTGACCAGGATGGCAAACATGATTTCGGCGGTGCAGGCATGCATCACCGGCAACCAGTAGTGCAGCAGTTTGAGGACAGTGAGGCCGCCGAGAATGCCCTGAATGATCACACCGGCAAGCGCGATGAATCCGAGGGCACGAAGCCAGGGGCGCTCCTCTTTTTGCCAAAGCAGTGCGGCAAGGATGGTGATGAATACGCCGAGGATAAAAGCAATCACGCGGTGGGAGTGTTCATACAAAGCGCCGCCGGTGAGGAAGCGAAGTGGAGGAAACCAAGTGCCGAAAGAGGTGGGCCAGTCCGCAACCGAAAGTGCCGCGTCTTTTGAGGTGACCAAAGCGCCGGCGGTGAGGAGCAGCGTGGCCCAACAGACCACGAAAATTGCAAATTTATGAATTCCCGGATGGTACGTCGCCTTCATGATTTCGGGCCCCGATTCCCGAAACGAAGATTATAGCGCGAAAAGAACCGGTCTAAAGACCGGCCACTACAAAACGGAAGGGCTAGTCGTGGGGGACTTCTACGGCGCGGAGGACTAGATCTTTGAGGGCGCCGATGAAGAGCGGGGAGTCGCCGACGGCGGGCATCATGCGGAAGCGCTCGATGCCCCATTTTTTTGCGTCGATACGGCCATCGATGTTGATTTCGTGCAGGGTTTCGATGTGCTCTGTGACGAAGGAAATGGGAACGATCAAGGCTTCCTTGACGCCTTCGTGGCCCAGGCGTTCGAGGGTGCCGAGGAAGGAGGGCTCGAGCCATTTGGCGGGGCCGACTTTGCTTTGGAAGCAGAGGATGTGCTGGCGCGGCCAATTGGGAAAGCGCGCGGCTCCCTGTTCGCAGACCAGGCGCACGGTTTCCGCAATGTGGCGAGGGTAAGGGTCGCCCTTTTCGACCAGGCTCATGGGCAAGCCGTGCGCGCTGAAGATCAGCGGAATGCGCGAACTGTCGGGAAACTGGCGGAGGATTTTGCCGATGTTGGTGGTGAGCGCCTGAATGTAGAGCGGGTGGTCGTAGAAATGGTCGATGCTGCGCTCGGGAAGATCGTCTTTGGGTTCACCGTAGACGCGGCGCCATTCTTTGAGGCTGCTGAGCGTGGTGGCGTAGGAATAGTGGGGATAGAGTGGCAGGAGGACGAGTTCATCGAGACGGCCGGCGTTCTTTATGGCAGTGACGGCGTCTTCCGTGAGCGGCTTCCAGTAACGCATGGCGGTGACGGCGACAGGGTCGATGTAGGGCTGCAGAGCAGCGACGAGTTTGGTGCGCTGGCGTTCGGTGAGGATGCCGATCGGAGAGCGGCGACCGATCATGCCGTAACGTTTAGCGACAGGAACGCTGCGCTTTTTGGCAATGTAGCTGGCGAGCGGGCCACGGATGAAATTAAATGGGCCGAGAGGAATGATGTCGGGGTCGAGAAAGAGATTGCGCAGGAATGGTTCGACGGTGTCGAGCGAGTCCGGGCCGCCCAGTTGGAAGAGCACGATGCCGACGCGTTTTTTGGTATTCACAGACATTGATTCTGTCACAGTTTTCTTCGACTCAGCTCAGCAAAGGCATCCGAAATCCTCAGGGGCTAAAGCCCGTTCTGGGTCGCTTCGAATATGTCGGACCTGAAGGTCCGACCCCCTAAAACCGGACTCGCGACTTCAGAACCGATCCCAAGTCCGACCCCTGAAGCCAAACTCGAGATCCGAAGAACCGACCTGAAGGTCGGCCCCCTTAAAACCGAACTTGTGACTTCAGAACCGATCCGAAGGCCCCGCCCCTGAAGCCAAACTCGAGACCCAAGAACCGACCTGAAGGTCGGCCACTACAAAGGCTTGCTGGCCTCAGAATGGCGGCTTTTACAACGCGACAGAAAGGCTCCCGCGTTGGAAGGCGGCCGCTACAAAGGCGGCGCTGCTCATTTCGCGCGGGGCAAGGAATTCTTTAGGCGCTCGATATCGGTACGGAGGGCGGAGGTGCGCTTTACGATGGTGAGAAAGAAGACGAAGAAGACGCCCCATCCGATGACGTAAGCCACAAAAACGCTGTCCAGATTTTTCATTGTGCCTCCGCTTCGCGTTGAAGAAGATCGACATCGTGCCGCATTTTCTCGAGGATGTAGCGTTCCACAATCAGGAAGGCCACAAACACGTGCATGACGAAAACGTTAAAGAAGAACACTTTGCTCATGGTGGGGTCGAGGCCGGAGCCCGTGCCACCCATGATCACCGGCGCGGGATGCTGAGTGCGCCACCAGCGAATGGAAAAGAAGACCAACGGAACATCGAGAAAGGCAAAAACACCGAACAGAGCGCTGAGGAGCGCGCGACGGCCGGGTTCTTCGATGAGGGAACGCAAGAGCAAGTAGGAAACGTAAAGCAGCCAGAGGACGAAGGTGGAAGTGAGGCGAGCGTCCCAGGTCCACCAGATGCCCCAAACGGGATGAGCCCAGATGGGGCCGGTGATCAGCACAATGCTGATGCAGGCGAGGCCGACTTCCGCGCATGTGACACCGAGCCAGTCGTATGGTTCACGACGCTTCCAAATGTAAAGCAGATTGGCGACGAAGCAGACGAAGAAAACCATCTCGCCGGCCCAAGCGGTGGCAGCGTGAAAATA
This sequence comes from Candidatus Acidiferrales bacterium, assembly GCA_963738985.1. GTDB lineage: Bacteria > Acidobacteriota > Terriglobia > Acidiferrales > UBA7541 > Acidiferrum. The sequence continues at coordinate 253,964 of CAVTYP010000008.1, forward strand.
AAAAATGCGCTGAATGACGCCCATGGTGCGTTCCGTGGGAGCCACGAAGAAATTGGCGTAGGCAGCCGCAATCACCAGCAACACGGCCACGGCGCCGAACAGAATGCGTTTTGCCATCGCGAATCATTCCTCCAGGAAATATTGGCCGAAAAGCCAGAGGGCCGTCAAAAAGATCAGATCAAAAACTGCGAGGAACGCAATTCCCTTCCATTGTACGACCGGGTTGCGGTCCAGCAATCCGGCGGTGACGATGGAGCTGACCACCAGAACTGGCGTGAGCAGCGGCAACAACAGCAGCGGAAGCAGCAGTTCGCGCATGCGGGCTTGTGCGGAGATGGCGGAGATCGCCGTGCCAGTAACGGCGATGCCGAGGCTGCCAATAAACAGAACGAGGATGAGAATGGGAAGATTTGGCAGAACGGGGATATTGTAAAAAACAGCGAAGATCGGGAGCATGACGATTTCTGTGAGCAGAAGGAACAGTGTGTTGGCGAGGAGTTTGGCGAGGAAGATGGAGAATGGGTCGGTGACGGCGAGACGCAGCGAACTGAGGGTATCGTTGACCTGTTCCCGCAGGAAGCAGGACTGAAACATCAAGGAAGCGGCGAAAAGGATGGCGAGCCACAGAAGGCCGGGAGCAAATTGGCGAGCTTCTTCGGTGCCGGGATTGACGGTGAAGCTGAACAGCACCAGGACAATGACGATGAACACGCAAGTGGTGGTGAGCAATTCGCGGGAGCGGAATTCCGTGCGCAATTCCTTGCCAAGCAGGACGGAGGTATTGGAGAGGAGGCTCATGGCGGGTCAGGCGGCTCCGAAGGTGAGCACGGAACGGAGCGAGGCGCCGCCGGTGCTGGTGTCGGCGATGATTTTTCCGGCATCGATATGAACGGCGCGGGTGGCGAGAGCGGAAATTTCCGATTCGCCGTGAAGGCTCATAAGGATGGTGCCGCCGGCGCTGTGCATTTCGCGGAGCGCATTGGCGAGCCAGGTGATGCCGAGGGGATCGAGTCCCGTGGCGGGTTCGTCGAAAAGCAGCACGGAAGGCCGATGAATCAAAGCGCGAGCGATGGCAATGCGTTGGCGCATGCCGCGAGAGAAAGTACGGACGAGGGAGTCGCGACGATCGAAGAGGCCAACTTGATGAAGCAAGTCCTCGGCGCGCTCGGAGGGACTGGGAACATTTTGGAGTTTAGCGAAGAGGACGAGATTTTCCTCGGCGGAGAGTTCATCGTAAACCATGGTGGAGTGGCCGACGTAGCCGGGGCGTGCGTGAGAAGAGTTGGGAGCGGCACCAGGGAAGGTGAGCTTGCCAGCGGTGGGCAGAACGATCTGCGCGGCGATGCGCAGCAGGGTGGTTTTGCCGGAGCCGTTGCGGCCTGCAAGGACAACGCATCCGCCGGGGGCGATTTCGAGGGAAACGCGGCGAAGAGCATAGAGTCCGCCATAACGCTTATCGATATTGTCGAAGCGCAGGCCGGTTGGAGGTAGAGTTGTCGCAGTCACGGGAGAAGTAGCGAACGGCTAACCGCGCACGAGATCGCGCAGCAGTTTTTCTACGCGCGTCTTTTCGCGAGCGTAATCCTCATCGGAAATCGTGCCGGCCTGCTTGCGCAATTCCAGCCGAAAAACGTCTTCTTTCAGCGATTCGAGATTGGCGTTCACCTGCGCATTCACAGAAGCCACGGAAGAAGCCATGACCGCCGCCGATGCCGAGGTGGCCGACTCATCCGGAACAGGGGTGCGCGCCGAAGCGGGAGCGGCTGGCTTTGCTTTCGCTGATTTTTTGTGCGCAGCGTCAGACTCAGGGGCGTCGAGGTCATCGTCCGGGCCCTGCACGACCACAACTTTTTTGCGGCTCAACAGGATCGCGAGGCCGGCGAACCCAGCGAGAAGCAGCGTGAGCAGCGGCCACTTAAACTCATTCAGACGGCCGGGCACGGCTTGCACGTCCTGCGTTTGCGTGCGCGAGTTCCCTTCCTGCGGCATCCCGCTCTGGCCTGCGCTTTGGGCGTCGCCGCCACTGGCATCGGCAGCTTGCGGCGCGGCTACGCCAGAGAGCTTCACGTTGAAAGCAGCCTTCGCGGCCAGCGGCTCGTGCGTGAATATGAACATGCCTTGTTCCTGGCCGGCAGCTTTCAGGCCATCGCCAGTGATGGTGACGCCGGGAGGAACGACGACGAGCGTATTCACGCCGGGATAGACGGTGGTGAGCTTAAAACTTGTAGCGCTGGCGGAATAAGGCATTTCGTAAGACAGGCGGATGGAAGTGTCGCCTGGGCGAAAGGGATAAGCGATAGCGATGCGGCCTTTGCCCCTGTCGATGGAAGCTTGCTGCACCGACATGCCGGATGCGTTGACGGTTGAAACTTGTTGCAGCCTGGCCTTCTCCGGAATTGTAAATTCGAAATTGCCCTCAGTGCGGAAGTAGGCTTCGGGAGGCTGCGAGGCGTTGCGAACGATATACTCTTCAGCGCCGATCAGCTTGTCGCTGCCGGGCTGAAAAATAATGATGTGGTTGGCGATGGAGACGGTCTTGATGTCTTTGGAGAGCTCGTAGATTTCGACTTCGACGTTGGGGCGTCCCGGAGGGGCGAAGGTGTTGTAGCTGACGTCGTGATAGGTGGCGCGAACCAGGACGGGGGCAGCGCCGATGGCATCGTTGGTGATGGTGAAGTGCCCTTGGGCATCGCTCTTGGCGGAGCCGAGTTCGCGCATGCCCTGGGTTGGGCTCAGCAGCGTCAAGTCGATATTGGGCGTGGCTTTGCCGGTAGTGCGATTGATCACCGTGCCGCTGAGCGTGCCGGCATGAGCGGCGGCGGCGAGAATTCCTGTGAGTGAGAGGGAAAGAAGGCGCGGCCAGAGTGCCTTCATCGAGCGCCCCGGTCCACGGTGGCCGGGCGCGCAGGACGCGGGCGGCGGACCTGTGATTCAGTGAACTGTTCAATTTCAGTGAGTGCCATTGCGGCTTCATTCTCCAAAACGGTCTTCATGGATTCGTAGTCGCCCTCGGAATATTTTCCGGCGCGATGCTCGAATTTAAGGTCGCGCAAATTGTCGTAGATGGCGTCGCGGCGCTCAAGGAGTTGATCGAGTTTGGTGCGGTGGGGGGCTAGGTCGGAAGCGTCGGGGTGAATGTAGAAGACGAAAAGGAACACCGCGGCGGCGAGGCCCAGGCAAGCGCCGAGGACGGCGTAGTCGGCCGAGGAGGCTTCGAGCAGCAGTAGTGTTACAGCGATGGGCATAGCGTTAGTCCTCTGTTTCGCGCGAGGCTTGGGCCCGCAAGCGATCGAGCGACTCGTTGGAAACAGTTGGACTGCCGGAGGCTGGGGGCCGTGGCTTCAGCCATTTCTTGATGACGAATGCGACCAGCGCGACGCCAAGAATAGCGTAAAAGAACGGCATAACCCAGGCGACGATGCCGAAGCCATGCTTGGGTGGCTCGACGTACACGATGGCGCCGTACTGGTTCACAAAGGCCTGAATGATCTGCTCTTGCGTTTCGCCCTTGGCCAGATGCGCGTCGACTTCATTCAGCATGCCCTTGGCAGTTTCGCAGGGACCCGAGAATGCCCCGCCAGGATGGGAGCAGCCGCCCGCGCTCATGTCGCAACCACGGCACATGCATTTGAGGTGCATGCCGATTTGCTTGGCTTGATCGGAGTAGGCGTGGAGGTTGACGGCAACAAGAGGCACGAGCGCAAGGCTCAGAATGAGCGCGAGGAAGATCGATTTAGCCCGAATCCAGGAGAAGAGGGATTCCTCGCTCCGCGGACTCCGCTCGGAAATACAGAAAGATGAGACGCGGTGGCTAGTCATGGCCCTCTCGCAGGGTTACCGATGGATTCAAAGCCGGAACAACCGGAGAGGGGGCCGGGCCGGCAGGCACGGCGGCGAGCGCAATCGCGGCACGACGATTCGGCGCGAGCGCTAATAAGGTGCCAAAGACCACGATGCAGCCGCCCAGCCAGATCCATTTCACGAGCGGATTCAGATACGCGTGAACGACGGGCATGTTGGTGTCGGGATCCTGGCCAGAGTAGACGACATACAGGTCTTCTTTGAGGGATGAATAGATGGAGACCATGGTGCCGGATTCCTGATTGTCACCTTGGAAGCGGCGCTTTTCGGGATACAGCAGCATCATCTGCTTATTGTTTTTCAACACTTCGATGATCATGCGCTGCGCGGTGTAGTTCTTTTCGGCGGTGGCGTCGGCGCTCTGCAGAATCAGGGTGTACGGGCCGATTTGCATGGAATCGCCCATGTTCATGGACTTCAGGACGTCTTTGTTGAAAGCCGCTCCAGCCAGTCCAACGAAGATCAGCACCATGCCGAAGTGAATGACGTAGCCGCCGTAGCGACGCGTGTTGCGCATGGCAAGTTCATGCATGCCCATGACGATGTTCATGCCGCTACGCGCGGAGATGACTTTGCCACCGCGATAGAACTCCATGGCGATGGTGGCGGCCACAAAGACGCACAGATAAAGACAGATGAGCGACCAGGCGGCGCGATAACCGAGCAGATAGCAGACCGCGGTTCCCACAACGCCGATAATCAGCGGCCAGCCGAAGTTGCGCTTCATGCTGTCGGGAGAAGTTTTTCGCCAGGCCAGCAAGGGGCCAACGCCGGTGAGAAACAGAATGGCGAGGCCGATGGGGATCATGATCTTGTTGAAGAATGGAGCGCCAACGCTGATGCGCGAACCGGAAAACCATTCAGAGAAGACCGGAAAAAGAGTGCCAGAGAGAACCGCGAGGCAGGCCACGAGGAACAGCAGATTGTTGAACAGGAAGCTGGACTCGCGCGAGACCAGAGAATCCAGATGATTTTCGCTGGCCAGATAATCGCGATTCTTGATGTAGGCGGCAAAGCAGACCACCAGGATAATGGCCATGAAGCCGACAAACCACGGACCGATTTGCGAGTTGGCGAAAGCGTGGACGGAGCTGACCACGCCGCTGCGCGTCAGGAATGTACCAAGAATGCACAGCAGAAACGTGGAGAACACCAGCCAAACGTTCCAGACTTTCATCATGCCGCGCTTCTCTTGCATCATGACGGAGTGCAGAAAGGCCGTGCCGGTAAGCCAAGGCAGAAGCGAAGCATTTTCCACCGGGTCCCAGCCCCAGTAGCCGCCCCAACCGAGGACCGCGTAAGCCCAATGAGCGCCAAGGAGAATGCCCAGGGACTGGAAGCACCAGGCGATCATGGTCCACTTGCGGGTAAGGTGAATCCACTTTTCGCCGGGATAACGTGCCAGCAAAGCGGCCAGCGCGAAGGCAAACGGAATGGTGAAGCCGGTGTAGCCGGAGTACAGATTCGGGGGATGAATCACCATTTCGGGATATTGCAGAAGAGGATTCAGGCCGTTGCCGTCCATGCGAACGAAGGGCGCCATGACGCCGCTGGCGTTAACCGCGGCAAGAGTCTTGAATGGGCTTTCAACGAAATTGTTGAGTGTGAGGAAGAAAATCTGCACGCCGGCCAGAACCACGCCGACATAGGGCATCAATTCGCCGTTCTTGTTGCGGTAGGCGATCAGCACCGAAATCACGTAAACGGACAGCAGACAGCTCCAGAAGAGCAACGAGCCTTCCTGTCCCGACCACAGCGCGGCGAATTTGTAGAAACTGGAGAGATCGCGATTGCTGTGCGATACAACGTAGGCTACGGAGAAGTTGTCGGTGAAAAGAAGGTATTCCAGGCTGAGGGTGCCGAGGAATATCAGCACGCAAGTGGCGATACCGGCCTGGCGAGTGCTTTTAACCAGGAGAGGATGCCGCGTGATAATTGCGGCGATGCCACCTACGAACGCGTAGATAGCACAAACGAACGCGAGCAGAAGAGCAAATGATCCAAATACATCCATACCTTCCGCCTCTCCCCAGTTAAGTTGTTGCGCTGGCCACGCTACAAGCTGCTTTTTTGTGGGTCAGCAGCTGGAACGGGCTTGTCCCCACCTGGTGCTGCTTCATACTTGGACGCGCATTTTGCCTGCACGTGCTCAGCAACGAAGCGGCCGTCGTCGCCGGGACGGCCTTCCACGAGAGCTTGAGATTTATCGACGAACGTATCGGGCAAGGGATCGGTGCCGATGTAGCTTACTGGAAGCTGCTTGCCCTGCTCTTCCAATACAAATTCCACGCGGCCAGCGGTGTGGCGAATGCTTCCTGGGGCAACAGTGCCAGCCAAGCGCATGCGATGCGAACGCGCCGAACCCTGCAGGGTCTGATATTCAGCAATGGTGTGGTAGTAGGTCTTGCTCTCGCCGTAGCCGAGCCAGGCCAGGAAGGACAAGGCAATGACGATAACACCGATACCGACTCCGAATTTAGCGCGTTGCTGCACAAATCACCTCTGCCGCGGGACGAGTTCTGGGCGAAATCCCATCATACCGAAGAACTTGTGCCGGCGGATGGAAGAATGCGTTAGGTCGTCACTTTTCTCAGTGACGGCCGTCACAATCAGGCTCCAGAGCCTACACCTTCCAGCGCGATGCGAAACGCCGCAATGTCGCTGGCTCCATCGTTCTTCGTGATTTCGAAGGGCTTATCCAAGTGCAGCAGCACCGGACAACCCAAGGCCGATTCGGTCAACTTCCCTGCTACGGCCTGCAATTCCGTCGAGATCAGCACCACGCGCTTAGGCTTCATCGAGCGGCGGATCCTTGCCGCAGCCAGCGGGAGGTGCTCGTCCAGGCGGCGCTGAAGAGCCTCAGCTGTAAGACCGGCCTGTTCCAGAGGACATTCCAGCAAATGCATCAAGAACAGGCCACGCTTCTGGAATTGACCCAAAAAACTGGCTGGAGGCTTCCCTTTCCAAGGGATCTGAAGGGCGTCGAGCAGTTGAGCGGCTTCACCATCCGGTGGAACAGCCTCGGAGTAGAGGAAGGAGGAGTCTGAGGCGGAGGGAAAGGCGCTGAGGAGCAAGGTTTGGATGTGAACCGGGCGATAGCGGGTGGACCATTCCAGACGTTGAAGGCGGCGAGCAAAGTGATCCGGAGAGGCTGGCTGACCGCAGCCGTCGCAAGGCAAAAAGGAGGTGGTGCTCATGCTATAGGGAAATCGTAGAGCAGAACGGCGTGGGAGGCAAATCGGTCGAGGTACAGGGGGTGGACAGGGGCAGGACAGATGTAAGAGTTGTCAATTAAACAAGTTAAGCCAGGCGGCGGCGCGGCAAGAGGAGGAACGGAGAAAAGAACTTGAGGGCGCAACCGCCGGGCGGGCGGCTTAAGCCCTGGCGTTAGAAGAAAGTTGCGCCGAAAGCCAAATTTATTTGGAGGCGGTAGCGTGGGCAGCCAGTTTGGAGCGCAGGCACCACTTCAGCTCCTGGCTCATTTCCGTGACTTCCATGCCGGGCATGACGATGAACTTACATGAGAGCATTTCGCGGGGCTCGTCGTCGTCGGGAAGCTGGCAGGTGACGCGGCAATACTGGCAATCCTGATTCCAGCAGAAACGGCCGTATGGGATGGTTTCCGGGCTGATGAACTGGAAGCACCGCAGCAAGGAGTTGCGCTCTGGCACCTGGAATTTCTTGCCGAGAATGGTGATATCCACGAGCTTTTCGTACGGACGGAACGGTTCCGACATGGTGTGGCCTGTCCTTTGGGCGGCTGGTGCTTATTCAGAGTAGGTCGAGCAGCGAACAGGAACAATGATTGGATGAACGGAGCGTTGCGAATGTGCTACGGGGGAGGCCCAGGACCAGCTATTTAAGGATGTCAAAATACTGGCACATATGGCGGAACTTCTGGTAGCGGGAATCGACGAGCTCTTTTGCGGGCTGATTGGTGAGGGCCAGGAGCTGGCGCTCGAGGACTTCGCCGAAGAGCTTGGCCGCGCCCTCGTGGTCGGCGTGCGCGCCGCCGTCGGGCTCCGGAATAATCTCATCAATGATGCCGAGCTCTTTGAGGTCGTTGGCCATGATCTTCATCGCGATGGCGGCGGTTTCCGCCTTGGTGGAGTCGCGCCAGATGATGGAGGCGCAGCCCTCGGGAGAAATCACCGAGTAGAAGCCGTTCTCGAGGATATTGACGCGGTCGCCGATGGCGATGGCCAGCGCACCGCCGGAACCGCCTTCTCCCGTGACGGTAACGATGATGGGGACCGGAAGGCGCGCCATTTCCAGCAAGTTGCGTGCGATGGCTTCCCCTTGGCCGCGCTCTTCGGCGTCGATGCCAGGGTATGCACCGGGGGTATCGATAAACGTCAGCACGGGCCGATTGTATTTCGCCGCAAGCTTCATGATGCGCAGAGCTTTGCGATAGCCCTCGGGCTTGGGCTGTCCGAAATTGCGGATGACGCGTTGCTTGGTGTCGCGGCCCTTCTGGTGGCCGATGATGGCAACGGGACGCCCGCGAAACTTGCCCATGCCGGCGATGAGGGCTTTGTCGTCGCCATAGCCGCGATCGCCGTGAAGCTCGACGAAGTCGGTGATGAGCAGATTAATCCAGTCCATCGTATAAGGCCGCTGCGGATGCCGAGCAATCTGGGCGCGCTGCCACGGGCCCATGTGCGCGTAAAATTCGCGGCGAAGTTCCACCACCTGCAACTTCAGTCGTTCCAGCTCCGCTTCGCCACCGTCGGTGCTGGCGAGCCGGCGCAATTCCTCGACGTCCTTCTCCAGGCGGTCGATTTCCTTCTGTCGCTCGACCGCGGTTGCGGCTTTTTTTTCTCTAGCAGCACACATTACGCCACCATCTGGATGGCCTGTTGGCCGCAAATCTGGCGCACGGCCTCGACAAGCTCGGGCTGAACACGAACCCGTTGCTGAGACTGTAGCATGGCCACGGTGCCGTCGGGCGAGCGCAGTTCAAAGATGACAACACTGGGGCCGGGTGCTTTGGCGAAGAGCGCTTCCAGCCGCTCCATGGCGTTTTCGCTGAGCGTCCGCAAGTCCAGGCGAACCCGGAATTCGGATGCCGCTGCCCCACGTTGCGTCCAGTCCTGAAGACGACGAGCTTCCTGAAGCGAGAGGCGCGTGCCGGCTTCTTCGATTTGCACCTTTACTTTCAGAAGCAGGGGCATGCCGGGCTTCAAAACATTCTCCAGGCGCGCGAAACTCTCGGGGAATGTGAGGAGTTCCTGCACGCCGGTCATATCCTGCAGTGTGAAGATGGCCCAACGGGCACCCTTGCGCGAACGCATCGGCCGTGTGCCTACGATCAGGCCCGCGACCATCAGTTCTTTGCCATTGCGCTGCCCTTCTACCTGCTCCAGTGAAAGGACATTCATCTCTTTCAGTAGCGAGCCATACTTTTCTAGCGGATGGCCAGAGACGTAAAAGCCGAGCATGGCATATTCGCTGGCCAGGCGTTCTTCTTCGCTCCAGGAAGGAGCATCGCGCAACTCGAAGTGCACCTTAGGCTCGGAACTGCCGCCACCGAAGAACAGGCCGTGCTGGCCAGACTCCTTCGAGCGAGCGGCGCGCTGCAAGGCGTTAATTGCGTCGTCCACCGAGGCAAGCATTTGTTCGCGACCGCCGAGCGAATCGACGGCGCCGGACTTGATGAGGCTTTCGAAGACGCGCTTGTTGAGGAAACGAGTCTCGATGCGTTCACAAAAATCGTAGAGAGACTTAAATTCGCCGGCGCTCAGTCGCGATTCGCGGATGGCCTTGGCGGTGTTCTCGCCGACATTCTTAATGGCAGCCAAACCGAACCGGATGGCATCGCCGACGGGCGTGAAGTACAGATCGCTTTCGTTGACGTCAGGAGGAAGGATGGAGATGGCCATACCACGCGCTTCATTGATGTACTTGACGGCCTTTTCGGTGTTGCCGGTTTCCGAAGTGAGCAACGCGGCCATAAATTCCACCGGATAGTGCGTTTTCAGGTAAGCGGTCTGATAGGCCAGCAAAGCGTAGGCGCAAGAGTGCGATTTATTGAAGCCGTAGCCGGCGAATTCTTCCATCAGGTCGAAGATGCGCTCGGCTTTCTTTTCGGGGATTTTGTTTTTGGCACAGCCAGCCAGGAATTTGGCGCGCTGCGCAGCCATTTCTTCCTTTTTCTTTTTGCCCATGGCGCGGCGGAGAATGTCGGCTTCCCCGAGCGAGAAGCTGGCCAGGCAGTTGGCGATTTGCATCACCTGTTCCTGATAAAGGATCACGCCGTAAGTTTCTTCCAGGATGTCTTTGAGTTGCGGAAGTTCGTAGGCGACTTTCGTTTTGCCGTGTTTGCGATTGATGAAGTCGTCGATCATGCCACCCTGAATGGGTCCGGGGCGATAGAGGGCGTTGAGTGCGGTGAGATCTTCGATGCGGGTGGGATGGTAGCGGCGAAGGATGTCGCGCATGCCGTGGGATTCAAACTGGAAGATGGCGGTGGTATCGCCGCGAGAAAAGAGTTTGTAAGTGGCTTCGTCGTCGAGCAGGAGATTGTCGATATCGATTTTGACGCCGCGGTTTTTCTCGATCATTTTCACGGTGTCGAAGAGAACGGTGAGGGTGGTAAGACCGAGGAAATCCATTTTGAGCAGACCGATGCGCTCCAGTGCGGTCATGTCGTATTGCGTGGTGATTTCGTCGCGGTTGGTTTTGTAAACGGGAACGAGTTCGGTGAGTGGCTGCGGAGAGATGACCACGCCGGCAGCATGCGTGGAAGCGTGGCGGGAAAGGCCTTCCAGCCGCATGGCCACCTTCATCAGGTCCTTGAATTTGTCGTCGGCATCGATGGCGGCTTTGAGCTGCGGCGACTCTTGCAGAGCGTCCTTGAGTTCGATGCCGAGCGTGGTGGGAATAAGCTTCGCAAGGCGGTCCACTTCCCCGTAGGGAATATCCATGGCGCGGCCAACGTCTTTCACCGCGGCTTTCGCGGCCATGGTGCCGAAGGTGATGATCTGCGAAACGTTTTCGCGTCCATATTTGTGCGTGACGTACTCGATCAGCTCGCCGCGGCGACGCATACAGAAGTCGATATCGATGTCGGGCATGGAAACGCGCTCGGGATTCAGAAAGCGTTCGAAGAGCAGATTGTATTGAAGAGGATCCACGTCGGTGATGCGGAGCGCGTAGCTGACCAAACTGCCGGCGGCGGAACCGCGACCCGGGCCGACGGGAACTTCCTGGGCGCGGGCGTAATGGATGAAATCCCAAACGATCAGGAAGTAGCCCTCGTAGTGCATCTTCTTGATCATTTCGATTTCGAAAGAGAGACGAGTTTCGTATTCCGAGAGCGGATGGCGCAGCGCGCCTTGTTTCGCTAGCTTTTCAAGATACGGAACGCGTTGCGCGAAGCCCGCGCGGGCAACCTGCTCGAAATAACTGCCCGGCGTGTGGCCTTCGGGAACTTTGAATTCCGGCAGGGCGTTGGGAATACGATCGATCTTCACGTTACAGCGAGCAGCCACATCCACGGTGCGACTCAAGGCGTCGGGCAGTTCACCAAATACCTTGGCCATCTCCACCGCGCTCTTGAAGTAAAACTGGTCGGTGGCAAACTTCATGCGATGGGTATCGCTCATGGTCTTGCCGGTCTGGATACACAGCAAGACTTCCTGGGCGTGAGCGTCGTCGTGATGGAGATAGTGGCAATCGTTGGTGGCAATCAGAGGAATGCCAGTTTCCTTGGACAGGCGCACGAGGTCGCGGTTGACGCCCTTTTCGATTTCGAGGCCCTGGTCCTGAACTTCCAGAAAGAAATTCCCTTTTCCAAAAACATCGCGGAGGCGGTAGGCGTTTTCGCGAGCCTGGTCAAATTTCTCTTCGACAACGGATTCGGTGACCGGCCCGCGGAGGCACGCGGACAGAGCGATTAATCCCTTGTTGTGTTTTGCGAGGAGGTCGTAATCGATGCGTGGCTTGTAGTAGAAGCCTTCGAGGAAACCAGCCGACACCAGCTTGATAAGGTTGTGATAGCCTTCGAGATTTTCGCAAAGCAGGACCAGATGGTTGCTGCCACGCGCGCCGGGCTCGACTTCGCCTTGATCGCCATTAGGAAGCGTCCGCACCGGAGCGGATTTTTCGCCGCGGTCATGGCGGCTGCCCTTAGCGACATACACTTCGCAGCCGATGATGGGCTTTACATCGCGCTTGCTGGCTTCATAAAAGAAATTGGCGGCAGCGAAGAGGTTGCCGTGGTCGGTGATGGCCACTGCCGGCATCTTCTGGCGCGAAGCTTCATCGAGCAACTCGCTGGTTTCGCAGGCACCATCGAGAAGGCTGAAGTCCGTGTGGACATGCAAGTGAACAAACTGCGGCTGGCCCATGGAATTTAATTGTAAATCTGCGGAGGCAGAAATGCGAACCGGAATACGGGGATTGTGGATAACTTTGGCGACCGCGCGGAGCAAGAAGGCCGGAGATAAATTGACGTTACGATCCTTCGCGCAAAAACCGTGCTCAGGATGACACGCGCATGTTGAGGCGATGAGGAATTCGACTCCGCAAGAACGCGACTCGCACGTCGTTCGCGAAGGTTGCGACAGGTAGAGCGGTCACAAGCGACCATCGCACGGTTGCGCAGCATCGTGACAGCGATGTCGGTTACTTCTTCGCTTTCTTCTTTGCGGCGGCGGCTTTCATGCCAGCCTGGAACTTTTCTTTGGCGGCACGCTTGGCACTGGCGGCGGCCTGCTTGGAGGGCGGAGCTGGCGGCGCGGCGGGTTTCTCCGCAGGCTTGGCCGGCTTCTTCTCTTTTTCCTTTTTCTTGGGAGGTTCCTTGATGCCGGAAAGCTTGCGCAATATTTTTTCGCGTTCTTCGGGAGTTTTCCCTCGGCCGTTTAGCTGAGCGGCGAAAACGTCTTCAAGAACCTGATCAAATTTGGCACCGCGCGGCATGCCCAGCGCTTCCAGTTCGTTGGTGACCGCAGGAAGTGCGATGCGGATGGGGCGCCACTTGTGCAGATACGCTTTCAGCTTGGAGACGGCAGCGGACTTATTGGATTCCGCCAGGATGTACGCCATGTACTCCATCGGCAGTTTCTCGATGAAGTGGTATGCGTCGATTGGACTGTTGGTTTTCTTGCCAGTGAGTTCCTTCTCCGCGGCGGCCACTTTTTCCGGGAAGCTTTCCAACGTTTCAATTTCCGCGGCGCGGAAACCCAGCTTGGAGAGCACGCTACCCATCTCGCGGTCTTTCATGCGGCCAAGAATTGCGAGCATCATGGGGCTGGCGAGGCGCGGCCGGAATCCCGCCATGAATAGATCGTCGCGAACCTTGATGAGCCGCGAAATGGCTTCATAATCGGGATGTTTCTTGGCCAGTAGCGGGTGCACTCGTTCGAGGAGATGGTGCTGTTCCCACTCCTTGAGAATCAGGTGAGGACGTTCTTCCTTGGCGAGGGCGCGCAATTCCTCTCCAGCATCTTCCGGCGGGATAGTGGTCTGCAATTCCCTTTCGATGGCCAGATTGAACCATTCCTGGGTACGAGATTCGAGCTGGTAGCCCATACGAGCGGCGAAGCGCAGAGCGCGCAACAGACGGACGGGCTGATTCGTGAAGGCATGAATGATAAGCGCGCGAACTTCTCCGTGCTCGATATCCGACAAGCCGTTGGTGGGATCGAGCAGCAAACCGCGCGACGCTGGATTGAGAGAGATGGCAATCGCGTTGAGAGAAAAGTCGCGACGGCGCAAATCTTCCATGATGGAGGACCAGCGAATTTCCGGGCGAGTGCCCGGGCGGACGTAGTGGTCATCACGCGCCGCGGAAAGGCTGCCTTCGCAATCGCCGGCGAACAGCAACTCGACGTGGCGATGCTTTTCGTCCTCGATGAGGACTTTGGCGCCGCCTTTTTCCAGTTCGCGCGTCATCTTGGAGGGATTACCTTCGACTGTGAAGTCCAGATCGCGCAGCGTGGCGCCAGTGATGAGATCGCGGACCGTGCCTCCGGTGAGATAGACGTTGAAGCCCATGGCCGCGGCGAGTTCCTGAACGCGCAGCATGGCCGCGCGTTGTTCAGGGGTGAGCCTGCTCTCGAGTAAGAAAATATAATCGGGCATTGCACTCCTTCCGATTCAGGGTGTCGTCCCTTGGGACGCGGCACCCGCGATACCAAACTGCCCGCACGCTAAGCGCGCGGGTGATGGGCCTTGTAAATCTGTTTCAACCGCTCCTCCACGACGTGGGTATAGATTTGCGTCGTGGAAATATCGGAATGTCCCAGCATCAGTTGGACGGAGCGCAAGTCGGCGCCGCGTTCCAGCAGATGAGTGGCAAAACTGTGCCGCAACATGTGCGGCGTAAGAGAAGAGCGCAGGCCTGCTTTGCGTCCATAGGCAGAAAGAATCTTCCAGACGCCAACGCGGCTGAGCGGAGCGCCGCGGCGATTGATGAACAGCGTAGTGGCCAGAGCTTGCCGGCCCTTGCCAATCAACTTGGGGCGGGCGTCGCGGAGATAGCGCTCGACCAGCGCAAGGGCCTTTTTGCCAATGGGGACGATGCGTTCCTTGTCGCCTTTGCCGATGCAGCGCACGCAGCCAACCGCGGTATCGAGATCCATGACGCGGAGGGAGATCAGTTCGGAGACGCGCAGGCCGGTGGAATAAAGGACGTCGAGCATGGCGTGGTCGCGCAAGCCCAGCGGCGTCTTGTCGTCGGGCTGTGCCAGCAGGCGCTCGATTTCCTCCAGGCGGAGATACCCGGGGAGGGAGCGGCGAATCTTTGGCGACTCTAGGTTGATGGAAGGATCGGTAGTGATCAGTTCCTGAAGCTGAGCGAAACGAAAGAAATTGCGCAGCGTTACAAGGTGACGCGCCACGGTGCGGCTTTCGAGCTTTTGACGGTAAAGGCTCGCGAGAAATTCCACCAGATTGTCGCGCGAAACGGATTCCAGCGTGAGTTTGCGTTTCTTGGCAAAGTCGTCGAACTTCATCAGGTCGCGGCGGTAGGCCGTGACAGTGTTGGCAGACAGGCCGCGCTCCACTCGAACGTGGGTGAGAAAGGCGGCGATGGTGGAAGAGATATCCATCAGGGTGCCGGGAATCCTTCCGCAGGCTCGCGCCGCATGGCAATGCCGTAAACTTCCTCGATTTCTGGGCAACGGAAGATCCAGGTGAGGCCGATGTACAGCAGGGTTGCGCCGAGGATCAAGGCAATGAAAACCACCAGTTGGGTGAAAAAGGCGGAATGAATGGTGTTGTTGGCGTAATGATTGGCCACCATACACGCCGCGCCCATGATGCCGGAACAAACGGTAATCTTCCAGATGGAGCGAAAGATTTCAGCGGAGCCGAGGGCGCCGTAGCGCAGACGGAAAATCAGGAACAGGGTAAAGAAATCGAAGAGCGTGGCAAGGACGGTGGCAAGAGCGGGGCCGCCATTCTGGAAGCGCTTGAAAAAGAATTCCAGGAAGACGATGTTCAGGACGATGTTCAGCACAAAGGAAATGCAGGCAACGATGACCGGCGTTTTGGTGTCGCGCGCGGAATAGAATGCCGGGACGATTAGCTTTACGCAAGCAAGCGCTGGAAGCCCGATGGCGTAGTAGAGCAGCGGGCGAGCAGTCAGGCGAGTGGATTCGGCGACGAATTGGCCGTGTTGGAACAACATGCGGATGATGGGTTCGCGGAGAATCATCAGGCCGACAGCCGCCGGAATGGTGATGTAGGCGACAATGCGAAGCGCGAACGTGAAGGTGCGCTTCAGGCCCTCGTAATCATTGGCTGCTGCCTGGTGCGCCATCATCGGCAAAATTGCCGTGGCCACGGCAATTGCATAGCCGCCGAGAACCAATTCCATCACGCGGTCTGCGACGTACAAAGCCGTAAGGCTGCCGCGCGGCATTCGCGGTGCGTTCACGAAAAACGTGTCGACAAAGAAATTGATTTGCGCAATGCCCAAGCCGAAGAAGCGCGGAAACATCAGCCGTGCCACGCTGCGAATGCCGGAGTGCGCGAAGGAAATGCCGAAGTCGAAACGCATGCCGCGTTTGACGAGTTGCGGGACCAGCACCAGGAACTGCAGCGCTCCTCCGACGAGCACGCCCACAGCGAGCGAGACCGCGGGGCGTTTGAAATAGTGCCAAACGAAGGCCGTGGAGAAAAGGATGATGGTGAAATTCAGCACCACGGTGGTGGAAGCGGGGATGGCGAAGTGGTGAAAACTGTTCAGAATACCCATGCCGAGGGCGGTGAGGCCGAGGAAGAAGAGATAGGGGAAGATGATGCGGTTCAAGGTGATGGCTTCGTCCCAACTGGTGGCGTTATCCCCGGTGAAGGTGAAGGTCTGAATGACGGCCGGGGAGAAGATCATACCCAGTACGATGACGACAGCGAGCACCAGGGCGACCGTCCAAAAGAGGCGATTGGCAAAGGCCCAGAGTTCTTCGGAAGAGCGGTCGCGCATGTAGGTGGTGAACACCGGGATGAAGGAGGCAGCGACCGTGCCTTCACCCACTAAGCGCCTGAAAAGGTTGGGGATACGGTATGCAAGGACGAAGGAGTCGGCGGAGAGGGTGGTGCCTAAAAGCAAGGTAATGCGTTGGTCTCGAACGTAGCCGAGGACACGGCTGACGATGGTGACCAAGGAGATGATCGATGCGGATTTAAGTATTTCCTTCTTTTCTGTCAAAGGAAAGGCTCTCTGGGACCTAACCCCAGCAATAACAATGAGTTGACAGGCAAAACTTGATTAACATAACATATCCTGACACCACTGTAAATCCTTTGCTTAGGGTAGATCAAAAAAAACGGATGGATTCCATTTGAAATCCCGGCCGCCAGCCTCGACACACAAAAAGGTCGTGGTGGAATTCCTCGACCGCAAGTCTCTGCGCGGGTTCATGAATCCCTCGAGAATTGGGCAATCCCCTGCCGTGGACGTGCTGACGCCCGAAGGCGAGCACGAGGAAATTCCCTACGAAAAGGTGCGCGCGATCTACTTTGTGCGGGATTTGGCGGTGGAGTTCGAGCCTGAGAGAACCGCGTTTCTGAGCCGGCCGAAGCTGGACGGTTTGTGGGTGAAGCTGCGCTTCCGCGACGGTGAAACACTCGAAGGGGTCGTGGCGAACGATCTGCTGGCACTGATGGAAAATGGATTACAGCTGACTCCGCCCGACTTCAATTCGAACACGGATCGGATTTATGTGCCGCGAAGCGCGCTGACCGAATTGACGGTCATGGGCGTGGTGGGAATCGCGCGGCGCAAACCTGCCGCCGCTGCGGCCGCAGTTCAGCCACGTTTGTTCAACGAATAGCAGTATCCGCCGCGATTCCACGTTGCAATCTAACAAATTGAAAATGTGGTTGACTGGCGGTTCTGTACTTCACGGATTGCGGTGTGCGAGACTCTCAGGTCAGGCACTGTTTGCTAGAGGGAGTGAGTCCATGAAGCTGCAGGAAGTGGCGCAAAAACTGGGATGCCGGCTGGAAGGCGATGGCAGCGTGGAAATTACGGGCGTGGCTGGCATCGATCACGCCACGACGGGGCAGTTAACATTTTTGGCCAACCGCCGGTACTCGCCGATGCTGAAGAGCACGTGTGCGAGCGCGGTGCTGCTGGAAGATGGCGTGACGGTGGAGCGCGAGACGCCGGGCAAACCGTTGGCGGCGCTGCGAACGGCAAATCCTTACCTGGCGTTTGCGCTGGCGATTGAGTTGTTCTACCAGGCGCCGAGCTACGCGCCGGGGATTCATGGCACAGCGGTAATTGCGAGGACGGCGAAGATTGGCAAGGGAGCGCATATTGGGCCGTACTGCTTCGTGGACGAGGATGTGGAGATCGGCGAACAGGCGGTGCTGCACAGCTTCGTGACCATTTATCGCGGCGCGAAAATTGGCGCGCAGTTTTTTGCGCATGCACACGCGGTGGTGCGCGAGTATTGCCAGATTGGCGACCGCGTGATTTTGCAAAATGGCGTGGTGATTGGCGGCGATGGGCTGGGATTTGCCAAGCGCAACGACGGCACGTGGCACAAAATGGCGCAGTCTGGGCCGACGGTTTTGGAAGATGACGTGGAGGTACAAGCAAACGCATGCATCGACCGCGCGACAGTGGGAGAGACACGCATCGGCCGCGGGACGAAGATCGACGACTTGGTGCTGATCGGCCACGCTTCGCAAGTTGGCTCGAACGCGATGTTGTGCGGGCAAGTTGGACTGGCAGGATCAACACACGTCGGGAATAACTGCATTTTGGCGGGACAAGTTGGCACCGCGGGACATTTGACGATTGGCGATGGCACTGTGATCACCGCACAGAGTGGCGTGCCCAATGATGTGCCGACGAAGGCGCTGTACTCGGGATACCCCGCCGTGCCGAACCGCGATTGGCTGAAGATGATGGCGGCGCTGAACCGTTTGCCGGAGTTGCACAAGAGAGTGGCGCAACTGGAGGCGGAATTCGCGGAGAAGAAACGGTCCTGAATATCAGAGGCTTTCTTCCGGCCGCCCGATTTGTATTTCCTTGCCATTGCGCGAACAGCAGATCCCTCGCTGCGCTCGGGATGACAACAATAGCTGGCCGAACCAGCGACAGAAAAATAGCAATTTGTGGGTCGAAGGGACGGACTCAGGCGGCGCCGGGAAAACCTGGAGGGCGCTGATCAGGCGGGAGGCCGGCGGCAAGTTCGTCGTGGAGGCGCTGGTTGAGCTCTTCACGCTGCTCGAATGTGTATTGCGTGGCATCGATAGGATCGAGAAATTCCACGAGGATGTCGCCAGGAGTGATTCTTAGTTTGCGTTTCTCCATGATGCGATGAGCGTTCGAGCACGCGACCGGCACGATGGGCACGCCCGCCTTGATCGCCATCACCGCGGTTCCCTTCTTCAACTCTTGCAGACGGCCGTCGGGGCTGCGCGTCCCCTCCGGATAGATCAAGAAGGATTGGCCATCGCGCAGAGCTTGAGTGGCTTTTTCCAGGCTGATGATCGCGGAATCGCGATCGTGGCGATCGACGGGAATGAAATGGGCGAGATGGAAAGCTTGCCCGACGATCGGCCATTCAAAAAGCGAGCGTTTCAAGAGAATCGCGATGCGCCTGGGAATAGCCCACACCACCGCGGGAGCGTCCGCCGAGCTAGTATGGTTGGCGGCGAAGATGACTGTGCCTTTGGGGATGCGTTCGGTGCCTTTGACGCGGACGCGCACGCCCACGCATCGCACGAAAAACATGACCCCTTTGACTCCAGCCCAGTAAAGCGGGTCAACGTGCCGGGTGATGAGGGTATAGATGAGCAGGGGCGGACCCAGGATCAGGATGTACAGGCTCAGAAAAACACAGATGAAGGCGGCACGAAGCATGGGCAAGGAAACTCTCTCGAATCCGGGACGGATGGTCAAGGGCGGTTTTGCGGATCGGTGTTGCGCGGTGAACTGATGCGCACCGCTCAATAGATGCCAGGGATCAGGCGCTTGGTGGACTTGCTGTAATCGGCGTATTCCGAACCGAAGGCCTCGCGCAACGCAATTTCTTCGACGTGAATGCGATATAGCAAAGCGACTGTGGTGGGCAGCATCACCACGGCGAAGGCAAACCAGTTGCGCGAATGCACGCCGATGGCGAAAAAGATGATGAGCAAGCCCAAATAGGAAGGGTGCCGAACAATCCTGTACAACCCGGAACGTTGAATGGTCTGGGATTCCCGGATGGCTACGTTGGAACTGAACGCTTTGCCTAGCGTCAGGATCGCGGTCCAACGGACGGCCAGTCCAACGATCATCAGGCTATCGCTCAGCGGTTTCAGCCCGTGGGCGCCACCGAACATGTTGGGTATTAAGCGGTCGGCAATCCATTCACAGGCTGTAACCGACGCAACGTTTACAATCCACTGGAGCACCAGCGTGCCGCGGTCGCGCACCGCGCCGCTGCTTCGCTTGGTTCGCGTGGCGACGCCAATCACGATTTCGGACGCCAGCCAGCCCCAAATTAGAATGCGCCAAAGCGAAAAGAGATTCACGAACGCTCCAGTCACTGGCAGCAATGATACGCGGAATTTCAATGAACCTTGGCAGTAACGGGCTCGGTGGTTCCACGAAGGATACCTTCGCGAATGCGCTTGGCCCGCTCGCTGGCGTGCGATGATTCGGCCACTTGATAAACCTTTTCGCGAACTTCTCCGATGCGCAGAGCCATATCCATTTCCTTATCGTCGCGCTTGACGCGCAGGCGCAACTGGTCGCCAGGTTTCTGCGAAGTTAACCAGCGTTCCGGACGCCGCGGCGCTTCCGCATTGTTCCAGCGAAGGATTTCGTCGCCGACGCGCAGACCGGCTTTGGCCGCATCGCTGTCCGCATCCACGCCGCGAACAATCACCGGCCCGGTGGCCTCGCGCTCCACGAAAAAGCCGAGAACCGGACGCGCGCTCTCATAGCTGTGAAGTTCGAGACCGCTAAGAGAAAGGACGGTGGCATAGGGCAAAGGCTCGGCTCCGCCAATATATTTGCTGAAGAATTCTTCCAGGGAACCGCCAGTCACTTTTTCCGCGGTAAGCCGAACGTCCAACGAATCACGGTAGAACTTCCCTTCCCTGGCAAAGTCCGCGTTCATGGCGCGCATCACGTCGTCGAGACTTTTCTGGTTGTCGGTGCGCTCGCGGATAAGGATATCGAGGAGCACGCCAAGGACCTGGCCCTTCTGATAGTAAGAGACGCTGCGCACAGGCTGGTTGTAGAGAGCGTATTTTTCGAGCCAGGCGTCGAGGCTGGATTGCTCGGCGCTTTGCCATTGCTCGGCGGGCCGCACTTCCAGATCGCTGATCTGGTGGCTTAGATCCATATAGAATTCCTGGCGATTCCACAGGCCCGTACGGACCAACGCGTAAGAACCGTAAGTGTTGGTGACACCTTCTGCGAACCACAACGCGCGGGTGTACATCTCCTTGGTGTAGTCGACAGGCTCGAGAGAGGCCGGACGAATGCGTTTGACGTTCCAGAGATGAAAGAATTCGTGTGCCGACACGTTGTTCAGAAACGCATCGGAAGGCGCGAAGATGGCCGTGGAGTTGGCGTGTTCCATGCCGCCGCCACCTCCGGCGGAGGCGTTGCCAACGTGATAGATGAACGTGTAGTTGTTGTACGGGGCGCCGTCCATCAGTTTCAGTTCGTAGCTGCAAATTTTGCGGAGAGCGTTTTCGACCTCGCGCTTGTGCCAGTTATCGCCGTGGATGACGACGTGGATAGGAGGAGTCATATCGTGGATGGTGAACTCCTCGAAGTGCGAAGCTTCGATCGGAGCGTCGGCGAGCGCGTCGTAGCTTGGCGCTTGCAGTGTAAATTGGGCGGCGCGGCTCACTGATTCCTGCAAGACGACATCAGCGGCGGCGACGTTCCATCCGGCGGGTACATCGCGAAGTGCGAGGGTGGTTTTTTCCGCTCTGCGCTCAGGGACGTACAGGAGAATCATGGCGGGATTGACGAACGCGTGCTCTGAATTGAGTTGCGTGCTGAAGGGGCCGACATCATCCCAAAACGTGGTGTAACGCACGGTGATGGTGCCCGAACCTTTCACCTGCCAGGTGAGCTTATCCACCTTCTTGATTTCAAGTGGCTGGCCATTGGCGAAAGCGACGACTTCCTGAACGTGGCTGCTGAAATCGCGGATTTCATATAACGCGTTCCAGGCTGCCATCTGCAGAATGAGTTGTTCCTTCACATCAGGGACTTCCACGGTGACGTGGAAAAGATGCTGCTCGGGATGATCGAGAGAGACCGTGTAATGAATGTCTGCTTTGGCGGGTGCAGCCGCTAGGAAGAGCAGGCACAGAATTGTGGCGGTCAAGACTGTGGGCGAGCTTCGCGATACCTTAATCAACGCGCATTGGCCTCGGATGGAATTTGTTTCGGTGAAAGCTTGGTCAACAACTTCTCGCACAAACCGTCGAAACTGCCGTTAGACATGATCAGGAAAATGTCGCCCGGCTTGGCTTCGCTAGCAAGAAGATCGGCGATGGAATCGGCGCTGGGCAAAACACGGGCATCCTTGCCGTGAGAGCGCACGGCGGCGGCGACGGCTTCCGGGTCGAGGCGATGAGCATCATCGAGCAGCGCGGCGCGATGGACCGCATCGAGGACTACGCGATCCGCAAGCGCGAGAGCTTCCGGCAGCGCGTCCTGGAACACTTTGCGGCGCATGGAATTGGAACGAGGCTCGAGGACGGCCCACAGACGGCGGCCGGGCCAGCGGAGGCGAGCAGCCTGAATGGTGGCGCGAATCGCGGTGGGATGGTGGGCAAAATCGTCGACCACGAGCATGCCGTCGACTTCCCCCTTCACATCCATTCGACGCTTGACGCTGCGGAACGTCGTCAGGGCTTCCTGAATCGCGGGGAAGGCGATGCCGCGGCCTTGCGCCACGATGATCGCGGCGATGGCGTTCAGAACGTTGTGGTGACCGGTGGCAGCGAGACGAAATTCCGCGAACTCCTCGCCTTTATAGTTCAACAGAAACTTCATACCGTCGCCATCGGGGAGCACGTAGGTTGCAAACCAGTCGTTCGTGGCGTCGAAGCCGTAGCGAATCACCGGGCAGAAGGCTTTTTCTGTCGCGTTGTGCAGCGCTTCGCCGGCGCCGGCGTCGCCCCAGACAACCACGCGTCCGCGACGAGGAACCAGATTCACCAGCCGCCGAAACGCGAGTTGATAGGCTTCAAAATCCGTGTAGATGTCGGCGTGATCGAATTCCATTGAGGTGATGATCAGGTCGTCGGGCTGGTAATGAAAGAACTTTGCGGCTTTGTCCCAATACGCGGAATCATATTCGTCGCCCTCCAGGATGAAATCCTCGCCACCGCCGAGGCCATAACTCTTGCCAAAGTTCTCGGCAACGCCACCAACCAGAAAATTCGGGCGTTTTTTCGCGACCTGGAAAATCCACGCGAGCATCGCTGTCGTGGTCGTCTTTCCGTGCGTGCCACTCACCACGATGGAGTGTTTGCCGGGAAGAAATTCTTCTTCGAGGATTTCCGGCAGCGATTTGTGAACCAGCTTGCGGTCGAGCATTTCCTCTACTTCGACATTGCCGCGGGAGATGGCGTTGCCAACCACGATCAGGTCGGGGGCCGGCGTGAGATGCGCGGCGTCGAACTTGGAGTCGTACGGAATGCCGAGCGATTCGAGAAGAATGGAGGCGGGAGGATATACGCCGGCGTCGGAACCGGTCACGCGAAAGCCGCGTTCGCGCAGCATTCCGGCGAGCGGCGACATGGCCGAGCCGCCAATGCCAATCATGTGGATGTGCTTCATCATGCCCTGAGCCTCTTCTAGTTTAAGGGACAACCGCCGGTTCGAGAAATTCCAGTGTGCCTTCGCCCTGCGCGCGGAGCCGAGCGCGAATGCCGAGCGGCAGCGTCAACATGGGCCGTTTGCTGTGGCCCACCGGAGCGCCGTAGATCACCGGTAACCCCAATGGCGAAAGTATGCGCGCGCAGACGTCGCGAGTCGTGGGACTGCCCGGCGCAGAGGCGTCGCCATCGGGAAATTCGCCGAGGACGATGGCTTTGACGCCGCTGAATTTGCCGGCCTGCATCAAGTGAAGCAAGGCGCGGTCCACCTGATAGGGTTTCATGCCGCGATCTTCGAGGACCAGGATCGCGCCGGTGGTGTCCAACTCCCAAGGCGTGCCCAGAGAGGTTTGCAGAATGGTCAAGCAGCCGCCGAGGAGACGTCCTTCGGCTTCGCCGGAGACAAGCGACTGCGCGCGCAGCGGAACGCTCCAACCCGTGGCGGTATTCGAGACAGCCTGAAGGAAAGAGTGTTCGTCATAACCGTGCGCGTCGTCGGCTCCGTGATTGAAACCCGCGGCAGCCATGGGGCCGTGGAACGTAACCCAGGCGGCCTTTTGCCAAAGATAAATCTGCAGAGAAGTGAGATCGCTGAAGCCGATGATGCATTTCGGCTCCCTGAGTTCGGCGGAAAAGTCGGAGCCGAGAAGGTAGCTTGCGCCGTAACCGCCGCGCGTGGCCACCAGACCGCGAATTCCACCGTCCTTCAGCGCGCTAAGAAATCCTTCCAGCCGCGTTTGCAAGGAGCCCGCAAAGTAACCTTCGGGCGTGGACATGGGAGCGGGAGAAAACTCAAAGCCCAGGCGGCGAAGTTCGGCAATGCCAGTCAGAATCTCCTGGTGGTCCGCAGGAGAGGCCGGGGCGAAGACAGCAATCTTCGAGCCCTTGGTTAGAGCCTTGGGTTTGCGCGGGATTGGTGTGGAGTCAGTCATTTGGGACAGGTGCCGCAAGACATTGAAGCAACCACAGCGCGGCTGAAGCCGGATTGTTGTGATGCGGTATTTGCAACTGCTGAAAAGAGAGATTCCTCACTTCGCAGACGCCGTTCGGAATGACGAAACGAGAGTTTTTCCGCACGCTGTTGAGCCTTGGCCTGACGACATTCACGAGCATTCGCTGATTCC
Organism: Candidatus Acidiferrales bacterium; assembly: GCA_963738985.1. GTDB lineage: Bacteria > Acidobacteriota > Terriglobia > Acidiferrales > UBA7541 > Acidiferrum. Next base: position 278,251 of record CAVTYP010000008.1, read on the forward strand.
AAAGGCTAAAGAACCGATCTAAAGATCGGCCATTACCAAAGCCGTACAGGCAAAGTTTACGAGGTTTAGAGTTTGAATTGCGTGAGTTTTGCGAAGTGGCGTGCCCTGCCGTGTATCTCGGCTTTCTTCAGCCTCAGCAAGCGGTCCAGGCCGAACTGCTCCACGGCAAAACTGCCCAGTACGGAGCCATACACCATGGCGCGACGCAGGAAGGCATCGCTCTTGTTGCCCACGCTGGCCAGGTAGCCCATGAAGCCGCCGGCGAACGAGTCTCCTGCCCCAGTGGGATCGTGAGGCTCTTCCAAGGGAAATGCGGGCACGCAGAAGATGCCGTTCTTGTCGACCAACATGGCGCCGTACTCGCCGCGCTTCACCACGAGGGTTGATGGACCCATCTTGAAGATGTGCTTGGCGGCGAGCAAGAGGTTGTGTTCGCTGGAAAGTTCGCGGGTCTCGGTGTCGTTGATCATCAGGATGTCCACGTGCTTCAAGGTTTCGCGCAATTCGGCATTGGTGCGCTCAATCCAGTAGTTCATGGTGTCCATGGCCGCGATCCTGGGTTTGACCTTTACCTGGTGCAGCACGTCGCGCTGCAGATCCGGTGCAATGTTGGCTAAAAAAACGTATTTCGCGTTGCGATATTTTTCCGGCAGTCGTGGCTTGAATTCGGCGAAGCAGTTCAATTCCGTTGCAAGCGTTACACGTTCATTCAGATTTTGCGAGTAGCGCCCGGACCAGAAAAACGTTTTGCCAGTGGCGCGCTCCAGTCCTTCGATGTCGATGGGCCGGCCATTGAAGACCGCGGCATCTTCCTTACTGAAATCATCACCGACGACAGCGACGAGATGGACCGGCGTGAAAAAACTGGCCGCGACCGCGAAATACGTGGCGGCGCCGCCGACGGCGCGCTCCACTTTACCATACGGGCTTTCCAGGCAATCGAATGCAACGGAACCAACGACGAGTAAGGACACGATCTTCTCCTAGGCCAGATATTTGGCGAGTATAGCGCTAAGATTCTTCTTTGTTTTTGTGGGCACACTTTTGGGATCGGTGATGATGGCATGCTTCAGTGCGGAGCCGCATTTGCAGGCGCGATTCGGCGAAAGCGTTTTCACCGCTTCGCGAACCACGTTCTGGGCGTTGGTAGCATTCTGCGTGAGCGTGGCGATGATCTGCGCAACCGTAACGGAGTCATGCTGCGGATGCCAGCAATCGTAGTCGGTAATCATGGCAATGGTGGCATAACAAATCTCGGCTTCCCGCGCCAGTTTCGCCTCGGTGACATTGGTCATGCCGATCAAATCCCAGTTGTTGGCGCGATGAAAATTCGCTTCGGCAAGGGTGGAGAATTGCGGGCCCTCCATGCAGACATACGTGCCTTTGCGATGCACGGGGACTCCGGCGGACACGCAGGCATCGGCCAGCGTGGAGGAAAGTTGAGGGCAGGTAGGCTTGTCAAACGTGACGTGCGCGACGATGCCATTGCCAAAAAACGTGGAATGGCGGCCCTTGGTGCGGTCCACAAACTGATCGACAACCAGAAATTCCCCGGGACGCAAATCTTCCTTCAGCGAACCTACCGCGCTGACGGAAATGATGCGCTGCACGCCGAGCAACTTCATGGCGTAAATGTTGGCGCGGAAATTCAGTTCGCTGGGCATGAAGCGATGGCCGCGTCCGTGGCGCGCCAGAAACGCAACGCACTTCCCTTCCAAGGTACCAACGATCAGGACGTCGGACGGATCGCCAAACGGCGTTTTCAGGCGAACCTCGCGCGTGTCGCTCAGTCCGCTCATGGAATAAAGGCCGCTGCCGCCAATTACGCCAACTTCCGCGACGGGTTCTTTCGCCCGCGCACTCTTCCCTGCCGACTTCTTCGCTTTCGCCATTCACATTTCTCCTGGAATTAGCGGTTCAGGTCCACCGATGCAATTTCAATTTTGCCGTCGCGGTCGTGGAGCGTGGCCGTGGCGATATCGGGGTCGTGCGCAAATACTACCATCCAGCCTTCGTTGATAAATCGCGGAAGCCACTTGCGCTTGGTCTCCAGCGTCTGCATCGGATACAGGTCGTAAGCCATGATCCAGGGCAACGGAATATGGTGACGTGTCGGCAGCAAATCCGCAACAAACGCGAGGGACTTTCCGCCGCCATTTAAAAGGATGGCCTGGATGCTGGCATTATGGCCCGGAATGCGGGCAACAGAGATGCCCGGAACAATTTCCGCGTCGCCATCCACCAGATTCCACTGGCCGGCGTCGGTGATGGGTTGATAGTTGTCCGGGAGATAGCTGGCGCGGTCGCGTTCGGTGGGAGCGAGGGCGTGCTCCAGTTCTGATTTCTGCACCACGTAACGCGCGTTGCGGAAGGTGGGCACGGCGCGGTCTGCGACGATACGCGTGTTGCCGCCGGCGTGATCGAAGTGCAAATGCGTATTGAAGACGATGTCGACGTCGTCCGGCTCTACGCCGGCGCGGTGCAGCGAGTCGATCAGCGGGTCGCCGTCCTGCACGTTGTAGATGGCGCGTTGCTTGGCGTCCCACTTGGTGCCATTGCCGGTTTCGATCAGGATGGTTTTGTTGTGCGCGCGCACCAGCAGCGAATTCGCGCGCATGCGGATGCGATTCCGTTCGTCGGGTGGAGATTTTTTCTCCCACAGAACTTTTGGCACCACGCCAAACATCGCGCCGCCATCCAGGCCGAAGGCGCCACCGTCGAGGAATCGGATTTCGATGTCGCCCAGGTGCATGCGCGTTTACAAACCCGAGCCTTTCAGGATTTCGGACACCGCGGTGAAAGGATCGATCTTGCGGTCGGCAACGGCGGCGGCCAGTTCGCGCAGCTTGGTTTCGCCGGCTTTGCCGCCCAGAACGCGCTCCAACAGGCGCGATTCCAATAATTCGATCAAGCGGTTTTGCCAGTGCTCAACGTGCTTCTTGCGGCGCTGTCCGCTGGACTGAAAATGCTGGCTGAATTTGGCGACGCATTGCGCCAGATCGTCGATGCCTTTGTTTTCCGTGGCGGCCGTGCGGATCACGGGAGGATGCCAACCATCTCGCGGCATCACCAGGGAGAGCATGGCGTGGAGCTGCTCTTCCAGGCGGTCGGCGCCTTCGCGGTCGGCTTTGTTCAACACAAAGATGTCGCCGATTTCCATCAGACCGGCTTTCATGTTTTGAATGTCGTCGCCAAGTCCGGGAACCAGAACGACGAGGACGCAATCGGCAAGGCGCACGATGTCGATTTCATCCTGGCCAACGCCGACGGTTTCGATCAGTACCTGACGTTTGCCCGCCGCATCGAGCAGCAACGCCACTTCGGCTGTGGCACGTGCTAGGCCGCCCAGAAAACCGCGCGTGGCCATCGAGCGGATGAAGATGCCAGCGTCCGTGGCATGGCTCTGCATGCGGATGCGGTCGCCCAGAATCGCGCCGCCAGAGTACGGGCTGGTTGGGTCGACCGCGATGACGCCAACCGGTTCTCCGCGCTTGCGATGATATGCGGCCAGGCGGTCCACGAGCGTGCTCTTGCCGGTGCCTGGCGCGCCGGTGATGCCCGTGAGATACGCCCGTCCGGTGTAGGGGAACAGGATGCGCAGCAATTCTTCCGCGTCCGGATCGTGGTTTTCGATGGAGGAAATCGCGCGAGAGATGGCGCGGACGTCGCCGCTGCGCACCTTGCCGGCCCATTCGCCGATGCCGGAGCTCATTGTGGAGTGAATCCTTGAGAACGAAGCGAAGCGCGCAGGAGCATCCCTCTATTATTTCTTGCCGAGGAGCTGGCGGGCAATAACCAGTTTTTGGATTTCGCTGGTGCCTTCGCCGATAGTGCAGAGCTTCACGTCGCGATAATACTTTTCCGCGGGATAGTCTTTGATGAAGCCGTAGCCGCCATGGATCTGGACGCATTCGTTGGCCACGCGGACGGCGACCTCGCTGGCAAAAAGCTTGGCCATGCTGGACTCGCGCGTGAAGCGAACATTTTTTTGGTCGGCAAGCCAGGCGGCCTGATAGACCAGCAGGCGCGCAGCTTCGACCTGCGTGGCCATGTCGGCTAGCTTAAACTGGATGGCCTGGAACGCGCTGATGGGCTGGCCGAATTGCTTGCGCTGCTTGGCGTATTTGGTGGCGGCTTCCAGAGCGCCCTGCGCCATGCCCAGCGCCAGGGCGGCAATCGAGATGCGCCCGCCATCCAGAATTTTCAGGCTGCTGATGAAGCCTTCACCCTCTGGGCCGAGAAGATTTTCTGCGGGCACGCGGCAATCGGAGAAAATCACTTCGGAAGTGTCGCTGGCGCGCATGCCAAGCTTGTTTTCCTTTTTGCCGGGCTTGAATCCGGGCATGCCCTTCTCCAGGATGAAGGCGCTGATGCCGTGGGAGTCTTTGGATTTGTCGGTGACCGCCATGGCCACGCAGATGTCGGCGAAATGTCCGTTGGTGGTGAAGGTTTTCGCGCCGTTCAAAATCCAGTGATTGCCATCGCGCACGGCGGTGGTGCGAGTGCCGCCTGCGTCGGAGCCGGCTTCGGGCTCGGTGAGCGACCACGCGCCGAGTTTCTGGCCATGAGCGAGCGGGACTAGGTACTTGCGTTTCTGCTCCTCGGTAGAGAATTTGTAGATGTGGTTGGTGCAGAGCGAATTGTGAGCCGCGACGGTGAGGCCGATGGAGCCATCGACGCGCGAGAGTTCTTCGATCACCGTGGCGTATTCGATATAGCCAAGGCCAGCGCCGCCATATTCCTCCGGGAAAATGACGCCCAGCAGGCCCATTTCGCCGAGTTTGGGAAGCAGTTCCAGCGGGAAGTGGGAGGCTTCGTCCCACTCCATGAGGTGAGGAGCGATTTCGCCCTCGGCAAATTCGCGAACACTTTTGCGCAGGTGGTTTTGTTCGTCGGTAAACGTGAAATCCACGCGAGCCTCGCCTGAAAGTAAATTGAATACCCACCAAAAGTTTAACTTATGTTGCGGTTGCGTGCATCCCAGGGGCTAATCCCAATGCTCAGGTTAGCGGACCGCCTCAGAAGGCGGTCCCTACAAAGCGTGAGGACTTACCAGCCGACGGGGTAGTTGTTCTTTTTGTTTTGGTCGTCGAGCCAGGCTTTCAGCGGGGCGAAATAGTCCGCCAGTGCTGAGGCGTCCATTTGTCTTTCGCCGGTTAGTGCTTCAAGAGCGTCGGGCCACGGCTTGCTTCGGCCCATCGCCAACATGGTGTTCAACTTTTCGCCGGCTTTTTTGTTGCCGTAAATGGAGCAGCGGTGCAAAGGGCCCTGATAGCCGGTTTCCTTGCAGAGAGCGCGCTGAAACTGGAACTGGTAGATGCGCGCGAGGAAGTAGCGCATATAGGGAACGTTGCCGGGGACGTGAAACTTTGCGCCAGGATCAAAATCGGCTTCGGAGCGCGCGGAAGGCGGAGCGACGCCCTGGTACTTGAGGCGAAGATCCCACCAGGTTTTGTTGTATTGATCAGGCTTGACGTGGCCCGAGAAAACTTCCCAACGCCACTTATCGATGACCAGCCCGAACGGAAGAAAAGCGACTTTTTCGAGGGCTTGCTGCAAGAGGTAATCGATGTCGCCAGAGGTGGGCGGAACGGTGTCGATTAAGCCGAGTTGCTTCAGATAATCGGGAGTGACGGAGAGAGCCATGGTGTCGCCAACGGCTTCGTGGAAACCATCGTTGGCGCTGTCGCGGAAGAGGAAGGGCTGCTTGTCATAGGCGCGACCGTAATAGTCGTGGCCGAGTTCGTGATGGATGACGCGGAAGTCTTCCTCGGTGATCTGGATGCACATCTTGATGCGTAGATCGTCAACGGAGTCGATGTCCCAGGCGCTGGCATGACAGACCACATCGCGATCAGCGGGCTTAGTGAATAGGGAGCGCTGCCAAAAAGTTGCTGGGAGAGGAGCGAAGCCGAGGGAGGAGAAGAAATTCTCGCCGTACTTGACCATGCCGCGAGCGTCGGTCTTGCGCTGCACGAGGATTTTGGTGAGGTCGTAGCTTTGCGCGGGCTTGGGCGAGTCCATCAAGTCGTAGACGTTGTTCCACTCTTGCGCCCAGATATTGCCGAGCAAATGGGCGGGTATCGGGCCACTGGGAGGAACAACTTGTTTGCCATATTTCTTGGCGAGTTGGCCGCGCACATAGGCGTGCAGAGAAAGATACAGAGGCTGCAACTGAGTCCAGAGGCGATCGAGTTCGTTTTGAAAGGCGTCGGGCGGCATGTCGTAATTGGAACGCCACAGCGCGCCGACATCGACGTAGCCGAGTTCACGCGAGCCTTGATTGCCGAGGTCGACCATGCGGGCGTAACGCTGGCGCATGGGAGCGCCAACGGCGTGCCAACCAAGCCACGCGCGTTGCAGTTCCGCAGGATCGCGACTGGTGGCCATGAGCTTGCCGACCGCGGTGACATCGAGGCAGGGCTTCGCGTCGCCGTCGGGGCACCACTTCCCTTTTCCATAATCGGCGTCGAGGGACGCCAGGATTTGCGCCAGTTCCTTTTGCGCCTTGGGATCGTCGGGAGCGGGAAAACCGGTCGCGAGTTCGAGCATCAAGCGCTTGCGGGCAAGTTCGGGAGAAAACTGTACGGAGTCGAAGCGATGAGCTTCTTTGGCGAACTTTGCGGCTGCTGTGTTTAGCTCTTCATTGGCTTCGGCCGCGATCTGCTCGGTGTCGTCGGTGATGAAGTTTTCTTCCACCCACGAAGCGCGCTGGGACTTTATGCTGAGGTCGAAAAGCCGTTGCTCCGCGGAGTCGATGAATTTCCTGGCTTCCTCGGGGCTGGCTGCCGGTACCTTGCTTTGAGCGCTTGCACCGAAGGCAGCGAGCGACGTCGCGATCGCGACGTACCATGTGGCCACTGCGATTTGTTTCCAGGCGGACTTCATCGGAACCTCTCTTTCAGATCTTTGTGTACAGAGACAGCGTACGGAGGCCGGTCGCGCAACGTCGGGCTCAAACCCTGCTCGTTCACTTTGGCGGCAAGGCGGCGAAATTCCCCAAAATGGAACACCTTCCCGAAAATGGCGTGGACCGATTAGACAAGGAACCGGCGCAACTCTTGTCACCGACAAATCCGGGAATAATAATGAAGCAACCTCTCCGTGAGGCCGTTCGGCGCGAAAGCCCATTGTGGTGGGCGGTTCGGGAACGGTCGCCGCGTTACCAATCTAATTCCCTTCCCTGAGACGTGCAACCAGTATCGCGCGGACGAGCGATTTGTGCGGTGCATTGGGCCACGCAAAATGGCCGCCGGCGTGCATATTCGTAGGGCGAGTGTGCGATGAAGAAGCGCAAATTGCCGAACATTCCGAAGCTACCTCTCCGGTGGAAGACAGCAGCCGTGGGAATTGCCGCGCTATTCGCAACGGCCGCATTCGAAGTGATCAAGCAGTTCGGATTCGGCAGGTTGACGCCGTGGGAATCTGACGCTGTGACCGTCCTTTATTGCGCGACACTGGCGTTCCTGCTGAGTGCGGTATTTTTTCGGCGCGAAGAAGCAAGAGTGCGTGAGACGGCAGCGTTGAACGAATCGTTGATGGAGGGTTTGCCGGGAGTGGTTTGCGTATTTGACTCCTCAGGAAGAATCAGGCGAGCGAACACGAATTTTCTTGGCTACTCCGCTGAGGAGATGATGAGGACTGGAATCATCAGCACGGTTGCGCCGGAAAGTTTGCCGACAGTGCAACTAACGATGAAAACGGCGTTCGAAAGTGGGACGGCGGAATCAGAGGCGTGGCTGCTGGCGAAAAATGGCGAGAAGATTCCATGCTACCTGACCGGAGCGCGCATTATTTTTGAGAATGAGCTGTGTGTGGTGGGAATCGCGCTGGACCTGAGCAAGCGCAATGAGGCGCAGGAACAAGTGCGGTTGCAATCCGCGGCGCTGGAAGCCGCGGCGAACGCGATCGTCATAACCGACACGATGGGAACGATTCAATGGGTGAATCCGGCGTTCACGCAACTGACCGGCTATGCGCTGGAAGAAGCGGTCGGGCAAAATCCGCGAGTCTTGAAATCAGGAAAGCACGATGAACCGTTTTACCGCGACCTCTGGGAAACGATTCTGGGGGGGAAGTGTGGACCGGGGAACTGATCAATCGCAGCAAGGACGGGCAGACCTACTTCGAAGAGATGACCATTGCGCCGGTTCGTTCCGCAAATGGGGAAATCACCAATTTTGTGGCCATCAAACAGAACGGAACGGAAGCGAATCGATGCCGAGTTGCGACAAAGCCAGGAGCAATTTCGCGAACTTGCGGAGAATATTCCCGAGGTATTTTTTGTGACCTCGCTGAACCCGGTGCGGACCACATACATCAGTCCCGCCTACGAAACGATATGGGGACGATCGTTGCAGACCCTTGAGGTTGATCCCGGAGCATGGGTAGAGGCGGTTCATGGAGAGGATCGCGAAAATGTGGGATTGCTCTTTGCCCAATGTATGGAAGGCAAGCCGATCGAGATGCAATACCGGATTGTGCGGCCGGATGGTTGCGTGCGTAACGTGCACGCGCGGGCTTTCCCGGTATTGGACGCCGAAGGAAAACCCTCGCGGATTGTTGGTCTGGCCGAGGACGTGACGGAACGGAAGCAAGCCGAGGAACTGCTGCAGAATAGCGAAAGCAAGCACCGCGTGCTGTTCGAAGAGTCGGCCGACACGAACCTGCTTATCGGCAAACAGGGTTTCCTGGACTGCAACTCGGCCGCGCTGCAAATGTTTGGCCGTTCAACCAAGGCTGAACTGCTTGCGCTGCATCCGGCGGATCTCTCGCCGCCAACGCAACTCGACGGCACGCCTTCCCGCGAAGCGGCCAACGACAAAATTTCCAGCGCATTTCTTCACGGCCAGGAACGTTTTGAGTGGATGCATCAACGCAGTGACGGCCGACTGTTTCCTGCGGAAGTGTGCTTGACGGCGCTGACGCTGAGCGGACAGCCGGCGTTACTGGCAAACGTGCGCGACATCACCGAACGCAGGCGGGCGGAGATGGTGTTGCACCAAAGCGAGGAAAAATTTCGCAGGCTGGTGGACAATCTGCCGGATGTGGTGTGGACCTGCGATCAGAAAGGACAGAGTAAATATGTTAGCGCGAATGTCGAGCAGGTTTTTGGTTATAGAGATAGGGAAATTTGCGGGACCGGAGACTGGTGGCTGCGCAATATTCATCCTGAGGACCGAAGGCGCGTACACGATGCGTATCAGGCATTGTTCGCATCGCATGAGCCGTTTGACATTGAATTCCAAATACAGCGCAGAGATGGGAAGTGGATCTGGGTACACGATCGCGCCTATCACACCTATGAAATCAACGGCGCGGCGTACGCGGATGGCGTGGTTGCGGACATTACCGCGCGTAAACGCGCCGAAGAGGAAGCGCAAAGCGCCAAGGAAGCTGCGGAAGCGGCGAACCGCGCGAAGGGCGACTTTCTAGCCAATATGAGCCACGAGATTCGCACGCCGATGAACGGCATCATTGGCATGACGGAGCTGGCGCTGGATACGGAGCTGAAGCCGGAACAAGCGGAATACCTGCAGATGGTGAAGGCATCCGCGGATGCGCTGCTGACGCTGCTGAACGACATCCTGGATTTTTCCAAGATGGAAGCGGGAAGATTGGAACTCGACAACGTGAGCTTCAATTTGCGGAAGAGCCTGGGCGAAGGAGTCAAAACCCTTGGCGTAAAAGCGCAACAAAAAGGCCTGGAGTTCATTTTTGACGTTCGGCCGGAAGTGCCGACCAACGTGGTTGGGGATCCGGGGCGGTTACGGCAAGTGGTTGTGAATTTAATTTCTAATGCCATCAAATTTACGGAGAAGGGCGAGATCGAAGTCACAGTCAGTATGGAGATGCCGAGTGACAGCGGGAACATACTGCGCTTCAAGATACGGGATACAGGGATCGGAATTCCAGCGGACAAACAGGGCATTATTTTCGAGGCGTTCTCGCAGGCAGACTCCTCGACGACGCGGAAGTATGGAGGCACCGGATTAGGATTGACGATTTGCGCGCAACTAGTGGAAATGATGGGAGGAAAAATCACGGTAGAGAGCGAAGCGAGGCGTGGCGCGACGTTCTGCTTCACGGCGCAAGTGGGACGAGCTGCCGCGGCGCTAGCGGGAGATTCGCTGGACGTTTCACAACTGGCTGGCGTGCCGGTGCTGGTGGTGGATGACAATGCGACGAACCGGCGAACCCTGCAGGATTCGCTGAGCCGCTGGAAAATGACGACAACGGTTGTAGGCGGAGCGGTAGCAGCGCTGGAAGAGCTACATCGCTGTTTGGCAACGGGAGCACCGTTGCCCATGGTGCTGACGGACGCGCACATGCCAGAGATCGACGGATTTGGACTGGTGGAGCGAATTCGTCAAGAAGCTTTGTTTGACGATATCCGAATCATCGTGCTGACTTCGGGTGGGCAACGTGGGGACGCGGCACGCTGCCAGAAACTCGGTGTGGCGGCATACCTGAGCAAACCGTTCGACCGATTGGAACTGCGCGATGTGTTGCTGCGCGTTCTGGCCGGCGGTGCTACGTCGCCGAAGAAAGGTGCGCTGGTTACTCGACATACGGTTCTGGAACAACAAAATGCCATCTCGTTTCTGGTTGCGGAAGACAACGCCATAAACCAAAGACTGATCACGCGGCTGCTGGAGAAGCGAGGGCATACCGTGGTGGTAGCAAAAAATGGCCGGGAAGCGCTGGAGGCCCTGGCGAAACGGTCGTTCGACGTGGTGCTGATGATGGGCAGATGCCGGAAATGGACGGATTTGAAGCGACCAAGCGGATTCGCGAGGCGGAAAAGAGCAGCGGCAAACATGTGGCGATTATTGCGCTGACCGCGCACGCCATGCCCGGAGACAAGGAACGGTTCCTGGCTGGCGGGATGGACGGCTACGTTTCGAAACCGATCAAGTTGGAAGACCTATTCGCAGTGATTACGAATGTGGTTAGAAACATCCACCGGGGACCAGAAACCAGCGACCTGATTTTGCGTTGAGATGCACAGGCAGCCGGGCCAACAGGGTTGCAGCCATGAGCATGAGCCTCGCATAAAAGCGAGCGCTACATTGAATACGCGCGAAGCGGCGGTCAGGCGGTGCGACTGGTCTTCCTCTCCGCCACCGATTTCACTTCCACGAGAGCCTTTTCAATGCCCTCGCGCGAGACGTTCCAGTGCGTAACCATGCGGACCGAATTGATGGCGGTGTCCTGCGCCCAAACGCCTTTGGGATGGAGTGCATCGCAGAACTCCACGGCATTCATGCCGGTGGCGCTGCAATCGAAAATGACGATGTTGCTCTTGACCATGGCAGGATCGATGCGCAGGCCGTGGATTTGCGCGATGCCCTCCGCAAGACGCTTCGCGTTGGCATGATCTTCGTGCAGGCGCGCGGGAGATTTCTCCAGCGCCACAAGTCCCGCGGCCGCAATCACGCCAACCTGGCGCATGCCTCCGCCAAACATCTTGCGGTAGATGCGCGCACGTTCGATAAATTCTTTTGAGCCAACGATCATGGACCCGACCGGGGCGCCAAGTCCCTTCGAGAGGCAAAACATGACGGAGTCAACTTTGCTGGTCATATTGGCAACGTTGTCACCGAGAGCGACGGCAGCGTTGAAGATGCGTGCGCCATCGAGGTGAACTTTCAGCCCCAGCGCGTGCGCGTGCTCGCAGATTTCGTTGACGCGTTCAGTCGGGTAAACCGTGCCGCCTGCCATGTTGCTGGTATTTTCCAGGCAGACCAGCGCGGTCTGGGAGTCGTAATAGATCTTGGGCCTGATCACAGCTTCGATCTGCTTCCAGGTCATGATGCCGTCTTCGCCGCTGCGCACGGCACGCGGCGTGCATCCTGCGATCGCGGACATGGATGCCAATTCGTACAAATTCACGTGGCTGCGTTCTTCGCAAATGACTTCATTACCGTGGTGGGTCCACGTTCTGACGCAAATGAGATTGCCCATGCAACCGGTAGGGACGAACAGCGCGGCTTCCTTGGCGAAGACTTGCGCGGCACGCTTCTGAAGCTGGTTGACGGTGGGATCCTCGCCGTAAACGTCGTCGCCCACAGCCGCAGCGGCCATGGCTTGGCGCATTTCGTCGCTGGGACGGGTGACGGTGTCGCTGCGCAGGTCAACGGCGTCATCGAGCGGCGTTACTTGATCAGGATCCACCAGCTGATTGCCCTTTGCCACGGTGTAGGTCATGGTGCCCTCTTTCTGAATGCTGTGAACCATCGAGCGGAGTGAGATCGCGCAACAGTTCGACGAATACTTCGTTGGAGACGCTCATTTTTGCGGCGGGAATGCGAACCACGTCACCTTCGCGCAGGAGCATTCCCGCGGAGGAGAGGCGATCGACCCGGGGCTGAAAGGTAACGCCGTACTGCCGCTCAATTCTGCGAAGGTCGACGCCGGCCAGTTGGCGGAGTCCGAGGAACACTTCCTCTTCGAGTGCTGCGTCGCGAGTTACGCGCTCGACGCCTTCTTCCGCAACTCGACCGGCGGCAATGGAAGTGACATAAGCGGCAGCATCATGGATGTTCGCCCAGCGCTGCGTGCCGGAAAAAGAATGGGCACCGGCGCCGAAGCCAAGGTAGGGCTCGCGGCGCCAGTATTTCAGGTTGTGGCGCGACTCGAAGCCGGGTTTGGCCCAGTTGGAGATTTCATATTGGGCGTAGCCGGCAGATTCCAGCGCCGACTGCGCGGTCTCGTAAAACTCAACCATGGAGTCTTCGGAAGGCAGATCGTGGGCGCTGTAGCGTGGGCCGTCGCGCAAGACTTCCAAGCCGAGGCGGCTGTTCTCGTCGATCTCCATCATGTAGATGGAAACGTGCTGCGGTGAAAGCGAAAGAAGTTCGTCGAGAGACTGACGCCAGGAGTCGCGCGTCTGCTTGGGAAGCCCAGCGATGAGATCGAAGCTGATATTACGAATGCCGACGTCGCGCAGAATTTTGACGGAACGATAGATATCGGCACGACGGTGCATGCGGCCGGCGGCTTTGAGTTCCAGGTCGATAAAGGATTGCGTGCCGAAGCTGATGCGGTCGATGCCAGAGGCGAGCCAGTGGACAGCTTTCTCGATTTCGATGGTCTCGGGGTCCGCCTCCAAGGTGACCTCTTTAAACTCACAGTTGAAGGTGTCCCTCAGGGCATCGATCATGCTGGAAAGAAACTCGGGCTGAAGAAGACTGGGCGTACCGCCACCGATGTAGATTGTGTCCACGGAATCGTGGGACACCCATTTTTGCTGCAGCGTCTGCCAATCAAAGCCGTTGGTCCAGTGCACTCCAGCAGCGCGAAGAAACTGGCGATGATTGCGGATTTCGTGGCACACGGCCTGGGCATAGGGAGCAAAACGGTCTGACGACACCACGCCAGTGTGAAAGTTGCAGTAGGTACATTTGGTCTGGCAGAACGGTACCTGGATGTAAACGCCGAGATTTGCCATCGCCTGAAAACTTTAGCACAGACGATGGGAGAGCGCTGCGGTGTGGCTGACATGGAAGGCGCTGCGTGTGGGGCCTCAGACGCGGTCGGGAAGCACTTTGACGTAGACGTGGCGCTCGCGAGGGCCGTCAAATTCGGCCAAAAAGATTCCCTGCCAACGCCCAAGTGCCAGCTTGCCATCTTCGACGAAGACGAAGGCATTCATTCCCACAAGCATCGTTTTCACGTGCGAATCCGAATTGCCTTCGGCGTGGCGATACGGTCCGGCTGCGGGAATCAATCGATCGAGTGCACCCTCGGCGTCAGAGGCGACGTCGGGGTCGGCGTGTTCGTTGATGAGGATGCCCGCAGTGGTGTGCGGCACATACAGGAGGCAGGTGCCGGATTTGACGCCGAGTGCGGAAACTACGCGCTGGACCTCTTGGGTGATGTCGACCATTTGGGTACGGCGGTTGGTTTTGATGCGCATGGATTGCATGGGGGAACTGTAAGGCAAAAACCAGGTTGCCGCTATAACGACATCACTGGAGGAGCGAGCTACGGTTGGCTAGGTTGGGCTGGCATTAAAAACCAGAGCCACATTTCAGAATAAAACAACGCGGACGGTACGCGGGTGGAGTTGGGAGAGTTTCGTGTTCTATTGAGATCGTAAAGGCGGCGGCTAGCTGCCGTACTCCAAATTACGGAATGGGGACGATGCAGTGGCGGCCGGGCTTTTTGGGAGTGGCTAGCTTTTCCAGTTCGTGGAGGCCACCGGTTCCCCAGCGCGCCAGAAAGGGCAGGAAGCAAAGGTCGCGGGATTGCAGACCTTTCTGGGGATACAAAAGATTCTCCAGAAAATCAGCGTGTTGCTGAACGAGCTTGTCGCGGCGGTCCAGCGACGCTCCAGTTTTTTGGCGCAATTTTTCAATCTGGTAGCGAATGCGTTTTTCGGCGCGAGCGATGGTGCCTTGGATCGTGGGATCGACTTTGGCGATAGCTTTGTGGAGGCGCTGCAGGCTCTTCTCTAACTGGCGAAGGTTGCCATCGAATTCGCGCGCGAGTTTTTTCGGCACGTTGGTGGCATGCATGCGCTTCAGCAGCAACTGCTTCCCTTGCCAAGCGTCTTCGGCCTGCAAACCGTATTTTTTGAGGATGCGAATGGCTTTGGGGTCAACGAGCGTAAAATCGGCGCGCGGAAGGATTACCGGCATGCGCCCGAGCAGCTTTTCGTAGAGCACCTGCGACTGCGCATAATAGGAAATTTCGGCGGGTCCTCCGAAGTACGCGACGGTGGGCAGCAGATAGTCCTGCACCACGGGACGAAAGATGGCGTTGGGGCTGAAGCATTGCGGATCGGTCTCGATCTCGCGAAGCCAGGCGTCGCGCGGCGCCGATTTCTGTCCGCTGATGAAATTACCGTTGGCAGCGGAGATCACCTGGCGTTGGCCTCCACACAAGGAAAACAAAACGGTGCTGCGAGCCGTGACGTTCACCTGCACCGAATAGCCAGCGTGCTCCAGATCTTTGCCGCGCTTCAGTAGCAGTTCGTTCAACTCGTCGCGCTCGGCCAGGGCGCGGTGCAAAATGGGAGCGGCAACGCGGTGCAAGCGTTCGTCGAGCGGGTCCAACAAGATAAGGCCGAAATCCTGGAAGATGCGCGCGAAAAGGTGGGCAAAGGCGCTGCTGTAGGTGGCCACCGGGGTGTAGCTTTCGCGAAGAATCTCACCGAAGGTTTGGCCGAGGTCGGATTCGGCTTCACGCACCAATTGTGTGATTTCATCGCCCAAGGGAATGCGACCGACGGGTTGGGCATCGTCCGCCAGTTTGGGCAGCTCAAAGCGACGGAGTTGGCCATCGTGGAACCAAGTGGTGTGGCGAACTTCGTCAACGTCGTGGTCTTCGGTGGCCATCCAGAAAACCGGGACAGCTTCGATTCCGGCGCTGGTGAGCTCTTGTGCCGCGCGAATGGCGGAGAGGGCTTTGTAAAAAGAGTAGGCAGGGCCGCCAAAGAGACCAACTTGCTGTCCGCTGACCACTGCGACTGCGCCGTTCTCGAGGCGGCGAAGATTCTTCCCAGTTTCTTCACCACTGCCGAAAATTACATTTTGCTGGCGGAGAATATCGGCAACTTCGCGGCGGCGTTCGGCGGGAAACGAGAGCTTCTTGGCGACGGAGACGACGGACTTGAGTTCTGGTGAATGCGAGTAGAAGGATTTGACCTTGGGGAAATTCTCAACGAAGTCGCGAAATAGCTTCGAGGTGTGCGGCAGCCGGTCCGGTGAAAGGGCGCGACAATTCATGAGCGTTTAGATGATAACGGCGAAAAAAAGTGACGGCAAATACCGAATATTTAGACGCGCGCGGCGGCCGGATGGAGCTGTGACATCAGCGCCGCGATCGCCTGCTTTTTGTCCTCTTTCAAAGGCAAAAGAGGCAAGCGGGGCAGGCCACCCTGGTAGCCGCGCAGGTCCATGGCATATTTCAGGCCGGCAATACCGCCCTCCGACAGAATTCGCTTGGAGGCTTGCGCCAGCTGCAGTTGCAAGCGCTTCGCGCGGTCATGCTGGCCGGATTGAACCAGGTGGTAGAGTTCGGCGCACTTTTCGGGCAGCGCGTCGGCGAGGGCCAAAATGGCTCCCCGGGCGCCAACGGAAAGCGCGGGGTAGATAACGGCCGCGCCACCTGTGAGGACGTGGAACGTGCTGGGAGCGGCGGCAACAACTTCCGCAACGCGCTGAATGACGCCGGAACTATCCTTGATGCCGAGAATATTGGGGTGCTGGCTGAGTTCGACGATTTCCGGAGTGTCGAGAGCGATGCCGGTAAAAATCGGAACGGAATAGAGAAGGATCGGAATTGGCGAGGCGTCGGCGACGGCGCGGTAATGTTGAATGTAGGTTTCGGCGCGATAGGCCGGCTTGTAATAGTAAGGCGTTTTGACGAGGGCGACCTGGTAGCCGAGAGCGGCGGCGCGCTTGGTCTTGGCGATGGTCTCAGCTGTGGATTCCGCTCCTGTGCCGGCAATCAACAATTTTCCCGCGATAACGGCTTCCCGTGCGGCGACCAGGATGGAATCGGACTCCTCGCGGGAAAGCATGACCGATTCGCCGGTTGAACCAAGAACGACGTAGCCGGCAAGCGCGGTCTGATTGTAACGAACGATATTTTGCCGGACGCCAGAGAGCGAAACGGTTCCGTCGGACGCGTACGGCGTGGTCAGCGCAGCGAAGATTCCGTTGATAACCATAGAATCAGTCTCCCGAGCCGGGATTCGTTGAGGCGGTGGCGCGATTCTGGTGCAGATCCTGCAAGCAGGATACTTCCCTTTGCAGTTCGATCACCGCGTGGATACCGCGCACCGCAGCCTGGGCCGCGGACAAAGTCGTAATGCATGGAATGTTATAGCGAATGGCGGCGCGACGAATGGATTTTTCGTCGTAGAAGGATTCGCGGCCAAGAGGCGTATTGAACACCAGATTGATCTTGCCGGTCTTGATGAGGTCGACGATGTTCGGCCGGCCTTCGTTCACCTTGAACACTTCGTCGCACGGCACGCCAGCGGCGTGAAACGCGGAAGCGGTGCCGCGGGTGGCAACCAGCTTGAACCCGAGGGCTGCCAGTTCCTTGCCCAGCGGCCCGATGTGACGTTTGTCGCGATCGTTCACGCTAATGAATACGGTGCCGGATTGCGGCAATTTCTGTCCGGCGGCGAGTTGCGCTTTGGCAAACGCCAGACCGAAGGAGGTGGAGATGCCCATGACTTCGCCAGTGGAACGCATTTCCGGGCCGAGAATGGTGTCGACGCCACGAAATTTGTTGAACGGAAATACTGGCGATTTCACGGAGTAGTAGTCGCGGAAAGCGATTTCGGCGACACCGTTGTGATGAACGAGCGGAAGCTTCATGTCGGCGAGCTTGCGGCCAACCATCAGACGAGCGGCAACCTTCGCCAGCGGCACGCCGGTGGCTTTGCTGACGTAGGGAACAGTGCGAGAGGCGCGCGGATTGACCTCCAGGACGTAAACCGTATCGCGCTGGATGGCGTACTGCACATTCATCAGCCCGACCACCTTCAGGGCCAGGGCGAGGCGCTTGGTGTAATCGCGAATGGTGTTGAGAATTGTGGGCGACAGGCTCACCGGCGGAAGCACGCACGAGGAGTCGCCGGAGTGTACGCCGGCTTCTTCGATGTGTTCCATGATGCCGCCGATCACCACGTCGGTGCCGTCGGCTAACGCGTCGACATCGATCTCCGTGGCCTCTTCCAGGAACTGATCGATCAACACGGGGCGCGCGGGCCCCATCAACGCGGCTTGCGCCACATATTCCTGCACGGTGTTTACGTCGTAGGCGATCACCATGGCGCGGCCACCGAGGACATAGCTCGGGCGAACCAGAACCGGCAAACCAATTTCAGCAGCGACGCGCGCGGCTTCTTCCGGGACAAGCGCCGTGGCATTACGTGGCTGCGGAATTTTCAACTCGTCAAGAAGGCGGCCGAAGCGGCGGCGATCTTCCGCAAGATCAATGGATTCAGGGGCGGTGCCGATGATGGGCACGCCGTTGCGTTTCAGTTCCAGAGCGAGATTCAGCGGAGTTTGCCCGCCAAATTGCACGATTACGCCGGTGGGCTTTTCGCGTTCGACGATGGCCAGAACGTCTTCGAGCGTCAGCGGCTCGAAGTACAGACGGTCCGAGGTATCGTAGTCGGTCGAAACCGTCTCCGGGTTGCAATTCACCATGATCGACTCGATGCCGTCTTCGCGCAGCGCAAACGAGGCGTGGCAGCAGCAATAATCGAATTCAATTCCCTGCCCGATACGGTTCGGGCCGCTGCCGAGGATCATGACTTTTTGCTTTTGCGAGGTGTCGGCTTCGTCCTCGTCCTCGTACGTCGAGTACATGTACGGAGTGAAGGACTCGAATTCGGCGGCGCAGGTGTCGACGCGTTTGAAGACCGGCGCAACACCATAGCGGGCACGTTGCAGGCGAACCACGGCGGGAGTGGTCTTCCAAATTTGCGCCAGATGTTCGTCGCTGGTGCCGATCCGCTTCACTTCGCGCAGCAGATCTTTCGAAGCGGTTTCCACGGTAACGGACGCGGCGCGGCGGTTCGCGGCCACAATTTCATCAATCTGGTGGATGAACCAGGGATCGATCTTCGTGAGCTCGCAGATCTCGTGCAACGGCAGGCCGCGTTCCACGGCCGTCAGTATCCAGTGGATGCGATTGGGACGCGGCGTGGAGAGTTTTTCGCGCAGAAGAGAGTCGGGCGTTTCGGCTGGCGCGCGCCACGGTGAACTCGGTTCCAATGAGCGAATTCCCTTCTGCAGCGCTTCCTTGAAGGTGCGCCCGATGGCCATCACTTCGCCGACGGACTTCATTTGTGTGCCGAGGGTGCTATCGGCGCCGGGGAACTTCTCAAATTGCCACTTGGGAATTTTCACCACCACATAGTCAATAGTGGGCTCGAAGCAGGCCGGCGTTTTCTTGGTGATGTCGTTGGGAACTTCGTCGAGAGACATGCCGACGGCCAGTCTCGCGGCAATTTTGGCGATGGGGAAACCGGTGGCTTTGCTGGCCAGGGCCGAACTGCGCGAAACACGCGGATTCATCTCGATGACGACCATGCGGCCGTTTTCTGGGTTGATGGCGAACTGCACGTTGGAGCCGCCCGTTTCGACGCCGACTTCGCGGATGATGGCCGCGGCGGCATCACGCATGCGCTGGAATTCCTTGTCGGTGAGGGTCTGCGCCGGAGCGACGGTGATGGAATCGCCGGTGTGAACACCCATGGGATCGAAGTTTTCGATCGTGCAGATGACCACGAAGTTGTCGCGGTAGTCGCGCATGACCTCGAGTTCGTACTCTTTCCAGCCGAGCACGGACTCTTCGACCAGCGCTTCGTGCACAGGACTCATATCCAGGGCGTGAGCGATGGCGTCGGCGAATTCTTCTTTGTTGTAGGCGATGGAGCCGCCGGTGCCACCAAGAGTGAACGAGGGGCGAATGACCAGAGGAAAACCGAGTTGATCGCAGAGGCGGAGGGCGTCTTGCGCATTGTTGACCAGAGCCGATGCGGGAACTTCGAGGCCGATCTTGCGGCAGGCGTCCTTGAACCACAGGCGATCTTCGGCAACCTTGATGGCGCGCAACGTAGCGCCAATCATTTCCACTTTATGTTTTTCGAGGATGCCACTTTCGGCAAGTTCGACCGCAAGGTTCAGCGCGGTTTGGCCGCCAACCGTGGGCAGAACCGCGTCGGGCTTTTCCTTGATGATAATTTCTTCGAGATATTCCTTGGTGAGCGGCTCGATGTACGTGCGGTGCGCCAATTCCGGGTCGGTCATGATGGTGGCGGGGTTGGAATTCACCAGCACCACCTCGTAACCCTCCGCGCGGAGGGCCTTGCAAGCTTGCGCGCCGGAATAGTCGAACTCGCAGGCTTGGCCAATGATGATGGGGCCGGAGCCGATGATCAGGATTTTGTGGATGTCGTTGCGTTTAGGCATAGAAATCGTCAGGGCACGGCTTCAGCCGTGCCGCAAAATGGCCCTTTCTTCTCTTTGGAGTGGCTTTAGCCCCTGAGGCGGGTCGTCCATTGCATAGGCTCCAAAGGCTGACGACCAACGAAATTCATTGGGTATTGAAACCAACTTCTCGCGGACGGGATTCACCAAGATGTAGCGAACATGCACAGCAAGATCCGCCGCGTCCCGGATGCGGTGGTCGCTGAACCCGCGTTGCCAGACCGGAAAGGTCATGTTTCTCTCCAGGGCAAGCCTCCGAGCTGAACCACCTTTGATGTACTGCACGACTCGCTCCAAGGATTTATTGGGAGCGGGCGTGAGGAGAATGTGAAAGTGATCGGGCATCAGAACAAATGCATGCAAAGAATATGCACCCTCTTGGCGGTAGTGCTGTAAGGATTCCAGAAAAACAGCGCAAAAGGAATCGGTGGCGAAGAGAGCACCGCTTTGCCAAGTTCGGGAAGTCACGAAATACGTGCCGGGGACGCTGTGATGTCTGCTTGGGATTGCCATTCCCTCAGCGGCTAAAGCCGCTCCCCTTCCCTGCTTGGGTGGCACGGCTGAAGCCGTGCCCTGACGCCCTCTCCACAGCAATCGCAATGGTGCGATCGTCCGACACCAATCGCGTTCGTGCCGGGTCGAAACTCATCCGCGGGAGCTCCCTGGTTGGGCGAATTCTTTCATCATGTCGGTGAACTGGGTAAACAGATAATGCGAATCGTGCGGGCCCGGCGAGGCTTCCGGGTGATACTGCACGCTGAAAAGCGGCAGATTCCTGTGCCGCATGCCCTCGTTGGTGCCGTCGTTCAGATTCACGTGCGTGATTTCCACGTCGCTGGAGGGCAGCGATTCCGGATCGACGCAAAAACCGTGATTCTGCGCGGTTATTTCCACCTGGTTGGTCAGCAGATTCTTTACCGGATGATTAGAGCCGTGGTGGCCAAACTTGAGCTTGAACGTTCTGCCGCCCAGTGCGAGGCCGCAGAGCTGGTGGCCGAGGCAAATGCCGAAGATGGGCACGCGTCCGGCGAGCTTGCGGATGTTTTCGATCGCGTACGTTACGGGCTCAGGATCGCCCGGCCCATTGGACAGAAAGACTCCGTCAGGCTGAAACGCGAGAACATCTTCCGCCGAAGTACCGGCAGGAATCACAGTAACGTCGCAGTGATGGTCGACGAGCAGGCGAAGAATGTTCTGTTTGATGCCGTAGTCGTAGGCGACCACTTTGAACTTGCGTGCATCCGGGTTGGCACCCGCTTCGCCCATCTGCTCGGCCCAGGGCGAAGTGGCCAAATCGATCGAACCCTTTTGCCAATCGTAGGCTTTGCCACAGGTGACGCGGCCGGCAAGTTCCTGTCCGGCCATGGCAGGAAGCTGCTTGGCCTCGAAGATCAACTGTTCGGCAGGCGTGCCATCCGTCGCGACGATACCGCGGAGCGCGCCCACTTTGCGGATATGGCGAACCAACGCGCGGGTGTCGATATCCCACAGCACGGGAATCTTGTGGCGATTCAAATAGAGTTGCGCGGTTTCCGCCGAGCGCCAGTTGGAAGAAATTTGAGAGAACTCGCGGACCACGAGGGATTCGATATAGGGCCGCGTCGATTCCTCGTCGTCCAGATTGGCGCCCACGTTGCCGATGTGCGGGTACGTCAGGCACACGATTTGCCCGCTGTAGCTGGGATCGGTGAAAACTTCCTGGTAACCGGTGAGACTGGTATTGAAAACGACTTCGCCGCCGCGGCGCGTGATGGCGCCGGCAGCGCGGCCGTTAAAGACGCGCCCGTCTTCGAGCGCGAGGATTGCAGGGCGGTGCTGAACTTCCGTCAGTGGAGCCTCCGTACGACTTCATTTTTCACTCGCTTCGGTCGCCGATAAAGAGCCAAAGTGATCGACCGGCCAGTAGGCGAACACAGCGCGGCCGTAAATGTACTGGCTGGCAACCGGGCCAAACACACGCGAATCGTTGGAACTGATGCGGTGATCGCCCATCACGAAATAGCTGCCATCGGGAACTTTAGCGGGTCCGTAGTCCGAAACATCCGCATAGCGAGGAGGGACGTAGGGCTCGGCGACAACTTGGCCGTTGACGTAAACGACGCCGCGGCGAATCTCGATGATTTCCCCGGGAAGAGCGACAACACGCTTGATGAAGGACTTGGAACGGTCCAGCGGATACCAGAAGACCACGACGTCGCCGCGCTGGATGGCTTCAAAGCGGTAGACAAATTTGTTGATGAAGATGCGTTCCTGGTCCGTGAGCAGAGGCGCCATGCTGGTGCCTTCGACTTTGACCGGCTGATACAGAAAAACGATGATGACCAGGGCGAGACCGATGGCGATGAGCAGGTCGCGAGTCCAAACGCGGATTTCGTGGCGAAGCTGATGAGGGTGGGAAGTGATTTCCGGCGCAGGCGGAGAGGGGACGGCTTGGGAAAAGGAAGTTGCGGTGTCGGGACATTCAGGTCCCGTGAGGGGAGCGCCAGGTTTCTCGTCGGGTTTCATTATCTACTACCTTTCATTTATACCATGCCACCGGGAATTCGCACCAGACGCGAATTGCAATGAAAGTCTTGATGGACCGCTTGACGTTGGATTCTTTGCGCGCGCGCCCTGTTGCCTCCCCCGTGATGCGTCGCTAGTCGGACGAAAGAGCAAAGTTGAGCGCTGCCAGGGAGGCAACGACGGCGGTTTCGGTGCGCAGGATGAGGCGGCCGAGCGAGGCCTCGTGGAAAGACGCTGCTCGGGCCACGGCAAATTCGCTGTCGGTCCAGCCGCCTTCGGGGCCGATGGCTAGGACAACGGCGCTGGAGGTTTCGCCAGACAGGACTTGGCGGAGAGATTTTGCGTCAGGGGATTCGGAGAGCATGACCCGGGTGCCGTCGAGGAACGAGACAAAAGCGGCTTCCGGCTTGGTGAGAGCATCAAGCGCCGGAACTTGTACGCGACGCGACTGTTGCGAAGCTTCCAGCAGAAGCTTTTTCCAGCGGTCGGCACGCTTCGCAGCGGCGGCGAGCAGAGCTTTCTCGCTGCGCGCAGCGGCAAGTGGCACGATGCGGTTCACGCCCAACTCGGTGGCTTTTTCAATGGCCCATTCGAAGGCATCGAACTTCACGACGCTCAGCAGCAGTGTGGTGTGAAGCTGCGGCTGGCACGACGGCAGGCTTTCCACCAGCGCGAATTCGACGAGGTCGCGACCGACGCTCTCAATGCGACCCAGCCACACCTCGTGGCCGTCGCTGAGTTCGTAGAGCTGGCCCGGCTGCGCGCGAAGGACGCGTCCCAAATGGTGGGCGGCTTCGCCTTCCATGATGGCGCGATGGTCGTTAAATTTTTCAACGAAGAAGCGGCGGCGCATGAGGACTCATTTTGTCACGTTCAGTTCGGGAATGGGTGGACGAATGCAAATTGAGCTTGCTGCCATGGGAACAGCAGATCCCTCGCTGCGCTCGGGATGACAATTCGGAACAAGAGGGAGACATCTATGGCAGAGGTGGATTAGCCGAAGATGTCTTTGACTTTGTCGAAGATGGAGGAGTTGCGGTCTGCAGGTTTATTGTCGACCTTCAGGGTGGCGTCGAGCTGCTCCATCAACTTGCGTTGTTCGCGCGTGAGCTTGCTTGGAGTGAGTACGCGCACATGGTAGTACAAGTCGCCACGGCCGCCGCCATGAGGATCGGGAAGGCCTTTGCCCTTGATGCGGAAGACCGCACCGCTTTGCGTGCCCTCAGGAACCTTCAGCCGCTCTTCGCCAGTAAGGCCGGGCACCTGGAGTTCCGCACCGAGCGAAGCTTGCGCGATGCTCAGAGGAATTGTGCAGTAGAGGTCCGCGCCGCGCCGCTCAAAGAAGGTGTGCTCCTTCACTTCGAGAACGACGTAGAGATCGCCGGCAGGTCCGCCGTTGGGGCCAGGTTCGCCTTCGCCCTGTACGCGAAGGCGCGTGCCAGTGTCGACGCCGGGAGGAATGCGGAGTTCGATGGTGCGCTCGCGCTCCAGAGCGGCCTTGTCCGTGGCAATCGGGGCAGCGTTCCTTGACGATTTGGCCGGCGCCTTGGCAAGCGGGGCAAGTGCGATTGATGGTGAAGAAACCCTGTTGATAGACAATCTGGCCGCGGCCGCCGCAGGTCTGGCAAGCAGCCACACCGGTTCCCTGCTTCGCACCGGTTCCGTTGCACGATTCGCAATATTCCTGGCGAGGGACGCGGACCTTGGTGTTGACGCCCGCGGCCGCTTCCTCAAACGTCAGCGCCATGTCGTAGCGAAGGTCGGCGCCACGCTGCACCCGGCTACGTCCACGGCCACCGCCACGGCGTCCGCCTGCGGCACCGAAGAGATCTTCGAAGCCGAAGAAGTCGCCAAAAATGTCGTGGAAATCCTGGAAGATGGTGCCGTTGAAGTCGGTTTGCGCGCCGGCGCCAGCCAACCCGGCATGACCGTAGGTGTCGTAGATTTGGCGCTTGTTTGGGTCGCTGAGGATGCTGTACGCCTCGGTGCATTCGCGGAAACGGACTTCGGCCTCTTCCTTGTTTTCAGGATTGCGGTCGGGGTGCCACTTGAGGGCAGACTTGCGATAAGAAGATTTGATTTCCTCGATCGTGGAGGTCTTGGAGACGCCCAGGACTTCGTAGTAGTCGCGTTGGTTTGATCGTGGCATCGTTGTTGGTTGTCGACCTCAGTAGAAGTAATCCGTGATCAGTTATCAGCGATCAGGAATCAGTGATCCGGAATCGGCGCTCCATATTCAGAATACCTGCAAAACCGAAGCGAAACAGCAGCTTGTTCCCAAATCGCATCTTTGTTTCCGGCGCAACATAATTGCGGTGTTTTGTCTTAGCTTCCTGATTGCTGATACCTGATCGCTGATATCTGTTAACGGCTTGCTGATATCTGATACTGCTTGCCGCTATCTGTCCCAATCAATTCGCTCCGACATTCGATGCGCCACTGGGATGAACGGCTACGCGAACCATGGCCGGGCGCAACACCCGTCCGTGGAAAACATAACCCGGCTGAAAGACCTCCAAAATCGTGCCGTCAGCGACTTGCGTGGTTTCGGCGCGGTCCATGGCCTGATGAAGATGCGGATCGAAGGGCTTGCCGACAGGATCAACACGAACCACGCCGAGTTTCCCCAGGTTGTCGAGCAGCTGTTTGTAAATTATTTCGAATCCCTTGCGGTAGCTCTCGTATTCCGCTTCCTTGTGGGCCGCGAGAGCATGCTCAAAACCGTCGACAACAGGGATCAGCCCTTCGACAACGCGAGCGGTGGCGCGCTTGTGATCCTCGGCGCGCTCCTTCTCGATGCGCTTGCGGTAATTGTCGAAGTCGGCCTGGCGGCGCAGCAGCGTTTGCCGCAAGTCGTCGAGATCGGAGGCCAGCTTTTTAGCGTCGGCGTCTTCGCGGGCGGCGTCCTCCGCCAAAGCCTTAGCCTCGGCGGACTGCTCCGGATCAATGTCGTTGGTTGGCTTGGTTTTGCGGTCGTTCATTTTCACTTCCCTCGTTTCGGAATATCACTCAATCTTTTTCAGGGCCTCGCTAAACAGTTGCGCCACATAAGCCACGGCGGTGATGGCCCGCTCGTAGTGCATGCGCGTGGGACCCAGCACTCCCAGCGAACCCTGAGCCATGTCGTGGCGGGAATAGGGCGCACTGATGAGAGCAATGTTCTCACCAGCTTCCGAGATTTCTTTGATGCCAATCTGCACCGAAACGGGTTCAGGAGTTTCGATGCAGGCATTCAGGACTGTCACCAGACGATGCTTCTCTTCGATGGCAGAAAGCAGGTCGCGCAGTTGCGTTTGATCCGCGAATTCGGGCGCGCCAACGATTTGCGCGGTGCCTTCTACATAGACCTGCTGCGCAGGGCCTTCGCTTAGGATTGCCGGGTCGCACAACGTGAGTGCGCTACGGGCGATGCCCTCATACCGTTCGCGCTCGGTGGCGAGTTTCTGGAGAAGGTCGGTGCGAATGGCATCTAGCGTCCAGCCGGTGTAATGGCTGTTCAGGAAATCGGCGGTGGCGTCCAGTTCCTGTTGAGTAAAAAGGCGCGCGGGGCGAAGGATCTTGTCGCGCGTGTTGCCGCCGGGCGAAATGAGCACCACCACCACGCGGCTATCGGGCAGTAGCCACATGCGGACGTGCTCCAGAACGGTTTTGCGGAGGGGAGGAGCCACAATGATGCCAATGCCCTTGGAGACTTCAGCGAGAACGTGGCCGGCCCGCTCGGTCAGTTCTACCGCAGAGGTGCCCGCGGCCATTTCGCGGCGAATCCATTCCTGGTCATCAAGATTGAGCGTGGCTTGCGTGGCAATTTCCTGAGCGAAGAAACGGTAAGCCGCGGCGGTGGGAACGCGTCCCGCAGAAGTGTGCGGCTGGAAGAGGTACCCGCCATCCTCAAGATCGGCCATGACGTTGCGAATGGTGGCGGTGCTGAGCGACTCGTCGAAGCGCTTGGAAATGGCGCGCGAAGACACCGGCTCGCCCGTTTCGATGTAGGTGCGAACGATGTCGGCCAGAATCTGTCGATTGCGGCGTTCCTGTAGGGCTGGATAGCGCATGGCAGCACTCACCAAAAGGTGCTAACTACTATTCTAGGAACGCTGTCAAGCGGCGTCAAAGGAGTTCACCCAAAACTAGGACGTCGAGCTCTCTCACCCTTTGAAAGACAGGATCATTAGTCATGAACCCGGATGACTTCGCGTGAACCGCTGTAGCAGCCTGAATTGCGTCCGGTGTCTTAAGCCGGTAGTCGGCTCGCAACCTGGCGGCCACGGCCGCCACATCTAGCTCTGGTGCGATCCATGTCAAATTGGGATAGGTTTTCAGTAAACCATAGTAGGTTTTCATAAGCCGCTGGTCTCCGGTCCGATAGGCGGGAACGAGCAACTCCGTCATCGAAAGTGTGGACGTAACGGCCACATTCTCCGGGTTCTCGAGCCACGCGAATACGACGTCTGTCAAAGGGAAATAACTGGGGTTCACGTCAAGCTGATAAATGAAAACACTAGTATCCAGGGCAATGACATGACGTGAACGCAGGAAGGAACGAAGGCGTTCTACTCCCAACTTTCGCGTTCCTTCTTTAAGTAATCGTCTGGATACAATCCGCGGCCAAGGCCGGTGATTGCTTTCCGGTACGACTTGGGTTTTTGAAGCACGATAATGTCATCGCCTTGAAGCACGACCAGCAACTTGTCGCCAGGCTTGAGTCCCAAAGCCTTCCGGGCTTCGCGTGGGATGACGATCTGGTTTTTAGAGGAAAGAGTAGCTTCAGCCATACTTTACATTTTAGAGCAAAGTAAAGCGACAGTCAACGGTACGATTCACGTACTCAGTTATTGTCGATCTGGGCGCGCTGCAGTTTGTCGGAATAGTCGATGTACACGGATTTCCATTCGGTGAAGAAATCAATGGCGGCGATGGCAGCTTCGCGGTGGCCGTTGCCAGTCTGCCTGGTGCCGCCGAAGGGCAGATGCGTTTCGGCGCCGATGGTGGGCGCGTTGACGTAGACGATGCCGGTGTAGAGATCCTGAATGGCGGCAAAGGCCCGGTTGACGTTGCGCGTGTAGATCGACGCAGAAAGCCCGTACGGCACGCCATTGGCTACTTCAATCCCCTGCTCCAGCGAATCGATGGGGATAACGGACACCACGGGGCCAAAGATTTCTTCCTGCGCCACCCGCATCTGGGGATCGCACTCGCCAAAGACGGTCGGCGCGTGGAACCATCCTCGGGCATGGTCGCCGGAATCGAGACGGTTTCCGCCGGTGAGCAGCTTCGCGCCTTCCTGCTTGCCAATTTCCACGTAGCTCATCACTGTCTGGAGTTGCTGCTCGCCGATGAGCGGGCCGACTTCTACGGACGGATCGAGACCATTGCCGACTTTCAGTTTTTTCGCGCGTTCGGTAAGACGGGAAACGAATTCCTTGTAAACGCTTTTGTGAACGCCGATGCGGCTAGCGGCAGTGCAGCGCTGGCCGGTGGTGCCAAAGCCGCCCCAGACCGCGCCATCCAGCACTAGATCAAGGTTAGCGTCGTCCATCACCAGGATGATGTTCTTGCCCCCCATTTCCAGTGAGCAATGCTTGAAGTGCGGGGCGCAGTTTTGCGCAATGATACGTCCGGTAGCCGTGGAGCCGGTGAAGCTGACGACAGGAACGTCTTTGTGCTGAGCCAGAGGAGCGCCAGCGCCCGGGCCGTCGCCGCTGACCAGGTTCACGACTCCCGCAGGAAGGCCGGCCTCGGACATTGCATCGACCAGGTGATAGGAAGAAAGCGGTGTATCTTCGGCGGGTTTCAGCACCACGGTGTTGCCGCAGACCAGCGCAGGCATCATCTTCCACGAAGGAATGGCCATGGGAAAATTCCACGGCGTGATCATGCCGCAAACTCCAATGGACTGGCGCACGCTCATGGCGAACTTGTTCGGCAGCTCCGACGGGGTGGTCTGGCCGAACAGACGACGTCCTTCGCCCGCCATGTAGTAGGTCATGTCGATGGCTTCCTGAACATCGCCGCGGGCTTCGGCAAGTACTTTGCCCATCTCGCGAGTCATGTCGCGGGCGAAGTCCTCCTTACGTTTCAGGAGTAACTCCGCGACCCGGAAAAGTATTTCGGCGCGTTTGGGAGCAGGAGTGAGCCGCCAGGATTTATAGGCATTTTTTGCAGCCGATACGGCGGCGGCCACGTCGTCGGGCCCGGAAAGTGGAAACTCACCAATGAGTTCATCGATATTGGCGGGATTGCGGTTTTCCAGGACGTTGCCGCTTTTCGCAGGGACCCATTCGCCATTGATGAAGTTCTTGAACACGCGTGTTGCAGCAGGCGTCGCCATAATTCCTCCCAAAAACAACTGAGTCTAGCGACAGCGGGAAGCGGCGTCAAACCGTTGACCGGCAGGCAACAAAGCGAATTTTACGAACAGCCGACGGCAGCTTTTGCGAAACTATGAGGGTGACGAAGCGGAGAAGTTGACGATGAAACTTGGAAAAATACTGATCATCTGCGCGGTTCTGGCCGGGGCAGCCGCGATGATTGTCCACCTGGTGCGCGCGAATTCAAGCGACATCGAGGGCAAGATGACTGTCGATGGACGCGAGCGCACTTATCTGCTGCATGTTCCCTCTTCCTATAGCAGGGCGACTCCAGCTCCGCTGGTTGTCGCGCTTCACGGAAGAATGGGCACGGGGCGGGGACAGGAATGGCTGGGGCATCTGGACAAGGTGAGCGATGAGCACGGATTTGTGGTGGTGTACCCCGATGGGCTAAGTCGCAGTTGGGCGGACGGGCGAGGAGCCTCGCCGTCTGACCAAGCGAACGTCGACGACGTAAAATTCATCTCGCAACTGATTGACAGACTTGCCGCGAAGTATTCGATCGATTCCCGCCGCGTCTATGTGACCGGCATGTCCAACGGCGGATTCATGAGTGGACGGCTGGCCTGCGAACTGTCCGACAAGATAGCGGCGGCGGCGCTTGTGGGAGCATCGACGTCAGTTCCCACCGCCGCGGCTTGTAAACCTTTGCGAGCAATTTCTGTCCTGATCATGCAGGGAACAAAAGACCCGCTGGTTCCTTATCAGGGTGGAGCGCTGGGGAAGAACGGTTCGCGCGGGCAAATCCTTTCGCACCCGGACGCAGTACAGAAATGGGTTGCGTTGAATCACTGCGCCGCGCAACCGAACAAGACGCAGATTCCCGACGAGAAGGGCGATGGAACCTCGGTTGATGTTGCCATTTACACACCGTGTGCCGACGGAACCGAAGTACTCGATTACACCATTGTGGAGGGCGGCCACACCTGGCCGGGCGGACTGCAGTATCTGCCGCAGATGGTGATCGGAAAGACTACGAAAAATATGGACGCCAGTGAAGTAATCTGGGAGTTTTTCGCGCGACATTCGCGGTGAAGAGCAGTGGACGACGCTTTGTCGGCAACGATCAGTTGTCGGAATTGTCGGGCTGATTGTCAGGGTGATCCTGCTGCGCGCGCGAGGAGAGCAAGCGGTTCGCGGCAGCATTCGGCGGAGGCGTAGGAGCAGCAACTCCGGCCGTTTCCGAGCCAAGTCCCAATTTCTGCAGAGTCGGGGCGTCGAGCTTGCCGCTGGGATTCAATCCGTGTGAGGCCTGAAACTTTTTCATTGCGCCGGTCGTCGAGTCGTCCCATTTGCCCGAGGGTTCTCCGTCATACGCGCCTTTTTTCGCCAAGGCAGCCTGAATCTCGTTGATGCGATCCGGCGTCGGAGCCGCTTGCCCCTTCACTTTCTTGGTCTTGCTGCTTTTTCGGCTGGAACTCTTGCCCGAAGTCTTGTGAGCAGCAGTCTTGCTGGAGGCGCTCGCCGATTTCTGGGAACCAGCAGCCGCTGCGGTGGATGAGCCGGCAGTGCTGCTGTTCGTCGATTTTTTATGTGTGCTGGTCTGCGCGACGGCCGCATGGACAGGGCAGATGCTTGCGGCAAGCACCGCGAGCAGCGAACCGACAACAGTTGTTCTATGGAGCGTGGCACGCATAATTTGGCTGTCAGCTGCCCCTAACCGCTGATTACTTTTCGTCCGCCGGAACCACGCCGGAAAGGAATACGGTCATGACCCGGTCATTGTAGCTTTTGCGCAGAACCTTGAAAACGACGTTCTGGCCAGGTTTCAGTTGAGCGATGGCCTTGCGATATTCGTCGATGGTGGTGACGGACTGTCCATTCACTTCGTTGATGAGGTCGCCTGGAGCGAAGCGAATGTCGTCCGCGAAACTGGCGGGTTCCACCTGACTGACCAGCACGCCCTTCTGTCCTTCCACGCCAACGCGCTGGGCACGTTCCGGGGTCAAGCTCTCAACGCGCAAGCCGAATTCGGCAGGAGCCGGCTCGTCGGGAGTGGAATTCACGCGACCTTCGGTGTTGGAGAAGACGCGGGTGCGGTCTTCGACCGTGGCGCTGGTTTCTTTCTGCTGTTTGTCTCGAACGTAGGAAATTTTCACTTTGCTTCCGATCGGCGCGGAGGCAATCGGATTCACAAGGTCGTTGCCGCTCTTGATAGGCGTTCCGTTGACGGCGGTGATTACGTCGCCACCCTTCAAACCGGCCTTTTCCGCCGGGGAACCGGGCTCAACACCTTCAATCACAACGCCGTAAGGCGCCCCGAGCGACTTTAACGTAATCTGGTTCGTGCCGTTCTCTTCCTCGAAGCTGACACCAATGGAGCCACGCGTCACGCGGCCATTCTTGATGATCTGATCGTAAACGTTGATGGCCATCGACGAAGGCATCGCGAAACCCACGCCCTCATATCCACGCCCACCAGTAATAATCGCTGTGTTGATGCCGATTACCTGGCCAGCCATATCTACCAGCGGGCCTCCCGAATTGCCGGGGTTGATCGCCGCATCCGTCTGAATGAAGCGCTGAAACTGGCGGCCAATATTTCCGCGATCCTTAGCGCTGATAATTCCCGCGGTGACGGTAGCATTCAAACCGAATGGGCTGCCGATAGCCAGCACCCAGTCGCCCACCTGCACGCCATCGGAATTGCCGAGTTTGGCGAAGGGCAGTTCTTTGGGAGCGTCAATCTTGATGACCGCGAGGTCGGTGGCATCATCCACGCCCACAACCTTAGCGAGGTACTTGGTGGTATCGCCGCTGAGTTGCACTTGAATCTTGGTGGCCTGATCCACAACGTGATTGTTGGTGAGGATGTAGCCGCGCTTGTCGATGATCACGCCGGAGCCGAGGCTGCGCTCCGCTTGCGGCTGACCGTCAGGGCGTCCGTCAAAGAAATGGAAAAAGAAATCCTGGCTGGGGTCGTCTTGATCATCCTGGCCACCGCGATGCTTCTTGCGGCGATCGATCACTTGCGTGGTGGCGATGTTCACCACCGCTGGCTCGACGCGACTGACAATTCCGCTAAAGCTGCTGGAGGAGGGGATGGGGTCCGGCACGGCCAAAGGAGTGGCGTTGGTCCCGGCAAATGCGAACGTCTTCATGGCCGAAACCTTGCCGTTAATCACGGTGCCAATCAGAATGCCGACCACCAGGGTAGCGGCAATCAAAACCGCCGCCAGCATAGTGCGGCGGCGCGAGCGCTCCAGATTATTTCGTACCTGATCCATTTCCGGCTCCTATCCGACAATTGCACACCCAGTGCGCTTTTGGAAAGTATAACACCCTCCATTGCACAGAGTTTCTCTCCCCGTTAGATGCGCCGAGGAGGGTAACTGGCCATTTGGCCGGGTGCGGCGAAGTGTGAACTTTACTCGGTTAATTGGACGCGGGAAACAGGAATTGTGTTGCAGGCAAAGGAGGCTGGAACTTTAGCCTTGACAACCCCAGCGGCTTACTCCATAAATAGAGGAGCCGTGATAGCGGCATCACGTGGCGATTTAGGGCGACTTGCTCCACGTAAAAAACTGCTAAAGAGCTGGTAGAGTTCACAGAGTAACTTCCTGAGACCCTCCAAGCTTTTTGGCACGGAGGGTTTTTCATTTGCATCCCCTTCGCGCTGCCCGATCTCGATCTCCACGTCATTTCACACGGTGGACCCGGCTTGCTTATACGTGACTTGCCCGGGATCCAACGGCGAGGTGACTTATGTCCGAAGTTTATTTCTTACGTTGTCGTGAGTGCGGAAAGCGCTTCCCCAACCAGGCGCAATCCTTTTGTGAAGAGTGTTTCGCTCCCCTGGAAGTCAGCTATGACTATGACAGGCTGCGGAACTCGGTGAGCCGGGCAGCCCTGACGCACCGGGCTTTCAACATGTGGCGTTACTCCGAACTGCTTCCCCTCCCCGTTGGCTTCACGCCTTCGCTCAGTATTGGGGGAACTCCGTTGGTGAAAACTCGCAAGCTGGCAGCTAAGTGGGGCTTGAAGAACCTCTATGTAAAGAATGACGCGGTTTGCTTCCCGACGCTTTCCTTCAAGGACCGCGTGGTGGCTACGGCATTGGCTGCGGCGAAGCGTTTTGGATTCAAGACGGTGGGTTGCTCATCCACGGGAAATCTGGCCAATGCGGTTGCGGCGCAGACGGCGCAACAGGGGATCGATGCCTGCGTGTTCATTCCGGCGGACCTGGAGCCGGCGAAAATTCTGAACACCGCGGTGTATGGCGCGCGAATCATACGCATCAACGGGAACTACGACAGCGTGAACCGCTTGTGCACACAGGTAGCCGACCGCTTTCAATGGGGACTGGTGAATGTGAATCTGCGGCCGTATTACGCGGAAGGCTCAAAGACGCACGGTTATGAAATCGCAGAACAGTTGGGCTGGGAATTGCCCGACAACGTTGTGGTGCCGATGGCGGGAGGATCGCTGATCGGGAAAATCGCCAAGGCTTTCGCCGAGCTCGCCCATCTGGGCTGGGTTGAACCCAAACAAGTGAAATTCTTTGGCGCGCAGGCAACCGGTTGTTCGCCGATTGCCGATGGAGTGAAGCGCGGCCTGGCGCGGTTTCAGCCGCAGAAGCCCAACACCATCGCGCGTTCGCTGGCCATCGGAAATCCCGCGGATGGGCCGTTTGCGTTGCGGCTGATTCGCGAAAGCGGCGGCTGGGCAGAAGACATCTCTGATCCGGAGATTATCGATTCCATTAAGCTGCTGGCGGAAACCGAAGGTATTTTCGCTGAAACGGCCGGAGGCGTAACCACGGGTGTGACGGCGAAGCTGATTCAGCAGGGCCGCATTCGCCCCGAGGAAACCACCGTGGTGTGCGTGACGGGCAACGGATTGAAAACCACCGACGCGCTAGTCGCGGACTTCCCGACCGCCGATGCGATTGAGCCGCGCATTGAAGCGTTTGAAAGCTTGCTGCAAGAGCAATTGAAGTACTCAGTGAGCGCGTAAAGTTCAGCTATTTCACGACGTGCCCAAACCACCTAAGAATGTAAGGCGCCGCGTTTCCAAGGGAGAGTTGGAAACACGGCGCCGGTGGTTCCGAAACCAGGGCATGGGACCTTGCGGGACGTAGCAAAGTTTTGAAGCGAACTATTCAATTGGACTGGAGAATCTGTAATGGCAATCACGATCGAAATCCCCACCGCATTCCGGCGTTTCACTGAAGGTGCGCCGAAGGTGGAGAGCGGCGCAACCACGGTCGCCGAGGCTTTGAATGAATTGACCGCAAAATTCCCCGCCCTGTCGCGGCACGTGCGCGACGAGCAGGGGCAGATTCGGCAATTTCTGAACGTTTATTTGAACGAAGAAGACATCCGCTTCCTGGGTGGCGAAGGCTGTAGCCTTAAGGATGGCGACCGCGTCTTGCTGGTTCCGTCCATCGCCGGCGGCTAACGCGCCTTACTGTTTAGCAAGTTCCACGCGGCGATTTTTTGCTTTTCCGTCTTCCGTAGAGTTCTCCGCCACCGGCTTACCTTGACCAAATCCTTGCGCGGACAAACGATTCGCGGGAATGCCTTGTGCCACGAGCCAGGCGACGACGGCTTGCGCGCGTTTTTCGCTGAGGGCTTGATTTGCGGCAGCGCTGCCCTGATTGTCCGTGTGCCCTTCAACTCGCAACTTCAGATCGGGATTCTGTTGGAGCAGCGCGACGACCTGCTTCAGTGTGCTTTCTGAATCAGGCTGAATTGTGGCTTTGCCGGTATCGAAGTGAATTCCGTACACAGCCACGTGCCCGGTCTTTTCGATTTCGTCTTTCAGGCTGGAAGCATCCGCGGTGACTTCCTGCTTCATTTCCTCGGCAGTGACGATGGTCTGGTAGTAGAAGGTGCCCTTGCTCTCGATAAAAATCCAGGTGCCACCCTTGTGCGCGGTGATGGCGGTCGGCGATTGAGGGTAGTCGATGGTAAAGCCGGCATTCTTCAACGCCGTCTCCATATTGCGATAGACCTGCAACTCGCTGGTGCCCTCTCGTGTGACAATATCCCAACTTTGAAATCTGCCCTCGACGTGCTTGGCGGCGGCGTTGCCGTCTTTATCCGGCGGCAACGGAAAATCGAATTGATCGAATTCCTTGTTCTCGCAGGAATTGATGATGCTGCCTGGGAACCGCGTGATCAGGGGCGAATCCTTGCATCCCTCGGCATCTTTTCGTTCATCGTCTTGCGCGTGAACGAGTGGCGCGCACAACAATACAGCGCACAGAAAAGTGAACATCGCAGTTTTCATGGATGGCTCCGTCGAAATCGCAAGGCATTCTACACAAATCTCGGCGTTTTTGGATTGCCATCTCTTTCGGGTGTTGGCTAAAACGAAAACTGCTTGCTTCTTGTGCGGACGCAAGAGAGACTAGCGAGACTCTCCGGTTCGGAGGCAAGGACTTCGGTCCGGACAATCTTGGCTACTGCTGAGCCCCTCTCTCTTTCTGCCACCGCAGCCACGCTCGAATCGCCGTCCGCATCATTACGCAAAGAACTGGGCTTCCTGGACCTGGTGCTTGCGTCGATCCTGCTGGTGGTGATTCCCGACTTCTTTGGGACTGCGGTAAAGGCCGGGCCATCGCACGTTTTGCTGTGGCTGATCGCCATTGCGACGTTTTTCATTCCGCAGGCGCTGGTTGTGACGCACTTGAATCGTTGTATGCCGATGGAAGGCGGCTTGTACGAATGGGCGCGCCACGCGTTCGGCGATGCCATCGGGTTTCTGGTGGCCTGGAATTTATGGCTGTACATCGTGTTGTATGTCGCTTCGATCGGCTTGGTCGTAACGACCTATGGAGCATACGCGCTGGGGCTGGATGCGGAGGCCACGACATCGAACAAGTGGATCGTGCTGGCTGTTTCCGTGGCGATCATCGGCGTGCTGATGCTGCTGGCGCATCTTGGGCTGCGCGTGGGCAAGTGGGTAACCAATGCTGGCAGCGCCCTGACGATTTTGATCGTCTTGTTCCTGTCGGCACTTCCCTTTTTTCACCTTGGCCGCGGCACCTTGCACGAATACCATCCGCTGCGCATTGTTGCACCGCCATTGACGCTGTTCAGTTTCAGCGTTTTCAGCAAAATGACGTTTGGCGCACTGTGCGGATTTGAGTACGCGGCCATTTTTGCCGGAGAGTCGCGCAATCCGGTGAAGCACCTTTCTCGCGCGATCCTGATTGCGGCGCCGATCATCGCCCTGCTGTATATTTTTGGAACCAGCGCGATTCTGGCCTACGTGTCACCCGATCAGATCGATGTGATTGGCCCGGTGCCCCAAGCGTTGCGAGTGGCGCTGGATGGCTCCCCGCTGGCGCGGATGATTGTGCCGCTGGCCATTTTATTATTGCTGACGAATTACCTTTCCAGTTTCAGCCTGGGCTTTGCGGCCAACACGCGGCTGCCCATGTGCGCGGGGTGGGATCATCTACTGCCCAAGTGGTTTACGCGGCTGCACCCAAAGCACCGCACGCCGGTGAACTCCATTCTTTTTCTAGGTGGCATCACGCTCTTCGCCAGCACTACCGTGTTGATCGGGGTCGGGCAGCAGGAGGCGTTTGAGTTGCTGCAAATCTGGGGCTTCACGTTTTACGCCATCGCTTACCTGGCGCTGTTTGCGATTCCGCTGCTTGCCGCGAAGAGCAGCGCGTTTCGTTCTCCGTCGTGGCTGCGGATTCTCTCGCTCTCGGGCATGCTGCTGACGCTGCTGTTCGTGGTGCTGTCGGTGTTCCCGATTATTCGTGTGGAGAGCGAAACAGCGTACACCTGGAAGACCATAGGCGTGCTGGCAGTCGCAAATCTCGCCGGCCTGGTGCTGTACCGATTGCGACCGAGTACTTCAACGAGCGTTTAGCAGGGCCGACTTCTCTTGAATAGGTAAACAGCTTGGCAGAGTTTGCCCGGAATTTTCGGAGTGCTACACTATTTGGGTACGCACATGACACAAAAAACCCTCTACCAAAAAATTTGGGACAATCACCTGGTTCACGAGGAACCCGGCAAGCCTGCGCTCATCTATATTGACCGCCACCTCGTTCACGAAGGCACTTCCCCGCAAGCTTTTGCGGGACTGAAGGCCGAAGGTCGCAAAGTTCGCAGGCCGGACTTGACCTTCGCGGTGATGGACCACTCGGTTTCTACGACGGACCGCACCCTACCCATCCTGGACAACGACGCCAAGCTGCAATTCGAAGCGCTGGAACGCAATTGCAAAGAAACTGGCGTGCGTTTGTTCGACATGAACAGCAAGAATCAGGGCATTGTGCACATCATCGGGCCGGAGCTGGGCATCACGCAGCCTGGGCAAACGATTGTGTGCGGAGATAGTCACACGTCGACGCACGGCGCGTTCGGCACATTGGCGTTCGGCATCGGCACGAGCGAAGTAGAGCACGTGCTGGCGACGCAGTGCCTGGTGCAGAGCCGCTCGAAGACCATGCACATCGTGGTGAACGGCAAGAGGCCGAAGGGTGTCACCGCGAAAGACATCATCCTGGCGATTATCGGCAAGATTGGCATCGGCGGCGGCAACGGACACGTAGCCGAATACGCTGGCGAAGCCATTCGTTCCCTTTCGATGGACGGACGCATGACCGTCTGCAACATGACCATCGAAGGTGGCGCGCGAGCCGGGATGGTTGCGCCGGATGAGACCACGTTCGCATATCTGGAAGGCAGGCCGTTTGTGCCGCGCGGAAAAGCATTCCAGGACGCGGTGGAGCGCTGGAAGCTCTTGAAGAGCGACGAAGGCGCGAAATTTGATACCACCATTGAATTGCACGCGAACGAACTTGCGCCGCAAGTGACTTGGGGCACCAATCCCGGTATGGTCACCAGCGTAAACGGGCGAGTGCCGGACCCGCACGACTTCAAGGACTTGAACGATCAGAAAGCCACGGAGAGCGCGCTGAAGTATATGGGCCTGAAACCGGGCACACCGATTGTGGACATTCCCGTGGATCGCGTGTTCATCGGGTCGTGCACCAATTCGCGGTTGGACGATTTGCGCGCCGCGGCCCACCTGGTTGCCGGAAAACATGTGGCGAAGAACATCAAGCAGGCACTGATCGTGCCGGGGTCGCGTGGCATCAAGGCGCAAGCGGAAAAAGAAGGTCTCGACAAAGTTTTCACGCAAGCGGGCTTTGAGTGGCGCGATGCCGGCTGCAGCATGTGCATCGGCATGAACGCCGATGTGTTGCCGCCGCACGAACGCAGCGCCAGCACATCGAACCGCAATTTCGAAGGCCGGCAGGGCCGGGACAGCCGGACGCATCTGGTCAGTCCGGTGATGGCAGCAGCCGCGGCAATTGCCGGTCACTTTGTCGATGTGCGGGAGTTCGACGTAGCGCACGTGGAATAGACCGATGGTCTTAAGCCTAACGAACGACTTTCGATAGGTTGGGCTGGCTAGGTATTTGGTTGATATCAGCGATCAGAAATCAGATATCAGGACGAGCGCAAGCGACTGCGTGAAGTTTTTTGATTCCTGATCACTGATCGCTGATAGCTAATATCTCTTAAAGATCGAGGATCATCACCAATGCGACCTTTCATCACACATTCTGGTCTGGTTATGCCCATGGACCGGGTTAACGTCGATACCGACCAGATGGTGCCGAAACAATTTTTGAAGGCGCTGACGCGCGAAGGATTCGGGCGCATCCTGTTTTACGACTGGCGGTATCTGCCGGGTGAGAAACCGAATCCGGATTTTGTGCTGAATCTTCCGCGGTATAAGGGCGCATCGGTGCTGCTGGCGCGCGCCAATTTTGGCTGCGGCTCCAGCCGCGAGCATGCTCCGTGGGCCATTGGTGACTACGGCTTTCGCGTGATTCTTGCACCTAGCTATGCCGACATTTTCTATAACAACTGCTTCAAGAACGGCATCCTCCCCGCGGAGCTTATGGAAGCACAAATTGAGGAGTTGTTTCAACGAACGGAAAAGGAAGAAGGCTACTCACTGACGGTAGATCTGCCGAGTCAAACGGTAAAGGACAATCACGGGCTGGAGTACAAGTTTGAGATCGTGCCATCGCGAAAGGAAGTGCTGCTGAAAGGGCTGGACGACATCGCGCAATCGCTGCGGCACGCCGCTGAAATCGACGCGCACGAGAAGACACACCCGGCCAGCGCGACGATGTTCGAGCCGGTCGACGTGAAAAACTACGGGAAATAGTCTTCAGTTCTCAGTTTTGAGTGGAACCAAGAACGAGCCGTCGGAACTCAATACTGAGCCACCCTTGAAGTCTTAAGCGAAACAGAACATCAGACGACTCCCGCTTTACTTCCTACGTAACACTTAGGACTTAATAGTGCCGCGGGGTTTTGCCTTACTTAAAACTGAGAACTTAGAACTGACAACGCTCTCATCCCGCTTTCCACCACGGCTTAAAATAAATCCGCCCTTCGAAGATCGGTTCCGGCGATTCCGGTGCTGCGGGCGCGCCCAGCAATTCCGCGATGACGATGCCGGCAACCACCAGGCCGGCGCCCTTCATGGCACGCGATGTCAGGCGTTCATGCAGCACAAAATAGGATGTGATCACGGCGAACACTGGTTCCAGCGCGAACAGAATCGCGGCGTGACTCGACGAAGTGTACTGCTGCGCCCACAACTGCACGGTGAACGCGACGGCGGTGGCGAATACGGCGCACACACCGATGGCGGCGAGAAGCTCCCACCGCCACTCGAAGCGAACCGGTTGCCAGTGAATGGCCGCGCCGGCGCCCGTCATCACCCAAGCCATCGCGGCGCAACCCGCCACCTGAATCAAGCTCAACGCGGAAACAGAATGTTCGCCGGTGAATTCACCCACCAGAATGATGTGCACGGCGTAAAGACCGGCGCCGACGAATGTCAGCACGTCGCCATAGTTTAGGTAACGCAAGCCCTGCGCCGGAACCGTCAGGAAGTACAGGCCAACCAGCGCGGCGAAAGCGCCGGCGTAAAGCCAGTGCGTCAACCGGCGTCCCCAGAACACGCCGAGCAGCAGTGGCACCAAAACCACGCTGGATCCGGTAACGAAGCCGGAATTCGATGCGGTGGTGTATTGCAGGCCGGTGGTCTGGAAGGCATAGCCCGCGAACATGAAAAACGCCAGCCGCAGGCCTGCGAATATCTCTTCGCGATCGATCTTTGGCAGCACCGACGGACGAAACGCCGCCATCAGAATGGCCGCCAGCGTGAAACGCACCGCCAGAAACACAAACACGGAGGTGTGGTCCAGGGCGTTTTTCACGATGACGAACGTGACGCCCCAGATCAGCGAACAGAACATCAACGCAAGGTCAGCGCGCAACTTGCTGTTCATTCGAAAGGCTCCGTCGGTCGCACGCCAGTGTAGCCGAAAAAACTCCCGGTCCGATTTCATTTTCAGGTGAAGGTGGCGGCGATCCAAGTCGCCGAGCTCGATTCCAGTTGGCTTGACATCGAAAGACCCTGACGTAACATCAAACCCACTATGGCGCGAAAACAAATCGCCGGCTCCTGCTTCGTTCTGGCTCTGCTGACGCTGCTTTTTGCTTCGGGCTCACGCGCCGAACATCATGAAACCTGGGTTGAGGTCCGCTCTCCCCATTTCACGGTGCTTTCCAATGCCGGGGAGCACGAAGGACGTCTGACCGCGCAACAATTTGAAGAAATTCGCGCCATGTTCGCACAGCGCTACCCGAAGCTTCGCGTGGATTGGGGAAAGCCGACGGTTATCTTCGCGCTGAAGAATGAAGATTCGCTGAAACTGTTTCTTCCCGGTTACGGCCAAGATCAAAACGCCATGAGGCTGAGCGGCTTGTATCGCCTGGCGTACGACAAGAACTACGCGCTGGTGCGCACGGACGTACGGGGAATCGGTCCGTTCCCGTACCACGCGCTGTATCACGAATATACGCACGCCTACTTCCGGCTGAATTACCGCGGCCTTCCGCTATGGCTGAATGAAGGCATCGCAGAGTTCTATGGCAACACGAAAATCGAGGGAAGTGATGTGAAGGTTGGCGGGGTCGACGAGGCGCAACTGCGTTTGCTGCGCGAAAATCCACTGGTTCCCGTCTCCACGCTGGTAGCCATCGATAGCTCTTCGCCGCTCTACAATACCCGCGACCATTCCGGGATTTTTTACACCGAGTCCTGGGCCATCGTTCACTACCTAATGTTTTCTCCAGACGTGGGCGACAAGGACGTGCTGAATAAATATCTCGCCAACCTGCATGAATCGGATGATCCCATCGAAGCGGCCAACAAATCGTTTGGCGACCTGAACGCGCTCGCCCAGAAACTGGAAGCTTATGCTCGTCAAACAAAGTTCGGATATCAACGAGTTCCACTAGCGCTGAAGATTTCCGATAAGGATTTTGCGGTCAGGAATGTGCCCTTCGCGGAAGGACTACTCGCGCAGGCGGGCTATTTGTTGCGCAGCAGTCATTTGCCGGAAGGTTTGGAGGTCTTGCACCGGGTCGCGGCAATTGATCCGAACATGCGGGGATATCACACCGAGCTTGGGTACTGTCATCTGCAAAATGGCGACTACCAGAAGGC
Organism: Candidatus Acidiferrales bacterium; assembly: GCA_963738985.1. Classification (GTDB taxonomy): domain Bacteria; phylum Acidobacteriota; class Terriglobia; order Acidiferrales; family UBA7541; genus Acidiferrum. The sequence continues at coordinate 319,601 of CAVTYP010000008.1, forward strand.
GATAAAGGAATTCGAACTTGCGCTGGCCGCCGTCCCCAAGGACCTGAACGCGCATCTGTACCTGGCAACCGCTCTTTATCGTGAGTTTGGTTATACCGAGGAGACTACGCCAGAGATTCGCAGTCACCTGGAAACCGTCGTAGCGCTAAACCCGGATTTTGCGCCTGCTTATGCATTCCTTTCGGTTGCCAACATTCAGAAGCCCGGGGCGGACAATCAGCGGGCCCTTGATGCGGCGACCCGGGCGGCTCGACTGGAACCCGGGAATCTCTCCTACTACATCGATATTGGCATGGTGCTGCTGGCTGACGGAAAATTCGCGGAGGCCAGGAAGCTGGCCGATCAAGCCACAAAGACTGCTTTTACCGCGCGAGACCGAATGATCGTAGCGAGCTTCGCAAAACGTGTTGACGCAAAGGCGAAGCAAGTTTCATCCACGCCCGGTAGCCGTGCAGCAGAATCGCAAGCGCAAACGACCGGCGTCGTGGCGCCCGGTTCCTCTCCGCTGGAACCGGCTCATGCGGAGGGAAAAATTACCGAACTGATTTGCGGCCACCCACCAGAGGTCGTGTTTACCTTGACCACATCCAGCAGCTCGCTGCTTTTGCACATCAAAGACACCACGAAAATTGAAATCATCGAGGGCCAGAAATCCGGCGAGAGCGGCCCGCCATGTGCGTCGTGGAAAGATCGGCACGCGCAAGTGGAGTTCATGACGACGCCAGACAGCGTGACAAATGGCGAGATTCGCGTTCTCACTTTGGAGTGAGCACCAGTGCTGGTGCGTTGCTTGACTTGCGCGTTCCGATCGGGCTAAATCCACATTAATATGCCCAGTAGCCCATCGTTCCGTTTGCGCGTCTTTAGTCGCGTTCTTATTGTTTCCCTGCTCACGATTCTTCCCACAACAGTTTTTGCGGCCACCAAAGACGCATGGATCGAAGTGCGCACTCCGAACTTCACGGTGATCAGCAACGCCGGCGAAAAAGAATGCCGCAAGATTGCCGACGAATTCGAAGAGATTCGCCAGGTATTCCACAACGCTTTCCCCACATTGCGCACAGAGATCGGTAAACCAGTGGTGATCTTCGCGGTGAAGAACGAAGAATCCATGAGGTTGCTGCTACCGGAATATTGGGAGACCAAGGGACACACGCATCCCGCGGGAATTTATGTGCCGGGCGAGGCCGAGCACTTCGTGGCGGTGCGCACGGATACGCAGGGCGAAAATCCCTACGAAATTGTGTATCACGAATACACGCACGCGCTGCTGCACTTGAATTTCCGCGATCTGCCCGCTTGGTTGGATGAGGGCATCGCTGAGTACCTGGGCAACACGGAAATTCGCGAGAAGAGCGTGCTCATCGGCAAGATCGATTCCTACCATCTACGGGAACTGCACGAAAACAAGTTGATCCCTATCGATACGCTGCTGCAGGTGGACCATAATTCACCGTACTACAACGAACAGAACCGCACTTCCCTGTTCTACGCTGAGTCGTGGGTGCTGGTGCACTACCTCATGCTCGATCCCGAGGCACGCCAGCAGCAATTGCTGAGTAAGTTTATGGCCGCATGGGCGGCCAGCGGAAACCAGGTTGCCGCGGCGCAGCAAACGTTTGGCGATTTGAAGAAGTTTGCAAACCGAATGAGCGGCTACGCGCATCAGGATCGCTTTTACGTTGGAACTCTCAATACTGTCGCACGCGGCGATGCGGAAGCTTACCCAAGCCGAACCCTGGCGCCTGCCGAAGTGGAGGCTCAGCGCGGCGCGTTCTATGTTTGCACCCGCCGATTCGCGGAAGCCAAGGCCGCTTTGGATCAAGCTATGCAGGACGGCCCCGAGCTTCCTATTGTGCACGAAAGCTTGGGCATGCTGGCCTACTACCAGCAGGATTGGGCGACCGCGGAAAAGGAGTTCTCTCGTGCTGTGCAGCTGCACTCGACGAACTACGCCGCATATTTCTTCGACGCCAGCTCCCAAATGCGCCGGCGGCGCGGCAATGCGGATGACGCGGAAACCGTCGCGTTGCTGGAAAAAGCGATCAGTATGAACGCGCAATTCGCGCCCGCGTATGCCGCGCTCTCTTCGCTGTATTCGACAACTCCGCTGACGCACGAGAAAGCGTTGGCGATGGGGCGCAAAGCCATCGAACTGGAACCCGGCAATCTGCAGTACGCCGTGGCATATTCGTTCGTGCTTCTGAACGTGGACCGGCTGGCCGATGCTCGAGTGATGTCGGCACGCATCCAGGCAGCGGGGCGCACCGCTGAGGACCGGCAGCTTTCTCAACAACTGGAGCAGGCGATCCAATCGCGCGCGGAATATGAGGAGCAGGTGGAGGCTTACAAGCGTCAAGCAGAACAGCGGCAACAAACCGCCGAGCAACAGACGTCGCTGACAGCGATTGTTGCCGAACGCCGTGGAACCGCGGATTCCACGAAAGAGCCAGTCGTGAATAAGCACGACAAGGAAACGCAATACGCGGTAGAAGGGACAATCGAGGCTGCGGACTGCGGAAGCGAAGGTGACGGGAAAGTGATTTTAATGGTGAACAAGTCAGGGATGCGATTCAAGATTGTGAATTTCGAGGAACTTCAGGTTGCCGAGGCAAACAAGGACATCTCTGACCACGCGCCAGTATGCGCCGATTGGAAAGGCCGACGCGCCAGGCTGTATTTCTACAAGTTGAACGATAAGAAATTTGCCGGCGAGTTGAGCACCGTTCAATTCTTCTGATAAACGACGCGCCCGCCCACAACGGTGCGCAATACCTCAGTCTTCAGAATTTCCTTTGGCGTTGCTTTGGTCAGATCCGTCGACAGCACCACGAAATCGGCATACTGCCCCACTTTTAACTCCCCCTTCTTCCCTTCCGCGAATTCCGCGTAAGCGGATCCGTAGGTGTACGCGCGCAGGCACTGATCCAACGGCAATTTCTCTTCAGGTTCCCAGCCGCCGACCGGGCCGCCATCCGGCAATTCCCGCGTCACGCAAGCATAAATTCCACGCAATGGGTTGATGGGCTCCACGTCGTAATCGGTGCCGAAGGCCAGCTTTGCGCCCGCTTTTTGCAGCGAGTTCCAGGCGTACGCACCTTTCGCGCGCTCCGGCCCGATGCGTTGTTCAGCCCAGCGCATGTCGTTGGTTTCGTGCGACGGCTGCATGGATGCGATCACGTTGAGTTTGCCGAAGCGCGCAATGTCGTCGGGTGCAACGACCTGGGCGTGCTCAATGCGGTCGCGGCGGTCGCGCGCCGGGTTCATGCGTTGCACCGACTCGAAGACGTCGAGGCAAATCTGGTTGGCCTTGTCGCCGATGGCGTGGAAGGCCAACTGAAAACCCAGCCGGTCTCGCTCGATGGCCATAAGCTTGAGTTTTTCGGTTTCGATGGTCATCAAGCCGCTGGTCGAGGGGTCATCGGAATACGGCGCGAGCAACGCCGCGGTGCGTGAGCCCAGCGCTCCGTCCGTGACCATCTTGACGGCTCCGGTCCTGAGCCATGGGTCGTCGGTGCCAGCTTGCGCGCGGCGATTCTGCAAGTCATCGGTGGACAGCATGAATGGAAGCCATTCGGTAATGCGCGCCGTCAGCTTCTTCTCTTCTTTCAGCTGCTTATAGACCAGAAAATCTTCCCAGTCGGAATTGTCCTGCGCCGAGGTGACGCCATTCCGTGCCAGTTCCTGCAAAACCAGCTCGATTCCTTTGCGGCGATCTTCATCGGAGGGATCCGGGATGCGCTGCTCCACCATCTGCATCGCCGCATTTTCCTTCAGCATGCCCGACGGCTCGCCGTCTTCGAAGCGTTCGATTTCGCCGCCCATGGGATTTTTGGTGTCGGGCGTGATCTCTGCGTGTTTCAGGGCCTCGCTGTTGGCCACAGCCACATGCCCTGAAACGTGCACCAGAAACACGGGGTTGTTGGGCGCGACTTCGTCGAGTTGCAGCCTGGTTGGAAATTTCTTGTCGGCCCAGCGCGTCTGGTCCCAGCCGCTTCCGACAATCCATTCGCCGAGTTTCTTCTTGCCTGCGGCATCTTTCACCAACTTCTGCAACTCCTCGATGGAGTCGACGCCATTCAACACGAGATTCAGCTTGTCTCGGCCCGCTCCGCCAAGATGGGTATGCGCATCGTTGAATCCCGGCATCACGAAGCGCTCATTCAATTGAACGGTGTCCGCCTCTGCCGCTGCGCCGCCGCAATCGAGCAGGATGTGCGCGAGCGTGCCGATACAAAGAATCTTTTCGTCGCGGATGGCCATGGCGGCAGCCCAAGGGTGCTGCGGATCGTTGGTGTAAATACGGCCGTGAAGGTAATAGACAGTTTTGTCGATGGGATATTTTTTCTGCGCGAAGGCCGGAGCGCTAAGGGAAAAAGCAAGCGCGGCGAGGGCAAGGACCCACGTGATGCGAATAAGGTTCGCGCAGGGTTGGGCGGTTGCGATGGTCATTGCGCGCGCTCCGGAGCAATGCCGGCGACTCCAAGCAGCGTCAGAAGCACACGCTTCAAACCGTTTTCGCGGCCCGCGGGTTCGTACCACTCTTGCAGCGAATGCGCTCCGCCGCCATTTCCGCCCGCGCCGATCGAGATGGCATCAATTCCTAAAGACAGCGGGATGTTCGCGTCTGTGGAAGAGCGCTCGATGCGCGACTGGTTGCCGGTGAAATCATCGGCGGCGCGCAAAGCCGTGAGTAGCGGCGAGTCCGCGGCTAGTTCGCCTCCCGGACGACTGCCGATCACGTTCACTTTCCATTCCAGTCTGCCCTTGGTGCGGTCGCGGGCATTTTCCATTTCGTCGCGAACTCCGGCAGCCATACAGTCGCGGAACGCGGATTCCAGGCGAGTAATTTCGTCTTCGCTTTCGGAACGGAGGTCAACCTTCAGTTTCGCTTCAAAAGGGATAGAATTCACCGAAGTTCCGCCCTCCACCTGGCCCAGATTAAACGTAGTGCGGGGACTCGCCGGCACTTTCGTATTGATAAACCGCAATGAACCGCGAACCAGCGCGTTGATGGGATTGGGCATGCCGAAGTCCGACCAGCTATGCCCGCCGGGCCCCGTGATTACGGCCTCAAGGCGCTTCGAAGCCAGCGCTTTTGTGGTGACATGATCCGTGCCGGAGCCATCCAGAACAATCACAGCACTCAGTTTCGCGTGGTAAGCGTCGATCAGCGCGCGCATGCCACGCAGGTTGCCCTCGCCTTCCTCGCCAACGTTGGCGGCGAAAAGGATCGTCCTCTGCGGCATAATTTTCGCGACATGCATGGCTCGCGCGATGGCGACGAGCGCGGCAAGCCCCGTGCCGTTGTCTGAAATTCCGGGCGCAACCATGCGATCGCCCTCGCGCCGCACTTCCACCGGCGTTCCGGACGGGAAGACAGTGTCCAGGTGGGCGGCGATCAGCACGATCTCTCGCTCGTTGCTGCCGCGCAATTCGCCAATCACGTTGCCGATCTTGTCGGTGTGAATGGCCAGCCCTTCGGCGGCCAATAAATCCTTTACCGCCGCGGCGCGGTCCTCTTCGTCAAACGAGGGAGCGGGGATTTCCGTCAGGCGAATCTGTTGGGCATCAATCCAGGCGAGATTTTGCGCAAACCATTCAAGCGCTGTGCGGACCTGCGGATTGTCCGCCGGCGAGACTGCAGGAGTCTGCCGCGCTGCGTGAGAGACCACCGAGGAACGAATCGGCATGGCAAACAGAATAACGCAAACAGCCACGCGTTTCACGGTAGGAAGTAAAGGATGCATACAAAACTATACAGGGGTGCCGCTGGTAGAGCATAGCGCGTGCAGCTCGTTGTCGGTCAATACTCGTGCCGATTGCTTAGCCGCCTCGTAAATGCGATTCACTAATTCGTCGGTGGCGGGAATATTGTGGCGCGCCAGCCAGTACAGCACATTGGACTTGCCGCTCATGGGGCCAACCTCCACGATTTGTTCCAAGCCAAATAGGTGCGCGGGGACGCCGCTGTAGACCGCATCGGCCAGGCTACGGTCGTGTTTCCTCAACGCTTTCACGATGGCGGCCGCATGCACACCAGTAGCGGTGCGAAACGCGTCTCGACCAAAGACAGGATAGTTCGGCGGAATCGTGGTATGCGTGGCTTTGGCGATGCGATCGCAATACGCCCGCAGGTAGGTCAGATCGTTGGAGCGCAAACCCATCAGCCGCAGGTTCACCAACAGCAGTTCCATCGGAGTATTCCCCACGCGTTCACCCAACGATAGCGCCACTCCATGAATCTGTCGCGCCCCGCCAGCGATGGCCGCTAACGAATTGGCGATGGCCAAGCCGCGGTCGCGATGCCCGTGCCAGTCCACGCGAATTTCCTCGCCGGACGGAATCACGACGTTGTCCATCACGAATTTCACCAAGCTGAACGCGCCCTCGGGAGTAGCGTGTCCCACGGTATCGCACAACACGATGGCGCGGGCGCCGGTGCGAATTGCCGCCGAGTACAGTCGCTGCACCGTCTCCGGATCGGTGCGCACCGTATCTTCGGTGACGTACATTGGTGGCAGTCCTTCCGACACCGCAAACTGTACGGCCTTCTCCGTGGTGCGTTCCAGGTGATCGATGGTCCAGTCCTCCACCAGACGACGGATTGGGCTGCTGCCCAGAAACATGGCTGCTTCGATGGCGATGCCGGTGCGTTGCGAAATCTCCGCAATCGGACGGATATCGGCTTCAACCGTTCGTGCCGCGCAATTCGGCTTGATGCGCATGCGCTTCGTCGCGATTTCGCGGGCCAGGGCTTCCACGTCTGCCGCAGCGCGAGGTCCGGCACCAGGCAGCCCGAGGTTGACGGAATCAATTCCCAACACTTCCATCAAGTGCAGAATTTCCAGTTTTTCTTCGAGTGTGGGATCGTGGACCGAAGGATTCTGCAGCCCGTCGCGCAGCGTTTCATCGTTTACCAGAACGCGCGTTCCGGCAGGGATGGCGGCGCCGGCCACCAGATTCCAATCGTAGATCCACTCGTTCTCAGGCATGGCGGAGCGGCCTCCCTGTGAGATCTAGTAACGGACAGTGTAACTATTGGGCTGCTGCTGGGGATCCGGCCGGTACAGCGTTTTGCAAAATTCGCAGCGATAAATTTCCGCGCCCGTGCCAACCAGTTTTTCGATTTCGGCCGGGTAGTCGAACCAGTGTTTCAAGTGGCCGGCGCAGAGTTTTCCCTTGGCATCTTTTTCGTCGCAAGCGCGCTGTTTGGGCTTGCGGGTTTTCACTTTCGGAGCGGCAACTGCTTCAGGCGTCGCTTCAACGGCAGGAACCGGTGCGGCTGTGTTTTCCTCTGGCAACGAATTTCTCCTTAGACTGAACCTGGTCAGAAACCGTGATTGCGCAGCAAAGTCTTCATCGCCGAGCGCGCGTGACGTAGCCGCGATGCCAAACTGCCACTGAATTCAAAACGCAGGAAAGCGTCGGCGGAGCGCTCCAAGTCTCCTCCATAACGATACCACCAGGGCTTCTCGGTTTTCGGCAGGCGATCGACATCCACATATTTAACGTGAACCATTTCCTTCAGGCCGGCCTTGCCGTGCGTGCGGCCCCAGCCGCTAAGTCCACAACCGCCGTGAGGTGCTTCGGCAATGGCAAATCCGGTCAACAGATCGTTGACCATGACCGTTCCTACGCGAAGTTGCGTGGCAATTGACTTGCCGCGATTGGCATCGCCGGTCCAAACGCTTGCAGCCAGCGCAAATTGCGTGTCGTTGGCGAGATGGATTGCCTCTTCTGCGCTGCGCACCACCTGAATGGCCATGATGGGCCCAAACGTCTCGTCCTGGAAAAGCTGCATGGATCCGTCCACACCCGTGAGCACGGTGGGCTCAAAGAAATTCGGCCCGAGGTCGGGACGTGGGCGGCCTCCGCAGACTATCTTGGCGCCGCGTTCTACGGCGTCCGCGATCACATCGCTCATGCGTTGCACGTGCTGCGGCCGAATCAAGGGCCCAACGTCGGTATCTTTGTCGCGACCCGGCCCGAGACGAAGCTTCTGCGTTTTCGCCACGCAGCGACGCACAAACTCTTCGGCGATGGATTCCTCGACGAAAAGTCTTTCCACCGAAAGACAGACTTGCCCGCAATTTGTGTAGCTGCCCCACACCGCGGCGCTCGAGGCCACATTCAAATCCGCGTCGCGCAGAACCAGCATGGCGTCTTTGCCGCCCAACTCCAGCACGGTGGGAATCAAATAGCGCGCACACGCTTCGGCCACGTGTTTGCCGGTATACACACTGCCAGTGAAAAATATTTTGTCGGGGCGAGCCTCAATCAGCGCCTGACCGACTTCGCCGCCGCCTTGCAGCATGGTGACCAGGTCGGCGGGAAAGCCCGCGTCGCGGAATAGTTTTTCGATCTGGGCGCCGCACTCCGGTGTGAAGTCGCTGGTTTTGCATAGCACCGCGTTGCCCGCCGCAACCGCCGCGATGATCTGGCTGAACGGAATGGCCAGCGGATAATTCCAGGAGCTGATGATGCCCAGCACGCCCAGCGGCTCGTAATACACCCTGCCGGATTTTGCCTTGGCCGCCGTGCTGTGATGGCGCACGGATTCTGATCGCAGTTCGTCGGTGCCGCGCTTCGCGAAATGCTCCGCGGTGTCCAGCGAGACGAACACGTCCGCAAACAGAGCTTCGACGCGAGGCTTGCCCGATTCACGCACAACCACATCCGCCAGGGTGTCGCGGGCTTCAAGAATCTTTTTTTGCAGCACGCCGATCATGGCGCAACGCTCTTCAATCGAGCGCCGCCACCAAGTCGCCTGAGCCGCACGGGCCTTGGCCATCAACTGCGGCACCGCGCGCGGCGGCGTGCGCTCAAAGCTCGCTGTTACCTGGCCAGTGGCAGGGTCAATGGAAGGAATTGTGTCCAGGGTGACAGGCGTGGCAACCATACCCGTGATTCTAGCAATCTTTGCAGGGTTTACGAAGGGAGGCTTGTCGGCTGATCGGGAACGATCGAGGCGGCTGATGGCGACCCAATCTGAAATCAGGCGTGGTTCGATGATATATTCCCCGCCATGCGTACCTTAGCTTTGGCGCGGGGTGGCGGCATGCTCGCTCTGGCCGTCAATGGCGCACTCATCCTTGCTTCTTCAGCGCGCGCTCAGGATGCGGCGAAGCCACCGGCAGAAAAGTGGCACCTGAAGGACTCCTGCCGGCAAGTGCAACTGGAGCCAACCGCGATTGTGACCTCAGTCCGTAGGACCATGACGCCTACATTGATCCACGCCAATTACACGTGCTCGGAAAGCTCGTCCAGCGTGCAGAATTCAGATCGCGAATCCATCCGCCTGGCCGCCATAACAGATATTGTCCGCGAAGAGGTCACACGAAAGCCGGTTGAGGACGAAATCGATCGCTCCCTCACCAAGATATCGCCCGATAACGTGTTCTCAACCATTGGCGACGCAGCGGATCTCGGGATTTGGGCGCTCGCAGCTCCCGCGGTTCCGCTAGCCGAAGCGGGTGCTCTGGCGCCTTTCCACGGAGTGAAAACTCACCAGTCCTACGTGCGAGTTTTCTGGACCGAGGACGACTTACTGCGCACCTCCGTTTTTCGGCTCTCTCCAAAAGACGCCGATTCGTTCCTGCCGCGGCTTTCGCAAGCCACAGGCAAGCCCTGGTCCGTGCTTCGCTTCGACGTCGACGCCGAAAACGAGCATGCCTGTCAATTCCTAGTGCATTTCACCAAGCCAGTTGATCTAGGCGAAATCAGCACCTCAGGAGGAGATTATCGCTTCCTCACGCTCACGTCCTCGGATGCGCGACATACCATCTACATCTTCAACACCCGCATCGGCCTGCCGCAAGACGCTGTCTCGGTCCTTATCGCAGACGCTTACCCTCTCGGTTCAGCGCATCCCTGGAAGATATATCTGTCGCCCAACGCCAGTGGTTCCTGGTGCATTTCCGAGATTCATACCAATACAGAGCGTCTGAAACTACATGTCTGCCCTGCGGCAAGTGACTTCCCGGCCGAGAAAAACTCAACTCACTGACTATCCAACCCGAGTGGGCGGGTTCGCAACGGCGCTATGGCTTCGCGTCATCAAGTTTTCTGAGCCTTTCCTGAATCCAGGAAATTGCCGCATTCATTTCGCTGTTCCATCGTTCGGCGAATTTCCTTTCGTTTGGTGTGGTAGCCTCCGGTAGCGCCTCCTGCAATCGCGTCGCCCCCTTTTGCAGGTGCGCCAGCCCGTCTTCGAGTCGGGACCTCGAAGCCTCCTCTTCGAGGCCGTAGAGGATCGGCTTAAAAAACTGATTACTCATCCAGCCGACCAGCAATTCCAGATCGTTTTGCTCACCGTTCTCGAAAAAACGCTGCATCAACGCGTTTCCGCGATCGACCTCTGACTTCAGTCGTCGAAGCGGCTCCTTGAGCTCTTCGGGGAGATGCTCCTCGTTTTCCACCTCAGCCCTCCTGCATGAACTCAATCGGGGATAGGAACAACTTCACCTGAAACTTGATACTGCCACGCTGGGCCGAATACCACACCTCTATTAATACCGATTTTATGCTGTTTGCGCCGTTAAAGCTGGGGGTCACATATGTACCTGAAAGAGCATCGCGGGATAGTCTAGCCCGTGGCTACGTAGACACAAAGGTATTACGCCGGTACGCAGTTAATCCCCTGCTGAAGAGGCCGAGCGAAAAACAAATACAATACAGTGATGTCCTGCCCCCTTTGATAATTTTCGCAGCGAACAAAGAACCGGGTGGTCGAACGATGGCAAGGTACGGAAATCCCCGTTACAATTCCAGTGGTTCAGGAGAACGCATTGGCTTCGTCGGTCGGAACACCAGCACATAAAGCGACATCGCACGCAGCGCTGACGTTCATCATCGTAACGGTAACGCTGGACTTTCTGGCGTTTGGGATCATCGCGCCCGTACTGCCGAACCTGATTATCCAGTTCGAAGGCGGCAACATGTCGCGTGCCGCGGACATCACCGGATATTTCGGGTTTGCGTGGAATTTGATGCAGTTCCTGTTTTTGCCGGTGCTGGGGGCGTGGAGCGACAGGTTCGGTCGGCGGCCTGTGATCCTGATTTCGTGCCTTGGGCTGGGCCTGGATTACATCTTCATGGCGGTGGCGCCGAGCCTGCGCTGGCTATTTGTTGGGCGGCTGATCTCGGGGATTACCGCGTCGAACGTGTCGACGGCGTTCGCCTACATCACGGATATTACCGAGCCGGCGGAACGCGCAAAGAAGTTCGGGATGCTGGGAGCGTCGTTCGGCGTGGGATTTGTGGTGGGACCTGCGGTGGGCGGGTTACTTGGGCACTATAATTTACGCGCTCCGTTTTGGGCAGCCGCGATCTTGAGCCTGGCGAATTTTCTGTATGGACTTTTTGTGTTGCCGGAGTCGTTGCCGAAAGAAAAGCGGGCGACATCGGCATGGCATATGGCAAACCCGCTGGGTTCGTTGACGCTGCTGCGCTCGCATCCCGAACTGGCGACGCTGTCGATTGTGGCGCTGCTGTATTATTTGGCCCACCAGGCGCTGCAGAGCGTGTTCGTGCTGTACACCGAATATCGCTATGCATGGAACACGAGTGATGTGGGGATTTCGTTGACCGTGGTCGGGCTGTGCGCGGCAATTGTGTCCGGTGCATTGGTGGGCCCGTACATAAAGAAAGTAGGGGAGAGGTTCGGGCTGACGTCCGGATTATTTTTCGGGTTCCTGGGATTCTTGGGATTTGGATTGGCGACACGCGGATGGGGTATGCTGGCGGCGATTCCGTTCATTGCGTTGTGGGGAGTGGCAGGTCCGGCGATGCAGTCGCTGATGTCGCAGCGAGTGGATCCAACGTCACAGGGAAAGCTGCAGGGAGCGATCAATTCCTTGCGCGCGCTGACGGGAATGGCCGGGCCACTTTTGTTTACGCAAGTATTCGCGGCCGCGATTTCGCCGACGGCACGAGTGCATTTACCGGGCGCGCCGTATTATCTGGCGGCGATATTGTTAGGGATTGGTTTGTTGGTGGCGGCGGTGGTGACGCGACGAGTCGTGGTGGAGAAACGCGTCGAGGCGTGAGAGAGCAGTTATAAGTCGTCAGTTATAGGTTTTCAGTCAAACCAACACCCACACCCAAAAACGGCGCGCGGGGTACCCTCAAGTTCAACAATCGAGGAATGTGCGGCGTAAAGCCACCACTTCAGATCATTGCGTGGTGGAGAGGCGGAAGACGAAGGCGAACTTGCCGGATGGCGTGGCGGACGCAGGGACGCGAATGTCCAGGGCCTCGGCAGATTGGTGGAAGTCGAGCTTAGCGGAAGAGCCCAGAAGCTCGACATTGCTGATGGACAAGCCTTTGGCTTCTTGCGCGGAGCCGAGAGAGTGGATGACGAAGTGGCCGTCGGCGGGCCAAGCCATCGCGATGGCATAAATCGCAGTTCCCTTCTGCGTGAACCGAAAATCTTCCGAGGTATAAGGCTTGGTTTCCTTGTCGTTGCCGAAGCCGGGCTTCACTTTTGTGGGACCTTCACCGTAAACCTTCCAGGGAGTGGTGTCGTAGATGGCGTCGCCATTCTGTTTCAGCCATGCGCCGATCTGAAGAAGCGTGGAGCGCACTTCGTCAGGAATGGTGCCGTCGGGACGCGGGCCGATATTCAGAAGCAGGTTGCCATTTTTGCTGACGATATCGATGAGCTGGTGCACCAGGAAGTCGGGCGTCTTCAGTTCATCGTGTTCGATGTATCCCCACGAAAGATTGCTGATGGAAGTGTCGGTCTGCCAGTGGTCTGGTTCGATGCCTTCGCGAAGGCCACGTTCGAAATCGCGAGCGCCGGCACGCCAATTCAGGGAGTAGTCCTTGAAATCGATGACTCCGGGAATTTTGTTTTGCGCGTCGAAGTTGTAGTAAAAGGCTGCGAATTTCGTCACGTTGGGCCGGTAATTCGGCTGACCGACCCACCAATCGAAATACATGACTTCGGGTTTGTATTTCTGGACGATCTCCGCGGCGCGAGCCAGCCAGTCGTTCGCGAATTCCGGGCTGACGTAAGTCCAATCGTTCATCAGCACATCGGGTTTGTCCTGAAGCCAGGCATGCGCGGGACCATAGAGAGAAGCAAATTGCGGGTCGTTGACGTCAGAGCGAAACGTGCGGCCGCCGTCAAAAAAGAAATTGTGCTCGGCGCGATGCAGCGAGGCGCCGAAGTGCAGGCCTTGGGCGCGAACAGCGGCGGCAAGTTCGCCAGTTGTATCGCGCTCGGGACCCATTTTCGCCGCCGTCCAATCAGAAATGCCAGAATCGTACATGGCGAACCCGTCGTGATGCTCGGCAACGGGAATCACGTAGCGCGCGCCAGCATCCTTGAAGAGCTTGGCCCAGTCGTTGGGATCCCACTTGGAAGCGGTAAACAGAGGGATGAGATCCTTGTAGCCGAATTTATCCTGCGGGCCGTAATGCTTCAGATGGAATTGGTAGGCAGGATCTTTCTGCTGGTACATGTTGCGGGGATACCATTCGTTTTCGGCGCCGGGCACGGAATAGACGCCCCAGTGAATAAAGATGCCGAATTTCGCATCTTTGTACCATTGAGGCATTTCCCAGCGGCGAAGAGTCTCCCAGTCAGCGGCATACGGGCCGGCGGCGATTTCCTGGTCGACAGCGTGGAGGATGGCGGCGCGCGGCGCGTCGTATTTTGAGACGGAACGTTGCCACTCATGGTCGATTGCGGCGGCCGATTTTGTTGTGGCGGTGGGAGCGAGGGGGTCGGCGGTTTGTGAGGAAGCGATGGGAGCGCACACGAAGAAAGATGCGAGAACGATATTCAAAAAGGGCTTCATGCGAGGCATTGTAGCGCGAAGACGAAAGAAGATGTTGCGGGATCGGGCGAGGCGCTACGTGAGACAACACCTCTTAGGATTGTAGAGAAGGAATAGGCGATGGCACTGGATCCGGAATAGGTATCCTTTTAGGACAGTTGTACACTGTACACCGCCGGTGTATGGTGCTCGTATTCTACGGGAACCAGGCGTCAATGAACGACAAAGAATGGAAGTTTAACTGTGTCGTAGCTTGTCGCTTGTGCGGATTTGCGGGCTTGATAGTTTGTTATCTATCGAAATGGAGTCAGCCAAGGTAGCTGTACCTAGAACAGAGAGGATCACACAAAACGTGAGGGAAACTGGCCCGGAATCGCTCATCAGGGTCCTGCTGCTGATTGAAAATCGTTTGCTACGTGAAGCGCTCGGTCGAATTTTCCGTAAACGCGCGGAGTTCCTGGTGGTGGGGAGCCACGGAAGCGAGGAATCGTCGCTAGGAGCGGTTTTGGAATCCGAATGCGATGTGATTGTCCTGGATTTTCTGGATGCGAGATGGCTGCCTATCAATCTGCGAAGTAAGCCTGGCAATTCCCCTGAATCACCCAAATTCCTGCTAATCGGCATGAGCAACAACCCCGAGCAATTTCTCGAAGCGGTGCGTGGCGGTGTAACCGGCTTTCTGCTGAAGGATGCCTCGGTCTGTGATGTTGTCGCGGCTGTGCGCTCCACATTCGGCGGGGCGGCGGTTTGTCCAGCCGAGCTATGTGGACATCTGTTCCAGCACATCCACCAAGCCGCCAAAGGCGGGCCCGGCCGACCAACAACCAAGCGACCCGACCTGACGCTTCGGCAGCAGCACCTGGTTGGCCTGGTGGCAAGAGGCCTGACGAACAAGGAGATAGCGGCACAGTTGAACATCTCCGAGTACACCGTCAAAAATCATGTGCGGCGCATCATGAAACAGGTTGACGCGGAGAGCCGCAGCCAGGCTGTCGAGGCCGTTCGCTCGCACGGATACGCACTGAACTCCTACGAAGCCAACGCTTTAGAGTGAAATAACCAGCCACGCAGGACATCAAGTGACTCGGCGTCGCGCCAGCCCGTGTCAAAAATCTAACCCCGAGGGCACATGTTGGCACCTCCGGAACGCCCGTCCCTCCTTATTCAGTTTCTTAAAAACGCATCGGCGGAATCGGTTTCTTGATTCCGAAGGCGCACAGGTGTAGCCTTGCCCAATCCATTGAGGAGGAAATCATGGCTACCGCGACAAGTGCGATTGAACCTAGCGTGAAAATTAGCGCAAACAAATTGCTGATTAACGGCAAATGGGTGGATGCGGCTTCGGGGAAAACCTTCCCGACGATTAATCCGTCAACCGGCGAAGTGATTACGCGAGTGGCGGAAGCGGATGCCGCGGATGTGGACAAGGCTGTGGCGGCGGCAAGGGCGGCGTTCGACAAGGGGCCGTGGCGGAAGAAGATGACGGCGGCGCAACGCGGACTGCTGATGAACAAGCTGGCGGATTTAATCGAGAAACACGCGGAGGAGTTGGCACAACTGGAAGCGCTGGATAACGGCAAGCCCTATCACGTCGCGCTGGGGGCGGATTTGCCGTTGACGATCGCGTGTTACCGGTACTACGCGGGATGGGCGGACAAAATTCAGGGGAAGACCATTCCGGTACAGGGCAAATATTTCACCTATACCAAGCATGAGCCAGTAGGAGTGGTCGGGCAGATTATTCCGTGGAATTTTCCGCTGCTGATGCAGGCGTGGAAACTAGGCCCGGCGCTGGCGTCGGGTTGTACCGCGGTGTTGAAACCGGCGGAGCAGACGCCACTGTCGGCGTTGCGCGTGGGCGAACTGATTTTGGAGGCGGGCTTTCCGGAGGGAGTCGTGAACATTCTGCCAGGCTACGGGCCAACCGCCGGAGCGGCAATTTCGCGACACATGGATGTGGATAAAGTGGCGTTCACGGGATCAACAGAAGTGGGCCACTTGATCATGAAGGACGCGGCGGAATCGAACTTGAAGCGAGTGACGCTTGAACTGGGAGGAAAGAGCCCGAACATCGTGTTTGCGGATGCGAATATGGACCAGGCAATTGAAGGGGCGCACTTCGCGCTGTTCTTCAACCAGGGGCAATGCTGCTGCGCGGGCTCGCGGCTGTACGTGGAGGAGAAAGCCTACGACGAGTTTGTGGAGAAGAGCGTGGAGCGAGCGAAAAAGCGCACGGTGGGCAATCCATTCGACAAAAATACCGAACAGGGCCCGCAAGTCGATCAGGATCAATTCAACAAGGTGATGAGTTACATCGACATCGGCAAAAAGGAAAAAGCCAAACTGATGGCCGGCGGCGGACGTGTGGGCGACAAGGGCTATTTTATCGAGCCTACGGTGTTCGCCGATGTGCACGACGACATGAAGATCGCGCAGGAAGAAATTTTCGGGCCGGTAATGTCCATCCTGAAGTTCAAGGATATCGACGAAGTGGTGGAACGCGCGAACAAGTCGCTGTATGGGTTGGCAGCAGCGGTTTGGACCACCGACATCACGAAGGCGCATGCGATCGCCGACGGCGTACGAGCCGGAACGGTGTGGGTGAATTGTTACGACGTTTTCGACGCAGCGGCTCCGTTTGGCGGGTTCAAGCAGTCGGGGATTGGACGCGAACTCGGCGAGTATGGCTTGGCGAACTACACCGAGGTGAAGACGGTTACGGTGAAACTATAAGTTTTCAGTTATAGGTTCTCAGTTGTAAGCAAACCACATTTAGATGCTGCTGGTGTGTTGCGTACGTCTTCTAAAGAGGACCGCCGACTCTATTGCTTGGCAGTTTGACCCTTCCGGATATCTGATCGCTGATATCTGATATCGACGGCGAGTCACGCCCAACCATGTAGAATCGTTTCGGCGGAATTCGACAGGCTATGGCGATCAAGATACGGGCGTACGACGCTCGCGATTTCCAGGCAATTCATAAGTTGGATCAGGCGTGTTTTCCGCCTGGGATTTCCTATAGCAAATGGTCGATGCAATATTTCGTGAATCTGGCGACGGCGGACTGCCTGGTGGCGGAGGAAGAAAAGAAGATCGTCGGGTTCCTGCTGGCGGAGACCAATCCGCCGCTGGCACACATCATCACGCTGGACGTAGCGGAATTGCACCGCAAAAGAGGGGTGGGAAGCGCGCTGCTTCGAGAGATGGAGGAACATTTTGCGTTTCATAGCATCCAGTCGGTGCTGCTGGAAACGGCAGTGGACAATGAAACCGGGATTGCGTTCTGGACCCATCATGGATATCGTAGCGAAGCAGTGGTGAAACGCTATTATCTCGGTAAAATTGATGCGTATGAGATGAGGAAGAAGTTGGCGACTTGAAGAGATATCAGCGATCAGCAATCAGGGATCAGGAAGCAAATACAAGAACATCCGCAAGTTCATTCGGTGGACGACGCGGTTTGTGTGGGCCAGCGATTGTATTTTGAACTGTAGTTGAACCTATACCCGCACCTCTAACGACTGCCCTTCGAATCTAAGGGCACGGGGTGCGGCACCCAGAAGAAAAACCAAGGGCGCCCCAGCAAGTTGCGGTGGCGGCATCAGGAGCGGAAGCGTGAATGACTACGTGCTGTCTGTGATTTTGGGGATTGTCGAAGGGTTGACGGAATTTTTGCCGGTCAGTTCGACGGCGCATTTGCGCATCGCCGAAGCATTGCTGCATATCGATCTGGCAAGCGGCTACTGGAAGATGTACACGATCGTCATTCAGTTGGGGGCGATTTTGACGCTGCCGATTTACTTTCGCCACCGCATCGCCAAGTTTCTGTCGACATTTCCAAATGGAGAGCGCGGCGATCGCACCGTGCTGACGCATCCGTTGAGTCTGGTACTGATTGCCTTCGTGGTGACGGCAATTCCGGCGTTCTTGATGACCAAGATTATCGGCAAACATCTGGAGAGCCTCTACATCATGGGTTGCGCGCTGCTGATTGGCGGAATCGTGATGTGGTTCATCGATGCGCGGAACAGCAAGGCCGAGGCGGCCGGTGAAGGGTCGAAAACCGGGCTGATCCGCACGTGGCACATGGAAGATATGAGCCTGGGACAGGCAGTGTGGATCGGGGCATGCCAGATACTGTCGGCGGTGTTTCCGGGCACCTCGCGCTCGATGTCGACAATCGCCGCGGGACAATTGGCAGGCATGTCGCGATCTTCAGCGCTGGAATTTTCGTTTTTCCTTTCGATTCCGACGATGGTGGTGGCCACGGCGTACGATTTGCTGAAGTCGCTGGTTGGAAAGAATGCCAACCCGATTGGTGTGGCAGGTATCGACGCGCACGGATGGATTGTGCTGGCGATCGGATTTGTGGTGTCGTTTATCGTGGCATATGGAACTGTGGCGTGGTTCATGGCGTACGTAAGGAAGCGCGGCTTTGGGCCGTTTGCGGTGTATCGAATTGTGTTAGGGATCCTGGTGCTGTATTCCGCGGGAAGATTCGGATAGGAGACTCGATGGTTGTCAGTTCTCAGTCGCAGTTTCGTGTCGTGATCGCATGAGATTCTTCCGAGTCGTCGGCTTGCTCTGGATGCTGGGTCTTTTGCCGGTTTCGAATGCATCGGCACAGACAGATACTCAATCAGCCGTTCGACCGTCCTCCAAACCGGATGCGGCGACACAGACTGAGGCTCGCTTCGCGGTGATTGCGTTGGATGATTTGGGAAAACCCCTGCACGCCTTGGCAAAAGACGGATTGAGTGTGCTGCTTGGCGGCAACGCGGCGGAAATTGAGGACATTAAGTCGCTCGAGGATGAGCCACTGATTTTTTCGTTGATTGTAGACACTAGCGGCTCTACCCGTCTTTCCGCAAACAAGCAAAATACAACAGCCATGCAACTGTTCCGCGCACTCTCCACTGGCAGGAACCGTGGCTACCTGATTCTGTTCAACGAAGATGTCAGGACCGAAAAACAATTTGCCACCGTGCAAGAGGTAGAGAAGACTCTGAAGGAAGTTGAACCCAGGGGCGCGACTGCGCTCTATGACGCAATTGTTAAGGCTTCCACGGAACAGTTATCCGGCAAAGCTGTTCCTCCCAATGCGAGGCGTGCCATCTTTCTTTTTTCAGACGGCAGCGACAATTGCAGCGTTTACAGCCTCAGGCGGACTCTTGAAATAGCCCAGAAGGGAGGAATAGCCATCTTTTGCATCAAGATTCGAGTGGATCAAGAGCGGGCCAAAGATAGCAGACGAGAGTTTGCCACACTCACGGCGCTTAGCAAGAGCACCGGCGGCCTGGTCATTGAACCGCGCTATCACCAGGACGAGCTTGGGCAATTGCCGAACATGCTGATGGGGCAGTTCTTGTTGACAGTTAGGACTGGTGAGTTGAAGCGGAAGAGAGCCTATCCGCTGAAGGTCGAGTCTGGAACGAAGGATGTTGAGGTCTTGGCACAGACGGTGTACGTCGCGCCTTAAAACCTTCGCCTGATTATGATTCCAACTGAAAAGGCGGCTTCACCACGAGAGCACGACGCGGGTCAAAATCGCGAACGCCGGCTGGACGCTAATTGAGCGACCGCGAAAGCCGAGGCGAGCCGCCACACCCCAAAGATGGAAACAGGCGAGAAGAGGGGCTTGTGTGGGGCGGAACGAATGGTATGATTTTGGCGTTCCTCCATAGGGGCGCCACAGCGCCGGGCCCCTGCGGCACTCAGCCTTCCCCAAAAGCTGAGGAGAATTCTGTGCGCTTTCTGACGCCTACCGAAAATAAGCGGCTCAATGAGCTGATTGGCTTCCTATGCATCACATTGGCGGTCCTGATGGGGCTGGCCTTGATTTCCTATTCCCCGAGAGACGCGGCGTTTAACGTAAGCGGGCCCGCGGCCGACGACCACCCTGCGAGAAATTGGATCGGGCCGGTGGGCGCCTACACGTCGGACTTGCTTTTCCAAGTATTTGGGTTTGCGGCGTTTTTGCTGCCTGTGGCGCTCGGCATGTTGGGATGGAAGTGGATCCGCAGCCGCACGATTGATTCGCAATGGGCCACGATAACCGGATATGTGTTGCTGCTGATGTCACTCCCTTCCCTGCTGTCGCTCAGCCATTTTCCGGAAGTGCGAGGAGCGGTGCCTGCGGGCGGACTGCTGGGCACAGTGGTGTCGCACGGGCTGCAATCCGGATTCAACTTTTGGGGAGCGGTGTTGGTGGCGGTGGCGATCCTGATCGTGGCGTTGTTCCTGACGACGAGTTTTTCGTTTAGCGGTGCGCATGCGTGGGCTAGCAGTCACAACGGCCCGCTGGGAAAAATGGAAAAGCTGGGAATCCTGCGGCGCGCCCAGGCGCGTTGGCACGACTGGCGAGAGCAGCGCGAACAAGACAGGATGCGGCGCGAGGTAGAGGAACGGCGAATGGCGGGAAGGAAACCGGTGACGCCGCAGATTGTGGGAAAGCCGGAAGCCGCGGAAGAGCCGAAGACGATCCAGATGCAAGACTCCAGTGACGTGTTCAAGAACAAGAAGGCGGCAGAGGACAAGGACGAGGAAGAAGAAGAAAGCGGGCACAAGGCGCCGATCCTGCTCTTGAATGGCGAGAAGCCAGAAAAGGCGAAAAAGGCGGAGCCGAAGATCGCCAAGACCAACACAAATTATCGGTTGCCCAGCGTGCAATTACTGCGCTCCGGTGAAGGCACGCAGAAGTTGGACGAAGACGAACTGAAGCTGCGGGCGCGTGCGATTGAAGCGAAGTGCCACGAGTTTGAGGTGGAAGGCCGTGTAACGCAAATCAATCCCGGCCCGGTGGTGACAACGTTTGAGTTCAAGCCGGAAGCAGGCATCAAGTACAGCCGCATTATTGGATTAACGGAGGATTTATGCCTGGCGCTGCAGGCCGAATCGATCCTGATTGAGAGGATCCCAGGGAAATCCACGATCGGCATCGAAGTGCCGAATGACCGGCGGCAAACCATTTCATTGCGCGAGATTATCGAGGCGACGGAATTTTCCAATTCCCCAAGCAAGCTGACGCTGGCCATGGGGCGAGACTTACACGGACGGATTCGAGTGACGGACTTGTCGTCGATGCCGCACTTGTTGATCGCGGGATCGACCGGCACGGGCAAGAGCGTGTTCATCAATTCACTGATGATGTCGATTCTGTACAAAGCCACGCCCGACGAAGTGAAAATGGTACTGGTGGATCCGAAGCGGCTGGAACTGAGCTTGTATGGTGGAATCCCACACCTGCTGGCTCCGGTGGTGACGGACCCGAAGGTCGCGTCGAACGTGTTGCGAAATGCCACTCGCGAAATGGAAAACCGCCTGAAATTACTGGCGCAACGCGGTGTGCGAAACATTGACCAGTACAACCGCACCTTCCAGAAACAGCAATCGCTCTCGCTGTTCGACAATGTGGAGGAGAGCGAACACAAGCCGCTGCCATACCTGATCATCGTGATCGACGAGTTGGCGGACTTGATGATGGTGGACACCAACAACGTGGAAGAGTCCATCACGCGACTGGCGCAGATGGCGCGCGCGGTGGGAATTCACCTGATATTGGCGACGCAGCGGCCGTCGGTGGACGTCATTACCGGTTTGATTAAAGCCAACTTCCCTGCCCGCATTTCGTTCCGCGTGGCCAGCAAGGTGGACTCGCGCACCATTCTGGACGCCAACGGCTCTGAATCGCTGCTCGGCAGAGGCGACATGCTGTACTTGCCGGCGGGCTCGGCACGACTGCACCGCATTCACGGGCCCCTGGTGCAGGAAGACGAGATCAGCGCGGTGTGCGATTTCTGGAGGGCGCAGGCTCAGGCCAAGTATAACGAGCAACTCCTGGAGCCGCCGAAAGATGAGGACGGCAAGAGCACGGATAGCAGTGAGGCGGGCGGTGATGGTGAAGGAAGCGGCGAAGGCGTGGACGACGATTTGTACCAGGATGCCGTACGCGTGTGCTGCGAGATGGGGCGTGCATCCACATCAACACTGCAGCGGCGCTTGCGCATCGGATACGGGCGCGCGGCGCATCTGATCGACTTGATGGAGAAAGATGGCATTGTGGGCCCGCCGGATGGAACGCGTCCGCGAGAGGTGCTGAAGGGCCGGAATTGGATGAAGGAGTTTGATGATTCGCAGGGATGAGCGCAGCGATCAGCGGGTCTGTGATATCAGGGAGCAGTAATCAGGAAGCACGAGCTGAATGAAGCCCTTGGCAGGGTGCGAAAAGCAGATCCCTCACTCCGTTCTGAATGACAGTTGTATTTTCACCGCACACTGCTGGAGCCACCTACTGAAGCCATATTCGGCAACATCGGTGGGCTAATTCGCGGAATAGCGTTTAACTCTTAAATACAATAACTCTATAGCTTACCTGTCCAAGAGTACAGGAGAAACACTTGGACCTGTCCTGCCCCCGGGTCATAGCAATTTGCCTGTACGCTATCTTCTCTTCTGAGCAGTAGATGGCCGACGAGCGCGCCGCTTAGGCTGTAGGCGCGATGAAGAACCACGGGCCAAACACAGAATCCCAGAAAAATTTTAGTGCGGTTGGCGGGCGCTTTGTCCGATTGTTGATGGTTTTGGCGACGCTGCTGACGATCTTGCTGACCGCCAACCGGGCGGCGGCGCAGGGGTTAGTGGTATTCAGTCCGACCTCGGCGAGTTTCGGAAGCGTAAATGAAGGCAGCAGCAAAACGCTCTCTATAACCATCTGGAACGATGGCCGGGCCGCACTGACGATAACCAAAGAAAGCGTGTCGGGAAGCGCGTTCAGCGTCAGCGGGCTTACTGTTCCCAAGACCATTCAGCCCGCAACGTCTATAACCATCATCGCGAAGTTCGCTCCGGAAGCCTCCGGGGCGTTCTCTGGATACTTGGCGCTGACCAGCAACGCCTCAAATAGCCCGGTAAACCTCGCAATGACCGGCACTGGACTTGCCCCTGCGTTGCAAGCCACGCCATCCAGCGCCACCTTTGGCAGCGTGCCGTTGGGCACAACGAATTCGCAAACTGTGCAGTTGACGAATGTGGGCGCCGTCACCGTGACGATTTCCAGTATCAGCGTAGCCGGCAAGGGTTTTGGGTTGCACGGAGTTACTACGCCCGTGGTGCTGGCCGGCGGCAAAACGGCGAACGCCACTGTGACCTTTGATCCCACAGTATCGGGCTTTGTGGCCGGGACGGTGTCCGTTGCCAGCAATGCCACGAACAAAACGCTACCGATGACGGTCAGCGGGACGGGCGTTGCCGATACACGAACCATCGCTGCGGCGCCGACCAGCCTTAGTTTTGGTAACGAGAATCTCGGCCACTCCAACACATTGCCCGTGACGTTGAGGAATACCGGCAATTCCAGCGTGACGCTCTCTGGAGCGACCATCAGCGGAGCCGGAATCACCACCAGCGCGGTCAGCGGAACATTGATCGCCCCGGGGCAGACCTCAACGTTCAATGTAACCTTCGCACCAAAAACCGCGGGCGCAGTCGCTGGCAGCGTCAAGGTGACCAGCAATGCCACGAATTCGCCGGCGACCATCTCTGTGGGTGGCGACGGCATTGCGCCAACCACACATTCCGTAGAGCTGAGCTGGGCCGCGAGTACATCGGCGGGAATCGTGGGATATAACGTGTACCGGGCTACCGAGACGGGCTCTTACGGCAAACTGGATTCAGCGCTGGTAACTGGTGTAAAGTTCACCGACGCGACCGTGGCAGCGGGAATAACTTACAAGTATGTCGTGACAGCGGTGGATACCCTGGGACTTGAGAGTCCGTTCTCCGAGGCGATTACGGCGGCGGTGCCGTGAGAAAGTTGTCAGTTCTCAGTTTTAAGTTTTAAGTAAGGCAATCGGCCAGGACCACTTCGCCATCCTGGCAATAACTCATCATCGACAACTTGATCATCAGTGTTTCTCGAGGAATTTGCCGAGGAGGGCGGCGGCGTGTTCGCACAGCCTTCGGTCGTCGGGACCAAAGGCGGCCAGGAAGTGGGAGTCGATGTCGAGTTCGCCGGCAACTTTACCGCGCACGAAGACGGGTACGACGATTTCCGACTTGGTCTCGAGCGAGCAGGCCAGATAGCGCGGGTCGGCAGCGACATCGTCAACCACAACGGTTTTGCCCGTCGAAGCGGCCGCGCCACAGATGCCCTGATTCAGAGGGATGCGCGTGTGCGGCGTCATGGTGCCCTGGAAAGGACCGAGGACCAACATGTCGCGATCCGCTTCCTTCTCGAGCATGTAGAAGCCAACCCAGTTGTAACGCGTGAGCTTTCCATGAAGCGTGGCAACGATGCCCTTCATCAGCGCCTCGGCAGAGCCGGCGGTCGCGGCCAGTGAGTTCAACTCCTGAATCAGATCGGTGTGATTTGCATGTGCGCTGGTCATTTGTTGCTAGTGCATCACAATCGCAGAGCGAGGCAAATGCCTTTTTGTCAGGCGTGTTGTGCGAAAGTAAAGACGCAGCGCAGCAAATCAGACATTGCGGCAAACAGATCGTAGCGCGGCGATTGACAGCGTGAAGAGCGTCCAGCAGGCCAAAACAGCTCTCGCTCCCAACGCACCTTGAATCACGGACTCCGATTTTGCGCGAATCGCAGTCCCTCTGAGAGCTCTCTGAATATTGCTGACTGCTTGTAATGAGCACCTGGGCATCAATCGTTTTCAGGCGAATTTATTTGACGCCCACAATACCGACGGCTAGAGTTCGCTCATACAGCAAGCTTCGCAGACCGGCAGTTCATCGCCGCCCTCACAACTGCCTTCGCTCCGATCCTGCCCAACTTGAAACTGTCCCTGAAAGTTGGAAAGGAGCGTCTTCATGCGCAAATTCTGCTGTGCCGCGCTATTACTGTCGGCGTTCGCAACCTGTCTGTCTGCCCAAACAACGAGCGAATCAACCTCAGCTCCACACAAAAATGTAGTGCTGTCCGATTACGGCAGATTGCCGCTCAGCTTTGAGGCCAATCGCGGGCAGACGGACGAACGTGTAACGTTTCTTTCACGTGGGAGTGGTTATTCCCTGTTTCTGACCAGGAATGAAGCGGTTATCGCGCTTAAGAAGGCTAGCTTTTCAAGTGCAGCGGCCAAGAAAGACGCCGGAAATCCCCTGCCGGTTCCTGCGCGAAACGAATCTGCGAGGGGTGCCACCCTGCGGATGCAATTGCTAGGCTCGAACTCCACATCTCGGGCCGTGGGTGCCGACGAACTGCCCGGCAAGGCCAACTATTTTATCGGCAACGATCCCTCGAAGTGGCGCACCAACGTGCCGACGTATGCCAAGGTGAAGTACAACGATGTGTACCCCGGCGTGGACGTGGTGTACTACGGCAATCAAGGACAGCTTGAGTACGACTTCGTGGTGGCGCCCGGGGCCAACCCAAACAGGATTCAGTTGAGATTCCGGGATGCGGGAAAGCTTCGTGTGAACGAGAACGGAGACCTACTGCTGGGAGCCGCTGGCAACGAGGTGCGCTTCGAAAAGCCCGTCGTGTATCAGACGGCTGATGGACAGAGAAGAACTGTCGAAGGCAGCTATGTGATAGCCGCGGCCAACACTATCCGCTTTCGTGTTGGTGATTATGACCGCAGCAACGACCTGGTGATTGATCCTGTGCTCGCGTACTCGACCTATCTCGGCGGTGGCGAAGATTCCGGAAGCGGAATCGCTGTGGATGCGTCCGGGAGTGCCTACGTGACGGGTTCTACTTCATCCACAGACTTCCCGACGGCCAATGCCCTGCAACCGGCTCTTGCTGGTAATGGCAATGCTTTCATCACAAAGTTTAACGCGAGTGGTTCGGCGCTGGTTTACTCCACCTATCTGGGCGGGAGTGGCGGCGATGTCGGCGGCGGAATCGCTGTGGATACGTCCGGGAACGCCTACGTGACCGGTTCTACTTCATCCACAAACTTCCCGACGGCCAATGCCCTGCAACCGGCTCTTGCAGGTTTTCAAAATGCCTTCGTCGCCAAAATCAACGCGAATGGCGCGGCGCTGGTTTACTCTACTTATCTCGGTGGAAGCACCCGCGATCAGGGCGTCGGCATCGCGGTGGATGTTTCCGGAAACTTCTACGTCACGGGGACGACAGTGTCGACCGATTTCCCGACGGTCAACGCCCTGCAATCGACGATGGTTTGCTGTTTTGGCAGTGCCTTCGTCACCAAGATCAACGCGAGTGGTTCGGCCCTGGTTTATTCCACCTATCTCGGAGGAGGTGCCGCTCTTGGCAACGGCATCGCTGCCGATGCCTCGGGCAACGCCTACGTGACGGGGTCTACGCGATGGAACTTCCCGACGGCTAACGCGCTG
This sequence comes from Candidatus Acidiferrales bacterium, assembly GCA_963738985.1. GTDB lineage: Bacteria > Acidobacteriota > Terriglobia > Acidiferrales > UBA7541 > Acidiferrum. Next base: position 345,700 of record CAVTYP010000008.1, read on the forward strand.
CAACCGACTTTTCCTAATTCCAGATTTAGTGGCTTTGTAACGAAGATCAACGCGAATGGCTCGGCATTTGTTTACTCCACATATCTGGGCGGTAATGACACCGATTTCGGCCTGGGCATTGCAGCGGATACCTCAGGTAATGCCTACGTAACGGGGGCTACCAGATCGACCAACTTCCCGACGGTCAATGCCCTGCAACCCACCATTGCTGGTGCCATGAATGTATTTGTGACGAAAATCAACGCGAGTGGCTCGGCACTGGTCTACTCCACATACCTCGGTGGAAATAGTTTCGATATCGGCAACGGGATCGCCGTGGATTCTTCCGGGAGTGCCTACGTGACGGGTTCGACGCAATCCACCAATTTCCCGATGGCCAACGCCTTGCAATCAACTCTTGGTGGCGCCACGAATGCGTTTGTGGCGAAAATCAACGAGACTGGCTCGGCGCTGGTTTACTCCACCTATCTCGGGGGGAATAACAGCGATGCCAGCAGCGGAATCGCCGTGGATGCGTCCGGGAACGCGTACATTACCGGTGGTACATCATCTAGAAATTTCCCAACAGCCAACGCCCTGCAACCGACGCTGGCTGGTAGTGGTAATGCTTTCGTCACGAAAATAGCCGGTGGCCAGATGAGGCTCGTGACGACAGCTTCCGTCATGCCAGCACCAAACGCGGAGGGATGGAACAACTCGGCGGTCACCGTCAGCCTTAGTTCCGTCGATAGTTCCAAGACCTCGGAGGTTAAACAAATCACCTATAGCGCGAGTGGCGCAGAGTCCATTGCCTCCACCGTCGTTCCGGGTGATGCCGCTTCCTTCCCGATCAGCGCGGAGGGAATCACCACCGTGACGTTTTTTGCCACCGATACGACGGGGAACGTCGAACTGACGAAAAGACTTACCGTCAAACTGGACGAGACCGCGCCAAGGCTGTCATTCAGCGTGGTGGGACAAAGCCCTCGGGTCGTGACAATCACGGCACACGACAGCGGCTCCGGCGTGAAGGACATAACCTACTCAATGGACGGCGTGACTTATGTGCCGTATACCTCGCCAATCCACATCAACTCGGCTAATGCGACGACACTCCATGCCGCTGCGGACGATGCTGCGGGTAATCACGCTTCCGCGAGCATCGCGCTGCCAAAGATTCTTGTTGGTGACTTGGACGCGAACGGCTCAGTCGGCTGTGACGATCTAACGATTGTGAAAGCGGCCTTCGGCAAGAAAGCGGGCCAACCCGGATTTGATCCCCGCGCCGACGTAAACGGGGATGGCATCATAAATGTCCTCGACCTCTCCATCGTGGCTAGACTGTTGCCCGCGGGAACGACCTGCAAATAGGCATGTGTCTAAGCGCAGTCCGGCTAATCTGGACCGGCAAATAAGCCCCACGTGCCCCCATAACACCACAGGACTGCCAGTACCTGGCTCCACACTACAATTGACTTGACTTCTATTTACGAACGTCTAGTGTCCGATTGTTCGGCAGGGAGACTTTTCACGAGGGCTTCAACGACTGGTCCAGCGAGAGAATCCGGGCCGGTGAGCTTTCGAGATCAGAGCCGATGCGGACACCGATGGAGTCCTGAGAGGCACCCACCTGTCGCTAGGAGGAGCTTATGAAGAACAGAATCTCGCTCGCGATCTTGATGATTGCATCAGCCGTTCTTCTCGTGCTGCCCAGTTGTGCCATTGCGGATTCTGCGAATCTCAGCGTCGCATCTCCAGGGACGGTCTCTCAGGGCAGCACCTTCACTGTTGACGTCAACATTTTCGGCGTTACGGACCTCTTCGATTATCAACTGGATCTCACGTTTAACCCGAGCGTTGTATCTGCCACAGGAGTCTCGGAGGGTTCGTTCCTCAGCAGCGCAGGCCCAACGTTTTTCCTCCCCGGCACAGTCGACAACCTCGGCGGCACCATCACCCTTAATGCCGACACGCTGCTGGGCACCGTCCCGGGAGTCTCTGGGAGCGGCATGCTCCTGGTGTTTGACTTCAGTGCGTTGGCACCTGGGACAACCGCCTTAACGATCGCTAACGAAATCCTGCAGGACTCAACCGGCGCAGTGCTCAGCGACACCACCACGAATGGTTCAGTGACGGTGCCAGGAACAGGGACCGTGCCGGAGCCGTCGAGTCTTGTTCTCCTCGCACTCGGCACCATCTGCGCGGCGGGGCTGGCCCTAAAAAGGACCACGGCATAGTCGGGAGTTGGATTCAGTTTGACTCAACCCCTGCCGGAGAGAATTCCGTGCAAGTTGCGGTGAAGCGATTGAACCGCTATAATTTTTGAGGTTCGCAATGGTTAGGTGTCGAAAAAGCGAAAATGAACCGACGCCACAATAGCACCGACCACTTTGAACCGTCTGTAAGTTGTTGAAAAGCCGGGGTAGCTCATTGGTAGAGCGCCGCCCTGAAAAGGCGGGCGTAGCCAGTTCGATTCTGGCCCCCGGCACCATCCATGCTGCCACGCCCCTAGCAAATCCCAGGTTCCGGAAGCTATATACGCGCGGCCTTTGGGCGTCAGTGTGATTTCTCGCACGTGCTTCGCGACCTCTGCGCGGATTGTAACTGCTTCTGCAGAGAAGAGCGTTCGCAAATCCTTCAGCCGCGACTCCACAAAGCCACGTGTCTCGCGCATTCTCCTGCCCAGCGCCGCTGGCTCGGCGGTCATGCCCGTTCGTCGAATGTTAGTTAGCGAGCTGCTCCTCGAGGCGGGTCAGGTCTGCCCGGATTGCCGGCGAATATCCATCGGCCAGTGCGCGGGTCAGGTTCTCGATCTTTCTCCCTATCTCCGACTCTCGTCGGCGATGCGTTGTGGTTTCATCGCTGAGCCGGTCGAAGGCCTGCGCGAGCTGCGCTTCAAAACTCTTGAGCGCATAGCTTACGACGTCGGGATGCAGTACTTTTGCCTGCAGACCGGCAAGCAACTGGGACTCGAGGGCGCGCCGCGGAATCAGGAGCTTGTTCCCGCATGCGCCGCGGCCGCGATTGTAGTGCAGCGAGCAGCCATATCGAACGTCGGTCCTTTTTCGCGAACAGCCGGAAACGATCGTGATGTTCGCGCCGCAAAGGGAGCACTTCAGGAGCCCGGGAAAAATATAAGGCGAGCTAACTGCACGCGCCCGCAAGATCCCTGGACGCCGCAATTCAAGGCTGTACATTTCGTTGACGGCCGCCATTCGCCCGCGAACTGCGTTCCACAGGTCGTCCGAGATGATGCGTTGTTCGGGGATCTCCCGCCGGCGCCATTGGCTCGGGAGTGTTCGCCGATAAGTCCGCTTCTGGGTTTCCGGCGACCGCACCTTCTGCGTCTTTCCCCAAATCACGACGCCGCGATAGCGCTCGTTGTGCAGAATGTGCCTGACCGATGAGGGGCACCAGCTCTGCGCGATTCTTCCCTTCTGTGGTTGCGGTGACAGAACGCCTTCAGTGTTGAGATCCACTGCGACGCGCTTCAAGGAATGGCCAGCGGCATACCGTTCAAAGATTCTCCGCACGGTGGCTGCCTGGTCTGGGTTCACTGCGAGCCTGACACCGGAGATGACCGGTCGCCCGTGGCTGTCGCGTTCTGTGCTGCTCTCGATCGGCACGCGACGGTATCCGAAGACGCGACCCCCGGTGTGCAATCCGTTGAGGGCGAGCTGCTCGACGCCGCGAAAAGTCTTCTTCGCGAGTTCCTATAGATAGAGAGAATCCACCAGGCCGTGAACGGTGAGCAGTGTTTGCGATTGCGGAGCACTAGTATCGAAGCCCTGGCTGACGAACACGACGCGGACCCCGGCAAACTTCAACTGCTTCATGATTCCAAGCGAGTGTTCCAGATCCCGGCTCATCCGGCTTGTGTCGTCCACGAGCACCACATCGAACGGCCGCGGCCGCTGTCGCGCCGCGGAGAGAAGCCTTCTCAGGCCTGCGCGGTCGTCAGTCGCTCCGGAGATTGCCTCGTCGGCATAGATGTGAGCATCCAAAACGCGAAGGTCGTGACTTCCGGCGAATTCCTGGCACTTCCGGACTTGCTGGTCGATGGTGAGAGAGTTCTGCTTCTCGTCGGAGTAGCGAGCGTATACGGCGCAACGTGCGTTTTCAGTCAAGGTTTCACTCTCCCCGGAATCGATTTGGCCGCACTGCTGTCAGAGTGTGCTGCATCGGACTCCAGCTCTGCAAATTTAATTTCGGCTAGAAATTGCTTCACCAGCACGGGCACGATCGCGCGATCGATGAAGTCCTTCAATTCAGGCGTTAGGGGCGACGCTTCCGGCGACGCCCTCTGAGATCTAGTGTGAACACGCGGGTGAGTTCTCGCCGCACTCGGCTGCTGTTTCGATTCGAGTTTGACAACCTTGCCCAACGTCTCTCCCTAAAACACCCCGAAGACTCGCTTGCTAGGAAAGATTGACCGCGTGAGCCTGATGCGCTTCGTCCTAAGCACCCTCTGCACGCCTGCACTTCCGCTTCGAGAGGTCCAGGAGCGCCTCCTTCAGAGCGCGTTCTATTTTCGCGTGGACCATGACGCGTGATTCCTCCCCGATGAGATCCGGCGCGAGCCGCGGAGCGACCGCGAGGATCCGCGCTTTTGTGGTGAGAACGAGGTCCGTGAATTCCCGTTCGACATCCTGAATTGCCACGAGCTGGCTGCGTTCTTTCGCCAGTTCAATCTCCCGGAGATCCGCATCGGCCCGCAGAAGTCTTATGCGTTCCACTCGCTCGCCGGCGTAACCGCCATCTGCCATCGGTACAGATTTCTTTTCAAGCGCGCGCTGAAGGTAGCGGATATAAAACAGCATGCATTTCACCGCGTCGTATTGGCCGCGGGCCTCGCGTGGCATGCCCTCCTTCACGAGCTGCTGCACCCGTTGCGGTGTGAGGTTCAGTGCCGCGGCGACTTTAGCTAGAACCGTTTGGTTGGTGGTTTATCGCCAATCAATTCGATCCAGACTGGCAGATGGAGAGCCTCTTAGCCGTCCTTCGTTTGACCCACAAGATCACCCCTGATTGGCTTGTTGTTGAGTGTCTCTCGAGAGAGGTTGAGAGCAAACCGGCCCAATCTGTCGAAGCACTGGAACGAATCATCCTCGGCGACAAAGAAGGCTGGGCGATCTTTGGTTGGGAACAACATGCGAGAGAATTGCTGAAGAAAGCACTTCAAAGCGACAACGCCCAGGCGCGGGAGTCGGCCGTCCGCGTAATCAATTTGATAGGCTCTCGTGGTCAGTACGGTTTTCGTGACTTGTTGCGGAGTGAAAAGTAATCCTGGGAGGAGCCTTAACGCGCGGGTGGTCCCTTTTTTTCGCCCCTATCCGCTATCCCGTCAAATGGTTGACGGGGTAGTATCCTACGGGAAAAATTCGGCTACACCCCTGCGCTTCCCACAACGCCGTTCTGGCCAATTTCCGGTTTGCCGACATCTATGATAGGTCTTCGTCAAGAGACAAAAAGTCCTCCTGATGCGCTCGGGAGGAGCGCCGGTGTAATTTCTTTGGCCCAGCGCGTGGTGTTGGCCTCTCGGCCGCGGTTTCTATTCGTGAATAGAACCAGACATCCATTGGCAGGCGCAGCTCGTCTGGCTGCCCAGCAAGATTGAGTTTGTGTTTTCCTGCCAGTCTCAAAACAAATCAACGGGAGCATCGGGAGCTTGCGTTCTCGTGCTCAGTCGGCTAAAGGCAAGACCTGGCAGGCCTCGCGCTGAAAAATTCCTTTCTCTACGTCCGCCTACGCAGCGGCGCAGCTGTCGCGGTCTAGCACCAGAAAATGCGTCTGCCCACGATCCACGGCCACTAGATACGCCACCAGTTTTCTGGCCACCGTCAGCGTGGCGCGATTGGCATCGCCTCGCTGCTTCTCGCGGTCGTACAGCTGCGCCAGCGTCGGGCTGTAGCGCGGGGCCATCTTAGCTGCTTCGATCAGCGTGGTCTGCAGATGCTTGTTGCGTTGCTTCGACAGCGGCGTGCGATGCACGGTGTCGCCAGAACTTTTCTCCGCGCCGCACAGTCCGCAATAACTGATGGCTTTCTTAATCGATGAAAACCGCTGTACCTCACCAACTTCTAGCGCCCAGGTCAGCGCCGTGATCGGCCCGATCGCCGGGATGCTCATCAACCGTTCGACGCGTTCGGTTAGCAAGCGATCTTGTTTCAGGGAGCGGATCAGAGCCGCTTCCATTTTCCCCAGGCGCACTACCATCTCGCGACACTGGCACAGCAGCGAGCGCAGCCCCGGATTAATATCCGGATTGCTGGCGAGGAGCTCGCGGAAATAGCCGGCCTTGTGAAGCTTCTGCTTGTTGTAGCTGACGCCGGCTTCCATCAGCAGCATGCCTACCTTGTTCTTCATCTGCACCATCTGGCGAACGAGCAGGTTGCGATAACGCAGCGTGCGACGCCGTTCGCGAATGGCTGTCGGAGCCATGTAAGACTCGGGCAGAAAATCGCAGCGTAGACAGTCGCAGATTTTGCTGGCATCTATACGGTCGTTCTTCTTTTTCGCAGCGGCAATGGCCCGCAGCATCAGAGGATGCGCCACTTTCAACGTAGCAGCATGGGGTTTCAGGTGATCATAGATCCAGCCGGTGAACATGGTGGCTTCCATCGCTGCGCTCCACGGCTGTGGTAGCGTTTTCATCCAGCGATCCAGATCAAAACGCGTAGCGGGTATCCATCCTTCGGCATGGATTTTGCCGATGATGTCCTTCACGCAGTAACTGATCTTTAGCTTGTGTACATCCAGTCCGATGTAATACATAGGTTCCATGAGGAGCCTCCTTGGTGTCTCTGAATCAGCGGGGTCGCTGAGTTCAGCTTTTGTACACCAAGTGCTCCTCCCTTGACCTATACATTCAAACAATTCACTAAGGACTCAGTCTCTTGCGTCTCACAACGCGTTTCTGGCCAACTTCCGGTTGCCGACAACACTCCAAGGAAATACTTAGAATCTGCCGTTGTGAGTGTAATGGCGATTTATGGCCAATTGGACGGTACAATACTCAGCATGAAACGGATCATCGCGGTGACGCTCACAGTCCTGGCAGTCCTTGGCTTATCCGGTTCATCATCCCAGAAACAGTCGCTGGATGGGGCGTGGAGAAGCGAAGGATACGGCCTGGTGTTCGACATTCAGGGAGCAACGATAAAGTCTTTCGAGGTGACCGCCACGACTTGTGTGCCTGGCGATGCGGCCCAGCGTGAGGACACCAGCGCTGCTGGCCGCGAGGCCACATTCAAGACCACAGACGGGGACGTGTTCTTTATCCGCAGCGGTGGCACGGCTGATCACAGGCTCCTCCACAACGTCTCCTCGGTCTCCGACGTGCGCATCGACCGGATCGCGAAGGTGCCGACGACTTGCGAGCATCCGACGCCGAACACGCCGCAGGGCAATTTCCAGGTCTTCACCCGCACCTGGGCCGAGAACTACATCCTCTTCGATCAGCAAAAAGCGGATTGGGACGCCACCGTTGCCGCCAATCGCGCCAAGATCACTGACAAGACCACGCCGGCGGAACTTTTCGACATTCTTGCGGGAATGATCGAGCCATTCCACAACCTCCACACCTATATCGACGCTCCCGATCTCAAGCGCGAATTCCACACGTACAGGCCGGGTACGGACCGCGTTGTCAAAGGCGACAGGCATGAATTCCGCACTAAGACTATGCCGGCGCTGCTGTCAGTTACCGATCGCGCGTATCTCCGAACGCCCTTACGCAAGTGGTGTAATGACCAGGTGCAATACGCCCACGTCAATGAGACAACGGGATATCTGCGTATCCTCTCCTTCTCCGGCTATTCCAAGGAACGGGGGTTTGCGAACGGATTGACAGCACTGCAGACCGCCCTCGACGAGATCTTTTCCGATCCGAAGCTGAAGGCGCTCGCTATCGACGTCCGCATCAATTTTGGCGGCGACGATCCGTACGGCCTGGAGATCGCCTCCCGGCTTGCCACGGCCGACTACCTGGCCTACACGAAGGTCGCCCGCGCCGATCCTGTCGATCGCAATAAATGGACTCCCGAAGATTCGAGCATGGTCCATCCCAGCACGCGGCCGGGCTTTCGCGGCCCGGTGGTGGAACTTATCGGGCCCCTGACCATCAGCGCGGGCGAAACCTTCACCCAAGCGTTGATGGGCCATTCGCCGCACATCGTGCGCATCGGCGAGAACACCCAGGGCGTTTTTTCCGACGTACTCGGTCGCCAACTCCCCAGCGGCTGGCGCTTCGGCCTGCCGAACGAGATATATCGCACCGCCGAAGGCACGATCTTCGATCTAGTGGGGATTCCACCCGATATCGAAGTTTCTGTCTTTGCCGATGCCGACGTGTCCGCTGGAAAAGATCCGGCGATGGCCAGGGCGCTAGAGATACTCAGCCAGCAAATGACCTCTCAATAGAACCCCGCCAGTTTTTCAGAACAGGCGATCACACTGAAAATGGGGACTGGCAGTGCGATTTTAGGCGTATCACGGGCTGCACGGAAATTGACAAGAACATCGACGCTTGGGACATGGGCCCGCTAGGCGAGCGCATGGTGGCAAGCCGCCTAGGCGCGGGCCGCCTTTTGTTCCCGATAGGCTGGCGCGAAAACTTCGGCTACAAAAGTCTCCAGCGTTGTGGGAGTGGTGTTCCTTGGGGAGCGTGGCTCGAGCGCCTTTAGGTAGCCCGAATTCTGCGCGTCCGCCAACTCAAACAGCTGGTCCGCCATATTCGAAGACATGCCCATCTGCATGAAACCGGGCTTCAACTGTGCCGCGGGCATCTGCTTATATGTCAGGTCGGGCTTGCCGATCGCGGCGCCGATTATTTTGGCGGCTTCCGTGTTCGTGACATCGCGAGCCCCTTGCAGTTCGCGCGTGCTCTGTCCTCGAAAATCGAGCTGCAACAGGGCGTCCGCGGCTGCGTCGCCGATATCGCGCGTTGCGATCATGGGTATCGGTAGATCGCCTTTGACCGGGCCGGCCATTGTTCCGAAGGCCTTGATCACGCCAACCTGGAACAGAAGGTTTTCCATGAAGGCGGCGGGTCGCAGGTAAAGGGCGTTCAATCCAGGAATCGCCCCAAGTTTCTTTTCAAGATTGTACAACCCGACCACCGGGCCTGTTTTATCCGGCTTGTCCGCGCCGACGCTGCTCAGCACGACGGCATATTTTACTCCGCTCTTTTCAATCGCGGCGGCCAAGGCGTCGCCCACGCGCTGATAGTGTGCCAGCACATCCGGGGCGCTCACGTCCGGCGGTATCATCGCGTACACCCCCTTTGCACCCGAAAAAGCTTTCGTGAGCGCCCCCGTGTCGGTGATGTCCGCAACGAAAGCCTCTGCGCCCTTCTTTACGAATGGTTCTAGTCGCTTTGCGCTGCGGCCTACAACACGCACCTGTTCACCTTTTGCGAGCAACTTTTCTGCTACTTCGTTTCCCGTCTGTCCTGTCGCGCCGGTAATGACGTACATAAGCTCCTCCCTATCCTTTATTGATTGGAGGGCTGAAATTAAGTAGATGCCGGTCGCCCTCCGAGGGTTACCAAATCTTCCGCAGGATCCAGACGCTCGATGGAAGCACCTTGAATTAGAGTCCAAAATCGTGAATTCGACGCGCCCTAGGATCCGTGTTCCGCTGCTCGTTGTGTTCCTGCTTGCCCAGCGCCTCGTGTTGCTAGTCAAACACCCAGCGTCATTCCTCCCGCAACGCCACCATTGGATCGACCCTTGTGGTCCGCCATGCTGGGATGAGCGTAGCGGCGAATGCCACCGCGGCCAACAGCGCCGGCACTACAACGAAGGTAGTCGCATCTGTTGTGCTCACACCGAACAACATGCTAGCCATTACATGAGTCAACACGGCCGCACCAGCGAGACCAGCCAAAATACCAATTGCGGCTAGTTCCATCCCCTGTCGCACCACCAACTTGATAATGTCACCAGGCAGTGCGCCCAATGCCACCTGCACACCAATGTCGTGAGTGCTCTGGGTTACAAGGTATGAGAGCACGCCGTATAGACCCATGGCAGCCAATAACATCGCGAATGCCGCAAATGCGCCCAACATCGTACTCGAAAAGCGTTGGCGCGCCAGCGAATCGTAGAGACGTTCCTGCATGGTCCGAATTCCGTAAACCGCAACGGATGGATCGACCGTGTGGATTTCCTGCACGATGGCAGAAGACAGCCCGGCCGCGTCGGAGGCAGTGCGCGCAACGAGGAACATGCCAGTCGAGGGATCTTGCTCCTGCGGGAAATATGTCGCGATCTTGCCATCGGTCTCAAGACCATATTGTTTGACGGTTCCTACTACGCCGACAATCGTGATGGGCTTCTTGGGATCAAACCACACGTGTTTTCCGACGGCATCACCGGCAGGCCAGAAGCGCTGCGCGAATTTGTCGTCAATGATTACGACCCTCGGCATATCCGCGTTGTCATATTCGGAGAAGAATCGGCCTTTGAGCAGCGGAATCTTCATCGCTCGAAAGTAGTCCGTGCTTGCAGTGCGGAGGTCCACCTGCAACTCCTGCCCCGGGGGCGGCGTATAACCTTCCACTTTGATGCCTCCCCAACCCACTGAACCGGTCAGTGGCAGAACCGAAACCACGCCTTCTGCAGTCACGCCTGGCAGGCGGGCGATACCTCCTTCGATTTCCCGATACAAATTGGCTGCGGCTTTGTCGTCGCGGTACTTTGGATCACTGGCAGCAACTTCCATCGTCAGCACGTGGTCTGTAGCGAATCCCGGGCTAACATTCTGCAGACGTACGAAGCTGCGAATCAGCAGCCCGGCTCCGATCAGCAGCATCAGGGAAAACGCCACCTCGGAGACGACCAGTAAGCTGCGCAAACGGTGCCGCCGCAAATGCAGCCCTCCATCGCTCTGCCCGCTTCGGCCGCCGGCTTTCAACGACGTATTAGGATCTAGTCTTATCGCGCGCCAGACCGGTGCCGCCCCGAACAGAATGCCGGTCAGCAGCGAAATGCCGAACGTGAATGCCAGCACCGTCCAGCTAATTCCGATGTCCTCAAGTCGCGGAATATTGCCCGGATTCATTGTGCGCACTACGTAGATGCTCACCCGAGCAACCACGAGCCCCGCGGCGCCGCCGAGGATTGCCAGGAAAATGCTCTCGGTAAGTAATTGCCGCGCCAGCCGCTGCCAGCTTGCTCCTAAAGCCGTCCGGATGGCTACTTCCTTCTCACGTGCCGCCGCGCGAGTGAGCAGCAGATTCGCGACGTTCGCGCAAGCGATGAGCAACACCAACGCCACAGATCCCAACAGTACAAGCAGTGCCCGGCGCACGTCTCCAACCACCTGCTCCTGCAGACCTATTACATGCATGCCGAAGCTGCTGTCACGCTTGTCCTTCTCTCGGATTCGGCTGGCAATTACGTCGATATCGGCCTGTGCCTGTTGGACCGAGGTTCCGGGTTTTAACTTCACGACGATATTGTAGTTTTCGTCGCCTCTGCTTTTCACCGCGTCGGCTCCCAATGGCAAGGGAAGAAAGACGTCCACTTTGTCCATGGGTCCTTCCGACGGCATCACTTCGGCGTTGAGCACGAACCCGCGCTGCAGTACTCCGGCCACCGTAAAGGACTTGCCATCGAGCGTGATGCTCTTGCCCACAATGTTCGGATCTGAATTGAACAGACGCTTCCAGATTCGGTCGCTGAGAATAGCGACCGCCGGTTTCCCGGGCTTGTCCTCCTCTGGCAACAAGAGACGGCCAAGAAGAGCTTTTGCGCCGAGCATCTCCAGCAAACTGGATTGCGTTCGCATTCCGTCAACCAACTCGGCCTGCTCGCGGCCAGTCAACGTGAAAGGGCGGCTCTGCGCGAGTGCCATCTGTTGGAACGAATGGTTCTCGTTTTGCATGTCGAGGAACTGGCCCGGCGAAGGCCAGTCGCGGAAAATGCCAATTGCCGGTGAGTGCAGCCAGACAGCGGCCAGACGTTCTGATTGTGGATAAGGGAGCGGACGCAGCAGCAGCGCATCCACCACGCTGAAAATGGCTGAATTCGCACCGATTCCGATGGCCAAGGAAGCTAAAATCAGCAAAGTCGACAGCACGTTTTTTCGCAACATCCGCCAGGCGTAGCGAACGTCTTGCAGCCAAGTGCGCATGATCCCTCCCGCGTTTGAATGCACGATGATATGATGCGCCCGGATTCCTCGCTAGGAGGATCTCGCGCGAGTTCAGTCGCCAACTAATTGTTGTTTTCTGTCGCCAGTAACAGCGTGCCGCTGTCCCCTGCTCGGAAGTTATTCTGTTAGCTGCGCGCCTGCACTTGGGCGCAGTTCAGCGATGCGAGCAAGTCTCGTTCGGGGAAATGCGATGCTGTTGAGTGCTCTTATTCCGATCTGCGCGAAGTCCCTTTGCCGCTATGTGACAATTGGCGCATGGGCAACGCCGGCGAGACCAAACACCCGCTGATAGCGCTGAATCTCGTCGCGGGGGCCCAGCGCCTTTTCATAGTTGTCGGAAAGTTTCACTGCTCGCTTGCCATTGGCATCGTTGAGCTTGCACACCAAACTGACAGGATCGAAATCGCCACCGCCCTGAGGATTGCAGTTCCGAAAATCATTGGTCAGCAAGGTGCCCCAGCCTGCGCTGAAACGGATGCGCCGTTCGGGAATCCATTTCCCCTCATCGAGAAAGTCGCTCGCTTGCCTAAAATTGGCAAGAGAAGCGCCGTTACGAATCGTCCCGGACAAATGGGCATGCAACCCCAGAATCGTGTCCACATCGAGGGCATCGGAAGCAATGAATAGTTTTTGCCGCGGATCGCACCCTCTCTGTTCAAGCCACGCAATGTATTCGTCGCCCGCGAGGAAAGGATCTTTGCTGTCTGCACGCTGCCCCGTCCAGTCCGCCACCCAATCCGGGGCATTGCGCAGAAACTGGGTCGTGCCAAAGGTATCTGGAAGCAGGATGAGTAACTCGCCTTGATAGGTCTGCTGCCAGAGCTCCAGCATGCGGTATTGCGCCATCTTCAATTCTTCGTCGTCCTGGGCCATCGCAGCTAAAGCCATTGGCAACTCGTGCGCATTTGTACCGATCGCTTCCAGGTCGTGTTGATACGCGAGATATGTATTCGAGGTTCCGGTAAAGCTGCTGCCGATTACGTCGCTCATGGCTTTTACGACATACTCCTGCCACAAAAAGCTGTGCCGCCGTCGTGTTCCAAAATCGCTCACTTTCAGTCCTGGGACACCGCGTAACCGCTCCATTTTTTCCCAGAGCTTAGTTTTGGCCCTGGCATAGAGAATATCGAGTTCGAATTCGCTGAGACGTTTCAGGCTGGTGCGTGTCTTCAGTTCGCTGATGGCCGAAAGCGCATAAATCTCCCACATCGTCGTCTCTGTCCACAGGCCACGAAAGGAGAGGGAGAACTGTCCGTCTTGAATGGACAACTCATAATCTGAGAGCCGGAATTCGCGTTCGAGCCACTCCAGGAAAGCAGGCTCAAAGATACCGCGACGTCCATAGAACGTATTGCCTGCGAGCCAGATCAGTTCGGACTTATGAAATCGCAATTTCTTTGTCTGCTCCAGCTGTTCCCGAAGCTCATCCGGATCGATCAAATCGCCAAGACGTACCTCAACGGAGCGATTGATGAACGAAAAAGAAGCGCGTGTCTTCGGGAACTGCTTCCAAATGAACTGTAGCATCAGCAGTTTGTAGAAATCGGTATCGAGCAGAGACCGCGTAATCGGGTCTAGTTCCCAGTTATGGTCATGTGCACGCCGCGCGAAATTGATGATCACAATGTCACCACTTTACCTCACTCGGAACGCTCTTCAGCATTAGAAGCCCGGTTGCATCGACCAGCGGGATTGTTCATGTGCGACCCAAAGCCGCAACTCAGAAGGTTGGTCATTAGAGTCAGGGCGCTAATTCGCTTCGCTAGATATGAACTCCACCTCGCGGGCTCGAAGTCCGGTTCGAGGAAGTGATCGGGGATCGGTGAAGGATGTCGAAGCCAGCGGAATTGACGAAGAGCAGCAATCCGATGTTTACTGCAACAGCGAGATTGAAAGTCTGATTGCGCCAAGTAAGTTGACGGCCATTCATGCCTGTTTTCCGAACCGCGCTCTGATAACATCATGACGCCCGCGAACGCTTGCATTCACTCCCGTGATTGCAGGAAGGTGAAACGCGATGCAAACCTGACAGACCTGCTTTGGAATTCATAACGAAAATGTGAGTTCAGTAACCGAGGCATAGGTCCGGAGAGGAAGTGCCGCCATGTCGGACACAAACGTTAGTTCCCAGCTAACCCAGTTCGAGAGAGTCGAGCACATTTTCCCCACCCTAAATCCGGGTCAAATCGCTCGCATCTCGGCTCGCGGAAAGAAACGCGAGGCCCAAGCCGGGGAAGTACTGGTCGAGCCGGGCAAGAATAATCTTCCTTTCTTCTTGGTTATTTCCGGGGCATTGGAAATCATGAGGCCCACGTGCAACGGTGAAGAGGCCGTCGTCGTGCACCAAGCTGGACAATTCACTGGCGACGTGGGCATTTTATCGGGCCGCGGAAGCCTGGTGCGCGCGCGGATGCGGGACGCTGGCGAGGTCATTGAGCTCGATCACTCGGGTTTGCAGGAATTGATCGAAACCGATAGCGAACTGAGCGAGATCTTGATGCGCGCATTCATCCTGCGCCGGGTGGAATTCATCGCTCACGGGTGGGGAGACGCTGTGCTCCTGGGTACGAATAATTCGTCAGGCACGCTGCGAATCAAGGAATTTCTGACTCGTAATGGATATCCGCACTCTTACGTCGATCTTGAGGATGAAACCGGCTCCGGCGTCCGGGAAATGCTCAAACACTTTCAAGTGACCGGCAGTGATGTGCCGATTGTCATCTGCCGGGGAAAGAACGTTCTTCGCAATCCGACCAATCAGCAGGTGGCCGATTGCCTTGGGTGGAACGAAGGAATCGATTTGACCAAGGTCCGCGACATTGTCGTAGTCGGCGCAGGACCATCGGGACTTGCGGCCGCGGTTTACGCCGCTTCGGAGGGGCTCGATGTCCTAGTCCTCGAAACCTACGCTCCAGGGGGACAGGCCGGTTCCAGCTCGAAAATCGAAAACTACCTGGGTTTCCCGACCGGAATTTCGGGGCAGGAATTGGCCGGGCGGGCCTACACGCAAGCGCAAAAATTCGGCGCGAGGGTTGTGATTGCTCGCGGCGCGGCGCGCCTGGATTGCGGGCGCCATCCATATATTATCGAAATTGAAGGCGGCGCAACTGTGCCGGCCCGGACGGTGATCATCGCCACGGGAGCCGAATACCGCAGGCTGCCACTCGAAAACCTGCAACGATTCGAAGGGAATGGCGTGTACTACGGGGCAACATTCCTTGAGGCGCAATTGTGCGGGGACGAAGAGGTGATCATTGTTGGAGGGGGCAATGCCGCCGGTCAAGCGGCTGTATTTCTATCGCAGACAGCGAAACATGTCCACGTGATGATCCGATCGGGGCGCTTGGCGGACACGATGTCGCGCTATCTGATTCACCGGATTGAAGAAAGTAAAGCAATCACACTGCACACTGACACCGAGATCGTTGCCCTGGAGGGCGCTGACCGGCTGGATCACGTGCTGTGGCGCAACAATAAGACTGGCGACCTGAAGACCAGCGACATCCGGCACGTTTTCCTGATGACGGGAGCGAACCCGAACACGGGCTGGCTCGCAGGCTGTTTGGCGCTCGATGAAAGAGGATTCGTCAAGACGGGCATAGACTTGGCTCCAGCGGATTTGATGACCGCACAATGGCCGTTGACGCGTCGACCGTATCTGCTCGAGGCCAGTCTTCCGGGAGTGTTTGCCGTAGGGGATGTACGGGCGGGCAATGTGAAGCGTGTTGCGTCGGCGGTTGGGGAAGGATCGATCGCGATTTCGATGGTGCACAAGGTTCTCCAGGAATGGAGAGCCCACCTTGCCGCAGGCGCTGCGGGAAGCTAGCCTCGGAGACACGCTTTTGGTTCGCGTTTTGCCGCCATTCGCTGTCGTTAGAAGTTTTGGACCCCTTGGACCCTGGAATTTTGGTATGAATCCCTTCGATGGCACAGATCATTGGGGCACGTTTCGGTCACCGAGATTCAGGACGATCGCTCGTGCATCCTAACTGGATGCTTTGCTGCTTCCAACTCATCTGGCCGCCCGTCCCGGCAAGTGTCCACGACGAAGCGTAATCTGGTAGCGCATCTGCCTTGGGCGCACACGACACTCGACTCCAACAACTCCGTCCATCACCTCTACCGTATCGGCTTGCGCATCGTCTTGAATGTTGAGTCTGCACACCATTCGCCGTCCATCGGCTGGAGATTTCCAGACTGTACGTTCGGACCGTTTTGCCGTTCCATGTCACTCGCGCGGAAGACCGAAATTTACTGAAAGCAATCGGGGCATGTTTACCTCGTCGAAGCCCAGAGTCTGGCTAGAGTCCTTATAACCACGCTGAACTCAGGGTTCGCGATAGGCACCTTCTTCTGGCTCAAAGCGGACGCCTGGGAGCGAGAACTCCTCTCTCGAATCCCGCACGCGCAAAGCACTTTCCGCCGCGAACCAATCAATTTCAGGCGAACCGAGCGGGCGGCCCCTACGCTCCCACAATTGGTAGGCGAGCTTTGCAATCTCTTCGTGCCTGTGTCTTTCCTTCATTTTTCCTCCTTGTTGGATGCTAGACGCGAGTCAACGAGACGGCCGATCACCCCAGTAATTTGCCTGCGAGCCAGTAATCGACACTAAACTTTCCCGGGCCAGAGCAGATCAGCCAGATAAAGAAGAGCACGTACAGGACTTCCGGAAGATAGAGCAAATCGTCGAGCCAGCTAAGAGGCGAAAGTCCTTTAGGCAGGGTGGAAAGCGCGCTGGTCAGTGTGGCGACAACCATATCGATCGAAACGCGCACCAGCAGGATGGCATATTGTTCCAAATTGCCGTTGCCCATCAGCGCACACTGGATCAACCCTTTCCAATCCATCGCTTGAACCTCCATCGAAAGATATGCAAACCGCAAATGGCGCTGTCGCCAGTGAATCCTCACGCGTCGGGATTAGTTGGCCATCCGTTCGACCCATTGAGCGCGCGATGCGGGAGCCGTGAATGGATCCGCAAAGTACTGCGTTTCCCGCGCAACCTTGTCGCCTTTGAACTCCATGATGCTGACGGTGTAGGACGGCTTGCCGTCATAGGTTAGGACGAATTCGGTGACCCAAAGATCGCCGCCGCCAATGATTCGCCGGATCGAAAATCGCTTTTTATTCGGCTGGCTGGCGCGCTGGTTCTGGATGTTGCTTCGGCCGCAAGTTCGCTCGCCTGACTGCGGGTATTCCAGCACCGCGTCCTCGAGATAGATGCGGTGCTCCGTTTCAAATCGTTGGCGTCGGACGCCGCCCAATGCTGATCCAGCGCCGCGCGGATCGCTTGATCTCGCACTCCGGAAGCCTGCTCGTTGTGTCGCTGATCGTTCATCTCGGGCCTTTGCATTACGCGGGAAGTGAAATGCTTCCGCGGAATCGGAATTTACCACTCGTCACGTCGCGCTATTCTTTTGGTCACTGCTATTTCGCGGGTCATCTTTTGCGCTGAGGTATTCCAGCCCAAGCGGCCCCATCGCGGTTACTTGTGTGACGTACTCGCTGGATTTCGCCCAGTGGAAATGGGGCGTGTTGCCAGGGAGAATGACTACGGAGCCGGCCGGATAGGCTTGCAACTTGCTCGCGTCGAATTGATCGCCCAGCCCAATATAAAAGATGCCGGAGATAACGGTATAGACTCGATCCTCCGGGTGCTTGTGAGGCATCAGCTTCTCGCCGTGAGGCACTTTGACCCTGATGGTGTAAGGGCCGGACTTCGAGGGCTGACCCACGACGACGGCCAACCGCACGGAAGGTGGAAACGCCGGAAACGGTTTCCAATCAATATCCTCCAACAAGATGGCTTTGAACACTTCCTGTCCGGGTTGGTGAGCACGGCTTCCGCTTTGCTGATCTACGATTGCGGCTTTCTTGTCTGACATAGCAAACCCCTTATCTAGAACTTGAATTCGATATCAGTTGCAGCATCGAATAGCGTTCACCCTCGCGATGAAATCCTGAAGGTCAATTGCCGGTCGCTGCGTTGTGCGCTAATGATTGCTAACCGCCGTTCTCGCAGCGCCAGTAGCCGAAGTGCCCCGCTGCGAATTCCCCGAAGAACCGACAAAGTTCCGCACCAACCCGGCGATCTCATCGGCGGCCGTGTCCAGCGCGAAATGGCCGCCGTCTACAATATGAATTTCAGCGTTGGGGACATCCCGGCGATAGGCTTCCGGCTCGGAGGGGTCGAACGAACTCTCATACTTGCCCCAGATCACCAGGAGGTGCGGGTGTTTCTCGCGCATCCACGCCTGCCACTTGGGGTAGGCGTCGACGTTAGTTCGGTAATCGTAGAAAAGGTCGCTTTGAATATCGGCCTGGCCCGGCTGGTTGAGAAAATAAAATTCATCCATCCAGAGATCCGGGTCGTGACGTTCCACGTTGGGATCGTTGCCCGCGTGGCGCGCCTTGGTGGTTTCAAGCGACAGGAGATTTCTGCGAAGGGCGCTTTCATTGGCAGCGCGATCCGCCCAAAAGGCGCGACGGGTTTTCCAATTCTCGCCGAGCCCTGTGTTGTGCGCTACCGCGTCCTGGACGATGAGAGCCTTCGCGCGTTCTGGGTGTGCCAATACCATGCGAAAACCAACCGGGCCGCCATAGTCCTGCATATAAAGCGTGTATTGCAAGACCCCGAGCGCTTCGGTGAAGTGAACCATAACCTCGGCGATGTGATCGAAGGTATACGCGAATTTTTTCGGGTCCGGCCAGTCGCTGTGTCCAAAGCCCGGGTAATCGGGGGCGATAAGGCGATAGCTATCAGAAAGGCGGGCGAAGAGAGGCTCGAACATCCGCGACGAAGAAGGGAGCCCGTGCAGGAGGAGAATCGTCGGCGCATCTTTCGGGCCGGCCTCCCTGTAGAAAATGGAAAGCCCATCAATCTGGATATTGCGATAAAAAGTCGGGTGTTCCACGGAACGTCCTTTCCTTGCGTCTGGGCTAATGACTGAAATGATGCGCCGATCGGTCGATGTCAGCGACAGTGAGAAAATGTGCGACGGTGAACCCGTCGTGCGGCAGCATCTCATAGCTCTTCTGTCCGATTGGTACGCTGCTCCGATTCTTATGAGGCTGAAACCGACTTCTTCTTCCCATCGAGTGCCGCTAGAAGAAGCTTCAGAAGCGCTTCATCAGAGAACGGGTTCTGACCTGAGATCACCTCGCGATCTTGAAGGACATAGCTCGACCATGGAGCGAGCACACTTACGTCAGCGCCAGCCGTACGCAGGGCGAAGTCCGGGTAGAACAGCACCTTGCCACCAATCTCAAGCGGTTCCCGCTGCTGCTCTTCCGCCGTCGAAAAAATGGTCATCTTATATCCAGAGTAAATCCAGCCTTGAGCCTTTGCCCGCGCTCCATCGGCATTGCCCGCAGCCAGCGCTCCGACCACCTCCGTCGAATTCGGAAGAGCCGAGAGAAGTGAAATCGGGCCATGGCAGAGCACCGCGGTAGGCTTAGAAGTCTGATGAAAGTGTCTCAGCACCGTGCCAGCGTCGGGATCATCGAGAAGATCAATCATCGGACCATGGCCGCCAGGGACGAAAACCGCGTCATATTGATCCAGGCCCGATGCAATTACATCCGAGATACGAGTTGGATTCTTGAGCCCAGTCAGGCTGTCGCGGAATTTTAGATAGTCCTGAAGCTTAGCCTCGTCCCCGCCGAAGAACTGCGCTATTGCTGAATTGACATCCAGTTGCGGCGTGTTGCCTTTTGGGTTGGCGAAAGTTATTTCGTAGCCTTCCGTCATCAGGGCGCGAACCGGAACCGTCAGCTCGTTGAGGTAGTAGCCAGCGCCCTTATAAACCTTGCCATCTTTCAAGGGCAGGCCGTGACCGCTCGAAACCAGCACCAAGACTTTTCCTTTTGTTGTCATTTTGTTCTCCTTTTTGAAATCGAATTCTGTTCTCCTGAATATGAGCTAGCTCCTCCTTCCAAGTGCGCAAGGACGGGCCACCCACGGTTGAGGTGAGTTATGCCCCTGGAAATCCGAACATCAACCATGACTGGTTGGCTACCCAGTGCGGGTATAGCTCGGTCATTTGGTTGAACAGCTCTTGGTCGGACGCCGCGGTCTGCTGCAGCCGATCAAAGTCCAGCAGATAGCGTTTCGTGTCCTGGATCGCCGACGGTGAGTCAGGCGCACCAGGCTTCTTGTGGCCGGCAACAACAATCGCTGCCTCCAGCGCTGCCAACCGGTCCAGCGCCGCGACCCAGTTCTTCCGGTTCTCGGGGGTGGTGTCGCCGACGTACATGTGGCACTCGTTGTACACCACGTCGCCGGCGACGATCAGGCCGATCGATGGAACGTGTAGGGACCTGGTATCGGCACTATCGGTATGGCCCTGCTCGATGATACGCAATTCGTGGCCCTCGAGAGTGAACGTGTCGTGCCCATAGGGCTCGGGCGGAACCAACTTAGTGGGCACTTGCCCGGGAAAGAGGCGACGGGCTAACCGCTCCACTGGGGGAGTGAAAGACATCTGCATGGCGTTCACGGTCTTGGGTGTTGCTATCGCCCGGGCGCCTGGGAAACGGTCGAGCAGAATGCTCAGACCGTAGAAGTGATCGAAGTGGCCGTGCGTTATATAGATGGTCTCCAAGTTGCGGTTGTGCAGAGCAACCCAATCTGCGAGAGCCTCGCCTTCAGCCACCGTCATCATTGCGTCTACCAGCACCGCGTCGTACTCGCCGAAGATTAGCGTCGACGTGATTGGGTCAAAGCCGAGCGCTTCGCCGAAGGGCTTTGGCCGCTCGCCTACCATCACCTTTCCCGGTGCGGTAAAGACGTTGAAACCAAGCGTGTTCGACGTGGGGACGGTCATGTGCGTGGCCTCCTTAAGTTCATACGGCGCTCCTTTCGATGTCCGTCTGGGCCGAGCGTTAACCATACTTGAGGGAAGTGCTTTGTCCGACCTCGATAATGTAACCGTCAGGATCGCGGATGTAGCAGCGAATCTCGCCGTACTTGGGAATCGGCGGCGTGAGAAACTCGGCTCCCCGGCTTTTCCACAATTCGTAGCACGCTTGAATATCCGCAACGCGGAAATTCATAAAGCTGTTGATGTGATTCGGGTCGGGGACGCTGAGCGTTACCGTGGGCTTGTCCGGGGTCGGCCCGCCTCCAACGTTTAGAATCATCCAGATATTTGCAAGCTGAAGGTACGGAGGCGCGTTGCCGTCGCCCATGGTCAGAATGCGAGCGCCGAAGACCTTTTCGTAGTAGCGAGCCGATCGCTCGATGTCGGCGACGGTGAGAAAGTGCGCGACGGTGATCCCCTCTCGCGGGGGCATCTCATAGCTCTTCTGTTCGATTTGTACGGCGTTCATTGATGGCTCCTTTCGATAGAGTACGCAGGATATGTCAAACATCACTACAGACATTCGAAACGTGTCTGTCAAGCTTGGCTTGAGAGGCCGTCCTTATGGGCGTATTGGCTAGGCTGTCGTCGAACGGCCGCTAACGAATGGGCTGCCCGCTTCAAAGAAACGCAACCGCCGGTGCACCTCACGCGTGATGCCGATGCGCACGGTTGTCCTAACGTGCGCGGTCTCTCGGACCGCAGTCCCAAGCCAAAGCGGTCCGTTGACACACAGGTCAGCCCCGTCCAACCACTTGTCAATTTGCAATGCAGCCGCGAGACGCCCTGGTCCCCGGGCCAGATCTCTAAGTTTTTCGGTTTTGCGGAATCGCTTCATAAGGTTGATTCCTTCAAGCGGCTCGATGGCGCGCAGCAGTACTCCGGCGCCAACCCCGTGTTCTTCGGACGACACATTCAGCATGTACGACGTTCCGTAGATGAAATACACGTACGCGAATCCTTTGTCCAGGAATAGGCATTGGTTTCTGGCGGTTCGTCCACGATAAGCGTGACCGCTAGCATCCCCCGGCGGGTAAGCTTCCGTCTCGACAATGCGGCCGCTCAAGCTGTTTCGCCCGATCTTGCGCACGATCGTTTTCCCGATGAGGTATCGGGCCAGCTCGGCCGTATCACTTGGCAAGCTGGCACGCGATAGCCGCCGGACTTCATGAGCTGGGTGAGACGCGGTGTGCAATGGAACACCTTTTGCGTGGGTTACTTGGGATCGGGCGTGAACTTGTCCGACGCAGCATCGTAGTTGAACACCGCGTATCCCCAGCCGCCGGTTTTCGGGAATCGCTGCGTCGTCCGTGCGCTCACTCCTCCGCCCTCACTGCCTTGCGGAACTCGCCGCCGTAGGGTGCGGCTCGCCGAAATAGGGAAAATCTGGGCGCATCAGCCGCATATCGGGGGCCACCCCATCGCCGAGGGCCGTGTTCGTGACCAGCGTGAGAATCACGTCCATCACGTCGTCGCAGAGGCCGCGGCCGTTGAAGGCGGCAAAGCTGAACGAGGCGGGCGTGTCCAATTCATACGGCAGGACCGATGGGCAGAGGCGCGCGAGGAGTTGCGTAGCGTAGGCGGATGGGTCGGCCGCTGAGGGGGCGAGCGCGGTGACTTTTTCTACGAAGTCGCGCATCGGTTTGGAGAATAGCGCCACCTCGTCCGCTGGGACCGCGCGGTTATAGTTTCCCGATGCGTCGTGCAGCGAAGGATCGGAGAGCAGCATGTGGGTGATCATCGGCAGGCCCCAACGCGATACCTGCACCTCCGGCGCGTGCCCGTAGAGCGATGCGGTGGCCCAGGCGTGCACCACACCTCGGCCGATCAGGCTGCTGGGGACCTCGAGGACGATGGCGGAGACATTGTTGCTGCTGAAGAAGTTCTGGCCATTCTGGAACGCTTCCGGGACAAATCGGTTTTCGGACCACAGAGCTTTTCTGAAGGCACCGAAACCGACGCCATTGGTGGCGAACAGATCAGGCGCGAGGCCCGCGTACGCCAGGTAGCCTTGATCCGCTTTCACGACGCGTCCCGTATTCCCGGAAATGATGAGTTCTCCCGCGGCACCCTTCAGAGCGTCCGCTCCGGTGGCGCGCTTGACCGTGAAGCTCTGAACGTGGCGGTGCTCACCGCCATCAGAGTGGGCGGGTGCGCCGAACTGGACCTTGAAGGCGACGTCTTCGCGAAGATCGCGATTCGTGTCGAAGCGAAAGGCGTAGAGACCTTCGTCGCGGAAGGTGTCTGGCGCGCCGACGCCGGCGTTCGGATTCACGGTCAAAGCCATGACCGTTGTGCCCGGGCGGCCGCGAAACAAGTAGAAGTCGCAGATGTTGATGCGGGGATCTTCTTTTGCGGTAGGCGTATCGAAATGATGCGACATGGCGAATCTTCTCCTAAAGGGTTAGACGCGAGGCGCTCAGAAATCCAAGGCGACGATCAGTCAGGCTGCTTATCTGTGTCATCGTCGTCCGCCCGCCCGAACGTGGGGAGATACCGGCCGAAGTTCAATTCGAAGTCGCTCGGGACGCCGTAACCGACATTGCGGACCTTGGCACGGCGCGCCTGTGCGCTGGGCAAGGCCAGCAATGGGAAGAACAAGTCGTTGCTCGACTGAAACTCGGCAGCTGTCGGCGTCCCGAACCGATTGATCTGGGCCTTCGCCGCGGCTAGCGTTTCACGGTCGAACGAGGCCAGACGCCGGACGAGCGCATCGACGAACGAGTCAAGGTTGGCATCGTCCAGAGTGCGGTTCACCCAGCCATAGCGCTCGGCGATATCGGCATCGAAATCGTCACCGCTGAGGACGATCTCAAGTGCGCGCGAGCGGCCGACCAAGCGCGGGAGCCATTCCAGCGCTCCGCCGCCAGGGACTAGTCCGACGCCGATCTCGGGATTGCCGAATACTGCGCTTTTCCGGCTGGCGAAGCGCATGTCGCAGGCTAGCACGAACTCGTTACCGATGCCGCGCGTGCGGCCGCGAATCTTGGCGATGCTCACGACTGGCGCGGACGAGAGGCGCAGCACAAAGTCGCGCCAAAGGCCCAGCATCTCTGGCCGTTCAGCTGCCTTGGCTACGTCGAGATGAGCGATGAAAAAATCGGGATTCGCCGACTGGAACACGACGACCTTCACGGACGGGTCCGCCTCGAGGTCGGTCATTAGCGCTCCAAATCGACAATCGTTGTGGGAAGAAACATGTTGATCGGCGGGTTGCTGAAGGTGATCGTCCACCGGCCAGGATGGGTGCGGTCGGTGTTGAACTGCGCGTTTGCCTGCTGGCTGCCTCGCTGTGTAGCGCTGGATTGGGTCATGGTGTCCTCCTTTTTGAGCAGTTTTGGATTCGTGTCGTGCGGTCCGATTGGAATCGGATGCGACGAACGACCATTCTAGCGACCACCTAGAAGGGCAGTCCTTCCACTGCTGACCTGGTGGTGATTGATTTCATCCCGCTCGAAAAGCGGGCTCCGTTCGAAGTGGCGAAAAGGCTACCACAAACTGACCGACCGGTGCATTAACTCCCGGTAGGCGGCTTCTAATTATCTGGTTGCTTCAGCTACCCCCAACTGGTTGTGGTTGAGATCTCTAGCTCCTCGGATCTGCTCGTACTCGGTTGATTGGCGGCCGGTTCCGAGACCAAGAAGGGTCTGAAATGCAGCAGCCGGCGTCTTGCGGCGATTGTGCCGAAAGACGAATTCATCGAGGTATATACCTGGAGTTGGGCCTTGCTCACACCGTGGTACGTGCCAATGAGCCACTGCTGGAGGTTGCCTATGGCTCGATCGGCAAGGGGAACGGCGGACTTCGCACCTTTTCGCAGTTCCGAGCGGAGCGGCTGGATGCGAGTGATATGTTCAAAGCCGGCCTCAACGAGACCCGCGAAACTTTTGAGGCCGTCCGTATAGATGGTGGAACCAGGTGCAACGTTCCGCGTAAGTACCGGGATGATCGTGCTGGCCTTGAAGTCGGAAATCACGTTCATGCGAGCTCGACCGGAGGCTTGACCACGCCTTTCCACGGCAACTAGAACGAGAGCGGCCCGTCGATTCTTGAGTTGCCGGCTCCCCCGCAGCCCAGCTTGCTCGCCGCCAACCCACGTGTCATCAACCTCTACCTCACCGTGCAGAGGCTCCCGGACGGCGCTCACCATCGCCCGGCGGAGTTTGTGAAGCATCATCCAGGCGGTCTCGTAGCACTTAAGACCGAGTTGACGCTGCAGCATCAGAGCCGACACGCCACGCTTGTCAGTGGTCATCAAATACGCCGCCCAGAACCAGTGGGTCAGTGGAACCTTGGTCCGGTGAAGGACCGTCCCAGATGTTAACGAAACCTGGTGCCGGCATTTGGCGCACTGGTGGCGCCTTTGGTTCACCAATTCATACGCTCTTTCGTGCCCGCACCGCGGACACGCAAAGCCATCCGGCCAGCGGCATGCCGACAGATACTGCTGGCAAGCCTCCTCCGTGGCGAAGTCGGTCTGAAACTGACGAAGCGTCTTGGGGAACGGCGGTCGGGCCACCCTCATACACTACCTATTGGGGCTTGCTGAAGCAACCAGATAATCAGAAGGCGGCTAGTGTTTACCGATGGAGACAAGTGGCGATTGCTGCTTGAACCTTAGTCCACGGCGCAGCGTGATCACAGACTCTGACGCTGGCCCGAAGTCCGGTTCGTGGAAATTACGGTGGATCGGTGGACCCAATTCTCCCCTACCTTCACATGCTGTGTTTTTGGAACAACAGAGACGCGCCCAAAAACGTCTCATTTTGGGCTGTGCAAACGCCCGAATTCCAGCCTCGTAGAATGAGCGAGTTACAAGCGCTAAGAATCGGTGGTTTTTGGGCCGGTGTAAATTGCCTTCGGCATTAACGCAGACTATGGGTTCCCTGCGCCTGGTGCAGTGGCATCTGTGCCAATGATGCCACCCAGAGACACAACTAGAACGTGCCAGCGAGCCCCCCGCCGCGGCATTAGGCTTTTTAAGGAGCCCTTTCCGCTAGGCGGACCCCTCCACTTTTGGTTACGGCGTGAACAGTAGATGGCCTGCGTTCAAATTGGTCTTGCGGTACGGATCGATCTGCCAGTACTTTGTCTTCACCCACGCGATACCCCCACACATCCGTGGGGTTAGGAACCCAGGCGGTGGTCTGACGTCGACGGCTCCTAGCTTTGCCACACAATTCACAGATTGATGAACTCATGAAAAAAGGAGGGGTGATGAAATGAGCCAGGACCGGTGGAGCTCTAAATTCGGAAGCTTTGTCAGCGGGTATGGGGCGTCAACCTTGGCCGGAGCGTTGGATGTTGATGTCACCGCTATTTTTCATTGGGTCGCGGGTCGGAATCTTCCGAAGCCATCGCATGCCGCTGCGATGCAGTACTTAGCGGCCGAACGCGGCATCGAGCTCACGTTGGATTCGATTTATGAACAGCCTCGCGAATTCCTCGCGCGGGCGATGAGCGCGCCGGCGGTGGAGTTCAATGAGCCGGCTGCATTGTCCCGAGTGGAGCTCGGTCCCGTTGAAAAGAAAGTAGCTGCCGTTCTTCGAAAAAACCCCCAGTGCCGTTGAGCCGGACCGCACATTACTTGCTCGGCGCCCTGCGCTCCCGTTTCGATAGGACCAGGAGCGCTTCCTCGAGCCCTTTCGGGAGTCCCTCGGCGGTGAGCTGGTGAAAACGCTTTGCGGCGAGAGATTGAGAGCGACGGCGACCTCGCGGATCCCCGCGATCCGCGCGTTTATTGTTTTCTTTTCATTTTTCATCGGAGTGATCGCTCACTCCGCCTGAAAACCGCTAAAACCTCAAAGGCAAAAGCAACGCGAGAAGCGAATGGGATTCCCCTATTTTACTTGTAAGTACTTACTCTGCGGGTTTACCGTAGATAAATGAAAACAAAACCAAACGACTCCAAAACAATTGTTCGCAGGACGTCTCCCGCCGACGCCGTCACCCGCGGCGGCGGCACCCCATTTCCAGTACCTTGCAGCAATTTCCCGGTAAGCCACCCACCTTTCACCTCGTCGCACACCCTGCACATGTTCGGCAACTTACTTTATTATTGTGCTGCGGATAAACGGAGCACGGGGATTCATGCAAAGAAGTTGGTATCGCATGGGGCAGCGTGCAGCCGCCTCTGAACATCAAGGTCTAGTAACCCGGGGTCGAAAGGACTAATCGACTTTATTTTGACAAATGCGGATCGCTACCAAAAAGGCAGCCTCTCCGTAAGAACTTGTTCCGGCGGAGCCGAGCAGCCGAACGGTCTTCACGGACTTATTAGTCCGAGACAGTGAACTCGATTTCTTTTTGTGGTGCTTGGTAATTGGCCCCGTCGATGGCCAACAAGACCAGGCGGTAGGTTCCTGGAGACAGATCGCCGAGTTGAAGTTTCAATGTGAACGGAACGATGGTATTTCCTTTTTGGGTGAACTCATCGAGTCGAAACACTCCCGTAGCGGAGATCTTCTTGTTGGTTGCTTTGTCAAACAGAACATAACCGGCGCCAACTTGCGGAGGATTCTCAGTTTTTAGTAAGGGTTCGTACAACTCCGAGTACAAAACCACATTGTCTGATTTCTTGAATTGATATTTGGCGGCCGGGGTAATTTGCACTCCATTTGCAATCAGAGGAGTGCGGTCTTCCACCAGCATGGCATCCAATTGATTGGAATTCTGATCGAGCTTCTGGAAATCCGTCGACAGAACCACGCCGCCTAGAGTGATGGTCTTTCTAAGATAGGGAACAATCTGAATGGGTGTTTCAAATTTGCCGAAGTGCTCACCGCCGGCGCTGAACACAACGGCCAACTTATAGGTGCCCGGGGCCACATCAAACTGGTTTTGGTAGTGATACGGATGCTTGGTGAACTGTCTCCATTCCTCATTGGTCAAGTCCAGCTCCAGCGTGTCGCTGAATCGGGCCCCCACGCTTCCATCCGGTTTATACGCGATGCCTAATACATTCACGTCGGAGTGGTAGTTACTTTTGTCCTTGTTGAAGTTCAGGGAATTGCTTGGAACATCGATGGCCACGTTCACTCGAGCAAGGTCCGGACTAGTGTAAAAGTAGGGAACCTGCATGGAACCCTTAATCGAGCCCACACGCGTGCCGGCTGCTTCAACTTCCATCTGCTTTTCCAGTGGTTTCCCTGCTAACGGATCGGCCGGGCGAGTGTTGCAATAGCCGCTGCGGGAGCGGATTTCCACTCCGCCACGGCTCAGCTTCACTTTCAGAGTGTGGCAAGAGCCTTCTTTAGAGGACGGAGGGACATAGCCGAGAATGTAGAACTCATTCAGCTCTCGAGCAACGCGATTCAAACCGCCGAGTATGTCATTGGTGTTGAGGACGGTAAAGCCGCCGGTGCCATCGGCAAGGGCCCGCAGCACATATTGATTGATGTCAGCGGAAGGAGGAAATATGGGAATGATGTTGCGGGGTTGATTTCCGGGCGTGCCGTAGAAATTGTTGTTGGAGTTGTTCGACGGCGGAGAAGATCCCCCAGGTTTGCCGCCGCTAGGCTGGCCTCCACCCGGAGCACCGCCTCCTCCGCCGGGCTTTCCACCACCTCCACCTGGACCTCCGCCGGGCTTGCCACCGCCTCCGCCTGGGCCCCCGCCGGGTTTGCCGCCGCCGCCACCTGGAGCGCCACCGGGGCCCCCGGGCTTTTGTGGATCGGGGAAAGCTACCGAGTAACTGGTTGGCATGAGTCTCGGGCGGTTTCTCTGAGTTTGTTTATGCGCAACCGAGTTTTGAGTTGATCTTGGAAGCGTGTTTGTAGGGCCAAGAGCGCTGCTGCCAGGAACAGAAGTTGCCAGCCCGCGAACGTCGACTGCATATATGGTCACGTTCGACTTGTTGCAGGCGTCGATTGTGGCAGCGAGCTCGGGAAGGAGATCAACGCCCGTCCGCATCGGATCCATCAGAATGGGGAAGCCCGCGGAAAAAAGAATCAGCATTTTGCGGCCTGGGATGGAGCGGAGATTCTTCGCAACGCTACGAATGGAAAGAAACAAGGAGCGCGCACCGAAATCGCTACCGGAAGCTGCAAGCCCGGGAAGACGGTCCGAAATAGATGGGCCCTTCGCATCTGTTTCTACGCGGGGAGTTCGCGAGAAGATCACTGCGGTCTTCAGCAGCTCAGCGTTTGCTGTGAAATCCTGCCTAATGTGAAGACTGCCACCGAATTCAGCGACGGCCATCAACCGATCATCGCCCGCATTTTGCTCAACAAACTTTGCAGCGGCTTTGCGGGCCTGCATTTGGTCAAGCTGCTCCATCGAAGAGTTGTCAAAGAAAAGGACAATGTAGTGCTTCTGCCCTCGATGCGGCTCAATAAGCGCCTCGGAGCCAAACGAGAGACTGACGATTTTTTGCTCCTTATTGTCTTCGTAAATCCGGAAATCCTGTTGTGTGAGGTCGTGGAGGTAATTGCCTTTTTTGTCAGTCACCACGGCGTCGACAAGCACGATGCGCGATTCTGTCTTGATGACCGGCAGAGGGGTGCTGGAAGCTGCCTGCTCGATCGGCGCAGGAGGTTTGGGAGAATCCTGCGCTGCCGCCGTCGGCAGAAAAGAAGAGCCGAGAAAGAGAAAAGCGACCGCGGAGCAAACTTTCCTGGGGGCACTACACTGATCATGAGAGCGCATGCGGCCTCCTCAAATTTGTTGCGCCTACGTCTTGCCCTCGAGTCAATCCGGTATAACCACGATGCCGTTGCGGGCCGCCATTTGGGCGCCCTCTGAATCGCGCACCACTTGGCGCACCAGGTATTTGCCCGGCTTCAGATCGAAAGTGGATTTGACGACAAATCCGGTGTGGCCCAGCCGTTCGATCGAGGAATCCAGCAGGCGCATTATCACCAGTTTCTCGCCGCCGGTAACGAACTTGCCGTTGTCGTCAAAGACGGCCGTGGCCACCGTCACATCGTCGAAATTCCTTCCATCGGCCTTGTGGAATTGCATCCGTTGCACATCGAGATGCGACACCACGCTTAGCCGCGTTGCTGCGTCTCCGGTCTTGAAATACTGCGTCTGCAAAGTCAGGGGAAGATCAAAGATTTCATCTTGCGAAAAGACCGCTTCCTGAATTTCCTGTTTGGCGATCTCCCGCGGATCGTCGACCTTATTGGGCGCGAAGTAGCCGCGCCGGGCCTGGATCGCATACTTCGGTTGACCCACCAGGGTTACCTTGAGCGTGTGGTAGCGGCCATCCATTTTCTGATTCTGCGGCGAGAAGCCCAGCACGCTTCGAAGTTCAGTGTCGTCAGAGGGAACCCCGGGGATGCGAAGAGCAAGATGCGCGTGCCGGGTTTCGCAGACAACGTCCGGACCACGCTTTCGAGCTGTCTGTAGGTGTCGCGATTCTCTGCTTCGCCGACACTTAACGCCCTTCTTATCGCCGTCACGGTGGGGAAAAAGGGGTCGATTCCGGGCATACACCGGGCCGTTTCTTGAAGGAAGACCTGAAAATCCGTGGAAGACGGCTCGACGGAGGTCGCGGGTATTCCTTCTTTCTCCAGTTGATCCGCGATGTAGTAGGAAATGTTGGGGCAATCGGTGGTGCTCTTGTTAAGCATGCCTCGCGGCATCACGCCTATCAGCTTTTGTTTCAACGCTTCTTTGTCGCTGGTAAAATCCTGCGTCAATTGTCCCGAAGTCGAGAAAATGCCAACGCGGTCGACCGGCGCCATGGCGTCCACGAACTTTGCCGCGGCCACTCGCAGCGGGCCGGCGTCCTGTATCTTCAGATGAACATCGTCGAATGTCAGTGCGACGAAGCGTTCAGGCAATATCGCGGAAGCTCCGGTAGCGGGTTCGCCTTCGGTCTCCTGGGTTTTCTCCGCTGCTTCAGTGCGTTCTTTGCGCGACTGTGCGGTTTCCACGGCGAATGTGGTGATGGGCTGCAATTTGCCGTTGTCGTACAACTGGAAATCTTCCTTGTGTAGACCTTCCACTGGTTTGCCGGCGTTGCCGCGGACGATCACATGGACTTGCACAAGGTTCACGCGAAGTTTGAAGGTATTGCCGGTGTCTTTCACGGATACTTCCGTTTTCGGTTCTGTCTCAGCTTTACTTGGTTGTGAGGCGGGTGTGTCCGTCGCGGGCTTTGGTGGAGTCGGTCCCTGAGGGGCTTGGCCGCGCGCCGTCGCTCCCGCCAAGAACAGAGTCATCGCCACTTGGAGGGCCGTTCGAATCGGCGTTCCGTTTCGCATGAGACCCTTTTACAAAGGAATGACGACCGCGCGGTACCACGTCGTTTTGCGCGAAAGGCGAAGCGATGGGGAGAGTCAAAAGACAAGTGCGACACTCAGTTTGCTATCAGAGCCTGACATCCTTCGCGGTCGTCTCAATCCCACCTTGACTATACTATTTAGACGTATGTCTCGTCTTTAGCAGGTACAAAACGGTAACGATACCATCGCATCTTCATGGAGCGCGACGCTTTCATGTCCTGGAGAGTCTGGTAACCGGACATCATGTTTCTGCTAGTACCGCCTCGATGTTGCTTTTCAGAATAGGACGGATCCACCAGCGGCACTCTCCTTGATCAGAAAAAATCCGCGGGGTGAAGTGTCAACACAAAGCGCGCTCAAATTCCCGCGTCCAAAACCCACGGCGAGGCTGATTTCGCGTCCAACTGCGTCCAAAACTCGGCTTTTTATGGAAATTTTTCGGGGCGGGAAGCCCGTAAACTCACCTGCAGCAACAGGGTTTATGGAGCGGCCGATGGGAATCGAGCCCCCTGATAACATCTCGAGAACAAAGCTAGAAACAAAAGACTGAGACACATCTGGAAAAAAACCGAGTCAGGCCTCAGTGCCCGTCCCGGACGGTGCTATGCCTTTTCTATGGCTAAACTCCGTACAACACAATCCAAAACGGCCAAACTCAAATGCATCGACTTGCTGGATTCTTCAGGGTTGGTTGCCTGGGCTTGTACCACATGTCCGCCGTCTTTGCCCTCATAACCCGAAGGTCGGGCAGCCCGGCAGCTCTCCCGAAAGTTCTTGGGTTTCAGTACCCAAGTTACCGGTAACCCGCCGCAGACACTTGAGGCTTCGCTGCCCATCGGAGCAGACCGGGAGCAAAATACGTAGCCGCAGAAGCAGGCAGATGCCTATTTCAACCCAGTGACGACGTAGAGCTCTGAAAGAGACCGACCGTAGGCGTAAGCAAAATGCTGGCCATCGGGTGAAACGCGCACGGAAGTGACAAGGTCAAGGGCAACGGGATCTTCGGGCATGATTTCTTTGATCATTTTTCTCTGACCGTTCACAAAATCGAGCTCGAAAATCTTGAGCGGGTAGCTGCCCGTTTGAAACAAAAACACATGGCGACTGTCCGCTCCCCAACCTGCGAACACATCGTCCTCCTGGAGACCATTTGCCGGTTTAGCAGCAGAAGAGCCGTTCAACGGATAGAGCCAGCCCTTTCCCCCGGCATCGCGTGTCCAGACATATTCCCCGTCCAAGGAAACAAGTTGCGACTCAAAAAAACCGGGTGACGCGATCTCCGGTGTGACCGCGCGCGGAGCTCCGCCTTCCAGGTTCTGCAAGAAGATTCGCCAGCCATGGCCGTCGCTCCCGGCAAAGGCCGCCTGTTTTCCATCGGAGGTCCATCCGGGTGCCGAGTACTGCTTCAAATTTCCGCCCGGCAGGTATCGGGTTTCCCCGGTTCCGGTGGGCAACACGGCGAGGCGCGCAGGATTGTCCGCGGTGACGGCCAGGACTCGCTGCCCATCTTGCGAAATTGCGCCAGAGAATGCTTCCCCCAATCGAATGGCGGGAGAGCCGTCCGTCTTTCGCAGGTAAAGGAGATAAGAATTGCCGCCTGCCGCTCCGACTTCGGAGAAAATCACGATACTGGCGTCACGCGACAGATCGCACAGAGCCGGATCGTCGAGCCAGGAGAGATCAAGGGATTTCGAATCCTTTATCCCAGCAAAGCGAAGTTCTCCGCGCCATTCTTCTTTGGACAGCAAGACTCGCCCATCACGCGCAACGTCGTGCAGGCGAGTAATTCCGGGAAGTCGCAGCAGCATCCGTTGCTTGCCGGAAAGATGCAGCGCGCGAATCTGGTCGGCCCACCCTTCGTTGCCCTCACTTGCAGAAAACCAAGCTTCCTCTCCGTCGGGAGACCACGCTACACCTTCTAGGCTGTTCCAAGGCCCAGCGCTTGTGATTCGATGGCCCTCAGCATCGAAAATAAGCACGGAACCTGCATCGTTGCCGAGGGCCGGACGGTCCGCCACAACCACATATTTGCTGTCGGGTGACACCCGCAAGTCCGAAACAAATCCCGTTGTGTCGTAGATTGTTTTTCCAACCGGGAATTCTACCAGGAAGTGCCCGCCATTGCGCCGAACCAACGCCAACTCTTTTCCGCCCGGCATCCAATCGGCCGCGACGCCGCGTTCCGCGACCTCGCGAGGCGCGCCTCCGGAAAATGGCATGCGCGCCAACGTACCTTCGCAATTGGCAGTGTTAACGAGAAAACATCCAATGGTGATGGCCAGCTCTCCCGTGGAACTCACGCTTTGAAGTTTAATGTTGCTCGGGCCCAAAGGCTGGGACTCTGGGCTGCCTGGCCGTGTCGTATACAGGCGTGAATTAATACCGTCCAGGTTGCCCCCGTAGATAACAGTCTGACCGTCGGGAGCAAACCGCGCGCTGCGGATTGTGCCTCGCCGAAACGTCAATTGCTGGAAACTTGGCTGCGCGGAAGTCGTGCGGGCTGCGTAGTAGCGGCCTGTGAAAAACGCCGCGACTATCGCTAGTAGCGCGGCCAGCGCAAGGAGCACACCCACCACCGGCACCTTGTGGTTCGAGGGCACCGCTGGAAGCGTAGGGGCGGAAGAGAATGCTCCGCCGACCGAGACCTCTTGAAGAGAAAAGCCGAGATCCCGGACCGACTGAAAGCGGTCGGCTGGTTCCTTTTCGAGGCACCGGCGCACCACATGATCCAGACCAGGAGAAACCCCGGAATTGGATTGAGCAAGCTCCGGAGCATCTTCCCGCAACAGCGCACTCATGGTGTCCGCCACTGTGTCTCTGAGGAAGACGTTCTTGCCAGAGATCAGTTCATAGAGAATGACGCCGAAGGAAAAAATATCGGAACGCGTGTCCAGAGGCTGGCCACGAATTTGTTCTGGCGACATGTAACCCACCGTGCCGAGGACGAGGCCAGGGGTCGACCCTTGCGTTAGCGTCGGAGCGTTCGGATCTGCGTTTGTTTCCCCGGAGGACATCAGTTTGGCCAGGCCGAAGTCCAGGATCTTCGCGCGGCCGTCTTTGGTCAGAAAAATATTTTCGGGCTTCAGGTCGCGATGAACGATTCCTTTTTCGTGGGCTGCTGAAAGGCCCTCGATAATTTGTGACGCATACTCTAACGACTTTCGAGGAAGAAGCGGTCCCCGGCGAATTCGTTCACGAAGGCTTTCCCCTTCCAGGAGTTCGCTGACAATAAAGGGCGCTCCATTGTGTTCGCCAACAAAATAGATGGCCAGAATATTGGGATGGCTGAGGGAGGCGGTGGATTGAGCTTCCTGGCGGAAACGGCGGAGACGATCCGGGTCTTGCCAAGTGCCCGGACGGAGGATTTTTACGGCTACGTCGCGACCAAGAGCACTGTCGCGAGCCCGATACACTTCCCCCATCCCGCCCGCGCCGAGCTGAGCTGTAATTTCGTATGGACCTAGTCTTGCACCTGTTGCAAGAGGCATAAGTGGCGGGATTATAGCCTCAAAACAACTCTTTGACACTCTTCTAATGGTCAAGTCCTTGGTAAACGCCGCAATCGGAGAGTGAAAAATTCCCGAATCGTCGCGTCCAAGATGCCCAGTACGGCCTGAATCCGCGTCCAACTGCGTCCAAAACTCGGGTTTTCATAGGGGATTTTGGGAGTGGGAAGCCCGTAAACTCAACTGCATCAACAGGGTTTATGGAGCGGGCGATGGGAATCGAACCCACGTCCGGAACTTGGGAGGCCTGAAGTGCTCCCCAAAATTCGGACCACTCATTAAGGTGTAAAATCGCTGCCTCGGAAAGCGAGTAAAAATGAAATCGAGGCAACGGCGGAGCTTCAGCGCGGAAATGAAAGCACGAATCGCGCTGGAGGCCATCAAGGAACAGAAGACCATTCAGGAAATCGCTTCGCATTACGGGGTGCATCCCAGCCAGGTGACGAACTGGAAGCGGCAAGCGATTCAAGGAGCGCCGGAACTGTTTGCAGATCGGCGGTCGCAGCCGGGCACGAGCGAGGAAGCGCTGAAGGCGGAGTTGTACCAGCAGATCGGGCAGTTGCAGGTGGAGCTGGACTGGCTTAAAAAAAAGTCCGGTTTATCGCGTTAGAGCAGAGGCAGGGATGGATTTCAGAGCAGCTAGAACTGAGCATACGGCAGCAGTGCCGCTTGGCGGAGATTTCGCGGTCGGGATGGTATTACGAGGCGAAACCGGAAGCGATCGAGAATTTGCGATTGATGCGGTTGATCGACGAGCAATACACACGGACGCCGTTTTACGGAATCCGGAGGATGGGTTGGTGGCTCGGCGAGCAAAGACACGCGGTCAACGCAAAACGGGTGCGCCGGCTGATGCGGCAGATGGGGCTGGAAGCAATCTATCCGAAGCCACGGCTGTCGGATCCCGGGTTAGGGCACAAGATCTATCCGTATCTGCTGCGCAGTCTCAAGATCGATCGACCCGACCACGTTTGGGCCGGCGATATCACCTACATTCGCCTGCGGCAGGGCTTTGTTTATCTGGTGGCGATCATGGATTGGTTCAGCCGCTATGTGCTGGCGTGGGAAGTATCGATTTCGTTGGAGAGCGCCTTTTGCGTGGCGGCACTGGACTGGGCATTGACGACAACGCAGCCGGAGATTTTCAATACCGACCAGGGGGCGCAGTTCACCAGCGATGTATTTACGAACCGTCTCGAGAAGCAGGACATCACGATCAGCATGGACGGACAAGGACGAGCGATCGACAACATTTTCATCGAACGATTGTGGCGGACGGTGAAATACGAAGAGGTGTATCTGAAGGATTTCGGCGGCGTGTTGGAAGCAGTCTCCAACCTCAAAAGTTATTTCACTTTTTACAATCACGAACGCCCGCATCAGTCATTGGGCTATCAGACGCCAGCGGCGATCTACTTTGGGAAAACGAAATGCGTTTGAGGAAGGACAAAGCAGCATCTACCGTGGGTCGACCGATCTGGCGATCGTCGTTCCTGGGCGATCCTGACGCGAAATTTCTCTGTGGAAAACTAGAGCGAGGCACGAAGAAAGAAAAAAGTAGCAAAAAAGAAAGAAAAGAGGGCCTGTGGAAACTGACGCTGCCGATGGAAATCCGCAAAGAGCGCGGATTCCCACAGCAGCTTGAAAAGAGCCTCGCAAAAGACGCTCGGCTTTTTCACAGTTCCCACAGGCCCAACAACAAGGATCTATCTATAATGTATTGCAGACAGCGATCCACCTTAAGAAGGCTACATTTTGGTCCGAAGGATGGGGAGCACCGCAGCCGTTATCTGAGCAAAGTGCAGATTTGATGGCACTTCGTATTGTGCGTTGTGCAGTAGAAAACCGAAGCCGAAACGAGGTCCGTCCAAGAACATCGCTCGTAAGACCTATTGCGCGCTCGCCGACCGCATAAGTGGGACGATAGACGCCGGTCCCGCCGGCCGGCGGCGCCGTCGAGCATCACCTGATAGTTCGCGGTCGCTGATTCGTGAGAAGTCGACATTTTAGCTCGGGGCCTCCGGACTCACTTCCCTTTTCGAGAGGACCAGGAGCGCCTCCTGGAGTGCTTTCTCGATTTTTGCGTGGACCATAATCCGCGACGTCTCTCCCAGGATCTCCAGCGCGAGCTGCGGTGCGACCGCCATGATACGCACCTTTGTCGTGAGAATCAGGTTTGTCATTTCGCGTTCGACGTCTCCGATCGAGATGAGCTCACTCCGTTCGCGCGCCAGTTCCAGTTCCCGGAGGTCTGCGTCCGCGCGGAGAAGCCGGAGGCGCTCCTCGCGTTCGCTTGCGAAAATCTTCCCTCCCTCGTCGACGACGGATCGTTTTTCGACGATCGCTTGCAAATATCGGATGTACCACCCCACGCACCCATCGAGATCGTATTGCCCGCGGAGTTTTTTCGGGAGGCCCTCGGCGACGAGCTGGTGAACACGTTGCGGCGAGAGGTTGAGCCCGACGGCGATCTCACGGATCGAAACGATTCGCGCTTTTTGTTTTTCCATTTTCATTTCCATCGCAGTGATGGCACACTCTGCCCGAAAATCCGCAAAAGTCGAAAGGAAAACCTAACGACTCCGACAAAATTGTACCGTGGTCCTCTCACGCACTCGACGTCACCCGCGTAGAAGGCGACCGCCGGAGGACCCGTTGCGGATCAAAAACTCAGGCCATCCTCCGAGCGCACGGCTTCCACGGGCCTCGGTGGTAACCCTTTGCCCAGCTTGATGCGAACGGCGCAGGAATGCCCATAGATTTCGTCCATCGTGAGCCTGGATCCGCGATCACGGGCAAGACGCTGCATGATCTCGGCGTGAGCTGGGCGAGGAGTGGTCGAACCTCGGATCCAGTGGTAGATCGCGGAGGGTTGGAGTCGAGCCGCTTCGCGAGGGATTCCACGCCATAGTACTGGATGAAGCGTGCGAACTTGGATCTCCAACGCGTCCTGATAATCCGGCTCATGCAGTGAACCCTCTTTTCGATGCTCTCGGTAATTCCTCAGTAGGTGCAGAAGGAGAGCCTTTACCGCAGAAGATGCATGGCTTCATGACCCCAAATCTAGCACGTTGAGGCGGGAGTCGGTGTGGTCGGCTTTA
>CAVTYP010000009.1:0-139934 GCA_963738985.1 Candidatus Acidiferrales bacterium
TACCTTTTGTGTAAGCGGACCGCTCTCTCCGCTATTATCGAATATCGTACTCGACGAACTCGACCGAGAACTGGAGCGACGTAAGCACCGCTTCGTGCGATATGCGGACGACTGCAACATTTACGTCCGCAGCCGACAGGCGGGGCAGCGAGTGATGACGAATGTCACTCATTTTCTTGCGCGTCGACGGAAGCTCAAAGTAAACGAGGCGAAGAGTGCGGTGGCTCGACCAGTCGAGCGGAAGTTCCTGGGGTTCAGCTTCAGCAACAACAAAGAACCGAAGCGGCGCATTGCGCCCAAGGTCCTGTTGCGCTGCAAGCAGAAAATTCGGACACTGACGCGACGGACACGAGGGATCAGTCTGGAACAAATGCTGAAGGAACTTACGGCCTACTTAAGGGGCTGGAAGAGCTACTTCGGTTACTGTCAGACTCCTTCGCTGCTGCAAACTCTGGACCAATGGATACGGCATCGTCTGCGTTCCATGATCTGGAAGCAATGGAAACGCGGCCCAGCGCGGTACGCGAAGCTACGTCAACTCGGGGTAGGTAAGGACCTCGCTGCACAAACAGCGGGCAGTCCTCACGGCCCGTGGCGACTGGCGAGTAGCCCTGCGCTGCAATATGCGTTACCTATCGCTTACTTTGACGCTCTCGGTCTTCCTCGACTCTTCGATGATCCCAGCGTAACCCACTGAACCGCCGTACGCGGACCCGCATCTACGGTGGTGTGGCAGGGGAGAGCGGGCGACCGCTCCCCCTATGCCGATTCTTGCTAGTGGCCAACCTTCAGGTTGGTAGGTTTTCTTGCGTGGCGTACTTGCATGCACCCGTGCCTTGTCATCCCGACCGCAGAGCCGCGCCTTTTGCGGATCGTAGTGGAGGGATCGTGCCAAGACCTCTACGTAGAGATCCCCACTGGCATGCCGCCATATCCTCGTGTATGTTCTCTGGAAAATTTTAGGGGTAGGAGACCGACGGTCGGTTGCCCTGTGGTGGTTAGTCTCCTACCCCGCGAGTGGTCTTGCTTGTATAGACGGTACTTCCCTCTGAAATGTTTCTCGGTTCCCGAAAGAAATTTGGTAAAAAATTTGTCACCTGACCGCCTGCTCACCTCGGGACAGGCTCAACCCGTTCTAAATTACATAACTATATTATTTTCTTAGGGTTAAGTGATAAGAAGGGCTCAAAACTCCACCGTATCCAAGTACCGGGCCACCGCAGCCTTCCACCGGAACTTTTCCGTGATTGCCTGTTGCAGTGATTGTGCCGCTGCCGGTTCTCCGTGCGTCAGGTAAACCTGCTTCGGCGGCACTTGCAAGCCCGTCATCCATCTCATCAGCTCACTTTTTCCCGCGTGCGCACTCAATTGCCCCATCTCTACGATCTCCGCCAGCACCGGCACCACTTGCCCGTACAGGCTAAGCGTCTTGGCTCCCTCTTGCAGCGCCCGTCCTCTCGTCCCTTCAGCCTGAAATCCGCCCAGGATCACGCAGTTCCTCGCATCGCCCAGTCTCTGCGCCAAGTGGTGCAGCACTCGTCCGCCAGTCACCATGCCGCTTGCCGAAACAATGATGCACGGTGTCTTCACATTGTTGATGGCCTTGGATTCCTCTACGCTTCTCGTCAAGTGGAACTCGTGCACGCTCAGCGGGTCTCCTCCATTCTGTTCATCGCGCGCAAATTGCAGGTCGTGATCTTCCTTGTGCTTCAAATAAAGATCTGTTGCGCTCAGCGCCATCGGGCTGTCCACATATACCGGGACCTTCGGCACGCGCTGCAAATTCTCCAGTTGCCGCAGGTAATACATGAACGTCTGTGTGCGCCCAATCGCAAATGCCGGAATCACAATCGAGCCGCCGCGCTTTACCACCCGGTTCACGATCTCGCCTAAAACTTGCAGCGGATCGCCCGCCTCGTGTTCCCGGTCGCCATATGTCGATTCGCACAGCAGCACGTCGATCTGCTTCGTCACCGGCGGCACCGGGTCGTTCAGGATTGGCTGGTCGTACCTGCCAATATCCCCGGAAAATACCACCACCGTTTTCTTGCCGTTTTCATGGATCGTTAGTTCCAGGCTCGATGAACCCAGAATGTGTCCCGCGTCGTACGATTCGATGTGGAATTCCGGCGAGATATCGAACCCGCCATTCCGCGGCATCGGTCGCAACAACCGCAGCACTGGATCCACGTCGTCGCTGGTGTACAGCGCCCGTGGCTGCGCATGCTTGCTCCAGTTGTGTTTCTGCGCATCCTGCGTTTCCTCTTCCTGCAGGTGCCCCGAATCCTTCAGCAGAATCTCAGTCAACTCAATTGTCGCCGGATTCGCGTAAATCGTTTTGTTGTACCCGTCGCGCACCAGCACTGGCAGCCATCCCGTGTGGTCCAGATGCGCATGTGTCAGCACCAGGTAATCAAACGTCTTCGGATCGATCGGCAGCGGATTCCAGTTCCGCTGCTTCAGTTCGTCTGTCCCTTGAAACAATCCGCAATCCACCAGCAGCTTCTTGCCTGCTGCCTCCACCAGATATTTCGATCCCGTTACACACCCAGCCGCGCCTAGAAAGGTCAGTTTTGCCATGATGCTTGCATTCTACTGAAATTCCTTTAGCCAGCCATAACAAACCTGTTACGCCGCCGCCAAAGCAACACGCACTCTGCTGGACCTCGTTTTTTTCGGCTTGTCATTCCGGCCGGAGACCGTGTTGCCATTCCGGCTGGATAGTGTGCTGTCATTCCGGCCGGAAGGACGGCGCAGTATGCCGTCCTGGCGTGGAGGAATCGTGGCAGGACCTTAACCTCACAAAAAAGGGCGAGCCTCGCAGCCCGCCCCGCTTTGCCTTACTTAAAACTTAAAACTTTCCTCACGCCGCCTTCTCTTTCAACTTATGGCTGTCGCTTGCGTGTAACGTCATCCCGTAAATCTTTTTCAACTCGCCGATCTGCGCCAGCGATTCTTTCCCGAATGGCGACTTGCCCTCGAATGCATGCAACACGATGCCTTCCAGCAAATCTCCCAGCGTGATGTCCTTCAGCTCTGCAAATCCCTTCAACACTTTCAGCAGCCGCTTCTCCATGCGAACCCCGGTTTGTACTCGTTCGACTTCGATCATGTGCCCTCCGGCGTGATACTGGTACATATGTACCACGGTACATACTGCCTGTCAAGCCCGCCTGTCGGGAGGGATAGCCGCCAACAAAAGAGCAGGGCGAGCCAAGCAGTCCGCGCTCTTCCTTTACTGAAAACTTAAAACTGATAACTGACAACTTTTAAACTGAACACTGTCCCAACATGTACGCTCTCTTCAGTGGTTGTGCTAAAATTGACTTCTCTTCACGGTGGGGCCGTGGCGCAGTTGGGAGCGCGCCTCGATGGCATCGAGGAGGTCGTGGGTTCGAATCCCATCGGCTCCACCAATTTTCACTAATCCAATTTAAGCGAAGTTGTCGATCCTCATCAGGGTGTGGCTGGCGCTGGCGCATAGTTCGGTATATTCGGCGTGAGTTTTCGGACGATAAATTCTTGCAGCAGGTTCGCTCCCGCGCTTGCGCCAATCCCGATCAGCGCGTTTTCAAACGTCAACGCCACTCCATCGCGATCGCTGGCCGGATAATAAAGATTGGAAATGCCGCCAGAAGCCAGGCTTCCCAGAATTGCAGAATAAGCCGGTTGCCAGTGACCATTGTCGCCCTTACAGATCACGGCGTTGGCAATCGCGTACCAAGCTCGCGATTTCTTGCTGCCGGTCCCTTTGTAGAAATAGCGCGGATCTTGCTTCAGCAGCGACGGCAGTATCGCGCCTCCGATATATGTTGACGTCACCAGGTCCGCGTACGTTGCGCCGTAGCGCTTTCCGTAACCCTGCGCGCCTTGCCCGTAGCCGCTGAAGCGGTCTTGCGCCTGCTCAATTCCCGCAATCGCCGCGGTGAACCCGAACGTGAAGGGATCCACCGTACTTTTCCAGGCGAGCTGGAACTTTTGCCGCGTGTTCAGCGGCGCCGCATTCGCCACGTAAGTTACGTAGTAATTCGGAATGACCCCCAGCACACGCTGCTTCTCTTGATCCTTCAGCTGTTCCTGCGCCAGTTCAACCTGCGTGAACGTGACCCGCACCTCGGTGATATTCGTAGCAAGCACTAATGCGATTTCGGGAGCCGTGTAGCTTTCTCCTGAATTTAGATTTCCCGAAGTTGTTTGCGGCGTAAAGCCTTCCGAAGTAATTGTCAGATGGAAAGGCCCCGGCGCCACGTTTGCAAAGAAGAATTTCCCCAACTCATCCGAGGCTACCTCTCGACTTGGTGATTGCTCGTCGCGCGTCAGCCTCACCCGCGCCCCCACAACGCCGGTTCCCGTTTTATCGACAATTGTTCCGCTGATACTTCCCGCCAACCCCTGCGCGGGCAGTTGACTGCCGCCTGACGTCCCTGTTCCAGTTGCCGAGTGCAGTCCGCCGGCCGTTTCCGGAATCAGGGGAAATTGTTGAGACTGAGGCAGGGCAGGGAAGGCGCATGCCAGCATCCCCGCGCTCAAAAGGAGCAAGCTCCGCGCGCCAGACATCCAACCCCTGACGCTTCGCAGCAAAGCTTTCTCGCTCGAGTCTTTTTTCATAAAATTTACGTCATTCCTTTATAGCGTTCCCGCGCGCTTCCAGCAAGGCTTCTCTGTGTATTTTTGATTACGCCTGTCCTAACGGCCGGGCCATATCCTGGGAATCAAGTCGCCCGCTGCGCTCGACGCTTTGATGACCTGCCACTAGATGCGCAAAAGCTTGTGCGAAGTGGCTCGTAGCAAAAATTATCTTGAGAAGGGAATCTTACGCTGCTTCGCGGCAAGGTCGTCTATCACGACGCGAACTCGCCCGTCTCTGGTGTTCCCACCGATTAAATAAAACGAGCTGTCATCCTGAGAGCCGCGTATTTTACGGCTCGAAGGATCTCAATCCATCCGTTTACGTGTGGTTTGCTAGCAACTAGACAGGGAACCCAATTCACGATGCGTCAGTTCGTCCTCGTGGGCGTGCGCCGCTAGCCGCTCCGCAATCTGCTTGCGGATGCACTCAATCCCGGTATCAATCGCCTGATAATCCAGTTCCAAAAACTTTGCGTTCTTCAGCTTCATCTTCAGCACCGCGCATGCCGTCTCTTTGGCCATCGTATGCGTCAGTTCCAGTAGCGCGCCCATCATCACCATGTTGGTGATCTTGGTCGTTCCCAATCGATCCGCAATTTCTGAGCCTGGCACGCAGAACACCTGCGCGTCTGCGGCCGAGAAATGCTCCGGCAATTTGTCGCTGTTGTAAATGATCATGCCGTGCGGCGCCACCTGCTTCGCGAACTTGTGCAGCGAAGGCTCGTTCATGGCAATCAGCACGTCCGGATGTTCAATCACCGGCGACCCGACCCGCTCGTTCGACAGGCACACGTGGCAATGCGCGCTGCCGCTGCGCATTTCCGGCCCGTACGACGGCAGCCAGCTTACTTCGCGCCCTTCGCGCATGCCCATTTCCGCCAGGATCTGTCCCAGCAGCAGCACGCCTTGTCCGCCAAAGCCCGCGATCTTCACCGTCAAATTGGGATGCGTCTCTTTTGCCGCCATCGGTACCGCGACGTCCTCCGCGGGCGTCTCCAGACCAAGCAGCTTCGTCACTGTCGTCTGCGGTACGGCATTCTCGGTCGATTCCGGCTTGCGATCTCGCAACACTCCCAGCGGAAACACTGGCAGCATTTTCTCTTCAATCCACTTGCGCGAGTCTTGCGGCGTCATGTTCCAGATCGTCGGGCACGGCGACAAGATTTCCACGAAGCTGAACCCCGCGCCATCCCTCTGTAGTTCCAGCGCTTTCCGCACTGCCTTGCGCACTTTCATCAGGTTCTTATTGTCAGACAGTGCCACGCGCTCGATGTACACCGGCGCTTCCAGCGTGGCCAGCAATTCCGCCATATGCAACGGAAATCCTTCGTTCGATGGCCGCCGTCCCCACGGCGACGTGGTGCTCTTCTGGCCCACCAGCGTGGTCGGAGCCATTTGCCCGCCCGTCATTCCGTAGATCGCGTTGTTCACGAAAAACACCGTGATCTTTTCTCCGCGGTTTGCTGCGTGCACAATTTCCGCCGTTCCGATAGCTGCCTGATCTCCATCGCCCTGGTATGCAATCACCAGGCTGTTGGGATTCGACCGCTTGGCCGCCGTGGCCACCGCGGGCGCCCGCCCGTGCGCCGCCTGAATATTTCCCACGTCGAAGTAGTAATACGCAAACACCGAGCAGCCCACCGGGCTAACGAAAATCGTGCGGTCCTGGTAGCTCATGTCCGCAATCGCTTCCGCAATCAGCTTGTGCACCACGCCATGACCGCAGCCCGGGCAGTAGTGTGTCTGGTGTTGCAGATCCGATTTCCGTTCGTACTTCTCATAAAAGACTGGTGACTTCGATTCGATCACTTGATATTCGTCCACAGCGTCACCTCTTCCTGAAATCGTCACGCCAACTCAAACGCCCCAATCCGCCGTCATTCCCATCCGCTCGTACATCACCTTGCACACTTCGTCCGCCATTGGAACGTTGCCGCCAGCGCGCCCGTAAAACTCCACATCCACTCTTCCGTCCAGCGCCAGTCGGACATCTTCCACCATCTGGCCCGTGC
The DNA here is from genome assembly GCA_963738985.1 of Candidatus Acidiferrales bacterium. Classification (GTDB taxonomy): domain Bacteria; phylum Acidobacteriota; class Terriglobia; order Acidiferrales; family UBA7541; genus Acidiferrum. Next base: position 6,642 of record CAVTYP010000009.1, read on the forward strand.
TCATCTCCACCACCATCACCATTTGCGCGCGCCGCGCCGCCTGCCGTAGCGCTTCCGACGGGAACGGCCACACCGTGATTGGCCGGAACAATCCCGCGCGCAATCCTTCTTTCCGCGCCATATCCACTACGTTCCGCAGCACCCGCGAAGTGATTCCATAACCCACCAGCAGCACTTCCGGTTCTTCCGCGCGATACAATTCGTGCCGCGCTTCCACTTCCGCGGCCTTTTTGTATTTGTCGTCCAGCTTCATGACATGCCGTTCCAGATCGTCTGGCTCCAGAAAAATCGACGAAATCAAATTCTTCCGCGTTTCCGCCGTTCCACGTACCGCCCATGGTTTTTCCAGCAGCGCGGCTTCCTGCGCCTTCAATTCCAGAGGCTCCATCATTTGTCCGATGAACCCGTCTGTCAGCACCACTGCTGGATTCCGGTAGCGGTCCGCCAGGTCAAACGCCAGCATGGTCAGATCCGCCATTTCCTGCACCGACGCCGGCGCTACCACCAGGTTCTTGTAGTTGCCGTGTCCGCCGCCCTTCACCACCGCGAAGTAATCGCTTTGCTCCGGCGCAATGTTTCCCAGTCCGGGTCCGCCGCGCACAACGTCGATCACCACGCAGGGCAACTCCGCGCCCGCCAGATACGACATGCCCTCCTGCATCAAACTCAATCCCGGCCCAGAGGACGCCGTCATCACGCGCATACCCGCCGACGCTGCGCCGTACACCATGTTGATCGCCGCCACTTCACTCTCGGCCTGCAAAAATGTCCCGCCCACCTGCGGCAAATACTCCGCGGTGGCTTCCGCGATTTCACTGGCCGGCGTAATCGGATAGCCGTAATATGCGCGGCATCCTGCCAGCAGTGCGCCTTTTACGATGGCCACGTTTCCCTTACAAAGTTGCCGCATGGCTCCCCTCCATTTTCACGCCGGCTACCTTCGGCACTTTCAGCCGGTACACCGTAATCGCTCCCGGTTCCGGGCATGCATAGAAGCAGATGCCGCAGCCGGTGCACTCCTTGCCGCTGTAGCGCGCCGGATGCACGCCATACGCATTCAATTCCGGAATCAGGAACAGGCATTTCGGCGGGCACGCGTCTACGCACAATCCGCAGCCCTTGCATTCTTCCGCATCGATACTTACTTTGCCTCGCGCTTGGTTCGCCATGTTTCAACCTTCCTGAAACGCCGGCCTCTGCAGCCAACGCGTCTTCTCGCAATACCTGTACAACTCCTCGCGGAACTTCGGGTGTGCGATTTCGATCAAAGCTTCGGCTCGCTGCCGGATCGTCCGGCCGTGCAGATACGCCACGCCAAACTCCGTCACCACGTAATGCACCGCGCCTCGCGACGTCACTACTCCCGCTCCGGGATCCAGCATCGGCACGATCCTGGAAATGGCCCCGTCCTTCGCCGTGGCCGGCAGCGCGATAATTGGCTTTCCGCCCTTGCAGCGGGATGCTCCGCGTATAAAGTCCACCTGCCCGCCAATGCCGCTGTAAAATTGCGTCCCAATTGAATCGGCGCAGACCTGCCCGGTGATGTCCACCTGCAATCCAGAATTGATCGCGGCCATTTTGTAATTCTGCGAAATCACGTACGGGTCATTCGTGTAGCGGCTCGGATGAAACTCAAAAATCGGATTGTTGTTCACGAATTCGAACATTCTCTTTGTGCCCAACACGAACCCCACCACTACTTTTCCGCGGTGTATCGTTTTCCGGCTTCCGTTGATCACTCCCGATTCGATCAGCGGCACCGCGCGATCGCTCAGCATTTCCGAGTGCACGCCAAGATCTCTATGATTGGCAAGCTCTAGCAACACCGCATCGGGAATCGCGCCAATCCCCAGTTGCAACGTCGCCCCATCTTCGATCAGCGTCGCCACGTTGCGCCCGATCGCGTGATGCATTTCCGTGACGATGATCTGCCTCAATTCGCACAGCGGCCGCGACACTTCCACCACTGCGTCCAATTCCTTCACGTGAACGAAACCGTCGCCAAACGTCCGCGGCATCTGGTCGTTCACCTGCGCCACCACAAACTTCGCGCATCGCGCGGCCGTCAGCGTTGCTTCCACTCCCACTCCCAGGCAGCAGAAGCCGTGCGCATCCGGCGGTGAAACCTGGATCAGCGCCACGTCGATCGGCATTTGCTCGCTCTCGAACAAATCCTCCACCTGGCTTAGAAACACGGGCGTGTAATCCGCGCGGCCTTCGTTCACTGCTTGCCGCACATTTCCGCCAATAAACATGGCGTTGTGCCGGAAGTGTCCTTCCATTTGCGGCGCAACGTAGTCGGCTCGCCCGGTCGTCAACAGGTGCACGATCTCCACGTGCCGTACAAAAGGCGCACGCGCGATCAGCGCCTCCACCAACGTTTCCGGTTCTGCGCATCCCGGGTGAATGTAGACCCGCATGTTGGACTGGATGCACTGCACCGCTTCCTGCGGACTCATCACTTTTCGTTTGTATTCTTCTTGCCAGGTCATCGATGTCCTTCTTTACTCCAGGGGTCCAAACAGCCATCAGCCGCAGTCCGGCGGACCATCTTGTTTTCCATTAACATATTTGTTTTGAATATATTACAGGCTTGCAGAAAGGGCCGAAAGCCGTACTTCGCACCGCACAAACCAACCCTGTTAGCCAGCGACTTCACAGGCGCTGCCTCCCACACACAATGAGCAAGCGCCGGACCACCCCACCCGCAACCTCCGCAAAGTAAGCCTTTGCAAAACAATAACTTATAGCTGGACCAAGTCCTGCTTATAGTACCTTTTGCGCCTTTTCACCCAAACCGCTCCAGTCTGCTGCGCTGCTTTGCTCATTCCTCCTCCCCGCGCCGCCACTTGCCCCGCTCTTTCGCTCATCGCTTCCTTTTTCCATGTTCACGCCAACTTTGCACGTTCCCCTCGCGAAACTCCCGTTGACGTTTCCCGTTCTGCGGCTTGCATCGGGTGTATCGTGGGGAAAACGGTCACCATGGGGAACAAATGCCAAAGCTGAAGATTCTTGTTTCGCTTACCACCAACGATAACGATTACCAGATCGAACAAGCCAACTCTGCCGAAGTCGCTGCTCGCAAGCTTGCTGTGGACATGCAGATTGTTTACGCCGACAACGACGCCATAAATCAAAGCACGCAAATTCTCAAAGCGATTCAAGCTGCTCCCGACGATCGCCCCAATGCCATCGTGTTCGAACCCGTCGGTGGTACCGCTTTGCCGCAGGTTGCTCGCGCCGCGGTTTCTGCCGGCATCGGCTGGGCGGTTCTGAATCGCGACGCCACTTACATTCCCGAACTTCGCGCTTCCTCGAAGGTTCCCGTTTTTTCCGTTAGCTCTGATCACGTCGAAATCGGTCGCATTCAGGGACGCCAGTGCTGCGCCCTTCTGCCGCGTGGTGGCTCCGTTCTTTATATTCAGGGTCCTTCGGAAAACTCCGCTGCCAAAGAACGCACCGTTGGCATGCAGGAAGCCAAGCACGCGAACATTCACCTCACCATGCTCAAAGGGCAGTGGACCGAAGAGAGTGCGCAGCGTTCCGTCCGCTCCTGGCTCAAACTCACTACGTCGCAGAAAGCGCCCATCGACCTCGTCGCCGCTCAAGACGACTCCATGGCCATCGGCGCGCGTAAAGCTTTTCAAGAATTGACCGCGGAGTCCGAGCGCGATCGCTGGCTCAGCCTTCCTTATCTCGGCTGCGATGGTCTTCCCAAGACCGGGCAGTCCTGGGTGCGCAGCGGCTTGCTGACCGCCACCATCTTCATTCCGCCGAACGCCGGTCAAGCCCTTTCTATGCTCGTTGACGCCTTGCAGTACGGCAAAATTCTCTCGGAGCGCGCCATCACCACCGCTTCTTCGGTGCCTCCCATCGAGGCTTTGCGGCCGTCTAAATGAATTTCTGTCTTTCGTAACAACGCGAGTGCGCAGTCTCGCGCGTTTTTTGTTCGACGTTCAGGTCAGGGGCTGATTGGCAGTTCGCAACACGTTTGCGTTTTCTCCTAATACGTTTTTACATTTTTGCTAAGAACAAGACCTGGGGTGGTCTTATGCCAAAAATGAAAATTCTGGTTTCCCTCATAACCAACAACAACGACTACCAGCTCGAGCAGGCCCAGGATGCCGAGCGCGCCGCTCAGAAACTCGACGTCGACGTTCAAATCATCTTTGCCGACAACGACGCCGTCAATCAAAGCACTCAGATCCTCAAGGCCGTTCAGGTTCCTGCCGAAGACCGCCCCGCCGCTATTGTCATGGAACCCGCCGGCGGCACTGGACTTCCCCAGGTGGCCCGCGCCTCCCTCAACGCCGGCATCGCTTGGGTCGTTCTGAATCGCGACGCCAACTACATTGCCGAGCTTCGCCAGTCCAGCAAGGTCCCCATTTTCGGTGTCAGCTGCGACCAATTTGAAGTCGGGCGCATTCAGGGGCGCCAGTGCGTTGCGCTTTTGCCTCGCGGTGGTTCTGTCCTCTATATCCAGGGACCTTCCGAGGCCTCCGCTTCCAAAGAACGCTTTCTGGGTTTCCAAGAAATTAAGCCCGCCAACATCCACGTGATTGTTCTGAAGGGTCAGTGGACCGAGGATAGCGCGCAAAAGGCTGTCCGCTCCTGGCTCAAACTCAGCACCTCGCTAAAATCCACCATCGATCTCGTCGTTTCCCAGAATGACTCGATGGCCATTGGCGCGCGCAAAGCCTTCCAGGAATTATCCACGGAGTACGAACGCGAACGTTGGCTCAGCCTGCCTTATCTTGGCATCGACGGCGTACCCAAAACGGGGCAGTCCTGGGTCCGCAGCGGTCTCTTGAAAGCCACCATCTGCTGTCCGCCCAGCACCGGAACCGCCATGGAAATGCTTGTCGACGCCATCCAGCGCAAGAAGATTCTTCCGGAGCGCGCCTTCACCGTTGCCACCTCCATTCCTCCACTGGAGTCATTACATCCGTAATCGGATCAAAATTTCCCACCACTTTTGCCTCTTTTCCTCCTCTTCCGGGCGTATAATTGCCGCCGGACCATCGCTCCTTCACTTTTTCCACCTATCTTGGAGGCCTCTTAATGCGTAATCGCAATTCCGATTCTCCGTTAGCAGACTCACGCCTCGACCGCAGGCAGTTCCTTGCCACGGGCGGCGCGGGGCTCCTGGCAGCCGCCGTTCCCGCCGCTCCCCACCTCGAGACGATTTTTCCGGAAGTTTCCTCAAAGCCTTCTTCTTCTGTCCCTCAAGCTTCTTCTTCCTCTAAACGGAAACTTCCCATCGGTGTTTTTGACCCTGTCTACGCCGATCTTTCCATGGATGAAATGCTCGACAAGGTCAGCGCTCTCGGCCTAGAGGCCATGGAAATTGGCACCGGCGGCTATCCCGGCGCCAACCATTGTCCCGTCGATGAACTGCTCGCCGATCCCGCCAAGCTCAAGGCCTGGCAGAAAAAATTCTCCGACAAGAACATTCGTGTCGCCACCCTGAGTTGCCACGGCAATCCGGTCCATCCTGACGAGGCGCACGCCGCAAAAGACGCCGAGATCTTCAAAAAGACTGTGCAACTCGCCGAAAAGCTCGATGTCAAAGTCATCGTCGGCTTCTCCGGCTGCCCCGGCGGTTCGCCAAAAGATACCCAACCCAACTGGATCACCTACCGCTGGCCTCCCGAATACAACGAAATGCTGCAGTGGCAATGGAAGGAAAAGGTTATTCCCTATTGGAAGGGCGCGGCAAAATACGCGCGCGAACACGGCATCCATCGCCTGGCCTTCGAAATGCATCCTAATTTCGTGGTCTATAATCCGCGCACTCTCCTAAAACTCCGCGAAGCCGTCGGCGAAGAAATTGGCGCCAACTGCGACCTCAGCCATCTATTCTGGCAGGGTTGCGACCCCGTCGAAGTCATCCACTTCCTCGGCAAGCAGGGCATCATTTATCACGCGCACATGAAGGACACCGTGCTGTACCCAGAAAATGTCGCCAAATACGGCATCCTTAACTTTGCGTTTGAGAAGGACGACCTGGGCAATGCCTCCGACACGTTCCGCGCCGTTGGCTATGGCCATGGCGCTTCCACGTGGAAATCCATTCTTCAGGCCTACATGGATGTCGGCTACGATGGCATCCTCAGTATCGAAAATGAGGATCCCATTCTTCCCGGCCCCGTCGGCGTCGAGCGCGCCGCTTATGTCCTGAAAAATATTCGTAATGAAATTCTCGGGACCTGAGATGCATTGTCGTCAGTTTGTGGGAACTTGCGCCGCGGTGGCTCCTTCAGCCGCCGTGGCGCTTCTCCCCGCAATCCTTCCCGCTGCGGAGTTCTCCCATGCAGCGGCGTGAACTCCTCCGCATCTTCGCTGTGGCTGCTGCGGCGCCGGTGCTGTCTCCGGATCTGTTCGCCCTTCTCCGCGAAGCTCATCCTTCGTCCAGCTATTCTCTGCGCGCGTTCACGCCTCATCAGAACGACACCGCCATCGCCATGGCCGAGATCATCGTGCCCGCCACAGACACGCCCGGCGCCACCGCCGCTCGCGTCAACGAATTCATGGATTTCATTCTTGCGGATTGGGCCACGGAACAGGAGCGCACTCACTTCCTCACCGGTCTCGACAATGTCGACACGCAATGTGCCGCTTTGTTCGGCAAAACCTTTCTCGAGTGCACTCCTCTGCAGCAAACCACTTTCCTGCGTTCTCTCGACGATACGGTCGACTGGATCCACGAATCCGATCGCATTCGCGATGGCGCGTTCCCCATTTCTCGGGACACTCAGCTCCACGGCGATTTCTTCCGTGTCTTCAAATACATGACCCTCTACGGTTACTACACTTCCGAAATCGGCTTTACTCAGGAACTCAAGCTCGAAATTATGCCCGGCGCTTTCCGTGGCTGTGACCATATTCCGGAAGGAAAGAAGGGGTAGACTCAACCCTACATGGCAACAAACACCTACGACGCGCTCATCGTCGGTTCCGGTATCACCGGTGGCTGGGCCGCCAAAGAACTCACGGAAAAGGGACTCAATGTCCTGGTTCTCGAAGCCGGCCGCACCATCATTCCTGAACAGGATTACGTCGAGCACGTCCCCCTTTGGGAGTTGAAGTACCGTCGCTGGGACGATCGCGCCGAGCGCCTGCGCACTCAATTCGTCCAGCGCGAGTGCGACTACGACTGCGACGAGTTTTCCCACAAGTTCTTCGTCAACGACCTCGAGAATCCTTACACTGTCGCTCCGGGCAAGCCCTTCACTTGGATTCGCGGTCGCCAGCTTGGCGGCAAATCCATTACCTGGGGCCGCCAGACCTATCGTTGGAGCGACCTCGATTTCGAAGCCAATCTTCGCGAGAACATCGCTGTCGATTGGCCCATTCGCTACGCTGATCTTGCGCCCTGGTACGACTACGTCGAGGAATTCGCCGGCATCAGCGGCCAACCTGAGGGCCTTCCGCAACTTCCCGACAGCAAATTTCTGCCGCCCATGGAAATGACTTGTGTTGAACTGGATTTCCGCGCCGCTCTGGCGAAATATTACGGCGACCGCATCTGCACCATCGGCCGCTGCGCCATTCTTACACAAACACACAAGGGACGCGCCGCTTGCCACTACTGCGGCGAATGCCAACGCGGCTGCATCACGCAATCCTATTTCAGCAGCCTCAGCTCCACTCTTCCTGCCGCTCTGAAAACCGGCCGCCTCACCATTCGTCCCTACAGCGTGGTCCACAGCCTGAATTTCGATTCGCAGTCGCGGCGCATCTCCAGCGTTCGTGTCATCGACGCGCAGAACAGGGCAACGATGGAATTCAAGGGCCGTCTCGTCTTCCTTTGCGCCTCCACTTTGGAATCGACTCGGATCCTCCTCAATTCTTCCACGCCCGAATTTCCCAGCGGCCTCGCCAACAGCAGTGGAGAACTGGGCCACAACCTCATGGACCACCACATGGGCGCTGGCGCTTCCGGCTTCATGCCCGGACACGAGAACAGAGTGCCCTTCGGCAATCGCCCCAATGGCATCTACATCCCGCGTTTCCGCAATGTATCCACCAAACAAAAAGAATTTCTCCGTGGTTACGGCTATCAAGGTGGCGCCGATCGCGACGACTGGACTCGCGGCCTCACTGCTCCCGGTTTCGGCGCCGACTTCAAGAATTCTCTTCGCAATCCCGGACCGTGGCGCATGGGTATGGGCGGTTTCGGCGAATGTCTTCCCGCTCACAGCAATTTCGTCGAAATTGATAAAGAGAGACTCGATGCCTGGGGTATTCCCACTCTTAAAATCAATTGCGAGTGGGGAGAGAACGAACGCGCCATGTCACGCGACATCGCTCTCCAGGCCGCGGAGATGCTCGCCACAGCTGGCGCCCGTGAAATTTCCGTTTCCCAGTCCATCACTCCTCCGGGCCGCGGCATTCACGAAATGGGCACCGCTCGCATGGGTCGCGATCCCAAAACTTCCGTCCTCAACGCCAACAATCAGGCTCACGACGTCCACAATCTCTTCGTCTCCGACGGCGCCTGCATGACTTCGTCCTCTTGCGTGAATCCTTCGCTTACCTATATGGCCCTCACCGCTCGCGCCTGCGATTACGCCGTTTCCAAAATGAAGAAAGGCGAATTGTAGCGCACCGTCTCCATGGCTCAGGTTCAGCGCACCCCCAAGTCCTACGACGTCTGCGTCATCGGCTCTGGCGCCGGCGGTGGCATGGCCGCAAAGATCCTCACCGAAGGCGGCCTCAGCGTCGTCATGCTTGAAGCTGGTCCGCAGGTCTATCCCGATAAGGACTTCAAGATGTTCATGTGGCCTTACGACCTTCCCCATCGCGGCATGGGTGTTGGCGGAAGAGCCGTGGCCGATTTCAGCGAATTTCTAGCGCCCAACGGCTCTTGGAAGATTTCCGGCGAACCTTATACCTCCGCGCCCGGCTCCAATTTCCAGTGGTTTCGTTCTCGCATCGTCGGTGGACGCACCAATCATTGGGGCCGCATCGCTCTTCGTTTCGCGCCCATCGATTTCAAATCCAAAACACGCGATGGCCTTGGCGAGGACTGGCCCATCACCTACGAGGACTTGGCACCTTACTACGACAAAGTCGAGAGCTATATCGGTGTTTTTGGCACCAAAGAAAATGTCCCCAGCGCGCCCGACGGCGTCTTTCTTCCTCCTCCCAAGCCGCGTTGCAACGAAGTCCTCATCAAGAAGGCCTGCGACAAACTCAATATCACTTGCATCCCCTCGCGCCTCGCCGTCCTCACCAAACCACTCAATGGCCGCCCGTCTTGCCACTATTGCGGCCAGTGCGGACGCGGTTGTGTCACCGCTTCCAATTTCAGTTCCAGCCAGGTGCTCATTCCTCCCGCGATGCAAACCGGCAAGCTCACTTTAATTACTGGCGCGATGGCACGCGAAATTCTCGTCGGCCTCGACGGAAAAGCCACTGGCGTTGCTTATATCGATAAAGCCACGCGCTCCGAAAAACGCGTGCTCGCCCGCGCCGTTGTTGTTGCCGCAAGCGCTTGCGAATCCGCTCGCCTCCTCCTCAATTCCAAATCCAAATTGTTTCCTGACGGCCTCGCCAACTCCTCCGGATGGGTCGGCCGCAACCTCACAGACTCCGTTGGAAGCAACGGCGGAGGCTACGTCCCCGAAATGGCCAAAATGCCGCCTCATAACCACGATGGCGTTGGCGGAATGCACATGTACATTCCCTGGTGGAAGTACGATCGTAAAAATGAGTTTCCACGCGGCTACCACATCGAGATCGGCGGCGGTCGCGAAATGCCCAGCGCCGGTATGTTTGCTCATCTGTGCGACGAAGGTGAGGGCTACGGCCTGAATCTGAAGCGTGCTTGCCGACAGCGCTACGGCACCACTATCGGTTTTGCCGGGCGCGGTGAAATGATCGCCAATCCCGACACCTATTGCGAAATCGATCCAGATGTCGTTGATGAGTGGGGCATTCCTGTATTGCGCTTCCACTTCAAGTGGAGCGAGTACGAAATCCGTCAAGCCAAGGACATGCAGGAAACGTTCAAGGCCATCATTGAAACCATGGGCGGCGAATATCAAACCAAGACCGATATCGATGGCCCTCACCCTTTTGGTATTGAAGACGGTGGCAAAGTCATCCATGAAGTCGGCACCGCTCGCATGGGTGCCGACCCCAAATCCTCGGTGTTGAACGCCTATTGCCAGGCCCACGACGTGAAGAATCTTTTCGTCACCGATGGCGGTCCGTTGGTCACCAATCCCGACAAAAATCCCACCCTCACCATCATGGCCTTGTCCTGGCGCGCCTCCGACTATTTGCTGGCCCAAGCGCACAACGGGAGCCTTTAAATATGTGTGAACACATCACGATCCGTTGTCATCCTGAGCGCAACCATCAACAAATTGTCATTCCGAACGGACTCCGCGGAGTGAGGAATCCCTCCCCGATTGCTCGGAACGATGACCAAACCGTGTCGTCTGCTGGTTGGTCCAAAAGCAAGGAGTAGCCACATGCCCGGAATTTCCAGACGCGACGTTCTCAGAAATCTCGCCGTTGGCACGGCCGCCGGTTCCGTGCTCCAGGTCATCCCCGCGGAAGCTGCCGCGCTCGTCCACCAAATGGTGCACGAAGCGAAGGCCACCTCTCCGGCAGGGAAGTACACTCCCAAATTTTTCCCGCCTCACCAATATGCCACTCTGGTCTTTCTCTGCGACACCATCATTCCCAAAGACGAAATATCCGCTGGAGCTGTCGAGGGCGGCGCACCCGAATTCATCGATCTTCTCACCAGCGAAAACGAAGATTACCAGCTCACTTTCGGCGGCGGTCTCATGTGGCTCGACAATTTCTGCTACGACCGCTACAGCGCCACTTTCCTTGATTCCACTCCCGCGCAGCAAAAAGAAGCTCTCAACCTCATCGCCTATCGCAAAAACGCCGTTTCGGATCCCTCGCTTACTCAGGGCATCACTTTTTTTGCTCATCTTCGCCACATGACTTGCGATGGCTTTTACACCAGCAAAATCGGCATTGCAGATCTCCAATACATCGGCAATACCGCTCTCGCCTCATTTCCTGGCTGCCCGCCATTCCCTGAATCCTGAACTTTGTGGCCGAAAGGATTGATTGTTTATGCCGCTTACCAAATGGGCCACCAGTCTTGTTCTCGCCTTTTGCATTGCCCCTGCCGCCCATCCTCAATCCGCCTCCTCTGCTGTCAAGCCTGTTAAGGCAGCGGACACCGCGGAGCACATCCAGCGCATTGAGCAGGCCGCCGCCGTTGTTCCTCAAGCCGAAGGCAAACCACCAATCACGCTCTCTCTGGCAGAACTGATGGAGAAGTTCAGAATTCCCGCGCTCAGCATCGCCGTCATCGACAATTTCCAAATCGTCTGGGCCAAAGGCTACGGCGTCGTCGCGCCCGACTCAAAATCTGCCGTCACCACCAAAACCTTGTTCCAGGCCGGTTCCATCAGCAAGCCCGTCGCGGCCACCGCGGCGTTGCATATGGTGGAAGAGGGAAAACTCGTCCTGGATGAGAACGTCAACGACAAACTCAAAACCTGGAAAGTTCCCGACAATGAATTTACGCAAGCGGAAAAGGTCACGATGCGCCGGCTGGTGTCGCATACCGCTGGCCTGACCGTTCACGGCTTCCCCGGCTACGACGTCGACGCTCCCCTCCCCACCATCGTTCAAATCCTCAACGGCGAAAAGCCCGCCAACACCCCACCGATTCGCGTCGATGTCATTCCCGGCACAAAATTCCGCTATTCCGGTGGCGGCGTCACCATTGAGCAACTTTTGATGACCGATGTCGGCGGCAAGCCTTTTCCAGTTTTACTTCGCGAAACCGTCCTCGATAAAATCGGCATGCGCGATAGCAGTTACGAACAGCCACTGCCTCCCCCGCGCGCCGCCGAAACTGCAGAAGGAGCCTATTGGGATGGCAAGCCGGTCCACGGAAAATGGCATATCTACCCTGAAATGGCCGCCGCGGGCCTTTGGACCACTCCCACCGATCTCGCGCACTTCGCCATCGAAATTGCTCTCTCAAAAAATGGCAAATCGAATCGCATCTTGTCCCAGAAGATGACCAATGAAATGCTCACTCCGGTTCTGGACGAGGCCGGACTCGGCTTCTTCATGGACAAACAGAATCCCGGCCAGTTCGGCCACAATGGAGCCGACGAAGGCTTTCAAGCGTTGCTCACCATGAACGCCGATACCGGCAAAGGCCTGGTCATCATGGCCGATTCCGACAATGGTATTTCAGCGGCCGATTTTATACTTCGCAGCGTCGCCAAGGAATATTCCTGGAACCACAAATTTGGCAATAACCTCCCGTCAGAATTGACGCTCCTCGCTGTAGTCAACGGTTCTTCCGCTGCCCTGCAACGCTATGATGAACTAAAAAAGGCTGGAGCCGGCGAGCATCTCGACGAAGCCACCCTGAACAGTCTCGGCTATATGCTTCTCTCTTCCGGAAAAACTTCCGATGCCATCGCCGTCTTCCAGCGCAACGTCCAGGAATTTCCAAAATCCGGCAATGTCTATGACAGTCTCGCCGAAGCCTATATGAAAAATAGCCAGCGGGAGTTGGCCATTGAAAATTACGAAATATCTCTGCGGCTCGATCCCACAAATCAAAACGCCATCAAAATACTCAAGCAGCTCAAAGAAATGAAATAAGCGACTGCCAGTGCCGGCCGCTGATCGAACTCCTGAATCGCATGGCGCTTACCCTCGTGTCGTCCTTAGGAACGCTCAGCTTGCGTAAGGATCTCAATCACATTCGGGAAAAATCGCAGGTGCAAACTCAAGACTCCTGCGACGGAGAGGTCCTCGGCTTGACCAACTCCCCTTCCCACCGCGCGATCACCGCGCTGGCCAGGCAGTTGCCCGTCACGTTACACGAAGTTCGCGCCATGTCGATCAGCGTGTCCACGCCAAGCAGAATGAAGATCGGTTCGTAAGGAAGATGAAACGTAGACGCCGTAGCCATCAGCACCACTAAAACGGCGCGCGGCACACCTGCCACTCCTTTGCTCGTCACCATCAGCGCGAACACCATGAACAATTGCTGCATCCATCCCATGTGAATCCCCGCGGCCTGTGCCACGAAAATTGACGCCATCGCCAGGTACAGCGTTGAGCCATCCAGATTGAAACTGTACCCTGCCGGAATTACGAACGCCACAATTTCCCGCGGCACTCCGAATTCCTCCATGCATTCCATCGCGCGTGGCAGCGCCGCCTCTGACGTGCTGGTGGCAAACGCAATCGTGGCCGGTTCGGCTACATATTTCAGAAACCGTCCCAGGGGCAGCCGCGCCAGCAGCACAATGGGCAGCAAAACAAAAATCAGAAACACCAACAACGCGCCGTACGCGGTCAACAATAATTTTCCCAGCGGCAGCAGCACTCTGATTCCCATGTGCCCCACTGTGTACGCCATCGCCGCCCCCACTCCAATCGGCGCGTAATACATCACAATATTCGTGAATTTGAACATCACCTGCGTCAATGATTCCGCCACACTCAGCATTGGTTGCCGCAGTTTCTCTGGAACGCGTGTCAGCGCCATGCCAAATAAAACCGCGAACACTGCCACCTGCAATATCTGGTTCTCCCCCACGGCCCTCACAATGTTTTCTGGAAACACATGCAGAAGAAAGTCATCCCAGTTCAGTGGCGCCACGTTCTGCGGCCCCTGCTCGGCGGAAGCCGCTGGTAGCGAGATTCCCTCGCCCGCGCGCGTCAGGTTGATTGCGCCCACGCCAATGAACAACGCAATCGTCGTCACCACTTCAAAATAGATCAGACTCTTCAGCCCGATGCGCCCCACTTTCTTCAGGTTGCCGTGCCCCGCAATTCCCGTCACCAGCGTGCCTAAGATCAGCGGCGCCACAATCACCTTGATCAGCCGCAGGAAGATGTCGCTCAACACGCGCAGGTGCGCCGCAAACCCCGGCCAATCCAGACCGATTTCCAATCCCGCAAACATCGCAAAGAAGATCCAGAAGGTCAGCGAGCGCCGCTGAATGCCCGCAAAGGCCAGCGCCGCCAAGCCAACCCAGCGCACTGCCGCAAGCGTACTGTGCCCATATCCCGCTGCCATCAGCGCGCACCCCGCACCGAAAAGCAACAACCCAGCAATAACTGTTATGGGAAAGACCTTCGAAGTTGCCTTCGCCAATGTGCCGACCTCAGGTTTCTCGTTTTGGAGTGAGTGCCGACATCATAGCCTGCCCGGCGTCGCCGCGCACAACTGTTCTCTGGGCCTGTAGCTCATCCCTTCAGGGATGAGGGTGTCCCCAGCGCGCGCAATCACGTGAAGTTGGTTGGAATCCGACGACAGCCTAGTCTATTGCGTACAACGCGCCATCCGTGCTCCCGATATAGAGCACTCCATCCGCCAGCACTGGCGAAGCATAAATCGATCCCATGGTCATCAGCTTGTGCATGCCCACAACCATGTCATCGTAGAAATCACCCGCGTACGCTGCCTCATAATTGGGAGTTCCATCTGCCTTCGTGTATTTCGTCGCGTTCTGTTTCGCTCCGTCGGTCTGAAATTCCCACGCCGTCTTCTGCTCCTTCAGGTCGATTGCGTACAGCGTGCCGGAATGCGAGCCCGAGTACAGCATCTCCCCGGCGATAATTGGCGACGCAAACGTCGGCCATCCGGAAAATTTCAGCGAAAACAGCTCCGCGCCAGTCTTCGCGTCCAAAGCGCGGAACATACCGGAATCGGAAGTCGCGAAGTAAATCTTGCCCTGCTGCACCAGCGGTGACGCGATCACCCACGATCCTTTGTTGTTGTACGCCCATTTCTTTTGTCCCGTGGCCGCGTCCAAAGCGTACAAATTCGAATCACGGCACCCGAAATACACCATGCCATCCGCTACCACTGCCGACGACTGAATGCCCACCTGGTTGTGAATATCGGGATCTTCTCCCGTTTTGAAGCGCCACTTTTCTTTGCCCGTCCCCGCGTCAATTGCATAAAAATACGAATCCCAGCTTCCGATGTACAACACTCCCCCGGATATCACAGGCGAAGCATGCACCACATCCCCGGTCTTGAATTTCCAGTTCAGCGTGCCCTTCGTTGCGTCCAGTGAATACACGTTCCCATCGCCGCATCCAAAATACACCGCGCCTTGCCACACTACTGGCGACGAGAGATACACGTCGAAGGGATCCGGCATGGTTTCCGCCGCAGGCTGCGAGCCGTGCAAATGCGTTGCTGCGAATCGCCGCTCGCCTCCCGTTTGATATTTCCAGCGCAACTTGCCATCCGCAGCATCCAGCGCATAGAAATTGCCGTCATAACTTATAAAATAAACCATCCCATTCGCCACCGCGGGAGAAGACGCCACGCTGCTCCCGGTCTTGAACGCCCATTTTTGTGCGCCCGTTGCAACTGCAAGCGCGTAAAGATTGTGATCTGCGCTGCCTACATAAAGCGTGTCTCCCACCACGGCGGGCGACGATAGCACGATGCCTTTGGTCTGAAACTTCCATTTCACTTGCGTGAATTTCGCCACCGGCGTCGTATCGTAAATGCCTGGATGTTCCAAGTCGCCGCGAAAACTCGGCGAATCATTTGCTACGACAGTCGCGGGTATTAGAAATAGTGCGGCAACCAGCAGGTTTCGGCTCATACACACTCCCTTGAGCACTTAGACGAGCACACTGCCAGAACGATTCATCCGCGCAGAACAATTCATCTGCGCAGAACAATGCCTGATCCGGGTTCTGGTGGTGGAAATCGCCACACCCGTCGAGGCGTCCCAAACCCGCGGTTGCGGATGCGTTCTTAGAATGTCAGTTGTGACAAATACTTGTAGCTGGCCGTGATGTTGGGGAACGCTTCTTTCGGGAAATCGTTCTCCACGAAGTAATGCTCGATCCCGCCAATGCTGCCCGCCGCAAAAATGCGCTTCCAGTCGATGATCCCGTCGCCCACCGAGGTCATCCCCTTTTCCAGTTCTTTCATGTTCACCGATGCCAGCTGTTCCGGCTTCACGTTTGGCAATTTCTTCATGTCCTTCACGTGTACCAGCGGAAAACGCCCCGGATATTTCTTGAAATACGCCACGGGATCCTGTCCCGCCACGCTGATCCAGCATAAATCCATTTCCATCTTCACGTTGTTCTTGTCCGTCGATTCCAGCAGGAAGTCATACGGAAATTTCCCACCCAGTTGCGCATCGGGTATGAACTCCCACCAGTGGTTGTGATACGCGAACTGAATTCCCGCGTTCTTGCACGCCTCGCCTGCCTTATTGAACGTTTCCGCCACGCGCTTGTACCCGTCCGCTGTGCGCATCTTCTCGTCGATGTACGGGCACACCAGAAATGTCTGCCCGATCACGTGAGCGCCTTCCAGCGTTTCCGGCAACTTCTTCTCCACCACGTCGTAGCTCTCGTGGCTCGACGGCGACGTCAGCCCGTCCTTATCCAGGATCGCGCGCACATCCTTCGGCGAATGCCCGAAGTAGCCCGCGAATTCCATCTCCTTGTAGCCAATCGCTGCTACCTTCGCGATGGTCTCTTCGAAGTCCTTCTTCATTTCGTCGCGCACGGTGTAAAGCTGTATGCCGACCTTGGAAATTTTATGTTCATCGGCGAAGGTTTTTGTGGGGAGCGTGGTGAGCACCGCGGTTGCTACTGATGTTTCAATAAATGTTCGTCGGTTCATGCGGCGATTGTACACCCAAAGCTCTCGTCGCAACGCAACAAACAAGCAACGCTCGCAATAAAAAAAAGCCTCCCGAGTACATCGGGAGGCTTTTCCTCGACTGAAATCCGGACCCGAGGGAGAAGCAAGCGAAGCCCGCCGCTCCCTCTAGTCCTTGGGCGGAAAAACTAGAAGTAGAATCGCAGGCCCAACTGCATACGCCGCGGGGCATGCGCTCCGCTCATGTGCAGGAACCCGGAGCTGTCTAGATTGTCGCCCGGGTTCGTGGTGTCCATGCTGGTATTCACACCGCTGTACTGCGTGTGATTGAAGGTGTTGAAAGTTTCCCAACGGAATTCAAAACCCATCGTTTCATTGATCGCAAAACGCTTGAACAATCCCATGTCAAAGTTCAACCGGCCGGGATTGTAGAATGTATTGCGGCCCAATGTTCCAAATGTCAGGCCGGTGGGTGTCGCGAATGCCGCAGGATTCAGGTACTGTGGGCCACGACCGCCGTTGTTCCTGTTTCCGACATCATAGGGGTTGCCTACCAGGTCCGGTCGCGACCCATTGTTGAGACCGTTTCCGACGCCTGCCGCGTCCGAATAGGTCGTTCCATTCACAACCGTAAAGGGAGTCCCGGACTGCGCGATGGTTATGCCTGAAAACTGCCATCCGGCGAGCAGCGTCCGTTTCCACGAATCAGCGTTCTTGAAGAACGGCATGGCCCACACATAACTCAGACTGAAGGCATTCCGCTGGTCGAAATTCGAACTTGCCCAGGAGTCCCTGAGATCGTAGGAATTGAGGAACCCACTATCGTAACGGTCAGATGAATTATCCAGTGAGTGGCTCCAAGTGTAAGCCGCGCTGAACGTTAACTGCCCGACAGTCCGCTGAGCAGTAACTTGCAACGAGTTGTACATCGAATTGGCACCATTTTCCAATCGGTTGATGGTGCTGTAGCCATAATAGGGCCGGTAGGGGTTGGCATTGTTTTGGCACGCTGTCCACATGTTCGGGATGGCTGCGGCGGGAACCGCGGTTCCGTTACCCAAGGTTGCTGAGGTGGGCAACCCGTTGCTTGATCCCACAAATCCAAAATTGCAGTCGCTGCCGTCGTCGGCAATCGCCTGACCCGGCTTGAATGGATTCGTGGACTGATTAATCGGATACAACTGGTTCAGGTCCAGCTGGTTGGTCAGGTGAGTGCCCTTGCTTCCCACGTACGCGACCGAGGCCACGATATTGTAGGGAAGTTCCTTTTGGATGCTTAGGTTCCACTGCATCATGTAGGGCCATTGCACCTGATTCGGGATCGACCACGGGTTAATCGGGAAGAACAGGCCCCCTCCGCTTCCGCCTATGCCGTCGTAACCCGCAACGTTGCTTTGCTGCGAGATCAGCACGAGCGGGGAAGCCCCCTGTTGCAACGATTCTGCGTTTGCTTCGTTTCCATTGGAGTGTTCGAAGAAGATTCCGTAACCTCCGCGAATGGCCATCTTGCCGTCACCTTTGGGGTCAAAGGCAAAGCCGATTCGCGGCGCCGGGTTCATCAGTTTGTTCTTGTAGCAACCCGTCGGTGCCGGAGATACCCCGCACTGTATGTAGCCATTAAACAACGAGTTGGCTACGTTCGGAGTGGTCACTGGATTGATCAACGCTCCCGCAGATCCGGTTACGCTGCCATCGACGTCGATCGCCGGCGCATTCGCTGCGTTGTACAGAGATGGATTAAATCCGTATTCCTGGTTGTAGCGTTCCTGGTAGCGCCCAAAGAAGCTCCAGCGCAGTCCGAAGTTCAGCGTTAGTTTTCGCGTGGCGCGCCAGTCGTCCTGAATGTAGGGTTCCAGGATTTTGTAGCGGTCGTAGAAGATAATCTGCTGGTTCGCTTGTGAGTAGTTCGCCACATTGCCCATAAGCAAGTCCGCGAACGCGTTGCCCGTCGTGAAACTCGAGCCATTGTCAAAGCCCAGTATTCCTTGCGTATACAGCGAGTTTTCCTGGTTCTTTTGTGCGGCGATAAAGTACGCACCGAACAGCAGTGTATGGTTCCCAATAATCTTGGTCATATTGTCGCGATACGTATAGGTCGGATTCGCGTTCTTCCATGGGAAGTAACCCGAGTCATAGCTGAATCCTCCGCCGTACGCGTTGCCATTGTTGATCGAAAAGGAAGGCAGTTTCCCGAAAAACCCATTGTCAAACAGAGAGCCCATCGCGAACCCAGATGGCAGTTGATAGTCGCCCACCGCGTTTAGATCGATGTGGTCCGCGGTGTAGCTGGCCACGAATTCATTCAGCAAGGTTGGCGTGAAGTTCGATGTTAAGCGGATTACAAAGCTCGTCCCCGGTCCCGCGAACGATGTGTTCACGTTCGGGAAACTTGCCCCGTTCCCCCATAGCGGCGTTGCCGTTGTGGTCTGCCACGTATCGTGAATGTAGCGCACCGTCAGCCGTTCGTTCTCCGTGAAATTGTGGTCCACTCGGATCAGTTCCTCGCGCCACGTGGTCGGCAAGGAAACAGTTTGTATGTATGCAGGGAATCCGTTTGTCGTCAGACTGCCGGTCTGGCTCGGAATCACGTTCAGGAAATACTGCGCGTTATTGCTGATCAACCCCGCTGGAATCGTATTGCTGGGAAACGCGATGCCTCCTGAGCCGTTGATCGTCGGGCAGTCCGGATAATTTGTTGCATCCACCGGAACCGTTGCCGAGTACGCCGGGCAGAGATCGCTGAAGTTTCCCCCTCGTTCCGCCGCCGACGGTACTTGCGCGTTGAACGACGTCGGGTTCGATTCGCGGCGCCATTCCTGCGACCAGAAGAAGAAGGTCTTCTTCTTATCCGAGTTGTAGTGATTCGGAATATAGACGGGGCCACCGAACGTGTATCCCCAGTCCTGCTTCCGGTAAGGAGCCTTCTTCGCAGATGGGTCCGCGCCTTCTTCCCACGAACGCGCGTTGAATACCTCGTTGCGTCCATAATAAAACGCGCTGCCGTGGAACGAACTGGTGCCCGACTTGGTCTCTACCTCTACTGTGCCCGAGCCGTTGCGTCCATACTGCGCCCCATAGTTCGACGTCAGTACTTTAAATTCTGCGATAGCTTCCAGGTTCGGATACACGTTCAACGTGGCGTTCGAACCGTTATCCATGTTGTCGCCGCCGTCCAGTTCCCAGTTGTTGTATTCTGTGCGGCCCCCGTTCATGGCATATTGCACGTTGCCATACACACCCACCGTTCCTTCGTCCTGTCCCGTCTGATCCACCACGCCGGCCGATAGCGTCACCAGCGAAGTAAAATTCCGCCCGTTCAATTCCAGTTCATTCACTTGCTTCCCGGTAATCGTGCTGCCGATTTCCGCGGACGTGGTATCCACCTGCGCGATGCTCTCGCCCGTTACGATCACTTCTTCCGTTACCGCGCCTACGGTCAGCGTAATATCCACGCGTTCCTTGGCGGCAACTTCCACCACCACTTTTGTCGCCGTGAATTTCTGGAATCCTTTGGCCGTCACCACTATGTTGTACGAACCGCTCGGCAGCGCCGACGACACGTAGGCGCCCTCGCTATTGGTTTCCGTTGTGCGCGTCAGGTTGCCCTCTACGTTCGTGATCACTACCTGTGCACCGGCCACTGCCGCGCCGGACTTGTCGATTACCGTTCCGCTGATCGACGCCGTGTTCTGCGCCGAAGCAACTAGCGGAATTGCCAGCAGCAATGCGAGCACTGCCAGCCAGTTTCCCAACCTCCCCGTCATAATCCTATTCAAGGAATTGCGATGTCTCTCCACGATGAGACCTCCAGACCACACAAGTTTTGGCTAGACTTTCACGGACATGAAGGAGGAATTGAGACGAGGCTACACACTTGCCTGGTATTGCCAACTCGCGACCACTCGCCTGAAATCCCTCGGTCCCCGACGGACCTCGACCACCCCAAAAACACCTATTAAATCGGATTAATAGCGGATAGTAGCAACTCTGTCAAGCCCTAAATAAAAGTCCGCTCCGCGCCGGTCACGGTTTGACTCGCTACTCGCGGTCTCCCTCTTGTTTCTTTACTCTCTCTTGAACCTTACTCCCGCACTGTCGCACACTACTTCTACATGCCCCAGTCGCCTAACTTCCGCTTCCTCACCATCCTCATCGTGGCTTCGCTTCTTTTGTTTCCTTCTGACCCATTATGGGCCGCGCCTCTTCCCGCTTCGCAAGCCAAACAATCCGCGAGCCTTGCTGACGCTCAGGCTTCCTTTCAGAAGGGCCAGGCCGCGCTGCAATCTGGAGATCTCGATGCTGCCGAAAGAGATTTCCGTCAGGTTCTCGCCATTGATGCCAACGCTGGCGCCGCTTATGCCAACCTCGGCGTCATCTCCATGCGCCGTAAGGACTGGGACGCGGCCCTACGAAGCCTGAAGAAAGCGGAGAAACTCTCCCCTCAGACCCCCGGTATTCGTTTGAACATTGCTCTCGTTGAATTCCGTCAGCAAAATTACCGCGAAGCCATCCCCTATCTCGAATCCGTCATGCGCGATGATCCCAGCTCCACTCAAGCTCACTATCTTCTCGGACTCTGCCAGGTCTTCACCCTGAATTACTCCTCGGCGGCCAGTACTCTCGATTCCTTGTGGCCTCAACTCTCGTCCGATGTCATGTATCTCTACGTTCTCGGCATGGCCGCGAATCGCGCCGGAGATAAATCCCTCGACGACAAGGCGATGAAGCAGCTCGTTGCCGTTGGTGACGATTCTCCCGAACTTCACCTTATTCTCGGCAAGTCTTATCTACAGCATCAGGAATACGACACCGCGCTCGTACAGCTTCAGAAGGCTCTCGCAGCCAACCCCAATCTCCCGTTCCTGCATTTCAATTTGGGTCTGGTCTATCTCGAACTCGGCCAACTCGATAAAAGTGAACAGGAATTTCGCCAGGACATTGCCATCGAGCCGGACCTGGCCGACAACTACGTCCAGCTCGGCAATCTCTATCTACGCAGTCAGAAAGAAGCTGACGCCGAACGCGAATTTCGCGAAGCCCTCAAACGCGATCCTCGTCAGGTCAATGCGCTCTTCAGCCTCGCCAAGCTCTATCAATCGCAGCAGAAATTTGAACCAGCGCTGAAGGAAATCGATGCCGCCGTGAAGCTCGCTCCCGACAGCGGCAAAGTTCATTTCCTGCGCGCCCAGATCCTGCAGCATCTCGGCAAAAAGGATGAAGCCAAACTCGAATTCGCCAGCGCCAAAAAACTTATGGATCTTCAGGTAAACAAGGATCGCGAAGAACTGGAGGAACGCTATCTACCCAGCCCCGAACTAAATCAGTCCTCCCCCAACTGAACGAACCCAGCTTGTCATTCTGAGGGCATCCGACGAGGATGCGCGAAGAATCTCATCCGCACATCTCACCTGGCTGTACCGTGCGAATTACTTAAAACTTAATACTGAAAACTGAAAACTGAAAACTAATTCCCCGGCCCTTTCCACTCTCCGCGCCCCTCCTCCAACCTCTCTGCCACACTCACTAGAATCTCCTCCTCATACGGTCGCCCAATCAACTGCACATTAATCGGCAATCCGTCCGGCGACGTTCCCATCGGCACCGATAAGCCTGGAAAACCCGTCAGATTCATCCACTGGCAAAACCGCATCGTGTCGCGGTAATTGTGCGCGTCTCCCTGCTGATAGTTTCCCGCCCCATGCCGGAATGCAGGCGCCGAGGACACCGGCGAAAGCAAAACTCCCACTCCGCTCATCTGCCGCAAAACATCTTCGCGCACCAAATCTCTTTCCGTGCACGACTTCATGAACGATTCCAGCCGCACAGCAGGCTCGTTGCTCACCACTCCCAGATACTCTCGAAGCATCGGGCTCAACAATTCCTCTTGCCCCTTCGTCCCGTCCATCAGCAATTTCCCGATCACTGGCCCGAAGAAAAACCACCAAAGCTCCAGCGCCCAATCCAGTTTCTGCAAAGGGAAGCGCTCCACATGGAATCCTTTTTCCTCCAGTAGTTTTCCAGCGCGCTCCACAGCTGCTAGAGTCTCCGGCGTCGCCGTGCCTAACGCCGCGCTCTCCAGGGTCCCCACGCGCAATCCCCGCAACTCCATCGGCACAATCTCCCGAACAGGCACGGGCGTGCTCAACGCATCGCCCGGATCCGCACCTGCCATTACCGCGAACAACGCCCGCACATCCGCCGCCGTTCGCGCCAATGGTCCTACCACGCCTATCCATCCAAATGCTCCTGCTCCCGGCGGATAGTGCCCAGTGGCCGCGATTCGTCCCGGCGTCGGCTTCAGTCCGCAAATTCCGCAAAAGTGCGCAGGCACGCGAATCGATCCGCCTCCATCACTTCCCACTCCTCCCATCGAGCACCCGCTCGCAATCGCCGCTGCCTCTCCGCCGCTCGAACCTCCCGACGAATATTCCAGGTTCCATGGATTCGACGTTTTTCCATTCACCCGATTATTTGTTTCGTACGCCATCAAAAATTCCGGCGTATTCGTGTTCCCCAGCAGTATTGCTCCCGCAGCCTCCAGCCTCGCCACCGCGATCGCGTCTTTCACCGGCACATAATCTTTGCGCAGTAGCGATCCTGCGGGACAAGGCCAGCCTGCCACGTCCATGCTCGATTTGACGGTCAGCGGAATCCCTTGCAGCGGCAGCAGTGCTTGTCCTCGCTGAATCGCCGCCTCAGACGCCCTCGCTTTCGCGATTGCCGACTCCTCATCCAGGTGCACAAACGCGTTCAGCTTCGGTTGCAGTTCGCGCGCGCGTTTCAAATGCGCCGTTACCACTTCCACCGGCGACAATTCTTTTTTGCTGTAGCTCTCCAGTACTTCCGCAATCGAGAATTCGTTCAGGTCTCTCATAGGTCACTCGAGGACGGTACCGGGGACGACCATCGACGTCAATCCGAAGTCCGCGGCGCCGCGAACCTCGTCCTTCTCGCCACGCTGGCCTTCAAATCCCCACTATAAAAACGGTTGACGACTCGCTTTCTAGTCAAGACAATCAATGTGTGCTGGGACGGCGTTTCGCCAGCCTTTGTCGCGCATCCAGAAAGAATTTTCGTTGATGCCTCTCAAAACTCCTGTTCCCCGCGCTTTTCTGCTCGCTCTTTCCGGCATGCTCCTCCTCGCCGCGTTCGGTTGCTTCACCGCACTGCATTCGAACGCCGCGCAAACTCCTCCCGCCAATCGTCCAACCGCATCCGCGGAAGCTCTGCGTCTAAATACTCTTGGCGTCGCCTTCCTCAATCAGCAAAAAGGCGCGGAAGCGCAAAAATATTTTGACCAGGCTCTCGCTCTCGATCTAAAATTCGCCGTTGCTCGCGTCAATCTCGGCATCGCGCTGCTCAGCCAGCAGAAACTCGAGCAGGGCCGCGCCGCTCTCGAACAAGCCGCCAACGAACTTCCCAACGATCCATATGCTTCGTACAACCTCGGTCTCGCCTACAAAGATCTCAACGAACCGCAAAAGGGCATTGAGGCCTTCCAGCATGTCACGCAAATTGCACCCGACGAGCCCGACGCCTACTACTTTATCGGCTTTCTCGAGTCGCAACTCCAGAAGTACGACGAAGCCATCGCCTCATTCAAGAAAGCTCTCTCCTTCGCCCCCTACCACGCCTCCGCTCAATTCGGTCTAGCACGCGCCTATCAGCGCAAGGGCGAAACTGATGCCGCGCGCGAATCCATGAAGCTCTTCCAGAAGAATAAGGAAGCCCACCTTGGCGATCCCTTTGGCGCGGGTTACGGCGAACAGGGGAAATTCTCTCTCGGCGAATTTGTGCATGGCACAGAGGTTAATGCTCCCGCAGAAATTCCTGTTCATTATGTTCAGGACTCGCTCACGAAGACCGTTTCTGGCGCCGCCTCGCCGCTTCCGGCCAGTCGCGGCGCTTGCTTCATTGATTTCGATGGCGATGGCAAGCCCGATCTTTTTCTTGTCGCCGCGCAAAAAGGCAACAGCCGCCTGCTCCGCAACCTCGGCGAAGGAAAGTTTGAAGACGTTACCGGTAAAGCCGGTCTCGCCGATATTGGCGAGGGCTTCGGCTGCGCGGCCGGCGATTTCGATAACGATGGCAAAGCCGATCTCGCTGTCTGCGAATCCTCCGGTATTCGCCTTTTTCATAATGACGGCAAAGGCAAATTTGTCGACGTCACCGAAAAGGTGGGCCTTCGTCGCGAGCCCGGATGTGTTGCCGCCACCTTTGTCGACTATGATCACGATGGCGACCTCGATCTCTATCTCACCATGGCCCCCGCCGCCCCTCCCGAAAAACGCACCAATCGACTGTGGCGCAACAATGGCAATTCCACCTTCACTGACGTCTCCGATGCAACTGGATTAGGCGTCCCCGCTACCGGCGCCGGCGTTGCCACCACCGATTTCAACAACGATCGTGCCGTCGATCTTGTCATCGCTGGCGGCTCCGAAGGCGCCGCAATCTACCTGAATCCTCGCGAGGGCAAATTCCTTCCGCTGCCTGCCGTCGACTTCGCAAAAGAAAAGCTTCCACCCTCAGTCGGCGTCACCGTTTTCGATTTCGACAAAGATGGCTTCATGGACATCGCCTTCACCCATGCCGGTGCGCCCGGCATCTCTCTCTGGCGCAATATTCAGGGAAAAAAGCTGGAGCGCGTTCCGCTCCCCAACTTCGGTTGGAAAAAAGGTTGGGGCCTCACTTGGGTTGACTTCGATAACGATGGCTGGCTCGATCTTGTGGCTGTCGGCGAATCCGCCAGCGGCAATGGTGAAATTCGCCTGCTGCGCAATCTTGGCGACGCTGGCTGGGCCGACGTCACGAAAAAAGTTCAACTTGACACTCTCAAACTCTCTCAGCCTCGCGCCGTGGCTTTCGCCGATCTGAAGGGCAACGGCAGCCCCGACCTTGTTGTCACCCAGGACGGCGCTGCTCCTCTACTTCTCCAAAATATCGGCGCCAACAAAAATAATTGGATTGCTGTCGATCTCAAGGGCCTCAACGACAACAAGAGCGGCATTGGCACCAAGGTAGAACTCTTCGCCGGCCCTCTCTATCAAAAATTTGAACTTTCTTCCGCTTCCGGTTATCTCAGCCAGAATGGCACTCCGCTGCTCGTAGGCCTTGGCTCGCAAAAAGTTGCTGACGCCATCCGCCTTCTCTGGCCCACCGGCGTTCCGCAAGATGAAGTCGATCTCGCCGCCTTGAAAATTGTTCCCGTTGGCGAACTCGACCGCCGCGGCAGTTCTTGCCCCATTCTTTTTTCCTGGAATGGCAAGGAATACGAATTCATCGCCGACATGATTGGTCCCGCCGTTGTCGGCCATTGGATCGCTCCCGGCGAACGCGACGTTCCCGACCCCGACGAATATCTGAAAGTTCCCGCCAAAAGCGTTCGCGAGAAAAATGGTCTCCTCAGCTTCCGCTTTATGGAGCCCATGGAAGAAACCGTGTACCTCGATCACGTGCGCTTGCTCGCCATCGATCATCCGGCCAACATCGAAGTCAATGCTAACGAGCGTTTCGTCAGCAGTCCCCCTTTCCCCGAATTTCGCGTAGTCGCCACGCAAAATTCACGCATCCCGTCCGGCGCCTGGGATGACCGCGGCCACAACGTTCTTCCGCTTTTGGCCAAAAAAGACCGCAAGTACGTTACTGATTTTCCCGATGTCCCCTTCACCGGCTTCGCCAAGCTCCACTGGATCGAACTCGATCTCGGCGCCTGGGATTCCGCCAAACCTCTGCGCCTCATCATGGATGGCTACACAGACTACTTCACCGCAACCTCCATGTATGCCGCCGACCAAGCTGGCATCAAGGTCATTGCTCCCTACGTCGAAGCGCAAGACGCGCAAGGCAATTGGGTTCGCGTCATCGAAGACATGGGCTTCCCCGCCGGTCTCGCTCGCACCATGGTCGCTGACCTCTCCGGGAAAATCCCTTCCGGCACGAAGCGTATCCGCATCGTCACCAATCTAAAAATTTATTGGGATTCGATTCGCATCGACCAAACTCCCGAGCTCCACGACATTCACGTCACCGAAGTTTCCCTGGCCAATGCCGAGCTCGCCTATCTCGGCTATCCGCGCGAAATCCGCCTCAAGCCCGCCAGCGACACCGTCTATTCCTATTCGCGTTTAAGCCCCACGGGCCCGTACGCCCGCGCTGCTGGCAACTACACCCGTTATGGCGACGTAAAATCCTTATTGCGTGCTTCCGACGATAAGTTCGCCATCTTCAGTTCCGGCGAAGGCGTCAAACTCGATTTCGATCCGCGCAATCTTCCGGCTCTGTCCGCCGGCTGGGTCCGCGACTATTTCTTCTACGCCGATGGCTTCGAGAAGGATCTCGATTTCTACGCCGCGCACGCCTTCACCGTTGAACCGCTTCCTAAGCACGGCCTGCTTTCATACCCTTATCCCGCCGGTAACGAATATCCGGCGGACAACGACCATCTGGGTTACCAATTGGAATACAACATCCGCACCCGCTCCGATCGTCTCCCGGAGAATCTGCGCTACGACTATCCAGCGCCGAAGTGAGGAAAACATCATGGCGAGAGCCGGAGTCATCACCATTCGGGATGTCGCCCGGGAAAGCGGCTACTCCGCGTCCACCGTTTCCATCGTTCTGAACGGCGCGCCTCTTTCGCGTTACATTCCTTCCAACACCAAAGCGCGCATCGAAGTGGTGGCCAAGCGCCTCGGCTATCGTCCCAATCCGCTCGCTCGTTCTTTGCGCAGCCAGCGTTCTAACATTGTTGGCGTCATGGTTTTCGACATCACCGATCCTTTTTGCACTCCCATTCTTCGCGGCCTCGAAAACTCTCTCTACCAGGCCAATTATCTTTCCTTCCTCGCCGACGCTCACAATGAAACTCATCGCTTCGAACGCTATCTCGAGATGCTTCTCGATCGCCGCGTCGAAGGCCTTATCATCGTTGCCAACTGGCTGGTCACGGACATCAAACTCCTCGGCGATCTCACGGAACGCCAGGTTCCCACGGTCGTCGCCGGACGCGAAGTCGAAACCGAACTGGGCAGCACCGTTTCTGTTGACAATGAAGTGGGCGCCGCCGCCGCCCTCGAACATCTCTACAAACTCGGACACCGCGAAATCGCCTTTCTCCGCGGACCGAAAGCCCTCACCAGCAGCGGACAGCGCTGGAAGGGAATCAAGAATTTCGCCCAATCCGTCGGTCTGTCTCTCGATTCAAAACGCATCGCTGAACTCCCCGAGTCTCTCGACGCAAACTCCAGCTTCGAAGCGGGCTTGCAACTGACCGCGGAATTGCTGCGTCGCGGCAAACGCTTCACCGCGTTATTGGCTTACGACGACGTCACCGCTCTCGGTGCTCTGCGCGCCCTCAAAAACAAAGGCCTGCGTGTTCCCGAAGATTGCTCCGTCATCGGTTTCGACGACGTGGCTCAGGCCGCACTTTCCATGCCATCCCTCACCACCGTTCGCCAGCCCATGGAAGCCATGGGCGCCATGTGCGCCGGCATCCTGCTCGACGCCATCACCGCCGTCGACCAGAACCGCGAATTTTCCCCAGTCCGCCGCAAGATCCCCGCCGAACTGGTAGTGCGCGAATCCACCACTCCTCTAATCTGATACCTCGAGGCGTCCCGATGCACGACCCTCTGCGAAACTGTCATCCCGACCGGAGCGCCTGCGCATTTGAGCAGGCGCGTAGCGGAGGGATCGTGGCATCGTCCCTGCAACAAGAGATTCATAGCCAGGCACTTCCTCTGGTTTTCTTTAGGGGGTCGGACCTTTAGGTCCGACATTACCACGCAAAAAAAGGACTCTGAACTCACTCCCCCACCGTCACCCAACCCTTCTTCTGCGCGCTCTCCGCAATCGCTTCGCACATCACCAATTCATGATGTCCCGTCTCAAATGTCGGAAAACTTCTCGGCGCTTTAAAATCTCCCGCCGCCACATACCCATAAAAATCCCTGAACAACTGCACAAACGTGTCGGGATACCCTTCCGCGTGTCCCGCCGGATACGCCGCATATCCGCGCGATTCTGGTGATTGCAGCGACGGATCCTTCGGCATCACCTCGCTGGCTTGATCGCGCCTCCCAATCCATAACGTGTTGGGCGACTCCGAATCGAATACCAGCGACGCTTTGCTTCCATCAATCTCAAACCATAGCCGCGCCTTCCGTCCTGGACTCACTTGCGACACCGTCACCACCCCATGTGCGTCGTTGTCGAAATGCAGCAGCACCGACGCGTAATCGTCTGTCGTGATCAGCACTTCCTCTGTCTGACCCTCGGCCTTTTGAAACGATTCCACTCGTCCCTTTGGTTTTCGCCGCGTCGGCAGCACCGTCGCCAGGTCCGCGCACAATTCCGAAACGTTGCTTCCGGTCATCCACATTGTCAGGTCCAGCCAGTGCGTCCCGATATCCGATACCGCGCGCAATTCGCCGCCCAACTTCGACTCCAGCCGCCAGTTCCAGTCCGTCGGAAACAGCAGCCAGTCTTGCAGAAAACTCCCGTGCACCAGCCTCACATCTCCGATCGCTCCGTTTCGAATCAAAGCCCGCGCTTCCTGGCACAACGGGTAGTAGCGCAAATTGTAAGCCACCCCGCCGACCCGGTTCGTCTCCTTCAACAGCGATACCAGCGCCGCCGATTCCCGCGAGTCCAGCGTCAACGGCTTCTCGCACAGCACGTGTTTTCCCGCGCGCAGCAACTGACTCGATTCCTGGAAGTGCAGATAGTTCGGCGTGCACAAATGCACCACCTGCACGCTCTCATCCGCCACCAATTCTTCCAGCGATCCATAAGCCCGCGGCAATCCCAGCGATTCCGCCGCCGCTTTCGTTCGTTCCGCGGAACTGCCCAGAATCCCTTGCACCGAAATTCCCAGCCGCCGCAATGCGTCCAGGTGCGCTCTACCCACAAATCCCAACCCCACAA
Source organism: Candidatus Acidiferrales bacterium (assembly GCA_963738985.1). Classification (GTDB taxonomy): domain Bacteria; phylum Acidobacteriota; class Terriglobia; order Acidiferrales; family UBA7541; genus Acidiferrum. The sequence continues at coordinate 36,232 of CAVTYP010000009.1, forward strand.
TCGCTGCATTTGGTTTCTTCATTCCTCACCTTTGTACTGGCTGGCTTCAACGTGCCCTCCGCAGGAGGCAGGGCGTCCGCCGCGCTCACCGCAAGCCTAACGAAAAGCTCTCGACTCTACATCTTTTTCCTTCTTGAAACTCCAGAGCACTCCCATCGATTCCTAGCCGTTTCAAATGTGGCGCTACCATCTCATATCTCTATAAAATCTTCATGACGGCCGCAACACCCGCAAAAAGGTTTGTCTCAGGAGGAAATACTCGAATGCGTACCAAGCAAGTCGTCCTGGCAGGCTTTATCATGTTCGCTGCCTCGGCTGTAGCTCTGGCCGGACCGCCCGGCGGCGGCACCGTCACCGGCAAAGTCACCTATGAAGGCACTCCCGCAAAAATGAAGCCCATCGACATGTCCAAAGAGCCCGACTGCGCCAAGATGTACGCGACTCTTCCAACCTCCGAATCCGTTGTTACCGGACCGGGCAACACTCTTGATGATGTCGTCGTCTACGTCTCTGCCGGCGCCCCCGATGACGCCGCTCCTTCCACCGTCGCCACCTTCACACAAAAAGGCTGCCGCTACATTCCCCACGTTCTCGCCTTCCAGGTCAATCAGGAATTCAAGGTCCTGAATGAAGACCAGACTTCTCACAATGTTCACCCCATGCCCAAACTCAACCGCGAATGGAACAAGTCGCAGCCGCCCGGCGCTCCTCCCATCACTGAAAAGTACGACAAAGCCGAATTCATTCCTGTGAAGTGCAACGTGCATCCCTGGATGCATGGCAATTTCGCGGTACTCAAGAATTCTCACTACGCTGTCACGGAGAACGGCGGCGCCTTTACCCTCACCAATCTTCCTCCCGGCAAATACACCATCACTGCCTGGCAGGAGTCCTACGGCGAACAATCACAAGACGTCACCATCACCGGTACTGAAACCAAGACCATCACCTTCGTCTTCAAAGCCAAGCCCTTATAGTTCTCCGATCATCGACGGGATGCGTAGCGACCGCCTTCTGAGGCGCGCGCTTTTGCCTTTTCGGGCCGCGCCTTTGTAGGGACGGCCTTCTGAGGCCGTCCGCAAACACAAATACTCGCCTCACCATCATCCGACTCTAATCCATTTGGTCCCTGTAGCCACCTGCTTACCCGCTCCGGGAAGGGAGCAAAAGCATTTGTCACGCCTCGCAAAAAATGACATGTCATTCTGACGGCATCCGGCAAGGATGCTCGAAGAATCTCACCTTCCCCAATGCCACCAAATCGGCCGTCTAGCAACTCCCGTCTCCTGATCGCTGATATCTCCCCGCCATCCTCCCAATATCTGATATCTTCCCTCACCAATGCCCACTCTTGCCCGCAAACTTACCCTCGCCAACTATTTCGCCCTCGGCTTTGGCACCATGATCGGCACCGGTTGGGTCGTTCTCATGGACGACTGGCTCGCGCGCGGCGGCCCCTTCGGCGCCATGCTCGGCTTCGGACTCGCCGGCATCCTTCTTCTTCCCGTCGGCTACATTTACGGTCAATGGGTTCGTCGCCTTCCCGACGCTGCCGGTGAAGCGGCCTACACCGCGCAAGTCTTCCCTCCGCTCGTCAGTTATTTCACCGGCTGGATCATGCTTCTCGCCTACTTCATCGTCTGCCCATGGGAAGCCGTTGTCGTGGGAAAGCTAGCCGCCTACATTTTTCCGCAGCTCGACACCTTCGAACTCTATCGCGTCGCCGGCCAGCCCGTTTTTCTTCCTCGCCTCGTTCTCGGACTGGCGGTCACTCTGCTCCTCGCTTTCCTCAACTATCGGGGTATCCGCGCCAGCGCTACATTTCAAAGCTGGGCCACCTCTTGTGTCATCGCTATCTTTCTCTTCTTGGTCCTCATCAGCGCCCGGACCGGCTCGACCGCAAATCTCAAGCCCCTCTTCAGTCACGCTCCGCTTGCCTCCATCTTTCTGACGCTGCAAATCGTCCCCTACTTCGTCACCGGTTTCGAATCTGTCCCCAAAGCCGCCGAAGAAGCGCATCCGGGTTTCCCGCCGCAGAACTTCTTCAAAGCAATTTCTATGGCTCTGCTCGTCGGTGCTGGCTTCTATGTTCTCGCCGTTGGCGCTGTCTCTTACATCGCTCCTTGGCAGACTCTGCTCGGCCGCCGTTTTGCCACCGCCCTTGCCTTCGAGCACGGCACCCACTCTGTCTGGCTCGTGCGCATAATCCTGGCCATCTGCCTTCTTGCCCTTTTCCAGATCTTCAACGGCAACTTCGTCGCTTCCACTCGCCTCGTTTTCGCATTTGGCCGTCGCGGCACCATCCATCCCGCCTTCGCCGCAATTCATCCCAACTACCTCTCGCCCACCGTCGCCATCTTCGGTGTCACTCTTGCCACGCTCATCGGATTGCTTCTCGGCGACGCCATCCTCGTTCCCGTCACCGAAGTCGGCTCCATGGCCTCCGCCTTCGGCTGGTTCGCCACATGCCTATCCTTCTTTCTCGTCGAACCGTCTCCTCGGCTGCGTCTCATCGCCACTCTCGGCATCCTCATTTCTCTCCTCTTCATGTTGATGAAGCTGCTCCCCATCATCCCCGGTCACTTCTCCCTCGCCGAATGGATCGCCCTCTCCTCCTGGCTAGCAATCGGTCTCCTCCTCCACCGCCGCCCCAAAAACATGTAGCGATCATCCTTTGTACTGGCCGGCCTTCACGCCGGCTCCCCGTGTAGGGGCACGATACATCGTGCCCTCCTGGGTTCCTCTGTGCCCTCTGTGTTCTCTGTGGTGAATCACACACTAGCCGAACTTTCCCATTTGGGTACCTCTGATCCAGTTAAGTGCTTTGGAATCATACGAGGTTGTTAAAAGGTCTTCACCACAAACGACCTCCTACCGCACGGACTGTACCTCGATTTTGTAGTCATCTTTTTGTGCGACGAGCCGCGGTGGCGGCTGGCTCGGCAACTGCAATTTCAGCTTCTCAATCAGCAGCTTGGTGTCTGGGGAAGGTTGCGTGTAGCGTGGCAAAATCAACCATCGTTGATCGACCGTAGGAATCCAGACGTCGATCATTTTGATTTCCGCCAACTTCTCCAGGACCGCCGTAGGCGTCAACCCCGGGGCGTGCAGCAGCAGACGCTGCTTCAGCGTCACTTGCAGGCAGTAAGCGAGAAAGGCGATCAGAATGTGAGCGTCGGCGCGATGCTCCAGTTGATGGTAGATGGGACGTATCCCGAGTTCACTTTTGAGAGATCGGAAGACCGACTCGATCTGTGTCAATTGCACGTAGCGGGTCCACAGCACGCTGGGATCTCCGGCCGTAAGGTTGGAGCGTAGCAAGTAGTGCCCGTCGCGCCATTCCGCCTCTTGGAGTTTTTTCTTATCCACACGAAACTGAAAAGTCTCCCGCGTGACCTGCTGGCCTTCCTCTGGTACTTGCATCTGCACGAACTGGAAGGCGCGGCCCGCTTGAGATTTTGCGGCACCCAAGCGCATGAGTAGCTGGACCAGAGAGGGCAGGCTGCGCCGCATAGCACGAAGTTTTCTGAGCAAGCGAGCCAGACGCTTGCGGCGCATGGCGGTTTCTTTGGCTCTTCTTCCTTCACTCTTGGCCAACACATAGAGTTCGCCGTCTTGCTCAAACAGTTTCACGTCCACCGACTCTCGAACCTGCTGCCAGGGCAGATCAAGCCATTTCTTTTCATACTGCTGGATCTTGCCTTTCGGTGTCCCCACCAGATAGAAAATCTCGCGTGCCGGGTCCCGCATCTCCTGCAAAATCTCTTCCGTCGGGACTCCTCTGTCCATCACCCACATGCGTTTTGCTTTCCCATAGGTCTTCTCAATCTGATCAAGAAAATTGCGGAGTGTGGTGCGATCACTGGTGTTGCCGTCCATCACTTCGTAGGCCAACGGGAAACCATCCGTGGTGATCACCAGAGCAATCACCAGCTGTAAACAGTCTGTCCGTTTATCGCGGCTGTGACCGTACTTGGCCTTGGGGTTCTCTTCCATCGCACCTTCGAAGTACGTGCTGGTCAGATCGTAGAGCAGCACTTCGAATTCCGCCTGAAACAGATCGGCCCACTTCTGGCGCAGCCATAGAAACAGTTCCTGCTTATGCTCCAGCACCCGGTCCAGGCACCGATATAAGCGGTTTTTCTCTGCCACGGCGAAATCCGTTCCCAGCAGTGCATCCATGGCGGTAGTCAGATACCACTGACGGTGCACGCGAAACTCGCTGCCCGGATCCAGCAATCGGTTCACCACCAGAAGTTGCAGCACCTTTTCCCAAGAGACGTCTTCCCGCGATCCAGCAAGGCGCGCATCCCAAAACTCATGCAAGCCCAGTTGCTGCCACAACTCGCACGCCAACCAGCAGCTACCGAACAGGCGCGGGCAGCGCAGTTCCAGGCCGCTCAGTTTCACTTGCAGGCTGTCGACCGCATCGGCGGGAATCTCGCGGTCATCGGGAAACAAACTCAAGTTCGCATACTCTTGCTGCTGTTCATCAAACACTGCCAGCGTCTTGCGCCAGGCCAGTTGCTGTTGATCGTTAATCTCGCCGAGATAGAGAACGGTTCGTTGCACCGTCTTGTCAGAAGCAGTGCGATGGTTTTCTACGATGCTGAAGTAGCGATGATCCTTGCCGTCTTTCTTGCGATGAATGCTGCGCAGGAACATGTCCACTGCAGACTGCCAGAAGTCTGGTGTCAAAGGGAAGGTACTTGGTCTTCACTCTGCACTTTTTTCAGAGCGCGGCGATGGAAACACTCGGGTTAACCCAGAAAATTATCGCAAAAATGCTAAAAATCGCGTGCAACTGGTCAAGTTCGGCTAGCCGAACATCTCCGTTGTCATCCCGACCGCAGAGCCGCGTCTTTTGCGGCTCGAAGTGGAGGGATCGTGGCAAGATCCCCACCCAATCTCAATCGTTCCAACCGTCTTTCCTCCTGCCTCTCCTCCCTCATGTATACTTTCCTATGCTCTTTCTCTCGCACATTCCATGATTCCTTACCTACACTTGGGTCCTCTCCCAATTCCTACTTTCGGCCTCATGGTCGCTCTCGCCCTCATTGTCGCCGCTTACATTCTTCACGCCGATTTCGTCCGCCGTGGCCTCGCAGCCGATGCCTTCAGCATGATCACCGTCGCCGGCATTGCGGGCATCGCTGGCGCCAAGCTCTACCATCTCCTTGAATCTCCCGCCGAATTTTTTGCTAATCCCATCGCGCTGATCTTCACTCGTTACGGCTTTGCCTGGTTCGGTGGATTTCTCGGCGGCTTCGGCGCCATGCTTTATCTCGGCTATCGCGACAAACTACCCTTCTGGCAGTTCCTCGACGCCTGCACCCCCGCCGCCTCGTTCGGTTATGCCATCGGCCGCATCGGCTGTTTTCTTTCTGGTGATGGAGACTACGGCAGGCCTACGAATCTTCCTTGGGGCATGAGCTTTCCCAATGGCGTCGTACCCACTACGCAAACTTGCGTCGAGTGGGGCTCTTCCGCAAATTGCAGGGTTCATCCCGCGCCGCTTTACGAACTCTTCATCTGGTCCGCCATCGGCGCTCTGCTCTGGTACCTCGGCTCACGTTGGCTTCGCAATCCTAAATCCGCTGGCCAGCTCTTTGCTCTCTACCTTATTCTTACCGGCATCGCTCGCTTCCTCGTCGAAATCATTCGCATCAATCCGCGTTCCTTCTTTGGCATGTCCAATGCCCAAACCGCCAGCGTTCTTTCCGTAGCAGCCGGCCTGATCCTGTTCTTCTGGCTCCCAACCAGGCCTCAGCCCTATCCCGCAAAATCCAAACCCACTCAGCGCGAACGATAGCCGCTCTCGAATTCTTTCATGTAGCGTCGGCTTTCCCGCCAGCCAGTTGAGGTGTCTTTGGAGTGCGGGAGCTTGCTCCCGCTTTTGAGGTGTAAACCGTCATCTCAACGCAGATGCAACAGCACTGTAACTAGGATCATTCGCGAACTGCATCGGTCTGGTGGGTGCCCCATCCTTGCAGTTTTGTTTTATGCAAGGGTGGGTCTTGGGTTTTTCTTTTCTGACCGGAAAGTGATTCTTCGAACGATTGCGAATTGACCGGTCGCTGGTCACTAATCCCTACTCTAGCAGATTCCTCAGCACATACTGCAAAATCCCGCCGTGCTGGTAGTAGGACAGCTCTTCCGGTGTATCCACGCGCACCGTTGCTGCGAACTTCTTCTCTTTTCCGTCTGCCGATTTCGCCCTTACCGTTACTTCTCCTCGCGGCGCCATCGAAGCCACTCCTTCGATCTCAAACACTTCATGCCCCGTCAGTCCCAGCGATTCGCGCGTTTCCCCATGCTTGAACTCCAGCGGCAACACACCCATACCAACCAAGTTGCTTCTGTGAATGCGCTCGAAGCTCTCCGCAATCACCGCGCGCACTCCCAGCAATCGCGTCCCTTTCGCCGCCCAGTCGCGCGACGACCCCGATCCATATTCTTTTCCTGCCAGCACCACCAGCGGCACTCCCTCTTCCCGGTACTTCACCGCGGCGTCGTAGATGAACATTTTCTCGCCATCCGGTTGGTGCAGCGTCCAGCTTCCCTCGGTGCCTGGCGCAAGCTGGTTGCGTAGCCGGATATTCGCAAATGTGCCTCGCATCATCACTTCGTGATTGCCGCGCCTCGCCCCATACGAGTTGAACTCATGCGGCTTCACGTCATGCGCCATCAGATATTTTCCCGCCGGAGAATCCACCGCAATCGATCCCGCCGGCGAAATGTGATCGGTAGTCACGCTGTCGCCCAGCACCGCCAGCACTCGCGCTCCGTGAATGTCCGCCAGCGGCGCCGGCTTTTTCGGCATGTTCTCGAAGTACGGCGGCAGCTTGATGTACGTAGAACTCGCATCCCACTGATAAAGGTCGCCCTCCGGCACCGGCATCGCTTTCCAGTGCGCATCGCCCTCAAACACCTCGCTGTACGTTTTGCGGTACTGCTCCTTGGTCACCGCCGCTCGCACCGTCGTTTCTACTTCCTGCGCTGTCGGCCAAATGTCCCGCAAGTAAACCGGCTTCCCGTCCGAGCCATTTCCCAGCGCCTCGGTTGTCAGGTCCATGTCCATGCGTCCCGCAAGAGCGTACGCAACCACCAGTGGCGGCGACGCCAGATAATTCGCGCGCACCAACGGATGCACGCGCCCTTCAAAGTTGCGGTTTCCGCTCAGCACCGCTACCGCCACCATGTTGTTTTCCTTGATCGCGGCGCCAATCGGTTCCGGCAGCGGTCCGCTGTTCCCGATGCACGTTGTGCAACCGTAGCCAACCAGGTGAAATTTCAGTTTTTCCAGATAGCTCGTCAATCCTGATGCATTCAGATAATCCGTAACCACCTTGGATCCCGGCGCCAGGCTGGTTTTCACCCACGGCTTCACTTGCAATCCGCGTTCAACCGCTTTCTTCGCCAGCAAACCCGCGCCCAGCATCAGCGACGGATTCGACGTATTCGTGCAACTGGTGATCGCCGCAATCACCACCGCGCCGCTCGACAACTCAAACGCATCTCCGTTGTTTTTCACCGCAACATGTTTCGTTGCCTGTCCTTCCACCACCTTCGTGAACGACGACTTCGCATTCTTCAGCGCCACGCGATCCTGCGGACGCTTCGGTCCCGCCAGCGTCGCTTCGATACTTCCCAAATCGAGTTCCAAAACATCGCTGTACGCTGGGTCCGGCGTCTTGTCCGTACGGAACAGCATCTGCTCCTTGCAATATGCTTCCACCAGCGCGATTTGTTCTCCCGATCGCGCCGTGAACCGCAAATATGCCAGCGTTTCGTCGTCCACCGGGAAGAATCCCATCGTTGCGCCATATTCCGGCGCCATGTTCGCAATGGTGGCGCGGTCGGGCACGCTCAAACTCGTCAAGCCTGACCCGAAAAATTCCACGAACTTTCCTACGACGCCTTTCTTCCGCAGGATTTCCGTCACCGTCAGCACCAGGTCCGTTGCCGTCGTTCCTTCTTTCAAACGTCCGTGCAACTTGAACCCGACCACCTGTGGCACCAGCATGGACAGAGGCTGGCCCAGCATTGCGGCCTCTGCTTCAATTCCTCCAACGCCCCACCCGAATACCCCAAGCGAATTCACCATGGTTGTGTGCGAGTCCGTCCCCACCAGCGAATCCGGAAACGCTTCCAGCCGGTTGCCATTCGGCATCGAGCAAACTACCCGCGCCAGAAACTCGATGTTCACCTGGTGGCAGATGCCCGTGTCCGGCGGCACTACCTTGAAATTGCGAAATGCCGTCTGTCCCCATCGCAAGAATGCATAACGCTCCACGTTGCGCTGAAATTCCAGCTCCGCATTCAACCCAAACGAATTCGCCCCGCCAAAGCTGTCCACTTGCACGGAGTGATCGATCACCAGCTCTGCCGGAAACAGCGGATTGATGCGTTTCGGATTTCCGCCCATCTTGTGCATCGCTTCGCGCATTGTCGCCAGATCCACAATCGCCGGCACCCCGGTAAAATCCTGCAGCAGAATGCGCGCCGGCATGAACGCGATTTCTTTTTCCGGCCCGTTCGGCGTCCACTTCGCCAGCGATTTGATGTCCTCTGGGTGCACAAATCGCCCGTCCTCAAATCGCAACAGATTTTCCAGCAAGATGCGCAGAGAAAAGGGAAGTTTCTCGATGTGGCTCAGGCCTTGCTCTTCCAGTTTTTCCAGGCGCTGAATCTCGAAGACTTGCGCCCCCACATTCAGTTTGTCGCGCGTACCGAAGGAATTCGCTGCGGAGATGGGCATTCCATACATCCTTTCAGACAATTATTGAGCCTCTATAATAACCGAAATCGTGGCGCCTCGCGGAGCCGCTATAATGGTTCATCGTGAATATTGTCCTTATCTCAACGTACGAGATGGGCCGCCAGCCCTTTGGCTTGGCTTCGCCTGCAGCATGGTTGCGTCAGCGCGGCCACCACGTCACCTGCCTGGATCTTTCGCGCGCTTCCCTGAATGAACGGGCTGTGCGCCAAGCTGGCCTCATCGCTTTCTATGCTCCAATGCACACGGCAACTCGGCTCACTCTCCAATTGTTGCAGCCGCTGCGCCAAATGAATCCACAGGCGCATTTCTGCGCTTACGGTTTGTACGCCACTCTTACTGCTGAGAGTTTTGCCGCGCATGGCGTGAAAAGCCTCTTTGGCGGCGAATTCGAGCAGGCTCTGGCTGATCTCGCGGAGCGCCTGTCCGCGGCCTCCGCGCCATCCCTTCTTGACTCCCTCGATTCAAGCGTCTCACTCGCTCGCTTGCAGTTTCAGACTCCCGATCGCGACGGTTTGCCGCCACTCCGTTCCTACGCGCATTTGGTTTTGCCCAGCGGAGAGCATCGCCTCGCGGGTTACACCGAAGCAAGCCGCGGCTGCAAGCATCTTTGCCGTCATTGTCCGATCGTTCCGGTGTACAACGGCGTCTTTCGCATCATCGATCGCGAAGTCGTGCTTGCGGATATCCGCCAGCAAGTCACTGCTGGCGCGCAGCACATCACTTTTGGCGACCCTGACTTCTTCAACGGTGTGGGGCACGCGATCCCATTGGTCGAATCGATGCATCGCGAATTCCCCCAACTCACCTACGACGTCACTATCAAGGTCGAGCATCTTCTGAATCATGCCGAATTGTTGTCCACCCTGCGCGCAACTGGATGCCTGTTCATCGTTTCCGCTGTGGAGTCGCTGGACGATGCCACGCTCCAGAATCTCCACAAGCATCACACGCGAGCGGACTTCTTTCGCGTTGTCGACGAGTGCCGCCGCGCGGCCATCACCCTGCAACCCACATTCGTACCCTTCACGCCGTGGACCACCTTCCCACAGTATCTCGACCTTCTGGAACAATTGCAGCGCCTCGAATTAATCGAAGCAGTGGCACCGATCCAACTGGGAATCCGCTTGTTGATTCCGCCCTCCTCCAAACTGTTCGACTTAGAAGAAATTCGCAAACTCGTTGGTCCTTTTGATGCCCAGGCGCTGGTTTATCCTTGGAAAAACGCAAATCCCGCTGTTGACGCCCTCGCCGAAGAAGTGCAGGACATTGTTGTCACCAGCGAAAAATTGCAGCGCAGCCGCGCCGCAATTTTCCAGCGGATCTGGCGCGCCGCCAGTCTTGCCGCTGGTTCCTCCAACGATGAACCGGCGATGCCGCTGCTCTCTTCCCGTGCCACCGTCCCGTACTTGAATGAGCCTTGGTACTGTTGAGCCGAGCCTACGCGGGACCAGTTGGTCCCCATCGCAAAAGCCAAAGAAGCCGTTCGCCAGGCCGAAACATTTGTCTGATGGATTTGTGCGAAAATGAATTCGAACTCAGGCTGAACCCATGAACGCTCGCAAACGCCTCCTGCTCTTCGCCACAAAACTCGGTTACCAGACCCGCATGTTCAACGCTGCCGCGGAAAAACTCGGCGTCGACCTCGCTTTCGTCACCGATCGCTGCAATCGCCTCGACGATCCCTGGAATGATCACGCGATTGGCGTTCACTTCGAGCACCCCGAGGCCGCGGCTCATTCCGTGTTGCAAGCTCAACGCGAATTGCCCGTCGACGGCGTCCTCGCGCTCGGCGATCGTCCGGGCCCCACCGCCGCTTACGTCGCGCGTTCCCTCGGAATCCTGCACAATCATCCGGCCAGCGTTGAAGCATGCCGCAACAAGCTCCGCATGCGCGAAGTTTTGCGCGATGCCGGCCTTCCTGTTCCTGTATTTCGCAGCGTCGCGTTGCACCCTCTCCCGGAACCTGCCCTGCTAGGCATCGCCTTCCCCTGCGTGCTCAAGCCTCTTTCGCTTTCCGCCAGCCAGGGAGTCGTCCGCGCCAACAATCGCGAAGAATTTCTTGCCGGCACAACTCGATTGAAGCATCTCCTCGAATCACCGGAAATTCGCGCTACACACGAGCCTGGCCTCGATCGCATGCTGGTGGAAGGTTATCTTCCGGGCAGGGAAGTAGCCGTCGAAGGGCTGATCACCGAAGGGGAGCCGCGCATCCTGGCCATTTTTGACAAGCCCGATCCTCTCGAAGGCCCGTACTTCGAGGAAACAATCTACGTCACTCCGTCGCGTTTGCCCGCCCACCAGCAACAAGCCATCCAACAATCTTTCGCCGATTCCGTTCGCGCCCTGGGATTAACCCACGGACCGGTTCACGCCGAATTTCGTTTGAACGACCAGGGTGTATGGCCCATCGAACTGGCGCCGCGCCCGATCGGCGGACTCTGCGCGCAAGCTTTGCGTTTTAAAATCTCGGACACGGCGGAAACGATTGGTCTGGAAGAACTGCTGTTGCGCCACGCCCTCAATCTGCCCGGCACCACTGCGACGCGCGAGTCTGCAGCGGCCGGCGTCATGATGATCCCAGTCCCGCACAGCGGAATTCTGGAACGAATCGATGGGGAAGAAGAGGCCAGACGCGTCGCGGGCATCACCAGTCTGGAAATTACCGCGCGGATCCACGACTACATCGCCGCATGGCCGGAAGGTTCAAGCTATCTGGGCTTTCTCTTCGCGCACGCCAATGATTCAGCCAGCGTAGAAGCATCTTTACGTCAAGCCCACGCCAAACTGCATTTCACGCTGACGCCGCGCCTTCCTGTCGAACATCCCCTAGCGCGAAAAGCCCATGGCACTAGAAGCGAATAGCACGAAGGGAATAGCACGAAGTCAATAGAACACCGCGAATTAACCGTTGTCATCCCGAGCAAGCGAGGGATCTGCTTTTCTCTTAGCTTTTGTAGCGGCCGCCTTCTGAGGCGGGCCGTTTGCTAGATTTCACGCTGACGCCGAGTCCCCGACAGTGTCATTCTGAGAGCATCCGACGAGGATGCTGGAAGAATCTCAACTTACGGCCCACATAAGACTATCGCGCAGAAAAATGCCCGGTGACTGCTACCCTTTGGCCTTCGGCGCCACGTATCCTTCCGGCAATTTCGCGCCTTCACCAAAAAAGAACTGTTCCATCTGCTCTTCCATGATCTTCTGGGAATTCGGATCGAGCGGGTTCAGGCGATATTCGTTCATGATCATTTTCGAATGCTCCAACCACAGCTTCCACGCGTCCTTCGACACGTTCTCATACACGCGCTTGCCGATTTCGCCTTTCCACGGCACGCGATCCAGTCCCGGCAACTCTTTCCCGAACTTCACACACTGCACCATTCGCGTTCCCGGCTTCACCGGCTCGCTCGGTGCGGGCTTCGGGTCGCAGCTATCGTTTGTCATGCATTCCTCCCACCAACCTTCATTCTCCGCCAGCCCATCCATTCGTTGCAAGGCGGCTTGGGGCTACTGCGCGAGCGCTATTGTGACACGTTCCACACCGCGCAAACGCCCCGACTTCCATCTTTTTCTCTTTCGTCCCGCCAGTACTTCTGGTATTTCTCTATGGCTTCTCTTGGAGACTCCTCTTGCCCGCTATCACCACATTGTTCTGGGACCTCGGCGGCGTCATCCTCACCAACGGTTGGGACCGCGAATCCCGGCGGGCAGCCGCGCAAGCCTTTCAGCTCGACTGGGAGGATTTTCAGGACCGCCACGATCTTTCCTTTCCGGCCTTTGATTCCGGCCAGATCACCCTCGACCAGTATCTGGACCGCACCCTCTTTTACCGCCCACACACATTCACCCGCGAAGAGTTCACCGCCTTCATGTTTGCGCAATCCAGGGAATATCCCGAAACCCGCGCCATCCTTTCGGCGGCCGCCCGCACCGGTAAGTACCTGATCGCCTCCATCAACAACGAGCCTCTTGAACTCAACAACTACCGCATCGAGGCATTTAACCTCCGGAAAGATTTCACCGCTTTTTTCAGCTCCTGTTATCTGCATTCCCGCAAACCCGAAGAAACCATTTACCGCATCGCTCTGGAAGTCACCCAGCGGCACGCCGAAGAATGTGTCTTCATCGACGACCGCCAGTTAAATCTGGAGAACCCTCGCCGCCTTGGCATGAACGTCGTTCATCATCAGAACGCTCCGCAAACTCTTGCCGAACTGAAATCCCTTGGGATTGCGGTATAGTTCTTCAGCTGTTGGGCATCCAATTTTGTGCCGTATTCCCCCAGGAGGGGTTCATGTCGGAAGAAAACAATCGCTCAGGCTCCATCTATGGCGGCGTTGCTGAGCCGGTTACCGTCGTCCTGTTTGGCGCTTCCGGCGACCTTGCGAAACGCAAAGTGATCCCCGCCATGTTCGATCTGGCGCAATACAAAGCCTTGGGCGAGCGCTACGCCATCGTGGGCTTCGCTCGTACCCCCATGACCGATGATTCTTTTCGCTCCATGGCCGGCGACGCGGCCAAAACCATTGGCGAAGGCGGCCCGCCGGACCCGGCCAAGTGGGATGAGTTCGCGCCAAATCTTTTTTATACCTCCGGAGATTACAACGACCAAAACGCATACGCCGAATTAGCCAAGCGCCTCGCGGAACTCGATCAGCAAAAGCAGTTGGGCGGCAACCGGCTGTACTACTTGTCCACGCCCCCGGAGGTCTATCCCAGCATCGTCGAGCAACTCGGCCGCGCCGGTCTCGCCCACCCCTCCAATCCCAATTCGTGGGTGCGCATCATCATTGAGAAGCCCTTCGGACGCGACCTGGCCACCGCGAAAGAACTCAACAAAATCGTTCTCAATGTTTTCGAGGAAAAGCAGGTTTACCGCATCGATCACTACCTTGGCAAAGACACGGTACAAAATCTCTTGGTCCTTCGCTTTGGCAATGGCATCTTCGAGCCGCTCTGGAATCGCAATTACGTCGACCACGTTCAGATCACCGCATCAGAAACCCTTGGCGTCGAGCGTCGCGGCGGCTTTTACGAAACCGCTGGCGCGCTCCGCGACATGATTCAGAGCCACGTCTTGCAGCTCACTTCGCTCGTCGCCGTTGAGCCGCCCGCATCTTTTGACGCCACCGCCGTCCGCAACGAGAAGCTCAAGGTGTTGCAGTCCATTCGCCCCTTCAATCTGGAAATGGTGGCCCAGTGGGTGGTTCGCGGACAATATTCCCCAGGCAAGGTCGGCGACAAGACGCTGCCCGGTTATCGCGAGGAGCACGGCGTTAATCCAAACTCCCGCACCGAAACCTTCGTCGCCATGCGCTTGCTGATCGACAATTGGCGCTGGGCCGGCGTCCCCTTCTATCTCCGAACCGGAAAGCGCCTTGCCAAGCGCACCACCGAAATCATGATTCAGTTCAAGCGCGCTCCCCACATCGTCTTTCGCGAACGCGATGTCCAGCCCAACCGCCTGATCCTTAATATTCAGCCTGACGAAGGCATCTCTGTCTCCTTCGGCGCAAAAAAGCCCGGAACCGAAATGAATATCGGCAACGTGGAAATGAATTTTAGCTATTGCGAGGCGTTTGGCGGCGTCACCCGCAGCGCCTATGCCACCCTGCTCAATGATTGCGTGCGCGGCGACGCCACGTTGTTCGATCGCGGCGACTCCGTCGAAGCTGCTTGGTCGCTCATCGAACCAGTCCTGGATGTCTGGAGCGCTGCCAAGACCGCCACCGTTCCCGTTTATCCGTCGGGAAGCTGGGGACCCAAGGAGTCTGACCAGTTGCTCGAACGCGATGGCCGTCAGTGGTACAACCCCTGAGTTCGGTTCCTATTCTTAAATGGTGCGCTGGCTTTTATGCCAGCCCGCTGCAGAGTCCGCTGGGAGGGCATGGCTTCAGCCATGCCGTAACGGCGGCAAATTAACTCGGCTTTAGCCGCTGAGGGCTTTTTGTTAGTCATCACACCGACTCTGCACTTCGACGACGCTTGTTTCTGCCCGCTTCGCCGCCCGCCCTTATGCTCGGGGCGCGCTTGACACCCGCGCCTTCCTGCGTCAAGGTAGCCCCTTGCTGTTTTCCTTGCTATCGTATTAAATCGGTTTAACCGGTTCCATTCCTTCGGAGGGCCTGTGATTCTGGCTGGTGATGTTGGCGGGACCAAGTGCAACCTTGCGCTCTTCTCCCGTAAAAATGGCAAGCTCGATCTGGTCTATAAGCAGCGCTTTGCCAGCAAGGACTTTTCCCAGTTCGACCTGATCGTCAAAGAATTCTCCCGCCTCGCCCAGCCCTACCTCGCCACCGAAAAAATCGAAGCCGCCGGTTTTGGCATCGCGGGACCCGTTGTCGGCAATCGCATCCATGCCACGAATCTTCCGTGGGTCATTGATGCCGACGCCTTGGCGGACGAAGTAAAGGTCAAGCCCATCGTGCTGATGAACGATCTTGGCGCTTGGGGTCACAGCATCGATCATCTGGCCGCAAACGAGATGGCCGTCCTCAATGTTGGCAAACCATATCCCGGCGGCACTCGCGCCCTCATCGCGGCCGGCACCGGCCTCGGCCAATCCATTTTGTTTTGGGACGACACGCGTTATCGCGTTGTTCCCTCCGAAGGCGGCCATTCTGATTTCGCCCCGCGCACACCCCAGCAAATTGAGCTTCTGACGTTCATGAGCCGCCGTTACCCGCAGGTCAGCTGGGAATTGATTTTGTCCGGCCGCGGCTTCCGTACCATTCATGAATTTCTCGCGCCCACAGTGCGCCATCCCGTATTCGAAGATCCCGACGCCGATCCCGCTCCGTTCATCACCAAGAGCGGCCTTGAAAAGACCTGCCCGATTTGCGTGCAGACGCTCGATCTCTGGACCGTGCTCTATGGTGCCGAAGCCGGTAACCTCGCCCTCAAAGTTCTTTCCCTCGGCGGCATGTATGTGGCCGGCGGAATCGCCATCAAAATCTTGCCGAAGATGAAAGACGGGACCTTCGTCGAGTCGTTCAAAGACAAATGGCTCTTCGCCAACTTGCTCGCGGATATTCCGGTGTACGTCGTCCTGAACGAAGACGCCCCGCTCATCGGCGCAGCCCACGAAGCGCTTGCCGCCATGTCCTTGGCTGCTGCCTCATCCTCTTCCTAGTCCGGCCACAGCCGCCGCTTTTCTTCGCTCTCCCCCAACTTTACACATCTTTGGTAAACTATCCGCTCGGCACACCGGTCGTTCTGACCGCTATCCTTCATATCGCAAGTCCTGCTGCCCGCCGCATCGCTGGCAGAGGCACGGAGCAACACCCATGAGCAGTACAGCCACCACGCCGGCCGTTGAAATCCAGAACTATGTCAACGGTGCCTGGCGCAAATCCTCCACCACGGAATTCCTGAATGTCACCAACCCGGCTTCCGGCGAACTCATCGCGCGTACGCCCATGTCCACAAAAGCCGATGTTGACGCTGTGGTGCAAGCCGCCGCTGCCGCATTTCCCGCGTGGCGCCGCACGCCGGCCGGCGAACGCGTCCAGTATCTCTTCAAGTTGAAATTTCTCCTCGAAGATCACATCGACGAACTCGCCAAACTGATCACTCTCGAAAACGGCAAAACTTTTGCCGAAGCCAAAGCCGAGTTACGCCGCGGCATTGAAAACGTTGAAGTGGCCTGCGGCATTCCCATGATGATGCAGGGCTACAATCTCGAGGACATCACTCCCGGCGTCGACGAAACGCTCATTCGCCAGCCGCTCGGCGTCGTTGCGGCTATCACGCCATTTAATTTCCCCGCTATGATTCCGTTCTGGTTTCTGCCCTACGCCGTCGCCTGCGGCAACACCTTCGTCCTAAAACCCAGCGAGCGCGTTCCCCTAAGTATGCGCCGCGCCATCGAACTCATCGAGCAAACGGGCATCCCCAAGGGTGTCGTCAACCTCATCAATGGCGGCAGGGAAGTCGTCGACGCCCTTTGCGATCACCCCGACATTCGCGCCGTCAGCTTTGTTGGTTCCACGCCCGTAGCGAAGCACGTTTACCAACGTTCCGCGGCCAGCGGCAAGCGCATGCAGTGCCAGGGCGGCGCAAAAAATCACGTCATCATCCTTCCTGATGCGGATATGGATCTGGCCAAACAGATCATCAGCGATTCCGCTTTCGGTTGCGCTGGCCAGCGTTGCCTGGCCGTTTCCGTCGCCGTCACCATTGGCGAAGCGCAGAAAACTTTCCGCGACGCCATTGCCGACGCGGCTTCCTCGATCAAAGTCGGCTTCGGCCTCGACTCTGGCGTACAGATGGGACCGGTGATCAGCAAAGACAGCAAGCAGCGCATTGAATCTCTGATTGCCAAGGGAGTCAGCGACGGTGCAAAGCCCATCGTCGACGGCCGCAACACCAAAGTCGCTAGCTACGAAAATGGCAATTTCGTGAAGCCCACCATTCTGGATGGCGTTCCGTCGTCCAGCTCACTCGCCAATACCGAAATTTTTGGGCCCGTGCTGAGCCTCATTCATGCCAACTCCATCGATGAAGCCATCGAGTTCATCCGCAAGAGCCCCTACGGCAATCAGGCTTCGCTCTTTACTACCAGTGGCGCAGCCGCCCGCAAGTTCCGCTACGAGGCGCCCGCCGGAAATATCGGAATCAATATCGGCGTTGCCGCTCCCATGGCCTATTTCCCCTTCAATGGATGGAAAGAAAGCTTCTTCGGCATCTTGCACGCGCAAGGCAAAGACGCCGTCGAGTTCTACACCGATTCCAAGATCGTCATTGAGCGCTGGTCGCGCCAGGAAACCCGTAAGTTCTAATCGGACCATCGTGCGGCGGACTCTCCTGCCATGACGAGCAAACCTTTTCGCCTCGACGTCAATCCGCAGCTCGAATGCGCCGAAACCCTGGCCTCGCGCTATTACACCGATCCCGCGATGCTCTCCCTCGAGAAGCAGCACATCTTCCGCCGCACCTGGCAGCTCGTTGGCACGCTTAGCCAAAGTTGCGGCGAAGCGCACGGAGCTAAGCGCACCATTGCCGATCCCGAAACCTTTTTCACCTTCGATGTAGCCGGCGAACCCATCGTGGTCACGCGCGACAAGTCCGGCACACTCCGCGCCTTCAGCAACGTCTGCCGCCACCGCGCCGGTCCCATCTCGCAAGGTGCGGGCTGCAAGCATGTTCTCAACTGCGCCTATCACGGCTGGACCTACACCCTCGACGGCCGCCTCATCGGCACTCCCGAAATCGATGGTGTGGAATTCTTCGATCGCTCCACCATGGGCATGGTCCCGCTTCGCTGCGAAACTTGGCAGCAGTTCATCTTCGTCAATTTCGATCCGCAAGCCCCGCCACTTTCCGAATTTCTTGGCAACATTCCTCAGCAAGCCAGTGAATTTCAATTCGACGGCCTGGCGCTAACCGAGCGTCGCGATTACATCGTCAACTGCAATTGGAAGGTGTACGTCGACAATTATCTCGATTCCTATCACATCCCCGTCGTTCACCCCGGTCTGATGAAGGAGATCGATTACCCGCGCTATCGCACCGAAACTTTTCGTTATTATTCCCAGCAACTGGGCCCGGTGAAGGAACTAAAGCCAAACGAAACAACCGAACGCGTCTATCCGCCGGGAATCGGCTTGAGAGAAGCTCTCTACTTCTGGGTATTCCCGAATCTCATGCTCAATTTTTATCCCGACAATATCCAGGTGAACCTGATCGTCCCGCTCTCTCACGAAAAGACCCTAACTATCTTCGAGTGGTATTTTCACGACGCGCATTCACAGAAAACTCGCGACCGCGCCGCCAAGGCCATCGCATTTAGCGACACGGTTCAGCAGGAAGACATGCACATTTGCGAGGCCGTGCAGCGCGGCTTGCAATCCGCCACCTATGATCGCGGCCGGTACTCCGTCAAACGCGAGAACGGCGTTCACCACTTCCACCTGCTCCTCTCCGAATTCCTGCCCCATGTGGAGCGCGACGCCTAGCCACCGCTTTTCCACCCGACACCGCAAACGCGAGACCCGAGCGCTGGCTTTTATGCCAGCCCCGGTTGTCCCACATTTCTGCAAGGGGCTCGCCGCTTTCTCTTCGCTCCCGTGAGGCCACCGCAGGGCGCACAATCCCTGCACCCCGCCCGCCGAATTGAGGCGCGCCGTTTCTACGGATGCGCAGGTGCCGGAGTCGGTGCCGGTGTGGCCGGTGCCGGCTTGGTCGCGTCGAAATTCACCTTCGGCGCCGTCCGCGCCCCTTCTTCCGTCTTGAAGTACGCGTCGTTGCGCGTAAATCCGCCAAAACTTGCCACCAAACTATTCGGGAACAACGAAATGTACGTGTTGTAGTCCTGCACCGTTTCGTTGTACCGGCGCCGTTCCACAGCAATTCGGTTTTCCGTTCCGGCCAGTTCATCCTGCAAGCGCATGAAGTTCTCGTTGGACTTCAACTGCGGATAATTCTCGACAATCACCAGCAACCGGCTCAATGCTGAGTCCAATTGTCCGTTTGCCGCGATTTTTTCCGACGGATTCTTCGCGCCTACCAATGCGGCACGCGCTGCGGCGATATCCCCAAACACCTTTTGTTCCTGCGAGGCGTAGCCCTTTACGGTCTCCACCAGGTTAGGGATCAGGTCGGCTCTCCGTTGCAGCACTACGTCCACCTGCGCCCACGCCGCGTTCACCGCCTCGCGCTTGATGGCCATCTGATTTCGACGGCTCACGTATGCGCTTCCCAGAATAAACGCCAGAATCAACAGAATCACCACAATCACGATTCCCGCTTTCATATCCACCTCGATTGATTGAGTTTCAAAAACCTACTGACCCGTCCGTTGCCACTCTCGCTTTGGCACCATGCCATCCAGTGCAACAATCACTTTTTCCAGCGCTCGCATATATCCGTCATATGCCTTGAACGCATCCTCATGCGGTGCGCTCGTGTCGCGATACGCATACACCTCCGCGAACGCCGCCGCCTCCGCTCCCGTAGTGCCTTCCATTCGCCCGAAAAGTTCTGTGGTATCCTGCGGCGGCTCTTCGCCGAACGCCAGCAACGTGTGGCGCAGTAATGTCACCGCGCTGGAGATGGTTCGCTTCATCACCATGCTCAATTCCATCTCATTGCGTCCCGCGTGCAGCACGTGCTGCCGCAGTTTCAGCAATAGCTGCCGCAACTCGTGCTCTACTTCCACGCGATGCAGATTCATTGGGATTTCCAGGTCCCCCACCACGTCTTTGCCAAACAGCACGCGGTGCGAGCGTTTGATGTCCAGGCTTTCAATCGCGAACACATCAGTCGAACGGCGCAACTCTTCGGTAAGAAAGAACAACGGCGCTGGCTCGTGCATCTCGTGTGTCCACCACGTCACCACCGGCGCCAGTCTCTGCAATTCGCTCAAGTCGATCACTGTCACGGCGCAGAGAATATTCAGGTCCGAAACGCCCGGCCGGAAATCTCCGCGCGCCGCTGAACCATACAGGATTACCGACTCCAGATTCTTGCCGCTGGCTTCCTTCAGGCGGCTTACCAGTTCCGTCAGCTTGTTTTCCATCGTTATCACCCGCGCTCAGAATATCTTTGCTACCAGCCTCCGCCCGCTCCTCCGCCGCCGCTACCGCCTCCGCCAAATCCTCCGAATCCGCCTCCACCACCACCCCAGCCTCCTCCGCCACCCCATCCGCCACTCGACCCGCCCCAGCCTCCTCCGCCCCTTCTTCCGCCCATCGCTCCGATTACCGGCCCGATCCACCAGCCGCTGCCCATTCCTCCAGTCCTTCCGCTACCGGTGTAGTTGCTTCGATTACCGCCGCCGCTTCCGAACAGAATCACCAGCAGGATAATCCCAAGAATCAGCCACACCCACAATCCGCCAGAGTCGTGCTGCTGCTGCGGCTGTCGCATCTGCGGCATCCCGGTCAGCGTCACCCCCTTGTCGTCGGCGATGTATTTCGCCAGCTTCCACGCAGCCGCAACGATCCCCGCGTTGTAATCGCCCTGGCGAAAATAAGGAACCATCGCGCGGCCGGCATCCCCCGCCCGCGCATCGTTAATCACCGGCTCCAATCCATAGCCCACTTCCGTCCAGTACTTCCGGTCGTTGGGCGCCACAACCAACAACACTCCGTTGTCTTGTTTCTTTTTGCCGATGCCGAATTGTTTGAACGCGTTATTGGCGTACGTTTGTGCGTCGTTACCGTCCAGCGATTTCACCGTCAGGATCGCCAGCTGCGCGCCTGTCTTCTGCTCAAGCTCCGTGCTCAGCGCTTCCAGTTGCGCTTTCGTTTCCGGCTTGATCACCCCGGCGAGATCCGTCACGTACCCGGTGGGCTGTATTTTTTTCAGATCGTCGGCAAGCGTGATGGCGCTCACGGCTAGTACGATCCACGCGATACACGACACCAGAATTGTTCTTCGCAGCTTCATTTGCACTTTTGCTCGGCGCTACAGTCTACGTTTTGTAGTTTCTTGCTTTCATCCGCAAAACACTGCGTGTACGCCTTTCCCTTTACTTGGTAGTACGCACAAAGCTATGGCGGAATTGCGGGGCGGCAGGAGCGAATTATGCGGCTAGCCACTCAGCCGCTGCGCGAATTCTCTCACAACTCACGCGCAAAAATCCGCATTGAATTTTTCATCACTCGCCTTGTTCCTTCGCCGGTTTGGCAGTTAGCGAGTGCGCGTGAATCTTTCTCGCCTGGCACGGCGTTTGCTCCGTTTCTGCCGGGATCCACAGTCAAGGAGCGGACGTACGACCAGGCGACCTTTTGCCGTTTGGCCGCACCTTGTCTTGGGCTCTTTCCTTCCACAGGTCTGGAAATTTCTGGTCCGCTCTTTCCTCTTGCGCGATCCGACTGTTTTTTTAGGAGGATCTCATGATCGAAAATAAAATCGAAAAGGCCATGAAACCCATCCCGGTACCCTATGAGGAGTTCGAGTCGTTTCCGAAACATGTCGAGGAGTTCTTTGACCTTATCGCTCGCCGCCCCTTCGAACTCTTGGAGAAGCGGCCCTTTCTGTTCGGCCGCGAATTCGAGAATCTCTTCAAGGCCGAACCGGAGTTGATGAGGCCCATCTACCTGAAGCTGTATGAGACCGAGGAGGCCCTGGTGGCTCGCGCCGAGGTACCCGGCTTCACCGAAAAGGAACTGACCATCGTTGCCGAACCCTGGCGCCTCGTCATTAGCGGCAAAAAAGAATGGAAGGAAGAAGGCAAACTCGATGAGAAGAAGGAGCCTCCACTCCACACCGAGAGGATGCACATCTACAAGACCGTGAAATTCCCGGTCGAAATCAAGCCAGATGCCGTGAAGGCCATCCTCAAGAACGGCATCCTCGAAATCACCCTGCCAAAGGCGGAAGTCGTCAAGAAGGTGAAGATCGAGGTCAAGCCCCAATAGCTCCGGCACACAAGCCGCTATCAAGCGGCGGTTGCCTCACGAGCGCCGGAGGCGGCTTCCGCAAGTCAGGTCGCCTCCCGCGCTGCTAAGTCTGAGAAATCTAAGTGGATAGGAACAATCCAAAACGTGAATAGTTTTTCATGGTACGTGACTAGTACTAGCATCATTGCCAAATAAGTCTAACGTTTACAATCAGTTGTCTTCGCCCATGGCTTCCCGATTTGGCACCATACTTGCTCTCTCCCTCACATCCGCAAGAAGACTCTAGAGGAGTGTGTCCATGTTTCGTGTTGCATCCAGTATCCTGCTCGTTGCTGCTATCGCTTTGCTGCTGATTGCTCCGTCCGCCTGTAAGGCCGATGGCATCAGCGAAAACTTCAACGCCGTCACTCCCGTGCTGAACGCCAGCAATATTGGCTCGTTCTTCAGTGTCACCGGTGGCGCCGTAGATATCGTTGGTGGAGCCCTCTTTGGCAGTCTTTGCGTGGCGCCCGCAGCGGTCAACTGCCTCGACATGGATGGCAGTAACGGCACGGCCGGCAAGATCAGTTCAGCGATGATGTCCTTGGCCCCTGGCACTTACACCTTGAGCTTCGATCTGATCGGTTCGCAGCGTGGCGTTGCGACCTCGACCACCGTGACCCTCGGATCCCTGTTCAACCAGACTTTCAACCTGTCGAGCTCCGACGTGAGCAGCGGCATCGTGAATGATACTTTCACGGTCAGCTCGCCCACCACCGCAGCACTCGTTTTCGCTAGCAACACGCCGGGCAACATTGGCGCGCTTCTGGACAACGTCACTTTCGCGCCAGCGTCTGTCGTCACCACGCCGGAACCAGCCACTTTGTCTCTGTTGGGCATTGGCTTGGCCGGATTGATTGCGCGTCGCCGCCGCTCTTCGAGCAAGTAACGAGCAGCAAACACTCCCTGGAAAAAGTTCAGCCCCACCCCCGTAAGAGGGTGGGGCTTTTCTTTGTACGCCGCGCATGCTCGGCAGCTAGCGGGTGGAAGTCCCGTCCCAACCTGATGGAGGTGAAGGATAGCGAAGCGCAAGGGCGTCACCGTGAGGTGGGGTCTGGAGGAAGCGTGGAGCAAAGATACGGGCCGATGGACAAGAACTGGATTAGAGGCCTACGGCGTCGGACGAGCGGGCAAAGGATCGCGAAGTCCGTATCCATCAAGGACGCTGGTGGTAAATCCGGCGGTCGCGTATCGAAAGCAGTCGAGCTTATCGCGGGAGATCTGTTGCATGTCTCGGATTCGAGACTGAGCGTGCAGTAACTCACGCTGATCCTGCAGCAGAAGTCAGCAGCGGGCGTAGTACTCACGAAAGTGAGGAAGGCCCAAACAGTGAGAGTGAGCAGTAGAACGTCGAACTCACGGGTGGCACTGCGCCAGCCAATCAGCTTCGGCTGAGTTTTGCAGGTTCAGAAGACGGTGAAGCCGAAACGGCAACCTGCAGAGCGGCGAAGCCCTTGTGGCGAACGACGAATCGAACCTCCGGCCCGTCAGGGCTCAACTCGCTGAACCGCCGTATGCGGACCCGCCTGTACGGTGGTGTGGGAGGGGTGAGCAGGCGACTGCTCCCCCTATCCCGATGCACCTTAAATCGTACTCGACTCGCGTCTATTTTTCTTCGTCCTTGTTTAACGCCGGATGTTTCGTCGCATCAGAATTTGGAAGTGGTAATCGTTCTTGGCCATGCCACATCGGTGTGCCCGCAAAAAACGCCAGTGCGATCAAAATTCCCAAAGGATTCTTGTTATTAACCGCACCCGGCTTTGCGGAGTGCGCTGGCTCGCTGATCTTCATGGGACTTCCTTTCTGGTCCGCGCCGAGTCGCCAAACCTTCTCTTGTAGCTCATCCCTTTTTAGGGATGAGGTTCTTTCCGCCGCAGCTTACTCAGTGCGTGTGCTGTTTATCCCCAATCTCGTTGCCCACCGTCGAAAAGTGGCTTCCGCCAATCCGCGACACGAATTGACACAGTTCGCATTCCTTGTCGTGACGATTCAATGCCGCATATGCTTTTGCGTAGTTCGCCTGCAGTTTTTGCAGTTCATCGCCAATTTGTTTGCCCGTCAACTTGTCTCTAGCCGCTTCGTCGCGGCGGCGCCGCCAAATTTCTAATGCATCTTGGCAATCATGTAGTAATTCGTCGTAGTCGGTGCAAACAGCAGTCTTGAAGGAAACTTCCTGACTCATTGTGCTTTCCCCCTTTGGCCCTTTGGTTTCGCTGAGCATGTTTGCCATCGCTTACTGGAGGAGCATTCCAAGCTCCATTGTGCTAAGTGCTTGCAACGGCGTGTCTTGACTGAAAAGAATGGCGGCGAACTAGTACGCAACTTTCGCGTCCTTTTCGCGCCTGAGTTGTACTTTTTACAACCCCTAGCTACTCTCCGTCGCAAAAATAAAACATTGTAGCCAGTATTTATGGACTTTCGATTGATTGTGCGATGTTGAAGTGTAGCTTTTCTTGTTGATGCTGCGTCTGAAGAAATTAAGGAGGCAGCGTGATCCAGCTTCGACATCGGCAACCCAGTTTGTGGCACAGCGGACTAGCGAAAGACATCGAAGATCTGTGGGAACCATGGATGAAAGAAGTAGACCAGCTGCTGGAAGACGCCGCCCTGGTGGAGAGTGTGTACGAAGCACAAGGAAAACGACATCGCAAGAGCCGGACGCATGGGCGCACGCAAACACCGGCGGAAGTGGCGCTTCGGCTGTTGATCTTGAAGCACGTGCGAAACTGGAGTTACGACACGCTGGAGCGAGAAGTACGAGCGAACCTGGTCTATCGCGCGTTCACTCGCATTGGGGACGAGAAAGTACCGGATGCCAAAACGCTGGCACGACTGGGGCAAGTCATCGGACCAGAAGTGATCGGTGAGCTGCACGAACGGTTGATGGAGTTGGCGCGAGAGCGCGGCGTGGTGCAAGGACGAAAGATGAGGGTAGACACCACGGTCGATGTTGCGACATTGTGCTACACCTCGCTATCTCTCTGAAAACATTGATTGCTGCCCTTCGCTGCTCTGGCTTCGCGGAACTCGCACTCGATTTCTGATATTCATGGCCTCTTTACGGATCTCTTCTGAAGCTAATGCTTCGACTGGAATCTGCCACGGCGCACAAACAACAACTTGACGCGCAGGCAATATCTTTTCTTCGATCATGCGCCGTACCATCCATTGGCTTACGTTAAGTCGCTGCGCTGCTACCTTAACGGTCACTTCCTTGGCTTCGTTGGCGTGATCATCATCCTCACGGAAAGCCGGCAGTTGGTAATAACTGCGTGCTGAGCGCACGCGCATCATGTTCCAGGAGTTGCCCACTCCCGTTCGCAGCCTGAGCCGATTCATCGTCGCGGCGATCTGCTGATCACTAAATTTCCCAGCCATCTGCCGAAGGACTTCGATCGCTTCCGGGTCCGTGCACCGTCGGCTCCTCCCTGTCTCAAACTTTTTCGAGCGGAGTTCTGAATGGCGACCGCCCGCCCAATGAATCAGCAAAACAACCCCTCTGCTTTTCTCGTCCACATCGGCAATGATCTCGCGGATCAGGATCCGCACGATCCGTTGCTTCAGTCGCATGTCGGTCGATGGCGAGTTCCAAATGGTCGGCAGATCTTGCGCCAAACTCAGAAGTGTCTGTTTATTCGGCACCGGTACAGATTGACTTTCCCGGTCGAACGCATGCAATTTACTTTCAAGCTCCTTCACTTTCTGCAGAGCAGTATTCCAGCGAGCTTCCAGTTCTGCGGCAACCAACCGCTGATCGGGATCAACGGATTCGTATCGCCGAGCTGCCAAGCGTGCTTCGTAGCGAGCTTGCTCGAGTTCCAACTCAATAGCTGTGCGCAGGTCGTGTTGCTTCTGCTGCATTTGGTCCGCAGCGTCTAAGGCGGCCTGAATCGCAGTTCCGCTGACTGCCTCTAGCACCTGTTTCGACACGGCCGCATCCACTCGCAAGCCGCCAAAGGAAATGCACGTCCCCTCACCATACCGGCTGCGGCCAGCATTGCACACGTAACGAACGAGTGTGCCCGGATAAAAAACCTGAATCATTCTTCCGCAACGTCGGCAACGCAGAAGACCGGAAACCAAAGCTCCACCGCCACGGCCAGCCTTCGGCTCTCCACCAGAGTGCATATGGGCATTGGCAGCAATCATCGACTGATTTCTCTCATACTCGTCCCAGGAAAGGTACCCGGGATGATGCTCCTTGATCAAGACTCTCCATTCGCTTTGTGGCTTGCGGTGGCCTGCAGATTTACGTGCACGGCCCTCTACAATCTTGGTCCGTGTCTCAGTTTTGCCGTATGCGTAAGCGCCTGCGTAGACTGGCTTGGAGAGGATCGAGTGCAGTGTGGCGTAGGAGGGCAATTTCCAAACCATCTTGCGCTCGCCAGTCTCATGCGGAAATGCCGCCAAGCAAATATTTTCTTGTCGAAACCATAGTAGAACTTGGCGTATGCTGCCCAACTCGATGAATTTACGAAAAACCAGTTCAATGGCCTGCTGCACGCGCTGGTCAGGATCCTTTTCCAGTTTTCCACTCGGTGCCCAAAAGAAACCGACGGGGATCTGAATCTGCAGTTCGCCTCGCGTGGCTTTCTGACGAATGGCTTCCATCGACCGTTGGCGAAAGAGATTTAACTCGAATTCGCTGATTGTGCCTTTCATGCCCAGGAGCAACCGATCATTGGTTAGAGTAGGATCGTAAATACCATCAAGGTCTACCACGATAGCACCAACCATTCCACACAACTCAATCAGGTGATGCCAGTCGCGACCATTGCGCGCTAAACGCGACGCCTCAACACAGAATACGGCACCTACTTCGCCGCTACATACTTCGGCAACCAAGCGTTGGAATCCAGGACGATCGACCAAACCCGAACCCGTGCGTCCCAGATCGTCGTCGACAACCATGATTTGCTGGAAACCCAACGTGCGTGCCCGATCGGCGAGGCTACGTTGCAGGCGTGTGCTTTCCTGGTTGTGAATTACTTGACTGGGTCTGGACTGGCGAATGTAAACGGTGGCTTTTCGATGAAGTCGTTCAGGCGTGAGTTTTGGATTCATCCTCTCCTCCGTTTCCTGCTCGCTCGTTTTCTTCTTTCGCTGCGCTGATGAGTAGTTCCATCAGAGCGATGGTCAATTCGTTTTGCTGCTCGTCGGCAGTTGCCGTTGCAGGTACGCTGAGGAGTGGGAGGTTCATTTGCGGGTAGAGTGATTTTGCCGATGGTTTCATCTACGCCCTCCTTGGGAGATGAATTCACGAAAGCTTTATCGCAATCGCCACGAGTGGGCAAACTCCTGAGCAGATCGTGAAGTTCACCGAGTGCTTCAGCAGAAATCAGCGGAGGGCCGAGCAAGAGTTGCGAACACTCGGGACGCAACATCCAACTCGGAATGGGATATATTTTGCCGCCGGACTCGCAATAGATAAGTTGGCTGGCGCGGTCCTTTCGCCGCATACGAACAGGTAGAGTCAATCCGAAGAGGGGATGCCACCGGTAACAGATCGCTACGGTCTCGACATCATACGCATTATGTAATTGGATCGGTGGTGGAGACGAATATCCACTATCCGACCGACAGCGGTTTATTAGGAGATGGAGCCCGCGTGCTCACGCGAACCATGAAGAAGGTAGAGAAGGCTGCGGGTGGACTGAAGAAGCGGATTCGTAACCGGATGCGCAGTGTGAACAAGAAGGTGATGGCGATCGCACTGGCTGGGCGCGTGAAGGGGCCGGGAGGAGAGGAGCGGCGCGTCGAGCGGTATCGCGAACTGGTGAGTTTAACGCGAAAGATTGTGCATCAAGCGGAGGGAGTGTTGCAGGAAATGCAGCATCTTCCCCGGCGCCGGCAAACGCAACTGAAACGATTACGGGAGATCCTGGAAACGATGACTGGGCGCGTGCGACAGGTGGTGCGGCAAACCAAGGCGCGCGTGTTTCAGGGGATCACCAAGTATCCGCACAAGATCGTGAGTCTTTTCGAACCGCACACAGAAATCATTCGCAAGGGGAAGGCGAGTAAGCCAAACGAATTCGGCAACCTGGTTAAGGTGCAGGAAGCCGAGAACCAGATCATCACGCACTATGAAGTATTCGCCGAACGTCCAGAGGATTCCCACCTACTAGTTTCTGCGGTCGAACAACACCAGCGACGGTTCGGGCGCGTACCACGAATGGTGGCCGCCGACACGGGGTTCTACAGTCTAAAGAATGAGAAGAGCATTCAGGGCATGGGAGTGACGCGAGTCGCGGTGCCGAGTCGGAGCAGCAAAAGCAGCGAGCGGAGAAAACTTCAGAAAACGCGTTGGTTCCGGGCTGGGCAGCGCTGGCGGACCGGATGCGAAGGCCGCATCAGCGTGTTGAAGCGTCGTCATGGATTGAATCGCTGTCGGTATCGAGGGTTCGAAGGTATGCGGCGCTGGGTTGGCCTTGGGGTGATCGCGGACAATATCATCCAGATCGGTCGCTGCCTGGCACTGCGACGGGCCTGAGATCCCAGCTGCCGCGACTCGGGACGCAAACGGGTTGAGCGGCAGAAATCACAACATGCAAGCAGAATCACACGGTCTCAACAAAACGAATAGCTCATTCAGAGCGGGCCATTTTGCGACGGAAAGTAGCTAGGCTGTAACTCGGGCCTTCAGCCCTGAGGCCTTTCCACACGTCGGCAAAAAAACTTTAGCACACTCTACGATGATTCGTGTATGCCCAGTTCGTTCAGCAGCTCAACTATGAAATCAGCATCATCCACGCACAAATGCCGGACACACAGCCGTTCGGTCTCGAGAATTTTCACTGGCTCGTTTCCATTTTTGTGCATTGCAACTCATCGCCGGGGGTGGTGCAAACTCGCGGCCTACGATATCCTAAGACGTAAACAAGTTGTTAAGATTTCCGGACAACGTTCCCCAGACACAGGAAGACTCTATGAGTGACATCAACACCGTTACGTCCAAAGCCGCGCGGCCAAGCTGGAAACCGGCCGGCAAAGTCCATGCCAGCGAACAACCCTTCACTTATCCATTGCAAAGGGAATTTGTAGAACCCGACTGGACCCGCTTGCCTGGCTATCGCGACGTTTCCAAAGAAGAGTGGGAGACCGCCCTCTGGCAGCGCCGTCATACCGTCAAGAACCTCAAGGAATTAAAAGATGCTTTTGGCGCCTTGATTCCCGATTCACTGCTCGCCAGCATTGAGCGCGATATCAAAGAGCGCGCCACCATGTCCATCCTCGTGCCTCCACACATGCTCAACACCATGGACACCACCGATCTCTGGAACGATCCAGTGCGCCGCTATATGCTGCCGGCGTTCGAAGATCGTCATCCCGAATGGCCCAGCCACCCCAAGGCCAGCCGCGATTCTTTGCACGAAGCCGATATGTGGGCGGTCGAAGGTTTGACGCATCGCTATCCCACCAAGGTCCTGGCTGAATTACTGTCCACCTGTCCTCAATATTGCGGTCATTGCACCCGCATGGACCTGGTCGGTAATGACGTCCCTCAAGTCGTAAAGCTGAAATTCCAGGTGCCGCAAAAGGACCGCTACCAACAGATGTTGGACTACCTTCGGGTTACTCCTTCTGTGCGCGACGTCGTCGTCAGCGGTGGCGACATTGCCAACACTCCTATCGCCACGCTGGAAGATTTCTGCTCCAAGCTGATGGACATCCCCAATATCAAGGATATTCGCCTGGCAACAAAAGGCCTGATCGCCATCCCTCAGCACTTTTTGCAAGATGAAGTGCTGGCTGGCCTCGATCGTCTTTCGAAAAAAGCCCGCGAACGCGGCGTCGATATCGCCGTGCACACCCATGTCAACAACGCCCGCCAGGTCACGCCGCTGGTCCGCAAAGCGGTTCAGGCCCTCCTCGATATGGGTTATCGCGACGTGCGCAATCAAGGCGTCCTTTTGCGCGGCGTCAATGCCACCGCTCAGGAACTCCTCGAACTTTGCTTTACCTTGCTCGATCACGGCAAAATCATGCCGTACTATTTCTACCAGTGCGACATGATCCCCAATGCCGAGCACTGGCGCCTCGCCATTCACGAGGTTCAGCAACTCCAGCACGACATCATGGGCTATCTCCCCGGCTTCGCCACTCCTCGCATGATTTGCGACGTGCCCTTCGTCGGCAAGCGTTGGGTTCATCAAATTAAGGAATACGACCGCCAGCTCGGCATCTCCTACTGGACCAAGAATTACCGCACCGGTATCGAAGCCGACGACCCCGAAGCCCTCAAGCGTCGCTACGAATATTACGACCCGGTTTATACCTTGCCGGAGCTGGGCCAGGAATTTTGGCGCGAAAAGAACCAGCGCCAGACTTTGTCAAAGTAGGATTGGAATTCCGGAATCTGGAATTAGCGGGGTGTGGACGAAGCGGCGTGTTTATCGCGCAGATCGCACAGGTGCCATGCCCATACGAATCGCTCGGCAAAGATCAGCAGCGCGGCGCCGATAATGGCGAACCCAATGGCCGGCGACGTGTGCCGCAGGTGATTTCCGGCGCACAGCAGCAGTATCAATACCACGTCGCGCATCCATCCCAATGCAATCAGAGACTTTACCAAAGGGGCTGCCTCCTGGTTCTAGTACCACGGTAGCAGCCATTTCTCTGTCTGCAAGTATGCTATTGCACATTTGTGCCTTACCCCCTACCGGCCTGACGGCCAGTCTCTCCTCTCAGCTTAGTTGCTTTCGGCGGGTTATCTCGCGCACTTAACGCAGCGAAAACTCGATTCGACGGTTGTGGAATTTGCCTTCGTCCGTGTCATTCGGTGCTACAGGCTTGCTATCGCCGTAGCCCTTGGCCACCAGCATGTCTCCATTCACCCCTTGCGAGATCAGGTACGCTCGCACCGCGTCTGCTCGCTGTTGCGATAGCGTCATGTTCGACGTGGAATCGCCCGTGTTGTCGGTGTGGCCCCCGATTTCTAGCGCCGTCCCGGCCGGCGCCGCTTTCAGCGCAACCGCTACGCGATTCAGATAAGCGTCGGATTCCATGGGGATCTGGGCGCTGCCCGAGGCGAAATTGATCACGTTAAGGTTCAGCGCGGTAATCAATTCTTGGCCAGAGAACCCTGGCTTTAGCGCAGCAAGCGCCGCACTCGCCTTTTCACTCGCGATACGCACCTGCTCGGCCGGGTCCCACGCTACACTTCTTGTCGTCTGGCGCGAGCTCCAGAACCAGTAACCCAGCAGAATCACGGCCAGCAGCGCCAGAAGCGGCCACAGCCACGCCGGAACACCCGCTTTCTGCGCCGCACGCTCCGTCGCGTAGGCAGCTGAACGGGCTCCTGCCGCAACTGCCCCCGTTGCGCTGCTCGCATATGCCAGAACGTCCGACGAAAAGTGCGTCGGAATCACTCCGCCAGGCGCGAGTCGATTTACCAGCTTCGGAACCATGAACGCCAGCGCGGACGCCGCCGTCGCGTACGAAAGACCTGCTTTTGAGGCCAGCTTATCGATCGAATCTCGACCGATTGCCGCTTCCAGCGAAGTGCTGGAAATCGGCCGAGGCTCGCCGCTCCCTAGCCACGAAGATACAAAATCGCCTAACCCTGACTTGCGCAGACGATCCACGAACGCTCCGAGTCCTCCGGGCATTTCATTGATCATCGCCAACAGCCCCGACAGCAATGAAGTCGTCTTCGCGCTGCTCATTCCGAATTGGTTGCTAGCTTCCGCCAAAACCGCGTCAAGTGTTCCCATGGTTTAGCTCCTTGCGTTTAGGATAGCTGGGATGTTTGCTATAGAAACAGCTGGGGGCGGAAACGGGGGCAGCGTAACAGATTGCTCCACATATGGGAAGGCCGGAATAAATTTTCAGCACCTCCTCAATCGATTTTCAGGATTGCCAAGGCCCGTTCGATGCACTACCATCCCTTAATCCAGAGACTCGAGGGAGTCTCGGCAATCTTGCCGGGAGGACTCAGAACGTATGCCCCGTGTCAGGGGTGTAGCTTTCCTCTATGACTGCCGAGGGTCCGCCGCCCGATTCCGGTCTGTAGTCGCGACCGTCGCGCTGGCGGCATGCTTCTTCCTTGCATCTACCGCTGTCCGCCCCGCTACAGACGCCCACGAGAATATCACCTCACGAAAAAACGTCCTCGTACTCCTTCCGGATAATCTCGGATTTGAAGGGCAGATGGATTTCGTCCAGATCCTGCGGAAGGAATTGGACGTTCCCGATCAGATCGAACTCTACGTCGAAGCTCTCGACCTGATGAGATTGAAAAATTCGGACGACGACAACAAGTTCGCTGAAGTCTACCGCACCAAGTATGAAAACGTAAAAATGGATGTTGTGGTGGCGGGCCAGCGCCCGGTCTTGGAATTCCTCCTCAATCATCGCAACGATCTTTTCCCCGGTGTTCCAATTGTCTTCGGCCTCATTCCGAAAGACATACCGGCTCCGATGCAAAAATATGCCGGTGTGACCGGCGTTGTGGAACCTCTGCATTTCGACAAAACTCTGGACCTGGCTCTGGCGCTGCAACCCGATACCAAAAAAGTTGTCCTCCTTGCCGGCTCGTCACCGCGCGACAAGTGGCTAGGCTGGATCGCCAAACAACAAATTAAGGAATACGAAAACCGCGTCCAGCTTGATTATTGGGAAGGTCCGACGCCAGACGAGGCCAGGCAGCGTCTCAAGGTGCTCTCTCCCGGCACCATCGTTTGTTATGTCGTTGAGTATAGCGACCACCTGGGCAGAAGTTATTCCGGCCTGCAGTATTTGGAAAAGATTGCGCCATTTTCGCCTGTTCCTGTCTACGGGTTTGTGTCCAGCTATGTGGGCCACGGTGCCATTGGCGGCTACGTCTACGACCCGCAAGAGGAAGCCAGGAAGATCGCCATGCAGGTCAAAGCCATCCTGGCGGGGAGCCGTCCCGACGATTTGCCCATTCTCGAAAGCCGCCTGTATTCCGCCGTGGATTGGAAGGAATTGCGGCGCTGGAAAATTCCGGAGTCCCTTGTACCCGCCGCTACCCAGGTGCAATTTCGCGAGCCACCCACTTGGCGCAAGTACAGCTATTACTTCTGGGCTATCGCGGCATTCGTGGCGCTGGAAACCGCCTTGGTTCTGTTGTTGCTCGCGCAGATCAAAAGAAAAAACCGCGCGCAGCGAATGTTGGAACGCCGCTTCGCTATTGAGCGTGTCGCAGCGCAATGCGCCGAGCGCCTCGCTCATTGCCCCGCGCAAGCTGTAGATCTCGAAATTCAGAAAGCATTAGAAGCGGTCATCGAAGCCGAAAAGGCCGACCGCGGCATTTGGGTGACCGTCGACGGTGACGGCGAACTTGCGGGTGAACGATTCCTCGCCCTGCGCGATAAGAATGAGAAGGATGTCAAAATCTGTGAACGCGCAGAGGTCCCCTGGATTATGGGCCAGGTGGCCGAAGGAAAGCCGGTCTCCATTTCCAGCCTCGATCAGCTCCCGGAATCCGCGGCACTGGATCGCGCAAATCTCAATGCCAAGGGCATTCAATCCATGGTGGTCGTCCCCTCGGGCATGGACACCGAAGGAAGAGGAGCACTGGTGCTATTGAGCACCACTCCCGGAAGAGTGTGGCCTAATCCATTGGTCGCGCGCCTCGGAATGATCGGCAGTCTCTTTGGAAACGCCGTAGGACGCAGGCGAGCAGAACAGCAATTGCTCGAAAAACAAGAGTGGCTTCAATTGGCACTCGAGGCCTCCATGACTGCCCTTTGGGAACTCGACGTTCGCACCGGTAGAGTGCGCTGGTCCCAGCGCCAGAGCACCCTACTCGGCAAAGAGCCGGTCGAACTGGAAGCCTCTTATCAGAAATTTCTGGAGCTGATTCCCGAAGAAGACCGCGAAGATTTGCACCGCAGAGCGCTGGCCGTCCTCACCAATAAAGAAGGCGATGATTCAATTGTCACCGAGTGGAGATTTCATGAGCCCGGCGGTGCTATCCGCTGGTTGCTGTTCCGCGGCCAGGTCTTCCGCGATGAGCGCGGTAAGCCCCTCAGGCTGCAAGGCGTGAACGTCGATATCACCGACTTGAAGCAGGCAAAGATGGAGTTGATGCAGTTGACGGAGCGCTTGATTCGCGCTCAGGAGGACGAACGCCAACGCCTCGCTCGCGACTTGCACGACGACATTGGCCAACGATTGTCGTTGCTCATTATCGGCCTGGACCGCTTGAAGCATCAGCTCTCAACGGAGTTGCGCAGCGAGCGCGAACAGGTCGCCGTGGCGCTGGAAGCGGCCAGCACACTGGCCACTGACATCCATGGACTCTCGCACCAGTTGCATTCCTCCAAGCTGCAGCATCTCGGCTTGAAGTCGGCTCTGCGGGAACTCTGCGTGCAAATGTCCCGGCAACATGCCATTGAGGTGGAGCTGTTCACAGGCAACGCGCCGTGGGTCGTGACCGCTGAGAAATCCTTGTGCCTCTATCGTGTGGCGCAAGAGGCCCTCAAGAACGCCGCGAAGCATAGTGGCAGCTCAAAGATCCAGGTTGAATTGGAAGCGCAACACGGTTTTCTTCAACTCAAGGTCAAGGACAATGGCCAGGGATTCGACGTCAACAACTATGAGCCCGGCCTCGGCCTCGCCAGCATGCGCGAGCGCATGCGCATGGTCGGCGGCACTTTGGAGATTCACTCCTCACGCAGCGGAGGAACCGAAATTGTTACCCGGGTGGAAGTGTCTCTGCTGGCGCAATCCGCTAGCGCGGATTGAAAAGCTCCGACCGACTCAAGCCTGCTGAACAACCTTCTGCTTGATGGCAAACCGCAGCAAATCTGAATTGGTTTCCAACCCGAAATCTTGCATGATGCGGTATTTGTGGAACGCCACCGTTCGCGTGGCCACGTTCAGAATCGCCGCCGCTTCCTTCATCGTGTGTCCTTCAGCTAGCAGTTGCAGAACCTCGCGCTGCCGAGGTGTCAGCACGCGCGCCACTTCCGATCGCGGGTCTCTCAGCGGACTCTCTTCCAAACCTGCACGCACCGCCGGTGTCACATATTTGGCCCCGCGCAGCACTTCGCGCACCGCCTTCAATAATTCCGAGCCCGCCGATTTCTTCAGCAAGTAGCCCGATGCCCACTTGCCAAGCGCTTCCGCGGCAATTTCCGTATCTTCGTTCATCGTCAGAACGATGATCTTCATCCGCGGCA
Organism: Candidatus Acidiferrales bacterium; assembly: GCA_963738985.1. GTDB lineage: Bacteria > Acidobacteriota > Terriglobia > Acidiferrales > UBA7541 > Acidiferrum. The sequence goes on from CAVTYP010000009.1 coordinate 71,547, forward strand.
TCGATTCCTTCAACTGCGCGCCCGCATCCAGCCCGTTCAGCAGCGGCATGTTCAGGTCCACCAGCGCCAGATCAGGCTTCAACTCGTCTGCCGCTCGCAACAACGCGCGGCCATCCGATACCGTCCGCACAACCTGAAATTCAGGTTCCAGAAGTTTTTTGAACGCTTCAGCAACCAGTGTATGGTCGTCAGCGATTAGAATTCGTGCTTTTGTCAACGATGGACTCCCACCCCCGGGAATCGCCCGATCCTGTTCCTAATACCTCAAAACAGATTGTCTCAAGAATACCCCACGAGAAATGCTTTGGGAATGGTAACTGATATAGGAACGAAAGGGGAATAGGACTCAACAATAAATCCCCGAAAACACCAGTGCTCACTTTCGAGCAACCCGTCGCAGCCCAGAGATTCTCCGCCCAAGAATATCTGGAAGCACTCCGCCCCGTTAAAAACGAGACAATTCTGCCATCTGCGCAAGGCTGCTCGAAAGTGAGCACGAGGGGCCGGTGAACTTTCGAGAAGCGTGCTGAAGACTCCGGTAGGTAAGCCTCAATCCTCAGCGCACAGAGCATGAAGCGGAATGAACCAAAGGGGAACTGTCAAAACTTACAGTTTCTTGCCAATGAAAATGAACGACTGGAATGAACTAAAAATTGCCATAACGATTTTGTAATAAGACCTTGCTTCTCGCGCATTTGCGTCGCCTGAATTCATCCCAGTACACGCTTCCCGCTGCGAAACGCCTGCGAGTTACATTTCTGCACCGCCCGCATCAAATTAATTCTGAATTCTTTTCGTGTTAACAGTTTTGTAGCAAGGCTCTTTATGAAATTTCGTGCACGAATTCTCGTGGCTGACGATCACGCGGGTATGCGGGAACGCGTGAACACCCTTCTGGACTCTCATTTCGACGTTGTTGCCACCGTCAACGATGGCCAGGCGGCGGTTGACGCCACGGCTCGACTCAAACCTGACCTCGTTTTGCTGGACATCCTGATGCCCAAGATGGATGGAATCCGCGCTGCCCAGGAATTAAAACGCCAGGGACACGGCGCCAAAGTGGTTTTTTTAAGCGTGCAGCAAGATGAAGAGCTTGTGGCCGCGGCGTTCGACAGCGGTGCAGCTGCCTACGTTTTTAAATCCAGGATGCATTCCGATCTGGTGTGGGCCATTGATCGCGCGTTGGCCGGCGAAATATTTGTTTCTCCGGGAACGGAACGATAAAAAAACGTCAGGCGTTCTGCTCAACTTCCACAGGCACGGGTTCCAGGGCTTCCAGCGCTTCCAACTTGATGCGCTTCACATCCCAAGCCAGCCCGATCTTCGATAGCGTGAATATCCCGTACCAGTTCACGTCGATCTCGTACCACTTCAGCCCGTGTCGCGCCGATTGCGGCGAGTGGTGATGATTGTTGTGCCAGCCTTCGCCGAACGTCAAAAACGCTACCCAGAAGCTGTTCGTCGACAAGTCTCCGGTCTCGAACCGCTGGCTCCCCCACATGTGCGTCGCCGAATTCACCAGCCACGTGAAGTGCAAACTTAGCACCGAGCGCAGGAACGATCCCCAGAAGACAAAAGGCCATCCCCCTATAAAGTAAAACGCCACGGCCAGCGCAATCGAGGGAACCGCGTGCCACTTGCTGATCCACAAATGAAATTTGTCTTTGCGCAGATCCGGCACGTAAGGCAGCAACTCGCTGCGATCGCGATGCATCGCGCGGCCGGTAAGAATCCAGCCCATGTGCGCCCAGATTCCGCCATCAATCGGCGAATGCGGATCGCCTTCCTTGTCGGTGTTCTGGTGATGGATGCGGTGCGTCGCCACCCACGCGATCGGACCGCCTTCCAGTGCCAACGTTCCGCACGCCGTCAGAAAGTATTCCATCCACTTCGGTGTTTTGTAGCCGCGGTGCGTCAACAGTCGGTGATAGCCCATGCCGATGCCCAGGCTGCCGCCAACCCACCACATGACGATTGCCAGGATTAATGCTTTCCAGGTGAAAAAGAACACCGATGCCAGCGCCAAAAGATGCAGCGCAATCATGATTGAAGTGACGCCCCAATTAACGGGCGAGGAAAAAGTTCGGTCGCGTACAAATATAGATGGCTTGCTCATGGGTATCTTCCAAGAGTAACACCGTCGGCCACGGATTGGTGGAAAATAGCAAGCCGTGCTGCGAAAAAGTCCCTGCAAAGAATGGCCGCCCTTGCAACGCAACGCCAAATATTTGTAGTTGCTAATAGGGGAAATTGTGTTACTCTGTAGATGCGTTTGTTGCTCTTGTATCACCTTTGGATTCGATTTAAGGGGCTGCGAGTTTCAAACTTGCGGCCTTTTTTCATTTGCGACTAGAGGCTGTCGAGAAGCACCAGATAGCTTTTTAAAATACAGAATAGGAAACAACGTGAAAGAACAAGGAACAGTAAAGTGGTTCAACGCCAGCAAGGGATTTGGCTTCATTCAACGCCAGTCCGGTGAGGACGTATTTGTGCATTTCTCCGCTATCATGGCGGATGGGTACAAGTCGCTCAACGAAGGCCAGGCAGTTGAGTTCGAAGTCACCAAAGGCCCCAAGGGTCTTCAGGCGTCGAACGTCACGGCTCTCTAGTCGTTACGGGCGGGCTGCGCATCGCGCGGCTCGCCCGCATTTTTTTGCCCGCAGGGTAGTTTCTTCCCCTCAGTAGCTTCTATTAGTGTCGTCGTTCCGCACAGACTACGCTATCGCCCCGTCATTTCCCGTATGAACGCCACCTCTTCTTCGCTGTACGGCTTGCCATCCGTGTGAAAAATCTCGTGGTGCCATACCGCCGGCTCGTGACCGACATACGGTTTCTGCCACGAATCCCACGGATACCAGGTCTGGGTCTTTCCCGCTACCAGTCCCCAATTGATTGCCGCCACCTTGTATTTCTTCGCGATCGGCAAAATCCCCTGGAACGTGCTACCGAATCCCCGCGCCATATATTCCGTGCACAGGATCGGCCGGTGGAATTGCTGCAGCCACACCACATGCTTCTCGAAATCGTCGGGCTTCGCGTAATTGTGGAACGACAGAACATCCGACAGTTCCAGCTGCAGCTTTTGCATCGCGCTCAGCTTGTCCATCGTCGTCCAGTCGCCTTCCCACAACCCGCTGGTCAAAGGTTGCGAAGGATGAGCGGTCCGCACCCACGCGAACGCCTGCGGCAGCAGCGCCAGCACGCGGTTCACTTTGTCGTTCGGTTCCTGCTTTTCGTAGCTGCCTTCATTCGTCCCGCCGGGCTCGTTCCACACGTCCCACCCGAGAATTCGTTTGTCTGAAGCGAACGCGCCTACGATCCCTTTCGCATATGCTTCCAGCCGCGGATATTGCGAGGGATCGTCCAGCGCCTTTGCGCCCGGGCTTTGTACCCAGCGGGAATTGTGCACGCCGGGCTGCGGGCCGCGTTGCGGGCCGAGTTGTGGGTAAGGATCCCAGCAGGAATCAAACAGCACGAACAGAATCTTGATGTGATGCTTATCGGCGATGCTCAGGAATGTGTCTATGCGCATCGTGAAGCCCTTGGCGTCTTGTTGCCACAGCAGATCGTGCAGGAACACCCGCATCGTGTTCATGCCTAGTGACTGTGCCCAACCCAGTTCCAGGTCGATGCGTTTGGGATCGAAAGATTCCGCCTGCCACATTTCCAGTTCGTTGATGGCGTTGGCGGGAATGTAATCGCTGCCCACCAGCCATGGCTGATGAGCGTACCAGTCATTGGCGGCTTGCTCCGACCATCGTCCCGCGGCAGCCTCAGCGGAGCTCTCGGCGAAGCTCGCACAGCAACAGAAAAACAAAATCGACGCGACTAGAAAAACCAATCTCAGGCATTTCATGCCTACCATTGTGCCCCAACTATTCCGCCCAGCGCGCGCATATCTTCGGCTTTTCCTCTTCAATGTAGCGCCAGCTTTTATGCTAGCCAATCTTGCGATACCGCCCACCACACGCGCTTCCTTTAACTTTCAACTTTTAACTTTCAACTCTCCACACCCCAATCCTCTCCGGAGTAATTTCGTTCCATTTGCCGGGATTTTACAAAGATTTAACACCCAAATCCGCGCACCAGTCCTACAGTACCGTTCGGCTGTTCGCTCTGCGCAGAGCGCGCACTCTCGTTGAGTCCAGGTCGAGAACTGCCCTGAGCACGAACTAACAGGAGATACAGATGAAAATACGGAAAGCTAAATTTGTGGCATCAGGCATTCCCGCAGTCAGATCCAATTTTGTCGGATCCATCCGGCAATCCATCGCGCTGGCCCTTTCGCTGGCGATTGCACTTTCACCAACGCTGGCTTCGGCCACGGACACCGTGAAAAATTCCACGGCTTCCAAGAACACCCATAGCAAACCAAGCGGCCCCTCCAGCGGCGCCGCCAAGGCTGGCCGCAGTCAGGACGAACGTGACGATTGTCGCTTGCAGTCCACCCGCGGCGCCATCAAGCATGTCATTTACATTCAATTTGATAACGTGCACTCCGAGCGCGACAACCCCAACGTTCCGTCCGATCTTGAATTGATGCCGCACCTCCTCAGCTTCCTCCAAAATAACGGCACATTCATGACCAACAGCCACACACCACTCATTTCGCATACCTCCGACGACATCATTACCTCCATCACCGGAGTCTACGGCGACCGCCACGGCGTGCCGGTGGGTAACAGCTTTGGCTATTTCCCGGCTCCCGGCACCAGCACTGCCGCCGATCTCTTCGACAGTTCCTTCACCTACTGGACCGATCCCGTCAGTACCGCCACTCCACCGGCGGATCCACTCACCATCATGCTCGCCGCCAATGGAAAAAACGCGCCGGCTCCGTGGGTACCTTACACACGCGCGGGCTGCAATTTTGGAGCGGTTTCGCTCGCTAACATGGAGTTCGAGAACATTACCAACGACGTCTTCACCGTTTTCCCGGATCCCACGTCGCCGCAGAACATTGAGGCCAAGAACGCCACCACTCCTGCCCTACGCGCCGCCGCGGTCGCCGACTTCGAAGGCATCGCGATCCATTGCGCGCAGGGCAACGCTCTGTGCTCCACCACGAATGGCGGCGGCCCCGACGTCCTGCCCGACGAACCCGGAGGTTACGCCGGCTTCAACGCACTCTTCGGCCACAAGTACGCCATTCCCGCGATCAACAATGGCAGTGCCAGCTTGAATGACCTCGACGGCAACGTCATCACCGATGCCAGCACGCCCGCCAACGTTGGCTTCCCCGGATTTTCCGGCATTAACGCCGCACAAACCCTCGCTTACATCGCAACTATGCAGGAACACGGCATTCCGGTTACCTTCGCCTACATTTCCGACATTCACGACAATCCCAAGAAGGTCAACCTCCACGCCCCTGCGGCTTGCCTCACCGACACGGAAACCGGCGGCCTCGGCCCTGGCGATGTTTGTCACAACGCACTCGCGGCGGCCTACGATGAAGCCTTCGACAAATTCTTCACGCGCCTCAAGAACGACGGAATCGATCAGTCCAACACCCTCTTCGTCATCACCACCGAAGAACAAGACCATTTCGCGGGCGGCCCGCCCACTCCGGCGGATTGCGACGGCGTCAACATTCCCTGCACCTACGAAAAACTGGGTGAAGTCGATGTCAACACCACCGCGCTGCTCAACGCCATCGATCCCAACCTGGCCGCCACTCCATTCGATCTGCACTTCGATATGGCGCCCACGTTCTACATCAAGGGCAATCCCGCCCCGAACGCGCCCATCACCAGAGAATACGAGCGAGCCACCGGCCAGTTGACCGCCGTCAGCCCGATTACCGGCAACACCGACCATCTCACCGTGGCCATGGCAGATCCCGTCGAAATGAAGCTGCTGCACATGATCACCGCCGACCCACAACGCACTCCCTCCTTCGTCATGTTCGGCAACCCAGATTACTTCTTCCAGACCACTGGATCGCCGGCGATTGTCGAAAGCCCCGCGTTCGCCTATAACCACGGCGGAATCCAACCCGAAATCACCACCACGTGGATTGGCTTGGTCGGACCGGGTGTCAAGGTGGGCAAAATCGATAACTCCACCTTCGCCGACGAAACCGACTACCGTCCAACCGTGCTTTCGCTGCTCGGTCTCAAGGACGATTATCAGCACGAAGGGCGCGTCCTTGCCGAGGATCTCGAGCCTTGGGCTTTGCCCGATTCCATCAGCGACAATGGCGCCGCATTCGTTCAGCTGGCCGCGGCGTTCAAGCAGATCAACGCCCCGCTCGGCCAGCTTGGCAAAGACAGCCTGAAAATTTCCACCGCCGCGCTCAACGGCAACGATCCTCACGATGCCACCTACAACCGGCTGGAACAGCAGATTTCCAACATCACCGTCGCGCGCGATGCTCTCGCCTCGCGCATGCTCAACCTTCTGGAGGATGCCGAGTTCAACGGTAAGCGCATCAGTGAATTCCAGGCGCGACCTCTGATCGCCGAAGCCGATCTCCTGCTCGCCTACGTGCATCTGCTGGAACAGTTCACTTCCAAGTAGATCGTTGCATTTCTTACCAAAGGGCCGCGAAGCGCACACCGCGCCTCCGGCCCTTTCCCTATTTTTGAAAACCTGAGGATTCTTGCCACCTCTTGGAACACGAAGATGGCGGCATGATGGGCACAATCCAAGTGGTCACAGACCGCCCGCAATCAAAGAAAAAGGGCGGCAACTTGGCCGCCCTGGTCTTGCCCTGAAGTGAAATTGATTACGCCGATTTCTTCAACGCCAGTCCCGCCAGCCCCAGCAGCCCAACGCCGAGCATCAGCAAGCTCGATGGTTCCGGCGTTGCCGGAGTAGGACCTGATGCGTTGATATCTAGCAAAATGGTTTGGCCCGTCAGTCCGGGCAGGTCGGCTACATTCACGAAAATCTCGCTCGAACTGAACGAAATTCTCGACGCGTCAAATCCGGCATATGTGCTGCTGGCGTCCAGAGTGACGCTGGAAAAAATGCCAACCATGCCTGCGAAGTTAAACCCATCGAACGACACGGCATTGATGTTTGCGTCGCGGTCCAGCGTGATCAGAATGTTGTTCGAAGAAAAGGTGACGTCCGCCAACCCCGCGAAGTCCGCGATGCCGCCCGGAACCACCGTGGTTTGTGGGCCGGCAAAGATAGTACTGGCGTCAGGGAATAGATAGGTGCTTCGAATGGATTGACCATCCAGAGAATCCGCACTGGCGGACGCCGCTACACAAACAGCGAAGAGCAGGCAAGCCAGCATTCTCAACAGTATTCGTTTAGGCCTGTTCATGTATTCCTCTTGACGAAGGATTCTGTCGGGGCGGGTCGCAGTTCCGAAAGCCTACAAGATCGCAATGCAGTATGCAACGCCAATCCCAAAGCGGAAGTAAAGATGCCAGAACAGACAAAGAGCAGCGCGATGGGGGAAGTTTTATCCCTCCAACGAGCCCAAATCAAAGTACTGGACGGGTGCCGCAGGTTCCGCCTTCTGGCACCTGGGTCTTGCTGCTAAGACGGACGAGCCAAGAAAAAATACCCCTTTTTTGTATGTGTTCATTCTAAACGGTTTAGAATGCTTGTAACTTCTTTAGAATGAATACTTACGGAAGTGTTCATTCTGCACGGGTTAAGAGGGGAACTCATCGACGTGCATTGGCATCAAGTCAAATGCGCGAGTGAGTCCGAAGTGACTTTAAACCGTACCGTAAGGCCCTTCCCGCGATTCACAACTCGGCGTTATACTCAATCAGTAATATAGTGTCAAGAGAAAAAATGGAAGGTTCGTGGATTTCACGAGGATAAAGTCCGAACGCGCGAGCGAGGTGAAGTTGACTCTAAACCCGCGCTCTATGAGGCAAAGGGGGTGTTGCCCTGGTCGCTTAACACACTACTCTGGGCGCTACGGTGCAGACTACCCACACTTACGACCAGTTGAACTGGCTGACCCAGAAGTCCCATCCTAGGAGAACGGGGAGCGACCTCGATCCCCTTAGGGAAAGAATGAGGCTGGATTTGTGGGAATCGATCCCAACCGGGATGAACAAACCGGGACCTGGTTGATTTGTAAGAAAAACACAAAGAGGCCGAGCAATAAAATGCGTGGCCCCTTTGTGTTTGGTACGAGCGGATGCAGTCTTACTTCAATAGCTCGATGTCGTTTGGCCGCCAGCTCTTATCGAACCACGGCTCCAGCGGTCCATAGAGTCGAAGGATCATGAACCAGCCTTTTTTCGGCAACGTCTGGACCCAGTTGTTCTCCTCACCCGCAGGAGCCTTCGGCCCAAAGTAAATGTCTACCGAGCCGTCCGCATTCGTTTTGAGTCCCTTGGTCTGGCTGCTCACGCTCGGGTACTGCTGGTCTGTCTGCAGCATCGAACGCGTCTGGTTGTCGTACACGATGACAGACCAGAAGTCCTTCACGGGGATATGTGGCGGCAGATGCAGTTTGTAGGTTTTGCCTCCATCAAACGGGTTACCCTTTGAATCCTGAACGGTCCACGGATATTGTGAGCCCTCCCCGACCATCTTCATTTCCATGGCGGGGGTGACGCCGGTTGCGAAATAGTAGTATTGGATGTAGCCGTCGAGGTTGGTCACTCCGGGTGCCTGGAGGAACTGGTAACCGCCGAAGAAGGGCAGTCTCCAATGTGCGTCTGAGAAAAAGGAAGCTTCCGGTTCACGAATCTTGAAGGCGATTGTCCTTGCCGTCACCGCACCGATATTCGCGGCATCCGTTAGAATCTTCTTCATCCGGTCATCGGGATTGAACGGCTTTCCCTTTTCGATGCCCACTGACGCAAACAAACCCATCATGGTTGGATCGTTGGGAGCACTTGGTTCTTCCTGAATGACGTTATTGAGCATTTCCCAGAAGGAGTAATCACCTGGGGAAACGAAGCTTGAAGGAATGCCGGAACCATTGGCGAACTTCATCGCGGGTGGATTCGCTGCTTCAGCAAGCTGATAGATTTTTAAGTTTTTCTTGACGAGTTCCACGCCGGGGTCTGGCGAGCCGTCTACCAGGAAGCTTCGGAAGAACAGCCAGTTTCCATATGTAGCGGGGCGCATGACAACGTAGCCCTCGGGCACGTTGCCGGCATGACCTGGCGGCAGTACGAGATACTTGCCGCCTCTTCCTTTGTCCGCGCCAGTGATACCGATATCGGCGACCCAACGATAGTAAAAGTCGTTCACCCCGCCAAGGACCTTCGGTGGAATTTCCACTACAAGCGGTCCTTTTTTGGTATCGAGCCAGATGAAGCTATAGACCGTGTTATCGTTCGCCGTAAGCTCCACGGTCCGAGAATCGACCAGATGTTCCCATATGACGTCCGTTTGATTATCGGGGCCGAATTTGCGAATCGAGTCGCGCATTCCGGCCTGGTTCACGATGGGAATAGCCAAGAGATACGCTTGTAATGCGCGAGACTGGTCAAGGTTGTCATAGATTTTTCTGGCAGTCTCTGCGTCGGGGTATCCATCGGACAATTTCAGTGTGCCAATGGATGATTCAATTTTATCCGGAACCGCAATACCCGGAGGGATGTCTGTCGAGTATTTCGATTTGGGCACACTCTGAGCCCAAGCGCTACCAATAGCCAACGAGCAAACACCGCCCAAAAGAAGTGCGGCGAGCGCACCTTGTCGCTTAATTTTCATTTAAGTCTCCGCCATGGCATGGAGGGGGCGGACTGCAACGCCGGTGCCATAACTTGTAATTTGAATTTTCCGCTACTCGTAAAACAAGAACACGAGTGAGGCGAGAATTTAGTACCAAAGAATATAGCAGAAGTTAGACGCTACGACAGCCCTAACTGACGTTATTCTCGGCTCCCTAGTTTCGTTATGGCGACGGCACGCACTCGGCTGCGAATTGTCGCGAGTCCCGATTAACGCCAAGGTCTCGCCCCATGTTCGGTAGATTCCGGAGACCAGCAAGAGCGTGGTTGTGCCCGCGATGGCAAAAGGGGCGAAAGCCGCTCCTGCGATCAATCCGGCGCCCCCGGCGAGCAGGATGACGCTGGCGACGAGCGGAACCGCATTGTGGAAGATCCAGTCGACCGGCCCCTGAATGGCCCTGAGATGGAGCGCACTCCGCACACGGATTGCAGTGATTCGATATATAACGCCACCAATCCCCATCAGGACGAAAATAACACCACTTGGCCAATTGGACCGCCAAGGCACTAGCACGACCAAGCTCTGAAGCATGACGCCGCTGAAGCTATACAACGCTGGCGTAATGGATGCGCGTGCGATGGCCAATGTTCGGGATGTCGACAAGCCGGTGTTGAGCGTGACAACAACAAACAGCAACCCGACCAGCGTCGCGCCAGCCGACCCGGTCAAAGCGAAGAAGTTGGTCCAACCGTTAAGCACCAGACCATTCCCCCTATTTAAATTAAACTCAAACAAAATGCAGCATTCTGGAGTGACGCGATGCACGCCCACGATGGTCTGAAAAGTATATCTGAGATTCTAAGAGTGGCTGTGCCAATCCGTCGGCAACTGGAATAAGTCCTGGTAACGCCGAAACCGGAAACTTGGGTAATGGTACAGTCCGCGATGGGCCCGCGGTATCTCTCACCACCGCGTGCATTGTCGGCGCGCCGACGATTCCCGCTTCATTGGTCGCCGGTCGCCGGCCACCGAGCGCTCTGTCATCACGAGTCACGATTCACGACGCACACGCCATTTTTCCATCATGGCAAGATGGAAACGCCTGTCCCACGACGATGTTGCGCCGCATTTTACGGGGTGCCTATACTGGCCCAGACGAGTTCGTTCTGGAACAGGTGTCGACGCGCGGCTCCGCTCAGCGGCTGCTGGCGCGGTCTTTGTCTTCGGGGGATGGCATCCAGTGAGCGCTGAGGAGATCAAACAGTTTCCGAGTGTCGAGCGGCGCCGCAATCCGGGCGCGCCGTCCGAACAGCGGGAAGCGGGCGAAGTGGCGGTCTTCCAGGAATTGGGGAAGGCGCTGACCTCCTCCCTGCAGCTCGATCAGGTTCTCCGTACCATCATGGAGAAGATCGACGAATTTCTGCGCCCGGAAAACTGGTCGTTGTTGCTGCTCGACGAATCCAAGCAGGAACTCTATTTCGAGCTGGCGGTCGGCAAAGCTTCGCAGGCCCTCAAGGATGTGCGCATCAAGCTTGGCCAGGGAATTGGCGGCTGGGTGGCGCAGCACGGCGAAGTTGTCATCGTTCCGGATACCTCCAAAGACACGCGCTTCTTCGGCAAGGTGGACGAAAAAACCAAGATGGAGACTCGCTCCATCGTCGCCGTGCCCGTTAAATTCCGCGATACTTGCCTCGGCGTCATTGAGCTGATCAATTGCGTTGGCCCGGAAGGTTTCGATCCGCGCGATTTGAAGTTGCTGGAAGCGCTTTCGGATTTTGCCGCCATCGCGCTGGAAAACGCCCGCCACGTCAAACGCATTCATGAACTGACCATCAAGGACGACTGCACCTCGCTCTACAATGCCCGCCACATGGGGTTTATCCTGGATACCGAAATCTACCGCTCGCAACGCTACAACTACGAATTTTCCATCGTGTTCATCGACCTCGACCACTTCAAGATGGTTAACGATACCCACGGCCACCTGGTCGGCTCGCGCTTGCTCTCTGAAATGGGCGACGCGCTGAAAACCAATTGCCGCCTGATTGATTTCGCCTTTCGTTATGGCGGCGACGAGTTTGTGATTCTTCTGCCGCAGACCTCCAAAGAAAACGCCATCTACGTTGCCAAGCGTTTGCACAAGCTCATTCGCGAAACCGTCTGGCTCTCGAAAGAGGATTTGAATATCAAAATTACGCCCAGCGTCGGCGTGGCTTCCTATCCCGCGGATTCCAAAACCAAAGAAGGCTTGCTGCACCTTGCCGATGAAGCCATGTACCTGGTGAAAAATACCAATCGCGATAGCGTTGCCGCCGCCAATCTCGGCATCCTTCCGGAAAATTCCGACGCCGAAGAAGCCACCGGCGAAGCCGCTGCTCAGTAGACTCGCCAACGTTCAGGCACGCTATACAGCCCTTCAAAATTCTGATTAACTGAAATCATCATGAAGAGGAGCGAAGCCGCGCGTTACGCTCGCTGGTCCGCGCTGGTGGCTGTGGTGCTGGCCGCGTCCACTGGCGGTGTTTACCTGAAGCGCCAATACACCGCGCATGTCGAGAAGAAGAATGCTCCTCCCGCGCCGCCGCGCGACGTTGAGCGGCAATCCAGCGGAATCACCTTTTCCAAGGGCGACGGCACGCGCACCATCTTCACGGTGCAAGCCTCAAAGTCCACGGACTTCAAGGGACAAGACGCCAGCCTTCTGGAAGATGTCAACATCACCGTGTTCGGCAAGACCGGCGACCGCCACGACGTGATCCACACGCAGAGTTGCCAATACGCGAAAGCCGATGGCGGCGTGCAATGCAATGGCGAAGTGCAGATGGAATTGCAGAGCGCCGTCGACGTCGAGCGTGTCCGCAAGCAACCTTCCGCTGTCCCCAACATCATCCGCGTCGAAACTCGGGGAGTGACGTTTGAAAAGGCCACCGGCCGCGCGCAAACCGTTCAGCCGGTGAAGTTCTCATTCCCCAATGGCAGTGGCGAGGGCGTAGGCGCGGTGTATTCCTCGGAAGAAGGGCAGTTGCGGCTGATACGCGATGTGCATCTGGTGATGGACGCGTCCTCTATGGCCAAAGGAACCGCGAAGCCAAATGCAGCGGCGTCTGAGGTTGATATCCATGGAAGCAGCATGGAATTTGGCAAGACTTCGCATTCCATCCTTCTATTCGGCCCAGTCACGGCGACCACAACGGCTCAGCAACTCACCGCGGGTGAACTGTTCGTTTCGCTGGATTCCGCTTTTCGCGCACAGTCGCTGATCGCCAGGCCGGGCACGCTGGGACAAACACCGGAAGTGGTGTCGCGCGGTTCTGGAAGTGGCAACTCAAAACTGCGTGCGGACAAATTGACGGCGGAATTGTCTCCCGCAGGTTGGGTAACGACGATTCTGGCTGAGGGAAATGTGGACGGTGTTGCTCCGAATGGCGGGCTGCAAGCCGATCACGGCGAACTGGAAATGTGGCCGCGGGTGAATCAGGCGAAGGTGCTGACAGCGCGCGGAAACGTGCGATTGCAGAGCCGCGATCCAAGAACGGGACTGCAGCGCAACGTGAAGACCGAAGCCATGCAGCTGAACTTCACTGGCGGGCAATTAGGGCAGCAGAATCGCGTGCAACATAGCGAGACTCTGGCGCGGGGCACTATCGAATGGAACGATGCCGCTGCAAGCCGGTCCAAACTGACCGCCGACAAGCTGGCGCTGGACTTCGGCGCAAGCGGGAAAGCGCAGCAACTGGTTGCCACCGGAGCAGTGCAGACTGAACGCGAACTGAAGGGCAAGCCGTTGCAGACGGCCGATTCCAAAAATGGGCTGATTCAGATGGAGCCCACGGGCGAATGGTCCAAGATCACGATGCAGGGCAATGTGCACTTGAAAGAGGGCGATCGCACCGGCGAAGCGCAGCAGGCGGTGTTCACGAAGGCGAACCAGACCGCCGTGCTGACCGGCCAGGCACTGGCGCGCGATTCCAACAGCGAGACGCGCGCGACGAAAATCACGTTCAATCAAGCCACCGGAGAAATTTTCGCGGAAGGGAACGTTCGCTCCACCGATCTTTCTGCAAAGGCAACCACCGTGCAACTGGCGCCCATGCCCACGAATCTTTCCTCGGAGCACATGCAAGCAAACTCAAAGACGGGACGCGCTCTCTACACCGGGCACGCCCGCATGTGGCAGGGAGCGTCGGTGCTGGAGGCGGAATCGATCGAATTGCTGCGCGACACGCGGGTGGTGAACGCGGTTGGCAATGTACGTGCTGTCTTTCCGCAGGCTTCCAACGATCAATCCCAGCCAAAAAAGCAGCCAAGTCTTTGGCATATTTCCGCGGGCACGCTCACCTATTGGGACTTGGAGAATCGCGCGAAACTGGAAGACAACGTTGTCGTGCAATCCGTTGACCAACGCATGCGCGCACCGGTGCTGGAGCTGTTCTTCACGCGCGCGCCCACCGGAAAGCAGGGAGTTCCGGGTGCTGCGCAGATCAGCCGAGCCGTCGGGACGGGCGGTGTAATGGTAGAGGAAAGCGACAGGCGAGCCACAGCGGAGAATGGCGTGTACACGGCGGAGGACGAGAAATTTGTGCTAAGCGGCGGAAATCCGACACTTTACGATGCTCAGGAAGGGACCACGACGGGGCGTCAATTGACCTTCCATATTGCGGATGATACGATCGTCGTCGACTCGGCAGAGGGCATGCGCACGCTGACCAAACACCGAGTTCAATAGTAAGTGGATTCGCTACCGATCCGCGTGATTTGGAATGCCAACACTCCAGGGCGTCGAACTGAGCAAGTCCTACCGGGGACGCAAGGTTGTCGATAACGTACAAGTAGAAATAGGGCAGGGCGAAGTTGTGGGGCTGTTGGGGCCGAATGGCGCCGGCAAGACCACTACTTTTTACATGATTGTCGGCCTGGCCAGGCCCGACTCCGGCCAGGTTCTGCTGAACGGCGAAGAGATTACCGACCTGCCCATGTACCTGAGGGCGCGCAGCGGTATCAGCTACCTGCCTCAGGAGCCCTCGGTGTTCCGGCAGCTTACCAGCGAACAGAACCTGCTGGCGGTATTGGAAACCCTGCCACTTACGCCTGAGCAACAGCGAGATCGGCTGGAGGAACTGCTGGCCCAAATGGGGCTGGAGACGGTGCGGCAAAGCAAGGCCTACATGCTGTCTGGTGGCGAGCGACGCAGGTTGGAGATCGCGCGGTCGCTGACCTTGCAGCCCTCGTTTATCCTGCTGGACGAGCCGTTTTCCGGGATTGACCCCTTGACCGTGAGGGACTTACAGGAGCTGATCCGGGAATTGAGCCGGTCGGGGATTGGCGTGCTGATTACAGACCACAACGTACGGGAAACACTCAGTGTGACGGACCGCGCGTATATTGTGAATCATGGGAGAATTATGGCGAAGGGCACGCCGAAGGACTTGAGCGACAACCCGGAAGTACGCCGCGTATATCTCGGCGATACCTTCCGCTTGAATTAGGTTTATCCTAGGTAGCGAGACGGTTGGTGGTTAGCAGAACGGGAGCCCATGGCCTGGCAGGGACTCAAATTAAATCTCAAGGTGACGCAGAAGCAGATTCTGACGCCCGGCCTTGTGCAGATGGTCAGCGTACTGGCGCTGAACCGCCTGGAGCTCCGCGAAATGATCAACCAGGAGATGATCGCGAATCCCGTCCTCGAAGAACTCTCCGAAGAGCCGACCGTCAGCGATAACTACAGCGACGAGACGTTCCTGAAAGCCGAAACCGAAAAAGTTCCCGAGAAGCCGGAGCCCAACCCGTTCGATGAGTTCGACGTCGGAGCGTTCTTCAATCAGTACCTGGACACAGGCGGCGATGGCGGCAAGTCTCAGGAACGCGAAATCAGCGAACGTCCCTCGTTTGAGAAGTTTCTTTCTTCGCCAGCCGGGCTTACCGATCATCTGAACTGGCAATTGAGCGTGACGATTTGTTCGGAGTCGGTGCGTGAGATCGTCGAAAACATTATTGGGAATCTTGATGAAAACGGCTACCTGACGGCGTCGGTGGAAGAACTGGCGCAAGACGGCAAGTACACGCAGGACGATCTGGAAGACGCGATTGCGGTGGTGCAAGACTTCGATCCGATTGGAGTGGGAGCGCGGGATCTGCGGGAATGCCTGCTGCTGCAACTGAAAGCGTTTGATCCGCAGAACACGCTGGCGTGCCAGATTGTTTCCGAGCATTTGAAGCAGGTGCAGTCGAATCAGCTGAAGGAAATTGCGCGAGCTCTGAATCGTCCCACGGACATCGTGAAGCACGCCATCGACACGATCAAGAAGCTGGACCCGCGTCCGGGGCTGCGCTACAACAAGACGGAACCACGGCTGGTGGAGCCCGACGTGTACTTCCGCAAGGTCGACGACCAGTGGCAGGTTTTCCTGAATGAAGACGACATGCCGCAGCTGCGCCTGAGCCCAACGTACCGCCGGTTGCTGGTGCGCGATGCGGCCGACAAAGAAGTCCGCAATTATGTGAAGGAACGCTTCACCGCCGCCATTCAGTTGATGAAAAACATCGAGCAGCGCAAGCACACCATTTTGCGGGTCTGCCAATCGATTATTGCCAGGCAAGGCGAGTTCCTGGACAAGGGGCCGGACACGCTGAAGCCCATGATGATCAAGGAAGTTGCGGAGGAAGTAGGCGTGCATCCTTCGACGGTGAGTCGCGCCGTGGCCAGTAAGTACGCGCACACGCCGCAGGGCGTCATCGAGCTTCGTTCGTTCTTCAGCGAAGCGGTGAATGGACCTGAGGGCGGCGGAATGTCGCTGCTGACTTTGAAGCGCCTGGTCAAGAAAATGATCGATGAAGAAGATTCCTCGCGGCCGCTGACCGACGAGCAGATCGCCAAGAAGCTCGACGATGGCGGCATTCATGTGACCCGGCGCACCGTGGCGAAGTACCGCGAAGACATGCGCATTCCCAGCACGCATCAACGGCGCGTGAAGAGCTGAGTCCCCACCTACTGTGAAGCGCGCCCTCCGCACACGAACAAAATCCAGGAAACAAGGGAGACAACTCGTCATCCTGACGGGGCTTTCCGGCTCGGGAAAGAGCACGGTGCTGAAGGCTTTCGAGGACATGGGCTTTTACTGCGTGGACAATCTACCCGTGGAGCTGATTCCGATTTTTGCAGAGCTGCACGCGGCCGGTGAAGGTGACTTTGCGCGCGCGGCGCTGCTGGTGGATGCTCGGGAAGGCTTGCAACTGGAAAAGCTGCCGGGATTGTTGCGGCATATGCGCCGCGAACATCCCATCACGCTGGTATTTATCGAAGCGAACGAAGATGCGCTGCTGCGGAGGTATAGCGAGACGCGGCGGCCGCATCCGCTGGGCAAGGATTTTTCGGTGCGCGAGAGCCTGCATCATGAACGCGTGCTGATGGACCCGATTCGCAAGCTGGCCGACGTGGTGATCGACTCGTCGCAGTTCAATGTGCACGAATTGCGGCAGTTTGTGAACGAGCGCTTCCGCAGCGAAAGCAAGCGGCCCATGCTGGTTTCGCTGGTGAGCTTCGGATTCAAATTTGGCGTGCCCACCGACGCAGACTTGATGTTCGACGTGCGCTTTCTGCCGAATCCCCATTTTGTGCAGAAACTGCGGCCGTTTACCGGAAAGGATCCGCAGGTGCGGCGATACATCCGGTCGTTTCCGCAGACGGGGGAATTTCTGCGTCGCATGCAAGGGTTGCTGACCTACCTGATTCCGCACTACATCGAGGAAGGGAAGAGCTATCTGACGATCGCGTTTGGGTGCACGGGCGGGAAGCATCGTTCGGTAATGATGGCGGAATCGATGAAGCAGTCGCTAGAGAAGCGCGGCTATGCCACGCGCGTAGTGCATCGCGACATCAACAAGTAGAATCGCCGCGAGATTCGCTCGCGTTTCGCGGTCGATGGAGCGTTACGTCACGGAATTGTTCGTTTTCCAATTGCCAGTGGGCCATTTCAGCATTCCTTGTAGCTGCTCCTATCTTCTTGGTTCCCCGTGCTTTAAATGGCCAACAAATCGCCACGACAATACAGCTAGACACTGGGATCATCAATCTCGACGTGGTTGTGACGCCCCAATCCGGTGCGCCCATAAGCGGGCTCGAACAGCGAGACTTCACGATTCTGGATAACAAGGTGCCACAGACCATCACGTCTTTTCGAGCCTTGCGCGGTCGGGAGGCGCCAATCGAAGTCATCCTGGTGATTGACGACGTCAATACCGGTGGCGCACACATTGCTTACGAGCGTTCCGAGGTCAACAAGTTCCTGCGTCTTGATGGCGGCAATCTCGCTCATCCCGTTGCCCTTGCAATCTTCACCGATTCCGGCGTCAAGATTCAGGATGAGTTTACGACTGACGGCAAGTCACTCAGCGCTGTTCTGGATCAGTACACCATTGGTCAGCATTCAATACCGCGCACCGGAGGCATCTACGGTGCGACGGAGCGCTTCCAGTTGTCCATTGTAGCCCTCCATCAGATTGCAGTGCGGGAAGTCACGCGTCCGGGACGCAAAATTGTTCTTTGGATATCTCCCGGCTGGCCGCTGCTTGCCGGTCCTAGCTCACAGTTGAATTCGACCGAACGGCAACAAGCTTTTACGGATATTGTAACGTTATCGACTCTGCTTCGTCAGGCAGGCATCACGTTGTATAGCATCGATCCTCTCGGCACCGAAGACTTTGCCAACCGTTCGTTCCACTGGCAAGCCTTTGTAAACGGCGTTAGCAAGCCGAGCCACGCTGAGTGGGGCGACATTGCACTACAGGTGCTCGCCGTTCAGAGTGGCGGCTTGGCTCTGACTATCAGCAACGACCTTGCTGGCTTGCTGGGCCGCTGTCTCGCCGACACTCAAGCCTATTATGAACTCTCCTTCGCCCCTCCTCTGGGCGAGAAGAAGGATGAATATCACCGCATCGAAGTCCGAGTCGCAAAAGCCGGTGTGACCGCGCGAACCCGGCAAAGCTATTATTCACAAGCTGCGCAGGGCGGCGCGCACTAAAGACAAATTGAGGAGGCCGGCTGTTCCTTGCGGATACGACCTTTTCTTCTCGATGTTCCTGTCTGAGACTGCCGTCTGAGATCGGCGCAGTCCACATGAAAGTCCTAATGCCCTGGCAACTCCCGCTCGTTACCAATACCTCCCCATCCAGAGTTCCTTTTGCGAGGTTCTTCCTGCTATTCGCTGAGGCACTTGCACCTTGTGTCTCCTTTGGCCAATCAGTCGCCGATCCACACGCCGTGGAAGAGGCGAGAAAAGTCGTTGTCCCAATCGTGTGTGTCGTTCGTGCCCGGAACGATAAACACATCGTTAGATATCGCACGGTAGGCACCGGATTCCTGGTGGACATGAAGGGGACATTTGTCACCGCTCTCCACGTAATTCACAGCTTCTCGGACAGCACGCAGAAGGCGGCCTGCCAAGCCGGCATTGCTTTCTCAACCGGTGAAGCTAAAGCACGTGAAAACGGGCAGTGGTCTGCTTTGCCAAAGAGCGAATGGGAGAGCCCGCCAAAGGACGTCAAATGGTTCCCGGTGGATTTTGCGACCTGCGATAGGAGCATCGAGTTTGACGTCGCCGTCTGCAAGACAATGCGTGATCTCACGGCCGAACCCGTTTCGCACGGTGTTGCTATCGTCTCCGTAGAGCATCCTCCGACGGGGACGAGCGTTTTCTTCATTGGATTTTCGCTCCAGGCAACGAACCCGGTCGTCAGAACTGGCAACGTGAAGAAGTTTGCCGTTACTGATATCTATATCGATAAACCCGCATGGCCTGGGTCCAGCGGTAGCCCCATCTTTTTACCGGATGGAAAGCAGGTCGTTGGCATGATCACTAAGACCGGCATCGAAAACTCCGCAGGCTCGTCGTTTGGCGTTGCGGGGGATAAGATCGCGGCCATCCTGGCCGAAGCAAGACCTAAGTGAGAGAAGCCATGAGTTAGGTTCAACCCGCCCAGCCAACTTGACACACGACCGCGCAGCCGAATAGCGTACCAAGAGGGGATACCGCAGGCATACCCGGGGGCTGAGTAGTGGGTTCCATGTTTTCGCCACAATTGAAGCGGCTGTTGGGATACGTGAAGCCTTACCGCGTGTCCATGAGCGTGGGGATTGCGCTGCTGATGGTGGTGGGGCTGGCCGAAGCGATTATCGGGCTGATGATCAAGCCGATCATCGATCGCGTGTTGAACCCAGCGGCTCCCGATTCCAACGTGCTTTTGTTCACCGTGCCCCACGGCGGCCCCGCAATTTACCTGAATCGCTTTTTCCCGCACAGCATCCACAACGTCTGGCCGATTGTTTCCATTTCGCTGCTGGTGGTGTTTTTTGTGAAGTCGGTGGGTGAGTTTGGCGGCAACACGCTGATTCAATTCGTCGGGCATCGCGCCCTCACGGATTTGCGCAACAAGGTCTACGAAAAAATCATTCGCCAGCCCATCGGGTTTTTCCAGAGCGAACCAACCGGACGAGTCATGTCGGGAGTGATTAATGACGTGGAGCGGGCGCGCCCGGCTCTTTCCGAATATCTGGCGGACGTGTTCCGGCAGAGTTTTTCGTTCGTCGCGTTTATCGCTGTGCTGTTCTACATCGACTGGAAAATGACGCTGGGTTGCGCGCTGTTTCTGCCCCTGGTGGTTTGGCCGGTTGGAAAATTGGGACGCAAGATTCGGCGCTCCGTGGAAAGCAGTCAAAGCAAGCTGGGGGAACTGAACCAGATTCTGCAGGAAACGGTGGCCGGGAATCGTATCGTGAAAGCATTTGGCATGGAGGATTTCGAGGTCAGGAAATTCCAGGCCGCGGCCAAGCGCCTGCTTCGCGAAACCATGCGCTGGGTGCGCGCGCAGGTTGTGACTTCGCCACTGATGGACTTGCTTTTGCCGGTGGTGATTTCATTGCTGCTGCTGCATGCGCGAGACAAAATTCGTTTGCAGCAAATGACCGTGGGATTGTTTTTCAGCTTTGTGTATTGCCTGTTCAAGTCCTACGAGCCGATCAAGCGCATGGGCGCGGTGTACCAGCAGTTTCAACAGGCGCAAGGCGCCACGACGCATGTTTTCGCGTACCTGGATTTGAAGCAAGAGGAACAGGACGCGCCGGGCGCGACGCCCTTGCCGGCATTCTCTGGCGAAATCGAATTTCAAAATGTGGGCTTCTCGTACGACACCGCGCCGGTGCTGCGCGACGTGAGTTTTCACGCACGCAAGGGCGAACTGGTGGCGTTCGTGGGATCAAGCGGTGCGGGGAAGACGACGCTGGTCAACCTGATACCGCGATTTTACGCGGCCAGTTCGGGCACGATTCGAGTGGACGGCGCGGACATTCGCGACGTTACGCTGCGGTCGTTGCGCGGACAGATCGCCATGGTCACGCAGGAAAACATTCTGTTTCACGATACGGTGCGGAACAATATTTGCTACGGCATGAGCAATGTTCCGCAGGAGCGCGTGATTCAAGCGGCGCAGGCGGCGCTGGCTCACGATTTCATCATGGAGCTGCCGCAGGGTTACGATACGCTGATCGGGGAACGTGGCACGCGGCTGAGCGGCGGTCAGCGCCAGCGCATCGCCATAGCGCGCGCAATCCTGAAGGATTCGCCCATCTTGATTCTGGATGAAGCGACCTCGGAGCTGGATTCCGAGTCCGAACTGTTTGTGCAACGCGCCCTGAGTAACCTGATGGTGGGTCGCACGACCTTTGTGATTGCGCATCGCTTGGGTACAATTCGCAAAGCCGATAAAATTCTGGTGTTGGAAGAGGGCACAATACGCGAGTGCGGCACGCACGCCGATCTTCTGGCATTAGGCGGGATGTATGCCCGCTTGCACGATTTGCAATTTACGGATGAAGAGCTGCTCGCTCCGGCAGAGAAGCAAAACAACGACGCACCGAATGCGAGCAAAAAGATATGAGTCCAAAGACAAGCACGGAAGAAAGAAGCGCGACGAAGGGAACAGCGGAATGCCGCTCCATGACCGGGTATGCCACCGTGCGCACGGAGCATGGCGGCTGGTCGATTCGCCTGAGCGTGAAGAGCGTGAATCACCGTTTTCTGGATGTGAAGTTGCGCATACCGGAATCGCTGGAGCCTTACGAGCTGCGATTGCGGCAAACAGTACGCGACCGCATACATCGCGGCCACGTGGATGTACACGTGAACGTGGAGCCCGGCAAGGCTGCGCCGGTTCACGTCAACAGAGAATTGCTGCAGGCTTACCTGCGTGCCGCGGATGAACTCCGCCAGCAGACCGGCGCGAAATCCGAGCTGGACCTGGTGTCGCTGCTGCGGCTGCCGGGCGTGATCGCTGGTCTTGCGCCGGCGCTTCCGGATTCGGAGGAAGAGCAGGAAGAATTTGGCAAGGTGTTGGACCGTCTGCTGCGTGAAGCGCTGGGCAGGCTTGACGAGATGAGGCTTACCGAAGGGCGGCACCTGGTGGAGGAGTTGCGCGCGCGGCTGGCTCGCATTGGTTCGCTGGCCGATGAGGTGCGAGGACTAGTCGAGACACTACGCCCCGCATTCGTGCGGCGTTTGGAAACGCGATTGAAGGAATTGTTGGGCGGCTCGATTGTGGACCCGGCGCGAGTAACGCAAGAAGCCGCGCTACTGGCCGAACGCAGCGACATCAGCGAGGAACTGGATCGCCTGCGCAGCCACCTGCAGCAGTTCGCCAAGCTGGTGGACAATGCCGGCGAACTCGGCAAAAAACTCGATTTTCTGCTCCAGGAAATGCACCGCGAAGCCAATACCATGCTCTCGAAAACACCGGGCGTGGAGAGTGAAGCGTTGGCGATTACCGGCCTGTCTCTGGAAATCAAAGCCGAAATCGAAAAGTTGCGCGAACAGGTGCAGAACATCGAATGAGCGAACCAAACGGGGTTTCGCCGCTGGTGTTGATCGTGTCGGGGCCCTCGGGTTCCGGGAAATCGACCTTGGTTCAGAAGATTCTGGAGCTGCCTGGGACGATGTCGTCCGTGTCATATACCACTAGGTCTCGCCGGACGACTGAAGCCAGTGGAAAGTGTTATGATTTCGTCACCGAGGCGGAGTTTGCCTCCATGGTATCCCGGGGCGAGTTTCTGGAGTATGCGCGTGTCTTCGGCAAGCACTCGTACGGCACGCCGAAGAAATGGTTGGACGAATCCCGGGCGCGTCGGCTTGACCTGGTCCTTGAGATTGACGTGCAGGGCGCGGCGCAGGTGAAGGAAAAATTGCCGGAGTCGGTGGCGATTTTCATCCTGCCGCCTTCGCGCGAAGAACTGGAGCGGCGGTTGCGCAGCCGCGGCCAGGACAGCGACGAAGAAATAGCGCGGCGGCTGGCCAAGGCGCGCGACGAAATTGTGGCCAGCGAAAAGTTTTATAGTTTTGTTGTGGTGAACGACGACGTGGAACGTGCCGGTCGTGAAGCGCAGGCCATAGTAGTGGCGCTGCGCTGCACGAGCGAACGGCGCCGCGGTCGCGTAAACCAATTGCTAGCATCGTTTGGAGGGTAAGACACTGATGACCGTGCAAACCAAAGCTCCGCAGAGCCAGTTTGCGTACGTGGTGCTGGCGGCACGTCGCGCCCGGCAGATTATGGCCGGGGCGCCACCGTTAGTTGAAAACCTGCGCACGCAGAAGGCGACACGAATCGCCTGCGATGAGGTCAACCACGGCCTGATCGAGTACGACTTCACCGAGCCGGGTTCGGAAGAAGAAAAGGACGGCAAGCGCCGCAAGTAGCGCGCCTGCGAGGCATCCATGCGCATCACCCTCGGCGTTACCGGCGGAGTTGCGGCCTACAAGTCCGCGGAACTGGTACGCCGCCTGCAGCAAGAGGGTCACTCCGTTCAAGTGGTTATGACGCGCGCCGCGCGCGAGTTCATCACACCTCTCACCTTCGCGGCTCTCAGCGGTCAGAAAGTCATCACCGATCTATTTGCAGGCTCAACTGGCGGAGACGCCAATTTGGAAAGCGCGATTGAACACATCGCGGTGGCACAGCGCACCGATCTGTTGCTGGTGGCGCCGGCAACCGCGGACACGTTGGCAAAGTTCGCGCGCGGGATTGCGGACGATTTCCTGTCGACGTTGTATCTGGCGTCGACGGCGCCGGTGGTCGTAGCGCCGGCGATGAACGTGAACATGTGGCAGCACGCGGCAACGCAGGAAAATCTGGCAGCGCTGCGGGCTCGCGGAGTTCGCATCGTGGAGCCGGGCGAAGGTTATCTGGCCTGCGGGATGACGGGTCCCGGACGATTGGCGGGCCAGGAAGAGATTTTGAAGGCGGTGCAGGAGGTTCTGCAGGCCAAGCATGATTTGGCGGGAGAGACCTTGCTGGTTACGGCTGGACCGACCTGCGAGGACATTGACCCGGTCCGGTTCCTTACCAATCGTTCGTCGGGAAAAACGGGTTATGCGATTGCGGAAGCGGCGGCGCGGCGAGGAGCGAAGGTGGTTCTGGTGAGCGGACCGACGGCGCTGGAATGTCCCGAAGGCGTTGAGCGAGTTGGCGTGCGTTCCACGGAAGAGATGCTGCGCGCCGTGCAGAAATACTTTCCGGCAAGCACCATCGCGATTTTTGCGGCCGCAGTGGCGGATTACCGGGTAGCTGATCCTTCTTCGAGCAAATTGAAACGCGGCAAGGAAGCGTTGACGATTCGGCTGGAGCCGAATCCTGACATCCTGGCGACCATGGCACGTGAGAAGGGCGACCGGTTGGTCATTGGGTTCGCCGCCGAGACCGAAAATGTGGCGGAGAACGCGCGACAGAAGCTGGCGTCGAAAAACGCGGATTTGATTGTGGCCAACGACGTAACAGCGGAGGGCGCGGGTTTTGATGTGGATACCAACATCGTGACACTGTTTTCTCGCGATGGTCGCGATCTGCCGCTGCCACGCATGAGCAAGGCAGAAGTGGCACAACGCATCCTGGATGAGGCGCTGCGGCTGCGGAGCGTTCTGCGCAGCAAGCCAGCCTCTCACCGTGCGGGCGATTGACCGAACCATGGCCGAGCGTATTCCTGAATCCTTGCAGAAGAAAATTGAAGCGCGCCTTCGCTACCACGAAGATCTTGGCATCCGATTGTTTTATCGTGAGCGCGCCGTGGTGTTGAATTCCAACGCCAGCCCTGCTGCGCTGGCCGTGCCGTCTTCACCTATCCCTGTGATCGAGGAGAGTTCTTTGCCGAAAAGCGCGCCGAAGCCAAAGCTTGAGCCGCAGAAAACGTCGACGCCGTTGCGCGACATCTTGCCGCCGCCCACTGGGCCGTCTCTATTCGAATCGGTTAACAAAGTGGAAGGTGACACGCTGCTGAAGATTCGCGAAGACATCGGCGATTGCACGCGCTGCAAGCTGCACAAGGGCCGCCACAAGATTGTGTTCGGCGATGGAAGTCCCAAGGCCGAACTGGTGTTTATTGGGGAAGGCCCCGGCGCCGATGAAGACATGCAAGGCCTGCCGTTCGTTGGCCGCGCGGGAAAACTGCTGACGCAGATGATTGAAGCGATGGGCTTGCAGCGCAAAGATGTGTACATCTGCAATGTGGTGAAATGCCGGCCGCCAGAAAATCGCGCGCCCGAGCCGGACGAGGTGACTACCTGCTCGCCTTACTTGCTGCGCCAGATCGATGTGATTCAGCCGAAAGTAATTGTCTGCCTGGGCGCAGTGGCCGCGAAAACGTTGCTGGAAACCACGCGGGGTATTTCACAATTTCGCGGGGAATGGCTGCAATGGCGTGGACGCAAACTGCTGGCCACGTATCATCCCGCGTATTTGCTGAGGAACCCCAACGCCAAGGGCGAAGTCTGGAAAGATCTGCAGAAGGTCATGGCGGAACTGGGTCTGCAAGTTCCGAAGAAAAACAAATCGTAGAATCACAACATGGGAATCCTGCTGGGGTTGGCGACCGCGCTGTGTTGGGGAAGCGCGGACCTTTTCGCGCGATTTGCCACGCGCAAGATCGGCACATTCCGCACCATGCTGTACATGCAGGCGTGCGGCTGCCTGCTGCTGACGCTGGTGATGCCGCAACTCGGCGGCTGGGGACATCTGGCCGACGGCTCTGGATGGCGGCCGTGGGCCTGGGGCATCTCGGCTGGTTGTCTGAATACGGTTTCGACGCTGGCGCTGTATCGTTCGTTTGAAATCGGCAAGATGTCGATTGTTGCGCCGCTCTCGGCCAGCTATCCCGTGCTCACACTGTTGCTCTCGATGTTTACGGGCGAGCGGCTGACGCTGGTGCGACTCGCAGGAATCATATTCACGATCGTTGGAGTAGTGCTGGTCGCGGGTGGAGAAAAAATCCCCGAAGATGCAAATCTATTGGACGAGAAGGCGCATCCGGGAAAGAGAAATTTGGGTGTGGGCTGGGCGCTTCTTTCTGCTATAGGCTTCGGCGTGATGTTCTGGTTGCTGGGCGTCCGCGTGGTGCCCGCGTTAGGAGCGGCGCCTTCCGTCTGGACGATTCGTGCAACGAGTGTCTGCGCAACCCTTCTCGTGATCTTGGTATCGCGCCGTTCCATGGCACCGCCTTCGAACAAAGACGTACCGTGGATCTTCGCCGTGGGCTTGCTCGATACCAGCGCGTACGTATTCAATAACTATGGCATGCAGCACGAGCAGGTTTCTGTGGTCAGCGTGCTGGCTTCTCTTTATGGTGCGGTGACCGTGGCGCTGGCGGCGATCCTGTTGCGCGAGCACATTTCGCGCTGGCAGTGGCTGGGGATCACAGCGATTTTTGCGGGCGTGGTGCTCATTAGCCGCTGAAGCTGCACGAAGTTGTGCACAAGCGCGCCGCGCGATTTTTTTGCCATTCGCCGCTACTGTTACACTACACGCGGGATGTCCACTCCTTACTGCAACGTTGCTCTGCCGGTGCCGCTGCGCACGACGTTCACATACGCCGTTCCTCAGGCGTTGCGCGGACAAGTGGCGCCTGGCACTCGCGTGCTTGCGCCCTTCCGGAAGAAGTCGCTCGTCGGCGTGGTTGTGGAAATGGTGGAAACGCCGCCCGAAGGCACGAAGATCCGCGAAATCAGCAAAGTGCTCGATCTTCTTCCCGCGCTTACTCCCAAACTCATCGAACTCGGCCACTGGATTGCCGGATATTACCTGGCGCCTATTGGAGAAGTGTTTCGCGCCATGCTGCCGCCGGTCACGGATTTGTCGCTGCGTCGCGAGATGGTGTTGACCGAAGCCGGGCGAACGCTTGTTGGCGATTTACTGGCAGGGAAAACGCTGACCGACCTCTCCACGCAACAGGTGGACTTCCTGCGCAAGCTTAGCGAGAAGAAGGGCGTTGCGCTGCTGGGCTCCTTCGGCAAACTCGGTATCGCGCCAGAAGATTGGCAGCGGCTGCAACGGCGCGGCTTTCTGGAAATTCGCGAGAGTATGCAAGGCCGAAAGCGCAAGACACAACGAATCGTGGCGTGGAAAGGGCTGCAAGACTCTTCAGGGCAACTTGGCGACAAGGAAGAGCGAGTGCGCCTGCTGCTGACGACGGAGCGCGGGCCGCTGCCGCTGGCCAAGTTGCTGAAGTTGGCGGAAGTTTCGCGCGCGGTTGTTGAGCGAATGCTGCGCGATGCGTTGCTGGAGAGTTGGGAAGAAGCGATTGACTCGGCGGAGGATCCCTTCGACGCCGGATACATTCCTCCGGCGCATTCGCTGAACGAAGCGCAGGAACGGGCATTTGGCGCTGTTCGTTCGCGCTTCGAACTTGGCGAATTTGGCGTGCTGCTGCTGCACGGCGTTACCGGCAGCGGAAAAACGGAAGTGTATCTGCGCAGCGTGCAGGAAGCGCTGGCGCGAGGGAAAACCGCGCTGGTGCTGGTACCGGAAATCGCGCTGACATTGTGGGTTGGGCGGCAGTGCCGCGCATGGTTTGGCGCGCATTTCGAAGGCGTGGCGGTATTGCATTCGGCGCTGAGCGACGTTGAGCGCGCGCGTGAATGGTGGCGTGTACGCAATGGGCAGGCGCGCGTGGTGGTAGGAACGCGCTCGGCGATTTTTGCGCCGGTGGAAAATCTCGGGCTAATCATTGTCGATGAGGAGCAGGAAAACAGCTACAAGCAGGAGGAAACTCCGCGATATCACGGGCGCGACGTGGCCATCGTGCGCGCGAAACTGGAAAGTGTCGCGGCGCTGCTGGGATCCGCGACTCCGTCGCTGGAAACGTATCACAACGCAGTAAACGGAAAATACGAGCTGCTGACGATTGCCACGCGCGTGGAAAACCGCTCGCTGGCTTCGGTGGAGATTGTCGACTTGCGCCAGGATTTTGCGCAGACTTTTCAGACCAGCCCCATCTCGAAAACGCTCCACGACGGCATCGCGGAGTGCCTGGAGTTTCACACCCAGGCGCTGGTGCTGATCAACCGTCGCGGGTATTCGTGGTCGGTGCTGTGCCGAAGTTGCGGCGCTTCGGTGCAGTGCGTCAATTGCAGCATTTCGATGACGCACCACAAGAGCCGCAATCGCCTGGAATGCCACTACTGCGGCTCAATTCAGCCAGTGCCGAAGAATTGCCCCAAGTGCGATTCGAAGTATGTGTATTTTTTTGGCGAGGGTTCGGAGCATTTAGAGGAGCGGCTGCGAAAGGAATTTCCGGGCGCGCGAATTGCCCGGCTGGACCGAGATGCGGCGCGCACCAAGCAGCAGTATCAGGAAACACTGGGCGCATTTGCCGGCGGCGCGTTGGACATCCTGGTGGGCACACAGATGCTCGCAAAGGGCCACGATTTCCAGCGCGTCACGCTGGTCGGCGTGGTCTCTGCCGATTCTTCGCTGAGTCTGCCGGATTTTCGCGCGGCGGAACGCACCTTTCAGTTGCTAACGCAGGTTGCGGGGCGGGCCGGCCGCGGTGAATTGCCGGGACGCGTGCTGATCCAGACGTTTTACCCGGAGCATTACGCGATTCAGGACGCGGTGCGCCAGGACTATCCGTCATTTTACGAGCGAGAGTTAAATTTTCGCCGGCTGATGGGTTACCCACCGTTCAGTTCGCTGGCGAATGTGATCGTGCGAAATACCAACCTGGAAAATGCGATTCGCTGGTCGCGGCGTTTGAGCGAATATTTTTCTCCACATGACGGCAAAGGAGTGCGCGTGCTGGGTCCCGCCTCGGCGCCGCTGGCACGGCTGAAGAAAGAGCATCGCTACCAGTTTCTGCTGAAATCGACGAAGCGGTCTTTACTGACGAAGCTTTTGAGCGGCGCGCTGTCGTTTTGTGATGCGAACGAGATTCCGCAGACGGCGGTGCTTGTCGATATGGACCCGCTGTCGTTGCTATGATTACTTTTCAGAATTGCGCGCTTGTTGGCGGTTCCAGAAAAAATAGCCCGGCAGGCCGAGCAGCATCAATCCCAATGCCGCCAACAGGTAAGTGAACTCGTGGGGATCCTTTACTGCGGCATAGATGGCATTGCCGACCAGCGCGAGCGCGGCCAACACGAACAGTAGCGGCGTCACTGGATAGCCGGGCACGCGATAGGGGATTTGCTTTCCTTTGTTGGCACGGCGAATCGGGAAAATGGCCGCGGCGCCCAGTCCGTAAAATATCCAGCCAATGAAGATCACGCTGTCGGCGAGTTTGGCAAATCCTCCCGCCAGCGCCAGAACGCAGGACCACAAGCCCAATGCCAAGACTGCCGCCGCTGGCGTGCCAAAACGCGGATGAACTTCCGCGAACTTTTCGAAGAACAATTTATCGTTGGCCATGGCGAAATACACGCGCGGAGCGGTGAGCATCACGCTGTTTGCGGAACTGAATGTGGAGATGAGAATCGCCGCGGCTACCAGTTTTCCGGCCCATGGGCCGAGCACCGTGGTTGCCGCGGCGGCTGCGATGGTGTCGCTTGTTGCGGCGACCTTCGGCCCTAACGCGACGAGGTAAGCCACAACCGCAAAGAGATACAAGCCAGCGAGCAGCAGCGATCCGGCAAGGAACGCCTGCGGGAAGCTGCGCTGCGGGTCTTTCACCTCTCCGGCGCTGTAGGTTCCGAATTGCCAACCTTCGTAAGCCCATAGGACGGAAATCATGGCGAAGCCGATTCCGGAAAGCAGGTCGAAGCCGTGCAGCGACGAGCCGGTGGCGGCGGTGAGCTCACCGGCGTGATGGCCATGCAGAAACCCGAGAACCAGCAGAACACCGCCGAGCACCAGGATGATGCCGACTTTGATCAGCGTGGTGACGTTCTGCAGATCGGAGCTTTTTCGTGTGCCCCAAATGTTGACGGCAGTCACGACGGCGATCATCAGCACCAGAACGAGCGACGCCTGCGCTGAAGTTAGTGGAATAATTTCCTGAAGATATTTTGTGAACGCGTGGGCGAGCGCACCGATGGTGGCGCTGGCGATTACCAGGAACAGGCACCAGCCGTACAAGAAGGCGGGCAGCCGGCCGAAACCGTCTCGGATGTAGCAATACAATCCGCCAGACTCTGGGTTCGCGGCGGCTAGTTCGGCATAGGTGAGCGCGCCGAGTAAGGAGAGCAGACCACCGAGGAGCCAAACCAATAGCGACGCGCCGACAGACCCGCCGACTCGCCGCAAGATCAGCGCCGGGGTGAGGAAAATGCCGGAGCCGATGACGGAGCCGATAAACAGAAGGAGCAAGTCGCGTTCTCGAAGGATGCGCGCAAGCTTGTGTTTGGCCTGTTCAGGCATTCTTTCCTCGGGAGAACCTGGAGTAGTCCAAGCTATAGCGGACTGGGCATAAAGCACAGCACAAACACCAGCAGTGCAATCAGCGCGCCCATACGGCGATTCGGGTCCAGAGGCGTGGGATCGTAAATCGGGGCGGTGCGCAGGAATCGTAGGCCCAGCAAAATCGCCGCCCAGAGCAGCCAGCCGCGCCAAACATAAACGCCAAGCACCACCAAGATTATGGGAAGCAGCAGCGAAACTACCCAATGCGCGCGCGGGCTCACGGAGCGCAGAATGTGGCCGCCGTCCAACTGCCCGACCGGAAGCAGATTTAGCGCGGTGGCAAACAACCCGACCCAAGCCGCTCGACCGACGGGATGCAGGAGCAAATCTGCTGCGTGAGCGTTGGGCTGAATCACGGCAGCTACGAGTTTCAAAATCAGCGGCACGCCGAAAATTAAATCCGCATTGCCATCACTGCCCAAGGTGGGAACCACCTTGGCGTGAATCACGCCGTAAGCCAGCGCCGGCAGCGCGACGGCGAATCCAACCAGTGGTCCTGAAGCTCCCACATCGAATAGCGCGCGCTTCGAGCGGATCGGCGAACGAATCAGAATAAACGCGCCGAACGTGCCGATCAGAGTCGGCGCGGGGATGAAGAACGGATAACTGGAACGGATGTGATGGTGCCGGCAGGCAAAGTAGTGCCCCAGTTCATGTACCAGCAGAACGCCGAGGAGCGTGATGGCGAAAGGCAAGCCGGCGAGAAGCGCGGCGGGTTGACGGTACAGCAGCTTGAAAGTTTCGAAAAAAGCATCAAGCGACGCGGCTTGATTGTGCGCATAGGCCGCGGCGAAATGCGTACCGGCTAGAAGGGAAGTGAGCAGCGTCAGCAGAAACAAGCCCGAAGCCAGTATCAGGGAACGGGTGGAAGGATGCGGAGGAGTGGCGGCGAAATACGTGCCGCGGGAAGAAAAGGTGGTCCATACGGGCGGCTCCAGATAAGCGGGAGCGCGCTGCTCTGTTTCCGGTGTTGACACGAAGTTCTACTTGGTTTCGCTCGCGGCTGTCGTATCTTCCAGTCCCTGAAGTTCTTTTCCCGGCTTGAAGCGGACGGCTTTGCCCGGAGGAATGCTGACTTCTTCGCCGGTGCGCGGATTGCGGCCGATGCCGGTTTTGCGCGGCTTCACACTGAACACGCCAAACTTGCGCAACTCAATGCGCTGGCCGCGGCCCATGGCGTTCTTCAGCGATTCGAAGACCGTCTCGACGGCCTGCTCTGCCTTGGTGCGGCTGATGTTGGTCTTTGCCACGACCGCGTTTACGATATCGAGCTTGATCACACCACCCTCCAGATTCCGTGGCCCGATGCTAGAGGCTGCAGCCCGGGTTGTCAAGACGTGTCGCCTCAACTACACTTTCTCTTTTGAGATTACACCTTTTTCGTTCCCCTTTCAGGAGGATATGGATGTCCGTTAAGCCAGACAAGTGGATTCGCCGGATGGCGCTGGAGCACAAGATGATCGAGCCGTTCACCGACCGGCAGGTTCGGGAAGGAGTGATCAGTTACGGCGTGTCATCGTATGGCTACGACATTCGAGTCGCCGACGAGTTCCGAATATTCACGAACGTCAACAGCACCATCGTGGATCCGAAGCATTTCGATCCGCGTTCGCTGGTGGACTACAAGGGCGACACTTGTTTGATCCCGCCGAATTCGTTCGCGTTGGCGCGCTCCATTGAGTATTTCCGGATTCCGCGCAACGTGCTGACGATTTGCCTGGGGAAATCCACTTATGCACGTTGCGGAATAATCGTGAACGTAACGCCGTTCGAACCGGAGTGGGAAGGCTTCGTCACGCTGGAAATCAGCAACACCACGCCGCTGCCCGCAAAGATTTATGCCAACGAAGGCCTGTGCCAGGTGCTGTTCTTCGAGAGCGACGAAGACTGCGAAGTCAGCTACAAAGATAAAAAGGGTAAGTATCAGGCGCAGGGCGGCATCGTGTTGCCGCGGTTGTAACTGGACTACGCGCTTAAAGAGTACGGTTAATCCCGGTCACTCACAGCATATGCGTGTCATCCTGAGCGCCGCGTTGTTTGCGGACCGAAGGATCTCAAACCAGGCATCGCGCAGGCTCATGTGGCTGAGATGCTTCAGTGGAGCGCCTCAGCATGACCACACTCTTTTGGGCTTGCTCAATTGCAGATCATGCTTCGATGAAGCGTTCAGCTTAGCGGAACAGCTTGGTGGCGATCTCTGCCACGTGCTTGCCCTGGTAGCGCGCGATCTTCAGCTCGTTCTCACTGGGTTGCCGTGAGCCATCTGAGCCCGCAATGGTGGTGGCGCCATAGGGCGTGCCGCCGGTGATGTCACCCATGTGCATAAGTCCGGATTCGCTGTAAGGCACGCCGACAATGACCATGCCTTGATGCAACAGCGTGGTGTGGAAACTTGTTATTGTGGTTTCCTGACCGCCGTGCTGCGTCCCGGTGGAAGCGAACACGCTGCCGATTTTTCCGACCAATGCTCCTTTGGCCCACAGCGGTCCAGTCTGATCGAGGAAATTGCGCATCTGCGCGGTCATATTGCCGAAACACGTTGGCGTTCCAAAGATGATGGCGTGCGCGTCGGGGAGTTGGTCTACGGTGGCGATTGGCACTTTGGAGAAGGCGGCCTTCGCCGCTTTTGCCCCGTATTTTTCCAATACGTCGTCGGGCATGAGTTCGGCCACCTGGTACAACGACACTTCAGCTCCCGGTACTTGTTTGGCCCCTTCCTCCACGGCCTGCGCCATTTTGTAGACGTGGCCGTACATGCTGTAGAAGATCACCTGCACTTTGATGCTCATCACTCGTTCTCCTGTGCGCCGGTTAAACCGGCGAGGTGTAGTGAATGCAAAAGTCATACGAACGTGAAGTAGCGACCCACGTCGGCCCCGAGTCATGCGGAGCTGCTTGCAAAGGCAGCGTCGAAGCGTTGACAGGGGAACGTGCGGGCCGGGTATTCAGCCGCGTAAGAAAATTCCTCCGGGACGCCGACGCTGTAGGAGAAAGCGGAAGGCCCCATCGGGTGCACCGATATCGCGAGGTGTGCCAGAGTCCCGCGCGGTCAGAGACCCCGTGCACGCACGCAAGCACCTCGCATGGGAACCGGGAGATCCCAAGTTCACCCAAGGCCGCAGTTGCTTTGGGACGTGTCGGGAAGTCTAAGGACGTACGCCGATGACGAACGGACCTGGGAGGTCGGACAGATCCACTGTACCTGGGAAGTCCCTGAACGATGCCGGACAACCGGCGGCGGAGGGGATGGAGGGAAGGGGTCTGGCCAAAGGGAACCTGCCACAGCAAAACGCGTCCCGGACACCGAGCCGGAACGACGCGCCGAGTGCGCTGGAGCGGGTACGTCAAGCAGCAGGAAAGGATAAGACGTTGCGGTTCACGGCGCTTCTGCACCACATCTACAACCTGGAAACGCTGCGCATGGCCTACTTCTCGTTGAAGAAGGAAGCGGCGCCGGGCGTGGACGGAGAGACGTGGCGGCACTACGGTGAGGAGCTGGAGGGGAATCTCCAGGACCTTGCCGAAAGGCTGAAGCGAGGAGCGTACCGAGCGAAGCCGGTGCGTAGGGTGTATATCGCCAAGATCGACGGGTGCAGCTAGCAAAACTCTGTGACTAGCAGGGGCGGATCCTGCTCCGGTAATTGGTCGACTCAACCGGATAACTGGCTCGACTTGGGAGGAGGAAACGAATTCCAAGCAAGCTCGAGCGACAAAGCTCTCGCCGCGCATAATCGCGTGGGAGCGATCAGGAGGGCAAGTGAACGAGAGGGTCGTAATCGAAGAGAATGCCTGCAACGCCGAAAGTTGGCGCCCGCGTGAAGTCGCTTGCGGGGGAACTTGGAAAGCGCCGAGCCATCCGTCGGTGGCGAAGGCCGATGTCGCTTGGGAAGAGAACGACCATATACACCGAGCGAGCACCCGGCGTACTGGGCACGACACTTTCGGACGAAGCCACACAGTCAAAGCTAGGACGGTCCGGTGGACCAGCCGTGGATGGCATAAGCGGCGAAGACCAGCGCCTACGAGACCAAGGTCGAAGGGGCATGGAGGCCACAGGATCCGCGCATGGGCCTGTAGTAGCAATGATGGAGGGTAATGCCTCCGGAGCAAAGGGGCCCTGGGTAGTGGCGGGCGTGCAACGCACACCAGTCGGCACACTGTGGCCGACGTATGTCGGTGTAAACGAGCGCGTCGAGCCTTGGAGCAAACCAGGTGGTCGCCAAAGGATGCGGGCCATCGCTTAACGTGGCGGATCATCGTGGAAAGGCCCAAGGGGAAAGCTGCTATCCCCAACCGGATCGGGGAAATCCCGCCATCCGGGATGAAATGGGGGGACGTAGGAAACTGATCGAGGCGCGGAATGAGGCACCGGTGCAATCCGATAAGGAGCCGGTAACGGCAACTCCCCGCTGCCCACCGACACAGCGCCTGCGTTCTATCCCGACGCGGCAAAGACCGCTCGGAGTGCCGGTGCTGGAGGATAAGATCGTCCAGCGGGCCACGGTCGAGGTGTTGAACGCCATTTACGAAACGGATTTTCTCGGCTTCTCGTACGGGTTCCGCCCAGGGCGCAGCCAGCATCAAGCGCTGGATGCACTGTACACGGGACTGCTGACAAGAAAAGTGAACTGGGTGCTCGATCTTGACATTAAAAGTTTTTTCGATGGGCTTTCCCACGAATGGCTTATCAAGTTCGTCGAGCATCGGGTGGCCGATCGGCGCGTCGTGCGGCTCATCCAGAAATGGCTGAATGCCGGCGTGCTGGAGGATGGGAAACGGATACGGGTGGAAGAAGGGACGCCCCAGGGCGGAAGTGCTTCGCCGCTTTTGGCAAACGTCTACCTTCATTACGTATTCGATCTGTGGGTCCAAGCGTGGCGTCAGAAGCGCGCGCACGGCGATGTGATCGTGGTGCGATTTGCGGACGACATCGTGGTTGGATTTAACAGCAGAGCGGATGCCGATCAGTTTCGGGCGGAACTCACGGAACGAATGAAGAAGTTCAACCTGGAACTGCATCCCGAAAAGACACGGCTTCTGGAGTTCGGTCCGTTTGCGATCGACCAACGGGAGTGGCGTGGAGAAGGGAAACCGGAAACGTTCAACTTCCTGGGCTTTACGCACATCTGCGTGAAGAAGAGGAGCAATGGACGGTTCACGGTGTTGCGGCAAACGATTCGCAAAAGGTTGCAGACGAAGCTGAACGCGGTGAAAGCCGAACTTCAGCGGCGTATGCACGAACCCATCCCCGAAGTGGGCAAGTGGTTGCAAGCGGTGGTGCGTGGACACAACCGGTACTACGGAGTGCCCCTGAACCAAAACGCGCTGTGGATCTTTCGGTTCCAAGTGGGACGGCTCTGGCATCGCGCGCTGTCGCGGCGCAGCCAGAATGGTCGTGTCCTTTGGGATCGCATGCGGCGCCTCATCCACCGTTGGCTGCCTGTGCCTTTCGTCTGTCATCCCTATCCTCTGCGCCGCATGGGCGTCGTTACCTGAGGCAAGAGCCGGATGCGGGAAATCCGCCTGTCCGGATCCGTGGAGGGGGTTGTGAGCGATCATGATTCCTACTCCGACTTAGGAATTTGGCCGAAGTATTCTTGTGTTGTTCAATCCTCAAGCGGTGCGCGTGTCCATCGGGTAGCCGCGTTCTTTCCACGCTTCCAGGCCGCCCTGCAGCGGGCGGATTCTGCGGATACCCTTCCTTCGTAAGAGCAGCGCCACACGGGCGCTGGTGGCTTCGTTTGGTCAAGTACAGTAGAGAATGATGTCGCGGTCGTGAGGCAGGGTATTGCCTTTTTGCTCCAAATCCTTGGCATCCACGCGGTACGCGCCGGGAATCGTTTCCGGATCGGCTTCGAAATCCATGGAATGGCGCAAATCGACGATAGCCAGTGGCTCGCCGCTGTCGAGCTTCTCTTTCAACTCTTCCACGGTAATTCGCGCAATCCGCAAGTCTCTCAAGAATTTCTTACGGGCAATGACCTTGTAAGTGATGTAGCCGGCCAGTCCTACAATCGCGACGGCCATGGCTCCGCCGCCCGCCAATCGCAAATTCTCGGCGATTCGCTCGATCTGCTCGCTGAACACATATCCCAGCCCGAGAAAGGTGCCGGACCAGATTACGGCGCCCAGCGCATCGAAGACCAAAAACCGGCGCAGCCGCATGTGAAACACGCCGGCAAGCGGTGTAGCAACCGTGTTCAAGCCTGGAAGGAATTTCGCGAATAGCAGGGATTTTGCGCCGTATTTTTCAAAAACTCCCTCAGTGCGGCGCACGCACGAGTCAGGTTCCAGAGAAATCTTGCAAATCCACTGAAGTATTCTGATTCCCTTCAGGTGGCCAAGGCGATACCACATGGTGTCCGCGCTGACGGCGGCGAGCACGCTGGCCAGCAGGCAAAGCGCAAAGTTCAGGCGGCCCGTCCCCGCCAAAACGCCCGCGGCCAGCAGCAAAGGCACGGATGGCAGGGGCAATCCCGCTTGCTCGGCGAACACCCATCCCAGCAGCAAGACGTACCCATGTCGCAGCAGAAATTCCAACAGCGCGTGCATTTGGTCGAAACCCTCCCAGGGTTTACGGATAGTTGTCTGATGCGCCCAGAGCGTGACTGGATTCAGATCGGGCAACCATTCGCACAAAAAGGCCAGTATCGCCGAGAG
This sequence comes from Candidatus Acidiferrales bacterium, assembly GCA_963738985.1. Lineage (GTDB taxonomy): Bacteria > Acidobacteriota > Terriglobia > Acidiferrales > UBA7541 > Acidiferrum. Next base: position 108,516 of record CAVTYP010000009.1, read on the forward strand.
CTTGCCAGCCGGGATCGCTGTGCGCTACCTCAGCGTGCCCGGTGACGACTGCGGTCGCACCAGCATCCGCGAATTTCTGCAGCACGCGTTGCCTTGTTGCCGGATCGAGCGCGACCAGTCGGCTCCAGCCCGGGTCGGGCATCTCTGCGATGATCCGCACTCCGGCAAGATGAGGCCACTGGGTTACAAGTCCAGCCCCGATATAGCCCACGTTTGTACCGGCTGGAATGCCGGCAGCGTGCAGTGCCTGTGCGGCTTCCCAGGCAACGAATGTCTCGGGATGCGCGAGACGCTTTAAATCGGTCGTCACACTCCAGGCAATGGCGATGGCTGGCGCCAGGAAAACTGCGAGTTTTGCCCATCGGACTTTTTGAGGCACCGCAGCCGCGGCAATCTTTACGCGCGAAAGTGTCCAAGCGATGAAAATCAAGCCGACACCGGTGACAAATCGGGTTTCCGCGTGCACCAGGCTATACATCGCGAGCATGGCAACGCCGGGGAGCAACACCGGCCACCAGGGACGGTCCGCGCGATCCAGGCCACCGCCCTGGCGTGTCACCCAAATCAAGGCTACAAGCACACACCAAAGCGCGCCGGACCGCGAAACCATTTTCAAATATTCGTTAGCGCCGCGAAAAATCGCCCACAGTTCGCCTGTGAAAGAAAAACGAGCGTGCAATCCTTCGTACCAATACGATGGGTCGTACCAAGGCGGATAGCTGCCCAGGACTGGCGTGGCAAATTCATACAGAGCAGGATCCTCCGATAAGCGTCGTGTTGGGTGCACCGGCGTGCCACTGCCTGGATCTTCGCCGCGCCAGCTGACAAACAGCGGCATGCGGTTGATGTATTCCGCATAGCTGATGGTGCTGGTATCGCTGAATGTGAAACGGTGCTTATTGCGCGACAGTGCCGTCACGTACGGTGCAGCGATGATCAGGAAAAGCAGAAGCGCGACACCGGCGCGCGCCAATCCTTGTGGAGTGTTTTGCACCAGTCGATACGCCGCGAAAACAAACACAAAGCCAAGCAGAAACATGGGAGCTTTCGCCAGGTATCCGAAGCCAAGCGTTAACCCGAGCAGTGCAAACGTCAGCCAGCCGTGTTCACCGCGGCGAATGCGCACCAGTATTCCGGTGGCCAGGCAGAAGATCGCAGCCACCAGAAGATCGGGTGTGACCAGCGCGGTCCCTGCCCAATAGCGCGATGCAAACACATAGAACACCGCCGTGCTCAAATACAGCTCTGCGCCGGATAAAAGGCAAATTTTCTTTTGGTCCGCTTGCGAGAGTTGACGACTTGCCAGGAATTCCCGGACGAGAAACTCAAAGCAAGCGTATCCCGCAAAATAAATTGCCAGATTCAAAAAATGCGTCGCGGGGAATTCCCAGAAAAGAGAAGGCTTGAACCAGCGAAGCATCAGGCTTAGAAGGAATGGATACAGCGGGCTCCAATAGGCATTCAAAAATCCATGCCAGCTGGAAATTCCCGCTCGCGCAATTTCCAGGTAGGAGATTCCGTCGGGATTCATGCTGTTGCGATAGGCCCAAACTTGCAGTAATCCCAGCGCGGCCACAATGCCCCAGCCGGAAAATCGCGCAAGTCCCCGAGCGTCGCGAGAATTGTTCATTCAGAAAGGAACTTTGCGGGATGCCCCCATTCGCCGGACATCACGAATTCCGAAATTGGTTTGCGGCTGCGCGGCGCCAATTCGCGTTCTCGCAATTTATCGGGCAGCGTGTTGGGATCGCCGGGATAACCGATGGCGAAGACGGCGATCGCCTCCCAACCCTTGGGAATGTGAAACACTTCGCTAGCCTTGTGCGGGTCGAAGCCAGCCATTTGGTGAACGAACAATCCGCGCCAGGTGGCTTCGGATGTTAAATGCGCCACTGCGGAACCGGTATCGTAGAAGGCGTTGCGATTCGGGGTCTTGTTGCGCGCGAATTCCATTTCCGAAACGGCGATGGCCAACACCGGCGCGTGCTTTGCCCATGCCTGGTTGAATTCCACCATGGTGCTCAGAATCTTGCTGTGCGTTTCGGAATCGTCGTTGGTGCCCACGATGAACGCCCAGGGCTGCTCATTGCTGCTGGAAGGCGCCCAGCGCGCCGCTTCGAACAAGCTTCGCAGAATTTCGTGCGACACGGGCTTATTGGAAAATGCCCGGGGACTCCAACGGTTCTGAATAATGTCATGAACGGGATAATCTGTTTTCGCCGGATTGTGCATGTTCGCTTTCTCCACTTTCCTTTGGATCATGGACTGCCGGAGAGACATGCGCTTCCAACTCCACGTCTCTCCTTCGCTCACTAACGCGCGGTCGCTTACTTCGCCGGAGGCGGCACGACCATTTCGACGTCCAGCGTGATCTCCACATCGTCGCCGATCATCACACCGCCGCCATCCAAGTTCTTGTTCCACACCAAACCAAAATCCTTGCGGTTAACCTTCGTTTTGCCCGCCGCCGCGGTCCGCGTCATTCCCCAAGGATCCTTAATCGGAGACTTCGGGGCGCTCGCGTCCAGCACCACTTGCTTGGTCACGCCGTGGATGGTGAGATCGCCGGTCACTTTCAGTTTGCCCGGGCCCGCGGCTTCCACTTTCGTGGACTTGAAGGTGATGGTGGGATATTTTGCGACGTCAAAAAAGTTGGGACTCTTCAGGTCACTGTCGCGGCCGGGTTCCTGAGTGTCCACCGTGGTGGCGTCAATCGTCACATCCACGCTGGATTTGCTGGGATCGCTGTCGTCCCAAACGATTGTGCCCTTCACGCCGTGGAACTCGCCGCGCACCGTGGAAATCATCAGGTGCGTTACGCCAAAGCCAGCAGAGCTATGCCTCGGATCGATCTGGTAGGTGCTCGTGGCGGCGCTGGCCGATGCCGTCATTATGGCAGCCAACCCCGCGGCGACTGTCAGTCGAACTAGATTTAGCTTCATTGTATTTTTCTCCTTGATCGTTTTGTTCCCTGAAATTTTTGGAGCATGCCGGCAACTACTCCGGTTCGCGATTCTTCAGCACGTCAAGTAGCTCCGCGAGAGTTTTCACCTGGGGGGCAGCCATATGCTGGAATTGCTTCTTGTGCAGATCGCGCATGGGCTGGTCGAGCTTCTGCAGCAGGTTGAGTCCCGCTTCTGTGATCTGCGTTTTCACCACCCGCCGGTCGTCTTTCTGGCGCGCGCGCGTAATCAAGCCGCCCTTTTCCATGCGGTCCAGCAGGCGAGTCATGTCGGGATCGCGCGAAATCATGCGTTCTCCGATGCCGCGGCAGGGAAGGCCGTCGGGACCCGCGCCACGCAGGATGCGCAGTACGTTGTATTGCGTGGCAGTCAGTCCAATGGATTTGGTGAGCTGCTCTGCTTCCTGGCCAAGGGCGTCGGCAGTTTTCAAGACGGCAAGGAACAGGCGCTCTTCGATGGGAGAAGAGAGGTTGGCGTTTTTGGGTTTGGGAGGCACGAGGAGAACATAGTCGTGTAAACGACTATTGTCAACACATAATTTATGGCCCGCGCTGCTTTATTTCGCCCCGGGCTTCCCCACTGGCCGCAGGTCCACCTCGCTGATAAAACTCTGCGACCCTTGCGTCAGCACCATGGCCACCGCATGCGCCACATCTTCCGCGGTCAGCACCTTGCTGGCATCCTTCGGCCCGCGTCCGGAGAACTCCGTTGCCACGCTGCCGGGACAAATCGCGCTGACGCGAATCCCGAATCCGCGCAAATCCTCCGCCATGCAGCCGGTCAGACCCTGCAAACCCCATTTTGACGCGCAGTAGAGGGAGCCGTTTGCGAAGGTGTTCTTTCCTGCGAGCGAACTGATGTTGATGATGTCTCCGCTTTTTCGCGCAATCATCCCAGGGGCGACGGCGCGGGTCATCAGAAACACACCCTTCAGATTCGTGTTCATCACACGGTCAAAGTCTTCCTCGGTCTTCTCGTACACCGGGCCAAACATGCCGATGCCGGCGTTGTTGACGAGAATCGAGATGGGACCGAGTTTTTTCTCGGTTGTTTGGACCAGCGCGGTTACGTCGCCATCGCGCGAGACATCGGCTTTCTGGCCATACACGCGCACTCCGCGGCTTTCGATCTCTTTCGCGGTGCGCTGCAGAGCGTCCTCATTACGTCCACAGATACTAATATTCGCTCCCAGCGCCGCAAGCTTCTGAGCGATGGCTTTGCCGATTCCACGGGTGCCTCCGGTGACGAGCGCCACTTTATCAGCCAAGGGTTTCGCCAAATTTGCCGAATTGTGTGCTTCACTTGTTGGGTTCATTCGATTTCTTCCTCGCGCGAGCCACGTTTGTTGTGCGACACTCATCTTACTCCTGTGGGTGCGACTGGAAGATTGATTGGTTCGCCCGTTGGTGCACCGAGGGGATGTTCTGGAAGTCACAAGGTTAGTTGGGTTCAGGTTGAATCGGTTTAGGTCGGATAACGGCTTGCGATTCAGCGTCGCCTCACCCTATAATTCAAAAGTTTCCGACGGCATCTGGTTCGCAGGGAAGTCGGCATTGGGAACAGTGGCTTCCAGCCGCTGACGGGTCAAATAATTCCATTTTGTGGTTGCAACGAGGAGATAAGGGAATGAACGTAACACGTAGGTTGGCGGGTCTGGCCGTTGCAGCGACGCTGAGCCTGTTCTGCATTATCGTCGCTCCGGCATATGGGCAAGACGCTGGCGCCCCGGCTGGCGGCCAGAAGTACACCATGGCGGAATACAATGCCTATCAGGCGGCCGCTGCGGAGAAGAACCCTGCGGCTCAGTTAAAGTTGCTGGATGATTTCGTTGCCAAGTACCCCAATTCCGCGCTTCTCAACTATGTTTATCCGCTTTACTACAAAATTTTCCAGGATCAGAAGAATTTCCCGAAGATGATCGAGTACGCCGACAAGCTCATCGCTCTCGGCGATAAGGCCAGCCCCACCGAACGCTACCAGGCCTATTCGGTCCGCGCCTATGCCTACAACAATATCCAGAATCCGGATGCTGCGACGGCCAAGGCTGCTCGCGATGCCGCGCTGGCGGGCGTGAAGTCGGTCGATGCGGTTCCCAAACCGGCAGATACTGACGAGGCCAAGTTTAACGATGAGAAAAAGCGTTCGATCATCTTCTTCTACGGCACGGCAGGCAATGCGGCCATGGCTGCCAAGGATTTTCCGGGAGCGATTGACAGCTACAAGAAGGTGCTGGAAGCGACTCCGGACGACCTGACCACGAATTACAGCCTGGGCAAAGCGTACATGGCGATGACGCCACCGCAGCAACTGGACGCACTGTGGTATTTCGCGCGCGCGGCCTCCTCGAAGAATGCCAACGAAGCGCAGTCCAAGACAGTGAAGGCGTATCTGCGCAAGCTGCTGGCCAACTATCAGGGCGGCACGGTATGCGACACCCTGGTCGACCAGGAAATGAGCGAACTGCTGCAGCTCGCCTCCAGCTCGGTCGATCGTCCTTCGACTTACAAACTGTCCAGCGCCGCCGATCTGGAAACGGCGCGCAAGGATATGACCATCGCGTCGGTGGTTGCGGATCTTAAGGCTGGCGGAGACAAGGCCAAGCTGACCTGGACCGCCGCATGCGGCTTGGAATTCCCCGATGTGCCCGGCAAGCTCATTGAGATCACGCCTTCCTCCGACGGCGCAGAACTGAAAGTGGCGTTCGTCACCAGCGACGCGGAATTCGAAGCGGCCACTGCGCCGAACATGGATGTGAAAGTAGCCGGCCAGCCCGAAGCGGGCAAGTTGGAGAAGGGCAATCCGGTTCGGTTTACCGGCACGCTCGAGAGCTATGATCCAGACCCGGCGTTCATGCTGCACTGGGATAAGGCCAAGGTAAACGAAGAGGATTTGCCGAAGGCCGCGACCAAGAAGCCGGCGGCGACCAAGAAGCCGGCTCCCAAGAAACCCTGAGCGGCAGCTACACGAAACAATTAGCGGCAGAAAGTTTAAAGCGATGCTCCGGATTCCGGGGCATCGCTTTTTTGCTGCTGCTCACAACGCGCTCGGTTTCTGACGCGTTGCATCCGCATTCGCGCTATCGCGCGCGGCTGTTGCGGCGGTGATCCAATTTGTATTCGGTGATCTTGCGACTGAGGGTGTTGCGGTGAATGCCGAGCATTTCAGCGGCGCGCGACTGGTTTCCATTGGTGCGCTCCAGAACGCGTTTGATGAATCGCTTTTCAAACTCGCCGACGGCTTCGTCGAACAAAATGCCGCGCTCTACCATTTGTCCGACAAGCCCTTCCAGTTGATCTCTCACGTTCGCACTCCCCATCGATGAGTTTTAGTATTGGGGCCGGCTGGCTACTCTAGCTCGCGTCCGGCCAGGATGCGATACGCTTCCCGGTACTTGGCACGCGTCGCCGCAACCACATCGGGGGGCAGGTCGGGACCCGGGGGCGTTTTCGGCCACTGGATCCGTTCGAGGTAGTCACGCACAAACTGTTTGTCGAAAGAGGGCTGCGGGCCGCCAGGCTTGTATTCCGCGGCAGGCCAGAAACGCGAAGAATCCGGAGTGAGCGCTTCATCGATCCAGATCAATTCGCCGTTCAGCAGGCCGAATTCAAATTTCGTGTCAGCCAGCAGAATTCCGCGTGGCGCGGCATATGCGGCAGCGCGCCGGTAAATTTCCAGCGTGATATTTCGTACCTTGTCCGCGAGGGCTGCCCCGATCATTTCGGCGGCGCGTTCAAAGGGAATGTTCTCGTCGTGGCCTGTTGCCGCTTTCGTTGCGGGCGTGAAGATGGGCTCGGGCAGCTTGTCGGACTCTTTCAACCCGGCGGGCAGCGCGATGCCGCAAACTTTTCCGGTCGCACGGTACTCTTTCCATCCGGAGCCAGACAAGTAGCCGCGCGCCACGCATTCGATGGGGAGAGGTTGCGTCTTGCGCACCACCATGGAACGCCCCGCCAGGTCTTCCGAGAACTGTGTGAATGGGGCAGGGAACTCCGTGGAGCTCAGGACATGGTTGGGAATCATGTCGCGCAACAGATCGAACCAGAACAAAGAAAGTTGTGTGAGTACTCGCCCTTTGTCGGCAATCGGCGTGGGCATGACCACGTCAAACGCGGACAGACGGTCCGTCGCCACAATGAGCAAGCGGTCGCCCAGATCATAGATGTCCCGAACCTTGCCTCGTGCGGCAGGGGCGATACCGGGAAAACGGGTTTCACTGATAATTTTCATTGCGGGGCTTGCGCTCACGGAAGTAGATCCCTTCGAAAGTGTCCTGCATTCTATCCCAGCGGACGGGGAAGTCAATGTTCCACGTCACGTTGACAGGGAAAAATCCACAGCCACTTTTTTTATCGCGCAGCTCTTTTTTTCTTGACGTGAAAAATAAAAAGGAGGGTGGAATTGAACTCCACCCTCGCGGTAATCATTGAATTTTAATTCGCTGCTACTACGCGGCTGTCGCGGCTCGCTGTTTCTCTCGCGGGGCCGCATCGCCTTCCCAGCGCACGCTGACAAGTTTGGACACGCCGGGCTCTTGCATCGTTACGCCGTACAGCACGCTGCCGGTCTCCATGGTTTTGCGGTTGTGGGTGACCACGATGAATTGCGTCTGCGCGCTCATGTCGCCAATCAGGCGAGTGAAACGCCCGACGTTGGCTTCGTCCAGCGGCGCGTCCACCTCGTCGAGGATGCAGAAGGGGCTGGGCTGGTAGCGGAAAATTGCAATCAGCAACGCCAGCGCGGTCATGGCTTTCTCTCCGCCGGAAAGCAGCAGCACGTTCTGCAGGCGCTTTCCTGGCGGCGAAGCTACGATGTCGATGCCGGCATCGCCAGAGCTGTCCACCTCGGTCAGGCGCATCTCCGCCGTGCCGCCGCCGAAAATGGTATGGAAGGCGGAGGTGAAGTTGGCATTGATGGCGGCGAAAGCTTGCTCGAATTTTTCCTTGGTGATGACGTCGAGTTCCTTGATGGCTTGTTGAGTGTCGGCGATGGACTGCAGCAAATCGTCGCGTTCGCGCGTCAGGAAGGTGAAGCGCTGTTCGCATTCGTTGAATTCTTCCAGCGCCATCATGTTGACCGCGCCCATGTTTTCGATGCGCTGCTTCATTTCGCGGTAGCTGGCTTCGGCGGTGGCCAGTTCTTCGCCGCTCATAAACGCGGTTTCCGACGCGATCAGGTCCTCGGGTTGCGCGTTCACTTCCGCCAGGCAGGTCTCGCGCAGGTGTTGACGGTCTGAATCGTTGCGCGCCTTTTCGATTTCGAATTTGCCGCGTTCGTCGCGCATTTCTTGCAGGGTTTGCCGCGCCATGCGCAGATGATCTTCCGCTTGCGTGACGCGCGTCCGCGCCGTGTCCCATTCTTCTTCGAGTTCCTTCTGCTTCACTTCCAAACGGGCTCTCTCGGCGCGCAGAACTTCCAATTGTTGCGTCAGTTCTTCGGTTTGGCGCGCCATCGCCATGGTTTCTTCGCTGATGGCTGCTTCCTGCTGGCGCAGCGCGGCCTCGCGCCGTTGCAGATCAGCCTTTTCTTCCTGCAAGCGCTTGGCGATCGCTTCCGCGGAGGCCAGTCGTTCGTTCATCGCCGCCAGTTCGGATTTTGCCGTGGTCAGTTCATCCTGTTCGGATTGCACCGCGCCGCGAAGCTGCGCCACTTCTTCGTTGAGGCGCAAACTTTCGGCTTCGGCTTCCGCGCGGCTGGTTGCCGCGAATTCGTGCTGCTCTTTGGCTCGTTTCGCCCGCGACTGCCCCGCCTCGATTTCCTTGCGCACGCGCGCCAATTCGTTTTGGCAGACGGTCAACTCCAGGCCCAGGCGTGCCAAATCGCTTTGCATCTGTTCGTGACGGTGTTTCGCGGCAAACAGGTTGCGCTCGGCATCGCGCTGCTGGCTGGTTAATTCCTCGTTGGCTTGCTCGTTGGCGCGCAGTTCCGCGGCAATCGTTTCCAGTTCCGCCAGCATCACATTGCTGCGCTGCTCCAGTTGCACTACCTCTGCGTCCATGGCGCGCAATTCGCGCTTCATGCCCAGTGGCCCCGCTTCATCCGGCTTGCCGCCCGTCACCATTCGTCCCTGGTAGCAGGTTCCTTCTGGCGTGACGAACGCGTACTGCGGATATTCGCGGGCCAGCTTTTCCGCAGCCACGGAACTGTCTGTCAGGTACGCGGTACGCAAACGCGGCAAGAATTGCTTTGCGGCAGGACCCAGCGGATCGCGGAATTCCACCAGCTTGTCCAGGCGAGAGATTACGCCATCTTCGGAACGAAAGTGCGCGATGGGCTCGTACACTTCCAGTTTCAAATTGCGCAGCGAGTCCACGAAGAAGGTAGCGCGTCCACCTACTTCATCGCGAAGCAGCGAAACTCCCGCGCGCGCATGGTCGTACGTTTCCACCACCACGTATTCCAGTTCTTCGCGCATGAATTGTTCGATGGCCGCTTCGTGCTGTTCCTGCACCTCGGCATAATCCGCCAGCACTCCCACGGCTCGGAAATTCTGTGCGCCGTGGCGCTCGTTTGCGGCGAACAGCTTTTGCACTGCTTCGCCGGTGTAGGAGTGATCGTTCAGAACTTGCGTCAACGTGGAGTGACGCGCTCGCGCGCTGGCCAACGCGCCGCGCAGCGAATCCGATTCCTTGCTCATCTCTTCGCGCTTCTGACGAAGTTCCCCAAGCCGAGCCTGCACCTCCACGGCCTTTTGCTGCAGGCCGCCCAAATGACTCATGGCCGTCTGCCAATCCTGCGCGGCGCGTTCCTCATCGTCGCGCACACGGATCGACGATTCCAGCAATTCCGTTTCGCGCGCTTCCTGCTTGCGCACGGATTCCGTCTGGTGCACCAGCGCTTCTTCCGCTTGTTTCTGTTCGCCGTGCAATTGCAGCAGGCTCTCTCCCGCTTCCGTTGCAGTTCGCCGCAAACGGTCCATGCGCGCTTCCGCTTCGGCAATTTGTGTAGCTCGGAATGCCGCGCGTGTAGCCAATTCTTCCGCCAGCGCATTCAGGTTCACGGATTCCGCACGCACCGTTTCTACGGCTTGCTGTTGTTCGGTATTGCGCGCTTCCCATTCCGCGGTTTGCGCCGTCAACGCCTGAGCCTCCAGCGCAATCTGCTCGTTGCGTCCTGCCAGTTCCGCGCTGCGCGTTTGGTTGAAACTGATGCGATTTTCACTGCGGTCCACTTCCAGCGCGGTGTGGTTCAACACGTTCTGGTTCTGCCGAATCTCCGCGTCCAGCGAGTAGATGCGTTGGCTCAAGCGGTCTTGCTCCGCCTCCTGCTCGTGGATGGCTTGCGCGTGTTGCGCTTCGGAGGCCGTCAGTTCGCCCAGGCGCGTGCCCAGACGTTCCGCTTCGCTGTCCAGTTCGCGCGCCTTGCCCGCCAGCATTTGCCGCACGATGCCGCGCATCTGCTCGCGAATTTCCGCGTAACGCCGCGCCTTGGCCGCCTGGCGCTTCAGCGAACCGAGCTGCTTTTCCACTTCCACAACAATGTCATTCACGCGCGCCAGGTTCAGCTTGGACGATTCCAGCTTGGCTTCGCTCAGACGCTTCTTGGTTTTGAATTTCGTGATGCCCGCGGCTTCTTCGATGATGGCGCGGCGGTCCATCGGCTTGGTGGCCAGAATTTGTCCGATGCGCCCCTGTTCGATGATCGCGTAGGAATCGGGACCGAGGCCCACACCCATAAACATTTCCTGAATATCGCGCAGACGAGCCACGCGTCCGTTAATCAAGTACTCGCTCTGCCCGCTGCGGTACAACCGCCGGCTGACCACCACCTCGCCCGGCTTGGTGACCGTCGCCGGTCTCTCCGCTTTCTTCTTTTTCTTTGCCAGGAAGCCTGCGGGGAGTCCTTCCGCCGGCGCCTCTTCGTTCGCGGGCGCGGCTGATGTTTCTTCTGTAGCCTGAGGTATTTCCGTGCCGCCTTCAGCGTTCTCCGTGATTTCCGCCGCTGGGGTTTGACTTTCTGCGACGGAGCTCTCTAACACGAACCGCGCCGCCTCCGCCAGTTCCGGGTCTTCCATGGTGATGGTGACTTCCGCCAGACCCATCGGGGGGCGCTTGATGGTGCCGTTGAAGATGCAGTCGGCCATGCGCTCGGCGCGAAGGGACTTATGGCTCTGTTCGCCCAACACCCAACTGATGGCGTCCACGACATTCGACTTTCCGCAGCCGTTGGGCCCGACGATACACGTGGTGCCGGTCCCGCTGAAGGTGACGACAGTCCTTTCGCAGAAGGACTTGAAGCCTACAATCTCGACTTTACGCAGCTTGAGCAAGGTGTCCCCTTTGTCGTGAACTTCCACTTCGCGATGATCCAGTGCGCACAGTTCACCGTCATCTTGGAATACCGATCGGGCCGGGGTTTTTCGCGCGAAGAGAGACGACTTTCCTTTCCTCGATGGGAGGATCTTCGACGCAACACTCCTGTCTGTAACAGACAGAAAGCAAACACGTTTGGCAGGTTCTCAGTCAGAGCCCAGCCGCCTGGCGCTAAGATGGCGGTACGGGAGCTAAGACTAACATGGGGTCTTGCCGCTGTAAAGCCCTACCCTATGGATTGTGGCCCTTTTTTCCACACCACAAGGGACTTTTGGCCTTAAGAGATGCAGCCGCGCTAACCGAGTTTCTTCGTCCCGGCAGGAACCCGGCCCTGAAGAAATGCCTGCTTTTGGGCTGAGTCTTCCAGCCTCATCTCAAAGGCCCGCCAATTATCTTGGTCATCCAGCACCGCCATCAACCACAGGCCTGTTGGGCTGCCATCGAATTGCCAGAGAATATGTTGCCCGCTTTCATTCGAAAAACCCTCGGCATCAGCTTGAAGGATGCCGCCAAGTTTCTCCCAAATCCCGAGTTGAATGGAGTGAATTCCGGACCAACCATTCTTTTCGTCCGCACCTTGTAGGACTTGGAACGCGTAGATCACTTTCACTCGTGGCAGAAAGGCGGTGAGCCACCTTACCGCTGATTCAGGTTTTTCACCTTGGATTTCTTCTAGGTATTCCTGTATTTCCACCTCGCCGAGCTCACCTGATCCTGGTAACACTGCATCTCTTTCGATCAGTGCAATCTCCGAGCCCTCATTGTGCTTGAGCAACAACTGGGACCAACGTGAGCCTACCCCGGACTCTACGCGCAATTCTTGGCCATCCAGCATTTTCGCGCGCAATTCTTCGACACCTATCAGTGCGTCGCTCAATGCCAAAACCCGAATGCGATATCCCACACTACCCCTCCAGCCAATCACACGGCTTTAGCCACGATTCGCAGCCGCCGGTAGTCCAGCACCCAGCGGCCATCTCCAGACAGAATTGCGCGGGCCTCGCGCTGTATTTCTTCCAGTAGCCGCTCTCGCTGTTCCTCTGAGAGCTTGTCCATGAGTGCACCATCGAACATCTCCAGCCAGTTCAGCAGACCCCTTTCGCCATCTTCCAGTGGCGTCGGGCGATCAAAAAGAAGGCCGTAGGTTACTTCCAGGCCATGCTTCTCCAACAAGCTGGCGTATTCGGCCAGGCTTGGGTAGTACCACGGATTCGGCACCGGCAGCGGCAGTCCAGTCTTTGGCCATGCGCGCTCCACTGCCGCCATCACTCGAGCCACGTTGCCTTTGTCGCCGAACTCCGCCACGAATCGTCCTCCTGGGCGAAGCACCCGCGCAATGCTCTCCACCGCGCGGTGCGGTTCCTTGATCCAATGCAGCGTGGCATTGGAGAACACGGCGTCGAACTTATCTGAAAAGGTCAGCTGCCGCGCGTCCATCACTTCAAAGCGCAACGCGGGATACGCAGCTCGCGCTTCCTGAATCATTTCCGGGGACCGGTCGACGCCTGTGACCTGCGCTCCGTTCGCGGCGATTTTCGCGGTTAAGTGCCCGGTGCCGCATCCCACATCCAGAATCCGCTCGCCGACTTCGCTTCCAGCAGTTCCAACAAGCCGGCGGCCATCTTCCACACGAACGAGTGCTTCTCGTCGTACAGCTCCGCCTCCCACTTTGCGCCTTCTGCCATGGTTAGTCCTTTGTTCCTCCGCCAAATTCGACGACCGCTCCGCGCGCGGTCTCTTCGCGTTCATCGCCAACCTTCAGTATCGCACTGGCACCGCTGGCATTTGTTACCGGGAAGGTTCCAGACTCGTCCGTCTTCATGTAAGGCAAGCGATGAATGCCGGGCGCGGCGCCTTCTACCGTCACGGTGACGGGTGTGCCGTCCAGTAACCCGGCAAAGCTCCACTTCAGGCGGTCCTTCTCCTGCACATGTTCGTGTTCTGTCATTTTGCCAAGCACCGTCGCTTTGCCCGCGTGCCACACCACGGCCTTGCGAAATGTCATCCCTAGTGGCATGTCGTAAACCAAAGCTTCCACGGTGCTCGCGGTGCCGTCGGCTCTCGGAAAATAAGCGTGCATCCATCGCCAGAAAGTTCTGTGCCGGTAGCCGCAGTTGTGACCTTGTACGCCGAATCCCAGAGGTTCGCCGGCAACCTTCGTGCCATCAAAAGTAATCTCGCCGGCGAACGCGGCGTCCGAGTGCGGCGAGCGCGAAAACCCGATCCATCCTTTGTCGCTGAGCGTCACGCCAAAATCCGACGTCCAGCGCAGCTTCCACGAAATCTCGTGGTCCTCCAACCGCAGATTGCCCCAGCAAACTCCTCCTTCGATTCCGTTGCCGCTAATCCGGCAGTAAAAGGGAAGTGCTCGAGGTTCGCTAAGCTCCAACGCTTGGATGGGAAATCCCTGGATAAAGCTACGCGGTTCACCCTCGCGCGGAAACCATGTGGCCCAAACCTGCGCCGGCTGGGTTGCGGAAGCGGCTCCCCATTTTCCACGTCCGAGATTCATCACCAGGTAGCGGAACCACCATGCGCCGCTTCCATCCGCCAGTCCGCACCGCAAGAACCAAACCTCGTAGCGCCGCTTCATTTTGCGCGACGAATACACCGCATTCAGCTTGTTCTGCTCGAGCTTCACTATAGAACCAATCGCGTCTTTCTTATGTCATTACTTCGCTACTTCATTGCTTCGTTTCTGGTCCTTTTACGTACTTCTCAAACCACGCCAGCATCCTCTTTTCCACGTCCACGCGGTGTTTTGCCTCTTGAAAACCGTGCGGCTCTCGCGGGTACAACACGAATTCCGCTTCGACGCCGTAGCGTTTCAGGCCGCGGTACAGTTCCTGGCTCTGCCCGATCGGGTCGATGGGGTCTGCTTCGCCCTGCAGGATCAGCGTAGGCGTCTTGGCATTTTTGACGTACAAAAACGGGGAACCGTTCAGGAATCCTTCGGGTTTTTCGTAGGGCACGCCCCAGAACCACTCGTCGTAAGCCGGATCTTTTTCCGTGCCGAACTCGGAGATCAGGTCCGCCATTCCCGCTCCGGAAACGGCGGCTTTGAACCGCGTCGTTTGTGTCACCGCCCATTCCGACATGTATCCGCCGTAGGACCAGCCACCGATCCCCAGACGCTCCGGATCGGCGATGCCCTTCGAAATTGCGTCGTCCACGCCCGCCATGACGTCTTTGAAATCGCCGCCGCCCCAATCCGCGCGGTTCATCTCCACGAATTTCTGGCCGTAGCCGATCGACCCGCGGATGTTGGGATACAACACCGCAAATCCCGCCGCCACCAGCAGCTGTCCCCAGGCCTCGCCCGTGTTTCCCCAACCTCCAGTTGGACCGCCATGCGCCAGCACCACAAGTGGCAGCTTGGTTTTTCCCTCGTAGCCTTTCGGTTTCAGCAGGCCCGCTTCAATTTCCGTGCCGTCGAACGATTTGTACTTGATGAATTCCGGCGCAACCAGCCCGTACTCTTTCCAGGCATCGTTGATGTGACTCACCTGCTGAGCCACTCCCTTGGTATCGCGCAACCACAATTCGGGCATCGACGTTGCTGTCTCTCCCACAAACGCAATCTCGCCCGTGGAAGCCACAGAGAATTGGCCCGGATTCACGGGGATCTCTGTGGTCATGTCCTTGCGTTCTCCCTGCTCCGTGTAGCCGACAAATTTCCTTTGGAATCCGTCGACATACACCGCCACCATCCAACCGCCTTTCACGAAGTGGTAGTCCAGGATGGGCCGATCCAGGCTCGCTCCCGTCAGGTTTCGCGCAAGGCCCCCTCCCACCCCGATGAGTTGAAGATCATGCGGTTCCGGGCCGTCGTCGCGGCTGCCGACAAAAGCGATCACCTGCCCGCTTAGGGTTACGCGCAAGTTCCCGAAAGGCCCGCGCGGCGCCAGCAGTTCGTGTTTGTCGCCATCTTTCACGCTTACCAGATAAATACGATCGGTCATGCGATCCGACGACGGGCGATCCGTCGCCTTGATCACGATACTTTGGCCATTCGGCAACCACTGCAGTTCCTCGACTCTCCACGTCGGCTCGGTGAGGGCGCGTTCTTCGTGTTTCGCCAAATTCATCACGCGCAAGCGCGCGTACTTCTCATCTCGATCCACCACGCGCGCATCGTCTTTGTCTTTCTCCTTCTTTTCGTCTGCTTCAGACTTTGGGTCCGGAGAAAGATACGCGATGGACTGGCCGTCGGGCGCCCACGCGAACAGTTCCACTCCCGCTTTGCCTTTGGTTATAGCGGCAGCCTCCCCGCCTTCCATCCGCAGGACATAGATTTGTTGTTGCTCGCCGCGATTTGAGAGGAAGGCCAGTTGTTTGCCATCGGGCGACCAGCGCGGCGAACTCTCGCTCTTGTCCGAATAGGTCAGCTGGCGCGCCCTATTGCTCCGCTTGTCGTACAGCCAGATGTGGCGGGTGCGTTTTTCGCTCGTTTGCGCATCGCCTACCACAAACGCCACACGCGTTCCGTCGGGAGAGAACTGCGGGTCTTGCACGCTGCGCAATTCCAGAAACGATTCCGGCGTCAATACTTTTTTCGCGGCCGCCGCGGGCGCTGGCGTCCCTGCCTGCTGCTGCGCGCGCAGCACACCAGCCGTGAATAAAGCAACGGCGCATCCCATCGCCAATCCGAACCTGAGCATGCTGCCCCCATTTTGCGGTCACGTGGAGTGACTTATCGCTTCCTGCAATTCTCACTGATTCTGCGACTCTATGCACCGCACTAATCTGTGTCAACCGCCAGCCCCTGCGGAGGTCCGCGCAGTCCAAGAACCTGTACACGAAACCGCCTTGAATGGGATAGGATTCCCAGACAGCAGCTTATCCGCCTTCAGGTCTCGACACTAAAATCACCGTTCGCAGGGGAAAATGAATACGGTCCAGGAAGATCGCCGCTCGCTGGCTTTGCTCATTACGCTCTTGGTGTTTCTCGTCTTGTCGCCATTTCTAGAGGGTCATCCGCTCGGTGACCTCATGCTTATCTTCTCTCTTTATATTTTCCTGGTTGCTTCGATCGTGCAATTGTCGGCGAAGCGTGGACTGATGATTGTCTGCGTTCCTCTGGTCATTGCATCCATGGTATTGATTTTGGTCGATTATTTTCATCCGACTCTGCCGTTAAAAGTTATCAATTTTGCTTTGCTGGCCGTCATTCTCGGGATTGTTTCCATCGGACTTTTTCTTTATCTCGGGCGGACAGGCTCCATCACCAGCGGCCGAATCTACGCGTCCGTGAGCCTGTATCTGATCCTGGCGGTGTTTTGGTTCGCCATCTACAATCTAATCAATGTGCTGCGCCCGAATTCCTTTCTGGAAGTTGGTTTGGGCAATTCCTCGATTGAGCACATTCCCCGCGCTACCTTCCTGTACTACAGCATGGTGACCTTGACGACCTTGGGCTATGGCGACATCGTTCCCATCAGCGCTCCGGCACGGATGTTCGCGGCTCTGGAATCGGCCACCGGTGTTTTGTACATTGCCATTACCGTCGCCCGGCTCGTCTCCGCCTACCAGAGGACCGACGACAAGCCTACGTTGCTGCCTTAATTCAGATAGGAAAGCGGTCGCGAATTCGACATCTCAAGAGGTCACAAACGGTTCTAAGCCACGTGCCACGACGAGCGAGTCGCGCTTTTGCGGCAACGGTGATGTAGACTCTCATTACGGAACCTTCCCATGAAAAAGATCCTTGCAGTGCTTCTGCTTGTCGCGTGTTTCTCCGTTTCGCGTGTCGCGGCGCAATCAACGTCTTCCACACAGGTTCAGTCCGCTTCACCGGCCGCGAAACAGCAGTCTATGGCGCCAGCACAATTTCGTGAACTCGATTGGGACACGTATGTCGACAAGGTGCAGGGCGCTTGGATGGGCAAAATGATTGGCGTCACCTTCGGTCAGCCCTGGGAATTCGAATATCTGGGCGCGCCCATCGGCTTTGACATCACCGACTGGACTCTCTCCCCGACACACATGAAAGCCGACCGCGCTCGTTCCACAAACAAGACCGACTACGACGAACCCATCACCAAGGAAGCCGACAGTCAGCAAGTGCACATGAACCGGCAATTCGTCGAGACCTCGGAAAAAGAGCATCCCAGTTTCGGCGCGCCTGACAACGACGATATCTACATCAATCTGCTGTTCCTGTACTGCCTTCGGCGTTATGGCATCGACGTCGAGCCCGTCACCGTCGCTCATGAGTGGGACGCCAAGATTCGCCAGGTGTGGCATGCCAACGACGCCGGCCTCGCCAACATTCGCAAAGGTATTCTGCCGCCGCAGTCTGGCAACCCTCGCTACAACCTTCATGCCGACGACATTGATTTCCAGATTGAGTCCGACGTGTTTGGAATGATCTCTCCGGGGATGCCGCAAGTTTCCAACCGCTTCGACGACCGCATGGGTCACATCATGAATTACGGCGATGGCGTGTATGGCGGCATGTTCATCTCCGCCATGTACACGCAAGCGTTCTTCGCCAAAAATATTCGTGAAGTGATAGAGAACGGGTTAAAGGCTATTCCGGCGCAAAGCCTGTATGCGCAGCTCATCCGCGATGTAATCAAATGGCACGACGAAAATCCCAATGACTGGCTGAAGACCTGGCATCTGCTGCAAGCGAAATGGGGCGAAGTGGATCACTGCCCCGACGGCTACAAGCAGCCCTTTAATATCGACGCAAAACTGAATGGCGGATATGTCATCATCGGCTTGCTCTATGGCAACGGCAATTGGTACAAGACCATGAATTACGCCACGCGTTGCGGCCAGGACGCCGACTGTAATCCCGCCAACGCCGCCGGCATTCTCGGCACGCTGATCGGCGCGCATGCGATTCCCGCGGAATATCGCGAGCCGCTGCACAATACCTACTGGAATAAATCCCTGGCGGGCCTTCCCGATTCGTTCGAGATCGATGTGTTGTCTGTCGATACCGCGGAACTTGGCTTGAAAGTTCTTCTGGCGAATGGCGGTGAAGTCAGTTCTCGCAACGGCAAACTTGTGCTGCGGATTCCTAATCAGGAGCCTGTTGCCCCTGCCACACTGGAGCAGGTTCGCTGGAACGAAGACAAGCCCGTGCTGGACGATGCGAATTGACGTCCATTGACTTCCATCTCTGCTCATCTGGCCCGGCCCACGATCCAATTGACTTCGTGATTTTCTCCGCGTAGCCTGAAGGTCCGATGTTGCGCCGCTTCACTTCGCTCCAACCTGACCACTCAAAGACTGTTCCTTCTTGTGCGTGTATCTGTTGTTGCCTCGGGTGTGGGCGGGAGGAGACCGGCGACTAGTTTTTCCACTCACTAGATTCGCTTCTCACCTGGCCCACGACTCCGATCGTGGGTTTTTTGTTTTTTGGGGCGTTTCGGAGAGGCTGCGGAACATCGAGACCCATTCGACGAGGAGAAAACATGAGCAAAACTCTTTCAGAAGTACTGGACGCAAACGCCAAATATAGCGCGAATTTTGGCGAAAAGGGCAAGCTGGCCATGCCGCCCGCGCGGCGTTTCGCCATTCTTACTTGCATGGACGCGCGCCTCGATCCCGCAAAATTCGCGGGATTGGCCGAGGGCGACGCCCATGTGATTCGCAATGCCGGTGGACGCGCCAGCGACGATGCCATTCGCTCGCTGGTTATCAGCTATAAACTGTTGGGCACGCAGGAATTCTTCGTCATTCACCATACTAATTGCGGCATGGAGTTTTTCACCAACGAAGTGATGCGCGATCTGCTCAGTTCCAGCCTGGAAACGGCCCAACTCACCTCCAGCGGCTTCCGCGATATCGGCAAGGGGCCCGGCGATCGTTCCGGAGAATACATCGAATGGCTCACCATCAAGGACCAGAGACAGTCGGTGCTGGACGATGTTGCGCGCATCCGCAATCACCCGCTTGTCCCCAAGTCCATTCCCGTTCATGGTTACATCTACGATGTGGCCCATGGAAAGCTCATTGAGGTGGAAGGCGCTCGCGCGGTTGGCGCTTCCGCCTGAGGCTCATTAGTTTCGTTCGAAAATTCAACAGCCCCACGCGCAGCCGAAGCGTGTGGGGCTGTTGCTTCATTGCCCACTGCAAGCGCGGCGGCCCCGCTTGCGAGTTAAACTTGCTGTAAGCCCGAAACAGGTCTGCCCGCTGCCGCAAGAAACAACGCAGCACAATGCAGAGGCATCGATGGGTACGCAGCAAGCAGCCCTCGCAGCACTTCCTCCTGCCACGCAGGATGAACGCACCATGGCGTTTCTCGCTCACCTGCTGCAGGCGTTCACCGGCTTTATCGGACCATTGATTATCTTCTGCGTGAAACAGGATTCGCGTTTCGTAAAATTCCATGCCCTGCAGGCGCTGGTCTGGCAACTCTGCTACATGGCCTTGATCTTCTTCGCCAGCATTGCATTTTTTTTCACCATTTTCTCCAGTGTCGCGCACATTCCCCCTGGTTCTCACCAAGGGCCTCCACCGGGATTTTTTATTTTTCTCCCGGTCTTCTGGCTGCTGATGATGGGCGGATGGGTGTTGAACGTGATCCTGGGGGTCATCTACGGAATCAAAGCCAACCGCGGCGAGTGGGCGGCGTATCCCATCATCGGTCAATGGCTCCTTCCCAAAGAAGTATCTTAGTTTTGTTCTGCCGGATGCCTACGCTTCGTTGCAGCGGCCGCAACGCCTCGGATACAATCATTCGTTTACCGTAGTCCCGAAAGGCGCGACCGAGCGATATGCACACGATCCAGGTCCACAATACCCTCACGGCAAAAGTTGAGCCCTTCGTCCCGCAAAAACAGGGCGAAGTCCGCATGTACACCTGCGGCCCCACCACTTACAACTACGCCCACATCGGCAATTTCCGCACTTTTGTGTTCCAGGACATTCTTCGCCGGTTCTTGAAGCTGCGCGGTTTCAAGTTGAATCACGTCATGAATCTGACTGATGTGGATGACCGCATTATCGCCAACGCGGCCGCCGCCGGCGTTTCCATTCGCGATTACACGGAAAAATATGTTCAGGCGTTTTTCGCCGATTGCAAAACTCTGAGTATAGAGGCTCCAGAACACTGGATTCGCGCCACCGACCATATTCAAGACATGGTTGCGCTCATCCAGAAGCTCCAGGAGAAGACCTACACCTACGAGTCGGAAGGTTCCATCTACTACCGCATCGCCAAATTCAAGGACTACGGCAAGCTCTCCAAGATCGATCTCTCCGGTATTCAAGCCGGTGCGCGTGTCGATAACGACCGCTACGAAAAAGAAAGCGCGCGCGATTTCGCTCTCTGGAAGGCGCCCAAGCCAGGCGAACAAGTGTGGGATACGCCGATTGGTAAGGGGCGTCCCGGCTGGCACATCGAGTGCTCCGCCATGGCCATGAAGTATCTCGGCGATACGATCGACATTCACACCGGCGGAATCGACCTGGCTTTTCCGCACCACGAAAACGAAATCGCGCAGAGCGAAGCGGCCACCGGCAAGCAATTCGTCCGCTACTGGATGCACGCGGAACACCTGCTGGTGGAAGACGAGAAGATGTCCAAATCGCTCGGCAACGTTTTCACGCTGCGCGAATTGTTTGCCAAGGGCTACAAACCGTCAGCCCTACGTTTTGCGCTCGCCAGCGTTCCTTACCGCCGGCAACTGAATTTCACGTTCGACGGCCTGCAGCAGGCCACCAGCTCTGTCGAGCGCCTGCGCAATTTTGCGGCTCGCCTGAAGAACGAAAAATTCCCGGCAGGGAAGCAGCCTGGAATGGCGGAACGCATTGCCAAGGCTGCGGACGATTTCGACGCCGGCCTGTCTGACGACTTGAATACCGCGCAAGCCCTCGCCGCGGTCTTCGATTTCGTGCGCGAAGCCAATATCGCGATGGATAAAGACGAATTCCGGCGAGGAGACGTAAAAGACGCGCAGGAGTTCCTGAATAATTTTGACCAGGTTTTTGCCGTGCTCGAAGACAACGACGCCGAAAAACTCAACGCCGTCGGCTTTGCGCCAGCCGCATCGGGAGTGGATGATGCGGAAATCGAAAAACTCGTGGCCGAGCGCCAGGCCGCTCGACAGCGCCGCGACTTTCCCTCGTCCGATCGCATCCGTAAGCAACTCGCGGACCGTGGTATAATTTTAGAAGACACGAAAGACGGCAGCGTCCGCTGGAAACGCAAATGAAACACCTTCACTTTTTGAAGCGCGGTCGTGAAGCAGTGGGCCCTCGTGTCCCCCGCAAGTTTCGCCCGTCGAGCGTTCGGCCGGGTCTCTACGGCGTAGATTAAGTCCGCTGTCGCAGGTCGAGCCGGTTTTGCAGGTCCCCCGCCTGCTGTTTCTCTCGCCTCTCGCCACATTAACCCGCTGAACCGATTCTGGGAGGAATCATGACCACCGCCACCGAAGCAAAAACCAAACTTCCTCGCATCAATACGCCTCTACCGGGCCCCAAATCGCAACTGGTGATCGACTACGACCACAAGTTCATGTCGCCGTCGTATATGCGCGACTATCCGCTCGTCGCCGACCACGCCTATGGCTGCATCGTCGAAGATCCCGACGGCAACACCTTCCTGGACTTTGCGGCTGGCATAGCTGTGTGCTCCACCGGCCATTGCCATCCCAAAGTTGTCGAAGCCATTCAGAAGCAGGCTGCCGACATGATTCACATTGCTGGAAACGATTTCTATCACCGGCACATGCCGCAACTGGCCGAGCGCCTTGTCGGCACCATGCCGAAGTCCAGCCACTACAAGGTCTTCTTTGGCAACTCCGGCACGGAAGCTGTCGAAGGCGCCATCAAGCTGGCACGCTATTCCACGCGCCGCGACAAGCTGATCGCCTTCTATGGCTGCTTTCATGGACGTACGCTTGGCTCGCTTTCGCTGACCGCCTCCAAAAACACACAGCGCAAGCATTTCGGCACGTTGCTGGGAGGCGTTGAGCACATTCCGTACCCGTATGCCTACCGTTGCGCTCTGGGCCACACCCGGGAAACTTGCGGTGGCGAGATCATCGAACTGCTGGAACAGCAGATCTTCAAGCGCCTGTTCGCTCCGGAAGAAGTTGCCGCCATTATCGTCGAACCGATTCAGGGTGAAGGCGGCTTCATTCCCGCACCGGCGTTCTTCCTGCAGGAGCTGCAACGCCTGTGCAACCAGCACGGCATCGTGCTGATTCTCGATGAAGTTCAGGCCGGCATGGGCCGCACCGGAAAGTGGTGGGCCTACGATCATGCCGGCATCACACCGGACATCGTGCTGACCGCGAAGGGCATTGCCAGCGGCATGCCGATCAGCGCGTTCATCGCCAAGGAAAGCATCATGCAGTGGAAGCCCGGCTCGCACGGAACCACTTACGGCGGCAACCCCGTCTGCGTGGCTGCGGCACTGGCTACCATGGACCTGATCGAACGCGGCTTGATGGCCAACGCGGAAAAAATCGGCGGCTATATCTTCAGTAAGATTGTCGACTGGCCCAAGCGCTTCAAGATTGTTGGTGACGTTCGCGGAAAAGGCCTGATGATTGGCGTCGAAATCGTGCGCGACCAGAAGACCAAGGAAAAGGGTGCCGCCCTGCGCGACAAGGTCATCGACAATGCTTTCCACCGTGGCCTGCTTACGCTCGGCTCCGGCGAAAACTCCATTCGCATGTCGCCTCCGCTGACCATCGATCAGGAACAAGCCGACTGTGCCATCCGCATTATGGAAGAGAGCATTCGCGAAGCCGAGAAGTCGCTCTAACCCGGCGCCAGGCAATCTACCGACTTACGAATCCCGTGGCCGCAGAAAATCACGCCGGCCGCGGGATTTGTGTCTATACTGGATAGGTTAGTGTTCAGGAAGTAACGAAGGAGGGTGATGCTAGGTCGAATCGGATTTGCCCTCGTGCAGTGGAAGTCGCGCCACGGTCTTTCCGATCCCGGCGCATCCACTCCCGAGAAGCAAAAACTTGAGGCGCTGCAGACGGGCGTGCGTGGGGAAACGTATGCTTACTGGTACCTGCGGCGCCTCGGCTATATTTTTATTGCCAGAAACTACATGCCGGAGCATGCCAAAGGTGAACTCGATCTCATCGGCTTCGACGGAGATACGCTGGCGTTCGTTGAGGTTCGCACTCGCCTCGCGGTGAAAGGCAAATTCGGGCTTCCCGAATTAAGCATCACTCAGGAAAAACACGAAACCCTGATCCGCACCGCGCATTACTTTCTTCGGGAGCGCCATCTCAAGGAGTGCCCCCTGCGCTTTGATGTCGTGGCCATTGATAACACCCCCGACCAGCCTCCCGTCGTTCGCCTGCACAAGTCTGCTCTCAGCCCTGTGATTCATCTTCATTCCGAATGGTAGTTCCTCGCTGGCCGCGTTGCGCGGCTTGGCTTATACTCGCAGGCCTCGCGAGTGGTCGTCCTCAATCAAGGAGTCATGATGATGCGAATGCCTGCTGTCTGTTCGTCAAGTGTGTGCATCTTGCTGCTGGCGATCCTCGCGCCGCAGGGTCGGCCGCAAACTCACGCGTCTGGTTCTCTTACCGCAGAATGGCTGCTGACCACGGTGGACATGGCGATTCCTTTCACTCAGCGTCTACAACTCACGAGCGCCGGCGAAAATATCACCGGGCAGATTTACCGCAGCGGCAAAAGTGTTCCGGTGAAGGGAACTGTGAAGGGCGACGAAATCCACCTGGAATTTCAGGACGGCACAGAATCCGACTCCTACAGCGGGAAGCTGACCGATGCGGGAATGTCCGGCAACTACTCCGTGAAGGGCGAGTCGGAGACCACCACGGGAACCTGGAGCGCAAAACGAGCGCCTACTGACAAGCCTGCGTCGCCGCGCACACTCGATTTCGTCCCGACCAATTTTTACCGGCAGCTCTCCGCGGATACGAAGCCGGTGCTGCGCATCTGGCCGGGCGATACCGTGCATACCACCAGTGTTGACGCCGGCGGCCAGGATGAAAAAGGAGTGAAGCGCGTGGCGGGCGGCAATCCGCTAACCGGGCCGTTCTATGTTGAGGGCGCGATGCCGGGCGACGTGCTGGCGATTACCATCAAGCGGCTGCGCATCAATCGCGATTGGGCCATCAGCGACAGCGCGCTTGTCGATCGTGCGCTCACCAACGATTACGTTTCCGAAAATAAACAGGAGTGGAAAGACACGCGTTGGAATCTGGATGCGGACAAGCAAGTTGCCACGCTCGAGAATCCTCCTGAGCATCTGAAAAATTTCACCGTGCAGCTGCGTCCCATGCTCGGCTGCGTTGGCGTGGCTCCCAATCCCTGGAGGGCGCCGGTGCAAACGCAGGATTCCGGCAGCCTGGGCGGCAACATGGATTTTAGCGGTGTGGCGGAGGGCGCAACGATTTTCCTGAACGTACAGCAGCCCGGCGCTTTGCTTTATTTGGGCGATGCGCACGCGGTGCAAGGAGACGGCGAGTTGAACGGCAATGCGCTGGAGACTTCCATGGACATCGTATTCACTGTCGATGTGCAGCGCGAAAAGCACATCGGCACGCCGCGCGTCGAAAACGCAGATTACCTGATGGCCATGGGCCTCTCCGGCTCGTTGGATGATGCTTTTCGCGAAGCCACGTCGGGCCTTGCCGCGTGGCTGCAGTCCGACTACAAGCTGACCAGCGCCGAGGTTGCGTCAGTTTTGGGTACGTCCATCGAGTACAAGGTGTCCGAGGTAGCCGACCGCAATGTCGGAGTGGTCGCCAAGATCCGGAAGGCCAGCCTCGCGTCACTCACCACCGCAAAATAAATCGCAGCGGCCAAACGCGCGCGCAACTTAATCTTTGTGGAAACCGATGGCATCCAGCGCCGGCTGAATCTCCGGGTTAGACATGAACGTTTTCCACACCAGGGCCGAGCGGTGATTTTCGATCATCACCACAATCGGCGCCTGGTTCAGCGCCATGTTCACGTCCTCAAACCAGTTTTCCGATTCATTGTAGCCATCGCGAAATCCGTAATTTCCCCACAGCTTTCCTCCCAGGTCGCGGTAAAAATGTTTCAAAGCCTTCATCGATTCTTCCGGCGTGTACGGGAACGAAGCCAGCGCCGCGGTGCACGTCAGCGTGCCATTGTCGTCGCGTGGCAGCGGCCGGCCTCCCGCCGAGTTCACGCCCGCGGAACGGCCCCAGGCATTGTCGCCGTAGCCCTTAAAATGCCGCGGGTTCTCCACCGAGTAGTCGTGGCTGATCAACGCGATGTTGCGATTGTTCTGGAAATAGTTGGTGTACTGGTCGCGCTTGCCGCGCGGGTCGAACGCCATGAACGAGTAGTGGGTGAAGAAAAGCTCGCCGCCATTCCCCACGCCAACATCAAGTTTGTGGCCGTAAAACGTGTTCCCGTTCGTGTAATGGTCGCCTTCCGTGGTTCGTCCCCAGCCCTGCCGATAGCGCACCGCGGTATCAGACTGGCTCGCCCATCCGCTGTGATACATGCTGGCGGGAACCGCATGCGTGGGCGACGCGATCGCCAGCAAATAAATGATCATCGTCTCGTTCCACCCGATCAGCGGGTGATGAATGTAGAAACCGGCGTCGGGAGACCAGTGCCAGTACAGAAAATTGGGATCCGGCCCGCCGCGATACCAGTCCCACTCCACCGTCTTCCAAAAACCCGTGATCGTTGCACGAATTTCGGCTTCCTGCGGCGTGTCGCGATTGAAATACTGCCGCGCCACCAGCAGCCCTTGCATCAGGAACGCGGTTTCCACGAGGTCGCCGCCATCGTCGTACTTGCCGAAGTAGGGAATCACTTTGCCAGTGCGGCCATCCAGGAAATGCGGCCAGACGCCGTGAAAGCGATCGGCAGTCGAAAGAAAATGCGTAATTTTCTGCAGACGCTCCACGCCTTGTTCGCGCGTAATGAATCCGCGTTCCACACCCACCACGATCGCCATGATCCCAAAACCCGACGAGCCCAGCGCTACCAGATTCTTGTCGCCCGGCTGGATTTCAATGGCCATTCCCGCGTTGGGATGCGCCGCTTCCCAGTAGTAGCGGAAGCACGCCTCTTGCACCATGGTCAGCAATTCGTCGTCGCTCATGGCGCGCGTGTTGCCGCTGACGGCTTCAGAAAGCGCAGATTCTTTGTAGCTGGAATTCATGGCGGAAACTTTGTAGCTGGCGCTCTTGCCGCTTTCCCCCAGAAAATCCTCGAAGCGTGTGCGATCGCCACGTTGCGTCGCCACCGGCGTGAAGGTTTTGCCATCAAGTGAGCGGTAAATTTTGTAGAACTGCAGCTCCGCGTCTTGCACCGGCGCCCAGGTCAAATCGACGTGGCGATCGTAACCCTTCGCGGCAAGTCCCGAGGGAGCGGCAGGAACCTTGGCAGACGCTGGCGGCGCATCGGCGATGGTGATTTCGTCGATGTACAAAATGTGCTGCTTGTTGTCGTCCAGGCCCTGAAAAATTGTGATGCGTTCCAGTTTCCGGGGGTCGAACGCCTCAGGCTGCGTGTCTCTCATAATTCCGACGAACGAATTGAACGGTAATTCCAGTTGCACCCATTTGCCCGCCGGCGGCACATTCTTTGCCGTGAATAAAGGAATGGCGGGGGTGCCGTGACGATCTGAGTCGCTCAGCATGATGCGTGGCGACTGCTCTGCGGAAATCGCGTCTTCGGCGTAGCACCACATTCGCAATACGGAGCCCGCGAACTCTACTCTGCCGTAGCGCGACCGCACATCCAGCGTTACATCCCAATCCCCGCCCGTTGCCGAGCGCCATTTCAGCCGCAGTGCGTTCGGCGGCGTCAGGTAATGATTTCCGTCCACGGGAAGTTTGCTGCCCGCCCGATCCAATTCGCTGGGACCGACGACATTGCTTTGGCTGTAGTACCACGAGCCGTCCGCCAGGCTGTTGTCAAAGATAACGTGCCGGTCGTAGTCGATCTGGCCCGACGCCGCCACGGGGAGGCACAGGCACGCAGCCAGGCAAACCAGGTGAGCTCTCATGAATCCCTCCAGTAGGGCGACGCATCTCATCCTCAGGAATTCTAGAGAGACCCGCGAGACTAAGCAAACGCACACGATTTCAACAGCTTCTCTTGCCCCAGCCCAACTCGCGGTACAATACGGAGTTTGCATCGCAACGTGCGGCGCGGTAGTGTAATTACACCTGTTCGGAGGGCTATTTGCCTGAGTTACGTAAAGACCCTATTACTGGGCGTTGGGTAATTATTTCGACGGACCGCGGTAAGCGGCCCATGGATTTTCTTCGGGAAAGCGTGTTCCCCGGGCCGCCGCAGAATTGTCCCTTTTGTCCGGGAAATGAACTGAAGACCCCGCCCGAAATCCTGGCGTATGGCCGCAATGGCGCCAGCGCCAACACTTCAGGCTGGAACATTCGCGTGGTCCCCAATCGATTTCCCGCGCTGGGCATCGAAGGCGAACTCGACCGCGAAGGCGAAGGCCTGTTCGACAAAATGAACGGCATCGGCGCGCACGAAGTCATTATCGAGACGCCGCAGCACCAAACCACCCTTGCGCAACTCCCGCAAAAATCCGTCGAAGACGTTTTCTGGGCTTATCGCGACCGCATGCTCGACCTTAAAAACGACAAGCGCTTCCGCTACATTCTTATTTTCAAGAATCATGGCGAAGCCGCGGGCGCCTCCGTCGAACATCCCCATTCCCAATTGATCGCCTTGCCGATCGTTCCGCGCCGCGTTCGCGAGGAAGTGGACAATTGCTGGCATTACTACGACGAAAAAGAACGCTGCATCTTCTGCGACATTATTCGCCAGGAGCGCGACACCGGCGAGCGCGTAATCGGCGAAAACGATCACTTCATTACCTTGGCTCCCTACGCCCCGCGTTTTCCTTTTGAAATGTGGTTGCTTCCCAAGGTGCACGGCTCGGCTTACGAAAATAATCAGAGCTCCATGTATGCCAGCCTGGCGCAAATGATGAAAGATACGCTGATGCGCCTGGAAGCGGTGCTGGATCGCCCCGCGTACAACTTCATGATTCACACTTCGCCGATCGGCGAAGAAATCAACGATCACTATCACTGGCATATCGAGATTATTCCCAAGCTGACCAAGGTGGCGGGTTTCGAGTGGGGCACTGGTTTCTATATCAATCCCACGCCGCCCGAAGAGTCCGCGCGATTCCTGCGCGAGGCGCAACTGGAAGAGCCCGTCAAGAAGAAGTAAACCGGAAAGATTCGTGCTGCCAAGGGAACCCTGTGCTTACGGGCCAAGCGAGTTTTGGCTATAATTGAAAGGTTGAGGCGCGGTACCCAAGTGGTAAGGGAGAGGTCTGCAAAACCTTTATGCGTGGGTTCGATTCCCACCCGCGCCTCCAACAAACTCCCCACGAACAAGAAATTTACTGGTATTGGTGTGGCAGGGCAGGAGCGTCCGTTCGCTCCGCTCAGCCCGCCGCTGGAGTATTGCAGGAGTAGGTCGAGGGGATAGCGCACTGGAACCTGGAAATCTCACGACGGGAGAGTGGAATGAAATCTGCGATTGCGCTGGTGTTATTGGTGGTGAGTGGATCGGCTTTCGCGCAGTTGCCTGCGGCACCCGCAGTTGGGGGCACGTTCCACATTGAGGGCAGGGTTACGTTTCCCGTCGCTCCCACATCGCCGATGGAGACCCGCTGGTTCAGCATTTGCAGCACCGTGGAAGGTGTGCCTTTGCGTGGCTCGCTGATCAATAAATGCACGTGCTCGGGCATGACCACGTAACCAATCAGCAGGAATCCATACTCGGCGCGGACCCGCGTAAGTTCGCGAACGAACGGCTGCCGGGCACGCACAGTCGCCAAAAGTGGCAGGCGGCGATAACAACTGAAGGTGAGACAGTGCAGATGGCCCCGGCCGTAGCAGCGCTTCAATCCTTTCGGCACAGGAAACCCCAAGACCAACCCTCCAACCCGGAGGGTGGGGCACCCACGTAATAATACTCACCGGTAACTTACAATAGTGGTATCCTAACAACCGATGCTACCACCCGCAACCGAAAACCAATTCCCTCCGGGCCACCCGTCCGGGTCAGGATTCGCCGATTCCCGCAGCCGTTTCGGAAGATTGACATAGGTTAGCCTGTCCCCCATCGTCAGATCGCTCTTTTATCTCCCTTGGCGACCCTTCCGCAGTAGACTCCTATTTTCGCATTCGTAGACTCTGCTTGATTCGTGTCGTATCTTATGGTATCTATACATTAAGATGATTCATCGAGGTGAAGGACCACTCGCTTCCCGATTGCGCCAGCGCAAGTTCCAGCTGCTGCGCCGTTTCCCGATTCCCGCCGATGCCCTCCCTGGCTCCCTCTCTCTCTCGCATCTACGCTGCGGCAAGCCCACCTGTCATTGTGCCGATGACCGAGGCCATCCGGTCTGGTCGCTGACCTTTATGGTACGGGGGAAAAAACGTGTTCAGCACATCCCCAAGGAGTGGGTCGAAGAGGTGCGGCGCCGGGTCAAGGAGGGACGGGAGTTTCAAGATGCCGTCCGTGAAGTATTGGCGGCCAACGCACAACTGCTCGTGCTGGAGCGCCAACATCGCAAGAAGCACAAGAAAAAGAAAAAATGAACTGTTCGACGCCACGTCATCTGCTGCACTTTGTGACACGGCGTCTTCGCCTCCGACGATACCTCAAGAATCCGGGAGACGGTCGGCAACAACCCCAGATTCCGGCGCAGGCTCTGCTCTGGGCTCTGCTGATCGGCCAAATCCTCCGGCAGTCGAGTTTTCATGCGGTCGAGGCGCTGGTGCGTTCTTCGGCGCGACGAACGCTCTCCATCGCAGCTCCGTTCTGTGACGATACCTTGGGCTATTTCACCGAACGGCTCGATCCTGGCCCGACGCGGCAAGCCCTGCTCTCCCTCATCCGCGGCGCCAAGCGCAACAAGGCTTTTGATGATTGTCGCTGGATCGGCCTGGCCCTCGACGGCACCGGTGCGGGATGGCGAACCAACCAGGGCTGCAACCTCTGTCGGCCAAAGCAGAACGCGGCGAAACAGATCCTGGGCTATCAACATTCTTTCGTGATGATGAGCGTGGTGGGAACCGGCCTGTCTCTGCCCTGCGATGGGGAACCTTACGGACCTGGCGATAGCGAGTACGCCGCCGGGCAACGCTTATTGCGGCGGGTAGTCGCGAGCGTGGGAAAACGCTTTGCGCAGTATGTGGTCGTCGATGGAGAATTCGCTACCGCACCGTTCCTACATACCGCAGGCGAACTCGGTCTCCGAGTGGTGGCACGGCTGAAAGACAATCTGCCGGAGTTACTGGCCGCCGCCCAGAAACGTTTTCCCGCTGGGCCTCCCGCCACGGTTTTTCAGTATGGGGCGGATCGTGTGGAACTATGGGATGCGGAGGACTTCGATCCCTGGAATACACTCCGCTGGGAAACGGTTCGCGTGTTCTTCTATCGCCAGCACAAGCCGGACGGCAGGGTGGTGGAAGCCTACTGGCTGACGAATTTTCCCTACTCCACGGTGGGCCCTCAGGCTCTGTTCCGCATGGCCAAGAGCCGCTGGGAGATCGAGAACCAAGGTTTCAATGACGCCAAGAGCCGTCACGGCCTCGAGCACATCTGTCATCATCATGCCAACAGTCTGCTGATCGGCTGGCTCCTTACTATGCTGGCTTTGACCATCGAACGACTCTACCGACTCCGGTACCTCCATCGCGGCAAACATCCGGTGCACAGCAGCGCCCAGCTGCTGCTCTTCTTGTGGCTCAGTCTTTCCCGCCCGCGTGCCGCCGACAGCAGCTGACACCCAACCGAAAAAACTGGATGTCCCCACTTTCCGC
Source organism: Candidatus Acidiferrales bacterium (assembly GCA_963738985.1). GTDB lineage: Bacteria > Acidobacteriota > Terriglobia > Acidiferrales > UBA7541 > Acidiferrum. The sequence continues at coordinate 139,551 of CAVTYP010000009.1, forward strand.
ATACGAGCACGCCCCATCGCTAAACCCATCCGGAGGCCACCACCTCGAGCTACAAGATCTGTCTGAAAATAGACCCGTTTCATCACACTCCGTACGTGTGCAAAAAATACTACTTCCACCGCTCCTTCTCTCCTAGAGTCCTATGAAATTCCGAAACCGCTGCGATTCCCGGCGCTTCGTTGACACCTACAGCACTCGGTGCTAGTGTGCGCTCATGAAGGTCGGGATTATTCAACTCGCCTGGTTGAAGCGCCTTCTCGTGAAGGTCAGAGAACTTCTTAATAGACCCACAGACGTACACTACACAAGTGTTCCGTTTTGGGGACCCTGGCGCGACTTCTAATCTTGCCCAGCATTCGAGCCAAGCTCAGTAAGTCCTGGTAA
>CAVTYP010000010.1:0-99835 GCA_963738985.1 Candidatus Acidiferrales bacterium
ACGACGCCTGGAAGGTCAGCTTTAAAACCATCGAGGGCAATCTGAATACCGGCAGAGAGGTATCGACGAACGTTCCGTGGGTGACTAATTTGCGAGCTGATCCGTGGGAGCGCTATCAGAGTGAATCGATGCTTTATGGTCGTTGGTGGGGCGATAAGCTTTGGACAATGGTTCCCGCCGTAGAGATTGTGGGACAGTACCTCGCGACGTTTAAGGAATACCCGCCCAGTCAGGTGGGCGGCTCGATCAGCGTGTCCAAATTCCTGGATGCCATCCAGAGCGGAACTGCAGGTAGTGGCCATTAACTGAATCTCTGATTGAAATGTCTGATTGAATGGTGAATCGGGGCGGGCCACTTCATTCGAGAGGCGGCCCCGCCCATTCAACGCATTGAAACCAAACTGGATTCTGCAAATGGCGACAGCCCTTCCTGTAGCTATGTGGGTGGTTGTCGTACCTAGAAATGATTCTCGAATGAGAGTTCTTACGAGTGACGGTTACGTGTGCACCTTGCGCCGTCCATCTGCTCCAATGTCCTGATTAACAGCGTTCCCGTCCATGTGGAATTTCAAGTTTCGGAGCACGCCACTTGTCGGGGGCTAGGCCGCGAATTTCGGTTATCACGGTCGGCCGTGGGTCAGGCCCCAGTAGATGAGCAATGCTCCTGCGGCGGCGAACCACAGGCGACCAGACCAGCGTGGGAGTGGCTTCCGAACGACTCCCCGCAAAGTGGGAAGTTCGGTGAAGAAGTTCCCACCTGGCAGCAATCCGAACACGGTTACTGCAACGCCGAGTGCAACCAGAAGAACGCCGGAAGTTTTGAAACCCTGTCCTATCAGCAATAACGAAACCACTAGTCTCATTGGTCGCCCAGCCGTTTGCCTCTTGTCGTGCCTAACATCCGGCCCGACTGCACCAAAAATATCATGACTTCCGGTGCAAGATCCCGATATACAGCGTAATCGTAGACTTGAAATCGATCGCGAAGGCTGCCGGTCACTTGTCCGCGAACGCCACAAATCAGGAGTTGGTCATACATTTGACCACATTCTCGAAAAGCAATAGAGTCTGCACGTTGCCCAGAAACTATCAGGCCACATAAATAATGGATTCGACCGCGAGCAGATTTCAGTTTTTGTTTGAAAGGAACATTGCGATGCGAATCGTTCGTCAGGTTTTCCCAGTATTGGCTTTATTGCTCGTTACGGCACTCGTTTCGAATACGCTTGTCCATGCACAGATGGGCAATCTCCAAATCATTAAAGCGGTCTATGGCAAGTCTGGAGCCGGGAAAGACGTAACCCGACGGCTTCAGTTGATGATTAAGAACAACACCTTAAGTGTAAAAGTAACGAATGACAATATGGGTGGAGACCCGAACAAAGGCGCGGATAAGAGCGTGAAAGTGGATTACAGCTTTCGCGGACAGCGTAAGCAAGTGGTAGTCAACGAAGGCGCTTGGCTGAAACTGCCCTGAGTCACCGAAGTCGGTATTGCGGACGTTCGTTCAAACCTGCTTTGCCGCGAATAAGGTGCGTGATCGAGACGTGCTTTCTGCGTCGGGGCTATTGCTTAAAGACCACTGGAGGTCCGCTGACCCGTTTCGCGGTGAGGTCGACGTTAACCGCGACGCGGTCGGCAATCTTGATGAACGGAATGCCGCTGTTCATGCCGTATTGCTTTCGATCGAAGGCCATTGTCCCTTTGACCGTGCCAGTGCCGGTCCCTTTACCGGACATCGTAAATGTCAGTTTCTCCTGTTTGGTTACTCCTCGTATCGTAAAGTCACCGTTGAACACAAGTGTATCGGGACCAGTCTGTTCAACTTTTGTTGAGTGAAACGTAATCAACGGATTGTGCTCGACATCAAAGAAATCTTTGCTTTTCAGTTTGCCGTCTTTCGTGCCGCTTCCGGTATCCACGGTAGCAGCCTGAATCTTGATGTCCAAAACGGCTGTCGAAAGTTCAGGCGAGGTCATTGTCATAGTGGCGTCCCACTTATTGAACTTGCCTCTTATGGCCACTGAGGCTTCCACGTCGAACTTGATCGTGCTTACTCCGGGCACAACCTCGAAAACAGGAGCCTGTGCTCGGCTTACCAAAGGGAACACCATGGATGCTAAGAGGAAAAGAATAGTTAATCTCATATCGTGGAGTGTGGGTCTTACCCACTCCATTGTCATTTGGTCTCAGGACAACTCGTTGTTTCCTCAATCGCACGAACCGTCATCGATAAATTGTCCGCTTGCTGCCATGGATCTGAGCGAGCGGCCGCAGGCAATGAGGCGCTGATTCAGGCCGTCATTCTGCAGCGCGTCTGGCGAGATGTAAGTCATGTCGGTGCGCATTTTGACGTACTTATCGGCGAGTTTCGTCATGTTCTGAAATGCTTTGCTCAAAAGCTGAAAGGCACTGCGATCGGAAGGTGTGACAGTAGCGAGTTCGGCCAAATGAAGATTCTTCGTGGCTTGCGCTCGATACGGAGCGAGCAGACCTGCCGATAGAGGGATTCCGTTTTGGATGGCGGAGTCGAAAGCGGCATGCCATTCACGCAGAGTGGACATCTGCTCGATCCCGGCGTTCAAAAATTCCCGCGAAAATCCCGGTTTGGACGGAGCAGCTTGGGTTGGAGCAGGTACCGGAGCCGCTGACGCTGTTGTTGGAGATGGAGCGCGATTAGCGGAACTGGCAGGCAGACTAAGAGCTACTATGGCACCAGAAGAACTGACCGAACCATTGAGGGCATTTGCGAGTGCTTCTAGGCCAACATAAGGATGGCCGCTTGCGAAAATGACGGGCACTTCTGTGGACTTCCCATTAATGATGAGTGTGTGTCCCTCAGCTGCTCCCAGAGAGACTACGACCGCAAGAATGATGAGAAGCAGTGCTACGTTCTTCGAAGGATTGGTAGGTCTTTTCAGCATGACGGGCCTCCTGCGATGGAGAAACTGAATCTCTTCACCGGCTTCGCTGCTATCTATTGACACTACCACTACTCAAAGGCGTTAAGTCCCGTAAACAGCGATCTCGTACATGTGGATCGGTCCGAAAGCACTTCTCCGCAAACGCGACTACACAGGCAAGTGGACTTAGAGGTCTCGACTCCCCGCAATGTGTCTGCCGCGACGGTTTGTTTTTGAGAGATTCGGCATTTATTTGTTCCCTCATTCTTCCTTCTTCGTGGCATGCTTGGGAGGTTTTTGCAACGTCACAATGTCTCCGGAGGAGGAACGAATGAAATACAAATCCCTCGCTCTCGCTGTTCTGTTAATGGCCATCGTCGGATCGGCGTTCGCCCAAAATAAGATCTCCGGTAAAGGCAAATGCGCCGAAAAGCCGGACGCCTCGCAGTCCATCGAGGTCGGCGATCAGCCTGGCCACATGTTGATCATCGAAAAGGACTCCTGTACGTGGAGTGTGCCATTAGAGATGGCCGGGCTGAAATCGAAAACGTATACCTTAACTGAAGAGGTTGATTTGAACGGCGCGAAGTCTCAAGACCTGGGCTACGTCTTAATTACGATGGAGAATGACGATAAGGCATACCTCCGTTTCCAGGGCATGAGCACTGTGGGGGAGAAAGGCCTCACCGGCGGTGGGGGTACGTGGTCCTTCACAGGTGGCACTGGCAAGCTCAAAGGATTGAAGGGCAAAGGCACATATAAGGTTTTGGTCGCGACCGGCGGTGCGGTAGAAAACCAGGTGGAAGGCGAGTACTCGCTGCCCGAAGCGAGCGCCACAAATAAGAAGAAATAACCGGCGTAGACCCGGCGCGCGTGGGCCGTATTGGCCTGGCTAGTGCCAATCATGCACATTCACAATCTGCTCAGGCGTATGCTTCTTTGCCTCGCGCCGTTCCAGGCTCCTTCCATACCAAGTGTCTCTCATCCCCGCTGGTGTACAGAATTTGCCAGGCACTCCAGTTTTTTTTTTGTTAGCTCCGGTCGGTTAGCTACACGGAAGTTATCCCAAAACCGCGTTCGAGGAAGTAATCGAATCAAATCCTGTCGCGGCACTTGGACGATTAACCGCGAAAAATAGGGGTTTTCTGCGTGGCTGCTTTTAAAAGAGGAATTGCGACCAATTTCGTGTTGCCAGTGTGTTGCCAATGATGCCGATTTTTCGCTCCCGCGCACTCCCTCGTGCTCCCGGCCCTTCCTTCAAAGATCGCTATATTCTTGGGAAAAACAGCGTTTTCTGCGGTTTTCCTGCAAATCGAAAAAGGCGGTGTGCGGAATAAGGTAGTCCCTTCCGACAGGAAGGCCTTCCATCCCGTGCCGGTACTCGATTTCTGCCAATTGAGCTATCCTTTGTCTGCCAACCTGAAGCGATTTGGCCGCCTGCGATGAAACACGTGATCGCCTCATTCTTCATGGTGTTGTTGATCGTGGCGATGACTCTGAGCGCCATGGCCATTCTGGTGCGCGCCACGGAGTACGTCACTTCCATTGAGCACCCGCTGGTGCGCGCTGGCGCCATTGCGGCTGAACTGTTGCTCGGCGTCATACTGCTTCTGGGAACGGTGTGGCTGGCAACTCACCTTGCGGTGCTGATCTTTGCTCCCAAACAAGAATCCAAGGAGGGTGGACCCGTTGGCTGACAAAAACCGCGTCACCTGGGAATCCTCGGAAAATCTGAAGCGGCTCGAACAGCTTCGCGGCATCTCGCAACAAGCGGAAGCCGGCGGTGGACCGGAACGCCGCGAGCGCGAGCATAAGGCCGGCAAGCTTTCCGCGCGCGAACGGATTCACTTGCTGTTGGATGAGGGAACATTCGAGGAGTTGGATAAATTTGTACGCCACCGTTGCGTTGATTTTGCCATGGAAGAATCGCGGCCGGCAGGCGACGGCTTCGTTACAGGCTTCGGGCGCATTGGCGGCCGCCTGGTGTATGTGTTCGCCCAGGATTTCACCGTCTTCGGCGGCTCCCTCTCAGAAACCAATGCCCAGAAAATCTGCAAGATCATGGATCTGGCCATGCGCAACGGTGCTCCCGTGATTGGCTTGAACGATTCGGGCGGCGCGCGCATCCAGGAGGGTGTGGCCTCGCTGGCAGGCTATGCGGATATTTTTCTGCGAAACACGTTGGCCAGCGGCGTGATTCCGCAGCTCAGCGCCATCATGGGGCCGTGCGCCGGCGGCGCAGTCTATTCTCCCGCGATTACCGATTTTATTTTCATGACGCGCGACACATCCTACATGTTCGTGACCGGCCCGGACGTGATCAAAACCGTTACGCACGAAGAGGTGACCAAGCAGGAACTCGGCGGCGCCATGACCCACAACGCCACCAGCGGCGTCGCCCACTTCATTTCGCGCGACGACGCGGATTGCTGCGCCATGCTTCGCGAACTACTCAGCTTCCTGCCTTCCAACAATATGGAAGACCCACCGCGGCGCGCTACAGACGATCCGGTTGACCGCCGGGAAGAGTCGCTGAATTCTCTTGTGCCCGAAGATCCGCAAAAACCTTATGACATTAAAGATGTACTCCACGCGCTGGTCGACGATGGCTACTTCTTTGAAGTGCACGAGCACTACGCCAGAAACCTGGTTGTGGGCTTTGCCCGCTTTGATGGCCGCCCCGTTGGTATCGTCGCAAATCAGCCAGCGTTCCTGGCAGGCACGCTGGATATCAACGCATCGGTGAAAGGCGCGCGGTTCGTGCGTTTCTGCGACGCCTTTAATATTCCGCTGGTCACCTTTGAAGACGTGCCGGGATTTCTGCCCGGCACGCAGCAGGAATTCGGCGGCATTATCAAGCATGGCGCGAAGCTGCTATTCGCATTCGCCGAAGCCACGGTGCCAAAGATCACCATCATCACGCGCAAGGCCTACGGAGGCGCGTATTGCGTGATGGCATCCAAGCACATTCGCACGGACGCGAATTTTGCGTGGCCGACCGCGGAAATTGCGGTGATGGGGCCGGAGGGCGCCGTCGATATCGTTTACAAACGCGAACTAAATAGCGCGCAGCCGCAGGATCGCGAGAGGCTCAGGAAAGAAAAAATTGCGGAGTTCCGCCAACGCCTGGCCAACCCGTTTGTCGCCGCGGAGCGTGGCTATCTCGATGCGGTAATCGAACCTGCGGATACGCGGGAGCGGATTATTACTTCGTTGCGGGCCCTGGAAAACAAGCGGGACACAAATCCCAAGAAAAAACACGGGAATATTCCGCTCTGAACGCTCTTCCCGGAATTCACGCCTGCAAAGGCCACGGCGAGTAACTCGTTCCAGCTACATGTTGGGTTTTGGATGCGCCGCCAGCGCTTCCTTGAAAGCCGCCAGATTATTCTTGTCGATCACAGCCGTACCGGTGTCCACCCAGACCGGAAGCGGCGCGCTCGGCGCGGTACGCCAATCTTTGTATTCATGGACCACGTTGTGGTGCAGATCGTCGGCAAAACGCACGCCATAGAAACCCATAATGTAGGGCTTCTGAACGACAGTAGCCGTAATCGCGCCGCGACTGATCCAGTCTAGCGTCTCAGGATCCTTGTCAAATGCCACGATTTTCACTTTTCCGGCCATGTCGAAGCGGTTCAGCACTTCCGCCGCGCCCTCGCCGCCCGAGGCCTCCAGGCCGATGACTCCGTCGATCTTTTCCTTTTTTTGTATCAGCGCAGCGATGGCGTCGTTCGCGTTGCGCGCATCACCCTTGTCGTCGATGGTCTGCAGCACCTTGATGCCGGGATATTTCTTCAAGGCATCATTCGCCCCCCGGACGCGATCTTCCACGTTGAGTTGCCCCGTCAGCCCCACAATCAACACGTTGCCCTGACCGCCAAGCAGTCCTGCCATGCGCTTGGCGCTCTCTTCGCCGGCGCGAACATTATCAGTGCCGACAAACAGCACGCGCTTGGAGTCAGGAGCGTCGGCGTCAATGCAGATGACCGGAATTCCCTGCAGCACCGCTTCGTCAATCGGCTCCTTGAAAAGCTGCGGATTGCTGACGGAAACAAGTATGCCGGAGGGATGTGACGCGACGGCTTCCTTAAATGCGGTCAGTTCCTCATTCGGAGAGAGACTGGCGGGCCCCGTCATCTCAACCTTTACGTTCATCAACTTCCCCACGTCTCGCAAGCCAGCTTCTGCTTCCTGCCAGTACGGTAAATTCACGTTCGCCGCCACCAGAATGTAGTGTTCCTCGGGCTGGTGATACGGTGTCCCGCAGGAGCCCAGAAACATGCCCCCCATTGCCACGCTCAGAATGGAAATCGATTTTCTGAATTTCATGAACGGTCTCCTTTGCAGGTGTTCCCCTGGATGCTGTTGGACTTGGGGAAGAGACCAGACGGTGTTCGGGAAAAGCCTAACACAAAACGCGGCACGCGGTGTTATCTCGCGTCACGTTACCTAGTGATGAGTGCGGCGAACGAGCCTGCAGCCTGGCTATTTCAGCAGGAATTCCTGCAGAAATTCCACCGTCGCGTAAAATTCGTAATCGCGGTTCGCTTTCTTCTGGAAACCGTGGCCTTCGTCTTTGGCCATGATGTACCACACCGGCGTTCCCTGCTTCTTCAGCGCAGCAACAATCTGATCGCTTTCGCTCACCGGGACGCGTGGGTCGTTCTTTCCGGCGACCACCATCATCGGTTTCTTGATCTTGTCGATGTTGTTCATGGGCGCAATGCGTTCCAGGAATTCGCGCATCTTGGGGTCGCGCTCGTCGCCATATTCCACGCGCCGCAAATCGCGCCGGTAGCCTTCGGTGTGTTCTAGAAAGGTGACGAGGTTGGACATGCCGACCACGTCGACAGAGCAGCGAATGCGATCGCTGTAAAACGTGGAGATCGCCAGCGTCATGTGCCCGCCGTAGCTGCCGCCAGTAACGGCGATGCGCGAAGCATCGAGGTCCGGACGCGTGGCCATCCAGTCAAAGAGCGAGTTGATATCTTTGTAAGAGTCCTCGCGCAAGAATCCATTGTCGAGTTTCATAAACGTCTTGCCGTAGCCTGTCGATCCGCGCACATTCGGCACCACCAGCGCAATGCCCAGCACATTCAGGTAGTAGTTGGCGCGGCCAAGAAACTCGGGGCGAGACTGTCCTTCCGGTCCGCCGTGAATTTCAATCAGCACGGGCCGCTTGCCAGTGAATTTTGCCGGCGGCGCATAAAGAAAGCCGGAGATCATTTTTCCGTCGAAGCTCTTCCAGCGGATCAGCTCAGGCTCTCGAAACGCCTCTGTCCTCACGGCGCTCTCGCTCATTGTCCAACGGTCGAGCTTGCCGGAATCGATATCCAGTGAAAAGCAATCTCCCGGAAGGCTGGCGGAAACAATGCTGAAGGCCAGGTCATGATTGTTGTGGTGCCAGATCAAACCTCCGACTAGGCCTACCGGAAGCTTCGGCACTGGCAATTCCTTGCTCGTTGCCGTATCAAGTAGGTGCAGCACGCTCAGCCCATCCTCGTTCGTTAGGAACGCGAGACGCTTGCCGTCCCAGGACAACGCGAACCCGTCGACGTCCCACGACAATCCCGCAGTAAGCACCTTCGATTGCTTGGTGGCCAAGTCTAGATACATCAGCCACTGGAACTCCGATCCCGCGTCCGCGGTGTAGTAGATCCCTTTGCCGTCTTTGCTGAAGCGTGGATTCGAATAGGCAATTTTTCCTCCGGCCTTGCGCGGTGTCAGCTCCGTCTTCTCTCCGGAAGCGGCGTCCATCAGCCAAAGATATGTTTCGTTTACCGAGACGCCTTCGAGCACCAGAACTTTTGAATCATCGGGCGACCAGTCTTGCGGCTCCCAACCGCCGCCCTTGAGTTGTGCGACCAACCGATCGGATTTCAAATCCGTGGGATTGATGACCCACAAATCCGTGTCCTGGCCGGTGCGGCGCGTGGAGATGTAGGCCATCCGATCGCCCTTCGTTGACCATGGCCCGGCTATGTTTCGCGACTTTCCATCGGTCAGCAGCGTGATGTCTCCTGAAGCTAGATCGTAGCGGTACAGTTGATACCATTCGCCGCCCCCAATGTCCCTCTGAAACACCATGTACTCGCCGGTTGTCGGCTGAAACGTTCCGCCATAAACAGGGTCCGAAGAAAACGTGAGCTGTTGCCGCGCGCCGCCTGGCATTTTCACCAGGTGCGCTTGATAGGTATTTCCGAATCGCGTGCCAATCAACAACTCGCGCCGTTGCGGATGCCAATCGGTCGGAAACGCGGAACGCGTCTCACTGTAGCGCCCCGCAGCCTCGGCAAGCGTCGCCGGAATCGCCGGAACCCCCTCCGCCACAATGGGTTCAGGAGGCGCCACCGTTCGCATATCTTGCGCGGAAACAAAACTCCCAAACCCAAGAATCAGCAAAAGACCGGCGAAGTGCCTTCTCATCTCTTCCCTCCCCGAAAACTGGCCTCTTTCTTACACCGCGCAGCATTAGACACGCAAGCGCCGAGTAAACCGCTGCGGGCGCTGGTCGCGTGATAAGATTCGGCAAGTTGCACAAATTCTTCTATGTTCAAGAAAATCCTGATTGCCAATCGCGGTGAAATCGCAGTCCGCATCCAACGGGCGTGCCGAGAATTGGGCATCCACACCGTTTCCGTTTTCAGCGAGGTCGATCGCACCTCCTTGCACGTGCGATTAGCCGACGAAGCCTACGCCATCGGTCCCGCGGCCTCTCGCGATAGTTATCTGCGCGTCGACAAATTGATCGACACCGCGCGGAAAACAGGTTGCGACGCGCTGCATCCTGGCTACGGATTTCTTGCCGAAAACCCCGCTTTGCCACGAGCCTGCGCCGAAGCGGGCGTCACGTTTATCGGGCCAACCGCCGAGGCCATGGAAGCAATGGGTTCGAAGACTGCCGGAAAACAGCTCGCTCGCCGCGCCGATGTGCCCACCGTTCCCGGCACCAGCGACCCAATCGAGAGCCCCGAAGAGGCTCAAGCGTTGGCGCAAAGTATGGGCTATCCCGTGGTGCTGAAAGCCATCGCGGGCGGTGGAGGCAAGGGCATGCGCGTTGTGCCCGCTGACGAGGCATTTGCGTCCGCGTGGCGCGATGCCGCGTCGGAGGCGCACAACGCTTTCGGTGATTCGCGCCTGTTTCTGGAAAAATATCTGCCTAGCCCGCGACACATCGAGATTCAGGTTTTTGCGGATGCTCACGGACGCACCGTCTCTCTGGGTGAACGCGAGTGTTCTGTGCAGCGCCGCTACCAAAAGGTGATTGAAGAAGCTCCCTCGCCGGTGATGACGCCGGATTTGCGCAAGAAGATGGGAGACGCGGCGGTGCGCATTGCGCGCGCGGGCGGGTACGTCAACGCGGGAACGGTGGAGTTCCTTGTCGATGCGGACATGAATTTTTATTTTCTGGAAGTGAACGCGCGCTTGCAGGTAGAGCATCCTGTTACCGAGCAGGTCACCGGACTCGATCTCGTGAAACTGCAGATTGCCATCGCTGCGGGCCATCGCCTGCCCTTTGCCTGGGAAACCATCACCCCGCGCGGCCATGCCATGGAGGTCCGTCTCTACGCAGAGGATCCTGACAACAATTTCTTTCCTTCCCCGGGAAAAATCCTTATGCGCCACGTGCCGGCGGGCCCGGGAATCCGCATGGATGAAGGCGTCTATGAAGGATACACAGTGCCCATGGAATACGATCCGCTGCTCAGCAAACTGATCGCGTGGGGCAACAGCCGCGAAGAGACCATTGCGCGGCTTCGCCGTGCCCTGGATGAATACACCATCACCGGAATCCACACCAACGTCAGCTTGTTCCGCCGAATCCTGGGCGAACCGGAATTTCTGCGCGGCGAAATTCACACCAAATGGTTGGATGAATTGCTGGAACGGCCGCGTCCTCCCGCCGTCGCGCCGAAGCCTGGCACTGAAGAAGCATGCGCGATCGCAGCCGCATTCTGGGAAGCCACGCAAATTAGCGGCAAATCCGATCCCGCTTCCAATTTTCAGACAACATCTTCGCGGTGGAAGACGGAGGGCCGCAAGCAACAGGTGGACCGCCAGCCATGAAATTTGAAGTGCATCTCGAGGGCCCATCGGGAACGCGCCAGCACGTGGTGGAACTGGAACGCGAGGGAGAGAACTTCCTCGTGGTTCTTGACGGCCAGCGCGTAGACGCGGACGTCGTCAAGGTCGCGGCCAGCTCCGTGTCCATTCTGTTGGGCGGGCAATCGTTTGAGGTGCACGTCACGCCTGCTCTGGAAGGAAAGCTCAAGCTTCAATCGGGTGCGCACGAGTTCACAGCGGAAGTTCAGGATCCGCGTGCCTGGCGCGGCCGCAAACACGGCGGCCTGGAAGCAGAAGGACGCCAGCAGGTTCTGGCTCCCATGCCCGGCAAAGTAATCCGTCTGCTGGTGAAGGAAGGCGAACCGGTTGCCGCGGGCCAGGGCATTATCGTGATCGAAGCGATGAAAATGCAAAACGAAATTCGCTCGCCGAAGAGCGGCAAAGTCGAGCGCCTGCTCGCAAAAGAAGGCCAGACCGTCAACGTCGGCGAAATCCTGGCCTGGGTAGAATAACCAACCGATGTGATTGGCTATGTAGCTCAGGCCTTCAGGCCTGAGGCATTCTCGGTTGTGTGAGAAACGCGATCGATTGTGGAAACGCGGTTGTTACTGCGTGTTTGCGGGTGCCGTAGGCTTGGTCCCGGCAGGCAACGGCGTCGTGACCGGCGGCAAGGTCGATTTGGCGGCATCGGGCAACTTGCCAGCCGTCTCCACCACCTGTTCCGCCAGATAATTTGTTACCTTTGCTTCGTCGCGCGCCACCGCCAGATACGCCGCGCGCAGCAACTGTTCCTTGCGATCGCGCAACGTGTCGCGAATGGTTTGCTGCACCTGAGGATCGTTGATCCCGCGCTGGCCGGCTGCTTCGCGTGCAACCAGCTTCAGGATGCGGATGCTGTCCTTCAGCACGATGGGCTGGCTCACTTGCCCGGGCTTTAGCGACAGTACCAGCTTCTTCAGCGAGGGGTCGGCCTGATTCAGCGACGATTCCGGAATGTAGCCCAGGTCGCCGCCATTCGACGTGGTATTCACGTCCTCCGAATAATCCATCGCCAATTGCGCAAAATCCGCGCCGCTATTCAGCTTGTCGATGATCATCTTGGCTTTGCGCTGCGCTTCCGCTTCATTGGTGGCGTCGTCATTCTTGCGGTTGCGGACCTGCGGGTCCTTGCGCGGCGTGATCACAATCTGCGAAATACGGTACTGCGGTTCGGCAACATTAAATTGGTTCAAGTTGGAGTTGTAGAAGTCCACCACATCCTGATCGGTGATGGTGATCTTGGCAGCCACTTCCCGGTTCAGCAGCTTCTGGATCGACAACTGGCGCCGCAGGTCGCGCTTCAAATCGTCCACAGACATGCCTCGCGCCTTCAACTGGCGCTGAAATTCATCTTCGGTGAACGGGCTCTTCAGTTCGGTGAACTTGTCTTCCACCTCACCGTCGCTGGCCTGCAGGTTCAGCTTCTTGGCGCGCTCCAGCAGAATCTCGTTGTTGATGAGCTGCTCAACAACATTCAGCTTCAACGATAGCGAGTCTTCCTGCGTGGGCTTCTGCGCCTCCGGGTTCATCTGCGAACGATAATACTTCTCCACATCGTCGCGCCGGATCTCCGTGCCATTCACCACCGCCCAGACGTCAGGTGCGTGGTGCTCGCCCTGCGAGCAGCCAGCCAGTCCCGAAAAAAGTACGGCAGCGGCGACAGGCAAAAGGGCAGCGGCGCGGCGCGTGCCACGAAGTTTCCGTGTACTCGAAGGAGAGTTCGGAGAAAGGTTCAATGGTTTGGCTCAGGCAGCTTTTTTAACACGGCCCAAACGAATGCATCCCGTGCAAACACGCACCTGCTTGCGAACTCCGTCAACGACCGCGCGGACGCGCTTCAGGTTGGGATTCCAGCGGCGGCGCCGGGTATTATTAGCGTGGCTGACCACGTTTCCGTAATGCGGCCCTTTGCCGCAGATTGCACACTTCAATGCCATGACTCTACACTTCCTAAGCTTCAAAGGATAGAAAACAGAAGTTTTAATTGTAACAGAGCGAATCGCGAAACACAAAGCGGATGCTCTTGGCAGGTAGATCGCGCGGCCACTAAGTTCGATCAATTTGAAGGCATTGAACGATTTTCACCTATTCGCGGTCGCTTGGGACCTGCCCAGCATTTGCTATACTTTATGTGTCCCTGCAGGGTGGAAAAGACTTGAGCTCGCTCCGCATCTCGATTGTCCAATACCTCAACACTGCGCCTCTCGTTCGCGGATTCACTCACGGCCCACTCCGCGGCAAGTACGACTTGTCCTTTACTGTACCCTCACAATGCGCCGAAGCATTGCGCAGCAGCACGGCAGACCTGGCCATCATTCCCGCGATTGAATACCAGCGCATCGCAGACCTGGTGCTTGTCCCTAATCTGTCGATTGCGTCGAAAAAGGCCGTCCGCAGCCTGCTACTGATTTCCCGCAAGCCGGTTAACAGCGTGACGCGAATCGCCTTGGACCGTGGCTCGCGCAGCACCCAGGCGCTGACCCGCATTCTGTGCAGGAAACTCTGGACCATTGAACCGCAGTTTTTCGAAGATGCGCCCGATCTGTCGTCGATGCTACAGAAAGCTGATGCAGCGCTGCTGATCGGTGACCCCGCTCTTCGCGTCTCTTGTGCCATCGAGCAGGAAGCGCGCAGAGAAGCTTCCGGCGCGTGGACCTGCCCTGCGGCCAGCGCTGGCGTTGCCGAATATCCCTCGCTTTACGTCTACGACATCGTCGAACAGTGGCGCGCGCTGACCAAGCTCCCCGCAGTCCTCGCCGTGTGGGCCGGCCGCCGCGCCGCCGTCACTCCGGAAGTGGTGCAGGATTTTCAGCAGTCGCTGGCGTTCGGCTTGCAACATCTCGACGAAATCAGCGCCGAAGCGTCAGCTGAATTGAAGCTACCCGCCGCAAACCTGCGGCGTTATCTGACCGAGAACATTGACTACACGCTCGACGATGACAATATGCAAGGGTTGGCCGTGTACTATCGCTACGCCGCAGAAATGGGCCAGATTCCAGAAGTAAAGTCCATCGAACGAGCGGCAGAATCCGTTAGCCCGCTGCGCGATTCCGATTTTGTGGTGAAGCTGGGGAAGTAAGGTTGTGGCCGCGCTGGCAAAGGGGCTGCAACCGAAACACGAATCTCTGGAAAAGGAAACGCCGTGGGAATCACCAAACAACACGCTCTCGAAATGCTCCAGTCCGACGACCTCGTCGGCATCGGCATGGCCGCGCACCAATTGCGCCTGAAGAAAAACGATCCCCGCATCGCTACCTACCAGATCGATCGCAACATCAACTACACGAATTTCTGCACCGAATACTGCTCGTTCTGCGCGTTCTACCGCCCGCTCGGCGCCAAGGACGGCTACATCCTGTCGTTCGACACCATCTACAAAAAAATCGACGAGATGCTGGAGCTGGGAGGCACCGGCGTCCTGCTACAAGGCGGATTGCATCCCGACCTGCAAATTGGCTACTACGAAAATCTGCTGCGTTCGCTGAAGGCTCGCTATCCGCAGGTCCACCTGCACTGCTTTTCCGCGCCCGAAATTTTGTGCATCGCGGAAGTCAGCGAGCTCAGCATTCGCGAAACCATTCAGCGGCTGATGGACGCTGGACTCCAGTCGATTCCCGGCGGTGGCGCGGAAATTCTGGACGACGAGATTCGCGGAAAGATCGCGCGGCTGAAGTGCACCAGCGATGAATGGGTAGAAGTCCATCGCATCGCGCACTCGCTGGGACTGCGCACCACCGCCACCATGATGTTTGGCTGCGGCGAAGAGCTGCGCCACCGCGTGAATCACTTGGAACGCATCCGGCAAATCCAGGAAGAGACCGGCGGATTCACCGCGTTCATCCCGTGGATTTTCGCGGCAGAAAATACCGCGCTCGGCAAAAAAGTGCAGGAAGCCACCGCGGTGGATTATCTGAAGACCCTCGCGGTGAGCCGGTTGTACCTGGACAATATCGACCACATTCAATCGAGCTGGCTGACCCCGGGAATCAAGGTATGCCAGATCGGTTTGCAGTTTGGCGCCGACGACGTGGGAAGCATTCTGATTGAAGAAAATGTGGTGTTCGCCGCGGGCGTGAAGCGCCGGACCAATGAAGAGGAATTGCGCCGCATCATCACCGATGCAGGCTTCATGCCTGCCCAACGCGACACGCTATACCGCTCTTACGCCCTGAAATCACCGTACCCCGTACGATCGCAAGCAGCGTAAAAGATTTCACTGTTCCATGTAGCTCTGGCTTTTATGCCGGCCGCTCCTCATCTTTGTAGCGGCCGCCTTCTGAGGCGGGCGTTTTGGTTTGCTTTGCACAGCGCGAACAACGATCGTTTTCGCCTGGTAAAACTACTTGCGCAGCCGCAAAGTCACTTCTACGTCCGTGCCTTCCGGCAAATTCAGCACATCTTCCGGGTGCAACGCACCGTTTTTATAACGGGCAAAAAAGCGCATCGTGGAATCCTTCGTCGGCTGCTTGGCCGAGTTTGGTCCGCCGGCCGCGCCCGAACGCGAAGTTTCATCCAACGCCTGGTTCACCAGCGCATCCGCGTCGCGATTCTGTTCCCGATATACGTGCTCGATGCGGAATACTTCCAGCGTCTGCGACATTTTCTTCGCGCGTTCGAACAGCGGCTTCAACTCTTCGCTCTTCACCTTGTACTGCCCGCGCATCTGCTTCACCAGCAACTCCGAATCGCTTTCCACTCGCAGCGCCCGGATCCCATGCGTCTGCGCATAGTCCAGCACGGCGATCAGCCCAAAATATTCGGCCACGTTGTTGGTGTTTTGACCGATGTATTTTTTCAGCCGCGCAACAATTTCTCCTCGACCATCGCGAACGACCACGCCGTAAGCTGCCGGCCCGGGATTCCCGCGCGAACCCCCGTCGATATTTGCCAGGAAGGAAGCGATCTGCTTGCGTTCCGGCTCAGGCTCGCCAAACAAACCGCTGCCACGAGGAATTGGAGGACGCGTAGGCATCAGCAGCCGCTCGTTCCGCCGGAAGCGGCGCCCTCCGCGTTTTCCGGAGGTGTGGCGTGGGGAATGGGTTCTAGTGAGTACAGGATGCGGCCGCAGGTTTCGCAGCGAAATACTTCCTCGTCCGTCTCGGACTTCAGCAACTGAATGGTGTGAGGCAACACGCGCATGCCGCAGGCGCGGCACTGTTCGTCGCGCACTTCCGCCATCACCGAACTGGGATTCTTCCGCGCAATCCGCGAATATAATTCCATCAACTCTTCGGGAATTTTCTTGGTGATTTCTTCGCGTTTGGCGAGATCCGCCTCCAGCGCTTTCTTTTGCTCGCCGTACTGCACTTCAATCTTCTTCTTTTCCTTGGCGACCGCCTGCTCCGCCTCTTTCAATTCCGCCTCGAAGTGCTTGATGCGGCGCTCCGCTTCTTCCACGCCCATCATCTGTTCCAGCACCAGGTCTTCAGCCTGAGAAACTTCCTTCTCCGCATTGGCGATTTCGTGCTGCAGCGCCTTATATGCTTCGTTGGTCTTTACCGAAGAACTCTGCTCGCGGTATTTCTTCGCGCGATCCCTCCACTGGTTAACGTCCAGCTCATACTTCTTCCGCTGCGTTATTCTCTGCGTCAACCCTTCTTTTGAAGACGCCACCGCGGCTCGCGCCCCGTTCCATTGCGCATCGGCTTCCCGCATGCGCTTCGGCAGACTCTCCAGATCCGCCCGTAGCGCGGCGATCAACTGATCTATCTTTTGCAGGTCCATCAAGTGTGGAATCGCGGGATGCATGGGCCTCGATTCTAGCACACGCGCGTGAAGCCTTTCCGTTCTCGACACGAGGGACAAAGCAAGGCAGGACCACTCTGCAGAACATCTGAAAGCGAGCAGCATAGCTTGTGCGGAGGCGGGCGCGCTCATCCTCGACGCAAGAGCACGCCCGCATGCAAGGGCGGAACTCCGCACAACTCCAAACAAAGCAACAGCGGGGTCAGGAGGCCTTAGCGATGTCGCGGTGAATCATGGCGGCGTCAACAAAGTAGCCCAGGCCAATGGCCAGCGGCAGGATGCCGAACGACGCAGCCACCATGGTTTGCGGCTCGCCAGAGAAGCGAGCGATTAATGCGAACATCAAAAAGAAACCAAGTCCGCCGCTGACCAGCAAAATGCCGGCCCGGCGCGACCTGGCGTACTGCGACAGCTCCGGTTCCATCGGGATTTCAGCGCCGCGTGCCAGTGCCGCCAACCTCTCCTCGGTTCTCAGTTTGCGAACCCGGTAGTACATGTACATTGCCGCCACGGGAATTCCACAGGTCAGAATTACCGCAACCAATCCAATAAATTCTCCACCCATATTGTGCTCCTTCGAAGCCTCTTTTTGGCTGGGCCGCTTGTTGCGGTCTCAACACAAGTAACGTATCTGGCGTGGAAAAAGTTCCGCCGAACTCAGGCAGAAAAGACGGCGTTCTGCGGCTCTCAGGGCTGGACTTCGCTGATTTCCATATTGGAGTTAATCGCCAACTGGGGGTAGCGGATTGGCGAGCCTGAGGGCGCCGCGGCGTGCTTTGCCAGCACCTGGAACTCCGCCGCCCCGGTGCAATCGATCTGATAGCTGTATCCGTCGCGCTCGGTGCGCTGCATGCTGAGCGAACCGGAAGAAATCAAATCGTCTAGCGAAGAACAATGCCCGTTCAAGGCGATGCTGCCGCGCTCCGCTTGCGCGATCTGCAGCAGGTCGGCGCGCACGCCCGTCAGACTGATGGCCTGCGTCGGAGCAGTCCCGGAATCGGTGCTGGGCATTTTCGAAAAATGGAAGTAGTAGATCCCGAATACCAGGGCAGCTACAACCAAAAGAGCGGCAAGGGCGCGCATAAAAAGATTGTGTACGCCGGGAGTTGTGCCAACAAGGACTACTCACCCTTGCGTGCACAGAAGAGCAACACCGAATTGGATTTTGCACCCGCTCGCAACGTGCAGCGGTATCCTTACTACAGCCGCCCCTCTCCCGGTACATCTCCTCTCGAGACATGACCATGCCCACCGCAACTCCTGAACTTGATTTACTCTCCATTGAAAAACTGCGAGAGGAGGAACTGGCCGAAGCCCGCGCCATTCAGAGCGGCATGTTGCCCACCCAGCCTTTGCGCGTCGGCGGAATTACGATCTCCCACGAATTTCAGCCTGCCGCCCTCGTCGGTGGCGATTACCTCGATTATTTCTCGCTGCCCGACGGCATGATCGGTATGTATATCGGCGACGTTTCCGGAAAAGGCCTGCCCGCGGCTATGTAGGCGGCGCTAGCGGTAGGAACGCTCAGAGGCATCCACAAAACCGGGCAGCATCCCGCCCAGGTGATGGCTCTCTTGAACAAGAGGCTGCTGCTCCGAGGCATACCCTGTCGATACACGGCTATCCAGTACGCGCTGCTCGACCCCATCACCGCACAACTGCACCTGTCCAGCGCAGGCATGCCCGGGCCGATGTTGCTGCGCGCAGGTGAATGTCAAGCGCTGCAAGTTGCGGGGATTCCTCCCGGCCTGTTTCCCGAAATCACCTATGACCACTTGACCATGCAGCTCGAACCCGGGGATTCCTTGCTGTTCTACACCGACGGTTTGACCGACGCGCGCAATTGTGATGAAGCCGAATTCGAAGAGCAGGGGTTGCAACGAATCTGCGGAAGCCATGCAGAACTGTCCTCGCTGGAATTGCTCGGCAACATCTTCTCGGCCATCGGCAAATTTATGGGTGACTGCGCGCAATTCGACGACATGACCGCCGCGATTCTGCACTACTCTGGCAGCTAGGCAAAAGAATACCGTTGCGATCGCGATTCCCGGCCGTCCCTCATCCAACCGTCTGCAGTGTGGCCCTACAGCGGTAGGCAGCCCGCAAATCCCGCTCGCTGAGTCCGCCGGTATTCGCAGCCGCCGGTGCCTCGATTCGCGGGTTTTGCCGTTTACAACGATTTCCGGCCACCCGCCATCAAACTTCTTGTGATAGCTACGCCGGTACTCCTCGCGCAAACCGCGCTTTGTCTGACCCAAGGCTGTGGCGTACACTGAACGCTTGATATCTCCGTCTAATTCGAAGTGAGGAACTCCTTGAAACAAACATACTGCGCTCTCCTGCGCCATCGTTCGATGCGCGCCCTGACTTGTATCTTCGCCGCAGGCCTGGCGATTGTCATGACCCCGCGGCACTCTTCCGCCGCCGCGGACACATCCGCAAAGCCCTCAGTGCTTTTCGACGCCATGAAAACGGAGCTGGACCGCTCGATGAAGGCCCTGGGTACCCAGGATCCTGCCGCCTATTTCATCGGCTACGTCCTCACGGATTCCGACCGCGTCAATGTTTCGGGCTCGAATGGCGCGCTGCTCAGCAGCGACGAGGGGCGCAATCGCTGGCTGGAAGTTACCGTGCGCACCGGCTCCTATCAATTGGACGACACCCACAAAGTCGATGGTCGCCAGCCTCCCAACGGAGGCCCTGGCACCAGCGTCCCGGTTGACGACGACAGCGAGGTCCTGCGCCGCGCCATTTGGCTGGAAACCGATAAGCAATACCGCTCCGCCGCTGAAGCTCTCATCAAGATTCAAACCGGCAAGGAAGTGAAAGCCCAGACTGAGGAAGGCAAAGCACCCGATTTTTCCCAGGAAAAGCCGGCGACTCACATTGGGCCTTGGGTTTCCATCTCCGTCGATCGCAAACCCTGGGAAGAAAAAGTTCGCGCCTACACAAAATATTTCCGGGAATCTCCCGCGGTCATCAACTCCATCGTCACCTTCACGGCGCAAGCGGAAAACTCCATCCAGCTCAATTCTGAAGGAACACAACTGCAGTTTGGACAGATTCGTTACCGCCTGGAGTTGTTCATCCAGGGCAAAGCGGTCGACGGCATGGACATTGATCGCTACTACAACTTTGACTGGGTCAACCCCAGCGAAGCGCCCGACGACAAGGCTGTGCAAGCTGCTTCTCTGCAACTTCGCAAGGAAATGGAAGGCTTGGTGGTTTCTCCCATCAACGATCCCAGCGTGACCCCGGCGCTACTCACCGGCCGCGCTGCCGCCGTCTTTTTCCATGAAGTCTTCGGCCATCGCGCCGAAGGCCACCGCCAGAAGGACGTGAATGAAGGCCAGACGTTCACCAAAAAGGTGGGCGAACAAATCCTGCCCAGTTTCCTGACCGTCATCGACGACACCACCCGCAGAAAAGTCAACAACCAGGAATTGCTCGGCTTCTACGAGTTTGACGACGAAGGCGTTCCCGCACAGCGCGTCGTCCTCGTCGACCACGGCGTCTTGAAAAATTTCGAAATGTCGCGTTCCCCGATCGACGGCTTCCCACAATCCAATGGCCACGGACGCCGGCAGTTGGGCGCTACTCCGGTATCGCGACAGGGAAATCTGATTGTCGAAAGCAACAAGATGGTGACGAACGCCCAGTTGCGCGAAAAGCTCATTGAAATCATCAAGCAGCAGGGCAAGCCTTACGGCCTCCTGATTGACGACATCGCCGGTGGCTTTACCTTGACCGGCCGCGGCCAACCCCAAGCCTTCCAGGTCGAACCCTTAGTGGTCTACAAAGTCTTTGCCGACGGAAAACCCGATGAATTGGTTCGCGGTGTCGACATTGTCGGCACTCCTCTCGCCTCCCTGGCCAAGATCGTCGCCACCGGCGATACTCCGGAAGTCTTCAACGGTTACTGCGGCGCGGAGTCTGGTTCCGTCCCCGTTTCCGCCGTCTCTCCCGCAATCCTTACCACCGAATTGGAAGTTCAGAAAAAGCCAGCGGCAACAGACCGCCCGCCGATTTTGCCGGCGCCGGCGCACGACGCGGTGAAGACGGGAGGCCTTCAGTAATGCGGACGCTTCGATTCGCGGCAATCTTGCTTGCATCTTCCATTGCTTCAGCCGTCTTCGCGCAGGCCCCGGCGGACAACGATCACACCATGCAAGCCATGAAGGACGAGATGGCGCGCGCGAAATCGCGTCTGGAGTTGCAGATCACCAAGGGCGACAAACCGGTGCGCCCGTATTTCATCGAATACCGTTTGCTGGATATGGACGTTCGCGAAGTCGTGGGAGAATTCGGCGCGCTCCTCAGCAGCACTCACAACCGCAGCCGCATCATGGATGTGAACGCCCGCGTAGGCGATTACAAACTTGATAGTTCCAACTTCGTCGGCGAGGACGCCTTCCGCGGCTTCATTGGTTCCACCGGTACGGTCGGAATCGATCGCGACTACGATTCCCTGCGCCAGGATCTCTGGATTGCCACGGATCAGGCCTTCAAGGAAGCGGCGGAAACCTATTCGCGCAAGCAGGCATACCTCAGCAGCCTGGCGCGGCAATCGGACATCGACGACTTCGCAAAGGTAGAGACGGTGCAGCACGTCGAGCCGCTTGCCAATTCCGACTGGTCCAATCGCAATTGGGAACAGGAGGCTCGCGACACCTCATCGGCGCTCCGCGCTTTTCCCATGATTTATGAGTCCCGCGTGACCTACTACCTCGTCTACACCACGGAATATTTGCTCACCAGCGAAGGTACTGCAGTTCGCGCGAATCATTCTTTCGCTGCCATCGAAGGCGGCATGAACGCTTTGGCGAAGGACGGCATGCAGGTGGCCCACTACTATTCCACGTATGCGCCTCGTCCCGCGGATCTGCCCGGCGTCGACGACGTCAAAAAAGGATTGAACGTTGCCGGAAGCGAGTTGATGGCCATGCGCGCCGCCGCACCTGCGCCGGATTATACCGGCCCCGTGCTTTTTGAGTCGCGAGCCGCTGCCGCCCTCGTTGCCGAAGTGCTTGGTCCATCGCTTAGCGGCGCGCGTCCCCCGCTGGCCTTTCAGCCTGTGGTTGACCAACTCATGAGCAGCCTTGGCGCTCGCAGCGATTGGAGCGGCAAAGTGGACTCGCGCGTTCTGCCAGCCACTGTTTCGCTGATCGATGATCCCGGCGCGAAAGATTACAAAGGAGCTTTACTCGTGGGAGGTTACGCCATCGATGAGGAAGGCGTTCCCGGCCAGAAAGTGACCATCGTCGATAGCGGCAAGCTGAAGGATCTGTTGATGTCGCGCCGCCCTGGCCCCGATTTTGGCAAATCCAACGGGCACGGACGCTCGTCATTCCTCGCGGATCCTAAGCCTACCATGAGCAACCTGTTTTTCAGTTCCACCGAAACAGTTTCGAAGGACGAACTGAAGAAGAAGTTTGTGGATGAGTGTCGCTCAGAGAAGCTGGACTTCTGTATCGTCGTCCGCGAAATGGACAACCCCGCGTTAAGCCTGATGCACCAGGAAGATTTCACCGGACTGCTGGCTAGCTTCGGCGGCAACGCTGCTACCGACCGCCTGCCCTTGGTGGTCTACAAGCTCTATCCCGCCGACGGCCGCGAAGAGCTCGTGCGTGGCGCACGCATCACCGGGTTCAGCCCGCGCAGCCTGCGCAACATCGCCGGAATCGGCAACGACGATTTCGTCTACAACTACATGCAGAGCCAGGTGAACGGTATCGCGGGAACCGCGCTCGGCGCCTTTGGCAGCGCGCAAAGCGGCCTTCCTGCAGCGGTCGTCGCCCCTTCGCTTCTTTTCGAAGAGGTCGAAGTGCGCGGCGCTCGTGGCGAACCCAAGCGCCTGCCCATCCTGCCGGAGCCGCCAATGACTCCTAAGGGCGGAAAATAGCTCGGCTACTTGATATCCCAGACGAGAAAGGGCGCCTTGCCTAAGCGAGCCGCCCTTTTCGATTTTTTGCGGCACCTGATTACAAACTTGCGTACACGTGCTCACAAGTCAAATGCCACGCTCGGTATCGCCTCACACTTGAGGTAGTCTTATGCCATGGTGCTTCCCCGCCGACTCCACGAGGCTGTTCAGGAAAAGAAGCGCGCCGCATTGCTCAGCATCGGCTCGGCAATGCTGCTGCTTTGCCTGAAGACCTTCCTCGTGGTGCGCACCGGAAGCCTCGGCGTTCTTTCCGAAGCTTTACATTCCGGACTGGACCTGGTCGCCGCGCTGATTACCTTTCTTTCTGTGCGTGTTTCCGACGAGCCTGCTGACGAACGTCACCCTTACGGCCACGGAAAATTCGAGAATTTCTCGGCGTTCCTGGAAACCGGCCTGCTCATCATCACCGCCCTGTACATCATCTACGAAGCTTTTTATCGCCTGTTCTTCCACAGCGTTCACATCCAGCCCGGCCTCCTCGCCATCGTCATCTTGTTCGCCGCTTTGGCCATCGATATCACCCGCGCCCGCGCTCTCAATGCCGTCGCAAAAAAACACACCTCCGAAGCTTTGGAAGCCGATGCCCTGCACTTCTCCACCGATGTTTGGAGCACCATGGTTGTAATCCTCGGCGTGGCGCTCGTCTGGGCTGGCAACTATTGGAATCTCCCCTGGCTCGCCTACGCCGACGCGTTCGCCGCACTAGGCGTCGCCGCCGTGATTCTGTGGGTGGGCTCGCAACTCGGCAAGCGCACCCTCGACGCTCTGCTGGATGCCGCGCCCGAGGGCTTGCACGACGAAATTACCGATGCGGTCGGCCGCATGGATGGCGTCCTCGATGTAGAGCGCGTTCGCGTGCGCCGCTCGGGCAATCGCCATTTCGTGGATGCCACCGTCAGTGTCCCGCGCACCTCCAGCCTCGAGCAAGTCCACGTGCTCTCCGACGCCATCGAGCGGCGCATCAGCGAGATTGTGCCTTCTGACGTGATTGTCCACACCGAACCCCGCGCGCCACGTGGCGAGACTCTATTCGAATCGATACGCGCTGTGGCTCAGCGCATGGGCCTGGCGATTCACGACGTTGCCGCGGTGCAGCAGGATGGCAGCCTGTTCGTCGAACTGCATCTGGAAGTGGACGAGAACCTCAGTCTGGGAGAAGCGCATCGCCGCGCAACGGATCTGGAGGAAGGCATTCGCGCGTTACGCGATGGAAACGTAATGGTGAACATCCACATCGAGCCACTGGGCCGCCACATCGCCACTCCCGATACCCGCGAAGGCGAAATGCGCCAGCTGGAAATCGACGTGGAAAATTTCCTGAATCGCATGCCTTCCGAATACGACGAGCTCATCAATTGCCACGAAGTTCATGTGCGCCAGGTGGAGCATCACATCCTGGTCTCTTGCCATTGCATCATGAAGAGCGACTTGCCCATCACCCGCGTTCACGACGTTACCGCCGCTTTGGAAGATCGCGTCAAGGAACGCTTTGCCCAGATTTCCCGCGTCACCATCCACCCCGAACCGCCCGAAGCTTCCTAACCCTCGCTCTCAGGCGGGCTTCTCTTTGTTGCCACGCAGCGCAAATACCTGCGCTCCAATCGCCAGCAACGCCGGGAAGCATTCCAGCACATACCTCGGCTCCGGCGTCTCCACCGTTGTCAGGAACACCGTGCGCACCAGAATGTAAAACAACAACACGGCCAAAGCGGCCCGCACTCCCGGCCATTTCCACAATTTCCAAACGCCCCAAGCCGCCAGCGCGAGATAAAGAATATTTAAAACGAAAAATAACGACGTCACGCCCTGATCCACTGGATCCTCGTCCCACATCTGCGCCACGGGAAACACATTGCCCGACACCGGCACCAGTTCGATTCGCGGCGTAAACCACATGCGCACCACGCGCCGCAGCGGAATCCACAGGTACGTGCGCAGCGGATGTCGCGCCGTCCTTTCGCGCGCCAGTTGCGCAAATACCGCGTCTTCCTCCGCTGTCAATGTCAGGTCGTCGTTATATTGCTCCAGCACCGACGCCACTCGTTCTTTCTCTTCCGGCGTGTCGAACGCCCACGCGGGAATATCGTCCAGGTCGATGGATTCATCATTCAACTTCCACGGCACCAGGTAGCAATCGCGCACGCGGTACAGCCATGTCCGTTCCCAGGCCATGAACCCCTTGGGATCGATTTCTCCCGGCAATGTGGCATCCTTTGGCGCCAGCGGCTGGAATTCGTGCAGCGTCAAGGCGTTCCGAATCGCCCACGGCACTAGCGGCACACAGCACGTGCAGCCCATCAACATGCCTGTCAGTAACCAGCATTTCCACTCGCCCCGGCGCGCCATCCAGACGCCCATCACCGCCAGGGTTGTAACCAGCAAAAGCGGCGTTTCCGGGCGAAACAAGGTGCCAATCCCCACCACCAGCCCAGCCAGCCCCGACAGCGCCCAGTAGCCTTTGCCGGTTGACCCGCTCCCCTGAAATACCTCGCGGCCCTCGTCGCGACTCAGCGTCGCCACCAGCACCAGAATGATCATCGCTACGGCGCTAAAAAAAATCGCCCAGGTTTCCGTCAGCGGCACAGCTACATAGTTCGCTGTAAAGGGACACAGCGCCGCCAACCACAAACCCGCCGTGAACGCTCGCTTTGCCTTGGCGCGCGGATCGCACAGCGTTACCAAAATGGCCGCCAGGGCGCCAATCGCCAGGCAGGTCGCCAGATCCACCGCCACCTGCGCCAACATCACAAAGATGCGCGCCGGCTCTCCGGTGCGCCCCGTAAGCGCGTAAACCAATGCCAGAAAAGCCGGATAGCCGGGCACTCGCAAGTTCACCGGCACCAGCGCCCCGCCTATGTCCATGGCGTACCTGCCGTGCTTCAGCCAATTGCTGGCTAGCTGATCGTAGATCACTGTATCCCCGGACCCGGCGGGCAGCTTCAGCACAAACAGCAGGCGTAAGCAGATTCCAGTGAATAGTGCAGTCAGAGGACTCAAGAAAACTCGCTTCATATTGCTTCGCATCTTACAATAGAGAGGTTCAGTTCTACTCGCGACGGAGTAACTTGTTCCTTACCGGCGTAACCCACCTGCGCCGCAGGGACGCCACGCCTCATGAAAGAACGCAGGCCAATCTTCTACGACGCCGAGAAACTTCGGTGGCGCCGTACTCGTCGGCTCATGGAAATCAGCGGGGTTCTGCTGACCCTGCTGCTGGTGTATTTCTTCATCACCGTAGCCGGCGGTGTGGAACTTCCCTCCTCGCTATTGCCCGATTCCCGGCCCGCTTACCACGCCGTTAAGAAAAAGCTCACAACCAAGCCGGTCCCGCAACGCGAAGGGCGCCACAAGCGCGTTGCCAATATTGGTCAGATTCCTGCCGCGTACGACCCGCTGCGCGCTGCTTTTTATGTCAGTTGGGATGCCAACAGCCTCGCCTCTCTCAAGAAGCACTATAAAGATATCGACTTGCTGATGCCGGAACAATTGCACGCCATTTCTCCCGATGGCGCTATGACCATCGTGGACTATCAGCGCAATCAGCAACTGGTAGTCAAAGCCTCGCCGGCTGAGGCCATCGCGCGCCTGAACCAGGATCAACTGCATCGCTGGATGCGCTCCATCACCCCTCCGCTCGAGCTTCCCATGATGGGCCTGCTGAACAATTACGACGGCACAGTCTGGCGCGTAAAAGAATTGACGGAATTACTGGCCAATGCCGCCGCGCGCCATCGCTTGATCAACGATGTCGTTACCTATGCCGTGCTCGCCAAGCAAGAGGGCCTCGTCGTCGACTTCGAAGAAGTGCCCTCCTCCAGCCAACACAACTTCCAGGAATTCGTCGCTGAACTTGGGCCGGCGCTGCATGCCGTCGGTCTGAAACTAATGGTCACTCTTCCCGCCAGGGACGACTCCTACGACTACGCCTTTTTTGGCAAGGAAACCGACGCCATCATTCTCTTCAACTTCGACCAGCACTGGCTCTCTTCTCCTCCCGGCCCGATTGCCGCTCAAGACTGGTTCATGGGAAATATGCGCCAGGTCCGCGAAGTGGTGCCCGCGCAAAAAATTATCGTCGGCATCGCCAACTATGCTTACGACTGGACGCAAGCAACCAAGCAGGAGCCTCAGCAGGCCGCGCAGTTCAGCGTGCAGGAAGCCCTTCTGCACGCCTACGAATCGGAGGCCGAAGTCGAATTCGACCAGGCGTCATTGAATCCTCACTATTCTTACGATGACGAGCACGAACGCACTCATCAGGTCTGGATGCTCGACGCGGTGACCGCTTACAACCAGTTGCGTGCCAGTGAGCGCCTGGGTGTGCAAGGCACCGCGCTATGGCGCTTCGGTTCCGTGGACACTTCGTTATGGCCCATCTGGGACGCTACCCGCCCCGATGACGCCGTTCGCGACAAACTCACCGACATTGCTCCCGGCCCGGACCTAATTCTGGAAGGCGACGGCGACATCTGGCGCATCGCCGACGTCCCAAAACATGGCCGCCGCACGCTCACGTACGACAAAGCCACTGATCTGTTTACTAGCGAAAAGTATGACGCCTTGCCTCTCTCCTTCGACATCGACCAGATCGGCGCAGCCAAAAACAAGTTGGTATTATCTTTCGACGATGGCCCCGATCCTCGCTGGACTCCCAAAATCCTGGACATCCTCAAAGAAAAGAAAGCCCCCGGAGTGTTTTTTGTCATTGGGGAAGAAGCCAACCGCGCGCCGGATATTCTGAAACGCGAATATGCCGAGGGCCACGAAATCGGCAACCATACCTTTACGCATCCGCAATTCGACCAGACCTCCAAGACCCAGATCAAATGGGAACTGAACCTCACGCAGAGGTTGATCGAAAGCACTCTCGGCGTGAAATCCATCCTCTTCCGTCCGCCCTACGGCATCGATCACCAGCCGGAATATGCCGAAGAAGTCGCGCAACTTCCTTACCCGCAGGAACTCGGTTACCTGATTGTTGGCCAACGAATTGATCCCGACGATTGGAGCTTAACCGACGACAAACGCCCGATCCCCGCCCAGGAAATCGTCGACGGCGTTTTGCGGCAGGCCACCAAGGGCAACATCATCCTGATGCACGACGGCGGCGGTGACCGCTCGCAAACTTTGGCGGCCCTGCCCATGGTCATCGACCAGCTTCGCGCCAAGGGCTATGAGTTTGTTTCCATTTCCGACCTGATTGGCAAGACCAGGGCCGACGTGATGGCCCCGCTATCCTTCCGCGAACGTCTGGCTGCCCGCGCGGATGGCGTCATCTTTGTCATCTTTCAGTGGTCGCGCTTCGCCATCGCCACCATTTTTATTCTCGGCATCATCATGGTCAGTGGCCGCGCCTTGATCATCGGCATCCTCGCCATCATCGAAAGATTGCGGCCCGATCATGCAAAATTGCCCGAGCCTCACCCCAGCGTCACCGTGCTGATTCCTGCTCACAACGAGGAAACCGTCATCGTTCAGACCGTCGCTTCCGTCCTGCTCTCCGACTACGACAACATCCACGTCATCGTCGTCGACGATGGCTCTGCCGACCGCACCCTCGAACTTCTCCAATCCAACTTTGGCAAAAATGACGCCGTCCAGATCATCCATCAGGTCAATCGTGGAAAAGCTGCGGCCCTGAACAACGCACTCGCTCATGCCAAAGCCGACATCGTCGTCACTATCGACGCCGACACCGAAATTGAACCCGACGCTATTCGCAACCTCGTCCGCCATTTCTCTGATCCCCTCATCGGCGCCGTTGCCGGAAACGTCAAGGTCGGCAACCGCGACCGCTGGCTCACGCGCTGGCAAGCCCTCGAATACATCACCAGCCAGAACATGGAGAAGCGCGCTTTTGATCTTCTCAATTGCATTACCGTGGTGCCCGGTGCGCTTGGCGCGTGGCGTAAAGCCGCCATTGAAGCTGCCGGAGGGATCACCGCAGACACCGTCGCGGAAGATGCCGATTTGACGATTGCCATTCGCCGGCTGGGCTGGCGCGTTACTTACGACGAATACGCCGTCGCCTGGACCGAAGCTCCCGAAACCCCCGGCGCGCTGATTCGCCAGCGTTTCCGCTGGACCTTCGGGACCTTGCAATCCTTCTGGAAGCACAGCGACACCTTGTTCCGTCCCAAGTACGGCACTCTCGGCTGGGTCGCTCTTCCCAACATCTTTCTCTTCCAGATTGCGCTTCCGTTGATTTCTCCCATCATCGATTTGCTGTTCCTGGGCAGCTTGCTGCTGTGGGGTCTGGCGCAACTTCATATCACGCAAATTCCGCAGCTCTGGACCACCGCCGACGTCCAACGCTCGGTGGTCTTTTTCCTTGGATTCATCATCATCGACGTCCTCACCTGCATTATTGCGTTTGCCCTCGAACGCCATGAGGACTGGACTCTCCTCATTCCTGTGCTTCTCCAGCGTTTCTATTATCGCCAGTTGATGTACATCGTCCTGTTCCGCTCGGTCAAAGAAGCCGTCAGCGGCCGCCCCGTTGGCTGGAGGGGCGTCGAGCACGAACCCCTCGAACCTCCCCGTCCGTCTCCGGCTCCGGCAACTCTTTCTGGCGCAAAATAAAACTCCCGGCACGCCACTCGATGCGCGCCGGGAGTTTTGTAAGAACGCTGGATTATCTTCGTGCTTACGGTTGCGCTTGCACCAACGGAATCTGCGATGCCAGCTGCAAATCAATCAGGTTGCTCAAGCGGCGATCCAATTGGAAGAACGTCGCCACTTTCTTGCCCGGCAACACCTGGCTGAAGATTGGATCGTATTTCAGCCGCAGTTGTGCCACGGCCTGGTCCGCCTCCAAAGAGCGCTTGATCAAGCTTGCGGCCTGCGCATCGGTGACGGAACCCCAATTCGTAGCGTATTCCTTCAGTAGTTCATATTTGGTGTCGTTGACCTTCGTCAGCTCCGCCGTGTACTGGTCGTACAGCGGCCAGAACTTTGTCGCCTCGCTGTCCGTAAGAGTGAGGTTCGCAGCGATCAGTTGTTTCTTGTGCGAGCGAATGTCTTGCCGCAGCAATGCGATGTCTTGATCGCTGACTCCCTGCGGCGATTTACTGCCCGCCACCGAGGACGACGCCGCTTGAGCCGGCGCCTTGGGACAAAATGCCGCACAAGCGCCCGCCAACACCAGCGCGATGATTACCGTTTTCCTGTTCATGAATACTCTCCTTTTGCAGCAGCGGGAAGCGCCTGTGGCACAACTTTCGTTCAGTGACAATCAGGTCCCATGCTGCTCTTCCTCTTGAATGGAATTTCTCAGATATCCAGAGTTCGCTATCTGGGCTTCGCGACAGCGTGCGATGGAAACCGTGGAATGGGCGAAACTTCCACGTCGCCAATTTTGCTTAGAGCCGTCTTGGTTACGAACTGCGAACGTCACTTCGCTTTGCCTGGACCCGGCAATGATAGAACCCTTTACCGCTTTGTGCAATTTCTATGTGCTCCATCATGGCCGGCAAAAAACAGAAGCCCCACGCAGCCAATATGCGCGGGGCTTTCCCTCGAACTGGGATCCTTGAAGAACTACTCCTGGCTCTGCACCAGCGGAATCTGCGACGAAATCTGCAGATCGATCATCTCGCTGACACGGCGGTCCAGTTGGAAGAACGTGGCAGCCTTTTTACCCGGCAGCACCGCTCTCACCAGTGGGACGTACTTGGAACGCAACTGCGTGACCGCCGTATCCAGATCCAACCAGTCTCGCGCCCAAATCATCGCCTGGTCATCCGTAATGCCGCCCCAATTTTCAGCATATTGCTTGATCAGTGTGTACTTCTTGTCGTTGATCCGGACTAATTCCTGCGTGTACTGGTCGTAGACCGGCCAGAACTTCGTGGCTTCTGCCTCTGTCAGTTTCAGGTTCGCCGCAATCAACTGCTTTTTCTTCGAACGAATGTCCTTCCGCAACAAGTCCACGTCCTGCGAACTCATCACCTGGCCCGTCTGGCTGGGCGATGCGGCGGATTGCTGCCCGCCCGTCGCCTGCGCAAACGCCCTCGAACTCGCGGCGAGGCAAGCTCCCGCCAACACCGCCACTACTAGCATCTTTTTGTTCACCGTTTTTCTCCTTGATCAAAGCGCAACGAGTTCGATCCATCCATGCGAACAGAGCGGTTCGCACCTCTCCTTCGTTTGCGCGCTATTTGGAATTCACAAAAACCGTCTGGCCGAACGCGGCTTCACACTCTGGGGCGGCCAACCCGATCCACCTGCACGTCTAACCGGGTTCCCAAAAATAGGCGGAGGCAAAGATTGATTCGTAGCGATTCAGATGCAAACCGACAGACGACCTGAATGTCGAAATTCTAGAGGTTTTCCCAGGATTCCACAAGGAATCACAAGGCACTCTCCAATTCCCCGACTCACTGGTGCTACACTTCCTCGGTATTTCTTCAGAAACAGGACGTGGCCCGGTGACTCCACATTCCCTCATTTTTCGCGACATTGCCATGGTCTTCGCCGCATCCCTTCTTTGCGGCCTTATCGCTTGGCGCCTTCGTCAACCGATCCTGCTCGGCTACGTTCTTGCCGGCCTGCTCCTCAGCCCGCTTACGCCCGGCCCGCATGTTCAGGATGTGCACACCTTCGAGCTCATGGCGGAAATCGGCGTCGTTCTACTGATGTTTTCGGTGGGCATCGAGTTTTCCATCCCGGATCTCTTGCGCGTGAAGTGGGTGGCGCTGGTCGGCGCCCCGCTGGGCATTGTCCTGTCCATTGGATTGGGCGCCGGAATCGGCGCGCTGTTTCACTGGCCGCTTACGCAAGGAATCGCGGTGGGCTGCATCATTTCCGTCGCCAGCACCATGGTTCTAATGCGCCACTTGATGGACCGCGGAGAACTCGGCTCCGATGCCGGCCGCGTGATGATCACCCTCACTCTTGTCGAGGATCTGGCGGTCGTAATTCTCACCGTGATTCTTCCGGGACTTTCTCCCTCCAGCCAGGAAAATTTCGCACATGTTGCCTTTCGGATTGCAAAGTCCCTTCTGTTGCTGATTCCTATCGCGGCCGCTGCCTGGAAGTTCGTGCCGCGATTGCTTTCTCGCGTCGAAAAAACCTGCAACGACGAAATCTCTTTGCTTCTCGCTCTCACCATCTGCCTGGCCATCGCCGCGCTCACCGAAGCCGTAGGACTCTCGCTGGCCCTCGGCGCTTTTCTGGCCGGCTTGTTCCTGGGCAAGACCAGTTTCACCCACAAGCTGGAAGAGCAGACGCGCTCTCTTCGCGATGCCTTTGTCGCTCTTTTCTTCGCGACCGTTGGCATGCTCATCAACCCGCAGAGCTGGATCACCAGTTGGCGCAGCATTCTTCTGTTAGTTGTGATGGTGCTTATCGGAAAGTTTGTAATTTGGGCCGGAGTCGTGCGCTTATTCCGCTATTCAACCGATACGTCCGTCCGCGTTGGCATCGGCCTCACGCAGATCGGCGAATTCTCTTTCATCCTCGCGCAAGTCTCTTTAAGCGCAGGCTTGATATCCGAGCAGATCTATCACGCCACTCTTGCGGCTTCGCTCATTACCATCCTCGCAAACGCAACGCTGTTCCGGTTCATGAAACCTGCCGTGCCGGCCAAGCCCAAACCCCTTGCGCCTGCCCAGACAACCGTCTAGCACGCCTAATCCTCGTACTTAAAGGCCTTGTTCGGATAGGGCGGCGCTTTCGGCACAGGCGTCGGATCCTTCTGAATCTCTTCCTGCAGGAACTTCAGCGCCTCATCCAACTGCGCATCGCTTCCCGCAAACGTCGCATGCGGCAGATTGTCTCTCACGATGTCGGGATCGACTCCGTGACCTTCAATCAGCCACTTTCCTTCCGGCCCGTACACACCGATCTCCGCAGCGGTGGCAATCCCGAAGTCCGACAAAATGTTGCTTCCAGACAACCAGATCTCGCCTCCCCAAGTCCTTACCCCGATCAGCTTGCCCATTCCCAAACGGCGGAACCCTTCAGAGAACGCCTCGCCGTCGGAAGCCGTTTCCTGATCGCACAAAACCACCATGTGGCCGCGGAACGCGTACTGCATGTTCCAACTGGGATTGCCGATGCGCGGTTGCCAATAAAACCATGCCTTCCTCATCAATTTCCCCAGCAGCCACGAATCGATGTTGCCGCCTCGATTGTGCCGAACATCGATAATCAGTCCCTCGCGGTCAAACACCGGATAGAACTCGCGTGTCCACTGCTCGATATCGCGCGGTCCCATGGCCTGCAGATGCACGTAGCCAATCTGCCCCTTGGAGTCAGACTCCACTTTCTGGCGCCTCGTATACTCCCACTCGCGATACGCTATTTCCCTCTCTTGGCGCTCCGTCACCGGCGTGGCCAACACATCGCGCGTCTTCCCATCCGTCGCTTTCACGTGCAGCAACACCTTGTGCCCCGCTTTGCCACGCAGCAGTTCGCGCTCGTCCTGCACCTTCAACAGGTCGTCGCCGTCGATGCTTACGATCACTTCTCCATCCTTCACCAGAGAATCGGGTCGCGCCAGCGGCGGCGCCAGATCCGGCAAATCAGGATCGTGCAGATACACGTGCTGCACCACGTAGCCGCCGGCCTTTTCGTCGCGCTGCAACACCGCTCCGAGCGTCGCGATATCCACCTGATCGGCGGGTTTGCGCGCGTCGCCTCCAAACACAAAAATGTGCAGCGCCGAAAGTTCGCTCACCATTTGTGCGATCACATCATTCAATTCCTGACGGTCCGAAACCCGGTCGACCAGTGGTAAATACCGGTCGCGCAGCCCCTTCCAGTCCAGTCCATGCATGTTCCGGTCGTAGAAGTAATCGCGTTCCAGTCGCCACGCGTCCAGAAACAGTTCGTGATATTCCACACGAGGATTCGTCATGATCGTCCATTTCGACATGTCGATCTTGGCTTTGCCCATCACCTTGGGATCCGCAAGCCCGCTGGCTTTCGCGTCCGAATCGATAATCAGGAAGTCCTCGCCCTTCGCCACCAGCATTTTCTTCCGGTCCAGCGAAATTTCGAAGCCCTTCACGTCAGACATCACTGTTTCCGGTGCTTCGCCCTTATTCGCGATGTCGATGCACGCTAGAGCTTGCTTCGGCGGTGCGTCTCCATCGCGATCCGTCCAGCACAGCCGCTTGTCCGTCGCCTGCAGCGAAGAGTAATTCCCAGCAGGCGCGGGCACTTCTCTCAAGCGTGAAGCGATGTTCGTGAAATCGATGGTGACGATGGCCGGCTTCTTTTCTTCCGGCTTCTTCTCGTCACTAGGCTTCTTCCCATCCGCCGACTTCTTCTCCGCGGCTTTCTTGTCTTCTTCCTTCTTCTTCGGCTCGCCGGGCTTTTCCGGCTTCGTTTCTTCCGTCTTCGCCGGTTGCTCCGGATGCAATTCGTCCGCTGGAGTAAACGGCGAACGCAGCTCTGGCGTCAACGCCAGTTCGTAGATTTTCAGCGAGCGATCGAAGTTCGGATCCGGCTGACGCGGTCCCCACGGCGACGGCACGGTGGTCTTCAGCATGCGGTCCGACAAAAAATACAACCATTTGCCGTCCGTGCTCCAAGCCGGGTTTCCGCTGTTATAGCGGTCCGAAGTCATCGCCGTGATCGCGCCTGTATTCACGTTCAGTACCTTGATTTGTGTAAATGTATTCGTCGCCACTTCCCCGTACGCCAGCCACTTGCTGTCGGGCGACCACGTCAGGTCCGAGAAGTCGTCCATCATTGATTGCGCGATGCGCTTGTCCGTTTTGTTCTTGATGTCATACAGCCACAGTTGTTGATCCTTGTCGCGATGCGCCAGCCAATGGCCGTCGGGCGACGGCACTCCTTCCCAGCGCAGCACTTTCCCGTCTTTTGTCCATTGCTCCGGTGCGCCAACGCCATTCGCCGGATATTTCCAGAATTCCGTCTCCCCCGTCTGCGTGGAAATCGCCACGATGCTCTTGCCGTCGGGCATATACCGCGCCTCGCGATACCGTATTCCCGAATTGCCCGCGACTTTTACAATGCGCCCGCTGAGCACCGGCAACGTGAACACCTCGCCGCGCGCCGTGAATACCGCCGCGCTTCCGTCAGGAGCAATGTGCGCCCCCGTCAAATAGTCGAGCGGTTTCTTCACCCAGTGATCGCGCAGCTGATCGAAATCAGACACCAGCGTAATGGGCACGATCGCATCCTGCCCTGCGTTCAGATCCAGCAGCCACACGTCTGCCCCGCACTGGTAGACAATTCGTCCATCTCCCATCGACGCGTATTGCACATCAAATCCTTTGTGATGTGTCTGCTGTTTCAAGTCATGCCCTTCGCGGTCCATCGAATAGATGTTCATCACTCCGTCGCGGTCCGACAAAAAATATACCCGGCCATTCCAGAACATCGGATTGTGCGACGTGCCGGCAAAGTCGTTCGTCAGTGGCACAGCCTCGGAGCCTGCATCGTACCGCCAGATGCTTTCCGCCGTTCCGCCCTTATAGCGCTTGGTCTGGCTCGGCTGCCGCTCCAGCCGCGTGAAGAAAAGTGTTTTGCCATCCGGCGTGAACGCGCCTTCAGCCGCCTGCGACAGCGGCACGATTTCGTACTTGCCGCTGCTGTCGATGGCCACAAGTTTCGAATCCGGCAAAGTGGAGTATCGCGTCGTGCTCACCAGCATGCGGCCATCGGGCATCCAGCCCACCGCGCTGGTATCGCCGTTCCACGTACGCCTCTGCGGCAGACCGCCATCCACCGGCATCGTGTACACGTCCATTGGCCCTTCATACTGCGCGCTGAACGTCACCGTCTTTCCATCGGGAGAAATCGCCGCCAACAATTCTTCACCCGGGGCGGAGGTCAGCCGCTTCGCCTCGCCACCTTTTGTGCTCACGGTCCACAAGTCACCCTCGGCCGTAAAAACAATCGTGTCGCCGTGAATCGCGGGATAACGGTAGTAGCCCGGACGCGGGCCCGGTTTGTCATCTGCCGTCAGTCCCGCGACCGACAATGTCACGATTGCCGCCACAACAAGCATTCGAACAAAGAACTTGCTGATTGAATTTCGCATGACTGGATGCATCTCCGTAGCGCCTGGATCGTGGATATTGCGGTGCCAGATTATTCCGTGGCGCATTCGCTCTTTGGTATGAACCGGAATTCCTTCGCGCGGGTCTCCGGCGCCTGTGAGTATACCCCCGTTTGGCACTTCCCAATTGCTGAACAACATCGCCACCATCTGCAGCTTGATCGGCATGTCGGCAAGTCGCGAAAAGAACAACTGGTTGTCATCCCGACCGCAGCCTTTTCGTCATCTCGAGCGCAACCTCGTTGTCATCCCGAGCGCAGCCTGATTGTCATCCCGAGCGCAGCGAGGGATCTGCTTTTCTCCAAATCCAGCAAAAAACCGGCTTTCTCACTCCGCTGCATTCTTGTACCAACGCAGCACCCGCAGCGCGCGCAGCGTGTTCCAGCGGCTCGCCCGACCCACGTCAGTCTCGATCTTCAGTGGAATATATTCGGGGTGGAGCAAGTTCATCGGCCAGCGCCCGTTCTGGTGGCGGCGCTGAATCACAACTTCGATGGCCTCACCGACGCGGCTGTCAGGCTTAATTCCTACGTTCCGCAGATAATCGAGTCCGCGCAACACGTCGTAATGCCAGAACGCCGGGAACGAGAAGCGCAGCCAGCGCTTGCTGATGACTTTCCCGGTGCGAAGCGATCGCAACATGCGGCGCTCGAGCAGATAGTCTTCTGCCCTCTTGCGAGCCTTGCTGACGGCCGCCGATTTACGTCCCGCTCGTTCGTATTCCAGCAGTCCTTCCAGCACGCATATGGTGGTGTGGAACGAGGACCGCTGGCTTTTGGGCGCTTCGCAGTTCCAGCCGCCATCTTCAAGCTGCTCCCGCACCAGTTGCTTGGCCAGTGCATCGTTCGGTTCCTTGAAATACGCGCCGATGCCCAGAATTCTCCCGTTGATGCAGGGCTCTGTTTCGCCTTGAAGATAGGGCCGGTTGTTCAGCCACTTAAACACCAGCCGCTTGTCGACGCGGTCGATCATCTTGCGAGCCTGCTTGCTGGCAGGATCGAGACCGGAGCCCTTCAAAACGTCGAGACTGTACAGCGTAATAATCAAGTCTCGGTCCGCCTTCGGCAAATCGGCTCTCCACCCGCGGGGACTCCCGCCCCAGGTGCCAGCAGGAGATTGCCGCGCGAGCAGCCGGGCTCCCCAGCCTTCGGTCGCAACGCGCGACCGCTCGGCCGCAATCGCCTCCGCGGCTTCATCCGTCAGGTCCCTCATAACCTGCCAACGGATAGCCGGGTCAGAATCCAGCAGCCACTTGAGTTCCCCGGGCCGCGGTGCGTAATCGTTTATGCGCATCGGTCTCTCGCGCTCATCCCTTCGCTGGCTTCGCTTCCACAATCGCTACGTTCCGAACGAAAAGCGTGTCGCCCCCAACCGGGCACACCCGCGTCAGAATGAATCCCGCGGCCTCAAGAAGCGCTCTCCATTCACGCTCGCTACGCTCTTTGCCGCCGGTAACGGCAAGCATGTTCAGGTCACTCATCAGGTGCCCTTCCAGTTGACTATCGGGATGCGAGACCAGCGCAGGCAGCACGAATTCGATCACCAACAAACTGCCGTCCTCTGGAATCACTGCCCGGCAGTTCTTCAGAATCGTGACAGCATCCCCGTCCTGACGCCCGTGCAACACATGCTTGAGCATATACACATCGGCGCCACTCGGGACCGATTGCATCAGATCCGCGACGATCAGTTCGCAGCGCCGCGAAGGATCTTCAACCGCAAAACGAGATTTGGCTGCCTCCACGCTGGGCTCGAGGTCCACAAGCATCCCTCGCAAATGCGCGTTGAGTCTCAGCACCGCAAGAATCAGCGACCCACCGCCTCCGCCAAGGTCAGCGACCACCTTCGCGCGCGAAAAATCCCACGCCTCTGCGATCGGAGCGTAATCCTCTGCCGGAGCCGTGCCCATCACCGCGCGAAATATCGCACTTGCTTCGGGTTCCTGCGACCATCGAGAAGCTATTTTCGGGTCGCGCACCTCACGGGCCGGCTTACCGCTCCGAACACAGTCGGTAAGCAGCGACCACTCGTCGGCCAGCAGATCCGCCCAGAAAATCACGGCTGGCCAGACCGACCCCGGCGCGTCCCTCCGCAGCGGTTTGCCAAACGGAGTCAGCCGAAAGTGTTCGGGCGTTGTTTCCTCTGTCACGCCGATGCTCGCAAGGGCGCGCAGCAAGCGATACAGCGCGCCGCCATTTGCCTGACACTTTTCTGCCAGGAAACCAACGCTACGCGCCTCGTCTCCAAGTGCATCGGCAATCCCGAGGCGTGCAGCCGCGCAAAGCACCCGGCTGCGGGAATACCCCATTGCCATCTCTAAAAGACCGGTATTCGTCGTTACATTCCCGATGCCACCGCTAGGTTGAGCCATGAGCCACCTCAAAATTCAGGGAGAGAATATCAGAGGAACCGTAGAAGATGTCGGAGAATGAGCGCTGTTAGGTTGCCCGTAAAGCATGGTGAGCAAAGCCTTGTGAGATTGACGTGGAAAGGATTTCGTGCCGTTTGCGCGTGCAGGCTGAATATCCGCGCTGCACGGTCCCGGAACTCTGGCGTCATTCGCCTTTCTGTCGTAGCTTCGCCTGTTCGACGGCCAGTTTGTAGGCTACGTAGTATTTGTAAATGTTTCGGACGTAGGTGACCGTCTCCTGCCCAATTTCCTGGGCGGCGATCAGTTCAACGTTGTCAAACCAAACATCAGGGTTGAGCCCGCTTTCTGCGGCGTGCTTGCGCAGCCGCGCGACGCGGCTCGGGCCCGCATTGTAGCTGGCAAACACCAGCATCGTGCGGTCGACAGGATTCAGCTTGGGATCGTTGAAATAGGTGTCGGCGATGTTGCGCAGCATTTTAACCCCGGCGTGAATGTTGGCATCGGCTACGCCCACATTGGCGATGTTAATAGGTGGGGCGGCGGCGTATCGTGGCATGACTTGCATGATGCCCACCGCACCCCGCGGGCTGCGTAGGTTCTGGTTCAGCATGGATTCCTGGTAGCCCTGTGCAGCCAGCATTAGGTAATCAAAATCGTATTGCGCGGCATATTTCTGAAACAGCGCAATCGTGGCGCGAAACTTTTCCATCTCTTTGCCGGAGGTGGAATTTTTCACCCACTTCGTATTCTTCAGGTAGCGACGCAAGATCGTGTTTCCAAAAGACGTACCGACTCCATGACTGGCGACGAATTCATCCAGAAGCTGCTTCAGCTGGGGATTGCCCCTGCGCATAACCAGCGCCGTTTGTCCCTCGGTGACGAGCGGCACGTCAGAATGCACCCTCAAGTTATCGAAGACCTTTGACCACAGTTCGGCGCGTTCCCGCGTAGTGATGGTAGCGGGGATCAGGTCGGCATTGACCATCTGGACCAGATCGTCGTCGGTGAGATTCTTGTCAGCCTCCCGAACGTTTATGGGCGTCTTGCCT
This sequence comes from Candidatus Acidiferrales bacterium, assembly GCA_963738985.1. Taxonomy (GTDB): domain Bacteria; phylum Acidobacteriota; class Terriglobia; order Acidiferrales; family UBA7541; genus Acidiferrum. Next base: position 39,155 of record CAVTYP010000010.1, read on the forward strand.
GCTTTCTGCAGTGAGTCGTTCAACTTCCGCAGTTCCTCGTAGGCAATCGTCAGCGGGTTGACATAGATTTCCTTCCCTCCAAGTTCCTCGAGGGTAGAAAATGAGCCGAACTCGGGTCCGCTCACTACAATCCGTGTCACATTGGTCTGAACAGGGACGGAAAAGGCAAACTGGCTCTCACGCTCAGGAGTCACAGCAATAGCGTTCGCAATGAAGTCACCCATTCCTTCTTTAAGCGCGGCTTCCGCTTGAGGCGGCGCGACCGGCAGGTATGTGACTTTCAGCTGTACGGGGCCAGTCTTAAGCTTCTTATTGGCAAACCTCTGGAACTCTTCCAGTGATTCATAGATGGCGCCGCGGGGCCGACCCTTGTCATAAAAGAAGCCGATGGGATTAAGAATGACAAGCGCACGGATATTGCGCCTCTTGACCATTTCGTCGAGATCGCCGGTGTGGTGGTCGAAGTGCAGCGGTAACAACAGCGTATTCGTCGCGGGGGACGATGTCGGACCGGTGGCCGCCCCTTGTTGCTTGGTTTGCTCGGTACTCTGCGGCGTAGCTTCTTTTTTGCCGCAGGCAATCAGCTGTAACGCAACAATTGCTAGTAGGAGAGCTCTCAGGGATAAATTCAGGCCTGTAAACATTTTTGTCCCCGGAACAGCCTAGCAAACGGGCTCAGGATTGTTAGTGAAAAATCGCGACAGCACTCACAACCCAGAATCGCCACCGGCCGGATGGTCAGTCACACTTCCCCTTCCCGGATTGCGGACGGGTTGCCCGTCACCAGGAAACGGATGGCAAGGATCACGCTCCTCGATGCGGCTCGCGTCAGTACGTGCCGGCGATTACATTGTCAGAACGGCTCGAAACCGGGCCTTGCCTTCCACAACACGCTGATATGCCTTCGGCGCATCGGCCAGTGGGTACGTCTCAACGATCGTTTTAACTTTTCCTTGCGCCACGAAATCAAGGGCTTCGTACAAATATTCCGGGCCGTTTTGCTGGCTGCCGATGATCCGAATACGCTTCATGATCAGATCCATCAGAGAAATCGAGAGCGGCTCAGAGTCCGCACCCATTGTCACAAGTCGGCCGTCCGGCCGCAGTCCCTGAATACTGTCCACCATAGACTTCGTCGAATTGGAGGTGCTGAGAATCACGTCTGCGCCTCCCGCTTCGGCAAGGTTCTTTCCGTCGCGAACAATCTCATCCGCGCCCAAATCGCGGATCATCTTGTCTTTATCCGGCGAGTGCGAAATCGCGATTGTCTCGAAGCCCGCGGCTTTCGCGTATTGCACCGCAAGGTGACCAAGTCCCCCGATTCCGAGCACCGCCACGCGCTCGTGCGGCTGCGGGTCGGCCCAGCGCAGCCCGCTGTACACTGTATAACCCGCGCAGAAGATCGGCGCCGCTTGCTCGTAAGATACCTTCTCCGGAATTAGATAAGTAGCGTCGGCATCCATCAGCATGTACTCAGCGTGGCCTCCCGGTGCGTCCAGCCCCGTACCCTTCATATACGGACAGAACATCTTCCGGCCGCGTTGGCACCATTCACAGCGTCCACACGTGGATTGAATCCACGCGCTGCCCACGCGGTCTCCTACCTTTCTCGCGGTGACGTCGGGAGCCACGGCAACAATCTCACCCACCGGCTCGTGACCAAGAATTCGCGGAAATTGCCCTGGAATGTGTCCGAGTGTTTCATGCACATCGGTGTAGCAGATGCCGCTCGCGCGCATCTTCACCAGCACTTGGTTAGGCCCCGGTTGGGGCTGGGGGACTTCTTGGATCTGCCACGAACCGTTCACGGCGGGTACCACCGCAGCTTTCATAAGTCTTCCTCCTAGCACGCTAGGATGCTAGCTCCGTTACGCCGGGTGCATAATTTTGCTTTGCCCACTGCCAATCGCATCCTCGGGCTAACGCTTCGCACCCAGTACCGTTCATCACCACACTTGTTGTAGGATATTTCCCTTAGCGGAAGGAGGACACCATGGCCACTACGTTTACGCTGAACGGCAAGTCCACCACGGTGAATGTCGACCCGCAAATGCCTTTGCTTTGGGTTCTGCGCGACACTCTCGATCTGACCGGCACAAAATTTGGCTGCGGCATGGCGCTGTGCGGCGCTTGCACCGTGCACATCGACGGCGAGGCCGCTCGCTCCTGCATCACTCCTGTCTCCAGCGTGCAAGGCAAAAAAGTAACCACCATCGAGGGCCTGTCGGCCGACGGTTCTCATCCCGTGCAGAAGGCCTGGATCGCCGAAGACGTGCCGCAGTGCGGCTACTGCCAGTCCGGCCAGATCATGTCCGCGGTCGCCCTGCTGTCAAAGAAACCTAAGCCTACCGATGCCGACATTGACGACGCCATGAGCGGCAACATCTGCCGCTGCGGCACCTACCAGCGCATTCGCAAAGCCATTCACCGCGCTGCCGGTTCAACCAGCGCCTAATCTCATTCGCTCACTCTCTTCCTCGCAAAATCTACTTTAGGAGTCGCCTCATGTCTTCCACTTCGCTCCTGGATCGACGTTCTTTCCTTAGAACCACCGCCGCCGCCGGCACCGGTCTCTGGCTCGGTTTCCACTTGCCCGCTTCCCACGCTCAGGAAAATGAAACCGCTGCGAAACAGGAAAAGAAACCTCCCAACCCTTTGAATGCCTGGATCCACGTTTCACCCGACAATCACGTCACCCTCATCGTCGGCAAATCTGAAATGGGCCAGGGCATTATGACTGCGCTTCCCATGATTCTTGCCGAAGAGCTCTCCCTCGACTGGAAAACCGTCCACATCCAGCAGGCCCCCACCAATCCTGCCATCTACGACCTCGGCACCGGTGGCAGCGGCAGCGTCGCAGGCTCCTACTTGCCACTTCGGCGCGCCGGCGCTGCCGCGCGAGAAATGTTCATTACCGCGGCCGCGGAACACTGGAACGTGAACCGCGACACCTGCGTCGCCAAGGGCGGCGGCATTCTTCACGGCGCGCGCAAGAATTTCCTCACTTACGGCGAACTCGCCGACGCTGCGGCAAAACTTCCCGTCCCAGATTTCAAAACCGTTCCGCTCAAGAATTCCTCCGACTTCACCATCATCGGCCACGACACCCACAGATATGAAGTCGCCGAGAAGGTCAACGGCGCCGCAAAATTTGGTATCGATTCGCGTGTCCCGGGCATGCAGTACGCCGTCATCGAGCGCTGCCCGATCTTCGGCGGCAAACTGAAGTCCTTCGACGCCGCCAAAGCCAAAGCCGTTCCCGGCGTGATCGATGTTTTCTCCGTCGACCCCGTCGGTTCTTCCGCCTTCACCGCCGGTGGAGTCGTCGTTCTTGCCGACAGTTCCTGGGCCGCTATGCAGGGCCGCAAAGCTTTGCACGTTTCCTGGGACGAAGGCCCGCATGCCTCGGAATCCTCCGACAGCCTTCGCCAGCAATTTCTCGCCAACGCCGCGCAACCTGGCAAGGTCGTCCGCAACGACGGCAACGCTGATGCCGCCATTTCTTCCGCAACAAAAAAGGTCGACGTCGTTTACGAGTTCCCCTTCGCCGCTCACGCCACCATGGAGCCCATGAATTGCACCGTTCACATCCGTCCCGATGGCGCCGAAGCTTGGGTTCCCACGCAAGCTCCCCAGTGGGCTCAGGACGTCATTGCCGGCGTTTCCGGCTTGCCGAAAGAATCCGTCATCGTCCACACCACGCTGATGGGTGGTGGCTTTGGTCGCCGCTATATGGGCGACTTCGTGATGGAAGCGGCGCAAGTCGCAAAAATTACGCACAAGCCGGTCATGGTTCTGTGGACCCGCGAAGACGATATGCAGCACGACTTCTATCGACCCTCGTCCTACCATCGGCTTTCCGGCGCAGTGGATGCCAACGGCAATCTCGCCGCATGGAAACATTTCCAGACTTCCACTTCGATTGACGCCATGTGGAGTCCCAAAGGAAAAGAAACTCCGGAAAATTCCGAATTTGCCACCGCCATCTTCATTCCCTACCAGACGCCCAATTACCGCATCGAGTACACCGTCGCTCAGTCTGGCGTTCCTCGCGCGTGGTGGCGTTCCGTTGAACATTCCACCAGCGGCTTTGTCGTGGAAAGTTTTGTCGACGAACTTGCGGCCGCCGCCGGCGCCGATCCGCTCGCTTTCCGCCTTCGCCTGATTGGCGATGACCGCGCCATCCCGGATTTCGGCAACCCGAAGGAAGGCAGGCCTCTTGTCACTTCGCGCCTCAAAGGCGTCTTGAATCTTGCGGCGCAGAAGGCTCCATGGGGCAAGCCACTGCCGAAAGGCCATGCGCAAGGCATCGCTACTTACTACTCCTTCGAAAGCTACACCTCTTGCGTCGCCGAAGTCAGCGTCGAAAACCGCGCCATCAAGGTTCACCGCCTCGTTTACGCGGTCGACTGCGGCCGCCCCATCAATCCCAATGGTGTTACCGCGCAGGTGGAAGGTGCTGCGATCTATGGCCTCTCCGCGGCTCTTTACGACGCCATCACCATTCGCGGCGGACGCGTCGAGCAATCCAACTTCAACGATTACGCCATGCCGCTCATCGCCGACACTCCCAAGACCGAGGTCTACGTCGTCCCCAGCAACGAAGAACCCACTGGCATCGGCGAACCGGGCCTGCCCGTTGTCATACCGGCCATTTGTAACGCGGTTTTCGCCGCCACCGGCAAACGTCTGCGCCGCTTTCCGATTCGTAACGAAGATTTAGCCTGAACCTGACTGGCCGTACACTCTGAGCAGCGCAACAACTAGATCGCGCACCTGGAATTTGTTTGCGCGCTGACGACCGCGTATTCTGGTGCTCAGCTACTTCTGGCGCGCCTTGATGCCCATCTCTTCTTTGATTTTCATCGTCCTCGCGGCTATCTCTTTCCTGATCTGGATTGTTCTCACTTTTTTTTGGGGAGCTTTCTGGCAACTGAGCGCGTTTGACGATGACGCTTCGGCCCCGGCCTCCATTCCTTCGTGGCCGCGAGTCGTCGCCATCGTTCCTGCTCGCAACGAAGCCGACACGATCGCACGCGCCGTCGAGTCTCTCATCCAGCAAAACTACCCCGGCGAATTACACCTCATCGTAGTCGACGACCACAGCGACGACCCCACCGCTACACTCGCGATCAACACTGCTGAAGAAGCCAAAGCCACTGATCGCGTAACTATTTTGCCGGCGGCTCAGTTGCCGGCTGGCTGGACCGGCAAGATCTGGGCCATGCAGCAAGGTATCGAACACGCCACCACGTTGCACGCCGAATATTTTTGGTTCACCGACGCCGATATCGTCCACGCCCCCGACACTCTCAAACGCCTGGTTTCCCTTGCCGAAACGCGCAAACTCGATCTCGCTTCCCTCATGGTCCTGCTGCAAGCAAATTCATTCCCCGAGCGCCTTCTCATCCCCCCTTTCCTCTATTTTTTCCTCATGCTCTACCCGCCACGATGGATTGCCGATCCTGAATCGCGAACGGCCGGTGCTGCGGGAGGTTGCGTCCTATTGCGTCGCGCCGCACTCGAACGCCTGGGTGGATTCGCCTCCATGCGCGCCGAAGTCATCGACGATTGCGCTCTGGCTCGCTCCGTTAAACACGCCGGTGGAGTCATCTGGATGGGCCTCACTCGCAAAAGCGTCAGCCTGCGCTCCTACAAAACTTTCGCCGAGATTCGCGACCTCGTCGCCCGCACCGCATTCACACAACTCCGCTATTCACTCCTCTGGCTGCTCGGCACGCTCCTCGGAATGTTCCTCACCTACATCGTTCCTCCCGTGTTTACCTTCCACACGCACCCGCTGGTCTGGCGCCTCAGCCTCGCCGCGTGGGCTCTGATGACCATCAGCTATCTCCCAACCGTCCGCTATTACCGCCTTTCGCCGCTGTGGGCGCCCTTCTTGCCCGTCGCCGCAGGGTTCTACTCCTATGCCACCTGGCTCTCCGCTGTGCGCTATGGACTGGGCCGCGGAGGCCAATGGAAGGGCCGCTCGCAGGCGCCAAAGAGTTAAGCCTTAGTGATGGAAGACCTTGCGGCAATCTCATTTTTGCCACACGATTCTGGGTAAGCATACTGCGAGGCATCAAACGAGGGTGATTCTGATGAGAGCGATTTTTACGCTCATGTGTGGATTTCTGTTATTTGCCGCTGCGGTTTCCGCTCAGAATTGGATCCCAACCAACGATCCCTCCTACTATGGCCCCTTCAACGGTGTCTTCTGGCCCGATGGCGATGGACTGAAAAAATCACTGGTAAAAGACGACACCGTCACGCGCGCCGATTCGCCGTGGACTCTCTACGCCTGGGTCTGGCTCGACGAACCTTCCAAGGGTCCCACCCTCATCGCCGGCATTGGCAATCCTGAAGACGAGTATTGGCGTTATCTCGGAATCGACGGCGACAAACTGATCCTCTGGGCCGGTAAAGACAACGTCCTCTCAGCCGCGGCTGCCTTAACTCCAAAAAAATGGCATTTCCTCGCCGCGTCCTTCGACGGCCACGACTTCCACCTCTCTGCTGAAGGTACTCTTGTCGCGCACGGCAGGCTGGATCTGGGCACCGTCACCGGCGTTCTGCAAATGGCGCCGTTCCCTTTGCCATGGCCCGAGGGTAAACATTTTTCTGGCAAAATCGCGGCACTCACCGTGCTTCGTCAGGCATTGACCGCCGATGAATTGAAAGCCCTCGCGGAAAAACCTGCAAATCTCTCGATGCTGCTCTTCGAAGAAGCCTCCAAGCCTTGGCCCGTGCAGACCTACGCGCAGGCGGGATACCGCGGCCCACAGGATCCCGCTACATTGCCTCGCTCCAAGGCTCCGTTCTCTAAACCGGAAAGGAAAACCGCCAGCCCCGCAACCAAAGATCTCGAAGCCACCGCCAAAAATGAATGGACACTCGGCGCGTGGAAACTCCGGCCCGCCCCGGATGTGCTGGAGCCCGCCGAAGCTATTTCCCATCCCGAATTCTCCGTCCGAGAGTGGTGGACCGCCACTGTTCCTGGAACCGTTCTAACCACCATGGTGGATCAGGGCGTGTATCCCGACCCGGATTACGGCCTGAACAATCTGGCAATCCCCGAAACTTTGAACAAGCAGGATTATTGGTATCGCACGGAATTCACCGCCCCCAATGAGTGGAAGGGCCGTCACATCACGCTCACCTTTGAGGGCATCAACTACGCCGCCTCCGTTTGGCTGAACGCAAAACAGCTTGGCACCATCAAGGGCGCATTCATTCGCGGCGTTTTCGATGTCACCGGCGCGATCAAGCTTGGCCAAACCAACGTGCTGGCCGTGCGCGTCTCGCCTCCTCCTCATCCCGGAATTCCCCATGAACAAAGCATCAAGGCGGGCGCCGGCGAAAACGGCGGCATCATGTGCCTCGACGGCCCCACGTTCGTCGACACCGAAGGCTGGGACTGGATTCCCGCGATTCGCGACCGCGACACCGGCATCTGGCAACCGGTAACGCTGCGCATCACCAGCAGCGTCCGCATTGGCGATCCGCAAATTGTCACCAAGTTGCCGTTGCCCGCCACCAACCAGGCCACCGTGGATATCTCCGTCCCGCTCGTCAACGATTCCGCTGCCACCGTGCGCGGAACGCTGACTGCTTCCTTTGAAAATGTAGCCGTCTCTAAAACCGTTTCCCTTTCCCCCGGCAAAAATGAACTGAAACTCAGCCCTGCCGAATTTCCCCAGCTGAACGTTCAAAACCCGCGCCCGTGGTGGCCCAATGGCTACGGTAAACCCGAACTTTACACCCTGAAGCTTTTGTTCTCCGAGGCTGGTAAGGATTCCGACGCAAAAGACGTTCGTTTCGGTATCCGCGAAATCACCTACGAGCTCAGCTTGCTCGACAGCACCGGGCATCTCCGCCGCGTCGACTATTCGCCTACCGTTGCGCATGAAAAAAACGAGCACATCGTCGACGTCACCCACGAAGGCATCCGCAACATCCCTGTCACCGATCCTTACCCTTCCATATTTCCTCCTGAGTGGAAGGAAGGCTGGAAGTCTTGGGTCGCTTCGCTGAAGCCCGGCGCGGAAAAGTCCGCCGCGGCAAAAGCCGTCGACGACACGCGCGCTTCGCCCTACCTTACGATTCGCGTGAACGGAGTACGCATCGCCGCTCGTGGCGGAAGCTGGGGCATGGACGATTCGCGCAAACGTGTCTCGCGCGAAAGGCTCGAGCCGTATTTTCGGCTGCACCGCGACGCCAATGTCAACATCATCCGCAACTGGGTTGGCCAAAGCACCGAAGGAACTTTCTACGATCTCGCCGACGAATATGGCTTGCTGGTCTGGAACGATTTCTGGGCTTCCACGCAAAACTATAACGTCGAGCCGGAGGATCCCGAACTATTCCTGGAAAACGCGCGCGACACCATCTCGCGATTTCGCAATCATCCTTCGATCGTGATCTGGTGCGGCCGCAATGAAGGTGTTCCGCAGCCCACCTTGAACGAAGGCCTGGATCAACTCATCCGCACGCTCGATGGCACACGCTATTACACGCCCACTTCGAATCAGGTGAATCTGCAGAACAGTGGCCCGTATCGCTACGTCGATCCCAAACTCTATTTCACCATGCTCAATCACGGCTTTTCTGTCGAAACCGGTACGCCCTCGTTCCCCACTCTCGAAATGTGGCGCGCCTGGATTCCCGAGCCGGATCGCTGGCCCATCAGCGATGCGTGGTCCTATCACGATTGGCACATGAACGGGAATGGCGACATGTTGCCGTTTCTCGCGGAATTGGAAAAAGAGTTTGGCGCCGCCACCAGCCTGGAAGACTTCGACCGCAAAGCCCAGATGCTCAACTACGTGCAGCATCGCGCCATCTTCGAAGGCATGAACGCTCATCTTTGGGCCCCCAACACCGGCCGCATGCTCTGGATGACGCAGCCGGCTTGGCCCAGTTCAACCTGGCAAATCTTCAGCTCCGATTACGACACCCAGGCTTCCTTCTACGGCGTCAAAAAAGCCAGCGAGCCCTTGCACGTGCAACTCGATCCCACCAGCTTCCAGGTGCAAATCTCCAATTCTCTTCCCTCCACTGCCGCGGGCCTGTCGATTCGCGCCCGCGTCTACTCGCTGGACAATAACGTGCTCCTCCAGCACGAAGAAAAGAAGGATGCGCCAACCGGCGTCACCGAAGTATTCAACCTGGACCTCGCGCCGCAATTTAAAGGCAATGTCGTCCTCGTGAAACTGGAATTGCGCGATTCCGCCGGCGCTTTGCTTTCCGACAATTTCTACTGGCTCGCCGGCGATAGCGCCGACTATCGCAAGCTCAATCATTTGCCCATGGCGCAACTCGCCGTCACCACCAGCGCCGCTCACGAAAAGAATCTCGTCAAAATACATGTGCGCGTGGAAAACATCGGCGCCACCGCGGCCATCGAAACGAAATTCACGCTCATGGAAAGCGACGGCGCCACTCGCGTTCTTCCCGCCTACTGCGGCGATAATTACATTTCGCTTCTTCCCGGCGAATCCAGGGAAATCGACATCGAATCGCCTTCTTCCTCCGTGAAAACCGGCTTGACCCTTGGCGTTCGTGGCTGGAACGTCTCGGAAAAAATCGTAAAGGTTGGCGGAGAAAAATAGCTCGGAGTTTAAATACCCAAAATGCGGCCCAATGGAAATGTGAATCGAATGCTCGTTTTGAAATCGTCCCCCGGCTCTAATCTCAGGTCAGTGCGTAACTGCTGCTTTGCCATTCTTCTTTTGCTTCCGTTCTCCGCGTCCGCGCTAGCCGCCAATTCCTGGAAAGGGACCTTGCGCGACTCTTCAGGCCACATCGTCGGCGACGCCACCATTTCCTTGCAAGCCGTCTCGGGAGCCACTGCCTATTCCGCCAAATCCTCGCCCAGTGGAGAATTTCTCTTTGCCGATATCGCGGCTCAACGCTACCAGCTCACTGTCGCGCTTAACGGCAAGCTTTGGCAGGCAGCCGATCCGCTAACCATCAAGGATGGCGACGCGCTCGCCGCAGATCTCGAACTATCTGCACAAAATCAAACTGTGGCGGTGCTGCCTCGCGCAAGCGCCAACTCGCAGCAAGCCAGCGGCGGCGAAGTCCTCTCCAGCGGCCAGGTTTCCAGCCTTCCCCTCAACGAACGCGACTTCAGCAAATTGCTTCTCCTCGCCGCCGGCACCATGACTGACACCAATGGCGCGGCTAACTTCACCCAGCAGTTCACCATCAACGGCTTGCGCGGCACCACCGCTGTTTTCGCCATGGATGGCGCAGACACCAGCGATCCCGAATTGGGCGGCGCCACTTTTTCCAATTTCAACGTCGACGCCATCCAGGAAGTGCAATCCAGTTCCGGTGTCATGCCCGCAGAAATCGGACACGGCGCCGCCGGCTTCACCAACGTCATCACCAAGTCCGGCACCGACCAGATTCACGGCAGCGCCTTCGAATTTGTACGCAACGCCGCGTTCGACGCCCGAAACTTTTTCGACCACAAAAGCGATGTCGACACGCGTCGCTTGCCTCCTTTCATCCGTAACGAGTTTGGCGTCACCAATGGCGGCCCTTTCGTACTCCCCGGAATCTACGATGGCCGCGGCAAAACTTTTTACTTCGGCGAATATCAGGGCTTTCGCCAGGTGCTTGGCACAACGCAAGTCTTCGCCGTCCCCACCGCCGCCGAACGCAGCGGCATCGACACCACCACTTTTCCCGGTGACACCCTCACAGTCCCCGTTAACCCGGCCATCGCGCCCCTTCTTGCTCGCTATCCGCTCCCGAATGATCCTCACGGCTCGTTCGGTGCGCGAACCTACGCAACCTCGTCGAAAGTCGTCACCGATACCGACCAGTTCTCTGTGCGCATAGATCAAGTCATTTCCGATAAGGCCACGCTCTTTGGCCGTTTCAGTCTCAATCAGGTGCGCGGACCGACCACCAATCCCGATCAAACCGCCATCGATCCCAACTTCGCCGTGAATTTCTTCGATCATCAACGCAGCGCGGCCGTGCGTTACTCGCAAACGCTCACGCCGCATCTCAGCTTTACCGCGGCCTTCGGTTTTATTCGCAGCACTCCCTTTTTCCCCGCCACCAATCACACCGATGTCGCGCTGGTCTACGGCGACGGCCTCTTCCAGGGATTCAATACCGCCGACGGCTCGATTTTCGGTTCCTACGGCAACGTTTACCAGATCAAGCAGGACCTGGTTTACGTTCACAATACCCACACCTTCAAATGGGGCTTCGAAATCCGCCTGAATAAGGACGCCACCATCTTTGGCACCAATCCCAGCGGCGTTTACAGCTTTGGTGGAGGCACCGCCTTCTCGCCCGTGGAAATCACATCCGCCAGTGGCTTGCACAATATTCAGCCCGGCGATCCACTACCCGACGCCCTCACTGGATTGCTCACCGCCACGCCGTATTCCTACACCATCACCGCCGCGGCCAGCGTCACTCCGAAAGGCGATAAGTTCGACGAAGCCGCCGTCCGCCGCGAAGCCTACAATTTTTATTTCCAGGACGCCTGGAAGATTTCCCCGAAATGGACGCTGAATTACGGCTTACGCTACGAAATAAACAGCCGCATCAAGGAAGCCAAGCATCGCACTTCCGTCGCCGAACCCATCGGCCCCGATGGCAAGCCCACTTCCTTCCTCACTCCCGGCGCCACTCAGATTTTCTTATACAATCCGCAGCCCGTTTATCCCATGGATTGGACCGGCATGGCCCCGCGCGTTTCCGTCGATTACTCCGTCACTCCTCATACCGTCATCCATGCCGGCGGCGCTATCACCACGATCCTGCCCAATTTGTGGCAGGACAATTTCGTCACCGGAGGAATCCCGCTGGTTTTCCAGCCCCTGATCACTGCTCTTCCCGGAACTCCCGTGCCTTTTTCCAATACGGCGGTGCCGCTCGCCCTTCCTGAGCCTTACGCCATCAACGGACAACTTCTCTTCCCCAATGGCGACAGTTCTTCCGTGCCGGCTAACACGCAAATTGACCTGAAGCGCTTTCAAAGCGATCTGGAAGCCCTCACTCCCGGCCATCAGGTTCAATTGTTGACCGCCGCGCCCATTTCCCGCGGATTTCGCAACGGCTACATCGGAACCTACACTCTGGGCATCGATCACGAATTTCGCGGCGTCAAGTTGAGCGCCGCTTACGTCGGCACGGCCGGCATTCATCTTGCCAGCGTTTTCTCTCCCAACGGTTACGGCGGCGCCGATCCTGCCTACGCGCCGTACACTCAGTTCGACGCTTCCGGCCACGCCATTGCTGGATTCGGGCCGGAGTCCATCATGACTACCGGTTCCCATTCCAACTACAATGCGCTGCAGACCAGCATCAGCAAAAGCACTTCGCGCATCGGTCTCAGTTTCCAGGCTAGCTACACATTTTCCAAATCCATCGACGATACCAGCGCGGTGCTCGGCGGACTTCCCGCGAACGCAGGCACAATTCTGCAGACGCTCCCGCAAGATCCTTTGCATCCCGAAGCCGACAAAGGTCCTTCCACTTTCGACGTCACGCAAGTTTTTTCCTTGAACCTGATTCAGGATTTGCCGTTCGATCGCGTCGGTTTCCTGCAGCCTGTCAGCCGCTACGTTACCGCCGGCTGGCAGTTTCTGAATATCACTTCGATCACCACCGGTCCCCCATTCACTGTTTATTCCGGAATTCAGCAGACTGGCGCGGGCGCAGGCGGCACCGATCGGCCCGACCTTTTGTCCCTGCCCGATTTTTCTACCAGCCGCACCATTCGTGAGGATTATTTTGGCCGTGGCGCAAGCAACAGTTCCTTCTTCTTTCTTCCCATCAACCTTCCCGGAGGCACGGGTCCTAATTCCGGCCGCTTCGGCACTTTAGGCCGCGACACCTTTCGTGGTCCTGGCTTCCATCAATTCGACATTGGCCTCATCAAGAACACATCCTTTGGCCACCGCGCCGGCGGCGAATTCGGCATCCTTCAGTTCCGCGCCGAATTCTTTAACATCTTCAACGTCGTCAATTTTGGTCTGCCGTCCAACACGGTTCGCGGCACCGGCTTCGGCATCGTCAGCCACACCGCCGGCCCGTCCCGCCAAATCCAGTTCTCTCTCAAGCTGGTCTACTGAAATCTGCGCGTTCTCTCAGTTCAGTGACGGAATCGTCCACCACCGCCGCGATGAAAATTCTGGAACCGTTGTGTCTGCATCTGGCCTCTTTGTCGTGATTGTGCCGATTGATTCAACCCGTTGACCACGTTGGGCTGCACGTTCACGTGACTTCCCGCCGCCTGTCTTGAACTGCCTCCCAGGTTTTGCGCCTCTGTTCGATTCTGCGAAGCGTTCTGCGCTCTTTGTTGTGCTTGAGCCTGTGCATTGGACGTGTCTACGTGATTCCAACTCCCGTTGTTGTACTGGCTCCAATTCCCCGTCGAGTCTTTTCGGTAGACGTTCCCATCATGCCCAACGTATGTCCCGTTCGTCCCGTGTGCCACCGTTCCGTTCCAGGATGGGCGATACGTTACCCATCCTGGCGCTTTTGACAGTCACCACGTTGCGCCCGACGCTCGACGTTTATTGTGTCTTCGGCGCTGTCGCCATGGCCTTGATCTTCATCTCCACGTCTTTTTCGATCTGGTCGATCGTGAAGCTCGCTGGCGTCTGGCTCGGCGGATATTGCGCAAACGTCTCGATAAACTCGGCGGCGTGGAACGTCATCCAACCCATCAAGTACGCATTTTTCACTCGCCAATCATCGTATTGATCGGAGACGATGTCGGCTCGTTCGTATGGATCCATGCGTAGGTTAAATAGTTTTGGGATACGCAGGCAGGTAAACGGCGTGTACCACACCGCGAAGCCGCCCGGCTTTTCCATTTGGCAAAAGACTGCTTTCCAGTTCTCGTATCGGAATGCCACCATCACTCCATCATCGTTATAGTAGGCAAATTCGGTTCGCGCACCTTTTTTCTGTTGCCCCGTTAGATAAGGCAATTGGTTGTATCCGTCTAAGTGCACCTTGAAAGTAGTTCCACCGATCGCCACTCCCTTCAACAATCGTTGGCTATGCCAAGATCATCCAGCGCTTTCAGCAGTTTTCCCACATCGCCGTCATGCTCAATCATCCCGTCGGCATACTCGTTCCCTGGCATTCCGCTCTGCCCCAGCATCGAGGGACGAATATGTGTGAAAACATGCATGCGTGTGGTGTTCATCCACACAAAGAAAGGTTTGCCCGATTTTGCTTGACGGTTCATGTAATCGATGGCCGCCGCGGTCGACTCATCGTCAATCGTTTCCATTCGCTTAGCGGTCAACGGCCCGGTATCTTCGCACGATTGCTTCCCCACACGCCCCCAATGTGGCTCATCCGTGGTGTCGTCTTTGTCCGTTGCTTTGCAACGCAGCACGCCGCGAGGTGAATTCGTACTGGTGTAGGCCGTATCGTCTTTTGGCCAGTACGGACGTTCCGGTTCTTCCTCGGCGTTCAGGTGGTAAAGATTCCCGTAGAACTCATCAAAACCATGAACCGTAGGCAGGTACTCGTTACGATCTCCCAAATGGTTCTTGCCGAACTGGCCCGTAGAATATCCCAGCCCCTTCAGTGCTTGCGCTATCGTCACGTCGCGAGCCTGCAGGCCTATCGGTGCTCCCGGTATGCCCACCTTCGACATTCCCGTCCGCTTCGGCGTTTGCCCGGTGATGAACGACGACCGCCCCGCCGTGCAACTGTTTTCGGCGTAGTAATCCGTGAACAGCATGCCTTCCTTGGCAATCCGGTCAATGTTCGGCGTCACGTATCCCACCACTCCCTTGCCGTATGCGCTGATATTCGTTTGCCCGATGTCGTCGCCAAAGATCACCAGAATGTTCGGTTTCTTTGTCTGCGCGTGTGTTGCCCCTGCAAGCGCCAAGAAAGAACCCAGCAATATAGGCGCTAAAACACTACGAATCCGAAGTCTTGTCATTGGTTTTTTTCCTCCAAGGTTCTCTGGGGCGGCCATAAGTGGGCAGTGAGGCGCAATCATGCGCGAACCAGAGAATTGAACGAGGATTTTATTAGCTCATGGAAGGTGTCACGCTTCGTAACAGCCCAAAATCTACATTAAAAGCTGTATCCCAGCGACAGCACCACGGTGGGATCCGTTTCTCCTGGATTGAAAATCTGCGTTGTGAAGTTTATCTTCTTGCGCGTGAACCCCACCAGCAGCCCGCGCTGAATATCCAGTGCCGTCGTGTAAGCTCTCGTCCGTTGCACCACGTATCCAAACGTGAACCATTCCCGCGGCGAGTACGTCAGCTGCGTCCACGTATAGAAAAAATTGCCCGCCTTCGTGTCCGTATCAAAAATATATTCGTTTGCGCTGTACAGCTGCAGCTTCTTGTACGTGCCTGTAAATTCCAGTCCCGGCGCTATCCCGTTCACGTGCCCAAATACTCCGCCGATCATGGGTGTCGCTTCCAACACCAGCTTCTTCCCCGTGCTCAGGTTGTATCCGGCCCACAACGATCCCGTCCGTTGCGCCTCGTAGTTGTACCGCGCTTCCAGGTGCAGCGCGTCGTGATCCGCTGTCAGTGTCGGCGAGGCATACGATTGCCCGTGCGGCACCAGATACCCGCTCACGCTCAAATTGAAATCCCATGGGTTTGCCGGTGCGGTCTTACTTGTTGGTGTGTTGCTCGCATCCGTCTGCGCCGCGACGTTCATGCCGCAAAGCAACACAACGACCAACAGCCCAAGATGTCTAAAGTGGTTCATCCGTCGTGGCGATCATATCCTCAATCCCTACCGCGCGTCCCCTCCCGCCATTTCACTTCCTGGATGTCGCGGCACCTTCACGGTTTGTCGAACCATGCTTCCAGCGGCCAACTCAACAGCCTCACTCTTCCTCTCCTCCCCACAGCTTTTGCCAGTATCGCCGCCATCTCTCTTTCACCTGCTCCTCCGTGTCGCCACGATCATACGCCGGGGAAAACACCGGCAGCGCGCGCTCCACTCGAATCAGCACCACGGCTTGGATCTCATGCGTCAGCCCGATCTCGCGGTACATCTGGCACCCACGCTGAAACACCTCTCCCGAGCGATGCACAATTCCCCGCCCTTTGAATCGGTAACCTTTCCGCACCAGCGAATCCACAACATTCACCTCCACCGACGGATTCGCCTCGATGTTCCGAACCGATTGTGGCGATCGTATGTCCGCAAACATCAGATGATCGTCATCCCAAACTCCCGTCGTTCCTTTGGGCGACAAATTCGGCGTTCCATCCGCGCATACCGTTGCAACGAAGCCCAGCTTCTGCTCGCGCACCACCCGCTTCATGTCGTCAGTGAGTATCCCCATACAATCATCTCCCGCACCTCAATACCACGTCGTGAGGTCCGCTACGTTGTCTGCAGAGCTTGTAGCAGGGCTTCGCGCGAAGTTATGACCTCGATCCGCGCATCGTTCACGCGTTGCGGCGACGGAATTGCCACCCGTATTGCCTCGCAGATGCCTTTTGCCTTGCCGTCCAATTCCGCAAGCCGCTGATTGGTCGAGGCAGGCTTCAGACGCAGAGCTGCCGCCACATCGCTCATGTACCCGTGGTACGCCTGCACTTGCTGAGTACTGGGGGGAACGCAACCTTTTGGCGCTGGTTCTCCCATCAGGCTCTCAAACAGCCCCGCTGGGTTTTTCGAATTCTGCATCTCCGCAAAAAACACATCCGTACCCGCTTCATCCATCTCCCACGCCTGGCCCCAATCAAGGCCGTCCTCTGGCAAGGCCTTGACCGCAACGTACAGTTGCTTCCTCTGCGAGCCGTTCAAGCGCCCTTGCTTCGCTTCAGCCGTCAGCGTGTGCATCTCCAGAATAAGCAAACTCTTTGCCGTAAGTGAAAAGATCAGCGAGCCGCCCTTCGCCAGATCTTCCGCGAAACGGATCCCTGCGATCCATGTGTCCACTGCCTCCTGCGACTGGCCCCGCGCCATTTCTCGAATTCCCCGGAGCGTGTTCAGTCGTGAAAGTACATAGGCACGAGGCACGAATGCGATCGACGCTTGTGGCCCGCGGCTATATTCGACCCCCCAGTCGCAATCCGGGAGTTTCGTGGCTCGCTGCATAATTCCTAATGCAATATCGTTGGCGGCCACAATTCCACCAAGTTTGCCCTCTTCCCACGGCGCCTCGCCGGAGAGAACCTTCTCCATTTCCTTCTGGATTCCCGAGTCTGGCGGTGGATCCTTTAGTTCAGCGAATGCTTGCCAATAGCGAAGTGCCGCGTTTTTTGTTTGCGGTGGCGATTTCACCTGCGCAGATCCTGGGCGAGAACTGAGTACCGTGAGTAGTATCATCGCAAGCATACGGACTCGTTTAATCATTTTCTCCTCCTTCATTCCCCGGCAAATATTCGCAGTGTGCTTTCTTGTCCTTGCATGCCCGGCAAGACTCTCCGCGATTCATCGGTTAGGACCGCCTCAAATCTCTTTTCGTCCTCAAGGGCGAGTTTCGTTAGCAGAAATGTGCTCACACGTTTACTGCCATCCGGA
The DNA here is from genome assembly GCA_963738985.1 of Candidatus Acidiferrales bacterium. GTDB lineage: Bacteria > Acidobacteriota > Terriglobia > Acidiferrales > UBA7541 > Acidiferrum. Next base: position 56,663 of record CAVTYP010000010.1, read on the forward strand.
ATTTCTTGTTGCAATTCGGAAACGGACGGCTTTAAGGGAACCGTTTTCGCTTCCCTAAGCGTGAACCACAAAGAAAATCCACCTGCCACCACGATCACCGCCGCTGCGGCAAGCCGTCGGGGCCATAAATCATGTGATCGACGCTCGTCCTCTAGTGGACAGATGGCCCGCGGCGTGAATTCCTTCAAGTATTGCTCAATCTCTTCGTCATGTTGTTGCATTTTTCCGCCTCCCGACTGGCTCCGGATCGAGCCTCTCCCTCAACTTATCCAGCGCGTAGCGATATCGCGACGCCGCTGTGTTGATTGGCAGCTTCGTCGTATCGGCAATCTCCTGCAGCGTCAGCCCGCTCCAAATCCGAAGGAATACGATCTCGCGCTGTTCATCTGGCAATTCCCGCAAAGCGGCCTGTAGGGCTAATACTTCTTCTGGCGCCCCACCCGAATGGACGAACCATTTTTCCTCTCCGGCGAATTCTGTTTCCTGCCTGCGGTCACGACGGATGTTGAACGAAACGTTCTTGACGGCACGGTAGAGATACGCAAGTGGCGTTCGCGGAACCGAAGTCTCACTGTGAAGAAGCTTCAGGAATACCCGCTGCACCGCGTCTTCCGCCGAAGCAAAATCCAGCCCGCAGCAACACGCGTATGCCGCCAGTGCGCTGCCGTGCTTCTCATAGAGATCCTTCACGTGGACAGCTGTGAGCTTGTCGATTTCCAACGGCCCCATCCTGCCTGCTAACCGTTCCACTGATATGACACTCGAACAGGCACTATTTGTCTAAATCATTCTCTGAGACTTGGAAGTCGCAGTAACCAAGGTTTCGGCCACCCACCCCGAATCCGCCCCGCTCGCCAAGAATCACCTTTCTTGGTGACTTGCATCACATTTTGTTATACTTCTCTTGTCTGGATAAGGGCTGCATCCCGCACTTAGGGAGTGGCACCGGAGGCCGACATGAGCATCATCCCGAATGGGGGCAACGGGAAAGTTACCGTGCCCGAGTTGCTTCAACGTAAGAACCCTTCCGCAGGCTCTCCCGCACAAAAGAAGATCACTTGCCTGACGGCGTACGACTATCCCACCGCCCGTCTCGTCGATGAAGCTGGCGTGGACGTCGTGCTCGTGGGCGACTCGCTAGGAATGGTGGTGCTGGGCTATGAAAGCACGTTGCCCGTCACTCTCGATGAAGCTCTCCATCACACCAAGGCTGTCCGTCGCGGCGTCCAGCACGCCCTCGTCGTCGGCGATATGCCCTATGGCACCTATCACGGCGAAATCCACGAAGCCATCCGCAACGCCATGCGCTTTGTGAAGGAGGCGGGCGCCGAAGCCGTCAAGATCGAAGGCGGCGAACGCCGTCTGGAGTTGATTGCGCGGCTCACCGAAGCGGAAATTCCCGTAATGGGCCACGTGGGCCTCACTCCTCAGTCCGTCAACGCTATGGGCGGCTATCGCGTCCAAGGTAAAACTCCCGGCGCTGCCGAGCAATTGCTCCGCGACGCGCGCGCCGTAGAAGCCGCAGGCGCATTTGCCATCGTTCTGGAGGGCATCCCCCGCGAAGTGGCCGCCGAGATCACACGCAGCGTGCGCATTCCCACCATCGGCATCGGCGCTGGCCCGGATTGCGACGGCCAAATCCTCGTCCTCCACGATATCCTCGGATTGACATTTCAGGACCCGCCCAAATTCGCTCGCCGTTACGCCAACGTTGGCGAAGTCATTTCCCAAGCCGTCCGCGAATATTGCGCCGACGTGCAAAGCAGCAGCTTCCCGTCCGACGCCGAGTCCTATCACGCGCCGGCATCTACGCTAATGAAGGCGCGCAAAGCCGTGCCCATCGCCCGCTAAATTGACCGCTCGGAGCCTTAGTTCCAAGAATATTCAGGCGTCGAAGCATTAGTTCCAGGAGTGTTTAGGGGGTCGGAGCTTTAGCTCCGACATCAATCGCTCGGCTATGATTGGGGCTTCAGCCCCTGAGGGAATGTCCATGAAACCGGAAGAAATGCTAGCCCTCTACGAATACAACGCTTGGGCAGACCGCCGCGCATTGCAAGCAGCCAGCGCTCTCACCCCAGAGCAGTTCACCAAACAGTTGGGTTCCAGCTTCTTCTCCGTCCGCGACACCCTCGCACACATCTACGGCGTCGAGTGGTTGTGGCTCGAGCGCTTTCAGGGACGCTCCCCATCCGCCATTCCCGATGACCCGGAATTTGCCGATGTCGCCAAGCTTCAAGCCAGCTGGGCGGCGTTTGAACCCACGCTGCTAAATTTTGTCCGCGGCCTTACGCAACAGCGCTTGAATGACGTGATGGAATACAAAACTATGAAATACGGCGTGTATCGCAATCCTCTGTCGCAATCCATGCAGCATCTCGTGAACCACGGAACCTATCACCGCGGCCAGGTCACCACCATGCTCCGGCAACTTGGCGCCCAACCGCTTCTAACCGATTTGATGCACTTCTACCGCGAACGCGCCGCCGCTGCGGGAGCCTAGGCGCGGAATGGAAACCATTCGAACCGTTCCCTGGATGAAAGAAAAAGCGCGGGAAGCCCGTCTGGAGCAGCGCGTAATTGGATTTGTCCCCACCATGGGCGCTCTGCACGCCGGGCATCTGGCATTGGTTGAACGCGCCCGCAGCGAATGTTCCCCTGTCTATGCCTCGATCTTTCTGAACCCTACCCAGTTCGGCGCCAATGAAGATCTCTCCAAATATCCTCGCCCTCTGGAAGCCGACCAGGAAAAACTCACCTCTGCCAATGTCGATGCGCTCTTCCTTCCACAGGCCGCCGATATCTATCCGCCCGGATTTTCAACCTATGTACACGTCGCTGGACTCAGCGAGCGCCTCGAAGGCAAAACCCGCCCCGGGCATTTTCGCGGCGTCGCCACAGTTGTGCTCAAGCTCTTTGAAATTGTGCAGCCGCACTACGCCTATTTTGGCCGCAAAGACGCGCAGCAAGTCCGCATCGTTCAGCAAATGGTCCGCGACCTGAATCTCGACACCGAAATTGTGGTCTGCCCGATTGTGCGCGAACCTGATGGACTCGCCATGTCTTCCCGCAACGCTTACCTTTCCGCCGAAGAGCGCAAGGCAGCCACTGTCCTCTCGCGGGCTTTGCGTGCCGCGCAAACCGAATTAAACGCGGGCGTACGCGATTCGTTGGAATTGCAGCGCGTCATGCGCAAAGTTCTTGACGCGGAACCGCGCGCTCTCGTTGATTATGCGGAAGTTGTCGACGCCGAAACCTTTGAACACGTGGTCCGCGTCGCTCGTCGCTCTTACGCCGTCCTCGCCGTTCACATTGGCAAGGCTCGCCTCATCGACAATCTGCTGATCGAGCCCGTCGCCGACGAATTTAAGACCGAACTCTAACTCGCCATCACGCTGCGGCGCCCAGCCGCACCAGCACTTCCGCCGCGTGTCCTTTTGCCTTCACTGGGTCCCACACTTCCTCGATCTTGCCGCTCGGTCCAATCAAATAGCTGCTGCGCACAATCCCCTGAAACGTGCGTCCCATGAATTTCTTCGTCCGCCATGCGTCATACGCCGTCAGCATTTTGTGCGTCGGATCGCTCAACAAATAGAAATTCAGCCGGTGCTTGCTTCGAAAGCTTTGCAGCAGCTTGATCGGGTCGGCGCTCACCCCCAAGATCACCACGCCTTGCTTATCGAACTTTGCTTTTGCGTCACGAAACTCGGACGCCTCAACCGTTCAACCCGATGTATTTGCCTTGGGATAAAAGAAAATCAATACCCGCTTCCCTTTGAAATCTCCCAGCGACACTTCTTCGCCTTCATCCGAAGGCAGCGCAAAATCGGGAGCCTTGTCGCCTATCTTCAGCATCATTCACCTCGTCCTGAGTATCCTTGTTCCTGTAACCACCCCGGCATTTCCGCGCTCACATTCACTGCCTCTCCCGCTGCGAAACGCGCCGTCATTCCAAATGCGATGGCCTCCAGCGGAATCTTTTCATACATAAAATCCGAATCCACAATTCCTTGTACGTACACCCGCGCAAATTCTTTCATCCCCAACATCCGGTACTGCTCCACGTGCACCATCTCGTGAAACAGCAGATGAATCGGCACTCCCGGATCGACGATTAAAACGCATTCTCCGAACGTGATCCCGGCGGCCGCCGAAAAATTGAAATGCACCCGCTTTCCGATGAATTCCAGTTGCTTAAGAAGGGCCCCGACAAACGGCGGGCTCGGCACTCGCTCCACTCTCGCCACACGCGCCTGCGCTACAGTCTCTTCCGCAAAATGCGCGCTCAGCGCCATGCACTCGCGTTCCGTTAACGGCCGCGCGCTGGGCAGATGTTTCAAGCGTTGCGACTCGATCCAGCCGTGTACTTTGCCCGCGACCACCGGAACCAGGCTTTGCAGCAAACCCACGCTTACTCGGCCAATACTTTGCGAACAATTTCGTTCACCGCTTGCGGATTGGCCTGGCCCTTCGTCGCTCGCATTACCTGCCCAACGAAAAACTTGAACACGCCTTCGTTGCCGGCTTTGAATTTCGCTACGTTGTCCGGATTCTTCGCCACCACTTCCCTCGCTGCTTGCTCGATCGCGGCGTCGCTTACTTGTGCTCCCAGACCTTCCGCCGCCACGATGTCCGTCGCTGTCCGTCCCGATTCGAACATCGTCGCGAACACTTTCTTTCCCACCGCCCCAGTGATCTTTCCTGACTCAACCAGCGACACCAGCTCCGACAGCGCCGCCGGGCTCACTGGGCTCGCGCTGATTTCTTTGCCCGAATCGTTCAGCCGCCGCAGCAATTCGGTCTGCATCCAATTCGCTGCAGCCTTGCCTGGCGCTCCCGCTTTCACCACCGCCTCAAAATAGTCGGCCAGCGCTTGCGAGTCCGTCAGCACTTCCGCGTCATAAGCCGTGATGCCAAATGCCGAAACGAATCGCCCCCGCTTTGCCGTGGGGAGTTCAGGCAGCGATCGCCGAACTTCTTCGCGCCACGCGGACCTTACGTGTACCGGCAGAAGATCCGGCTCCGGAAAATACCGATAGTCGTGCGCTTTTTCCTTCGAGCGCATTGGCTCCGTCCGACCCGAAGACTGGTTCCACAACCGCGTCTCCTGCGAAATTCGTCCGCCCGATTCCAGCACGCCGATGTGCCGTTCGATCTCGTATTCCAGCGCCTTCGCCAGATACCGGAATGAATTCAGGTTCTTCACTTCCACTTTCGTCCCGAATTCCTTCGCACCTCGCAACCTCACGCTCACGTTGGCGTCGCAGCGCAGCGAGCCTTCTTCCATGTTGCAATCGCTCACACCCGTATACAGCAGAATCTGCCGCAGCGTTGTCAGGTAGGCGTAAGCCTCGTCCGGCGAACGCATGTCCGGCTCCGAAACAATTTCGCTCAGCGGCGTTCCGCAGCGGTTGAAGTCCACATACGTCTTCTCGTCCGAGTGCGCGAATCCGTCGTGCAACGATTTCCCCGCGTCCTCTTCCAGGTGCAATCTCGTAATCCCGATCCGCTTAGTCTCGCCTTTGTGCTCGATCTCAATCCAGCCGCCCGTTGCTAACGGCAATTCGTACTGCGAAATTTGATAGCCCTTCGGCAGATCCGGATAAAAGTAATTCTTGCGGGCGAATCGCGAGTGCTCGTGAACCGTGCAGTTCAACGCCAGCGCCGCTCGCATGCCCATCTCCACCGCCCGCTTGTTCAAAACCGGCAGCGTCCCCGGCAGTCCCAGGCAAACCGGGCAAACATTCGAATTCGGCGCATCGCCGAAGCGTGTGGAACAACCGCAGAAAATCTTCGTGCGCGTCAGCAGCTGTGCGTGTACCTCGAGGCCGATCACAACTTCGTATTTCGCCAGGATTTCCGGCGACATTGCGGATTCGGTAGCGAATTTGGTCATGGTGGAATAGAAAGTATAGCAGAGGGTCAGCGCAACTGGACCGCCATCAACCAGCTAGGCCGGCACCCGCGAGTCCTCGGCACATAACGCTGGGCTCAGCCGTTCGACAACCGCAAATCCCCCAAACAGTACCAATGTAAACAACGAATCGCTCGCCAGCGTGTTCCAGAAAAACGGAATTCCCGCCGCATAGCAACTCAGCAACCCGGCGGGAGTTTTTGCATAGATGTCAAAAAATGCCCACATCGCAAAATTCGTCACCAGGAAAAACTGTATTGCGCCAAGCAGCGTAGCCGCTGAAATGCCCGGCACCGACTGGCGATTACGAAATAACCGACCAATTAACACGCTGAGGCAAAAACTCAGATAGACAACCGGAATCACGCCGTAAAATCCGCTGAACCGGTGAAACCCGACGATCAAGTCTCCAACAAACAGTGCGGCAAGTGGAAACAGAAACGCCGCCCATGGATTCCGCAGTTTTGCCCCTCCGAACAGAGCCACCGCTCCCACTGGCGTGAAATTCCGCGGATGTGGCAGGATGCGCACGCACGCCGCGAACAAAATGAAACAAACAATCACGAAAATGCGCAGGTATCGCACATCTGAATCCTGGTTTAAACGCTCGGACATTGTTCCTCTCCTCGAGAATCCGGTAATAAATCGCAAAACACAAAAGAATCGCGCTCTACAACCTGCCCCGTCACAACTGTCACGGGCCAGCGGAAAATCGGACCATCGAAAACAAACGTGTGGAATTCACCGTTTTCTCCGCAGGGGTCAACGTCGATCGGCAAGTCCCGAAAAAAGTCGGCGTCCAATTCTCTGCCGGCGAATGATTTGTCGAGTTTCCTCGGATCGATGCAAGCGCTCCTGGCGCGAAACCCGTCGGCCATGAAGCGCCCCGCTAGTTCGCGGGTATCAACGCCCCACAGCGGAAAAATGGCGGACATCCCCGCGCGTGCCAGTTTTTCTTCCCGATAAACGCGCAAGTCCCGTAAGAAAATGTCTCCAAAACCAACGTGCAGAATTCCACGATGCCGGTAGCGCAGCATCGCTTCCTCCATTCGGGATTCGTAGATAGCGTTGGGACATTGCGGCGGAATGCGCACTTCCTCCAGCGGCAAGCCGATCGAAGCTGCCTGCTGCTCCAGAAGTTTGCACCGCACACCGTGCATGCTGATGCGTTCGTAGCCCTCCGTGACGGTCGTCAGCAAGCCGGCCACTTCGAACGCAGGGTCGCGCAAGAGGCAGTGCAGCGCCATGGCACTGTCTTTTCCTCCGCTCCACGCGAATATAACAGGCAACGCCATGTCTAGTTCCGGCCTGAGAATTGGTAGCGCAGCCCAATGCGCGCGTCGCGGCCTAATGCAGGATAGCCAAGCACGTCCTGGTATTGTTTGTCGAACAGGTTGGTCGCACGGGCATAAATGGAAAGCCCGCGATAAAACGTATAGCTGGTGGAGAAATCGAATCGCGCGTAGCCCGGATTGCGTGTGAAGCCGAGAAACAGAAAATCGCTATCCGTACGCACTCCCGCAAAATAACCGGCGAACACCGCGTTGAATTTGCGATAAGCCGCCGTCACTGTAAACGATCCCGAATTCAACGGTCGCCGCAGCAGCCGGTTGCCTGCAATCAGCGCCGGGTCCGAAGCATTCGGCGATTTCAGCACCCGCGTGTCGTCGTACGTATAGTTCCCGGCCACAAACAGCCACGTTGTCGCCCGCACTTCGCCCGAAACGTTCACGCCCCGTGAAAACGCCAGGTCCGTATTGAAATAGCTGCCAAAAAAAGGGCAGCCGGGCGGCCCCACTGCTTCGCCGAAACTCACGATGTCGTAAAAACGGTAATAGAAATAGTTCGCGGAAAGCTTCACTCGGTCTCCACTTAACTTCTGCTCCAGCCCCGCGCTCCAATTCTTGCTCGCTTCCGGTTTCAGATTTGGATTTCCCGGATCACACACATCGCTGCCATATGTCTGGTCAAATCGCGGTTCCTTGATTCCTTGCCCGTAAAACATCCGCAGTTGCGTGTCGCCCCAGAAGCCTTTCCCGTAACGCAGAAACGCAGTTCCCCCGACGCGCGGCACCACTCGCGTTCCGTAGTAGCCATTGGCTTCGGCGCGCGCTCCGAAATCGAAAGCCAGCCGCGACATCGGCAAGTACCGGAAGTCCAGATAGCCCGCCTGATTGTTCCGTCGCACGTGTGGCTGTGGAAGGTAATAGATGGACCCGTTTTCCACCGTGTACTGATAACCGGCCGTCGCCGCAAACTTCTGAATGCTGTAAGTCGTCTGCGCCGTCACGCTCGCGACGTTGTACGCATACAGTGAGTCGTACACATAGTCGCAAAACTCCGCTGTCGCCGCCGCGCCCGCATTTGTTTGCGGGCAGAACGCGAATGGATCCGTGGCGTAAAAGCTCTGCGTGGGATTAAAGCTGTGTTGCCGCGTATACGCCTCCGCTCCCATCAACTCATTTTGCCAGTGCGAACCGGTCGCGAAGTCCCACCGCGCGTTGGCGCTGAACAATTCCTGGTTATATCGCTGGTACAAACTCGGTGGGGTATACGCAACTTGCCCCGGAATGCCTGCGTCGCCCGAATTGTTGCGTACCGTCAACCGCAGTTGATTGGTGTCGCTGATCGCATAGCCGACATTCCCCGACAATGTGCGATCGATGAAATCGCTGTTCGGGTATTCTCCATCCGTCTGAAAATACGAAGCCGCTCCCGCATAATCGAAATGCCCGGCCATTCCCGAAATCTGGCCGCCGCCACGATACGTGGAAAAGCTTCCGCCTTCCGAAAAAATGCTGAACGCGGGAACCACTGTGCTGCCGCGGTGAGAAATGAGTTGTACGACCCCGGAAACCGCGTCCGTTCCATAAATTGCGCTCTCCGCTCCGCGCACCACTTCCACTTTGTCCACATTGTCGGTGGTCAGTATCGAAAAATCCACCGCGCCGCCCGGCGGATTGATCGCCGTCCCGTCCACCAGAACCTTCGTGAAGTTGGAATTCCCGCCATCCAGAAAAATCGATGCCGTCCCATTTGCGCCCGTTCGCCCAAACGCCACACCCGGCGTATAGATCAGCAAATCCGGAACGAACACCGATTGCCGCCGTTCGATTTCCTCCCGTCCAACGATGCTGCTCGGCGCCGACGATTGCTGCGCGCCAATCGGCTCCGCTTGCGCCGTCACCAGCACTTGGTCCGACAGCGCCTGCAGCTCCATCCGAAAATTCAGTGTCCGCGTCGTTCCCGGTGCCAATTCCACCGTCGCATCGCGCGGCGCGAAAGTGTCGCGAGAAAAATGGACGCGGTAGCGTCCCGCCGGCACCGACAAATCGTAAGCACCGTCGGTTGAAGAAGTCGCTGACCACACCGGCGCATCTGCCGCATTTTCCAGTTGCGCGGTTACGCGAACCCCTCCAACACCCGCGTCACTGCGGTCTGTTAAATGTCCACTGATATGAGCATCGGCAGACTGGGATTGCGGGAAAACACGTGCGGCACTGACAAACAGCAAGCACAGGCAGACAACAAGACGAAGAGTTTTCATGGTTCCTCCGCTCCCTCACGCGCGGGAGCACAAAGGTTGGCCAGCGCACTAATCAAACAAATAAACAAGTCACGCTGGCTGCCGACCTCGCCGGTCTCCTGGCTTGGCAGAATCGAACTTGCCGCATCCGCTCAATCCATCGCTGAGCAAATAACGTCGAGTCCTCTCGCGGCCTTCCCGTGGCGAATCGCTCCACAGTGGCCCGCGAGCATTGCATCTGCCTTACAGTCGCGCGGCGGCGACGGTATTTCACCGTCTTCCCGTGCACGAGGTCTGCGGTAAGTAAAAGGGGCAAAGCCCACTGTTGATTATCAGAATCGGCTGCTCGCAAGCGGCAGCCGGGTTGGGGTTAACGTAAAGTCCCGCTACTTCTACGTCTTCGAAAAAAGCGTTACCCGCGGCCGGCCCGACGGCGTCATCTCCACGCTCAGCGGCGCTTGAAACACTTGCTCCAGCAATTCGCGTTGATACACCGTTGCCGGTGGTCCCACTCGCAGGCATTTCCCTTTCTGCAGCAGCACCACCTGGTCCGCATATTCGCCCACCAGATTCAGTTCGTGCGTCACCACCACCACGGTGTAGCGATTTTCCGCCGCCAACCGCTTCAGCGACGCCAGCAGATCCACTTGCGCGCCAATATCCAGATGCAGCGTGGGCTCATCCAGCAGTAGTAGCAATGGTTGTTGCGCCAGCGCTCGCGCCAGAATGATTCGCTGTTTCTCGCCGCCGGATATCTTGTCCATCCAACGATCGCTCAGGTGCGTCGCCCCGGTCTGCGCCAGCGCATTTTCCGCAATCAACACGTCGTCCGAATTTTCGAAACGCAACCCGCGCCCGTACGGGTGCCGCCCCTGCAGCACAAATTCCCACGCCCGCGACGGGAACAGCAGCCTGCTTTCCTGCTGCACCAAAGCGATTCGCTGCGCCCTCGTTTTTGCCGGCAGCGTGTGCGTCTCGAATCCGTTCAGAAAAATCCTGCCGGACATTGGCTGCAGCTCGCCCGAAATCAGCTTCAACAATGTGGATTTGCCGCTCGCGTTCGGCCCCAAAATCGCCACAATTTCCGCCGGCTTCGCCTGGAAGCTCAGCGCCTCCAGCGTAAATAGCGGCGCCTGTGAAGGATTCGGAGAATACGCGTAGCTGACTTGCTCCACGCTTAACCGCACCTCCGATCCCGCACGTGGCTGGTCCGCGCCCGCCAGCGAAGGAACAGGAGACCGCAGCGGGCTGCTCATGCAATCCTCCTGCGCAGCAAATAAATAAACAGCGGCGCGCCGGCCATCGCCGTCATCGCTCCAACCGGCAGGTCCGAAGGCGCAACTACCGTCCGCGCCAGCGTGTCTGCAATTACCAGCGCGATTGCTCCGCCGAGCGCCGATGCCGGTATCAGCATGCGATGGTCCGAACCAAAAATCAGCCGCATCACGTGTGGCACTAGCAGCCCCACGTAACCAATCGCTCCGCTCACGGAGACGGCTAAGCCCGTCAGTATCGACGCCGCGATATAAACCACAATTCGCACGCGCCGCACCTCCACTCCAAGGTGCATGGCCTCTTTTTCCCCGGCCAACAATAGATTCAAATCTGACGACGTGGTATAGATCGCGCCAGCCGCCAGCAGAAATCCGATGCCCAGCAGGTACAGCAATGTTTTTGGCTGCGGCGTCGATAGATCGCCCATCAACCAGAACGCCGTGCCGCGCAGGTTGCTTCCGGACAGCGTCGTCATCAAAAACATGATTACCGCCGACAAAAACGACGCCGAGATAATTCCGCCCAGTAACAACGTGCTGCTTTCAATCTGCCCGTCGCGCATCCCCAGCAGATACACCGCGGCGATGGTAACCGCCGCCCCGATGAACGCACCGAACGGTGTGATCAATCCCGCCAGCTCCGGTGAAATCGCCATGTGGCTTTCGGCGATCAATGCAATGATGGCCCCCAGCGCTGCTCCCGATGAAATCCCCAGCACATATGGATCCGCCAGCGGGTTCCGCAACAGCGCCTGAAAACTCGCTCCCGCAACCGACAGCGAAGCTCCCACCACGATTCCCAACAGAATGCGCGGCAGCCGTATATCCAGCACGATCATTCCGTAGTCCGTCGAAATCGCGGAAACTCGCCCCAGCAGCACCTGAATCAAGTCGCGGCCCAACCCGTACAGCGACACCTGCACCGCGCCCATCTTCAGCGACACCACGACCACTCCGAATAAAATCAACACCAAAAGCCCACAACGCAGCAGCAATCGTTCCAGCGTCAAAGGGCGCATGCAGACTCCGTGATGCAACCGCCGCCATAAAATTCCGGCGCGACTAACGCCGCATGCGAATGATGTGCTGGGCTTGTACTGTTCGTGGGCACGATTTCCTTTTCTGGGCTCGGCGCATCCTGAAACGACGCGGGATGCAACTGATGCGCAAGGTCCTCAATCGCGGAGACGATGCGCGGCGCCGGCCGGTTCACCGCGTCGCTGATCACCGCATAATGCCGGTTCCGCACCGCATTCAGCAGTTGCCATCCCGGCCGGTTCACCAACTCTTCGAACGCTCGCGTTCCTGCACCCGTGTGCTCCGCCGCGAACACCAGATAATCCGGCTGCTGGTGCACCACTTCTTCCAGGCTCATCTGTGGCCAATCCTGTGTCGAGTCCACAATCGATATCGCTCCCGCCTTGCGCAGCGCATCCGCGATGAACGTGTTCTTCCCCGCTGAGATCAACGGCTCGGTCCACACCACGAACAAAACATGTGTCGCCGGCACGGATCTCAACTTCTCTTGCAGTATCGCCAGCCTGTGGTTCAAATCGTCGCCCACTGTTTTGCCGGCCTGCGCCGCCCCCAGAATATCGGCCAACTTTTCTGTCGAAGAAATAATTCCGTCGATCGTATGCGCCGCGTCCGTCGAATAACTTGGAATCCCCAGCGTGTCCAGCGCGCGCACAGTATCCAGTCGGTTCAAATCTTTCGTTACCAGCACTAGGTCTGGTCTCAGCGCCGCGATCTGTTCCAGGTTCGGATTGATCGCTCCGCCGACTTTCGGCTTTTTCTGCGCTTCTGGCGGATAGTCGCAATAATCCGTGTCCCCCACCAGTCGATCCTGCAGTCCTAATGCGTACACTGTCTCCGTCAAATTCGGCGCCAGTGAAACGATGCGCGTTGGCACCAGCGGAACGCGCACGGTGCGGCCAACTTCGTCCACAACTTCATGCGTGCTGGGCTGTACACCTGTCGACTTCAAGGCGTTCGCGTTCGCCTGCGCCGAAACCTTTACCGCGCACAAAAACAGCAGCGTCAATACCGCCAGAATCGCTCGCAGGCCGCTTTTGCATCCAAATCGTGGCACGAATCTCCCCTGACGAGAGTTGTGCGAGATCGTTCCCAACAAAAAAAGCCCCTCGAGAGTTCAGGGGCCATTCCGGATGCTTCCTCTCTCGCGAAGGGCGCGCAACCGATGCGGCTTGAGAGGGTAGCCTGGCTGACGGCTTTGAAGCCGATCACAGTGGCGGGACCGCGGCCGATTTTCACGGCACTTCCCCACTTCTCGAGCCTGCAAATTGTAAATTCAGTTTACGGCGCGCCTTCCGCACTGTCAATGAATCGCCCCGTTTTTCGCACCGCCCGCGTGCTTTGCGCTAGACCGTTTATCAGTCTTCCAGCGATATGCTACGGTTTGATGCTCAGCCAGGAGGAACCATGCCCCCAAAAACCAATGGCATTCTTGAATCCTCGTTGTATGTCAGCGACCTCCCTCGCTCCATTCGCTTCTACCAGGAGACTTTTGGATTTTCTGTCATCAAAGAGTTCGGTGAGCGCGGTTGCGCGATGCACGCTGGCACCCATCAGGTGCTGCTGCTCTTCAAAAAAGGCGCTTCGCGCGCGATTCAGTCTCCTCACGACGGCGATGGCGAGTTGCACCTCGCGTTCGCCGTCGCCTCTTCGGAACTGGCCAGTTGGGAATCGTGGCTTTATGCCAGAGGAATAGCCGTCGAAGAGAAGACCACGTGGGAATTGGGCGGTACCAGTCTCTACTTTCGCGACCCAGACCGCCACTTGCTAGAAATCGCCACTCCAGGCACCTGGTCCGTCTACTAATTCCTGTAGCTCACCCCTTCAGGGGTGAGTCCGTTGCTTTTTTCCGTCGGGCATCCGTCTGATGTGGCCAGTATTCTCCTTGCAACGAGCCATGTTTTGCCTCCAATGTAGCCTTGGCTTTCATGCCAGCCACGTCTGTGGCACGCCACTTCAACGTCTAATGTTGTTACCTCGATATTTGTAGAGCCGTCCTTCAGACGCCGATGATTTTGTCGTTACAGGGAGGAAACGTAACGCCCGGGTTTATGCCAGCAATGTCCTGCAGCTCTCCACTTCAAATCCGCCATTTCGCCAAAGCGAAACAAAACAGACTAAACTATGCAGCGTTTTGCCTGAATTGTGCATAGTTTCGCCCGTCCAGGAAATCGACGCCCCTCTAAGACCCGTGTTTGCATTACTCCGACTCTGGCTGCTTAGTTGCAATCCTCTGTTACTCCTGCCTCGCCACGGGCTTCGTAGGCTTTGTCGGTAGCGTGCGGCGCAGAACGCGGTCGCGCTAAGTTTGTTGCGGATGCGAATGGGGCCGTCAGCCGCCCAGCCTTTCGGCTCCCTTTTCGCAATCTTTTTTTCGTGTCGCTTCTGACTATATCTCCAACTCATCCCTTGCAACCACAGGCTGCAACGGTCTCGATTCGTCCCCGCCTTCGCGCACCGGCAAGGTGTTACTTTTGCCAATTACACCCGCCTCTATCCAGCGGCACTATGTACAGGGATTTTCATGGACACAAACGAGGATTCTAGTCTCAATCCTATTCCCGCCGAAGCTTCTTTCGTCCGTGGCGGTCCGTTTTATCGTGCGCAGCAAGCGCTTGGGCTAATTCACCCGAATAAGTGGAATCTCGGTCGCCGCATCACGGTTCTGATCGTCATCACCTGGCTGCCTCTGCTTCTGCTCACCGCCCTGTTGAATTTCCAGGGCTTGGATTCCCTGGTCAGGGACTATCGAGTTCACGCTCGCTTCCTCATCGCTGTTCCCGTTCTGTTGTTCGGTGAGCTTCTCATGGAAGCGCGATTCCGCGCCGTTATGGCCCATATCCGCCAAGCCCACCTCTTGAGCGCGCCGGACCTCGAATATATCGATGGCGTGATTGCTAAGCTGATGCGTTTGCGGGATTCATTTGTTCCCGAGCTTGTTGTCCTCGCGCTTCTCATCATTCACACCGCAGCCTCGTACAAGGGCCTGGTCGACCCCACCCCTTGGCTTGCGCGAGGATCAGGGGCCAATCTTCAACTTAGTGCCGCCGGCTGGTACGCCGTTCTGGTGAGTGCGCCGATCTTTCAGTTCCTGCTGGGCCTTAGTCTCTGGAAATGGTTACTCTGGGTCATTTTCGCCTTCAAGTTATCTCGGCGCAATTTAAAGCTGGTCCCGACGCATCCCGACAGACATGGAGGCCTTGGGTTCCTCAGTCTCACACCAGGCGCCTTCGCACCAATCACCTTTGCGGCCTCAGCAGTAATTGGTGCAACCTGGCGCTACGACATCCTTCATCATGGTGCCCACTTGAAGAATTTCATGCTGCCAACCATCGCTCTCGCTGTCATTGTCGCGGCTATCGCACTCGGACCACTGCTCTTCTTTGTTCCTCGTCTCGCAGCTTTGCGCCGTAGAGGCATCCTGGAATACGGCATCCTCGGACAATTGCATAGCCTTGAGTTTCATCAGAAATGGATTCTCCATCGCACCGGTCATGAATCTGAATTTCTCGAGGCACCCGAGAGCAGCACCCTTGCGGACTATGGCCAGAGTTACGAAAAGATTGAGCTGCTCAACCCTTTTCCCGCGGGCAAACAGGATCTGATTCCCCTGGCGCTTGCGATAGCGATTCCGGCGTTTCCTGTGATTATTGCGCAGATCCCCGTGACCATCGTCCTGCAGGATCTACTCAGAGCATTGCGCTGACTTCCTCGAACCTTTGCGCGCCATTTTGCCAGTCCGCTCAGTAAAGCGCCGTCTTACTCTTAAATGTCGCGCTGGCTTTCATGCCAGCTCTGATTTTCTTGTGCCTTCGCGTTCACGCCGTAGCCGCGTCGAGCCCCAGGTCTTCCCCCGTCAAATGCAAATATTCCTGAAGCACCGAAACCACCAGCGCATGATCTTCGCGCTGCGGCAACCCTGAAACTGTGATCGTCCCCACGCATCCCGTTCCTTCCAGAACAATCGGAAAACACCCTCCATGCGCTGCATAATCCTTCATATCTAGCCCACCGCTCTCCAGCGTCGTGCCGGCGCGCTGATGCTTCAGCCCGATCGCGTACGAACTGCGACGGTAGCGCATCACCACATTGCGTTTCCGCCGTATCCACTCCCAATTGTCCGGCGTGGTTCCCGCCATCGCATACGAAAACAGCGTGTGCCCGCTTACCTGAATATCGATAGCCACGGCAACGCCGCGCTTCTCCGCAGCAGCCTTCAGCGCGCTCCCCACAGCCCATGCCATCTCCGCATCAAAGCTCTTGAACTGCAGCCGCTTCTCCTGCAGTGCAATCTTCTCGAGATCTTGTTCGATGTTCATCTCATTTCCTGTCTTCAATTTCGCTCCATATCATAGCGCTGATTTCCTCACGCCAATATGGCTCCATCCTTTCCGCATCACGCACGCGACGCGCGGTCCTGCAAGAGATAAAATCGCCGCCTCAGAATCTTTCCGCCGACGAATCGAGGCGCATCATGCCGCATAACTTGTCCGATACCATATCGCTGCTCACTCGCACCCCTGCTTCCCTCGACGCGCTTCTACGCGATCTCCCGGAAACTTGGACGTCCCGCAATGAAGGCCCAAACACTTGGAGCGCGTTCGATGTCGTCGCTCATTTGATTTACGGCGAACAAGCCGATTGGATTCCTCGCGCAAAGTTTCTGCTGCAATTTGGCGAGACTCGCGCCTTCGAACCTTTCGATCGCCAGGGACACGTGCGCGCCAGCCAAGGTAAGTCGCTTCCGAAATTACTGGATGAATTCGCTCGTGCACGCTCAGAAAGTCTTGGCCAACTGCGGGCTTTGAATTTGCGGCCGGAAGACCTCCAGCGCCGAGGACTCCATCCCGCCTTCGGGCCCGTCACACTCTCGCAGCACCTGGCCACCTGGGCCGTTCATGACCTCACTCATCTTCACCAAATCTCCAGGATCATGGCGCACCAATACCGCGAAGCCGTCGGCCCCTGGCGCGCCTACCTCGGCGTCCTCCAGTGCAATGGCCACAGCCTGCCCTAATCCAAAATCGAGTTCGACTCTGCGAGATCTTGCGTACCTCGAGAGGGCGAGCCTTTACAGCCCGCGCAAAAGCCCACATCTCGTCATTCCGAACGGAGTCCGCGGAGTGAGGAATCTCTCTTATGGCTGTAAACGTATACGGTAGCGACGGCTTCACTGTTTACAGACAAATAGGAGCGCCAAGTTCTTCGTCTTAAATGTGGCGCTGGCTTTCATGCCAGCCCCAATCCTGCTGTGGCTACAGGCCTGGAAAACTATCGCCTCGGATCAACTCAGCGATTCTTCCAGTTTGGCTTCCGTTTTTCCACCAGCGCGCGCAGCCCTTCCTGCGCATCTTCCAGCCGATAAAGTTCATTCAGAAAAATGCTCATGGAATTTTTCAGCCCATCGCGCAACGACAGTCCCATTCCGCCAAGAATCGCCTTCTTCGCCATCGTCAGCACTGGTCCCGAATGGCTGGTCACTCGCTCAATCAAGTCGTTCACCGTGTGCTCCAACTTCGCTTCCGGAACCAACCGGTTCACCAGCCCCAATTCGTGCGCTCGTTCCGCCGTCACCGCTTCTCCCAGCAGCACCAGTTCCAACGCCACTTTCGGTCCCACCAGGTACGGCAGAATCGTTGTCGCCAGTGGCGGGAATACTCCAATGGTAATTTCCGGTTGTGCGAATCGCGCTCTGGGCGTGGCCACCACTAGGTCTCCGAACGCCGCCAGTTCCGCGCCTCCGCCAATCGCCGGCCCATTCACCACGCACATCACCGGCTTCGAGCTTTCCAAAATTCCCAGAAACACGGCGTGAAACGCGTCCACCATCTGGAACACGCGCTCCGACGTATATTCCCCCACATCGATCCCGCCGCAAAATATCTTGCACGCGGAGTCCAGCACAATCAGCTTCACGTCTTCCCGCTCCGCTACGCACGCAATCCCATCCGCCAATTCCCGCAGCATCTGCTCATTCAACAGGTTGTGCTCCGGACGGTTCAACGTCATGCGCGTTACGCCCGCTTCCACGCGGTGCTTTACAAATTGGAATTCTTCCGGAGACCGCCGCTTCGGCTCGGTTCTTACCTCGACGCTGCTCTGGCGTTGCACAGTGATTCTCCTCCGCGGAAATGCCGCTTTTTCTCTGATTTCGATGCTAGCACGCACCGGCGCTCGGCTCCCGCCGGCCTCATCCCTCGGTGCGCAATGAGTCTGCTGGCCGGATAGCCGGTCCGCCGACTTGCTCCCAAACACTTCCTGATATAGAACTTTGGAGTGCGGCGGCTAGCCGCCGCTTTTCGACCGACGCCTCGCTCAACGTAGTGGCGCAGTATCACAGTAGGGAGAGCCTGCCTTTACAGTTTGCGCAAGAACCCTTAGGGGGACGGAGCTTTAGATCCGACATCAACTGACTTGGCTACCACTGGGCTTCCGCCCCTCAGGCTTTCGTTTCTTAGCACCACGGAGACTGCACCACTATGATCTCGATCAACCACCAAGCATCACGCGCCGCTTTCCGGGCAATTTTCCTGACCTGCCTTTTTGCCGCCAGCTTTGCCATGGCCCTGGCTTACAATGTCCAGTCAGCGAAGGATGGACCCCAGTTGAACGAAAAAAACTTGCCCACCGCTGCCGCCCTGCGCCTCAGGCTATCGCTCGATTCCGACGGCTTTCCGCAAGAGTCTGCTTGGGACGCGGCGCCCCCTCTTCACTTCGATCAGGACTGGCGCGCCGAAAATGCCGATCCCGCCAGGTCCACAGAAGTGCGCCTGCTCTGGACGCCCGAAACTCTATTCCTCCGCTTCCATGCCAACTATCGCGATCTCAATCTATACCCCGACGCCCGCGAGGACGGCTGGCGCGACAAACTCTGGGACCGCGACGTTGCTGAAACTTTTCTCCAGCCCGATTCCAGCGATCCCCTGAAATACAAGGAATTCGAAGTCGCTCCCAATGGCTTTTGGATCGATCTCGACGTCTCCCATGGCGCCATTCAGGAACTCCACAGCAAGCTCCATCGCCGCGTCGTCCAGAATGCTTCCGCAAAAACCTGGACCGCGGAACTCGCCATTCCTATGTCCAGCCTTACTCCTGCCTTCGACCCCAAGCACCCGTGGCGCGCCAATTTCTATCGCATCGAAGGTCAAACCGAACCGCGCTTCTACTCCGCGTGGAGCCCCACCTTCACCCCCAAGCCGAGTTTTCATGTGCCCGCCGCATTTGGCAAACTCGTCTTCCAGGATGCCAACTGATTTCGCGCGGCCTCACTCTTCAAATCTGCTAAGCTCGCGGGGAAATGCTTATGTCCAGTATGCCTCGTAGAGTTCCTGCTCCCGCTTGCTTCATTTTTGCGCTTGCACTGCAATCTGCTGGGTTCTTCTTCCCCGCGCTTCCGGCACTCGCCCAGGAAAATCCCAATCCCGATGCGCCCTCCATCACCAAAGTCGAGCCCCCGAATTGGTGGGTCAATCTCACTCCCGATGTCATGCTCCTGCTCACCGGAAAAAATCTCCAAGTCACCCACGCCAATTGCAATTTGCCTGACGTGATTGTCAGTCGCACGCAATCCACAGCCGATGGCCATTACCTCTTCGTCTGGCTGAAACTCAATCCCAACCTCAAGTCCGGCACGGCCGTCTGTCGCGTCACCACACCCAAGGGTCAAACTTCTTTCGAATTACCTCTCGCCTCGCGAAAGCAAATCCTCGCCCGCAATCAGGGACTGTCCCTCGACGACGTCCTCTATCTCATCATGCCCGACCGTTTCGCCGACGGCGATCCCACCAACGACGAACCCGCGGAATTTCCCGGCTCGCATGACCGCGCCAAACCTCGCGCGTGGCACGGCGGCGATTTGCGCGGCGTGCAGGATCATCTCGCTTATCTGAAGGACCTGGGCGTTACCACGGTGTGGCTCACGCCCATCGTCAAAAATGGCGCTACTCAGGATTACCACGGCTACGGCGCCGTCGATCTCTACGCCGTCGATCCTCATCTCGGCACTCTGCAGGACTATCAGGATCTGGTGGCTGCGGCGCACAAGTTGCACATGAAAGTCTTCTTCGATGTCGTTCCCAATCACGTCGGTCCCTTGCATCCTTGGGTCTCCAATCCGCCCACGCCCGACTGGTTCCACGGAACCGCCAACGATCACTTGAGCTCTGCCTCGCCATTGAAACCGGATTTCTATGGCCAATCCAGCAAAAAAGACGTCACCAACGATCTCTTTGAATCCCTGCAGGATTCTCACACTCCGCCGGAGATGCGCGCCAACTTAACGAATGGCTGGTTTTTCGGCATTTTGCCCGACCTGAATACAGAAAATCCTTTCGTCGTCGAATACGTTATCCAAAACAGTATCTGGTGGGCCGAATCTTCCGGCCTCGACGGCTTCCGCATCGACACTTTTCCTTATGTCTCGCGAAAATTCTGGGCGGAGTGGCATTCCGGCCTGCGCAAATACTATCCGCGCCTCTCCACCATCGGCGAAGTCTTCCATCCCGATCCCACTGTCACTTCGTTTTTCGTTGGTGGTCACAAAGGTTGGGACGGCATCGACACGCAACTCACCACCGTCTTCGATTTCCCAACCTTCTTTACTCTTCGCGACGTCTTGTTAAAGCAGGCTCCGGTCGGAAAGATCCCCAATATTTTGCGCCAGGATTCTCTCTACCCTCATCCGGATTTCCTCGTCCCTTTTTTTGCCAATCATGATGTTCCCCGCTTTGCGAGCGTACCTGGATCATCCATCGCTAAACTAAAACTCGCTTTTGCTCTTACCCTTACCCTGCGCGGCATTCCCGAACTCTATTACGGCGATGAAATCGCTATGCCGGGAGGAAATGACCCGGACAATCGCCGCGATTTCCCCGGCGGCTGGCACGAAGACGAAAAGAGCGCTTTCACGGTGCAAGGTAGAACCCCCGAGCAGCAGGAAGTCTTTGCCTATGTCCAAAAACTACTTCGCTTGCGACGCGACCATGCGGCCTTGCGTAGCGGCCAACTCTGGCATCTTTCCTCCGATGACACTTCCTACGTCTTTTTGCGCGACACCGAAGAAGAACAACTCGTCGTTGCTTTTCACAATGGCTCCCAGCCCCGTGACCTGAATGTTCCCCTTCGCGATACCCCCGCTCAAGACGCAGCCGGCGCCTCCGTCTTGCTCGGCAACGCCCAGGCGGACCTCTCCTCCCGCACGCTCCACCTTCATCTCCCCGCGCAAAGCCTCTCTATTCTCGTTTTGCAGTGAGCGGGGTGCCTGTGATCTTTCAACACGTTGTTCCTGCTGGTTTGGTATCTTTTCTGGAGAGCATCCCCAGAAGTCTAATGGCTGCAGATGTCTGGACGTCTACAGCCATCTCTAAGTCCTTTCTCACAGGGGCCTTTACGGAGTTTGCTTAATCTCCTGCCTCTGCTTCGGAGCTCGCCTTGCATCATGGTCAGCGCTCGGTCTAGTCGAGGAAAGGAACAACGTCTTGACCATCTACAGGTGCCCCACACGCCGCTTTTGCGTGTGGGGTTCTTAACATTGTCCGACCTCTGTGGAAGCGGCTTTACGCCGCCATCTTGTATAGTCTTTTCAGAGACTCGAATAGGCCACTTCTCTTACGAGCACCGATGCCCATCCTCTCTCTACAAAATGTCTCCAAGGAATACGCCACTGACGGCCAATCCATTCCCGCCCTCCAGGACATTTCACTTGACGTCGCCGCCGGCCAGCTCCTCGCCCTCGTCGGACGCAGCGGCTGCGGCAAATCCACTCTCCTCAATCTCGCCGGCGCCATGGATTTTCCCTCCCGCGGCACCGTCCTCATTGATGGCGCGCCAACATCCGGCCTCGACGACTCCGTCCTCACAATCCTGCGCCGCAACAAAGTCGGCTTCGTCTTCCAGTCCTTCCAGCTCCTCCATACCCTCACCGTCTACGAAAATGTCGAACTTCCTCTTCTGCTCGCTGGCATTCCCCATGCCCGCGCCACCGCCGCCGAACGTTTACGCTGGGTTGAACTCGATGGCCTCGGCAATCGTTATCCTCACCAGCTCTCCGGCGGCCAAATGCAACGCGTGGCAATCGCTCGCGCTCTGGTGCATTCGCCAAAGCTCCTTCTCGCCGATGAGCCCACCGGCAATCTTGATACCACCACAGGTACTTTGATCCTTAATCTTTTGCAGCGTCTCACTCGCGAACAAAACACCGCCACGATTCTCGCCACTCACAGCCAGGAAGCCGCCGCCATTGCCGACACTCTCGTGCGCCTCCGCGATGGGCGCATCGAATCGATTGAGCGCCGCTGACATGCCCCACTTCAAACTCTTCTACCGCTTGATCGTCCGTCCGCTTTTTCACGAGCCCGTTCGCCTCACGCTCACCATCCTTGCCGTTGCGCTCGGCGTAGCTGTCGTGCTGGCCATCGAACTTGCCGGAAACGCCGCCACCGGCTCTTTCCACTCCTCGATGCAGACGCTAGCCGGAGACAATGATTTGGAGGTTGTCGCATCGGGCGGTATTCCAGAATCCGCGCTCGCCACTCTGTCCTCGCAACCTTTTCCTCTTCGCATTTCTCCGCGCATCGAGGATTTCGCCACCGTCACCGACTCCAAGCAGACCCTCCCTCTGATTGGTCTCGATCTCATCGCCGAAGGCAGTCGCTACATCTCTCAAGCCTCGGCAAATGTTTCCGCGCAATCCTCCGACGATTCCCCCGCTGAATCCCTGAAGCGCATGCAGGATCCCGCCAGCATCTGGGTCGGCTCCAGCCTTGGAAAAAATCCTGGCGACCAACTCCAACTTCTCATCAACGATCGCACTCTTCTTTTCACTGTGCGCGGTGTCTATCACGACTCCAATGGAAACGACACCGCCATCCTCATGGACATCGCGGCCGCCCAAAAAGCTCTCAATCGTTTTGGCCGCGTCGATCGCATCCTCCTTAAACTCTCTCCTGGCGCCGATCTCACCGCATCACTACAACGCATTCAAAGCGTCTTGCCCGCGGGCGTCGACGTCCACCCGCAAGGCACCGCCACCAACGAAAATCGTAAAATGCTTGCTGCCTTCCGCTGGAATCTGCGTTTGCTCAGTTATATCGCCTTGGTCGTCGGCGCTTTTCTCATCTACAACACAATTTCCATTTCCGTCGTTCGTCGCCGTAACGAAATCGGCGTTGTGCGCGCTCTCGGCGGTAGCCGCTCCGCCATCCTCAGCGCCTTTCTTGGCGAAGCTGCCTGCCTCGGCTTGGCCGGCGCTCTTCTTGCTCTTCCGCTTAGCCGCCTTATGGCTGCTGGCGCCGTAAAGCTGATGTCTCTCACCGTTGAATCCCTCTACGTCAGCAGTCGTCCCGGTTCCATCGACTTGACTCCTCAATCCGTCGCTCTCGCCATTCTGATTGGCGTCGGCGTTGCCGTCTTGTCTGCGTTTTCGCCAGCGCGCGAAGCTATGTTGGTCCCGCCCGTCGACGCCATGTCTCGCGGCCGCCGCGAATACACTGCCCAAATGCACAAGGCCCGCGATCTCGTCATCGCCATTCTTCTCGCCGTCGCCGCCGCCTTCGCCGCTCAACTTCCTGCCGTCGCTCGCAAGCCTCTCTTCGGCTATCTCGCCACCATTCTTCTCATCATCGCCGCAGCCTACGCGATTCCCGCGCTGGTTAGCTTCCTGTCTTCTCTCACCGCACAATCTCTGCAACAAATTCTCGGTGCCGAGGGCCTTCTCGCCTCACGAAGCTTGGCCGCATCTCTAAATCGCACTTCTGTCTTGGTCGCCGCGCTCTCCACCGCCATCGCCATGATGGTTTCCGTCGGCATTATGGTCGGCAGTTTTCGCCAGACCGTTGTCACCTGGATGAACGGCCAGCTTCCCGCCGATCTTTACATCCGCCCCGCCGGCAGCCCCGCCGCCGATCGCCATCCTACACTTTCCCCGGGCCTCGCCGAAAAAATCTCCGCGCTTCCCGGCGTCGCTTCGGTGGACCGCCTGCGCGCCTATGAAATTACCTACGACGGCATGCCCGTAACCCTTGCTTCCATGGAACTCACCACTTCGCGCTCCTACCGCAATTCCGATTTCTTCTCTGGCCGCCCTGCGGAGGCGGTTCTCGCTGAACTGCGCGGCGCCAACAACATCATCGTCAGCGAACCCTTCACCAATAAGCATCACGTGAAAATCGGCGACACCATCACACTTTCCCTCGGCTCATCCCGCGCCAATTTCCGCATCACCGATGTTTATCCCGACTATTCCGCCGAACGCGGCTATATCCTCATGGATCGCGAAACCGCCCTTCGCTATCTCCCGGATCCCATTCCTTCTAACCTCGCTGTCTTTCTAACTCCTTCCGCCAGCGCCGACACCGTTCGCAAAGCCATTCAGCAACTCGCTGTTGACCACCACATCCTCGTTTTTTCCAATCGCGATCTGCGCGCCGAAGCCATTCGCATTTTCGACCGCACCTTCGCCATTACTTACGCTCTCGAAGCTGTCGCCGTCTTCGTCGCTGTCATGGGCATAGCCGGCGCCCTTCTCGCTCTGGTCATCGACCGTCGCGGCGAACTCGGCCTCCTCCGTTTCCTCGGCGCCTCCACTCAGCAGATTCGCAAACTGATTCTCGTTGAAGCCGGCCTTCTCGGTCTGCTCGCCAATCTCGTCGGCTTCCTCCTCGGCTATCTTCTCTCCCTCATTCTCGTTTTCGTTATCAACAAGCAGTCCTTCGGCTGGACCATCCGTTTCCATTGGCCCGTCGCCATCCTCTTCTCCGCTCTCACTCTGGTGTTTCTCGCTACCGTCCTCGCCGGACTCTATCCCGCGCGCGTCGCCGTTCGCCTGAATCCCTTGGAGGTGGTCCATGAAGAGTAGCGCCCTGCTCTGCGCCGCGTTTCTTCTCTGCCTCCAGCCTGCTGCCGCGCAGTATCAATCCGCCCTTCCCGGCTATCGCTACGAATTCCCGCGCGACCACTTCAATCATCCCGGCTTTCAAACCGAGTGGTGGTATTACACCGGCAACCTCACCGCGTCAGACGGCCATCGTTTCGGCTTTGAGCTTACTTTCTTCCGACAAGCTGTCAGCCGTGATCCCGTTTCCCAATCCGCCTGGGATATCCGCGACCTCTATCTCGCGCATCTTGCTCTCAGCGATCTCGACGCTGGCGTCTTCTATCATGCGGAGCGCACCAATCGCGCAGGCCCCGGTATCGCCGGAGCCGATCAATCCGCTCTCCGCATCTGGAATGGCAATTGGCAAATCACCTGGAACGGCTCAGATCAAATGCTCAGCGCCGTCGACGACCACTTTTCCCTCGCGCTAAAACTGCATCCCGAAAAACCGCCCGTCATCAACGGTGAAAACGGCGTCAGTCAAAAGGCCGAAGGCCCGGGACACGCCTCCCACTATATTTCCCTCACGCGGCTGAACACCTCCGGCTCGATTGCGCTCAATGGCAAAACTTATCAAGTCTCTGGCCTCTCCTGGATGGATCATGAATTCTTCACCAATCAACTCGATGCCAATCAGGCCGGCTGGGATTGGTTCAGCCTTCAGCTTGCCGACAATACCGAACTGATGCTTTTCCAGCTTCGCCGCAAAGACGGCTCCATTGATTCCTTTTCCGCGGGAACCTTCGTCGACGCGCAAGGAAAATCTCACCACCTCGCTCACACGGATTTCACGCTCACGCCCCTCGGCGATTCCTGGAAAAGTCCTGTGACTTCAGCCACTTATCCGGTCCGCTGGAAAATTACGGTCCCTAAACTGGGCATTGAATTGGAAGCCGTCACCGCGCTCAAGTCCCAGGAATTAACCGGCCATAGCAAATGGCTTCCGAATTATTGGGAAGGAGCAATCTCCGTCTCAGGCCACAAAGAAAGTTCACCTTTAAAAGGTGTCGGCTACTTAGAAATGACCGGCTACGACCGCCCCGTCGTACTGGCACACTAATCCACACCCACGCCCGTGCACCATACTTCTAAAGGTGTAACGTCCAATCTTTAGTCTTAAATATAGCCGGGTGCCCCAGGTGCCGGTTTTGCACCTGGGGTCTTCGCGCTTACTCTCGAAGATCTCAATCCCAAAATTCCTGTTGGTTTTTAGTCTGAAATGTAGCGTTGGCTTTTATGCCAGCTCGATTTGTACATAGAGTACATGTAACAAACGCCGTTTTTTGGGAGGGCACGACTTCAGTCGTGCCATATGTGCTTGCCCTGCAACCCGACTTTAGCCACTGAGGCCTTCATTCCTAAATTCTCTCACCAACTTTTCACCCGGTTACAATACTTTCCAACGCCGACTTATTCTTGATCACCAGCGTCGACCCCATCACCTGCACTAACTGCTTTCTCCGGAAATCCGCCAGCAGCCTCGTCACCGTCTCTCGCGACGACCCGATCATCTGCGCGATTTCTTCGTGCGTCAGCGTCAACTTGATTCGCACTTGCCCTTTTTCTTCCGGATAGTTCGCCGCCCATTCCAGCAAGAACCGCGCCAGCTTTTCCCCGGCCGAGTGCGACAGCCCGATCGTGCGCATCTCCGCCACCGCCGCGTGATACGTTTCACCCAATTGTTGCGCCACCCGAAGTGCTGCTTCCCCGTTTTCCTTCAGAAAATTCAGGAACTCGTTCCGCGAAATGAAGTTTGCCTGCGCCGGCTCGATCACATCCCCGGTGAGTTCGTAACATGTACCTGTGACGGTCGCTGGTAGGCCTAGGACTTCCCCTGGCTCCGAAATCCTCAGAATCAGGGTCTTACCATCCGCGGATGACGTCGACAGTTTCACCCGCCCGCTGCACAGGATGAACACTCCTCTGGCCGGCTGCCCTTCCACAAACAGTGTCGCTCCCTTTGGATATGATGCCGAGGAAGTGATTGTAGACAAAGCCTTTACCGACGCCTCAGGCAAGTTGCAGAACAGCCGCTCTTCCCGGTGCGGGCACGCCAGGCAATTCTCAATAATCTCCAGCCCATAGGGCGCTCTCATGGAGGTTCCGTCCGGGAGCGTTTCCCCGTCCGTGCGTGTCACAAATTGGAACCTGGTGCCGTTCCGTCGCCAGCCGTTCAGCATGCCATCACCTACTTATGTGACAGTGATACCTCACCCCGTCGCAGTCTCCTGTGATAAACATCACGCCACTTGGTGACTCCTGGCACCGCCCTTCTCCTCTCTTCGGCTCACCATTCCCTCCGGGGATCTCCTGATGCCTGACAAGCGCGATGTTCTCCAGGTCTTACGCGCCGAACTCGCCTTCGTCGATTCCGGCGGGTACCGGAAAACGCAACGTTTTCCGTGGCGTCCTAATTTTGTTTTCGAGGATTCTCCCACCTGTTTCAATTTCCACGATCCTGATCATCCGCAACCCTGCTCCGAATGCCTGTTGATGCAATTCGTCCCGCAGGATCGCCGCGAGACTCGTTTCCCCTGCCGCCACATTCCGCTCACCAGCCGCGGCGAAACCGTAAATTCTTTTTATGAATGGGGCACGGAAGAAGAACTGGAGATCGCCCTGCGCGCCTGGCTCCTTCGCATCATTGCCCTTGTGGAGCAGGAAGAACGCGCCAGTTCGCAGTCTGCTTGAATACGATATTCGCCCGCCAGGAATCGCGGGCTCGCTTGTCGTTGAATGGATAAAATAGAGAGAGAGAGGCTCCTTCACATCCGGAAGGAGCCTCTCGTATTTCCCGCGCCCGGCACCTGGGGTCTTCGCTCTTACTCTCGGGGATCTCACCTCTTCAGAATTCCTGCGACAACCGCTCCAAGGTTTCAATCTTAAATGTAGCGCCGGTCTTTTATGACAGCTCCCACCTGCAATTCCGCGTGACAACGCCCGTCTTTCGACAAACGCCACGCATATCTTTCATTTGTCATTCCGGACGGAGTCTGCGGAGTGAGGAATCTCTCTTTCCTTCGAATGCCTTTACCGCCGCTCTAAATAATGCGTCTCCGAAAGCTCCGCCAACCGCGCCGCAGCCTGCTCCGGCGTGATGTCTCGTTGCGGCATGCACAGCAATTCGTATCCCACCATAAACTTCTGCACCGTCGCGGAACGCAACAACGGCGGAAGAAAATGCGCGTGAAAATGCCAGCTTGAATAATCGCCGCCCCCAGACGGCCGTTGATGCAGTCCCGCCGAATACGGGAAATCCGTCTCAAACAAATTGTCGTAGCGCGTCGTCAGTCGCCCCAGCATGCTCCCGAATAAATTCTTCTCTTCAACCGTGAAATCCAGCAGCGAAGCGATATGCCGTTTGCTCACGATCATAGTTTCGTAAGGCCATACCGCCCAGAACGGCACCAGCGCCACAAACCCTTCGTTCTCGCAAACGATCCTTTCTTTTTCTTCCATCTCCAATTTCAAATAGTCGCACAGCAGGCAGCGATTCTTCCGTTTCCGGTAATCTTCAAACGATTCCAGCTCTCGTTGCGGTATGTTTGGAATGGCGCTCGCCGCCCAGATCTGGCAGTGCGGATGCGGGTTGCTCGCGCCCATCAACGCTCCGCGGTTCTCGAATATCTGTACGTGCTTCACCCACGCCAGCTTTTCCAGCGATTGCATTTCTTCTGTCCACGCGTCCACCACTCCCCGCAACTCTTCCTGCGACATTCGTGCAATCGTCAGGTCGTGCCGCGGCGAAAAACACACCACCCGGCATCTTCCCGCCACTGGCTCTCCCACCAGCAACTCGTTGGCCTGCGCCGGCTGTTCTTGCGCCTCGGGCAGCAGCGCCGGAAAATCATTGTCGAACGCAAACGTCGTCTTATATTCAGGATTCCGCACGCCGCCGGAACGCGCATTGCCGGGGCACAAATAACAGGTTGGATCGTACTGCAGCCCTGCTGGCTCGCTTTTCTTCTCTACTTTTCCTTGCCACGGGCGCTGCGTTCGCTGCGGCGATACCAGCAACCATTCCCGCGTTAACGGATTAAATCGCCGGTGCGGTTTTTTCGCGAAGTCACCGGTGTTCATCTCATTTCACGGGGACGCTTTGCGCGCCATCGGCCGCTTTGAAACTGTAAATCTCCGGTTTCAGCCCGGTCTGCTCCTGATACTCCTTGGCCGTCACCTCGCAAAAAGAGTCCACCGCTCCTTGCGCCACCAAGTTGATGGTGCACCCTCCGAATCCGCCACCGGTCATGCGTGCTCCCAGCACGCCCCTCTGCTTTCCGGCGATGTCCACCAGTACATCCAATTCCCGGCAGCTCACTTCGTAGTCCTCTCGTAGACTCTCGTGTGATTCCGCCATCCATCTTCCTAGCGGCCCCAGTTCCCCGCTTTCAAACGCCTTCGCCGCCTTCAACGTCCGCTCATCTTCCGTCACCACGTGCCTGCATCTCCTGTAGATCACCTTGGGCAACAGATCGCGATGCAGTTCCAGTTGCGCTGAACTCACGTCGCGCAACGCTTCGATCTCTGGCATCACCTTCTTCAGCAGCCGCACTCCTTCTTCGCATTCCCCTCGACGCTTGTTGTATTCGTTCGCCGCCAGTTCATGCTTCACCATCGTGTTGCACACTACCAGCGTCACATCCTCCGGCATCGGAATCAGTCGCCCTTCCAGCGACCGGCAATCCAGCAGCACCGCGTTGCTCCTCTGCCCATGCACCGCGATGAACTGGTCCATGATTCCGCACCGCGCTCCAACGTATTCGTTCTCCGCTCGTTGGCACAGCAGCGCCAGGCTCTTCTTGTCCATCGATGAATCGGAATTTTCCAGCAGCGCCAACGCCGTCGCCACTTCAATCGCCGCCGAAGAACTCAATCCCGATCCCAGCGGCACTTCTCCCGCAATGTACAGGCTGCAGCCTTTCAGCGGATATCCTGCCTGCATCAACGCCCACGCCACTCCCAGCGGATAACTTGCCCACCCCGTCTTCGGCCACGCCGCCGTATTCCCTATCTCTACCTTCACGTCCTCGCCGAAATTCTCCGAATGGATCGCCAGCCTTCCATCCACCCGCGGCGCCGCCCCTACCCAGCACGAAAAATTGATTGCCGCCGGCATCACGAATCCCTGGTTGTAGTCCGTGTGCTCGCCGATCAGGTTCACCCGCCCCGGTGCGCGATACACTCGCCCTTTTTCTCCGAATTGTCTTTGGAACCGGTCCGCCACTTCTTGCGCTGTATACATGAGGGGTATGGAGGCACTTTCCGGCATGGATTCCTACCAGACGAATCTTACTGTCTCTGAAGCGCATTCGAAAGCCCGAAAGCAGCCCAACCCGGAACGCGCGCTGCCGGCCTAGTTGCCCTTCTTCTGGCCGTAGTACGCCGCGCTTCCATGCTTCCGGAAGAAATGCTTTTCATGCAAAAACTTTTCCAACGGCTTCGCCTTGGCGTTCGCGGTTATCGTCTGCAGCGCCATCGCCGCGATCTCTTCCACGATCACCGCGTTGTGTGCCGCCTCCGCCGGCGTCTTTCCCCAGCAGAACGGCGCGTGCCCCGCCACCAGCACTCCCGGTAAGTGCAACGGGTCGCGCTTCCCGACGCATCGCGCAATGGCAAGTCCGGTGTTCAATTCGTAGTCCTTCTTGATCTCCGCCGGCTTTAGCGCTTTCGTCACTGGCACTGCGCCGTGAAAATAGTCCGCGTGCGTGGTCCCAAAACATGGGATTTCCTTCCTCGCCTGCGCCCACGAAGTTGCCGCCCGCGAATGCGTGTGCGCTACTCCGCCTATCTCCTTGAACGCCTCGTACAAAACCAGGTGCGTCGCCAAATCCGATGACGGCCGCAAATTTCCTTCCACAATCTTCCCGTCCAGCCCCACCACCACCAAATCCTCCGGCTTCATCGTTTCGTACGGAACGCCGCTTGGCTTGATCACCACCAGCCCTTCGTCCCGCGCGATTCCGCTCGCGTTCCCGAACGTATACAACACCAACCCGCGCCTCACTAGTTCCAGGTTCGCTTCCAACACCTCTTCGCGCAGTTTCGCTAACCTCATTCATCCCCTCTTGTTTACGCCACGTGCGCGTACATATCCCATCCCAGATACCGCGTCGTCGCCTCGTGCACCATCGGCGCCACACTCGAGAAGTTTGCCGCCACATGGTGCTCGAACCCTTGTTCACAAATATAATGCAGCAGCTTCTGCAAGCCCGGAATCTCCACAACCCCCGCTCCTCCAAACGTTTTCAACGGATCGTCCGTAAACCGCCCGCTGCCGGAGTAGCCCCGCATTTTCCCATGTACATCATCCGTCGAAAACCGCGCAAAGCTCATCGCTCCCGCTTTCACCTGCCCCACGCACGTTCCGAAGGTATTTTCTTTCCCCACGGTTCCCGCGATGATCTCCTGAAAGTCCATCTTCACATCTTTGAAGAAATGCTTTGGCAGGTTGCTGCAGTGGAAGCAAACCGCTTTGTTCGGGTCGTCCCCGTAATTGTTGTTCCAGTCCAGCAGCGCGCTCGGCGTTTCCGACGCCAATTGCAGCGCGTGCATTCCCAGCACTCCGCAAACGTCCACTTCGCAAGCGCTCGACAGCAGCGAGTCGCTCATCATGCTCATCAACGTGCACGGCACGATTCCCAGATTCTCTTCCAGCGAAGTCCAGCATTGCACCGCGCTGATCTGCACGTCTACCGCCTTCATCCATCCGTCCACCACCGCTCCCAGCTTCGCCATCTTCACCAGCGCCGTCTGCGGCACGTCTTTGGTCGTCACGTACTTCTGAATCGACTGCAGCTTTTGTACCACTGCGTCGTCGTTATCCTTCATCCGGCTGATTCGTCCCAGCACTTCCGAAAGATCGAACGTTTCCACCGTGATCCCGTTCGCTTCCAGCAGCTTTTCGCTGTATCTCACGGTATTAAATGCCGCAGGCCGCGCGCCAATCGCGCCAATCCTCAGGTTCCTCAAGCCCTTCACGATTCGGCACACTCCCGCGAACCATTCCAGGTCCTTCGCGAACTCCGCCGAATCCGGGCTCTCTGTGTGCAACGTCGTAATCGAATAAGGAATCCCGTATTGCCGTAAATTGTTGCACGCCGACATTTTCCCGCAAAAGCTGTCACGCCGGTGCGTAATCAACATCTGTCCCGGAGTATCCGGTGTCGCCTGAATTAGCACCGGCACGCCCAGATTCGCTCTCCTCAACGTATCGGCAATCGCTCGTTCATCCCCAAAGTTCGGCAGCGTCACCACTACCCCGTCAATCACCCCGCTCTTCGACCGGAACAATTCCGCGCAGCGTTTTGCTTCTTCAAACGTTTCCACCGCTCCATGCTTACTGTCTTCCGGCCCCAGCACCACCACGTCCATCCCCGCCTTCTGCAGCACCTTCGTCATTTCGTCCCGGCCCGATTTCGCCAGGTGATCCGGAAAAAATCCGCGGTTCCCCACGATCAATCCCACCGTCATCTTTCGTTTGTTCGTCATGGTCAGCTCCTGGCTCTTCCATTTCCCGTTCCACGCCCAGTTTCGCTCGTGGGTAAACGCATCAGCGGTATCGTCAGCCATCCGAATCTTATCCCATTTCTCCACAAAAAGCCTTATCGTAAACGTTAACGCTTCTTACCGCTCTGCCTTTGTAGGGAACGCCTTCCCAGGCGGTCCGCCAACACAAATTCTTGTCGCCGTTACATTCTGCAGAGAGAGCTTCACGCCGCCATCTCATTCTTATCACCCGAGCGAATCGCGAGACCGCGGCACCGCCAAATTCGATTTTATTGACAAGTCCGCAAAGCCTTCGGTTTCCTCGGTTACCGGTTTCCGAACGTCGACCCCGGCCATTCATCCGTGCGGAACGGCGAAGCCGGCAATCCTTCTTTGTTATACAAATTTCCTTCCGGGCTATCCGCCCAGTCATAGCGAACTGCCACCGGGCTCTCCACCTCTGTGCTCGACACCACCACTGCGTCGCCGTCGATTCGCGCCACAGCCCGATGAAATTTCTTGTCGTCGCCCGCAATCGAAAATCCTCGCAATGCGTCGCCGTGTGCCTGCAATCCCATCCCGGCAAACCTGAATTGCACGCGAATTTCTTTTCCCTCCACTTTCATTCCTTCGTACAGCGGCCCGGAATACATCACCTTCTTTCCATACGCCGTGCCCAGCGCCCACAATGCCAACCGCTCGCCCACTTCCCGTTTTCTCGGCGGATGCAAGTTCTTCGGGTCGCCCACGTCAATCGTCACTGCCAGGCCCACATTCGGCACGTTTTTCGCGGTCAAGAATTCCGCCTCGCGCAGTTCCGCCCACTGCGATTCTCCAAAGTCTTCGCCCTTCCCCAAATTGGGCAGCTGCACAATCAAAAACGGAAAGTCTCCTTCATTCCAACCCGCCCGCCAACTCCCAATCATCGCGGGCAGCAGCGTTCGGTATTGATATGCGCGCGCCGTGTTGCTTTCTCCCTGATACCAGATCGCTCCTCGCATCCGATAATTTTCCAGCGGCGCTATCATGCCCTCAACCAATCCCGCCGGCGGGTGTGGCACCTCTCCCAGATCCGTCATGCATTCCACCGCAACTCCCGAAAGCTGTTCCAGCGTCAATTTTTCTCGAACGCCCCATCCCGCTTGCTTCAAGTCCTTGAACCAGACCGTCACCTCCTTCCATTCTGGCGTCGCTTTCACAATTTCGGATTTGTAGTCGTCCCAATCGACGATCGTCGGCTGCAGCGTCCGAAAACCGAACGAACCGCTTCCTCGAACCCAGAATCGCATTCCCGCATACGACGAGAAATCGCCCGTCGACCCATCCTGATGAAAACTCGCTCTCCAGAACGCGCTGTTCGTTCCGTCAATCTTCCCCGATATCTTCGCCGCATACCCTTTTCCGCCGTGCCCCGGCGCAACCAGTTCGAACGCGCTCATCCCCGCATCCGCCCAGCTGTACGACCACTCGCCGCCCGTTGCAGTGTTCGACGCGCCATCATCGAAGTTGCTCAACTGCAGCGGAGCCGCCGTCGAATCCGCCCGCAGCAGCGCAAAATCATCAAAGCCCAGCGAAAAGTCCCGCGGTGCCGCCGCGAATTGCTTGTCGTCCGCCGGCATCTTCTCCCATCGCTCGACGATCGGTTGCAGCGTAGGATCTTTTTGCATGTAATCCAGCGGAGTCCATTCCTCGGCCGCCGATCCCGGCCACGCGCTCAGAATCATGCCCACTGGCACCTGCAATGATCGCCGCAGGTCGCGCGCAAAAAAATACGCTACCGCCGAAAATTTCTTTGCGGACTCGCTGTCGCACACTTCCCACGCCGCTGGCAGCGTATCGCTCTCCGCCTGCACGGAAATTTTCTTCGGCACGGTGAAGAAACGCAGCCCGGGATCATTGGCCTTGGGAATCACCTCTGCCGCATTCGCCGCTTCCCCCAAGCTATACGCCATGTTCGATTGCCCCGACGCCACCCACACTTCGCCCACCATCACATCCTTAAACTCCAGCGTTTTCTTCCCGCGAACCTGCAGCACAAACGGCCCGCCGGCAGGCAGCGCTGCCAGCTCCACATGCCAGCGCGAATCCCCATCGGCTGTCGCTTGTTTCGTTTGGCCGGCGAACTCCACGGAAATGGCCTCGCCCGGCTCCGCCCAACCCCACACGCGTATCGCCGCGTCGCGTTGAAACACCATATGATCGCTGAAAAGATGTGGCAACCTGGGTTCCGCCGAAATTGTTGACGCAAAGAGAAGAGACAAAGACGCAAAAAACACCGGTCGGATTCGCACCTGGAGAATTCTCCTGAACCACTCTATACACACGTGCTGATTCTATGGCCTGCGCCGCGGCGGTACAACCCGCGCATGCGTTTCCCTCAGCACCACTATGCTATTGAATGATTGGACGCCGGTGTTTTCAGCTGGTTCTTGAACACCGTGCCACGCGCACTTACCCTGTTTCTAAGATCAAGCTCCAAGATTGCTTCAACACGTAATCCTTGCTTTCCCGGGTCGAACGCTTCCTCGGCCTGAGGCTTCTCCGAAATACGCCCGCTCAACCAGCCTGCGGTGCGAACTACCACCTTTGCGGAGGGATGGCTATGAACTCGTTGCTCGGAAAACGGCAGGGCGCGCAGCTTCTGATCACGCTAACACTCGCGATTTTGCTGGTTGCAACGATCGGCTGCGGAGGCGCAAACTCTGGCTCCAACAGCGGCGGCAATCAGGGCGGCTCGGCTCCTGCAACTCCAACAGGGCTAACAGCCACCGCGGGCGACACACAAACCAGTTTGAATTGGACCGCAAGTTCCGGCGCCACCAGCTATCACGTCAAGCGTTCCACCACATCCGGCGGGCCCTACACGCTGGTGAGCAGCCCCACCGCAACCGCTTTCACTGACACCGGCCTCACCGACGGCACGAAATACTACTATGTCGTCTCCGCAGCGAACTCCGTCGGCGAAAGCGCGAACTCTTCCGAAGTGAATGCCACTCCAGCATCGCCTGCACCAGCGGCCCCCACTGGACTCGCGGCGACGCCCGGAAACGCACAAGTAACTCTCGCGTGGACCGCCAGCACCAACGCAGCCAGCTATCACGTGAAGCGCGCAACCGCTACCGGCGGCCCTTACACGCAAATCGCCAATCCCACCGCAACGAACTACACCGACAAGAGCGTCGCCAACGGTACCAAATACTTCTACGTGGTTTCTGCCGTCAACACCTCTGGTGAGAGTGCGAACTCGACGGAAGCCAGTGCAACGCCCACTGCGGTAGTACAAATTCCGCCGGTCCCAACAGGACTGACCGCAACTGCCGGGAACGCGCAAATCATCCTTGCGTGGACAGCCAGCACAGGCGCAGCAAGCTATCGCGTGAAGCGCGCAACCACATCCGGCGGCCCTTACACGCAAATCGCCAATCCCACCGCAACCACCTATACCGACACCGGCCTCACCAACGGCACGCCGTACTACTACGTTGTCTCCGCCGTGAACTCCGCCGGCGAAAGCGCCAATTCCTCGCAAGCCAGCGCCACGCCCAAAGCCACCACGGCCAACGTGACCATCACAATCAATCCTTCCAACACAAGACCGATTTCCCCCTACATTTACGGCCTCAATTTCTATTCTGGGAATACGGGCGCTCCGCCGCTGCTCACATTCGATCGCGCCGGCGGAAATCGCTGGACCGCTTACAACTGGATCAACAACGGCTCCAACGCAGGTAGTGACTACCTTTACGAAAATGACAACTATTTGTGCAACGGCAACGGCAGCTGCAATGCGGCTATCCCAGCGGAAGCGGTGCGCACGTTCGTTGCAGCCGATCAGACCGACGGTATGGCCAGCCTGGTGACGTTTCAATTGCAAGGCTACGTGTCAGTTGACACCACGACCGTTCAGGTACCTCAGCCATTTCCAAATCTGAAGTACTTCCGGCCCGTGGTCTTCAAGAAAAACACCGTCTCCTCTGACCCTTTCACCATCACGCCACCGCCCGCCACAACCGATAACAACGTTTACATGGATGAGTTCGCCTGGGCCCTCAATCAGAAATTGCCGGGAATTTTCGGCGCAACCCCAACCCATCCCACATTTATTGAACTCGACAACGAGCCGGAACTCTGGAACTCCACTCATCAAGAAGTGCAAGGATCAACCGCCGTCACCTCCGACGCCTACATTGCTAACACCATCTCTCTCACCAAAGCCCTCAAGGATCAATTCCCTCACCTGATCATTTTTGGGCCGGTGCACTACGGCTTCGAGGGCATTTACAATTGGCAAGGCGAACTCAGCGCCACTCCCAGCGGCTCAAATTGGTTTCCCGACAAATATTTGCCGGCCATCAGCGCCGCTTCGATCACTTATGGCAAGTCGTTGGTCGATGTCTACGACTTTCACTGGTATTCGGAAGCTACCGATGGCACAACTCGCGTAACAAATCTTACCGGCGCGACCCTCACTGACGCACAGATTCAAGCCATCGTCCAAAGCCCGCGCAGTCTTTGGGACACCACCTACACCGAAGATTCCTGGATCTCCAATGATGTTCTCGGTGGACCCATCTACATCCTCGGCCGCCTGCAAAGCCGCATCAACACCGAAAATCCCGGCATGAAAATTGCCATCACCGAATACAACAATGGCGGCTCGCAACACATTGCTGGAACCATCGCGCAGGCCGACAATCTCGGCATCTTTGGCGCTGAAGGCGTCTTCGCGGCAAGCCTCTGGCCACTCAGCAACAGTGAACCCTACATCCTGGCCGCTTTCCGCGCGTTTCGCGGCTTCGACGGTTCAACCGCCTGCTTCGGCGACATTTCGCTGCAAGCCACATCCAGCGACGTCTCAAAAGTCGCGGTCTATGCCAGCGAAGACACCACTACCGCAGGCCGCTACGTCTTCGTCGCCATCAACCGCTCCACTACCGCCCAGGTCACCGCCATCGCTGGCCTGACCCTCAACGGCACCGCGCACCTCTATCAAATGACTGCAACCTCCGCAGCCAGCCAAAGCACGATTCAGCCGGTCCCCGCGGGCCAACAATCCGTGAACGGTTCAACGTTGACGCTAACTTTGCCCGCTCTAAGCGTCACCACAATCGACGTCCACTAACCATCGCCAATAATCGCTTCCATTTATGTAGTCCCGGGTGCCCCAGGTGCCGGTTTTGCACCTGGGGTTTTTTCGTGGTCGGCGTTGTATCTCCGACACGAAGTCTCTCTCGCGCCAAAATTACCTCTCCCTTATTCCCTACTCCCCGCTCCACCGCGATAACTCTCCACCGGTCCAAGGTAACTCGGCTTCACCCCTCCCAAATTCACAACGATCTTCTCCACCACAACTCCCGGATCAACCATCCACAATTTCAACGTGTGATAACCCGTCCCGGCAACGCTATGCTTCGAAGCGCTCTTGCGCACATTGTCTTTCACCGATGTCTCCCAGTCCTGCTGGGTATTCTGCGCCAGCGCGTCGATGATCTGCGGCGCCTGGTCGTCAAACGCTACCGCATAGCGCAACCCACGACCCGGCACAAAATTCAGCGTCGGCCCCAGGATCGCCTCCACTTCAACCGTTCCCGGATCGAACAAATACATTTGATATTCCAGGCAGGGCGAATTCCGCGCCGGTTCGACACTTGCCGCCGTCACCGGAAATACCGACATGCCCGAACCGGTCCGCCCATAGTCGGGGATTTTCTCCCAGCGAGCCGAGGCCGCATCCACCTTCCGCGTGAACTCATCCGCTTCCATTGCAACCACGCCATTCGATTCGACAAATCCTCGTACCGATTCGCGCGTCGGCTCCTTCGGATGGAAAGCCGAAGCCCTTACATTCACCGATTCGCCGCCCGCCCCTGAAATCTTCACAGCACCCGCCGCAGTTCCAACCGGCGCCTTGCTCCAATCGATACTCACCCACACCCGCTGTTCTTTTTCCACATCGCCAGAACTTTGGCTCAACCGGATCCACGGCTCACTCCCAATCGCAGTGAACCGAAAAGTGCCGCGCCCGCGGTTGAACACATCGACGTAGTAGCGCTGCCGGCCAAACGAATCGAACTGCGGCAGCACCGCCTCTTCTGCCGCGCCCGGCCACGCCCCACCCGATCCTTCAATCGCAATTCCCATCTTCCCTTCTGCCGGAACATTCAATTCCACAACCTTCGGCATTGTGTTCTTCGGCGGCTCGTTCCAGAACGTATATCCGATGTGCGTCTGATCCATCATGTGGTCCCACTTTCCGTGAGCCAATGTGTGGTTGTAGTTCGCGGAAAGCTCTGCGTCAGCCTGAAACAACACGCGCGCCTGCGCCGCCAGATCGTTTGTGCTCGCGCGCCCTTGCTTCGCGTACAGTTGGTTCTTTCCCACTGTCACATACAGCTGCGTCACTTGCGCCGATGCTTTCACCGGAAAAAGCACCAACTGAAAAAATGCGTCGCGATAATTCTCGGGCAGCTTGCCATAAATCTGTTCCGCCTGTTCCACCGCCGACTGAAACTCCGCCGCCACGTGGTCCGCCTCCTCGTAATCCACCTGGCTGTACGTCCCCGGCTCCAAGAGCTCCGGTTTCCTCCTCCCGTTGTATTTCGCATATTCCTCCATGATCTTCGCGATCTCTGGAGCATACGTGGGGCCGAATTCCCTTGCCGCCCATTCGACAGTAAATTCCCCGAGTTTCTCCTTCGGCCACCGCTGCGGATCCCTTGCGAACGTCAGAAAAAATTCCATCGGGAATTCCATGGGCTTCAAGTCTCCCACGTTCACAATCCAGATTCGCGTTGCGCCATACTGGTACGCTAGGTTCATTTGCTCCCAAACCTTCGGAATCGGATTCGTATTGATCCACTTGTACGACCGCGGCCCGCCCACATAATCGAAGTGGTAGTAGATCCCAGCGCCTCCGCCGCGTTTGCGTTCTTCCGCTGTCGGCAAGCGGCGAATGTTCCCCCAGTTGTCGTCGCACCACAACAACGTCACATCATCGGGAACCCGCATTCCTTTCTCGTAATATTCCTGCACCTCTTTATAAAGCGCCCAACTTTGCGGAATCTTCTCCAGGTCCGGGTTCATTTCACGCGCCAGGATCTTGCGCTGATCCGCCACAATCTTCTCCAGCAGCGCCACATTGCTTTCCTCGGACATGGGCATGTCCCCATCGCCCCGCATTCCCAGCGTGATGATGCTTTCGTAGTTCTTGTTGCGCTCGATTCCCTGCGACCAGAACTCCCGCAATTCCTCTCCATTCGTCGAATAATCCCATGCGCCTTTTCCGTGACGCTTCCATTCCTGCTGCGCGCGCAGCATCGGTTCGTGATGCGATGTGCCCATCACGATTCCGTATTCGTCCGCCAGCTTCGGATTCAGCGGGTCATCTTCATTGAACGCGCTATTCCACATTGCCGGCCAAAGAAAATTCGCCCGCAAACGCAACAGCAGTTCAAACACTTTTTCGTAAAACTCGTGTTTGTACCCGCCAAATTTCTCGTTCACCCAGCCCGTCAGCGCTGGCGCTTCATCATTTAGAAAAATCCCCCGGTATTTCACCGCCGGCTCGCCTTGCACATGCACAACCGGCTTGATAAACAGCGCGTCGCGGTGCGCAATCGGAACGTCCGCCCACCAATACCAGGGAGACACTCCAATCTGCTCGGAAATTTCATAGACGCCGTAAATTGTTCCCCGCTTGTCGCTTCCCGCAATCACCAGCGCCTCGGAAACGCCCGGAATTGGCTGCGTCACGGTCTGAATCAGATACGACTCCCATTTCCCTTGCAGCCCCGTCACATCGATCTTGTGTTCCCGGATCAGACGATCGATCAGCGCGTTCTTTCCCAGCGTCCCTATGATCACCACCGTCGCGCCAAGTTCGCTTCCATCGTGCCGAACACGCGCCGCAATTCGCGTAACTCTCTGAATGTCCTGGCAAAGATCATTGGCGGCGCGCGTCACCCCGGGATAATCGCTCGCATCCACGTAAATTTCCGCCGCCGCACCCGCTCGCGCCAGAACGAAATCCCCACTATGAAATTCGCCTTCGACAAACCGCTTCTCACCAATCGCCCAACACGATCCCGCGCCAATCAGCGCGCAGAACGCCGCCGCCATCAGCAACTTTGCCAATTTGTCGATTCTTCGCATGGATTACCGCACGCTTCTCCGGTCCATCTCAAAAGCGAGTTATACTACGAAATATGCGCCGATTCGCCGCAATTATGGCCCTTTTTTGCGTGCTCTCGGCGCGTGCGCAACAGCCCGATCCCGAGCAACTCTTCCGCGAAGCGCAGCAAGCCCAGCAGTCCGGCAACAACGAAC
Organism: Candidatus Acidiferrales bacterium; assembly: GCA_963738985.1. Taxonomy (GTDB): domain Bacteria; phylum Acidobacteriota; class Terriglobia; order Acidiferrales; family UBA7541; genus Acidiferrum. The sequence continues at coordinate 97,090 of CAVTYP010000010.1, forward strand.
TCGCCGTTCTGAAATATCAGCAGTTGCTAAGCTCTCACCCGGAGGTCGTAGCCGCCCGCGCCAACCTCGGCATCGCCCTCGCCGCCCTGGGCCGTTATGACGAAGCCGTCGCGCAAGACACCGCCGCGTTGCAACTCGTCCCTGGCAACCGTGATCTCCGCATGAACCTCGCTCTCGCCTACTATAAGGGACAGAAATTCGCCGAAGCCGCTGACCGGTTTGCGTCCCTGCTGCAGGAAGATCCGCAAAATGTCCGCGTCGCCACGCTGCTCGGCGATTGCTATGTCCACCTCGGCAAGGATACTGAGGCCATTGCCCTGCTCATGCCTTTTGAGCAAGCCGACCCCGCCAATCTCACCATTGAATGGGCGTTAGGCTCCGCCCTGATTCGCACTGGCCAGACCCGCGAAGGCCTCCTCCGCGTCGATAAAGTCGCCGCGCAAAAGCCCGTGCCTGAAGTTTATGCGCTCGCTGCCGATGCACACATGCGCCTGGAAGAGTTCGACGACGCCCGCCGTTACGTGGATCTCGCGCTCAAAGCCGATCCCAACTTCCCGGGCCTCAACACCCTCAGCGGTCTCGTCAAAGAGTACTCCGGCGATCTCGACGGCGCTCAAGAAGCCTTTCGTCGCGCCATCGCCCAGAAGCCCGACGATTTTGAGGCTCATCTCCGCCTGGGTTCCGTGCTTTTCCAGCAACGAAAGCTCGATGAAGCGCAAACGCAACTCGAACGCGCCCTGCAGATCGACCCCACTTCATCCTATGCCCGCTTTGAACTCGCCAAAGTGCAGAACGCACAAGGTCAGACCGACGCTGCTCTGAAGAATTTCGAGGCTGTTTCCCGCGCGATTCCCGAATGGTTGCTTCCGCACGTCGAACTGGCGGCGCTTTATTTCAAGCTCAACCGGCCCGAAGACGGCGCGCGCGAAAAGCGCATCGTCGACCGCATCTCCGAAGAAGAGCGCCAGAAAAAAATGAAATCGCCCATCATTTCCCCGCAGCTTCCTTCACGCTAAGTACTCGGTCGCCCGCCACATCCTGCAGTGTCTGCACGATTCCCGACGGCCAATGAATTTCCACCAGCTTCGCCTTGGCGTCCTTTCCCAGCCCGAAATGTACCGGCCCGTAACTGGAAGACGCGTACCCAACACTCGTAGTCATGTGATTGGTTTGCGCGCCCGCTGACGTCACCACCTTGATGCGCGCCCCGATCCCGTCGCGGTTGCTCTTGGTCCCTTCCAGCGCAATGTCCAACCAGTGTCCCGAGCCCTCCGAGCGATTCATCCACAGCTCCGCGCTCGCTCCTAGCGCCGTAACCACCACATCGATTCGTCCGTCGCCATCGAAGTCCGCAAAGGCGCAACCGCGGTGCCGCGCAGGGGGAGATGCATCAAAACCCGCCTCCGCCGTCAGCGATTGCCACTGGCCGCTCGCGCCGGGATTCCTGAACACCGTGTTGTACTGTTCGATGTCCGTGCCCGGTTTGGCTTTGGCTTCCACGTGCCCGCGCGTCACGAAAAGATCCTTCCATCCATCGTTATCAAAATCATAAAAGCCCGGCCCGTACCCCGCCATTGCCCGGCTCAGGTTTCGCATTCCAGTCGGGTACGTCACTTCCTCGAAGCCCTTCCCACCTTTGTTCTGAAAAAGCGGGAAGGTCTGATTGTTCAGCGCCACAAACACAATGTCGGGATATCCATCATTGTTGTAGTCGCGAAAATCCAGTCCCATGCCGGACACAAAATCCCCGTCTTCCACCAGTGCAACGCCCGCCTGAAACGCCACTTCTTCAAATTTCTCTCCGGTATTGTGGAACAGGTAGTTGTAATAAGTGTCGTTCGTAACAAACAGGTCGGGCCGTCCATCCAGGTCGTAATCCGCCATGCCCACTCCCATTCCTTTGCCGACATGCGCGCGGATTCCCCATTTCTCCGACACATCCTCAAACGTTCCATCGCCCTTGTTCAAAAACAGCTGGTTCGGTTGCCCCTCGTAGAACCGTGGATTGCAATAATCGTAGGAGCCCTCAAAGCCGCACATCGGCTCGGTCTTGATGTCCCAGCGCAAATAATTCACCACGAACAGGTCCAGCCGCCCATCATTATTTACATCCAACCACACCGCCGCCGTCGTCCATAGCGGCCCATACTTCGCGTCCACCGACCTATCCAGTCCCGCCTTCGCCGTCACATCGGTAAACGTGCCGTTCCCATTATTGTGATACAGCCTGTTCCCGTGCAGTCCCCCTACGAACAGATCCGGGTAACCATCGTTGTCGTAATCGCCCACTGCCACCGCCATGTCGTAGCCCGTGCCTGTCAGCCCTGCTTCTTTCGTAACATCGGTGAACACGCCCTTCCCATCGTTGCGAAACAGATGATTCGAGTATTTCGGGTCATCCTTTTTCAGCGTCTCGATGTTTGCGCCGTTCGTGAAAAAAATGTCCGGCCGTCCGTCTTTGTTGTAGTCAAACACGGCAACCCCACCCGCCATTGTCGCTGGCGCGTGAGGAGTCTTCAGCGTCTCGTCGGTTTCAACGCGGAAGGGTAAGCTCTGCAGCGTAAATTTAATTTTGGAGGCAGCAGCAGGAGAAGCCGCAGGAGTTGTCTGAGCTATTGCATATTGCCCCAGCACAAAAAAAACGGCCACCAGAACGGCGCAGCAAACAGAGCGGGCATCACGAGCCAACAGGACAACCTCCCAATTCCTCGAACTCGACGCGTTCCAGCATTTTCTCACACGCAGA
>CAVTYP010000011.1:0-192871 GCA_963738985.1 Candidatus Acidiferrales bacterium
GCTGGCCATAGTTGATCCGATATTTCAGAGTCTGGGCAGCGTGCAACCTAAGTTCAGTGAGTCGGCCGTCGCTCCATGTAATGTCCAGCCTGGCACCGCCTCTTACCCGGACACCCGTCAGGCTGCCGCTCGACCATTGACGTGGAAGGGCAGGTAGAACGCTAATTTCATCGGAGGTGCTCTGCACCAGCATCTCAGCGATCGCGGCCGGACCGCCCAAGTTGCCATCGATCTGAAAAGGTGGGCAGAGATCGAACATGTTCGGCAACGTGCTCGTTGTGACCAAGATCTTCAGGTTGTTATAAGCGTTCTCCGGATTCTGAAGTCGGGTCCAAATTGCTACCCTCCACACTGTTGACCAACCGGTCCCTCCGTCACCGCGCAGCTCGAGGCTGTTCCTGGCGGCGGCCGCGAGTTCGGGAGTATCCCTAAGATTTATGTCGTGTCCCGGATAAAGCGAATACAAATGCGAAACATGGCGGTGAGTCGGTTCAATTTCAGGATAATCCACAATCCATTCCTGCAATTCGCCACGCTTGCCGATTTGCAACGGTGGCAGACGCTTTTCCGCTGCACTCAGTTCGGACCGGAGCGCGGCATCAGTTCCCAATATGCCGGAAGCGCGCTGACAGTGCTCAAAAAGCTCTCGAATGAGCTCGATGTCCATTGTCGGAGCGTAAGTCAGATTATGGGGCTTGTCATTCAACACATACTGATTTTCCGGTGAAGTGGACGGGTTCGTGACCAGTCGCCCCGGAAATGGCGTGCCGGCCGGCGCCTCCACCAGGACACCGAGTATGAATTCTGCAGCTTCTTTCATCGTGGGATATGCTTGCTGCCGAAGGAATTTACGATCGCCGCTGAACTCATAGTGATCCCACATCTGATTCGCGAGCCACACTCCGCCCATAGGCCAGATTCCCCAGGGGCCATCCACTGGGGTAGTCGCGCGCCAAAGATCGGTATTGTGGTGCAAGACCCACCCTTTGCTGTGATAGTGGACGTGGGCAGTATCAGCGCCTGTGGCACGCAAATCACGGATCAAAGCCCACAGTGGCTCTTCCGTCTCCCAAAGATCGCCGGCGTCTGCCTGCCAGTAGTTCATTTCCAAATTGATATTTGTCGTCCACTTGCTGCTCCACGGCGGGAGCAATTCCTCGTTCCAGATTCCCTGAAGATTTGCGGGCTGGCCGCCCGGGCGAGACGACGAGATCAACAGATACCGGCCGAACTCGAAGTACAAGGCGAGCACTCCGGGATCTTCGTTTTCGGCAAAACTCTTGATGCGCTGGTCCGTGGTTTCAGTAGAGTGTCCATGGCCCAGGTGCAGTTGCACCCGCGAGAACAACCGGTCGAAATCCTCCACATGCCTTCGCCGTAGGCGGTCGTACGACAGTTTCGAAGCGCGCTGCAAATAACCCCGAGCGACAGCGACCGGGTCACCTCCGATATCGCCATAGTTACGGAAACTTGTCGCGTTGCTGAACAGAATTGTGACCGAGTCTGCCCCGGAGACCTCCAATCGTCCTTCCGTATTACGGACAGAACCGCCCCCGGCCAATACCTTTAATAGCGCCGCGAATTGTATCCCGGGCTGATCCCACGAGCCCGTCCACGACGAAGCTGGATTCTGGCGTGGTTGGATTTGACCGGTCATTTGGAACGTGCCGCTGGTTGCACTTTCGATGTGTGTTCCCGGTTGTGAAGAATCCAGCCAGACGCTGAGCGTAAGCTGGCCAGGTTGACTGGCAGTGATTCGAACTACGAGGATCTGGTCCGGGTAGGAGACGAAAACCTCTCGGCGAAAACTCACAGAGCCGATTTTGTAGGCCGTTTCCGCCGTCGCATCGTCCAAGCGCAGTTCGCGGCGGTACTCTTTCGCCTTCCCATGGCCGGGGAAATGCAACCGTATGTCACAGAACGGTTGATACGGCATGAGCAGTTTCGGCTGGCCCATCATGCTTTTCGACAGCTCTTCCGCCTCGTCCAGCTTTCCTGCGAAGATCAGTTGGCGAATTTCTTCCAAATGGGCGTGTGCCTCAGGATTGGTATAGTTGTGCGGACTGCCGCCCCAGAGGGTGCTTTCGTTAACCTGAAGGCGCTCATCTTCGGTGCCACCAAATTCCATCGCACCGATGCGGCCGTTACCGAGCGGTACCGCCTCAGTCCATTTGGTGGCGGGTTTGTCGAACGTAAGCTTGAATGCGGAGTCTGTTGGCAGCCGGGCCTCGGCGGGCAGCGCCGTTACCGTCAGTACTATCAGCGATCCAATTGCGGAATAGATTCGCCTGTTTCGCACGTGATCCGAAACTCGCATTGAGTATTTACCGGAAGACAAGAAGTCGTATGGAAGCAGCCCTGACGTTGTATCGTTTCACTGAACGGTGGAGGAGCACAACGGAATTTTGAATTTGTTTGCCGCGACTCACCGCGGTATTAGTCGTTTCTTCGTGCCCGATTTTGTGCTAAATGTTGCGTTTCGCAATCTCCAGTGATTACTTCAATCGCACGAAACCTGAAACGGAAACTGATTCGGCGCCTTCCTTTTGCTCTGTTGGCAGCCGTCGCCTTGTCGGCCCAGCAAAGTGTCACCATCAAAGTCGACGTATCGAAACCGATGGGGCATTTCGAACCTGTATGGGCATGGGTTGGACACGACGAGCCGAACTACACGTATACCGAGGAAGGGCACGAACTTCTCACCCGGCTTTCTCAACTCAGCTCTTATCCGGTACACGATCGCACGCACAACTTGTTAACTTCGGGCGATGGCACGTCAGCACTGAAGTGGGGATCGACGAACGCGTTCACACGTGATGGGTTCGGAAAACCGGTTTATAACTGGAGCATCGTCGACCGAATATTTGATACCTATCAAGCGACCGGCATAACTCCATTCGTGGAGATCGGATTTATGCCCGAAGCGCTCTCGCCGCATCCCGAGCCGTACCGGCACCATTGGCCGAAGGACTTCGACACGGGTTGGGCGTATCCGCCTAAAGACTATTCGGCGTGGTCCGATCTCGTCTACACCTGGATTCGACATATGGCGGATCGCTACGGGGCAGAACAAGTCGCGAAATGGGAATGGGAGGTTTGGAACGAGCCGGACATTTTTTATTGGCACGGAACCGTGGACGACTACAACAAGCTTTACGACTACACCGTTGCGGCAGTGCGAAGAGCCCTGCCGAATGCACGCATTGGCGGACCTGCCACCACCGGCCCCGCGAGCCAGCGCGCCGCCGACTTCCTGCGCGCATTCCTGGAGCATTGTGCGAGAGGCCAGAACTTTGCGACGGGGATGAAGGGCGCTCCACTGGACTTCATCTCGTTTCACGCGAAGGGAACTGCAAAGTTCGTGGACGGTCATGTGGAACTGAATGTAGGAACTAACCTGCGCGACATCGACCAAGGGTTCGCTATCATCGAGACGTTTCCCACATTCCGCCAGTTGCCTGTGGTGCTCAGCGAATCCGATCCCGAGAGTTGTGCCGCGTGTGACGCGACGTCGCACCCTCAAAACGAGTATCGACTGACTTCGCAATATGCCAGTTATGAGGCGGAGCTCTTGCACGGAACCCTGGCACTTGCCCAGCGTCACCACATCAACCTGGAAGGCACTATTGCGTGGGCTTTCACTTTTCCCGGCCAGCCGATATTTGGAGGGCTTCGTGCTTTCACAACAAACGATATCGACTTGCCGGTGCTGAACGCGTTTCGGATGTTCGGGCTTATGAAAGGGGAACGTGTGGCCACCGAAAGCACCGGAGGGCTTTCGGTTGGAGATGTTCTCGAGTCGAGCGTAAAAGCCCAACCAGACGTGAACGCGATAGCCACTCGCGACAGCCACAGAGTGAATGTGCTGGTTTGGAGCTATGATGACGATTCCAACCAGCCCGCTCCTGCGGAGATTCGTCTGAGAATCGAAGGGCTGCCTCAAGATGTATCACGAGTGTTGCTAGAACATTGGGGCGTGGATCGTGATCACAGCAATGCTTATACCGCTTGGCAGACAATGGGGTCGCCTCAAAATCCTACCGCGGGCGAGTATGAGCGCCTCAAGGCAGCGGGACAGTTGCAGGTGCGCGAGTCTCCGCGTTGGATTGTTCCAGACAGCAACACAGTTGAGATTACGTTCACTCAACCAACGCAGGGGGTATCTCTTCTGGACTTGACCTGGTGAGTGGAGCAAATTCCGGAAGCGGCGAGTTGCAAGTTTCATTTTTTTCAAAGGTGACAATGAGAATACTTCCCTATCGCGAGTGGAACATCCTGGCGATTTTCTTTACCGGACTTTGCTCTTTCCTTTTCAATGCCGCGCCAACTGAAGCGCAACTTTGGGATGTGCCGCCGTTGCCTGCGGTGCAATACGAAGCTGCGCCAGACGGCATGACGGCAACGATCGGCACAGAAAGCGTTCACATTTCTGTTTGTGGCACTTCCGTCATCCATTTCGTAGCGGCCCCGGAATCACATAGCTCAGTGGCCCGGAGCCAGCCCTGGATGCTCGACCCTAAGGAGGCGTGTCCCGGTGCCAAATTCCACCTGGCACAGACACCCGATGCCGCCGTGATTACCACCGACACGTTGAAAATCGAGTTCTCTCTCAAAAGAGGCAACGTGCAATTCAGCACTAACGGGGGCGAGATCCTTCTGCGCGAGCGAGATTCCGTGCCTCGTACCTATGAACCGGCTGAGTTGAACAGTGAAACGACGTTTCATGTGGAAGACCGATTTGCGCCCGATGCAACCGAGGGCTTCTATGGATTGGGGCAGCATCAGAGTGGGATGTTCAACTATCGGGGTGCGACCGTTGAGCTTGCACAGAACAATACGGACGTCGCGATTCCGCTGCTGCTGTCGACAAAGGGCTATGGGTTAATGTGGAACACAGCTTCGCTGACGTATGTCGACAACCGCTTTCCGCTCGAATTGAACTTGAGCTCGTTGGCGGGTCATTCCGTCGATTATTACTTCCTATACGGTCCGGAAATGGACCAACTCATCCACGAATACCGCAATCTCACAGGACATACCCCGCTGCTTCCGAAATGGGCATATGGGTTCTTTCAATCCAAGGACCGCTACGTGTCGCAGGACGAAGTTCTAGGAATTGCACACCGTTACCGCGAAGAGCGGATACCGCTGGACACCATCGTGCAGGACTGGTTCTGGTGGAAGGCAGAAGGCGATCCGATCTTCAACTCCAATTTTCCGGATGTGCCTGGCGAACTCAACCGGCTCCACGAGGAACACGTTCACGCAATGCTTTCGGTTTGGGGGCTGTTCGATTCAAAATCCGAGAACTTCCGGCTGATGACGCAGCAACATCTGGACGTTCCGAACGCTCACGTCTACGACGCCACGAACCCGAAAGGGCGTGAGTTCTTTTGGAACAACCTGGCGGGCAAGCTCTTCTCTGAAGGTTGGGAAGCGTTTTGGCTAGACAGCGCAGAGCCCGAAGAATACTGGCCGCATATGGGCGACGCGATTCTGCAGAACAAGCAGATTTGGATTGGCAACGGCGCCGAGTACACGAACGTATTTCCGCTGATGCACACACTTGGCGTTCAGGAACACTGGAAGGCTACGACCGACCGCAAACGAGTGTTTCTGCTGACGCGATCAGCGTTCCTCGGGCAGCAGCGAGCTGGAGCAACGGTTTGGTCCGGCGATGTGTATGGCTCCTATTGGGGGCTGCGGCATCAAGTTGCAGCGGGACTGAATTTCGCACTTTCGGGATATCCATACTGGACAACGGACATTGGCGGTTACTGGCCGCCTCATGACAATCCGGTTCCTGACCCGGCATATCAGGAACTTTACGCGCGATGGTTTGAGTACGGGGTTTTCTGCCCGATCTTCCGTACACACGGTCACAGACCGCAGAACGAGATTTGGTCTTTCGACAAAGTCGAACCGATCCTGATCGACTATGACAAGCTTCGCTACCGCCTGATGCCCTACATTTACTCACTGGCATGGCGTGTCACGAACGACGATTACACGATACAACGGCCGCTAGTGATGGACTGGCGGAGCGATGCTAAAACCCGTGATCTTGGGGACGAGTTCATGTTTGGTCCGGCCCTTCTTCTGGGTCCAGTGCTTGAAGCAAACGCAGTTCGGCGAACTCTCTATCTGCCCGAGTCAACCTGGTATGATTTTTGGACCGGAGCGGTACAGCAAGGCGGCCGCCAGATCGATGCAAGCGCCCCGCTTGAGCGTATTCCCGTTTACGTGCGTGCCGGTTCGATTCTGCCCCTCGGGCCGGAGATAGAGTATGCCGATGAGAAGCCGGCCGGTCCGATCGAACTCCGCATATATCGTGGAGCGGACGGAAGCTTCGATTTCTATCAGGATGCGGGCGACAGTTACGATTATGAGAAGGGTGCGCACGCCGTCATTCCATTGCGCTGGTCAGAATCAACGCGAAAGCTGATCTTAGGCGAACGCAAAGGGAGTTATCCAGAGATGCCCGTTCGAATGCAGTTCAATATCGTATGGGTGTCGGCCGGACACGGTTCGGGCGCCGGTGTAGCCCAACCCGATAGCCCAGTTGAATACACCGGAAAGGAAATCTCAATCCCGGTCCCGTGAGAACTGGGACCGAAACTGAGCGTAGCGATTCCGAATGAAAGCACTCGTACTAGAGAAGCCCGGACAAATCGCGATCCAAGAGGTTCCCGAGCCGGTCGTTGCGGATCGGCAGATTCTCTTGAAGGTTCGCATGGTGGGCTTTTGCGGAAGCGACTTGAACTCCTTCCGCGGACTCAACCCACTGATTTCGTTTCCGCGAATTCTAGGACATGAAGTCTGTGCGACTGTCGTACAGGCCGGCATCGACAGCGGACTGGCGGTTGGAACGGATGTGGCTGTCTCTCCGTACACAAGCTGTGGCCAATGCGCGTCGTGCCGCCGAGGACGTGCGAATGCTTGCCAATTCAACCAGACGCTCGGCGTGCAAAGAGATGGTGCGCTGACTGAATTCATCGCGGTGCCGCGGGAAAAGTTGTATCCCGCCCAGCTCACCAGGAAAGAATTGTGCTTGGTTGAGCCGTTGACGGTTGGATTTCATGCCGTTGCGCGCGGACGCGTTGGGGCAGGCGAAATCGTGGCCGTCCTGGGGTGCGGAGGAGTAGGACTGGGCGCCATCGCTGCTTCCAGCTCCCGGGGTGCGACGACGATCTGCGTTGATGTAGATGACGAGAAGCTGGAACTGGCACGAGCCGCAGGCGGCATTCACACCATCAACACGCGGCGCCAATCACTGCACGACCAGTTGCAAGAAATGACCGAGGGCCGTGGGCCCGACGTAGTGATTGAAGCGATAGGGACAGCGGCCACATTTCGAGGCGCCGTCGAAGAAGTCGCATTCACAGGCAGGGTCGTGTACATCGGATACGCAAAAGAGCAGGTCAGCTACGAGACCCGGTTGTTCGTACAGAAGGAACTGGATATTCTCGGATCGCGAAACGCGGTGCCGGAAGATTTTCAGGCCGTAATTCGGATGCTCGAAGCGCAGAGATTTCCCGTCGATCAGGCCGTAAGCGCAGTTGTGCGTTTGGAGGAGGCGGGAGAGGCTTTGCGATCCTGGAGTGAAAACCCATCCCGATTCAGGAAAATTTTGGTCGAGCTGGATTAGGACAGCCCCCGTGTCGATTCAAGACAACAAATTATATTAGCGGAAACGAATAGATATTGACGCTGAACGGCGGCACCGTCATCGTATCCGGCACAGACGTGATTTCTTTCTCCTGCACTTCAACTCCCGGCTTCTGACCGACCGTGAGAGTTGCGTCAACGCTCTCCGGGGCCATGCGCCAAAGATGGCCCAGACCCGAGAGCCGTGCTCCACTGATTGAAAGCTTCAACGGTTGCGCAGAATCCGAAGGATTGAGCACAGCGAACGTGAGCGACTTACGATCTTCACTCAGAGCAGCGCTCACATCCAGGGGATAGGTGTCGCTGCCCGGATTGACGGAGGGTTGATCACCGCCGGCGGGATACAGAGGCTTGGGCTGGGGCGAATCTCCTGATACCTGCACCGGAATTACGCCGAAATGGTCACGATACAACTTGAATAGCAGTCCTGTTGGGCTCAAAACCGCATTGGTTCGGTCTTCGCTGATCATCGCCGTGGCGAACGTGAATGCTCCCAACTGATAAAGTTCGGAGTGACGAAACATTTCATGAAACGCCCAAGCGTAAGCGGGAACCACTTTGTACGAGTTCGGCGGCGCGCCGATGTAGGCCCACTCGTCCAGACTGATGGGGACGGGCTTTTCTTTCAGGCCAGGAATGCGCTTCAAGTACTCCTGATAGTGCTCGAACTTGACACGGACCTGCGTCGCAGGAGCGCGCTCCCATTCGATCAGTGTCTGCGTCCCGGTGCTCACTTTCTCGCCAGTCTGAAGATCAGTTCGCTTACCGCTTGTGGAATAGAAGTGTTCGCTGAGCATATCAATGTTGTCCAGGCAGTGAGCGAGCAGGTTACCGCTCCAATCGCCGGGCGACAGATAATCCGGCACGACCTGTCCGTTGAGCCGTTTTGCCTGCTTGGAACCGGTCATGGCGTCGGGCATTGAGCCAGGGGCGATCAGCTTGATCGTTGGGTCGGCTTTGCGCATGGCTTTGGCGAACAAATCGTATTTCAGTTCAAATTGCGCAACTGGCATGAACCCCAGTTGCCATTCGCCCCAAGGTTCGTTGCCTATGCCCCAGAACCTGACTTTATAAGGCTGCGGATGGCCATTCGCGGAACGCAGGCTTCCCATCGGTGTGCTTGCCGCGCCGTTGACGTATTCCACCAGTTGCGCGGCAGACCAGGAATCACCGAAGCCTGCGTTGACAGTTATGTAAGCTTCCACCTGCAGCAACCGGCAAAGCGTCATGAACTCTTCGGTGCCCACATCATTCGGCTGAACGGCGTGCCACACTGGATCCATGATTGGCGGTCGCTTGTCAGGATCGCCGATTGCGTCGCGCCACTCATGCCCGGAAACGAAGTTGCCGCCGGGCCAGCGATAGACGCCGGAGTGCAACTGCTTCAACTCATCGATCACTTCCCGGCGAAAGCCGTTTACATTTTCCGCGGGCATTAACGAGACGGCTCCAACGCGAAACTCACCCGCGCCAGTCCCGACAATCTCCAGGTGGGCACTATCGCTGTCGCCCTCAGCGCGGAAACTTAGTGGAAACTTGATGTAATCAGTGCGGAGTTTGTTGATGGCAACTGTTTGGCGTTCACTCGCTGCGTCTCCCCACGCCAGCACTACCTTCACACTCGCGCCAGGAGTGCCGGCCAGAATAATGCGGCCTGTGTAGGATTCCCCTTTGCGCACCGCCAGCCCTACCTGCTGGATTCCATGCGCTTCGCTTCCACTCAGTTTCACCGCCGGCGTGTGCTCGCCTACATAAGGATGATCGGAATCCATCGTCACGAATTCGTCGGGGCCGATTGGCGTCCAGTGGCGCAGGGCGGGGCGATGGAACCCGGAAGGGGAGGCCGGTTCGGCAGGCGGGTGCGAGGTGATCGGATAGTAGAACTTTCGGTCGTCCAACATCTCGGCCCATATGCCGTTATTGACGATTCCTCCGATGTGTTCAAGAAACTGGCCGTAGATGTTTTTCGAAATCGGAGCGCCAGTTTTTGAGCTGTCGATGTTCACATGAACGGTCTGAATTTGAGCCAAGGCTAGAGTTGAGAACAAGGGAGCTGCCAGCAGGAAAAACAGCTTTGTTCCAATTAAATTTGTAGCTTTAGAATGCACGGTGAAATGCCTCCTCTTGCGAACTCGTTGTCCAAGTGGGCGTGCCACAAGCTGGAATTACAGATCGCGCTCAGTGTTACTGCTCAATCGAGATGACAGTCACCGACTTCGGCTCCAATTTCAGAGTTAATTTGCCGCCTTGAATGTTGGCAGAAACAAGCTTCGGCACGACCGTGATTGGTGCGTCGAACGTATTGATGCTATCAACTTTGGGCGCGGTAAGTGTTTCGCCCGTCGCTGACTTGGCCACGATTCCGACAAGATTTGCCTCAATCTCAATCGGGCGGTCGGGATCAATATTGGTGATCGCGAGCCACAGCTTGCCACTCGCGTCCTTTGCGGCGATAGCATCCACGCGCGGCAGTGTGATGTCGCCGTGCGTATAGGTGCCCGCGTCGAAAGCCACCGGTACAAACGCGGAGTCCTGAAACGGCGTATACATTTTGAAGACGAAGTAGGTCGGGGTGAGCACCATCTTTTCTTTGTCCGTCAGAATCATCGCTTGCAGTACGTTAATCATCTGCGCGATATTGGCCATGCGCACCCGGTCGGCGTGCCGGGCAAAAATGTTCAGGTTCAGTGCGGCCAGGATCGCGTCGCGTAGGCTGTTTTGCTGAACCAGAAAACCCGGATTGCTGCCCGGCAACGGCGCGTACCACGCGCCCCACTCGTCGACGACGAGGGCGACCTTCTTTTCCGGGTCGTATTTGTCCATGATGGCCGCGTGCTTGTTGATCAGATCGTCCATCGCAAGCGTGAGTTTAAGGAACTGGCTGTACTCGGTCTCGCCAAAGTTTTCGGACGCAAAAGCAGGCGGCCACTTCCCCACAGTGTACGAATGCATCGAAAGGCCATTAATGTCCCAGCTCCACGTGTGTTGCTGGTAGGCCTTCATGATCGTTTCCGTCCATTCGGTCCACCTGGGTTCAGCGCCACCTGGGCCTACGGCGATCTTCAGCATCTGCTGTTTGTCTTGCTGTGCCGGATTGAAGTTGCGGACAAAGCGGCTGTAGATTTTGAGCTGGCTCAAATAGTAGTCCGGTGTCATGTTGCCGCCGCAGTCCCAGCTTTCGTTGCCGATGCCGAGAAAGGCGATTTTGTAAGGACCGGCATGACCGTTAGCTGCGCGCTCTTTGGCCAGAGTAGTCGGCTGAGCGGTGGTGAGATATTCGAGCCATTCGGCCGCTTCCCGTGGAGTGCCGGAGCCAACGTTAACTGAGACGTAGGCCTCCGCTCCAATCTGGTCGAGGAAGTCCATGAATTCATGGGTTCCAAAGGAGTTCGGTTCGATCACCCCTCCCCAATTGGGATTGAGCGTTACCGTTCGCGGACTGCTAATTCCGTTGCGCCAGTGGTACTCGTCGGCGAAGCAGCCGCCTGGCCAGCGCACGTTTGGCACTCGGATGGCCTTTAACGCAGTAACTACATCGTTGCGAATCCCGCGCGTATTTGGAATTGTCGATTCCGGCCCGACCCAGATGCCCTCAGAAATGCCGTGCCCAAGGTGTTCGGCGAACTGGCCGAAAATATTGCGGTCGATCTTTGCGCCAGGCTTGGATGGATCGACGGACAATTCAACTCTCTGCGCATGGGCAGAAGGCGCGATCCCTGCGATCGCCGCCAGAATGAAACTACACACGAGGGCCCGGATGGCGGACGGACCCTTGCCCGGCAGAACCGCGAACGGTGAAAGAAATGGACGAGCGAGACTGGAACTTCTGGCGGGCGACAAAAGCATTTTTTGATCTCCATGGACGGGCCAGTTCCTGGCTGGAGCGTAAGAGACTGCGCTGGCACCGTGGTTGGTCACTACTTTAAAGCAATAATTTCTTTATTGGTTGCACAATTGTCGCAGGCCGGGCGTCGGTTTATGGGGCCTGAAGTACCCACCCTTAGGCGAAGAGTTGTGGGTTCACCATCTGCGAACAAACCAGATGGAAGTGCTCACACTGGGCAAAGGAGGGATTGAGGAGGCGCGGCTAGAAGACCACATCGTCAGCGGTCTGGTTGATCTTGATGATGTTTCCTACGATAGTCACGCAAACTTACCCTACGAACTGGCTGGTCGGACCGTGAACCATTTCCGGGGGGTATCTCCCAGAAGACATCTTGCCCGCTCCGATGATCGCGGCCGGAGACTGCGTTGTTGGCGGATTCCGGTACTTGCAAAAGAAGCGGCAGGTCGGCTCGCTGTTGCTCGGCTTGTTCAACGACAGAGGAAAACTCGACATCATCGGCTTCTGTTCATCGACTGCCGACGAAGAGCGACCAGCGCTGACCAAGAGGCTCGAAAAGCTGGTCGGGCCGCCCGGATTCACCGGCTTCCCGTCTCGCCACCAGAAGCTGCTGCATGTCAAGCCTGTGATTCCTTCAGCGCATTAGCCACGTGCGCTACCCTGCTCCGTTCAACGCGGGTTCAATCATTCAAGTGTTTTGTTTGGATGCTCGCGATCTCTGATACCCAGCCATCAGGCACTCAACGGGTCTTTACCTAACCGTCAAGCGTTGGGCGGATTTCGTTGCTTATTGCGAATTCCCGTTCTGCGTTCGGCTCCGCTGCGCATATCTACGGCGGAGAGACCACGAATCTCACCCTCCCAGCCACGACCCATCGTTTAGCCACAACCGCGCTCGCGGGTGCTGTTATGCCGGCACTTTCAGTCCCTCGCGTCTCCAGATCCGTTGCACACGGTCTTTACCCACTTGCCAGCCATCACGTTGGAACAGCGCCGTAATTCGCCGGTATCCATAGCGACCGTATTCACTGGCCAAGGCGATGATCGCTTCCGTCAGCGCCTCTTCGTCAATCCTGTGGATCGCGGCATAGCGTTGTGTCCTTCGCCACTGCCCCAGCAGCCGGCAGGCATGGCGCTCGCTTACTTCGTACTTTTCGCGCGCATGCTCCACTGCACAACGCCGCCGCTCAGGGCTCAGAAGTTTCCCGAGGCCACGTCCTTCAGAATCTGCTTCTCAAGAGACAGCTCCGCGACTAAACGCTTCAGCTTCCCGTTCTCTCGCTCCAGTTCTTTCAGCCGTTTTGCTTGATCCAGCTTCAGGCCGCCGAACTCTTTCCTCCAGCGGTAGTACGTCTGAACGGTGATTTCTGCTTCCTTGCAGGCTTGTGGTGTGTTTTTCCCGTTCGCTATTTCTACTTCAATCTGCCGCAGCAGTGTCACGATTTGCTCAGGCTTGTGTTTCTTCATCGGCATGTCCAGCCCTCCTTTAGAGCCTTTTCTGCATCGACGCCTACGTCGCTGGATAGGTACGTTACCTGAGTGGGTCCCGCAAACCGAGTGCCGGCAGCTTCGACAATTTCAGCTATCTTCAGAATGACGTCTTGGCGAATGGCAGTGAACTCTACACAGTCGGCCGTCTTGCTGTAAGCGAACAAGTGCAGTTCAAATGCGGCACCGGCAAAATGGGCTACGCGAACTCTTGAGGTTCCCGTTTCGATCCCATGGTGTTCGTCCAACATGAACTGCACGCGATGCAGCACATACCGATTCTGATCTATAGTTCGTAGCCTCAATGAACGCAGCCCGATGTCTTCCACTGTGCCAATTTGATCGCCGAGGTCACCGACCTGCACGGCCTTATCCATCAACAGCGAAACCCCGCCTATGACGTTCTCGAGTGTTTTCTGTGCGGCGAGCGCTATTGCCAGCCCTCCGATGCCTAGCCCTGCAAGCGTTGCCTTTACGTTAAATCCAAACATTGCCAATGCGGCGACTAAGGTGATTGTCAGAAGCAAAATGTGGGTCAGCCGCTGCATCATGATGCGAAGGACAACGTCTGGTTCTCCAGCTACGGCAGCCAGTCTGTCACCGTGTTTGATAAAAACGGCAAACCGCGTACACCGCCCGAGGGAATTACGTTCGGTGGCAAACTCGGGATGATGCAAGGCATCATCGCTACGCCCAGTGGAGACGTCTGGGCGTTGTGCATCTCGAAAGAGCAGCTCGTCTATTTTCCAAAGAGTGATTGGACCAAAGGCCGAATCGTCTGCGAAGGCCGCAGCGTGGAGCCGTGCAAGTCATTCAAAGCACCCTTCCACCCCGGCATCGATTCCCAGGATCGAATCTGGGTTTCAAATAGCGGAATTGACCACCTCACTCGCTTTCCCGCTTCGGATCCCAGCAAGGTAGAGAATTTCAAGACCGGTGGATTCGACAGCAGTGGACTCGGCATCGACAGCAAGGGCAACGTGTGGGTCGCCAACCGTTTCGGCAGCGGCTTGCTCGGCATGGCTCACCTTGTGGACATGGGAGTTCGGCTGAAACTTGACGGTGTAGAGAAGGCCTCGGATTACCTGACGAAGACCATGTCCGAGCAAAAAGGTGGGAGGAACGGCGGCAGTGTTGTAGTGCTGCGGCCGGACGGCACGCAATATCCGGGCTCGCCATTCACAGGCGGCGGTCTCCCAGGACCGTGGGCTGCAGCCGTGGACGGCAATGACAATGTCTGGATTTCCAACTTCGCCATGCCAAGCAGTCCGATCGTGGAGCTGTGCGGAGTTCGCATTGAGACTTGTCCTCCGGGCAAGAAAACGGGTGACCAGATTTCGCCACCGGGAGGCTATGTAGGTGGCGGCCTGCAGATGCAGACGGACATCGCGGTGGGTCCGGCGGGTGACGTCTGGGCAATCAATAACTGGCAGGACATCGACAGCGGTGTCGGCACTCCCAACGAAGCGCTCTCGACCCGCTGCGGTGGCCAAGGCGTGGTGATCTTCTTCGGCATGGCGAAGCCGGTGCATGCGCCGCAAATTGGCCCAGCACGTCAACCGTAGAAAATCACTATGGCCAACGTTGTGTATTGACATCGTTGAAGACAATCCAACGAAAGAATGGGGCGCGATCACTCCACTTTCACTTGTGCTCGCGCCCTATCACCGTTCTCAGCGTTCAACCGCTCCGCACTCAAATTCGAATTCAACTAGTCCTGAAATATCCCCAACTTATGGCCCTCGGAGTGGATCAGCGCTGTCACCGGCCCTGTCGGCAAGGTAAGCGATGTCACGATCGTATGAATCCCCCTCCCTTGATCGCTAAGCACAAATTTCACTGTAATGACGGTGCCGGGGCTGTTAATCGTGAACGTCCCCGTGCAATCGGAGTACACCTTGTAAGTCCCCGTCTCCATGATATGAAATCCTGTCACAGAGTCAGTAGGAGGAGCCGGAGGCGTGGGCAAATTGTTGTGACCCGCGATCACGAAATCAACCTGCGACAGACCGCCCCTTCCATCAAAATGAGTCATGGCGATACCACTGCGTTGCACTTCCTCGAGGACGCCCTCGGGATCTGTCACCCAGATTGTCCCCGACACCGTAAATGCATAGTCCCCCCTGAGCGTCGCATTGCTGCATCCATCATTGTCATTGCCCTGCGCTCTCGTGCCAACACTCAGAAATCCCAGCAGAAATACGCCTGTAACCATCACCTTCCAAACAAGATTCTTCATGGCCAGCCTCCTCTTCAATTCCCCGTCGGTCGAACCGCGGGAGCCGACATATTCAATGCAATGCCGCTCCTCGGCAATGGAGCCGGCCTGAAGCTCTCATGAAGATTCCCTGAAGGCCGAAATCACTCCTTTTCTTATAGTTAAACCGATTCCTTCGGCCGCCCCTCTTGACCTTCCTCAGAGAATCCCCACGCAAATCTTCCCTTTGTCTTCGCCGGGCAAACACTTAGAATTAAGTGTCCCCCCTGCGTATGGACCATGCCCCACGAAACCATACGATTTGAAGACTTCGAACTCGACCGACGCTCCTTCGAACTCCGCCGGGCCGGTCATCTCGTCAAACTCGAACGCATTCCCTTGCAGCTTCTTTTCCTGCTTGCCGAAAACCGAGAGCGTCTCGTCACCCGCGAGGAAATCCTCCTGGCCATCTGGGGCAAAGACGTCTTTGTCGACGCTGACAACAGCATCAACACTGCTGTCCGAAAGGCCCGCCAGGCCCTCAAGGAAGACCCGGAGGATCCTCGCTTTCTCCGCACCATTCCCGGAAAAGGCTATCGCTTCACCGCCGCAGTGAGCAGACAGCCCGAGGCTACAATTCCCATCATCGACAGTTCCGATCGGGGCACGGCTTCAGCCGTTCCAAAAAGCTCGCCAATCTCAAGGATTTTAACGCTTAAGGTCGGCTGGACCATCCTCATTGCTGTCGTTCTCATCGCACTCGTGACCACCGGACTCATTCTTCGTTCGCGTCTGATGAAGCCTCCCAAAACTCGGTCGGAAAAAGAGATCCTCGTCGTTCTCCCGTTTGTGAACCTGAGCGCTGATCCCCACGAGGATTTCTTTGCCGATGGCATGACTGAAGAGATGATTACCCAACTCGGGACACTCGATCCTCAACACCTTGGCGTGATTGCCCGGACCTCTTCCATGCAATACAAAGACGCCAAAAAGGGAGCCGCCCAGATCGCTCGTGAACTTGGTGTGGATTATCTGCTCGAAGGCAGCGTACGGCGCTCCGGCCAGCGCGTCCGCGTCACTGCCCAACTCATTCAGGCCAGCGATCAAACTCACCTTTGGGCCGCAGATTTCGATCGCGACCTCAGCGATGTCCTGAAGCTCCAAAGCGACCTCGCCCTCGCCATTTCCACCAAGATCGAATTAACCCTTCCCCCTTCCGCCCGCGCCCGTCTCGCCGATGCCCCTTCCCTCAACGCCGCAGCCTACGAAGCCTACCTTCATGGTCTCCATGATTCGGAACTCCGCACTAAACCTTCCTTCACGCGCGCTATCTCAGAGTTCCAACACGCCACCATACTTGATCCCAACTACGCTCCCGCCCATGCTGCCCTCGCCCGCATCTACAGCCTGGCTCCTGTCGTTGGCGCGATGACCCCCATGGAATCCACGCCCATGGCCAGGGAAGCCGCTCTTCGCGCCGTCACTCTGGACCCTTCTCTCGCCGCCGGGCATTCTACGCTCGGCTTCATTTTGGCTCACTTCGATTTTGACTGGCCCGCCGCCGAACGTGAATATCTGCGCGCTCTCGATCTAAATCCCAACGATGCCTACGCCCACCTCTTCTATTCCAATAGCTACCTCTCTCCGCTCGGCCGCCAAGCGGAAGCCATCACCGAGATGCAAAAAGCTATTGCCATTGATCCCTTCTCCGCCCCGATGCAATCGTTCCTCGGCCGCACCTACATTTGGGCTCGCCAATACGACAAAGCACTGGCGCAATTCCGCAAATCCGCCGAAATGTTTCCGGGATTCGCCATCGGTCACGAACGCCTGGCGCAACTTCTTGCCTTTTTGGGGAAATTTGAGGAGGCCATCGACGAAGACACCAAAGCCCGCTTGCTCGCCGGTGAGGACGAAAAGTCCGTCCTGCAAAAGGAAGCCGCCCTGCGCCGCGCTTGGACCACCGGCGGCCCCCATGGCTACTGGAAGCAAGTTCTCGATTTCACGCACCTCCCCGACAATCCACCCGAAGATTACAACTCTGCTTTTGGCACCGCGATTCTCTACGCCCAGCTTGGTGAAAAGGCGAAAGCATTGGACTCTCTCGAAACAGCTTTCGAGCAACGCTCACTGTCCATGACGGAGATCGCTGTCGAACCGGCCTTTGATCCCATTCGCAACGACCCACACTTCCAAAGCCTGCTCCGCCGCGTGGGTCTTGAATAGACATCTGTGAAATGCTAAGTAGCCCTCCGCTTCGGTGTCCTGGCCGGCAATTCTACAATGGGATTTTTCGGTTTATGCCGCGTCATGTTCCTGGACAAACGCGCACGAGGGACACTTACCTGCCTGCATCGGGTAAAGCGACCGGACAGGGGGGTCGAAGTCAAAGGCTAACTTCGCAGTACGCATAAGGATTCGCTACAAACAGAATTGAGTTGACGCCGTCCTTGGCAAATGGGGGCCTGCTTCGGTAGGCCTCATTTGATATTCGCGGTGAGACTTCGAAGGTCGCGGCCAATCGCCACCCTGCATAGCAGGCGCGGCAGTTAGTCGGAGTAGGAATCATGATCGCTCACAACCCCCTCCACGGATCCGGACAGGCGGATTTCCCGCATCCGGCTCTTGCCTCAGGTAACGACGCCCATGCGGCGCAGAGGATAGGGATGACAGACGAAAGGCACAGGCAGCCAACGGTGGATGAGGCGCCGCATGCGATCCCAGAGGACGCGTCCGTTCTGGCTACGCCGCGACAGCGAGCGATGCCAGAGCCGTCCCACTTGGAATCGAAAAAGTGCCAGCGCCGGGTTGTTCATGGGCACTCCGTAATACCGGAGGTGTCCACGCACCACCGCTTGCAACCACTTGCCCATGTTCGGGGATGGGTTCGTGCATACGACGCTGAAGTTCGGCTTTCACCGCGTTCAGCTTCGTCTGCAATCTTTTGCGAATCGTTTGCCGCAACACCGTGAACCGTCCATTGCTCCTCTTCTTCACGCAGATGTGCGTAAAGCCCAGGAAGTTGAACGTTTCCGGTTTCCCTTCTCCACGCCACTCCCGTTGGTCGATCGCAAACGGACCGAACTCCAGAAGCCGTGTCTTTTCGGGATGCAGTTCCAGGTTGAACTTCTTCATTCGTTCCGTGAGTTCCGCCCGAAACTGATCGGCATCCGCTCTGCTGTTAAATCCAACCACGATGTCGTCCGCAAATCGCACCACGATCACATCGCCGTGCGCGCGCTTCTGACGCCACGCTTGGACCCACAGATCGAATACGTAATGAAGGTAGACGTTTGCCAAAAGCGGCGAAGCACTTCCGCCCTGGGGCGTCCCTTCTTCCACCCGTATCCGTTTCCCATCCTCCAGCACGCCGGCATTCAGCCATTTCTGGATGAGCCGCACGACGCGCCGATCGGCCACCCGATGCTCGACGAACTTGATAAGCCATTCGTGGGAAAGCCCATCGAAAAAACTTTTAATGTCAAGATCGAGCACCCAGTTCACTTTTCTTGTCAGCAGTCCCGTGTACAGTGCATCCAGCGCTTGATGCTGGCTGCGCCCTGGGCGGAACCCGTACGAGAAGCCGAGAAAATCCGTTTCGTAAATGGCGTTCAACACCTCGACCGTGGCCCGCTGGACGATCTTGTCCTCCAGCACCGGCACTCCGAGCGGTCTTTGCCGCGTCGGGATAGAACGCAGGCGCTGTGTCGGTGGGCAGCGGGGAGTTGCCGTTACCGGCTCCTTATCGGATTGCACCGGTGCCTCATTCCGCGCCTCGATCAGTTTCCTACGTCCCCCCATTTCATCCCGGATGGCGGGATTTCCCCGATCCGGTTGGGGATAGCAGCTTTCCCCTTGGGCCTTTCCACGATGATCCGCCACGTTAAGCGATGGCCCGCATCCTTTGGCGACCACCTGGTTTGCTCCAAGGCTCGACGCGCTCGTTTACACCGACATACGTCGGCCACAGTGTGCCGACTGGTGTGCGTTGCACGCCCGCCACTACCCAGGGCCCCTTTGCTCCGGAGGCATTACCCTCCATCATTGCTACTACAGGCCCATGCGCGGATCCTGTGGCCTCCATGCCCCTTCGACCTTGGTCTCGTAGGCGCTGGTCTTCGCCGCTTATGCCATCCACGGCTGGTCCACCGGACCGTCCTAGCTTTGACTGTGTGGCTTCGTCCGAAAGTGTCGTGCCCAGTACGCCGGGTGCTCGCTCGGTGTATATGGTCGTTCTCTTCCCAAGCGACATCGGCCTTCGCCACCGACGGATGGCTCGGCGCTTTCCAAGTTCCCCCGCAAGCGACTTCACGCGGGCGCCAACTTTCGGCGTTGCAGGCATTCTCTTCGATTACGACCCTCTCGTTCACTTGCCCTCCTGATCGCTCCCACGCGATTATGCGCGGCGAGAGCTTTGTCGCTCGAGCTTGCTTGGAATTCGTTTCCTCCTCCCAAGTCGAGCCAGTTATCCGGTTGAGTCGACCAATTACCGGAGCAGGATCCGCCCCTGCTAGTCACAGAGTTTTGCTAGCTGCACCCGTCGGTCTTGGCGATATACACCCTACGCACCGGCTTCGCTCGGTACGCTCCTCGCTTCAGCCTTTCGGCAAGGTCCTGGAGATTCCCCTCCAGCTCCTCACCGTAGTGCCGCCACGTCTCTCCGTCCACGCCCGGCGCCGCTTCCTTCTTCAACGAGAAGTAGGCCATGCGCAGCGTTTCCAGGTTGTAGATGTGGTGCAGAAGCGCCGTGAACCGCAACGTCTTATCCTTTCCTGCTGCTTGACGTACCCGCTCCAGCGCACTCGGCGCGTCCGTCCGGCTCGGTGTCCGGGACGCGTTTTGCTGTGGCAGGTTCCCTTTGGCCAGACCCCTTCCCTCCATCCCCTCCGCCGCCGGTTGTCCGGCATCGTTCAGGGACTTCCCAGGTACAGTGGATCTGTCCGACCTCCCAGGTCCGTTCGTCATCGGCGTACGTCCTTAGACTTCCCGACACGTCCCAAAGCAACTGCGGCCTTGGGTGAACTTGGGATCTCCCGGTTCCCATGCGAGGTGCTTGCGTGCGTGCACGGGGTCTCTGACCGCGCGGGACTCTGGCACACCTCGCGATATCGGTGCACCCGATGGGGCCTTCCGCTTTCTCCTACAGCGTCGGCGTCCCGGAGGAATTTTCTTACGCGGCTGAATACCCGGCCCGCACGTTCCCCTGTCAACGCTTCGACGCTGCCTTTGCAAGCAGCTCCGCATGACTCGGGGCCGACGTGGGTCGCTACTTCACGTTCGTATGACTTTTGCATTCACTACACCTCGCCGGTTTAACCGGCGCACAGGAGAAACAGTATGTCGAAAACGATTGAAGACAGAATGGAAGCGCTTGGAAAGCGCGGAGCAGGTCCACGCGGACCCGCAGGCGATATCACCGCTGTGGTAGCGAACGCAAGCAAGGCCGTATAAAATGCGGAGCCTCGTGTCCAACGAAAAGCAGACGCAGCGTACGCAGAACTCAAAGCTGAATTCGATGCACTGAAAAAATACATTGACGAACGCATTGAAAACGCCGTCTTGAACCACACGGTAAAAACGCTCCAAGACTGCGGGGTTGTCAGCAGCCACGAGAACAAACCCATCAAGGCAAGCTAATATAGTTGCTGTGTTTCAGTTTGCCGCAGCTCTCACTTCATCTTAATCACGGGACTGGTGGAAATTCTGTCACTTCATACTCTCGCGGAGATTGACCAACAGTTGGTCACCGGATTCGAGGCGGATCAAACCCGAGCGTGGGTACTCCATGTCCAGCATGACGTAGACGATGATAACCGTGAGGACTGTGAAGCAGAGGATGTGAAGCCAACTCCGGTGTTGGCCGCTCGCCATTCGATAACCTGCCAGAAGCGAACAGATGAGCCCCAAGCCGAACAACAGAACATAAATGATTCTCGGAGGGTGGATTTGTAGAGCCATCGTGCGGATAGTAGTGATGTCAATCATGTTGTTTAGCGCGGGAAGCAGCAACAGGCTAGAGGAAGGATGAGAATCGGGGCGCTGCGTTGCCGCTACCGCCTCGGCCCAGACCTCTTCCTGGATATTCTTGGATTTGGCCATCTCCATTTCGGCTGCCACCATATTCGGAAGCTTGCGATAAGTCTCCAGCCGCGACTCTACATAGCGGCGAAACGATTCCTGAAGTGCCGGCTGTGCCTGGTGAGGCAGCAGGCGCAGCCGCAAATAGGCAGTTCCGATGCTATTGACTTCCTCGGCGATCAACATCCGTTTCTCGTTAAACCGCGATGCCGCTCCCGAGAAGGCGAACGCTATCATTAAGCCGAACAGGGCGAAAATCGCGGCCTCGACCGTGCCGAGACCGCCTCGCTTGCCCGACTCTTTTGAGCGCTGCCTGACACCAAAACGGTGGCCGACTTCCAGCAAAACCAGCATGCTGAGGAGAAGAAGCAGAGCAAACAGCAGAGGGGAAATGGGAGGTTCCATGGAAGGCGCTCCTTTTGCAAATTTACTGCGGAGTCTCGATTTTTCCGGACCATCGTCCCGTAAGATACTCGCAAGCAGTAGATTGAGTCACGCGGGAACTACCGGTTACGGGCACGCCGTTCTAGCCTTCACATCTCTGATAGTCGTCGACTGACAACTCGAGTTAACTCCTCTCGGGACTATTAAAGCTTCGCATACTCCGCCTTCGCCGCGATTAAAACGGGAATGTCCGGGTCGGTGTCCTTCCAAAGCGTGAGAAAATCCTGATAGGTCGCCTTGGCCTTGGCAGTGTCGCCTTGCGTGGCATAGGCGCGGGCCAGGCCGAGGTGCGCCAGTGCACCGATTGGCTCGTTTACTACAGGTTCGGGATGGTCGAGAACTTTCTGGAACTCCGCTGTGGATTCACTCCCTTGACGGGCAGCTAGAGGCTGGGCCCCGCACAAAGACTGGAAACATCGCGGTCCAATCAAATCGATGGCTCTGGTCGCCACAAGCTTATAAGGTGCGGCGCCCCCAAGACTCCTTGATGGCTTCACTACTTGAGGCTTGCATCGGCCCTGAGCCGTGCCCTCGAACCAGTCGCACTTCTTCCTCGTTGCTCCACTCCGGGCGCTTGTCGACTAAGAATTCCGCGCTTCGGTTGTCCGAGTCAATTACATCGAACGGCGCGCATTCTCCATCGATGACTTCCATGACACGCTCGCTAAACAGAGGGCCGTCGTTTGCGAACTCCAGGCAGTAGCCGGTATGGTCGGCCGCGTACTTAGCCCAAAGGCTCAGGCTGTCGAAGCGCTTGGAAAGGGAATACACGCAAAATCTCTCCATTTGGGAATTGAGGGTCTTTGACCGTTTCGTTGGAAGGCCATGGAGGTCGATGTTCGTGCGGATGTGCAACCCGTGCTTCCGTCGGAGCAGCGAGTGGCGCCTGAGTCTGTGAGTTCCAAAGTTTCCACAACTCGACCCTCGTATTGCGGCCACACTCTATTGATGCACCCCGCGAGAGAAACCGATTCCCTGCGATTATCTAATTGCGAGGCTATTGTCCGTTCCCTTATTCCCTATAGAAGAGAAGCAGGACACCCAGAACAACCATCAAGGCCGGCCAGATTCTGGAGAACACTCTTCGCCAAGTGCCGTTGGTTCCTGATAGTCCATTGGTCAGCCCGATAGCAAAGCCGGTGATGGCGAAACTCAGATGTTCACTCTTGATCCGTTCCATCACCGCCATGTGATTTGGCCCGTGCATTCCTCCCCCGTGTTCGTGAAATAGAAGCAGGATAGAGCCGGCGGTAGCCACAGCGGGGAAGATCCAGCGACTCCAGGTCGCTCTGAGTGTTCCGCTGGCGCGCAACCACTCGACTAATCCAAGTCCCAACAGGAGAATAGCGTATGTCTTGTGCTGTCGCACTTCAGGATTGTTAGACAGGGCCTCCAGCCATTGCCGATTGCCGAAAGGCCAGAGTTCGGTGTCGCTCCAAACCAGAAGAAAGACACCAGATACAAGAAACGTAGCAGGCCACACGTATTTGGCAGATGGCAATCGTTTTCCTATGTTTTCGTGAAACAGCATGAAGACGCCGGCAACGATTACGAAGACACCCGCAAGCCTGTGATTGAACTCGCTTTCACGCTTATCTGCCAGAAGCTTTGCCAGTTGAGCGCTGTCTTGTGGTTTATCCATGGACATCGACATTTCTTCTTGTCCTAGCTGGTCGGATTGCTCCTGTGTGCTTGCCCGCTGAGGCATAAGGAGGGCGAGAAGCATAATTAGCAGCACCGCTGCTCGTATGATTAGTTTCCACGTCGCTGCATCGTTGAGTCGGGGAATCATGATCCCTCCAAGAAAATCCATGCGGACGAAATCACAAACAGCCGGTAGGGTTCTACGATCCGTACGAGAGAGTCGTACAAACCAAGAACACTCTCACGGAAAAGAACTGCGTCGCGAGAAGACATCGCTCCCCATCTAGATGAAATGGACCTCTTGCCGGACTCTTGACCTAAAAGTTTAGGCGTCAAGCCACAAATTTCACGCGTGACTTTGGACGCGCACAAAAGCGTTATACAACCAGGCCAAAAGCAATCCGGCAACGGCCCCGTCTATAGATCCGTCAATCGTTCTAATCATTACATTGGCGATTGACCGCGTATCATGAAACCACGGATACACGGAACTAGTCAGCTGAATGAAATCATTGCCGTAGCTCGGGAATATCAGATTGATGACACCAACAAACAGGATTCCTCCGCTCCACAAAATACCTGCGGCAATGGCCATCGCTTTAAGGGAAAGTCGCGTCATTGGATTCCTCCTTGCGGCCCGAGGTACATATCGGGAAGACGGCATTGCACTCCATTTGCAGAGCCATCGATGCGGGAATGCGTCAACAGGTAGGCCCTATTCCCAGTTTGCGATATCTCAGCCGAGAACCCCGTTGCATTCCCGTAAATCGATCTCGCTGGGCAGCTCATAGACTGGAGCCTTGCTAAATATATCGCAATGCGATATACATGTCAAAAGCGGCACTCGAGAAACTCTCTTTCTAGATGCAACGTAAAGAAAATAAATCTTGCCGTGCAATCAGATGTTTGGAGTTTGCGCATCGCGTCAATTCCACTCAAAATCGGCATATCGAAAATAGTCACAATGACGTCAGGATATACTCTACAAGCTTCGGAAACCAGTGCTGCACCATCAGCCGCTGTCCCTACGACATCAAATTCGGGAGACAAGAGAGCAATCTCGGTTGCGAGCATAGCTCGGCTGACTTCGGCTAATAGCACTCGTGGGCGATCCAAACCTTGCCTCCAAGGAATGCGAAGGTGCACGCCATTCGGATTGCAGAAGCGGTAACCTTCCGGAATCTTGACCTGCGCGATGTCTCCCAATCTAGCTGTAACCGGTCCGTCAATCCAATCAATTTTCGGTGCTGTCGCCTCCTTTGACTTTGGATCGTCGGCGAATACCACTGATTGGTACCCGGCGGAAAACAACCAGCACAAGCACAGAGCAAAGGGCATGAATGGGCGGCGGAAGATCATGATGAGTCCCTCACGGGAAAGACCGAGTGCGAGATCGAATTGCCCTGACCTTGCAGCAAGAGTATCTCATTGTCAAGTCAGGAGTATGGAAGCTCCCTTCGGCCTCCCAGTCGGCCATACCCTTCATCAAATTTCAGTTCGCCTCTAGTGCTACTGGCTAAACTTTGTAATGATTCAAGGATTTCATTCGTGGAGGCACCATTCATGCCCAAAATTCCTGCACAGTTTCGCGAAATCCCCCTTCATTTGCACATGAGCGAGTTCTGGTCGGGCGATATCGGATTAACGCTCATCACCTTATCGCTGGTCGTGTTGGTATTTGTGATTACCCCGCTGCGCCAAGCTGGTCTTCCGGGCCGGCTGTTCTTTGATCTGCTCATGGTTTCGTTGATGATTTTCGGCGCCCTCACCGTCGAACAGCGCCGCGTCATCACAATTCTAGTCATAGCCTTCGTGCTCGTTACCGCTGTCTTCCTGGGTCTTGCGCGTTTGTATCCGACGCCGCTCACGCACCAGATCGGCAGCGTTCTCTCTACCATTACCTTGCTTCTCTATGTTCGCGTAGTCCTAATGGTGATGTTCCGCGGAGGCCCGGTGACGTGGAGCCGCATTCAGGGCGGAGTCAGCGCGTACCTGCTTCTCGGCATGGCCTGGGCTTCCGCCTATCAGGTGCTCGAACAATTCCACCCCGGCTCCTTTCATTTCGTCACCCCACCAATGGATTTTGATCAACTCATCTCGAAGTTGACATACTTCAGTTTTTGCACACTAACCACCGTCGGCGGCGAACTCACTCCGGCATCACCGATGGCCCGCTCTCTCACCATCGCCGAGTCCATGGTCGGGCAGTTGTTTCCGGCCATTCTGATTGGCGCACTGGTAGCCATGGCTATGCAGTCGCGTGCCAAAGCCTGACTCTCCCGTGGCGCGGCAGCTTACGTCTTGCTGATCGGCAACGTAGTGGGCTGCTTCAACGTAAACTCCAGGAGCGATTCGCTGGGAATGCGGATCGGTTCGCCTTTTTTGATCATGGAGACACCCACGCCGGACACTGCGCCAATCGCCGCTCCCTTTCCGGCGTCACCCGCGATCGCTCCGATGGCTGCTCCCAGCCCTGCGCCCCCGGCGGTCTTCTTAAGAGTCTCTTTCCCTTCGCTGCCGCCCTTGGACTGAAATCCGCTGGTCATAATGGGATGAGCCGTGCCGTTGATGATGATGCTCGTGAGTTCGAGTTGCAATTCAGACTTGCCGGTCAGGCGCCGCGCATTTTCGGATTTGATTACTTTGCCATTCACCTTGGTCCCTTTTCGCGCAATCGCGACTCCGTTGGCGGCCAGATTGCTATCAAGCGTGGCAGTGAACAGTTGGCCGGTTTGCGTCTTGCTCGTGTCAATGCTGGTCAGCATGCGAACGAAGATCAGCGTTGCTGCAGGAACATTCACTTTCGTCGGCGCGGCAGCTGGCGCTGCTGCAGGTGCTGGCGGCCTATTGGCAGCAGCCGACGGCCCGCTCATCTCTGCAAACGTGATGCTCTCGACCTCGGTCAAAGAATAAGTTTTGGGCTGGCCGTCGGGGCCGAGGAATTTGATCTGCCGCGTATCAGCCCCAAGAAAAGTGCCCTCAACGGTGGCGCCAGAGCGTAAGCGCAGCGTATCCGCGCTGGATACCGCGACCGTGGCAAACACCGCGAGCAAAATTGCGAACACAATCTTCTTCATGGATGTACATTCCTCCGAGGATTCAGGCATCCGCCGGAAATGTTATGACACGATTGCCAAGGAAGAATCAATCGAGAGATTCGCGACCAAGTGCGTACCGCATTCCTCAGTCGGATTTCTGATTGCCGCCGCCCGTGCCGGTGTAGCTGACGCGCCAGATGGAGTTTGAACCGTCATCCGTCACCAGCAGCGACCCATCGTGCGCCACAGTTACGCCGACGGGCCTGCCCCACACGTGCCCATTGTCCACTACGAAGCCGGTAAGAAAATCCTCGTATTCACCAGTCGCTCGCCCAGTCTGGTGCAAAGGCACACGTATTACTTCATAGCCCGTGCGCACAGATCGATTCCATGAACCATGCTCAGCGGAAAACATATCTCCCTGATACTCGGGCGGAAATTGCTTGCCATCATAGAAAGTCATTTCCAGCGAAGCGTTGTGCGGCTGCAGCAGCACATCGGGCACGAGAACCTTATCTTTCAATTCCGCATGCTTCCCTTCGTGCCGCGGATCCTGATGGCTGCCGATGTACCACCAGGGCCAGCCATAGAATCCGCCTTCCTCTACATGAGTAATATAATCGGGCACCAGATTGTCTCCCAAACCGTCACGCTCGTTCACCGAGCACCATAGCTGATTTGTTTTGGGATTGATCGCCAGGCCTCCACCGGCATTGCGAATCCCGTAGGCATACACGCGCATGTCAGAGCCATCCGGATTGAACACTAGAATGTCGGCGCGGTTTTTTTCCCCCGGCGTAGTGTCGGGGTCGTCGATATTGGAGGCCGATCCTACGCCGACGAACATCTTCTTTCCGTCCGCCGAAAATTGTATGTCACGAGTCCAGTGTCCGCCGCCATGCGGCAGGTCAACGATATGTTGCGCCGCACCGCGAGCCTTCACGTCCCCATTTTGATACGGAAAGCGAACTACGCCGTCAGTGTTTCCCACGTACACCCATTGCGGATTGTCTCCGGGAGGATAGAAAGCGATGCCATACGGCCGCGTAAGCCCGGTGGCAAATTCACTGCTTAGTTCCGGCTTGCCCTCGCTGGTAATCCCACGGAAAACTTTGATTTTTCCGCTGCTGCTCTCCGCCAGAAAAAAATCGCCGTTCGGTGCAGTTCGAATCAGCCGCGGATTCTCCAGCGCCTTGGCATATAGCTGCACGGTAAAACCTGCCGGAGCTATGGGCCATGCGTTGCTGGGACGAAGAACCAACTTAGGGTTGTTGTTTGAGGTGTCGCTGGCGTAAGGCGCAGGGAGATCTTTCGGCGTGATCTTGCGAATCTTTCCCGGCTCCTCAAAACGAAAATCTGTGAACGGCGGTTGCGGCGGCGCGGCGTTCGTGGGGACAGGCGCTGCGGCAGGAGGAATGACGTCCGACTTTTCTGCGGCCTTGGGGTTCTTAAGCGTTTTCACGAAGCTGACAATCTGCCATCGTTGCTCTTCGGGCAGACTGGCCCACGCCGGCATTCCGTTGTTGATGGATCCTTTGGTGATAAACCAGAAGATTTCGCCATCCGCCACCGTTTGCGTTGCTCCTTCAGAAATGGGCGGAATGTTGCCAGTTCCCTGACCGTTCGCTCCGTGGCAAGCGGCGCAATTCTTGACGTAGAGTTTTGCCCCTTCGTCAACGGCAGCTTGTTGCCCTGCGAAAGGGTTCTGCGTTTGCGCGCTGGACTTGGGAGCGTTATGAAAATGCGTGTCTTGCGCTAACAGTCGCGAAGAAAGAAAAACTAATGGAAAAGCATAAATTGCCAGAGCAATCGGAAAGGAGCGAAGACGCAGTTTCAAGGTTGTCCTCCTCGAACTATTGTAAATTGCTTTCGAACTCCAACCCAGCAGCACCTTACTCATTAGATGGAGGGCAGGCCGCCGGCGTTCCATCGGTCCTTACCCCGATTGCGGTTTGCATCGTCAATTCACAAAATAGCAAGTTCCCTTCCCCTTCAGCCTTGTCACTTTGTGGAAGTTGCTTCGCCGTTCGCGATGGGTTGTGTCGCGCTGCTCGTCAGCTTTCCGCAGCATTCCGGGCGCGATGGTAAAGAAGAGCTGTCCCACCCTCCGCCCAGCGCCTGGATCAATAGCACAGCACTAGTCATGCGTCGGCCGAGAATATTCACTGCCGTGACTTCGTCCACCAGTGCGGCGCTTTGCGCTGTGGTCACTTCCAGATAACTCGTAATGCCGCCTCGATAGCGCGTCAGGGATAACTGCAGCGATTTTTCCGACGCCACCACGGCAAGCTGCTGCGTTGCCGCTTCCTTCTCCAGAATACGCAGCGCCGCCAAATTATCCTCCACCTGCTGAAATCCCCCCAAAACCGTTTCACGGTAGTTAGCAACCGTTTGATCATACGCGGCTCTCGCTTGGTCCAGGTTGGCACGCCGCCGCCCAGCATCAAACAGCGGCGCAACCGCCGATGCGCCAGCCGACCACAAAATACTTGGGCCAGAAACCAGAGTGCCGATGGCTCCGCTTTCGAAACCGCCCGACGCGCCAAGGGTAATCGTCGGATAATAAGCCGCCTTCGCCGCGCCAATTTCTGCGTTTGCGGAGGCCATGCGCCTTTCCGCCGCGGCGATGTCGGGACGACGTTCCAGCAACTCCGAGGGCAATTGCGGAGGAATCGGAGGAGGCGGAGTCGTCAACGGAAGTGGCGCAAGACTGAATGACGATGCAGGCGTCCCGATGGGCGTCGCAATGGCGTGTTCGAACTGTGCGCGCGCTACACCCACATCAATGGCCTGCGCACGCGTGGTCTCCAGTTGCGTTTTGGCCTGCTGCACTTCCACTTCCGAGGCGACGCCGCCCTTGAATCGGCTTTCCGTTAGCTCTAAAGCCTGTTCGTACTCCGTAACCGTGAAGTTCAGCAGATGCTCCTGCGCATCCAGGCTGCGCGCCTGAAAGTAGAACAACGCAAGCTGTGCATGCATGCTGAGGTTGACCGTGGCGAGATCTGCGGCACTCGCTTGCGCCTGCCCTCGTTGCGCTTCAACAGTCTTGCGAACTCGTCCCCAAACATCCACTTCATACGACAGCTCCAGCGGAATCTGAAAATCGCTGTACGTCACTCCGTCGGTGATCAGACTCGGCGGGCGATTGTCTGAGATTCTGCTTCGCGTAGCCGACGCGCTCCATCGATCGTGGGGTAGTAAAACGACCGGTCGTATCGCAGCAAAGCGCGCGCTTGCGTATATTGCGCCTCGGCGGCTTTCAAATTCTGGTTCGATACATTGATCTTGCCCTCCAACGCATTCAACTGCGCATCCTGAAACAGCTGCCACCAGTTCCAGCCGAGATTCTGATCATTTGGCTGCGCGGTCTTCCAGTCATTCGATTCCTTATAAACAGATGGCACTTCGGCCGCCGGACGGTTGTACTTTGGCCCGACAGTGCAACCCGCATCAAAGAGCGTGCCCGCAACACAACTCGCCAGCAATAGCGCCCGCGATACGGGATGAGAAGTTCTTGCTAACGAAAGTGAGTTCACGGTCTGCTCCCGCCGGACGATTGCTGCGCGATCTCTACCTGCTGGCCCGACAAAATGGAATCGGGTGGACTGACGATGATCGATTCGTTGCCCTTCAACCCCGAAACGATTTCGATGCTTCCACCAAAATCATGGCCAGGAGTTACCGGCACGAGTTCGGCCTTGCCGCCGTTAACCACAGCAACTCGCAGACCTTCCGCGCGGAACAGAAGCGTATCCACAGGGATTGTGAAGGTGGAAACCTGGCCCGGCACCTTGAAATGAACTTCGGCGTACGAGCCGGAAAGCAACTGGCCGGTGGGATTGTTGACGTCCACTTCAACCAGCAGCGTCCGCGTGCTCGAGTTGATGGCATCGGCCGTGCGCACCAGCTTTCCCGGAAATTCTTTTCCAGGAAATTCCGCCAGGCTGAGCGTCGCCTTGATGCCCGCTTTTGCAACTTGCGAATATTCCTCAGGAACATTCACGTACACGCGAAGCGTCCCCGGCTGCGCGATGTGAAACAGATCGGTCTTCACGTTTCCGTTGCTTCCGGAGTTGATCAGGTCGCCGATATCAGTATTGCGTGCGGTGATGATGCCGTCGAACGGAGCATAGATCTTCTCAAAGGACTGCAGCGCCTCCAGCTGTTTCACATTAGCTTGATTGGCTTCCACGATGGCCTTGTTGGCGTTATAGGCGCCTACGGCGTTGTCGGCATCTTGCTGTGAAACCGCGTTGGTCTTTAGCAGGTCCAAATAACGATTCCTGGTTATATCGGCGAGCCGCAGATTGGCCTCCGCCGTGGCCAGGTTGCTGCGTGATTGCTGCAGTTGTTGGTCCACCTCAGGAGTCTCGATTTCGGCCAGCAACTGCCCCTTCTTCACGCGCGCTCCAATGTCGAAATACCATGCTTTCAGGTAACCGTTGGTGCGCGAAAAAATCGGCGAGGTAATGAACGGTTGCACGTTTCCGGGCAGTACGATTTCCTGAGTGGGAGCCGTGCGCAGTGGCGTCACTACGGAAACCACTGGCACCGCAAGTTTGTCTGTTTCCACGCGCAGCGTGGAGTTGGAGCGCAGCCGTCCCACAATGCCGTTCGTCAGCACCCCGCCAAAGACCGCGACCAGCGCGAACAGATACCCGCGAATCACCAGAGCAAGCAAAACCGCCACAATTCCCGGCTTGGTGCCGCCATACCAAAACGTGATCGCGATCGCCGATAGCGCAAACGCAGCAAAGGGATGTGGCACGTGCACGAACTCAACAAAGATTCAAGCAACAGTGCGCCCAGCACCGACGCGAACGCCAATCCGTACCGCAGTACGGCGGGCTTTTCTGTTCGCGCCATCCATTTGTTGATGTCTCGGATAGCCATGCTTCAGCAACTCTTAGGATTTGATGGGAATTTCTACGAGCGGTTACTGTATCTCCGTTTCGCTCTTGGCACAACAGCTTGGCCGACTTATTTCAAGCAAATAGAAGGATTTAGGCTTTGGCAAACGATCAGCAAGATCTTGTTCACACAATTCAAGGAAGTCAGCGAGACAAGGCCGGTGCGATTGCCCCGGCCTTTCTCATTTCACGGACGAAAGATTTGCGCTTTGCCCGAATCTGTGGGAAATAATGACCGTACCAAGACGGAGGGCGAGGATGCTTTCACCCTGGTTCGGGGAATTCATGGGTACGGCGGTGTTGGTGTTGCTGGGTGATGGGGTTGTAGCCGGTGTCTTGCTTAAGAAATCCAAAGCGGAAAATTCGGGCTGGATCGTGATCACCGCGGGCTGGGCCTTCGCCGTAATGTGTGGCGTGTTCACGGCAATCGCGTGCGGAAGTCCTGGAGCGCATTTGAATCCCGCCGTAACTTTGGGCGTGGCCGTGCGCACCGGCGATTTCTCATTTGTACTTCCATTTGTCGCCGCACAGATTTCAGGCGCGATCGTTGCCGCTACTCTGGTATGGCTGCATTACCTGCCCCACTGGCAGCAGTCGCCCGACGCGGCCGCAAAATTGGGCGTATTTTGCACCGCGCCCGCCATACGGAAATTTCCCGCAAATTTCGTCAGTGAAGTGATTGGAACATTCGTGTTGGTCTTTGTCGTCGCGGCGATTTTCTCGAAGAATGTGGCTGTCATGGGACCGGCAGCAGGCTTGGGCCCATTTCTGGTTGGCAGCTTGGTGTGGGGCATCGGGCTTTCGCTGGGCGGCACCACAGGTTACGCCATCAATCCCGCGCGCGATTTGGGCCCGCGCATCGCCCACGCCATTTTGCCGATCGCTGGAAAAGGTGGGTCCGATTGGAGCTACGCCGCCGTGCCCGTTTTCGGGCCCTTGGTCGGCGGCACGATTGCCGGCTTGCTCGCCAAATTTCTTTCTCTCTAAGGAATGCATATGCCCGCCTATCTCGGAGCGCTCGACCAAGGGACCACCAGCACCCGCTTTATGGTTTTCGATCACGCCGGGCGCATCGTTTCCCAGGCTCAGGAAGAGCACGAGCAGATTTACCCTTCTGCTGGATGGGTGGAACACGATCCGGAAGAAATCTGGCGGCGCACGCAAAGCGTAATTTCCCGCGCCATGAAGCACAAACTTCTTCAGCCAAAGGATCTGGCTGCTATCGGCATCACCAACCAACGCGAAACCACCATTCTTTGGAACCGGCTCACCGGCCTGCCAGTTTGCAATGCCATCGTTTGGCAGGACACGCGCGTCGAAGGCATGGTGTCGCAGTTTGCCAAGCAGGGCGGAATCGGCCGCTTTCGCGAAAAGACCGGTCTGCCGCTTTCCACATACTTCAGCGCGCTGAAAATCCGTTGGATTCTCGAGAACATTCGTGAAGCACGCCAACAAGCCGAAGGCGGCGACCTCCTGTTCGGCACGGTTGATACTTATCTGCTTTGGCGCTTGACCGGCGGCATAAATGGCGGGCGGCACGTTACCGATGTAACCAACGCCAGTCGCACCCAATTGATGAACCTGGCCACGCTCGACTGGGATACCGAAATCCTGGCGGCCTTTGGAATTCCCCGCAACATTCTTCCTCGCATCGCGTCCAGCAGCGAACTTTTTGGCGAAGCGACCGTTGACGGGATTTCCGGCGTGAAGATTGCCGGCATTCTCGGCGATCAGCAGGCGGCATTGTTCGGGCAGACTTGTTTCCGTCCGGGAGACGCGAAGAACACGTACGGCACCGGCTGTTTCATGTTGATGAATACAGGCGAACGGGCGGTAACTTCGAATTTCGGGCTGCTCACAACTGTGGGCTACAAGCTTGGCGCATCCCCCGCGCATTACGCCCTTGAAGGAAGCGTAGCCATCTCGGGCGCCCTTGTGCAGTGGATGCGCGACAATCTTGGCGTGATCCACAAGAGCACGGAAATCGAATCCCTTGCTCGCACCGTAAAGGACAACGGCGGCGTCTATTTTGTTCCAGCATTCTCCGGCTTGTACGCTCCCTACTGGCGCAGCGATGCTCGTGGCGTGATCGCCGGTCTTACGCGTTTCGCCAATAAAGGCCATCTCGCTCGCGCGGTGTTGGAGTCGACCGCGTACCAGACTCGGGAAGTGCTGGAAGCCATGGAAAAAGATTCCGAAATCAAGTTATTCTCGTTGCGCACCGATGGTGGAATGGTCGAGAACCAGCTGCTCATGCAATTCCAGGCCGATATTTTGAACATTCCGGTTTTGCGGCCGGTCATCAAGGAAACCACGGCGCTCGGCGCAGCGTATGCCGCGGGACTAGCCGTAGGCTTTTACAGCAGTCTGGACGATTTGCGTCAGAACTGGGCGGTGGAAACAACTTGGGAGCCGCGCATGGACGAGGAGCAGCGTGAGCGGCTTTACAAGGAATGGAAGAAAGCTGTCACGCGTTCGTTCGACTGGGTCGAATGACATAGTTCTTCCTGGTCAATACTCAACTTGACGCACGCGGTTGGGCCCTGCTGTTATTCCGGGGATAATCAGGCGAGGCACATCATGAGCCGCAAAGTAAAGTGGGGGATTCTCAGCACCGCAAGCATCGCCACACGACGTGTTATCCCGGCCAT
The DNA here is from genome assembly GCA_963738985.1 of Candidatus Acidiferrales bacterium. Classification (GTDB taxonomy): domain Bacteria; phylum Acidobacteriota; class Terriglobia; order Acidiferrales; family UBA7541; genus Acidiferrum. Next base: position 33,963 of record CAVTYP010000011.1, read on the forward strand.
GCAGAAATGCGAATTTGCCGAAATCGCGGCCATTTCCTCGCGCTCGTTGTCTAGCGCAAAAAGCGTGGCGGCAAACTTTTCGATTCCGAAGGCTTATGGTTCGTACGAAGAACTTCTGGCCGACCCGGAAATCGAAGCCATCTACAACCCTCTGCCAAATCATCTGCACGCCGAATGGACATTGAAGGCGTCACAAAGCGGCAAACATGTTCTGTGCGAGAAGCCCTTTGCGATGGATGCTGCGGAAACACGCAAACTGCTGGAAGCGCGTGACGAAGCGGGAGTGAAGATCGCGGAAGCGTTTATGGTGCGCACGCATCCGCAATGGCTGCGCACATACGAACTGGTGCGCTCGGGTCGCATCGGGAAGCTTCATTCCGCTGTGGGTTTGTTCAGCTATTTCAATATCAATCCCCAGGACACCCGCAACATCGTCGACTTCGGCGGTGGCGCCCTGCTCGATATCGGTTGCTACACCATCAAGACCACTCGCTTCATCTTTGCTGAAGAACCAGTCCGCGTGATTGGCTGCGTCGAACGCGATCCCAGCTTTAAGACCGACCGTCTGACTTCCGCGATCCTTGAATATCCATCCGGTCAATGCATTTTCACCGTGTCGACGCAGATGGTGTACTACCAGAAAATGCAGTTTTTCGGCACCGAGGGGCGCATCGACGTCGAAATTCCCTTCAACGCGCCTACGGACAAGCCCACGCGAATCTTCATCGACAACGGAAAAGACCTCTACGCCAACGCCAGCGCAGTGATCGAAACCGTCCCCATCTGCAACCAGTTCACCATTCAGGCTGACCTCTTCTCAAAGGCCGTGCTTGAAAATACCGAAGTCCCCAACCCGCTGGAAGAAGCCTTCTGCAATATGGCAGTCATTGACGCGGTCTTCCGCTCCGCCCAATCCGGCAAATGGGAAGTTCCCGAACGTTTGTAGAGAAGAGACCGCTGAGCGCCAATCGCAAAGCAAATCCCCACCGCGTCTGTCGAGGCGGCTTTACGCCACCAACTTGTAGGGGGTCGGAGCTTCAGCTCCGACATTTAGAGGCAAGAGAGTCCGGGCTTTAGCCCCTGAGGACACCCTTCCTTTTCACCACATTTGATTCCTAAACCAGTTCTAGTCGTAATACTCCTGGCCAAGGTGCGTGATCAGGTCTTCGCCCACCATCCATCGCAGCGTGTTTTTCAGTTTCATCAACTGGATGAAGAGATCGTGCTCGGGATAAAGTTCGGGCGCGGTCATTGGCGACTTGAAATAGAAGCTCAGCCATTCCTGAATGCCTCGCAAGCCGGCACGCTGCGCCAGATCCAGAAAAAGTACCAGGTCCAGAACGATCGGCGCCGCCAGGATGGAGTCGCGGCACAGGAAATCTACCTTGATCTGCATGGGATAACCCAGCCATCCGAAGATGTCGATATTGTCCCAGCCTTCTTTGTTGTCGCCGCGCGGCGGGTAGTAGTTGATGCGGACCTTGTGGTGAATCTTCTTGTACAGCTCAGGATACAGATGCGGCTGGAGAATAAACTCGAGTGCGCCGAGTTTGGATTCTTCCTTGGTCTTGAACGAACCGGGATCCTCAAGGACTTCTCCGTCGCGGTTTCCCAGAATATTTGTGGAGAACCAGCCGTTCAGGCCCAGCATGCGCGCTTTGAACGCCGGAGCCAGAACTGTCTTCAATAACGTTTGGCCAGTCTTGAAATCTTTGCCGGCAATGGCGACATTGTGGGTGATGGCAAGTTGTTCCAGCGCGGGAACGTCGACGGTCAGGTTGGGTGCGCCGTTGCCGAAAGGAATGCCGCTGGTAATCGCGGCCCACGCGTAAAGCATCGAAGGCGCTATCGCCGGATGATTGTTCTTCATCGCTTCTTCAAACTTTTCCGGAGTAGCGTGAACATCATCCACCTTCATGAACACTTCGGTCGAGCCGCACCACAGCATCACCATGCGGGTGCATCCATGCTGCTTCTTGAACTTGGCGATGTCGGCTTTCAGTTGCAGCGCGATCTCATACTTATTCTTTCCCTTTTTCACGTTCTTGCCGTCAAGCAGCTTCACGTATTGGCGATCGAACGCTGCCGGCATCGGCTTGATCTTTGACAGGAACGATTTCACTTCCGCCAGATGCTGCGCATCCAGCACCCCCGCCTTCGCCGCCGCGTCGTACGAGCTTTCCGGAAAAATATCCCAGCCGCCGAACACCAGATCTTCCAGGCGAGCCAGTTTTACCAGATCTTTGATTTTTGGCGAGCGGCCCTCGGTGCGCTTGCCCAGGCGAATAGTAGCCATCTGTGTCAGCGATCCCACGGGCTGCGCTTTCTTTGTGCGCACCAGTTCGACTCCGGCCATGAATGTCGTGGCCACCGCGCCCATTCCCGGAAGCAGCACACCCAGCTTTCCCTTGGGCGCAGCAATTTTCGTTGGCTTTTCCATGAATTCCCTCAATTTTCTGTTGGTAGACCTGCGTTGGACACAGCAGCGCAGAGCGGAGACTGTGACCCGAACTATCCATCATGGGGGATGCGACAAAGATATGCAAACAAAAACCGATACCAAGCAGACCGCGGCCTTCCGGAAAATCGCAACATTGCAGCGAAATTGGCGAGAATTATGGACGAGAGGTCTTCAACGAACCGGCGAGTTCCAACTCGATATCAACGTTCGGCCTCACCTTCAGAAAAAAATTGCTGGGATCTTTCAAACCCCATTGAATATACGGCACCTCGAATTTCGTTGTTCCCTTCCAATGATCGCCGCTGATTTCCGCGTGCACCGGAACCACCAGATCGTGATCGCCGCCATGCAGCGAGAACACGCCATGCAGCTTCACGTCGCAAGGCCCGGAAATCGCCAGCTTCCCATCCATTTGGCTTGGCCTGAAAACAATTTCATTGTACTTCGCCGATTCCAGCACCGTTTTGTGCATTTTCTCATCACGAGAACTGTTGCCCGAGTCACCGCTGGTGGCATATACGATGATTTCTCCACCGGCTTTCCCGGTCGCGGGGTCAATCCGCAGCACCCCGCTCTTCAGATTAAACGTGCCGTGAACCGTATGCAGCGTGCTATCCACCATGTAACTAACCTTGCTCTGCGACTGGTCGAGAGACAACACTAATTCCTGCGCAGCTTGCAGTGCCTGCGGACGCGGCGGCGCGGCGCTGGCCGACAGAAAAACAGCGATTCCGGCGATTGCGCCTGCGGTGATGCTCCATGCTTTCCAACCCGTAACGCGCATTGCTCTTCACTCCTCTATGTCGCCAGGAACCGCCAACCAAGCTGCAACCCTGCCGAAACCACTTTTGCCGGCGTCGACTGCCCAACGTGAATCGCCAGCAGCTTGCCAAATATTTCCGGTTTGGCAGCCATACTGCGGATGGCGCGTTCACGCAGCATATCGTTTTTGGCCAGCATTAGAATCAATTGGCCCATGCGAGTAGGGCGCAGCGCCAGCTTTTTGTGCGCGCGTTCGTAGGAACGCAAATCGCCCACTTTCATCGCCTCGGCGAGTGCAAGCGCCTGCCGGAAGCAGAGTCGAAGCCCTTCCCCGGTAATTGCATCCACGCCGCCGGACGAGTCTCCGACCAGCGCGACATTTCCACGAACCACATGGCGAAGGCGATGCATGAACGTTACTGCGCCTCGTTCTCGACTCGTCAGCTCGGCGCCGGCAAGCCGCTCCTGCAGTTGCGGCCAATTTCGCAACGCAACGTCAAACCGGGTGTTCCGATCGTCAGCAGCCGTCAGCACGATGCAGACTTCCTGGCTGGAAATAGGAGTAACGTAGGCCTGGCAACGTTCGCCCCAATACACCTCCACGAATTCAGTCCAGGGAGTGGCCAGATAATGGCGTCGCGTTGCATGCCGCAGGCTGCGACCGTGGCTTGCATCTAGTCCGCACCATCGTCGCACCCGCGAGCCGCTGCCATCCGCGCCGACAATCCACTTCGCCTCGATCAGCCCGCGTGAAGTTTGTACCCCGCCTGGCAAAATTCCGGACACCGGCGTATTCCACAGAAACTCCACGCCGCAATCTCGGGCGCGTTTTACGAGCAACTCGTGCAGGACCGTGCGTCGAATTCCAATTCCCCTCCCTGCCGGGAACGCGGCGGCCACCTCATCATCACGCTGCACGAAGCGAAGTCCGCGAACCGCATAGCCGCCCAATTCCTCAGCCGAGATACCCAAATCTCGCAAAGCCGCCTGCGTTTCCGGCATCAACCCTTCGCCGCAGGGCTTGTCAATCGGCGGCTCGGAACCGTCCGCCACCATGGCATGCAATCCTTTTTGTCTGGCAGCAATCGCCGCCGCTAATCCAGCCGGACCTCCGCCAATCACGAAAACGTCAACCGTTGCAGCCACTCGTACCGCCTTCCTGGATAACTAAGGGAATCGCGTCAAAGGCGCTAGCGTCCGGCAAGCACCCACAAATTCAACGGATGCCATGCTCTCCGTAAGACACGATCAATGTGGAGGGTGGTATTACAGCTATTACCGACCTGTTCGTCATATGGAATGATGGATGCCCTCTGCGGCGCATAAGATGCTCAGCCCCCAAGCTTTCGCCAGCCGGAACCACCCCATCCGAAAACCGCGCGCGGCTCATAGCATAATCCATTCTTATTTTACTTAACACTTCTATTAATTTGACTAATTCCCCTCCATTCCCTCAAGCTGGTATCTCTTCGGCGATACTTGTGTTTCCCATCGCCATGCTGGATTTGCGTACCGTCCGGCCTCTGCCTTCGCCGGACTTCGCGCATGGTGTAGCCGTAGAGACATTAGCGATATGATGAGGTGGAACGAGGGCGTGCCCTTTGTTCCCTACCCATAAGGAATGATTCCCGGAGGATCGCTGCTGTGACCGATAGCAAGCTGAAACCTCGCAGTACGGCACTAACCGATGGCGCCCATCGCGCCCCTGCGCGAGCCATGCTTCGCGCCGCCGGCCTGAAAGATGACGACTTCTCGAAACCCCTGATTGGCATCGCCAATACCTGGATTGAGATTGGCCCCTGCAACTACCATCTCCGCGAATTAGCTGAGCATGTTCGCACCGGAATCCGCGCCGCGGGTGGCACTCCGCTGGAGTTCAACACCGTTTCAATTTCCGACGGCATCACCATGGGCAGCGACGGCATGCGCGCTTCGCTGATCAGTCGCGAGGTGATTGCCGATTCCATCGAATTGGTCACTAGAGGAAATCTGTTTGACGCACTTATTGTACTGGTTGGCTGCGACAAGACCATTCCCGGCGGCGCTATGGCGTTGGCGCGTTTGAATATTCCAGGCCTGATTCTTTATGGCGGCTCCATCGCTCCCGGCCAGTTCGAAGGACATTCCGTAACGATCCAGGATGTGTTTGAAGCCGTCGGCGCGCATGCACGCGGCAAAATGACCGATGCGCAACTGAAAGAATTGGAATGCGCGGCGTGTCCAGGAGCAGGCGCGTGTGGCGGCCAGTTCACCGCGAACACCATGGCGCTGGTGTGCGAGTTTCTGGGACTGGCTCCGATGGGGCTTTCAAGTGTGCCAGCCACAAATGAGGGCAAAGCTCTGGCTGGCGAGCTCGCCGGTAAATTGACCGTGGAACTCTTGAAAAAGAATCTGACGCCGTCGCAAATCATCACCAAATCCTCAATCGAAAACGCCATCGCCGGTGTAGCCGCGACGGGTGGCTCCACAAACGCGGTGCTACACCTGTTGGCAATCGCCCGCGAAGCCGGAATTGCTCTTTCCATCGATGATTTTGACCGTATTAGTTCGCGCACGCCCATTCTCGCTGACTTGAAGCCAGGAGGACGATTTGTCGCCACAGATCTTTATGCAGCAGGCGGTACTGCGCTCGTCGCCAAACGGATGCTCGAAGCTGGTCTCCTCCGTGGCGATTGCCTCACCGTCACCGGACGAACCCTCGCCGAAGAAGCAGCGCAAGCAAAAGAAAAAGCCGGCCAGGAAGTCGTCCGCAGCAAAAACAACCCGTTGAAATCGACGGGCGGCCTGGTAATCCTCAAAGGCAATCTGGCCCCGGAAGGTTGCGTGGTCAAGGTAGCCGGCCACAACACACAGACCTTCCGCGGACCCGCTCGCGTTTTCGATGGAGAGGAAGCCGCCTTCGCCGCTGTCGAAAGCGGACAGATCAAGGCTGGCGACGTAGTGGTGATCCGTTACGAAGGACCTCGCGGCGGACCAGGCATGCGCGAAATGCTGGCCGTCACGGCGGCGCTCGTGGGTGCAGGCCTCGGCGATTCCGTAGCTTTGCTCACGGATGGCCGCTTCTCCGGCGCAACACACGGGCTTATGGCGGGTCACGTAGCGCCGGAAGCAGCCAACGGTGGACCCATTGCTGCGATTCAAGATGGCGACGAGGTCGTATTTGATCTTCCGAATCGCAAACTGAATGTCGAAGTTACCGACGCCGAACTTCAGAAGCGCCTGGCCTCTTGGAAGGCCCCAAAGCCGCGCTATTCGCACGGCGTAATGGCCAAGTATGCCTTGCTGGTGTCATCCTCATCCCTCGGCGCCATTACCACTGTGCCCGCCAGCTTTTCGTCCGGTTTCACACCGGTATCTTCGGGGAGAACACTATGAAGCTCACCGGTGCGGAGATTCTCTGCGAAACACTCACGCAACTCGGCGTCCGCCACATTTTCGGCTATCCGGGAGGCGCAATCCTGCCGGTGTACGACGCGCTCGGTAAGTCCAAGCTCCACCACATTCTGGTGCGTCACGAACAGGGAGCCACGCACATGGCCGACGGCTACGCGCGCGCCACTGGCGGCGTGGGTGTGGCCATGGCGACTTCCGGCCCCGGGGCAACGAACATGGTCACCGGCATTGCCACCGCGATGCTCGATTCTTCTCCGGTGGTGTGCATCACTGGTCAGGTCAGTAGCAAACTTCTGGGCTCCGACGCGTTTCAGGAAGTGGACATCACCGGCATCACCATGCCCATCACGAAGTACAACGTGGTGGTATCCAGAGCCGAAGACATTGCCCGAACCGTGCGCGAGGCTTTCCTGATCGCAAACTCCGGGCGCCCTGGTCCGGTGCTGGTGGACATCACCAAGGACGCGCAACAAGCTACCGCCGATTTCGACTGGGAGGCTTGTGCTCCCAAACTGCCGCCCAAGCGTGTGCGCAAGAATCACGACCAGGCGGAGTTTGACCGCGCCGTTGAACTTCTGAACTCCGCGAAGCGTCCTGTGATTCTGGCGGGCCGCGGAATCATCATGTCTGGCGCAATGCAGGTGTTCGAAAAATTCGTGCATACCAGCAGCATTCCTGTGGCCATGACCCTTCTGGGCATTGGATGCTTCCCTGCCCAGGATCCCATGAATCTGGGAATGATGGGCATGCACGGCGAAGCATGGGTGAACACGGCGATTCAGGAAGCCGATCTGTTGATCGCCGTCGGCATGCGCTTCGACGATCGCGTCACCGGCGACCTGCGTACCTACGCTCGCAATGCTCGCAAAATACACATTGAGGTTGATCGTTCAGAGATCAACAAGAACGTGAAAGTGGACGCTGCCATCATTGGGGACGCTGGCGAAACGCTGGCCAACTTGCTTCCCCACATCCACACCCGCGACCACAGCGCTTGGCTCTCACATATCAAGGAACTGAAGGGCGATTCGGCCGTGCGCGACATTCAGTCGCTTCCTGACAGCGGTCATCTCTACGCCGCCCATGTCATCAACGACCTCTGGAAAACAACCAACGGCAAAGCCATCGTCGTCACCGATGTGGGCCAGCACCAGATGTGGGAAGCGCAGTACTACCACCACAACGAACCGCGCACGCTCATCACCTCCGGCGGACTGGGCACCATGGGTTTTGCCCTGCCGGCCGCCATCGGCGCCAAGTTTGCCAGACCCGACGCCGAGGTGTGGGTGGTAGTGGGCGACGGCGGTTTCCAGATGACTTCGTGCGAACTGGCGACCATCGTCCAGGAAAAGATCAACATCAATATCGCCATCATCAACAACGGCTATCTGGGCATGGTGCGCCAGTGGCAGGAGTTCTTCTACGACAAGCGGTATGTCGCAACGCCGCTGGTGGCCCCCGACTTCGCCGCCCTGGCCATGGCTCACGGCATCCGCGGCGAACGCGTGACCTCACGCAAGGAAGTGGTCCCCGCGATCGAAGCCGCTCGCCAATGCGACCAGGCGGTATTGCTGGACTTCCGGGTCGAGCAGGAAGATTCGGTTTATCCGATGGTGCCGGCGGGCGCGTCTCTTCATGAGATGATTCGCAGACCGAATAGCCCTCTGGTAGAAACGGCAACAGAGCCATAGACTTTAGTTTGAGGAGTTGAGCAAATCATGCAGACGATTGTCGCGTATGTGGAAAACAAGCCTGGAGTGCTGAATCGCGTGGCCTCCCTGGCGCGCCGGCTGGCCATCAATATTGATTCGCTGACGGTGGGCCCGACGGAAAACGAAGAAATCGCCCGCATGACGATTTGCGCGCACACCGACGAGCGCGGAGCGCTGCGACTGGAAGCCAGCCTGGAAAAACTTGTCGATGTGCTGCTGGCGGAGAACATTTCCGATCGTTCCGTGCTGGAGCGCGACTTGGCGTTGATTAAAGTGGCCGCCGACCAGCAAAACCGCCCTCATTTGATGGAACTCATCAAGGTGTTCCGCGGACGCGTCGTGGACGTTGCTCCCGAATCCTTGATCGTCGAGGTTTCCGGCACCGTCGACAAAATCGATGGCCTGCTGGAAGTTCTTCGTCCTTATGGCGTGCTGGAGATGACCCGCACCGGTCGCATCGCCATGACCCGCGGCAACGATATCTTGCGGCCTCCCGTAGAAGCGACCGGTCCGGCCATCAAGAATCCCGCTGCGTAATCGAAAGCTCTCCCTGTAAGCGAAACCGGGTGCTTCCGCTCGACTGAATTTTAGAATAAGGAATTACCGGCCGCTTCGCGGCTGACGAAAGGAACAGCAAACGAAATGGCAAATCTCTACTACGACAAAGACGCGGACCTGTCCCTGATCCAGGGCAAGAAAGTTGCGATCATCGGTTATGGTTCGCAGGGCCACGCGCATGCCCTGAACTTGCGCGACTCTGGCGTTTCCGTCTGCGTAGGTCTTCCCGAAGGAAGCGCTTCCCGTGCCCGCGCGGAGAAGGATGGCGTGACCGTCAAGACCCCTGCGGAAGCCGCTGCGTGGGCGGATGTGATCATGATTCTTGCGCCCGACACTCGTCAGCCGAAATTGTACAAGGAATCCATCGAGCCTCATCTGACTCCCGGAAAAACACTCATGTTTGCGCACGGCTTCAACATTCGCTTTGGAGCCATCACACCGCCCAAGACGGTGGATGTCAGCATGATTGCCCCGAAAGCGCCGGGCCATCGCGTTCGCGAGGTCTTCACCGAGGGCGGAGGCACCCCTGCGCTTCTCGCCGTGCATCAGGACGCCAGCGGCAAGGCCAAAGCAGTGGCACTCTCGTACGCCATGGGGCTCGGCACCACACGCGCCGGCGTTCTGGAAACTACCTTCACCGAAGAGACGGAGACGGATCTTTTTGGCGAACAGGCAGTGCTGTGCGGCGGGGTCAGCGAGTTAATCAAGGCTGGATTTGAAACCCTGGTGAATGCTGGCTATCAGCCAGAGGTTGCCTATTTCGAGTGCCTGCACGAGTTAAAGCTGATCGTCGATTTAATCTACCGCGGCGGGCTTAGCTACATGCGTTACTCGATCAGCGATACCGCCGAACATGGCGATTACCATGCCGGACCGCGCATCGTCACGCAACAGACGCGCGACGCCATGAAAAAGCTGCTGGCGGAAATTCGCGATGGCAGTTTCGCAAAGGACTGGATTGCAGAAAACGAAAAAGGCTGCCCCAATTTTCTCGCCAAACGCAAAGCGGAACAGGCCCACATCATTGAGCAGCTCGGGCCGAAACTGCGCGCCATGATGCCGTTCCTGAACCCCATCGTCGCTCCTGGCATGGAGACGGCTGCCACCGCGAAAAAATAGCGGCGTGTTTCAATTGTTAACAACTTTTCAGTTATGCGACTTCGCCCTGCTTTTTGTAGCCGATCTTTGTTCAGGTCGGGTAAAGTAGTCGCCCTATGCCCAAATCTGCGCGTTCTGAAAACCGCACCATCTTGCTCGCTGAACGAATCGAGGTTCTAAGTACCAAGCGGCAGGAGATCATTCGCCCAATCCTCGAACATCCGCGCGAATACGTCTTGCTGAGCGTGCGCGCCCTGGCCAAGCGCCTGCATACCGACCCTGCGACCATCGTGCGCATCGTTCATGGCCTCGGCTTCGAGAACTACAAACAGTTCCAGCACCATCTCCACGAACTGTCGCTCGCCTTCGCCACTTCCCTGGACACCATGCGGCAGGGCGAAAGTGACCGCGGAACCGGCAGCCCCGCGGGCGATTCCGTGCTCTACGACCTGAAAAACTTACAAGGCTTTAAGAACTCACTGGACCCCTCGCGCTACAAGCAGCTCGCCAGACGCATTCATGAAGCGCGACGAGTAATCATAGTCGCAAGCGATCTGGCAACCGTTCTGGCGGATTATCTTGGCTATCAGCTCAATCTGTTAGGCCTTCCGATCCATGTTGCTTCTTCGCCCGGCGCCATCACCCATACCGTTCGCCTGCTCACAAAACAGGATCTGGTGCTCGCCATCAGCTTCCGCCGCGGCTTGGTGTCAACAATTGAAGGCGTGCAACAAGCCCGCGAACGCGGCGCTTACTGCGTTGGCATTGCGGATACCTACATCTCGCCCCTGTCGCAAAAATGCCACGAGGTGTTCCTCGCCTCCATCAATTCCGTATCCTTCGGCGCGTCCTATACCGCTCCAATCGCGCTGGCCAACGCCATCCTGACTGCGGTGGGAGAGTTCCACCGCCCACGCACCATGGAAATTGTTCGCGAACTAGCTGAAGAGCAGCGCCGCGGCTCGCGTTGGTACACCAGCTGAGGCTTTCTTCTTCCATGATTCTGATTCGGGTATGATGGCGGGCGTGAACAAGACCGCGCGCCGCAATTTTTCAGCAGCTCTCCTATCCCTTCTATATTTCAGCCTGCTTACGCCCGTTTCGACTCGCCCGCAGACGTCTGCAGTTCCTGCAACTTCTATCCTTCCCGGCCAAAGGCCTCTCGACGTGTCCACGGCATGGAAACAATTAGTCGGAATTTATGGCGATGGGAAAACTTCAACCGTTGTTCTTGAACGAGACGGCAAGCTTTTCTGGGAGCTTCCGCCGAAAACGCCATGGAACAGGACGGACAAGTCGGAATGGGTTGTCCAGACGGAACCAGACGGGGGTTTAGATGCCCGGCCACAATCGTCTTCGGCCTCTATGCTTCTAGTTCCAATGCGCGACGCCGCCGGCAACGTCACTCGGCTCAATTCAGGGCGATTGGTTCTCACTCGCACGGACGCGGGAACCGACCCAGCGCACTTTTTCCACGTATCGCCGTCGAAGCCCGTAACCGAACTTCGCGCTGAAGCCTTGCGTGTAACCCCGCCGAAAGAGGCCGGCCCCTTCCGCAAGCCCGATCTCGTCGAACTCACCTCGCTCGATCCAGCTTTTCATCTCGACATTCGCTACGCGCAATCCAACAATTTCCTCAGCACCCCGGTCTACACGCAAGCTCGTGCCTTCATGCAGCGTCCCGCCGCGGAAGCGCTGCAGAGCGCATTGAACAAGCTGCAACTGCTCGGCTATGGCCTCCTGATCCACGACGCCTACCGCCCCTGGTATGTCACCAAGATCTTCTGGGATGCAACTCCGCCGGCGGATCACAATTTTGTCGCCGACCCACAAAAAGGCTCAAAGCATAATCGCGGCTGCGCTGTCGATCTCACTCTTTACGATCTGGCCACCGGCCAAGCCATCGAAATGCCCGGCCTTTACGACGAAATGTCCCCGCGCTCGTTCCCTAACTTTCCCGGCGGCACTTCCCTGCAGCGATGGCATCGCGACCTGCTGCGCAAGGCCATCGAGTCTGAGGGTTTCACGGTCGACGCGAACGAATGGTGGCACTTTGACTACAAGGACTGGAAGCAGTACCCGATCTTGAATGTGCCGTTCGAAGATTTAGGCGCATTGGTCACGCCGGCTGCACCGAAACCGTAAGGAGGATTTTCCATTGAAACTTTCGAGCCGTCATCTTATGAGCGTCGCGGTTCTGTCCCTATGCAGCGCGCTGCCAGTCCACGCGCAAAGCACCGACTCGCTAAGAAGCCGCATCGAGAAAATCACGGCCCGGCCCGAATTCGTCCACTCGAATTTTGGAATTGAATTCTACGATCCGGACTCGGGCAAAGTTCTCTACTCTCTGAATTCCGACAAGCTGTTCGTGCCCGCGTCCACCACCAAACTCCTCACCGAAGGAACGTTGCTCGCGAAGCTCGGACCCACTTATCGATTTCATACCTCCATTTATCGAACGGGCCCAATCGACAAGCATGGAACTCTGAAAGGTGACCTGATTCTGGTAGCCAGCGGCGACCCCAATCTATCCAACCGCATTCAACCCGACGGCACGCTCGCATTCGTTGATGAAGACCACTCTTACCAGGGACCAGCTCTTCCCGGCGATCCACTAGCGGTAATCAAAGAATTCGCGCAGCAAGTAAAAGCCAAAGGCATTCGAACGATCGAGGGCAATGTCTACGTCGACGCCAGCCTGATGCTCGATGGCGCGCATGAGGGCGGCACCGATGTGGTGATGTCGTCGATTATTGTGAACGACAACCTGATCGACCTCGTCGGCAAACCCGGCGCAAAAGTGGGCGAACCGGTCGAACTCTCGGTCTCGCCCCAAACTTCTTATCTTCACTTCACCAATGCCATCAAGACCGGTGCCGCTGAGTCGAAGCTGGCTTTCGACGTAGGCGACCCCACGACCAACCCCGACGGCTCACTCACCATGATTCTCAGCGGCAATATTCCACTCGGGCTAAAGCCGCAAACCGGCGCCATTCCTGTTCCTTCACCTACGCAATTCGCCACCGTCTTACTTCGCGAGGCCATCACTTCCGCCGGTATTCAGATCAAACAAAAAAAAGGCGACGATGCGGCGAAAGATTTCAAGAAATTCCAGAAATTTTACCAGTCGGAATATCAGGTCGCCGAACACGTCTCACCTCCGCTCTCCGAAGAAGTCAAGATTACTCTTAAGGTCAGCCAGAATCTCCACGCCGGCATGGGCCCATATCTTCTCGGCTTGCTGGTTGCGAAAGCCACCAAGGATCCGCTGCGCGCCGGCTTCAAGGTTGAACACAAATTCCTGACTGACGCAAAACTGGATCTTTCCGGAGCCTCTCAGGGCGACGGGGCCGGCGGCGACTGGGCGGACCTCTTCACCCCCGATTTCATCTGCCACTATCTCGCCTATTGGAAAACGCGTCCTGATTTTCTGTTTTTGTTCAATGGGCTTCCGATCCTCGGCAAGGATGGCACCCTCGCGAAAATTCAGGTCGACAATCCTGCCGCCGGCCACGTCTTTGCCAAAACCGGCACATTCGGCTCCGAAGACAAGCTCAACTCGCGCATGATGCTGAACGGCAAAGGTCTCGCCGGGTACATTCAAACCAGGTCCGGTAAGACGCTGGCGTTCGCGGCTTACGTCAATCACACCGCTCTGCCAGACGAACCGGAGATCTCGCAAAAAGTTGCTGGCCAAGCCCTGGGAGAAATTGCTGCCTCGGCTTATGATATTTCTCTTCCTTAGCCACGCTTAGCCATGCTGGCTCTCCGCCATTGGAGGTACTCATCCCATGAAACCCAGCGGCACCTTGCGCTACACTTTCCTGGCGTTGCTGGCATTCGCCATTCTCGCTATGATCACCGTCGGCAAAACTATCCTCTGCGACGAATCCAATAACAATACCCGCGTCATTTTATATGTCGGCGACACTCTCTCCATCCGGCTCAAATCCAACGTAACCACGGGCTACAGTTGGAACGTCGCGGAATTGCCAAACACTTTGCGCGCGGTTGACAGCAACGCGGAATCAGGGAAAAGCGGGCGCGTGGGCGAGCCAGGGTTTCAATTCTTCACCTTCAGCGCCACCACGCCCGGCCAGTCAACCCTTAAACTGAACTACTTCCGCCCTTTCGAGAAAGATTCCCCTCCGGCCAAGACGTTTCGCTTGTCGGTCTCCGTAGAGCCGCGGCCCGGTCCCTCGTCCCGTTAATTACCACTTTTGCCGGGAACTTTCTCCGTTCCGGCGCGTATTGAAATACAGAGGCCGAATCATGCCCACACATACACCTGTTCCCGCTTTTCGTCGTGCCCTGCTGCTGCTCGTCGCCGCACTGACCATCACTTCGCTGCGCGTTGCCGCGCAGGACGAGAAAGGCGCGGGCCTTGTCATCAGCCCAGAAGCGAAGGCCAAGGATGTCGGACTCGCGATCTATCCCGGCTCCAAACCCCACAAAGATCACGATGACGATTCCACCAGCGCCAATCTCGGTCTGTGGGGCGGAGGCTCCGGCTTCAAACTCGCCGTTTTGAAAATGGAGACGGCCGACTCTCCGGCAAAAGTTGCCGAATACTACAAGAAGGCATTAGCCAAGTACGGTGCCGTTCTGGATTGCTCAAAATCCTCTGGCAAGCCTCAGTCTCAGGACGCGGAGAAAGACGATTCCTCAAAAACGCTGACCTGTGCAGACGACAAGGCCGAATCGGGTGGCATGCTGTTCAAATCCGGAAACAAAGACAAGCAGCACATCGTCAACATCCAGCCGCAGGGCAGCGGAACTTTCTACCAACTGGTCTATGTGAGTGCGTGGGAATCCAAAGGGAAAAAATAGTGGGCTAGTATGCTGCCCCGGAAGTTCGTTGTGCTTTTCTTTAGGGGGCCGGTGCTTTCAGCCCCGGCGTAAAGCTTGAGAATTGAATTGGGCTTCAGTCCCTGAAGACTGCGAGCTTCGTCAATTTATTTTCGGGACACTACACTAGCTGAGCCTGGTCTTGCCTAACTCCGCGACTCTGCGTTCGTAGATCATCTCGCAGAGCCCTTTCTTGTTGTAAAAACGAAACACAATCTTGTGGCCAGCTTCAATTTTTGCGCGCGACTTCAGTACCGCTCCGTTCAGTTCAACCCAGTTCC
The DNA here is from genome assembly GCA_963738985.1 of Candidatus Acidiferrales bacterium. Classification (GTDB taxonomy): domain Bacteria; phylum Acidobacteriota; class Terriglobia; order Acidiferrales; family UBA7541; genus Acidiferrum. The sequence continues at coordinate 49,076 of CAVTYP010000011.1, forward strand.
CTGTCACCAGATATTCGCCTTCTCGCCCCTGTAATTCAAATCGTCCATCGCTCTTCAACGAAAGAGGAGCCGACTTGCACGGCAGCTGCTTTCCCGCCACTCTGGCTTCGGTGCATTCATATTCGCCGGTTACGTTCGTGGACTGGGCCTTCGCTGGCGCGCCACACAGCAGCACACTCGCCCCCACTCCGCTCCAAATGGCCAGCTTAGCCCACCCGCCGGGCAACTTCATCTAGGCCTCCCACCTTGCCATGGATGACGTTCACCATCCCTGAACCGCTTTACAACTGCAACTCTCCGGCCACCCTCGCGCTCTTCCTGCACTGACAATAAATCACTTACCAAACGCTGAGTTGCCGGCATCGGCCAACCTCTGCTTTGTTTTCGCCTGAACCGGAACTGTTCTGCCGTACTCCCCAGAAAGTACTACGGAAATCAAGTACTCGCTTCTCTTTCTAGTCAGCAGGTAACTCCGGTATCGCCGCGCCATCCTTGCGTGGGTCCGAAGCTCCATAATTCACGCCGCCCGCGAAGTCGCGCATTACCGCCTGGCCGCCACCAACCGCAGAGGAAAACGTGCCCATCACCTGAATTTTGTGTCCCTTTGCGCTCAATTCGTCGCGCGTCTTTCCGGAAATGCGGTTCTCCATCTGAACGTCACAGCCTTCAAAGGTTCGCTTGGTGAAACGGGGCGCTTCCAGCGCAGCCTGAATGTTCATCTTGAAATCCACCACATTTGCTACAAACTGCGCGTGCGCTTGCGACTGGTTCCACCCTCCCATAATTCCAAACGCAATCCGCGTCTCGCCCTTCTGTGCAAACGCCGGAATGATCGTATGCCGCGGCCGCTTTCTTCCCGCCAAAGCGTTGGGCGATGCAGTGTCCAGGGCAAACAACGCGCCGCGATTGTGCAGAACGAATCCCGTCCCTGGCGCCACAATTCCAGAGCCGAACGCGTCATAGTTGCTTTGAATCAACGACACCATATTCCCTTCCTGATCAACAACCGTCAGATAGGTTGTGTCATTTCCCGCCGGCAAATTCCCCGCCTCAACATCGCAGTTGGCATGATTCGGGTCAATCAATTTCGCGCGTTGCGCTGCCCATTCCTTGCTCAACAGCGTTTCCACAGGCAATTTCTGACCTCGAGGATCCCCTATGTACTTCGCCAAATCCGCATAAGCCAGTTTTTTTGCCTCAATCATGGCGTGCAGAGTGTTCACGGAGCCGAAGCCATAATCCTTCTGTCCCAAAGGAAACGTCTCCATGATATTCAGCATTTCCAGCGCAGCCAGTCCCTGGCCATTGGGTGGCAGCTCGTAAACGGTCCAGTCACGATACGTAGTCGAAAGGGGTTCGACCCATTCTGCCGAGTATTCCGCAAGGTCCTGCGCGGTCATTGGGCCGCCGCGACGCTTCATGGCATCCAGAATTCGTACCGAAATCTCACCCTTATAGAAGCCATCGCGACCGTGAGAAGCCACCTGTTGCAGCGACCAGGCAAGATCCGGATTGCGAAAAATTTCGCCAAGCTTCGGTGGTTTGTCCGAAGGCAGGTACAGCTTGGCAGCAGCATCATCGCCCCGCAGGTAGTCGACGCTTCCCGCCCAATAGGAAGCCACCCACTCCGTGACCGGGAAACCATTTTGCGCCGTCTGTATCGCGGTCGCCAAGTCCTCCGATAATTTCTTCCGTCCAAATTTATCCGCGAGTTTTTGCCAGCCTTCCACCGCGCCCGGAACCGTGATGGTATGCACTCCGGTCTGCGGCATCTCCCGCATGCCAAGTTTGTGCAGCATTTCGATGGTCAAGCCCTTGGGCGCCCAACCGCTGGCATTCAGCCCATACAGTTTGTTGGCTTTTGCGTCGTAGACAATTGCAAACAGATCGCCGCCCATGCCATTCATCATCGGCGACAGCACACCCATCATGGCGTTCGTGGCAATGGCGGCGTCGACGGCGTTTCCGCCCTGCGAAAGGATTTTAGCGCCGGCCTGCGCAGCCAAAGGCGACTCTGCTGCGACAATCCCACCGCGCGAGATCACCATCGATCGCATCTGCGAACGGTCCTGCGCCTGGGTTGTTACCGGTAGCATGCTGCAAGCAAGGTAAAGAAAAACTGCGCTTAGTACAAATCTTTGTCCCAAGTTCCCATCCCGATGTTGGAAAATTATAAACTCAACCGTGTTCCGCAATCCCTCGTGTCCGGAACTTTATAGCGGAAGCGTGCCCTGCCGCAAGCCGTCACAAAGCTCTCAGTAAACGCACCGCAGTTTTCTACTGACTTTCCCTGATTGCGAAAGCATTCGCGCGATGCGAACCTTTCACCGTTCGATTCCCCCGACGGAAACGAACTTGGTGCCTTCGAGAGTCGGCACCGTCAGCGGCGGTTGAGAGAATTCGGGCGCGGATCCCCTCAACCGTCGTCTGCATTTGAAGTTCAAGCTCCCTTCCTGCCACAGGGGTAACTTCCGCGTATGAGACATTGGTCAAACTCGCAACTTTAAGTACAATTCCCCCGTGCCCGATCCTAATCCTCCAACTCCAAAACCCGCTCCACCCCAACCGCTCGACCCTCGAGTTGCCGCACTCCTCTCCGCTCGCAATCCGGATCCCTTCGCCATCCTCGGCCCGCACCCCATCGATACGCCCGAAGGACGCCATTGGACGGTGCGCTTTTTCCAGCCCCGCGCCACTGGAGCGCAGCTTCTACTGCAAGGACAGGCCGGCCCGCTTCCGGCACGCAAAGTGCACGATGAAGGCCTTTACGAAGTCGCGCTCCCGACCATCAGTGAGACTGCTCCTTCGCCCTCCAGCTACCGCCTGCGCTACAAAACAGAATATGGCGAAGTCTTTGAGCATCACGATGCTTACGCATTCCCCTTTTTACTCACCGAGTTTGATCTGTACTTGATGGGCGAAGGCCGCCATTACGACACCTACGAAAAGCTTGGCGCTCACGTTCGCACGGTTGACGGCATCGCTGGTGTGCATTTCGCTGTTTGGGCGCCCAGCGCTCGCCGTGTCAGCGTTGTTGGTGACTTCAATCGATGGGACGGGCGAGTTAATCCCATGCGCGCTCGCGGCTCTTCCGGCATCTGGGAACTGTTCCTTCCTGAACTCGGCGAGGGCACGGTCTACAAGTTCGAGATTGTCGGCCCTCAGGACAATATTCTTCCGCTAAAGGCCGATCCCTATGCGTTCTCTGCCGAATTGCGCCCCAACACCGGATCGGTTGTCGCGCGGCTCGACAATCATCACTGGAGCGACAATGAATGGATGGCGCAGCGTGCCCACAAGCATTGGCTCGAGCAGCCTATCTGCATTTACGAGGTCCATTTGGGCTCCTGGCGCCGTATCGCCGAGGAAAACAACCGTTGGCTCACTTACCATGAACTCGCTGACCAGCTCATTCCCTACGTGAAAGACCTCGGATACACGCACATTGAACTGCTCCCTATCATGGAGCATCCCTACGACGGCTCGTGGGGCTATCAAACCTTGGGCTATTTCGCTGCCACCAGCCGATACGGGTCGCCCAGCGATTTCATGGAGTTTATCGACCGATGCCACCACGCCGGCATCGGCGTGTTCCTCGATTGGACCCCCGCGCATTTTCCTCGCGACACCCATGGCCTCAGCATGTTCGACGGCACTCACCTGTACGAACACTCCGATCCGCGCCAGGGGTCGCATCCCGACTGGGGCACGCTGGTTTACAACTACGGCCGCAATGAAGTGCAAAATTATCTGATCTCCAATGCCCTCTTCTGGCTCGACAAATACCATATCGACGGCTTGCGCGTCGACGCCGTCGCCTCCATGCTGTACCTCGATTACTCCCGCAAAAGCGGCGAGTGGATTCCAAACCGCTACGGCGGACGCGAAAATCTCGAAGCCATTGATTTCTTCAAGCGTCTCAACGAAGTAGCACATCTGCGTTTCCCCGGCGTGCTGACCATCGCCGAAGAGTCCACGTCCTGGCCCAGCGTCTCTCGCCCCACCTATCTCGGCGGCTTGGGCTTTAGCATGAAGTGGAACATGGGCTGGATGAATGACACCCTCAGCTACTTCTCAAAAAATCCAGTCTTCCGCCGCTACGAACACAACAAACTGACCTTCTCGCTTCTTTACGCCTTTACCGAAAATTTCGTGTTGCCCTTCTCCCATGACGAAGTCGTCCATGGCAAAAATTCCCTGCTGCACAAAATGCCCGGCGACATGTGGCAGCAATTTGCGAATCTCCGGCTTCTTTTCGCCTATCAGTACGCCCATCCTGGCAAGAAACTGCTGTTCATGGGCCAAGAGTTTGCTCAGCGCGACGAATGGTACGAAGCGCGCAGCCTGGATTGGCATCTGCTGCAGTACGAATCGCATCGCGGCGTGCAAAAACTGGTTGGCGATCTGAATAGACTCCTCGCGGCAGAGCCTGCGCTCCACCAGGTGGACTTCGAATGGCAAGGCTTTGAGTGGATCGATGCCAACGATTCCGACAATAGCGTGTACTCCTTCATTCGCCGCGGCAAAAATCCCGACGATCTTATCGTCATCGTTTTGAACGCCACTCCGGTGGTCCGCTACGGCTATCATATCGGCGTGCCACGTGCCGGTCACTACGAAGAGGTCTTCAACTCCGACGCTTCCGGATATGGCGGCTCTAACGTCGGTAACCTTGGCGGCATGAATGCCACCGAACACGCCTGGCAAGGCCGCCGCTATTCTCTGGCGCTGACCCTGCCTCCGCTGGCCGCGGTGTTTCTCAAGTGGCGCCCCGCCTGACCTCCGCCCAGCCCTCGTGGTCACTTCTCTTCGTACAACCCTACGCCTTGCGGTAAAATCATATGGACAGGTAAGGTCCCGATAAGAGAGGTGCAACTTGTCGCTTCGTCCGATCCATCGAACTATATTTGGCGCTGGGGCAGCGCTGCTCGGCCTGTGGCTCAGTTCCGGTGCCTATGCCCAAGACCCCGGCCCGTTGCCGGGTGGGCCTCCTCCTTCTTCCAAGCCAAGGTCGCAACCGAGACCCCAGCAGGACGCGCCTTCGACTCAGACCTACCACACGCCCACGCCGCCGCAAAAACTCCATTCGCCGGGCGACAATCCTATCGTCAACGAACCTCCTTCCATCCCCGTTGAGCAAGTCATTAAGAGATTTGCCGAGCGCGAAGCCGAATTCAAACGCGAGCGCGACAACTATACCTATACCCAAACCTTCTCAATCCAGACCATCGACGACGACAATCGCCCCGATGGCGAATACCGCATGACCAGTGAAATCGTTTTCACTCCGGATGGAAAGCGCTTTGAAAAGGTCACCTTTGCGCCACCCAATTCCCTTCAACGCATCTCCATGAGCCAGCAGGACGAAGATGACGTGCGCAACGTCCAACCTTTCGTTCTAACCACCGTCGAGCTCCCCAAATACGACGTCAAGTATATCGGCCGCCAGCAGGTCGACGAACTTGCCTGCTACGTCTTTGACGTTGGCCCCAAAGTCATCGAAAAGAAGCAACGCTACTTTCAGGGCCGCGTGTGGGTCGACAGCAAAGACCTGCAGATCGTGATGACTGACGGCAAAGCCGTACCGGACATCCTCAACAAGAACAACGAAAACGTGTTTCCACGCTTCCGCACCTATCGCGAGAATATCGAAGAAGGTTTTTGGTTCCCAACCTACACTAAGGCGGACGACTACCTGCATTTCAGTACCGGAGACGTCCATATCCGGATGACGGTAAAGTATTACAACTACAAACGTTATGGCAGCACCGTCAAAATGGGCACCGTTACGGAAGTTAAGTAGACCCCATACATCTCATTTGCCGCGCCCTGCTTCAAACAGTTGTGGGTCAGCTCAGGGTTTTCCTGTATTCTTATTTGGTACGTTGAGGTTTCTGGATCAGCCGCCCGGCTCGTAACTCAGCCTTTTCGTTCGGCAATCGGCGCCCGTTGGCACTACTGAACGCTCCTATCCACGGTGCGCTTTACGAACTTTCATTTTGCGTGATCGCCCAATCTCTCTGGTTCTGAGAGAAAATAGTAGGGAAGTATACGGATGTTGGGGTGTCAAACTTGGCGGGTAATAGAAGTACTGAGGCGAGCACCACAGCCCTGCAAAGGGCCTGCTTCAGCTCGGCCAGCGCCACTCTTCTTGCCTTGTTGCTTTCTCTCTGCGCTGCTTCCCAGACCTTCGCAAATTGCCAGACCATTCCGGCCGGAAAGTCCTTTTGGGTTCGACTCATTGACCCCGTAGCTTCCTACAGTTCCAAGCCCGGCACGCCGATCCGCGCGGTTCTGATTCAATCCCCCGACTGCGATCTCGCGCCTGTATTTCCCGCGGGTTTGGAGGTCTCCGGTCAGATTTCTTCGGTTCGCAGGGTTGGCATGGGCCTGATTCACGATACCGCCTCGGTCGAAATACAGTTCGATCGAATCGTCACGACAAGCGGCGCAGTTCTACCCATCGCCTCCCAAGTCGTGGAAATCGATAATGCCCGCGAAGCGGTCCGCAATGGCGTTGTTCGCGGCATTCGCGCCACCAACACTCCGCAGGGCCGCATCACCAGCCGCTTGGCTCACCTGCCGACTCTCAATCCGTATTCCGACATGGGCCTGATCATCTATCGCGCGCTCACTGTCCTGCCGGAGCCTGAAATTTACTTGCCTCCCGGCACCGATATCCGCCTGCGATTGAATGTTCCGTTGTACGTGGGAGACCAGCCTGAAATGCCACGGGTATCATTCGCGATGGACGAGTACGAGCGCGGCGATGTGGAAATGCTGATGCAACACTCTTCCGATCGCACCACCACGCGAAGTGGCAAAGACGCCGACGTCGTCAACATTCTTTTTGTCGGCACCGGCGAGCAGATCGAACAAGCCTTCACCTCCGCTGGCTGGCTACCGGCCGATCCCAATTCCAAGACTGCTTTCTTCAAACAATTCGGCGCCTTCCTCACGCTCTCCAGCTATCCCAACATGCCCATCTCACGCCAGTTGCTCAACGGCCAGCTGCAGGATTCCACGTGGCAGAAAAGCTTCAACGCCTACGGCAAGCGCGAGCACGTTCGACTTTGGGGCCAGACTCGCACCGTTCAGGGCCAACAAGCTTGGCTCGGCGCTTACACCCGCGAGACCAGTGCGGCTTTGTCTCTCCGATACCACAAGTTCATTCACCACATCTCTCGCAACCTCGACGACGGCGTCAATATGCTCGTTCGCGACCTTTCTCTGACCGGCTGCGTCGATTCGGTTCGCCAACTTCCCCGTCCCGACCTCGGCGGCATCCTCGTCAATTCAACAGGCGACGAAATGAAGACGGACGGCGTGCTTACGGTTGTGCACATCAAACAGTGCGACGAACCGTCCATCCAATATGCGCGGGGTAATCCGCTCATACCGATCCATCCGAAATCCAGAGTAGCCCGCTATTTCCGCTCCCAGATCCTCGTGTACAAGAGCGACGTCATCCGTGGCAATGTCATCTACAGCGCCTTCGATCTCACCCGCATGAGTGTCCGCTCATTCCGGCACCGCCACGATTCCAGCGCTCCAGACGATGAAGACGATCTGCCGATGTCCCCGGTATCTCCCGACACGCTATTTCCTGTGGCCGTACCCGGAGAGATCCCCCTGGGCAGGTAACTCTCGGAGGTAACTCTCGGCCCTGCTGCATCGACCCTCGCAACGGCTTGTCTTTTCAGTCATTTCTCTTCCCAAATCCAACTACCCCTCACATAGGTAAAGCCTAAGCCTCCGTTGTCGGTCCTCTCCCTTCAAACCTATTCTCGATTCCCGTGGAACTTTCCTCACCCCCTTCGCGTACTTCTCACCAAGGAGCTCACACATGAACCGTATATCCCGGGGAGTCTTTACGTTGGTCGCCAGCACGGCCTTCGCCGCCGCCTCTTTTGCGCCTGTCTCGCGCGCCCAAAGCGCCTCAGCAACCTCTTCCACTTCCAAGGAGCAGTGGATTCACGTTCGCGTAGAGAGCACCGACGACAAGGGAGAAACGGTCCGCGTCAACGTGCCGGTCGAAATGGCGGAAAAGGTCCTTCCTGCCATCAATAAAGACAAACTCCACAACGGCAAGGTCCACATCGATTCCGCTCACATGGACGACGTCGACCTCCGTACCCTGCTCGATGCGGTTCGCACCTCCAAGGATGGCGAGTACGTCACCGTGCAGAGCAGAGAAAACGACGTCCGCGTTGCCAAAAATAACGGCTATTTGTATGTCTATGTGACGGAAAAACCCGCCAAGAGCACCGCTAAGAATGAAGCAGGCAAATCTAGTTCCGCCAAACAATCCAAGGTCGAAGTGAAGGTCCCCATGAAGGTTGTCGACGCGCTTTTCTCCGCCGGTAAGGATGAACTCGACATCGTTGCCGCCCTCCGCGCCCTCTCTGCCAATGGCGACACCGAACTGGTCAACGTCAAAGATTCCGAAAACACCGTTCGCGTCTGGATCGATTCCAAGAACGTCGCCGACTAACCAGAAAGAGCAAAGGAGAACCAGCGATGCTCATCATTGCTAAGATCGCCCTCGGATTCGGTGCCACGCTGGCTGTGGGCGGCGCGTATGTGTTCCACGAAGGTGTCATCAACGTCGATGTCGACGAATTCCGGCCTGGTGGCTCTCACGTGCACGTCTGGGTCCCTGCCACCGCTGTTTCTCTGGGCATGCGCGTCGTGCCGCGGCACCACTTGGAGCACGCTGCCTCCCAAGTGCAGCCGTATCTACCCGTACTGCGCGAAGTCGCCAAGGAACTCAAACGGTTTCCCAACGCCAAGTTTGTTGAATTCAAAGACGGCACCGATCACGTCTTCATCGGAACTGTAGATGGAAAAATCCGCATCGATGCGGTCAACAACAACGAGACCGTTCACCTGCGCATCCCGATTGAGACTGTTGAAGATGTTGCCGACCGGCTGGAGACTGACGCTCCCACGATCTAAGTACCGGCGCGCAAAACAGCTCCTCGCTATCCGGCGACGCTGTTGCCGGGCTGGAAGTACACCTCATCCTGCAGTCCCGTCTTCTGCCAACCTGCTCGCAGCAGTATGGCTCGGCCATTCTCCACCATGTTGGGGTGTCCGCAAAGATAAGCGGTCGTATCGGCTGGTTTCAAATCCCACAAGCTCGTGTATTTGCGGATCAGATCGTCCACGCGCCCTGTTTCCCCAGTCCACTCCGGTTGCTCCCATGCCCGGCTGACAGTCGGAACATATTTCAACCAGGGCACTTCGGCTGCATATTTCTCCAATTCGTTGCGGTAGCCAAACTCCCACGACCGGCTCGCCCCGTGAATGCAGTACAAGCGATGTTCGCCAGGCATCGGCGTGCCGCCCTTTTTCCAATCTTCGTACACCGTTCGAATGTAACTCACGTACGGAGCCACACCAGTTACCGTCGCCAGCAGCAGATGATTCTTGCGTCCGCTTCGCAAGTCCAGCGTGAATCGCCCTTTGGCAAATCGCCGAAGCAGCAGCGGTGCACCCTTTTCCATTGCGTACAGTAGGGGCGAGAGCTGGCCCGCAGGCACGCGCTCTACAAAAAACTCCAGAACATCCTCATAGGGAGACGAGCAAAGCGAATACGCACGTTCAAGGCGCTTGCCATCGATTTCGACGCCCAAAGTCGCGTATTGGCCTGCCAGGAAACTGAATGGCGCGCCTGCCTGCACGTGCAGCAGAAACAGGTCCTCTGCTACCTCGGTGCGATCCACTATCTTCGCGGGAAGAAACTTCTCAGGATTCATGTTGAACAGTGCCTTACGCTCTAGCTGTTCGATGCATTGCCCAACGAAACGGTACGGCAGACGCGGCGCCGCCTCTCCCTCTGATTTCGTTTCTTCGCTGTTTTACGTTGTGCAAGTCCTCAAGGCTTCGGTTGCTGTTGCCGCTGCTGCATCATCATCTGGGGATCGAATTTCTGTACTGGGCCGGTGATCTGGTCCGGCATGTCCGTCAGAATCTTGGTCAGCACCATCGTGCTGTTCGAACTGACTTCCTTCACCATCCCAAACGGAGTCACCTTGTCATTGGTCCACACTTCCGAATTGTTCTTCTCATTCTTCCAATGCTCGCAGTTGAAAGTCCCGGCGGGTACCGTAACGCTCTCTGTTCCGATCGAATGCCAATCGCTCATGCTGTCCTGAATGCTCTGCTTTCTGCTGTCGTTCGGATTGAAGGGCATTTCCATGGCGCCTCGCCCGGGCATCTGAACCACCATGCGCCGAAACTGGAAGTCATCCTTGGTAAAGAGCGTCTTCCCGACAAAATTTCCGCCTTTGTCCGTCGTGGTCACGATTTCCATCCAATAGCCATCTTTCCCTTCCACGGATTCTTTGCTCACGATGAACATCTGCATGGTTCGCGGCGCATTCTCCGAATTCGACTTGATCGTTTCGTACTCGGCGCCTTTCCCTACCACGGGATTAAATACTTTCGTGAACGCCGGCTTCTTGAACATATCCATGCCCATCTGAGCTCTGGCCGAATATGCCAGGCACAGCGACACAGCGATGAGCGACAACGCTATCACTAAGCGTTTCATGAATTCTCCTTAAGCGGACAGCTGCTTGTTCTGCCCGGGAGCTGGGGCAGGCATGTATGCTCTTCTCATATCAGTTTCACTAGCGGGAATCAATTCAGGTTCTTTTGAAAATTGTGCAAAACGCAGGAAGATTCTATTCGTAGGCGAGCGCTTCCACCGGATCAAATCCCGACGCTCGCAACGCTGGCACCGTTGCTCCCATCGCCGATCCCAGAAGAGCCAATCCCACCGAGCCAGCAATCCAGCCGGGACTCAGAAGAATGGAGAGTCCTGGATTCGTTTCCTTCAGAACTCCCTGCGTGATCAGAGTAATCGCTATACCCACAAGGCTACCGACGACACTTAACACTGCCGTCTCACCTAGCAGCATCTTCACGATGTCGAATCGCGAAAATCCCAAAGCCTTCAGGATGCCAATCTCTCGAGTGCGCTCCAGAATCATCGTGTGCATGTTCATCAGCACTACCAGAAAGCTCACCACGACGCCCAGACCTACCATGGTGCGGATAAAGGGCTTTAGCTCCGGCAAGTTCGACGAATTCATCAGCGTCACATACTCCGACATCGACCGAATGCGGTTCTGAGGATTCAGCTTCAGGATTTCCGCCCTGGTCCCTTCGGTATCGCCCTTGCTCCTCACAAAGAACATCGAAACCTTTTTCTCCGCTCCCACGATGTCTTGCCCGGACTTCAGCGGAATAAAAAAGCGCGCACCCTTCCCGTGTGCCACGATCCCGCTAATCCGGAACGGATGGTTCAGCAGCGTCACTGTGTCTCCGACTTTCAAGTGCCGCGTTTGTGCCACAATGTCATCCGCAATCGCTTCGTCCGCTGCTTCGAAAGGCCGCCCCGCTCGGAAAATGAATCCCTGGCTCAGACCGTTGAAGCGCTTGTAGTCGATCGCAAACACGTTCACCATCGTCTTGTCGCTCTGGATTAGTGTCGGAGCTACTTCGTCCACCCCAGGCAGCTTTTCGATCTTATCGCCCAACGACTCCTGCATCACCGCGCTCGAGAACGCAAAGAAAATAGACGCGTTGGGTGGCTGCACCAGGATGTCCGCCCCCACCCCTTCCACCCGTTTTCCCCACTCCGCGACCACGCCGGAGGTCAATCCAACGATCATCAGTACCAGGACAACCTGAATGGCAATCGCCACGATGCTCAGAAAGCACCGCAGCGGCCGCGCCGCCAGGTTGCCCCAGAACATTTGCAGCAGAGAAAAAGGACCGTCGTGTGTGTCAGGCATGAAGAATCCGCAACAATCACTGTAACAAACTCAAATTGCAGTGGTCAAAAGTGCAAGAGTGATTCGGTGAGTGACCTTGTAGCACGACCGCTGCCGAAGTGCAGCAACAAAAAACAATTTCTTGTTAAGTTTTCAACACTTCTCTGGAAAACTTTGTGGAAAGCGTCGGATATTTTCTTGTAACACGCAACTTTTCAATACGATGATGCGGTTTGCACTATTCTGGTGCAAATCAATCCTCTCACCACGAAAATGGAAAACTTTTGCGCAACTCTGTGACTATCGTCACGCGCTTCTCCGTTTCTCTCCGCGATTCCACGTGCCCGCAGCAGCAAACACTTACAGTGTTCCACGAAGTTTCACGCGCGCTGCTTTCGCCTTCAAGGGATTCGTTGCAAAGAAATGATTAATACCACTTCGGCGGGCGGTCCAAATGTATCTTGATGGTTTGCTTGGCGTCCGTAATGTCGTACCAATGCCCGTACGTCTTCCAGCCGTCCGCCACAACTTGAATCAGCACGCGTCCCTGCGGCGCCTCTGGAATGTGTGCGATACCGGACTGATTCGTTTTCACGTTTACTTCCGTTTTTTTGTCCTTGATCGCGTGCTGCTCCACCGTCTTCAGGTATACGCTCGCGTTTTCCACCGGTTTGTCGCTCTCGCCACCGGTAACTTCAATCCTCAATCGATTGAACGCCGACGGCGCTTCGGTCTTAGGTGGCGTCGCATTCTTATCTTGCTGAGCCACAGCAGGCGACATACACAACCCGGTGAGCCCGGCAACGATCAGCAGTGTCGAGATTATCTTCATTGCTCCCCTGCCTTATGTTCGCCCGAACTCCACCGCAGGTCAAGATCGGTGACTGAGCGTTAGAGCTCGCTGATCCGCCGCCGCGCGGCAAAGATACCCGCTTGAAAATTCACATTCGCTTCGCAAATTCTGCGCTAGAATCCATCTTCGCTCTAACCATCCGATACTGTCTTCCCTGGGAAGGTGCGCGTGTCTTCCGCCCCGCTGTCGAGACCCGCAACTGCCGGTAGCCGCATTGCAGTTTTCGTTGCCGCTGTCGCGCTACTTGCGCTAATGGCCGTCCTGGCCGGTGGCGCCGCTCTGCGCGAATCCGTCACCTTCGACGAGGTGGCACACATCGGCGCCGGTGTAAGTTACCTCCAGAAATTTGACCTTCGTCTAAACGGAGAGCATCCCCCACTCGCCAAAATGCTCGCCGCTCTACCCCTTGTTTTGCGAGGCACGCGTGCCGACTACTCCAATCTCTCCTGGACCATCAGCGAAAAGTTTTTTCCCGCCTACCTTGGCCAGTGGGTTTTTGGCGACTGGCTACTCACGCACTGGAACCAAGAAGCGAAGGTGCTTGCCTGGGCGCGACTCCCCATGCTTCTTCTCACTCTTCTACTTGGGTGGATTATCTTCGTCTATGCTCGTCAACTAGGTGGCGATTGGGCAGGGCTTCTTTGTCTCGCCATCTTTGTCAGCACGCCAGCTTTTCTGACTTTCGGTCCCCTCGTACTCACCGACGTGGCCGTTACTCTGTTTTCGCTGCTGACCGTCTGGAGGTTTGCTGATCTCTGGCAGAATCCGACAAAAAGGAATGCCTTCCTGTTCGCGATGAGTTTTGCCGGCGCGCTGCTTTCAAAATTCACTGCCGGAATCCTTTTGTTCGTGTTCCTTGCTTTCGCACTCAGCACCCGCTGGCTTCCACTTCCGGGACAACCAGGTGACAAGGCGGAAGTCCGCGCCTGGCGCAAACTGCGCTGGAAGCTGACCCGCCTCGGCATCTTCTGGGCTGCCATCACGGTTTACCTTTTCTATTTCATCTTTTCCATCCGCCAGACCACCAATGTTCTCTATCTCGTTGGCCACGGCTCCGCATGGATTCCCCTCCGCCGTCTGCTAATGCCTGCGTGGCTGTACATCCGCGGTGTCGCACTGGTAGCGATCACTTCCAGCCGGCCCAGCTTTATCCTCGGACACGCCTATCCCCACGGCATGTGGTTCTACTATCCAGTTCTATTTGTTCTGAAGACTCCCATTGGATTTTTGACGCTCCTGCTTCTTGCTTCATTTCTTGCCCTCGTCGGACGAAAGCGCCTCGCTCAGGCACACCGGCGAGCGATCCCGGAAGGTCAGGAATTCCACTGGCGCGCGATTTGCGTATGCCTCGCCGTCTTCATGGCGTTTTGCATGCTAAGTCGCTTGTCCATCAGCATCCGCCACTTCACTGTGCCGATCGTGTTGCTAATCCTGCTCATCGCGCCGCTTCCCCGTTTGCTGGCGAGCTTGCGCTTAACTTCACCGATCATTGCTAGGGTCGCGTGGGGTGTTACAGCGATTTGTGCCCTCAGTTGCCTGTTCACCGCGGTGCGTACCTATCCGTTCTACATGCCATACGTCAACGCCCTCAGTTTTGGCAGACCAGCCTATACCCTGGTCAACGACTCCAACGTTGATTGGAATCAGGCATTACCGGAAGTCAGACGCTTCGCCGAAGCTCACGCGATTGACCATCTCAAAATCGACGAATACGGTATGGTTGAGGTCACCGATGTAGTTCCCAACAGCGAATTGTGGAATTGCCAAAAAGCCTCCGCGGCCGACGCTGACTCCTGGGTCGTCGTTTCCAGCAGTTGTATCCTCGACGGACACAATTGCGCATGGCTGCAACAATTCCCGATGCAACCCATCGCCGGCGGCAGCATGTATGCCATTCACCTGCCCCCTCAGATTCCCCCGGCCGGCGGCCCGGGCGGGCCCCCTTCGCCGTCCGACTACCGCTTCATCGGTGGCGTTCCATTTGATATGACGGATTATTTTCTTGGCACCATCCGCGATCCCCAGAAGCTCCGCCCGGTTCTCGCCGAAATGAGCGCTCGCTTTCAAGAAGCCCAGGACGCGGCAAAAAAGAAATCGGCGGCAGACAAAAACGCAAAGTAACCAGTTGCTTCCGGGAGGGGCAGGTAATCCATCCGCACCACGCCGATTGACTCCCCGCATCGCCTCTTGTAACTTCGATGCACTGCGACAAGCGCAGGCTCAGGGGAGATTTCCTTCCTCAATTAGAAATACCGCCCGGGACTATTCGCCGCGCCGAAAAACTGGACGCGGACAGTGTGTGCTCGGCATCGCGTAAGGAGACAACATGGGATTTGCGACGAACGCCATTCACGTAGGACAGGAACCCGATCCCTCCACAGGCGCCGTGGTCGCTCCGATCTACCAGACTTCCACCTACGTTTACGAGGAATTGGGCAAGGCCAAAGGCGGATACGATTACGCCCGCACCAATCATCCCAATCGCAAAGCTCTGGAGCGCACCGTTACAAAACTGGAAGGTGGCCATGCTTCCTACGTCTTCACTTCGGGCATGGCGGCAATCGACTCCGTGTTCCGCTTGCTGCGCCCTGGTGACCATGTCGTGCTTTCCGAAGCAGTCTATGGCGGCGTGTATCGCCTTTCCACGCAACTCCTCGTGCACTTCGGTCTCGAATTCAGTTTTGTCGACACCACTGACCCCGCCGTCGTGTTGGGTGCGATGCGTCCCAACACCAAAATGCTTTACATCGAAACGCCCACCAATCCCACTATGCGTCTCACCGACATCGCTGCCATGGGCAAGCTCGCGAACGAACGCCACGCCACGCTTGTCGTCGACAATACTTTCCTCACTCCCTATCTCCAACGACCCATCGAACTCGGCGCTCACATCGTCGTTCACTCCATGACCAAATACCTCAACGGCCACAGCGACGCCACCGGCGGCGCCGTCGTCCTTACTCGCCCCGAAGACGCCGAGAAGATCTACTTCATTCAGCGCTCCGCTGGCGCCGGTCTCGCCCCCATGGACTGTTTCCTGGTCTCGCGCGGCATCAAAACTCTTGCCGTGCGCATGTTGCAGCACAACGCCAACGGCCTCGCCGTCGCCCGCCATCTTGATGCTCATCCGAAAGTCCGCAAGGTCTTCTTCCCCGGCCTGGCCTCGCACCCTCAGCACGAGCTCGCGCGCCGCCAGCAAAAGGGACCCGGCGCCATGCTGTCCTTCGATCTCGGCGCGGAAGAGGCTGCGCGTCGTTTCCTGAATCAAGTAAAAATCTGCTCGCTCGCTGAAAGCCTCGGCGGCGTCGAGTCGCTCATCTCCTTGCCCGCGCAGATGACCCACGCATCCATGCCCAAAGAAGTTCGCGACCGGGTCGGCATCACCGACAGCCTGGTGCGCCTCTCCGTAGGCATCGAAGACGTCGAAGACATTATCGCCGACCTCGACCAGGCCCTGCTCTACGTCTAGCCCCGCTAGAGAAAGCCGTCATCCCGAACGGAGTCCGCGGAGTAAGGATCTCTGCGCCATCGCACGCCTCGTGTGCGATGAATCTCTCTTCTCTTGGGGTCATCGCCGCTCCAAGACCCCTACTCTTTGACAGCTTCCGCGATCCACGCCAGATATTTCGACGACCCACTGGCGATCGGAATCTCGATGAACTCCGCCGTCTCGTACGAATGCAGACGCAACACCTCCCTTTCCAGCGCTTTCAGTCGCGCCTCGTTGCTCTTGATGATCAGCAGCCTTTCGCGCGCTCTTTCCACCTTCCCCTTCCAGCGATAAACCGACTCGACCGGCGCCGTCAGTATATTCACGCAAGCCGCCAACTGCTTTTTGACCACCGCCTGCGCAATTTTCCGAGCCTCCGCCGCCGAACCGCACGTCACCAGCACCACACAAAACCGATCAGCGCGAGCCATAGCAACCCTCTCCCGCCCGATTGTACACGACCACCTCTCTCAGGTATTTCCCCTGCGAAAGGAAGGCAAATCTCACCGGCCGCCAATGGTAGCCGCTTGGACACTCCCCTCGCAGAATTTGCTGCCAGGACTCACTTTGCTGTCACAAAATTCCAAGTCGGAGTTAGAATTTAAATTGCCGATGAGCGTCGATTCACAAAAGAAGCACAGCAATGGTGTGCGCCACTACGTGCCGCATCTGCTCGCTGTTTTTGTCGCCGTGCTCTTTCTCCACGACGTGTTCGGCACCCATGGCTTCGTAGCCATGCACCGCAAGCAGCAGGAAATTCAAAAAGTAAAAACAGATTTGGATCGTCTGAACAAGGAAAACTCAGGTCTGGAGCAGGACGTCAAGAACCTGAAAACCGATCCACACACCATCGAAAAAATTGCCCGCGAAGAGCTTGGCCAGGCACGCCCCGGCGAAGTGATCATCAAGCTACCGGCGCCACCGCCGAGCGATTCTCAGCCGGCAAAGCCTTAACGCTTCTCTTCTTGTAGCGCGTCCGCCAGATCGACAGCCCCAGCATCGCCAGGAAAATAACGATCAATCCCATTGTTGCCATCAGTATTGAAGAACCGTGCTTCGGCAAAAACGATAGTCGTCCATAGACAAACTCAATGTGTACCCAATACACCAGCAGCGAAGTGGTTCCCAACTGAATCACCGGGCTGAATCCCTTCTGCGCCCATCCCCAACGGCACCACGCATAAACCAGCGACAATATCACCAGCAAAACTCCACACCGAATCGCGAAAAAATTTGGATTGGAGTGCCAGAAATCATAATCGCTGTACAACCGAATCGGCAGCGCATCGAACAGCATCGCCAGAAAACAAGTTAACAAGCCTGCCGCGCCCAGCCCTGCAAAAAACAAACCTTCGCGACGCCTCGCAAATTCCGAGAACAGCGAAAAGCCAACTGCCAGCCCCACAAACGCGAACGCGCACCACGGAAAAATCGGGAACAGCCACGGCTGCGGTTGATGGAACGTATGCACGCCGTTGATGTACGACTCAATCGGCCATGGCAGCGCGTGCAAGCGCGTTGAAGTCCACACCGGCGGCGTCGCCAGGGCGATTACGGCCGCGGTCGCAAGCGCGCCCAGAAAGCTCTTGCTTCGCGTGCTCTTCACATCGCCAACTCCCGCCAACCAGCACATCACGCCCATCAAAATGATCGATAGGCCCAGCATGTTCAGCACGTCCACGCGCAACAAATCCGTCCACGGTACCCATTTGTAGCCCAAAATGTATTCCTGGATTCGAAACAGAATGCCCAGGCCAAAAATCTCAGCCCCGCGCAGCACAGTCTGCCTCGCAATCGCATTCCGCGCCATTCCCTTCTCGCGAAATCTTTGCGTCGTCAGCGCCACAGACACGCCGGCAAGAAAGATGAACAGCGGCGCAGGCAGCGTTCCGCCGATCTGCGACCAGCGGTACAGCCGCGTCTGGTGTAGTTCGGGCCGCAGCCAAGAGTCATAGCAGTGCGTCTGAAACATCAGCAGGCACGCAAGGCCGCGCATCCAATCTATGTATGAAAGGCGTTTCACTTTGCAGATCTCACTGTTCAGTTTACAGTTTTCGGTTACAACCGTTTCTATAATGGCGCGACGGTTGTGTAAAGTTCACACTACGCCTTGCAGCACCGAACGAGAGCACTGATGAAGCAACTCAATGTCTGGGCAGTCCTGGGAATTTGGGCATTCATTTGTCTTGGCGGAGCCATCTACGCGTCATGGCAGGGCTATGGAGGCCCCGCGTTTGCCGCTACGCTCACGGCTTTTGCGCTTATGCTTCTCGTCATGTTGCTGTTTGCGGCCAGAGGAGTGGCCGACAGTCTGGCGCAAAGCATGGGACCCACCGCAGGTTTTCTGCTCGCCGCATGCTTGTTACTGACCTACATTGCCTTCCTGCTCGGAACGGGCACATTTGCCATCGCTCGCGCCGCTGTAATGGCCGGCCTGATTTTTATTCCATTGGGACTCGCCAGTTCCGCGGCCAAAGCAGCAGCAGGCGCCTGGCAAGATTTCCTGATCCTCGCTGGCGTATGGGTCTTCGTCAAGTTCAGCCCTTCCCATTGGCTGTGGCCTTACCCGGGAGGCCACCTCGCCTATGTCTTCACCGTGATGATGGCCGTGGGTGTGGCGCTTGCGGCATTTGTTCTGGTTCGTCGGGTAAATGGCATTGGCTATTCCATCGGCTGGGGCAGAAATTGGGCGCTCTATGTTCTCGCAAGTTTTTTGCTGTTCGCTTGTATCGCAATTCCTCTGGCATTGAAGATTCATTTCATCATCTTCGCGCCGCAGTGGGCTCATTGGTTTTCATTCGTGGGATTGTCACTCGCGATTCTCTTTTTCACCGCTTGGCCCGAGGAATTCCTGTTTCGCGGTTTGTTGCAGAACCTTCTCTCCAAGGCTTCCAAAAGCGATCTCGCTGGATGGTGGACCGCTTCCATACTGTTCGGATTCTCCCACATCACCAACCTGGGCTTTCCCAACTGGCGATACGTCATTCTCGCTTCGCTTGCCGGACTTTTTTACGGCTGGACCTGGAAGAAAAGTGGCTCGATCTTCGCCTCTGCCCTCGTGCACGCCGCCGTCGACGCAACCTGGCACTTCCTCTTTCATAGCTGACAAAATCCTCAGAGCGACTATAAGCCAACCGTATTCTCTCCATTAAATCGAGTTAAGCCGCTTTCTGTTGGTGTTCCCTCACTACCCGTGATACGTTAGAAACATCTAATTTTTCAGGCCGCATTTGGTGACGGGGGTTCCGGGGAATGTTTCCAAGGTTTTTCTCTTACAACGTGTGTGTCATGCTCCGGGCCGCCTCCAAGTTGCGCTTTACTTCTGTTCACGTCCCCATGCATTAAATCCTGAAAACTGTCCCCGTTAGATTTGCCGTAACTCTCACGATTGATTTCAGCAGAAAGAAAAGCCGGCCAACTATTTCCGCAAGCCGGTTTGTCCACCAGGCCAATTCCCCACGGCAGCTTTCTATAGCCTCCGCGTAGAAAGTTTTTCGGCGGGCCAGTTTACGGACCCTGCATTCCCGATTCTATCGGTGTAACTCGAAGACTAACTTTTGGGGAGGATTCGCCCAATGATCCATTGGAATTGTACGCGCCGCTTTGTCGGCTTCCTGAGTTTGTTGTTGATTTTGGGATGGGGTCAGGCGGCATTGTCGCAAGCCCTGCCGCAAACACGCATCGTCACTGAGGTAAAGAATGAACAGCGAGTAGCTGTGGAAGGAACAACTCCGGCGTTCTTAGCCGTTAGTTCAGAGACCGGGCGGCTGCCAGGAGGGCAAAATCTTGGCCGCATGATTCTGCAACTCACGGCGACAGACGAACAGGAACAAGCTGCCGAAAAACTGGTGAGCGACCTTCACGATCCATCGTCGCCTTCTTTTCACAACTGGCTGACGCCTTCCGAATTTGGACAAAAGTTCGGTGTGACCGAACAAGACGCCGCCAAGGTTCAACAATGGCTCCAGAGCCAGGGCCTGACCGTCCACGAACTGGCGCAAAGCCGCCGCTACATTGTCTTCAGCGGAACGGTGTCGCAGGTAGAAACTGCTTTCGCCACCCAGATGCACTCCTACGCCTACAAAAACAAGAAATTCATCTCCAACTCCTCTGACATCCAGATTCCCGCCGCTCTGCGCTCGGTTGTACAGGGAGTCGTACGGCTGCACAGCGATCCCCGCTCCTCAACCGCATACATGGGAACCAAAATCCATTTCAAGAAAGCCGGCTCGCAGTTCACCTTCGATGACGGCTCTCACTACATGACCCCCGCGGACTTCGCCAAAATCTACAATGTCCAACCGCTATACGACGCCGGCATCAATGGCACCGGCCAGACCATCGCCATCGTCGGTCGCAGCAACATCGACGTGCAAAACGTCCGCGATTTCCGCGACGTTCTGGGGCTTCCCGCGAACGACCCCGAAATCATCGTGAATGGCGACGATCCCGGCGAGACCAGCGATATGGAAGAGGCCATGTTGGACGTCACGTGGTCCGGCGCGGTCGCACCTATGGCGCAGATCAAGTTCGTCGTTTCCCAAAGTAACTTCTCCGACGGCGTCGACGTCTCCGCCGCCTACATCGTCGATCACAATCTCGCCTCCATCATGAGCACCAGTTACGGCTCTTGCGAAGACTCGCTGGGCAAAGTCCAGAACGCCTTCTACAACACTCTCTGGAAACAAGCGGCGGCCCAGGGCATCACTTCCTTCGTGTCTGCCGGCGACAATGGTGGCGCAGGATGCGATGCTCCCGGCAGTGGTCTTTTTTCCTCTTCCGGACTGGCCGTCAACGGCATTTCTTCCACCCCTTACAACGTTTCCGTCGGCGGCACGCAATTCGACGACACCGATAATCCCAGCGCCTACTGGACCACCACAGCAAATACCGATCCGATCACTGGTCTCTCCGTCCTCAGCTACATTCCAGAAAAAGTCTGGAACGAAAGCAGCAACGATCCCAGCGCGGTTGGACTTTGGGCCGGAAGCGGTGGCGTAAGCAAGGTCTACGCCAAGCCCGATTGGCAGGCAGCCCCCGGAGTTCCCAACGATGGCAAGCGCGATATTCCAGATTTGTCGCTCTCTGCCGCTCTCCACGACGGCTACCTGGTTTGTCTTTACGAGTATTGCAGCCAGGGTGATTACTTCTTCGCCTTTGGCGGTACTTCCGCTTCCAGCCCAGCGGCAGCCGGAATCATGGCTCTCGTGAATCAGAATCTCGGGGGACAACCGCAAGGTATCGCGAACTACGTGTTCTACAAGTTGGCATCAATTCCTGGCGTGTATCACGACACGACCAAAGGCGACAACAAGGTCCCTGATCCCTCGGGGCAGTTTACCGTCGGCTATTCCGCCGGCACTGGCTACGACCTGGCAACTGGACTCGGTTCCTTCGACGCTTCGGCCCTTGTCAACAATTGGCAAAAGGCTGCAACCGCTATCGGTTCTGCCACTACTCTCGCTCTCGCCAATGGACAAGGCACCACCGTCGTTCACGGCTCGCCGATCCACGTTCGCACCACCGTGAAGTGCGGCAATGGAAGTTCGTGCACCGCACCAACCGGCGCCGTTTCTCTTCTGGCTACCTCTTCGACCGGCGACGCCATCGGCTCGGGCGTCGGCCAACTCAACCCCGGCGCTTCCTCCAGCGCTGCCAACATTCAAACTCGCTCGGTACCTGGCGGCTCCATGATTATCACCGCGCGCTACGGCGGCGACAGCAAATATTACGCCAGCACCTCCGGCCCGGTGAATGTCACCGTCACGCCGGAACCCAGCACCACTTACGTCGGCATGATTTCCGGCGGTTACATCACCACCGGGCCGATTAGCGTCGGTTACGGCATACCCGTTCCCCTTGGAGTCGCCGTTGCCGGCAATTCCGGTTATGGTTACCCAACCGGTGGCATCAGTCTCTCTGCGGATGGCCAACCCATCAGCCCAGCAAAGTACGATTACAATTCCGGAGCGTGGAGCACCTATGACATCGTTCTGAACTACGGCGAAAAATCCACGCTTCTCACCCAGGGGAATAATCCGACCAGCCAATCCAGCAGCGTTTCTACCCTTGCTCCAGGACTTCCCGCTGGGCAACACCAACTTTCCGCAAACTATGCGGGCGATCCGAGCTTTGGACCGAGCAATGCCAGTTACAGTTTCTCTGTGACTAAGGCCGACTCGATGTTCCAGGACTTCTTCCCGATCGGGTCGCTTGTGGCAAACGCTCCCATCACTCTCAGTGGCCAAATAGGTTTAGTGAACGGTGGCTTTGCTCCCTACGGCGGCACAGTGACCATCACTGACATTACTGGCCCGAAGCCAGTCGTTCTCGGCGTCGGAACCGTCGACAGCAACGTCTACGGTAGCTTTCCTGTGACCGTCATCTTCAAAAACGTTGGCACTCGACTCATCCGCGCAGATTACAGCGGTGACGCCAACCTCAATCCGACCTCGGCCACATACCACATGCCGATCCCGGCGAACTCCGACTCCTACGTCACGCTCAGTGCCGATCAGTCCACGGTCATCGCCGGACAACCAGTCACCTTTTCCGCCGTTGTGGGCTCGGATATTCGCCTGCACATTCCGGCCGGTAAAGTCACGTTCCTCGATGGAGCGACAGTCATTGGTAGCGCCTCTCTCGATAGCACCGGCACTGCCAATCTCGTGATGACCACGCTTTCCGCCGGCACTCACAGCATTTCCGCTAACTTCCCCGGCGACAGCGTTCTTACCCCATCTGTCTCCTCTCCGATTTCCGCGCAGGTTTCGGATTACATGGTTCAAGTTTTCCCCGGAACCGTCGCTGTAAGCGAAGCAAACAACGCCGTTGTTTCCGTCAACCTCGTTCCACTTAGCGGCTTCACCCAACCGGTTCAGCTTTCCTGTGGATCGCTGCCGGCAAACTTGAGCTGCACGTTCAACAAGAACACCGTCACGCTCGACGGTGTAACTCCATCAGTCGTCACCCTCACGGTGGCGGTCGGGCAAAAGCACGCCAGCAACTTTGGCGTCAATCACTGGCAAGCCGCAGCGGCAAGTATTGCCCTCGCCGGCTTGTTGCTCCCGCTCGGCATCCGCCGCCGCTGGAAGACCACCTTCGCCGTTCTCTGCCTGCTGGGCGTCGCCCTTTGCGGTGTGGGATGCGGTTCCGTCTCCACTTCCAACTCCAGCACTAACCCCAGCTCGAATCCCAGCGCCGACAGCAAGAAACCCCACTCCTCAACAATTACCGTGACGGCCACTTCCGGCATCGGCGGTGGCGTCATCACCAGGTCAGCGCAACTGACCGTCACCATCAACAACAACTAGTGCGTGTTGTCCCGGAAGTTCGTTGTATTTGTCTTTAGGAGGCCGGGGCTTTCAGCCCCGGCGTAAGGCCTGCAATTGAGTTGGGCTTCAGCCCCTGAAGACTCCGAACTTCGTCAATTTATTTTCGGGACACGAGACTAGCATCATCACGAGGATGGCCCATCCTTTCTGTGCCTTCTGCAGAAAGGATGGGTCCGCTCTTCGCGTTTGATCGCCGTAAAATCATCAGCGGGTGAAACGGGTACCCCAGGTTCCGCCTCGGTCTTGGGGCTTCCATTCGGCGCATCAACTTCTGACATCCCGACCGCAGCGATTGCTTTCGGGTTTGCTTTTGTAGTGGCCGATCTTCAGATCGGTTCTTTTCCAATGCCGGTGCCCCAGGTTCCGCTTTTTGGTGCCCAGTCTTGGGGTCGTCGTTTCTTCTCACTCCACGGCGTGCACGCGGAGATCCTCGGGCTTGCTCAACGGGCAAAAAGATCGATTCCACTGCATGTCCTTACTTTTTGCAGCGCCAGAAGCGCGAAAGAAGTTAGCCCAGTGCGTCAGCACTGGGTGCGCAGTGAACAAATCCATCGAGCGCCGTAGGCGCACCACCACACAGGCCGTCCCTTGGGTTCCGCAGGGTTTCTCCAGGGGTGGCCAACAAAATAATGGGTGAAGCGACTTTGGGTGCCGCACCCTTTGGGTTTGGTTCATAACGGGTGCGGCACCCACGTGAAGATTTGCTGCCAACAAAGGCCCTTGCCTGAATGATATACTCCTCGGGTGCCTCATGAACCATGCACCAGGAAAATTTCCTGCTCCACCCGGCCTATGCCGGGTGCCCCAGGTTCCGCTTTCTGGTACCTGGGTCTTGGATTGGTCTTTCTGGTCGAAGTGACCATGGGTGCCGCACCCTTTGGTTTTGGTTCATAAAGTGTGCGGGTTTAGAGTCAACTTCAACGTCACCCTCACACGGCATTCGAACACTATCCCTATTAATACTATTTGATATTTGATAATATAAGAGCTACGCTGCGCCGTGATCTCTCGCACTCGTTCCTTCTGCGCCCCGCCTCTCCTTCCCTTCCTGCCTTCTACTCTTCCCGATTCATTTATATCCTCACACTCCCGTCCGCATCCCATTCCCTTTGAAATACACCCGAAAAACGCCCGGAGACGCAGTCACACTGTTCGCCGGCCACCGCTCGCTGGTCACTTTCCTCTAAGTCCTTTGTTTCCCCTTGATACGAGCCATTCTCCCGTAACTCCTTTGTTTCCCCTACATACGCAGAAACAGGGGGGGGTATCAAGTGAGTTATGTTAATGTTTTACTTTAAAATGTCGGCACGCCGACATTTTTGCATTGCACTCTTCTTCACCGGGCATCGGTCGCTAGCCACTGCGCACTCGCTTTTCACGATTCACGAATCACAAACCACGTCGAATGTCGGCGCGCCGACATTTCCACGGAAAGGAAACTGACACCAATCGAATCGCCAGCTACGTGAACCACTCGCTGCGATACGCCAACCACCAACTGAATGCCAGCAGAGGAATCGTCGCGCCGACGGCCCACCAGAATGGCAGAAACAGATCGGCTGCAAGGCCCAGCACCGCGAAAGTCCCCCAAAAAATCTTGCGTTGCATGGTTCCAGTCTAACCTGAATTGCCAGGCGCGGAACTGGCCTTTGCGCTTCATTTGCGATACAAACGGTGCATCTCAATGAGCGGATTTCGGCGGAGGAATCGATGACGAAAGACAGTCCGTTGAGTTCTACGCGCGGTTTTCGCGTGCGCAGCTACGAAGCCGAAGGTGTTATGGTCGTGGAATGCGAAGGCCGCCTGACCAGCGACAACGCTCCGCTGCTGCGCATGGAAATCAAGGATCTGGTGCCGGTTCACCCGCGCATCGTTCTGGATCTGAAACAAGTTCCGCAGATGGACAGCGCCGGTCTGGGCATGGTTGTCGGAATATACGTGACGGCGCGGACCCGAGGTTGTCGCCTTGAGCTGATAAACGCCAACGAGGCTATCCGCAAATTGTTCAGTATCACCAACGTGCTTTCGCTGTTCGAGCCGGCGGGTCGCCACCACGGCAAAACAATCTAGGCACTGTCATTCCTGACAGAGCAAGACCAGCTTGCCGGACGCTTGAGCCTTTTCGAGCATTTCATTGGCGCGCGCAGCTTCTCGCAGGGGAAATCTCGCGGCGATCACCGGATGAATTTTCTTTTGGGAAAGCAACTCGAACAAACGCGCCAAGCCTTCGCGAAACAGATCCGGCGAAGCGTCGGAAAAAGTTTTGACGTTGAACCAGGAGGCACGTTTCCCGTCAGGAAGAATCTTCATCAAGCCAAGCGTCGCGAATCCAAAACCCGCGGCCAACTTGCCTTGCGAGAGCGCCGCCTGCGCCCCGTAACAGACCAACGCTCCGCCCTTCCGCAAGCAGCCGTAGGAAGACCACCAATTCTTTCCGCCGATAGGATCGAGCACGGCATCAACTCCTCCGGGAGCAAGCTCACGCAGCCGCTCAACGAAGTTCTCAGAGCGGTAGTCAATGGGCGTCGCGCCGAGCGAGGCAACGAGTTCATGTTTTGGTTTAGAGGCCGTGCCGAACATTGCGAGGCCCGCGAGTTTTCCCAATTGGAGCGCAGCGGTGCCGACGCCTCCCGCAGCGGCGTGAATCAGAACCCTCTGACCTTCCCTGAGCTTCGCCACGCGATGGAGCATTTCGTAAGCCGTCATGTAATTGAGGACCAAGCTAACAGCTTCCGCGGGATCTAGAGCTTCGGGGACAGCTACAAGTCGATTCGCGGGAACGATCGTGTAGCGGCTATATCCACCGGTCATGATGAGAGCGGCCACACGTTGGCCAATCGTGAGT
Organism: Candidatus Acidiferrales bacterium; assembly: GCA_963738985.1. GTDB lineage: Bacteria > Acidobacteriota > Terriglobia > Acidiferrales > UBA7541 > Acidiferrum. Next base: position 75,384 of record CAVTYP010000011.1, read on the forward strand.
TGGCGAATTCCGTAGCCTAGAGCATCAACCTCACCGACGATGTCGTAGCCTGGAGCAAACGGAAACTTCGGTGCGTCTGGATAGAGGCCGTGCCGCATCAAAACATCAGCAAATGCAACACCGGCGGCGAGGATTTTCACACGCACCTCGCCCGCGCCGGGCGTAGGCAGATCTTCTTCGACCCACTGCAAAACCTCGGGACCGCCCAGTCCCGTTATCACGACGCGAGCATTTTTTGGTTCGGGCATCCAGTCAGCCTTTCGTCAACAGAAATCACGTCGCTTGCCAAGCTCCCAGAATGTATATACTGTATGTATATACAAAGAGGTGGAGAATGGCAATCGCAAGGGTATTTAAATCGGGGAACAGCCAGGCCGTTCGCCTGCCGAAGAAGTTCCGCGTAAAGAGCAAGGAACTGGAGATTGAAAAGCGCGGCAACGAAATCATCCTGCGCGAAAAACCGGTTGGGATGGAACGGGCATTCCATCTAATCGCCAGCTTGCCAGAGGAAATTCTGCACATCCGTCGTGGAAAAGACAAACCTCAAAAGCGCAAGGGGCTATAGTGGACGGCCACTATTTGCTCGACACAAACACCTTTATCTATATTCGGCGCGAGCAGCCAACAAGCGTCATGGAACACTTTCGCAAGGTGCAGCCAGGTGAAGCTGCGGTATCAGTGATTACGTATGGGGAATTGCTCTACGGAGTGGCAAAGAGCAGTAAGCGGGCCTCGGGCATGATAACGCTCCAGCAGTTGACGCTAGCTGTTCCGGTTCTTCCTTTACCAGAAGCCGCCGCCTCGATCTATGGAACCATACGAGCGGAATTAGAAGCATCGGGCAAAATAATTGGGAACAATGATTTATGGATTGCGGCGCACGCTATGGCGGCGGGATTGATTCTGGTTACAAACAATGAAAGAGAGTTTCGCCGGGTGCGGGGACTCAAAGTTCAAAACTGGGCGAAATAGTGTTCGTTGCGTAGTCAGGCGCTAGCGGACGACGCCGGCGAGCGGCGACGAGGCGGAAGCGTAAAGGCGCTTGGGCATGCGACCGGCGTTGAAGGCTTTGCGGCCAGCCACCACGGCGTCGCGCATCGCTTCTGCCATCAAGACAGCATCAGCGGCTTCGGCGATCGCCGTATTCATCAGGACGCCATCAGCGCCGAGTTCCATTGCCACGGCAGCGTCTGAAGCGGTGCCCACGCCAGCGTCAACAATCATGGGCACTTCAGTAATGCGTTCACGGAGGATGCGCAGGTTGGCTGGATTCTGAATCCCCAGGCCCGAACCGATGGGCGCAGCCAGCGGCATCACCGCAGATGCGCCCGCGTCAATCAACTTGCGGGCAGCAATCAGGTCGTCGTTGGTGTACGGAAGGACAATGAAACCTTCCTTCACCAGCACGCGCGTGGCTTCAATGAGTTGCTCGGTATCGGGAAACAATGTTTGCTGGTCGCCGATGACTTCCAATTTAATCCAGTTCGACAAACCAACTTCACGCGCCAAACGCGCCGTGCGGATGGCTTCGTCGGCCGAGTAGCAAGCCGCGGTGTTCGGCAAAATGAAAATTTTCTCGCGGTCGATGTAGTCGAGCAGAGATTCCTTGGACTTGTCCGTCAGATTCACGCGGCGAACAGCGACGGTGACCATGTCCGCACCCGAAGCCGCGTGGGCACGAGCCATCTCCTGAAAGCTGCGGTACTTCCCTGTTCCAACGATGAGGCGAGAATTGAACGCGCGACCTGCGATGACCAATTGGTCTGACATGTCAGTGTCTCCAGAGGAATTGTAGTCCTTGGAGAGCGGCAGGACAAATATTCGATAGCAAAGCAAAGCGCCCTACGCGCGGAAAAGCGGCGGCTAGCCGCCGCACTCCATACTGGCTCAGCTTTGAAGATGCGCTTCGAGGAACCAGAGGTCCTTGTCGAGATCGCGCGTCAACGTTGTGAACAGATCGCAGCTGATGGCATCGCCGAGATCGTCGGCTTCCTGCACCGCGGTGCGCAGCGCGTTGGCATGATGCGCAACATTGTGCACCAGAAACTTCAGCATGGACGGGCCATCGGAGGCGGCTAGATCCGCTTCCTTCAAACCCGACTTGGCTGCGGCTTCTCGGGCGGTGCCGTTGGCGACTCCGCCGAGAGTGGTGACGCGCTCGGCGAGCGAATCAGTCTGCTCTTCCAAGTGAGCCGCAATGGAATCGAAGAGTTCGTGCAACTGAATGAAATGCATTCCCTTCACATTCCAGTGGGCCCACTTCACCTGGGAACGCAAATCGAAACTGTCGGCCAGTCGCGCGTTAAGCAAGGCGATGAGTGCCTGCCGATGTTCTTGGGGAGCGCCGACGCTGGAAGGATAAGTGCGTAATGTAGCAACCGCTGCTTTAGCCATAGGGAAACCTCCTACTGAATGAGATGGCAGAAAAAACGGAAGAGCTACAAATTTCTAACGAGAAAGGGCCGAAACGATTTAACGCATTGAGAGCAGGGTCAGTCCTGGGCGACGGGCCGCGGTTCGGTTACGTCGGAGTACAGCTTGGCGATCAAGTCGTGGAATTGTTGCTCGACGACGCGGCGCTTCAGCTTCATGGTAAAGGTGAGGCTACCACTGGCAAAAGTAAAGTCGTCGGGCAGCAGGGCGAAGCGCTTGATGTTTTCATACTTCGCCAGATGAGTAGTCAGCCGGCTGACTTCGTTTTCAATCAAGGCATAAGCTCGGGGATGAGCGGCAAGTTCCGCGCTGGAAGAGAACTTCAGCCCTTCATCCGCGAGCTTGGCCGAAACGGTAGCGTGATTTGGCACAATCAGCGCCACAACGAATTTCCGCTGATCGCCGACAACCATCGCGTTCAGGATGTACGGACTGGTTTTCAACGTGTTTTCGATTGGTTGGGGAGCAACAAATTTCCCACCCGCAGTCTTCAGCAGGTCCTTCTTGCGATCGGTGATGAAAAGATAATTGTCCTTGTCCAGATAGCCGATATCGCCGGTCCGAAACCAGCCGTCCTCCGATAGAACTTCGCGGGTAGCTTCCGGCGATTTGTAGTAGCCCTGCATCACACAGGGGCCCTTAGCCAGAATTTCGCCATCATCGGCGATGTGAATCTGGACGTTAATGATGGGCCTGCCGCTGCTGCCAACGCGGTTCTTGGGATAGTTGGAAGTAAGAACCGGTGAAGTTTCGGTGAGACCGTAACCCTGATAAATGGGAATGCCAACGGCCCAAAAAAATTCCGCCATTTCCTTGGAAAGCGGCGCGCCTCCGGACATCACCAGCCGCAACTTCCCTCCTGTGCCCGCGCGAATCTTGGAGTAGACGAGTTTGTCGGCAATCGCCCACTTCAGCTTTACACCCAAGCCGGCGCTTCTTTCGCCGCACCGCCAACTGGCAGCTTCGCGCGCCGTCTTGATGGAAAAATTGAAAATCTTGCGCTTTGCGCCGGTGGCTTTGCTTCCCTGCTCCATCAAGCGGGCATAGATCTTTTCAAAGAAGCGAGGAACGGCCGCGAGAATGGTGGGGTGAACTTCAAGCAGCGCCTGCGCAACGTTCTCCACGACTTCCACGTAGGCCACGGGACATCCCTGAAAGAGGTAGACGTAATCGAGCATGCGGCCGTAAACATGCGCCAAGGGCAGAAACGATACGGCCAGATCTTCTTCGGGCTTGAGGTTAAATTCCACGCACGTGTCACTGACATTCGAGCTGAAATTGTTGTGGGTGAGCATCACCCCTTTTGGCTCACCGGTTGTTCCCGAGGTGTAAATGAGGGAGGCTAATTGGGTGGGAAGTACCTGAGCGACGCGCAGGCGATAGGCGGCGATTTCGGCGGGGCCAGTGGTCGCAATCAAGGTCTCGTAGCGCAAGAAATCGGCAGGCAAGGTGTCGCCCGCATGCGCCACGATCACGTGTTGCAGGTCTTTGAGTTGGTCTCTGATGGCGAGGAACTTCTCGAGTTGAGCGGCTCCAGAAATAAAAACAAGCTTGGCGCCGCAGTGATTCAGGATATAGCTCATGCGATCAGGCGACTCGTTGAAGTACACAGGCACGGTAACAGCGCCTGAGCCGCTGATGGCGAAATCGGCGGTATGCCATTCCGGGCAATTGGGGGCAAAAAGGCCGACGCGGTCACCGGACTTCACTCCGAGTTCAACGAGAGCAAAGGCCAGGCCGGCTGCACGCCGCAGAAACTCTTGAGAAGAAACGGCTTCCCAGCGATCGTTGCGGCGCACCATTTGTGCGCGGGCGGAAGGGTGCTCGTCGACAGCCCGAAGGAATCGCGAAGGGAGGGTTGGATAGTTCATGCAATTTTTGAATGTACCCTAGTCAGAAACTTGGTGCAATGTTCGCACAGGTGGTAGTGGTCAATCTGGTAAAGCGGGCGCGTGGCCAGATAACTCCCGAGTCTCTGTTCCCGTCCTCGTATCCCAAAGCCTGATGGAATTGTTTGGCCCACCGGAGGCGATCCAGCGACCATCGGGGCTGAAAGCCGCCCCTCCTTTTGTTACTGCTAGAATCCTTTTAGAGACTTGGGCCCCAGAGATATCCCACAAAATCAGCTGGCCGTCGCGTGACCAGGAAAGAATATAGCGGCCATTGGGGCTGAATGCCACGGCATCCACGTATCCTTTGTGGCCTCGTAGAATTGCAATCTGGTTTCCGTTCGCCGAATCCCACAGACGGATGCTGGTGTCCTGGCTGCCTGTGGCAATGAGTTTTCCGTCAGGGCCAAACGCCACACTGAGAAAAGCGTAGCTATCGCGAGGCCTGCGCCATAATTCCTTAGCGCTGTCCGAGTCGATCATTCGCAAAGTATGCCCGGCCGAGATAATGCCCTTGCCATCGGGACTAAATGCCGTTGCACCGTACACGCCCGCATCTGCAGGACCCAGATCGCCTGGTTCAGTCGCGTAATCCAGTTTCCAGAGCAGCAGATTCTCGGCAGAAGAGACAGCCAAAATACGGGAGCCGTCGAGACTGACAGCCGCACCTCCGAATGCAAAATCAGGAACCGAAATGACTGGGGCGGGAGGGTCAGAACCAATGGTCTGTAGAGAAAGTGTGTCTCCCGCGTACACAACAAACTGTCCTTTGGGCGCCAGAGCCAACGAGTTAAAGGGCGTCGCAGCACTCCCCGTTGAAGATTTCCAGAGCTGACCTAGCAGGCGGCCATCTTCGAAATTCCAGAGGTAGGCCACCCCGTTTCGCGAACCACCGAGGAGTCTCTTGCCGTCGGCGCTGAAAGCGACAGTGACGATGTCGTTTTCTTCGGGTGACTTTTTTTGGTGAGGCCGAAACGCAAGAATCAAGCAGACAGCGATCCCTAGAGCGATGCTGATCGCAACGACTTTCGACATGGGTGGATGTTCGTCGCTTCGCATCTGCTCGGAACGCGCTTTGCCACGCTGCCCTTTGAATTTTGCGGACCTATTGTATCAACCCCGACGCGGCGGGTTACTGGGCGACACCGGCATTCTGGTAAGCCCGGAAAAAGCTGACGCGAGCGGCGAAGTGGTCCGTCGAGGCGGGCCGTCCGTTTCTTCGCAACTGAGAAGGTGAGTTAAGATGGGGGCCGAGGAGCCAATCCCATGAGCACATCGACGTCCGTGATGAATGATCCAGCGGTTAGCCGCGGACCCTTTCGTGCCCCGCGCGGAACGGAGCTTTCGTGCAAAGGCTGGCAGCAGGAAGCGGCACTGCGGATGCTGCTGAATAATCTGGACCCCGAAGTAGGAGAAAAGCCGGAGGACCTGGTTGTCTACGGAGGGACGGGAAGAGCGGCGCGAAATTGGGATTGCTTTCATGCCATTGTGAAGTCGCTGCGGGCGCTGGAGGGAGACGAGACGCTGCTGGTGCAGTCGGGTAAGCCGGTGGCTGTTTTCAGGACGCACGACTACGCCCCGCGCGTGCTTTTGTGCAACTCCAACCTGGTGGGCCAGTGGAACAACTGGGAAAAGTTCAACGAGCTGGATCGCGCCGGGCTGATGATGTACGGCCAGATGACTGCCGGGAGCTGGATTTACATCGGGACGCAGGGAATCCTGCAGGGCACGTTTGAAACCTTTGCTTCCGCGGCGCAACAACATTTCGGTGCCACGCTGGCAGGCAAGCTGGTGGTGAGCGGCGGCATGGGAGGAATGGGTGGAGCGCAGCCGCTGGCAGCCACGATGAACGGCGGAGCGTTTTTGGGGATCGACGTTGACCCGGAGCGCATCAAGCGGCGCGTGAAGTCGGGCTATTGCGACGTGATGGTGACCTCGCTGGACGAAGCCCTGCGCATCTTGAAGAACGCCGTGCGCAAGGGAGAAGCAACATCCGTCGGGCTGGTTGGCAATTGCGCTGACCTGATTCCAGAGCTGGCGAAACGCGGAGTGGTGCCCGATGTGTTGACCGACCAGACCAGCGCGCACGACCCGATCGGCGGGTACGTTCCGAATAAGATGACGCTGGAGGAAGCGATCGCGCTGCGGAAATCGGACCCACAGGAATACCGCAAGCGCTCCATCGCCGCAATGGCCGAGCACGTTCAAGGCATGTTGGAGCTGCAAAAACTTGGCGCGGTGACTTTCGACTACGGCAACAACATTCGGACATTTGCGCACGAGGCAGGGGTGAAGAACGCTTACGACTTTCCTGGCTTCGTGCCCGCGTACATTCGCCCCCTGTTCTGCGAGGGTAAAGGACCGTTCCGGTGGGCTGCGCTTTCAGGCGAGCCTTCGGACATTGCGCGAACCGACCGTCTGGTGCTGGAAATGTTTCCGCAGAACGAGCATTTGAAGCGCTGGATCACCATGGCGCAGAAAAAAGTGAAGTTTCAGGGATTGCCATCGCGCATCTGCTGGCTGGGCTACGGAGAGCGAGACAAGTTTGGATTGGGGCTGAATGATCTGGTGGCCAAGGGCGAACTGAAAGCGCCGATCGTGATCGGGCGAGATCATCTGGATTGCGGGTCGGTGGCATCGCCGTACCGGGAAACGGAATCGATGAAAGATGGCTCTGACGCGATTGCAGACTGGGCGCTGCTGAACGCGCTGGTGAACACGGCGAGCGGTGCGTCGTGGGTTTCGATACATAACGGCGGCGGGGTGGGGATTGGGTATTCCCAACACGCGGGCCAAGTAACGTGCGCGGATGGCACCAAAGAGATGGCCAAGCGCATCGAACGGGTATTGACGAACGACCCCGGAATGGGAGTAGTTCGCCACGTCGACGCCGGCTACACGGAGGCAATCGATTTTGCCAAGAAGGCGGGCGTGAAGGTGCCGATGTTGTAGGGTGGGGCGAAAATGTCGAGGAGCAGATGATGTACACAATATTCGGAGCAACAGGAAATATTGGATCGGTGATCAGTAAGGTTCTGCTGGAGAAGGGCGAGCAGGTGCGCGTGGTTGGCCGAAGTGCCGGCAAATTGCAGAAATTTGTGCAAAAAGGAGCCGAGGCAGTTGTCGGAGATGTTTCCGACGAAGCCGCGATGACGCAGGCGCTGAGCGGGGCTCGCGCGGCGTTTTTGATGGTCCCGCCGGATCCAGCCTCGCCCGACTATCGTGCAGAGCAAGAGCGCATCAGCGATTCAATCGCCGCGGCGGCGAAGAAATCGGGGTTGCAGTACGCGGTGAACCTGAGCAGTTTTGGGGCGCAAGCGGAAACGGGAACGGGCCCCATTTCGGGGCTTCATCGCTTTGAAAAGAAATTGAACGCTATCGACAAGTTGAACGTACTGCATTTGCGTCCCGCCTACTTTTTTGAGAACCACTTGAACGCCATCAGCATGATCCAGATGATGGGAATGATTGGCGGCGCATTGAAGGCCGACCTGCCTGTGCCGCAAATAGCGACGCAAGACGTCGGCGCGTTTGCGGCGGAACGACTGCTGAAACTGGACTTCAATGCGAAACAGACGCACGAACTGTTGGGGCAGCGCGATTTGAGCTTGAATGAAGTGGCTGCGGTGATTGGGCGCGCGATTAGCAAGCCTGATTTGCGATACGCGCAGTTCCCTTACGAGCAGGTGGAACAATTCTTGCTGCAAATGGGAACGCCAGCGAAAACGGCGTCGTACTTCACCGAGATGTTCCGCGGAATCAATGAAGGGGTCGTAGTGGCAACGGAGCCGCGCTCGACGGAAAACACGACGCCGACCGCGATCGAGACTTTCGTGAAAGACGTGTTTGTGCCGGCATACCAGGGGCAAGCCGTCGGCGCGTGAAATGCAAACCGTGACTGAATCTGCCAGAATAACAACACGTTGAGTGACAGCCTACTGATTACAGGTGCTTCCCAGCTTTTGACGCTGAGGGGCGAAGGTCCGCGCAGGGGTAACTCCCTTTCCAAACTCGGGATTATCGAAGATGGCGCGGTGCTGGTGCGCGACGGGCAGATCGTTGCGGCCGACAAGCGTGCACGAGTGGAATCGCGCAAAGATGCCAAGCGAGCGGAGAAGATCGATGTTGGCGGGCGCGTGATTCTGCCCGGATTTGTGGATTCGCACACTCACCTGGTGCATGCGGCAAGCCGCGCCGAGGAATACGAACTGAAAATCCAAGGCGTCAGCTACGAGGAAATCGCAAGGAAAGGCGGCGGCATTCTGAATTCGGCGAAGCGGCTGCGAGCCGCTACTTCGGATGCGCTAAAACGCAGGGCGCTCGCCGCGTTACAGGAGTTCGCCGCGTATGGAACGACGACGGTGGAGGCAAAAAGCGGTTACGGTCTGGACGTTGCGAGCGAGCTGAAGATTCTGCAATTGCATCGCGAACTGAACCAGGCGCAACCGCTGGAAATTGTTTCGACATTTCTGGGCGCGCATGTAGTTCCGGCGGAGTATCGCGGCACACCCGATGGAGCAGAGCGGTACGTGGAACTGTTAACCGATCAACTGCTGCCGGAAGTGGTGAACGAAGGCCTGGCAGAATTTTGTGATGCGTTTTGCGATCGTGGCGCGTTTACGCGGGCGCAATCGAAGCAAATCTTGAGTGAGAGTAAACAACACGGGCTTGTGCCGAGGTTACACGCCGAGCAATTATCGCGAACGGGAGCGACGCAACTGGCGGTGGAACTGCAGGCGGCAAGCTGCGATCACCTGGAACACATCAACTCCGCCGATATTCGCCGGCTGGCGGAATCGCGCACCGTGGCAACGATGCTGCCGGGCTGCGATTTTCATCTGGGCTGGAAGGAATATGCTCCGGCACGTAGGCTGATTGATGCCGGAGCGATTGTGGCGCTGGCGACAGACTATAATCCCGGCACGTGCCCAACGGTAAGCATGCCCATGATCCTGTCTCTGGCGTGCACGCAATTGCGCATGACTCCGGCCGAAGCCATTACCGCTGCCACGATCAATGCCGCGTTTGGTTTGCGGCGAGACAAGCGCATCGGATCGCTCGAAGCAGGAAAACAAGCGGACCTGGCGGTCTTCGCAGTGGAGGATTACCGCGAAATTCCTTATTATTTTGGAATGAACCGCTGCTGGTTGACGATGAAGCGCGGCGAGATCATTTACATGCAGGATTGAAGTAGAAGGACTTTGAATGACGCGGTATTCTTGCGCGCATTCCTGAGGCGGAAGCTGACGATGAAACGATTGATAGAGTGCGTGCCGAATTTTTCCGAGGGACGCGATCCCGCGAAGGTCGACGCCATTATCCAGGCGATGAGCGGCGTGCCGGGCGTCTATGTTCTGGATCGCGAGATGGACGCGGACCACAACCGCTGCGTGGTGACGCTGGCGGGCGATCCGGAAGCGGTTGCGGAAGCCGCCATCCGCGGCACGGGCCGCGCGATGGAATTGATCGACATGAATCACCACACCGGAGCGCATCCGCGCGTGGGCGCAACCGACGTGATTCCGTTCATTCCCATTGAGGGGGTGTCGATTGAAGATTGCGTGGCGCTGGCGCGGCGTGTGGGCAATGAAATCTGGAAGCGGCACCGCATCCCAATTTTCTTTTATGAAGCGGCGGCAACGCGGCCGGATCGCGTCAATCTGGAAAATGTGCGCCGCGGCCAGTTTGAAGGCTTGCGCGAAGAGATGAAGAAGAACCATGACCGTCAGCCGGATATCGGGGAACCGAAGCTGCATCCAACGGCGGGAGTGACGGTAGTGGGAGCGCGGAAATTTCTGATCGCGTACAACGTTAACCTGAACACTTCTGACATCAGCATCGCGAATAAAATCGCGAAGGCTATTCGCTTCTCGAGCGGGGGTCTGCGGTATGTGAAATCGATGGGCGTGGAGCTGAAGGCGCGCAATCTGGCGCAAGTCTCGATTAATCTGACAGATTTCGAGAGCACGCCGATGCATCGCGTCTACGAAATGGTCAAACGCGAGGCCGCGCGTTACGGGGTGATGCCGGTAGGCAGCGAGATTGTCGGGTTAGTGCCAAAGAAGGCGATTGAGATGGCTGCAGATTTCTTTTTGCAGCTGGAGAATTTTTCGCCTTCACAGGTGTTTGAAAACAAGCTGTCGACGGTGCTGACGGGCGCACCGGCCGAGGTCAAAGAAGGAAAGCTAGCCAGCCTTGCCCGCCCGTTCCTGGAGGCGGTGGCCGAACCAACGGCGACGCCGGGAGGCGGCAGCGTGGCGGCACATGCAGCGGCGATGGCCGCGGCGCTGGGACAAATGGTAGCGGGCTTGTCGCGCAAGAAGAAATCGCAGATGTTGCATGTCGAAAAGCTGTCCGAACATGTGGACGCGCTGCGCAAAACGGCCGACGAACTCGCAGCGGCTATCGACCGCGATGCTGCTTCCTACGACGCCGTGATGGCCGCGTTCAAGCTTCCGCAAGGAAGCGCCGCAGAGACGGAGCAGCGCGAACAGGCCGTCCAGCGGGCGACCAAGGGCGCGGCCGAGGTTCCTCTGGAGGTCGCGGAAAAGGCTGTTGCGCTGCACGATCGCCTGGTGCAACTGGAAGGGGTTTCCGCCGCATCCATGAAATCAGATCTACGTGTGGCGCGTCTAATGGCAGTAGCCGGTGCGATGGGCGCTATCGCGAACGTCGAGATTAACCTGGATGGCCTGAAAGACACGGCATATGTGGACTCCGTCAAAAACCGAGTTGACGATCTGCGCAAACGCCTCGGTTAGTCCCTGGCCGGTGTCGTAGAATAGAGTTTCTGCCCTGCCCCTTTGAAAGGAGCACTTCATGAAGTGTATGGCGATAACGGTACGGATTCTGGCGGCGTGTGCCGCGGTGGTTTTGCTTTCTGCGACGGCCAAGCCGGCCAGAGCAGGTGGCGTTGGGGCTGATACGATTGGTCTTTTCCCGAAGGAAGTGGGCGAGTTTGCGTATGCCGACCTGAAAAAAGCTCGCACCATGAAGTGGTACCCCTCGCTGCAGGAACAGATGCTCCCGGAACGGTTCCGGCAATTCGAAAAGTTTCTAGCGTCGGCAGGCGTGGATCCAAACAGCCAGGTAGATGAACTGGTATGGGGACTGGTGCCCGAGTCGATGGCCAAACCGGAGACCGGAGGCGCCGCGGACATCCCTTCGAGCGAGATGATCGTCGGTGTCGCCATGGGCAGCTTCAATCCGGAGTCTACAGAGGCGTATTTCAAGCAGCAAAAGCTTGCTGTGTCGGATGTTCGTGGATTCAAGCTGTATGCGTTCGGGTCGGGCTCAGGGGCGAACGACCTGTTTTTCTTTTTCATCGATTCGAGCAAGGCAGCGTTCGGCCACCGTAAACTTCTGGAGAAAATGATTGAGATTCGTTCCGGAGGACAAGAAGGCCTGTTGCGCAACGAAAAGATGTTCAACCTGATTAACGAGGCCAACGGCTCTGGCATGGTTTGGGCGGTGCTGGGTCCGGGTTACACGCGACTGGCGCTCGGGCAACTCGCTCCAGAAGTGCAGCAGTTCCCTGAAGCGGCGAAATTGATCCAGAACATGCAATCAATGATTATCACGGCCAACGCCGGCAGCGGCATCGATGGGAAATTTCAGGCCGTCTGTGGTTCTTCCGGGGACGCCAACACGCTGAGCCAATTGATGCAGGCCGGTTTGCTATACAAAAAATACCAAGCCAATAAAGACAATCCGGAATTGGGGCAACTTCTCGATCAGGCCAGCGTGTCTCCTTCCGGCGACCGTGTGGTGATTAGCATGACTCTAAGCGACGATCAGATGACCTCGCTGATCAAGAAAAACACGTTTGCATTCAAATTGTGAGTGAAATTGGGAAACGGATCTTCAGTGAATTAATCGGTGTGTGCGCCGTTGCGAAGGAACTTGATCAGGCGCATTCGCGCGGATTTTTCCAGGAAGTCGCAGTGTACTTCGTCGACGCCAGGCAGCTTTAGTTCCTGCTTTTCTTCCGGACGTTCTGTTCCCGGCACATCCAGATCGATTTCCAGGCGATCCTCATAACGAAGCAGAGTAATCGCGCAACTGCTGGCTGAATTGTGGCAGTGGAAGCAGTGCTTGCAGGCCAACATCACGGACTGTTGTAAGTCGAGAATCGCATCGTTTGGCAATCCAGCATTGTCCGCGAAATAGCGCGCGACCCCTCCGGCAGCAGCGGCGAGACGTACATCCGCATCCATTTGGAGCAGAATCGTCTGGGGGTAGGTCGGCACGGTTATTGGCTACTGGCTAAAGCTACATCACAAGCTTCGCGGCAATCCGGACAATAATACAACCCATCGACGCAGAGGCGAACATGGATTTGGCCTTTGCAGATGGTGCAGTACTTTTCGCAAGTGCAGTAGGGCTCGGCCTTGTCGCACTGTACGCAGACGACCTGTTGCAGGGCAGCCATGTGCACCTCCGAGAAAAACTGTACCTGACCGGTAGTATACCGGCAAGAGCGGCGTAGCCTGAAGTCTCTAACTGTTAAGCGGCGGCCATTCCATTCACAGACCGTCGAAAGCGGGTTTTGACGCTACCTGCCTCGCATGCTAACATCCCTTTTTGCCCGAGCACTCGGAATGGACTCCGGAACCTCTCCCATAAATTCGGCACCTCGCAAGACGCCTTTGAACGCGGTGCATCGCCGTTTAGGGGCGAAAATGGTGAATTTTGGCGGTTGGGATATGCCCGTCGAATACCCATCCAGCGGCGGATTGGTGGCGGAGCATAAAGCGGTGCGCAGCGGTGTGGGCTTGTTTGATGTCAGTCACATGGGCGATATCCGGGTGCGAAGCGGCAACCATCCCGGTAGCGCGCTGGCTGCGGTTCAGCACATCACCATGAATGACGCATCGAAGCTGGCCATCGGCCAGGCACAGTATTCGGCAATGCTGTATCCCGAGGGCACATTCGTGGACGATGTGATCGTGCATCGGCTGGGCGAAGACGATTTTCTGCTGGTGATCAACGCGGGCACGCGAGAGAAAGACATCAATTGGGTTCGGGAAAATACGAAGAAGTTTGATTGCCAGGTTGAAGAACTGAGCGACGCCTATACGCAACTTGCCATTCAAGGACCGCGGGCTCGCGACGTTGTTCACAAACTGACGGATGCCAATCTGGACGCGGTGAAGAATTACTGGTTCACGCACGGCACGGTATGCGGCCTGAAGAATACGCTGATCGCCCGAACCGGCTACACAGGAGAAGACGGCTTCGAGATTTATATACCGTCCGACATCGCCACCAGTGAACGCGTCTGGAGCGAAGTGCTGGAAGCGGGAAAAGAGTTCGGCATCGTTCCCTGCGGGCTGGGCGCGCGGAACACGTTGCGCCTGGAATCGAAGATGGCGCTGTACGAGCATGAGATCAGCGACAAGATCAACGTGTGGGAAGCGGGGTTGGATCGCTACTGCAAGATGGAAAAGGGCGAGTTCATCGGGCGCGGAGCGTTGGAAAAAGCACATGCCGCCAGACTGACCAGGACGCTAGTCGGGCTGGAGATGATTGATCGTGGAATCGCGCGGGATGGGTATCGCTGCATGAACGAAGCTGGCCAAGCGATCGGCGCAGTGACCAGCGGCTCGCCATCGCCGACGTTGTGCAAAAACATCGCTCTGGCGTATGTGCCGCCGTCGCTTGCGGCGCTGGGAACGATCGTGGCGATTGAGATTCGTTCGCAGAAATGCAGAGCGAAAGTGGTTTCGACTCCATTTTATAAACGGCCCAAAAAGGCAATCGCCCAGTAAAATGGAAGCGGTGGAATTCTAAAGCAAGGGGGTGTTGCAATGGCTTATCCGAAAGAGTTTCGCTATACAAAAGAGCACGAATGGATTTCTGCGAAGGGCGACACGGCCACGATCGGGATCACGGACTACGCGCAACATGAGTTGGGCGACGTGGTATTCGTCGAGTTGCCTCCGGTGGACGCCAAGATTACCGCCGGCAAGACCTTCGGCTCGGTGGAGTCGGTGAAAGCAGTAAGCGAAATCTACGCGCCCGTGAACGGTGAAGTCATCGAAGGCAACTCTGAACTGCACAACAAACCGGAGACTATCAATAGCGATCCGCACGGCGCCGGATGGCTGATTAAGGTGAAACTCGCCAATCCCGCCGAAGTGAATTCCCTGATGGACGCAACTGCCTACGAAGCGTACATCGCGGAAAAGCAGAAGGACGCGTCGGCCTGATGCGCTACTTGCCGAAGAGTCCCGCCGAGCGCGAAGAAATGCTGGCCGCCATCGGCGTGAAATCGGTCGAAGAGCTGTTTTCGACAATTCCGGAAGCCTACCGATTGAAAGGGCCGTTGAATTTGCCGCCAGCGATGTCTGAAGCGGAAGTCATCGACTATTTTCAGCAGCGGGCGTCGGAAAACTCCGTCGGGTACACCAGCTATCTGGGCGCGGGCGTGTATAACCACCTTCGCTCTGTGGTGACCGACACAATTCTGCAGCGCGGAGAATTCCTGACCTCGTACACACCTTACCAGGCTGAGATTTCGCAAGGCACGCTGCAAGCCATCTTCGAGTTTCAGACTTTGATGTGCCAACTGACCGGGCAGGAAGTTGCCAACGCCTCCATGTATGACGGTTCGACGGCAACGACCGAAGCGGTGCTGATGGCGGAGCGCTTGACGAATCGACGTCGAGTTCTGGTGGCACGCTCAGTTCACCCCGAATATCGCGACGTGCTGAAAACGTATGCGAAGAATTCGGGCTTGCGCGTCGAGGAGATCGGCTACACCGCCGCGGGAACTGTGGATGGCAAGGGATTAGAAGCTTCGTTGAAAGATGACGTGTGCGCGGTTGTGGTGCAGTCACCGAATTTCTTTGGGGCCATCGAAAGTCTGGCCCCACTGGCGGAAGCCGCGCACCGCAGTGGAGCGCTTCTGGTTATGGCCGTAACCGAGGCCGTTTCGCTGGGAATTGTGAAGCCGCCCTCGGAAGCGGACATTGTGGCGATGGAAGGCCAGAGCTTTGGATTGGCTCCGAGTTACGGCGGGCCATTCGTCGGCGTCATCGCATCGCGGGACAAATTTGTTCGTCAAATGCCTGGGCGGCTTGCGGGGCAGACGACAGACCTTGACGGACGGCGCGGTTTTGTTTTGACACTGGCCACGAGGGAACAACACATCCGCCGCGAGAAGGCGACGTCGAACATCTGCACGAATCAAGCGCTGTGCGCACTGGCTGCCACGGTACACCTGACTTTGTTGGGGAAAGAGGGCTTACGGGAATTGGCGGAGCAAAATCTTTCCAAAGCGCAGTTCGCACTGCAGGAACTGGAGAAGATTCCGGGCGTGAAGCGCACTTTTTCGGCACCCTTCTTCAACGAATTCACCGTGGAGTTGCCGCGCTCGGTGAAAATGATCAACGCGCAATTGCTGAAGAAAAAGATCGTCGGTCCCTTCGTTTTGGGTGCAGCATATCCAGAACTGACGAAGCATGGGCTGGTATGCGTCACCGAAACAACTCCGCGGTCAGAGATTGAGCGCTTTGCTGCCGCCATAAAACACTTGTTGGAACAACCGCTGTAGCACTGGAGAAAGATGACCGAGCATTTCAACCGCGCACTACGGCATATAGTGCTGAACGAAGGGCTGATTTTTGAGAAGTCGTCGCCCGGAAAACGGGCATTCGACCTGCCGCCACTCGATGTGCCCGCAGCGGATGCAGCCAAGGCGCTCGGCGCCTCGCATCGCCGCGAAGGTGTCGAGGGATTTCCAGAGGTCAGCGAGATTGAAGTGCTGCGGCACTTCACCAGACTTTCCAACTGGAACTATGCGATTGATCTGGGCATGTATCCGCTGGGCTCGTGTACGATGAAATACAATCCGCGCGTCAACGAATATGTTGCGCGCCTGTCGGGCATTGCGACGGAGCATCCTTACCAACCGCAGGAACTTTCGCAAGGCTGCCTGAAAGTGCTGCAGTTGCTGGAAAAATGCCTGCTGGAAATTACCGGGATGGACGTGGTTACACTGCAGCCGGCGGCCGGCGCGCAGGGCGAACTGACGGGATTGTTGTTAATTCGCGCTTATCACGAGAAACATGGCAACCCGCGCAAAATCGTGCTGATTCCTGATTCCGCTCACGGCACAAATCCTGCAACCGCGGTAATTGCCGGTTACGAAGTGCAGAACATCAAGTCGGACGCCGCAGGCCAGATCGATATGGCGCATTTACGCGAGCAGGTGACGCCCGATGTTGCCGCGTTGATGCTGACCAATCCTTCGACGCTGGGTATTTTTGAGCAGCAGATTCCGCAGATCGCCGAAATCCTGCATGCGCAAGGCGCGCTGCTGTATATGGATGGCGCTAACATGAACGCGCTGGCGGGCGTGACGCGCCCGGGCGACCTCGGCGTGGATGTGATGCACCTGAACTTGCACAAGACGTTTTCCACGCCGCATGGTGGCGGCGGCCCCGGAGCGGGACCGGTGGCCATGAAAAAAATCCTGGAGCCGTACTTGCCTGTTCCGGTGCTGGTGGAAAAAGAGGGTGGCCGTCTGGCGCTGGACTTTCACCGCAAAGAATCGATCGGCAAAGTAAAAGCATTCAACGGAAATTTTGGCGTACTGGTGCGGGCGCTCGCGTACATCCTTGCGTATGGCCCCGGGATTCGCCAGGCGACAGAAGACGCTGTGCTGAATGCGAACTACATCCGCAAAGGGCTTGAGGGTACTTTCGACCTTCCTTACACGCGCCCATCGATGCATGAAGTGGTGTTCAGCGACGCAATTCAAAAGAAAAACGGCGTGAATACCATGGACATCGCCAAGCGCCTGATCGACTATGGGTTTCATCCGTACACAACCGCGTTTCCGCTGATTGTTCCCGGCGCTTTGATGATTGAGCCCACCGAATCCGAATCCAAGCAAGAGTGCGATCTGTTTATTGATGCGATGAAGTCGATCGCCGATGAAGCCAGAACGACTCCTGAACTGGTGAAGACGGCGCCGCACAACACACGGATCCGGCGCCTGGATGAAGTCGCTGCCGCGCGCAAGCCGGTGCTTCGTTGGAAGCCCGCCGAGAAACATAGCAAAGCCGCAGACTGATTGAGCTTGCGAACACCCCTGGCAACGGCGGCCTGATACCGCGCTACGCGCCTGATACAATTAACACAACAGGTTGACGGAGGCTGTTCCAGGTTATGGATTTTGCTGTCGATGCATGGTTGCCGAAGTCGGTCATCCTTCTTCGCGAATACACCGTTGAAAAGTTTGTCGCTGACCTGATCGCGGGCGTCACCGTTGGACTGGTGGCACTGCCGCTGGCGATGGCTTTTGCGATTGCTTCAGGAGTATCGCCACAAGCGGGGATTTACTGCGCCATTGTGACCGGCTTCCTGATTTCGGCGCTGGGCGGCTCCAAAACACAGATCGGCGGACCGACCGGCGCCTTCGTGGTGGTGGTTCTGGGAATTATTTCGCGCTACGGGGTGGATGGTTTATTCACGTGCACCATGCTTGCGGGAGTGATCCTGGTGATCATGGGAGTGACGCGTGTCGGCGCGATGGTGAAGTATTTTCCGCGGCCCGTCGTGGTTGGCTTCACGAACGGCATTGCGATCCTGATTGCCAGCACGCAGATCCGCGACTTCTTTGGGTTGCGCATGGAACACGTCCCGGGCGACTTTTTCCATCGCATGGGAGCGATCGCGGAAAATTTCTACACGCTGAACTGGGCCGCGACGATTGTTGGCGTTACTTGCCTGGCGATCATGATCGCTTGCGTTCGCTTTTTCAAGAAAGTGCCGGGCGCGATTGTGGTGTGCTTCGGTGCGACGGCGGCAGTGGCTTTCTTGCACATTCCCATCGAAACAATTGGGACGCGATTTGGCGGCATCCCAAGTGGATTGCCGCACCTTGCCGTGCCGGCCCTGAAGCCCAGCCTGCTACTGCACCTGCTTTCGCCGGCAATCACCATCGCGATGCTCGGCGCTATTGAATCTTTGATGTCGGCGGTGGTTTCCGATCGTATGAGTCACGACAAACACAATCCAAACGTTGAACTGATCGCGCAAGGTGTGGCGAACATCTTTTCTCCATTATTCGGCGGCTTGCCGGCCACCGGCGCGATTGCCCGCACCGCTACCAATATTCGCTCGGGCGCAAAAAGTCCGGTGGCAGGAATGGTTCATGCGCTTACGCTGCTGGCCGTGATTCTGTTTGCTGCTCCGCTGGTGAAGAATTTGCCGTTAGCCGCTTTGGCAGGCATCTTGTTTATGGTCGCGTACAATATGGGCGACTGGGGAGAAATCCCGGAAATTTTGAAGCTGAGCCGCGCCGATATTGCGGTTTGGCTGCTTACGCTGAGCCTGACCGTTTTTGCCGACCTGACACTGGCGGTGGAGGTGGGCATGATTCTCGCCGCGTTTACCTTCATCCGCAAAATTTCGCAGACCACCACGGTCTCCAAGGTTACCGACGACTACATTGAAAATGGCCGGGTGCATATCCTGCAAGACAAAGACATTCCGGACTACGCCGCGGTGTACCGGATTCACGGCCCCTTTCTGTTTGGCGTGACCGATAAAGTCAGCGCCATCACGGATCATCTCTCTTCCCTTCCCCCAATTGTGATTCTGAGATTGCGCAACATGACCGCGATCGATGCAACGGGCATAGCAGCGCTGGAGGAACTTGCGGATCTGTTGCAGACCAGCGGGCGCTCGATGCTGCTGTGCGGGGCGCGCCCGCAACCGAAAGCGCTGATGAGAGAAGCGGGGTTTGACCGGCACGTCGGTTCGGAAAATATTTGCGAGAACATCACGGAAGCACTAAAGCGGGCCGATGACATTCACAATGGTCGAATTGCCACGCCTGAGGCGCGCGTGGATTCCTAATCGTAGGTGTTCCGATCATTGAAGGATCACGGTTCGGGGTTGCGCAGCGTCGTTTCTTGTCCTCCTTAACATCGCGGACGCTTAGACGTGAACGCCGCGGCATGCGACTCACTTCTGGAATTGCACGCTATTGAGAATTGCTTCAAACGTCGACTGGAAGCGGGAGAACTCCTGCTGTGGCGCGACGGCAACAAAGTAAACGAGACCCTCGGGCCGCATCACGGTGATCAGCCAATCCGTTTCCTGGCTGCCGATTGGCGAATCGTTTTTCAAATAGGTGGACAAGCCTCGCTCGCCATTTAAGGTAACTTCTCGGGATTCGCGTAGCGTGCCCAGCCCTTCGTTTTCCTGCTGCATTGATTGGATCAACTTTTGGGTGGCGGACTGCAATGGGTCCTCGCCGGACGGCAACTGCCCTTCGAGGCGCGCCACACTTGCGCTTAATCCATAGGCGAGTTCGGCTTGCCCTTTGCCGGAGTCGACAATTCCTCCATCCGGCGCTACGGTGGCATTATTCCCATTTCCGTATTTCTTCCAGTTGTCGGGATATTGCATAGTCAGTTTGCCGACTTGCAGGCTCGCCATCGTGGCTGAAGGAGTACCCACGACCACGCTGCCGGGCGGTGGAAATGTGCTGGCTTTGGGCGCCGGCTGCTTTTTCACGGGAACGGGAAGCGCCGCCACTTCCTTCTTGATGGCCCTGAATTCCGGCGAGTCGTGCTTCGCGTTTTCCGGAACTCCGCCAAGTTTCTCGACTTCCTGATCCACGCGCTCGATGCGGTGATCAGGGTTGGGATGATCAGAAAAGAACTCGGGCGGGTTCTTGCCCGCGGATTCAGCGCCGAGCTTTTCGAAAAAGGCGGCCATGGCGCGGGGATCGTAACCAGCGTCGTACAGGACTTGACTACCCATCACATCGGCCTGGGTCTCCGCGCCTCGCGAGTATTTGAGCAAAATGCTGCCTGCGGCAAATTGTCCGACGCCGGCTGCCGCAGCTCCAGCCGTTCCCCCAAAGATTCCTCCCGCGACACCGAGAATTCCGGCGCCCAGTTGCGCGTATTGCGCCTTGGTAGCCTGGTTGGTGCCGTGGCGCAAGGCGACGTGCGACAACTCGTGCGCCATGACTCCGGCAAGCTCCGCTTCATAATCGGCGGCCTCAATCGCGCCACGGTTGATGAACACAAATCCGCCGGGCAATGCGAACGCATTGATGGCCTTGTCGTTTACACAATGGAATTCCCAGGGATATTTCACAGCGCCGGTATTCAGCTGGTCAACAAGCTGCATGCCGAGCTTGGTGAGATAGGCATCCACCTTCGGATCGTTGCACAAGGGCGCGCCGCGCTCGATTTCGGTCGCCGCACGCCTGCCCAATTCAATGTCCTGTTGCGGGCTGAAAGAATTGATGCCGGGTTTGATTTTGGTGCGGCCGTCTTGAGCGCTGAGCGCGCCAGCGAGCGAGAGAAAGAGAACACTGGCCTGCAGAATTCTGAGGCGAGTTCCGGAAAGCATACAAACCTCCACCGCGCAAAGTCGCCGAGGCGGCGAAAACGGCACTACAAATTATACGTCGGAGGCAAAATCGGGATAGGGGGAGCAGTCGCCTGCTCACCCCTCCCACACCACCGTACAGGCGGGTCCGCATACGGCGGTTCAGCGAGTTGCGCCCTGACGGGCCGGAGGTTCGATTCGTCGTTCGCCACAAGGGCTTCGCCGCTCTGCAGGTTGCCGTTTCGGCTTCACCGTCTTCTGAACCTGCAAAACTCAGCCGAAGCTGATTGGCTGGCGCAGTGCCACCCGTGAGTTCGACGTTCTACTGCTCACTCTCACTGTTTGGGCCTTCCTCACTTTCGTGAGTACTACGCCCGCTGCTGACTTCTGCTGCAGGATCAGCGTGAGTTACTCCACGCTCAGTCTCGAATCCGAGACATGCAACAGATCTCCCGCGATAAGCTCGACTGCTTTCGATACGCGACCGCCGGATTTACCACCAGCGTCCTTGATGGATACGGACTTCGCGATCCTTTGCCCGCTCGTCCGACGCCGTAGGCCTCTAATCCAGTTCTTGTCCATCGGCCCGTATCTTTGCTCCACGCTTCCTCCAGACCCCACCTCACGGTGACGCCCTTGCGCTTCGCTATCCTTCACCTCCATCAGGTTGGGACGGGACTTCCACCCGCTAGCTGCCGAGCATGCGCGGCGTACAAAGAAAAAGCCCGGACAGTTTCGTGTCCGGGCTGATCAGGGCCAGGAATCGGTTTTAGCGAGCGAGCCGCGGTGTCGGCTCAGGGGGAAGCTGTACGCCGGGAGCCTCGACAGGCCGGCCGCCGCGCGCTTGTGCATTCTTTTGCGCCAGGGTTGGCTCGACGCGACGCACCGGCATGGCGACATTCTCGCCTTCGCGCACAAAAGTGAGATTGGTGTCGCTTGTTTCCCAGTCGATGCAAATCAAGTCGCCGGAGTGCACCTGTTCGGTGGCCAACAGATTGGCCATGGGATAAACGACGTGGCGCTCAATGGCGCGCTTCAAGTGGCGAGCGCCGTAGCGCTGGTCCGTGCCTTCCTGCAGCAGGAAGTCGCGACCAGAGTCGGTGACGCGGAAGAGGAATTGTCCTTTGGCCGTTTCGAGCACCCGCTGCTGCACCATGGTCAATTCGATGTCCAGCACCTGTTCCAACTGCTGACGGTGCAACTGATGGAACACGACCACTTTGTCCAGGCGGTTCATGAATTCGGGAGAGAACTTGCGGCGCGCAGCCT
The DNA here is from genome assembly GCA_963738985.1 of Candidatus Acidiferrales bacterium. Lineage (GTDB taxonomy): Bacteria > Acidobacteriota > Terriglobia > Acidiferrales > UBA7541 > Acidiferrum. The sequence goes on from CAVTYP010000011.1 coordinate 97,337, forward strand.
CGACCGCGGTGCGCTGAACCTTTTCGTCCATATCCGCTCGGGGTTTGTCGCCGGCTTTAATGAAGCCGTAGCCACCAGCCATGAGATCGGTGATTTCGACACCACCGAGATTGGAGGTCATGAAAATAACGGTCTGGGAAAGGTCGACGCGGCGATTGTCACCCAGAGTGAGCGTCGCTTTGTCGAGCATGCCGAGCAACAACTGCCAGAGCGCGTCGCTAGCTTTCTCAATTTCGTCAAAGAGGAGGAAGGAGAGTTTCAACTTGTCGGTATGCGAGGCCGCCAGAGCTTCCTGCGTAATCAGCGGATGTGTCTCACGATGACCCAAATATCCTGGGGGCGAACCGATCAACTTGGCGATTTCGTGCGAGTGCTGGAATTCCGCGCAATCGACCTTGATGACCATGCGCGGGTCTCCAAACAGAATCTCTGCCGCTGCTTCCACGATGCGCGTTTTGCCAGATCCGGTGGGTCCAAGGAACAAAAGGTTACCAACGGGACGTCCCGGTGAATTCAGACCGGCACAAAATACCTGATAAAGGTCAACGAGAGCTTGCACGCCTTCCTCTTGCCCAACGATCTTGGAGCGCAAGGCGTTGTGAAAGTCCCGCGTATCATTGCTGCGGATGCTGGGATCGAGTTGTTGTCTGGCGGCGGCTCTCATAGCTACTCCCCTCAGCAGGTGAAGCCCGTTGCTTCACCGCTTGCCCAAGGACAGGGCGCAAGTCGAAGGAACAACTTCGACTTGATGAGAAAGAGCATGGCGGGTGCCAATCTGAGGCGAGGAGTTCCTGGCAAGCAACACCCTCACACTCAACGACATACAATTATTGCCGTTCTGGAAACCGTCTCACGCGTTGAGACAATGTTCCAGAATTGCGCAAAATGAGAGCGCTGAAACACAGATTGTCAGCGAGGGTCTGACAAAAAGGGGCGACACCCTAGTTCGGGCGCCTACGCGTGCGAGCATTTCTCGATTTTAGCCCTTTTCTTTTTTGCGATTTTGCAACGATTGCCGCGCTGCAGCAGGTGTTGTCGCCGGTAAAGCCGGACGACTGGGCGGCTCTTCCACTACGGTTTCAGCCGGGGCGTCTTTTCCTAATCCGTCCGCGGAGGACGCAGAAGCTGCTATGGCCTGTTCTGGTTCTTCCGGCGTGACCAGCACGCCTTGGCTTTCCCTGACGAAAGTGAGCTCCTTGTGAACGCCGTCCCAATCGATGCGGACCAGGTCGCCGACGCGCACTTGCTGCGTGGCAAGAAGATTCGCCAGCGGGTAAACGACGTAGCGCTCAATGGCACGCTTCAGATGTCTTGCGCCATAGCGCTGATCCGTTCCTTCGGTGAGAAGGAAGTCGCGGCCAGCGGGTGCAACGCGGAACAGGAACTTGCCCAGCGCTGTGTCCAGCACCCTTTTCTGTACCAGGCCAAGCTCGATGTCCAGAACCGCTTCCAGTTGTTCGCGGCGCAACGGATGGAAGACAACTACTTTGTCCACGCGATTCATGAATTCCGGAGAGAACTTTCGTCTGGCGGCTTCGACGGCAGTGCGCTCGACGCGCTGATCGAGGTTCGATGCCGGCATGTCCTCCGATTTGATAAAGCCATATCCGCCGGCCATCAGTTCCGTGATTTCGCCGCCACCGAGGTTCGAGGTCATGAAGATGACGGTTTGCGAGAGATCGACGCGGCGGTTGTCGCCGAGGGTGAGAGTTGCTTTGTCGAGCATGCCCAACAACAACTGCCAGAGGGCATCACTGGCTTTCTCAATTTCGTCAAAGAGGAGGAATGAGAGTTTCAGCTTGTCGGTTTGCGAAGCCGCCAGGGATTCCTGGGTGATGAGCGGATGCGTTTCACGATGCCCCAGATAGCCTGGGGGCGAGCCGATCAGCTTGGCGATTTCATGCGAGTGCTGGAACTCGGCGCAATCGATCTTGATTACGGCGCGTGGGTTGCCAAACAGAATTTCCGCAGCCGCTTCCACGATTCGTGTCTTTCCAGACCCAGTGGGCCCGAGAAACAACAGATTGGCAACCGGCCGGCCCGGCGAATTCATTCCAGCAGTGAACACCTGGAAGAAATCGACCAGCGCTTGAACCCCTTCGTCCTGCCCAACGATCTTCGCGCGTAGAGCCTTTTGAAATTCAACCGTCTCTGCGCTGCGAATACTTGGATTAAGCGAAAAGTCCCCCGTGGCCATGACCGCCTCCTAGCGCTCCCGGAACCCCGGATGCGCATTCCCAAAACGCCCGCTCGCCCGGCCAAGTCTTTTCAGATCGTCCTTGCGGGCGAACTGATCTAGCTTCACCTGGATGCTGGAGTGCAACAACCGCAGTTGAACGAGCAATTCGCGCGCCACTGCGGGCGATTCGGAAAGTCGAAGGACGGGCGGAAACAGGTCCGCAAGGGCCAGGTTGAGTCCACGTAAGTTTTGCACGAGTTTCTGAACGGCCGGCGACTCCGGGTCGGCCAGATCGATCTGGTTATTCAACTGTTCGCGCAGGGAGCGCCAATTGAGTTCCACGAAGGGGTGCTTCTTGGTAACTTCTCGAATGATGTCGTCGGTGATGCGGGCGCGTTCGCCAAGGCGGGCGAGATGAAGTTGCTGCACTTTTCCGCCGCGGCGCACATTGTGCACCAGATAAAAAGCATTTCCTTTGCGGCGAACGAAGGCCATGTCGTTCCTCCGGCGAACTTGCCGGGCGAACCCAGGGAGGTTCGCTCCAGCTGTAGTGTAAGTTGCTTCCACTACAGCCGTCAAGTTTAGATGCCGCGATTTGGTTAACGTTGTATCAGCCCCCGTTGCGCACATCGTCGTGCATTTTGCGACTTCCCGGTCATCATATTTTTGCGTGCTTTTCATTTGTGTTTCCGTTGCGCGCGCGGCCATCAACCAGCGACCCATGCAAGTTCCTCTTGTGCCCACCGCGGAACCCTCCTTACTATGGAACCCGCTTTGTGGTGGAAGGTTCCCAAATGTCCTGGAGTCCGGTGTACCAGTTCGTGAAACAAATCCCGCGCGGACGGGTTATTACCTATGGGGCGCTTGCTAAAGCTCTGCGCTTGCCGGGTGGCGCGAGAACCGCAGGCCGAGCGATGGCAGGAACGCCTTCCGGGAAAGGCATTCCCTGGCATCGCGTGGTGGGCGCGCGCGGCAAATTGCTGATTCGCGAACCGTACGCCTCGCTGCAGCGCAAGCTGCTTGAATCCGAGGGCGTAAAACTGCTGGAATTCCGCGTCGATATGAAACTCCATGCTTGGAAATCTCCCCAGAAACCCAGGGCGTCGCTGATACAAAAGCCGAAGAAGAAGCGTACTAGCTAAGGGTGTCTGTTTCCTTGGAAGAAAATCCGCTACCTGCGGTACGATGGAGACCTCGAATCCATGGCCAATCCCATTCTGCAGGTTGAAAACCTCGTGAAACGCTACGGCGATCTGGAAGCCGTGCGCGGAGTCAGCTTTTCGGTGGAGGAAGGCGAAGTGTTCGGTCTGCTTGGACCGAACGGCGCCGGAAAGACCAGCACCATTGAAGTGCTGGAAGGGTTGCGGGTCGCCGATGGCGGTCGCGTTTCTGTGTGCGGATTCGATCCGCTGAGAAACCCAAACGAGCTGAAACACGAAATCGGAGCGGCGCTGCAATCCACTTCCCTGCCCGACAAGCTGAGAGTTTCTGAGGCGTTGCGACTATTCTCGAGCTTCTACAAGCGAGGACGCAAACCCGAAGAACTTCTGAAGCGTTTTGGACTGGAAGAAAAGCGAAACGCCTTCTACAGCCAACTTTCCGGAGGGCAGAAGCAGAGGCTGGCGCTGGCCCTGGCGCTCGTGAACGATCCCAAGGTTTTGTTTCTTGACGAACCCACCGCGGGCCTTGATCCACAAGTGCGCCGCGAGATTTACGACATCATCGAAGAACTGAAGCGCGAGAAGAAGACCATCGTTTTGACGACGCACTACATTGAAGAAGCGGAAAGGCTGTGCGATCGCGTGGCCATCGTTGACCATGGCAAGGTGATCGTGGAAGGCACGCCGCGGGAATTGAAGCAGGCTTCGGCGAACACCAGTCGCGTGGAAGTGCGCCTGGCCAAAGCGGCTTCGAATGGCACGCTGAAATCATTAGATGGCGTGGTGGATGCTCGCGAACTGGGCGGAGCATACGTGTTGCATTGCCAACGAACGGCTCCGGCTATCGTGGCGCTGGTGAAGCACCTGGAAGCGGAAGGAAACGAACTGGTGAGCCTGGAAATCGCCACTCCCTCGCTGGAAGACGTGTTCATCGAACTAACGGGCAGGAGGCTACGCGATTGACGAACCTATTCACACTGACGATCGTGCGCATGCAACTTGCTTTGCGGAACAAGATGTTCTTCTTCTTCAGCGTGGTCATGCCACTGATGTTCTTTTTCCTGTACGCCGGCATCTTTGCCAAAGGCGACCCGAACCGGGTGCGTTTCTTTCTTGGCCCAGTGCTTGCGCTGAACGTGATGGGTAGCTTCTGGGGACTGAGCGCCACGCTGGTGATGTATCGCGAACAGGGCATCCTGCGGCGGTTTCACGTCGCGCCAGTAACCGCGAGCGTCATGCTGGCGTCGAGTGTGCTGGCTAACTTTGTGCTTACGTTGCCCACGGTAACGGTGGTGCTTCTGTTTGCGCGCTGGATATTTCATGTGCGCGACCTGGGCAACCTGCCGGCAGCCTTTTTATTCGTTTGTGCGGGCACGGTCTCGTTTGGGTCTTTGGGACTCGTCGTCGCCAGTGTTACGAACACCATGCAGGAGACGCAGGTTCTGAACCAGCTTCTGTGGCTGCCGCTGATCTTCCTTTCTGGCGCGACTTTCCCACTGGGCTATCTACCGAGTAAGGTGCAAGCAATTTCTGTGTTTCTGCCGGCAACGTATCTGGTCACCGGTCTGCAGCAGGCAACGCTATTCTCGAAATCGATGCGGGAGTTACTGGTTTATTTTCTGGCATTGGCGTTCTGGTCGGCGCTGTCGTTCTTTGTCGCCACGCAGTTGTTTCGCTGGGAACCGGAAATCAAGATCCCGCGCAACGCCAAGCTTTGGGCTGCGGCGACCATTATTCCGTTCGTACTGCTCGGCATCTGGGAACATAGCAATGGCAAAATGTTGAAAGAGGGACAAGCGGCGAACAAGGCGCTGGAACAGTCCTACAGCGCGCCAACGCAAAGCGGTCCGAAGAGCTGAGCTGACGTAAAACAATATCCAAATTGCCGGCGAATAACACGCCAAATTGGCCAATTCTGCCTGTCGCTGCTGTGAGCAAGCTCATTGACGCTCACTCCACACCCCTTTATTCTGCAGATAAGAGGAGGCGCTGCTCCTCCTCTCAACGGGAAAAGGAGACACCATGCCGGTACAAAAGACCGATAAGATTTGGCACAACGGAAAGTGGATACTTTGGGACGACGCCAAGCTCCACGTCCTTGCGCACGTTGTCGGCTATGGCTCCGCAGTATTCGAAGGCATTCGCTGCTACGAAACACCAAATGGTCCTGCGATATTCCGGCTGCGTGAACACATGCAGCGGCTGATCAACTCCGCGAAGATCTATCGCATGGAACTGCCTTATACGCTGGATAATTTCAGCAACGCGGCGTGCGAGCTTGTGCGCGTCAACAAGATGGGTCCGTGCTATGTGAAGCCCATCGTGCTGCGCGGCTACGGCGAAGTCGGCGTCAATCCGCTGGGTGCGCCAATCGAATGTTATATGGCGTGCTGGAACTGGGGCGCATACCTTGGGCCAGAAGCGCTTTCCAAGGGAGTGGACGTCTGCGTCAGCACCTGGACGCGCATCGCTCCCAACACTCTGCCCGCCATGTCCAAGGCAGCCGCCAATTACATGAATTCGCAACTGATCCGCATGGAAGCGGTGCTGAACGGCTATTCGGAAGGCATTGCACTGGATACCGACGGGCACGTGAGCGAAGGCTCTGGCATGAATATTTTCCTGGTGCACGACGGCACGCTGTACACACCGCCGCTAGCCGCCAGCATTCTGCCCGGAATTACGCGTGATTCGATTGTGAAGATCGCCGCGGATCTCGACCTGCCGGTGAAGGAATCGGTGATCCCGCGCGAGATGCTTTATCTGGCGGATGAGGTGTTCTTTGTCGGGACGGCCGTGGAAGTCACGCCGCTGCGCTCCATCGACAAGATCACGATTGGGAAGGGCGTTGCCGGTCCAATCACTCGCCGCATTCAAGAGGAATTCTTCGCGCTAACCAGCGGGAAGAAAGCCGATCGCCACAACTGGCTAACGCCGGTGAACGCGCCAGTCGCTGCCACACGGTAGCGCCGCGCCAATTGAGTTTTCGACCTTTGGGCCGCGTTCACCGCGGCCCAAAGTTTTAGTTGTTTCCTCGGCAGCAATTCTTCCCTGCTCGGTGCTAGCGCAGGGTGTTTTTTCCAGATAAACTTCCCTCGATTCCGTTGTACTCACCCACGGCCTTGGAGGCCTTTCGATGTACAACTTGTCGCAAAAGCTCACTGCTGAATTTCTGGGTACATTCGCCTTGATCTTCTTTGGCGCCGGCTCGGTTTGCGTGGACTTTCAGCTTCGCAGCAATAGCACTGGCGGCATCGGGCTACTGGCGATCGCGCTGGCGCACGGCCTTGCTATCGCCATCATGGTGTCGGCCCTCGGGCACATCTCCGGCGGACATTTCAATCCGGCTATCACCATTGGATTCTGGGTCACCAAACGCACCAATACTCTCGACGCACTTTCCTACTGGGGTGCACAGTTACTTGGCGCTACAGCCGCCGCATTTCTCCTTAAAGTAGTGTTGCCGGAAGAAACCTGGCGCAACGCTTTGCTGGGCACGCCGGTGCTGATGCCCGACTTCCCACGCTGGGGCGGCTTGGCGCTTGAGGCTACGACCACGTTCTTTCTGGTGCTGGTGGTTTTCGCTACCGCCGTTGACGAGCGTGGCACTTTCCGAGCGATTGGCGGATTCGGCATCGGGTTGACCATTACGCTGGGAATCATCGTTGCCGGCCCATTTACCGGCGGGGCGCTTAACCCGGCTCGAGCTTTTGGGCCTGCTTTCGCGTCGAATCACTGGCTGAATCAGGGCATCTATTGGATTGGTCCACTGATCGGCGGGTTCCTGGCCGGCCTGCTGTACGACTCCCTGTTCCTCCGCAAGGCCGACGCTTGATGCGGATTCTCCTGTACCCCCGCTCAGGTAACTAGACAGCAACGCCCGGCTGCGGCTTTCTTGTTGGGCGTGCCCGCGAGTGCTAGGTTCGAGTAGAAAGGTTCCTGCGGGGTGTCACTTCCATGGCCTTAAGCATTGACGACCTACTGCGTCGCGCTGTCGAAAACAAATCGTCGGACTTGCACCTGAAAGTCGGCAACCACCCCTATCTCCGCGTCGACGGATTGCTGGCCCCCATCACCGATGTCCCGCGTGTCACGCCGGAAGAAATGCTGTCCATGGCGTTCAGCATGATGACCAACCGGCAGAAGCAAAAGTTCAAGGAAACCGCGGAATTGGATATGGCCTACGGCGTTGCGGGCCTCGGCCGTTTCCGCGTGAACGTGTTCCAGCAGCGCGGCAACGTGGGCATGGTTCTTCGCGTCATTCCAACCAAGATTCGTACCGTGGAAGAGTTGAACCTTCCCCCGGTCATTTCCAAGATTTGCGAAGAGCAGCGCGGGCTGGTTCTGGTCACCGGGACGACCGGTTCCGGCAAGTCGACGACTTTGGCGGCCATGATCGACCGCATCAACGCCAACCGCGCCGACCACATCATTACCATTGAAGACCCGATCGAGTTTCTGCACCGCGACAAGCGCAGCTTCATCAACCAACGCGAAGTGGAAGTCGACACCGCTAACTTCTCAACTGCGCTGCGCGCCGGCCTTCGTCAAGACCCCGACGTGATTCTGGTCGGCGAAATGCGCGACCTGGAAACCATCTCCACGGCGCTGCTGGCTGCGGAAACCGGCCACCTTGTTTTCTCCACCTTGCACACTTTGGATGCCACGGAGACCATTCAACGCATTATCGCGGTGTTTCCTCCTCCGGAGCAGAAGCAGATCCGCTTGCAGATGGCGGCAACCTTGAAAGCCGTAATCTCTCAACGGCTGGTGCGACGCGCCGATGACAAAGGCCGCGTGCCTGCCGTCGAAATTATGATCGCGACCGGCTACATCAGAGATTGCGTGATTAATGCCGATAAGACCCGCTTGATCCATGACGCCATCGCCGCGGGCACTTCGCAATACGGCATGCAGACGTTCGATCAGTCGCTGTTCGATCTTTACACCAAAGAACTGATCACCATGGACGAGGCTCTCTCGCGCGCGTCGAACGCCGACGAATTCAAGCTGCGCATCCAGGGCATCCGCTCCGCCGCCGACTCGGCACGCGAAGAGATGGAGCGCCAGATGGCCGACTTCGAGCGCTTCGCCCGCAAGTAACCCAAGTATGGAGTGTGGTGGCTTGCCACCACTTTTGCGACGCGCGAACTGGCACATCGGTGAAGTTTGTTCGGAGATGGGCTACCGAAGTCCTCATCGGCTAAAGCTGTATTGCTGGGCAAGCAGATCCCGGAAAACTCGCGGAAGCTCAGTCTTCAGGGGCTAAAGCCCATCGATCTTTAGGGCTTTGCGCCGGGGCTGAAGCCCCGGCCTCCTAAAAAGAGATTTCGCAAGCTGCGGTTCAGGCTCTCACCCTCTACGGAGTATTCGTAAAGACTGCAATGGGTCGTTTGGTAGGACGGCGTCGTTGCGTAAAAGCGGCGGCGAGCCGCCGCACTCCAATCGGGATAGGGGGAGCAGTCGCCTGCTCACCCCTCCCACACCACCGTACAGGCGGGTCCGCATACGGCGGTTCAGCGAGTTGAGCCCTGACGGGCCGGAGGTTCGATTCGTCGTTCGCCACAAGGGCTTCGCCGCTCTGCAGGTTGCCGTTTCGGCTTCACCGTCTTCTGAACCTGCAAAACTCAGCCGAAGCTGATTGGCTGGCGCAGTGCCACCCGTGAGTTCGACGTTCTATTGCTCACTCTCACTGTTTGGGCCTTCCTCACTTTCGTGAGTACTACGCCCGCTGCTGACTTCTGCTGCAGGATCAGCGTGAGTTACTCCACGCTCAGTCTCGAATCCGAGACATGCAACAGATCTCCCGCGATAAGCTCGACTGCTTTCGATACGCGACCGCCGGATTTACCACCAGCGTCCTTGATGGATACGGACTTCGCGATCCTTTGCCCGCTCGTCCGACGCCGTAGGCCTCTAATCCAGTTCTTGTCCATCGGCCCGTATCTTTGCTCCACGCTTCCTCCAGACCCCACCTCACGGTGACGCCCTTGCGCTTCGCTATCCTTCACCTCCATCAGGTTGGGACGGGACTTCCACCCGCTAGCTGCCGAGCATGCGCGGCGTACAAAGAGAAAGCTCACCGCGGCTGGGCAGGCGGTGAGCTTTCCGGCAGGTTGGGCAACCTGTTAGTTAAAGTAGATAGCGTTTTTCTGAACAAACTCTTGCAGTTCCGCCGGCAATTCCTCGAGAGTGAAAATCGAGGTGGTCGGGCAGACCGGGACGCACGCGCCACAATCGATGCATTCCGTCGGGTTCACATACAGTTGCGCGGCGGTTGCGAAGTCTGGCTCGTCCTTGGTCGGGTGAATGCAGTTCACCGGACAGGTCTCGATGCAATGCTCGTCTTTGGTGCAGGTGCCGGTAATCACGTAAGCCATGGCTAAGTTTCTCCCCAGAACTGAAAGTGCAATTGCGATTCCAAGTTGGCTGATGAGGAAGTCCAGCCTTTTCAGCAGTTCTCAGCAAACAGGATAAACTCGGACCACTTTGGGGTGTGTGATCTAGCGCACGGCTTGAGGGTTATTTAAACTTCTCCGCTAGTCTTGTAGGGCCCGAACGCAACTGCTGCTGCGCCTTTGCGGCTTGCCTCTTTGCTATGCAGACTCTATCCTTCTGTCATGTTCGGAAAGCCACGCCAGCTTGAGACGGAAGCGCAACTGCACGACGCCGCGATCAAGATCCTGATGCGGCGCGCGCACTCGATCTCAGAGATGAAGAAGGCGCTGGCCCGGCGGTGCGACGACGAGAAGCTGGTGAAGTCCATCGTTGAGCGGCTGAAACGCGAAAACCTGCTGGATGACACGCGCTACGCCAAGCAGTTCGTTCGGCACCGCACGGAATACCGGAAACAGGGGGAGTATCGAATCGCGCGCGATCTGAGGGCCCGCGGTGTACCGGATCGCCACATCGAAGCCGCGCTGAAGGAATCCGCTGTAAGCTGCGATCCGGCCGCGATGGTCCGCCAGCGCATCGAGCGCAAACTTCGTCTATTCCGCGGCGAAATTGACCAGAAAAAGATCGCGTCTCTTTACCGGTCTTTACTGGGCGCAGGGTTCTCCTCCGACGTCATCCGCCGCGAATTGCGCCGGATGACACATGCGGACGTTCCCGAAGTGGAAGCTGCCGACGATTCGGCTTAGCGGTTGATTGATTTCAGGCGCGAAGGAATTTCTGTGAACTCGCCCCACATGCGATAATCGATTGATATTACGGGATTCCAAACGAGGCTGACGTGACCGGCAACGAAATACGCGAGAAATTTCTGCAGTTCTTTGAGAGCAAGGGCCACCGGCGCGTGCGCAGCTCCTCATTGGTGCCGCATGGCGACCCGACGCTGCTGTTCACGAATGCGGGGATGAACCAGTTCAAGGACGTTTTCCTGGGCATCGAAAAGCGCGACTATACGCGCGCCACGACAGCACAAAAATGCGTGCGTGCCGGCGGCAAGCACAACGACCTGGAAAATGTGGGCTTCACCAAGCGCCACCACACTTTTTTTGAAATGCTGGGCAATTTTTCCTTTGGCGACTATTTCAAGAAGGACGCGATTGCCTTTGCCTGGGAGCTGATTACCTCGCCGCAATGGTTCGGCATTCCGAAGGACAAGCTGTACGCCACGGTGTTTGGTGGCGCGGAAATATCTCCGGGCAGCAAACTCGGCGTCGATGAAGAAGCTAAGGGATTCTGGCTGGGACAACAGATCCCGGCCGGGCGCATTTTCGCGATTCCCGGCTTGAAAGATAACTTCTGGGCGATGGGTGATACCGGGCCGTGCGGCCCGTGCAGCGAACTGCATTACGACATGGGTTCGGAGGCTTCCGACGAGGGCCACGCGGACTGCAAATTTCCGTGCGACTGCGGCCGGTACGTGGAAATCTGGAACCTGGTGTTCATGCAGTTCAATCGCGACACTGGCGGTACGCTGACGCCGCTGCCGAAACCCTGCGTCGACACCGGTATGGGGCTTGAGCGCCTCGCCGCTGTCCTGCAGGGGGTTATCTCCAATTACGAGACGGATCTTTTCGTGCCGTTGATCGACCGCGCGGCAAAACTTACCAGCATCGACGAATCGGAAGAGCTTGCCGCGGAAGAGCACAAACGTTCGGCGGCTTCTCTGCGCGTGATTGCCGACCACGCGCGCGCGACGGCGTTTCTGATTACCGATGGCGTGCTGCCGTCTAACGAAGGGCGCGGCTACGTGCTGCGCAAAATTATGCGTCGCGCGATTCGTCACGGCCGTCTGCTCGGCGCGACCAGGCCATTCCTGAATGAGATGGTTGTGACGGTTCGCGAGCTGATGGGAGAAGCTTACCCGGAACTGCTGGAGCCTTCGGCTGCCCGGGTGCCCGACATTGTTTTGGCGGAGGAAATCCGTTTCGGCCGCACGCTCGATATCGGGCTGCGCAAACTGGAAGAAGAACTCAAGCCACTGGCCGCGAAACCCGGCTCCGTCTACGCCGGCGAGAGCGCGTTTCGGCTGTACGACACCTATGGCTTGCCGATGGATTTCATACTGGATGCGGCGCGCGACTTGGGAGTGAAGTTCGACGAGGCCGGCTTTGAAAAGGCCATGCACGAACAGCGCACCCGGGCTCGTGCTTCGTGGAAAGGCGGATCGAAAGAATCGGCAAATCCCGCATTCGCCAAGCTGGCAGAGACATTCAAAACTGAGCCGGATTTTTATGGTGCGAGCCATGCCAGAGATTGCCGCATCGAAGCCATCATTACCAAGAGCGGTTCCGTCAGCGAGCTGAAGCCCGGCGAGACCGGCGAAGTGGTGCTGGACCGCACGGTGATCTACGCCGAATCCGGCGGTCAGATGGCGGATACCGGCGCGTTCTACGACAATTCAGAATCACTGCAACTGGCCGAGGTGACCGGAGCGTTTTATCCCGTCGCTGGACTGATCGCCCACAAGGTGAAAGCCAAGGAAACGTTGAGGGTGGGCGACCGCGTTACGGTGGTGGCCGATGCAGACCGACGCGCGCGAATCATGCGGAACCACACTGGAACGCACTTGGTGCACGCCGCGCTGCGCAACATCCTGGGAAATCACGTGAAGCAAGCCGGGTCGCTGAATGCGCCGGAACGGTTGCGCTTCGATTTTTCCCACTTTGCGCCGGTTGGCTCAGAAGAACTTCATGATATCGAGCAGCAGGTGAACGAAGAGATTCGGCTGAATACACAGATCGAGACGGGAGTAATGTCTCTGGAAGAGGCGCTAAACTCAGGAGCGCTGGCGTTCTTTGGCGATAAATATCCGGAGAGCAATGTGCGCGTGGTCACGATTGCCGACCCTCGTTCGCCGCGCGGATTCTATTCCAAGGAACTTTGCGGCGGGACGCACGTTGGACGCATCGGCGATATCGGGGTGCTGAAGATTGTGGGCGAGGAATCGGTCGCGGCGGGAGTGCGCCGGATCGAAGCAGTCACGGGTGTGGGCGCGCTGGAGCACTACCAACACCAGGCGCAAACTCTGCGCGAACTGGCGAACCGCCTGAATGTGGGAGAAGACACGGTGCTGGCGTCGGTAGAAAAGCTGACGCACACGGCGCGGACATTGGAGAAAGAACTGGGGGAGCAAAAGCGCAAGGGTGCGCTGAATCAACTGGACGAATTGTTTGCGCACGCGCAGACGATTAAGGGAGTGAAAGTGATCGTCGGCGAGGTGGGTAATGTGGACCGCGAAGGTTTGCGGCAACTGGTGGACTCGCTGCGGCAGAAGCTGGGTTCTGGAATTGTTGCATTAGGGATGCCCGAGGATGGGAAGGTGGCGTTAATCGCGGGCGTCACCAAAGACCTGACCGCTAAAGTCCATGCTGGCAAGCTGATACAGGCCCTGGCGAAGCAGGTGGGCGGTTCCGGCGGCGGTAGACCGGATTTAGCCGAGGCTGGCGGTAAAGACACATCTGCCCTAAAAAGTGCCTTGCAGAGTGTCCCTGGCCTGTTGGAACCACTGCTATAATTGCGTTCAGCGCCGGAAGCGTGACCCGCCTGCCTGACGGCGGGCAAGCAAGTGTTGCAGTTCGCAACGTTTGCTAGCGGGGCATGACTTCTCAGAAACTCTCTGGGGCTCTTGCTGATCTGGAGACGCCCACAGACTCAGACGGATCGCTACATCTATGCCTTCCCCAAGGCGTGTTCACCGCAGACCCACGAAGATGGCTGTACACGCAGCGCTAGTGTTCTGTGTGGTTACGGCAGGCTTGCTGGGGATTCCACAAGCTGCCAACGCACAGATCGCATCGGTGACCAACTCGGATGGCCGGCGCATGTTCGTGAATGCCGAGCCAGTCGTGACGGTCAAGCTGATGCCCGCAAAGCCGCGAACCGCCATTTATTTGCCGGGCGAGATCTCGTTTATGGGCGAGAACCGGCCGGCGCTGAATGTGGATCGCGATGGGGTCGAGAAGTTGGTCCGGGAAGCAGCGGAACGCCACAGTGTCGACCCGGCCTTGGTCCGCGCGGTTATTGAAACGGAATCGCACTGGAACCCGTCAGCGTATTCGCGTAAGGGTGCTGTGGGGCTGATGCAGTTGATTCCGACGACGGCGCAACGCTTTGGGGCGAATAATGCGTTCAACCCCAAGGAGAACGTGGACGCCGGTGTACGGTACTTGAAAACGTTGCTAGAACGATACAATGGCAACTTGGATTTGGCTTTGGCGGCGTACAATGCTGGGGAAGGGGCAGTGGATCGAGCCCACGGTATTCCGGCCTATCGGGAAACCCGGAATTACGTGCAGAAGGTACAGAACGCTTATTACCGGCCGGGCTCGGGACGTCTTGAAGATGCTTATGTTCGCGCGAACTCGATTCACCGGAACGTGGACGCCAGCGGGCGCATCATATTCACGAACGAGTGAATGTTCGCTGGGTGTGTCCGGGAGACTCGGGGCGCGGATGAGTTGTGCAGGGAAAATTTTCCACAAGGCTTTCGCTGGCGCTTCGCTGGGTTTTGCCTTGCTTGGGTTGATCTCAGTTCCCTGCTTCGCAGCGCCCAAATCAACTTCCAACACCAACAGCAGTGTCAAACGAGAAGCTGCCAGTTCGCAGTTTTCACGAGCCGAGGAACTTCGCGCCGCGATCAACGCGAAGCCGGCTGAAAAGCGAACCCTGGCCGAATACAAGCAGGTTGTTTCCAGTTACCGCCGAGTTTACCTGATTACACCCCATGCCATGGAAGTGCCCGACGCTTTGTTCGCTGTCGGAGAACTGAACACCGAAATGGGCGATCGCTTTGGCCGCAGCTATTACCAGACCGCCGTCGATTCGTACATGTTCCTGATTCGCGAGTATCCGACAAGCAAGCACTTGCAGGATGCGATGCTGAACGTTGCCAATCTGCAAAAGGATCAATTGGGCGACCCGATCGCGGCCACCAAGAGTTTCCAGGATTTCCAGAAGCGGTTTCCGCATTCAACGCACAAACGTGAAGTGCAGGAAGCGCTGGCAGAACTTGCGCTGATGAGGAATGCTGAGCAAGGCAACTTCTCGGCAAAAGTAGCGACTCCGCCAACAAAGGCTCCTGCTCCGGCACCCGTTTCGGCGCCCGCGACCGACGCGAGCGTTTCGGACGATCACCTGGCGACGGTGGCCAAGAGTGGCGGCGAAAGCCCGAAATCGGTGGAAGCGCCACGCATCGAGAAAATCAAAACCAGTGTAACGCCGAACAGCACCGAGATTGTGCTGGAACTGGAAGATTCCGTACAGTACGTCTCGGGAAGGATTGCCAACCCGGATCGCATTTACTTTGATTTGCAGTCGGCGCGCTTGAGTCCGGCCGTAGCGCACGGAAATGTTCACGTCAGCGGTGATCTTCTGACCAAGGTACGCGTGGCGCAGAATCAATTTGGGGTTGTGCGCGTGGTTTTGGATGTAAACGGAGTGAAGGATTACGCCGCTTCGCTGCTGCAAAAGCCTTCGCGCCTGGTGATTGAGCTTTACGGAGATTCCTCCGGCCCGGTAAAGACGGCAAAAGTCCAGACAGCCAAGTCCACGAAGGCGGAAAATTCAGGGCCAGCAACAGAACGGCCCGCGCCTTCCGAAACGACCATTGCGGCGGAGGCTATCCCCTCAAGCGCGCCGACACCGAACCTGACGTCCGCCAAAGAAGCGGTCTCCAATGACGTAGGTTCTGCGGCGGCAGTGCCAGCCATTGCCAAGCCGCTTCCCGCGCCGGTGAAGACTTTGAGGACCACGTCCACGAAGAATCCTGCCACCGGGAAACCCGACTTGGTGCAGCCGGCGCTAACTCCGCAGCCTACCCGCGATGGGCAATCAACACTGACCCGCGCGCTGGGCCTGAAGATTGGGCGCATCGTGATCGATGCAGGCCATGGCGGCCACGACACGGGGACTATCGGTCCCACTGGATTGATGGAGAAAGACCTTTGCCTGGACGTCGCACTGCGTTTGGGAAAAATTATCCAGCAGAAACTGCCTGGCGCCGACATCGTTTTTACGCGCTCTGACGACACCTTCATTCCTCTTGAGGAGCGCACTCATATTGCGAACGAGGCGAAGGCGGATTTGTTTATCTCGATTCATGCGAATTCCAGCCCCGATCATGGCGCGCGTGGAGTTGAAACCTACTACCTGAACTTAAAGGGCTCGGCCGAGGCTATGGAAGTAGCCGCTCGCGAGAACTCTGTCTCTCAGGAAAATATTCACGATTTGCAGGACGTGGTGAAGAGGATTGCGCAGACGGAAAAGATCGACGAGTCCCGCGAACTTGCGGAAGACATCCAGGATTCGCTGGCAAAACGCATGCAAAAGACCGCCAAACCGGTGAAGAACCGCGGGGTACGCAAAGCGCCGTTTGTGGTGCTGATTGGCGCAGATATGCCTTCCATCCTGACGGAGATTTCCTTCCTCAGCAACGCTTCGGACGAGCAATTGCTGAAGAAGCCGGAGCACCGGCAGCGTATCGCCGAGGGCGTGTACCAGGGTGTGGCTGCCTACCTGGAGAGCTTGAACAGCGTGGAATTGAATGCCACCGGCAAAACGACCCGGCCAGCCCCAGTTGCCCCTGTTGAGCAGTCCAGGAACCAGAAGTAGTCTGCCGGCATCTAATGAACAGGTTGCTATGAGAACTCGGACGCTGGTTTGCCTTTTGGGTATTTTTTTGTGTCTCGGTGCGTCGGTCGACGCGGCGGAGGCTACCCGTGTATTGCCCGATCAATTCGGCCCCTGGACGGCGTCGGGCGCAGCGAGCCTGCGGTCTGGACCAGGCCTGTATCAAGGCTGGGGAGATGTGCAAGTCGCAAGCCTTAAGGAATCCGGCCTGCGGGCTTACGAAGAGCGCAGCTACAAGAACGGAAATGAAGACCTAAAGGTCGGGCTCTATTCGTTCAAGGATCCTAGCGGCGCGTTCGAATTCTACACACAGTCCACCGTGGAAGGCATGCAGAGTGGCAGCATTGGCGATGAGTCTGCTTTCGATACTCACAGTGGCGCGGTGTTGCTGGGGAATCTGGTGATCAGCCTGGGACCTTTCTCGAATCTCTCGCCTGCTTCGCTAACGGATCTACTGACTGCGTTAAAGCCAAAGGCTGACAAAACTCCCTTCCCCGAATTGCGGTCGTATCTGCCGGAACACTGGCGCGTTTCTGGCTCGGAAAAGTATGCGCTGGGCCCGTACGGCTTCCGGGCAGCAATGAGTTCGCTAGGGCAAGGTGATTTTGCGGACTTGGCGAAGGAAATTGGGTTCGAGTCTGAAGCGGAAGCAATTCTGGCGAGGTATCAGGGCGAGCACGGCAGCGGTGTTTTGCTGTTGCTGGAATATCCAACGCCACAACTGGCAGAACAGCATTTGCGTCACTTGCGGCAAGCGCTACCGGATGCGGCAAAAAAGGCGGGAGTGACAGTGGAGCGAAAGACTTCGCTGCTATCGCTGGTGTTTGCACCCACTTCGCCTTTGCACGCACAGGCAATTCGCGATGAAGTGAACTACGAGACGCAAGTGACATGGAACGAATCGAGCCATACGGCGACCGATCCACCGATTGTGGTGATCATGGTGCAGATCTTTCTGTTCACGGGCCTGTTTCTAGGCGTCGCCACCGGCGTGGGCATCGCATTTGGCGGCTTGCGCGTCATCATCAAGCGGCTATTTCCTGGGAAAGTATTTGACCGGCCGCAAGATATTGAAGTGCTGCAATTGGGACTGTCCGGCAAGAAAATCGATCCCTCCGACATGTATTAAGCATTTCTTTCACCCACCGATTCCGCCGCCACGCGTCTAAAATAGTTTTCAGGTTTCCGATGCGGAAGTGGTGCTGCTTGACGTATTATTAAGGGTTCCAGAGAGCCATCCAAAAGAATATGCGGACCCAATCTTCTTGCAATTCAAGTCATCTCACCGAATTCTCCATTTTGCACCGATATGTAGTGCTGGCATTTGCCGCTACTTCAATCTCAGCCGGACTTTGCGGCTGCGGCGCTAAAGGACCGGCCGGCGATGCCGGTGCGCCACCCGCGATGCCGGTGCAAGTGCTGGTGGTGGAATCACAGAAGCTGACGAACTCGACCGAGTATCTGGCTATATTGAAATCGCGCCATTCCGCGACCATTAATCCGCAAGTGGAAGGACAGGTCACCAAGATCTTCGTAAAGTCCGGAGACCGCGTGGCCGCTGGAGCTCCCCTGCTGCAAATTGATCCGCTGAAACAAGAAGCCACGGTCAACAGCCAGGAATCGGCGCGTGTGGCGCAGGAAGCCAATGTACGTTTGGCAAAAGTGAATCTGGACCGCGCGGTGAAGTTGCAGGCGGCCGGGGTCATCAGCAAGGCAGACTTCGATAACGCGCAAACGAACTATGAGACTGCCGTTGCCCAGCTGAAATCGCTGGAACATCAAGTACAACAGCAGCAAGTCGAGCTGCGCTACTACCAGGTGAGTGCGCCGATGGGCGGAATCGTCGGGGATATTCCTGTGCGCGTGGGTGACCGTGTGGGGGTAACTACGCTGTTAACCACCGTAGACGAACCCGGCGCCCTGGAGGCTTACATCTACGTCCCTGCGAGCAGATCCAAAGACCTGCGACTGGGTCTGCCGGTGAAGCTGGTGGACGAATCTGGAACGGTGCTGGCGCAGTCGGAAATTACGTTCGTTTCGCCGCAAGTGGATACAGATACACAGACAGTGCTGGCGAAGGCCGCGATCGTCAATTCCAATGCCAGACTGCGAATTTCGCAGCAAGTGCGGGCACAGATCGCTTGGGGAACGCGCAACGGTCCGGTTGTACCGGTGCTTGCGGTGCAACGAATCAGCGGCGAGTATTTCCTGTTTGTCGCGGTAAAGGATGCAAAGGGAACGGTGGCGCGGCAACGGGCGGTGAAACTCGGCGAAATTGTGGGAAATGATTATGCCGTGCTCGAAGGAGTGCAACCTGGTGACCACGTGATCGTCTCGGGGACACAGTTCCTGCAAGATGGCGCGCCGCTGATCGAGCAATTTAAAGAAGCTGGGAAAACCGAGAGCGGAAACAGTTCAGGTGGCAAGAGCAACTAGTTCAAAGTGGTTCCGCAACAATGTAGCGCGATTCTTCAGGAGATGGTGACCCGAGTTGTTTGTTGATTTCTTCATCCAGAGGCCGGTGTTCGCGACGGTTTGCGCGCTGCTGATTATTCTCGGCGGAGCGATTGCCATTCCGTCGCTGCCGGTTGCGCAATTCCCTCAGTTGGCCCCGCCACAGGTGGTGGTTTCCAGCGGGTATATCGGCGCGAACGCCCAAGCCGTGGAGTCTGCGGTCACGATCCCGCTGGAGCAAGCGATCAACGGCGTACCTGGAATGAAATATATTTCCTCGTCCAGCGGGAACGATGGCACCAGTCAAATCACCGTTACGTTCGACGTGACCCGCGACGTTGACCTGGCTTCCGTGGACGTGCAGAACCGTGTCAGCCAGGCGCTTGGACGATTGCCGAATGCCGTGAAGAACACCGGGATCATCATTACCAAGCAGGCCGCGGGCTTCGTGTTTGGCGCGGGCGTGTATTCCGAGGGCGGCCAGTACGACAGCCTGTTCCTGAGCAATTATCTGGATGTTTACGTCAAGGACGCGATGAAGCGCGTTAAGGGCGTAGGTGACGTGTTCATTTTTGGCGAGCGCAAATATGCGATGCGCCTTTGGCTGGACCCATCGCGTCTGGCTCAACGAGGGCTGACTGCGACAACGGTGCTCAACGCGCTTCTCGAGCAGAACGTCCAGGTGTCTTCCGGGCAGGTAGGACAACCGCCATCGAATCAGGGGCAGTCTTATCAAATCAGCGTGCGTGCAGTTGGCCGGCTGACGGAGCCGAGCGAATTCGAAAACATTATTTTGAAAACGGGAACGGACGGAACGCTGGTGCGCATCAAGGACGTGGGCCGCGCGGAGCTGGGCGCTGAAGACTACGGCTCGCTTTTGCGCTTCAATGGCCATGACGCCGTAGGCATTGGAGTCACGCAACTGCCCGGAGCCAACGCGCTCGACGTCGACAAAGCCGCCAAAGCTGAACTGGCCCGCTTGTCCAAGAATTTCCCCCCGGGGCTCAAGTACGCCATAGCTTTCGACACCACAACGGTGATTGGCGAGTCCATTCGCGAAGTGCTGATCACGCTGCTTGAAGCGATCGGGTTGGTGATTCTGGTTATCTTCCTGTTCCTGCAGGATTGGCGCAGCACCTTTATTCCTGCGGTGACGATTCCCGTTTCGCTGATCGGCACATTCATATTCGTGAAAGCGCTGGGCTTTTCGATTAATACGCTGACACTTTTTGGAATCACACTGGCGACGGGTCTGGTGGTCGATGACGCCATCGTGGTAATCGAGAACGTGGAGCGGCACATTGTGGAGGGGATTACCGAGCCGCACAATGCCGCGAGCGTGGCAATGAAAGAGGTCGCCGGTGCGGTAATCGCGACGTCGCTGGTGCTGGTATCGGTGTTCGTGCCGGTAGCGCTGTTCCCAGGAACGACCGGGATTTTGTTCCGGCAATTTGCTCTGACGATCGCTTTCTCCGTGTCAATCTCCGCGTTCAATGCCTTGACGCTTACCCCGGCGCTCTCGGCCATCTTTCTGGGGCATCACCGGGAACGAGTGCAAGGTCCATTCTTCCGGTTGTTCAATCGCGCTTTTGATGCCTCGAGAGAGGCCTATCGCCGCGTGGTGCACGTCGTCGTGGAATGGAAATACGTATCGCTATTGCTATTTCTAGGGACACTGGCGTGCGCGTATCTGCTGTACGCGAACATCCCCCAGGGATTCATTCCTGAAGATGACGAGGGCTATCTGATTGTGGCGGTGCAAACACCGCAGGGCGCTTCGTTGCAGTACACGCAGCAAGTCTGCGCGAAGGTGGAGGAAGCGATTTCCCATGTTCCGGAGATTGACGGCGCTTTCACGCTTGTGGGATTCAGCTTCGGCGGCAGCGCGCCAAACCGCGGATTGATGTTCCTGAATTTGAAGGAGTTCAAGGACCGCAAGGGGCGCGAACATTCCAGTTTCGCGGTGGTCAATAAGCTGCGCGGTCCGCTGATGAGTATTCCGGGAGGAATCGCGGTGCCGTTTAATCCTCCGGCGGTGCAAGGGCTGGGGCAATTCGGCGGCTTCACCTTTGAGCTGGAAGACTTGGGGCGAAACACACTGCAGACGCTGGCCAACACCGCAAACCAGGTGGTGGCTTCGGGAAACCAGAGCTCTCAAGTAACGGGATTGTTCACCAGCTTTACCGCGAATGATCCGCAGTATCTGGTGAAGATTGACCGCGAGAAGGCCAAGAGCTTGCAGATCCCACTAAGCCAGATTACCGACGCGCTGCAGGTGTTCATGGGCTCGGTGTACGTGAACGACTTCGACTTTAACAATCGTTCCTACCGCGTGTACCTGCAAGCGGACCAGAAATTCCGTTCCGAAGCGAAAGACATCCGCACGTACTACCTTCGGTCTGATAGCGGCAAAATGATTCCTCTCGACAATGTGGTGGAGATTAATCAAGAAGCGAACCCGCAGGTGATCACGCACTTCAATTTGTTCCGGTCAGCTGAAATCAACGGTTCGGCGGCACCGCAAGTGAGTTCCGGCCAGGCTATCGCGGCCATGGAAGGGATCGCCAAGAAAGTGTTGCCGCAAGGTATGACGTATGAGTGGAGCGGTCTTTCGCTGGAAGAAATTCAATCCGCGGGCAAAGCGGCAATTCTGTTTGGGCTGGGCATGATATTCGTTTACCTTACGCTGGCCGCGCAGTATGAAAGCTACGTTCTGCCATTCATCGTTTTGTTGGGCGTGCCGGTGGCGCTACTCGGGGCGTTGGCAGCCGTCAAGTTGCGCGCGCTGACGAATGACGTCTATTGCCAGATCGGACTAGTGATGTTGATCGGCCTGGCGAGCAAGAACGCCATCCTGATCGTGGAGTTTGCCGAACAGCTTCAAGAGCAGGGACTGACCCCCCTGGACGCCGCTGTGGAAGCCGCGCGTATTCGACTGCGTCCCATCCTGATGACCTCGCTGGCCTTTATTCTAGGTGTGGTGCCTCTGGTGATTGCTCAAGGAGCAGGTGCCGCGGGACGCGTGTCAGTAGGCACAACGGTTTTTGGCGGAATGATCGCCGCGACAACTTTGAATCTTCTATTTATCCCGATGCTGTATGTAGTGGTGCGTTCGCTGGTGCCGCGCAAGAAACCCGCCGTTATTCCAGAACCCTCAGTTTAGTGCGCTAGCTGCTGACCGATTGACTGTTTACTGCCGTCTGACACGAAGTGCAGAACTGGCTGGTTTTCAAATCGATCCACTCTACTCCATGAGAAGGCGCCATCACGCACTGGTAGTCTTCGCAGTGCGCCAACGGCATCGTGTGGCCCAGTTCGTGGACCGCTTCTTTCAGGAGGCGGTCGCGCAAGACCGTGGAATTCGCCGGCAAGCCATAGAATTCCTGGCGCAAGCGGTGAAAAGAGACCACAGCGCACGATCCGTGCAGTTGTGCTTCGCCGAAAACAAACGTAAGGATCGGAATGTACAGATCGACGCCAGTAACCGCAAGAATGCGTTCGCTGCTGGGCGTGCCGCTCTTCATTAACGACGCCAATATTTCCGTGGACGAGTATTGCTGCCGCGCGAAGTTGAACGCGAAGGCTGGTTCGGGTTGCGTGGGAAGGGTTTCGCAGGAGACACCGAACCGCTTGCGAAGCCCCGCCGATAGATCAATCAGGGTCTCGCCGGGAAATTTACCCAGCGGCAATAGCTGAATGCGATTCACGATGCTTCCGCGGCAGCCCTCTTCCAACCATATTTCTTCAGCTTGTTGTGCAGCGTGACACGATCGATATCCAGGACCTCGGCCGCTTGCGTCTGGTTGCCGTTGCAATTCTCCAGGACCGACAGAATGTGCGCGCGTTCGATGTCTTCCAGAGTGCGCGGCGAGACGCCGTGGGCAGGCAGGCGCAGCGCGAAATCGTCTTCGTTCAGTTCCGGTTCTCTGCCCACAACCATCGCGCGTTCAATCGCGTTCTCCAGTTCGCGTATGTTGCCGGGCCATTCGTAGTGGTCCAACAAGGCCATCGCTGCGGGAGAGATGCGCGTAATACGTTTGTTCATCGAGGCAGAAAACTTCTTGACGAAATGGTCGGCAAGAATTGGTATGTCACCCTTGCGTTCGCGCAGCGACGGCAGTTGGATCTGAAAAACATTCAGGCGGTAGAACAGGTCCGGCCGAAAGCGCCCGTCTTTGACGAGTTGCTCCACGTCTTTATTGGTGGCGGCAATGCACCGAAAGTCCACGTGAATGGGGTGCGTGCTGCCAACGCGCGTAATCTCGCGCTCCTGCAAAACACGCAGCAGATCCGTTTGCGTTTTCAGGCTGATGTCTCCGATTTCATCGAGAAACACGGTGCCGCCATCCGCAACCTCGAAGCTTCCCTTCTTGCGGTACTGCGCGCCGGTGAACGCGCCTTTTTCATGGCCGAACAGTTCGCTCTCCAATAGCGTTTCCGCCAAAGCGCCGCAATGGATCACGACCAGCGGGTTGTAATGCCGCGGGCTTGCGGCGTGAATCGCGCGGGCACACAATTCTTTGCCGGTGCCGCTCTCACCGGTGATCAGCACCGTGGCATCGGTGGGACCAACGGTCTGGATGGCTTCAAACACCCGCACCATCGAAGGGCTCTGGCCTACAATTTCCTGTGGCCGAGTTGTGGAGGCGACCGTCTCTCGCAGGCGGGCGTTCTCTTGCTCAACGCGCTTGTGCGTTAAGGCGTTGTGCACAGTATGCGCGATGTCGTCGGGATCGAATGGCTTCGAGACATAGTCATACGCGCCATTCTTCAGGGCGGCGACGGCGGTTTCAACCGAGGCGTAGCCTGTCATGATGATCACGAGCATTTCGGGATCGATCTCGTGCATGCGGCGCTGCAGCTCAACTCCGTCCGTTCCGGGCATCTTGATGTCCACCAGAGACAGGTCGAACTTTTGCGCCGCCATTTTCCCCAGGGCGTCATGCGCGTTTTCCGCTACGGTCACTTCATAGCCTTCTTCGCGGAACCATTTATCGAGAGAGTCTCTTACAATCAACTCGTCGTCGACGACCAGCAAATTCGCTTTGAGAGCCATAACCTTACTCCTTGACCGAGGCACCGGCCGGCGTGGCGGCGTGCACGAGATTGGATTGCAGTGGCAAAGTAATCGTGAACGTGGTGCCGTGGCCGGGTACGGACGACACCGCGATCTTGCCCGCGTGACGATCGACAATATTTCGACTGATGGCCAGCCCCAGACCCAAGCCGCGCCCGTGTTCTTTGGTGGTGAAAAACGGCTCAAACATTTTGGCGAGAACATCTTTGGGCATGCCGACGCCGTCGTCGCGCACTTCGACCTGCACTTGGCCGGTATTTTCGAGCTTCCTCGAGCACAACGTCAGATTTCCGCCATTTGTCATGGCGTCGATGGCGTTCATCACCAGCGCCAGGATCACTTGTTCGATTTGTCCGGCGTCGCAGCGCACGTGCGGCATGTCGGCGGTCAACTCCTGGTGCAATTCAATGTTTTTCAGTTGCAACTGGTGCTGCACCAGGCGAACGCAGCGGTCGATAATGGCGTTCAGGTCCGCGGGCTCGCGATTCATGGAAGTGGGACGGGCAAAGGTCATCAAATTCTTTACGATCTCTCCGCAGCGCCGGCTTTCGGATTCCACGAGGTCCAGCATCCCAATGTTTTCCTGATTGACGACGGTTTCACGCGCCAGCCGCTTCTTCAGCAGCTTCGCGTACGTGAGGATTCCGGCTAGTGGATTATTAATTTCGTGCGCCACGACGGCCGCAAGTTTCCCAATCGACGCCATGCGTTCAACCCGCAACATTTCTTCCTGTGCGTCTTTCAACTGACGCGTTTTTTCGTCAACGCGCTCCTCCAGCGTGCGCGTCCAGGCATTGATTTCCTGGTGCGCGTCGAGTAGCTGATGACTCATGGTGTTGAAGGAGCTAGCCAGATCTTCGAATTCGCCGCGGGAGTGTACTTTGATCTGGTAGCCCAGATCTCCGGAACCCAGGCGGTGCGTTCCTACGGTAAGAGCGGTAAGAGGGCCCTGCAACAATCGACGCACAAAAGCGGTGGTCAGGATGGCCACGCCGAAAACCGCGAGCACCGTGTACAGCAGCATTTTACTGGTGCTCTCCGCCACACTTTGATCCGTGGGCGCGAGGGAGATATTTGTGTCCAGCACGCCCAGCGTTTTCACTTCCGCCGGATGCGCGTGGCATTCCGCCGAGGAACAGGAAGGCGAATTCTCAATCGGGTTGATCACACCGAGTGCCCGCTCTCCATTCGGCATGCGATAGGTGCGAAAGCTTTGTCCCTTATTTGCCACCTGGAACCAGGGCACGCCGGCTGGAAGAGTGTCGTGCACGTTCATTTGCTCGTCGACGAGCTTGTTCATCTCCGAGGGATCAGAGGAGAAACTGATGCGTCCTCGGTCATTGATGATGCGGATGCGAACCATCCCGGGTTCTTGCGCCAATTCCGTAATGATGTGGTACAGGCCGTCGCGCTGGTTGCGCAACATGTAGTAGGAGGTATTTCGCTTGATGACATTGCTGACGCGAGCGGCGTCGGCAAGTGTGGTTCGTTCCAGATGCTTTCGATGAAGCTGAATATTCAAATATCCGAGGACGCCGAATACAATGGCCATGGACGAGACTAGAACCACAAGAAGCTTGGAACTCAGGCTCCCCGAGATTCTTGCCCAAAGGCGGCGAAGGGCTGCTGCTTCACGAACTAACATCAATAAGCTCCGGAACTGCCGCTGGTACTTGTGTCGGTTCGGAGATTGCCTCGTAGGACTTGCCATTCTGGAACACCGGCAGGTATTTCACGGCCAGCGCGAAGACCAGAAAGCCAGACGCGATGATGGCCAGAGTGATGGAGATTTCTGTCCACTTGGGGAAGTAGTTCTGGCCCGAGGAGGCCAACATGCCGGTGATGGCGACATTCATGCGGTTGGTTATAAAACCCAAAAGCGTGAGGATGGAACAAAAATAGAGCCAGGTACGGTCTGTGTGGATGCGGTGACGGAACAACAACACCATCGGCACAGCTAAAAGGAGAATCTCGAGAGCGAACAAGTACGTTTCCGAACGCGGCCGTAGCAACAGCCGAAGGGCGCCGCTTCGCGCCAAGTCTACGGCCCGTAACGTGAGGTAGAACGCAAGCAAGACCGCCAAGACGCGGCCCAAGCCCGTCAAGAGCGGAAGGGCCAGGCGCTGGTGAAAGGCTTTGTCCGCATGCCAGGACTCGAAGATGGTCATGGCCAAACCGGCGCATAGCGCGGAGATAAAGAAGAAAACGGGTTCCAACGGGGAGTACCACAGTGGATAGAGCTTTCCCGGCACGATCAGGTACAGGCTTCCGAGCGAAGACTGATGCAAGGTAGAGAGAATTACACCGGCAATCACGAGTGGAATCATGATGGTGTGCATCCACTCCAGTTGCCGCTTCCAACCCAGCCGTTCCAAAATCACGGGCAGAAATTCCAGGCATAGCACGGTGGTGTACAACATCACGCACCAGGCGATTTCAAACATCACCGAGCGGTGGTTCCACATGACGAGCGGGTGCCAAACGCGGTATGGCCGGCCCAGATCCATGATCAGCGAGGCGATAAACATGGAATAGCCCAGAAACGCCGTGAGAATCATGGGACGAAGAACGGGCCGATAGCGCTGCAAGTTGAAGATATAGACCACGGCGGCAAGAGTGAAGCCGCCGCCCGCGAGCGCCACAGAGAACAATTTGAAACCGACCCACAGTCCCCAGGGAAACTCGTCGTTGAGATTTGTGGACGCGCCCAGACCATGGGTGAAGCGAAACAGCAGAGAGTACAAACCGGGAATCAGTATCGCAACCAGAACCAACTTCCAGAAGGTCACCTTGGGCTTTTGCATGTTGTCTCCGTCCTCATTTCTTGGGCGCAGGACGCGCGGGTTGCTCGGCACGCTCTGCGGCAGCGACTTCGACGCGGCGGTTGCTGATCCACCAGATGCCGCCGAGTAAGACCGAGCCCAGGGCGACCAGATCTGGCACATGCGTCAACACGCGATAGGTGAGCAGGGGCATGGGCTCCGTAACCAAGTCGGCGCGATAGCCGAATTCCTCGAACGGTATGCTGGAAAGCAGCAGCACTGAGGTTCCGCCAACTTCGTTGAGGCCATAGATTTTCTTAACGTATTTGTCGGGATTCTCACGCAGGCGTTGCTGCGCCTCGGCAATTAAATCGTCGCGTTCGCCGAATTTTGTTGCCCCGGTTGGACAGGCCTCGGCGCAAGCGGTTTGCAACCCTTTTACGACACGGTCTCCGCACATGTCGCACTTGCGCACCAGCGGGAAGGTCTTTTGCCATTCGTACTTGGGCACCACGAAGGGACATGCCAGCATGCAATACCGACAACCAATGCACTTTGCGCCCGCATAGGTCACAGGTCCTTCGGCTGTTTTGGTGAAAGCTCCCACGGGGCATACGGAAGCGCAGGTGGGATCCGCACAATTCATGCATAGGTGGCGCATGAACTTGTCGCCTTTGGTTTGGACGACGGTAAACTTATGCTCCGATTGCTTCTCCTCGCCTGCAATCGCGTCGTCGTAAGGCAGACCGTTGCGCTCTGCGCATGCCTTTTCACACAATTTGCAGCCGATGCAAACGGTTGCATCGTAGAGGATCCCCTTACTCATGACTGCTCCCTGGAGCGAACTTCACTCGGCGGTGGAACCAGTGCCAGGGTACCGAGGATTGCCCTTTTGCGCTTCACAGCGGCCAGGAGCGAGTTGGCGTGGGACATGGCAGGCGCGACGCCGGTGAGCGTGCGATGTGCCATTCTGGACATCAAGTTCGAGCCGAGCGGTGTGTCCAGAGACCGTAGAGAACTTCCACAGGGCCACGCACCCGTGCTGAATTCTTCTGCTAGGTGTGGCTGGACCCACGGCTATTATGATGAATTTCTCGGCAGTCCCCCGTGAATTAGGTCACTCTCGGCGGTGACAGCCATCACGTCGGCTGGCAAATAGACGAATCGCTGCTATCTTTCGAGGTTCTGAGGGAACCACCACCAAATGCACCGAGGCCCCGACCTGTATCGATCGGGGCCTCGGCGATTCACGCTATTGGGGGTAGTCAGGCTATGTCAGAAAGAATTCTTTCGTAATCTGTTCCCATTTCTCTGTTGGCAACTGCGCCGTCAGATCGTGCATTGCCAAGCCGCCATCTTGAGCAACCGCCCCCGCCAGCGCGGGAACCCTAGCCTGCAACTGGGTAGCTGCTTCCGCCATCCACTTGCGTGCGAGGCTTCCGTTGAGCAAGTTTCGGAAGCTGACCTGCAAATCGGGCGCGATCACGGAGACGAACCAGCCTTCTCCGTAGGGATCTGAATTGCTGAGGGAGACTTTCGCTGCCAGTGCCTCATTCACGTTCGTCACTTCCCCTTCAACCGGGGAAATCAGGTCTACCGACTGACCGTCGCGGTGCAAGGTGGCGAATTTCTGTCCTTGGCGGAGCCACTGGCCCCTCTTCGGCAGGGTGATTTCGTCGATCTTTCCAGCCAGACGCGCACCAAAATCATCCATGCCCACGCGCACCAGCGTCGGGCTCTCTTGCAGTGCCCAAGTGTGCCCCTGGTGATACCGGCGATTTCCTGGCAACTCAAAACCGCTAACGATTGTTGGCAACGTGCGCGGTGCCGTCTGAACGCCAGCCTCTTGCGCTTCCACCGTCGTCGTTACTTTTCCTTTGCGCATGAAATAGTCGATGGTAAGGAAAACAACAAACATCGTAAGCATCAGAATAACTGTCATGGCCTGCCTCCCAAACTTCTTTGAACTCATTTTCTACACTGCTATAGGGCAAGTGCGATGCCAAAGCGCGAAGAGATTCACGCGAGCACCTAAGTGCGTGACACAGCGAGAGATGCAGAGGTTTAGAAGGAAAGACAAGACATAGCACAGAAAAAGTCCAAGCCAGGAATCGTTGGTTTTCGCAACATAGGTCAGAGGATATTCCGGATATAGCCGAGCAAGTTGAACAAAAAAGGGACGTTAGCGTGAAATAAAACCCAGATGCAAAACACAACACAGCAGCTGAAAGTTTAAACAGCTAAGCTGGATGCCCCAGACTATTTCGGTGGGTTGGCTCGAAAATATTCTTCGAGCCCGGCTTGTACTTCTTGGACGCTGCGTTGGACGTTCTTGTCCATCGCGACCGCTATTGCCGGGACAGTCTTTTCCGACGCTGGTTCGTCGTGAGTGTACATGTGACTCCACACAGTCGCGCCGGACTTGCGGTCGCGCAGACGGACCTCGAAGTTTAGCCGGGCGACAATCGCGCTGCCGTCCACTTCCTTGAAGTCATATAAATGACCGCCCAGGATGTACTGACCACCCATGTCGGATCGTATGGTGTAGACGGCGCGAAATCTACCCGAGGACCGTAAACCGCGAACCATCGCGTCCTGAAGCATCTCCACCGGAGGCTCGGCCCAACGCTGGCTTTGATACACGCCCAATTCAGGGGAATCGAACCCGTAGACAATCTGGTCGCTAAGATAAAGATGAGAGGCCTCGAACGATCTCACCATGAGCGTGGTGTTGATGGCGTCCGGAGAGGGCGGCGGGGCAGTCGTGGCATAAGTCAGTTGGTAGTACTTGATTGGCCTGGTGCCGCCGCAGCCGGCTACAAAGAGTGCGATCGCAAGAATGGACAGCGCAGCGGCTGACCAAGGTAGGGAGGATGGCGCGGCCTGCGCCAAGCTCCGTGTCCTACCGGTTTGCAATGATACGATTCTCATGGCTTCTCTCCCGGCTTACGATCTGGCACTTTGCTAGGAACAATCAAACTGGACGGATGGGTTTTGATGGTATAGCTGAACGTTTTCAGGTTTTCGGTAATGATCCGCAAATTGTTCAGAATCTGATCGATGTTGTCGTCGTTATCGTCCAACATCTGCTGCAGCTGAGCCGTCAGCGCGGAAATATTGTCGAGAGATTGGCGCAGCTTGATGACCGACGCGCGGACATCCTCACGGTTATCGTCGATCAAGCCATCAACCTTTTTCAGGGTTCCCTGGGTCTGATCGATGGTGGTATGCAGTTTATCCAGTAGCGGCCCTATTTTTGCGCTTGCCGCGTTTACATTCTTGAGAGTACTGCGAATCTCAGGACGATTCTCAGCCAACATGCCATGCAATTCAGCCAACGACGCGGACACATTTTCACGATTGCGGTCGTTCAGCAGGTCGTTAATGCGGTCGACCGTAACCTTCAACTGGACCACCCGTTCGTTAAGGTTCGATAGCAATTCCTTTGCCTGCGGCGCCAGCTGATTGATTTGTGCGGTGAGGTCATTGAATCCCACGTATGGATCGGACGGAAGAAACGCGCCGGAAGCGGCACGCGCTGCAGCAGGAGAGCCAGCCTTGATTTCCAGGTGATTGTCGCCAAGCGGGCTGAAACTGAGAATCGCGACGTGGCTGTCGGTTTTTATCGGGAGATCGCTTTTCACGCTAAATTGCATATCCATGAGCGCAGGATCATTGGGATCGATTTCGATTTTCTCTACACGGCCAATCTTCGGACCGCCTTCATAGCGAACAGTGGCTCCAGGCTCCAGCCCCGCTACGTTGTGGAATCGCGTATGAAGGATCTTCGCGGATCCTGCGAATGCGCCGGTGAGCACAAACACGGTGACGATCAGCAGCGTCGCCGCAACGATGACAAACAGACCGACCCACACCTGTTCGCGTTTTGATTCCATCTTTACCTGCTCTTCCCCTGTCGTCCCTCGCCAGTTTTCGATGAGGGCTCCGTCAGCATCTGCAAATAATCGAGTTCTTGCGCCACCGCGGGTTCAGGGACACGATCCAGGAACTGGCGGACTCTGGGATGTTTGCTGTTTTGCATTTCGGCAACGGTGCCGCTCGCAACCAAATCTCCCTTGTTGATCAACACCATGCGGTCGGCGATTAGAAACGCGCTGGCCAGTTCGTGGGTGACGACGATAATCGTCATGTGGAAGGCCTTTTTCAACTCTAAAATCAGCTGATCGATGCCCGCAGCAATGATGGGGTCGAGTCCCGCCGACGGCTCATCGAAAAAGAGAATCTCGGGATCCATAGCCAGAGCACGAGCCACAGCGGCGCGTTTTTTCATGCCGCCGCTTAATTGCGAAGGCAGAAAATCTTCGAAGCCCGACAAACCGACCTGGTCCAGCTTCAGGCGCACCATGATCTCAACGGTGGGTTCTTCGAGTTTTGTGTGTTCACGCAGGGGAAGCGCCACGTTCTCTCCCACGGTCATTGAGCCGAATAACGCCCCGCCTTGGAACGACATTCCCAGCTTTTTGCGAATTTCGTCCCGTTCGGCGTCGGAAATTGCCACGAAATTTTTGCCCCGGATCCAGACTTCGCCCGAACTGGGTATTTCCAAGCCGACCAGGGTGCGCAGCAAGGTGCTCTTTCCCGAGCCAGAGCCGCCCAGAATCACCAGCGTCTCGCCGCGTTGCACATCAAAGTTGATTCCGTGGAGGATTTCGCGTCCGTCGTAACTGACGCGCAAATCGCGCAGCGAGATCATTGGCCCGTCGGGGACGTGTTCCTCATCAGACCGTTCGAATGGCTCCGGCATACGGCTTAGTGTTCTCCCAGGAAGTAGAACAACATGGTAAAGACCAGGTCCACCAGAATCACGAGAAAGATCGACATCACCACGGCCCGCGTGGTCGAACGACCCACTTGCTCCGCACCGCCACCGGTGGCCAAGCCTTCGTGGCAGCCCACCGCGGTGATGGTAATTCCGAACATGAAGCTTTTGATTAAGCCGGTGACGACGTCGCGCATATACAGCGCATCGAGCGAGGCGGTGAGGTACCGCTGGAACGTGAAATCGGCCTGAGCGACGCCAAACAGGGATCCACCCAGGATGCCCATGAAGTTTGCCCAAATAGTCAGACATGGCAGCATCAGAACCATGGCCATAAATTTCGGGGCAACCAGGAAACTGACGGGGTTGATCGCCATTGTCTCCAACGCGTCGATCTCTTCCGTGACTTTCATCGTGCCGAGTTCGGCCGCAAAGGCGGAACCCGAACGACCGATGACAATCACCGCGGTAATCAATGGCCCGAGTTCACGCGTCATGGAAAGGGCCACGGCGCTGGCCACATAGCTCATCGCGCCAAAGCGCCGCAGTTCATAGGCAGCTTGCAAGGCCAGGATTAAGCCAATAAAGAAAGTGATCAGCGAAAGAATGGGCAATGCGCGCACGCCCGCTTCCATCGCTTGACCAACAGCGCGTTGGAAGCGCAAGGGCTTGCCCTGGAATGGTCCAATGAAAGTGAAATACGCGGCGCGCCCGGCAAGGGTCGCCAGAGACCCAAGATATGCCAGACCGTTAGTGAAGGCAGAGCCAGTTGCTTGAAGGAAGTCCACGAGCGCCTGTCGTCCTAAAAGTGGGAAGATAATAGCATGTCAGGAGGAAAGCGCCTGTTCTTCATTTTCATAAATCTCGAAGATCTTCTGCAGGCGCGAAAGCTGCATAACCTCGCGAACGGTGGTGCTCAGGCTGTACAGAATCAGCCTTGAACCGATCTCCCTGGAGGCTTTCAAGCCTTCTACGAGGGAGGCAATCCCGGAACTGTCAATGTAGCGGACATTCTTCAGGTTCAAAAACACTTTGGGAGTGCGCTTCTCCTTAATTTCCCCCAGAAGCGCCTTGCGCATGGCGGGGGAATGGGCGAGGTCAATATCACCCGAGAGATCCAGAATGGTTCCACCTTGTGATTCACGGGCATCAATCTGCACTGTCTATTCTCCTTCAGACCCCGACTCGGTCTTGGGTATGGCCAGATATTTCACCATACGAAGCTGATTCTTTCCATGTTTCCGGCTGAATTCCACTTCGTCCATGCTGTGTCGCATGAAGTGGAGTCCCAATCCCCCGGGCCTGAGGTCCTCAAGGGGGCGCCCCTTCAGTTTTGCGGGATTCAGCGCGACCCCTTTGTCTTCCAGCAAAACCTCGAGTCCGGCGTTGGTCTGCGGTTGATTCTGCCCGTAGAGCCGGCGGAACGTGACGAAAATCGGCATGCCGCTCTTCCCTTCGTAGGCATGCCGCATGACATTCGCGAGGGCTTCATCCACAGAGCGGACGATGGCACGCCTTTCCGCCGAGTGAAAATTCAGAGCCTCCGCCGCCCGCTCTAGCGTCGCGCGCACCAGGCAAAGTGCTTCGGGATTGCTGGTCATTTCAAGTTTCAAAAGCAAATCTGCCCGGAACTGCCTGGATGCCGTTCTTCCCTTTCCGTTGCTGCTTTTCATCGCCCTTCGTCCGCGCACCTGGGTCACTGCTGCCGCCGGCAGGTCCGATTTCGTGGGGTAAAAGAACTCGGAAGTCTGGCGGTGTGACAATGCCACTTCCCGGCCCCTATGACAACAAAAAAATATACGCCTTACCGGCGGCGGCATTGGCGATAGACAGCGATAGAAAGGACTGCGGGTGTAGGGAACTCGCGCGGACTGGCGCGATGTGCGGCGGGCTAAGGAATGCAGTTTGCGTCAATTTGGAGCAGTGGGGAGGGAACAGCGACCGCGGTGGGTTCCGTGCTCGCAAGGGCACGCAGCGAATTGGAAATGTTCGTTGTGTCGAACGGAATCCCGGCTCGCCATCTTAGCCTTGGGGTTCGGAATCACCGATCTGGTCCACGGCCACGTCTGAATTCCCGTTAGCATTTTCAATGGCCGCTTCTTTTTCCGCACGCTTGGCAAGCTTCTTTTGTTCGCGCCGGGCTGCCTTTTCGCGTTGCTTTTCCTGTCGCTTCATTTCCTTTTGGCGCTTCTGGAATGTGATCGTCATCGCGTCTCCTTAATGTTGTTATGAACGCTCCCGCCGCTCAGCACTTGCCGAGATTCACCACCGGGGTTCGCGCGGCTGCCGTGCAGCTTCGCGGTAATCTTCGTTCGAAAATCTGTCCCGGCCTCCACCGCCGCCGGTTCGCGGCGTGCGTGTCGCGGTCTTGGGACGTGCCTCGTTAACCTTCAAATTACGGCCACCGAGTGATTTTCCGTCTAGCCCGGCGATGGCCTTTGCCGCCTCGTCATCATTGGGCATTTCCACAAAAGCAAAACCCCGTGCTCGGCCTGTTTCCCGGTCCATCACGACGTTGGCCCTGGTGACCTGCCCAAATTGAGTAAACAGCGCCATCAATTCGCCTTCGGTGGTCTGAAAACTGAGATTGCCTACAAATAAACTCTTCATTCCTATTCTCCTTAATTCTTCATCCCGGCAGGTACACGGTGCGACTGCAGTCGCTGCCTTATCGCTAATTCTTAGAATGCTCCTTCCAGAAATACCCGGAACTTCCTGGAACGCGATGGTTGCCGCAGCTTCCGCAGCGCTTTGGCTTCAATCTGGCGAATGCGCTCGCGGGTTACGGCAAATGTCTTGCCCACTTCCTCGAGGGTATGCTCGTTTCCGTCCTCAATACCAAATCGCATCTTGATGATTCGCTCTTCGCGAGGCGTAAGGGTCTTCAGCATCGTGGCCATCTGTTCCTTCATGTTCAAGTTGATGGCGGCGTCGGATGGTGAGATCACTCCCTTATCCTCGACGAAGTCGCTCAAGTGCGCGTCTTCATCCTCGCCAACGGGCGTCTCAAAGGAAATGGGCACTTGCGCGATTTTCTTGGCTTTACGAACCTGTTCAACGGAAATATCCATGCGTTTCGCGATCTCTTCCGCGGTGGGTTCGCGGCCGAGTTCCTGAACGAGTTGCCGGCTGGTGCGCATCTGCTTGTTGATCATCTCAACCATGTGCACCGGCACGCGAATGGTTCGTGCATGGTCTGCGATGGCGCGTGTGATGGCTTGGCGAATCCACCAGGTGGCGTACGTGGAAAACTTGTAGCCGCGTCGCCATTCAAACTTATCGGTTCCCCGCATCAATCCGATGTTGCCTTCCTGAATTAAATCCAGGAACTGCAGCCCGCGGTTGGTGTACTTCTTCGCGATGGACACGACCAGGCGAAGGTTGGCCTCGGTCAGTTCCCTTTTCGCCTGCTGGGCTTCGGCCTCGCCTCGCAGAATCAGCGTCAGCGTGTGCTTCAGGCTGCTCAGTTCGACTTCACTGGCTTCCTTGATCGCGTTGCGTTGCGCACGGCACAATCGCAATTCCTTGCGCGCCTCCACGGCAGCATCTCCACGGGCGGCGGTTACGCGGCGTTCCAGGCGTGCCGTCTCGCGCTCAAGCGCGTGCAATCGTTCGACGGTATGGCGCATGATATCGATCAGGCGCTTTCTTTCCCGTTCCTGAAAATCGACGGAGCGCACCAGCAACGACATTTCCACTTTTGTTCGAGCCAAGCGGCCGCGTGCCCGCAAATATTCCCGTTTGCTGCCCTTGGGCGTAGCTTCGAGGCGCGCCACTTGCTTCAGTTCCAGGGAGCGAAGTTTTTCCACCTTGTCGATAATCCGCAGAACGTGCCGCTTCTTGTCCTCCATTTTTTCCGCGGTCAGTTCCTCTTCATAGAAATGAATGATGGTCTTGATTGGCCGCGCATCGGAGCGCAGCTCTTCGCCGATAGAGATTAGTTCCTTTAACACTAGTGGAGAACGCGAAATGGTCTTTAGCACCAGCTTGTGGCCGCGCTCCATACGCTTGGCGATGGACACTTCGCGTTCGCGAGTCAACAATGGCACCAAAGCCATCTCTCGCAAATAGGTCCGGACAGGATCGCTATTCTTTTCCGGAGGAGAGACGCTCTGTTCGATTGCGTGGTCTTCAACGCGAGCAGTATCGTAGCGCAGCGCCGGTTCGCTGGATTCCGCAACTTCAGGGAGACCGCGCGCGGCCTTGGCGGCGGAAGCGTCTTCATAAACTTCGATGCCATCGCTTTCAAAAGCCGAAAGCACGCTATCTATCTCTTCCGACGTGTGTTCTTCCGCTGCCAGAAAGTCGTTTACTTCCTCGGCAAGCAAATAACCACGCTCTTTACCCAAAGCTGTGAGGTTGCGAACGTGATCGTGTTTTTCCTGAATGTCCTGCGACAATGGTTTCTCCCCTCAAACCCACTGCCAGAATTGACTGGTCGATCCTGAATACAAGGCCGTTGGTACCGTGTGCAAACACACGGGCGTTACGTGAAAAACGGCCAGCACGATGTGTGGATTGCAGCCGTTGTTCGATCAGGCCGCTTTGTGCGAACAGGACTCCGGTTGTCCCGATGCCCTCGAGTGTACGAAGAGTTTCAATTCAGGCTCTGAACTTCTCCAGTATACACTACCGGGCAAGTCTCGGAATTCGTTCATCGGAACGATGCTCAGAATGAGTGCGATTGAGCACCGGCCGCAACACAACTTGTCGTTGACGATAGTTCCGCTGGGGCCCAGGAGCCTGGCTCCTGGCCCAACGGTGTCGAATTAGTTCTGGCTCTGCATCTGTCCCTGCAGGACTTCGCCGGGCAATTGCACCATGCGCGTGCGTGGCGACGACTCGATGCGACCAACGTTAGCTCGATGGCGATCGCGGGATTCGGCCGCGGGAACGCCGTCCGCACGCATTTTTTCGATTCGGATGCCGAGCGTGCGCTCCAATTGAAAGAGATCGGACCGCTGCTCCTTCACGAACAGGGTGGAAGCGATTCCCTGCTTGCCTGCGCGGCCGGTGCGGCCCACGCGGTGAATGAAGTTCTCCGCCACTTCGGGAAGATCATAGTTGATGACGTGAGCGATATCCTGAACGTGAATTCCACGCGAAGCCAGATCGGTGGCCACTAACACCCGAACGCGGCCCTGCTGGAAACCGGTCAGTGCTGTTGTGCGTTGCGATTGCGAGCGGTCGCCATGGATTGTAGCCGCGGCAATGCCATCGCGATTCAGCGCCTTGGCAATGCGTTCCGTGCCACGTTTGGTGCGGGAGAACACCAGGCACCGGCCGCTTTCTTTGCTAAGAAGGTGCCGCAGTACCTGCTGTTTATCATCGGGAGAAACTTCAAACGCCTGAAGTCGCACGTTTTCGGAAGGCTTAAGTGTGGAACCGAAGGAGAGGCGCACCGGGTTTCGCGTGTATTCCTTGACAAGGTGAGTCATGTCGCCTTCCATGGTCGCGGAAAAGCACATGGTCTGGCGCTCTTTTGGCAGCACCGAGGCAATTCTACGAATCGCGGGAAGAAAACCCATGTCCAGCATGCGGTCCGCTTCGTCAAGAACCAGCACTTGCAGGCTGCGGAATTGCACCAGCTTGCGGTCCAGATAATCCTGAAGCCGGCCAGGAGTCGCAACGATGACGCTGGCTCCGTTGCGAATGGCGCGCAGTTGTTGCGCTTCGGCCAATCCGCCGACCACCAGGGCCGCAGGCAGCAACTGCTTGCCGCGCAGCGCGTTGTACTGCTCAACCACCTGCATCGCGAGTTCGCGCGTTGGAACCAGCACCAGAGCGGCCAGCCCCGGCTTTTCCTGCTTGAGCAGCCTCTCAATTACCGGGATAAGGAATGCCAGGGTCTTGCCGGTACCGGTTTGCGCGGTTGCCAGCACGTCCTTGCCCTCAAGCGCCTGGGGTATCGCCGCGGCTTGAACCGGCGTGGGTACCGAGAAGCGAGCTGCAGACAGTCGCTCCTTCAAGTACATAGAAATCGGAAGTTCTGAAAAATTTTGCATTTTGCTTTCTTACTGGCGACGACACTCACAGGGCGTGTGCAGAAATCTGACAGGCCGGACGAAGTGTTCGCCAGTCTTAGTTTGAATTACGCTGAAAACGTACGGAGGATACGGAGGCGGGTATACTCAGATCACTTATGGAACCGGAGGAACCGCACAACACTGCCGCGGGATTAAGCGCATAAGAACTATACCATACTATTGGGAAATGCGCGCAATTAAGTCGGGGCCGGCAAAAAATTGTGTGCGCGCATACCCAAGACTTGCCCCGGGCTATCTCGCCTTGCCATTCTTTCGGGCGCTTCGCTTGTTTTTGGCCCACCGCCTGACGGCGTTTTTTCGCGATTCCACTTGCCTGTTCTTCTCGGCGTCGCCCCCTTCACGGCGCTTATGCATTGCGGCGCCGGTGCTTTCAAGAAAATGCAGGGGGTCACGAAGGCTCTGCAATTCGCGGTAGTAGTACAACGGTGTTGGCCGCCTGCCGCCAAATCTCAAATTAGCCAGAAATTCCAGTTCTTCCCCGGTAGCGCCGCCGCTCATCGCTGAATCGTGAAGAAATTCCCTGAATCCCGGCTCCTCTTCAGCGGGTGCGGCAGAATCCGTTTCCATGAAGCGAAATTCCATCAGTTGCTTGGAAGCTAACCGCCGGTTCAGCACGATTTCCATCGCGAAGCTTTCCAAATCGATGTTCCAGGAATCGATCAGCGGATCCAGGAAAGCCGCGCAATGCTCGGGAGAGATATTGAACACGTCGGTATCGAGAAATTCCAGAATGATCGCGCGCATCTCCTCGTAGGAACGCCCGCTCAACTCTGCAACGATGCTCAGCCAGGCCTCGTTATTCAACTCGTCTTTCGCTACTCCCTTGGTAACGTCCACAAGCTTCTGCGTGATCAGCCGTTCCAGTTCGCCAAAAGCCTGTTTCTCGAAAATATCCCGCACCTGTTTTTGTTTTTCTGCGGCGCATTTCCGGATGATGAGTTCGCGCACATTTTTGAACAGCGGCGCCGGTGGATCGACAACCTTCTTCTTCAGTTCTTCGCGCTGTTGTTCCTGTACCATCGCCGAAAGCTGGCCATGGGGCAGTTTCAAGAAGGCGTTCATCTTGTCGTACAGATCGGTGCGGTCGGCGGACGGCGGCGCTTTCTTTCGTGTGAGCAATTGCGAGATGTAGGATTCCGTGACCTGAGCCGCGACGGCCAGATCGCGTTGTTCCAGGCCCAGTTCTTTCAATCGTTGTTGAATCACAAAACAAACGTCCACGGAGCCTCCTGGATTCACTTGGTAGGTAAAGTACATCGTACCGTTCGGTGCTACGCTTGACAAGAGCTGTAAAGTAAGTCAAACTGATCCTGCGATCAAGGCTGCCTTCAGGTCTCCTAGACCCGTCGCAACGCCTGAATTACTCCCTTGGTCTGAAAACGAGGGAGAGGCCTATGTTCGCTCGCAAAGTCTCCATGCGCCTAAAGGCGGATTGCGCCGGGGAATTCATCAAGAAAATGGAAAACGAGGTTATTCCCCTGCTCCGCAAGCAGCAGGGTTTCCTGGACGAGTTGACCCTCTTCTCGCAGAGCGGGAAAGAAGTCTACGCCTACAGTTTCTGGGAAAATAGCGACGACGCCGAGAAATACGAGCACGCTGCTTTCGCGCAAGTCACCAAGTTGCTGAGCGACGTGATCGACGGCGCATTGCGCATCCACACCTACATGGTCGCCAACTCCACCTTCCACAAAATGGCCTCAGCCGTTGCTTCCTAAGCGCAACTCCGGAAATCGGGACAATTACAAGGAAACCATTTATCGTTTCGAGCAGTTGCACAAATCGCAGGTTACATCCAGGGCGAGATCGAGTTCGCTCTCTGAAGGATTCTTCGTTCTCACGATTGCAGGAGAAAGACGATTTTGCGGTGTACGGCAAAACAATCTGTTCCTGCACTTTTGGGAACGTGGAAAGAGACAGGTAAAAGGAAAATCGTATGACAAAACTCTATGTTGGGAATCTCTCCTTCGGAATGACCGATGAAAGCCTGCAACAGCTTTTCGTTGCGAAAGGTTATCAAGTGTCTTCGGCCCGCGTTATCACCGATCGCGAAACCGGCCGCTCGCGCGGTTTCGGATTCGTGGAACTGGGC
Organism: Candidatus Acidiferrales bacterium; assembly: GCA_963738985.1. Classification (GTDB taxonomy): domain Bacteria; phylum Acidobacteriota; class Terriglobia; order Acidiferrales; family UBA7541; genus Acidiferrum. Next base: position 136,965 of record CAVTYP010000011.1, read on the forward strand.
TCCGGCGACGACGCTGCCAAGGCCATCGGCGAACTGAACGGCTTGGATGTGGAAGGCCGGGCGCTGCAAGTGAACGAAGCCCGTCCGCAGGAAGGGCGTGGCGGCGGAGGCGATCGCGGCGGCCGTGGTGGCTATTCGGGCGGCCGGGGTGGCGGAAACGGACGCCGGAATTACTAGCCGCGCGGACGGATTTTCCGCGGTTGCTGTGTAGCGCACAGATTTTCATGGCTTACTGTCTAGCGAGAGCGAGGCAGGCGGCTAATTCTGTTCATACGATCGGGAGGATATCTTGGCAATTCTCGAAGCAGGCCAGTACATCAAGCATTTCCAATACGGATGTGGAGTAATCACCGAATCAAGCTCCGAGCGCACAACGATCGACTTCGACGCTCACGGACTCAAGAAGTTCGTCACCAGCCTGATGGTGGTCGAACCGGCTGACGGAGTTCCACCGAAGCGCAGGCGCGCGAAGCGTGTGAAAGCTGCGGTGGCGCCAACTCCGACCCATGCAGCTCGCGTGTTCGTTCCAGGCGCAAAGTGAGCAACGTCATCGTGCAATACGTTGGCTTCCAGGCCATGCCGCTCTCCCGCGAGTACACGTTTCATGTTCGGGGAGAAGGTGAGGATCGCGAGTTCACCTTCAACATCGCCAACGAGGCCTTCGTTTCACATCGTGCCAGCTACCAGGACGCGCCCGCCATTTGCTCGGAGCGACTGCAGGCCGAACTGGCCGCCCACGCCAATCATCCTCCAGAAAGCCAATACATAATCACAGGCACAGAGCTAGATACCTATCGGGCCGCCCGCATGCCAAAATCTGCGCGAAGCCTTTACGGCCGCCGGCCTCAAGAAGACTACTAGCGCTGTAAAAGAGCCTGCCTGCGCGACTCTGCTTATGGCGCGTGCGTTTGTGATTCAACTGGAAACTGAACTCGAAGTGGCTTTTCGGTTGGAATTAGATGGAGCCGAGGGAGAGAGTTGAACTCTCGACCTGCCGATTACGAATCGGCTGCTCTACCACTGAGCTACCTCGGCCCTGATTGATAATAAAATACTTACTTCCCTGCTTCGGCCCCTTCCGCTACTAAAACTCCATCCAGGCGCCTTACAAACTGCTGCGTTTTGCTGTGAGCTCTAGCAGACTGCTTGGCAGTTTTTCGTTCGGGCCACTGCGAACAACTCAGCGCAACATTTCACGTGTCACTGCTGCACTTTTTTGATTGTAACTTTATCGCTTTGCTATCGCAAGCCGCCGCGCTGACAGATTTTCGCGCCAGATATGAGTACATTTTGCACAATTCTACCCGGAGTGAATGGCAGCTTCTCTGCCAACTATTCAGAGCGTGGCGGGCCGATGGTGCTTTGAAGTTTTTGGAATTCTTGCATCTCGCGGCGCGCTTGCTCGGCCTTTCCCTGCTTACGATACAAGCCGGCAAGTCCAAAATGTGCCTGCGCCGCAAGCGACGTGTTCTTTTCGATTTCGATCACTTTCAACCACGACTTTTCGGCAGTGGCGTTGCCTCCAGTCAAGGAGGCCGCCTTGCCCAAGGAGTAGAGCGTCTCCGCCATTTCCGGTTTCAATTCATTCGCGCGTTTCAACTCCGGAAGGGCTTCACCCGCTTTGCCTTCCTGAAGCAACGCTGTGCCCAGGCGATAAGCAGCCTCGGCTTTGCCCGGCTGCAGTTTCGTCTCGGCGCGAAATTCAGCCTCCGCCTTCGGCCACTGTGCGGAATTGGCATAAACCTGGCCCAACTCGAGATGAAGGTCTGGCAGGTCGGGGCGCAGCCGCAACGCTTCCAAATATTCTTTTTCTGCTTGAGGCATTTGCCGGAGCGCATAGTAGTTTTCCGCAAGCGCCTGATGAGCGCGTGCCGATTCCGGATAGTTGGCAATCAAATTGTCGATGGCGGTTTTGGAAAGCAATCCGCTGGCATGCCCCAGGTAATACAGCAAATCAGGGTCAGCGGGACGCTTGGCAAGGGCGGCGGTGAAGTTAGCAACCGCCTCGGTCAATTGCCCAGTTTCGATCTGCGCGATTCCCAATGCCTCTAGCGCGCCAACACGCTGCAGGTGCGGGATGGCTTCCGCGGCATAACCCTGCGCCAGAAGCGCATATCCTAGGAATTCGTGGGCGACGGCAAGGTCAGGACTGAGTTCCAGAGCGCGCTTCAGCGGAACAATGGCTGCGCCGTAATCGTGTTTCTCCATGTACGGGGAGCCAAGGTTCACGAATGCCTCGGCCAAACTCGGGTCGAGTTCCGTGGCCTTTCGAAACTCCGCAATCTCCGCTTCAACGTTGTGCTGTTGGCGCGCCTCAAGACCTGACTGCACGTGCCGCATCGCATCAGACGTTGCCGCTTGCCCCGCCAACCACGCAAACAATATGAATTGAATCATCCGCGCTCCGATTCCCGGACATCCAGAAATTGATCATTGTCAAAGTCTTCCAATCCGGCGCACCAGTCAAGTCTCGGTCAGGCGAGCGACGAAGTAAACGGTCGGTTGCGACTTGATCGCCTGTGCTATGCTGCGTGCAAAGTTTGCCTGGTATCACATTACGAGAGGCTTTTAATGCTTGCCATGCAGCGTCGGCGTTTTCTGCAACAATCTGTGGCAGTGGGAGCAGGCTGTTCCGCAGAATTACTTTTCGGCCGTATCCTGCCGGCACAGAGTCCGGCCTCGAATGCGGCGACCGCGGCGCGCGTGTACGTCGATACACGACGCACCATAGCTCCCATCGATCGCAACCTTTTCGGATCTTTCCTGGAACATTTGGGTCGCGCGATCTACGAAGGTATCTACGATCCGGATTCAAAACTCTCGGACTCCAACGGCTTCCGAAAAGATGTCATCGCGGAAGTCCGCGCGCTGGGGGTGCCGATTATCCGTTACCCGGGCGGCAATTTTGTGTCCGGTTACAACTGGCTTGACGGCATCGGGCCGAAACAAGAGCGACCAAGAGTTCTCGACAAGGCTTGGAACTCAATCAACACCAATCAATTCGGCACTGATGAATTCATGATGTGGTGCAAGGCCGCGGGTACTCTGCCTCTGATGGGCCTGAATCTGGGAACTGGAACACCCGAACAGGCTGCGGCGCTGGTGGAATATTGCAACATCGAAAAAGGTACGCGCTGGAGCGATCTGCGACGCAAGAATGGAATTGCCGAGCCGTACAGAGTGCAGCACTGGTGCCTGGGCAATGAGATGGATGGTCCGTGGCAAATCGGGCATATGACCGCGACGGAGTATGGATTGAAGGCCTCGGACGCCGCGCGGCAGATGCGCTATGTCGACCCGACGCTGAAACTGATTGCTTGCGGCTCAAGTGGCCCTTTCATGCCGACTTATCTCGAATGGGATCGCGAGGTGTTGGAACAGTGCTACGACTATGTGGATGGTCTCTCTCTCCATCGCTACCTCGGGAACACGCAGGAAGAAACCGGCACTGATAGCGCGAAGTATCTCGCCATGAATCTCAGCATGGACCGCCAGATCGCCGAAACAGTTGCGGTCTGCGATCTGGTGCGTGGCCACCAACGCTCTGCAAAGAAGCTGTGGCTCTCTTTTGACGAGTGGAACGTGTGGTACCGCGCGCGCACTGGAGACGCTGTCAACGGCCACCGGCAAGAAGCGCCGCATCTACTGGAAGAGGTGTACAACCTGGAAGACGCCTTGCTGGTCGGTGGGATTATCAACACACTGCTGCGCAACGCCGACCGGGTGAAATTGGCATGCTTAGCGCAACTTGTGAATGTCATTGCGCCGATCATGACAAATGCCAACGGCCTGTTCCGCCAGACAATTTATTATCCGTATAGCTGGGGCCTGCAGATGGCGCGGGGGTCGGTGCTGAATTTACTCTCGGAATCTCCCACATATGAGGTTGCTGGAATTGGGACTGTGCCGTATCTGGATGTGGTCGGGACTTTCTCAAAAGAAAATAGCAGCGTGTCTCTATTCATCCTGAATCGTGATCTTGCAAATGCTCACGAAGTCGACGTCGTCTGGGAGGACGCTGCGCCCGCACGGGTGCTTACTTCAACTGTGTTGACAGGAAGCGATTTGAAGGCCTTCAACAGTTTCGATTCCCCCAAGCGCGTGGCGCCAACCGACTTCGCAAAGCCGACGACGTCCGGGGGGCACACGAAGTTCGAAGTGCCGGCACGTTCCTACACCGTTGTGCAATGGGGTGCGTAGCGTCAAAAGTTATGCGCGAAGCACCGGCGTCCACACCTGCATTGGCGTGGGAGCGCGATTCGCCCAAGCATAGTAGGGGATGAACTTGAGTTCCACAGGGCGAGCCTCGATTGGTTTCGGCGAGTACGAATAGTAGAGCTGATTGTCCGAAGCGGCCCTCGCCGTGGCTGCTCCTGAGTGCGTCAGCACCACGATTCCACCCAACAAATCACGTTGAAATTGTTCATGAAACTGCGATGAACCTTTTTGGCGCAAATCCAGAGACACATCGTACAACGGCACGCCATCGGATTGATCCAACTGCTCGAGGCAGTAGACCAGCGGTCCACGTTGAACGGCCGCCCGGCCATAGTCATCCACGACCCGAGCGTTTGCCTCGATGACTTGCGGCGCCATATTGAACTTCACACCAATCGTGTCACCCGACGACCAGCGGCGCCGCAACGGAAGATACTGTCCCGCAGTTGCTCCCGACACGGGCTGCCCGTTGATCGTGACCTGAGTGCCGTCAGACCAGCCGGGAATTCGCAGATAAAACGTAAATTCTGTAGGCTTAGCGGGCGCAACCGTAATTTCCGACGCGCCATCCCAAGGGTAGTTCGTCTTCTGAACAACCTTCAGACCAGTTCCCTGTTCCAGATGCCAATCAAGTTGCGAGTTGTCGTACAAGTGCAGATAAAGTCCATCCTTGCTGGTGCTGTAAAAGTAGCCGGGCAACGACGCGAAGGTGCGCTCAAGATTCGGAGGACAGCATGTGGTGTCGTACCACGGATTGCGTATGCGATCGCCGCCCGACGGATCGAACCCAAGTGGATTCCGATAACAGTAAAGCGTGCCGTCCAGCGACATCCCCGAATTAATACCGTTGTATAAAGCGCGCTCGATCACATCGGCATATTTCGCATCGGCGGTGGCCGTCAGCAGCCGCCAGTTCCACATCATATTGCCAATGGCCGCGCAGCTTTCGCCGTAAGCAGTGAAATTCGGAAGCTCGTAAGAATCGCCGAAGGCTTCGCCATCGCTGCGCGCTCCAACGCCGCCGGTCACGTACATTTGCCTGGTTACCAGATCATTCCAAAGCACGTTGAGAGTTTTCAGATAAGATTCGTCGCCGGTTTCAATGTAGTAGTCAGTGGCACCGCAACAGGCGTACATGGCGCGCACTGCGTGGCCCTCAAGGTGCGTGCGCGAACTGAACGGCTTACCGCAAAAGTGATAAACATATGCGTCTGGGTTGAACTTGATGCGATCATCGCCTTGCAAAATGTACCCGGCCAATGTCAGGTAACGCTTGTCGCCCGTCGTGCGGTACAACTCGATGAGTGCCAGTTCAATTTCAGGATGGCCTGAGAAAATCGGCTTCTTATCGGCTCCCGGCCCGAAATTCGAAAGCAGGTAGTTGTCAACGAAGTGGATGCTGGCATCCAGCAACGTGCGATCACCCGTAGCGCGATACAATGCGATCGCGCCTTGAATCATGTGGCCAAGATTGTAGAGTTCGTGGCCAACGCGCTGCGTGTTGGGCTCCATCCGCTGCTTGGCGCGGTCTTCGACATAGTAGGTGTTCAGGTACCCGCTTGATTCCTGGACCGCGACTACTTCTTTAATGATCTTGTCCGCCTGCGCGCGCAACTCCGGACGGCCCCCGGACTGTAACGCGAATCCCACTGCTTCCAGCCATTTGTACACATCAGAATCCGAGTACACCGGCCCTTCCTGCCGGGCATCGCTTTTGCCGACCAGCCGCAAATAGTTGTTCATGCGTCCATTGGCTTCGAGCAGCTTCTCCATCGACGGAATACTTCTGTCGACGTTGATCTCGCGCCGCGAACCCCAAAATCCTTGCGTGATCGTCACAGCATGCACCGGGACGTTGTGCAGCTTGGCATACGGGGACTTATCTACAAAAAGTACGCCCTCGTTTTTCCAATTCGAATCTGACGCGGGCGAAGGGCTTGCGCCCACGCGGGCCATGAGCTCTTGCAGTGGCAGTGCCGCCATTGCTGCGATAGCAGCTGCCGAGCCAACAAATTCCCGTCGCGATATTTGAGATTTATTTGTCATGCGAACCTCCCGCGCGCCGCACGCGTTACTAAGCTGAGCGAGCATTCTGAGCGAGATTGATCAATGAGGGCAGGACGTCGCCAAATCTCGCATCCTGCGGTTGCCCAAACGCGAAGTAAAGCTTTTGGTAGAGCGGATACAGCGCGCTATAAGTTTCTTGCGCTTCGGCCTGAGGCGAAAAAACGGCATGCTCCGGGCAGATCTTGTCCTGAGCTTGGTCCACCGTTTTGAAAGTGCCGGCCGCGAGAAAAGCAAAAATCGCGGAGCCTAGACTGACCACACTTTTGCTGGGCACGAGAACCGGCTTCCCCAGGACGTTGGCATAAACCTGATTCAGCACGTTGTTTTTCTGCGGAATGCCGCCAGCATTGATTACGCGTTTAATATGCACGCCATGCTCGGCCATGCGGTCCAAAATGATTCGTGTGTGGAACGCGGTGCCTTCGATCGCGGCAAAGAATTCGTCCTGCGCGGTACTCTGCAAATTCCAGCCCAGCGTGATTCCCCGCAAATTGGGATTCACCAACACGGTCCGGTCTCCGTTGTCCCAACTCATGCGCAGAAGCCCGGTTTGCCCCGCGCGATACTTCTCAAGACCCTGGCTCAACTGCGCGACATCTGTTCTCGCACGTCTGGCTATGGCGTTGAATATGTCTCCTACAGCAGACAGCCCAGCTTCAATGCCGGTCCTCTTTGGATGCACGCTTCCCTGAACGATTCCACAAACTCCGGGAACAAGGTTGACTGCCGGCGTGATGCCAATGATGCACGTGGAAGTACCAACGACGTTGACCATATCTTCGGTGCGGCAGCCTGCTCCGATGGCATCCCAATGCGCGTCAAACGCTCCCACCGGTATCGGGATGCCCGCCTTCAGGCCCAACTTCTCGGCCCAAAATGCGGAGAGCCTGCCCGCGATCTGATCCGAAGTCGCATACTCGCCCTGGAGTTTTTCTCTCACGCCTGCAAGCAAGGGATCGACTTTAACAAGAAACTCCTCTGAAGGCAGACCGCCCAATTCCGGATTCCATAACCACTTATGCCCCATTGCACAAACGCTGCGTTTTACTTTGCGCGCATCAGTGATTCCGCAAAGCGTGGCTGCCGCCATATCGCAGTGCTCGAACGCGGAATCGAATTGGGCGCGCTTCTCGGGATTGTGACGCAGCCAATGCAACAGCTTCGAAAAACCCCACTCTGACGAATACACTCCGCCGCACCACTGAATCGCTTGCAACCCCTCACGGTGCGCCGCTTCCGTTATTTCTGCTGCTTCCGCCTTGGCCCGGTGATCGCACCAAAGATAATATTCGCCGAGCGGCTGCAGATTTTTACCAACGGGGATAACGGAAGAGCCGGTGGTGTCGACCGCAAGCGCCTGTACTTGATCACCGGCTATCTGCGCTTTCCCAATTGCCTCGCGCGTAGCCGTCGCCAGCGCGCGCATTTGATCATCGTGAGACTGTGTCGCGTATTCCGGATCCTCGCGTTTGCGGTGCAACGGGTATTCCGCAAGGGCGGTCGCCAGCAGCCCGCGTTCACTGTCTACAACGGAAACACGCACGCTCAAAGTTCCAAAATCAACGCCCGCCACAATTGCCATGGGATTTACATTCGCTCCGTGGAGCCGGTATTAACCAGTGCTCTCGGCGTGAGGCCTTCACCCGCATCACCGCCGGATCATGTAAACGTTTACCAAGCTATTCACGCCATTGCAATAGCTTTGCCGCTCGAATTGCGCTGTGCCAATTCTGATTTGGGGAAACTCCGGATAGCGTATACTTCGCTCAGAATATTATCTTCCGCAAATGAAGACATGTGGACATTCGCGATGTCGCCCGACGAGCTAAGGTATCGACGGCAACGTTCCCACACGATCAATCACTTGGCCTGCGTAGATGCGTAGTTGGCAAACGAGTCTGGAAAGCCATCGAGGAACTTGGGTATAACCCAACCGGCAGGCACGCCCGCTGATATCTGGGCGCAGCCATGAAATCCTACTGACCTCGACGACAGGGCGGACGATCGTCGATTTGTGTTTTCTGCTGCCAGCGATCAATGCGAGTCGCGTGCCACTTTTGAACCGCTGCGTCCCACCAGGAAATCAAGATCTGCTCCCTGATCCGCTTGCAGAACGTGTTCGGTATATAACTTGAGCCAGCCGCGGTCCGGTATCGGCGGAGGTGTCCACTTTGCGCGGCGTTCAGCCAGTGTTTTGTCGTCCACCTCCAAGCGCAGCAACCGTTTCGGAACGTCGAGAGTAATCATGTCGCCAGAGTGCACCAACGCGAGTGGACCACCCGCTGCGGCTTCGGGCGCGATGTGCAAAACTACCGTTCCGTAGGCGGTACCGCTCATGCGCGCGTCGGAAATACGGACCATATCGCTGACGCCTTTTCGCAGCAGTTTGGCGGGCAGCATCATGTTGCCCACTTCCGCCATGCCCGGATAACCGCGCGGACCGCAATTCTTGAGCACCATCACGCAAGTTTCATCAATGTACAGATCCTCATCGTTGATCCGTGCGTGGAATTCTTCAATCGTCTCGAACACCACGGCTTGTCCGCGATGTTGCAAGAGTTGCGGGCTGGCAGCTGACGGCTTGATCACAGCGCCGTCTGGCGCCAGATTGCCTCGTAAAACGGCGATTCCAGAACTCGCTTTGAAGGGCTCCGCAAAGCCATGAATCACGTCACGATTCCAGCAACTGGCGTCGGCAACGTTCTTCCAGATCGGCTGCCCGTTCGCCGTAAGCGCATTCCGGCGCAAGACCTCAGCCTGGCCCAACTCGCGCAGTACCGCAGGCAATCCTCCGGCATAGAAAAAATCCTCCATCAGATATTTACCCGAAGGCTGAATATCCACGAGGCACGGAAGAGAAGAGCCTAAACGATCGAAATCGTCGAGACACAAGGGGACGCCGATACGCCCTGCAATCGCAATTAAATGGATCACCGCATTCGTGGAACCACCAATCGCGGCGTTAGCGAGAATCGCGTTTTCGAACGCTTCGCGCGTCAGTATCCGCGAGATGCAAAGGTCCTCGTGCACCATCTGCACAATTCGCCGGCCAGTCATCTGCGCGAGCGTATTGCGGCGCGCGTCGACCGCGGGAATGGCCGCATTGCCGGGCAAACTCATGCCCAGCGCTTCGACCATGTTGGCCATAGTCGAAGCCGTACCCATGGTCATGCAATGTCCCTTGGATCGGTGCATGCAGCTTTCCGCTTCAACATACTCGTCCAGCTTCATCTTTCCCGCGCGGAGTTGATCGGTCATTTGCCACAAACCGGTTCCCGATCCTAAATCGTGTCCATGGAATTTTCCGGAAAGCATAGGCCCGCCCGAAAGACCAATCGTTGGCAGATCGCAAGAAGCGGCTCCCATCAACAACGATGGCGTGGTTTTGTCGCAGCCCATCAGAAGAACAACTCCATCGATGGGATTGCCGCGGATGGACTCCTCCACGTCCATGCTGGCCAGGTTGCGGAACAGCATGGCGGTCGGACGCAATTGTGTCTCTCCCAGAGACATAACGGGAAACTCCAAGGGAAAGCCGCCCGCTTCCCACACGCCACGCTTCACAAATTCCGCAAGCTCGCGAAAATGAGCGTTGCACGGAGTCAGTTCCGACCAGGTATTGCAGATACCGATTACCGGCCGGCCATCGAACAAGTCGGGCGGCCAGCCCTGGTTCTTCATCCAGCTTCTGTAGACGAATCCATCACGACCTTCTCGCCCGTACCATTCCTGGCTGCGCAGCTTCTTCATCATTGTGTCCTTCTGCGTGAACTGGCTACATCCCCGGCATTGTTACAGCATCGCCGATGATAGCGCAGAATCCAGCTCGCTAGCGCAATCCGCTGGCAGCTTCCACTTGACGAGAAGCGTCGCCACGGAAGATGATCTCGCGAACCTGCAAGTTCAGGATAAAAAAACGGAACTCCCACGTAGGAGTTCTTCAACTCAGTTGCCGGAACAAATCGGTTCAGTAACAGAGCAAGATCACTCTCTTCGGAGGACTGATCATGACGTGGACGCAGGTGTACGACCCGCTCGGCCACTGGTGGCTTTCGACGCTTGTTGCCGCGATTCCCGTGATCGTCCTTCTGGGGGCGCTGGCGGTGCTGCATTTGAAAGCGCATTGGGCGGCCCTGCTGGGATTGGCAACCTCTCTGCTGATTGCCATCAAAGTGTTCCACATGCCTGTCGGGATGGGCGCGCGAGCCGCTGTGTTTGGCTTGGCCTACGGCGCATTTCCCATCGGGTGGATCATTCTGAATGTCATTTTCATGTACGACATGAATTGCGCGACGGGCCGGTTCAAAGTCTTACAAGAAAGCTTGATGGGCATTACGCAGGATCGCCGCTTGCAGCTACTTCTAATCGCGTTTTCCTTCGGCGCTTTTTTTGAAGGCGCGGCAGGATTTGGAACGCCGGTCGCGGTCACTGCCGCCATTCTGATTGGTTTGGGATTCAAGCCGCTGCAAGCCTCGGGTCTGTCGCTAATCGCGAACACTGCGCCGGTAGCATACGGCGCATTGGGAACGCCGCTGATTGCGTTGCAAGCAGTGACAGGCCTGGATCTTTTGAAGCTCAGCGGGATGGCGGGCCGAATCTTGCCGTTCTTTTCGGTGCTGGTGCCCTTCTGGTTGTTGTGGACATTTTGTGGATTCGACGGAATGCTGGAAGTCTGGCCGGCGATTCTTGTCGCGGGAGTGTTCTTCGCCGTTCCGCAATATTTGATGTCGAATTTTCACGGGCCATGGCTCGTGGACGTCGTCGCTGCCGTGTGTTCGATGGCGGCAGTGGTTCTTCTGTTGTTTTTGTGGCATCCAAAAAGAATTTGGGGATTCACGGGGCACGAATCAGAACGTGCGGCCCGTGGCCAGCACGGCTACAGTAAGAGTGAAGTGATCAGGGCTTGGGTTCCGTGGTTGATCCTAAGCGTAACAGTATTTTTGTGGGGGCTGCCCAGCATCAAAGGGTTCCTCGACAAAATTTCCATCTTCAAGGTTCCGGTCGCTGGCCTGCACAATCTGATTTTCCGTGTGCCTCCCGTGGTCGCCACGCCCACGCCCGAGCCGGCCCTGTTCAATCTGAACTGGCTTTCCGCCTCCGGGAGCGGCATTTTCTTTGCATCCATCATTGCGGGACTGGTAATGGGCTTTGGGCCAATGCAGATGCTGCGGCAATACGGAAAGACCCTCTACAAAGTGCGTTTCTCGCTGATCACAATTTCCGCCATGATGGCCATTGGCTTTATGACCCGCTACTCGGGACTGGATGCGACGATGGGGCTGGCCTTTGCGCGCACCGGAATGTTCTATCCTTTCTTTGGCACGCTGCTGGGCTGGCTCGGCGTCGCGCTGACCGGCTCCGACACTTCTTCCAATGTGCTGTTTGGCAGCTTGCAGAAAATCTCTGCCGCGCAGGTCGGCGTCTCGCCAACCTTAATGGCTGCGGCGAATAGCTGTGGCGGCGTCATGGGCAAAATGATCGATGCGCAGAGCATCGTTGTCGCCAGCACCGCCACGGAATGGTATGGCCACGAAGGAAACATCTTGCGCTATGTCTTTTTTCACAGCATCGCTTTGGCTTGCCTGGTGGGAGTGCTCGTTTTCTTGCAGGCATACGTGTTCCCATTTACAAAACTCGTGGTGCATTGACGCCGTTTCCCTGCTGTTTATGCATCCCTATTGTGTGTAAGTCGGCGGCGCGTTAACGTGGGTTGTTACTCTATCGTTTTTTCGCCGGCAGCGGTTTTTCAGCGAGCGACGCAATGAATCGCAACGTTTTGCAGCAATTTCAGGCCATCGTTGGCGAACGCGGCTTGCTCTCTTCACCCGAAGAGTTGCACACCTACGAATGCGATGGATTGACTAACTTTCGCGTGATGCCGCTGGCCGTGCTGCTGCCTGCGAAGACCGAACAGGTTCAGGGAATCGTGCGAATCTGCCACCGCGAACGCATCCCGTTTGTCGCCAGAGGCTCCGGAACAGGTTTGAGTGGAGGCGCGCTGCCGGTTGGAAACGGAATTGTCATCAGCCTCGCGCGCATGAATCGCATCCTGGAAGTGGACTTGGCAAATGCCCGCGTGGTAGTTGAACCGGGAGTGATCAATCTGGACGTGACCGCCCGCGTGCAGCCGCGCGAATATTTCTATGCGCCGGATCCTTCGTCGCAATCGGTTTGCAGCATCGGCGGAAACGTGGCGGAGAATTCCGGCGGAGCGCACTGCCTGAAATACGGTTTCACAACAACGCATGTGCTGGGGCTGGAAGTGGTCCTTCCCGACGGTTCACTGGTGCATTTGGGCGGCAAAACTCTGGACAGTCCCGGATACGACTTGAGTGGCGTATTCGTGGGATCCGAAGGCACGCTCGGAATCGCAACAAAGATAACCCTACGAATTGTGAAGCGACCCGAATGCATTCGCACGCTGCTGGCGGCGTTCCCGAGCACCAACGAGGCAGGCGCGGCGGTCAGCGATATCATCGCCGCGGGAATGCTTCCCGCAGCTATCGAGATGATGGATAACCTGGCGATTCAGGCGGCGGAAGCCGCCGTGCACGCGAACTATCCAAATTGCGGCGCGCTCCTGCTTGTGGAGCTTGACGGACCGATCTCGGAAGTTGAAGCGCTGATGCAAAGTGTCGCAGAAATCTGCGAGAAGAACGCCGCGGGGGAAATCCGCGTTGCGCAGACGGACGCAGAGCGCGCGCTGGTGTGGAAGGGCCGCAAAGCGGCATTCGCGGCGATGGGGCGCATATCGCCGAACTATATCGTGCAGGATGGCGTCATTCCCAGAACTGCATTGCCGCAGGTAATGAGCGAAATTGCGCGGCTCAGCGCTGAGGCCGGACTTCGCGTCGCCAACGTCTTCCACGCGGGCGACGGAAATCTGCATCCGCTGGTACTTTACGACCGGCATGTCGCGGGGCAGGAAGAAGCTGCGGAAGCGCTCTCGTACCGCATCCTGGAATTATGCCTTGCGGCCGGCGGATCGATTACTGGCGAGCATGGGGTCGGCGAAGATAAGAAGAGGATGATGTCGAAAATGTTCAGCGAACCGGACCTTATCACCATGCAGCGAGTGCGGTGTGCGTTCGATCCGCTTCAACTCTCCAACCCGACGAAGATTTTCCCCACGCCGCGAATGTGCGGCGAGAAGCCCGGCGAATACGTGCCCCATCCCTTGGAATCTGCCGGAATCGCAGAGCGGTTTTGAGTGGCAGACCGATGGGACTGTTTCCAGAATTATGCTGAAGACTAGCGCTATCGAGGAAAAGCTTCGCGCAGCTGTGGGTTCGCAGAATTTACGAGCCGCTACCGCCAGCGACTCAGTCTGCGGCGTGCAGCCACAATTTGTTGCGGAACCCGAAAACGAGGAGCAACTTGCTTCCCTGATCTGCTGCGCGAACGAAGCGGGCGTTGGCGTTATCCCGCGAGGCGGCGGCACAAAACTGGATTGGGGAAACGCGCCGACGAAAGGCGAAGTGATTCTCTCGACTGCGCGTCTCGACCGAATTCTGGAGCACGCATGGGCCGATCTGACGGTGACCGTTGAAGCTGGTTGCACCGTGCAGGCGCTCCAGAACAAGCTGGCGCAGCATGGACAGCGGCTTGCGTGTGACGGATTGTGGCACGATCGCTCAACCATTGGCGGTTTGCTTTCCACCAATGACAGCGGCGCGTTGCGGCTGCGCTTCGGTGCTCTGCGTGACCTTATTATTGGCGTGACTCTCGCGCTCCCCGACGGAACGTTGGCCAGCAGCGGTGGGAAAGTCGTGAAAAACGTTGCTGGATATGATCTCCCCAAGCTAGCGACTGGCGCGCTTGGAACACTGGGAGTTATTACCCGCGCAGTCTTTCGTGTACACCCGCTGCCACACGCATCGAAAAGCTTCTCCTTTTCAGCACAGAACTTTCAATCCATGCAGCAGCAGGTGCTCGCCATTCAGGACTCCAAGTTGGCGCACACGGCGTTGCAGATTCGTTGTGCCATTGGTTGTCAGCCGAACTCCGACATTCTGTTTGAAGCCACAGAGACCGGGATCAACGCGCAAGAATCTCAACTACGTGATTTGCTCGCACCTGCGCCCACCGAACAAGTGCCGGAATCCGTATGGATGGCGCGGCAAGAACTTTGGAGCTCGGCGGACGACGCTGCGATTTTGAAGGTCAGTATCCTGCCGTCGGAAATCGCAACGTTGGCCGGAGATTTGGCGCAAATCGCTGACTCGCAAAAAGTACAGTGGCAGATGGTCGTGCAGGCGACTGGCATCGGCACGCTGCGGCTGGCTGGCGAGCCCGATCGCTTGTCCGCAAGCGTTGAGCAATTGCGCGCCAAAGTGGAAACTCAGGGTGGATCGCTCGTTATTTTGCATCGGCCCAAGGCTCTCGCATCGCTCGACGCGTGGGGGCACGCCGGCGACGTGCTTCCATTAATGCGGGCCGTGAAACAACAACTCGACGCAAAACGCACCCTGAATCCAGGGAGATTCGTTGGGGGAATCTGATCGAATGGCCACCGAGAACCAATCAACGAAATTGCCTACCGCGTTTGACACGCATCATCCACCAGCGCAAGAAATCATCGAGAAGTGTGTGCACTGCGGTTTCTGCCTGCCGGTTTGTCCTACGTACGCGTTGTGGGGACAAGAGATGGATTCGCCGCGTGGCCGAATCTACCTTATGAAGATGGCCCTCGAAGGCGCGGCGGAAATGAACGAAAAATGGGTGAGCCATTTCGATTCGTGCCTTGGCTGCGTGGCGTGCATGCCGGCCTGCCCGAGCGGTGTCGATTATGGAAAGCTTATCGAAGCGACGCGGTCGCAGATTGAGCGCAACTACCAGCGGCCAACGGCAGACAAAGTTCATCGACGATTTCTGTTCGAGACCTTTACAAAACCCGAGCGATTGAAATTCCTGCGATGGCCGCTGCTGGCTTATCAAAAGACAGGCCTGCAATCGGCTCTGCGGGCGGTCGGGTGGTTCAAGCTACTGCCGAAAGCTGTGGAAGCGATGGACAGCTTGCTTCCAAAAGCGATGCCTGTGGAGAAAGTGGCGGCGGTAACGCCGGCGTGGGGCGAAAAACGCAAACGCGTCGGACTGCTGCTGGGATGCGTGCAACGCACATTTTTCTCGCAGGTGAACGCCGCGACCGCGCGGGTTCTTGCGGCAGAAGGATGCGAGGTAGTTGCTCCCGAGGAACAGTCTTGCTGCGGGGCACTGTTCGTACATGCAGGAGAAGAAGAACGGGCCAAAGAGCTGGCGCGAAACACGATTGACATTTTCGAACGGGCAAATGTCGACACTGTCGTCATCAACGCCGCGGGTTGTGGCTCCAATGTTAAAGAGTATGGCCACTTGCTTCGGGATGACGATGCTTATGCCGAGAAGGCCAAACATTTTGCTGCCAAATGCAAAGACATCAGCGAGATTTTGGCGGAGCAATCTCCTCGAGCGGAACGTAAAGCGCTTCGCGTGCGCGTGGCGTTTCATGATTCTTGCCATTTGCAACATGCCCAGGGAGTCCGTGCGCAGCCGCGGGCACTGCTGGCGCAAATTCCGGGGCTGCAATTGATGGAAATTCCGGAGTCGCCGATCTGCTGTGGTTCGGCGGGCATCTATAATCTGGTGCAGCCGGAGGCCGCGGCGGAACTGGGCGATCGCAAAGCGCGGCTTATTGAGCCGTTGAAGGCGGAGATTGTGGCAACCGGGAATCCCGGTTGCATCCTGCAGCTGCAGGCGTCGTTGCGCAAAATCAACCACAGAATACCGGTGGTGCACACGATTCAATTACTGGATGCTTCGATTCGGGGATTACCGCTCGATGCGTTGAACTAAAAGTAGGCTTTCAGGAAGAAGTAAATCGTCATTCCTGCTCCAAGGACAATGACCGTAGCGCGGACTAGCGATTGCGGCAGTTTCTGCGCATAATGTGCCGCGGAATAGCCGCCCAAGCCTGCCCCGACGATCATCACCAGAGCCTGCGGCCAAACGATGGAGCCCGCGGCAATGAAGGTAACCGCTGCCACTCCGTTGATTACCGCAACCAAAACAATTTTCAGCGCGTTCATCTCGTGAATGTCCGTCATGCCCATCGCGGCGAACATGGCAAGATTCATGATGCCGATTCCGCCGCCGAAATAGCCTCCATAGATGGCAACCAGCAACTCAAACAACGATGCTCCGGCAATAGCAGTGTTGCTGGCTTGGTGCGAAATGCCGGCGGAGAGGCGCCCTGTAAGATGGCGGCCATACGCGAACAGCAATGTGGCGGCGAGCATCAACCACGGAATGACGCGAAGAAAAGTGTGCGCCGGAGTTTTGATCAAGAGCAAAGCGCCTGCCAGTCCCCCTACAAGGCTCATGATCACAAGCGGAAGAAGAATGCGGCGAGGAAGATTTAAATGCCGGCGATAAGCGCCACCGCTGACAGCCGTCCCGACCCACAGCGATAATGTGTTGGTGGCATTCGCGGGAATCGGTGGAACTCCGGTGAACAGCAGCGTCGGGAAGCACACAAAACTTCCACCGCCGGCCACCGCGTTCATAGCCCCGCCAAGCACTCCGGCGAAAAACAATAAGATGGCGTGAGAGAAACTCAAGCACATCTTCTATCACGAATCAACAAGCTAGCTCCAGACCGGTCTGTTAGCTCGAGTCAATTCAGTGCGTGTCAAACAAGTACGGCACAAACCCGTGCGCCGCGGTTCGAAGTCTATACACCGAAGTAGTCGCGGTAATGTACAACGTCGCTAGATCGGAATCCCCCCAGGCAAGATTCGCCGGCTGTTCGGGCATGACGATGGTGCCCAAGTGATGTCCTTCGGCATCCCATACCCAGATTCCCTGGGGACCCGTGACGTAAACATTTCCATCGCGATCGACCTTAATTCCGTCGGGAACGCCGTCGCCCCTGCCCCCGGGCTCTTCGCCGAAGATGCGGCCGTTAGCGATCGTGCCATCGGAGCGAAAATCGTACACACGGATATTTCGTTGCTGGCTGTCGTCGACGTAAAACTTTTTGCCGTCGGCAGAAAAGGCCAAGCCGTTCGGTTGGCTCAGTTCTTTGGTCAGCAAAGTGACTTTACCGTTGGCGTCGAGCCGGAACACTCCCTGATACGGAAGTTCCTGCTTTTCTCCCTTCGGCAAGTCGAGCGTCGGATCGGTGAAGTACAGCGCGCCATCGGGGCCTAGAACCACGTCGTTGGGACTATTGAATTGCTTCCCCTCGAAGCGATCGGCAAGGATCGTATATCTTCCGTCGGGCGTGATGCGGATGATCGCGCGCAGAACACTGGCGCAATCAATCAACCGATGCTGCTGGTCGTAAGTGTTGCCGTCAGGGTCGCCCAGTGGAACCAGAACTTCCTTGCGGCCGTCAAGGTAAACCCGAAAAATCTTGTTGAGTTCTTCGTCGCTGATATACAGGAATCCGCCAGGATCCCAGACAGGTCCTTCGGTAAAACCAAATCCACTGGCAACAAGTTCGAGCTTTGCATCACGCAAAATGAGTTTCCAGAATTGTGGGGATTCCTCTTTAAGCCGGAATTGCCGTTTCGGTGCAGCTGACTGCTGGCCAAGAACAGCGGTGGCCTGCAGAAGCAGCATGGCCAGGCACATGCCGTACCTTTTCATTGATGAATTTCGTTGTGAATAACTTCGATGAGGCTGCAACTCAATCGTCCTCGCTTTCGGGTGTGACGGAAATTTGCCATTTTGTTTGCCGGGCCACGGTCATCAAATACCCGACCAAATCGTCGAGTTGGGCCGGAGTGAGCGTTGATCCATAGTCGGCTGGCATCAACGGCTTGGCATGCGGCTCGATTTTCGCGATATCGGACTTCTTCAGCAGATGAAACGCGCCATCGACCGACTGCAGTTGCAGCGAAAAATTGTCTTCGTTGCGCACAACGCCTTCCATCACTTGTCCGTCGCGCAGAGTCGCGGTAACCAGCGTGCGCGGTCCCGATGAGCCGCCGGGGTTGGTAATGGCGCCGCGGATTTCGGACGGCGCAAGGTTCCCCGCGTAGGCGGAAAGGTCCGAGGAAAGAAAACCACCTTCACCGTGAACCATGTGACATTCCGAACATCGCGCCGTCCCAAAAAAGAGACTCTGGCCTTTTTGCGGATCGCCCGGAATCGCTGCCGCGCTTCCCTTCCCTTGTAGTGTGCGCAAATGCTCGAGCAGCGCTGAAAGTTTGGAGCGGCCGAGTGAACCGAACGCAGGCATTCCGCCGGAGGGAATGCCATCGCGCAGAATCTGCAAAAGGTCACGGTCGCTTAGGCGCAAAACGTCCGGGCGGGTGGCAATATCGGGCCCACGTTCGCCTCCGCGTCCGTCTAAGCCGTGGCAACTTGCGCAGACCGCTTCAAACGTCTGCCGCCCAATGCCTGACGACGAATCCGCGGATGCGTCTTGCTTCTGAGGCCCCGTAGACCATCCAAAACTCACACCGCTAACGCCGACCACTGTAGCCGTAGAAACAAGCAAGAACAGGAAACGCGGAGAACGCTTATGAAAATTCATTCGCATACCAGCCAAGTAGCCCACTGCAATTGGTTCAAACGTTTTAAACGCAGCCGACGCTCACTGTCAAGTAGCGAGAATCACTCAGGAGTTCAAGATTTGTTCGGCATCAACAGAATCGGATCGTCGCAGCAATGCTTTTCGCTTGCGCTCGCTTTAAGTTAGACGCCTGCGACAATTCGCGATTAGACCGGGAGGTGCGCGGTATCCGGTGCCGCCGACGCTGCGGGGCAGGCCAATTCCGAAATGGGCGCGGCGTTTCGAATCGGGACTCGGCTCGTCACCCACCCCAGCTCCACCACAGACTGTTAGTTTTGACAATTCCCCGCCCATCGCAAACTGTCGCATCCTTGCGGCGTTGTTCTGCAACCGAACGGCAGGAGTGTAACTATGCAAAGGAAGTTTGCGGTGTTTCTCGGCTTGTGCCTTGGATTGGCCTGTTTTTGCTCGGCCGACACCCTCACGCTGAACAGCGGTCAGGTCATTTACGGCGTCTTTATGGGGCGAAACAACGATGCCATTCAGTTCCTGGGACCGGATGGCTCCAGCAAGTCCTATCCTCTGGCGCAGGTCGCGACTCTGACCTTCGGCCCGATCCCGTCCGCCAGTCAGCAGGCCGCCGCCAGCGCTCCACCTGTTCCACTGGAGATCACGGTACCGACGGGAACATTCCTGCTGGTGCGCATGTCCGAAACTCTCGATACCAGCACAGCCCAGAAAGGGCAGATCTTTACGGCCACGCTGGCCACGAATCTGGCCGCCCAAGGATACGTTGTGGCCCGGCAAGGCACCACGGTTTACGGCCAGGTCGTGGACGTCTCATCGGCGCGCCGCTTGTTCGGCAAATCCAAAATCAGTCTCCAACTGACCCAGATTGTGATCAACGGCACCGCCATTGGCATCACCACCGACGATTACTCCTCCGATGGCAAAAGCTCCAGCGGTCGCACCGCACGTCGCACGCTCGGTGGAGCAGGCCTCGGTGCCGGCATCGGCGCTCTTGCCGGAAATGCTGGAGAGGGCGCGGCCATTGGCGCGCTCTCTGGTGTGTTTCTCTCCGCCGTCCAGCGAGGCAATCAGGTGCAGATTCCCGCGGAAGCGCAACTGGACTTCACCCTGCAGCAATCCGTCACTCTACCCGTTCCCGCCCAAAATGGCCCTGCGCCGCGTCTGCAATAGTTCGAGACTTTTAGGAGCCTGCTCATGAGAATCCGATTCGCAATCATCGCTGCCGCCGCTTTAATCCTCTCCTGTTCTGCTTTCGCCCAGGAAAAACAGCTCCAGGATCCCGCGGAAAGCAAAGAACTGAATACCCAGGCCTATATCCAACTGTTGCGCTCAGACCTGAAAGCCTCCAAGCGTACGCTGATCAAGGAATCGATGCAGCTTACCGAGAGCCAGGCTGCCGCCTTTTGGCCGCTCTATAACCAGTACGACGCGGAACAGACCAAGCTCGGGGACCAGAAGCTCGCGCTCATTCAGGACTATGCCAAGAATTTTATGACTATGACCGACGCGAAAGCCGACCAACTGGCGCATGGGGCCTTGGAACTCGACGACCAGCGCCAGGCTCTGCGCAAGAAATATTACGAACTGTTCAAGAAAGCTCTGCCCACCGTTCTCGTTGTCCGCTTTTTCCAGTTGGAGAATCAGATTCAGCTAGTAGTCGATCTCCAGATTGCGGCAAACCTGCCCATCATTGAGGAAGCTCCGCCCAAATCGCCGGGAGGCTCCGCGAAATAATAATCCCGTGCAGGAAGAATGAAGGTGCAGTGTAAGGCTAGTGCGGATTGATGGATTGAGCGAGGCTTATCAGGTTTTGCGGAGCGACGTGTATCACTCCGGAACGCGGACTATCAATGTCCGCGATCAGCAGAAACGAAATCGCAACGACCAGCGGTAGTATGATCAATCGTAGGGATTTCGCTTCAGCTTGCAGCGCGCCGTAACCGATTAGCACGTTGCTGCAGATTGCAATGGCAACCATCAGGCCCCACGCCGCAATCGGAATGCGATTCCACCACGCGGCTTGCGTGTAGCCCTGCGAGTTCAATACATCGTTCATCCCTGAAACGGCCAGAGCCATGACAGGTGTCGGGTTCGCATCGGCCGGAGTTTTCACAATATTCCAAAGATTAATCTGCAGTTGAGAGGTGACGGCATTGATGTTCTGAAGTTCGTCGTAATTTCGAGTTCGATAGAACATCACGCGCTCATCGAGGTACTGACGCAGCAGCAACCGCACTCTCTCAGCGTCGGCAGCAGGCAGCAAATCTGCCCGCACATATTCCGTGCCAATCGCGTTAGCCTCTGCTTCCTCATAGTTCTTGCGCAGATCGTAGCGGCTGACGGCCATAGAAAAACTGAACCCGATGATCAGGCCAAGCAGCGTCAGCGTGGCGGCCACCACCACGTTAAAATCTTCGTGCTCCTCTTCCCTAAGGACTCGCTTTCTTCGGACAGACGCACCCACCCGCGCCGACAGCCATAGCAACACCAAGGAGATCCCCGCCACTGGGAACGGGTAGTTCATTATGTTCATCGGCTGGGCGCCTCTCGTCGCGCTGCAGTCAATCTAACGCATTCCGCGAACAGCGAGTCAAATTATCACGATTAGGCAAACTGGTACACCGCACACCTCAGCTGTGCGACGTGGCGCTCCAGCGGCGCACGCGCATCACTGACACGAACCGTCGTCGACGAACTGGTTCGCCGTGGCCATCGAAGCCAGCGAATGTCCACAAGCTCGCAGCTTCTGATCCAAAGGATCGTTGTCCAGCGAGTTGGGATCGATATACGTCATGGACTTTGTCATTTGCAGATACTTGTCCGTCAAAGCGCGCATTGTGCTGAACTCGTTGTTCAGGAACGGAACTGTGTTTTGGTCCGCGGGCGTGCTTGCTGCCACCCCAGCGAGCCGCACAGCCTGTTGTGCTTGGTTGCGATAAGCCGAGAGCCAGTCGTCGCCGAGTGGCACTCCTCTCTGTATGGCGTTTCTCAGTGCGGCGTGCCACTCACGAATCTGAGCCATCGCTTCGATCCCGGCGGCAATGAAATCTTTGGAGAAACCTGTGGGGGCAGCGGCTGGCGCAGAGCCGCCCGTTGCGGTTCCCGGTAGCGTTAGCACGATCTGATTCCCGCTAAAGCTGATGGAACCATTTACGAGTCGTGCCAGGTCTTCAACCGCCACATAGTTGCGCCCAGAAACCTGAATGACCCTTGCTGAACCCGATTGTCCTGCGACGACGACCGAGTTGCTCGACTGGGCGAGAAGTGACATCGCCAAAACGGCCAGCCCCGACACCGCGGCCACCGCCAACCAGATTCTCTTGCCATCTCTACGCATAGGAATACACCTCTATGTAAATATTCTCGATTGTACGGGAACCGGCCTCACCTTAGAAGCGGCTCTCGATTCAAAGCGGAAGATCTATCGCGTGGCCAAGATCGCCGTCGGCCGTCCCACTACCTTCGCCAACCTCCGCCCCCGCCCCAACTTCGCCCTCCACCGCCGTATCCACCCATACTATGACTACCGCCACCCCAACCACCTCCCGACGATCCCCAACGATTACTCTGTGCCGATCCGCTTTCCCGGCTTTGCTTATCGGCGTCGAGATTCTGCGACGAAAAACTGCCGGAGGAACGATTCTGGCTCATCGTCTGTTTATCCTGTTGGGTATTGGCTTGGCTGTCTGGATGTTGCTGCTCGTAGCTCGACTTGTCCTGCTGGGCAGTAGCCTGACTATTCGGGTGTTGCTGTTCGTAATTCTGCTTGTCTTCCTGGCTGGTGTTCACATCCGTCCAGCCCCCGCTCCCGTTGGATTTCTGCCATCCGGAACCGGTGTTTTGGTACACATTCCCGTCGTGCCCCGCGTACATGTCGCCACTCGAATTCTTCCCTGCGTACGTATTTCCATACGCGCTTGATGTCGCATAGCCTTTTCCGCCCTGTGACCCTTGGGCCGCAGCCACCGTTCCATTTGCAGTTGAATAGTGCTGAGTACTGGCGGATTTGTTGCCCTGCGACACGTACGATTGCCCCCACTGCGCCGTGGGGCTCGATCCCTGGTGCGTTGCGCCATACGACCCCGTGTACGGGTTATACGCTTGGCCCACACTTTGTTTGCCATACGCCGTGGAGGTCGATGCCGTGCGTGTCGATGTTCCCGTGTATGGGTTGTAGGATGCGGTGCGCGTCGCTGAGCCATAAGGGCCGTACGCCGTCTGCGACACCCCGTAGGCTCCAGTTCCCGTGTGGTAGTAAGCAGTGCTGCCATAAGCTCCGTACACTCCGTACGGCGTGGCATAAGGGTGGTACACCGGGTAGCCATAGGCCGGATAGCCAATGTATGGAGGATAGTAGTAGCCGGTGCCGCTGGTCACGATCGCGCCAACTGCCGCTCCCATGACAAATGCACCCATGTAGCCCGCCGTATAGCTGGACTGCACGTAGCCGCTGGAAGTCGTCACCTGGGTGACATACGTGACGTTGTATACTGGCGAACTGGGAGGGATGGTATAAATCACTTGCGGCACCGAACTGGCGGTCGTCCAGGGACCAAGTGCGCTCGTGGACATGAACCACACCCCCTGCAAACACAGATAATACAGGTCTCCCACCTGAATCACTTTGTCCGGTGTATTTGTCGCGTATTGAAGCGTCGTGCCTTCGATGGGCGCGAATTGCGGCTCTCCCGTATACATCACTTTCGCCTGGGCTGCCGCCGTCGTCGGATTCAGCAGCATCGTTGTGGGGATTTGTGCGATTAGCACCGCGTCCTTTGCCTCTGTTGTCCCGGGCACGGAAGAAAGTATCGCGCTCGCGGGACTGGATAATGGAATATTCGCAAAGTCCGCCGGCAGGTTCAGCGATGCAAAAGTCCACGGCCCCGTCAGGCTTGGCGCGCTAAACCAACGGCCTGCGGCCAAGTAATAAAATGTTTGCGTCGCGCCATAGACGAACACTGGACTATCCGTATTATTGGCGTAAACCAGTTGCGTTCCCGGAATCGGCGTGTACGTAGGCTGCCCATCGAACAGAATCACTTCTGCCGGAACCGTGCTGTAACACACCTGAGGGATGATCGCGTTGGACACTGCGGGAGGCGGAACCGCCTTCTTCGCCCTGGCGAATTTCCCAGAGTCCGGTAGCTTGTCGAACGCTTTGGATAGTTTTGTCACCCGGGACCACGGCCCATGCAGATCGCCGGCAGCCAGCCAGATGTTGTTCACCAACAAGTAGTATTGCGAAGTGGATTTATCAAAGAACAACGGCCACACCGTGTTGACCACAAACTTCAAATCGGTCTTGGGAATGTCCGACACCACCGGTTCGCCGTCTACGCCTAGAAGAATCGCCGGTGTATAGCTGACAAAAACAAACGGCGGGTCGTTCTTTAAATTAACGCTCTTCACCGATTGCGGCTTAGGCAAGTACGCCACCAGCCGGTCCAGAGACGCATTCAGCGTTAGCGGCACAAACGACCGGAACAGTTGGTCATATTGCGGCGTTACGGCCGGATCCTGTCCCGGGAAATATGTATTCGTCACATTGATATTGAACAGCAGAACCGTATGACTGTCGGTGTCTACCTCGGTGGTGGCTTCGAAGCTTGCCGCTCCCACAATTTGCGTTCCACCATTCGGCGTAAGCTGAAACGCCTCTCGCCACTTGATGTCTGTGAAATTCTGCCAGTCATCCACCTGCGGCTGATACATGAGTAATGTGCCACCCGGTTTCACCAGCCTTCGCGGCCACCCGGGGTCCTGCGCCCACGCCCCGGAACAGACTGCGCAAATCAGTACACAAACTCCCAAACAAATCGTCGTGCGTCGCATAAAAAACTCCTCGTCTCGTGAAGCCCTGGCTGGTGCGGGTTCTTTGCTTTCCTCTGGCAGAATCACTTTGGTGCCTTGGCCTCTTCCAACGTCAGTTTGTAGGCCACGTAATATTTGTACACATTGCTGACGTATTGTACCGTTTGTTGCCCAATGTCCCTGGCCGCCACCAGTTCCACATTCCCGAACCATTGGTTGGCATCTAGGCCCTCGCTCGCTGCTTTCTGGCGCAGGCGCACAACTGCATTGGGGCCCGCGTTGTACGATGCGAATACCATTAACGTCTTATTCGTAACGTCGAGTTTGTCGTCGTGGAAATACGTTTCCGCAATGTTGTGCAGCATCTTCGCGCCAGCTTCGATGTTGTTTTCCGCTATGCCCACGTCGGAAATGTTGATCGGAGAAGCCGCCGCATACTTGGGGATCACCTGCATAATGCCCACCGCACCACTGGGATTCTTGCGGTTTTGATCCAGTCCCGATTCCTCGTAGCCCTGGGCGACCAGCATCAGATAGTCAAAGTCATATTCCGCCGCGTATTTCTGGAAATAACGAACGTACTCCTCGAATTTCCTCATTTCGTCCGGCGAGGTCGCGTCTTGCACCCACTCGGTATTCTGCAGGTAGCGCCGCAGCACCGTGTTCCCGAAACTCGTGCCCAGTTGGTGCCCCTGCACGAATTCGTCGAGGAGTTGTCTTAATTCGGGGCTGTCCTTGCGGGTGGCAAAAGCCAATTGCCCTTCTTCCTTTAAGACCATGTCCGGATGAAGCGTCAAGTGCGGCAGGATCTTTGACCAGAATTCCGCCCGCAGGTTTATCGTCACTGTCGCCGGAATCAGACCGGCGTTCACCATCTCAAGTAAATCCTCATCCGTCAGGTTCGGGTCGGCAGCTTTCACTACGATCGGTGGCTTCCCTGCTTTCTCAAACTCTTTGCTCACACGCTGCAGGTTCTCGTAGTACACCGTCAGCGGGTTGACGTACACCTCCTTCCCGCTTAATTCCTCGAGCTTTGTTATCGCCGGCGCCTTCGGTCCCGTCACCAACACCTGCTTTACATCACTGTCGATGGGATTTGTAAACAGAACCACCTTTTCTCGCTCCGGAGTAACAATTACCCCGTAGCCCACTACGTCGCCAACGCCTTCCAGCAAAGCGGATTCCAACTGCTCCAGCCTCACCGGTATAAACGTGACATTGATTTTCAGGTTGCTGGTTCTCAGCTTCTGGTTCGCAAAGCGCTGAAATTCATTGAACGCTTCATAGAAGATCCCGTGCGGAATGCCTCGATCGTAGAAAAAACCGGAATGGCTGGGCACGACAAGAACACGAATCTCGTGCCTTTTCTTCATCCCCGCAAGATCGCCTACATGACGCCGGAGGGTAATCGGCAATTCCAGCGACGCCGTCGATTTTGGCTCATCTTTTCCGGGAGTCGCTGTCGGCTGTTGTACTCTTGCGGGCGTGGAGTCCGCCGCGTTGCTCAACGAACAGAAGCATACCAGCATAAACCCCAATGCCGGCAAGGTCGCGAGCCCTCGAACCACGTTCCCTACTTCCCTGACACCTAGAATGAAAATTCCAAGCCCACCACTGGACCCTTCTGCGTTAGATCAAGACCAAGGCGGTCAGGTGTTCCATGGACGTTTAAACGAGTCCCCAGCTGGTAGCCGGCGTTCATACTTACGTGCTTTGTCAGGGTCACGCCGATATCCCCGGCAGATGACACAAAGTTTCCGTAGCCGAACAGATACATTCCATAAACGTTGCCATCGATAAAGATCCGCGGCGAGTTCGTCAGGTACAAACGAAATTGTGGGCCGGCAACCGGGATGGGAGCCCAGAGCGTGTTGCTGGCGGAGACAGCGGCCTGATGCGTTCCATCGCCGATAACTTGCGCGGCAGCGGCGATTTTAGCGTAGGTATGGAAAAGATCCACCTGTACCGCAATCCCCAGATGACCGCGCCTGCGGCGGATGATGTCGTATTGGTAGCCCGGAGCAACTTCGAATGCGTGAAGCTGGCTCTGGACGACCGCACCTGCGCTGATGGGATTACCATCCCAGACGATGTCGCGGCTAAGCGTTGCCGTGTGGGAAGTCCAGAATGGAACGATGACTACATACAAGTGGTTCTTGTGCGTAAACTTCCAGTCAACCTTGCCCGCGAACGTGGAATAGCTGTTGAAGTTTAGGTCCTTGGTCAAATCCACTGGATAGGTATCGCCCTGCGCCCGTATAGTTCCGGAAGGGTAAGAGTAAAACCACCCGGCATCGAACCGGATTTTGTACTCATCAAATTCGTCGGACTGCTGAGCCCACACAGCGGCAGGAGTGAACAGCAGTGTGAGTAAGAAGAGCGCAGGGATGAGTTTCGAGATAGCTCGTGAATCCCGGCGTTGCCCGATCGTAAACATCGTTTCAGTCCTCCAATGGATTAAACAAACCGTGGTATGGGGACAAATGCTCCATTTGCGGTCGGCAGGTGACTCCCTCGACCCGTCGAATCTCCCCGTTTCGCCACAAAACCGAACGCTCGCGACCCGTTCGGTGGCATCCACAAACTATACATAGCATGATGTTGGCATCGGCCGCAGCAAAGGGTAATTGTCAAAAGTACCAGCCATTATCCGGCGGCCGGAACCGCAAGGTTCGCTACTTCGCCACGGAAAAATACACATACATAGCCACACCCACCGCGTTCACCTGTTGGTTTGGGTGTTTCCCGGTGTTGTTTTCGTGTTCGTAATAGGCGTTGAATTGGACATGCTTTCCAACCGGAAACAGCGAACCCGCATAAAGAGCGGTAGTGCTCCATTTTCCGTACTGGCTTTCATAATACGGTTCGGCTGCAACGTATGGGATCAAGTGGTAGGAATAGACCGCAAGGGTTCGATCGATCGTCAATTTGTTTCGATACCGCCACGTGAATTCCCCGTTTTTCCAGTCCAGGTCCGCGCGGTTTCGGTCGGATAGGTGAAATCCGGCAACAAGCGGGAAATTCAAGGTCGCAGCTGTCAACATGCGATTTTCGGGAGCTGCATCGGGTGCCGTGATGTACCGGTATCCGGTTTCCAAAACCAAAAACCTCGATTTTGTTTCGTCCAGATCAAACTTCGTAACTTCTTTGAGCTTGATCAACGGCTTCAAGTACAGCTGAATGCTGGGACCAATCGCAAATTGCGTTGGGTCGCCCCCATCCCTGTCGTCCTTGGCCTCCAGGTAAGCCCGAAAATTGGAATTCAGCTCCAGGTGCGCATCCACTTCCGGCAGGAATTGAATGCTTTGTGCGCGCAACGGAAGACACGCGAGACAAAACAGAAACACGCATTCCAATGAAATGCTGCGCACTCGCATCATCTAGTGATCCGTCGAAGTACCACAGAACCGGCCGCGCTCTGACCCTAAATCCACCTTTGGCGCTTTTCCTAAACGTCCGAGAGCGCGATTGGATCAGCTGCAATTACTTGATCTTGATGGTCAAACCGGCGAATACGCCCGGCATTTCTACGTCGTAAATGAAGCCCGCCTTATCATTGGGGCGATAGTCCACCGCGAGGTAACGATACCCAACCACAATTGCGAGCCTGCGGTTGATGTTGTAGCCGAGCAGACCCGCGACCTGATAGTCCAATTTCGCCGAGCCTCCGCCGGCATCGCCCATGACGATGGCGGAAATCTTGGGCGTCAGCCCCAATTCAATTCTTCCTCCCCCGAGGCCGTCGGCCCAATTGGCCGACTGCGAGATCCCGTTTGCAATCTGCGTCGGCTGCAGCGTGAAGTTGGTTCCTACGTGCCAGTAGCGGAATCCGAACAGCGCATCGACTTTCACCTTCTTCGCATCCACGAATCGATACCCGATTTTTGGCGTTATAAGTGTTTCGGTCATTTTCGCTTTGACGGACGTCGCACCTTCATCAAAGGGCAGTCCTTTCTGGTCGGACAATTTCATCCACAGGAAATCAACCGGCATGACAATGCGGTTGTAGCGAGGTTCGACCGTGGCCATCGCGCCGATGTTGAGGTAGTTGAAGATGTCTCCGAAGCTCGCATGCACGCTCGCCTCGTGGTCCAGCGCTCCGACCGTTCCATGTATACCGGCGAACCAAATATACGGGGTGATACCCACGTGCCATCCCTCGTCGGAGTCCAGGTTGTCCTTCGGCTCAGGCGAGGTCGTCTTGGTCGCTGTTTGTGTTTGAGCGTTCACACGGGGCGTGATAAACCACACGCTCAACGTCAGGATCAACAGCGTCACTTTTACCGCCCTATAAAACCAATTCATTTCGTGCTCCTTGTCTAGATATAAAAATTCAAAGCCGTGTGAATCGGCGGCTTCGCTGCGCGGTTTTTGGAGGGCAGCCCTTACGAGCCGCCCTCCGTTAGGGTCATTCCTGTTAATTGCTGGGGCCTTTGGATGCCGCTTCCGCCTCGGCCATCCGCTTCGCCATTTCCGCCTTGATTGCGTCAAGGTTGAAGCTGGCTCCTCGCTGCATCGGTGGATAATCAAGGAAGGTTTGGATTTCCTTGCCCATAATCTGTTGGACGAACACGAAGCGCCAGAATTGGTATTTGAACCAATCAAAGTATTGCTGCGCTCCGTCTTTCGTTCCGTTGCTGGGCCAACCCGTACGCTCGAATGGATCGAGGCGCAGATTGGTGATGTAGGGAACGTCCGGATGGGTCTTCTCGCCCAGCCAACCCTGCGGTTGGTCGATGAAGCGGAATTTGTAGTCGTCAATCCGCACCGCGCCGACCGTGCTCTCCCCAAGGTAGAAAATTTCGTGACGCGCGGATGGCCCTTTGCCCGTAATCGCGGCCATCTGGTTATAACCGTCCAGGTGGTTTCTGTACGTCCGGTCGCCGATCGTCTTGCCTTTCAGCAACTCTTCGGTGATGTTCGGATTGCCTGCGGCAGCAGCGAAGGTCGGTAGCCAGTCCAACCCGGAGAAAATTCCGTTCTGCACGGAATCGGCCGGTACGTGGCCGGGCCAGCGCAGTATGCACGGAACACGGAAGCCACCCTCGAGGACGGTGCCCTTGGACTGCGCAAACGGTGTTTGACCGCCATCTGGCCAGGTAAAGACTTCCGTGCCGTTGTCGGTGGTGAATACCACGATAGTGTTCTCGTCCTCGCCCAGAGCCTTCAGTTTTTCCATCACGATCCCAACGTCGTCGTCCAATTGCGCCATGCCGGCTTCTTCTTCCGACCAGCCATTTTCCGAGTTGCGCAGCGCTTCATACTTCGGGGAAAGGTGCGTCACGATGTGCATGCGCGTCGGGTTCAGCCAAACGAAGAACGGCTTGTTGTCGCTCTTCGCTTTTTCGATGAACTTGATGGACAGGTCGCGGATCTCGTCATCCACGGTCTCCATGCGCTTGGGATATAGGGGACCGGCGTCCTCAATTTTCTGTTTCCCGATCTTGCCCCACCTGGGCATATCGGTTGCGTCATCCTTGTCTGTAGCCCAACAATGCACCATGTTGCGCGGGCCAACCACGTTCAACAGGTTCTGCGGATAGTTAGGATGCGCTGGATCTTCCATCGCATCCAGGTGATACAAATAGCCAAAGAATTCGTCGAAGCCGTGTACGCACGGCAGGAACTCATTCAAATCGCCGAGGTGATTCTTGCCAAACTGCCCGGTGGCATAGCCCATCGACTTCAGTACCGTGGCGGTGGTCACCGCTTCGGCGGGTATACCGATTTTTGCGCCAGCCTGGCCGACCGTGGTCATGCCCGTGCGAATCGGCAATTCCCCGGTAATGAAGTTCGCTCGACCCGCCGTGCAGCTTGCCTCGGCGTAATAGTCGGTGAACAGCATTCCTTCCTTGGCCATCTTGTCGAGATTTGGTGTCTTGCCTGCCATCAAACCGCGATGGTAGGCGCCGATGTTCCACATGCCGATATCGTCGCCCATAATCACGATGATGTTGGGTTTCTTCTCTTGCGCTTTGGCATTGGGTACTCCAGCGGCAAACAGCGCCGCTACCGTCGCCAAAGTAACGCTGATTTTCCGGGTCCACTTCATTGACTTCCTCCCCTTCTTTGTCTCCAAACGAAAGCAAATGAGCCAACTTCAGGGCCGCACAAAGTTTCGCGGACTTCCAGTAGGCCGAATACTGACCCTAATGACAGGAGTTTGTTATTGTTAAAAATGACAGTACGGGCACGACAGCGCCAACCACACCTTCCGCCGCTTGCCAGCGACTATTTCGTCTGAGGCGGCTGTTGTTCCATCTCTTTTAGCTTCTTCTCCAACATCATCTTCTTCTGTTCCTCGGTCAGCTTGGGGAACAGAAACGCAATCTGTAGGCGCATCGTCCAGGCAGGCGTTCCAACGGGATGGACAGCGTTGCCATAAAACTGCGCGGTCAGCGACACGGGCTGGTACCCAAGCTTCATGATTCGACCGATTCCGCCGCCAAACGGCACCACCCACTGGCTGCCACTGGGAGCTTCCCAGTTGGCCGTCAGCGTAGGCTGCCAGGTGATGAACCACCCTTTTTTCAGGTTGTAGTTGATGAAGTACTGCAGCAAGAATTGATTCACATCCGGACGGCTGCCCGAACCAGCCACTGACCAGATATTGTTTGCCAGCACGCCGAGAGTCCAATGGCCAGGTTGCGTAAGCACGACGATGGACGGCCCGATTCCCAGCTTACCTTGTCCCAAATAGTTGCTCGTTGCCGTGGGCAGCTGGAAGACGGGACCCACGCCCCAAATTAACTTCCCGGGTTTCTTTGGTGAGATGAAAAACGTGGGCACCATGTCTCCAAGGCCATAGACACCCGTTTCCGGAGCTGATGGCTGGTTGGGAATGGGCTGGTACACGATGGGCGCAATCCAACGAACCAGCAAGTTCCAGTCTTTCGAAATACCGATCGGTATCACCGGCTGGATATTCAACACATCCTGATTGCGGTAACCAGGATTGATTCCAAAGTTGTTGTTGTTCTGAATGGGAACGCTGATGAGGCTGGCGACCGGATTCTGAGTGGCCTTTTGTAGGGCTTCCGTAGCTTCGCTGGTGCCACCTTCAGGCTCCTCGGCATCCGGCTTTGTTTTCGGTTTTGCTTGCGCGGAACCGGCGGTGGACTGCGGAGTCGCACTCGCCTGCTCGTGCGACTGCGCTTCGTAAACGAACGCCATCGTCAAGGTGCACGTTAAAACCGCCAACTTCCGTATGATTGTTCTATTCAAGTTTCTCTTTCTTTCTGCGGCCGTCTTACCGCGCACAACGCTTCTTATTCATCCGCTACGTAACACGAAGACGAACCGGCTACAGTGTGCGACAAATCCGCTTAACGCAGCGGCCAAGCAGAACGGTGGAACTTCGCACACGCCTTATGCTCGCCTTAAGCATGTCCGGGCGGAATCGCCAAAAGTGACAGCCCGGTCCATCCAAATACACTCCGCCACTTGTGCACAATTCCGGTTGTGATTAGGTGTCCACGACATCCGCTGGGTAGGAAAAACGCGACACAAACACCCGGTCGGCCAGTGCTTCATTCATCGCGGGAATCAAGTCCGTATCCATCAGCACTTTCACCACGTAACCCTTCCCTCCCGCAGCCAGGCAAGTCGCCAAAATGTCTGGATCCTGGTGAACCGTAAGGAATATGATTTTCGCGCAGCTTTCGCATCGCCGCAGCTCTTTCGCGACCTCGATTCCACTCATGCCCGGCATCGAAATGTCCAGGATCACCAAGTCGGGTTTCAACGCCAGGGTAGAATCCAAAGCCGTTTTCCCGTTGTTCACCATGCCAACGACATCGAATGATTTTCCCAGTATTTTAGCGACGGCACTCAGCACCGGAGTGAGATCGTCCGCCACTAGCACACGCTTGCCCGTCATCAGCCCGCCTCTGAGCTTTTCGCCATTTCCACTCGCAATTACCAGATTCGCCGCCACTTTATCCTGCAGACGAATCTGCTGCCGGGAGCAGAATTCATAGGCTCGCGGCCAAATTCTGCAATCAAGGTGCTCCTAATTCTCTTGGTTGACTATTGGTAGAACTACCAACTTTGCAAGGAAAATGCTTTGCGGGATTAGATACTGATAATCCTGTGCTTAATGGCGTACTGCACCAAATCGGCGTTGGTCTTCAACTGCAAAAGCTCCATTACCGCGTACTTGTGAGCCGCGACCGTGCGCTTTGTGATTTTTAGCGTGGAGGCTACCTCTTTCATCGAATGCCCTTCTGCTAACAATTGAATCACTTCGCGCTGCCTCGGTGTGGGTTCGGCAACACGTTCCTGGGCTTTGGGGTCCCGTAAGGAGATCTTTGCCTGCCCCTCTGCGGCACTGGGCGTTACGTAAGATCCGCCCTTCAAGACTTGTTCAATCGCCTCCGTTAGCTCAAACGCCGCTCCCTGTTTCAACAAAAACGCCGAAGCTCCCGCCCGAAAAGCCTCCCCCACCAAGTCAGGCTCTTCATTCATCGTCATGAAGACTAGCTTAACCTTGGGCATAGTCCGTTTCAGATGCCTGGCGGCATCCAGACCGTTTAGCAGTGGCATGGCAATATCCAGCACCACCACTTCGGGTCGCAATCGGGCCGCGGCTTCCAGCAACGCTCGTCCGTCGCTTGCCGTGCCCACAACCTCGCACTTCGGTTCCACAACCTTCTTCAGCGCATCCACCAACATTTGGTGGTCGTCGGCCAGCAGTATGCGTGGGCGTCTCAAGACTCTAGCCCCACAGTCTTTATTCTCGCTTGGTCTTCTTTTTCGAAGGCGGGCAGCGGCACTTCCGCAAAAATTTCTGTCCCCCTTCCGGGTTCCGACTTAACTACCAGCGTACCCCCGACAAGCCGGAGCCTCTCCCTCATTCCGAGCAGTCCAATTCCAGCGTGCGCGTTCTGATGGGCAGGGTCAAAACCTTTGCCAGCGTCCGAAACACGCAGCCTGATACACTCCTCATCCGCTCCGACCGCGACCTGTGCGCTTTCGGCTTTACTGTGTTTCACAACGTTCCCAAGAGCCTCTTGCGTTACCCGAAACAGACACAGCCCTACATCTTTCGGCAAGTCCGGGGGAAGATCGGAATCGCTGAAACGAATTTCAATCTTGTACTTGTCACTCATTTCCCGGCAAATCCCATGCAGCGCCGATACCAGCCCCACATGTTCCAGTCTACTGGAGTGCAGCTCATGCGACAGACTATGCAGGTCTGACGACAACTCCTTAGTTCCCTTCAGCATCTGCAGCACGCTTTCCCGCTCCTCCATTGCTCCAGCCGGCAGTTTCTTCCACAGTTGTCCCAGCCCGATGCCCAGCAGTGCCAGTCGCTGGCTGAAATCGTCGTGCAGCTCCCGCGAGATGCGCGCTCGTTCTTCCTCTTGAGCATCGATCAGCCGGCCAGTCAGCGCCTGCAGGGCTTCCCGGGCCTTTTTTCGCTCGGTGATATCGATCCCAATTCCCCCCACAAAGATCTCGCCCGAGGTGTCTTCGAACGGGAACTTGTACGCTATCCAGGTGCAAGGTTCTCCGTCGGGAGATATCGAGTCTTCCGTCACTTCTATCGGGTGGCCGAGAGCGAGGGCTGTCTCATCGTTCTCTCGAAACTGTTCGGCAATCGCGCGCGGATAGACGTCGAAGTCCGTCTTGCCCCACCGGTCTTCCAGCCGCACACCGAAATGCGTCAGATACGTCTCGTTCATGTAGATATAACGGCCCTGCTTATCTTTCATCCACGCCACCGCGGGACTATGGCTCATGAATAGCCGGAACCGTTCCTCGCTCTTTCGCAGAACTTGCTCCGTGCGCTTTTGTTCCGTGACGTCGCGAATGATCACCGTAAACGATAATTTTCCGGAAATGTTGCTCTGCGAAATGGAGGCCTCAATTGGGAATTCCTCGCCATTCGTCCTCATTGCCCACAACGCGCCCATCCTGGCCATGGTTCGGCTGTTGCTGCCGATTTCCCCAAAGTGGTGGATGTTCGCGTTGTGCTGTTCGCGGAATCGCAGTGGAATGAAACGTTCAATCGGATCGCCAATCGCGCTCTCTTTCGGGCAACCGAACATCCTTTCGGCGGCGCCGTTGAACAGCACGATCCGGTGCTCATCGTCGACGGTGACAATTGCGTCCATCGCCGACGCCACAATCGAAATGATTCGCTCCTGGCTCTCCCGCAGCTCCGTCTGCAGTTGTTTTTGCTCTGTGATGTCCACTGCCATCCCCAGCATTCGCTCGGGCTCGCCCTTCGCGGAATACTGAAATTCGCCCTTTGCCGTCACACACCGCGTCGTTCCGTCCGGACAAACCACGCGGAACTCCCCCTCGTACAGCCCATGAGTTCTCTTGGCCCCGCCCACGGCTTCCGAAACCCGCTCTCGATCCTCCGCGTGTATGTACCGGTCAAAAAACGCGTCCGCGCTCGCCACATGTGTCGCGGAATCAATTCCAAAATTCGTTTTCAGGTCACCAAACCAGGAAAGCCTCTGCTTCTTAATGTCCCATTCCCATCCCACCGCTTTGCCGAATTCCATTGCCAGGTGAAGCCGTCCGTTCGCGGAACTCAGGCGCGCAGCCAATTCGCTCTTTCCCAGGTATTCCTTGATGATCGCGGCACTAGCCAGGCAAACAATCGCGGCGATTGCCACCAGGATGCGAAACTTACGCATACCATTCGAACCATCTTCTCTCAGCAACTCCCACACAATGGGAATCGAGATCAGCACAACCACAACCATCGCCCACGCCGAAGCCTTGGAGCTCCGACTGCTATCGGTTTGCGTCTCTCTCCGTTCGCTTCCCTCTAGCTGCCTGGCCCGCAGCGGTACCCATATAAACCAGCAAACCGCGGCGGTCAGTCCCACGCCATACAACTTCCCGCTGACATACCCTCCTGTGTCGATCGCAAGATTGGCCGCCACCGAACTCAACGCGTACAGTGTCGACGCACCTAACAAATGAAGATAGACGGACTTCCAGGGCAGCCGGGCGCGGACGCTCAAGAATCCCACCGCCAAAATTAGCGTCCAATTCTCCAGCGTGTACAGAACATCGAATCCCAACGCGTAACTGGTTGCGTTCGGATACAACTGGTGCGGAAAGACGGCGTAGACGTACAGAAAACCCCAGAAAATCACGAGCAGAATGGAGTTCAGAACCGCCGGGTAGAGCTTGCGGCCGGATTCGTTGCGATGGGGAAACGTCGCGATCGCACACATCAACAGTACCACATGCAAAAACAGCACCGCATCTGCAATCGAATTGTCGGGCACCTCACTGTGCCGGCCAATCTCGTAGTACAAGAAAATCCATTGGTCGAGTACCCACAGCCCGTAACCGATTGCCAGTAGCACCCAGAACTTCCGGCCCCCCAGTGTGTTCCCGATTGCATTACGGACGGCAAAACCCATGGCCAACAGCAGCAGCAGGAAATATGGCACACCCAGATATGTAACCAGGAAAGAGTCTGGCTTTAGCGCCAGTGAGAGGCCCGCTTTGAGTAAAACGATTGCGAATAGGGTGGCCGGCCAGAAAGCAAATCCCTTCGTTTCGGGACCTGACAATAGTCGCAACCTGTCAGCAAGAGCGGCAGTCCATCTGGACGCTTGGGACCAAAGGTAGCCTGGTACCTTGTCGTGCCTGTGCACCTTCAACGACTGAACGGTCATAGGGTTTGTCTCAGGAACTTCCTGAGAATGACTCCGCGTATGGGTAGAAAGCGGACACCAACGACATTCGCATCAATAATTTCTGACCTCAGAGGTGAACTGCGGGTTGCGTAACTCCGTGGGCGGTCTTAGAGTTGACGCCATCCTCTGGCCGAGGTCTCAGCCATGCAGCTATACTCTAGCACAATTTATAAGCCGTCCCCGGAGCAAGCCTGTGACGTACGTCACAATTCTCCCGGGCCCCTCCTTACCCCGACGAAACCCTCCCAAACACCCCTTGGCTCCCGACTGTTAGTTTTGACAATTCTCTCCCGGCTGCCGCATGGCGTATTCTCGCCCCTGCTTAAGCGGGGATGGGGAGGGGTCTGGATGAAGTGCGGTCGTCGTGTTCGAGCTTGCGCACAAGTGTTCGCCGCACTGGCCCTTTGCCTGACTGCAATTCACTATTTCTCGCCGCTCATCCACGGGGCTGGCTCGCCCGCCGGTTCCGGCGTTGCGTTTGGCCCGACTGTCCCCAACACTCAGCCACCACCGTCCCACGCCCCCAAAGGCATGGTGTGGATTCCCGGCGGGGAATTCTCCATGGGCGCGCAGGATCCTCCGGGGATGGATATGGTGGGTATGAAGGCCACCACGGATTCCCGGCCGATCCACAGGGTCTATGTGGACGGCTTCTTTATGGATAAAACGGATGTCACCAACGCGCAGTTTGCCGAGTTCGTCAAAGCTACGGGCTATGTGACCATTGCTGAAAAAGCGCCTTCTCCCGAGGACTACCCCGGCGCTCCGCCGGAAAATTTATACGCCGGCAGCGTGGTATTTTCTCCTCCGGCTCATGCAGTCAGTCTCGACAATCACTTTCAATGGTGGAGTTACGTCAAGGGCGCGAACTGGCGGCACCCCACGGGTCCCAAGAGTTCCATAAAGGGAAAAGAAAACTATCCTGTCGTCCAAGTGGCTTTCCCAGATGCCGAAGCCTATGCGAAATGGGCTCACAAACGTCTTCCTACCGAAGCCGAGTGGGAATTTGCCGCTCGCGGCGGTTTGGCCGGCAAGCCATTTGTTTGGGGTGAAAAGTTCAAGCCAAACGGAAAGTGGATGGCGAACACCTATCAGGGGCATTTCCCCGACAAAGATACCGGCACGGACGGATTTGTCGGCCTCTCGCCCGTAACTCAGTTCGCGCCCAATGGATATGGGCTCTACGATATGGCTGGGAACGTCTGGCAGTGGACCACCGATTGGTATCGTCCTGACTACTACAACCAACTCGCCCAGGCTGGCGGAGTGGCACGCAATCCCAAGGGGCCCGACTCCCCATTCGACCCTGCCGAACCCAATGAAAAAAAGAAGGTCCATCGCGGCGGTTCTTTTCTTTGCACCGATCAGTACTGCTCGCGCTACATGGTAGGCACGCGCGGCAAAGGTGAAATTACGACCGGAACGAATCACCTGGGTTTTCGTTGTGTCTCGGACCCGGGAAAGTAGCACCTAGGGACACGCACCAAATCCTCAAAGCTCAACTTCGATAAGGAGACAAACAATGCGGCAGGAAATTCGCAGTACGGTTACAAAACTCGGAATCGCGCTCACCTTGCTTCTCGCAGCGTGCGCGCTGGCGCCCGCCCAGGATGTATCGACCAACTCCATGCCTGGTGTGGATTTCTCGAAATACCACACCTACAAGTGGGTCACGATCGAGGGGGCAACCTATCCAAATCAGATCGTCGACGCACAGATCAAGCAGTCCGTTGACAGCCAACTGGCGGCAAAGGGCCTCACCAAGACCGACGGTGACAAGGCTGATCTCCTGATTGGGTATCAGGCCTCCATCAGCACAGAAAAGCAGTGGAATGCCTACGGTACGGGTGGCTTCCGCTGGGGTGGTGGCATGGCCTCTGCTCAGCAATCGACAATCGCCACCGGCACATTGGTGCTCGACATGTACGACCCCGCTACCAAACAACTCGTCTGGACTGGCCGCGCCAGCAAGACACTCGACCCGGGCGCAAACCAGGACAAGAAGCAAAAGAATCTAGACAACGCCATGAAGAAGTTGTTGAAGAATTTCCCGCCCAAGCAATAGTGCCGGCGAAATTCGCGGAACTCGACGAAAGGACATACATGAGGAACAGTCGTATCGTAACAAGCGCGCTATTGGTCGCATTCGTTCTCCTGCTTGCTGTGGCCTTCAATTTTCCCGTGAAGGCACAGAACCCGGAACTGCAGCAACGTCTCGCGGAAATCAAGCAGGCGATGGCACAGAACAAGCAGGCCCTTGCGCAATACACCTGGGTGGAGCAGGTCACCATCAGCTTGAAAGGTGAACAGAAGAAACAGGAGCACTTCCAGGTGCGCACAGGCCCAGACGGCAAGCCGCAAAAGACTTCGCTCGATGCTCCGGCTCAACCCCAGGAAAGCGGCGGCCGTCTGAAGAAGCGCGTCGTCGAGAAGAAAAAGGAAGAATACGCCGATTACGCGGACCAGATGAAAGCGCTGGCCCAGCAGTACATTCCTCCAGACAAGGACATGCTGCAGCAGGCCTACCAACAAGGAAACGTCACGATGGGTTCGGTTCCGGAGAATCCCAACGCCGTGAAGCTGGTTATCAAGAACTACTTAAAACAGGGAGATTCCATGACCCTGATCTTCGATAAAGCCCAGAAGGGACTCCTGCAGGTTCAGGTTGCTTCCTACATGGACGATCCCAAAGACGCTATGAACCTCACCGTTCAGTTCAGCAAGATGCCGAATGGCCCGAACCATGTTTCCAGCATGGTGATCGACGGAGTCAGCAAGCAACTAAACGTTGCCACCCAAAACTCGAATTACCAGCACCTCTAGCCGCGCCGTCTGCAGTTTAGACGAAGCTCATTACGCAAGACACTCGGCAACCATCAATCGCGGGCGGGACAAGCTAATACCGCTGGTCCGGTTTTAGCTTGTCTTCCTACTCCTGTTGCTGGGGCCTGACATCGTTGGTCGCATTGATAACGTATTGCTCATGCTCGATGCGGAATTCCCTTCTGCCATGAACCCTGATGTCGACCATCGTCTCATCCCGAAAAGGCAGCCAAAATCCATCAATCCTCTGAAACTGACGCACAAATTCCGCTCGGCTAATCCAAAATGAAAGCTTTGCCGCGGGATGCCCCGAAATTTTTGCGATCCCAAAATCCTGCTCGTCGATCCACAATTTCCCTTCGAACAGGTACTTATCCGTTCGCTTCGGTCTGGCTTCAACAATGAAGCAGCGGCGGCCCGCCAGATTCTCTTCTCCGATTATCCCGAAGGTGTAGTTCTTGTCTGAAATGGCGGAATCGCGCCGTTCCTCGCCCGTCGAAGTTTCCTCTTCACTCTGCAATAAACGGTCAAACACCAAACGCCGCACTACCCAGGATCCTTCTTCAGAAACCTTTTGAAATGTCTTCGTGCCCGGGGCCTGATAATCCACGCGCACAACCGTCTCCGCTGACACTCGGCCGTCCGGATTCCGGATTTCATACTTGCGAATCGCTGAATAGCTCCGCAAATGTTCGTTTCGCACTCGATTGCGCTCTATCATTCGCGCGATGATTTCGTCTCCCGTAAGCCCATCAGCGGCTGGAGCATTCGCGGAAGTTTCTCCGGTGGCCTTTTCACTGATGAAGCTCTGGCACACCGCGACTGGCGCCATCATCCAAGCATTCAGCAACAAGGCCAATGCGACGAATCCGAAGGTTTGTAGTTGTCGTTGACTCATGAACCCACCTTGCCAATCCTCTGCATTGCTACACTGTCGGCCGCTGCCTGTTCCCGCGCATTCACGACTGATGTCGCCCGAGCGCTCTGCGAATGCCTCACCACATTCTCGATCGCGCCGAGTACCAGTTCCGGTTCCTCTTGCATAATCCAATGGTTGCTCTTTCTTGCCACGACATGTTGCCCCAGTGGCAAACGCCTCGCCATCGCCTCATGCTCTTTACGCCGGTGCTCAGGCGCATCACCAGCTGACAGAATCACCACCGGCTTATCGCAAAAATTATCGAGTTCAGCGACCCGCGCCGCACTTACGGGCAGATTTTCCAGTTGGCTGGCAATCGTAAGCGCGAACTTCCGTTGAATCCAGAAGACCGCCGCCATCGCCCGTTCGTTGGCGGGTAGCGCCGAAAACCAGGGGCTTGAAACGGACCCAGAGTTGGCGGGCGTGCCGCGGCTAATCAGGCGAACAAGATAACTTGCCGGCTTCTTCAGTCGACTGGTCAACAGGAAAGCCACGAAACGAATAATTCCAATGCGCGACAGGAATGCCGCCCGTCTGCACACCTTCGCTCCAATTCGCGTAAGCTTCCGGTCGTGTTCTGAAGGTGGATTCCATTCGGCAGGCACTACCGGATCTACCAGCACCATTCCCGCTGTTTCCTGCGGAAAGCGTGCTGCGAAAAGGGGCATCGTCAATCCTCCGAAGGAGTGCCCGACAAGCACGTAGGGCCCAGGTATTGCCGCTCGCTTTAACATTGCGTGAAGCTCATCGACGATGCGCTCCGCCGTTCGTGGCATCGGACCCAAATCACTCCAACCCAATCCAGCCCGGTCATAGCTCACCACGCGATACGAGCCCGCCAGCTCGCGCTGCAGATCATTCCAGCTCAATACCGTCGACATCAGTCCCGCTTCCATCACAATCGTAGGACTCCCGCACCCGGATTCTAGAACGTGTAGTCGATGACTTCCTAAATCGACCAGCGTTCCGGGCGGCGGATACACCTTGCCATCCCGGCGAGTTCCCAGCGTCTGGTAAACCATCCCCAGCAACGCGCCCACCGACGCAATACCCAGGCACCACGCCAGCACCGCCAGCAACTTTCCTCCTCCTCCCAGAATCCTTCAGGCCCTTAGATGTCTCGGCCCACTAGTTGGCTATTTAAGTTTTCTGCCACACCATACGCGACCTCCACGCATTCTCCGATCGACCTGCCTCTCAAAAAGTTACCCGCAAGATGCAGGTTCGGTTGTGTCGACAATAGCCTTGAAATCTCAGCCACTCGCTGCTTATGCCCCACGTTGTATTGCGGCAGCGCCCGTGCATCTTTCCAGACTTGGCGGTCCAATGCCCTGCCCGTGATTCCAAGAATTCTTGCATTTTCCGCTTCTACCAGCTGCGCACAGTCTTCCTCGAAAATCATTTCGAACGTATCGCTCAATTCCCTTCCTGCAAAGCTGGTCATCAACACTCGGCCTTCTGGCGCGCGCTCTCCAAACAGAGAGGAATTCCAGAAGGTACAAATTGTCTTTAGCCCCTCCGTTCGCGGAACCATGAATCCGAATCCATCCAGTTTGTTTGCCACTTGGCAGCGGTTGTAGGCGGAGGACACCACACAGATTGGCGCGTACTCAATAGCCTTCA
The DNA here is from genome assembly GCA_963738985.1 of Candidatus Acidiferrales bacterium. Taxonomy (GTDB): domain Bacteria; phylum Acidobacteriota; class Terriglobia; order Acidiferrales; family UBA7541; genus Acidiferrum. Next base: position 178,627 of record CAVTYP010000011.1, read on the forward strand.
GTTCAGCAGCGAGTTGCGGAACGCTGATCTTCAGCAGTTCTGCGGCAACATAAGCCGGCACTGCCAGAATTAAATGATTGGCCGTGATTTCTTCGCCGTTTGGTAAGCGGATTTCCCATCCTGCCTGCGTGTTTCCGTTGTCGCCTCGAAAAGGTGCGACTGATGCGATCGGCGTTCGGTACCTAATCTCTGTTTTTAATTCGTCTGCAAGCCTTTCCGGCAGTCTTCCCATCCCCGTTCTGAAGGAGCCAAGGGACGGCAGCGCCTGAGTCACATGAAGAGTCGCGCCATTGTTACGCGAGTCTGTTGCCAGACCATCTGACGTCCGCGCGTTGCGCTTCGATTTACGCGCACCAATGGCGCCCCGCACCAAGCTCCCTTGATCCCGCTCCCACCGCACCAAGGCCGGAAAGGCGCTTTCCATGCCCATTTTGTTGGAATCGCCCAGGAATACGGTGGAAATGATGGGGTCCACCAAATTGTCTAAAACGTCCGCGCCAAATTTCCGCTCGACAAATTCAGAGAGACTCTCCTCACGGGCCGGCGGCCGTGAACGCCGGAACACTTCGGTCAGGATTCGGTACTTGGACCTGACGCCAACCAGACGAGTCGCAAGTAGTCCTGTTGGCGAGAACGGCGCTGCATGCAACCGGCCGCCGCTGAATATGTAGCGCTTTGCCTTTGGGTCTCCGGTGACAAATTCGCTCTCCAGATTTAATTCCTGTACCAGCCGCCACACCGGCGCCGGAAATCGCGGGCATTGAGGTCCAGTCTCAAACAAAAAGCCGTTTCGCCGGACGGTCGCAATCAAACCACCGGCGCGCTCGCTGGCTTCCAGAACCACGCAGCGCAAGCCCAATTGTTTCAGGCGATAGGCGCAAGCCAGGCCCGAAATTCCGGCCCCAATCACCACAACTTTTTCCTTGTATCCCACGGCAACCATAGCCTATCAAAACGAGGTAGAGTTTCTGAGTTAGCTCAATCTCAAGTTCCTGCTCTTCCTGAGGATAGGATGTCCGTCATGGCCTTGGAGTCACTATCTACCTTCGCCAAAAACTACGCGGCACATGGCGACGAGATTGCCGTCCGCCAGCGGCGCGGCTATCGCATGGAGACTTGGACCTATGGCCGCATTGCCGCAGAAGCAAATCGCCTAGCCCGCGAGCTAGAGGCCCGCGGGATAGCAAAGGGCGACGCCGTTCTTTTGTGGGGCGAAAATTCCGCGGAATGGATCATCGCATTTCTCGGCTGCATGCTTCGCGGCGTTGTCATCGTGCCAATCGACCACGCTTCCCCGATGGACTTCGCATGCCGCGTCGCTCGCGACGTGAACGCCAGGCTCATTTTTCGCGCAAGCCCTCACCAGGACTGCGCGACCGTTCCTTCCATTTCTTTGGAGTCGCTTCCTACCGTCACTGTCCGACACGACTCTTCCCCCTACCCGCCGCCGCCCCTGTCTCGTCAAGACACCTTGGAGATCATTTTCACCTCCGGCACTACCGCGGAGCCTCGAGGCGTCATCATTTCCCACGGGAATGTCCTGGCCAACATCGAGCCTCTCGAAAAGGAAATCCAGAAATATCTTCGCTACGAGAAGTTGGTTCACCCGCTGCGTTTTTTGAACTTGCTTCCGCTTAGCCATGTCTTTGGCCAAATACTTGGGGTATTCATCCCGCCGATGCTGGCAGGCACTGTCGTTTTCATCGATTCGCTGAAACCTTCGGATTTAATGGATACGATTCGGCGAGAGCGCGTCTCTGTCCTGGTCGCCGTTCCTCGATTTATTGAATCGCTTCAACGGGAGGTCGAGCGTCAGCAGGAGCGTCATGGAAAGCTAGAGGGGTTTCGCACTGCCTTCGCACAGGCGCAGAAGGAGCATTTTCTTTGGCGCTGGTGGCGATTCCGCAGCATCCACTCTCGTCTCGGCTGGAAATTCTGGGCCTTCATTTCTGGTGGCGCTGCTCTTCCAGAGCGGGTCGAAACGTTCTGGAACCGTTTGGGCTACGCCGTGATTCAGGGATACGGTATGACCGAAACGACGTCACTCATCAGCTTGAATCACCCATTTCGCTCCGCCAGGGGATCGATTGGCAAAGTGTTTCCCGGCATGGAAGTCTGCGTCGCCGATGACGGCGAAATTCTGGTGCGCGGTGAAAACCTCGCTCACGCCTATCAGCAGCGCGGCCAGATTCAACCGGTAGCTGACCCGGATGGCTGGTTCCGAACAGGGGATGTAGCAGAGAAGGACCAGAATGGACGCCTGTATTTCAAGGGCCGCAGGAAAAATGTCATCGTCACGCCGGCAGGAATGAACGTCTATCCTGAGGATTTGGAAAAAGCTTTGCGCACCCAACCAGACGTGAAGGATTGCGTGGTCATCGGCCTCGATCGCGATGGAAATGCCGAGCCCTACTCCGTGCTCTTGATGAATGGGCCTGCTGCGGATCCCGCTGCCGCTGTCGAGCGCGCCAATCAAGCGCTGGCTGACTACCAGAAAATCCGCCACTGGTTTCTTTGGCCGGAACCGGATTTTCCCCGCACGCCAACCCAGAAGCCAATCCTTCCGCTGATTCGCGAAGCCGTCAAGAATGCAGGCAATACCGCGCCGGATAGCGGAGCGAACAGTTACTCCTTATCGGAACTGATCGCCCGAATGACCGGCCGTCCCGTTCAACCGAACGTTAAAAACACCAGCCTTGAAGCCGATTTGCAGCTTTCTTCACTTGATCGCGTTGAGCTTATGAGCGTTCTTGAAGAGCGCTACCAAGTGGACTTGAATGAATCTCGTTTCGCGGACGTTGCCACCGTCGAGCAGTTGCAAAAACTGATCGCCGACGGCGCACCTCCTCTAGTGGATCATGTCTTTCCCACCTGGCCGCAAAATTGGCTCACCACCGCTATTAGGATTGCCGTTTACTACCTGCTCGCTTGGCCTGCCACTTATCTTCTTGCCGCCCCACGCATTCGCGGCGCTGAGAATCTCCGCGGGCTAAATGGTCCCGTCCTCGTTATCTCCAATCACGTCACCTATCTCGACATCGCCTGGATCCTGCCCGCGCTGCCGGCCAGATTGCGAAACCGCCTGGCCACGGCCATGGGCGGTGAGAGGCTTGCAAGAATGCGGCGTCCCTCGCCCAACCTAAACCTCTTTCAGCGCTTCCTTGAGCGCCTCCGATATTTTCTTGCCTGCAGCCTCTTCAATGTTTTCCCACTGCCGCAAGAATCCGGATTCCTCAAAAGCTTTACGTTTGCTGGCGACCTGGCGGATCGTGGCTGGAATGTTCTCGTTTTTCCCGAAGGCCGCACAACCGACGACGGGCACATGGCTCACTTTCGCTCAGGAATTGGCCTCCTGGCGAAACAGCTCAACATCCCGGTAATTCCCATGCGCCTCACCGGACTCTTTGATTTGAAAAAGGAACATCACATCCTCGCCCGTCCCGGCCACGTTCAGGTAATCATTGGCACACCGGTGCGCTTTTCGCCTGACCAAGATCCAAATCAGATCGCTCGTGAACTGGAGCGGCGCGTGGCGGAACTTTAGTCCATTTGTGATGGTTGGCTTCTGTGGCCAAACGGCCGCATGTGAACGATAAGAAAGACCGCCGCTAGTCCGAGCAGAATGCCCAACGACATCCACTTTTGGTGCAACACGAATTCCTTGGCCGCGGCGCCATAACGCACTCCTAAGAGGCCCTCAATAAAAAACAATGTTCCGCGCCCGACAAACGTGCCCACCAAAAACGGCAGAAACGGTACTTGAAACACGCCTTGCGCGATTACAAATGGTTTGAACGGCACCGGAAACGGAGCTACCGCCGGAAGCAAAACAGATGTGAATGGATAATCCTCAACCAGCTTTCGAATTCGGCCGGGCGCGTGTCCCTGTTTTTTCCGATAGTAAGCTTGGCCGCCTTTTCGAGCCAGCACATAGATCCAAATACAACCTGCCAGCGATCCCAACGCAGCCATGAACGCGTAGTAGGGCATGCGCACCGGAGTCCGGCTGGACAGTTCAATAACGATAAAATCCGTCACCAGCGGAAGCGGAAGAAAAGAAGAATCCAGGAAAGCTGACAGGAAGATTCCCACGCCGCCGAGTGCGGGCAGTGTTGCCTTTACCCAGCCGCCGATCGCATCCCATTTCAATAGTCGCGAACTCCTTGTAACGCTCCCCGATCACCCGTACCGAAAAGAGCATACACCAGCATTTTTACTCGTCGTGCCGTACTAGCCGTCCCCGTTAGAGCTTTCTTACGCGGAATCCCCACCCGCCCGGAACTCAAACTCTCCATTGAATTTATGAGATTGAACCGCGTTGTTCCACAACCGCGAATCGCCTTCCCATCCTGCCGATAGATGCCATTCCGGACCGGAAGGACACAGCCCGCGCAGGCATTTTTGTCTCCCGTTCCCGCCGCAGGCCGCACTTTTTTTGTCACTTAATGTGTATCCCTTTGTCAAATTTATGAATCTGATTCTATGTTTCAGGGCATGTAGTTGCCCGACGGTATCCGTTCGCTCCGTGAAGAGGCACGGACCATGGCCGTACGTCCGCAGTTTCGTAAGAAACCTTGAACGGCGAAGCCGTCGAGCCTGACATCCGCGTCACACTCTTTTGCGCTCAAGGAGAGATTCATGTCCGATTTGCAGCAGTCGCTCCCCACGATTCCGTCTTATCCTTTCCGCCTTGATGTGCCGTTACATAAGTTGCTGCAGGAGCCACCAGAGGAACGTTCGCCGGTTCCCTCTAAAGACCAAAAAACTTTGCCTTCTCCAGTTTTTCCGCAGCACCCTGAACTCTTGCACGAACTCGATGCCGATGATATCGCCGCGCACGATCAAGTTCTGCGCACTGGCAAACGCCACTGGCCCGTCTCGCGCATTCTCCAGACCATGCGCGGATGGATGGTTCCGTATCTAAAGTCGCGTGTCCTCCCTGGAGACTTCCAGCCCATCATTGCCTACCTCTTTACCGAGTGGAAGTGCAATCTCGATTGTCACTACTGCTGGTCCTACGACAATCGGATCAAGGGCATGACCGAAGACACGGCGCGCCGCGCCATCGACTGGCTCGAATCCACGCCCTGCCGCGTGCTTGCTCCCACCGGCGGCGAGCCTCTTCTGCGTCCCGATTTTGTCCACAAAGTCGTCTACTATGCCGCGAAAAAAGACTTCTGGGTTTACCTTGCGACCAACGCCCGCTTGCTCCGCCCTGAAGTAATTGATCACCTCACCGATGCGGGAATCGCCACTATTAATTTCGCCGTCGATGCCATCAAAGAAAAGCCTGGCCTTCCTAAAGCTCTCGAACACGTGCGCTCGTATTTCGACTATCTGGTGAAGCGCCAATATCGCTACGGCTACACCGTTTTCTTCAACACCAATATCTGCCGCACGAACATCGACGACGTCAAACAGCTTGTCGAAATCGCCCACGACAGCGGAATCTCTCTCACGTTCCACATCAATGAGGCTCCCATGATGGAGCAATCCCATTTCAAGCACCTCCACGAAAACGACACCTACATCCGCCCGCAAGATTTCCCCATGGTCGATGATTTGCTCGACTGGCTGATTGACAAGCAACGCCAGGGCTACAAAATGGTCGATTCCATTCCTCGCTTGCAAAACATGAAGGGCTTCATGCGCGGTGTAGGCGAACACTGGGGTTGCCGCGCCGGTCAAAACTGGCTCATCATCCGCACCGACGGCACCCTCGCTCCGTGCTTCCCGATGTACAATGCCAAGTATGATTGGGGCGCAGTCGAGAATCAAAAGTTCGATCTGAAACAACTCGCCGAAATGAAGCAAGGTTGCGAACCCCACTGCTTTTCTACCCTGGGCTACAACGTGGCGTACTGCTACGACGCTGCACGTGTAATGAAGTGGCTGCTTAAACAGGCAAGCCACGGATTCCAAGGCGTAACGGGAAGTTTTGAATAGCTGTCGAGATGCTGGCGTCTGTCGAGAGCATCCAATTTAATTCGTGGGATATCAAAAAGGATGTAAGGCTAGTGATGCGCGCGGATTCTACGAGGAAGAATTGGGCTATTTTTAGCGGAAGGTTGCTTTGGCTCGGCCTGTGTGCCCTGCTCTGCACCCTTCCGTGCTGGCCTCAGCAGGCTCCTGCAGTCCATCCGACGAAAGACACAGCGCCTGCCCCACAGAACGCGGCAGCGTCCAGCCCTGCGCAGCAAACCGATCAGCAACAATCCGGAACCATCAGCGGAAAAATCGTTGATCAAACTGGAGCCTATATTTCCGGCGCCTTGGTGAAGCTTACGCAACCGGGCCAACCCTCGAACACTAAGACCTTGTCAGACGCCGCTGGACAATTCTCCCTCAATAATGTTGCTCCTGGCCCTTTCGAACTCACGATCACTTCTCCGGGATTGGCTTCGCAAGGCTTCTCAGGGAGCCTGAGCCCCGGCGAAGCCTACGTCACTCCGATCATCATGTTAGCCATCGCCACGCAGGTCACCGAAGTGCACGTCGGACTTACCCCCGACGAAATCGCCGAAGTGCAGATGAAAGACCAGGAGAAGCAGCGTGTCCTCGGCTTCATTCCGAATTTCTACGTCAGTTACGTTCCCAACGCTGCTCCGCTTTCCTCGAAACGTAAGTTCCAACTCGCTTGGAAGACCGCCAGCGACCCGGTGACGTTCGCGGCCGTAGGATTCGTGGCTGGAATAGACCAGGCGGCAGATCGTTGGGGTGCGTATGGACAAGGCGCGGAGGGTTATGCCAAACGCTTCGGAGCATCCTACGCTGACGTTTTTGTAGGCACGTTCATTGGAAGCGCCGCTCTGCCTTCACTGCTGAAACAAGATCCGCGTTATTTCTATAAGGGGACGGGCAGCAAGCGATCGCGGATCTTCTATGCCCTGGCAAACTCTGTGATCTGCAAGGGCGACAATGGGGAATGGCAGGCGAATTATTCCAGCATCCTTGGAAATCTTGCCGCCGGCGGAATCTCCAATCTTTACTATCCAGCGCAGGATCGCAACGGAGTCGGCTTGGTGTTCTCGAACGCGCTCATCAGGCTGGGCGAAACCGCGGTCGCCAATATTTTCCAGGAGTTTGTCGCCCCGAAATTAACCCCGAATCTCCCGCGTCGCGTCCGAACTCCGGGCCAGCCGTAAGGCACTTGTTTGCGCAGTCCCGTATCATTGCTCGGATTTCCAGCTTCTTTTGTGTGGAATTTGTCGGTGACGTCAAGCTGCTTGTGTAAATAGTTCGAGGGTGTGGTTCTTCCAGTCCTCATTGAAGCGACTGAAAATCGCATAGATGATGTGGTCGACGCTGGCCACATTGGTGAACACGACCATGGGTCGCGTGCGGCGACGGACTTCCACGAAGCATCGTTCGATGACATTGGTGGAGCGCAGTTTGCGCCACAAGTGGCGCGGGAAGGCAAACACCTGCAACAGTTCCGGCAGGTCGCGTTCCAGTTGACGGACCATGGCCGGATAACGCGATCTCCAATGGAAGCGGAAGCGCTCGAAAGCGCGTTTCGCGCTGCTCAGGTTCGCCGCCAAGTACATCTTCTGCGCTTCGGTCTTGACCTGTTTTTCGTCGCGGCGTTTTACTTTTTCCAGGATGTTCCGCATCTTATGCACCCAGCAGCGCTGATGCCGCACCCGCGGATAGACCGTTTCCAAAGCCCGGGCCAGCCCCGTGCAGCCGTCGGTGATCACCAACTGCAACTGCCGGCCGCGTAGCCCGCGTTGGAACAGATCATTCAGCAACCCTTCCCATCCCGCTTGGCTTTCACTCTTGGCCCGCGTGAAAGCCAGCAGTTCTCGCTGCCCGTTGTGGTGAATGCCGTAAGCCACCAGCAGTAGCACCCGCTGCGGTCCAAAGGGCCGTCGCACTTTCAGCCACACGCCGTCGAGCACCAGATACGCGCAGTCGTCCGGCAGGCCACGCTGGTGAAACGCTTGCACCGCGCGATCCAATACCCGCGTCAGCTTCGAGACCGTTTGTGCGCTTACCGCTTCGCCGGTCAGCGTGGCGACCACGCGTCCTGCCTGGCGCGTAGAAATGCCACGCAGAAACGCTTGGCGGATCAACTCCGCTACCTCCGGGGCGCGTCGTTCCAGCGGTGCAATCCATTGCGGCAAAAAAGAGCGCTGCCGAATGCGTGGAATGCGCAAACGAATCACCCCCAAAGAGGTAACGTAGTCGCGCTCGTAGAAACCGTTGCGATAGTCCACGCGCTGCTCCGGCTCGCTCCGTTCATGCCACTTCAGCCCCAAATGCTCCGCCATGCGCTGTTCCGCATCACTCTCCAAAAGCTTCTTTAACACTTCCCTGGTCCGCCCCTGGAAATCACCCCAAAAGCTCTCTTGCAAATCTTGCACAAACCCCGCAAATCGCGCTGTGTTATTGTTCACTCTCATGGGTGTAGGCTCCTTACCGGAGATTTGTTGGTCGCACAACAAACCCTACACCCTCTCCCTTTTACACACACAAACTTACGTCACCCAATTTGTCGGCTCTGTTTCGCGTCTTGCAGCGTCTGTGCTAGTATAAATCTTGCAGGAGCGTGCGAGCTTTTGTGGCCGGTTTGCAGGGACAGCTGCTACCGTTTGAAGCGCCCAAGAGAAAGCGCGCTGCATCAGAGACTTGCAAACGCCTTGTTTGCAGGACTTTCGCTAAGTTGTTCCTTCCACGGTTGGGGACGTAGTTCAGTTGGTTAGAACGCTGCCCTGTCACGGCAGAGGTCGCGAGTTCGAGTCTCGTCGTCCCCGCCATTCTTTTCAGAGAGTTACAGCCAAACACCGTTTTATCACGACTGGCTTCCCGACTGGCAGTTCACCGGGTTCCTTACCCTTAAACGATTCCGCATGCACGGCTTCGAGATAGCTCGACTGCGCGCTACGCAGATTGCCTTGTCCTGCATGCACGTAGATCGCTGCGGTTTCCGTCTTGTTGTGACGCAACGCTTCCATGACCTCTTTCAAGCTCATGCCGCATGTCGTCCCGTAGTAAGTTCCCAGGCTGTGACGCAAGTTGTGCCAACCGAACTTCCCTTTGTAGTCTGCAGGAATCACACCCGCTTTGATCGCCGCCGGTTTGAGATGCTTCGCTGCCGCGGTGCTTGCTGAGTAAGGAACTAGCCCCCGCGATTTCGGCGACGCAAACACCCAATCCGTGTCTCGGTTGTACGGCGATTCTTGCCGCCACTCTTTCAGGAGTTCCCCGAGCAGAGGGGTCATGGCCGAAGGCTTCATCTGCTTACGAACCTTCCCCTTGGTTTCCGCTCCCTTGCTGAATCCACGATTGAGTGCGATCTGGCCTTTGTCGTAATCGATATCAGACCATTTGACGCCGAAGCCCTCCACTCCCCGAAAACCGGTCGAAGCGAAGAACAAAGTCATTTGCCAATACGGCCGTTCTTCTTCGGTGTTCAGGATCGACAGGACGTCGAACGTCTGCTCTGGTGTCATCACTTCCTTGGCTGCCGGTTTGTCAGGTGTCTTCGTGCGCGCTCCGCCCAGGTCCCGCTTCCGGCAGGGATTTGCTTCCGCAGCCCAGAGTCCACGCACCCGCCGTGAGGAGAGCGCCGGCCAGCGCAAGTTGACGCAATCGTGGCTCTCGGCCAGCTACGGCAAGAAAGGGCAAGTTTGCGAGCTTTTCATCAGTCCGCAGAAACCGACGACTCCAATCAAATCTGCCAACCAGACAAAAGTAATTGATTCAAAGCTGTTGACCGAAATCATAAATGAACTTGTCCCGGAGAACGAGCGGGGCCGCGGCATCAGCGGTGATTTTCTGAACATTCGCTGCCTACCGAGTGACGACTGTGTTGGAACGGGTAGCAACTGGGAAAACATTTCGATATATCGGAACGGCAGCTCCAATGACGAGCATTATGCAACAATCCAATGGCGCGGTGCGGATTGTGCATCCCAAACCGCTGAGTGACAGAAAGTGTACCAAGGCCGATTCCCACATCCCTTGCGTTCAAGCGCCTGCGTAGCGTACTCGGAAATTTGAATCCATAATGACGGGTACGCTGTTTCTCAGGAGCTGGACCCCTTCACGCAACCCTTTGACGGGGGATAGAATCCTTGTAAGTGACGATTACTCGGAGGTGCCTTCATGCGTTTAGCCTGGCTCGCCATCGGCGTTCTCATCACCTCAGTTGCTTCCGCCCAAACCCCGTCAAATAAGAAGGAGCAGGTGCCCACTGCAATTCTCCTGAATTGCCGTTATGTATACGTAGAAGCCTGGGACGGAGACTTTTTTAATCCCCACCTTCTTCCTGAAGACAGGAATGCTATTTTGAATGTGCAAAACGCTTTTCATGACTGGAACCGATATTTGATTACTGTCAAACGGCGCGAAGCCGAAATTCTCGTCGTGGTTCGCAAAGGTCGGATTGTCAGTATCAACGGTGGCGTCGCCGGGAATGTCGGTAGTGGTCCCGGTGAGAGTGGCGCCCACGATGAACTGGGCTCGAACCAACCTAAAGCAAAGGAAGGCGACAAGGTGGGTGCTGGTCCTGAGGTGGCGGGACGGGACGACCTCTTCTTCGTCTATCTCTTCAACCCAGATGGGTCGCTGACAGGACCAATCTGGATGCATCACCAGAAGGACGGACTCGACACTCCGGACGTTCCGCTTTTCAAGCAATTCAAAGAGTCCATAGATGCTGCCTCGAAGGTGCAGGCCTCAAAAGCGCAAACATCCAAAGCGGCGACACCTTAATTCACATTGAAGGAAGGTACACTCTGCGGACCACACCGAGGAGCTACGTCCCGATTGTGGCGTTCATGTCGATTTGACCGGTTAGGAGCCCCGACAGATTTCAAGTTTCCGCGAACGCTGTTTTATCGGGACCTGCCACGTTTTAACTAGCGTTGGTGCCGTTGTTAACATTCCGCAGCTCTCATGCGTCCTAACTTCATGTCACCCCGGAGGGATGAGCTATGAGAAGTTCAATGCTCGCTCTTGTTCTGTTGGCGCCAATCTGTTTCGCAGCCATGCAAATCCCTCAGTCAACCGGAGCAGCTCTGGTCTCCGCATCTCGGTCACTGCCGGGCCCAGCCAAAGACAAGGTGCCCGAATCGTGCCCCATTACGAAACCTCCGACCCATCCGTTCGTACCGCCGTCGCCCTATCCCAACGAGACAGGTCCTGGCGGATTTTGGATTGGCACGAACAAACTCTGGATAGGCTTGAGTCGGGATGGAACTTGGGAGGAATTACCGCAATGGCCTGACGGTACCTTTAGGCAAAAGCTGTTTTGGTGGCATGAAGGTTATAACGCTCGGCGTGACCCGCGACCAAATCTGAAGGTAACTGGGAAACGTCTGGATTCTCCTGCACCGCCAATTCAATCCGAAGCTAGCAATGGATGGACGGGCGACGCGGACCACCCATTCATTGTAAACGGTATCAACCTTCCTTCCCTTGGTTGCTGGAGGATTACTGGGCACTTTGAAGACACAGAGTTGAGTTTCGTTGTATGGGTGCAATAGATTTCAAGCGCCTGATTGGCGAAACCGTACAAGTGCCGTACCATGACTTCAAGTGGACGGTTTTGCTGTTTACCAGGGACAAGGCAGAGTTCGACTGCCTTTCTTGCCCACAACTCTGGCTAGGTGTTATCTTCGACGCCGATGCTTCCATTCTTTCGTCGTTTATTACAGCCCGCGCCGACGTCTCCCTTCAACCCATACGGATGGCGGCATGACAACCGCACCACCAGAGAGAAAGTTGTAAGCGGAATGCGATTAGGCTTCGGACTGGTTGCTGGATTTCTTGTCTTAACGTTGGTGTTCGGAGGAATTTCCACTTTACCCGCAGGCGCTCCCGCTTACGGTAACTATGGGGCTTTTGTTTCTTGGAGCATGGTTTGTCTCTCCACCGTCATTCTATTCCTTACAGCCAACCGATGGGCATCCATCGGGATTCCATTTTTCTGCGTCCCCGCGTTGTTCAAGAGTCTCGCGGTACTTCTAATTGGAACGAACCCATCTTCTTCGATTCCGTATTACAGGCTCACTCGGACGCAGGCAGGAGAAATACTGTTCGTGTGTATATTCATCATTGCGCTTACTTGGAGATTCGCCGGAAATCACCCAGCGCCGACAACATTTATCGACAGGATTGCGTTGACTATCTTCGTGCTCGCCGCAATCAAGCAAATGGTTATCCCCTATAACTGGCCTCCCGTGCCATTGGTTTCAGGGTTATCGGCGCTATTGATTGCTTGGTGTGTTTATCGATGGCAGCAAGCGGGAAGAAACCGGAAACATCATCACCGGAGTTCAAGTACTTTCGAGACGCTTACTGAAAGTTAGTCAAGCCCCCGACGGGTACGCTGTTAATCAGGCCCTTGCCGACGACAACGACTGCGATGCGTCGGTCCTACTTTGGCTCCGCGAGAGCGAAGTCGCGTTCCCGCTTGTCGAAAAACTTGTCAAAAAAGAGATAAATGGCCGCAATCTGGCCATCACGGGCAATGATGAAATCCGTCCCGGCGTAAGCTGGTGGCTCTCCAGGGCGGCCCGATATCCATGGAACCCGCCCGCTGTTGCCTAATTCTTCCGGCGCGGCAATTGGCTGATATTGAAAGTCAGGGTGAGTAGCCTTGATCGCACCCGCCACGCGGTCAATCTCGTCGCGGCCATGGTAGACGCCCTTCGGCTCGAAGAATACGCAATCTTCGGTGTAGAGTTCGTCGATGGCCGCCCGCCGACGTGCGGCGTCATTCTCGCCGAAGACATCGCTAAGATTTCGGGTCAGCAACGTCGATATGCTGTTGGACATGCTTATCTCCTCCTCCAGGGAGTACGGTTTGTTCGTTTGTTCCGCGTTCTTAGATGTATCACAACGAGACTCGTTTCATAACGAAGGGGCCTAATACGTACCTTTCCGATTTCGGCTGCCGGGACTTGGCTCCTAAATCACGACGATGAGACAGGCTACCTGCTGTTCGAATCAGATCGGACTTTGCGCAGGCCTGAACTTGAGGTCCATAAAGTGCTTTGGGACTCGATTCTCGGCGGGCGACTTTCTCAGAAAGGCCTTCGCAGAAACGTCGTGCTTCAGGTAGGTGTCCAGAAAGTTCAGAGTATAGCGCGCGACCCAAACATAACTCGTGTTGGCGTCCTCACGCCCGTAGTCCGCCACCTGATTATCCGCAAAGCGCTGCGCGTTCTCCCTGCGTTGGAACATCGAACTGAATTCAGGATGCGCCATGCCGAGCATATTCGCGATGTGAAGATCACCATGTACCCAGGCGTTGAGGACGTTTGGACCATCTTTGTCCGCGGTTGGAACCCCGTCGTTTTCCAGATCTTCAAGGCTCACATTTCGCGTAAAGCAAAGCAGCGGAATAGTCATACGCTCGGGATGAACGTCCTCGGCTTTTTTCACGAGGCCGGGGTAATAGCGTATGCTGCCGTCCAGCTCTACCAGAGCGTCAATGCGGGAGTCTCTTGCTGACGCAAATAGGCTTGAGATTCCCCCCCAGCTCCAACTCACCACTGCTATTTCAGATAAATCCGCATCGGGAAGCGACTTGGCATACGCAATGAGAAAAGATATGTCGCCAGCCTGTGCATTGATCCCGTCCAGATCATTCGTCATATCGCGCGTCGACACCCCCATGGACGGGCTTGCAAGAACGACGTAACCATGACTGGCAAGATACTCGCACAAATCGGCGTTTTCCCATGAAACGGAAGAATCGCTGGGAGCATAGATAAGAACGGGATAATGCCCTTTTGCCGGCGTCGCCTCCCGCACCGCCGACAGCGGAATATCGAAAGACGTCTTCAACAGCGAACGCCACCGATTCTTTTTCGCATCTGGCGCGTTGAAATTGGTCTCGGTGTCCGCCAGTTGCACATAGTCGCCAACCGTCATCGGTTTGCTAGTGTTTCTCAACGACGGGTACCACAGCAGAGTTTGTAGAGGACGGCTGCCATCGCCCGCGGAGGGCCTTGACGAATCCTTCGAAGCAGAAGGGTAAGAGCGCGAGCGGTCGTACTGAGAGATGATCTTTAGACCTATCGGGTACGGTCCAAGCTTTTCCACGAATTTAAATTGGGATGTTTGTGACGTTGCCGATATTGAACAAAAGTATGTGCATAAAGCTAAAAAAGCAATTACGATTCTTGGCCTCGCTTGAGAGTTTCCGCTCTGCATTCCACAACATTGCACTACTTCCGAGCTGATATGCCAAGCTTTATTGCAAGGTGAATCCTTCTCCAAGTCCTGGTAA
>CAVTYP010000012.1:0-125915 GCA_963738985.1 Candidatus Acidiferrales bacterium
CTCGCTTGAACGCCTTACTGAACGCAGCGTCGGACTCGTAACCGACCGACCGAGCAACGTCTATGAGCTTTTTGTCACGCTGTTCGAGTAACCGCATCGCCTTCTGCATCCGCCACCCAGTTACATATTCCAGCGGCGTTTGTCCGAGTAGCTCTTTGAAACGTGCTGCGAACGCGGAGCGAGACATGCCCGCTGCTTCGGCCAGGGATTCGACGGTCCAGGGTGCGTTCACTCTGTCGTGAATGGCACTCAGGGCAGTGCCCATTTGAGGATCGAAAATCGCACGAAGCCATCCTTTATTGCGTTTCGGTCCCGACGCGATATGCGCCCGGAGTACCTGGATAAACAGAACCTCGGCCAGCCGACTCGCGACGACTTCAGATCCCGGCGCCTGTTCTTCCATCTCTGACGCGAGCGCCTGCACTGTGGTGTGAAGAGCAAGCGTGCGTGTTTGATCGGCCTTCATCAAAATGAAGCTCGGCAATAACTGAGTGATCGGCTTCAGGCTGGCGCGATCAAAACTCAGAGACCCACAGACGATTGTCGTCGGTGCGCCACCGCCGCCACAAAGAGCGACATTGCCGTTGGCCTTAGCCCCGATCTCGCGGAAGCTCCACCTCGGACGTGTTCGCAGGCTGTCACGCAAAACAATCGAAGTCCCCTTAGCCAGTAAAAAGCAATCACCACCGGTGAGGGGAATCGGCTCCGCAATCCCTTCCACACTCAGCCAGCAGTTGCCGCGCGAAAGCATGGCGAAGTGCGCCAAATCTGTGGGTGAAATCTTTTTGTCGGAAGGCGTGACTTTTTCTTCGGTCTGGTTTTCCTGTTTTATGCCCCACGGGGCTGTGGCTTCGAGCCTGTGCAGACCGAAAGCGGTTACGTGCATCGTTCTGAAGATGTCTGTTATCGGGTCCAACTTAGCTTCCCCTTTTGGACGAATGGACAAAACTTGTGGACTCCCGGGCAGTTCCCGTCCACCGCCAAAGGAATCCAACCCACTGTACGCATTTTTACACGAGTAGGAAAGGGAGTGACTATGGGAAAGCTTGAAGGAAAAGTTGCAGTAGTCACAGGCGGAAGCAGCGGGATTGGCTTAGCCACAGCCAAGCGCTTCGTGGAAGAAGGCGCCCACGTAGTGATCACTGGGCGGCGAGAGAAAGAGCTGAAGGAGGCCGCAGCCTCCATCAAGGGAAAGGTTACGACGGTCGCGGGCGACGTGTCGCGCTTGGAAGATCTGGACCGGCTCTATGCCGTCGTGAAAGAGAAGCACGGTCACATCGACGTCCTCTTCGCAAACGCGGGCTGGGGTGAAGTCGCTCCAATTGGAACGGCTACCGAAGCTCATTTCGGCAAAACCTTCGATTTAAATGCGAAGGGAACATTCTTCACAGTGCAGAAGGCCATTCCCCTCTTCAAAGATGGAGGTTCGATCATCCTGAACACTTCGGTCTCGAACGTAATGGGATTGCCGATGTTTGCTGTTTATGCCGCGAGCAAGGCGGCTGTGCGTAGTTTCGCCCGTGGCTGGGCCATGGAGCTAAAAGACCGCAAAATCCGCGTGAATGCGCTAAGCCCCGGACCAATCGAAACTCCGGCACTTGAGAAAGCGGGCCTCACTCCTGAACAAGCCCAGCAAGCTGCCGAGCAGTTCGTCTCGAAGGTTCCACTCGGTCGGAGAGGTAAGCCTGAAGAAATTGCGGCTGTCGTGGTGTTCTTCGCCTCCGATGAAAGTTCTTACATTACCGGCGTGGAGCTTGCCGTCGATGGAGGCATGGCGCAGGTCTGACCTCGGCGCCGCCAGTCCTGGGACGGCGCTTCTCAAACTTTAGTCCTAACACGAGATCGGAGACACATTATGAGCTACGCGATTGTAGGATTCGGAAAGATAGGCCAGGCCCTCGCCCACGCCTTCGCCCGTAAAAACATCGACGTGACCGTCGCGAGTCGCCGGTCACCCGAGGAGTTGGCACCGCAGGCTCGGGCGATTGGACCAACAGTCACCGCCAAATCACTGCAAGAGGCGCTCAAGGCCGACACGATCGTCTTGGCAATCCCGTTCGGGGAGCACCGCGAGGTTGCGAAGACCCTGCCGAACTGGAAAGGCAAGACGATAATCGACGCGATGAACTCGTTTCCAGTCCCACCTGAGGAACTGGACGGTCTCCCGTCCTCCGCATTCGTTGCAAAGTCTTTCACCGGCGCCAAGTTGGTGAAGGGTTTCAATCACCTGGGTGCAGCCATCTTGGCTACCGATCCGATCGTCGAGGGCGGCCACCGGGTTGTCTTTCTGTCGAGCGACGACGAAGACGCGATCGCTCCCGTGGCGGATTTGGCCAAACAACTCGGGTTCGCACCCGTAAAGCTGGGAAAGTTCAACGAGGGCGGCGCGCTGGTGCATGCACGCGGCCGCGTTTGGGGCCTACTCATCTTCCAGGATTTGTTCAAGAAGCAGCAGTAATCAATCTACGACCGCGGGATTTGGCCCGAGAAGGATGGTTCCGAAACGTCGGATTAGATCGGACACACTTGATGTAAGGGAAAAGGAGAGATTTCGATGAGCACCGAAAAGAATCTCCAGATTGTGAAGAATTTTCTTGCGGCACTCGGCCGCCGCGACAAGCAAGATCTGCTGGCGTTGTCTGCCGAAGATATTGAGTGGATCATTCCGGGCGAGGACTGGCCGCTGGCCGGCACGCACCGCAGGCATGCTGGATTGAATAACTTACTTCAGAAGGCTAACGAAACGGTGGAAACTTCGTACCCAGAACCCCCCGAGTTCATAGCGCAGGGAGACCGGGTTCTGGTCGTCGGCTTCGCTAGGGGGAGAATCAAAGCCACGAATAGGACGTTCGAGGACCATTGGGTCTTCGCCATTACCATTCGAAATGGCAAAGTGACGAACATCCGTGAGTATGTCGACACGCAAGCACTGGCGCGGGCCTCCGAGACGGCCGCGAGCTCCAGGCCCTGACCCATCGCGCTGTTTCGTCTTGGCAATCTGAATCGGCGGATCTCGGTGAGTGCATGCTCGCCAATGTACTCTCTGAGTCACAATCAGTAACGATGAGTCTTAGGGTTGTATCGGAAGCGCGAAAGGGCAATGCGCCTGCACGAGCACGGTGTGTTCGCGCGCTTTCGATACAACGACTTGAAGGAAGCCGCCCGCGATTTGCGGCGGACGCGGGCCCTATGCAAATTCAATCGCGGGAAGGAGCGGCGTCGAGCTGTGCCGAGGCTGTGCTGTAAAGCGCGGCACGTGACGGTATGAGGCCGGAAGTTGGCCGAATGCGAAAAGGGATCGTGAGTAGCGTGGTCGAAGAGCTAGAGAAGTACGTCCGTTCCGAGGGAAGGGACAGAGGTACAGAGCGCGTGGAAAAACAGTTTCGAATTGGAGAGAGTCGCTTCATGCCGCAGCCGTCACCAGCGGTGGAGAACGAAGTTGGATTTCAGAAGCGGTGAGTCTTTCGACGACCATCATCGGCCCACCACACTTGGGGCAAGACCAAAGATCGCTCGGATCCGCGGTGGAGGCCTCTTGCTCAGTTTGCGGTGCTGCACCAAGCAGTTGGAAGCAAAGTGGTAAGGTGGTGGCACGTTTGCGGTTGGCTAGGAAGCCGAAATTCCGGACCACGAAACCTTCCGGGAGCAGGTGCAACAGGAAACGGCGCAAGAACTCATCGAGAGATAGGGTCATCAACTTGTGTTCGTTGTTGTGAGCGGAATCGCGCCAACGAAACGTGACCTTCCCATCCGCAAACGAGACCAGTCGATGGTTGGAGATGGCCACGCGATGAGTGTACCGGCCCAGATAACGGAGCACATGCTGTGGGCCTCCGAACGGACGTTTCGCGTAGACCACCCAGTCCTTTCGGAACAGTGGTCTGAGCCACGCAGAAAAGATTTTCGGCTGAGCGAGGAGCTTCAAGTCTCCATGAAAGTTGAGCTTGCCGTCATGAAAGGCGCGCTTGAGCGCTTCGCGGAACTTGCCGCGAAAGGCAGCGCCAAGCACTTGGACGGGAAGAAAGGAGTCGTAGCGTGGTTTGATCCAGCGTGTGCCATCGGCGGACAGCCCACCGGTCGGCACCACGCAGTGTACATGCGAGTGAAATTCGAGTTTTTGAGTCCAGCTGTGCAGCACGCTGAAGAAGCCGATTTCCGTACCGAGATGCTGGGGATCGCGCGCGACTTCCCGAAGGGTTTCCGCACTGGTGCGAAACAGGAGATCGTAGAGCACCTTCTTGTTCTGCAAGACCAACGGGGTCAAATGACGAGGAAGCGTGAAGACCACATGAACGTAGCGCGTCGGGAGCAGCTCCTTTTGACGCTTCTCGAGCCAGCGGTCGCGAGCTCCTGCCTGACACTTCGGGCAGTGCCGATTTCGGCACGTAATGGAGAGCTCTCCATTACGTGCCTTATGGGGAGTTTTTTCTAATGGGGAGCGGAGCGCGGGAATCTGCGCAGGGCGGTCTTTTCGAACAGGGTTGGGTGGGTGGCGACTCACCATAACTAAGTGGCTTTGCTACGTTGATGCGGCCATTCATGGCCGATGTTCAACAAGGAGAGCCCATGCTAGAAAAATATTTCTCTGCGCCCAAGACGCTAAGACGCTTGCGGAGTGGAATCAGTGGACCACACATAGACGCGTTCGCAGATGACCTCGAACGCGAAGGATATGCTTTGGCCAGCGCCGTTCGATACATTCGAGCCGCCGCCCATCTCGGCTGCTTCGTTCAACGGAGAGGCGGCCTTCTGGCAGAGATCGATTTCAACACGCTTCATGCTTTTGTTGGTCATCTTCGCAGTTGTCGGTGCCCTCACTACAAGAGAGCAAAGATCGCCTATCACGCGCGTTTTGGAGTGAAGCTTTTCCCGTGAGACTTCCCGCAAGCGGCGCGAAAATCGCCAGGCTAAAGAATCATTCCGCTGCATCTCGCTGGCGCAGCAGCGCAACCGTCTTGGTTTCGGAGCCAGGGAACCGAAGCGCGTATCCCAGCGGAGTGCATTCCACCACTTCGTCAAGCCGTTCGTAATGACCCGGAAGTTTCACCCGAACCGAAAGATCTGCCCCGCGTTCGAGCAGCAGTTGTGTTACCGCGAGACCCCAATCCCCATTTTGCGATGCGGCGTGGAAAATTGGAGTCTGCCCGCCGACACCAGGCCCATCCATCGTTGCACGCGCATTTACATCGGCTCCACGATCGAGAAGAAGCTTGGCTGCTTCCGCATCTCCGAACTCGGCAGCAACATGCAGCAGCGTCGCTCCTTGCAGGAGCAGACGACGAGTTGCTGTACTGCCGCAGTCGAGTTCCTGAAATCGCCGATGCACGAGATCCGGCGCCGTGTCCAATTGCTCGGCCACTCGGTCAAGTCGGCCCCTCAGTAGATCTAGAAAGCACGGCACGTTGTACTTCGTGGTGCCCCCAGCTCTGACTAGAAGTTCAAGGCACTCGCGCAAGTCCGGCGAGCGTAAGTATGTTCCGATCAGATAGTCGATCGCCGTCGTCCGTTGGCCGAGCTTCGGGCAGTTTGGGTCTGCACCATGTTCCAAGAGCCATTTCAGAGAGGCAGGATCAACAACCTCGCAAGCGCTGAATAGGATGGGGTAGTGTCCGTTCCACAAAGCGTTCACATCGGCGCCGCGGGAAACGAGAAGCTCCATCATCGCAATGCGATCTCCTAGCGTTGCCCGCATCAGCGGTCCATCGCCACCCTGGTGGACGTCGGACCCATGATCGATCATCCACTCCGCCATTGCCAGCCTCGCCGGACTGGGCGGTCCCCACGGTATCCGGCATTCCGCGACCCAAGTTAGTGGCCCGTTCTTGGCATAACCAAGCGGAGAGCGGTGCAACGCAGCGTTGCGGGTCATG
Source organism: Candidatus Acidiferrales bacterium (assembly GCA_963738985.1). Classification (GTDB taxonomy): domain Bacteria; phylum Acidobacteriota; class Terriglobia; order Acidiferrales; family UBA7541; genus Acidiferrum. The sequence goes on from CAVTYP010000012.1 coordinate 5,871, forward strand.
AGAATTTTGACTGTGTCGAGGTCGTTGGTGTCGATGGCTTGCTTGAGCTGCCCGCTCTCCTCGAGCAAATCGACGTGTGCCTTGAGCTTGGGCCAACTCGCAAATCCGTAGAGACGCGCGATCTGGAAATGTGCCTCGGTCAGTGATTTCGCACTTCCCGTTTTCAACAAACTCTTGGCTTGGTCCTTCAGATGTCGGAGATTGGGTCGGTCCGGAAGGGATCGAGGTTCTGTGGAATCGGTCACAAGGACCTCCTTTCATTTCGTGCCCGTTGTCCGCACATTGGGCTGAAAGAAGGTTCACAAAGCTCAACTGTAAGTCGGGTGGGCTTCTACCCTTTCCGCGGACCGGATGCGTCCCTAACGCAAGAGTGATGGTAGCACAAAACGATATGCGCGCTCTTCTCCACCATAACGAAAGAGGCCGCCGAAAGGCAACGCGGAACTTCCTGATGAATCCCAAGCAACACAGAAATAATCAAAACGAGATCCCCGAATAGTAATCGGAAGTCGGCTACGCGTTAGCTTTCGCAGGATCTGGAGCCGCGCCCTACGAGAACGATGGACCTACGCTGTCGCCGAGTCCAATCTCACGAGCTTCGATTGCTGGGCCGCTCATCGTTTAGCTACCCCGCTCAGAAATCCCCGCGCCTGGGGAACAAACGTCGCCCAGACGGTGTGCATGTCATATCATGTTGGGGCAAAGGAGCAGTATCAATCCCAATCTATGTTCATGCGAACCAGAGTTTGTCTCCTCTTGGCCCTGATCTCGGCCCCAGGTCGCTCCGGCGCCGATTTTGCCATGAAGGTGACCGACAAGAATTATCTCGATGCTCAAGGTTTCAGCGTTTTTCTCTACGACAGCACGTACCATCCCGTCTTTGTGGACCAAAAGAACACGGCCATGGAGATGATTCTCCACGGGCAGCGCATCGCCACCAACGGCGACGTGCGCCTGATGCCAACGCCGGAGCAGTGGGACCTGGTGGCAACCCTGAAAGGTCGCCATGCCGACAAGGCGAACAGCCGGCTCACCGCCGACCTCGCTTTCCCGACGTTCGACTTCAGTTACACACTGGAAGTGGCAGCGGAGCCAGGCGGCGTGGAGGTCAGCATCAATCTCGACAAGCCGCTACCGCAGAAACTGGCCGGGCGGGCGGGCTTCAACCTGGAGTTCCTGCCCTCGATCTACATGGGCAAGGCTTACCTGGTGGACGGAACCAAAGCCGGCATCTTCCCGCGTACGCCTAACGATCCGATGACGAAGGTTTTGCCTCTGCCTGATGAACCGAAAAAGGCGTACTACCTGGAGGACTGGGATAAGGCCAAGGGATACACTCAGCCGCTGCCGTTCGCCGAGGGCAAGAGCATCACCCTGGGGATCGACGACTTGCTGGCCCGAGTGAATGTAGTATCGGATACGGCCAACCTCATGCTGTTCGATGGACGCGACCGCGCGCAGAACGGCTGGTTCGTGTTGCGTTCGCTGATCCCCTCGGGCAAGACCACTGGCGCCATCGTCTGGCACATCAGGCCGGACGTGATTCCGAACTGGACGCGGCCGCCGATGATCGCGCACAGCCAGGTCGGCTATGCGCCGGGCTTCTCAAAGGTGGCGGTGCTCGAACTCGACCCGAAGTACGACGCCCCGAAGACGGCTAGAGTGCTGCGCCTGATGGAAGACGGATCTTACAAGCAGGTGTTCGAGGGCCCGATCACGCCTTCAACACCTTGGCTGCGCTACGTCTATTCGAAATTCGACTTCACCCCCGTGAAGGACCCCGGCCTATATGTTGTCGAGTATGGAGACCAGCGTACGGCGCCCTTCCCCATCTCAAAGGATGCTTACGCTAACATCTGGCAGGACAGCCTGGATCATCACCTTGCGGAGCAGATGGATCACGTTTCCGTTCGCGAAGGCTACCGCGTGTGGCATGGCGCTTCGCACCTGGATGATGGCCGTATGGCGCCCGTAGTTGGGGAGCAATTCGACGGCTGGAACCAGGTCGCGGCAACGGACGGGAAGTACAAAGGCGGCGATCACATCCCGGGAATGAACGTGGGCGGCTGGTACGATGCCGGCGACTTCGACCTCGAGGAGCCTGCGCAGCTGAGCGTGATTCAGAGCCTCGCTCTGGCGTATCGCGAATTCAATCTCACGTACGACGAGCTTACGGTGGATGAAGCCGACCGTGATGTTGAGATGCACCGTCCCGATGGCGTGCCGGATACGGTGCAGCAAGTCAAGCATGGCGCACTGCTCATCCTGGCGCAGTTTCACAACATCGGCCACGCCATCCGCGGCACTCACGAGCCAGATCTGCGCCAGTACACACACCTGGGCGACGGAGCGTCGAAAACTGACGGCCGCGTTTACGACCCGAAGCTCGGCCCGAACGAAGCGAAGGGCGACTACTCCGGCAAGCCGGACGATCGCTGGATCTTCACTACTAACAACCCGTATTTCCAGTGGAATGCCATTGCGGCGCTGGCTGCAGCGGCGGATACGCTGAAAGGCTGGGACGACGCATTAGCGAAAAACTGCCTCGAGACCGCGATCAGAGCATGGAAGGACGCGAAGGCTCACCCAACGCAGTATCCGGCTGGCGGCCGCTTAGACGGACAGGCTCCGGCAGGTGTCCCCGGAGGTGGTGTGCTGGCTGCGTCTCAGGGTGTGGTCTCTGGCGCTCAAGGCGGTCGTAACCCAGGGGGCAACTCGGGCGCTCCAACAAGCTCTGGCACCACTAGCGCACAAACAGCTGCGCCGGCCGGCTTCGGCGGTGGCGGATTTGATGTCGGACTGGACTGGGCTGCGACTCTGGAATTGACCATCGCCACGAATGGTGCCGAGCCATACAAGTCCCGTCTGAAGGAATTGTTCCCTCAGATGATCACCACGCAGCAGATGGATTTCCATGGTTGGAAAGCAGTCCGGGCATTGCCTTATCTGGACGCGAGCGCGAAAGATCAAATGCGCGAAGCGGTGAAGACATACATGGCGGGTTTGGACAAGCGGTTGGACGCCACCCCGTTCGGCGTGCCCCCGAGCCTCGGGACCTGGGGCGGATCGGGCGCCGTGGTGGACATGGCCATCCGAATGTATTTCCTGCACAAGGCGTTTCCGGATGTCGTGAGCCCGGAATACACACTTCGCGCCGTCAACTACATTCTCGGCACGCACCCGGTATCCAGCACTTCGTATGTAGCCGGAGTCGGTACGGTCTCGAAGACGCTGACGTACAGCAACAATCGCGCCGACAATGCTTACATCCCGGGTGCCGTGATTCCGGGATACATCATCATCAAGCCGGATTTTCCGGAGTGCATCGACGACTTCGGATTCCTGTGGTTTGAGGATGAAGCCGTCGTGGACGGGTCGGCAAGCTGGGTCGTGGCCGGCAACGCTGCGGACGCGATCATTAAGGAATCGAAGTAGACCCAGTAGTAAAAGCCCCCGGCGCCCCCGAGCGCTTCTTTTGGGGGAAGAATTTGATTACGGCGCGGCGTTCATCGCATTTACGAGAATGCCGTCATGAAGGACGGCCGGATCCTGGGTGCATGTACACGCAAGTCTTACGACCTGCATGCATGCGCATGCGTCGGAGGTCTTGCTGCAGTGATTAGTCTCCGGAAGTCGGCTTGTGTTGACCGGCACTTTCAGTCGTTTAGCGTTATAAGGATCAATTCGGAGGCATTGTTTCCTGGCCCGTCAAGCGCCCTGATACGATGTCGTCCCAATTCCACGGTTGACAACGAGGTCTCGGCCGTTTATTTGATGCCTTTCGCAAGAGAGCGGCGTGAAAGTCCGCTGTAGATCGCTGTCAGGGTGCCGATAAGGGATAGATACGCGGTCAGAGACTCGGGCATAATAGTTCAACTCACTTGAGTTTCAAGAAATGGGGTCCAGCACTTGCAGAAATTCAGATCGCGCCTAGCGTGTCGGGTTGTAACGTGTGCTTTTCTTTCGCTGATTTCACTGTTGTTCGCCCTTTCCGCCTCTGCCCAGTCGGTTCCGCCGGAACTCATCAACGGACTCAAATGGCGCCTGATTGGGCCCTTCCGCGGCGGACGCGCGGTCGCGGCGGCCGGCGTGCCAGGCGACTCGACAACCTTTTATTTTGGCTCGGTCAATGGCGGGATCTGGAAAACGACGGATGCCGGAGTTGTCTGGAAACCGGTTTTTGACGGCCAGCCAGTGGCCTCGATTGGTGCACTGGCTGTGGCTCCCTCCGATCCTAAGACGATTTATGCCGGAACTGGCGAGTCTGACATTCGAGAGGATCTCTCGTCTGGCAACGGAGTGTACAAATCCAGCGACGCTGGAACTACGTGGCATCACATGGGTCTGGAAGATGCGCGCCAGATCAGCCGCATCGTAGTTGACCCGCAAAACGCGAATGTCATTTACGTGGGTGCTCTAGGACACGCGTTCGGTGCGAACGATCAGCGCGGAGTCTACAAATCCGTCGATGGCGGAGAGCATTGGACGCGGGTTCTCGATTTGGGACCCGAGATCGGCATTTCAGATCTGGCCATGTGCTCCTCCGACCCGCAACTCTTGTTTGCCGGCGCATGGCATGTGCGGCGTCCGCCCTGGAGTGCCTATGCTCCGATCGATGGACCCGGTAGCGGCGTTTACCGCTCACAGGATGCCGGCAAGACGTGGGCTCGTCTCGACGGAAACGGGTTGCCACCAGGCGATTGGGGGCGCGTAGGAGTTGATGTTGCGCCGGATGGCAAGCGCGTGTATGCGCTCATCGTTCTCCAGTCGGAGTTCCAGACTCTGGCCCAAGACCGAAGATCTGGCCTTTATCGCTCTGATGATGGAGGCAACACTTGGGTCCTCGCCAACTCTGCTCCTCCTCTTACCAGCCGGGCGTGGTATTTCAATCGCATCACGATCGATCCACACAACCCCGACGTGATCTACATGCCGAATGTTGCTCTTTATCGATCTGAGGACGGAGGAAAGACGCTCTCGGTGTTGCGTGGAGCACCTGGTGGGGATGATTATCACCAGCTTTGGATCGATCCGAAAAACTCTGCAAGCATGGTTCTCGGAACAGACCAGGGAACCACCATCAGCCTTAACCGCGGCCAAACCTGGAGCAGTTGGTATAACCAGCCCACGGCGCAGCTTTACCATGTGACGACCGACAACCAGTTTCCCTATGCCGTCTACGGTGCGCAGCAGGATAGTGGCAGCGCGGCGGTTCTAAGCCGCACCGATCACGGTGAGATTACGGCGCGGGACTGGTTTCTTCCCAGTGGCAGCGAAAGCGGATATCTAGTGGTTGATCCGAAAGATCCCAACGTTATTTATGTAAGCGGGACTTACGGTTCCGTGGCTCGCTTCAACAGAAGCACCTGCCTTAGCCAAGACATTACTCCATGGCCCGCCATGGCGTTTGATGTTGAGATCAATCAACGCAAGTATCGCGATCCCTGGACGCCCGCGTTGGTTGGTTCCCCGGTTGACCCGGCAAAACTCTATCTCGGAACGCAGTATGTGATGACGACTGTCGACGGTGGCCTGCACTGGCAGACCATCAGCCCCGATCTCACTGGATCGACTCGTGAGGAAATGCCGGCTTCGGCACCTCAAGTTCCTCCAAGTCTTGAGAACGCCAGGCGCGAGGGTTACGGTGTGGTATTCACGATCGCACCATCGCCGCTCAATCGCGATTTGGTCTGGGCGGGAAGTGACACCGGATTGATTCACGTGACTCGCGATGGTGGAAAGAACTGGAAAGATGTCACGCCGCCAGGATTGACCGCCTGGAGCCAAATATCACTGATCGAGGCTTCACATTTCGATCCCGCAGTTGCTTATGCAGCGGTCAATCGCAGCCGCATCGACGATCAGACACCTTATATATATCGCACCCGTGACTACGGGGCTAGCTGGCAACTAATCACGAACGGCATTGTCGCGCCCGCATTCTTGCGCGCTGTGCGGGAAGACCCTCAGACCAAGGGTCTCCTCTTCGCCGGAACCGAATTCGGCGTCTACGCATCGTTCGACGATGGCGATCACTGGCAGTCTTTGCAATTGAATCTGCCCGTGACCGGAGTTCGTGATCTCACGATCCACGGCGATGACCTTGTCATTGCCACCTACGGGCGCTCTTTCTGGATTCTCGACAACATCACCCCACTTCGCCAGGCGCGGATGTTGGCTGCAAATAAGACGGGAACGCCGTGGCTGTACCATCCAGCTACAGCACTTCGTGTGGATAACGACTCGTTTCCCGGCACGCCTCTGCCTCCGGAAGAACCCGCGGCACGGAATCCGCCGAACGGCGCGATGATTGACTATTTCCTTCCATCTCAGGCGCATGATGTCCAGCTGGAAGTTCTCGATGCGCAACAGAATCTCGCCCGACGGTTTTCTTCTGAAGGTCATTCTGTAGAAGAGCGGATCCCGACGAAGTACCTGCCGCTTCCCGTCGCCGAGCGCTGGTTCGCCAAACCGGAAGTCCTCGAGAAAACTCCCGGCATGCACCGCTTTGTCTGGGACCTCACCTGGGGCAGTTCCGGAGGCCCGACCGAGGACGAAGACGCCGACTACCACCGTCCGAAGGGGCCAAAGGCAGTGCCAGGAATCTACCAGGTCCGACTGACAGTCGATGGAGAAGTTCAGAGCCAGTCGCTCACCGTCGTCATGGATCCGCGCTCGCCCGCTAATTCCGAAGTGCTGGCGCAGCAGTTGCAACTGGGACGACAGATATTTGCCGAGACCATGGAAGCGCGGCGCGCCCTGGCCGAAATAGAGTCGGTTCAGAAGCAGCTTGCGGACATCCAAAAGAAGCTGGGACAGGATAAACCGGACGCACAAAATGCATTAGTTGTATCAGCGCTCACGGGTGCTCAATCCGCAATCGGCAAGCTTGTCATCAATAAGGAACACGCGGCAGCAGAGGCCCCCGGACTGCAGGATGCTTACACCGCTCTGGTGTCTGCTCTACGAGTAGTCGAAAGCGGGGATCGTGCCGTGCCGTCGCAAGCGATTGCGGTTTACAAAGAATCGAGCCCGCAGGCGAAGTCCCGCCTCGCGGAGTGGAACCAGTTCAAGCAAAGGCAGTTGGCGCAACTCAACTTACAACTGGGTAAAGCGAACCTCGCTCCCATCGCGATTGCGGAGATTGAGCGGGAAGTCGAATTCCTGATGTCGCGCTAGACGGCGCAGGAAACGCTTCCGACAGCGCTGCAGTAACGCCCACCGCCGCGGCGTAGGTTTATTCCATATCCGCACGCCCAGGCCTCGGGAAGGCTGGCCACCTACGGACTCCAGGATTGTCGGCCAACCGGAAGTGATCTGATGCCCGCTTACCGCGATTGGTAATGGAAAGTCGGCATATGGAAAGCGATCGCTATTCTACGCTCCGGCAGTGACTCTTGCGTCGAGAGTTTTCATAAAATCCAGAATCATTTGAACAACGGCCTCATCGCCGATCGTGGTATTGATCATGGTGTGGTAAATGGCGCGGTCGGGCCATTCGACGTGGAAATATTTCTGGATGAAGTCGGCGCGCTCCCGGTCGACGGAATCTACGAGCTGTTCGGCTTCGTTTTCACCTTTGCCCCGAGCCAGCAGGCGCCGCACTTTGTCTTCTTTGGGAGCGTACAGAAACACACGTAACGTGTCTGGGCGGTTCCTGAGAAAATGCTGCGCTCCCCTGCCAACGATAACGGAGTTTCCAGATCTCGCCGCACTGTGCACGACGCGCTGGGTGAGCTTCAATATCCCTTCGCTATCCACAAGCTTGAGTTTGTGAGCGTTAAGGCTTCCTTCATAACTTCCGCGCAAAAAAGACTTGAACAGCCGGTAGTAGAGAGGATCGTTCCGCTCCTCCCGAACCTCGACGACAGCCTTTGGGCATTCCGCCAGCTTAGCGATCTCTTCCGTCAATAACTGGTCCCAAAGTTTCCAGCCCAACTGCTCGGCAAGCCGCTGAGCGATTTCGCCTCCGCCGCTTCCGTACTCCCGTTCGATTGTGACGATTTTGATCATTTTGCTTCTGACTTTGTAGGCCAGTGCTTAACATCAGATATTATTACTCCGCGATGGTTACTCCGCCACCGCCGGGGTCATTCTTCTTCAAGAGAAAAGCCAGGCAAAACATGATTCCGGCTGCTACGGCAAGAACCATAAAGGTATCGATGTATGCCAGGCTCGACGCCTGCGCCTGCAAGCCTTGGTAGATCCTGGCATAAGCCTGACGCCGCGCCTCATGCGCTCCCAACCCTGATTGAGCCAGGTACTGGGCCAGGCCGTTAGCCGAATTCTGGAAATTAGGATTGTCAGGTCTGGCATATCCCACGAGTCTCGCCTGATGGAATTGCGCGCGCCGCGCAATCAATGTCGTTACCAGGGAGGTTCCCACGCTGCTTCCCATATTGCGCATGAAGTTGACGATTCCGGCGACCGAGTTGTTCTTCTCCGGCGCAATTCCGATGTAGGCCACTAGAGTGATCGGCACGAACAGAAATCCCAAACCAAGAACCTGGCTGATGCGCAACCAGGTAGCGGCACTGAAACTGATCTGCAGGTCAATCCGCTTCGTGGAATAGAACATGGCTATGGACAATAGCAACCAACCAAGGGCGATCAAGTATCGTGCCTGAACCTTGGTTGTCAGTTTACCTACAATGGGCATCTCACAGAGCAAAACAAGCCCTCCCGCGGAAAGCGCAAGACCAGCCAGCTCGGATGTGTAGCCCACGAGGGTCTGGAGAAATTGTGGCATCAGCACCAAGCTGCTGAACAACAAGATTCCCAGAGTGAACATCATCAAGTTCGCGCTGGCAAAATTAAAGCTTTTGAACATGCGGACGTCGATAATCGGCGCCTTGTGGAACCACTCCCAGATCACCAGAGAGATCAGGCAAACGGTCGCGACGACGACGAGAGTGGTGATGAAGTGCGACCCAAACCAATCGTCTTCCTGGCCCTTGTCGAGCAGCACCTGTAACGCCCCGATACCCAGAGTAAGAAGAGCGATGCCAATGTAGTCCAACTTGACGCCGGCCCCTTTGAGACGCGCTAAATAAGGAGGATCTTCAACAAAGCGCCTCACCAGAAACCATGTGGCGATACCGACCGGGAGATTGATGAAGAAAATCCATCGCCAGGAATAGTTGAAAGTGATCCATCCGCCCAACGTTGGCCCGATAGTGGGGGCCATGATGGCGGTAATGCCGTACAACGCAAACGCCAATCCTCTTTGCTGTGGAGGGAAAGTGTCCGCCAAAATTGCTTGAGCCATCGGCTGCAATCCACCTCCGCCCGCGCCTTGCAGGACGCGGAAGAGAAGAAGCACACCGAGGCTCGGCGCCAGCCCGCAAAGCAACGAACTCACGGTAAAGATGCTTAGACACGCCATGAAGAAACGCTTCCGCCCTAATGCGCCGGCGAGCCAACCGCTGATCGGGAGAATGATGGCATTCGAGACCAGATAAGAAGTCAACACCCAGGTACTCTGGTCATTACTCGCCCCGAGATTCCCCGCCATATACGGCAGAGCCACGTTAGCGATGCTGGTGTCGAGAACCTCCATAAAGGCGGCCAGGGCCACGACAACAGCAATCAACCAAGGATTGTATTTGGGTCGCCAAACGCCCTGCTCGATTGTCAGTGCAGCGGAACTCATTGGAGGTAGACGTGTGGCACCACGTTCATGCCTGGCCGAAGCTGATGATCCCGGTTTTCTCCCGGATCAAGAACGATCTTCACGGGAACTCTTTGGACAATTTTCACGTAGTTGCCCGTGGCATTCTCGGGTGGAAGCAAACTGAAGAGCGGGCCAGTTGCGCCGGCGATGCTGTCCACGTGACCCTTTAAAGTCCGGCCGGTCGAGTCCACATGGATTTTCGCCGCCTGTCCTACTCGCATGTGCCTCAGCTGGGTCTCTTTGAAATTGGCAGTCACCCATACTTCGTCAAGAGGCACCACGGTGAGGAGTTGCTGCCCGGGCTGAACGTTCAGCCCGACGACCACGGTCTTATTCACTTCACCGGTGACCGGAGCGACGATTTTTGTGTATTGGAGGTTCAGCTGAGCTTGCTCCAGCGCAGCCCGCTTTTGCTCCACATCGGCGACGGCCGCGCGCACGCGAGCCTTGGTTGACGATACCTGCTGCGGCCCGGTTTCCGCGGATTGGTGGTTGGCCTCCGCTTCCACTAAACGGCTCTGGGCTTGCTGCACGAATTGTTGGGCCGCGGACTCATTGGCGCGGGCCGCCGCCACAGCGGCGGTGCTCGATTTGGCAGCGGCCAATGCCTGATCGTAGATCTGCTCGGCCACTTCCTTCTTGTCGACGAGCAGCTTGTAGCGGCGGAGATCGTCTTGCGCTTTCACATCGTTGGCCTCAGCCTGTTCCAGTTGGGCGTGAGATGCGGTCAATTGCCTCTCCGCCGCGGTCACACCGGCCTTGGCATTTTCGATGTCCGAGGCAGTGAACTTGAGCTGGCTTGAAGTGCTTACCGAGGTAATCGGCACGGTGATATTCAGCGATTGAGCCGTCGCTTCGGCGCTAGCCAGATTGGCTTGAGCCTGGGCGACCGCAACTTCGTAGTCTTTGGGGTCAATCTCCACCAGCACCGTGCCTTTCTGGACCCACTGATTGTCGTCTACGTTGACCCGCACCACGTAGCCGGAAATACGCGCGCTGACGGGATAGAGGTGGACATCCGCCTGCGCGTCGTCAGTCGATTCATAGCTACTCAGATAGCGCCATAAGAACAAACCGCCAACCAACACAATGATGGCGACCGCCAGAATTAGGATCCTTCTGCGGACCCTCGGAGCGACATAAATTCCAGGCGCAAACTTCCTATCCGTCAAAGGCTGCGGGCTCTCTGGGGATCCCTCGTCTGTCCCAGGGATCGGACGAGGTGGATTCTCTTCGGCCATGTTCAGTGTCCTTTGAAGTACTCCTTTACGCCCGCTTCCGCGATGCCCAGAGCGCGAGCCAGGGAAATTTTTGCAAAATTGTAGCTGTAGAGACTTGAGATGTACTGCTCGTGAGCGCTAGCCACCGCTTGCTGCGACTGGACTACTTCCACGGTATCGGTCACGCCCGCGCTGAAGCGGTCACGCGACTGCAAGAGTGTCTCATCTGCCAAATCAATATTGCTGCGGGCCACATTCACCTGATCGGCCGACGACTGCAGATTCAGTAGCGCGGTGCGAATGTCGGCATCGATTTGCGCCCGCAGATTGTCCAGGCGTTCTCGGACCTGTTGAAGTCTGGCATCGGCTTGCAAAATGTCGGCGTGAACGCTGTTTCCTTGGAAGATGGGAATCGACAGCGTTCCGCGCACGTCGAACACTTGCGTAGCCGTGGAGGGATGCGCCCCTCCCGCGCCATAGTCGGCGTTAAAGGCGAGCGACGGATAATAGCCGGCCACGGCGGCTTTGCGGGAGAATTCCGCGGCGCGCACGTCGGTCATGGCCGCGAGGTAATCGGAGCGCGAAGCGTACGCGCGTTGCAGAGCTTCCTCAACCGTGATGCCCTCGAACGGGCGGTAAGGCGACTTGTCGGTGAATTCGAATTCCTGCCCGGGAGCCAGGCCGATCACGCGCGCAACGGTCAGCTTTTGGATTGCGAAATTGTTCTTTGCCTGAATCAACTGCTGTTGCCGGGTCTGGAGTTCCACTTTGGCGCGCAGGCCGTCGATCGCCGGCGAAGTGCCCGCATTCACCTGGTTGGTTGCTTGATCGTAAAGGGCTTTCGCCGTCTGCACCTGGGCTTCTGCCGTTTGGATGCGGGCCTCGTCGGCTATAGCTTGCAAATAAACGTAGCCCACCGCAAGCACGACGAGATCCCGAGCATCTTTGTAAGTGTATTGGGCGGACTTGAGGTTCTGGCTAGCCGCACGGGTATTGTTGATCAACTTTGAATCAAAAAGAGACTGGCTGAAATTTAGGCGGGCGTCAAAATAGGAAAAAGGACCAACCGACGCAGGAAGATTCGTTCCTCCAATACTCGTAAAACCGAGTTCGGCAAGATTAATCTGCGAATCTGCTATGTAAGGATTCACCGCCACGTGCGGCAGAAGGCCGCTCAGCTGTTCCCACCGCTGTCCTCGAGCTGAACCTATATTCGCATCGGAGAGAAGCAATCCGAGATTTTGCTTCAATCCGCGGTCGATCGCTTCTTGCAACGAGAGTGGCAGAACTCCGGGAACCAGCTTTGCCGGCGTGCTTCCCGCGAACGGGCTCACTCCAAGGGTTCCGGGAATAGCCTGACCCGGAGTGCTCGCTGGTGTTGCCGGCGTTTGCGCAAGGGAGGTAGCTGCTCCGTACAACAGGACTCCGGCCAGAAGAAACGGACGCCCCCGTCCGTAATTGAGCTTCAAGGGAGCCTCCTTGATCTGGATTTGCTGCTAAGGCGGGCCCAATGGAGGCAATATCTTAGTCCTGCCGCTTATTCCGGGCAATCAGTATCTACTAGCTAACGCAGTCTTGGCTCCTACAGAGGGGTGAGGAGTCCCCGCCTGTTTGAGCACAAACCGAGGGATGGCCGGTGAGTAAGGGCAGTCGAATCAACGTGGATTTTGCGGATATCTTGAGCGGGTGATGGGCATCGAGCTATTTCAAAGCCTGAACAGATCGCATACCTGCAGCGCCGCTGCGCCGCAGGTACTTCAGGTACCAAGAGGAGTTCCACGTCGTCTTGCCGGCTCATACCAATTGCAGCTCGAGTTGAGCGATAACGCTATCGGTACTGAGAAGTCCGCTTGTCGAACTTGATTGGGTGATTCCACAAACATGCTGCGATCAGGCTAGCGTTGACGGTTTTCACCAAAGCGGAAGCCCGCTCATCGACTATTGCTGATGGGACGAAAAGGAAATGCTTTCAACTCACCGCGATCTTACGTGGGCGCGCTAGCCAAACCAGCGCGGGCGCTAACAATGTGAACATGAGCGGCAGCGCTAGGGGTAGCCGGGCTTGAAGATAGCGAGCAAAGTTGCCGTTCCTATCGTGCAAGTGAGGATCAAGACTCCGTAAAAGGTCCATCGCGGCACAAAAAGCAGCACTGCTCCTATGACATCAATTAGGCCAGTCAGGTAGCGGAACCATTGTCCCCACCCAATAGCCGCAAAGCAAGGCACCGTATCCCAGGTTCCGGTCAGTTTGGTTATCCCTATTGCTGGAAAGAGTAGGCCTACAACTACTCTGAACACCCCAAAAGGGCGATCGTTCGCGCTTTGCTTGCCACGCCTGTCGCCATATTCATCTCTGAATACCACCCAGAGTTCGATGTGGGAAATCTTAACCTGAGTTGACCTCCGCTTGAATGGGATCAACTGCACGGCAAAAGTCGGAGCGAGTTACGGAGCATTCGATGGATTTGGCGTTGACGGTACCGGTGGGTCTCAGAACCGGGGGTCTCTGGGGCGCCATTTTCCATTATTTTCCAATTACAAAGAATCTTGCTTTGATTAAGTGCCGCCAGTTCAGCGTGTTAGGGTTCACTAGAGGAAGCTTGGGAAGCTTCTATACTGCCATTGTACGACGCCCGCTCATTCCTCTAGCTTGCTGATTATACATAACCGAGCAGCTGCTCGTACAGTCCACCCACTTGTCCATGTTTTCGGCGAAAGCTGCTCCGTCTCTCGCCGCAAAGTGGCAAAGTTCCATCCATCCACACTTGCAGCGCGGCCAGGATGGACTTGGCTCATCTCATCCCGGCTTACGCCACTTCATACATTCCCAATATTCACTGCAGCAGCGCACTACGTCCCGGCGATCGCCTTGTTCTGCAGTATCGACACCACCACCCGCCGGTTCTCCGCCTGCCCTTCCGCGGTCGTATCCGGCGCCACCTGCTGACTCGTTCCCATTGCTCCGGGAGCCAGCATGTTGGTCAGCGGGATCTTTCCTTGTTGTTCCAGGAAATTCGTCACGTTCTCCGCGCGTTCGGTGCTAAGCCTCTGGTTCAACGCGGCACTGCCCACCTTCGACGCATATCCCTTCACTTGAATCACGTATCCGGTAACGCCCATGGCCTGCTGCGCCAGTTTCAGAAGCTGTGGTTTGTACTGCGGATCGATATCAACCTTCCCGTTCCCAAACAGCACCGTGACTTCGCCCAGAATATTGTAGTCGCCCAATTCTCCGAACCGTTTATTCGCCGCCGCAATCGCCGCTTTGTTGGCAGCCGTCTTTGCGTCTTCCGCCTGTATTTCCTGTTGTTGCTGCTGCAGTTTCTGCTGGTCAGCCGTCAGCTGTGCTTGATTCTTCTGAACTTGCTGTTCCGTCGGAGCCAGCCCCGCTTGTATGTCTTGCGCGGTTTTCAGGTCGCCGCCATGGAAAAGCACCTGGGCCGCCACCAGCTGGTGCTTGTCGTTGAACGCCCCTTTCGCTTCCACCGCTAGTCCCGGTACCAGCGCCGTCATGGTCAAGTGCTTCTTGCGGAAAAGCCCCTCGGGCTCCGTCACTTGCGTGTCCGTCGTTAGCACCACCGTGATGCTTTCCCCGCCCTGCGTCAGCACCGACATGGTGGCGCCGCTCCGACCATTGATCACGCCTTTCACCTGGTCGTTCTGCGCCATCGCCATGCCACAAACCACCAAAAACGCTGCTGCAACCAGACCCAAACGAAGTGCGATTCTCATCTTGTTCAGTTTCATAATTCCTCTTTCACTCCAACGCTCTGAGTGCCCGCCAACTTACCCCTTATTCATGCCCTGGCCCATTGTCAAAAGTTACAGGGTCCCAGACTTAGGCGGACATCTCCCCGCCCAATGGCAAGCCCCCGCCATCGCAATTCACAGCCCTTGAGTTTTAGCATTGATCCGGCCGGAACCCTTGGAGCCAGGACTGACTCCGTGAACTACCACTACGCCCAGACCACACGTTACTTGTGACTGGCAGCGTTCACACGCAATAGCAAACCGTCTCCATTCCTCAGTTTCACGTTCCGCGTTTCCGATGCCAGCACGATCTTCCCCACTGGCTCCGTTCGGCCTGCATGCACAATATTCAAGTGCTCGATTCCATAAATTCCGCACGCATCCGTTGAGAACACCCACAACGCTTGTGGACTCTCATTGCCTTCTACTTCCCCTCTACATTCCGAGCCTTCTCTGCTCCTCGGCACCGCCACCACGCCGTTGCCCACCGATTTCCCAACCACCTTCGAAGCATCGTGCCAGCTCATCACCGCACCCCTCGCGCCGTACACCGAATCGCCGCCGATCTGCGTCGTCGGCAGCCATTCGTGCGGCACTCCCTCGCCAGGCGCTTCGTAGGGAACTCCGGCTTCGATCACCGTCATGAGGCCTGCAATCGCCCTCAGGTTTGTCACCACCGGAATCCATTCGCCTTTCAGATTCAATCTGTCGAATTGCATTGAGACTTTGGCGCCTGTTCCGCCGTCGGCCGGCGTCACTTCTACAACGTGTCCGACGATTTGCGAGCCTCGGCGAAGCGTCGCGCCATTTCCTAACGGCACGTCCTGCGCGATTTGCCCACGGATTAGCTGACCCGGCTTGCATCGTTCGAGTTCCAACGAAGTTCGCAGAACCACCGGCAAAATCGTTCCAGCGGGAATCTTGTTCTCCCGCGACGCCCCTGTGTTATTAGCCGGGATTGTTGCTTGCATTCGCGCCGCTGAATCATTCGGTTGGCGTTGCGCGCTCTCCTGCGCTCCCACCGGCAAAGCCGCTGTCACTCCCAAAAATCCGTAGACGAAAATAAAGAGGCAGGCGGTTTGCCGCCACACTCCAGAGCCACACATCATCCAGCCCATAGCTCTCGCCTCTACGATTCCATTATCCCTCCAGCGCTGCACAAACTTCCATCGCTCCTCGACTCGCGCCGGCTCGGTAATTGCCCAATCAGCCTGCGCCCCTCGTCAATCCACCAGCAACAACAGCGCGTCTCCCTTTTCCAGTTTCAGGTTCTGCGCTTGCGATGCCAGCACAATCTTTCCCACCGGCTCCGTCTTTCCCGCGTGCGCGATCAACAGGTTGTCGATTCCATAATTTCCGGTCGCATCCACTCGAAACGCCCACAGTGCCGGCGCATTGTCCCCAATCGCTTTCAGATTTGTCACCACCGGGACCTTCTGTCCCCCAACGTCCAGCTTGTCAAATTGCATTGCCACGTTCGCGCCGGATCCGTTGGCCGCCGGCGTCACTTCCACCACGTGGCCTTCTACCTCGGAACCTTTACGGATTACCGCACCATTTGGCAACGGCACGTCTTTGTCAATCTTGCCCCGCAGCGCTTGTCCGGGCTTGCATTTATCAAACGAAATGGAGGTCACCAGAACAACGGGTAGACTCGTGCCACTCGGCAGCTTGCTTTCTTGAACGGTCTCTTTTTTACCGCCGGAGTTTTGTGCGGCGGCAATCGCAGGCACTCCCACCAGTAAAAAGGAAAACAAAATGAGGGAACCAATCCGCGTCGGCGCGGCCTCTGACAATAAATTTAAATTCTTCATAAACCTCCTTTTTCCGTACCTCAATCTCCTCTCCCTTACACAGTCCACCTCGCGAACTTCGAGCAAATCCTGTTCCACGCCGGCATAACCTTTACGCAGACGCACCTCTTCCGCTCAGCTCATCGTAACCACACGATTTCGAGCATCTTAGAGCCAACAGAATGTTCTGATTTCCTTCAGAAACCGCCTTCGATCAGTTTCCCCGCACCCAACGCGCTCGGCTTTTTTACAGCAGCCATCCGTTTTTTCGCATCGGACGTGCCAAAAATACAGAGTTGTCTGTATGCCCGATTTAATTCCGCTTTTGCTCTTTATTCTTCGGCGGGTAACGAAATTCCCCCATCAGCTCCCTCGCGGCCTGGTACGACGTCATCCGCCCGTCCCTCACCCGCGCTTCAATTTCCGGCAGCCTCCGCGCGATGTTGGCATCGTGCCGCAATGCCCCTTCCAGTTCCGCCGAAATAATTTGCCGCATCGCCGCCAGCGACTGCTCCCGCCGCACTTCCGCCCGCAATCCCTTCTCCAGTTGGAATTGCTCGTGACGCAGCACGCATTCCCACAGCTCCGCAATTCCCTCGCCCGTTCGCGCGCTGCACAGCATCACCGGCGCCGTCCACCCTCCCGCTCCCGGCGCGAACAGGTGCAACGCGCTTTCATAGTCCGCCTTGCTCAGCCGCGCGCGATCCAGCAACGGCCCGTCGGCCTTGTTAATCGCGATCGCATCCACCAGCTCCAGAATCCCGCGCTTGATTCCCTGCAATTCGTCGCCGGCTCCCGGCAATAGCAGCAGCAACACAAAATCCGTCATCGACCGCACCGCAATTTCCGATTGCCCCACGCCCACCGTTTCAATCCACACGTTGCGGAATCCGGCCGCTTCGCATAACAAAATAGTTTCGCGTGTGCGTCCCGCAACTCCACCCATCGTCCCGCGCGATGGCGACGGCCGAATAAACGCGTTCGGCTCCACGGCAAGTTTCTCCATACGCGTTTTGTCGCCCAGAATGCTGCCGCCCGTCACGGGGCTCGACGGATCCACGCTCAGCACCGCGAGTTTTTCGCCGCGTTCATGGATCAAGTACAAACCCATCGCATCCAGGAACGTGCTCTTGCCCACTCCGGGCACACCTGTAATCCCGATTCGCCTCGATTTACCTGTGTGGGGAAGCAGCGCATCCAGAATTTGCGCCGCCAACTCGTTGTCCGACGGAAGGTCGCTCTCTATAACCGTTATTGTTCTTGCCAGTGTGGCAACGTCGCCTGCAAGCACTCCCGAAACATATTGTTCAGCGGCCAGACGGCGCGTCCGCAATGCTCACTCCTGCAACGAGTGCAATATTTCCTGCGCGGAGACCGGAATGCGAGTGCCCGGCCCAAAGACTCCCGCCGCGCCCGCTTTGCGAAGCGCCTCGAAGTCCTGCGGCGGAATCACGCCGCCCACGACCACGAGGATATCCTGACGGCCCAATCTCTTCAATTCCTGAATCACTTCCGGTACGAGCGTCATGTGTCCGCCCGCCAGCGTCGAAACGCCCAGCACGTGCACATCATTCTCCACCGCCATCCGCGCCACTTCTTCCGGCGTCTGGAATAACGGCCCCAGGTCTACGTCGAATCCCAGGTCAGCGAACGCCGTCGCAATCACTTTCGCGCCGCGATCGTGTCCGTCTTGCCCCATCTTGGCCACCAGGATGCGCGGTCTTCGCCCTTCTGATTTCGCGAAATCGTCCGTCAACTTTCGCGCTTTCACAAAGTCGCCGTCTTGCCGGCTCTCCGCGGAGTACACCCCCGAAATCGTGTGCTGCACCGCCTGGTACCTCCCAAAAACTTTTTCCAGCGCGCTGGATATTTCTCCCAACGTCGCCCGCTTCCGCGCCGCGTTCACCGCCAATTCGAGCAGGTTGCCTTCGCCGGTCTCCGCGCAACGCGTCAGCGCGCTCAGTGACCCCTCCACTTCCGTGCTATTCCGCCGCGCTCGCACTTCCGCCAGCCGCGCCAGTTGTTTCTCGCGCACCGCGGCATTGTCCACCACCAGCACATCGATCTCTTGCTCGCTCGTCACCGCGTATTTATTTACTCCGACAATCGTCTCTCGCCCGGAATCGATTCGCGCTTGTCGCTTGGCCGCCGCCTCTTCGATCCTCATCTTCGGCAGTCCCGTCTCAATCGCGCGCGTCATCCCGCCCAGTTTCTCTACTTCTTCAATCAGCGTCCACGCCTTCCGCGCCACCTGGTCTGTCAGCGATTCCACGTAGTAGCTTCCGCCCCACGGATCCACCACGCGGCAAATTCCCGTCTCTTCTTGCAACAGGATTTGCGTATTCCGCGCGATCCGCGCCGAAAAATCCGTTGGCAACGCCAGCGCCTCGTCCAGCGCATTCGTGTGCAGCGACTGCGTTCCGCCCATCGCCGCCGCCATCGCTTCAATCGTCGTCCGGATCACGTTGTTAAACACGTCCTGCGCCGTCAAACTCCACCCCGACGTTTGCGAATGCGTGCGCAGCGCCATCGATTTCGGATTCTTCGGATTGAACTGCTTCACGATCTTCGCCCACAACAGCCGCGCCGCCCTCATCTTCGCGATTTCCATGAAATAGTTCATGCCAATCGCCCAGAAAAAACTTAGCCTTGGTGCAAAGCTGTCCACATCCAGTCCCGCGTGCAATCCCGTTCGCAAATACTCCAGACCGTCCGCCAGCGTGTACGCCAGTTCGATGTCAGCGGTCGCTCCTGCTTCCTGCATGTGATACCCGGAAATCGAAATGCAGTTGAACTTCGGCATGTTCACGGAACAATAGCGGAAAATATCGCCCACCATCCGCATCGAATGCGATGGCGGATAAATATACGTATTCCGCACCATGAATTCCTTCAGAATGTCGTTCTGAATTGTTCCCGTTAGCTTTGCCGCCGGCACTCCCTGCTCTTCCGCCGCCACAATGTAGAACGCCATCACCGGCAGCACCGCGCCGTTCATGGTCATCGACACCGACATCTGCTCCAGCGGAATCTGGTCGAACAGAATCTTCATATCCTCGACGCTGTCGATTGCCACTCCCGCTTTTCCAACGTCGCCTCGCACCCGCGGGTGATCGGAGTCGTATCCGCGGTGCGTTGCCAAGTCGAACGCCACGCTCAGCCCTTTTTGTCCCGCCGCCAGATTCCTCCGGTAAAACGCATTGGAGTCTTCCGCCGTCGAAAAACCCGCATATTGCCGCACGGTCCACGGATGCATCGCATACATCGTGCTATATGGACCACGAAGATACGGCGGCAGTCCCGCCGCGTAATCCAGATGCTCCAGCCCTTCCAGGTCCGCCGCCGTGTACAGCGGCTTCACTTCAATTCCTTCCAGCGTCATCCAGGGTTGCCGGCTCATGCCAGTGCCTCTTGCCAGCGCGAAAGCACTTCCACCGCGTTCACGCCCATGTACACAAAGTCTTTCACTCCCAAACTCTTCAGCATTTCGATCTGTTCTTTCGGATTGCCTGCCACGATCACCGGAGCTTTCGTCTGCGCGCAAATTTCTTTTGCCAGCGCCACGTACTCCGCGTCCGAACTGCACAGCACCACCAAATCCGCTGCGTTCCAGCGTTTCCGACGCATGCACGTCGAATCCCGCGCACCCGAAAAGGTTCTGGCAGAAATTCGCTCGCGCCATGCGCATTTTCACGTCGCCGCGCTGCAACAGCAGCACCCGCGGACGCTTTCCCGATTTTTCCACCTTCTTGCGAATCGCCTCAAACGGCTCCGCCATCCTCCACGGGCTCGCCGGCAACGACGCATCCTTGGGCAGCACTTCGCTCAAGTCTGGATAATTGTTCACGCCCACCAGCGTTCGCTTCCTCTGCGCCACGTTCTTTTCTTTCGTCGCGCGCGCCGCGGCAATCGTCGCATCCTTCGTCGCAAGCCCCGATTCGTACACTTTCCACGATTCCGCCGCAATCGACGCTGTCAGCGCTTCGATGTAATACGCTCCTCCGCCGGGATCCGAAACTTCCTCGAAATGCGATTCCTCGCGCAGTATCCGCACCAGACTATCCGCCAAATGCGCTGGAAACCGCGCCGCGTCCACCACCAGCACATTGCACCCGCCCAGCACGGCGCTCATCGCCTCGGTTGTGCATCGGATCAGATTCGCGGAAGGGTCATACAAGCTCTTGTTCGCCATCGCCGTTCGCGACCAGATCACCATCGGCTCCGGCGAAATTCGCGCCCACACCTGTCGCGCCGCCCGCAACTTCGCAATTTCAAAAAAGTAGTTGCTGCCGGTTGCAAACACGAACGTGTTCCGTTTTCCCGCCGATTCGGCCAGCCCATAGCCGATTTCCTGTACCGCCGTCGCGCCCTGCTCGTGCAGCAAATCTCCGCGCACCGCTTCCTTCGGAATCTCCGCAGCGCTTGCCGCTTGCCACTCACCGGTAAATCGCGCTTGACCCGTCGTCCCCGGCAAATCTTCGCGCCGGTAGTATGGACGCACCGCTATGCCATCTTCCGTTTGCCAAACCAGTTTTTTCGCGTAGTCCGCGCCCTTCAGGTCCGCGCGGATGGCGGCTTCCCACTCTGCCGTCGGGTTCGGCGGGAATTCCTCCCACATCGCTTTACGCCTCCTGCACCACTTCGACCAGATAACCCAGCGCGGCCGCCTCCGTCGTTTTTGGGTGCACAAAAAATACCGTCGTGCCTCGCGACCCGGGCCGCGGCGCCGCATCGATAATCTGAAATCCCTTCGTCTTCAACGCGCTGAACGCCTTCTGTATATCCGCCACGCGCAGCGCCACGTGTGCCAACCCGCCGCGTCCTCCGTTTTTCTCGATCTGCTTCGCTACCGGCGATTCCGGCGTCAGCGGTTCCAGCAACTGGATCAGGTTCGGTCCTTCGCCGACGCGCAACAGTACCTCACGCACCTGATCTTTTCCCAGCACATCTTCGCGGTGAATTTCCTTGAACCCCATGGCCTTGTAAGCGGCCACCTGCTTTTCCAGATCTCCCAGCTTCACGGAAACGGCCACATGGTCGAAAAATAAGAATCCCGGAATCTCTTCCGTCGCTATGCCCATGTCAACACCACCTGCCCGCTCTTCACGCTCTCGCCCACGTTCACTTTTACTTCTCCAACTTTTCCCGCAATCGGCGCCGTGATTTCTGTTTCCATCTTCATCGCTTCCAGCACAAATAGCAGATCGCCCGGCTGAATCACTTGTCCCGGACGCACGTTGGACTTCACCATAATTCCCGATACCGGGCTGCGGCATACTTTCTCTTCGTCGACCGCTTCGTCGCCGTTCGTTGGTGCCGCGCCGCTCGGCACTGCGCCCGCGGGCATGCTGGCCGATGCCGACTGCACTAGAAATGTGGGCAGCGTCGGTGGCGGTTCCGGCGCCACTTCCACTTCTACTTCGTATACCTTGCCATCCACTGTTACCTTGAGTTTCATCGGTCACCTTGCTCTTATCGCAGCCCGCGCACGATTCCATGCGAGGCTTGCACCGTCGCTCGCCCTTGCGCGGCCCATGCCGTCGAACCTGTCAAATGTATTTGCTGTATCTTTGCGCGCTTGCCCAGAAACGCCGCCACTGCCGCCGAAATCGCCAGAATTATTTCCGTTGCAATCTCCGCCTTCTTCTCGATGACCGGCTTAGGCGCTTCTTTTGGACGAACTAACGCCTCCGCCAGCAGCGCTTCCAGTTTCTCCACGCGCGCCCGCAGCTCTTTTACTTCCAGTTCCAGCGACGTTTTGGGTTTCTTGTCCATGAACGCATCCACTGGTTAGAGCGGAATCAATCCGTGCTTCTTCGGCGGCCGCAATTCGCGCTTGGTGTGCAGAAATTCCAGCGCTTGCGCCAACACCCGCCGCGTCAACGCCGGTTCGATGATGTCATCCACCAACCGCCGACCCGCCGCTACGTACGGCGTCGCGAACGCTTCGCGGTATTTCTCAATCATTTCCTTGCGCTTCGCCGCTTTATCCTTGCTGGCGTCGATCTCTTTCTTGAACACGATCTCCGCCGCGCCTTCCGCTCCCATCACCGCCACTTCCGCCGTCGGCCATGCATACACGCGGTCTGCTCCCATGTCGTGTCCGCACATCGCCAGGTATGCCCCGCCAAACGCTTTGCGCAAAATCACCGTCACCTTCGGCACCGTTGCCGCCGAATAAGCAAACAACATTTTTGCGCCATGGCGAATAATCCCGCCGTATTCCTGGTCCACTCCCGGCAAAAAGCCCGGCACGTCCACGAACGTCACCAGCGGAATGTTGAATGCATTGCAGAATCGGATGAATCGCGAAGCCTTGTCCGAAGCATTGATGTCCAGCACGCCCGAAGTTTGCGTTGGCTGGTTGGCCACTATCCCGATCGTCCGCCCAATCAGCCGCCCGAATCCGATCACGATATTCGGCGCATATCCCGCCTGAACCTCCAGAAAATCGCCTGCGTCGATCACGTTCACGATGACTTCCCGCACGTCATACGCCTGCCGAAAATCCACCGGTACCAACTCGTTCAGCCGCGCATTCGCATCCACGTTCCCGTCACTCGGCATTTCCGGTGGGTCTTCCGCATTGTTCGACGGCAGAAAACTCAGCAGCTTCTTGCACAGCAGCAATGCGTGTTTGTCGTCCTCGGCGATAAAATGGATTACGCCGGAACGCGCCATGTGCGTGTCGGCCCCACCCAGCTGTTCCGCTGTTACATCTTCGCCCGTCACTTGCTTGATTACGCTTGGTCCGGTGATAAACATCAGCGCCTTGCGCGTCTGAATGATGAAGTCCGTCAGCGCCGGCGAGTACGCCGCGCCGCCCGCGCACGGCCCGCAAATCAGCGAAACTTGCGGCACCACGCCGCTCAACATCACGTTGTGAAAGAACACTTGCCCGTACCCAGATAGCGAATCAATGCCTTCCTGTACTCGCGCCCCGCCCGAATCATTGATGAACACAAACGGCGTTCCCGTTTTCATCGCTTGTTGCATCGCTTCCGCAACCTTCAGCGAATGCACTTCGCCCGCGGATCCGCCCGCCACCGAAAAGTCCTGGCTCGCCAGGTGTACTCGCCGGCCCAGCACTGTGGCCGCTCCCGTAATCACGCCGTCGGCAGGAAGACTTTTCCCTGCCATGCCAAACAACGTCGACCGGTGTTCGGCAAACATTCCGGATTCCTGGAAACTGTTGGGATCGCACAACTCGGTTATTCGCTCGCGGGCCGTTAGCTTTCCTGACTTCCTCTGCTTCTCCAGCTTATCCGCGCCGCCGCCCACTTCCACTTCTGCGCGACGGCGCTTTAACTCTGCAATGCGCTTCTCCATGGCGTTCATAAGGTTTGATCCTCTAGGCCGGCGAAACCGTCACCTGGTGCTTCTTTCCATCTACCTTCACTTCGTACTTGATCGGTCCGCGCAGCGGCTCCGTTCCTCCCGCAGCGGCGGTTCCCGTCTCGCTCGGTGCGTTCGGATCCTTCGCAACACTCTTCGGCCCACTCGCGCGTTCCGCAAAGAACTTCGGCGCCACCTTCGGGAACATCGCGCACGTCAACACGTCTTCATCCGTACCGTCGCAGCCATCCAGCGCATTCGCCGCCGCTCGCAACGCTTCCCACTCCGGCTTCAGAAAATCCGCCGGGCGCCGCGTGATGGGTGCCTTCTTGGCTTGCTTCTCGCACTGCTCGGTAACATGCAGATCGCGCTCGCCAAGCGTTTTTCCGTAATATCCCAACATCAGGTCCGCGAACTCGGCGGTAATCACCTTGTACCGTCCCATCAGCACGTTGAATACTGCCTGTGTTCCTACAATCTGGCTCGATGGCGTCACCAGCGGCGGGTAACCCGCATCTTTCCTCACCCGCGGAACTTCCAGCAGCACTTCCTTCATGCGATCGCCCGCGCCTTGCTGCTTCAGCTGGCTTTCCATGTTCGAAATCATGCCGCCGGGAATCTGGCTCTGAAAAATTTCCGTCTCTACGCCGGTAATGTTCGAAAGGAATTCTTTATACTTTGGCCGGATTGTCGCGAAATAATCCTTCAGCTTCAGCAAACGCGCCATGTCCAGCTTCGTGTCGTAGCCCGTGCCTTCCAGCATTTCCACCAGGCTCTCCGTCGGATTGTGCCCCGGTCCCAGGCTCAAAGAGCTGATCGATGTGTCCACCACATCCGCGCCCGCTTCGATCGCCTTCATCAACGACACCAGCGTCACGCCCGTTGTCGCATGTACGTGTACGTGAATCCGCACCTGCTCGCCCAACTCGTCCTTGATCGCCTTCACAATGTCGTACGCCGCCTGCGGCTTCAGCAGCGCCGCCATATCCTTAATACATAGCGAGTCGCACCCCAGATCCATCAACTCCCTCGCCATTTGCACATATCCTTCAACCGTATGCAGCGGGCTTACTGTGTAGCAGATCGTTCCTTGCGCGTGTTTCCCGGCCTTCTTCACCGCCGCTATCGCGCACTTCACATTGCGCACATCATTCAGCGCGTCAAATACTCGGAACACATCCATGCCGTTGTCCGCCGACTTCGCCACGAACCGCTCCACCACGCTGTCTTCGTAGTGCCGGTAGCCCAGCAGGTTCTGCCCGCGCAGCAACATCTGTAGCCGCGAGTTCGGCATCAACTTCCGAAACGTTCTCAGCCGCTGCCACGGATCTTCATTCAGAAAGCGGATGCAAGCGTCAAACGTCGCCCCACCCCAGCATTCCACACTCCAGAAGCCGGCGTTGTCGATATCCTCGCAGGCCGGCACCATGTCTTCCATTGCCATTCGTGTCGCCAACAGGCTTTGGTGTCCATCGCGCAAAATTAATTCGGTTACTTCAATCGTTCTAGGCATCGCTGTGGTCCGTTAGGTAGGTGACCTTGCTGGAGCTGAGCAGGATAACCGGTATCGTCTCGCCTTCAATAGTAACATCTCGTTGCTGCTTCCTTGGCACCATTTGCAAGAAAAATGAATGCAAATTCGCAAAAGAGTAAATCAAATTTGTGTTTTTACGCGGAAATTATTGCACTTCTGTCTCACTTTGGTGCATCGCCGTGTGATTTCCGTCACTGACCTTCCTCCACTTTCTCCCGCTTCTCTTCTTTCCTACTTCCCTTCTCTCATTCCCGTCATCACATCGCCGCGAAACATACTTTCGTCAAATCTCTTCAGGCAACACTTGCCCGTTTTCTGCGTCTAATCACAGCAAGGTCAGGGAGCTAGCCGTAATTGGTGCGCACCGCATTTCGACTTTCACACTCTGCTCCACCGATGCTGTTGTGGATCAGTAACGCTACGCTATACTAACGGCGCACGCACAAATGAACAGAAACGGCGGCCCTC
The DNA here is from genome assembly GCA_963738985.1 of Candidatus Acidiferrales bacterium. GTDB lineage: Bacteria > Acidobacteriota > Terriglobia > Acidiferrales > UBA7541 > Acidiferrum. The sequence continues at coordinate 31,644 of CAVTYP010000012.1, forward strand.
GCGAGCCACAGTAAACGCATGGACGCTTTCACCAATAGCTCTGCATTCGCCCGGCCCAGGCGCACATCGCTGCTGCTTTTGATCGTCGCCGCACTGCTTCTCTTCTTCATCCTTCTACTGCCGCGCATCTTCGCGCGATTCCGCTCCGCATCCTCGCCTTCCACTGCATCTCAGCTCACCGCTCGCGTCGAACAAAAGAAATTCTCCCAGGTGTTTCGCCTCAGCGGCACTACCCAGGCAACTCGCTCCTTCATCGTCAGCGCTCCGCAACTCGAGGGCGCGCAACTCAACAATTTGAATATCACCGCGCTTGTTCCTGCCGGCGCCACCGTCAAGGAAAACGAAATCCTTGTGCAGTTCGACCCGCAAGCCCAGGTGAAGGACTTCCTCGACAAACAAAAAACCTACACCGACCTTGTCAGCCAGGTGGAACAAAAAAAGGCCGAAGGTGAAATCGCCAAGGGAAAGGACGATACCGCTCTGGCTCAAGCGGAAAACGCTCTCAAGAAAGCGCAACTCGAAGTTCAGCGCAATGAAATCGTCTCGCGCATCGATGCGGAAAAAAATCAGGAAGCACTCGAAGAAGCCCAGGCCACCCTTACCCAAATCAAGAAAACCTATGATCTCAAACGAGCCGCGGCCACCGCTGCCGTCCGCATTCTGGAGATTCAGCGCGATCGCGCGCAAGAGGCCATGCGCTACGCGCAATCCAATTCCGAAAAAATGACCATCCGTTCTCCCATGAACGGCGTCGCCGTCCTGAATACCATCTGGCTCGGCAGCCGCATGGGCACAGTGCAAAAGGGCGATTCCGTCCAGCCCGGACTTCCCTTCATGCAAGTCGTCGACCCTTCGCAAATGGAAGTGCGCGCCATGGTCAGCCAGTCCGACCTCGATCGCGTCCACCCGGGCCAGGCTGCCACCGTGCGCTTCGATGCCTACCCTGGCATGAGCCTCCCCGCCGTTCTCACTGAAGTTTCTCCTCTCGGCGAGCAAGGCAAATTCTCCGACAAAATTCGCACCTTCTCTGTGCTGTTTGCCATTCAAGGCAACGACCCGCGCCTTCTCCCCGACCTCTCCGCCGCGCTCGACATTGTCCAGCAATCTTCCGATAGCGTTCTGGTAGTTCCTCGCGGCGCCATCGACCGCGAATCCTCCGGCGATTTCCTGTGGGTGAAAAGCTCAACCGGCTACGACAAGCGCCCCGTCAAGCTCGGTCCCATCAGCGACACCGAGGCGGTCATTCTTTCCGGCGTTTCCAGCGGCGACATCATCCGTTCGTCCCCTACTCCATGAACACGCCTCTATCATCTCGATTTCGCGGCAATCGCTCGCTCCTCGCGGTCGCTCCTTTCGTCGCGGCTCTTCTTATTTTCGGTGTCATTCGTTTTGCGCGCTCCGCTCCCAAGATTCCCACCGCCGAGGTGCAGCGCAAGGAATTCGTCGAATACGCCGAACTGCGCGGCACCGTCAAAGCCCTTCAATCCATCACCATCTCGGCTCCCGCCAGCGCCGGCGACCTGCAAATCCTCAACATCGTGGACAGCGGCTCCAAAGTGAAAAAGGGTGATGTCATCGTGGAATTCGACGCCACCACCCTGAAGCAGAATCTCGCTCAGGATCAATCCGCCCTGAAATCCGCGGACGCCGAAATCCAACAGGCCAAAGTCGCCGCCAACATGAAAGAGGAACAAGATCAGACCGACGTCATGAAAGCGCGCTTCGACGTCGAAACCGCGCGCATGGAAACGCAAAAACAGGAAATCCTTTCCGTCATCGAAGGCCAAAAAGCCAAGCTCGCCCTCGACGATGCCCAACAAAAACTCACCGAAACGGAATCGCGCCTGAAAACCGATCGCCTTTCCTCCGCCTCCAATCTCGACGGCAAGCAGAAAAGGCGCGAAGCCGCTCTCTTTCAGGTTCACCGTGATGAAACGCAACTCGCCGCGCTCACTCTTCGTGCTCCCAACGACGGCACCATCATTATCGAAAACAATGATCAAGCTTCCGGCCCCATGCAGCCTTCCGCTCCCTACAAGGCCGGAGACCACGCCTCTCCCGGCACTGCTCTCGCGCAACTCCCCGACGCCTCCACACTTCGTATTTCCGCTCGCCTCGAAGAAGCGCAGCGCGGCAAAGTGCAACTCAAGCAACCCGCCAACATTCGCGTCGACGCCGTTCCCGATCGCCATTACAACGGATTTGTCGACGAAATCAGTTCCACCGCCAGCATGGATTTCACTTCCGGCTGGCCTTTCCCAAAAAACTTCACGCTGGGCATCTCCTTGACCGACCAGGACCCGCGCCTCGCTCCCGGCATGGGCGCTCTCGTTCGTGTCGCCGTCGATCACATTGCCAACGGCCTGGTCCTTCCATCCACAGCGATATTCCGCAAAGAAGGTCGTACCCTGGTATACGTCCGCCGCGGCTCCAAATTTGAAGAAACGGTCGTTGAGGTTGCCCGCCGCAGTGGCGACGACGTCCTCATCGCCCAGGGCGTAAAACCAGGCGACGAAGTCGCCCTCAAAGATCCCACGGTGCCCAAATGACTTTTTTTGGAGTGCGGCGGCCAGCCGCCGCTTTTCGACCCAGCACCTCGCTAGTGAGCGTTTCGCACCACAACGCTAACAAGAGCACCCCGTCACAATTCCCGACCACCCTCAAGATTCGTCATTCCGAACGCGGTGAGGAATCTCTCTTCTCCATGGTTTCCGCCAAACCCCCATTTTGTCATTCCGAACGCAGTGAGGAATCCCTCTTCCACCTGGCCACATCTACCATCCCGAAAACTTTTCTCTCTCTCCTTCTCCTAACCCTCTCCCTCTCTTCCTGCCGCGTCTCCACTGTCGGCGCCAGCGACGGCGACGTTCCCTCCGGCACTGCCCAGAAGGGCGATGTGCAACTTCGCTATCCCACCTATGGCCTCCTCAAAGCCACGCAAACCCGCGCACTCACTGCTCCCGCCGTCGCCGGCGGCACCCTGCGCGTTATTCGTCTCGCGCACACCGGCAGCAGCGTGAAAAAGGGCGATATCGTGCTCGAATTCGATCCCAGCCAGCAGGAATATCTGATGGCACAGAACCGCAGCGACCTCGCGCAAGCGGAACAGGAAATCCTGAAAGACAAAGCCGATGCCGAAGTGCAAACCGCCGAAGACAGCACCGCGCTCCTCAAAGCAAAATACGCGGTGCGTCGCGCCGAACTCGACGTCAGCAAAAACGAACTCCTCAGCGACATCGACGCCAAGAAAAATCTTCTCGCTCTCGAAGAAGCACGCCGCGCACTCGCACAGCTTCAGTCCGACATCCTCTCTCATTCCACTTCCAGCCAAGCCGCCATGGCCCTCAGCCAGGAAAAACACAACAAGGCTCGCCTCGCCATGCAGCAAGCTGAAGAAAATATTCAAAACATGAAAGTCAAAGCCGCCCTCGACGGCATGGTCGTCATTCACGGCAACCCCAATTCCACCGGCGGCATGTTTTGGGGCGGCATGACTCTGCCCGAATATCACGTCGGCGATCAAGCTAATCCCGGCGCCGTCATTGGCGAGGTCATCGACATTTCCCAGATGGAAATTTCCGCCCAGGTCAGCGAACGCGACCGCCCCTACATCAAATCCGGCCAATCCGTCGAAGTCTTCATGGACGCCCTTCCCAACGATAAGTTCCTCGGAAAGGTCACCAGCGTGGGCGGCTCAACGGCCAACAATGATTGGTTCGAGGATATGCAGCGCAAGTTCGATGTCACCATTCGCCTCGATCATTCCGATCCTCGTTTGCGCCCCGGTTTCAGTTCGCGCCTCGTCATTCTCGGCGATCAACTCCCACAAGTCCTCACCATCCCCAGCGAAGCGGTCTTCGACCATTCCGGCAAAACCGTCGCCTACGTCCGCAAAATTGCTTCCTGGCAGCCTCAGGAAATCAAGGTGTCCGCGTTCACTGAAGGCCGCGCCATTGTCGATAGCGGTCTCGCTCCCGGAACCCAGGTGGCTCTCGTCGATCCCGAAAAGCGCGCCGCCTCCAAATCAAAATCCCAGCCCGCCACCGGCCCTTCCGTAAACTCCGGAGGCAACTAGTGTCGTGTCGCGTAAGTTCCTACCATTTTTCTTCAGGAGGCCGGGGCTTTCAGCCCCGGCGTAAGGCCAGTGTTATGAATTGGGCTTTAGCCCCTGAAGACTCCGCGCTTCTGCAATGTATTACGGAACGCGACGCTAGATGGAATTCGCTATGAAATACAATTTTGTGCATTGCTCCAACACACCGACGCGCTGTCATCCTGAGCGGCGCGCCTTTTGCGCCGCGAAGGATCTCACCCCAACCCCCGCGCAAGACCCCGCCGTTCAGACCCATCGCCGAGGAAAAGCCTCGGCATGAATCCCACCAGCACACAATTCGTGAAGACCGTTCAGAAGTGGCTGCCCGACCTCACTCTCGGCATCGAGAATCTTTCCACCCACAAATTACGCTCCCTGCTCACCATGCTCGGAATGATTTTTGGTGTTGCTGCGGTCGTCGCCATGCTCTCCATTGGCGCCGGCGCGCAGCAAAAGGTGATGGCCTTCATCGAGCAACTCGGCGTGCGTAACCTCATCATCGAAGCCAAAGAATCGGTGAATTGGCAGGCACTGCAAAAGGTCCGCCGCACCTCGCCCGGCCTCACCCTCACCGACTACGAAACACTTCGCAACGGCATACCCGGCATCCAGGAAAGCACGCCTCGCAAACGCGTCCAGCCCTCCAAGATTCTTCCCAAGCCGCAACTCGATACTCCCGTCGTCTACGGCGTGAATGCCAGCTATCTCATCATCACCAATCTGCGCGTCGTTGATGGCCGCTTCTTCACCTCGCAAGAAGATTCCGCCGCTGCGCCCGTCTGCGTCCTCGGCGCCGGCGCCAAAGACAGCATCTTCGGTGCTTCCAACGCCATCGGTGAATACGTCAAGCTCAACGACCAGTGGTTCCACGTCATCGGCGTTGTGGCGCCGCAGGCCAGTTCTCAAGCCGATATTTCCGGCGTGCGCAACGAAGATCAGAACAATCTGATTTACGCGCCCCTCCATTCCGTAATTTCTCGCCTCGAAGAATCCCAGGCCTGGCTCAAGGATGAAATCGATGGCATCTACCTTCACCTTGCGTCCGCCGGCGACAGCCCTACCGATGCGGAAATTGCGCGCGGCATTCTGAATACCACGCATCACGATGCCGGCGATTTTTCCATTGTCGTGCCCGCCGAACTTCTGGCGCAGCAAAAACGCACCGAGCAGTTATTCAACACCGTCATGGTGGCCATCGCCTCCATTTCCCTGCTCGTTGGCGGCATCGGCATCATGAACATCATGCTCGCCGCTATTCTCGAGCGCACTCGCGAAATCGGTGTCCGCCGCGCGGTTGGCGCTCGCCAGCGCGATATCGTTCGTCAGTTCATCGTGGAAGCTGTGCTGATTTCTTTCGCGGGAGGATTGCTTGGCATCGCCGTAGGCTTTGGCATGTCCGAACTGATCGGCTGGTTCGCGGGATGGTCCACCGTCGTTACCGCCACCTCAATCTTGCTGGCATTCTTCGTCTCGATCTCCGTCGGCCTGGTCTTCGGCATCTATCCAGCCCTAAAAGCCGCCCGCCTGGATCCAGTGGAAGCCATCCGCTATGAGTAACCACTCAATACCGCCCGGTCATAACGCAGAGCAAGGTCCACAGCAAAGTGCAAAGCAAGGCGCACAGCAAGGTGCACAGCATGTACCCAACCCTGGCACGTTGTCATCGCGAGCGCAGCGAGGGATCTGCTGTCCCCCAAATGTGACCCAGCCCATAGTCACAAGACTTCCGATTTTCGTGTTTCGCTTTTCGATTTTCGCTTTTCCATTTTTCATCCCCCACGAGGTGCCCAGTGAAACGAATCCGCCTTCTAGCCGCCTGCACCATCATCCTTCTCTCCCACTCCAGTCCCGCATTTCCGCAAGATGACTACAAGCTCGAACGTCTCCTGGGCGTGCCCGCCGCGCAGAAGCCTTTGACCCCACTTCCGCCTCCCGAAGGATTCCAGCAGCACATCGCCGACGGCAAACTGGTCCTCTCGCTCGACGACGCCATTCGCCTCGCCATGGCCAACAATACCGACATCCGCATCGATCAAACCGCCATCAACACCGCGCAGAACAACATTTTCCGCCAGTACCAGCTCTTCGACCCGGTCTTCACCGGCAGCTTCAACGACCAACGTCAAATATCGCAAACCAACAGCGAATTGCAGGGCGCCGAAATCTTGAACGACCTCTCGCAGACCACGCAGTTCGGCTACACGCAAATCTTTCCTACCGGCACAAATTTCCAAACCAGTTTCAGCGCCAACAAATTCTCCACCAATAGCGGCTTTTTCACTCTGAATCCCTCTTTCACCACTTCCTGGCAATTCCAGCTCACTCAGCCGCTACTCAAGAATTTCGGCACCTTCCCCAACAAGGCCCCGATCTATATTGCGCAGCGCAATCTCCGCCAGACCCAGGCAACCTTCCAGGGTGAAGTCAGCGACATCCTTTATCTGGTCATCACGCAATATTGGAATGTGGTCCTAAATCGCCAGTCCTATGAAGTCCAGAAGAAGTCTTTCGAAGAAGCTCAGAAAAGTTACGAACACGACAAGAAAGCCCTTAGCCTGGGCGCTTTGCCGCCACTCGATATCTACCGCTCCGAATCCGAAGTCGCTGCTCGGCGCGTCAGCGTCATTCAAGCGGAATACTCGCTGAAGCAAGCGGAAGATCTCCTCCGCCAGATTCTGGCTGCCGATCGCGATTCCGCCATCAATGGACTCGACCTCAGCCTCACCGAAAAACCCGAACCCACCGAAGCCCTGCTGCAAATGGATATCGCTACCGCTATGTCCCTGGCTCTTGCGAATCGCCCTGAACTCGACGCGGCCAGCCAGCAGCTCGCCAGTGACGCCTTAAGCGTGCGTCTCGCTCACAATAATCTTCGTCCCGACCTCGAACTCGGCGGTTTCTATGCGCCGACTGGCCTCGGCGGCAATCAATATTCAACCGCCGTCCCGCCCGTGCTCCTCTCTACCGGCGGTCTTGGCCAAAGTCTCAGCCAGATGTTTGGACTGAAGTATCCAACCTACGGCCTCACTCTAAATCTGCGCCTGCCCATCAAGAATCACGGCGCAGAAGCGGATCTGGCCGACGCTCTGGTCACGCAGCGAGGCGATCAGTATCGTCAGGCGCACACCACGCAAACCGTCAACCTCGATGTGACAAACGCCGTGCACTTACTCGAGCAATCGAAGTTAACTCTGGAAGCAGCCAAAATCGCCAGGGACTTGGCACAGAAAAGCCTGCAAGCGGAGGAACGCAAGTATCAACTGGGCTCTACGACCGTGTTCTTCGTTCTCGATGCGCAAACGCAACTCGCCCAGGCTGAATTAGCCCTCGTCCAGGCCCAGACCGGCTATCAAACCGCCGTCGCCGGCATCGATCACGCCACCGGCAAACTCCTCGAGCACCACCAAATCAAGCTACTCCCCCCGCACAACTGAAATCGCCTCTTCGGTTTGTAGCGGCCGCCTTCCGAGGCTGGCGCTTTTCGTCGAAAATGCAGCGCTAGCTTTTATGCTAGCCCCACGTTCGCAACCTGCTGTTAGGGGGTCGGAGCTTTAGCTCCGACATCAAGTGCTTGGCTATCATTGGGCTTTAGCACCTGAGGAAAACGTTTCGGGCTTATCCCCAGCCTGCTGATGGCCGCTTTTCGCAGCCCAGACGCTAGCGATTGGCTTTCGCCCCACAAACTTCCCTGTACCGGAAGCATCCCACCAAATGATCGTTCACCAATCCCGTAGCCTGCATCAACGCATAACAAATCGTCGGCCCCACAAACCGAAACCCGCGCTTCTGCAAATCCTTGCTCAACGCCACCGATAGCGGCGTCTGTGCCGGCAATGATCGGTGGGTCTTCCGCGCATTCTGAATCGGCGCCCCGCCCACAAATTTCCACACATACGCATCGAAGCTTCCAAATTCCTCCTGCACCTTCAAGAACGCCTTCGCGTTCGCAATCGTCGCATCAATCTTCAATCGGTTGCGAACAATGCCGGGATCCCGCAACAACTCGCGCTTCTTCCGCGCATCGAATTCCGCCACCTTCGCGGGATCGAATTCCGCAAACACTTCACGATACCGCTGGCGTTTATTCAGGATCGTCTCCCAGCTCAACCCGGCCTGCGCGCCCTCCAATGTCAGGAACTCAAACCATCGCCGGTCGTCTCGCACCGGCACTCCCCACTCTTCATCGTGGTAGCGGATGTTGATGTCATTCGCAGCCCACGTGCAGCGCACCAATTCAGCAACAGCCTTCTTCATAGTCGATGTCCCAATCGCACCCAGACAAAAAGCGGCCCGCCTTCATCCCTTGCAATTGCAAAAGGAAGGCGGGCCGAAGACTAATGTACCGATGAAGCGAACTCCGCGAAACTGGCGAGCCCGAAAGCTATCCGACCGGCATCAACCCAGATGCCGCGCCAGCGCCTTCGTAATCTGATCCTTGGGCACCGCGCCCACGATCTGCTCCACCACCTGCCCATCCTTGAATACCAGCAGTGTCGGTATTCCCTGCACCCGATACCGGCTCGGCGAGCTCACCGCTTCGTCCACGTTCAGCTTCGTCACCTTCAGCTTGCCGGCGTAATCCTGCGCAATTTCCGCTACCGTGGGCGCCAGCATGTGGCACGGTCGGCACCACTCTGCCCAAAAATCCACCATGACGGGCTGTGCCTTGCTCGCTTCCAGCACTTCCGCATCAAAATTCCCATCGTTCACCGCAAGTATATTATCAGCCATAACCTTCTTGTGTCCTCGACGGTCTGCAACCAGGCAGCCGCTTTCTAGTCTCAATTAGATGTTGGAACCGCGTTTAGGTTTCGTGCTGCTCGGGCAGCTTCATATAGTTTCGCATATTCCGCGGCTGACGTGTTCCACGAAAAGTCCTTGGCCATCCCGTTCAATTGAATGCGCTTCCACACGCCTTCGTTCGAATAATGGTGCAACGCCTGGCGAATCGTATCCAGCAACGCCGCCCCGGTATATTCCGTGAACTTAAACCCGGTTCCAGTACCCGTCTGCAAATCGAAGGATTCGATGGTGTCGTCCAGCCCTCCGGTTGCCCGTACGATCGGCACCGTTCCGTAGCGCAGGCTGTAGATCTGGTTCAGCCCGCAAGGTTCGTAGCGCGACGGCATCAGGAACATGTCCGCGCCCGCCTCGATTAGGTGCGCCGTAGGATTGTCGTACGCTACCTTCAACCCAACGCGCCCCGGCAAATCCTGAGCCAGCGCTCGAAACAGGTCTTCGTACCGACGGTCCCCCGTGCCCAGCACCGCCAGCAAAACATCTTCTTGCATCAGCTCATGAGCGATCGCGGCGATTAAGTCGAATCCTTTTTGATCCGCGAAACGCGAAACAATCCCCAGCACTGCCCGGTTCGGATTGTCGTTCAGCAAATGCATCTGCTCCAGCAGCGCCAGCTTGCACACCCGTTTTCCGGAAAGATCCTTGGCGGAATATTTTGCGGGAATCAGCGCATCCCGGTCGGGGCTCCACGCTCCGTAATCCACTCCATTGAGGATTCCCACCAGCCGGTCCGCGCGCGAGCGAATCACTCCCTCCAGTCCAAAACCGAACTCCGAAGTCTGGATTTCCTGCGCGTACTTCCGGCTCACCGTTGTCAAATAGTCGGAGTAGATCAGCCCGCCCTTCAGAAAATTGATGTTGCCGAAAAACTCGATGCCTCCCGGATGAAATACCCCAGCGGGAATTCCGGCGCGCTCCATGGCATCTTTCGGAAACACGCCCGGATAGCCGATATTGTGCACCGTGAAAACCACCGGCAGATTCTTCACCGTGGGATCGTCGGCGTACGACGAACGCAAGAGCACCGGAACCATCGCCGTTTGCCAGTCGTGGCAATGCAGGATGTCTGGCATCCACACCTGCTTGGCCAGTTCGATCGTGGCGCGCGACAGCTCCGTGAACCTCTCGGCATTGTCGGGATACTCGTGATTCCTGTCGCCGTATATTCCGTCGCGGTCAAAATAAAAAGGGTCGTCCAGGAAATAGTAGCGCACGCCCTGGTGAAATCCGCCATTGGAAATCGCCGGAAAACGCAGCCGCGTTCCCTGCGGAATCGTCAGGCTCGGCACCACCGTCTTACTGGCTTTCACGCCGTGGTACCGCGGCAGGAACACCGCCACTTCGTGGCCCAACTTCACCAACGCCCGCGGCAACGCTTCAATCACGTCGGCAAGGCCGCCTGTCTTGGCATACGGTAGCGCTTCAGAGGCAGAGAAGAGGATGCGCATGTGGCTAATGAATTTCTACGCTATCGAAGGCTGACGATGCCGTCAAGCGGCCCCCGCCCGCATGTGCGGCATCAGTGCTGTTAGACTTGGCTGGCGAGGAATCATGGTGCGGCAACGGCTTGGCCAACATTTTCTGGGCGATGAAGGATGGCGCGAGCAAATCGCCCGGGCCATCCGCGTGTCTCCTCACGGCATGCAAGTAGCAGCATCGCCGAACAGCGAGAATTTCCGCTGGGTCGAAATCGGCGCCGGCCACGGAGAGATGACCGAGCACTTGCTGAAAAGTGGCGCGCCCGTCACCGCGGTTGAACTCGATCCTCCTCTCATCCAGCGCCTCCAGAGCCTCGCTGAATTCCACCCCAATCTGACCGTATTGCACGCCGACATCTTGAATACCGACCTCGCGTCCATTGCCGCCGGCAACCGCATCCGCATCTACGGCAACCTTCCCTATTACATTACCTCGCCCATCCTCCACCGCTTTTTCCAGGTTGCCCCGCTGATTGACGAAATCCACGTCGTCATCCAATTGGAAGTGGCCCATCGCCTCACCGCTCATCCCGGCAGCAAATCTTACGGCTACTTGTCCGTGCTCACGCAATACTACGCCCGGCCGGATTTGGCTCTGCGTATTCCCCGGGGCGCCTTTCGTCCTCCGCCAGAGGTGGATTCCGCGCTGGTCAGCATGCGGCTTCCTGGAGAAAGCGCCAAACTGAAGCTCGAAGATGAGGTCGCATTCCTCGAATTTGTGAAAACCTGTTTCGCGCAAAAAAGGAAGACGCTCGCCAATAATCTGCGCGCAATTCACGAACCGGCGCGCACTCATGAAATTCTTAAGAACCTGCAATTACGAGAAGATGCCCGCGCCGAACAATTAACTGTGGAAGAATTGGCGGCGGTGTTTCGCGCTGCCAATTAGCCGCTACTTCTTGATGGCAGACAGCAGTCGATCGGGATAGTCCGACATGATGCCGTCCACCCCTGCGCTGGCCAGCAAACGCATGTGCGCGGGATTGTTAATCGTCCAGCACACCACCTGCAGATCGCGTTTGTGCGCTTCGTGCAGAAAATTCGGAGTCACCAGATTGCCGCGAACCGCCACCTGCCGCGCACCAATATCCGTCGTCTTCGCCAGCACGTCCTCAATTTGATTATCGAAAAGCAGTCCCGTCATCAACGTCGGCTCCAGCCGCCGCAGCCCTTCCAGAATGCCTGGGTCGAACGAAATGATTACCACACGTGCGATTTGCTGCGCTTCGCGAAGCGCGCTGATCAGCGCGTGTTCTCCTCCCCAGAATCCATTGGGCTTCAGCTCCAGATAAAACACCACGTCGTGCTTGCGCGCGAATTCCAGAATCTCCGGCAGCGTCGGCACGCGCTCTCCCATGTATTCGCTGCCAAACCACGACCCCGCATCCAGTCGCCGCACTTCAGCCAGCGTCATGCCCTGCACTGCGCCCTGACCCGTCGTGGTGCGGTCGACCGTCTCGTCATGCAGCGCTACAAAGTGCGCGTCCCGCGTCAAGTGCAGGTCGGTCTCAATGAACGTCACTCCCAGCGCCGTGGCGCGCCGGAAAGCAGCCAGCGTATTCTCCGGCGCATAACCGGAAGCTCCACGATGAGCAATAGCAAGCACGGAAGAGGCAACCTCCTCATGGAAAACGCACCATGAAATATTCAGCCAGCGCGCGCGATTCCCTGTCGTATGCTAACACCGTAGAGTCACTCGCGCTGGATAGATGCACCCCAAGGAGGCGTGAATCTAAATATGGAGCGGCAGGAATGAGATCCATCACCGCAATTGGCGCGATGGCGATAGCCGTGATGTTGTTGCTGCCCACCGCGCGGCTTGCCGCGCAGATCAACGACAAACATCCCAGGGTCGACGATAACTTGTCCCGCACCGTCCACCATCAACTCCAATCGCTTCCCTACTATTCCGTTTTCGACTACCTGTCCTACACCATCGATGGTTCCAAGGTTACCCTCAGCGGCCAGGTCGTACGTCCCACGCTCAAGGAACATGCCGAAGCGGCCGTAAAAAGCATCGAAGGCGTCCTCTCGGTGGTAAACAATATCGAGGTTTTACCGAAATCGCCGCCCGATGATGAATTGCGGCGCGACGTTTACCGTGCCATTTTCGAGGATTCAGCGCTCAAGCTGTATGCGATCGAACCTTTGCCCACAATACACATTATCGTGAAGAACGGAATCGTGACCCTCGAAGGCACCGTCAACAGCAAGGCCGACAAAGACCTGGCGGACTCCAAAGCTCGCGGCGTTCAGGGCGTCCAAAGCTTGGCCAATCATCTGCTAGTCCGCGACAAGCAATCTGCGGCAAAATAGCTAGCGGGACAGGCAGGATCGAATCCGGGGGGAAGCGAATGGCTGGGCAAAGCAAAGATCCATACGCGAATCATGGCGATTCGCGCGACACGCCGGCGCGCCAAAAAATGGTCGCGCTGCGCGAAGCGTTGTTGCGGCTCCACAAGTCGCTGCTCGAAATGGAGCGCCGCGACTACGAAAAAGCTCATGGCAAGGTCACCGCGGGCGAACTCTTCCGCCTGGTGGTCGACAATCCCCAGTTTGCCTGGCTCCATAACATTTCCGAGTTCGTCGTCCGCATCGACGAAAATCTCGAAAGCGAAAAAGGCGTCACCGAAGAAGACAGCAGCGGCTCCATGCTCCTCGCCCGCAAAATGTTCGCTCCAACCGAGAGCGGCGACAGTTTTCAGAAACGATATTACGACGCCATCCAGCGCGATCCCGCCGTGGTGATGGAGCACGCCGAACTGGCGCGCCTATTTGGGAACGAGCCCAAAGACGCGGAGAACCAGTAGCAACCGGCTCGCTGCAATCTGCCGAGAGACTTTTCTTTTCCCGCCCCCTAAACTAACAGGAAATTTCGCTAAAGCCGCCGGCATGGCCTACACTCATCGCCACCCAAACCGGAAATGCAATAAGCGCTCGCCAACAAGCGCTACAGGATTTCCGGGATGTTCGCCAGAATCAGTCGTGGACTATTTTGCCCGTTTTGCAATATGGTAGAACCCCACTGAGGAGGACTCATGGCAAAGAAAGACAAAATCACCGAAGTCAGCGTCAAAGTTGGAGCGGCCCTCGGCAAAGCGGAACGTAAAGCGCGCAAAATCGCCAACGTTGGAGATGTGGCCAAGGAAGAATTGAAAGCCATCTCCAAACAGGTCGACGAACTCAAAAAACAATTGGCCAAAACCACCAAGCGTTTGCAAAAGGCCCTCAGCTAGCAAACTCCTTTAGTTGTCATTTGCCGGGTGCTCGGGCGCGGGTGCCCCAGGTGCCGGTTTTGCACCTGGGGTCTTCGCGCCTCAAGGAGACCTGCCATGCCCCATCCCAAAACCTCCATCGCCCCGATGTTGTCCGTTCGCCGCGGAGCCGAGGCGGTCCAATTCTACAAAGCTGCCTTTGGCGCCATCGAGCTTTTCCTTCTCGAGAACGAAGGCTCCGTAGTCGCTCAACTCTCCGTCGGCGGCGCCGAATTCTGGGTCGCCGACGAATCCCCCCAGCATCTCAACTTCAGCCCCGAATCTCTTGGCGGCACCACCACCCGCATGGTGATGGTCGTGGACAACCCCGATGCGGCCTTTGACCGCGCGGTCGCTGCCGGAGCCAATGTGGTCATGCCCGTTGAGAACCAGCCCTACGGTTGGCGCATCGGGCGCGTCCTCGATCCTTTCGGCCACCACTGGGAAATTGCTAAGCCCTTGGCAGGCGCCTAGGTCGGGTCCACTTCATCTCGGCCTGTTCCCAGCAGTCGCTCTTTCTCAAAAATGTACTTGACAATCTAATTATCTCTGCCGTAGACTCTACTCGATTAGAGTTGTGCCTCGCGCTTTTCCTCCTCCACGCGAGCCCCCTAGCAAAACCCAAATTCATCTTTCACTGGAGATCTCTATGTCTACTGATAGCTCTCACGACCGTATTGGTCTGTGTTCTTTCGTCTTCAAGGACGGCCGCCAATGCCGCCTCCCAGTCCATGCCCAGGGTGCCGACCACTGTCTCCCTCACGCCTTAAAATATCGCCGCGTCGCCCAAGCCGAGGAGCTGGGTCAGCTCATTGCGGAGCCGTTTACCGAGAACTTTCTCAGCGCTTCCGATCTCAACTCTGCCCTCTGTCGCGTCTTCTCTGCTGTCGCTCAAGGTCACATGAGTCCCAAAACTGCCAAGCCTCTCATCGATCTTTCCCGCACCATGCTCAAAGCCATTCCGATGGCTCGCCAGGAATTCATCTCCGTCTACGGCGAGGACTCTTTGATAGAAACCATCGAGGATTCGTTCAATCGACAAACCGACCCAGAACCGCCTCCCGGCGATCCCGAACCAACCTCAAACGACGATTCCGAACCAAGTTCAAACGCAGTCAACGCCCCGGAATCTCTCCCCGACCCTGTCCTCCTAACTCCTTTAGAATGAATACATCCGCATCTGTTCATTCTAAAGGACTTTAACTCCCGCAGAATGAACACATCCACAAAATCAACTTTTTTTGGAGTGCGGCGGCTCTCCGCCGCTTTTCCCAGCCTAGCCATCAACCCAATCCGTCTTCCCTGTAGCTCACCCCTTCAGGGGTGAGGCACTCCCTGAACTGGCGCGAGCCCCATGCCTCTCCTGATTCACGACCCATTAGCAGAGTCAGCTAATGTTTGCTTCCACATCAACACTAATTTGCCTGCCACATTAGACTAGGTTAAACTGCACCGCAAAGTGACGGCTACGCCCTCAATCATTGGTCGCACTATTTCGCATTACACCGTCGTCGAAAAACTTGGCGGCGGAGGCATGGGCGTTGTCTATCGCGCCGAAGACATCCGCCTCGGCCGCAACGTCGCTCTCAAATTCCTTCCTGAAAATATTTCCCCAGACAGGCAGGCAATCGAGCGTTTCCGCCGCGAAGCCCGCGCAGCCTCGTCGCTGAACCATTCCAACATCTGCACCATCTACGACGTCGGCGAATTCGAAGCACGCCCTTTCATCGCCATGGAGTTGCTCGAAGGGCAGACCCTGAAGCACCGCATCGCAAAAAAGTCATTCGCGATTCCCGAACTCTTGGACATCGGCATACAAATCGCCGACGCCCTCGAAGCAGCCCACGCCAAGGGCATCGTTCACCGCGACATCAAGCCCGCCAATATTTTTCTCGTCGACCGCGGCCCTGCAAAAATCCTCGATTTCGGACTCGCCAAGCTCGCCGCGTTTCGTGAACCCTCCACCGACTCCACCAGCGATTCCACCATGCTCACGCACGCCCACTTCCTCGATGACGACATAATCACCAGCACCGGCATGTCTCTCGGCACCGTGGCGTATATGTCTCCCGAACAAGCGCGCGGCGAAGAGCTCGACTCGCGCACCGATTTGTTTTCTCTCGGCGTCGTGCTCTACGAAATGGCCACCGGCGTCTTGCCGTTCAACGGTTCGACCGTCGCCCTGGTCTTCGATGGCATTCTGCATTCTGCCCCAACTCCCGCCACGCGTATCAATCCCAGCGTGCCCGCGCCACTGGAAAATATTCTTTCCAAGGCCTTGGAAAAAGACATCGATCTGCGGTACAGCACTGCCGCTGAACTGCGCAGCGACCTGAAACGCCTTCGCCGAGATATGGACCCCACCCTTTCGGGCGCTAGCGGCGCTATATCGGGTGCCCTGCCTTCGGCTGGCGCACGCCCTCGCACCGATGCCTGGCAGAAATGGGCAGCTGTGGGCGTCGCTGCGATTGCAGCGCTGGCATTGCTCACATATGCGCTGACGCGCCCCGTTGCGCCGCCACGCGTGCTGCGCACCGTCGAACTCACGAACACCAACCGCCCCAAATCCGGCATCGTCACCGACGGCGCCCGTCTCTACTTTATCGAAAGCCAGTCCATCCTGTCGCAAACCTCCGTCACCGGTGGAGAAACGTTCACGATTCCTACCTCATTGGAGAACACCGGCTTCGCCAACGTCTTCGATATTTCACCAGACGGATCCTCGCTCTTGATGAATACCGCGCACGGAACCTCCCTCGACGGTCCGCTGTGGAGCGTGCCAGTTCTGGGCGGCTCGCCGCGGCGCTTGGGATCGCTGGAAGGCCATGCTGGAGCGTGGTCGCCGGATGGAAAAACGGTGGTCTACTGCAAAGGGAACGAAATCGCCGTGGCGAGCAGCGACGGAAGCGACCCACACCCGCTGCTGACCACCGCGGGAACACCCAGCGACATTCGCTGGTCTCCCGATGCTTCGCTATTAAGGTTCACGCTGAACGATCCGCTCACCAATAGCCGCACCATCTGGCAAGCCTCGGCCAGTGGCGGCAATCTGCACCAGCTGCTTCCCGGCTGGAACAGCGTGCCGAACGAATGCTGCGGCGGTTGGACGCCCGACGGAAGGTACTACGTCTTTCAATCCCTTCAGGACGACACCGCAAACATCTGGGCGCTGCGCGAACGCGGCGGCCTTTTCTCCTCCAAGACCCACGAGCCGGTTCAGTTGACCACCGGGCCCATGAATGTAGGCAGTCCCGTGGCCAGCCGCGATGGCAAAAAACTGTTCGTCCAAGGATGGAAGCCCCGCGGCGAACTGGTGCGCTACGACGCCAAATCTGGGGAACTCGCGCCGTACCTCTCCGGATTATCGGCAATGGGGTTGGACTTCTCTCGCGATGGCCAGTGGGTGGCCTACAACGATTCCTCCGATGGCACGATGTGGAGAAGCAAGCTGGACGGCAGCCAGAAACTGCAGCTGGTTTTCCCACCGATGCTCGCCTATCTGCCTCGATGGTCGCCGGACGGCAAGCAAATCGCCTTCTTTGGCCATCCTCCCGGCGCGCCGTATCAAATTTATGTGGTTCCCGCCGAGGGCGGTACTCCCGAACTCATCTATCGCAATGACATGAATCTGGCGGACCCCAGTTGGTCGCCGGATGGCAAATCGATGGCCTTCGGCGAAAATTCGCTGAACAATCAAGGTTCCGCTGTCTACACGCTCGATTTGCATACGCGAAAAGCCACCAAGCTGCCGGGATCAGATGGCCTCTATTCGCCGCGCTGGTCGCCCGACGGGCGCAGCATTGCGGCCATCACCCTGGATTCTCTGAATCTGAAAATTTTTGACCTGGCCACGCAGCAATGGACGGAACTCGCGAATATTTTCGTGGCCTATCCTACGTGGTCGCGCGATGGACGCTATTTGTACTTCAACGGCATTCAGAACAACACCGAAGGCTACTACCGCGTGCAAGTTTCAGATCACAAACTGGAGCGCCTCTTCAGCATGAAAGGCTTTCAGGCAGCCGGCGGAGCCTTTGGGAACTGGTCCGGCCTGGGCCCCGACGACCTACCGCTGCTAGTCCGCGACGCCAGCATCCAGGAAATTTACTCCCTGGATTGGGACGCCCCATAGCATCTTGGAGTGCGGCGGCTAGCCGCCGCTTTTCGATGTGCAACCGCGCCGGATCAGCCTGCACGTAGCATCCGCTCTCTAAGGGCGGCCGCATTCCTTCCCTCTCAGGTTTCCTCTGTGCCCTATGTGTCCTCTGTGGTGAATCACTCCGCCCCCCGAGTCGGACCTGTCATCCTGAGCGACGCGCCGTTTGCGCCGCGAAGGATCTCAACTGAGGCGCTTTGCAACCCACTCCAAGGAGCTACGAATTCCACGTCACCCGCGAGATTTGTTCCTTCCGCTTGTCCCACTCATTCCCCGAAATAATCCGAGGCGCCACCTCAATCAACCGTGGAGTCAGCTTGAATACCGTAGCCGCGTTCCACGGCCGCCCGTCCCGCGTGCGATACTCCCGGATGTTCAGCGCGTCGGCCATGCTCTTGAACGACACGTCCTGCACGATAAGTTCGGTCAGGAACTTCAGCGTCTGCATTTCCAGTGGGTCGTCTTCCAGGTGACGGCAGTCCGCGGCGATGCGTAGCCCGAACGGGATTTCCTCCGAGCCTACTTCTTCGACAGTCGGCTCGGGGGGTTCGCCAGAGACCTCCACTTCGCGTTCCCATTCCAGCGCCACCAGATTCCAGCCGGCATCGTGCATTTTCGACAGGTATTGCGAGGTGGGCAGGATGCGTACCTTTTCCCGAATGTGATCGATCTTTTTCATCGGACGCGCCTCCAAGCTAGAAATGGGAACGGAGAGGTGAACCTCGCCAACCAGCAATCTGCAATTGGCCTGCCACGGCGGGCGCAGCGTAAATGGCGGCAAAAGAGCAGCTTGCGAGCCGTCCGCATGCTGCGCGCCCAATGAAAATGTCCGGTTGTGGGATCAGCTTGTCGCGCCGCCGGACAGTCCTCAGCCTGGCCCACTCGGTCAGGCCAGCGGGCCTAGCGGGCAGATCGCGCGGGCGCCGTCCAACGCGGCGCCCTTCTCAGGTGTTAACTGGATTCTTCCCGGCTAATTATCCGCGTACCATCCACCAATCTACGGGACCATCTCACATTCCGGCTGACGAGGAGACTATATGGCGGCAACGCGATCGGGCGAACTGGAACCATCGATTTCACGAGACCAACTGGCGGACTATTTGAACGAAGACTTGGCTCGCGAATATCAGGCCATCATTTCGTACGTAATCTATTCGCAGGTGTTGAAAGGCGCCGAATACATGGCCATCGCCGACCAGCTTGCCCTGCACGCCAAGCAGGAGCTCGACCACGCCCTGATCATTTCGCGGCAGATCGATTATCTTGGCAAAATGCCTGTAACCGCGCCGAAACCCGTGAAGACTTCCGAGAAAGCTGAGGACATGCTGCGCGCCGACTTGACGAACGAGACGGAAACCATACGCAATTACCGCGAGCGCGTTCAACAATGTGAACTATTGGGCGAGTACGCCATGGCCGAGCAGATCCGCCAAATCCTGGTCCAGGAGCAAGACCATCAAATCGACCTGGCCACCGCCCTCGGCGAAGACGTGCCAGCCACCGAAGCTCCCAGAGTAAAACGCGCCGCAAAGTAGTAGCACGCAACCACAGCCACAATCCGTGTAACTGCGGAACCATCGATCAACCGCGGAACCATCGATCAACCGCGGCATTCATCTTCGAAGCGCAACAATTATATTTGTCGTCTCGAAATCACATTTGTCATCCCGGAATCATTTTGTCATCCCGAGCGAAGCGAGGGATCTGCTTTTAGTCTTGCCGTAGACGCAGCTTTACCCCGCCACAGGTTTGTAGCGGCCGTCTTCCGAGACGGGCACTTTTCTTATCGTAAAACCTCAATCTTGGGTTCCTCTGTGTCCTCTGTGGTAAATCAGTAACGCTCGCCGCCCAACCAAACCGTGATATAAGGCTCCCAGTGCAATAAATGCGTGCGAGGAAACGATGACCGAAGCGTCGCACAAGCGAGCGGAGCAACTAATCGCGTTGGCACGATCACAATTTGCCCCGTTACGCGAAGCCGAAGAGAAACTCCTCCACGCCGCGCCCGCGGGCGAAATGGCGTGGTGTGGCCCAAGCAAAAAAGATTCTGATCCAACAAACGATGCGCGCAAGTCCGATATGTGGGGCGAGACACGGGCGATACGCGCGGAACTGATTCGTTGGCTCTGCGTGGATTCCGCAGCCCGCGAGTGTGTGGACCAGCGAGGCATTCAGACCCATGGCGCGCGCATCGAAGGCGAACTCGATTTGTCGTTCGTCACAGTTCCCTTCCCGCTGATTCTCACCTGTTGCGGCCTGCGGCGAGAAACCACCCTGCGATTCCTGGATATTCCCACGCTGGCTCTTAGCGGGTGCTCGGTGCGCTCCATCAATGCGGAATGCGCTTCGGTAAAAGGAAGCGTGACGCTCAGCAACGGCTTTTACGCCGAAGGTGAAGTGCAACTGCTGGGCGCAAAGATCGGCAGCAACCTGGACTGTAGCGCGGGAAGATTTCGCAATGCCACCGGAAAGGCGTTGCGCGCGGACCGCATTTGCGTGCAAGGAAGCGTGTTCCTCAGGAATGCCTTCGTGGCGGAAGGCGAGGTTCGGCTGTTCGGCGCGGAAATTGGCGGCAACCTGGAATGCAACGATGGAACGTTCAAAAACGGTGGTGGCAGAGCGTTAAGCGCAGACCGCGCCCACGTGCAAGGCAGCATCTTTCTACGCGATGGTTTCAGCGCCGACGGAGAAGTGCGCCTGCCGGGCGCAAAGATTGGCGGCAACCTGGAGTGCAATCAGGGCGTGTTCAAAAACCCCGGCGGAGTGGCCTTGAATGCCGACCGCATCTGCGCGCAAGGAAACGCGCTGCTCAGCGGAGGATTCGTAGCCGAAGGCGAAGTTGACCTCGCCGGCGCGCAGATCGGAAACAATCTCAGTTGCGATGGCGGTATATTCAAAAATTCCAGCGGCCGCGCCTTGAATGCCGACGGAATCAACGTAAAGGGATTCGTGTTTTTCCGCGGCGCCTTTCGCGCGGAAGGCGAGGTGAACCTGCTCAGCGCGCAGATTGGTGACAACCTGGAATGCGACGGCGGCTCTTTCAAAAATGCATCCAGCCGCGCGTTGAACGCGGATCGCATGAACGTGCAAGGGAATGCGATGTTCCGCAGCGCATTCAGCGCGGAAGGCGAAGTCCGCATGGTGAACGCGTTGATCAAGGGCACCCTGGTGTGGACCGGAGTAAGCAATCCGGCCGGGGTGACCTTGATCCTGCGAAACGGTACAGCGGGCGCCATCCAGGACGACCCAGCCAGTTGGCCCAGCGCGGGACGATTAGACCTGGATGGATTTGTCTACGGACACATTGCCACGGATTTAACGGATGCAAAGAACCGTTTGCGATGGCTGAAACTGCAGCAGCCGTTCACGCCTCAACCCTACCGGCAATTGGCCAAAGTAATGAACGACGCGGGATTCGATCGCGGAGAGCGCCGCGTGCTCTTCGAAATGGAAGATCGCATCTGGAAGGAAGAAGGCAGCGTGGCTTCGGCGTTGTTCCGCTGGCCGCTGAGCCTCGTGGTGGGTTATGGATACTATCCGATGCGCGCGTTGCTGGGGTTGGCGATTCTCGTGCTTCTCGGTTGGGGAGTGTACTCGGGAGCGCGTTCCGCGGGAATTATGGTGCCGAAAGACCCGCAGGCGTATGCGTATTTCAAGCAGAATGGGCAAGCACCGTCATTTTACGAACCGCTTGGGCCGCTGGTGTTTTCCCTGGAAAATTCGTTGCCGTTGGTGAAGTTGGGCCAGACGGATTACTGGCGTCCTGATCCCGCGCCCGCACAGCCGGCAGCGTGGCTGCATTCGCCGCGCGTCCTGTTTGTATTTTTGCGCCTGCAAACATTGTTGGGATGGATCCTGGCAACCTTATTTATCGCCGGCGTGACCGGTATCGTCCAAAAAGATTGACCCTTTGGAGTGCGGCGGCTAGCCGCCGCTTTTTCCTAGGGGGTCGGAGCTTTAGCTCCGACAACAACTGCTCAGCGCTCATTGGGCTGTAGCCCTGAGGAATCCGGCCCGCGCAAAGACCTTAAATGGGCCGTTAGGAGGTTGGAGCTTTAGTTAGGGTTGGAGCTTTAGTCAGGGGTTGGAGCTTTAGTCAGGGTTGGAGCTTCAGTTAGGGGGTCGGAGCTTTAGCTCCGACAACAACTGCTCAGCGCTCATTGGGCTTTAGCCCCTGAGGAATCCGGCCCGCGCAAACAGAACTTAAATTGGTGCCGCCGCATCTTCCCTCAGAACCCGCTCCAAGCTCTCCGTAAAAAGTCTGGCGTCGGCATCTGAGAAAATCAACGGCGGACGAAGCTTAATGACGTTGTGATGCGGCCCATCGGTTCCAGCCAGAACCCCCAGATCGCGCAGCCGATTAACCACATACGACGCTTGCTCAGTAGCGGGCGACCGTGTCTCCCGATTGTTAACAAGATCCAAGCCGAGGAAAAGCCCCGAGCCGCGCACGTCGCCAACCAGCGGGTAGCTAGATTGCAGCGCCTGTAGAGCGGCAATCCAGCGCGAGCCAACTTCAAGCGCATTTTTCTGCAACTGCTCGTCATGCAGAACGTCAAGCACCGCGAGACCAGCGGCGCACGCGACTGGATTGCCACCGAACGTCGAGAAAAATTCCATGCCATTGGCAAACGACGCCGCGATTTCCGCGGTAGTGACCACAGCGGCCAGCGGAAACGCGTTGCCGATGGGCTTGCCGAACACCACGATGTCCGGCACGACTTGCTGCGATTCGAATCCCCAGAAATCAGTGCCTAAGCGGCCGAAACCGACTTGAACCTCGTCCGCGATGCAGACTCCTTCGTGCGCGCGAACATGTTTGTAAACTTCGGCGAGATAATTCGGTGGAAACACGATTTGCCCGCCAACGCTGGGCAGCGTTTCCGCAATGTACGCGGCGATGCCCCGCCCTTCCCTTTTCAGCGACGCCAGGATTTCGCCGACGTGAGCGGCATACTTTTTGCCCAGCACGGTTTCACCGCGCCGGTACAGTCCGCGATAGTCGTCGGGAATTGGCGCGACGTGAACCCACGGCTTTTGTCCACGTCCACCGGGACCATTGAATTTGTATGGACTGATATCGATGAGCGTGTTCGTGTGGCCGTGGTAAGCGTGCTCGAGCACAAGAATATCTTCACGGCCGGTGTGCGCGCGGGCCATGCGCAGCGCGAGTTCGTTCGCTTCGCTGCCGGAATTTACGAAGTAGCACACGCGCAGCGGCGCGGGAAGAAGCGCAGTGAGCCGCTCAGCATATCGATTGGCATTGTCGTGCAGGTAGCGCGTGTTGGTATTCAGGATAGCGACCTGGTCCTGCACTGCGCGAACCACCCGAGGATGCGAGTGGCCTACCAGCGGAACATTATTGTAGACGTCCAGAAACGCGCGCCCGGTGTCGTCGAAAAGATATTGTTTCCAGCCGCGAACGATTTTCAGCGGATGGCTATAGGAGACGCTGAGATTCTTGCCAAGCAGCGCGCGACGCGTCGCCAGCGTTTCGTCAATCGAAGGAGCGGCCGGCGGAAGATTGCTGGCGGGAATTCCGAGAATGAGATTGGGATCGGGAGAAAGGCTGAGCCAGACTGAACGCTCAGAAGTGAACGCCACGCCGGGAAAATCGCTGGAACGATCGAGCAGGTCCAAAACGATTTGAAAATGCAGGTGCGGAGGCCAGCCGCCATTTTCGCGTGCATGCCCAATGTGCGCGAAGACTTCGCCGCGCGAGATGCGCTCGCCAACTTTCAGCGCATCGAGTGTCGCCGCCGACAGATGCCCGTAGAGAGTAAAGAATTCGACGCCGTCTGCGAGCGCATGATGAAGGATGACAACGGGACCATAATCAAGAGGCGTGGCATTGTTCGCCAGCGCCTGAACCGTCGCATCAAAAGGAGCGGAAACGGGAGTGCCCGGTTCAACAAATAGATCGATGCCAAGATGAACAGTGCGGCGCTCCCCGAGCGGATTGCTGCTATCGCCGAAAAGCTGCGAGGAATAAAGCGGGCGCGGCTCGTCGTAACGGCCGATGCCGACAGTAGCGTTCGCATCCTTCAGAAACGCTCGCAACTGTTGCGATAGCACGGGTTCGCAAAGTTGTGCAGCATCGGACGACAGAAACGTGCTGGCAACGCTAAGGTCGAGCGTAAGACAATTCCCTTTCCGCAAATCGTGCGGAATGACAGGCGCGGCGGACGACTGGTTCTCCGCGAGCCAATTACTGAGCTTCGCGGCATACAGCACGGCCGGAAGACCGCAGGCGTCGCGGAAAGTGTAATGCGCGAATCGCGGATGAATTTTGGCGAGGCGCTCGAGCGCTGCCCACGCTGGAGCCTCCGTGACGGTGACATAGGGATCGCCGGAGATCAGCGATTTGCGATGCGCGGAATTGATGACGCTGACAGCGAGGCGCGCGCCCAGCAGCGGAAAGAATGCCGCGATTTCCTCTTCCGTGAGCGGATTCGCGCGATGGTAGGCGCGCAGAACGGCGCAAGCAGCGGGGAGAGGATTGTCGTGGCCCAGAATCGCGTACGCGGCGGCGATGGCTGGTTCGGCGATGGTGATGGACTCGTGCATGTCGCCAAAATCGATCACCGAGACGACCTGCCGAGGCTGCGGCCACGGAGGAGAGACCAGAGCATTGTGGTCGTTAGCATCGCCATAGATGACGCTGCGACGAAAGTGCGGGATGCGAGGAACGGCTTCGCGTTCGAACAGGTCAAGAAAATTGGCAGCCAGCGAGCGGCGCTCGGCATTTTTGATGTGCGGCAGAAATTCGCGGGCCCAAAGAGATCGAGTCAGGTCCCACTTCAAATCACGCTTCGCGAAGGGATGAGAAAAATCCAAGAGCGCAATATCGATTTCCGCCAGCAGACGGCCAAGGCTCTCAAGCAGCCCCAGCGAATGAGGATTTGTTTGCGCCAGCCCCGCGCCGGGCAGAAATGTCAGCAGCCACGTCAATCGCCGGGTGCCATCAGCAAGCTGCGTTTCCGCAAACATTTCGCCCGTGGCCGTCGGATGGACCCGCGGAAGAGAAAGATGGGCAGCGCGCTGGGCGAGATGCGTGAGCGCGCGGCACTGCATGTCAACGAATGCGCGTTCGCGCACCGGATGCATGATCTTTAAAACAAATTGCCGGGAATCGGAAGAGACCAAGTGGAAGTTGTCGTCGTATTCGCCGGGCAGCGGATACGCGGTGGCGTCGAAACCGTAAAGGGCTTGGGCCACGCGCGTGGCTTCGCCAGCCGAGACGGGAGGAGCGACGCGGGCTTCGGGCATAATCATGGCGAAATTGTATCGAGGGACAAGGCGAAGCGGCAAATGCTGGATTCACCACAAAGGAGACAGAAAGCTCCGAGCAAACCAAAGGCAAAGGGAAAAAAAATAGACCTGGGGGGTCGTAGCGGTGGCTTTACGCCCCACTGCATCTCAGCGCTCCTCCAGGCATCGCAAGGCCTGAATCTACTCACCGAAACACGAAAGTGATAGGATGAAATACCGCCAGCACAATGGGAGAAATATTGTTTACACGGAGGGTCGCGATGAGGAACAGGGCTGTACACGCACTAATTGCCGGGATGCTGTTGCTGACCGGATGCGGAAAATCAAACACGAATTCCACGCAAACCGCGACGCCGCAGCAGACGCCGGCACCCGCGCCTTCGAACCAGACGGCAACGCCGCAGCAATCTGCGACACAAACTCCTGCGCCGGAAGCGGCTCCTGCACCCGCGCAAGGACAGGCGCCCGTACAGGTTCCCACCCAGGAGCAGGCTCAAGCCGCGAATCCCGCGAACGCTCCAGCAGAGGCGCCCGCGCCGCCGGAGCCGCCACCTCCACTGGTTGTTCCCGCGGGAACAACGTTGCCGGTAATTTTGGCGACGTCGATCAGTTCTTACAAGAACAAGACCGGGGAAGACTTCGAGGGCAATCTGGCGGCGCCGATCACGGTGAACGGAGAAACAGCGGTGCCGAAGGGCGCGAAGGTAACCGGGACGATCGTAGATGCGAAGAAGCAGGGGAAATTCAAGGGTGAAGCGCTCCTCACAATTCGTCTGACCAGCATTCGGGTTGGCGGAAAAGATTATCTGATTTCCACGCACACTTGGAGCGATACAGAAAAAGGTAAGGGCAAACGCACCGCGGTAGTGACTGGCGGCGGCGCGGGTGCGGGCGCTCTGATCGGCGGACTTGCCGGAGGCGGAAAGGGAGCAGGAATCGGTGCCGCGATCGGCGCAGTTGGCGGGTTGGCGGCTTCCGGAGGGACCGGCGGACAGAACGTGAACTTGCCGGCGGAAACGAAAATCAATTTTAAGTTGGCGAAATCCTTGACGATCGATCGCTAGAAAAATTCAATGGGAAGAATCAGGGCCTCTGCTCCCGAATGGAGCAGGGGCCCTTTTTTTGAGGACGCGATTCACCACAGAGGACACAGAGAGCACAGAGAACATCTAGGAGACAAAGAAAGGACGCTACAACGCGGGGGTAGAGGCGTGAGGGCGGGCGCGTAGGGAGAGCAGCGCCATGATCAGGCTTACCGTCAGCGGAAGGAGGAACGCCGCGCGGAGGGAATGCGATTGCGACGCGATCACACCGACAAGCCATGGCAGGACTCCGCCGCCCAGTCCACCAGCACTGAAGAACAGCGAGCTCAACCATGTGGAATCTTCGCGATATATTTGCGCGAGCCAGGTGACAAAGATCGGATATTGCGGCGCGCATCCGAAGCCTGCTATCCCGGAGCCGACCAGAAGAAACAGTTGCGTCGTGGAAAGAGCAACCAATGCCGCACCAAGCGCGGCAAGCAGCAAGCCAACGATACAGATCTGGAACGTCGAAAAAACTCTAAGGAACAAAGGAGCAAGTCCGCGGCCCAAAACCATAAAACTGTAAAAAATGAATGCAGGGCTGGCAAACGCTGAACCGTACACGCGAGGAAGTCGCGACCCGTACTCCGTCACCCAACCGCCGATGCTCACTTCGGTGCCGACGTAGAGAAAGAACAAAAGCAGAAGAGGAATCGCGGGCCGCTGCTGCAGACGATTCAGCCATTCAGAAAGAGGATGCTTGCGGGAAGTGGCCGCGGCCGAGGCAGCAGGAACAGCGCGAAGGAAATGCATGATGCAGAGAACCAGCGTGAGCGCGGCAACGCCCATTGATATCCCGTGAATCCCGATAGACGGAGCGAACCGCTGGACAATGAAGGGCGATGCAACCGCGCCCACACCCCAGGAAAAATTGAGAAGGCTGACGCTGGCTGCGACGTTTTTAGAGGGCAACTGCGTGGCGCGCAAGTTGGTGGTGGGATTGGCGAGCCCGTAGCCAAATCCATTGAATGCGACGGCCATTGCGGTAAGAGTCCACGGGCTGGTGCCCAGCAAGGCCATTCCCAGGCTGAGAAAGATGAAGCTAAGCCCCAGAACCTTCGATGAGTGATAGCGGGAAACCAACCAACCGGTCGCAATGACGCCGAACATGCTGGTCACATACTGCGCAGGGAAAAAGAGTCCTGCCTGAGCGTAAGTAAGCGACCATTGGCGCGAGAAAATCGGTAAAGCTGGCGCGAGGATATTGGTAATGATGCCGATCAGGATGAATCCCGCGTGCAACAAGAACCATTCGAAGCGTGGATTGTGCGCAGAGGGGGACGAGACGGTCGAATCCATTGATAAAGGAGTGTGGCACAAGATGGAAAGTGGGACAAGGCGGGCGAAAAGTCTTCGAATTAACGCCTTCTGCACCAGCCAGATAGAACCTTGCGGTTACTTATGAATCCTTAATGTGGCGCTCACCCTTTCCTTAGGGCGATCAGTTAGAGTGGATGGTGATTCAGGGAGCCTCCTCGTGAGTGACGTCATCTTCGTAGTGATAACGCTCGCCTTCTTTGCTTTGGGAATTCTGTATCTCAAAGGTTGCGAGCGTCTCAAGTAGAAAGCGACGGGATTTACGGCCGACAAATATTTTCATCCGCGGCCTTCCGCGGCGGGCAACGGTTACGACCCAACGTCATCGGGCGGATCGAATCTTGGGCCGACCAATAAGCAATTGGTGGATCGCGTGAAGCAAGACGTGGCCAAGCTGCAGCAGGAAAATCCCGGAACACCCATACCGGCGGACATGGTTACCACATCGGGTTCGGGGTTGGACCCGGAGATTTCGCCGGCTTCCGCGGAGTTTCAGATTCCGCGGGTGGCCAAGGCGCGGGGAATCAGCGGGGACGCGTTACGCACGATGGTGGCGCGGCATACGGAGGCTAGGCAGTTGGGCGTGTTGGGCGAGGCGCGCGTCAACGTGTTGGAATTGAATTTGGATTTGGACGAGAATTACCCGGCGAAGTGAGTCAAAGACGCGTCGTTATTCACCACAGAGGTCACAGAGAAACCCAAGAACAAACAACTCCGCTTCGTTATCGGGAGGAACGAGCCTGGGCCTTGGTGGCGGGAGGCTTGGGGGCTTGGAAACGGTAGCCAACCCAAGGTTCCGTGAGAATGTATTTAGGTTGAGACGGATCTTTCTCGATTTTTTTGCGCAGTTGATTGATCACCACGCGCAGGTTTTCAGTTTCCTCGCCATATTCCGGTCCCCAGACAGATTGCAGCAGGCGTCGATGCGAGACCGGCTTACCTTGATTGGCAATCAGTTGTTTTAACACTTCGAATTCCTTCGGAGCGAGGTGCACCTCTTCCCCGGCGACGGTGATGCGGCGCTGCTCGAAATCCACGGCAAAATCCTTGGATTGGAACGCGGGCACAGCTTCCGCAGAAGGATGACGGCGGAGTGAGGCGCGAACGCGCGCCAGAAGTTCCTCAATGCTGAAGGGCTTGGTGACGTAGTCGTCGGCGCCCGCATCGAGTGCAACCACTTTGTCGCGCTCGGCGCTGCGCACCGTAAGCATGATGATGGGAGCGTCGGTGGTGCGGCGAATCTCGCGGCAAGTTTCGATGCCACTGATGCCGGGAAGGTTGACGTCGAGAAGGATGAGATCGGGCTTCTGCTTACGGACGAGTTCGAGCGCTTCTTCGCCGGTCGAGGCTTCGACAATAACGTAACCGCGGAAAGAAAGAGTGGTGCGTAAAGTGCGCCGAATTTGCGGTTCGTCGTCGACAACTAAAATATTGGCAGAGGTCATCGAGGCTCTCCGCGATTAATCACGGTAGGTAGTGTAAATGAAAAAACGGAGCCGTGGCCAAGCTGGCTGGTAACGCTGATGGTGCCGCCATGCGCGGCGACAATGGCTTTGGCGATCGGAAGGCCCATGCCGGTGCCACGGACCAGATAGCGCTGATCGCGGCCACGATAAAACTTGTCGAAAATCAAGCCTTGTTCAAAGGGATCGATGCCGGGACCATGGTCGGCAACGCTGAAGTTGACCGAATCACCGTTATTTTCCGCGGAGATGGTTATCGGACGATCTTTGGGCGAATAAATATGGGCATTGTCGATGAGCTGCACGAGGATGTCGGCGGCGCGTTCGGCGTCGGCGCGCACGTGCGGAAGATTGGGGTCGACATTTAGAATCACTTGACGGTCGCCGAGGGCTTTTTTCTGGTGCTGTAATGCCGCGTCAATCAGTTCCACAACCGGCACGGATTCAAAATGCAGTTCGAACTCGCCGGCTTCCAGCTTGGCCATGTCCGAAGCTTCCTGAACGAGATGATTCAAGCGATCGCATTCTTCATTGATGATGGTGAGAAGCTCCTCCTGCTGCGGAGTGTGATTGGCTTGGCCAGCAAGGAGATCGGTAACAGAAGCCTTGATGGAAGTGAGTGGAGTGCGGAAATCGTGGGCAATGGAATCGAGCAGCGCGGATTTCAGGCGTTCGCCCTGGCGTTCGGCTTCCGTTTCGCCAAGTTGTTCGACGGCGCGCGCGCGCTCCATAGCAATGGCGACCAGGGAGCTGATGGCTTCCAACGTCTGGCGGCTGATGCGGGCGCCGGAAATTCCGAGGCTGCCGATGGGTTTCACGCCGAGTCGAACCGGAACAAAGTGCAGCGCCGATTGAGGCTCAGAAGTGAGTTCGTCGCGCAGATAGGCGTTCTTCATGCGGCCTTCGTCAATCTGTGCGGCGCCGTAGCCTGAGCGATAGAATTTTTCCTTTTGCGGAACGAAGAGTTCAGCAGCGCCGGCCTCGAAGCAATCGACGATGTAATTGGGAATGGCGTTCATCAGGCGAATCACGTTGCCTTCGCTGAGAAGTTTCTGGCTGAAAGCGTAGAGGCGCTCCACCTCGCGGCGACGGCTATCGGAGACGTTGGCTTCCTTGCGAATGCGCGCGGACAATTGGCTGCCGGTAATGGAAGTGATTAGGAAGGCGGCAAGGGCAACCCAGTTCTGGGGATCGGCGATGGTGAACGTGCCAGCCGGAGGCAGGAAAAAGTAGTTGAACAGCAACATGGCAGCGATCGCCATACTGACGGAGACGACCATGCCCCAAACCGCGGAAACTGCTAAAATCGCCAGCAGAAACGACAAGGCCACGGTGGTCTGATTGACGTGAAGAACCCGGCTATAGCCGAACGTCAAGACAGCAAGTAAGAAGGCGGCGACGGCCAAACCAAATCCGCGCCCACCAAGAAAGCGGGCCATGGGCGTATTGTAACTCAGTCTGATTTATAACCGAGGGGAAGAAAGACACTTGCCGAAGAAGCCAGAGGAGTGGTTGGAAGTAGCGTCGCCCGCGCTGAAACAACGGGGAGTGTTCAAACTATTCCTGGGCTACGCGCCGGGAGTAGGAAAAACCTACAGCATGCTGAGTGAAGCGATTCGCCGCAACGGCCGCGGCGAAGACGTGGTGATCGGGATCATCGAGACGCATGGACGCAAAGGAATTCAGGAGCTTGCCAGCCAGTTGGAAGCGGTACCGAGGAAGAAGATCGATTACAAGGGCACGCTGTTCGAAGAAATGGATGTCGACGCGATTCTGGAGCGCAAGCCGCAAGTGGTGCTGGTGGACGAACTGGCGCACACCAACATACCGGGAAGCAAGCATAGAAAAAGGTATGAAGATATACAGGACCTGCTGGCGGCGAAGATCGACGTCATCACCACACTGAATATCCAACACATTGAAAGCATCGCGCCAACGGTGCGCGCGATTACAGGGGTTACCGTAAGGGAGACGGTGCCGGACTGGGTGCCGCTGTCGGCAACAGAAACGGTGATGGTGGACTTGACGCCGGAAGCGCTGGCGAACCGCATGAAGCGCGGTGATGTGTACAGCCAGGAAAAAGTGGAGCAGTCGCTGAAGAATTTTTTCCGCCGAGGGAATTTGATTGCGTTGCGCGAACTGGCGTTGCGGCAGGTGGCGGAGCAGGTGGACCGGAGCCTGGAATCGTACATGGATGCGAAGGAGATCCGGGAGAACTGGGGAGTACGAGAGCGCATCGCAGTGTGTATTTCGGGAAATCCCACGGGGCAATACTTGATTGCGAGAGCGGCGCGGATGGCACGCAGGATGGACGCGGAATTGTATGTGATTCATGTGGAGCGCGAATTGGCGCCGCGAGAAGAGAATCCCAAGGCACTGGCGGCGAATCTGCGATTTGGAGAAAACCTGGGCGCACGCGTGGAAAAACTGAAGGGGAATAGTATCGCGGATACGGTTGCGGATTTCGTGCGGTCGCGGCACATCACGCAAGTGATCTTCGGACGCGCGGCTATGCGGGACTGGCGGAAATATTTGTATTTGTCGGTGGTGCACCGATTCTTGAGGGAATCGCCGGCGGTGGATGTGCACATTGTGACGCAGGAACCGGAAGACATTTAGCGAAAGCTAAAGGATTGATTCACCACAGAGGGCACAGAGTAAAGCGAAGAGAGGAAAGGCGCCCGCTTCGGAAGGCGGCCGACGCAAAAGCCGGAAAAAGCAGATCCCTCGCTTCGCTCGGGATGACAATTCGTGGGTTGTGAAAGGCGTGGGTTAGGAAAGGGCTATAGGAGTTGGACTTAGGACCGGGCTTAGGAGCCGGTGTAGAGCTGGAAGGGGGCCCAGTAGAACGGCTTCTTGAAGACAATTTCGGGATCCTGATTGTGAAGAAGCGTTAGTTTCGCGGTTCGAAGGGCGGAGGCGGGGTCCTTGCCTTTGCTCATTTCAGAATAAAAAGTTTCCATGATTTGCGGAGCGGCGGAGTCGTTCACTTCCCAGAGAGCGCCGACAACGTTGTGCGCGCCTGCGCGAAGAAAGGCCCAAGAAAGACCGATCAGACCTTCGCCGGAGTAGGCGCGGCCACCGGCGCCTTCACAGGCGGAAATCGTGACCAGCTCAGCGGAGAGCGGATGCTGAAGAATGTCGCGGGCGTAAAGTTTATAGGAATCGCCGGATTTGCTCAGGATGACGGCGGAATCGAGAGGCCGAGTGATGCTGGCGGTGCCGTGCGTGACGAAATGGAGATAGGCGTAGCGCTCTGGATGGCTCGAAAGAAAGGCTTCGGGCGTGGCTTGCTTCCCTTCCAGGACTGCGCGATTTGCCGGCGGGAAAAAGCTCTCGACGCGGTGCATTTCTTCGGGAGCTTCCGGGAGTGCAGGGAAAGCTTCCACTGGCTCCGTGTTTCCGATTAGCAGCAGATTGTTTTCTTTGGAAAGCGGTCGCACCGCAGCGGAGGAAAGAAGCGTGAGCGAACTGGCGTTGGACAAAGTTACATCTTCAATCCAAAAGTGCGGAGCTGTACCGGGGACAATCAAACTTTCGAAATTCAGTCCGGAGAGGCTTGGATCCACAAGAAGAATGATGCGGCCGTCCTTTGGCAGAAGTTGCTGCGCCGGGGCGACGAGCATGGTGTAAAGCTGTTGGCCTTGTGCGCTGCCCGGCCCTTGAGGATCGCGCAAGTCTCGGATGGTTTTGCTATAGGAAGCGGCGAGAGGGTCGAGATCGGAAGCCTTGGGAATTTCGAAACACTGAGTTTTGGCCGGGGTGATTGCCCAAAGATAGGAGTGATCCTGCCCGACCCAATAAAAAAGAAGATTAGCTTGCAGCCGCTTGGCGAGCTGCTGGGGCTGCACCACCGGGATCGCGCGACTGGAAGATTTCTGGTCCAAGGACAGGCCTTCGAGCAACATGCGGGCGCGGCTGGTTTCGGCGACACGCAGCGCGTCAAGAGGGCGGTTGTGGCGAACGAGGAAATCGACGTAATCGTCGTAGAACTCGATTCCGCTGGAGAGATAGCTGAGGCGCGAGTCGTCGCGATCAATGGAGTCGCGCGCCACGGTGATGGTTGCAATGGACTGACGGAATTCCTGTTCGGCCATGGCGGGCTTTTCTTCGGCGTCGTATAGCTCTGCCAAGCGTGCGTGGAGCTCCCACTTAAGCGCTGTTTCCGCCGCGGGATCCGCGCTGACCTGATGGAAAAGCTTCTCGGCTTGCGCAAAATTCTTTCGGCCTGTTTCGATACGCCCGGAGAGCAGTGTGGATTCGCGAACGCCGAAATGGTCGAGGCCTTGCTGTTCGAGTTGCACCGCTTCGCGATTGTATTTTTCAGCGTCGTCCAGGCGGCCGGTACGCAGACTGACTTCGGCAAGTGTATTCAGGCATTCGGTGACGGTTTGCATTTCCGCATCGCCCATACGGCGGGCCCGGGCCAGCGCCTGCGTTGAAAGGGTTTCCGCTTGCGCGTATTGGTGAAGCGCCATATAGGTGTTCGCAACTCCCCCATACCAATAGGCGGAATAGCCGTTCAGGCCGATGCGGTCGGAAATGTCCGCTCCCTGCTTGTAGAACTGGAGAGCATTTTGATAGTCGCCTAGGGTGGAATAGGCCCAGCCCAAATTGCCAAGGATGGTGGCTTCGAGCGCGGCCATTTTGAGTGCGCGGGCTGAAGCGAGCGCGTTCTGGTAACGATCAACGGCTTCGTCGAGCCGTTCTCTTTTCTCGGAGATGAGCCCGAGGTCATTCTCGGCATTGGCTTGCTGTTCGGGCAAACCGTATTGTTTAGCGAGAGCCACGGCGCGAGTGTAGTCCGTTTCAGCAGATGCGAAATTTTCCTGGTCAAATTCCAAACCTGCCCTGGCGATAAGTACCTGACAGAGCAATTGCGGTTGAATGGTTTGAGCGAGCTTCTCGGCTTCCGCAAGTTTTTCCTGAGCTTGCGAAAATTGCTGCAGGGAACGATAAGCGAAGCCCTCATAGAGTGCTTTGCGAACGGCAATGTCGGTGGAAGAGAGAGAGGCGGGGAGTTCGCCTTTCAAAACCGCAAGAGCTTCCCGGGGAGAAGAGCGAGAGACAAGAATTTGCGCGTTCAAAATACGGAATCGCCAGTCCCACTCGGGACTGAGAGCGGCAAATTGTTCAGAAGCGTGCCTGGCGTCCGACAGGGCCGTATTCAGATCACCCTGCTTGATCTCGCGAACGATGCGCTCGTGAGCGACACGAGGATCAGGAGCAGCGGTACAACTGCACAATAGCAGGCAGAGGATGGGCAGTACAAAAACCCTGAGACGCAACGCCGCGATCAGGGAGTCGGGGGCGAAGTTCTTCCATTGGTTGCCGCGACTGCGACGGTTCCGCCTCCGCCATCGGGAGAGCCGAGATCGAAGCGCAACATGGTGAGGGTTTTCATGCCCTCGACAGAAAGAATCTCGGCAAACGAAATCGTACCTAGATGCGGAACGTTGATGATGTGCTTCTTTTTGTCCGCGTCGGACAAACCGGGGAATTCCGTTTCGATTGACTCCACCAGAGAGCAAAGAGCTACTCCATTTTTCGTCTTCGCAATTCCGCCACCCGTCTCGAGGGCCGGAATTTTTTGGGCCAGGTCTGCATGGGTCTTCGAGTCCAGCAGGAGCTTGTGGCGCATAGTAATCTTGAAAGGATAACCGGCAATGCGCAAGTTTTCGAAAGTGCTGCCAATGGCCAGGATGTGGCCCTCGGGATCGTTAAGATTATGTTCGGAGGTGAGGCGAGCGACGATGCGATCAGCGGTGATGACATCCATAATATTCAGACCAACGACGGTGGTGATGGCTTGCGTGGTAGCGGTATGGTCGTCCTGCATGCTGCCGGAAACGTGCGAGTGCGCGGACTGGAAACGAGCGAGACGCGGAACGCAGAAATCCTTGACGAACGATTGCGCGTGCCCTCCATAGATAGGCAGACAAGTGGCAGCCTGGGCCTCGATATCGCAGGCAGTGGGCCGGTGGAAACTGGCGTTCAGTGCGTACGCATTGGCGTGGTAGGCGAAGGTTTGCATGGGACGGGGACTCATAGCGAACTCCTCAAGTGAGATACGAAAATCGCAGCCGTTACGTTAGTACATTACGGGTTGCTTTGAACAGCAAATGAGAACTTGGCAACCGGAATTTTCGCGGCCGAAGAAGCTTCGTGGCCGAATACCGCCAGAACATAGTCACCGGAATGAAGCAAACCGGTAGGAACAACCAGATTGACTTCCTTGTTGACGCGGTCGGGCGGCACATTGAATTGCAAGAGCACGCGAGCGGCAGAATCCTGAAGTTCGCCGGCGTAGGAAGAGAACTTCTGAGCCTGCGAAGGAACAAAATCAAAATGCAACTGTACCGAATCGCTGCCTTGCAGCCGAACGATGGTCTTTTCATTTTCCAGACGATCGCCACCTCGCAAACCGAAAGAAGGGCTGGAGAGGATGGTCTGGCCCGGCGCGGTAACGACGCCGATCTGCGGCTTCGATGAACGGGAATAGTAGCCGATAGCGAGAAGAAGAACGGCCATCGCCGGGACGGCAATCATAGGACGGAACCAGGAAGCCCAGCGAGAGCGAGGGGCGACCTGTTGCGGAGTTACGGCGACGGGCGCGGGTTCTTCGCGGAAGACCTCGCGACCGGCGGAAACGAAAGTTAAGGTGGCCTTCACATCCTCGGCGCACTCGGCACAATCGAAATAGTGCTCTTCATAGGCGTCGCGCTGATCCGCGGAAAGCTCGCCGAGCACATACTTTTCAGACGCATGTAGACGCTTAGCTTCCAAGTGGTCCATATTCCCTGTCCAATGAGTAGTGCATGGGAACGGCAAAACGTTTCACGAAGACTCCTTGGCCGCAGCCCTGCGGGGGAGGGCCAGATCCTTCTGAAATAGGGTACGAAAGCGTTCCTTGGCGCGGTGCAGGCGAACCCGAAGGTAGTCGCGGTCTACGCCAAAGCGGCGGCAGATCTCGTCCTTATCGCCCTCCTCAAGGAAAACAGCGCGCAGAAGGTCGCGGTCAGTGGGGCTGAGTTCCTCCAGGATGCCGCGGACGTGGGACTTCGTCTCCTGGATGATGAAGGCGCGCTCCAGGTCGATGACCTTGTCAGGTATATCCAGGTGGCCCTGTTCCAAGGGACGGTCCTTATAGAAGGCGCGGGAATTCTCTCGTAAGACATTCTTACAAACGGAGTTAACGAAGGCACCGAAGCGCTCGGGCTGGCGAACTCCGCCCTCGCGGCGCAGGACGGCGAGGACGCGGATAAAGGTTTCCTGGCGCACGTCGTCGACTCGTTCCGGAGGCAGCATTCTGGCGCGCAGCATGACCCCGAGGAGTTGACCAAAATAGGCCACAAAATGCTGCTCCGTGGCGGGGTCGCCCTCGCGCAAACGATCCACGTACGCCTTATCGAATATGTACAGTTCCACCCTGACCTCGAACTTATTTGGGGGGAGTATATCGTTGGAAAAGAAATGCCGCAATGGAACTCTCCCCGTTGACAGATGAAACGAAAAGGCTTCTGGATGCACTACCCAATCAAAGAGACCTCCATGAACCAGGAGGTCTATCGTGGGGAATCGGTCACCGGCCCCACGTGCCCCTCGGGCGCATTTCGCAAACCTGACCAGCGAGGTGCGCCCCTTCCTAAAAGGTGAGACGAGGGTAGGAGGAAAATTGGCAACACAAGTGAGAACATTCGCAAATTCCAGTGTTGTTCCTTCCATGGGGTATGCGAAGGAAACACGTCGGATGGAGTCGCGTTTCGCGGAACCGGCCCAAAATGGAACGCAAGGGCTGGAAGAGGTTTGCGCGCAGAGCATCGAGTTTGTGGCGGTGCCAGACATGGCAGCGAGGCTGCAGGCGACGCTGCCGGGGGCGATTCGCAGCGCGCTGCAGAAATCGGAAGGATTTGCGGGCTGCGCGGTGATGGTGTCGGAAGA
Source organism: Candidatus Acidiferrales bacterium (assembly GCA_963738985.1). Classification (GTDB taxonomy): domain Bacteria; phylum Acidobacteriota; class Terriglobia; order Acidiferrales; family UBA7541; genus Acidiferrum. The sequence continues at coordinate 68,503 of CAVTYP010000012.1, forward strand.
GGAAGCGCGGCTGGTGACGGTGGTGACATTCTGGAGAGGCAAGGAGCGGAAGAGCAAGGCAAACGCGAACGCGTTGTGGGTGGAGCAACTGCTGGACCCTTATATTGACCGGCAACTGCGGGTGAACAAATTGCGCGCGCAGTTTGCGTGGCCGGGGAAAAGCACGGATTTTGTCGGCGAGGGTGAATAAACTGGCAGGCGCCAGAGTTCAATACTGTGGACGAACTTGCGTCGGGTGGACGCGGAAAGTCGGAAGAGCGAATGAAAGCGACAGCAACAGCAACTCGGGTTCGGGAGCAGGGGCCAATGAACGCACTGGGAACGGCACAATGCACGACCATCGCTTGCGCGGAGAACGGCGTGGTGATGATGGCAGGGACGGCACTTTGCATGGAGCACTTTTTTCAGAAGTGCTATGAAAAGCTGGAAAAATTGGACCCATTGGTGCGCGGCAAATCCAGGGAAGGCGCGATCAACGATGGCGCTCCGAAAGTTCTGGAAGAAGTAGTGAAGCAGGCGTTGATCGTGTGCCTGCAACACAAGAATCTGAGCAATCTGGATCGTTCGCGACTGCTGGACATCCTGCTGTGGGCGGGCGAGTTGCAGTTGGTGTTGCGCGTGCCACGAATCATTTCGGCGGAAGAGATGGTGTATGGAGTGGCAACTCGGCGAGCACACGGCGGACGCGGATTGATTGGTAATTAGGATTGCAGGAGTCGCGTGGCGCCTGAGCCAAAATTCAAGTTGGCGGACCGCCTCAGAAGGCGGTCCCTACAAAAAACAATTGATAAAGCGGGGTGGCGGCGTAACGGCGCCTTTACAGCAGCGGTGGCTGGTCGTCTGATGACTCGACAGCGGGATTCAGGCGCAATGAATTGCTGGCGACTACGAGCGTGGACAGCAGCATGGCAGCAGCGGCGACTAAAGGATTGATCAGTCCAGTGACCGCTAGAATGATGCCAACAATATTGACGAGGGCGGCGACGAAAAGATTCTGACCGACGACGCGCATAGATTTTCGCGCCAGTTCAAAAAGCTCCGGCACTTTGCCAAGATCACTGTCCATCAGAACGACGGGAGTGAGCGGCGAAGCTAAATCCGGGGTCAATCCCATGGACATGCCGAGATCGGCCTTGGCCAGAGCCAGCGCGTCACTCTTTCCGTCTGCGATCATGGCGACGATGGCGCCGCCTTCTTGCCATTCGCGAATAACCTGGACCTTCTGAGAGGGAAGCACCTCGGAGCGGAAACTCTCTGTGCCAAGCTGGCGGGCAATCGATTCGGTGGTGCAACGTGAATCGCCGGAAACCAGGTGAGGCTCAATGCCGCGGCGCTTTAGTTCGGCAACCATGGCAAAGGCGTAGCCGCGCAAGCTATCGCTGAACGCCAGGCATCCCTGAAGCCCGCCATCCCAGCCGAAAAAGATCACGGTGCGAGCTTCGGATTCCCACTGACGAGCGATCAGTTCAGAGCGAGCATCAACGAAGATAGCCATCTGTTCAATCAGGCGGCGGCCGCCAATGAACATGCTCTTGTCATCGACCATGCCAGTGATACCCAGCCCGTTGTGAATTTCAACGCAGGTGGGTTCACCAAGCAAGATGTTCCGTTCGTGCGCGAAAGCGACGATGGCCTTGGCGAGAGGATGTTGCGAATATTTTTCAAGCGAGGCTAACAAGGAAAATGTTTGTTCGTAGGAGGGAGGAATAGCGTTAAAGGGAAAATCTGAGGGCAAAGGATCCAGATCGGAGTTCGCGGAATTGGCCTGCATCCAGGCAGGGCTGGAACAAAAATCGGGCACCAGTTCGCACGCGACAATCTGAAAATCACCGCGGGTCATTGCGCCGGTTTTATCGAGGACGATGTGTTTGACGCGGCGAAGAAGCTGCAGGACTTGGGTGTCGCTAACGAGGATGCCGTGGCGTGAGGCGGCGCCCAGAGCGGCGCAGATGGTAAGCGGGGTAGAAAGAAGAAGCGCGCAAGGAGATGCAACGGCCAACACGGCGACAGAGCGCATCAGGGCAGCGGCGAAATCCATGCGCGCGCCAAACCAGCAAAAGCCGAAGGTGGCAGCCGCAAGGAAGGCCGCGGCAGGCACAACGACGCGGGCGATGAGGCCAACGAGGTTCTGGAGAGGAGAAGCATCGGCCAGAGCCTGCTGGAGCGCAGCGATGGTGCGAGCAAGTTGAGTATCCGCACCGGTGCGCGTGACATTGACGAACAGCAGGTTATCAAGATTGACCGTGCCGGCAAAAACCGGATCGCCCGCGCACTTGGCCACCGGTTCGGCCGCCCCTGTGAAGACAGATTCATCCACGACGGATTCGCCGCGATCCACGATTCCATCGGCGGCAAAGCATTCGCCGACCCTGACGGCGATGGCTTGGCCGGGGGCCAGTTTCGAAGTGCTGACAAAATGCTCGTGGCCGTCGCGAAACTGGCGGACTTGCTTGGGCAGGGCGTTGCGCAGCACGACGATCCAGCGAGAGGTTTTGTCTTCGGCGTTGCGAGCGACGAGCTTGGCGGCAAGAAAAAAGGTGACCAGGACGATGGAAGTGTCGAACGAGGTTTGCGTGTGGCCGCGGAAAAGTTGCGTCAAACCGAAAAGATAGGCGGAAAGGACGCCGAGGCTCAGCAAGGCCTCCGGACACAGTGTGTGGCGGAGCAAGCTGCGCACCGCGGTGCCCAGGATCGGATATCCGCAATAGAAGATGACGGGAGTGGCCAGCAGCAGAGACGCAAAGGGCATGTCGCTGCGGAGGCGCTCGGAAACGTTGCGGAAGTAATCGAGGCGGAGGGCGAGATTGAGGAATAGAAGCGTCAGCCAGGAAAACAGGGCCAAACCGAGACGTAGGTGCAGGTCGGCATACTCAGGGCCAGAGGCGGCTTTTGGTGTAGATGGGCTGGCCGTCTGTTCATTTCGATGTAGCGATAGGACGTGAGCATGAAGTCGTTCACGGCGCTGGGTGGAGTTCCCTATCATAGAGAATCAGGCCTATCCTGTCGCGAGCGCGCCTAGAACAAGTCCACGGTGGCCCGCTGAGGTTTCATACCGGGGAGCATTTCCCCTTGTTGGTTGCAACTTCCAACGAGCCCAGGTCCTGCGGAACGCTCTCGGGAACGGTGAGCTGCAGGTGATCCGAGCGTTTTACTTCTGTTTCTCGAGACAACTGGCCGATCGAGACGCTGGCAAGAACGTCGCGGAGAGTGGCCTGTGCGCGTTCCCAGACGGGATGAACACCGCACCAGGACTTGCGCTGACAGGATTCGCCGCTTGCCAGGCAAACATTGAGGCGCGTGGGACCTTCCATAGCCTCAATGATCTCAAGCAACGAGGTTTTGTCGCTGTCTACCCGGAGACAAAAGCCGCCGCCATTGCCGCGATGCGAGGCGACAAAGCCGGCGTGCACCAGACGCTGCATCACTTTAGAGAGGAAACTGCCGCTGACGCCGGTGGCGTGCTCCAGGCTGATGAGCTGGGCCTTGGAACCCGGTGGCAAGGTGGCAAGGTGAATCATGACGCGGACAGCATAGTCGGTAGCGCGATTGATTTGCATGGTTCCAAAATGGACTTGAGACGTCCAGTTGTTGGTACTATGAACACCCAGATCAAGGTGGGGCGCAGTATCAAGGGACACTTTCGCGTGTGAGTGAAATCACATGAACTGTTGCTTGGGGAGTAACTAGATAAGTCGCTTTTCGCAAAAATGCCAAGGAAAAAGCAGATTCCTCACTCCGCAGACTCCGTTCGGAATGACAAGTAAGATTCTTATTGATGGGCGCTGCGTACTTGTTCCAGTACGCCTGGATCGGCTTCAGGAGTGGCGCCAGGGCGTGCGGCAAGCCAGGAACCCATGCGATTGGCGGCTTCGTTCATGGCGGAAAGAGGGGCGCCACGTAGGAAGTGGTGAACCAGAGCGGCGGTAAACGCATCTCCGGCACCGACGGTGTCGACGGTCTTGACGGCGAAGCCGGGGTGCTCGTGAAAGCCTTCCTTGGATACCAGCAGGCTGCCGTTCGCCCCACGGGTGATGCAGATCAGTTGCGCACCACTGAGATGGAGAAGCCACTCGGCAGCAAGGGTCTCTTTGCCGGGAGAAGGTGGCGTGGGCGAGTCGAGCAGCTGAAGGACAACGGGCAATTCTTCCTGATTCAACTTGATGATGCTGGCGCGGCGAATGGAATCGGCGAGGACTTCCCTGGAGTAAAAAGGCTGGCGCAAATTAACGTCGAAAATGCGCGTAGTGGTGGGGCGCGCGGCTCCCAGGAATTCGTGGATGGTGCGGCCAGCAGTGGGAGAACGCTGTGCCAGAGAGCCAAAACAGATGGCGGTAGCCTGGGCGGCGAGCGTGCGCCACTGAGAAGTCATCTGCAGAGAGTCCCAGGCTGCGTCTGCACTGATTTCGTAGCGCGGTTGACCTTGAGAGTCGACCAAGACCTTCACTGTGCCCGTGGGATGCGATGGATCGGACTGCAGAAAGTCGGTGGGCAGGCGCAGTTGCTGAAAACGTTGCTTGGCCTCCTCGCCCAGTGTGTCGTCGCCAATGCGGCTGGCGACGATGCCGTGATCACCGAGAAGACTGGCGATGTAGGCGAAGTTGGCCGGCGCTCCGCCGAGCTGTTTGCCTGCGGGAAAAAGGTCCCAGAGCAATTCGCCAAGGCCAATGATGGTGAAATTTCCGTCGGACATGGAAGCCATCTTACGCTAGAGAGGAGGATTGGCGAAAAGGAGATTTGGGAGGCGGCGGGATGGCAAGGCGTGTGAATGCGCAGGAGACGGTGAACGTAGGGGCGAGATTCATCGCACAAAGGACGTGCGATGGCGCAGAGATCCTCACTCCGCAGACTCCGTTCGGAATGACAAGATGGAAGTTGGCCTAAAAGCAGATCCCTCACTGCGTTCGGGATGACATATGGACGTGGAGTGAGTAGTTGTCTACGTGGAGTGAGCGAACCGAGTGAATTCTTGATAGGGCTTGTTCTTGAGAAGGCTTGCTTCATTTGCGACGGCAAAAGCGGTGGCTAGCCGCCGCACTCCAGAATCGGGATAGGGGGAGCAGTCGCCTGCTCACCCCTCCCACACCACCGTACAGGCGGGTCCGCATACGGCGGTTCAGCGAGTTGAGCCCTGACGGGCCGGAGGTTCGATTCGTCGTTCGCCACAAGGGCTTCGCCGCTCTGCAGGTTGCCGTTTCGGCTTCACCGTCTTCTGAACCTGCAAAACTCAGCCGAAGCTGATTGGCTGGCGCAGTGCCACCCGTGAGTTCGACGTTCTACTGCTCACTCTCACTGTTTGGGCCTTCCTCACTTTCGTGAGTACTACGCCCGCTGCTGACTTCTGCTGCAGGATCAGCGTGAGTTACTCCACGCTCAGTCTCGAATCCGAGACATGCAACAGATCTCCCGCGATAAGCTCGACTGCTTTCGATACGCGACCGCCGGATTTACCACCAGCGTCCTTGATGGATACGGACTTCGCGATCCTTTGCCCGCTCGTCCGACGCCGTAGGCCTCTAATCCAGTTCTTGTCCATCGGCCCGTATCTTTGCTCCACGCTTCCTCCAGACCCCACCTCACGGTGACGCCCTTGCGCTTCGCTATCCTTCACCTCCATCAGGTTGGGACGGGACTTCCACCCGCTAGCTGCCGAGCATGCGCGGCGTACAAAGAAAAAGGGGGAACCCTTGCGGGCTCCCCCTTTTTTGGGGTGTTAGGGGTTAGAAAGTGAAACGCACGCCAAACTGCAGTTGGCGCATGCCAGTCGGCGAACCGGGGGAGCCGTCTCCCTCGATGTCGGTGATCTGACCGGCGTTACCGCCGCAGTCCACGCAGGTGTTGCCCTGGTTGCTGTTGAAGCCGAGGACTGGGTGGTTGAATACGTTGTAAGCGTCGAAGCGGAACTGCGCAACGTAACGCTCGGTGATGGCAAAGTTCTTCGCCAAGGAGAAGTCGGACCACAGTCCGTGAGGACCGCGGAACGAGAACAGACCCGCATTCCCGATGGTGCCGCAGGCAGGTAGTGCGAAGCCACCCGACGTCGGCCGCGCGAAGGAGCAGGAATCCTGCCCATTCAGCGAGGGATTCAAGGAGTAGGCAAGAGGCGCAACCGGCGTGAAGTAAGAGACTACGCCAGTCGCTGGATTACGGGACACGCCCGTATGGAATGTGGGAGAGACGATGTCGGGCAAACACGGAGCAGAGCCGGAGCCGACGTTGTTGCATTCACCGATGCTTGGGGTCCAAGGCAGACCGCCGCTCCAGTTGAGTGTTTGCGTCAACGTCCATCCGCCGAGCAGGAAGTTAGCCGGTTTGCTGATGTTGCTCATGTACTTCTGACCCCGGCCGAACGGTAACGCATATACGACGTTGACGATGAATTGGTGGTTGCGGTTCATATCGTTGGGCCCGTACGCGTATTTTGGACCGACCGCGTAGTAGCCGTTGTTATAGGCGTTTGCCTTGGAGTAGGTGTAGAAGGCCATGAACTGCAAGCCTTGCGAGAAGCGCTTCTCACCCTTGATGACCAAGGCTTCGTACTCGTTGTTGGCATTGTTGCCGAAGTAATTCCCCAAGTCCGTAGAGCAGCAAACGAGCGGGACCGGAGTGAGTACGCCGTTAACAATCTTGTTAACTGTATAGCCTGGGTAGCTGAACCTGTTGTAGTAGGGACGACGTTGGTTGTCGGGAACCACCGGACTGAATCCGCCTAATCCGCAGGTCGTAACCCCATTCATGTCCGTTTTGCAGGTAACAGGATTAGAACCGGGACCGATGGGAACCGGATTAGCGTTATATGCTGGGCCATCGCCGTTGAAAACGTGAGTTCCCTTGTTACCCATGTAGGTGACTTCGAGGTTGATTGTCGGTGTCAACTGGTGCTGGACGGAAGCGTTCCAGGCATCGACCGTAGGCAACACCTGCTTGGTCGGCCGGATGCGCGGATCAACGATGCCCAGAGGTCCCTGCAATGGGAGAAGCCCACTGGAAGGAATTGGGAGCGGGAGTGGCAATCCGAGGCTTGCCGGACCCTGAGGCAGTGTCGCTCCCTGAGGACCAGGAGTGACGCAGCCGGCCGGATAGCTGGGATTGCAGCCGAGAGTGAATATGGGGATGACGTTGTCCTTGTTCAGCGGGTTCAGGTTGGAAGCCGCGACGGTTTCGTTGGCCAGAACGGGCAGGTTCTGCGTTACAACGTGGCCGAAGTTCGAACCAAATACACCGATGTCGAAGCTGCGTCCGTAGCCCAAGCGCAACACAGTCTTGGGAGTAAATGAATAGGCCAAGCCAAGGCGGGGCGCGAAGGCCTTGTAAGTATTGTTGATATTGCCGTTGAGGCCATAGGGACCCTCTCCAGCAACGCGAATCTGACCCTGCACCAGGTTGGCGAAGCCGCCGTTGTCTTTGGCGTTGACGGATTCGGGGAAGTAAATCTCCCAGCGCAGACCGTAGTTGAAGGTCAGCTTCGAGGTGATGCGCCAGGAGTCCTGACCGTAGAAGAAGGTGCGCCACTGTTTTTCGGAAGCGTTGAGTGAAGTGCTGTAGAAGCGCGAGAAGTTGGTGACGTCGCCCAGGAGGAAAGTGGCCAAACCAAGACCGCCGGACCCAGCGAGGCTGGTGTCCTGAGCCGAGAAGGTCAACTGGCCGGTGCGGTTAGAATCGCTAGGAACGCGGAGGTTGGTGGCGTAGCGAATATCAGCACCGAACTTAATGGTGTGATTGCCGTGGATCTTGGTCCAGTTGTTGACGCCTTGATATTCGTTCTCTCTCTCGGTGAGTGGGCAGTTACAGCGGCCGACGTTGAGACCATCGCCGAAGTTTGTGAGGGCAGCGTTGCCGTCGAAATTGAAAGAAGAGAGTCCGCCCGTTACCGGAGGACCCGCGATTCCTTCGCCGGTGTTCAGCCCCGGAATGCCGAAGGCATCCATGGCGGCCACGTTGGCGTCGGAGTAATGGGTTTGCGGGTTATAGCGGAACCAACCGAAACGGAAGTCGGTCAGCCAAGTGGTGCCAAGGGCCTTGTTGAACCCGGTGGCAAGACTGTAATTGTGCACGTTGGAAGATCCGTTCAGGCCGCCTGGACCAAAACCGGGGCCGCCGAGAGCACCAAGGGTTCCGTCTCCCGAAAGGCTGAAGTAGTCCAAGCTAAAGCGACCAAAAACCTGGAAGTTGCGGGGAGCGTTCCAATCAACGCGGGTGTCCATGCTGTTTTGTTTAAAGGGACCGGAGCCCGAACCGTTGAGGTTGTTGGTGGTAGATCCGTTCGAGGGCGAAGGAAACTCCGCCAGGACATTGGCGGCTTGTGGGGAAATCCGGTTCATCGGAATCTGAAAGTTATTTTGCGGGAGGCAAGATCCCGCGTCTACCGATCCTTGAATGCCGCAAAATACCGACCTGCCAGCGCCGGTATTTGGATCTCCAGTCCTGGGGTCGTAGATGTAGTTGCTCGGGTCACCAGCTTTGCCATTACCGATGTTCGATTGGTAGGCGCTCAAGTCGCAATAACCGGTCGGATTGGTATTGACGTTGCATCCCGAGATAACGCTGGCGATCGGAATGGTCATCTGGTTGGTGACGCCGGTGCTCTGGGTAGTGCCCTGGTAGTCGCCGAAGAAGAACAATTTGTCTTTGATGATCGCTCCGCCGATGGAGCCGCCGTATTGCTTCCAGTTTCCGCCCGGGAACGGCTTTCCAGGAAGCTGCGTAAATGGATCGCGCGCGACCCAGTCGTTATTCCGGAAATAGCCAAAGCCGCTGCCGTGGAGTTCGTTGGTGCCAGACTTGACCTGAACGGAAACTTCGCTGGCGATGGCCTTGCCGATTTCCGCGTCGAAGTTTTGGTAAGTGATCTTGGCTTCCTGGATGGCATCGAGGTTCGGATTCACGACGATGATTCCGAGAATCGGATCCTGGTTATCGGTGCCGTCCAGCGTGAAGGCCGTGCCGCTGAAGTGCTGGCCGTTCACCATAATCTGCTGTCCGCCCTGCGGGTTTTCCGTAGCGGCGTGGCTCCAGCCGACGAGCTTCTGCGCGCCGGGAGAGAGCAACTGGAAATTCGTAAAGTTGCGATTCAGAATCGGGAGGTCTTCCACGTACTTTTCATTGAAGTTGACGGCGACATCCGCGCGGTCAGTCTTAATCTGCGGAATTTCTCCGCTGACTTCGACGGTTTGCGTGACGGAGCCTAATTGCAGCTGGGCGTCAACGCGAACCGAGGTGTCTGCCGCGATCGTAATATCCTTGGCTTCGAAAGCTTTGAAGGAAGGTGCTTCGATATGCACGATGTAGGTGTCTGGGATAAGGTGAGTCGCCGAGTAGTTGCCACTCTCATTGCTAGTGGTTTCGTCGGTGGTACCTTTGGTAGCCGAGGTAACCGTAATTTTGGCGCCAGCAACAGCATTGCCTTGGGGATCGTTGACTGTGCCAATGATGCTGCCGTAAACAGCCTGCGCGGATGCAGAGGACGCGCTGAAGCAGAAAACCAGGGATAAAGCTAACAACCAGCCGAGAACAAAGCGACTTCGCATTCAACCCCTCCTAAACGACCACCGATTCGATACTATGTGCACCCCAACAAAAGGCGCAAAGCGTGACGCCCCGGGAAACTAGAGACGTGACCCAAGAAACGCCCGGCAGGAAGAGAGAAGAAGGCTAAAGGCAAGAAATACACGAGATCGAGGAACTTCCCCCATATCGCAGCCTCCCACAAGACTCCCCCATGCGCGCTCGCCTCGAATGAAGTGTCTTTTGGATGACCGCCATCAGCGCAGCAGGAGAGCAACACTGAAAGGCACCAAGCAGCATCCGCTGTAAAGGTACAAGACACCCCGAGCGGAAATATTGATGCGAGTTATCTGCTTTTTTGCGCCGGGTAGCAAGTCTCTGCAGGTTTGACACGGTTACATGAAATAAATCTTGGTGTTGCAAGGAGATGCGCGAATTGGTAGGCTCCTGTTACATTGATGTAACCGGAGCGAGTGTGGTGGATCGAAGCCAATTCGAAGCCGCGATTGCGAGACTGGTAGTCAGCCACAGTCTGCACGGGTCAGAATCGCTGTGCAAACTTCTGCGGTATTTAGCCAAGCAAGCGATAGAACATCCGGGCGCACAAGTGAAGGAATATCAGATTGCGACCGAAGTTCTGGGTCGACAAAAGGACTTTGATCCGCAACTGGACTCCATGGTTCGCGTGCAGGCGGGAAGGCTGCGAGCGAAGCTGACGGAATACTACAGCACCGAAGGAGCGTCGGATCCGTACGTGGTGGAACTGCCAAAGGGCAGTTACACCGTGGTGTTTCACGAGCGCAGCAAACAAGCGCAGTCAAACGGAAATGCGGCGGAGGCCAGTGGAATTGCATCGAAAGTACGGGAATCGGCCGGAAATCAGTGGCTGGTGCCGCTATTAAGTGCGGCGCTGCTGGTGGCACTTGCGGCGATTGGCTGGCTGCTGTTGGGACATAAAGGGGCGGGTCCGGTGGTAGCGGCGTCGGCGAATGCTGCCGCTGTACCCTACCGTACGTTCTGGAATGGGTTCGCCACCGTACCAGAAGAGCCGTGGGTGATCTTCAGCAATGCGGCGTTTGTGGGCCGGCCCGACACGGGGATGCGGTATTACGATGCGACGAAGGACGGGAAAGCGCCGATACTGGATCACTACACGGGAGTGGGCGAAGTGCTGGCGGTGCACAACCTGGACCAGGTGTTTGCGACACTGCACCAATCGCTGCGCGTGAAACGCGGGAGTTTGTTTTCGTTGGACGACGCGAAAAACAACGACTTGATCTTCATCGGATCGCCTTCAGAAAACCTGACGTTGCTGGACGTGCCGAGCACGAAAGAGTTTGTGTTTCGGAAAGTGAACGACGGTCCGCGCGCGGGAAACATGGAAATCGTGAACGAACATCCGGGGCAGGGAGAGCCGGCTGAGTATATCGCGACGCCAGGAAACATTCCGCTGACGGAAGACTATGCGGTGGTGGCGCTGGTACACGGGCTGAATCCGGAACATTCGGAACTGATCCTTGCGGGAACGACAACGATCGGGACGCAAGCCGCGGTGGAGTTTGTGACGCGAGAAAATTATCTGAGCAGTCTGCTGGAACGGATGAAGGTACGGAAACCGAGCGATTTGAAACCGTTTGAGGCGGTGATCCAGGTGAAGGTGGCGCGCGGCGTGCCGGTGGGATCCTCACTGGTGGCGTTGCGGGTGCTGGAGAAATAGCTTCGATCGCGAAATGCGGCGCGCTTGCGGAAATCAGATTTGCGGCGGAACGAGTTTAGGATCGAGAGAGGCCGCCTTCTGAAACTCCTGCGACGCTTCCTCTTTTTTCCCCTGCTGCAATAAAGCCAATCCCAATTCGTAGTGCGCCGGAGCATAAGCAGGCGTGGAATTGATGGCGGCGCGATATTGCGAGATGGCGCCATCCAGATCGCCAGCCTTGCGCAGGCGTTTTCCGGAATTTGTAGCGAAGACGGAAGCCTGAAGATCGGTTTTTCGTTTGGCGAGCGCGGTGCCGGTGCGGGCTTCTTCCGAGGCGGCAGCGGTGTCTCCGAGTTGGCGAAGAACGGCAGCGAGAGTGGTGTGCGCGCCGGCAAAATCGGGTTGCAGGCGAATGGCTTCACGCAAAGCGGCGGCGGCTTCGGGAAGCTTGGATTGCTGCTTCAGCACGGTGCCGAGCGTGTAGTAAGCCTCGGCGTAATCGGGCTTGGCGTGAATGGCGGCCTGAAGTTCAATGACGGCGGCATCGAGGTCGCCTTGCTGCCAGAGAGTGACGCCAAGGGTGTAGGGAGCGTCGGGCTGCGAAGGATCGATGGATTCGGCTTTGCGAAGTTCGGCGATGGCTTCGGGCAATTTGTCTTGAAGCTTCAGAGCGAGGCCAAGATTGTAGTGAAGCGTTTGATCGTTGGGAGCGCGTTGCAAAGCGGATTGAAATTCGGCAACTGGCGGCGACGAAATCGGCTTTCTGAAGATAGGCGGTGCCGAGATTGCCCTGATAGCCGGGATCGTCGGGGCGCAGACGCAGGGCCTCGCGAAATGCGGCAATGGAGCCGTCACCGTCGCCAGTCTGCAACAGAGAGAGTCCCAGGTTGTTTTGCGCGTCGGGATCGGATGGGGCAAGGCGAATGAATTGGCGGAATGCGGCTGCTGCTTCGTCGGGGCGGCCGACGCGCTGCAAGAGCAATCCCAACTGGTTTTGCGCGTCGGGCTGATCCGGATTGACTTTGACAGAGGCCTGGAGCGCGGAGATGGCGCCTTCAGCGTCACCGAGATTGCTGCGCGCCAGTCCCAGGTAGTACGAAGCAAGATAATTTCGCGGAGCCAGTTGGACGGCGCGATCGAGTTCGGTGGCGGAGCCGGCATAATTTTTCTGCTGGAAATAAATCACGCCCAGATGGAAGCGAGCCAGGGCGAAGTCTGGGGAGAGGCGGATGGCTTCCTGAAATTGTGTGACGGCAGCGGGGAGATCGTTCTGGCGAACGAGAAGTGAGCCAAAACCATCGTGCAGATCGGGACGGGCAGGAGCGAGTTCGGCAGAATGACGAATGGCTTTGGTGGCGGCGTCGAGATCGTTGGAGAGTTCGAGAGCACGTGCGAGGGCGTGATAGGCGTCGGCAGACTGCGGGGCGAGAGCGATGGCCTTGCGCGCTTCGCGAGTGGCGCCGGCGGGATCGTTCGCTTGGGCGAGTGCCGCGGAGAGATTCGTGTGAGCCTCCGCCAGCGAGGGCTTGAGACGAATTGCAGCTTCGAATTGCGCGATGGCAGGCTGGATTTCTCCGGTGTTGTAGAGGACCCAGCCGAGGTAGTTGTGCGCTTCAGCGCTGCTGGGATTCAGGCGGATGGCGGTTTCGAATTGTTTGCGAGCAGCGGGATAGTCGCCGCGTTGCAGAGCGGCAAGGCCCTCTTTTGTCGCGGTGGCGGCGCGGGCAGAAGCGCCGGACTTGGCGGGAGTAGGAGCGGACTGGGCGAAGACGGAAAATGTGGCCAGGAAAAAGGCTGCGAGCGTAGAACAGACCTGATTTCTGAAAGCAACGCCCGAACCGAGCACCGGCACGACCTCCGAAGGGTTTCGTTCAACTCATACTAGCACCGATGGGAAAGCGGAACGGATGGGTGACTTGACGGTTGGGAAAAGCAGATCCCTCGCTTCGCTCGGGATGACAATTTTGTAGTGTTTCCAGCGCATGCTGTACTGCGGACAATGTGCTTGCACCGCGGAGAGTGTGCTGCATTGCGGACACGTTTTGGTTGGGCTGCGGTTGCAAAAGCGGTGGTGAGCCCCGCACTCCAAAGATTATTTTTTGGTGGCGGATTGGCGACGGCGGACTTCTTCGAGGTCGTCTTGGGCTAGCTGGTTTTGCGGATCGAGTTTGAGGGCGCGTTCCAGATGAGTTTTAGCGGAAGAGAGTTCGCCGATCTCGGCCAGCGCCGCGCCCAGGTTTGCTTCGGCCATGGAATCTTCGGGATTCAGTTGCACCGCTTTGCGGAAATGCGCAATGGCCTGCGGAAATTGGCGAAGCGTGGCGTTGGCATTGCCGAGATTGTAGAACGCAGCAAAATAATTGGGACGCGACTGAATGGCGGTTTGCAGCGGCGCGATGGCCTGCCTGGCTTGTCCCAGTGAGAGCAAAGCGCCGCCAAGGGCGTTGTTGGCGATGGCGTCGGTGGGACGAAGAGCAACGGCGGCTTGATAGTGCGGGAGCGCGTCAGCGGTTTGGCCGCGCAGTTGAAGAATCGCGGCAAGGTTGTATTGCGCGGTGAAGTCGGCGGGATTGCGAGCGACATCGTGACGCCAGAGTGCTTCATCGAGGAGCATGCCTGCTTCGCTGGCGGGAACGGCGTCGCCATGCGGAAGAACCTGCAACCAGAGATGAGCCATTTCGTCGACGCTGCGATTGCCACCACGAACGCGCTGCGGAGGGTGATTAGGATTGGCGATGTTGGCGGCGCTGTTGTCGTAGACGTAGCGCATGTCGATGACGGTGCCCTTGGGAAGGAGAACCTGGTCGGCATAATAGAAAACGGCCTGCCAGTTCAGATCCCAGCGAGGAATATTGATGAGCGTTTTTGTGGAGCCGTCGGGAAACGTGGCGGTGGCCGCGAGTTCCCTTCCCAGATAGTGAGCGTGGGGATAGATGGCGAGGAGATCGACGTCGACGGGCATGGTAAACGAGTCGGTCACAACGAAATTGGAATCGCCGGCGGGGATGTCGAGAGCGAGGTCGTTCTGAAGTTCAAGCAGAACCGGGAATTTCGTGGCCGGCTGATCGGCGAAATAGATGCCGATGCTGGGCATGATGGATTCGGGTTTTCCGGAGGGCTGCAAATGAGTGTTCAGGACCAAATCGCTGCCGGGATCGAGGCGTAGCGCCATGTTGGGAGGCTCGACGTGAGGAGTAGAGCCGGGCTTCCAGAAAAAAATGTGGCTGTCGGGATCGAAGGATTGCGATTCGATGCGTAGTTCCATACCGGGGAAGCCGTCGCCGGGATGCTTTTCCTGAGCGCGGGAAGAATGCTCGCGGTCGAGCAGAATATTGGCGTGATGCACGACGCGTTTTTCGCCGGGGCGGATCTCGATGGCTTTCACCCAACGCGCATCGGGAAAATCCGTAGGGAAAATAAAATTCCAATAGTTGTCGGAGCCAGATGCAGCGAGCAGGTACGGCTTGCGCGCGTGAAGGATCAGGTCGGGCTTGCCGAGCTGCCATCCCGGCGTGAACTTCGGGGCTGGCGGAAGGTCGTGCTCGTCGCCTTGCGGCGCGCCCTGCTCGGCCCACCGCTTGAAGAGGGCGATTTGCTCGTCGGAGAGACGCATCTCACCAACAAACTTGAACTCACCGGGAGCGGGTAGCCACGGCGGCATGATGCGGCGCTCGGTCATGAGAGCGATTTGGCGGGCAAATTTGGCGGTGTCTTCATAAGTGAGCAATGGAAAGGGCGCGGCTTCGCCGGGGCGGTGACAGGGCGAGCAATATTGAAAAACGATGGGGGCGATGTCGCGATTGAAAGTGACGGGGGAGGAAGTGGTGGGGGCGGGAGATTGCGGCTTACTGTCTGGCACGGAGGCTGCGAGGGCAAAAGACAGAACGGCCATCAGCGACGCGAGCAGCGGAATGGTTTTCGCCGAAAGATTCATGGAAGACCGGGGAGGAAACAGCCAACCGCGGGGGCATAGGCCGTGGGCACAGGCTTCTGGGCGACAGCAGCGTCGAGCGCCGCGGAGAGGTCGTGGGTGGTGGGAGAGGAACGGGCGCGAGTGAAATCGACGTACCAATCGTCGATGCGGCCGTGATAGAGCAGGCGTCCACCAGCGGAAAAGACGGCGGCTTCGGGAGTGACCTGGACTTGAGCCCTCTTCACCAGCACGTAGTCCGGGTCGCGAAGAATTGGGAGGTGATAGCCGTACGCCTTAGTGTGCTCGCGGATCTGCGCGGCAGTATCGGACTTGACGGGATAGACAAGGTAGAACGCGGCGCGAGTGGCGTAATGGGAGCTCATGGCCTGAATGGTGGGCGCGTAGCGATTGGAGATGGGGCAATCGGTACGCACAAAGAGCAGGACGACAATTTTTCCAGCGGCGTGATGAAAAGGATCCAACGCGTGGCCGTCGAGATCAGTGACGAGCGCGGATGTCGATTGGGGGTGCGCCGTTTGCGCGGCGAGCGAGAAAAAGGCGATGGACGCAAAAAGGAGCGGCAAAAATCGCCGGTGCTGGCTGCGTGCAAACATGTGGCGAGTATAGCATTTGAGGATTTTCTTGTAGATTTGCCGCGAGAGGATGGTTAACGCACGCGGCGGTGCCTGGGCTGCGGGTGGCGAAACTCGCGGGCCACGGCCTTGAGGAAGTCACCGCCCCAAATGCCAATCAACAGGGCGGAGCCGAAGAGGATTATGGCGTCGAGGCTCGCGAAATCGCGGCGGGTCCAATAGACGCCCTCCTCAACGTTCAACCAGAGCGCGAATTCATCCAGCGTGAGAGCCGCGCCGACGCCGTAGAGCAGCGACATCAAGCGACTGACCAACAGAGATGAGGGCTTGGTTCCCTCGCCCACTTCGATCAACCAGCAAAAACCGACGGCGAGTAGAAGCAGGATGCCCCAGACGAGGTGGTGGATATGCGCGCCACGAATGTAAACGTAATGGAACGGAGTGACGTTGCGGTAAGCGCCCCAAGCCATTGCGCGGGCCACGGCAAAGGTGACGAAGAATCCGATGGCCGCGAGGAGCAGCCGGCGTTTGGGACGGTCGCGCACGTGGGAGTGAAAGAGTTCGCCGAGGCGCGAATAGTTCAGGAGCAGAAGGATGGCCGCGATGGTGAAAAGGATGGAGAAAGCGAGGATCCAATTTCTCACCGGCATGATCGGGCTAGCTCCAGTAATTTGTGCGCGCGGGCTGAACGGGAGAAGAGCATGGAATGGACCGGGCAATGGGATCGTTGGCGGATCATTTTTGTTTCGCCAGGTATTCAGCAATCACGTTGGAGCAGGCCTGGGAAAATTCCTGTTCTGATTTGTTGAAGGTGTCGGCAAAGTAGCTTTCGATATCGAGTTCGGCGGCGAGCGTTTTGTTAACGTAGATGGGAATTACGATTTCGGATTTCACGAGCGTGGAGCCGGCAAGATAGCGAGGATCTTTGGAGACGTCGTCGACCACCACGGTGTGGCCGCTGCTGGCCGCGGCGCCGCACAGTCCGGTGTGCAGGGGAATGCGAGCGTTGGGAGTGAAGCTGCCGGCGAACGGGCCGACGATCAGGAAATTGGAATCCGCGGGATCGACGAGATAGAAGCCGACCCAGTTGTAACGCGTCATCTTTTCGTGAACGCGCTTGGCGATGCGGTCCATCAGGAATTGGGCGGTGGGAGCGGTGAGGGCATAGCTTTGAAGCTCACGAAGAAGCTCTGCGTGGGCTGGGGTCATGGGGTGGCCTCGTAAGGAGCGAGGAAGCTTTGCTGGAGCAGCGAATTGTGTACGAATTTATTTTACACGAAGGCGGAGGTGGGTTCGCGGAGGAGAACGGCGAAGCGTCTAATTGGGAACGGCTATGCATTGCACGGTAAGTAGCGACGAATTGAACCCCACTCGAGGCATCGGCTGGCATAAAAGGCAGCGCTACATTGAAGAGCAGATGGGCTACACTGCGGGCAGTGAAGTGATGGAGAACACGGTGAATGCTTCGCGGCGTGAATTTCTGAAGATGGCGGGTGCATCGGGGGCGATGGCTTCGTTGCATCCCTCGCTTCGCTCGCTTAGTTCCCTTCCCGATTTGCAGGTGGCGGCTACGCAGGCGGAGATTGCAGCGGATCCGTTGCGGCCGCAATTTCATCTGTTGCCGAAACGCAATTGGATGAACGATCCGAATGGGCCGATTTTCTGGAAGGGCAAATACCACATGTTTTTCCAGTACAACCCGAACGCAGCGGTGTGGGGAGACATGCACTGGGCACACGCGGTGAGTCCCGACATGGTGCACTGGAAACATCTGCCGGTTGCGATGGCGCCGACACCGGGAGGATACGACGCGGACGGTTGTTTTTCGGGGAGCGCGGCGGTGTTTGGTGGAACGCCGACGATTATTTATACCGGCGTGAAGAGCGTGAAGGCCGCGGAAGCGACGCTGCGCGATGGCACGCACAATTTTCTGGAGACGCAAATGCTGGCGACGTCGAGCGATCCCGACTTAAAGATTTGGGACAAGCTGGCAGCGCCGGTGCTGATGCCGCCGCAAGATCCGAAGATCACGGGCTTTCGCGATCCGTTCCTGTGGAACGCAGGCGACAAGTGGTACATGGGCGTGGGCAGCGGGCAGCAGGGCGAAGGTGGACGAGTGCTGCTGTACCGTTCGACAGATTTGCGGAAGTGGGAGTATGTGCACCCGCTGGCATCGGGAAAGAGAAACGCCAGGCAGACAAAAGATCCAGTGGATTCAGGCGAGATGTGGGAGTGCCCGGACTTTTTCCCGCTAGGCGGGAAGTATGTGCTGCTGTACTCCACGGAACGCAAAGTGTATTGGGAGACGGGAGAACTGGATCCGAAAGAACTGGTGTTTCATTCGCAGAAGCGCGGACTGCAGGACAACGGTTCGTTCTACGCGCCGAAGAGCCAACTGGATGAGAAAGGGCGGCGAATTTTGTGGGGCTGGATACCGGAGACGAGATCAGCAGCGCAGTTTAGCGTGGCAGGCTGGGCGGGATGCATGTCTTTGCCGCGGGAGTTGACACTAGATTCGGCGGGCAATCTAGTGATGAAGGTGCTACCCGAAGTGGAGAAATTGCGAATCAACCAATGGACGCTACCGGGAAAGGCGCAAGGGGCGGAGGCGCGGCGAACGGCGCTGGGCAAAATGGAGTTGAGCGAGGCAGCGGCGGAAATCGAATTGCGCATTTCGCCGAAGGCATTCCAGATGGAATTGAGTGACGGGCAAAATGCAGTGGTGACGTTGGCGTACGATCCCGGAAAGACCGGGCAGGAATTGCAGGTGGGCACGCAATTCGCGAGTTTGCCGGCAGCCGACGTGGTGGAACACAAGATTCATTTATACGTGGATGCTTCGGTGGTGGAATGCATTGCGAATGATCTGGTGGCCGTGACGGCGAGGGTGTATCAGGCGCCGAAGGGAAAGCTGCGGCCCGTGGTGGCTGCGGGAAGCTTGGAGGCAGTGAATTCATTGGTTGTCTGGCCGCTGCGGGGGATTTCGACAGACCGGCTGACGAGTTAGTGCTGGGCGCGAGACCGGATTCGGAGTCCTCAGAGGCTAAAGCCCAACGATAGCCGAGGACATTTTGTCGGAGCTAAAGCTCCGACCCCCTAAAGTAAAAGTTGGCATATGCAGCGTCCGGGCTTGCGATGGAGCCGGCTAACAGTGACAACCGCGGGTGAGGTTGTCGGGTGAAAAGCGGCGGCGAGCCGCCGCACTCCAAAGAGGCAAATCAAGGATTGACGAGGGACGGAAGGAGAACGACACTCTTTGCAAGCGAGGCTTATCCCATGGGTGCAATAAGACGAAAACTGTTCGCGATATTTCTGCTTGCAGGCTGCACAGCGCTGGCGTTTCCTGGGGTGGCGACGGCCAGGCCGCAACAAGCAGCGGCAGAAGTTGCAAGCAACGCCGGGCTTCAACCGATTCTCGAGTACATTTCAAAAGGATGGGACACGTTGACGCGATCGATGAACGATTGCGCAACGATCGTCGACTCGAAGCTGGCGGCGAAATCCATTTTGTATGTTCCTGCAAATTTCGAGATACCGGCAAGCGTGAAGGAACTGGAAGCCAAGTGCGGCGTGGAAGTGAAGCCGCTGCCAAAAGTGATTCACAGGCTTGGCGAGATTGATACCAACACATTTTATCCGCACGGAGTGCTGTACCTGCCGCAACCGTACGTGGTGCCAGGCGGAAGATTTAACGAAATGTACGGATGGGACAGCTACTTCATCATTCGCGGACTGGCGCAGGCGGGAAAGATTGAGCTGGCGCGTGGAATGGTGGAGAACTTCTTCTTTGAGATCGAGAATTACGGCGCGGTGTTGAACGCCAACCGCACGTATTACCTGAGCCGGTCGCAACCGCCATTTCTGACGTCGATGATTCTGTCGGTATATGAGGGACAGAAAGCGAAAGGCAAGGAAGATCGCGCCTGGCTGGAGCGCGCTTATGGCTACGCGGTGAGAGATCACGCGATGTGGGTGCAAGAGCCGATGCTGGCGGGGAACACGGGGCTGTCGCGCTATTTCGATTTTGGTGAAGGGCCAGCGCCGGAAAGCTTGAAGGACGAAACGGACCATTACAAGAAAGTGGCGGAATATTTTCTGGCGCATCCGGAAGGGCACGTGTACCTGGTGGAGCGCAAGGCGGGAGAAAAGACACCGCTGGGACCCGGAACCGCGTATTCGCTGCAGTTCTGCGACATTCCAAAAACCATGGAGCGGGCAAAGTGCGAAGTGCTGGATGAGGTTTCGCTGAGCCGGGAGTATTACAAGGGCGACCGGTCGATGCGGGAATCGGGATTTGATATTTCGTTTCGCTTCAGCCCTTATGGCGCGGACACACACCATTTCGCGCCGGTGTGCCTGAACAGCTTGCTGTACAAGACGGAAACGGACTTGGACCAGATGGGCCGGATGCTGGGAAAAACGGCGGAGGCGGAAGAGTGGAAGAAACAGGCGGCAGCAAGGAAGGAAGCGATTCAGAAATATTTGTGGAATGAAGAGAAGGGCGAATATTTCGATTACGATTTCGTGAAGCAGAAGATGTCGACGTACGAATATGCGACGACATTTTATCCGTTGTGGGCGGGCGTGCCGTCGAAAGAGCAAGCCGCGGCAGTGCTAAAGACGCTGAGCCATTTTGAGAAGCCAGGCGGAATTCTGATGAGTCCGTACGACACCGGCATGCAGTGGGACGCGCCGTTTGCGTGGGCGCCGGTGCAGTTGGTGGACATTGAGGGGCTGAGGCGCTACGGATTCGCGAATGAGGCGAATCGCACGTCGTATGAATTTCTGAGCACGGTGGCGGAAAATTTCCGGAAAGATGGGACCATCCGGGAAAAGTACAACGCGGTTGACCGGTCAACGGATGCGACCGTAAAGGGCGGCTACCAGATTAATGTGGTGGGATTTGGGTGGACGAATGGCGTGTTTTTGGTGTTTCTGAATGAGCTACCGACGGAGATGGTGGAGAAGTTGGGGAAGGAACAGGTTACGGCGAAGGCCGCGGCTGGGCGGTGAAGAAGCAGATCGCGCGCTGCGCTTGGGATGACAACGCGAGAGAGGCGCTAGGGATTCAAGGGATTGAGGTGGGGCTGAGATCGTGCCATGATCCCTCCGCTTCGCACCAGCAAAAGGCGCTGGTGCTACGGTCGGGATGACAGCTATAAGCTATACAAAACAGTCAGACTTGGTTATTGCTGGCGGCTGACTTCACGGCCTTGCAGCTGCTCGGCTAACTTGAGTTCGCGTTCGGCATCTTCGGCGCGGCCGAGGTCTCGGTAAGCTTGGCCGAGAAGATGGTGCGAAATCGAATTGTTGGGATCCATGTTGATGGCGCGTTGCAGGGCGCGCGCGGCAAGCAGCGGCTCACCTTTTTTCTGCAGCACCTTACCCATGAGGATGTAGGGGCCAGTGGAAGTGGGATCCAGCCAGATGGAACGCTGCAGAAGCTTCTCTGCTTCATCGAATTTCTGGATGCGCGTGTAAGCATCGCCGAGTTTGTAGAGCGCGACAGGATTGGCGGGATTGACGGCCACTTCCTGCTCGAGTTGCGCGACGGCTTCGGGAATTTTGGACTGGTAGAGATAAAGTTCGCCGAGCAACTGGTGGGCGAGAGGAAGCTTGGGATCGAGAGAGACGGCTTTGAGGCCGTATTCCTCAGCGATGGGTCCGAAATCGAGACGAAGCAACATGCGAGCGGCAAACAGATACGCCGCGGCGGAATCCGGCGGCACGCCAAACATTTTGGCGAACGCCGCTCGACCCTCGGAATATTTTTTGGTTTGCACGTAGGCGACGCCGAGGATGTAGGCGGCATCGACATTTGCGCGCGGATACCAGGTCTGCACTTTTTCGAGATAGGGAATGGCTTCGGCGGGCCTGCCCGCAAGATAAAGCGAAAGGCCGGTGAGTTGAATGATCTCGCCATCGTTGGGCTCTTCTTTTTGCGCGGCTTGCAAGCTGCGAACGGCGCTGGGATAGTCGCCCTTCTTGTAGTAAGCGACGCCGAGTTCGTGATCGAGGCGTTTGGGCGGAGGAGTCTGCGTCTGCAAAGCCGTAAGGGCGGAGATAGCTTCGTCATACTTGCCCTGCTGCAGCAGCTTGTGCGCGGAATCGTAGGTGGAATCCGGTGTGGCGGGAGCGGTGGGCTGCGCAGCGGAGGAGGCGTCGGGCGTTTGCGTTTGCGTTTGCGCGATGAGCTGCGGGATGAATGCGGAGAAAAGGGTGACCACAACGAGAACCGCGAGACGAACCTTCATAGATACGCAACACTCCACTGCGTCAGAGTAATTTAAGCACAAAAAGAGGAGCGGCGTGAGCTTGCCGTGGGTCGCGTATTTCTGTGAGACTAAGAAGAGTCAACGGAGGTTGAGGGTACTCGCGCAGTTGCCGAAGTCATGAACTTTTTGAAAATCCATCGAAAGATTGGGCGAAGAATTCAAGGGATTGCCCTCAGCGCGCTGGCATTGGCGGCGGGAACAGCAATTGGACAACAGCCGGCGGCAAGTCAGGATGCGAAATCGATAGTATTTTTCAAGGACGAAGCGGCAAAGGCGGGCCTGGTGGCGAAGAACGTGTTCGGGGGAGTGGACACGAAGAGATACATCATTGAGACGACGGGCACGGGCGTGGCGGTGTTCGACTACGACAATGATGGATGGCCAGATATTTTCATTGTGAACGGAACGACGCTGGAGAGTGTGCCGGGGCCGGGAGCGCCGACGAGCCACCTGTATCACAACAATCACGATGGAACATTTACGGATGTGACCGAAAAGGCCGGGGTGACGCATTCCGGTTGGGGACAAGGCGTCTGCGTGGGCGATTACGACAACGATGGATTCGAAGATTTCTATGTGACGTATTACGGGAAAAACGTGCTGTACCACAACAACGGCAACGGAACATTCACCGATGTGAGCGAAAAGGCGGGCGTTGCGGGCACGGGCGGAGCGTGGGGAAGCGGCTGCGCGTTTGTGGATTACGATCGCGACGGCAGGGTGGATTTGTTTGTGGCGACGTATGTGGACTTTGACGTGAAGACCGCGCCGAAGCCGGGCGAACGCTCGGAATGCTTGTGGAAAGGCGTGCCGGTGATGTGCGGACCGCGCGGGCTGCCGTGGTCGCCAAATATTCTGTATCACAACCGGGGAGATGGAACATTCGAAGATGTGACGAAGAAGGCGCGCATCGACAAGACTAATGGACACTACGCGCTGAGCGCTTCGCCGATCGACTACGACGACGACGGCTGGCCCGACATTTTTGTCGCTTGCGACAGCACGCCGAGCATTCTGTATCACAACAACAAGGACGGCACGTTTACGGATACCGCGGTGTCGGCGGGGGCTGCGTTCAACGAGGACGGCAAAGAGCAGGCCGGGATGGGCTCGACGATTGGCGACTACAACGGCGACGGCCACCTGGATATTTTCAAGACGAATTTTTCCGACGACACTTCAACGCTTTATCGCAACAACGGCAATGGCACGTTTGACGACACCACGTTCGCGGCCGGACTGGGTCTCCACACGCAATATCTGGGTTGGGGCACGATGTTTCTGGATGCGGAGAACAGCGGCTGGCCTGACTTGATTCTGGTGAACGGGCACGTGTATCCGGAAGTGGACAAGCAGCACCTGGGCAGCAACTACGAGGAGCCGCGCCTGTTCTATCACAACAACGGCAATGGTACGTTCAACGAAATTTCAGCCAGCGCCGGACCGGGCATGACCACGCCGAGTTCTTCGCGCGGCCTGGCCATCGGCGATTTCTGGAATAATGGCAAATTGTCTGTGGTGGTGAGCAACATGAACGCGCCGCCCAGCTTGCTGATCAACCAGGTGAAGAATGGGAATCACTGGGTAGCGATCAAGACCGAGGGAGTGAAATCGAATCGCGACGGGCTTGGTGCGCGAGTTCGAGTGAAGGCGGGGACGCGCATCCTGGTGGATGAAGTGCGAAGCGGATCGAGCTACATTTCGAATAACGACCGGCGGGTACATTTTGGGCTGGGCAGCGTGGCGCAGATTGACTGGATCGAGATTCGCTGGCCGAGCGGATTGACGGAAATGTTTGAGAAGCCGGGAGTGGACCGGGTTTTGGAGTTGAAAGAGGGTGGAGGGAAAGCGGTGGGGAAGTAGGTGTGTTACGGGATCAGGGATCAGGAAGCAGGAGACAGAAAAGGCTCTCCGCTGGACGTCGATTCTCTCGTTGCAACAATCGAAGAGAGATTCCTCGCTTCGCTCGGAATGACTACTAACATTGTGTCGTCGTTGTTCGCGCCGGTGACTTCGTTCGGAATTGCAACCCCAGTCTTCTTCAAGGCTAAATCTAGAAAAAAAAGCAAAACATTTCCTCAGGGGCTAAAGCCCAACAATGACCAAGCATTTGTTGTCGGAGCTAAAGCTCCGACCCTCGGAAAAGCAGAGTTTTTCCGGCTCGGAGGGCGGCCGCTACACGTTTATTTCGTAATGAGCTGATGGGTTTCGGCTATGCCTACGTATTTGTCGGCGCCGCCGTAGTAGAAGAGGAAGCGGTCGGATTGCTTGAGCATTCCTTCGACGAAGACGACGTTGGGAACTTGTCCCGCTTTTTCCCATTGGAGTTGCGGCTCGAAAAAGGGCTGCTCGGAGCGATAGAGAAGTTTGCTGGGATCCTTGCGATCGAAGACGGCGATGCCGGTGCGATACACAAGATTGTCGTCGGCGCCGTTGTAGATCAGCACAATTCCTTCGGGTGTGAGGATCGGCGGCGGGCCGGGTTCTACGACACGAGAATCGAATTTTCCCGGACGCGCCGGGAGGACGGGGATTTCTGTCGCTTCGGTCCAGTGCAGTAAATCGTAGGAGTGCGCAAGGCCCATTTCGTCCTTGTGATCGCGTGAAGTTCCGAGCCAGTACATCCAATATTTGCCGTCAATTTTTTCGGTGAGAATGGCGCCAGACTTGGTCCATTCGACATTCCATTTGCCTTTATACGCGGGAAGAAGAATGCCTTTGCGATCCCAGTGGACAAGGTCGCGGGAAGTGGCGAGGCATAACTGCGCGTCCTTTTTGTTGTAGCCGGTGTAGGTCATGTAATAGAGATTGTCGATTTTGGCGAGGCGCGGATCTTCGACGCCTCCGCCCATTTCATAGGGCGCTTCAGGAGCGAAGACCGGCTCAGGCTTGCGGGTGAAGTGAATGCCATCGGTGCTGTCGGCGTAGCCAATACGCGAGACGCCGTCGGCATCCTGCGCGCGATAGAGCATGACGACTTTGTCGCCGTGACGAATGACGGCGGGATTGAATGTGCCGGCGGATTCCCACGATGTGCCTTGCGGAGAAATCACAGGCGTTTGGGAGACGCGATTCCAAAGCGCTCGATCGGCCGCGGCTAGTAGAAGAGTTGTGGTGGAGAGAAGGGCGATCAGCAGGACTAGCGGGCGCGGTTTGCGTGGCACCGGAAATCGATTCGTCATGGGCGGCCTCCGGGAGGGAACTATAACGCAGGCGACTGGGTTGGGAGGCGGGAAAAGCAGATTCCTCGCTTCGCTCGGAATGACAATATTGGGTTGGGAATGAGATGGCTTGAAATGAGATGGTTGGGAATGAGGTGGTTTGGGATTGGAAGGCGTGGGACGTTGGGAAAACATCGGGAGGCTGAGTGACCGCGCGATCGTAAAAGCGGTGGCAAGCCACCGCACTCCACAGACGGCTTATTTTTTGGGGTAGGTTACGTTGCGGATGATGCCTTCGCCTTCTTTGACGTAGATTACCTGATTGGGTTTGATGTCTTTCAGAGTGTCGACGGCGCCGCTGGGCCACTTGATTTCGAGGAGATCGACTTTTTCGGCTTTGCCGATGCCGAAATGCACACGCAGATCGCTTTGCGAGAAATAGCCGCCACCGCTGCGCACTTCATCGATTTGCGAATGCGGCTTGGCTTCACCGGGAATTTGCGCTACGCAACGAAGGCGCGCGCCAATGCCGCTGCGGTTGGACTTTGTGCCAATGGTGCGAACCTTGAGCCAGTTGTGTTTCAGCGTGGAATCGCAACGCACCAAGCGCGGCACATCGTTCACGCAGTTGATGACGAAATCGATGTCGCCATCATTGTCGAAATCGCCGAAAGCACAGCCACGCGAGGCAGACGGCTCCGAAATGCCAGGGCCAGCTTCCTCCGAAACATCAGCGAAATGGCTGTTGTGCATATTGTGGTACAGCAATTTGCGCTGCGCGTAACCGGCTTCGGTGCGCAACTGCTCGACTTCGGGGTAGACGTGTCCGTTGCAGATGAGGATGTCGGGCCAACCGTCGTTGTCGAAATCGAAAAAACCAACGCCCCAGCTTAGATATTGCGTGTGGCGGCCAAGTCCCGCGGGGAAAGTAGCGTCTTCAAAGGTAGCGGCGCCGAGGTTGTGGTACAGCGAGGGAGTGTCGCCGGCAAAATTTGTTTTTACGAGATCGAGGTTGCCGTCGAGATCGTAATCGCCAGCGGAAATGCCCATTCCAGCTTGAGGCTTGCCATCGGCGCTGAGAGCGCAACCGGCATCAACGGCAATGTCCTGAAATTTTCCATTTTTCAAATTCTGGTACAGGGCGCTGGCAGTGGAATCGTCGGCAACATAAATGTCGGGCCAGCCGTCGTTGTCGAGATCGGCGGTGAGGACACCGAGGCCGTAGGTGCCGTTGGCGTTGGTGATGCCGGAAGCTTCGGAAACGTCTGTGAACGTGCCGTCGCCATTATTGTGGAAGAGAATATTCTTGCCGCCGTTCATTCCCGGAGGGCCGCAGGCAACCATCACGCCTTTGTAAAGGCAGGGACCGGATTCGGGGACGGGAGCGGTGGCGAGATCCATGTCGATGTAATTGGCGACGAAAAGATCGAGCTTGCCGTCACGATCGTAGTCGACGAAAGCGCAGCCGGTGTTCCAGCGCTTGCCGTCGGTGGCGACACCGGCTTTGGCGGTGACATCGGTAAACGTGCCGTTGCCATTGTTGTGGTAGAGGACGTTTTTGCCGAAGTAGGAGACGAATAAATCGTCGAAGCCATCGTTGTCGTAGTCGCCGACGCAGACAGCTTGTCCCCAGCCGGAATGAACCAGGCCAGCTTGCGTGGTGACATCGGTGAAAGTGCCGTCGCGATTATTTTTGTACAGGCGATTGGTGGGCTGCTGTCCGGAGGGAAAACCCTCGAGGCGCGTACCGTTGACCAGGAAAATATCGAGCCAGCCATCGTTGTCATAATCGTAGAAAGCGACGCCGCAACCGGTGGTTTCCAACAGATATTTGTTTTTGTGCTCGCCGCCAAAAATCATTTTGGTGTTGAGGCCGGCTTCCTTGGCGACATTGACGAAATTGACGCCGAGGGGCGCGGACGGGGGAGTCGCGGCTTGTTGAGGGGATTTGCCGGCAGTGTCCTGAAGGAAGGACGGCGGCTTAAGCGGCCAGGCTAGCGAAAGAATACTTTCGAAAGGGAGAACGAGAGCCGAGCGGCTGAGGGATTTGAGAAACCTGCGGCGTGACGAAGACAAAAGGTCGATACCTTCCCAGCTTTCGCTTGTGCTAGACTCCACTCAATTCTTTTATATTAACCGGCCTGCGATTTTGCAAGTCGATCCACAGGCAGACTGAATCGCATGAAGACCCTTCAGAGTTTCCTGTATCGAACCAAGTGCCGTCAAATTCGCAAGAAAATCGCTTCCGTAAGGGTGGCTGCCGCCCGCGCTGCCGTGGCGTTTTTGCTGCTGGGAGGAACCGTTGGCAAGTTGGCTGCGGAACCGGCTGAGACCGCGCCAGCGCTGGAGATTTCGCGTGCGGCGCGGCCATGGGAGTTTATGTGCGCGGTGGGCAAACGCGCGGCGATTTTTGGAAATGAATCCGGGCGGGCGGAAGCCTGGGTTTACCCGCTGAAGCTGTTCCGGAATTTTACGGTGACGTTTCGCACGCCGGAAGGCGACTTCCCTGCGGAATCGATGGTGCGCACGATTGTGGCGCGACCGGAGTCGACCACGTTGCGGTATAGCGGCAACACGTTTCGCGTGAACGAGACGTTCTTCGTCCCGGTGGACGAACCGGGTGCGTTGATTCGCTTCGAAGTGGAAACGGAAGCGCCGCTGGAAATCATCGTGGCGTGGCGTCCTGATTTTCAGCTGGAGTGGCCGGCAGGGTTGGGGGCGACGTACGGGTCTTGGGATGCGGCGCTGCACGCGTTCTCATTGGGAGAAGAGAGCAAGAAATTTGCGGGACTGGTGGGATCGCCGAGCGGAGTGGTGGACTCGGAAGTGTTCGACACCAACTACGCTTCATCGACGGTGGATACGCTGCGGCTGGGCGTAACGGCGAAAGGGAAAGACACAAAAACGGTGGTGATCGCGGGATCGGTGACTGGCGCGGCCGACGCGGAGAAAACGTACCGCAAATTGCTCGAGCATGGCGCGGAATTACAGAGCGAGTCCGCGAAATATTATGCGGACTACTTGAAGCGGACGGTGAGCCTGACGCTGCCGGATGCGCAACTGCAGGCGGCGTATGACTGGTCGCGCGTGAGCGAGTTGCAAGGACTGGTGACGAACCCTTTGCTGGGAACAGGGTTGGTGGCCGGGTATCGCACTTCGGGCGAGAGCCAACGGCCGGGCTTCGCGTGGTTTTTCGGGCGCGATTCGCTGTGGACATCATTCGCGCTGAACAGCGCGGGAGATTTTGCGACCACGCGAGAGGCGTTGGCATTTCTGACCCAGTTTCAGCGCGCGGATGGAAAGATTCCGCACGAGATTGCGCAGACGGCAAGCCTGGTGGACTGGTTCAAGAATTATCCGTACGGATTCGCGTCCGCGGATGCCACGCCACTTTTTCTGATCGCCATGGACGATTATGTGCGCAGCAGCGGCGATGTGGCGTTCGCGGAGGACCACTGGGACAATTTGTGGAGGGCGTACCAGTTTTTGCAATCCACCTACGATGCCGGGTTTCCGAAGAATCTTGGAGTGGGGCACGGTTGGGTGGAAGGCGGTCCGCTGCTGCCGATCAAATCGGAGTTGTATCAGAGCGGGCTGGCGGTAGAGGCGCTGCGGTCACTGTCGGAGTTGGCGAAGTGGACCGGGAAGGATGCTGACAGCAAAACGCTGGCGGAGGAGTCGGCGAAAGAGAAGGCCAAGCTCAACGAGGCATATTGGTCGGTGGAGAAGAAGTCGTACGCGTTCGCGCTGGATCAGAGCGGCAAGCGTGTGGACGAACAAAGCGTGCTGGCAACAGTGCCAATGTGGTTTGGCGTGCTGGATGAAGAGAATTCCAAGGCGATGATCGAGCAGTTGGCGTCGCGTGGGCACGCCACCGATTGGGGCATGCGCATCGTTTCTCCGCGTTATGCAAGTTACAGCGCGGGCGGCTATCACTACGGGTCGGTGTGGCCGCTGTTTACCGGGTGGGCAGCAGTGGCGGAGTATCGCTACCACCAGCCGAATGCGGCGCTGCAGAATTTGCGAGCGAATGCATTGCTGGCGCTCGATGGTTCGCCGGGACACACCACGGAAGTTCTTTCAGGAGATTATTACCAGCCGCTGGTGACCAGTTCGCCGCACCAGATCTGGTCCGCGGCGATGGTGGTGAGCCCGCTGCTGCGAGGGATGCTGGGGCTGCAAGTGGACGCAGCGAAGCAAACGATTACGCTGTCGCCGTCGTTGCCGGCCGATTGGCGGAGCTTCGGAGTGCAGAACGTGCAGGCGGGAAATACGAAAGCCGATTTGCAGTTCACGCGTAATGAGGAGGAAATCGTGCTTGAAGTGCGCCGCACGGGATCTGGCGATTGCGAGATTTTGTTTCAGCCGGAATTGAGTTTGCGTGCGGAAGTGCAAAGCGTGGAGCTGAATGGCAGGCCGTTGCCGTTCAAGCTGGAGACGAACAGCAGCGATCAGCATTTGATGATTCGGTTTAAGGCGTATGGCGGGCCGAGCACGGTGCGCGTGAAGATGCGCGATGATTTCAGCGTGAGCTACACATCGCGTTTGCCGGAGTTGGCCAGCGGCAGCGAAGGGCTGCGAATTCTTTCGGAGGCGTGGTCCAGCGGCCACGACGCGCTGACTGTGGAAGTGGAAGGATCGGCGGGATCGATATACGAACTGGCAGTGTTCAATGGCGCACAGATCGCCAGCGTGGAAGGCGGTAAGCTGACAAAGGCCGGCGACGGCGCGGAAATGCTTACGGTGGCACTGCCGGGAATCGATCCAGCTGCGACGGCGCACGGCACGTTAACGATTCGCCTTGGAAACAAATCGGGCAACGCTCACCCGAAGCCGTAAATCGACAACGGCGACCAATCAAGAATGACCCGCGGTAGAGGAGCGTATTCCCATGAGCAAGAAACTCAATTTATTCGCAGCGCTGGTGCTGTGCCTGCTGTTTGCGGCGCCGTCAATTCATGCGCAAGCGGCCGCCAAGGACACGAAAGGTGACCCGTGGTGGAAGCATGCGGTGTTTTATGAGATTTATCCGCGCAGCTTCAAAGATAGCAACGGCGATGGAATCGGCGACTTGAACGGAATCACGTCGAAACTCGATTACTTGAAGGAGTTGGGAGTGAACGCGATCTGGATTACGCCGTGCTTCCCTTCACCGCAGGTGGATTTTGGGTACGACGTTTCGGACTATGTGAGCATCGACCCGATGTACGGAACGCTGGTGGATTTTGACAAGCTGGCGAAGGAAGCGAAGAAGCGGAATATCAAGGTGATTCTGGATTTTGTGGTGAACCACACTTCGGACCAGCACAAATGGTTTGTGGATTCGAAGTCGTCGAAGAGCGCGGAGCATCGCGACTGGTACATCTGGAAAGACGGCAAGGGGACGAACCAGCCGCCCAACAACTGGATGTCGACGTTCGGGCTGTCGGCGTGGAAATTGGACCCAACAACGAATCAGTATTACTACCACTATTTTTATCCCGAGCAGCCCGACCTGAACTGGCGAAATCCCGCGGTAGAGAAGGCCATGTTTGACGTGACGCGCTTCTGGTACAAACGTGGCGTGGCAGGCTTCCGTCTGGACGCGGTGGACACGCTATTTGAGGACCCGATCTTCAAGGACAATCCGGTGCTGGCGGGCACGGACAAATTTGGCCGGCCGAACATGGAGGAAAAATACAACAAGAAGCTGCCGGAAATGCACGAGGCGCTGCAACGGCTGCGGAAAGTGGCGGACGAGTATGACGCGGTGCTGATCGGGGAAACGTGGACGAGCGATGTGAGCGAGTTGAAGGACTACTACGGCCCCAACTTCAACGAATTGCAGTTGCCGATGGACTTGCTGCTTACGGAGCTGCCGTTGTCGGCGCCGGTTGTGCGGAAACATATTGACGGCGTGGATGCGGCGGGCGGCTGGCCGACGTACGTAATCACGAATCACGACATCAAGCGGTCGTACTCGCGCTATGGCGACGGAGCGCACAACGACGACATCGCGAAAATGATGGCGGGGTTCTACCTGACGCTGCGCGGCACGGCGATCATGTACTACGGCGAAGAGTTGGGGATGGAGAACACCGATCCAACGCGGAAAGAGGATGTGAAGGACCCCATCGGCGTGCTGGGCTGGCCGCTGGAAAAAGGGCGCGACGGCGAACGCACTCCGATGCAGTGGACCAGCGGCGAAAACGCGGGATTCACGACCGGAAAGCCGTGGCTGCCGGTGCCAGCTTCGGCGAAAACACACAACGTGGCGACAGAGAGCAAGCAGGCGGACTCTGTGCTGTCGTTCTACAAGCGATTGCTGAAGTTGCGGCGCGAGGAACCGGCATTCCGCGA
The DNA here is from genome assembly GCA_963738985.1 of Candidatus Acidiferrales bacterium. Taxonomy (GTDB): domain Bacteria; phylum Acidobacteriota; class Terriglobia; order Acidiferrales; family UBA7541; genus Acidiferrum. Next base: position 99,981 of record CAVTYP010000012.1, read on the forward strand.
AGGGAAATACGTTGGATTGAACGAAGCGGATGGCAACGTGGTGTCGTATCTGCGGCAGTCTGGGGATGAGACGATTCTGGTGGTGGTGAACATGTCCGGAACGAAGCAGGATCCCAGCTTTGATCTGAGCAAGCAAGGATTGGCGGGAGCGAAGAGCAAAGTGCTGGCGAAGAATGCCGCGAGTGCGGCGGATGGCGAGTTGAAGACGATTACGCTGGAGCCGTACGGGGTGTACATCGCGAAAATTGTGAAGTGAGACGCACGGGTTCAGCCTTCAGAGCTTGATCTTGGAGGATGGCGCGGTTGAGATCCTTCGGGCAGCACAGTACGCGGCCCGAAGGATGACAGTCGGAGAGGGTGGGGCGGCGGCACGAAAACGAATGGAGTTTCAGGCGATGCCTAGCTTCTTTTGCAGCTCTTCCAGGGAATAGCCCTTGGTTTCAGGGTAGAAGAAGAGCACCACGAAGAATTGCAGCACCATCATCACGGAGAAAAAGACGAACGGGTAGCCACCGGAACGCGCCGCCATCACGGGAAAGATCAGCGAGATGATGCCGTTCATGAGCCAGTGAGAGAAGCTGCCAAGGCTTTGGCCCTTGGCACGAACGCGGTTGGGGAAGACTTCGCCGATGTAGACCCAAATGACTGCGCCCTGAGAAAAGGCGAAGAAGGCGATGTAGCCGATTAACAGCCAAACGAGCAAGTCTTCGTGTTTGTGAGTGAGGAAGATTCGCGCGACTCCGGCGAGGCAGAGCGCGGTGCCGACGGCGCCAATCAGAAGGAGGCGTTTGCGGCCGACGCGATCGATCAGCGACATGGCAATCATGGTAAAAAGCAGATTGGTGGCGCCAATGGCCACGGCTTGCAGGTCCGAAGAAACTTTGTTGAAGCCGGCATGGGCGAAGATGTCGTTCAAGTAGTAGAGGATGGCGTTGATGCCGGCAAGCTGATTGAACATGCCGATGGTGATGGCCAGAAAAATCGGCAGACGATATTTCCAGGAGAAGAAGACGTCGTGCTGGGTGTGCTCGGCGTCGATGGACTCAACGATGTCCTGCAGTTCCTTTTCGTAATTCTCTTCGCCGATCAGGCGAAGCACGTCGCGCGCTTCCGCCACGCGACGCTGCTTGACGAGCCAGCGCGGGCTGCGCGGAATGAAGAACAACATGAGGAGAAATCCCAGGGCGGGGATGGCGGCGATACCCAGTTTCCAGCGCCACTCCTGCGCACCGAATCCAAACAAGCCAATCGTGTAGTTGGAGAAGTAGGCCAGCAGGATTCCAAAGACGACGTTGAATTGAAAGAACCCGACGAGGCGGCCGCGCCACTTGGCCGGCGCGATTTCGGCGATGTACATGGGGCCGAGAACGGAAGAGCCGCCAATGGCCAGGCCGCCGATAACGCGGAAACAAACCAGGCCGGTCCAGCTCCAGGCAAAGGCGCAACCCACGGCGGAAATAACGTAGAGCACGGCCATGACACGCAGGCTGTCTCTGCGCCCGTACTTGTCGCCGGGGATTCCAGCAAGCATGGAGCCGATAATCGTTCCGAACAGAGCGCTGGAAACGGTGATGCCGAGCGCGGTGGGCGACAGGCCGTAGAGTTCGGTGAGGGCGTGCGTGGTGCCGGCGATGACGGCGGTGTCAAAGCCAAAGAGCAGACCGCCGAGGGCCGCCACGATGGTGCTGCGAAGCAGATAGGGATTCAGTTTCATCGAGGGTCTCGGGATTTCGTTTCCTTGCTGCCGAGCGAACAGGGCATCCGGCGGAATGGAGCGGGTTCCCTGGAGAGCGCCGGAAGCGGGAAACAAAAGTGGGTTGATTGTAGACGATTCAGGGGAGTTGCGCGGAGAAGTTTTTTTGCGGCCGGTACTTGACGTCTCTAATTTGCAGGGGCCGTGAAAAGCAGATCCCTCGCTGCGCTCGGGATGACAATCTTGCTTGGCGGAATGTTTTGTACTGGATGCTGACAGCTGCAAAGCGGTGGCGAACCACCGCACTCCAAATGGGGTGCGAACCGACCTGAAGGCCGGCCACTACAAAAACTAATTCCCACTACGCTGACTAAATGAGGACTTTGCGGATGCGGTCCAGGGCCCAGTCGATTTCCTCGCGGGTGATTACCAACGGCGGAGCGATGCGGATGACGCGCTCGTGGGTTTCTTTGCAGAGGATTCCCTGCTCTTTCAGGGCTTCGCAGAAGGGGCGCGCTTCTTTGTGAAGTTCGATGCCGATCCACAGGCCCCGGCCGCGAACTTCCTTCACGACGGAGCTGCGGATGGCTCGCAACTGTTCGAGAAAATATTTGCCAAGTTCGGCGGAGCGTTCGACGAGCTTTTCCTCGATGAGCACGCGGATCGCCGTGCGCGCAACGGCGCAGGCCAGCGGATTGCCGCCAAACGTGCTGCCATGATCGCCGGGCTTGAACACACCGAGAACTTCCTTGGAGGCGAGCACGGCGGAAACGGGATAGAAACCGGCGGCCAGCGCTTTGCCAACGATCAGGACGTCGGGCTGAATTCCTTCATGCATGTAGGCGAATAGTTTTCCGGTGCGGCCGAGTCCCGATTGAATTTCGTCGACCATCAGGAGCACGCGATTCTGGCGGCAGATTTCCGCGGCATCGCGCAGGAATCCATCGGGAGGAATGACGATGCCGGCTTCACCCTGAATGGGTTCAACGAGAAACGCGCAGGTGTTGGGAGTGATGGCCTTGCGCAAAGCCTCGGCGTCGCCGAACGGAATGATGCGGAAACCCGGAGTGAATGGGCCGAATCCCTCGCGATAGGCCTGATCGCTGGAGAAACTGACGATCGTGACGGTGCGGCCGTGAAAATTCCCGCCGCACACGATAATCTCCGCCTGGCCGTCGGGAATATTTTTGACCTGATAGCCCCACTTGCGCGCGGCTTTCACGGCGGTTTCCACAGCTTCGGCGCCGGAATTCATCGGCAGCACCATGTCCATGCCGGTTAGTTCGTGAAGATCCTGGCAGAGCAAAGGAAGCTGGGAGTTTCGGAACGCGCGGGAAGTCAGCGTCACTTTGCGAGCCTGATCGAGCAGCGCGGCAAGAACGCGAGGATGGCAGTGGCCTTGATTAACGGCGGAATACGCGGCCAGGCAATCGAGATAAGATTTGCCGTCAACGTCGAATACCCAGACGCCTTCGGCACGCTCAATGACCACATCGAGCGGGTGATAATTGTGGGCGCCGTAGCGATTCTCCAATTCGATGAAATCGTTTGTGTTGAGGGCTTGGTCTGTCATCACGGGAGTCATATGTACCTTCCTTGCGATTCGAGATTCGCCGGGGCGGCCGACGACACTTCAATCCAGCAGCATGGTCAACAAAGCCATGCGCACATAAAGACCGTTCTGAGCTTCCGCGAAGTATCGGGCTCGGGAATCGGCATCGACACACTTGGCAAGCTCGGTGGTGCGGGGAAGCGGATGCAGAATCATGGCATCGGGCTTGAGCTTCGGCAGCACGGAGGAATCAATGGTGTAGAGCCCCAGGCCGGCACGGTTGCGCAATCGTTCGGGGTGAATCCTGGTCTGGTAAATAACGTCGGCCTTGCCGAGAACGCTGTCCATGTCCGTGACCATTTCGTAGTGCACGTTGTGGCGGTCGAGATATTCCAAGATGTCGGGGCGCATTTGAAGTTCGGCCGGGCTGACGAAAACGAGTTTGACGCGATCGAATTTTGCGAGCAGGTAGGCGAGGGAACGAACGGTGCGGCCGCGATCGAGTTCACCGATGAAGGCGATGCTGAGACCGTCCAAGGGGCGCTCTCGATAAATCGTGTAGAGGTCGAGAAGGGCTTGCGTAGGGTGCTGGCCGCCCTGGCCATCGCCGGCATTGATTACGGGGACGCTGGAGGCCTCGGCAGCGCGGCGCGCTCCACCCTCTTCCGGATGGCGAATCACAATGACATCGGCGTAGCCGCTGAGCACTCGGATGGAGTCTTCCACGTCCTCCGCTTCGATTTCCGAGGAAAAGGCGCGCGCATGTTCGGTGGACATCACTTTTCCGCCCAGGCGATGCATAGCGGATTCGAAAGAAAAGCGCGTCCGCGTGGACGGAACGTAGAAGAGCGAGGCCATGATGCGCTTCTGGTAGTCGAGCGAGCCACCGCGCGCCACGATGTGCTCCATGCCGCGGGTACGATCGAAGAGTTCGCGGATGATGGGAAGCGTGAACTGTTGTGCCTCGAGGATGTGCCGGAGTTTCATCGGCGCACCGTCTCAACGGGCATTCTGCGGTCCGCATTTTTGCGTTGATCGCTGGTGGTCTTGATTGCAGGAGGTTCGCCGTCGGAAAGGATGTGAGTTCCCGAAGAGCCGGCAACCGCGGCTGCAAAATTTTCGTAGGAAGTGATGATGACTTCCCTGCCTCCGCCCTGCAGAAAGCGTTTGGCTGCGTCGATCTTGGGACCCATGTTTCCGGGCGGGAATTGCCCCGCTGCGCAATAGGCTTCGAGTTGCGACAAGCGCACATTGCGCAGAGGGCGCTGCGTTGGTTTCTTGTAGTCGAGATACACGCAATCCGTGGCGGTGGAAATCACCAGTGTTTCCGCGCCTAAGGCGTTGGCAAGCAGCGCGGAGGCGGGATCCTTGTCGATGACCGCTTCGACGCCTTGATAGATGCCGTGGGCGCGAACGACAGGAATTCCGCCGCCGCCGCACGCAACCACCAGCACGCCAGCTTTCACCAATTCGCGAATTACCGGCAGTTCTACAATTTCGACAGGATCGGGCGAAGGCACCACGCGACGATATCCGCGCTCCGCGTCTTCCACGATTGTCCAACCCAGGTGGCGGATGCGAATCTCCGCTTCGCCTCGCGTATAAAACGGTCCGACAGGCTTGGTGGGATGAATCATGGCGGGATCGTCGGCGGAGACGACCGTTCGTGTGATGACGCTTGCTACAGGAACGGACAATCCGGCAAGCGCCAACTCGGCGGTGAGCGCTTGCGCCAGAATGTAGCCAATTTCTCCCTGGCTGGAGGCGCCGCAAACGTCCAGCGTCTGGCCAGGCACCTGGTCGGCGCTTCGTTCCGAACGAATGAGTTGCGCGCCAACTTGCGGGCCATTTCCGTGAGTGATTACGACAGCGTGGCCGCTCTTGATCAGCTCGACGATGGCCCGAGCGGTACGCCGGGCGTTGGCTTGCTGGTCCGCAATGCTGCCCTTCTCCCCGGCGCGAATCAGGGAGTTGCCACCGATGGCAATGAGCATCATCTTCATTTGCGGTGCTCGTTCCTTGTCGTCAGGTATGCAGCGGAACGTGGAACACAACCGAACGCAAGGAATCCACGACGTCGTGTTTCAGCAATTCCACCAGGATCGCTTTTTGCGCGTGCAGACGGTTTTCTGCCTGCTGGTAAATCACGGAACGCGGCGAATCGATGACTTCCGGTGTGACTTCGTCGCCACGATGCGCCGGAAGACAATGCATGAAGATGGCATCCGGCTTGGCTTTGGCGAACAAGTTCGCGTTCACCTGGAAGGGGCGAAATATTTTTTCGCGGTCTTCTTTTTCCTTTTCCTGGCCCATGCTGGTCCAGGTATCGGTGTAGACGACGTCCGCGTCGCGAACGGCTTCGACGGGATCATCCGTGACGACGCAGGTTCCGCCAGTTTGTTTTGCGCGATCGGCGGCCCAGGCGACTGCACCATCGTCGGGCAGGTAACCTTTGGGGGAAGCGACGTAAACGTGAGCGCCGAGTTGCGCACCGGCGAATAGCAGCGAGTGGGCAACGTTGTTGCCATCGCCCACATAAGCGATTTTCAAGCCGGCAACGTAGCCCTTGCATTCAAGGACGGTGAGGTAATCGGCCAACGCCTGGCAGGGATGGCTGAAGTCCGTCAGGCCGTTGATGATGGGGATGCGCGCCCAATCCGCCATTTGCTCAACGATTTCATGGGCAAAGGTGCGAATCATGATGCCCTGAACGAGGCGCTCCAGGTTTTTGCCCACGTCGTAAACGGATTCGCGTTTACCCAGATTGATTTCCGCAGGCGACAGATACAGCGCAAAGCCGCCGAGTTGATGGATGCCGACGTCGAAGCTGACGCGGGTGCGCAGCGAGGGCTTTTCAAAAATCAGAGCGAGAGTCTGCCCTTTCAGGGATTCGCTGAACAGCTCGGGATTGGACTTGATGAGCCGCGCGAGCTCAATGAATTCGGTAATTTCGTCGGGCGAAAAATCGCGAATGGAAAGAAAGTCGTTATTCATAGGTCAGTTTGTCCTCGACGCGGGTTAGCGCGTGGAAACCTTTTCCGGCATGCGGGCGTGCGTTTGTTTTTCGAGGAAAGTGGTGAGCAAGTCGGTGAGGCGCGGCTGGCCCAGTTCCTCGACTTCGTAGCCCACGCGGCGGAAAGGCTTGTCGATGTTGAGAATCAAGCCGAGATCGACGGGCGTGGCGACTAATACCACGTCGCACGCGGTGCGGTGAATGGTCTCTTCGAGTTCGCGGCGCTGGTGTTCGCTGTAACCCATCGCGGGAAGCAGCTGGCTGAGGTGCGGATACTTCTCAAACGTGGCGCGAATGGAACCAACAGAGTTGGGTCGAGGATCGACAAGTTCTCTTGCTCCGCCTTGGGTGGCTGCAACGACACCTGCGCCGTACTCCATTTGCCCGTGCGTCAGCGTGGGGCCATCTTCCACGACCAGGACGCGCTTTCCTTTGATAGATTCGCCTGGGCCGAGTGAGACTCTGCAGGCCATGCGAACGATTGCGGCAGTGGGATTATTTTGTTGAATGTTGCGGCGCACGGTCTCCACGTCGGCGGGCTTGGCGGTGTCCACCTTGTTGATCACCACGATGTCGGCGCGGCGCAGGTTCACTTCGCCAGGGTAGTAGGCCAGTTCGTGGCCGGCGCGGTGAGGATCGGTGACTACGATTTCAAGGTCGGCAGCGTAGAAGCAGGTGTCGTTGTTGCCGCCGTCCCACAGGATAATGTCGGCCTCTTTTTCCGCGGCACGGAGAATTCCCTCGTAGTCGACACCGGCATAGACCACAGTGCCCTGCTCGATGTGCGGCTCGTATTCTTCGCGTTCTTCAATCGTGCATTCATTGCGATCCAGATCTTCACGCGTGGCGAAGCGTTGCACGGCCTGTGCCGCCAGATCGCCGTAGGGCATGGGGTGACGAATGACGACGGGCTTCCAACCATTCTTGCGAAGTTCGGCAGCAACGAGGCGGGAGACGGGACTTTTGCCGCAGCCGGTTCGTACCGCACACACGGAGATTACCGGAACAACGGATTTGACTTGCGTGCGTGTGGCGCCAAGGAGCCAGAAATCCGCGCCAGCCGCAACGCAGCGTGAGGCAAGATGCATCACGGTGGGATGGGCAACGTCGCTGTAGGAAAACACAACCACGTCGACGCCGTCGCGCTTGATCACTTTTTCTAGATCGTTTTCTTCCACGATGGGAATGCCGTCGGGATAGCCGCGGCCTGCGAGCACCGGTGGATAGCGACGGCCAGCAATGTCGGGAATTTGCGTGGCGGTGAACGCGACTACATGAAATTCGGGTTGGTTGCGGAAAACGACGTTGAAATTATGAAAATCTCTGCCTGCGGCACCTAGAATCAGCACGTTTTTCATCGCTCGGGCTCCTGAAGTTCTGCGGCGCTACAAAATCAATTTCTGAAGCTTGGAAGGGCTCTTGTCATTCGTGACCGGTCATCCAGAATGGCCCTTTTCGCGGGGACATCTGGGCTGAAACACGAGTGAAATGGTTCTTGAAAAAGGGGTCCCAGAGGAGCGGGAATCGCGCGGGGAAGCGGCGAAACGCATAAGGACTCCTTATAGCGACAGAGCGCTTCGGTTTATGGAAGTGCATCTGGGATGCCGAAGCGGAGGGGAGGCGAATCCTGCAACTTATTGATAAGAATGATTGTTAAGACTCGCTGAGGCTTGAAGAATCGGGCTGAATGCGCATAAACGCCCAGCGGGGAGCTAGGGCTTGCGCCCTAACACCCAGGGCTCATCCTGTGATGAATTGGCGCATTTCGCGTGAATCCACCTCGAAAAGGTCAAAAACCGCACCCTTTGAAAACCAACGGCTAAAGGATCGGCTTCCGGGTTACGGCGCTACCACTCCTTGGGGATGTTCAGGTACGACGCGTTCAAGGCAGAGATCGAGGGGCAGCCGATCAGGAGCAGAGTTCGCTCCACGTCGGTGCGCAGAATTTCGAGCGCGCGGGTGACACCTGCGTGACCTGCGGCGGCGAGACCATAGGCGTAGGCGCGGCCGATCAAAACAGCGCGAGCTCCGAGGCAGACGGCTTTAACGATGTCGCTGCCGCGGCGAATGCCGCCATCCATCAAAACTTCGGCTTGTCCGTTGACCGCCGCAACGACTTCGGGAAGCGCGCGCAGAGTGGCCGGCGCGCCGTCCAGTTGGCGTCCACCGTGATTGGAAACGATGACCGCGGCGGCGCCTTCATCGACAGCACGTCGAGCGTCGTCGCCGGTCAGCAAACCCTTGACGAGGATCGGGCCGGTCCACAGTCTTCGCAGCCACCTGAAATCTTCCCAGGTGACAAACGCTTTGGCCAACGCCGCGGTGACGTCCATCAGCGGCATGGGGCCCTGGCCTGGGATGACGATGTTCTCGAGCTGCGGAACGGCACCATCGAGTAGAAAAGAAGTTAGCCATCCCGGGCGCGCGAGCATCTGCGGCAGAAAAGGAAGCTTGGAAAAAATTGAACCGCTGAGGAGTTCCTTCATTCCGTTACGAGGATCGCGCTCACGCATGCCCGCGACGGGCGTGTCAATCGTGACGACAAGCGCGGAAAAGCCGGCACGTTGCGCACGCTCGATGCCGGCTTCGGCGACTTCGCGGCCACCGACGATATAGAGTTGATACCAGACGGGACCGGCGGAGGCGGCGCGAACATTTTCAAGTTTGTGTGCGGAGATGGTGGAAAGCGTGTAGATGAGGCCCGCGGATCCGGCAGCGGAGGCGGCGGCGAGTTCTCCTGCAGGATGCATCAAACGGCTGTAGCCTACGGGCGCCAGGATTGCAGGGAATGCGAGATCGGCGCCGAGAACGCGAGCGCGCAGATCGGTCTTCGGCATGGCAACAGCGTACCTCGGACGAAACGTGAGCTGCTCAAAGACGCGGCAATTTTCGCGCAGGGTGACTTCGTCTTCGGCGCCGCCATCGAGATAATCGAAGACGACCTGAGGAAGACGACGCTTTGCGAGACACCGAAGGTCGTGAATATTGATGACACGCGGAGAAGCTACGGAACGCGCTGTGAAGGTCATCGCTCACCGGGACTGCTGATGCCGGACATCTTATCATTGCGGAGCGCGCCAGAGATGTATTTGCGGAGCGCTTGTAATAGCATTTCAGAGGCTTGGGAAGGACGGTGGAGTTGAGATCCTTCGCTTCGCTCAGGATGAGACGCTAGCCGGAGAGTCTCGCCGTCTAGGAAACAGAACCGCGAGCCTGCCAACCCACACTCATGCATATCGACGCGCACCAGCACTTCTGGATTTATGACCCGCAGGAATATGAGTGGATTGATGGAACGATGACGGCGTTGCGGCGTGATTTTCTTCCCGCGGATTTGCAGCATGAACTGGAAGGGGAGGGATTTCAAGGAAGCGTTGCGGTGCAGGCGCGGCAGTCGTTGGAAGAAACGCGATGGCTGCTGGAATTGGCGGGGCGATCACCCTTCATTCTGGGAGTAGTGGGCTGGGTGGATTTGCGCTCGCCTCAAGTGCGCGAGGTTTTGCAAGCTCTGGCGCGGAATCCAAAGTTGGTGGGAGTGCGGCACATTGTGCAAAGCGAGCCGGATGATCGCTTCCTGCTGCAGCCGGATTTTCTGCGCGGGATTTCGCTGCTGGCCGAGTTCGACCTGGCATACGATATTTTGATTTATCCAAAGCATCTGAGTGTGGCGGCGGAATTCGTGCGGCGTTTTCCCGGGCAGCGATTCGTTCTGGATCATCTGGCGAAGCCGGAAATTCGGTCGGGAGCAATGAACGCGTGGAAAAAAGGGATTGCGGAACTGGCGGCGAATCCGAACGTATACTGCAAATTATCGGGTTTGGTTACCGAAGCGGATTGGAGCCGGTGGAAGCCCGAGGACATGAGGCCGTATTTGGATGTAGCGTTCGAACGTTTCGGGGCGAACCGGTTGATGATCGGCTCGGATTGGCCGGTGTGCACTGTTGCGGGATCGTACCGGCGCGTAATGGGCATCGTGAAAGATTATTTGAATGGGCATTCGGAGCAGGAGCGGGGAGCGGTGCTGGGGGACAACGCGAAACGTTTCTGGCGGCTGAAGGCGTGATCAGGTGAGCAAGCGACTTAACGCGCTTCGTGTACTACAATGCGCGAGGAAAGATGCGGTTAATGGCAACGCGCTGTTCCGGGGCAAAAACGATCTTCTGCTATGAACAATCGAGTCCTGCAGCTTGATCCGAGAGACAACGTGCTGATTGCCCTGTCGAATTTGAGCAAGGGCGAGACGATCACGTTTGGCGGCGAGTCGTATTTGCTGGGTGCCGACGTGCGCGCGAAGCACAAATTTGCGACGCAGGATTTCGCGACGGGCGCGAACATCATTATGTATGGCGTGGTGGTGGGAAAAGCTGTCGAGCCGATCCGGCGCGGCGAATTGCTGAGCACGCGGAATGTGCGTCACGAAGCGGCGCCGTTTCGCGACAAATTGCGGGATTACCACTGGAAGGCGCCGGAGGTTGCGAAATGGCAAGGGCGGACGTTTCGCGGATATCGCCGATCCGATGGCCAGGTGGGAACGCGGAACTATTGGGTGGTGGTACCGTTGGTATTTTGCGAGAACCGAAATATTGGAGTGCTGAAGCAGGCGTTCGAGGAAGAATTGGGTTTTGCGGCGCCGCAGATTTACCGGCAACAGGTGGCGGAGCTGGCGCGGCTGTACAAGGAAGGGCGCACCGACGAACTCAAGAGCGGATATGTGGCGGGAAAAGATGCGGCACCGCGGCGGGCGCCGCTGTTTGAAAATATTGATGGCATCCGATTTTTGCTGCACGAGGGCGGATGCGGCGGAACGCGAGAAGACTCCAACAATCTTTGCGGGCTGATTGCCGGCTACCTGCATCATCCCAATGTTGCGGGCGCCACAGTGCTGAGTCTAGGCTGTCAGCACGCGCAGATTCCGATCCTGCGCGAAGAAATCCGCAAGCGGAATCCGCAATTCGATAAGCCGCTGGTGATTCTAGAGCAGCAACAAAGCGGCACCGAAACAAAGATGATGACCGAGGCGATTGAAAAAACATTTGTCGGCCTGATGGAAGCGAACAAGAGTGTGCGCACAGAAGCGCCGCTTTCCAGTTTGTGCGTGGGACTGAAATGCGGCGGCAGCGACGGGTTTTCAGGGTTGTCCGCGAATCCTGCGATTGGGCACACATCCGACCTGCTTGCCGGTTTGGGTGGACGGACAATTCTCTCTGAATTTCCTGAGCTATGCGGCACAGAACAGGATTTCATCGACCGCAGCGTTTCGAAAGAAGTGGCGGACCGCTTCGTGAAATTGATGCAGAGCTACGGAGCGCGCGCCAAGGCGGTTGGGTCGGGATTTGAGATGAACCCGAGTCCGGGAAATATTCGCGATGGATTGTTGACCGACGCGATGAAATCGGCGGGCGCGGCAAAGAAGGGCGGAACGTCTCCGGTCACGGGAGTTTTGGATTATCCGGAATACTCGACGGGAGCGGGATTGGAGCTGCAATGCACGCCGGGAAACGATGTGGAGTGCGTGACGGCGCAGGTGGGCGCGGGCGCAAGCGTGGTGCTGTTCACGACGGGATTGGGGACGCCAACGGGGAATCCCATCGCGCCGGTGGTGAAGCTGTCCACAAATTCGGAACTGGCGCGGAAGATGGAAGACATCATTGATATTGATACCGGGCCGGTTATCTCCGGGGAATCTACGATTGAAAAGATGGGCGAGGAAATTCTGGACCTGGTGGTTCGGGTGGCCAGCGGCGAATTGCGAACCAAGGCGGAGTTGAAGGGCCAGGAAGATTTCATTCCGTGGAAACGAGGTGTTTCGCTTTGAGCGGACAGCAAGCAACGGCGCAAAATTTTCGACTGGATGGCAAGGTAGCGGTGGTAACGGGCGGCGGCAGCGGCATTGGACGCGCGATCGCAAAGCGTTTTGCGGCAAGCGGCGCGATGGTGCGGATTCTCGATCTCAATTTGAAGGATGCGGAAGAGACGGTCCGGCACATTAGCGAGAATGGCGGGCAGGCCGCGGCGTTCGCGTGCGATGTGACGGAGCAGGCCAAGGTCAACGAAGTATTTGGGGGAATATTCGCGCGGGAAAAAGTGAAGATACTGGTGAACAATGCGGGAGTGTCGCACATCGGCAATGTGGAGAGCACGACGGAGGCGGATTTCGACCGCGTGTTTCGCGTGAACGTAAAGGGCTATTACAACTGCATGCACGCCTGCGCAGGCCACATGAAAGCGAACGGTGGCGGCGTGATCCTGAGTATGGCGTCGATCGCGGGTAGCGCCGGACTGGGCGATCGATTCGCTTATTCGATGAGCAAGGGCGCGGTGATCGCGATGACCTATTCCGTGGCCAAGGACTATGTGCAGCACAACATCCGGTGCAATTGTATTTCGCCGGCTCGAGTGCACACGCCGTTCGTCGACGACTATTTGAAGAAGAATTATCCGGGGCGCGAGAAAGAAATGTACGAGAAGCTCGCAAAAACGCAGCCGCTGGGAAGAATGGGCGAGCCCGAAGAAGTGGCGGCGCTGGCGCTTTTTCTTTGCTCGGACGACGCGTTATTCATCACCGGAACGGATTACCCGCTGGATGGCGGCTTTTTGCGGTTGCATGGCTGAGCTATGGACCTTCAGCTGAACGGCAAAGTGATTCTGGTAACCGGCGGAGCAAAAGGAATTGGGGCGGCGATTGTGCGCGAGTGCGCGAAGGAAGGCGCGATTCCCGCAATTGTGGATAAGGATGTTGACGCCGGGCAGGCATTGCAAGCCGAATTGCGGCGAGACGGTAAGGCGTGCGAATTTGTGGCGGCGGAATTGAGCGCGGCAAAGGCATGCGCTTCGGCGGTGGAAACGGTCGTGACTAAACTGGGGCGAATAGATGCGCTGGTGAATAATGCGGGCGTGAATGATGGAGTCGGGCTGGAGCGCGGCAATCCTGAGGAATTCGTGAAATCGCTGGAGCGGAATCTGGTGCACTACTATGCGATGGCACACTATGCGCTTGCTGAGCTGAAAAAATCGCGCGGCTCAATTGTAAATATCAGTTCGAAGACGGCGGTAACGGGGCAAGGCGGAACTTCGGGCTACGTGGCAGCAAAGGGCGCGATTCTGGGATTGACGCGAGAATGGGCAGCGGAACTTTTAAGCTTTGGGATTCGCGTGAACGCGGTGATTCCCGCGGAAGTGATGACGCCGTTGTATCAACAATGGCTGGCGAAGCATAAGAATCCGCAAGAAAAACTGGAGCGAATCGTTTCCAAGATTCCGCTAGGAAAGCGCATGACCACGGCCGAAGAGATCGCCGCCACGGTGGTGTTCCTGCTGTCGGACAAATCTGGCCACACTACGGGCCAACATCTGTTTGTAGACGGCGGCTATGTGCACCTGGATCGCGCGCTCACCTGAGGGACACGCCGCATGACACACGCTCCGCTGCCGTCTGTACCAAAGGCTGAACCCGCACCGCTAACCGAGCGCCGCTACCTGCTTCCCTTCCTGCTGGTCATCAGCCTGTTTTTTCTGTGGGCCTTCGGGGTCAATCTGAATGACATTTTAATCCCGCACCTGAAGCGGGCGTTTGGGCTCACGGATTTTCAGTCTTCTTTTATTCAAGTGGCGTTTTTTGGCGGATATTTTCTGGCGGCATTTCCTGCCGGGTGGGCGATGGAGCGAATCGGCTACAAGAAAGGGATTCTGCTGGGGCTACTACTGTGCGCGACGGGAGCTGTGCTGTTTCTGCCGGCTTCGTCTTACGGCGTGTACGGATTCTTTTTGTTTGCGCTGTTTGTGATGGCGTGCGGGCAGAGTTTTCTGGAAGTGGCCGCGAATCCTTACGCAACCGCGCTGGGACCTGCAGGCAGCGCCGAACGCAGACTGAATTTTGCGCAGTCGTTCAATGCGACGGGCGCAGTGCTTTCGTCGCTGCTGGGGCGAACGTTCATTTTGACGGGAGTTGAGTACGCACCCGCGCAACTGGCGGCCATGAGTTCAGCGCAACTGGCGGCGTTTCGAGCCAGCGAAGCCAGCACGGTAAAGGGGCCGTACCTGGCGATGGCCGGGATTTTCGTAGTGCTAGCGGTTGTGTTCCAGTTCACGCATTTGCCCGATGTTTCGGAGGCCGGCGAAAAAAGCGATGCGGGCGTTTCCCTGGCTAAGGCAGGGAGTGTGCTCGCGCACAAGCACCTGGTGCGAGGAGTGATCGCGCAATTCTTTTATGTTGGTGCGCAGGTTGGCGTGGCGAGCTTCGTGATTCGACTGACCCAGTTTTCGATTCCCGGAACGGCGGCGAAACTTGCGGCGTACTGCTTGCTGTTCCACCTGATCGGGTTCACGGCGGGGCGCTTTATCGGCTCTGCGTTAATGAGGCGTGTTTCGGCGCACGGACTGCTGTCACTGTTTGCCGGCGCGGCCTTTCTTTGTGCCGCCGTGGTCTTGTTGGGATCCGGCGTACTTCCGGTAGCCGCCGTGGTACTGCTGGGCTTCTTTCACTCCATCATGTTCCCGACAATTTTTGCGCTGAGCATCAAGGACCTGGGGCCGCTGACGAAACGCGGTTCGTCTCTTCTAGTGATGGCCATTATTGGCGGCGCTTTCTTTCCTCCGATCATGGGACGAATTTCTGATGCCGCGGGGATTCAGAGGGCGTTCGTGGTTCCGCTGCTGTGCTATCTGTACATACTTTATTTCGGGATGTCGGGATACAAACCGGCGCTAGCCGCTTCTCTGCACGGCGTTCCGACAGAGAGCGAGGGGCTGTCCGCATGAATCGACGCTACTGCCTGACCCTGGATCTGAAGGACGACCCCGCGTTGATCGCGGAATACAAACGGTATCACGAGAAAATCTGGCCAGAAATTACGAAGAGCATTCGCGATGCAGGCGTGGAAGATCTGGAAATTTATCTGTTCGGAACGCGAATGGTAATGATTCTGGAAGTGAATGCGTCTTTCTCTTTTGAGAAGAAGGCCGAGTCTGACCGAAACAATCCGGCTGTTCAGGAATGGGAAACTCTGATGTGGAAATTCCAGCAGCCGTTGCCGCAAGCTCGGCCAGGAGAGAAGTGGCTGCTGATGGAAAAAATCTTCAAGTTGGACAAGTAGTTCCCCGTCAAAAAGGTCGGACTCGAACGTGCAGATAGAGGGCACTGGTGTAAGCCATGGGCTGGCGGAAGGGTTCGCTTGCACATAAAGAACGAAGCGGAAACAGAGAAAGAATCAGCACGTTAGGCTGGGCGGATGAGGCGTGGAAGGAACGAAGGAGCGAGCAAATTGAACCGAACGGGATGTGGCGCGTGAGTCAGTTCGGGCGCAGATGGTCAGATTGGAACGGTAGCGGGTGCCGATTCGAGTCACATTTGCTGGACGCCTTCGTTAAGTTGTGTCGTTGGGCCATTGGGCCATAGGAATATCGATGCTAGAACTGAACAGCGAATTGCGTGAGATTTATGTGGACCCCGGAGAGCTGCACATTGCCCGGGAGCCGGTGATCATTCTGGCGGATTTGGGCGCGTGCATCGGGATCACATTCTGGACCGAGAAGCTGCGAGTGGGCGCGCTTGCCCATCCGGTTTTGCCCTATTGCCCGACGGATTTGACGGCCGAAAAGCGGCTGGTGACCGGGCGCCGTTACGTAGATTTTGCGATTCGGCAACTTGCGTGGCAATTTGACCAGCTGGATGTTGCCCGCAGAGAAGTGCAGGTGAAGGTGTTTGGGGGCGCGGAAGTTTTGGGAACCGGCCCAGCGGCGAAACCGGTAATTGGCAGACTGAACAGCGAAGCCGCGATTGAGGTATTGGCGGTAGAAGGTTTCAGGATTGTCGGGTCGAGCCTGGGAGGCAACCTGGGCCGGCGGGTGCAATTCCATACCGGGACGGGCGAAGTGGCATTGCGGCGGCTTGGGAAGACCAGAGCCGAAGATATTATTGCCGAGTGAGCGGACTTGCCGGCTTCTGCTGGTGAATAAATTTCCTCTAATCAAAGAACAGCTATGCTACGGTTGACGGTGAAAATAGAGCGATAGTCCGCCGCTGCCGACTCTACCATTGCGGAAAAACTCTCACGTTGTCATTCCCAACGGAGTCTGCGGAAAGAGGAATCTGTTTTTTCCTTGGTATCTTGCGAACAGCAGATCCTCGCTTCGCTCGGGATGACAAGGAATTACGTTTTGCCGCAAAGGTGTCTGCGCAAGGTGTCTGATCGTTGGAATCAAGGTAATCTTGTTTCTGACCAGGCCTAAAATTCTGGCAGTCTCTGGTGCGCCATAATGATTCGCTTTCTGGAAAATCTGAAGCTGCGGCGAAAGCTGCTGGTCGCCATGGCCCCGTTAGCCTTAATGGTGATCATTGGGGGAATGTACTCGTCGTGGGCGAGCAAGCAGATCGACGCCCGCTACACGCAGTTGCTCAACCGGGATGTCGGCGCGTTGCAGGACTTGACCGATGCAAAAGCCGAAGCCGCTCTATTTGGTCAGCTCCTATACGAGGAGATTGCGGAACTAGACTTCGACAAAATGCACCTGATTGATAGCAAACTCGACAAAACCTACGCCAATTATAGCGGGCTCATCGCCTCAGCTCTCAAGGAGGCTCCTAGCCATGCCAGGGAGATCAAGGCGGCCGAAGCGTTGTTCGATCGGGCGGTGTCCGACGCCCGGGCCGTTCGCGCGGTGACTTCAGTTAACGACAACGCTAAGGCGATGAATCTGATGCGCGGTGGCGTTGATGCCGAACTGCAGCGCGGACGCGAAGCGGTCGCCGAGATCGTTGAAAACATCGGCAAATCCGTAGATGCGCAATCCGCCGAACTGACGGCGGAGACCCATCGGCGGATTGTATACACATGGCTGGTAATCGGGTTTGGTCTTGTGGCCACGTTCGCGCTGGCGCTGCTTATCATGCAAGGGGAGGTGGTGCGCGAGTTGTTCGCGCTGCGCGACAGCATTCAGGATCTGGCTGCGGGCAAACTCGAGCAGACCATTCCGTACCTCGACCGCAACAACGAAATCGGCGAGATCAGCCGGGCGCTGCAGACATTGCAACGCGGAGCGCGCGAACGGGAAATCCAGGGTTGGGTGAAGTCGGAGGTGGCTTCGACATTGGGACGGCTACAGGGGGTGCGCGATTTCCCGGCGTTCGCAACGGCCTTATTGTCGTGCTTGTCGGAATCCATCCCGCTGATATATGGCAGCGTATACCTCGCGGACGAAAGCCGCAGGCGATTCTTGCGAATCGGCGCGTTCGCCATTCAGGATGCGGAAAGTTCGCGCGAGTTTGCGCTTGGCGAAGGGCTTGTGGGACAAGCGGCCGTGGAGCGGCGACCGCTGGCGGTGAAGGCCGGGGAGCATGTACAGATTTCGGCGGGGCTAGGAACGGTGTCGGCGGGCAACCTGCTGTTTTTGCCGGTACTACACAAGGACGCGGTGACCGCGGTGATCGAGTTGGCGCCTGTTTCGGCGTTGAGCGATCGGCAGCAGGCGTTGCTGGATGCGTTGCTGCCTTCGGTGGCGTTGAGCACGGAAGTGTTGTCGGGCAACATCGAGACCAGAAAGCTGCTGGAACAGACGCAAGCGCAAGCCCAAGCCCTGGCTGCTTCCGAACGACAGATCACCGCGCGCAAGGAAGAACTGGAATCGATTAACCAGGAGCTGGAATCATCACAAGTGGAACTGCGAAAGGCCAAAGAGGTGGCCGAGGAAGCCACACGCATCAAAGCGGATTTCTTGGCCAACATGAGCCACGAAATCCGTACGCCGATGAATGCCATCATTGGCATGTCGCACCTGACGCTGCGCACGGAGCTCAATCCCAGGCAGAAAGACTACGTGCGCAAAATCCAGATGTCCGGGCAACATTTGCTAGGGATTATTAATGACATCCTGGATTTCTCGAAGATCGAAGCGGGTAAATTGTCGGTGGAGAACATCGACTTCGACCTGGAGCACGTGCTGGAGAACGTGAGCAACCTGATCTCGGAAAAAGCCACGGCCAAAGGGCTGGAACTGATTTTCGATATCGATTCGGAGGTGCCGACACAACTGAAAGGCGACCCGCTGCGCCTGGGTCAAATCCTGATCAACTTCTGCAACAATGCTGTGAAATTTACCGAGAGCGGCGAGATTTTCGTCACCGCGCGAGTGCAGGAAAAAGATGCCGATGGCCAGTTGGTTTGCTTTTCGGTGAGAGACACCGGGATCGGCCTGACGCAGGAACAAATGGGACGGCTGTTTCGCGCCTTCGAACAAGCGGACGCTTCGACCACGCGCCAGCATGGCGGCACCGGGCTGGGATTGGCGATTTCGAAGCGGCTGGCGGAATTGATGGGCGGCACCGTCGGCGTGAACAGCGAGCCGGGCAAGGGCAGCACGTTCTGGTTCACGGCGCGGCTTGGAAATGGAGCGGTACCCGTGCGGCGAGCGGGCAGGCCCGACCTGCGAGGTCGGCGCGTTCTGATCATCGACGATAATCCGCACGCGCGTGCGGTGCTGGACGGCATGCTGAGCGGGATGACGTTTGTGGTGCATGAGGCGCCATCGGGGCAAGAAGGCGTGGAGATGGTAAAGCGCGCGGGGGAAACCGGGGAGCCGTACGAAATTGTATTTGTCGACTGGCAGATGCCGGGGATCGACGGAATCGAAACGGGCAAACGGATTCGAGCGCTGCCAAATCTGGCAATTCAGCCGCAATTGGTGATGGTGACCGCGTATGGCCGAGAGGAAGTGCTGAAGCAGGCGGAAGACAGCGGGTTCGCGAACGTGTTGATCAAGCCGGTAACGCCATCGATGCTGTTCGATTCGGCGGTCGAGGCGCTGGGCGCCGACCGCGAAACAACCCTGGATGTGCCGGCTGGATCCACGCAGGAACTTTCGGGGCTGCGTGGAGCAAAAATATTGCTGGCGGAAGACAACGAATTGAACCAGGAAGTCGCACTGGGGTTGCTCGAGGACGCGAAGATGTCGATTGAGGTGGCGGCGAACGGTGAAGAAGCCCTGCGGATGGCGAGCACGAAGAAATATGATCTGGTGCTGATGGACATGCAGATGCCGGTGATGGATGGCGTGACGGCAACCAAGGCGATTCGCTCCAAGCCTGAACTAAGCAACCTGCCGATCATTGCCATGACCGCGAACGTGATGGCGGCGGACCGCGAGAAATGCATCGAAGCGGGAATGAATGATCACGTGGCCAAACCCATCGATCCGGATGAGTTGTTCACGGTGTTGCTGCGCTGGATCAAGCCGCGAGACGGCGGCAGCGCGGCGCCAGAACACGCACCGGCGGCAACCGTTTCCACGGCCGCGACAGCAGTGCCCACTGCGGAAACACTGGTGATCCCCGGAATCGACACCAAGGCGGCGCTGAGGAGAGCCGGTGGCAACCTGAAGCGTTATGAATCGCTGCTGCGCAAATTCGCTCAGCTTTCGGCGGGCGGAGTGGAGGAAATCCGCAACGCGCTGGCCGCAGGGGAAACGGAGACGGCTGCGCGTGCTGCTCACTCGATAAAAGGTTCCGCGGCAAATCTGGGAGCGACAGGGGTGGCTGAGGTTGCGGCGAAGGCAGAGAGCGCGATTCTGGCGGGGCAAGGTGTCGACGAAACGCTGCGCTCGCTGGAGACCTCGTTTGCCACAACCGCGGCGGCCATCCGAACGGCGCTGCCGAACGAGCAAGCCGCCAGCGGCAACGGCGGAGGCTCAGCAGATCCTGCCACGGTGCTGGAGCCACTGCTGCGGCTGAAGACATTGCTGAAGAATGACGACGGCGACGCCGCGGATTTCATTCTGGATGCGCGACCTGGTTTATCGCGGGTGCTAACCGAGGCGGAGATGGACGCGCTGGCGGGGCACGTTGGCAACTTTGATTTTGCGGCGGCACTTCATTCGCTTTCTGATATTGCCGCACGCCTTTCCTTGAAACTGGAGTGAACCGATGCCTGAAGCAGCGCCACAGAAGTGCATATTGATTGTCGACGACACGCCCATCAACATCGGGATGATTTCCGGGGCGTTGAAGGATTTGTATAAGACCAAAGTTGCGACGAATGGCGAGAAGGCCCTCTCTATTGCCACTGGCGAGGAAAAGCCCGACTTGATTTTGCTGGACGTGATGATGCCGGTGATGGACGGCTACGAAGTCTGCCGGCGCCTGAAGGTAAATTCAGACACGCGCGATATTCCGGTAATCTTCCTGACCGGGCAGACGGGAACCGAGGACGAAACCAAGGGATTCGAAGTGGGCGCGGTGGACTACATTCACAAACCGTTTTCAGAAGCAGTGGTGAAAGCGCGCGTCCACACACACCTGATGCTTCGTGAAGCGCACGCACAAATCGCGCGGCAGTTGGTGGCGATCAACATGGAACTGGAAATGGCGCGGCAAATTCAGTTGTCGATCCTGCCGCGGAGCACACCGACGATTCAAGGGCTGGAAATCGTGGCGCGCTACCTTCCGATGACGTCGGTGGCGGGAGATTTCTATGATTTCATCGTGGTGGACGAAAAGCATGTTGGGATTCTCGTCGCCGATGTGTCCGGACATGGTCTGCCTTCGGCGTTGATCGCTTCGATGCTGCAGGTGGCGCTGACAGCACAAGCGGGTCACGCATCGGACCCGGGGCGTGTGCTGGCGGGCTTGAACAAGGCACTGTGCGGGAAGTTCGAATACAACTTCGTGACGGCGGCCTATGTGTATGTCGATATGGAGAAGAAGCTGTTGACTTACGCGGGTGCGGGGCACCCGCCGCTTTTGTTTTGGCGCAAATCCGCCGGCACCGTCAGCGAAGTGGCGGAAAACGGTTTGTTTCTCGGCATGTTTCCCGAGGCGACCTACACGTCAATACAAACGCCGGTCGCTATCGGAGACCGGTGCGTCATGTACACCGACGGAGTTCCGGAAGCGAAGAGTCCCACGCAGGAAGAGTTCGGCACCGCGCGATTCAAGCGTTACATGGAGAGCAGCGCGGGCTTGGCCGCGGATCAATTCGCCGAAGGATTGGTGGACGAATTGTGCCGCTGGTCGCAGCAGCCGCGGGGTGAAGGGCAAGCTGACGACATTACTGTGCTAACAATAGACTTCAAGGGCATCTGATGGCTTGCAAACTATGTAGCCGCGAAGGCACTCATCGCCAGATCCACGAGGAAATAAGGGGCTGTCGGATGACGGGACAGAAGAGTGTGGAGTATACTTCGGGCCAGCTCTATATAAGCACGGAAAATCTGCGCGCATATGCGCGCGCAAGACACTGAGGATAAACCATGAAAAGAATAATAGTTGGTCTTGGCGTAGCTCTCGCATTGGCTTTTTCCGTTGTGGCACAAGACAAAGAACAAGACCGTGTTGAAAACGCAGGCAAAGTGATGAAGGAAATTCTGAACGCTCCCGACAGTATTCCGCAGAGCGTTCTGGATAAGGCGGACTGCGTGGTGATTTTGCCGTCGGTGCTGAAGTTCGCCATCGGATTCGGCGGCAGCTATGGCCGCGGCGTGATGACCTGTCGTGGCGGCAAGGACTTTCGTGGCCGCTGGGGCGCGCCCAGCATGATCGCGTTGGAAGGCGGCAGCGCGGGTTTGCAGCTCGGCGGCAATGCCACGGACTTTGTTCTGCTGTTGATGAGTCCGCGTTCGGCGTCGAGCATTTTGACCAGCAAGGTGAAGCTAGGTGGTGACGCTTCGGCCGCGGCCGGCCCGGTTGGGCGTACCGCTTCCGCGGAAACCGATGTCACCATGCGCGCGGAGATTCTTTCCTACTCTCGCGCTCGTGGACTTTTTGCGGGTATATCGCTGGAAGGTTCCACGCTGCGGCCCGACAACGGCGCAAACAAGAATTTGTATGGCAAGGACGTCAGCGCCAAGGCCATCGTCTTCAACCATGCCGTGCCGGTGCCCGAATGCGCCAAGGGGCTAATCGCGACGCTGGAGAAAGCTTCTCCGGTTAATAAAGGCAAGAGCTAAACGGCAGTTTTTTGCCATTCAAAAAATAAATCAAGCGTCCAAAAACGCCCGTTTTTCCGACAAAAACCGAGGACAAAAATCTTGCACAGGCGCGCGCAAACAAGCGCTTGACACAACTGCGAGCGGGAAGTATTTTTCTTCCTAATTTTGTTTTGTTGGCTATGGCTTTTTGCAGCTATAGGGACTTTTGAATACGTCGAGGAAGTGGAAAAGGCGTAGAAACATGGGTCCCGGGCTTCCAAAGCAATTGCTGGACAGCAAAGACATGGGGTGCTTGGAGGGGTGTCGACGATGAGCAAGAGATCGTGTTCCATTCTGCTGATTGCGTTTGCTGTGTTGTTATTCTGTCCGGCGGTTTGGGGGCAAGCGACTGGCAGTTTCTCCGGTACAGTGACGGACAAATCGGGATCCGCAGTATCCGGCGTGACGGTAACGGTGACCTCGCAAGGGACGGGAGCAGTACGCGAAGCCACGACCGACGAGGCGGGGCACTATATTGTTAACCTGTTGCCGGTGTCGGTGTATACCGTGCGGGCGGAATTCAAGGGATTCCAGCCAGTGGAAATGAAGGACGTAAAGCTGCAGGTGGATGAGCAGCGGGAATTGGACTTCGCACTATCGCCAGCGTCGGTGAGCACGTCGGTAGAAGTGGTGGCGTCGGAAGTGGCCGTGGAAACCGCCAATCCGTCGCTGGGGCAAGTGATCACGTCGCAGCAGGTGGCGCAGTTGCCATTGAATGGACGCGACTTCGTGCAGCTGGCAACGCTGACGCCCGGCACCACTCAGGAAACCAATCCCAACAGCTTTTTCACCAGCGGCGCAAGCAGCGAAGTGGCGGCTCGCGGTTCATTTTCGCTGTCGGTGGGCGGTTCCCGCGCGAACAGCACCGACTGGTTGCTGGACAACACGGACAATAATGAGTTGACGGCCGGCGGAATCGGGATTCTTTCCTCGATCGATTCCATTCAGGAGTTCAAGGTTCTCACGTACAACTACTCCGCGGAATACGGCACGCGGGCGGGACCGGCAGTGCTGGTAACCACGAAGTCAGGAACGAATAACTTCCACGGTTCGGTGTTTGAGTTTTTGCGGAACACATCTTTGGATGCCAAGAGCTACTTCGCGGCCACGACAGAAAAATTCAACCTGAACCAGTACGGCGGAACACTTGGCGGACCCATCCGGAAGAACAAGACGTTCTTCTTTATTGATGGCGAGCAGAAAGATCAATTGCACGGCATTCCATTTCAGGGACTGGTGCCAACAGCGGCAATGCGCGCCGGCGATTTTAGCGCCGACAATTTTGGCAATCCAGTCAGCGGGCTGGTGGTGACCAATCCGTACATGAGCGGCGCATCGGCGGTGCCCAATTTGCCGAATGCCAACCCGGGTGTGCCCAACAATAACGTTTATTTCCAGTGCGATCCGGCGGGTAATCCGATGCCGCTAGTGAGCGTGGCCAGCGGACAACAATTCCAGGGGACGCCCTGCAACAAGATCCCCACGGGGCTCTTTAACTCCATCGGCGGCCAGATGATTGCGCTCTATCCCTCGCCGACGCCGGGCTACAGCGTGAACGGAAACAACTTCCGGAGCGAACCGGTGCGTTCGCTGTACGAAACGAAATTCGACATCCGCGTGGACCAGAACTTCTCCAGCGCGGACTCGCTGTTCGCGCGCTTCAGCTACGACCAGGCAAATTCGTATGTACCTGGTGGCGCGGCGGGATACTTTGCGGAGGCCAATGCGTTTGGCAGCAACCAGGGAATCATCAACCACGCGCGCAACGTGGCTATTGGAGAGACGCACGTGTTCTCCACGGCCAGCGTGAACCAGTTCAGCTTCGGCTATAACCGCATTTTCGACTACATCACTTCGCAAGGCACCGGCACGTGCGAGGCGGCGAAACTGGGGATTCCCGGCGCCAACCTCGGTTGCACGGGCACCACCAATTGCGCGAGCAGCAGTTGCGGGCTGACCTCCACGAACATAACAGGCGGCGGATATTGGTCACTGGGAGATCGCGGGTATTCACCCTTCCAGGGCGGAACAAACATCTTCACGATCAACGACACGTTCGACATGATCCGCGGCAAGCACGACATCAAGGTGGGCGGCGGAATCCGCATCAACCAGATGAATGTGCGCGCTGAAGGATTCCAGGACGGATTCTGGATCGTGAGCGGCGCTTGGACAGGCTCCTCGATGGCAGACATGCTGATGGGTCTGGCAAGCTTGCGTATTCACGACCAGAACTTCAACGGAGACATCACGGGACGGCGCTGGAAGCTGTTCCGTCCGTTTGTGCAGGACGATTGGCGCGTGAACAAGGATTTGACGTTGAATCTCGGTTTAGCCTGGGCTTTGGCTACGCCCATTTCCGAAGCCAGTGGCAGGATGGCGAATTTCATTCCGACGGCAACGAGTTATCAGTGGTTGATTCCCACGCCTGGGTGCACCGCGGAACTGCAAGCCTTGGCGCAGTGTCAACCATATGTGGGGCCAGGTGCAGGCGTGAAGATGGATTTCACGGCGTTTGAGCCACGGATCGGCGCCGCCTGGAAAGTGCTTGGCAGCGACAAGACAGTGCTTCGCGGCTGGGTACGCGATTTACCACGACTCGGCGTGGAGCATGGGCGCGCAGGGTCTGTGGCAGAATCCGCCGTATGCCGCGGAATCCTTCGGCGTGTCGTTCGGTGGCTGCACCACTTTGGCGGCTTACTGTTCATCGGTACTCGGCGGGACGCCAAACATCGGGCCATCAGCGCCGGGCGGTTTCTCGCAGATGGTAGGTTTCTCGGACGGGTTCCCGTTGGTTTCGCCGCCGGCGACGCCACTGAATTTTGGTGGGTCGTTCAACACGGAAAACACGAATATCAAGCAGGGGATGGTGCAGCAGTTCAACGTCAACCTGGAACGGCAATTGCCCGCGGGCATCGTGTTGACGGCCGGATATGCGGGGTCCCGCGGCTCCCACATCCTGAACTTTGGGAATAACATCAACACAAGTTCGCCGACGGCCTGTGCTGGCGGACCCGACGAAGTGCCCGGGTACACTTTGGGTTGCGGTCCCGGAGGAGCGTTTGTCCCCTTGGCGTTCCCCAATTTCCCATTCTCAAATATTTACAGCATCAACGATTTTGGGAGAGCGCACTACAATTCATTCCAGATCAAGGCAGAAACCAAGACGCCGAAGTACGGACTCTACGCCTTGATCGGATACACCTATTCGCGAACGTATGACACCGGCTACTCCGATGGTTTGAGCACGCCAATTGGAGCGCCTTTCTTCCCGCTGAACGGATGGCAGAAAGCGGACTGGGCGCTGTCGCAAATCAACCTGAACAACAATTTCACGGCCAGCGTGATTTACGATTTGCCATTCGGCAAGGGCAAGAAGTTTGGCAACGATTGGAACAACGTGACCAACGCGCTGCTGGGCAACTGGCAAGTGACGGTGATTGAAAAAATCACCTCTGGCTTCCCGGTGTTTATACTCGACACCAATGCCGCATCGACGGGAGGGGCGAACCTGATCAACATCGGAACTGCCGCGCCGGCTGGCCGGCCCGATTTGGTGGGCAACCCGTTCCAAGCAGGCTCCATCGGATCGTGCACCGGACCAAGCAAGTTGACGGGCAAGGGGTATTGGTTCAATCCATGTGCTTTCGCGGCTCCCGCCACGGGAGAACTGGGAGACGCGTCGCGTGCCCCGCTGTCTGGACCGAACTTCGTGAATACCGA
>CAVTYP010000013.1:0-308424 GCA_963738985.1 Candidatus Acidiferrales bacterium
AAAGCTAAGGGATTATGTACGACCAACTACTTGGAAGGTGTTGGGGACTGCGTAAGAACGTATAAGTACGCCTAAGCCGGAACTGTTACAGGTGAAATTACAGGTGAAGTTTTCGACTCGTGAACTTTGACACCGCGCAGCTTTTCGGACTTTTCTGTCACGGATTGCAATCCTCCTTTTTACCCCTTTACTTCTCTCTAGACACGCGTATGGTTCACGAGTTCCATGGAGGGGGGGAAAATGACAAAGAAATCAAAGCGGTCTAAGAAGACAACAAAGAGGTCGAAGCGGAGTAAGGTCTTGAGGAAATCAGTGAAGGAAACGAAAGCGACTATCAAATCCGTGCTACCCGCCACCCCAGTTACCCGCAGCAGTTCGGCTCGTGCTCACATCGCGGAAGGCACGCGCCTGTTCGCACTGGCCGGACGGCCAAGCAAGGCTCAGTTCGTGAAGGTCTATGGACCGCAGGGGCCGAAAATGACTTGGGCGCAACGAGCCGAAGCGGGAGTTGATGCCAAGCACTTTCAGGCCGCTCTGGCAGTGAAAGCTGGGGCCTAAGAGCTCCTTCCGCCGGATCTGAGGCCCTCGGTCGCAAAACGGCTGAGGGCCTATTCTTCAGGAGTGACAGCATTATTTCCGTGTTGCCCGTGATCCGACCACGATTGCTCTCTATGGCAGAATATCTACCGGTTGCTGATACACAGCAATCATGTGACTGACGGAGTAGCATGATGGAGATTCTGATCGCGAAGGACTTTCGATGAATACCACCCAGAAGGAAAAGGCAACTCGCTTCCGCGCGCTTCACGATGGCCCTGGCGCCTTTGTAATTCCGAATCCATGGGATGTCGGCTCCGCCCGCCTTCTCGCCGGCCTTGGCTTTCAGGCATTGGCCACAACGAGCGCTGCCTCCGCCTCTGCGCTTGGCCGAAAAGACGGTGAGCTGACGCGAGATGAAGCGCTGGCGCACGCGCGCTTGATTGTCAATGCGACTGATTTGCCCGTCTCTGCCGATCTGGAAAAGGGATACGGTGATGCGCCGGAAATCGTGGCGGAAACGATTCGGCTTGCGGCCGAGGTCGGGCTCGTTGGATGTACGATCGAGGACGCGACGCGCAACCAAGACCGTCCACTTTACGATTTTGGCTTGGCTGTCGAACGCATTGCGGCAGCGGCGCAAGCGGCACATGCATTGCCGTTTCCCTTTGTCCTGGCGGCGCGGGCGCACAATCTGCTCCACCCACCAGCGAGTCTGGAAGACACCATTAGCCGCCTTCAAGCTTTCGATAGAGCTGGCGCGGATGTGCTTTTCGCGCCCGGCCTGCCTGACCTTGCCGCGGTGCGCGCAGTCTGTGCGGCGGTGTCCAAGCCCGTCAACTTCATGGTGGGAATCAAAGGAAAATCTTTTTCCGTAAGCGAACTCGCGGCGGCCGGAGTTCGGCGCATCAGCCTCGCAACGTCGCTATATCGGGCGGCAATGACCGGTTTTCTGGACGCTGCAAACGAAGTTCGCGGCAAGGGACAGTTCAGTTTTCTCGACCGGTGCGTGACAACGCCGGAACTCAACAAACTCATGGGAATCTGACCGCGCTGTGCACCGGAAAGTGCTTCCAGGTCGTCTCTGTCCGGATGGTCGGCTACCCTTACCTTACCGGATTACGGAAGGGTTGCCCGTTACTCGTCCATATCCCCGTGCAGTTTGTGCTCCGCATCTTTTTCAAAAGGTACTGGACAAGGAAGCCGGCACCACGTACGTTCCTCAAGTTCCTTCTAATTGTTATTAACAGCCAGTCCCCTCAATCGCCGTCGAATGTGCCGAACGACTGGGGCGTCGCCTGTCGTCCCACGCTTTTATTCGTGGCCGCCTATGCGCTCAGCATCACCCCTCACGAAGCTGTGCACGCCCTCACCAGTTACTTGCTTGGGTTCAGCTCAACGCTTTTTCAAATGTGGGTGAATCCCGATCCGGCAAGAGCTACCTCACGACAGCTCGCTACTATCGCGGCGGTTGGTCCCGTCTTCAGCTTGGCAGTAGGAGTGACATGTTGGTTGCTCTATCAGCGGCGGTTCAGGCAAAAACCGTCTGCGCTCATGTTCCTGATGCTGGCAATGGTGGGCGTCTATTCCTTTCTCGGTCCCTTGGCCGGCTCGGCCCTTGGGGGAGACTTCAACCTCGCGTTCACGTTCCTCGATGTATCGAAGCCCGTTCGTTATGTGGCGTCGGCAATCGGATTCGTGCTTCTTCCGTGCTTCATGTTCTTCATGGGAGGGAAATTGGTGAGATGGGCACCCGGTAAGTTCGGTCGTGCCAAAGCTGTTGGCTGCACGACCGTTGCGCCTTGGCTCATCGGAACCGCCCTCATATTGTTGGTTTATTGGCCGCTGCCTTCTTTTCTGATTGGGTCAACCCTCGGTGGCTCTGTATTCTGGCTGTTTGCAGTCGTGGGTGCGATTTTCAAATTCTCAACTCCCAGGCCTGCCGAGACAATTTCTTCGTTTACCGGATGGGATTTTTTGATCACCTTCGTCGCGGTGGCTATGGTGCGTTTGCTGGTGAATGGTGTTCGGCTGACGCACTGACACGCGCGCATGCCATATGCCGACCCTGAGCTTCGTTTCGTACTTGAATTCCCGTTCCGGGCCATCGGCCCGAATGGTCGGCAACCCTTACCTTACCGGATTACGGAAGGGTTGCCCGTTATCCGGGAACGTTCAAAGAAGATCGTCTTGAGGAAAGATCGTCTCGCACTTCGAGCAAGACAACTCCCGAGCCGCCGATGCGAGCTGTTGATACTCTGAATCTGTTAGCCCACGAAACAGTGGCGCTCGGACAAGACACTGTAGCTCTAATTTTTCCCGTGTGAAGTAGACACTGAACTGTCCATGCTCCTTAACTTTGACATTCCTTTTGCACCGCAGTGACAACTTCTCTGCAAGCATGCCTAAGACTTGTTTACGGACACGAAAGGGGACTTTTCTAACTTGCACGACGACTTCGTGATGCCCTCGGTTCCCCAATCGCCGGAAAAGCGGACGCCCAGCGGGAACCACAAGTTCTACAACAAGATCCCTGACAATTCTGAGGTTCGAATGATGAAATCTTTCGTCAGTACGGTAAGGGTTTACCGGACGTCAACGATTCTGAGTGCGGTACTTTGTTGTGTGGTCGCGCTTCTCGTTGCTTGCGGGGGTAGAGAGACTCCGCCAATCAACAGCGTAGATCTCGCGGTGGTTGGTCAGACAGTCACAAAGGTGCGCACAACAGGTAACGAGGTCGTGTTGCTTGAGGAGCGACTTACATCCATCTTTGAAGATGGTCCGCAGCGCACTCTGGCGATATTGCAAGGCTACGGCCATACGGTGCAGCCCTACACGCCGGCGCCGGGATGGTCAGTGGTCGACTTCGCGGTGCATCCGTCCGGCGACATTTCGGCGATTCTCACCACGGCAAGGGAAGTGCGCATCGTTCGGCTCGATCCAAATGGCTCGATTCGAAGCGACCAATTATTTCTCGACCCCTCCTCCCCAACCGATCCATTCTTTAACTATGCCGGAGGGATCAAGGATGACAACGCTCTTCAGCCTGCACTGATGCATGACGCCGCTCGCCTCGCCCCGCTCGGTGAAAGCTTGGCTGTCGTATTGCGCACCGGGCGTAACGCGATCGTTGCCTATCGTCTCGACCCCGACGTGAGCGGAGCATATCAACAGGCCTGGCGGACGCTCGTAGAACCCGGTAGTTCGATCCTCTTTGAGGGCATCACGAGTGGCAGCTTCGATGTGTTCGGCCAGCTGCAGAATCATCTAAGAATTTATGTGGATGTGGATGCGGGCACACCGGCTACACTCGCGGTCGGAGTCGTCAATGCGCCAATGGCCAACTTCACGTTTCGTGCGCACTCGGAGTATTTCGGCGAACCCATTGCAGCATCGACAGGTGCCTTGCTCACGCGTGTGGCGAGCTCCGACGGCCGCCGCTTGGGAAGCACTGTGATCGACACTCACGACCTTGCCGAACTGCACGGCGTGCGCGCTACACCCGGCGGCTTCGTTTTGGTGGGCCGAGTTCTCTCCGAGTTGCGATCCGACGGAAGTGGTTGGGACGCGTTTGCTGCGTTTGTCGGGCGCGATGGCACTCCCGGTCCGTACAGTGTGGTCGATGTCGATCGAGGCGACGTGTTCTTTGATGTCGCAGCGTTGCCCGGCGGGCGTTATCTCGCGCTAGGTACCACCGGCTATGTACAGAACCCATCCGGCGCGAGTATATCCGAAGCTGCACAGCCACTGTTGGTGCTCTTAAACAGTGACGGCTCGCTGGCCCAGAACCTCGGCTACATCGGGGGTGCTCGCCACAACCAGCTGACTACTATCGCGCCTCTCGACGGTCGCTGGCTTCTTGGGGGAATGATTAATGGTCCCGGAACGCATTCCGGTGACGCTGACCGCGAGCTCATCGTCGCCGATGGATTCTTGCGGGAGGGATCCCATTTACCGGCCGCGTGAGCTGCGCTTTTGCACCCAATAGCTTCCTTCACCGACCATGGTTGCGGTGGTCTGTGCCTGGGGTGGACTGTCGAGCCGTGGTAGGGATGTTTATGATCATCGTTGAGGGGCGCTCGGTACAACTTCGGCACGACTGGGCAAGAGACGGAACAGCTTCCGGCTCTTAAAGCGACGCTAGACGACGTCGTACCACGATACAACCCTTACTGTCCGGATGGTCGGCAAACAGGAAGTTATCGTCGGACGCCTTTTTTGCCTGGCGGTTTTGCGAGAGGTGTCTGAGCGACAAACTACAGATTTCCGCCCGTCAAAACTGCCGCCGCTAGGTATCCTTTATAGTGGTGTTAGCTGGGGCCTTTTGCGTGGGGTTTTTAGCTCACCTCTTCCGAGGCCTTTTGCGTACTGCGGTGGAGGGTCGGATCGACCTTGCAGAATTTTCGGTAAACACTAGCCCATTACTAATCGCAGTTAGCGAGCGTCAGAACACTTCCGTGTCGCCGACAATCTATCCGGAGCTATCCGGAACCTTGGTCATCATTTCCCACATCCCCGTTTGAACGAGTCCCTGTCGGTAGGTCGCGCACGACGGCAGTTGCGATTTCAGTAAGCCACAAACAATCGGGACAAGGTGATGAATGGCGCTTTGCCACCGATTGCCTTCCAGTCGGAGCGAACCGATGAAAAGTTGGTGGTCTTTCTCAGACAACACGATTGCAACAAGTTTACTTTCCGCTGACGCACTTAGAGTCTCTGCCGCATATAACTTTCGTGGGTAAATCAAGACCCAAAACTCATACCCGATCAGGAGAAAAGTTAGACGTGAAGAAACCCATATTGACTCTCTTTCATATGAGCCGGGTAGCTCGCTTCTTGGCTCATCACTGGACCGCACTTGCGGCGATCCTGATGCTCACGCTGGCCTCGGGGCATCGAACCTCGGCCCAGACCACCATTCAGGTCACAACCACGCAGCAAGGTGTTACCGACAGCAGCCACTGCTCTCTGCAGGAGGCGATCTATGCGGCGGAGTTTGGCAGCAATACGGCCGTGAATCTGACGGATCCAGACGCTTTTTATAAGAGTGGATGCGTGTTGCAGGGCGGCAGTGCGCCGTTCACGATCGTGCTCGAAAAGACGGTGTACTCCTTCAACACTTCCTGGGATCGCGACGCGCATAACCCGTTCGGGCTGACGGCGACCCCGATCATCTTCACGCCCATCACGATCCAGGGCAATGGAGCTACGCTGCAATGGACCGGCACGGGAAACTCCCGACTGTTTGCCATTGGGAGCGCCTCCATCTTTGACACATTGGATAACAAGCCCGTTTCCGGGACAGGAGTGTTGGATCTCGAGGCGGTTTACATCAAGGGCTTCAGAATAAAAGGTGGCGACGGAGCCTGTGGAGGCGGCGGAGGTCTTGGCGCTGGGGGAGCGATCTATGTCGGCGCGGCGGGCGGTTCGGGCGTGCCCAGTCTTGCCGTGGAGAACAGCACGTTCGATTCCAACTTCGCGATTGGCGGCAATGGCAGCGGATCAAGCGCATTGTCTTGCCACGGCGATTCTGAGGATTCCGGAGGCGGAGGTGGAGGTGGCCTGTCCGGCAATGGCGGTAGCACCGACTTTGGAACTGCAGGCGGAGGTGGCGGAGGCTCGAGAGGAAACGGTGGGGCAGGCCGTGACCCGAATACATTGGAGTCTCTTGGCGGAGGCGGCGGAGGTGGCACGATCTTCGATGGCGGAGACAGTACACCGACTGGGGGCAGTGGAGCCTACCTCTGCGGTGGCTCAGGCGGCGGCCACCAGAATCATGGCCATCCTGCCACTTGCCCCGGCGGCGGTGGCGGTGGAGGAGGACTCAACGACGCCACCGGCATTTCTACAGCTTCAGCGGATGGCGCTGATGGCGCCTACGGCGGCGGCGGCGGCGGCGCCGGCCTCGACATACTCCACCTTGACGGCGCAAATGGAGGCAACGGCGGGTTTGGCGGCGGCGGCGGTGCCACAGGGACGATCCGGTCTCTCGTAAGCGGCACTAACGGAGGAAATGGGGGATTTGGCGGCGGCGCAGCCTTCGGAATAGGCACCGACGTCGATCTGCACGGCGAACCCGGAAACGCGGGCCGTTTCGGAGGAGGTGCCAACGGCAGTTGCTGTGGCGGTGGCGGCGGAGCTCTGGGCGGCGCCATCTTCAATGAAGGCGGTACGGTTTTTGTGCGCAACAGCACGTTCACAGGTAACGACGTGGACAGGGGCGAGGGTGGCGTCAGCGATGACGGCACGGACAGAGCGAGCAACGGCGCGGATGCGGGCGCGGCGATCTTCTCGCTGAACGGGTTGCTCGAGATCGAAAACACGACCATCAGCGGCAACCTTGTCACGGGTACTGACAACCAGGCCGGCGGTGGTGTCGTGGTGATGGCTTTCCCGCTGGTCAAGAATGTTCCTGTGGGAGCATCGCTCATACTGGCGAACACGATTCTCTCGCGGAACGGCTCCAATGACTGCCTGCTGCTGAGCACTTCGGATCCGACCGGCGGCAACAATACGGGCACGGTGAATGCGAATGGCAGCAGCAACTTGATCCTGAATAACAACGGATGCCCTGGCGTGGTCGTCAGTGCCGATCCTGAACTGGCGCCCCTGGCGCTGGACCCGCTGAGCACGATCGGGACGCCGACGATGGCGCTGCCACCGGGCAGTCCTGCGGTCGATGCCGGTGACGATTCGCGATTCCTTGCGAGGGATCAGCGGGGAGTGCCACGTCCGCAGGGCCCACACAGTGACATTGGAGCGTTCGAACTCAAGCGGCTGTCCGCGGATCTGAGTCTGACCAGCGAGACCTCGGCAGCGCAAATTGTGGCGGGCAGCTCGTTTACCTACACGGTCCAGTTGACGAATTCCGGACCGGACGATGCCGCCAATGTCGTGTTCAGCGATGCCGCCCCGGCTGGTGTGACCTTCACTTCCTGCACTTCGACGGAGGGTACATGTACGATCTCCGGCGCCGGAGCGAGCCTCAACCTGGCAACAGTTCCTGATGGTGATACTGTCACGATCACGATTCAAGCCATATTGGGTACCACTGTTAGCGATGGCGCGACTCTGGTAGACACTCCATCGGTAACATCCAGCACGTCTGACCCGGATACCAGCAATAACTCCGGATCGGCCGGATCGACGAGCATCACTGTGCACAACAAATCCGACCTGCTGGTGACCACGCAGTCCAGCCTTACCGTTGTCAACTTCGGGGGAACTTTGGTTTACACAGTAACGGTGAGGAACCAGGGCCCATTCCAGGCCTCGGCCGTCACTTTGGTCGATCCACTTCCCGCGCAGTCGATATTTCTGTCGATGAACTCAGGCGGGGCCTCCTGTACGGCTCCGCCATTAGCACAGACCGGAACCGTTCAGTGCAGTTTTGGAAACATGGCCAGCGGAGCCTCGGCGACAGTGAGCTTCACGGTGCGGATTTCGATACCGCCGATTCCGGCATCGGTCACGAACACCGCGGTCGTCAGTTCGCCCAACTTCGATCCGAATCCGGCCAACAACTCCGCAAGTGTGACAACGTTGGTCTTCGGCAACAGACACTTATAGGGAATCACAATCGGCACGGGCCCCCACCCCCTTGGAAGGGGGTGGGGGCCAGCGCGCCTTCCGGAATGAAAGTAACACATACCCAACACATACCCTACTTTCGCAGAATCAGTGCAGGCCGCTTTCGGGACGTTGCTCAGAACCAATCCGCAATGTCCGGGACCGCCTCGCAACATTCCTGTCCGTCTCGTCACCTTTAGCTCGCCAAAGGGCCGCCGGGTTCATACGCTGGGGTCATGAAGACGCTTGTTAGCAAAGCTGCCCTGAACAGGATGGCGCTCTGTTTATGCTTCCTGTCAGCACTTCCGATTGCCCGGGCCGTAGAACCGATCACGATCCCCATGACAGCTGACCACTGGCAGGCCAAGGAGAACGCGGAGTTCCTCAGGCAGCTGGTTTTTTTCCACGGATTGATGCGACTGAACAGCGGCGATGCGGTACTGAAGGGCATGACATTCAGCAACGGGACGATCGAGTTCGACGTCAATACGATCGGGCGGGGCGCCCCTGGAATCGTCTTTCGTCAGCAAGACGAAGGCAATTTCGAGCTCTTATCCCTTAGGGCTGATCCGAGTTGTCCGGCCTTCCTGGCTTGCATGCAGTATGCGCCGCAGACTCATAGTGTCCTGTTATGGGATCTGTTTCCGCAATATCAAACGCAGGCGCCGCTCCGGGAAACGGGGATAAGAACACATGATTCCGCGCGTACCACCAAATCGAGTTAGTAATATGTTCAAATTTTGTTTTTTTGCCATCGCGGCTCTAGCCGGATGCGGGCTCTCGGCCTCGCAGTCTCAACAGATTCAGGTTCCTATGTCGCCCGAGCGTTTCGACACCGGTACCTCCAAGACGGGATCCTCTGCGGGGGCGATACAATTCGGAGAATTTCTTGGACGTCGCGCGGTCTACCTTCCCTCTGGGCTGCTAACCGTGAAAGGGGCAAACTTCCGCGACGGCGCTGTGGAAGCAGATGTGGCAAGCAAACCAGGCGGCCTGTTTATAGGAATTGCCTTCAGGATCGAATCAGAAGCAAATTTGGAAATGATCTACCTGAGGCCGGGCGCTTCGGACACCATCGAAGCGATGCAGTATACCCCGCGACTGAACGGGGACGCCATTTGGCAACTGCTCAATTCGAGTCACGAGAAAGCCAGCGCACATATCCCCGAAAACGAGTGGATTCATATGAAGATCGTCGTCACCGGTCGAACGTGCAAGGTCTTCCTGAACGAAAGCAAGGCTCCTACGTTGACCGTAACCAATTTGCGGAGGGGAGACAGTGAAGGGGGAGTCGGCTTATGGTCTCTGGGCGGCGGATATTTTAGCAATCTAAGCTACACGCCTCTTCCTGACCGGAAGCCATTGCCAGACCTGCCGCCATTCAAACGGGCCGGCTTGCTGTCCGATTGGGAACTGTCGCCCGCATTTGACGCAGGCGACGTTGACGCCAGTACGTACCCGGCTTCCATCAGTCAATGGGAAAAGGTGCATGCTGAGGATCCAGGATTCGTTTTGGTGAACCGGTATCGATCCAGTCCTGCTATGTTTCCTATGCCGTCGCGCGAGGAAATGCGAAAAGGACGGGTCAAAGGCGCTAGAGTCGTATTCGCTCGGACCCAAATCTCATCTGTGAAGGGCGGTGAGAAAATCCTCAAAATCGGCTACAGCGACGACATAGTCGTCTACCTGAACCGACAGTCGATTTTTTCGGGGAAGAATGCCCTGTCGTACCGCAATGATGACTCGCTCGGTACATTCGGCCTCAACGACGAGACCCATATCCATCTCAACCCAGGTGACAACGAACTACTCGTAGCGGTCACGGAATACAACGGTGGCTGGGCATTCGAATGTGAGTTGTCTCCTGTCCCATCCGAATAGTACAGCCGGCTGCTGGACAGAACCGAACAGAAGCAAAAGTCAAAAAGTGGAACCACATCAAGATGGTTGTATCCGGCCGACGGATGAAAGTTTTCGTGAACGATGCTACATCCCCCACACTGCAGGTCGGCAGGTTAGAGGGGGATGCGATGAAAGGCAGCCTGCGACTGCAGGGGCCAGGCACTTTCGCAAACATGGTGATAGCTCCCGATGCAGTGGATGGTCTCTCTCCGGAGCCGGCCGGAGATCTGCTGGAAGGGGACCGTGGCCTGGTCCGGAATTGGCATCTCTCTGCGTTTTCCGCGTTGCCGAACGGTAAGGACCCTGCGTATAAAGATTTGCCTAGTACTTCGCAGGAATGGCGGACGATCAGCACAGAACGGAACGGGCTGGTAAATCTCAGCCGGCGAGTATGGCCGGCCTCTGCCCGAGTCGAACCGAGCCGTAGCATGGCTGAAGACGACCATGACTTCAGACAGGAAGCAGACGAAGAAAGTGGATATTGGATCGACGCGCGAACTGTGGGTATTCGTGAACGGGAAACTGGTGTATGCGGACAAAACCTATTTGAGGTGGAAGGAGCGAGAAAATTTCCCGACGCACGATGTTCGCTGGAGAATGGCGCCTTCACATTGCCCCTGGAAGCGGGCGATAATGAGGTCGCGGTGGCAATCGCGAACAACTTCTTCGGATGGGGACTGAAGCTGCGGCTGGCTGACCCGGAGGGGGTTCGTCTGGCAGCAAAGTGACAAACCCGATGCGTGGCAACCAATGGATGAAGAGCCGTCCGGGCCACGTTGCTCTTGCCGCTCTGGCATGGACGATTCTCGGCTGTGTGTTTGCATTGCCGGATCTTTCTGTCGGCACCGACCGGCGTCACGCTCTGCTTTTATCTCTTACGCTATGGTGGTCCTGGGGGATGGTCACGCCTCTCATTCTTTGGGCGGACCGGCAGATCCCCGTTTCCAGCAAGCCATTTGCTCGACGAGTTCTCGCGCATTTCCTTCCGAGTCTGCTGGTGACGGCGGTGTACGCTTATGTTTTGGGGGTGGTTCGCGCCGCGTTCGGGATTAATGATTGGAATCGCTTGCCTAGTATCAGGTTTCTTGTCGATGCGCTGCGAGGCATGTTTCTCTGGAACTGGCTCATCTACTGGTTGATTCTGGGAGCCTGGCAAGCATATCACTATTACGATCACTATATTGCCGGTGAGTTGCGTCTGGAGCGTTTGGAAAAAAACTTCTCCGAGGCTCGCCTGAACGCCCTTCGAATGCAATTGGATCCGCATTTCCTTTTCAATGCGCTGAACACGATCTCATCTCAGGTGGAACGGGATCCGAAGCTTGCGCGAGGGATGATCGAGCATCTTGGCGACCTTCTCCGCCTGTCGCTGGCATCGAAAGACAGGCAGGAAGTCCCGCTGGCGGAAGAGATGGCCTTTCTGGAACACTATCTGGCGATCCAGAAGATCCGCTTCGGGGAGCATTTGCGGATCGAAACGCAAATCGCGCCGGATGTGAAATATGCTTCCGTACCCTGCCTTTTCGTTCAGCCACTGGTGGAGAATGCAATCTGGCACGGGATTTCAAGGCGAGCTTCGGGCGGAACGGTGATCGTGTCGGCACACCGAGTCGGGAATCGGCTTCACATTCGTGTGCTCGACGACGGCGTGGGACTTCCGGCGGGCTGGACGCTTGAGAACTCCAGCGGCGTAGGGCTTTCCGTGACGCGGCAGCGTTTGTCAGGGCTTTATCCCGATGGAGAAACCTGTTTTGCCGTGAACCGGCGCGCCAGTGGTGGAACCGAGGTTGACATATCGCTGCCTCTGCGATGGACCGGAAAGGACGCCCATGCCGCTGTCCACATCTGAAGGCTTCTGCGTTATGGTGGCCGACGACGAAGCGCCAGCGAGGCAACGGATCATCGATCTGTTGCGCCGCGATTCTCAGGTGGCCGCAATCATAGAGGTATCCGACGGACTCTCCGCGGTGGAGATCATTCAGAACCGAAAACCCGATCTGGTGTTTCTCGACGTGCAGATGCCGGAACTGAATGGGCTAGAGGTCATCGCTGAAGTGGGAGCCGAATGTATGCCGCTAACCGTCTTTGTGACCGCCTACGATGAGCATGCTATCCGCGCTTTCGAAGCAAATGCGCTTGACTATCTCCTGAAGCCGTTCAGCGACCAGCGCTTTGAGGCGACCATGGCTCGCGTCAGCAATC
Source organism: Candidatus Acidiferrales bacterium (assembly GCA_963738985.1). Taxonomy (GTDB): domain Bacteria; phylum Acidobacteriota; class Terriglobia; order Acidiferrales; family UBA7541; genus Acidiferrum. The sequence continues at coordinate 12,211 of CAVTYP010000013.1, forward strand.
GGATGGATGAACGCAGCATGCGGGAGTTTGGACGGCGCATTCTTCACATGGTTTCCGCAGCGCCCGCGGGGGATCTGCCGCTGGACCGTCTGGTGGTGAAATCCGGAGGTTCAACCCGCTTCGTACGGGTGGCCGATATCGACTGGATCGAAGCTGCCGGCGTTTATGCGAACCTGCACATCGGAGGAAAGGAGCTCTTGTATAGGGCCGCGCTGAACGAGCTTGCCGAGAGGCTCGATCCCGTTCGTTTTGTCCGCGTCCATCGTTCGACTATCGTCAATATCGAAAGCATTCTGCACCTGGAGCCGATTTCCCATGGCGAATTTGAAGTGATCCTAAAAGACGGTTCGAGATTGAGAATCAGCAGAACCTATCGCACGCAGCTGGAAAAGAGATTGGGTCAATCGCTGTAGTCCGCTCGCCGTGCGGGACTGGGGAGACAGGTCATGACGCAGTGGGCCGCGATGGTGATGAGAAAGATGTCAAGCAGATGCGTGCGCTGGCGAAGAGGAACTCGCGGCTCAGCATTCCGCGCGCGACGGGCCAAGTCTTCGCGAAACTGCAGGAAGTCGACTTGCGAACCGGTCGTTCGACCTATCGAAACATCATCAAACAAGCGCTTTGGCAACAGCAGCCGGTATTCATCGACCGTAGCCGCGTGAGTCGCAGCGATGTGGAACTCGGGCAGCACAAGCCCGACGACGATCACTTCTTCCCCTATAACCTGAGTCGGGACGGCATCATTGGCTCCGCGATCAACAACATTCTCAATCTTCATTTCCTGAATCACGATGAGAATATTCGTAAGTCTAAGCAGTTACCCTCGGTGGCTGCATCGACGAATTGACGAGATTCAGCCCAAACCAGGCGATATCAAGAAGTACTTCGAGAGCCAGCTCTTGCCGTTCAAAAGCGTGAGGGAACTCAAGCGCTATGAGAAGGCCTTTCGACACAAGGGTAGGGCGAGGGCGAGAGAGTTTGCCCCCTCCTATAGGAGATTCTTGAAGAAAAGGTTCCGTCTGTTTGAACGAGCCCTGATCCGTCTGCAAAACGGCGGCGTGCAATAAGCCCTGGTGGCGCGTTCAAACGTCGCTTCGGTTTCCGGTCGTAATGCCGCAAACTGCACATATGTCTGCCTTGCTCACAAAAACGGACTTCACCCATTACTACGAATGTCCCGTCCGGCTGTGGCTGGATCGAAAGCGCCGCGATGCCATTCCCGAGGAACCGGGACTCGAGGCGCTTTTTGCGATGGGGCGGGAGGTGGACATGCTCGCTCGGAAGCTTTTTCCGGACGCTATTGAGGTAACGGAATTCGGAGGCAAGGGGTGGGCAGATACGCAGCAACTTCTTGAGAGGGGCATGCGGGCGATCCTTCAGCCCACCGTCATCGCAAAAGAAATAGTGGGCCGTCCCGACATCCTTACCTTTAATCGCGGTGAGGCGGCTTGGGATATTCACGAGGTGAAAATGGCAGTGGGAGAGGATGATACCCGCATCGCGGACCGTTTGAAGACAAGATAGGCATTCGGGAGGAACTCGCCAGTCTCCTCTACCCGCTGTACTTCCTCGATTACGAGACTACCTCTGATAGTTAAGTGGAATAACTTTTGGCAAGAGATTCTCCAAGCATGATGGCTTGGTTTGGCCGAAGCAACTGTTTACACCTCACTGGCTCCTCCCGGAATGAAGGTCTGCGACGCCGGAGGCGGAGCGTTTAGGCCGGAGTGGAGGGAGGGGCCAGTGAGGACAAAGAACGGCATTGTGAACTCCTCCAGCAGATGGGAATCAAAATCATTCGTAGCGCAACGCGATCATGGGATCGACGCGGGCGGCGCGGCGCGCGGGGAACCAACACGCGAGCAAGGCTGTAAGAGCAAGCCCTATGGCAGCGGCGACGTAAGTGAAGGGATCACTCGCGCTGACCTCATACAATTCAGTCGTCAGAACACGCGCAAGCGCGAGAGAGGCAAGGCTCCCGACAGTGAGGCCGGTGAAGACTAGGCGCAAGCCTTGGTTGATGACCATACGCCGAACATCGCCGCGGGTCGCGCCAAGGGCGATGCGCACTCCGATTTCCTGTGTGCGCTGCGCGACGGTGTAACGAACAAGGGCGAACAGGCCAATCGCGGATAGAGTCAGAGCGAGGACCGCGAAAAAAGTAAGCAGATCGATTGCCGAACGTCGTGGTCCAAGAGAAGCGGCGATGCGCTGTTCCATCGTCTGAATATCAAAGACAGGCTGCGCGGGATCAACCTCCCGCACGACGGCCGGAATGACATTGGCCAAGCTGGCGGGGTTGCCGCGAGTGCGCGCTACCACAAATGTGGCCGCTGGACCTGTCGCATATTCATCGGGGTTCCCCACTTGAAAAAGCGGATAGTAGTAGACACCTTTGCCGGCACCAATGACACCCTCTGAGTCCGACTCTGCGCCCACGACTCGCGTGCGCCGTACTGCGGCAACCACACCAATAATCGTAGCCCAAGGGTCGCTGTCATTGCGGCGCATGCGCTTCCCAACTGCATCTCCAGACGGCCAATACTGCCGCGCAAGATTCTCGTCGATGAGCATAACCGCTTGCGAGCCGAGCCGGTCTTGATCTGTGAATGCGCGCCCCTGTTTTAGGGAGATGCCCATCGCCGCGAAATAGTCGGGTGTAACGCACGCAATTCCGCCGTTAAATCCCGGATCACCGGCAGGAACCTGGCGTCCTTCGATGCCGAACGAAGCACCTCCTCCTGCTCCGCTAAATGGCAAGGGGTATCCCGCCGCAACAGCAGTGACATCCGGAACGTTGGAGAGCCGTTCGAAAATCGCCCTAAAGAAAGCCACCTGTTTATCTGGTGTGTCGTAGACGTTTCCAGGAAGAGTGACCGCGGCGGTCATCAGGCCACGCGGTTGGAATCCAACGTCAACTTGCTGAAGCCTGGCGAGGCTCTTAAGGAACAGGCCAGCGCCAACCAACAAAATCAGTGCCATCGCAAGCTGGCCGCTGACGAGGACGTTGCGGAAACGTCGGTCCTTGGGTGAAGCGGCATTCGTACCTCGGCCGGATTTCAGATTCTCTTGCGGATCGCTTCGTGAAAGTTGGAGAGCAGGACCCACGCCAAACACGAACGTGGAAATCGCCGCGACAAAGGCCGCAAACAGGAAGACGCGAGAGTCAATTCCATCGTGAAGCGCGGCGGAAACGCTTCCCGGCGCGAGATTCCGCAAAGACATCAAGGAGAGCCGTCCAATCAGAAGTCCAACCAGCAACCCGGAAGCGGCCAGGATGCCACATTCGGTGAATGCTTGGCGCATCAATCGGGCGGAGGAGGCGCCGAGCGCCGCGCGAACAGAGAACTCCCGGACTCGGCTGGAGGCCCTGGCCAAAAGAAGACCAGCGACATTTGCACAAGCAATGAGAAGCACAAAACCTACCGCTCCCAACAGAATGAACAGAGAAACACGAAGATCCCCGTAAAGAAACCCTGCCAGGGGAATGGCGAACATCCGCCAGTGGGAATCTTTGGCGTAGGTTGACGAGGGATCTTCGCGTACACGATTTGTCAGCACATTCAAGAAGGCAGCGGCCTTGCTGAACGAAACGCCCCGTTTTAGTTTAGCGACCACAAAGTAGTTTTCATTAAACCGATTGTCTGGTGCGAACTCGTCACGGGAAAGGGCAATGGGAATCCAAAGATCCGTGGGATTTGGAAATTGGAAATCGGAGCCCATCACGCCGATCACGCGATAGGACGTCTGGTTGAGTGTGATAGTGCGGCCGATAATATCCCGGTCCGAACCGAACAGAGATTTCCAGGTGCCATAGGAGAGAACAGCTTCGTGTGATGCGTTTGGTTGATCCTCCTCCGGCGCAAAGACGCGGCCCAGAATAGGTTTGGCATCGAATACATCAAACCATTGCCAAGATACTTTGGAAGCGAGGAGATGCCGCGGGAGGGTGTCCAGAGTAGTAATATTCTGGTCGCTCGATGTCTCCAAAGCCGCAGTCGAAAAGACCTCCGTCGCGTTTTGTACGTCAATGAAGTCCGTGGCAGAGATAACAATACTTTTGAGATTCAGGTTCTCGTAACTGATGCGAACCGCGACCACGCGGTCGGCGTGAGGGATGCCAACCGGCTGAAGCAGAATCGTGTTCACAGCGGTGAAAATGGCGGTGTTGGCGCCGATGCCAAGCGCCAGGGTGAGGATTACAACGGCGGTAAATCCGGGGTTCTTGCGCAGAATGCGCAGGCCGTAGCGGCAATCGGCAACCACGGATTGCACCCAGTTGCCAATGCGTTCTTCGCGAACCTCCTCTTTCACCTGCTCGATGCCGCCCAATTCGATGCGCGCGGCCCGCTGTGCTTCCGCCGCAGACATCCCGGCGCGAATGTTTTCCTCGGTCAGCATGGCGAGGTGGGAACGCACTTCCTCGTCGAGGTCCACCTCCATACGTCGGGTCGAAAAGAGATTTCGTAAGAAACTTCGAGCTTTCACAAAGAGCGGCATGCCAAACTCCTCTACGAAGCTTCCAACGCTTGCGCGATGGCCCAGGAAATGCGGCCCCATCGCTTGGTTTCGGCTTCGAGCTGTTTCTGTCCCGCCTTGGTCAAACAATAGTATTTGGCGCGGCGGTTGTTTTCGGATTCGCCCCAAAATGAGGAAATCCAACCCGCCTCCTCCATTCGGTGGAGCGCGGGAAAGAGCGAGCCCGGTTTAACATCAAAAGCGCCACCTGTAATCTGCTGGATTCTGCGCGAGACTCCCAATCCATGCATCTTGCCAGCGACCAGCGATTTCAAGATCAGCAGGTCCAAAGTTCCTTGCAAAAGCGTTGTCGGTTCAGAGTTCAAAAGACATCTCCTATCGAGGTTCTATAGGGATAGTATTGAACTACATATAGAGTGTCAATAGGAAGCAAGCATGCCAGTGAAAATCGAATTGCCGAAGAAGCGCCCGGAACTTCTAAGATCATCGCCAAGAATCGCGACGGACCTATCGATAGTTGGACCGTCTTGGCTTTTCACCCGCCTGCAGTTGCACGAGATGCTCACGGCCGAGTTGCCGGGGAGTCGGTCCTGCTGGCGTCGGTACGTCGGCCAGCTTTGCGAGTAATTGTTCGTACGCGGTAAGTCCATCTTCCACAGCTGAGAGTTCCGCGGCGGCCAACGGAATATCCTGGCGCAATCGCAGCCGGTTCGCTTTGGCTTCGAGAAGCTGCGCTTTCGTCGAATCTTTTGGGAGATAAAACGAGCACTTCGCACAGGCCATGCGATGAGGGCACTGATCGAAAAAGTCATACGTGCAGTAGCCGTGCCCGAGATCGTAGAACTTCCAAGGCTCGTTGGCGGCACGACCACTCCGCACCAACTCCTGATCGACAAGCACTTCAATGGCACGAAGGTTCCGGGTGAAGTAGCCCGCATCCGAATAGGACTTGGCGAGCTTCGTCGGCGTGATCTTTGCATAGTGTTGCGTCGCAGTAGGAGTTGCATGCCCGAGCCACTCCTGCAATTCAAACAGAGTCATGGGCTCTTTGGCATTGAAGAGCTGCGACGCAATCGTGGAGCGCGCACGATGGCTTGTGATGTTGCCCCGAACATCAGCGGTGGGCACACCTGCCTTGCTGCAAAGTACCGGGATCAAAACCCTGTTCAGGTAGCTCTTGCCAACAACAGTTAGCCGAAACAAAAATAGAAAATCGACGGTCTCGCCTGTTTTTGCGTCGAGCAGCTTAATGCCGTGTGGACGAACCTTCTCCCACGCCGCGATCGCCTCGCCCACAACACGATCAACAGGCTTCGTGAAAGAAGTGCTGGTCTTGTTCACGGGAACGTCAAGGAGACACACCGCGTCGCCGACGAGAGTTTCATTGGTGCCAGGAATTGTGACGTCGTCTCTCTGCCAGCGGATACAGCCGACGCGGAGGCGCCGAATTTCGTTGTTGCGAAGACCTGCAAACAACCAAGTGACAGCTAACGCCCTGCAAAGCTCAATGGGATAAGAAATCGAACGTGGCTTCCACCTGGGCGAGCCACGCTTCGGCAAATCATCGGCGCTCAGATTAAGCCCGGCCCAGACGAGCTTGGCCCATACGTCATCAGCAATCGTGCGCGGATTCGGCCCAATCAGTTTGAGCAGGCTCTTCGGAGTGACAAAGCTTCGTGCTGGGTCAAGCCGTCGCGGAATCAATTCCCAGTCTTGTAGGTCTCGAAAGAAAGCACGGAGGGCTGAAATGCGGGACGCCCGTGTGCTGGGCGCGAGGATTTTCCCACGGCTCTTGACGTGCAGAGGAGCACAAGTTTTTCAGGTTTGTCTTGTCAACGTTCTTGGTCTCTTGTTGAGCACGAATAGAAGCTAGGTATCGGGCAGCACGAGGATGTTGCGTGGCATAAGATTCGATCGGACCGAAGTCTATAAACGGTAGGTCTGCTTTAATGGCCTTTATGTTTTTCAGTACGGCACCGAGCACCGCTCCCTCAAGCGCCCCAACGAACTCGAATCCAGCAGACCTCAAGATTTGAATACCAGTGTCGTCAATCAACAGGTCAAAATCGTTGTCGAGCTTGAATATCTTGTCGGGAACGATCTTCAGCGCATCGGTGGTGAATTGTAGGAGGCGGCTCTTAAGAACTCCCTTGAATGCGGTCGCTCGCCTGATTGCTGTCAGGCGACGTCCTTTACCATCTCGCATACGCGCAAAGTAGCAGAAGACATTTGTGGGGTCGGATAGAGCCTTCGGTTCAATGGGGAGATTTTTTGCTTCGTGAATCTTCATGAGGTGTGAAGCCAATTCACTATCGAGCGACAAACGGAGGTTCTCATGACTGGCGTACTTCTCGCCAGGATCGTAAGTGGTGGGTTCTCCCGCCGCCTTCAGTTCGTCTCGTGTCGCAAGTACCATTTCTCGCAAGGCTGCCTGGATGCCGGAGTCAATGGGAACCGACACATACCGCTGCTCTCTGCGTTCGTCGATTCCAACGCCGAACTCGACTAGTTCGGCAGCGTTAACGTCGAATTGCGCTGGCATTCTTTGTCCTCAAGAAAGACGGTGTCGCTCAATCGATACGCGATGATGCGATCCCCCGAAAGCACACTGGTTCGGGGAGTGATGAGCACGAGACTTATCCGACCACTTAATGGATTGTCGTCTTGCGGCGGCAGGATTGTAAACACACGATATCCACGGATCGCGAAGATTATGTTCATATAGTGGAGATTGAGGTGCCAGAAGAGAAAAACAACGAAGGCAAGTGCCACGATCAGAGCCGCGAAATCTCTCCAAGTGCCCGTGTCGATCGGGTAGAAAGGCAGCAGCATGACGAACAGATAAACGAGAAGATGATCGCGATGATCCTCTGCTGAACCCACGACCAGCTCGCTCTTCATCTGATGCTTCTTGGCAGCCTCGATCCTCATCCAGAGAAAGAAGTTTGGGAGGATTACCATCAGCGAGCAAAGGCTGAGCAGGTACGAATCCGGAACTAGCTTGCTGCCCTTAATCGCCCACAGGACGAACAATGGTGAGATGCTGCTGAGCACCATAAGCAGCCGCGCTATTTTCAGTCCTTCACTGCGTGCCGGGTTAGGCATGGCCTGTGGTTCCGCTTATAGATCAGTTTAAGGCTGGAATCCCAGTAGACACTAAGTATGCGCCATAGCGAAGAAAAGGCGAATATTGTGCTTTGGTTTTCTGCTCCGCCGAAGAGAGAGTTAAACGATGAATGGTTTTTTTCTGAGCCGCTGGTGCGGGCTGCGAATATCTTCAACGGTACGGAGAGCGGTACGGACTGGCTCAAAAACAGAGTGGCGAAAGCGTGGCTAAGTCCATCGATTTGATATGGTAGGCCCGTGGGGACTCGAACCCCAGACCTCTACCGTGTCAAGGTAGCGCTCTAACCAACTGAGCTACGGGCCTATTTACATCTCTAGAATATCACGCCTGCTGGCCTGAGAGAATTTCGTCCACACTCTTCCACTCCGCTTCATTTGCGGGTTGCCACGCAGCGCCCAAGCTGTTCACCGCGCTCTGCACCTTGGCAAAAGGCCGGTCCGCCAGTGCCTTTCGCAATCGCATCCACTCATCCCGGACGTCCTGGATCTCGTCGCCGCTGGCCTCAGCCAGAAATTCTTTCACCGCTTCGGCGGCCGATTCATATTCTTCCGCAAAATCCTCATGCAGGTAGGCGGGAAAAAAATCCTGCAGCGCTGGATAATCATTCGGATCGAATCCCTTCTTCTCTTCGTGCTTCATCGGCCAGCCTCCGGGTAGGCCGTCAGCACGTAGAAACCGTCCGGCCCATCGGCGCGCAGTACGATCACCGCATCCGTGCAGGTTACCGAGGCGGTGTCGCCTCGGCGTAAGCTTCGCCCAATTGGACGGCCTGCCGAGTAATGCAGCGCCAGGTTCGGACGCGGATGGCCACGCCGCATCCAACTTTCCACACGCCCTCGTTTGTCTTGCAGGGCTTCAGCCACCGTGTCTTCCGCCGCCGCGCGATCCGTCCACGTGGATGCCGCCGAAGTATTGCGTTCGTGTTCCAGCCGCTGCGCTAATTCCGCGTCGGTTCGCGCCACGTGGCGAGTCAAGGTGTGCCCGCCGCGTTGCTCGTCGCGCTCCAGATCGTAGCGCTCTTTCCCACTTTTCGCAGTCGCCGCCGTTTGCGCAGCACTACTGCGTTCGGCGCCGCTGTTACCAGGCGCGGGAGCATTTCCGCATCCGCCCGCGTGCATGGCCGCCAAGCACAGAAGCAGCGCGGCAATCGCGCTAACAATCCTTGGCTGCGCGCGTTTTCCGTTCACGTTCCGAGTCCGCTCCCATTTCCGCCAAATGCCGCCATCAGCGCATTATCAACAGCACCATCGCACGGCCGCTTCGAGTATACGCAACTCCTTCGCACCCTCGCACGCCTTCCGTCGGTTGTGACCTCGCCAAACCGGATGCTATTCTCAACTTCATGGCTGACCTGCAACATCCCTCTCTCGACGACGCGAGCCTCGACTCCGCCACGGCTTCGCCGACCGCTACGCCTTCGTCCATTAATCACTCCGCTCGCCAGGTTGAAGCCCTCCTCGAAGTCACCGAAACCATTGCCCAGCAGCGCGACCTCAAGGCCCTGTTCCACGATCTCGCCGAGCGTCTGCACGGCGTTCTGGCTTTCGACTTTCTGGCTCTGGTGCTACATGAGCCCTCGAACAACACCATGCGCCTTCATATCCTTGAGACGCACGATCCCGTCGAGCCCAAGCCGCACAGCGAATTTCCCGTCGAAGAAGTTCCGGCAGGTTGGGTTTGGCAGCATCAGCAACCATTCGTTATTCTTGATTCCTCCAAGGACACGCGCTATCCCGCCTTCATGCAGCGCCTGCAAGACGCCGGCGTTCACACGATGGCGATCCTCCCGCTCACCACCGCGCAGCATCGCCTTGGCGCTCTCGGTTTCGGCCGCTACGTTCCTCAAGGAGTCACGGAGCACGAGATCGACTTCATGAAGCGCGTCGCTGCTCAAGTGGCGGTCGCCGTCGACAATGCCCTGAATTTCCAGGCCGCGGAAGCCGCGCAAAAGCAACTCTCCCGCGAACGCGACCGTTTGCAGGTTCTGCTGGAGATCAACAATCTCCTGGTCTCCACGCGCGACACGAACGCTCTCTTCCAGGGCATCGTCTCTTCGCTCAAGCCGGCGCTGCACCACGATTACACCAGCCTCGCGCTTCTCGATGCCTCTTCCGGGCTGCTGAAGATTCACGCGCTCGATCTTCCCGGCCAGGCTGCGCTGCCCAAGAAGGAATACACGGTTCCGCTTGACCGCTCTCCTTCCGGCCAATGCTTCTCCAGCGGACGCGTGCTGGTGGTGCGCGGTGCGGAGATCGATCGCTATCAGGTGGAAGCCATCAAGTTCCTGCGCAAGGAAGGCGTGCAAGTGATGTGCTGTGTTCCGCTGTCCACCAACGGCAGAACGTTTGGCACCATCAATCTGGCCAGCAGAAATCCCGACGCGTTCAGTGCGAACGATATCGAGCTGTTGCAACAGGTCGCGGCGCAAGTGGCCATCGCGCTGGAAAACGCTCTGGCGTTCAAGGAAATTGAAACACTGAAAGATAAGTTGACGGTCGAAAAATTGGTGCTCGAAGAAGAAATTCGCTCGGAATTTAATTTCGAGGAAATTGTTGGAGACAGTCCTGCTCTACGAAGCACTCTGGCCCAGGTGGAAGTTGCCGCTCCGTCAGGCACCTCCGTGCTGCTGCTTGGCGAAACCGGCACGGGCAAAGAACTCATCGCGCGCGCCATTCACAATTTGAGTCCGCGCCGCGAGCGCGCTTTCGTGAAAATCAATTGCGCCGCGATTCCTGCCGGCTTGCTGGAATCGGAACTGTTTGGCCATGAGCGCGGCGCGTTCACCGGAGCGCTGACGCAGAAGATTGGCCGATTTGAATTTGCCGATCGCGGCACGCTGTTTCTCGACGAGGTAGGCGATATTCCGCTGGAGTTGCAGCCCAAGCTGTTGCGCGTTTTGCAGGAGCAGGAATTCGAGCGGCTGGGCAGCAACCGCACCTTGCGCGTGGATGTGCGCGTAGTGGCAGCCACCAACTTCGACCTGGCGCGCCTGGTGGAGGAGCGCAAATTCCGCAGCGACCTTTATTACCGGCTGAATGTGTTTCCTATCAGCATTCCGCCGCTGCGCGCGCGTCCGGAAGATGTTCCTTTGCTGGTGCGCTACTTCGTGCAGAAGTTCAGCCGCCGCCAGAACAAAACGGTGGAGTACGTTCCCGCGGATGTGATGGACGCGTTGACGCATTATTCCTGGCCTGGCAACATCCGCGAACTGGAAAACCTGATCGAGCGCGCGGTTCTGCTCTCTCCCGGAAAAGAGTTGCGCATTCCGTTGAGCGAATTGCGCAATTCCTCGCCGGTGCCCGACCGCATTGCTTCCGGCGCCGCCGTGCCTCTGGCAGGCTTGTCCGCAGAAACACGGTTGCCCGGCGAGTCCATCGGCACGCTGGAAGAAACGCAGCGCCAACACATTTTGCGCGCGTTGCGGCAAACCGAGTGGCGCATCGCGGGCCCCAACGGAGCTGCGCAGCTCCTGGGCATCAAGCGCACCACGCTGCAAGCCCGCATGCGGAAGTTAGGCATCAAGCGACCAATTTGAGTCGGACTCCAACGGTTTGTCATCCCGAGCGCAGCGAGGGATCGTGGCTTGATTCCTCCCTATCCCGTTCCATGGGACGACCTCCCATCACAGCGCTCGTCCCCATAGTATTCCCCACCGCCCCATGCAACAATCCGCGCAATGGTCTATCACGTCTACATCCTCGCCAGCGCGTCCGGTGTCCTCTACACCGGTGTCACCAATTACCTTGAGCGTCGCGTGGCCCAGCACAAACAAAAGCGCACTCCCAGCTTCACGAAAGAGTACGATGTCACTCGCCTCGTTTACTTCCAGCCATTCGGCGACGTGCGAAACGCCATCAGCCGTGAAAAGCAAATTAAGGCTTGGCGACGAGAGAAGAAGCTAGCCCTCATCCACAAGATGAACCGCGAGATGCGCGACCTAAGCGAAGACTTTCCGAAGTAGCTCCGCACCGTCATCCCTCCTACCCCTCGTTGTCATCCCGAGCGTCCAGCTCTGTCATCGCCGCGACCAGCGTTGTCATCCCGAGCGCAGCGAGGGATCGTGGCAATAGCCATCCTTACCCAGCCCACTGAGACAAATCCCAAAACGATCGATGTCGCATGCACTTGAACCCGTGGCCGAGCCGCACTTGTCGCCCCGTTCCCTCCACTACGTTCCGCAAAAACCGCTCCACTCCGGTCGGGATGACAACAGTCAAAACTTTCCGCTTCGCTCTTCTTTGTGCCTCGCACTCGACCACGGTCGACCCTGCTCTCCGCGTTGTAGTCAGCCCCCTCACACCGTTGTCATCCCGAGCGCAGCGAGGGATCCCGGCTTGATTCAGCCCAGCGCACCTCACTGCCACGATTACAAGACTCCCGTCCTCGCTCTTGAATTTCCTCCAGGCACCAAATGACCCGATCGTCATGTTCCACTCGGAGCGGCAACAATTTGGAGTGCGCCGGCTCGCCGCCGCTTTTGCGCCAGAGGACGTATTGCGCGCGTTAAATCTGTTGCTAAATAAATAGCTTATCGCTGCTGACCATATGAATTTTACAGAAGTTGAAGTCGACGACTGCGTACGTATTCCGACGTCCGGATTTATGCACGTCCGGTTCTTAGCAGGGCGCGTTGAATACCTCTATGGCTAACCGATAGAGCAGTGGCCGATCGATTGGCTGACATTGTGAAAAAAGAATCTCTTCGGGGCGAGGTGGGTTCTTACCAAACCTTAGCTGCGGTCGAGCTCTTCTATAACTACCTTGTGGACGAAAACCAGTTCCTTTCAAATCATTTTCTTGAAATCACCGAGGCCGGCAGGGCGTATGTGCTCAGCCAAATTCGCGGCGCAATCGATCACTTCAGAAATGTGAATGCCCAGACGTCATCCACTCCCGATATCCTCGACGCATAGCGACACATTAGAGCTGGCGCGAGGCACAAGCTTGACGTACTGAGATGACGTGGGGTGCCTGTAGATGGTCAAGACGTTGTTCCATCGCCGGAGCGGCTGATGGGCGGCATGTAGTTGAGACTACCATGGGTCGCTCGTGGTTGTAGTAGTCGGTCCAGGGCCGGAGTTTTAGGTCTCTCTGGTCGGAGTTGGGCCAGTGCTGGGAATAGGCCCACTCTCTGAGAGCGGTCTGGATAAAGCGCTCGGCTTTTCCGTTGGTTCTGGGAGTGTAGGGTCTGGTGCGGTGATGTTTGATCTGCATACGAGAGCAAGCTTCGCGAAACGGTGCGGACCGGTAGCAAGAGCCGTTGTCGGTGAGTAGGGCGCGGATGCTGATTCGGTGCGTGGCGAAGAACTCTATGGCCGCGTGCAGGAAGCCGACTGTGGTTTCGGCCTTCTGGTCGGGCAGCATCTGCGTGAATGCGATGTGGGAGTGGTCATCGATGGCCACATGGAGAGCCAGGAAACCGTGATGTTTTTGCTTGCCGCGCAAGCGGCCATCGGCACGGCGACTGACCTCCGAGAAGCGCGTCATACCTTTGATATCGAGATGCAGCAGATCGCCGGGTACGGGATGCTCGTAGCGCTGTACTGGTGGCGGCGGGTCCAAGTCGCGCCAACGGTTCAGCCGGGCGCGGCGCAGAATGCGGCTGACGGAAGCCGGGCTAAGCCCGGTGCGGTGAGCGATCAGATAGCCGGGCAAACGCAGGCGGCGCAATTGGACGACGTGGTCGGCGAGACTGTCGGGCAAACGGCGCGGGCTGCGATGAGGTCGTGAACTGCGGTCCAGCAATCCATCGAGTCCAGCGACGCGGAACCGGACAATCCACTTGGCGGCCGTCTTGACGCTGACGCGGAAGGCGGCTGCAGCTGCCTTCCGCGTGGCCCCCTGATCGATTACAAACTTGGCTAGACTCTCTCGACTGCGGAAGCTCAGTCGGGCATTCTTATGAATGTCCATTCGATTTCCTCCAAAGAAACCTAGTTGCTCGTCACAACCAGCTTCTCCGAGTCAAATCGAATGGACAACCTCTTGAAAGATCACAGGTGCCCCATCCTCGCGGTTTTGCTTCGCGCAGGGTGGGTCTCTTCATCGGCTGCAAACTGATCTCCCACTTTAATTTAAATACCACTTGACTAGCAGTACCAATGGTTATATATAGAGACATGCCCGCCCGATCCGCGTTCGAACGCTTACCGCGATTTCCTTCCTCACCTCGCCTTCCCACGGAGCAACCACCGTCTGTCGACGGCCGTCCTTCCAGATCTCTCCGCCGCCTGTCACCAACCGCGGTCCGCTTTTCTTCCTTTAGTCCTTTCTTGGTCTCAGCCGTACGCTCTTGGCGGTCGGACCGCTCTCCTCTCTCACTTTGTTTTCATACATCGCCGCACTCTTTCGTTTCTCATATATCAGCTAACTCCTCCCCTATCTTTCACTCCCGCACTCTTGTACAAAAAACCCGGGGGGAGGGTCTCGCGGGTCGCCGGTCACAGGCTTGCCCTGAGCCTCGAAGGGTCGCTGGCCACGCTCCGCTAACTCCTTTCCCTGCCACTCTTACAAATGGCTCCTCCTGTAAGTCCTTTGCATGCCACTCTTACGAAAAACAACAGGGGTGGAGTACCTCAGTAGTTACTACCCGCTCTCACCCTCAACCGAGTCGCTACGGCTTTGGTGGTTGGTGGAACATGGCTATGGCTTCTATTTCTATCAGGAGGTCGGGGCGGCAGAGTTTGGCTTGGATTCCGGTGGAGGCGGGGAGAGGGTCGAGTCCCTGCTGGGAGTAGAAGGCGGTGCGCTCTTCGTTGAACTGAGCGTAGTCGCGATCGATGTCGCGGAGGTAACACGAGGTGCGCACCACATCTTTCCATGTGGCGCCTTCGGCGGCGAGCAGCGCGGTGATGTTCTGGAAAGTGCGGCGGCACTGGCCGGGGAAGTCGCCGACATGGACGGTGGCGCCGTGTTCATCGATGCTGGCGGTGCCGGAGATGAGGAGAATGACGAGTCCATCGAGATCGATACGCATACCACGGGAGAAGGAGCTGGGCTTGGGGTAGTGGAAGGCTTCGTTGAGGACGGAGTGGTTGGACATGGCGCGTTTGAGGACGGGGAGGATGTCGAGGGGTTGGCGCGGATCGTGGGGCGGCATGATGGTCTCCTGAATGTAGGTGGTGAATCATCCATGATAAAGGAGGAAGGGTTTGGCGGCAAAAGAGTGTGGCGGGTGTTGATGGCGGAGTTGGTATCTGGCGGGATCGGAGTGGCGCGCCTACGGCGCTTGCGAGTGCGGAAAAGAGGGATTCCTCACTCCGCAGACTCCGTTCGGAATGACAAAATGCGAGTTTCTATGATGAAAATGTCAGCCGAAGATTTTATGTCGGAGCTAAAGCTCCGACCCCCTAAAGAGAAGAACCAACCTGAAGGTTGGCCACTACATAGGCGAGAAGAGCACAGGCCAGCAGGACCGCAGAGGCTGTCATTTTGTGGTGAGCGGGCCGCCTCAGAAGGCGGTCCCTACACAACCCAAAAACGGCGCCTGCGTTCAGATGACACAGATGTACTGGCGCGGTTGGAATAACGAGATTTGCGGCAGATTAGCGTTGCTGGGATTTTGCGCCATCGCGTGCGTAGCGCTCCAGTGCGGCGCGCAGATTTTTTTCCATTTCCAGGTCGTGGCCCTGGATGGCGAGATCCAGAGCCTGCTGCGCGGATTGGATGGCCTGTGTGGACTGGCCGGATTTTTCGTAAGCATCGGCGAGAGCGGCAAGGCAACGCGGATCTTTGCCTTCACTAAGCTCGACCGCTTTCTGAAACGCGGGAACGGCGCCAGCGTAGTCCTTGCGCAACATCAACACGAAACCAAGATTGAACTGATATTCGACGGAAGCGGGCGCGAGCGAAATGGCTTTCTGGAGTTGCGCGACGGCTTCGTCCATGCGGCCCATTTTCGCGAGGACGGTGCCGAGCTGATTGTGTCCATCAGGAAAGTCGGGAGCGTTTTGCACAGCTTTGCGCAAGAGCTGGTATCCCTCCTGCGTCTGGCCCGTCTGGTAGAGCACGGTGCCAAGGTCGGCTTGCGCCCAGGCGTTGGAAGGATCAAGAGCGATGGCTTTGCGATAGTTGAGGATGGCGCCGCGCAGATCGCCGGTGTTGACCTGAGAAAGCGCGAGGTGAGCGAACCAAGTGGATTGGTGGGAATCGAGAGCGCAGGCTTTGCGATATTCGGCGACGGCTTCGCGCTCCTGATCGTTGCGAGTGAGCGCTACGGCGAGATAGAAATGCGCGCGAGCGTCATCAGGATCAATCTGCAGAGCTTTGCGCCACTGTTCGATAGCTTCTGGGATTTGATTGGCCTGCATGAGGTCGTGGGCGGAGTTGGCAACACGATAAAACTTGGTGGCGGCAGGGTCGATGTTTTCCAGGCCGTCCGGCGGCACATTCACAAATTCGGGGATGTTGACGGCGCGATTGGCGGCGGTGGTGTTGTCGACAATGATGGCAGGAGAATCGTTGCCGTCGGCGTCGATGTGCGTAAGCATGAGGCGTGTGTAAGGCGAACGTGCTTTGGAGGAGAAAGCAAGCCAGCGACCGTTGGGCGAAAAGGTGTGCCAGGAATTCATGAGCGGCGTGTTGCAATTCATAAGGCGCGCAGTGCCACCGGCGAACGGAACGATGTAGAGCTTGCTATCGGGGCGCATGAGCAAACCGTTGCGAGCCTGGACGAAAACGATCCAACGACCGTCGGGAGAAACTTTGGGAAAACTGTTGCTCATGCCGTTGGCGGAAGCGCCGGCAACAGGCTCGGCCTTGCCGCCTTTGCCGTCGTTAAAAGGAATTTTGTAAAGGTCGTACTGAATTTGCGTTTCGTTGGGATCGTTGGCGTACTCGGGCTTTTTCGCGCCGGGAGGATAGGGAGCGCGAGCTTGGGCATGGCTGAAGATCAGATACTTGCCGTCGGGCGACCAGAATGCGCTGGTGTGAACGAAGTGAGGATCATCGGCGCCGGGAAGAGGACGGAGCTTGGCGAGCTTGCGGTCGTACCAGGCAAGGATGCCGCGAGTAGGATAAAAAACTTGCGTGAAGCGGAAATCGTTGTAGTTGACACTGAATAGACGATCGGAGAGTTCAGGCACGGAGCTGCCGGAATTTGCGTTTTGCGGAGTAGTTTTTGCAGCGCCGGGCGCGCCGATGGACGTGACTACATATTGGCCATCGGGCGAGATTTGCGACATGAACCCGAAACGCTTGACGGCAGGTTCGGAAGTGTTGGCGCCGAGGTGCTCCTGAAAAGAACTCCAGCGAATGACGTCCTGATTGCGGATGGTCATGTCTTTGGCGACAGGAACGAGCGCGTAGAGGCCCTTGTCGTTTTCCGGGCCATCGACGTCGAGGCCAAGGGTTTTGCCGTCGCGCGAAAAGGAATGGCAATTGGCGCAGGTGTAGAGGCCGGTCATCACCGTGCGGCTTTGCGGCTCCGCAATGTTGCGAAGGCGCCATTTGATGAGAGGAAGCGCGGAGGTGGGAAGCGGCTGGATGGAACCTTTCTCCGCGTGAGGCGAGGTCATGAGCGGGACATCGCGATAAAAAATGGGAGCGCCGACGGGATCGACGGAAGTGGAAATGGTGATGCTGCCGGTGGAGACGGGAGAACTGGCAGTGTCACCTGGAGCTGCGGCGAAGCCAGTGATCGAGACGGTGGCGGGCGATTTTACGGAAGACTGTTTGATTTTCGTCCAGGTGGCGGCGTCGGGAGTCCAAGTGCGCGTGGCGGCTTGCTGGGGAGTGAGTTGCGCGAGTTCGGCGCCGGTGCCGGTTTGCGGATCGATTTCGCCCATTTGCCAGGGTTCGCCAGGCGCGTCGATGCGGATCGATTCGGAGTGGTCGGCGAAGGAGACTTGAACGACCCAGCGTTGCGCGGCGCCGCTGGAATCGCGCCAGAGGAAAGTGGGAGGAGTGATTTCTGGCGGGAAAATGGAGCCGTCGAGGGGATAGTCGATGGTGATTTTCGCAGATTGGCCGGCGGGAGAAGCTTGGCCGGCGCCGCGAGAATGCGAGAGTCCAGCGGCGGCCATCAAGAAAATCGAACAAGCGCCCACAGAGGCAGCAAGCAAGACGTTGGCGGAAGGTAACCTCATAGCCCTCCAGAGCGGCTAGAACAGAAAGTGACAAGTCCAATCGGAATGGAACTAATGATACAAAGAATTAATGCGCCGCAACAAATAACTTTAGGCGATTTTGCCTGCGTGAGCGGTTGCAAGGGCAGGTGAGGTTTGAGTGAACGCGGGTAGACTGCGCCCTTTCCTCTCCTGTCGGGTCTCGGTATCCTTATCTATAGGCGTAGATAGGCCAATGAACGCACTACTGCCAACTCGACTGACGGGAATGCGCTGGATTTTGCTGTGCGCGCTAGGAATCGGCGCGGCCGCGGCGATGCTGCCATTGCTGGGGACAGCGCAGGACGAGATGACCATCCGTTTTGTGCGTGACCCTGACCCTGCACCCGATTTTCAGATGAAGGACGTGGACGGGAAACCGGTGACATTGGCAGGGCTGCGCGGGAAAGTGGTGCTGCTGAATTTTTGGGCCACGTGGTGCGGGCCGTGCCGGGAAGAAATCCCCAGCCTGATTGCGTTACAGAAACAATATAAGGACAAGCTGCAAATTGTGGGCATGCTGACGGACGACGATGACGACGAATCGCTGCACAAGGTGATCGAAGCCGAGGGCATCAATTATCCCGTGGTGCTGGCGACGCCGGAAATGCGCATGGAGTACGGCGGAATTCCCGCGTTGCCGACGCTGTTTGTGATTAACGCCGAAGGGCGCGTGGTGCAGAAGCATGTGGGGCTGTACAATCCCGCGCTGTACGAAACGGAAGTGCGCGCGCTGCTGAATCTGCCGGTGGCGGCGAAAGTGGGAACGTTCGAAGATACGGGCGAAATTTTCTTGAAGCACGCAGACCGGGCCAGCATGCTGCCGGGCGTGAATATGATGAAGTTGACGGCGGAACAGCGCACCGTGGCGTTGCACAAATTGAACGCGGAAAGTTGCGATTGCGGGTGCAAGTACACGCTGGCGCAGTGCCGGATTTATGATCCGGCGTGCCGGCTTAGTCAACAGAGGGCGGCGGAGATTGTGAAGGAAGCGAGTGCGGCAGCGCCGGCGACGAGTGAGCAGCGGCCGGAAGTGACGCCGAAGCAGTGAGAAGAAGAGATCAGGGATCAGATATCAGGAAGCAAGCGTCGTCAGGGGGGCTGAAGCCGATTTAGAGGCCCAGCAGGTGAATGTCGGAGCTGAAGTTCCGACCCCCTGAAAGAGAAACCCAAGAGGGCACCATGTATCGTGCCCCTACCCAGAGAATCGCAACACCAAAGAGAACCCGAGAACACAGGGAACGCAAGAACCGACCTGAAGGTCGGCCACTACAAAAGCAAATTCGCAGGCAGCCCATAGAGAGCGAACCGCTACTTTGGGAGAAGAGAGATGACCGCGGTGGTCATGGCGGCTACGCCGGTGCGAATAGCGGGCTCGGGTAACGGGGCAAATTCGCTGGAGTGAGGGCCGGGCAAGCGCGTTCCATTTTCGACAGCATCCTTATACTTCGCGGGATCGCTGGCTCCCAACCAGAACATCATGATGGGCGGATTCGGCGCTGTGAGCGCGAAGAGGCTGAAATCTTCGCTGGCCATGATTGGTTTTCCTGCGACGACATTTTCCTTTCCAAGCGATTTTTCCATGGCGGTGGCGACACGCTTAGTGAGCGCCGGGTCGTTGATGGTGGCGGGAACGCTATCCTTACTGATTTCGATGATGGGCTTGCGCTCGTCGGGAACACCGGCGGCTTGCGCGATGCCGTTGGTGATGCGGGTTATGGCGGCGAGAACTTTGGCGCGCATTTGTGGAGTCATGGTGCGGACAGTGAGCTGCAAGTGAGCGTCGTCGGGAATGATGTTGTGCTTGGTTCCAGAGTGAAAGGAGCCGACGGTGACGACGACGTGATCGAGAGGATCGGTTTCGCGGCTGACGATGGTCTGCAACATCATGACAATTTCCGAGGCGATTACGATGGGATCTTTGGTGGCTTGTGGCGCTGCTCCGTGGCCGCCGTAGCCGCGCACGGTGATGTCGACGGAATCCGCGCCGGCGAGAATCGGGCCGTCGACGTATGCGACTTCGCCAGCGGGAACCCACGGCGTGTCGTGCAACGCCAGAACGTAGTCGGGCTTGGGAAATTTGGTGAACAGGCCGGCGTGAAGCATGGCGGCGGCTCCGCCAACGGTTTCTTCGGCGGGCTGGCCGATGAGGACGACGGTGCCGCTCCACTGGGATTTGGATTCGGCGAGCATTTTGGCGGTGCCGAGGAAAACGGTCATGTGCAGATCGTGTCCGCAAGCGTGCATCACGCCGACCTGGCTGCCATCGGCGCGCTTGACCTTCACTTTGCTGGCATACGGCAGGCCCGTGTTTTCCGTGACGGGAAGCGCGTCCATGTCGGTGCGAACGTAAACAGTGGGGCCAGCGCCATTTTTCAGAACCGCGACGACGCCGTAGGCCTGAATGTCAGGCGAATCATATTGGCCGAAATGGTCGGTAACTTCGTAGCCAAGCTTTTTGAGCTGCGCGGCGACCAGCGCTGAGGTTTCCTTTTCCTGGGTGGAAAGCTCGGGATTTTCGTGCAGATGCTTGTAGGTGCCGAGCCAGTCCTGAATATTGCTATCGATCTTGTTGTTGAGATCGCTTTGCGCAGCTGCGCGCGGCGGTGCGAAGGCGAGTATTAGAAACAGAGATAACGTGAGCGAGACGAACAGCGAACAGTGGATGGCGCGCGGAATCATGGCAACCCCCGAGAAAGAGTGTACGAATCTTAGCAGATCGAAGGGCGAAGATTGCGGGAGGCATTTTTGCCGACGCGGTTGCGCTGATGGTTTCCGCTTGCCCTTGCGCAAGTGGCGCAATACACTCGCGCATCATCTCGAAGTTCAGGAGGTTATTTATGAATCGTCGGATAACGGTGTTGGCGGTGTTGTTGGGGCTGGCGGTGTTTGTCACGGTGCATGGCGCATTTTCGCAAACGGATTCCACTGCAAAACGGCGTGTGATCAATCTGCCAGACAAGCCGGTGCAGGCGCCGTTCAGCAACGCCATTCTTACGGGCGATACGCTATACCTGGCGGGCAGCATTGGATTGGATCCCAAAACGGGGAAACCGCCGGAGAAAATCGAGGACGAAATCAAGCTGCTGCTGGACAGCTACAAGGCCACGCTGGCGCAAGCCAACATGACGATGGACGATTTGGTGTACGTGCAGATTTTCTGTTCGGACCTGGCGTACTACGACAAATTCAACGCGGCATACAAAACTTATTTCTCGAAGGAGTTTCCGGCGCGAGCGTTTATCGGAGCGGGATCGCTGTTAAGGGGCGGGCATTTTGAGATGCAAGCGATCGCGGTGCGGCGCTAGGAAACTGGCGGAAGCATCAGGACTGGGGAGAGTTGACGGAGTTCCGCGGGGATAATATACTTAACGCCGTTAAGGACGGTTTTAATGGGCGTTAAAGAACGCAAAGCTCGGCAGAAAAAGTTCCTTCGGCAGGAAATCCTGGATGCGGCCAGCGAACTGTTCGTTAAGGAAGGGTACGAACAGGTTTCGATGCGGCGTATTGCCGACCGGATCGAGTACTCGCCAACCACGATCTACCTGTATTTCAAAGACAAGTCAGAACTGTTGGAGCAGGTTTGCCACGAAGCCTTTTCGCGGCTTTCGATAGTGTTGAAGCGGATTCTGGAGCAGCCGGGCGATCCCGTAGAGCACCTGAGGAAGGGCCTGATTGCCTATGTACACTTCGGCGTAGAGAATCCGCACCAGTACCGGGCGGCATTCATGATGCCTAAGCCGGAGAACTTCGACAAACTGAAATACGATAAACCGGATTCACCGGGGATGCAGGCATTCGATTTTTTGCGGCGCAGCGTGCAAAGCTGCAAGGCGTCCGGGAAACTGCGAGTGGGTGATGCAGAGCTGACGAGCCAAATGCTGTGGTGTGGGGTCCACGGAGTAACAGCGCTGCTGATTACGCACGAGGGATTTCCGTGGGTTGGCCGCGAGCAAGTAATCCATTCTGTTGTAGATGCGCTAATTTCGGGAATGTCAGAGAAAATCAGATAGCGGAGCGATATTTTTTTCATCGCGACTTAACGGTGTTTTGTAAAGGATAGATGTTACTTCTCTAGGGGCGATTTCGTATTGCTAGTGCTCGGCAATGCCTGTGAGTGTCGAAATCTCATGCTGCGAAACGATCTATAGACGTGGCGGAATGAGGGGGCGAGTTAACGCGTATCAGGAGATAGTAGAGGGGAGCGATAATGCCCATATGTGAGCATATCGTACCAAATCCAATGCAGGCAAATGGCATTATTTAGTCAACTGCCAACTATCACACGTGCCCGTTAGGCCTATAATCTCATGATTCTAAATGAATTAACTAAATACCCCTACTCCTTAGCCTTGGCCGCTGATTTGCATTTGGATGATGGCAGAGAGATGGGGGATATGCTTCGAATCACCACAGAAAACAAGCGCGGAAAGACTGTCTTGAGCGTGGAGGGCCGCTTGGCCGGGCAGTGGGTTGCTGCGCTGGAGCAGTGCTGGCGCGAGTTGTACGCATCGGCGCCACGGCAGAAATTCAGCGTCAACCTGTGCGGTGTGAGCTTCATCGACAATGCGGGAAAAGCGCTGTTGAAAGAGATGCATCAGTGCGGCGGCGAATTGATAGCGGAAGGGTGCCTGAACCAGGCGATTGTGAAAGAAATCGTGAGCTTGCAGGACGAAAAGAAGTCGCAGAACGGCGACGAACCAGCAAAGCGCAAAGGTTCTTCGATCATATTTTATGTGTTGTTCCTTAGCCTGATATTCGGGCCGGCGGGGGTTCGCGCGCAGACCGCGGCCAATTCTGCGCTGCCGCCTAACGCGCCGACGGCTGCGTTGCGGCTGACATTGGAGCAATCGGTGGCCCTGGCGTTGAAGCAAAACCCGACGCAACAGATCGCGGTGATCAATGCGGCGGAGAGCGTGCAGGACAAAAACGTCACGCGGGCAGATTTATTGCCGCAAGCGAATTTTCGAGCGTCGGAGTCGGTCAACCGCGTAAACGTAAAAGCGCAGTTTGGCGGACTTCCACTCTTCCCGAACATACCGGGACACATCGGGCCGTATGAGCTATTTTCGGCGGGCCCGAGTTTTGGCGCCTCGGTTTTCGATTTTTCATTGTGGCGGCGCTACAAAGCCTCGGTCAGCAACGTGGATGCGGCGAAGGCGCAGAGCTTGTCGACGCGGGAATCAGTGATCCTGCTGGTGGTCTCGCAATATATCGGGACGCTGCGCGCGGTTGCGAACGTGGAAGCGTCGCGATCGCGTGTGGACTTGGCGCAAGCACTGTATGACCAGGCCGCGGACCTGCAGAAAGAAGGAGTAGGAACCGGAATCGACACGCTGCGGGCGAACGTGGAACTGCAGAACGAAAAGCAACGGCTGATTGAAGCGGAGAACGATCGCGACGCTTCGCTATTCGGGTTGAACAAACTTTTGAATCTGGATCCGCGGCAAAAAATCGAGTTGGCAGACTCGCTGAGCTTTTTCGAGACGCCGCAGCCGGAAGTGGACTCCAGCATCGATCAAGCGCTGTCGGCGCGGCAGGAATGGAAGGCGCTGGAAGCGGACGAAAAGGTGGCGAAGTACGAAAAGCAGTCGGTGCAATACCAGCGGCTGCCTTCGGTGCGATTCGACGGCTATTGGGACTATTTCGGGACGACGCCGTCAAACGGGATTCCGACTTACCAGTACACGGGCTCGCTGAATTTTCCGTTAATCACCGGCGGAAGGATTAAGGCGCAAGTGACGAAGGCGGACCTGGAGATCCAGAAAGTGGCGCAGCAGAAAGCGGATCTGCGGAACCAGATTGCGCTGGATGTGAAGACATCGCTGCTGAATTTAAGGTCCGGGCGCAACGAAGTGCAGGTGGCGAATCTGGGCGTAAAGCTGGCGCAGGACGAAGTGGCGCAGGCGCGCGACCGCTTCAGCGCCGGCGTGGCCAACAACATTGAAGTGATTTCGGCGCAGGACTCGCTTTCGCGAGCGAACGACAACCAGATCCTGGCGCTGTACCGGTTCAACCAGGCGCGCGCGGACTATGCGCGGGCGATCGGGCAAATGGAAAAGACTTATGCAAAGTGAAGCGAGGAAACGATGAGTGTGGAAATTGATGTTGGGTTGGAGAATGCGGCGAATGTAAAAGTGTCGCCGGCCGAACCACCCCAGCGGCCGGTGGCATCGGAACCGCTGCTAAGCCCGAAAATCAAGCGCGGGCTGATCTTAGGCGGAATTGTGGTTGTGGCGCTGGCGATTGGGCTGTTCCTGTATTTTCATAACCGCGAAACCACGGATGACGCGCAGGTAGATGGGCACATCACGCCGGTAGCTTCGAAGATTTATGGACGAATCGGAAAAGTGCTGGTAACGGACAACGAGGCGGTGAAGGCGGGGCAGTTGCTGGCACAAATTGATCCCGCGGATTATCAAGCAGCCGTCGATCAAGCCAAGGGAGCTTTGTCGTTGGCGGAAAGCGACGCGCGCGCCGCAGGGATCGACGTTCCGCGGACGAGCGAGAACGTGGCGAGCGGCAAATCTTCGGCGGATGCACAACTGGCGGTGGCACAAGCTGACCTGGCACGCGCGCAGGCTTCGTATGAGGAAGCGCAGACAGCGGATTTGAGCGTGGCGGAAGCGAACGTGGCGCGCAGCAAAGCCAACGCGGAACTGGCGAAGGCGGACCTGGCGCGCTATACGCCGTTGATGGAGAAAGGCGAAATTTCCAAGCAGCAATACGACGCGGCGAAGGCCAACTCGGATGCCTCGGGGAGCATGCTGGTGGCTGATGAGCAACGGCTGGCGCAAGCCAAGCGAAACGTGGAGATATCTCTGGCGCAGTTGAACGCGGCAAAGGCACGGGTGGACGAAGCCAACGCGGGAGTGGCAAACGCGCAGTCCGACCAGAAGCGCGTGGGCATGCGCACGGCTGATGCACAAGGAAAGATCGCGAAAGTGGAGCAAGCGCGCGCGGCGTTGGAAGCGGCGCAACTGAACTTGAGCTACTGCAACATCGTGGCGCCCGTGGATGGAGTGGCAACGCACAAATCAGTGGAGCCGGGGCAAATCGTGCAGCAGGGGCAGGGTCTATTGGTGGTGGTGCCGCTGAATGACACGTGGGTAACCGCAAACTTCAAGGAAACACAGCTGAAGAATATGAGGGCCGGGCAAAAAGCTGAAGTGAAAGTGGACACCTACGGAAAAACATTTCCGGGGCACGTGGATTCGATTGCCGGAGCGACAGGCGCGGTGCTGAGTTTGCTGCCGCCGGAAAACGCCACGGGGAATTACGTGAAAGTAGTGCAGCGCATCCCGGTGAAGATCGTGCTGGATCCGATTCCGCCGAGCGTGGCGATTCTTCGCCCCGGGATGAATGTGGACGCGACGGTGATCACGAAGTAGAAAGCTGGGAAAGTAGCTGGACCGTAGCTGGGGGGCCATTCAAGAAATGCTGGAAAGAATCACATCGCGGCTGCGAATGCCGGATGGGTCGATCAATCCCTGGGTGATCGCGATAACGGTGACGTTGGCGACATTCATGGAAGTGCTGGACGGCTCAATTGCCAACGTGGCGCTGCCGCACATTGCCGGGAATCTTTCGGCAAGCGCGGATGAATCGACGTGGGTGCTGACGTCGTACCTGGTATCGAACGCGATCATTCTGCCACTTTCCGGATGGCTATCGTCTTTGATTGGCCGGAAACGCTTTTACATGAGTTGCGTAGTGATTTTTACGGTCAGCTCGTTTTTGTGCGGATTCGCGCCAAGTTTGGGGATGCTGGTATTCTTCCGCATTTTGCAAGGCATTGGCGGCGGCGGGCTGCAACCCAGCGAGCAGGCCATCTTGAACGATACGTTTCCGCTGGCCAAACGCGGCATGGCGTTTGCGGTGTACGGAATCGCCGTGGTGGTTGCGCCGACGATTGGGCCGTGGCTGGGTGGATTCATTACCGACAACTATTCGTGGCGGTGGATTTTCTACATCAATGTGCCGGTGGGAGTGCTTTCGATCGCGCTGACCTATTTGCTGGTCAGCGATCCGCCGTACATGAAACGAATCAACATAAAGCAGGGCTTCCGCGTGGACTACATCGGATTGGGTTTGATCACGCTGGGACTGGGAAGCCTGCAGATTATTTTGGATAAGGGGCAGCGCGAAGATTGGTTCGGTTCGGGATTGATCCGCACATTCTTCGTGCTCGCGGTAGTCGGGCTGGTGTCCGCGATCGTGTGGGAATTGAAGGCGAAAGATCCGGTAGTGGATATTTCGATGTTGAAGAACCGAAATTTCGCGATTGCCACCACCGCGATGTTTTTCCTGGGTTTCGTTTTGTATGCCAGCACCGTGTTGATTCCGCAGATGCTGCAGCAGTTGATGGGCTACCCGGCGGAACTGGCGGGGTTGGCGTTGTCGCCAGGCGGCGCGCTGATCATGGTGTGCATGCCGATTGTGGGCTTTCTGGTGTCGCGAGTGGATACGCGATACCTGATTACGTTTGGCTGCACGATTTCCGCGGCGTCTCTGTTCGTGATGGCGGGCTGGAATCTGCAGCTGGATTTCAAGACCGCGGTGCTGGGACGCATGATGCAAGCGTTTGGCTTGGCGTTCCTGTTTATTCCCATCAATGTGGCGGCGTTCGCGTATGTGCCGCGCGACAAGACGAATATGGGCACGGGCATCATTAACCTGGCGCGAAATATCGGGGCGAGCGTGGGGATTGCGACGGTGACGACGATGCTGCAAAGACGGTCGCAAGTTCATGAGTCGCGTCTGGTAGAGCGGATTAATCCGATGAATCCGGCGTATCAGAACATGGTGAACGGAACGGCGGGAACGTTGATGGCGCACGGAGCGACCGCGACGCAGGCAACTTCTCAGGCACACAGCATGATTTACGGGGTACTAGAGCGACAGGCGGTGATGCTGGCGTTTCTGGACAACTTCAAGATGCTGGGGGTGGTTTTTTTCGCGATTATTCCAATATTTTTCCTGTTGAAACGTCCAAAGATGAGTGGGGGCAACGTACCAGTACATTGAGAAAAGTAAAATTCTTGTAACCAAGGGCCAGGTAGCGACTCTACTGAAGTACCATGGGGGATGATATGGCAACGCAAGCGATCACTACAACGCAGTTCAGCGAGCAGAAGCTGATCCGCGCCGGTCAGCGCGGTGATGCCCAGGCGATCGAGACACTCTTTCGCCGGTACCAGCGCCAACTGTTCCAGACGGCGCTGCGCGTCCTGGGAAACGCCGAAGATGCCGAGGACGCTCTGCAAGACGGGTTGCTCTCCGCCTATCGCAACCTGAAGCGGTTTGAAGGCCGCTCGCAGTTTTCAACGTGGCTGACACGCATCGTGATCAACGCAGCGCTGATGAAGCGGCGCAGCGCCAAGGCTCGGCCGGCCCTGTCGCTGGACGATACGCAACGCGAAGACGAATTGCCAGCTGCGGAACGGTTCGCGGATGATGGGCCGAATCCGGAGCAGGTGTATGCGGGGACGGAAATTCGCGAAATGATCAACGAGAATCTGGATGAACTTTCGCCGCTGCTGCGCACCGCGTTTGTACTGCGTGAAGTGCACGGCTACTCGACGGGCGAAGCTGCCAAGAAACTCGGCGTGACAGAAAATACGCTGAAGGCGCGGTTGTGGCGCGCGCGGCACCAGCTTGCCGAGCGGCTGGGCGGAAGACTGCGGCGCATGAAGGACGACATGTCGTCCAGCATGGGCAACGATGAGGCGTGCAGTTACTGCTAAGGACCTAACTCCAACGGCTCTCAGGGGCTAAAGTCCGTTGTAGGGCACATGGTTGCGGCACGACCCAAGTCGTGCCCTTCCAAAATGCAGAACCCCACACGCAAAACCGGAGGGGCACCCGGTCGCGAATCACGCAGTTGGGAATCAACAGCTAAGGCTTAGTGGGAGTAAGATGGAGATCCATGCCCCCACACGCAGAACCGGCGTGTGGAGCAGGCGTTCCGGATCAAGAGCTAAGGCTTGAGGCTTGTGTGTTGCAAGTCACTGAGAAGCGGGGCGGCTGGGTCTAGTCTGGGAGGACGTGGAGGTATCTCCCATGAAGCTCGGACTTAAGGTTCTTTTTCTGTTGGTGTTTTTGCTCGCGCTTGTGGTGCTGACGGCTGGTTCGCACCGAGGCGTGCTGGCGCAGTCCGCGACCGCGACTTCCGTGGCGATGCCGGTGGGCAAACCAATCCAAATCAAGGCGCCGCTGGGACTGCCACCCGTTCCGATTCCGGCCGATAATCCGCCGACGGAGGAAACAATCGCGCTGGGACGGCGGCTGTATTACGACCCGCTGCTTTCAGTGGACAGCACAATTTCCTGCGCATCGTGCCACGCTCCGCAATTTGCATTCGCCGACAAGCGGCCGTTGTCTGTTGGAGTTGGTGGCCAGCTGGGCAAGCGGCACGCGCCGACGGTGATCAATTCCGCGTACAGCACACTGCAATTCTGGGATGGGCGAGCCGCAAGCCTGGAGGAGCAAGCCAAAGGACCGATGTCGAATCCCGTGGAGATGGCACATTCGCTGGATGGCGTAGTGAAACGGCTGCAGGCCGACGCGAAGTATCCGGCGCTCTTCAAGGAGGCGTGGGGCACAGACCAAATCACGATTGATATGGTGGCGAAATCGATCGCATCGTTCGAACGCACAGTAATTGCGGGCGATTCACCGTTCGACGAGTTCTACTATGGACACAACTCCAAAGCGCTTTCTTCGGAGGCGCAGAGCGGGTTGCGCGTTTTCATGAGCCCCAAAAAGGGCAATTGCGCCGTGTGCCATTCCATTGGCAAGGATTCTTCGCTGTTCACCGACAACAAATTTCACAACCTCGGGATCGGAGCGGACACGCGCGGCGAGTTGAACGATCTGGGCCGGTACAACGAGACGAAGGTGGAGGCAGACAAGGGTTGCTTCAAGACGCCGAGCCTGCGCAACCTGGCGAATCGCGGACCGTACATGCACGATGGCAGCTTCCCCACGGTGAAGGATACGCTGGCGCATTACATTGGCGGCGGCAACTGGAACGCGCATCTCGACAAGGAAATTCACTCGCTCGATATACTGACGTTTGATGAGCGCGACGACCTGCTGCAGTTCCTTGATGCGTTGAACGGCAAGCTGCCAGACAATATCGGGCCACCGCCGGATCTACTGCCGGCACCCACGAACCTCAGTGGCGAAGTGGGATCATCCAAAAAGTAAGGGCGCTTCTAAGCTGATAATCAGGGTACTGGGTCCCCTTGCGCAACTCCTCTGGCCAACCAGCCGTTTTTCTTGACAGGAACAAAACCCGATGCTATCTGTATCGGCCCATGACGAGAGGCGCAAAAGTCGTGTTGGTGCTGGTGGCGATCCTCTCGATTACGTATGTTCTAATCACGCCAGATGTAACGGACGATGTTGCTGGCATCCTTAGACCGAATCACACAGTGAAAGCGAAAAGAATTGTCAGTGTCTCGGCGGCGCAAACCGCGATCGCTGCAGTTGTTCCCTTGGTATTGTCGATGCCTCGGAGCACTACTGAACATTTGAGCACCTCAGAAGTGTTTGACCTGATTTGCATTAGTCGCTGCTAGTCCCTTCCTTCCAAAGCTCGAAGCCCGCTTGTCCTCAGGGCAGATCGAGACCGCTCAAAAGACAAGAAGATCACTCTTCGACCGAAGAGCGCTATCCAGCACCGCCCCGAATCAAATCCGCCAAGTCGAGAATGAGGTGGCAAGCAATCGCGGTAGCGCTTGCCTTGGACAACGGTTTTGGTTTTTCGTCGCCACGCAGGATCAGATTCGGGGCAAGTCGTTAGACAGAAAACAAAATGAGGAGGAAAAACAAGAAAGGACACTACGAAACAGAATTCGTGAATTGGTACTCAGCGTAGCGATGCTCCGAGTCAGAACGGAATGACCGCTCACTTCCGCAGCGCGACCTGAAGGAAGTCATCATGAACGGTTTTATGTTTTTCCCCAATTTCCGGATGGCAAACAATCCGGCGGACTTTGGGCTGAATTGAGGATGGCCGCACACCCAGAGTCCCGGCGGCACGACCAAGGAAATGGACTGCTCGTTGAGCATATCTAATAAAAGGAGAAACACATGTTACGGAGTTTAACTCTGGCGATGTTGTTGACCATTGGGCTGTTCACGGCGATTCCGGCCGCGGCGGATGGACTTCTCATCAGTACCGGTAACCCCGACGGATTGATCGCGATGGCGTCTCGACCCGACCGTGCCGGCAAAATCGAAATCGAGGCAGCCGACGACTTCGTGCTGACCGGCGCAACAAATGTCACCAGCGGGTCATTTGTCGGCCTGCTGCCTACGGGCGCTTCCCTTTCGAGTATCAGCGAGGTTGTTGTGGAGATTTATCGGGTCTTTCCCGAAGATTCCACAGTCCCGCCTTCGGGAAACGTGCTCACGCGAGTCAATTCACCCTCCGACGTGGCGTTCGATTCGCGCGACTCCTCGACAGGCGGCTTGACGTTTACGCCGGCAGTCGTTCAGTCCAGTTTCACGACGAACAATTCGGTGCTGAACGGCATCAACAAGCTGCCAGGCCAGTTCACCGGTGGCGAAGGGCCGGTGACGGGGGAAGAGGTATCGTTTAACGTGACCTTCACAACTCCGTTCGATCTTCCTGCCGACCACTACTTCCTTGTTCCGCAAGTATTGCTGTCGGATGGGGACTTCTTCTGGCTTTCCGCGCCGAAGCCGATCGTTCCGCCGGGCACACCGTTTCCTGCGGGCGCCACCGACTTGCAGACTTGGATGCGAAATGGAGACTTGGATCCAGACTGGTCTCGAGTGGGCACCGACATTACCCATCAAGGCCCGTTTAATGCGGCCTTTTCGCTTAGCGGAACGCCGTCCGTTCCGGAGGCTTCGACTCTGCTTTTGCTGAGCACTGGGCTGCTAGCGTTGGCGGGTTGCACTTTGAAGAAGGCTAGCGCGTAAGCCAAAACGCGCTGATTTACTTAACGAGTGGCCGTCAGGGAATGCGAGCGGAGCACCAGGCACGCCTTCGGAATCAACATGATTTTCGATTTCGAGGCCCCGGCCGTGCCTGGAGCTCGCATCGCTTATTGGAAGGCCGCGCCGCTAACGGCGGGCGGCGCGATAGAGGCCCAGGACGCGGAGATCGCTGGTGGCTTCGCGGACTTCCTGCAGGGCTTGCTGCAACTCTTCCAGGTGCTCGGATTCGACGTCGACGAAGAACTGATATTCGAAGGGCTTGCCGTGGATGGGGCGGCTTTCGATCTTCAGCAGATTCACACCGTGATTGGCAAACGGTTCAAGGGAAGCCAGCAAGGCTCCGGGCTGGTGAGCCAGTCGCATGGCGAGAGACATTTTGCGCGCGTCCGCAGCGCGATATTTTTTTGCTTCGGCAGGGGGCAGAAGCAGCACGAATCGCGTGAAATTCTCGGCATTGTCTTGAATGCCTTCGCGAAGAATGATCGCACCGTAATGACCCGCGGCGCGTAATCCGGCAATTGCAGCGGCGGATTTATCTCCACGAGCCATCATTTCGCGGACACTGCCGGCAGTGTCTTCGGCGGGAAGGCGCTTCAACGCGGGATAGGTTTCGAAAAAATGTTCGCATTGCGCCAGCGCCATGGGGTGAGAGGCCACGGAGCGAAGCTGCTCGAAAGTGACGCCGGGACAGGCCATCAAATGGTGCTCGATGGGAAGAATGGTCTCGCCACAAATCTCGAGCGGGCTTTGGAGTAAAAGGTCGTAAACGCGGACGACGGAGCCGGCAAGGGTATTTTCCACCGGCAGGAGCAGGGCGTCCGCGGCAGCATCGGCAATGGCGCGAAAGGTGGCGTCGAATGTGGCGCGAGGAACAGTGCGAATCTCTTCGCCCAACAACTGAATCGCGGCGGCTTCGCTGAAGGCGCCCGGCTCACCTTGAAACGCCAGCCGCATTGTTTTAAAACTCAGCTCGCCCATTTGCTCAGATCACCCTTGGCAAACTCTCCGCGCGGCCGCGACTCCGGCTATAATTTGTGCTCGGCCACAATTTTGGAGGCATCCGCATGATGACACAGAACCGACCAAAAACGGGCGACTACGCCGCGTTCTACGAAAAGTACATTGCGCTGGTTCCGGAGGGCGAGTTTTTGCAGATCCTGGAGACGCAGCTGCGGGACTGGCAGAAATTGCTGGGGAACCTGAACGAGGAGCAAGCGGATTTCCGTTACGAACCCGGGAAGTGGTCCATCAAGGATGTGCTGGGGCACGTGAGCGACAGCGAACGCATTTTTGCGTACCGGTTGCTGCGCATCGCGCGTGGCGACCAGACGCCGATGGCGGGATTCGAGCAGGATGATTACGCGCGCGCGGCGAATTCTTCAGCGCGAAAACGCAGCGATCTGCTGGACGAATTTACCGCGGTGAGGCGGGCCACGATCACGCTGGTGTCGTCGATGGATGATTCGGCGTGGGTTCGTCGCGGAGTTGCCAATCAGCGGGAAATATCGGCGACCGCACTGGCGTTCGTGATCGCGGGGCATGACCGTCATCACCGGCAGGTTTTAGAGCAACGCTACCTTCCAGCATTGCCGCGAAGCTAACGACCAGCAGCCGCGTGAGCCGCTTTTTTTGGAGGTTCGACAGCCACGCTGTAGGTAGTCACCGGCTTCTGAAGTTTTGGCGGCTCGTCCCGAGTTTCCGGCTCGTCGGTTTCAGCCAGCGCCAGACTGACTCCCGAGCGAACCATGTATAAGAACAGAAAGGTAGCGGTGGTTAACAGCAGGCCTGAAACGATAACCGCAGTTTCTCCGGTTTCCAGCGGCCACCACAAGGCTTTGAGCAACAGGTAGCCTCCACATAAAAGCAGCGCGGTTTCTGTGAAGACACTGAGTCCAAGAAACGTTCGCGGCACGCTTGCGCGTACCACCAACGGGACCTCATGCCGGGCTGGCATTCTGATTGTTCGCATACACGGTCGGGTAAGGTGGTGGCGCGGAAGCGGGCTTCGAATGATGCCGACGTTTCCACCACCTCCCCTATCAGTAGGGTCGAGGACTGACGCCAAGCTCCGTAGATTCGATCTATCCGTTGCTCCCCGTTTCCTCTGGGAGTGCCTCACTAATCGAATCGTAAGCTGGTTTTCAGCCCCCGCCACGTCAAACCGAGCATGCCCATTTCGAGCACTCGGCTTTCCTGCTTGCTTCCTGTCAAGGTTTATGTGACCTATCGTGCTGGAGCGACTTTCCGTTGTGGCTCGTAGTACCGTGTTCGATAGCCATTGAATAGCCCGAGCACGTCGTGGAGCCACTCCTTACTCCATCGCTTCCAGCCGAACCCCTTACACTTCCGCGCACGCATCAGATGTCTCCGAATTTTCTTTTCCACCCAGTCTTTGATCATCGCGAAGCACCGAGCTGAGTGTCCTACCCTAAAGTAGTTTACCCATCCCTGTAAGATCGGCTTGATCCGTTCGATCACCCGCTCTACTGGCTGGCTCTCGTTTCGCCGGAAGATCTCCCGCAGCTTCTCCAGTAGCGCTGTTCGCTTTTTCAGCTTGGGCGTGTACTGGGGTCGCCAGCGTCCCTTTAAACTCCGGACACGTCGAAACTCGAATCCCAGGAATCCGAAACTTTCCTTCTTCCTGAGCTCCACCATTCGGCTTTTCTCCTCGTTTATCTCCACCCTGAGTTTCTCGAATTCTTCCCGCAGTCGTTTCTTCAACGCCGCTGCGATCCAGCTATGCCGCGCATGGGAATCCACCAACACCACCAGGTCATCCGCAAACCTTGCATATTGGACGGCCGTGTAGTGTTGATAGCGTGTGGTCTCGATCGCCTTTTCCAGCATCTTGTCTACCTCGTTCAGATAGAGATTGCTGATCAACGGCGAAATCACACCGCCTTGTGGAACCCCTTTCTTCCCTGTCGCTTTCAGGATCATCTTGAGCAGCCTCATCACCGCATCATCCTGCACTCGCTTCGCCACCTTCTCTAACAGCAGATAGTGCTGCACATTATCAAAGTAGGCTCGCAAATCCAGATCGATGATTTTGGTCTTCTCTTCAACGATGGCCTGTGCTACTCGGTTGATCGCTTCATGTGCCGTTCGTTTCGGTCGGTATCCGTACGATCCTGCTTGGAAGTCCGCTTCGAAGATCGGTTCCAGTATGAGCTTGAGTGCCCCTTGGACCACACGATCACGGATGGCCGGAATCGAGAGAATTCTTACTTTTCCCCCGTCTTTCGGTATTTCCTTCTTCCGTACTCGCATGGGTCGATACGTGCCGGTGATCAGTTCGTCCCTGATCTGTTGCAGAAAACTCTCCGCTCCGCTCTCTTCGATGACCTCGAACGTGACCCCGTCGATTCCCGGTGCCCCGTCGTTCTTCTTCGTCATCTCATAGGCTTCCTGAAGGGTTTCCATTCTGCAGACATGGACGTACAGTCCCCAGAAACGCTTGGTTGGTTCGGCCTTCGCCTTGTCGTATAGGCTCTTACTCAGGTCCTGCAAACTGCCGGGTGTCTTTGTCATATCACCCTTGCCTCCCGTTTTGTTTGAGCCATTGCAAACAGCAGGGTTCCCTCTCTCCACGGGCATTACTCCGCTTCATCGATACGATGAACCCCTCCTACTCCCTCTCGTCTTCCACCACTTTCCCGGTGTTACCGGTTATATGGCTTCCTTGCTCCGCCGCTTTCACGTCGGGACGAGGAGGGTCTCTCCAGTTGCTTAGCGTATCCTTGTCATCGTGCTGTCGCTTTAACCCCGCCAGAGTGAATCGCCGCGTCAGTCAGTCTGCGACGGTCCCTGCTGTCTTCGCTCTACGGAAGTGAGCTCGACCACTGGAGCTACCGCCTCTCGAGGCCAAATCTGCGTGCACTTTCGTTACGGCCCGATGACTTGCTCACCATCCTGAAAGATGGCTTTGTCGATAGGCTTCGGAAATTCGGTTTCTCTCCTCCCCGCTATCCAAGCTACGAGGCTTCTGACTTTTGCCTTGGTGGGTCTATCTCCCACTGAACACACCTGCTTTTCCTGGTCGCGCTTCCGTACGGCGAGTTTTCCCCAGTACGGCTGGAAGGTTGGCCTTTCAGGTAGCGCCTTCCCTCGTGTCACCCAGGTTAAGCCAGCACCAGGCGTGCCCTGTGCTTCACGTAGGTTTGCGTCCGCCCTTCGTGCACTCCGCTGCCCCACTTTGCATTCCGCACTGTGTCGGAACAGTGAGTTCGGTAGCGCACTGCCATTCGAGGAGTTATCTCCTCTACCCCAGAGGTCCTCGCTCCGGTCTGGGTTTTGTTGTCCCAGTCCATCAACGCTTACTCGACCTCATCCGTCCCACTCACAGGCACATTCCCATTTCGCCGCATTGCGGTTTATAGGGGATGCCTTCGCTGTGCTGGTGCGCCTAGGCGACCCACGAGTGGTTCCGTGCTTTCACTGCGCGTTCCTTCTCGACATGCCGCCCTCTACGACCGCGGGGAGTCCGTTGGCTGCTTGTGCTCAGTTCCTTCGCCAACGATGCTGGCCTTCACCGGAACTAGAACGGTTCGGCACTCCCGAGTTTCCCCATCATCCGCTTCCGATGGGACGAATTTTCGCGGCTTCACCGGTTCGCTATTCGCTACGGCCTGTCGAGTTGCTTGCCTCCTTGGCGGATCCGACCGGGTATTTAGCCCAGCCGTCTGAGGCTTTTACTCCCGGGCTTTCGACGAGTTGGTCACCCTTCTCGCCGCCGGGTATAACTACGGTGGCAACTGAGCAAGCTCCACCGGCGGGGCTTTCACCCGCTGGAACGTCAGTTAGCATCGCTGCACCTAGTCCATGTCTCGATGATCTTCAGTTTCCGGAAGGTCTCCGCCACGCAGAAAATCCAGATAGGAAAACACCGGCTGATTCTGAGATTTTTGCAAAGGGCTACCACAAACACAGATCGGAGCCGCAGCCTCCGCCTCGTTGAGAGTAACGAGGACGGCGGACCAGCCACAGCCGGGATTGGCGCAGTGCCAATGTTCGCTGGTTTGTTTCATCACAGGAACCTCCAGGTTAATTAGGGCGTCGCTAGCAGTAGTGTTTATGCAGGAGACGTCGGAGGACTGTGTTATATCGAAACAAAATGAGTAATGCAATAGTAACATTAATAGAGAGTAAAAAAAGTGAGGGCGATTGTTCCGATTTGGGAAATCGGGAGAGGAGCCGAGAAGAGGCACCGTTTTGGAACGCGCGTTACTCAACATTGTTTGCTCGCCGTCGAAGGGGTGGCGGGGATAGCAGTACTGGACAACCTTGCAACCGGATGACGAAGGAGAGAGGAGCAGCGCTCGTTGCTTGCTTGGACTGGCCGCTGCTACAATTTCTGTTTGCTGGGTGGGCTGCTACTTCTGTATTGCATCGAGTTTCTGTGCCCGGCATCCCGTCGTTCAATACCCGCCATGGGTTGTGCGTTCCAATGGTCCGGCGGTGTCCGGCCTGGGATCTTCAAGCGGAGTTTGGCGTCGGCACGAGGGAAAGGGAGAGTACGCGTGGCAAAATATGACGTAGCAATCATTGGCAGCGGTCCCGGTGGATACGTGGCCGCAATCCGCGCAGGGGAATTGGGGCTGAAAACGGTGGTGGTGGAGAAGGACCCGTTTTTGGGCGGCACCTGCCTGCACGTGGGGTGCATCCCCACCAAGGTTTTGCTGCACCACGCCGATGTTTACGATCACTTCAAAAATGGAGCGGAGCTGGGCTTCGAGGTAACGGGGCTGAAAATCAACTGGGCCAACATCCTGGCACGCAAGAGCAAGATCGTAACCAAGCACGCCAAGGGCATCGAGTTCCTCTTCAAGAAAAACAAGGTGGAATGGGTGCAGGGTTGGGGAAAATACGACGGCCCGGGACGCGTAGCTGTGGAGAAAGACGGCAAGCGCTCGATCATTGAGGCTGGCGCGATCCTGATGGTCAGCGGATCGGAAGCGAAATCGCTTCCGGGAATCGAGCCAGACCATAAACAGATTCTGACTAACCGATCGATCATTGAGCTGCCGGAAATACCGAAGACGCTGATCGTGATTGGGGCCGGCGCAGTGGGCGTGGAATTTGCGTCGATCTACAATTCGTTTGGGACACAGGTGACGATTCTGGAGGCGTTGCCGCGCGTGGTGCCGGTGGAAGATGAAGAAATTTCCGCGGAGCTGGAGAAGACGTATAAGAAAAAGGGCATCAACGTCCTGACCGGGTGCAGCGTGGAGAGTGTGAAGAAAGACGCGAAGGGCGTGACGGTTTCGTTCAAGGATAAGGATGGGAAGGCACAGACGCTGCAGGGAGAAAAACTGCTGCTGGCGGTGGGACGCAAACCCATGACGGACAATTGCGGGCTGGAAAAATCGAAAGCCAAGCTGGAGCGCGGGTTCGTTCAGGTGAATCAATACATGGAGACGGCCGAGCCGGGGCTGTATGCCGTAGGCGATATCGTGGCGGGCCTACCGCAACTGGCACACGCAGCGATGATGGAAGGAATCGTAGCAGTGACGCACATTGCGGGGAAACCGACGCAGCCGATCCTGAAGACACGAGTCCCCAACGCGACGTATTGCGAACCGCAAATCGGGTCGATCGGGCTGACGGAAAAGCAGGCGCGCGACGCCGGGTACAAGGTGAAGACCGGGAAATTTCCGTTTGTGGGCAACAGCAAAGCCACCATCCTGGGGAATCATGGCGGATTCATCAAAGTGGTGAGCGACGAAACGTATGGCGAAGTGCTGGGGATCCACATCATCGGGCCGTTCGCTACGGAAATATTGTCGGAAGCGACCACGGTGTTGCAGCTCGAAGGCACCATCGACGACATGATGCACATGATGCACGCGCATCC
The DNA here is from genome assembly GCA_963738985.1 of Candidatus Acidiferrales bacterium. Classification (GTDB taxonomy): domain Bacteria; phylum Acidobacteriota; class Terriglobia; order Acidiferrales; family UBA7541; genus Acidiferrum. The sequence goes on from CAVTYP010000013.1 coordinate 49,748, forward strand.
CACGGTGTGGGAGGGATTGGGCGACGCGTTTGCGTCGGTGCGCGGATTGCAGATTAATGTGTGAGAAAAGTGTTCAGTTCTCAGTGGTAAGTTCTAAGTAAAGCGAAGGCGAGGCTAGCGTTGGTTTACTTAGAACTGAAAACTTACAACTTAAAACTCATTTCCCCTCATGAATGCTTGCCTCATCGTCGACCTTGGACTGATTTCCTACACCGATGGATATGCTCTGCAAGAACGGGTCGTAGCGGCGCGCAAGGCCGGTGCGATTGAGGATGTGCTGCTGCTGTGCGAACATCCGCACGCCATTACATTGGGACGCAACGGGAAGCGCGAGAACCTGCTGGCTTCCGAGCATGTGCTACGTCAGAAGGGCGTGGAGTTTCACACAAGCAACCGCGGCGGCGACATTACCTATCACGGACCCGGGCAAATCGTCGGGTACCCGATACTGAATCTGGCGAATATTAAAACCGATGTGCACTGGTACGTGCGTACGCTGGAAGAAGTGATGATCCGCGCCAGCGCTGATTTCGGCGTGACGGCGTTTCGCATTCCCGGCAAGACGGGCATCTGGGTCACAGTTGAGAGCAAAGACGCCGCCAGCGAAGAAAAACTTGCAGCCATCGGAGTCCACATCAGCCGCTGGGTAACTTCGCACGGGTTTGCCTACAATGTGGCGACTGATCTTCGCTACTTCGACCTGATTGTTCCGTGCGGCATTTCCGACCGCAAAGCGACCTCGCTGGAAAAGCTGCTGTCGTGCAAGGTGTCGCTCTCCGAAGTTAAACCCCACCTCATAAACCACATGGCCGAACTGTTTTCTCTGTCGCCGCGATTCGCGTCCCGTGAAGAGTTGCTGGCGCAACTGACTCGGTCGGAAGCATCGGCGTTACCTGCAACTGAAGCGGGCACCATCGAAAAAGTTTGAAACGATTCACCTCTCCCGGTCACTACCTCACATACCTCGGTCGGACTCGCCGGTCACTCTTCTGCTCAGGAGGGATGCCATGAATTGGAAATTGCCCAGACGCCAGTTTCTTGCCACCGCGGGAACGGCAGCCGCAGCTACGCTGGTAGGGGAATCCGTGTTTCCGTTGACATCGACGCTCGCCGCCACACCGCTGGTTCGTCGCGATGTAGGCAACATGAACGCCGACGATCCGGTGCTGGTGGCGTACCGCAAAGCCATCAAGGCGATGCAGGCGCTGCCGAACAACAATCCCCTGAGCTGGGCGTATCAGGGGGCCATCCACTGGACCACGCTGCCGGGGCCGCTGCTAACTTCCTGGGATAATTGCGAGCATCAAACAGATTTCTTCTGGTCGTGGCATCGCATGTACCTGTATTGGTTTGAGCGTATCATTCGCAAATTTTCCGGAGAGCCCTGCTGGGCGCTGCCGTACTGGAATTGGGCGCCGGGCACCGAACTGCAACTTCCCGCGCCATTTCGAGACACGACGAGCGAGCTTTACACCGTGAATCGGGATCCCTCGATGAACAGCGGCGCTGCTTCGCTGCCGCCAGGGGCTGTGGATCTAAGCTCTACGTTTACAAGCACGAATTTCCTGACGGCGAACAACATTGTTCAGCAGCCACATGGAAGCGTACACGTGCTGGTTGGCGGGTGGATGGGTTCGGTGCCGACCGCGGCGCAAGATCCAATTTTCTATTTGCACCACTCCAACGTCGACCGGCTCTGGAATCTGTGGCTGGCGCAAGGGGGAGGACGCACGGACCCGCTTCTGGACGCGGCGTGGAAGAGCAAAACTTATGTTTTCTTCGACGAACACGGCCATCAGGTGAAGATGAGCGCTTGCGAAATTCTGCGCGCGGCACTGCAGCTGAACTATGTATACGAATGCGAGCCTGCCGAAGTGAACGAGTATTGCTTTCGCCGATTCCCCATCTGGTTTTACACTCGCGAAGTGTTGTTTCGGCTGCCAATCCCTCCCGTGGAGCTGAATTCCGAGACGACTTCGTTCCCGATCGAACTAAAAGAAATCCGCGAACGCCTGAGCTCGTTTGCTGAGAACAGCAAAGAGACGGTGTTTCTTGAGCTGGACGACGTGGAGGCCGAGAAGGCACCCGGCATTATCTGGGAAGTTTACTTCGGCTTGCCTTCCGGCACTGCTCCGGATGCCAAGAGACCGTTTTTTGTTGGCACTGTGTCGTTGTTTGGCTCCGGCATCCGAAGCGAAGCACATCACGAGTTCAAAGCGGCGCAATTCTTGTTTCCACTGAATCGCGCGTTGAAAGCAGCGCTGAAGGAAAATGGCGAACGCTTGTCGGTTACGTTCGTTCCGACAGGTGTGGTTGTCGAAGGCAAACCCACCCGTCCAAAAGCACTGTCTCCGGTGCGGATCGGCAAGGCCAGCTTGGTAGTGGAACGCGCGACGGAACAGAAAGAGCAAGAGGAGAAATAGGAGCAACAACACGGTTTTCCTCGGCGTGTTGCGAAAAGCAGATCCCTCGCTTCGCTCGGGATGACAATTGTGTCTTTCCGCTGGAGTTGTGGCGGTGAGATTTTGGTTGACAAGGGAGGAGCGCGAGCGGATAGTAAACCGTATGGTTAAGTATTCCGACGCTCTCGATTCTACTTTTGGCGCGCTGGCCGATCCCACGCGCCGCGCGATTCTGGCCAGCCTGATGCTCGGCCAGGCTTCCATTACGGAACTGGCGAAACCGCACCGCATGTCGCTGCCCGCGGTGATGAAACATGTGCGGGTGCTGGAAGAAGCCGGTCTGGTTTCACAGAAAAAGATCGGACGCACGCGCCGGTGCCAACTTGCCGCCCATCCATTAAAAGAAGCAGAGCAGTGGCTGTCGCAATACCGGACTTTCTGGGAAGGGACTTTCGACGCACTCGAACGTTTTCTGAGCCAAGAGGAAAATAGGGAGGACAAACAATGGCAACAACGCAATCGCAACCGCAAAACTCGCTCGAGTTAAGACGCACTTTCGCCGCGCCGCGAGAGAGAGTGTTCCGCGCGTGGACCGACGCCAAGCAATTCGCGCTGTGGTTTCATCCCACCAACGACCACACCACCATCGTTTCGCAACTGGATTTAAAGGTGGGCGGGAAATACAGCTTGGAGATGCACCACAAGGGCGGCGACGTACACAAGTTGAGCGGAACGTACCAGCAAGTGAAGCCACCTGAGAAATTGGTGTTCACATGGCGATGGGCGACGGATCCTCCTGGGCAGGAATCGGTGGTCAGCCTGGAATTTCACGATCTGGGTAACGAGACGGAAATTCTGCTGACCCACGGACAATTCCCGAGTGCGGAATCGCGGGAAAGGCACATGCACGGTTGGATAGGTTGCTTCGAGCAGTTTCAGAATTACATTGCGCGGACTTAAACGGGAGTGCCACGAAGACTTGAGGATGCGGCCGACGTGCGGACGAGAATCCATTTGGTTGAGAACTGAGGCTGCGCCGATAGGATGGGCGGCTCTTCTTTGGTGAAAATCGAAGAGCGATTCCTCACTTCGCAGACTTCGTTCGGAAAGGGCACGATGTATCGTGCCCCTACAAACACGGTGTGAGCTAGCGAGGGCTGTGGCCAGCGGCAGATGGTGAGGATGCGAGGCCGGAAGATGGGGCGGAACTGTTTTCGGTGACGAGCTTCTGCCTTGCGTGAGGCGCGCCTTGCAAACCACTGAGATAAGCGGCAACGCCGCGGTACAAACCTTCCGCGACGCGCTGGCGTTGGGCGCTCTCGAGCAGCAAGCTTTCGTCGCTGGCGTTGCTGACGAAAGAAATCTCTGAAAGCACCGCAGGCATGTTAGCCCCGGTCAAAACGACAAAGGGCGCTTGCTTCACGCCGCGATTTGTCTCTCGCCCGCTGACAAGCTGAAGCCTCTGCGAGAGGGTGTTCTGGATATCCACGGCGAGCAACTTCGATTCCGCGATTTTCTCGTTGCGGGTAATTTTTGCGACCAAATCGGACAGGTCGTGGAGTGAAGACTGCGCGGACGCATTTTCGCGCGTGGCCAGTTCCCTGGATTGCGGGGAAGTGGTCAGGCTCAAGTAGTAGGTTTCGACGCCGCGGGCTTCGCGGAAATCGCTGGAATTGGCGTGAATCGAGATAAAGAGGTCGGCGTTGGCGGCGTTGGCGATGGACGTGCGATCTTCCAGCGAAACGTGGCGGTCGTCTTTGCGGGTGTAAATCACTTCGGCACCGGCAATATTTTCTTCGATGAGCTGGCCGAGGCGCAGCGCGACATCGAGGCAAAGATCCTTTTCGAGCAGGCCTTGTGGACCCTTGGTACCGGTGTCGTATCCGCCGTGTCCTGGGTCGATGGCGATGCGGCTAATCTTCAAGCCCAGCTCGCGGGAGAGGAAGGGTTGCGGATCGTGAGCGGCGGATGGCAGAGAGGACGAAACAGGCGGCGCGTTTTGAGTTGCAGCAGCGGAGATTTGGGAATGGACGTCGATCACCAGGCGATAAGGGTCGGGCATCAACTGCGCGGAATATTCTTTGGCGCCATCGGCATCGAGAACCAGACGAACGACCTCGTCGCTGTATTGCGAGGCGCGCACACCTTTCAGCAGGCCAATGGAATCGGGAACAGTTTTCAGGCCCACGGACGGGCGTAGCTGAGCTTTGTGGAGATCGAAATAGATGCGGTCAGGGGAAGCGATGCGAGCGGAGTCGAATTGCACGGGATTGTCGAGCAGGACGACGATGTGAGCGTCGGTCTGCGAATTGGAGGCCTGGATGGCGGTTACGTTAGGCACTCCGTGCATGCCGGAACTTGATTCCACAGGATAGCGATTGTCCGCCGATTGCAAAGCGCCCTGAGCTTGGCGGCCGTCATTGACTCGTTCGCGTTGCGCGAGGCTTTTTGTTGCTGCTACTTGATTACGCACCCACTGTTTCATTTCTCGCAGCGTGTTGTGTGGGAGTGCAAGTCCAGCGGACAGCAGAATGGCGAGGAGCGCGCAAACCCAAAGAGCCCAGGCCGGCAAGCCAAATTGCGCGCGAGACTTACTGTAGGTGAGCCCAGGCGTAGCCGAACCCGCGGCGGCGCTGACGGCTTTCGAGTCGACGCTTACAACGGGCGCGGGCAGCAAAGCGGGGACGGGTGGTGCGATGGGAGTCCCGACCGGTGTGGTTGTGGGCGCCATTGCAGAGTTAGCGGTGGGCGCGAAATTCAGATTACGCTGGGCTTTTTCCACGATTTCCGCAGAAATCGTGGGGCAGCCCCTGGCGTATCCCTCCAACAAAGAGCGGAAGCAAAGCTTGTTGATGATGCGGGGAATGCCCCGGCTTTCCGAGGCGATGAGCGCGACGGCTTCCGCATCGAATAGCGGATCGCCGCCGTGGCCCGCCACTTTCAGACGGTGGCTGATGTAACCCGCGGTTTCTTCGGGCGACAAAGGTTCCAGATATTTCACGAGCGTGATGCGCTGCAGCAGTTGCGCCAGATGCGGCTGGGCAAGTTTATCCGCGAGCTGCGGCTGTCCCGCCAGAACGATTTGCAACAGCTTGGAGTTGGTGGTCTCGAAGTTGGAAAGCAGGCGAATGGTTTCCAGCACGGAGTCGTCGAGATTTTGCGCTTCATCGACGATCAGGACGAATCGCCGGCCCGCCAACATTTCCGCGAACAGCATTTCATTCAACTTGGCATGCATGGCGACGAGCCCCATGCCGGATGTGTCGACGCCTAAATCGGTGAGAAGGTACTCGAAAAATTCGCGAGAGTTGCATTGCGTCTGGAAGAGGAAGGCGGCGCGTGCGGTGTCGCGAAGTCCCTCAAGAACCTGGTAGAGAAGAGTGGTTTTGCCCAAGCCGGGTTCCGCGACAAGTGCCAGAAACCCATGGTCGCCCTGGATTGCTTCGGTGAGAGAGTCGAGCGCCGCGCAGTGTGTGCGGCTGGGATAGAGATAGGCAGGATCGGGCGTGACGCCGAAGGGCTGCTCGCGCAGGTGATAGAAATCCAGAAACATCAGCATAACCTCCGATCCTCAACGGAGCCGGCAAATAGTCCTGCTCGTGCCGTTGCATCGAAGCAACGGTGCAACGAACAATTACAGAACGACTGTATCCGGAGGTTTGCGCTCGGTCAGCGAGGGTGGGGAGCAACTGCGCAGCCAAGCCGGAATTTTCGTTTGAGCATGCAGGCCGATAAATACTGTACTTCTGGCGGCACCAGCATGCAATTCCATTGAACCATCATACATAGTCGGCTCCAAGCGGGATTTGCTATGCTACGGCGCGTGAAAGTGCCATTTCTAATCGATACGGATACGGCCTCCGACGACGCCGTTGCGCTGATTATGGCGCTGCGATCGCCGCAAGTTGAAGTTCTGGCGATAACGACCGTCGCGGGAAACGTGGATGTGCATCAAGCGAGCCGCAACGCGCTTTATACCGCGGAGCTATGCGATTCGCGCGTGCCGGTGTTCATGGGCGCAGAGAAACCATTGAAGCGCGCACATATGGGAGCAGAGTGGTTCCATGGGCGCGATGGACTGGGCGATCACGGCTATGCTCCACCGAAACGCACGGTAGAAAAACAAGACGCTATCGACGCTATCATCGAGACAATTGAATCGCATCCCGGACTAGTGATGGTGACACTGGGGCCGCTTACGAATATCGCTCTGGCGTTGCAAAAGAAGCCGGGGATCGCCGCAAGAGTGAGCCGCTGCGTGGTGATGGGAGGCGCGCCCTGCTGCGAGGGCAACGTAACGCCCGCTGCCGAATACAACATTTGGTGCGATCCGGAAGCGGCGCGAATCGTGATGCGAAGCGGCTTGCCGATTGAACTGGTTGGCTGGCACTTGTGCCGAGGGGATGCGCTGCTGAATATCTCGGACATCCAAGAAGTTCTGGATCTGGGGACACCAGTGGCGGAGTTTGCGATTGAATGCAACAGCACGGCGCAACAGGCGATCCTGAAGCAGACCGGGGAACATGGAATAAGCCTGCCGGATCCAGTGGCGATGGCGGTGGCGATCGATGCGTCGATCGCGACATCGGAATCAGCGCACTTCGTGGAAGTGGAAACGCAGAGCGAATTGACGCGCGGGATGACCGTGGTTGACCGCTTGAACGTGGCGGGGGATGAACGCAACCGGGAAGTTTGGGCGCAGAGTATCGAAGGCGGCCACAAAGCGAAAATCATTTGGGCGATCGACAATGTGCGCTGGAAGCACCTCCTGTTCGCAACACTGGAGTAGCGGCGGCGGCGACCGAGTGGGACAATGCTCCGTAAGCATGGACGATTTCCCCGAGTTCATGAAACGTGCGGTAAACAGGATCGCGAAGTCAAATCAAGCGACTCCCGGCGTGGAAGGTTACGTCTTCGACGGAGTCGATGAAAGCCAAATGGCGTTTTGGACTTGCCGTGAAACGGCGGTGTCCGCAGCGCATTCCCACGAATACGACGAATACATGATTGTCGTGCAAGGCCAGTACACCTTGATCATCGACGGAACGCGGATTCTGCTGAGGGCCGGTGAAGAATACTTCATCCCGCGAGGGGTGCTGCATAGCGGCGAGGTGCTGGCCGGGACGAGGACGATTCACGCGTTTGGCGGACAGCGGGCGAAGCGGCCTCGGGAGTTCTAAGCAGCACGAGCCAAGGGACTTGCCGCAGTAGCGGCAACTTAGTGACCAACGACACTTCAACATCGTCTATTGAGCGGATGGGTGTACCCCACCGCGTCTGGCCTCCGCATTCTGTCTAAGGACCTCGTACTTTCGGGAACCTATGGCGACTGCGGCTCGTAAGTTATTAAAGAGGTGTGTTCCCATGCGAAACCTGCTGGGCAATCTTCGCTATGCGCTGCGACAGTTCCGGATGTCGCCCGTTTTTACCGCCGCAGCGATACTAACGCTGGCTTTGGGCATCGGCGGGACTACGGCGATCTTTACATTAATCCACGCGGTGATGCTGCGTTCCTTGCCCGTCACCGATCCCAGCACGTTGTACCGCGTTGGCGAAGGCGACGATTGCTGCGTCGAGGGAGGCCCGCAGGACCAATGGGGCATGGTTTCGTACCCGCTGTATGAGCGGCTGAAGACCCAGATGCCGGAATTCGAGGACGTGACCGCGTTCCAGGCGGGACGCGGACAGATGAGCGTGCGGCGACAGGGGGCGGAAAAGATTGCCAGGCCACTGCGCTCGGAATATGTCACTGGCACGTATTTCTCGACGCTGGGTGTGCAGGCTTTTGGCGGCCGAGTATTTACACTGGATGACGACAGGGCCGGAGCGCCACCGGTCGCAGTGCTGAGCCATCGTGTGTGGCAGACCGCGTATGGCGGCGACCCATCGGTAGTGGGTTCGACTTTCATTGTGGAGGGACATCCGCTGACGGTGATTGGCGTGGCGCCAGCGGGATTCTTCGGCGAAACGCTGGAGAGCGACCCGCCCGATATCTGGGTGCCAGTGCAGCAGGAACCGATGATCGACGCGGAAGGCAGTTTGCTGCACCAGTCGATTACCGCGTGGCTGCGCGTGATCGGGCGGCTGCGGCCGGGAGCTACGACGGAGGGCATGGCTCCGCGGTTGACGGGAATTCTGCGGCAATGGATGCAGAACGATTCGGGATACCCGGCCAACTGGATGGCGGACATCGTCAAATTGCTGCCGAAGCAAAACCTGGCGGTTGTGCCGGCCGGAGCGGGCGTGGCGGTGATGAAACAAGAGTACGGGCGAAGCCTGCAAATTCTGTTGTCGGTGTGCGGCTTGGTGCTGCTGATTGCTTGTTCGAATGTAGCGAACTTGCTGCTGGCTCGCGGCGTTGCGCGTCGTGGGCAAACGGCGGTGCGGATGGCGGTAGGAGCCACGTCCGGCCAAATCGTTGCTCAGGCGTTGACGGAGAGCATTTTGCTCGCGATTGGCGGCTGCATCGTCGGCCTGGTGGTGGCGATCGGAGCGGCGCGGTTGCTGCTGACACTTGCCTTCCACAGCGCGCATTTCCTGCCGATCAGCGCCGCACCATCGCTGACGGTATTACTGTTTGCGTTCGCATTGGCGCTGCTGACGGGAATCATCTTCGGAGCGGCGCCTGCGTGGCTCGCCACTCGCACCAATCCGGCGGAAGCGCTACGCGGGTCGGGCCGAGGCACCAAAGATCGTTCTTCGTTCGCGCGCAAAGCACTGCTGGTGGTGCAAGCTACCTTATCTGTTGTGCTGGTGGCGGGTTCGACGATGCTGGCACGAAGCCTGAACAAGTTGGAACATCAGGACTTCGGCTATCAGGTGCAGGGCCGCGTGGTGGTGGACATCAACAATCCGCCTGCCACTTACACACTGCCGCAGTTGGCGGCGCTATACCGCCAATTGGAAGATCAACTCACCCGCTTGCCGGGCGTGCGAGGCGCCGGCATGGCGCTTTACAACCCGCTCACCAACAACTGGGGAGAGCTGGTCATGGTGGCCGGCCATCCGCCGGGAAAGATGGGCGAAGAGTCGGGCGCGTCGTGGGATCGCGTGTCAGCAAACTACTTGCAGAATTTTGGGATGCCGATTCTGCGTGGAAGATACTTCACGGCGGCGGACAATGAGACGACCGCGCCGGTGGCGATCGTCAATGAAGCGTTTGTGAAGCGGTTCTTCAAAAGTGACGAAGATCCGATCGAGCAGCACTTTGGCATCGACATGCCGGAAAATGCCGGCACCTATCGAATCGTCGGCATTGTGCGCGACGCGAAATTCGCGGGCTGGGGACTGGATCGGCCGGCGCGGCCGATGTTTTACGTGCCGCTGGCGCAGGGTGTGGAATACAAAGACAGCCTGATGAAGATGATCGACTTGCGTTCGCACTTCATCGGCGGAATAACGCTGGTCACGAATCTGCCGCCGGGTCAGTTGGAGCCGCAGATCACGCGGTTGTTGGCAGACGTGGATCCCAACCTGACGATCAATAGTATTCGCACCATGCAGCAGCAGGTGGATTTGTCGTTCGATCAGGAGCGCGCGGTGGCGAGCCTGGCCGGTTTGTTCGGAATTGTGGCGCTGGTGCTGGCCGCGGTTGGATTGTACGGGGTCACGGCCTATACCGTTGCGCAGCGAACCAACGAGATTGGAATTCGCATGGCGCTTGGCGCGGACCGCACAAAAGTAATACGACTGGTGTTGAGCGGAGCGTTCAGTCGCGTTTTGCTGGGGCTCCTGATCGGATTGCCGTTGGCGGTGGGCGCGGGGAAATTGATCTCCGCGCAGCTGTATGGCGTCGCATGGTGGGATCCACTGGCGTTGACGGTGGCGGCAGGAGCGCTGGCGATCTGCTCATTTTTTGCGGCAATCATTCCCGCAAACCGCGCGGCTTCGATTGCACCAATGCATGCGCTGAGAATCGAGTAGCGCGCCGCTGCTCGAAAGCACGCTGACCCTCAGACATCCGTTCGACGTCTGAGAAAATATCTCCCGATAGCTGATCGCAGTGTTGCGGACGAATTCGTTTGCCTCGTGGCGGCGAAGCTGCAATAACTTATGTCGTGTGCGCCGGTTGGATAGGCGGGAGCAGAACAATGAGCAATCGACTGAGCGGCAAGGTTGTGATCGTTACAGGAGCAGCGCAGGGTATCGGGTTCGGATGTGCGAGCCTGATCGCGTCGGAAGGCGCGGCGGTCGTGCTAGGAGATGTACAGGAGGAAAAAGGAAAGCAGGCGGCCGCGCAAATCCGAAATACCGGTGGCAAAGCGGAATTCTGCAAAGCGGACGTGAAGAATGAACAGGAGTGCGCGGATCTGGTGAAGAAGGCGGTGGAAAGTTTTGGAAGGGTGGACGGGCTGGTGAACAATGCCGGTTGGTTTCCCAGAGGGACGCTGCAAGAGACGACCACGGAGTTGTGGGAACAGGTGCTGCAAATCAATTTGCGAGGCTCGTTCTATTGCTGCAAAAGCGCCGTGCCGGCAATGCGAGAACATGGAGGGGGAAGCATCGTGAATATGGGATCGATCTGCGGGATTCAGGCGTTGCCGAATCTTGTGGCATATGGAGCGTCCAAGGGCGGCCTGTTATCGCTAACTCGAACCCTAGCTGGCGCACTGGCGGAGTATCGCATCCGAGTGAACTACGTGATTCCTGGCTGGGTACTTACGGAGGGAGAAGTGGCGCTGCACAAAGCGCAAGGCCGGCAGGAAGAGACGCTGAGGAAAGAAGGCGAGAAGCTGGCGTTGGGCAGGCAGCAGACGCCGCTCGACACGGCCTATGCCGTTGTGTATTTGCTGAGCGACGAAAGTTCGCAGGTTACCGGAAGTGTTTTGCATGTTGATGCGGGCGCATCGACATTGCCGATCGCACCCGGGACGTACCCGGGATAAAACTGGCAGTTTGCCGGCAGCTGCTGAGATGTAGCTTTTGAACACCTGCGTAGTGATTTTCGCTCGGGCGCGTGAGCGTGTACCCGTATTCTAATCGCTACGCCCGACGGATCCTGAATCTCGATTCCTGTCCAATCGACGTTCTTGAAAGTGCTGTGCGAGGCCGATCCGCCCCTGTGGTGCGACTTACAATGAATCTCAAGTTCGGAAATTTCTTTGAATCACTGTGGTCGCGTCCCGACCCCGTGCTTGCCGATGCCGGCGTGGCAGGAGAGCTGATGGTGGCGAAGATCCGATTGTCACTGGCGGCAGTTCTGCTGCTCATCCCTTTGATCAACACGCTGTTCTTTCCAGTCGACCCAAAGGAAGGCCTGGTGGGACTCAGCCTGACCTCCGGGACATTCGGTTTGGCTTTGACGATGTACCTGTTGATCTCACGCGGTCACAATTCATCCTGGTTGCGATTTGCCAGCAGCGCGTTCGACGTAACGCTGGTCAGCAGCGCGCTAGTTCTTTTTCTGCTGCTGAATCAGCCGCACACCGCGGTGAACAGCAAGGTGGTATTCGAGGGCTACTTCCTGGTGATCGGCAGCGCGAGCTTACGCTACGACAAACGAGTGTGTATCACTACCGGCTTGCTGGCCTTCGCGCAATATTTTGCGATTGTCTACTTTGCCGCGCACCACTGGGACCTGAACAGTGCCATTTACGCGCCTTATCCTTATGGCTTGTTCAGTTGGTCCGCGCAAATCTCGCGGCTGATCATGATGGTAACGGCATCGGCGCTGAGCCTGGCGCTGGTTTCCCGCAGCCAAAGACTTTTGCAGATGGCCACCAGCGACCATCTGACGGGATTGTTCAATCGGGGCTATGTGGACGACCGCTTTGCAATCGAGTTGAGCCGCGCGCGCCGTTATGGCAAACAGCTAAGCATTGCGGTGATTGATGCGGATCGCTTCAAGTCGCTCAACGACACGCACGGACATTCGGCGGGGGATCTGGTCTTGCGGACCATCGGTTCGATGTTGCGCGAATCTTTCCGGCAAAGCGATACGGCGGGGCGTTACGGCGGAGAAGAGTTTGTCGTCATTCTGCCGGAGACGGATATGGAAGCAGCGCAGCGGAAAGTGGAGCGCTTGAGGGAACAAGTGGCGAACACGCCGATCGCCTTGGCGACACGCGGAGAGAAGATTCGGATGACCATCAGCGCCGGGCTGGCCAGCTACCCGCAGGATGGAGAAGATGCCGCGGAGTTGCTCGCCTTGGCCGACGAACGAATGTTTCAGGCGAAAAGAGAAGGGCGGAATCGGGTAGTGGCCGGCGAGGAAGTTGTGCTAACGGAAGTGTGAGCTAGGTGTGACCCGCGCCGCATTGCAAGGTGCAGAAAAGTGACTGGGTGTGTCATTCCGAGCGAAACTGTTCAGCGGTTCAGCTTTTCAATTCGGAGAGCTTCGTTTCCTCCGGCACATCCGTGGGACTTGCGAATTCCAGACGGTAGCCGTCGGGATCGGAAAGGCATGTGACCCATAGAGAGTTGCCGACTTGCGGCTCGGACGCCTCGAGTCCACGCGAAATAAAATCACGGTAAAGTTTCACGGCGTCTTCACACTGAAATGCGAGCGACACACCTTGACCGAGTTTCCCGACGGGGGCATTAGGGCTGTCTCTGACGTACGTCTGCAGCATTAAAGCCGCACCACCTAATTCCAGCCAGCACCAACGCAATTGTTCATTCACGACCCACTTGTTCTTTATGACGAAACCAAGACCGTCGACGTAAAAGTGAATCGAGCGGTCCATGTCGGAAATGCGGAAGAACGGAACGACTTGCTTGACGTTCATGTCAGGCTTGGCGGCGTCACTCATGAGCGCAAAAGAATACTCACCTGACTGGCCCAGCGCAAGACCTACGTTTTAATTTGGCAAGTGTTCCGAAAACGATCAGTCTTCTGGACCGTGATGAAGCGTGACCTTGACGATCTGGCCCGCGCCCTCCGGAAAGCCGAAGCCGTAGTTGGAGACGTAGAGATTGCCGTCGGGGCCGAAGGTCATGCCGGTCGGAAAGACCAGAGAACCGCTGGTGCTGTCGATCAGGATCTCCTGCTTACCATTGGGCGATACGCGAATCAGGCGACCAGTAAATGGCTCGGGTCCCGGGTCCGTCGCCGAGTATGAGGAATCGAGCACATACAGACGGTCGCGGCCGTCGATGGCCACGCCGAGCACTTTGCTGAAGCCGGTAGCAACTACCTGCAAGCTGCCGCTCTCGGTAACGCGGAAAACGCTCTGGGTATTCAGTTGGGCGGGAGCGAATTGGCCCAAGTTACCAACATAAAAGACACCGCCGCGCGAGAACTCGCACCGCTCGCCGTGATCGCGATGCTGCTCGGTGTCGGCGATGGCAGTCGGAACGACGTGCCCTTGCGAGGCGGAGATGTCGATAATCCGGCTGATTTTGCCCTTGGTGGTGATCTCGTCCAGTTCACCGTGATTCGGTTCGACAGCGTAGAGACTGCCCCGCAGCGCGATCATGCTGTACCACGTGCCGTCGGGCTCAAAGTCGCCGGTGATCGGGTCGGTAGGATTCGCAACGGGATGGGCCTGCTGGTAAGCGGCAAGATTGGCGACAATCGTCCAACTGCGGTCACGATTTACCCGAATGACCGCATTGGGAACGCTAGGCACGCCGTGCGAACATCCCGCGCCGGCAAAAATGGCGTACAACGTGTCACCGATGAAGGCGACGTCTGCGACTCCACTGGCGAGCCCGCTGGCCTCGCTGGATGGCAGATTGTCGACAAATGTCGTGACGTTGCCATGCGCATCGATCCTGGAAATGCGAGACCCGGTGGTGCTTCCGTAATAATCGCCCGGACCGGTCAATCCGGCCGAGCAATCTCCCCCTAGACCGGCGGTAGCCTTAGTCAGGGAACCGGAGGGATAGCCGGCTTCAGCGACGTAGAGATGTCCGTCGGGACCGAACTTCAGGCCGCGGGGACTAGTCAAGCCTGAGGCGAAGACAGACACAGTCACAGATTGAGCGCAGACGACAGAAGCATAGCTGAGGCAGAGAAAAGCAAGGGCAAGCAATCTTACGGAAACCAGCGAGCGACGCATAAAACCTCCTGAAAAGCACAGATCCAAGGTCAAGGAGGGTTGTCTTTCTCACAACTCGGCAAATGCAGCAAGACAAAGCGGGTGACAAACAGGTCATTTCCAACTAACCGCAGAAAAGCAAGAAAAGGCAGGCATTTAGGCGATGTTTGGCGGGAGCTAAAGCAGTTCACAGGTTGCTTGACCGAGGCAACCCGCTGCACTACACTGCCACAGCCTTTTTCCCCTTGGAAGTCGATATGCCCTCAAATCACCTGGGCCAGAGAGTCACGTTTGGCGCGTTCACGTTGGACGTGACTTCGGGTGAGCTGCGCAAACATGGAAGAAAACTCAAGTTGGGCGAGCAGCCGTTCCAGATCCTAAGTCTGCTCTTGGAGCGCCACGGGGAACTGGTACTGCGCGAGGATTTGCATAAGAGGTTGTGGCCGAGCGACACATTTGTGGATTTCGATCATGGGTTGAACTCGGCAATGAGACGACTGCGGGATGTATTGGGGGATGAGCAGGAGAAACCGCAGTGGGTAGAAACTGTGCCACGCAGAGGATACCGGTTTATGGGAGAAGTGCAGTTGGGGACAAACGGGGCGGGAGCGGCGAGGACACCGGCGGAGCCGCAGGAAGTGCAAGCACCGCCTGAAGTGGCGCAGGGCGAAGCAGAGAAAACCGAGAGCAAGGCGTGGAAGTGGACCGCCATGGGCGTTGCAATCGCACTGGCGCTCGTTGTGGGCGCAGGGTTCGCCTGGAGAGCAGCGGGAGAAAAACGAAGCGCAGCGGAATTGAGGACGAGCGCGGCGTCAACGGGGAGGAAAGCAAAACAAATTGACCCGGAGGCGCATGAAAATTACCTGAAGGGAAGATACGCATTTTTGAGCGGAAATGGCGAAGCCGCTCGCGACTATTTCGAGAAGGCAATTGCGCTGCAGCCTGACTACGCCGAGGCGTACAGCGGTCTGGCGGATTATTACGGAGGCGGATCTGTGGGCGGGGAGCTGGACCCGAAGATGGCAATCCCAGAGTGGGAGAGGAACGCGAAGAAAGCGTTGGTGTTGGATTCCACGGTGCCGGAGCCGCACCACACCATGGCGGCGTTTTATTTTTTCCACGAATGGAACTGGAAAAAAGCGGAAGAGGAAGAGCGCCGGGCAATCGAGCTGAACCCGAATATGTCGGAAGCGTATCACGTGCTGTCTTACATCTTGTTTGCGGAGAACCGGATGGACGAAGCCGTGGAGGCACAGCGGCGAGCCACACAGGTGGACCGGTTCGCGAGGCCGTGGGCGCTGGGATATGTCCTGATGAGCGCGGGAAGGTACGCGGAAGCAGAAGCGGAATTGCGCCAGGAACTGGAAGTGCGGCCAACGAATACGGATGTAAGGGAGACACTCGCGGCGGTTTTACTGGCGCAGGGAAAAGAAAAAGAATCTGCCAAAGAGCTGGCGGATTCCGCCCGGCGCGACGGCGACCCCGACTCGGCGGCGGCGATGGAGAAAGCGTTCGCGGAGGGTGGGAATACCGGGCTGCAGCAAATGAGATTGCAGAGGCTGGAGCTGGAGGCAAAGAAGGGGTATGTATCGCCGATCGCAATGGGAATGGCGTATGGCCGGCTGAGGGACAAGAAGAAAACACTCGAGTGGCTCGAAAAGGCGTATGAGGAACACTCGCCGAGACTGGTGCGGATGTGGATGGAGTCGGAGTGGAAGTGGCTGCATGGCGATGAGGATTTTCGGGCGCTGGCGAAGAGAGTGGGATTGGTGCAGCCTGCGGACTGATCATCGAAAGCGCCAATCTTGACAGAATGTCATATTAGACATAATCTAAATCAATGATGGATGCCGAGGCGATCAGACAATCCTTGGAACGCGGCGGTTTGCGGTGCACGCCGCAACGCTACGCCGTGATGGCTTTCCTGATGCAATGCAACCGGCATCCCACGGCTGCGGAAATTTACAGGGCCGTGAATCGCCTGGACCCGCGCTCTTCCCGGGCCACTACATATAACAATCTGCGGGATCTGGTGCAGGCTGGCTTGGTGCGTGAAGTTGCCGTCGAAGGACGCTCCGCGCGATTCGATGCCAAAGGTGTCCGCCATCACCATTTTATTTGCGATCGTTGTGGCAATGTTGAGGACATGAAGTGGTACAAAGTGCCCAAACCTGCTTCCGACACCCTCGGTAAGCGAATCGTTCGCGAATGCGAACTGATCTTCCGAGGGCTGTGCACGAAGTGCGCTCCACGGCACGCTTCCCGTTAAGTTTCGAAGCGCTGCGCAAGTCACCGATCGTAGGCACCCGAGACGGCGCGAAATGGAAAAGCCAATCAGAATTTTGCAGTTGGTGACAGACTTTTGACTAATTCGAAGGAAGGTAAACACATGGACAAAGAACTTAACACCGCAGCAGGAACGCCAACCGAATCGAAGTGCCCGTTCACGGGAGGAGCTTCCGCGCACACGAACCGGGAGTGGTGGCCGAACCAGTTGGGCGTAGGGATTCTGCACCAGCACTCCACGTTGTCGAATCCGATGGGCGAAGAGTTCGACTATGCCAAGGAGTTCAAGACGCTCGACCTGAATGCCGTGGTCAAGGATCTTCATGCCTTGATGACGGATTCGCAGGATTGGTGGCCGGCCGACTTTGGCCACTACGGCGGGTTGTTCATTCGCATGGCGTGGCACAGCGCCGGCACCTACCGCATCGCGGACGGGCGAGGGGGAGCGGGAGCGGGTCAGCAGCGGTTCGCGCCGTTGAACAGCTGGCCGGACAACGTGAATCTGGACAAAGCGCGACGGTTGCTTTGGCCGATCAAGCAAAAGTACGGCCGCAAGATCTCTTGGGCCGACCTGATGATTCTGGCCGGCAACGTCGCTCTGGAATCGATGGGCTTCAAGACTTTCGGTTTTGGCGGCGGGCGCGCGGATGTGTGGGAGCCCGAAGAAGTGAACTGGGGCCCGGAAAGCACCTGGCTGGGTGACCAGCGCTACAGTGGCGACCGCGATCTTCAGAACCCGCTGGGCGCGGTGCAAATGGGTCTGATCTACGTGAACCCGGAAGGACCGAACGGCAACCCGGATCCCATCGCTGCCGCCAGGGATATACGCGAAACGTTCCGCCGCATGGCCATGAACGACGAAGAGACCGTCGCGTTGATCGCCGGTGGTCATACCTTTGGAAAAACGCACGGCGCCGGCGAGGCGACTAACGTAGGCGCGGAGCCCGAAGCGGCGCTTATCGAAGAACAGGGCCTCGGATGGAAGTGCAAATTCGGGTCCGGTAAGGGTTGCGACACGATTACCAGCGGCCTGGAAGTTACCTGGACCGAGACACCGACCAAGTGGAGCAACAATTTTTTTGCAAACCTGTTCGGCTACGAATGGGAACTGACCAAGAGCCCGGCCGGCGCCAATCAGTGGAGACCAAAGAATGGCGCCGGCGCCGGGAAGATTCCGGATGCGCACGACCCCTCCAAGCGGCATGCGCCCTCCATGTTGACGACCGACCTTTCTTTGCGCTTCGACCCTGCTTACGAAAAGATCTCGCGGCGTTTCTACGAGCATCCTGATCAGTTCGCAGATGCGTTCGCGCGCGCGTGGTTTAAGCTGACGCACCGCGACATGGGCCCCATCGTGCGTTATCTCGGACCACTGGTTCCCAAGGAAACGCTGGTGTGGCAAGACCCGATTCCCGCGGTGAATCATCCATTAATCGGGGAGCAGGACATTGCCGCACTGAAAGCGAAAATCCTCGCATCCGGTCTGTCTGTTTCCCAACTGATCTCCACGGCATGGGCGTCGGCATCAACGTTCCGCGGTTCCGATAAGCGGGGTGGGGCGAACGGCGCGCGCATTCGGCTGGCGCCGCAAAAGGACTGGGCCGTCAACCAACCGGCGGAATTGGCGAAGGTACTGCAGAAGCTCGAAGGCATCCAGAAAGAATTCAACGCTTCGCAGACCGGCGGAAAGAAGGTTTCGCTCGCGGACGTGATCGTTTTGGGCGGTAGCGCGGCGATCGAGAAAGCCGCGAAGGCTGCAGGACACAACGTGAAAGTTCCCTTGGCGCCGGGACGCATGGATGCATCGCAAGAACACACCGACGTGGAGTCGTTTGCCGCGATGGAACCGAAGGCGGACGGCTTCCGCAACTATGTCAATGGCAAGCCGCGCTTGTCGGCCGAGGAGCTATTGGTGGACCGAGCGGAATTGCTGAATTTGACGGCGCCAGAGATGACGGTTCTGGTCGGAGGCCTGCGGGTCCTTGGCGCAAATGCCGGAAAGTCCACGCATGGCGTGTTGACCAAGCGACCGGAGGCGCTGACGAACGACTTCTTCGTCAATCTGCTCGACATGCGCACGCAGTGGCAGCCTTCCACCGCATCCAATGGTTCAGGAGATGTGTACGAAGGACGCGACCGCAAGACCAACGAGCTGAAGTGGACCGGAACACGTGTTGATCTTATTTTCGGTTCGCATTCGCAGCTACGCGCCTTCGCGGAAGTCTATGCGTGCGCGGACTCTGAGGAAAAGTTTGTCAAAGACTTCGTAGCGGCGTGGACCAAAGTAATGAACCTTGATCGCTTCGACATTGCCTGAACTCGGCGAAGACGAACGCGTCAACTCCGGGATTCCACGGTTGCTCCCTGCTCACTATTCGTAGCGCAGCGCGACCATGGGATCCACGCGGCTGGCGCGCCGGGCGGGAAGATACGTTGCCAGCAGGGTGACGCCGCTGAGCAGCACCGCCACCAGCAGAATCGTGACGGGATCCCAAGGTTTTACACCATAGAGCAGGCTGCTCATCAATCGCGTCAGCCCGAGCGCCGAACCAACACCGATCACGACGCCCACGAGCGCGAGCTGCATTCCCTGAGTCACCACCATGCGGCGCACCTGTTGCGGACTGGCGCCCAAAGCCATGCGCACCCCAATCTCCTGTGTGCGTTGTTGCACGGAGTAAGCCATCAGGCCGTAAACACCGATCGCCGCTAGTAGCAGCGCGACGCCCGCAAAAATAGTGAGCAGCGTCATATAGAAATCATTGCGCGCCGTGGACTCGCCAACGACTTGCTGCATGCTGCGGACGTGGGCAACGGGCAATCCGCCGCTGGCCTCGCGCAATTCGCGTTGCACATCGGCGCTTAGGGAGAACGGTTGCAGCTTGGTCCGCACCGCCCAGGTTACGGGAACGATGCGGTTATTCAGAGCGATGACGCCGTCGTTCACCTGAGCGAACGGAACATACATGATCTGGTCCGGCGGACGGCTCAGTGCGCCTTCGCGAACATCCGCGACGATGCCGACGATCTGCCGAGGCGGCTCGTCAAATTCCGGCCCGACTCCTTTGCCGATGGAGATGCGCGCGCCGAGTGCGTCACCTTTCGGCCAGTATTCTTTGGCCAGCGCCTGGTTGATGACGACAACGCGCTCTGCGGCGCCGGTATCCTGGTCGGTGAACACGCGGCCGCTGACCAGGGGAATGCGAAACACGTCGAAGTAATGCGGTGACATCGTTAACCAGGTGGCGCTGCCATGATACGGGCCATTGGTGAGCGGACGACCTTCGATGGTGAAAGGAAGCCCGAAGCCGCCTTCGAGCGGAACGCAACAGGTGATGGCCGCGGCTGTCACTCCCGGCAGGCTTTCGATGCGACGTCGGCCCTCGCGTTCCAGTTGATCAACGCCCGCGGCTTTCTCGAATCGCCCACCGTTCAGCGACATTTCCATGAGCAAGACGTTTCGCGCGTCGAAGCCCGGATTCACGCCGCGAAGCGCGCCGAAAGTGCGAATCAGCAAAGCAGCGCCCACGAGCAGAACCAAAGCCAGCGCCATTTCCGTAATCACAAGAACCGCGCGGGCTTTGTTGTGCCGCAGGCCAGTGCCAGACCTCGCGCCACTTTCGCGCAAGGTAGAGTTAATGTCTGATCGCGAGGTACTGAGCGCGGGAAGCAAGCCAAACAAAATTCCGGTGAGGATTGCAGCAACGAGAGTAAACAAGAGCACGCGCCAGTCAAGAGCCACAGCGGCGCCTTGCTCTCCGACGCGAGGAATGTCGCTGGGATTAATCGCCAGCAGCGCCCGCACCCCAACATAACCGAGGCCGAGTCCAAACACGCCGCCGGCCAGGGAAAGCAGCAGCGACTCTGTCAGCAATTGCCACATCAGGCGGGCGCGTCCGGCGCCAAGCGCGGAACGGATGGCAATCTCGCGCCGGCGAATGGTTGCTCTGGCCATCAGCAGGTTGGCAACGTTAGCGCAGGCAATCAGCAGCACAAAACCAACTGCACCAAAAAGCAGCAACAGCCCAAAACGGACGTCGCCGATCACGCTGTCGCGCAAAGGTATCGCGGTGAAGCTGGCGCCGGGTCCCATGACGGGCGAGCCAGGGAATCTACGATTGAACTCATCCGCGGCGTGCTTCATCGCGGCTTGAGCCTGCGCCAGGGTGACGCCTGGCTTCAGACGGGCCGTGGCGCGCAAGTAGTGCCCCTGGTCGACGCTGTTTGGATCAGGCTTCAACGGCATCCAGATGTCGCTCTTGGGATCGCCCGTGTAAGTTGGGCCGAGCACTCCGATAATCGTGTATGGTTCCTGGCCGAGATCAATGGTGCGATTCAGGACTCCCGGATCACCGCCAAACCGATTTCGCCACAATCCATTGCTGATCACCACGACAGCGGGACCTCCCGGACGATCCTCTTCGGGAGTGAAGGTTCGGCCGAGAGCGACGGGTGCGCCAAACACGCGGAAATAGTCGGCCGAGACGTGAATGCCTTTGATGAGTTCGGGACGATCGCCTCCGGTGAGGTTGATGCCCGGGCCGGAAAAGTCGTAGGCCGCGACAGAATCGAAGACGTCGGTCTGCTCGCGCCACACGTTGAACTTCGGGATAGATGTGACGTCGCCATTACCCTGCGGCGAGGTGAGTTCGAGTTCGACCAACCGATCGGGATTGGGATAAGAGAGCGGCTGAAGGAGCACGGCGTTAACCACGGAAAAGATCGCGGTGTTGGCGCCGATGCCAAGCGCCAGAGTGAGGATCGCGACCGCGGCAAAACCGGGGCTGTTGCGCAGCGTCCTGAATGCGTAACGTAGATTTTGCAGAAGAGTTTCCATCGCTCCTCCAGGGTGGTGCGAAGCTTATGCGCGAAACGCAGCGCCGTCAAATTGCGACGACGAAAACGGTTCCACTTGCGAATTCAATGGCACGACCAATTAAATGCAGACTCTCCCAAGATGAGCCGGCAGCCACGCAGCGCGTCCATTGCAAGAACACCATCGGGAGCGCAAGACTGGGCAGAACCCCCAACGGAAAGGGTCAGGGTTTTGTTGGTGTCGGCGAAATGAATTTGCAAAGGCTTGGTTTTGACTGTCGATGTGACCTCTCCGCCGACGCCTTGCACTTGACGGCTTCCCAACGTCCGATCGGAAAGCGCCGTGGCCGCAGCAGATGAAGCCGTGATGACGGTGCTTGTCGCTCCGGTGTCAACCAGGACCAGCGCCTTTGTATTTTCGACCGACACCTCGGCGGCATAGAGTCTATTGATAAATTGCGAATCGCGGTTGGTACACACGCGCGTGTGTTCGGAAGCAACTGGAGCAGAGCCAAAACTTAAACGCGGCACACTAAGGTCCACTACCGCGGCTTTTCCCGCTGGAGCTAATAGTTGTGGAGATATGAGTCCACCAATGCGTTGTTCCGCGAATATTTTTGGAAAGTCTACGACAATGGCCTCTCGCAGAGGAATTTCATCGCCGCTGCGATCCAACTGGAGCGTGAGGTCTCGGACAACCGTAATCTTCGATTCGACGCCAGTCGAGCCCGTCACCGTCGAGTTCGTATCGAAAGTCTTAAGACGGCTGGCGCTGACTAGCCATGACGCAAAGGTGTGCACACTGGCGCCGGTATCGACGATGAACCACGCGGTTTGACCGTGCACCGTGGCTTTGAGGAGCGGATTCGGAAAACCCATGCTGGACAACTTTTGGTCATACTCTAACGGAATGTTTTCCGGATAACCGGCAGCGTAGCTTGCCTGCGAAAACGCCGCCAGAAAAGTTAGCGACAAACAGAACGCGACACATTTGGCCTGAGAGGCAGAGGGAATCATCCAGCGCCACGGGCATGTAAACACGCGCTCTACTCCTGGCGCAGAGCGGTCATGGGATCGATTTTGGTGGCGCGGCGCGCCGGGGCGTAGCACGCAAGCAGCGCCGAAGCCAGAAGGATAGCGGCCACGGCGAGGAATGCCCGGACGTCGATGGCGCCAACATTGTAGAGCAGGCTGCGAAGTGTTTTGCCGACGAAGTAAACGCCGGGAAGCCCCACGGCCATGCCGATCAAGGCCGAAGTCATGCCTTCACCGACCAATTGCTTAAGGACATGCGGCGTGCCGGCACCGAGGGCGATACGAATTCCCATTTCGTGATTTCGCTGAGCAACAGAAAAGGTCATCACGCCGTAAATGCCGATGGCCGCCAGAAGCAGCGCAAGCCCGGCAAAACTTCCGAAGATCACCAGGGCAAAGCGATCGCTCACGAGCGACTCGCTGACCACTTGTTCCATGGTGCGAACGCGCGTCATGGGATAGTCGGGATTGACCGAGCGAACGGCGGCCGCGATGCTGTTTGCGACGGCGGTGGGCCGACCGGAAGTGCGCACCGCTATGGTGGTGTAGGCCCAAGGGCTTTGATCAAAGGGCACGTCAACCTCGGCGGAGCCGGCGGTGGGATGGCTGTCGTACTGCACGTCGTGAAAGACGCCGACAAGTTGCCATTCGATGGGCGCGCCAAGCGGCTGGTCCGAGCCCGGAATCAATTCCGGAATTTTGACACGTTGCGTGAGCGGATCGAGTCCCTGCAAATACTGGTGGACGAATCCTTCGCTGACCATGGCCACGCGCTGGCCGCCGGCAAGATCCCGCGCGTTCAGATAGCGGCCTTGGACCAGGCGAATGCCATAGGTCTGGTAATAATTCGGTGAAACCGGCATGAAGATCGTCAGCGGCTGCTTGTTTACATCTTCTTCCGAGGATTGGCCGACGATGGTGAAGTGCAGTCGTCCGGATCCAGCGGCGGGTAAACCGGGAGCAAAAGCGGCGCGAGAAACTCCAGGGACAGCTTCAATCCTCTCCAGTAATTGTCTGTAAACGCTGCGAACCTGATCCGCCTTCATGGTGCGCTCATTCTGCAGCGGCACATTGAACGTGAGGACGTGGTCGGTGCGGATGCCGAGGTCCACCCTGGTTACGTTCCAAAAGCTGCGAATAACCATTCCCGCGCCGCCAACCAGAATCAACGCGAGGGCGAATTCGGCAACCACCAGCACGCGACGCAAGCGATGGCTGCGCAGGCCTTTCGAGGATCGCCCACCCTCTTTCAGCATGTCGCTGACATTTTGCCGTGCGGCGTGCCACGCGGGAGCGCAGCCAAAAAGAATGCCGCTGAACAGAGTGGCTCCCAGAGTGAAGAGCAGGACGGGAACGTTGAGTTTGGGGTCGGCTTCGTAAGGAATGCCGAGCTGGTTGCGAGGCATCAAGTTCAGCACGCCCTGCAGGATGAATTCCGCCAGAAGCACGCCAAGGCCGCCACCAATCACCGCCAACGAGAGGCTCTCAATCAGGAATTGGCGAAAGATGCGCGCGCGGGTGGCCCCCTGCGCAACGCGGACAGCGATTTCCTTTTGCCGCGCAGTTCCCCACGCGAGCAGCAAATTCGCAATATTGACGCAAGCGATCAGCAGCACGAAAGCGACGGCACCCATCATCAGCCACAATCCAAGCCGGGTGTTTTTGGGAAGAAAGTCGTTCTTCAGGGGCTCGACGGTAACGGTGAGTCCCTCGTTGGTTTTGGGATTCGCCTGCGCCAGTCGCTGTGCAATCACGCCCATCTCAGCATTTGCGGCTTCCAGCGTCACGCCCTGTTTCAAGCGTCCCATGACCAGTAGATAATGATCTTCGCGGTTGATTTCCTCAGGTTTGAAGGCCAGCGGCACACTTAATTCCGCGTCTCCTTTGTCGTTTGGCCCGGGCGCAGCGACGCCAATCACAGTGTAAAGCTCCCCGCTCATGCGCAGCTTCCGGCCAACAATGTTGGGATCGCTGCCGAACTTCTCGCGCCAGAACTTATAGTTAAGGATCGCGACATGCTCGTTTCCGACCTGCGTGTCTTCGGGCAGGAAATGGCGTCCCAGATAGGCCTGTTCGCCAGCCAAAAGGTCAAAGAAGCCGGGCGCGACACGGGAGGCCAGAACTTCCTCGGTCCAATTCGGCGTTGAGATGGTCAGGCCCCTGCCCGTCCAGGCATTCAGCGACTGAAAAGCGGTGGTTTGTTTTTGCCAGTCGAGGTAGTCGCTGGGCGAAGTCTCCAGACGGTCGCCTTTTTGGTGCGACCAAACCATCACAAGTTGGTCGGAGTGGGCGTAGGGAAGGGGGGCGAGCAGCACGGAATACAGCAAACTGAAAATAGCGGTGGTGGCGCCGATGCCCAAGGCCAGAGCAAGCAGGGAGACGGAGGTAAACCCAGGACTCTTCCACAGCAACCGCAAACCGTAGCGAATATCGCGCAACAGCTCAGTCATGGGAGCACCTTCCTATCAGTAATACTTAGAGCCGGCCGGAATAGTTCCCTTGCTTAGACGAAAGATAGGTAAAGATGTGTGCAGCAAGTGCATCACCAAGCTGGGCGCAACTGAAAATGGTGTGCTTACAGCACTTAGGAAGAAAATCCGGGCGGACCAATCGAGAGAGTGGCCGGTGCCGGACAACTGGGTGTTCGCTTCCGGACAGTTCCGGAAGCCAGTTTTGGGTCGGCGCCCAGCAAATTGGACTGGACCAGTTCGGCGTGGCTGCCAGTGAGGCGGGTTGCGGACGCCGAATCCCGCCAAGACGTCGCTTCCCTGACGTCGTATTCACTTGCATTAATAGATTGCATTAAGTATGGTTAACATACCGCCCAATCGATGGGAGCGGAGTCCACAGTTATGCGGCGCTCGGCACTACTGTCCACCCTTCTCTTTGCCACATCGCTGCATTTCTTCTTCGCGCAACCCGCGCGTCCCCAGGGAGAAACCACCAGCGCAATCGTTGGCCAGGTAACCGATGCGAGTGACGCCGCGATTCCCGGCGCGCTGGTTACAATCACAAATCGCGAAAGCGGAATGCAGCGCGCCGCCAGGACTGACACCGAGGGCCGCTACAATTTTCCTCAATTAAAGCCAGGCACTTACTCGGTCAAGGTTGAAGCGGATGGTTTCGATCCGCAGAAGAATGACAACGTGGTTTCAGGCCTGGGGCAGAAGCAAAACGCCAATTTCGTGTTGAAGGTCTCTGATTCCAAAGAGACCGTCGAGGTAAGCGGCGAGAGCCTTCTGATCAACCCCGGAAATGCGAACACCTCTACAAATCTGAGCGCCCCGGCGCTGGAGAATCTTCCGAATCCGGGCGGAGACTTGACCTATCCATTGCAGTTTGCCGCTGGGGCGCTGGTGAACACGGCGGGGAGCGGCAACGATTTTGTGGGTGGAACGAACGGGTACGGGAACGTTGAGTTCAATGGTCTTCCTGCACTCTCAAACGGTTACATCGTTGACGGGTTGGAGACGAATGATCCGCTGACCAATCTGAACAGCGGGCTATCGACGAATCTGGTGATGGGATTGAACTCCATCTCCGAAGTTACGGTCAACACACTTTCCTATGCGGTGGACCAGGGACGCTACGGAGCTTCGCAGGTGAACTATGTAACCAAGTCGGGTTCAAACCAGTTTCATGGAAATGTGTATGAATTGTGGAATGGTTCGCGGTTCAACGCAGCCGACTATTTCACGAATTCCACGGCAGGAAATCGCAAACCGCGATCGACGGTGAACCACTTCGGCGGCAGCCTGGGCGGTCCCATCGTCCAAGACAAGCTGTTCTTCTTCTTTGATAGCGAATGGGTCCGCATCGCATTGCCAATCGTTACCCCGACTACCGTTCCGACGCAGGCGTTCCAGAATTATGTTTTGCAGCAACTTCCTGTGGGCGGAACCGATTCCATCACGGGCAACGTATATCAGCCATCTCCGGAGTCGGTGCCGTTTTACCAAAAGATGTTTTCGCTCTACAGAAGTGCCAGCGGAACACCTCTCGCGGTGCTCGGATGCCCGTTCGATGTTGGCGGAATTGTTCCGGCGATTCCCAATGATGGAAACGGCTGCGCCAATCGGCAAAGCGTCTCGCATTCGAGTGATGATCACGAGCAGGTGCAGACCGTTCGGATCGACTACAACATGAACGAGAGAAACACCACCTGGGTTCGCTTCCAGGCTGACACCGGCATGCAGGCTGCCTACACCGATCCCATCAACCCGTTGTTCAACGCCGTTTCGCCGCAACCGCTCTATTCCTTTGCCGCGGGATATACGCATGTTTTTTCACAGAATGTGGTGAACTACTTCAACCCGGCGTTTTCCTGGTACGCGAGCCTATTCGGGCCCGCGGATTTTCAGAAAACTCTATCGGCATTTCCCATCGTCTTACAAGGCAGCGGTGCGAATGCCCCTTTCAGTACGCTGGGTGGACTCGACAATACGTGGGTTCAGGGAAGGCGCGCCTCACGGTTCTTCATCAACGACAACCTGGCTTGGAGCCATGGCGCACACGAGCTACGGTTGGGCACAAACATACGGATCCTCCGGCTGAATGATTACGACTTTGACCAAGGTGCTGTTCCCACGGTGACCTACGCCACCTTGCCGCAATTCATTTATGGCGTGGCGTCGACGGCGACACAGACGTTTCCCAGCTCCGCAAACGAACCATTCAACTTCCTGAATCTGGATTTTTACGCGCAGGATACGTGGAAATTGACCAACAAACTGACGTGGACCTTTGGGCTTCGTGACACGTTCAATTCCAACCCGCTGAATCCACACGGACAAACTGCTCGGCTTCGTGGTTCCTTCGACTCCATTTCGCATGATCCGAATCAACCACTGAGCGCAGCCATACAGACTGGTCTCGGCACGGTATTCTCTTCCACGCCTCTGGCGATTCTGCAGCCGCGAACGGCGATCGCGTGGCAATTTGAGCCTAGTTCCCTGCTTCGCGCCGGCTTTGGACTATTCAGCGATATCTTGCCGGGGAGCGTTGCCGATGTGGTTGGCTTTAATCCACCGAATGTGAAGACTTTCCAAGGGGGACTTCTGGGGACCGTGGGA
Organism: Candidatus Acidiferrales bacterium; assembly: GCA_963738985.1. Taxonomy (GTDB): domain Bacteria; phylum Acidobacteriota; class Terriglobia; order Acidiferrales; family UBA7541; genus Acidiferrum. Next base: position 77,339 of record CAVTYP010000013.1, read on the forward strand.
GGCTCGGCGATTGCTCCGGGAGTTCCTGGCAGCGCGGTTGACGCTGCAGTGGCGGCGAATCAAGTGTTCAGTTCCGGATTCGCGCAGGGCCAGCTCTCTTGCGCGTCTAACCAAGTAAACCCTGCCACTTGTCTTCCTGCGGTCGCCATAACCGCCGTGCCCAGTGGGCAACTTCACGCACCCTATTTCATGGAATGGAGCCTAGGCCTGGAGCATCAGTTCGGATCGACGGTAAGCATTCACGCGCAATATGTTGGCACGCGCGCAGTGAACCAGCCTTATCTGACGCAGGTGAACGGCTATCAAACGGTATGTGCGGGTTGCTTCGCGCCATTTCCTTATGAGCAGCCTGTCGATCCCCGATTCGGCGCGGTCACACAATTCTCAACCGGCGCGAACAGTCACTATGACGGCTTGCAACTTTCGGCAATTAAGCGCATAGGACACGGTTTGATGGGGCAAATCAACTACACCTGGAGCCGCTGCATGGATACCGTCTCAAACGGCGGTTTCCTGCAGTTTTCCGCGGGAGCAATTCTCGCGCCGCTCCCGGGAGACTTGAAGCGCGATTACGGTCCGTGCGACTACGACATTCGGAACAATCTGAGCGCGCAGTACCTGTATCAATTACCGCTGAAGACTAGCAATCATCTGTTGGGATACGCGGTGAATGGCTGGCAAGTGTCAGGAACGGTGTTTTGGCATAGCGGGATTCCGTTTACTGTTTTGAGTACACCGTATTCCGCGAATGGAAATGGCATTGTGAACGGCGGCGGACCGCAATTCGCGAGCATTGTTCCCGGTGTGGCTCTTTATGAACACAAACCGATTCCCGGAGTTACGCAACCGGGCACTGTACAATGGCTTAATCCCAATGCATTCGTATCGAGCGTGGACCCGAGTACCGGCGCGTGCCTTGGAGGCGATAGTTCCAAGAATTGCCAGTTCGGGAACTTGGGCCGCAATGCCTTGCGAGGTCCCAATTTTGCCTGGAGCGATTTCTACCTTACGAAGTGGTTCCCGCTGACCGAACGGATAAAGATGCGTTTCGACGTGCAGTTCTTCAATGTTTTCAACCATCCGAATTTCGGGCTTCCGAGCATGGTTCTTGCTGGCATTCCGGGCAAGCCCTCTACTCAGACTGGATTTGGAGCCATTACATACAGCACCTCGCCGCCGACCGGGTTACTCGGTGTGGGTTTGGGCGGTGATAGCACGCCGCGCATGATCGCGTTTCAATTGCGCCTGGAGTTTTAGGTCGGCGGGAGACAATTCGGCTCTTCCTCATGGCGCTGCCTGCCACAGCGGAGAAGGCTTGGCTGCGCCCTCTTTTGTGATCGTCGTTTCGACGGACAGGACGGGCTAGGGATGAAACCGCGCAGGTTTTGTCTTGATGGGCGATTAGGAGCGCGGCGCGCCTTGGCTTTAAGATAGAGGGCCGAATGCCTGTTCGGAGACGCATCGACCATGCCTGCCACTGAAACCCGCGCAAAAACGAAACTGTCGCGCCAACAATACCTGGACCTCTATTACTACATGCGGCTGAACCGCGAGGTCGAAGAGACCATGACCAAGCTGTTCCGCCAGAATAAAATTGTTGGCGGGTTGTACTCCAGCCTGGGCCAGGAAGCCATTTCCGTTGGCACGGCGTACGCGCTCGAAAAACGCGACTGGATCGCGCCGATGATTCGCAATATCGGTGCCCTGCTGGTAAAAGGCGTGCCACCGCGGGATATCTTCACTCAGCACATGGCGAAATACACTTCGCCGACCAAAGGCAAGGACGGCACCAGCCACTTCGGCGATCTGGACAACCTGCACATTATTTCGCCCATCTCCATGCTCGGCGATCTCATCCCGGTAATGACCGGCGTGGCCATGGCGGGGCGCTACCTGGGACAGAAAATCGTTGCCATGACGTGGATTGGGGATGGCGGTAGTTCCACCGGCGTGTTTCACGAAGGGCTGAATCTTGCGGCTTCGCAAAAAGCTGCGCTGGTGCTGATCCTCGAGAACAATTTGTGGGCGTACTCAACGCCGGTGCGGCGGCAAGTGCCGCTGGAAAATCTGGCAGACCGGGCAAAGGCTTACGGAATCTCGAGCTACATCGTCGATGGCAACGACGCGGCGGCGGTATACGCCACGGCCAAGGAAGCGGTGGAACGGGCTCGCGCAGGCGAGGGTCCTATCTTGATCGAGGCCAAAACTTTTCGCCGCCGCGGCCACGCTCAGCACGATCCTGCGGAGTATGTGCCGCAAGAGCAACGCGAATTCTGGGAGAAACGCGATCCCATCACACTGTACGAGAAATTCTTGATGGACGAAAAGTATTTGGACACCAAAGGAAAGAAGGAAATAGGCGACAAACTTTCAGCACTGCTGGATAAGGAGCGCGAATTTGCGGAGAACTCGCCCATGCCGCCGCCGGAATTCGCTGCCGAGGGTGTCTACTGCACCGGTCCGGAGTGCCACGACTTGCAACCGAAGTGGGAGCGCGATGTCAAAGAGTTGCTGCCGCCGAAATCGAGTGTCGAGCCGGTATGGACAGTGGAAGGATTTGGGAGCGGGAAGAGTTCGTCGCGCGAAAATGCGCCGATTCATTTTGGCGACACCGCGCAGACTTCGGAAAACGTTGAATCGGAGAAGCCAGCGGTCAGTGCGAGCAGTCCGATAAAAAAAGAGCCGAAGCCTGCGGCTAAAATGTCGGCTAAGAAAAAAGTTGCCGCGAAATCAGCGGCGCGCGGAAAGGCGAGGAGGTAGCGATGGCACCCGTCACCTTTCTGGAGGCGATCAAGCAGGCGCTGTTTGAAGAGATGGCCGCGGACCCGCGCGTAGTGCTGATCGGGGAAGACGTGGGCGTATATGGCGGTGCGTTCAAGACCAGCGAAGGATTGCTGGAGAAATTCGGCTGGGAGCGCGTGATTGACACGCCTATCAGCGAAAGCGCGATCATCGGCGCGGCTTGCGGCATGAGTTACCTGGGACTGCGCCCAGTGGCGGAAATGCAGTTCATCGATTTCATTGCCTGCTGCTTCAATCAGCTGACCAACTTCGTGGCCAAGGGACATTATCTTTGGAACGCGCCGGCACCCATCGTCGTGCGCGGGCCATCAGGGGGCGGCGTGCACGGCGGGCCATTCCACTCGGCGAATCCGGAAATGTATTTTCTGCATACACCGGGACTGAAGATTGTGTATCCATCAACTCCATATGATGCGAAGGGACTGCTGAAGGCCAGCATCCGCGACAATAATCCGGTGCTGTTCTTCGAGCACAAATTCCTGTACCGCCGCATCAAGGAAGAAATTCCCGTGGGCGATTACGTAGTGCCGCTCGGCAAAGCCGTAGTGCGCCGCGAAGGCAAGCATCTGACGATTCTTTCTTATGCCGCCATGATGCACACATCGCTGGAAGCGGCGGAGGCTCTGGCCAAGGAAGGCATCGAAGCGGAAGTAATTGACCTGCGCACGTTGCTGCCGCTGGACGAAGAAACGATTTTGCAGTCCGTGAAAAAAACCAACAAGTGCCTGGTGGTTCACGAAGACACTAAGACCGGCGGCATCGCCGGTGAAATCGCCGCCATCTTAGCGGAAAAGGCGTTCCACGATATGGATGGACCGCTGGTACGCGTCACTTCGCTGGACACGCCGGTGCCATACGCGCCCACGCTCGAAGAAGCGTTCCTTCCCAACGCGAAAAAAGTGTTTACCGCGGCAAAAGAACTGGCGCGCTTTTGAGGCCATCGCCTGAATGGCTGGGGCTCGAAAGGCCTTGCAGGTTCGGAGTTTTCTGTCAGCCGTTTGTCGAAGTCGTTTCCTTCGACGTGATGTCATACTTAAAGTTATCGGCATCGAGGCAGTCGAGCCGGCCTCCGGTCGTTTCCGCCTGGGGATACATCAGGAATCCAACGGGCGCACCGCTCGACCCGGGCAAAGCAACATCGTGCGCAAAGTTGTATGCCATCCAGTTCATCTCCCAGGAACCAAACAGACGCGCGCGAGCGGCCTTTACCATGCTGTCGTCCAGAGGGCGATTTCCAGGTGGTTCCTCGAGCACGACCTTCCGCACGTCCGCGGGATCAACCGGGACCCAGCCGTAGTCAGTCAGATAAACCTCAGCGCGGCAGTGTTGCGCCTTAGTCACGTTCTCTGTGGAAGGACCGAGGCTCTTGTATCCAAGGTCGGATTTAGCAACGCGGATGCCATAAACGTCGCGCGCTGGAATTCCGGCCGCGCGGGCAAGACCAACGTAAAGGGCATTCAGATCGGCGCATTTGCCGCCCAGATCTTTAGACTCCAGCATGAAACGAATGTCGCCTGCGCCGCAGCCGCGCGTCTTCGGATTCCGAAATGTATTGTCGACGATCCATTGATAGATCGCCTGCGCTTTCTCGACGTCGGTCTTCGCGCCCTTGGTGATTTCGGTTGCTGTCGTTTTCACGATGCCGTCGGTCGGCAGCAGCTTGGTGGGTCGCAGGAAATACTGCAATTGCTCGCTGCTTTCCTTCGGCGCGGTGCCTTTTGTGGCGAGGTCGACCACGCAGTTTTTGGTAGCGATCTGGCTCGTAACTGTCAGGACCGGTTTTACTCCAGGCGGAAATTCCGCGGCGATGATTCCGAGCGCGTCGCTCTTGCTCTCGACCATCTTTGCGCTACCGCCCTCGCAATTGAAAGTATTCGCAAGTGTCCTCTGAAAGGGCGCTTCAGTAATAAGCGCCGTCGGCACCCATATGCGCGTGGTTCCCGAAGGCTTCAGGACTTCGACGCGGGTCGTCACTTGAAAAGTGCGCCAATGGTCGACCGCGGCGGCCTGAGAAAACAAACGCCCAACCTTCGCAAACGCGAGGCCCGCTGAAACGACTCCGCTTGATTGCAGAAAATAGCGACGGTTCATGATTCCCACCTATGCACCAGAGTTTTGCGGCATCTTTGCCGACGAATGATACACCAACTCTTTCCGTATGGGGAGGCGGCTTCGCCGATACCGGTAAATTGCTACAACGAACCCATCCGTAAGATGAGTTTCGACGCTATTTTGTTACTCTGAACAGCGTGCAACTTGGTTTCTACCCTTGCCTTGAGTACTCTTATTCTTTTGCGAGCGATTGATTTGCGGAACGACTTCGCTTGAGGTTCGCATGCACATGACTGCGAAAGCCGAGACCTCCGTCGCCCTTGGACTCGGGCTCACCAACGAGTGCAATCTGGCCTGTTCCTTTTGCTACCGCGATCCGACTCGCGCGGATCGGCTTACCCTGGAACAAGTGAAATCCGTCATGGAGCGCTTGCGCGTCCGCTCAGTGAACCTGGGGACCGGCGAAAACGGAATGCATCCGGACTACAAGACAATATTGGCGTATCTGCGAACCTGTCCGGTTAAACTCACCATTACTTCGAACGGTCACAGTATTGCCGTCCTGGAAGACCAGGAATTGCGTGCTTTCCATGACATCGAGTTCTCTCTCGATTACCCAACTCAAGCGGAACAGGATGACCAGCGCGGGCCGGGTAACTGGGAACTGATTCATCAACAGGCCGAGCGTTGTGTGCGTCTGGGTGTACCCGTAACGATTATCGCGGTGATGATGAAATCGAACTACCTCCGGCTGGGTGATGTCGCGCGTGTTGCGAAACGGTTTGGGGCTCCTCTGCGTGTGAACGTCTATCAGGCAGTGCGGTCTGATCTCTATACGCTCACGTACCAAGAATACTGGCAAGGGTTCCGCAAGCTTTTCGAGAGCACCGATGCAATCGCGATCGGCGAGCCCTTGGTGCGAGCGATGGCTGGCTTGCCGCCACTGGAGGGAGGGTGCGGCATCAGCACCGTACGGGTTACGCCCCGCGCCACAACGCAACCTTGCGTTTATTGGACCGGCCCCGGGGAGCCATTGTCCGAGTTAATTTCCGCAGATTCCGAGATTTTGAATTCGGTGCCTTTTGAGCAGGCGCGCGCACTTCCGGAAGCGTGCCGCACTTGTGAGTTTCGAGAGACATGTCACGGAGGATGCGCTGGACGACGGCGTCTGCAGGGAGCGCTCGCTCAACCGGATTTTTACTGTCCGATCATTCGGGGCGAGCGCCAAAAGCTCGGCATTCGCATGGCCGCAAATCGCGATCTGCCGAAACTTGGTAGCTCCTGCACCACCGTGGTGATTGCCCGAGACTCTGAGGCATGAAGATTCTCGTTGGGTGGACTGAATCAGCCGCGTGTTTTTTATTTTGCGTCGATCCAGGTGTTTGACCCTGCGACCTTAACGGCCACATTCGTAAAGAAAATCCGTGCCGGCTTGCCGTCCGCCGTTCCGCGATGGTCGGTGGAAAAGAGCAGGCCACCCGCCTTCTTATAGCCCGCCCAGGTGGTGGTGACGTTGTTCGGCTTCTTGGGTCCGCCGCGATGATAGATGAACTGCACGACGCGTCCATCCGCCCCGACATATAGATCCCAGGTGTCTCCTGGCGTGTAGCCGCCAACCTCTGCCGGATATTTCACTGAGACAAGTTTCGCCGTTCCGTTTCCGATCGGCAATTTTTGTTTGTCCTTCACTTCCACATTCGCGCTGGTGTCCCAATAAACATGGAAAGGGAAAAAACACCAATAGTTATCGTTGACGAACGCCGGCTCAATGTCATTCTTCACGTCGGCAGGCGCGGTGTTTAGTTGCGAACGAACGTATGTCACTTTTACCGGCTTGCCGTCCTTATCTTTTGACTCATAGGTGACCTTGCCGGTCTTGGGCTCCCATTCCCAGGTACGAGATAGATTCACTTTCAGGGCCGGCAGCTCCAGGTTGAACGTATAGCGAACCGCGTCAATTTGTCCGTACGAATCAAGCCCGTAGGTCTTGGCAAGCTGTTCGACGATGGGTGGGCGCGTCTGTGCCCTGGAAATGCCCGCAAGGAGCACCCCAATAAATAGGCAGATTATCGTCATGGAACGGCGCAACTTCGTCATGGAGGTTCCTCCTCAGTGATTTCAGACGGTGGATGAATCGAGCCTAACGTTGGATGACATACAAAGGCCGGTGGATGCGGAAATTCTCGGGTGGACAGCGGCTGCGAAGAGTTGAACTTCGTCGTCCGGGCGCGCAGTCACTGAGTTGCACCAAGTCGCGCGATCGCATCTTGCCATTCGCCGAACCATCCCGCCGTCTTTGGAGCCTTCGCGGGAGCGAGCCGCAACTCCCCGGCCAGTAGAACCAGATCGTTGGCGATGTCGATGTCATAGAAAGGTTGGGTAAAACCGGTTGAGAGTTCGAGTATCTTCGCGCGCGTCAGCAATCGGTCTAGCGCGCTTTTTGTTCCCATGCCTTCGCCTTCGAACAGCGACGGATGAGCGACTTTGGCGCCAACCAGATAGTAGCCCCCATCGTGGGTTGGCCCGACAACCACGTCATGGGTGGCGAGTATTCCGAACGCGTTGTGCAGAACCGAGGACGCAAGATGGGGGCTGTCGCTATTGAACGCGACAACGCGCTGCCGGCCGGCGTCGGTAAAATGTCGAAAAACAGAGGTGAGTCCCGCGGCAAGACCTTCGCCTTTTTGCGCTACGACCGGCACTCTAGTACCTAACAACTGCGCCAATTCGTCCTCATCCGGCTCCGGGCACATCACCGCCACCTGCACGCCGGTCAATGAAGTTGCCAGCGCAAGGGTGTCCTCCAGAAGGCAGCGATATAGCGCGGTCACTGCGGGAGAAGGAAGGCTGGCAATCAGACGTGTCTTGACCATGCCGGGCTTTGGGGCCTTCGCCATAATGACCAATGTGCGGTTTGGCTCAGAAAAATCTATGTTGGTCTGGCTGGAGGATTCCATGAAAGATTGTTTCATCGCGAGCTACGCCGGTCGCGGCGCTCCCGCCCTTTGACGTCGAAAATAATAGCGCACGATGCGGCTTAGGATAAACCACGCTGCCCCGACCGTGCCCTTCACCGTACCGCTAATTTTGGACTTTCCAATGCGAGGGTGGTAGCTCACAGGGACTTCCACGATGCGATAACCCGCGACAGCCCCTTTTACGATCATTTCCACCGCCCACCCATAGGTGGTCTCTTCCAGTGCGAGGGTGCGCAGCACTTCTGCGCGTGCGGCGCGAAACGGACCGAGGTCACTCACCTTCGTGCCATACAAATTCCTGATCAGGCCTGCGGCGAGCCGATTGCCGAATGATTGGTGCCACGGTAGCGCACCGGGGATGCTTTTGCTGCCGAAGCGAGAACCAAGCGTAATGTCAGCGCGCCCCTCGATGATCGGAGCCAGGATAATCGGCAACTCCGAAGGGCGATCGCTGTAATCTCCGTCTACGAAAACGACGACGTCGGGATTTTGCGCATTCGCAAGTCCTGTCAAACAAGCGCGCCCATATCCTCGGCGAGGCTCATGGATGACTTGTGCACCCATCTTTCGCGCTAGATCGGGAGTTCCGTCTGTCGAATTGCTATCAACAACGATGACTTCCGTGACCAGATTGGAAGGCAGGTCGGCAAGCACCAGACCAATGGCCTGCGCCTCGTTGTGGGTAGGAATGATGACCGACACGCGCACGGTTTCCCTTCATCACCACCACAGAGCCGAGGGGTTCCGGCGTGCCAGCAACGCGTCAATGCCCCAGGCACGACCTGCTCGTCCCACCACTAGTCCGAGCGATGCAAGCACCGGAACCAGCAGCTCCCAAATCCAAGACGTGCCCAGTTCGGAGAGCCAAAGGCTACCGAGTAACAGGAAAGCGACAAAAGCCGCCGGCCGCGTCAGCAAACCAACGACTAGCAGGATACCGAGGGTAATCTCTGTGAAGCCCTGCATGGGAGCCGCCATCGCAGCGTGGCTTGCCGCCAAGCCCATCACCGCTTTCCAGATCGCCGGCGAGTGGCTGTTCTTAATGTAGTAGTTGATCAGACCTGCGTAACCTGCCGGTGTGTACAGGCCCTTTCCCAGATTCTCGAAGAACACCCACACGAACATGGCGCCAATTGTCACTCGAACCAGCGCCAGGCCGTTTGCCGCGTGAGATTGCCGGGCGAATCTGACAGTCGCATTTTGTGTTTGAGCTGTGCTTGTCGTCATTCTAAACCTCTGTGCAGTAGATGCCAGTCGACGACCGAAAGGCGCAATCTTAATCTATCGGACCCGTCTGTGCCAGATGGACACTCTTCCGGCAAGAAAGATTGCGCGAGATGAGAATGGCATTATACTCGGCGAAGGAAACCCAGTGAAAAAGCTCGCGCTTATGATGTTGACGATGTTGATCGCGACCGCGCCGCTAGCCCGGTCGCGCGAGTGGCAGACCGGTACGATCGCCCTTACTTCGGAAAACGATGTATCGGGGCCACTTTGGGGCGAAAAAGACACTTTGCATTACACCATTGAGACCAGCACGATGATCTGTTTTGCGGAATATTCCTACAAACCCCAGCATAACAATAGCCACGGACCGAATATCGCTTTGAATATGCCGACGAAGATTGCCATCGAAGGGAAGCACGCGTACATTCTCGACGCCAATGGGAAAGAAGTGAAGCTGCATATCGTCAAGAAGGTCGCAAAGTAGCGGTAACGTCCGAACCCTCACGCGCCGTGGTCACAAATAAAGTTAATTGACAACCAATTAGGGTGATGTGAGAATCCGCGCTGCTATGGCTCCTACCTACGTTCTGCTGTTGGCGTTCTTCATTGGATTTTTCAGCGGGTTACGCTCACTGACTCCGCCGGCCGTAGTCGCCTGGGCCGCGCATCTGGGCTGGCTGAAAATACCGAGCCCGCTTTCGTGGATTGGCACCACGACGGCGGCCGTTTTTTTCACCGTGCTGGCGGTCGTGGAACTCGTCACGGATAAGTTGCCAAAAACTCCCAGCCGCACCGCGCCTCCGGGATTGGTTGCGCGGATCTTGTTGGGTGCGTTGAGTGGCGCGTGCGTCGCTTCCGCTGGCGGACAAGGCATGGTGCTCGGCGCGGTGTTGGGAGTCGTGGGCGCACTCGTTGGCACGTACGGCGGATATCAGGTGCGCACCAGATTGGTGAAGGCGCTCGGGACACCAGACTTCGTCATTGCCCTGCTGGAAGACCTTGTGACGATTGGCGGGTCGCTGTGGGTCGTCTCGCGGTTCTGAATTTCCCCGCTCCGAATGTGCCGCCGCGTCAGCGGTAGGCGTGCGCCTTTGACGGCACCGCTCTACTTCACGCGGACGTAGGTGACTTCTTCTGTAAATGCGTCCTTCTGATCCTTCTGGAATGTCCAATTTGTCTTGAAATGATCGTTGTCAACAAACGTGTACACGGCGTTGTGCATGTGCCCATCGTTGGCGCTCTTCAGATTCGTTGCGCTCACGAAATCGAATTTCAGGGTTTTCGTGCCGGCGTCGTACGTGGCCGCCATGGTCGGCTGATTCCCCGCCATACAGTAGTGCGTCAACTTCAGCTGATCGCCATCCAAGTAATAGAGCGTGATCATCTCCACCGTTTTGCCCTGTTCGACCATTTGAGCCTTCTCGATGACTGCGGTGCCTCCTGACGTCAGCTGCAAATCCAGCGTGCCCTGATTGGTATTGGGCTTTTCCGTCTGCCAATGCCCGACTAAGGCCTTTAGCTGTTCAAATGCCGCGACGCCGCTATTTGCTGCGAATGCGTTCGTTGCTCCAAACATCGCCATAACCAACGTTCCCGCGAATAACAGTCTTGCCTTCATGGTTTTTCTCCTTCTATCAATGGAATTTCTTTTGTAACTCATCGCGTGACAATCCGGCCGCAAACTACTTGGCATTCGCGTCGCTTTGCATCACACCGAACAGATTGCCTTCGGTGTCCTCGAGATAAGCAAAGTAGCCGACGGTGGGAATCGGTGTTTTCGGCATTACCAGTTTGCCGCCGGCGTTCTTCACCGCGTCGATCGCCCTATCCACAGAGTCCACTCCAATGGTGTTGGTGGTGGCCGTTGTGGGTACCTGCTTCTTCAGCAGTCCTCCGTTGATCCCCGGCGCTCCGCAGTCTCCCGTCGTCACCATCCAATACTCCATCGGTCCCGGCCACTTCTCGATGTTCCATCCAAACGCTTTTTTGTAAAACGTGACAGCACGCTCTGGATCTGCTGCTGGAATTTCAAAATGGATGACTCTGGACATAGTTCTCCCCTTTCATCTTTTGACGGTTTCGATTTTCTGGAAACGTCAGCGAGTTGGCGCCGGCGTCATTCCGTACCGCTGCGTGGCATACCCGACAATCATTCCCACGATGCTGCCCGGCAGAATAATTTCAAGGTAATAGCCGTGCTGCATGTACGCGACGATGAACGCGAGCAGGGCGCCGACAGCCAACCCAAACAAGATTCCGAGAGGCACCGAATTTACCCTGCGCGCGAAAAAGCCGGCGGCCACCCCGGCAATGAGTCCCTTGATGGTCGAGCCCACGATGATTCCGGCCAATTGTGCGCGGACCGACGGGGTAAACCAGGCCGTTCCGCCATCAATCGCTCCGAGCAGCGCCCCCAGCAACAAACCCAATAGAACCTTGTTCATCGGTTTCCTCCGCCTCTAGTGTCTTTTACAACAGAACTTATAATTCCTTTAAGGCTAACGCTTCAAAATCAGCAACAAGATCAAGCGCATCAGCAAGTACGCTGCAATCAATAAGATAAAAAAACGATAGCGCCGGTATACTCGCCCTGCCTGTTCAAAAATGCTTTCGCGGTGCGCTGCTACGGCAAGACCGTCGAGGTGGCGCGACACATCCAGCGCCAGGTCCTGAACCGTCGCGTAGCGCGCCGCGGGCTTTTCCGCCGACGCTTTCGCACAAATGGCTTCCAGCGATTTATTGATCCGCTGCAGCGACCCATGCGCGCTCCTTTCGTTCAGCATGAATCGCAACAGTGCGCCCAGCGAGAAAATATCACTGCGTCCGTCCAACGACTCCACTTCGCCGCGTGCTTGTTCCGGAGACATGTAGCCGGGAGTGCCCAGAACCGTGCCGTGCCCGGTGACAACAGAAACCTGCGTCGTGTCATTGTCCGCAGAAATAGCTCCAGGCCTTTCAAGCAAAGTTGTTTCAGAGTCTGGCGTCGCTTCGCCGGCATCCTTGGCAAGTATTTTGGCGAGCCCCCAATCCATCACCAAAACTTCGCCGAACGAGCCGACCATAATGTTGGCTGGTTTGATGTCGCGATGCAGCACACCGCGAGCGTGCGCAAAGGCCACCGGATCGCAGACGCGAAGGAAAATGCGCAGCCGGTCGGGAATGGAGTCGACCGCTTCGAGGTGCTTGTCGAGGCGCTGCCCTTCGACAAATTTCATGGTGTAGAAAACGCGGCCATCAGCCAGCGTTCCCACGTCGTGAACCGGGACGATGCCGGGATGCTCGAGCCGCGCGAGCACGCGGGCCTCACGCATCAAGCGACTGGCAAGCTCGCCCTCCGCGCCGGGCACTTCAAGAACTTTCAACGCCACGCGGCGCTGCAGTTTTTCATCTTCGGCGGCATACACCACGCCCATGCCTCCGCGCGCAATTTGGCCCATCAGCTGGTAGCGTGTTCCGCTGAGGTCCGGAAGTTCCGCTCCATCGCGCAGCCGCGTGAGAGCTTTGTCTGACAGATGTCTCATGGCGCGTCCCATCCAAACACAGCTTTGGCTTCTCGCTGGAATTCATCTTCGCTGCCGCAAAGTTCGCGCAGGCGCTCCAGTGCGATTTTGCGGAATTCCCGGCGCGCCCAGGCCAGGGCGTTGGTGACGTCGGTAACCGCGATGCCGTACTCCGCCGCGAGCCGCTCGTAGGAAATGTTCTCGTCGCCTTCCAGGTCGTAGGCTTCGAATAACCCAAAGCTGCGTTCGCGCTGCTTCTCAGCACAGAGTTGGCGAAGATTTTCAACCGCAAGGGCAAACAGGCTGCGGACCCATTCCTTTTCGAAGAACGCCTCGAGCGATTCGGGCGAGGCAAGAGAAGCAGCGTCGATGGTGGCGTTGACGAGCTCTTCCTCCGCGCCGGCAAAGTCGAGCGCCACGTGTTCGATGTTTCCGCCGCGCTTTTGCCTGCGCGAGGCCTTCTCTTCGTTCATCACAAAGCTGTCGACGCACACGCGAAGGTAGGTGCGCAGCCGGCTCTTGTTCGCGTCAAAGCGGCCAAGCAGTTCCCGCTCGAGCAACTCAGCGAAGAAGCCTTGGGTGAGATCCTGGGCATCGGCTGCCGCGCGATTCCACCGCAGGCGAATGTATTTGTACACCGGCTTCCAATACGCGGCGCAAAGAGCGTCCAACGCGTGAGCGCGTTCGGCAACGTCTTCGCTGCGCGCCGCTTCAATCACCGACCAACGAGTGGCTGGAAAGCGGCCGCCGCCGCTGAATTCATCGTGATTCATGCATCAGTTCCGAGTGTCATCAGTTTGAAGGGAGTTTAAGCAGGATGGCCGAAGCTGACAAGCGCAACGAACGTGATTCGCGGCAGCGACAGTCCTGCCGTGCGAAGCAATGGGTGCGTTTCTCATTCCCCTTGTCAAACTAGGAGAGCGTAGGTTAGACTCCTAGTTAGACTAGGAGGCAACGGCACAGTGAGCAAAACCGCGGAGCTGCTCCCAGGTACATTGGATATGTTGATCCTGAAAGCGGTGTCCTTGAAACCGCTGCATGGATACGGTGTGTTGTTGCGCATCCGGCAGATCTCCGGAGATGCGATTGAGATTCCGCAGGGATCCTTGTATCCCGCCCTCTACCGGTTGGAGCACCACGACCTGATCGCAGCCGAATGGGGACAGAGCGAGAACAATCGCCGGGCAAAGTACTACACGCTAACCGCCGCGGGGCGCCGTCGCCTGCGAGACGACACGGCCGGCTGGAACCGTCTTGTATCGGCAATTGGCGCAGCCTTGAACACCACGTCAGAGGAGGTCTGACATGCTGAAGCGTTGGCGTTCTCTATTTCATGTGCTGCTTCGGCGGCGTGATTTTGAAGATAACATGAGCGAGGAGCTGCGCTTCCACATCGAGCAATACGCCGACGACCTGGTGCGCTCCGGCGTATCGCAGGAAGAAGCGGCTCGCCGGGCGCGCATCGAACTCGGCAGCGTGACCAATATCAAAGGGGATTGCCGCCAGGCATTTGGCGTCCACCTGATCGATGAGCTTCGCAGGGAACTGAGTTTCGCCGCGCGATTGTTGCGAAAGACGCCGGGATTCACAGCTACTGCTCTTCTAACGCTCGCAGTCTGTCTTGGCGCCAACTTGACGATTTTTGCCGTCATCGATTCAGTGCTGCTTCGTCCGCTGCCATTTCCCGATTCCGGCAAGCTGGTGACGATATTTAATACCTATCCGAAAGCCGGCGTAGAGCGCGACGGTTCTTCGGTGACCAACTATTACGAACGCCGCGGTCAAATCCCCGCGTTCAGCTCGCTCTCGATCTATCGGTATGGCACAGAGATTATCGGTGACATTGGCTCAACGGAACGCCAGCCGACTATGCGAGTATCTCCGGAGTTTTTCGCTACTCTTGGGCTCGGCCTGGTGATCGGACGCACATTCACCGACGAGGAAACCACTTCTGACACCGATCAAGTCGCCATTCTTTCCGACACATACTGGCGCCAACGATACAACGCCGACCCTAACGTCATCGGGAAACGGGTTCGCGTAAACAGTGTTCCCCGAACCATAATCGGCGTCTTGCCTGCGACCTTCCGCTTTCTGTCTTCCGATCCCCAGTTGTTCCTCCCTTTGGCATCGCGCGCCGAAGATCGCACGCCATTACAACGGCATGCCGGAGGAAACGTTACGCAAATGATCGCCCGGCTTAAGCCAGGCGCAACTCTGGCGCAGGCCCAGTCTGAGGTCGATGCGCAGAATGCCACACTGGAGACTGACGATCCGCAGGCCAAAATGATTGCGGATGCGGGCTTTCGTTCGATGGTGGTGTCACTGCATGACGATCACGTTGCCGCGATTCGTCCAACGCTACTGTTATTGCAAGGAGGAGCGATTGCCCTGCTGTTGATCGGAGCCGTAAACCTGATCAACCTGCTTCTGGTGCGCGCCAGTGGTCGAGTGAAGGAACTAGCCGTTCGCCAGGCGCTAGGCGCAAGCCGGAGATACGTGGTAAGCGAAGTGGTGGTCGAGACTACTTTGCTGACGCTGGTCGGGGGATTGCTCGGACTGGCTGTTGGCTATGGAGGAATCCAGCTTCTTCGCGTTTTGGGAGTGGATCGCCTGCCATTGGGAAGTCGCATCAGCTTCGATGCGCGATTGGCATTGGTCGCTTTGGTCGCGGCTATCGTGTTGGGCATGCTGGTCGCAGCGCCGATCGCCTGGTTCAGTCTTCGACGCCATTTAGGCAATGCGCTTCAGTCAGAGAGCCGCAGTGGAACGAGCGGGCGCGGCGCTCAATTCCTGCGTCACGGTTTCATCGTTTCTCAGATTGCCTTGGCGTTCATTCTGTTGGCCGGGGCGGGTCTGCTTGGCCTCAGTCTTGAACGCGCGATAGCCGTTTCTCCAGGTTTCCAGTCCGACCACGTCCTCACCGGGCAAATCTTGCTTCCATGGGCGGATTACCCGGACGGCGCGTCCCGCCTTGCATTTGTTGAAAAGCTGATGGACAAAGCCGACCACTTGCCGGGTGTGTTGTCCGCTGGAGCGGTCAGCAATGTGCCTTTCAGTGGCAGAAGCGGCAAAAGCGCCGCCACCGTCGTGGGGTACGCTCTGCGCCCGGGCGAATCACCGCGAGGACACTACTCTTACGGCGTTGGCGGCGATTACTTTCAGGCTATGGGTTTCTCTTTGCGGGCAGGACGATTTCTCACGGCCGCCGATTCACATCGCGCCGAGCGCGTCTGCGTTGTGGACGAAGACTTCGCGCGGCACTACTGGCCAAATGCCAGCGCGATCGGCCAACGACTGTGGGAAGGCTCCGAAGCGGGCAAGGATGCCGACGCTTTCACGGTCGTCGGGGTTGTTGGCGAGACGAAACAAGCGGGACTCACCGAAGACGAAGCGCAGGGAGCGATTTATTATCCCTATGTCTTCCGTACGGATGACAGCTTCTTCGTGACAGTTCGCACCAGCCTCCCGCCGGAATCGCTGGGGTTGACGCTGCAAAAAACAGTTCGGCAAATCGATCCGGATATACCGGTCAATGACCTGCGGTCGATGGACACGCGCATTGCGGATAGCCTTGTTGCTCGGCGCTCATCGGCCCTGCTGGCTGGTCTCTTCTCTGGCATCGCCCTGTTGCTCACCGGCATCGGTACTTTCGGTGTGTTGAGCTTCGCGGTCGCACAGCGTCGTCGCGAAATCGGGCTGCGCATGGCGCTAGGCGCGCAGTCGAGTCAAATTCGCAGACAGTTCCTTTATCTGTCACTACGCTTGCTGGCTGGCGGAACGATATTGGGCTTGACCGGAGCGTGGTTGACAGGCGCAGCCATGCAGGCGGTGCTTTTCCACGTGCCGGCTCTGAACCCGGCGATCCTCGCAGGCACTGCGTGCGTAATGGGGTTGGTGTCTCTCGCCGCTTGCTTGCTGCCATCGCAACGCGCCGCGCAGATATCCCCGATGGAGGCTCTCGCCGAGGAGTAGCGAGTCCGTGCAACGCGTCGCGCTGGCGTTGCCAGAGACTGCCACCGTTTCTAATGTCGATCTAAAAGCTGACTGTATGCTTCCCTCATCTCGTTTGCGGAGCGATTTCCGTGCAGCCGATCTGCGAGAGTTTTAGCGTAGCGCTCACCTTGACATTCTACCGGAGGCTGCTTATTCTCACCTAGAATGTCTACTAAAGAACAGAAAGAACGCACTGCGTTGCTACAGGGCACTCTAGACCTGTTGATTCTGCGCACCCTGCTGCTGGGACCAGCCCACGGCCATGCCATCGCCAAAGCGATCGAATTCAACTCCGACGACGTGTTGCAAGTCGAACAAGGGTCGCTTTATCCGGCGCTGCACCGGCTGATCAAGAGAGGATGGATTTCCGCCGAAAAGGGCACCTCGGAGAACAATCGCCGGGCGAAATTCTACCGGCTAACGCCCAAAGGCCGGCGACAACTGGCGGTGGAAACCAGCAAGTGGGACAGGCTGACGGGAGCGATCGCGCGAATTCTCCGCCCGGCAAAGCAAGAGGGCAAATCATGACGCGCCGCAAGCACATGTTGGATGACCTCGACCGGGATATTCGCGAGCACATTGAGAGGGAGACGCAGGACAACATCGAGCGCGGCATGTCTCCGGAGGAAGCTCGCTATGCGGCCATGCGCAAGTTCGGCAACGTGACCCGAGTAAAAGAAGAAGCGCGGGAGGTTTGGAGTCCTGTTTGGAGAGAGCAGCTAGCGCAAGACATCCGCTTCGGATTCCGCACGCTGCGCAATTCTCCCGGGTTCGCAGTTGTCGCAGTCTTGACGCTGTGCCTGGGTATCGGCGCCAACACCGCGATCTTTCAATTGCTGGACGCTGTGCGGTTGCGAACTTTGCCGGTCAAAGATCCCCAACAACTCGCAGTGCTTCGGCTTCCAGAGATGTCCGGTGTGCGGGGATCGCAAATAAGCGCGTACCCCGCGCTTACCAATCCGATCTGGGAAGCGCTGCGCGAAAATGAAAAGTCTTTTTCCGGCGTGTTTGCGTGGAGCCCGGCGGATTTCAATTTGGCTTCCGCCGGAGAATCGCGCCTGGCGCGCGGGCTTTGGGTAAGCGGCGATTTCTTTCACGTTTTGGGTGTGCCACCAGCGTTGGGGCGCGTCTTGAATCAGGCAGATGATCAGCGCGGATGCCCGTTGCGCGCCGCGGTGATCAGTTATTCATTCTGGCAGCGTGAATTCGGCGGCGATCGGGGCGTTCTGGGAAAACATCTGTCGCTTGGCTTCCATCCGGTCGAGGTCGTCGGCGTTACTCCTGAGGGCTTCCTGGGCCTGGAAATTGGCCGGTCCTTCGATGTGGCCCTTCCGATCTGCGCCGAGCCCCTGTTGTACAACGGCGCCGATTTTGTGAGCAACGGCACCGACTGGTGGCTTACGGTGATGGGCCGATTGAATCCCGGCACGTCGCTCGAACAAGCAAGCGCCGAACTGCGCGCCGCTTCGCCCGCGATATTCCAATCCACGTTGCCCGAGAATTATCCAGCCGTCAGCGTGAAAGACTATCTGAATTATCAATTGATGGCCGTTCCCGCCACGCGGGGATTCTCGATGTTGCGCGACGAGTACTCTGCACCGCTCGTCCTGCTGCTGGCAACTTCCGGTTTGGTTCTGCTGATCGCGTGCGCCAATCTAGCGAATTTAATGCTGGCGCGAGCCTCTGCACGTGAACGTGAAATCGCGGTGCGCATCGCTCTGGGTGCGTCGCGGGTTCGTCTGGTGCGTCAATTGCTTGCCGAAAGCTTGTTGATCAGCGTGGCGGGCGCGGCGGGCGGCCTGTTCGTCGCGGGCACGCTCAGCAAGTTCCTGGTTTCCTATCTCAGCACGAGCGGCAGCACGCTGTTCCTCGACCTGCGTCTGGACTGGCGTGTTCTGGCCTTCACCATCTGCGTGGCCGGTCTCACCATGGTGCTGTTTGGTTTGATTCCACTGCTGCGCGCCAGCGGCGTCAGCCCGCAATCCGCGATGAACGCCGGAGGCCGCAGCCAGACGGCCAGCCGCGAGCGCTTTGGTTTTCGGCGCGCACTCGTAGCGTCGCAAGTCGCGGTTTCGCTCGTGCTGCTGGCTGGCGCGCTGCTTCTTTCGCGAAGCCTCAGCAATATACTGGCGGTTGATCCCGGTTTTCGGGAAAGCGGAATCCTGATCGCTTCCGTGGATTTCGCTCATTTGAATCTGCAACCTGGCCCGCGCCAGGCTTTCCGGCAAGATCTGGCGGCGCGAATCCGCGCGCTGCCGGTGGTCGAATCGGCAAGCGATGCGAGAATGATTCCCCTCGGAGGCAGCAGGATTGAGAACAGAGTCTGGCTGGATGGGTCTGACGCCGAGCACGCCATCGACTCGAATTTCAACTGGGTGGGACAGGGCTATTTCGCGACGCTGCAGACCAAACTGATCGTCGGCCGCGACTTTACTTTGCAAGACACGCCAACTTCGTCAAAAGTGGCTATCGTCAATCAAGCTTTCGCGCGACAACTCGGTCTTGGCCCCGACGTGGTAGGCCGTCGGGTGCGCCGCGAAGCCACGCCTTCCGAACCTGAATCTGTGTTCGAAGTAGTTGGCATGGTCGCCGACACGAAGTACTCAAACCTCCAACAGAAATTCGGACCCATCGTTTATCTCGCCTCCGCGCAAGACCCTGATCCAGATTTGTCTGCGCAGTTCCTGATTCGCTCTCGCGCCCCTCTCGGTGACGTGACCTCGCGGTTGCGCACCGTTTTTTCGCAGATCAGCCCGGAAATGGCATATGACTTCACGGTTTTTCAATCCATGATTCGCGAGAACCTGTTGCGCGAACGGTTGATGGCGACGCTCTCTGGTTTCTTTGGGCCGCTGGCCGGATTGATTACCTCGCTGGGCATTTACGGCGTCATTTCCTATCTGGTGGCGCGGCGGACGAACGAAATCGGAATCCGCATGGCGCTTGGCGCTCAGCCGTCCAACGTGCTGCGATTGATTCTGAAGGAGACGATGCAGTTGACGTTAGCCGGCAGTCGCGATCGGTTTGCCTTGCGCGCTTGC
Organism: Candidatus Acidiferrales bacterium; assembly: GCA_963738985.1. GTDB lineage: Bacteria > Acidobacteriota > Terriglobia > Acidiferrales > UBA7541 > Acidiferrum. The sequence continues at coordinate 96,935 of CAVTYP010000013.1, forward strand.
CTGCGGCCGGCTGATTTCGCGATTTCTCTACGGGCTGAAGCCGGCGGATCCGGTCGCAATCGGACTGGCGGTGCTGGCCATGAGCGGCGTGGCTTTTCTGGCGGGTTATCTGCCAGCGCGACGTGCTATGCGCGTCGATCCGATGGTGGCGCTGAGATATGAATAGTCCCTCGCACACCTGATCGACCAACCCTTGCAGTCAGGTCTTGAGACAAATCGTTGCTGAGAAACGGATAGGAAGTTCCAGGGCGCGGACAGCCGAAGTCCGCGCCCCGGAAAAGCAGCGTTACCAGCCGAATCGGAAACCCGAAAACTTCTGGGGCACGAATATGGAGCCGCCCAGGTCCGCGTCGGTGAAGCCAAAGACGAAGATCTGGTTGGGATTGGCGATGAGGTTTCCATTCACATCGTTAGCGGCCTGCACGAAGTCGTTGTCATTGCCGATCCAAAGGGTGTGCATGGTTGTAGCCCCTGCCTTGATGTCCGGGCCGAAGGCGAGGCCTTCAATCTTGGAGGGGATCAGATCCAGGTCGATGCCGCTTCCGTTGAGGGTGGTGACCAGATTGAGGAATAGAGTCTTGGTAACGGCGTTTGCCGCCGCAGTCGGTCCGTCCATGGCGCTGACGTCGGCCGCACCCTCCAGATCAATCTTGAAAAGTTGTTTGATCTTGGCGTTGGTGCTATTTCCCGGCGGTGTGTTGGCTTCGCGGCCGGTACCGTCGCGCTCATCCACCAGGAACTCGTGATCGTTGAGGGCCACAATTTCGCTGACGCCCGAGCCTGTGGTGAGCAGGTAGGCATATTGATGGGTGACGTGGCCCGAAAGGATGTCGATGGTTACGATGCGCAGCAATTTGGTGGCGCCTTCGTTGGCGTCTTGAATCAGAGCGTTCTGCATGATGCCCACGAGGGTGCGGCCATCCGGTGTGATCGCCAGACCTTCCATTCCTTTATTGGCCACGCGACCGCTGGTGTTGGCGGCGATTTCTACCGCACCCATCGACGACAAAGTGTTTGCGTAGAAGTTTGCCGGCAACTGGAAGGTGCGCAGGCGCACGCCGAGCAGCCGATCGAATTGATACACGTACGGGCCGTATTCGTCGGAGATGAACACGCTGCGCCCGTCGTTGGAAACGCGTATGCCTTCGGTGTCGAGGCGGGCATCGTTGGGATCGCCGGAGTTATGGTTGGGATCGAAATTGTCGGAACGTCCAGTAAAGAAGTGTTGGAAGAAATTGTTGAGCCGTGGCGCGCCGGGGCCAACGATGGTGTCACCGGCACCGTAAACCAGGGGAGTGAAACTCCAGAGCAGGGTGGTGGCGCGAAGCGTGGGTGTCAGCGTGAACGGCAGGCCCGTCCCGGAGGTGTTGGGCTGCAAGTCCATGGTGATCGTGTGAAAGCGGTTGATGTAGCTGGCGGTGTCGTCGATATTCGAGTCGTACGGTATGGCATTCGGGCCGCGGTCGGGCAGGGCAAGAAAAGTATTGCCGGAGGCGTAGCAAAGCGCGGAGCCGAAGCCGCCCAGCGAGTTTGCTCGCGCCCCGTTCTCGAGGGTGTAGTTGAGCCCGGAGAGGTCGGCAAAGGAACCAGCGCGGGACTGATCCAGGGTGCCAACGGCGAGCAGTTTGATTTGAGCTCGAGAATGCGGTGCGGCAAAGAGTGCGAGACTGCAAGCGATGAACGCAATACGGACGGCAGATATTTTCACGGATGAATGGTCCTCCCAGAGAGTTGGTTGCTGACGATTAATAGTCGTGGCGGGAGGAAGAAGTCAGGTGAATATGCCATTAAATCTATGTAAACGAGGTGTTGGAATTTCAGAAGTTTCGAGACGTCGGCTGACTGGGCTCCGGTTTCGAGCCACACACGTTCATCACACTTGCAAATTGCGAAGGTAGGGCACGCTAGCTCTCATCATCTCCAGATTCATTTCAACGAAGTAGTTGTTTATGCCGCCTGTTTTCGCTGCGGTAAAGATTTTCTTCCAATCCAAAGTGCCCTGCCCTACGGGAACAACTTTCTTGGTTTCCGCTGACCAGCCCTGCACATGCATGGAAACGAAGCGGCCTGGATACCTGGTGAAATACTCGGCGGCATCGTAGCCGTGGCTGATCGTAGAGACCTGGAACTGGAACTTAACGAGCTTGGGATCAAGAAGGTCGAACAGTAAGTCGTAGGTTCGCTTGCCCTCCACGGTCGAGAGTTCGAACTCCTCATTGTGAAGGCCTTGCTGGATTCCAGATTTTGCCGACTGTTCGCCCATCTTGTTGTATTCGTCAGCCGCTCGCTTCACGTCATCCATCGTGGGCTTGGCAGGGCCGCCGAGGGACGGTACGAGCATTTGCGTCAGGCCCACGTCTTTGGCCCAGGCAATCGCTTTTGCCTGATTCTCCCTGAGTTCGGTGATAGTGAAGTGAGAACTGACGCAAGTGACGCCCGCATCGGCGAGAATCTTCCGAAGTTCCGCTCCGGAGTATTTTGCGAGGCCACCGAAACCGTACTCGGCGTAACCTGTCGGCGAGCATAGTTCCACCGACTGAAATCCCGCGTCGGCCAGCTGTTTCATTGTGCCGGGGAAATCCTTGGAGAGCATTTCCCTGACCGGCCAGGTCTGGCATCCAATGGGCATGCCCAGGGGATTGGCGCGAAGGTTCAAAACGCCTGCAGCAAGCAAGCCTGCCGCGGCTGCGCGAGTCGCCGTAGTTTTCAAAAAATCTCTTCTCGAAGTTGCGGACATGGAACCCTCCCTGAGTGGCGCACTGCAGACACTCACGTTATGAACTCGCTAAAGTTCCCAACCGCTTCGGCGTTCCGGGCGGACGTACTTTTGCGCGAGATCGGAATTCGTGAGTTTGAGGTTGCTACGGTCCCAGTTGAGTTTCTGTCCCAAGCGGGTAGCCACATCCCCGAGGAGCAAGGATTCGGTGACCAGGCCCGAGAATTCGAAGTTGCCTCCGGGCTTAACGCTCCCTCCCTTGCAGGCATCCAGCCATTCTCTTTCGTTGCCTGGCGATCGCGGCAGCGTCTTTGGCGGCTGCTGATAACTTTTCATCTTGGCTTCGGGAATCAGTCTTGGATTATCGCCATTGAAATTGCAAAGAATTTTGCCGCGTTCTCCAATGAACAGCAGCCCCTCTTCGAGTTCATCTTCATCTGGCTTCGGTTGCGTGTCCGCCTCAAGCTCTTCGGCACGGGGTGGTTTCAGGCCACCATCGTACCAGGTGAATCTCACGGGCGGCATGTTGGATCGGGAAGGAAAGTTGTAGGTGACAATAGAGGCCTGGGGATACGTTTCATCGAAGCGGTCGGTGGAACTCGCTTCTACGGTGGTGGGCGCTTCGAGCTTCAGGACACGGAAAATTGTGTCGAAACTGTAGGAGCCCATGTCGCCCAGCGCGCCACAGCCAAAATCGCACCAGCCGCGCCACACGAAGGGTAGATACATGCGATTGAAAGGACGTTCCGGGGCGGGACCAAGCCAAAGATCCCAATCCAGACCTTCAGGCACTTTGTCGGTATCTTTGGGCCGTTCGATGCCTTGAGGCCAAAAAGGACGGTTGGACCAGTTCTGGACTTCGCGCACGGGCCCAATCGCTCCATCCCAAATCCATTCACACAGCAGGCGCGTGGCTTCGGACGCCTGATTACCCACGGCGATCTGCGTCGCTACTCCAGTCTCGCGAGCGATTTCAGCAAGACGCCGCGCTTCATAGACGGTGTGCGTTAACGGTTTCTGGCAGAAAACGTGTTTGCGCTTCTTCATGGCGGCAGCGGATACCGCCGCGTGCAGATTGTCCGTTGTGCAGACTACAACCGCGTCGACGTCTTTCTGTTTTTCGAGGAGTTCCCGGAAATCCGTGTAGGCCGAACAACCGTGATACTGGCCGGAACGTTGCTGGGCGCTGTAGTAGGCGTCCACAATTTTCTGGGCAGGTTCACGCCCGGCAACGCCGCTGGTCACGCGGAGCGTATGGCTAAGCTGAATAGGATCGTCCGGGCTGAGCCAATCCCAGCCGCTGTCTACCCCGAGCAGCTTGCGGACGGAATTACAGAATTCGTGGGTCTCCCACTGCGGATAATTGGCACCGGTTTTATTGCAGTCGCAGACAGCCACGCCCTGCACGTCGGGCTCTTTCAAGAAGTGCAGCATCACGCGCAAACCCTGGGCGCCGACTCCAATGAAAGCAAGATTGACCTTGTCACTGGGCGGAACATAGCCGGCACCGCCCAAAACCCGACGCGGAACAATCGAAAACCCAATCGTCGCGGCGGCAGTTTGCCCTAGGAACTTGCGTCGCGAAACCGTGACCTCTGAACCGCTACCAGATCGAACTCGATTCTTCACAGTTCCTCTTTACGCGCACCTCGCAGACGTCGAATCATTTTTGCCTGTTGCGCTGACTTTCCATGTGTTGGTCTGACTGGATAATGCAGCCGAACCTCGCGTCTGTACATAACAAAATTCGCAGACATCGCGGCAGACCTTGGCATGAACTATCCCACCTCGACTATGGCGTAGGAATGTTTCGAATGCGTTGCTCCTCCGACGACATCAACGCTGCGGCGCGTTTGAAGTTACTTAAACAACCGTGCGCGATGGCCATACTGGAATAGTAGTCGTTGTATCGGAATCCGTTTTCTCCCTTCCACATCGGAAACATGCTGCATGCGTTCAACCAGTCGTCGCAGACCGGGGTTATATCCACATAGGTGTCGGCGGAAAAAGAAACGGCATCTTCCCAATTGCTCGCGAAGTACAGCTTTCGGACGTTGTGCGCCGGTTGTTGGCGGACAATGGCGGGAAGACCGCCATAAAAAATCGCATCCTGAACGATTTCGTAGCAGGCGCGGTGGTCCTTGTGCCAACTTCCCTTCCAGTGGGTGACGATTGTCGAAGGCCTGCACTGGCGAATGACATCGCAGACCGCGAACTTTGCTTCGTCATTGACGGGAATTTCACCGTCGGGATAGTGAAGGAATAAGGCTTTTGCGCCAAGCGCCGCGGCGGCTTTCTCCGATGCTTGCTGTTGAGATCGTCCGTACTGCTCCGCCGGGATCTTTGCGGATCCCCGCTCGCCCAGGGAGAGACTCAGAAAGTGGCCGGTGCCTTTCAAATGCGTGGCCACCGCGACGAGCGCGCCCATGGCGAAAAATGCATCGCCGGGATGTGCCGCAATTACCAGAACGTTCGAGAAGTCTCGATCCTGCGAGCCCGAAGTGCTGTTGGCGGGACGGCCTGGTAACTGAGCATCCTGGAAGAATCCGCTTCTCGCTGAGAGGGCAGCTACGCCGCTGCCCGCTATGGTTAGAAAGTCACGCCGCGTGGAAGACATAGTCGTTCCTTTTCGAGGAAATACCTGTTCTGCATAGACTCAATGGAATGGCGCGATGGAATTGGCGCCGTGCTAGCTTGTGGAACATATTGAACTACATCATCCCCGGAAGCTGCTGGCAAGCAAAAGGCACAGCTCTTTCTTCGCTTGGTTTGCAGCGACCCCTCCATCGCGTCTGCGGATAGCGGCCGGTCTGGAAACTGGCCCGCGCCGCGCGATTAGCAGGGCTTTCCGTCACTGTGGGTTTGGCTGTAAACTGGTAAGGTTGACTTCCACGCGATTATCGGTCAGAAGCGCCCCGGATAGCGGAAGTTCCACGAGGTAAGGAGAGAATCCCCATGTCAGTCGATGTGGTCATGCCCCAGATGGGCGAGAGCATCTTTGAAGGCACCATCACCAAGTGGCTGAAGAAGCCCGGCGACAAGGTGGAGCGGGATGAGCCGCTGTTTGAAATTTCGACCGACAAGGTCGATGCGGAAATTCCTTCGCCCTCGGCTGGCGTTCTGAAAGAGATCAAGATTCCCGAAGGCCAGACCGTTCCGATCCAGACGGTCGTGGCAGTGATCGATGGCGCGGGAACTGCCGCCGCGTCTGCGCCTGCTCCGGCCGCCGCACCTCCTGCAGCTGCGGCAAAGCCTGCGGCCACGCCAGCGCCCAGTGCTGTATCTACGCCAGCGCCGGCGAAACCCGCACCAGCCCCAGCGCCTGCTCCCGCTTCTGCGGGCGCCTCAGTGGCGGTGCCGCAAGCGGATGGCGGCGCAACCAGCTCGACCGAGCGCGTACATTCTTCTCCGCTGGTTCGCCGGTTAGCCAAAGAGCACAACATCGACCTGACCACGCTGGAAGGAACGGGCGCGGCCGGACGCATTACCAAGGAAGACATTGAAGCCGTGATTGCCGGGCAATCCACTGCGGCGCCGGCGGCATCCACTCCCGCGGCAACCCCCGCGGCGAGGCCCACTCCGCCACCTCCGCCGCCTGCTCCAGTTGCAGCGGCTCCCGGCGCGCCTGCCGCGCACGGCACGCAGTACATTCCATCGCTGCAAGTCGGCGTTCCGCGCGAACGCATTTACTTCGGGAATTACGAACTGCAACCGTTGAGCGTGATGCGGCAGAAGATTGCCGAGCACATGGTGGCGTCGAAGCACGTTTCGCCGCACGTTTATTCGGTGGACGAAATCGACATGAGCAAGGTGGCAGCGATCCGTGCCAAATCCAAGGAAGAATTCGAGAAGCGCTACGAGACCAAGCTGACCTTCATGCCGTTCTTCGTGAAGGCAGCGGTAGCCGGATTGCGTGCCTATCCGACATTAAACGCTTCGCTGGACGGCACCAACGTGGTGTTGCACAAGGAAATCAATGTAGGCATCGCCGTGGCTCTCGACTGGGGATTGATCGTTCCGGTGGTGAAGGGCGCCGACGAAAAGAATCTGCTGGGCATTCAACGTACCTTGAATGATCTGGCGGAGCGCGCGCGTTCCAAAAAACTAAAGCCCGAGGAAGTGCAGGAAGGCACCTTCTCGATCACCAATCCCGGCGTGTTTGGCGGGTTGTTCGGTTTGCCGGTAATCAGCCAGCCCAATGTGGGGATTTTGGGGTTGGGTGCGATTGAAAAGCGCCCGGTAGTGATCAATGATTCCATCGCCATCCGCTCCATGTGCTACGTGACGCTGAGCTACGACCATCGCGTGGTGGATGGCGCCATCGCGCACCAGTTCCTGCACAAGGTAAAAGAAACGCTGGAGAACTGGTCCGAGCCGCTGGTTTGAGAAGTTATCAGTTATCAGTTATCAGTTATCAGTTTTCAGTTTTAAGCCTTGAGTAAGGCGTGGCAGGGTCGCCTGCCGCCGCTGCCGCGCTCAGCTAGCCACACAGAACGCTGTGGCTGAAGATCATCAGATATGAGACTTCCCGCTGACCAATAGTTCTTGAGTGCTGGGACCGAAGGCCAGTTCTTTCTAGCCGTGCCAGGTTGTCTCGATCCATCCGTACTTTCCCATCCGCACAGCAGCAAGCGTGTGCTTTTCTCTTTCAACTTTTAACTTTCGACCGCTTTTCTGTACTTAAAACTTAAAACTGATAACTGAGAACCTCATTGAATCAGCGGCCTCATCTTCGCGGCCCACACCGCGAACGCCTCCATTGGCACCGACTCCACGCCGGCATCGCGCAGGGTTTCCTGGACGAAGCGGTGCCGCTCGTTTTCCGCCAGGAGGTGCACGTCGGTGACCGCGGTAAATTCCGCAGACTGCACTTTTTTGCGGATGTGCTCCGCGGTATAAGCCAGTTCCTTGGTATCGCGCGGAGCGCGGGAGACGCTGAGGGCTTGAACAAACCCGCGGGTTCCATTGCGGCGGTAGCCGTAGTCGAGCCGCATGGGATCGCCATGGAAGGTGAACTCCGCGGCGTGCACCCCCTTCTCCATGCGTTCCCACAGGCGCGCCTGCCTCAGCACTTGCGCGCAATACGATCGAATCGCGCCGCGGGTTCCAGCGGCTCCTCAATCATGCGCAAGCGTCGCTCACCGGTCTGCGGGTCGAACACCAGCACGCCAATATTCACCCATTCGTCGCGGACCAGGTTCGGCGTGTAGCGCAGCACGCGGTAAGCGCAGGTCCGGCCATCTCTCGCTTCATTGCTATCATACACGCGGTTACGCGCGTACAAGCCGCGCAGCGGCGCATCCGGAAAATCCCAGTTGCCAGCGTTGAAGCAGAAACCCTGGTCAATCATCACCGTTTTGTATGGAAAGATTGCCGCCTGGCCGCTACCCGGGCTCGGCACCGGCAAATTTCTCGGAGACCCCGCCGTTCCGCGTTTGTTCTCCTCAAAAAACAGCGTCTGCCTCCCGTTGGTGTTACAAGTCCATTTGTCGAACACCAGCATGCCGGCGAAATCGTGCAGGTTCTCAACCTCTCGCAGTTTTTCATCCGGCAGGAAATCATGCAGCGTCAATTTGAGCGGATCGCCCGGGTAGCGCGAACCAAACTGCAACCCCGGAACGCACGGCGTCCGCGATCGCGGCAACTCAATGCACAGATCCGGCGTTAAGCGGATCAACTCGGGCGATACGTAAATGACCTCCAATGGCGTCGTGGGCAGCCCCAGCCGCGACGCCAAGCGTGTACCGAGCAGCTCGTTCACCAGAACCCGCCGATGCTGCGGGTTATTCTGGAACTTCACCACGTAGTAGTTGCCGTCCGAGCAGCGCATCAAGTGCGACTGCGCTCCGCCGCGCATTCTCCGTATCTGCTCCAATGCGTGCAACATGTACGTTGATGCTAACGTTACTTGCAAGCAACAGCAAGGGCGGGCGGCAATTCGCAGCGGTTCCTCTTCCCTTGTGGTGCGTCATGATATCCGTTGCGGAACTGGCGGCGGGCTCCTTCCCGGACCACTGCGGAACCGAAGCTTCCCTGTTGCGCACGAACTCCGGCGCACATACAAAAGGCCCCTCGAATAATTCGAGGGGCCCCGTTTTGCCAATTCTGATTAGTGGCGAGCCACTGCTAGCGGCGCTTTTTCTTCGCGGCCTTCTTTTTGGGTGCCGCTTTCTTCGCCGGCTTCTTGGCCTTGGCCAGTTTTTTCGCGGCTTTTTTGGGAGCTTTTTTCGCCGCCTTCTTGGGAGCGGCTTTCTTGGGCGCTGCCTTCGGAGCCGCCTTTTCCACAGGCTCTTCGTCGCCCTCTTCGCTGGGTTCTTCTTCCACCACGAGGATTTCTTCCTCGTCTTCAGTAATGCCCTCGCCGTCCCCGCCTAGTTCGTCGTCATCCAACCGGGACAGCTCGTCGTCTTCTTCAAACTGGTCCTTCTCGAATTCCATGCTTTCCTCCCCTGGGGGCTCAACTTTACCCGGTGTTCTTGGCACGCTGCACCAGCCGGAGCCGACGTCTGCCTGCCCTTGCGATTTGTTATCCCACTCTGCGGTGCTTGTCAAGAGTCCTGCTCACAAGCAGCGGGGTTATGGCTATCAACGTACGGTAACCATCGCTCGCGGCTGAGTTTTCTGAGCTACTTCAGGGCGTGGTGACGCTTTTGCTGCTGGTGGTTTTCTTTTTGACGGTGCTTTTCGGCGCATGTTTCACCGTGGACGGCGCACCACCCACGGTATAGATCCTCAGCACCATGCCGCGGCTCACTTTGGCGGTTTTCAACCCGTTCCATTTTCGGACATCCTCGGAAGTCACGCTGAACTGGTCCGCGATTCCTCCCAGCGTGTCGCCCTTTCTTACCCGGTAGCGCACCAGACGCGGCTTGGTCTCTTCCAGCGGCCGCGCGGCGGGAATGATCAACTTCTCGCCCGGGGTCAAAGCCTCGCCGTGTTCCAGATCGTTGGCCTCCGCGATGGACAGCGGCGTCACATGATACTTTTTCGCGATGGCCGTCAGCGTTTCGCCCGCCTCCACGCGATGCCGGCGCCAGCTGACCCATTTGTCCGCGGGAATGTCCGCGATTTCCGCGGAAAACCTTTCAGACGTGCCTACGGGCAAGTGCAGCACAAAATTGGGGTCATCCGGCGTGGCCATGCGCAGCAGCGAGGGATTCAGCGTCCGCAGCGTGTCCACATCCACATCGATGGTCTCGGCCACCAGGCGCAAGTCAATGGCTCGCCCAGGCTTCACCACATCGGTCTCCACCGGCGACTCAGGGTCAACGGCAACACCATAGTGCGCGGCATCCTTGGCGATCAGCGTCAGCGCCAGGATGATGGGCACATAATTCTTGGTCTCGCGCGGCAGCACGTTGCGTTTGTACAGCTCCCAGAAGTCCGCGTACCCCGTGCGCTCGATGCCCTTCTGCACGTTTCCCGGACCGCAGTTGTACGCGGCCATGGCCAGATACCAGTCGCCATACAAGCCGTACAGGTCGCGCAGATGCTGCGCTGCCGCGCGTGTAGCCTTTTCCGGGTCCATGCGCTCGTCTACCCACCACGACCTGCGCAACCCATATTCATTGCCGCGCCATTGCACGAATTGCCAGATGCCGCGCGCCCCGGCGCGCGACAAAGCCAGCGGTTGGAACGCGCTCTCGGCTTGCGCCAGATAAATCAAGTCCTGCGGCACGCCTTCCTCGCGAAGCACCCGCGCAATCATCTCCTGGTACTTTCCTTTACGGCGCAGGCCATTTTCCACGATGGCCCGTCCGCGCGGAGTCTGGAAAAAATTCAGGTACGAAGCAACCACATCGTTCACCGTCAGCGGCAAGTCGTGCGAACTGCTCTTGGCCGTCTCTTCTGCGTGCTCCCTCAGCTTGGGATCGACCGGAAAAGTCATCTCCGCCACTTCGTCAATTGGCGCGGGGACTGCCGGCGCTTCGGTGAAGCCGTCACCGGCGCGAAACGACTGCAGCTCGTAGGTGTAAACCGTGTCTGTAACAGTGTGAAACAGCTCGCTCAAGCGCGGGTCGCTGTTCGGGTCGTAACCGCTTTCCAGCATCCAGTCGATGGCATCGTCGAAATCGCGCCGCGCCGCTTCCAGGTGTCCTGCCTTATAGTTGGCTTCTCCAGCCGCAAACTTTTCTTTTACCCGCACGATCAGGTAATCGATCCCGCCAGGAATGGGCGGCTGCAGCGGCGCCATAGGATGCTGCAGAAGGTCGGGCATCGGCAGAACGCCGACGTTGACAGGCGTCTGCGGAGCCGCCGCGGGTTTCGGCGGCGCCAACGCAGGCACCCGCGTTTGCGCCGGTTTTTTAGCCGCGTCCTCACACCCGCAGAGGCATGCGATCAGCGCCACGCAGCAGCCCACTTGCACTCGTAGGTTACGCATCTATTCCATGGTACGGAGGGCTTGCGCTCGCGGTCAACGCTTTCCGCCCCCTGGCCGTAGCCCATGCCGCAACCCTTCGCCTGGCCTGGTAGACACTCCCCGGGCACTCGACAATCGCCGCGTTCTGCGCCAGAATTCTCTTGCTCATTCTTACCGCACATTCTCAGGGAGGCTTTCATGATTTGCCGTCGTCTTTCGTTCTTTGCCATCGTGGTCCTGGCCGCAGCCTGCAACCTGCCCGCCCAGACCACCCCCCAGACCATGCCCGCCGCCTCCTCCAATCCTATGTTCGACAAGCTAAAAACCCTGGTGGGCAGCTGGCAGGGAAAGGATCAGCACGGCAACGTCGTGCATCTCACGTTTGAGCTCGTGTCCAACGGCAGCGTCCTGATGGAACGGCACACCTCGGCGAATGGCGCAGAGATGATCAGCATGTTTTCGATAGACGGGAACCGTATCCTCCTGACGCACTTCTGTTCCGCCGGGAACCAGCCCGTTCTGCAGAGCCAGCCGCTACCGGTTGCCAGCAAGCAAATGGACTTCAGTTTTGTTCGTGCCACGGGGCTGAAGACGCCGGACGACGGCCATATGGTGGGCCTGAGCATTACCTTCGAGAACAAAGACCGCCTGTCGCAAATCTGGAACTATAGCGACCACGGCAAGAAGGAAACGGATCTATTCACGTTCACGCGGACGAAATAAGGCAGTTTTCAGTTTTCGGTTATAAGTTTTAAGTTTCGGAAAGAGACACTGCGCCCCACCCGGGCTGCGGGCGCAGCCGAGCAGAGCGGCAGCCGGGCATCATTGCACGGTTCTAAACTGAAGACTTAAAACTGAGAACTGAAAACTCTCTTACGCCGCGACGCGCGTCGCTAATTTTCTCGCTGCCAGTCCAAACATCAGCCGCGAAATGCCTGTCATTAGTAGATTGATCCCCACCAGCGTTCCAATCGCCCACACCGAACTGGATGGCCAGTGGAACAGGATCAAACAAGCCAGCAGCAGGGTCACAATTCCGTTAAACAGCAGCCACCCCGACGCACCCTCCAGCCGGGTTTTGAAATACGCCACAATTTCGATCACACCCTCGGCCAGGAAAATTCCGCCCAGCAGCAGTGTGAGTGTAGCGACCCCCATGATGGTGTGCGTCAGGAAGTAAAGACCGCCGATCAGATACACCAGCCCGATCAGCACCTGCCCGATTACCTGCTTCGTCCCGCCTCCCTTGAACGCGGTCACAAAGTGAGCCACAGCCCCGAAAATCAAAACCCAGCCGACCAGCAGCGTAACCGCCAGTCCCGCAACTCCCGGCTCGATGATTGCCAATATCCCTAAAATGATAAACAGCACAGCCATGGCGATGAACCAACCCGTGATCGTTTTCGCCACCGCTGCCGGTCCACGCAATCCCTGACTGACATTCGCAGTCGCCATCTGACACCTCCACTTGAGTGCAATGCTTGGAATAGGCCAGCCGCTGGACGATTTCCGGCGGCCTCACAGTAATTGGGGCGGATTCGCGCCCATTCTACCTCAAGAAAGGCGCTCGTGAGCAAGCAGAACGATCAAGGAACCACCGCTCCAAGTTTCCTGATTGCTGATATCTGATTACTGATATCTGCTACTGTAGAGCTTCTCGCTCCAACACCATCCCGTGTGAGGCCTCATGAGCAATGGCATTCTGAGTTCATCGCTGGTTTGCGTTGTGCATCGGTCTGCGCTGGCGGTATTGCTCGCGTTTGTTGTCGTTTCCACAACACTCGCATCGCCGCCTCCCGACAGTGGGAAACCGGTCCACCTGACCTGCGATTCTCTCAGCAATCCGCTCGGCATCGACGACGCCTCCCCACTATTCTCCTGGCAATTGCAGGATTCGCGGTTCGGCGCGCATCAAAGCGCTTACCAGCTCCAGGTGGCCAGCAATCCCGAATCGCTTGCCGCCGGCAAAGCGGACATTTGGGACAGCGGGCGCGTCGCCTCCGGACAATCAGTCGTCGTGGCTTACGGCGGAAACGCGTTGCTTGCGGAGAAGCGCTATTTCTGGCGCGTGCTGGTCTGGAATCAGGACTCGCAGCCGTATCCTGCGAGCGATGTCGCGTGGTTTGAAACGGGTGTTCTGAAACCGGAGAACTGGCGCGCGAAATGGATCGGTTCAGAAAGCACCGAGCACCGTCTGTTGCGCGAGTCCAAAGCCGCATGGATCAGCAACAAGAGCGATGCGAGTTACAAACCTTCCAGCGAATCTCATCATGATTTCCTTTTTCCCTTTGCGCTTCAGAAATCCGTCAAGCATGCCTCGCTCTACGTCACCGGACAGGACACCGCCGCCGCATGGCTGAACGGCAAACAGGTGGTCACCGCGCAGCCTCTGCCTCCCTCAAAGAAAAGTCCCTGGCAAACGTACGCGCGCGCCGACGTCACCGCGCAACTGCGGTCCGGCAAAAACAGTCTGGCGGTCGAAATCATCCGTTATCACTCTCCTGACTCCGGGACGAAGGGCGAAGAGAGCCGGACACCGATGAGCGCTTGTCTGATCGTGGAGTCGCAGGACGGTACCTTCGCCCTGTTTCCGAGCGATGCGCACTGGAAGAGCGCGCTGAACGCCGCCGCGGGATGGACTGCCGCCGGCTTCGACGATTCCCAGTGGAGCGCCGCCGAAACTTATGTGTTCACCGGCTCACCGATGGACGACGCCGCGTTGGGCATGCCGCTGCCCACCGACACCGTGAAAATCCTGCGCCGCGGATTTGCCGTTGCGAAGCCCGTGAAATCTGCGCGGCTTTACGTCACGGCTTTGGGCGCGTACGAATTCCATCTGAACGGCCGGCGCGTTGGCGACCAGATACTCAGTCCGGGGTGGACGGACTACCGCCTTCGCGTTCCCTACCAGGTGTACGACGTAACAGAGCAGCTCAGCGAAGGCAAAAACGCGCTGGCCGCTTATCTCGCTCCCGGTTGGTACACCACCCCGCTGATGTGGGTCGGCAAAGGCTACAACTATGGCAACACGCCGCCCGCTCTTCGCGCGCAGCTCCGCATCGAACAAGCCGACGACTCGGTGGAATGGATCGCCACGGACGAATCCTGGCGCGCGGATGATTCGCCCATGCTGCAAGCCGAAATTTACGACGGCGAGACTTACGACGCGCGTCGCGAGCAGCCTGGCTGGGATACCGCCGGCTTCAACGACACAAAGTGGAAACCGGCCGAACTCATTCATCCGCTTGAGCCGGCAATCATCGCGCAAGCCTTTCCGCCGGTCCGCGTCGAAAAACTCCTCGACGCCAAAACCATCACCACTCCCAAGCCAGGTGTCACCATTTATGATTTTGGGCAGAATCTTGCCGGTGTGGCGCGTCTGCGCATTTCCGGCGCTGCCGGCTCGCAAGTGCAGCTGCGTTTTGCGGAAATTCTGAATGACGACGGCACTCTTTACACCGATAACCTGCGCACCGCAAAAGCCACGGACCGCTTCATCCTTTCCGGAAAAGGGACCGAGGAGTATCAAGCGCGCTTTACCTTTCACGGATTCCGCTATGTGGAACTTACCGGGCCGTCCACTCCGCCGGATATTGCCGCCGTCAAAGCGGTCGTTCTGCACACCGACGCGCCGTTCACCATGCAATTTCACTCTGCAAGCCCCATGATCAATCAGCTCTGGAGCAATATTTTGTGGGGCCAGCGCTCCAATTTCATCAGCGTGCCCACCGACTGCCCGCAGCGCGACGAACGCCTTGGCTGGAGCGCCGACGCCCAAGTCTTTTGGCGTACCGCCGCTTACAACATGGACCTGGCTACCTTTTCCCAAAAATTTACCGGCGACCTTCGCGGCACGCAGTCGGGGACCGACATGTTCGGCATTTTCGCACCGGGCACGGTAACGTCCAGCGCCGAATCCGCCGCGGGGTGGAGCGATGCGGGGGTAATCATACCGTGGACCGCCTGGTCGCAGTACGACGACACGCGAGTGGCGGAACAGAATTGGGCGGCCATGGAGCGCTACCTTTCCGCCATTCAATCCGCGAATCCGGATTACCTTTGGAGAAAAAATTACGGCATCCCGTTCGGCGATTGGCTAGCGCCCGATGAGCACACTTCCGAAGAGTTACTGGCTACGGCCCTGTGGGCCTACGACGTGTCACTGATGCAGCAGATGGGTATCGCGCTGCACCGCGAGACCGACGCCAAAAAATACGGTGACCTCTTCGAAAAAATCAAAGTTGCCTTCAACAAGGCCTACGTGCAGCCCAACGGCTTCGTCGGAGCGCTGGACAGCAAACTCAATGCGGCCGCGCCTCCCGTTGAAAATGCGCCCAAGATCCCCGTCGACACGCAGACGGGTTACGTTCTGGCGCTGCAAATGAATTTGTTGCCGCAGAATCTGCGCGCGGCGGCTGCGGACAAACTCGTCGCCAAAATTGCCGCTCGTCAGTGGACCATCGGCACGGGCTTCCTGGGGACGCCCGCTCTGCTGGAAACGCTTACGCGAACCGGCCATGCCGACGTTGCCTACCGCCTGCTGCTGAATACGCAATATCCTTCCTGGGGCTACATGATTGACCATGGCGCTACAACCATGTGGGAACGCTGGAACGGCAACCAGAAACTCGACGACCCGCAGATGAATTCCTTCAATCACTACGCCTACGGAGCCGTCGGGGGCTGGCTGTACCGTTTTGCTGCAGGCATCGATTTCGATCCTGCGGATCCCGGCTTTCATCACATCCTTTTACATCCAACATTTGATGCCAAACTCGGCAGCGTCGAAGCCACTTACCAGTCGCCGTACGGTCCCATCGAATCCGCGTGGACGGTTTCGGGAAATCTCACGACCTGGAAAGCTGTGATTCCCGCCAACACGAGCGCGTTGATCGTTCTGCCGGCAACGGAAAAAACATCTGTCCTCGTCGACGGAAAAGACGCGCGTCAAAATCAATGGCTGCATTTTGTGCGCAGCGAAAATGGCGCGCAGGTATTCACTGCCGAACCCGGCTCGTACACCTTCACGTTGAAGGAATAGCTGCCGCCTTCAGCCTGTCCTGAGCTTTGAAGAGAGGCGGGCTTTCTTCCATGTAGCGCTGGCTTTTATGCCAGCCCGCGACCACGCGCGCCGCAGCCCATTGACCCCCATCCGCAGTCCCTCTACCATTCTTAAGTGCCGCGCCGCCACCCCGCCGCACCAGGGACCTTCTTCATGCGCAAATTGCTCGCCGCGATCGCCCTCGCCTTATTCCCGCTAGCGCTTTCTGCGCAAACCGCCGACACCGTTATCGCCAAATATATTGCCGCTCGCGGCGGCCTGGCCAAGATCAAGGCGCTGCACTCCGAACGCATCAGCGGTACCCTCTCGTTCGGTCCAGGCGAAGACGGCACCTATGTCGTGGAACGGGAACGCCCCATGAAATTGCACACCGAGCTGACGTTGAACGGGCAGACGCTGATTCGCACCTACGACGGCAAATCCGCCGGTTGGATTTACAATCCGTTCGCCGGTGTTCCGGCCGTCGAACCCATGAGCGAAAAAGACATCAGCAATATCGGCGAAGAAGCGGACTTCGAGGGGCCGTTCGTCGACTACAAGAAGAAAGGCAACCAGGTGGAGTATGTCGGCAAAGCGGAACTGCAAGGCAAGCCGGCGTATAAGCTGAAGCTGACGAACAAAAACGGCGACGTGCGCTATTTTTATTTCGATGCCAACTCGGGGCTGCTGCTCGAATCCGTGGTGACTACCAAAGAGGGCGACAAAGACGTGCTGATTGAAACTTTCTTTCGCGATTACCGCGAAGTGGATGGCCTGAAATATCCGTTTTTGGTTGAGTCCAACAGCGCCAGCCCCACGCAACCGCAGAAAATCACGGCGACAAATATTGAAGTAAATGTTCACATCGACGAATCGCGTTTCGAAAAACCGAATCCGCCCGCGCCGGCCGATGCCCCGAAGGCAAACCCATAGCCGCCTGCGCTCATGCCACTCAGTTGTGCGTGGGGAGAACGACTATTGCGATGCCCAACCCCGGATTAACTGATCCACATACGAAAACATTCGGTCTTTGCGATGATTGCATGCACGCCAAGACAATCGAATCCGCGAAAGGCTCGCGCTTCCTGCTTTGCCGGCTTTCCGAATCCGATCCACGCTTCCCCAAATATCCGCGCCTTCCGGTCCTCAGCTGCACCGGGTACCGGCCCAGAATCGCTGAAGCGTGACCCCATGTTTCTCTTTTCTTTATAGGTATTTCTCAGTATACTCTCGGCAGAGCACCCTCTCATGCCGCGCTTCCGTCCTGCTCGCTTTGCGTTTCTGGTCTTTTTACTCGTTTGTTTGGCCGCTCCTTCCCTCGCGCAGAGTTTGAAGATTACGAGCATCCCTGCCGGCGCGAAAGTCGAACTCGACGGCGTAGCCGCCGGCAGCACGCCTTTCGAGAAGGCTTTCCCGGGCGGCTATTTCCATCGAACGCATAGCGTGATCGGCCAACGGATGGAACACCCGATGGTCGCCAGGGTGTCGCTGCCCGGTTACGCCACACACGAGATCGCGCTGACTGAAGGCCCCATGCAGTGGATCGATCTTCACGGCCGCAATCACGGGCAATACTGGCTATTCAAGTCGGACCATTTTGAGGTGCAGCTCGATCCGGTCGGCTCCACATTCACTGGTTCGGTTACCGCTACGTTGCCCCCCGAAGCCATCGCGCTGCGGCCGGAACTTTCGCTGGAGGAGATTGTTCGCCGCACCAAGCCCGCGGTGGTTTACCTGAAAGCGCTGGACAAATCGGGTACCGGCTTTTTCGTAACAGACACGGACGTGCTTGCAACCAACGCGCACGTCGCACGCGGCGATTCTTCGTTTGTCGCTGTTTTAGCTGATGGCGTGCAATTGGATGCCAGTATCGTTTTCATTGATGCGGATCTGGACATCGCTCTCGCCAAGGTCACGCCGCCATCGCCGGACTATGTTTTCCCGCACCTGCCATTGGCCGATGCCACCAGTGTTCGCCAGGGCGAATCGGTGCTGGCGATTGGCAATCCCGGGGACGCCATGTTGTTCAGCGTGACGAAAGGCATCGTCAGCGCGGTTGGCAAGTTTTCCGCGGCTGGTCCCGGTACGTGGATTCAGACGGACGCTCCGATCAATCCCGGCAATTCGGGCGGACCATTGCTAAATACGAGAGGCGAAGTGATCGGCCTGAGCACGCTGAAACTAATCACCAAAAATGTCACGGGCATCGGATTTGCCCTCAGCTCGAACGACTTAGTCGCTGTGCTGCGCAAGTTTTATCCCGACCTGGCGCCAGCCACAACAACAACCGCAATCACAGCAACGGAACTTTCCGCCGATCTCTCCACCACCGAGGTATCTTCCCCGCCGGCTTCCCCGAACGCACTTCCCACCTTTCCTTCAGCCACCGACGGTTTCGGCGTCGTCACGATTTCCTCGGATCCTGACGCCGCCGAAATCTACGTCGATGGAAAATTTGTTGGCAACACGCTCGCCACTCTCAAGCTTTCCACCGGGCAACATACTGTGCTGTTGAAGTCGAAGGGCTTCCAGGATTATTCCCGCACGCTGGAAATGCCGCGTTCCAGCAAACTCACTCTCAAGGCCGACCTCAGCGCGCAACGAGACCCTTAAGACTATGCAGTCATGCGTATTCGGTTTGCGACGCTTGTGGGATGATATTTTGGTTCAGATGGAAGAAATTCTCGGGGTCGTACTTCGCTTTCAGGTTTGCGAGCTTCTCGTATTTCTTTGCCCCGTAAGCCGCACGGATCCTTGCTTGCCCTTCGTCTGCTCCTAGGTGATTCGCGTACACTGCCGAAGAAACGAACGGTTGGGATGCGCTCCATACCTCGCGGGCCCAGCGCGTATTTTCCTCATCCCTATCAGCGTCCGACCAGTGCGCAATAATGGAGAGTTCAAATCCCGCATCTCGATGATCAAACGCCATCACATCCTTGGGAGCCCGCTTGATTGCGCCTTTGATTTCAAACAGAAGAATCATCGAATGCGGCGAAGGCATTGCTGTGGCACCCTCACTCAACACACGAGCGAAATCGGGATCAAGTTCGTCGACAAAGTTTGACTTCCAGTAGTAGCGGTGCCCGATCGGAACCGCATTGTCGAGCATGCTCTGAACCGCCGTGTAAGGCATGCTCTGAATCAGGTCTGCTACCGGCGGTCCAAATCTCCGAAGCGGCTCAAGAACGCGCTGCCCCTCTATTGCCGACCCAGCATACACTGCAATAATGCCCACCAATGGCGTACCTTCCGGTGAGTTGAGAAACCCGACGGTGGTATCAAGCTCGTCGGGAGAGTTGGAAAGAAACTCTCGGTGGAAAGCGATCAGCTCGGCTGCACGCTCTCGCGGGTGCAACAGCATTCCCGCAAAGACCTCATCCAACGGATGCACGCGGTATCGGAAGGACGTTACCACACCGAAATTTGCCCCGGCGCCGCGGATCGCCCAGAACAAATCCCGGTTCACTTCTTCACTAGCCGTGAGCATTTCGCCGTCCGCAGCCACTATGTCCACGGATAGCAGGTTGTCGCAGGTGGCGCCATGTTTCCCCATCAAATAACCAAGCCCGCCCCCAAGCGTCAATCCGGCAATTCCCGTGTGGGAAACTTGCCCTCCAGTCGTCGCCAGGCCGTGTGCCTGAGTCGCGCGATCGAACTCGCCCCAAAGCAGACCAGCCGCCGCAGTCGCCTCCCGCGCAATTGGATCGACGCTAATCTGTTTCATTAATGAAAGATCCAGCATCATTCCGCCGTCGCAGACTGCGTTTCCCGCTACGCCATGCCCGCCGCCCCGCACACTGATCGTCATCCGTTCGGCGCGCGCCAACTTCACGCCTGCACGCACGTCGGCAGCAGACGCACATCGCACAATCAGCGCCGGCTTCTTATCGATCATGCCGTTCCAAATTCGGCGCGTCACCGCATACTCATCATCTGCTTGTGTCAGGAGTCGACCTTCGAAGTGGCTCTTCCAATGGCTATAGTCCATTTGAGCCTCCGTCACGGACCCTCGGAAATGCAAAAGTTGGCTAATTATACTTGGGAAAGTGACTGAAGCAAGCTTTCAGAAGACTGTTCGCGGCCACGTGGCGCATCGGTGCCACGAAACGCTGAGCCGAGGCTCAGTCCACAAAATCGAGGGTCATGCCTTCGTGGCGGTACAGAAATCCTGCAAACTTTCCGAAGTCCGGAGACGCCACGTTGTTGTACACGGCATTGTAATTCCCATGATTGGTAACGTTGAGTGTATAAGCTCCAAGCCGAAAGTGGTGCCCTTTGCCGCTTTTGCCTTTGAGGTACGGTATCTTGAACGTGCGATATGCTTTGAGGTCCAGTGAGAAAAACTCCGGAAAGCGCTTCGAATTCGGCGCGCCCACATACTGCTGGGTGACATCGATCGGCGAATACGGGAATCCGGAGTGCACATCGACCAGCGGGCTGAAGGTGATCTTCCACGGCAATGCGAAGATTCCCCAGGCGATAAAACGATTCGGAATATCGGAAGACAGAATCCCATAAACGTTGGGCCGAAACACGGGCGCGGTAAACGGAATCATCACATTGGAGAGGCTGTTCTGGTCGCCGCGCGCCTCGCTCCAGATGTAAGACGCTTTGATCTGGTCGGTTTCGCGAAACTTGTAATGCAGCGAAGCCTCTAGCTCGCGATACATGGAAGATCCCGTGTTCGTGAGCGCCGTAAACGATTCGTCGGTAACAGAAGCGGCGGTGAACGGTTGCACCATAAATAGATATGTTGTGTGGCTGTTCAAGTAGGTCAGTTCCAGCTGCAAATCTTTCCGCAGTTCCCTCACCACACCCGCATTCCAGGTAAAGTTTCGCGGCGTGGTGCCCGGCTGTGAGGGCAGCGCCGACGAGCCCAGCGGATTTACGCCCGCGGTGTAAGCGTTGATATAGGTCACCGGAGGCGCAACCGGTGCGCCGGTGGTGTCGAAGTTCGTGATGGTCCGCTCGGGATTTGCCGCCCAATTTGCCGCCAGCAAGGGTAATACTCCATAAAAGAAACCCGCGCCGGCGCGAATCAAAGTTTTCTCGTCCTTGCCAGGTGAGTACGCCACGCCAAGTCTGGGCGCCAGGATCGCGGACCAGCCCGATGTTTCCGAGCTTAGCCGTAATCCCAAATCGACGCTGACGTGCGAATTCAACAGCCAATGATCCTGCGCGAACTCGGCAAAAATACTATCTGATGGCGCTTGAGCCGTCGCGCCACTGAAATTGGTCGTCTGCGCCAGTGAATTATCGGCCCTCAGGATTTGAATCGGATTCGATCCAGTGGTGCCGAAGAAGCTGCGCCAGTCAATATCCGCTCCCACGCGGATTTGATGCGATCCGAGCCAATGCTTCTTCGCAAATTCATAATTCTCCAGAAACTGAAACTCCTTGCCTCGCCGCGACCACGCATTGAAGTAATTGCCGCCCCATCCTTGCGGCGTGATCAGCATGTCCGCGATGCCTTGTCCCTGCGCATTGCTGTCAAATCGCGTATATTGCGCCACCGTCGAAAGAATATCTCCAGACTCGAATTCATAGTGGTCAGACATGGCGATGGCCACGCCGCTTTGGTTTAGATTGTTCGACGCTGGCTGGGGAACCAGCGCGCTGATATCAATGTGCTCAGTTCGCAGCGGAAACGCATTCACCGTCATGGTCAGAATGTGATTCTTGGCGAGGATTGCCTCTACGGTGGTAAAGGAATTAAATCCCTGGCGCTTGCTGATGTCGTCCGGCCAGGGCAATCCTTCCACCGTGGTCTTCTTCATTTCGTACTGGAACGATTCCGACAGCAGCAATTTGTGGGGAATTAAAGGTGCGTCGAAAGAGATCGCCGGCGAGGCTCCGCCAAGTCCGACCATGTGCCCGTTCTTCCCCAGAATCGTGATTCCGAGCCGGTTTACGTTGAAGTCGAAGCCATCAGACGGAGGTTTCGTATCGATGGTAGTCAATCCCCCGGAAAAACTTCCCAGACTTGCGTCATACGGCGTCTTGTACACGGCAAAAGATTCCACCGCGTCGGTTGGCACCGTGATCCCGAAGCTGCCTGTTACCGGGTCCGTATTGCGGGTCGAATTGATGATCAGCAGGCTTTGATTTTCGTCCGATCCTTTGAACACCAGTTTGCTGTCGAGTCTCTGCACCACGCCCGGCGTCATCGGAAAAATTTCCTTTACTGTTTCTTGCGAGGTGGGCAAGGTAACTAACTGCGCGTTCGTCACAATGGCGGCTGGAGCTGAGGCGTTCTCCGTGGAAATGATCGATGCCAATCCGGTGACGACCACTTTCTCAAAGACAGCTTCGACATCCATACTGAAATCCTGAATGCCGTCATCTCCCGCTTTCAGAGACACTGCCCTGTCTATTCCTTTGAACCCCTGGCCTTCGACAGACAGCGAGTAGTCCCCCGGTTGCACATTGTGCAGTTCATAGTGGCCGTTTTCGTCCGTTTCCGTTGCCGCGGTCGTGCCAGTGGGCGCCTTCGGAGCGAGCTTTACGGTAACTCCCGCCATTGGCGAACCATTTTGCGCCGTGACTGTCCCGTGAACCGCGGCCACTGGATGAGTCGCGGGCTTAGTAGTCGTTGTCTGGGCAACCATAGAGGCGGGCGCACCGAACAGGACCAGTGCGGCAGCCAATCCCAACAGCCATAACCAAGACACACCCATCCGGCCGCCGCTTGGGGGGACAAGCCACGCGCGATGCCGACAACAGAGAAACTGACTCATGATTCGACTCATATTAGTTTACAGGACAGAGCGCGCATTCCCCGAATCCGCGCAACCACAGTTTCTCGTCTATCACCTGACATCCATCATCGACGGGCCAAATCCGGACCCGCCATTACCGCGGCCTGCCATGTACGGAACTCAGGCGAGACGGCGGGAACAACTTCCCGGCAGGGTCGCGGCAGCTGCTTCAGGGCTTTTTTGATCTCCCGAAGGCGCCTGAGATCCGAGGTTGTCGTCCCGAAGAAATCGGTGAGCATACTTCCAGCGCCACCATTAGTTCCCGCGGAACGATCAAAAAGTTCCGCATATGCTGGTGGCGAAAAGCCAGCCGCTGCCGAGGCATACAGCGCGACGCGGTCTGCCTCATTCTGAGGGTTCCCCTCTTGCTGCTGCATGATCTGAGCAGTCTTCCTCAACAATTTTTCATCGTGGTCCATGTCGTTGAACACGAGCAGCAACTTCTCAGAAATATCCTTGCGATCGGTGACTGCGTTCACACCCAAAATTTCGTGAAATAACCGCGTCACAATGGCCGCGTTCTGGTGCGCCAGGACGTGGCCCAGTTCATGGCCCAACAACCCGGCAAGTTCGTCGTCATTCCTCAGCAACGCAACCATTTTCCTCGAAACATAAATCCGTTCTGGACCGACGCTGAACGACTGCGCACTCGGTGCGTCAATCAAGATGACGCGAACTCGCGCCTGATCGTGTGGAAGTTGCGATAGAACCCGCCCAGCGATGGCGTTCAGATGAACCGCCAGTTCCTGATCGTGAGCGGCGTGGTAACTGCTCTCCACCATCTCCGCTTCGATGTCACCCAGCACCCGTTCCTGTTGAGCGCTGAAAATATCAGCGGCGGCTCGAACCCTGATCGGCATCGCAACCGAGCACGATTGCTGCCCTCGCGCCGTGTCTCCAACGAAAAGAAACAGAATGGCCAGAACAAACGCTGAGAGGATGGGCACTCGCATATGAACTGTGCGCATGGATGCCTGCCTGCCGAAGCAAGCAGCCTAAACACGGATCGAAAGCACTTGGGTGTTCCGAAAGAAAATGGTCTCGTGACTAAGTTCAATTCTACGGGCGATCAGCAGCGGAACACTATCTTCAAGTCTGTGATTATTTCCAAAGCATATATGTGACCGCGGTCACATTTCTGCCGAGGGGACATGCGGCTAACACCGAATCGGGATAGCTGCCGTTATAATGCAACAGCCGGCTGAATCCACAGCGGCCAGATTGCTTGGCGCAATTACAGGAGCTCTAAATGATCGTCATCACAGGCGCATCGGGACGCACCGGACGAGCGGCAACGCAAGCGCTGTTGGCAAAAGGCGAAAAGGTCCGCGTGGTTGGGCGAGCCGCGAAGAAGTTCGAGCCGCTCGTCGCGCTTGGTGCCGAGTCTTTTGTCGGTAATGTCGAGGATGTTGCTTCCATGACCGCGGCGTTCGAAGGAGCTGCAGCCGTCTACCTGGTTCTGCCGGAAGACATCACGCAGCAGGATTTGCGCGCCCTTCAAGAACGAGTTTCCGATTGCTACGCCGCGGCAATCAGTAAAGCGCGGGTCCGGTTCGTCGTTGATCTAAGCAGCATCGGCGCTCAGCACGCTGAAGGCACCGGTCCCATCGTCGGCTTACATAATCAGGAACAGAAGCTCAATCAAATTGCGGGTCTTAACGTCCTCCACCTGCGCGCAGCGTATTTTATGGACAATCTTTTCATGAGCATCGCGCCCTTGCGTTCGATGGGTGCGCTGCCCGGCGCTTTACGAGCCGATGCGGCGATGCCGTGGATCGCCACGAAAGACATCGGCGAGTATGCCGCCTCCCGTCTCGCGGCCCGCGATTTTACCGGCAGTTCGATACAGGAACTGCACGGCCAGCGCGACATCTCCATGAACGAGGCCGCATCCATTGTTGGCAAGGCTATCGGCAAGCCGGATCTCGCCTACACGCAAGTACCCAGCATGATGCTAGAGGCGGCCCTGCTGAACATGGGGTTACATAAAAAGACCACGCAACTTCTAGTTGAAATGTGGGATGGCGCGAACGCCGGCCTCATCGTGCCTCAGGAAGCGCGCTCGCCAAAAAACACGACACCGATGACGCTGGAATCATTTGTCACCGACGTTTTCGCCCCTGCGTACCTGCAGAAAGTCTGATACTCACCGCGACCATCCGGCGCTATGAAAAGCACGTGTCGCGGTTGTACTCGACTTCCTGTTCCTGTCTCATGTCTCGCACCGCTATCGCGGAACTTGCCCTGTGCTGCGTTTCGGCTTCGTCTCTGTACCCGCGTCCGCCTTCGTTGACCACCTTCTCGACTTCTTCCGTGGTCAAGTAGCGCAGTTGTGCGGATTCCTCGGTACGGCGCACCACTTCCATCAGTCCAATCAAAGTGGCGCGCTCAGCGTTGGTCATCTTCTCGTTCAGCATGACTCCGCTTCTTTCGACCACCACAAACGACGGGGGTTCGCCGCTCGCCAAACGCGCTTTTAACTTCGACGCGGCTAACGTAGGCGGCAGTGTCACCGCCTCCGGACCCAGAAAAATCGCCTGGCACGGATACAGCACTCCACCTCTTAGAATCTTCAACGCCGCCGTGTCAGTGCCGAGTGCGTGCAGCGAATCGTACTCAGGATATTGCCAGCCGGAGAAACGAGCGATGTTTCCGAGCACAGCGCTGTCGGGCATGGGAAAAGGCCGTGCGGAAATCGCAAGCCGCCGTTCCACCTCGTATAGCAACTCTTCGGTGGCTGCGCAATTCGGTCCGCACACGACAAGTCCGTGGTTCGCAAGTATGAACACGTCGGTTTCTTCTTCCCTGGCCAGTGCCGATTCGATTTCTCGCGCCAGCGGAATGCCCGACGCGGCATAGGGAATCCATTGCCAGCGCAGACCTTGAAGCCGCGCCGTGAGTTCCTCGATTCCATCCGAGCGGATTGCCCACGCGATCGTATTGATGGAGTGCGCGTGGATCACCACGCGATGGGGAAGCACCGCGTGCATTGCCGTTTCGATGGAAGGGCGCATGCCGTTTCTGGAAGTCTGCCGGGGCGTAATTTCTCCGCCTCGCTCCACAGCTTCCTTCGCTTCAGCCAGTGCAATCGGTATCAGTATTTCTTCCTGGTTTGCCCGCGCCAGCCATTTGCCGGACCCCTTGATCCAGAGAGTTCCTTCGAGTTTGATCGATGTGTTGCCGTTGCTGGCTTGCACCAGCAAAGGATCGCTTCCAACGCGAGCGGATAGCTGCCGAAGGCAGTCGAGTTCTCTTTTCACTCGAGCGGCAAGAAATTTAGGCTGGACTTGGTTCTTCAAGATCTATTTCGTCCTCTGTTCCATAGTCCCGCAGCTTGCCTCTTCTCTCTGCAAAATTGGCAACGGATTTCCAGTTTGATATTTCTGTCCAGACTTCTCTCTCCGCCTCGCGCGCGTCTCGCCGATTCTGATCGACGCCCTGAATATGGCGCCAACGGAGACGACTCCTCCCAATTTATGGGCCGCAATCGCTGCCAGGCCCATCGATGCGATGCATCCGCACGAGGAGCAATCCGGATTTCCGCCGAACTGGCATGGGGTGATCTTTGTTTCCAGGTCCGCCGACAATGTCTGGGTTGTACGCGCAAATACGCAATCCTGGGGACTATGCGGTGGCGAGGCAAATTGGCGGATCAGCAGCTCCGGCATGTCCAACTTTGCGTATTGCTTTCGCAACTGCAGCATTTCCGTGATTGCCCGTTGTCGTTCGTCGGAACTCAGCATTTCCGGCATGTGATCGCCGACCTGCGGCGTGAACAGACTGAACCATACTTTCTTGATCTCCGGACGCGGCGTCCAGAAATCCAGAAACTCCCGCAGGTAGCCGGGCCGCTTCATCATTTGACCCGTGACCGTGCAATGGATCGTGACTCTCTGTCCCGCAATGTTTCGTAAAATGCGCTCGTAGGTTGCTGGTGCGCGCCGGGCATCGTGCTCCGGTTGCAAACCATCGATGGACACGGCCACGTGCAAGTGGTCCAACTTCGGCCAAGTGGGGCCCAGGGTTCGGAACGCGCTGGTGACAATCTGTACGTGGACCCCGCGCTCCAGCAGCGGTGGAATCATCAACTCCAATTCGCGATAACGGACCAGCGGATCGCCACCGACAATCGACAAGTGCAAAGGCTTGATGCGATCAACAACTTCAAGCACTCCATCTACTAGAGCTTGGCCCCTTCGATCGCTCAGATCGCGCAGCGTTGGTCCGCCGCCCAGATGCGCGTCGTCGTACGCGTAACAGCCGGGGCATTTCAGCGGGCATTCCTTGGTAATTTCGATCGAAAGCGAAGGTGGTTCGCCTTTCAGGATCTTGCCCCATGCTTGAACAATTTGAGACGTGTACACCGGTGTTGGCCCTTTTCCGACCGTGGCTATCTGCGCGGTCTGTGATGCCTCGCCTGTTTCCTGCACTAACGGGAGAAACTGCCGGTCACCGATTCGGTCTCGGAGAAGTATCGGCTGGCTACGGTACTTCTGATGCTGGCAAACTCTGCCTTCTGGAAAAACCGGGAGGGGATTTTCTTTGCTGACGGAGCACGGTACATGAGCCAGTCAACGCGGGGAGCTGTATAGATGAACTTGAGTATAAGTAGTTGCCCTTCCCAGGCAGCGACCAGTATGCACGCAAAACGCCAACTCCGGGCGTTTTTCTTCGTTTCGCCGTGCAGCGTCGGGGCGCCATTGGACCGTGGGTCAAGTCGGGTGCTCCAAGGTTCCGTTCTCTGGTACCTGGGTCTTGGGTCTTTCAGCACAAAAATGAGCGAGCCGTTCGGACAAAAAAGAGCGGCTCGCCCCGTTGACGCGATGCAACTCCCTCTACTGCAAAGTCACCAGCACCTCGATCACTCCCGTGCCGTGTTCCAGCGATCCTAGTGCCTTGCCGACAACCGCACCGAGCATTTTCCCGCGGTCTGTCCCCTTCATCGCTTGGCCGGCCAGCGACGAAGTCACCAGCAGATCGCCGGGGCGAATCGCGCCATTCTCCGCGCTCGCCTTGCACGGGACGATGCCCACCACCGCGAGAGGAATTTCGTCTTTCGGCATGGTCTCATCGACTTTGTGTAAGGATCCCAGCATCCCGGGCTTCGTCGAATAGATTCCCGCCACAAGTGTTGAGTAGGGTTGCTGCGACAGCGCCAGCTTCCGCTCGCCGGCCCCATCAATAACCAGCAAATCTCCCGCCGCATACGTCGCGCGATCTCCACTCACCTGCATCGATTCGGCAAAGTCCGCTCCACTCGGCTGAAACCCACCATTCGCATACACCGTCCCATTGCCGTCAACACGAAACACTATACCGGCACCGTTCGCCCCGCGTAGAATGTTGCCACCGCCAAAATTTGCGAACGATCCTCCGAACCCTTGAACGCTATTCGTGTCCCCAATTACGCCGATTCCGGTGCCAGTAGATGATAGGCTCCGTCCGTGAACGCCCTCTCCGGCATCAACACTCGACACGAACCCAAACAATGCAGTGGGATTACCTGTCGTGGCCATGTGATTGAAAAGGCCCGCTTGTCCATCTGGGCTAAGTGCTTCCCCGAGGACACCAATTCCCGCGCCGGTGGGCGCAACAGCCTGGCCACGTACTCCGATTCCACGATCGCTGCTAGCTGTCTTTCCAAACACACCGACTGGATCACCGGTCGGAGAATACGCCATTCCTTCGACCGCAGCACTCGCCGGACTCATGGATTGTCCGAGCACTCCGATCAGACCGCTCGCGTAGAAGGCGTCGTAACCGGTGCTTCCATCGGGGGTGTTGTTCACCGCAGTGACGGCAACACTCAGGGGTCCATTCACTGTGGCCGTCACGTTTGCTGCTGCGAAGTTGTCGTATGTGATCAAATTTGGCCCATTTTCGAACAAGGCTGAATCGCCAATCGTGTGCGCCCCAGTGAATTTCGATAGATGTTGGGGCCTCCCACTTCCACGAATTTCCTCCGATTCCTTCGACGGCGGCTTCCCACCGATCGTTTGCCCAAACATCGGTACCGCCACCACGCCTGCCAACACCATCGCTGCCGTCAACTTGTGCTTCATCTCTCTCTCCTTTTTTCTGAACGCGAAGCTTCCCACCTCGTGCACACTACTGGCGGACGTTTTCCTCTACAAGCGACAACCCGCGACACGCAAATCACTCGCTACTCGTGTCGTTCTTTGTCGCCTCTCGGTCGCTTGGAATGTACAGGTGCTGGTGTTATAAGCTAGTACCCTAATAGGTTACTTACTGCCTTTCGGAGTGCAGCCCATGCCCCTTCACCGAACCGGCTTTGAAAGTGCTGTCGACTACTTATGAATCTCAGACGGCGACGGATGAAACTGAACGATATCGATGCTTGTATCGATCTACTCGCTCGGCATCCCGAATTTCCCACTTTATACGGAAGCCAACGAGAACCATTGCGCGCAGTTTTGCGACGTCTTCTTGCCTCGCTGGGCTTCCTAGCCATCGTTCTAGAAGCAGTCGATTCGAATCAGGTGGAGATGTTCGGTGTCGGCGCGGTTGCGTTTCTTACAGACGACTTCGCGTCTGCTGCCAAATCGTCTCCGTACTTTTGGCTGGGACCTACTATTATCCAACGTTTGATGGGAGGTGAATCGCCTGTCCTTTCCGACGAGGCGTTCCTCCGTGCTGCTGCTGGGGACGGGCTCACTGTATTTGCTTGGCCCCTCGGTTTTCGTAGTGAGTATCTGCGCTTTCCCGAGGTCCTCAATTACCTGATGGGATCTTTCATGCAAGAAATAAGAGGCTATAAACTCAAGGAGTTTCTTGGTCAGACCACCGATGTGGAAGGCGCTCGTATCAGCCTCCACAGTGGCGCAATCCTGCTTACGTCTCGCGGTACGTACAAAGAACTTCCCCCGGTTGGCGAACAAGCATTGCTCTTGGAACCGCACCTGTTGGTAATCACTCGCCAGAGCGCGCTACAACGAGTTGGCGCTTGGTCAAGTTCGCTTTTCATTTATGCCGATCCGATAATTGGGTTTGCCAAGGGGGAACAACGGCTCTTGTCCGAAGCCCTCCGTGGCCTCACCGACGAAGAGCTCGCCGTCGAACTTCAAGTTTCTCTTTCCGCCATCAAGAAAAACTGGCGCTCCATTTACACTCGCGTCGAGCGCGCCGGCCTTCCCATTCTTCCCGCGCTTACCGAATCCCGCGAAGACGGCGACCGCGGCAAAGGCAAGCGTCATCGCCTTCTCAACTATGTCCGCGAACATCCGGAAGAACTTCGTCCGTTCTCAATGAAGCTTCTCCGCAAGAATCGCGCCTCAACCACTGACGGCAAACCTGCAGCTCAAACGACCCCTCGTCGCCGTGTCGGCCGCCGTCGTTCCAATTCCTCCCACTCCGAGTAGTAACAGACGTTCACATGTCATTCATCCTCCATTAAAGAAGCGCCGATAGCCTTTTCACGCCTCCATGATCAAGAAGAAAAATCTGTTTCTTGCGCCCGGAAAGACGGCCGCAAACGGACGAGATTTGCCCCGTACCAAGAAAATGGGGCGGGTCTTGCTTGGGAGACACTTGCTGATTCCGGGTCTGGTAGCGGGTTTGTTGCCATTCTGCGCGAAGGCGCAGGTTCAGCAGGTCGCAGTCGCCGAGCCAACCGCGCACGTAGGAACGGATCTCTGCGGACGCGGCGCCGAGGGCAGCGCAGTTCCGGAACCAAAAGAATTGCGCAGCCACAATGGGGTGCTGGAACTCGATCTAACGTTTCACAACATTCTGGCTGCAACCGGCGAGATGCGTTTCTGCTACGCAATGCCCGATGGCACGGAGGCACCGACGTTGCGCCTGGTGCCAGGCGACACTTTGATTCTTCACATCAAAAACGCAACCGTCCCCGGCCAAATCTCATCCACCGCGTCAAATCCGTCGGCGGCAGCCATGAGTCACGCGATGGAGCATGCCGCCCCAACGCAGCAAACCACAACCGGCAATGCATGCAACGGAGGGCCCATGAGCGCGTTTGCCACAAATTTGCATTTTCATGGGCTGATGCTGCCGCCGGTTTGCCATCAGGATGACGTTTTGAAAACTTTGATTCAGCCAGGAGATGCAGCGTTTGAATACCGTTTCCAGATTCCGGCTGACACACCGCCGGGTCTGTATTGGTATCACCCGCATCCGCACGGATTCACCAGCGCGCAGGTGCGCGGAGGAGCCTCCGGGGCATTAATCGTGGAAGGAATCGAAAAGCGCAATCCGTTGCTTTCCGGTCTGCCGGAACGCGTATTGGTAATCCGCGATCAGGATCTTGTGCATCCCGACGCGGAACCTGTGAAGTCCGATTCGATGCCTGCTCCACAAGTGCTTCGCGACGCGGAAGGCGACGTGATGAACATGGGCTTCGACGGAGGCCGCCCCGCGAAAGATCTCTCGATTAATTTTGTTCCGGTGTCGTTTCCGGAATATAAGCCCGCCGTCATTCCCGTGCGTGCAGGTAAACGGCAATTCTGGCGCGTCCTGAACGCCTCGGCAATTACTTATTTGGATTTGCAGTTGGTGGTGGCAGGAGTGCCGCAGATGCTAGGCGTTGCCGCGCTGGATGGAGTGCCGCTTGGCGAACGCGGCGGCGATGCCTCGCAGACAATTCTGTGGCAGAGCCACCTGACGATCCCGCCAGCAGGCCGCGTGGAATTTGTCGTGAAGAGTCTTCCGGCAGGAGTGAAAGCCGAGTTCGTAACGCGCCGGGTTGATACTGGACCGGCCGGAGAAAATGATCCGACTCGTCCCTTGGCGACGCTTCTGGTAAGCGCCGATGCCGCGGAGCCGCGTACGCATTTGCCTCTTTACCAAAACGCTGGAGCATCCGCTGCGGTGAAAAGTGCCAACAACGAAAACGGGGCCGCACCGTCAACAGAATTGCCATGGCTCGGCGACACCCGACCGGCGCGCACCCGCAAGCTGTATTTTTCTGAAGTGGCGGAACGGCCGGACGATCCCAGTTCGCCAACCAAGTTTTACATCACCGTGGACGGAGAAAAGCCGGAACTGTTCGACCCAAACGCCACCGCTCCCAACATTATCGTGCATCAAGGGGATGTCGAAGACTGGATCATCGAGAATCGCACCCGGGAACTTCATGCCTTCCACATCCACCAGATTCACTTTTTGCTCGTGGAGTGGAACGGAGTTCCGTTGGAAGAGCCATATTTGCGAGACACCGTAAACGTGGCGTACTGGGACGGCCAGAGCAAAGACTACCCAGGTGTGAAACTTCGTATGGATTTCCGAGATAAGCGGATTGTTGGAATCTTTCCTTATCACTGCCACCTGCTGGAACACGAAGATGGCGGAATGATGGGCACCGTCCAAGTGTTGGAACAGGCGGGCCGCTAACAAGACTATTTTTTAGCGCGTGTAAAGTGCCGGCGTCACATCCGACGAGAAAATTGATGCGGCATTTACGCAACAATAACAAACCGCGCGTAAACATGTTGGGCGCTTCTGTGGTCATAAACCAGAGAATCAGGCCGGGAAAAGTACACTCAGACAATCTACGAAGACCGAGGAGATAAAGATGATCAGAAAGCAGTTACGTTGTATCTCGTCAGCCATGATCGCTATGGCTTTGGCGGCGGCTGTTCCAGGTGATGTTTCCGCGCACACACCGGAAAGCGCTCCAACCACCACACCCATCAAGCACGTCATCGTCATTTTCCAGGAAAACATCTCCTTCGACCATTACTTCGCCACCTATCCGCACGCCACCAATCCGGGCGGCGAACCAGCCTTCCATGCCAAGAGTGACACTCCGCGCGTTGACAATCTCCTGGCTGGCGGACTCCTCGACCAGAATCCTAATTCCACGCAGCCGTTTCGCATGGACACCGGCTTGGCATCCGTGACCTGCGACCAGAATCACAGTTACACCCCAGAGCAGCAGGCGCTCAATCACGGCCTGATGGACAAGTTTCCGGAGGCCACGGGCTCTGGTAATTCGGCCGCTTTCCCTTGCAATGACTATGGCAAGGGCGCGGGCGTCGTGATGGGCTACTTCGATGGCAATACCGTTACCGCCCTTTGGAACTACGCGCAACACTTCGCGATGAGCGACAACTCCTACGGCACCATGTTCGGACCTTCCACCGTGGGAGCTCTCAACTTGATTGCCGGAACAACGGCGACAGCAACTCTCTTTCCAACCAAGCCCAATGGCAAGCCCGCGAGCGCAGCTGGCAACATCGCCAATGGTTCAACAACAGGTGCGGCCATCGGCGACCCGCGGCCTGCGGGTGATGAGTGCGTGTTGACAAACCCGGGCTTGCAGACCACAAATATGATCTCGCTCTCCGGAAAGAATGTTGGCGATCTGCTGAACGCGAAGAATATTACTTGGGGTTGGTTCGAGGGCGGCTTTGGGCCTACCGGCTACGACGTGCAGGGCCGCGCCATCTGCGCTGCCCATCACACTGGACTTGCCGGTGATGACGCGGTGGAAACCGTCGGCGACTACATCCCGCACCATGAACCTTTCCAGTACTACACCAGCACGCAGAACCTGCATCACAATCCGCCAAGCGATCCCAGCAGAATCGGACAGACCGATCGCGCGAATCATCAGTACGACCTGAGCGCCTTCTGGACCGCCCTTGGCGAGGGCAGACTGCCTTCCGTCACATATTTGAAGGCCGCCGCATACCAGGATGGTCACCCGGGTTATTCCGATCCCATCGACGAGCAAAACTTCGTCGTCGCCGTGATCAACGCAATATCGAACAGCCCGTACTGGAAAGATTCGGCCATCATCATTTCCTATGATGACTCGGATGGCTGGTACGACCACGTGCTTGGACCGGTCGTCAACCAGTCGGCGGTTTCCGATGATGCCTTAGCCGGTTCTGCGGACTGCGGTTCCGCAAACGCGGTCGGGACGCAGGGCCGCTGCGGTTATGGTCCTCGTCTTCCTCTGCTGGTCATTTCGCCCTACGCCAAGCAGAACTATGTCGACCACCGCATTACCGACCAATCTTCCATCCTCCGTTTTATCGAGGACAACTGGGACCTCGGCCGCATTGGCAATGACTCCAGCGACGCGAAAGCCGGCACGCTCAACGGCCTTTTCGACTTTGACCAAATCGCACCCAAGCTGATTCTGGACCCCGCGACCGGAGTTGTGCTTCCTCAACACCACTGGTAAACCGCCGGACGAAAGTGCAATAGCACATCTCACATCGCAGCAGCTTTCACTTGGCTCGTCCCGAAAGTTCTTGGGGCGAGCCAAGTTTCTTTTAGCGTGCTCGCGATACCGCCCTCAGATCTTCCAGCTTCGACGAGGGCGATGCGGTTCGCTAAGATGTTAGTTGCAAATAATTTGCATATGATATCGGACTAAGTTAGTCTTGTTTCATTCGTTCTTACTTCTAAAATTCTATGGATTGGGGCGATTCCGGTATGTCCAGAAAAGTGCGCAATCTCTTGTTGCAAGTGCTTTGCAACAAGCTGCTCCTCACCTCCCTCCTCTTTCTCTCCCTCTCCTGTCGAATTCGTGCTCAAGAAGCTCCTTATTTCGTCACCTATTCCGACGCTATGGAGGAACCCGGTAATTTGGAAATCGACTACAAGGGCATTCAAGCAGCTCCCAAAAACGCCAATTCCTTCAATAGCGCCACGATCGAATTCGAGTACGGCCTGAAGGCTTGGTGGACCACTGAGGTGTACCTCTCCGGCCAAACAACCCACAACGACTCCACGGTCTTTACCGGATACCGCTGGGAGAACCGCTTTCGTCCGCTAATGCGCAATCACTTCATCAATCCCGTCCTTTACATCGAGTACGAAAACGTGAACGAGGCCGACCGCAGCTTCCTTGAAGTGATGGACCACGATTCGATAGCCGACCTTTACCCGTCGAACGCCGCGCTGCGAGCGATCACGGAAAGAGCCCTGGAGTTGAAGCTGATTCTTTCCAGCAACACCCACGGTTGGAACATTTCGGAAAATTTCATAACCGAGAAGGCGCTGAATGAAAGCGAGCCTTGGGAATTTGGTTATGCGCTGGGAGTCAGCCGCCCACTTCGCCTTTCAGCGGGAAGCAAAGCCTGCGCATTTTGTCGCGAAAATTTCTCGGCGGGCCTGGAACTCTACGGCGGTTTGGGGACAACGGACCAGTTCGGATGGAAACAGACTTCGCAATATCTGGCGCCCGTTCTGCAATTCAGTATTCCGAAAGGACCGCGCATCGGTTTTGAACCGGCCTTCGGGCTGAACGCGAACAGCGTCGGAGTGCTGTGGCGTTTTCAGGTGGCTTACGAAATCGAACAGGTCTTCAGCTTATTTCGGCGAAATTCCCATTAATTCGGAGAACGCAAATGCGAATCAACGTATCGGTTTTGATGACTGCTGTGCTGGGAACGGCGATTGTCTGCCTGGCTGCGGATGGCAGCTGGCTGAAACACGTGCCGGAAGCGGATCGCCAACGCATAAATCCGCTGGCTGGGCAAGCCGACGCCATCGCCGCCGGCGGCAGAATGTTTGAGGACCGCTGCGCCAAATGTCATGGCCCTGACGCCTTGGGACGCGGGAAACGACCCAGCCTGCGCAGTGATCGCGTGCAGCATGCCACCGACGGCGAAATTTTCTGGTTGCTGAAGAATGGAAATCTGGCAAAGGGTATGCCGACCTGGGCCGCTCTCCCAGAGCCAATGCGCTGGCAGATTATTGCGTATTTAAAAAGTTTAGGGCCGGACGCGCCGGACGCACCGGATAAATCAGCAACCGGAGCGAAGGAATGAGCCGGACTTCAAGTTCCTGGGTGTCAAAAGCCATCCTGATAATCGTTGGGCTATCGAGCTTGTGGATCTCGGGCTGTGGTTCAGGAAAAGCGCCTGACCCACTACCAGAATCCGAAGCTGCCGCGGGACAGGAAAATATCGGAGAACGCATCTTCCTCGATACCCGATTTGCCGAATATTTTGCGCAGAACATGACGGGAATTAATGACCCGCTCGCGGCGGGAGATCCCGTGGTGGCGCAAGTGACCACGCCATCAGGAGTGCTCCCCGGTCCTTTCGCGGGACAGTCCATGAATTGCCGGTCTTGCCATTTTGTGACCGAATTCATCGATGTGCCGCAAGTCAGAAATCGCACTTACGCTGATTTCGTGGACCATAGCCCCATTCCACGCAATATGAACGGCTTCACTTCGACGCCGCGCAACGCCATGCAAATGGTTGGCTCACTACAGCCACACAACGGCCCGATCTTCTTGCATTTTGATGGCGAGTTCACGACTCCCGAAGATTTGGTGCAAGCCACGTTGACCGGACGAAATTTTGGTTGGGCGCCCGATCAGAAACCGCAAGCCATCGCGCACATCGCCAGGGTGATCCGCGAGGACAACGGGCAAAACTCGGCCGCTGCCACTTTTGGATGTGGGTTGACGTACGCCAAGATTTTTCTGGGTACCGACCCTTCCATTCCGTCCGACTGCAAAATCGCGCCGCAATTTCGTATCGATGTCACCACCGCTTCCGACCAGGCCATTGTCGACAAGGTGGCAATGGTGGTTGCCGCTTATGCGGAAGGACTGCTGTTCAAACAAGACGAACTCGGCCGCTATATCTCCTCTCCCTACGACGTATTTCTCAGGGCTAACCACTTGCCGGCCGCCCCGCTTGCCGGAGAGACCGAAGCGCAGTACGCGCAACGCCTGCTGGGACTATTGGAAAACTTAGGGTCACCGGTATTCGTCGACGGCAGTTCAGGCAGCTTCAAGTATCATCCGCAGCCATTCGTCTTTGGGGCCCTCGAGTTGCGGGGATTGAAGATTTTCTTGCGAGCAGCGCAGGGCGCGGTCGATGGCTCGCAGCATTCCGGGAATTGCGCCAGTTGCCACCTTCCACCGAATTTCACCGACTTCCGCTTTCACAACAATGGTTCGACACAGGAAGAATACGATGCGGCCAACGGTACAGGCGCATTTATGGGCTTGCAGATTCCAACGCAGGCCGAACGCATTCAGAATCCCGACCTCTACATGCCCGCTTCGGCGAATCATCCGAATGCCTCGGAACGGTTTCGGCATCCCGCGGTTGCAGGCAATCCGGCCTATGCAGATCTTGGGTTGTGGAACGTGTATCAGAATCCAGACATTCCGAATCCACAAGCTAACTTGACTACGATTGTGTGTGCCGCCGCCACAAATTGCGCCACGGATCAGGGCTTGGCAACCACGATCGCGCAGTTCAAGACACCCACACTCCGAGACTTGGAAGATTCCGCGCCGTATTTCCACAACGGGTCTAAAGCAAAGTTCGATGATGTCGTGAATTTTTACATTAATACCTCACAACTCGCCAGGCAGGGCAAATTGCGAAACGGGGCTGCGGAGTTTGCTGGGATGTCTCTGAGCTCAGAGGATCTGGATGCGCTGGTGGCATTTCTGAAAGCGCTGACGGAAGATTACGATGACGCCTGAGATGAGCAACTTGGAATTTCTTCTCTGACGTAAAACAAATTCCGGCCGCTGGCCCGCGCAACACAAAAGAGGGAACGTCTGAAGACGTCCCCTCTTTGTCTCGGTGTGAACACCGCGGCGGAGTGCTTTGGAGTTAGTGCGAAATGTTTGCGGCAACGATCACGAGCTCAGGTTTGCTATAGTTCTTGGCAACCTGCATCTCGGCTTTGCCCATCGGGAACTCACGGCCAAGGGTATTGCCTGCCGTCCAAACCTGATACAGGAAGTAGTTGTCGCCGAGACGCTGGAATACCAGGACTGTTTCCGTAGCGGGTTGGCCCTTCTGGCATGCATTAGAAAGAGTCATGCCTTTCTCGGACCCGTCGGCACTGTCAACGCGAATAGCGGCGCTGCCTTGCGACAGGGATTTAACGGTGTATTCACCTGGAGAGTAAGCGTGATCGCCGACGACAAAGTCGAACGGGATGCTCGCCTGTACTTTGGTTGTTTGAGCCTGAGCGGCCGTTGCCAGCAGCAGGACGGTCAAAGCAAAAAGGATAGAGCGAAGGTTCTTCATAAAATCTCCTTTGTGTCGGAAGCGAAGAGAGGCGGAAAAGGGAAAAGGTAGAAGTTGTTGCCAACCGCCTGGTGCCTTCTCTGCTCGCCTGACTCCTGTTTGACTTTCCTTACTGCCGACGCGATTGAGAATGCAGGCGGAATGCCACACTCGTTTGAAATCTCACTACGGGAAACGAAAAGAGTGAACTCCCAGATTCAACTGGAATTAGCCTGCCCCTACCAAAAGCCAGCAAAAGCGCAGAAGGGATTAAATACCGCCCGGCCTAACCGAATGGTTAGTAACCTCTCTCCTTTCGGTTAGTGCGCCCGACTCCGTGACACGGCTCACATTGCCCAGAGATAACCCGTGTGCTAGCATCGGCACGTTAAGAAGAGCGGACCAGGGATTCAGTTCGATTCTCCTTCGCCCCGCATTTTCCGGGACCCAGGTAGGGCCGCGCTCTCCTTCATACCAACAATTCGCCAGGCGCTGGCCCGCGCCTGTTCTTTTTTCCGGCGGACCTTCACCCGGTGACCCTGTTGGTCACATCTCTGTGGAGGACTGCAAAATGAAAATCTATCCCACCAAGGACATCCGAAACGTAGGCATTGTAGGTCACGGCGGCACCGGAAAGACGCAACTGGTGTCGTCGTTATTGTTTACCGCCGGGGCGACGCCGCGCTTCGGCAAAGTTGCGGAGGGCAGCACCACCACCGACTGGGATGAAGAAGAAATCCAGCGGAAAATCTCCATTCAAACCGGATTGGCGAACGCGGAATGGCCCTGCACGCTCTGCGGCGGCAACACCATTAAAATCAATTTCCTCGACCTTCCCGGCTATTCCACATTTATCACCGAAACCAAAGCTTCGCTGATCG
Organism: Candidatus Acidiferrales bacterium; assembly: GCA_963738985.1. Lineage (GTDB taxonomy): Bacteria > Acidobacteriota > Terriglobia > Acidiferrales > UBA7541 > Acidiferrum. The sequence goes on from CAVTYP010000013.1 coordinate 135,674, forward strand.
CCGCCGATGCCGCGCTCATCACCGTCGACGCGCATACCGGCGCGCAAGTCACCACCGAAAAAGTGTGGGATTACTGCGCCGAATACGATATTCCCCGCGCTTTTGTGCTTACGTGGATGGACCGGGAGCTGTCCAGCTTCGAGCGATCGATGGAATCGCTGCAGGAAACGTTTGGCCGCACGGTAGTGGCGTTGCAGATGCCGATCGGAAGCGAGAAGGGATTCCGCGGAGTTGTCGACCTGGTGGCCATGAAAGCGCATCTCTACACGCCGGATGGCGATGGCAAAGCCACCATCGACCATATTCCCGACGCGCTGATGGACGAAGCCAAGGAAGCGCACGAAAAACTCGTCGAAATGATCGCCGAGGGCGACGACGAAATGATGGAGGAATTTTTCCGCGAAGGTACGATTCCCGTCGAAGATTTGATTCCCGCCGTTCGCAAGGCCATCGTCGCGGAAAAGATTATTCCCGTGTTGATGATTTCTTCCACGCGCAACGTAGGCAGCGCCAGCTTGCTCACCTTCCTCGCGGATGTATTCCCGCATCCCGACGAGCATGCCATGGTCGGCTACACACAACCGGGCGGCAAAGGCGATCGCATCGAACGCAAGTACGACGATGCTCAGCCACTCTCGCTGTTTGTGTTCAAGACACTCGCGGATGCTTTCGCCGGGCGCATCAATTATTTCAAGGTGAAAGGCGGCGTGTTGAAGAACGACATGACGCTGCAGAATTTTACCCGCAGTATTCCGGAACGCTTCCAACACACCATGGTTGTGCAAGGCAAGCAGCTCACTGAGGTTCAGGAGTTGCATGCGGGGGACATTGGCGCAATCGCAAAGTTGAAGGAAACGATCACCGGCGATACGCTGGGCGACAAGAATTCGCCGATCTTCTATCAACCCGGCCAGCTTCCCGAGCCTTCCATCACGTTCGCGGTGGAACCGAAATCGCGCGCTGATGAAGATAAAATTGGCGTGGCCATCCACAAAATCATGGAAGAGGATCCCGCGTTGCGTTTTTCGCGCGACCCGCAGACCAAGGAGTTTCTGCTGGCGGGGAACGGGCAACAGCACGTGGAAGTGGTGGTGGCGAAATTGCAAAAACGCTACAACGTCAACCTGACGCTGAAGCCGCCGAAGGTTCCTTACCGCGAAACGATTCGTGGAAAAGCCGACGCCGAAGGCAAACACAAGAAGCAGTCGGGCGGACACGGCCAGTTCGGTGTGTGCCGTGTGAAGTTTGAACCGAGCGAGCGCAACAAGGGCATTGAGTTTGTCGACGATGTTTTTGGTGGCGCCATTCCCAAGAACTGGATCCCCTCAGTCGAGCGCGGCATTCGCGAAGCTGCGGCTCGCGGCTACCTTGCCGGTTTCCCGGTGACCGATTTCCGCGCGATTCTGTACGACGGCAAATATCACGACGTCGATTCCTCGGATATGGCCTTCAAGATTGCCGGCTCCCTCGCCTTCAAGGAAGCCATGAAAGTAGCGCGACCCTCGCTGCTCGAACCCATCATGAATGTGGAGGTTTACGCGCCGGACCAATATTCCGGCGACCTGATGGGCGATCTCAGTTCCCGGCGCGGGCGCATCGCTGGCAGCGAAGCCCGCGGCCACAACGTGGTCGTGAAAGCTCAAGTGCCGCTGGCCGAGATGCTTTCTTACGCCACGGATCTGACTTCCATGACGCAAGGCCGCGCCAGCTATTCGATGGAATATTCCCACTACGACTACGTGCCGGCCGAATTGGCTGAAAAGGTGATCGCGGCGCACAAGGCGGCGCACGGCGAAGCCCTGGTCGAAGAAGAAGCGTAACGCAAATCGATCAAGTTACGTGAACCTGGGGAGGAACATTCCGGTGCGGCGGGAGTGTTCGCGAAATTTCTCGCCAAATTCCTGCGCGAGAAAGCGTTCCTCCTTTTTGGCTTTGGCATAAAAGGCAACCAGCACAATACCAACGGAAATCAGTGCGCGATATTCACCCAGCGCGAGCGCGGTGCCCACAAAAGCCAGCAGCATTCCGGTATAAATCGGATGACGGATACGCCGGTACGGGCCCGTATTGATCAGTTCGTGGCCTTCCTTCAAGGTCACAGTGGCGCTCCAGTTTTCGCCGAGGTGCCAGCGCGCCCAAATGGCAAAGGCGATTCCGGCGACGGTCAGCGCAACGCCGAGCCTCCCGATAGCAGGCGATGCCGCTACGAACCGTATGCCCAGCCAGCCGCGGCTCATTTGGTCGTTGAACATCAGAATGTACGCAGTCGCCATAAACACGATTTGGATGAGGCGCTCGCCGCGAGGCTCGCGCTGCTTGACGGACTTCAGTTTCTGCGCGGAGATAAACCAGTAAACGAGAAAAACAAGCCACGCAACCGTTGCCAAATGCAGCCAATGATAAGGGTTCATGGTTCGCATCCCTTGAGCCAATATTGTACTAGTGGATGTACTGTCAAGAGTTGCGTGAGTGATCCGCGCCAATGTTTTGGCGAGACCTTTGCGATTTTGTCGCCTCTCGGGTTACACTGCGCGGCGAAGTCTTCCGAACCTCACCATGCCTGAACACAAACTTACGCAACCCGGCGACGCCGAGCTCGGAATGCACACCGCGATCACTCGGCGCGATTTTCTTGGTTCCACGCTGCTGGCTTCCGGCGCGTTGCTGATGGATTCGCTCACACCTGCGGAGTTGCTGGCGGCGCAGGACGATTTCACGGGATACGGCGGCGTCGGGGAATACCGCGCCTCCAACGGAAATACGCTGCCGGTGCTGGAAGCCGGTCACGCGATTCGTGATAAAAAATATGATCCACTCCCAGCTGACACCACCGATACGGGCGAAGTGTACGACTGCGTGATTGTAGGAGGCGGGATCAGTGGCTTGGCTGCGGCGTTATTCTTCCAGCGCCAGGCGGGAACCGGAAAAACTTGCCTCATTCTGGAAAATCATCCCATCTTTGGCGGTGAGGCTAAACAAAACGAATTCCTGGTGGACAATCACAGGCTGATCGCTCATCAAGGTTCCGCGATTTATCAACTGCAGTATCCGCACAGCTTTCTGGCACGGTTCTACGATTCCATCGGACTCTCCACTCCCAAATTGAATTATCAAAAATGGGCCGGACCTCAGCCGGAACTGGCTCTTTCGCGGACTCCCTATGAAGCGGCGGGTAAAGAGCGCGGACAGTATGGCTTTTGGTTTGGCGGGAAGTTTGGGCAAAAGCCCGGGCTGTGGCTGATTGATCCGATTGGCAAGAAACTGGCGGGCGCTCCGGTGAGTAGCGAGGCGCGCGAAGAATGGATGCGCTGGTTGACCGAAAAACGAGTTGACGGAAAAGCGTTTGAGCATCCGAAAGTCGAAGGCGACGCGATTTCGCGCTATCTGGATTCCATCACCCTCGAGCAGCATTACATGGAGCAGTTTGGCCTGAGCCGCGAGACAGTTCGCTCATTCCTTTCGCCGGTAGAGGGCGGCGGTTCTGGACTCGGACCCGACGCGCTCTCCGCGTATTGCGAATATGCGTTTGAGATGCTGCGTCCTCTCGCGGATGAAGCGGGCGCCACGGATCAGATGTTCCCCGGCGGCAATACGACCATCGCGCGGTTGATGGCAAAGAGCTTGATCCCCGCGGCGCTGGATGGACCAGACACAGTGGACGCAGTGACGCGCAACAATGTGAATTTTGCGGCGCTAGATGCGGCTACTTCGCCCGCGAGGATTCGCCTCTCTTCAACCGTGCTCTCCGTGCAGCACGATGGTGACCCTCGAAAGGCAGCAGCGCTCTCGATCGCGTACCTGAAAGATGGAAAGGTCTATCGTGTAAAAGCGCGCTGCGCGGTTATGGCGGGTGGAAGCTGGACGACAAAGCACATTGTGAAGGACCTGCCGGAATCACACGCAGAGGCGTACGGGCAGTTTTACCGCTCGCCCTGCCTGATGGCCAACGTGGCTGTTCGTAACTGGAATTTTCTGTACAAGATGGGTATGAGCGGGTGCCGCTGGTTCGAGGGAGTAGGCAACTACATGGAAGTACGCAAGCTCGCCACCACGGGAATCGACGAGCCAACGATTTCTCCAGACTCGCCGATCGTTCTGACGCTGAAGGTGTTGTATTCCTATCCCGGTCTTTCGACAGAAGACCAGGGACACCGCGGCCGTGGAGAAATGCTGAGCACATCCTTCGCGGACTACGAGCGGCGCATCCGCGAACAATTCACCGCCATGTTTGCCGCTTCCGGATTCGACGCGCAGCGAGACATTGCCGGCATCATCCTGAACCGCTGGGGCCATGCGTATCTCAGCCCGCAGCCAGGTTTCTTTTTTGGCAAGGACGGACAGCCCGCGCCGCGGCAAATTTTGCGCGAAGCCCCGTTTGGCCGCATTGCTTTTGCCAATACGGATTTGGCCGGGGCAATGGATCATCGCTATTCCATCCTTGAAGCGCAGCGCGCGGTCGGTCAGTTGCTCGATCAAGTGCTGACGTCCTAGCGAATTTTCCCTAATCAGCCGATAATCGCGGGCATGGCAAACCAAGTTCCGGCACAACATAGACCTCAGACACGGGCCATCCACGCAGGCGAACGCAAGCGGCACGGTGTGGGCGCTCCCGTGACTTCGGACATCGTGCGCTCGTCGACCTTTACTTTTTCTTCCAGCGAAGAAATCAAGCGCTGGGCCGAAGGCGAAAGCAGCGCCTACATCTACACACGCTACGGCAACCCGACCCTGGCGGTGGCGGAAAAGAAAATCGCGGCACTGGAAGGCGCGGAAACCGCGGTGGTGACGTCATCGGGAATGGCGGCAATTTCCAACGCGCTGCTGAGCGTGCTAAAGAACGGTGACGAATTCATTTCCAGCGCTCAGGTATACGGCGGCACGTACCGGTTGATGCGCGACGTGTTCCCGCGATTCGGAATTACGGTGCGGCATGTGGATACCACGCTGCAAGGAATCGAAGGAATGGTGAACGACAGGACAAAGTGCCTGTACATCGAAACTCCTACCAACCCGACATTGCGCCTGGTGGATTTGCGCAAGGCCATAGCATTTGCGCGAAAGCATCATTTGGTGAGCATTGTCGACAATACCTTCGCGACCCCGATGCTGCAAAACCCCTTGGCGCTCGGCTGCGACATGGTGGTGCACAGCGTCACGAAAGGGCTTGCGGGACATTCGGACCTGGTCGGCGGGGTGGCCGCAGGAAGCCACAAATACATTGATCCTGTGCGGCAGATGATGATTTATCTGGGCGGATGCATGGACCCGGAAGGCGCATTTCTGCTGGTGCGCGGAATCAAGACGCTGGGTGTGCGGGTGCAGCGGCAGTGTGAAAACGCGCTACGTGTGGCGAGATTCCTGGAGAAGCACCCAAAGGTAGAGCGCGTCCATTATCCGGGATTGAAGTCGCATGCGGATTACGCGCTGGCGAAGAAACAGATGCGCGGGTTCGGATCGATGCTGGCATTCGATCTGAAGGGCGGATTGCCCGCTGCGCGCAGATTCTGCGACCGCGTGAAACTGTTTCTACTTGCGGCGAGCCTGGGTGGCGTAGAGTCACTGGTGCTGCTGCCGATTTACAGTTCGCACTACCACATGAGCAAAGCGGAATTGGAGCGAGCGAGCGTAAAGCCGGGAACGGTGCGCATATCGATAGGATTGGAAGACGGCGCAGATCTGATTGAAGATCTTCAACAAGCCCTGAAGTAGAAAGCTCTTCCGCGAATCAGCCTCAGACCGCTGGCGTTTCCGCCGGAACGTCCCAACCCTCTTCCTCCGGCAGCATGGACTTCACAATATCTTCCAGTTCGTGGGAACTCTTCACCTGATCGGGATAATTGTGCGTGGTGAGGTCGAAGAAGCAGCCGTACCGGGCGCGAACCGCCTGCAATTCTTCGCTCAGCCGAAGTGTGATGCGTTTGGCATTCAGAGTATCGGTTTCCGGCAGAACCAGGCCAAAGAGATCGTCGGCAAGCCGGTATATCGAATCGGTGGGACGAAGTTTTTTGGACATGGCCTTGGCAGCATCGCTCAGAGCGGCTTGCCAACTATTGGGCGTTGCTTTCGCGCTAGGCTTCGCTTTCACCACGATAAGAGAAAGATTCTTTTCCATGCTGTGGGCACGACGGAATTCCATGGTAAGGCGATCCCAGAAATGGTCCTGGTTGGGCATGGATTTCAGTTGATCTGCGCTGGCCTGAATCTGCAGCTCTACGTTGCGCTCCAGTTCCGAAAGAAGCTGATCCTTGATTTTGCTAAACGAGCGCTGGCGGTCGAATAGATAGCCAATGAACAGGACAGTGAGGGCGCAAAAACCGAAGAAAGCCGCGCGCAGCGTCCATTTGTTGCCTTCCGGGTGCAGGAAGACGAGCGGGTACATAAATGTGGCAAGTCCTCCCGCCAAGACGAGCACAAAGATGGCGGAGAAGATCGTAAGTTGAAAACCACGTCGCTCAAGGTGATCGAGTTGTTGGCGATCGATCGCGGGCATAGCGCACCTGTTGGTGGCAGCTCGTCCCAATAACGGGAAAAGGGGAAGCTGCCAGCATAAGCACAGGGTCCTCTCTGAAGCAGTGGAAGGCAATAGGCGGCCGGTACCGTGTGATGAAAGAGGCAAGTTCCGGAAAGCGCCGCTCGGCGGGGGGCGGCAGACGCCTTTCCCAGACCGTACAGTGACAAAGATCTTACACGGGTGAAACGATTGGCGGGCGAACGTCACTATCTGACGGGATAAAAGGCTGCGATTTTCGCCCTTTGACGGCGCAAAGGGTATATTGGGTCTGCAACGACAAACTGAGGGCACTCCCGCAAGAAACCTCTTGCCGCTCCCTTAGCCGTGCAGGATAATCGCCCAACTGGCCATGAGAAGGCCATCCCTCAGTTATGAAATGCCCATCGTGCGGTGTGGAAAACCCTGCTCTCTCACAGTGCTGCTCGGGTTGCGGCAAGGCATTTCCTCGCCCGGAAGAAAACAATACCCTGGAAAACGTTGATCGCAGTGCTCTTTCCGGGGATAAGTCCAAAGAGCCGGGCGCGAAACGTCCTGGTTCTGGCACGGGCGTAGGCGGGTCCAGCCTGGGAAGCTTGCCCACCGGAGGAGCGCGCCCGCAATCGGAAGATTGGAAGAATTCCCAAGTTATCAGCAAAACGCCCTCGGGCATCGGCCGTAACGACCTGTTCGCAAAGGACGACATGGAAGCGGGGACGCTCTATGGCGGCGATGACCCCTCCAAGAACGCTTCGCCGGGACTCTCTGGGTTCCAGGGGCGGTCCAGCGGCGGCGCAAACATAAACATCAGCTTGCACATCTCCGGCGGTCTCGAACCGGGGATGGATTTCGGTCCGCGCTTCCGGATTGAACAACTGCTGGGCGAAGGCGGCATGGGCAAGGTGTACAAAGCCCTGGACAAAGAGCTGGGCCGTACCGTGGCGCTGAAGATCCTGCAGCCTGAGTTGACCAAGGATCCCAGCGTTATCATGCGCTTCAAGCAGGAATTGTTGCTTGCCAGCCGCATCTCGCACCGCAACATCCTGCGAATTCACGACCTGACGGACTTCGAAGGCGTGAAGTTCATTACCATGGCCTTCATTGAAGGCAAGGATCTGAATCAACTACTGAAAGAGAGTCGGCCGCTGCCGATCGACCGCTCGCTGAAAATGGCGCGGCAGATGTGCGAAGCGCTGGATGCGGCGCACGCGGAGGGAGTCGTGCACCGCGACTTCAAACCGCACAACGTGCTGGTGGGCAACAACGACCAGGTGTATGTGTCGGACTTTGGCCTGGCCACTTCGTTCGAAACAGCCAAGATGGGCATGACGCGCACAGGCGCATTTGTAGGCACGCCCCGATACATGTCTCCGGAGCAGGTGGAAGGGAAACAGGTAGACAGCCGCACGGATTTGTATTCGTTTGGGCTGGTGTTTTACGAGATGGTGTGCGGCGAAGTGCCTTTTGCCGGCGATTCGACATGGCAGGTGATGTACCAGCGGGTGAAGGACGCGCCGAAAAACGTAAAGCAGGTGAACCCGAACGTTCCGGACAATGTGGCCGCCATCATCATGCACTGCCTGGAGCGCGAGGCTGGGGAACGGTATCAGAGCGCGAAGGAAATCATCGCGGACATCGACGAGCATCGCGGGCCAGAGATGTCGGTATCGTCGATGTATCGAATGCCGCAGCAACAGAGCGGAGCCGCAGGTTCCGCGACAGGTTCGCGGTCGGTGCAAATCACGTTACCGGCGAGGCCCCCGCTTTGGTTGTTCGCAACGGGAGGAACGCTGCTCCTGGGCTTGTTGTTCTTCGCGATACCGGCTACGCGGCACCTGGTGATCAAGCCACCGGTCGAGACGGAAGCGGTCAACATAGAGGCGGTGAAGGGTTTGCCTCCGCTCAGCCAGGGGAAATTCGTGGCAGTGCTGCCATTCCGCGTGATCGGCGACGCATCGAGTATCGGATATGTGGCGGACGGATTGGGAGAAGCGCTCTCCGCGAAACTCTTCCAGTTGAACGGTGTGCACGTGACATCGGCGGACGACGCGGCAAAAATGGATCCGAAGGCAACCTCTCCGCAGATTGCCAAGAAACTCGGCGCCAATATGCTGGTGACGGGATTGGTGCAGGGATCCCCGAATCAACTGCGCATCACGGTGAAGTTGGAAAACGTCGCTGAAAACAAAATGGTGTGGAACGAAGAGTTCTCCGGCGTGCCCGCGGATTTGCTGACCATCGAGGACAAAATCTACGGAAAGCTGGCGGACGCCTTGGCAGCGAATGCCTCTCCCGGGGATATCTTGGCCGGCACCGCCCATCCAACCGATAACGTGGACGCCTATGATTCCTATCTGCGTGGCAACAATGCGCTGCGTGGCCCATTGAACGCCAAAAGCATTCAGTCGGCGATCGACTACTTCAACGCGGCGTTGCGTAAAGATCCCAAATTCGCCAAGGCCTACACTGGCCTGGCAGACGCCAGTTTGCGCATGTACGAAGAGAATAAAGACAGCTTCTGGACGGAAAAGGCTCTGAATGCGGCAAAGCAGGCGCAAGCGCTGAACGATAAGTTGCCCGAAGTGCATTTTTCACTGGGCAGCATTTATGCCGCAACCGGCCAGACTGCGCAGGCCATTACCGAGTTGAAGCGCGCGCAGGAACTCGCTCCCAATTCCGATGAGGGGTATCGCCGACTCGGCAATGCCTATCTTGCCGCAGGGCAAAAAGAGCAGGCCATTCGAGCGCTGGAAAAAGCCGTCGAACTCAATCCTTATCTTTGGGTCAATCTGAACTCGCTGGGTAGCGCGTATCTGAACACGGGCGACTATGAAAAGGCGCTGAAATACTACCAGCAGGTCACGCAAATCGAGCCACAGAACCAGATCGGCTTTGCCAACCTCGGCTCCGTCTATATATCGATGGGACGATACCAGGACAGCATCGCGCCACTGGAAACGGCGATGAAACTCGACCCAACGCCGGTGGTAATCTCCAACCTGGGCACTTCGTATTTCTACCTGCATCGCTATGCGGATGCCGTTAAACAGTACGAGAAGGCCGTACAGCTGAATCCCAGCGACGAAACGATGATGGGTAACCTGGCGGATGGCTATCGCGCGGCTGGCCAGATGGAACAGGCTAAGGCAACGTATGACCGGGCTATCGCGCTAGCCTTCAAAGCTCTGAACGTGAACCCGCGCAGTGCGACCACCATGGGCAGCCTGGCGCTGTATTACGCAAAGAAGGGCGACATGGGCCAGGCCACTGCTTGGATTCAGCGCGCGCGTGGGTTAGATCCGTCCTCCGTTGATTTGATCCAAACCTCGGCGGAGGTCCATGCGCTCAGCGGTAAGCCCGAAGATGCCATCGCTGACCTGAAGAAGGGTTTGCAGCACGGACTGACGACCAGCAGCATCGAATCGGATCCGGAACTGGATTCCGTGCGGAAACTGCCGGAATATCAGGCGTTGATCAATCAGTTCGCGCCGAAGAAGAAGTAAGCTGCAGAAGAGTGCGCGAACCAGACCTCTCGCTGTCGTTCACTAACATAGCCAACGTACAACCGTAGCGGGTCGCAGGAACTTCGCGTGCTCCAAGGCCATGCGGGCAATCGGGATAGGGGGAGCAGTCGCCTGCTCACCCCTCCCACACCACCGTACAGGCGGGTCCGCATACGGCGGTTCAGCGAGTTGAGCCCTGACGGGCCGGAGGTTCGATTCGTCGTTCGCCACAAGGGCTTCGCCGCTCTGCAGGTTGCCGTTTCGGCTTCACCGTCTTCTGAACCTGCAAAACTCAGCCGAAGCTGATTGGCTGGCGCAGTGCCACCCGTGAGTTCGACGTTCTACTGCTCACTCTCACTGTTTGGGCCTTCCTCACTTTCGTGAGTACTACGCCCGCTGCTGACTTCTGCTGCAGGATCAGCGTGAGTTACTCCACGCTCAGTCTCGAATCCGAGACATGCAACAGATCTCCCGCGATAAGCTCGACTGCTTTCGATACGCGACCGCCGGATTTACCACCAGCGTCCTTGATGGATACGGACTTCGCGATCCTTTGCCCGCTCGTCCGACGCCGTAGGCCTCTAATCCAGTTCTTGTCCATCGGCCCGTATCTTTGCTCCACGCTTCCTCCAGACCCCACCTCACGGTGACGCCCTTGCGCTTCGCTATCCTTCACCTCCATCAGGTTGGGACGGGACTTCCACCCGCTAGCTGCCGAGCATGCGCGGCGTACAAAGAAAAGGAGGAAGTCCTGGACTTCCTCCTTTTTAGATCACGTAAGTGAAAGTTAAATTAAGCGGCGCGCCGGACCAACTTGAGCAGTGCGAAGGCAAGCGCGGAGCACAGAACCATAATGCCAGCAGCTGGTTCCGGAGTCGTCAGTGTCTGTCCAGCAACCGACTGGCCGGCAAAGCCTTCAGTTGCCGTGGCATCGACAAGAACTCCAAATTCGCCGCCGACAAACTTGTAATCGTCCGGATCCCACTTTTGGCAGCCGCCAGGTAGGGCAAACAATATTTTGTCGAGCGCTCCCAAAACCGGGTCCGTATCAACCACGCACTGCTGAGTCGCCGCGACGATACCGGTACCGCCGGAGAAAGAGAGGTCCGTGACGGAACCATTGTCGGAGGCGCTGCAGTTGCTAAAGAAAAGAATTTGGGACGGATCGCCACACTGGAATGAGAAACCCATGAGGTCGTTGATGGCGATCGTCAAACTGTGAATCGTCTGGCCAGTCTGATTCTGGAAAACCTGAGACACGCAGGCATCCGAAGCCGTGAGGCACGGAGTATTCCCGAAGGAACCCGTGGTGGCGGTCAACGGGCCGAACGTGGGATTTGGGCTCGTCAGGGTAATCGGTATGGACCCGGAGCCCTTCTGAATAATGACCTTTGGGTCGACGCCGTCGGCCCAAGCTGAGGCCGAGAAGAGTGCGACTGTGACAAGCAAAAGAGCTGGGCGCAAATGTTTCAAGAGGACCCCCGTAATATACACATAACTTCTGGACGAGATAGTGGAGCAAATGGGGTGCCAAAGACTTCCATTTTGGCGCGATTTAACCCGTTTATAATGTTGGGCTAACAGACGCCCTTTTCCATGTGTCCGCTAGGTGTGCAAAGTTCTTCCATTCTCAGGCTTGAGAATCCCAAATAAGTCTAAAGTTTGCTGAATCTTAGTTGTGGTACTCCCAGAGAACCTGAAAGTTCAAAGACCCTTGTGCCGGACCCGCCGAATCCAAACGACTTTTGCCAAAATGGTGAGAGGCAACGCGCGTTTTCAGCGTTAACCGGACTAACTGAGTCCTGTTGTGCTGCCGGAAATATTCGCTTCATCGACACAATTTGATTGGATACTCAGCAGCAATGATGTATTTTTAAGCTATCCTTTCGGCCTTCTTCCCTGACTGCCTTTTCGCGTTAGGGCGGACCCTCCCTCAACTACACTTCCGCCCCCGAATGTCGGGAAGCAATTATGTGTCAAATTACGAGCAACTGTGATCTTTGGCAGCAATGCGGCTTATGACCAAACATCGAACTCGACAGAAGGTCGTCCTTCCTTTCATCGCCCGCGTCCTCAGCGAAGCCAAAAGTTGCTCGCTATGGGAGAGGCAACTTGGTTATGCTCTGTGTGCGATAAGGCTTTGGAAAGACGGTGCGGGGCGAGCAATCGTCTTTGCGCCGAACTCTTTTGAGGGAGAAGCAACATGCAGACAACAATGAAGAACCTGGGAGTGGCGGCGCTGACCGCGGCGCTTCTGGCAGGCACAATCCTGATGAGCAGTCCGGCCAAGGCGGACACTGCGGCGGCCGAGGCGACGTTCAAAGCCAAGTGCGCGGGATGCCACGGCGCTGATGGCAAGGGCAAGGCGGCGATGAAGACGCGCGACTGGTCCTCTGCGGACGTGCAGAAAATGAGCGACGCCGATCTGGCGGCGGTTATCACCAATGGGAAAAGCCCGATGCCGGCCTACAAAACCATGACACCGGATCAGGTAAAAGATATGGTGGCGTACGTACGCACCTTCAAGAAGTAAGCAATAGCAAAGATTGCGCACGAGGCGCGGACGCTCCTACGCGCTTCGTGCAGATAGTAAAAACAGGAGGAATGAGATGAAGAAGTTTCTGTCAGGGATCGCGCTGGTGGGAGTGTTGTGTCTGGCCGGCACGTGCGTCTTCGCACAAGACAAAGCGAACGGCGAAAAAGTGTACAAGGCAAAGTGCGCCAGCTGCCACGGACCAGATGGCAAGGGTGAAACCGCCGCCGGAAAAGCAACCAAGGCGCGCGACATCTGCTCCGACGAAGTAAAGAAGGAATCGGATGCGGCGTGGACGGACATCGTCGTAAAGGGCAAAAACAAAATGCCGTCTTACGACAAGAAAATTACAGACGCCGACGTCAAGGACGTTGTCGCGTACATGCGGAGTCTGTGTAAGTAAGTTCGCCGGTGAGCCCGCACCCGCGGGAACACGACAATTGAGAAAGAACACGGGCCCTGGCGGATCCTTCGCTGGGGCCTTTGCCTGAATGAGCACAAATTTGTGAACGTAGGAGCTGAGCGCTTATGAGTACGCAAAATACGGCGAGGGATTGGTCAAGACTGCTGTACTACCTGAGCCAGAATGCCATCAGCTTCATCGGAGTCGTGTTGACGACCAGCAGCGCGATTACTTTGCTGGCCTTCTGGCTTTACGATTTCCTGCTGCCCGGCCCTTCCCACCCCTATGTCGGGATTCTGCTTTTCCTGATCCTGCCCGGCGTGTTCGTCCTTGGCCTGCTGCTGATCCCTCTGGGAATCTTCCTGCGACGGCGGAAATTGCGCGCCGCGGGAGAACTGCCAGTTGAATACCCGGCGATCGATCTGAAGCTTCCGATTGTGCGCAACAGCCTGTTGTTCGTCGCGTTCGCCAGCGGGTTGAACATTCTGATTTTCACTTACGCGTCGTATAAGGGTGTGTCGTACATGGACTCCACCACGTTTTGTGGACAGACTTGCCACACCGTGATGGCGCCGGAATTCAGCGCCTACCAGAATTCGCCCCACGCGCGAGTGGAATGCGTGCAGTGCCACATCGGCCCCGGCGCCGGATGGTTCGTGCGCTCCAAGCTGTCCGGGTTGCGGCAAGTGTATGCCGTGACATTCAAAACTTATTCCACGCCCATTCCCACTCCCGTGAAATATCTGCGACCCGCGCGAGAAACGTGCGAGCAGTGCCACTGGCCGCAGCGCTTTTCCGGCGACAAATTCATCGTCAAAACCAATTATAAGGAAGACGAAAAGAACACGCCGATGACCACCGCGCTGCTGATGAAAATCGGCGGACATACCTGGCAGGGCGGTACGGGAATTCATGGCCGTCATCTGGATGCGGGATCGCGGATTCGCTACATATCGACGGACGACCAGCGGCAGGTGATTCCGGTGGTGTACTACACCGATGACAATGGCAAGACCGTGGAATATGTTTCGACGGATACCAAGGTGAGCAAGGAACAATTGGAAAAAGGCGAGCACCGCATGATGGATTGCATCGATTGCCACAACCGCCCGACGCACGCGTTTGAATTGCCGGAAAACGCGGTGGACAATCGGATGTCGCGCGGGCTGGTGAGTCCGCAGCTTCCGTATATTCGAAAGAAAGCGGTGGAATTGCTGAAGGCCGATTACCCCGACCGCGATACCGCCAAAAAACAAATTACCGACGGCATTACCGGCTACTACCGAACCAATTATCCGGACATCTACAACACCAAGCGCGCGTTGGTTGAACAGTCCGCCGATAGCGTTGCGGCGATCTACATGCGCAACATTTTCCCGAATATGAAGATGAACTGGGGCGTGCATCCCAATAATCTTGGCCACAACGACGCGCCCGGTTGCTTTCGCTGCCACGACGGCTCACACACCAGCGCCGACGGCAAGACAATCTCGAACGATTGCACTGCTTGCCACAATCTGCTGGCGGTGCAGGAGGAAAATCCCAAAGTCCTCGCGGACCTGGGAATGCAGTGATTCAAAAATAGTGGGCCCCGAGGGCCCGGAAGGTAGCGCTGTATGAGCTCCGAACGAGCCGAATGGCGAGGCCGCCGCCTGATTGCGTGCGGCCTGCTGATCGCGCTGGCGTGGGTGCTCGCTCCCACTCGCGCTACTGCGAAGGCAAGAAATCCACAACCGCTGAAACAGGACGAAGCGTGCCTGGCCTGCCATGGAACAGCGGGCATGAAGTCCGACAAGGGCAAGGATATTTACATCAATCCCGCGAAGCATGCGGTAAGCGCGCATGCCATTCTGGGCTGCCAGGATTGTCACACCGCAATTAAGGACTTCCCGCATCCTGCCAAAGTGGCAAAAGCGCAGTGCGCCACGTGCCATGCGGACGAAGTGAAGGCCTACGCGACGAGCGCGCACGCCATTCTGGGAGAGGCGGCCTGCGCCACGTGCCACGGAAGTGTGCACGAACTAAGTACCGCGGAAAAATTGATGCCGGCCAAGTGCGCCGAATGCCATACCCAGGAAGTGAAAGAATTTCAGGACAGCATCCACGGACAGGCAGCGAAGAATGGCGATGCGGATGCCCCCAAGTGCGTGTCCTGCCACGGAAGCATTCATGATGTGAAGGCCGCCAGCGAAGTTGGCTCGACGATTGCCGCCAAACAACTGGCCGAGACCTGCGCCAAGTGTCACAGCGATGCGGGATTTTTGTCGCGCCACAAGATTCCTGTGGCTCATCCGGTGGAATCGTATCTGCAAAGCGTGCACGGGCGAGCCATTGCCGCGGGAAACGACAAGGCGGCCAATTGCAACAGCTGCCACGGAAACCACGATATTTATCCGGCGCGAGATGCGCGTTCGCATGTGAACCACTGGCGCGTGGCGGAAACCTGCGCGCAATGCCACACCGAAATTGCGAAGACGTATAACGAGAGCATCCACGGCGATGCTTCGCGCGCAGGCGTGAAGGATGCGCCGGTTTGTGTCGATTGCCACGGCGAACACCTGATTCTGGATCCGAAGAATCCCGCATCGCCGGTGAACGCCGCCAATGTTTCGGCAGAGACGTGCGCGCGGTGCCATGCCAGCGCGCGCATGGCGAATCTCTACGACATACCAGCGGACCGAGTGCCATCTTATGCGGACAGCTACCACGGCCTGGCGCTGCGAGGCGGGAAACTGACGGCGGCGAACTGCGCTTCATGCCACGGCGTGCACAACATCTTCCGTTCGGCGGACGCTCGCTCCACAGTGAACGCAGCAAATTTAGGGAAGACGTGCGGGCAGTGCCACAAAGGCGCTAACGAGAGCCACTTTGCCATCGGTCCAGTGCACGTCCAAACCAATGCGGGACCGAATCATCCAGTTGTGAAATGGATTCGTTGGACCTATTGGGTGCTGATCCCGGCGACGCTCGGCTTCATGCTGCTGCACAATTTGCTGGATCTGCTGAGCAAACTGATTCGCCGGCGTCCGCGTCAGGAAACCGGGCAAGTGGTGATGCGCATGAACCTGTGGTTCCGCATCGCGCACTGGGGAATCATGGCCAGCTTCCCAACGCTTGTAGTGACCGGCTTCGCGCTGAAATTCCCGGACAGTTGGTGGGCCAGGCCGTTGCTGATGTGGGAATCCAACGCGGGAGTTCGCGGAGGCCTGCATCGCACCGCGGCCGTCGTGATGATTGCGGCGACGCTGTTTCACTTCTTGCATCTGGCCATGAAGAAGCGCGACCGCTCCATTATTCCCGCGCTGCTCCCCACGATTAAAGACGCTACGGACATGCTGCAGGTATTCCGCTACAACCTGGGGCTGACGAAGCAAGAGCCGCAGTTCGCGAAGTTCAACTACGCGGAAAAAATGGAGTACTGGGCGTTTCTTTGGGGCACCACGGTGATGGCGCTTTCCGGGTTTTTGCTGTGGTTCAACAATTTCACGTTGCGCCATTTTCCCAAGTGGATCACCGACGCAGCTACCGCCGTTCACTGGTATGAAGCGTTGCTGGCCACGTTCTCCATTCTGATCTGGCACTTCTATCTGGTGATTTTTGATCCCATGGTCTATCCCATGGACACCGCGTGGCTCGATGGAAAAATTCCTGCCGACCATTATCGCCACACGCGCCCAGCGTACTATCGCGAATTGTCACGCAAAGGCCTGGTGCAAGAAACAGAAGAGGACGATGCGTTGCCGAGTGAAGCAGAGCCAGCCCACGGCGACGATTGATTCTGGCAGCAACCTTTAAAATGCAGATATGTCATTCTGCGGGCATCCGACGAGGATGCCGGAAGAATCTGAACCGCACTGATTCGAGCACTTCGGATTTTCACTCCGCCAGCGAAGTACGGCGCCGATTTCGTGCTGCTAGCGAAATAGCCGCGCAGTGAATATATGGTAGTGTCAGCAGCGGGAGTGTAAACAGGCCATGTCGATTCGCACCATCATTGAACCATTTCGCATCAAGAGCGTGGAACCGATCCGCGGCACTTCGCGCGCGGAGCGCCAAAAACTGCTGCAAGAGGCCGGATACAACCTGTTCCTGATTGCTTCAGAAGCGATCTTGATTGACCTGCTTACCGATTCTGGCACCTCGGCCATGTCTACCGAACAGTGGGCCGCGATGATGCGCGGCGACGAATCGTATGCCGGCTCGCCGAGCTTCACGCGGTTTCGCGATTCCGTGAAAGCCATCTTTGGACTGCGGCACGTAATCCCCACGCACCAGGGACGTGCGGCGGAACGCATCCTCTTCAACGTGATGTGCAAGAAGGGCGACATCGTGCCCAACAACACGCACTTCGACACGACGCGCGCGAATTGCGAATTTGTCGGCGCCACCGCCGTGGACATTCCGATTCCAGAAGCGAAAGAGCCCGCGCGGCTCCACGACTTCAAGGGCAACATGGACACAGCGCAACTGACCGCGCTGATTGAGCGCGAAGGCGCAAAGAAAATTCCGCTGGTGATGCTGACGGTAACGAACAATTCCGGCGGCGGCCAGCCCGTGTCGATGGCCAACATCCGCGAAGTGAAGCAAATCTGCAAAAAGCATGGCATTCCGCTGTACATCGATGCCTGCCGGTTCGCGGAAAATGCCTATTTCATCAAGCTGCGCGAGCCGGGCTATGCCGACAAGTCGCCGCGCGAAATCGCCAAGGAAATGTTTTCGTATGTTGACGGCTGCACCATGTCCGCGAAAAAAGATGGCCTTGCGAACATCGGCGGTTTTCTTTGCACCAACGACGACATCCTGGCGCAGCAGGAAAAAGATCTGCTGATTCTGACCGAGGGCTTTCCCACGTATGGCGGACTGGCAGGCCGGGATCTGGAAGCTATCGCGGTGGGATTGAATGAAGCGCTGGACGAGGAGTACCTGCGCTACCGCATCGCGTCGACCGCCTTCCTGGGAAATCACATTGCGAAGGAAGGTGTGCCCATCGTGCAGCCGCCTGGCGGTCACGCAATCTATTTGGACGCGCGCGCGTTCCTTCCGCACATTCCCGTTTCGCAATTTCCCGGCGTGGCGCTGGCCGGGGAATTGTATCTGGAAGGCGGAATCCGTTCCGTGGAGATCGGTTCGCTGATGTTTGGCGAACACGCCACGATGGATCTGGTACGCCTGGCTATTCCGCGCCGCGTGTACACGCAGAGCCACATTGAATATGTGGTGGAAGTAATTCTGGAAGTGTGGAGGCGGCGCGCGGAAATTCGCGGCTACGAGGTGGTGCACCAGGCGCCGTTCTTGCGCCACTTTTCGGCGCGCATGAGGCCCGTGGGCAGGTAAGCGGTCTGCCGCGGCTTTGTAGCGGCCGCCGTCTGAGGCGGGCGTTTCTTCGCCTCCTGATTTCTGATCCCCGATATCTGATATCTCCACACCCAACACCCAACGTAAGAGGTCTACCCTCCCGTGGCCTTGCTCTTGCTTCATTCCCTTCTAGTTGCACGCTGATTTCAAGTCTCGGGAAGGCCTCGCTAGCGAAAGCGTTCGCGCATGGCAGCTAAGCTGCTTATATATAATAGGTTACGCGGACCGCGCGCATTGTGGCCTGACGCCTTTACACACCCCTGACCGAGGAAATCTGCACAACCACTGAGTCTTCTGGCTCAGTGTCCGCCGTAGGAGTTCCCCATGAATCCGACCTCGGACCGGCGTGGTCCTCATATGAATGTGAACGAACTCAAGGCCGCGGCTGCAGACATGCGCGCCATGAACGTCCTGAGTATTTACGCGGCAGGCAGTGGTCATCCTGGCGGCACGCTCTCGATCATGGACCTTGCCGCAGCGCTCTATCTGAATGAGCTGAATCACGATCCATCGAATCCGGCGTGGCCCGAGCGTGACCGCGTTTTTTGGTCCGCGGGCCACAAGGCTCCCGCGTTGTATGTGGCGCTGGGAAGAGCCGGCTACTATCCGCTGGATGACGTGGCACTGTTGCGGCAACTCGGTTCGAAATTCGAAGGGCATCCGAATTGGCTGAAAGTCCCGGGCGTGGAAATATCCAGCGGCTCGCTGGGACAAGGACTCGGAGCAGCGGTGGGGAACGCGCTGGGGGGCAAGCTGCGCGGGTCAACATATCGCGTGTACGTGATCATGGGCGATGGCGAGCATCAGGAAGGAAGCGTGTGGGAAGCAGCGATGGCCGCGGGGCATTTCAAGCTGGACAATATGTGCGCCATCGTTGATGTCAACCGGCTGCAAATTGACGGTTGGGTGAAAGAAGTAATGAACGTGGAGCCGCTGGCGGAAAAATATTCCGCGTTCGGATGGAACGTCGTCGAAATCGACGGCCACGACATGGAACAAATCCTTGCCGGCTTTGCGCGAGCTCGCGCGACGCAGGGCAAACCGACAGTGCTGCTGGCGCGGACGATTAAGGGCAAGGGCGTGTCGTTCATGGAAAACGAGGCCAGCTGGCACGGCACTCCCCCAAACAAGGAACAATTTGAAAAGGCGCTGCCCGAACTGCTGACGGCGGATTTCACGCGCGAGCGAGTGGACGCGCTGCTGAAACGCGCGACGGCACATTCGAAGGAAGCCTCAGAGAAGGCCAAACAGGGAGTTCCTGAATACGCGCACGACTACTGGTGGAATTCGCGCGATGCCATGAAAGTTGAAATGGATCCGACGCGAATGGGATTCGGGCGCGGGCTGGAACAAGCCGGCAACGATCCGCGCGTAGTGACGTTGCATGCGGACATTTCCGGATCGATTCGCATCACCGACTTCGAAGCGAAGCATCCGGAGCGGCTGAATCGCGTATTCAGCGTCGGAATTGCCGAACAGAATATGATGAGCGTCGCCGCGGGGCTGGCACGCGAAGGATTTATCCCCGTAACCGGCACCTACGGCGTGTTCGCGTCGGGCCGGGCGTGGGATCAGATTCGCACCACGATCTGTTACTCCAATTTGAACGTGAAAATCGCGGGCGCCCATGGCGGCATTTCCGTTGGGCCCGACGGCGCCACGCACCAGGCGCTGGAAGAAATCGCGCTGACCAGTATTTTGCCGAACATGCACGTGGTGGTGCCGTGCGATTCGTTGGAAACGCAAAAGGCTACCATGCACGGCCTGCTGGAGCTGCAGGGCCCGCTGTATTTGCGATTTGCGCGCGAAGCGACGCCGGTGGTCACCAAGCCCGCCACTCCTTACAAATTCGGCGTTGCCAACGTGATTCGATTTCGCGGCGAGCAAGCAAAATTCCTGGATGCGTTCGAGACCGTTCTGGGACCGAACTACAAAAATGAATCGGAAGACGCCGCGATTATCGCGTGCGGTCCGATGGTGCCGGAAGCCATGCGCGCGGCATGGTTGCTGAAAGCGGAGTACGGACTCGAAACGAGGGTGGTGAATGTGCACACGGTCAAACCGATGGACATGGCAACCGTAATCCGGGCGGCGGATGAGACGCGGCTCGTAGTGACCGCCGAAGAACATCAAGTTGGCGGCTTCGGAAATATCGTTGCCGGCGCCGTTCTGCAACACCGCAAAGACTTCCAGCAGCCGCTGCAATTTGGAATGGTGGGAGTCGCAAACCGCTTCGGAGTTTCCGGCAAGCCCTGGGAGCTGGTGCAGAGCTTTGGGCTGACCGCAGAGCACATCGCCAAGCGCGTGCTGGACCTGCTGGATGATCGCGTGGTGGTGGCGCGCGAATTGGCGCCGCGGGTGAATGCTGTCCATTGCGCGCAATGCAACGCGGTAATTCCGTTGAGCGAAGCCGCAAAGGATCTGCCCATGCCTTCAGGTGAAATCTGCGCGGGTTGCGATTACCGTTCTACGGAACTTTGCGCCGCCTGCCGCGTGGAGTGGAGCCACATTTCGCACAGCGCGGCTTACGTTTGCCACAACTGCCGCTAGAACTTGTCGACCGGCGCGCTTCGGCACACTTCGCTGTGCGAACCGCTGGCTCGTCAGTTATCCTTGTGGCACATGACAACCGTCGCGATTGATCCTGAACTCAAGAAAAAGTGCCCGAGCGCAACGCTGGGCTTTGTGACCGCTCACGTCGCGTCGCAAGACACGCCTGCCACCTTGCAGGACGAGATGAAGGCGTGTGAGGCCAAAATTCTGGGACTGCCTGAACCTCGCGTCGTCCTGGACTCCTCGAAGATTCGCGCTACGCGCGCCGGGTACAAGGCGCTCGGAAAAGATCCCGCCCGATATCGCGGTTCGGCGGAAGCGCTGCTTCGCCGCATCCTCAGCGGCAAAAATTTCCCCCATATCAACGCTGTGGTGGACATTATTAATCTAGTGTCGGTTGAAAGCCGATTGCCGATTGGACTCTACGACCTCGCCCACGTCCAGGGCGACATCACCTTTCGCGCCGGGCGTGCGGCGGAAACCTACAAAGGCATCGGAAAATACGACCTGAATCTGGAGGACCTGCCGATTTTCTGCGACGAACTGGGCCCGCATGGAAGCCCGACCAGCGATTCCGAGCGCACCATGGTGACGGCAGCAACACAGCACGTCGGCGCGATTTTGATTTCGTTTGGCGGCGCGGAGGGACTGGAACAATCCTGCCAGCGAATGGCCGACCTGCTGCAACAATATGCCGGCGGTGCGGATATCAACATCTCTCTCGTTTCCTGAGGCCCGTAGGCGACGCTTTGGCATCTGCAGTTGTGATTTGTATGTCATTCCGAGCGAAGCGAGGAATCTCTCTTGGATACCAGAAAGAATTTCGAGGACGCAGCGATTGATTTATGAATGAAGGCATCCACCCGATCGCCAGCCTGCTGGCCGCCGTCGCTCGCTTCATCAGCGGCGTACAAGTGCAGTGGGCCGGGTGCGAACCCAGTGTTCGGCAGCGCATCTATTTCGCGAATCACACCAGTCATCTGGATTTTGTGGTGCTGTGGTCCGCGCTGCCTCCGGAGATTCGTGCCAGAACTCGTCCCATTGCCGCGAAAGATTACTGGGAGGAGACGCCGTTGCGTCGCTATCTGGCAGCAAATGTATTCAAGGCTGTGCTGGTAGATCGCGGCTTGATATCCAAGGCCAAAAACCTCGACGAAGGCCGCTTTGCTGGACGGTCCCTGATCGAAGAAATGGCCGGAGCACTGGGCGGCGAGCATTCGCTGATTTTGTTTCCCGAGGGAACGCGCGGCTCCGGGGAAAAAGTGGAAACGTTTCGCGGTGGACTCTTTCATCTGGCGTTGCGACGCCCCGACGTCGAACTGGTCCCTGCCTACCTGGAAAATCTGAACCGCATATTGCCAAAAGGCGAGTTCGTGCCTGTTCCCATGCTGAGTTTGCTGACATTCGGCAAGCCGATTCAGGTGGAAGCGCATGAAGGCAAGGAAGACTTTTTGGAACGCGCGCGCGAGGCAGTCGGCAGCCTTCGCCGGATTGGATCCGCGTGATGCCGCAAGCGTTTCATGACGCAACACTGATGTGGATGTTCGGCGCCGTGCTTTTCGCGCTGATCATCTTCCACGTGACCGGCAACATATTGAAGAATCGCCAGCACCCCGACGCCGGCCGCTCCACGATTGATACGCTGAATGCGCGCATACGCGCCTGGTGGAAGATGTGCGTCATCTTCTTCCTCAGCATTCTTCTGGGACGCTTTGGCGCGCTGGTGGTGTTCGCGGTCATCTCATTTCTGGCGATGCGCGAGTACATGACGCTGGTGCCCACGCGTCGCGGCGATCACCGCACCTTGTTCTGGAGTTTCTTCGTCATCATGCCGCTGCAGTATTACCTTGTTGGCGCCCAACGGTATGGCCTATTCGCGATCATGATTCCGGTGCTGGCGTTCATTTTCGTTCCGACCAGCATCGCGATTGCCGGCGACACGTCGAATTTTCTGGAGCGTTCCGTCAAGATTCAGTTTGGGCTGATGGTTTGCGTCTACTGCCTGAGCCACGCGCCAGCGCTGTTGCTGCTGAACATACCGGGATTTACAGGACACAACGCGCGATTACTGCTGTACCTCGGATTCGTCGACCAGATGAACGACATCCTGCAATACTTGTGGGACAAATTAATTGGCAGGCACAAAATCGCCTGGCGCGTGAGCCCAAACAAAACCTGGGAAGGATTTGCCGCGGGAGTGGTGAGCGCGACCGCGATCGGCACGGTGTTATGGTGGGCAACGCCGTTTACGCCGCTGCAATCCGCGGGGATGTCGTTCATGATTTGCTTGTTGGGCTCCGCGGGCAGCCTGGTGATCAGCGCTCTGAAGCGCGACATCGGAATCAAGGATTTTGGAGTGGTGATCGAAGGCCAGGGCGGCATTCTGGACCACATCGACTCACTCTGCTTCGCCGCCCCGATTTTCTTCCACCTGGTCCGCTACTATTTCGTCCCATGACGTGCATGTTGGACGCCGCCGAGACGGTCGGCGCACTTTATTTCTGAAAGAATGAACCTTTCGGCCTCGAAACCCGAATAACAAGATGGAGAAGCCAATTGGACTATCGCGAAGTCTGGCGAAGTGCGCCAGCGGCGCGGAAGGAGGGGGCATGAAGTGCGTTGAAGCCGCGGAGTTTGTCTCCGCACTGTGCGATGCAAATCCCCTGCGAAGCGGCAGCACACATCGGCGCGTGTGAGACGTGCCGCGCGCTGCTACATGAATACACAGAAATGGGCGCAGAGATGCGCCGGATAGCAAGCCTGCAGTCGCCAGAAATTGCGGAGGAGGCGCGCTGGAGTGCCACGAAGCGAGTTTCGCCGCATTGGTGGCAAAAAGGGTGGGAGTCCATGCGTATCCCGAAGTTTGCATTTGCGTTATTGGTGGTGTCGATTGTCCTGTTGGGTTCGGGACTTGCTGTTGTTAGAGCCCGCCAGCGGACGCAGGGAACGGTATTGATGCTGACGATCAAATCGGACAGAGGCGAAACAACGCGATGCGCCCTTCCAACCGAATATGGAAACCTCGGGGGATGCTTTTTCATGCACCTAGTGAATGTCGGCGGAACGAATAGCTCCGCGAGTTTCGGCCAGCTCAATAGCGCTTTCAGGGTTATCGAGAATGACGGAAACCGTTTTCAGATTGGCGCACGTCTTGAGTTCGTCTCTAAGTCTAAGGTGGGAAGCGAGAGCACATACAAATTCTCGCCTTCCGTTCTGGACAATGTGCCGGAAAAGACTTATTGGTTTGAGCCGGGAGACAAATTGGAGATCAATGTGCCTGGCATGGGAACCGTCGAGGTGACGGGCAAGGCGTTAGATCACATGCCGTCTATCGTCACATCTGAAAATGAGGAAGAGCCATTGGACCCGAAGGAAGGCGAGATTCGGGTGGTCTCACCTGTTCTACTTAAGGGGAATGAACGTTTGGTTGATGTGGAAGGGTTCACCGGTCGCGCCGAAGGAAATGACGCTATCTTTGTGTACGCGCCACGAGTGGGCCGCTTCCTCCTGTTGCCTTCCCGCGTTGTCGGAGCCGTTCAAGGTGAGATTAGACAGAGCCGCATCGCCTTCGAAATTGGCGCGGACTCGTACCAGTTTTTGATGGCTGCTCCCATCGCCAGGAGTCAGAACATCTGGGTTTTGTACCAGCCGAACTATAAACCGTCTCTAGAATCGCCGGACCAATCAGATGATCAGGCCTCTGCAGGGACGATGGATAAGAACCGATTGATCCCTGCCGCAAACTAGTATGCGACACAAAGCCCGATTCGCGCGGAGTGAATCTAGCGCGTGACCGGTTCGACGGCGCGGGTGCCTGCGGACGCGCGCGATTTCAGGAAGCCTTGGGCCGCGAGAAGTTCGGCATTAAGCAAGGCTGCTCCAGCCGCACCGCGCACCAAATTGTGCGAAAGCAAAGTGAGCTTCACGTCCAGCAGCGGGCATTCGCGCACGCGACCAACAACGGCGGCCATGCCATGTCCCGCGTTGGAATCCTTTCGCGGCTGAGGCCGGTCCGGCTCGTCCAGCACAACAACAGGATTTTTCACCGCCGTGGGCAACGAAGCGAGTTCCGGAGAAATCTGGAAATTTCGCAAAGCCTCACGAACCTCGTCGAGCGTCGCAGCCTTCTTCAAGCGCAACGAAACACATTCCAGGTGGCCATCAACCACGGGCACGCGGTTGCAGTGCGCGCTGATGCCCAAACCCGCGCCGATAAAACGCGAGCCATCCCATTTGCCCAGCAACTTCTGCGGCTCCTCTTCCATTTTTTCTTCTTCGCCGCTGATGAAGGGAACCACGTTGCCAACGATGTCCATCGCCGGAACACCAGGATAGCCAGCGCCGGAAATGGCCTGCAGCGTGACGACAAAAAGTTTCTCGATGCCAAACGCGTCCGCAAGCGGCTTGAGAACAACAACCAGGCCGGCAGTGGAACAATTCGGATTGGTCACGATGAATCCGGAATCGTAGCCGCGATTTTTCTGTTGCAACGGAATCGATTGGATGTGCGAAGCGTTTACTTCAGGAATCAGCAACGGCACATCCGCATCCATGCGGTGATTCTTGGAGTTGCTGACAACGGGAAATCCCGCCTTGGCAAAGGCTTCTTCAGCCGGTCCCGCGACCGAGGAATCCAGCGCGGAAAACACGAAGTCGCAATCGAACGTGGATTGCAGATCCTTCACCACAAGATTGCGCGCCACTTCCGGAACCGGTCCTTCCAGGTGCCAGCGCGCCGCCTCGGAATATTTTTTGCCCGAAGAACGCTCCGACGCGGCGACATCCGTCAGTTCAAACCATGGGTGATCCGCAAGCAGGTTAACAATGCGCTGGCCAACCATGCCGGTCGCGCCTAAAACCCCTGCGCGCCACTTCTTGCCGCTTTCCATACCGCTCATGCCACACCTCCTGAGTGTGCTGGCCCAATCCGCGTGCCGCGGAGGTGGGGCCTGAATGTATTGCGAACCCAAACCGTCATGGTCGACTGCGAAGCCAGTGGTAGAACGCCCGGATGCAAAACGTTCGCGCCAGCCTCGGCCAGCGCCCGGGCTTCTTCGTAGCTCATCTCATGCAGCAGTCGCGCTTCCGCCGATTCCCTCGGATTGGCGGTATAGATGCCGTCCACATCGGTCCAGATTACCAGTTCTTCCGCGCCCACAACGTACGCGATGATTGCGGCAGAGTAATCGGAACTGTTGCGGCCCAAGGTGGTGATGCGACCATCCTGCGTGGCTCCAATGAAGCCAGTGACCACCGGAACAATGCCCGATTCCAGCAAAGGCAGAAGAGTGTCTCGTCCACGGCGGCTGGTGCGGTCCAACTGCGGTTTCGCATCTCGGAAATTGTCACAGGTGAGAACGAAGTCGGAGGAAGCCACGGGCACGGCGGCAACACCCGCTTGCTCCAAGGCAGCAGCAAACAATCGCGCGCTAAGCCGCTCGCCGAATGAAGCAAAGCGGTCATGCAGTGCCGCGTCGATAACCACCCGTGCGTTCTCGCGGACTTCGTGCAGCAAATCGCGGCCTAGCGACTTAATTTCGGTGCGCAACCGGTCGTGCTGGTGCTCGGGCAATCGCAAATCGCGCAGAGTTGCCAGGTGCAAGTTGATCACCGATTGCGCTTCGTTGCGCGCGATCTGGCGCTCGCCCTGCTCCAGCAAGCGCGCGATTCCCAAAAGCTGATCGGTGATTCCCTTCATCGCGGAAACCACAACGGTCACCGCGGAATGCCGCGCCGCTTCGCGCACCAGGCCTGCGGCGTGGCGCATGCGCTCTGCTCCCAACAACGACGTGCCTCCAAACTTAAATGCGATTACCTGTTGCGAAAGCGCGTGCATACTCGACGCAGGAGATTGCTCGGTGAAATTCACCCCCAATTCGACCGGAGATAAATCACCCTCCGCCGCGGATTGTTCCTGATGCTCCGGACACATGATGAATGCTCCTTGTTTGTCCGCTGGAGGCTTTCTGGAGGGGGGCTGAAACTAAGAAACCCACCGCCAGATTCGCTTCCGGCGGTGGGTTCGAAACTTTTTCTAGCTTTGCTAGCTGTCTCCCCCGGCGCCCGAAGCGATCGTAGTCTTCATAATAGTGGACGTAGTCGTAGTGGACGACGGCGTCGTGCTATTCATTCGCTTCGTGGCAAGGGACAACATGCCTCAGAGGATATCACAGCTTTCTGGTATTCCAAGGAAAAAGTGCGTTTGCTTTTGCCAATGTGCCCAAATCAGGGCATTTTCAGCATATCTCAGGGTGCTTCAAAGACCAGGCTGGAACAGGTCAGCCCGGATTCCGCCTTTTGCAATTCCGATATATCTAGCGACTCGACGTGAAATCCTTTCGTTTCCATGAGGGCTTTCGTCTTGGGAAAGGATGCAGGAAAAATCACGGTACCGCCCATGGCCAGAGCGTTTGCCGAATGTGCCTCGCCAGGATCGACATCCAACCACTCAAATCCCTCGATGCGCCGCGAATCGAACCACTCTCGGTTAGCAAGCATTGTGTTCCGTCCCAGATACGTGACCGCGGATTTCAAGTGCAGGCATCCTGTCACCGAAACAGCGGTCAGGTCGTAGCCGTATGCGCTTAGAATCACTGCGAGTTGGCGGATGCCTTCGGGATTTGATCTGGCAGTGATGCCAACGAATACTTTTTTGCCTGCACGCAGAACGTCGCCACCCTCCAAGGTGCCCGGCAACTTGACATGCGCCAATTTGCGAAATTTTTCCAGTGCCGCGGCGAGAGAGGGAGCCTCTTTGCGGCGTGTCTCTGTGCCCAGCGGACAGATCACCGCAATTTCGTCGACCACAATCGCCGGGTCCTCGACAAACATGGAATCGGGCAATTCCCGCTCCTCCGCAAGCGAAATCACGCGCGCGCCCAGTTTCGCAAGCAATTGCTCGTAGCCGTGGTGCTGCGCGCGAGCCTTCTGCAAATCGATCGGTCTGCGGGGAATGAAACTCAATTCGCAATCGGCAAGCGCGGAACTGACAGAGCGGGTAATGGCAGTCAACATTCCGTGAATGTATCAGAGAGGCCCCGATTTCGCACCTCACCGCTCCAGCGCCTGCAAATCCGCCGGGTTGTGAGGACCGCCAAAACTGGTTAGTATCGAGCAGTTTCTCGGGAGACATTCGAACTTCATGCGAACCCTTTTCCGCGTTATCTGCCTGTTTGTTTTCTCGATCGGCTATTCTCAGATTTTACCGGCGCAAGGCAATCCCGACAAAATTCCCGCGGCTGTCGACGAAGTTTTTGCGGACGTGGCCAAGCCCGGATCGCCGGGTTGCACCGTCGCGGTTGCACGCGACGGCAAGCTGCTGTACGCCAAGGGCTACGGCCTGGCCAACATCGAGCAGAACGTTGCGCTCACTCCGGAATCGGTGTTCGATATCGGCTCCACATCCAAACAATTTTCCGCCGCCAGCATTCTTTTGCTGGAAAAGCAGGGCAAACTCTCGGTAAACGACGACGTCCGCAAATACATTCCCGAGCTTCCCGACTACGGCAAGAAAATCACCATCCTGAATCTGTTGAACCACACCAGCGGATTGCGCGACTATCTCGTGCTGTTTGAGCTGGCCGGCGTGAACACAGACAGCGTCACGACCGACGAAGAGGCTCTGGCGCTGATTGCGCGGCAGAAGGCGCTTAACTTCGATCCCGGCACAGAATGGCTGTACAGCAATTCCGGATTTTTCTTGCTGTCGGTGATCGTGAAACGCACCAGCGGCCAAAGTCTGCGACAGTTCGCCTCGGAAAATATTTTTCAGCCCCTGAACATGAGCCATACGTTGTACCGCGACTCGCACACGTTGCTGGTTCCCAATCGCGTGCTCGCTTACGACCCCGTCGAGAAAGGCCCTGGCTACACATTCGACGTCTCCTATTTTGAGCAGACCGGCGATGGCGCGGTGCATACCTCCGTGGGCGACCTGCTGAAGTGGGACGAAAATTTTTACACTGCGCAAGTGGGTGGCAAGCCGTTTCTTGCGGAACTGCAGGAGCCGGGAAAGCTGAATAATGGGAAGACGCTGGATTACGCGAAGGGTCTGTTCATCAGCAAATACCGCGGACTGAACACCGTCAGCCACGGCGGCTCGTGGGGCGGCTACCGGGCAGAACTGCTGCGCTTTCCCGACCAGCACTTTTCCGTCGTTTGCTTGTGTAACCGCTCCGATGGCAGCACCGAAAGACGCGCGAAACAGGTGGCCGACATTTATCTCGCATCGGTGTTGAAGGAAAAAGAGCCAAAGAAAGAGGAAGACGACGAAGAACAGACCAAGCCAAAGCCGGAAGTCCCGGTTGCCGCGGAAGAGCTGAAGAAATTGGCCGGAGATTATTGGAGCGACGAACTGGGCGTGGCCTATCGCCTGCAATTCGTTAACGGCAAGCTCTTGCTCGACAAAATCCTGGCAGGCGGCGTTCCGCGATCCGGCGATTTCTCAGGCAAGCCTTTTGTTCCTGTGGGCAAGAACGAGTTTCAAATGACAGCCTCGGGAGTCGAAATACGATTTCAATTCAACACGGCGGGCCAGCCCGTGTCGTTCACGCTCGACGCAGGCCGCACAAAGGGTATGATTTTCAAGCGCACTTCGAATCAGGGCTAAAGGAGAATTCCGCAATGTCTGATGGGACTCGAAGATCTATCGCTGTTCTGATCATGGTGCTGGGTGCGGCGTTCCTGTGGCTTGCGGGGCGCTCCAGTGGAGGCGCGCAAGCGGCCAAAAACGAGGTGGATGCCACGGTGGCGTCGGCGCGCGAACAAGCCTATGCCAACGATCCTCGTCTGAAGGGCGCCTACAGCTTTGAACGCGGCGGCTGGGTCTACGTCCATCTGGAAGGTGACCCCGCCACGATCGGCTTTCAGCATGGATTTTTGCTGGCCAAAGAAATTGAGGATGCCTTTCCCGCGGTCAGCGCTGGCATGACGCATTCGACGGGGCGCGATTGGGCGTTTTTCCGGCAGGTGGCGCGCGAAATGTTGTGGCCCAAAATCGATGTGGAATATCAGCAGGAGCTCGAAGGCATCGCCGAAGGATTAAACGCGCGCGCCAGTTCCGAGCTCGACGTTTACGATATCGTCGCGCTCAATTCCTTCGAAGAAGTCCCCGACTATTACGTGCCGTGGCTCAACAAGCGCGAGAAAACCGCGAATGCCCCCAAGCTCAAAAGTCCCGGCAATTGCAGCGCGTTCGTGGCCACCGGTAGCTGGACCAAAGACGGCCAGATCGTCATCGCGCACAATAACTGGACCAACTACAAGAATGGCGAGCGCTGGCGCATCATCTTCGATATTCATCCAACGAAGGGATACGGGATTCTGATGGACGGTTTTCCCGGTGTGATTGCCAGCGACGACGATTTTGGAATTAACAGTGACGGCTTGATGGTCACGGAAACCACTATCACGCAATTCGAAGGCTGGGACCCGAATGGCAAGCCGGAATTTATGCGCGCGCGAAAAGCGCTGCAATACGCCGCCAGCATCGACGACTATGCAAAAATTATGCTGGATGGAAACAACGGCGGCTACGCTAACGACTGGCTGCTGGGCGACCGCAAAACCGGCGAAATCGCGCAATTTGAACTGGGCTTGAAAGCCTACAAGCTGTGGCGCACCAAAGACGGAGTTTTCTCCGGGTCCAATTGGGCGCGCGATCCCAAAGTCTTGAAAGAAGACGCCCCAGAATTTCAGCCCAATGACATGGCGAGTTCACCTAACGCGCGCCGGGTTCGCTGGGAACAATTGCTGGACGAGAACAAAGGGAAGATCGACGTCGAACTGGCCCAGAAGATGCTCGCAGATCACGTTGACTCCTTCCAGAAGAAAGAAGAAGCCAACGAGCGCACTTTGTGCGGGCATGTCGACGCCTCTCCGCGCGGCGTTCCGCAGTGGGAATACGCGCCATTCGAGCCCGGCGGCGCAGTTCAAGGCAAGGCGGCGGATGCCAACATGGCCAAAGAAATGCGGCTTGTTGCGCGCATGGGCCATCCCTGCGGCGAAGATTTTCTTGCCAAGCCATTCCTTGCGGCGCATCCGGAATACGCCTGGCAGGAACCCTATTTGCGCGACATGAAAGCCGGGCCGTGGACGCAATTTCGATCGGGAGAAAAGCCGGCGATCAAAAAGTAGTTTTTGTACGAACTGATCTTCTGCCCTAAGCAAGCACTGTCATTCTGAGGGCATCCAACAAGGATGCCCGAAGAATCCCAACCCAACCATTTCCGCCAACTCATGCCGAACGCATTATTGCCCGGTTCCATTCGGCACCACTTGAACCTCAACGCTGGAGGGATACTTCGTCGAGCGATACACCTTCTGCGTCGCGGCTTGATAATCCGCCGTAGTAGCATCAAAAATGTTCGGCACGAATTTTTGCGGATTGCGGTCGTACAGCGGGAACCAGGTGCTCTGCACTTGCACCATGATGCGATGCCCCTTTTTGAAGACATGATCGGCGGTGTGCAGGTCGATCGAGAATGGAGTCACCTCGTTCGCCACAAGCGGCTCGGGCTTTTCGAACGATTTCCAGTAGCGGCCGCGGAAGATTTCATCCGCAACCATCAACTCATATCCCGAGAGCTTCCAGTCCTTCTCCACTTTTTGCGGGTAGACGTCAATCAATTTCACCACCCAGTCGCTGTCCGTGCCGGTGGTTGAGGCGAATAGTTTTGCGGTGACCTGGCCGGAAATGGTGACGTCGTCCTGCAATTCGTCGGTCTGCCACGTCAGCACGTCGGGCCGGTTGTCCACGAATCGCTGGTCCTGCACTAGCCAGGTGAACCAACTGCCCGGATGATCGTCCGGATAGGTCATGTCCACGGGACGACGACGGTACGGCACCGGATGCGCCGGGTCGCTCACGTACGAATCGAGCGCATCGGGCGCTTCGCTCTTTGGCGCTTCGAACGAAAGCTTTCGGTCCGCGCCAAAATAAAGGTGCTTCGTCTGCGCATCTCGCGGCGGCCAGGAATCGAAAGTTGTCCAGGTGTCGCTCCCGGTTTGAAACAGCAAAGCTTCCTTCATCGGCAACGAGCCTTTGTCGTGCAGCCAGTACGCGAACCACGGCGCTTCCACTTTTTGCCGGAAGTACACGCCAGTGTCGGAGCCAAACGGAATTTCGCCTAGCGAACTTCCCGGCCCGCCTGCCCAGCCACCATGATTCCACGGCCCCACCACCAGATAGTTCAGGTGCTTTTCGTCGGATTTTTCCAGATTCGCGTACGTGCGCATCGGCCCATAAAAATCTTCCTGATCCCACCATCCGGCGACGTTCAGGTTCGGAACTGTTGTCGACTTCAGCGCGGATTCGATGGCATGCGCTTTCCAGAAGTCGTCGTAGCTGGGATGCGACACGAAATTGTTCCACGTGGGAATCTTCCCGTGAAAATATTCCTTGTTCACGTTCGAAAGCACTCCCAACTGCAAGTACCAATCGTACAAATCAAATCGGTCGAACTTGAAACTGTAATTCTCCGCTGAGGTTTCCATCAGCGCTGAATACTCAAAGCCGTAGCTCAACCGAAACGCGCCATGATGGAAAAAATCGTCGCCCATCCATGCGTCGCCCATGCACGCTTGCTCCGACACGGCCTTCAACGCAGGGTGAGGATTGATCATGGCCATCGCGGCCAGAAATCCGCCGTAAGAAATTCCGGCGATTCCCGCGCGTCCGTTATTGTTGGCCACGGTTTTCACCAGCCAGTCGATGGTGTCATACGTGTCGGTGCTTTCGTCGATGCCCTTGGCATCCTTGGGGTCGTGCACTGGTCGGTTCATCGCGAATTGCCCTTCCGAGCCGTACCGACCGCGAATATCTTGCAGAACAAAAATGTAGCCGTCGGGCCACAAGTCCGAATAGCGAAACAAAATGCCGCTGTACCCCTTGTCTGGCGCGGATATTCCGTAAGGAGAGCGCTCCATCAGGAACGGCAGCGGTTGCTTGGCATCTCGCGGCGTGTAAATCTCGGTGTGCAGCTTCACGCCATCGCGCATCGGGATCATCACTTCTTTTTTCTCGAACAGCTTGGAAAGGTCCGGCCGCTCTTTCTTTTGCTCCTGGGCGGTTGCGGCGCCCAAAAGAACTGCCATTGCTACGAACAGGATTGCGATCTTCCGTGTCTTTCCAAGACCAATCATCATCCAGTTTCCTCCCGATTCACGTCGCCAACGAATCGTTGCGAGAATACCACACCCGATTCTCGCTCACATTTTCAGGAGACCGCTCGTTGGGAGCCGAAATCTGGCAGACCGCCATTCGGGGCTTTCTGTAGCGGATAATGCGCTCTGTCTGATAAACTATACCTTCGTAAACTGTACCTGCACTCTCATGAAGAAGGGGATTCTTCCGGGCTGCTGGCTGTTTCAGCAGCCATTTTTGTCTGAAGACGCATTGAAAACATGACTACTGACATACGCAACATCGCCATTATCGCTCACGTCGACCACGGCAAGACCACACTGGTTGACACCATGCTGCGGCAGAGCGGCATCTTTCGCGCCAACGAAGCCGTCGTCGAGCGCGTGATGGACTCCAACGACCTGGAGCGCGAGCGCGGCATCACCATTCTGGCGAAGAACACCGCGCTGTTCTTCCATAACACCAAAATCAATATCGTTGACACGCCCGGCCACAGCGATTTTGGCGGCGAAGTGGAGCGCGCGCTGCGCATGGTCGATGGTGTCGTTCTGCTCGTCGACGCCAGCGAAGGCCCGCTGCCACAGACCCGCTACGTTTTGCAGAAAGCGTTGGCTGCCAAGCTTCCTCCCGTCATCGTGCTGAACAAGATCGACCGCACCGATGCGCGCCCCGAAGAAGTGCTGAACGAAATTTACGACCTGTTCATCGATCTCGACGCCACCGAAGACCAACTCGACTTTCCGGTCGTCTATACCAATGCGCGCGCTGGCGTGGCACACCGCAAAATCGGCGACGATTCCAAGGATTTGCTTCCGCTCTTCGAAGCCATCGTAAACAAAATTCCTCGTCCCACCGGCGATCCCGCCGGCGTCCTGCAGCTCCAGGTGACCAATCTCGACTACAGTGAATTTCTCGGACGCATCGCCATCGCTCGCATGTTCAATGGCACCCTGCGCCGCGGCGAAGAAGTAGGCATCAGCAAGCTCGACGGCAAGCTGCAGACCACCAAAATCACCAAGCTGTTCACGTTTCGCGGTCTCGATCGCGATGAAGCCGACGAAGTCGTTGCCGGTGATATCGTGGCCATCGCCGGTGTCGAAGGCATCCAGATCGGCGAAAGCATCACCAGCGTTGAGAATCCCATGCCGCTGGAGCCGCTGACGATTGACGAGCCCACGCTGGCCATGATTTTCAGCGTGAACTCCAGCCCGCTGTGCGGCCGCGAGGGCAATTACCTGACTTCGCGCGACCTGCGCGACCGGCTCGCAAAAGAACTGCTCACCAACGTTTCCATTCGCGTGGAAGATACCGACACGCCGGAATCTTTTCGTGTGCTGGGCCGTGGCGAATTGCAGCTGGCCATCCTGATTGAAACCATGCGGCGCGAAGGCTTTGAGCTGATGGTCGGCAAGCCGGAAATCGTGGTGCACACCGTAAACGGCCAGAAAATGGAACCCCTGGAACGCCTGGTCATCGACATCCCCGAGAATTTCATCGGCATCATCATGGAGACTGTGGG
Source organism: Candidatus Acidiferrales bacterium (assembly GCA_963738985.1). Taxonomy (GTDB): domain Bacteria; phylum Acidobacteriota; class Terriglobia; order Acidiferrales; family UBA7541; genus Acidiferrum. Next base: position 170,169 of record CAVTYP010000013.1, read on the forward strand.
CAGCCGCCGCGGCGAAATGCTGAAGATGAGCAATCACGGTTCCGGGCGCGTGCGTCTGGACTTCAAAATTCCCTCGCGCGGACTGATCGGCCTGCGCAGCCAATTGCTGACCGACACGCGCGGCACAGCTCTGATTCACTCGATTTTTGAAGGCTGGATGGAATACGGCGGGGAAATGGCACTGCGGCCCACCGGCGCGCTGGTTGCTGATCGCGCGGGCGTTTCCACGGCGTACGCGCTGTGGGGAATTCAGGAGCGCGGCGAATTGTTCGTCGGGCCAACCATCGAAGTGTACGAGGGCATGGTGATCGGCGAAAATTCGCGCGAGCAAGACATGGAAGTAAACGTCACCAAGGAAAAAAAGCTCACCAACATGCGCTCATCTTCCGCCGACGAAGCCATCCGGCTGATTCCACATCGCGTGTTGAGCCTGGAACAGGCCATCGAATTCATCGCCGACGACGAATTGGTGGAGATCACGCCCAAGTCCATTCGCCTGCGCAAGAAAATCCTGCAGTACAACAAACGCCCGCGCCGTTGGCAGGAAATCCGCGCCAGCCAGGAAGCCGCTGGTTAATTGCGTTTTTGGCGAGCAATGCTTTGTGCTTGCCCGGTCACCAAAACACGCTGTCATCCTGAGCGGCGCGTCGTTTGCGCCACGAAGGATCTCAATCGAAGAATCCTGCAAGAATGATGACTTGAGATGCTTCGGCGCGGAAAAGTCTCGCACCTCAGCATGACAATGTTCGTGGGCGCCGCAAGAACCCTCAGTGCGCTGATTTGTCCAACAGTTGCTTCAAATAGGACTGCCACACGATGGCCCAGGTGTGCGTGCCGTGTCCGCGGGTCTGCTCGCTGATCGGAATCAACACGAACGTTCCGTTTTTCAGGCGCTTGCTTTCTTTTTCGGCGATGCCCAGTTCCGGGGGATTGATGAAATCGTCGGCGGAATTGATCCACATCACTGGCGCCTTTATTTTCTCGAGTTGCGGAGAAGGATCATAGTTGCGCGAAGCGTTGACTTGGTACAGCAAATCGTTGGCGTCAAGACTTGCGGCCGTTTTCTCCGAATCTTCCACATACTTGTCCGCGGCATCGCGCGTGGCCAGCGTCTTCTGCATCTGCAGCGGCGCGCTTCCGGCCATCACCAGCAGATCTTCCGCGGTGCGCAGGCCGTCTTTCGGCTCGTCCTTATATTCCCCGCCATTCCACGCAGGATCTTCGCGGATCGCATCCATCAGCATTTTTCTCCAAACGCGGTTACGCCCCGCGATCTGTACGGGCAGGCACGCCATCGGCATCAGCGCGTCCATGAAGTCCGGGTAAGTTTCCGCCCACACAAAGGAGTGCATGCAGCCCATGGAGGTTCCGAAAATCAGCCGCAAATGCTGCACTCCCAGGCCCGCGGTGACCAGCAGATGTTGTGCGGCAACCATGTCGTCGTAATCGTATTGCGGGAAGTGGGCGTGCATTCCGTCGCTAGGCTTGGAGGATTTTCCGTGACCAATGCCGTCGGGCAGAATAATAAAGTAGCGATTGATGTCCAGCAGTTGGCCGGGACCGTACAGCTCGCCCGCAAATTGCGGCCGCAAGAATTGCTGGCCGGAGCCGCCTGTGCCGTGCAGGATCAGCACCGCATTCGTAGGCCGGCCTTGCGCGTCGCGCGCGAGTTTCCCAAGTGTCCGGTAGTGCAAGCGAAGTTCCGGCAACTGCTCGCCGGATTTGAACTTGAAGTCGTGTGCAACGTAATCGCCTTCCGTCGCCGGATAACTCGCTGGCACCTGCGCGTTCGCCGCTCCCGCGATAAGGAACGCAGCTGCTAGCAGTGCGACCGTGCGCAAAAAATGGTTCATCGTTTGCACCTCATCCCAATCTCGTGGCCAGTGAATTTATCACACTCTTTCATTCCTTCTTGCTACTCTCTTCGTTTCCGCGTTCTCATTTCGCGAGGTGCTTCGATGCGAGCATTTCTTTTGCTTCCGATTGCGGCTCTTCTGGCGACTCTCCTCTTCGAGCCGCCGTCCTCTCCTGTTCCGGACACCTCAACAATGGCTTTGCCGCAGTTCGACGCTTCCGGCGCGCTGGTGCGGCCAAAATCCTTCGAGCACTGGACATTTGTGGGTTCGAATATTGGGATGAGTTACGATCCCGGCGCGCAAAAAGGCCCCGGCGAGTTCCACAACATTTACATGCAACCCGAGGCTTTCGACACTTTCAAGTCCACTGGGAAATTCCCGGAGAAAACCACGTTTCTACTTGTCGTGTACGAACCCGCGCAAAAGGTTTCCATCAACAAGAGTGGATATTTCGAGGGCGAAATGACCGGCCTCGCCGCTTCAGTGAAAGATTCGTCTCGCTTCAAGGATGGCTGGGCGTATTTTTCTTTTGGTGAAAGTGGCAACCTGTCGGAAACCGCCGCCGCGTTGCCCGCGCCCATGTGCTTTGCGTGCCACGACAAACACGCCGACGACGATCACGTGTTTGTGCAGTTCCACCCGATGCTGCGCGCGGCACGGCACAAATCACTGCCCTGATTTTTCCCGAGTCGGACCTAGCGCTTGCTGCCGCCGAGCAGAGAGCCCAACACGCCGCGCACAATTTGCCGTCCCACGGAACTCCCAATGGTTCGCGCTGCGCTCTTGGCCATCGCTTCCACCAGATTGTCGCCGCGGCGGCCACCACCGGAAATCCCGGGAATATTCGCGTACCACGGCGGCGATTGCTGCCCGGCGGGAGTCGCGCCCGTCCCCGGAGCCGCGGGCAGCGGCTGACCCGCGCGCGCTTTCAGAATCTCGAACGCCGATTCGCGGTCTACGGCATTTTCGTACACGCCGGCAACAACCGAACTCTTCATCAACTGGCTGCGTTGCTCGGGCGTGATAGGTCCAATCTGGCTGTGCGGCGGGCAAATCAGCGCGCGCTCCACAATTCCCGGCGTCCCCGTCTCGTCCAGGAACGAAACCAGCGCCTCACCCACGGCCAGCTGCGTGATCGCTTGCTCAACGTTTAATTTCGGATTGGTGCGAAATGTTTCCGCGGCCGAACGCACCGCCTTCTGATCTTTCGGCGTGAACGCCCGCAACGCATGCTGCACGCGATTTCCCAATTGTCCCAGCACCGTCTCCGGCACATCCAGCGGATTTTGCGTCACAAAATAAACGCCCACGCCCTTTGAGCGAATCAATCGCACCACTTGCACAACCTTGTCCTCGATCACCTTGGGCAAATCCGCGAACAGCAGGTGCGCTTCATCAAAAAAGAAAACCAGCTTCGGCTTTTCCGGATCGCCAACCTCCGGCAACTTCTCGAAAAGCGCGGTTAGCAACCACAGTAGAAACGTTGCGTAGACTTTCGGCGACTGCATCAACTTGTCCGCGGCCAAAATGTTCACCATCCCGTGGCCGTTCGAATCCGTCTGCATCAGGTCGTCCAGATTCAGCGCCGGCTCGCCGAAAAACTTGTCCGCGCCTTGTTGCTGCAAAGCCAACAGGCTGCGCTGCATCGATCCGATGCTGGCGGCGGAAATATTGCCGTACTGCGTCTGAAACTGCTTGGAATTGTCGCCGACGTACTGCAGCATGGCCTGCAAATCTTTGACGTCCAGCAGCAGCAATCCATTGTCATCAGCAATTTTGAACACCAGCGCCAGCACGCTTTCCTGAATATCGTTCAGGTTCAACAGCCGGGCCAGAAGCAGCGGCCCCATCTCCGAAACGGTTGCGCGCACCGGATGTCCCTGCTCGCCGAATACATCCCAGAAAGTGACCGGGCACGCGGCATACGAAAAATCAGTGAGCTTCAACTTTTTGGCGCGCTCGTCGATTTTTGGATTCGGAACTCCGGCTTGGCTGATGCCCGAGAGATCACCTTTCACGTCCGCGGCGAAGACCGGCACGCCAATGCGGCTGAATGCTTCCGCCATCACTTGCAACGTAACGGTCTTTCCGGTGCCAGTGGCGCCGGCCACCAACCCGTGCCGATTCGCCATTTTTGGCAAAAGATTAAGCGGCGTGCTGCCTTGTGCGATAAGTAGTGGGTCAACCATGGCTTAACTCTCCCCAATCGATTGTCGCTTCGCGGGGAGGGCGTTTCCCGAGCGATGGACTTCCATCATTCTACTGCGCCGGGGCTCGAACCACCGTAATTGACTTCAGCATTCTCACCCAACGCGCCGGACGCTTCTCATGCGGCGCCACAAGTCGAAAGGGGCCTTGCTTCGGGGCTAACGGTTCACCATTCATCGTGTCTGCCACGATGATATCGGAGTCCAGAATCCCGGAATCCAGTTCTGCCAACGAGAAAACCACGCGATAGCCATCCTCCGCTTCGGCCACGACGTAGGTGGCCATCAACGCTCCGCGAAGTTTCTCGCCTTGCGCCACTCCCGCCTTCTTCAACAATTCCTCGACCAGCACTCCCTCATATCTTTCCGTTTTCTGGTCTTGAGGATTAACGACGGAGAGTGTCTTGCGCGGCAGTTTCTTCAGGTCCGTTACGCTTAGAACCAGAGGAGTGGAAACTTCGCCGCCAATTCGCAGTTCCGCAGCAACCGAAGCTGAAGCTGTGCCCTGTGCAGTTTGTGCGCACACATCAGGCGCAAGGTAGAGAAACAGCCCAACGATGGCGGCGAACAATAGCGGAACCGAGGCTCGAGCGTCACGATGCACAATCCGTTCCTTCGGCTCTGGGGAATGAAATAAGCTCAATCCTTTTCCAACATGACTTCGGTGGACTTTTCACTGCGGAAACTTTATCGCCCACCTTGAGCTTCATTTCATCCGCGCTACGCTTCGTGATCACGCTCTCGATCAGATTCTCGCCAACGCGCATCACCACATGTGCCATTACGCCTCCAAGGTGAAGTTCCACAATTTCGCCTTCGAGACGATTTCTAGCCGATAGCGTCATGCCGCAGAGAATACCTTTCCCCGTCGAAAGAGTCCAGAGAACGATTCACTAGGGCTTCGATCTGAATAGATTCGCACACCTAATAGTCGAATTAAGTCGGTTTGACTTAACGATTGGAACCGTATTGAATAGTCGAGCCAAGGAAATGGGGATTTCTCTGGCCTTCGCCGGACGTCACGGCCCGCGCGACCCTAACTCACGTTCTGAGGTCCTATGAACTCAACACACGCTCGCTCACCACGAGGCACAACTCCCAACCGCCTCGGCAGAATTCGCGTCCATCCCGCGCTGCGATCAGCTCGTGCGATCATCGGGCTGGCGCTTCTCATCGCCGCCAGCATAGGCTCGTCAGCTGGCGCGCAAGTATCGGCCAGCATCTCCGGTTTCATCAGCGACCCGTCGGGCGCAGCGGTGCCTTCCGCGAGCGTGACGGCTACAAATAAGGAGACAGGAGTTTCGCGCACAGCCAGCAGCGATGGCGTGGGCCGATATCTGATTGTGGCTTTGCCTGTGGGGCTTTACGAAGTGAAGGTGTCGAAGCAGGGCTTTCAGGATTCAACGCGCACGGGGATCCAGCTGAACGTAGGCCAAGAAGCGAACATCGATATTCGTTTAGAGGTGCCCGCGGTTAAGGCGGCTGTCACGGTGTCGGAAGACGCGCCGATAGTGAACACCTCAACGAGCGACATCTCCGGCCTCGTGGGCGCCAAAGAGATCAAGCAACTTCCGTTAAACGGCCGCAGCTACGATTTGCTGCTTCCCCTCAATCCCGGCATCGTGAATTTCACTTCGCAGAAAACGGGCGGCACTGGCATCTCCAACTCTTCGACGGGCAACAACTTCGCGGTTTCCGGCAATCGTCCCCAGCAGAACATCTTTTTGCTGAATGGCGTGGAATTCACCGGCGCGGCGGAAAACAATATGACGCCCGGCGGTCCGAGCGGCATGTTGCTGGGCGTGGACGGAGTGCGCGAATTCAACGTCCAGCGCGATTCCTACGGAGCGGAATTCGGCAAGCACCCGGGCGGCCAGGTGATCATCGTAACCCAGTCCGGCAGCAACACCTGGCACGGCGCCCTATACGAGTTCGTACGTAACAATGCGCTCGATGCGCCGAACTATTTCGACCAGGGCTCGGCGCCACCGTTCCAGCGAAACCAGTTTGGAGCTTCTTCCGGCGGCGCGATCGTAAAAGACAAGACGTTCCTCTTCGGCAACTATGAGGGATTCCGCCAGGATCTGAACCAGACTTCGGTGGCATTTGTTCCGGGGCTTGCAGCGCGAGCAGCGGCGGCGCCCAGCGTACAGCCATTGCTGAATCTGTGGCCCACTCCTGCCGCCGGCACTCCAGAGCTGAATGTGCCGGGCCAGACCTTCGGGATTTCCCAGGTTTTCAGCAGTCCGCTGCAGTCCATCCGTGAGGATTTCGGAACCTTGCGCCTGGATCAAACCTTTTCCGCCGCCGATTCTCTCGCCGCCATTTACACCATCGACGACGGCGCGGACGTTACCGCGACGCCAGTGAACCCGTACAGCACAGACATTCTCACTCTCCGCGAACAAGTCTTAAGCGTTGAGGAGACGCATGTTTTCTCCCCCTCGCTTTTGAACGCCGCACGGTTCGGCTTTTCCCGCGCCGGCTACTACTTTGCTGGCGAACCCACGCCGGGCACTCCCGCCGCCAGTGTTCCGGGATTTCTCAGCGGACTTCCCGTAGGCGCGGTCGTGGTCGGCGGCAGCGCGGCTTCGAATCCACAAGCGCAAATTGGGCTTGCGGGCAGCAATAACGGCAGCAACCTTCCTATCAAACGAAACATTTTCACGTATGAGGATCGCGCGACGCTGACGCGCGGCCATCATCAATTGAGCTTTGGTGCATGGTTCCAGCAATTCCAATCCAATGAGAAAATTGCGCTCAGCCAATACGGTCAAGCAACGTTTCCGAGCCTCGCCCAATTCATCAACACCGGCGTTACCAGCTCGTTCCTCTATGATCCAGCTCCAACAAATATGAATTGGCGTTCGTTTTTCAGCGCATTCTACGCCGAGGATGTTTTTCGGTTCCGTCCGAACCTCACAATCTCCTTGGGATTCCGCGGAGAATTCTCCACCGGCTGGAATGAAGCGCATGGCCACGCCGCGAACTACACTTATCCCGGCGGAATCATTGCCTCCGAGCCACACATTGGCGATTCCTTTTTCACCGTAAACAACGCCAAGTTTCTTCCTCAGCCTCGCGTTGCCTTGGCTTGGAGCCCGCTGGGTCCCAAAACTGTGGTGCGCGCTGGCTTTGGAATGTACAACGATCTTCAGGACGCGCTCGGTTATCGCGCCGACCAGAATGCACCGTTCAATCCTGTGTATAGCCTGGCCTCGTATGCCGTATCCAATTTCCCGATCGATCCAGCGGCTCCGGTTCCGGCGGCAGCCAAACTTGTTCCGGGCGGCGTGCAACCGGATATGCAGACGCCTACGCTGATTTCCTGGTCGCTGCGTGTGGAACGCGAGCTTTCCCCCAACACGGTTTTGACTGTCGGCTACGTCGGCTCGCATGGTTATCACGAACTCATCGGCATCGACGCCAACGAACCGATTCCGGTGATTTGTCCGGCATCGCCCTGCCCGGCGGTTTATCCAACTTGGGATCCCAGCCAGCCAACCAGCGCTACGAATTCACCGTCAATTGGATTCCCGATCGGTTTGCCGCTCGCCGGCGCCCCTGTTCCTGCGGGCACCTACTACATTCCCGCGGGCACGCCGAAAGCGAACCCCGCGCTGGCAAATACCTGGACGTGGTTTTCAGAGGGGACAGCTTCTTACAACGCATTGCAGGTGGACGTCACCCGCCGCTTCAGCCACGGCCTTTCCTTCCGTGGCGTGTACACATTTTCAAAGGCCCTCGACGATGGCGACTCGCTGAACCAGACCACGGCAGGAAATGCGCCAGGGCTCGCCTCCAACCCATTCAATTTGCGCTCCGATAAAGGTCTCGCCACCTTCAACGTAACGAGCCTGGCGGTCATCAACGCCCTTTACGCTTTGCCGTTTGGCCGCGGACAGATGTACGCCAACGACGTGCAAGGCTGGAAGGGTCATCTGGTCAGCGGATGGTCGCTCGCCAGCATCATCACACTGCAGTCCGGCTTCCCACTGACGCCGCAGCTCAGCTACAACCCATCCAATAACGGCGACACGCGCAATCCGGTGCGGCCCTTCGTGAATCCCAGCTTCACAGGTCCGGTTGTGTTAGGTAAGCCTGACCAGTGGTTCAATCCCGTAGCGTTTATCGCGCCTCCTTCGGCCAGCGGCTTTTATGGCAATGCGGGACGCGACACCTTCATGGGACCAGGACTTGCCACATGGGATTTTTCTGTCTTGAAAGACACCGCGATCACCGAGCGCCTGCAGCTGCAGTTTCGTGCGGAACTCTTCAATCTTCTGAATCGCGCAAACTTCAATACCCCGAATCTGATCGTGTTCACGCCCCCGACGGCAACAAATCCCACGGGGTTGTCGGGAACCGCGGGAGCGATCACCAGCACGTCCACCACGGCGCGGCAAGTGCAATTCGCCTTGAAGGTCGTCTGGTAAATTGCCGAAACACTTCGCTACGGCAGCAGTGGCTTGCCTTCGGCGGTGGGCAGCGCCAAACCGACTTCTTTCGCCAGCGTCGGCGCAATATCAACCATATCGATCACTCCAAGTTTTTTGCCGGCCGCAATGTTTGGCCCTACAACAAAAAACGAAGAGCGTAGCGGCACAATAAAAGGAAGCTCGCCGTGTGTCCCTCCGGGTTTCACCTTCGAGACCACGGGACCATCCAGCGAATTTCCCGTGCGCCAGCCGGGTTTCAGTCCAACAAAAAACGAAGCGTTGGGATAGGCCCCACGATTCCGCAGCTCCTCCGCATCAAGGATGCGATTGACCCCACTGGCCGGATCATCCGCTATTTTGGTCAATAGCGCGCGCACCTCCATTATCGTGGCCGCATCCTTCGGATCCTTCAACACAATCGCGGCTGATCCGCCAGTCACCCACGGCATCGCTCGCCAATCGGTGATTTTCCCTTTTTCGTCCACCGTAAACAGTTTCGCATCGCGGAACGCCGGCAGCAGATTAAGTTGCTGATCGTAATTCACAAACCCATGGTCAGAAACCACGGCAACCACGGCGTGCCCCGGCGCAACCGTTTCCGCCGCGGCTCGAACGTTGCCGATGACGGCGTCAAGCCGCTCCAACACGGCCAGGTCCTCTGGGGTAAACACACCGGTTTCATGCTCGATATGGTCCAGCGCCGTCAAATGCAGCAGCAGCAGACCCGGATGTTTCTTCTGCAGAATCCAGACCGCGTATTTGCCGCGCACCTCATCGGCTTCGGGGCTGGTGTCGATCCCGCCGCGATAGTTGCCAATTTCCGCGGCTGCTTCGTCCATCAATCCTTTTGTTGACACTTCGTGCAGCAACTTCGCATCGTCCGGAGTTCCCGGGCGCCATACCTCCGGAATGTTCCAGGTAATTTTTGCGCCAACGGTCGCCGGCCACTGCAGACTGGCTGTCGTTCGGCCCGCCTGATCGGCCGCGTCCCACAGCGTAGGCACGCGAATATCCTTGGCATACCAATACCAGGCGTCGTGATTCGTTTTCAGCGGATCAAATACGGTGTTGGCCCAAATCCCGTGCGTCGCCGGCAGCACTCCAGTCACCATGGTGGTGTGGCTTGGGTACGTCACCGTGGGGATAACGCCAATCACTCCATCGGCATACGCCCCTTCCTTCAAAAACTTCCTCAGGTTAGGCACTTTCAGGCCGTGCGCATCCGCCGCAGTCACATATTCGGGTTTCATACCGTCCACCGAGATCATTACCAGCAACGGAGGGGCGTTTTCCTGACCAAACGCGGCGCGTCCAAGCAACAGAACCGCCAGCACCAATATGCCCGGGCATAGCCGATACGCCACACTGCTCTTCTTCATGTGTCCTCCCGCATTTCCCCTACAGCCTCAGATGTTGTAAAGTATGACTCACACACGGTTTGCTCCGAGCAATCGAATTGACTATGCTCGTTAAGTAGAGAGCGTAAGACTCTGCGTGTCCCAGGACGGTGCGCGTGAATAATCCAGATTTAGGTCATTCTAATGGCAATGGCTCAGTCGCCACCATTGCTGCCACGGCTACGGCTCTCCCTCCCCATTTAATCACGCGTGACGACGTCAAGTACTACATGGGCCGCGTATTCGACATCCCGGAACGCCGGCTGGAAGCCATGATGTCCATTGTGGACAATGCCGCTGTCCACCAGCGCCACGCGATTTTTCCCATCGACTACACCATCGAACCCCGCGCTCTTTCCAAAACCAATAACGAATACATCGAACACGCTATCAAACTGGGCCGCGAAGCCGCCGAAAAGTGCCTGGCTCGCGCGGGCATGCGTCCCGACGAAATCGACCTGATCATCACCGTTTCCTGCACCGGCTTCATGATTCCCTCGCTCGACGCCCATTTGATTCACCTCATGGGATTCCGTTCCGACATCCGGCGCATGCCTTTCACGGAACTGGGTTGTGCCGCGGGCGCGATGGCCATTTCCCGCGCGGCGGACTTCCTGAAGTCGAACCCCGGTAAGAACGTCCTGATCATCGCCGTCGAGCTTCCCTCGCTGACATTTCAGCGCAAAGATATTTCCCAGGCCAACTTGATCTCTTCGATTCTGTTTGGAGATGGCGCCGCCGCGGTAATCGTCACGGGTCAGCCCAAACCCGGGCCGCGCGTTCTGGTCACGGAAACGTACACTTTCCCGGATTCGCTTGGCGCCATGGGCTTCGATCTTCGCGATGCCGGCTTTCACATCCTGCTCGCGAAAGACGTTCCGGAAATGATTGGAGCCAAGATTCGCGGGCTGGTCGATGGCTTCCTGGAGCGCCAAGGTAAAACCCAGAAAGACATTAAAGGATGGATTCTGCATCCCGGCGGCGCGCGTCTGCTGAGCAACGTGGAACAGCAACTCGGCTTGTGCAAATGCGATACCCAGCCGTCGTGGGACATCCTGGGAAATGTGGGCAATTTATCCAGCGCCACGATTCTGTTCATCCTTCAAGAGTGGCTGGAGAAGCGCCCACTGAAGACCGGTGAACATGCCCTGGCCGCTGCCTTCGGTCCCGGTTTCAGCGCGGAGTTTTTGTTGCTGCAATGGAACTGAGTGTCATCGCGTATCTCGGGCTGCTGCTGCTCGTCGCAATCCTGCGCATCGTGGAGTTGCAGATTTCTCGGCGCCACCAGCGCGAGATGGTCCAGCACGGCGCGGCCAAGGTAAACGATCCCCGTTTTCGCTGGATGGTGCTGCTGCACACCGCGGTTCTGGTCGGAGCCGCGCTTGAAGTCGTCTTCCTGCATCGCCCCTTCATTCCCATATTGGCTGCCGTCTGTTTTGTCATTTTTCTTGCTGCCAATGCCGTGCGTTGGTGGGTGATTCGTACTCTTGGCAAGCACTGGAATGTGCAGATCATGAACTCGACGGGCCTGGGAGTCATTACTACCGGCCCGTTTCGCTATGTACGGCACCCCAACTATGCGGCCGTGTTTGTTGAGATGCTGGTGCTTCCCTTAATCCACACTGCCTGGATCACAGCGCTGGCCGGCTCCCTCGCCCACATTGTTGTACTTTCCCAGCGCCTTTCTACCGAAGAACGTGTACTCTTCTCTGACGCGCAGTACCGAGCCGCCATGGCCGGGAAGCCGCGCTTTCTGCCCGGACTGTTCTGAGGTTCGACTACATGCGACGCTCCTGCACGTTTTTGTTCATCGTCACATTCGTGGCCATGCTCTCACCCGCGCGCTCAAGTTCTCAGGCCGCTCCGGCGTCTTCCAAACCGGATTCGCCCGCGTTCAATTCCGTCCCGGAATTGCAAAAGGGCTACAGATTAATGTACGAGCAGAAATTCCCGGAAGCTCGCCAGGTTCTTGTGGCCTGGGCCGCCGAGAATCCCACGGAACCATTTGGCCAGGTTAGTGTTGCCGCCAGCTATCTGTTCGAAGAGTTTTACTTGCAGCAGGTGTTGACCAGCGATTACTTCCTGAATGACAAACGCTTCCTCGGCGGAATTACCGGCACGCCCGACCCGGAACGCATGAAATCCTTTCAAGAGTCGATTGCCAAAGCTCGAACTCTGGCCAATCAGCGCATGAAAAAGCACCCGCGCGACCCGGAGGCGCTGTTCGTCCTGGCTCTCTGCGCCGGCATGCAATCAGACGCCGACAGCATGCTCATGAAGAAGCATTACGACGCGCTGAAAATGCTCAAAGAAGCCAACTCCAACGCGGAAATACTCCTCAAGGAACATCCCGAAACCTACGACATTTATGTGGCGCCTGGAATCGCTTACTACGTTATCGGCTCGTTGTCTTCTTCTGCGCGTTTTGTGCTCTGGTTCGGCGGAATTCACGGCGACAAGCAGTTGGGCATGAGCGAGGTGCAGAAGACCGCGGACAATGGCAATTACCTGAAACCGTTCGCGCAGATCCTGCTGGCCCTTTCCGCGCGCCGCGAAAAACAAGATGAGCTTGCCCAGAAAAATCTGAAGGAACTCACCGAAGAATTCCCCGGCAATTCCACCTACGCGGCGGAATATGCCAAAGCCATGGGCCGCCCCGTTCCCGCGGCGATGGGTCCCGCAAACTAAACGGCGCTCTTCGTCTCGGTTGCTAAGCGCAGGAGATCCGTCGTGTCCGTTGACATTGCATTTGTTACCGTCAACTACAACACCTTGCAGCACGTGCGGCGCCTGACGGAATTCTTTAACCGCCTCGAGGCCCCCTTCACTTTTTCTTTCACCGTGGTCGACAATAATTCCAGCGACGGTTCCCAGCAATTCCTGCACGCTCACCCCGAAATTCACTATCTCCAGACCGCAGACAATATCGGCTATGGACGTGGCATCAACCGCGCGGTCGCCGCCACTTCCAGCAAATACATTTGCGTGACCAACACCGACGTGATTCTTAATCGCGAGGCATTGACTACTCTCTGGCGTTTTCTGGAAGAACGACACGATGTCGGAGTCTGCGCGCCTCGTATTATCTACACTGACGGGCGCGACCAAGGCATGCTGTTCCATCATTCTCTTTTTTCACATTACGCCACCTGGTATGCCAAGGTGCTGGCCCTATACGCGAAGTCGAAAATCGCGAACGCCACCGCGCCTTTAAGAGTCGACGGCGTCACCGGCGCCTTTTTTCTGATACGGCGGCGTTCCGTTTTTCCGGCTCCGGCGCTCTTTGATGAAGATTTCTTTTTCTATCATGAAGACACCGCCCTGGCGCATCTGCTGAAGAATCGCGGTGTCGCGTGCTTTGTCATCCCGGATGCAACCATTACCCATATTGGTGGGCAATCAAGTTCACCGGCCTCGGTATCCCTTTTCTACCAGAGCAAATATCTCTATCTCAGAAAATTCTATGGTCCGCTGCACGCCAAGGCCATTCGTTTTCTCGATCGTCTGCGAATCCTTCGTAAACTGCTGTTCTACTCGCTGCTGTCGCTCGTCAGCGGATCGGAACGCATCAAGTCCAAGCAACGCTATTACAAGTTGGCTTGGAGCACAGCCATTTCAAGGTGACGCAGCCGCAAGTCGTCTGCGTCTTCTATGGCATGCTTGATCGCAACAGAGTATCTGTTGAAAATCTCAACACAATGGCTTGCATTCCTGTTGCGAACTTCATCTCACGTGAAGCTCGTTTCACGTCGATTCGTGATCTTCAGTTGCGCTGATCACTCTTCCCCAATAACAAAGTGCGTGATTTCCACAGCTTACTCGCGGTTTTACTGCGCTATCCCACCCATTTCCAACCCTTAACCAAATCTCTGCTCGCCCTCATCTGCCTTGTTTTCAATCGATTACCAACCACTTACTTTGGCGCAACATCTGCTTTTGTCCTTCACTACGGAGCATCTGTCACGTCGCCCCGTGACCTGAGGGGAAGGTTGGTATGGAACTCAAGGAAGCCTATCTCGACCGCGTTCTAGGGGAAGTGGAGGATTTGTCCTCTCGCGTGTCGGAACTGAAGGGGCGCTTCGCCAAGCAAAAAGTCAGCGTGAAGCTGGAACACTACTGGGAACTCGAGTACGTCCGTACGCGCTTTACGGAATTCAAGCGCCGAGTCGAGGATCTTGAGGAAGCTCACGACGGCGAACTTGTCCGATTCCAGGAATCGGTCGAAATCGCCTGGAAGGATTTGATTCACGCGATGGAGACGCTGCTGGCCGCGCTTCCCTGAATGATGCCAGGTCGGTGGGAATGCGGTCCAGCAGCACAGGGATTGCGTATAGCGGAAGGCCGCTATTGCGCTGAGAGGGCGGGGTGGGACCAGGTCCCCACTCCGCCTTCGTTTTCTGGGCATAAGCTCTTCTTTCCAATGCGATCCTTCCTTCCCGCCCCAATCCGAACATCCCGCTGCTGCTTTCCCGTTGCATTGGTACAATCCTGTCGGAAAGGCGGTGCTTCGTGTTTCAGCAGGACCTTTTGAAGGGACGTGCGATCTTCCTGACGGGTGGAGGCACGGGACTAGGCCGCTCCATGGCGCTGCAGTTTGCGAAACTGGGCGCGCGGCTCTTTCTGGTTGGCCGCCGGGAAGAACCGCTCAAAGAGGCATGCGCGGAAATCCACCGGCAAGGAGGCGCGGCCGCTTATGCCACATGCGACGTTCGCGAATATGACGCCGTGGAGAGCGCTTTCTCTTCCGCGGAACAGCAATACGGAGAAATCGATACCCTCGTCAACAATGCCGCCGGGAATTTCCTGGCGCGCTCGGAAAAACTCACCCCTAACGGATTCAGTGCCGTTGTCGGCATCGTGCTCCATGGCACGTTTCATTGCACGCAGGCTTTTGGCCGTCGCCGCATCGAAAAAAAACTCGGCGGAAATATCCTGAACATCACCACCACATATGCCGCGGCAAATTGCGGATCCGGCTATGTGCTGCCGTCGGCTTGCGCGAAGGCCGGAGTGCTGGCGCTGACCACTTCGTTGGCCGTGGAATGGGCCAAATATCACATTCGCGTAAACGCCATTGCCCCGGGCCCGTTTCCCACCGAGGGTGCGTGGTCGCGGCTGATTCCCAGCAAGCAGTTCGAAGAACACGTGCTCAGCAAACATCCCATGAAGCGCTTCGGCAAACATCCCGAGCTGGCCAATCTAGCCACGTTTCTGATCAGCGATATGGCCGAATACATTAATGGCGAGTGCGTGGTGATTGATGGCGGCCAATGGCTGCGTGGCGCCGGAGAATTTAACGATCTCGCCATGGTCCCCGATGCGATGTGGGAGCAGATCGAAGGCGCGCGCCCCAAGAAATAGCGACTTGGGGCCACCTACTGTGGCAAGGCGCTGGCCTGCAACTGCACGCGCAACTTCACTTCACCGATCGAGGCGCCGTTCTTCTCCGCTCGTACGGTGATTTCCTGCGGCTTCGCGGCCTTCAATTCTTCTGGCGACAGCAGCGGCGTTTCCACCTCAACCTCCATCGCTGTGGAAGGCTCGGCTGGCAAAGTGAAATTCCCCTGACCGGAAGTGACTTTCCATCCCGATGGAACGTCAACCTTTATCGATACGCTGAGCGGCGCCGAATCAGCCTGATGAACAATAATCGGGACGTACATCGCCGTGTGCGCCTTGATGGCGATCTCTGGCTGTGTCGCGATGGGCAAATCGGCGAGACCGTGTTCCGCGCGGAATCCTGCGTAATATCCCCACGGACCTCCCAGGCTAATGGACTCGCTTGCAGCGACCTTCGCCACCTGACCTTTGCCCGCCGGCGCTGCTGCCGCAACCGCGCCGGCCTGAACGTTTGCGAAGACGTCTGCTGTGGGCGCCGTAGTAACGACGGCTTTCCCGAAAATCAGCGTCATTGGTTCGCTCCACCACGCGGTGTTGGGGTCGCTCATCATCTTCTCCAGCTGCGCGTCGTTCAGTTTCGAAATTCGCTCAATGTCCGCCGGAAATTGCGTCAGGTGCGGCTTGGCCGCGTCCAGCGCCATCCGCCAATACGCCCTTTTCTGCGATGGCGAGATTTCCTTCACCGAATACGCTGGGCCTTTTCCGACAAATTGCTTGGAATCACTCGCGTCGCTGAAGTAATAGATTTCTTGCGCTTGCCACGGCGTCAAATTTTCCAGATACGGCTCAAGCCGTTTGGACGCGCCGGCCACCTGCGCCGGAAAGGCAACGGAGTCGCCGGACAGATCGAACGCTTCCGTAGCGAGCACTCCGGCCGCCTGGTGATCACCGTGGTTTTCGCCAATGAAAACGCTCGGCAGCCACGTGATGACAATCTCCGGCTGCGTCAACCGGAACAGGCCCACGAGTTTCTCCAGGTTGCTGCCGTGTCCCCAGTTCGCCAGTGAATTCAGCACATTCTGTGAAGCCGTGTCTTTGCCATCCAGAAACCACACGTTGCTGATGCCCAGTTTTGCGCAAGCCTCCCGAGCTTCCGTTTCGCGGATATTGGCGAGAGCGTTTCCGTGCTCGCGGCTGTAATCATTTCCGCCGCTGCCGCCGCGTGTCGCAAACACCACTGCCACGCGCTTGTGCAGATCATAGATGGCGCGCGCAAGGTATGGCGTGACCGCGGCTTCGTCGTCAGGATGAGCCACCACGACAAGAATGTCGGCCTTCACCCGTTCATCCGGTCCGCGAACCGTCTGCGGCGTTTGCGCAAGCAAGCTCGCTGGCAACGACACAGCAAATAGCAGGGCGACACCCAAAGAAAGTTTCATCCGGCACCTGAGCAAATAATTGGACTCCGTGTAGAAGGTAGATTGTAGCGTTGTTCTGCCGCAAATCCCGAACCAACATGCGATTCGCCCGCAGGGTAGTCGGTTATACTCGGCCCGTGAGATCGCCTTGCATCGGGTTGCTCTTCGGAGTGCTTGCGAGTGCCGCAGTCGCACAAGTCCCGACGCCTGTCACCACGGAAGCGAGCAACTTCGAACAAGGCAAAATCATTGAAAAGGTACCTTGCGCCCAACAGCCGGAACAATCCTACGTGCTGTACCTCCCCTCCAATTATTCGTCTTCGCATTCCTGGCCTATTGTCTATTCGTTCGATCCCGGGGCGCGAGGCAGTTTTGCGCTGCAACTTCAGAAAGACGCCGCGGAGCGCTACGGATTCATTCTTGCCGCGTCAAACAATTCGCGAAACGGTCCCTGGAAACCGCAATTCGCTGCGGCTCAGGCCATGGTGCAAGATACCCACGAAAAGTTTTCGATCGACGACCGTCGCATGTATTTCGCGGGATTTTCCGGAGGCGCTCGCGTCGCCGCCCAAATTGCTCTCACCTGCCGTTGCGCAGCCGGAGTTATGCTGAGTGGCGCCGGCCTTCCGTTCGGCACTTCTCTGCCTGGTGATCCCGCATTCGTGGTTTTCTCTGCCGTCGGCACGCTTGACTTCAATTATCCCGAAGTGATCCCCCTGCAGGAAAAGCTGGCTCAAGCCGGGTACCAACATTGGCTGCGCATTTTTGAGGGACCGCACCAGTGGGCTCCCGCCGATGTCGTGGACGAGGCATTTGCCTGGTTTCGCATCCAAGCCATGCAGTCCAAACTGCAGCCTGTCGACAAGAGCGTCGTCGAGTCGCAATTCGCGAGCGCCCGTAACCGCGCCGCTTCTCTCGAGCAGGCCGCAGATTTGCTCGATGCCTGGCGCGACTATATGCAGATTGTCAGCTCTTACGGCTCTCTGTTGGATGTGAGCGTGGAGCGGAGCAAGGCGGAAGCCCTAGGCAAAGAAAAGGTAGTGCGCGATGCCGCGAAACGCGAGCACTCTGATTTCGTCGAACAATCCCGGCTGACCGCTGAGATTTCCGCGGCACTCTCCGGCTCACTCGCTACGGGACCGTCCGATTCCGATACCAGTGCGGAGCTCAACGATCGCGTTGCCATTCTTCGACAGCGAGCGGAAAACGAGAAACGTCCCGACCGCCAGCGCATCTACAAACGCGCCCTCTCCGGTGTGTTCATTGAAGCCATGGAATCAGGAAACCAATTCATGGACCAGAAAGACTATCAACGCGCAGCCCGCTCATTTTCCTGCGCCACACAAGCAAGCCCGAAGTCCGGCTGGGCCTGGCAGAATCTCGCCGTGGCTTATGCCTCCGCCGGAGCGCGCAAGGATGCAATTCGTGCCCTGCAGTCCGCCAGCACCTTCGTGGAGAACACGACGTCCTTCACCGCATGGCTCACATCTGAGCCTGCCTTCGATCGCATCCGGTCCACGCCGGAGTTCCAGTCCCTTCTAAAAACCAAGTGAGCCTGCATGTGAACCATCTCACACCACACTAATTGACGCGCGGTAGCCAGACCGATACCCTGAAGCTGGAGCCGCTAATGGAAACCGTGAAGATATCCCCCGATTTTCAGGTGGTCATTCCCGAGAAGATTCGCGAGTCACTCGAACTGAAGTCCGGCGAGGAGCTAGAGATCTCTGTTCTCGACCGATCCATCCGCCTGCAACGCCCTGGACCACACACGCGCTCTATTATGGATTTGCGCGGTATCGCCAAAGGTATGCAGTGGAAAGACGATTGTCGCGACCGCAACGATCGCTTCTAAGCTCCTTGTCCTCGCTGTAGCGATTCTCTGACAGCCTTCGCGCCTTGACCCATACTTCACCCGCCGATACTCTAGTTGGCTAAGCTCTACGCAGGTTTCCCTGCAGCTAGGACAGACCGATGGATCAGATCCACGTAACACTTCCCGACGGCAGCGTGAAAGAGTTTCCCAAGGGCACCACCCCCGTCGAAGTCGCCAAATCCATTTCACCCAGGCTGGCGGAAGCCGCGCTGGTCGCCAGGGTCTACGCCACCGACGGCAATGGCGCAAAAAGCAAATCCGGCATCTTCTCTAATTCCGTTGATCCGGCCGAAGATGGCAGCCTGCTCTATGACCTGCGCCGTCCCCTGGAACAAGACGTCAAGCTGCACATCCTGACCGAGAAAGATGCCGACGCGCTCTACGTTTTCCGCCACTCCGCCGCGCACCTGCTTGCCGCCGCGGTGATGGAGCTTTATCCCAACGTGAAGTTGGGCATCGGCCCTCCCGTCGAAACCGGGTTCTTTTACGAATTCCTGCGCGAGGAACCGTTCACGCCCGAAGACCTGGTGAAAATAGAAAAGAAAATGCATGAGCTCGCGGCTCAGGATCTTCCGAACGAGCGCAAGCTGTTGCCCAAGCTCGAGGCGCTGAAGCTGTACCAGGATTCCAAGCAGCTCTTCAAATGCGAACTCATTGAAGAGAAAGCCGACGAACCGATGGTGTCGTTCTACACCACCGGAAAATTCATCGATTTCTGCCGCGGTCCGCATATTCCTTCCACCAAGCGCATTCAAGCATTCAAATTGATGAATGTTGCCGGCGCGTACTGGAAGGGCCAGGAAGGCAATCCGCAACTGCAGCGGATTTACGCCGCGGCGTTCTTCTCGCAAAAGGAACTGGACGCTCACCTGCATCGCCTGGAAGAAGCCAAGCGCCGCGACCATCGCCGTCTGGGCGCGGAACTGGACCTCTTCAGCATTCAGGAGGAAGCCGGCCCCGGACTCATCTTCTGGCATCCCAAAGGCGGTTTGATCCGCACGCTGGTGGAAAACTGGTTGCGCGACGAACTGTTGAAGCGCGGTTACGATCTCGTCTTCACTCCGCACATCATGCTTTTCGACCTCTGGAAAACTTCCGGCCACGCCAATTTCTACAAGGAAAGCATGTTTGGCGCGGTGGAAGTGGAAAAAGCCGATTACCAACTGAAGCCCATGAATTGCCCGGGCCACATCCTGATCTACAAAACCAAGCTGCGCAGCTACCGCGACCTTCCTGTGCGCCTGGCGGAGCTGGGCACCGTGTATCGCTACGAACGCAGCGGCGTGCTCCACGGCCTGCTGCGCGTTCGCGGGTTCACGCAAGACGACGCACACATCTTCTGCACTCCGGATCAGATTGAATCCGAGGTGGAAGCCTGTGTCGACTTTGCATTCGCGGTGATGAAGAATTTCGGCTTCGACAAATTTGAAGTCGAACTTTCCGATTGGGACGAAAAGCATCCGGAAAGCTATGCCGGAAAGCCCGAAGACTGGCACCGCGCCACCAACGCGCTTCGCAGCACCATGGATCGCATGAAGATTCCCTACAAGCGCATCGAGGGCGAAGCGGCGTTCTACGGGCCAAAAATTGACGTCAAGCTGATTGACGCCATCGGCCGCTCCTGGCAACTCACCACCGTGCAGTTCGACTTCAACCTTCCCGCTCGCTTCGGTCTCGAATATGTAGGCGAGGATGGCAAACGCCACCAGCCCTTAATGGTCCATCGCGCGCTGCTGGGTTCTGTCGAGCGCTTCTTCGGCATTCTGATCGAACACTACGCCGGCGCGTTTCCCTTGTGGCTCGCTCCCGTGCAGGTGGAAATTTGCCCGGTCAGCGAAAAGGTGCAGGATTACGCCAAGCACGTTTACGAAACACTGAAGAATCACGGCCTTCGCGTGCACCTCGACGACCGCAACGAAAAGTTGCCCGCGAAGATTCGCGACGCGCAAATGCAGAAAACTCCCTACATGCTGGTGGTCGGGCCCAAGGAAGCCGAAGCGGGCAGCGTCAGCGTTCGCCATCGCAGCAAGGGCGACCTCGGCGCGCGCCCGTTGCCGGATCTGATCAGTGCTTTGCAAGAAGAAATTTCCGCCCGTACAATCGCCTGACGTGCTGACGCGCCGATCATTTCTGGGTGTGGCTGCAGGCGCGATGGTGACACCAATGCTGACACGCGGCAACTCGCCTGATGCTGTGCCTGAAAAATTGGACCACATCCTGCTCGGCTGCAGCGATCTTGATCACGGAATCGCTTTCGTGGAACAACGTCTTGGCGTGAAAGCCATGTTTGGCGGCGTTCATCCCGGTCGCGGCACGCAGAACGCCCTGCTCTCCCTCGGCCAGCGCCACTATCTGGAAATCATCGCACCCGATCCAGCCCAACCCAATTCCAAAAGCGCCCGCCGCTCGCAACTCGAAAAACTCACCGAGCCGCGACTTGTGGAATGGGCCGCTCATCCCGGCGATCTCAGCTCGTTCGCCAAGCGGCTTCAGCAAGCGGGACTCACGTTCGAAGGACCGACTCCCGGCTCGCGCAAACGTCCCGACGGCCGCCTGCTGCGGTGGCAAACGTTAACGCTGAATGACGATGCGTCCGGCCTGCTCCCGTTTTTCATCGAATGGAGCGCCGACTCCCCGCACCCTTCCACCGACGCCCCCGCTGGTTGCCTCCTGACTCGCTTTGAGCTGGCAACTCCAGAACCAGACAAGCTCGCCAAGACGCTCGTGCTGCTCTCGCTGGATGTTCCGGTCGTGAAAGGGGAAAAACCGCAACTACGCGCCCGCATCGCAGGTCCAAAAGGCACTTTGGAATTAACGAGCTGACTTCCACCGCTTTCTCAGCGGAGCCACCCGACCCACCTTTTTCTCCCTCTTGTCGGGTTCCGCCTCTCGCGTGTTATACTTTACAACCTGCCCCATGCGGCGGAAGCTACAGGGGGTTAGGGTATTCAAACGGGGTTTGACCCGGTTCGCCGGGTGCCTTTTAGTTGCCTAGGGGGTTTTATCGCTGAACGGAATTTCCGGCAAGCCGACCGTATCCGCATCAACGAACGGATACGCGCCCGCGAAGTCCGGGTGATTGACGAAGAAGGTGGCCAGCTTGGAGTTATGCAACCGTTCGAGGCCGTGCGCATGGCCCGCGAACGGGGATTGGACCTGGTGGAAATTTCACCTACCGCTGATCCGCCGGTTTGTAAGATCACTGACTACGGCAAGTTTCTCTATCAACAAAGCAAGAAGGCCCACGAGCAGCGCAAAAGCAGCCGTGGCTCGCAGTTAAAAGAAGTGAAGTTTCGCCCGGCGACCGCGGAGCACGATTTTCAGGTTCGCAAGAACCAGATCCTGAAGTTCCTGGGAGAAGGCCACAAAGTTCGCGCCATGATTTTTCACCGTGGCCGCGAAATGGCCCACCAGGAAGTCGGGCGCGCCAAGATGACCCGGCTGTTAGCGGAAATCGGTGAGCAGGGCCAGATCGAAACCATGCCGCGCATGGAAGGCAACGTTTTAGTAGCACTTCTGGCCCCGAAAAAAGGTGCCGGGACAACGACGCGTCCTGCCGCACAAGCGCAAACGAACGCGTAAATTGCAGTTGCCGGCTTTGTGCCGGCAAAAGTTATTCCAGATGGAAACTTGAAGGGGCTGGCTCTGGCCGGCCTGCACGGAGAGGATTGAAAGCAATGCCACGCAATTCGACGAAACCAAAAAAGAAACTGAAGACCCATCGCGGCGCGAAGAAGCGCTTCAAGATTACCGCGACGGGCAAGATTATCCGCATGCATTCCGGCAAACGCCACTTGCTCGGCACCAAGGCCGCCAAGCGCATGCGCAAGCTCAAGAAGCTGACCAAGGTGGAGAAGGTCGACGTTGCCGCCGTTCGCCAGATGATGCCGTACAGCTTCTAGGCTTCTCTTAGTCTTCGTAGGGACGCGTTCTTTGGCGTCCCTGCAATGAACTTGCGGATGCAAATCCGCAAGAACGCGCCAGGCAGTGCTACACGGGTGCCTGCCGGCCGTTCTGCTCCGCTCACGTGGAGCACATGCTGAGCATTCGCTCGGTAGTTGTAGGGGCGGCTTTATGCCGCCATCGCCGCAAGGACCTGCAACGAATCACATCGGAAACAAACCCGTTGCTGGAATCGCCTCGCCGCGCTTCTTCGCAACCTGTTTTGTTTCCAAATCATTTGTAGCTCACCCCTTCAGGGATGAGGATTTTGTCCGCTACCAGGAAGAATCCTCGAGCCTGAGGGCCCGAGCTAGACAAAACGAAGGAGAAAACCCATGCCACGCGTAAAACGCGGCACAAAACGCCGGGCTCGGCGTAAGAAGTACCTCAAGAGGACAAAAGGCTTTTTCCTCACAAAGAGCAAGTTGTACCAGTCCGCTCAGGAAGCGGCCAATCGCGCCGACCGTTATGCGAAGCGCGATCGCCGCGTGAAGAAGCGCCAATATCGCCGCTTGTGGATCCAGCGCGTCGGCGCCGCCGCTCGCTTGAACGGCATCACCTACGGCCAGCTCATCCACGGGCTGAAGGCTGCGGGCATTTCCGTCGACCGCAAAGTCCTGGCGGATATCGCCGTGAAAGACGCCGCCGGATTCGCGCAGCTCGCCGAAAAGGCCAGAGCCGCCGCTCCGCCGCCGAAAAAAGCCGCCAAGTCGTAGACCGTGTTCGTCCCTCTTGGTATGTGGCTCTCTCCACTGTTGGGGGCGCAGCAATGGTGCGCCCCATTTCGGTAATGTGCCACACGTTAGCTCACGGATTTAAGCCTGTGGGTTTACTATTGAACGGGCGCACCTGCCTGTGCTTCGTCGCTTGAGCAACGATATATGACTGCAGATCCTTCTTCGTCAAACAAGGCCAAGAGCTTGACCGAACGGGGCATCACCAAGCCCCAAATGCAATTGAGCGAGCTCGGCATCACGCAAGCGCAGCAAGTCACACACCTGTTTTCTGAACTCCGTTCTCAGTTCGACAGCGAAGTGGACCAAGACTTCCTCGAAGTGCTGTGGAAAGAATTCCGCGACAGTTGGCTCGGACGCAAGACCGGCATTTTGTCGCGCATAACCGACAATTGGCTGATACCTGCTCCCGTCGAGCTTAAGCCCACTGTCGGAAAAGAACTAAATCAACTACGAGCCCACGTCGAAAGCAAATTGGAAGAGCGCCGGTCTTTGATTGAATCCGGCTCCCAGGTCGCCGCGGCAGCCAAAGAGCGCGTCGATCTTTCTCTTCCCGGCGTCATCCGTCCCGTTGGCACGCACCATCTCATTCGCCAGGTTTTCCAGGAAATCGAAGACATTTTCTTTTCGATTGGCTTCTCCGTCGTCGAAGGCCCCGAAATCGAAACGCCCTATTACAACTTCGAAGCGCTGAACATTCCGGAATTTCATCCCGTGCGTGACGACATGGACACCTTCTACCTGGACGTGCCCAAGGGCGCGCCCGGGCCGCTGCTGCTGCGCACGCACACTTCGCCGGTGCAAATCCACACCATGGAGAAGCGCCAACCGCCGGTACGCGTGATCGTTCCGGGCAAGGTGTACCGGCGCGACAATCCTGACGCCACGCACTCGTTCGCGTTTCACCAGATCGAAGGGCTGGCCGTCGACTCTGACATTACCTTTTGCGATTTCACCGGCACCATCGATTATTTCGTGAAGCAATTTTTCGGCGAAGCTGTGAAAGCGCGGTTTCGCCCCAGTTATTTTCCGTTCACCGAACCCAGCGTGGAATTCGACGCCTCGTGCATTTTCTGCGGCGGCAGCGGCACCGCTAAATCCGGCGGCACCTGCGGCAAGTGCAAGGGAGCCGGCTGGATCGAACTGTTCGGCGCCGGCATGGTGGATCCCGCGGTCTATGGTTTCGTAAATTACGACCCGAAGAAAGTCAGCGGCTTTGCCTTCGGCATCGGCATCGATCGCCTGGCCATGCTGAAATACGGCATCGACGATATTCAGGTCTTTTTCCAGAATGACGTGCGTTTCCTGAAGCAGTTTCCCTGATGCTTCGCGACACGGATGGCCTGAGAAATCGGTTTTGTCTTACTTAGAACTGAAAACTGGTGACTGATAACTGTCCATGACCTTTGCCGACGCCAAACAGCGCTTTTCCAGCCGCGTTGCGGACTACACCCGCTACCGCCCCAACTATCCGCCTGCTTTGCTGGACCTGCTGGCCAAGGAATGCGGTTTGCGCCCCGATCACGTCATTGCCGACATCGGTTCCGGCACTGGCCTGCTCAGCAGACTGTTTCTCGACCACGGAAATCGCGTCTATGGCGTCGAACCCAACACCGAAATGCGTGCGGGTGGCGAAGAATTCCTGCGTGCCTACACAAATTTCACAAGCATCAACGGCTCTGCCGAAGAAACCACGCTGGCCCCTGCTTCCGTCGACTTCATCACCGCCGGCCAGGCGTTTCACTGGTTCAACGTCACGGCCGCGGAGCAGGAATTCCGCCGCATTCTAAAACTGGACGGCTGGGTCATTGTCATCTGGCAGGATCGCCGCATGGCAGAAACTGCCTTCGCCAAGGAATACGAAACTCTGTTGCAACGTTTCGGCATCGACTACAAAAAAGTGAAGAGTGCCTATCCGGGAGCCGACAAGATCCGCCACTTCTTCGATGCCGGTTCGTTCCAATCGCGCGATCTGCCGAACCACCAAGTGCTTGACTGGGACGGCCTGCGCGGGCGTCTGCGCAGCAGTTCGTACGCGCCGACAGAAACCCACGCCAACTACGAGCCCATGATGGCGGAGCTGCGCAGAATCTTTGACACGTATCAGCAGAATGGAACCGTGCGCATGGAATACTTTGCGCGAATTTATTTTGGCAAGCTCGGCGGGAAAACTCGATGAAGGTCGCTTACAACTGGCTGAAGGAGTTTGTCGACGTTACGGCGTCACCGGACGAGCTCGTCTCACGCCTGGCGCTCGCAGGCACGAATATTGCCGGCATCGAAAAAGGCGCACACGGCGCGGTCATTGACGCGGAAATCACTTCCAACCGGCCGGATTGCCTCGGCATGCTCGGTATCGCGCGCGAAGTTTCCGCCATCTATCGCCTTCCTTTAAAAATGGCGGCTCCAAAGCCGGTGGAAAGTACTTCCGCAAAGGCCAGCGAAGCGGTCAGCGTGAAGATCGAGGCTCCGGAACTTTGCGGCCGTTTCACCGCGCGCGTGGTTCGCGGAGTGAAGATTCAATCCTCGCCATCGTGGCTGAAGGATCGCCTGGAAGCCGCGGGCGTGGCCAGCATCAGCAACGTTGTCGACATCACCAACTACGTCATGCTCGAACTCGGCTATCCCTTGCACGCCTACGATTACGACCTGGTGCGCAATCACAGCATTGTGGTGCGCAAGGCCAAGCCCGGCGAAAAACTCAAAACCCTCGACGGCATCGAGCGCACTCTCGATCCCTTCATGTCTGTGATTTGCGACGGTGATGGTTCCCGCGCCATGGGCATTGGCGGCGTGATGGGTGGCGCCGAAACGGAAATTTCCTTCTCCACGAAGAATGTTTTGATTGAGTGCGCCTGGTTTGATCCCATTGCCGTCCGCCGCGCCGCGCGCACGCTGAAGCTGCACACGGAAGCCAGCACGCGTTATGGCCGCGGCGCTGATCCGGAAATGGCGGGAGTGGCTTCGCGCCGCGTTGCAGAATTAATTCTGCAGCTCGCGGGCGGCGAACTTCTTTCCGGAGTTGTGGACGTCTACCCGGCAAAGCGCGCCGCCAAAAAGATCACTATCACTCGCGCCGAATTGCTGCGCGTGATGGGCGCGGACGTTCCTGACAAGGATCTCGAAGCGATTTTGTCCGCGCTCGGATTTGCTCCTATGCGCGTGGACCACAACAAAGGCGCGGTGAATTCGCTGCTCGGGGCGTGGGAATGCACCCAGCCGTCCTGGCGTGCCGACGTCGAACGCGAGATCGATCTGATCGAAGAAGTCGCGCGCGTTTACGGCCTCGATAAATTTCCGCCACGCCTGCCGGCCGCCCGCAATGGAGCTGCGCGCTTGCCACAGTACGAAGCGGAAACGCGGCTGCGCGAGCGCCTGATCGGCCTCGGCTATCACGAAGCGTTGACCATTCCGCATGTCGCCGAAGAGCGCAACGATCTATTCCGTCCTGCCGATGTGGTGGTGGCAAAGCTTGCCAATCCGCTTTCCGAGGAAGCCAATGTTCTGCGCTCCACCGGCGCCGCGACCATGGCCGGGGTAATTGAATGGAACCTGAATCACGGCCAGCGCAATGTGCGAGTGTTCGAAATTGCCAGCCGCTACCGTTTTGTTGACGGCAAGCCCGTGGAATCGCGCGTTCTCACCATTGGCGCCACCGGTGCCGCGCGCGCGCAAGGCCTTTACGATCCGGCGCGCGAATATAATTTCGCGGACCTGAAGGGCGATCTCGATTCCATCGGCGCGCCTTCCGGCGGTTTCCGTTGGGAGCAGGGCGGCCCCGATTGGTTGAATCCCGCTAAGCGTGGCGCACTGTTCCTCGGCAAGGAAAGTAACCAATCGTTGGGTGCTGCGGGGCAACTTGCCAAGCGCGTGGCGGATAAATTGAAATTCCGCCAGGACGTGTTTCTCGCCGAGATCGAGCTTGGCCCGGTCTACTGCATGTATTACGGCGTGAAAAACAATCGCCGCTACGAGCCGTTGCCGCGTTTCCCGGCCGTCGAACGCGATTTCTCTTTGTTTCTGGCGGATGGCGTAACCTTTGCGGACGTAACCAAAACGATCAACTCGCTGAATATCGCCGAGATTAACTCGATTGAGGCAGCCGATTTATTCCGCGGCAAGAATGTGCCCGCCGGAAAATATTCCTTACTGGTGCGCGTGGTCTTTCAGAGCCGCGAAGCGACATTAACCGACGCGCAGATCACTGATTTCTCGAATCGCATCGTCAGCGCTTTAGAAAAAGAGCTGGGCGCCTCGCTCCGCGCCGGCTGAGAGCGAACTCACTCCGACTGTTTCAGAGCGCGCTCCACCAGCGTCAGGCAGCGTTCCGCCTGCTCCTTCAATAATTCCTCGCGGTCGCCTTTCTCTTTGCGCAAGCTGTTCAGCTCGTCCGCCAGGGCCAGCGCTGTCAGCACTGCCACCTTTTGCGTGTCGACGGTCGAAGTCATATTCGCAATGGAGTGCATTTTGGCATCCACAAAACCGGCAAGCTCCTGCAGATAAGCCTGATCGAGATCGCCCTGCAAGGAATACGTCTGATTGTAAATTTGGACTTTCGTGCTTGGACTCATACCGTCCTCAACAATTGCAAATTATTGCGACCACGACGTCGGGTTGCGGTCCCAGCGATGCGCCCGAAGCTTTTTGTGCAAATCGCCAGGGAGCACGCCCGCCTTGCTCGCCGCGAAATTTGCTTCTACGTTCTTCAACTTGCGCATTCCCGGAATGATCGTGCTCACGTCGGGATTGCTCAATATGAAGCGCAGTGCCATCTCTGGCAACGTGCCTCCCGCAGGGACCAGCGGACGTAGCGCTTCCGCATGCGCGATGCTCGACTTCAGATTCTCCGGCACAAAATAAGTATTGCGCCAATCGCCCGCCGGCCACTTCGAATCCATCGTAAGCGCCCCCGTCAGCGTGCCTTCATCAAACGGCACACGCGCGATCACGCCGGCATCCTTCATGCGGCATATTGGAAACAGCGCATCTTCCGGGTTCTGGTCGAAAATATTGTAAATCGCCTGCACGGCCTCGACGTGCCCCTCCAGCACCGCGCGAATCCCGTTGAACGGCTCCCAGCGATTCACGCTGACGCCCACGGCGCGCACCTTGCCACTCTTCTTCATATTTTCAATCGCCCGTGGCAATCGTTCGTCATTCAACCAGCGGTCTTCCCAGGTGTGGAACTGCATCAGGTCAATCGTATCGGCGGACAAATTCTTCAGGCTCTTCTCCACATACTCCTGCACATACTCCGGTGGATAGCAATCGTCCAAAGTGAAATCGCGGCGGCTGGGCCACTTGCGATTCTTTGGCGGAATCTTCGTCGCTACGTAAAGATGTTTGTCCGGGCCGCCCACTCCCGCCTTGTTTTTGCTTTCGCGCAGCAATTTCGCCAGAATCTGCTCGCTCTTCCCATCGCCGTACGCCCAAGCGGTGTCAAAAAAGTTGCAGCCCAGCTCTACGGCGCGGTGCAACGACGCCAGCGTTTCCGCATCATCCGAGCCCGTCCACCCGGCAAGTCCCCACATGCCGTAGCCAATTTCGCTGACCTTCCATCCCGTGCGTCCAAAGCGCCGATAGTTCATCGCTGCGGTCTCCTGAGGTTGCCGTGCCATTGTAGCGGAGAACTGACTCGAGGTGAGAGGCGTGCTGCCGTTCGCAGCCATTGCTTACAGGTTCATTGCAAGAAATCCAAAGTCCAGTAGTTCACAGCGGCGCTAGCTGCCTGCCTGGCGCTCTCGTGAAGTCACAAGCATCAGTCGAAAGCAACGCGCGTTTTCATCCCAATAGATGCGCTCTTTATTGGCTTCCCACGCCGCTCGCCACTGCTCTTGCACAAACTTTCTGCCGTTCTTGTGCAGAAACTTTCGCCAGCACGATTCGCCCGGGTGGTTGCACTCCATATGCAACGACTCCAACTCCGGTATCGGCGACACCGTCCAGTCGGGCGCGGTGAACAGATCGAACAGGAAGGAATTGGCAATGTCCCCCGCGGCCGTGTAGCTCCACAAATCGTAAATGGGATGCTTGGTCTTGCGGTCGTCCGTGAGCTCGGAAATCAGATATGGGATGGCATCTTTCCCCAGCGCCAGTATCTGGTTCACCACCTGCGAATCACAATACTCCCGGTCCTGAAATCGCCCCTTCGCGCGGCAAGACCCGGGCGCTGTCAGTTCGTCGAACCTCCAGAGCTCAATCTCTTTTGCCGGCGTTGCGCCGGTCTGCGCAAGAGTCTCCGAAGAGCAACTGAGGAACAACAGGAAGAACAGCAGCAGCGGCAGCCCAGCGCAGCGAATCGGGCTGATTTTTCGCACCGCCAGACTCTACAACCGAGCCCCAAACCTGGCAAGCGCTATGTAATTTTTCGACGCCTTTTTCGCGCCCGCGCGTTGGACGCGGGACCCGACTGGGAGGATAATACTGACTGGAGCGGTACTTCGAAGCAGGTGAGGACGCGAACGCCGTTTGAACCGTAACGAATCTCTGGGGTGCTGCGGTTAGTCAGCTTGTGTGCACGGCCTGTCCCGCTGGCGGGTTTCTTCTGGAACTCTCCTGCGGGGCAGGAAAGCCTAATGGCTGGCTCGTGGTGCCCACCTATTTCAGAGGTTCACGGCCTAGCTTTCCACGGCTGAGCAGTCCGCTCTTTTCGTTTAAAGTTGGCAGTCCTCGGTTCCAGGTTAGGAAAAACAGCACCAAAAGGATCCTCGCGCCATGAGGGTGTTGTTCATTGGAGATATTGTTGGCTCGCCCGGCCGCCAGATCGTCCACGATCGTCTGGCCGACCTGGTCGAGCACCGCCAGATCGATCTGGTCATCGCCAACGGCGAAAACTCCGCTTCCGGTTTTGGCATTACCCCGCGCATCGCCGAAGGGCTGCTGCAAGGCGGAATCCATGTCCTGACCGGGGGAAACCACAGCTGGGACCGCAAAGAGATTTTCGACTACATGCCGCACGAGCCGCGCCTGCTGCGCCCCGGCAATTTCGCCGACGGCAACCCAGGCAGCGGCCTTTATGTCGGCGCGACCAAGACTGGCGTCAAGTTTGCCGTCCTGAATCTGCAGGGTCGCGTATTCCTGCCCGCCATTGACGATCCCTTCAAGAAGGCCGACTCTGAACTGGCCAAATTGCCGCCCGATGTCGCCTTCATCCTGGTGGACATGCATGCCGAAACAACCAGCGAGAAAATCGCTATCGGCTGGTATCTCGACGGCCGCGTAACCGCCGTTGTCGGCACCCACACTCATGTAACCACTGCGGATGAGCATGTCCTGCCCGGCGGCACTGCTTATATCACCGACGTTGGCATGACCGGCCCGCACGACGGCGTAATCGGGATGGACCGCGCTGGAATTGTGAAGAAATTCCTGGATGGACTGCCTGCTCGCTTCGAGGTCGCCACCGGCGATGTCCAGATGAACGCGGTGTTGATCGAAACAGACGACACGGGTCCGCGCAGCGAAGCGGGGCGGCTGCGCGCCAAATCCATCGAGCGGCTACGCCTGCGGGCCGACTGACCGCTATTTTCGGCTAACAAAAATTGTGCTGCGGTGGTTATCAAACTGGGCAATCCGATCCAGGTGCCATAGGCAACCGCGCGGCACTTGCTGCAATCTGAACCATCATGCGGAAAACCATCACGAAGTTTGGGATAGCGGCGGCAGCACTGTGCATGGCTGCCTCTCTATTCCCCATCAACGCTCAGCAAGTCGACGACGACCTGACTGCGCGACGCCGCGTCTTTAAGCCCATCGGCCCGGGACTCCGTGCTGTTCGCCGCGGCTCTGATGGAAAATTCTACGTGCTCACTTCGCCCGGAAGCACCGTATTGGTCTTTGACGAAAAAGGCGCGTTGTTGAAGAAAATCCCCGACTCTAGCGCGCAGAGTGTACCGCCGCCTTCCCCGGATTTGCGCTCTATCCAATTTGGCGAAGACATGGACGTCTCCGCAAATGGCACCGTCTATGTCGCCGACCGCGGCGCCGATGAGATTAAAGTGTGGGACCCGGCGGGGACCGCGCGCGCATTCCGCGTGGCCGCGCCTCTGTCGATCGCCGCCCTGCCCGACGGCGAAGTTGCGGTCGCGACTCAGAACGGTGCGCGGCTCATCACTGTCTACGGATCGACCGGTAAGGTCGCTCGCGAAATGGGCGATCCCGAGGAACTCTCCACTCGCGCCGATCTCAATCGTTACTTGAGCTTGGGCCGGCTGGCTTCCGACCCTCAAGGGCGCATCTACTATGGCTACACCTATCTGCCGGAGCCGCTGGTGCGCCAATACGACCGCTTCGGCTTTGCAGCCGGCGTCGATTTTGAGTTTACCGGCCTCGACGCCATGTCTGAAGCTCGTGCCACCCGCCGTGAAATCGACCGACAGGACAAACAACAGGATAATAAGCGCCAGGAACCACCGCGGTTCCCGGCGATTCTAACAGCGTTCGGAGTTGACCCGGAAAGCGGTGAAATCTGGATGTGCCTGCACAACACGCTGCTGCACTTCGATAAGGACGGCAACCGCCGGTCGGAGTATCAGATTTTCACTCCCGACGGCTCCCGTCTCGATGGCACCGTCCTGCTCGTCGAAGAAGAAGTGCTTTTGATCGGTTCCGACCCTTTGGGCGTGTTCGAGTTTCAACGTCCGGACAAAAAACATTGAAAGATCGCTTTAGTTTTCCTCAGCCTCACCTGCACCAAATCCGGGCAGACGCGCATCCGCTCGGAAATTTTCATCACAAAACACGCGTAATTCGCCAAAAATCTATGCACTTGCACAATTCTTGTGCTTGTGGAAAAGTTGTGCATGGCATGTGAACGTTCGGTTAGGTCTTCGTTCACTTTTCGCTTGCTCCCACACGGACAGTGCGCGAGAATCCATCCAGTTTTCAGGTGCTCAACGTGGTCATGCAAGTCTGAAAGGCCGCGCGGGAATCCATGGGGCACACAGGGATCTTTCCCGCGCGAGCACGAACTCCAAAGCGAGAAGCTTTAGGGCAAATTGGGCTTTCCACAGCTTATTCACACCTGTGGAAATAGCACGGGATTGGCTTTTTCCAATACGATGATAACCGCTACTCAAGTCGGGCGAGAGCGCGACACTCAACAGAATGTCTGGGACAAGTTCCTCGATCTTATCAAGTCCCGGGTCAGCATCAACACCTACAACACCTGGTTTCAACCCACCAGGCTGAACCGCAATGAGGGCGATACCATTTACATTCAGATCCCCAGCGCGGTTTTTCGCCAAGTCCTTACTCGGACCTACGGCGAAATTGTGAAGGCCGTGTTCCACCAGATGGGCACTCCCTCCATGAAGGTGCAGTATGTCTGCACCGAAGAGGAACCCGTGCCCGCGGCTCCCGTCGTCTCCACTGCCAAGCAGTCCAAGCTGGATTTTGAAAGCAGTGATCACCAGCTCAATCCGCGCTACACCTTTGATTCGTTCGTCGTCGGCAAGTCCAATGAGTTTGCGCACGCTGCGTCGCGCGCTGTTGCCGAACAGCCCTCCAAGGCCTACAACCCGCTGTTTCTCTATGGCGGCGTGGGCATGGGCAAGACCCACTTGATGCACGCCATCGGGCACACCATCAAGAAGCGTAATCCCGCCATGCGTCTCAGCTACGTCAGCGCCGAAAAGTTCACCATCGAAGTCATCAACTCCTTGCGCTTCGATCGCATGATTAGCTTCCGCGATCGCTTCCACACTGTCGATGTTTTGCTTGTCGACGATATCCAGTTCATTGCCGGCAAGGAACGCACCCAGGAAGAGTTCTTTCATACCTTCAACGCCTTGTACGAGCAGCAGAAGCAAATCGTCATTTCGTCCGACTGCCTGCCGAAAGATATCAACTCGATTGAAGAACGCTTGCGCTCGCGGTTCGAATGGGGACTGATCGCCGATATTCAGCCTCCCGATCTCGAAACCAAGATCGCCATCCTGCAGAAAAAGGCTGAAAGCGACCGCTTCAACCTGCCTGACGACGTTGCCGAGTACATCGCCCGCGCTATCAAGTCCAACGTGCGTGAACTGGAAGGCGCGCTGACCCGCCTGATGGCCTACGCTTCGCTCACTGGCACCATCGTGTCGTTGACCACTGCGCAGCAAGTCTTGCGCAATATCATCGCTTCGCAGGAAAAGCGTGTCACCATCGACCTCATCCAGAAGCGCGTCAGCGAGCACTTCAATCTGCGCGAGCAGGATTTGAAGGTGCGGAGCAACACCCGCGCCATCGCCTTTCCGCGTCAGGTGGCCATGTACATCGTCAAGCAGCTCACCACCGCGTCGCTTCCGGAAATCGGCCGGCAATTCGGTGGCAAGCATCACACCACCGTTCTCCATTCCATCAACAAGATCGAAGAGTTGCGGCGCTCCGACAAAGACCTGAACCGCACCATCACTCGTCTGATGGACGCTCTGCAGTAAATAAATTCCAGTCGTTATCTATCACTGGCTATGCCTGTAGCTCAGGCCTTTCATTTAGGTGTGAGCCACTTGCTTTGCCTTTTGTAGTGGCCTACCGTTCATTTTTTCCACTAGCCCGTGTTTTAGGTTTGTCATCCTGAGCGCAGCGAAGGACCTCAACTAAAAACTCACGCGTCCCTCTTCCGTCGTAGCAAGGACCTTTGGAGTGCGGCGGCTCACCGCTCCTTTTCCAACCGACGACCCCACGCCCCTAATAACCCGGCTTCAGCACATGAGGGCCAGCCGCTCTCCGTAGTCCTCACGCAGACTCTATCGGATCACGCCGTCATCACGCGAGATTTGGTGCCGGCAAAAATCTCCCCGAGATCCGGTGGAAATCTCTTCCGCCCTGACAAAAAGTTGCGCCCTCAAAAGCATGTGCGGAAGTTGTGTAGAGCCGGTGGGAAACCTTCGGACGCAATGTGCATGAAATCTGTAGAAATCTTTTTTGCGGCAACTGCCGCGCACTTATCCGCAGTTCCGCGTGGAAATCCACTTCACACCTCGCGCAAAAATTCAGCCCAGGTCTACGCGCGGCGATGTTTTCCACCAATCCACAACCGTCATCACAACAACAAGAGTCCAAATTTTGTTTTTAGGAACTATCTCTTGTGAAAGCTGTTGTGCTTGTGAAAAAGTCTCGCTCCCGATGGCACTCACTACCTTTCCGAATATCCTCAGCCGTGCCTATTTCCACAGCGTGTCTGGTGTCTGTGGCCTTTATACTTTCCTGAAAAACGAGTACAGTACGCTAGCGGTACAGATGCATGGGAGAAACCATGTCCGCAACAGGAACCGTGCGCGAGGAAAGCCAATCAATGGAATTCAGCGTAACCAAGTCGGCGCTGCTCGATGAATTGACCACGACGCAAGGCGTTGTGGAACGCAAGACCACTATTCCCATCCTTTCGAATCTCCTGGTGGAGGCGAAAGGCAGCACTCTGACCATCACGGCCACGGACCTGGAGCTCAGCGTCCGCACGTCGTGCGAAGCCAAAATCAAAAAAGAAGGCGCTGGCACCATCCCCGCGAAAAAACTGCTCGAACTCGTTCGCTTGCTTCCCGAAGGTGAGATCAAGTTCAAGTTGCTCGATAACCATTGGGTCGAGATCGTCAGCGACAAGAAGAAATACAAGCTCGTCGGCATGGCCAAGGAGAACTTCCCCGCTTTGCCAGCCATGCCGCACACTCTGGTAAAGATTCCCGCCGCGGTCCTTGAGAGCCTGATCGCCAAAACGAAATTTGCCATTTCCATGGAAGAATCGCGCTACACCCTGAACGGCGGCTTGCTCATCCTGAAGCCTGACACGCTGGCCATGGTTGCTACCGACGGCCATCGACTGGCGCTTGCTGAGACCGATCAAAAGCTGGCGGGCCTGAATGGCGAAGTTCGCGTGCTGATCCCCAAGAAAGCCATGGATGAAGTGGAGAAACTTTCCAGCGCCGCGGGTTCCGATGCGCACATGGAATTCGCTAAAGACGAAAGCCACCTGTTTTTCCAGGTGGGACCGCGCCTGCTGATCTCGCGAATCCTTACCGGCCAATTCCCCAACTACGAAGCGGTGTTGCCGCGCGAAAACAACAAGACCGTGGTCCTTGAGCGCACCGAACTCAGCGACGCGGTTCGCCGCGTTTCGCAACTCGCCGACCAGCGTTCGCACGCCGTAAAACTGGCCGTTACCCAGGAGGGCGTGGAGATTTCCGCCTCCAGTCCCGAATACGGCGAAGCCAAAGAAACCATCGAGAAGGAATACAAGGGCGACAATATCGCCATCGGCTTCAACTCCAGCTATATGCTCGATTTTCTGGCCGCCGCGGCCGATGGCCCCATCAGCATCGAGTTGAAAGACGAACAATCCGCCGGACAGATGCGCCCGCTGGCCGATGAAAGCTATCGCTACCGCTACGTCATCATGCCCATGCGCATCTGAGTCGGGCCCGCCTCCCATTCCCGCCTCTTGAAGTCACAATTTGTGACTTCAAGTCATTCTGTGTATAATCAATTCATAAATACACGTGCGAGTAAACAGATCATCCTCCGCGAGCGCATTGAAGAGCGAATTCACTTTCTGCGTGGCCAGCGCGTGATGGTCAGTTCCGATCTCGCGCCTTTATACGCTGTTCCTGTCAGGGCGCTGGTGCAAGCAGTCAGGCGCAACGAATCGCGTTTCCCCGAGGATTTTCTCTTTCAGCTGACTTCCGACGAATTCCGATTCTTGAAGTCACAATCTGTGACTTCAAGTTGGGGTGGCGCTCGCCGTGCTCTTCCCTACGCATTCACCGAACAAGGTGTCGCCATGCTCTCCAACGTTTTGCGCAGCGCACGCGCCGTGCAAGTCAACATCGCCATCATGCGCACCTTCGTTCAACTGCGAACTCTGCTGGCCACCCACGAGGATCTGCGGCGCAAGATCGAGCAGATGGAAAAACGCTATGACGCCAAATTCAGCGCCGTATTCGTGACCCTCAAGCAGATGCTCGAAGTGCCCGTTCCTCGAAAAAAAGAGATCGGCTTTCATGCCAAGTCCGCCGTACCGAAATACCCGCACTAATCCTCGGCGACCCACTGTAAGCTATTGCTAATACAAGCCTTATTTATCCACAACCCCATTCCTGCCGCTTGAGAAAATGCCCCATTTCCGGTAAAATTAGGTGTTGTCGATTCGTGGATTTTTTCTCCACATCGGCACGTCCGCCAGCGCCGCTTGACCACAAATCCCTGCGCCAGGGGCCGGTCAATCAGCACTGGAGAATATAAGTCTTCGCCACGTCCCGGATTGCGGGACGGGATGAAGCAGGAACCCTACGAGCTGCGATTTTGTTCGCAAGGTCGCGGTCAAAGGGTCAGGCGACGCATGGAGATTGCAAACATCACGCCTTTCCTAGCTTCACAAAAATCGAGTTGAACCATCCTCAGCGGATTCCCGGTGGTGCGCCGGGGCGTGTTTTGTGCGAGCGGATCGCCGCAGTTTTGCATCCTTGGGCCGTCGGTCCGGGGGCAAGGGAGATGAAATGGGCGACAAAGAAACGGTGACAGGCAAAGGCGGTCACCAGTACGACGCGAAATCCATTAAAGTTCTCGGCGGACTCGAAGCGGTGCGCCTGCGTCCCGCCATGTACATCGGCTCGACCGGCGAGATGGGCCTGCACCATCTGGTTTGGGAAGTTGTCGACAATTCCGTTGACGAAGCCATGGCCGGATTCGCCGACGAAGTGAATGTCACTGTCCATGCCGACAATTCCGTCACCGTGGTCGATAATGGCCGCGGCATCCCCGTCGATATGCACGCCACCGAAAAACGTCCCGCGGCGGAAGTCGTGCTCACCGTGTTGCACGCCGGCGGAAAATTCGACAGTGAAACGTACAAGGTCTCCGGCGGCCTGCACGGCGTCGGCGTTTCGGTTGTGAACGCGCTCTCCGATTTCCTGGAGCTCGAGATTCAGCGCGATGGCGCGGTTTGGGAACAGTCTTACGAGAAGGGCAAGCCCACCACGAAGCTGAAACAAACCGGGAAAACGCGCAAAACCGGCACCACCGTCAAGTTTCATCCCGATCCTTCGATCTTCGAAAAAACGGCCTTCAGCTACGACACCCTGGCCACGCGCCTGCGCGAGTACGCCTTCCTCAACAAGGGCTTGAAAATTACGCTGACCGACGAACGCACGGAAAAGACCGCGGAGTTCCGCTTCACCGGCGGCATCGCGGAGTTTGTGAAGCACCTGAATCGCGGCAAAACCACGCTGCACGATTCGCCGATCTATATGGAGGGCAAGCGCGGCAACGTCGAGATCGAAATTGCCCTGCAGTACAACGACACCTACGGCGAAAACGTGTTTGCTTTTGCGAATACCATCAACACCGTCGATGGCGGCACGCATCTCTCCGGATTCCGTTCCGCGCTTACCCGCACCATCAACAATTTCGCTTCGAATGCCGGCATGCTCAAGGAGCAGAAGGACGAAGTCACCATTTCCGGCGATGACGTTCGTGAAGGACTGGTCGCCGTTGTCAGCGTGCGTTTGCCGCAGCCGCAATTTGAAGGGCAGACCAAGGGCAAGCTCAATAGCGACATCAAGGGCGACGTCGAGCAACTCGTGAATGAAAAGCTTGGTGAATGGTTCGACAAACACTCCACCGTTGCCCGCCGCATCATTGGCAAGTGCATCGACGCGGCCCGTGCCCGCGAAGCCGCTCGCAAAGCGCGCGAACTCACCCGCCGCAAATCCGCGATGGACTCCAGCGGCCTCCCCGGAAAGCTGGCCGATTGCCAGGAACGAGATCCCGCGCGCTGCGAACTGTTCGTCGTCGAGGGCGAATCCGCCGGCGGCTCCGCGAAAATGGGACGCGACCGCAAGTATCAGGCCATCCTGCCGCTCAAAGGCAAAATCCTCAACGTCGAGAAGGCTCGCTACGACAAGATGCTCGGCCACGAAGAAATTCGCGCCATCATCACCGCCCTCGGCACCGGCATTGGCAAAGACGATTTTGATGCCGGCAAGCTCCGCTACCACAAAATCATTCTCATGACCGACGCCGACGTCGACGGCAGCCACATCCGTACACTGCTGCTGACGTTTTTCTTCCGTCACATGAAGGAACTGATCGAGCGCGGCCACGTGTACATCGCGCAGCCTCCGTTGTACCGCGTGAAGCGCGGCAAAACCGAAAAATACATTCGCGATGAACGCGATTTTGCCCGCGAGCTGATGAAGCGCGCCACCGAAGACCACGTCGTGAAAGCCAAGGAAGGCGTTTCGCTCGAAGGTGCCAAACTGACTTCCTTCCTGCTGAACGTGCAGGAATACGAAGCGGCCGCGGCAAAGCTGGGCCGCCGTTTGCGCGATGTCAACCTTGTTGAACTGCTGGTGGAAAGCGGCATCGAGAAGAAAGTTGATTTCGAGGACAAGAAAGCGCTCGAGAAGCTGCAAAAGGCCATCGAAAAGGCCAAGCTGAAACTGGAAAACAAGATCGTTTTCGATGAAGAGCACAGCCTGCACGAACTTCAATTCGGCCCGCCCCACAACCAGAAAATCAATTGGGCCGTCGCTTCCACGCCGGATTACAAACGCTTGCGCGGCCTGGCCAAGCAGATCGAGGAATTCAATCATCCGCCGTTCGTCGTGGCTCGCAATGGCACCAAGATCGCCAAAGAAAAAGTCACCGACGTGCTGAACTACATCGTGGAAGACGCCAAAAAAGATTTCACCATCACCCGATTCAAGGGCTTGGGCGAAATGAACGCCGAACAACTGTGGGAAACCACCATGAATGCGGACACGCGCACCCTGCTGCAGGTAAAGCTGGAAGATGCCGTGGCCGCCGAAGACATTTTCACGACGCTGATGGGTGAGAACGTGGAAGCGCGCCGGAAATTCATCGAGGAGAATGCCCTCGAAGTCGTCAACCTGGATATCTGAAGTTGCGACGCGCCGAGTATCAATGATTTACCAGTTGGGATGGGCCACATTGCCGGGATTGCGGGGCCTCAGCGTGAGTGACTTTCGCGCCACGCCCACGGCGGCTCCCGACATGGAAAAGGGCGTAGCAATCGAGTTCGCCAACGAAGCCGCGCGCGACGACTTTTTGCGCCAGCTCGAAGAATATTTTGCGCCGCGACGCTTCAGCAACGCGGCCGACGCATTCGACAGCGTCAAGGCGTATGTGCTGGAGCAGGTGAGCAAACGAATCTAGGCTGTCATCCTGAGCGAAGCAACGCGCTGGAGCAGGCCAGCAAAGAACTTAAGTTGTCATCCTGAGCGAAGCGAAGGATCTCAACCGCGTGATACACCGAAGTAGCGGTGAGCACACTCTGAGGCGTTGACGAGTCACGGAGCACGGGTCACGAATTACGGAATAACGAGGAAACATGGCCGACGAACAGAACACATCGATACTGCTTCCCATCGATATCGAAGCCGAAATGCGCAAGTCGTACCTCGACTACGCCATGAGCGTCATCATCGCGCGCGCGCTCCCCGACGTGCGCGACGGCTTGAAGCCCGTGCAGCGGCGCATCCTGGTGGCCATGAACGACCTCGGCCTGGCCTCCAATCGCGGCTACCGCAAGTGCGCCAAAATCTGCGGCGATACCTCCGGCAACTATCACCCGCACGGCGAAGCCGTCATCTATCCCGCACTGGTGCGCCTCGCGCAAGACTTCAACATGCGTTACCCGTTGATTGACGGCCAGGGAAATTTCGGTTCGGTTGACGGCGATCCTCCCGCGGCCATGCGGTACACGGAAGCGCGGCTGGCGAAAATCACCGAAGACATTCTGGCGGACCTCGAAAAAGAAACCGTCGACTTCATTCCCAACTTCGATCAGACCCGCGAAGAACCCGTCGTCCTGCCTTCGCGCATTCCTAATCTTCTGGTGAATGGCGCCAGCGGTATCGCCGTCGGCATGGCCACCAACATTCCTCCCCACAACTTGCGCGAAATTGTTGACGCCGCCATTCTGCTCATCGAAAAGCCCGACACTCCTCTGAAAGAAATCATGAAGATTGTGCCCGGGCCCGATTTTCCGACCGGCGCGTACATCGCCGGCCGTGAAGGCATTGAAGCCGCCTACAAAACCGGGCGCGGCAGCTTCATCATGCGTGCCAAAGCGGCCATTGAAGAAGCCACCAAGGACCGCGAAAATATCGTCATCACGGAAATTCCCTATCAGGTCAACAAATCCAAGCTCATCGAGCGCATCGCCGAACTCGTCCAGGCCAAGAAGATCGAAGGCATTGCCGACGTGCGCGACGAATCCTCTCGCGAAGGCATGCGCATCGTTATCGAGCTGAAGCGCGGCGAAGAATCGCAGCTCATCCTCAACAATCTCTTCAAGCACACCCAGATGCAGGAATCCTTCGGCATGATCCTGCTGGCTATCGTGGCTGGCCAGCCCCGCGAACTCGGCCTGATCCCGCTGATCAAACTTTTCATCGAGCACCGCATGGAAGTGGTTCGCCGGCGCACCATTTTCGAATTGCGCAAAGCCGAAGAGCGCGAACACATTTTGGTGGGCTACCAGATCGCGCTCGATCATCTCGACAACGTCATCCGCATCATCCGTGGTTCCTCCAGCCGCGCCGAAGCCAAGGAAAACTTGTTCAAGTATTTCAGCGAGCAAGACGTCACCATCACGGAAAACGGCAAGTCCAAAAAGCTCGAAGGCGTGAAGCTCGACGGCCGCAAGTATCGCTTCGTCGGCGCCGCGGAAATCGAAGCTGCAGCACGCCCCGGCGCGCTCAACCTCAGCTACACGCAGATCGATGCCATCCTCGAATTGCAGTTGCACCGTCTCACTCAACTCTCCATCGACGAAATTCTCAAGGAATTGAAGACCATTCGCGACCTCATCGCGGAGTTGAAAGAGATTCTCGCCAGCGAGAAAAAGCTGAAGCAGGTGATTACCGCGGAGTTGCGTGAAGTCCACAAAGCTTACGGCGACGACCGCCGCACGCAAATCGTCGACAAGGTCGACGAAATCAAGCTCGAAGACCTCATCGCTGACACCGACATGCTCATCACCGTCAGCCATGCCGGTTACATCAAGCGCACCCCCGTGGAAACCTATCGCCACCAGTCGCGCGGCGGTAAGGGCCGTATCGGCGCAAAAACGCGGGAAGAGGATTTCGTCGAGCACCTCTTCATCGCCTCGGCGCACAGCTACATCCTGCTGTTCACGTCGAAAGGGCGCGTCTACTGGTTGAAAGTCTACGAATTGCCGGAAGCCGCTGCCGCCACGCGTGGCAGAGCCATCTCCAGCCTGGTCAAGTTCCAGGAAGACGAAAAGCTCACCGCACTTGTCGCCGCCACCAATCTTGAGGAAGAAGGCCGCTTCGTGTTCATGGCCACCAAGACCGGCACCGTCAAGAAATCCGCGCTGACCGAATTCTCCAACCCGCGCTCCACCGGCATCATTGCCATCAGCCTGGAAGCGAAGGACGAACTCATCGGCGCGAAGCTCACCGACGGCAAGAAAATGATTTTCCTGGCCAGCCATGAGGGCCAGGCCATCCTGTTCCGCGAAACCGAAGTACGCCCCATGGGACGCAACGCCGGCGGCGTCAACGGCATGGATCTCGACAAGGAAGATTACGTCGTCAGCATGGACGCCGTGCAACCCGACTTCGAGATCATCGCCAAGGAATACAAGCAGACCTCGCAGAATCTCGAAGAGCTCGAGAACGAGCACATCAAGGATTCGCTCACCACGCTGATGCTCACCGTCGCCGAAAAGGGCTATGGCAAGCGCACCGCTCTGGCCGAATACCGCATCACTTCGCGCGGCGGCAAGGGCGTGGTCAACATGAAGACCACCGATCGCAACGGCTCCGTCGTCGCCACGCTGCAGGTTACGGAAGAGTCCGACGTCATGATCATCACCGAACACGGCAAGGTCATCCGCGTCCACGCCAACGAAATCCGTGAAGCGGGCCGCTCCACGCAGGGCGTCCGCTTGCTGCGCCTCGATGACGACGACTCGGTTGCAGCCGCAGCCGTCCTAAAGGAAGAAGAAGCCGAAGAGAAGAAGTAACCTTTGGAGTGCGGCAGCTTGCTGCCGCCTTTACGGTCCAGGCGGCTCCACCAAAACGAAAATGAGGGCACACTTTCATCGTGCCCTTTTTTTTCTGCCGCCCTTTTTCTTTCCCGCTTGCGCTAAACTAGGTCACCATGAAAATCACACGCCGAATCTTTGCACTCCTGATTCTTGCTGCGCCCGTCGTTCTATTCTCTCTCGCCGGAAGCGCCAAGCCACCCGCCTCGCCGCACTCCAATCTCGTGCTCGTCGGCACCTACACGCACAAAACGGAGAGCAAAGGCATCTACGCGTTCTCCTACGACACAGAAACCGGCAAGCTCACGCCGAAGGGAGTCGCCGCGGAAACGCCCGATCCTTCTTGGGTCGTCATTCATCCCAACGGCAAATGGGCCTACGTCGCCAACGAATCCGGCAAGCAAAGCACCATTAGCGCCTTCGCTCTCGACGCACAGTCCGGCAAGCTCACTCTGCTTAACAAGCTTCCCGCGCTCGGCGAAGATCCCTGCTATATCTCCTTCGACAAAACTGGCAAGTTCGTCTTCATCGCCAACTACACTTCCGGCAACGTCGCGGTCTTTCCGATCCTTCCCGACGGCAAGCTTGGCGAACATACCGCCGTGCTCACCGATGCCGGAGCTGTCGGTCCAAACAAGGAACGCCAGGAAGGTCCGCACGCGCACTGGATCGAGCCGTCCGCCGGAAATCGCTACGTATACGTCTCTGATCTTGGCCTCGACCACGTCCTCATCTACAAGTTCGACGCCGCCAAGGGCACGCTCACTCCCGCAGCCGCCGCAGCCACGAAGCCCAATGACCCATTCTCCGCAACTCTCAGCCCAGGCACCGGGCCGCGGCACGTGGCCTTCTCCCGCAACGGCAAGTTCATGTACGTGTTGGGCGAAATAAAGTCCACCGTCACCGTTTTCGCCAACGAGGCGACCGAATCCTATCGCTCCATCCAGACCATCTCCACGTTGCCCGAAGGTTTTTCCGGCCGCAACGACACTGCCGAAATCGCGATGCATCCCAACGGAAAGTGGCTCTACGCTTCCAATCGTGGACACGACTCCATCGCCGTGTTCGAAGTCGAGCCCGGCAAAGGCACGCTTCGCCTTGTTGCCGATGTTTCCACCGGCGGCAAAGAGCCGCGCCACTTCGCCATCGATCCCGCAGGAAAGTTTCTGCTCGCGGAAAACGAGAATTCCGATACCATCGTGACTTTCCGCATCGACCCGGCTTCCGGCAAACTCACTCCGACCGGCGACGTTGCCAAGGTTCC
Organism: Candidatus Acidiferrales bacterium; assembly: GCA_963738985.1. Classification (GTDB taxonomy): domain Bacteria; phylum Acidobacteriota; class Terriglobia; order Acidiferrales; family UBA7541; genus Acidiferrum. The sequence goes on from CAVTYP010000013.1 coordinate 213,654, forward strand.
CGCGCCCGTGTGCCTGGCGTTTGACCTCGCTCACTAGCTTCGCGGCTCGTACCCGGAAAAGCCTTCATTTCCGTCGAATCTAGGTTAGAATCCCGCGTTCGGCTTAATCCAAGGAGAATTGCATGTCCCGCTCCGCCCGTTTGGCAGTGTTTTTTTTCGCATTTATTTTCTTCGCTTACGCGCCCGCGTCGTTCGCGGATGGCGAGACCGCGCCGGCACGCGATCCCAAGCAGCCCATCGACGAGGCTTACACCGCGAAGCTTCACAAGTACACCACCGAACCTTTTTTCACTTCCCCGCTCGTCGAATATCTGCCCGCCTCCAAATCCGTTCCTACTCCTGAAGTTGTGCTCGGCGATGTGGCCGGTGCCCCGGGCATTCTTCCCTACGCCGAAGACGTCTGCAAGTACATGCGCTTGCTGGAGAAGGCCAGCCCGCGCGTCAAAGTTTTCTCCATTGGTACCACCGAAGAAGGCCGCGAGATGATCGCGGTAGCCGTCTCCTCCGAAGCCAATCTCAAAAATCTCGATGCCAACACCGAGCGTCTCGCAAAGCTCGGCGATCCGCGCACCATCAAATTTGATGACGCCGAAGCCGACAAGCTCGTCGCGCAGTCTGTTCCCGTCTACTACATCACCGGCACGATTCACTCGCCGGAAACAGGCGCGCCCACCGCCCTGATGGAACTCGCCTACCGTTTAGCTGTCGATGAGAGCCCGTACATCCGCGAGATTCGTGACGGCATGATCACGCTGATCACTCCGGTCGTCGAAGTCGATGGCCGCGATCGCATGGTCGACATCTACAAATGGCACCTCGCTCATCCTAAAGATTTTTACCCGCCGTTGATCTACTGGGGCAAGTACGTGGCCCACGACAATAATCGCGATGCCATGGGCGTCACCCTGAAGCTCACGCAAAACGTCCTGAATACCTACGTCAGCTGGCACGCGCAGGTGCTTCACGACTTGCACGAATCCGTCCCCTATCTTTACGACAATACCGTCGGCGACGGCCCGTACAACGCCTGGGTCGATCCCTTGCTGGTGGACGAGTGGCAGATGATTGGCTCGCGCAACGTTGCGGACATGACCAGGTTCGGCATGCCCGGCGTTTTTGCTCACGGCGATTTTGATACCTGGTCGCCCGGCTACCTGATGTTCATCGCCGCGATGCACAACGGCATCAGCCGTCTCTACGAAACCTTCGGCAATGGCGGCGCCGACACGCGCGAACGCACTTTGGAGCCCGACGAATACTCGCGCACCTGGTATCGCCCCAATCCTCCGCTTCCTAAAGCTATGTGGTCCCAGCGCGACAATAACAATTACGAAGAAACCGGCTTGCTCACCTCGCTTCACTATTTCAACGAGAACAAGCGCTTGTTCCTGAAAAATTTCTATCTGAAGTCCAAGCGCTCCATCCAGAAGCCCTCTGCCGAAGGTCCGGCCGCCTATGTGCTTCCCGCGGATGATTCTCGCGCCAGTGTGCAGGCAGACCTGCTGCGCATCATGCAGCGGCAGCACGTGGAAATCTCGCGCGCTACCACCGCGTTCCAGGTAGCTCTTCCTCCAAAGAAAGAAAAGCCGAAAGCCAAGCCAGACGCCAAGCCGGAAGCCGCCGAGGAAAAGGCCAAAACGCCGCAACCCACCACCCGCGACTTTCCTGCCGGCAGCTATGTCATCCGCATGGATCAGCCCTACTCCCGCATCGCCGACGCTTTGCTCGATTATCAATACTGGAGTCCCGACGATCCGCAGCAAACTCCCTATGACGATACCGGCTGGACCTTCGGTGAACTCTTCGGCGTGCAAGTCGCTCGCGTCACCGACCCCAAGGTTCTTACGGTTTCTATGGAACGCGTCACCGAGCTGCCTGCCTACGGTGGCGCTACGGGCGACGGCACCATCTTCGCCATCGATAATCACGCCGAACCTGCTTTGGCCACGCTGCGCTATCAACTAAAAACTGCTTCCATTGACGCCGCCGAAGAACCATTCCAGGTCGGCGCTCAAAAGTTTTCTCGCGGCACATTTCTGATTAAGGGCGTCAGCCGCGGCGACCTCGACGCAGCAACAAAAAATCTACGCCTGCACGCCGTCGCGCTCTCAGCCGCTCCTTCCGTCAAGACTCACCCGGTCCGCGTCGCGCGCATCGCCTTCCTGCACACCTGGATCAGCACGCAAACAGAAGGCTGGTGGCGTCTGGCCCTCGACGAATTGAAGATTCCCTACGATTACATCAGCACGCAAAAGATCAACGCCATTCCTGATCTCAACGCGCAATACGATGTCATTCTGTTTCCTCCCGTCGGATGGAATTCCTCCTCCTCCACCATCATTCAGGGATTGCCGATGGCCTGGGGCAATCCGCTGCCTTGGCTGGACACGCCGCTCACGCCAAATCTCGTCGGCAAAAATGATTCCACGCCCGATATGCGTCCCGGCCTCGGTTGGGAGGGCGTCGCCAAGCTTCAGAATTTTGTGGAGAAGGGCGGCGTGCTTCTGACCACCACCGATACCTCGCAATTCGCTCTGTCCATCGGCATGGCCGCCGGCGTCACCGCCAGTTCCTCCGAAAAAATGAAAATTGTTGGCGCCATCGTCGGCACGCGCCTGGTCGATGCCGCCAGCCCCATCGCTTATGGCTACGACGAAAAGGTCTCCGTCTATTGCGACAATGGCCCCATCTTCTCTTTGAGCAGCGTCCTTGGCTCGCGCCGCCGCCGTCTCGGTCCCGAGTCCACCGCACGCGCCACCGGCCGTGGCACCAAGGATGACCCCGATTTCGTCGTTGGCCGCGCTGCCGCTGAAGCGCCGGAAAAGCCTGAAGCTGAGCTTTGGGAGAGCCCGGCGGTCACCGATGAACAAAAATTCAACAATCCGCGCGTCATTCCCCCCGCCGATCGCGCCCGCGTCATCTTGCGTTATGCCGACTCGAAGGATCTTCTCATCTCCGGCCTGGTCACCGCAGGCAACGAAATTGCCCAGCATCCCGCGGTCCTCGACGTCCCCAAGGGCGCCGGCCATGTCATCCTCTTCTCCATCAACCCGATTTATCGTGGCGAGACTGAAAACACCTACTCGCTGGTCCTGAACACCCTGCTGAACTTCGACAGCCTCAACGCGGGGCAGAAAACTCCCGAAAAATAAACCTGCGGGTTCCGCTTGCCATTGTGCGCGATTGCGATACAATCCCGCCCATTATGGCCAAACGAAAAGTGAAGAAGGTTGCCAAGCGGCGTTCCGCCAAGCACAAGTCACGCAGCGTGAAAATCACCAAGTTGCCCAAGGACGCGCTGACCCTGATCGTAATTCTGCGAGCCAAAGAAGCGCAGCACCTGTTGCTCGAAGCCGAGCTGCGCGCCCTCATCGGCCCCACTCGCAAAGAACAGGGCTGCTGGCAATACGACTTGCACCACGCCGTCGATCAGCCCGGCATGTTTCTGCTGCACGAAGTGTGGGAATCCCGCGAACACCACACCGAACACACCAAAACGCAGCATTTCCTGCGCTGGAACGCCCGCAAAGATTCCCTCATAGCCTCGCGCGAAATCACCTTTTGGCAGCAACTAGCGTAAAAATCCCATACCTCAGCCCTTATCCTGTAGCTCAGGCCTTCAGGCCTGAGGTTCGTTCGCGCAGAGGCATGGGCACGGTGGGATCTACACAATCCTGCAGTCACATGAAGTGAGACACTGGAAGATCAACCCGTCGGTCCCGCCACGTAATACCCCGGCCTCGCCCGCACCTTCAAATCCGCGCGATCTACATCCACTTTGATTTCGTGATACCCCGGCGCATCCGTTCCCGTCGGCGTATACGTCAGCATGTATTGCGAGTGTAACTCCCCGCCAATTTCATCAATGGCCTTTTCGATGGAGCGGTCCTTCCACGTCGCCAGATGCGCTCCGCCTGTGGCCGTAGCCGCAATTGCCAGCCCGCTATTCGTGATCTGATCCTTGACATGCATCACCGCCCAAATCGCCAGTGCCAGCAAATCGAATCCCTCCGTGCGTTGCGCCTCCGTAGTAGGCGTCTGAACTGTTCCAGGAGGAGGCGGTGCACCGAATGTGCCCGGGGGCGTCGCCGAAGGTGCTGCGTGGTATTCCGGCTTTTTCTGCAGCGCTGCGCGTGTCGACGAAATCCCCACGCTATAAATCGTCACGTTGTTGAGTTGCGCCTTTCGCAGCACTTCTCCAAGCTTTGCCTCGCTCCCCGCATCGTCCGATTCGGAAATCACCAGCAACACCCGCCGGCGCCCCGGCTGCGTGGGCGTAGCCTGCGGTAGCGCGCTCAGCATTTCCACCCCCTTGGCCATTGCATCGTACAGCCGCAGACCTGACGTTCCTTCCTTCAGCCGCGTGATGGTGTTCTCGATCACGTCGTCATTTTTCGTGAAATCCTGCAATACATCGACCTCATCGTTGAACCCGACAATTGCACCCTCGCCGCTCGGCCCCATCACCGTTTGTGTCAGCAGCGTGCCGGTCCTGCGAATCTGCGGCAGAATCGCTTCAATCCGCGAGCTCGTCTCCACCACCACCACCACGGAAATCGGTTCGCTGCCCAAATCAAAATGCGAGATCTGCTGCTCCACGCCGTTGTCGGTTACGTGGAAGTCCTTCTTCTCCAGGTTGTGCACCATCTCGCCTGTTGCGTCGCGCACCGTCACCGGCGTATTCACCAAAACCGTCTGCACCTTGAATGTCGATCCTGGCGGCGCTTGTTGAATTTCCACGCCAGGCTGCGGCGTGATGGGGCCTTCCGGCGCTTGCGCAAACGCGTTCCCCGCCAGCAGCAAGGCCAAAATCGCCCCTGACAATGTAATGAAATCAATTTTCGTCATAGTTTGGTCGAGCGTTGCTACCACGCGTTTCGACCGGTTTGTCCGTATATTCAATTCGACGCATGCGGGGCCAAAGGCGTTGCCGAACCCTCAAGCTCTGCCTACAATCGAAGCTCAACCTATTTGGAGAGATTCCATGCCCGATGGTAAGCGCCCAAAGCCGCAGCACGCCCCAAAAGCCCCTCACGAAGATCATAAGTTCATGTCCAGCACGCCGGCTCGCCCCATCCGCATCCTGGCAGAGTACCTCCATCCGCTGGCCCAGTTGAAAAAAGAAGGTATTGGCGACACGATCGTCATGTTTGGCTCCGCGCGCATCGATTCCCACGAAACCGCTTCCGCGCGTTACACCCGTCTGAAACAGGAAAGTTCCGCGAAAATGTCTCCGCTGCGTTTGAAGCGACACCATGTGGCGTTACGCGAAGCCAAAAGCGCCCTCGAGATGTCTCGCTATTACGAAGAAGCACGCCTGCTTTCTCACAAAATCACCACCTGGGCATTGTCGCTCGGTCCCAAACCTCGCCGCTTTGTTGTCTGCTCCGGTGGTGGCCCCGGCATCATGGAAGCGGCAAATCGCGGCGCTTACGAAGCCGGCGGCAGATCCATTGGGTTATCCATTGAACTGCCGCATGAACAGTTCGCCAATCCCTACATCAGTCCCGAACTCAGTTTCAACTTCCATTATTTTTTCATGCGCAAATTGTGGTTCGCACAAATCGCCAAAGCGCTGATTGTTTTTCCCGGCGGTTTCGGCACCATGGACGAATTGTGGGAAATGATGACCCTGTCGCAAACCGGCAAAATGCCGAAGCACACGCTGATCCTGATCTACGGCCGCAAATACTGGCACGACGTCATGAATCTGAAGGCCATGGTGCGTTGGGGCACCATCAGTCAAATCGATTACGATCAATTGCAGTATGCGGACAACGTGGATGAAGCATTCGAAGCGGTTCGTTCCGGGCTCGAAAAGTACCACATGAATGTCGATCCATTCTTGCAAGCGTACTGAAGTCTACCGCTCGGTCTCGAGCGGGCCTTCCTCAGCACTGGCAACATTTCCACTAAACGCGTGTTTGATTCCGTAGGACGAAACACCGGAACCGGCCCCGGACACGCTCCTGGAGGCTGTTATGAACATCAACCTGCACGTCTTCCGTTCTGTATTTGGCAAGGCGCTGTTGGCGAGTGCGGCGCTGGGTGGTTTCCTGCTCTTCGCTGGGGCGCCAGGCGCGAAGGCCAACGGTTGGGATGACTGCACTCGGCGCGTCTCGTACACCGAATATCGCTACAACCAGGCGGCCGAGCGCTACGGGCCATACAGTTCCGCGGCTCGCCATTGGGCTCACGAACGCCACGAAGCGTATGTAAAATGTGAACGCTTCCGCCACGACCACTACCGCTAACCGAAATCATCTAGAAGTTGCGCTGTCATTCTGAGGGGCGCGTAGTTTGCGCCCCGAAGAACCTCAACCGAAACGCAACGCAACATTTATGCAGGTGCGGCGTGCGCACCAAGACTCGCAACACAAAAAAACGGAGCGTCCTTAAAAGACGCCCCGTTCAGTTTATGAAGGAATGATTACGCTACTTCGCTTGGCGCTGCTAGAAACATTGCTTCAAACCGATGCGTTTCGGCCTGGTCGTGCAACAGCACGATGGGAACGATTCTCAGCGACTGCTTGCACTGGTGACACTGTGTGCCTTCGCCTTGCAGGTCTTGCAGAAAGCCGTCTGTGAACCGATATTCGCTGCGCTCGCGCCGGGCCTTTTTCTGGCTCTGCGCGCCGCAATGAGGACAGTTGAATTCTACAGTGTCTTGTTGCGGATCGCGGTCCAGAGCAGCCCAACCCGTGCGGCGCACACCAATAACTTCCGGAATGTGCCTGTCCATGGGATTCTCCTCCTGGGATCTACGTCCTCCCGATTTGATGCCGCACCCGCCCCATGGGATGTACCCGGCGGAATTTGCCTCTCTCGCCATTCTATGAGCCGCGTTCTAATGCCGATCGATGTTTGCCGCTAACCCCTGCTATTTCAAGGGAACTTGTTACCCACTCCGGTGTCAAACGCTACAGAGGACGCGCGCACCTCACATCCCTGCGAGCGCGGCGCTGGCCTCCTGTAGGCAACCACAGGAGGTTGGTGCCGCAAATCTGCTCCCACCACTCGCAGCAAACTTTGTGGAGGTGTGTGATGGCTCTCGAACCCACGGGTGTGCCCGAACAGGTTATCGGCTCACTGAAAAGCTGTTTCGTCGAAGGCGACCCAGAGCAAAAGCGACGCGAACGCAAAATACGCCGTCGCGCGCTGGTCGTCTCGGTGGTCCTGCAAACTGTCGCGGTCGCGGCTTTCGTCGTCTTCCCGCTGTTCGGAAGAAGTGAACGCATTAGCTACGAGCGCGTCGTGCTTCCTCCGTATGCGCGGGGAGGCCCGGCGAAGCGCACTGTTGGAAATACGAAGCAGCACCAAGTTGGAAGGCGAATCTGTGTGTTCTGCTTTGACCCGCGAAATCCGCCTCGCCCCTTGAAAAACGGGGAATCGATCAACACAACATCCAATCAACCAGAGGGCGACTCTATACTTGGTACGCCCGTTGGTGACGGCGTTCCATATGGCTTGAACACCGATCCCAGAGTTCCAGAAAAACCTCGAACCGAGCCAAGCGTCGAGCCTGCCAGGCGTTTGAGGGTCACAGAGCTCGAACCCGCCATGCTCACTCATCGCGTCGAACCGATCTATCCCATTCTCGCGAAACAGGCCGGCCGCGAAGGCCGCGTCGAACTTCACGCCATCATTGCCACCGACGGCTCCATCCAATCGCTGGAAGTGCTTTCTGGCGACCCGCTCTTCTACAACTCAGCGCTCGCTGCGGTGCGCGAGTGGCACTACCGTCCCACGGTTCTCAACGGCCAAGCCGTCGAGATCGATACCCGCATCACCGTTCTCTATAAGTTGAATCGTTAGCTTGCTCTGGCCAGAAATTACAAAAGCAGTTCGCCTGAGTGCCGGGCAATCGCTTCTCGCGCAAGGTCCCGCAACCGCACGATTTCCTGCAGATGTTCAGGATCGTCGCCGGACTTTTCGGGATAGATTGGCGGGGAGAGCGTGATTGTCACGCTTGTGGGACGCGGTAGGAACGTGCGGTCGCGTAGAAACTTCCGCGTCCCCGCCAGCGACACGGGCACAACGGGCGTTCCCGTCGCCACCGCGGCGTTGAATCCCCCAAGCTGGAACGGACGCACGCCGTCTTCCGGCACAAACGTGCCTTCCGGAAAAACAAAAATCGAATCTCCCTTGTGCAAGCAGTCTTCCATCATGTGCACTTGCTTCAAGCGCGAGTTGGCATCCAGTCTGTCGAACGACAAGTGGCCCATCTGGTTCAGGAACCGTCCGATAAACGGCATCTGATTCACTTCGCTCTTGGCTACAAACCGGTACGGTACGCCCAGCCCCATCATCAGCGGCAACACGTCAAAATAACTCGCGTGGTTCGACGCATACACTTTTGCGCCCGGTGTATCCATGTACTCTTTTCCGATCACCTTTACGCGAATGAATGTCAGTGCGAACAGTACTTTCAGCGCCGCCGAAGTGAAGCGCCCAGCCGTCTTGTAATCCTTGATCGTTCGCACCATGGCCCATGAGGGGACAATCCACAAAACGAACACGACGATGAAATACACGCCGTAGATTTTCTCTAGCAGCTTGCGTATGCCGCCAATAACAACGCGGAATCCTTCCTTCACGTACGGAATGGTTCCCAACCGCGCGATTTGCAGCCACGCAGGAGGCTTCGCGGCCGTCAGCGTCCCCGCTACATACAACTGTTTGGTTTCGTCGCGTCGCAGCTTGCCGCTGGAAGTCTTTGGAATGCTCCCAGGCGGAATCAATTCCACGCGGTCCGGCGGCAATCCCAGTCCGCGCGAGACTTCATCCGTAATCGCGCTCGCAATCGCGGCCCTTCTCGCTTTCGACTCCTCGCGCGATTCCGCGACCACCACCAGCTTCTCCGTGCCGGATGCCTCATCCTTCAATCCAAAGGCCACAATGCAGCCCTTGCGAATTCCTTCCGCATGGCCCGCCAGTTCCTCCACCTCGTGCGGATACAAATTGCGTCCGCCCTTGATGATGATGTCCTTCACGCGGCCGGTGACGTAGAACTCGCCATCCGCGCGGTACGCCCGGTCGCCCGAATTCACCCAGGCAAATTCGTCGTCGCCTTTCGCCGCTCCTCGTGGAAAGAGCTTCTCCGTCTCCGCCGCATTCTGGTAGTAGCCGCTCGTTGCCGATGCCCCGCGAAACCACAGAAATCCCTCCGTGCGGTCTGCCATCTCGTTGCCCTGTTCATCCACAATCATCACTTCATGCCGCGGCACCGGCTTTCCCGCCGAAACAAACGCAATCGCCGTCTCATCTTCCGGCTTTGCGGGAACAGCCAGTCCCTGTGTCGTGAACGCGTCCCGCTCCACGCGATCCACCAGCGGCCCACGCGAAAGCGGCGGCACCGTAACGCCCAGCGACGCCTCCGCCAGCCCATAAACCGGCAGCATGGCCTCGCGCTTGAATCCGAATTTCGAAAATCGCGTGATGAACCGTTCCAACGTTTCCGGGTTCACCGGTTCCGCGCCATTCAACGCCGCCCGCATCGAACTCAGGTCCACTCCCTGCATCGCTTTGTCGGAGATTTTTCGCACGCACAATTCGTAAGCGAAGTTCGGCGCCGCGGTAATTGTTCCTCTATGTTTGCTGAACGCCTGCAGCCAGCGCTCCGGCCGCGTCAGGAACGCCAGCGGCGACAGCACCACAAGTGGCACGCCATGCAGCAGCAGCGTCAGCCACGCCCCGATCAATCCCATGTCGTGATACAAGGGCAGCCAACTGATCCCCACGTCTGCCGGGCCCATCTGCAAGGCTTCCGCCACCGCCCGCATATTCGCTAATAGGTTCGCGTGCGTCAGCACCACGCCTTTGGGATCGCCGGTCGAACCCGATGTGTATTGCAGCAACGCGATATCACTGCCCTTACGCAGCCGGCTTCCGCTGATAAAAGCAGGCAATGCGCCCGGCGCCGGTGGCGGCTCTTTTTCTGCCGCGTCCAGCAACTTGCCCGCGTCCATCACACTCACCAGCGATTTCACGCGTGGCTTCAGCAGTTTCGCAACCGCTTCCGCGCGGCGAAACGTCAGCAGCACGCACACACCGGCATTGTTCAGGATCGCCGACTGTCTCTCCGCATATTCTTCAATGCGGTCCGCGCGAAATGGCGGATAAATCGGTACCGGCACCGCGCCTGCCAGCAGAATCCCCGCATAGCAGATAAAAAATTGCCGCGACGTCGGCAACATCAACGAAACGCGGCCTCCCGGCGGAACGCCGCGCCGCGCTAATTCCTCCGCGCACTTCTGCGCCGCCGAATACAGTTCGCCAAACGTTAGTGTGAATTGATGCTCGCCGCGCTCGTCGTCTTCCGTGATCAGCAGGTGCGCTCGATTGGCATCGTGTATGCCACGGTGCCGAATCACTTCCACCAGCGTCTCGGCCGTCTCGACAATCGAATCCGCCGTGTCGCGATGCAGTCGTTGGGTCGCCGAGGCGGCTCGCAGCGCCGAACTTCCTTTTTCGAAGTCGTCCTCTGCCCCCGGCGCTGCCACAATCCCCGCGGCGAGTTCTTCCGGAGTGCTTGCCTCCGCAGCCAGCGTATCGGACAATCGTATCCCGAATGCATTTTCCAGGCGCGTCAGTAGTTCCACGCGTTCCAAGCTGCCTAATCCAAGATCACGGTCCAGGCTGGAACTCGCGCTCAGTTGCGGCAGCGCTCCGTGGCTGCCCAATTCCTCCAGCAGCTCGCGCACTACATCCAAAACACGCTCGCGCACTCCGGGAAGATCGATTTTTGTGGAAGCTGTGGCCACAATTTCCTTTGTTGGCTGCGGCTTTGCGCGTCGTTTCCTGTAGCTCAGGCCTTCAGGCCTGAGGTTTGTTCGCTCGGCGGCGTGGTTTCGGTGGGAGCGAAAACCATCACCCTCGAACGGGTGAGCTACAGAATCTTGCCGCCACGCGAAACGAGGCTAGCATGCACCGCACGCTTTTGCCATCTCGCCCCTCGGAAAAGGGAGCCAGTTAACGAGGACCTTCGCTCCTTCAGTCGTGGGCGGCCCAAACAATTGACCGCGAACTGCCAAGCCGCCGTTCCGGATCAAGCCCCGGCTTTTTTCCCGGCCCCATATCCCGGCGGCATCAACGTCGTCGACAGATCAACTCCAGACAAATCCGCTTTGCTCAGATCCGTCTCCCGCAAAATTGTGATTCCCATATCCGCGCCGCTGAACTTCGCTCCATCCACGTGCGCATCGCGGAAGTTCGCGTTTCGCAATTGCGCCCTCTGGAAATTCGCGTTGGTCATATCGCAACGGAAAAACTCCACGCCGCTCGCCTGCGCTTCAGTGAAATCCGCGCCAGGAAATGCCGACTCGGTCATGTCCGTGTTTCGCAGATCCGCCTTGCGCAGTTTCGCCCCGCTCAAATCCGCCGCCGGCAGTCGCGCGCCTCGCAAATCGCTCTCTTCCAGGTTCGCGTTCCGCAAAATCGCGCCGGCCAGGTTCACTTTCGTCAAGTCCGCGCGCGACAGGTCCGCTCCTTCCAGATTCGCCCGTGCTCCGCCCTCTTTCCCAGCCCAAAAGCGTTGGTGCGCGTCCAGAATCTCGCTCACGGTCTTTCCGTTGTGTCGAATGCTTTTCAGTTTACGCAGTCCCATAGTCCATTCTCTCTGCTGGATTCTAATCCTCTAGTTTAGCGGAACCCGCCCTCCCGTGAAACTATGGAGTGCGGCGGCTCGCCGCCGCTTTTCCACCGGACACCCTCGTGCGATATGTGCTAGTCCTGCGATCCCGCTCCGCAGCCTGCGGAATAACTCTACCCTTTAGAGGGTCGGAGCTTTAGCTCCGACAACAACTCCCTGGCTATCATTGGGCTTAGCCCCTGAGGAAACGCCACTGCTCGCCTGAGCCTTCCCTCGGAATATGCTAGTCTGCAGATAGCAGAGCCTTTTCTATGCGGCGTCTGATTCTCATCTTCGGCGTCCTCGGCGCGCTGTTTGCTTTCGCCGGTCGCGCCTTCGCCCAGGGCGACGAAATCGTCGCCAATCTTGCCGGCGGCCGCGTGATCATCCACGTGACACGCGATGGCATCGTCTTCGGCGCTATCGACCAGCCTCTTGAGGCCAAGTCCGTTCCACCTCGCGTCGCGGAAATGGACATGAATCACATCGGTATCTTCTTCGGCGCCTCCGAATGGCAAGTTCCTGCTGCTCCCAAACCCATTCGCCTGGATCGCGACATCCCCCGCGTATTCGCCGCCGGTCCTCATAGTTATCGCGCACCCGGAGCTGGCGAAAGCGACCTCGAGCAGATTGGCGTCGGCTACCTGGAGAAATTGCGCCCTCTCGTCGCCCAACTTCACAATAAGATCGACCTGCAGCCCGATGAGCCGCTTCTCCAGATCGTCGTGATTGGCTACGGTCCGGACAACTACGGTCCGGAAGTGTGGATCCTCGAGTATCGCGTCGAACAGCAGCAAGTCGGCGCGGCAGCCAACTATCTGCAAACTCACGTGCTGCGGCCGCGCTTCGAGCAGATCTATCCTCCGGAAAAAAAAGCGGCTCACACCATCGTCGAAGTCCGCTTCCCCAACAATTTGCAGGTGGTGCCGCTGTTGGGCCTGATCCAGCAAAACGATCCCCGCATCGCCAAGCTGCGCGCCTCCGATCCAAAATTCGCCAAAGTCCTGGAAAATATCGAGCGCGGTCAGGCCAACAAAGCCGTCCCTGAGGATTCTGCCGATTTCATGCGCGCTCTTTTGCCCATGCTAGCTGGCAAAGCCGCATTCATCGAGGGAACGCTCGGTGAGACTGCCGGATTCCGCTGGGTTGTTCCACCCGAAGAACCAATCGAACGCGCCAAGCAGGAACCAAGCAAAGACACAGATCGCCCGCCGGACGCTCCCACCCTCCGCCGCAAGCCCAATCCGTAGTGGCCGGTTTTAGACCGGAGCTTTTTCGCGCCTTTGTTTTTCTGGTTGGTTTTCTTAGCTTAGTTTTTCTGGCTGATTTTCGCAGTTCTCTTTTTGTCCCGCGCTGTCGGCCATTTCCGCTGTCAGCGTTTCTTCTTCCAATTCAATCATGTCGCCACGCCGCAGCGTTCCGCCCGCCACCACGCGGCACAACATGCCTCGCCGCCCCTGCATTTCGGTTTGAAGCCCGTCACGCAGCGCCTCGATCTGTTCGCAAGGGTCGCACACCGCGCTGACTTCCAACTCAACTTCACCCAGCCGCAGCCTCTGCCCAATCGCCAATCCGTTCACGTCCAATCCTTCAGTGGTCAGGTTCTCTCGTGTGATCCCCGGCTCCAGCTGAAACACGCCCAGCGTTTCTGCGTCCACCAGCAACACCTGCCGTTTTCCACCCGGACGCGCATGAGCGCATCCCTTCAACCCTGCGTTTGTCACCACTTCCGCCGCCGCGAGTTCTTCCATCGGCGCGCCACGCTTCGGCGCTCGAAACACGTGCAACACTCTCGCCATGATCCTCAATCTCCTGCCGTTTTGCTTTTCTCGCTGTGCCGTCCGATATCCTTCCGGTAATGCATGCCGTCAAAATGAATTTTCCCCGCCGCTGCGTACGCTTTCTGCAATGCCTCGTCCAACGATTTACCGTTCGCCGTAACCCCCAGCACTCGTCCGCCACTGGTTACAATCGCTTCGCCCTGGCGCTTCGTTCCTGCGTGCAACACTTTCACGTCCGCAACTTGTCCGGCTTCCGCCAGTCCCTTGATCTCTTTTCCGCTTTCAAACTTGCCGGGATATCCGCCCGAGGCCAGCACCACGCACGCGCTCGCTCCTGGCTTCCATTTCAGCTTCTCCGGCTTCAACTCGCCAGCAGCCACGTCGACCAGCACTTCCGCCAAGTCAAAGTCCATGCGTGCCACAATCGCCTGTGTTTCCGGATCGCCAAGCCGGCAATTAAATTCCAACACTTTCGGACCATTCTTCGTCAGCATCAATCCCACGTACAGGAACCCCTGGTAGCGAATGCCGTCCGCAGCCAAACCCCGCAAAGTTGGCTCGACAATCGTCGCGTTGATGGTCTTTCGCAACTCCTCCGGCAACAGTTCGTCGCTCGAGTACGCTCCCATGCCTCCCGTGTTCGGCCCTTCGTTGTCGTCGAACACTCGCTTGTGATCCCGCGTGGGCACTAGCGCCGCGGAACGCATTCCATCCGTCAGCAGGATGAACGACAGCTCGTCTCCTTCCAACGTTTCTTCCAGCATCACCCGCTTTCCGCCTTCACCCAATTCATGTTTCTCCAGAACGCGTTCGATGAATTCCGTCGCGGCATCCGGATTCGGCGCCAGAAACACACCTTTCCCTGCGCAAAGACCGTCTGCCTTGATCACCACTGGCCAATCCACCTCGCACAGCGCGCTGTATGCCGCTCCCGGTGAATCGTACGCCCCATACATCGCCGCGGTCGGAATGCTGTGGCGCTCCAAAAACTCCTTCGTGAAAATCTTGCTGCCCTCCAGCTGAGCGGCCTGTTTCGTCGGCCCCACAATTCGCCACTTCCTCTGCTCAAACGCATCCACCACGCCATTCACCAGCGGAAGCTCCGGCCCTACCACCGTCAGATCGGGCGCGATCTTTTCTGCCAGCGCCATCAGCCCCGCCACGTCTCCCGCATCCGCCGCGATGCACTCCGCTTCCCCGGCGATTCCGCCGTTGCCCGGCACGCACCAAATCTTCTCCACGCGCGGACTCTGGCTCAGCTTCCAAACCAGCGCGTGCTCTCTTCCTCCGCCACCAATCACCAAAACTTTCATTCGCACAGCCTTTCGCACACAACTTTTGCAACGATAATCCGCCACCGTAGATGTGTCAAACCGCCCGCCTGACAGACCCTCGTTCCGTCGTCGCCGGTACTCTTGCGTCAGACTTACCGATTGGTAGCACCTGTACTTCACCGATCGGAAGCGCTCTTCAAATCATCCTATTCTGAATAAGTCTGACCTTGCACCTGCGATTCACGATTCCGCCCTAGGGAGAAAGCTCTTTGTTCATTCCTCTGCGGCACGAAAACATGCGCGGCCGCCGCTGGCCCTACATCACCTTCGCTCTCATCGCGCTGAACGTTGTCATCTTTCTCGTGACCCGTGGTCCCATGCAGCGCGAGAAGCCGGAAATCGTCAGCACGCAAGTCCACTTGATCCTTCTCGACGCCATGCATCCCGAACTGCAAACGCCTCCGGATGTATCTAGGTTTCTGGAAAGCACCCAAAAGAAATTCGGGATTGACCGGGAGCGCTTGGCTTCGCCCGAGCGCCGCGTTCTCGATCCCTGGGACGCTCAAATCCGCAAGGTCGACGACCCTCAGCAACTCCAGCAGGAAATGGCCAGGCTTTCCGCGGCCTTTCTGGCCCAGGAGCATTCCACAATCATGGGCGAATATGCCTTTATCCCCGCCCGGCCTCGTGCTCTTCCCTATCTCTCCGCAAATTTCCTCCACTCCGGGTGGATGCACTTGATCGGCAACATGTGGTTCTTGTGGCTGGCCGGATTCATTTTAGAAGACACCTGGGGACGCGCCATCTATTCCATCTTTTATTTGTTCGCCGGCGCCGTAGCCTTGCAGTTCTATGCCTGGTGTACTCCTGGCAGCTTTGTTCCGCTTCTCGGTGCATCTGGCGCTGTTGCCGCCCTCATGGGCGCGTTTCTGATTCGCTTCCCGAAACTCAAAATTGAAATGGCCACGTTCCTGGTGTTTTATCCGCTCAGATTCAAAGTGCCCGCTTATTACCTTCTTCCTCTCTGGTTGGTTGCGGAATTCTTTTACGGGTCTGCCTACGGCCAGTTTTCTCCCGTTGCTCACTGGGCGCACGTCGGAGGATTTCTCTTCGGAATGCTCGGCGCCTATGCCCTCCGGCGCTCTGGTTTGGAGCAACAGGCCAACGAGAAGATCGAAAGCGAACTTGGCTGGAAGAGCAGTCCCGAAATCGTGAGCGCCTCGGAAGCTATGGACCAAGGTCGTTTCGACGAAGCTGCGGCTCTCCTTCACAAATACCTGGCCGCAAATCCACCGTCGCTCGATGCCCTGAATCTGCTCCAACTGGTCCAATGGCGCCGCCAGGACATGCCTGCCTACTTGCAAGCCACCATTCAACTATGTCAATTCCATTTGAAGGCTCAAGACTTCGACGCGGCGTGGAAGACTTTTGAGGAATACAACACCGGCGGCGGCGACAAAATGCCGGCCGCCACTTGGCTGGAACTCACTCGCCAGCTGGAATCGCAGCAGAACTTTGAACGCGCTGTCACCGAATATGAACGCTTGGCAGCGGCCTACCCAACGCAGAAAGAGTCGTTGCTCGCGCTCCTATCCGCCGGGCGCCTTTGCCTGAAGAAGTTGAATCGCCCTGCCGATGCTCTACGCAATTACAAAGCGGCTCAAACCTCCACAGTTCCACATCTGGATTGGGAAGCGAACATCAAAATGGGGATTCAGTCTGCCGAGGAAGCGTGCAAACCTCTCGCCTCCGGTACGCTCAAGTAAGTACCGCTCGCTAACCTTTAAATCACTTCATAATGGTTAAGTGAGAATCAGCTTCGAGCCCGGTCTTAGCTCGCTTGACTCACCGCTCGAATCGGAATCGTCACTCCTGCCGACGCATCCGAGGACGCCAGCATGTGGCATCGCCCATCAAAGATTCCGCCCGGATCCACCACCATGCAAGGTGAGTGCACTTCGCCAGTAACGACGCCCTTTGGCTGAATCTCCACGCGACCCTTTGCAAAAATCACGCCGTCGAAGCGCCCCGCAATCACCACGCGGTTCCCTTCAATCTGGCCTTCGACCTTCGCGTTTTCTCCCAGGATCACGGTGTGCTCGGAGATGATGTTTCCCTTGATGTGCCCGTCCACACGAAACGTGCCCGTGACGGTCAGCGTTCCTTCCAGCGATACGCCTTGATCGATGAATCCTGTCCACTCTTCACTTGTGCCATTGCTCGACGAGCCCGGCCACTTCCACGCCATTGCGGTTCCCCCAATCCTACTGGTTCAACTGTATCGTTGCGCAGCGAGAAGTCAACGCTACTTACAAACGGAGTTGTCGAATAAACTCCTGCACGAAAGTCCAGCCATCTCCGAAATTTTGTGGAGCGAACTACTTCATCAGCCGGTCGTAGATTCCCATCAGTTGGCCATCATCGTAATACTCCAGCACCAGCTGGCCCGCGCGCACTTTGGTTTTTTGCCGCAGGATAACTTTGGTGCCGAGATGCCGTTGTAGTTCTTCCAGCGCTTCGCGGATATTCGGATCCACCGCAATCTCCACCGGAGCCTTCGCCCCTCGCGCCCGTCGTGAAGCCAGGCGCTCAATCTGTCGCACCGTAAGGCCGCCTCGCGCAGCGCGTTGCGCGTAGCGCATCCGCAGCTGCAGCTCTGGCACCGCCAGCAACGCGCGTCCGTGTCCGGCAGTCAACCTCCCTTCTTCGATCCAGTCCTGGATGTTTTCCTCCAATTTCAACAGCCGGATCGCGTTCGCAACCGTTGTTCGATCTTTGCCCGTGCGCTCCGCCACTGATTCTTGCGTCAGGTGAAATTCGTGCATCAATCGGTCAAACGCGCGCGCCTGCTCGATGGCGTTCAGGTCTTCGCGCTGAATGTTTTCGACCAGCGTCATTTCCAGCGCCAGTTCGTCAGGCACTTGCCGAACGATTGCTGACACCTTGTCTAAGCCCGCGCGTTGCGATGCCCGCCAGCGCCGCTCTCCCGCGATCAGTTGATACCGGTTGCCGATTGGCCGCACCACGAGCGGCTGAATGATTCCACTGGCGCGAATCGATCGTGCCAACTCGTCCAACGCCTCTTCGCGAAACCGCGTGCGTGGCTGATAGGGACTTGGATCGATCAGGTCGATATCGATCTCTTGCGGACCGGAGATGGAACGTCCAAGCCCCGAGGCCGGTGACACCAACGCAGGTGCTGGTGCCGCTGCGCCACCTCCCGTAGTCACGACTGCGGACGTCGGTAGACTTGCTGGAGTCGCCGGCGCCTCAGGCTCCCGTATGAGCGCTCCGAGTCCCCGCCCCAACGCGTTTCTCGGCATTGGCTATAACCTCCTGGGCAAGCTGAGTGTAACCCTCAGCGCCCTTGCTGTGGATATCATAGAAAATAATAGGCTTACCGAAACTTGGCGCTTCGGCGAGCCGCACGTTCCGCGGAATAATGCTCTGGAAAACCTGGCTGCCAAAGAAGCTGCGCAGGTCCGTCGAGACCTGCCTGGACAGTGTGGTGCGCTCGTCATACATTGTCAGCAAAATTCCTTCGATCTCCAAGCTGGGGTTCAGCGTCCGTCGGATGCGCATCAACGTGTCCAACAATTCCGAAACTCCCTCTAGCGCCAGGTATTCACACTGAATGGGCACCAGAACCGCGTCCGCTCCGACCAAGGCATTGAGCGTCAGAAGATCCAGCGCTGGCGGACAATCCAAGATAATGAACCGATATTTTTCTCGCAGCGATTGTAGAAAACCCTGCAGCTTGTATTCGCGGCTTTCTGCAGTGACCAGTTCTACCGCGGCGCCTGCGAGGTTTTTGTCAGCGGGAATCACATCCAGACCTTCAACCTGTGACTTCTGAACAATGCGTTCGAACGGCTCGTTCATGATCAAGGCGTGATAGATGGTTCGACGGGACGGGTCTTTCTGGAAGCCAATCGCCGCAGTGGCATTGGCTTGAGAGTCGCAATCGATGAGTAAGGTGGGTTGATCGGCGGCAGCGAGGCAAGCCGCCAAGTTAACGGCTGTTGTGGTCTTCCCGACCCCGCCTTTTTGATTTGCAACCGCGATGACCCGGGCCAAAATTCACTCCAAACGAGGCGAAATTAACAGAGGCTGGGAACAGAAGCAAGGTGTTTCACGTGGAACGTTCGAATTGAGGCGGATTCCCTGTTGAAATCCCTCGTTCCACGTGGAACATCACGCGAAAATCGTCTGGGACAGAGACTTAAGTCGGTTTGGCCCCAGGAATTTGCTCGCGGCTACCGGCCACTGGAGAAAATTGCTGAACGATACTGTTCCACGTGGAACGGCGGTCAGTCATTTGTTTCACGTGGAACGCTCTAAAAAGGGAATTGATGCCAAACTTTAAAATTATCCTCGAATTGTCGGTCCGCCGACATTTCGATCTTTTTTCGCCCCAACCAGCAAATAGCGCCTTAACGACTGCGGTATCGCGATCGGCTCCCGCCATTCCCATTCCGCCGATTTGCGTATTTCTTCCAGATCCCGGCCGCCCACCCACAGAATCACCTTCCCCGCAGACACTCGATCAGAACCCGCCCACTCCAGAAAAGGCCCGAACTCTCCTACGGCGCGCGAACAAACATAATCCAGCGGTGCCAGTTCCTCGCCGAGTTCCTCATAGCGATTTATCAACACGCGCGCGTTGCTCAGCTCCAATTCGCGAACAATCTCCGCCAAAAATGTCCCCTTCTTGATGTTCGATTCCACCAGAAACAGCTCAATTTCGGGCTTCAAAATCTTCATTGGCAGCCCAGGAAAGCCTGGACCTGAGCCAATGTCGGCGAGCCGACATTTTTCCACAGGAATTGCACCGATTGCGAACATGGATTCGCAGAAATGACGATATAGTATCTCTAATGGCTCGCGAATCGCGGTCAGATTCAGCTTCTCATTCCAGTGCCGTAACATCTTTATATACTGCTGAATCTGCGAGACTTGCTCGTCATTCACGGCCACTTGGAACTCGCCCAGTGCGTGACGGATGGTCGCTTCGGAAAGAGGCTTCTCGACTTCTGTTGGCATAGTAGTAACTATTCTGTAACTAATTGATTCTTTGTAGTTTGTGCGTCGCTTGGTGCCGTTCGTAGATACTTCGGTCCCGCGATTCCCGCCACGATATCCACTGCGGTGTGCCACATCATCACTGGCGCCAGACTACTGTACACAATTCGTGTGATTGCCAATAGGACGCCCAGCACACCTGTTCCCAGAACGCCTGCGCGACCTTGGTAAGCATGCGCCAAGCCAAACAGAGCTGATGTCACCAGCACTACCAGCCAGATCGGCAAACCAGCCCGAGACAACGCCGCCATCGCGAAACCGCGATACAAGAATTCCTCGCAGACGCCGGCAGTAACCGCCAGCGCTAAGTAGGGAAGCAGCTCCACCAGCGACTGCGGCAAAATCCGGCTGGTGAGCTTGCGCATCAGGTCGGGCGCCGCGCCCTCCATCTTTCCCATGCGCCGCAAATTCAGCCACTGCAGTCCACCGATGATCGCAGCACCAAGAAAGCCGGCAACCAAGATCTTCGCACTAAGGTGACCGGTAAGGCCCAGCGCAGACGGAGTAAGTCCCCTCGCCAGCGCCCGCCAAGCCACCACTCCCAACATTAGCCACTGAAACGCAATTGTTGCCGCGTACAGCGTAAGCTTCTCGGTGGTGTCGATGGCTGGCCGCGCCAGCAGTTTGCGCAGCCGCACATGGCCCCGCCACGGAACAACCACTCCCAAAAACAAGAAGATCAACCAGAAGTCCCACGGCATTGAGCGATAAGAACATTATCATGGCAGGGAACGCAAGCTGTCTCGATGGCCATCTGTTCCACGCGTGCCAAGCAGAAATTGCGCGGCATCGTTATAATCGGAATGCAGTACAGCGAGGTGTGGCTTGACCGACTCCGTGAAACTTACGGCCATGGTCAAGGCAGCTGGTTGAGCGGCGAAGCTGAGTCCCGGGACGCTGGACTCAATACTACGGCGCCTGCCATTGCCGACTGATCCGAACGTGCTCGTTGGCTTCAACACCAACGACGACGCCGGGGTGTATCTGCTGGGCGATGGATTGGCGCTGGTTCAGACCGTCGATTTCTTCACGCCGATTGTCGATGATCCTTTCACCTTCGGCCAAATTGCCGCAGCCAACTCTCTCAGTGACGTGTACGCGATGGGCGGCCGGCCAATTTCCGCACTGTCGCTGGTCGGTTTCCCGGAAAAGGGAGACACCGCGATTCTCGAGCAGATCATCCGTGGCGGCCTGGACAAAATGGCGGAAGCCAAATGCAGCGTGATCGGCGGCCACTCGATTCGCAATGAGGATATTCAGTTCGGCTACGCGGTCACGGGTCTTGTCGATCCCAAGCGCGTGTGGCGCAATGTTGGCGCGCAAGTCGACGACGTGCTTCTGCTGACCAAGCCGCTTGGCACCGGCGTGCTTTCCACGGCTTTGAAGAACGATCGCCTGAAAAAGCCAGCGTTGGATGCGGCGGTTGCATCGATGACGCAGCTAAATCGCGGCGCCGTCGAAGTGTTGCGCAAATTCGAAACCACCAGTGAAACACGCTGTATTCATGCGGTCACAGACATTACGGGTTTTGGCTTGCTCGGTCATGCTCGCGAACTGGCACTTGGCGACCCGTCAAGGGGCGTCCAACCAGTTTCTTTGGAGTTTCACTTTGCCTCGGTTCCGCTTCTACCCGATGCGCTCGAAGCGGTCCGCCAAGGTATGATTCCCGGCGGCCTGAAGAACAACCGCGAATTTCTTGGCGATTGCGTGGGTTTCGCGCAGAACGTGCCGGAAGAAAATCGTGCGTTACTGTACGACCCGCAAACCTCCGGCGGACTGCTGATTGCCATCGCTCCGCAGCATGCGGAGAAAGCGGCGGCCGCTTTGCAAGCTCACGGCGTCCTCGCCGAACCTGTCGGCCACGTCCGCGCAAAAACTTCTCCACTCATTTCGGTAATCTAGGGCAGAATTTCAACTCATCGCATGGACACCATCACACACGGCATCGCCGGCGCGCTCATCGGCAAAGCAGTTTTTGGAGGCAGCGACCTCTTTCCACCTATTCCCGTCGACAAGCGCCGAATCATTACCTGGTCGCTGATGTTGGGCGCAATTTTCCCGGATTCCGACGTATTTCGCGACATGCTTTCGCACGACCAACTGCTGTTGCTCACCTGGCATCGCAGCATCACGCACTCCTTATTATGTCTGCCCATTTGGGCGGTCCTTCTTGCCGTGCTGACACAGGCCATTGCCCGTTGGCGAAAATGGGACTCGCCTTCGCTCACGGCGCTCGTCGGAATCTATGCGGTCGGCATTCTGAGCCACATCCTGCTGGACTTAGCCACCACCTTTGGCACCATGATCTGGTCGCCACTCGATTGGTCGCGGCCTGCCTGGGACATTCTGTTCATCATCGATTTCACGTTTACGGCGATTCTTCTGATTCCGCAAATGCTCGCGTGGACATTTGAAAAACGCGAACACATGCGCGCTCGCGCCATTCTTTTGTGGTTGCTGTTTGCACTCGCGCCGTTTGTGGTCGCGAAAATCGGCGAAACAGTGGGAGCGCCAGTTTCCAGCCAGGCGATTGCCATCGCGGTAATGGTGGTAACGGTGCTTTTCCTGCTGCCTGCAGTAAAAGGCTGGGGCCTTCGCGTGCCATACGTTAACTGGAATCGCGCGGGCCTGGCGCTTGCCGTAGTTTATTTTTTTGCGGCCTTGTATGCGCACCACGTCGCGCTTCAACGCGTCGAGCAATTTGCCAGGGAAGAAAATCTTCAGGTGCAGGCTCGCGGCGCGCTTCCGCTCCCGCCTTCGCTTTGGCGCTGGGATGGACTGGTGCGTGCCCCGCGCGGCGTCTATGAATTCCACATCGATCTAAGCGATCGGCTGTTCCGCGGCGCTCAGGGAGCAACGGCCTCCGCTAATTTCGAAGGGCTGGAGCACACCTATTATCCCGACGCTTCGCCCAATCCATTCATCGAGCAAGCGCGGCGGCTTCCCGAAGTCCAAAAGGTTTTGTGGTTCGCGCGCTTTCCCGTCACGCGTTTTCACAAAGAAGGACCCGACGCCGTCGTGGAAATCTCCGACTTGCGTTTTCCGACCATTCGCAGGGATCGACCCGCCGGGTTCACATATCAGGTGAAATTCGCGCCCGACGGCACAGTCCTCTCGCAAGGCTGGGTAAGACGCTAGCGCTAAATCTGTGGCTCATCCCTTTAGGGATGAGGGTTTTCCTGCGCTCAGGCAATCAACTGAAATTCGTTGGAATTGGACGCTGCGATGTTGCCAACGATGGGGAAATCCTCAGGCCTGAACGCCTGAGCTACACCCGGCGCCCCTCACGGTTTTTTCGGCGCGTCGCTCTTTGCCGGATGAATTACCACTTGGCGTTCTTCCCCGGTGCCAATGCTTTCCGTTCGCACGCCTGGCATATCTTTCAACGCCAGATGCACAATGCGCCGCTCGCGCGACGACATGGGATTCAGTTGAAAGGGCTGCCGGCTAGCCTGCACACGTTCCGCGGCCACACGAGCCGTCATGCGCAACTCTTCGAAGCGAAGAGCCCGGAAGCCGCCACAGTCCAGGTGAATCTTCTCGTGAAACGCCGGCTCCAGATTTAATGCGCGAAACGCCAGATGCTCCAGCGCTTTCAACACCTCTCCACCGCGCGCCAGCAGTATCTCTTTATCCCTGCCATCAAAGTCCGCAAAGACCTCCGCTTCGCCTTCTTGCGAACCGCCAGAGGCTTCCGCGACGCGCACGTTCACCTTTAGCTCCAGGCCCGCGGCACGAAGGATGTTCTCCAGAAAGCCTCGCAGCGCTGCGCCTGCCGCCTCGCGATCCAGCTTGCCATCTCGAATCAGGTCTTTTGTCATTCGTAGCTCTATGCGCGCTGCACTACACTCCACAGCACTTGCTTACTTCTTCACGCGCGTTGGTTTGGCCGGGGCGGCAGGAAGCGGGTGCGTGCGGTTCAAGTACCATTGTTGCAGGATACCGACCAGGCTGCTCGTCAAAATATACAACGCCAAGCCGCTCGAAAACGGAAAAAACACAAACATGGCGGACATGCTGATCGGCAGAAACTTCATCATCTGCGCCTGTTGCGGATCGGTCGTCGTCATCGGCGTCATTTTCGACACCAGGTACATGGAAATGCCCACCGTCACCGGCAGAATGTAATAAGGATCTTTGGCGGCCAGGTCGTGCACCCAAAGCCAACCGGCATGGCGCAATTCGATGGCGCCGCGCAGCGCGGAGTTCAATCCAAACCATATTGGCATTTGCAGGAGCATCGGAACGCAGCCGCCAATTGGATTGATTCCCTCGCGCTGGTAAATGGCCATCACTTCCTTATTCATGTCGGCCTTGCGCGGGTCGTTGAGCTTGTATTTTTTGTACTTTTCCTGAATTACTTTCACTTCCGGCCCAACGCGCTGCATTTTCAAAGTGGTGCGGTAGCTGGAAATACGCAGCGGGAAAAGCACCATGTTGATCACCAACGTGAGCACCACGATGGCCCAGCC
This sequence comes from Candidatus Acidiferrales bacterium, assembly GCA_963738985.1. Taxonomy (GTDB): domain Bacteria; phylum Acidobacteriota; class Terriglobia; order Acidiferrales; family UBA7541; genus Acidiferrum. The sequence continues at coordinate 237,892 of CAVTYP010000013.1, forward strand.
CCAATTGGGCACGTACTTGTAGATCCATTTCAGCGCGTGAAACAGCGGGTCGGAGACGAATTCAAACCAGCCAAACTGCACCAGTGAACTCAGTGGCGGCCGCATGGCCTTCAACTGGTCATAGTCCTTTGGCCCAACGAATACACGCAGCTGCGTCGCGCGCGCCGAAGTTGTCGTTGCTACCTCGGGGATGGCTTCGGACACTTCTTTGCCATCCGAGCCTTTGACGGTGTCCCACACCTTCCAATAGCGCGTCATCAGCGGCGTCGAAAGCGCATCGCTCGGCGGCAAAAAAACCGCGGCGAAGTAGCGATCCTCGATTCCCGTAAACGCTTTTCCGCCTTGCCAGATGTTGCCCCACTTTTCCGGCCCATCCAGCTTCTTCACCAGGAACGTCTGCAGCTTGCCGTTCTCGCTATAAAACGTGTTGATGGTTGTTGCGGGAGACGGGTCGGTCACGGTCACATCGCCAAATCCGCCGCGCCACGCCAGTCCTGCCAGAACCGGCGTACCGTTATTCGTCGCCGTCGTTTCCACGTTCACCACGTAGGAATGATCGAAATGGAATTTCTTGCTGATCTCCAGGTGCCCGTCGCTCCACGTGAACGTCACGTCGGCGGGCGCGTCCAGCGTTGTGCTATCCCCAGAAATCTTATAAAGACCGGTATTGGCGGCCTTCTCGAGCTGCGGGTCGTCGAACACCATCGACAGCGGCCAGCCGCCGGTCATCTCCGACGACTCTGGATGCACCAAATCCAATGTGCGCGGCGGTTTTGCGTCGTCGCGATATTTCTTCAGCTGCCAACTCTTGACCACCGCTCCACGGTTGGAAAACTCCACGCGGTACAACGCGTTTTCCACCACGATGGTGCGCTCCTCGGTGTCCGCGATCGCAGGGGTTGTTGTCGCGGTGGCAGGGGAAACGGCCGCCGGAGTCTGCGACGGAGCTTTCGAGCCGGCAGGTGTGTTTGCGCCAGGCGCAGCGTTTCCAGCGGTTGCCGGCGCTGTTTGTGCGGGCAGGTTCGGCTGCGGAACGTTCACCGGAGGCTTGGGTCCAAAAAATTTCGTCCAACCCAGAAACACCACCATGGACAGCAGCGAAGCCACCAGGATGCGCAGCTCGGGAGTGAACTTGTCTTTGTTCTTTCCGCCGGAAGGGAGCGGAGTCATCGGCGGCGTGCTCACAAACGCACCTCGGGTGTCTTGGAAATCATCGTCGAATCTTCAGGCATCTCTTCCCATTTCTCCGGAACCGCATCGTGTCCGAATTTTCGTGATAGCGGATGGCAGCGCAGCAGCCGCTTCGTTCCCAGCCACATGCCATGCGCTACTCCAAACCGTTCAATCGCTTCATAGGCATACCGCGAACAGGTTGGTTCAAACCGGCAGCTCCCGGCGAACCAGGGCGAAAGGTAAGACTTGTAGCAATTCAGCGCAAACAGCGCCGCCCGCACGCCCCAGGAATATTGTTGCGTGGTAGAAACGGAATTCGCCTCGGCGCTCACAGATCCTTCAACAGCCGCAGAAGATCCTGCGTCAACGCAGGCAACGGCGTCTGCGCCACAGAGCTCTTCGGGTGAATCACGATGTCCCATCCTGCGGGTATCTCCTGCCGGTGACAGCGAACCAATTCGCGCAAACGCCTTCGCATGCGGTTACGCACCACCGCGCCGCCGAGTGCCTTCTTGATGCTGAAGCCGAAGCGACTCAACGGCAACTCATTGGCACGAAGAAAGACGGTGAAGTGGGAACTCGAGCGGCGTTTCCCGGCGCGGTACACCGCGTCGAACTCGCTGCGGCGTACCAGCCGAACGTCGCGCGGAAACTTCAGGCTTGGCCCGTTCGATTCCTCTGCCGGGCCTTCCGCGCTGTTACGGTGTAAGGCGATGACGGCCCTTCTTGCGGCGCGCGGCTAGCACTTTGCGGCCACCCTTGGTCTTCATGCGCGAACGAAATCCGTGCGTCTTGGCGCGGCGCCGCTTCCGCGGTTGAAATGTACGCTTTGGCAAAGCAATCCCCCTTACAGTCTGGATACGGCTTGCGAACTCCCCGAGTTTCACCCTTCAGCGGCGCTTCACCGCCGGATCGCACTGCGAACCAGGATGGCCTTGGGGTCGTGTTCGTCAAGCCTTACTGCCTGATTCCAGGCAGCTTTCCGAATTTACTAGTGTACTTGCCACGCAAGCAGGGGGTCAAGAAAGCCCAGGGGTATTACTTACAGAGCGGGGAAAAGTGATACACCCCCTGGGTTCTGGGCGGTTCGCGTGCGTGCGGATGTGCGCGTTCATCTGCGCGATCATTTTGAAAGGCTTCCCATCAGTGGGATTCCGGTTCTCACATTGGATGCGTTTCATGTGATACGTTTCCCTGTCACGCAGATGTTGATGCGGATCAGAAAACGCAGATTCCATTTCCCATGTAAGGTTACCGCCGATGCGTGTATATCATTTTCTTCCGACAGTCCACGCCCTCGACGACATCGAAAAGAAACGAATAAGAATATCCGAGATCGATCAACTCAATGATCCGTTTGAGCTTTGGTGCGTTTCGCAGGAGGACGAGCGCATTCGTCCGGCATTACGCGAATAAAAAAAAGAGATAGGTGAGCGTTTTGGACTGATTTGTTTTTGCAAGCACTGGCACAACCCTTTGCTTTGGAGTCACTACGCTGACAAGCACCGTGGTGTGTGTCTCGGTTTTGATGTCTATTTCTTGAAAGTCCAAGAAATCAAGGCTCTCCCCACACGTTATGAAACTCAATTCGACTTGCCTCCTGGCGAATATAGTCTTCGGGTTGTGCTCAGCGACGGGAAGAACTTCGGTCGTGCCGAGGTCCCGCTGAATATTGAGAAGTATGACAAGAAAGAGCTCGCTTTGAGTTCCGTAATGCTGTGCAAGCGTATTCGTGATGCGCATGCAGCTGCCGTGGAGTCCAGCGCTGCGAATTTTGCTCCCCAATACGTTCCTCTGGTCACCAAGGGTATCCAAGTCACGCCCACGGGCGACACGCGCTTTAAACAAGGCGAACCCCTGTATGGCTACTTTGAGCTGTACGAGCTACAACTCGCTGGACAGCCGACCGTCGACGCTCACCTCCGAGTCGTCGACGCGAAGACGGGCGAGGTGAAAATATCCGTGCATTCCTTGAGTGCAGAGTCTTACAGGAATGCAGGGAGTCCTGTCATCCCCATCGGGCGGGAGATCAAGACGGACAAACTTCCGAGCGGTTCTTACCGGTTGGAGGTCCAGGCAGTCGACTCAACGGGAAAAAGCACTGTCTGGCGCGCCGCCACTTTCACCGTCGAGTAGACCGTGTTGCCGGAGATTACTTATAGAGCTGATCGGTCCAGATGAGCGAGGAAACGACATGAGGTTGAAACCCACTTGCGTGGCCCTGCTTGTTGCGGGATGTTCTTGCATGACGTTCGGTCAAACTGCAGAGAATAACCAACGCCCTACCGATTGGCCATCGTTGCTTCCTCCACAGATCATTCACGGGCGTACGCTGTACGGAGAGTTAACATTTGACGAAGGGGTGGACAAGATCCAGGGTGTTGTGAAGATCAGAATCGGTGTAGATAAATATGGAGACGTGGCAACCATGAGAGTGCTCTCCGGAGACAAAGCACTTGTTAAGGACGCAAAATCATTTTTGGTTAAAAGTAAGTTCCCCAAGGACCCAGATCAAAATCGAGACCCTATGTCCGACTGGACGAACCGAGACAACCCGGACTATTCCCAACCTGTCTATGGTGATGTGCGTCGTTTCCGAGTTTATCAGGTCATCTTCTCCGCTCCCAAGACCAAGACGAAACCTTAAAACACGTTCCCAGCCCATCAACGGGCGGGTGGCCGACAGAATAATGCGCGAAGGAACTCAGGGTGCCGCACCCTTTGGGTTTGGTTCTTAAAGGGTGCGGGTTTAGAGTCAACTTTCAACCTCTCACAAGGCGTTTGAACACTATGCCCCATTAAATACTATTTGACAGTTGGGAAACCGGGAACAGACGGGACGTTTTCTGAAGCAACAGGTGCTCTGCTTTGAAAACTAAACGCCAAACGCCAAATCCCTTCAAGACCGGTGAACGTCCCGTCTGTCCCCATTCCCGCCCCATTCCCGGAAGAGATGCTTGGTGGGCTACACCGAAACGATGCAGCGACATAGGTCCGAGCGTGAAGGGTGAACACGCGAACGCCAAAGATCGATGCTCTTAGAATCTAGCGCACGGGTGTGCCCGGAAGAGGCCAACACGAAAGAAAAAAGCTCTTGCCACGGCCGACCTCGTTAGAGATACCGCGTTTCCCAGGACCTGCGAGGACCTATTCGGAGGAAACTGCGAAGCAGCGGCCGAAAAACTTCTTGGACGCTTTGTCGAATTCCGGTCCGGCCGTTCGACTATATAGTGAAGGCAGGGCAACCGGCCGTCAGACCACCAACTCAACCCGAAAGGACAAACAAAATGCGATTCATGGTCATCGTCAAATGCTCCGAAAACGAAGGCGCACTCCCGTCAGACCAACTCATGGCCGACATGAACAAATTCAACGACGAGCTCTTGGAAGCCGGAGTCTTGATAGGCTACGACGGTCTTCACCCCTCGTCCAAAGGCGCCCGCGTCCACTTCTCCGGCAAGAACCGCCCCACCGTCATTGACGGCCCCTTCGTCGAAACCAAGGAACTCATCGCCGCCTTCTGGTTCTGGCAGGTCAAGTCTCTCGAAGAGGCGATCGAGTGGGTCAAGCGTTGCCCCAACGAAGGCGAGACCGACATAGAGATCCGCCAGGTCTTCGAGCCCGAAGAGTTCGCACCTGCTTTCAGCGACGAAGAAATTCAGAAGGAACAACAGTTCCGCGCTCGAATGGCAGCGAACGCAGCCAAGAAATAGTCCCACTTGCACTGACGTATCCGAACTGGTGCGATCGGTAGCACGCTGAATGTTCGAAATATACAGGTTCGGTCGAAGTGTGAACGGAGAAGTAGAAAACGAAAAAAACAGGAGGGGTCGATGCGAACGTTCCTCGTCGCCATTCTTCTTTTTGCTGCTTCAAGCGCCAAGGGGAAACCGGGAACAGACGGGACGTTTTCTGAACCATCAGCTGCTTTCCCTTGAAATCTAAACGTCAAATCCCTTTCAAAGACCGGTGAACGTCTCGTCTGTTCCCCATTCCCTCATTCCCGCGCACTTCTTCGCCCCGATATGTAATCGGGCATCGGACCGTCACCGCATTTTCTAAGAGTGCCACAGGAAAGACCGATGTATCATTCGACATCCAGCCCGGGTGCGTCACGTTCACCGTATGAGGAATTATCGGGGCCGAGGCGCGGGCCTTCCGAGATTGGGTCAACACAGGTACACGAAATCCCATGACAGATTGGCAAATGCGAGAAAAGCGGCCGCTCCGAGGACCTCGGCCGGAGCCAGCGGGGCCGGCACTCAAAAACTACATCACGCCCGCCGGGTTGCAGCGACTAAAGGACGAGCATCTGTTCCTACTGAGTCGCGAGCGGCCCGCGGTGGTGGAGGTCGTAGCGTGGGCTGCCAGTAACGGGGACCGCAGTGAAAACGCCGACTACCTCTATGGCAAACGACGGTTAGGCCAGATCGATTCGCGGATTCGCTTTCTCACGAAACGCATTGACGCGGCCGTGGTCGTCGATCCCGCCGCTCCGCGGCCAGGGTCAGCCGCTTCGCGCGTTTTCTTCGGCGCAACCGTCACCTACAAGGACGCCGCCGGCCTCGAACACGCCGTCTCGATCGTAGGCATCGACGAGGTGGACCTCGACCGCGGCTACATCAGTTGGCGCTCGCCTCTCGCTAATGCCCTGATGAAGGCCAGCCCCGGCGACCGCGTGAACCTGCGCGCGCCAGCAAAGACAGAGCACCTTGAGATCATCGAGGTCGAGTACGCGCCGATTCCGATGGATCCTTTCCGCGAACCGCTAGGAGCTCAGTCGACGCCCAAGGTCGAACGCTCCTAGCGTTAATCAGGACCCGAGCCAAAAAAATTGTATCGAACGGAATCCCAACGCATCCCATGCATGATCATAGCTACGAATATCCGCTTCCCTTATTTAGGGAGACGAAATTGAGAGGTCGTCAATGAGCAACGTACAAGTAGAACAGAAGAGCTATGAGATGCCCCCGAAAGAGGGGATCAGCATCGCGTATTTTCTCACCGTCGCCGACGTCGAACGATCGGCTCGCTACTACGAAAAGGTCTTCGGCGCCCGCATTCTGACCATGGGTGACGGCAACGCCCCTCCGTACCTTCAGCTTGCGAATATCTGGATGATTCTGAACGTGGGGGGCGGGCCGACTCCGGATAAGCCGACGGTAACGCTCAGCGTTCCCGACCCGAATCACATCAACAGCTTTATGAATTTCCGAGTTGCGGATATTCAAGCGTGCTATGAATTGTGGAAAAGCCGGGGAGCCGAATTTCTCACGGAACCGATCCCCAAGTACGGCGAGATCCGCTGCTACATCCGCGATCCTGACGGTTATATTATCGAGATCGGACAAAGCACCACCCTCAAGTACGGTTAGCCCTTGGAGCAGATACGATGCCGGCACTGCCCCTCGTCGTCGCTCTTCCGCTGATCTTTGCCTCGAACAATCACTCGCTCTGATATCGAAAGGAGTCCCAGATGGATGGCACAAAGCGACCGAAAGAGACCACGCTTGGTGTGAACGTTTTTACCGCCCCGGGAAAGGCTATGGTCGGCGAGCGGCCCAGGCCCTTCGGCGAAGCGCTCGGCTTTGACCCGATCACGTCGACTTTGATTTTCGGCGAGCACGACGCGGTGTTGGTAGACGCGATGATGACAGCGGCTGAGGCCAAGGCGCTCGCGGATTGGGTTGCTCTGCACAACCGTAACTTGGAGACGATCTATATAACTCACGCCCATTTCGACCACTTCTACGGTCTGGGCATTCTGCTCGACCGGTTCCCGGGTGCTCGAGCGATCGCAACACCCAAGGCACTGAAAGCCATGCAGATGTCTTTCACTCCCCCAGTGGAGCGATTAGCCCGCCGATGCTTTCCTGGGCAAGTGCCCACCAAGTTGGTCGCCCCTCAGCCCTACGAGCACGACACGTTCACACTCGAGGGCCACGAGTTGCGCATCATCGAGCAGGGCCACACCGATAGTGCCGATACCACGTCTTTATACGTTCCATCGATCCGCCTGATTGTCGCTGGCGACGTTGTGTACAACCAATGCCGCATGTATGTCGGCGACACCACCCCAGAGAGCCGAAAAAATTGGATTGCGGCGCTAGACCGGTTGGCGGCGCTGAACCCGGCGATTGTTGTCGCCGGTCACAAGAAGCCTGGCGCGCCCGACTCTCCCTCGGCGATCCAAGACACCAAGCGTTACCTGCAGGACTTCGATCGGTTGCAGAAAACCGCGAACTCCGACCACGAGCTGTTCGATCAGATGACGGAGCTATACCCGGATTGGGTAGCAAATCAGTCGTGGTTGATGTTCGGATTCCCGCAGTCATAACCCACGTCAACCGCTGATGCGAATTGAGACACCGACTCTAGTCAGGGGGCTTCTGTCCCCCATTTCCAATGGGGTTTTTTCGCCAAACGTTACCTGCCCAGCTAGAATATCCTCCGTGGCTACAGAACGCTGGGCTCAGATAGGAATCACGGTTCAATTCCTCATCGTGGTGAGGACGCTAGGTGAGTTCTTCCGGCTCTGGCACGTCCATGGCACAAGCTTCTCGGCCGCAGTCGCTGCGCCGTATATTGCTGGCGCCTTAATAGCGGCATGCTTCTGCTGGGCAGGCGTGACCTTGTACTTCTTCCGACGCTACACACTGTCCGTCTGGATCGCGCTGACCACCGTAGTCATTCTGCTTGCCTACAAAATTGCGGTGATTGGTTGATGATGGCGAACCGGCCAGCGCCGGGATACTGATACATGCTCGGGAAGCTAGCGCGTTAATCAGGACTCATCGAGAGAAGAACCCCAATCCCCAAGCAGTAACAAGAAAGAAGGCGAAGAGCAGCACTGTCAGCACGCGGAACCTCCTGGCAAGGCCTTCATCGGGATAAATTCTCTTGTACTCGGTGAGCAGTCGCAGAAGTTTGGGCAGATGCCACCAGAGGGGCGAGAGCTGTTGTTCTTCCGGCAATTTTTCGTTCACTCTGTCCACCATCTTGAAAGCGACTACACTTGCAGTAATCGCACACGCGACGCCGCAAATGAAGGCCATGATTCCGACGATGATATGGGTTGTCAACGAGAGCATTCTAATGCAATCGGTACTGGGAACAACCTTACCGGCAGCGTTAATCGGTACCTAAGCATGGACCGGGTCTGCTGTATTAAGATTCTTGTGAACCGCACTTACAACTGTGAATGCTGACGATAAATGCGAGGCCACACTAAAACTCTTGGAAGCGGGTGATTACGAAGCCGCTCGGGCAACTTTTCATGAACTCGCCATCAAAGCAGCGGCGAACGAAAACAAATCCGCATTCACATTAGGAGAATTACTTGCACTGGTAAGACTCGGCAGGACGAGTGAAGCCCGCCGACTTCTTGAACTCTCTGATTCATTTCTTCGAGAAACTGACGAAGGCCAGGTCCGGGCGGCCCTGATTGAAGTACAGATTGATTCGGTCGAGGACAACTGGAGCCGTGTCCTGCCATCCCTAGAGTGGATGCTCCGAAAGTACAAAAAAATTCTCAGTGACCCACAACTTCGTGATGTTTACGAAGAAATCCAGTTACGACGAGGCATGCGAGTTGCGTTTCTCGGGAGATTTCGGAAAGCCTTACCTATCTTGGAGGAAGTCGTTTTATTCAACAACCCCTCACTTCTTTCAGGAGAGTTTTGGTACGAAATGGGCAAATGCTACGTACACGCTGGAGATTTTGAAAAGGCCGGAGAAGCCTACTCGAAAGCACTGGGATATGGACTCGATGACGTCCGTGCCTCACATGCCCACTGGGAGTTAGCAGTCATTCTCATGCGGAACGAATCTCATGCGCGAGCATTGGACGAACTTGGACTTGCGGAAAAGCATGCAAACACTGCGAACATAGAAAAAACGAATATTTATAAGGCTATGTCCGTAGCGTTCTTCAAGCTGGGGATGAAAGAAGACGGGATGCGCTGCGCCACTATGGCGGAAGTAAAGCACTGACTCACCGCTCTGTCGTCGGAAATTCGAGAAATTCGATGTAGTTTGCCCAGCGTTCCGCGAACCATTTCTTTGCACGCTCGGTGGAGAGAACAGCCGGCCGCACGGGTGCCACTCTTCGATCCCTTACTCCAGATCGCGCCAGTTCGGCCCCGTCCCGATTTCCACCACCAGCGGAACGGCGAGTTTGTGGACCCCTTCCATTTCTTCCTTCACCAGCTTTTCCAGCGCTTTCAATTCTTTGATGGGCGCCTCAAACAGCAGCTCATCGTGTACCTGCAAGATCATCTGCGCTTGTAACTTTTCCGCAGCCAGGCGCTTGTCGATCGCGATCATGGCGAGCTTGATCAAGTCCGCCGCGGTGCCTTGCAGCGGCGAGTTCAGCGCGGTGCGTTCCGCAAAATTACGCAACTGCACCTGCGGCGACACGATATCCGGAATCGGACGAATTCTGCCGAACAGAGTTTTTGTCGTGCCGGTCTGCCGCGTCTCCACCAGCACGCGATCCAGATAGTCTTTCACGCCTTTGTAGCGCGTGAAGTAGGCGGTGATGAATTGCGCCGCTTCTCTCTGCTCGATTCCCAGTTGCTGCGCCAGGCCAAACGCCGACAAGCCATAGATAATCCCAAAATTGATGGCTTTCGCCGCGCGGCGATGCTCCGCGGTCTGCGCCATCGGTCCCACGCCAAAGACTTCCTGCGCCGTTCGCGCGTGAATATCTTCACCATTGCGAAACGCCTCGATTAGCACTGGATCCTGCGAGAAATGTGCCATCACGCGCAACTCGATCTGCGAATAGTCTGCCGAAAGCAGCAGCTTGCCCTTGTCCGCGACAAACGCCGCGCGGATCTCTCTGCCCAGCTCGCTGCGAATCGGAATATTCTGCACATTGGGATCGCTGGAGCTGAGCCTGCCCGTGGCCGCCACTGTTTGCGAAAAACTGGTGTGCAGCCGCCCCGTCTGCGGATGAATCAGCTTTGGCAACGCGTCCACATACGTGGATTTCAGCTTCGCAATTTCCCGGTACTCGATCACCTTGCGCGGCAGTTCGTGCTGCGCGCTCATCGTTTCCAGAATGTCCGCCGCCGTCGACCGCACTTTCTTGCCCCCGCGGCGCCCCGGCGGCTGCAAATTCAATTTGTCGAATAGAATCTCCGCAAGCTGCGTCGGCGAATTCACATTGAATTCCGCGTCCGCCAGCAGCCAGATCTCCTTCTCGATTCGCCGTATTTCCTTTTCCATTGACTCCGACATCTTCTGCAGCGCTTTGGGGTCGACGCGGATGCCCACTCGCTCCATTTCCGCCAGCACTCCGGCCAGCGGCAACTCGATCTTTTCGTATACGCCCAGCAAATCCTGCGCTTCCATCTGCTCGCGCAAAGCCGGCGCCAGCCGTTGCAGGTAATCCGCCCGCTCTCCCGGCCCACCACCCATCGGCACATTGAATTGCCGGAAAATTACATCGACAAAATTGTGGTTTGCGGTCGTGGGCCGCAACAAATACGAATAAAACTGCGTGGCGTGCTCGATGTTTTCTGTTTGGCCCGCCAGCAACTGGAACAGCTTGGGGTCGTGCACGATCTTCCGTCGCTTGGCGTCGCGCAACACCGGCTCCAGCGCTTTCAGCGCCTCGCCTTTTTCGTCCGCCCACACCGCCCGGCCTTCGCCCACCTTGGACGACACTTCAATCGACGCCACCCGTGTCCCAAATCCCTCGGTGCCGCGTTCTCCCGCTTCCAGGTTCAGCCAAATCGCCAGGGAATCTTTTGCCGCCAGGTTTTTCAGATAAGCGCGGAATTCTTCGGCATTCGCCAGCTGCGCATAATCTTTCGGTGTCTGCACCGTCGCGCTGTCCGCAGCAGCAGCGCCCAAAGTTGCCGCGGCGCTTCCGCTTTGTTGCGGCGCGGCCCCAGTCGCCAGCAGTTCTTTCAGCAACGAGTTAAAGCCCAGCTCGCGATACAGCGCCGACAGCGCCGCAACATCCGGTTCGCGCGCCTTCAGTTTCTCCGTGTCCAGCTCCAATGGCACGTCCATTTCAATGGCCGCAAGCTGCTTGCTCAGCTTCACTTGCTCCACCTGCTGCTGCAGCGCTTCGCGGTAACGTTTATTGGGCACTTCCACGGCATGCTCCAGAGCGCTTTCCACGCTGCCGTATTTCTGGATCAACTCAGTCGCGCCTTTTTCCCCGATTCCTTTTGCGCCGGGAATATTGTCAACGGTGTCGCCCAGCAGCGCCATCAAGTCGATCACTTTGTCCGGCGTCACTCCCAGAATTTCTTCCACCTTCTTTGCGTCAACGATTGTGTCCGCTTTCGCTCCGCCTGTGCCCGTGCGCAAAATCTTTACGCCTGCGTTGACCAACTGCATCATGTCCTTGTCGTTTGACACCACCAGCACGTCCAGGTTCTTCGCTTTCCCCAGTTTCGCCATGGTGCCGATCACGTCGTCGGCTTCGTAGCCGTCCAGTTCCAGAATCGGCAGATTCATCGCTTCCATCAGCCGCCGCACGTACGGCAACTGGATGCTCATTTCGTCGGGCATGGGCGGCCGCTGCGCCTTGTACTTTTCAAACAATTTGTCGCGGAACGTTGGCTTCCGGGTATCGAACACGATCGCCACGTATTCCGGCTTGTAGTCCTTCAGAATCCGCCGCACGATGTTCAAAAACAAAAACGGCACTTTCGTGGGCATTCCGCTGGGCGCATTCATCCGCACCATGGGCGCGTAAAACGCCCGGTAGATATGCGCCATCGCATCAATCAGGAAGAGTTTCTTTTGTTCGGCAGGCATCCCGGCGAGTATAGCAAGCGCGAGCCGCAGTTATCGAATCAACAAAACAAAAGGGCGCACTCGCGCGCGCCCTGTGCTCAACCGTTATGCAAACGAACTACGATTTCGGCGCCGCTGCTGCTCCGCCGCGACCTTGCGTCACCAGCAACAGTTGCGTGTCGCTGTCCAGATGCACTTTTTTTCCGCTCGATGTGATCACCGAGCCTTCGGCAGGATTCGTCGTCGTCGGACGCAGAGTCGCATCCTTTGTCCCGTATATGCCGCGGCTGTCAGGTGTCAGTCGTCCATTCGCGTCCAGACCTTTTTCTGGCGCGGCCCCGTTCGTCGCGACCGTGTTATCTACCGGCGGACCCGTGGGACTGCTGGATGTTGCGGGCGGCGTTCCTCCCATCGCGCCCATGGAACCAGGCCGGCCCATGTTGGAAGGCGTACCGGGCGAGGCGATCGGCGTACCGCCGTCGTTGTTTATATTTTGTCCCGCGAACGCCGATTGCGGCGGAGCCACCGCGACAATCGCGACGTTCAAAGGCAGTTCCTCACCGCCCTTCAGGATCGCTTTGTCGAACGCAATACCCAAAGAAGAATCGGCGCCACCTTTTGCGCGCGCCGCAGACTCGGTTACGTGCCCCACTAGCTTCGTCCCTCTCGGCAGAATGGTTTTTCCGCCGGCGCGAATGTCTGCTGTCGTGCGTGCTGTCACCGCGTCGCCCTGCTTCGTTTTCTTGGAATCGACCGATGAACTCAGTTCGGCGACGATCGGTGAACCATCTGCCAGTGAAGCATTCAGCTTTGGATTTTCCGCCGAAGCCGACGGCACCGCCATAGCTGAACTAGCCGCCTGCGTTCCAGCCTGCGCTGGCTGCTGCGTCTGACATACCGCAGAGCCGGCAAAAACTAGCGTTCCTAAAATTATGAATCCGGTGCGTTTCATTCTAAAACCTCCAACAGCCCTCGATGATTTGGCTGGAGCAAACCCTTCCAGACAGAAGGGCAATGAGGGCCCACTAGTTAGATGGCAAAAGCCATGCCAACAGTGCTCCTCTGTATCTTCAATTGTTTAGCCAAGGTGCAAGGCAGGTTCTCGGACCGACAAAAACACTAGCGAACAGAAGAATTTACACAAGAAGCGGATGGTTCTAGGCGACGAAGTGAAGTTCCGTTACACGATTCCCAGCGGCTTCGCCACTTCCGCCAGAATGTCCGCCGCCTTCAGCAGATGCTCGCGCTTGTGCGCCGCGCTGACAATCGCCCGCAAGCGCGCCTTGCCTTCCGCAACTGTGGGATAGCCAACTGCCGGCGCGAATACACCGGCATCAAACAATTTCCGCGAAAACTCAAACGCCTTCGCCGCGTCGCCCACATGAATCGGGATGATTGGCGTCTCGCTGGCCTTGAACTGAAACCCGCGCTTCTTCAATTCTCGTTTGAAGAATTTCGTGTTAGCCCAGAGCTTCTTGACCAGTTTTTCGCCCTCGGCAGAATCCAGCAACGTGAACGCTGCCTGGCAAGCCGCTGCCGTGGCGGGCGGATGCGACGTGGAAAACAAAAACGGCCGCGCTCGCAAATATAGAAAATCGATCAGGTCGCGCGATCCACAAACATAGCCGCCCATCGACCCGATCGCTTTGCTTAGCGTTCCTACCTGGATGTGTACGCGGCCGTGGCAATCGAAATGATCCACGGTTCCGCGACCGCTGCGCCCCAACACGCCGCTGGAGTGTGCGTCGTCCACCATCATGATGCAGCCATATGTTTCCGCCAGGTCGCACAAAGCCGGCAGCGGAGCGATATCCCCATCCATCGAAAAAACACCATCGCTGATAATCAGCTTTTTGCCCGGAAACGCCACGTTCTCCTGCAAAATCCGTTCGCAATCCGCCACGTCCTTGTGCTTGAACACCTTGATGGTCGCTTTCGACAGCCGCGCTCCATCGATAATCGACGCGTGATTCAGCTCGTCGGAAATGATCATGTCGTCTTTGCCCAATACTGCCGACACCGTTCCCGCGTTCGCCGTGAATCCTGACTGAAACACCACGCAAGCTTCTGTGTGCTTGAATTTCGCGATCTGCTCTTCCAGATCCATGTGCAGTTTCATGGTGCCCGCGATGGTGCGCACCGCTCCCGCGCCCACGCCCAGTTTTCGCACCGCTTCGATCGCCGCTTTGCGCAACGCTTTGTGCGACGTCAGCCCCAGATAATTGTTCGACGCCAGATTGATCACTTCGCGCCCGTCGAACATGCACACCGGCTTCTGCTCGCCTTCCAGCACGCGCAGTTTCGGCGCAACTCCCTTGTTGCGCAAATCCTGCAGCGTCTCGCTGACATACTGCAGCGGATCTTGTTTCGTCTTTTCTGTCCCGGATTCGTTCATTTCGTCCTTCTCCAAACTCTGCGCTCGGTCTTCTCTGTGGTGAGTTCCCTCGCTACTTCTTCATGCCATTCGGGTACATCAGAATTTTGCCCGCCAATCCGCTGTTCAGTTTCGCGAATGCCGCCTCAAAATCGTCCAGCACCATGCGCTCGCCAAACAAGGGCTCCAGGTTCACGCGCCCGGCCTTCAGCAACGCGGTCATTTGCACCCACGTCCCGTACATCCGCCGCCCGTAAATCCCCTGAACGGTCGCGCCTTTGAAAATCACATCCTGCACCAGGTCCAGCGGAACGTTTTCCGTCGGAATTCCCAATAGCGACGCTCGCCCTCCCGCGCGCAACGCCTTGAACCCTTGCTGAATTGCGGCCGGTTGCCCGCTCATTTCCAGCAGCACATCGACGCCCGTGCCGCCCGTCGCATCCAGAATCTTTTTCACGGGATTTTCTGAGAGCGGATTGATCACGTGATCGGCGCCCATCTCTTCGGCCATCAAGCGCCGGTGCTCGTTCGTTTCTGTCGCAAACACGGTGGAACTGCCGCAAGCCTTCGCCACGGCGATCGACATCAATCCGATCGGCCCGCATCCCGTTACCAAAACCGTTTGCCCCGCAATTGCTCCCGCCAGCACCGTGTGCACGGCATTCCCCAGCGGATCCAGAATCGCCGCATAGTGCTCGGGAATGGCTTCATCCAGTTTCCAGATATTCGTCGCGGGAATTTTCACGAACTCTGCGAATGCGCCGTCCAGATCGATGCCGATGATCCTCAGGTTCTGGCAGATATGCGCTTCGCCCAGCCGGCACTGGTGGCAGTGCCCGCAATTCACGTGCATCTCCGCGCTCACAAAATCGCCGGGCTTCACCGCGCTCACGTCTTCGCCAACGCGCTCTACGATGCCGCAAAATTCGTGCCCCAAAGTTACCGGCGGCTTGATGCGCCCCTGCGACCAGCGATCCCATCCATAAATGTGCAGGTCCGTCCCGCAAATCGACGTCGCCGACACGCGTACCAGCACGTCCAGCGCGCCCATCGACGGCACCGGCACCTCTTGAATTTCCAATCCCTTGGCCGCATTTGTCTTGCGCAACGCCTTCATGGTTGCAGACATTTAGGCAGGCTCCTCAGGCAGGCCCTTTCTGATTGCAGATTTCCATGCTAACACACCGCGCGCTTCACGATGGGATTACAACAGTGCTGCGTAACTCGCATGACACCGGCCTACTTCGCTTCTTCCACCACGCCGATTTCCTGCAGCGCTTTCAAATACTCCTCAACCAGCTGCACAGGCGCTGGACCGTACTCTGCCGACACTGCATCTGCAATCTCCTGGACATTTCTCTTACCATCCACAAAATTCAGTACCTCGTACGCGTACTCTTCTCCGCCGCCCCACAAGCCTTCGTACTCCAGCAGTTTCGGCTTCGTCGTGTGTCCCCGCTTCCCCCACTCCACGTCGAAGTAGTCGTACCCAAACACCACCAACGGTCCTGTTGGATTCGACTTTCGCTGGTAAACCCGCGCGGACTCCCCTCCATCGTTGAGCGTCCTTGCGGACATTCCTCGCAGAATTGCGATCGAGATTCTGGCTCGTCCGCCAGCGTGGAGGTGCCATGGTTGTACGGGACACCCACAAATTCGTACCGACTTAACCGGGGCCAATCAGAGTGCCTTCCGATCCCCGTCATCTCACCTCCGTCGAGTCACTCACCGAGACCACATTTCGTAAGAGGTTCTGTGCAATCTCTTACGATCCGCAGCGAGTTCAGATCAGTCAGACCGCAGGATCGCCGGACAGACGCTTCCTTCGTCATCTGCGCGAGAAAATAACCGCTGGCGGCGCCGATGAAGCCTGCGCGTTTCAGTTTTGTGGGATCGATATTTGCCGCAGTATCCAAATTCGTGTGGATGTAGCGGTCCGGCCAATCGTTCAGATAGATCGCCGGTATGCCGAACGACGAATCCTGGTACACATCGTGGTCGCTGCCCATGCTGTAAGCGGAATACTCTGCCCGCAGCGGCTCCTTGCCACCTTCC
The DNA here is from genome assembly GCA_963738985.1 of Candidatus Acidiferrales bacterium. Taxonomy (GTDB): domain Bacteria; phylum Acidobacteriota; class Terriglobia; order Acidiferrales; family UBA7541; genus Acidiferrum. The sequence goes on from CAVTYP010000013.1 coordinate 254,252, forward strand.
GGCGACACCAGCGGGTACGCCGCTTTTCCCGTGGCCGCATATTCGTAGGATTCCTCATTCACCCAGTCCGCAAACGCCCATGCCACGTCTTGCACGAAACTGGGCAGGCTCATCGGCCCGCGTGTCACGTGGAACACTGCCTTTGTCTCCGGACCGCCGCCCACCATGTCCATGTGAATCACCGCTTTAATGCGCTTGGCAATTTCCGGTTTGCCGTTCAGCAGTGCCATGGTTCCTTCAATTTCTGGTGGAAACACAAAACGCACGGTCCGAGCCGGCCGCGCCAGCTTTCCTTCAGCGATCAGTTTCTGCAGCGTGCGCGCTACTTCCAGGATCGTGGCGCAGCCGCTCGCGTTGTCGTTCGCCCCTGGGCGCTGGTGATCCAGGTGGCACGAAAATCACAATTTCCTCGTCTTTCAGCTTCGCATCCGCACCGGGAATCGTTGCGGTCACAACTTCATAGTTGCCGGGATGCTGCCCTGCCTTCACCACCGCGTGCAGCGTGACTTTCTCTCCCTTCGCCAGACGTTCCTTGAATTCGCGCGCCGTTTTCAACGACACCATAAACGCAAATGTTTTGTTCGCTGAAAACGTTTCCAGATGCCCCCAGCGAATGGCGTCCTGGTTTTCGCCCGACCACGCCGTCTTCTGGTTCTGCGCGTAACTGACAATTCCCGCCACACCGAATTTTCCCACCGCCAAATCCTGCACCGCGCCCGGTTGCGCACTCACCAGCGCGATTTTCCCTTTCACATCCTTCCCCGCGTAATCGCTCTCCTGCGTTCCTGCTCCGACGTCCACCAGATCCGCGGTCACATTGGCCGACTCGCTGTCTTCCGCCAACACTACCGGCTCAGCCTCAAAGCTTGCCAACTTCACTGTGCCGCTATCTTTCGTCTCCCATAATTCCGCAAACTCCGCATCCCACGCTGGCCGCGACCTTTGCGTGCCATAGAAAATCTTTCCATCCACGGGAAATTCCAAAATTGCTACGTTGCTCAATCCATACGCGCGCAACCGCTCCGCCACCAACTCCGCCGCGGCATGAAATCCCTGCGAACCGCGCTGCCGGTGAAACCGCGCAATGCCCTCCAGGTTCCGCTTGGCCGTTTCGCCGCTGATTTCCTGGGCAATCGCCGACACATCTTTCTCCGGCAACAGCGGCGGCTTTTGCGCCCAGGCGGCTCCGCCCGCCAACAAACCGCTCAACACCGCAGCAATTCGCTTCATCGCTCTCCTTCGCAAACGAAACTTACCAGCGTTATACTTGCGAGCTCTGTCTCTTGATCCCTGATCGCTGGTCCCTGATATCCGATCACTTCGGGCACAGTCTACTTCGGGCGCTTCTTCGCCTTCATCGATTCCATCGGCTCCTTCTTATTTAGCCGCGCCGCCGCCGCGATCAATTCCTTCAGCGCAGGACTGCTCACATCCTCCGCGGTACGCAACTTCACATGCCGCAGATTTTTCCCCGTACCTTCCAGCAGCCCCGCCGGATCGGGCAGCGACGTTCCGCGCAAAAAGCCAAACGTCACATGATATTTCCCAACCGTAAGAAAGCACAGTGGCCCATTGGACTCGAAGGTCGGAATCTTCCACGGATTCACGGACTCCTTCGTGCACTTCACCGTCTTCTTCACCAGCTTGCGCAATTTCTCCGCCACATCTCTCAGTTCCGCTGGCTTGGCGTCGACATATGAATCGATCCACTCCTTTGCGCTTTTCCCTTCCAGCATTGCCTGCTTCCCTCCTTTGCCTGCTTCAACGTACTAAGCCACCCGCATTCTATGCCCTTTTTCGTTCGTTGGAGTTTACACCGCAACTCTACTGAAATTTTTGTCTCCGTTTCGACGTATCATTACTGCGCCATTTGATCGCTGCCACTATGCCTAAGGCTGACTCCGCCATCCACCTGGAACATGTTTCCCGCTACTACACTATGGGAGAAAGCAGCGTCCGCGCAGTCGACGACGTTTCGTTCTCGATCGCGGAAGGCGAATTCCTCGCGCTGCTTGGCTCGTCCGGCTCAGGCAAATCCACGCTATTGAATCTCATTGCAGGACTGGATCGCGTTACTTCCGGTTCGATTCTTGCCCGCGGCCAAAACCTGGCCGAACTTTCTCCCCTCGAACTGGCGCGGTATCGCCGCAACACCATTGGCATGGTCTTCCAATCGTTTAACCTTCTTCCGCGCATGACGCTGGAAGAAAACATCGAGCTACCGCTTCGACTCGCGGAAGTGGAGCGTGCCGAGCGAGCCGGCCGCGTTCGCGAGGCTTTGGAGCGCGTGCGGCTGACGCATCGCCTGGGTCATCGCCCCACGGAACTTTCCGGCGGAGAGCAGCAACGCGTGGCCGTCGCGCGAGCGCTTGTGAATCGCCCCAAAATTCTTCTCGCGGATGAGCCGACCGGTAATCTGGACTCCGCAACGGGCGAATCGATTCTGGCGCTGCTGCGCGATTTGCAGCAGCAACTTGGCATGACCATCGTGATGGTTACGCACGAACGCCCGCTCGCCGAGCGCTTTGCCGACCGGTTGGCGACGATGGGCGACGGCAAGCTGCTGTCGACGGCGTCGTCGATGAAAGGCCTGTCCTGATGAAGCCTCGCGACCTTACTGACCTGGCGCTGCGCAATCTTCGCGAGTCCATTCTGCGCAACACTCTCACGACGTTGGGCGTCGCGGTCGGCGTCGCTTCGCTTGTTGCCATGCTTTCACTGGGCGTTGGCTTGCAGCAACTGGCTTCGAAACGCCTGTCGCAAAGCGGTTTGTTCGACACGATTATCGTTACTCCCAAAAACAATTTTCGCGGCATGGGACGTCCGCAGCGGGAACCGCAATCAGACAAGCCTCCGCGCGTTCTGGATGACGATGCACGCAAGGAAATCGAGAAGCTTGTCAACGTTGTCGAGGTTTATCCGCAAGTGAGGTTTTTTACGGAAGTGCGCTACAACGACAAGCCATTCGCCACCGTCGTTGCCGGCATGCCCGATTCGTCGCGGAATTCCGGTTCATTTGATGGCATGACCGGCAGCTTCTTCTCGTCGTCAACGGCGAATGAAGCGATTCTACAAATCGAATTCGCGAAGGATCTGTCGGACAAACCGGCTTCGCTGGTGGGACAAGACCTGGTGCTGCGCTACGCTGAACGGCAAGCGCTTCCCGCAGACAGTTCCGGCGGCGCAAGCTCGGATGGATCAGGCGGAGGATTTTCGGTTGTGCCCAAAGAGCTGCGGCTGAAGATTGTGGGCATTGTAGAGACCGAGCCTGCGCAAGGTTACGGCGGTTACGGAAATGCCCGCTTGCTGATGCCGTTGCAAACCGCAGCAACGTTGCGCGCGGCGCAAGTGAACGACCTACGCGACATCGTGCGCGACAGCGCAGCTAACAAAACCACGTATCCTTCGCTGTCCGTGCGCGCGAAGTCTCCCTCGCAGGTTGAGGCCATCGAGACGTCCATCAAGGACATGGGATTTGCGGCGTTCTCGTTGCTGGATGCGTCCAAATCCTTGCGCACATTTTTCTCGGTGTTCGATTCGCTGCTGGGAATTTTTGGCAGCCTGGCGCTGGCGGTTTCCACGTTGGGAATTGTGAACACGCTGGTGATGGCGATCCTGGAGCGGCGTCGCGAAATCGGCGTGCTGAAGGCGCTGGGCGCAACGGATTCCGATGTGAAGAAGCTGTTTTTTGTGGAAGCCGGAGTGATGGGATTCTTCGGAGGGATTTTCGGGGTGTTGTTCGGCTGGTTGCTGGGGCGAGCGATTACGATTGGAACAAATCTCTATTTGAAGCGGCAGAATCTGAATCCGATCGAACTATCTTCTGTTACGTGGTGGCTGATCCTTGCGGCGTTGGTGTTTGGCGTGCTTGTCAGCCTGGCGGCTGGACTTTATCCTGCTTCTCGTGCGGCAAAACTCAATCCGGTTGACGCGCTGCGTTATGAGTAGAGTTGTTGCCTGGCTCGCATTCGCGACGCTGCTGACGCTTCCTGCGTCGTCGCATGCGGCAATGGGACGCGTGGAATGCAATGCGCTGCAGAGCAAGATTCTAGAACGCAGCGTCAAGTATTGCATCGTTCTTCCCGCGTCGTTTGACGCAGACAAAACGAAACATTTCCCGATTCTGTATTCGTTTCACGGGCTAGGCGACAACGAACAGTTTTTTGTGCATTCGGGATTGTGGAACCTGGTGGAAGACATGCAGGAAAAAGGGGAGTTGAAAGAGTTTCTGATTGCGACGCCAGACGGTGGCGCGGGTTTCTACATCAATTCAAAGGATGGAAAGAATCGCTACGAGGATTTTTTGTTGCAGGAATTCTTTCCGTCGATTGAGAAACGTTACCGGGCCGCGGCCGGGCGCAGCAATCGCGCGATTTCGGGGGTGTCGATGGGCGGATATGGCGCGCTGCACATGGCGTTCAAGCATCCGCAATTGTTTGTATCTGTCAGCGCGCACAGCGCGGCTTTGATCGAGAAATTGCCGGCGTTTCTTGGCAACGCGCCGGACTCGCCGCGGGCTCGAGTGCTCGGCGGCGTATTCGGTGCGCCACCTGATCTGGCGTTTTGGGAGCAGAACAGTCCGCTGACGCTGGCGCGGACAGCCAATCTTTCGGGGTTGCACATTTATTTTGATTGCGGCGACCGTGACGACTACGGATTTGATGCGGGCGCGCAGGCGTTAGACAAAATCCTGACCGCGCGGCACATCACACACGAATACCACTTGTATGCGGGGCGACACGATGTGACGTACTTCGCCGAACATTTGCCCGCGTCGCTGGTGTTCACATCCAAATATTTCGGCGCACAGTAATCGACGCACAAATCCGCGTGAAGCCTAACCATCCGGGCCTGGTACGGATGGCGCGGTTTGGGACAGTGGTTAAAGTGGGCGGGTAAATTCACCCTTCCATTTGTGCAGAATCTTACACCAAGTTTCGTGATTTCTGATTGGCTTGTCTCGTATCTGTTGATAGCGGAAGGATCACGCGGATTACTGCGCGGCGTTCGGGTGTAGAATGCTGACCTCTTCCGAGAGACTAGATGCAGGAGGATTGCGATGCGCCGATTCACTGGCAAAGTGTTGATGCTGGTTGCTGTTTTCTGTGGGATTGCTGCGATGTCTGCGGCGCAGGATAAACCCGCTGCGGCCGCGACGATGTCGGTTCCTGGGCCGCGCGGAGAATTTCTGGACGAAGTTGGTTACTACGAGCAGAGGTTTACGCGGCTTGCCGATGCGATTCCGGCGGACAAATATGCGTGGAGGCCAGCGGAAGGTGTGCGCTCGATTGGCGAAGTGTACGCGCACGTGGTGTCCGCCAATTACGGCTTCGCGAAAATGCTGGGAACCGATTTTCCAGCGGGAGTTGATCCCAAGGCCATCGTGGCTACTGCCGGTGATAAAGCCAAAATTGTGCAGGAGCTGAAGGATTCGTTCGCGCACATGCGCGCGGCGATTCTGGCGATCAAGGATTCTGACCTGGAGAAGCCGATGAAGTTGCCCGGAAACCGGCAATCTACTGTGCGCGGCGCATTTATTTTCATCACCGGACACTATGGAGAACATCTGGGGCAATCGATCGCGTATGCGCGGCAGGTTGGGATTGTTCCACCGTGGACGGAAGAACGACTGAAGCAGGAAGCGGCCAAGCCGAAGTGACGTGAGTTGTGACTCGTGAGTTGTGATTCGTGACTCGTGGAGGGCAGGCCGATGGTGCTTGATCTCCGATTCGAGATGATGGTTACACCGTAAAAACGAGAGCTAGCTGTCGCCTGCAAAATGTCGGCGCGCCGACAGGCTGTTCTGAAAAGTAAGGAGTTGTGTGCTAAAGTAAGGAATTGGGTGGCTACTATGAAGAAACAAGCCAAAATGACGAGCAAGGGACAGGTTACGGTGCCTCGGGAAATCCGGCGGCGGCTAGGAGTGCGCGCGGGCGACCGCTTGCTATTTGAAGAGGATGGAAATGGAGTAAGAGTGACGGCGGTCCGAAAAGAGAGCCCGTTCAAAAAGTATCAGGGGATCGGAAATCCAGGGATCGGTAAAGGGAGAAAAGGAATACAGAAATGGATGCGAGAGTTGCGGGGTGAATAGCTAAGCCATGACGACGGCGATTGACACCAATGTTCTGGTGGCTCTTTGGGACTCAGGTGATTCGCTGCATGTGCTAGCACGGAAAGCTCTGGACGAGGCAGCCGAGAGCGGAAGCCTGTTGATTTCTGGTGTGGTATACGCAGAACTGTTGGCAGCGCCGGCTCGCACGGAAGCATTTCTGGACACATTCTGCGATGAGACGGGAATCGAGGTCGAGTGGAATCTGGCTGAGTCAGTCTGGCGGACGGCGGGGCGCGCATATCAGAATTATGGAGTGCGAAGAAAGAAGCAGGCGGGATTTGCGCCGCGGCGAATCGTGGCGGATTTTCTGATTGGGGCGCATGCGCTGGTGAACGGATACAGGTTGCTGACGCTGGATGCAGGAACGTATCGATTGTCATTCCCGAAGTTACAGCTTGCCGAAATATAAGACAGACGAAAATCGAAAGCCGAAATGACGTGAGTTGTGACTCGTGATTCGTGAAACGCAGGGCGACGCGGTGGTGCTGGATTTACGATTCGAGATGCGGAATCTTCAGGGGCTAAAGCCCAATTCATAGGACGGACTTTACGCCGGGGCTGAAGCCCCGGCCTCCTGAAGAAAAATACCGGGAACTTAAGAGACATGACAATAGGTCTCACACTGCAAAATGTCGGCGGGCCGACATTGGGGACCCGGGGTGGTGGTGGAGAGAAAGAATGACAGGGGGAGGGGAAAATGTGCGCGGGATTGAGGAGGATTGGGAGGCGAGGAATGGAGGCGAGTGGAGGTAAGTAGTTGAATGCTGCGGGAGTAAACTGGCGGGGGAAAATCGACTCCTGAAGTGGAAGCAATCCTGCTGTTAGCAGCGGACCGGCCAATCCTTCAGGAGGAACGAGTAATGAACCGGAAAATTCTACTGTCGGCGTCGCTGGGCAGTCTGTTGCTGGTAGGCGCGCCAGTGATCACGAGCAGTGCGGCAGCGCAAACGGCGCAGCAGGGCCAAACGAAAGCAGCACCAAAAACAATCACCGGGAAAGTGACGACCATCGGCGACCAGGGAAAATCGTTCGCGGTGGAAGTGGACAATGGGGGAGCGAAACAGACCATGCAGTTTTTGGTGGATAAGAACACGCAAGTGGCGGGACAAGTAAAAGCGGGGACAGTGGTGACGGTGGATTATCAGCCGATGGACGGTGGACAGAATCTGTGCGTGCGAGTAGCGCCGCAGAACACGTAAACGGTCACAGGGCCGATCTGATGAAGAAGAGTGGCGACCGAGCGAGCTGGAAGCGCAGGTCGCCACTTTTTTATTGCTGGCGATCTTGTTGAGGATTTGTTGCTTCGCTTGGCGATGAGCGAACGGGAAGTATGTGGGCTGCGCTGTGGCTACCCCCCCCTTTTTTCGTAAGTGTTGATTCTAAAGACAGATAGCGGGGCACTTCTCGGAAGTGTTGATTCTAATGCGGGTTAGGCCCTGTTTTGGTTGAGTTGCGCCGGTTGTGTGGCGGGAGGAGTGGCGGGCGGCGGGAGGTTGATCGATCTGGATCGTTGATCAGGTGGGTACGGGTGTCAAGCGGGGCGAAGCAGTTATCAGTGATCAGTTGTCAGTTTCGGAGAAAGGTGGGAGAAGCGCGACTTGGTTGCCGCGATCCCTCCACTGCGCGACCCGGTGCGCCAAAAGACGGCGCGAAAGAAAATGCCGGGTCGCTGCGGTCGGATGACAACATCGGAATAGGAGAAACCCAAGAGGGCGCGATGTATCGTGCCCCTACCGGAGGAAGAACGGAGTCCTCAGGGGCTGAAGCCCAAACCTGAGCAGAGCTGTATGTCGGAGCTAAAGCTCCGACCCCCTAAAAAGCAAAGCGCCCACCTTGAAAGGCGATCCTTCAAAACGAAAAGTAAGAAACCAGTCTAAAGACTGGCCACTACAAAATGAGCGAAGAGGGCCCGCCTCAGAAGGCGGCCGCTACAGGTGAGACTTCTAAATGGCGGTGTAAAGCCGCCGCTGCAGGTGAACACGAGGAATCATACGCAGACTCGAGAATCCCACACGCAAAATCGGCGTATTGATTGCATAAGAGCGAAGGCTCCATTCGGTGCCGTATGCTTCTGTTTGGAGAACCGAAGCTATCGGTAGGAAGGAGCCTTCGATGATTCTTATTGGATGTGATTTTCACCCCAGTTGGCAACAGGTTTGTTGGTTGAACATGGCCAGTGGAGAGACGGACAACCAAAGGTTGCTGCACGCGTCGGGAGATGCCGAGAAGTTTTACCGGCGTCTGGCGGTCCCGGTGCGTGTGGGCATCGAGGCCACTGGCAACTGCCAGTGGTTCTTGGAACTACTCGGCAAGTTGGGACACGAAGTGTGGGTTGGCGATGCGGCGAAAATTCGCGCGTGCGATCCACGGCAGCAGAAGCACGACCCGCGGGACGCGCGACTGTTGTTGCAGTTACTGGTGGAAAATCGGTTTCCGCGGATCTGGATGCCTTCCAGCGAAGAGAAGGATCTGCGGCAGTTGTTGCTACATCGCTACAAGCTGGTGCGCATGCGCGTGCAGGTGAAGAACGAGTTGCAACACCTGGCGATGAACAAAGGCATCACCAAAGGGCGGAGGTTGTGGAGCGCCGCAGGAGAGAAAGTGCTCTGCGAGTTGCCGCTCGCGCCGTGGGCCAGCCGGCGGCGAGAAGACCTGTTTAAGTTAAGAGGCATGTTGAACGAGCAGATCGCTGCGCTGGACGAAGCGGTGAAGAACGTCGCCGAAGAAAATGAACGAGCACGCTTGCTGATGACCCAGCCCGGCGTGGGGCCGATCACCTCGATGGCCTTTGTGCTGACCATGGGCGACGTCTCGCGCTTTCCACGCGGCAAGCAGGTGGCCAGTTATCTGGGGCTGATCCCGCGGGAGTACAGTTCGGGCGGGCATCAGCGGTTCGGGTCGATCAGCAAGCAGGGCAACCGCTTCATGCGCATGCTGCTGGTGGAAGCGGCGCAGTGCGTGGTGCGGTATGACGCAGGATTTCGCAACGAGTATTTACACCGCTGCCACAGAAAGCCGCGAGGAGTGGCCAAAGTGGCGGCGGCCAGGAAATTGGCCGTGCGACTCTACTGGATGCTAAGAACGAATACAGCCTATCCAGAGATCGCTCGCGTCGAGAGCAGCTCGCGGGTGCCCCTGGTCAGCGCAAGCTAGACCGCAGTGTTGATTGGGCGCTCTCGTCCCGGTGTATGCCGGGATTCGGATAGAAGAATCATGGCCGATGGTTAGGTCGTATCGATGGTTGGCGGAGCGATCCGCAGCAAGCTGATTCACCGTGAGAGTTACAGAGCTTCGGTTCTCCACCAACTCTGGACGGCAAGCGGTGAGAAAAACACTGCACCGGAGTTTTGTGCCTTGACAACGCCTTCGCTCTTATCGAGGGGCACCCGGGGCACCGACACAGTTGGCGTTGGCTGAGGTGTGGCTGGGGGAAATGTTGATATGATGTGCGGCGTGCGGCGGGGCGGAGGACGGATGAGCCTGGGGCAACGGATCGAGGAAGTGAAGAGCGGATTCGAGCGGTCGTTCTGGGTGGCGAACGTCAGCGAGATTTTTGAGCGGCTGGCGTATTACGGGTCGTTCGCATCGCTGGCGAATTATCTGCGCGAGACACTGAACTTTCCTACACAACAAACCGGAACGCTGACAGGAATTTTTGGCGGGATGGTGTGGTTTCTGGCGATTTTTGGCGGAGCGGTGGCGGACAAGCTGGGATTCCGGCGAGCGCTTTCGTTGGCGTACCTGATTTTGACGGCGGCGTATTTTCTGCTGGCGTCGATTGGAGCGCCGTGGCTGGCTCCGGTGCGGAACGCGGTGCCGCTGGAATTGTTTGTGGGCTGCATATTGATTTTGCCGGCGCTGGGGATATCGCTGGTGAAGCCGAGCGTGGTGGGGACGACGGCGCGGGCGTCGAAAGAAAACGTGAGGACGCTGGGATACTCGATTTACTACACGATGGTGAATATTGGAGGGGCGGCAGGGCCGCTGGCAGCGTCGCTGGCGAGGCGGCACCTGGGAACGGGAAAGATTTTTTACATCGCGGCGGCAGTGGTGTTCGTGATGTTTTTTCTGGTGGTGACGATGTTCCGCGAACCGAAGCGCAGCGACGATGTGCCGAAGCCGAGTGTAGGGGAGACGCTGCGGAATTTTGTGACGGTGATGCGCAATCCGAAGTTCATGATCTTTCTGCTGATTTTCACGGGCTACTGGATCGTGTTCTGGCAGCAGTGGATTCTAATGCCGGTGTACCTGCACGAGTACGTAAATAAAGATATCGACGTGGAGCTGGTGCTGGTGACGGACAGCATTCTGGTGATTTCGTGCACCATCGTGGTGAATCATATGCTGCGGAAAATGGCGGCGTTCAGCGCGATTGTTCTGGGGACGCTGGTGACGAGTGTGAGCTGGCTGGTGCTGGCGTGGAGGCCGTCGATGTGGGGAGCGGTGGCCGCGATTGCGGTGCTGGCAACCGGCGAGATCATTCAGCAGCCGAGGTATTACGAATATATTTCGAAGCTGGCGCCGCCGGGGCAGCAGGGAACGTACATGGGATTCGCGTTTTTGCCGCTGGGGATTGGGTCGTTGATTGGCGGATGGTTTGGCGGGAAGATGCTGCACTATTTTGGGGAAGAAATGGGGAAGCCGCAGTATGCGTGGTACGCGATTGTGATTGTGGGATTGGCGACGACGATGATGTTGTGGATTTACGATCGGATTGTGAGGCCGGCGGAGAAGGCGGCGTAGGAGAAAATTCGTTGGAGGAGCAGAGGAGTGTCGATGTCGGAGCTGGATGACATTGGCTGACATAAAAGTCAGCACTACATGGAAGAAAAAGAACCGTGCGGCGGCGAACGGTTTGGGTTGCGTTGGGTTGGCGGACGGCCTCGGAAGGCCGTCCCTACAAAAGCAAATGCGAAACCCAAGATGGGCACGATGTATCGTGCCGCTACACTAATTGACGAGGCGGCGGAGGGAGGCTAAGGCTTGGCGGGCCAGGGTGTATTCGGGCTCGACGTTGAGGGCTTCCTGGAAGCAGCGGATGGCCTGGCCGTACATTTCCTTACCAAGATACGCGCGGCCGAGATTGTAGTGCGGAAAGTGGCGCGGTTCGTAGCGAGGAGCTTCGACGGCTTGCTGCAACCAGGGAATGGCTTCATCGAACTGGCCAAGCTCGATCATGTAAGCGCCAATGTCGTTGTAAGGATTGCCAAAGTCGGGATCGAGTGAAATGGCGCGTTTGCATTCGGCGATGGCATCGAGAAGCTTGCCCTGATAATGATAGGTCCAGCCGAGAAAGGTGTGAGCTTCGGCGGTGGGATGAAGATCGAGCGAGGACTGGTAAAGCTCGACGGCGCGATCGTAATCGCCTTCCATTTGTGCTTGATAAGCGTCTTGCAGGACTTCCCAGGCGCGAGTCAGGGTCTCCTGATTCATGGAGCCATTGTGAGGGGAAAGAGTGAGTGGGTCAAAGGTACGAAAGTTCCAGGTGTGCATGGCGGGAACCTGTACCTTTTGACGGGGAGCGAGTGGAAATTGCTTGCAAGAAAAGAGAAGATGGAGGCGCGGTTTCATGAGGAAGCGAGGGGGAACAGTGAATCGGATAATGCGGAATAGTATGTTGATCGCAGGATGCGCGGCAGTGCTGGCGGCAGGAGCGCTGATGGCGCAGGATTCCGGAAAAAAAAGTGGAGGCGCGAGCGGGAACGCGGCGGCAGTGGCGCGGGGAAAATCGGTGTTCCAGCAGAAATGCGCGGTGTGCCACTACGATAACAGCGACCAGAAGAAAATCGGGCCAGGATTGAAGGGGCTGGCGAAGCGTGGAACGTTCAGCGTGAATGGCGCGAAAATCACGGACGAAAGTTTGAAGACGTGGATCGAGAACGGAGACCAGTTGATGCCGCCCTTCAAGGAGACGCTGGAACCCGGACAGATCAAGGATGTGATCGCGTACGTGAAGACGCTGTAGGGAGTGCGCGAGGAGCGACCCGCGGCGAAAATCCTCACTCCGCGGACTCCGTTCGGAATGACAAATCTGTTCGTGCTTAGCAGCAGGGAAAAGCAGATCCCTCGCTTCGCTCGGGATGACAACTATTTAAAATTCTGCGTGCGATGTGAATTCGGACACTGACGAGGTATTAAAGAGAAACCCCCGGTGGCCTGCGAGAGGCAGGGCCGGGGGTTTGCAATTTTGAGGCGCTCCCTTGCGGGAGAGAAAGCTACTTCAGAACGGCGTCTTTCAGCACCTTGGCAGGGCGGAGACGGACGACGGTCTTGGCCTTGATCTTGATCTGTTCGCCGGTCTGCGGGTTGCGACCGATGCGAGCCTTGCGATGAGCCTTGACAACGCGGCCGATGCCGGGAATGACGAACTTTCCGGCGGCGCCCTTGGCTTCCTTCACCGCGAGCTTGTGGAGCTCTTCAAAGAAAGTGGCGACAGTCTTCTTGGACGTGCCGAGTTTCTCCGCGATGTGCGAAACGATTTTGGTTTTGCTGAGTGGCTTAGCTGCCATTTAGTCTGCTTATCCTCCTGGTTTGTCTATCCGCCTCGAACGAATCGAGGCCAGCCACGAGCGGAAAAACCCCTAATTTTCAGTGAAAAAACTCGGGCCGCAAGGACTATAACCAAGGAAATGGAGGAACGCAAGGGGGAAACCGCAAAAAAGGCAGGAAAAATGCAGTTTTTTTAGAGGCATGTGCAAAACGTGCAGGATTCATGCGGGTAGTGAGAGTTCGGGCGAACAGGAAATGGGCGAAGCGGCGTGTGCTATGCTCTTTTTTCCAAATTGGACGAGGAGAACCCGCTATGAGCATGGCAACAAGTTGGAAGACGCTGGACGAGAAGATAGCGCGAATCGTGAAGCAGGGGCGGCGCGCAGTGGCGGTGAGCTTTCGGGATAACGAACCAGTGGACGTGAAGAAGTTCGAAGGAACCGAGCCATCGGGATGCAGCTTCTGGAGGTTGGCGGCGGAAGGGAAGACGTTTTACACCGTGCCGGAGAATCATTTTAACTGCGCGGTGGGGGCGTACACGCATAACATCGCGCTTTCGCCGGAACGCGAGAAGGAAACGGAGCAGACGCTGAAGATGATGTTCGATTTGGGATACGTGAAGCCAGAAGAGGTTCCGCAGATTCCGCGGTTGGCGAAAGGGCCGAAGGCGATTGTGTATTCACCGCTGGGAGATGCGCAGGGAGAGCCGGATGTGGTGCTGTTCGCGGTGAAGCCGGCAGGAGCAATGCTGCTGCAGGAAGCGACGAATCGCGCAGGAGTGGGAACAGGAGTACCGGCACTGGGAAGGCCGACATGCATGGCGCTGCCGGCTTCGCTGCAACACGGGACGATCACCAGCCTGGGATGCATTGGAAACCGCGTGTATACGGGGCTAGGAGAAGATGAGATGTACGTGGTGATCCGCGGGAAAGATCTGGCGAGTGTGGTGGATGCGCTACAGACCATCGGAAACGCAAACGTGGCGCTGCAGAATTATGCGGAAGAGCGGCGGGAACAGCTGTCGACGGTGTGACGTTTGATGAAAAGTAGAGCGCTCGCCTCGCTCGCCTTGGTAAATGGCTGTGACGACGGATTTGTGGCTGAATGCTGTGGGTTGAAAAGCGGTGGCGAGCCACCGCACTCCAAGGGGCCGCCGCTACCAGGAGGGCTGGCATAAAAGAGCAGCGCTACATTGAAGATTAGACCCGTGCAAGCGAGGGTGCGACGGCGGGAATTGCTTGTTGTGCGGATATTGCCACGATCCCTCCACTACGCGCCGCAAACCGCGCGGCGCTCCGGTCGGGATGACAAGAAAAAGGCGAACTCCCGGAACACAGGCTGCCTGTGCTACTGAGAGGGCTGGCATAAAAGGCCAGCGCTACATGGGAGCCCTTAGAAATCAAGAGCGTGGCGGCCGACAAACCCAAGAGAAGAGCAAACCCAAAGCCTCACCCCTGAAGGGGTGAGCTACAGGATGGCGGAGTTATAGGTTGGCCAGATCTTGGTAGAAGTGGGCTATGGCTTTGATGCCGCCGTAGTAATTCTCCAGAGCGAGGTGTTCGTCGGGGGCGTGGGCATTTTCGTCGGGCAAACCAAAGCCGATGAGGACGCAGGGAATCTTGAAGGTGTCGTGCATCTGAGTGACGAAGGGGATGGAGCCGCCTTCGCGGATGAACGAAGCCTTTTTGCCGAAGCCCTTCTGCAACGCCGATTGGGCAACCTGAAAAATGGGCGCGTGATAGGCAGCCACCCAAGGCTTGCCGGTACTTAGCACTTCAAATTTACAACGCACGGACTTCGGAAGGAGTTTGCGCACGTGCTTTTCCACCAGCTTGGCGATTTTCGCAGGATCCTGACCGGGAACGAGGCGGGTGGAAAATTTAGCATAGGCCTTGGACGGAATGACGGTTTTGGCGCCTTCGCCTTGATAGCCGCCCCAGATGCCGTTCAACTCGAGAGTGGGTCGAATCCAGAGGCGCTCGACGGTGGTAAATCCTTTTTCGCCGCAGTATTCGGGCGCGCCAACGGCTTTCTTAAAATTTTTGGCGCTCCAGGGAAGTGCGTTGAGAGCTTTGCGTTCCGAGGCTGGCACCGTATTGATGCCGTCATAGAAGCCGGGAACGGTGACGCGAAAATTCTTATCGTGAAGCTTGGCAAAAAGTTCGGTGAGGATGGTGAGGGGATTGGGGACCGCGCCACCATAAACGCCGGAGTGAAGATCGCGTTCCGGGCCGGTCAACTCGATCTGGTAGTAGTTGAGGCCGCGAAGTCCGTAGGTGATAGAAGGGACGCCTTTGCCGAGCATGGCAGTGTCAGAAACGATAAGGGCGTCGGACTTTAGTTTGGCTTTGTTCTTTTGAACGAAATCCCAAAGACTGACACTGCCGACTTCTTCCTCGCCTTCGATGAGGACCTTGATGTTGATGGGGAATTTTCCGTTGACATGGTGAAGGGATTCGAGAGCCTTGAGATGGATGTGGACCTGGCCCTTGTCGTCGGCCGTGCCGCGCCCAAAGATGTTGCCATCGCGGACGGTGGGCTCAAAAGCGGGAGAAGTCCAAAGGTCCAGAGGCTCGGCAGGTTGGACGTCGTAATGGCCATAAAGAAGGATGGTGGGCTTGCCGGGAGCTTCGAGGGATTCGGCATAGACGAGAGGGTGAAGATTGGTGGGGATAATTTCGACGGTTTTGAAGCCCGCGGAACGAAGACGGTCGGCAACCCAGTTCGAGGCACGGTCGATATCGGGTTTATGTTCGCTTTTGGCGCTGACAGAAGGGATGCGGAGGAACTCAAAAAGCTCGTTGAGATGCTGTTCGCGACGACCTTCGATGAATTCAGCAAGGTTCATGATTGGGCCTCAGGGGACAACTGTTCGGTCCGGTGAATTAAATACGTAAAATTTCGAACGAAAGTTGCGGCGACGGAGGAGCGGCAGCGAACAGATGCTGCTGTGGTCGCTATCTATATAGTACGGCCAGCGATGCTGGTGTACAAGGCATGCGGAAAGAGGGCGGGAAGGGTTTGCGGCGCAAAATTGAAGGAGTTACGTGCGTAAATGTCCAACGGGGACTCGCCAAAACTACGGCCAGGAAGCTGCTTGACGATAGGGGACACCTGTCCCAAAGGGCAATTGACGCTTCCTAGCGGCAACCGCATCATGAGCATATGAACGAGACCGCATTTGCTACGGCCCGGCGAAGCCAACGCATCTTTCACAAGATGCGGCTGCAGGCGCAGGGGCGCGGGCACGACGGGCGTAAGTTCCGGGAAGTGTGCGAGACGGTGGTGGTGAACGCGCACGGCGGCTTGCTGATGTTGAACAATGAAGTGGACCAGGGGGAAACGATCGTCCTGGTGAATCCGTTGACGCAGGATGAGCAAGAGTGCCGCATCGTGTTTACGGGTGACAGCGGAAGCAAAGGGATTCGCGTGGGAGTGGAGTTTTTGACGCCGGCGCCGCATTTTTGGGGCATTGA
Organism: Candidatus Acidiferrales bacterium; assembly: GCA_963738985.1. Taxonomy (GTDB): domain Bacteria; phylum Acidobacteriota; class Terriglobia; order Acidiferrales; family UBA7541; genus Acidiferrum. The sequence goes on from CAVTYP010000013.1 coordinate 270,329, forward strand.
TTTTGAGGCGAGGTATTCATCGGGGCCGGGCGACGGGAGTAGATCGTAGAGAAAGGGATCAGGGATCAGTTATCAGGGATCAGGAAGCACACCGATAAGTAGCAGTCGTGACCTCAAGAACCACTTCTGAAGAACTTCGTTTCGCAGTAAATTCATCGCGACAATAGGTTTTGGAAGATTTGAGATTGAGATTCTTCGGGCATCTTTGTCGGATGCCCTCAGAATGACAGGGTTGGGTTGTGGGATGAACACAGGCTGAAGCCTGTGCTACAGGAAACCGAGGCGAGAGCAACCCAAGAAACCGACCTGAAGGTCGGCCACTACAATGGTTTCGGGGACATTGTTTTTGCTGCGGCCGACGCTAAGGTTCCTCGTTGGTTCAGGAACCACGTGGCTACGCGCCAGAGGAGAAGGACCACGAGGATTGCGGCGTACATCAGGGGCTCGCGGACATCGGATTTAACCAGCCAGTAGTAGTGAATCACGCCGCAGATGGCGGCAACATAGATGGCGCGGTGGAGAACTTGCCAGCGGCGTCCGCCAAGGCGACGGATCCAGGCCTTCGTGGAAGTGATAGCCAAGGGGATCAGCAAAATAAAACCGAGGAAGCCTACAGTAATGTAGCGGCGTTTTTCGACGTCCTTCCACATTCCGGCAAGACTGAAAGACTGGTCGGGGCCGATGTAGGTAAGGAAATGCAGGCAGACATAGAAAAAAGCGAACAAGCCGAACATGCGACGAAAGCGAATGAGTTCGGGAAGGTTCAGGAGTTTGCGCAGCGGCGTGATCGCGAGGGTGATGAGCAGAAAGCGCAGCGTCCAATCGCCGGTGAAGTGCTGGACGAATTCCACGGGATTGGCGGTGAGGCGAGCGTTGAAGCCGCGATAGACGAGATCGCCAAGGGGCACGAGGCAGAGCAGAAAGATGGGGAGCTTGTTCCATTTGCTCGACAGGAGTTTGCGCAAGAAGGAACTCACGTCAGTGATATTTCTTCAGGTCCATGCCGGTGTACAGGCTGGCGACCTGGTCTTCGTAGCCGTTGAACATCTGCGTTTTGCGCATAAAGATTTCGCCGAGGCGGCGTTCGGTGGCCTGGCTCCAGCGAGGATGATCGACGTTGGGATTCACATTGGAATAAAAACCATATTCCGATGAAGAGTACAGGCCCCAGGTGGTGGGCGGCTCGGACTTCACAAAACGGATCTTCACCAGAGACTTGACGCTTTTGTAGCCGTATTTCCACGGAAGGATCATGCGAACCGGCGCGCCATCCTGATTGGCCAGCGTTTCGCCATACATGCCAACGCAGAGCAGGGTCAGAGGATGCATGGCTTCATCCATGCGCAACCCTTCGACATAAGGAAATTCGATTCCCGCATGGCTGGCCTGGGGCATCTGAGAACGATCGAAGTAGGTGGTGAAGGCGACGTACTTGGCTTTTTCCGTTGGCTGAGCAAGCTTCACGATGTTGCTGAAGGAATAGCCGATCCAGGGCACCACGATGGACCAGCGCTCGACACAACGATGGCGGTAAATGCGCTCTTCGAGCGGAGCAAGCTTCAGAATGTCGTCCATGCTGAGCTTCATGGGCTTCTGAACTTCGCCTTCAATGGAAACGGTCCAAGGAGAGGTGCGGAAATTCTGAGCGTACTTTGCGGGATCGCCCTTGTCGGTGCCGAACTCGTAGAAATTATTGTAGTGCGTGACGTCTTCGAAGCTGGTTTGCTTTTCGGTGGTACTGAACGGGCTTTTGGAGGCGACGGCTAATTTTGTTCCGGCGTAGACATTGCTATCCGGCACGGCGAGATTGGAAACGAGCTTTCCGCCGATGGCCATGGCTCCGGCGATGCCCATGCCGCGGAGAATTTGGCGGCGATTGAGATACAACGATTTGGGGGTGACGTCGGCGTAAGTAAGATCGGGATTTTTGCGAGTAGTCATGTTGATTCAGCTACCTTCGTTGCTCGTTCGGCAATTCGCCAAACATATCCTCAGGGGCTAAAGCCCAATTATAGCCGAGCACTTTTGTCGGAGCTAAAGCTCCGACCCCCTAAAGGACGCACCCACATGTTCCCACAGCTAACATTTCATTAGATGCCGGCGGGGCAATGGGCGGCGACTTGCCATCCATGCATGGGATTCGGGCAGCCTGCGAAGGTTACAAGAGAGTTGGTGGAAAAACCAGCCAGGAGCGAGGCTGATTCGGGCTACTTAATGTCCACTTTGCCGGTGAGGGGCAGATCGTTGGACGAAGGCCCAGCCATGAATGTGTAGCTGCCGGGAACAAGTTTCCAGCCATCGGGATTTTCCGTGTAGGTGGAAAGAACTTCGGCCGGGACCTTGACGGTGACTTCGCGGGTTTCGCCTGGATTCAAGTGAATTTTGTTAAAGCCGACGAGACGCTTGAAAGGTTCGCCAGCACTGGAGGGAAGCGCTGCGTAAACTTGCGCGATTTCGTCTCCCGCGCGCGAGCCGGTGTTTTTAACGTTGAAGGTGACAACCGTTTCCTTGCCGGGATTCACTCTGAGATCGGAATAGGCGTAGGTGGTGTAAGAAAGACCGAAGCCGAAAGGAAAAAGGACAGGTTTGTGTTCCGCTTCGTACCACTTGTAGCCGACCTTCATTCCTTCGTCATACGTTACGGAGAACGTGGGTTTGGGGCGGCTTTGCGAATCCTTTGGAGGACCGACGAGATTGGGATGAGGCAGATCGGCTTCGCTGCGAGGGAAGGTCATCGGGAGTTTCGCGGAGGGATTCACATCGCCGAAGAGGATGTTGGCGACGGCGTCGGCCCCTTTGCTTCCGGCAAACCAGGCGTCGAGGACAGCGGAAACATTGTCGAGCCAGGGCATGAGGACCGCTGTGCCTGATTCCAGAACCACGATGGTGTGCGGATTGGCAGCGGCAACTTTCGCGATGAGCGCATCCTGATGGTCGGGAAGCGACAGATTTGGCAGGTCCTCTTCTTCGGAGGTCCACTGAGTGGCGAAGACGATGGCAACATCCGATCTTTTGGCCAGATCGGCAGCAGCGGCGGGATCTTTGCCAGAATCGAAGGTAACCGTGGCGCCAGGAACTTTAGCGCGTACCGCTTTTAAGGGTGAGGTGGGAAACCAGATGTGCTCTTTCCACTTGGAAGGAGGACGGCCGGGTGCGTCGACCTGGGCGGAACCGCCGCCGGAAATCATGCCGGTATCGGCGTTTTGGCCAATGATGGCGATGGAGCGGACTTTTGCGCGATCGAGAGGAAGCGTGGCGTTAGCGTTTTTCAGGAGGACGGTACTTTGTTCGGCGATGCGGCGGGAGGTATCGAAGCCGCCCTCGACGTCGATCACACTTTTTTGCATGGGGAAATCGACGAGGCCGGCGGCAAACTCCGAGCGGAGGATGCGGCGGGCGTGCTCATCGATTTCGGAGAGAGGAACTTTGCCGGACTGCACGGCTTCTTTTAGTTTAGCAGCGAAGAATTCGTCCATAGGTTGTTCATTGTCGAGACCGGCAGCGGAGGCTTTTACGGTGCTGTGCGTGGCCCACCAATCGGAGACCACAAAACCGGGGAAGGCCCAGTCTTTTTTGAGAACGTCGGTGAGCAGGTATTTGTTTTCACAAGCGAAGTCGCCATTGATTGCATTGTAAGAGCACATGACGGCCGCGGGATTGCCGATGGCGATGCCAATCTTGAAGGCCAGGAGATCGCTTTCGTGAAGAGCGCGTTTGCTGATGATGACATTAACTTCGTTGCGGCCGCTTTCCTGATCGTTGACGGCGTAATGCTTGATGTCGCCGAGAACGTGCTGGGCTTGTTCGCACTTGATGCGATTGCCAACCATGGTGCCGGCGAGAATTGGATCTTCGCCCTGATATTCGAAGGTGCGGCCATTGCGCGGTTCACGAGTGATATTGGTGCCGCCGCCGAGCGTCATGTTGAAACCCTGCGCGCGGAGTTCGCGGCCGATCAGAGCGCCGTATTCGCAAGCGGCTTGCGTGTCCCAACTGGCCGCGGCTGCCAAATTCGAGGGAAGCGCGGTGGAGTAGCGGCCGTTTTCACCACTGTTGCGAATGCCGTAGGCGGCGTCGCTGATTTGAATCATCGGAATTCCGAGGCGTGGGATGCCGAGCACGTAGCCGGCACCGCCATTGCTGAGGGCGTCGCTGGGGCTAGGCTTGGTGACGCCGCGCATGCCGTTGCCGTGTAGCAAATCGATCTTCTCGTCGAGGGTCATTTCTTTGAGGACCAGATCGGCACGGGCATCGGGAGAAAGTTGGGAATTCATCCAGGGCTGCTGCTGAGCGAACGAGGGAAAAGCGATAAGCAGAAGAGCAAAGAGTGCCGCCGCGAGAAAGAAATAGCGGCGGAAAAGCAGGGTGATAGTCATCAGGGCGGCTCCGAGAGCGTTAAGTTGCTGCGTTCATCATAACCAGAAAAGAGGGATCGGCGGGATATTGAATTTGTGAAGTGTGAACTAGTGTTGTGTCCCGAGAATAAATTGATGAAGTTCGGAGTCTTCAGGGGCTGAAGCCCAATTCAATTCTCAGGGCTTACGCCGGGGCCGAAAGCCGCGGCCTCCTAAAGAGAACTACAACGAACTTCCGGGACAACACACTAGTATTACTACGTTAAGTATTTAAGGGCCGCGTGAGCCCTCTGCTTTCGCCCCGCAGTAGGCACAGAAGCCTGTCCAGGTGAAGAGCAGATATTGAATTTCACGTCGCGTCCGTGGCAGGGTCCAACCAGAAGTTTTTTTTACTTCGGAGCATTTCCAGAGTTAGAAATGCGTGAGCCAACATCACCAGTGTGGTGTGGTGGTGCCAGCCGATCCAGCTTCGCCCTTCGTAATGATCCAATCCCAGTTCCTCCTTCAGTTGTTGGTAATCTTGCTCGATCTTCCAGCGACACTTCGCCAGCCGTACTAATCGTCGCAGTGTATAAGTGGCGGGCAGATCACAAAGGAAGTACTTGGTCGGTTCCTTTTCCGACTCGGGCCATTCGCTCAGTAACCAGAGTTCCTTGTGCGGTGGTTGCCCACGGACGAAGCCATGAGAAGGTTGTACTCGTAAGGCCACGAAGCGCGATTCCAGCCATCCTTTTGTGCCTTGCCGCCAGCGAATCCTCTTCCAACTCTTCGCTTGGACCGCCGCTTCCTGCGCGGACGTCGGCCGCTGTTTTCCATAGGCGTAGCGCGTCGCGGGAGCGCCTCGCCCCTGGTAGCGAGGAACTTGTGCTTGTGGTGGTTTGCTCCACACTCCCGTCGTTGAGGAAATACCGACGACATAAGGGAGTTGACGACCTTCCAGTTCCTCGCGAAACTCCGTGGTATCCCCGTAGCCAGCATCGGCCACGACAATGCGATTCGGTAAGCCCCACGTGCGCACCTGATCGATCATATCCAAGCTGAGTTGCCATTTCGTTTTGAAAACGACTTCTTCCGGAATGCCCGCTTCCTCACGACGCTTACCGTTCTTCGTCCAGCTTTCCGGCAGATACAGGCGCCAGCCGAGCACCGTGCTGCCTTGTTCTCCAACATGGTGCAGGCTGACCGCAACCTGGCAATTCCCCACCTTGCCGAGCGTTCCCGAATATTGTCTTTCCACTCCCACCGAGTGCTTGCCTTGCTTGGCGAAGCCCGTATCGTCAATCACCCAAACAGAGTCCGGCTCCAATTCCGCCGTCATGCGCTTACCCAGACGTTCCCACAAAGGCATCCACTCCCACGGGCTTTGTCCAACGAACTGCTGAAGAGCTTGTACGTTTCCCTCGTTCGAGCGATCGGCAAGTGGCTCGATGGACTTGCGTTCCCCATTCAGCAAAAGTCCACGAATGTAAACCGCACCCCAGTGCCTTCGTTCGCTCCTGCCGACGGGCTCCAGCAAATCCTTCAGGAATTGTTCCAGGCGTTTTCGGCATTTCTCAACTTGGGCATCCGTCATGCTTGCGACGGTAGCACCAGCAAAACCATACGTCAACAACTTAACGTAGTAATACTAGTGGTAGATGTAAAACGCGGAAGATAAGTGAGTGTGACTGAAGCCAAAAAGAAGGAAAGGACCTCTGTTGGACGCGGAAGTGTTCTGGAGGTCCTTCCCACGACCGGCGAGTGATGAAGTTGCCAGTTAGATTGCGGGATGCTGTGCCGGCGTCAACGTTTGACGAGAGGGCTGGGACGCGGCGTTCCAGGTTCGTGCCTGGGCGATGCAAATCACATGACAAATCATGTAAAAAGGCACGAGGAACGTGGGCACCAGACTGAGCGGCAGGACTGTCATGGCGGCGGTCGTAGGTCCCTGCGGGCTAAGCAGCGCGGCAGTCGTGCCGAGGCCAACCGCCAACAGCAGGTCGATGATTCCCAGTATTTGCCAAACGATGAAGCTATTGCGGTGGCGCGGAGTGGCGAGCCTCCAAGCAACGAAGGCAGCGGTTGCGCCGATGGCCATGTCGCCGTAACCCGCTGGCAATGCAAAGACCGCGGGGAGGACGCCGCGAGCTTCAAGGAGGACGAAGGAGAAACCGATAAGCCTGGAGGCTTGCAGCGAGGTCAAGGCTGTTGGATTCAAAGACAGAGTGAACTGTCGGAACTCCTTCGAAACGGCAAACCACAAAGCGAACAAAACCAGCGGCACCGACGCAGCTATGCCTACACCGACTCCGATGCGATTCGAACCGTTCTGAAAAACATGCAACGCCGAAGCAGACAACGCGAGAATAAACCAAGCGACGAGCAGTTCCGTGACGAGTTTTCGGTAGTCCTTCATAGCGAGCCTCCTTATTTGGTAACCATGGCGGTCAGTTCATTCGAGATACGAAAAAGATCAGTCCAAGCCCTGTCGCCAAGTTGAAGGCGCAAGTGTGATTGAACTTTCTCCCAGGCCGGCAGAGCACGGCCGAGTTGTTCTTGGCCGGCTTTCGTGAGCCGCAGCCAGCGTTCCCTGCGGTCGTCGCCGCGGCGTTCCGCAATCCAGCCTTGGCGGCGCATGATTCCGAGAGTTCGCGTCAGGCTGGTGCTGTCCATTGCGAGGATTTCGCCGAGCCGCCCTTGAGAGCACTCACCGGTACGTACCAACGTTTGCAGAATGGTGAATTGCGAAGAGCGCAGGCCGAGTGGGCGAAGCGCCTGCTCATAGAGCTGCGTGAGTGCACGGGACGACCTGCGGAGCGTGCTGCAGAGGCAGGGCAGCGCAGGCAGCGGGGAGTGGTTTGGTTGGATCGACTGGCTCATGCGAATATAGATGCATATACATCTATATTGGTTACGTACGATTTTCACAGCGAGTGTTTTGGCGATCGGGTTGAAGGGGCAGCTTAGCGGACCAAAACGCGAACCAGTCAGGCGATAGCGGTGCTTGCGGCAGCGGTTTGCGGGGGAGTAACGTAGTTGGTTCAGAGGCTTGTCTGGGAGGTGCGTATGTTCTGCAGTGCCTGCGGCGCCCAAATCCAACCCAACTTCAGTATTTGCCCGAATTGCCAGCGTTCGATTTCCGCTGCGGTCACTCCATCGCTGCCCGGGCGTTTTGACCGGCACGTGCATACGCTGGGCATATTGTGGATCATCGCCGGCGTGCTGTTCGTGATTCCCGGATTCGTGCTGCTCGTCATCAGCAACATGGTGCGATTTGCAATTCCCGTCCATGAGGGGCTTGGGCGGTTCATTGCGCCGTTGGTGTTGTCGGTCATCGGAGGGTCGCTATTCATCGTGGCGGCGTGCGGAATTTTGGTGGGCTGGGGACTGATCAGGTTGCAGCCCTGGGCGCGGATGGCAGCGATCGTGATCGGCATCGTGGCGCTGCTGCACCCGCCGTTCGGCACCGCGCTGGGCATCTACACGCTGTGGGTACTGCTGACCGATCAAGGCGGCATGGAATACGACCGCCTGGCTCACGCAGCCTGACGCGTGGCTTTTGGCGAACAAATCGAAAAACAACCGCTTAAGCGCCGATGTGATGCGAGGCACTGACCGCGAACGGCCCAAGCGGGTCAAATAGAGTAACAGGCTGAATCAGCAAGTACCCTCCCTGGCGGAGTGACCAACCATTGATTCACGATTTCCGTTACGCGCTGCGAATGCTGAAGAAGTCTCCGGGCTTCACCTTTGTTGTAGTGCTGACGCTGGCACTGGGCATCGGCGCGAACAGCACAATCTTCAGTTGGATCAGCGCGACGCTGCTGAATCCCATTCCGGGCGTGAGCCACACAGCCAACCTGGTCACCGTGATGAGGGGAGAACCAAGCGACCACCCCACGCCTCCGTTTTCATATCCTGACCTTCGAGACTTGCGCGATCGCAGCCGCAGCTTTTCGGGGCTGCTGGGATACCACGACGACTTTATGTCGCTGACCGGAGCGGGTAAGCCGGAGCGCATTTATGGAGCGCTGACCTCAACCAACTATTTTGACGTGCTGGGACTGCGCATGATGGTTGGGCGAGGGTTTGTACCGGAGGAAGAACAGCAGCGCGCCGGCGCAACGGTAGCAGTGATCAGTTACAGCGTGTGGCAGAGCCACTTTGGGCTGGATCCGACGGTGGTTGGCAAGACGATTCAAATCAATGGACACGCGTACACGATCATCGGAGTTACGCCGCGGGAATTCCGCGGATGCAAAACGGGGCTGCGTACGGACATCTGGATTCCGTTGAGCATGGACCGGGAGGTGTGGGGTTCGAACCGCCCCGATGATCGTGGCAACTTCTGGCTTAACGTTCTGGGAAAGCTGCGGCCCGGCATCACAGACCGTCAGGCGGAAGCCGAACTCAACGTGATTATGGAGGAGATTGCGGAGCGGTTCCCGGAAGCGCATCGCGACAGCCCGAACCAGATCACACTTGATCCGCTGTGGCGCTCTCCGTTTGGCGTGAATGGCTACCTTTATAAGGTATTGCCAATGCTGATTGGGCTTGCCGCGGTGTTGCTGTTGCTGGCGTGCGCGAACGTGGCCAATCTGTTGCTGGTGCGGTCGGTGGCGCGGCGGCGCGAGATTGCGATTCGGCTGTCGATGGGAGCTACGCGAGGACAATTGGTGCGCCAGCTTCTGGTGGAAAGCCTGATGCTCGGCCTGAGCGGCGGCATTGTCGCCATTTTGATGACCATTGGAACGGCGCACAGCCTGGCTGCGTTCTTTCCTCCTTCGAATCTTCCACTGATACACGACGCGCATCTTGACCAGCGCGTGCTGCTGGCTACCACGGCGGTGTCAATCGTGACGGCGCTGATCTTTGGAATTTTGCCGGCGATCCGGTCCTCGAGCATGCCGTTGCAAGCAGTGCTGAAGGAAGAGGCCACCAACGTGTCTGTGGCGTTCCACAAAAATCGTCTGTCCAGCGGACTGGTGATTGCGCAGATTTCGCTGTCGCTGCTGCTGCTGGTTTGCGCAGGCCTGTTCACACGTAGTTTGCAGAAGGCGCAACAGTCGGACCCAGGGTTTGTGGCGGAGAAAGTGCTGCTGGCTTCGTATGAGACTTCTCCTGCTGGCTACACACGAACGACCTCGGTGGCCTTCAACCGAAGCGTACTTGCGAAAATTGCGGCTCTGCCCGGCGTGGAGGCAGTGACCTTGGCAGATTTTTCGCCGCTCAGTTTCAGCATCCATACTGAATACCTGCAGTTGCAAGGGTATGTACCGCAGCCGCACGAATCGATGGAGATCAGCCGCGCGATTGTGGGTCCGAATTACTTCCACACGATGAAGACGAGTCTGATTTCCGGGCGCGACTTTACGGAGCAGGACACGCCGAAATCGCAGCGCGTGGCGATCGTGAATCAAGCGCTGGCAGACCGCTATTGGCCGGGGGAAGACGTAATCGGAAAGCAGGCGAGCGACGGCGATGACTGGTTCACGATCGTTGGTGTGGCGCGCAACGCCAAATACCGCCTGCTAACCTACGCGTTTGAGCCAGTCATTTATCTGCCGATGTATCAGGCGTATCGCTCAACACAGGACACCACGATCCACGTGCGAGTTTCCGGCGACCCGAAGGCGATGGCGATTGCTGTAGAACAAGCGGTGCATGAGATGAACCCGGAGATGCCGTTATTTAATGTGAACCCGCTGACGGTGACGATGAAGTTTGGAACCATTTTTGAACAGGTAGCGGCCACGTTCGCGGGCTCATTCGGTCTGCTGGCCATGTTACTGGCGGCGGTGGGCATCTACGGAGTGGTGGCTTATACCACGCGGCAGCGCACACGAGAGATTGGGATTCGTATGGCGCTGGGCGCCGAGAAGGTGCAGATCTACAAGCTGGTGCTGGGGCAGGGTCTGCGGTTGACGCTGGCGGGCCTGGTGGTTGGCACGGGCCTTTCGCTGGCGGTAGCGCGGTTGTTGAAGAGCAAGCTGTATGCGGTGGGATCCACGGATGCGCTGACATTTGTGAGCGTCGCGGTGTTGCTGTCTGTGGTCACACTGATCGCTTGCCACATTCCCGCGCGGCGGGCGACGAACATTGAGCCAACAATCGCGCTGCGATGCGAGTAAAGTTGCGGCTGAAACAGGGTTGAAGAATCAAGCCTTTGCGCGGCTGTGAGCGCGGCGATCCGCAATCTTACCCTTGTGCGACAAAGCCGCTGAACCTTTAGGAACTTTCAGACACGAGTCTTCGTGGGTCAGAAAGCGGAGCTGGCTGTCGAGCGCATCGGGCTGTGAACCCTTAGGGCTACGGGTGTAATGGCCGTCGCTTTGTAGATGATGGGATTTTCTTTCGTCGGCCAATTGAACGGTGATCACGTCCTTCAAGCGGCGAAGCAACTTGGGATTGGTCACCGGGAAAATAATCTCGACGCGATGGCTGAGGTTGCGCCGCATCAGGTCGGCGCTGCCAAGATAAATCTCCTCGGCGCCGCCATTGCGGAAATAGTAGACGCGACTATGCTCGAGGAAGCGGCCGACAATACTGGTGACGCGGATATTGTCGCTGAATCCGGGCAGCAGAGGCCGCAAGCAGCAAAGTCCGCGCACCAGCAGGTCCACCTGCACGCCCGCTTGCGAGGCGCGATAGAGCAGCCGGATCATTTTCGGATCTTCCAGAGCGTTCATCTTGAAAATCAGATGGCCGCGCTCGCCCTTCTTCTGGAAGTCGATTTCCCGGAGAATCATTTTTTCGAGGCGCTGCCTTAGATTGACGGGGGCAACAAGGAGTTCGTGCGGTTCGTTTTTGCGGGAATAGCCGGTGAGGGAGTTGAAGAAGTAGGTGACATCGTCGGCGATTCGTTCGTTGCAGGTCAAAAAGCCGAAGTCGGTGTACATGCGGGCGGTAGAAGGGTTGTAGTTGCCAGTTCCCAGATGCACGTAGCGGCGAATCACGTCGCCTTCGCGGCGGACGACCAGCGCGACCTTGGAATGGACCTTCAGCCCAACCAATCCGTAGACCACATGAACGCCGGCATCTTCCAGCATTCGCGCCCACTCAATGTTGCTTTCCTCGTCGAAGCGGGCTTTGAGTTCCACCAGGACGGAGACCTGCTTGCCCTGCTCAACGGCTTCGAGGAGGGCGGCAACGATGGGCGAGTTTCGGCCCACGCGATACAACGTGACCTTAATCGCCAGGACGTTTGGATCGTGGGCGGCTTCCTGCAAGAATTCCACGACCGGCTGAAAAGATTCGTAGGGATGATGCAGCAGGAGATCTTCGCGGCGAATGGCAGAGAAGACGTCTTCCTCGGAATCGGCGGCAAGGCACGGGGGGATGTAAGGCAAGAAGGGCTTGTCTTTCAAATCGGGCCGGTCAATGGAACAGAGGTCCATGAGGCGGCGCAGGCCGATGGGTCCGTGGATGCGGTAGACGTCTTGTTTGTCGATGGGAAGATTGCTGGCCAGGATCTCGAGAATCTTCTCGGACATGTCGGTATCGACCTGCAGACGGACGACGGAAGTGAAGCGGCGCTTGCGGATGGCCTCTTCGACGCTTTCCAGCAGGTCGTCGCTCTCGAGTTCCTGAATGGCAACTTCGGCATCGCGAGTGACGCGGAAGGGGTAGGCCTCCACGATCTCCATTCCGGGAAACAGCAGCTGAAGATTTGCAGTGATCAACTGCTCGAGCCACACGAAGGTTGTTGGCGACTTTGCGGATTTCGAAGACTTTCCTTTACCCGCACCAACGGATACCGGGACCAGTTGCGGCAGGGAGTCTGGCACCTTCACGCGAGCGAAGTTTTCCGTGCCCTGGTTGTCTCCCACGACTACGGCCAGATTCAAGCTGCCACTGGAGATGTGCGGGAATGGGCGGCCGGGATCGAACGCCAACGGAGTGAGAACCGGGAAGACGTTCTGCAGGAAGTAATCGTCCATGGCGGAGCGTTCTTCGGGCGTCAAGGAAGGGAGGTCCAAGACGCGAACACCTTCGCGATCAAGGGCCGGCAGAAGCGTGTCGCGCAGGAAATCATGGATTTCTTCAACGAGTTGCCGCACTTCCTGGCGAATCAGTTGAAGCTGAATCGCCGCAGGCAGGCCGTCGACGCTGGCTTCTTGAACGCCGCTGGCGGCCTGCTCTTGCAGACCCGCGACCCTGACCATAAAGAACTCATCCAGGTTGGAACTGACGATGGAAAGGAACTTAACCCTCTCGAGCAGGGGATTTTCGGGATCCTGCGCTTGTTCCAAGACCCTTCTTTGGAACTGCAATAGGCTTAGTTCGCGATTGATGTAGAGTTCGGGCGACTCCAGGGAGAGATTTGGGGGATTGGTTGGAGCTTCCGAAGAAGGCGGAGCAACAGAAGTTGAGGAGCCGGAAGAATCTTTGGGTTCGTGAGAATTCAATTCACTGATGGGGGAAGGCTGCATAGAGGCCCCTGCTGCACTTGGTTCTTGCACGAAACAACTCCCTTAGGTCTAGCACCGTGGTGACCGCCTCCCTAGTTTCCTCGCCACGGCGTGCGATGTCAAAGCGGTGCACCCCCAGGGTCAGCCGGCTGAGCCAGCCGTGGAGGAGGACGAATGAGCCCGAGATTGGCTGGCATGGTCTTGCGCCATTGCGCGCAAGACCAGTACCGGGCAGGCTGCCTGCTCCACCACTTTCTGCGCCACAGAGCCAAAGGCAATCCGGCGCCAACCGGTCATGCCGTGGGTGGCGATGACGATCATGTCGGCGTGGTCGTGCTCCGCAATGCGCACCAGTTCCATGCCCACGTCGTTGCGGTGCCGACTTCCGTGCGCACATCTAGATTTTTAGTTTGCAGCGCGGTTGCAAGGTCCGCCAGTTGCTTGGAGGCTGCCTGATGGAGTTCGCTGTCGTACTGGCCTTCTTTGAAAATGGAGACGTCATTCGGAAGATCGGGGATCGCGGGGACGATATGGACCAGGAGCAAGGCTGCGCCCAGGCGCGATGCCATGTCGGTGGCGACATCGAGCGATTGTTGAGAAGACGCGCTGAAATCGATGGGAACGAGGATCAATTGAGGGGGCATCATGGTTGTTCCCTGGCGCGGACTCGGCGCGTGAAGATAAGGGCGGAAGCCATGCTATCAGAGGAATTTTCCGGGATATGACGGAGGCATTGCAGTTTGGTTAAATTCATCGTGGGGGCTTAGTGTTGCGAGGCTAGGCGCCCCGGCAGGCAGTCTGGAGATACAGCACCTCCGGACAATGGAGTCTCTAGTTAAATCTAGATTTATCTTGTAAAGGGCCGCAAGCAAGCTACAATCAGGAGAGGTAAGTTCACAAATGGCGAGCAAATCCACAGTCAAGATCGGACCGGAGATCGACGCCAAACTCTACAAAGAATTCGCGACCGTTGCCAAGAAAAACGGCCAGTCGCAGAGACATCTGCTGGAGAAAGCGATCGAGCACTACATCCATAACGTCGTGCCCTCGCAGCACCTGGTGCGGCCGGAAGTGATGGAAGCGTATCGCCGCTCGAACGAAAAGTTTCGCGATCTTTATAAGCGACTGGCGAAGTAAGTGGCTGGCCGCATCTATCTGACGATCGCCGAGATTTTAGCCATTCACCAACTGCAAATTGAGGAATATGGGGGAGTTCACGAAGTGCGAGACCGAGGCCTTCTGGAATCTGCTGTGTTCCGCCCGCAAGTGGGTTATTACGCGGACATTACAGAGGAAGCTTCGGCGCTTATGGAGTCTCTGGCGAATAATCATCCATTTTTAGACGGAAACAAACGCGTGGCCTTCGCCGGCACGCACACGTTTCTGCTGATGAATGGATGTGATCTGGATCTTGAACCAACAGAGGCCTATGAGTTCATGATGAACTCCATCGCGAAGAGGGAATTCCGTTTTGCGCAAATCCTAGCTTGGCTCAGATCGCACATCGTGCAGACTTAGCAACGTCGCCGCAGTCTCCTGCGCTGGTAGCAAGCTGGCCGCTAACTCAGGGAGTACGCTAGAATCAAAAGCGGAGGAGTGGGTGAGCGGTTGAAACCGGCGGTCTTGAAAAATAAAATCGCCGATTCGCTATCTGATAGAAAATTCAACTAAATCCCTTTGCCAGCCGCAAGATAGCGACGATTTCAGTTTTTTGGAGTTTCCTGATTTTTGCCTGTTTTGCGCCAGTTATAGTGACAATTTGGTGACACCCACGGCTTTCAACCTCTCGCCCGCATGAGTGTCACACGCTCATATCACGCAGCGTCAGCTAATTTGGGTCCGAACACCTCGTAACCGGAAACATGGGTACCGGTACCAGATCGGCGATTAGCGCAATAAATGAGACCCTTTGCATTGATCTGCTCAACAGAGTATCTCGTAGCTTTAGTGCCTCGCAGTGTGCTAGCTTTCACCAATCTCCCACCGCCCCTGTTCCGGGGAGAGCGGTCTGAATCTGTTCTAAAAGGAGTGACTATGCGACTCAAGTTCGGCTTTGCGCTGGTGATCCTGCTGCTTTCAATCTCATTTGTAGCTAAGGCTGATGATGTGACAGTTTTCGTGGGATATACCGACAACCTTCGCCCAAGCGGGTTCTTCCCCACCCCGTTTTGCGGTGATGCTGGTGTAACGGTCTGCCAAGCTGGGCCAGTTGTACCGGGGGCTATGGACGCTGGCGCTATTCGGATTCAGAACACTAGTGGGGCGCCGATCACTATCAGCAACCTAACTGTAACCCTGAACCCGGGCACAAGCCCCATAGTGTTCACGCTCTGGTCTGATGCGACCATCAATCCCGGCGACAACGCCATCTTTGGGCAGACGGCATCGTTCAACTTCGACTCAAGCGACTTTGGATTTTTGGGTGCCGTGGGTATTGACGCAGGCCACCCGCTGGGCGGTTGCACAAATCCTGGTGCGCTCTCTGCTGCCCAAGCGACGGAGTGTATCGCGAATGAACCAACTGTCAGCTTCCTTGCCAACGGGACACCCCTGAGCTTTACTGACAAGGGCACGATCCTAAACACGTTTGGCTATGACTTCATTAACGGCTCGTCGGACGGCAACGAGTCAATCAACTGGAATGTCATAGGGACAGCGCCTGTCCGTGGTGGAACTGCCACCCCTGAACCGGGCACGATTATGCTCCTGGGGAGCGGATTGTTGGCGGTTGGCTGCGGATTCCGTCGTCGGATCGCGCGTGCTTGATTTGAGTTTTCGAGAAGAATCTGGCCCGCGTCCTGCAAACTAGTCAAGGCTAAGCGCTCTGCATGGTTCGCTAAGCGAATCTGTAAGACTGACCATACGCTGCGCTGCATGCAACACTGCGTCAAAGAAGCGACTATGAAGACGCTAGGGAATTTGCACCACCTCGTGAGTTAGTGCCTTCCATGAGAAGGCCGATCCCTGTCCTGTATTGCCTCTCCGTCAGCGAGCGTTACTTGCCTCTCGGAGACGGCGCCAAAAGCCCCGCGAGTGCGCCGATAGCGGTCGCCCCCAGTGCTGTCAGAACGTCCGGCACGTGAACGGTCTCGGTCGACCCGGCTCTGGCCGTCAAGTAAATAGCTCCACTAATCGCCGCGACGCAGACAAAGCCATTACGACGATACGGTAGGTCCATACATCTGTGACAAAAGCCGGGGGTGGGAAGCTCACGCGTCACTTCCTCCGCAGTCAGATATGATCGTGATCACTTCCAGTGAAATTAATATGGTCCCGCCCGAAAAAAATTGGACAAGCGGGACGAGCGGTTCAACCTAATCGTCTTGAAAAATAAAATCGCCAGTTCGCTATCTCGTAGAAAATTCAACTAAATCCCTTTGCCAGCCGCAAGGTAGCGACGATTTCTGTTTTTGGGAGTTTCCTGATTTTTGCCTGTTTTGCGCCAGTTATAGTGACAGTTTGGTGACACTCACGGTTTTCAGCCTCTTGCCCACGTGAGTGTCACACGCTCATATCAGCCAGCGTCAGCTAGGTTGGGTCCGAACATTCAAAAAAGTCCCATTCTGCTTTTGTCTGAAAAAGTCTCGATCAAACAACGCCTGCAACTTCTTCAAAAGGAGATTGCGGAGGATATGGCCGAAGCGAGACGAGGCTCTCATTTCGACAATCGAGTTTCAGGAATATACGAGCGCGAACGCCTGGAATTGTTCCTTCTGAACCGACGAGGAAAAACAACCTAGCTTTGAACATGCCTGGTGTCGTGCTGACCGGAAATGTTCGTACTAAAACCCACATCTCCGGTAAGCGCGTTAGGACGTAGCCGCCCGGCGGCGGACGCTTCGCGTGAGGCAGTACAGCGTTGGTTGCTTGATGGCTTGGATGTAAGTGTGGGTCACAGGAGGTGTTCCTGTGACCCATCTACGCAAAATGATGCTGGACGAACTCCAGCTTCGTAATTACGCACAAAATACCATACGTCACTACGTTCGCACAGTCGAAGATTTTGCTCGACGCTTCAACTGTTCCCCAGATCGCTTAGGCCCTCGACACATTCGTGAATATCAGGCGGAGTTGTTTCGTAAAGGAAAATCTCCGGGCACGGTAACGCAACGTTTGGCAGCACTGCGTTTTTTCTACGTCAAGACGCTCCGCAGAGCCTGGAGCGTTGCGGATACTCCCTATCCGAAAAAGATACATCGCCTGCCAACGGTTCTTAGCCGGGAAGAGGTCGCGCAACTCATCCATGCAGCGCGCACTCCTTGTGAACGGATTCTGCTTATGACCCTCTACGCCACCGGCGCCCGGAACTCCGAATTGACGCACCTGAAAATCAGCGACATCGACAACCGGCGCATGGTGGTGCACATCCGCGGCGGTAAGGGTCGCAAAGATCGCGATGTCATGCTCAGTCCCAGGCTACTCACGGCACTCCGCACCCACTGGCGTTTCTACCATCGCAAATCCAGCACCTGGCTGTTTCCCAGTAACTATCGTAAAGATCGGCCCATCGATACGAAAACCGTTTGGTACGCATGTCGGAAAGCCGCCCAGCGTGCCGGCCTCCAGAAACGCGTCCACCCCCACACTCTGCGCCATTGTTTCGCGACGCATCTCTATGAAGCCGGCACGGATCTCCGCGCCATTCAAGTTCTGCTCGGGCATGAAGACCTGAGAGACACCCTGATTTACGTGCACCTCGCTATACAGCGCCTCAACGCCACCGCCAGTCCTTTGGACTCGCTATCCATCAACGACAAGCCTATCGGCGAGAAATAGATGAGCCGGCCGCCTCTGGAGGTGGCCGATATCATCCGCGCTGCGGGAGAGGTGTTCATCGAACAGAACTGCCACTGGCTTCGTTGGAAGCACTTGAAAGTACTGCGAGCCATTGAGCGTTGTCGTACCGCCGCTCTGGGCGGCCATCTCGATGAATGCGTCCGTTGCGGGCATCGCGCCATCTCCTTCAATAGCTGCAGAAATAGACACTGCCCGAAGTGTCAGACTGCCGCTCGGGACCGTTGGATCGCTGCGCGTCAAAGAGACCTTCTCCCTACGCGCTATCTCCATGTGGTCTTCACCCTGCCCGGTCGCTTGGCTCCTCTGGTGCTGCAGAATAAAAAGGTCCTCTACGACCTCCTGTTTCGCACCAGCGCGGAAACCCTTCTCGAAGTCGCTCGCAACCCAGAACACCTCGGTGCCGAGATCGGTTTTTTCAGTGTATTGCATAGTTGGAGCCAGCAACTCAATTTTCACCCGCACATTCATTGTGTCGTGCCCGCCGGCGGCCTCTCTCCCGATCACACCCGCTGGATCCGCGCCCCAGAAAACTACTTCCTTCCCAAAAAAGTGCTGCGCAAAGTCTTTCGCGGCAAGTTTGTCGACGCCCTCAAAAAGACTTTTCAGAATGGTCAGCTCAACTTCCCTGCCAATCTGAAGCTGCTGGCAAATCCCAAAACCTTTGCTGCTTGGTTACGAACACTGTTTCGAGAAAACTGGGTGGTGTACTTGAAGCCTCCCTTCGGTGGCCCTGAATACGTAGTGCACTATCTCGGCCGCTACACCCATCGCGTGGCCATCTCCAACCATCGCCTGGTCTCCTTTGCCGATGGCCAAGTCACTTTTCGTTGGCGCGATTCTGCTGATGGCAACAAACAAAAACTCCTGCCTCTGTCTGTCAATGAATTCTTGACCCGTTTTCTACTCCACATCCTCCCGCAAGGCTTCGTGCGCATCCGTAACTTCGGCTTCCTGGCCAACCGCCGGCGCACCACTCTTCTGCCGCTTTGCTTTCAGTTGCTGGGCACAACCCCAGAACCACCAGCCGAAGAAAACGCTTCCTCTACCGAAGATGCTCCAGACCTTTATCGCTGTCCCAAGTGTGGCGGACCCATGAAGGTCATCGAAAGGCTCACTGCTGCCGAGATCCAACTCCGTTCCCCACCAGAGCTGACCACTGCTGCATGAAACTACTCTCCCCAACGCGAAAACACCGCGTGTTCCGGCGCGCTCCATACCTCTCTGCCTCTGCGCCAAACAAATTTGCCTCCAAGCCTCTGCAACGACCGTGTTGGCCATACTTTCTTGCTCCAGGCACCATTTGGCCTGGCGCTGTGAAGACCCGTGCTCCGCAGCGCAACCTCGGTACACCGCACTCCTCGCTCCTTCCCCCTATTGAATTTGCATAACAGCCCGCGTCCGCCGCAACCACGTGCGGCCACGCCCAAACGACTTTACCGGACGCGCGAAGAACTCCGCCTCCCCGGTCACTGCTGAGCGAGAACGCGCATCCGGTAAAGCCCTAACGTTAATCAAGACTTGGGAGATTTTTCGGTGTCTTTCGGCGTGGTCGCTGCTTCTACTTTGTAAACCTCAATTGAGAGCCGATACATGTCCATCTGGCCGTATCGGCCATCAGTATTGAATTTTCCAATGAACACAACGTCAAGAGGAACGCGCCACCGCGCTTTAGAGACTGCCTTTCGCACGCTGCGCGTGGACCGGGATTCCCAATGACCGTCAAAAGTAACCCATATCATCGGAAGCGGTGTCGGGCACGATGGCGACGTAATCACGGACTTTTCAAAATCCGTTTCGTAAATGGCCCGCACTCGAATCGTATGATTCTTGAATCTCCCCGAATGCTCCAGAAGGTCGCAATAGGCAACAGACTGTGCGCTTGCAATAATTCGATTCGTATCGGCATCAGTTGCGGTGCTCTGAGACTGGATGTTCCCTGCTTCAAGAAAGACGAGCGTCAGCGCGAGGAATAGGTGGCGGAGGCAGCGCATCGCACGCAATCATAACCGAATCGACGGGCTAAGTCCTGCGAAGTCGCCTAACCGGAAAGGTTGGTACTGGGTCCGGGCGATCACGACGCAGCATCTCGCTGTGCTGATGCCGCTACGTGGCAGCGAAGAGTTTCTCGAATAGTTCTTCTGAAAGCTTGGCTCCCGTGTCAGTCAGCCAGACCGACTTGTTTTTGTTCGCTGGGTCGGAAATATAACCCTTCTGGTGCAGTGAGTCCATGATCTCCCAGGGGAAGCTTTTCCACGCACGCTTCCCATCCCCATCCTTGAATGAGTTCAAATGTAGGAGCGCAAGTACCGCTTGCTCCAATTTTTCCTCATCAATGTCCATGCGGCACCTCAACGTTCCATAACCACAGTACAGTCTCCCAGGCACGCTCACCGCTTTCATACTCTCATGCCGCGATTGTGTCCAGGGATTGCAGGTAACGAGGGTTCATGCGATTCCCAACTCCCGACGTCAGGAGGTGGCGTCCATGCGAAGAAGAATAAAAGCGAAAAGATTAAATCGACAAAAAAGCAGGCTGGGTCTGCCTGATTTAGACCATGTCAAATCAGCCGTGCTTGTGAGTCTTCGTTCTGCGGAATCGCAGCGCAGTTATCGGCGTTCCATTGATGACTTCGTATGCTGGTACTGCTCGGAGCCACGGCTGTCCTTCAGTAAAACAGTGGTGACACGCTACAGGATTCATCTTGAAGAGAGGCTTCTGGCACCCGGCACTATCAACGTCAGGCTTGCCGCGGTTCGACGGCTCGCTTACGAGGCGGCGGATTCCGGATTGCTTAGCCCCGATTTGGCTGCCGGTATTCGGCGCGTGAAGGGGGCAAAGAAACTGGGTATGAGGCTTGGCAACTGGCTGACAGTGGAAGAGGCCCGTGCCTTATGGCAGCTTCCCAATCTGCACACGGTGAAGGGAAAAAGGGATCGAGCCATCTTGGCCGTACTCCTCGGTTGTGGACTTCGTCGAAGGGAACTCATCGATCTAACGTTGGACCATATTCAGCGGCGGGAAGACCATTGGACCATTGTTGACCTGGTTGGAAAAGGAGGACATATCCGCACGATCCCGATGCCCGATTGGGTGAAGCGCAGTATCGACGATTGGCTGAGTGTGGCGACAATCACGCATGGCAAACTGTTCCGATGTGTTTGTCGGCGAGGCGTCGTTTGGGGAAAGCAGATTACAGAAAAAGTAGTCTGGCATGTCGTGAAGGAATACGCGCACAAGTTGGGAATCGCAAAACTTGCCCCTCACGATCTCAGAAGGTCATGCGCTCGTTTCTGTCACGATTCGGGAGGTGAGCTGGAACAGATCCAGTTTCTGCTCGGCCATGTATCCGTGCAGACGACAGAAAAATACTTGGGATGCAAGCAACGATTCCGGAATGCTGTGAATGATCGGCTCGGCATTGAACCTTCTGCCTAGACCGGTTTCCAGTTCCGGTACCAATGTTGCCGATTACGCGACAAACCAGGAGTTGTCCTCTTCGACGCACCTGCTCCGATGGTCACCTTCTCATGTGTGGCGAAAAACGTTAGCGTGGATAAGAGCGTCTGACGGGTGCGTATAGTGCGACCGCAAAAAAAAGATTCTTGGATTATCCCTCGGAATCCTGCTTGCGCTGAGAAAGTTCCTTCAGTAGTGCAGGTTGAAGTTCATCAAATTCCAAAGTATGGCAAAGCCGAGCAGACCAGTGCATGCGAGCGCGAGCGCCGCGGTGTGGACTTTCGTCCAGCGGTTTGTTCCGGTTTCCTTCCAGGTTCGTATTGCGTCCCACCAGACGGCGAGGGTTCCGACTACGCAGAAAATCCCGACGACGCCGAACACGATAATCCAACGGCCAAGACCCGTCATGAGATAGACAAATTCCTGCATGCCAACGGCAAGTACTGACGCCCAACCAAGCAGAAGCACGCAAAACAGCACACAAACGAGCCGAACTCCGATCCGCATTCTGCGCTGTGCAACCGAGAGCTGTAATGGGCGATCGTAATGCCTTCGAATCAGTGCCGCGAAGGGCCAAAAGATCAGCGTGAGGACAACAACCAGCAGGCCAGCCACGAGAACGAAACAATTTAGAAATCTCGTCTGCCACCCATCGACTTGAATGAAAACATCGTCGGGGGCGCCCACTTGCATTTGCAGTTTGCCATTCCATCCCCGGCGAAACACTGCGCGTTGCTGGCATTCCTGATCTTCATACAGCAGCGACCCGATTTGCCGAAACTTCAGTGGCTGTCCAGCAGCATTTTCAAAACCATCTATGCGAAGTGTCTTATCCGGATTGATGGAAACTTCAACCTGGCCATTCGGAGCGGGAAACAGTGCGGCGATCTTGAGGACAGAACTTTCCCAACGCCGGGTCCCCATATACACCCCGGCCACATCGGTTTGCTCGTGATTTGATTCAACGTTGGAATTCACCGAACTCCCAGGGAAGTATCGATCCATAAACATCTGGAGCAACCTTTGACGGTCCATTCCCAAATCGCCAATCCCTTTGCTGTTGTAGGAAACGAAAAAGCCGGCTTTGGCGTCGAGAATCAAATGCAGATCGCTGTGGAAACGCTGCAAGTCGCCCCCGTGACCAATGATGCGATGGCCGTTCGTGGATTCTTCATAAAAGCCGTACGCCCAACTGTCCACGCGATCATCGAAAACGAAAGCTCGTGAATGCATCAGCCGCACTGTCTCCGGGCGGAGTATCTGCCTGCCATCGAGTTGCCCGTTCTGCAGGTGAGCCAGCATGAACCTGCACATATCGTTTGCCGAGGCGGACACGCTGCCCGCGGGAAACAGGTTGACGTATTCGAATGGCCCAGGCGGCGACGAGGCCACCCAGTAGCCACTGGAAAGCGACGCCGCCAGCTCGGCAGAAACAGGCTGTAGGAAGGTCGTGCGATTCATGCCCAGCGGGCGGAAGATGTTTTCCGCAACGTACTCGTCGAAAGATTTGCCCGAGACGCGTTGGACCAGGTAACCCGTCAGCGTTGCGCCGTAGTTCGAATATGCCGACACTTCCCCTGGTGGAAAAATGCGCTTCGGGATGTGCGTCTTTACGTACACTTCGAGTGGAATCATCTGCTGCGGATCGACGACGCCGAAATCGCGCCAGGTGTCCTCGAACCCTGCTGTGTGCGTCATCAGATTACGCAACGTAATCGGTTTGCCGAAAGCGCCCGGAATTTTGAAGTCGAGATAAGTGTTGACGTCTTCGTCGAGGCTGAGCTTCTTTTGCTCAACCAGCTGCATGGCGGCAGTCCAGGTGATCAGCTTGGAGATGGAACCGATGCGGAACAACGACGCATCTGCCGTAGCCGGAACGCTTTTGGCGACGTCAGCGGAGCCGTAACCCTTTGCGAGTACCACTTGCCCGTCTTTGACCACTCCGACGACAGCACCAGCAATGTCTTCCCTCGCCAGCTGGTCTTTCATTAGAAGATCAAAAAATTCCTCTAGGTCAGCCCGCGTCAGTTCGTGCGCTCCTCGTGGCGCCTCAGAAACGTTGGCGTAACCCGTTGCCCTCACCTCCTTCGTTGGAGCTGTTGGCGGAATCTGCGCTGCCGAACCACGCGTCACACACAACATCGCTAGCACCACGAGACAACTGATGCGAACCAAACGAGCAGACCTGTGGCAACCAGTTAACGTTTCCACGACACTTCCTTCTTGAAGCAGTGATTTAGTGTGACGAACTATATCGTATGGCCTTAGTGCTCGCAAACGGCCCGTACCGCCGAGAAATTCGGGGTGCTTGGGTTTTGCTTCGCTATCTCTTCCTGAGAGGCTGCGAATTGAGATTGTTCGCGTCGGGCTGGATGCTGGCCTACTTCACTGCCATGATGAGCCGGTGGTTCTCCCGGCAAGATGAGTAGTCCGTAGTCATGCCGGATTAGCTGGGGCCGGGCATCGGTACTGATACCTATTTTCCCGGTTAGCCGACTTATCAGGCACTAGGACAAACCTCAAATACGTGACACTTCTCGATCTGTAGGGCAATATGGCTTGATTCTGAATCACTCCAACACCTGGAGGAAAACTGATGAGAAAGATGTCGCATCTCTGGAGGAAGCGAGCTTTGGCGGGGTCAACACATTTTCGTTTGGCAGTCGCTGGGCTCGCGTTGGTCGCTGGGCTTGCATTGCCGGCGCATGGGCAAAACGATCGGATGACACCGATCGCCACGCCTTTGCAGCCCAACGCGATCGAACTCGGCACTGGTCCGCTGCCCGGTGCGACGAACCCCGAGGCCTGGCATAGCCAGTACGGCAGTCAGTTCGCGCGCAACGTGACGATTGCGACGTTGACGCCCTTTCTTCCGGACCCCGCCAAGGCAAGCGGCGCCGCCGTAGTCGTCGCGCCCGGCGGCGGTTTCTTCACCCTGTCCATGGAAAATGAAGGCTGGAACGTCGCCCGCGCACTGGCGGAAAAGGGCGTCGCCGCGTTTGTCCTGAAGTATCGCTTGAATCAGACACCGGCCGACATGCCAGGGTTCGAGAAATCCATGCGGGAAATGTTTTCGGCTACAGCGCGGCCGCCGCGCCCCGAACCCGAAAAGGCGATCGCTGGTCTTGCCCCTGAGATCGCCGACGCCCGCGCGGCCTTTGCCATGATCCGGAAGCGGTCTGCCGAGTGGCATGTCGATCCCAACCGGATCGGCATGATTGGTTTTTCCGCCGGCGCGATGCTGACAATGGCAACTACACTTGCCGGCGAGGATGCGAAGCCCGCCTTCATCGGCAACATCTACGGTCCTCTCGCGTCGGTCACGGTGCCAGCCGAGGCGCCGCCACTGTTCATCGCCCTGGCTGCCGACGACCCTTTTTTCGGAAATAGCGGCTACGGGCTCATCGATAGCTGGAAGGCCGCGAAGCGCCCCGTCGAATTCCATCTTTATGAACAGGGTGGCCATGGCTTCGGGATGTACCCGAAGGAAACTACGAGCACCGGTTGGTTCGATGCCTTTGTGAACTGGCTCGGGATGCATGGCATGCTGAAGCCGACAGGATCAGGAAGCAGCAAAGTGGTTCACGGTAACCACATGGACGGTTTGCCGACAAATCAGGACCTAGGCTAACCTCCGCCGGTCGGTATAGCGCCGATTTGCTGCATTAACCCAAGCAGGTCTGGCTGGCCGCGTTCTTCGACGAATTGGCCGCCAGCCAGACGGTAGAAATTCATTGCCTGCACCTCAATCGACTTCCCAGACGGTGGAACACCAAAGAACGCACCTCTGTGCGTTCCCCGCATGGTGAAACGTGCAGCCACCCTGTCGCCTTCGGCAATCATCTCCTCTAATGTCCATTGAATGTCGGGAAAGCCACTCCGCATCATCCCGATGACCGCGAGATAGCCAGCCGGTCCTCTCAACGGCGCTGGGGCACCCGGGACGTGGAATATCGCGTTCGGAGAAATCGACTCTGCGGCCAACTTTTCATTTGCCGTATTAATGAACTCCGTAAAGCGTTGCATCGTGACTTTGTTCGCTTCGATTGTCATTTGAGAACCTCGTGGCGAATTCGAATCGGCGAATCACCATATCATTTCCCGGCGCCTGATAAAACGCTCTACTCGGACAAGTCGAATCGCGAAAAAGCACTTGTCCGATCGGACGGTCCAAGCATATTTAGCAATGATTGATGCCCGACCCGACGAACAACTCAAGCACCCCCTGCCGCGAAGGCGCTTATCGAGGGAAAGCGATTACTTGATAGGCCTTCGTGATGTTGCCCATGACGCTCTGCGGGAAGCCGGGGTCGAATTTGTCGGCGTATTTTCTTGTGAGGAAATCCGAAACGTCCTTTTTGGCCTCCTCTAGGGAAGCCCCTTGTGAATAGACCATGGAAGTGCGATCCATCAGGTCCTGAAAGTATTGCTTCCACAGCTCGAATTTCTGTTTGCCACGCATCACGTCGCCGTGGCCGCCGATCACAGCGTCGAAGTCGAGTTTCTCGGCCGCGTCGAGGGTTTGAATCCAATCATAGGGATAACTATCAGCCATAAACGGAGTCCAGCCATGCAGCGCGTCACCGGTGACCAGCACTTTTTCCTTTGGCAGAAATACGAAGACGTCGCCATCCGTGTGGGCGCGGCCGAGCCACAGAATTTCGACGGTACGAGAGCAGCGATGAAGGATGAGGCTATGGTCAAAGGTCATGGTCGGCAGAGTGATTTGCATGAGCTTTAGCTCGCCAAGGTAAGCTTCTGCTTGCCGGATGTTTTCTTGAACGGAGTTCTTTTGTTCCGTGGTGGAAGCCTTTTCCAACTCCTTTTTCAGATTGGCGATTTCTTGGGGCATGCTGACAATTTCATTCTTGACGCGGGGAACGCCAAGCCTCTGAATGTTGTCGCGGGTGGCTTCGGAAGAGATGATTTCGACACCTGCTGGCCAGGAACTGGGATAGGCTTGGTTACCTTGATAGTGGTCCCAGTGGAAATGCGTGTTGACTACGTATTTCACGGGTTTTGTGGTCAGTTTCTTGACCTGTTCGATGAGGGCGCGCGCCGCAGAGGGCTTGGAGTGAGTGTCGACGACAAGCACACTGTCCTCGAGGAAGATGATGGCAGCGTTGCAATTCACCTTGTAAGCGGGTTTGGAGATAGCAGCGTAGACGCCATCAGCAACCGGCTTGATGTCGAACAAATCTTCGGTAGCAAAGGAAACCGCCGGATACAACAAGAGCAGGGACAGCAGGAAGCGCGATTTCATGAGATGCCCTCGTATGCTCGTCGCCGACTCATCATAGGTGTGGCGACAAAATCCGTCAATGAGGTTGCACCACAAATCGCAGATTTCATTCCCAGATTCTGCTAAGTCAGTAAACGCGGTTACCGTCCATGTGGGTACTGGGACGAACATGTCCGGTTTGGCGACTTTTCCTAAAGTGGGATTCGTCTGGCAAGCTATTTGAGTTTTGACGAAGGAGCCGATGGCGGAGGCGACGGGGCGAGTGATACCTCTGGGCGTTTCATCCCCATCTTCTCGATCGCGGCTGAGGCATTTTCCGACGCGAGGAAGGCGATGAGCCGTTTGGATGCTTCGGGTTCCTTCGCATTTTTCAGCACAGCGGCAGCAAACACCTGGACGAACTGTATCTCTGCAGGGATGGTGCCGATGAAATCGACACCGGGGACCGGAAGAATTTCGCTCACGGGTGACACCACCATCTCCAATTTTCCGCTGGCTACATCCGCCGGTCCACCATCTGAAAGCTTTTCCGCCATCGCGCTGGCGATGCCGAGTTGCGGAAATAATTTGGTTGTCATGAAGATAGTGGAGCTGCTCTGAGTACCGACGGATTTCGCGCGAAGGAGGGCCTGCCTGAAGGCGTCAACAGTGCCGATGTTTGGTCTGGGCGCTCCGGAACGCACACAGACGCCGAACGGGACTTGGGCCAGATCGACGTCCGAACCGACAGCGATTCTGCCTTCCGCAATCAGTTCGGCAAGCCCACCTCTCGACAGGATCACCATGTCGGCGGCCACACCTCGGCGCAGCTGAGCTCCGATCGTGTTGGGTCCATCTCCCTGCGACGCGCCACGCGCGGTGGTGACCGTAATGCCGGTGGTGTTCTGGAACTCAGGTAGAAGCTCCTGATAGGCAGCGGAAAAGCCGCCCGACATCAGGACTTTGACTTGGGCAGCCGATGCGCTCGGAAGGCCCACGAGTATCCCGGCCGCGAGGGTGAGTATATAGAGCGACCGAAGAGGTTTATTCATCTGGCTGTTTCCTTTCGATAGGGGTTCGTGTCGGTCCAGCGGCAACCTAGGCGTGATGGCCACTTCGCGGCCCAGGCGCGTGTCTTTCGCGAGATAGACTTCACCCATCCCGCCTTTGCCGAGAGGCTTGGCGGAATTATAACTCCGGAGGACGCGGCAAGGAGTCGCTCAAATACTGATTAATGCCGAAACCGGAGAAGTAGGCTCCAGTACCATTCTGCGACTCTCAGTAGCCGCATATTGAGTAAACGGATGAAATTTCTAATCCCCGCAAACAAATTAACCATCTACGACTGTGAAGTACAGGCTCAACGGGTTCGAAACAGTGTTCAGGATAATCGGGGTTCGTGAAATCCCAACACAATCTACAACAGGGTTGTGATCTCTACTGGCGAGCTCGAATAACTCCGCTTGCGACAAAGACGGTCCTCCATTGTTTCCCTTGACAGGTATCCCACCTTCACGGCTAACGTTAACGCTTAATGTCACGAGGAACAAAGACTTCGAGATCGACTAAGGGCTCGGCTCATTTCCCGAGAACCTATGAGAAATTCGCGAACGGATTCGTCGAACTTCTTCTCCACCCTGCAAATGGTTGGCTCCGACAGTATTTTTTTTGCAACGGATTCACATCTCCGATTGGGAGCATCCCAGAATTAGCACTAGATATCCTCGCCGCCACTCAAAGTGAATTCCTCGTAAGGCAGGATGTATTTGAAGGGGTACAGAATAAAGATAAGGAATTCCTTATCGAATACGTTAAGAGGAATCTCGCGCGGACCCGGCCCAAAGAGGATTCCCTCTTCTCACTCCTCAACGCGTTGGAATCCCGGCGATTGCGAAAAGAAGTTAGGGCTCTCACCACTATCTTCCAAACGCATCGAGGACCCAAACCCAAAATTTCACGAGAAGAATATGGCGAGCTCTTGTCGACAGCAGACACATTAGCGCCGCTCATCGAGAAACTCTTGAAATTCTCGCAGAACACGCAGAGGACTCTCGACGAGATGTTGACGTTTTGGGAGAAGGATCATCCCGAAGGATCCAAATTCCTGCGGCGTAACAAATTGCCCTTTGAAAAAGCAAGTGCCGACCGACAATTATTGGTCCGCGCGAAAAGCCTTCCTAAGCGCGCGCAAGTCTTAGCAGATGCGTTAGCGGGTTCAGAATTCAAATTGTCTCTTCGGACTTCCTTGGACATAGTGCGTGCGCAGCGCAAACTCATCAAAAACGCGCCTCAGATTGCCGATTAATTCAGGTTGAAATTTACGGCAGAAACTACCCCCTTCCTGCCGACTAATAAATATTGTTTTCACATTTTTGCTCTCCTCTCACAAT
This sequence comes from Candidatus Acidiferrales bacterium, assembly GCA_963738985.1. GTDB lineage: Bacteria > Acidobacteriota > Terriglobia > Acidiferrales > UBA7541 > Acidiferrum. The sequence goes on from CAVTYP010000013.1 coordinate 298,939, forward strand.
CGCTACCTAGATGCTCAACGAATGCCAACTTCGCCTGCGGGTTTGGCTCTCTCGTTGCGAGGACAAAAATGAGTCTGCCGAAAATTGAAGTGACCATCCGCGCGGCGAACAATCCGGGTGTAACCAAGGCACACGCAGATGTCCGGCTACTTTTACCCAATGGAGAAATTGACTTGATTGGTTTTGCCGTCATCAAGCAACCGGGAAAGAAAACTTTTGTCGGCTTTCCGCAGAATCGCGGGCGAAACAAGTATTTCCCTGTCGTCCAGGCGACGGGCGATATCCAGGAAGAAATCGTGAAAGCAATTCTGCGCGCCTACAAGGGTGAAGACGATGAGCGCGAATGATCTTCTCGGGTCGGGCGCGGGCTCAAGTGCGGGCTCTGTGCTCACCTCTCACATCCCGCGACTGTATACCGCACGTCCGGCCCGAGGAGCCCGAATGCGGGAACTGGATTCAAAGAGGGTAAGTAGGACGTTGGTTCTTTGTCGTAGCCAAGTCTTGTTAGGTCAGGTTATGACTAAGACAGCAGTGTCAGGGCTGACCACCGTAGATCGAACATTGGATTCGATGCGGAGTAAATGGACATGCGCGCCGTCCCGTTGAGAGTAGCGCGTGATGGAACCCCGAAGCTTGCACACGTTGGGGTTCCCATCCTAGTACCCCAACGTGTGCCTTATTGCGAGGAGCCAGCATGCTCAGAGATAAAAAGCAAATCGTGGAAAGATGGGCAGCTGACAAGCGCCTTCAGCGCCAGCTCGCTCAGGATTATGGGTCGTTTTTGCGCACGCTATTCGCGCTCGGAGACTGGTTTGTGACCCTGACTTTCCGTGACCGTTGTCAGGATTCTCACGGTGAAGCAACTGCTCGTTCCGAAACCCAAGCCCCAAATGGGAAGCGAAAGGCTCGCAGAGATCCGCGACCTGTCAACTGCTCACCGGATCCTCGCATAGAGATCTGGGAACCAGATTCCAAGTATCGGCGAGACCCCGGCCCCCCGGTTAAGGATCTCGCGATGCGGGAGATCGAACACTGGCTGTTAGAACTTGGTTGGGAAGCTGCGGGGCGCACACGTCAAGAGATTTTTGATCGCCTAGCTGATGGTCTAGTTGGAAAGGAGCGAAGGGATTTTGCCAGGAGAATTTGCAGAAGATGCCTTTGTTGTGCGGTTCAAGAAGATCCGGTGACGTTTTCTTTCTTCTATGAAATTCACAAGATCGCTACAGCTGCGATTGGGGGTGTTATTGCGGAGGACTTTGGCAGGGTTGGGGGCCGTTGGCACGTGCATCTTCTCATCCGGGGCGTTCAATCCTTGAGGCGCAAGAAATGGTGGCGCCGGGCATTTGTAAGATTTGGACGAAGCAAAATCGAGGCAATCCATGAGTAAAAACAGCGATCCGTTCGGTTACGTCGCAAAGTACGTCGCCAAACAACGCGGAGAGCTCCATTTTTTTGGAACGTTGCAACACGTAAATTTTTCCGAGTTCCGAAAATCGCTTCGGCGCCGCGGTCGCATAGACGTTGTTCACTCCGCGAATTTGGGTTGGCAGTTTTTCCATATGAATAATCCAAGGAGAAAGAAATGAAAGGAAAGAAAGAACAATCCATCGAAGTGATTCGCATCTTCACGGATGGTTCCGGTTGTCGTCCCGACGGTAAAGGATCTGCCTTTGCCTGGTTTCGGCCAGACACCAATGAGAGGAAGATCGTTCGCGAGGATGGTCTGACAAACAACCAAGCTGAATACTTGGCGATTTTCGCCGCTGTTGAGGCTTTGCCAAAGGGTAGCAAAGCTGAGATTTTGACCGATTCCGAAAACACGTCTTGTCAGCTGAATGGCACGCGCCGAGTGCTGGATCCACAACTGTTTGATCTGTACTCCAAAATTCAGAACGTGATGAAGAAGAACGGTTTAAGCGTTTCTTTTACGTGGATACCGCGTCGAGATAATCTTGCTGGAAAGCTGCTGTAATTATGGAAACTGTCATTGCAAGCCATCTAATGACGATCAATGATGCGGCACGGTTTCTTGCCGTTTCCGTATCAACCCTCTACGGATGGGTGCACCAACGAAAGATTCCCTTTGTGAAGGTTGGCCGGGCACTGCGATTTGAACAGGCCGATCTTGACAGGTTTGTCCAGACACATAAATACGCGGTCCGTAAGTAGCTTCAATCGGGACAAATGGCACGCCGGTTGCGTAGAATACGCACGCGGCTGGCAAAGGGTAGAAAGCAGGCCGCAAGTGGGAGTCTTTAAACGAAAACGAAAATACTGGATCGACTATTACGATCCTCAGGGAAACCGGATTCAGGAGTCTTCCCATAGTTCCAGTAAACGCGACGCCGAGGACCTTCTTTCCTTACGAAAGTCCGAGATTCTCCGGGGTACATTCAAACGTCCGGTGAAAATCACTTTCGGGGAGCTCGGTATCAAGTATATGGAATATGCGAAGGGAAACAAACGATCCTGGTTAAGAGACGAACAGATGCTTAACAGCCTTGCAGCGTTCCTAGGAAGCGACCGTCAGGTACGGGAAGTCTCCGTGCCTGATATTGAGGGCTTCAAGCTACATAGGAGAAAGGAAGTTTCCGGTGCGACTGTGAACCGGGAACTTGCTCTTCTCAAGCGGATGTTCAATCTCGCCATCGATTGGGACCTGTATCTAGGATCGAATCCCGTAAGGAAAGTGAAGTTCTTCCAGGAAATAAACATGGGTTTTCGTACCCTAAGCGGAGAGGAAGAAAGGAAACTTCTCGCGAACGCGACTCCTTACATTCAGGACATTATTGCTTTTGACCTGAACACGGGACTGCGCATTGGTGAGATCCTTTCCCTACGCTGGGAAAACGTGGATATGGAAAGGAATCTTCTTTCCATTTTTGCCCTCAAAACACACAAGACTCGGACCGTTCCGATTAATTCGGATGCGCGTCGAGTTTTGGAAGTTTGGGCAATGGGAAGAAAGAACGAGTTCGTTTTCTATAACCATGAAACCGGAAAACCCTTCGTTGATCTCGATGCGGGTCTTGCTCTCGCATGCCGAAAAGCCGGAATCGAAGGTGTAACGTGGCATAAGCTGCGGCACACGTTTGCTTCCCGTTTGGTGAATCGGGGGGTGGATATAGTGACAGTCCAGCAACTGCTCGGACATTCGACTGTCGTTACAACCATGCGCTACACGCACACAAATCTCGATTCCAAACGGAACGCGGTCGCAAAACTCGAAGGAAATGGTGACAATTTGGTGACACCCTGCACCACAATGCAGCAATCGACTCCAAAAGTGTCACCAAGATTCCCGCTAAAAGTAGTTGCAAGTTATACTTAGAAGTGGAGGAGTGGGTGAGTGGTTGAAACCGGCGGTCTTGAAAACCGTTAGACTCGAAAGGGTCTCGGGGGTTCGAATCCCTCCTCCTCCGCCAGCTTGGAAGGGTCCAGCCCGGACACATGGGTGACACAACGTACCTAAGACGCGGTAACAGTTTGGGCCGTGGATTTTAAAACAAGTAAGAACGAGAACCGCCCGCAAGCAACGACGTTCAAGAATTTCCGATGCTTTCTGTTTCAAGTCTCTCGAGGACTATTGCGATGAAGCGAATTTTCAATGTTTCCACGAGGTTGTTGCTGGTCATGCTTGCTGCAGCGTGGGTGACAACGTTTGAGGCAAAAGAGCCGGCGCACTTCGTTCCGGCGAATGTGAGCAGAGCAGGAAACATTCCCTATCCCGCAAGTAGCCTGGACGCGGGCGTGGTGACACTTTCGGCAGACGTGGACGAGACAGGTCAGATGACGGCAGTGACGATTCTGAGGGACATCCCGTCGGTATCAGGGCCGGCCATAGCGGCGGTGCGCTCTTGGACGTACACGGCCGCGACGCTGGATGGAAAGCCCGTGGCGTCGACGCTGACGATCAACATCGTGTACGACCCCGGCTTTCTTGGCGCGGATAACATTCCGCTACCACCGCCAGCGCAAACTCAACCCATCTCCAAGAAGGATCCGGCATTTTTTCCGCCGCAACTGAACGCAGCCAGCTTTGCGCCGTATCCTGCCAAGACGAAAGCGCAAGGAGCGGTGGTCCTGAACGTCACGCTGGATACGAATGGTAATGCTGCTAAGGTTGCGACACTGCGGGACGTCCCGGCGCTGACGGCGTCGGCAACCGGCGCTTTGAAGAAATGGAATTTCAGCGCAGCAACGTACGAAGGGAAAGCGATCCCATCGCACATGGTTGTGGCGTTCGTGTTTCGCCCTGGGTCCGCGCCGGTTCCCTGAGAAGTGCCGATTTTCAATCCTGAGGCAGGCCGACGGCGCGAAAGCACAATTGCTGCAGGCGGTGAACGAGGCGGGCTCGGTTGATGTGCTTTTCTTTGATGTGCGCGTCGTCAACTACACCGTGCAGCGCGCTGAACAAGAAAACAGCGACGAAGCGAGGATCTTGGACGGACCAGGCGCGGGCGTTGGAGCCGGCCTGAAGTAAATCGCAAAGAAAATCGATGGTGACATTTTCGACCAGCCCTTCGCGCGTGGGAGGGCGGGAGCTGTAGAAGAGAATGTCGTGCAGGCGAATGGAATCGAGATAGCCGGAGACGGTAGACGCGGCCCATTCCGCAAGTTTTCCCTTCCAGTCGTCAACGGGCCTTTGGGCCACCGCGGCTTTCACCTTCGCCAGGCGCTCTTGCCCGTAGCGATCGCCGAGCGTGGCAAGCACATCGTCTTTGGAGGAAAAATAAAGATAGAAGGTGCCTTTGGCGACATCGGCGGTGGAGGTGATCTGTTCAATGGTGGTGGATGCGACGCCGTGCTGCAGAAACAATTGCTGAGCGGCATTCATCAACTCATTGCGGCGTTCTTCTGGTGGCTTGGTTCGGGGACGAGGTTTGGATTTGGCAGACATGGAGTCGATGAGCCTCTGCGACTGAACGCGGGTCAGTGACGGTAGGATAACGAACGCGGGCGGCGAACGCGAGAGGCAAGAAACGATGGAACGCGGCGCGCAATCGCCGGTCAGGGGACGGGCGCGTAGAGTGGCTGGCATAAAAGCCAGCGCAACATTGAAGAAAAAACCCACGTGCGTTCGTGTCGGTGAGCTGGCGCGGCGAGTCAAACCCAAGAACACAGCCTCACTCCTGAAGGGGTGAGCTACAGGATTCGACATCGCGGCCCGTAACTAGCTTGTCGGCAGTGCGAAGTTCGGGAAACAACCTAGACCAGAGCGCCACCGCCACCAGGGTGCCGACGCCACCCAGGAACGCCGCCGGCACAGCGCCGAAGAGCGCGGCCGTGGCGCCGGATTCGAATTCGCCCAGTTCACTGGAAGCGCCGATAAACATCCATTGCACGGCGCTGACGCGTCCGCGCATCGCGTCCGGCGTTGAGACCTGCACAAGCGTTTGGCGGATGACCATGCTGACCATGTCGAAAGCGCCGGCAGCAGCCAGGGCAGCGAGCGAAAGCCACAAATTTTTGGAAAGCGCGAAAACGATGGTGGCAAAACCGAAGCCTGCTACACGGAGCAGCATGCGTTTTCCGGCCCGGCGGTGGATGGTTCGATGCGCGAGGACGAGGCCAACGATGACGGCGCCAACGCCCGGTGCGCAACGAAGGCAGCCGAGTCCCGCAGGGCCGACCGCGAGAACATCCTTGGCGTAGATGGGAAGCAATGCGGTGACGCCGCCGAGGAGAACGGCGAAAAGGTCGAGCGAGATGATGGAGAACAACAAGCGGTTCGAGCGAATATAGCGAATGCCGCCCAGAGGGCTGGCGTCGTTCGGCTCGCTTTCCGTAGAGATGGCCGGGCCGGGTTTGCCGGTAAGGCGCAGCACTTGCGTCAGGGCGACGAGATATAGCAGCGCGGAAAATGAAAACATGCCGGGGCCGCTGAGCGCATAGAGCAATCCACCAATGGCCGGTCCCACCAGCGCACAGATCTGCCACGCCGACGACACGACGGCGACGGCGCGCGGAAATTCTTCGGAGTCCACCAAGCGGGGCAGCGTCGCGGACATGGCTGGAGAGCAGAAGGCTTGTGCCGCACCGATGATCGAGAGAAGGAGATATACCGGCAACATGGAGAGCGTGCCGGAAGCAGACAAGGCAGCGAATGCAGCGACACAAAAAGCCTGTAGGAAAAGGGAGAGACCGATGATCTTGCGGCGGTCGAGGAGGTCTGCTGCGTGGCCCGCAAACAGGACCATGGCGAAATTGGGCAAGAAGCGCGCCAGTCCGACGTACGCCAGGCCCATGGGATTGTGAGTAGCGGAGTAGACGTACCAGCCGACGGCGACGTTGAGCATTTGGGAGCACAACTCGTCGAGTGCGCGGATGGCGATAAAGCTGCGAAGGGCGGGTTGGCGGCGAAGGAAGTGGAGCAGCGGGAGAGGGATGGGAGCGTCACAGGCGATAGCGGCCATGGTGAAGAGGCTCCTTTAGTGCGAGCTGGGCCTATATTGACTGACCGTCGGTCAGTTGTCAAGGACAGATCGCGGAGGCGCTTAAACCCCGCCGCCCCTCGAGCACGTCTGGATTCTGAGGAAGTCCCTCTAACCTCGCCGGTTTATGCTTTGGCCATCTAGGAATGAGCTGCTTCCACTGGGAAGGGCGCGACCGCCTAGAATGTAAGTCAGCCCTGAACATGGTGAAATCTCGCACGACTATCTGGATCGCGGCCTGGATCGTTTGTCTAGGCGTGTACGTCATGGTGTCTCGATTTCTGGGACCCGGGCGGTCGCTGAATACATTCGGCGATATCGCGCAGTGCTGCGTGCCGTTGCTGGCCAATGCGGGCCTGCTGATCAACGCGGGCACGCCCCACTGGCGGCGGAACGTGTTCTGGATGCTGCTGGCGCTGAGCTGCACGATGTGGATGGTCGGGCAGTTCCAATGGACGTATCACGAAGTCTATCTGCAGCAGGAAGTGCCGGGCCTGGACGCCTGGGACATTATCTATTTTCTGCGCGGGATTCCGCTGATTGCGGCGCTGACGCTGAGGCCTTATTTACGACGCGGCGAGTTGCGTATCGGCTTGGGGTACATGGATTTTACGCTGCTGTTGACGTGGTGGACGTTCCTGTATGTTTACGCGGTTTTGCCGTGGATGTACGCGACGCCGACGCTGGCGTACTACGACCGTAATTTCTTCATCTTAACGAACATTCAATTTGTGGTGGTGATGGCAGGGTTTGCGGCCTTCTGGTGGAAAACGCGGGGGGCGTGGCGGATTGTGTGCGCGCATTTGTTCGGGGCATCGACGCTGTACACGGTCGCGTCGTTGTTGACGAATCGGGCAGTGACGCAAGGAACGTACTACACCGGAAGCTGGTATGACCTGCTGCTGATGACGGTATTTTTCTGGTATGCCCTGGCGGGCGCAATCGCATTTCAAAAGCGCAATGAATTGGACGGGCCGATGGAGTCGAGTCCGACGGCAGACACCGAAGTGGTATTGGGCGATAGCGTGTGGGCGACGCGATTCGCGATGGCGGCAGTTTTTTCGCTGCCGTTCTTTGCATTGTATGCGCAGTGGTTTGCGCACGACACACCTGCGGTGAAGGACTTCCGGGTAACGGTAAGCTTGATTGCGTCGTTGCCGCTGGCGTTGATGGTGTTCTTGCGAACGCACCTGGCAGACGCGGATCGCGCGCGATTGCTGGCGCAGTCGGAGTCGTCGGTAGTGAACCTGCAACGCCTGCAGGCGCAAATGGTGCACTCGGAGAAACTGGTATCGCTGGGACAACTGGCGGCGGGAGCGGCACACGAAATCAACAATCCGCTGACGGCGATTCTGGGATATTCCGATCTGCTGGCCGATGACCAGGGGTTGCCGGAACGGACGCGGACAACCGCGATAAAGATTCGGGACCAGGCACGGCGCACCAAGAATCTGGTGCAGAATCTGTTGAGTTTTGCGCGACAAGTTCCGGCAGAGCGAACGCTGCTGGACATCAACACGGTGGTGACGAATGCCGTGCAACTGCGCGCGCTGGATCTGCACAATGGCGGTTCGCGGATTGAGCAACATCTGGAATCGGTACTGCCCGGCGTGCGCGGCGACAGCAACCAGTTGATGCAGGTATTTTTCAACATCATTAACAACGCGCTGGACGCGATGGCCGAGCAGGGCGGCGGCGTGTTGACGATCAAGACGCAACGCGATCGCGCCAATGTGGTGGTGCTGTTTTCCGATTCGGGCCCCGGCATTCGCGAACCGCACCGCGTCTTCGACCCGTTTTACACCACAAAACCAGTGGGCAAAGGCACGGGCCTGGGGTTGAGCATTTGCTACGGAATCGTGCAGGAACACGGCGGCAATATCCGCTGCTACAACGGGCAGACCGGAGGAGCAGTGTTCCGCGTGGAGTTGCCGGCGGTGCTGGCGGCGCTGCCTACGCGCGGAGGTTCGTCATCGGGCGCCACACCGGTTCCATCGAGCCACCGGATTTAGTGTCGTGTCCCGAAAACAAGTTCACGAAGTTTGGAGTCTTCAGGGGCTGAAGCCCAATTCAATTTTCAGGCCTTACGCCGGGGCTGAAAGCCCCGGCCTCCTGAAGAAAAATACAACGAACTTCCGGGACAACACACTAGTCCAGTAAGATCCTCACTGATACTTGCGGCAGCGGCGTGCGTAGTTACTCATGATAGAGTTCTGCGGACGGGTGTGAGCGAAACGAGCTGAATCCATGCCAGAAATCGCGATCAAGACAGAAAAACTGACCAGGCGGTTCGGAGCGCTGACCGCGGTGGACGAAATGGACCTGCAGGTTGAGGCGGGACAATTCTTCGGATTTCTGGGACCGAATGGCGCGGGCAAATCGACCACCATCAAGATGCTGACCGGGTTGCTGGCGCCTACCTCGGGGCGTATGGAATTGCTGGGCGTGGATTTCACGGCACATCCGGTGGAAGTGAAGCGGCAGATAGGCGTGGTGCCGGAAGGAATGGGACTGTTCGAGCGGCTGACCGGCGTGGAATATTTGCGATTCGTGGGCAGGATGTACGGACTGGATCGCGGGACGACGGAGAAACGCGCGCAGGAATTGCTGGAGTTCATGCAACTGGCGGACCGCGAAAAAACGATGGTGGCTGACTATTCACACGGGATGCAGAAGAAATTGGCGCTGGCCGCGGCGGTGATTCACGGGCCGCGCATTCTGTTTTTGGATGAACCGTTTGAGGGAGTGGACGCGCTGGCCGCCGGAGCGTTGAAGGCGTTGCTGGGAAGAATGACGGAGCGTGGGGTAACCATTTTTCTGACGACGCACGTGCTGGAAATTGTCGAGAGGCTGTGCAGCCACGTGGCCATCATTCACAAAGGAAAGCTGGTGGCGCAGGGATCACTGGAAGAGTTGCGAGCGGGCGTGCCTGGAACGGAAGGCGAGGAAGGGCCAAAAACGCTGGAGCAGATTTTCCTGTCGATCGTGGGACAAAGCGGCGGTGAGCGAGCGAAGTTTGAGGAACTGACGTGGCTGACGTAGCGCAAATGCC
>CAVTYP010000014.1:0-90147 GCA_963738985.1 Candidatus Acidiferrales bacterium
CGCCGATGACGACCGGTTTTGCGGGAGGTGGGATGCAGGGTGGCACGTTCGGTGCGGCGGTCGACGCAGAAGATAACGTGTGGTTTGGTACCTATGGAGGAAAGTCGATCGCCGTATTTGACAAAAACGGCAAGCCGTTGACACCGCCGGAGGGCATCACATTCGACGGCAAGCTGGGGCTGATGCAAGGAATAATCGCCACGCCTAGCGGCGACATCTGGTCGCTCGGCGTGACCAAGAGCCAGCTCGTGTATTTCCCTAAAGGCGATTTAAGCAAGGGCCGGATTGTCTGCGAAGGGCGGACTGTCGAGCCGTGCAAGTCATTTCTCGCTCCGTTCCATCTCGCGATCGACCAACAGGATCGAATCTGGGTGACGAACGCCTTCGGCGCTCATGTGACACGTTTCCCTGCGTCGGACCCGAGCAAGGTGGAAAAATTCAGCACTGGTTACAGCGGCAGCGGCATGGCGATTGACAGTCAGGGAAACGCGTGGGTCACCAACCGGTTGGGAAGCTCGGCGAAGGCGATGTTTGAGAACGTAGATAACATTTTAGTCCTGAAAGCAGGACAGAATGCCGATGAGTCCCTTACAGGATTCATGGCGCGCCAAACCGGCAAAGATGGAGGCAGCGTTTCGCTGTTGCGCCCAGATGGCAGTCAATATCCAGGTTCTCCGTTCACCGGCGGCGGCCTGCCCGGCCCGTGGGCAGTCGTAGTGGATGGGAATGACAATGTGTGGATCTCGAACTTCGCCATGCCAAGCAGCCCGATTGTGGAACTGTGTGGAACGCGCACCGAAAATTGCCCTCCGGGCATGAAAACAGGAAACCAGATTTCACCACCGGGAGGCTACGTGGGAGGCGGTCTGCAGATGCAGACCGATCTGGCGATTGGTCCTGCAGGTGACGTGTGGGTGATGGACAACTGGCAGATACGGGATAGTTGTTTCCAGAACACCAGCCACACTGAGGCTTATTCGACTCGCTGCGGCGGCGATGGGGTGACGATCTTCTTCGGCATGGCAAAGCCAGTGCGTGCGCCCCAGATTGGGCCAGCAAAGCCGTACTAACGAAGCTGGCGTTAGATGCGACACCGTTGATGCGGCGAGGGGAGCCCTTCCACGATTGCCGATTTGTATGCTCCGCCTGTCCCTTGCTGTACAGGTGCATTTTAAAAAGAACAAACTCACTCCGATCCGAAAATTCAGGGACTGTCCGGTTTCCCGGCCTCGTAGCACTTACGTCGTGTCGAGGGCGGGAGGGCGTATGATGCGCGAAACAGAGGTGCAAATCGGAAAGCCGGTTGACATCTAAAGGCATGTATCGTAGGCTCCTGCTCCTCTGACCCTGGGATTTTCACTCTGGGGAACAGCTCAAGGGCAATCGCAGATCCACTGACGGTGGCCACCGCTGCAGGCATTTGGAGCTGCGATAAAAATAGGCAGTCGACGATCCAGTCTGTACCGGCACGTAGTCTGAGGAGGAGGATCATGAAAGTACGTTATATCGTAATGCTTGTGTTCGCCGCCGTAGTCGGGCTTTCGTCTGTCGCGATGGCGGATCAGTTTAACTTCTCATTTAGCGGCAATGGGATCACTGCTTCCGGTATTCTCACCGTTTCGCCGTCGTCACCTGGTGTCGACGAGATCACCGGCATCAGCGGAACATTTTCGGATACGAACGTTGGTGTCTCCGGTGCGATTACCGGGCTGTACCAGCCGGTATCGTATGTGAGCGACACTCTGGCCACGCCCGGCATTGCGTTCACCACAGGTGGTCTGTCCTACGACGACCTGTTTTACCCGGCAGGGGACTCGCCGGCGATTTGTTACGAGCTTGTGAACGGCGTTCCCACACTAACCTATCCATTTTCCGGAGGGCAGTTCGACATCTTTGGCGTTACTTTTGACATTGCCGGAGCCGGAGGTTACGTCGGTGAGCTTTGGAGCAATGGTGATGTGGGTGGCGGGCCGATTATCTACGCCGCCGGACTGGCGAATGCGACGGAGCTTGTGGACAACCCGAACGCCGGCCCTGAAGCGAGTGCGCCCCCAGGACGATACGGAACTTTTACCACGAGCCCTACGCCGGAACCCAGTTCGTTGGTATTGTTTGCCATCGGGTTACTTGGCATCGCTGCGCTGCGGGACCAGAAAAACATTCGGCTTCGGTTGCACCGAATGTAGGCGGCCTCAAACAGGGAAATTCAGGACGTTTTCCGTGCGGTAGCTTCGGCCAGATTCTACAAGCAGTAATCAACGAGGGAGAACAGACCCACCCTTTGCGAGAAACAGTGCGCAAAGGGTAGAGTGCCCGTCCGCTATGGTCATGAAAACAAGACCCGGATGCAAAGGCGGTGCCTGGGGCACCCGGCAGATCAGAATTTTAGAGAATGGGAATGGACGGTCCATCCGAGTAGCAGCAAGCCTGCGGCGACGATCCAACTACCGGCGACGCGGATTACGATGCGGGTCCATGGCACCAGCAGGGAAGCCACAAAAGCGGCGACTAGTGCGATAACGATGAAGATTGCGGTGGCGGTGCCGAGCAGGGCGACGGTACCGGCAATAGTGGTCGAGAGATCGGAACCGTTGACGTAGCCGAGGGCGACACCGAATAACAAAGCGACGGCAGCGACAAAACGTGGCGGCAGTTTTGCATCGGAAGCTACGAGGGCACCGAGCACCAGAAACGAAAAACAGGTGAGCAGGGAAAACTGACCTACCAAGGGTCGAGCGAGACCGGCGAATCCACCAGCAAGCCACGCTGCGGGCAGAAGAAAAAGAGTGGTGCGGCCGGCGCGTTTGCCGCGGAGTCCTGCGAAGAGAGCGAGTGCGCAAACGGGAATGATTTGCTCCGGGGAGAGGAAGAAGTGCGTGACACCGTCATAGAACGGGCCGAGACCTGTGCCGGTTAGATGAGCGTGCGCGGCTGCAGGAAGAGCCAGCAGGGTGGCGACGAGAAGAAGCGTTTTGTGGGCGATTTGTTTCATGACGCTAGTGCGATCCACAGAAAGCGCGCTCCAGCTAGAGCGACAATGCCGCCGGAGAAACGCAAGGCCCAGCGTCCCCAATTCCAGCGGTGAACCAGTCCTGCGGTAATGCCCGCCGCGTGCAGGAGACCGGTGGCCATGACGAAGCCGATGCTGTAAAGCATGCCGCTGGCGCCGGGAGGAAGTTCCGTGCCGTGCGCGTGGCCGTGAAAAATTGCAAACATACCGACGACGAGTGCGGCGGCCCAGAGCGGCGGGCGCCATTCCGCTAAAACGGCCAGGCCGAGGAAAATTCCAGAAAGCGCGATACCGATTTCGACGCCGGGCAAGCGAACTCCCATGAGTCCCAACATGCCACCGAAAGCCATGACAACAGGGAAAGTGACTGGAAGAAGCCAAATGGCGGGAGCGCCAAGTTGTGCGCCCCACAGTCCGACGGAAACCATGGCGAGAATGTGATCGAGGCCGGAGACAGGATGATGCAGGCCTGCAAGGAATCCTTCGGCGCGGCCAGTTTCTGCGTGGGCCCATAAGGCGACGGGCCATAGCATGGCAGTGATGAGAAAGGCCGTGCGTTGCGATTTCATCGCGCGCCTGCCACGAGGATGAAGGTGCGTTGAATGAACCAGAACGCGCCGAGGGTACCGACGGCGTAGCCGGGTAAGCGTTCGACAATGCGCGGCCAATGGACTTGTAAGACGCGGAAGGAGCGCTCGAGGGCGAGAATCAAAAGCACAAAGCCGAGTTGGCCGATTTCGACGCCGACGTTGAAGAGCAGCAGCGCGAGAGGAATTTCGGCTTTGGGCAATCCCATGGAAGTGAGGCCGCTGGCGAAGCCGAAGCCGTGAAGAAGGCCGAATGCGAAGGCGACGACCCAGGGATGGCGGATGGTGAAACTGGTTTCGCCTCTCCATGTGCGGACAATTTCCGGGCCAAGAAAAAGAATGCTGAGAGCGATAGCGGCGTTGAGAGGCGGCAGTGGCGCGCTGGCGTAACCGAGAGTGGCGATGGCGAGAGTGATGCTGTGGGCGACGGTAAACGCGGAGATGGTTTTAATGAGGGTCCAGCGATCCTTGACGATGAGCAGTAATCCGAGGACGAATAGAAGATGGTCCGCGCCGAGGAGGATGTGCTGAATGCCAAGCTGGACGTAACTGAGCGCGCGGCTGGTGAACGTTGTGGCGCCACCGAACGTAACGGAAGGGGAGACAGGACGAAGCAGATAGCTTTCGAGGCGGCCATCGGTGTGATGGAGGCGAACGAGAACATCGGTGATGGTGCCGTCGAGACCCTCGATCACGATCGTTTTCCCCGCGAGACCACCGGTGCAAGTGAGAGTGCCCCGCACAACAACGGCGCCAATTGCCAACGGCTGGCGGTTCAGAGCAACCAGAGTGCAGTCTTTCGGGATGATCGGGGAGAGTTGAAGTTCGACTTCGCCGCCGGACGGACGTTTCCAGAGGAAGGAATACGTATCGGGACCGGTCTCGGTGAGTTCCAGGTAGCCGGGGCGCGCTTCATGGGCGACGGCGATGCTTTGGCCGAACAGCGTGAGAGCGACGAGCAGTATAAGAAACCGGAGTTTCATTTTGTTGCTCCGGCGTTCGCCGATGGTGGTAGTGGCTCGATCTTTACGGTGTACTTTTCGAGCAGGCGGTCATAAAGATTTTGCAGTTCCTTCTTCTTGCGCTCGAGGAGAACTTCCCGTTCCACCTCAGGACGAATGTTGGCGAGCGGTTGTTGGGCGGCGGGAACTTTTTCCGAGACGAAAACGAGATGCAAGCCAAAGGGCGATTCCACGGGCCCAACCCATTGGCCAGGTTGCGCGCTCATCAACGAGCTGGCGAAATCGTCGCCGAAGGAACGCGCGGTATCGAAAAGGGGAGTGAGCGGCTGCTCAGAAGGAAGCATGGTGGTGTCGCCAAAATGATTGATAGAAACATTGGGGCCTGCGGCGCGCAATTTGGCGAGGAGTTTCAGGGCGTCAGGCTTAAGGGAAGAGCCGTGGCGCTGAGGGCTAAGGTAGACCTGGCGGAAAGCAACTTTTGGATCGGAGCGAAACGCATCAGGATGGAGCGCCATCCAAGCGCGAAGGTCGGCGTCGGCGGGAGGGACGGAGGCGGCGGTATCTTCCGCAATGAATTCGAGTTTTTGGCGAAGGCGGCGGCGAATAATGATGTCGTCGCGATCCAAGCCAATGGCCATGGCTTCGCGAGTGGCAATCTCTTCTTTGACGTACTCATCGATCAAGCCCTTAAGCTCCGCCTCGGTAGGTGGCTTTTGCCACGTGCGGGCAAAACCGACGGCCAGTTGCTCGATTTGCGGGGCGCTGATCACGATTCTATGGGAAGCAGAGCCGGGAGCGTCGCCGCGCCAGCGGAAGAAGAGGAAAAGCAGGGCGCCGAGAATCAGGAAATGAACAAGAGGCTCGCGGATCATCCGTTTAGCGAATGAACCGGGGAAAACTTTCCGACTTGTGTGTGCCACGCCAGTCGCAGAGGATTCTTCGACAGTATCGGCGACTACCGTGTTGTTAACATGCATTCCAACTCCAGACCTTGGCAGTTTCGCCTATTTTGCTGGTGTATACCAGATGGGCGAGGTCCAGGCCCGCTGCTGGACTGTGGCAGGCACGCCGGGATTCGGCGGCAGGTTAAGCTTCGCGGCCCAGTAGGTGGACCAACGCGGCGTGGGGATTTCGAGAACGCGGGCGTAATAAGTGATGCTGGCCTGGGGATCAAAAGATGGATCGGTCCATTGGCCGATCAATTCAGGGGCGCCGATAGAGTTCGTGAAGGTGGCGGTCTTTATGTCAACGGTATTTCCGACGGCGGGTACTTTTCCAGTTTTCGGGTCCAGCTTGCGATCGCCGCTCCAGACGACGTCGTAGATTTTTTCGGTGCTTTTGCCGTTCTTGGTGGAAACTTTGATGATCTGAATGCGATCGAGATTACCGCTGTTGGGATCTTTCAGCGCATGAACGAGAAGCGTAGGAGCAGATGCGCCGGTGGGTGCGGACAAATCGCCGCCCATGGGAACGCCGCCATCGTAGGCAGCTTTAACCCAGTCCGCGTTGTGGGTCATATCTTTGGGATAACTCCAGCCGGCGAACATGCGAACTTTGATGCGCACGCCGGAAGTGCCGAAGGTTTCCTTCCGCTTCATCGCGGCAAACAGCGATTCGCGGGTATTTTCCTCGGCCCAAACTCCGGTCAATCCCCCAGAACCGAGACTGGTCGGAGGCTCTCCGCCAACCGAAGTGGTCGCATTAATAACGATCTTTGGATTGTTGTCTTGGAGGCCGTGGGAACCCGGATAATTGCTTGCCTCGGTTGAAGAGAGCGCTGAATGGAAATCCGTTCCTGCTTCGATTCCGTACTTGAATGGATTGACGCCGAGTGACGCTTGCAGTTCCTGCCCGACGCCGTAAGCCTGACGAATGAAACTGCCGGTTGCGGATTTTGCGGGAGTGTCGGTGCCAATTAGGTACTTCCAGGGTTCAAAATTGGCAAATTCATCGGTGGGAGACAGCGCCGGGCTGGTATCACTTTGCCCTTTGCCTTGAATAATTTCGGCGAGAGGTTCATTGGCCATGCGGCGCTCAGCATAATCGCGGGTCAGGGGTTTGCCCGGCAAGTCACGTCTGTTAAACATGAGCCCATTGCTGGCGTTGCCGTTGTGGGGAACGGCAATGACGTTGAGACCTAATTTGCGTTGTTGTTCCAGATAGCGCCACAGGGCTTCGGGATCGAGCGAGTCGAATGCGGAGAAGGGAATTTCCGGTCCTTTATCCGCGAAGATCACGCAGCGGTGCAGATTCTGAAACTCCGGCGCGGAAGTCCATTCAAAGGCAATGAAGGAAGTGAATTTTCCCGGCTTGTTGTATTTTTCCGCTGTCGCTTGATAGTCGGTCCATGTGGAACGCAGCAGTTTGGGATCTGACAATTCCGGCAGTGGCTTGTTGGTGACAAACGTACCGACGACCTTCTTGAAAGCGGCAGCCGCAACCGCGGGGTCTGTGCTGGTCATATTGGTGTACCAATCGGTTTTCGCGAACACCCCATTTGGGTTCACCGTTTGCGGCCCAACTCCCAGATATTCGGCGTGGTCGGTGAGGGCGAGGAAGTCGAGCGGGGCAAAGCGTTTTTGTGGCTTGCCGAAATAGTCGACGGTTTCGCCCATGGCATAGCGGAAAGCGTCATCGGGCGTGGTCCGGGTGCCCATCGCAAATGCATCCATGGAGAAGCCGCTGTGCAGGTGGAGGTCGCCGAAATACGCGTTGCGGAGAGGATTGCGCGGCGGGCGAGCGTCGGCGGTTACCGCGGCCTGGCCTTGCTGGCCCGCAGTCGAAGGCTGGTCCGTCGATTTTGAACAGCCCGATAAGGAAAGCAGCAACGCTGCTGCCGTGAGCAGGACTGGAGAGCCTTTTGTCTTGGACACAAATCCTCCACCGAGATTCGAATTTGCAAGCAAGGTACTGCGCGGCGAGAGGGGCGACTCTAAACCGCATGTAATAGGGTGACCTTGAGTGCCCGTGAGTATAACGCAGGGTTTAAATCAGTACAATTTCATTGCTACTTGACTGGTTCGTTTTTGCCAGATGTGGCTTTTGCATTCAATTTACCGCGGATGGCCCCAGCGTTCCGATTCGAACACCGGCATCGCCGACCATGCTGGATGCTCGATTTCCTCTGCGAGCAACGCCACGCCCAGATTTCCTTTATACAAACTGCAGTCCACTCCGGACGAGGCGTGGCGAATCGCCCGCTCCAGCATTTCGTCGCTGCGAGTAAGCCAGAGGCGATCGTCAACCGTTCGATGCAGCGCCAAAAACGCGTAGGCCGATCCGGCGGTGCCACAACACAGCGTTGGCGCCTGTTCAGAGTTCTCCCAGGCGTTCGTCGCGGCCCTCTCCGCAAGTTCCAACAGGCGCGGCTCTTTGTACACCTGATGCGCCAGCATCCATAAAAAAGCCATACCCGCTGAACCGTTGCACCAGCCAGCCATATAGGGAGTCGTCGAGCGCCTCCTGCCATCCAGCCGGATCTTCCAGCGCATTCCCGCGCCTCGCTCTTCGCCCAGGGCTTCCAGTTGTCGCAAGCGCTCCCGAATTCCGTCGCCCGGCTCTTGCCGGCGAGTTCTTTTCCACTGCATTAGCGCGTATAGAATCCCAGCCCATCCGTGCGCAATTCCCAGCATGGTCAGCTGTTTGCACTCGGCGATCGCTGGGAAGTTCGTGATCTCTTCCTGAATTTTCTGGGCAATGCGATCGCCCAATGCCAACAAGGGCGCATGATTCACGAGAACGTGCGGCGGAATTGCGTCGAGCAGCAGGCTGCACCCCACCAATACGCTGCATTGTCCCAACGTTAAGTCCAGATTCTCGCAGGGTTGATTTCCCGCTGATACAAATCCCTGGATGGAGTTCTGCACCGTGACGAAGTCACCCATGGCATGCGCGATCAACGCGCGCACAAGAAAAATTCCGCTGGCGGTGTGATACGGGGATATGACGCCAATCTTGTCTTCGGGTAAACCCATTTCCTCGTTGTAGAACGACCCAGCCGCTGTGCGCTGCGCGAGTGCGCGCGTTGCCCAGGCATCCGCGCAGGCCAGTTGCTCGGCATCGGCATGCAACACCGCCAGCCTGTACAGTGCATATGCAGCACCGGCCGCTCCGTAATTGATCGAGAGGAACGGAGCCTTGGGGTACTTGTCGAGGAAGAGCTTGCCGTCCAGCGATAGACGCTGGAATACCGAATCCGAAAACGCCTTGCGCTTTCGCGTGATCACAGGCGTTGCTGGCGCCGCCGCGGGCTTCGCGGCTTCCAGCGCACTCGCGAAATCTTTCACCGAAGCAAAACGCGAAGCGGGCTCCTTGGACAATGCTCGAAAGAGTGTTTTCTCGACCTCGGCAAATTCCCGATTCTCGATCGGTTGTGGTTCCGCGGTCGCGATCTGTTGCAACATTTCTGTCTTGCCCGCAGCAAACTGCAAATACGGATGTCCAGCAATCAGCAAGTACACCAGCGCTCCCAGCGCATATTGTTCACTGGCCTGCGTCGCGGGCGGGGGAGTATGCCTTGACATGCGCGCGCTGGCATATTCCGGCTCAAAAAACATCGCGATCCCGCCACGCGGTACGTGCCGGCTCGCCTGCTTCTCAGATGCCCCTTGAACGGCCAAGCCAAAATCGATGATCACTGGTTCCGCGTCGTCGCGCACGAGCACATTCCGCGGATGCACATCGCAATGAAGCACGTCCCGCGCATGCAGCGAAGCGTAAGCTCGCAAAATCTTCGCGCACAGCGACAACAGTTTTCCAAAGTCGCCGCGTTTCCGTAAGTCGTCCGCCACCTGCGCGGTTGTTCGCCCTTCGATCCACGACATCACCAGGTAAGGGCGCTTCTCAACCTCGCCCTCGGTGAGTAATCGCGGAGCCGAGGCTCCGTCGAGCAGCCTCAGGATTTGCGCTTCGCGGCGAAGAGCTTTTGCCATAGCGCGGTTGTCTGCGCTTCGCGCGATCTTCAGAGCGCCGGTCTGGCTATCGGGGCCGGACACTTGATAAACCTCGCTGTCTTCCAGCGTCTGCACCATCTTCACGATCGTGTATTCATTCACGACGTGGCCAACTTCGAAGCCGGGCTGGATGGCAGTCGAGTTTTCCGAGTCCGCTGGGACAAGAAATTGCGCCGCGACCAGGTTCTGCAAAATAGGAAACGCTTCTTCCAGCGTGCTCTCCGGCTCTGAGCCTTTCGCCGCGCAATAACTGATCACTGCCTCGACGACCGTCTTCGCGGTGCGAAATTCCTCCAGCAACTCCGCCGCATCGCGGCTCAGCATTCGCGTGGAGGTTCGCGCGCGGGGTCGCGTAATCGCGAAGTCGCCGTCGCCGCTCACTTGCGAGCGAACATGCTCCGGCAGGTCCGCCACTGCGGTTAGCAAAACGTCAGGGGGTAGCAGAAATGGTTCCAGGGGATCCATCGTCACGTCTCGTTCACGCGCCGAAAGATATCGGGCGACGGTGTCCAGGAATTCGTCTCGATGCCATCGAGCCGCACTCGATGCAGCGCGAATTTCCATGGTTCTACTGAATGCGAAGGTTGGGCCTTTGCGGCAAGCAACGCAGCGGCGAGCTTGTTCACTACCCACAAGCGCCAGCTCTGTCTTTCCTGCCATGCCAGGACTTGCGCTCTTTTCGGCGGGTCCATTCCCCACGAGAGCAACCCATCTCCGTGAAGTTCACACGTAAACGGAACGCCATGCGCTGCCATTCCGCCCAGCCTGGCATACAACCGCTCCGACGTGTCGCGTAGTTGCTCCTCGGTTGCAAAGTACGCCACCAGCTTATCTGGCCGCAGCATGCCGTAAATGTCTCGCCCCACTTTGAATTGCTGAACGCCCGTCTCGCCAAACGTCTCTGCCGCCGCCGAAAACGCTTCGGGAAGCGCCTGCGTGCGCGGGCTGACGTACAGCTTGTATGCGAAACCGGACTTTCCCTTGCCCTTGTGCTTGCGTTTCCAGATACGCCATCCGGCATTGGCGGGATCGGCCGGCACTTCCGACCATTTCCTGCTCAATCGGTCGCCGCTTTCCGTTCCTTTCGCCACGCCAAGCCGTTGCGCTACCCGCGCTTCCGTTGCGTATTCAGACATCAGCTGCGGGCTTGCAGGCTGCCGATTGTAGAAATAGATTCGCGCCCCAAGCATCAGGGCATCATCGATGTCGAGGTACTGCGCATGTTTTACCGCTTGTTGTGATAGCAGCGAAACGCGGGAGGTGGGTTGGTGAGTCGCTTGCGCCGGCACAAACAGGTGCTGTGCGCCGGCTCCGCAAACAAATTCGCCGTTATGTTCCACCTGCAATACCTGGTCAAGCACGAGCTGTGTTACGAATTCCTCGTACGCAGCGCCAAGTTCGGTCCGCACGTACGCCGGCATCTTTCCCGGCGTCTGCAACGTGCTGAACAGCAACGCCAGGTCTCGATTGACAGATTTTAGATTGAGGCCGGAGGTCCCAGGGCGCAGCACCCCATAGAAGTCCGTATCGCTCGCCAGCGGTGCCAGCGCAGACTTCTCCGCCGCCGATAGCCGGTCGAACACCAGTAATTCAAATGATGGGTTTGCCCGAAAGACGAACTCGCCCATTTCTGGAACGCCCGGCATTAGCTCCACTAGCGACCTTCCGCCAGAGCCTCCATCACTAGGATTTCTTCTCGCCTTTCTGGTTCTTCTTCTCGGCAGCGCCGCCGGTTCCGCCCTTTTCTTCCTTGGCGGGTAGCTCCTTCTTCTGTCGGGCCAGTTCTTCCAGAGCTTCGCGGAGCTTTGCTTCGAGCAGTTCAATCTGCTCCACGGTGCGCGGTTGCATTTTCTTCGCTACCGCTTCTTCCTTAGCTTCAACTTGCTTCAGAGCGCGCTGCAGTTGGGCCTTCAATTTTGGCAAATCCGACGCGCGCAACCGCGACGTTGGCTTGAGGATGCTGGGCCCACACGATTGCAAATGGCTGCACACGGTACAGATGGTATGGAACGTACACGTGTGCGCTGTACATTTCGAGCACGTGCACGCGGAGCATTTCGTGCACACGGTACACCCTGTACACGCGGTACAACCTCCCGTGCAATGCGTGCAATCAGTGCAGGTACATCCGGAGCACCCTATACAGGACGGATTGCTGCACCCGAGGCAACTGGGGAACAGCGAGCAATCCGTACACTCCGTGCACTCGCAGGTAAAGTCTGAACAATCTCCACACTCCACCGAGACAAAATCGCTGCAGTCACCGCAAGAAATGCCTTCGTCGCAGCCCGACGCGAAGTCGTCGCAACTGAAGCCGCAACTAAAGTCGCACTGAGCTCTGGGCGAGCCGGTCTTGGCAGCGGCCAATACTGTAATCATCAGATCTTTGATTTTGAATGCCATGAGGCAACCCCCGGGGAAAGGAGTCTAGTGGGCGTAGGAGTGCTGATATATCACGCCGATTGAGAGGTAGCAAGAAGAAAGAAGTGGAAATCGCTACGATGGTCTGGGCGACAGCGCAATCTTGAAGGAGGCGTTATATCGCCGTCGGGCGAGGCCTACCGACGGAAAACGGGTTGAGGGACGGGGGTTACATGTTCCGTCACGGAAGCCCACGGCTTACGGGCTCCACTATCGTGGGTTCACTATAATTGGGTTGTGCCCAAGCGCTATTGCACCAACCACGCCAAGTGGCGGCTGAAGACGGGGAAGCCTGCCGAGACGCTTTCTGCGCACTACCGGCTCGACTGCGACTACGGCACCGCAGTTATCGTTTGCTGGCAGCAAGGGGGCAGTGAGCCAATTTACGTGTGCGAAAGTCACGCGCAGCAATTGGGCCGGTCTCGTGAGCATTGCCCAGACGTCCGCATCATAACGACTGAGCCAGAGCACGGCACGAATCCGACAAAAAGCGAAGAGCGGGTCCAAGCGCAAGAACTCGCGGCAACAAAGACAAATGGTTCCCCTTTGTCGGAAGCTGCGAGTGGCCTCGCTGACATTAAGGCTGGGCGGTTAATAACCGATCGACCCGTGAGGACCCCTGTCCGCGACGTTACCCTGGGAAATTCGGCCAAGGCGATGGTCGACGAAGGCATTTGGAATATGGCCAAGGGAGACTACCAGGCTTACAGGACGGCGCTACAGCAAGGGGTGAGCGAAGCAGAGGCCGCGAGAGCCGCCGGCGGGCAGTTGGCCTTTATCCACCGCAAGATCCGCGAATACAACCTCAAATTAGAAGGCGTTTTCTCAGATTCAAAAGCGAGAATCAACGTAGGACAAGCCGTAGATCGACCGCTCGAACAGGCAATGCTCGAAGTCATCGGTAACGTCACAATGAGCGAGGTGGAAAAGGATGCCGCCATTCAGCAACTCGGAACCCTGCAAGAATGGGTCAAACAAGGTCTGCGGGGAGACATAACAGCCGTGGAGACGAACCGAATCCTGCTGGCCATTGGTGAACGCCTAAATTGGGGAGGACCTACCGGAATTGCTGAAGAATTCAAGCCGGTGTATCGGGCGCTATACGGCAGCCTGAAAACTGCAATTCGTACGGCAGTTCCTCAGGCGGAAAATCTTCACGATCGACTGACTAACTTGTACGCTGCCAAATCTGACCTGGAGATTGACTGAATCCGATACAGTCGATCAGCGCTGATCACAGCCCGTCCAACGGCGGGCTCTCTATCCGCCGGACTCGACGAGAGAATTGCTACCCTTTTAGTATCGTCTCGAAAACGATCCTCTTGAAACGGTCGAGCGCGGCTGGGCCGCGTTCCACTTTCATGCGGAGAATTGCGCCCTCCCAGGAAGCCAGGAGGAATTCAGCGAGGTCCGTCGGATCGAACGTTGAATCGATTTCGCCGACAGTTTGAGCTTCGGCGATGCACGCGGCAAACGGAGCGTGCCATTCCTGAAATATTGCTGCCAGTCGTTCGCGCAAGAGTTTGCTCTGGGATGCTGTTTCGAGGCTGAAATCGCCGATCAGGCAACCGCGATCCCATTTGGCGTCTTTCAGCATGCCGCGCATGATGTCCAAATAGCGCTCCAGTCGCTGCCGCGGAGTAAGCGACTTGTTGTCCAAAGCTTCTTTAACTACTGCTTTGGTGCGAGCAAAGTACAAGTTCAACACTTCTTCGGCAAACGCCTCTTTGGAGCGGAAGTGGTTGGTAAAGGAGCCTTGGGGAACACCAGCGGCCGAGCAAATATCGCGCACACTTGCCCCCTGGTATCCCCAGCGAAACATCGCCTTCAAACCGCCTTCAAGAATAGCTTCGCGATGTGAAGGCTTGAGCGTTGGCCGAGCGTTTCGTGCGGCAACTGGCTTACGCACATTTCCGGGACGATTCTTTCCCGGTCGAGTCAGGCCGCGTGTCGGCCTGCTCTCTCCGGCGGGAAAAGCTGCGATGACCCTAGAACTCATAGCGCAGTGCGAATTCCATAACGCGAGGTTTGGTGGAAAGCCGGGTGTAATCCCCGAAAGTTGAACCGTACACGTCCACGTAGGAGTTGACGCTGAGAGGATCGAATCGCTTGGAATTGCTGACGTTGAATACTTCCCAGCGCAACTGCAGGCTTTGGCCTTCAGACCACGGCATTTGCCAACGCTTGGAAAGTCCCATGTCCACGCTGAAGAAGCCCGGCCCGCGCAGCCAGTTTCGTTGCCCGGCTTCGCCAGGGAATGGCTCGCGGAAAGAGCTGGCATCGTTTGCAAGGTTGGAGAAGATGTTGACGGCTCCCAGGTTGTTGGGATCGTAGAACGTGCCCGTTTTGACGGCTCCAGTCTGGTAGGTGTTCCCGCTGAGTTCCCAGTCGGTTGGCCAGTTATAGCCATTACCCACGCTGAACGAGAAACCGCTGGTCCAGCGTCCCAAGCCGGAGAATTGCCATCCACCGATAAACGCGTTCACAAATCGGTTCGCATCATGAGCGATGGCGGCACCCTGACCAAAGGGCAGGTTCACGACCCAGTTCGCCGTGATCTGGTGGGTTGCGTCGAAATCAGACACCCCTCGGAACTGATAGGGGCTCCACGCGTTTTGAATCTGACCACCGGTACCATTGATTGTCCCTACGCGTTCGGCATCGGACGACAAATCAATGGACTTGGAGAAGGTGTACGTGAACCCAAACTGGTAGCCATGGGTCATCTTGTGCTTTAGATCCAACTGCAAAGCGTTGTAGTTAGATCGGCCCATCGTTCTCCACATGTACAGACTTGCGTATTGAGGGTTGTAAAAGGTGTACTGTCCTCCTGCGGGCAGATAGGACGCACCGGACACGCCCGAGAGCCCATAGTAGTCGAGACCGAGAAGCGCAGTAGTCTCGTTGAGGCTGTTGCCGCAGAACAGGTCATAAGCGGCCACAACAGCACTGGTCGTCGACGTCATGAGCGGTTGGCCTTGGGCATTGTTGCCTACGCAGGAAGACACCGTGTAGGCATCGCCGTGCTGGAGCGGTGAAATGATATTTGACCAATACTGCGCCACCTGGGGACTGACTTGCGAGGCGTTGAAATCCTGAGTCTGTTCGCCGGTACGATAAATCTTGGCCAAAGCCGTGGATGCTGTGAAGTAATCCATTCCGGTAGACTTATCCTTCAGATTGAGCGGAATGGCGGGATCGAGTTGCGTCAACAGGCGCTGACCCAACCGGCCGACGTAAGACGCTTCCAAGGAAAAACCGCCCTTAAACTCGCGAGCGACAGAGAAATCGAAGGTGTAGGAATAAGGAGTTTTGAGCCCAGCATCGATGCTATGCCCGATAAAAAAGTTACCCGCTGGAAAGGTTTGCGGGAAAACGGCTGGAGGTGCGGCTAAGAACACGGTATTGCAGTTGAGGTCGTTGGTCGGAATTACATTGACACTTGGGGATGTGCCGCCGCCTGCCGTGGAGCCGCACGGGTACTGATTGGTATTGAGGGAACCGTCGGGCAGCAAGCGTGGAGAATCGTAGGGCGAAAGAAATCCCGCCGGGTTGGTCAACTGAGTCGAGAGTCCGAAGGATCCATTCTGGCTGAAATCGTCGGCAATACCTTGTCCGAAGCGATCAAAGACGATTCCGAATCCAGCGCGGATGGAAGTCTGGCCTCCCTCACCAAACAAGCTCTGCAGCAGTCCTCCTCCCGAAGAGTGAGGTGCCCACGCGAATGCGACGCGCGGACCGAGGTCCTTATAGTCCCAATTATAGTAGTTGGGTTTATTGTTCGCCGGTCCGGACCAATCAAACGAGACCGGTGCATCCAGGTTGGAGGCGATACCATTTGCGCCTGCATTCGCGCGCGCGAGATACCATTGACCCAAGTTCGGTGAAGGCGAAACCTGAAGGCCGTTGGTTTCCCAAGGCGGTGAGAAAAGCGACCAGCGTAGACCGAGCGTCACGGTCAAGGTCGGCTTCACTTTCCAGGTGTCCTGGCCATAGAACTCGTATCCATCGATGCCATATCGGCGTTTGAGAGCCGCGCCATCGGGAAGGGCGCTTCCGTCACGATTGTAGTTATATTGCGCGTCAACCTCCGTGATCATGCCTAGCAATGCTTGTATTGGAAAATCGTACGAGTTGGCGAAGCCGGGATCCACGAAGGGAGTTCCATTCGCCACACAAGAACTCGCGTCTGAGGTCCCGCAAGTGTATGCCGGATTCAGCGGCGATTTCTTTGCCGCATACCCTGACAAGGACGTCCATGAAGCGTTTGCACTGCCATCGCTGAATGAACTCTCGTAACTGATGCTAGGAGTGCGGATGATGCTGATCTGGGTTCCGAACTGGAGCGTGTGTTTTCCCTTTATCCACGTCAGATCATCGGAAAAACTGTTAATAGGCCGCTGGAAGCTGTGGGTTCGGGTAATCGCTCCTGGAGGCCCACCCTGATCGTTCAAGCCGCGGAAATAATTCCAATCCAGATTGGAGTTGCCGATAAAGCCATCACTCTCTCGAATGAATCCATAGCGGAAGCTGTTTACCAGACTATTCGTGAGCGTGCCGGTGTAGTTCACCACGATCCCTTTGTTAAAGTTCACCACCGATTGCGAGGGCGCCTGCCCGGGAAGGAACGGTGACTGGGCATTGGCTTCATTCCTGAGTGCCCCGGTAACCGAGATGCGGTGCTTTGCATCGTTAGTAAGGTTGTAATCCATCTTTGCGATGTAGACATTGGCATTGTCCGAAATAGGGCCGCTCCAATTGAAACAGCCGTAGTTCACGCCGTCGCCAGCGTTATTACAATTCGCGGTCGGCCAAGTGTTCAAATAAGCCAGCATCACCGGGCTCGGTCCAACGTGCAACGGGTCCATGTTTTTTATTTGCGTTGGCGATAACGCATTAAAGCCAGGCTGAATCTGGTAGGAATTTCCGCTGACGCCCGTAACCGTGGTTCCAGGGCAGCTCGCCGTATCTGGGCTGCCATCCGCAAGAGTCTGGCACTGATACTGAATGATTCCGTCTTTCATGGTCTGCGTAGGAACGGCGTTGGTCACGCTCTGCGCTTCGGAACGACGCGTGCCCTCGTAATTCAGGAAAAAATACAGGCGGTCCTTCTTGATTGGTCCACCGACAGAACCTCCAAAAATGTTGCGAATCAGCTTGGGCGGGGTGTTACATGACTTGTCGCTTAAGGGAGTGCCGTTGGCCAAACAATTCGAAATTTCACCGTTTTTAACAAAAAAGTCGTTTGCGCTCGTGTAGGTGTTGCGGTTGTACTCATAGGCGGAGCCGTGGAACTGGTTGGTGCCGCTCTTCGTCACCATGGCCACCTGAGCGCCCGCACTGCTGCCCTCGTCGGCGTTGTAGTTCGAGGTGGTGACGCGGAATTCCTGCACGGAATCGAGGGTAACCGGCAATACCGAAGTGAACGCTTGTCCGCCTTCAGCATTCACGGCCACGCCGTCAACCGTGACGTTGGCCTGATCACTTCGCGCTCCATTCACGGCGCCATTTCTTGTGTCCCAAGTCGGGACGTCCGGCCGGTTGTTGGTGTACGCGACGCCGGGCTGTAGGCTCAACAGGTCCGGCACGTTGCGGCCTTCCAGCGGCAATTCCTTCACCTGGTTTTCGTTAAACGCGTTGCCAATCGACGCGTCACTGGTGTTCAGTGTCACCGTCTGCGCGGACACTTCCACTGTCTCCGTGGCGGAGCCTACTTCCAGCGTGGCATTTTCGGTGGCAGGCACATTTACCAGTAGCTCGAGATTCTTGTGCTCGAATTTGCGAAACCCGCTCATCTCAATCGTCAGCGAATAATGGCCCGGGGGAAGAGAGGGGAATTCATAGGCGCCCGAAGTGTCAGTGGATGCCTCGCGATGCAAACCCTGCGCATCATTGGTCAGAATTACTTTCGCTCCGACAACCGTAGCGCCGGATTTGTCGACGACCGTGCCGCGAAGCGAGGTGGTGCCAGTTTGTGCAAGAGAAAATGTAACTCCAAAAATCAGGCAAAATAGAATGGCAAGAATAGCGGTACGCCGGACGGAAGCCCAAGACATGGACGACTCCTTTGAACGCACGTATCAATTCTTGGTTTTTATGAAAACACGGCTCGGGGAAGACGTGGACTTCGGAATGCCTTAACAAACCTGATCCACCACGCAGGCTCTCGTTACCCACTCGCGAGATCCTGAGTCCGACCGACCTCCACCTACCGACCAATTGGGTATGGATTAAACGGCCAAAGCTGGGTCTGTGTCAATATCTTTGTATTGATGACTCCGAGAAAGTTTTTGAATAACGTATTTTCTTACTGTGGACCAGAGCACCGGATAAGCATCGGATAATCGTCCGAGCGATGTCGAGTGGTCTCAAGGATTTATTGCCAGGGTACAGGTTTGCCTCGCGCACCTTGATCCATTGACAGATCTTAAGACGAGAGAAAAACTGCAAGGGCGGACCCGACATTGCAAAACATAAATGAACATGAGCTGGCCGGTTAAAACGGATGTCGAGATCTAACTGGCGCGGCGCGTGGAATCATGGCGGAAATTAGGTGAAACGCAGTGCACCTTATCGGGCGTCTAACTTCTAGAGCCAGGCTCTCGGCCCGCTTGGGGTGTGAGTTGACGCCCTATCTCTAGGTCTAATCCCCGCAACAAAGGGAACTTAGGGACATTTCGACAGGAA
This sequence comes from Candidatus Acidiferrales bacterium, assembly GCA_963738985.1. Classification (GTDB taxonomy): domain Bacteria; phylum Acidobacteriota; class Terriglobia; order Acidiferrales; family UBA7541; genus Acidiferrum. Next base: position 18,620 of record CAVTYP010000014.1, read on the forward strand.
GGTTCAAGTGAATATGTTGAGGCGACGAATCCGCCGAACCCTTTGGTGGGCGAGTTGTGCATATCTTTTACTGACATTGGCTACCGGAGTGATGCGACCAATGGGTGCGTTGGCATCCGCGCAAACGACGACTCCCGCCAAGACTCCACCTGCGGTGGGAACAATCAAGAGCATTTCTGGCAACACCCTGGTTCTGGCGACCGACGCTGGAAGTGAAGTGAAGATTTCGCTGACGGCGGACGTGAAATACCTGCGTGTGCCGCCCGGATCGAAGGATTTGAAAGAAGCGGTGCCGATACAAATGAGCGATCTGCAAGAGGGTGACCGGGTGCTGGTCCGCACCAAGCCAGGCGATGATGGAACGAGCCTGGCGGCGTCCACCGTGATCGCCATGAAGAAGGCGGATATCAGCGCGAAGCAAACGCACGAGCGCGAAGATTGGCAGCGCCGCGGAATAGGCGGGCTGGTGAAGAGCACGGATCCGTCAGCGGGTGTCATCACGATTGGAACAGCAAGCGCGGCTGGGGCGAAAGACGTGGAAGTCCACGTCTCGAATGCCACGGTTCTGCGTCGATACGCGCCAAACTCCGTGAAATTTGATGATGCCAAGCCGAGTTCGCTGGCGGAAATCAAGCCTGGCGATCAATTGCGCGCCCGCGGCACGAAAAGTGACGACGGATCGAATTTCACGGCGGAGGAAATCGTCACCGGCGCGTTTCGCAACATTGCGGGAACAGTCGAGGCGGTCAATGCTGGGGAGGGTACGTTGACGGTAAGGGACCTGGCGAGCAATAAGCCGGTGCAAGTGAAAATCACCTCTGACTCGCAAGTTCGTAAGCTGCCTCAACCGATCGCTCAGCGGATTGCCGCGCGGCTGAAGGGAACTGCACCCGACGCTAGTGGTGCTGCGGATGGCGCCGCGAAACCGGCGGGACCTCCAGCGGCGGGAGCACCAGCAGGCGGCGGGGCACAAGGATCGCAAGGAGGCGCGGGCGGAGGAATGGGCGGTCCGCCACGCAATGGAGGAGGCGACATCCAGCAGATGCTAAGCCGGCTGCCCGCTACTGCGTTGGGAGACTTTCAAAAGGGCGATGCAGTAATGATCGTTGCGACCACAGGACAGAGTGACTCTGCGGTAGTGGCAATCACGGTACTTGGCGGAGTCGAACCACTGCTGCAGGCTTCACCACAGGGGCAGGCGTCCATCTTGACGCCATGGACAATGGGCTCCGGCGCGGCCGACGCGGCCGCACAGTAGAGAGAGATCGAGCATCTAATCAGACGAAAAGGACGAAATCCCAGAATGAGGTTCAGTTTGAGGTCAACCATTCAACGCGTGACGTGTCTCGCGGGTTTGATTCTATCGTTTTTTTTGTCTAGTGCGCTGGCGCAGGCACCGGCGGGAATTTTGCGAGGGCAAGTAACGGATCCATCTGGAGCGGCAGTGGTGGGCGCAACGATTCTTGTGACGCCGGCGACGGGAGACGCAAAAGGAGCTCAGTCGGGCAAAGACGGCACGTACGAAATCAAGGATCTGCCTCCCGGCACGTACAAGCTGGAGACCAGCGCACCCGGGTTCGCCCTTTTTAGCAAACCCGACGTGGCAATCCTCGCGGGACAAGTGGCGCGGTTGAACATCCAGTTGACGATTGAGGTGCAGCAGGAAAAGGTGGTGGTCAACGACTCCACAACGCAGGTGGACGTGAACCCAGCAAATAACGCGAGCACGGTGGTGATTCAGGGGAAGGACCTGGACGCGCTGTCGGATGATCCGGACGAGTTGCAGTCGGAACTTGAGGCGCTGGCGGGACCTGCGGCGGGGCCGAGTGGCGGACAAATGTATATTGACGGGTTTACGGCCGGGCAGCTGCCTCCCAAAGCGTCGATTCGGGAAATCCGGCTGAATCAGAATCCGTTTTCCACGGAGTACGACAAGCTGGGGTACGGGCGCATCGAAATCTTTACCAAACCGGGTACCGACAAATTGCACGGGCAGGTCATGGTGAACGGCAATGCTTCCGCGTTTAACTCGCGCAACCCGTTTGAGAATCTTCCGGAGGGAACCAGTCCCCCGGCGTACCACACGGTGCAATACAGCGGGAATATCGGGGGAGCGCTGGGCAAGAAGGCTTCCTTTTTCTTCAATATTGAGCAGCGGGATATTCAGAACCTAGCAATCATAAGCGCGACGGTGCTGGATCCGGATTTTAACATCGTGCCATACAGCGCGGCGATCGCGAATCCGCAGAACCGAACGAACCTGAGCCCGCGGCTGGACTATCAAGTAACACCGACCAATACATTGACGGCGCGTTACCAATTTTTTCGCAGCACCGAGCAGAACGACGACATCGGAGGATTCGGGCTGGCGCAGGTGGCCGTGAACGACTACGACACTGAGAACACTGTGCAGGTGAGCGACACGCAAATCGTGAACGCGCACGTAATTAATGAAACTCGGTTTCAATACGTGAGAGAGCTGACACAGACGGGACCTGTGAATTCCGACGTAAACGTAGATGTGCAGGGAGCTTTCAACGGGAACGGCAGCGGCGGGTTTAACGACACTGACGTGCAGAATCGCTATGAGCTGCAAAACATAACCTACATGAACTATGGCAAACACGCCTGGAAATTCGGCGGGCGTTTGCGAATCACGGACGACGCGAATTCCGCGACAACGAATTTCAATGGCGCGTTTACGTTCGGAGCGCGACTGCAGCCGGGTTGCATTGTGACCGCGGTGAACAGTTGCGAGATTACTCCGATTGAGGCGTACCAGATCACCCAGCAAGGGCTTGCCAGCGGCTTGACGATTCCTGCGATTCAGGCGTTGGGCGGCGGCGCCAGCTATTATTCGCAAACCGCGGGGATACCCGAGCAGGATGTAAACCTGATTGATGCGGGATTATTTGTACAGGACGATTGGAAATTGCGGCAGAACCTGACGCTGAGTTACGGGCTGCGTTTCGAAACGCAAAGTGACTTCAGTGATAAAGCGGATTTCGCGCCGCGTGTCGGCGTTGCCTGGGGTATCGGAGGAAGCGCGAAGAAAGCGCCGAAAATGATTCTACGGGCAGGTTTCGGCTTGTTCTACGACCGGTTCACGGACCCCATGGTGTTGCAACAGGAGCGCTTGAACGGCATCAATCAACTGACCTATCAGGTACTGAATCCGCAGTTCTATCTGAGCGACATACCACCGGTAAGCCAGCTGCCTGCGTCCAACACCGCTCCAACGATTTATACGGTGAACAACAATCTGCACTCACCGTATACCATTCAGACCGGGGTAACGCTGGAGCGGCAACTGACGAAATCCGCGAACATCGCCGTGACGTATCTGAATTCCCGCGGAGTTCACGTTTTCTATACAAACAACTTGAACCCCGCCGATCCCGTTACCGGTGCGCGGCCCAATGGCATTAACGAGAACCTGTTTCAATACCAATCGGAAGGTACGTTCAAGCAGAACCAGTTGATCATCAATGGCAGCGTGCGTATGGGCACACGCCTTTCGGTGTTTGGTTATTACACCTTGAATTATGCGAACAGCGATGTTTTCGGAACCATGGAATTTCCTTCGAATCCCTATGACCTGCAACAGGATTACGGCCGCGCGAGTTTCGACATACGTAATCGGGTGTTCCTGGGCGGCACGATTGGATTGCCGCACGGGTTTCGTCTGAGCCCGTTCATGGTTGCCAGTTCGGGCCCGCCGTTCAACATCACCACGGGCGCGGACCCCTACCAGGATTCGGTTTACAATACGCGGCCGGCCTTCGGAACTTGCCCTCCGGACAAACTGACCACCTTCGGCTGCTTCAATTCCGTGCCTGGAGTTGGCTATTTGCCGATCCCACCTTTTTACGGAGAAGGAGCGTCACGTTTCGCTTTGAATTTGCGATTCAGCAAAACATTTGGCTTTGGTCCGGTAATTGAACACTCATCCAGCGCGGCGCAAGGTGGCGGGATGGGCGGCGGCACATTCGGCCGTGGGCCGGGGCGGGGAGGACCCGGCGGTGGTCGCGGGATGGATGCGGGATCGACGAATCGGAAGTATGCATTGACGCTGGGAGTGAATGCGCGAAACGTATTCAACAACGTCAATCTGGGCATACCAATTGGGAATCTCAGTTCGCCGCAATTTGGCGAGGCCAACTCACTGGCAGGCGGACCGTACAATAACAACACGGCGAACCGCAGGATCGATCTGCAGCTTTCGTTTGCGTTTTAGGGACTTGCCGTTAATCCTGAAGACGAGGCTTTCCCGAGCCCCTGTTATCGCTTAGCACTCAATCAGACTAATGGTTCAAATCATGAGGCGCTTCGGCGGTCTTCAGGGCAGAAGCGCGCAAACTGTCGACGGTATTGAGAACCAGCATTTTGATTCGCGGATCGCGGGTGATGGAGAGATGATTCGCACCCTTTACCACCACGTTGGCGACAATCTTGGTGTGGACGGGATCTTCGGTTCGCAGATTCTTCGTGGTCATGAACATCAGGATGTCGCGCGCGTGAAAAATTGCGCCGGACTTTACATTCCGCGGCACGGTGTAATCGGTAAAGCCAACGCTGTCGATCTGGATGGTCAGTTCGACGGGAATGTTTCTGTCGCGCAGTTCGCGGGCCACAGCGAGCATGGCCCAACCGCCGGTGCTGTGACCGACGAGAATGACGCTGGGCGCGGTGGATAGTTCTTCTGGAGTCAGAGGGCCGGGACGCGACGGAAAGTGCTTCAAGACCCAGCTGAGACCGGAATTCCAGTCAATGGGAATGAAGGATTCCGCGCAGACGTCGGAATATTCCGGGCCGCGCAGGATGTCGCGGATCTGGACGATGCCCGACCCTTTGCGACCTGCGGTCTCCAGGGCACCGACAAAACCAGCGTAAACAATTTTGCAAGGAGGGTTAGTTTCCTCAACTCGCGTGGAATTCGATGCAGATGCCGCCGGTTCGACTGCGAAATGGCGAGGGCGCGCATCAGCAAGGCATACGGTTGCGCTCAATAAAAGAGACACCATGGCGATTCGCCAACCGTTGAAGCAACACTTCGAGCGGTTCGATTGAAGAATGAGGTAGCCCCTTTTTGAGTATGCTGACCGATTAACGGTGCGGAAAAGCTATAACAAACGGCTCTGACCGTCCACTGCAATGATAGCGCAAACCGCTGGAACGTGCCGGTCGACGAAGGCCGAAAGTTCCAGGACTTTGCTAAGGCGCGCGAGTGGGCTAAGCTTTTTGTGCGTTCCTTCTTGGTGTTACTGGCTGCTGGTTGGTGGCATGAGGACCTACGGCCCTCATTGGAGATTCTGCGTGAGTCAAGATAAGCGAGATCGCGAATTGGGAATGGATCGGGCCATCACGCGCCGGGATTTTCTGAACGGAGCGAGCGTTGCCATCGGAGCGTCCATGGTAGGCCCGGGGACGTTTTGGGCGGATGTGTTTGCGGGGGATGCGGCCTACGCGCCGGAGAAGGATCCCGGGTATTACCCGCCGGCGAAAACCGGAATGAGAGGAAGCCACGACGGATCGTGGGAAGTGGCGCATGCGATGCGGGATGGCAAGACATACGACAATCCCACGCGAGACGCGGATTCGTATGACTTGATTGTGGTGGGAGGCGGAATCAGCGGCCTATCTGCAGCCTATTTTTATCGCCAGCAGGCGGGACCAAACGCTCGCATCCTGGTTCTGGACAATCACGACGATTTTGGAGGGCACGCCAAGCGGAACGAGTTCCAGAGCGACAAGCGGCTGATTATCGGATATGGGGGAACGCAGACCATCACCGGCCCGAACCTGTACAGCTCGCAGGCAAAGCAGTTGTTCAAGGATTTGGGAATTGAAGTGAAAAAGTTCGAAAAGTATTACGACCAGAAGTTCTATGAATCGAGAGGAATGGGCCAGGCGATTTTCTTCGACAAAGAAACGTTTGGAGAAGACCGCCTGGTGACGGGCGCGTACCAGACGCCCTGGCCGGAATTTCTGGCCAAGACGCCCCTTTCTCCCGCGGCGCAGAAGGATCTGGCGCGCCTGCATAGCGAAAAGGTGGACTACCTGGCCGGGATGAGTGCAGCGGAGAAGAAGGCATATCTCGCGAAGACCAGCTATCAGGATTACTTGCTGAAAAACGCGAAGATCACGCCGGATGCCATTCCGCTTATGTTCACGTCGATGTACGGGCTATATGGCGTGGGAATTGATGCGGTGCCGGCTGGGGATATGGCCGGTCTAGGCTACTTGCCGGGATTCGCGGGACTCGGAATTACGGACAAAGACGGGCCGGGAATGGGCCTGGAGGTTACTCGGCAAGATCATGAGCCGTACATTTACCATTTTCCGGACGGCATTGGATCCGTGCCGCGCCTGCTGGTGCGCGTCATGATCCCCGCCGTTGCGACAGGAAACACGATGGAAGATGTGGTGACAGCGAAATTTGATTACGGGAAGCTGGACGACGATAGTTCACCGGTTCGTGTGCGATTGAATTCCACGGTGGTCCATGCCGTGAATATCGGTGGCGCGGGCAATTCCAAGGGTGTGGAAGTGACGTATGTTCGCGGCGGCCAGGCGCGGCTGGTGCAGGGCAAGGCGTGCATTCTGGCCTGCTGGAACATGGTGATTCCGTACATGTGCCCGGAAATGCCCGAAGCGCAGAAGGACGGGCTTGCGTACAACGTGAAAGTGCCGCTGGTTTATACCAACGTGCAGCTAAAGAACTGGCAAGCGTTTCAGAAATTGCAAGTGCACAGCATCCATTGCCCCGGATCGTTTTTCTCGAGCGTGGACCTGGATTTTCCCGTGAGCATGGGCGATTACCGCTTCACGCAGCACCCCGATGAATCCTGCCTGGTGCACCTGCAGTACGTTCCGGTGGGCACCGGCGTGACAGCGCGCGACAAACAACGCGGCGGGCGAGGCCGATTGATGCGAACGAACTACGCCACGTTCGAAAGGAATGTACGCGAGCAGTTGGCGCGAGTGCTCAGCAGCGGGGGATTTGATCCGGCGAGCGACATTGAAGCGATTACCGTGAACCGCTGGCCGCACGGCTACGCCTACGAATACAATTCCTTGTTTGATCCAGTCTGGCCTCCGGGGCAGGCTCCGCATGAAATCGGCCGAAAGCCATTCGGTAATATTCACATCGCGAATTCCGATGCGGGCGCCTTCGCATATACAAATGAGGCCATTGACCAGGGTTACCGCGCAGTGCAAGAGATCACAGCAAAGAAGAGCTGAGATGAGCCGAGCGAAGAAAAAGAAACTGGATAAGGGAGTTGAGGCCCGAAGACGGGCGCGGAAGGCGGGGCTTGTCCCAGCAACGACGCGCGTTGTTCCGGACAAGCGGAAGAAGGCGGAGAAGCATAAGCGTGACCTGCTGCGCGAGGACGTTTAAGGTTCACTTCGTCATGTCGAGCGAAGTGAGGAATTTCTCTTCGACTGAGACCAGGAGAGATTCCTCACTCCGCAGACTCCGTTCGGAATGACAGAGGGGTATTTCTTCGGCCCTGCAGGATGATGTTGAGTTGTTGTTAGGTCCGACCGGACCTAATTTTTCGAGCCTCACCCGGGTTTGTAGTCGGGCACTACTTCATTCTGGCGGAACAGGGCCGCTGGCGTTATCGCGCGGTGCTGCGACAATTCGGTAGCAATCTTTTCCAGGTCACCCTTGCTGAAACCCATGCACTGAACCTTGACACTGCCGTCCGGCGCAATAAGAAAAATAGTCGGGACATTCGTTAATCCATAAGCGTTCGATGCGGGATAGCCGTGCTCGTCGATCAACGTGGGAAATTTAATGCCGTATTGTTGATTGAATTCCTTGGTATCGCGCGCATCGTCCTGCGAGACCCCGAGGAAAGAAACGCTGTCGCTGCCATAGCGCTCAAAAAGGCGCTGAAGAAAAGGAAAAGTGAACTGGCAAACCGGGCATGAGATTTTGAAGAAAGCCACAACGACCGGTCCCCGTTCCAGAAGAGGCGCGAGCGAATACTCCTTGCCGTCCAGGGCTTTCAGGGAAAAGCCGGGAGCGGATTGACCCACTTCAATCGTTGTCAAAGGTGCCTCCGAATTAATCCAGCGCGATAGCCTCTTCATCAAGGACATGGATCTAGTTTATCGCAGGACGAGCGGCGCGGCGCGTTAGTGAATGGTCTTGGTTTTGCGCTGCATGTAATCCATCAACAGATACTGGCCCAGGGTGTAAGGCGTGGTGAAGTAGGCCTTACCTTTGCACATCTGCGTAATCTTCTGGACGAATTGAACCAGGCTGTAATCGGTGGCGAGCATGAAGGTGTTGATCATGATGCCGGCGCGCTTGCACTTGTTTACTTCCTCCAGCGTTTCGCCGACCACGAAAGGGTCAAGACCGAAGGCATTTTTGTAGATGCGGCCATCATCGAGCGTTAAGGCGGACGGCTTGCCGTCCGTGATCATTACAATCTGGCGCATATCCTTGCGCTGGCGAAGAAGAATGCGTTGCGCCATGCGCAGGCCCTCGCGCGTGTTGGTGTAATACGGACCCACCTGCACGCGGGCCAGTTGGCCGAGCGGAACCTCTTCGGCGGAATCGTGAAATAGCACCAGGCTGAGAGTGTCGCCAGGGTATTGCGTGCGGATGAGATGCGAGAGAGCCATGGCGACGCGCTTTGCGGGGGTGAAGCGATCTTCGCCATACAGAATCATGCTGTGGCTGCAGTCGAGCAGCAGAACGGTGGCGCAGGAACTCTGGTATTCACACTGGTGGACCATCAGATCGCGATACTGCATGTCGATGGGCACTTTGACGCCCTCGCGGCGAATGGCGTTTGAGAGCGTCTGGCTGATGTCGAGATTCAGCGTGTCGCCAAATTCATACGGCCGCGAAACGCCGCCAGACTCAACACCGGTGGAAAGGTCACGCGTATCGTGGCGACCGAAGCTGCTGCGGCCCAGCGAGCCGAGTAGATCGCGAAGGGTTTTGAAGCCGAGGAAGTCGATGGCTTTATCGGTGATCTCGAAGCGCGCATCGGGATTGCGCTCCTGCGGATTACCCAACTGGCCGCCAGGCGTGTTTTGTGGTGGTGGAGTGATCTGCGGCGGTTGCTGGGGATTGATGAAGCCTTCCTGGGAGAGGCGTTCAACGAGCTTGTCGATGAGGTCGCGGACATCGCGACTATTCAAGGCGCCGGGATCCTGCAACATTTTGCGGAGTTCGTCGCTCATGGCGTCGTCGGGCAGCAGATCGCCTTCTTGCAGGGCGCGGAGAATGGCGTCGCGCAGGGCTTCCATCGATTGGTTGGAATCGAACTCAGATAGGCCGTAGTACTGCGATTCGAAGCCGCTCTGCAGAAAAAAATCGCCGAGGCGCTTCATCAGCTCGTCGAGGTCGACAACGTCGGCGGGCTCGCCCGTATATTTTCCGTATCTAACGACTTTCATGCGCGCCTCAATTGTAATTGCGCCGCGGCCGATTGGGCGATTCGCGTTGTTCCGGAGCGCGTTGCGGTTTCTCTGCGTAGAAGCCGCGCTCTTCGCTGCGGCCGATGCGGCGATGCGCCCACAAGCCTTCGAGAATCATCTCGGCAGCGGCGGCAGCCTGAGGCTCGTCTTTGCGGCTATGCACGCCGAGCTTGCCCACATGGTCCAGCAATCCCTGAATCCTGGCAAGCTGCTGGTACCGCTGGGGCGTGGAAATAATGTCTGGGATCTTCAGTTCGCCGCCGAGTTCAAACCATTGCGTGACCGGCTGGAAATTGACGTCGCCAAAGTGCTTGGTGAAGACGCGGCCAACCGCGGCGCGAATCAGTTCGCGAGCAATGGTTTCCGCACCCTTCAGCTCTCCTTCATATTCGAGTTCGAGCTTTCCGGTGATGGAAGGCAGAGCTGCGTAGAGATCCGCGACGCGAGCGACGCCAAAAGATTCGCCGGTGCGTGCGGCGCGCTGTTCGGTGCTGCTGACAAGATTCTCGAGCGTGGTGATGGGCAGACGTTGGCTGACGCCGGAGCGCTTGTCGACGCGCTTGTCTTCGCGAGCCTGGAAAGCGATTTCCTCCACAACTTCGCGCAGGTAGTCAGGGACTTCAACCTTGATCGCGGAATCACGCTGCGTCCAGGCTTCCTGCGTAGTGATGGTGATGCCTTCCTCGATGGAACTGGGATAGTGGGTGCGAATTTCCGCGCCGAGTCGATCCTTGAGCGGGGTGATGATTTTGCCGCGGGCGGTGTAATCCTCGGGATTGGCGGTGAAGACCAGCAAGACATCCAGAGGAAGTCGCAGCGGGTAACCTTTAATCTGAATGTCGCCTTCTTGCATGATGTTGAACAGTCCGACCTGGATCTTACCGGCGAGGTCAGGTAGTTCGTTAACGGCAAAAATACCGCGATTGGCGCGGGGCAGCAGGCCGTAGTGAATGGTCAACTCGTCGGAGAGGTCGCGTCCACCACGCGCAGCCCGAATCGGGTCAACGTCGCCAATAATGTCCGCGATGGTGACGTCGGGAGTAGCGAGTTTTTCCACGTAGCGCTGGTCGCGGGGAAGCCACGCGATGGGCGTGTTGTCGCCTTCAGCGGCCAGCCGTTCGCGGCACGCGCGGCAAATGGGCCGCAGCGGATGGTCATTGATCTCGCACCCTGCGATCACTGGAATTTCCGGATCCAGAAGCTGCATCAAGCCGCGCAGGATGCGGCTTTTGGCCTGACCGCGCAGCCCAAGCAGAATGAAATTGTGGCGCGACAGCAGGGCGTTTACGATCTGCGGAATGACGCTGTCGTCGTATCCATGCACGCCGGGAAATAGCGGCTGATTCCGTTCAATGCTGCACAGCAAATTGCGGCGAATTTCGTTTTTTACGGACAGCGCCGTGGTGCGCGCATCGAAATCAGGGATGCGTTTCCACTCGCCAAGCGTGCGTGGCTTGGGTTGTCCAGAGTGATGAAGGGAAGTACTCGCTGTCATGGGGCCTCTATCCGCGAACCAAGTAAAGAAAGTTCGCCGAAGTTTAGTTTAAAGCTTGACCGTTGCCTTCGGCGCGATGTCGCAAGGTCTCTACTTTCTGTAGATGCGGCGCCCAGTCGCGAAGGTACGTCGAAAGCCGGTGCTGGCGTTCGGACTCGGTGCGAAGCTCCAAAAGTTGTTGCTTCCACAAGAGGTCCAAGGGAAGCGCCGATGCAATCGTGTAGGCGAGCTGGTCGGGCGGAGCGGCGTCGAAATCCTTGGGCATGCCGCTGAACAGCAAAGTATGGCAGGTCTCATAGAGTTCCACGAGCTGCTTGATGGATTGAGGCGCCGCAGCGGACTCGGTGTCTTCCAGATAGTCGACGTGGCCTTCGAGAAGGGGATCGTCGGAGAACAGTTCAACCACGCGAAAGGGATCGCGGCCAACGGTGACGATATCCATGCGGCCGTCGTCGTAACGTTTAATCACTTCCAGTATTTCCGCCGTACATCCCACGCGCACAATCCCGTCGGGAAGCGCCAGAAGCATTCCAAAGGGAGTTTTTGAATCCAAACATTCGCGTACCATTCGGCGGTAGCGCGGCTCGAAAATGTGCAGGGGAAGTTGTTCGCCGGGGAACAGCACGACGTTCAACGGAAAAAGTGGAATGCGATCTGGCTGCATGAGTCCCAGGCGGGATGATACCAAAGTGTGCCGCTGGGAAGGAGCAGTTCCGCCCTATTTCGCGGCGCGATAGACGGTCTTGCCTGCGACCATGGTCCAGAGAATCTTTGCCTCACGCAACTGCTCCGGAGAAACGGTCAAAACGTCGCGGTCGATGGCGATAAGGTCGGCGCGTTTACCCGGCGCGATAGAACCGATGGTATCGAGCATGTTCATGGCGCGAGCGGAGTTGCGCGTGTAGGCGTAAAACATGGCTTGCCGCGGCATGTCTTGAGAAGCATCCAGGACGCCCTTGGGCCCTTTGCGCGTGATGGCTTGGTAGATTCCCCAGAAAACGTTGGCGCTTGAGACGGGCCAGTCGCTGGCCCCGGAAATGATGCCGCCATTGTCGAGAATAGAGCGAGCGGGATATTGCCAATTGTAGACTTCCGGGTCCAGGTAGGGCTTTACGATGTCGATGGTGTCCACGCTGGCTTCGGCCCACAAAAGCTGCAAGCGCGCTGATTACCCCGAGTTCACGGAAACGCGGAAAATCGGGCGGGTCGACGAACTGCTCGTGCGTCAGGGTGTCGGGTAGGCCGGAGTTGCCGTTGGCTTTGCGCGCGGCCTCGATGCCATCGAGCGCGGCTTTCACGGCGCCGTCACCGAGCGCGTGAACGTGAATGATCAAGCCCTGCTTGTCGGCTGCGATGCAAAGCTCGTTAAACTTTTTCTGGTCGAACAGCAACTCACCATTTCGCCCCGTGTTTTTGTACGGCTTGGTGAGATTGGCGGTCTGCGAAGGATACTCCACAACGCCGTCGGCAAAAATCTTGATACCAGTGATGTGCAGATTGGCGATGCCTTTGTATTGTTCGCGCGTTTTCTGGACGCCGGCTAGTTCCGCGGTGGGATCCTTGGCGAGCACCCGAGGAAACGCGTCGACGATCGAGTTCAGTTCGCCGTGATCCGCGAGTAGTTTGTAAGCCTTCAGCACGTCTTCACTGGCTAAGGGATCGAGCCACGCCGTGATGCCGAGGCTGTAGTTGTATGCCAAAGCCGCGCGGGCAGACGCCAGAAGCTTTTCGTCACTGGGCTTGGGAAGTAACGGAGTAAGTTTTTTCGTGCCGGCATCGACGAGGAAACCGTTCGGTTCAGAGTTCTTACCTACTCCGTAGTAACTGCGTTCGCCTGCGGAAAGCGTCTTGACGTAGGCGCTGTCAATCCCGGCGCGCTTCAGCATTGCCGAATTCGCCCACGCGGTGTGGCCGTCCATTCCAAATAGCACGACTGGAACATTTGCGTAGGCGCCCGAGCTGAAATTTGCGTTGAGTTCACTGGTGTGGGACCAAAATTCCAGTGGCAAGCCAAAGACTTCCAGAAATTCGCCATTCATGCCCTTGCCGGACTTTCTTGCGTTCGCCGTGAATGCTACCAACTGACTCATGGTCTTGACGTTTTCGCTGGCGTCGGCGGAGATGCGATTCGTACCGCCTTCAATGGAGTGGCTGTGAGAGTCGATGAAGCCGGGAAACAGCGATTCGCCCTGCATATCGATGCGTTCGGCAGAGGCAGATGCGGCTTTGGTTACTTCAGGCAGGTTGCCAACCGCTACGATCTTGTCGCCGTGAATGGCGACCGCCGTTGCGTAAGGATTCTGCGGCTCGCCGGTAAAAACCTTGGCGTTGAAGAAAATGCGGTCGGCGGCTTCTTGTGGGAACGCGGGAGCGACAGTAAGACCAAAGATAAGAACGGCGATGAAGACGAACGAGCAACGGAAAGAAACGCGCGGAGAGAGGTTCAAACCAAAATCCTTTCTATGGAGAAAGTGGGATCGGAAATATCCCAAGTGCCGGAAGTATACATCGAAATTAGTTCCACACTTTGAGCTTCGGCCACGCTTGCAAGAGCGGCATCTTGAAATCGTGGCAGACAAGGATGTCGTAGTGTTCCCAGCCCATGCCGTAATAGGGTGCGTTGCGCGGGCCGACGTCGACACTGCGGCACCAGTGCTGCGCGTCCTCGAGGTCCCATCCCAGCAAGATAATGCTTTCGCCGGTATAGTCTCGCGGGCCCCAATAATAGTAATTTTGGTGAGCGCTGATGGATTTTGGCAGGCCGTAGCGCGGTCCGAAAAAATCGATGGCGCCTGCTTCGCCATAATTTCCAGCCAGGATGGCGGTTTTGGCCCGCTGCTCGGCAGACAGGGAATTGTAAACGCCGGCAACGCTGGCCACCATTTCTTCCCAGCCAAATTGATCCGCAAAGTGCTGCGGAAGCATCCCTGTCATGGTGGTTTCGGTGCGCGTATTGGCGATGCCCAGCGCGTGCATATACGGCGAGATCTTGTCTGGCGGCAGTACGGGGAGGGCGAGAGGAACGGAAATCAAGCAGGCGGCAACCACCGTGCACGGCAGAGCGCGACGTACCCAACGTAGCCGGGGTCGCGGTTCGGTGAGTGTTTCCCAGAACACGCCACCGGCGGCGAAAAGCACGGAATAAATGGGAGCCAGGTAGTAGTCCTTGCCGTGCAGCGCCATCATCACACCAAGAAAAAACAGATAAGTGAAACCGAGAAAGCGAAACTGTTTCATGGAGCGATGAAAAAGCAGAAAAGCCAAGCCAGCAATCCACACAAGGTCGGTAATGGGATTCAGCATCATGATCTGCTGCTTGATGAATGGAAGCGGCGGCAATTCGATGTTCTTATGCGTGGCTTTGACGTTGCGCAGGTCCTCGAGGGTGGGGAAGTGGTGCGTGTATTGCCAAATGACGTTGGGCAGACAAATCGCGATGGCGATCGCCGCGGCGATCCAGAACCATTTGGTAGCGAAAAGCCTGCGCTGTGGCGTGAGAAGCAGTCCGGCAACGAGCGCGCCCAGAAAGAAGATTGTGGAGTGCTTGTTCAATAGGCCAAAACCAAGAAGCACGCCGCACCAGGCCAGCAGCTTGGGTTGTTGCCGATTGATGGCCAGCAACAAAACGTAGATGCAACCCATCCAGAAACATGGCTCCAACGGGTTCATGGCGAGGCGCGTGCCGTTGCCAAGAATGGTGGGAGCGAGCATCACGGCGGCGCAAGCCATACCGATGGCCCAGCGCCTTCCACCAAGTTCCCTGGTGATGTAACCAGTTAGAGCGACGTTGATGGCAAAACCGAATGCCGGCAGAAGGCGGATGGCATGAAGGGAATCGCCGAAGAGGTAGTGGCTGACGCGCGCCAACCACGGTGTGAGCGGAGCCATGTCGACATAGCCGAAGGCAAGATGCCGGCTGCAGGCGATGTAATAGAGTTCGTCGCGAAAATAGCCGTAGCGTCCACTGAATGCCACTTGCAGCAGAAACGCGAGAGCAGCGAACAGCCACGCGATGCGCATGGACAGGTTTGTAGCGCGTGGCGTGCTGGGAAGGGCGGCTTCCGTCATTCGTCTGACTCCCGATTCGAATCAGCTGAGTTCCGCAAGTAGGGCTTCCATTTCCGAACGAGCGTGTTGATTGCCTTGGCGAATCGCAGAATCAATGCCTTTGGACAAAGCGATCTTCGCTTCGTCGGCGCGATTATTCTGCGCGAGCATTTGCGCAAACATCTGGTAACCGGGCACATAGTCTGGATTCGTTTCGAGCAAGGTTCGAAAGTGGGATTCTGCGCCGGGCAGATCGCCTTCGCGGATACATTCGAGTGCGATGCCATAGCGCGAAAAAGCGTCATTAGGATTGCTGGCCAGAAACTCCTCAAGCTTTTGACGCCGGGTTTTCTTTTGGTCGGTCATGGTGGTGTCCCGTATTATACGTGCAGTACAGTAACACCCAAAGAGGAGCGCACAGCCCTCTGCAACTGTACCCAACGATCGGACCAGAAAAGCAGACGACGAACGTTGCTACGGCGAAGAAAAGGACTGCGATGAAGCGAAAAGATAGTGCGAAGACTGAACAGGCGCTAAAAGGGAAACCCGTGAGAGCGTCGGCATCTGAAATGGCAGAGGTGGTGCTCCCTGCGCAAACTAATGCGCTGGGGAAATTGCTGGGCGGGCACGTAATGCACTTGGTCGATATTGTGGCGGCGATGGCGGCGAGCCGTCATGCGAACAGCTACATGGTGACGGCGTCGGTGGACTATATCGATTTCCAGAATCCGGTGAATTTAGGGGAGATCGTGATCCTGAAGTCGCACGTAAACCGCGTGTTCCACACCTCGCTGGAAATCGGAGTGGAAGTTTATTCCGAGGATATTCTGACGGGCGAACGCAAGCAGACCACCACGGCGTACGTGACGTTTGTCGCCATCGATGAGCATTCTCGCTTGCCCAAACTCGTTCCTCCGTTGATTGTGAAAACGGCGGAAGAGAAACGGCGTTGGCGAGAAGCGGCAAAGCGGCGAGAGATTCGGTTGGCGCACCGGCACAGGAAAACCCACTAGAATCGCTGGAGTTCAGTTGGCAAAACTGACGCGAATTTCATTGGCCACTTTTAACGCGTGCTCGACACAAGTACCAATGGCGGGTCCATTCAAAAAGTTTCCGACAATGTAGAGTCCTGGGAAATTGCCGCGCAGTTTGTCGATCGCGGCCAAGCGGGCGGTGTGGCCCAGATTGTACTGGGGAATGGCGCGTGGCCAAATGGTGACATTCCGGAAGACAGGTTCCTTGCGCAAGCCTAAGAGCGGCGTGAGTTCGTTGTGAACTTGCGCAACGAGTTCCTCCGGTGATTGCTTCAGCGCGGCGGGATTGGTTGCGCCACCCACAAAGCTGGTGAGTAGAGCCTGACCATTGGGAGCGCGACCCGGAAAAAGCGACGAGTTCCAGACAGACCCGAGGATCGCCAGTCCAGCGGAACGGGGCACGAGGAATCCGAAGCCATCGAGAGCATGCGCAACATCCTCTTTACGATAGCCCAGGGATACGACGGCGATGCCGGCATAATCGATGCCGCAAAACGGTGCTTCGAAGCCGGGATTTAGTGACGCGAGAAGCTTGCCTGCCACGTTGGTGGGAACGGCAAGAATCAGGCGCTCGGCTTCAATTACTTCTTCGCCCTTTGGTGTGCGCATCGTCGCGCGGAATCTGGGTGCGGCTGGCTCGGTGGCGGGATCGAGCGCTTCCAGAGAAACCACTTCAACATTGCAGTAAAGAGAATTGCCCAGGTGCTCGGACAGAGCGTCGATCAGCGATTCGTTGCCATCTTGAAAGGTTTGCAGCGTCGCTTTCTCACGAGGAGCGGTGCCCGCCGCAGCTTTGCGCGCCTTCATGATTTTCAAGGCACCGCGAATCACACTGCCGAAATTGTTCTCGGCCTCGTAGAGAATAGGAAACGCAGCACGGAGGCTGAGCTTTTCCGGATCGCCGGCGTAAATGCCGGAGACAAACGGGCCGACAAGACGGTCGAGCAGTGTGGCCGAGAATTTTCTCCGCACAAACCCGGCAACGGACTCATCAGGTTCCGGAGGCGTGCTTTTGCCAAACATGTCGCGGAATAACGCGAGCCTGGTTCCCCCCGACAGCAGCGGTGAGGCGAGGATGCCCGGGCCCATGGGGACGAGTTGCAGTTTGCCGTTGATGAGGACGTATCGGGGAGCCTTCGGATCGGCAAGCAGGCGCTCGCTGAGCAGGCCAAGATCCGATGAAACAGAAGTGATAGCGGAGTTGCCGCTGAAACTCTGCGGGCCGCACTCCAGAAGGTAGCCGTCACGTTTCTCGGAATGAATCACGCCACCGGCGCGTGCTGCCGAATCCACGACAATTGTAAGGATTCCCGATTTCTGCAAGGCAAACGCGGTGGCCAGGCCGGATATTCCGGCGCCAACGACGAGGGCCTGGACCTGGTTGGGCATCAGAATAATCTCCGCTCACGCAGCGCGACGGCGAAACCGGGCAGTCCGGCCCGGAGCATCTTAGGGCTTTCGCGCCGCGTATTTAAAGTGTCTTCGAGAACAGCGGTTTGGAATCCAGATGCTGCTTCTCGAGATAAGGATCAAACACCATGGCGAGGTTGCGAATAAAAATTCGTCCCAGCCATGCGGTGCGGATTTCCTTGTCGTTGATCACGACCAGGCCATCGGCTTCCGGGGTTTTCAATCGCGCGAGTTCTGGAGCGAAGTACTCGTCGAAGTTTATATCGAACTGCTTGGAAATTTCATCCTTCACGATCACGGTGTGGCACAACAGGCGGCTGATGACCTCGCGGCGGATAGCGTCGTCGGGAGACAAGCGATAGCCGCGCATGGTGGCAATGCCGCGTTCCGCAACGGCTTTCTCCCAAGACGGGATGTCGCGATAGTTCTGCGCATACGTTTCCTGGATGCCGCTGATGGCGGTGATGCCCATGCCGTAGAGATCGGCTCCGGCCTTGGTGGTATAGCCCTGGAAATTGCGATGCAGGGTGCGATTCCGCTGCGAGACGGCAAGCTCGTCGTTTTCCTTGGCGAAGTGGTCCATGCCGATGTAAAGGTAGCCGGCTTCCAGAAATTTCAGCAGGCCACTGCGGAAAATGTCGAACTTCTGCATGCCTTCGGGCAAGTGCGCGACAAATGAACCTTGTTGCTTCTTCAGCCAGGGAACATGCGCATAGCTGAACATGGCGATGCGATCCGGTGACAATCCCACAATCTGTTCCACTGTGTGCGCGAAACTGTCGGCGGTCTGATACGGCAGGCCGTAGATGAGGTCGACGTTGATGCTGTCGAATCCCAGTTGCCGTGCCGTCTGAATCAGATCGCGGGTCTGTTCATAGGGCTGAATGCGGTGCACGGCCTTTTGAACCTCTTCCTTAAAATCCTGCACACCCATACTCAGGCGATTGAAACCCATCCTGCGCACGGTCTCCAGATGTTCCCGGGTGGTGACCCGAGGATCGACTTCAATACCGATCTCGGCGTCGGGCGCAAACGTGAATCGTTCGCGCGTGAAACCGAAAAGCTCCTCTATCTGTTCGGGCGAAAGATAGGTGGGTGTTCCGCCGCCCCAGTGGAATTGTGCCACTTGGCGATCGCGAGAAACGCTGCGGGCGATGTGAGCCGTTTCTTTCTTCAGGATGTCGAGGTAAGGTGGGGTACCGCTCTTATCTTTGCGAATAATTACGTTACATGCGCAAAACAGGCAGAGGCTTTCACAGAACGGCAGATGCATGTATAGCGAAACAGGGGACTGCTTTTGGTCGGCCAAGGCGATCGCGGTTTCGAACTCGTTGGGTCCGAAAGAATCGGTCCAGACAGGCGCGGTTGGATAGCTGGTGTAGCGAGGTCCGGGCCGGTTGTAGCGATTGACGAATTCCTCGTCGACGGAAAGCTCCTGGCGCATTTCCCGCAGTGTCGGGTTGATGATGGGCACGGCGCGAACCTCCTGAGCGCTCAAAAGCGCGACTGTGCCACCTGGCTGGCATCGCTGATTGCGCCTTGCTGGCCTGTGTGGATGAACAGTTGGGCGTTTTCCACGGGCGTGTGTTGCAGAATCCCGTGGCCGAGATTGAGGATGTGGCCGATGCCAGCAAGTTCGTCGACGATGTCGAGTGTGGTCTGGCGGATCTTTTCTTTGGGTCCCAGAAGGATGGCGGGATCCAGATTACCCTGAAGCGCTACGCGAGGTCCGGCAATAGCGCGGAGTTCTTTGAGAGACACACGCCAGTCCACACTGAGGACGTTCGCGCCGGCCTTCGCAATGCCAGGCAGAAGATGATGCGAAGCTTTAGTGTAATAAATCACAGGAACAGCGCCGCCGAGCCCCGCGATGATTTCCTGCACGGCCGGCAAAACAAACTCGGTGTAATCGGCAAGGTTCAATTCGCCGCACCAGGTGTCAAACAGTTGCACCGCGCTGACACCCGCCGCGATCTGGCCCTTCAAATAAAGAGTGGTGGCTTTGGAAACCTTCTGCAACAAATCGCGAAAGACTTTGGGTTCGCGATAAAGAAAGCTCTTCACCGTGGCGAATCCTTCTTTGGTGCGGCCCTCGACCATGTAACACGCTAGGGTCCAAGGCGACGCCGCAAAACCCAACACCGGGACTTCAGGACCGGCGTTCTTAATGGTGCGGCGCAGAGCCTCCATCAGGAAGCCCGTTTCTTTTTCAGGGTCGAAGATTCGCAGCTTTTTCACGTCCATCGCGGTACGCACCGGATCCGGAAGATTCGGTCCCGCGTCACCTAGTTCCAGCTGAAGGCCCATGGCTTCGGCGGGAATCAGGATGTCAGAGAAAATGATGATGGCATCGACGCCTAAGCGGCGAAATGGTTGCAGCGACACTTCCACAGCGAGGTCCGGCGTCTTGCAGACCTCCAGGAATGAGTGCTGCGCGCGGATTTCGCGGTATTCCGGAAGGTAGCGTCCCGCCTGGCGCATCATCCAAACGGGAATGCGGGGCACAGGTTCGCAGCGGCAAGCGCGCAGGAACAGTTCTTTGCGAGTCAATGAAGGGGCCTGTGTAGTCATATTTCTGTCTCTGCAAGGATAACAAATCTTCTGGAATCGCGCCCCGGAACCCGAACAGGGCGCAACGGGTCGTCATTGCATTCACCGGGCTGCACGTTTCAAGAGAGATCAGGCGTGATTGCTGCCGTTTTCCGGCAGTTTCGCCACGAACAGGCCAACCACGAAACTGCCGGATGCGAAGCCGGCGCGCATGGCATGGAACGCTTTCAGGGAGGAAATCAATTCGGTGGTATGTTTTGCGGCCAAAGCCCAGAACGCCTTGTCCATGATGAGATCCAAGCCGATGTCCCAGCTCTTCGCACAATTCCGCGTGAGATCCTGGCGATGGATGACCTGCAGCCCGCTGGAAACCAGGAAGTCGTTGTACTCATTCATTCCGCGAAGTTCCACCATCATGCCTTCTTCAATTGGCTCGATGAATTTCTTTTTGTCTGCGGGTGAAATGTCTTCTTTTCGGAACCAGTCCGTGAGAGCGAAGCAGCCACCGGGCTTCAGGAACTTCGCGGCCGAAGCAAAGAATTTGCGCGGATCATGATAGTGAGAAATCGATTCGACAGACCAAAGCAGATCAAACGGCTGCGCGAACATCATGTCCTCCGCGTCCATCAGCAAAAAGCTGGAGTCCAGGTTCAATTTGGCCGCCGCTTCCTTGGCCATTTGCACTTGGACAGGAGAAATGGTGATGCCGGTGGTACTGGCGGAATACCTTTTTGCGAGGTATAGACTTGTGCCGCCAAAGCCGCAGCCGATGTCCAGAATGCGCAATCCGTTTTTTATGCCTGCGAGTTGCGCAAGATGTTCGATGAGCTGAATTTGCGCGGCTTCTTTCGTTTCATCGCCGCGGATCCAGTAACCATGGTGTATATGTTCGCCCCACAAGGATTGGTAGTAGGGGCTAGTGAGATCGTAGTATTCAACAATCTTTTTTTTCTCGTTGACGCGAGGCATGACCACCGAGGGTCGCACAACGGCTTCCGAATTTGGGTTCTGAGACAGAAGAACCATTCTACCTCGGCAACGAGCAATGTCCAGTGCCGAAGCACGCGTCCCAGCCGATTGTATGGACTTTGCTCTCCTTGAGTGTAGAATTCTGTAGCGCTTGACGCCGCACGAATCCCGTCAATTGGGATGACGAAAACATGCAAATCGTAGACGATATAACGCCAGCGGATTTGAACGACGTGGGAACAGACGCTCGCTCCACGACAGATTCGCGTGCGGTCAGGCTTGCAACCATATCCAAACTGCTAATTCGCTGTTTGGCGGTACCCATGGGCTTGGCAAGCATGGCTGCTCTGGCGATCGAGGGCGCGCTTTCCATGGCTAGCTATGGTGCCGCCAAGCTTCTTGGACAAATTCGTCTGGTCCGCGGTGGTTACCAGTTTCTTTCCAAGACTTACGACCGATTCCTCGAACGGATCGGGCAACAAGTTCTGCGGGACCCCCGAGACATCCCGGCGCTACGAATCATGGTGTCCTTGACGTTTACCGTGGTGCCAATTTTTTTGCTGCAGCTCTATTTAGGAAAGCCTCGACTTTTGCTGGTGATCGCTTTCTACCTTTCCTTGACCGGCCTGAAGTTCCAGAGATCGGTCAGGATGTTCAGCGCCAAACACCTGGAGGCGCACCACCCCCAAGGGTACTTTGCGGGCAAATACAATGCGGTTTTCGGCCGCTACGTTGAATTCTTTCTCGGATATTTCTACGGGGATCTTCCGGAGCTGGGTCGCACGGTTCATGTGCGGCTGCACCACAAAGAGAATGGCGGACTCGACGATAATGCCTCGACCATCCGTTACGATCGAACCAATCCTTTTCATTTCTTTCTGTATCTTTCGGACAACATTTGGACGACTCTGGGATTCGCGCCTTACGCGTATTTCAGGGCCAAAGGCGATGTAAAGAACCAGCGACGTATGCTGTGGGGAATTGTCCGGTACTTCATTTATTTCTCTGCGGTCTTTATTTACAATTGGCGTATTGGAGTCCTGTACCTGCTCGTTCCTCTCTTCACCATGAACTTCATCATGGCGATCACCTCATGGGTGCAGCACGCCTTCTGCGACCAGGAACATCCCGAGGATTATTTTGTAAATACTGTGACCGTGTATGATGACGTGAACTTCATGAACGAAGGCTACCACCTCTGCCATCATCACCGGTCTGGCCTGCACTGGACGGAGATGCCGGCGCATATGGAGCGGCTGCGCGACAAGATGCGGGAGTCCGGCTCGTTGGTCTTTCGCGACATGGATTTCATGGAGCTTTTCCTCGAGCTAACGCTACTGCGCAGAATGGATGTTCTGGCCGAGAAACTTGTCCCCTGGGAGCCGATGACCCACGAGCAGAGGCTGGCTTTGCTGATGAACCGGACCAAGCCAGCGGCAGCCGTTTCAACTTGAGGCTTGCGCGGGAACGCCTCTGAATGTGATAGCCGACCCGACTACGCTATACTCAAAACATCAGGTGAAACGCGCAAACTAGGGAAGGGCGTGCTCCCGCATTCTCCCAAACCGGCGCGGACCAAGCCGATGACCCATACTCCATTTATCTACCTCACGGTCTTAGCCTACCTGGCCAGCATGGGCCTGTACCTGCGCTTTTTGGCGAAGGGCAAGGAACTGACTGGACGGCTGGCTACATTATTGATGTTCCTGGCTTTAGGCCTGCACTATGTGGCGCTGCTGATGCGCGCTCGCGGCACCCACACCGTTCCGTACCACGATTTGCAGGGAGCCATGTCTCTGTTCGGCTGGCTGCTGGCGGTGACCTATCTTTGCCTTGAGATCTATCACCGGCAGCGCACCGTGGGAGCTTTTGTCATCCCGATTATTCTGGCGTTCTTTTTCGCCGCGAATGCGATACCAGGCCATCCAACTGCGCCTGCACCGGCGCATGGCGTTATTTTTGCTCTGCACGTGACTTTGAGTATTCTCGGCTATGCCGCATTCGCGTTGGCATGCGTGTTGAGCCTGATGTACCTGGGAGAAGAGCGTCTGCTGCGCATTCGGCGGCTCGGGGAAGCGGTGTGGCGGTTGCCGTCCCTGGAATTACTGGAGCGGATGAGTCATACCAGCGTGCTAGTCGGGCTGGCGGCTATTACGATTGGGACGGGGCTAGGCTTTCTGGCTGTGGACCGCCACCTGGCGGATCATTCTTCCTATCTGGATCCCAAGTACTTCTTCACGCTGTTCGTGCTGCTGCTATATGCCGTCTATTTTCGGTTGGCACGGACGGCAGCGTGGCGCGGGGCGCGAGCTTCTCGATTGTGTGTGTTTAATTTTGTGTTGGTAGTTTTGAATTTTGCGGTAGTGAACCTGTTTTTCTCGCAAAGCCACCGGTTTTTTTAGGAGCGCGCGACTCAAGCATGGAAATTGTCCTCGTCGGCCTGAATTTTCGGACAGCACCGGTCGAGGTGCGTGAAAAGGTGTCTTTCTCCGTAGACCAGGCGCGCAAGGCTGGGGAAGAACTGCGCACGCAAGGGATCCTTGAGGAGACGCTGGTTCTTTCCACCTGCAATCGGACCGAAATTTACGGCGTTCATGCCAATGCCAATCGTGAATCCGCAGGCGCGCTCTCCACGTACATCAGCGGATTTCACTCCCTGCGGCCCGACGTCGTGAATCCGTCGCTCTATCACCATTACGATCACGATGCGGTGCGCCATCTATTCCGGGTTTCCGCGGGACTCGATTCGATGCTTCTTGGCGAAGCGGAAATATTGGGGCAGGTGCGAGAGGCGTATCTGCACGCGCATGAAAGCCACGTTACCGGCCCGGTATTAAACCGGCTGTTTCAGGCGGCGCTGGAAATTGGAAAGCGTGTGCGATCCGAAACGGAGCTTGGCACACGGCCCATGGGAGTAGCTTCCGCCGGTATGAAGCTCGCCGAGCGCATTTTCGGCAAGCTGAGCGACCGCAGCGCGTTGGTGCTGGGCGCCGGAACGATCAGCGAACAGGTCGTTTCGCAATTGCACGATCGCAAGATAAAGAATCTTTATCTTTCGAATCGCTCGCGCGACAAAGCCGAGGAATTTGCCCGCCAGTACGATGGCCAAGTGATGGAGTGGGGCGAGTGGGATACGGCGCTGAAATTGCCGGACGTAATCGTGTCTGCCGTCGGGGTTCAGGAAACATTGCTGACTCGAGCGATGATCGAACGCGCCATGAGCGCTCGCGGCAATCGCGCGCTGTTTCTAATGGATCTGGGACTTCCGCGCAACATCGAACCCAGTACCGCTGACCTTTACAACGTGTACCTGTATACCATGGATGATCTAACGGAAATCGTAAACCAGAACCGCAGCGCGCGGCAGACCGAAGTCCCTAAAGCCGAAGCGCTGGTGGAAGAACACGTCGGAAAATTCATTTCCTGGCAGGCCAGCGTGCAATTGATTGGTGTACTGGAAACGCTGCGCGGCAGTCTGAAACAGAGGCGCGCCGCATTTCTGCATGAGAAACTTTCCGGAATGAATCATTTCAGCGTGGAAGACCGCGAGCAAATTGGCAGCATGATGGATGAGTTGATCGAAAAGTTGCTGATCGCGCCGGCGGAGCGGTTGCGCTCTGAAAAAGAACATCGCAGAAAGATTCAAAACGTGGAAGCGCTGCGAGACCTGTACCTTTCGGACCGGGAGAAACCGTGAGGCCACTGCGCATTGGCAGTCGAGGCAGCATCCTGGCGCGCTGGCAGGCGGAATTCGTGCGCAAACAATTGTTCCAGATCACCGGTGTGGAAGCGGAAATTATCATTGTCAAGACCTCTGGCGACAAGATGCAGCAAGCTCCGCTGACGCAGATTGGCGGCAAAGGAATTTTCATCAAAGAACTGGAAGAAGCGCTACTGGCGGAGAGTGTGGACCTGGCCGTTCACAGCGTGAAAGATATTCCGACCGAAACGCCAGGGAGGCTGTTCTTTCCCGCTGTATGCCGCCGCGACGACGTGCGCGATTGCCTGATTTCGCACCGTGGCGAAACGCTCTTGAATTTGAAGCAAGGCGCGCGTGTGGGCACCAGCAGCCTTCGGCGCCAGGCGCAATTGCGGCATTTCCGTCCCGACCTGGATATTCGCGAGTTGCGCGGGAATGTGGATACGCGGTTGCGCAAAGTGGAAGGCGGCGAGTACGACGCCATTGTGCTTTCCAAAGCTGGATTGGACCGTTTGGGTTGGAGTCAGAAAATTACCGAACCTCTTTCTACCGACGTTTCACTTCCCGCCGTGGGGCAAGGCGCAATCGCCATTGAATCGCGCACCAAGGACACGGAAGCTGCGGAGATTTTGGGGACGCTGGACGATGAGGAAACGCGCACGGCCATAATCTCGGAACGTGCGTTGCTCTCAAAATTGCAAGGTGGCTGTCAGGTGCCCTTGGGCGCGTGGGCGCGGCTGGAGCGCGGTGAATTGGTGATGGAAGCTGTGGTGTGTTCTGTGGACGGCGTGCAATACATTCGCCAACGAGCTACGGCTCCGCCGGACCAAGCGGCGCAACTGGGCGAGCACATGGCGCAACTACTCGCGGATGGTGGCGCGCGGAATATTCTGGAAGAGGTGCAGCGTTCTCGTGGCTGAAGCAGCTGCCAAAGCGTTGGCAGGGAAGCGTGTCGTGGTGACGCGAGCGGCGGAGCAGAGCGAATCGCTGTTGATGGCATTGCGGGAACAGCAGGCGATTCCGATTGCATTACCGCTTGTGGCATTCGCGCCACCGGAGGATTTGCGGCCATTGGACGATACCATTCGGAATCTTGGAAGATACGACTGGTTGTTTCTGACCAGCCAGAACGCCCTGCGCGCTTTGCAAGAGAGAAGCGATTTCCTGGGATTGCAGTTGGCAAAAATACTGGTTGACGTTAGCGTCGCCGCCGTCGGCCCGGCAACCGCCGAATCCGCGCGGAATGCCGGACTCCAGGTCGCTTACGTTGCCACAAGGCATCAGGGTGTAGCGCTCGCAGAAGAGCTGGCGGCGCAGGTAAAGGGAAAGCGGGTGCTGCTGCCGCGAAGTGATCGAGCCAGCCGCGATATTGTGGACACGTTGAATCACCTAGGCGCGTTTGTGTCCGAAGTGACCGCATACACCACCGTGGCCACATCAGAGCAGGAAACGCGCACCCACGAGGCTGTGCTGAAAGAAGGGGCTGATGCCGTGCTGTTTTTCAGTCCATCCGCGGTGCACCACTTTTTCGATCTGCTGGGCCGCGCGCGTTTTTTGACGTTGTCCCAGGAAGCGGCGTTCACAGCGATCGGACCCGTGACCAAGGGCGCGCTGCGCGAGGCGGGCGCGACGCGAATCGTTGTTGCTCGAGACACTACAGTCGCTGCAATCCTTGCGGCCCTGTCGGAGTTTTTCGCCAAGCTACAGCAGAGCTTGCCTGCAGGAGTGAAACCAGAATGAGCTTTCCCATCGATCGTCCCAGACGTCTGCGCCGCAGCGAGGCATTACGAGGGCTGGTGCGAGAGACGCGCCTCAGCACCGCAGGGTTCATTTACCCCATGTTTGCCTGCCCGGGAACCAAGGTACGCAAGGAAGTCAGTTCCATGCCCGGCATTTGCCAGCAATCCGCCGATCAGATCGTGGAAGAGTGCCGGGAAGTTGAGGTGCTCGGAATTCCCGGCGTCATTCTGTTTGGATTGCCGGAGAAGAAAGATGCGCGCGGCGCCAGTTCGCTTGCAGCGGATGGCGTTGTGCAAAAGGCGATTGAGGCTATCCGCAAGGCGAAATTGAATCTGCTGGTGATTACCGACGTGTGCCTCTGTGAGTATACGGACCACGGCCACTGTGGCGTGATTGAAAACGGAGAAATTGCCAACGACCCAACGCTGGACATCCTGGCGGAGCAAGCGCTCTCCCACGTGCGTGCCGGCGCCGACGTGGTTGCTCCGTCGGACATGATGGACGGACGAGTCGGCGCCATCCGGGCAAAACTTGATGCACACAAATTTGAAAATATCCCGATTATTTCCTACGCAGCGAAATACTGTTCGGGATTTTACGGACCGTTCCGCGAGGCGGCAGAATCGGCGCCGAAATTTGGTGATCGCCGCAGCTATCAGATGGACCCGGGAAATTCGCGCGAAGCGATGAAGGAAGTGGGGTTGGATCTGGAGGAAGGCGCGGACGTGATTATGGTCAAGCCGGCGCTGCCTTACCTGGATATTATTCGCGGTGTGCGCGATCGTTTTGATGTGCCGGTGGCGGCCTACAATGTCAGTGGCGAATACTCGATGGTGAAAGCCGCGGCGCAAAACAACTGGATTGAGGAAAAGCGGGTAGTGCTGGAAATTTTGACGGGGATTCAGCGGGCCGGGGCGCAGATTATCCTGACGTATCACGCCAAGGATGCCGCTCGCTGGCTGAAGCCTTGAAGGGACAGGTGGCGAAATGAGCGCGACACATACGCAAGTCAAGCCCGAGCGACGCCGCTCGCGGGAGATTTTTGAGCGAGCAGAAAAAGTGCTCGTTGGCGGCGTCAACAGCCCGGTGCGCGCGTTTCGTTCCGTTGGCGGCGAACCACTAATCATCGAAAAGGGAAGTGGCCAGAATCTTTACGACGCAGACGGCAACGTTTTGCTGGACTACGTCTGTTCGTGGGGAGCGATGCTTTTGGGCCACGCTCATCCAGCGGTCAGCGCCGCAATTGCCGATCAAGCGCAGCGCGGCACCAGCTTCGGCGTGACCACGGAACTGGAAGTGGAACTTGCCACGCTGATCACCAAAGCGGTCCCCTTTTTGGAAAAAGTTCGCTTCGTTTCCAGCGGCACGGAAGCCACCATGAGCGCGGTACGCCTGGCGCGCGGCGTAACCAAGCGAGATTTCATCCTGAAGTTTGAGGGCTGCTACCACGGCCACGCGGACAGCTTTCTCTCGCAAGCGGGCTCGGGATTGGCCACGCTGGGAATTGCGGAGTGCCCAGGCGTTCCCGCGGCGTTGGCGGCGCTGACTCTGAACGTTCCGTACAACGATCTGGCGGCGGTCGAGCGAGTCTTCGCCGAGCATAAAGGGCAGATTGCGTGTGTAATTGTCGAGCCAGTGGCGGCGAACATGGGAGTGGTTCTGCCGAAAGAAGGATTTCTCGAGGGTTTGCGAGAAATCACACGGAAGCACTCGGCATTATTGATTATTGACGAGGTCATTACAGGATTTCGTCTGCGCAACGGTTCTGCGCAGGAATTGCTCGGCGTTCGCGGCGACCTGACGACCATGGGGAAAATCATTGGCGGTGGGCTGCCCGTAGCGGCCTATGGAGGCAGCGCCGAATTGATGAACAATGTGGCGCCGTCGGGGCCCGTCTACCAAGCGGGCACGCTGGCCGGGAATCCTTTGGCCATGCGCGCCGGCATCGCCACGCTGAAGGAATTGAGCAAGCCCGGGCTTTATGAAGGCATTCACGAACTGGCTGCCCGGCTGACATCCGGCTTGGAAGATGTGCTAAGCCGTGCCGGCTTTCGCGCGCAGGTGAACAAGATCGGCTCGCTTTCCACGATATTTTTTGCGCCACAGTCGGTGGCAAATTACAGCGATGCCAAGCGGTCAGACACTAAACTATACGCGCGCTTTTTCCGCGAGATGTTGCAACGCGGCATTCTTCTGGCGCCGTCGCAGTTCGAGGCCGCTTTCGTATCCGCAGCCCACACGCCTGCAGACATCGAGCGCACCATCAAAGCAGCCGCCGAAGCGCTGCAAACAATTTCCGCACAACCATCTGTCTGAACTCACGAAAAGGAAGACTACTCGATGCACGAAGTGCTGGAAGGTCTGGAAGAGCATGGAGGACACGGCGAGAATCCACTGATGTTGCCAGTGACGGTGACGCTATCCATCCTCGCGGTATTGGTCGCAATGGTCACGCTTCTCGGTCACCGAGCGCACACCGAGGAACTATTGCTGCAAGCGAAGGCCAGCGATCAGTGGGCGTACTTCCAGGCAAAAAACATCCGGCTTCGCGAGACACAGAGCATTGCGGACGTTCTGGGTGCGCTGGCGCCCGCGGATAAGGAAAAGACCGACGCACTGCACGAAAAGTATTTGAAGGAAGTGGAGCGCTACGAAAAAGACAAAGATCAAATCAGCGACCAAGCCAAGGACTTTGAGAAGGAAAGAGACTTAGTGCAGCGTCGCGCGGATCGCTATGACGCTGGAGAAGTGTTCCTGGAGATCGCCCTGATTATCTGTTCCTTCACGCTGCTGACCAAAAAGAAGGGCTTCTGGTTTGCCGGAATGTTGCTAGGCGTCGCGGGCTTGATCATCGCAACCAGCGGCTTCTTGCTCCACTGACGATAAGAAGGAACTCTCTCGACTTCAACAGACAAGCAGTGGGCAAGGAAGTACCTGCCCCACAGGCCAGTCACGCATTGGAACATCCTGTGACGGCAATCATTTACGGAATCATTTGTTTTATCTAATGTAGATGAAAGCCGTAGTGTTGCAGTCGTAAGATGACTTGCACTTTAAGCCCTCCTCTGGAGGCATTCAAAATCTTCGCCGGCAGGAGCCCCTCTGCCTCGTCGGCACGCGAAGCGACAAGCTCATGGCCCAGAGAATGGTGAGTGAGCCCGGGATTCAGCTGGGGACTCAACAACTTACAACCCTGCTCGACTCCACTCGTGAATTGATCGCGATTCTCGGGCAGGACGGCACAGTTCAGTTCGTTAATTCCACATTCCAAAGCGTGCTTGGCTACCGCACCGAAGAGTTGCTGGGCCGCAGCCTGTTCGCAATCGCCCACGCCTTGGACGTTCAGCAACTGCGCGACCGGCTGAAGCAGGTGACGGAGCAACAAGGCTCTTCGCTGACGGCCAGGTGCCGCGTCCGCGCAAAAGACGGAACGTGGCGCTGGCTTGATGTCACCTATCGCGATCGCCTGAAAGAGCCCGGTCTGGAAGGCATTCAACTGAA
Organism: Candidatus Acidiferrales bacterium; assembly: GCA_963738985.1. Lineage (GTDB taxonomy): Bacteria > Acidobacteriota > Terriglobia > Acidiferrales > UBA7541 > Acidiferrum. The sequence continues at coordinate 48,513 of CAVTYP010000014.1, forward strand.
CGCGTTGGAAGTGACGCACCTGAACCGTATGGAGTCCGAGCGGCAGGTGATTGCGGAGATCGTGCACGCGTTGAACGAGACGTCGGACCTGGATCAGTTACTCACGCGGATTCACGCAGCTTTGAAACGAGTAGTCTCGGCCGAGAATTGCTTCGTGGCTTTGCACGTTCCGGAAGAGGACACCTTTCAATTTCCGTTTTTCGTCGACGAGTACGATGCCGCGCCACCTCCGCAGAAGGTGGGTCGCAGCTGCACCGCTTATGTCTTCCGAACGGGTCGCGCGAAACTGATTCCACAATCCGAATTTGACAGTTTGGCGGAATCCGGTGAAGTGGAATTGGTTGGTTCGCCCTCGCCTGCCTGGCTGGGAGTGCCGTTGAAGACTCCCACCGCAACGATTGGCGTCCTGGTGGTTCAACACTATCGCAACGAAAATGCCTTCGACGGGCGCGACCTGGAATTCCTTGACTCCGTCGGCGGGCATATCGCCTTGGCTATTGAGCGCCGCCGCGGTGAGGTCGAACTTCGCCGCAGTGAGTCGATCCTTCGGCTGCTGTTTGAACACAACCCGCTGCCAACTTGGCTGCATGAAATCGACAGCATGAAGTTTTTGCGCGTCAATGAAGCGGCGGCCCGCCTGTATGGCTACTCGCAAGAAGAATTTGAGTCCATGAGCATTCTGCAGATCCGGCCTTCTTCGGAACAGGAAAAAGCTCGCAGCTTCATCAAGGAACTAACATCCAACACCGAAGAACACGGCATCTGGCTGCATCAGGCACGTGACGGGCGGCAGTTTGAGGTCGAAATTATTTCCCACGAATTGCTTTATGCCGGGAAACGCGTGCGCCTAGTGGTGGGCCAGGACATCAGCGAGCGTCGACAATTGGAAGGGCAGCTGCGCCAGGCAACGAAGATGGAAGCTGTGGGGCGTCTGGCCGGTGGAGTTGCGCACGACTTCAACAATATGCTGATGGTCATCAAGGGGCACACCGAGTTGCTGTTAAACGTGCTGTCTCCCTCGGATCACATCACGAGAAAAATTCAGCAGATTGACCGCGCTGCCGATCGCGCCGCCACGCTCACCCGGCAACTGCTGGCGTTCAGCCGCATGCAAGTGTTGCAGCCACAAGTGATCAATCTGAATTCGGTTGTTGAAGAGATGGGGAAACTCCTGCCGCGCTTGATTGGTGAGGACATCGAGTTGGTCATGCGCCCGCACACGAACCTGGGCTCCATCCGCGCCGATGCCGGCCAGATGGAACAGGTGATCATGAATTTGGCGGTGAACGCGCGCGACGCGATGCCCAATGGAGGCAAGCTGCTGATTGAGACCTGCAATTCCGATCTCGAGCCGTCTTACACTTCTACCCATCCGCTCATGCAGCCGGGGTCCTACGTGCAACTTTCTGTGAGCGACAATGGCACCGGCATGGATGCGGAAACGCAGACGCACATCTTCGAACCGTTTTTTACCACCAAAGAAAAAGGCAAGGGCACGGGCCTGGGCTTGGCAACGGTTTATGGCATTGTGAAGCAGAGCGGCGGATTCATTTGGGTGTACAGCGAATTGGGCAAGGGAACTACCTTCAAGATCTATTTGCCCTGTGTGGACCAAAAAGAAGAAGTTACTCCCGTGCAGAGGCAAGCCGCTGAAGTGCCCAGTGGCACCGAAACCGTGCTGCTCACCGAAGACGAACAAGATGTGCGCGAGATTGCCCGTCAGTTCCTGGAGTCCGGCGGCTACCGTGTGATCGAGGCGAAGGATGCCGCCGATGCCATCCGGATTGCCGCTGACAAGAACGGCGATATCGACCTGCTAGTCACTGACATGGTTATGCCCGGACTGAGCGGGCCGGAACTTGCGCAGCGTCTGCAGCAAGAGCATCCGGGACTTAGCGTGCTTTTCATGTCGGGATATAGCGAGCACGCGGCAACTGAAATGGCCAATGCCGACCCCTCGGTGCGCCTGTTGACCAAGCCGTTCAGCCGCGCCGCCATCCTGCGGGCAGTGCGAGAGACTTTGCATAATCCTGCTCGCCCCTGAATCGATTCCTTCGGGCGCTTCCCGCTTAAGCAATTTTAGGGTGTTTGCGATGCCAATCGGTGGCTTGCTGGAATGTGCGTCCCGCCTGCAGGACAGCGACGTCGTCTCCCGCGCGGGACACAAACTGAATTCCTACCGGCAGATTTTTCTCCGTGAATCCGCAAGGCACAGAGAGAGCCGGCAAGCCGCAGAGATTGCCGATTCCCCCCAGCGGGTCGGAAAAAGAGAGACCGGTGACTAGATTCAGGTCCAACGGCGTCGCGCCGACAGGCTGAGATGCCGCTACCAGAACATCGTAAGACTCAAAGAGCGCGCTCATTTTCATTTGCAGAATCTCGCGAATACGTTGTGCGGTCGTGTAGTCGGCGCCGGAAACTGTCTCGTAGACATAGCCGCCGATGCGGCCCAAAGGATCAGCCAATTCGCGGACGCGCCCGGATTGAATCAAGGGCGCAAATGCGGACGCTACTTCAGCCTTTACTGTGAGGCTTGCCGCCTGCTCCCACGGCCCCTCGGGAAGGGCAGCGTCCCTCATGCCGGGGAAACGTTTTTGTAGCACCTTACGTGCGGCTTCAATCGCACGTTGCACGCCCGGATCGAGCTTCGTCCACGCATTCGTCAGCCATCCCAGTTTGAGCGCGCGGCCGCGCAGCTCGGCGGCGGGAGAATAGGTGAAAGCTGCCTTGTCGATGCCCAGAGTGTCGCGATCCAGCGGGTCGTGACCTGCAATCGCAGCGAAAATGCGCGCGCAATCCTCCGTCGAGCGCGCCATTGGCCCAATCTTGTCCATTGAGTAGGCCAGCGCCATTGCACCGTAGCGGCTGACTCGGCCGAACGTGGGACGCAAACCGCTAACTCCACAAAAAGCGGACGGGCAGACAATGGATCCCCAGGTTTCCGTGCCAATTGCGAAGCCCGCCAACCCAGCCGCCACGATGGCTCCCGAGCCGGAAGAAGAGCCGCACGTCCAACAGGTGGTGTCCCACGGATTTTTCGTTTCGCCCTGCGGTGAGGCAGACGCGTACATGTAGTCCATGCCGCCGGCCAATTCGATCATTGCTGCTTTCCCGAGCAGGATTGCGCCGGAGTGGTTCAGATGATCGATCACCGTGGCGTTGTAATCGAAAACCTGGTCCGCGTAGGGTTTGGCGCCCCAGGTTGTGGGAATTCCTTTGACGGCGAGGAGATCCTTGGCGGCGTAGGGTATGCCGTGCAACGGTCCGCGATAGTGGCCGCTTTGAATTTCTTTTTCCGCGGCGTGCGCTTGTTGCAGCGCCAGATCTGGAGTTAGGCGTGCGTAGGCGTTCAATTTCGGGCCAAGTTTTTCACTGCGCGCAAGGTAGCTTTCCGTCAATTCAACGGGAGAAAGTTTCTTGGATTCGATTTGTTTGGCCAGCTCACTGACGGATTCGTAGAGAACCGATTCTCCGACCATTTCGTATGCTCCAATCAGGATTTGTTCGCGGAAGCCGCGGGGACCTTAGTCGGGGCAGGCTTGATTTTAGCGTCACGATCAACCAGAGGCTTCAGGAAAAGAGCAGGCACGTCTCCATTGTTGAGCGGGTAGGCGCGAACTTGCTCGAGCGTCGTTTGCAGCGAATAACAAAGGGCTTTCGTGTGCTTCTTCTCCTCATCGTTTAAACGATTGCCGTACCGACTCAGAACGATCTGAAAGCGGGCGTCGGCTTCCGTTTCGCCTTCCGCCGAAAGTTTCGGCAGGTCCGCGGCCTGCGCTGAAGCCAAAGTGTTTGGGAACGCCTCTGCCGGTAGCATTATTCCTGCAGGGACAATCGAAGCGGTGGCTGAGAGCAACGCAGCGCGCTGCGCGAACTCACGTCGAGAGAACTTGTGGTCTTTGCTTTGCTTCATTCCGCACCTCTCGAACCAAAGCGGTGTCGCAGGGCAGTGCAGGGTGAGGCTACTCAATTCGAATCGGAGCGTCAACTAATCGAGGCCGCGAATGTTGAAAACGGGCCCCTGAAGAATTTTGGCGGTTAGTCGACTTGCGTCAATGTGCGCACATGAAGCTCAAGAGCCTGGTTATATTGCCGCTCAATCTGCAGCTCCGTCTGCAGCTTCTTGATCAGCAATTCGAGATGCGCAATTTCCGCGCGCAGCTTTTGCACGTCACTTACATGCGATGTCGGCCGCGAGCCAACAGGCGGGTTTGCGGCGTGAGGCTGCTGCGATGCAGCCGAACTCTGCTGGACAAAAGCCTCTGCCAGCGCTCGTGGCCACGCCGAATCCGTGGACCTCTGCTCAGCCACATTTGGCGACGGTACGGGCACAGGCTGCATGGGCGGTCGAGGTTGAGGAACGGTGGACTGTTGTGGCGCAAAAAGACTGCTCAACGAAGGTCCGCCAGCAGGACGCTCCGTTGCCACCAGTGGGGGCGCGGCGGTGTGACCCAGCAGATTCTTCACCCGGCCAATCAATTCCTGCGGCTGAAACGGCTTTCTGACCAACTCGTCGGCCTGCACGGCCACGGCACGATCGGCAACGTTCTTATTCACCACGCCTGACATCAGAATCACCGGCGTCTTGCCATACGTGGGACTCTGCTTGATCTGGCTGCACACCGAATAGCCATCCTGGTCCGGCATGATTACGTCTGTGATGACCACGTCGGGCGGATGCTCTTCGAACTGCGAGAGCGCCGAGGAAGCATCGGAGCAAGTAATCACGTGAATGTTTTCGCGGCGAAAAGCGATCTTGATGACTTCGCGCATTGTCGCGCTGTCATCAATGAAATAGACATTGGGTGTGTGCTTCGCTTCCGCCTCGCTGAGCGGCGGCATGGCGATAGTCTCGCTCACAAAGCCTCCTTGTCCGCTAGTTCATTGTCGTGAAGGTTTTCGTCGAATTCGCGCATCGCATCCAGCATCAAGTCAGTCGCCGAACGCAAAACAGTTCGCTGCGCGGAACTTGCACCGTATACAAATTTGTACACGCCGGTAGACTGCACGCAGCTTTTCAGGATGTGCAGCACGGCCTCGTCGCCAAACAAGGCGCCACACTCTGCGTGGACAATCTCGCCGGCATCAAAAAACAGGACCGCGTCCGTTTCTCCCGCGTTGATCGTCAACGCGCCGCTCTGGTGTGCGTGCCCGAGCATTTGCATCACGCCGGTCAGGTCATGATGGGTCAAATTGCCGCTCAGGCTGGTATCCGCTTGTCCGAGCATCTGCGTCGGTTGGAAACCGTCGACCTTGCTGATGATGATGTTCTTGATGTGTGTGGCGATGGTAGCCGGGGCCAGATGGCGATCGATGTAATCGTCGCAACCGGCTTGAAATGCCTCCATCAGGGCGCGCTGGCTTCCGTCACCCATCGCGATAATTGGCAGTAAAGCGTTTTTCGCGTCGGAGTGCACGATTTTTGCCATTTCGAGAGCGCCCATTTCGCGCATCTTGGTGGCGCAGACAATAGCGGCCGGAGGGTCATACTCCAGCGTGGTCAATGCAAATCCCGCTTGCGTGCTGATGGTGACCTCAAATCCCTCGCGCTTCAGCGCGTCGCCAAGGCGCTTGGCAAACAGCACATTGCTGTCGATCAAAAGGACTTTGGCGGCTTTGCCCGGAACGATCATGCGCGCGCCTCCGGGACGGACTGCCTATTTGGTATTTCCTGCGCCGGCTGAATTCCGGGCGTCAGCGCCGCAAGATTCAGCACTTCGATTACCTCGCCATCATGAGAAAGCCATGCAGCGACATGGGGAGAATCGCTCGGCCCGGCTGGCGTCAGGTCCGCACGGATCAGTTCGCATTCGCCGCTCACGGGCAAGGCCACCGTCTCTTTCGCGGCACCGTACGAGCGCATTGCAATCAAGTAGAAGCGTCGCGACGTCAGTTTTTTTCCAATGAGTGTTTCCGCCAGATCACATACCGGAACAGTGCGCCCGCGTCGCAAAATCACGCCATCGATTTCCGGGGTGCGATGGGGAAAACGGAAAATGCGGCTGGGCGGCACCAGTTCGGCAACCTGATCTGCGGCCAGGGCGAATCGTCGCTCGCCAAGCCGCAACAGGACGCAGGAACGCGAATCTGCTTGATCGTTCCAGCTCATGGAGCAACTCTCATTTCCGAATCCAAATTGGTTTCGTCGTTCAGCTGCGGCCCCGTGGTTGCATCGAGGAAGTCCAGTTCCTCACCAGTCAGAAATCCTTCAGGGCTCACAACCGGAAGTACGTTCTGTTCCAGCACCGTCAATCCGCGATACCAGGTTCGTTCCTCATGGCAGAGCGAAGCGGGCAGTGCCTGCAATCGCGTCATGGTGGTCATTTTTTCGATGCCGTCAATTAACAACGCGACGCGCGACTTACGCAGTAGGAAGATCAGCGCTGGCGGCGAAGGCTTCAGTCCAAAATGAAGCGCAGTGTTCACCACGTAGATGCTGCGCTCGCCGCGTCGTAGCGCATGCCGCACTTTCGCGATGGTGGTCGAGTTCACCTCGCACGCCGCGCCCGCCAGGCTGTCTACGCTCCGCACCTCTTGCACCGATGCGGACGAGATCGCGAAAATCTGATTGCTGCAGCGGAACAGAATGATCTGCTCCGTCCGCACGGGATGGCCTCGGAGAACTGGCGCAGAACCGGGGGCCATCAGCGCACTCCCACCGGCAGAGCTTTGCTCAGGCTGAGAACTCGCTTCTCGATGGCCGGATAAATATCATCGAGGGGCAGCACTTGTTCCACGCAGCCGGTCTTGATGGCTTCGTCCGGCATCCCAAAAATCACAGAAGTCGCTTCGTCTTGCGCCAACACGATGCCGCCCGCGGCTTTGATTACTCGGGATCCTCGCGCGCCGTCGCAACCCATTCCCGTCAGCACCACGCCAATGCTCATCGCACCCGCAAACGAGGCGACTGACTCCATGGTCACATCGATGTTCGGCAGGTATCCTTCGATGCGGCCGGTCGTTGCGTCCAACTGGATTCGTCCGGTAGGAGCGACGCGAAGGTGATGGCCGCCCGGGCAGATGTACAGCACGCCCGCCTGAACCGATTCGTTGTGTTCCGCCTCTTTCACGCGAATATTCGTGAATTCCGCCAATTGCAGCGCGTACTGTGTGGTGAAAGATGCGGGCATATGCTGCACCAGAAAAACCGCCGCAGGAAAATCGCGCGTGAAGCCCGGCGCCATGCGCATAACCGTGGCCGGTCCGCCAGTGGAAGCGGCGAGCACCACAACCGGGAATCGCATGTCATTCGAAAAATTAGTGGCGGGCGTTGTAGGCCGAGGCGTCGGAATCGTTGGCACTGGCTTGGCCGCCGGCGATTGCACCGCGTTGACCATTCGTGATGCCGTGCGCACTACGCGAACCTTCGCGGCCATGCGAACTTTCCGCAGCAAGTCTTCCTTGATGCTTTGCATGTCCAGATCGATCCCGCCCGAGGGCTTGGTCACAAACTCGATGGCGCCCAGTTCCAGCGCCTTCAGCGTGCTGGCGGCGCCTTCCCGAGTTTCTGAGCTGACCACCACGATGGGCCGCGGGTTGCTGGTCATGATGTGCGCGGTGGCTTGCAGGCCATCCAGGTGCGGCATATTCAAATCCATGGTAATGACGTCGGGCTTTAGAGTCTCCGCCAGTGCGATTGCCTCTCGCCCGTCTCTGGCCTTGCCGACCACCTGCAGCAGGTCGTCGGCGTTAAAAATGGTTTCCAGGACCTTGCACATGAACGCGGAATCGTCCACAACGAGCACGCGAAACTTTTTTTGTGGGCTGGTTACCATCGCTCGTCTATCCGACCGGCACGTTCGGGCGTGCCGCCTCCGTGCCCATCAATTGCTCGACCGCCGCCAATAGCTGATCTTCCTGCACCGGTTTGGTGAGGAACGCCGCCGCGCCTTCCTTCAGCGCACGGTCGCGGTGTTTTGCGCCTGCGCGCGAGGTCACCACCATCACCGGTATGCGCCGCGTCGACGGGCTCTGTCGCAGCTGCGCCATCAATTCGTAACCGGTCATGCGCGGCATCTCAAGGTCTGTGATCACCAGGTGACAGCCGTGTTGTGCCACCAGTTCGGCTGCTTCCAGACCGTCCGCGGCCAGCTTGATGCGGTAGCCATTCTTTTCCAGCATGCGGCCGACGAATTTTCTGACGCTGATGGAATCGTCTGCGATCACGATGACGCGTTCCTGCTCCACGCGATCGATCGCGTCGGTGGGAATCGTGCCGCGAGCCACGGCTGTGGATCCGGGCGCGAACACGCGTGCGGCGCTGGCACTTGCCTGGATCGCGCGGCGGTCGTTGGGTTCGCTGGCCACCATGCGGTTCAAATCGATCAGCAGAATCAAACTGCCGTCGGGCGCGATCGTCGTACCGGGGAAAAGTTTTACGCGGCGCAGGTATTCACCGAGATTCTTGATCACGATTTCGTCTTTGCCGAGAACCTCCTCGACTACCAGGCCGATCTGACGGCTTCCGGCATTTGCCACCACCATCCGGAAATAGCCGTTGATAGGCTCTAACGGCGGCAGGCCCAAATAGGAGTCCAGGCGCACCACTTCGGTGACTACGTCGCGGACCTTGGTGAGCAGCTTCCCGCCAACATCTTCAATTTCATCGGCGCGGATTCGACGAATTTCCTCGACCACCGCCAGCGGCAAGGCAAAGTGGCTCGAACCGCAGCGCACGAACAGAGCGGGCGAAATAATCAGCGTGAGTGGAACCTTCAAGGTGAACTTGGTGCCTTGTCCGCTGGTGCTCTGCACTTCAATTTCGCCATTCAGCGCGTTCAGGTTGGAGCGCACGACATCGAGCCCGACACCGCGGCCGGCAAGTTCGGTTTTCACGGAAGCCGTGGAGAAGCCGGGGTGAAACAGCATTTCGCGCAAATCGCGTTCGGTCAATCGGCCAGCCGTCTCCTGAGATACCAACCCAGATTCGATCGCGGTTTGCTTGACGCGCTCGTAGTCGATACCGCGACCGTCGTCCTCCACCTCGATGTAAATGTGATTGCCCCGGTGGTAGGCGCGAAGAAGTACTTTGCCCTGCTCGGATTTCCCGGCCAAGGCCCGATCTTCGACGCCCTCGATTCCGTGGGCCACCGAATTACGCACCAGGTGGACGAGGGGATCCGAAATCTGCTGAATAATATTATTGTCGAGTTCGGTCTCGCTGCCGGAGAAGTCCAGTTCGACATGCTTCCTGGCTGATTGTGCGGCGTCGCGTACCGTGCGCGACAACAGGGAATATAGCGTTCCGATGGGAACCATTCGCGCCGCGGTGATTTCGTCTTGCAGATGGTGCGCCAACTTCGTGAATTCGTCGATGTCGCCTTCCACGCGCCCGATAAAACCTTCCAGTTGCGACAATACTTCGTTCACGTCTGCGGAAATTTCTGTCATGGACCGCGACAGAATGTTGAAGTCGTCGTACCGGTCCATCTCCAGTTCGCCGAAATCCTCCCAGAACGCGCCATCACCGGCGGCAGCGTTGTTCAGTATTTGCTTGGTCTGTTTTGCCGCCCACGGTGTGCCTAGTTGTGTGTTGCGAATGCGGTTGAACTCATACTTATCCTGGAATTCGCTGACTTTGCCTTGCAGGCGTTCTTTGGAAAAACTGAGTGTTTCGATCAGCTTCTCGAGTTCCGCGACGCGGCCCACCATTTTGGTGCGGTTGATCACCAATTCGCCGACTGTGTTCATCATGCGGTCTAGCCGTGCAAGCGCGATGCGCACCGACTTTGCTACTGGCGTAGGTTTCTTTCCGGCGGGTTGCGGGGTCTTTGCGATCGCTTGTGTTGTCGCCGCTGCGGCCGCATCTTCTTCGGCCGTAAACTCGGGAGCAGGGACTTCGGCCGATTCTTCTTCGGCGTCTTGCGGCGCGAATTCTGCCACTCGGCCAAGCAACGAATCCACGCCAGCGCGCATTTCGGCTTCGTCAGCCCACTCGCGGCGCAACGTCTTCTTCAGCACGTCGACCGAAGCGAGACACAGATCCACGACCGCGGGCGAAGGCTGAATTGCTCCATCGCGCAGGCGCCCAATCAAATCCTCCACGCGGTGCGCGATCGCTCCCAAACGCTTCAGGCCAACCTGCGCGGCCGAGCCTTTCACGGTATGTATCGCGCGGAACAACCGATTCACTTCTTCCGGATTGTTGTTGCCTTCCAGAGACAGCAGGCAATCGCTCACCACTTGCAGGTGTTCTTCCGCTTCCGGCTGGAAAAATTCGAGGATTTCGTCGGGAACCTCATCGTCGGCGGGAAGAGCATCGAAATACGATCCCGTTAGCCCGGTCTGAGCCGCGGGAGGTTCTTCAATCGAACTGTAGAGGCCAGTGGGTCTGTCCTGTTCCGTAGCTTCCAGATTCAGCGGCGGTGGATCGGGCGGGAACGCGAAGCGGTAGCGCTCTTTAAACGTGGCCACGTCCTCCACATTCTCCTGACCGGTATCGCTGATTTCGATCAAGCTCGTTTCCAGCAGGGAAATGCCGTCGGACAGAAATTCGGTCAGCGGCCCGTGAAGATCGTCGCCCAGCGGCGCGTTCAGTGCATATTGGAAGATGTGGGCGAGTTTTCCGGCCACTTCGGAAAATCGCGGAAAGCCGTAGCTCGCCGAAGTTCCCTTCAGCGTGTGAGCAGCGATGTATAGCCGCTCCATATCCTCTTGCCGCGGAGTGACTTCTTGTAGCACACCGACGTACTCCCGCAGATACTGCAGGTGCTCCGAAGCTTCCTGGAGGAAAAGCTCGACGGCTTCGCGATCCGGCGTACTCACGCGCGTCCCTCCGCTACCAGTTCCCCCTTGAACAATTCTTCTGCCGTTGGCTTTCGGTACAAGATGCAATCGCCCAGAACGATGGCCTGGAATTTCACCGGCATTTTGGAAATGGACTCGGAGTGCCCGAGAAATAGATATCCGCCCGGCTCCAACGCTTCGTAAAAGCGCTGCACCAGGGTCTGCCGGCGTTCTTCCGTAAAGTAGATCAGCACGTTCATGCAGAAAATAAGGTCCATGCGGCCCAGATATACCGGTGACGCCAGATTCATCTGAGCAAACGAAATCATTTTGCGTAAGCGCGGTTTTACCTGAAACCCGCCATCGACCGGCGTAAAGTGTGCGGCCAGTTGCTTCTCGCTTACGCTGCCAATGCTGCGGCCGGAATAGGTGGCGCGCTCAGCGTGACGCAGCGCTTGTCGGCCCACGTCCGTCGCAAGGATTTCCACATTCCAGGCATCGGCAAAGGAAAGGGAATCCACGATAGTGATGGCGATCGAATAAGGCTCTTCACCCGTGGAACAACCAGCGCTCCACACGCGCAGTGTTCGCGGATTGGTCCAAAATTTCTTGGTGTGTAGTTCAGGCAACACGCGCTTTTCAAATGCGTCGTATACTGCCGGATAACGGAAGAACGAGGTCTCCTGGGTTAGCAACCGCTCCAGAAGGGCCTCGTATTCTACATTCGATTTGCGAATGGTCCGCAGGAGATCACCGCCACGCTGCTGTTCCTTCGCGTGCAGATGCTCTCGCACGCGCGTGGAGAAGAATCTCTCTCGCGATTCGTCGAAGTGAATGCCCGTCCGCTCTTCAATCAGCATGCGGATCTCGCTCAATTCGTGTTCGCTCAAACCGTGTCCCGCCCCGTGGCGTTCGCTCATGGCCGTCCCACTCTAGCTCCGGCGAATTCTCCGGAACTCGAACCTGTTGCTACCGCAAAGCACCCGCTGGGACGGGCTGGCGTGGCTCTTCCATCGCCGAAGCATTCGCCTTGGATTGCGCGCGGAATTGCGCCAGTGCTTCGTTCAGTTGATCCGACAGCTTCACGAGCTGGCTGACGGTTGCCACTGTTCCGCGTGTTCCTTGGGAAGTCTGGCGAGTAATGTTGGAAATGATTTGCATCGCGTGCGCCACGCCTTCGGTACCGCGCACCTGCTGTTTGGAAGCCAATGAGATTTCTTGTACAAGTTCGGCGGACTGACGCACCACGCTGGAAATTGCGTCCAGCGCCCGGCCCGCTTGATCGGCCAGTGTTGCGCCTGATTCCACTTCCTTGGTGCCTTCTTCCATAACCACCACGGCTTCGTTCGTCTCGGCCTGAATCGCCTTAATGAGTGCCGCGATATCTTTCGTCGCGCTGCGAGAGTGCTCGGCCAGTTTGCGGACTTCATCGGCAACGACCGCGAAGCCTCGACCTGCTTCTCCGGCGCGTGCCGCTTCGATGGCCGCGTTCAACGCCAGCAGGTTGGTCTGCTCCGTGATGTCGTTAATCACGTTGATGATTTCCGAAATTTCCAAGGAGCGGTCGCCCAGCGACTTGATCTTTTTGGCGGTTGCCTGCACGGACGAACGGATTCGTTGCATGCCTTCCAGCGTGTCGCGCACGGCGCGGTTGCCTTGTTCGGCGGCATCCAGCGCGCGGCGAGCTGCTTCCGCGCTGGCTTCGGCGTTGTTGGACACCTGCTTCATCGATACGGTGAGCTCTTCCACCGCGCTCGAAGTGTTGGTGATTTCCTGGTCCTGTTGTGTGGCGCCGGCCTGCATCTCGTCGGCTGCCACAAGAATGTTGTTGGAGCATGCGGTGACTTCCATCGCGGCTTTGCGGACGCGTTCGAGCACCTTGGTGAAATTGTCGAGCATGTAGTTGATGGAGTCGGACACGTTGCCGAGCGCGTCGTTCGTCACCTTGCCGCGGAGCGTCAAATCGCCGCGCGCCACCTGATTGATGACCGCCAGCAAGTCGGTGATGCTGCGCTGCAACGCGTCGCTGGCTTCCTGATTGCTCGAAGCCTTCGAAACCTTGGCCACCGCGCGGTTCAGATTTTCCGCGATGAAGCCGAACTCATCGTTGGAGTTGACCTCCGCACGCACCTTGGCGTCACCCGCGGCCAGCCGTTCGGAGAACGCTGCCAACTCATTCACCGGGCCTAGAAACGCCGCGCCTAGTCTCCATGCCAGCACGATGCTCATGCCCAGCGCGATGACACCGGCAAAGATGAGCCCGCTGCTTTCGAACATGGACGCGCCGTTCGATTGCCGCCCCGCGCTGAAGGCGAGGCCTAGCACAGCGAACAATGCCAGGCCATTGAAGATCGTCAGCATCCAGATGGTGCCACTGAGTCGCGATTTCATTACCTTCCTCCCAAACTCTTCCCTGAACTCTTTAAATGCTCGGCCCCGGATACACTTCCAACAACCGGTGTAGATCGATCACCAGCGCCAGGCGATCGTCGTGACGAAGCATGCCGATGCAGTGAGGCACGTTCTCCGGCGCCTGTTCCAGCAAATCTTCCGCGTCGTTCACCGAATAAGTCCCGACAACTTCGTCTGCCGCGATGCCAATCCTTAAATCCTCGTGATGACCGCCACCGCGTAGCGAGGCGACTACGACGTGCTTCGGCAGCAGTCCCGGCCGCCGTCCCTCCGTCATCGCGATATCGATCAACGGCACAATCGCGCCACGCAAATTGAAAATGCCCAGGACGTATGCTGGGGCGAGCGGCAACTTCGTCACCAGCGGCCACTCCAGAACTTCTTCGACGTCCAGCACCGGAAAACAGAATCGTTCACGCCCGCTGCGGAATACGCAGTACTGCGATTCCGGCGGACGCTCACCAAGCGATCCCAGCGACTCGAGCAAGTCGCCCATCTCCGCGTCGGCGGGAAGCGGTGCCAGATGGAAATCTTCATTCATTCGCTAAGCCCTCGGCTCCTAAACAAAACGGCGAACTGCCCGCAGCAAATCTTCACGAGTGAAGGGCTTTGTGACGTAGCCATCCGCTCCCTGCTGCTCGCCCCAGTACTTGTCACTCGGCGAATCTTTCGAGGTCACCAGGATCACGGGAATCGCATTGAACTCCGCGTTGCCCTTTAACTCGCGGCAAACCTGGAAGCCGTTACGCTCTGGCATCACCACGTCCAGCAGAATTATGCTGGGCCGGTCGCTGGCCAGAAATTCTTCCACGCGTTTCGGGTCGTTCAGTCCGACCGGCGCGTAGCCCTCCGGCTCCAGAAGCCCCTGAATGAACTTCACTTGAGCCGGCGAATCATCGACAATGAGCACTTTTTTCTGCACAAGCTTTCACTCCACATGGTTCTCCACAACGGAAAAATGCACGTCAGCGGCCAGCTTGGCGGTTCCGTGTTGAAAGTTGTCCAGTTTTGTTAACGCTATGAAAATGCGGGTGTTGCTCGCGTTCCGGCCGGCCCTATCGGCGCGGAAACAGCGAAGCCGACGCTTCTTCCGTCTCAGCTTGAGAAGACGTCTCAGCCTCTCGCATCTCGCTGGCAAGCGATGAGAATCTTTGCATGATTTCATTAATGCGCAGCGCCATGGTGTGAATGGTTTTCAGTTGCGCCAACGACTGTGCGGAAAGTTCTCCTGGTTCCAGCAGCAGCAATTCCGCATTACCCAGCAGGGAAGTCAGCGCATTGTTCACACTGTGCTTCATATCCATCATGTAGCGCCCCAGCATGGCGTGGTTGGCATTTTGCGCCGCGCGTTGTTCGGCGTGTCTTGCCAGGCGTTGCGCTTCGGTGCGCCGAAGCGATTCGCCCGCCATCAGCAGGACCACCTGGGTCCAATCCTCGCGCAGCGGCACCTGCAACAAACGCGGGTAGCGTTTGCGCAGCAGTCCGAATTCTTGCGGCTCGGCCGGCGCACAAAGAATCACGGCCGTGTTCGGCTCGATTCCGCGCAGCACATCGGTCAGCTTGGTTTCCTTCAGCGGCCCGACAACCAGTAAGTCGGCGCTCAGGGTCTCGCCATGCGCGCAAAAGTCGCCGGTCAAAACCGAAATCCCCGGCAGCTGACGTTCAGTCTGCCAGCAAGCTGTCAGCAAACGGGCGAATTCGCTGTCATCGGTCAGAATCAGTACGCTTGTATTTCGCAATGGAACCGGGCTCCCTGACTGTTTTTCTTGCGCCTGCTCGCTGTGCAGCAGGGAATCAAAGTTTTTCGGCTTCGTCCAACGCGGACAGCAGGCGCTTGGTGCTGATGCCAAGATTTACCGCCGCCTCCGTGTCTTTTGCCTGCTTGGCAACTTCCACGCGTTCCTGCAAACGTGAAACTTCAACACGCGCGATCGTCAGCGCGCTCTCCAGTCCGTTGTTATCGCCGGATTGCTTGGCGTGTTCCAGCGCGGCTGTTACCAGCGCGCGCGCCACCACCGCGCGGCGCAAATCTTCGGCCGCCGGCCCGTCTTCGCTCACGAATGCCGCCACTTCCCATGAGGACATCAGCAAGCGCGCCCCACCGAGGCGGACGGTGGTCATGGAGCGCCCGCGCGAGGGCGTCGCAGCAATCAACTGCTCCCAGATCTGCTCCATGCAGGTTTCAAAATCGAGCGGTGGAGTGTCGCCATCCTTTGCCGAAGACGGACCACTTCCTGCGCCTTCGCCCTTTTCCGTGCCCGCCGACGTGGTAGACGCAGCGGTTGCTGGAGATGGCGGCGCAACTTTGGGCGCTTCTACTGGCTTACCCAGTACTTTTTCCATGGTGCGTTCGACGTCTGCGCGCAACGACAGCAGCTTGTCAAAGGCCTGATTAACCGAGCGTTCCGTGTATTCCTTCTGGAACGGCTGCTTCCATTCGTCTGCCAGTTGCCGCACTCTCGCGACAGGTTCCGCCGCGGTCAAGCCGAATGATTGGCAGTCCACCGTGCGCGTCCCTGCGGATTCCAAGTGCGTCAAGCCGGAACGAATGAAGATCAAATCGGCGTGCATCAATTCAATCAGCGTGCGCCGCAGCAAGAAGTTAAACCGCACAAAGGCCAACATCGCCGAAGGATCGTAGAACATTCCTCCCGCGCTCTCCTTCACCCTGCGCCCTTGATCGATAAAGTTGGTTTTCAGGATGTCGCGCAGGCTCTTGAAAGCGCGCAGCGACGCAATCATTTTCTCCAGCGGCTCGCACCAGGGTAGCGGGGCCGTGTCCACTTCTCCCAGCACCGGCTTCATCACGTGCGCCACGTCACCCAGTTCAATTTGCTTGTGATAGGTCTTTGCCGGAGCGCAAAGCGCGAAATACTGCACCAGCAAAAAGTCGATTTTGTCGCGGTCGGTAACGCTCTTGGAAGGTTTCTTCAAATGCCGCATGATCAACGCGCGCAATCCGCTTTCGCTGGCGTTTAGCGTGGTCATCTGCAGCAGGTGGCGCAACTGGTGAACCAGCACGCGCTGATCCATGGAGTCCAGCCACGTGTGCACCTGGGTGAAGAGTTCAAGCTCCGCCTTTTCCGGCAGCACTCGTTTGTTCGGCGGAAAGGGAATCTCAATCTGCAGATGTTTGGCGAGCGCAAGATAGATGGGGAAAACCGAGCGATTTTCCACCCATTGCGCTTGCCGCGAGTTGTCCAGCTTCGGCGGTGCCGGTATATTCAGCGTTGTCATTTTGTTCACGGCTGCATCCAATCGCAGGGGCCTTGCAGAAATCTGACGGCCACTGCCTTACGTCCTTCGTGATACTGCAGGGCGATCACCGCGGCTTCCGCCCCTCGTCCCTTGCCATCCCGAATCACACGTACGCGCTCATCGAACTCCATCGGCAGTGTCGACAGGAAAATGGCGTATTCCGACGCGCCAAATTCCACTACCGTCGACTCTTGCAATTTCGCCTGACCGGGCCGCAGCGATTGCACTCGCACGGGTATGCGCACAGCTGGGAGCGTTGGAAAGAATCGCGCAAGTTGTTCCGCACATCCCTGCTCATTCGCAAGTAATGCCATCTTTCGCTTTACCCCGGCGCCAATGGTCTGTTCGAGCTACGAGCTTTAGCCGCAAGGAGTGTGGAAGCGCACACACGGCACGGCCAGGAACACAATGTCCCGAGGAGGGAATTGCACGCAGAGCGCCACATGTCAGTATGAATCTTGAATTTGGAAGTAACGGAAATGAAGGGGCTTAGGAATTTCCCGTTTGGATTCGTTCGCCCAATGTCTCAGGCTGAAACGCTACTGTCTCATTCCCACTTGCGACAATCGCGCTCTTTCCTTAGACACTTGAGACGGCCTCAGCGCCCAACTCCACGAGCTTGCTCTTCTTTTGCCGGACCTTCTGGCGTTTCGCCGCGCAGGGGAATGCTGTAGCGCTTCAGTTTTCGGTACAGCGTGGCGCGACTGATTCCCAACATTTTTCCAGCCAGGGCTTTGTCGCCATTGGCCTGTTCAAACACGCGCAGGATGGTCATTTTTTCCATTTCGGCTAGTGCCGTGGTGGAGAGGCTGGCGGCGTCTTGTGGTGTCATCGTCTGGCCTAAAGGCTGTTCGGCGCGGATAGATGGCGGCAGATCTTTCACGTCGATGATTTCCTGATCGCCAAGCGTCACGCCTCGCGCAATACAGTTTTCCAGCTCGCGCACATTTCCTGGCCAGTCGTATTGCAGCAGGCTCTTCATGGCTGCCGCCGTCACTTGAAGGTGCGTGGCGGGTGCGTAGCGGTTCAGGAAGTGGTGCACCAGCATGGGAATGTCGGAGCGGCGTTCGCGCAGTGGGGGCAGATGAACGGTGACCACGTTCAAGCGAAAATAGAGGTCCTTACGGAAGGTGCCTTCGCGATACGCGGACTCCAGGTCGCGGTTCGTTGCCGCAATCACTCGCACGTCCACGTTCACTTTATCGTTGCTGCCCACGGGTCGTACTTCCTTTTCCTGCAACACGCGCAGCAACTTGGTCTGCATTTCCAACGGCAATTCGCCAATCTCGTCCAGAAACAGCGTTCCGCCGTTCGCCGCCTGGAATAGGCCTGATTTCGAGCGAGTCGCGCCCGTAAATGCGCCCTTCTCGTAGCCAAACAATTCGCTCTCCATCAGCGTTGGCACCAGCGCTCCGCAATCGACGGCGACAAAGGGTTCTTGGGCCAGCGCACCCTTGAAATGGATTGCTCGCGCCACCAGTTCCTTGCCGGTGCCACTCTCTCCGGAGATCAGGACCGCAGTCCGCGTATCTTTCAGCCGCGAAATCATCCGCAGTACATCCTGCATCCCGGAAGAGGTTCCAATGATTCCGTCGAGGTTCTCTTCGGTGTTTACGCGCTCCCGCAGGAACGCATTCTCGTTCACCAGGCGCACCTTTTCCGCCATGCGCTGCAAAAGCAGGCGAAGTTTTTCCACACGAAATGGTTTTTCGATGTAGTCGTAAGCGCCCAGCTTCATTGCATCCACCGCAGACTCAATCGAGCCGTGGCCGGTCATTATGGCGATTTCCGTGCGCGGCAATATATTGCGGACCTGCTTCAGCAGTTCGACTCCCGACTGGTTGGGCAGTTTCAAGTCGGTCAGCACCAAGTCGGGCGGATCGGTTTCCAGTCGCGTAACCGCGGATTCCGCGCTTTCGGCTTCGCTGCAGGTGAAGCCCAGGGAGGTGCCGATGGTCATGCAAAGTCGCCGGATGCTCTGCTCATCGTCCACTACCAGTAGTTTGGTTTTCAGATCTTCGCTCATGGTTTTCCGAATGTTGTCTCCACTATCGAAATCAGTTGTTGCACCCGAAAAGGCTTTTCAATGCAGGGTGTCGCGCTGTCTCGCAGCAACGTTTGCGTCTCACTGTTGGCGGTATCCCCGCTGATCAGAATGATTCGTCCACTCAGGTCCGGCCGGTTCTTCTTGATCCAGTGGTGCACGTCGGCGCCATTGATGCTGCCCGGCATTCGAATGTCGGAAATGACTCCTGCATAATCGCCGGCCGCGAGATGCTCCAACCCTTCCGCGCCCGAAGATGCTTGCACGACGGAATAGCCACGACGCTGCAACGCCGTGCGCACGAAGGCTCGCACCGAAGCTTCATCCTCAATTAACAGGATGGGCGAGATTGCCTTTGTCGCACTGCTGGACTCGCTCATCTACCTGCCTCTTTCGCTGCCGCTGCCGCAATCGCGTTTTCAGTGGCCTGCGGCAGGCGCACCACGAAGGTGCTGCCTCGCTCTTCCGTTTCTGGATTATTCCAGCAGAGAATCTCGCCGCCGTGAGCTCGCACAATTCCATAGCAGATGCTCAAGCCCAGCCCGGTTCCTTTTCCCGCCTGCTTGGTGGTGAAGAAGGGATCGAAAATGCGTTCAGGTTCGGAAACGCCAGTTCCATTGTCGATGAACGCCACTTCGATGGAGTCCTGCGTGCGCCGCGTGCGGATGCGGATTCTGCCGTGATTTCCGGACTCCTGGATAGCGTCGTAGGCGTTGTTCAGGACGTTCAGGAATACCTGCTGCAGTTGCTGCGAGTCCCCCAGAGTCGGACCGATTCCTTCGTCGAATTCCTCCACCACGTCTACGCCATGGCTGGAAAAATCGTAGCTTCGCAGCTTGATGGTTTGCCGCAGAATCGCATTTACCTGCACCGGTTCGCGCTGTGTTGGCTTTTGCCGCGCAAAACTCAGCAAATCCTGCACGATCTCTTTCGTTCGCTGGGTCTCTTGCAGAATGATCTTCAAATCCTCGCGGGCAGATTCCGGGACAGCGGGATTTTCCAGTAACAGGTCCGTGAAGCCCAAAATCGCTGCCAGTGGATTGTTCACTTCGTGCGCCACGCCGGAAACTAGCCGCCCGATCGTCGCCATTTTCTCCGAATGCGCCAGTTTCGCCTGTAACAACGCGGCATCGGTAATGTCTGTCATGACCACTACAACATTGTTTACTTGCCGGTTCTCGTCGCGCATCGGGCTCAAGCTGATGGAAAAATGTCCCATCGAACCATCGCTGCGCCGCACTCGCAACTCCAGATTCTCCACCTGCTGCCCTTGCGCCGTGGTCTGCAGCGCTGCTTCGAAGTCTTGCCGGTGCGACGCTTCCACCCACTCTTCCAACCGGTGGCCGATCATTTCATTTTCGTGATAGCCCGCTTCGTAGCAGCGTCGGTTCGCATAGCTGGTCAGCCCGGCCGTATCCAGCACCAGGATCATGCTCTGCGTGGTGTTTAATATTTTCTGGTTAAAGTCGCGCTCGCGCTGCAGTTGCGACTGGAACATCTTTTGTTCCGTCACGTCCAGCATCAGCCCGCGTGTCTGTACGACATGACCTTGTGTATCCCTCACCGCGCTGATGTTCTGCATGGTGTGCAACAGGCTGCCATCTTTTCGCCGCAGTGTTTCTTCGTAATTCCGCAATGTGCCGCGTTCCGCGATGGCTTCCACAAAGCGTTTCTTTGCGGCAATTGTTGGATAGAGGTGAGGGCTGACATCGGCGCGCAGAAGCTCCTCTCGCGACTCATAACCCAGCATGCGCACCATGGCGTCATTGACGTCAAGAAACTGACCATCAGGTGTGGCGAAAAACAAGCCTTCCTGGATGCTGTCAAAGAGCTCGCGGTAACGGCGTTCCGCTTCAAGGCGATCCGTGATGTCCTTGAGGACGTGAATCGTGCGGGCGTCTTCTTCCGTTGCTCCGCGCGTGCGCGATGTCGACACAAGAAATGTGCGGCCCTCGGCCGTCGCGGTGTACTCTTCGCGCGCTTCTGTAGTGTTCCTGCAGAATGGGCAAGGCAGCGCGCTGCCGGTTTCTGCGATGTGACGCAAGCTGGTAACTAGTTCGCCGACCAACGCAACGGGCGACACTCCCAGATGAGTTGCCAAAGAGCGATTCGTGCGCACGATCTTCCAACTCTGATCGTGTACCACGATGTAATCGCTGATTGCGTCGATGTCCTCGACCCACTGTTTTTTGGAGCGCTCCAGTTGCGAAAAGCGCCGCACCTTTTCCATGGAAAGCGCCGCGTGGCTGGCCAGTGCGGTCATCAGCTTTTCTTCCGCGGCAGAAAACTCGGCGTTCGCTCGAATCACGCACAGCGTACCCATCAGTTCGCGATCGCTGGCGTAGATCGGGAACATCCCGCAATAAGCTGCACGCTCCGGCAAGCGCGCCACCTGCAAGCCGCTTCGCTTGGCGGCGATGTTCTCCAGCAGCCAGTCCCAATCTTCCCTACCGCCCGGGAAATCCTTCACCGGAGAGTACAGCTGTACGCGATTTCCAGAGAGTTCTCCGACGCCGCCCCACTCCCCCCCCAACATTTCTGCCGCGCGCGACGCAAATGCTGCCAGAAACGCGGGCAGCTCGCGCGAGTTGGCAGCGGCCACCGCCAAATCCATTAATTCTTCGGCATGATCGATTTTTGCGCGGTTCGACAGCTTGCGGCCCTTGGGTGCCGCACGACGACGAGCAGAGATAGACTTTCGTCCACGCATAGGGGTTAGGGGCTCTGCGTGTGTCTCAATTTAGGAAACCACGCACTCCCAAACTACTGAGCAATCTCATTCTGAGTCAATCCCCGTTCCACTTCGGAGTTCGCATGCGTTACCCTGCACCCGCCGTCAGAGCCCAGCCGCGTCTCAGCCTGAGATCAAACCGATGGACCGCCCGGCGGTTTGAGACGTTTGGTGGAACTTTCCTCGAGGTGCATCATTTTCATTTCGCTCGTATCTAATTGCAGAGTAAGCGCTTGCGACGCCAATCAGCGCTTTTGCTCTTTCTTTCCGCTACTCTTCGTCCTGGCATTGCACTTGCCTTCTCTCCGTTGGGGTAATTTCCCACCCAAGGAGGATGTGGTGTCCATTCATAGTGGATGGGGAAAGGCGATTCTCGCGCTGGTCGCGACGGGGGTGTTGGCCGGATCCTTTGCGCTTGCACAACAGGCCAACGTCGAGGAAAGCAAGAGGAAGGTCAAGGTGAGGGCCAATCCAGCGTATCCGGAACTGGCTAAGCGGCTAGGTCTCGGCGGGAAGGTCCGCATTGAGGTGGTCATTGGTACGGACGGCAAGGTGAAGAATTCGCGCGCTATCGGCGGTCATCCAGTTCTCGTGCAGGCGGCGACGGATTGTCTTCGCGAATGGCGCTTCGAGCCGGCGCAAGAGGAAACCACGCAAGTGATCGAGTTCGAATTCAAGCAGCAGTGAGCTACGCGCGGCGAGTTGACTGAGAGGGCGGCGCTTCAACTGGTTGTTTAGGGGAGCGGAGGAAGTAACGCAATGACGATCGAAAAACAGTTGTACCGGAGTTTTGGAGCGATTGGGGGCATTCTACTCATCCTGCTCATGGTGGATATCGGCACCATTTGGAAAGCCAGCCGGGCTAGCAGCGAAGCATCCGCGACGCTGGAGAGCGTGCGAACGACGGAGGCTGTGCGCTATCAGATCATGCAGAATCGCTTGAACTTGAACAACTTTTTGCTCAGCGGCGACCCGCGCGACGAAGAGAAGGTCAATCGCGGCTTCACCGAACTCACCGATCTGGTCAAGCGAGGGCAATCTGAAACCAAGAATGACCTGATGCGCACCGCGTTGATCCAGGTGGAGAGCACCGAAGCCAGCTGGGCCGATAATTTTGGCAAGCCTTTGCTCGCCAAGCGCCACCAGGTTGATTCCGGGGATGCCACCGTCTCGGATCTGCAGATCTTCTATTTGCAGAAAGATCCCACATCGTGGTTGAACAAATCTACTGCCGTTCTCGATGAGGCCAAGGCAGACATCGGCAAAGCGCAGGTGGATTCGCAGAAGGCCGCGGACCGCGCCAGTTTGTATAGTTATGCGGCGATTCTGATCGGGTCGATTCTGGCCCTGCTCATGATCGGCTACACCGCCGTTAGGACCGCCCGCTCCATCACCGAACCTTTGCAGCACTTGATTACCGTTGCCCGCGAAATTGGCGATTCCGGCGACCTCGACCAGAATATTGATATCCACCGTAATGACGAAATCGGGGCACTGGCTACCACCTTCAACAATATGGTCGCCTATTTGAAGGAAATGGCCAGCGTCTCCATGGCTGTGGCCGAAGGTGACCTCACCGTTGAAGTGACGCCTCGTTCCAAGCGCGACACCCTCGGCAACGCGTTCATTCGCATGGCCCACGGCTTACAGGAAATCGTTCGTTCCACTCGCGATGGGGCCTCGCAGGTTTCGGCTGGTTCCAACCAGGTTGCGGGCGCCGCTGACGAATCCGCGAAAGTCAGCGTGCAAGCCTCCTCCGCCATTGAAGAAGTCACCAGCACGATGCACGAAATGAGCATCAACGTGCAGAACGTAGTGAAGAACACCCAAGTGCAGGCTTCCAGCGTTGCTGAAACCTCTGCATCCATCGATCAGATGGTCACTTCCATCCAGCGCGTTGCGGACACCGCCAAGGTCCTGCTGGACATTGCCAATCGCTCGCGTGAAGAGGTCGTCACCGGTATCGCGACGATGGAGAAGACCACCGACGGACTGAACCGTACCAATCGCGCCATCCAGTCTTCCGCTGAGATCATCAATATTCTCGGGCATCGCGCCGACGACATTGGCAAGATCATCGAAGTGATCGACGACCTTGCCGAACAGACCAACCTGCTGGCTTTGAACGCCGCCATCGAAGCCGCTCGTGCTGGCGAACATGGCCTCGGATTCGCCGTAGTCGCCGACGAAGTCCGCAAACTCGCCGAGAAATCCACACAATCCACAAAGGAAATTGCCGACCTGATCCAGAGCATCCAGCGTGAAGCTCGCCAGGCTGTCGAAAACATGGAGCGCAGCACGCGAATCGTCGAAGAAGGCTTGAGCCTCGGAAACGATCTGGGCACCGCACTTCATAAAATTTCCGACGTCGTCACCGAAGTCTACAAGTTCTCTCAGGAAATCGGCGCCGCCACCAACGAACAGTCGGTCGGTTCTTCACAAATCGCCAAGGCTACCAACCGCCTGACCGAAATCACGCAGGAGATCAACTCTGCCGTCGAGGAACAAGCATCCGGCGCGCAAGCCGTCGTGCGCGCCATGGACAAAATGCGTGAACTGGTTCAGCAGTCCGCTTCCAGCTCCACCGAACTGTCTGCTGCCGCCGAACAAATGCTGAAGCTTTCCCGCAACCTTCTCGACAATATGGATCGCTTCGTCATCGACCGCGCCGGCCAGGTTCGCCATCGTCACGACAACATTCCGCAACGCCGGCAGCCCAATTCAGAATCCAGTGAATATGAATTTGCCGAAGTCGGACGCAACTGACGCGGAGACCGCCCCATGGAGAAAGACTACCAAGTTGTTGGTTTTCGCATCGGCAATGAAACGTACGGGGTTCGCATCGGATCCGTGCGCGAGATCGTTCGCGTACCCGAAATCACTTCGGTTCCTAACGCGCCGGAAGCCATCGAAGGGGTCATCAACCTTCGTGGAAAAATCATTCCGGTGATGGACCTGCGCAAGCGCTTCGGCATCGAAGCGGTTCAGCCCGACAAGAAGAATCGCATTCTGGTGGTTGAACTGGACAACAAGCTTCTCGGCTTGATTGTCAGTTCCGCTTCCGAAGTGCTGAAAATCCCTCCCTCGGAGATCGCCGCGCCCGGCACCGTGTTTGCCGAGGGTGAGTCCAGCTATGTGACCGGCGTCGGCAAACTGAAAGGCCGGCTCATCATTCTCCTGGATATAGCCAGGCTGTTGCGTCAACCGGAATTCAAGAAACTTGAGGAGGCCGCGGAACCCGTCGCAGTCGCGCGTTAGTTGCTTCGTTGCTGGAGCCGCCGGCTGTACGAACGTTGCACGCACCCAGTATGGGAACCATTACTGCTCAGGTTCAGCTCACGGAAGCGGAACTCAAGCTCCTGCAGACCCTTGTCTACCAGGAGTGCGGCATGTATTTTGATGAGCGCCGCGCTCATTTCCTGAAGGATCGTCTGCAGCGCCGATTGAAGGCCTGCCAGCTCGATTCTTTCTACAGCTACTATCGCTTGCTCACCAGCCGCGAGGGCCGCGCGGAACTCGCCCTGCTTCTTGAGAATCTTACCGTCAACGAAACCAGTTTCTTTCGCAACCGCCCGCAGCTCGACCTGCTGCAGAAATCGGTCCTCGAAGAAATCCTTCATCACAAGCAGGAGCGCCGCGATTGGAATCTTCGCGTGTGGTCCGCCGGTTGCTCCGCTGGTCAGGAGCCCTATTCCGTCGCCATCCTTATCTGCGACGCTCTCGCTTACTACTATCTTCGCAACCCGCTTCCGTTTGAGATGCCTTCGCCCAAGCCGCTGATTCCTCCGCCGTGGAAACTCGAAATCGTGGCTTCCGATATCAGTTACGCCAGCCTTCGCACCGGCCAGGAGGGCCTGTACACGGAAATTCAGATGGAGCCTGTCGACTACACGACCAGGCTGCGCTACTTCGAAAAAACCAGCGATAAGTATGGCGTCAAACCTCAGCTGAAAGAACTGGTTCAGTTCGACTTCCACAACCTGAAAACCGAATTCTTGCCACGGCGCAACGACATTATCCTCTGCCGCAACGTGATGATCTATTTCGACGAGGCCGAGCAGAAGCGCCTGATTGAGAAGTTCTGGCATTGCTTGAATCCTGGGGGATATCTTTTCGTCGGCCACGCGGAAAGCCTCTTTGGCCTCACCCAAAAATTTAAAATGGTTCATGAGAACAACGGCACCGCTTACAAGCGTATTGAGGTGAATCCGTGAGTTTTATCCCCGAGGATCGCGGATCGGAGCTTCGCGCACTTTTCTTTGAAAGTGCCGCGGAACTTCTCCAGGTCATCAACGACGCGGGGCTCGAACTTGAAAAGCGCCCCGCGGACGAAGACCTCATCCGCGGTGTGCGCCGCGCCGTGCATACCCTGAAGGGCGATTCGGCTGCATGCGGCTTCCAGAAGTTGAGCGAGATTGCTCACGAACTTGAAGACGTGCTGTCATGGCAGATCAGCCAGACGCACGGCACAAAGCTTGCCGAAGTTGTTCTTGCTGCCGTGGATACTTTTGAGAGCATGCTCAGCGCGTACCAAAAGCAAGCTGAGCCTCCTTCCACGGATTCGCTGCGCGCTCTCATCCACCACCTGCTTCAGGCGCCGGGGCAGGCTGAGTCAGCCGGTGGCTCGCCAACGGGGCAGGTTCGCGCGGCCTTTGCCTGGAGCGAATACGAGCGCTTGATGATTTCTGAGGCGCTTCTGCGCGGCGATAATGTTTACAACGTTGCCTTGCGCATCGATCCCAATAGCGTCATGCGCGCGGCCGCCTTTCAGTTGATTCGCAACGTTCTGCACACTTGCGGCACGGTCATTGCTCTGCGACCTGAAGACAATCTTGCGGCTGCGGCTGTTGAAGTGGTGGAAGCGGCCGTCGCCAGTCCTCATCCCATCGAGCATGTTTCGCATCGCTGCCACATTCCTTCGGTTGTTTCGGACGTTCGCGTTGAACCTGCGGATCACGCCGATTCCGCCGAGCATCAGCTTCTGGGCGACATCCTGGAAGCACAAGCCGCTCAAATTGCCGCGAAACCGCACGATTCTGCGGAATCGACTGCCGCCAAACATCCTGCTGGCTCTTCGGCGGTCGCCGCGGTTGCCGAAAGCACCGTCCGCGTTGATGCTTCACGCATCGATGCAGTGATGAATCTGGTGGGCGAACTGATCATCGGCAAATCCATGCTGAACCGTACCCTGGCGGAATTTGATGCCCGCCATTCGCGCGATCCCATTCGCACGAAGCTCGCGGAAACGCTGGCATTCCAATCCAGAGTCCTCGATGAGCTGCACAAATGCGTTTTGAAGATTCGCATGGTACCGGTCGAGCAGTTGTTCCGCCGTTTCCCGCGAGTGGTCCGCGATATCGCGAAGCTTTGCGGCAAAGACATTGCTCTCGAAGTGGCCGGCGAGCACACCGATCTCGACAAAGGAATTCTCGACGCGCTGGCAGAGCCGCTCACTCACCTGGTGCGTAACGCGGTGGATCACGGCATCGAGCCCGCCAGCGAACGCCTCAGCGCAGGTAAGCAGGCGCGCGGCACTGTTTCCTTGAACGCCTATCACCAGGGCGCGCAAGTAGTGATTGAGGTGCACGACGACGGTCGTGGCATCGACCTCGATCTGATTCGCGAGCAAGCCGTTCGCAACTCGCTCATCAAGCAGGAAGACGCCGATCGCTTGACGGAACCCGATCTTCTGAATCTCATTTTCGAACCCGGCTTGAGTACCGCAACCGAAGTCACCGAAGTTTCCGGACGCGGCGTCGGCATGGACGTCGTTCGCAACGTGCTGGACCGCTTGAAAGGCACGGTGAACGTCAGCAGCGTCAAAGGGAAGGGCACTACGATTCTTCTTCGGGTGCCGCTCACTCTCGCCAGCATTCAGACGTTGCTGTTCCGCGTTGGTGGGCGTCTCTTTGCTGTGCCGCTCTCTTCCGTCGTGGAAATCACCCGCGTATCCGATTCTGAAATTCAGCGTGTCGACAAACGCGAAGTGCTTCGCCTGCGCGACCAGATCCTTACCCTGGTGCGCCTCTCCTCCCTTAAAGGTATTCATGCCGTCGAGACGGACGAACCAAAAAAGAAAAAGAGTTTCGTGATCGTCATCGGCGTAGCGGAAAAGCGCTTCGGTTTGCTAGTGGACAGCATGGTCGGTGAAGAAGAACTCGTCATCAAGGCGCTTCCCGGCGAAATCGTCTCCAGTGATCTGGTCAGCGGCGCCTCCATACTCGGCGATGGAACTGTTGTGCTGATCTTGAATGTGCCGGCGATTCTTTCGCGGTTGTCGCGGTCGCTTCCGCTGGGGGCCATCGCATGAACGGGCGCATTAAAGTTCTGGTGGTCGACGACTCTGCCTTGATGCGCAAGCTCATTCCCATGATTCTTGAGCGCGATCCGGACATTGAAGTGGTAGGCACGGCCATGGACGGCGCGTTTGCCTTGCGCAAAATTGCCGAGTTGCATCCGGACGTGGTCACACTCGACCTCGAGATGCCCCGCATGGACGGCATCGAAACCTTGCGCATGATTATGCGCAGCGCTCCGTTGCCGGTCATCGTTTTCAGCACCCATTCCAAAGAGGGCGCCTACTCTACGTTCAAGGCGCTGGCTCTAGGTGCCATCGATTTTGTCGCCAAGCCCAAAGATGCCGCGGCCGGTCATCTCGACCCGATCGCTTATCAGCTCATCGAAAAAATCAAAGTGGCCAAACGCGCTGGCGGCCCCAAATCTCTACCCAAGGTGGAAACCGAACTCCCTCCACCGGGCAAGAAACGCACGCGAAACGCTCTTCCGCCTAATCGCGTCATCGCGATTGGTATTTCTACTGGCGGCCCTAACGCTCTGCAATATCTTCTTTCGCAGATTCCACCGGATTTTCCCGCCACCTTTCTGGTCGTCCAGCACATGCCAGAGGGTTTTACCGATATGTTCGCGCACCGGTTGGACGAATGCTGCGCCCTGGATGTTCAGGAAGCCAAATCCGGCGATCTGCTGGTTGCTGGTCGCGTTCTCATCTGCCCTGGCAATCGTCACATGATGGTCCGCCGCATGCCTCGCGGAGAAATGGTGGTTTTGTCGGACAGCCCGGCAATTAACGGCCACCGTCCGTCGGTTGACGTGCTGTTCCACTCCGTCGCGCAAGAGTTTGCCCTTACTGCGGTTGGCGTTCTGATGACTGGCATGGGCGAAGATGGTGCCGAAGGATTGGGAGCTATCAAATCCGCGGGCGGTATGACCATCGCGCAAAGCGAAGAAACCTGCGTGGTCAGCGGAATGCCCCGTGCCGCTATTTCTAAAGGCTACGCCATGAAGATTCTGCCGTTGGAGGCGCTCGGCGCGTTTCTGATCAGCCACTACGGCAACGAGCACGGGGGCAACGAGAAATCTGACGCCCAAGAGAAATCCGACAAGGGTCAAAAAACGGAACGAACCGAACGAACACCCGTTTCAACTCCGCGTGCCTGATCGCACTTGGAGCTAAAGGAGAAGGTTATGCCACAGTTTGCGCCGCTACTTCGGAAGGACACCCAGCCGGTCCGCTATCTTGTCGTGGACGACTCCGTCTTCGCCCGTAAGAACCTCATCAAGATGATTGAGCTGTTCGGCGGGGAAGTGGCGGGAGAAGCCGGTGACGGACTAACGGCCATTGCGGAATTCAACCGTTCCAAGCCGGATATCGTGCTCATGGATATCACCATGCCGCAGATGGAAGGCATCGAATCCGTCGAACGCATCGTTCGCCAGCATCCCGACGCCCGCATTGTCATGGTTTCCTCTGTCGGCTATCAGGAAAACATTCTTGCCGCTCTGCAAAAGGGTGCCAAGCACTTTGTGCAAAAGCCGGTAAAGCCCGAAGTGCTGTACGAAATTCTTCGTTACGTTTTGGGAGACGATCCCAATGCCGCCAATGTGCCCGTTGAACTGGCGGGGGAGCAGCGCTCATGAGAATGGAACTCATTCAGCCGTTCATCAACGCGGCGGATGCGGTTTTTGCGGAGTCATTGCAGGCACCGACAAAGATTGTCGACCTGACCATGGACGAGAACACTTATCGCCGCAAAGGCATCGCCGCGCTGATTCTAATTAAGGGCGATATCGAGGGCCGCGTCATTCTCGATCTCGCTCCTGAAGTGGCCATCCGCGTTGCGGGACATCTCGCCGGTTCGCCTGTCCCTGAAAGCGAGCAGGTGATCCGCGAGACAGTCTGCGAGCTTGCGAACATGGTCATCGGAAATTCGGTTACGCTTCTGAATGATCAGGGCTTCCGCTTCAAGGTATTTCCGCCGGAAATTCATATGAGCGAAGAGGGGCTCGCCGGCAACGCCGATACCGAAGCCATGGTCCTCTGTATTGAGACACCGTGCGGCGAGATTTACATCAATATCGCCATGCACTATCTCCATCGTCGCCGTCGCGAGCAGACGCCGGTCTCCGCGCTCGATTAATTGGTTCTAATCGTCTAGAGATGCGCGTCTTGCCTTTGTAGGGACCGCCTTCTGAGGCGGTCCGCGACACAACTCCTTGGTTCGCTTTCCATTCGCCACGTCGCGCGTCGATTTCCCGATGTAGTACACTCACCTCGCTCTGCATTTCATTCATCGTTATCTCGAGGTTCGCGCCGCATGCGTATTCGGTCTCTTGTGTCCTTATTCTTCTCTCTAGTTTGCTGCGCCGCCCTACTGGCGCAATCGTCGGTCGCCCCCGATGTTCCGGAATCCGGCTCGGTCGAGGAAATCTCCAAAGCTACGACCTCCTCGCAATTTCTTTCGCCATGGGTTTCCTATCTTCCGGCATCTTCCAGCGTTCCTTCTCCACGCGCGTTTTACGGACGTATTATGGGAGCACCTGGCGAACTGGTGAATTCCGCAAAAGCCTATGCCTACTGCCGCGCGCTTGCTGCCGCTTCACCACGCGTTCGCGTTTTCACAATCGGCCACTCGGAAGAAGGCCGGGAAATCATCCTGCTCGCCATCAGCGATGAGAAGGGAATTCAAGACCTCGACAGGTCGAAGGCGGCGACCGCTTCACTCGCTGATCCCCGCAAAATCGATCAGCCGGCTGCAGAAAAACTCATTGCCGACTCTCGTCCTATCTACTACTTCAATGCGGCCCTCCACTCCGACGAAACTGGCTCGACGGAATCTGTCCTTGAACTCGCCTATCGCCTTGCCGTTTCTGATCAACCGATGATTCGCCGCATCCGCGAAAACCTGGTCGTGCTGATCAATCCCGTCTCCAATCCCGATGGCCGCGACAAGCAAGTCGACTGGTTCTATCGCTATCTGAAGGGCAAAAAGGATCGCGACACCTTACCTCGTCAATCTCCTCCCTACTGGGGCAAATATGTTTTCGTGGACATCAATCGCGACACCCACCAGCAAACTCAGGAAACCACCAAAGCGGTCCATCACATGTTCCATGACTGGCATCCCACTGTCGTTCACGATCTTCACGAAGCCGTGCCGCTGCTGATGTCCTGGAATGGCACCGGCCCCTACAATCCAAACATCGATCCCATCACCTACAGCGAGTTTCTCGCACTCAGCTTCTATGAAGTGCAAACCATGACCGGCTTAGGCATGCCCGGCGTCTCCACTTGGAATTTCGGAGAAGGTTTCGCGCACCTGTATCTCGATTCCGTCGCCATGAACCACAATGCCATCGGCCGTGGCTACGAAACATTCGGCAACGGAACTGCCGAAACACTTTCTGTGTCACTCGATCCCGAAGAAACCTCGCGCGAGTGGTACCGTCTGGTGCCTCCGCCATCGGGAACGTTCTCGTGGTCAG
The DNA here is from genome assembly GCA_963738985.1 of Candidatus Acidiferrales bacterium. Classification (GTDB taxonomy): domain Bacteria; phylum Acidobacteriota; class Terriglobia; order Acidiferrales; family UBA7541; genus Acidiferrum. The sequence goes on from CAVTYP010000014.1 coordinate 79,466, forward strand.
CTCGCGACAACGTCAACTACAACGAGACGGCTGCGCTAGCTGCGCTCGACTATGCCGCCACAAATTCCCGCACGCTGCTGCGAAATTTCTACGACAAGAGCCTGCACTCCTATCGCAAGGGTCTCGAGGAAGCGCCTTACGCCTTCCTGATCCCTGCGGATCAAGGCGATCCCACTCGCGTTGCTCAGCTTGTTGCCCGCCTCATGGGTCAACACATTGAAGTCAGCCGCGCGCAATCTCTGCTTGCTTTGAAAGATGGTTCGTATCCGGCGGGCACCTATGTGGTTCGGCTCGACCAGCCCTATCGCAACTATGCGGTGGATCTGCTCACGCCACAGCACTACCCGAAAGATGGCGGCGAGCCATACGACGATGTTTCCTGGGAACTTCCCGCTCACTATCATTTGCAAGCGATTCCGACGGCCGATGCGGCTGTGCGTTCCGCGGATCTTGCGTTGCTCACGCAGCCTCCTCACCCGGAAGGCAAGGTCGCGGGAGCAGGGACCGTGTATCTATTAAAGGATACAGGGCAGGAGGGTTTACTCGAAGCGCGCTACCACCTTGCGACCTTCCATCTCGATATCGCGGAGCGCGCTTTTGCTGTGGCTGGCGCTGACTATCCCGCCGGTTCCTGGATTCTTCCAGCACAGCCAGGTCTTGCCGACGCGCTTCGTGACACCTCCCTGCAACTCGGCCTCGATTTCAACAGCGCTCCGTCAGCACCCGACGTCCCTCATCATTCGGCAAAACCTCCGCGCCTCGGCGTCTGGGTTCCCTGGGCAGACACCGACACCATCGGATGGCTGCGTTATTCTCTCGACCAGCGCACGATTCCTTACACCTACGTCCGCGATGAAGACATTCGCGCAGGCAGTCTCCACGACAAGTTCGACGTCCTGCTGTATGGCCACGTCGATCTGGAACTTGCCGAGCAGATTCAAGGCATCCCGAAAGCCTGGGGGCCGATGGCGTTTAAGAAAACTCCGCAGTTTCCCAGCCTTGGCACGCCCGCTGAGTCTGACGACATTACGGGCGGCATCGGTTGGGAAGGCCTCGCGCAGATTCAGCGTTTTGTGGAGCAGGGCGGATTGCTCGTAACTCTGGGCAGCGGCACCATGCTCGCGATTGAAGGCGGCATCATCCGCGGAGTCCGGCGCGATTCCGGCGGCGTTCCGCGTAGCTCGCAAGGTGGCGGCTCTGAGTCCTCCGCCGCGGCCCAGCAGGCTGTCACGCGCACGCCGGGTTCGCACGTGCGAGTGACCTTCGCGAAGCCTGAACATCCGATCGCTTACGGTTATCCCTCGCGCACGTATGTGTTCCGCCAGAATTTTGCGCTCTATTCCATTCCGCGGCGTTGGTTGCGCATGGCCTACTGCACCACGTGTCTCGACGGCCCCATCGACACCAGAAGCGTTGTCCTGGAATGGGGCGACCGCGAAGGCGCGCCTTTTGTCGTAAGTGGTCAGGCCTGGGGAGAAGGGAACTTGATCGGGCGTCCCGCGATTTTAGACACGCCAGTCGGCAGCGGCCACGTCGTCACGTTCAATTTCAATCCACTGCACCGCGATCTCAATCGGGGCGACCAGCGCATGCTCTGGAACACCATCATCAACTGGCAGGCGATCCTCTCGCCGCCAAAACCCTAGCTCATTGTGTAAACGGTTATCGCGGCGAGGAAACTATTCTGGCGCCTTCAAATATGCCGCTCCATGCCGGAACAACCCGACTTTTGTAATCGCCTGTGAAAACACAATTCGGATTGGCACAAAGATCGCGCCCGCTCCTGGAGTGTACGGAACAGCTACTTCCAGCCGTGTGCCTTCCGGGTACTCGTTTCGGCTGCGAAAACTGATTCCGCCCTTCGACAAGTCCTCGCACACCGCTACTTCTTCCTCAAATCCGCGCCGCCGAATGCACGCCAGCACCCTGGCCTTTACCCGGGTCCGATTCCGGCGCGGCATAACGCGCTCTTCAGGAACCGCTGCGAGCGTCACTCCGTCCTTATTCTTCGTGTCGGAATGCGCTTCGATCCAGATCGAGGGCGAATCGCAGTGCCGGCACAATCGCGCGATGCAACGCCGTATTTCGAACGACTTCAACTCCATCTCGTTCAGGTACACGACTTCGCGCCGCTGGCAAAAACTGCATTCCATCAGCATTCTGGCCAAAGCCTCTTCGGCTTTATGCACGGCAGGGAACTCGATGTCCCAGAAATCCACTCGCGGCTCGAGAATCGCGATCGCGTAGAGGAACCCGTCACCTTCCCGATCGATCTCTGCCATGATCCGAGCGCGCGCGGACTTGCTCAGGTCGCCTTCCAATTCCCGGTGTAGCGTCAGTTCCTGCCCCGGAAACAGTTTCTCGTTCAGGCGAATTACGCCCCCATTGCGGCTCACCAGCAGGGTTTCCGCGGCCTGTTTCACGGCTGTTCCGTCGTTCCCGAACCACGACGCATCCACGTTCAGCCGCAGCGTGACCCGGTCGCTCTGACGGATTCCTTCAACGCGAGAGATCATCTGTTCTTCCAGAGGGCGCATTCCTTGTCAGGCTAGCATGTTCCTGCTCCCTCCTTTGGTGCTCGGCAGCCCCATTTGTCCTTCCCACTAATAGCCAAAAGGGCCTAAAACAGGGCTTCCCAAGGCGTTACCCTTTCGCGAACTTCCGATCGTTACGCGGTTCTCATTTCACAACCTTTCCGACACACTACCTGTATAAGGGTCGCCTAACGCCTGGGGTCGCCCGACGTTTACGTCTTGCGAAGAGTGCCGTGTGAGCAAAATCGTGTCTATGCCTGATCGCAATGCAAACGCTGCCATACGTGTGCCTGGTGTTCGTGATCGCCGCTACACCATCCGTTACCCGTTTGCTGCCGATGCCGAACTCATCGACCTCGAGACCGGCAGGCAGGTCAATGGCATCACTTCGGACATCTCCTTCGGGGGTTGCTTTGTCTGCACCAGCAAGCCTCTCTCGATGAACGCGCGCGCCCGCATGAAGCTCACTCGTAAGGGCGAAGTGCTGGAAGCCCTGGTGGTCGTTCGCATCGTGAAACCTCGCGTGGGCATGGGCCTCGAGTTTTTTGACTTGGAGACTTCCAATAGCGAACGCCTGGTCTCTTGGATGGATTCGCTTCGCCACTCCCGTTAAATTACAGTTTCTTTGCTGGCTCTGCCTGGTGCGTTATCATGCCCTGCCATGATTGCGTCTTCGAACGTGTTCGATGAGGTTTTGATCGAGGTGTGGCGCCAGGCTCTGGTGGACCGGTCTAGCAGCGTCACGATTGACGGGCGGTCCTTTCCCTCGCGCAAAACCGCCAGCAAGCGCCTTGTCGAAGTTGATTTCTACTTTGAAGGCGAATCCTACCGCGGCATCCAGCAGAATCCCAACACCAAGTCCGGCTGGGCTCATCTCGCTCGCAAGGGCGCCAAGGTTATGCAGTTTCTGCAAGCAGGGAAGTATGTCGCCGTCGTTGTCGACGGCAAGGTAACCCATTACTCCAACAAGAAGTCGTGAGGATTTTCGCACGAATGATTTTTGGATCGTTGTAGACGCGGGTGAGCCTAATCGATACCGTCGGCTTGCACTGCTCCGATATTCTCTTCGTGCCAAGGAGGAAGGATCTTGATGAGCACAAAAAGAATGACGAAGGGGAGAACGAGTAAAATGACGGCTGGCAAGAGCCCTTCACGTGTGACGAAATCCATCTTGTAGGTCGTATAGCCCAGAAAGCTTTTAGAGAAAAGCTGGCCCCCAATAACCACATTCCACCGCATGGCAAAAATGCCGATCATGGTAAGAATTCCCCCGATCGCATAAATCCACTTTCGGACTGCGTCACTGAATCTCACGAATTGCGTTGCCGCCAGCAGACCTATGGGAACCAAGGTGCCAAGGAAGATCTGGAGAACGATCTGTGAAACGAAAAGGCGGGTGTGCACCATGAAGTCGAGACTGCGGAAGGACTCGTCCGATTCGTAGATTCGGTGAACCAGGTCCAGCATTTCCAGCGTGAAATCAATAAGGAATGTGTACAACAGGTATTTGGCAATCGTGTCCAGACAGCGCATATCAATCGCGGTTCGCCGGACAAATGAAGTAAGCATGTACATTAGAAGGACCAGAGCGATTCCGGAAACCATAGCGGAAAACAGAAACACCACAGGCATTAACGGCGTCGACCACCAGGGGTTTGCTTTGATCGAGCCGAAGATAAAGCCAACATAGCCATGCAACAGAAACGCCGAAGGAATTCCAATTAGAGTAATAAACCAGCCCACGCGATCGTCCACTCGCAATGCGCCAGGACTGATGTTATAAGAGCCCAGCGTCAGCAAGCGATAAAGAGGACGCTTCCAACCCCGGCTGGACTGCGCCAGCAGCACAATGTCGCGCCGGTAATCGAGCCAGATTTCCAGCACCAGTACAGCCATGAGGTACCACAGATAAACGAATCCGAACATTGCCATGGCTGAGGAACGGTGCGGCGTCAGATACATCTCAAAGGAGCGTTCCGGATGCCCGAGATGGAGTTGCAGCGGTAACGGCGCCACGATCAAAAAAGCGAGCGCTGTCAGCAGCGCCAACCGGTACGTGGGCTTCACTTCGTCTACACGGAATACGCGCTCCAGTGAGGCGAGAATGAAAGCGCCGGCTACCAGCCCAGTGAGAAACGGATACAGAACGATCAGTACGCTCCACTGGAGTTCCACTTCGTTCGGATACATGAATCCTTCCATCAGCGTGGTCTCCTTAGCGAACCGAGCCATCTAGGCCGTTGTAAAACATCTTCGCTCCTGTGGCGAGATGCGGTTTCAGAACCTGCACATTGTGGGTCTTCAAAAACGCATGGATTGGATCTTTCGGATTCTTCAGGTCAACCAATTGTCTGGCGCCGGTTGGGCACACTTCACAGCACGCGGTCGTCAGCCCTTTTGTGATTCGGTGGTAGCACAGCGTGCATTTGTCAGCGGTGTGCTTAGTGGGATGAAAGAAGCGGCAACCGTACGGACAGGCTTGGATGCAATAGCGGCATCCCAGACAATAGTTGTAATCGATCAGCACAACACCATCAGGCGTGTGGAAAGTAGCGCCCACCGGACAGACCTGCGTGCAGGGTGAATCGCTGCAGTGGTTGCAGAGCTTGGGCACGAAAAAGTTTCTTCCATCGGTCTCACCATCCGGCGGGAATCCTTCTTTGCCGCCATCTGGTGAATCCACCAGGGGATTTTCGAGATGCCAGTCCGAAATGTGATAACGCTCTATCCAGGTTCGGAAGTAGCTATCCGGCACGTCGTTTTCCATGGCGCAGGCGCGTACACAACTGCCACACCCGATGCACTTGGAGATGTCCAGAAGCATGCCCCACCAATGTTCTGTCATGGTGTAGTTCGGTGCGGCTTCAGGGTTCCCGGCAAGCGCGAATTCCCAGGCAACTGCAGCGGCGGGGAGTAAGAGAAGTACCTGACGACGATTGAAAGTCACTTTGTGCCACCTGCTTGGAATCCGGGACTATGCGGTTGGTGACAGGTCTTGCAAGATTCGCCTTGCGAATGTTCTTTGGCGTCGATTTGAGGAAATCCTGTTGGTTTGGCGGCGTTTCGCGAATGGCATCGCACGCACAGAGTAGCAATTTCGGGCAACACAGGCTTAACGGTACCGGGATCATCCGCGTGTTTCGATTGCGGCCCGTGGCAGGATTCGCAGTTTACTCGCGCGTGCACGCCCTTGGCTTTGGTCTCTTGAACATCGGGGTGACAACCCTCGCAGACGTCGTGTCCCGCAAACGCGACGGGGCGCGCTGTGCTCTCGATGAGGGCGGCCCCCCGGTATGGTCCGTAGCGTCCAAAACTCTTTGGAATCACGGCCGCACGGACCACGATAAACGCCACCGCTCCCAGAAGAAAAACGGCGGCAACGCGAATCAGATGCGCGGAGTCACGGAAGTTATTCATTTTGTCCCTTACTGGAGGGAGCGGAGAGCCACGCGGCCCATACCGATTTTGTTCGCGAGTGAGATGTTTCCCTGGGACAGCAAGGACCAGTAGATTGCGGTGCGTGTTGAAAGACCATGCAGTGTGCCCTGACTGGAGCGATATGACGAACGTGCGTTCATTAGACGACAGGGCTCACGCCGGGTTGATGACGCCCGTCACTACAGAAGGTGATGACGGTCACAAAACGGCCCACTTTTGCCAATCCTTCTCTCTCGCTTGCCCAAAAGACGTGGGCGGGCTCGGACCCTCACACTTCGATTCTTCCAAACCGCGTCAGCCGTGGTAGCAAAATCAGAATCAATCCGTAAAACAATAAAGACACCATGAGCGTCCCTGCGCTTCCAAAGCGCAAATCTTCGACGACCAGCTTCAGCGCACCTAATCCGATCGCGCCATACGCCACCCATCCCAGTTCCACGCGGTTCCACCGCGATCCCGCGTATCCCAACGCCATTGCGATCACGCAAGTTGCCACCGTGCGCACCATCGATGATTTCGAGGCGCTCAACTCCCCCGAGGCAAGCCCCGCAAACCCTGCTACTGCCAGTGCTGCCAGCGCACCCCCCACCACTACTGCGGGCAGGACCCACAACACCCGAGCCCTCCATCCTTCTCCCGAAACCCGTGATCCCAGTGCATAACTCACCAGCCCAGCCGAGGCCACGACCCAGAAACTCCATTCCGGCCAGGTAGGAATCTTGCCTGCGAGCGCGCTGGTTGCGTAGGTGAACAGTCCAGAGCCCATGCCAGCGGCCAATAGATATAGCGTTCCGTGAATCCCAAGACTCAAGTATTTGGTTCGCGTGAAGACCGCCACTGCAGAGATTGCGGCCACGCTCAACGCCATCGCTTGGAAGTTTCCCTTGAGCAACAGTAAATTCCCCGCAAGCATCAGACATGCCGCATAGTTGGCGCTAACGTGACGATTCCGGCGTCCCTCCGCTCCCGAGAATCTCTCCAGTGCTCCCCAGTAACACCCTACCGCCAGCAAGAGGAACATGGCTCCCAGCACGCTCGATGATTCACCGTGTGTCGCGCGAAGGCTGACCCATGTCCCGAGGACGAATGCCACTGCAGCCTGCACTATTTCGGCGAACGTCAGCTTCCTCTTCATCACGAATGCACGCACTCCGATACTTCCGCAGTAAATTGTCATCAGCGCAGCACAATATGCGTTCAACTCGCCCGCACTCATCGCCCGGTAGGTATCCGGAACCCGTTCTGCTGAAGTCATCAACAAGCCCAGTAAACCCACGGCTGAATCTGCTGCGAGGGCTGTCACCACACGTAAGCCCAGCCAGCGTCCACTGGCGGCCGCCACCTCCGTCACCAGTGCCAACGCCAACAGCGCGATCGTCAACGGGCGCAACTCGTGCGTGGCGACGATCAACCCCATCGCCGTCGCAACTGCCGAAACCGTCCCGATCCATGGAATCGCCTCAAGCCTCTCCGTCCACGCTAGCCCTAGCGAGAGGACCACTTCTCCCACAAGCACCAGCGAGGCAACGCCCACGCTGAGTTCGTGAAAACGCACGGTGCCTTCCCATAGCAGCGGTGGCAGGATCAACGCCGCCGTCAATCCAAAAACCACGCTCGCAAAATGACTGCTCCGGTGGCTTCGCACCGCCCACACCAGCCACACCATGGCATATGCGATTCCCGTCACCAGCATCGTCCATCGCCACTCAGCCCGGGACTCAGCGATCGCGCGCAAGAGGTACGCTCCCGGCGATCGCCAGCACGGCCTTGCCGAGTACCGGCCCGACGCTGGTCGATCTCGCCCGCTTTTCTCTTTCTTTGGGAATTGCTCCAAGGAACGCTTCTACAGGAGCGGTTGCAGGTAATTCTCCCCGCTTTTCCAACGTTGCTACTCGCCTCTCCAACTCCTGAAGACGCGCAGAGACCCGTTCCAGCTCCTGCTCGACATTTTCAACATGCTCTGACATGGCGGCGCACCCAATGCCACCTCGTGTATATGTTCCAGAGCACTTCGGTCCATGATGGAGGTCACTGCTCTATGTGATGCGCGTCACGCCGATGGTTTATCCGGATGGTCGTAGGACCAACCTAGTCACGGCATCAATCGGAGAGTCTCGCCGACGCTTCTTACTTCACTGTATCCAACGGGTGCTGGCTCTTTTCATAAAACTCGTTCTGCAGCTTCAGGCTTTCGTCATCCGCTTTAATCGCGCGGATCGCCCGCACCACGGTATTGACCCAGCTCTGAATGTCTGCTTCGCCCTGCTCTTTCGTCGCCGCTGAGCCGTCTCCCGAGTAGTGATACGGAAAACGCGCGTACCACCAAATCCCCGTGTACACGCTCTCTGGCAATTTCACCCGCTTCTGATCCGCGCCGGATTCATTTTTCGCCCGGTCCATATGAACCAGATTGGGATTGGTCACCAGCATGTTGGACGTTTCGCTTTCGCCCGCGTGCCAATCTGGGCCGCTCTTCTCTGCGCCAACCTTCTTCGTCGCTTCGTGGCCCCACTGCACGTACACCACGTAATCGTGTGGCTTCGCAAGTTGCGTCTGCGCGAAGTACGGAAGCAAGCTCTCATTTCCGCCGTGCCCGTTCACAATCACCACTTTTTTGCAGCCATTGCGCGCCATTTCGTCGGTCGTTTCCTGCAACAGCTTCAGCTGCATTTCGGGGCTGTAAGCCAAGGTGCCGGGCTCGTGCTTCGCTTCGAAAATCTGTCCGAAATAGTACGCCGGATAGATCACTGCGTACTCTTGCAGCACCGCATGCTCGGTCACGTATCGCACGTCCAGCAGATCTGTCCCCAATGGTAGGTGCGGGCCATGCTTCTCAATGATGCCGAATGGTAGCAGACAGGTTCCTTGCGCTTTCGCAATCGCCTTCTGAAAGTCCCCTGCGGTCAGCTCCTCCCATTTCGCGGATAAGTTCGTCTGCGCGTTCACCGCTGCAGCTATTGCTAACGTCACAACCAAAACGACAATCCATGCACGGCGCATCGTCGATCTCCTTTGTCTTCGCGTCGAATTGTACCCCATTCCACAGAATCAAAATCACACGCAAGAATTTCTGGGATGATCTCGATTCATTCTCCGTGTTCATCGCAAAATTCGTTGCGCGAGTGAGTTGGCTGGTCTGAGCGACTTACTGCGCCCGCGCCGCACGGATCACGGCGTCAAACGCCGGCTTCGGCCGATCATTGCGATCAAAGAGCAGCGGGTAGTTCGTTCGCCCTTTCACAGGCCAATTATTCAGCCAGGAATCTCCATCGGTCACGCCCCAAAAGGTAACGCGGTTGAGCGTGCCGTGGTGCTTCAGATACACGCCGAATAGCCCGGCGTAGCGCTGCGCCAGCGCCTGCTGCATCGAACGCGGCAGGCCCTTCGTGTAAGGATTCAACTTGGGTTGCAGTTCAGCGGAAAGCGAGACGTCCGCACCCTCATATTGGAAGGCGAGCGGCAGCACGTCCACGTCCAGTTCTGTGACCATGACTTTCAGACCGAGTTCACCGAAGGCGGTGATCGCTGCATCCACTTGCTCGTTGGTCGGCTTATCCATGTGATAGTGCCCTTGAATCCCGACGCCTGAGATCGGCACACCTTGGGCTTGTAATTTCCGTAGCAGTTCCAGCGCGCCTTTCAGCTTCGCTTCATTCTCCAGGTTGTAGTCGTTGTAGTAGAGTTCGGCCTGAGGATCGGCTTCGTGCGCGAATTGAAACGCTTTGGCGATGTAGTCCTCGCCGATGATTTTCAGCCAAGGGGTTTGGCGCAGCGTGCCGTCTTCTTCGAGAGCTTCGTTGACGACGTCCCAGCCATTGATGCGGCCTTTGTAGCGGCCCACCACCGTGTGGATGTGGTCGCTCATGCGCTTCAGCAGCACTTCGCGATCTGCGGGATTGCCATTCTCTCCTTGAAAGACCCACGCGGGACTTGGTTGTGCCACACAAGCGTATGACCAACGATAAACATGTGGTTCTTCTCGCCAAATGAAACATAGCGATCAGGCAATTCAAAACTGTAGCTGTCCGGTTCCGGATGAACTCGTTCCCACTTCAACACATTTTCCGGAGTGATCGTGTTGAACTGCGCTTTAACGAGCGCGGCGTCGCGAACGTCTTGCTCGGTAAATTGAGCCGGATTCAGCGCCGCTCCCACGAGGAATGAGTCCTTGAAAGTGTCCTTGAGGGAAGCTGTTTGTGCGCTTGCGATCGAACTCATCGTGAGCAGAATCGCGAGGCCCATAGATGCTGCGCACGCCGTTGCCGATAACTTCGCCACAACATCGCAGGCGATTCTCTTCACGACGCGTACCCTTTTCGTCGCTCGGTCAGATCGTTAGCGATTGACCGGCTCAGTTCACGAGACAGCGGATAGAAGAACAGGCACGCCGCGGCCGCAAGAAAGGTAATGCCTGCATAGACGCTGGCAGTCAGAAGGATGCCCGATCGCGCGTGCTCGGTCTGTACCGCGGCCTCTGAAACGACGCCGTAACCGGACAGGAGCCATCCGGCGATGGCACCGCCGAGCGCCAGCCCAGCCCACAGAGCGAACACAACCGCCGAGGTAACCGTGCCGCTGGCGCGCCGGCCGGTTTTCCATTCGCCGTAATCGGCCACATCGCCCATCATGGCCCACAGGATCGGTCCAGACAATCCGAACCAGAACTGACGCAGCACTTCCGTTCCGATAATCAGGACAGTCGCCGACGGA
>CAVTYP010000015.1:0-273119 GCA_963738985.1 Candidatus Acidiferrales bacterium
CCAAGGTATTAAGATTAGAGGCGAACTCACAGGTACGGAAGACCTGTTCATCGATGGAAATGTGGAAGGGAAGATTTCGCTCAACAACTCAATCGTAACGGTTGGACCGAACGCAGTTGTAAAAGCGGATATTACCGCACGCGAAGTGGTGGTTCGCGGGCGCGTGGAAGGCAAGCTATACGGTTCGGAGCGCATTCAGATTTGGAACACTGCGAAAATCAATGGCGACATGAAATCCGAGCGAATTTCGATCGAAGAGGGCTCGGAATTGCATGGACAGATGGAAGCAGGAAAGCTCAGCAGCGCCGCCGCCGAAGCGTTCGTTACTGGAACTACCAAGAAATCAGATTCGAAGGTAAAGGAAGCAACTAGCGGCGAAGGGAAGGCGTCATCCGGAGCAGCGGTGGCGGGAGCGGATTGAGACATGGGATTTTTGAATAAGTTGGGAATTTCGATGGGAGGCAGCACCACGCGAGAGAGCACGCGCACGCTTCCCGAAGAACGAAAGGCAGCGGCAGGAAAGCACGGGCCACCGGCGGTGGGAAGTTCGCGCAGTCCTGAAATGCAGGAGACTTCGCGCGTTTCGAATGGTCTGAAAGAGTTCCTGTGGAACCTGGACGGTCTAGGCCGCGGAACGCTTCTGGATCTGGGGCCAGCATGGCAAACCACGCTGAACTTCTTCATTGAACGTGGATTCCGCGTTTCTTCCGAAGACATTCTGCGCGGCTGGGCTGATTTTTACCAGGAAGATGAAGCCCGCATTGGAGCGGAAAAGACACTGGAGAATTACGAGGAACGCCAGCCGGAAATGCGCGCCAAACGGTTCCTCGAACAGAATCTGCAATATAAGGCTGGTTCTTTCGACGCACTGTTGCTCTGGGATGTGCTGGACTACGTAGATGCCACGCTGGCGAAGGTTATGATCGCCCAGTTGACGGAACTGCTGAGGCCCGGCGCGGTAGTATTTGCCATGTTTCATAGCAAAAAGCCCGAAGGTTTTCAGCGCTACCGTGTGGCGGATACAAGCACGCTGCAGGTGCTTTCAGCGAAGCCCCTGCTTCCGGCTCAGAAGATTTACCAGAACCGCGAGATTCAGGAGCTGTTTGGCAGATACCGCAGCATGAAATCGTTTGTTGCGCGAGACCAGCTGCGAGAGACGCTGTTCATTAAGTAGCCGCCGATATCCACAGGCCAATTCACAGACAACACGGCAGATACGTTTATCCACCCTGTACATCAAGAATCCTATTGCGCCCCGCAATACTGGGGCGTACAAGCGAAGTGTGAGCTCATAGAGCTCCGGAGGGGACGGATGACTCCACCGGGCTTAAAAGCGAAACAAAGCTGAACACACCGCGCACGCGGTGCGAGTCGCTGCTGAAGCAAACCGCAATACGGGTTGCTCAGATCGCGACGCGGCAAAAAAAGCAAAAAAGGGGGAGCTGTCAAGCTCCCCTTTTTGCATTTCAAACGCACTGAATTCGCTGCGAGGTTACGTGAGGCTGGACGTACGAAGAGAGATTCGGGAATGGACACTGGTAACAGAACCCAGAGTCCAGCGCTGATCACCATCCGCCTAGAGATTTGGACTTGGCCACACCGTAGGTACTGACGCCGGTCATGTACAACATAGGAAGTCGCGCGAGCTTGTGGTGACCGGTCTTGTGGAACAACCAGGCAGCGGCCAACGCGGCAGCGTCGAAGCCGGCGGTAAGCGCCACATTCCCAGCGCAGGATTGCGTCAGCAAGCGCTCTGACCGCCCGTGCTGCAGGAAGTTGCAGGTCTGGGCCATGTCGAAGCTGCCCATCACCACCATGCCCGTGAACTCGATCTTCATCGGACGATCCCAGAAACGCGGCTCAGGCTGTACGACCAATGCCTCACGATTGATCTTAGGCCGTGGCGAATCCGGCAAACCGTAGGCGGGCACCACCCATAATAGAAATAATGTTATGGGCAGAACCTTCATAGGAAGGGAACAATCAACCGCCGAAGCGGGCTTCGAGCATGTGAATCACGGCGCTCTGCTTGGCAATCACCTGGGCTTGCCAAACCAGCGCCACGGACATGACGCTCATCGTGAAAATGCAAAGAGCCAAAACGAGGCCCATCTGAGTTTCGTTCGCAGGTACGAAGATCATTCGGCGCAACCAGGCCATGGAAAGGGTCTCCTAAACTTTCAGCCCATTCTGCGGATGAGCTGAGTATTGGTTGTTCAACGTCCTAGGAAGCAATTACTGTGCCAGCGCAAAGACCGAGTTTTAGTACCATCATTACCGCGTTTTCTGCGGCTTTTTGCCGCTTTCCCATTTTCGCTCGCGCGTGTTTCCAGCCCCGTAAGTAAATCTCGGGACACTTTGGACACTCTGTTTCCGCCCTTACACGCGCTTGGCGAGGATGGATTCCAGCGCGTTTCCCCAGTATCCGGCGCAAAAAGTGGCAACGAAAGTTGGGGAGTGCGAGCGGACGAAACCGCCTCCGGGGAATCCGCAGAACGGGCCGCAAGAAGTATGGCGCGATTACAGCACGGAAAAAGTTCTGACGCGTCCTCTGAAGTACCAAGAGCGATGGTGAAAGGATGAGCGCGAATCGCACGCTCGTAAAGTCCGGTAAGCTGGCGAATACAGGTAGCGAGATTAGCGCCAGCCACTAACGACCAGAGATTTCCCGCGAGGCCGCAGCTGCAGATTTCGACGTGCGGCTTCGGCCTGAAATTTCTTGATTTCCGCATCAGAAGCGCCCGCGAAAAAGAATAACTCGTCGAAATCGCGTTGCCGCAATAATTCCGCTTCGCGCTGCGCCAATCCGACATTCTGGGAAGCTCGCGCGGAGAAAGTGTGCGAAGCGCCACCGCTTCTATGCCGGTATCTTCCGCCAGTTGATCAAGAGCCTCCGCGGCGGCAGGCTGCGGCGTGGCGACGGGAATCACGGTGAAGCGCGCAAAGCGAATGGTCTTGGCGGGCTTCAGATGGAAGTAGTCTTCGGGGAGATCGACGCCCGAGCCGCCTTCGGCAATGAATGGCGCGGCATGTCCCAGCCTGCGAATGGCCGAATCGAGTTCATGGCGATTGCGCGAGCTAATCCACACGCAGGGAAGATTCGCTTCTTCCAGCCCCTCCAGGAACTCCGGAAATCCAGTTAACGGCTTGCCGGACGTCGAAATCAGGTCGTCGATGGCGATGTAGATAAGCTTGTTAGACGAACGCAAAGGCACGCTCCGTGGCTCGCGCAAGAATTGTAACGGGAATCGAACGAACGAGGGGGAACAAACAAAAAGACGGCGGGAAAGAACTCCCCGCCGTCTCTCAGGTGTTACGGATCTAGGTTGGTTTAGTTGCCAGAAGACTTGGATGCGGCAGTCGTGGGCTGATCCGGAACATTCTTGGGAACGCTCAGGTAGCCGCTGATTTCGTTCTTGCCGACCTTGTTGATGACCAATTCTTCGGCCTGGTGAGTGCCTGGACGGTAGAAGATCATCGGTTGGTTGGCGGCGCGGTTCTTGTCTTCATACTTCTTGTCGTCGACGGTCACGATCTGGTTGACGCGGTTCTTCTTTTCGTTGGTGCCCTTCAATTCAACGGTGACGTTGCCGACCTTCTGCGGCTTGTTCTTGCCGACGATGGTGAACTCGAAGTAATCGCGTTCGCCTTTGCGGCGCAGCAGGTCAATTTCATCGTGGTTGCGGGCGATCAAGGTTCCCAGTTCGCTCTTGGCCATGTTCAGATCAGAAATGGTCTTGTCGAGGTTGGAGCTGACCGCGGTCACCTTGGTATCGACAGTCTTAACGTCGTCAGAAGTGGCCTTGGTGGCAAGCTCGGTGTGTACGGAAGTGTCGAGCGCGGTGATCTTGTCGGATGTCTGGTTGATCTGATCCGCCGCTTCCTGACGCGCCTTCTTCAGCTGCCCTTGGGTAATCTTTAGCTTGTTGGTGATCACTTGCAGATCACCTTGCAGGTCGGTGTTGACCTTTTCATCCTGCGCGATGCGGTCTTTCAGCGAGCTGACATCCTGCTGAACTCCCGTTTGAACGGACTTCACCTGATCCGCGAATGCCTGCTTGGTGGCGTCGAGCTTGTTGGAGTCGTTCCAGGCCCAACCCAACCCGCTCAGGGCAAGCAACGCAAGGATCACGATGGCTGGCAGATGCCAGGTCGGCGAACTGTTCGTTTGCACATTCTTATATTCTTCAGACATATCAGACATATTCGATTCCTTCTCCTCAACCCTAATTGGGTACGGCTCTCTCAATTTTGGGCCGCACGAGGCGGCGGCGACGATCTGGAAACTGTACTAAAGGACAGCACGCCGGTGACCGCGAGTACCAAATCAGGTATTCACTGTAAGTAATTGAGGGGAAGCCCGTTAGAAATCAACAACGGAAATAGGCGGGGTACTAGTTCCTGCAAAGTTTACGCGAAGATGAACAACCTTCACAACTTCCTTATGCCGGCTCCGGTCAGGCGCCGTCCAACGGGCCGACTCCCAGCGCCTTTAAGTCTGCTCGCAACTGCTCCGGCGACTGGAACTGAATCGCCGACATGCCCAAACGGCGGGCAGCCTCCACATAAGCAAGGATGTCGTCGATATAGACGGTTTCCTGGGCGCGGCTTTTGCAGGCCTTCAGCGCAGCCTGGTAAATCACTGGACTGGGTTTACTGGCGCCCACAGAGCAGGAATAGGTCCTCACGGCTTCCGGGAAAAATCGAAAAAAGTCGTAGGTTGACTCGAGTTTCGCAACATGAATTGGATCCGTGTTAGAAAGCAGCCCAATCCGGTAGTGCTTGGACAAAGTCTCAAAAAACTGGATGGGAAGAATTGGCTCCGGATCGAGAGTGCTGTTCCAGACGCCCTTGAATTGCTCGAAATCGAGCGGAATGCCCAAACGCGAGGACAGGTTCAGATACCAGTCGCGCGCGGACATGCGCCCTTCCTGCCAATCGCCCCATCGTGGGTCTTTCTCGATGGCGGACCATAGCTCCTCGGGAGACAGCGCGAGGCCTTTGGCAAGGCCAGCTTTTGCACGCGCAACGTCGACGCGTACTAGCACGCGGCCGATGTCGAAGATGATGGTTCGGATTCCGGTGCTGGCCATGCGTCAGCGTTCCTCCGGGGCCGAGCGCACAGCGCCAGGGGCTTGGATCGCAGGCGTCGAGCGCCGCGATCGCAGATAGCCAATGATAGGCGGCAAAATTGAAAGAAAGATAATTGTCCCGATGATGTAGTGCAGGTATTTGCCAATGTTAGGAATTCTGGATCCGGCGATATAACCGCCAATCAGCATGCTGCCAATCCACAACGTCCCACCGAAGATGTCGTAGATCAGATATGTGGAATAGCGCATTTTAGCTGCGCCCGCAACCGGAGGGCAGAACGTTCGGACGATGGGAACAAAGCGAGCCAGGATCACCGCCCGGCCGCCATATTTTTCGTAGAAGTCGTGAGCGCGCTGCAGATGGCTGCGGCGGAAAAACAGCGAATCTTCGCGGCGGTACAATGCTGGACCCGCTGAGCGCCCAATCCAATAGCCCAACTGGTCGCCGGCAATCGCGCACAGGATGCCGGGGATGAGTAACCACCGAAGAGGAATCACATTTTGTCCCGCGAAAATACCGGCAGTGACCAGCAGGGAATCGCCAGGCAGAAAGAATCCAACGAAGAGCCCTGTCTCAACAAAAATGATGGCGCAAACCAGGCTGGGGCCGCCCCAACTGATCAGTTGTCGAAGCCCTTCAGGGTCGTAGAGGGAGTGCAGGAAGTGACGAATGGATTCCAGCAAGCGGTTTCATTCCTCGCAGAAATGGAAATTGGGGCCAGGGCGCGGGAACGCAAACGCAAATACACGCCCCAGCTCATACGGTAACAGAAAACCGCTGGATTCTCCGCACTATCCTGCCAGGTAATGAACACGGTAGTCAGGAACAGAAGCCACGTTGTGGAGCGCGTCATTGCAGTGAACCCGCCAGTAGGATCTCGCCTTGTTTGCCAAATTCCGAGACATCTTCCGGCTTCGGTGGCAGCAGCTTTTTAATCAGCGGCAGAGCGCTGCTGGCTGCCGAGGCGCCCGCTTCCATGGCTTCGTCGATACGATCGAAGTCATCCCAAGCGAGGGACTGCACGTCGGGGCGCAGGACCAGGTCGGCGTGCCGCTCCCAGGCTTCCAGTTGGTGTTTCTGCGCGGCACTTACTGCGCGGCTGACAACTTGGAATATGTTGGTGGGCGCGCCGCGTTGGCCGTCGTGCAATCCTACCGAAACGCCCACGACAATTTGCGCCCCAAGCTCGCGCGCCGCACGCGTCGGCACCGGCGCGACCAATCCGCCGTCTGCCAGACACCGAGTGCCAAGCTGCACTGGTTCGAATAGCCCGGGAAACGCGCAGCTGGCCCGAATCGCGTCCGCAATGCTGCCCTGCTTGAACAGCACCGGATCGCCAGTGCCTAGATCCGTAGCCACGATCACCGTCGGGATCAGCAAATCCTCAAATTGTTTGCTGTCAAAGAAGCGTTGAACCAGCGCGCCAAGCCGCTCGTTGCTTGCCAGCCCAAAGCGCGAAACCCTCCAGCGGGCAAAATCGCGAAAGCGGATTTCGCGGCACTTGGCAACGATGCGGTCCAGCGGCGTCCCGCTGGCATAAGCCGCGGCGATAATGCTGCCAATACTCGTGCCCGACAGACAGGACAGAGGAATGTTGTTTTCCTCGAGAATCCGCAAAACCCCAAGGTGCGCGTAGCCCCGCGCGAAGCCGCCGCCCAACGCCAGTGCCACTCCGGGCCGCATGGGTGGCTGCTCGGCAAACAAATAAGACGGATGTGGCCTGCGTGTCACGAAGATGAGGTTCCCAAAATCAGCGCATCCAGTGCGATGGGTCATGTGTCCCTAATTTTTGGTACCAACGTACCCGCGCCGAACAATCGCAAGAATCACTGGCAAAAAGGGCAGGGAGTACGAACTTACTAGGCCGCTACCCTCGCTGTACCATTGGCGAATACTGCCGCTCCGGCGAACCTACCCTACGAAACATGCAGTTCATCGCTTGTCTGAGGGGCTACATGGAAATTGGATACCACGGTTGGATGGGGCACTCGGTCGTTCTGCAGGTTGCTCTGGGCGATATCCGGGTGCCGCTGCGGGGAAAGCTGTTGAAGGAGAACAGCGACTCTGTACGTTTGCGGATTGGGGAAGGCTGGGACGTCGATATTTACAAGGCGATGATCCAGGCGGTGGAAGAAGACAAGATGGCCATGATACCGGCTTGAGGGGAGGCGTCATGAAGAAAGAGATACCGAAGTACGTTACACAAGCTCGCGCGGCTTACCTGCTGGGAATTCCGCCACAAGAAATCGGCAGAATTTCCGAGGAGGGTGGAATCGGCCACGTGGAGCGGGCGGGAGACGTCGAAGAGCGTTTTTTTACCTACGAAGAATTGCAGCGCATTTGTGTGATGGCGACGTGTGAAGGAGCAGCAACGCACTAGTTGACATTGGTTTTCCTGCGGCCCCCCTCAGGAGTACCCCGACCTCGGCTCATCGCCCCCGGTGAGCCGAGGTTTTTTTTGTTTGCCACATCGCGTGCATTTCTCTACTATTGAAACGTTTTAGAAACTCTCTGACAGCATCGCGAAGATCAGGAAACTGGCCGCTGGCTCCGGTCATTCCTTCGCTCCCATCATCACCAGCAACGGCCGGCCGCTGGACAGTACAACAGAAATTGCACTGGCTTTGCATCTTTGGAACCGAGGAAGGCAAAAACTTGCACCTCACAGCACTCGATTGGGCAGCGATCGCAGCGTATCTGATCATCACGTTGGTTCTGGGGCTCTATTTCCGCCGGAAATCCGGAAAGAGCACGGAAGATTATTTCGTTTCGGGCCGCGAAGTCAGTTGGTGGCTGGCGGGTACGTCGATGGTAGCTACGACGTTTGCCGCGGACACGCCTCTGGCGGTAACCGGACTGGTTTACACCCAGGGAATCGCGGGCAACTGGCTTTGGTGGAGTTTTCTGCCGTCGGGAATGATGACCGTGTTCTTGTTCGCGCGGCTCTGGCGGCGCTCCGGCCTGATCACCGACGTGCAGTTCGCTGAGTTTCGTTATGCCGGCAAGCCTGCGGCGTTCTTGCGAGGATTCCGCGCGGTGTATCTGGGCTTGCTGATGAATTGCCTGATTTTGGGTTGGGTCACCAAGGCCATGGTCAACATCATCAGCACGTCGATGGGCATCAGCGACGCCAAAGCGCTCGCCATTTGCGTCTTCTTCCTGATGCCGTTCACCGGAATTTACGTCTCCCTCGGCGGATTGTGGGGCGTGCTGTGGACCGACCTTTTCCAGTTTGTCTTGAAGATGGCCATCGTCATCGCCGTGGCCTGGTATGGCGTGCATGCCGTCGGCGGTATGCCTCAATTGCTGGAAAAGCTGGCGGCCATGCGCGCCGCAAAAGGGCCCGGCGCCAGCGACATCACTTCACTCCTTCCGGATTTTTCGCGCGGATTTACGGGCGAGGCGTTATGGACGCTCCCTGTCATCACATTTGTCGTGCACCTTGCCGTCCAATGGTGGGCGTTCTGGTATCCCGGAGCGGAGCCAGGTGGCGGCGGCTACGTGGCGCAGCGAATCTTCAGCGCGCGCGATGAACGCCACGGCTTGCTGTCCGTGCTGTGGTTTAACCTTGCCCACTACGCGTTGCGCCCGTGGCCCTGGATTCTTACCGCGCTGGCGGCGGTGGTCCTCTATCCCAATCTGGCCCAGCCGGAGCGCGGCTTCATGCTGGTAGCTACGCGGCACACCCCTCACGCATTGCTCGGAATTTTGCTTGCCGGATTCATGGCTGCCTTCATGTCCACGCTAGCCACGCAGTTCAACTGGGGCAGTTCGTATCTGGTGGAAGATTTCTACCGGCGCTTCGTGAAGAAGAATGGCAGCGAATCGCATTACGTGAACGCGTCGCGGCTGGCCACACTGTTTCTGGTTCTCGCGTCCGCGTGGGTTTCCATGCAACTGCAATCCGTCAGCGAAGGTTGGAAGATCGTGCTGGAACTCGGCGCTGGGACCGGCGGCGTATACCTGCTCCGCTGGTATTGGTGGCGCGTGAATGCCTGGAGCGAAATCTCCGCCATGGCTGCGGCGTTGGTAACCACGCTCGCGCTGCACAGCCACGCCTTGTGGATGGCCATTGCCGGACGTCCGCAACCATTCTCTGGCTCCGACCCGGTCATCTTTGCCAAGACAACGTTGTGTACCACGGGAATCACCACGCTGGTTTGGGTCGCGGTCACCTTTATAACTGGGCCGGAACACGGCGACGTGCTCGTGAAGTTCTACCGCAAAGTGCGGCCCGATATTCTTGGGTGGAAGCCGATTGCAAAGCTCAGCGGCGTCGAAGAAGTCACGCAGGATCTGGGCAAGAATCTTCTCAGCTGGATCACTGGCTGCGTGTTCGTTTACGCCGCGCTCTTCTCGATTGGACAATTCTGCTTTGGACGCATGACATCGGGAGCGGTGTTGGGGCTGGTGTCCGTGTCCTGCGGTGTGGCATTGTATCGGCTTATGCCCAAGCCCAACGAGTGGCGCGTCTAGCCGAATGACGCTTCCAGCGCGAAAAGCGGGAACGTACCACGCCGTTCTCGCGGGATTCCTTGGTTGGACGCTGGACGCGTTCGACTTCTTCGTGATTGTTTTCCTGTACGACACCCTGGCGCGGGAATTCAGCGTCTCCAAAAAAGCCATCATCTTCACCACCACGGCCACCTTGGCGCTTCGTCCGGTTGGTGCGTTGCTGTTTGGCGTGCTTGCCGATCGCTTCGGACGCCGCATTCCGTTGATGGCCAACGTCATCTACTTTTCTATTATCGAAGTGGCTTGCGGTTTCGCTCCCAACTACACCGTGTTCCTGATTTTGCGCGCCCTCTTTGGCATTGGCATGGGTGGAGAGTGGGGCGTGGGCGCTTCGCTGGCCATGGAAGCGGCGCCGCCTCGTTGGCGCGGAATCCTCAGCGGAATTTTGCAGAGCGGCTACTCCATCGGCTATTTGCTCGCGGCCATCGCGGCCCGCACGGTGCTGCCGTCTTGGGGCTGGCGACCCATGTTCTGGCTGGGCGCGTTGCCGGCGCTGCTGGCGCTGTACATTCGTACCAAAGTGCCGGAATCGGAAGCCTGGCAACAGCATCGCGCGGAGAGTATGGGGCATTTGCTGCGCGTGGTGGCGGCGAATTGGAAGCGCTTCGTCTATCTTGTAGTGCTGATGACGTTCATGATGTTCCTGTCCCACGGCACGCAAGATCTTTACCCCGACTTTTTGAAGGAAGTTCACAAGGTCAGCGCGTCGCGTGTCGCGGATATTGCCATGCTGTACAGCGTGGCCGCCGTCGTTGGCGCGGTAATTTTCGGCGCCCTCTCGCAACGCATTGGACGGCGCAGGGGAATGATCGCGGCGTTAGCGTGGTGCTTGCTGGTGATTCCGTTCTGGGCGTTTGGCCACGGCTTGTTCGCCATTCTGCTGGCGCCGGTGTTGATGCAGATCGGCGTGCAGGGCGCTTGGGGCGTGATTCCGGTTCACTTGAACGAACTGGCTGCCGACACCGCGCGCGGACTGATGCCGGGTCTGGCATATCAACTGGGAATCCTGTTCGCTTCACCCACGAATACAGTGCAATTCGCGTTGCGCGAACGCTTCGGCTATCAGTGGGCCCTGGCCGGCTTCGAGGTGGTCACCATTCTGTCTCTCGCGCTGCTCCTCTGGCGCGGCGCAGAAGCCCACGGCAAAAGCTTCGTCCGTCCCACCGCACCCGATTGAAGAGTCTGTGTGACAACCCTTTTTTGGGGACGGCGCGGCAGAGCCTTAGGCGCTGCACCTTTGGAGTGCGGCGGCTCGCCGCCGCTTTCCCACCGGCACCAAGCACACGGAAGTGGCCCAGCGCTACCGTCGGGAGGGAACGCATTTACCCGTGAGGTAATTCCGGAAACTCCACGCGGCTTTACTGTCTGCGGGAACACTCTTCTGCCAAAACACTCTTCTGCCAAAACACTCTGCTGCGGAAACACTCTGCTGTTGAAACACTCTGCCGTTTAGGGGGTCGGAGCTTCAGCTCCGACAACAAATGCTTGGCTATCATTGGGCTTTAGCCCCTGAGGAAATGCTCTTGTCTTTTTCCTGTAACCTGTTTAGCCGCTGGGCCTTCCACAGTCCTCCTGCAGACTTTGATTCCCCACGAAAAGTCGCAGCCAGTCTGGAAGCCCGCAACAGAGCTGTGCTAAAATAATTGAACTCAGTGCGCCCGTAGCTCAGCTGGATAGAGCGTCTGGCTACGAACCAGAAGGTCGGGAGTTCGAATCCCCCCGGGCGCACCACTTTCAACCAAAAGTGAACCTTCGGTAAGTCCCTATTCCCAGCGTGCTTGCAACAGCAACGCGAGCATCCCGTCTGACTAATCGGGCATTGGAGGCTCGCCACCTCACGATTCCGCGTTTCTGTTGGAGTGGTTGGTTTTAACGAGTTACATCCACTTAGTGACAATAACTCCGGGCGACGTCACCCCGAACGGGTCCGGACCAAAAATCGCGTCGATAGAGCCACAGTTGACCCACCATCTAACCGATACGCTTAGAAGTAGCGAAACTATACCATTTGCAGGTACGGCTATTGGACCCTTCGCCTGAACATCCACGAACTCCAAAACATTTCTTGTAGAAACTTGGGTGTGCTGATAAATGCTGTACGCACCACTCAACGAATATACTGTCAGCCCTGCGCCACTAGCGTAACCAGACCCAAGGGATTCGAACGTCGGATCCCAGAATCCGCGCACATCGAGAGTCGCGGAAATATTCAAAATGGCTTCGTGCGCGGTTGTGTCCCAGCCGCCAATTGCGGTCACTTTGCCTGTGCCATTCAAGAGCAATAACCCGTCAGCCGAAATGAGGGTGCCGTAATTGCTCGGATTCTGCCACCGAAAGTAGTAATCGACTGTAGCAATGCCGTTCGCGTTGCCTAAATCGCTTGCGTGGTACTGAAATTTCGCTACGCTATTGCCCGGGCTAATCGTTGAGCCTTCAAACTCTAAATTTGCCGTCGGCGAAATCGCAAGAGGCTCATTCACTAAATAACGTTTGACCGGGCCGAGTGTAGCAACGTTGTTAATTCCGCCGAGCACCCCAGCGGCTGCACTATTCAGTTGCTTACGAACGGAAGCGGATTGTTTAATTGACTCAGCCTGTCGCTCTGCAATTACTCGGGATATTACTTTCTGGCGGTCAGCCTCTGTCTGCTCGATTGTCTGCGGGTTGAATCCCATTTTTATCGCTAGCGACTTCAATTCCTGCGCTGAAGGACCGGGAATGACGACAGGCCGAGGAGTATTTAGCCTTTCGAGATTCAATTGAGCTTCTCGATATCAATTTTGGGTAGTGGTACAACTTTTTCTGGCGCGCTGGCCCTTACTTTCGGTTTGTGTTTTGGCACGGAGTCCTCCCGCGTCTTCTACTTAGCACGAGAGCATTGTCTCAAAGCCCACTACTTGTCAAGCGAGTAACGATTCGGGAACGAATGCTCGCCGAACCTCTCCCGCCGTCGTGCCTGATCAGCGCTTATGGGACAACTGGGTACTGGGAGGGACTACACCGCTGTTCGACCGTGGCGTTATTTCAAGCGGTGACCGGAATATCCTTGCGGCGTGCATATGTAAGTGATACACATGCACGCCAATTGTGGTGCACAAGGATGTCGTTCACCTTTCTCATGCTAGGGCCATGGACAATCTGAGACCGTGCGGAAAAAGGAGGCAATATGCGAACTATGGCTATGGTGACTGCAGCGGTGCTGTTAGTCGGAGCTGTGGGAATGCCCAGGGCGGTGCGCGCGACGACGATTCCAATTGGGGATCACTCGCCGGGTAATGTGCAGAAAAGTTGCGAAGGTGGGACTTACTTTGCGCCGAGCGACCATGGGGTGTACGGGTGCATGGCGGGGGATGGAAGCGGAATCGTGTGCGGGGGTGTCGGCAAGTACGCAAAAACGTGTAGTACCTGGGGGCCTGAGGCGCGGATATTGCCGACCCAATCTCAGGTTAGGGAGGCGGAGGAGCGGGTGAAGGCAGAGAAGGCCAGACAGTAAGCCGGGAAGATTTTCAAACGAAAAAACGCGGACCTTCCACGGTCCCGATTGCCAGAGTGCTTGCAGAGAGACAGGAACATTTCCGGCGCACTCGACGGTCATACGCTCGAGTTCTGTGCGGTTGTCGGCGGGCAATAGGCTGACATGAATCGAGCGGTTACGTCTTCAAGATCAGGGTCGAGGATCGACATGGCACGTTCCACAATGGCCGCTGGCACGCCATAATGCGCCTGGGCAATTCCACCTGTAATGCAGGCTAGCGTGTCGCTATCTCCTCCAAGTGAAATCGCGTTTCGGATTGCGTCTTCGAATGACGTTGCTTCCAGGAAGCACACGATCGCCTCAGGAACCGTCCTTTGGCACGACTCATTAAATCGGTAGGTTGGGCGAATCTCATCGACACTGCGCGATAAATCGTAGTGGAAGTTTTCCGCGATATATTGCTTGATGTCCGCCTTTGTTTTTCCTGTCCTGGCAAGAAAGATCGCGGCCGCGGTGGCTTGCGCGCCCTTGATTCCCTCGCTGTGATTGTGCGTCACGGCAGTGTATTTCGCCGCCCGGAGCAGCACTTCCTCCAGCGTGTTGAACGCAAATCCAACCCCACTGATTCGCATCGCGGCGCCGTTGCCCCAACTATTGTAAGGTTGGCTGTCGTGAGCCTGCGCCCATTGGTGAAAAAGGCCTCCATACCCTGCGCCGGGATAGCGCCGGTAGTAATCCTTCATCAGCGAAGCATAATCGGTTTGCGTCAAGATCGATTCGGCTAACGCAACGGTCAGGACTGTGTCGTCGGTGAAGCAGCAATCTGGACGGAACAGATCGAACTGCTTGGTCTTGATGTTCTGCCACTCGTAAACAGAACCGATAATGTCGCCCGCAATCGCGCCGATCATTTCATCTCCCTTAAAGGCGGTTCCGCAGGCCGGGTGGCCCGGACATAAAATGCAGGTCCAATTCAGGTTCAGGTGCCCCACTCTCGGTTTTTGAGGGTGGGCTCTTGGGTTTTCTTCTTCCCAAGAGTGTGGGTCGATTCATGGCGGGATTCTAGCAGAGAACGAACCCGGCGCGTGGCGAACACGTCGATGGTGGAACGACGTTGGGTGCGGCATCTCAGGGTTCATAAAGGGTCTAGGGTCAGCTTCAGCCCCGCGTCCGCGTTCGAACAGTATTCCCACGAAATACCGATCAGCATCACAACTTTTCTCTTGACACTCTATTACTTATTGATTATAAGTAGTGGTTGTAAACCATGGAGAGTCGGAGCCACGAGCACGAAGCGCCAGCGCCCGATTTTTATGCCACCACTCACCTCACTCGGAAATGACGCCAACGAACTTCCTCGTAACTCGTGCAGAATGAATACTTATGTAAGTGTTCATTCTAAAGAAGTTGGAAGCGCGCTAAGTCCTCTGAAATGAATACATGCAAAAAACGCGATTTTTTTGATATCTTTTTGGTAACCCTCGTACAAACGGTGAACGACCGCCCCTGACGCTGCTGGCTCACGGCATTCGTTGGCCGACGGACCTCTATCTTCCATTGGCGCGGCACATCGATTAGCCTAGCGTGACCAATGCCAGGCCAACTCTTTCGTCGACCGCTGATCTTTGTGGCTCATCCTGATGATGAGACGCTGGCCTGCGGTGGTCTGCTTCAAAGGCTTCCGGGATCGCTCGTGGTGTTCGCCACAGACGGAACTCCCGCTGGTTACGGACTTGAGCGCAAGTACGGCAGTTTGAAAACCTATACCGAACTGCGATTTCAAGAGGCTGCCCGCGCGCTCAGCCATGTTCCTAACTGTTCTTCCAAATGGATTACCACGCCCGACGGGTCCCACTTCGGCGACATGCACGTGTACGAGGATCTCCCGGCCGCCGCGACCTCTCTCCGCGCGATTGTGCAATCGTTTTCGCCCGACGCGATCGTCTCGCACACGCATGAAGGCGCGCACATCGACCACGATGCGTGCAGTTTCATCGCCATGCACGTTGCCACCGCTCTTTCACTGAAGCGCTTTGAATTCCCGATGTACTGGCTCGATCACCAAGGGAATGCCGTACTGCAGCGGTTCCGCGACGGTGCTCTGGGTGTCGCCGCGGCTGGCTTGGAAGGCACCGGGGTCATGAAATGGCAACTCAGCGAGCCGGAAATCGCGTGCAAGAAAAAAATGATGGCGGAATACCAGACGCAGCGGGGCACGGTATCGACATTCGATCCGGGCGTCGAACGCTTTCGCCCCGCGACCACTACCAGCGCGTCGTTTTCCGTTCCATTGTGCCGCGACTATCTCTATCAGGAACGGCCTCCCCGCCTGTATCACACCAGGCGTCACCGCCTACCCGCGAAAGCGCTGCTCAAAAAGTTCGCGGAATTCGACAATTGGCGGAAGCAGCAGGATAACTGGCGTTGAGAATCCAACGTGCAAAACCGGCACGTGGGGCATCCGCGACAAACAAATCACCCGCGATAAATGTTGGTCAGTTCTAGCGGGTTCCGCACGTAGCGGGGTCGGCGTTCAGTTGGCGCTGCAAATTCCTGGCTGGCGTCAGATCCGGATTGAACTTCAGTACCTGCACGATGGTGGCGCGAGCTTTCTCCATTTTGCCGGCAGAGCAATACAGCAGCGCAAGATTCGTGCCTACTTCGCTTCTGCCTGGAATGCGTTCAAACGGACCTTGCCAAAGTCTTATAGCCCGATCGGCATTGCCGGCCTGCGCTTCAATCACGCCGAGATTCAACGCCGCCTCGTTCGACAGCGGATCAATTTCCAGCGCACGCAGATAATGTTGACGTGCCTCTTGGACGAGCCCGCGCTTTTGTTCCTCGTAGCCCAGCGCCGCCAGCACTCCCGCATCGTCCGGCGCTTCCCGCACCGCCTTACGCAGCCATTCGTCCGCTTGCGCGTCGGCGCTTTTTACTCCTTGCTGCGCCAGCGATTCCCAAGCCAAGCCCAGATCGCGGGCGCTCAGCACTCCGGAATCCGCAGGAAATGGCAGCAAACGCTGCTCTGTCTGCGGTTGCGCATTCGGCGCGGCCGACTGCGGCTTGCGCAGAATGCGGTGGTCAGTGGCCTGCGTGTGTGCGATGTCTGACGTAGAAGACGCCGGCATGTGACACACGCGGCAGTCGGGCTCTTTGCTTTTGTGCTTGGCGCCAAATTGTTCGCCATGGCAAGCCAGGCATTTGGCGCGATAGTAGGCAGCCGCTTGCTCCTTCAGCGGCGTGAAGTGCGGGTCGTGGCAACTGATGCACGCCATCTTGTCTCCCGATTTTCGTTTGCACACACTTTGCGACAGCGCTTCGGTCTGGCTGAGCGCCCCAATTCGGTCGTCGCGGTTGCCGGTCAAAACGAAATAGTGGACGAATTCGGAAAGCTTGTCTCCGGCTTGAAAATCCGCCAACGAACGACCCGGCTGCTGAATTGCCACGCGCCCCTCGAAATGGCATCCCATGCAGATGGCGTCGCGCCGCTCTGCCGGCAGTTTCGCCGGGTTCACAATCGGGCCGCCGCCCGACTCCACGTGCGCAGCGCCCTCGCCGTGGCACCGCTCGCACGTCACCCCGGCATGGGCAAACAGCGGTTGCTCGTAACGATTTTCTGTCCCCGGTAGCGGCGGTTGGGAATTGCTGGTGTGGCATGCCAGGCAAGAGGATACCGCCGGCAGATTCATGGGGATTTCGCGGTCTTTTTGGTACGCGGGCGCCATGTCCCAAAGGTGCTGCTGGCCATACCAGTTGATCGGCGCTTCAAACACAAAACCATCTTGCGAAAATAGATAGGTTCGGCCGCGGTGGCCTGTGCCGATGAAATAGAGCAACTCCTTTTTCCCCTGGATCTGGTTGTCGCCGGGTCGGTCAAAGCTCATCCAAGCTTTGCCGTCTTCGGCGTACACCCGATAGTGCACTCGCGACGGCGCGTGGACGAAGTCTCCCGTAAGCAAGCCTTGCATGGCGGGTCCGCTGGCCTGCGCCATGGCCGTCGAGGAGTAACTCTTGTAAATCTCGGTGTGACATTTTGCGCAAGCTTCATTGCCAGGGGGTTTCTTCGCGGCAGCTTCCGGCGGCTGCGCGCCCGTAGAAGGGGCAGGCTGCTGAGCAAACGCAGCGGCGGAAAGCGCGGCAGATACGAACAGTAGAGCAACTTTACGGAGGTGGAAGGCAAGGCCGCGCATGCATCGACTACCGTAGCAGAAATAAGCCGCAACAGCCCGTCTTCGCTGACGGAGTTGTGGAGACCCGCGACTAAAGCGCGTTAAACATTTGCGCGGTCGGCGTCGTTTCTTATTAACGATGGCCCGTCGAACCGGCTGATTTCACCTGATGTCCGATTCTGGGACGGGGAATCCCATTAGCGGTCGCCTTTAGGCCATTGAATCGCCGATTCTCTTTATAAGTGCTTGAAACAAATACGGTTCCGCGAGCCCTCACAAAGGCACCCATCTTGCGGTTGCAATAATTGGAGAAACTTAAATCATGGATATCGCCCGACCTTCTAACGCCCGCGCCAAGCTGATTCGCCGAATCATCCTTGGCGGTATCGCTGTCCTCTTTATAGGCGGCGTCAGCTTTGGATTGACGCGCCTGCGCCCCGCCGCTCCGTCTGTCGATCGCGCCACGGTATGGTCCGATGAGGTGAAGCGCGGCCCGATGCTGCGCGACGTGCGCGGCCTTGGCACCCTGGTTCCCGAAGACATCCGGTGGATCCCGGCACAAACAGATTCGCGGGTGGACCGCTGGGTACTGCGGCCAGGAGCCGCCGTGAAGCCAAGTTCCGTAATTATGGAATTGAGTGACCCAACCTTGCAGCGGGAAGCGCTCGACGCGGAATTTCAAGTAAAAGGCGCGGAAGCAGACTACGCCAACCTGAAAGTTCAGGTTGACAGCGATTTGATGAACCAAAAGGCCTTGGAAGCTGGCGTGCGCAGCGATTACGAGCAAGCCAAAATCCAGCACGAAGTTGACGCCAAGCTCGTGTCGCAAGGTCTGGCCGCGGATGTCACTGAGCGATTGTCGCGAGTCAAGGAACAGCAGCTTGCCATTCGCGTGCAGCTCGAGGGCGAACGCACGAAAGTCGCCGCGGATTCCGCGAGAGCACGGTTGGCCGCGCAGCAGGCAAAGATCGACGAACAGAAAGCCCTGTACCAACTGAAAAAGAGCCAGGTAGATGCCTTGCACGTTCGTGCGGGCATCGATGGCGTGTTGCAGTTGGTGCCGGTGGAAGTAGGCCAGCATGTGACCCCGGGCACAAACCTGGCGCGTGTGGCTGATCCCAAGGTGTTGAAAGCAGAAATCAAGATTGCAGAGACGCAAGCCAAAGACGTGCTGCCGCTACAAAAAGCGACCATCGACACGCGCAACGGAATCGTGAACGGGCACGTGGCGCGCGTCGACCCGTCCGTAATCAACGGCACGGTGACGGTGGATGTGACCATTGATGATCCTCTGCCGCCGGGCGCCCGGGCGGACTTGAGCGTCGATGGCACGGTGGAGCTGGAGAATTTGAAGAACGTGATGTATGTGGGGCGGCCGGTTCATGGCGCTTCGCAAAGCACCATCAGCTTGTTCAAGCTGACGCCGGACGGTTCGGAGGCGGTTCGCACCAACGTGAAGCTGGGCCGCAGCTCGGTGAATACCGTGGAAATTCTGGACGGATTGCAGGTGGGAGACCGCGTGATTCTGTCGGATATGTCGCAGTGGGATAACTACGATCGGATCCGGCTGAAGTAAGCCTGTTAACGGGTGTGTGGCGCAGTTTGAAGCACGGAGTCTGAACTGGAGAGTTGGGGGAGCGAATGCACGCGTTCTGGCAAGACGTACGCTACGGTTTGCGGATGCTGGCCAAGAATCCTGGCTTTACAGTCGTTGCCGTGCTGACGCTGGCGCTTGGCGTGGGCGCGACCACCGCCATCTTCAGCGTGATTTACGGCGTGCTGCTGCGGCCGCTTCCTTATACCCATCCCGAACAAATCGTTCATCTCTGGGAAATGAGCGTCGAAGGCCACCGCATGAATTTCGCGGACCCAAATTTCGCCGACATGCAGTCTCAGAACCACTCGCTGCAGGGAATAGCGGAGTACAACAACAGTTTGGAATCGGTTTCCGGCGCCGCAGAGCCCAGCCGCACGATGGTCGCTTACGTTTCGCGCGACTTTTTCACCGTCATGGGAATGCACCCGACCATCGGGCGTGGCTTCGCCCCGGAAGAGCAACGCAACAATGCGCCTGCGACCGCGCTTGTCAGCTATGGCTACTGGAAGCAATCGCTCGGCGGCACGCAGGACTTGTCATCGGTGTATTTGAAGCTTGAGGGGCAGGCCGCCTCGGTTATTGGCGTGTTGCCCGCCGGTTTTCGTTTTCCCGACGACAGCGACATTTGGATTGCTCGCGAAATCATGCCCACCCTTCCCAGTCGCACAGCGCACAACTGGAACGTGATTGCCAGGCTGCGCGAGGGCACATCCGTCAGCGCCTCGCGCGCCGAACTTACCGGCATTGCGCAACGCCTGAAGCAACAACTGGGCAATGATACCGCGATGGTTGGCGTGGCGATGGAACCGCTTCGCGAGGCCATGACCAGCAATGTTCGCCCGGCACTGATCATTCTGTTTGGCGCGTCTGGCTTTCTTCTGCTGATTTCGTGCGCCAACGTCGTGAACCTGATGCTGGCGCAGGCGGCGGCGCGCGAAAGGGAACTATCCATTCGCGCGGCGCTGGGCGCTGGACGCAACAGGCTGATCCGCCAGTTCCTGACGGAAGCATTTTTGCTTTCCACCGTCGGAGGCGCCCTGGGCGTGCTTGCGGCGGTCTGGGGATTAAACGGATTGCTGGCCATCGCGCCGGGAAATCTGCCGCGAGTGGAAGAAGTAGGCGTCAATGTGCCGGTGCTGCTGTTTTCGCTGGCCGTCGTGTTTCTGGTGGCGATTGGACTGGGAATTTTCAGTGCTGTGCGCGCCACGTCTGGGGATCCTCGCGCGGCGTTGAACGAAGGCAGCCAGCGGCAATCGGGGTCGGTAGGAAAACAGAGGCTGGGTCGCCTGATTATTGCCGGCCAACTGGCCACCACTCTCGTGCTGCTTGTAGGAGCAGGGCTTCTGGGTCGGAGTCTGTTGCGCGTGCTGTCGGTTGATCCGGGCTTTCGTACCGAAGGCGTGTTGACCATGGAGCTGGCGCTTCCCGACGATCCTGCGAAGGTCCAACGAGTCCAGTTCCTGAATGAAGTGATCGCGCGGCTTCGCAATATACCTGGCGTACAAGAAGTCGGCGGCACCAACGTATTGCCCCTGAGCGGTGACGGTCGCGCTGATGGCTCGTATGTGGTCATGAACCCGGCGCAGATTTCACCGCGCACGCAGGATCTGATCCAGCGCGTCGCGAGTGGCAATCTGGAGAAAGACCCTGCCTTGCTTGCCGAGTTCTCAAAATTCTTCGATGAAGTTTTCAAAGACCAAACGCACATGGGCGAAGCCGACTACTGCGTCGCCTCGCAAGATTTTTTCAGTACCTTGGGTATTCCGCTGCTCAGTGGCAGGTTGTTCGACGCGCGCGACACGAAGGATTCGCAGCACGTTGCGGTTGTCAGTAAATCCTTGGCGGACGAGAAATGGCCGAATCAGAATCCCATTGGGCAAACCGTGGAATTCGGAAATATGGATGGCGATCCGCGGCTGTTGACCATCGTCGGAGTCGTCGGCGACATGCGCGACCGCAGTCTGGAATCCGCGCCGCGTCCCACCATTTATGTCGACTACCGCCAGCGGCCCATGGGAGCTCAACGCTTCACGATTGTCATGCTCGCTCCCGGCAAGCCTGATGCCGTATTTTCCTCCGCGCGCGAAATCGTTCGCAGCCTGGATCCCGACGTGCCGCCCCGCTTCAGCACCTTTTCAAATACCTTTGCCGCATCTCTGGGAGCGCGACGCTTCAGCCTGCTGCTGGTGGGCATTTTTTCCGCCACGGCCCTGTTGCTGGCGATGGCGGGAATTTATGGCGTGACGGCCTACACCGTTGCGCAGCGCACTCGCGAAATCGGCGTGCGCATGGCATTGGGTGCTTCCCGAGGAACAGTTTTGGGAATGGTTCTGAAACAAGGCGTGATCACTGGTGTTCTCGGCGTAGGCGCCGGAATTCTGGGCTCGCTGGTCTTAACTCGCTGGTTGCAATCCCAACTTTTTGGGGTGAGCGCGACAGATCCGGCAACGTTCGCGGGCGTCGCTCTGATCCTGATTCTGGTGTCTCTGGCGGCATGTTGGATTCCAGGACGCCGGGCGGCACGTGTCGATCCGATGGTGGCGTTGAGGTACGAATGATGAAGCAAACAATTTGGCAAGACCTACGCTTCGGACTGAGTAGTATGGCGAAAAATCCCGGGCTCGCGGCCTTGGCGATTCTCATGACCATTGCGCTTGGCCTCGGCACCGGCTTGGCTGTCTCTCTGCTCAACAAAACCGCGCATCGGCGCAATATGCAGGCGCGTGACGCGGGACAGTTGATGGTGATTGCCACGCGCGACTCCGACTCGCCCGCCAGCCTTTCTTTTTCGTATCCGATGAATTTGAACGTGGCGGAAAACGAAGTTGTGCTGACCGACATGGGCGATGAGTGCAAGGATGAAATCGAATTGACGTACGGAGAGGGCGGCGAACACGTTCGCGGCGAGCTTGTTTCCGGAAATTATTTTGACGTGCTCGGCGTGCAACCTGTGCTTGGCCGCTTGATCGGCGAAGCGGATGACCACGAATCCATCACCTCGCCCGTTGCGGTGATCAGCTACGAGTTCTGGAAGCGCCGCTTCGGGATGGACGCTTCGATTATCAACCGAACGCTGATTCTGAACGGACATCGTTTTACGGTGATTGGCGTTACTCCGCCGGGCTTTGTCGGCGCGAATGGCTCGAAGAAGGTTGACATTCAAGTGCCGCTTTCGATCATGAAAGTTTTCAGTTCCCCGGTCCTGCGCGCCACCCGCATCGACCCGATGGTTGCACTGCGTTACGAATAGGAGAACTTGATGCAGACGCTTTGGCAGGACATTCGCTACGGGCTTCGCATGTTGGGCAAAAATCCCGGATTCACGGCGGTAGTCGTACTGACGCTGGCGCTGGGCATTGGCGCAAACACCGCGCTGTTTTCGATCGTTAACGGAGTGCTGCTGAATCCGCTGCCCTACGAACAGCCTGATAGGCTGGTGTCCCTGTACACGCGAACTCCGGAGTTCACGCGCTCTTCGATTTCCTATCTTAACTTCCTGGACTGGCGCCGCGACAATCATTCGTTTTCGGCCATTGCGGCGTTTCGCGGAGAGAATTACAACCTTTCGGGCATCGGCGACGCGCAACGGCTCAGTGCCAACATGGTTTCGGCCGAGTTTTTCCCGATCCTCGGAGTGAAGCCCAGCGTTGGCCGCTTCTTCAGCGAACAGGAAGACCAGGTAGGCGCGGCGCCGGTAGCGGTCATCAGCGACGGTTTGTGGAAGCGCAAGTTCGCGTCTTCTCCGGACGCGGTCGGCAAGTCGCTCAACTTGAATGGAACGCTGTACACCATCGTCGGCGTGCTTCCCGCGCACTTTCGATTCATCAGTGGCAACGGCAATTTCCATACCGACGCCGAGGTGTATACGCCGATCGGCCAATGGAACGATCCTTTGTTCCGCGACCGGCACACGGGCATGGGCATGGATGCGGTTGGCAGGTTGAAGCCGGGAGTCACGTTGCAGCAGGCGACTTTGGATATGCAGTCAGTTGCGGCTCACTTGGCGGAAGCCTACCCGGACATTGATAAAAACTCGGGCGTCAATGTTCTAGCCCTTAAGGAAGACGTGGTCGGAGACATTCGGCCATTTCTGCTGGTGCTGCTCGCCGCAGTTGGCTTCGTACTCTTGATCGCCTGCGCCAATGTCGCGAATCTACTTCTCGCGCGCTCGACCGGTAGAACCAGGGAATTCGCCATTCGAACCGCGATGGGTGCAAGCCCGGGTCGCGTGGTTCGTCAGCTTCTTACCGAGAGCATTCTGTTGGCGCTGGCTGGCGGCGGCCTGGGAGTGCTGATCGCGGCATGGGGCACGCAGGCTGCCATCAAGGTGCTACCGGAAGCGCTGCCGCGCGCTGAGGATGTTCATATCGATGGACGCGTGCTGCTTTTCGCTATGGCGGTTTCTCTGTTGGCAGGAATTTTGTTTGGGTTAGTACCCGCTCTCAGGGCTTACCGAACCGACATTCACGAAACGCTGAAAGAAGGCGGGCGTGGAGGAAGCGGCACTCGGCATCGCACGCAAAGTATTTTCGTTGCGGTGGAAATGGCCATGGCGCTGGTGCTGCTGGTTGGCGCCGGCTTGATGATTCGCAGTTTGGGAAAACTCTGGAACACCGATCCGGGATTTGACCCGAACAATGTGCTGCGGGTCAGTTTTGCGTCTTCCAAACCATTGGGCGCTACGCCAGCGGCCACCCGTGCTGCATTTCGGCAAATTCACGATGCCCTGGCGGCAATTCCAGGCGTGCAATCCGTTTCGCTTTCGGTCGGGTCCACGCCGATGGAGAGCGACTCTGACCTTCCTTTGTGGTTGGAAGGAGAGCCCAAGCCTGCTTCGCAGAGCGAGATGAAAGCCTCGCTGTTCTATTTCACGCAACCGGATTATCTGAAAGTCATGAAGACTCCTCTGAAGCGCGGAAGGTTTCTGACCGAATCGGACAGCGAGGGTTCGCCGGCCGTCATCGTGATCGACGACCAATTTGCCAAGTTGTACTTCGCCGGCCAGAATCCCATCGGTAAGCACGTGAATCTGGGAATTTTGAACACGACCGCCGAAGTCGTCGGAGTCGTTGGCCACGTCAAGCAGTGGGGATTGGACAATGACCCTCCGGGTGCAATCCAGGCGCAATCTTATTCCCCCATCTCGCAACTCCCCGACGGCATTTTTTCGCTTCTCGAGCACGGCACTGCCGCCGTCATTCGGACCGAGGGTTCGCCGCTTGCTCTAATTGGTTCGATTACCAACGCGGTGCAAGGCGTGAATAGCGACATCGTCGTTTATGGCCCAGAAACAATGAGTTCCATAATTTCGGAATCGCTCTCCGCGAAGCGCTTCGTCATGGTGCTGCTTGGCGTGTTTGCGGCTCTCGCCGTAGTGCTTTCCGCCGTGGGGATTTACGGCGTGATTTCCTACATCGCCGCACAACGCACCCAGGAGATCGGAATTCGCATGGCTTTGGGCGCAGGAAGAGGCAACGTTCTGCTCATGGTGCTGCGCGAGGCAGGCACGATGGCGCTGCTTGGCGTGGGCATCGGCCTGCTGGCGGCATTTGCGCTGACGCGGTTGATGGCCAGCATTCTTTTCGGAGTCAGCACGCACGACCCGCTAACCTATCTCGGGGTTGCAGCGTTATTGATGTTAGTCGCGCTGGTGGCATGCTACATCCCGGCGCGACGCGCGACTCGTGTCGATCCTATGGTGGCGTTGCGTTATGAGTAGGAGACCTTGATGCAGACGCTTTGGCAAGATATCCGCTACGGGCTGCGAATGCTGGGCAAGAATCCCGGCTTTACGGCCGTGGCCGTGCTTACGCTGGCGCTCGGTATTGGCGCGAACACTGGAATTTTCTCGGTTCTCCGGCAAGTATTGTTGCAGCGACTACCTGTGCCGCACCCGGAGGAATTGGTGCTGCTCTATGCCCCAGGGGTGCGGAGTGGGCATATTGAGTCCGATGAAGTGGACGGCTCGGAGTCGTTCTCCTATCCAATGTATGTCGATCTGCGCGATCAGAACAAAGTGTTCGCGGGAGTTGCGGCCAAGGCTGATTTTCCAGTGAGCGTGGCTTTGCGGGGGCAAACCGAACGTGCCAACGCGGAACTCGTCTCCGGCAATTACTTCGACACGCTTGGCGTGCATGCCGTTATCGGCCGATTGCTCTCGCCGTCCGACACGGTCGCAGCCGGCGGCAATTCCGTGGTAGTGCTCGGAAACGGCTATTGGCAGAAACATTTTGGCGGCGATCCCGGCGTTTTGAACCAGAGTGTGATGGTGAATAACCGCTTGATGACCGTGGTCGGGGTAGTGCAGCCCGGCTTTGACGGCATACAACTCGGCCTGGTTCCCGATGTTTACGTGCCAATTACCATGAAGCAGGTAATTACTCCCAATTGGGACGGGCTGAACGACCACAAGGACTATTGGGTAAAAGTACTGGCCCGCCTGAAGCCTGGAATTTCCGCAACGCAGGCTACCGCGGCGTTGGCACCGACTTATCACGCGTTGCTGCAGAACGAACTGCCGCTTAACACCGGATTGAACGCGCAAGAGAAGAAAGAATTCGAAGCGAAACAACTCGTGCTACGGGATGGCGCTCGCGGCCGGCCGATTCTTGAGAACGATACTCGGCCGCAACTCTTGACGCTGATGGGAATGGTCGGACTGGTGCTGTTCATCACCTGCGCCAATGTTGCGGGATTGTTGACCGCGCGCGGCGTTTCGCGGCAGAAAGAGATTAGCCTGCGAATTTCCCTGGGCGCCAGCCGTGGCAGGCTGATCCGCCAACTGCTGGTTGAATCTTGCCTGCTTTCGTTTGCTGGCGCGGTGCTTGGGCTTCTTATCGCGCAATGGATGAGCAGCACCCTGGTGCATTTTGCGTCGACCGATCAAATGATCGATGGTCTCACTAGTTCCCTGAACATTCCGGTGCTGCTGTTTACCGTGGGACTGGCGCTGCTCTGCGGCATCTTGTTTGGCGTGGCGCCGGCGTTGAGCGCAACGCGAGTACAACTGGCGTCCACGCTGAAGGAACAAGGCGGGGCTCTTTCTTCCAGCCTGAAACACACACGCTTACGCAAGATACTGGTGATTTCTCAAGTGGCGTTGACTCTGCTGATGGTTACGGGCGCGTGGGGATTTGTCCGCAGCCTGTACAATCTGCAGCATGTCGATCTGGGGCTGCGGCCGGCTCATGTGCTGCAGTTTTCCGTCGCGCCAAGTTTCAACGGCTACGATCAGGTGCGCAGCTTCGGGTTCTTTCATCAGCTGGAAGATAAGATCGCGGCGCTGCCGGGCGTTTTGTCCCTTAGCGCAACGGAAGAGCCGCTGATTGCCGATAGCGACCGAGGTTCCAACGTCACCGTTGAAGGTGAGCCAGCCGACCTGGCCGGCACCCGCCACGTCAACTGGAACGCGGTTAGCCCCGGACACTTTTCGAATATGGGCATACCGCTGTTGGCAGGCCGTGAATTCGGGCGCCAGGATTCCCACGAAGGTGCGAAAGTAGTCATCGTCAATGAATCCATGGCCAAACAATTCTTCCCCAAAGCCGATGTACTGGGAAAGCACATGAAAATTGGCGGTGGAAAGGATCCGCTGGATATGGAAATCGTCGGAATCGTCAAAGACAGCCACCATTCCGGCGTAAAAGAGCAGCTCAAACCGTTTTTCTATATCCCTTACACACAGGGAAAGGCAGTCACTTCGCTCACTTATTATGTGCGGACCTCAGGCGATCCGGTGGCTCTCGCCAGTTCGGTTCGCAGCGTCGTCGCCGAACTGGATTCCAGTTTGCCGATTTTTGGCGCGAAATCGTTTGAAGAACAGATCGATCAGCAGCTTTCATCGAGCAAGCTGGTCGCATTTCTGGCGCTGACCTTCGGAAGCCTGGCTGCTTTGCTTGCCGCCATGGGAATTTACGCGCTGTTAGCCTTCAGCGTCACGCAGCGTACCCGGGAAATTGGCGTGCGTATGGCGCTCGGCGCGGAACCCAAGCGCGTTGGCTGGATGGTTCTGAAGGACGTTGCGCAGCTCACCGGCATCGGGATTCTCATCGGTATTCCGTTGGCCTACGCACTGGGCAAACTGATCGATTCATTGTTGTTTGGCGTGCAAGCTTTCGGGATCGCCAGTGTCGGGATCGCACTTTTGGCGCTGACGGCGGTTGCGGCTTTCGCGGCGTACGCTCCCACGCGACGTGCCACGCGCATCGACCCCATGGTCGCGTTGAGGTACGAATGATGCTGAAGACCATCTGGCGAGACCTGCGCTATGGCGTGAGAATCCTGGGTAAGAATCCCGGATTCACCGTGCTGGCTATCGCCATTCTGGCCCTGGGGATTGGTGCGAACACGGCGATTTTCAGCGTTGTGAACAGCGTGCTGCTGAAGCCGCTCGCCTATCGTCAGCCGCAAGAACTGTATCTGCTGCGGGAAATCGTTCCACAGATGGCCAAGTTCTATCCCACACTGGCTGCGAATATTCCGGATTTTCGAATTTGGCAGAAGGAATGCCGTTCGTTTGAAAGCATCGCGATAGCCGAGTCGTCGAGCGTAGTTCTCTCTGGCATGGGCGACGCCCAGCAGCTTCATGGCGTCCGAGCTTCCGCAAATCTCTTCGATGTTCTGGGTGTGCAGCCGAAGTTGGGGCGCGGGTTCGTGATCGACGAAGATGAGCCGGGCCGCGGCCAGGTGATTGTCCTGACCGCCGGGTTTTGGCGCAGCCACTTCCAGGCCGACAAATCACTGCTCGGCAAAACCATCAAGCTGGATGGGGCTCCGTTCCACGTGGTCGGCATCCTGCCGGATTCCTTTCACTTTCCGAAACAGGTTGGCGAGCTGGTTGGTTTCCCGGAACACCCTGATTTCTTCCAGCCTCTGAATGGAGAGCTGCCGTACGAGCAAGATCTGATTGGTGAATTTGATTTCGCGGCAATCGCGCGGCTCAAGCCTGGTGTCGATCCAGGTGCGGCGCTGGCAGAATTGAACGTTGTGCAGGCGCAAATCGCCAAACAGGCGAATGAAGGCGTCGGCCTGGCGGCGACGATGGCTCCGTTGGAATCCGAAGTGGTGGGTCCGGCACGGCGCGGATTGTTCCTTTTGCTTTTTGCGGTGGGCGCAGTGCTCCTGATCGTGTGCGCGAACCTGGCAAATTTGCTTTTGGCACGGGTTCCCGGACGCATGCGCGAAGCGGCAATCCGCATCAGTTTGGGAGCAAGCCCAATCCAACTGTTGCGCCAACTTCTAATCGAGAGCTTGCTTCTGGGCGTGGTGGGCGGCGCGCTGGGTATCTGGCTTGCCAGCCTAGGCGTTCCTTGGTTGTTGCACGCGGCTCCCGCGGACTTGCCGCGGCTTGACGAAGTCCACTTGGATGGGCGCGTGCTTCTGTTTGGCTTGATCCTCTCGCTGGCCACGGCGGTACTCTTTGGAGTGCTGCCTGCCTGGCGGATCGCCTACGCAAATGCACAGGAGACTTTGAAGGCCGGGAGCACGTCGACGACGGAGAGCCATGGCACACGCCGTTTGCGCGAGGCGCTGATTGGCTTGGAAGTGGGCCTATGCGCCGTGCTGCTGATCGTCGCGGGCTTGCTGGCATCGAGTCTTCGGCAAGTCCTAAACGTGAACGCCGGATTCACGGCCGAGCGCGTTCTGGCTGGCGATGTAAACTTGCCGCCGTTGAGCTACGACAAGCCCGATGCGCGACTGCGTTTCTACGACCAGTCTGTGGCCGGCGTTCGCGCGCTTCCTGGAGTTGTCGCGGCGTCGTGGGTCAGTATTCTTCCCCTTCAGGGCCAAGGATCCGTGACAGGGGTGAGCCTGCCCGGCGCGGAAGAAACCGGCGAGAAATCGCCGATCGCGAATTACCGTGTTGTTGGTCCCGACTATTTCGAAACGATGGGCATTCCTCTGAGCGCCGGTCGAGAGTTCACCGAGAGCGATCGAACTCGGCACGTGGTCATCGTCTCGCAAGGCGTTGCCGACCGCTTCTGGCCGAATCAGAATCCCATCGGCAAGATCTGTGTTACCGCTTGGGGTCCGCCGCAAAACAGCGAAGTGATCGGGGTGGCCGGCGATATTCGCACGGTCAGCCTCGACGAGTCGCCGCTTTTGATGGTATACACGCCCGGCAGATTCGCCGGTGCTACGCCGGACGGACCGCAGTCGGCGTCGATTGTTGCGCGAACCGCCACGGATCCTTCGAGCGTGGCTGCCGCGATGCGTTCCGTGATCCGGAAGGTCGACCCGGAGGTGCCCATTGTGGCGCTGCGGCCGATGAATCAGCTGGTGGCGAAGTCCGTCAGCGCGCGGCGATTCCAGATGTCCCTGGCGCTGATTTTCGCGTTATCGGCGCTCCTTTTGGCGTCTCTGGGAATATTCGGAGTGGTGGCGTACTCGGTCGAGCAGCGGCGTCACGAACTGGGAATTCGCAAAGCGCTGGGCGCGCCGGATGACCGGCTGCGCAATATGGTGATGCGTCAGGGCATGATGCCGGTATTTCTGGGCCTGGCTGGCGGAATCGTTGCCGCTTTTTTCCTGGGGCGGTTGATTGGCTCGTTGCTGTTCGGTGTCAATCCTTTCGATATGCAGATCACGATGATCGTGGCGTTCGTAATTGTTGCGGTTGCGGTGGTTGGTTGTTGGATACCTGCGCGGCGCGCGACTCGGATCGATCCCATGGTGGCGCTAAGGTATGAATAATGTTGCGCTCAACAGCGGGAACTTTTGCGGTGGTATGTCTCGTATATCAGGGTATAGAGGTGTGGCTGTCGGGCCCCCATTCGTTGGATTGGATGCAAATGTTGCAATGGCGCGGTGCTGCGAGTTTCTGGTTGGCTTTGAACGATCTCATGAATCCCGAACTTAGGAGAACAAATGACTGACACAAATAATGTGCTGATCAAGATGGAAGGCGTCAAGAAAGTGTTCCTGACGGACGAAGTGGAAACTCACGCGCTGGAAGAGATTCACCTGGAGATTCATCGAGGGCAGTATGTCTCGATCTCCGGGCCATCCGGTTGCGGCAAGTCCACGCTATTGTCGATTCTGGGCTTGCTGGACTCGCCCACGGAAGGGAAGTATCTGCTGAACGGGCAGCCCGTGGCGAACCTGACGGCCAGCGAACGCACCCGCATCCGCAATCGCGAGATTGGTTTTATTTTCCAGGCGTTCAACTTGATCGGTGACCTGACCGTCTACGAAAATGTCGAACTGCCGCTGACCTATCGCGGCACCAGTTCGGCGGAGCGCAAGCAGAAGGTGGAACATGCCCTCGAACGCGTCGGCATGGCTCACCGCATGCGTCACTACCCCTCGCAACTTTCCGGCGGTCAGCAACAGCGCGTGGCCGTGGCCAGAGCATTGGTTGGCGATCCGCTGATCCTGATGGCCGATGAGCCCACCGGAAACCTGGACTCGCGCAACGGCGAGGCTGTCATGGAATTGTTGCGCGACCTGCACCGCAATGGCGCCACCATTTGCATGGTGACGCACGACGAGCGTTACGCACACTTCGCCGAACGTACCATCCGCCTGTTTGACGGACGCGTGGTGGAAGAAACCCAGGAAGCTCACGCCGCGGTGTAATTGAGAACTGAGGGGCCGCAATTGCGCAGCTTTCTGCAAGACATCCGCTATGGCCTCAGGATGCTAGGGAGAAGTCCCGGCTTCACGCTTGTGGCGGTCCTGACGCTGGCATTGGGCATCGGCGCCAACACTGCGATATTCCATTTGATTGATGCTGTGCGTCTGCGCAGTCTGCCAGTCCCCAATCCCAGAAGCCTGGTGTCCATTGAAATTAAGGGAGGAAATCACGGCTTCGGCGTCAATGTGGGAGACGAGTCGTTTCTCACCTATCCGCTTTGGGAGCAAATCCGCGACCACCAGACGAGCCTCTCCGGCGTTTTCGCCTGGGAGTCGGAGGGTTTCCGCATTGGTCAGGGGTCCCAAGCAAAATCGGTTCGCGGGCTCTGGGTGAGCGGAGAAATGTTTGGAACCTTGGGAGTCGCTCCGGCCAGAGGAAGGCTGTTAAGCCCGGAAGACGACCGTCCAGGTTGTGGGGCCGCGGGCGTCGTGCTCAGCGACGCTTTTTGGCACAGCGAGTTTGCTGCGCAGGATTCAGCCATCGGCAAGAAACTCGTGATCGAGGACCATCCAGTCGAAATCATCGGCGTCAGCCCACAGGGATTCACGGGGCTGGAAGTTGGAGAAACATTCGATATCGCCTTGCCATTCTGTTCCGCTGCGGACCCTGATCCAAAGGAAAACAATCTAACGAGACGCGATTTATTCTGGCTAAAGGTGATGGGGCGGTTGAAGCCGGGCGTAACTGTCACGCAGGCTTCTGCCGAACTGGAGACGCTGAGTCCCGGCCTCATCCAGGCCACGATGCCCACCGGATACAGCAACTCAGCGCTCGCCGAATATCGCAGCTACCAGCTTTCCGCATACCCAGCGGCGAACGGCGTGAGCCGCTTGAGGCAGGTCTACGACGCATCGCTGTGGCTGCTGCTCGGAATCACCGGCCTGGTTTTGCTGATCGCTTGCGCGAACATTGCTAACCTGATGTTAGCGCGCGCCAGTGTACGCGAACGAGAGATGGCTGTGCGGCTGGCCCTTGGCGCATCGCGCTGGCGTCTAATTCGGCAATTGCTTTCGGAAAGTTTGGTGCTTGCTGCCAGTGGCGCTCTTTTGGGTATCGCGCTCGCAGGTGCGTTCAGCCGTAGCCTTGTGCGCCTGCTCGCTACGCAAGGCGATGTGCTCCAACTCGACCTGAGTATTGACTGGCGTGTCTTGGCGTTTGTTGGTGCTGTCGCCACTCTAACCTGCTTCATCTTTGGCCTCGGGCCCTCCTTTCGCTCATCTCAAATGGCCCCCGCCGATGCGCTTAAGGCAGGCAGTCGCGGTACCACGGCTGGGAGGGGGCGCTTTTCGTTCCAGCGACTGCTGGTCGCCTCGCAAATTGCCGTGTCTCTTGTCCTATTGGTGGGCGCGCTGCTTTTTCTGCATAGCTTCTGGAACCTCATGAGAGTTAACCCGGGATTCCGAGAGGACGGCATCCTGATCGCCTACTTCAATATGG
The DNA here is from genome assembly GCA_963738985.1 of Candidatus Acidiferrales bacterium. GTDB lineage: Bacteria > Acidobacteriota > Terriglobia > Acidiferrales > UBA7541 > Acidiferrum. The sequence goes on from CAVTYP010000015.1 coordinate 31,923, forward strand.
AGAAGCTGCAGCTCCCGGCGGAACGATTCGAACCGATGACGCGCCAGCTACTTGCTGAAATTCGTTCGATCCCGCTGGTCGAAAGCGCGGCAACGTCCACGCATCTCCCATTCAACGGCAGCTGGACCTCTGGTGTGGATGTGGATGGTATCGAAGGTTCCTCGAAGTTCACGTGGGTCAGTCCGGGTTACCTACGGACCCTGCAAATCCCGTTGATCGCGGGGCGCGATTTTAATGATCAGGACACTTCCGCGTCATCTCGCGTCGCGATCGTGAGCGAATCGTTCGTCCGGGAATTTCTCGCCGGTCGCGACGACGCGATCGGAAAAGTGATCCGCACCGCACCGGAACCGCGCTACCCGGCGGCAAGTTATGAAATCGTAGGCGTGGTGAAAGATACGAAGTATGCGGGTTTGAGGGAGCAGATTCCACCGCCGGAGAGCTACGCGCCCGCATCGCAATTTCCGGCCATTGGCCCAGGAACTAGCATTCTGATTCGCTCCTCGTCACCTCTTGCGACCGTGACGGCTGCAACCAGAGAGAAAGTCAGAGCCTTGAGCCCTGATATCTCCATGGAATGCGAGGTTCTAAAGAGCACCATAGATCATCGGCTTGTTCGTGAACGAATGTTGGCATTGCTTTCCGGGTGCTTCGGCTTTCTGGCGATATTGTTAGCCATGATTGGGCTCTACGGCGTGATTTCTTACATCGTCATACAACGTCGAAACGAAATTGGCATTCGGATGGCTCTCGGTGCGCGCTGGCAGAATGTCGTAGCCATGATCGTGGGCCAGACTCTGCTACTGCTGCTGCTGGGGATCGCCGGCGGAACTATTCTTAGCATTGCGGTCACCAGAGGCGCGAGTTCGTTGCTGTTTGGCATCCGGCCAACCGATCCTCTTACCCTGATTGGCGCCAGCATTTTCCTGGCCGCGGTCGCACTCATTGCGAGCTTTGTGCCAGCGCGCCGGGCCACCCGAGTGGATCCCATTGTCGCGTTGAGGTACGAGTGATGCTGCAAGCCACTTGGCAGGACTTGCGCTATGGCCTCAGGATGCTGAGGAAAAATCCTGGCTTTACGGCAATTGCCGTACTGACACTGGCTCTGGGCATCGGTGCGAACACCGCGCTGTTTTCCGTGATTAACGGAGTGTTGCTGAATCCTCTGCCTTTCGCGCAAGCCGATCAATTGGTCACGCTCAGCGAGAGCAAGCCAAATTTTGAGTACGGCTCGATCTCGTATCCCAATTTTCGTGACTGGCAAAAAGAGAATCGCACGCTCTCTTCTGTTGCCGCCTTTCGCAGCTATGCCTTCAGTTTGACCGGCGCGGGTGAAGCACAACAAGTGAAAGGAGAGTTCGTCTCCTCAGACACTTTCCCCATGCTGGGCGTAACGCCGCTCATCGGTCGCACCTTCGTTCCCGGTGAAGACGAAATCGGAGCAGCGCCCATCGCTCTTCTTGCGGAAGGCTTGTGGCGTCGCAAGTTCGGTGCGAAAGAGGACATTCTTGGGAAAGCCGTCAACCTCGATGGAAAGAGCTATGTCGTGGTGGGCGTAGTACCGGCGAACTTCCACATTTCCGTTCCCTCATTTCCCGACAATCAGGAAGTATTCGTTCCCCTCGGCCAGTGGAACAATCCTTTGCTGAATCAGCGCAGCGCCGGCTTGGGAATTCATGGCATGGGCCGTCTGAAGCCGGACGTCACGATTCAGCAAGCGCAAGCGGACATGGACGGCGTTACAAGTAACCTGGCGGCGGCTTATCCCGATGCCGACAAGGGAATCGGCGCCAAGCTTCTGCCTCTTCGCCGGTCAATGCTCGGTGGAATTCAACCAACACTGCTGATGCTGTTCGCCGCGGTTGGATTTGTGCTTTTGATCGCGTGCGTCAACGTGGCCAATCTGCTGCTGGCGCGCTCGACCGGCAGAGCCCGCGAATTTGCCGTGCGCACCGCGCTGGGCGCTCCGCGGAGCCGCGTGATCCGCCAGTTACTCACCGAGTGCATTTTGATTTCGATGATTGGCGGAGCGCTGGGCTTGCTTCTAGCTGCATGGGGCACGCGCGCCGCTTTGGGAATCTTGCCTCAGGCTTTACCCCGCGCGGAGCAGGTTGGCCTGGATGCACACGTTTTGCTTTTCACCGCCGGACTTTCCTTGCTTGCTGGAATGCTGTTTGGGTTGGCGCCGGCTTTGAAAACATCAAGCACCGACTTGAACGAAACACTAAAGCAAGGAGGACGTGGCACGACGGGTTCCCGGCAGGGCATGCAGAGAGTATTTGTTGTCGCCGAGATGGCGCTGGCGCTGGTGTTGCTGATTGGCGCGGGCCTGATGCTTCGCAGTTTGTCGCATTTGTGGAGAACCAATCCCGGGTTTGATCCACACAATGTCATTACGTTCGGACTGTCCCTTCCACCTTCCATGATGACTGCCAATCCCACGGCGATTCGTGCCGCGTTCCGCGAGTTCGACCGCAAGGTTGCCTCGCTGCCTGGTGTCGCGGGCGTATCGCAAACTTGGGGAGCGTTTCCGTTGGACGGCGACGACGAGCAACTGTTCTGGCTGGAGGGACAGGCAAAACCGACAAATCAAAATGACATGAATTGGGCGATCGACTACATCGTTGAGCCCGACTATCTGCGTGTCATGGGAATCCCGCTGCAGCGCGGCCGATTCTTCACGCCGCAGGACAATGAGAACGCACCGCTGGTCGTTGCCGTCGACGATGTCTTCGCGCAAAAGTATTTTCCCAACGAAAACCCCGTCGGCAAGCGCATCAATATCGATCGCTTCGATCGGCCTGCTGAAATTGTAGGGTTGGTGGGGCATGTGAAGCAGTGGGGACTGGACTCGGACGATACGGAATCGCTGCGCGCACAGCTCTACATTCCATGCATGCAGATGCCCGACGCATTCATCGGCCTGACTCCTTCGGGAGGCCAGGCGGTGGTGCGTTCCAGTGGCGCGGTACCCGATCTGTACGCTTCCATACGTCGCGCTAACGCGGAAATCAGCGGCGAGCAGGTACTGTTCCGAGCGCAAACGATGGAGCAGGTCATTTCCGATTCGCTGGCGCCGCGCCGATTCTCGATGATCCTGCTGGGAACATTTGCCGGCCTGGCGCTGTTGCTCGCCAGCATCGGAATTTACGGCGTCATTTCCTACGTTGTTGGCCAACGTGCGAATGAAATTGGCGTTCGCATGGCGTTGGGCGCGAAATCGCAGGATATTCTTCGTCTTGTCCTGGAAGATGGCGGGAAACTGGTATTAATGGGAATCGCGATCGGGCTTGTCGCGGCCTTTGGGCTGACGCGATTGATCAAAAGCTTTTTGTACGGCGTCGATGCCGCTGATCCGCTCACTTTCGCGGCCGTCGCCGTCCTGTTATCGGTTGTAGCGCTGGCGGCCTGTTATGTGCCGGCGCGCCGCGCCGCCCGTGTGGACCCGGTGATCGCCCTTCGTTATGAATAAAAAGGAGCAAACGTGCAGCCTCTGATTCAGTTGAAAAATCTGGAGAAAGCCTTCGAAGCTGGGGGGCAGAAATTCTTTGTCTTGCGGCGTATCAACCTGGACATCCAACCCGGGGAATTCGTCACCATCATGGGACCGTCCGGGGCAGGGAAGTCCACACTGCTCAGCATTATTGGAATGCTCGATGGCGCCTGGACCGGCGAGTATTTCTTCGGCGAGCAACCGGTACACAAACTCAGCGTGAAACAGCGCAACGAGCTGCACAAATACAACATTGGTTTCGTGTTTCAGAGTTACCACCTGATCGACACGCTTACCGTGTACGAAAATCTTGAAGTGCCGCTCTCTTACAAGAATATTCCCCACAAAGAACGGTCCAGCCTGGTTTGCGACGCGCTCGACCGTTTCAACATCGTGGGCAAGAAAGATCTATTCCCTAATCAGCTCTCTGGCGGACAGCAACAACTGGTGGGCGTTGCGCGCGCCGTAATCCAGAATCCCAAACTGATCCTTGCTGACGAGCCAACCGGCAATCTTCACTCCGCCCAGGGTGAAGAAATCATGGAGCTGTTCAAGCGACTCAACGACGCGGGCACCACCATCATTCAGGTGACGCACTCCGAGAAAAACGCTTCGTACGGCAATCGCGTCATCAACCTGCGCGACGGTTGGGTGGTTACCGAAACGCCCACCACGGTTGCGGGCTCAGCACAGTAACGTTCCTTTGGTTCGGCCAAGGCCTAAAGCTCAGTTTAAGCAAGGAGACTTCACCATGGGAATTGTTCAGGATTTGCGCTACGCGATTCGTATGCTGGTGAAATCTCCCGGCTTTACCGCGGTTGCTGTGCTGACGCTGGCGCTCGGTATCGGCGTGAACACCACCGTGTTCAGCGTGATTAACGGCTTGCTGCTTCGACCGATGCCCGTGCCGCAGCCGGAGCAGATTACAGTGCTTGGCGCGCAGCAAGAAGGCAGTCAGGATTATCAGCCATTCTCGTACCCGGATTACGTGGATATTCGAAGCCAATCCTCTGACGTCTTCAGCGACATTTTGGCCTACCGCGTTTCGTTGGTCGGGCTCACCGTGGACGGCAAGGGTGACCACTGTGTCATCAGTCGCGTAACCGGGAACTATTTTACGGTTGCGGGAATTCAGCCTTTTCTGGGGCGCTTGATTCTTCCTTCGGAAGGACAGACGCCCGGCGCAGATCCGGTTGTCGTGCTCGGCTATGCCTACTGGCAAAAGCGTTTTGGCGGCGACAAAAGCATCATCGGCAAGCAAGTGCAGATGGACGGACACCCGGTAACGATTATCGGGGTTACTCCAAAAGGTTTTCCGGGCATGTACTCGTTCCTGAATATGGACGCTTACATTCCCCTGAGCGCTGACGCGGGCCTGGGCGGAAATACATCCGCGGCGGAGACATGGACGCACCGCGAAGAACGCTCGCTGGAGTTGAAGGGGCGCCTGAAGCCTGGCGTGGACATGAAACAAGCCACCGCCGCGCTGCAACTGGTAGCGCACCGATTGGCTGAGCAACATCCGGAGACGGACAAAGGAATTCAGTTCAGCGTGTTTCCGGAGCGGCTCGCTCGTCCGGCTCCGGATCCGGACGGCACAGTTCCGAAAGTTTCACTGGCCTTTACCGCGCTTGCGGTCATGGTGCTGTTGGTCGCGTGCTTCAACATTGCCAACATTTTATTAGTGCGCGCCACCACGCGGCAGCGCGAAATGGCGATTCGAACCGCGGTTGGCGCAGGATTGGGGCGGCTGGTGCGGCAAAGCATGACGGAGAGTTTGTTGCTCGCGATTCTGGGAGGCGGCGGCGGATTGCTGCTCGGCTGGTGGGCGTCGGGATTCCTCAGTTCGCTACCCTTAGGCACGGATTTGCCGGTCGAATTCAATTTTCAGCCGGACGCGCGCGTTTTCTTTTTGACGGCCGTGGTGGTTCTGCTCGCGGCCCTGGTCGTCGGCGTGGTGCCGGCGCTGCCTTTGACGAAGACAGACGTGAACAGCGTGTTGCGCGAAGGCGGCCGCGGCGCGTCCGAAGGACGGAAACGGAATTTCATGCGCAGCACGCTGGTGGTGGCGCAACTAGCGGGTTCGTTGCTGCTTCTTGTGGTGGCGGGATTGTTTGTGCGAAGCCTTGGCAAGGCGGAGAGACTCTACCTGGGCTTTGATCCCGACCACATCATTAACGTCTCCATGGACATTCACGAAATCGGTTACCAGGACCCTCAGGGTAAGGAATTTTATCGCAGTGCGGAAGAGCGTATTCGCGCGCTGCCTGGCGTTGTATCCGTCACCCAGGCGTTTTCCATTCCCATGGGACTGATCAGCGCTTCCGACCAGGTGATTCCCGTGGACCATCCGCTGGAACCCGGGCAGGTGCCACCCAGCGTTCCTGACAACATGGTGACTCCGAGCTATTTCGAAACGATGCGGATTCCTTTGAAGCGCGGGCGCCTGTTCACCGACGCCGACAATGAAAATGATCCGCACGTGGCGATCATTAATGAGACCATGGCGAAAAAGTTCTGGCCAAACGAAGACGCGCTCGGCCGGAGATTCAAGAGTAAGGATAGAGATCACAAGTTCACCGACGTCGAGGTGATTGGCATCGTACAAGATGCCAAGTACAAGGGGATTGTCGAAGATCCCATGCCCTTCTTTTACGTGCCTTTGAGCCAGGAATACATATCCCTGCGGAATATTCAGGTGCGCACTTCCGTGCCTCCGGAGAACCTCGAACTGCAGATCGCGAATACCATTCGCGAACTTGCGCCAGGACTTCCCGTTACCGTGAAAACCATGAATCAGGACCTGCAGGGTCTCAACGGATATATGTTCTTCCGATTGGGCGCGCAATTGAGCGGCACCATGGGCCTGCTCGGACTGGTGCTGGCGGTCGTGGGCGTCTACAGCGTTGTCTCTTACGCCGCCGCACAGCGTACTCATGAGATCGGCATTCGCATGGCCTTAGGCGCCGAGCGCAGGGACGTTTTGAAAATGGTATTGTCCCGCAGCCTGGTGATGATTGCTGTCGGCGTTGCCGTCGGATTGCTGATCTCGTTCGCTGGCGCGCGCGCAATTGCAAGCCTGTTGGTGGGAGTCAGCCCAAGCGATCCCGTCACTTTCGGCGCGGTGCTGTTGCTACTGCTCGGTGTTGCGCTACTAGCGTGTTTGATTCCCGCGTATCGCGCCACGCGCGTCGATCCTCTCGTCGCGCTGCGCTACGAATAGGAAGTGGCGATGACAACCGTATTGCGAGACTTGCGATCCGCGGTTCGTTTCCTGTGGCAGAGCCCGGCCTTCACGTTCGTTGCCGTGCTGACGCTGGCGCTGGGAATCGGCGCAAGCACCGCTACGTTTAGCGTAATCTACGGCGTTTTGATCCGCCCGCTGGCCGTTCCTAAAGCTCACCAAGTGGTTGAGGTGGTTCGGAAATACCAAGGCGAATTAAGCGGCGATTCGTTCACATATCCGCAATTCCGTTACGTGCAGGAGCACAGCGAATGGCCGGCGGCTATCGCTGCCTTCACGCATGTTGGCTTGAATCTTACCTCCGACAGCGGAACGCAACGCGTCAGCGCGCTTCACGTTTCGTCGGACTATTTTTCGGCGTTGGGTGTCCATCCGTTGTTGGGACGCGATTTCAGCGCGGAAGAGGATCGCGACCCGTCCGCCCGCGTAGTTGTTCTCAGCCACACGCTATGGGCGCAACAGTTCGGCAGCGACCCGTCAGTATTGGGCAAGAGTATTCATCTTAACGACGGCGCTTACCGGGTGATCGGCGTGATGCCCCCGCCAGCCGCCGAGGTGCAGTTAGACCTGGTTCCTCCGGCTTTCGGTGATTTGCAGCGGATCGATCTGTGGACCACGCTTGCCCCGGTGGCCGATTCTGTTGGCTCTGGCGAGAATCTTGAAGTCGTTGCGCGGGTGAAGCCGGGCTTTACGATGCAACAAGTGGTGGCGCAGCTGGATGCGCTTACCCCTTCGTTTCAAAAGGACCGGTTCGACGGCGAAGGTCGCAAGCAGGTCCTCGGGCTCAGCTCGGTACAAAGTGTGCTCGCGGAGGACGTCAGCACTTATCTGTGGATTTTGTTGGGCGCCGTCTCGTTCGTTCTTCTCATCGCCTGCGCCAATATTTCCAATCTATTGCTTGCGCGAGCCTCCGGCCGCACCAAAGAGGTGGCTTTGCGTTCCGCGCTCGGCGCGAATCGCGGTACTCTCGTCCGCCAATTCCTCTCCGAGAGTTTGCTGCTCGCGGCTGTTGGAGGTGTCGCGGGACTGTTCGTCGCACAAATTGTCACGGCGGGTTTGGTGCGATTCGCTCCCGTTCAATTGCCACGCGCCACGGAGATTCGCATCGATGGATGGGCGTTTCTGTTCGCGCTGGTCATCACCATCATTTCAGGGGCGCTAGCCGGCATAGTCCCCGCGCTTCAAGCGTCAAAAACCGACGTCAGCACCATGCTGAAGGAAAACGCCGCGCAGAGTTCGGGGAGCCGTCGTGGCGGGCGATTCCGCGAAGCGCTGGTCGTTTCGGAATTCGCGCTTTCGCTTATGTTGCTGATTGGAGCCGCTCTGTTTGGCCAATCGTTTCTGAATCTGTTGCAGGTGAATCCGGGGTTCCAGACGAACCACTTGCTTTCGGCGGAAATTTGGCTAACGGGAACGCGGATTCATTCCACCGCCGAGCTCACCTCTTATTACAACGAACTGACATCGCGCTTGAAACAGCTGCCTGGCGTGCAACACGCGGCAATCGTCTCGTCCGGCCAGCCCTTGGAACGAGGCGGAAATGCCACCGCGTCCGTGAATGGCGCGACGTCGGAATCGACAGATTTTCGCGTGGTCACGCCGGAATACTTTCGAACCCTGGGCGTGGCGGTGCGGGATGGGCGCGACTTTGCACCTTTCGACGGCGAAAGCTCGGAGCCCGTGGCGATTGTGAACGAAGCCTTTGTGCAAAAGGTCCTCAAGGGCAGAGATCCCTTCACTTCGACCGTAAGGTTGGAGGGTGGCGATGCGGCGCGCCGTGTGGTGGGCGTTGTTGCCAACGTCAAACCGTTTGTCGGCGACTCCGTGCCGCCGACGATCTTTCTGCCCAGCGCACAGACGAAGTTCAGTCTGATCCTTGGCTATGACGTGTGGTTTGCAACACATGTCCTGGTGCGCACCTCCGGGGACCCGCTTGCTCTGGCCGCGACCATCGACAAAACGATTCGCGCAACCGATTCCAGTGTTCCCGTGGGTCAGCTGCTTTCCATGGAGCAAATCCTTTCGCGTTCGCTGGCGACGCAGCGTTTCATGATGACGGTTGTAGGAGTTTTTGCCGTGCTCGCGTTGGCGCTTGCTTCTGTCGGCATTTATGGCCTGATCGCGTTTTCCGTTTCGCAACGGACGCACGAGATGGGAATCCGCATGGCTCTGGGCGCGGATGCCAGCTCTGTGCTCGGCATGGTTCTGCGCGAAGGAACGCGTTTGGCCGCTGTGGGCACGGCGATCGGGATCGCGGGGGCCTTTGTCCTCGGTCGAGCCATCGCTGGCGCGCTGTTTGGCGTGCAACCTGGCGATTGGCGCATCATGGCGGGAGCTGCGATTTTTCTGCTGGCTGTCGCGTTTCTGGCTTGTTACTTTCCGGCGCGGCGCGCGACGAAGGTTGATCCAATGGTCGCGCTGAGGTACGAATAGATTTGGTATCCCAGCGCGCATGGTCGACGGCACCCTGGTCAAGCGGCGAAGCTCACTGCAAACCTGGCCTGCTCCCGTGGAAAGCACGGTAAACTATCCACAACCTCCGATCTCTATGAAAATTGACACCGCACATCGCCATCGCATTCTTTTAGCCGACGACCAACAAGACATTCGCGAATCCTTGCGTCTGCTGTTGAAGAACGAAGGCTACGAAACCTACGCGGCCGCGTCTCCCGCGGAAGCGCTGGTAGCCATCGAAGCGCGAGAATTCGACGCCGTTTTGATGGACCTGAACTACACGCGCGACACCACTTCGGGCAGGGAAGGATTGGATCTGCTCACCGCCATTCAGAAGGTGGACAGCACGCTTCCAGTAATTGTGATGACCGCATGGAGCAGCCTGGAACTGGCGGTCGAAGCCATGCGTCTGGGCGCGCGAGATTTTCTGCAGAAGCCCTGGGAGAACGCGCGGCTGCTGAGCATTTTGCGGACGCAGATCGATTTGCGGCAGGCTTTGCGCCGGGCTACGCGTTTGGAGGCAGAGAACCGGCTGCTGAGCGTCGAGTCGCGCCCCACACTGATCGCGGAATCGGAATCCATGCAGCCGGTTCTGAATCTGATTGCGCGCATCGGGCCGTCTGATGCCAACGTTCTGATCACCGGAGAGCACGGCACGGGCAAAGAAGTGGTTGCGCGGACACTGCACGCATTGTCGGAACGCGCCAGCCGTCCCATGGTCACCGTCAACGCCGGGGGCTTGTCGGAAGGTGTATTTGAGAGCGAACTGTTCGGCCACATGAAAGGCGCGTTTACGGATGCGCGCACGGATCGTATCGGGCGCTTCGAATTCGCCGACGGCGGCACGTTATTCCTGGATGAAATCGCGAACGTGCCTCTGAATCTTCAGTCCAAGCTGCTGCGCGTGCTGGAAACGGGGGAATTCGAGCGGGTCGGGTCGTCGCACACCCGCCGCGTCAACGTGCGCGTGCTTGCCGCCACCAACGTGGATGTGGGCGCAGAGGTTGCCGCCGGCCGATTTCGCGAAGATTTGCTGTTTCGGCTGAACACCATCGAAATCCGTCTGCCGAATTTGCGCGACCGCCAGCGCGATATCGAGTTGCTGGCTCATCACTTCTTGCGCGTCTATACCGAACGCTATCGCAAGAAGATCTCCGGCTTCGATCCCGCCGCGATGCAATCTCTTCGCGAGCACCCGTGGCCGGGAAATGTGCGCGAGCTGGATCACGCCATCGAACGCGCCGTGCTGCTTTCGGCCAGCCCGCTGATTCGCAGCATCGATCTGGGTTTGCGCGCCACGCATCCCAGCGGCACCCCTCGGCTGGAGGAGATGAACCTCGAAGAAGTTGAAAAACATCTGATCCAGCGTATGCTGGCCAGGCACGGCGGGAACGTCAGCCAGGCTGCCAATGCGCTAGGACTCAGCAGGAGTGCGCTGTACCGCCGACTCGAAAAATTCGGTTTGGAATGAAACCGCTTACATACGAACGGCGAATTCAGCTACTAGCGATCGCAACCGGACTTCCAGGCACATTGGTAGCGCTGGGCCTGCTGTGGTTCGGTCCATACAGTTCGCAAACCGCGTGGACAGTGACCCTGCTGCTCTTCGGATTGTGGCTGGGCTTTGCCATTTCCCTGCAGCACCGCGTCATCTTTTCCCTGCAAACGCTGGCCAATTTGCTTGCCGCCATGCGCGAAGAAGATTTCTCGTTGCGTGGTCGCGGCGCGCGCATGGACGATGCCATGGGCGAAGTGATGATCGAAGTCAACACCCTCAGCGAGACGTTGCGCGAGCAGCGGCTGGGCGCACTGGAAGCCACCGCGCTGCTGCGAACCGCGATGGAAGAAATCGATGTAGCGGTGTTCACGTTTAACAACCAGAACGAATTGAAACTCGTCAACCGCGCCGGGGAACGCCTGCTGTCGCGTCCCGCGGAGCGCACCCTTGGCCTTTCCGCTTCCGACCTGGGCCTGGCCGTATGCCTGGAAGGCGAACCGGCCCGCACCATGGAATTGAGTTTTCCCGGTGGCACAGGACGATGGGGCATGCGCCGCGGATCCTTCCACCAGGGTGGCTCGCCTCACCACCTTGTCGTACTAACGGACTTGAGTCGCGCTCTTCGCGAAGAGGAACGCCAGGCCTGGCAGCGCCTGATTCGCGTGCTTGGCCACGAACTGAACAACTCTCTGGCTCCCATCCAGTCGGTTGCGCAGAGCCTGGAAACTGGGCTGCAACGCGCTGAAAATGCGCGCGACCAGAGCACGGAACAGGACGGCTCGATATTCGATGATCTGCGACAAGGGCTGGCCATCATCCGCTCGCGCACGGAAGCCTTGGGACGATTCATGTCGGCGTACACGCAACTGGCCCGCTTGCCGCAGCCGTCGCTGGCTTCGGTTGAGTTCGGCGAGTTGGTGCGTCGCGTGGCTGCGTTGGAACGCCGGGTAGCTTTGGAACTTGGCGGCGGGCCGGTTGCAACGATTCAGGCCGACCGCGATCAGCTCGAACAGTTGCTGATCAACTTGATCCGCAACGCGGCGGATGCCGCTTCAGAAACCAAAGGCAAAGTGCGCATCGAGTGGTACCGCACCGCGTCGAATCTGGAATTGCAAATCTTGGATGAGGGGCCCGGACTTTCAAACACGACCAACCTTTTCGTTCCGTTTTTTACCACCAAGCCCGGTGGCTCGGGAATCGGTCTCGTCCTCAGCAGGCAGATTGCTGAGGCGCATGGCGGCTCCTTGACGCTGGAAAACAGAACGGACCGCCGGGGTTGCAAGGCTCGACTTCTTCTTCCCATCCAGTGAGCGCCGATGCCTGCTTACCGAAAGTGGGATGAATTATCAGTGGAACACCTGCCGCCTCTGCTAGACTGGCTGGCGTAGTGACAATAGAACAAAAAATCAATCGGTCGTTTCCAGCGGAGAGCCGCACCATGTCTCGTTCTCATCTAAGAATATTTTTTTTTGTAATTGTTGTTTCTTTATTCGCGTTTGGAATGCTCAGCACTGCTGCAAGGGCGCAGGCGCCTCATTCCCCTGACGCAATCGAAATCGATGCCGGCGCTCCCTCGCATCCGTTTCCGCATTTCTGGGAACAAATGTTCGGTTCCGGCCGAGCAATTTTGGGTCTGCGGGAAAGTTATCGCGCCGATCTGCGCGAAACGAAACGCATCACGGATTTCCAGTATGTGCGTTTTCACGCCATCTTCCATGATGAAGTGGGTGTTTATGATGAGGACGCCAACGGCCACGCCATCTATAATTTTTCGTATGTCGACCAGATTTACGATGGACTGCTTGCGAATGGCGTGAAACCGTTCGTCGAGGTGAGTTTCATGCCCAAGAAACTCACCTCGGATCCCAACGCGCTTCACCCGTTTTGGTACAAAGAGAACGTGGCGCCGCCGAAGGATTACGCCAAATGGGATGCGCTGATCGAGCAATTTGCGCACCATCTGGTGGACCGATACGGCGAAGACGAGGTTGCCAAATGGTATTTCGAAGTTTGGAACGAACCCAATATCGACTTCTGGGCAGGGGATCCGAAGGAAGCCACCTACTTTCAGTTGTATGACCACACCGTGCGCGCTTTGAAAAAAGTAAGCGCCAGGTTGCGCGTTGGTGGACCCTCCACGGCGCAAGCGGCTTGGGTAGATCGCATGATCGCCCACGCTACAACGGAAAACGTTCCGCTCGATTTCGTTTCCACTCATGTTTACGGCAACGATTCCTCCAAAGATGTGTTCGGCACCAACGAAAGTATTCCCCGCGACCGCATGGTTTGTCGCGCGGTAAAGAAAGTCCACGACCAGATCCAATCCTCCGCGAAGCCCGGGATTCCGCTGATCTGGAGCGAATTCAACGCCAGTTATGCCAGCGAGCCTGCCGTGACGGACACCGCGTACATGGGGCCGTGGATGGCGGACACGATTCGGCAGTGCGACGGACTGGTGAACATCATGAGCTACTGGACATTTTCTGATGTGTTCGAGGAGCAGGGCGTGGTGAAACAGCCCTTTTACGGCGGATTCGGACTTTTTGCGGCCGGGAACATCCCGAAGCCGGCGTTCAACGCTTTCGCGCTACTCCACCGTTTGGGCGATGCGCGGCTGGAAGCTAAGGATGATTCCGTGCTGGTGACGCGCAAGGCGAATGGCCCTTTGATCGTGGCGCTCTGGAATATTTTTCCTCCAGACGAGAGCGGTTCGGCGAAGGATTTCGTGCTGCATTTCAGCAACCTGAAAGGAAAACACGTGGCGACCATTACGGTTGTCGACCGCGACCACGGATCACCGCTGCCCGCCTATGAAAAGATGGGCCGGCCGCAATACCCTACACAGGCGCAACTTCAAGAGCTTCGCAAAGCTGCGGCGCTTCCGGCATCTACGACCCGTGCGCTTAAAGACGGCGCATTGTACCTAACGCTGCAATCACAAGGCCTGGCACTTATCGAGCTGCAATAATGACGTAACTACCGTAGTTGCCGGTTTGGGTCGCCGGGATAGAATCATAGGAGGCACAGGCTGCCTGACCTGGTCCCCGCTATAGGGTCACTGTGTGGTACAGTAGCGTTGTAGATAAACAAGGGGAAGCGCCATGCATCACAGAACGTCGGATTTAGTCACGGTAACTGGAGCGGGTGGATTCATTGGCGGGGCGATGGTGTCGCATCTTCGCCGGACGGGCCACAAGCGCATTCGAGCGATCGACATCAAACCACAGGACGATTGGTACCAGCGGTTCGACGACGTCGAGAACCACTCCCTCGACCTGAACCTGCTCCACAACTGTGAGCTTGCCGCCGATGGCGCTGCAGCCATCTACAATTTTGCGGCGAACATGGGTGGCATGGGATTCATCGAACACAACAAGGCCCTGTGCATGCTCTCCGTTCTAATCAATACGCACATGCTGCAGGCCGCACAGAAATTCGGTGTGCAGCGCTATTTCTATTCTTCTTCCGCGTGCGTCTACAATGCCGATAAGCAGAAAACGTTTGAAGCCCCCTCGTTGAAAGAGGAAGACGCCTATCCCGCGCTGGCCGAAGACGGTTATGGCTGGGAAAAACTTTTTTCCGAGCGCATGTGCCGCCATTTCCGCGAAGATTATGGCCTGACCACACGGGTGGCGCGGTTCCACAATGTTTACGGACCCTGGGGCACCTGGTACGGCGGCCGCGAGAAGGCGCCTGCGGCGATCTGCCGAAAAGTGATTGAAGCAAAACTGTCCGGTAAGCACGAAATCGAGATCTGGGGAAGCGGCACGCAGACCCGCAGCTTCATGTACATCGACGATTGCATCAAGGGTGTGAATCTGATCATGGACTCGGATATTTTGGAGCCCATCAATCTGGGCTCAAGCGAAGCCGTGACCATCAATCAACTGGTGGACATGGCGGAAGAGATAGCCGGAATCAAGCTAAACCGGACCTACGACCTCAGCGCGCCGAAGGGCGTGAATGGACGCAACAGCGATAACACTTTGCTTCAGAAATATCTGCATTGGGAGCCAAGCACGCCGCTGCGCATGGGGCTGGAACAGACGTACAAGTGGATTTACGACCAGTATGTGGCACGCGAACGCGGAGATGCGGGAGTGGTTCGGGAATCCGCGGCGTCTTCGGGGTAGTGCGTTTAGTCGGTGTGCAGTTCGTCCAGCAGCTTGCCTTCACAATCAATCAGGCGGATGTTCATGGCTAGCAAACCGTTGGCATGCGTCGAGCAGCTCAAGCACGGGTCGTAGGCCCGCACCACTGCGGACACACGGTTAATCATCCCTTCACTGAGCTTGTTCCCGTCGATGAAATGCTCGCTGACTTGCTGCACGCTTTTGCCAATCGCCAAATTGTTGTGGCCCGTCGCCACGATCAGGTTGGCCCAGGTGATGGCGCCATTTTCATCCACTTTGTAGTGATGAATCAGCGTACCTCGCGGCGCTTCGATGATCCCCACGCCTTCGTTCACGTTTACGCCGGCGACCGCGCGCACATGTGTCTCCAGAATCTTCGGATCGTCCAGCAGCGTTTCCATACGTTCCAGCGCATAAATCACTTCAATCAGCCGCGCGTAGTGATACAGGAATGCGCTGTGCGCGACGGTCCCGAATCGTTGGCGAAATTCCTTTAGCTCCTGATCGGCCCTGGGCGTCCCACAACTATCGGCGGTATTCAGACGCCCCAGCGGGCCCACGCGGTAGACACCAGCAGGGAATCCCTGCGGCTTAAAATAAGGCGCTTTCAGGTATGAGTCGCGCAGGCTGGCCTCGCCAATCCATTCTCGGTAGGCGTCGGGCTCAATCTGATCCTCAGCAATTTCGCCGCTAGCTTTGCGGAAGCGCAGGTTGCCGTCGTACAGTTGCAGCCTGCCTTTCGCGTCCACCAGGCCTTCGTACATGCTGGGGAAGGAGCCAAAGAACTCAATCTCTTCCTTGTAATTGTCCAGCGCACCTTTGAAAAACTGAATAGTGTGCTCGGCAATCGCTTGGGCCTTAGGAAGCTCAGCAAGAATATGTTCTCGAGTGTGTGCCGCCAGCGGCGTGGCTACGCCTCCGGGCACGATCCATGCGGGATGCACTCGTTCTTGCGCCAAGCCTTCCACCACTTGCAGTCCGAATTTCCGCAGGTCGATTCCGTCGCGCGCCAATTCCGGGTGGCTTGCAATCACGCCAAGAACGTTTCGGGCGGCAGGATCTGAGTCCATACCGAGAAGGAAATCCGGCGCCGACAGGTAGAAGAAACTGAGGGCATGCGATTGCACGATCTGGGCAAAATGCACCAATTCGCGTAATTTCTTGGCGGCTGGCGGTACGCGCACGGCCATGATGGCGTCGCAGGCCTTCGATGACGCCAGCAAATGGCTGATTGGGCAGATTCCGCAGATGCGCGCCGTAATCCCGGGCATCTCGTAGAACGGGCGGCCTTCGGTGAACTTCTCGAATCCGCGCACCTGGGTGACATGAAATTCCGTTCCCGCCACGCGTCCCTGGTCGTCCAGTTGAATGGTGATCTTCGCGTGGCCTTCGATGCGTGTCACGGGCTCGATTGTGATGCGCTTCATCGCAAGCTCCTTATCCGAATTTCACGTTCGGATTTGCCGCTGGCTTTCGCCCTTCCAACAGATCGGTGATGGCGTTCAGAATGGCCTTCGAGGGCGGCGGGCAGCCGGGAAGGAAATAATCCACTTTGACGTATTCGCGTAACGGGCGAGCGTGCTTCAACAGCGTGGGAACTCCGTCCTTGGGGATTACCTTGTTTTCGTCCGACCCTTCCACGTACACCTGCTGCAGCAGCTTGTTGGTGGGCAGAAAGTTTCGCATTGCCGGAACGTTTCCTGTGACTGCGCAATCTCCCAGCGAAATCAGCACCTGGGTACGCTGCCGAATCTTCTGCAGCTTGTCCAAGTCATCCTGCGAACTGACCGCGCCCTCGACCAGCGTAACGTCCACCCCTTCGGGGAATTCCTGCGCGTCCACCAAGGGTCCATAGACCAGATCGATCTTTCGCCCGAGTGGAATGACGGCCGCATCCATATCCAGCAGCGACATGTGGCAGCCCGAACATCCATCCAGCCATACGGTTGCCACTTTCACTTTTTTCATACCGTCACCCCTCTCTTTTCCACCAGAGAAGTAACCACGCCGGGATTCTTCACCATTTGCTCCACGGCCCAGCCCTTTTCCGCCAAGGCTCCGGTCGGGCAGACCTGCACGCATTTGCCGCAATTGGTGCAGTTCGTTGACTTGCCCCACGGTTCATTCATGTCGCTGACGATGTGAGCGTGAATTCCGCGCGAAACCAGTTCCCACACGTGCGCGCCTTCCAACTCCGCGCAGACACGGACGCAGCGAGTACAGAGAATGCAGCGGTTGTGGTCCAGCACGTACCGCGGATGAGATTGATCTACGCGCAAGTGCGGGTAGTTGTAAGCGAAACCGACGGTGTCGATGCCCATCGCCGTGGCCATGGACTGAAGCTCGCAGTGCCCGTTCGAGACGCACACCGCGCAAACGTGATTGCGTTCGATCAGCAGCAGCTCCACGGACATGCGGCGGTAGCGCGTCAGCTTCGGCGAATTCGTCGTAACCGACATGCCATCCTGGATCGGAGTGGTGCAGGCGGGGAACAAGCGGTCGCTGCCCGAAACCTCCACCAGGCAAATCCGGCAAGCCCCCACCGGACTGAGCCCGGCAAATGCGCACAGAGTTGGTATGGATTTGCCGTTGGCGATGGCCGCGTCCAGAATGGTCTGCCCTTCCAGAGCGCTGATCAATTGTCCGTCAATTCGTATAGATAACTTTTTCGCTGTCAAGGCTCGCTCCTTCTCAGCTCACGTTCACTGTCTTGACGTCGCATCGCAAGCAGCGGCACGCTTCGTCATGCGCATCGTCCTGGGTCAGCCCGGTGACGACCTCCTCGTAGGTGTGCGCGCGCTGGCCGGCGGCAATCACCAGTCCGGTGTGGCGACGGTGCGGGCTGGGCTCAGAGGGTGGCTGGTCACTGTAGACAATTTCCGGAAACAAGCTGCTCCAGCGGTCCGTCTCCATGAGTTGCCGGTCGATGCTGCGGGCTGCCTGCTTACCGGAAGCCATCGCGTTGGAAACATTTGACGCCCCGGTCACCAGGTCTCCGCCGGCGTAGAAACGCGCACGGCTGGTTTCCAGCGAGTAGCGGTTCACGTCGATGGTGCCACTCTCTTTCATGGTCAGCCCCGACGCGCGCACGAAATCCATGTCGACGCTTTCGCCGATGGCGAAGATCACCGAGGTGCACTCGATCCGCTGGATCTCGTCGGTCAGCACCGGCTTTCTGCGGCCGGATGTGTCGTACTCGCCCAGCCGGGTCTTCACGATTTCAATTCCTTTGACGTGGCCCTTGTTGTCGCCAATCACACGATGTGGAGCGGCCAGGAAGACAAACTTCGCCCCTTCTTCCCGCGCCGCTTCGGTCTCTTCTTCAATCGCCGGCATATCCTTGCGCTCGCGACGGTAATACACGGTGACTTCCGATCCTTTGCGAAGCGCGGTGCGTGCGGAGTCGATGGCTGCGTTACCGCCACCGATGATCACCACTTTCCGGCCGATGGGTACGTCTTCGCCGCTAGCCACGGCTTCCAGGAAGTTCAACGCGGGATATACGCCTGCCAACTCCGTTCCGGGTTGGTAGACCCACGATTCCTTCCAGGTTCCGATGGCCAGGAAGATCATGTCGAAACGATCATCCAGCTCGTTCAATGGAAGGTCGAAGCCCACGCGTGTGTTCAGGATGAATTTCACGCCGAGGCGTTCAATCAGCTCAATCTCACGCCGCAGACTACCTTTCGGTAGCCGGTATTCCGGAAGCGCAAATCGCAGCATGCCTCCCGCTTCTGATTTGCCGTCGTAGACGGTGACGTCGTGGCCCAGCATGGCCAGGTAAAACGCCGCCGTGAGTCCGGCAGGACCAGCGCCGACAATGGCCACTTTTCTGCCGGTTGGCTCGAGCTTCCGCGCCAGGATTGTCTGCACCATCTCTTCGTAATTCTCGGATTCAAAAATGGTATCGGCAATGTAGCGGTGTACTTCGCGCATGTTCACGGCCTGGTCAAGCGCCTGGCGGCGGCAGCGGCTGTCGCACGGATGCTGGCACACGCGACCGGTGGAAGAGGGCAGGGGATTATCCATAATCACGGACAGGAACGCCTCTTGCAGCCGGCCTTCTTTGTAAAGCTGCAGGTATCGCGGAATGTTCATGTGCAGCGGACAACTGTTCTCGCAAGGAGACAGCGCCAATTCTTCGCACACTCCTGCCGGGCAGCGGTGCGCAAGGATATGGTCCTCAAATTCATTCCGGAAATGTCGCAGCGTGGTCAGTACAGGATTGGGGGCAGTCTGCCCCAGTCCGCACAGCGAGCACTCGCGGATATAGCGGCCCAATTCATCCAGTAATTCCAGGTGCTGCGTCCTGCCGGCTCCTTCGGTCACGCGATTCAGGATTCGCAGGCACTTGTTCAGTCCCACGCGGCACGGAATGCACTTGCCGCACGATTCGGAATGGGTGAATTCGATGAAGTAACGGGCAACATCCACCATGCAGTTGTCTTCATCCATCACCACCATGCCGCCCGAACCCATGATGGAGCCAAGCTGCGCCAGGTTTTCGTAGTCCACTGGGGTGTCGAACATCTCGTGCGGGATGCATCCTCCGGAAGGACCGCCGGTTTGCACTGCTTTCACGGTGCGCCCGCCTGCCGCACCTTCGCCGATGTCGTATACGAAGGTTTTCAAGGATGTGCCCAGCGGCATTTCCACCAAGCCGGTGCTCTTCACTTTACCAACCAGCGAAAATACTTTGGTGCCGGCACTCTTCGGGCTGCCCGTTTCCGTGAACCAGGCAGGGCCGCGCATCACGATGGGCGCGATGTTGTACCAGGTCTCCACGTTGTTGATGTTCGTCGGTTTGCCCCACAGACCCTTCTGCGCAGGGAACGGCGGCCTTGGCCGGGGCCGTCCCGCCTCGCCTTCCAGGGAGGCAATCAGCGCCGTCTCTTCGCCGCAGACAAACGCGCCAGCCCCTTCCACCAGCGCGATGTCGAACTTGAATCCCCGCCCCAGGATGTTTTCGCCGAGCATGCCGTATTCTCTGGCTTGTTCGATAGCGCGATTCAGCCGGTGCACCGCCAAGGGGTACTCTGCGCGTACGTAAATGATTCCCTCCGTCGCGCCCATCACGTAACCGCCGATGATCATTCCTTCCAGAAGCGAGTGCGGATCGCTTTCGATCTCGTTGCGGTTCATGTACGCGCCGGGATCGCCTTCGTCGGCGTTGCAGATGATGTACTTTGGTTCTGTTTTGGCCTTGGCCAGAAATTCCCACTTGTTGCCGGTAAGGTAGCCGGCGCCGCCGCGTCCGCGCAGCTTCGACGCTTTGATCTGCTCGATTACATTTTCCGGACGCCCATCGATCAGCACCTTATAGAGCGCCTGGTACCCGCCCACGGCGATGTATTCTTCAATGTCGTCGGGATTGATGATGCCGCAGTTGCGCAGCACGATCTTCTTTTGCCCCTTGAAAAAGGGTTTATCGTCCCACGCCGGAACTTGCGGATATCCCTGCCCGTATTTCAGCCGGCCGGTGATGTGGTCCCACTCTTCAATTTTGCAAAAAATCAATTCCGGATTGATTCTGCCGCTGTGCATGTCGTGAAGAATGCGGCTCGCGTCGTTCGCTTGCACTCGCTT
Organism: Candidatus Acidiferrales bacterium; assembly: GCA_963738985.1. Classification (GTDB taxonomy): domain Bacteria; phylum Acidobacteriota; class Terriglobia; order Acidiferrales; family UBA7541; genus Acidiferrum. Next base: position 52,331 of record CAVTYP010000015.1, read on the forward strand.
CAGCATCAGTAGCGGGCTTCCGGGCACCCGAACGTTCACCAGCGGTTCCTGGTAGCACGCTCCGAAGCAACCCACTTGCGCCAGCACCACGTTCATGCCGCTGCGTTCCACCGCTTCGGCAAAGGCCTGGTACAGTCCTTCGGCGCCGTTGCCCCGCCCGCACGTCCCCATGCCAATCGCCACGCGCGGGACGGAAGGCGTCAGTTTGGCCAGTCCCGCCTCGCGCACTGCATTGAACGCCCCTATATCTAGGATTCGAGGCATAGTTATTCTCCCGACCGAATTGTCTGGATCTCGCGTTGCAGAGTGCGTTCCGAAACGTGCCCGCAGATGCGATGGTTCACTTCCACAACCGGGGCCAGCGCGCATTGCCCGAAACAAGCCACCGTGCGCACCGTAAACTTGTTGTCCGCGGTGGTCAGCACCATCTTGTCGGCGGTGTTGCCATCATTGGCCCCGCTATCCTCATCCATGGACAGTCCCAGGTCCAATTGGACGCTCTGCAGCAGGCCCCGCGATCCACGCGTGTGACAGGCCGTCCCTCGGCAAATGCAAATCGTGTTTTCGCCCTGTGGCTGCAGATTGAACAAGGCGTAAAACGTCACAACGCCGTAGATACGCGAGGGATTCGTCGCCGTTTTGGTGGCAATGTAGCGCAGCGTTTCCATCGGCAGATAATTCTGCGGATGGCGCTGCTGAACCGCTTCCAGGACGCTCAGCAGGGCGCCGGGCCTGCCACGGTGGCTGTTGACTTCCTTATCGATGAAAACGCGTTCTTCGGATGCGAGTGTGCCTGGCGGGAGAGTGTCCATAGGAACTCCTAGTTGGAGAACGCACAACTCCAGATACAAGGTAGACGACCGGAGGTGAAAGACACCACTACTCGAGACACAGAGAGCTGTGACGCAAATCACAAGATGTTAACAATTAGAGAAAAAGGATTTGGGAGGGAGGGGAAGGGGGAAACCGTGCGCTACGTCACATACCCGCGTGACGTGCATCACTACACTGCTACGTAATTGATTTGCACTATTGTTCCACCCTGTCTTTTGGGTTTTATTGGTTGTAACAAGCGAGAAGTAACAGAAAACACGCCACACCATTTGGGGCGAACACCAAAAGTCGAGGGTGGCGTCTTTGTTCTCTTTCCAGCAGACGCTGCAAAGAAGATCGGCCAACTTCAGGCCGAACCGGGTCGACAACTGTGCAAGCGGGCCAACAAAATGTCCTTGTTCACGTTCGAGTTACCGCGGCAATTCTTCTGACCATCTGCGCGGTTGCATTTGCTTCCGACACCAAGCCATCTTCCACCGCCTCCGGGTCGAGTGTCGCGAAAGCCTCGCGGCCGGACATTATTTTTGTGCAAGCTGCTGCCTACTCTGACCGCGGCGGCGCCCAGAGGTTCCCCGAAGGCAGCCGCATCGTTCGTCTGCACGCGCAAACGAATCATGCCGTTCCGCAGGACCTAACGCCGGAGCTCTTCGCGGCGGCTGACCCGCAGGTAGATTTCAACGCCGCCAGAATCCTTTTCTCCGGACAAAAGGCGCGCGGGGACAAATGGCAAGTTTGGGAGATGAACGCTGACGGGTCGAACCAGCGACAGGTCACTCGGTGTGCTGAAGATTGCCTGCGTCCGGGGTATTTGCCTGGCGACGAAATTGTGTTCACCGTGCTTGAACAAAAAGACGGCAGCCTGGCGTCCCGCCTGGCTGTAGCGAATAGTGACGGATCCAACGTTCACCCGATTACGTTCTCGCCGGGAGATTGGTGGTTCGAAACGGTACTCCGCGACGGCCGCGTTCTGGCGTCCGCTTCGTGGCCTTTGTCATCCGCCCAGCAGGGTTCAGCGCCACGTTTGTTCTATACCTTGCGGCCTGACGGCGCGGCGATGGATTCCTTCCGCTGGGAGCACCAACCATCAATCGTACGCGAAGACGCGCAGGAATTAGAGGATGGCTCCATCATCTATATCAGCACGGCGGTTCATCCTTCGGAGAGTGGCGGTGAACTGACCGAAATTCAACGCGGCGCTCTTGGGGAGAACAAGATCGAGTCCTCGGGAGCCGGCTATCTTTCGCCGCGACCCTATTTTCAGAACCAGCTGATCGTTTCCCGGCGCCAAAACCAAAATTCCGGCGCGACCCGAAACTTTGCGCTGTATTCCTTCGATTTGCAGAAACAGGTGCTTGGTCCGGTCATTTATGGCGATGCGCATCTCTCGAGTATTCAGGCTGTCGCGCTCGCCGCGCATGCTGTGCCCAAGAAGTTCTGGAGCACACTGAAGCTCGATTCGAAGTTCGGCTACTTCATTTCCCTGGACAGCTACTCTTCGGCGGATGCGCCGAACGGCCGCGTCGCGTCTGCAATTGCACAGGTTCGTGTGATCACGCACCGCTCTGGAGAGGATCAGGAACTCATTTTGGGTCAGGCGCCGGTCGAAAAGGATGGTTCCTTCTACGTGGAAGTGCCCGCGAACCAGGCTGTTCGGTTTGAGCTTCTCGACGCCGATGGCAAGTTGATTGTCGCGGAAAAAAGCTGGATTTGGGCCCGTCCCGGCGAACAGCGAGGCTGCGCCGGCTGCCACGGCGATAAAGCGCTGGCGCCGGAAAATCGTTGGCCCATGACGCTAAAGAGATTCGATACACCGACGCATCTGGACAAAAACGAAAATGCTTCTGCAAAAACAAACTAAGCTGATCCGTTTTACGCAGCTCGTATCGAGCGCGGCTGCAACACTCTTGTTCGCATGTCTGGTTTCGGCACAAGCGCAAAAGCCCGCGGATCACGCAAGCACGGCGGCCAGCCAGGCCAACCGCTATCCCTCCTACGAAAATGTCACCGAAAAATCGCACATTCAGTTCCAGCATTCGTTTGGCGAGCAGAAACTCAGTTCTATTCTCGAGGCCACCGGCTCCGGCTGCGTGTGGTTCGACTACAACAACGACGGCCTGCTGGACCTTTACGTTTTAAGCGGGAGATACCTGGACGGCGTCACAGATCATTCGAAGGCCGATGGCAAAGAAGCTACCAATCATCTTTACCGCAACAACGGCGACGGTACATTTACGGACGTGACCGCACAGGCCGGCGTTCCGGGCAAAGGCTTTGCCATGGGCGTCACGGCCGGTGATTACGACAACGATGGCTACGAAGATCTGTACATCACCAACTGGGGCTCCGCGATCCTGTATCACAACAATGGCGATGGCACGTTCACCGACGTAACCGAAAAGGCCGGCGTGCAGAACAATCATTTTGGAGTTGGCGCCGCGTTTGTCGACTACGATCGTGATGGCCGCCTGGACCTTTTTGTCGGCAACTATTTGAAGTTTGATCCGCACGCCAAGCGGCTGTACTACACCGCCGATGCTTTTGCGGGCCCGCTGGACTATGAAGGCGAGGGCAACCGCCTGTTCCACAACAATGGAGACGGAACCTTCACCGACGTTTCCGAACGCGCCGGCGTGGCGAATCCTGTTGGCCGCGCCATGGGAGTGGCCGTCGGCGATTTCGACAATGACGGCTGGCCCGACATTTACGTGGCGAACGACCAGATGGAGAGCTACCTCTATCACAATAACCATGACGGAACGTTCACCAACGTCGCCCTGGAACAAAACGTGGCTTACGGCACCAACGGCGACACACCTTCCGCTATGGGCCCGATCTTCACTGACTACGACAACGACGGCGCGCTCGACATTTTTGTTTCCGACATGCGCTATCACCGTCTGTTCCGCAATTCCGCCGCTGAGAAATTCTTCACCGACACCACCGCCGAGTCCGGCGTCGCGCACATGTCCGGCCAATACGTGGGATGGGGCGACGCCTCTTTCGACTTTGACAATGACGGGTGGAAAGATTTGTTCATCGTGAACGGCGGCCTGCACTGGCTTGTGCCTATGGAAGACCTGCTGCTCCGTAACAATGGCAATGGCACGTTTACGGATGTTTCTGAGGAAGCTGGACCGTACTTCAAAGAGAAGAAGGTTGGGCGCGGAGCGGCTTTTGCGGATTACGACAACGACGGCTGGATGGATGCTTTCATTGTGGTGCTTGGGGGAAAAGGGATTCTGTTGCACGCCAATCCGCCTGCGGCGAGTGCTCGAAATCACTGGTTAACGCTCAAGCTGACCGGGACAAGAAGCAATCGTGATGGGTTTGGTGCGCGCATCGACGCGGTGGCGGGAGATCTTCATCAAATGGTCGAAAATTGCCCGCAGTCTGGCTACCTCTCGCAGCACGATCCTCGCCCGCACTTTGGCCTGGGTTCGCACGCTGAGGTAGAGGTGCTAACGATTCGTTGGCCCAGCGGCACGTTGCAAACGCTGCAACACGTCAAAGCTGACCAGATCCTGCACGTCACCGAACCGCGAGAGGGCGAGTCCGCGGCGGGCAAAGGCGGCAAACCGTGAGCTGCGGCGGCACAAGACGGGTAATTTACCGGATGCCCCAGCCGGTGGCCATCGTCGCCAGCTTTGTCATAGCGTTGCTCATAAATCCTCATGCCACTCGCGCACAGGACAAAGTTTCATCGGAGCAGATGCAGGATCACTATCTAAGCCCGATCGAAGCCAAGATCTCTCCGGACGGCAGCAAGCTGTACGTAGTTTGCGAAGATGATGATTCGCTGCTCAGCGTTGATCTAAGCTCCCATCGCGTCACGCGCAGAGTGAATGTCGGCCACAGGCCAAAGGATGTCGCGGTCTCGCCGGATGGCCAAAAGTTGTACGTTACGAACGAATGGAGCGACACGGTCACGGAAATTGACGCTGCGTCCTTCAAAGTGCTACGCACTCTTGCAACGGGGTGGGGGCCGATCGGTCTAACGACGGACCGCGCGGGAAAATTTCTGTATGTCGCCAACAGCATCAGCAACGACATTTCGGTCATCGAACTCCGCAGTGGTGCAGAGCGCAAGCGTTTAGCCTCGTGGCGCTCTCCGCATCAGGTAACGCTGTCGCGCGATGGACGATTCGTGTACGTCGCCAATCTCCTCGGCCATCTTGGGCGCCCGGATCAGTCGCCCGTCTCGGAACTGGTTGTCATCGACACAAAAAGCCAAAGCGTTGCTGAACGCATTGAAATTCCCGGCGTGCTGGAACTTCGCCATATCGCGGAATCCCCCGCGGCACAGGGCGGCTATCTGCTGATCCCGTTCATGCGCCCGAAGAACTTGAATCCCCTTGTTCAGGTAGCCGACGGCTGGATTGTGACGCACGGGATGGCCGTGGTTCGTCCGGCGATTGCCGCCGGTTCGGCATCACGCACGCCTTCCGAAACGACGCAAGTCCTTCTTGACGATATCGACTACTACTATGCCGGCACCAACGGAGCCGCGTTCACTCCTGATGGACGCCGGGCACTGGTCACTTCTTCCGAAGCCGATGTTGTTTCCGTGATTGATACCGCGAAACTGCAGAAGCGGCTCAGCGAAGTTCCTGCAGCACAGCTGGCCAATCGCCTCGACTCGTCCCGCGAGATCGTGCAGCGGCGGATTCCCACCGGATCGAATCCCACCACCGTGGTGATGGCGCTGAATGGTTTGTCAGCGTATGTCGTGAATCGTTTGGACGACAGCCTGACCATTGTCGACATCCCCAATTTGCGCGTTCGTGGAACGATCGAACTCGGTGGCCCCAAAGAAACCTCGCAGTTACGGCGCGGCGAGAAACTGTTTCACTCCGCGCGATTCTGTTTTCAGGGACAATTTGCGTGCGTCACCTGCCATCCCGACAATCACATCGATGGCGTGGCCTGGAACCTGGAAACCCCGCAACTGGGCCGCGATCGCGTGGCCAATCGCACGCTGCGCGGCATCTCGGAGACCGCGCCTTTCAAATGGAATGGCCACAATCCCGACCTCGAAACGCAGTGCGGCCCGCGAATCGCCAAATTTCTTTTCCACTCGGAAGGATTCAATAAGGAAGAACTCGCGGATCTCGTGGTGTTCATCAAGTCCATTCCGCTACCACCGAACCGTCATTTGGCAGCGAATGGCGAACTCACTTCATCGCAGGAGCGCGGCAAGGCCATGTTCTACAAGAAAAGCTGCGACACCTGCCATCCCGCCGCGACCCACTACACTGCAAAGTCCAGTTTTGATGTGGGCACGGCCGGCAAGTACGACACTTCGGGCCTTCTCGATGTTCCGCAACTCGAGCGTGTCTACCAGCGCCCGCCTTATCTGCACAGCGGCGAGGCGCTTTCGCTCGAGGAACTTTGGACCGTCTACAATCCCGATGACAAACACGGCGTGACGTCCGACATGTCGAAAGAGGAGTTGAACGACCTGATCGAATTTCTGAAAACGCTGTAGCGCAATTCGTATGCGGCGCCGATAGGGCAGGGAAGCGCAAGAGGAAGAAGGGCAAATGAACGCATGTAAAGCGACAGGTTGGCTGGCAGGAATCGCGATGCTTTCGCTGCTGGTAATCCCGGCGCGTGCCCAGAATGCGGCACTGTACACGCACTGGGAAAACTACACCACCGCCAATGGCATGCCGGATGAAAAGGTGTTTCAGGCCGTTGTGGATGGCGACCGCGTGTGGGCCGGCACGGAAAATGGGTTGGTGCTGATCGAAAAAGGCAAAATACAGAAGGTGTACAAGACGGAAGACGGCCTGGCGAATCGCGTCGTCACCGGCATCGCCGTCGACAAAAATACCGGCGATGTTTGGCTCTCTACTTTCGGCGGACTTAGCCGCCTCTCTGGCGGTCAATTTCACAATTACACCAACCTGACCAGCGGTTTGGCCAACGACATCGTCTACGCCGTGGCCATTCAGGGTGAATTCGTTTGGGCCGCCACCACCGCGGGCATCAGCCGCCTGAATACGCAAACCGGCGAATGGTCCATCTTCAGCGAACGCACTGCGCCGATGCACGAACCGTGGTCCTACGGCATCGCCGTCACCGAGAAGAAAGTTTTCTTTGCCGTGTGGGGCGGCGGTCTGCTGGAGTACGACATCGCGGGCGGATACTGGAAGCCCTATACCGATCCCGACGGTGAAATGGAACTGGTGCTCTTCAAGGATCAAGGGCTGATCCACGACATCGTCAGCAATGTGGCCTACAACCCCGACACAAAAATGGTGTGGGCCTCGACGTATTTCGGCCTCAGCGGATACGATGGCCACAAATGGCACAACTATCTTTCCACCGATAGCGGCCTGGCTTCTGATTTCATCAACGCGCCGCAATCCCGCGGCGATGATGTGTGGGCCTGCACGGATAAAGGCCTGAGCTATCTGAACTTCAAAACGAACACCTGGATCACTTATAGGACCGCTGCCGATGGCGTCCACGGCGAAATCATCATCACCGCGCCGGACAAAAAGGTGACGAAAGTTGAAACGCCCACCTCCCTCGCGCACAACTACATCTTGAACCTTGCATTTCAAGGCGACGACATTTGGGTGGCCACGGCCAAGGGGCTGAGCCACGGCACTCGCGATTCCAAAACTCAATCTCACAAGGAAGGAAAGCTAAATGAACAGCACACCGCTAGTCGTTGAACCATCCAAGGAAAGAGAGGCCGGCGCGGTTCAGAAGAAGGCCATTGTGGCGCCGCGCGTTTTGAATGAGGCGTATCGCTACCCGAAGCCATCTTCGTTTTCACGCGGACTTCGTCTGGACATCAAGGGGGTCACCATTCTGCTGATTTCCGGAACCGCCAGCATCGACGAGAACGGGCAGACCGTCCACGAAGGCGACTTCCGCCTTCAAACACTGCGCACCTACCGCAACATCACGGAGTTGCTCGCGGTGGAAGGCGCCACCTGGAAGGACGTGGTCCGCACTACTTGCTACCTGCGCGACATCGAGCGCGATTACGCTGCGTTCAACGAAATTCGCACGCAATTCTTCAAGGAGCAGGGACTCGATCCGCTTCCGGCGTCCACTGGCATCCAGGCGATTTTATGCCGCCCGGACCTGCTCGTGGAGATGGAAGCAATGGCGATTTTTGACGCCAGCAAGAAGTAGAGAACTGGCTAAGGCCCAGGCGGGCGCTCTATTCCATCGCGACGCCCGCCATGCAGCGGAAGTGATTCGAAAGAAGGTCGAAGAACATGAATATCGCAGGAGCTGCTGCTTCAGGTGATCTCTCGCGGATATGTCCGATCGTGAGCCGCACCCACGAGTCTCTGGGTTACGGAACCACCGGGACACAAATCGTAAACGTCGGCTCGGTGGCATTCGGCGCAGAGCGGCCGGTGGTTATCGCCGGACCTTGTTCGGTTGAAAGTCATGCGCAAACGCTAGAGCTCGCGCGGGCCGTAAAGGCCAGCGGCGGAGACATGCTGCGCGGCGGCGCTTTCAAACCGCGCACCTCGCCCCACGACTTCCAGGGGCTTGGCCTGGAAGGTCTGAAGGTTCTGCAGGAGGTTGGCCGCGAAACCGGTTTGCCGGTGGTCACCGAAGTGATGGACACCCGCCTGGTTGAGCAAGTCGGCGAGTATGCCGACATGCTTCAGATCGGCTCCCGCAATATGCAGAATTATCCCTTGCTGGTTGAAGTCGGGCGTTACGGCAAACCAGTCTTGCTGAAGCGTGGCATGGCCGCCAGTCTTTGCGAGTGGCTGGGAGCAGCCGAATACATTGCCAAGGAAGGGAATCTGCAAATTGTTCTTTGCGAGAGAGGAATCAAGGCGTATCCCTCGGGCGAGTACTCGCGGTTCATCCTGGATCTGAACGTGATCGCGGCAGTCAAAGCGGAGACGTTTCTTCCGGTTATCGTGGATCCCAGTCACGCCACCGGCATTGCGTCGATGGTAGAGCCAGCCAGCCGTGCGGCCATTGAATCTGGCTGTCATGGCCTGCTGATTGAGATCGCCAGCGATCGTCCGGGCGCGGCCAAGCCGAAGTGCGATGCCGCGCAAGCGATCAGTCCCAAAACGTTGGAACGAATCATTGGATTCGTTGGCTCGCGTCACGCCTACGTGGAAGGGAGGACAGCTTATGTGGTGTAACAGAAGACTCTGTTTATTGCCGTGCGCGCTCTTGATGGCGTCCGGTGCCTGGTCGCAGTCCGCTGACGCGCCAAAGACTCCTGCGGCTGAGCCTTCCACACCGCGTTATGCCAACATGCCGGTGGAAGCTGTTCCGTACGGCAAATTTACCAAGCCTTATAAGGAATGGTTCCTCACCGACGACACGCTGGCCTACAACGGGGCTGCGCGCGATCGCGTCGTCAGGGAAATCCTGCAGTCCAAAACTGTGAACATTGGCTTTCTCGGTCCCATCGAAAACAACCCGGAATCTCCTTACGGCTTGGCCATGCTGCACGGCGCGCAACTGGCCATCGACGAGGCCAACGCAAAAGGAGGCTACGGCGTCAGTGGAATGTCCAGCGGCCGTCCTTACGAACTGAAGATCCACAATGATTCCGCGCAATGGGGCGCGTCATCCACCGAAGCCGTAAAAATGGTATTCGACGAACACGTTGTCGCCGTGCTTGGCTCTGTCGATGCCGCCTCCACACATATCATGTTGCGCGTGAGCTTGAAGCTGGAATTCCCAATCATGGATACAGCTACGACGGATCCAACGGTTACCGAAACTCGCATTCCCTGGCTGCTTCACAATTTTCCCGACGATCGGCAGCAGGGCTATGCCTTGGCCGACTACATTTTTAAGCAGCAAAAACTGAAGCGAATCGGCGTCATCCGACTACAGGCGCGCTACGGGCGTATCGGCGTGTCGAAATTCTTTGACGAAGCGAAGCGCATGGGCCACGTGCCGGTGCTGGAAGTGAAATTCCTGCGCGGCGACACGGACTTCTCCACGCAACTGCGCATGCTGCAAAACGCGCACCTCGATGGCGTGGTCATCTGGGGCGAAGCTGCCGAAGCAGGGCTCATCCTCAAACAGATGCGCTCCATGGGTATGAAACAGCCGGTGTTTGGTTCCAGCCGCATGGATTATCCTACGCTGCTAGAAACCGCCGGGCCTGCCGCCGAGGGCCTGGTCACCACTTGCGCTTTAGATCTTTCTTCCAGCGATTCCAAATGGCTGGAATTTCAGAAGAAGTATCGCGCGCAATTCAATTCCGACCCGGATGCTTACTCCGCCTATGCTTACGATGGGATGAACATGCTGATCGCGTCCATCGAAAAGGCCGGGCTGAATCGCGGAAATATCATGGACGGATTTCGCGATTACCAGAAGACCGGCTACCAAGGCGTCGCCGGCCACGCGCAGTTTGACTACACGCTGAACAACATCGCACCAATCTCCATGGTCCGCGTGCAGGGTGGGAAGTTCGTTTATTGGCAGGCGCCGCGTCCAGAACAGCTAGCGGCAAAATCCGGCGGAAGCGAGTAGCCATGGCTCGGTTCGGAGCCAAGTCGCGTGAGTGTCTTCCGGCGACGGTCTGCCCTCTACCTTGGCCGCTTTCTGCCTTCTCGTTTCGCAGAATCATCCCCTCTCTTTTTGCTTTTGTTCTGTTTGCTACGACGGTATTTGCCCAATCGGGAAGTTCGCCGGCTCCTTATGCTTCGATGAATCGCGACGACGTGGCTTATCGCGGCCCGGATCGTGGAAGCACTAAGGATCTTTCCGGCGATGTAGCGACGATTGGCGTCCTCCTACCGCTGCATGGAGCGCGCGCCGCGCAAGGAACCGCGTTGCGGACGGCCGCGCAGATGGCTCTCGACGATGAACTCGCTTCGGCAACCGGCGTTCCCGGCCGCCGCTTAGCGCTGGCATTTCGCGATGAAAGTGAACGCTGGGGCCAAGCCAGCAGTGAAATGGTCGGGCTGATCGATCAGCAGCAAGCCATCGCGCTGATTACCGCTGCCGACGGCAACATCGCGCACCAGGCCGAACAGATCGCCAATAAGATTGATATCCCGATTGTCACTCTCTCCAGCGACGCAACCACAACCCGCATCAATATTCCCTGGATTTTTCGCCTCGGCCCCAGTGATGCTGATCAGGCGAAGCTCATCGCCGCAGACATCTACCAACGAAGGAATCTGCGAAACGTGTTCTTGATTGCCGAAGACGACCACGATGGCCGCGTCGGTAGCGAAGAGTTCGTGCGTGCCGTGAATTCACTTGCTGCCGCTGCGCCGGAACACCTGGACTTCAATCCGGCGACTTCAGATTTGGCATCCCTTGCCAACACACTCAAGTCAAAGTTACCGGACGCCATCGTTCTCTGGACTGGTCCCGAAGCCGCGGCTACATTGCTTTCGGTTTTGCACGAGGCAGCGCCATCGGCGGTCATCTATCTAGGCAGTAAGGCCGGGCAGTTCTCGCCCCAATCGTCGCAGCCGTGGTTTAGCGCCTCACTCATTTCGCCGACCGCAGGGCGCGCTTCGGATTTTGCCGTGCGTTACCGCCAGCAGACTGGGCTCGAGCCTCCTGTGGGCGCCAGGGAAATTTACGATGCGGTGCGTCTTCTGGCCGCGGCGGTTCGCACCGCGGGACCAAATCGTGCTCGGGTGCGCGACTACCTTGCATCCGGCGTCACCTATTCCGGCGTGAGTGGCGCGTTTTCGTTCGATAAGGCGGGCAATCTTCAAGGCGAATATGTTTTGCAGCGTGCTGTCGAGCCGCCGATCCAAGCTGCCTTCTAATCGGCAGCGTTCCAGTCGCGCATTATTTGTGAACTCACCACGAAGCAGTGGTGATCGATCGCGCGGGTAACGTCAATTGCAGCGTTTTCCCCGCGGACACCAGGTTCACCTGTGCGTCCCGCGCTGCGCTGTTCAACAGTTCCGCCACGTGTCCCTTCTCCGGCGTTCGAAACACCATCACCCTCACTCCCGCGGACTTCCCCGAAGTTTGCACGCGCACCGCGCCGGGCCGCACAAATTTACTGAAGTGCGCCAGATAGTAGTACGTGCCAGTGTAGGTAATTTCATGCGTCGTTTTATTGACGATCACCACGGGATGTTGCACGTTGGGATCGGGATTCCCGTGAATTGGCGAGACTGCCCAAGGCCCTCCCGTCTCGTCCAGAATTGCATTCCAGTACAGCCATGCAGATGTTCCCGCTTCCAGATCGCTGAAGATGATGTTTCCCCACACGTCTCCATCGTCGAAATCATAGATCGGGAGTTTCTTGTCTTTGGGATAGCCGGCCTCATACGCGTAGCACAACTCATCCATCCACAAAGGCAACTGTGGATAAGCGGCCTTTAGTTTTGCGATCTCGTCGTAATGCTTGAAGTCGTAACCGTGATAAGCAAGAACGCCGACGTATTTCTTTGCTTCGGGATCCTGCAACACCTCCGGGTAGCGCTGGTACGCTTCAAGGCGCTCAGGCGCCTCGCTCAGCATGATTTTGGTGGTCAATCCGGACTGCTGCAGCGCAGGCCCGACATGATCGCGCAACAGCACGCGAATTTCCGGGTACTTGATCTTCGTGTAGACGCTTTCCGGTTCATTGAACAAGCTCAAATAATCAATTACGATCCCGCGCTTTTTGTATTCCTGCAGGTAGCGGATGTAGTACTTCGCCAGCACTGGATAGTATTTGGGCTGAATGTCTTGATTTGTCTTTACGTCAAACAGCATCCAGTCCGGCGGATAGTCCATGGGCGACTGCAGAGCGAATTGCCCGTACTTGCGCGCTCTGAGGATGAAGGTGCCGACACCGTTCGGCGCGAAATCGCGGTCGACGGAAAAATTCTTCAGTTCCACGTCATTCGGCGTGTCGTCATACGTGAACCACGGTCCCGCCGACTGGAAATCGGTTCCGGCGATAGGCGTTTTCATGGCGGTGTAGCCCGCGCCATCTTTGGCGTCGAACAATGCGCGCAGCACCTCTTCCTGTTTTTGCGCCGGGAGAGTATTCAAGGTGATGAGCCCCGCTTCCATAATCGATGCGCCGAACCCGTCGATCTTCTGGTATTCGACCGCGTCGTTGATTTCAAACGTGTTGCCTGCGGAAGCTTTTGTTTCGCTGAATTGCAGGTCCGGCTTTGCGCTCAGGCGATCTCCGGCCTTTGAGGACACATGAATCTTCACCGTCTGCGCTGTTGTGGTGGCACATGAAATACACAAAGCCGCGGCGAGCAGCGCAGGCCGGCAGCAACTCCGTCTCCGAATTGTCATGGAATCTCCGTCGATCCAAAAAACTCTCTATTGAATCGAATCAATATTGCATGCAAACTCGGATGTCAAGCAACTTCCTCGGAGATTTTCATTTTCATCCGGCTGCAAACGGTTTGGCAGCAGAAGTTATTGATTTGTGCAGGAGAGAATCGGCATGGCGGAATTGGCGTTGGTGGGTGGCAAGAGGGCTAAGCACAAAGCGTTTCCAGTCTGGCCCCAGTTTGATGACCAAGAGCGCAACGCGCTGCAGGAAGTGCTGGAAAGCCGCGTCTGGTGGAGGACTCCCGGAACGAAAACGCTGCAGTTCGAGCAGGAATTCGCGCGTTTTCACGGCGCGAAGCACGGAATTGCGGTCACCAACGGAACCGCCGCCCTCGAAGTGACCATGGCGGCCCTGGGAATTGGCGCGGGCGACGAGGTGATCGTTCCTGATTTCACGTTTGTCGCCACGGCCAGCGCGGTCCTCTATACCGGTGCCCTGCCTGTTTTCGTCGATGTCTCTCCCGAAACCTACTGTTTGGATCCGCAACTTGCGGAAGCCGCCATCACTTCCCGAACAAAAGCCATTATCGCGGTTCATATGGGCGGCAATCCTGCGGATCTTGATGCGCTTGGCGCGCTCGCAAAGCGAAAGGGAATCGCTTTAGTCGAAGATAGTGCCCATGCTCATGGGACGGAGTGGCATGGCCGGCGCATCGGCGCGATTGGCACCGCCGGTACCTTCAGCTTCCAGGCGAGCAAGCTCATGACCGCGGGGGAAGGCGGCATCATCATCACCAATGATGATGCCTTCGAGCGACTGGCGCGCAGTGTTCACGATTGCGGTCGCATGCCCGGCGAGTGGTTCTACAGCCACTACATCAATGGCTCGAATTACCGCCTCAGCGAATGGCAGGGTGCAATCCTCAGCGCACAGTTGACGCGCCTTGATGAGCAAACTCGTCGCCGCCATCAGAACTCCCGCTTGCTCGACAATTTGCTTGGCAAAATCCCCGGTATCACTCCACAGAAGCTCAGTGCGCCTTGCACACGCAATGGGCAATATGCGTACATCTTTCACGTCGATTCGAAGCAGTTCGCGGGCGTTTCCGTTGAGCGCCTGATCGAAGCGATGATCGCCGAAGGCATTCCCAACCAAGCCAGCTATCCACCGGTCCACCAGCTCGACGTCTTTAAGAATGGGGAGTATCGCAAGCGCCTTTGCGGTTCCCCGGCAACGGAGCGCCATGCATTTCTGGAGGCCGATTACCTGGCCACGCACCGTGGCGCATGGGAAACCATCTGGATCCCGCAACCGGCCTTGCTGGGGGATGAGGAAGACATGCACGAAATTGCGGCCGGGCTCGGCAAGATCCAGAGATTTGCGAAAGAACTACTGTGACGCGAATTGGAGTAGCTGGGTCTCTTTTGATGCCGCTTTCGATTATCTTCTTTTTGTTTCTTTTTATTTCCTTTATACTTCAACAAGTTGAGAGTTAGCCGCAGCCGTTTTTGCGCCATTGCATCGCCGGGGATACCTTCGGGAGGAGCCGCCTGCTTATGTTTCCCAATCGAATTGTGAAATGTACCAATATCGTTCGCATTCTGCTGTGTGCCGCCGTGCTGGTTGGTTTGGCCGCGTGCAAGCCAGCCACTAACGATCAAGTTTCAAAGGAGCAGGCCTCTAAGGTCGAAGCGCCTAAAGATCAAGCCATCACGTATACCGCTGACCCGAACGCCGGCAAGCGCATGACCTTGCTCCTAAAGGATTTTGCTCCCAAGCCCATGCTCCACGTCGCCGTGCACGAAGTTCCTCGCGCCAAATTCCCAGTTATCGATGTGCATAATCATGTGAACGACGCTGTCGGCATCAACGGCGAAGAAATCCCGCCCGCCGAAGTGATTCGCCGCATGGACGCGGCCAACGTGCAGAAAATCGTGATTCTCACCGGCTTGTGGGGAGACAAGTTGCAAGCGGTAATCGACAAAATGGTGAAGCCGTATCCCGACCGATTCATGGTGTTCACGCAGATCGACTACAGCAAGATCGATGATCCCAACTTCGCTACGGAATCTGTCGCGCAACTCGACGATGCCGTTCGCCGCGGCGCGCGTGGCGTCAAGGTGCTGAAAGATCTCGGCTTGGGTGCCAAGGATAAATCCGGGAAGTTCATTCCCGTCGATGATCCGAGGCTCGATCCCATCTGGGAAGAATGCGGCAAGCTGGGAATTCCCGTGACCATCCATACGACGGACCCGGAGGCTTTCTTCACCCCCATCGACAATCACAACGAGCGCTACGAAGAACTGAATTCCAATCCGACCTGGAGCTTCTACGGGCCACAGTTTCCCAGTAAAGAAACGTTGCTCGCGCAGCGCAATCATGTGTTTGAAAAACACCCGCACACTAAGTTTATTGCCCTGCACGTTGCCAACTGGCCGGAGAATCTTGACGCGGTTTCCTCGTGGCTCGACAAATACCCGAATATGCTTGTCGAATTTGGCGCACGCGAGGCTGAACTCGGCCGCCAGCCGCGCCGCACTCAGAAATTCTTCCACGATTATCAGGATCGTATCCTCTTTGGCACCGATAGCGAGCCCGAAAACGCCATGTATGCGAATTATTTCCGTTGGCTCGAAACGCCCGATGAGTATTTCCCGTACTGGGGTTACCCCGGTCAGGGTCGTTGGGAAATCTATGGGCTAGCGTTGCCGAACAGTATTCTGCAAAAGGTCTACAACAAAAACGCAACCAAACTGTTCGCCGAGTTCAAGGGAGCCCCGGGAAATGCGAAGTGACCGAACATTCTCAGTTCGCTCCCGTCGCGTTATGCGTTTAATCCCGTCGACGCTCGTCGCAGTACTCGTGTCGTTCACCGGGCTGTTTCTGCTGAATGTCGTGGGTTGCCAGAAAAGTGCACCGTCTAACTCGGCGCAAACTGCGGCGGCAAAATCCGGCGTTGCGGTGCAAACCTCAGCTGCTGCTATTGCCATTCACACGCCTGCGGCAGACTTTCAGTTACTGCCAAACGGGACGTTGACTGCGTCGATGCGTCAGGGGCAATCCAAGCTTTCCCTTGATTCCGATTCGCAAGATTCAGCGCAATCCATTTCCGTCTCTGGAAAAGAAATTCCAGGCCTGACACTGGATTTGGCAAACGCCGAAGTGAAAGACGCCACCGGCAAACTCGGAAACCTAGGCAAGCAGATCAATGTTTCCGGCAAGATTCCCGGGACCGATCTGGAAGAAACAGCCACCATCGAGGTTTATGATTCTTTCCCCAACCTGGCGCTGCTCTCCGCCCGCCTGCGCAACGGTGGCAAGTCCGATGTGGCACTCGATTCCGTGACGCTGCAACGCCATAGTTTTGCTGCTCCCGCAAACTCTTCCTCGCCGTCGGCTCCCCTGTGGACGTTTCAAGGCTCCAGCCTGAAGTGGGGCAAAGACGAAATTTTCGTGGTTCCCGCGAAATTCTCCCAGGAAAATCCTTTTGGCGCTCCCGTAGCGACGAAGGATGATCTGGGCAGCGCTGGTGGAGGCGTACCGGTTGTGGCTTTCTGGAGCAAAAACGTTGGCGAAGCTATTGGCCACATCGAAACTTTGCCTCTCGTTCTGTCGCTGCCGGTGCAGACCACTGCCGATGGCCGCGTTCAAGCCAGCGTTCGAGTCCCCGCAAATACCACGCTGAAGCCCGGTGAGGTTTTCTCCACGCCGCGCACATTTATTACCGTTTATTCCGGCGACTACTACGAACCTCTTAGTTTGTGGTCCAACGTCATCGATAAGGAAGGCTTGCCGAAACCGGCCAACAACGACGAAAACTACGCGGTCAGCTGGTGCGGCTGGGGCTACGAGTTCGGCGTCACCGCAAAACAGATGCTCGACACCATTCCCAAGCTGAAGGAGTTGGGAATTCACTGGGCCACGCTGGATGACGGTTGGTTTAACAATTATGGAGACTGGAAACCGCGCGAGCCCGTTTTCGCCGGCGACGCCATCCCCGACATGGTGCGCAAGTTCCACGAACAGGGAATTAAGGTGCAGTTGTGGTGGCTGCCGCTGGCGGTGGAAGATGGCCACTTTGCTTACGGCGGCCGCAACTACGTCGTGTCTGATGTTGTGAAGCAGCATCCGGACTGGCTGATTCTGGACCAGCATGGCAAGCCCGCGCGCATGGCACGCAATCTGGCCACGCTTTGTCCCGCTCTTCCTGAAGTGCAGGCGTACTACAAGCAGGTGACCGAGCGCTTCATTCGCGATTGGGGTTTCGACGGCCACAAGCTCGACAATATTTATGCCACGCCGCTCTGTTACAACCCCAAGCACCACCACAAATCGCCTACCGATTCCGTTTACGCGATGGGGGACGTTTATCGCACGATTTTTGAGACCACCCGCGCGCTCAAGCCCGACAGCGTTACGCAGAGTTGTCCTTGCGGCACGCCGCCGAGCCTTGCCTGGCTGCGCTTCATGGATCAAGCCGTCACCGCGGATCCTGTCGGCTCCATCCAAGTTCGTCGTCGCGTCAAGATGTATAAGGCGCTGCTTGGGCCTCACGCGGCGGTCTATGGCGATCACGTCGAACTGACGCGCGTCAGCAATACCTTCACGGACAACGAACTGGACGAGGGCGAGGATTTTGCATCCACACTCGGTACTGGCGGTGTGCTGGGAACAAAATTCACATGGCCGGACTACGGCCCGAAATTCAAAACGGTTTATCTGAATCCGGAAAAGGAAGCCCACTGGAAGAAGTGGATTTCTTTGTATAACGAGAAAATGCTGTCCAAGGGCGCGTTCAAGAACTTGTACGTTTATGGCTTTGATTCACCGGAGGCCTACGCGATCGAAAAGGACGGTCACCTCTACTACGCCTTTTACGCGCCCGCTGCTCCGGCCACTGCAAAGAACAAACAGCCTGCGCCACAACCGTGGAGCGGCGAAATCGAACTCCGAGGCCTCGAGGCAAAGTCCTATCACGTCGTCAATTACGAAGACCAGAAGGACTTCGGAACCGTAGCTGGACCCACGGCAAAATTGAAGGTGGACTTCGCGGATCACTTGCTCTTGGAAGCGACGCCGGTGCAGCCGACGAAACCATAAGCCGGTCTATCGAAGGCTGCTTGGCACAGTTCTTGGCGAAGAACTAATTGACGGTGCATTCTTGCGGATGAACTCTTCCCGGTGCTTCGCATCGCGAAACGCTTCCGTACCGCCCGCGCGTGTCACAGAAAGCGCCCCAGCGACATTGCCAAATTTCAGGCAGTCCTCCACCTTCGCCTTGCGGATGAATTGGTGGATGAAGCCCGCGTCGAAACTGTCTCCGGCTCCGACGGAGTCAACCGGGTCGACCACTGGCGGAAATCCGCTGTACTTTTGTTTTCCTTCGCGCACCATGGCGCCTTGTGATCCACGTTTCACCACAACCACCGGCACCTTCTGCGCCAGAATCTCCGCGGCTCGTTCCAGGTCTTCCACCTGCGCCAGTTTGCAAACTTCTCTCTCGTTCGGCAACAGAATGTCCACATACTTGAACAATAGTTGAATATCTCCGGACCACCGGTCATCGGGATCGTCGTTGGTATCCAGCGAGGTAGTGAGCCCCGATTCCTTGGCTCTGCGAAAAATGTCGATCATCTGCGCGCGTAGGCCTTTGTGCAGAAAATAAGAGGACACGTGAAGGTGCTTCGCGTCGAACACATACGCGAGATCCAATTCGCGCATGCTCATGTCGTACATCGTGCCGGGGTAGGTCAGGATGTAGCGCTGCTTGCGCTGCGGCAGAATCACCGTCAAGCCGGTAGTCTTGCCCTTTAATTTCC
The DNA here is from genome assembly GCA_963738985.1 of Candidatus Acidiferrales bacterium. Lineage (GTDB taxonomy): Bacteria > Acidobacteriota > Terriglobia > Acidiferrales > UBA7541 > Acidiferrum. The sequence goes on from CAVTYP010000015.1 coordinate 71,201, forward strand.
GAACGCGCGACAAATCGACACCGCCGTCGCCGAGTCTTTGCAGGCAGATTTCTCCAAATGGATCGCTGCCAATGCACGAACTGAAACTGACTTTGTTCCCCAGCGACGCCAGATTGTGCGCGAAAATCGCTGACGAGCTGCCAAGGGTAATACTCAAGTCCTTGGCAAGGTGCTCGTGTTCCAGGATGAGTTCCGGCGGCAAACCGTAAAGAATCAGATCCAGGTTCAATTCACCAATTACACTGACGTCAAACGTAGGCACTTGATTTCCTCTCTTAGTCCAGCATCACAACGCGCGTCAGGTTCTTCGGGCTGTCCGGATTCAAACCCTTCTGTATTCCGGTGAAAAATCCGAACAGTTGGCAGGGAACCACAAACGCAGGCAGAAGCGCCAATTCATTTCCCGCGAAGTTATATTCCACGAGCAAGTCGCTGGCCCACCGCAGCTTGTCCGTCGCGCGATTGCAAATAGCGATCGTCACGCCGCCCATCTCTTTCATTTCGCCCAACACTTCCGCCTCGGTTCCATGGTTCGCATCGTCCAGGAAAAATGTCAGGCAAGTTTCCGGACTCACGATTGCTTTCGGGCCGTGGCGAAACTCCAGTGTGTGAAAGAATTGGCTGTACGAACAGGACATCTCCATTACTTTCAGCGCCGCCTCGCGTGCCAGGCCATGGCACGCTCCCTGCCCCAGGAAAACATAGTCCGCGAAACTGTGGGTCCTGACGAATTCCTGCATCTGGCTGCCGATAGCCGCGATTCGCGGCGCAAATTCCTCCGCCATCTTCCAGAGATCGGCGATAAATTCCGCGTTCTTCATTTGCCGCGCCGCCAGGTATTGCAAGGCGATCAGCATACTGGTGAACGAGCGAGTCATGACCATGCTCTGTTCGTCCGCGGCCGCCAGCACGATCGTAATGTCGCACTCTTTTGCCAGCTCGCTGTTTTCGGCGCAGGTGATGCCAATCGTCGGCACTTTCAAGTCCTTGCTCAATGCCGCTGCCGCGCGCACTGCCTCCGACGTTTTTCCGGAACGCGAAATCACGACTGCCTGGATTTCCTCTCCCTCCGCCTGAACGATTTTTGGGAACAGCAGCACCTCAGATCCGGGTAGCGCGCGTGCCGGTTGCCCGGTGAGCAGTGTCCACGAGTAAGCCGCCGATTCCGCCAGGTAATAGCTTGTGCCGCAGCCCACGAAGATCCATTCGCGGCGCTTGTGTCCGTGTGCCAGGATGGAATCGATCACCGCGCTGCCGCTCAATTCCTCGAGCACCTGTTGCCACACGGTGCCTTCGGAGAGAATTTCCTTCCAGGTATGAGATTGCGTGTAGGAGCTGGAGTTATTTGTCATGATCTTCTTTCTTGAACACTGTGCTACATTGTCGCTGTCCTAAACCAGTCGAACTTCGACATCCGCGTCTTTGAGCGCCTTCCAATCGTTTCTGGGGATATTTTTGTCGGTAATGGTTTCATGTACGGCGGACGTGGGCATGATCAGCGAGAGACTGCGCTGGCCAAATTTGCTTGAATCGCATACCACCACCGTCCGTCGCGCCGATTCCGCCATCGCTCGATTCACTCGCGCCTCCAGCAAATTCGGCGTCGTCAGGCCGTAGCGCACATCGAATCCATCCACGGCCAGAAACAGTAAATCGGCATTCACTTTCCGTAAAGTCTCTTCCGCAAGCGGGCCGACCAGCGAAAAAGAATTTTTGCGGAGCACGCCACCGGTCAGAATCACTTCCACGGGGGTATCCGCCAGTTCCGCCGCAATATTTGTTGCGTTGGTGATAATCGTCAAGCTCTTGAAAGCGCGGCACGCCTTAGCGATGGCGGTTGTCGTTGTGCCGGAATCCAGGATGATTACCTGCCCTTGCCGGATCATCTGTGCCGCGGCTGCCGCAATGCGAATCTTGTCCTGCCGGTGCAGGCGCTCCTTTTCGCCCAGCGTGCGGTCTTTCAATGCCCCGATTTTCAGTGGCAGCGCGCCGCCGTGAGTCCTTTCCAGCTGGCCGTCGTGGTGCAACGACTCCAGATCCTTTCGAATGGTGATCAGTGAAGTGCGAAACCGCTTTGCCATGTCCTTCACCAATACACGGCCGTCAGAATGCAGCAGTTCCAATATTTCCCGCCGTCGTTCTTCACTCAGCATCGCAGCGTTCATCTCCCGCAACTATGCACACAGAAATGCCCCGAGCACCTTATCATGGACGCGCCGCTTTCATTCCACACGCGTATGCGTAGTGGTCAATGACTTCCAGTATCCGGCTGTGTATCAGCTTTACGGGATCATTCGCCAATTTTCCGGATCGGAGCTCTTCCCATTGTTTTGGCAGGAATTGGCTCAACAATGAAAGTGGCGCGGGATACTTTGTCAGATTCTCAAGAAGTCTGTGAAGGGCCTGCTGAACCGTTGGTTGAGGCCAATAATACCTCGAGCGATCGCTGTAGCTGTATTTTCTGGCGAATTGCAGCGCTGGCTCATCCCCGTGGTAATAACTTTTCCAGTGAGTGGGATCTGCTACCATCGCGTGGTCGAGAGCCTCACGCACGCCGGAACGTGTGACCCCTTTTCGCGAGCCGAGCCATTCTTCTTCGACCATGGCTAAAGCAAACACGGCCTCGCGAAACGCAAATGTAAACCAAGGCCCCACCTTCAGAATCGCAAAATGGTCTTTAACCATTTCGCGCAGCGCTTCCGCCGTTTGATAGTCGGTCGAGTGCGCCTCGAAAACGCCGTGCCAGTGTTTTTCGCCGAATTCCGCCAGACCCGCCGCTTTCTGGTGATCGTAGGCAAACACACTGCTGTCGCCAAACTCCACGCCCGGCTGCACAACCACCGCGATAACTCGCTCCCATGCTTCTTCCAGATGCATCGCGTGAAATGCGTCACGCGCCGTCTGCAGCGTTCGAGCCAGATCTTGTGGGCGAGTTGTTTCCGGCGCGGCCGTGTCCAATTGCTCGCCTCCGGGAATGGGGACCTCAGTTCCGATCACGTACAAGGGCGCGGGTGATTTGCCCTGCGTCTCACGGTGCGCTTCTTCGGCCACCGCGCACAATTCGGCGGCTCGTGCGCTGACGATTTCATCCGCCAGCGATTTATTCTTCTCCAACGGGTCGCCGGCCAGGTGCATGCTGGCGTCCAAGTGAATCTTGGAATATCCGGCCCGCACACAATCGCGCACCAGTTCGCGCGCCTTCGCCATCGCCTTATCCGGGGATTCAGCCCGCCACACGTGTGGGCCAAGATGGTCGCCACCCAGCACCACTCGCTCCGTAGGGAAATTCATCTTGCTTGCCACTTCGCGCACAAACGCGGCAAAGCTTGCGGGATTCTGCCCGGTGTAGCCACCAAACTGATTCACCTGGTTCGAGCTGGACTCGATCAGCAGCGGCGCATCGTCCCGCAACGCCTGCAACATCGCCGCTTCGAGCACGTAGCGATTTGCCGAGCAGACGGAGTACTCGCCAAGCGCCTGTCCGCGCCGGTTCTCTTGCAGCGTTTGGAAGATTCGCTGCGTCATGTTGGCCTGATTTGTTCGATGGTTAGCCTGCATCGCGTCGCCCACGGTGTCAGCGTTTCTCCAAATACGGTTCTTCGGTCATCGCGAACCACGGCTGTGCCGCTCGAAGATGTTTGTTCACGTTTTCTATATTCCGCGCGCCTTCACGGTGCAACCAGTCTTCCAGCGCCGTCAGACCGTGTTCCACAAAAACGGCAATGCCGTCTTTCCATGTGGCGCGCCCGCAAAGCACTCCAGAAAAGTTAACCTCAGCTTCGGCGGCCAGTTCCAGCGCATACTGAAACGTTTCGTTGCTGACTCCCTGCGACAAGTAAATAAACGGCACCCGTGCGGCTTCGGCGGCCCGTCGATAGTAATCCACAGCCTCTTCTCTACTGTAGAGAATTTCATTTCCGGCCGAGGGTGAACCTTCCACGAAACTCATGTTTACGGGAACTCCCACCTTCAAAACGTCCACGCGATATTCCGGTTTGGAAAACTCCGCCATGCTTCGCGCGACGACTTCGGGCTTCACGGCGGCAAACTCAGCGCTGCCGTCCTCGCGGCCCTCTCCGTAGTTGACCAGTTCCAGAAAGAAAGGCACGTCGGCTTCGGCGCATTCCGTTCCAACTCGTCGGACAAATTCGTGTTTTGCGAAGTTAATCTCGGCGTAGCTCAATGTCGAGTAGTACAGCAGCAGCTTCACGCAGTCCGCTCCCGCTTCAACTAGCCGTTGTACTGTCCAGCCCTCCAGCAATCGCGGCACGCGCCCCCACACCTGCTTGTCGTACCCGGTTTGCTCGTAGGCCAGCAGCAGGCCCGCGGATTTTGCTCGCAGCTTCGCGGCCGGGAGACCGTATTCCGGATCCAGCAGGATTGCACTGGCGTGAGGCGTCAGGATGCGGCTGACCGCTTCCTTAAATGTCACCAGCATTTCAGCAGGCACGCTGGCGGGAGCCATGCCCATTGCTTTGGCGAACAAGCTGCGCATCGCGCCGCGTTGGTCAATTGCCAGCGCCGCGATCACTCCCCGCGAGTCCGCGACGGCTTCCAGCCCTTTCCTTTTTCCAGAGGTGATGGCCGTTGTCATCGTTTCCTTAATTCGTTTTCACAATCCAGATCGCGGCGCCCCGCTCCATCGTTGGCAACGTGAATTCCACGTGGTCACCCTGTTTCGTTCCGTGCAGTATCTGCTGCTCACCCAAGAACGGAAGATACGCGAGCGATTCACCCATTCCGGCGGGAATCTTCACGCGAATTCCGGTCACAGGGGAGGGAACTGCCACCTTGCTGGGAACTAACCCGCCAAAATTCGCCAAATAGGCATGTGGAGTGCCATCGACGCGCGCGAAGTTTGCCGCCACCGTCGCAGGCGCTTCGATCTCAATATCGTTCTTGATCATCATTGCGTTCAGCAGTTCGCCGGGAGCCGCTTTGGCCGCATCCGCAATATTGTTCTGTGCTGCCGCGTAGTAAGCCTTTGCCGGGTCCGCAACATAGTGCACTATTTTTGGCGATGTGCTAAGTCCCGTCGCATTTCGCCCCAGAATCAGCAAACGCCCGCCGTTTTCGCTGTACCGTCGAAACTCGTTTTTTTCCGCTTCGCTTAGCACGCTCACATCGGGAAGAACCAGCGCCTGCCCGTGAAATTGTCCCAACGTTCTCGGCGTCACCACCTGCAATTCCCGATGCGCCTGAATCAACATTAGGACAATCCCTCGGTAAGACGGCAGATATTCCTTGACATCGTAATCCCGGCTTTTCGGCGAGAAATACACGCCAACAGGATTCATGGCCACGTGCGGGTCGTAAAACGTTTTTTCATTCTTGGCGATCCATTCAAAAATCTGCGCGCGTGTCGCCGGATCATTCGAGCCCGCCATGGAGTGCCCCGGAGCATCCCAGAAGTTCGCGCCGGCCATCACCTCAGACATCGCCAGATTCTTCATCGGCTCGCGCGGGCCCACTCCTTTGTCTCCGTCCCAGGAATAGTTCAAAATCCAGGTGGCTTTGCCTTGAGCGAACCCGCGGAAGGTCAGCATGCCCACCTGGTACATGAACCAGTCAAACTGCGTCCGCGATGACGCCATGTGTTCGCCGTTGCCGAACTCGTACTCGTGCGCCACCGCGTCCACCACGTCGTACATTTCGTAGACGTCGGCGCCCACCCGCGTCGCTTCCTCTTCGATACCGGGATAAATCTCCGGAATCACCATGATGTTGGCGTTCACACTGCGGGCATTCGTACGTATATCCCGCATGAATTCCGTCAACGTCGCGATTCGGAAATCGATCCACTTGCGAAAATTCGCATCCTGAAAATCGCCAAGCTTCAAATCCTTTTTTGCATCCAGGCCGGTTTGCGCTTTAAACGCCGCCACCGTCGCATCATCGAAACTCGCCCAGGTGTTTTCCCAGCCGTCAAAGTGCGTCATCCAGTACGGGATATCCACATAGATTCCGTCAATGCCCGTGCCCGCGACCTGCCGCACACGCTCCATGTATTTCTTCCGCCAGTCCGCGGCGTACGGGCTGATCCAGACATCCTCATCTCCGGGCCTGATCCAGAATGCCGCGCCGCCGGTAAACACAGCCGGTTCGCCGGTAATCTTTCGCTGCACCCAATCCGGGTGATCCTTCATCACCGTGTGCGCAGACTTGTCTCCATGCGCCGTGATGCATTCCGTTCCCGCGATATAGACAAATGCTTTGTTTCCGGCCGCGTGGGCCGCTGCCGCCACGTCGTGAATCGCTTTCAGCTTTTCCGTGGGATCCAGGAAACTTTCGTATCGGCCGGGAATGTCATTGTCCACTTCGATGCCGAACACATGGCCTTTTTGCGCATCACGAACGATCGACTCGGCGTTGTTGGATTTCAATCCATAGGCGCCAATTCGCACGTAGTGCGTCCAGTTACTGACCTCGTTCTCTGTCACCTGGCCGGGCAACGATGCTGCAATAAGCAGCAGCCCAGCTACGACTCCGGCAAAGCTGATCATTCCAAGTCTCATGCGCGCATTTTTGGCTGAGGCACTCACGATTCCAGCCCTCCCGTTTCATCCGAAACATTTAGTCCATTGGTTGGCCGCAACGTCAGGCTGCCATCGGCATTCAATTTTTGTTGGCACGCCCAGCGAACCGGATAGCGCTGACCTTTTACTTCCAATTCCGCTTTCAGCCGCAGCCCTTTCCAAACCGTTCCTTTTGGCAAAGGAAATTGCGCCTGCCGCACGCGACCCGGCAACGGATATCCCGCGTCGAGTGAACCCGTGCAAAGCGCCTGACCCGATTCCGAAGCGATGGTCACCCGCAAAACTCCGGGCACTCCCGCAATGCCGTCGTTCACGAATCCGATGATCAGCCCGGGCTCGCCACGTTCCTCATAGGTCCAAATCCAAGATGGCCGCACTCGGTAGCCCATCGACTTCGCCAGACTGTCCAACGCCGTCGGATGGGCTGCGTAATATGCTTCCAATCCCGCAGCGGAAATTCGGTGCCAATTCCACAGTGAAAAATAGTTGGCGCCGACATCGTGCGCGTGCCACACCACATTGTCTGAGTACGTCACACCTTCGTCGACGCGCAGGCTCTTCGGCGAATTATCCGATATCCCCACTTCAACGCACGCGGCTGTCCAAGCGGGCCGGTTGCTCAGCTCTTCGATCTGCTCGTTTTCAATGAAGATTGTGTCTGTCCTTAACCAGTTGCCACTACGAACCGTGCGGTCCACCAACTCCGAATTTCCCACCTTGCTGAAATCCGGCTGCGTGTTCGTCAACAGCGGGGTCTTCTTCCATTGGGCGTTCTGCCAGTCGTACATTTTCACGAACGTGTTTTCCGCCGTGGCGTAATCCGGATATGGATTCTTCTCCAGTGGCCAGGTGTGGCCCTCGCCCCAGAATCCGTACATGCAAGTGTCGACAAATTCGACGTCGGCGTTTCCGTCGTATTCCGCGGCAAGCAGCTCCACCAACTCCTGAAACGCTGACTGGAAATAGGGATCGTCGCATCGCGGCTCTTCGCGCTCTCGTTTCTGCCACGACCCCAACTTCACCATCGGCACTTTCTCGCGCACGAACTCGGGAAGGGCATAGCCAGGAATATCCGGATTGCTGATCATGATTCGGAGACCGACGCGTTTTTGGTATTGGCGGGCCAGCGCGAATGAAGTTTTCCAGAGCTCACTCAGCGCCAGGCTACCCGGCTTTGTCTGCACATCCTTCCAATTCACGCGCACGTACAACTTCGTGCCTAGCGAGAACTTCGCCAGCGCTTCCAGTGCCGCTTCCTGGCTCTGCCCGGGTACTTTCTGCAACTCAACCTCGTCGCAGAGGTACGTGACCATCCCCATTCCGTAGTTCGGAACAACTTCTGTGGACGGCGTCAGCGCCATGACCACATTCCAGCTTGGATACACATCTGCCGGAAATGGGCCTTGGTTCAGCCGATTCGGCGCCGCGGGACCGGCGCCAAAATCGTATTTGTCGAAATTGTGCGGTGGAACGTACGCGGCCGCAGTTCCCAGCAATCCCGCCCTCATGAAGTCGCGACGACGCATTGGGTTGTCCGCCTTTTAGAATTGGAATCGCAAACCAAACTGCGTGTGGCGCGGGATGCTGCCGGCCGCGGTTGAGGAAACGGTTCCGAACGTCCCGCTGCCATATGCCAGGTCCGGGAATCCAAAGCGTGGCGTGTTCGTAAAGTTGAAGAAATCCACGCGGAACATCAGCGTCATTCCTTCATGTACGAGGAACTGTTTGTTGAAGGAAAGATCCATGTTATGGATGCCATCCGAGCGGATCACGGAGAAGTATCGAGGCGCGTTACCGGGAATCTGGTCACCAGGGTCGGCGAAACAAGCTGCGTTGATGACCGATGGATTGCCGACTCCGTTCAGGAAATTGGCGGCTGCGTCGTGATAGCTGACCCCCGTAGTCAACACTGGGCAGGTCACGTCCGGGCGTTGATTGCCATCCGCCAAACGCGGTTGCGCCATGCCGACCGCCAAGGGTTGGCCGGATTGGAAGGTAACGATCGTAGAAATCTGCCAGCCGCCTACAAACGCATTGGCCACGCGATTCATGTCGCGACCGATCCAGAGTCCACGGCCCACCGGCACATCGCCGACGGCCGCGATGACAAAGCGGTGCGTCGCATCGTTCGCGCTGATTGCCTGCTCTGCGTGTAGCCGGTCTAACTGCTGTGGATTACCCAGGTCTAGACCACCCACGAATGCGTTGAAGCCAACTGACGAGTCGTCCGTCGCTTTTGAAAAAGTATAGTTGCCTTCAAAGCTGAAATAGTGACTTGGCCTTTTTTGGAAACGCACCTGCAATGAGTTGTACCAGGAGTTTGCCCCGAAATTGGGCAGTCCCTGGAAAGACCCATCAAATTGCGGATAGGGACGCAGCAGGTTGATTCGCGAAACGGTTGGCAGGTTGTAAGCCGAGGCCGGCTCGTTGAAAAGCTGGGAAGGGCCGGATTGAAAGTAGGGGAGGAATGGATTGTCGACTGCGGCATACAAATAGTTGCTTACGTCGTTGCTGTTCACATCGTGGGTGGGGTTCATCTGTTGAACATATTGAGCCACCAAATCCGACGATATGAAGTTGCGGTTGCGGGTGCTGGAGTATCCGCCCCAAGGCAAGTGCGTGCTGCGATTCGCCGAATAATCTACGCCGATCACCACTTCGCCAGGTAACATGCGTTGGATACCGAGGTTCCACTGGTAAATATCGGCGTTTCGCGCCTCTTCAGTTCCCAGGTTATTTCCGTTGTCGTAGCCCCACTCAGCCAGAGCTCCGTATTGCGTGCCTTGTGGCTGCGAGAGTCCGAGAGGGAAGGGATTCTCGAGTGTTGCAAAGCGCGTCTCGAAATTGGTGTTGCTGAACAGAACTGGATCACTTCCGGCAAAGGCGGTGCCGGGATATTGGTAGTTTGTTGCCGGATTAAGTCCGTAGTAGATGCCTGCTCCGCCTCGTACCACCGTGGTTGGATTCAGCGACCACGCGAATCCCACACGCGGCGCAATGTTAGTTCGATCGGTGGGTACGCTGCGGCCCAGCCCACCTTGATTCACGAACAGCGTTGTGCCCTTGATTTGCGTTGGCGCGTCTCCTGGAAACAGGGAAAGGGAAATTCCGGTGTCTCCGTTAAAGTCGCTGAACTGCTGCCGGTTGAAGCGCTCGGTGTAAGGGGAACTCCACTCGTAACGCAGACCGAAGTTCAACGTCAGATTCGACGAAACTTTCCAGTCGTCCTGCACATAGAACGCCGTCTCCATCGATTTATCTGCCACCGACGGAAGAATGTGCATTGACCCATAGTCTCCATACCCCATCAGCAAACTGGCGAAGGAATTTCCCTGGGTAGTGTCACCGCTGGCTGGTGTCGCGGCCGTTACCGTCTGCGCAAAATGGAAGTACGCGGTCGGATAGTCCGGCTGATAAAAGTTGTTCAGAAACTGTCTCTGCTCGAATCCCGCTTTCAGCGTGTGGCGCCCTTTGATCCACGAGATTGCGCCCGAATAGCTGTACAGCGTGTGCGCGAAGTCTGTATCCGTGCAGCATTGCGTGTACATCGACAGCCAGTCATTCGTCGGATCCAGGATGATTGCCGGCATGCGCTGCAAACCGTTCGCGGTCCCCAAAATGGATGGAAATCCCACGGACGAGAAATCTGGCATCACCGAGTGCACGGGCGCCTTCACGCGATCCACGGCAAAGTGCCCAGTTACCAAAACGGTTGGCTTGATCGTCCAGTTGTCTTCGAGGCCTATGTTGTACACGGATGTGGACGAATTGAATCCATCATTGAAGTCACCGTTCGCCAGTACGAACGGGACGTCGTATTCGCCGTATGCGCGGCTGAACCGCCCGGATAGACGCTGCTTGTCGCTGAAGTTGTGGTCGATCTTGACGTCGAATTGATACCCAGGAGCATTGTTCAGGATTGAAGTGCGGTAATTGTCTGCGCCGGTCACGCTATCACCCGGCTGATTGGGCTCTGGATAGGCCTTCAAAAGCGCTTGCCCGATCGGATCAATCAATCCAGGTTGTGTGTTGTTCAAGAGATCGACGCGATTCCCGGGAATCGCTGTCCGCTGGCAACCGTCTGCCGGATCGGGACCTAACGGGGAGCATTGCAATGGATTGTATATTTGCTGCAGCACCCGGTCGCCGGTGTTTGGATCTGCCGTATAGGTATTGGAGAAATCTCCGTTGCGCTCGGCGTCGGTTGGAACCGTGCCCGATATGTTCACCGGGTCGTGTTGCCGCACTTTCTCAAAATCCACAAAGAAGAATGTCTTTCCCTTGCGAATCGGACCGCCCAGCGAGAATCCGTATTGATCCCTGACGTGATCTGGCTTCGGCACTCCGCCCGCATTATTGAACCAATCATTCGCATCCAGGGCAGATCGCTGCCCAAACCACCAGCCGCTGCCGTGAAAATTGTTGGTTCCCGATTTCAGCACCATATTGACGACGGTTCCGCCGTTGTTGCCATACTCCGCGGAGAAACTATTGTTCTCCACCTTGAATTCCTGCACGATTTCCACCGACGGCTGGTAGTACACGTTCGTCGTCCCGCCTTCACCCTGTTCCGGCGCGCTGGTTAGCGATCCGTCGAGCCGCACCTCTGCCGTGGCATTCCTCTGGCCGTTGGAAACGAAGTTCGTCCCGGAAGGGTATGAATCCTGTGTACCCGACCCGCTTGTTTCCGTAACGCCACCCGCCAGGAACACCAGTCCAAACATGCTGCGGTTGATCAGCGGAATATCCTTCACATACTCGTTGGTCACATCGGTGCCAAGCGTCGCGCTTCCTGTATCCAGCAGCGGAGCCTGCTCCGTCACCGTGACGGTCTCCGAGACTCCCCGGGGAGCTAGCGTGAAATCCAGGGTGGCCTGCTGGCTTACGGCTAAAGTTACCCCTTTGCGTTCTTGCGGATTCATGCTCGGTGCGTCCACACGAATCGTGTACGTCGCGGGGTGAATGCCCGTGAACACGTACGTGCCATGTCCGTCTGTTTCATGAGTTGAGGCAACATTCGTGCCCTCATCGGTCAGCGTCACCTTCGCTCCGGGTATCACGCCTCCGGATGAATCCGTCACCACCCCGGTCAACTGCGATGTATAGGTAGACTGCGCCGCCGCCGTCCCTGCCATGATCAGGATTCCAAATAGAAGAAAAAGGGCCAATCCAAAACACTTCGCTGACTTCATACCACACCCCCTTAAGGCGCTCGAGCCTGGATTCGAGCGAGAACCCCCGACTTTCGACTTCTTTCGCTTTCTTTCTTTTACTTTCTTTTTCTGTCGTTTGTCAAGGCATTGTGCACATCCCGGTTACTGCGCCACCTGTCAAAAGACCGTGTTGCTCAACACCTTGCACTCGTAGTAGTGTCGCCGCATGGCCAAGAAGCCGAACGCACGCAAGAAGGGAGTTCGTACAGCCATGTCTGCCGATCCTGAGGAAAAGAACGCCGCCAATGGCGAGCTGCGCGAGGGCGCAAACGTCGACAAGATCCGGGACATCCTCTTTGGTTCCAATATGCGGGAGTATGAGAAGCGCTTTGCGCGGCTTGAGGAGCGCCTCACCAAGTCTTCCGATGCGCTTCGCGAGGATCTTAAAAAACGTTTCGATTCTCTCGAATCCTATGTCCGCGAAGAGATGGAATCCCTCGGCCAGCGCCTTAAAACCGAGAAATCCGAGCGCGGCGAGGCCCTGAAGGAACTTACTCGCGAGTCCCGCGACAATTCCAAGGCGCTGGAAAAGAAGCTCTCGCAGCTCGAAGACCAGATCGCCAGTGTTCAGGGTGATCTGCGCTCACGCATACTGGAGCAGTCCAAAACTCTCGGCAATCAGATCCAGAAATCCAAGGAGGAGCTGGAAGCTTCCCTGGAGAGCGAAGCCGAAACACTTCGCACCGACAAGACCGATCGCGCCATGCTCGCCGATCTCTTCAACGAACTCGCCCTGCGCCTGAAGGATGAACTGGAGTTACCGGAAAAGTAGGCTGTCTTTTCCCTGCGGCCTTGTCCCGGCCCATCGGAATTTTCTCGCCGAATGACGATGGCTGACGCTTCCACAAAACGTGCTCCGCAGGACCAGCCCGACGACTCTTCGGCCAACGGCACGGGTTCGCTTGAGGAGCTGCGCCACCTGATCCTCGCTCCGGAACAGGAAGCTCTGGAGCGGCTGCATCATCGCGTTGTGAATCCTGAGGCGCGCACCGAGGACGTGAGTTCAGTGGTCGCCGAAGCTATCCAGTTGCGCCGTGAGCAGGGCGGCAGCGACGCGTTGAGCGAAGCCCTGGCCCCTACGATCGAAACCGCGGTGCGCGAATCTGTTCGCAAGGACCCCACCACACTCGCCGATGCTCTTTTCCCGGTGATGGGACCGGCCATTCGCCGCTCCATTCTCGAAACTCTTCGTTCCTTCCTCGATTCATTTAACCAGATCATGGACCAGAGCCTTTCCGTGCAAGGCCTCAAGTGGCGTCTGGAGGCTCTTCGCACTGGCCGTACATTCACTGAAGTCGTGCTGCTGCACAGTCTGGTTTTTCGCGTCGAACAGGTTTTTCTGATCCACAAGAAAACCGGATTGTCTCTCGGCCACGCTGTTGCTCCCAGCGTCGCGATGCAAGACCCGAGCCTCGTTTCTGGGATGCTCTCCGCCATTCAGGATTTCGTACGCGATTCCTTCAACTCCGCGCCGGGGCAAGGAATTGAGCGCCTGAATGTGGGCGACCTCGACGTTTGGGTCGAAGCTGGCCCCTACGCCATTCTGGCCTGCGTGATTCGAGGCATTGCTCCTCGTGCGCTTCGCGACACCATGGCTGAAGTCCTCGAAAACATTCATCGCGAATATTCCGCGCAGCTCGACCGCTTCACTGGAGACACCGCTCCTTTTTCGGGGGTCAACAAGGAACTCTCTCGCTGCCTCGAATATAAATACAAAGAGGGAGCAAAGCGCAAAAGTTACGGCTACGTCTGGGCTGCTGCCGGCGTGCTGCTTCTGCTTGTCGGCGGATTTTTCGGCTGGCGCTGGTGGCAATACCGCCGCTGGAACGATTTAGTGGACAAACTGCGCGAGCAACCTGGCCTGGTGGTCACTTCCTTCGGTCGCGAACACGGGCGCTTTTCGATCCGCGGCCTCCGCGACCCGCTCGCGCCAGATCCTCGCCAGTTTGTCGAGAAAGCTGGCCTTGATCCCGCCAAAGCAGAATTCCACTGGGGCGCCTACTACGCTCTCGATGACGCCATCCTGCAGCAGCGCGCTACCCAACTGCTGGCACCGCCGCATGGCGTTACGCTCGACGTGAAAGACGGCATCTTGCGCCTCGCTGGTCAACCCTCCGCTGCGTGGCTCAAGGATCTCCGCACACGCGCTGTGCTGGTTCCCGGCCTTCGCTCGGTGGACTTCGGCCGCTTCACTCCGGAGCAGATGACTTTCGACCAAGCGAAAAGTGACGTTCAGGGCGTGATTATCAAGTTTCCTGTGGGGACCGCCGCTCTTTCTTCCGCCGAGCGCTTGAGTCTACACACCCTCGTTCCGAAACTAACCTCGCTGCAGAATTCTGCGGCTGCGCTTCATCAGAACTTCCGTCTGGCGGTTGTTGGCCACAGCGACGCCACCGGCGCCGAGGGCACGAACCAATCTCTGAGCCAACGGCGCGCCGATCGGGTTGCGTCGGAACTCATTCAGCTTGGCATCCCGGATGCCGTTCTGCATGCCAAAGGCGTCGCGACGGCGGAGCCGGTGCGCAACGAAGACACCGAAGAAAATCGCCAGTTCAATCGTAGCGTGACATTCGTTGTCAGCGCCTCTCCTTCCCCTCAACCATGATTCAGAAGAAAATCTGCATGCTCGGTTCCTTCGCGGTTGGCAAAACCAGTCTGGTTCGCCGTTTCGTCGAAAGCATTTATTCCGAGGTCTACCACACCACCGTCGGCGTCAAAATTGACAAGAAGGTGGTTCGCCATAACGGCTCCGAAATTTCTTTGCTTCTTTGGGATCTTTACGGCGAAGACGAATTCCAGAAAATGCGTTGGACCTACCTGCGCGGGACGCATGGCTATCTTCTGGTGGCCGACGGGACGCGCCGCAATACGCTGGAAAAAGCTTTCCAGCTGGAACAGCGCGTTCGCGAAGAGATAGGCGAAATCCCCTTTATTTTCGTCATCAACAAAGCCGACCTCATCCAGGATTGGGAGCTGGACCCCGCGATGGAGTCGCAACTCACCGCGCGAAACTGGACCATCCTTCGCTGCAGCGCAAAGACCGGCGAAAATGTTGACGAGGCTTTTTCGCAACTCGCCAGGAAGATGCTTCCTTGACCATGTCCTCCCCGCTTCAGCCATTTCTTCGCCAACTCGGCTACGCCCTTTTGGAGCATCTTGGCGATGGCCGCTTCTTTCTTTTGGCTGATCCTCCTGCCTGGCTTTCACAGGTCTGGGGCGAGGAGACGGCGGCCCAGCAGCAGCTCTGGCTCTGGCGGAAAAATCGCCCTTTCTCGAAAACTTCCTTACCGAGGCCGTGAACTTCTGGAGCGCCGCACAGCCCGGCTCCCTCG
Source organism: Candidatus Acidiferrales bacterium (assembly GCA_963738985.1). Classification (GTDB taxonomy): domain Bacteria; phylum Acidobacteriota; class Terriglobia; order Acidiferrales; family UBA7541; genus Acidiferrum. Next base: position 86,282 of record CAVTYP010000015.1, read on the forward strand.
AATCCGGCGCGTGGGTTGAAAAATCTTCCTCCGGCGCGGAAATTCCGCTGCAGGCCACGGCGTTGCTCCTGGAAAACCGGCCCATCCTTGCCATCTACTCACCCGGATCGCAGTATCGGGAACGCGTGCAGATTCTGCAGACCGCGCGCAGCTCGACGCTGGAGCACGAAAAGCTGCTGCGCGAAATTCAGAAGAAAGAAATCCTGCTCCATTGCATTATTCATGATCTTTCCCAACCGCTCAGCGTGATGAGCGTGGCTCTCGACTGCGTTGCCGGTGAACCTATTTCCCAGCGTACCGCCGAATTTCTGGACCTCGGCCGCCGCGCCAGCGACCAGCAGCAAGCCATGATTCGCGAAGTTCTTCAGGCATTTTCCGCTGATCTGCGTGCCACGCTCGACGCCGAAACATTCGCCAACAATTCTCCCGATCTCTTTTACGTGGCGCGCCAGGTCGCAGAGTCGCAATCACCGCCATTCGCCGCCAAGAATGTGCGACTGAAACTCGCTTTGCCCAGCACTCCCGAGCAGTGTCGTGTTATGGGCGAAGAATCGCGGCTACAGCGCGTCTTCGCGAATCTTCTTGAAAACGCGTTGCGCTATTCACCTGTGGGATCATGCGTAACCGTCGGCGCAGAGCTCGATGACGGATTCTGCAAAGCCTATGTTGATGATGAGGGGCCTGGCTTGCCGGACGACATCACACCCGAGCAAATGTTCGGACTTTTCTCGAAAGGGAAGGAGAGCACCGGCAAGGCAGGACTCGGCTTGTACTTCTGTCGTATTACCGTCGAGCGTTGGGGTGGTACCATCGGCTGTGCCTCGTTGCCCGAGAAGGGTTCGCGTTTCTGGTTTCGTCTTCCCCTGGCCACTGCGAGATCTCTGCCTCGCGTTGAGCGTATCGGGCAACGCAAAGCTTCGGCGACTTCCCACAACCCCACTGCGCTCCCGAGGAAATCGATGCGCGTGCTGCTTGCAGACGATCACGAAGACATTCGCAAACTGACCAGCTACCAGTTGGAACGCAGCGGCCACCACGTCACTTCTGTTTCGAATGGCAAAGATGCTCTGGACGCGGCACGGCGCGGCTCGTTCGACGTCATCCTCCTCGATGAGGAAATGCCCGGCCTTACCGGAGTTGAGGTCGTCGGCGCCATCCGCAAAGATCCTGTATCTCCGCTTCCCATCCTTATTGCGCTTACTGGCAACAGCTCGCCGCAGGATCGTGATCGACTGCTCGCTGCCGGTTTTGATTCCGTGCTCGGCAAGCCCTTCCACTTGGAAACGTTGACGGCATTGCTCAGCGATCCCTCGAGCATCCCGCCGGATGCATCGTCGATCGCGCTGCCCCAGCCGGGTGGTCTGGACGATCTTCTGAAGCGCATCGGTGGCGACAGAAAACTGCTGCGTCAGATGATTGCCACTTTCCTGCGCGACGCACCGAAACGCCTCATGGTCATTCGTTCTGCCCTCAAGAAGAAAGACGGCCTCGCCCTCGCTACTTCCGCTCACGCCCTCAAGGGTTCCGTCAGTATCTTCGGACCCTCTCCCGCTCACGAACACGCGGAAGCCCTGCAATCACTCGGTCGAGCAGCAGATCTACGCCAAGCCGCTCGCCTCTACCCTCTGTTGCAGGAAGAGATTGCGAAGCTGCTTCAAAAACTGAGAGGATACGCGAAAGAGGTTGCGGGCAAGCCTGTTTCGGCTGCGGCCCGGGCCAAATCGAAGCCAGTTGTCGCGGAGAAATCGCGTCGCTCGCCGGGTCGCAAGGTACGCAAATCCGGTGCGCGCCGCAAAACGTAACTGAAAGCTGTTGGGCCAGCTTTTATCCCAGTGCCTCGGAGTCTATTGATGTCCCACATTCTGGTTACCGACGACGACGCCACCACGCGACAGATGATTCGCGGCGTGTTGAAAAGAAATGGCCACACTGTTACCACCGCCTCCGACGGTGTCTCGGCACTGCGGGCTATGCAGAAAACGAAATTCGATCTTGTGCTCCTCGACGTCTGGATGCCCAAAATGACGGGTCTCGGGCTCCTTGCCCGGCTCCACGAGGAAAAGCACATACCCAAGATCATCGTCATGACTTCTGACCAGACTTCCGACACTTTGCTGACCGCCATGCGGGGGCACGTTTATCAGTTCCTCAGGAAGCCTCTGGATGCAGAAATGCTTCGCATTACTGTGGACAATGCGCTCTCTTCCACTCCCTCGGCCCCTCCCATCGAGGTGCTTTCCGCGCAGCCCCACTGGGTTGAACTCCTCGTTCCTTGCGAACAATCTGTCGTGTACCGCGTGCAAAGTTTTCTTTCCCACCTGGACTCCGGGTTGCCTGCTGACGTCGCGGAGAAGGTTGGCTATGCCTTCCGTGAGTTGCTGAACAACGCCATCGAATGGGGCGGTCGTCTCGATCCCAATCTCAAGGTGCGCATCTCTTTCATCCGCACCAAGAAAATGCTGATGTATCGCCTTGACGATCCGGGCCCCGGTTTCGATCTGCACAATCTGAAGCACGCAGCCTTGAACAACCCGGAAGAAGATCCCATGGCTCACATGAAAGCCCGCGAAGAGAAGGGGCTTCGCCCCGGCGGCCTAGGCTTGCTGCTCACCCAGCAAATGGTCGACGAACTCGTTTACAACGAATCCCGCAACGAAGTCGTGCTCATCAAATATCTCTGATCAAGAGTCTATGTGTCGGCTGACAGGGAATTTCTTGTGCGACAAATCCGGGAGAGATTCCTCACTCCGCAGACTCCGTTCGGAATGACAAAGTCACGCGCAGCCATGTCAGACGACGAGCGGTGGCAACCACCGCTCCACTCGCCGCATGCCGTCTCCCTTTTTGATTTCCTCACCCGTTGCCTTCTCTAGTACACTTACCCGAATCTGTCCGATCTCATCTTTTATAAGGAGCACGTCTCATGGCAACTGGCAGCCTTACTGGCGCCGAATTCAAGAAACAATTGCGCGCCGGAACTCCCAAACTCGGCATCTTCCTGAACGCGCATTCCCCCACCGTCGCGGAACAGTTGTCGCACAGCGGTTACGATTGGCTGCTCGTCGATTCCCAACACGGTCCCATGGGCTACGAAAAACTTTCCGCCATGCTCAGCGGCATCTCGAATGGCGGCGCAAAGTCTTTGGTGCGCGTCGGCAGCTACAGCGACCGCCCCGGCATTCAGCAGTCGCTGGACCTCGGCGCCGACGGAATTCTCGTGCCCTACATCAACAGCGCCGACGAAGCTCGCGCCGCGGTGACTTGCGCGCGCTATCCCACCGCCGGTACCCGCTCCGTCTATTTCCCTCAGCGCAGCATGAATCGCGAAGGTCTGCTCGGCTATGCCGGCGGCGCCAATAACAACGTCATTGTTGCGCTGCAGGTTGAAACCGCCGACTGCATCAAGAACATCGACGAAATCGCCGCGGTTCCCGGCGTGGATATTCTCTTCCTCGGCCAAAACGATCTGTGCATGTCCATGGGGCTGTATGAGAAGTACGAGTTCCCACACATGTACACTTCGCCCGAACTCGGCGCCGCCACGGAAAAGCTCATTGCCGCCGCGCGTAAGAATAATGTCATCCTCGGACTCTTCCTCTTCGGAACTTCTCGCGTCGGCGAATTTCTCGACAAGGGTTTTTCGTTCATCAGCATTGGCAACGATCTTCACCACGTCCTCACGCAGACTGCTGCGTATGTGAAAGACGTCGAGGATATCGCCAAAGCAAAAGGGAAGACCTGGGCCCGCCGAGCGACTGCTCTCTTCTAGCGACAAATTGCTCGATGCACCGTCATCGTCCTGCGGGCCGAGCAGTTGGCGGCCCGGAGGATATGAGCCTCAAAGTTGTGCATCTTGCGATCGCCGGGCTTTGTTTTCGCACTAGGGGAGTGCTGTTTCCGCTGTTCCTCTGAACCCTGTCCGTGATGTAGACTCCCACCGGCAGACGCCATCCAGCCTTACGTGTCAGTTCTGCAAGATTCCGCCCACGCCGTTGAGCTACTGCGACATCGCATTCTGGAATCACCTGAATGAAGCGTGAGCAAAATCTCCTGTTCGATCCTGCGCGAGGCCGGCGCAGTCCGTTGCTGCTGGCCATCCTCTCGGTCATCGCCGGCTCTGTCGCCGGTCTTGTTGGCGCTGCGTTCCGGCTGGGCCTGCAGCGAGCCGACGAGTTGCGCAACTCGATCGCTCAGTGGGCTCATGGATACGGCGTTGCTGGTTTCTTTCTCATCGTACTTGGCACCGCGCTTGCCGTTGGCGTTGCGGCTTGGATGGTTGTTCGCTTTTCTCCCGAAGCCACTGGTAGCGGCATACCTCATGTCGAAAACCAGGTGAAGCATGGCTGGTCGGGAGATCCAGCTCGCATCGCTCCGGTCAAGTTTTTCGGCGGTATTCTGGCCATCGGCGGCGGCTTGGCTTTGGGTCGCGAAGGCCCCACCGTTCATATTGGCGCGAGCATCGGTCATCTGATCGCCAAAATGTTCCGCTGCAACGAGAATGAATGCCGGGCGCTTTTAGCGGCCGGTGCCGGCGCAGGCCTAGCCACGGCCTTCAATGCGCCGATCGCCGGCGCCGTTTTTGTCCTCGAGGAATTGGTCGGCGTTTTCGATATGGATGTCACCATCGCCACAATTGGGGCTTCCGCCGGCGCCATTTCCTTCGCCCGCGTCTTCCTGGGACAATCACCCGATTTTCACATCGCGCCGCTCGACTTCCCCGGATTCGGTTCCATCCCTGCCTATGTTGTTCTTGGCATTCTCATTGGTTTTCTGGGTGTTCTCTACAACCACGCAATCCTCTCGGCACTGTCACTCACGGGCAAACTCACCATGATTCGTGTGGAATGGCGTGCCGCGTTGATTGGTGCTGCGATCGGCGCACTCACCTGGTTTTTGCCCGGACTGGTCGGCGGCGGCGACAGCATCACGCAGCAGGTTCTCTCTGGCAATGCCGTTTTTGCCACACTCGTCGCCGCGTTTCTTCTGCGCTTTGTGATTAGCCCGCTCTCCTATGCGGCGCGCACGCCCGGCGGACTCTTCGCGCCATTGCTTACCATCGGTTCACAGGCCGGCCTGCTGTTCGGAATTGTCTGGTGCCGCTGGTTCAACGGAGCCGGTTTGCAACCCAGGGAATTCGCGCTGGTGGGTATGGCTGCGTTTTTCAGCGCGGTTGTGCGCGCCCCGATTACCGGCATCATCCTGATCGTCGAACTCACCGGAAGCTCCAACTATTTTCTGGCCATGTTGGGAGCTACATTCGCTTCCGTGACCGTCGCGACTCTACTGAAGGATCCGCCCATCTATGAGTCACTGCGCGAACTCTCTGATTGAATCCAATCTCGAAGCTTGCGGTATGTGCGAAGTCCGTCAGATGCGCAGCCTCTGGTCCATGTGCTAGCCTGCAAAGGATTCGCAGAGGTTCTGGCTGGCCATGAAAAACTGGGGAGATCGCCCTTGGTCTATCGATTTTCGAGCAACAAAACGCGAACTGCCTCGCTTCGTCGATTTCGCCGTTGTTGGCGGCGGATTCACGGGCCTGTCCGCAGCGGCCTGGCTGAAGCATCTCGCGCCACAGAAATCCGTTGCCCTGTTTGAAGCTGAATCCTTTGGCGCAGGCTCTAGTGGCCGCACTGGTGGAGTGGCTCTCGCCGAATCCGCCACCGGCGATCTCCCCGGCCTCGGTGATGTGCTGGCAGGCTACCAAAACATCCTGAAAACGCTCGACGTTCGCGCTGATCTTTCCTTACCCGGCGTCTATGAACTAGGTCGCACCGCACCTTTGCCAAACAGCCCGATTCGCTGGGACGATTCCGGCCAATTGTGCGCCACAAAAGCGGTCCCCGGCGGCACCATCGATCCCGGCAAAGCGGTCGGCGGTCTTGCGCGCGCCGCGGAACGCTTGGGAGTCCTGCTCTTCGAGCACGCCGCCGTTGACGACGCCGTGTTGCATCAACAAATCGAACTGCGCACTAATCTCGGAGCCGTGACCGCTCGCCAAGCGCTATTCGCCACGAATGCTTTTTCGCTCGAACTCACCCACCTTCAAGAACGCTCCCAGTCAGCCTTCACTCTCGCCGTGGCCACAGAACCGCTCAGCCCTTCCGTGCTCTCGGAAATTGGGTTGGCAGAGCGCAAGCCTTTTTACACCGTCGATCTCCCTTATCTGTGGGGCCGGCCACTCGGCGAGGGCGTTATTTTTGGCAGCGGACTGGTCTTCCCTGGCGATTGGCGCAAGCTTGCCGACATTGACGTTACGCAGGGCCAGCCCGACGATCTGCTCGCACTGCTGCAGAAACGCATTCGCGGTTTCCATCCTGCGTTGCGCAATGTCAACTTCACTCATCGTTGGGGCGGGCCGATCTGCATTGCCGAAGAATGGAAGCCCGTTTTTGAATATCATTCGCAAAGCCGCAACGCCATCGTGCTCGGCGCCTATTCCGGCCACGGTGTCGCGCAATCTGTTTATCTTGGAGTTTGGGCCGCCGAGGCGCTTCTTGGCAGCAGGGAACTGCCTTCCTGGAAGTAACTCAGATTTGTCATTCTGAGAGCATCCGACGAGGATGCTAGAAGAATCTCAACCTCGAGTTCCTGTCACGCATCCGCGTTGGAATCGTCAATGCGCCAGCCCCGGAATGGTCTTCAGCAGCGCCGATACGCCATTCCAAACAATCTGCACGCCGATGCACACCAGCAGAAACGACGACAGCCTCATGATCACGCTCATCGCCGTGGAGCCCAGTGTCCGCGCCAGGCCGTCTGCGAAGGCGTAGCAAAGGTACACGCTCGCGCAAATCACCAGCGAACCAATCACCGCGCCGATGATCGATAGCAGAATCAAGTGATCGGAGTGCGGCTCGTTTGCGCCCAACGTAATCGCAACGGAAATCGATCCCGGCCCCACCGTCAACGGTAACGTCAGCGGGTAGAACGCTTTTTCGAACAAGTCGCGCCGGTCCACCGTCCGGTTTACGCCTTCTTTCGTTTCGTCTTCATTCGATTTCTGCTTGAGCATCGCCCAGCCCGTCGATGCCAGCACCAGACCTCCGCCCACCTGCACCACCGGAATGGAAATTCCAAAAAACGACAGGATATGCGTGCCCGTGAGGTACGACGCGATCAACAGGAAAAAGCCATTTATCGCGATCCGCGTCGACAGCAGCTTTCGGTCCGCCTCAGAGTAATCGCGAGTCATTGAAAGAAACAGCGGCGCGCTTCCCAACGGATTCACGATCGGGAACAGTGCCGAAATAATCAGGAAAGTGCTTTTAAGCAACGGATACATAGCAATTCTTGTAGTGGCCGACCTTTAGCTTGGTTTCTCCTTTGTAGCGGCCGCCTCGTGAGGCGGGCGCCTTTCGGTCTTCTCCAGTGAAAACTTCTTAATCCGCGCAGCTTGCGAACCAAGCTGACCGGGAATTATATCGAAACTCGCGCCACGCGCCAAAAGTAGCCCGCATGTCATTCAGAGGGCATCCGACGAGGATGCCCGAAGAATCTCAACATAAATCGCTCCTACCAACCAAGCCGTCACTCATTTCATCGCCGCAACCACTTTCGCGGTGATGATCGCCTGTCCCGCGTGCCGCTGCGTGTGATCGGCCAGGTGCACCAGCAATCCGCCCAGAGTTGCCGGCAATTGTCTCTCGCCAACCGCGCGTTCCGCGCTCAAGTCAGCCGTGACCGGCGCCCGTACGCGTCGAGCGCTGCGCGCAAACGCATTCTCCAATTCTTCAAACAGGTCCTCGCTGCGTAGCTTCGCATCCATCTCGTTTTTCAGTGCTGCCAACTGCGCTTCTTCCAATTGCCCTCCTTCGGCATACGTCAGCAGTCGATCCATGCTCCGCGCGATGTGCCGCAGATGAAACGCAACCGGTGCCACTCCTGCGGGCCGCGCGCTCAGTTGCTCCTCCGTCAACGGCCGGCACCATTTCTCCAGGTCCTGCTGCGCCAATTCCAGCGCGTGCAACACTGCTCGTTGTATCGGCGGCACATCTCGCAACGTGCCGCGCAGCCAAGGCTCCGGCATTAAGGGCTTCGTGTCGCTCATTTTGCGCCTCCCATCAGCGGGAGTATTCTCCCCTGAATTGACACTTCTGTAAGCAACACATAGGATGGAAAAAAACTTTTGCAGACACAAGTCGCTCTAGGGAAAGGGACTCCTGCCGCATGCGTAAAACATCCGGAAATGGCCGCATCATCCTTCAGGTGTTGCTGCTGTTGGTTGCCTCCGTCGCGTGGGCGGTGCCCACGGCCGTTGCGCCTGCGGATGCCCAGCGTTACCTGAACGACATCAAGACCCTGACGCAGCCGAATATGGAGGGCCGCGGCGATGGCACCAAGGGATTGATCCGCGCGGAACATGTACTGCAGGCCCGCTACAAGAGTCTGGGCCTTGAACCTGCTGGCGACCACGGCTATTTGCAGCCCTTCACGGTAACTACCGGCGCGAAGCTCAAGGGCAAGAACCAGCTCCTTATCCAAAAGGGCGAAGCCAAATCGGAGCTCAAGCTAAATCAGGAATACGTCCCATTCAGCTTTTCCTCTTCCGGAACGGCTTCCGCTCCACTGGTTTTTGCCGGATATGGCGCAACTGCAGAAGAGTTTTCCTACGACGATTACGCGGGCCTGGATGTGAAGGACAAGATTGTCGTCGTTCTCCGCTTTGAGCCCAGCGGATTCGCGGCAAAAAGTGGCAATCAGGGACTGACTCCGCACGCGCAGCTCGTCACCAAGGCCATCAACGCGCGCAATCACGGCGCGAAAGGGCTCATCCTTCTCAACGGCAAACTTGGCGATGGCGAAGAGGATCTGCTCACCCGGTTCGGCCGCGTGAACGGCCCGGAGAATGCCGGAATACTTTTTGCCCAAGTGAAAAACGCGGTCGGTGAGGGCTGGCTTCAGGCCGCTGGTAAATCGCTGAAAGAAATTCAGGAACAGATCAACGCTTCCACTAAACCCGCGTCCTTCGCGTTCCCTGATTCCCTGAATGCCACGCTGGCCGTCGGTATCGAGACGACTCACGCGAAAGTGAACAACGTCGTGGCGTATCTGCCCGGCAAGACTGACGAATATGTCATCCTTGGCGCCCACTACGATCACCTCGGTCGGGGAACTTTCGATTCGCTGGCGCCGTCGCAGATTGGGCAGATTCATCCGGGTGCGGACGACAACGCTTCCGGCACGGCGGGCCTGCTCGAACTCGCGCGCATGCTCGCTCCACTGAAGGGTCAACTAAAGCGCGGCGTCCTCTTCGCATCTTTTGCGGGGGAAGAGATCGGCCTGCTCGGCTCAGCCGAATGGGTGAAGCAGCCCACCAAACCTCTCGACAAAGCCGTGGCCATGCTCAATATGGACATGATTGGCCGCATCAAAGACGGCAAGGTCTATATCGGCGGTGTCGGCACCGGTTCCTCGTTTCAGAAAATCCTCGATCAAGCCAAGGGTGACTCTCAACTGAAATTTGAATTTTCGCAAGGTGGTTATGCCTCCAGCGATCACACCTCTTTTGTCGCCAAGCGTATTCCCGTGCTGTTTTTCTTTTCAGGGCTGCATTCCGACTACCACAAGCCTTCCGACACCTGGGAGAAGATCAATCCCACCGACGCTGCGAGCCTTTTGAATGTGGTGGCCAGCGCCGCGGTTGAGCTTGCTTCCGCTCCCGATAGGCCCGCGTTCGTCGCCGTTGCCGAAAACAATCCTCACAGTGGCGTAAGTAGTGGTGGCGGCGGATATGGGCCGTACTTTGGCTCGATTCCCGACTTTGGCCAGACAGAAAACGGCGTGAAGTTTTCTGACGTCAAGCCCGGGTCTCCGGCCGCAAAGGCGGGACTGAAAGCCGGAGACGTGCTGATTCAATTTGGCGACAAGCCTATCAAAAACCTTTACGATTTCACTGATGCCTTGCGGCGCAGCAAAGTCGGCGACGTAGTGCCAGTCACCGTTTTGCGTGACGGCAAGGAATTGAAAGTTGACGTCAAATTAGAGCAGCGCAAGTAGCGCCCTTGCTTTTCTTCGCATGTTTTGCATTGTTCAGGAGCAGTACGCACACTTGTCATTCCGAGCGCAGCGAGGAATCTGCTTTTCGCGAGCTTCATCTAACAAGTTAGCGCTTTTCATTTTGTCGGTCAGCAAGTCGAGACACCGGGAGAAGACGTGACTAAAAAGTTTTTGGGACTCCTCATCATCACCTCGCTGGCTGCCATCGGCCTCAGCCTTCTCTCTCACGCCTCACCCCGCGCGCAACAACCTGCCACTTCGCAGATTCTGCTGGCTCCGGAACAAAAGCACCTCAAGAACGCGCGTCAACTAACCTTCGGCGGCCAAAACGCCGAAGCTTATTTTTCCGCCGACGACAAGCAACTCATCTTCCAGCACCAGGGTGAAGGCGTCTCTTGCGACCAGATCTACACCATGCCGGTCGATACCCCTGACGGCAAGCCCGCAACTCCCAAGCTGGTCAGCACTGGCAAAGGCCGCACCACTTGCAGCTATTTTTTCCCCTCTGGCGACAAAATTCTTTTTTCTTCCACCCATGCCTCTGGCGCCGATTGCCCGCCCAAACCCGACTATTCGCGCGGCTACGTCTGGCCCATCTACAATACCTATCAGATTTATACCGCCAAGCCCGATGGCTCCGACCTGCAGCAACTCACTCATGCTGCGGGCTACAACGCCGAAGCTACCATCACCCGAGACGGCAAGCACATCGTGTTCACGTCCACACGCAACGGCGACCTGGACATTTACACCATGGACGCCGACGGCAGCAACGTGAAGCAACTCACGCACGAACTCGGCTACGATGGCGGCCCTTTCTGGTCCTACGACGGCACGAAAATTGTCTACCGCGCCGAACATCCGCAAACACCCGAGCAGATCAAGGACTACAAGGGCCTGTTCGCGCAAGGCCTGATCCGTCCCGGCAATCTGGAAATCTGGGTGATGAACGCCGACGGCACCAACAAGCATCAGGTGACTCACAATGGCGCGGCCAATTTCGCTCCGTATTTCTTTCCCGACGGCAAGCGCATCATCTTCGCTTCCAATCAGGCCGATCCCAACAACGGCCGCGACTTTGACCTGTACGTCATCCATGAAGATGGCAGCGGCCAGGAGCGCATCACGTTCCATCCCGATTTTGATGGCTTTCCCATGTTTACTTCCGATGGCAAACGTCTCGTTTGGGCTTCGAATCGCAATGGCAAAGTTCCTCACGAAACCAATGTTTTTATCGCCGATTGGTCCGACTGACGCATCTCTACAACGAAAGGGGTAGCCTGCCTTGCCCAAGAAAAGAAAACGCTCCATCAAGGAAAAACCCGGTCACCGGCCTGGCGAAGCCGTCCACGTTCTCATTCCCAATGCTCGAATCAAACAGCGCATCAAGCAGATGGCCCGCGAAATACGCCGCGACCTTCCCAAAGATCCACTCCACCTCATCGGGGTCCTGAAAGGCTCGGTGTTTTTTCTCTCTGATCTTGCGCAGCAGCTCGGCGGCGAAGTTTCTTTCGACTTCATCGCCGTCTCGAGCTATGGCAAGGGCACTGATTCCACCGGCGAAGTGAAATTGATCAAGGACCTCGACGTCAGCATCGAGGGTCGAACCGTCCTTATCGTCGAAGACATTCTCGATACCGGCCTCACTCTGAAATATTTGATGCTGCTCTTCGAGGAGCGCCGCCCCAAACATCTGCGCATCGCGGTGCTGCTGGACAAAATCGAGCGCCGCATCGCCGATTTGAAGGCCGATTACGTCGGTTTCGTGATCCCCAACGAATTCGTTGTGGGCTACGGCTTGGACTACGACGAACGCTACCGGAATCTTCCAGATGTCTCGGTCCTTCGTCTCGGGCCACGCGGCAAAACCAAGATCGAGTAGCCCAGCCATCCGCAGCGCCGGGTTCAGAGGGTTCCCGGCGCGATTCGCTTTGTGGAAAATCGCCCCCGGGGTGCCTGCTATAATAGATAGAGTTCATGGACGCCACAGACCCTAAAACCCAATCGAATTCCTCCGCGCTTTCGCCAGAGATGTCCGCCGAGGTGCTGGCCACATTCACGGAAATCGGCGAAGAGGTGAACGCTTCTCTTGACCTCGACGAGGTCCTGGCCCATGCTGCGGCGCTCATCAAGCGTCACATCGACTACGAGCTTTTTGGCGTGCTCATGGTCGATTGCGATGGCGATTGCCTGCGGCACCGCTTCGCCGTTGGCTATCCGCCTGGCTTGGCTGAGAACCTCAGGGTGCCCATCGGACAAGGCATCACCGGCACCGCCGCCGCTACCGGCCACTCGGTTCGTGTCGGCGACGTCTCTCAGGATCCGCGCTACATCAATGCCATTGATACGGTCCGCTCAGAGCTGGCCGTGCCTCTAATGTTCCGCGGCACGTGTATCGGTGTACTCGATATCCAAAGCCGCCAGCCTGACTATTTCACCAAAGATCAGCAGAATATTCTTACGCTCCTGGCAAGCCGCCTGGCCATCGCCATTGAGAATGCGCGTTTGTTCCAAAAAGAGCGCGCCCAGGGCGAAACGCTCATGGTCCTGACGGAAGTGAGCCGCGAGATCAGCTCGATTCTCGATGTTGAGGAGCTTCTGCGCCGCGCCGCTGAACTCGTCAAGCGTGTGATTGACTACCAGATCGTCAGCATCATGCTGTACGACGAAGAGCAAAAAGTGTTTCGTCACCGTCTCGACGTCAAGCACGGCCAACGCGTTCAGGGAAAGCTGCGCGTTGCCGCCAGCGAAGGCATCGTGGGCGCTGCCGCAACCTTGCGTGAGCCCGTCCTCGTTCCCGACGTCACCGCCGACGACCGCTACCTGCTGGTGAATCCGGAGACACGCTCCGAGCTTGCCATTCCCATGTTGCACAAGGGCAAAGTTATCGGCGTCCTTGATCTGGAAAGCCCGCAGCTCAACTATTTCACCGAGGAACACGTTCAGACGCTTTCTATCCTTGCCGCGAATCTTGCCGTTTCTCTGGAAAACGCGCGCCTCTACGAGCAGGTTGCTAACGCAGAAGCTCGCCTGGAGCGCGACCTGCAGGCCGCCAAACGCATTCAGGGCGCTCTGCTTCGTCCCGTGCCAACCAGCGATTACGGCCTCGATGTTGCCGCTCGTTACCTTTCGGCCCGCGAAGTTTGCGGCGACCTCTATGAATTCCTCCGCTATGGCCCTCAGCAATTGGGCATCGCGCTCGGCGATGTCAGCGGGAAGGGAACCGCCGCTGCTCTTTATGGCGCCGTGGCTATCGGCATCATGCGCAGCCTCGCACCTCAAAAGCTCCAGCCCGCCGAAATGCTTCGCCAAATGAATCAGGTTATCGGCGAGCGCCGCATCGAAGGCCGCTTCATGACCGCCTGTTTCGCCACCTGGCAAAAAGGTCGCCAGAAGCTGCGCGTGGCCAACGCCGGTCAATCACAGCCGCTTCTCTACAAGGGCGGAAAATGTGATCGCATCGAACTTGCCGGTTTTCCCCTGGGCATCTTCGAAGAAGTCCAATACGACGAGTGGGGCGTCACGCTCGATGTCGGCGACATCCTCGTGTTCCACTCTGACGGCATCGCCGAAACGGCTAACAGTGAAGGCCAGTTCTTTGGCACCACTCGCATTCGCCGCTTGATCGAGCAGCACCACGAACTGACTTCCGCCGAGCTTGCCGATCAAATTCTGCGCGAGGTCGACTGGTTTTCTCAGAGCGCTCCGCTCTCCGATGATCGCACCCTGGTTGTTTTGAAGGTGAAATGAGCGACCCGGGGCAGGCTCGTCGCAACCTCAGATACGTCGATCCAGCAACATTCACACCGCATTTTGCCTGGAAGAATGCTCGCGCGGGCCGCCGCGTTTTTTGCGAAGGTCTTTCGCTGCAGGAAATCGCGGATCGGTTCGCTACCCCCACGTACGTTTACAGCCGCAGAGCCATCGCGGATGCCTTTGACGAACTGGAGTACGGGCTTTCGGCAGTTCCGCATCGCGTCTGCTTCGCCGTCAAGGCCAATGGCAATCTTTCGATTTTGAAGTTGCTCGCGCAGCGTGGCTGCGGTTTCGACATTGTCTCCGCTGGTGAACTCGACCACCTCGGCCGCATTCGCGTGCCCGGTAATCGCATTGTGTTCTCTGGCGTTGGCAAAACCCGAGAAGAAATCCGCGCCGCGCTTCGTTACAAGCCCTCAGCCAAAAGCGCGCTGGGAATTCTGCAGTTCAATATTGAGTCTGCCCCTGAACTGGAAATACTCCTGGAAGAGGCTTCGCGCTCTCGTTCCATTCCCGGCGTGTCCTTGCGAATTAACCCCGACGTGAAAGCGGGCGGGCATCCGCACATCTCCACTGGTTTACACCAGCACAAATTCGGACTGAGTTGGCCCGAAGCGCGCACCCTGTATCTTTCCCAGCGCTCCGCGAAACACATCCGTTGGCAGGGAATCAGCGCCCACATCGGCTCGCAAATTGTCGATTTGGCGCCGTTCCAGCAGGCGTTGCAACTTCTTGCCGGCTATCTTCTTGATTTGAACAAGGAGGGCATTGCTCTGAAGTATCTTGATTTCGGCGGCGGCCTGGGCGTTCGTTACACCAACGAGCGGCCGATCTCGCGCACCGCTTACGCGCGCATGATTTCTGGCATGATCAAGCCTCTTGGTATTGGCCTGCTTCTTGAGCCGGGCCGTTCCATCATCGCGCCGGCGGGAGTTTTACTTTCACGCGTGATTTACACCAAGCGGAATTCACACAAATCTTTTGTCATTGTTGACGCCGCCATGAACGACCTCGCTCGCCCCATCCTGTATGACGCTCCGCATCCCATCACCAGCGTCAGCCACAATAAAAATGCCGCAGCAAAGCCGTGCGCTCGCGTCGATGTCGTCGGACCAGTCTGTGAAACCGGCGACTGTTTTCTGCAGGATTGGCCGTTGGGAGAAGTTTCGTCCGGCGATCTGGTGGCTATCTGGGCCGCCGGCGCTTATGGCATGGTGCAATCTTCAAATTACAACGGACGCTGCCGTCCCGCGGAAGTCCTGGTTTCCGGCCATCGCGCCACCCTGATCCGTCGCCGCGAGACCCAAGACGACCTACTCCGCACTGACGTTCTGTCCTGAGTTTCTGTAGCTTACCCCTTCAGGGGTGAGGCTTTTCCGGTGGAAGAGTGCTGCCTGTCAACGAGACCTACGCCTCTCCCCACTTCAACTTACTCCGCAATATCTCAAAATACGTTTTATTTGGCGGCTGAATCAATTTCAGTCTTTCTTCCGCCCGCGTAATCCGCACGCGGTCTCCCACCTGCATCGGCACTCCCGTTTGCCCATCCAAGGTCAGAAATACCGACTCCGAACTTTCCGCCACTCTCAATTCAATCTTCGAAGTATCGTGGATTACCACCGGCCGGTCGCTCAACGTGTGCGGACAGATCGGCGTAATTAAAATCGACTCCACCATCGGATGCACAATCGGCCCACCTGCCGACATCGAATACGCGGTCGATCCCGTCGGCGTAGCCACAATCAACCCATCGGCGCGGTAACGGCACACAAAACCGTCGTCAACGTACAACTCCAATTCAATCATGCGTGCCAGCGTGCCCTTGTGCACCACGCAGTCGTTCAGCACGCGCTGCTTGGTCAGAATGTCTCCGCGATTTACTCGTTCCACCAGCAGCAACACCCGCTCATTGATCGTCGATTCTCCAGCGAGCGTCGCTTCCAGCGCCGGGTACAACTCGTCCACGGTGAAGCTGGTCAAAAATCCCAGGCTGCCCATATTGACGGGCAGAATCGGAACGCCTCGCGGCGCTGCTTCTCGTGCCGCCGCCAGCAGCGTTCCATCTCCTCCCAATACCACCAGCAGATCAGACTCTTCCGCTACCTGGTGCCGCGTCTTTCCCAGTCCGTCGCCCTTCAACGAACCGGCCGTCTCCGGGTCCACCACCGTCCTTACGCCGCGTTCCTCCAGCCAGTGCAGCAACGAGGGCACAACCTCCGCCAGATTCGACCGCCGGGGCCGCGAGATGATTCCGATCGTTTTGAAGGTTGGTGTGGGCCGCATGGATTAACGCGATTCTACCCCAGCCACTTTTCTGGCGTGAAGAAAATACTCCTGGTTGCCTTCCGCTCCAGCCAGGCGACTGGGCTTAACACCCAGGCACTCCAGGCCCAGCGCGCTGGCGGCATTCTTCACGCTGTCGATTGCCCTGTCATGCAGCGAAGATTCCCTCACGATTCCACCCTTCCCAATATCTTCGCGCTTCAGTTCAAACTGCGGCTTGATCAAAATCAGCAGATCCGCTCCGGGCTTGGCGCATTCCACCGCTCCCGGCAAAACTTTGTTCACTGAAATGAACGACACGTCCGCCACCACCAGTTCCACCTGCTCCGGCAAGTCTTTCCCGGAAAGCTCTCGCGCATTCTTCTGCAGACGTTTCACTCGCGCGTCGCCCCGCAGCTTCCACGCCAACTGATCCGTATTCACATCCACCGCGTATACGCGCTGCGCCCCATGCTGCAGCAGGCAATCTGTAAAGCCTCCCGTCGACGCGCCAACATCCAGGCAAATCTTTCCCTCAGCACTGACTGCGAAATCCTCCAGAGCCCCTTCCAGCTTGAACCCGCCGCGGCTGGCATACTTCTGCAACCGGCTGTGCACCTCAATCAGCGATCCTTCGGCGATCGCCAAGCCCGCCTTGTCCACGCGCTTGCCGTCCACCTCCACCTCTCCCGCAAGGATCATCGCCTGCCCTTTTTGGCGCGATTCGGCAAGCCCGCGCTCAACCAGCAGAATGTCGAGCCGTTTGCGTTCACTTTTTGCGTTCATGGGATAACTTACGTGCGGCGCAACACCAGGAATTCCGCTATCGACCGCAGCCGTTCAGCCCGCTTTCCATACGGCTGCAATTCGTCGATGGCTTTCGTCGCCAAATCTTTCGCGATCTCGTGCGACTTTTCCAGTCCATAGACTGCCGGATACGTCGCCTTCTGCTGAGCGATGTCCTTGCCCGCTGTTTTTCCCAGCGCCGCGGAGGATTCTTCGACGTCTAAAATATCGTCCGTCACCTGGAACGCCCAGCCAATCGTTTCGCCGAACCTACGCAGCCGCTTCACATCTTCGTCAGCAGCCCCTGCCGACAGCGCTCCTGCTGTGATCGACGCGCGTATCAGCGCCGCTGTCTTCGACCGGTGGATGTACTCCAGTATCTCTGGCCCCACCTTCTTGCCTTCACTTTCGATGTCCGCCACTTGGCCGCCGACCATTCCATTCACCGTGCCGGCCGCCGTGGAAATCTCTGTCAGCATCGCCACTCGTCGTTCCGCAGCCACTGGCGACGCCCCAATGGTCTCAAACGCCAGCGTCAACAATCCATCGCCGGCCAGAATCGCAACGGCCTCTCCAAATTTCTTGTGCGATGTCGGCTTGCCGCGCCGCAAATCGTCGTTGTCCAACGCCGGCAAATCGTCGTGTATCAGCGAATAGGTATGGATGAACTCGATTGCGCACGCCGGATACAACGCCGCCTTCATATCCTCGCCAAATATCCGCGAAGTTTCCAGGCACAGAATTGGCCTTATCCGTTTGCCGCCCGCAAACACCGAATAGCGCATCGCGGCGTGAATGGAGTTGGGCGGCACGCTTTCCGCCGGCATCAACCGTTCCAGATGCGCGTCAACAGCCAGTCGATCTTCTTCAAAAAATTCCGGGAGTTTCATCGGGTCAGCGGATTTTCCTGTCGGCGGAATAGGCTAGCGTCACGTATTGCTCTCTCCTTCGGGCTCAAACACTTCGGCGGCCAGCTTTCCATCGGCCTTCTTCAACAATATTTCCACGCGTCCTTCCGCTTCTTCCAGTTGCTTCTGGCATTCGCGCGAAAGGTTCACACCTTCTTCAAACAATTTCATGGCCTCGTCCAGCGAAAGTTGCGGGCTCTCCAGCTTCCGCACCACTTCCTCCAGCCGCGATAACGACCTCTCAAAATCCGGCTTTTTCGTTGCCTCTGGTTTTTTCGGAGCAGGTGAATCCACGCCGGTTCCTCAGTCTCCGCCTATTTCTGGCAGTGTAAGCAGCAGTATGTCGACCTTCCGCCTTGTTCAATTCTCTTGACGCTGCGTTGGCAACGCCTGCATTCCAGTCCTTCGCGTTGATACACACGCAGCATCTTTTCCAGTCCCTGAAACCACCACGTTTCATCGCGAAAGTCAGGCGCAGGTTCTAAGCAGCATTCTAAAGCACGCCGGAGAACCGACACAATCGCTTTGTGCAGTCTTGCAATTTCCTTGCTCTTCAGTGAATTCGCACGCCGCGTCGGATTCACACTCGCCCGCCACAACGACTCGCACGAGTAGATATTCCCAATTCCCGCGATCTTCGTTTGATCCAGCAGAAACTCCTTCACCGGACGCGTGGATCGCGAAAGCCGCACCCGCAACTCACTGGCCGTACATTCTCGCGACAGCGCGTCGATGCCCAGCTTTCTCAACGGCGCACAATCCTCCGCCGAGTCCCACGCGTGTACTCGCCCAAAATGCCTGCCATCTGCGAAGCCCAGCACTCCCTTGCTCAACTCCAGTGCCACATCCACGTGCACTCCATCCTTGCCGGCATTCGCGCGCTTCAGTAGCTCTCTCGCGCTCGTAAACCACACCAGATGCCCGTCAAACCGGAAGTGCATCTCAATCAGTCCGCGATCCAACATCAGCAGCAGATATTTTCCTCGCCGCTCTACCCTGACGACCCGCCGCCGCTCCACCATCTTCGCCAGATGATGTGCGGATTGCGGGAGCGTGGCGATTGGATGGAAAACGTGAACGCACTGGATGCGCTGCCCGCGCACCAGCGGCCTTAGCGTCCTTGCAACAGCTTCGACTTCCGGAAGTTCCGGCATGTGTTTAACGGTTGGATTGAGCAGGCTGCAGAGTCAAGGTATGTCTTCTGATCTTCGCCTCGCCTGCATCGCTGAATGGCCCATAGATCGCTTTGCCATCCAGCCAATAAGAAAACTGGTCCCGGTAATGCTCGCTGCCTGGTTGCCCCGATTCGCCGGCAGGAATCAGGATGATCGACTCATCCCAGTTCGCGGTGTTCGCCACGAAGCGCATCGCCGGGCCATGGTCGCGCGACGCGGCACGCGGGCTATAATCCGTTCCCGACTGCGCCTGGTCGGTGATACTCAGCAATTTTTTCAACAAACCCTCGCGTCCCAGCGGATGCAGCATGTCCAGATAATTGAATCGCTTCCAGTCCCAGTCCTCCGGGTCGGCATCCTTGGTTCTTTCTTCCAAGCGGTGTACTGCCTGGTCCGCCGCTGCCGTTAACAATTCGTCGTAGTTCTTGTATTGCGCAGGCAGCCACTTTGCCGGGCGTTCTTGCAGTGTGTGTTGCAGGAAATTCAGTTTTCGCCAATCGTACTTATCCGCATCGTTCCCGAGTTGCGCTTCCAGAATCGAATTCAGCGCGCGGTACATTGCCGAATTCAGGAACGCCACCACCGTGGAATTCGCCTCCGCGATTCCGTTCCAATCCTTTGCCTGCTCAATCAGCTTCTTCGCGCGCGGATCTTTCGGCGTTGCCACTTTGGCTGCCGCTGCGAGCTGTTCCGCGATGAACGCGTGCGGAATGCTGTACGCGTCCGCTTGTACTTTCAGCATGTCTTCGGGCCGCAAATCGTGTTTGTCGCTCAGCAAGTCGTAGATCCGTGCGGTCCGGTACGGCTCTTCCCAGTTGTCCGTCAGGTACGGTTTGTAATCCGGCCCCACCACTCGCGCGTTCGCCGTTACGATAAATCCACTTTCGGGGTTGAAACTTTTCGGCAATTGCTCGAACGGCACGTAACCGGTCCATTCGTATTCGTCCGTGTCTCCCGGCACCGGCACGTCGCCCCGCCCTTTCTTTCGAATCGGAACGCGCGCCGCCATGATGTACCCGATATTTCCATCCACGTCCGCATACACGGTGTTCTGTGCTGGCCCCCACGCCGTCTTCATGATTCCCAGAAACTCATTCCAGTTTTGCGCTTTGCCCAGCCAGAAATACGAACTGGACAGCCCTCCCGGCTCCAACGCCGTCCACTTCATTGCGTAATACTTGTCTCCATCCTGCTGCACCACTGGACCGTGCCGAGTCACCACCAGCCGCGTGTGCTGGTCCGCGCCGCCTTTTACCTTGATCACTTCATCAAAAACGTCCGCTTTTTTCCATTGGCCGTTCACTCGATACTCATCCGGGTTCGCCGGATTGAACGTCTCGATGTACAAGTCCTGGACGTCCGCGCCGTTGTTCGTAAATCCCCACGCAATCTTGTCGTTATGTCCGATCACCACCAGCGGCGCTCCCGGCAGTGTGAACCCCTTCACATTCCATCCCGGCGCCGTCAAATGCACCTCATACCAGATTGGGGGAATCGACAGTTCCAGGTGCGTATCGTTCGCCAGCAGCGGCTTTCCCGTGGCGGTGTGCGCGCCGCTAACCACCCAGTTGTTGCTTCCCAAGGAATGCCGGATATCCCTCTGCGATTCTTTCACCCAGTCTTTTACTTGCATGGCCAGCAGGGAAGTAAGGTCCGGAGCAGCCGCTTCACCCGGCGCCACAGGGTTGCCGCTTTGCGCTTTGATCACGTCGTCGTAGTCCATGTCATCATCGTCGTCATCCGAATTCGCTTGCGATTGATCGCGCGCGCTTTTTTCCATGTTCGGATCGCCCACCACATAGTGGTCCAGCGACGATGTTTCGCTAAACAGATCTTTCGCCATTTCCGGGCTCACCTTGGCCATAACGATTGCCCGATTCATCTCCGATTTGCGTGTGTCCGCCAGCGTCCGGTACATGTATCCGGCAATCACCAGCGTATCGGTGCCGTGCCACTGCGTTGGCTTATATCTCAGCAGCGTGAATTCCATCGGCAGTTTCGATTCGTGCTGCTCGATGAACTGGTTCACTCCCCGGGCGTACGCATCCAGGATTTTTCGCCCCTCGGGGTCCATCTGTTCATAATCGCGTTGCGCCGCTCGCGCAAAATTTAATATTCGGAAGTCCTTGTCCACGCCTACCGTCACGGGCCCAAGAATCTCCGATAGCTGTCCCCTGGCCACACGCCGCAGCAGGTCCATTTGCCACAAGCGGTCCTGCGCCATCACGTAGCCTTGCGCTTCGGCCATGTCTTCCACGGAACTGGCGCGAATGTGCGGTACTCCCCACTTGTCCCGCTCCACCGTCACATTGCTCTGCAACCCGCCAACAGACACTTTGCCGTCCAGTTGCGGCAATGGCCGGTACACTAACCACCAGATTGTTGTGGCAAGTACGACGACGGCGAGGGCAAAGATCCACAGCAGTAGTCGCAGGGCTGTACGCACGCTTTATCTCACCTCTCTGCCTGTCTGAGAAGTGTAGTGGACCACGCACACCCGTGCAACCTGACCCGGGCTTGGGCTTACTTCAGTTCTTCCATGCGTCTGTGCTGCATACCAGTTCAATCATCTCGTCGTACGTCTGCATCGCGTCGTCCACAAACGGTCTGGCCGTCTCCATCGCCGCCTTCAGATTGCTTTGATACTGGTCGGCATTCTCCGGCTTCTCCGCCACCGTCTTTCGTAGCGCTGCTACCTCTGCCATCAGCGCCGTGATCATCGCGTGCAGCCCCTTCATCTGCCCAATTGCAACCGCCAGAGTGGCCTGCAGATACTCGTTGTCCTGTGCCAAGGGAGTCGTCATCAGCGTGTCCATAGGGTCGTCCTTTCGATCCTGTCTATCGAAATCATCCGTCGGCACGCCGGAGGTGGAGGAAAGTGGGTCGGAATGTGACGTGCGGGCGCAGTATTACGTTGGTTTGACTGGCCGTCTGTGACTTCGGTCACGTCTTGGCCACGCCTGTTCCTCTTCCACACCCTCGCTGCGCCCCTCTCTCCACCGCTTACCCCTGTGCTGTTACAATGCCTCTGGGGGCTCGCGCCAAGCATGATTCTGTTGCGGTTAATCGGTGTGCTCTTGCTTGTGGTGCTGAATGGGTTCTTCGCGGCCGCGGAGTTTTCTCTGGTGGCGGTCCGCATGTCGCGGGTACGCCAATTGGTTGCCAAAGGCAGTCCTCGCGCCAAGATCGTCGAACTCCTCTTGGGAGACCTGCATCGCGTCGTTTCCGGCGTACAAGTCGGTATCACTCTCACCAGCCTGGCCCTTGGCGCGCTCGGCGAATTGACCCTCGCCGAAATGGTCCAGCAGTTCATGCCCACCCACGGCAGTGTTCGCGCGCTCCTGCTGATCCATGCCGTCGCCCTGACAATTGCGTTCATTTTCCTCAGCGCCGTTCATGTGGTCTTGGGTGAATTGGTTCCCAAAACGATCAGTCTGGCCCGTGCCGAACGCGTTGCGCTGATGATTGCCCGCCCCTTCCTGTGGTTTCTGACTACGTTCCGTTGGGCTATCGATTTTCTCGATAACATCTCTGGCGCCATTGTGAAGGCTCTCGGCCTCGCCGCTCCCTCCGGGCATGGCGTTGCGCACTCTACCGAAGAGCTTCAGATCCAGATTCAACAGGCGCGCGAGCGGGGCTTGCTTGCTCCCGGGGAAGAGAAGTTCATTCTCAGCGCCATTGAGCTGGGTCACCTGCAGGTGCGAGAAATCATGGTTTCTCGTCCCGACATGCATCTACTGCCCATCGAGGCTTCGCTGGATGAAGTCATGAAGGCCTTTGCCACCACGCAGCGCTCCCGCATCCCTGTCTACCGCGGCAGCGAAGACCACATCCTTGGCTTCGTTCACATCAAAGACATGATTTGGGTTCTGCTCGACACCGAGCGCCGCCTGGAAGAAAAACTTCCCCCTCCCGCGCCATTTGATTTACGCCGCGTGCTTCGCGAAGTCCTGATGGTCCCCGAAACCAAGCCCGCCGGCGAGCTTCTTCAGGAACTGCGCAATCGTCACATCGGCATCGCCATTGTGGTCGACGAGTTCGGCAGCGTTCTCGGCCTGGTCACCATGGAAGATCTCATCGAACAGCTTGTTGGCGAAATTCACGACGAATTCGATGTCATCGAACGCCCACTCACTCTCGCCGACGGTGCGGTCATCTTCGATGCCGCACTGAACGTGCGCGACCTCGATTCTCAGTACAACATTTCCCTCCCGGAAGATCCCGCTTACGCCACCGTCGGCGGGTTCGTCCTCGACCAGCTCGGCTTCATTCCTCGTGGCGGCGAAAGCTTCGAATTCGGTGGCTATCGCTTCACCGTGGTGGAGATGGACGGCCGCCGCGTCGCGCGCGTTAAAATTCAGCGCCTGCACACCGCCGAAAATAATCCTCCCACCGAGGCTGCCGACCCCTATCCGCCGCTCGTCTCTGCCAAATACCGGTCCGCTGGAAAGGAGCGCTGAGTCCGCCACAAATGGCGCGCCACCTCCTCCACCGCTTTCTGCTTACGCTTCCCGCCCTCTGGCTGGTGCTCACTCTCGTTTTTCTTTTGATCCACATCGTCCCAGGTGATCCCGTCGAGCAGATGCTCGGCGAAGGTGCCGCTCCCGGCCAAGTCACCGAACTCCGTCACTCTCTCGGCCTCGACCGCCCGTTGCCGGTGCAGTATGGCCGTTATCTTTGGGACGTGGCTCACGGCGATCTCGGCCAGTCCTTCAAGTTCCAGGCGCCTGTACGCCGCGTCATCTTTGAACGGTATCCCGCCACGATGCAATTGGCTTTTCTGGCTTTGCTGGTCTGCGCCGCCATCGCCATTCCTGCCGGCGTGATTTCTGCTCATCGTCGCGGCCGCTTCACCGATCGTGCCGTCAGTGTGTTCACGCTGTTTGGGCTCGCCGTTCCCAATTTCGCTCTCGGGCCTCTGCTCATCGTTCTCTTTTCCATTCAACTCGGCTGGCTGCCCGTTTCCGGTCGCGGTGGTCCGCTCAACTATGTTCTTCCCGCCGCCACTCTTGGCGCGGCCCTGGCTGCGATCCTCACTCGCATGGTTCGCGGCGCCATGCTCGAAGAACTTTCCAGCGACTACGTGCGGACCGCGCGCGCGAAAGGACTCTCCACTTCGGCTGTTCTGGTTCGCCACGCACTCCGCAACGCGCTGATCCCCATCATCACCATCCTCGGTCTGCAATTCGGCACCTTGCTCGCCGGCACCATCGTCACGGAAACCATCTTCTCCTGGCCCGGCATTGGACGCCTCACCGTCCAGGCCATCTCTTCACGCGACTATCCCCTGCTGCAGGGCTGCATTCTGGTCATCGCCCTGTCCTACGTTCTCGTCAATCTGCTGACCGACGTTCTCTATTCCTTCATCGATCCTCGCGTGCGCCTGTCATGAACCGCCAATCGCGCCTCTTCGATTTCCTTCGCCACAGTCTTCTGGCCCGCATTGGCTTTACTATCGTCGCCATCCTGATCTTCGCCGCGTTGTTCGCTCCATGGATCGGCCATGCTGATCCTTCGTCGCAAAATCTGGCTGCCCGTCTTCAGCCGCCATCCCCTCAACATTGGATGGGCACCGACGAACTTGGTCGCGACATTTTCTCTCGCATCTTGTTTGGCGCTCGCATATCTCTCCTGGTTTCCATTTGCGTTGTGCTGGGCTGCGGCACGATTGGCCTCACCCTTGGCCTGCTGGCGGGCTACACGGGCGGCGCATTCGACCGCATTGTGAATCTCCTGCTGATCAATGCGTTTCTTTCTTTTCCGGGCGTTCTACTCGCAATTGCCTTCGCCGCATTTTTCGGTCCCGGCATTGGCAAGGTGATTCTTGCGCTCATCATTACCGGCTGGGCAGGCTACGCGCGTCTCGCTCGCGCTCAAGTTTTGAAGGTGAAGGAATCGGAGTACATCTTGGCGGCTCGTTCGCTCGGCGCGTCACCGTTGCGCATCATGCTGCGCCATCTGTTGCCCAACATTCTGCAGCCGGTTTTGATTCAGGCGACCATTGGCATGGCTGGCGCCATTCTTGCTGAAGCCACACTCAGCTTTCTCGGCCTCGGCGTTCTCGCGCCCATCCCCAGTTGGGGCGCTATGCTCAACGACGCACGCAGCCACCTCTTCGATGCGCCGCACATGGTCGTTTTTCCCGCGCTCGCCGTCATGCTCGCCGTCCTCGCCTTCAACCTGCTCGGCGATGCCTGGCGCGACTGGCTCGATCCCCGCACCCGCTCCCAAATGACTGCCCTGGAGCACTCGCGTTGATTTCTTTGGAGTGCGGTGGCTAGCCACCGCTTTTCCCACCTCACACTTGCCACAACCCCATCCGCCTAAGGTGGCGTGTTTTCTTTTTTTGGTTTTGGGTGTAGCGCTGGCTTTTATGCCAGCCCCGGCTTCTCTCCCGCGCAGCGTGTCATCGTGAGGCACGCGCCGTTTGCGAGCCGAAGGACCTCAACCAGCAGCCTCTGCGAAATCTAACCGACCAACTGCTCGCCCGGCAAACACACCTATCCCCACCACGAAAAATCCTCGCGCCAACTCCACTCATTTATCTCTTGGGGAAAATTATCCCTTCGCCAAAAGCACCGGCGCGCCTCTTCCAATCCCCAAGGTCTTCGCCGCATTTCCCTTATTCACGCCAATTTCCAAATATCCGCTTGATCCGATAAACGCAATCGCTTCGCCCGCATTTCCGCTCCCGAACGTCGGCACCAGCCGCGTAATCGCATGGCTTCCCAGCTGCAAATTTAGCTCGCCCTTCTCCAGCGTCTCCGGCGACAAATCCTCCGCTCGGAAGTTTGTCAGCAGGTTCCCGAAATTATCCACCTTCAGCACTACGCCTTTTTTCAGCCCATCCGCTTCCTTCGGCTTCGGCATCGCGAATTTCTTGTAGTCGGAAATTTCTTCGCCCATGCTGGCCGGCTGCCAGCTCTTGGATAGCCACGCCGCCACCGGGGCAAACACATCGCGCCCGTGAAATGTCTTGCTGACCGGTTGCGCAAAATAATGCTCCGACGTCAGGTTCCGCACGATCACATTCTGTTCCTTCTCATACACGCCCGAAAGCACGCCATTATCCGGTGCCAGAAAATATTGATTCTGCCCGCTCACCAGCAACGGCCGCCGCTCCGTTCCCACTCCCGGGTCTACCACCACCACGTGAATCGATCGCGGCGGAAAATAAGAGTACGAGTTCGCGATCGCCAGCGCGCCTTCCAACAAATCGTACGGCGCCACCTGGTGTGTGATGTCCACAATCTGTGCGTCCGGATTGATTCGCAGGATCACCCCCTTCATTACTCCCACTAGGTGATCATTGATCCCAAAATCCGTCGTCAGCGTAATGATTGGATTCGTCAAGTCGCTCTCCCCCTATGATTTGGCACTCGCCACGTTTTCGCGGAGCAGGGAGGCACCCGCATCCTTGACGCTATCGGACCAGGCCCTGCGAATCAAGCCTGCCCGCTCGCCACGCTTCGCAAGCGCCAATGCTCATCTCGCATGCTCCTGACAATGGATTCATTGCACCATACGAGCGGGCGGGCCCAAAAAGGAATTGCAACCGCTCGCCCCGTCGCTTGCGTTCAACGCTTCCGCATCGTACGATTTCTGCTTGGTGTCCTTAGCAGATTTTGCTCTTAACCTGTCCGTGTGTACTGCGCGTTTTTCGGCCAGTGTGCGCGGCGGTATGCAGCAAGGGAGAGTCCCGGAATGAAATCGGTCGTCGTGGTTGGTGCGCAGTGGGGCGATGAAGGCAAAGGGAAAGTTGTCGACTATCTTGCCGGCTCGTTCGATTACATCGCTCGTGTTGCTGGCGGCCACAACGCCGGCCACACCGTCATCATCGGGAAGGATCGCTACGTTCTTCAACTCATCCCGTGCGGCATTCTGCGCCCCAAGCAGCACGCCATCATCGGCTCTGGCGTTGTCATTGATCCCGTCGCCCTTGTCGGGGAAATCGAAACGCTCGCGAGAGCCGGGCTCAGCGTGGAAGGCCGCCTGCACATCAGCAATCGCGCCCACATCATTTTTCCGTACCATCGCGAACTCGATCTCGCCGCGGAAAATGCGCGCGGCGCCAACAAAATCGGCACCACTTCCCGCGGCATTGGTCCCGCCTACGAAGACAAGATGGCTCGTCGAGGCCTGCGCATGGCCGATCTTCTCGATCCCGACCTGTTCCGCGAAAAAGCCGCCCGCGTAGTTGCCGAAAAAAATCGCATCGCTCGCGGAGCGTATGGCGCGAACATCGATTTCACTGGTGAAGTGGAAGAGACCCTGAAGCTCGCCGAAAAAATCAAAGGCTTCATTTGCGATACTGCCGAACTCACCAATCGCGCGCTCGACGAAGGCAAGTCCGTCCTGTTTGAAGGCGCCCAGGGCACCATGCTCGATATCGATCACGGCACCTATCCGTACGTCACCTCATCCAGCGCCACTTCCGGCGGCGCCAGCACTGGCATGGGTGTTCCGCCAACAAAAATCCGTCACGTCCTTGGAATTTCGAAAGCCTATACCACGCGCGTCGGTGGTGGCCCATTTCCCACGGAAATGCCCGACCTGGAAGCCAAGGAAGTTCGCGAACGCGGCAAGGAATTTGGCGCCGTCACTGGCCGTCCACGCCGTTGCGGCTGGCTCGACCTCGCCGAACTGCGTTACGCCAAAATGATCAACGGCATCGATTCGCTGGTCATCACCAAGCTCGACGTCTTCGATACTCAGCGCGAAATCAGTGTCTGTGTCGGATACTCCTACAAAGGTTCTCCCGTTCACGAAATGCCCGCCTCCGCCGAGGAGTACGACCGCGTAACTCCGGTCTACAAATCGCTACCCGGCTGGTGCGACAACACCTATGGCGCTCAGGAAGCTTCCAAACTTCCCAAAGCTGCCATCGACTACCTCCGCTTCGTTTCCGATTTCCTGCAAGTTGAAATCGGCATGATCTCCACCGGCCCCGAGCGCGACGCCACCATCATTCAGCCCGGCACCCTGCTGGCCCGCTGGCTCTGATTTTTTTTGGAGTGCGGCAGCTAGCTGCCGCTTTTCCAACCATGATCTCAGAACCAAACAGGCTGTCCGTCATTCCGAACGGAGTCTGCGGAGTGAGGAATCTCTCTTGGTTCGACTCGGTTGACCTCGCCATTTCCACTCAGCGCCCGCTCACGCTGCGTTACAATATTCCACTCCATGCTCTCCTTCGAACAAGCTCGCCAACTTGTCATCACCGAAACGCAATCTCGCCTAACTCCCCCTCCCACTTCGCTCCTTCCGGTTGCCGACGCCCTGGGCCACATCCTCGCTCAGGAAATCCGCGCCGACCGCGAATATCCTCCCTTCAACCGCTCCACTCGTGACGGCTACGCGGTTCGCGCCGGCGAAGCGACGAAAGATTCAACCTTGCGATGCATCGGCGAAATCAAAGCTGGCGACACCGTGTTTGCTCCTCTCCAACCCGGCACCTGCATTCAGATCATGACCGGCGCTGCCGTTCCGCCAGGCGCGGACGCGGTCGTCATGATCGAGTTCACCCGCCGCTCTGCCGACGCCGTCACATTCGATCGCGACACCCAGCCCGGCCAGAACCTTGTGCCGCAGGGAAGCGAAGCTTGCGCCAACGACCTGATTCTGCAACCTGGCCTCCGACTCGGCTTCGCCGAACTCGCCATCGCCGCTCAAGTCGGTGCCGACAAATTGCTGTGCTACCAAAAGCCTCGCGTCGCCATCCTATCCACCGGCGACGAGGTTGTTCCCATCACCGAAACGCCCGGCCCATTTCACATTCGCAATAGCAACAGCGTCTCCCTCGCCGCGCAAGCGCGTCTCGCGGGAGGCCAACCGGTTCCTCTTGGCAACGCCCTCGATCTCGTCGACGACCTCAGCGCAAAAATCGAACTCGGGCTGCAGCACGACATTCTCGTCCTGTCTGGCGGCGTCTCGATGGGGAAGTACGACCTCGTCGAAACGGTCCTCAAATCCTTCGGCGCGGAATTTTTCTTCGACGCCGTCGCCATCCGCCCCGGTAAGCCCGCTGTCTTCGGCCGTTGCCGTAACAAAGTCGTCTTCGGCCTGCCCGGCAATCCCGTCTCCACCATGGTCACGTTCCAGCTTCTCGTCACCCCGGCCATCGATCTCCTCAGCGGCGCAGCGGCCCGACCGCTGCCTCTACTGAGGGCCACTCTTTCGCAGCCACTACACGAGAAGCCTGGCCTCACGCACTTCTTGCCAGCTCGTCTCGAATGGGCCGCTGCCGAACCTCAGGTCCACGCCTTGCCTTGGCAGGGCTCCGGTGACATCGCCACACTCAGCCGCGCCAACTGCTTTCTCGTCGTCCCCGCTGACCGCCACGACATCCCCGCCGGAGAGAGCGTTTCCGTTCTCCCTCGCCCCGATGTACTCTAAAAGCCCTTTGGAGTGCGGCGGCTATCCGCTGCTTAAGCAGAGCCGCCCGCGCTGCGTTTCGACGTGTGCGGTGAATTCGCCTTCTCGAGGGATGAACAAGAACCACTCAATGTCCAAGCTCTCTCACTACACCAAACGCGGCGAAGTTCACATGGTCGATGTCTCCTCCAAGTCCGTCACCTCTCGTACCGCCATCGCCCACGCTTTTGTCCGCATGTCTCCCCGCGTGGTCCGTGCCGTCCGCCGCCTCAAAAACCCGAAGGGCAATCCTTTGGAGGTTGCCCGCATCGCCGGTATCACCGCTGCCAAGCGCACCTCCGAATGGATACCTCTTTGTCACCCCATCCCTCTCACCCACATTGATGTGACTCCGCGCCTGTGCAAAGATGGAGTGGAAATACTTTCCAAGGTGACGGCAACCGCGCAAACCGGCGTCGAAATGGAAGCCCTCGTCGCCGCCACTTGCGCCGCTCTCACGGTTTACGATATGTGCAAAGCCCTCGACAAATCGATGCAAATCGCCGACGTTCACCTGCTTCTCAAAACTGGTGGAAAGTCCGGCGAATTCCGTCGCGCCTCCACGAGAAAATCGCCTGGGGCTCGTTCATGAGCGCTGCCTCCAGCAAAACCGTCAAGCTTCTCCTCGCCGACGACAATCCTCTCATCCGCGACCTGGTCTCCAAGGGCCTCGATCCGTTTTGCGAACTTATGATCTGTTCCGATGGCGCAGACGCGCTACTCCGCGTCATTGACGATCTTCCCGACGTCATCTTGTGCGATTTCAAGATGCCAGGCCTCGATGGCCGCCAACTGTTCGAAAAACTTCGCGGTCGCGAAGCCACTCGTCACATTCCTTTTCTCTTTATGGCCAGCCGCGCCGATATCGAGGAACGCCTTCGCCCGCTTGTCGACGGCGTCGAAGACTTCATCGCCAAGCCGTTTCTCCTGAAGGATCTCGTTCGCTCAGCAAAAAAGGTTATCGATCGCCTGCACCTCGAAAAACTTCAGAAGCGCGCCTCGCGTCCCGGCGTTATCCAGGGTCGCCTGGAAGAGATGAGCATGATCGACCTGATGCAATCCCTGGAGATGGGCCAGAAATCCTGCCGCCTCGTCGTTCAGAAGGGAGGGGAACAGGGCGAACTATTCTTTGCGAATGGACAATGCCGCGACGCCAAAATCGACAACCTGCAGGGCGACGATGCCGTCTACAAAGTCCTGCTGTGGACCGATGGTGAATTCGAGATCGATTTCAACGCCGCCAACGCTTCCGACCGCACCACCACCACGCGCAGCACCACGGGCCTGCTGATGGAAGCTATGCGCCTGATGGACGAATCCAACCGCGACGCCGTCAGCACCAACTAATTCCTCAGTTCTTCTCTCTTCCCGTTCCTTACCCTTTTACCCTTTCTTGGTTTTCCTCTGTGTCGTCTGTGGTGCATCTTCCTCGATTCCCCTGTACCCTTCGCACACACCCCGCATCTCCCTCGCGCTTTTCCTTTCCGCCGCATATAAAATAATTCCCAGCCATGCGTGTCTCGGTCCTCACCATCAGCGATTCAGTCACCCGCGGTGAACGCGAAGATCTTTCCGGTCCCGCTCTGGTCAAGCGCGTTCGTGAACTCGGCTGGGAAGTCACCTCGGCGCTTCGCTGTTCCGACGATCCCGCTGGCCTGCGTAGCCAGCTTCGCGAACTGGCGGACTCGCGCCGCGTCGATCTTATCCTCACCACGGGCGGCACCGGCCTCGGACCTCGGGACAATACTCCCGAAGCCACTCTCGACATCGCCGAACGCACCGTGCCTGGCATCGCCGAAGAACTCCGCCGCAAAGGCGCTGAGAAAACTCCCGCCGCCATCCTCTCCCGCGGCGTCGCCGTCATTCGTCATCGCTCTCTGATCGTCAATCTTCCCGGCAGCCCCAAAGGCGCCCTCGAATCGCTAAATGCCATTGCAGATCTTCTGCCCCACGCGGTAGCCGTCCTAAACGGCGCCCACCACGACTGAGTTTTCTTGTGTTGTCATCCCGACCGTAGTGCTGCTCATCTTGCGGCGCGGAGCGGAGAGATCTTGGCACTATCTTGCCGCGAGTCGACACTCCGGCGTCCGCACCAGCCCCGTGCGCGAACACTCGGTAGACGCCGCGCGTAAGATCATTGCCCGCCGTGCTCGGTGCGCCTCCGGTCGGTGACTAATCAGGGCACCCGGTCTCACCACCGGCAGCACAATTCGCGACGCATGTCCCGCCTCGTGATGAATCGTCAACTGGCCCACCTTCATCTCCGCCGAATAGATCTCCGATTCCCCAGTCTGTAGGTTCCTCGAAAAATGTGGATAGAACGCGCCCGAGATCTGCACCCGAATCCGATGTCCTTTCAAAAACGTATTGCTCGTCAGCATTCGGTTCAACTCCAGCCGGTAAATCTTTCCCGGCTCAAGCAACTTCGGTTGCACCGTTTCATCTCGATAGCTCGCCCGCAATTCATCCAGCCCCGGACTCATCAGGTTGAACGCCGTCCCGTCCGGCGCCACGTCCAGCAACCGCACCCATAAATCAAAGTCCTTCACATCTGCCGATACATACATCTCTGCTCGAATCGGCCCCGTCACTTCCGTATCCTCGCGCATCGCCTCGCTGTCGAACACCAGCACATCCTTTCGCCCAGCCAATTCCCGGTAGTCATGCGCTCCGTATGCCGTGTAGGTGTCCGTCACCGGATGAGCCGGGTCCGACACCAGCGTGCTCGCCGTAGACTTGGCCGCGCTCGTTCGTTGCGATAATGTCCCAGACCGCGCGGCGTCACCCTCCGCCCCCAGGTAATACGATCTCTCCTCCGCCCCATGGATCGGCCACGTCTTCTCATTCCTCCACTCATTTTTCCCCATAACAAAGATCCGCACCGGCGATTCGTTCTCAACTCCGTTTTCTCCGCCGCGCACATAGTGGTCCATCCAACGCAAGATCAGCCCGTCGTAGTCCACCGGAGCTGTCGGCCCAAATTCTCGCTCGCCACTTTTCTGCTCGTCCTCGCCGCCATGCGTCCACGGCCCGATAATCGTTCGCGTTGCCGGATCCTTCCAGTCCTTCCTCGCCGCCAGCAACCCATTGAAGTTCGTCGTCGCCCCATCCGGCCCATACGCTTCGTCGTACCACCCCGAAAAATTCAGCACCGCGCAGTGCACGCGATCGTATTTGTTCCTCAACTCCGCCCAATCCCACCAGTCATCCGCCGGCGGATGCGCCAGCCACTGGTAATAAAACGGAGCCGCTTGTTTCAAATCCGGCAAATTCATCAATGGCAGGAATCCTTCGATGCGCTCATGTTCCACCTTCCACGTCGCCCGCGCCTCGGCATAGGTTTTTGGCCCCGCCAGGCCCTTTCTTTTCCGCGCATCTGGCGCAATGTTCATCCACGTCCATTCCAGCCACGACCCATCGAATAAGCCGCCCGAGTAGAAGAAATTGCGCGGCGTCGAAAATGTCATCGCCGGCACCATCGCTTTCAAGTGTGGTGGAGTTTCCACGGCCGCCAGCCATTGCACCGCTCCCGGATACGACAGCCCAAACGTGCCAACGTTTCCGTCGGACCACGCTTGCTTCGCCGCCCACTCAATCGTGTCGTACCCGTCCTTGCCCTCATTCTGGTACGGCACGAACTCACCATCCGACGCGTACCTTCCGCGCACGTCCTCGATGATCACCGCGTATCCGTGCGCCACTGCCTTGTCGAATGTGGTCCACTCCTTCGCCGCAAACTGCTTCCCGTAGGGCGTCCGGTATACCAGGGTAGGGAATCGGCCCTCGGCTTTCGGCAGCCACACGTCCGCGCGCAAGGTCACTCCGTCGCGCATAGGTACGGTCACATCCAGCAGCCGCGTTCCGGCCGCTGCCTCCTTTGTCTTTTCTTGTACCCCGGCCGCCATCCAACCCGCACACACACCTAACGCTGCAAGCGCTCCGAACGCCACAAGCTTCCGCGCCGTGGTCATCGCTGGCCCAACGGAAATGGCTGGCTTTTCCATGTAGGCGGGCATTCTATCTGAACCCGCCGTCGCACCTTTAACAAATTTTTCCTTGCTTCCGTTTCCGAATCTTCTACACTAGATACCCCGGCCAGATGGAAGTGCAGGAATGGTCCGAACGCTCCGTTATTATTGGATTGCCGCGCGCGGCTATCGCTTCACACCTTGGCGTAGCCCCTATATCCAGTGGCGCCTGGAAACCTTTCTTGGTAAGGAAGCCGCAAATCTCGACGCCAGAAAATTCTTCCAGCTCAGTTGGCGCCATCGCGACCAACTGCAGCGCTTCGTCGATTGGGCCGCACAACGCCGCCGCATCCAGCGCCGCCACGCCTAACTCCTCATTGCAGTGGCCGATCTTTGCATGTGTAGGGGCACGATACATCGTGCCCTCCTGGGTTGCTCCCTAGGTTTGACTTGAGATTTCGTCCGGGTGTGCTCAGCCAGGGTATGGGTTTTGTCGTGACCGAAAACCAAAAACTTATAGCTGAAAACTGCCTACTGCGTCACCACATCTCCCCTCACCGGCTCCGATTCCGCTTGCACCTTTCCGTTCACGCTTGCTCCGTGAAACGTCACCGGCATTCCTTCGCCTTGGAACCACGTCGCCGTATTCTGCATGTGGAAATGCAGATGCGGCAGCGGTGAGTTGCCCGAATTTCCAACTTCCGCGATTTGCTGTCCGGCTTTCACGGCGTCTCCCGCTTTCACCTTCACGCTGCCACGCTTCAGGTGCGCATACACGGTGAACTCGCCATTCCCATGATCGATCACAACATTGTTGCCCTGCTTGGGCGCTGTGTCTGAAGGTTTGCCCAGCACGTTATCGTCGTATTTGTCCTCGGCGAACACGACTTTCCCCGCTGCTGCCGCCACTACTGGTTGCCCGAATCCGTAGAACATTTCCAGCGACGTCGCGCCATCTTTGTACATGCTACCGTCGCGGAATGCGACGATGTCGTAGGCGAACCGTTCGTCAGGAGCCGCCGCGTGGTAGTTGTCGTACACCGAGCGTCCCCCCTGATAAATCGTCCACTCTCCCGTCAGCGGAAAGCGATACGTACTCTTGTCCTGGTACTCCAGAAACTTCGACTCCGCTGGATTTCCCTCAGGACGCCCCGAGAGTCCAGTGATCTTGCCATCGGAGGTCAGCGCAATCGTCACCATCAGCCGGCCTGGGAACGCGTCCGTCCGGATCAGCCGGGTATAGACCTGCAGTTGCAGCGCCGGCAGCATGCGCTCGTTCACCGTCTCCGTCACCTTCCCAATTTGTTGTCCAATTCCGCCGGCCATCACTTCCCACTTGGTGTGATCATTCCCCAGAGCCTGCTGCATTTCCTGCGTCATCTTGTCCCACAACTCGCCGCCAGTTCCATTCAGAAACATGTCTGCATAGCCCTTGGCGATCGGAAATGCCTTGTCATGCGCCATGGGCTGCGGCAGTTCCTTTGCAGCCGGCTCTGCCGGTTTCGTCTGAGGATTTTCGGTAGCATTTTGTGCGTAACTCGTGGGGAGGAAAGACAGGCTTGCAGCAACGATCAGTAGCAGACTACGACCGCCAAAGTTTTTCACGTGGAATTTCCTCGTGTGCTTCCAATTCATTCACATTCTACTCGCGCCCCGCGCCGCCGCCTAGCAGTTGCACTCCCGCGTGTGCTCCCAAGCTGTGACCGGAACCGCCCAGCCCGCGAGTTGTTAGCCTGAGCGAAGCGAGGGGCCTCAAGCACCAATCAACCGCAGCACGCAAACCGTCGCGCCCTCTCTCTCCCGTGCGCGTATAATGGAAGTGTCGGGACGCGCTCCATGGCCGATCTCCACATTCTTCAGAAATCCGCCACCCTCCACGAGGCCCTCTGGTGGGAATCCGAAGCAGGCAACCGCGTCCATTGTTATCTCTGTCCGCGACACTGCCACATTGGCCACAGCCAGTCCGGTTTTTGCTTCATCCGTGTAAATCAAAACGGAAAACTTTTCAGCCTCGGTTACGGTGCGCCCGCCGCTCTGCAGGTTGACCCTATCGAGAAAAAGCCCCTCAATCATTTCTTGCCCGGCACCAGCGTTTTCAGTATGGGCACCGCAGGCTGCAATATGGGCTGCTTCTTCTGCCAGAACTGGGATATTTCCAAATCACATCATGATCAGGTGCATTCTCGCGACGTTCCGCCCGAAGACGTCCCCAAACTCGCGCTGCAATACGGTTGCGACTCCATCGCCTTCACCTACAACGAACCCACGATCTGGGGCGAATACGTCATCGACATTTGCAAAGCCGCCAAATCCTACGGCTTGAAAACCGTTATGGTGACGAACGGATACATCACCCGCGAAGCTTTCCACGATATTTACGACCACATTGATGCCGCCAACGTCGACCTGAAAGCCTTCACGGAAAATTTCTATGGCAAGATCACGCTCACCCATCTCGAGCCCGTGCTCAAAACTCTTCAGTGGCTCAAGAATGAAACTTCTGTCTGGTTCGAACTCACCAACCTCATGATTCCCACTCTCAACGACGATCCCGCCGAAACTCGCAAGCTCGCCGAATGGATCCTCGCGCATCTCGGGCCGGATGTGCCGCTGCATTTCACCGCCTTCCATCCCGATTTCAAGCTGCGCGATAAGGCCGCCACCCCCCCTGCCACTCTTCACCGTGCTCGCGCGATCGCTCACGAAGTTGGCCTGCACTACGTCTACGAAGGCAATATCTTTTCCGATGCCGCCAACACCCTCTGTCCCGCATGCAACGCGCTACTGGTCCGCCGCTCCTGGCACAACGTCCTCGAAAATCACATTCGCGATGGCCATTGCCCCCACTGCCATCTCCTCATCCCCGGCTTTTGGCAGCAGACGCCCCGCCCGACCTACGCTTAGCTTTTCCTTCTTCAATGTAGCGCTGACTCTTATGCCAGCCCCATCCTGTACCTCACCGGTTCACGGCTGACCTTTTCGCATTCTTCTTCCTTTAGCCGAGCATGACAACGCCCAACACCTGCTGCAATACCACCGAATGCAAACACGAAAGCAAACAACTGACCGCGCAACTCCAAATCTCATTGGCCGAGCAATTCACCAGCGACGACGCGACAAACACGACCACGCGGACCAGCCATCCAACCCAGTTCGAGCTGCCTGCGCAATTTGTTGCCGTTCGCAACGCAGAGCACAGAATCACCAGCACCCCATCCACCGCATGCGTCGCCGGGCAGATCGCCATCAGCGAAGGCCACGCATTCAGCGCCACGGGAGCGCCAGAGCCTCCATGGCCGCCGATGCCGCAAATGGCCAACCCGGCCTTCACCATCACTGGAATCAATCTCAGGCCTAACTCGAACAACTGACCCGTATGCGCTAACATTGCTTACCTCCTGCCAATCGCTAACTTCCATCCGCTCAATGCGCTCGGCCTCAAACAACCTGCGCTGCACTTCCATTAATAGGACGAATAAGCAGACCCCAAATCGACAGGCCAGGCGAAAAAAAAGCTACAATCGAGGCATGGCTTTGACCGCTGCGGAGGCCGTCGAACAGGTTTACAGGACTGATTGGGGCCGCATCGTTGCCGCCCTGATCAGCATGGTTGGCGATTTCGACCTGGCCGAAGAGTCCGCCCAGGAAGCTTTTTCCGCCGCCGTCGACCAGTGGCGCGATTCCGGCGTGCCCGACTTTCCGCGCGCCTGGATCATCCAGACGGCCAAGCACAAGGCCATCGACCGCATTCGCCGCAAGAAACGTTTCGAAGAAAAGGTGGATTTGTACCTCAAGGACGGCTCCATCCGTACTGTTGAGGAGCCGGACTACGACACCAGCGAAATCCCCGACGACCGCCTCCGCCTGATTTTCACCTGCTGCCACCCGGCGCTCGCGGCGGATTCGCAGGTCGCCTTAACGCTCAGAACCCTGTGTGGACTAGAGACCGAAGAGATTGCGCGTGCCTTTCTTGTGCCCGTGCCTACCATGGCGCAGCGCCTGGTGCGCGCCAAGCACAAGATTCGCGACGCTGGCATTCCTTACGTCGTGCCCGAGACAAAGGACATGCCCGAGCGCCTGGACGCCGTCCTAACCGTTATTTATTTGGTGTTCAACGAAGGCTACGCCGCCACTCGAGGCGCGCCTCTCCTCCGCGCCGATCTCTGCGCTGAGGCCATTCGCCTGGGGCGTCTTGTTCGTTCCCTGACGGAGCCGCAGCCTCCTCCCGAAGCCACGGCCCTGCTCGCTCTGATGCTCCTGCACGATGCGCGACGCGATGCTCGCGTCGACGATGCAGGCGATCTGGTGGTGCTGGAGGAGCAGGATCGTAGCCGTTGGCATCGCGAGCAAATTGCCGAAGCCATGCCCCTGGTGGCGGAAGCTCTTCGCGGCGGGCCGGGAGTATTCACCGTGCAAGCGGCAATTGCAGCCGTGCATTGCGGGGCCGCCCGCGCCGAAGATACCGATTGGGCGCAGATCGTCAGCCTGTACGATATGCTGCAACGGTTACAGCCTTCGCCCGTTGTCGAACTGAACCGTGCCGTTGCGGTGGCCATGGTCCGAGGCCCTCGAACGGGGCTCGAAATCATCGACGGCATCGCCGCGACCAACGACCTCGAAAACTACCACCTGCTGCATGCCGCGCGCGCCGACCTGTTGCGCCGCCTGGCTGCCTTTCCCGAAGCTGAGAAAAGCTATCGTCGCGCCCTGGAATTGGCCACCAACGAAAGCGAGCGCAGATACCTGCAGCGCCGCCTGAAAGAAGTACGCGGTGAGAATCTGAATCACGGCGAGTAGAGAATAATCGTGCGCTCCCTTGCATTCTGATTGGCCCAGGCGCAATGTTGCTCGATGGCCTGCGTCCCACAGTGGTCGGCCTCGTCCTCGGTTTGGTCGGTGGCGGGTTGTGCGCCCAGTTGATTCGCCGCCTTCTGTTTGGCGTGCGCCCGATTGAATGGACCATCTTTGCGGGCGTCGCGCTGCTGGTCTTACTGATCGCGATATGCGCCTGCGCTTACCCCGCCTGGCGAGCCGCAAGAGTCGATCCAATTGTGGCCTTACGCTACGAATAGCCGTCAAGCCACGCATTCAGCTGTACCGAATCTGCCGAAGACGCAAATGCCTGCCGCAATCCCGATTGACCCCGCGCTCTCGTCGCTCTTAAGATGACTGCCACAGGGATGCGCCGCCAGCATGATTGGACAAACCATTTCTCACTACCGAATTGTCGAAAGGCTCGGTGGTGGTGGCATGGGTGTCGTTTATAAAGCCGAGGACACGGAACTTGGCCGGTTTGTCGCGCTAAAATTCCTGCCGGAAGAAGTTTCCGACGATCCCCAGGCGCTGGAGCGTTTTCGTCGCGAAGCGCGCGCCGCTTCTGCTCTCAACCATCCCAACATCTGTACAATTTACGAAATCGGAAAGCATGACAATCGCAGTTTTATTGTCATGGAGTATTTGGACGGCGTCACCCTCAGGCACAAAATTGATGGGCGCGCCCTAGATATGGAAACGCTGTTACCGCTCGCAACCGAAATTGCCGACGCCCTGGACGCGGCGCACGGTCAGGGAATTGTGCATCGCGACATCAAGCCCGCGAACATTTTCGTAACCAAGCGGGGCCACGCAAAAATCCTCGATTTCGGATTGGCCA
This sequence comes from Candidatus Acidiferrales bacterium, assembly GCA_963738985.1. Classification (GTDB taxonomy): domain Bacteria; phylum Acidobacteriota; class Terriglobia; order Acidiferrales; family UBA7541; genus Acidiferrum. The sequence goes on from CAVTYP010000015.1 coordinate 125,196, forward strand.
AGATCAACATGGGTTCTGGGCCGTCAAGTCTCAGCGTCGCGGGACCGACGGCCACGGTCGACTATCAAAATTTGACCAGTCCGGGAACCGCTCTCGGCACCGTCGCATACATGTCTCCGGAGCAAGTCCGCGGAAAGGAATTGGACCACCGCACCGACTTGTTTTCGTTTGGCGTGGTGCTGTACGAAATGTCGACCGGCGCACTTCCGTTTCGCGGGGACACTTCCGGAGTGATCTTCGATGGCATCCTGAATCGCGCTCCCGTGTCGCCCGTCCGCCTTAACCCTGATTTACCGCCGAAACTGGAAGAGTTGATCAACAAGGCTCTGGAAAAAGACCCCAAGCTCAGATGCCAAAGCGCTACGGAAATGCGCGCTGACTTGGAAAGGCTTCGGAGGGATTCCAGTTCGGGCAAACTGTCGGCCGCGTCCGGTTCCGCTGTGACCTCCACGCCGCTCGCCAGCGTTCCGCAAGAGCCAGGTCAAGCCACTTCGAGTGCGGTGCAAGCGGTCGCAAACACAAAGTCCGGGATCAGAAAGCTCGCGATTCCCGGCATTATTTTGTTGCTGCTTGCATTGGCCGTTGCCGGCTGGCTTTATCGCCGGACAATCTCAGGCAATAAGATGGCTTCCACAGCCTTCCTGAGCCCTCGGCTATCGAGCCTCACTTCGTCAGGTGACGTGGTGCTCGCGAGAATTTCACCCGATGGACGCTACCTCGGATATGTCTCGAACCGGCATGGTCAGTTCAGCTTGTGGATGCGCCAGATCGCTACGGCGAGTGCAATCGAGATCGCTCCTGCCGGCAGCGGTGTCATCGTCGATATGGCTTTCACGCCGGACGCCAATTTTCTGGACTATACCGTACAGCCCGTTGATGGCGGCACCGGTGCGATGTATCAGGTTCCCGTTCTTGGGGGAACGCCTCGACGCCTGCTGGATGCAGTTGATTCGGCCGTGTCGTTTTCGCCGGACGGCAGCAAAATTGCCTACTTGCTGCTAAACGTACCCAAGAGCAAGGCGCAACTAATGGTGGCCAAGTCTGATGGGACGGAACCGCGCATGGTGACAGCGGCGCATGCGTCGATGGCTTATGGAAATTATCCCGTCGTGCACTGGTCGCCCGACGGCTCGCATATCACCGCCGTTGCGAGAGACGAAAAGAATTCGCAGGGCTTGGTTGACGGCCTGGTGCAGATCGACCCAACCACTGGCACCGAGAAGGCCATGGCTGGGCCTCGCTGGCGGAATCTGTATGACTTTGCATGGCTAGCCGACGGAAGCGGTGTTTTGCTGGCCGGCACATCAAAAAGTGGCGAAGGAGCTCAGATTTGGATTGTGGCCTACCCAGACGGAACCGCCAGGCGCGTCTCCAACGACTTGAGCGCCTACTTATCGGTTTCTCTTGCCGCGGACGGTCACACGATGGCAGCGGTCCAGCAAAACCTTTTAGCGAACATATGGGCAGGACGCGCCGACTCCGCCGACTCGGCGCGCCAATTGACCTCTGGAAGGTTGGACGGCTTGAACGGACTCGCGTTCATGCCGGACGGCCGAATCGTTTATACCGGAGACCATTCGCAGAATTGGGATTTGTTCGTCGTGGATGCCGACGGAGCAAATTCGCGGCAACTGACCTTTGACGGCCACAATCACATGTCACCTGCGGTTTGCGACGACGGTCGCGCTATCGTTTACTACAGCCATGCTGACGGTGCCGATCATCTCTGGAAATTAGATTTGCAGAGTGGCAATTCCATCAGGCTTACCAGCGGGCCTGGTGAAGACACGCCGAGATGCGGCGGAAATGGTCATTGGGTCGTCTATCGCGGGCAAACCGCCGATGGCTCCTACATTTACAAGCTGCCGGTTTCAGGTGGAAATCCGGTCCGCTTGTCAGACCGCATCGCAGTGAGCCCGCCATTTTTGTCGCCGGATGGCGAGCACGTGGCAATCGCGACACCAGGAAAAAACGGATCAGTTGTTGGGGCGGTTATTTCCGTCGAGAAGGCCGCGGTTGAAGCGGATCAGACACTGGCGGCTACTATCGATCCCATTACCCGCACGGGATGCTGGACGCCAGATGACCGTTCCATTGCGATCGTCGATATCAGGAACGGAACTCCCAACTTGTGGACTGCGCCATTGCTTGGAGTTCCCGCGGTCAAACAGTTGACGCACTACACTTCTGGAGTGATTTGGAATTGTCAATTTTCCTCAGACGGCAAGAATCTCGCCATATCCCGCGGGTCGAATCAGAGTGACGTGGTGCTATTCACGGGCGCACCGTAGCAATTTCCGATACTCCGTGCGTCAACAATCTGCGTTCCAGGACGAAACAGAAGCGCCTGATTGGCACGCCACTCGAACACGCAAGAAAAGAGCGATCTTAGCTCACGGCAAACGCTGGCATTAGACCAGCTTTCCAATAGCAGATTCGCCGCGACGGACTCTCACTTGCTAACAAAGAGGCAGCCATTGTGGGGCCCAGCGCCCTGTTTAGCGCCGCGCACCCACGATAGCTACGAACAGCGGCTTGTAAATTGTAAACGCCTGGACGGCGGGCCAGGGACCATGAAGGAATCTGTATCGACCGAGCGAGAAATCGCAAACGGTGAGGCTCGCGATAGCGGCCGGACGCCGAGCGGCGTCGAGCGCAGACGTCACACCCGGCATCGCCTCGGCCAGCCCATCCAGATTTGGCTGGGGGACGGCCGTGCCTACCCGGCGATGGCTTTTGAGATGAGTGAGAGCGGCATGTCTGCGGCCACCACGAATCATTTGCGCGTTGGAGAAAAGGTCGACTTGTCGCCGGTGGCCAAATACCGTATGGCATTGAGTTTGTCAATCTCACCGAAAAGCAACAAAAAGGCATCCACGACCTCTGTAAAGACCTTCCCCTGTTTCGCAGCATGCTCGACATCTAAGTTTTCAGTTCTCAGTTTTCAGTTCTAAGTTCTAAGTGATTTGCGCCAAAGCGCGTCGGGTGCCGCATTCTTTTGATTTAGGGTACGGGTTTTGACTTTTATCTTCCATGTAGCGCTGGTCTTTTATGCCAGCCAATCTAGCGATTCGCAGCCGTCACCCTACGTCGGCATCTTGAAAAAGAAATATAGCCCCAGAAAAAGAAAAATCAAGTCCGGAGACCACGCCGCTAGTTGTGGCGGAAGCTGCCCGATTCCTCCCATCGCTTCAAACAACGCCGAAACCGCCCAATAGCTGATTCCAATGCCAATGCCCATGGCCACGCCACCAATCGCCCCACGGCTTCCAACCAGCATCGCGAACGGAATCCCCAGCATCATGCTGATAGGAGCGATCAGCGGATACGCAAGTTTCTTCTGCCACTGCACCAGTAGCGTAGACACGTCGAAACCCGCGCGCTGCAGTCCCGCAATGTAGTGCCCCAGGTCGCTCAGATTCATCTGTGTGGCTTGAATCACTTCGCGATTGAAATATGTTGGCGGCTCCACAAGTTCCGGAAGCGAGGTCAGCTTGAACGGAGCGTAGCTGGTCACTTTTCCATCGTTGAAGTCCCGCACCCAGCCTGACTCCAACGCCCAGGTTTTTTCGTTCTCCAGCCATTGCGCGCGGTTCGCAAACACCCGCCGGCGCATCTGGAACGTCGCGGGATCCAGTTCGACAACGGTCAATCCGCCAAACAGGTTCTGCTTCGCATCAAACAGATCGTAGTTATATACCTTGTCGTTTTCCCCAAATATCCACCGCTGCGGCCTGGTGTACGTTTGCGCCGGCTTCCCTTTAATCTGGTTGCGTAGCGCGTCCTGCCTCTGGTTGGCATACGGCAGATAGGTGTAGTCCAGCACGAACAGCGCGGCGGAAAGCGAAGCTCCCGCCAGCAGCAGCGGCAGCGCCAGTCGATAAAGACTGATGCCGCTGGCCTTGAATGCCACGATTTCGTTGTTCTTACTTAACACGCCCAGTGTTACCAGCACCGCCACCAGCGCGCCCAGGGGTGTCAGCTGATACAGAAGGAAGGGAATCAGGAAGCGAAAGTAGCTCGTTACCACGAAGAACGGAATGCGATGCCGCGCGATGTCATCCAACAGTTCGAAAAACGTAAACGTCTCGAACAGCAAGATGAACGCGCCCATGATGACCGCAAAATAATAAAAAAATCGCCGCAATAAATACAGGTCGACAATCGTCGGAAAACTCGAAAACGCCGGCAAAACTCCTTCGCGGTGCGCGCTTCCGTTCGGCGCTCGGTTCGCCACCGCTAACCCGACCGTCGCCGATGAAGCCCGTGGCGCCGACGCCACTTTCGGCCGCGGCAGAACTCCGCGTCGCCGCAGCAACCTCCAAAAAACACCGATGCGTCCGGAAAACGACTGTACCCCCGATTCACCTCGATACGTTTCCATGCGCGGCAGCAAGCTGAGCCCGAACAGTGCCAGCACCACGTTGGCAACCCACATTCCCACCGACGGTGGAACCGCGCCCTGTCTCGCCAGCCCCGCGCCCATAATGAACAAAGAGTAGTAAGCGCCAATCACCAGAATCGCCAGAAGCGTCCCGGCCGCGCGCCCGCCGCGTCGCGGTTGTGTGCCAAGCGGCACGGCAATCAGCGAGAACACCAGGCACGCCACCGGAAACGCGAATCGCTGGTGCAGTTCCACTCGCGCATCGCGCCAATTTCTCCCGTGTTCATTCCACAATTGCGAAAGCGAGCGCTCAGGAATGCTGATCTCGCGCTCCTTGGCCGGCGTTAAGCCAGTCACTTCAATCGGCCAATCGCTGCGCCCAAACGCCGTCACGGAGTAGTGATCGGGATCTTCGCGCGAGAATTCGTGTGTGGCGCCGCCGTTCAGGTGCAGCTCCAACTTCCCCTGCTTCGGTTCGGCAATGACAATCGCGCTTTCCGCCAGAGTGATCTGATTGCCGGACTGCGCCCCGGCTTCGGCAAGAAATACCCCGTTCCAGTGCGTCCCGCTGGCGGAAACATCGTTGATGTAAAGAATCATGCGCGGAAAGCGCTCGTCGAACACCCGGGGCTGCACGAAAAACGAAATTTGCGACTGGATCAGCCCGCCTTCAATATCGCGAAACGTCCGAAGAGACAGCGGAGCCAGCCACAGTGTCATCACCAGCGTCAGCGCGGCCCCAACCACCGCCAGCACGCCCACCGGAAAAAGAATCCGCTTGCGGCTGATGCCCAGCGCGGTAATCGCAATGATTTCGCTGTCCATCGACATCCGCCCCAGCCCTAGCAGCACTCCCACCAGCACCGCCATCGGCAACGTGAATACCAGCAGGCTGGGGATCAGGCACAGGAACAGTTGCACGATTTGCGTACTCGACCCCGAGTGCCGCACGATTAATTCCATCAGGTGTACGAGCTTGGGTACGAACAGAACAAATGTGAAGATAAGAAGGCCGAGCAATGCGTGGCGGACCACTTCGCGGACAATGTAGCGATCAAGGATGCGCATGGGGCGAAGGGGCAGTGTAACATGAGGGGTGCGGCACATCCCGCGACGATTGCCCTGCGCCGGCCTCCCATGTGGCGCGGCATCGAGTGCAGTTAATCGGCTAAACTGGGAGCTCGCACGGCGTACTTGAAACTCGAACAGCCACGAACTCGCGTGTCCCTTCAACGCCACATGCAACAGATCGGCCTGACGGTCGCGCTTCAAAAAGGGAACAGCTCACTCAGGGAGCGAAACGAAGAATGAATCGAATTCATCTGGCGGTGTTGTGGCACATGCACCAGCCTCAGTACAAAGACCCGGAGACGGGACGATATGTGCTGCCGTGGACACGCCTGCACGCCACCAAAGATTACTGGGGTATGGTGAAGCTGTTCGACGAGTTTCCCAAGTTTCACGCCACCTTCAACATGGTTCCGTCGCTGTGCATGCAGTTGGAAGAATATGCCAGCGGCAAATTCAATGAGCCCTGGTTCAACCTGGCCTTCAAAATCACCGAGGCGCTTACCCGCGAGGACAAAAACGAGATTCTGGCGCGCGCCTTTCAGGTGAATCACGAACGCTTGATGAGCCGGTGGCCAAGGTTCGTCGAATTGTATGAGTGGTCCAGGCCGGCGGGCGGCGCTCAGGCATTGGTCACCTTTACCGGGCGCGACTGGCGCGATTTGCAACTTCTCTCGCAGCTTGCCTGGATGGATGAAGAATGGTTTTCCAAGGATCCGGTCGTCAGCCGCCTGGCCAATCGCGGAAAAGATTTCTCTGAAAGCGACAAGCAGGCCCTCAAGGCAAAACAGCTTGAGCTCATGGGCTTGGTCCTGCCCGCTTATCGCGAAGCCGCTGCGCGTGGTCAGATCGAGATCAGCACCACGCCGTTTTACCACCCCATCCTCCCGTTGATCTGCGATTCCGACATCGCGCGTGTGGCGAACCCAGCGACGCCACTGCCTCGCCGCGCCTTCCGCCATCCAGAAGATGCGCGTGAGCAACTCCGGCGCGCCCGCGAGTATCACGAAAAGATGTTCGGCTCGAAGCCTGTCGGCTTGTGGCCGTCGGAAGGCTCGGTGTCAGACCAGACGTTGCAGATTGCCGCCGAAGAAGGGTTTCAATGGTTCGGCACGGATGAAGGCGTCCTCGGGCGAACCCTGAACGTCGGATTTTTCCGCGACGCCAATGGCATCCCTGCCAACGCCGAAAAAATGTACCAGCCTTGGCGACTGCAGCTCGGACAAACCGGCATCACCGGATTGTTTCGCGACCATCATCTTTCGGATTTGGTCGGATTCGTTTACAGCCGCATGGACAGCAAAGCCGCTGCCGCCGATTTGCACGGCAAGCTGCGTCACCTTGGTGCCAACGTTTCCAGCTCGCAGCCGTTGACCGTCAGCCTGTTCCTCGATGGAGAAAATGCCTGGGAATACTATCCCGGCAATGGCCGCGAATTTTTGCGCGAATTCTACCGCCTTATTAGCGACGACCCCGATTTCCGCGCACTCACCGCCTCAGAGACTATCGCTGCTGCCGACGACGTTCCTGTCACCACCGGAATTTTCCCAGCTTCCTGGATCAACGCGAATTTCGACGTCTGGATCGGTCATCAGGAAGATGTCGCGGCGTGGGAATTGCTATGGGACGCTCGCGAAGCCTACGGCAGCGGCGTGGAAACCGCGGCGAAGGGTCGTCAAGACGCGCCCACCCAGACGGCTTTGGCACAAGCGCAGGAATCATTACTGGTTGCCGAGGGCAGTGACTGGTGCTGGTGGTATGGTCCCGAACACAGCACCGCCAACGACGCCGAATTCGATGCCTTGTATCGCAAGCATCTCACCGGAATTTATCTCGCCCTCGGCAAAATCGCTCCCGAGGAATTGGGCAAGCCCATCAAGAAGAGTCCTGAGCGCGCTTACCAGCAGGTGCCTTCTTCCATGCTCAAGGTGAAAGTCGATGGCGTGGAGTCCTCCTATTTCGAATGGCTGGGCGCCGGAGTTTATTCACCGGAACGCCGCGGCGGCGCTATGCACGGGCGCGTATTTTGTTTAAAGGAATTGCGCTACGGATTTGAAGAAGGCCGCTTCGTCGTCAGAGTCGATTGCTTTCCGGATATTTTGGGCGAGATGGAGGATCCTGAATTCCGCATTGTAATTGGCGCGTGCGAAGAAATCACCATCGTCGTGAACCTGGAGCGCGGCCGTCTGAAGGAATTCGCCGTCGAGAAAAATCGTCTATGCCTGTTGAATCCCTCAAAGATTGCGGCCGCCGCTTATCAGCGGACTTTGGAAGTGGCCATCAATCGCGACCAGTTGGATTTGCAAGGCATGAACAAATTCACTCTTGGTGTTGCCCTCTGGCACATCGGCTTGCCCATTGATGTCTTGCCAGCCGAAGGCTCCCTCGAAGTCCACTTAGGCGAAGAAAATTCCGCTTGGGCCATCCAACCAGCCGCCACCACATAACTCGTTCCAGCCAGCAGGTAACTCATATTTTGTCATTCCGAACGGAGTCCGCAGAGTGAGGAATCTCTCTTGCCTTTCCGCCCGTGTAACTCAGGCCTCTTGTCATATAGCAATGAAACTCGCATCAATCCGCGAAGCCCTCGGCGCCGGCAGCGCGCCGCATGTCCGTCGAGCGTCGTTACGTTTTCCCTAGCGGCGTAGTAGTGTAGTGGCCTCGGCCGCCGCCCGAAAGCAGACACCGTATGTTCCGCGACGCACGCCACGTTCTACTCCTGATCCTCGCGCCCCTGCTCCATCTCGCTGCCGTGTCCTCGTCCCTTCGCGCTCAGGATCCCATTCGCGTCGAGTCCAATCAGGTTCTGGTTCCCGTAGTCGTATTGAACGACAAGCTCTATACCCGCTTGAAAAGAGCCCAATTGGAGGGCCATCAGCGCGGCGCTGAAATCCTCGATGGCCTCGCAATTCGCGGCTTGTCCGTTAAAGACTTCCACCTGTTCGAGGACGGACAACAACAAACCATTCAGAGTGTGGCGCCAGAGGCTCCGGGATTCGCGATGGTCAGCGACAATTTTGGCAAGCATCCGGAAACGATCGGCTCAGGCGGCGGAAGGTGGAGCTATCCTGACATACCTTCGAACGACCTCAGTGAGTGGCTCGCGTGGCCCAAATACGTACTCGCCTATGTTCCACCGCCATCGCCCGCCGGAAGCTGCCACCAGATTCACGTCAAAGTTGGCCGGTCGCATGCCCTGGTCTGGGCACGCAGTGAATATTGCAATACCAAGCATCCTCCTACCGACCCTCTCAACGGAACCGACTTTGGCCATCGAATGGAAACAGATCTTGTTTCGCCTCAGGATGGCTATATCCCTCTTGCTGTTCAGGCCCTCGCCTTCTCAGAAGCTTCTGGCCAGTCACGCGTCTACATTGAACTGGAGTTTCCCTGGAAATCTCTCAAGTATGAATTCCGGCAGGGCACGCTCTACGCCTCCTTCGGCGCTCTGCTCATGATCTACAACCAGGACGGCACCCTCGCCGCTCGCCTTAGCGATTTCGCTTGCTGCGACTATGGCAACGACATCAAAAAGCCCTCCAAAAACGAGGCCCCCCAAGTTCATTCCATTGAAGCCAAAGCCGTCATTCCCGATCGTTTGGAAACTCAGATTGAGCTTCCCCCAGGCGTTTACGAACTTCGCGCCATCTTCAGCGATGGAGAAAACTTCGGCCGAAAACGCGTTCCGCTCACCATCGAGAGCTTCGCTCCAAAACAGCTGGCCCTTAGCCAGATCGCTCTCGCCAGGCGCGTTCGCAAACTCAAAGACCAACTGGTCGACAGTGATTTCAAGCAGGCCGGCACCTTTTCGCCGCTAATCAGCAAGGCGGTTGAATTCACTCCAACCACCGACACACATTTTCAAAAGGATGAATTGCTTTGCGCTTATTTTGAAGTGAACGACCCGCAACTCACTTCGGCCTCTTCCACAACCGTCAAGGCTCACATCAGAATTGTCAATGCCAATACCGGCAAACTCGCGCTTGATTTTGAGCCCGTCAGCGCCGCCCCTTACACCACGCCCGGCAGTTCGGTAATTTCTATCGCTCGCGGAGTCGACCTCAGCACACTACCCGATGGCCCATATCGTCTCGAAGTCCAAGCGACCGCTGTCGGGAAGGACACGCCGTGGCGCTCAGTCAACTTCGAGGTGCTGCGTGGCGATGCCCCCGATATTGTGCTACCCGCGTCCGGCCCCAATCTGTGAATGCGGCACGCCTGCGATGGCGAAGCTTTGTCTTGTGCTTAAATGTAGCGCTGGCTTTTATGCCAGCCCAGCCTGAGCGATGGATCGATAGCGGCGGCTTTTAAGCCGCCTCGATCGACCCCCAAATGATTTTCTCTGTGCTCTCTGTGTCCTCTGTGGTGAACAAACACCCTCAAATTCTTCCCAGCAATAGCAAGATCACCAGGATCACCACCACCAAACCCAACCCGCCGCTCGGGTAATATCCCCAGCCACGGCTATAAGGCCAGCTTGGCAATGCCCCCAGCGCCGCCAACAACAGCACCACTACCAAGATTGTAAGTAGCATTGTGTCACCCCTCGCCCGTGAGAGTGCACTCTTTCCCGTCACGCAACAATCGTTGGAAGCCCGTATCCTCCCCGGAGAAAAACAGTAAAACCTGGCGTAAATTCCGGCATTGCTTTTGTTCCGTTTATGCCTGTGTAGCGGCCGCTTTCCGAAACCGTTGCCTCCCGCCTTTGAGCCCGCTCCGCCGTAAATCCACGCCACTCCCGTGTTACCCTTTTCCGCGTCAAACCGCCATTCGGCGGCATCCAATTTCCGGGCAACCTCACTACGCCACTGCAAGGAGTTCCTCATGAACGCGCGCGATGAATACCAGGCCATCGTCATCGGTTCGGGACAAGGGGGAAATCCGCTGTGCGCCGCGCTAGCCGCTGCAGGCCTCCGTACCGCCTTAATCGAGCGCAAGCATGTCGGTGGCACCTGCATCAATGAAGGATGCACTCCCACAAAAACTATGGTGGCCAGCGCCCGTGTAGCCTATCTGGCGCGGCGTGGAGCCGACTATGGCGTCCACGCGGAAAACATCCGCATCGACATGCAGCGAGTCCGTAAGCGCAAACGCGACATCGTTGATAGCTTTCGCAACAGCAGCCAGGGCCGCATCGAGAAAACCGCGAATCTTGATCTGATCTTCGGCGAAGCCCGTTTCACCGGGAAGAAGTCGCTCTCCGTTCGCCTGAATGACGGTGGCGAACGCCAACTTTCCGCGGACAAGATTTTCATCAACGCCGGCGCGCGTCCTTCTGTTCCGCCCATCGAAGGACTCAAGGAAGTTCCATTCCTGAACAGCACTTCGATCATGGAACTCGACTTCGTTCCCGAGCATCTTGTGGTTCTCGGCGGTGGCTATGTTGGTCTCGAGTTTGGCCAGATGTTTCGCCGCTTTGGAAGTCGCGTCACCATCATCCAGGCCGGTCCGCAACTACTTAGCGGCGAAGATGCCGACGTTGCTGGGGAAGTGGCCAACATTCTTAAGCAAGACGGAATTGATGTGCTGCTGGACACCAGAGCACAGCGCGTGCAGAAAGAAGCTGCGCACATCAATGTCAGCGTGAACACCGGCGACGAAGCCCGCGCTGTGCAGGCTTCCCACCTCCTCGTGGCCACCGGCAGGACGCCCAACACCGATTCTTTGAACATGCCGGCCGCCGGCATTGCCACTGACAAGCGCGGATTCATTCGCGTCAATCAAAAACTGGAAACCAACGTAGAAGGTGTCTTTGCCCTTGGCGACATTAAGGGCGGCCCGGCCTTCACCCATATTTCCTACGACGATTTCCGCATCCTCCGCACCAACCTGATCGACCACGGCGACGCCAGCATCAAGGGCCGCATGGTGCCCTACACCCTCTTCATCGACCCGCAACTCGGGCGTATCGGCCTGACAGAATCGGAAGCGCGCACAAAAAAAGTCAAGATTCGTGTCGCCAAGATGCCCATGAACTATGTGGCGCGTGCGCTGGAAATCGATGAGACTCGCGGATTCCTGAAAGTCATCGTCGACGATCGCACCGAGAGAATTCTTGGCGCAGCCGTGCTGGGCGTCGAAGGTGGGGAAGTGATGTCGATGCTGCAACTCGCCATGATGGGCAAGCTGAAGTACAGCACATTGCGCGACGGCATCTTTGCGCATCCTACTCTCGCTGAATCTCTCAACAATTTGTTCGCGCACTTCGAATCGTGATCCGGCGCTGCCGGCGATCAATTTGCCGGCGCCTCATACGCCTTGATCCAGTGATTTCGCATCCGCGCGTTGATTTGCTTTCCGTTTATGTTCGAGATGATCAAATTCGATTCCTGCACCGGCATATGACAATCAACGCAGTTGTCGCGAATCCTCGCGCCCAGCTTCGCAAACTCGCCGCAGTCGCTGTCTTTGTGGCACTTCAGGCATTTGTCTGAATACGCCGCCGCGCAAGTTGCGTTTACCGTTGCCACGAAAATGGCGCCCACCGCAATCGCCAAAGTGCTCACTCAGCGTGCATTGCTTTGCGCTGGCTCACTACGTCTCCATCTCGTTTTCTCAATTCCCGGAATACCACCGTGGAAAAAATCGTCATTCCGCCCAGCACAAAGAATGCATGATGAATTCCATGTATGAATTCCGCCGGATTCGACCGAAACCGATCCGGAAGGAAGACCGCGGTTACCAGCGAAGCGCACGCCACGCCGAAGCTGATGGACATCTGCTGCATGGTGCTGGCGATGGAACTCGCGCTACTGGCCTCTTCCTCGGTCACATCCGCGTAAACCAGCGTGTTCATGCTGGTGTATTGCAGTGAAGTAAAGAATCCGTAGCAGAAAACTTCCAGAACAATCAGCCAAACCGGCGTGCCCGGCCCGATTGTCGAGAAAAGAAAGATCAGCAAGCCGATGAGGATGGTGTTCGAGACCAGCACGGTGCGGTATCCGAAGCGCGCCAGTATTCGCGGCATCGTCATTTTCAGGCTCATCGCCGCAAATGCCTGCGGCATCATCAACAACCCGGATTGTATCGGCGTAAAACCCAGCCCCACCTGGTACAGCAGCGGAAAGAGAAACGGGATTCCTCCGATTCCCAGCCTCGTCAGGAAACTGCCGCTCACCGCCGCGCGAAACGTTCGGATGCGAAACAGCGCCAGCCGAAGCATCGGATAGTGCGTTCGCGTGGCGTGCAGTCCGTACCCTGCAAGAAGCGCCAGCGCCAGCGCCAGCAGCCCCAGAATTTCCCTGGTGGTTAATGTGTGCTCGCCAAAAACTTCCAGCACATAAGAAAGCAGCGCCACTCCCGAACCAAACAGAATCAGACCAGCCACATCCAGCGGATTCGTATGCTCTTCCCGGTAGTCCGGCAGATGACGGTACACCATGTACAAGCCTACAAGCCCGATCGGTACATTCACAAAAAATATCAATCGCCAATGCAAATACCCCACGATCAGCCCGCCCGCTATCGGTCCCAGCATCGGTCCAATCAATCCCGGAATCGCCACAAAGCTCATGGCTCGCACGAGTTCCGACTTGGCGAACGTACGCACCATCGTCAATCGTCCCACCGGAACCATCATCGCTCCGCCACAGCCCTGCAGGATCCGGCACGCCACCAGGAAATGAATGTTGCTCGACAATCCGCACAACAGCGATCCCAGCGTGAAGATCCCTATCGCCGACGCGAACACCCGCCGCGTTCCGTAACGGTCCGCCATCCATCCGCTGATCGGAATGAATACGGCAAGGCTCAGCGTGTAGCTGGCCAGCACCGACTTCATGCTCAGCGGCGCCACGTGCAGTGCCGCGGCGATTGTCGGCACTCCCGTATTCAGAATGGTGGTGTCCAGCGACTCCATGAAGAATGCAACAGCGATCAGCCAGGGCAGCAGTCGCTTGCTGGATTCCGCCAGATCGCCCTGCGGCTCGCGATCTTCGTTGGAACTCTCCGCACTGAGATTTGTCGGCGTGGATTGCATCAGCTCTCTTGAGCGCGTTTGTCGGGGCCTTCAGCGCGGACTGGGATTATCGCCCATTTGGCAATCGAGTACATCCCACCCTCAACCCATAGTAGAAGTCCTGATTGACTTCTCCGTTACGTTCGCCTAGACCTGATTCGCACAGAGCTGGTTCTCCCGCGCAGCCTGCGGAGTCGATCACTCGGCCCAGCCCCGCTGGCACGATTTGATCATCTCCAAGGTGTCTGCTATCTGTGTCGTTCCCCAGTACCCCGATGAATGTTTCGGCTCCGCGCACAAAAAGCACATGTCGACTTTGAAAGGGTGATATGCCACGCGTACTCCTGCTTTGTTCCATAAATGTTTCGTGTGACAGGCTCCGCCAGGTGTTTCAGTCCCATACCGAATTCGACATTGTTGCCGGAATAAAAGATGACGAGGATACGATTTCCAAAGCCACGCAGATCCATCCTGATCTGATGATCATGGAAATGGCCGGCGACCCCAGCGATGCTTTAGATACCGCGGAAAAGTTAAAATGCAGGTTGCCTCGCGTTCCGTTGTTTCTGGTCACTCTGGAACAATCGATGGCCACCGAGAGAGAAGCGTTGCATCGCGGAATTGACGCCGTCTTCAACTGCGATGATGATTTTGCCTCTCTCATCATTAATGCCCGCGCCATCTGTGGTCTGGAATGATCGCCTGGTCGGGCATCACCGCCTCCATTTTCGTGTGTTTCGCCGCTGGTGTGCCTTCTCGCGCATACTTCCCTCGTCGCGGAACTCGCCCGCGTTCCGTCACCGTTCCCGTCAGATAGCGCACACTCCTGTAGAGGCGGCTTTACTCCGCCATATTGTTCGCAATCGCTACTCTACTCGTTGGGGGTCGGCGCTTTAACTCCGACATCAAGCGCCTGGCTATATTGGGCTTCAGCCCCTAATGATTCCGAACTTCTTCACCGCAACTCGGGGTGCGACGTCGCCACTACCTTCCATTGCCTTTGGGGATTCCGCGTTGTATCGTTCTGCCGACTTGGAGACGACCATGATGAACTCGACACCAAAGTTTGCCATCGCTCTTTTCATTCTACTTTTCAGCGCCGCGGTATCGAATGCCGCCGAAACCCCGCAAACCGCCCTGCTCGTCCTCTCCAAAGGTCAGCAAGCCTTGTTCATTGTTGATCCTGCCACGCTCACCGTCGTCGGTCAGGTGCCTTCCGGCCCCGATCCGCATGAAGTCATTGCATCCGCCGACGGCAAAACCGCCTACATCTCCAACTATGGCGGCGGCTCATACAACACCATTACCATCGTCGACTTGCTCAATCAAAAAACGCTACCCATCATCGACCTCGGTGCTTTGCGCGGTCCTCATGGCCTCGAATTCGTCGGCGGAAAACTTTGGTTCACCGCGGAGGGCGCCAAGGTCGCTGGCAGCTACGATCCCGCAACCAACAAAATTGATTGGGTCATGGGCACTGGCCAGGATCGCACTCACATGATCTACGTTTTCCCCGATCTTAACCGCGTCCTCACTTCCAACGTCAGCTCCGCAACGATCACTTTCATCGAAAAGGGAACTGGACCCGGCCAGGGCTTGGGACGTGGTCCCGGTGGGCCACCTCAGGGCGCGCCAAATGGCCCCGCCAGCGCCGGCTTGATGGGCGGTCCCCAGCCCTCCTGGCGAGAAACCCAAATCCCTGTGGGCCACGGCTCAGAGGGCTTCGATGTCTCTCCGGATGGCAAGGAAATTTGGGTAGCCAACGCTCAGGACGGAACGATCTCGATCATCGATGTCGCAAGCAAGAAGGTTGTACAGACTCTCGACGCGAATGTGCATGGAGCGAACCGCTTGAAGTTTACTCCCGATGGGAAATTGGTCTTTGTTTCCACGCTGGGTGGTCCCGATCTGGTTATCCTCGACGTCGCCGCTCGCAAAGAGGCCAAGCGCGTTAAGATCGGCCGCGGCGCTGCCGGCATTTTGATGCAACCCGACGGCTCGCGCGCATTCGTTGCTTGCACTCCCGACGATTACGTCGCCGTCATCGACCTGAAAACTCTCGAAATGACCGGAAAACTCAGCGCAGGGAAGCAGCCTGACGGCCTCGCCTGGGCAGTCCGCAAGTAGCGTATTGCTACGCCTCCACGCGCATCGAGATGTGCGATTTGTTCAGCGTGTTGGACAATCCTGAGTGTGCCTTCGTCGTCGATCCCAGATAAAACGCCATTACTAATCCCAGCAGCGCCAGAATTACAGCCACCGCCACCGCAAGCGTCGAAAGCTTCCCCGTACTCGGCAAGCCTTGGTCGATCGCGCGCACGTACCGCACGTGCCGCCACGCGGAAAAAATGTCCACGATCACCCCAAGTAGCACCAGAAATACTCCCAGAGGAAGCGAAAGCGTGGAGGGCTCGGAAATTCGGCCTCCGCTCGATGATTCCACCACCCGCAGAAAAAGCCCGAAGCGCGCCAGGACAAACCCGAACGCCATCAGCGCCAGACTTGTGCGGATCCATGCCAAAAACGTGCGCTCCGCCGCCATATAGACGCGCGGATCGCGATTAGGATCATCTGCTGCCATACGCCAGTCCTCCGCTTTCGGGCGGTCCGAAAGCACGGAAGCATACCACCATTCAAAAAAAGCCTTACGATACGGGTTTGTAGACAGGGCGTTCGAGCCCTTCGTTCATACCGAGCCTCTGCATTTTCGTACTAAAGGTACTACCGCGCTGAAGCAAAAAAAACGCAACCGAATTGCAACTTTGCACTTGTACCATCTCCGTGCGGCTCTGTATACTTTGCTCCACTTTCCCAGCCCCCGAAGTGGTAGTCCCCGTATCCGCCCCAAGGCCTAGCGATAGGTTTTGGCAGTCGTAAATCATGCAGTTTAGTAGCGGCAGTCCTCAACCCGGGGATATCTGGGTGGCGGGAAACGGAAATGGCAGCGTCAGTGGCGTCCTGTGCTTCGACCCCAAATCTCCCCCTGATCCGCGGCAATAATCAACGAAAGCGGATCCAGACTCCGCGCAATTTCGCTCTCTCGCAACGCCTCATCGAAGCGCCCGCGCTAAGTCAGGTACTCCGCATACCACTGGTGCGCCGTCGCATAGTTGGGGTTCAGTTCAATCGCCCGCCGGTATTGCTTCTCTGACGCATTCCAATCCCAATCGTAGTTTTCCACGATCAAAGCCAGCGCACTGTGCGCTTCCGGCAGAGTTTCATCCAGTTCCAGTGCGCGCAACGCGGCGGCTCGTGCCTTGGTCATATAGTGTGACGCGGGCGCCAGGCCGTATCCCGTTAACAGTGTGTAGCTGTTCGCCAGGCCCGCATATGCGGGCGCGGAGTTCGGGTCCTCTGCAATAGCCTGCTGGAAATAATCAATGGCCTGCTGAAATCCCGTCACGGTCCTCTTGTTCAAGAAAAACAGACCTTTCAGATACAGGTCGTAAGCCTGGTAAGCCTGCGGTGTCAGAGACGCCGGATGCGCCGGTGCGCTTACTTTCGGTCCTCCCAGCGTCAATTGGATCTCGTCGGAGATTTCCTGCGCGATCTCCGCTTGCACCGCCAGTAAATTTGTCAGCTCGCGATCGTACTCCTGCGACCACAGATGCGTTTGCCCGCCCACTTCGATCAGTTGCGCGTTGATCCGCACCTTGCCCGAGTCCCTTCGCACACTTCCTTCCAGCACATACTGCACTCCCAACTCCCGCCCAATCTGATCCATCTTTTCCGAGGTGTGCTTGTAATGCATCACCGACGTCCGCGCAATCACACCGAATTTCTGCGGGTCCAGCCGCCCCAGTTGCGCGATCATCTCTTCCGTCAATCCGTCGCTGAAATACTCTTGGCCTTCCTCTCCCGTCAAATTCTCGAAGGGAAGTACCGCCAGCATCGTCCGCCCACGCGCATCCGCGATTTGCGCCGAATGCCCCGCGCGCGACCGCTTCAGCATTGCCAGCGAACCCGCAAGGACCGCCACTCCAATCACCGCCGCTGCTATCCACTCCCATTTTCGCCGGTTAACCTGCCGGGATTCCCTCGGAACAGCCAACTCTGGCGGTTCCCCTGAGCTTCGATCGGCCCCCGGTACCAACCTCGCGGTGCTCTCCTCGTCGCTCACCCCGGCAGCCCCTGCCACCCCCTCTACCGGCGCGATTACCCGGTATCCCAGTTTTGGCAGCGTTTCGATGTACTTGGGCTCCGTAGCCGAATCGCTCAGCGCTCCTCGCAGCTCTTTAATCGCGGTGTTCAGCCCATGCTCAAAGTCCACGAATGTGTCGGACGGCCAGACTCGCTTCAGCAGCTCCTCACGTGTTACGGCATCCCCCGCCCTCTCCAGCAGTACCGCCAGCACCTGGTAGGCCTGCGGGCGCAGCTTCAGCTTTGCGCCATGCTTATACAGCTCCCTGGTTTGAGTTCTGAGTTCAAACGGACCGAATCGGTATTTGCAGGTTTTGACGGGCATCCCCACAAGCTCGCAGTGCAGGAATTCTGCTCTTTCGCACTCGCGGTTTGCAATCTAAATTTCGTTGAATGAATTGCTTGCGCCTTCACCTGATTAACATCCCTCCTTCACCCTGCTTCCATTGACCGTCTGTCGAATTCATGAGATTTGCACTCTCACGAAGCCGCTGTTCCTTCTCCCTGTCCGCCGGTCCGGAGCCGCTGGCCAGGATATTTGCTGGGGTGTCTACAACAGAAAGCTGGAGGTTGAATGCGCTTACAGAGTGGATTGCACAACCATGCTCGCAACAGCCGCAAATGGCTGCTGGCGGCCGGAATTCTCAGCCTGACTACGGCGGCTTCGGCCGCCATGCTGCCAAATCTTTTCCCATTCTTTGATCCCACAGGACTTATCTCTACCCTACAACACCAAGGGCCCCATCGACGAATCCACCAAGAATCCCTTCTTCCAGAGTCTCGGGACCAATGGTCGCTTGCCAGTGACGCTTTCGGCTTGGGCGTCGACAGCATTCGTTCCAAGTTCTTTCGTTCCAATGGCAAAGACCCCTTGTTTGCTGCGATAGACGGCGCCAATTGTCCCGACAACTCCTCCAACGACCCTTATGCCCATAGCCTTCTGCTGCGCAACGGATTGATTCGCATCGCGATGCAGGTCCCAGCGAATGCCCAATTCCAAATCGAAGCTTATCGCGACCCCTACGGGTGCGCCTCCGTCACTGACGCCTCCGGCGTGCAAACCGTCTCCGTCTACCGCCGTCCCTTGCCCACCACCAATTTGCGGTACCTCAGCGCGGTCATGTTCGACGGTCGCGAGACCATTCAGCCACTCACCTCCGCGGCGACGTTCCAAGCCAATCTGATGACGGATCTAATGCATCAGTCCGTCGATGCTACTTTGACTCACGCGCAAGCGGCCGCAGCCCCAACTCAGGATCAGCAAACCGCGATCGTCAATTTCGAAATGGGACTCACCTCGGCGCAGGCTTTTGATTTTCGCGCCGGAGCGCTGAACCGCGGCGTCCTCGGCGGACCCCTTTCGCTCTCCATCAGAGCTACTATCCCGGCATCAACGATTCGCTGGGTGCCGACCCCTACGGCAAACCCTTTAATTCCTCGGCCTTCTCTCTCTATTCCTCTTGGGAAGACAGCCCCGATGCAATGCGCCGCAAGATTGCCGCAGGCGAAAAGCTGTTCAATACTCGCCCTCTGACGATTTCCAACGTGCGCGGACTCACCGACAACGCGGCATTGGCTAAGGCCCTCGGCACCACCGTGCCCATCGCCCCTTTTCAGGGATTTTGCGCCACCTGCCACGACGCCCCGAATGTTGGCGACCACTCTTTGCCTTTAGCACTCGACATTGGCACCGGCCACGATCCCAGCGCCGAAACCGACCCGCTGATTGCCAATGGCCTCTCGCAACTCAGTTATCCTGAACTGCCCATCTTCAAAATCACCGGTTGTCCCGATCCCTTCGCTGACCCCACCAAGCCTTCAACGACTCCCTTCGTGATTCTCACCACCGACCCCGGTAAAGGACTTGTCACCGGCCTCTGCAGCGACGTCAGCCGCACCAAAGGCCCCATTCTTCGCGGCTTGGCCGCACGCGCTCCCTATTTTTCACAATGGAGCCGCCCGCAATCTCAGCGAGCTCCTCGATTTTTACAACCAGCGGTTCCAGATGAATCTGACCGAACAAGAAAAAGACCAACTCATCGCATTTCTGAATTCGCTCTAGTTTGGAGTGCGGTGGCTTGTCACCGATTTGCGATTTCCACCAGTGGCAAACGCAAACGAACCGTATGACCGTGCGCGATCTGGACCAGACCACCGAAGCTCGCGCACACTAAACCCGTATACCATTACGCCCTGGCGCAATAATTCTCCGGCCTACTCGTGCGGAAAAGTCACCGAATTAGGTGATTTTCCCGATGTTCGACGCGCGTCCGAATGCTTAGGGTAATTTCCGGGAGGTAACCGCGATGCACGCAAAAGAGGTCATCGAGGGTTTGCTTCTTGTGCTGATCATTGGCTCGGCTGCCATGCTGCTTCCCGACTTCATCCGGTACATCAAAGTCCGTTCCATGTAGCGCGGGCGGCTGCCGACACGCGGCCTTTACGTGTGTGGTCCTTAGAGGAAGCGAACAATTTCCGCAACAATAAGTGTTGTCATTCCGAGCGAAGCGAGGAATCCCGCCCACTTGGTGACCTACACCTCAATCGTCTGTTTCCGCATCTTCGCAGGCCCCTTGCCCTTCATCGCTTCCGCCACTCCACCTACAATGCTTTCCCGCGTAAACGGTTTCTGCAAAAAATACGCGTCCTGCAAAAATTCGTCGCTGTTATCCCTCTGCTCCAGATATCCCGTCATGTACACGATCTTCACGTCGGGCAGCGCACTCTTCAACTGCTTCGCCATCTCAGGTCCACGCATCTTCGGCATCACGATATCCGCCAAAACAACCTGAATGGATTTCCCGAATCGCCTTGCCATCTCCAACGCATCCAGCCCATTTTCCGCCGTCACCACACTGTACCCCGCGCACTTCAGGAATTCGCAAGCCAACTCTCGCACCGCTTGTTCGTCCTCCACTACCAGCACCGTCTCCCTGTGCGCTACCACCGGCGTAGCCGATGGCAAGGCCGTCTCGACAGTTTCGCGCTCGCTCGATTGCGGCAAGTAAATTTCAAATCTTGTTCCACTACCAACACTCGACTCCACACAGATGAATCCCTCGCTCTGCTTCACTACTCCGTAAACCGTTGCCAGCCCCAGCCCCGTTCCTTTTCCCGGTTCCTTCGTGGTAAAGAACGGCTCGAAGATTCGCGCCTTGGTCGCCTCATCCATGCCGTGTCCAGTGTCGGAGACGCCGATCATTACGTACGAACCCCACGGCACCGACGGCCTCGTCCTGGCAAACATCGCATCCACGACAATGTTCTGCGTTTCGATGGTCAGCTTGCCGCCAAGCGGCATCGCGTCGCTGGCATTTACCGTCAGATTCAGTAGCACCTGCTCGATCTGTCCCGGATCAGCTTTCACTCGCGAAAGGGAATCGCCCAGTTTCAACGAAAATTCGATGTCTTCGCGCACCAGCCGCCGCAGCAGCTTCCCCATCTCCACGATCAACTCGTTCAGGTCCAGCACCTTTGCTTGCAACACTTGCATTCGGCTGAACGCCAGCATCTGCCTGGTCAACGAAGCCGCGCGGTCCGCTGTCTTTCGGATCTGCTCGGAACTCCTGAACAGCGTGTCGCTGGGTTGCAGCCGGTCCAGCAGCAATTCGCTGTGCCCCCGGATTACCGTCAGCAGGTTGTTGAAATCGTGCGCTACGCCGCCGGCCAGCCGCCCCAAAGCGTCCATCTTCTGTGCCTGCCGAAGTTGGCTTTCCAGTTGTTCTCTTTGCGCCTCATTGCGTTGCAAGGTTCCGCGCATGCCGTCAAACGCGCGGGTCAACTCCGCCAATTCATCGCGCCCTTCGGCTTTAAGCGGATACGTGAAATTGCCGCGTTCCAGTGCGTGGACGCCTTGCAGCAGCGCGGCCAGCGGTTGCGTCACGGAGTCTGAAATCAGAAAGATCAGCGCGCCACCGGCAATGATGGCGATCAACCCGAGTCCCAGCAGCAGATCGTTCAGTCGCCGCAGATACGCTTCCGCCTCGCTGTAGGATTTCAGAACGAAAAACTGCGTCGCGGGCTGCACCCCGGGCGTCAAGTCCAGCGATGCCGCGTAGTATCTCTCGTGGCCCAGCGAAATTTGCGAGGGGGCGGATTGAGCGCGCATTTGCTGCGCGAAATAAAATTCCTTTAGCGGTCCCAAGGTGCTGCCTGCGATTTCGCCGCCGTAAACGAATGCCACATCGCTCGCGGCGATACGTGCAAAGTCCGCGGCCACACGTCCATCGATCAAACGGCCCACCGCCACCGTGCCCTTAAGATTCTTCTTTGTGGACGGATCTTCGTAGAAAGGTTGCAGCACCACCTGGTACAAGCTTCCGCCCGTAAACCACCACGCCTTCGTCTCTCCGCGCCTGATGGAACGCCAGATCAGGGTTTGCGCCTCCGTCGTCGATAGCGACGAATTCGTTGTGTGCATCGCCACAATCCTGCCGTCTTCGCCGGACAGCACAAACAAATTGCAGTTATCGGATTGCCACGGGTCTTCTCCTGCATCGGTGATCGCCGTCGCGTCCCCATCCCTCATGAACGCCAGTGACGCCAGCAGGTCTGCCTTGCGCGCCAGCGCCGATAGCTGCTGATGTTGCACGGTCTGAAATGTCAGGATGGCGTTGCGCGCGTCTTGCTCGATCTGATGTTGTACCTGCCCTTGCACCTCGCGCCGTAAGACCAGCAGCGTGATGCTGGTCAGGCACGTGGTCATCAGCACAAAGGAAAGCAGCAGCTTCGTGCGCAAACGTAGGCGTGCGTGTACGCCGCGCACAACGTCAGAGACAGCGCGGCCCGGAATCGAGCGAACCCATCTCAGAATGCTAGTCACGAGTGTTAGAGCGTACCTATGGCGCGCCTTCGCCACCTATGGCCCGTCAGTACCGCCATCTTGGTACGCAGGGACAGGTATGGATTTGCTTTTGTAGGGACCGCCTTCCGAGGCGGTCCGCCAACACAACGCTTGCTTCGCCTCAACCGGATCTTGACCGCGTGGGTACCGCACCCTTGGTTATTAAGGGTGCAGCGTTTCTCTTGCATTATCTGGGAGGCCATCTCTGTAGAGGCGGCCTTACTCCGCCAGATTCTTTTGGGTCTGCACGCGGCCTATCTGGCTGAATCTCTTAGTCCTTATTTCATGCAGCGCTCGTCTTTTATGCCAGCCCGCATCCGCGACCGACCGCCTATCCCATCCGCACCATTCCTCTTCAGCTCTCTCTCCGCCATTGCCTTTCTCTGTGCGCTCTTTGTCCTCTGTGGTGAATCGCTCCCGCCGCCCGCGATTTCCCCAACCGCTACTCTTTGGGCAAATTCCCAAATGAGGTACCCGGGTACTATGGCTCGCAGGAATCGTTTCTGAAAAAATACTCATGCGTGGACTGCTGCGCTGTGGGTGGAGTTCGCCCGGCGTCACTGCCGGACGAGCCCCCCAGCCGAGGCTGGGCGCGAGGGATGGAGTCTGTGGAAGCCGCAGCTGATCTAGGGAACTTGAGCGAAGAGTTGCGAGAAGCAGGGGCCCCGGGTAGCGCGCGAGCGAACCCGGTCGCGCTGGAAGTGCGTGTGAACGCAACCGGCGCGCGGCCCAGTCAGGGAACAGAGAAACGCGAACTCTTTTCCGAAGATACGCAAACCGCCGTGGTGTTTCCCGATGGAGCGGTGATCGCGCTGATCGCAGCCGTCGTTCCTGGCCAACTCGTCTTCCTCACCAACAAACAAAACAATCGCGAAGTCGTCTGTCAGGTCATCCGCAAAAGAAATAATCGCCCCACCAGTTGCTATGTCGAATTGCAATTTACCGAGCCGCAAAGCGACTTCTGGGGCGTAACCTTTCCGGAACAGCCCCAACAAGCGCCACAGGAAACACCAGCGAACTCTCTGGAACCGCTGCAGGTTGACGCCGTTTCTGCCGAGCCCACCGAAGAACCCGCAGCCGAGCCAGTTGCTGCTCCCAAAACCGAAGAAGTCGATTCCTTGCGGCAAGAAGTCGAAGCGCTCCGCGAGCAACTAAAGGCTCTGACCGAATCGAAAAAGAGGGAAGAGGAAGAAGCAGCCGCGAAGGCCGCCGAGGCCGTCAGAAAAGCTGAGGAAGAAGCCGCAGCCCAAGCCGCTGCCATCCGGAAGGCTCAGGAAGAAGCGGACGCGGCCATCGCGGCACTAGCCGCCAAGCGAGATGCTGCCGCCGCAAAACCTTCCTTGATCCGCATGACTCTCCCCGCGGCCCCCGTTACGGCGGACCCCTCCGCAGCTTCGCAACCGAAACTTCCGATTCCGCAGCCGTCGCTACCATTTCAACCGCTGCAAGCGCCTCCGCCGACAAAGCCGCTTACTCCTCCGGAGAGTTCGGTCCATTCGGCGGAACGTGACGCCTTTGAAGATTTGCTGCCAGAGCCGGAGCTCGATTTTTCCAACGCTCCTATCCCCGGTGAAGATGATCGCTACAACATCTACAAGCCGCTGCGCAAAAAGGTCGGACTCCGCGACATCATCCTTACCATTGCCGCCACTTTGTTGCTCGCTGGCGGCATCGGCTTCGCCTGGTACAAAGACAAGCTTCCGATGGCCAGAAGAAATCCCCCGGCTCCCGCAGCCAGTGCAAAAACCGTTCCTGCGCCCAAGCCCGCAACTCCGTCTACCGCGCCGGCGAAGGCTCTCGCGCCCAGCGTAACGCAATCCGCTCCTGCACCCAGTGCTACTCCTTCAACTCCGCCCGCGGTGCAGCCAGCGGACACGAAGCCGGCCGACGCAGTTGCAGCACCGGCAGAAGAATCTCCAAAGAGCGTGGCGCGGAACGAAACCGCAACCGAAGCTCCAGTCGAGACAAAAAAGACCGCGACCGCAACATCGCCACCCTCGGCGAAAAAACGCAAGCCACAGTTGCCGCCAACGCCTGCCGCGCCACCGCCGGACCCAGTGGCGCCAGACGCCCCAGTCCTCGCGCCAAAATTAACTTACGCGGCCAAGCCTGTTTATCCGCCCGATGCCATGCGCAATTTCATCACCGGCGATGTGCGTATCACCGCGGAAGTGGGCGCCAACGGCCATGTTGGCAAGGTCACCGTAATTTCTGGCCCGCCAGCCCTGCGCGCCGCCGCAATCGAAGCGATGCAGCGCTACGAATATGAGCCCGCCACCAAGGGAGGCAGGCCCATCCCGTCCCAAGTCACAGCCACAATAAAATTCTGGTTCGATCCATAGTCCAGCCCATCAACGCCGCCGTCATTCCTGCAATGAATCTCTCTTGTCTCCTGCGTCCTCTGTGGTGAATTTTTCTTTTTTCCTCTGCACGCTTTTCGTTCCCTGTGGTGAATCACCCGCAAACGTGTAAAAATACTCCCTGGCCAGACCTGAATCAGCATTCCCGAAAAGTACGGAGGCAATTTTCGTCATGCAACTCATGAAGTGCGTCTTCACCGCCGTGTTGTCTGCGACTCTTTGCTTCACCTCTCTCGCTCAAGCACCTGCCACTTCCACCAAGCCCGCGAAACCGAAGTCCTCCACCACGACCGCCAAGCCGGCCGCTGCGTCCACCTACGATCGCACTCTCCTCAAGCCGTATCTCCTCAAAGACAAAGCGCCCGACACCTACCAGGTCAAATTCGATACTACTCGCGGCGAGTTCACCATCACTGTCACTCGCGCCTGGGCTCCTCTCGGTGCCGACCGCTTCTACAATCTCGTCAAGCACCACTATTTCGACAACGCTCATTTCTTCCGCGTGCTCCCCAATTTCGTCGCGCAGTTCGGTATCAGCGCCTATCCCCCGGTTTCCGCCGCCTGGGAAAAGGCCACCATTAAGGACGATCCGCACAGTCAAAGCAACAAGCGAGGCACCGTGGTCTTCGCCACCGCCGGGCCCAACACCCGCACCACCCAACTCTTCATCAATCTCAAGGACAATGGCTCGTCCCTCGACTCCCAGGGCTTCACTCCCTTCGGCGTCGTGGATGGCGACGGCATGAAGGTTGTCGAGATGCTCTACGACCAGTACGGCGACACGGCAGGCATGGATCAGGACGCCATCACCAAGGGCGGCAAGAAATACATCGACGCCAAGTGGCCTCGCCTCGACATGATCAAGTCGGCCACCCTGGTCGGCGCCGCAGCGACCACGCCAGCCAAGCCAGCCACCACCGCGAAGCCCGCAGCCAAGCCTGCGACTTCCACAACCAAGCCGGCCACCAAGCCTCCAGCCCAACCCTAAACCTTTGGAGTGCGGCGGCTAACCGCCGCTTTTCTCAACCGAAGCTCCAGTTCGCGTCCTCGAAGCGTCCGCCGTACCGGGCGGCCGCTGCAATTTTCGTCTTCAATGTAGCGCTGACTTTAATGTCAGCCATGCCCTGAACGCCGCCCACACCTCGTAAAAAACCATGTATCCATTTCCACTATCCGTAACATCGAATCTTTGAGGCTTACGTCCCGTTGACTCTCCTCTCGACCCTGCGTAACCTCTTTTGAAGATGCGCAATTACTGCCAGAACCGCTGCACGTTCCCAACAACGTTCTGTTGTTGTCCATGTTGCACCTCTGGCTACCGGCGCATTCGAATTTAGCTCTTTCGACGATCGACAAATTTCGAAGCCCGCGTGCCAGTTAACCTGCACGCGGGTTTTTTCTTTTTCGGCTCGTTTTTTGTAGTGGCCGATCTTTAGATCGGTTCTTGGGTTTTCCGAGCTTTTTCGATCCGTAATCCAGGCCCAAGGTCTGAGGCTGGTTGAGATAAAAATGCCCGACACCAAAGAAACCAAATCCCAACGCATCGAGCGCCTTAAGCGCTCCAAAAACGCTTGGGACCATCTCGACGAAATCCGCGAGTTCGCTCGCCTCGGTTTCGATTCCATCCCGCCCGAATGGCTCTCCACCTACTTCCGCACTTGGGGCGTCTACACCCAAGGCGATGGCGCAGGCGTTACCGGCGGCTCCGGTGGAGAAGGTCGCGCCGTCCCGTTCTTCATGCTGCGCATCCGCGTCCCCAATGGCTTGCTCACTTCCGCGCAACTCCGCACCATCGCCGCGCTTTCCGACGAACACGGCAACGGCATCGCCGACGTCACTGTTCGCCAGAACATTCAGCTCCACTGGCTCAAAATCGAATCGCTTCCCGAAGTTTTCGAGCGCTTGCAATCGGTCGGCCTGCGCACCATCGGCGCTTGCGGTGACGTCGTCCGCAACATCACCGGTTGCCCTCTCGCCGGACTTCACGCCCATGAAATCAGCGACGTTTCTCCCATCGTCCTCGCTCTCGACAGGGAGTTGGGCGGCAATCCTGACTTTTACAATCTTCCTCGCAAATTCAAAATTACTTTAACCGGCTGCCCCGAATGGTGCTCCTACCCTGAGATAAACGACATAGCCTTAACCGCCACCCTCCGCCCCATTCGCGAGGCAACAGCTGAAAAACTCTTTAGGGGGTCGGAGCTTCAGCTCCGACATCAAGCCGCGGCGATTGATGGGCTTCAGCCCCTGAGGACTCCGATCTCCTCCGGCACGAATCACGAATCACACATTACGAATCACGAACTTGGCTTCAGTGTCCGGGTAGCCGGCGGCCTCTCCACGCAACCTCATCTCGCCGTCCGCCTCAATGCTTTCGTCAAGCCGCACCAGGTTATTCCCGTCGTCCGCGCCATCACTGAAGTCTTCCGCTCCAGCGACGTTCTTCGCCAAAGCCGCGACCGCGCCCGCATGAAATATCTTTTCCTCGAACATCACTGGACGCCCGACTCCTTCCTCGCTGCCGTTCACGAGCATCTCGGCTTTACTCTCGATCCCGCCGAGCCTGAAGCTGTCCCCTCCGACATTCATCGCGATCATCTCGGCGTCATCTCCCAAAAGCAGCCCGGCCTCTTCTCCGTCGGTGCCTCCGTCGTTCGTGGACGCATCACGCCCTCGCAGCTCCGCCTTGCCGCCGATCTCGCCGAACGCTATGCCGACAGCCACGTCCGCGCCACTCCGATGCAAAATCTGCTCCTCGTCAACGTCCCCGAGCCTCATCTCGCCACCGTCATCTCTCAACTCACTGTTGGCGGGCTCCCCGTGGCCAGCTCCGCATTCGTTCGCGGCACTGTCGCTTGCACCGGTTCCGAATTTTGCAAACTTGCTCTTACCGAAACCAAGAGCTTCGCTCGCTGGCTGACCGAAACTCTCGAGGACCGCTATCCCGATTTCCAGCATCACCTGAAGTTGCACATCACCGGTTGCCCCAACAGTTGCGGCCAGCATTGGATCGCCGACATTGGCATCGAAGGCAAGAAAATCAAGGTCGATGGCAAACTTGTCGACGCCTACTATTTTTGCGTGGGCGGTAGTGTCGGCCACATCGCGTCCATCGCGCGTCCCGTCGGCTACCGTTGCCGTGCCGATGAAGTACCCGAAGCCATCTCGCGCCTTCTCGATGCGTTCCAGTCCGATCGCCACGCCGGCGAAAATCTGCAGCATTTTCTCGCGCGCCATTCGAACGACGTTCTTCGCTCTATCCTCGCCGGCGGCCCGGCGCTCGTCGCCGTCCGCGACCTCCCTGAATCTCAAGTCCCTCACTCCGTGGATGACCGATGACCCTTTTCCCCGCCTTCCTCAAACTTGAAAATCGACTCGTCATCGTCATCGGTGGCGGCGCGATCGCCACGCAAAAAATTCCCTCGCTCCTCCAAGCTGGCGCTCGCGTCCGAGTCATCTCTCCTAAACTTCATCCGCACCTCGCCGAATATGTGCGCCGCCGCGAAATTGACTGGCATCCCAAACCTTTCGCCGCCGACGATCTCGTTGGTGCTTTCCTCGTGATCGCTGCTACCTCCATTCGCGAACTCAACGCTTCCGTCTTCGCCGAAGCCGAACGCCGCAACATTCTCTGCAATTCCGTCGACGACATCGACCACTGCCATTTCTATTATGGCTCCGTCGTCCAGCGCGGCGATCTGCAAATCGCCATCTCCACCAACGGCAAAAGCCCTGCTCTCGCTCAGCGCCTTCGCCTTGAACTCGAGCGACAATTCGGTCCCGAATACGCCGCCTGGCTCGAATGGCTCGGTGTTGCCCGCGACTTGCTCCGTTCGCAACCTTCTGGCTCTGACGCCGAAGCGACCAAGCGCTGGCTCCATGTGCTCGCCAGCCAACCCAGTTTCGAGGAATTTCTGAAGCGCTCGCGCTCCACCTCCAACAACGAAGGAGTTTCCTGATGGGCAAAGTATTTCTTGTTGGCGCCGGTCCCGGCGATCCCGACCTCCTCACCGTCAAAGCCGTGCGCCTTTTGCAATCCGCCAACGTCGTTCTTCACGACTCGCTGGTCAGCCCGGAGATTCAAGCCCTGATTTCGCCTCGCGCTCAGCTCATCGATGTCGGCAAGCGCCGCGGCCTCCGGCTTCTTTCGCAAGACGACATCAATTCGCTCCTCGTCGCCTCCGCCGCTTCTCACGAAATTGTTGTTCGCCTCAAAGGCGGCGATCCGATGCTCTTCGGCCGCGCTGCCGAAGAAATCCAGGCTCTCCGCGAGGCTTCCATCGACTTCGAAATCGTGCCCGGTATTTCCGCTGCGTTCGGCGCTGCTGCCGCCGCGAAAGTTTCACTCACGGACCGCCGCGTCGCCTCCAACGTCCTTTTCACCACGTTTTCCCGCTCCGCCGACGCTCGCGCCCTTGCAGCTTTTTCTCTCACGCCTGAAACAACTGTTGTAATCTATATGCCGGGCCCTCAATACAACGAAGTCTCGCAATGGCTTCTGGATGCTGGTTTTTCTCCAGACATGCCTTGCCAGGTCATTTCCAAAGCTTCACAGCGCGACCAGTCTTCTCATGTAACCACTCTGACTGGCCTCGCCACACTCGCTCCATTGCCAGCCCCAGCTCTAGTCCTGGTGGGCCGCGTAGTAGCAACTCTGCGCGATCCAGCAGCGCGAAGCGCCTGGCACGATGCCGCCACCGGATCTGTGCACGATGCCACTCTTCCGTTTTAGTCGCACAGGCCTAAGCCTGTGCCCTTGGTCTTGTAGGGACGGCCTTCTGAGGCCGTCCGCTCTTGGGTTCGTAGTTCGTAGTGGCCGGTCTTTAGACCGGTTCTTTTGAGGGTTTTCGAAATTCCCGATCTTTGGATCGGCTTTAAGGAGCGACCAATGGCAACAACCGAAAAGCGCAACTTTCATCTTTCGCTAGACACCTGGGCCGTCCTGCTAGCGCTAGCTGCGGCTCTCTTAATCCGCGCGGGCATCATCCCCCGCGTCCCGTGGTAGCCGTCTTGGGTGCCCCAGGTACCGGTGTTGTACCTGGGTTCTTAGGTTCCCAATTGTCGATTTTCTATTTTCAAATTTCCAATTTCTATTTTTCTATTTTCCAATTTCCATCTAAATTCGAGGCTCTCTAATGGCAGACGCAATCGCACTTCCGCGATCCCCATCCATCTCGTGGCACGCCCGATTCCTCCGCCTCATTCCCGGCGTCGCTCTGCTCGCCGTCATTGGCTACGCCGGAAAGCTGCTCGAAAAAAATGTCAACGCCTACACCAAGGCCCACCACTGGATCTTCCCCAACATCGAATACGTCCTCTGGGCTATCCTTCTTGGCCTGTTCATCTCAAACGTGTTCGGACTCGCCGCCATCTTCAAGCCCGGCGTGGCCACCTACGAGTTTTGGCTCAAGGCGGGCATCGTTCTTCTTGGAGCCCGCTTCCTGCTCGGCGATGTCTGGAAGCTTGGGGGTGTCAGCTTGCTCCTGGTCGGCATTGAGATTATTGGCGCCATCGCGTTCATGACCTTTCTCGGCAGCATCTTCGGTCTTCGTCCTAAACTCACCACCCTTCTCGCGGTCGGCTCCGCAGTCTGCGGCGTTAGTGCCATCATTGCCACCAAGGGCGCCATCGATGCCGACGACGAAGACTCTTCTTTCGCCATCGCCGCCATCCTCGCTCTCGGCGCCATCGCGCTCTTCACCTTTCCGCTCATCGGCCACGCCCTCCATCTTTCCGACCACGCCTATGGCGTCTGGGCCGGACTCGCTGTGGACAATACTGCCGAAGCCACTGCCGCCGGCGCTCTTTACTCCGACGCAGCCGCCAAACTTGCCGTCCTTACCAAGACCACGCGCAACGCCCTCATCGGTTTCGTCGTCCTCGCCTACGCCATCTATTGGGCCAGCCGTGGCCAGGCCGAAACCATCGGCAACAAAGCCGCCTTCCTCTGGCAGAAATTTCCTAAATTCGTTTTGGGATTCCTGTTGATTTCCGCCCTCGCCACCGCGGGCGTCTTCACCAAGGATAACAATCTCGCCCTCGCCAATCTTTCTCGCTGGGCGTTTCTTCTTACTTTCGCCGGCGTCGGCCTGCGCACCAATTTCCGCGAGATGCGCAAACAAGGCCTTCGCCCCTTCGCCGTCGGCTTCATCGGCGAAATCGCCATTGCCGCCTTCACCTTGGTCCTGGTAATCGCCGCAGGCAAACTTTTCGGCTTTTAGTCAGACCCAGGCGTGGTCCACTCCGACACCAACTCTTGTAGCTCACCCGTTCACGGGCCCTTGTCTTGGGTTTGCCTTGTCTTGGGTTTGCCTTGTCTTGGGTTTGCTTTGTCTTGGGTTTGCTTTGTCTTGGGTTTGCCTTTTCCCGGGGCTGAGTCTTTGTAGTGGCCGACCTTCAGGTCGGTTCGGGTAGCACAGGCTTTAGCCTGTGTTCTTTGGTCTCTTTGGTCTTAGTTTTTTTGGGTGACCCAGGTGCCGAATTTGTACTCGGGCTCTTGGGTCTGATTCTTCTTTTAGGGGGTCGGACCTTCAGGTCCGAAATTTGATCTGGGCAAGATTTGGGCTTCAGCCCCTGAGGAATCAGAGTCGTCCTGCGCCCACAAGCGAACGCCAAGAGACGCTGGCGCTCTCCTCCGGCTCTTGTTTACTTAAAACTGACAGCTTAAAACTGCTTCACAGCCCCAACACCGTCACCAATTCCTTGACCGACGCCGCCGACTTCTGCAGCGCTGCATTCTCTTCCGCCATCAACTTAATCTGAATGATTTCTTCCGCGCCCTTCGCCCCCAACTTCACGGGCACGCCCACAAACAGTCCGTTAATCCCGTACTCGCCTTCCAGATACACCGCGCAAGGCAAAATCTTCTTCTTATCTTTCAGAATCGCTTCCACCATTTCCACTGCTGCGGCCGATGGCGCATAGTACGCCGATCCGGTCTTCAGCAAATTCACAATTTCCGCACCGCCCTTCCTGGTGCGCGTCACGATGGCTTCGATCTTGTCCGCAGGCAGCAAATCCGGCAGAGGAATTCCCGCTACTGTCGAATACCTCGGCAGCGGCACCATGTCATCTCCATGCCCGCCAAGCACGAACGAGTGCACATTCTCCACGCTCACCTTGCACTCCATGGCCACAAACGCGC
Source organism: Candidatus Acidiferrales bacterium (assembly GCA_963738985.1). Classification (GTDB taxonomy): domain Bacteria; phylum Acidobacteriota; class Terriglobia; order Acidiferrales; family UBA7541; genus Acidiferrum. The sequence goes on from CAVTYP010000015.1 coordinate 157,092, forward strand.
TCATCCGCGCCGAGTCCAGTACTCCCGCCATTCCTAGCACGCGATTTTTCGGAAAGCCGCTCACCTTCAGCGCCGCCTGTGCCATGGCGTCCAGTGGATTGGTCACAATCACCAGGATGCAGTTCGGCGAATGCTTCACAATCTGTTCCACTACCGCTTTCACCACGTCGTAATTCGCCTTCAACAAATCGTCGCGGCTCATCCCCGGCTTACGCGGAAATCCCGCTGTAATCACCACCACGTCGCTTCCCGCCGTCGCGCTATAATCTCCCGACGCCGTCGAAACTCCCGTCGCGAATGAATCGGTCCGCGTAATTGGACCGCTCTCCACCAGGTCCAAAGCTTTTCCCGCAGGCGCTCCCTCCAGAATATCCGTCAACACCACATCGGCCAGCTCCAGATCCACAATCCGCTGCGCCGTCGTTGAACCCACAAATCCTCCGCCTACCACCGTCACTTTCTTTCTGCTCATCTCTTTCTCCTTTGGAGTGCGGCAGCTTGCTGCCGCTTTCCCAACCACTCCACCTGCTAAAAATTCTCCACCGCCAAGTTCAGGGGGCCCCGGGTTCTCCCCACTGGTCGCTGGCCACCGGTCGCCGGTCGCTGCCTCCCCTACATATTCCCAATAATTGCCTCAGCAAACGCCGTCGTCCCCAGTTTCGTCCCACCCGTCATCAACCTCTCCAGATCGTACGTCACCTTCTTCTGCTGGATGGTCTTCGCAATCCCGTCCTCAATCAATTTCGCCGCTTCCTTCCATCCCATAAACTCAAACATCATCGCCCCGCTCAGCATCACCGAACTCGGATTGATCACATCCTTGTCCGCATATTTCGGCGCGGTCCCATGTGTCGCCTCAAACACGCCATATCCATCGCCAATATTCGACCCCGGCGCGATTCCCAATCCGCCCACCTGCGCCGCGCACGCATCGCTCAAGTAGTCTCCATTCAAGTTCGGCGTCGCCAGAACGCTGTATTCGTTCGGTCGCAACAGCATCTGCTGAAACACCGAATCCGCGATGCGGTCATTGATCATCAACTTCTTCTTCCATTGACCCTTCCCGTGCGTCCCGCCAATCGCGTCCAACGTATGTTTCACTTCCGAGTAGATCGACTTCTTGAAATCCTCTGTGGCCTGTTCCAATCCCGGCTCGATCATCGCCGCATTCTGTTCCACACTCAGCCCGGGATTCTTGTCCAGATTATCCAGGATCCAGCTCTCCCGCTCGGTCACCGTCTCGCCGCGAAACTCTTCTCGGCCCACTTCGTATCCCCAGTCACGGAACGCGCCCTCGGTAAATTTCTGAATGTTTCCCTTGTGTACCAGCGTCACCAGCGGCCGCTTGTGTTCCAGCGCATACTGAATCGCGCGCCGCACCAGCCGCTTCGTCCCAAACGGTGAAATCGGCTTGATGCCCACTCCCGAATCCATCCGCACCTGCTTTTTACCGCCCGCCAGCATTTCGTTGTTCAAAAACTCCAGCAGCTTCTTCGCTTCCGGTGTTCCGCTCTTCCACTCGATCCCGATGTATACGTCCTCCGTATTCTCCCGGAAGATCACTACGTCCATCTTCTCCGGCTCTCGAACAGGGGAGGGAACTCCCGTGAAATAACGCACCGGCCGTACACACGCATACAAATCCAATATCTGCCGCAGCGCCACATTCAAAGAACGGATCCCTCCGCCCACCGGCGTTGTCAGTGGCCCTTTGATCGATACGCGAAAATCCCGTGCCGCGTCCACCGTGTCATTCGGCAACCACTCCTTGAACGTGTTGAACGCCTTCTCTCCCGCAAACACTTCGAACCACGCCACGCGCCTCTTTCCGCCGTATGCCTTCTCCACCGCCGCATCAAACACTCGTCGCGAAGCCTTCCAGATATCTCTTCCCGTCCCATCTCCCTCGATAAACGGAATAATCGGATTGTCCGGCACCTGCAGCACTCCATTGCCGTACCCAATCGCCTTTCCATCCGCCGGTACCGCCACTCCGTTGTACGCGTTCTTCATTTCTCCAGGCTCCTCGTTTTTCTCTGCTGTGTTCTCGTATGTCGCTTTGCTAACTGATCCTAAGGGTGCCCGTCCTTCTCGCTTCTTGCGAAAGGTGGGTTCCTACGATCGAAGGACACGGACTTTCGTTTCTTTGTTCGCGGGTTCCGCCGAATTGCAGATTCGCTGTCGCCTGAAGACCCGGACTCGTCCGCTTCCGCTTCACTGCCGTGCTGTGTCTACCTGCGTTCTCGCCAAGGATAGGCGAACCAAAAACATTACCACACCACACGCCGCCTCTTCTCCGAAATCTCCGCCCACTCTCCCCGCTAATCCTTTCCTGCTTCCGCCCCTCCGCGCTTTGCTTCCCGCTCCTTCCTCAACTCCTCCATCACCGATTGCACCAGCTCCTTCGCGTGCGTCAACTCCTGCGCGATCACTCGTATGTCCATCGCCGGCAGCGTGGGATTCCTCTGGCTCGTGCAATACACCCCATGTTGACCCACCAGCACCAGTGCGTTGGTCATCCGGTCCAGCGACACGGCCAGCCTTCCGCGCTCCTTTCCGAACATCTGCTCATACTGTTCCAGTTCTTCCCGGTATTCCTTGAATGCAGACATTTCGCAGCCCTCTTTTCCGTTCGACGCGCCCCACCCGGGTGGTAGCACTTCGGGCACAACCCGTCCCGCAATTCTTTACCCTACTCCACCGCGACTCCATAATCCATTTAGCCCAGAAGAGAGCTGCAGGACGACCATGAGCTATTCACTTCACTCCATGAGTGCCTATGTTCCCTTCGGGGAAGTCCCCAAGGGCGATTGGGAGCATCCGAACATGCGACGTTCAGATCTTGTGCAACACAAAGAAAAGGAAAATGGCCGCATCGGCCGCACCTCCCAGATTGTTTTTGGTGAACGCCAGCACCTTCTTCGCGTCCTCGATTCTCTGGAAGGCACGCAGCTGCCTATCGCCCGCATGCAGCAGGAACGCCGCACCCTTGAGGAATTAATTCACGCGCGCACCCGCGAACTGAATCAGATCAACACTGCCTGGGACGAAAAGATTGGCCTGGTCCTCAGCGCTGAAGCCAAGCCCGAAATGCTCGAAAAACTCACCAAGCAGGCTCCCGAAGAGGATTTCTACCTTCTGCGCCTGATCAGCGAGCATCCTCGCGCCAACGCTAAAACTCTTTCGCGCCTGGCCAAGCATCCCTACGGCGCCATCCGCGAAAATGTGGCTCGCCATCCCAACGCCGACGCCCACACCCTCACCTATCTCAGCAAAGACAAAACGCAGCCTCTCTGGTACCTGGTCGCCTTCAACCCCAACACTCCCTCACCACTCCAGCGCAAGCTCCGCGACCGCCTCAAGCGCCTGGGCGACAACCAACCCAGCAACTAACTTTGCAGCGCGCCGGCTCGCCGCCGCTTTTCCGGTCTGTGTTTTTTTGTAGTGGCCAGTCTTTAGACTGGTTCTTTCAGCTTTTTGTCGTGCTCAAATTTGTCATCTCGAGCGAAGCGAGAGATCTGTTTTTCTCTCCGTCGCGCCTGGCGCGATCTTCTTCACCACCGGCCGCCACCGGCCACTCTCCCTTCCATCCGCGCTATACTGTCCTCGTCGCAATGTCACTCATCTCCCGCCGCCCCATTCTTCTCATCGCGCTCGTCTCCGTCCTTCTCCTTGTGCCTTGCTTCTGGCACTCCCACATTCAGGCCGGCGACCTCGGCAGCCACACCTACAACGCCTGGCTCGCCCAACTCATCCACCAGGGCAAAGCTCCCGGCCTGTATCTCGCGTGGCAATGGGACAACATCCTCTTCGATCTCATCCTCTACTATTTCTCGAAACTCGTCGGCTTCACTCTCGCCGAAAAATTCGCTGTCTCTCTTTGTGTCCTCGCGTTCTTCTGGGGAGTTTTTGCTTTCATCCACTCCGCCACGCGCCGCCCTCCCTGGTTTCTCACTCCGCTCATCGCCATGCTTTCCTACGGCTACGTTTTCAATATGGGGTACATGAACTACTACCTTTCCATCGGCTTGGGCTGCTTCGCTCTCTCCCTTCTCTGGCCCGCCAAGCGTCGCGGCCTAATCTTCGCCGCGCTGCTTCTTCCCATCATCTACCTCGCGCATCCACTCGGCGTTCTTCTCGTTCTCGGCGTGGGCGCCTATCGCATCGTCTGGCCTCTCCTGAAAGGCTGGACGCGCCTCATCCTCCCCGCCATTTCTCTTGTCGTTTTCTACGCCGTACATTGGATCGCCCTTCATCATCCCGAACTCGAGGGCGATTGGCCTGACCCGCCGTTCTACCAATGGAATGGCGCCGACCAGTTCACCATTTACGGCCAGCGCTACGTCTACCTTTCCTGGGCCATCATTGTCCTTGCTCTCCTCGCCATCGTCTTCGAACTCTGGCGTTCACCCAAGCCTTCCCTCCAACGATCCTCCGCAGCCCCAGCCTCCGCCAAGTGGAAAGACCGCTGGCTCCTCGTCGAGTTTTACCTCATCTCTCTCGCCGCTATGACGCTGCTCCCTGAAAACCTGCGCCCCGTCCCCGAAGGTAGCTGGATCGGCGGCATCGTGACTCGTCTCACGCTCGTCAGTGCTATCTTTGCGCTCGCCGTACTCGGCTCACTTCGCCCTCACCCATGGCACGTCGGCGCATTCTCGCTTTGCGCCGTTTTTTTCTTCGTCTTTCTTTATCAGGACACTGGCTTCCTCGATCGCCTCGAAAAAAACGCCGAAGCCATCACGCATCAATTGCCCTTCGGTACTCGTGTCGCCAGCAGCGTCTACGCGCCTCCCGGCTATCGCACCCTGTACATGCATCTCATCGATCGCTCCTGCATCGCTCACTGTTTCCTCGTCTCCAATTACGAGCCCTCCACCTTGAAATTCCGTGTCCGTGTCGACCCCGATGGCAGCCCTCTGGTCGCCTCCACCGTCGACGACAGCGAAGCCATGCAATTCGGCAGCTATCAAGTCCAGGAAGACGATCTCCCTCTCAGGCAGCTCTACCAGTGCGATCCCTCCGACCTCACCAAACTCTGCATCCGCGACCTGGCCGCCGGCGAACTCAACGGCCGCCTGGGCTACAAGCCTCATTTCCCCTGGGACAAAGACTAATTTGGAGTGCGGTGGCTAGCCGCCGCTTTTGTTCCATCGCCGCTCGAGTAACTTCACAACTCCAACCTACAAGCAACCTGTCATCACGAGCGCAGCGAAGTTTGCGCAGCGAAGGACCTCACTCTCCCCGCTTTGCGCCATCCTAACGATCGGACAACAGGCGCCGTAGGCGTCCCCGCCTCCCGATCGCTGATCCCCGATACCTGATATCTCCCCGTCGCACCTCGCTCTCAACCCGCCACGAACCAAATCAATCACTCAGCGCGCCCCATACCACCAAAAAGACAATTTGGCTCTTGCTCCAGTCCAATTCCTGCTAAAATACCCTCAGGGTGAGAGACAATGCTGCCAATACACCTTCAACCCGAAAGCCACGTTCCTCTCTACGTTCAGCTCCGCGATCAACTTCGCTCCCTCGTTCACGCCGGTGACCTTCGCCCCGGCGACCGCATTCCCGCCAGCCGCGAACTTGCGCAAATGCTCGGTGTTCATCGCACCACCGTCGCCAACGCCTACGCCGAACTCGAGTCCGAAGGCCTCATCCAGGGACACGTCGGCCGTGGCACCTTCATCCAGGGCAACGGCAACGGGCTGAAAATCACGCCGCCTCCGCCTCCTTCCCTCAATGGCCACGATGGCCTGCGTTGGGAGCTTCTTTTCGCCGATGAACGCAGCGATGAAATCCTTACGCGCCTCACCGCCAATGCTCCTGAAGACGCTTTGGATTTTGTGATGGCCCGCCCCGACCCCAGGTGTTTCCCTGTCGAGGAACTGCAAACCTGCGCCCACACCGCGCTCCGCCGCGACGGCCAGGACATTCTGAATCTCGGTGCCTCCGATGGTTTTCCCGCTCTGAAAGAAGCTCTCCTCGAACTCCTTCGCCAGGATGGCATCCCGGCCAAAGACGACACCCTGCTCATCACGGACGGATGTCAGCAAGCCCTCGATCTCATTGCCAAAGCCTTTGTTCGCGCCGGCGACACCGTCATCCTCGAAAATCCTACGTACCCCGGCGCCTCCGCTGTTTTCAATGGTGTTCGCGCCCGCTGCCTCGGCGTTCCTGTGCGCACTCACCCCGAACCCGGCAGCGCTCTTGGCATCGACCTTGAAGCGCTCGAAGCCACTCTCGCCGCCAATCGCGTCAAGCTTCTTGTCCTCACTCCCGATTTCCACAATCCCACGGGCATGTCCATGCCGCTCGCCTCGCGCCGCCGCGTTCTTGAACTCGCTGCGCGTTACCAGGTTCCCATCGTCGAAGATCACATCTACGCCCGCCTGCATGCCCGAGACGAGCGTGTCCCTTCGCTCAAGCAACTCGACCGCTCCAACCTCGTCATCCACATTGACAGTTTCGCGAAAGTTGCTTTCCCGGGCCTGCGCGTCGGATGGATCGTCGCCGCGCCCGCGGCCATCGAACGCCTTCGCCTCGTCAAGCAGATGACCGACCTGCACACCGATCAGCTCGCGCAAGCCACTCTCGCCGAATTCCTGAAGCGTGGCCTGTTCCAGAAGCATCTAACGCGCATGCGCAAGATTTACGCTCAGCGTTTGCTGGGTCTCGATGAGGCCCTGCGCAAAAACATGCCTGAAGGCACTCGCTGGACCCGCCCCGAAGGTGGCATGTGCCTGTGGCTCGAACTTCCTCCCGGTTTCGATGCCAGCGAGTTGATGATTCATGCGCGTGAACGTGGCGTGCTCTTTGCTCCCGGCCGTTACTTTTATGTGCAGTCGCCGCTGCCCAATACGCTGCGCCTGGGCTTCGCCAGTCTCGACGAAAAACAGATCGCTCGCGGCATCGCCACGCTCGCCGATCTTCTTCGCATTGAAATGCGTAAACGCCAGCGCGGCACTCGTCGCGCCGAACGCTCGCACGTGGCGCTGGTGTGAACATGGGTCGCACACTTAAACTCGATCCCCAGCCCGAGAATCGCTGTTTCGGTTGCGGCGCCGCCAATCCCGCGGGCATGAAGCTGCCATTCGAGCTCGATCTCGATGATCGCCGCACCCGTGGCAAGTTTTCGCTCGGCCCCAATTACGCAGGCGGAGCTGGCTTTGCCCACGGCGGCATCATCGCCGTTGTTCTTGATGAAGCCATGGGCAAGCTCTCCAAGTTGACCGGCGAGCGCGCCGTAACCGCGGAAATGTCTATCGCTTATTGCAAGCCCGTTCCTGTCGATCAGGAAATTCTAGTCGAAGGTTGGCAGGACGAAGAGAAGGGAAGGAGCCGCTTTCGCACCGCGGAAATTCGCGACGCTCACGGCAACGTGCTGGCCCGCGGCAAAGGAAGATTCGTGGTTGTCGGCGCCTAGCATCCCGTGGCCACAACTGCGACGCCGTCATTCCGAACGCAGTCTGCGGAGTGAGGAATCTCTCCTCGGTTTTCGCGGCGGCGACCAGACAGGTTTTGGGAATTGTTTCAAGGGAATTCTAACTTTAAGAGGAGAAGTACCATGGATTCAAAAAAGGTAAACGGTAGCGGTCAGCACGCCAAGGGTTCCAACGAATGGCGCGTTAAGGTCGGCCTCGCCGAAATGCTCAAGGGCGGCGTCATCATGGACGTCACCAACGCGGAACAAGCCAAAATCGCCGAAGATGCCGGCGCCTGCGCCGTCATGGCTCTCGAGCGCGTGCCCTCCGACATTCGCAAGGAAGGCGGCGTCGCTCGCATGGCCTCCATCAAAATCATCCGCGAGATCATGAAGACCGTCACCATCCCGGTCATGGCCAAGGTCCGCATCGGCCACTTCTCCGAAGCGGAAGTCCTCCAAGCTTTGGAAGTGGATTTCATCGACGAGAGCGAAGTCCTCACTCCTGCCGACGAAGAAAACCACATCTGGAAGCACGACTACCGCGTGCCGTTTGTCTGCGGCGCGCGCAATCTTGGCGAAGCGCTTCGCCGCATTGCCGAAGGCGCAGCCATGATTCGTACCAAGGGTGAAGCCGGTTCCGGCAACGTTGTCGAGGCCGTTCGCCACATGCGCACCATCGTCAGCGAAATGCGCGCCCTCACCACCATGCGCGAAGACGAACTCATGCGTAAAGCCAAGGAACACGGCGCTCCTCTCGATCTCATTCGCACCGTCGCCAAGGCCGGCAAGCTTCCCGTTCCCAACTTCTCCGCCGGTGGCATCGCCACTCCGGCCGACGCGGCTCTCGTCCGCAAACTTGGCGCTGAAGCCGTTTTCGTCGGCTCCGGCATTTTCAAGAGCAGCGATCCCGAAGCGCGCGCCAAGGCCATCGTGAAGGCCACCACCCATTTCGAAGACGCCAAAGCCGTTCTCGAAGCCCACGAACAACTGGGCGAAGCCATGCCCGGCCTCGACGTACGCCAGATGGAAGAAAAGGACTTACTCTCCACCCGCGGCTGGTAGCCGACGTACCGTCGCCTTCGTGTGTGTTGTAGAGGCGGCTTTCCGCCGCCATCTTAGGTTTTTGTACTGGCCGGTCTTTAGACCGGCGCTTTCTCAGTCGCTCCGGATTTGGTAGCACGGACTTCAGTCTGTGACCAGTCTGTGCCCTCGGGTTTGTTTTTTCCTTAGGGGGTCGGACCTTCAGGTCCGACATTACCCGCTTGGCAATCGGAGGGCTTTAGCCCTTGAGGACTGCGAGTCCTTGTAGCGGCCGCCTCCTGCCTGCCCGCCCAGTAGGGAGGCGGGCGCCGTAAGGTTTTACCGAATTTCGTTTTTCCACGAATTGAGGTTCTCCGCCATTGAAAATCGGCATCCTCGCTGTTCAAGGTGACTTCGCCGCCCACGCCGCCGCTCTGCAATCCCTCGGCGCCGAAACCGTTGAAGTCCGCACCGTCGACGATCTCGAATCCTGCGATGGCTTGATCCTCCCTGGCGGCGAATCCACCACGCAGCTCCAATTCCTCCGCGAAGAAGGCTTGAACGACGCCATCCGCAAATTCGCCGGCACTGGTCACGCCGTCTTCGGCACTTGTGCGGGCGCAATCCTCCTCGCCACTCACGTCAACAATCCGCCGCAACCCTCGCTCGGCCTTCTCGACATCACCATCCTCCGCAACGGCTACGGACGGCAACTTGCCAGCGATGTTTTCTTCGGCCCTTGCACTCTGAAAAAGGATCCCCTCGAAATGGTTTTTATCCGTGGCCCCATTATCGAAAGCGTCGGTCCCGGCGTTTCCATTCTTGCGCGCCATTCCGGCCAGCCTACGCTGGTTCAGAAAGATAATCTGCTCGCCGCCACATTTCATCCCGAACTCACCGACGATCTCACCGTTCACCAACACTTCCTCTCCATGGCTGCATCCAACTCCAAGACCGCTCATGCCCGCTAAAAAACTGCGTGTCCTCTTCGTCTGCCTTGGCAACGCCTGCCGCAGCCCCATGGCCGAAGCTATTGCTTCTCACGATGCCGCCGATGTCCTGGAAGCCTCCAGCGCCGGCCTTTATCCGCTCGGCGAAATCCCCGACGAAACCCAGGAAACCCTTCTGCGTAACGGTTACTCTGCCGTCGGTCTTTCTTCCAAGCCCATTACCAATAAAGCCTGGAACGAAGCTGATTTAGTCATCAATCTCAGCGGACGCATTCGCGATATCGCCTTCGATGATCCCGCCAAGGTTGAAGATTGGGACGTCGCGGATCCTTACGGCGCCAACCCCGCTTTCTATCAAACAATTCTCGAGCAGCTGCAGCAGCGCATTCGCCTGCTCGCCAATCGCTTGCGCCAGCAACGCAAATCACAGTAACCTCATCTTGTGTAAAGTCACTGGTGTCTTTTGAATTTCTCTTTAGGGGGTCGGAGCTTTAGCTCCGGCATTGGAAACTCAGCGATTCAGGGCTTTAGCCCCTGAGGACTCCGATTTTCTTCCCATAAATGTTTGGGACATAACACCAGCAGGAGACACCTTGCAACGCAATAAGACCAGCGTTTCGCGCGAAGACTACCTCAAAGCCATCTGGGAAATGCTGGAAGAAAATCAGGTGCCCATCAGCGCTCGCCTCGCCGAGGAACTCGACGTCACTCCGCCTGCCGTCACCGCCGCCATCAAGCGCATGGCTCGCGATGGCCACGTCAAAGTTCAACGCGGTGGACGCATTCTCCTCACCGCCAAGGGCCGCAAAGTCGCTCAGCATCTCTCGCTTCGCCACCAGCTCGCGGAAATGCTCCTCACCGAAGTCATCGGCTTATCCTGGGCCAAAGCGCATGCCGAAGCCGAACGCATGGAGCACGCCATTTCTCCTGAAGTCGAAGCTCTCCTCACCAAGCGCTTCGCGGGACACAAAACCTGTCCTCATGGAGTTCCCCTGCGTGGCGGTTTCGCTCAGCTTCGCAAAGAGGGCGCGGTCCTTCTTTCCGAACTGCAACTCCACGACTCCGCTGAAATTGTTTGCGTCTACGAAAAGGAAGAAGGTTTCCTCGAATTTCTCGAAAACCTCCATCTTCGTCCTTCCACAAAGATTGAAGTCCTGAAGCGTGAGTACGACGAAACCATGACCCTCCGCGCCTCCGGCCGCACCATGCACCTCGGCAAGCCCGCCACCAGCCGCATCTGGGTCCGCCGCCTGGCCGCCTGACTCCGTCCTCCTTGTAGGGACGGCCTTCTGAGGCCGTCCGCCAGCACAAATACGAGACCTGATCCGCGCACTTTGGAGTGCGGCGGCTCGCCGCCGCTTTGCCTTCAACTTTCAACTCTTAACTTTCAACTCCCCCTCTATTGCCGCTCCTCCCAAAATCAACTACCATCCCCCATTCCAAAGGAGACCCTGTGACCACGTCAAACGATAGCGCTTTCAATCGTCGCGAATTCATCGGTGGCGCTCTCGCGGGAGTTGCCATGAACTCTTTGCCGATTCCCGCCTTCGCTGCGGCCGCGGACAATTCCGATCTTCCTTCCGTCCTCAGCCAAATCCCCAAGCTGCACGACGAAAACGTGAAGCGCCTTCAGGACTGGATCGCTTTGCCATCCATCGCCGCCGAAAATCGCAATTTTCCGCAGGGCCCCGAGTACATGGCGCAACTCGCTCGCGACGCCGGATTCTCCGACGTGGAAATTATTCCCACCTCCGGCAAGCCCGGCGTCTTTGGTCTACTCGATTCCAGCGCCTCAACCTGGGTAGGCATCTATTTCATGTACGACGTGAAACAGTTCGATCCCGCCGAATGGTCTTCGCCTCCCCTCGAAGCTCGGCTGGTCGACAGGGAAGGCCTGGGCAAAACTTGCGTCGGTCGCGGCGCCGTCAACCAGAAGGGTCCGGAGACCGCCTTCCTTGGCGCTCTGCACGCCTTCAAGGCAGCAGGCAAGAAGCTACCGGTCAACCTCGTCCTTGTCTGCGAAGGCGAGGAAGAAATCGGCTCTCCGCACTTTCCCGAAGTTGTTCACCAACCCAAAGTCACTGCCGCGCTCAAAAAATGTATGGGTGTTTTTATTCCCGAAGCTGGCCAGGATGCCAACGGCGGCGTTGAAATCTCACTCGGCGCCAAAGGCGTCGTCGAACTCGAACTCGTCTCCACTGGCGAACGCTGGGGACGCGGCCCCAAGCACGACGTCCATTCCAGTCTGGAAGCGCAGGTCGATAGCCCCACCTGGCATCTCGTTCAAGCCCTCAACACCCTCATCGAGCCCGACGGCCACACGCCTGCCGTTGCCGGCTTCTTCGACAAAGCCAAGCCGCTCACTCCCGCGCAAATTAAAATGATTCAGGATGTCTCCGCCGTCCGCAGCGAAGCCACAGTGAAGAAACAACTTGGCGTCGATCATTGGGTGAAAGACACGAATTGGCTCGACTCCCTCATCCTTCTCGAGTCCAAGCCTACCATCAACATCGAAGGTCTCGTCGCCGGTTACACCGGTCCTGGCGGAAAGACCGTTCTTCCTCATCGCGCCGTCGCCAAAATCGATATGCGCCTGGTACCCGACATGACTGCTGCCGGCACTCTCGCCCTTCTCAAAGACCATCTCGCCAAGCACGGCTTCGCCGACATCGAGGTCAACATGACTGGTGGCTACGATCCCACGCAAACCTCGCCGGACTCCAAGCTCATTCAGGCCCAGATTGCCACCTACCGTAAACTCGGTCTGAATCCCGTGCTGTGGCCCCGCTCCGCTGGCTCTTGGCCCGGATACATCTTCACGTCCGAACCGCTCAATCTTCCCGCCGGACATTTTGGTCTAGGTCACGGCACCGGCGCCCACGCGCCCAACGAGTACTACCTGATCGACTCCACCAATCCAAAAGTTTCCGGCATCGACGGCGCTGTAGCCTCATTCGTCGAGTATCTCTACGCCCTAGCCTAACTTTGCCGCCACTCGGGGTGCCCCACATGCCGCTTTTGCGTGTGGGGTTCTTCGTCATCGTTCTTCGTTGTCGACGCCCGGCTATCGCCTTTGAACTTTCAACTCTCAACTCTCAACTTCAATCCTTCTCCCCCATCACCTTCCTCAACCTCTCATACCCCGCCCGGCTTACCGGTAGCTTCACTCCATTCCCCAGCACCGCCACTTTACTTTCCTTCCCATACGGCTCAATCCGGCTCACCCGCTCGAAATTCACCACAAACGATCGGTGTATCCGCACAAACACCGCCGGATCCAGCGCTGCCTCCAAACTCGAAATGGTCTGCTGCTTCAACAACTTCTTTCCTTCCGTTGCCAACGACACGTAATCGTCCAGCGCTTCCACGTAATCCAGCTTCGCCGTCGGCACCAACGTCACTTTGGTCCCATCCTTCACCACGATCCGTTCCAGATATTGCCCCGCGGGACGCGCCGTTGCCGCCAGCGCCGCCGCATCCGGAGCCTTCTCGGCTTTCTGGTTCTTTGCCCGTTCCAGCGCCGCCTCGAATCGCTCCTTGCTGTATGGCTTCAGCAAATAATCCACCGCGTGTACGTCAAACGCCTTCATCGCATATTGATCGAACGCGGTCACGAAAATCACCGCCAGTCCGGCAGGATCCACCAGCTCCAGCACATCAAACCCGGTTAACTTCGGCATTTGCACATCCAGAAACAGCAGCTCCGGCTTGTGCTCTGCCACCGCCTTCACCGCTTCCATCCCGTTCCCGCACTCTCCAGTAATTTCAATCTCTGGATGACTCGCCAGCATCTCGCGCAACAATTTCCGCGCCAGTTCCTCATCATCCACGATCAGCGCTTTCCACTTCCGATTCGCGCTCACGCTTTCCCCTCCGCCTCTGCCGGAAACGATAAGCTCACGCGAAACACTTCGTCCTCCGCCTTCGCTTCCAGGTGCGCTTCCTGTCCGTAGCGCGCTTCCAGCCGTCGCTGTACATTTTTTAATCCCACGCCATTTCTCCTCGACGGCCCGGCCTCCGGATCCCACGAATTTTCCACTGTCACTCCGATTCTTCCCGCGTTGCGCGTCGTTTTCAGCCGGATCCATCCGCCCTCTGGCAATTGCGCAATTCCGTGTACCACCGCATTTTCCACCAGCGGCTGCAGCAGCAGGGGAGGCACCGCGCACTCCTTCGTCTCTTCCTCAATTTCTTCCCGCACCGTCAACCGATCCCCGAATCGCACCTTTTCGATCGCGCAATACTTCTCCAACAGCGCCAACTCCTCACGCAGCGGAATCAGCGCCTTCTCTCCCATCCCCAGCGTCATGCGCAAAAAATCCGCCAGTAGCACGCACATCTCCCGCGCCCGTGTGGGATCGATGCTGGTCAGCGCGCTGATCGAATTCAAGCTGTTGTACAAAAAGTGTGGATTGATCTGCGCCTTCAACGCCGTCAGTTCCGCCTCGCGCGCCCTCATGCTCGATTCCAGCGCTCGCGCCTGCGCATCGCTCGAAGCCTTCTGCGCAATGATCGCGTAATTGAACGCCACGCTCAGCAAATAGTAAAAAACGCCCGCTGCATACAGCATCCCTGTTTTGCGTGCGTATTCGTTGTACAGTCCCGCCCATCCTTGCATCCCATCAAACCCGCGCGCCACAAAGCCGCCAATACTCACCCAGAAGTACGTCAGAACCACCGCCGCCATCACGTGCGTCAGTAGCAACCGCCAGAGCGGCGTTTTTGTCAGCGGCGTCGTTTTGCAAGAGAAGCCTGCCGACATCGCGCTGACTTGCGCCATCCCCGAAAGCGCTCCCGCCAGCGTCAGTGCATGTGTCCAGCTGATCGCTCCAGCTGACCGCAGCAACGCCGCCAGCACCAGCCCAAAAAATACCCAGCCAACCCAGAACACCGCGTGATCGGTTTTTTTTGCCTGGATTATTTTCATCGCCTGGCTCAGTTCTTCACGTTGATTCCGCCAAACACCGCTTTGCCTCGCAGGATCAGCGTCTTTCTCGGCGCGTTTCCAAGCGCGTCCGCTAGCGGCGGTCTGGTCTCATCGCTGTACCCGCCAAAAATGCTCTGCCCTTGGAAAACCACTTTCCACCGCTCTGGCACTCTTAATTCGATTCCGCCGAAAACGGCTTCCACATAAATCACCGCTTCTTGCCCCTCGATGTCCGCCGACAAAAAGTCCACTTCCACTCCGCCGAATACCGACACAATGCTTCCTCCCCGGAAACTGTTTGTGTGCATCCGCCGTTCGATTCCGCCGAACAGCGCGTATTCGTTCAAGGTTTCATAGCTGCTGACTCCGCTCACTGTTCCCAGCCCGGCGATCCCAGCAACCGTCGGCGGCGTCGGAAATTTCGGCATCTCAAACCGGCTCCAGATCATCGCAATCCCCGCCGCAATCAACACCAACGGCCACAACGAACCCCAGCTCAGTTGCAAATATCCCAACTGGTTCAACAACAGCAGCACGCCCACCAAGACCGTGATTGCCCCACCAACGTGGCTCCGTTCCTTGATGAATTTCACTAGCCCTACCACCACGATGGCCAGCGGCCAGAACTTCCACAGCTTTCCCGTGTCCACATATCCCATGTGCCCCAACAGGAACAGCGTCCCCAGCACAATCAAGATGATTCCCGCGGCCATTCCAGGCGGCTTCGCGTTCCGCTGCATGCTCTCCCGCATGTTGCGGTTCATCTGCTGATCGATGCGCTGGTGGATGTCGTTCTCCAGATCGCGTTTGAATTGGTCGTCCATCGTTTCCCTTGTCGTGGCCAGCCTTCAGGCTGGTCTCACTCCCTCTCCCCAATCGTTACCGCGTGGTGCGCCTTCCCAACGCCAACCCTACTCCTACCAGCACGAACGGCAGCGTCACCATCGGCATCACCCGCAGCATGCTCTCTACGCTTCCGCAGCTCCAGAACGCCTTCTGCGCAAAGTTCAGTACCGTCACTCCCAGCGCCGGAATGCAATCCAGAAAATCCACCATCTGGTGCTTCAGGCTTGCCTGAACATAATCCATACCCGCGCTCATTTCCACTGCTAGCAGTCCGATGCCCCCTATCAATAACGCCAACATCGTCCAGTTCCTTGTGCTCTGCTCGTTTGCCCTTGCCATGCCCGCCTCCAGGCTGCCTATCTCGGCTGCCCACAGCCAGACTAGGTCCTGCCCGTTCACCCCGCATCGCCTATTCGGCCAATGCCCCCTCCTTACCGGCGAATGCCGCCAACTCGCCGGTTATTGCTCCCGGCCTTTTCCCCCCGCCGCTTGCAAACTGCCACAATCCCGTCTACCTTATCCCTACAAGTTTCCTAATCATTCGGTTTGGGAAGTTTCCTGTAGCTCACTCCTTTAGGAGTGAGGCCGTTGCTTGCTGTGGAAGAGCGCGATTTCTCCGTCGGCGGAAGGACGTTAATTTGGTCATTCCGAACGAAGTGAGGACCTCTGCACCATCGCACGCCTTTTGTGCGATGAATCCCTCTTCGATCTAAGCGACGAGATCCCACCCATCCGATGATCGAAACGCAGACAAACACCGCCACGTTCTTCGCTTTCGGCGGACGCCTTCAGGAGAGGTGCTCATGTCCGTTGCCCAGGTCCAGACCCCGCGTGCCGCCGGCCCGCGTCATCATTGGTTCATCTATGTTGCCGTCGCCCTCTTTGGCGGCCTGCTCACCTTCGCCGGCGCTCGCGCTCAACAAAAAGCCTCCGATGACGCCACCTTTCGCAAACTCATCGATGGCTACTGCGCTGCCTGGAGCTCCGGCAATCCCGCAAACGCCGCGAAGTATTATGCGCAGGATTCGGGTCTGGTTTTCTACGATTTAGCTCCGTTCCAATACAACGGTTGGAAGAAATACGCCGCTGGCGTTCAGAAGGAATTTCTCGATGGCTCTTCCAGCATCTCGCTTACTGCGGGCAGGGAACTGAAAACTACTCGCCGCGGCAACGTCGCCTGGACCGTCGTCCCCATGCATCTCCTCGACAAATCCAAAGATGGTAAATCCATCGACCTCCAGGTCCGCTACACCGGCATCTGGGAGCATCGCGGCAAAACCTGGCTCCTGGTCCACGAGCACCTCTCCGTCCCACTCCAATAGCTGCTGCGAGCCGGCGCAAGCCCTCAGGTAGCACAGGCTTCAGCCTGTGTCCTCAAGCAGCGCATGCCCGCGCCTGTAGCTCACCCCTTCAGGGGTGAGGCCGTTCTCTTGGGTTTGCTTTCTCTTGGGTTTGCGCGGGTGCCTCATCCTTGCGCCTTTGCCTCATGCAAGGGTGGGTCTTGGGTCGCCTTTTTCAGTTACACAATTGGTCCCTGTCTTCGCTCTTTTCCTTCGCTCTTGGTTCCTCTGTGCTCTCTGTGTCCTCCGTGGTGAATCACTCCGCGGACGCGCTGGTATTGTTATTTTCCGTGTGGCGGCAAATCCTTCAATGTCGGCATCGGAATCATTCGCGCAATGTGTAGCATCCCCGCGGCCACCGACTCGCTCGGCCCATGCCCAATCTGCGCCGCCGACGTGCCCAATCCCACCAAACTCAAGTAGCCGCTGCCCGCTCCCGCAACGCTGAACTCATAGATCACTTGCACCGGCCTCTCGGCCCGCGAAATCTCGTAGTAATAGCTGTATTCTGCCAACGGGAACCATCCCACCACCGACAATCCCGAAAAACCGCCATCCGTCAAATAACCGGCCACCGGGTTGGTCCACACCCCATCGAACGATGGATCAAACGCAACGTTGCGTGATTTTGAATCCCATGAAATTGCACTGGACCGGTCATCTCCAACACGCGGCTCGCTCGCGTCGCTCCCGGAAATCTCTGTAGCTCCGAAGAAACTTTGTACGATTCGATGTCGAACGATTGCATTTTGCCCTCCTATGCTGATCTTAACGGGCGGCCTGCCAACACTCTCGGTCGCTCAACTTCCGCGACATAGGCTGAAGTGATATCCTCTCCCCATCGTCCATGTCAATCATTTCCCCGCCCGATGGCGACTAGATCACCAGCCGTGAGGATTCTGGTTGCAGGCCCTTTGGCGGAGATCCAAACGGGCCGCAGAGGGTGCGCCACCCGCGTAGGGAGCAGTATAGCGAGCACCAATCCCAGCTACACACAAGCGCGTCAACGCGATGCTGAAATCTTGGCAAAGGTCGGCTATTTCAAATGAGCATGCAGCGGCCCAAGATCGAAATCGGAGACTGCTTTGTGATCGCGTTGCCGGACGGCCGATTCGCCTATTGCCAGTATGTGTACCATCACCAAGAGTTTGGATATCTAATTCGCGTTTTCAGCAAGATCACTTCGGAACCGCTAAGTACGACAGCTGAACTCGGGACGGCACAGCTTCTTTTCCCGCCTGTTTTCGTCGGCCTCCGTGCGTCTGTAAGAAGCGGACGTTGGAAGCGAATCGGAAGCATGGTAGTGAAGGACTTCGTGTTTCCAGAGTTTCGGACCACCATGGGAACTAAACCGGGTACCTACCAGGACTGGCGTATCTGGGACGGGACCACTACACGCACAATCGGGGAACTCCCAATTCCGCTGCGATCGCTCGAACTCCAGTCGGTTTGGGGTGACGAAGCGTTAGAGGAAAGAATATCTTCCGGCACCTACCGTGGAGAGCAGATGTTGTAGCGTCGCGGGCGGGTGGTGCATGCTTAAAGTCCTAAGATGACTCCGGGAAATCTGGGGGAAATCTGGGGGAAATCTGGGACTGTCCCCCGTTCTCCTCCTAGCTGTTCCGATTTGTAAATAGTATACGGAGTCTCGAGATGGCGGGTGGCACACGCTTAAAATCCTAAGATGATTTCGGGTGGCCTACCCTTTGCGGTTTTGTTTTTGGCAAAGGGTGGGTTCTTCGCCTGCGCTCCTGTTTCTTGTCTTTTGCGGGCCCGCACCACATCCATGTTTACCCTTGCGGGAGCGGCATTCGAATATTATACCTATTGACTACTGTTTGACAGTTGATAAATATACCTGCTACTATGAACTGTGAGCATTCGGCCTCGTTCCTTCTGCGCCTGTTTCCCATTGTTCGCCGTAGCCCGTCCGCCCCTCGCTCCCTTCCTGGCCACCCGAGAATCTCCACTAACTCCTTCCGTTTCAAATACATCCGCATATGCCCGACCGCATCCCCTTTCCTTTGATATACATCTACAAAACACCCGGGGGTGGGGCGCACTGGTCGCTGGTCGCTGGCCACCGGCCACGTTCCCCTAAGTCCTTTGTTTCCCCTTGATACATGCCATTCTCCCGTAACTCCCTTCTTTCCCCTACATACGCAGAAACAGGGGGGGTAGGGGGAGTATCAATCGAGTTACGTTAAAGTATTACTTTCATATGTCGGCGCGCCGACATTTTCCACTTTCCGCTATTGTCACTGGTCGCCGGCCGCTGGCCACAGTTCTTCCACGAGTAACAACTCCCGAATCACGCCAAAGGTCGACGCGCCGACATTCCGCGTGCTTGCCTTACTTAAAACTGATAACTGTAAACTTAAAACTACTTCGCTTGACGCTCCTGCACTCCTCCATAACAATGGTTCCACCATGCCAAACAAACTCTCCGACAAAAGTCTCGCCGTTCTCGGCACCGGCAAACTCGGCGGAATTCTTCTCCGCGCCTATCTTAAACAGGGCCTGTTCACGCCGAAGCGCGTCACCGCCACCGTTCGCCACGAAGAGAAAGCCGCCACTCTGGCCAAGGAACTCGGCGTCTCCGTTTCTACCGACAATCGCAAAGCTGTTAAAGATGCCGACATCGTTCTTCTCGGCGTCAAACCTCAGGTTGTTGGCGATGTCCTCAAGGAGATCAAGCCGCAACTTGGCAAAGACACGCTCGTCATTTCCGTCGCTGCTTCCGTCCCCACCGCCTACATCGAGCAGCGCGTTGGCGACAAAATCCCCGTCATCCGCGTTATGCCCAACACCTGCTCCACCGTCGGTTGCGGCATGGCCGGGATTTGCCGCGGCACCCATGCCTCCGCCGAGCATCTCGAGATCGCCAAAGCTATGTTCAACGCGGTCGGTCGCACGGTCGTCGTCGACGAAAAGAATATGGACGCGGTCACCGGCCTTTCCGCCAGCGGCCCAGCCTTCGCCTACATCATTCTGGAATCCTTCGCCGAGGCTGGCGTGAAAGTAGGACTTCCTCGCGACGTCGCCACTCTCCTGGCCGCGCAAACCATGAAGGGCGCCGCCAGCGTCGTTCTTGAAACCGGCGACCATCCAGCGTTGTTGAAAGACGCGGTGACCACTCCCGCCGGCTGCACCATCGACGGCATCATGGAACTGGAAGAAGGGAAGTTGCGCGTCACGCTCATCAAAGCTGTGGTGAAAGCCACGCAACGCGCCGGTGAGCTTCTTTTTGAAAAGTAGCTGCGCTGTGACCATTGCCCTTGAATTTCGGCCTGTGTTCTGTGCTAGCATCCACTCAGACGCACAACTATGCCTGCGGCCTACATCCCGGTTCTGATCTTCGCGCTTCTGGTTCTTTCGTTTCCCGTGATTGCGCTGATCGTCTTCAAGTTCATTCGTCCCGAATCGCGCCTTGGTGATGCCAAGTTTTTGCCTTACGAATGCGGCATTCCTCCGGAGTCCAACGCTCGCGGCCGTTATTCCGCGCGTTTCTACATTGTTGCGATGCTCTTCGTCATCTTCGACGTGGAAACCATGTTCCTGTTTCCCTGGGCCATTCTTTATCGCGGCTGGATCGCTCAACACATGGGCGCTTTCGCGCTCGTCTCCATGTTCGTGTTCCTCGGAATCCTGCTGGTTGGCTACGTCTGGCTATATAAGAAGGGCGCCCTCGACTGGGCCTGATTCGCATTTCCACTTGTCTGTGCTGCGCCTCATTGACTGCCCTTACCTCGTGTGTTAGAAACTCTCTCAGCGACAATACTGGCTGCTAAGTCGCGGATGCGCCTGTCCGCCGTAGCGCTTGGTTTGCGCGTTCTCGCTCCTTCCTTCACGCGCAGCCTTTTTTTGCGGCATTTTCAGGAGTAAATGTTCGAGGGTTTGCTCGTTTTCTGCAGGCCCTCATGTTGCAGCCCAACGGTCCCAGGGTCCATGGCAGACGAGTCCAAGCCGCCCCAATCGCCCGATAGTACCAAGCCGGATTCATCCGGCGCTTCCGCCACGCCACCGGCAGCGCCTAAGAGCCCGACTGTGCCCGCGGTTCCTCCAGCTGCGAAACCCGCTCCGCCGCCTCCGAAGCCTCCCGTTGTTCTGCAGGTTCCGCTCGACAACGATTTGACTCGGCGCTACTGCGAGCGTTTCGGCGCCTCGATTCTGGATGCATTGGAAGATCGCAAGCAGCCTTACCTGGTGATTGATGTTGCGCAGCTAATGGAAATCGCTCGTTACTCGCGCGATGAAGAGAAATTCGATCTGCTCGAGGATTACACCGCCGTCGACTGGCCACGCCGCGAAAAACGCTTTGATCTTGTCGCCATCCTTTATTCATTCCCGCACAACACGCGCTTGCGTCTGAAGATTCCCCTGGCAGCGGACCAGGAAGTAGCCAGCGTGGTTTCCGTGTGGCCCGTGGCGAATTGGCTGGAGCGGGAGATTTTCGACATGTTTGGCATTCGTTTCGCGGGTCATCCGGATTTGAAGCGCATTCTTTTGCCGGACGAATGGCAAGGCCATCCTCTGCGCAAGGATTACGACATCTTGAAGCAAGACGAGGTTTGGGTGCGAGAGAATCTCGGCATCGAATCAGGTCAATAGGGTTACAGGAACTTGGGAAACACTTTGCACGACGAGACAACACAAAAGCCAAACACACTGCTGGGCGCCGATGAGCTCGTCATCAACATGGGGCCGCAGCATCCTTCCACCCATGGCGTGTTGCGCGTGAAACTGAAGCTGGATGGCGAGCGCGTGATTGGTTCGGAATGCGTGATTGGATACCTGCATCGCGGCGTGGAAAAGATTGCGGAGAATCGTTCGTACCAGCAATTTGCTCCGTACGTCGATCGCATGGACTACGTCGCGGCTGTCAGCAACGGACTGGGCTACTGCGAAGCGGTCGAGAAACTTTTGAACGTGGAAGCTCCACCGCGCGCGCGTGTGATTCGCACGATTCTTACGGAATTGCAGCGCATCGCCAGCCATCTGTTGTGGCTGGGAACGCACGCTTTGGATATTGGCGCGCTTACGCCGCTTTTTTATTGCATGCGCGAACGCGAAGAAATCCTGAAAATTTTCGAGAAGTACTGCGGGGCGCGGCTGACCACGCATGCGTTCCGCATTGGCGGGCTGCAGTACGAGTCTTACGACACGTTTGAAAAAGACGTGGAGCGATTCTGCGAAGACTTCGAGCGCCGCATCCAGGAATATGTCGACCTGCTAACCGGAAACAGCATCTGGATCGGACGCACGCGCAACGTTGGGATTCTTTCTACCGAAGACTGCATTGCCTTGGGCGCTTCCGGGCCCATCATTCGCGCAAGTGGTCTGGCATGGGACATCCGCAAAGCTACGCCGTATGCCGCGTATGACCAGTACAAATTTGAGATTCCTGTTGGGACGAAGGGCGACACGTACGACCGCTACATGGTGCGCATGGAAGAGATGCGGCAGTCGCGGCTAATCTGTCTGCAAGCCATCGAAAATATTCCCGCTGGTCCGATTCTTGGCAAGGTGGGCAAAGTGTTGAAGCCGCCTCCGGGCGAGGTGTACCACTGCATCGAAGCGCCGAAAGGCATTCTCGGGTATTACATCGTCAGCGACGGCACCACGCAGCCGTATCGCGTTCGTATTCGCCCGCCATCATTTATCAACCTGCAGGCGTTCGACAAAATGGCGCGAGGTCACCTGGTTGCTGATGTGGTTGCCATCATCGGCACTCTCGACATCGTTCTTGGCGAGGTGGACCGCTAGCCCATGAATCCCGCCCTTCATTCCATTGTGAGTTTTCTGCAAACCTGGTGGGTGCAACTGGTATCCGGCGTATTGATTGTCGCGGTAGTTCCGCTGATCACGGGCTACGTCGTTCTAGTCGAACGCAAACTAATGGCGGACATGCAAGCGCGGTTGGGACCGATGCGCGTGGGACCGCACGGACTGCTGCAGCCGATCGCCGACGCTCTGAAACTGCTCATTAAAGAAGACATTATTCCTGATGATGCGGACAAAGTGATCTTCTGGCTGGCTCCGGTCGTTTCCATGTCGACCGCGCTGGTTTCGATGGGCGCCATCGCATTCGGCCCATGGTTTCAGGTGGCCAAGGACATTGATATTGGCATTCTATTCATTCTGGGAGTCAGCTCGCTGGGGCTTTTTGGAATTGTGCTGGGCGGCTGGGCCTCCAACAGCCACTATTCGCTGATCGGCGCCCTTCGCAGCACGGCGCAGCTTGTAAGTTACGAAACGGCAGCGGGACTTGCGATCATCGGCGGATTGCTTCTGGCGGGCACGCTGCAGATTCGCTCGATCGTCGACGCGCAACAGCACTATGGCGTGTGGTTTATTTTCCTGGCGCCCGTGGCGTTCTTCATTTACCTGGTCGCGTCCATCGCGGAAACCAATCGCGCGCCGTTCGATCTTCCCGAAGCCGAATCCGAACTCGTTGCCGGCTATATGACAGAATACAGCGGCTTTCGCTGGGCACTGTACTTCCTTGGGGAGTACGCCAACATGATTGTGGTCGCCGCGGTTGCCACCACTCTATTCCTGGGCGGATGGCTGCGACCCTTCCCGAATGTGCGTTGGCTGAACTGGATTGATATTCTGCCCGCGCTCTTCGCTGCAGCGGTCGGCGCGTATTGTGTTTACAGGGCAGGGAAGCAGCCGGTGCGGGTGCAAACGATGTTCATGTGGGCAGTGGCCGCGCTGTGTTTCCTGGTCGCCCTGATTCTTGCCGCCACTCTTTTCGTTCCGCCGCTGCAAGCCGCCAAGGCCGGCCTTCTGGGAGCATTTTGGTTCCTGATGAAAGTCAGCGGCTACATTTATGTTTTCATGTGGCTGCGGTTTACGTTGCCGCGCTACCGTTTCGATCAGCTGATGCACCTGGGATGGTACCTGCTGATTCCATTGGCCATCGTGAATGTATTTTCCGTGGGCGTGGCCATGATGCTGGAGGCGCAATTTGGCTGGAATCGGTGGCTGGCGCTGCTCGTCACCACGGTGTTCACGTTAGCCGCCGCCGCGTTCTTGCTGCATCTGAACGATAAACGAACGGCGGCCGCTTCTTCGGCTGCTGCCGAAACTTCGGATTCTTATGCTGGATAGCGTCATTTTCTATTTTTTTGCCGGTGTCGCGATCCTCAGCGCCGCGTTGATGGTGACACGCCGCAACGCGATCCACAGCGCGGTGTTCCTGATCACTACGCTTTTGGCTACCGCCGGAATCTTCCTGCAGTTGCGCGCGGAATTCTTGTTCATCGCGCAGATCATCCTGTATGTCGGCGGAATTATGGTGCTGTTCGTGTTCGTGATCATGCTGGTGCGCCTTGACGTTCCATTGCACCACATCAAGTTTCGTTTGCAGAAGTGGGTGGCCTTTTTTGTCGCGATTGCGCTGGCTTGCGAAGTCGGAGTCATGTTCTGGTACGTTCGCCAACTGCCCAGCGCCGGCTTGCTGGCACCGCCCGCACCAGCCGGAGACAGGCTGCCTCCCAACTCCGAGCAATTTGCCAAAATTTTGTTCAGCAATTATCTGTTGCCCTTTGAAATCGCCAGCATTCTGTTGCTGGTTGCGATGATCGGTGCCGTGGTCATGGCCAAGAAAAGGACGTAATTGCGATGATGCCCGTGGGTCACTACTTGTTTCTCAGTTTTGCGCTGTTCATCATCGGCGCTATCGGGGTGATTACGCGCCGCAACGTGATCATTGTTCTGATGTCCATCGAGCTGATTCTGAACGCTGTCAATATCAACCTGGTTGCGTTTTCGCGTATCTTCGGCGACGTTCACGGCCAGATCTTTGCGCTGTTCATCATTGCCGACGCGGCCGCCGAAGCGGCGGTAGGCCTGGGCATCATCATCGCGTTCTTCCGCAATCGCGAAACAGTGCTGGCCGACGAAATGGATCTTCTGAAATGGTAGCTATCGCCACAACGCGAAGCATTTGTCTCCGGAGGCTCGGTACATGAGTCCTTCCGGCTATTTTCTGTCGCATCTGTACTTGATCCCGCTATTTCCGCTGATCACCGCGGCGCTGATGTTCTTTTTTGGGCGGCGGCTCCCTAAAGCGGCTGTCAGTTTCCTCTGCGTTGGCAGTGTGTTTCTTTCCTTTTTGTATGCCGCTGGCGCGGTTTTTCAGCTTCTGGTGGCCGATGCGGAACACCGTTTCTACCAGTTGATTCTGTTTGAATGGATCACGCCGGGCATGACGCCTGCCCACGGTGCACTTGTGCCATTCATTGCCGATTGGGGCTACCTGCTCGATCCTCTTTCTTGCGTGATGATTCTGGTGGTTACGGGCGTGGGCTTTCTGATTCATGTGTACTCGATCGGATACATGGCGCACGAAGGCGGCTACTACCGCTTCTTTGGTTATCTGAATCTGTTCATGTTTTCGATGTTGACGCTGGTGCTGGCCAACAACTTGTTGCTGCTGTTTGTTGGATGGGAAGGCGTGGGGCTGTGCAGCTATCTGTTGATCGGATTCTATTTCCTGAAGAAGTCGGCGGCTGACGCGGGAAAGAAAGCGTTCATCGTCAACCGTATTGGTGATTTCGGATTCATCCTGGGGATTTTCTTAATTGCGACCACGTTTGGGACCGTTCGATTCAGTTCTCAGGGACTTGGCGATTCAGCGGCGTTCTCTGGCATCGTGCAAACGCTTGCGGCGATGGTGAGCCATGGCCAGTTAGTGGCTGGCGCTCCTGTGCTAACGATCATCGCGCTTTTGCTGTTCGTCGGCGCCACGGGAAAGTCCGCGCAAATCCCGCTGTATGTCTGGCTACCTGATGCGATGGAAGGCCCCACGCCGGTCAGTGCTTTGATTCACGCGGCCACCATGGTCACCGCGGGTGTGTACATGGTGGCGCGCATGAATGCCATCTACCAACTGGCGCCGGTTGCGATGGACGTCGTCGCGTTCATCGGCGCCGCCACAGCGATTTTCGCCGCGTCCATGGCTCTGGTGCAGACCGACATCAAGAAAGTGCTGGCCTATTCCACCATCAGCCAGTTGGGCTACATGTTCCTGGCGCTTGGAGTGGGCGCTTTCGCCGCGGGAATCTTCCATCTGATGACGCACGCGTTTTTCAAGGCTCTGCTGTTCCTTGGCGCGGGCAGCGTGATTCACTCGCTTTCCGGCGAGCAGGACATTCGCAAAATGGGTGGGCTGTGGAACACGATTCCCGCCACGTCGCGACCTTTTCTGATCGCTACGCTGGCGATTACCGGAATTTTTCCCTTCGCCGGATTCTTCAGCAAGGATGAAATCCTGGGGCACGCCTTCCATCGCTCGCAGATGATGGACCGCTATCTTTTCCTGTGGGCGGTCGGGTTGATTACCGCAGGCATGACGGCTTACTACATGTTCCGTCTGCTGTTCCTGACGTTTTTTGGATTGTCGCGAGTCTCGCCTGAACTCGAGGAGCACATTCACGAATCTCCGAAGTCCATGACCGTACCGCTGATGATTCTCGCTTTTCTGTCAATTAGCGGCGGCTGGTTTGCGCTGCCGGTGTTGTGGGGCGAGAAGAACACATTTGGCATATTTCTGGAGCCTGTTTTAGGGGGCGTCGAGACGGAAACGGGCGCGGTGCAGATGGGGCAGCACACGCTGTTCAAGGAATATTTCCTGATGATTCTGTCGCTGGCCGTCGTTGGATTGGGCCTGTGGGCGGCTTACCAGATGTTTCTGAAGAATCCGAAGCTGCATGAAAAGATTGCGTCGTCGTTCCCGCGTTTGCACAACGTTCTGGTTCACAAATATTACGTCGACGAAATCTACGATGCGGTAATTGTGAACCGCATCAAGGATCTGAGTACCGCACTGGCTTGGGTGGATGCGCACATCATCGATGGTCTGGGAGTGGACGGAGCGAGTTGGCTGACGCGGTACTTCTCGCGTATTTCGATTTGGTGGGACAAGTGGGTGGTCGACGGGCTCGTGAATCTGATCGGCAAGTTCACTGAAGGTCTCAGTGTGCCGGTGCGCATGTTTCAGACCGGCGTCTTTTCTTCCTACGCCATGTGGATTCTGGTCGGCGTGGTGATTTTGCTGGGCTACTACGGCCATCACATGCAGGTGTGGTTGCGCGCTTTGCGCTGAAAGGCTGAATGCATCGTGTTTTTTACTAACCATCTCCTCAGCGTGGTTTTGTTCACGCCGCTCGTGGGCGCGCTGCTGTTGTTGCTGGTGCCCCGCGAGGCGTCGACACTTCACCGCATCGTCGGCAATCTGTTCGGCGCGCTCGGCTTCCTTGTTTCCATTCCGCTGGTGACGCGTTTCGTGGCCGGCAGCGAAGGCTTCAGCTTCAAAGAGACGGCGGACTGGATTCCGTCCATTGGCGCAAAGTATGCGCTAGGTATCGATGGCATCAGCTTGCTGCTGATCATGCTGACAACGTTACTGGGCATGCTGGCGATACTTTCTTCCTGGTCGGCGATCAAAACGCGCACCAAGGAATACTACATTCTGCTGTTGTTGCTTCAGACCGGCATGCTCGGCGTGTTCATGTCGCTGGACTTCTTCCTGTTCTACGTTTTCTGGGAAGTGATGCTGGTGCCGATGTACTTCCTGATTGGCGTGTGGGGCAGCGATCGCAGGTTGTATGCCGCCATCAAGTTTTTTCTGTACACGCTGGCTGGTTCGGTGCTGATGCTGCTGGCCATCCTGGCGCTGTATTACAACTACGCGAAGACGTTGCCCGCAGGCAGTGTAGGAACATTTGATATCCCCACGCTGCTGGCTGCCGCGCAGCAGTTTCCGGATTCGCTGAAGGTCTGGCTGTTCTGGGGATTTTTCTTCGCGTTTGCCATCAAGGTTCCCATGTTTCCGTTTCACACCTGGCTTCCCGATGCGCATACGGAAGCGCCCACGGCGGGTTCCGTCATTCTGGCCGGTGTGCTGTTGAAAATGGGGACATACGGGTTTCTGCGTTTCTCCTTGCCGCTGCTGCCGGCCGACACGGTGATGCGCGCCAAGATCATCCATATCGTGGTGGTGCTTTCCATCATCGGCATCGTCTATGGCGCGATTGTCTGCCTGATGCAGAAGGACATGAAGCGCTTGATTGCGTACAGTTCCGTCAGCCACTTGGGATTTTGCACCTTGGGAATATTTGCGCTTACGCCGCTGGGGCTTTCCGGCAGCGTGCTTCAACAGATCAATCACGGTATTTCCACCGGCGCGCTGTTCCTGATCGTCGGAGTTTTGTATGAACGGCGGCACACTCGCCTGATTTCTGAATTCGGTGGGCTGGCGACGCCGATGCCGACGTTCGCCGCGATTTATCTGATCGTGAGTTTGAGTTCGCTGGGCATGCCGCTGCTGAATGGATTTATTGGAGAAGTGACCATTCTGCAAGGAACGTTTGTGGTGAGCAAAGCGTGGGCGGCGTGGGCTTCTCTGGGAATCGTTCTCGGTGCCGCGTATCTGCTATGGCTTTACCAGCGAACCATGTTCGGGCCCGTGACGCACGAAGTGAACAAGACGCTGCCGGACATGAATCTGCGCGAGCACGCGGTGCTGATTCCTTTGGTGGTGATGGCGTTCTGGATCGGCATTTATCCCAAGCCGTTTTTCGCGGTCATCGAAAAGCCTGTGGAACGAATCGTGAGGCAGGTGAATCCGGGCTTTTATCCGGCGGTTCCAGCGCAATCCGCAGGAACACCAACGATCTCAGTGCCGGCGGAGGTCAAGTAAGGAACCCAGATGCATCTCTCCTTTCTCGATTCCGTCATCAACTACATTCACGGGGATGGACTGGTCATCCTGCCGCAGATGGAATTGTTGTTGTTTGCTCTCGGCATCTTGATTTTTGATTTTCTGCTGGAGAAAAGAGAGAAGGAATGGAACGCCATTCTGGCGCTGGTGGGCGTTGCGGCGGGCGGCGCCGGCCTGTACATGCAGTATCAGAAGTACAACGCGCAGCGAGGCAGTCCGTTTGGCGTGCCGGGTTTGTTGGGATTTCACAATACCGTACTCATCGATGGGTTCTCGCTGGTCTTCTCGTGCATTTTCCTGGCGGCTACCGCGCTGGTGATTCTGCTTTCTGTGCGCTACCTGAATATTGAAGAAGAGCAGGAAGGCGAATACTACGCGCTGTTGCTGCTGGCGTGCATCGGGATGATGTTCATGGCTTCGGGCACGGACCTGATCGTGCTTTTCCTCGGCTTGGAAACCATGGCGCTGAGCTTCTATGTGCTGACCGGATATCTACGGCGCGAAAAGCGCTCGAATGAGGCGGCGCTGAAATATCTTCTGCTTGGGGCATTCAGCACGGGCATTCTGGCCTACGGCTTCTCACTGCTGTACGGGATGAGCGGTTCCACCAACCTGGGCGCCATCAGCGAGGCGCTGCGCTCGCGCGACGAGCTTGTCCATTATGTTGCGTTGAGCCGCCAGGCGGGTCCGCAGGCTGAGCAGATACGCCAGGCACTGGCCGCGCAGTTTCCCGCAGCGCTGCACTTCGATCCATTTTTGTTGCAGATTCTGCCGATACTGGCATTCGTGCTGATCGCTTCTGGGATGTTCTTCAAGATTGCAGCGGTGCCGTTTCACCAGTGGGCTCCCGATGTGTACGAAGGCGCGCCCACGCCGATCTCCGCGTTTGTCAGCGTGGCTTCGAAGACCGCGAGCTTTGCGATGCTGCTGCGGCTGATGGTTGGCGCGTTCCGCGACTACTATCCTTCGTGGCTGTATTTGATTGCGGGCGTGGCAATCGCGTCGATGACCTGGGGCAACCTGGCCGCGCTGACGCAGACAAACATCAAGCGCATGCTGGCGTACTCCTCGATTGCGCACGTCGGGTACATGCTTCTGGGGCTTGCGGCGGGCAACGCTACGGGCTTGACGGGAATTCTGTACTACTTGATTGCTTACGCGTTCATGACGCTGGGCGCGTTCGCGGTGGTCATTGTGCTACGGCAGCGCGGGTTGATCGGCGACGAACTCGACGACCTCGACGGGCTTTACCAACGTAGCCCGGTTGCGGCGCTGCTGCTGCTCATTTTCATGTTATCGCTCGCCGGCATTCCTCCCTTGGCGGGATTTGTGGGCAAGTATTTTATTTTCCAGGCGCTCATCGAAACGCATCACCCGGTGTTGGCGGTGTTTGCCGCGCTCTACATCGTGCCGGGGCTTTATTACTATTTTCGCGTGGTGAAGCATGCTTGGCTGAAGAACCCTGGCGAAGGCGCGCCGATCCCGCAAATCAGCAGCGCGCAGGCGTTTGCATTGGGAGTGGCGCTGTTTGTTTCACTGGCGGCAGGGTTGTATCCTGAACCGTTCACACACCTGGCCCGCTATGCCTTCGGACCCTAACGCCAACCGCAACGACGATCTGACGCCTGCCGAAAAGCAGGCCAAGGGATTTTCGCAGCAGTTCGCCTCGGCGATGGAACTGCCGTTTGTAATGGTGGGCGCCATTATCGTTGGCGGCTTGACTGGCTTCTTTCTAGATCGCTGGCTGCACACCAAACCGTTCCTGATGCTGATCTTTGGCGCACTCGGCTTCTTTGGCGGCGTTCGCGACGTGCTGCGGCGTCTTCCCAACAAATAGATCGTCGTTCGTAAAGGAATGCCACGTGAAATGGACTATGATCGTGGGCAAGAGTCCGAGGGCCTGCATCCTTGACTGACGCTGCCATCGACACCGCCCGGTATGTGCGATCTGAATCGCGGATTTCCTTCCTTACGTTGCTGCTGGGCGTTCTTGCCGGTGTTCCCGTGGGCTATTTTCGGGGATGGCGGTGGGGGCTCGGCATCTTCATTGGCGCGATTCTAGCTTGGGTAAATTTTCGATGGCTGAAGCAGGGAGTAGACGCGCTGGCCAGTTCCGCAACGGATCAGGCCGACCAGCCAAAGGCGAGGGTCCCGATTCTGACCTATTTCAAAGCGATGTTTCGCTATGGGTTGATAGCACTCTGCGTCTATGTTATTTTTAAGTATCTGAACGTTCCCGTTTTGAGCATGATTTTTGGACTGTGTGCCCTGGGAGCGGCCACTATCGCGGTTAGTGTGCACGAACTAATGCACGCTTCGGAATAAGTCATGGAAGAACAGTTAAGTGCAGTAACTCACTGGTTCAATCATGTTTTCGGGCCGGCCGCTTTGCGGCTCTTGCACGCGCTTCATATCCAACCAAAGGATTTCGATCGGCCCATCCCCGAATATGTGGTGATGTCGCTGATCGTGCTGATCTTCTGCACAATCCTGGCGCTGATCTTGCGGCCGCAACTTTCCGTTGAGCGCCCGGGAGCGATGCAACAAGTTGCCGAGCTGTTGCTGACCAACCCAATGGGATTTGGCATTAAGGACCTGTTGGAAGAAAACGTGGGACACGAAGCGAACCGCTTTATCGCTTTCACCGGCTCCGTTTCGATCTTCATCCTCTTTTCCAACTTGTTGAGCCTGTTTCCGGCGCTGCGGTCGCCCACGGGTGTAGCGATCGTGCCGCTGGGCTGCGCACTTCTCACCTTCCTGTATTTCAACTATCAGGGTTTCCGACATCATGGAATTGGCGGGTATCTGAAGACGTTTGCGGGCTCGCCACATGATGTAAGTGGCTGGATTCTGGCCGTGCTGTTGTTCCCTGTGGAAATCATCAGCACCACTGCGCGAATCCTGTCGCTCACCGTTCGTCTGTGGGCCAACATTTTTGCCAGCGACCTGATCTACATGATATTCCTGGGACTGCTGCTTGGACCCATGGAGTGGGCCTGGACGAAGAGTCCCATCCTAGGAATTGCGTTCGGCATTTTCCCGGCCTTCGTACCGATCGTTTTTGTGGCGCTACATATTTTTGTTTCGGTGATTCAGGCATATGTCTTCACCGTGCTTCCGTCCATCTATATCGGGACGGCGATCGCCGACGAGCACTAAAGTTTGCGTTTTTCGTTTTGCCGTTGCAGCGTGAGACCGGTTGCGGTGCGCAGAGCCGGGAACCACCCACTGGCGGCATGTTCAAGGAGGCAGTAATGAAGAAAGCAGTCATGTTGTTGGCGGCTCTGGTGGCGGTAATGATCGTGGCACCAGCCGCGTTTGGCCAGGACACAGCGGTGGCAGGGAAGGGAACACTGGCGATTGCGGCTGGCTTCGGCATGGCCCTCGCGGCGTTCGGCGGCGCGTTGGGACAGAGCAAGGTAGCATCCTCGGCATGCGAAGGTATGGCGCGGAATCCGGGAGCGGCTGGAGCGATTCGCGCAGCCATGATTCTCGGACTGGTGTTCATTGAAACCCTCTCGTTGTTCACGCTCGCAATCATCATGTTGAAGGTCTGACGGCAGACTCAGATTTTTTGCGATTCTGGCCCGTTCGGTAATTCCGGACGGGCCTTTTTCTTTGTACGCCGCGCATGCTCGGCAGCTAGCGGGTGGAAGTCCCGTCCCAACCTGATGGAGGTGAAGGATAGCGAAGCGCAAGGGCGTCACCGTGAGGTGGGGTCTGGAGGAAGCGTGGAGCAAAGATACGGGCCGATGGACAAGAACTGGATTAGAGGCCTACGGCGTCGGACGAGCGGGCAAAGGATCGCGAAGTCCGTATCCATCAAGGACGCTGGTGGTAAATCCGGCGGTCGCGTATCGAAAGCAGTCGAGCTTATCGCGGGAGATCTGTTGCATGTCTCGGATTCGAGACTGAGCGTGGAGTAACTCACGCTGATCCTGCAGCAGAAGTCAGCAGCGGGCGTAGTACTCACGAAAGTGAGGAAGGCCCAAACAGTGAGAGTGAGCAGTAGAACGTCGAACTCACGGGTGGCACTGCGCCAGCCAATCAGCTTCGGCTGAGTTTTGCAGGTTCAGAAGACGGTGAAGCCGAAACGGCAACCTGCAGAGCGGCGAAGCCCTTGTGGCGAACGACGAATCGAACCTCCGGCCCGTCAGGGCTCAACTCGCTGAACCGCCGTATGCGGACCCGCCTGTACGGTGGTGTGGGAGGGGTGAGCAGGCGACTGCTCCCCCTATCCCGATTTAGTGCGCGCAGCTGAGCTTGTTCCAGGCGAATCGGTGACAGACTTACTTGCCGCGAGGCAGTGGAGTGGCTACGCTTGCAGTGAAACAAAGTGAGGGCGCCCCATGAGCAAAGCAACGCTGGGGATTGTTTTTCTAATCCTTTACTTCGGTGTAGCCGCCGCCATCTATTTTGCGAGCGCAGGGCGAACGGACTTTCCGCTCGCGTGGGCTTACTTCGGAATCAACCTGGGCACGGGAGTGATCTTTTCCATCGTTCTGGAGCGCGTCAATCCGGGCCTGATCGCGGAACGATTCAAGCCGGGGCCGGGCGAGCAGGATCGAGTCTTCAAGATTGGCACCAGCATACTGATGGTTCTGATGCTGATTGTAGCCGGGCTGGATGTGGGCCGGTACCACTGGAGCGGTTGGGTCGCGCCGTGGTTGCAGATAGCCGCGCTGGCGTTCGTGCTCTTGGGATATTTGTTTACGGCGTGGGCTACGCTGACTAACCGGTTCTTTTCTTCCGCTGTGCGGTTGCAGGCGGACCGCGGCCAGGTGGTCGTCGACTCCGGGCCGTACCGGTTCGTGCGTCATCCAGGCTACGCGGGAGCTATCCCGTATCTGGCATTCGGCGGATTGGCGCTGGGCTCGTGGGTTGCTACGTTGATTGGCGGAGTGCCGATGATCGTGATTCTGCTGCGACGAACGCTGCTGGAAGACAAGATGCTGTGTGAAGGCCTAAATGGTTACAAAGAGTATGCGGCCAGAGTGAAATACCGGCTGGTGCCCGGGATCTGGTAAGAGTTGTGCGTTTCGCTTGACGGGAATTGTCAGCGAGCCGTTAGCATGGGGTTCTGCGACGTCAGCAGGGACAAAATCTGATTTGGCCACAAGCCGAGGTAAAGCGTTGCAATCACCGTGACCGCTACCACCATCAGGGCGGTTGCGCTGAGTCCCGCAGGCGCATCGGCCGGCAATGGCCCTTTGTACTCGTGCATGTACATGACGACGATAATGCGGAAATAGTAGTACGCGCCAATGACGCTGTTGATGGCCATCAGAACGGCCAGCCAGTACAGGTTGGAATTGAGCGCGGCGGTGAAAATGTAAAGTTTGCCGAGGAAGCCGACGGTGATCGGAAGACCGAGCAGCGACAACAGAAAGATTGTCAGCGTCGCCGCGGTAAAAGGTTGGCGTGTGCCGAGGCCAGCGAGATCATCGATGGTCAAGTAGCGCTCGCCGCGTCCGCCAAGCTCCGAGACAATCGTGAAGGCGCCAACGGAAACCAGGGAATAGCCCAAGAGATAGAAGAGCACGGCAGCGTAGGCGCCGATCGGACCGAGGCGTTCATCGGCCGTCAGCGTCGTCACGGAAGCCATGGCGACAAGAATGTATCCGGCGTGCGCGATGGAACTGTAAGCCAGCAAGCGCTTGATATTGGACTGCACGACCGCGCCCAAGTTCCCGACGAACATGGTGAGCGCAGCCAGAATCCAGAATGCCCAGAACCAATAGGTGGTTGCGGCGTGCACGGTGGCAAAAATCCTTAAAAGCAGCGCGAAAGCGGCGGCCTTCGGCCCGGCCGAGAAGAGCGCAGTAACCGGCGTGGGCGCGCCTTCATACACGTCTGGCGTCCAAACCTGGAACGGTGCCGCGGCCACTTTGAAGCCAAGCCCGACCAGAATCAGCGTCAGGCCGAGGTGCATAAGGGTGCTGGAAGGATCGGCACCGGCAAGTTTACCCAGAGTGGTCGAGCCAGTCACGCCATACACGAGTGCAATGCCGTACAGAAAAAATGCGGTGGCGAACGAGCCCAGCAGGAAATACTTCATTGCCGACTCACTCGATTTGATCGAGTCGCGCCGGTAGCCCGCCAGGATGTAGCTGGAGATCGAAGACATTTCCAGCCCGATGAATGCCGTTAACAACTCCTGCGCTGAAGCCAGCACGCCCATTCCGGCGGTGGCAAACAGAATCAGCGCGTAGAATTCCGCGGAGTCCAGCCCTTCGCGCTGGAGATAAGAATCAGCGCTCAGGATGACAAGGAAGCTCACCAAGCCCACGAGCCAGTGGAAGAACAGGCTGTAGGTATCGAACATCACCAGGCCGCCGAACCCGATTCCATTGCCGGCGAAGAAGGTACTGAGGGTTCCCAGCGCCGCGCCAAACATGGCCAGGAATGTGAGCGTCTGGCGATTTTTCAGGAATGGCTGCGCGAGCATCAGTAAAACGCCGAAGCCACACCAAATCAGCTCCGGTAGAACGCCAAGAATGTCTTGGGTGCGCGGTATCATTTAGCGAGGCCTCTCCATGGAGATTGCCGTCGGGGTGAGGGCAGCGGTTCCGGCAGCATGCGGCAAGACACCGGGAAGCGCGACTTCGTGCATCACATTTTTATTCATTTGCGTGAGAATTTCCTGGCAGGAGGCGGCGAAACGCAGCGTGAAGAAGCGAGTGTGCACGCCCAGCCAGATCATGAAGAAACACATGGCCACGAGGACCCATTTTTCGCGCGGGTTAACGTCGTGCAGGTCGCGGTTTTTCGGGTGGGTGATCTCTCCGAAGAACACGCGTTGGTATGCCCACAAGAGGTAGCAGGCAGAGAGAATCACGCCGGTAGCGGCCCAGGCTGCCCATTTCCAGTGCGCCTGATAGGTGCCGATGAGCACCAGGAACTCGCCCACGAAGCCATTCAAGAGCGGCAAGCCGAGCGAAGAAAGCACTGCAAACAAGAAGAAAGCTGCGTAGCGCGGCATGGGTTTCACCAACCCGCCGAACTCGGAGATTTCAAAGGTGTGACGGCGCTCGTACAGCATGCCGACCAGCAGGAACAAGGCGCCGGTGGAGATGCCGTGGGCGAGCATCAGGAAGACCGCGCCCTGCAGAGCCACATTGGTGAACGCGAAGATTCCGAGCACCACGAAACCCATATGGCTTACGGAGGAGTAGGCCACCAGGCGCTTCAGATTAGGTTGCACCAGAGCGACAAGTGCGCCGTAAATAATACTGATGATCGCCAGCACAGCCACGTAGGGTGCGGCGCGTCGAGCGGCATCGGGGAACAGAGGAAGGCAAACGCGAATCAGACCGTAGGCGCCGGTCTTCAGGAGAACGCCAGCGAGATCGACGGAACCTGCGGTAGGAGCTTCGGTGTGCGCGTCGGGCAGCCAGGTATGGAAAGGGAACAGCGGAACCTTAATGGCAAAGGCGACGAAGAACGACAGGAACAGCAACATTTCGACGCCGGGAGTGAGGAGTAACGCGCCGCTATGAACCATGGCCTGCAGGGCGGGCAAATCGAATGTACCGGTCTTGTTGTACAGCCAGATCATGCCGACGAGCATGAAGATGGAACCGCCCATGGTGTACAGGATGAACTTAATCGAGGCGTAGATGCGGCGTTCGTGGCCCCAAATACCGATCAGGAATGCCAAAGGAATCAGGCCAAACTCCCAGAAGAGGAAGAACAGGAAGAGATCGAGGGAGAGGAAGATGCCAATCACGCCGACTTCCAGCAGGAGCAGCATGATGTGGAATTCTTTGACGCGATGCTGGATGTCGTTCCACGAGGCCAGGATGCCGATGGGAGTGAGCAAGGTGATGAGGTGAACGAGGAAAATGCTGATGCCGTCGACGCCGAGGTGATAGTTGATCGCAGGCGTGGCAATCCACTGGTGGAAAACTTCCAGTTTGTAACCCGAGGTGCCAGGAGAAATCGCCCAGACGGGAAGGAACGACAACAGAAATTCCACGATGCCGACAATCACGCTGATGCGGCGGATCCACAAATGATCTTCTTTGCGCAGCAGCAGAACCGCAAGGACCCCGACGAGCGGGAAGAAAAGCAGGACAGTGAGGAGGTTTCCGCTGATGGCCATTAGCGTACTCCTCCGAACAGGGCCGGATGGAGAACCGGCCAGAAGATGATGGCGAAAATCACGACCGCTCCGACAAGAACCCACACGGCGTAGCTGCGGGTGTTGCCGGATTGCGCATGCCGCACGCCATCGCCGATTTCTCTTACGCCGTAGCCGATGCCGTTGACAGCGCCGTCAATGGTGCCCTCGTCGACGGCCTTCCACAGGATGTTGCGGGAAATCCAGACCAGCGGGCCAACAATTGCGGCTTGATAGATTTCGTCGATGTAGTACTTGTTGTACAAAAGCTTGTGCAAGCCGGCCTCCGCCGGGCGCTTTACGTCCTTGGAATACATGCGCCACGCCACCAGCAGACCCACAGTCGCTGCGATCATCGCCACACCGGAAAGTGTGAGTTCCAGAGTATGCAGCGCTTCGCCGCCCGCAATTTCGCCAGAGCCAAATACGGGGGACAGGAAGTCCGTGAAGTAATCTTTGCCGCCCCACAGGGCAGGGAAGGCGAACCAGCCGCCAGTAAGCGAGAGCAATGCCAGAATCATCAGAGGAACGGTCATGTTCTTGGGCGATTCATGCACGTGGACATGATGTTCGTCGTAGCGGTTCTTGCCGAAAAATGTGAGCCAGATCAGACGGAACATGTAGAACGAAGTGAGAATGGCGGCGAACAACCCGACGGCGTAGAGCGCCTTTCCGCCATGCTCTGAATTGAATGCCGCGAAGAGGATGGCGTCTTTGGAGAAAAACGCCGCGAAGGGAAAGAAACCGGCAATGGCAATAGTTCCGAAAAGCATGCACCAGAAGGTGACTTTGATTTTCGAAGCGAGCCCACCCATGTGCCACATGTCTTGCTCGCCGCCCATGGCGTGAATCACGCTACCGGCGGAGAGGAAGAGCAGCGCCTTGAAGAACGCGTGGGTCATCAGGTGGAAAATACCCGCGCTGAAAGCGCCGACGCCGCAGCCGAGAAACATGTAACCTAATTGGCTGACGGTGGAGTAGGCGAGAACTTTCTTGATGTCGGACTGAACGAGGCCAATCGTTGCGGCATAGAAGGCGGTGGCGCAGCCGACGATGGCTACTACGTACATGGCGGTGTCGGAATGAAGGAAGAGGATGTGCGAGCGAGCCACGACGTACACTCCGGCGGTGACCATGGTGGCGGCGTGAATCAAGGCGCTGACCGGCGTGGGGCCTTCCATGGCGTCGGGCAGCCATACGTACAAGGGAATTTGTGCGGACTTGCCTGTGGCGCCCATGAAGAGCAACAGGCAGGCGACCGTCAGGACGCCAAACTGGCCGAGGCCTTCGTGAGCCACGTTGGGTTGCGAAGCGGCGTCAAAAATCGTGCGGAAATCGAGAGAATGGAATGTGCGGAACAATAGAAACATTCCGAGCATGAAGCCGAAATCGCCAATGCGGTTGACGATGAACGCTTTCTTGCCAGCTTGCGCCGCCGAATGCTTCAGGTAGTAGAAACCGATCAGCAGGTAGCTGCACAATCCCACGCCTTCCCAGCCCACGAACAGCACCGTGTAGTTTGCCGCCAGGACCAGGATAAGCATGAAGAACATGAACAGATTCATGTAGGCAAAGAAGCGGAAGTAACCTTCTTCATGCGCCATGTAACCCGTGGAGTAGATGTGGATGAGAAAGCCAACGCCAGTGACGACGAGCAGCATCACTACAGTGAGTTGATCGATTTGCAGATCGAAGCCGATGGTCAGGTCTTTGTAGGCAACGATCCAATCGACGAAGTGCTTCGTGAAGGGCTGATGGTATTGCGCGTAGTAATCGAGGAATTCACGGACGGCTTCAATGGCGCAGAGGAACGCCAGTCCGGCGGAACCGAGGGCCACGGCATTGATGGTGCTTTTGGGCCAGTTCCAACCGAAAATACCATTGATCGCTGAGCCGAGGAGAGGCAGCAGCGGAATGATCCACAGATAATCGAGTATGGGATGCATTAGAGTTTGAGGAGATCCACACGCTCGACGTTGAGCGAACGTCGATTGCGCGCCGTCAGAATGATGATTCCAAGACCTACAGCCGCTTCCGCAGCCGCCACCACGATTACAAAGAGCACAAAGACTTCACCGTCGGATTTTCCAAAGGCCTTGCTGAAAGCCACGAAAGCCAGATTGACGGCATTGAGCATCAATTCGATGGCCATAAAAATGGTGATGATGTTGCGTTTGAAAATGAAGGCGACGATTCCCAGTCCAAAAAGAATTGCGCTGAGGATGAGGTAGTAATTGGTGGGGACCATGCTAGTTGCCCTCCCGCTGAGCGAGGACGATGGCGCCAAGAATGGCCACGAGAATCAGGAAGGAAGTGAGTTCGAAGGGATAGACAAAGTCCTGGAAAAGAAGCATGGACAGCGATTTGGTAGAAGTGAGCGTCGTGGGATCCTGCGCCGCAGGCAACGTGGAACGCGTGATGGCCGCGGCGATCAGTCCTCCGACGGCAACCGCCATGGGAATACCGGCGTAGGCCGCGATCCTGGAAAAGTTGGTGTGCTCTTCTTCGCCGGCGTTCAGCAGCATGATGACAAAGACGAAGAGAACCATGATGGCGCCGCCATAGACGATGATCTGAACGGCGGCAACGAACTCTGCGCCCATTAGGAGGTAGAGGCCCGCGAGCGCCACCATCACAACGATGAGCGATAGGGCGCTGTGAATTGGATGGCGTTGCAAAATCAGGCTGACCGCGGCGGCAACCGCGACGGCAGCGAGAACGAAGAAAATCGCCAGTGACGCGTTCATTAGTGCATTCTCCACAGAATGACGGCGCTCGTGAGAACCACGTTCGCGATGGAAACCGGCAGCAGAAACTTCCAACCAAAACTCATCAATTGGTCGTAGCGGAAACGCGGTAGCGTGCCGCGCATCCAGATATAGACAAACAGGAAGATAAACACCTTCAGGACAAACCAGAAAACGCCCTGGAGAAGCTGGTTCGCCGGCGGATAGAGAATTAGACCGACGCCGACCGCTGTGAGGACCGTGCCAATGCCGGGCAATACGATGCGTCCCAGAATATTTTCGTAATGGATGCCGTCGTAAATCACCCACAGGCCGAAAGGAATCAGCAGCAACGATGGCACGTAGTAGGTGAACGTCCAGGTTGCGGGGAAGGGCGAGAGCCAGCCACCAAAAAATAGAACGGTGGCCAGGCAGGAGACGGCGATCATGCTGGTGTATTCGCCGATGAAGAACATGGCGAACTTCATGCTGGCGTATTCGGTGTGAAATCCCGCGACGAGTTCCGACTCCGCTTCAGGCAAGTCGAAAGGCACGCGGTTCGTTTCCGCAATAGCGGCGATGAAGAAGCAGGCAAATCCGATGATTTGCGTGAATCCCAGGCCATTGCCAAAGCCGAAAAGATTCCAACTGAGGAAACCAAGGTTTGAGGTGCCTTGCTGCTCGACAATCTCGCGCAGGCTGAAGCTGCCGGCAATGAGCAGTACGCCAACCACGGACAGTGTGAGCGCCAGTTCGTAGCTAATCATTTGAGCGGAGCTGCGCAAGCCGCCGAGCAGGGAATACTTATTGTTGGAAGCCCAGCCAGCCAGCGCGACACCATATACGCCCAGGGCAGTGATGGCGAAAAGGACCAGCAAGCTGATGCTTACATCGGCGATGCCGAGGGACGATTCGTATCCCCAGAGGGTGAATTTGTTGGGGCCGAAAGGAATTACCGCCAAGGAGGTCAACGCCAGCATCAGCGCAACGAAAGGGGCGATGAAGTAGGCCGGCTTGTCGACATTGGCCGGCATGGGATCTTCCTTGAAGATGAACTTCAATCCGTCGGCCAGCGGCTGCATCAGGCCGTGAGGTCCGACGCGATGCGGTCCCCAGCGCGCCTGGATGTGCGCGATCACTTTGCGCTCCAGCCAGGTGAGGTAGGCGTCGACGGTAAGTACCAGGAAAACGAGAATGGCGATCTTGATGATCGGAACGATGAGGAACGCGTACTGGTGGAGGAATTCGCTCACGGTTTGGCTTCCGCCTCCGGCAGAGAGTGCATCATGGTACAGAAAGGAGTGAGGGAACCGCTGGTAAACAGAGAATCGTTGGCGGAGCGAATCAGTTGAACCGGAACGTCGTAGGGCGCACGACCATTTTTCGTAAAGTGCAGCTTGGTGGGTTCGGCGCCACCGGTGAGCAGTTCCGCGGGATGCAGATTATAGCCCGAGACGGTCTTTCGGATTTCGTCCAGAACCACGAAGGGATCCTTGAAATGGAAAGCCTTGCCTAAGCCGAGGCGTTCGAGCTGATGCGACAAGATGCGCAGCAAATCGAAGTCCGAGCGCGTACCCATGACTACAGCGCCCTTGCGGAGTAACTGCACCTGGCCCGCCGTGTTTGTGACGGTGCCTTCTTTTTCGTAGGCGGAAGCTGCGGGGAAAACAATGTCGGCGAGTTGCGCGGTTTCGGTCAGGAACATTTCCTGAACGATTAAAAGTTGCAAACTGCCGCGACCCGCTTTTGGTTTGCCGAAATGCGCGAAGGGATTGGCGCCAACGACATACAGCGCCTTCAGGTTACCGGCTTGAGCGGCTTCAACCATCTGAGGAGCGGTGAGGCCTGGCTTTGTGGGAGGCTTCGCGCCCCAATGGCGTTCCATGATCTCCGCGGCGGCCTTGTTGTCGAGATATGCGTAGCCCGGCAGACGGTCGGGCAGCAAACCCATATCGGCAGCACCGCGGGAATTGGCGTAGTCGCCCAGAGCCATGTAGCGAGCCGGGCCATTTTGCAGCGAAGAGCCAAACGCAACGAGATCGGCGATAGCGGTGCCAACAATCTCGGAGCCGAAGACGATAGCAACGTCGGATTCGTTAGCGAGCGCGGACTTCAGTGCGCCGAGCTGGTCGACTACTTCTTGCGAAAATTGTCCTTCGCCAGTCGCGAGCCAGCGAACCGCAGCGGCTTCCTGGCCCGCAGGAACGCGCACGAACTGGTGAGCCTTGTCTTTCAGCTTGACGTCGCGCGAATTCAGAATGAACAGCTTGGTGTCGTGATGGCGAATGCCCGAGCGAATCTGCCACGCGACGAATGGATTCTGATTCGTGGGATCGTTGCCAATCAGCAAGACAGCCTTGGATTGATAGAGCTGCTCCATAGTGAGCGAGGAATCCGCGGCGCGATCACCGAGCGCGGTGACGAGGCCGGTGTAATCGGCGGTGCGGTGATGATCGATATTGTTAGTGCCAAACGTGGCGCGCGCCAGACGCTGCAGCAAGTAATTTTCTTCATTCGATGTGCGATTGGACCCGATGAAGCCGACCGAATCGGGACCGTACGCGCCGTGAAATTCGTTCAAGCGTTGTGCGGCGGCTTGCGAGGCTTCTTCCCAGGACACGGGATAGAGTTTTCCGTCTTTGCGCAGCAAGGGTTGCTTGATGCGCTCGGGATGCTTGGTGAAATCAAATCCGAAGCGGCCCTTTACGCACAGGAATTCCTTGTTGATGCCGGAAAGGTCGCGATTGTTGGCGCGCATGATTTCGTGATTGCGCACGCTGAGTGTGGTCTTGCAGCCGTTGGAGCAATGCGTGCAGATGGTGGAGACGTAGGTCATCTCCCACGGGCGCGTCTTGTAGCGATAAGTGCCGCTGGTGAGGGCGCCGACGGGGCAAATATCGATGCACATGCCGCATTCTTCGCAATCGAGATGATCGCCTTCATTGGGAATAATGATGGAGTGCGCCCCGCGCATGCCCACACCGAGGGCCTTCACGTCCATGCCTTCGTCGCAAACGCGCACGCAGCGATAGCAAAGGATGCAGCGCGGCGCGTCGTAATAAACCAGGTCAGACCATTTCTCTTCCGGCCGGTGAATTTTTTCTTCGGTGAAGCGGCTGGAATCGGCGCCGTAGCGAAATACCATGTCCTGCAACTCGCACTCGCCGCCCTTGTCGCACACCGGGCAATCGAGCGGGTGATTGGACAGCAGGAATTCCAGCATGAACTTGCGAGCATCGCGCACGGGTTGCGTGTTGGTGCGCACCACCATGCCTTCGCCGGCGACCAGGGTGCACGCGGTCTGCAACTTGGGCATTTTCTCCACTTCCACAAGGCACATGCGGCAAGCGGCCTGCAGAGACAAGCCCGGGTAGTAACAGAAGGAGGGAACTTCGATACCGAGACGGCGAGTCGCTTCAATGACCAGGGTTCCCGCAGGGACCTGAACGTCGCGGTCGTCAATCTTCATATTAATGAGCTTGGTTTCTGCCATGAGAGCCTACCGCGAACCGATCAAAGCTTCAGCGGATTTGTAAGCACAACGTCCTTGTAAGTGATCTTCAAACTCGTTACGGAACTTTTTGACGATGCTGATGGTGGGCATGGCCGCGGCGTCGCCGAGCGGACAGAACGTGCGGCCCAGCATGTTGGAGGCAAGATCGCCGATCAGGCCGATGTCCTCCGGCCTGCCGTAGCCCGCATGGAAGCGGTCGAGAGTTTTTTGCAGCCAGGCGGTTCCTTCACGGCAGGGAATGCACCAGCCGCAGGATTCATGAGCGTAGAAATGCATGATGCGGCGAGCCATGTCGACCATGCAGGTATCTTCGTCGATGACCACCATGCCGCCGGAGCCCAGCATCGAGCCAGCTTTGGCGATAGTGTCGTAGTCCATGGCGATATCGATTTCGTCGGCCTTCATCACCGGGCAGGAGCTGCCGCCGGGAATGATGGCCTTGAGCTTCTTTCCGCCACGAACGCCGCCGGCAACTTCTTCCAGAAACTTTTTCATGTTCATGCCCAGCGGGATTTCGTAGATGCCGGGCTTGTTCACGTGGCCGGAGACGCAGAGCAGGCGTGTGCCGCCATTCTTAGGTGTGCCACGATTGGCGTAAGCTTCGCCGCCTTCCAGAATGATGGCGGGCACGGAGCTGAGCGTTTCGACATTGTTGATGATGGTGGGGCAGCCATACAAGCCGACCACAGCGGGGAAGGGAGGCTTGATGCGAGGATTTCCGCGCTTGCCTTCCAGCGATTCCATGAGCGCGGATTCTTCGCCGCACTCATAAGCGCCTGCGCCGGTGTGAATCAGCAAATCGAAATCAAAACCAGAGCCAAGAATGTTTTTGCCGAGATAGCCGCGGGAGTAGGCTTCCTCGATGGCGGTTTCGACGATGTCGAGGACGTAGCGATATTCGCCGCGAATATAGATGAATCCGCGATGCGCATCGATGGCGCGGCCGGCGATGATGATCCCTTCGATCAACTGGTGGGGATCCATCTCCATCAGCGGGCGATCTTTGCAGGTGCCGGGTTCGGACTCGTCGGCGTTGCAGATTACATATTTGGGTTTGGGCGAATTCTTGGGCACGAAGGACCACTTCATGCCGGTAGAAAATCCCGCGCCGCCGCGACCGCGCAGATTGGATTTTTTGACTTCGTCGATAAGCTGTTCGGGCGTGAACTGTTTGAGCGCCTTGTCGAGAGCCTGATAGGCGCCGAGTTGCAGGGCAACATCGATCTTGCGGGAGTCTTGAATGCCGAAGCGCTTGCTGATCAGAGGAGTCTCGAGCTTGTTGCGTTCATGAAGCGCGCCGGAAATGACGGGGACGGGAGCGGGGCGCTGTCCCTTGTCGAGATCTTCGATGAGGCGGTCAAAGTTGCGAGTGGTAACGTTCTCGTAGAAATCGTAGTTCACCTGCAGGGCAGGCGCGCCGGTGCAGGCGCCGATACATTCGACTTCTTCGAGAGAGAACACGCCATCCTGCGTGGTTTCCCGATTGCCGATTTCCAAGCGCTTTTTGGCGTGTTCGAGAAGTTCCGTGCCCCCGCGCAGCATGCACGCCACGTTGGTGCAAACCTGCACGTGGTGTTTGCCGATGGGCTTGCGGT
The DNA here is from genome assembly GCA_963738985.1 of Candidatus Acidiferrales bacterium. Classification (GTDB taxonomy): domain Bacteria; phylum Acidobacteriota; class Terriglobia; order Acidiferrales; family UBA7541; genus Acidiferrum. The sequence continues at coordinate 201,286 of CAVTYP010000015.1, forward strand.
GCAGCATGGAGTAATACTCCAAGGTCTCTTCCACTTGCACCGGATGCAGTTCCAGGCGGCTCGCGATTTCCTGAATCATCTCGTCGGTGATGTAGCCGAACTCATCCTGCGCGTACATCAGCATAGGAATCAGAGCACTGCGCTTGACCGGGTAGGCATTCTGCAGCTTCTCGAATTTCGCGGCGAGTTTTGGGGAAAGTTCCATGGCTATCTGTCCACATCTCCCAAGACGATATCGATTGTACCAATGCAGGCAACGACGTCGGCGATCAGCTGGCCCTTGATCATGAATGGCAGAGCCTGCAGATTGACGAATGAAGGCGCACGGAAATGCACACGCAGCGGCTTCGGAGAACCATCGCTAGCGATGAAGCAGCCCAGTTCGCCACGCGGCGATTCTACGGCGACGTATGCTTCGCCCGGCGGAGGACTGAAGCCTTCGGTGAAAATTTTGAAATGGTAGATGAGCGCTTCCATCTCCGTTTTCATTTTTTCGCGCGGCGGCGGAATAATGCCGGGAGCTTCGGCTTTGAACGGGCCCTGGTCGGTAATCTTGTCCATGGCCTGGCGGACAATCTTCAGGCTCTCGCGCAACTCCAGAACACGCACCAGGTAGCGAGCAAAGCAATCGGATTCCGTGCGCGTGGGCACGTTGAAGTCAAACTCTTCGTAAGAGGAATAGGGGAAGGCCTTGCGGTTATCGAAGGAAATGCCAGCCGCGCGAAGTCCCGGGCCGGTGGTGCTGAGAGCGACGAGTTGCTCAGGAGGCAGGTAGCCGATGCCCTTCAGGCGGCCTTGCCAGATACGGTTTTCCGTCAGCAGGCCTTCATACTCGTCGACGCGGGGCGGCATCATGTCCAGAAAGCGTTTGACCATTTCGCGCCAGCCCGCCGGCGGCTCCAGCGCCACTCCACCGATGCGGATGAAGCTGGTCATCATGCGCTGCCCGGCGAAACGTTCGAAGATCTTCAGAATTTCTTCGCGCTCGCGGAAACAGTAAAGCATCACGGACATTGCGCCCATGTCGAGGGCGTGGGTGCCGAGCCAAACCAGGTGCGAGGAGATGCGCTGCAATTCGACCAGCATCACGCGGATATATTGAGCGCGTTTAGGCACTTCCAGGCCGAGAAGTTTTTCGACTGCGAGGCAATACGCGAGGTTATTTCCCAGAGGGTTGAGGTAATCCATGCGATCGGTGAGGGTAATCGCCTGGGAATAGGTTTTGCTTTCGCAACTCTTCTCGATGCCGGTGTGCAGATAACCGATGTCGGGGTCGGAGGTAACGACGTTTTCGCCGTCCAATTCGAGCAATACGCGCAGCACGCCGTGGGTGGAAGGGTGCTGAGGTCCCATGTTGAGGACCATCGTCTTGGAGGTGCCGAGTGTTGTTTCAACCGTAGTAGTCATGAGATTCAACCCGCGCGGCGGAAATTAGCGCTGACCCTCCGTCGGGAAATCCCGGCGAAGAGGAAAACCAACAAAACCCTCGGGTAAAAGCAGGCGGCGGAGATCGGTATGTCCCTCAAAGTGAATGCCAAACAGATCAAAAACTTCGCGTTCCAGCCAGTTGGCCCCGGGCCACACCGGCATGAGCGACTCGACCACCGGATGCTGGGCGGAAACGCTGGTGCGCAAAGAGATGCGAGCGGTGCGAGGGATGGAAATCAGTTGATAGTTCAATTCAAAGCGCGGTTCGAAGGGAAAGCGATCGAGGCAGGTGACATCACTCAAAAGGTTGAAATTGAGGGCAGGATTGTCTCGACACTGCAGGGCGATGGCCCGCAGCAGGTGGTGTGGAACGACGAGGGTGGTTTGGCCGTGATACTCGATGACCTGCGAGACCGCCTTCGCGTCCCACAGGCGAAGTTGTTCGACTACAACATTAGCTTTTGCATCGGCAAGCTGCGTCTCGTTACTCACGTTGCTGAGGTCCTTGAGGGGCTGGCGCTACTTCTGCTTTCGGTTCCAGTCGAGCGCGCCCTTCTTCCAGAGATAGATATAACCGACCAGGAGAATGGCTACATATATCATCATTTCTATGAAGCCAAACCACCGCGTCTGAACGTTGCGAGCTAAATCCTTAAAAATGAAAGCCCAGGGATACAGAAAAATAGCTTCTACGTCGAAAAGAATGAAGACCATCGCCACCAGATAGAACTTTACAGAGAACGGTTCCCGCGCATCGCCTGTGGGGGTGATGCCGCATTCGTAGGGCTGCTGCTTGGCTTTGTTGGGACGCCGCCAGCCGATCACGGTGGAGACGGTAATGAGCGCGCCAGCAAGAATTCCCGCCACGATGAGGTGTATTAGAAGGGGAACATACGAATGTAGGCCGGAGGGGGTCATGGTCGAAGGGTTATAATAACGATTCAGGAGCCACCGGGTCAAATGTTCCGGTGAAAAAGCGGAAGAACCAGTGGCGAGACAACGCCAAACCGCGGATGGAGACGGGCGTCAGAATGGTATTCGGACACAACACAAACGTGACGTTAGGCACGACCGTTTATCACGTGCAGACGGAAGATCGCGGCGCATCGCATGCGCTGATCGATACGACGGTTTACTACCATGGACGCGTACTGCACCGGCGTACGAATAGTTACTTCGATCTGTTGCCGCTGGACGGCGACCGCGAACAAGCGCTGAAATTGCGGCTGGATGAGCAGCACCGTACGGTGCTCGAGGAAATGCGCGCCGGAGTGATCCAGCTGAGCATTCCACGCGTGGAAGGTGCTGGGAGCGATGCGACTGCGATTCCGGCTGAGCCGCCGGCGATGGCCGAGGTTCGGCGGAAGTTGAGTGTAGAACTGAAGAACGCGAAGTCGTGGCTGATGGGGAAACGCGCTTCTTTGCAGATATTGGTGAGTGAAGAAAATGGCGAGCCGGCCGTTGGCGCTAAGGTGGAAGCACAAATCGAAGGCAGCGCCGAACCATGCACGTTAGCGACGGAGACGGGGGAGTCTGGCCAGGCGCAGATCGAATTTGAGATGCCCAGAATTGCGGGTACGGAGGCGGCGCTGGCGATTCGCGCGGTGAAGCAAGATGGCGAGGGGCACTTGCGGTTCGCGTTGCGCGCGAAATCGAAAGTTCCTACAGTGTGAATTGTGAGCGGGCCATGAGCGACGGAATTGTGATTCAGGTGAACGGGGAGAGCCGCGAGACGGCGTCGGGCACTACCGTGTTGAAGCTGCTGGAGCAGCTGGGGCTGAATGCGGGCCGCGTGGCGATTGAATATAACTTGCAGATTCTGGCAAAGACGAAGTGGGAAGAGACGCGCGTCGCTAGCGGGGACAAATTGGAAATTGTGCAGTTTGTTGGTGGCGGGTAAGCCAGAACCCAGCCCACGTTTTACCGCGACCGTTCGGCACGAGTTGAGACCGCAAGAACCCACACGCAAAACCGGCAGGTGGCACCCGCCAGAACCTAAGGGAAGAGAAATTTCTCACTCCGCAGACTCCGTTCGACATGACAAAACTTACCTCGTGGAATCCGCCGCTAAGTCGCTCGGCCATTCAGTTCTCAAGCGGCATTGATCCAGGTCAGACGCCCTGGAGCAAGTGACCCATTTTATGTTTTTTGGTTTGCAGGTAGCGGCGCGAAATTTTGGAGATGCGAGGCTGGCAGGGCACCAGTTCCGCAACGTGGATTCCAGCGGATTCAAGCTGGCGAACTTTGTCGGGATTGTTGGAGAGCAGGCGAATGCGCTTGGCGCCGAGTTTCTTCAGGATTCGGGCGGGGAATTCGTATTCGCGCGCGTCGGCGGCGAAGCCGAGTGATTCGTTGGCCTCAACGGTGTCCATGCCGCCATCCTGAAGCTGGTAGGCGCGAAGCTTGTTCATCAGGCCGATGCCGCGGCCCTCTTGCGGAAGATAGAGCAGAATTCCCGAGGGAGCCTGGGCAATTTTTTTGAGCGAAAGCTCGAGTTGCGCGCGACAGTCGCAGCGCAGAGATGTGAGCACGTCGCCGGTAAGGCATTGCGAGTGCACGCGAACCAGCGGAGCTTTGCGGCCGTGCAGATTTCCACGCACAAGGGCGACGGCTTCATCCTGCGGACCTTTTCCTTTGAAGCCGTAGATGGTGAATGGACCGTAGTGCGTCGGAAGGACGGCCTGTGCAATCTGCTGCACGGACTGCTGGGTGGATCGCCGGGTCTTTCTTGCGGATGATTTCGTGGCCATAGGAATGGACCAGTATAGCAGGGAGGCGGCGCGAACCACCGCGCGGGCACATGACGCTGGGCAATTGCGGTGGAGGGAGTTCTTTACAATAAGGCAGGGTTTGGCTAGCGTAAACGAAGCCGCCAGTACATGGAAAACTCGCCAACACTGCAAGAGATATTGTTCACGCTGCTGCTGAAAGTGGGCGTGGCGTCGTCGATCGCCGCGTTGCTGGCGCGGTGGAACACGTTCCGGCGGGTGCTATTTACCGAAGAGCGCGATTCCGACCAAAAATTGAAATTGATGCTGTTCATGACGCCGCCGCTGATCGTGGGAGTGACGCTGCGGCTGGTGAGCCCCGCTTACCGGTTCGCGGACTGGTCGCTGGAGGGGGCGTTCCTGATGGGACTGCTGGGCGGCCGCGTGGTGGGTCCGCTGGGAGGCGCGATCGCCACCATCCCGGCGCTGATGGCCCATGAATGGCTGGCGATGCCGGCAGCGGCAACCGCGGGACTGCTGGGCGGATTAATCCGGCAGCTGATTCCCGACAAAGAGGACTTGTGGAACTTTGGGCCGTTTACGTTCCTGAACATCCCGAAGGCCATGATGCGATTTGTGAGCGAACGGGAATTTCTTTGGGAAATGCTGCCGCTGATGACCTGCGTGGGGCTGGAAGTTGGCCGCGTGGCGCTGGTGATTGCCACGAAGCCGAAGTGGCTGTTTGCGATCGATCCAGGGTGGAACTGGCTGCTGCCGATCGTGGTAATCGGAACGCTGATGTCCGTGGCGGCGCCGCTGAAGATCTGGAACAACACGCGCATTGAAATGAACCTGGAGCGGCATCAGCAGCTGCTTTTGCGCGCCAGGATGGATGCGCTCTCCAGTCAGATTAATCCACACTTTTTGTTCAATACGCTGAATACCGTGACGGCGCTTATTCGCATGGATCCCGACACGGCGCGGGGAGTAGTGCTGAAGCTGAGCAACATCTTGCGGCGACTGCTGCGCAAGCACGAGACGTTCGTCCCGTTGCGCGAGGAATTATCGTTCATCGACGATTACCTGGATATTGAGGTGGCGCGGTTCGGGCAGGACAGCCTGGACATTGTGAAGGAGATTGACGTCGACACGCTGGATACGTTTATCCCCAGCATGCTGCTGCAGCCGATTGTGGAGAACAGCCTGAAGCATGGACTGGCGCCAAAACTGGAGGGTGGGCGGATTCACCTGCGGACGTCGAATCGCGATGGGCGGCTTCATATCGAGATCACGGACAACGGCGTGGGCATTTCCGAAGAGAAATTGCCGCACGTATATGTGGAAGGAATTGGATTGAGCAACGTGCGGGAGCGTTTGCGAGTGTTGTACGGAACCGATTTCCGCCTGGAAATCGAGAGTCACGAAGGGCAGGGAACGACGATTCGGATCGACGTGCCGGAACTGGTGCCGGCGCTGCCGGAAGTCAGCGTGTTCTAGCAGGCTTTCCCGAAAATAATGAGCCAGAGTAAGGCCTTGACAGGCGCTCGTGTGTGCTGTATATTCTGTATGTACAGAAACAACGGATATAACTGATGTTTCGAGCGATACGGGTGCGGAAGAGCTTGGAGGGAACAGATGAGCGAACAACCTAGAGAAACACAAACGGCGCTGACGCCGGTGGCGCAGAAATTCATCCTGCACTGGGGAGAGATGGGCACGAAGTGGGGAATTAATCGCACGGTGGCGCAGGTGCACGCGCTGCTGTTCCTTTCGCCAAAGCCGCTGCCTGCCGACGTGATCTCTGAGACGCTTTCCGTGGCGCGATCGAACGTCAGCACCAGTCTTCGCGAATTGCAAGGGTGGGGAATCGTGCGAGTGGTGCATGTGCTGGGCGACCGGCGAGACCACTTCGAAACGGCTAAAGATGTGTGGGAAATATTTCGGACCGTGTCGGAGGAGAGAAAGCGGCGGGAGATCGATCCAACGCTACGTGTTTTGAATGAGTGCGTGCAGGAAGTGAAGACGGGCGGGCAAGGAGATGCGTACACCAGGGAGCGGCTGGAAAGCATGCTGGAATTTCTGACCACGATGAGCGGGTTGTTTGAGGAAGTGCTGCGAATGCCGGTGGGAGCGCTGAAAGGCGTGGGGAAATTGCGAGGGAAAGTGATCACGCTGTTGGGGAGTGAGAAGAAGAGGGCGGGATGAGGCTAAGAGTTGAAAGTTAACAGTTAAACACCAAAACCTTTACCACAGAGGACACAGAGGGCACAGAGAAGAAAAACACGGAGAAAGAAGAAAGAAGAGGCAACGGCAAGACTGCAATGAGGAAGGCGACATGATTTCACTGGCTGGCGAGTACACGGATGGAAAGGGAAGGCATGCGCGGGGATGGTTGTTTTTTGATGCGCAGTGCGGATTTTGCACGCGGATCGCGCGTTGGCTGGCACCGGTGCTGCGGCGGCGGGGATTCGCTGTAGCGCCGCTGCAGGATCCTCGGGTGTGTGCGCTTCTCGGCTTGAGTGGGGAAGATGTTTTGCGTGAGCTGCGGTTCTTGCTCTGCGATGGAACGCAATTTGGCGGCGCGGATGCGGTTGTGGCCGTGACGCGAGAAATCTGGTGGGCGCAGCCATTGGCATGGGTGTCGAAGATTCCTGGAATGATGCCGCTGTGGCATGTGGCTTACCGTTGGGTGGCTGCGCACCGAAGTTGCGCGGGCGCGGATTCACCACTGTGCGATTTCAAACGAAGTTGAGGGTGTCATCAGGGCCATTGAGCGCTTCTGGGCTTAGGTGTGGAGGCGGGAATGTCGGAAGGGATTATGCGCGATGAGACCGTCGTTATCACGGGTGCGTTCAGCTACACAGGCAAATACGCGACCCAGTTGCTGCTGAACGAAGGGTACAAGGTCCGCACGCTCACGAATCATCCGGAGCGCCCAAGTCCATTTGGCGATCGAGTGGAAGTATTTCCGTACTCCTTCGACCGTCCAGAACGGCTGATGGGAACTCTGCGCGGCGCCTCGACTCTGATCAACACGTATTGGGTACGGTTTCCTCATGGAACAATCACATTCGAAACAGCGGTTCGCAACACTCGTACTCTAATCGCTGCGGCAAAGGATGCTGGGGTTAGGCGCTTGGTGCATGTCAGTATCGCCAACCCGTCGCTGGAATCGCCTCTTGGCTACTATCGGGGGAAAGCTGAACTAGAGCAGGTTGTAAAGAAGTCGGGCCTCTCCTATGCCATCTTGCGTCCGACTGTTATTACGGCCGCGAAGATATCCTGATCAACAACATTGCCTGGTTCATACGTCATTTCCCGGCGTTCGGTATTCCAGGCGATGGCCAATACGGCGTTCGGCCAATCTACGTAGAAGATATGGCGCAGCTGATGATTGATGTATCTCAGCAGGAGCAGAATATTGTGCTGGATGCTGTTGGGCCAGAGACGTTCACGTTCGAAGAGCTTGTAAGGCTGATAGCAGCACAAATCGGCAAGCCGGTGCGCACCGTAAGAGTGCCTGTCTTTTTCGCGTATTTGTCTACACGTCTAACTGGCCTAATGATGCGGGACGTCGTTCTGACTTGGGAGGAGTACAAGGGGCTCATGAGCAATTTACTTGCTCCCACAGGGCGATCAACAGGGAAGACCCGGCTGAGTCGGTGGCTCCTGGAAAACCGCGAACATCTTGGTCGTTACCATGCGTCAGAAGTGGCACGCCATTTCGCAGTGCCAGCTTAAACGCCGATTCGCGTCAGGCGCGGGCGGTTGAGCGCTGCTGGGCCAAGACTTGCTCGTAATAGCGCTCGTACTTGGGGATCACGTCGTTGGCGCAGAATTTTTTCTTGGCGTGTGCGCGGGCAAGCTGGCCGACTTCACGGCCGCGGTCGGCCCGTGAAAGTAAATCGATCGCATATTTCGCGGCAAGTTTGACGTCGCCCGGTTCTGTCAGGTAGCCATCAACGCCGTGTTCGACCACTTCGGGTACGCCACCAACATTTGTGGCGATGACCGGCACTTCGCAAGCCATAGCTTCCAGCGCGGCCAGCCCAAACGATTCCAACTGAGAAGGCAAAAGAAAGAGGTCAGCCTGACTTAGCTTGGACTGCACCGCATTCTGTTGTCCCAAGAACAAGACATCGTTCTGGACGTTTCGGGCGACCGCCAACTCTTCGGCGGGGCCGCGGTCGGGGCCATCGCCGATCATGACGAGCTTCGCAGGCATCTTCTCGCGGACCAGGGCAAATATCTCCACAGCATCGAGGATGCGTTTCACAGGCCGGAAATTGGAGAGGTGCATGAGGATGACCTCCCCGTTGGGAGCCCACTCCGCCCGCAATTTCGGATCGGGCTGGCGAAAATACAAATCACAATTGACGAAATTGGGGATTACCTCGATGGGCCGCTTGATGTCGAAATCCTGCAGAGTGCGATCGAGCAGATAGCGGGAAATGGAGGTAACACCGTCGCTCTGCTCAATGGAATAGCGAGTGATCGGAAGGAAGCTGCGATTGTTGCCCACCAGGGTGATGTCTGTCCCATGAAGAGTCGTGATGAAGGGAAGGCGGCGGGGAGCGGCCATGGAGCGCGCCAGCAAGGCGCTAACGGAGTGGGGAATGGCGTAGTGAACGTGAAGCAGGTCCAGCGATTCCTTCTCGAAGACTTCAAGCATTTCAGTGGCGAGGGAAAGGGTGTAAGGCGAATGATCGAAGAGTGGGTAGGAGACAACCGCTGCCTGGTGAAAATGAATGTGGGGATCATTCTGATTCATGCGGATTGGCGGGGCGTAGGTAATGAAATGTACGTCGTGTCCGCGAGCGGCAAGCTCCTGGCCAAGTTCGGTTGCCACGACGCCAGAGCCGCCATAAGTAGGATAGCCAGTGATACCGATTCGCATAGTGAGGACCTGGAATTCTTGTGATTTTCGTGACGCGCTACATCCTTGGCGCTGACAGGCCGATGTTGCGCACTAGCTCGGGTGACAGGCCAGAAAGTGGCGTACCATATTGCCTGCCATGGTACACCGGTTAGACGCAGCGCAGGGGGATTCCGTGACACGGGTGGCAGGCAAGGCGGCGATCGTTACAGGCGCAGGGACGGGCATAGGACGAGCGATCGCGCTGGCACTGGCGAGAGAAGGCGCGAAGGTTGCGGTGGCGGGTCGGCGGCGTGAAAAGTTGGAAGAGGTTGCGCAGGCTATTCGGCGAGGTGGCGGGGAAGCGGTGGTGACGGTATGCGACGTGTCGAGCGAAGCGGATAGCAAACAGGCGGTAAAGGATGCGGAAGCGGCATTTGGAAGCGTGAACGTATTGGTGAACAACGCCGGAGCGTTGAGCGTATCGACCGTCGAAGGGATTTCGGTGGAAGATTGGGACCGCTTGATGGCCACGAATCTGAAAGGGCCATTCTTGATGTCGCGAGCGGTTTTACCGGCAATGCGGCGAGCGGGCGGCGGAGCGATTGTGAATGTGGGGTCGGTGCTGGGGCTGGTGGCGATGAAGGATCGGGCGGCATATTGTGCGTCAAAAGGCGGCGTTACAATGCTGACGAAGGCGATGGCGTTGGATCACGCGCACGAAAAAATACGGGTGAACTGCATTTGCCCAGCGATTGTGGAAACGGAGCTGATTGCCGAACTGTTTTCGAAGAGTGAAGACGGGCGGCGGGCGCGAGACGCACGCCTTACGACGTTGCCACTGGGAAGATTCGGCAAGCCGGACGATGTTGCGGAACTGGCGGTCTTTCTGGCGTCGGAAGAATCATCGTGGATGACGGGGACAGCAATTCCGGTGGATGGAGGCCTTGCGGCCTATTGAGGAGCCGAGACGAGAATGGCGCGGAAAATGAGCAAGGAAGCGAAACGCGTGACAGAGTTGGTGCGGCAGCGCATGAAGGAAAGCAAGGCTACGGAGCTGCTGGGTTTTGACGTAGAAAGCGTGCATGACGGGCGAGCCATCTTCCGGCTGGATGTACGTCCGCGGCACAAGCAGATTCACGGAGTGGTACACGGCGGGATACTGGCGGCGCTGGCGGACACTACCGCGGCGATTGCGGCGTACACGGCCGTGCCGCGCGGGGTGGAATTGGCCACCCTGGAAATGAAGATCAACTTTATGGAGCCGGTTCCCGGCGGAACGGTGAAAGCGGATGCCAAGGTACTAAGGGCAGGACGCAACTTCATTGTGACAGAGTGCGAAATATTTAATGAATCCGGATCGCTGGCGGCGAAGGCTCTGCTAACATTTTCCGCGGCCGCCACGCACACATTGGCCAAGTAAGCGGCATCTTTCGACACCACAGGTGGGTCAGCGATTGCCGCCGGGCCTGTCGAGAGTTACTCCTCGTTGCCCTGGCCGTTTTCGTCGCCGTCCTTGGAAACATACTTGATAAAGCGTTTGAAAATCATAAGGTTCGGCGAACCTTGACGAGTGAGCTTGATGCAGTCGCGGTCGTACCATTCGATAATGCCGCGGAGTTCTTCGCCGCTTTCCAATACCACCAGCATTGGTGTGCGGCTCTGCATCTGCTTAACCCAGTAAAAATTTTCGGCGTGAGTAATTTCCGGAGGGGCGGGTTTCTTGCTTGGTGCGGGACCGTTATGCTGGGGGCGGGGCGGGGGTACCTCTTTAACGTCCGCGAAGCTGGGACGGAACATGCGGCGATTAACCATGACTGCTCCTTGGGAAAAGAAGGGTATTTCTACCCGATTAGATGCGCCGGGCGGGATTTGCGTTTCGCCTATTATCACTTGTTTTGGCGGGAAGGGCGAGCGAAAGATTATTTTCGCAGGATCTGCGGATCGGAAGAAGATAAACTGGTGGCTAGCGCGTCTAAGCCGAGTTGGCGATTCAGATTACGGCGAGCCCCGGCAGCTACTTCATCGATGCCGGCAATCGCACGCATAACCCACGCTGTATTCACAAGCCGCGCGAGGGCCTCTAATTCCTTGGCCAGGTGGGGATTGCGCAGCAGAGTGGTTTTTGCGCCGGAAGTCAGCTCCAGCAAATCGGATAACAGGCCGTAGAAGATGGCGATCATTTCTTCGAAAGGGAAGTCGCGATCTTTGGCCAAAGCATTGGTTTCGGCGAAGAGTTCCTTGAACCCTTGGCCACGAGCAGCGCGTTCGAGGGTTTGCAGCGCCGACTTGCGTTTGTCGACGGCGACCTGGACGTCGAGTTCCATGGCTTGGCCGGGGCTTCCCTCCGACAGCTGTGCGGCAAGTTTCGCCTCGGGAGGTTTACGGCCCCCGTGCGACTTAAGGATCTCCTCGACCTCGGATACGGGCAGAGGCGCGAAATGGAACTGCATGCAGCGCGAAACGATGGTGGGCAGCAGGGAATAGGGAGAGGGAGCGGTAAGAATTAAAGTTGCGGAGCCGGGCGGCTCTTCCAGAACCTTCAGGAAAACGTTGGAAACGTCGAAGCGCATGGTTTCCGCGCCATCGAGGATGAAGACGCGGCGGCGGCCCACGGGCTGAAAGTAGGCGGCGCGCTGGACGGCGCGAAGCTGGCCGATGCGCAGCACAGGACGGGCGACGGGTGTCTTAAGGCGAACGGGATCGGGCACCAAAGCCCACACATCCGGATGAGATTGCAAGATCAGCGGAATGCGTTCGACGGTGGAGGCATCGGCGCTCTCCCCGCGTTCCGCCAGACCCTGTTCGATGAGGCGCTGCGGATCGGAGAGTAGTGCAATGCGAAGGCAGGTGGCACATTCACCGCAGAAGTCGTCGGTAAGGCGTTCACAGTTGGCGGCCTGGGCAAACATGCGCGCCAGCGTGAACTTGCCCACGCCACGGGGTCCAGTGAAGAGTAGCGCATGAGGAACGCGGCCGGAACGAAGTGCGCCGCGCAGAGCCGCGACAATCTTGGTGTTCCCGGTGAACTCGGAAAAGCCCATCGCTTAGCTCGTGCCTTTCGTCACCAGCAGGCTTCTTACCGCGTCCAGCATTTCGGCGGAAATTTCTTCCGGCCGGCGCATGGCGTTGCGCTGCGCATCAAAACACTGAATGGTGGCCCATGGACGGCTACGAGAAAGCATATCGTACATTTCCGCGGCGTCTTCGAGATGCCGAAGATTGGTCTCCAAAATGTCGTGCTTTGCCGTGGTATAGGCGCGCTCAGGTTTGCGGGCGACGAGCGACTGGGCTTCGCGCGGCGGGACGCGGAGGTAGAGAATCAGATTTTCGCGGGGCAAGCCGTAAATGGAATACTCGAGATGCTCGATCCAGCGAATGAGTTCTGCGCGCTTTTCGGCGGGAGCGCGGGCGACCTGGTGGGCCAGGTTGGAACCGATATAGCGATCCACCAGGACGACTTTGCCTTCTTGCAGCGCGGACTCCAGTTGCGATTTGGCTTCGAAGCGGTCGCCGGCATAGAGCAACGCGGTGAAACGAGGGTCGATGCTCTCCAGCGGGCCGAAGTCGCCGTTCAGAAATTTGCCGACCATCTGGCCGAACCAGGAGTCGTATTGCGGAAAGCCAGTGGAATGAACGGGAAAGCCGCTTGAGCGAAGCGATTGTTCCAGAAGACTCGCCTGAGTATGTTTGCCGCTGCCGTCAATTCCCTCGATAGCGATCAGTAATCCATGAGTCGTCATATCACCGTTCCGTGGCGGAGGGGACGCCACCATTTCAAGCAAGTGTAACCGGAGAACGAAGCACTGGCAATGAAAAGGCCGTGTTACGATTTCGAAGAGAGCGACTTCTGGAAATGTTGATGAGCATTCGAGAGAACCTGGCGAGATTGCGGGAGAGGATCGAAGCCGCGGCAGCGAAGGCCGGACGCCACGCGGATGAGATTACCTTGATCGGAGTATCGAAGACGCATCCGAGCGAGGCCATTCGCGAGGCGTATGAAGCGGGGTTGCGGCATTTTGGAGAGAACCGCGTTCAGGAGTGGGAAACGAAGCGGCCGCGGCTGGATGATCTCGACGGCGCTACCTGGCACCTGGTTGGGCATCTGCAGAGCAATAAGGCGGGGAAAGCAGCGAGACTGTTTCATTCCGTGGACTCCGTGGACGATTGGGAGTTGGCGCAGAGATTGAACCGGGCATGCGAGGGGAAAACTGCCGGGGAAACGTTGCGAGTTTTGGTGGAAGTGCACCTGGGAGGCGAAGAAACGAAGACGGGCGTGGACGAAAAAGGCTTGGACGAATTCGCGGAGAGAATTGTTGGATTGGAGCGGCTGCAATTTCTTGGATTAATGTGCATACCACCTTTCCAGGAGAAGCCGGAGGATGCGCGGCCTTACTTTGCGCATTTACGCGAGTTGCGGGATAGACTGGAAGGGCGGTTAGGAAGGAAATTGCCGGTGTTGTCGATGGGCATGTCGCACGATTTTGAGGCGGCGATTGCGGAGGGAGCGACGGAAGTGCGAGTAGGCACAGCGTTGTTTGGGAGCCGCGCTCCGGTGAAGGGAATCGGACAGGAAGCCAAGGAGAACACGGGAGCCGCATGAAGCTATTTACGGAATTTCGATTGAGAGAGATTCAGTTGAAGAATCGCATCGCGGTTTCTCCGATGTGCGAATACTCCGCGGAGGAAGGGCACCCCACAACTTGGCACTTGGTGCATTTGGGGAGCCGAGCCGTTGGCGGAGCAGCGCTGGTGATGACCGAGGCTACCTCAGTATCAGCGATTGGCAGAATTTCACCGGAAGATACAGGAATCTATCTTGATTCACACACGGAAGCGTGGCGGCCGATCGTGAATTTTGTGAAGCAACAGGGGGCTGTAGCGGGGATTCAGTTGGCGCACGCAGGCCGCAAAGCCAGCACCAAGGCGCCGTGGTTTGGAGGCGGACCACTGGGTAAACAGGAAGGCGGATGGACAACGGTTTCGGCCAGCGCGCTGCCGTTTGACGAAGGCTACGCGGTGCCGGAGGAGCTTTCCCTGAGTCAGATCGAGGCGATCCTGATCGAATACCAGGACGCGACGAAGCGCGCGCTTGCGGCGGGTTTTCAAGTGGTAGAGATTCACGCGGCGCACGGCTACTTGCTGCACCAGTTTCTTTCGCCGTTCAGCAATCATCGCAAAGATGCGTATGGAGGCAGCTTCGAGAATCGCATTCGTATGCTGGTGCGCGTGACGCAAGTGGTGCGCGGCGCGTGGCCGCAAAATTTGCCGCTGCTTGTGCGCATTTCTGCGACCGATTGGAAAGAAGGCGGCTGGGACATTGTCCAGTCCATTGAACTGTGCAGAAGATTCAAGGGGTTGGGCGTCGATCTGGTAGATGTATCGAGTGGCGGAGCGATACCGGGCGTGAAGATTCCGGTTGGGCCGGGATATCAGGTGGAATTCGCCGAAGCGATTCGACGCGAGGTGGAAATTCCCACGGGAGCCGTGGGCATGATCATCGATCCCGCGCAGGCCGACACGATTCTGATGAGCGAGCAAGCCGACATGGTTTTTCTGGCGCGAGAGTTGCTGCGCGATCCGTATTGGCCGAGGCGCGCGGCCAAGGCGCTGAACGTGAAGATCAAAGCGCCGGCGCAATATGAACGAGCGTGGTGAAGGATGAGTTTTCTGGATGTAAATGAGGATACGGCCCGGGGAACTATCACGTTGACGGTGTGCGTGCAGCCGAGGGCCAGCAAGGACGAAATCACGGGGGCGATGGAAGGCGCGCTGAAGGTTCGACTTTGCGCACCGGCGGTGGAAAATCGGGCGAACGAGGCACTGATCGAATTTCTGGCCGGCCTTTTGAAAACCGCAAAGTCGGCTGTTAGAATCCAGAGCGGCGAACATTCCCGTACCAAGCGCGTGGAAATTCGCGGAGTGTCGAAGCAGCAGGTGCTGAGTCTTCTTCAACAAGATGCGTAAAACTGCAACGTTGTCCGAGTGGGTGAGAATCCGATGAGCCTGAATATTGCTGAAGTACAGAAGGACTTGCGCGCCGCCAAACTGGATGGCTGGCTGTTCTATGATTTTCGCGGACGCGACCCGATCGCGCAGCGCATCCTTGGCTTGCCTCCTGGCATGCGCACGCGGAGGTGGTTTTATTTCGTTCCCACGAAGGGCGAGCCGCGAAAACTGGTTCACAAGATTGAATCGGCTTCGTTGGCGACGCTGCCAGGAGAAACGCTTTATTTTTCCGCGCATCAAGAGCTAGCCGGGAATCTGAAGAAGTTGCTGGGTCGCGCGAAAACCGTGGCGATGCAGTATTCGCCGAAGAACGCTATCCCTTATGTTTCGATGGTGGACGCGGGAACCATCGAGTTGGTGCGAAGCGCTGGAGCAAAAGTGGCGACTTCGGCGGACCTGGTGCAGAAATACGAGGCGTGCTGGAGCAAGGCGCAGCTTGAGTCGCATCTAGCGGCAGGCAGAGCGATTGACGAAATTGTGAAGGGGGCATTTGCGCAGGCGGCAGAGGCGGTAAAGAAGGGCACGCCGCTAACGGAATATGATTTGAAGGAGTGGATTGTTCGCCAGTTTGAACAGGCGGGAATCATTACGGAAGAAGGTCCGGACATTGCCGTGAACGCGAACGCCAGCGATCCTCACTATGGCCCGACGAAAGAGACGGCGGCGGCGATACGAGAGGGCGACTTGCTGCTTCTGGATGTGTGGGGCAAGCAGAAGGCCGAGGGTAGCGTGTACTACGACGTGACCTGGGTGGGCTACCTTGGCAAGAAAGTCCCGGAGAAATACGCGAAGGTATTTAAGGTGGTGCGCGAAGCACGCGATGCGGCTGTGGAATTGATCCGCTCGCGAGTGAAGGCGGGGAAGCCGTTGCAGGGTTGGGAAGTGGACAATGCCGCACGGCGCGTTGTGGATAAAGCCGGCTTCGGCAAATATTTCTTTCACCGCACCGGCCACAACATCGGCACCAGTGTTCATGGAAATGGCGTGAACATGGATGGGCTGGAAACGCGCGACGAACGCCACCTGATTCCGCAAACCTGCAATTCCGTGGAGCCGGGAATTTACTTGAAAGAGTTTGGCATCCGCAGTGAAGTGGACGTGTATGTGGACGAGAAAGAAGCGCGCGTGACGGGCGCAATCCAGGACGAGATACTCCCGCTGCTGGCGTGAGTTCGTGAGAGAGTGAAGGAATGGCAGAAGAATTGACTGACCGCGCGATGGAAGAAACGCCTCCGCAGGTTCCGCCTGCGCCCGAGGTTCAGAACGAGAATCGCGCCTGGGCCATTGGAATTGCGGGCTGGCTGGTGCCGGGATTGGGCCACGCGCTGCAACGAATGTGGGGACGCGCGGGTGTGGTGTTTCTTGCGGTGGGATTGCTGGTGGTCACCGGCGCGCGGATGAAGGGAAACGTGTTTACGTCGAAGGGAAACGACGCGTTTGACACGCTGGGATACGTGGCGGACCTGGGGACAGGCAGTTTTTATCTGGCGGCGCGAGCACTGGAAGGGAATGGCGCGGACGTTTCGCACGCCGATGGCGATTACGGGACGCGATTTCTGGCCACCGCGGGCGTGTTGAATCTGTTGGCGGCGTTGCATGCGTTTGAAGCTGCGCGAGGACGAAAAGCGTGAGCGCCACGAGCGGTATTAACCTGACACACATTCAGGCTTTTCTGTTTTTTGCTGCGGTCATTTCCGTGGCGTTTGGCTTTTTGGGAAGACGCCAGCCGAAGGATCGGCTGAAGTATATTTTGTGGTCCTTCTTCCTTTTTCTGGTGGTCGGGATTGGGATTGGCTGGGCGATGTACCCGTTTTCGCGGTAGAGTTATCTCACCGGCCACAAATCAGGAGAATTCTTCACACCAACCTTTGAGAATCAGGGGGTGGAGAGCAACCCACCCTTTGCAAGAAACAAAGGCGCAAAGGGTAGGCCACCCGGCAAACGTTCTAGGTAAATAGAGTTCGATATCTCTGCTCGAAAACATCTTTGGCGTCGTCGTTGTACTCGGCAAGCAAGCGCCAAACTGCTGCGACTTGTGCTTTGTCGGGGTAATTTCTAAACATTTCGATTTCACTGATTGTGCCGAGTAGCACCACCATTGTTCTAAGAACGAGGCGGAACTTATACTTGTGGAATTCTATCTCTTCGACTCGGCGTTTCAATTCGTCGGAAAAACGGTCTTTACAAAGAAACGTGCCCGCGGCCATCAATCCACTCGGCTTTAAGTGCGCTTCTGCCGAGATGTCGTCATACAAGTTGGTGTGAATTGACTTTAAGAAGTCGTGAGATTTAGTGCTTTGATTCAACAGTCTGAACGGAGTGGGCCAATAGGCGATTCTGTCTGGGTCCGCCTTTAAATCGCCGGGAACGCGCTTACCCCATTCGTGTTTCAGTTGCTCCATTGATTGAATGTGTTCTTGCCATTCGGCAGAGGAACCTTGACGCGATCTTACATCTTCAAGATGCTTCGTAACTTCAAGCCACCCGGAGCAGATGAACTCGTTCACCCGGGGCGCGAAGTCATCCAATATGTAGATCAGCGAACACCACAAATCAATCATCTGTCTAACAATTGGTGGGAGGACAACTACGAATTCTTTTTGACGTTTTGGGTGGTCATCAGTGTCTGTAATTAGGAAACACACGGCGCGGTAAGAGTTTATAGAAAACCGAAGTGACACTAATAGAAGCCAGATCCGGAAACCTTCATTCGAATCGTTGGTGCGCTCTACTTCAGAAAGATAGCGCTCCAAATCGCTCGTGCAGTTGCGAATTAAGCCCTCTAATGGCTTTTGAAAGAGTTGCGCGTTTACAGGTTCTAAAGGTGGGGAGTTGGTGGACATAGGCGGATACTAGCACGCCATAAGGCATTGTAGTCGTGTGGTAGGTGCGGAGAAGCATGGGAGGACTCCGGATCGTGCTGCGTTCCAGTGAACTCTCGATTCTAGAGCCCGGAAGGAGTTTTCGGTTCTGTATCGCGAGTGATCCATCAATAGGTGACAATATCGAAGGCCACCACCTTCCAGCGATTCTGCCGCTGGGCCCACGTAAGAACGACCGTCCCGCGATCTCCACTGCGATGCCGCGGCTGGAACATGGACTGGTATTCATTGAGTGTGTAATACGCCTTGCCAATCGCCTCCGAAGGCCCCGGCTTGGCCCCGGAATTATGCGCGCCACAGGAGTACATGGATGCTAAATCATCGGAGATTCGCACCAGTGTGTAAGAGTCGGGGGACAGACGGAATGTTCCCTGATAGTGCTACGTTCCAGGGAACTCCCAGTCTGTCCCGGTTCTCCAAGGGGAATCGAAACACGCAGGCACAACACGTCACCCACAAGTCTCGATGAGGCGGACGGCATTCTTACTAGGTTTAGCGGCTATGCGGGGCGAAGTAAAGATTGCCCCAATCCTGTTCCGCAGCGACGAACCAGCCAACGCTTCTGCCGTCCCACGCCGTATAGCTGTCACTGTGTGGGCCAGGTTCGCTACGCAGGTAACTATCTCCTCCGTTGTCGTCGTCGCCTACCGCTACGTTGAAGCCGATCGTGTCGCCGGGCTGCGGCCGCCGAAAGCCAAATTGCGGGAAATAGTAGCTCCACCAACTGGTGTCGATGGTGTTGATGGAGTCCAAAGAAATTTTGTACTCCACCACAAATCCTTTGCTTGTCAGACCGGCTTTTGAATCCCAGACGATATTCGGATTGTTGGATGGATCGACTAATTGAGCCCCTCTCGCGGATGTGGTCAGCTTGAATCCTTCGTAATTCACTACCGGGGTGGGGCAACTCGGGTTCGATGGCCCACACGTTATTGCCATCATGTAATCTCCCGGTTGTCTGTCCCCGTCAATCATGACTTCCACGTCGTCGTCTAGAAAAGGAAGGTCCGAGTCGGTAATTACGATGTCGTCGGTAACATCCACGGCCACGTACAAATAGTCGTCGTCGTACAAGGTGTAAATTGTGAAGCTGGAATCTTCCGGGCTGTCCGGTGGGCGCAGATTTGGCAGCCATGGAATATTGGGGACCACCCCCGGTGCGGTCGCCGGTGTTGTGCCATCCACATAGACAGGAATTGCTCCTCTCCATTCGAACGGTCTGAAGACTCCATCGATCGTTGGTGGGTGGTTGGTGTAGTTCGCAACCATCACCTGCTTGCCGGGAATCGTGGTCTCGTGGGGGCCGCCCGAAGCTCCGCCTCTCCCATCTGGTGAGGTCACGTATTCCTTATCGCTCGTGGACGGTGAGGAAGATGGTTGCTGGACTATCCCTTGCGCCAGGAGCGAGGAAGTTGCCAGCGCAGCTAGAATCAACATCGTTGCAATTCTCGATTTCATCGAATCTCCTTTTGAATCGCCTCAGACTGAATTCGCGCACAGTAGCAGATCCACAATTCGCCGCAAGCGACAACCCACGACATTGGGGATGCCATTGTTATCCTGTCGTTCTTTGACGCCTGGCTACTTGGGTTTCGGGGAGCTTACGCTGACATTGGGTCATGAGCAACTGTCCTAAAAGAGTACCTATTACCGCCGGAAAGGGCGGGAAGGGGAGGATTGTCAGGGCTGTCGCGCCTTGTCGTTTGCGCGAAAGTGCACCGCTGCTATACTCACGCGACGACAAGCGAAAAAGTGCGTGCGGCAATAGCCTTGATGGAGTGCAGACTGTGATCGATCGTGTTCCCCGAAAAGATCTGCTGGCGCTTGCCGTCTCGTTGTTGCTGATACGTGCCGCTGCGCCCGATCTCCTTTGCGCGCAGGAAGAAAAGTTGGGAACGCAACGAGTTTGGAAGGTCAAGGAGTCTTCGACGCGCTTGTGGATCGCCGGGGGAAAGTTGGTCTCAGCTTCGGCCCAAGATGCGCCGGAATCCATCCCTCTTTCGGCGGTAAAAGCGCTGGCCTATGTAACCACCAGCGAAAATCCTGCTGCCGATGAAATAGGCGCATGGGTGATTGATTTATGGGGCGCCGCCTCCGATTCTGGCGATGCCGGCGAAGCCGCAGGATTCGTAATCTTCCCGATAGTAGCTGGGGCCGCAATCCCTAGCCTATTTCTTCCAGTCAGGAAATCGCGCCATTTGGTCTACGTTGATTGGGAACGAGATGGCAAGGAACAGAAGCGCGTATATCTTCTTGGCAAGTCTGACGCTATTTCGTTGGTGAATGAACTGCGGCGAGCAAGCGGGCTGCAGTGCGCTAATCCAGCTCAGACTCAATGTAGGAACTGGGTGGCGCCGGAACAGAAATCAGCTGAAGCAAAGGAATCCGCGGGACAATATGAACATGGCCGACTGGTGGTAATCGAACGGGGACACGGCATTTCGTATTTAGGAATGGAACCGATTCCACAGCCGCCAGATCCACCTGCAGCTGTCGGCTGCCCTGGGTCAGGCCATTTCGAGGTCCGGCCCTTGCACGAAGAGCTGGAACCAAAGAAAGATGAGCAACAAGCATCACCGGTGCCGAAGCCTGCGAAGACGACGCTTAACATTCCCGCTGGCCAATGGCGGACAGCAACGATTCCGTCGGAGATGACTTGCAGGCAAAACACTCCCGGACCAGCAGTTGAAAAGCAGTGAGTCTTACGCGGAATTGCTCAAATCGCCGATTGTTTCAAGGGAAACTCGAGTGAGGAATGGTGGGCAGTGCAGGGCTCGAACCTGCGACCTCCTGCTTGTAAGGCAGGCGCTCTAACCAACTGAGCTAACCGCCCATTGTGGTTATATCAATTCATGCTACAGGAAGGGGCAAGGTGGGTCAATGAAAGCGCGCACCAGAGGGCGGAGTTCGCTTCGGTGTGCGCTGCGATTTTTTGCTGCATTTCTTGCCAATTCTTCGTCCAGCCAGTAAACTGAATTACTCGCTCGCAAGAAAAGGGAAGCCCAAGACATGCTGTTGAACCGGGATTATGTGGGCCACATGGCCTCTGAAGTAATCAAGAAACTCCTTGAGGGCAACCTCGTGGAAATCAAAGAGAAGGACGTCGAGCCGATGATCGTGCGGATGCGCGCGCGCATGATGGAAGAGATTACCGTGGAAGACAAGGTGAACGAAGAAGTGCGCAATATTCTGACCCAGTATCAGGATGAAATGCGCCGCACCGGTATCTCTTATCAGGATATGTTCAAAAAAGTGAAAGGGCAGCTGGCGCGCGACAAGAAACTTATCCTACGTTAGGCCAGGGAACAGCAACCAATGCGATTGACCCGCGAAAAAATTGTGCGCATTTCACACCAGCTGTCGGATCTGCTGGTGGCAAGTAATGAAGTGGTGTTTGTGGAAGACCGCGACACCATTCGGCAGCACATGGTGCAGACCATGACGAATGTATTGCGCGAAGAGGAAAAGGTGGAAGTAGAAGTGCGTAAGCGCATCACCTCGCAAAAGAAAGAGATTTTGGAAGGCAGCGAGGAGTGGGACGTGCTGTTCCGCAAGTACTATAGTGAAGAGTTGCGACGGATGGGCATTTCCGCGGCGCCGGAAGAACACCAACGGGCGGGACACCGCAGTTAGATTGCCGGGCGCACAAGATTTCTTGGGCCTCGTTTCCTGGTAGGGGAACGAGGTCTTTGTTTTTTGGTGGAGGTCCAACCCAAGAACCCAGGTGCAAAACCGGCACCTGGGGCACCCCCACCTGGGACACGCGCGTCGCAGATTAAACTTTGGACGATCTACGGCGGCGGAGGCCGACTAAGGCCATCAGGCCGCTTCCAAGCAAGACGAGGCTGGCGGGTTCGGGCGCGGCTGCGGTAGGCGAGAACGCGGTCAACACGCGAACATAATCGCCGGGTGAACTGGCAACGGTATCGAAAAGAATCTGGCGTGGGCCGCTGATTGTGACGGAATCACCGGCCTCCAAGCCCCGATTGCCCGGATTCAGATAATTGACGCCAGTATTCGCAAGGAAGTCGCTGGCCGCGAGGTTAGTTGTGTCCGTGATAATTCCGAGAATGTCGGCATCGAAATCCACCGTGCCGATTACGTGCTGGGCCGGGCCAGGATCAAAAAAGACGTAGTGGCTGGCGACGATGGTACCTGCGGGAATTGGGCTGGAGCCGACATTCACCACGAGTGGGGCCGTGAGCATGATGTTCTGGTCTTCGTCGAACTCGAACAAATTGGGACTCTGAAAGTTGTCGTTGCCCACACTGTTGGGCGTGCCGAATGGATTGGCGAGCGGAACGGTCAACTTGACGAAAATGCCTCCGGCGGTCAGGGCTGTCCCACCCGTCACAGTTCCACCGATGGATTCCGCGCTTGCCGGGAGTGCCGTGGCCAGTAGCAGCAGCGCTGCGATGACCGCCATTTTTTTCATTTCAATGCCTCCGAAGTTCGAGATGACTGCCCGCGAATACCCCTAAGGTGACCGCCTTAATCTCAAATTTCAGGGTGGGCGTCAAGCGAAGATTGATGAGATTTCTGTAAAAGAAATGTAGTAACGCAAAGCCCTGATTTCACGAGAGTTAAAAATGGGCAGGCAAAAAGAAAGGGCGGCTGGTTCAGCCGCCCTTCAAGCAATCACTTCTGTAGCAGCAACAATCGTGGATCAAGGTGAATCGGGCCGGCGCTTCAAGGTTGGGCGGTCATCATCGGTGGTGCTGGGGTCGGTTTGCGTGGTCGACGTGCCCGTGCCGGTGCCGGTCTGCTTTCCGGATTGCTCGGTCTTGGTGCGCAGCGTCGGCTTGCCCGGTCCGTTGTCCTGCACCTTGCGGGAGAACATGACGTTGCGCAGGCGCGCGCGCACTTGGTCGAATTCCGACGTTGTCACGATGTACTCATCCTTCTCGGGAAGAATACGGGCGATCTCTTTTTGGGTTGCGGCGATGCGGTCGGGCGTGGGCGGATGCGTAGAGAAAAACTTTGGGATTGTTCCGGGGCGGCGCTTCTCGTCCGCTTGGATGCGCTCAAAGAAGGTCACATAGGCGTTGGGGTCGTATCCGGCTTTGTACATATACTGCAAGCCAAGGAAATCCGCTTCCTTCTCGTCGTCGCGCGAGAATTTCAGGTAGGAAAGAGGAATCGCGAGCTGCAAAGCCTGATAGATGCCATACCCGGCCCAGCCGCCCGGTCCCAGCAACATCAAGGGGATGGTGGCCAGTTGCATCATTTCGCCCTTGGTCGCCTGCTTGGTGCCATGCCGCGCGGTGACATGCGAAATCTCGTGCGCCATTACTCCGGCGAGCTCCGCTTCTTCTTGCGCGCGCATGATCAAGCCGCTGTTCACATAGAAGAAACCACCGGGCAGCGCGAACGCGTTCACTTCGTCGGAGTCGATCACCTTGATCGTGAAGGGCACGTGAGCATCTGAATTTCGTACCAGGTTCTGTCCCACGCGGTTCACGTACTCCACGATAACCGGATCATCAATCAGCTTAGAAGAGCGCTCCACTTCCTGCGCCAATCCCTTGCCTAGAGCAATCTCGTGCTCGATGGAGTAAAAGTTGATTCCTTTGCCCACATCCCGATTTCCGATCGCGTCCACATCTTCTTTGGAATTTTTCGGGTGCACCGTCTGCTGCTGGGGAACAGGCGCGTCAGCTCCTGGTGTTCCGGGTGCTGGTTTTGCGGCGCAAGGAGGTAGAGGCTGCGCGGGCTTTGGATCCGGGGCAGGCTGGTTCGGGTCCTGGCAGGTGGCCTGCGGCTTTGCCGGTTGGGTGGTTTGGGTGGTGGTGCTGGGAGCAGTTTGCGGCGTTGAAGCCGGGGCAGGTGTCTGGCCAAAAGATACGGCAGGCAAGGCTGCTACTCCACCTGCCAAGAACAATGCCAAGACAAATTGCGAGGATTTCTGCATATAACCACCTCCCCCAATCAGCCAACCCAGTCGGATTATACACCTATCGTCACACGCCCATAGGCTCATTGTTTAGGATGTGGCGAGTCCAGATAAGGTTTCCCGGTCAAGTGCGAAAGACGGGCCGCCTCCAGAAGGAGTATGCCGCCCGTCAGCCCGCTACCGCGAGGCGCCGGTGCGCACGAGGTGTTGACACTTCTCCCCGGTGAATCTACAGTCGATACAGTCCATGAGCGCGCGAAAAATCCAGATAGGGCAACTTTGGAAGAAAGACGGCACCGGGGATACCTACCTGGTCACGCGAATATATACGGAGGCGCTCAGTACCATCGCGCTGCTGCGCAAGTCTGGCGCCGAGGACGAGGACCTGATCCGGGTGCGGGTTGAGCGAACTGCCGCCGGACAGAACCTGCCAGGCTTTATTCCTGCCGTGGAAGACGACTCGATCTAGGCTTGCAGCCTAGTCCGGTCTCCATTTCCCGCCTTAATAGATTGCGGAAAAAAAAGGCCAGAGCATTTCCTCAGGGGCTGAAGCCCAACGATAGCCAAGCACTTATTGTCGGAGCTAAAGCTCCGACCCCCTAAACAGCAGAGTTTTTCCGCAAACTGTTAAGCCGTCAGATCAGATTGACCGTACAGGCAGTTCTACTACGTCATCTACCGCCATTGATTCCTTCTGCAGGAACGGCTCTCCGTACGTTACACCGATCAGTTGGCCGTGGTGCCGGGCCAACAACTCCATTTTCTGGTCCAATTCGTCAATTGCCAGGAAGACTCGCTGCTTGCGTTCGCTCTTCGCCGGACGGAATTGCGATCCGTAAGCCAAGATGGCGCGGTGCCTGGTCTCGTACTGTTTGGTTATGTCGACAATGAAGGATGGCGGCATGCCTTCGAACGAGGTGGCATACAGGATCTTGAACGGGCGGTAGGGTTCACCATCGAGTGGCAACTGCTTAAGGCCAGCCAGGAAACAGCCTTCGTACCCGAGCGTGGACGCATGGTAATGGTCCGGATGGCGTGCCTCCCAATAGGGCAGAATCACTGTCCTGGGCCGCAGCTTGCGGATCACCTTAGCCAAGTCCAGCTTGTTCTGCCGGGTGGGTTGCACGTCGGAGTCAGGCACTCCCAGAGTGCCGCGCCACGAGACCTTCAGGATTTTCGCCGCTCGCGCCGCTTCTTTTGCGCGTGTTTCTGGAGTTCCGCGCGTGCCCATCTCCCCGGCCGTTAGATCCAGGATGCCAGTCTGGTAGCCGCGTTGCGCCATCTTCAACAACGTGCCGCCGCAGGTTAGTTCGACGTCATCGGGATGCGCCGCAATCGCCAGCAAATCGAGTTTCATTGGATTCGCCTCGGGACTCAGTTCTGCGAGCGTGATTGTAGCATCAAGGCCCAAGTGGGCGGCCGAGGCGCGATTGCCGAAAAAGGGAAGAGGTACGAATGTACTGGCAAATTGAGCCTTTGGACCCGAATCCTGCCGGGCTGACGGAGTTGCGTGGACGGAACCTGAATCTGGAAACCGATGCAGTTTTCGCGCGCGGGTCGTTCAGCGATTCTGTCAACAGTGATGCGCCGCTGACGTATTCCGTGGGCGCGGTGCCCTATCGCGCTTTCGGCAGGCCCCTCGGCCACTCACGGTTCAGTTTCGGCGTTGGCATGACGCCGGGACTTCTTTCCACAGCAGACTGGCGATATGTTGATGCGGCAGGAACCGCGGGAGCCAGTTACGGTTAACAGCCGCAGAACTTCGCAATCTGGGCGCTGCGTTTCAGCACCGGCATTGGCGTCTCGTTGGGATGCAACGCGTGCCAATCCCTGCCCATCGTACAATCAGCCACGCACACCGCCCTGCGTCCAGGTCTCATGTTCGATTGCTTTCAGAGCTCACGGTTGTCGCCGCGCTTACGCTGGTGGTGCCTGTTTGTTTTTTCGCTGGCGATTTGTGGCGGCACGCTGGGCGCTAAAACGGCAAAACTTTCGGGCATAGTGTTCACGCTGGGCTCCGATCAGGTGCAAACCGTTTGGCCGAACGCGAAGATTACTCTGAAGAGCTTGGCTAGCAATGAAGAAGTCTCCAACGTCTCCAACGACCTGGGGCAATATTCTTTCATCGGCATTCTTGCTGGTGAATATGAGATCAGCGTGCATCTGGCCGGGTTTGAAGTTCTCACAAAGCGCGTCACGCTCGACGCTGACAAGCCCAATCAACTCGATCTGCAACTCACACCGGAAAAACGCACCGAATCTGTGACTGTTACGGCTCCGGCCAACGGCGTCGATGTCACTTCCAGTACTTCGGCCAGCCCCACGCTTACCACGAACGTGTTGAAATCCGTTGTGCGCCTGAATAGCGATTTTCAGGACGCGCTGCCGCTGCTACCCAGCGTGGTTCGCGGACCCGACGGCCTGATTCACGTGAAGGGCGGGCAAGCCAATCAAACCAGCGCGCTGGTGAACAATGCCAGCATCGCCGATCCGGTCACCGGCCAGCCTGCGCTGAGGCTTCCGACGGCAGCGGTGGAATCGATGCGCGTGCTCTCCAATCCTTTTTCGGCGGAATATGGCGGCTTCAGCAGCGGCGTGATTGAAGTAAACACGCGTGGCGGCACGGACGAATGGAAATTCCTGTTCGAAGATCCCATACCGCGTCTGCGCTGGATTGACTACAGCCCGCACGGCATCGAGAGTGCCACGCCGCACTTCACTTTGTCCGGGCCGATCATTTGCGACAAGCTGTTCATTTTTCAGTCGCTGTATTTTGGTTACGACCTGACTCGGGTTCCATCTCTGCCAAATCCCAACAACGTTCGCGTGGACGAGCGCGGCAATTCGCACACGCAAATCGATTGGGACATTACCGCGAACCATCACCTTACTTCCATGCTCACCGTCGATCCGCAGAACAATAACTATGCGAACATCGACACCTTTGATCCCCAGCCGGTCACCGCAGATTCGCGCCAGCGCGGCTTCTTCGCTTCGGCCACGGAACGGTGGATACTTCCCGGCGGCGGCTATCTGGCGTCGCTTTTCTCTGTCAAACGTCTGAATACCGAAATCTTTCCCGCCGACTCTGGCCCTGGGGAGATGACACTTTTCCCGGAACAAAACTCCGGCTCATTTTTCAATACCCAGGGCCGACATACGTGGCTTTATCAGTGGTCGCAGAATCTGCATCTGCGACCACTGGCACTTCACGGTCGCCATCTTTTGACGTTTGGGTATTCGTTTGCGCGCTCGACGTATCAGGGTTTCTTCTCCGATCTGCCCATCAATGTCCTGCGTGAAGACGCGACGCTCAGCAGCAAAATTGTCTACCTCGATCCTCTGCTGAGTTCCGCCGCCACGCGCAACGATTTCATGGTGTTTACCCAGGATAGTTGGCAGATTCATCCGCGGCTGATTCTCGATTTTGGCGTTCGGCTCGATCACGACAGTTTGTCTTCCGATTCTGTCGACGTCGCGCCTCGCGTGGGCTTCGTCTACGCGCCTTCGGGAGACAATCGCACCGCCATTCGTGGCGGGATAGGACTGTTCTACGACAAGATTCCCATCAACGTGGCCATCTTCCCGAATCTTCCCGCGCAGACCATCACGCAATTTGCCGCGGATGGCAGCACCGTTATTGCGGGTCCCACCACATTCACGCACGTTGTCGCCACCAATAGCGGGAGGCTGACCGTGCCGTACAGCGTCGGCGCTTCATTTCAGTTCGACAGGGAATTGCGCAAGAACTTGCTTTTCCGGTTTGGCGCGGAACTTCGCAACGGCTTTCACGAGTTTTTCGTAAATCCTACCGAATCCTCGAATGGCTCCGCCGAACTAGGCTTGTACAATTCCGGCCGCCAGAATTACCGCGAGTTTCTGTTCATGCTGCGCTGGCAACCGTTGGAAAACACCACCATGATCGCCAGTTACGTTCGCTCTCGGGCGTGGGGCGAGCTGAATGACTACAACCAGTTTTTCGGCAACTTTTCCTATCCCTTGATTCGCGCCAATCAGTACGGGCCGCTTCCGCACGACGCTCCCAACCGGGTTCTTTTCTGGGGCATCATCCAGCTACCTAAGAAATTTCAATTCGTTCCCATCCTGGACGTTCATTCCGGCTTTCCCTACTCCAACATCGGGATCGACTGGAATTATGTTGGCCAGCGCAACGAAGCCGGGCGGTTTCCCACGTTCATCGGACTCGACGCCAAGATTCAATATCCTTTCGACTTCAAATTCCATGGCCACCGCATCCAGTTCCTCGGAGGATTGAAAGTTACCGACCTGCTGAACCACTATCAGCCGCGCGATGTGCAGCAATATCTCGGTTCGCCGAATTACGGCACGTTCTACAATTCGGTAGGCCGGCTGTGGCGGATCGACGGGGACTTCGACTTCTGATACTTGGTGCGGGATTTCACTCAATTCGGGCCGGAGCGCTTGTGTTCAAAACTAAACGAATACCCCATGTAGATCAATATTCCGTCAAAACCGGGGTTGCTCTTCACCGTGTGCATATTGGAAAAATGGAAGAAAGTGATGCCGGTCTTCAAGGAACTTCTGCCGCGCAACGGAAACCTCAATCCGGGCCCGAACTGCAGGGAGAAGTTCGTTCTTCGCGTGTCCACCGGCGTCTCGGTTGTAAATCCCAGTAAACCGAAATTTACATCAATAAACGGCTGGGCCACGCGCCATTGTTTTCGTGGCTCGAAATCCAGTCCCAACGCCCCGCCTCCGCCGTGGTGATACGTGCGCCCGTTGGCGGTCGGGAACGACGGCATGCACAGCGGAATGATTTCGAAGTTCCAGCGCATGATGGTGTGCTGAAAGTTGAACATGTGCCGGCGCAAGCCAATGCCGGTCGCGAACATCTGTTGTCCCGGATAGGTGCTCATGACGTTGACCGAGCCCGCGGTTTGAGCGCTCCAAATTGTTATGTCGCTGAAGAATGGCGGGGGTTCTTTCTTGGGACGATTCGTCGGCGAATCAGATAAATCCTGGGCTGCGGAAATCTTGGGAAAAAGAACAAGGATCAGCAGAGATAACGCGTAGGCAACTTGCTTTAGGTTGGGGTGGAAGAGTAAGCGGAATAGTACGTTGTTCCCGACGGCGGGAACGGGCCCGTCCACTTGTCCCAGAAGGTCGATCGCCACGAAGCCGTCACTCCGGTGATGCCACAGTCCAGGAGGCGGGTATTCTAGGACTGGCGGGGTGAAATTGTCCATCAGGTAATTAACGGGGAAACTGGGCGCGCTCAGATCGGCAGTCGACTGTCTGAAATTCCGTTAATCCGCATTTAGCAGGTTTCGAGCTAATCTGTCTGGGACATGCCCATCAAAAGACTATCGTTGCTAGTACTACTACTCGCGGTCGTGGCCGTCATTTTGTGGTGGGGAATCCATAAGCGAGGAAAACCTACCGGCTCGTCCGCGCATCCTGTGGCGTTGGAACTGAAAGTCCCTGCGGAATTTAGCTTTGTGGCGTTCGGGGATACGCGCTTTCACGACCCCGCGGACACGCAGCCAGCCAATCCTGCGATACGAAAAGCGTTGGTCGCGGCGATCGACCAGCAGCATCCCGCATTTGTTTCCATCGGTGGAGATATCGTCTACTCGGGAGACAATGCCAACGATTGGGCGGTGTGGGACTCGGAAACCAAAGCCTGGCGTGACCACGGCATTCCCGTTTATCCGGCGCTTGGGAATCACGACTTGAAGGGCGATCTGAAGATCGCGCTGGGGAACTACTTCGCTCGCTTTCCACAACTGGAAAATAGCCGCTTCTATTCCGTGCGCATGGGCAACAGCTTGATGTTGATTCTGGACAGTTCCCTCGACGAAACCACGGGCTCGCAGGGAGATTGGCTGCGCGAGCAACTTGACTCGCTTCCCACCGGCGTGGATTTTGTTTTTCTGGTCTTCCACCATCCGCCGTACACCAGTTCGTCGGACGAAAAGGTCTATGGAGGCGGCCACTCTGCCCGCGCACCGGAGCAAGCCCTTGCCAAAATGTTGGAAGCGAAGCAACAAGATTTACACGCGCGCCTGATTGTCTTCAGCGGCCACGTACACAATTACGAGCGGCACGAGCACAATGGCGTCACATACTTCGTCACCGGCGGAGGCGGTGCTCGTCCGTATATTATTCCGCGGGCGCGCGACGATCTGTATAAAGATCCGAGCGTGAACTACCACTACCTGCTCGCCCGTGTGCGGGCGAACAGCGTCGAAATAACCATGAATAAGCTTGAACTCAAGGACGGCAAGGAAGTGTGGACGCAGCCCGACTCGGTTACCCTGACTCCGCCCGCTTTCGCGCCCGTTGGTGCGCAGGCACACTGATTCTGTAACGTGGCATTAACCACGCGTTCATGTGGCACAACCTAGGATGAATGCTCAGAGGTCCTCGACGTGCGCATCCTGATTGTGGAAGACGAACGGCAAATGGCGGGCTTGTTGGCGCGTGGCCTGGAAGAGGAACTCTACGAAGTGAGCGTGGCGAAAGACGGCAAGGCCGCGCTGGATCTTTCCTCGACCGGTGAATTCGACGTGATCTTACTGGATGTGATGCTGCCGAAAATCGGCGGCCTGGAAGTGGCACGTCAACTTCGCCAGCGCGAGCGATCGACGCCGGTGCTGATGTTGACGGCGCGCGACGCGCTCGGCGATATCGTGAAGGGATTGGATGCGGGCGCCGACGACTATCTCACCAAGCCGTTCTCGTTCCAGGAACTGCTTGCCCGGATTCGTGCGCTCATGCGGCGAAATGAATTCCGCAGGAAAACAGTTGTGGAGAGCGGCGATCTGGTGCTCGACACTACTTCGTTTCGCGCTTTCCGTGCGGGTCGGGAGATTTATCTGTCGCTGACGGAATTCCGCCTTCTAGAATTACTGGTACGCAATTCCGGACGCATCGTTTCTCGCGCAGAAATCCTTACCACCGTGTGGGGCGCTGGACGAGTGGTAACAGAGAACACCCTCGATGCTTTTGTGCGCTTGCTGCGCAGGAAAGTCAATCCGGAATCCGAGAACAAAATGATTCAGACGCATCGCGGATTTGGCTACTCCGTGGGAACGGAGAAGAGTCCGTGCAGTTGACCATCCGCGCGCAGCTGACAATCCTGTATCTCGTTGTCCTCGCCGCTTCGTTTTTTGCGTTTTTCTGGATTTGCGATTTTGGCTTTCGCCGCAGCATCGAAACCACCGTCAACGACGCCTCGCGCGGCAACCTGGACAGTGTCCGCAAAGTGATCGAGAATTCTTTGCCGCACGGCCTGCCCAAAGTGCGGCACGAGCTCGCTGAACTCTCCGGCGTATGGGCCAACGGTGCGATATTTGAGGTTGCCAGTGAGAATGGGGAGTGGCTGTTTCGCTCGCCTCGTTTCCTTGCCCCGCAGTCTGACTTGCCCGCGATTCCGCCCACCGGCGTTTCGTTCTTCACCACCAATCTGGAACTACAGCAATACCGCATTGCCAGGGAACGCGTGCTGATCGATGGGCAAACATTTCTGATTGACGCCGCCGTCCCGACGGAACCCTTCGATCAGGCGCTGGACAATTTTCGGCTTATCGAAAGAGAGTTTCTGCCGCTGCTGGTAATTCTTGCGTCGCTATTGGGATACTGGCTGGGCGGCCGCGCGCTGGCGCCTGTTAACCGCATCATCCGATCGGCCAAGGAGGTTGGCGTGCAGAGCCTGTCGCGCCGCCTGGAATTGCCGCGTGCCAAAGACGAATTGCGACGGCTGACGGATACTCTGAATGCCATGCTCGATCGCATTGAGTCATCCGTCAAACGCATCACGCAATTTACAGCGGACGCGTCGCATGACTTGCGCACGCCGCTCTCGCTGATCCGCACCAACGCAGAGTTGGCCTTGCGCCGTCCGCGCACGGAAAGCGAATATCGCGCGACACTCAGCAGAATTCTTGCGGCGTCCGAAGAAAGCGCGCAGCTGATTGAGCACCTTCTTACGCTGGCACGCGCCGACGCCGGGGCGATGCAGTTCAATCTGGAGCTTGCCCCGTTGTTTCCTATGCTGCAAAACGTGTGCCAGCAGGCCCGTCTCTGGGCACAAGCGAAAGGCCTCGATTTTCAGGAGTCGCTATGCGCCGAACCACTTTCCGTGTCCATGGACGGGCAAGCGATGGAGCGTCTTTTGCTCACGCTGCTGGATAACGCGGTGAAGTACACGCCTGCCGGAGGCAAGGTCAGCCTCCGCGCGCATTCCGACGAGCGTCACGCGATTGTTGAAATTGCGGACTCCGGAATTGGCATCGACGACTGCGATCTGCCGCACATTTTCGATCGGTTTTATCGCGCCGACCGAGCCCGCTCGCGCGAAGTACAAGGATCCGGGCTCGGTCTGGCGATTGCCCGCTGGATTGCCGATGGACACAACGCGACGATCGAAGTGGAGAGTTCGTTGGGGAACGGTGCGCTGTTTCGAGTGCGGGTGCCGCTTGAAATTTCAAGAACATCCGCGGAAGTTTTGCCGAAAATTCTGGAAAGCCGTGTGGAATCCGCTGTCTGAAAGCTTAGTAACCTGAAAGTTCTTTCAGCCCTTTTTGAACCTGTCGTTAACCTGCATTCATCTACGCGCAAGCAGCCACATGCCCTAATGGATCCCAGAGAGATTAGTCGGGGTTAGTGTTCGCGGTTTTGCCTGACAGCGACAGCGCGGAGTTTCCCGAGAGCAGGAATTGGTCTGGTCGGAAGAGAATTCCTAAGGGGAGTGTGAAATGAGAAGTGGCCGCCTATTTACGATTTTCCTCTTGCTTGGAATGGCCCTTTTCCCGAATTTACTTTGCGCACAAAATGACAAAGGTTCCGTAGCCGGCCACGTCACGGATTCGTCGGGCGGCACTCTGCAGGGCGCAGAAATTGAGCTACAACCCACAGGAAGAATCGTTGCTTCCAATCAGCAGGGCGCCTACTTCTTCAACAATCTTGCTCCGGGCACCTATACGATCACCATTACATATGTTGGTTTCTCGTTGTTCACCAAGGTGGTGAACGTCACGGCCGGGCAGGTAGCCACTATCGATGCGAAGATGGAAGTCACCTCGCAGCGGGACTCGGTGGTAGTGACCACAGAGCGCGCCTCGGGCGAAGCGGAAGCCATCAACCGCGAAAAGACCGCCGACAATATCCTGCAGGTTTTGCCAAACGAGGTGTTCACCTCGCTTCCCAACGCCAATGTGGCCGACGCTGTTGGCCGCTTGCCCAGCGTCACGCTGGAGCGCGATGAAGGAGAAGGGAAGTACATCCAGGTTCGCAGCCTGGAACCGCGGCTGACGAACGCCACCATCGATGGCGTGAATGTGCCTTCACCTGAACCGGGTGTGCGGCAAATCAAGTTCGATGCGATGCCAGCAGACTTGCTGGAATCCGTGGAAGTGAACAAAACTTTGCAAGCCAACATGGATGGTGACGGCATCGGTGGCTCGGTGAATCTGGTAACGAAAACAGCCAGCGAACGCCCCACGATCGCGCTGGCGGGCGGCGGCGGAACGACCCCGATCCTGGGCGGACGCACGTTGGTGCAAACCTCGGGCACGGTGGGGATGCGCTTTGGCGAAAAGAAGCAATTTGGATTATTGGGCGGCGGTTCCTACGATTGGAATGGCCGCGGGATCAATGATATCGAACCCGTGCCGGACGCGAATACCCTGGGATCTGCGTCGCAACGCTATTTCGATACGCAAGATATGCGGGACTATCGGTACAAACGCGGCCGTTGGGGCTTTACTGGGGCCGCCGACTACACGTTGGGAGAAGGATCGGACGTTTACGCGAAATTCCTATATTCCGACTTTCACGATTATGGCGATAAATGGGTTTATACGCTGACCGACAACACGACCGGGATTCTGCTTTATAACGCCAACGGTTGCCCTACCAACGACAACGGCGTCACGGTTCAGCCCTGCGGTGGCGTACCCGCGTTCAGCGTCTCCAATCGCGTGCCTATTTTCACTATTGGCAGTCTGCTGGTCGGAGGCAAACATGTGTTCGCCAGCACGTGGGTTGCGTGGGATGTATCCGTTTCCCGTTCCCAACAAATCCATTCGGGCGGCGACGAAGGGGCAGATTTCGCAACGAACGCCACATACAACAACCTTTACCCGAATGGCAGTTCATGCCAATTCAGCCCGACTGGTACCACCAAACTCTATATACCGAACTGGACTCCCAATTGTTTTACGGAAGCGTATGCGCCGACAAATTATGATTTAACCGATATCAATACGTCCGTGGGGAAATCGCCGCAGCTGAATTTACAGTTTACCGGTGCGGTCGGAAAGCGCTACCACCTTGGATCGCACTTGTCGACGATCGAAATAGGCGGGAAATTCCGCAACGCGCACAAATTCGACAATTCGTATACGCCGACGTACAACGTCAACTCGGATGTCTCGGCACCGCTGACGGGATTTCTGAGCACCTTCGTGGACAAGAACTATTACATGAACAACTACCCGTTCGGGCCGACCACCAACTGGAGCAAGATTATGGGGTATTTAAATTCGAATCCCTCGGCGTTTACGCTTGACCCCACCACGGTCGGCGTAAATGGGGGGAACTTCGATTTAGTGGAACAGGTTTCCGCCGGGTACGTGATGGACACGATCGATTTCAGTAAGGTTCGCATCGTTGGCGGTGTTCGCATCGAGGGGACGAATCTGAATACCACCAGTTTTGACGTGCAGACCAACGCGCTGACCTTCAAACAAAATGGGTCTTATATCAACGTTTTGCCCAGTGCTTCGGTGCGCTTTGATCTTGGCCACGATACCAGTTTGCGCGCGGTGTACAGCCGCGCGCTCTCGCGTCCCGACCCGCAAGACATCGCACAAGCTTTCAGCGTCACTCTTGATCAAACGCCGCTGCAGGCTTCACTGGGCAATCCAAACTTGAAGGCAGAAACAGCGAACAACTACGACTTGCTTCTGGAGCATTACCTGAAACCGTTCGGCATGATTCAGGGCGGATTCTTCTACAAGCAGTTATACGACCCGATCGTGACCGAGACCTCGCTGAAACAGAACTACAGTCCGGATCCTGCCAATGGTTCCTATCCGGTCGGTACATGGGAAGTGACGCAACCAGTGAATGCCGGGAGCGGCTGGCTGTATGGTTTCGAAGTTGCCTACCTTCAACACTTCAGCGGGCTGCCGAGCTTTCTCGGTGGCCTGGGACTCTCCGCGAACTACAGTTATACGAACTCGCAAGCGAATGGTTTGCCCGGCCGCTCCGACAGCCCGAGGTTGCTGCGCCAGGCGCCGAATACATTCAACATCAGCCCGACATACGATCGCGGACGCCTCTCGATACGTGCCGGGATGACCTACAACCAATCGAGCATCTTCGCTTATCAATATTTGGACGGGACGCCGGGTGGGCTCACCGGTCCGCTGGGCGACCAATATCTTTACAGCCATTTTCAAATTGATTTGCAGGGCAGCTACGTCTTGAAGTATGGATTCACGGTGATGGCTTATGGACTCAATTTGAACAACGAAGTGTTTGGCTTCTACAACGGACAGAAACAGTACATCCTTCAGCGCGAATACTACATGCCAACTTTTGCCATGGGGCTGCGCTGGTCGCCGACTCGCGAGAGATAAGCGCGTCGTTCGTATTTGGGAGCTTTGCTTGCCACAGTCTCGTGTGTCAAAGAAGGCGATTCCCGGAGGAATCATGAAATCGAAATGGTTGGTAGCCTGCTCCACCGTTGCGCTGGTTTGTGCGATGGCGTTCGCCGCTGCCGTGAACTATCAATTGCTGAAGAAGATTTCTGTACCCGGCGCTGGCGGCTGGGACTACATCAGCGTGGATGACGCCGCGCGCCGCATCTACATCTCTCATGCAACGCAGGTCGACGTGCTTGACGCGGATTCCTTCGCTCTTGTCGGCACCATCCCAAACACACCAGGCGTTCACGGCATCGCCATTGCCTCCGAAGCAGGCCGCGGGTACATCTCTGCGGGAAAATCAGACGCGGTTGTGCCGTTTGAGCTCAAAACGTTGAAGCCTCTGCCGGAAATTAAAGTTGGCAAGAAACCGGACGCCATCATTTTCGAGCCGCTGACCAAACGCATCTACGTGATGAATGGAGATAGCGGCAACATCACGGTGCTGAACGCGAGCGATGGTTCGCTTGCGGGAACGATTGAGCTGGGAGGCGGTCCGGAATTTGCGGTGTCGGACGGCAAGGGGAATCTATACGTCAACCTGGAAGACAAGAATGAGACGCTGCACATTAATGTCAAGGCGATGAAGGTGAAGGATCGCTGGCCGCTCGCTCCTTGTGCTACACCTACCAGCCTCGCGATGGACGTCGAGAACCGCCGGCTGTTCGTCGGCTGCCGCAGCCATCATTTCGCGGTGCTGGATGCCGACAACGGCAAAGTTGTGTTCACCGCGCCAATCGGCGAGCGCGTGGATGCCGGGGCGTTCGATAGCAAGACTCGTCTTGTGTATCTTTCGACCGGCGACGGCAAGGTATTCGTGTTTCACCAGGATTCTCCGGATCAATATTCCTTGACGCAGGAGATCAGCACACTGAAAGGGGCGAAAACCATGGGCTACGATCCGACAACGCGCAACGTTATCGTCCCTACGAGCGCTGACGGCGCCATGTCGGTTTTCGTTTTCTCGCCCCAGCCTTGAGCCTGGCGCGGCGTTTTCGCCAGGGTGTATCCTATGCCGGTTATGCAGGAGCGCTAACCGCGCGTCCGCACTGACAGCAAGGAAATGCCATGATTGAGAATCGCTCTGTGCCGCCTGACACCATTCTGCCGCACGTCGAGTATCAGGAACTCGCCGCGGCCATCGCGTGGCTGGGCAAAACATTTGGTTTCATCGAACACTATCGATACGGAGAGCCGGTCAGCGGTGCGCAAATGCACCTCGGCAATGCGTGGATCATGGTGAAACAGGCCAAGCCCGTCACCAGCAGCCCGGCGAAACTGGGCTACGGCACGCAAAGCCTTACGGTGTTCGTTGACGATGTCGATTCGCACTATCAGAAGTCGAAGGCGGCGGGCGCCAAAATCGTTGAGGACCTGCACGTTACGGAATACGGCGAGCGGCAGTACGGAGTTGTGGATCTGGATGGCCACCACTGGCTGTTCTCGCGGCACGCGCGCGACGTCAGCCCTGATGAGTGGGGCGCCAGCATTGCACAACCTGCGTTCGGGCTTGCGTTGCTGCGCCGCCCGCGTATCTGTTACCTGGAGATTCCCGCGGTCGACATTCAACAGTCTGTTGCGTTCTACGAAAATGTGTTCGGCTGGAACGTTCGTCATCGCGACACGGCGCGCCCGAGTTTCGATGACGCCACCGGAAATGTCAGCGGCGCATGGGTCACCGGCCGAGAAATTGCGCGCGAGCCCGGGCTGCTCATCTACATTTGGGTCGACAATATCGATGCGACTCTCGCGCGGGTGACAGCGCATGGCGGCGTGGTCGTCGCAAAGCCCGCCCACGATTCCCCTGGCGATGCCCCGTGGATTGCGTCGTTCCGCGACCCTGCAGGCAACCTGATTGGTCTTTACCAGGAAGGACCGAGGGCCGGAACTCCGTAGCGTGGCGTTAAGTGGGCGCCGGCCAACTGGGAAATCTTTATTCGCGAACGGGTGAGCTCCAGGAAATGAAGTTAGAGGTACGAGGAGCGCTCGTTAAAAGCTCTTGCTTGCTCATTTCCTTCGCGATCGGTTCGGGTGCTTACATGAGATGGGAATCGAACGACCGCGCACGCCGACTCGCCGGGTTAAGCGGACTGGCGGGCGCATTGCTATTCTTCGTCGGAGACATGCTCTTCTACGGGCACCTCGGCTCGGGCTCGAACTTCGCCGAAGGCATGACGGCGACGGTGGTGCATGCGTCTGCAGAGCGACTGTTCGCCGGCGGACTGGTAGGACCATTTGCCGCGTGTTTGTGTATCGTTGGTTTCTGGCACGTCTATCTGAACATTTGGCCGTCGTACGAGACTCTCGGGCGAAGCGTCCTCGGCCTGTTTTCGGTGCTCATGGTGGCGGGAAGCGCGGTGCATACGCTGTGGACGGCCAAGGGCCTTGCTCTGAAATACTGTTATGGCCAAGGCGCCCCCTGTTCCGATTTACTGGCGGCCACGAAATCCTATTGGACGCTCGCGTATAATGTCAGCGCCATTCCGGGCTATCTTGGAGCCGTGCTGTTGTTCGGCCTGGTGCTTCTGCGCAAAACCTACTATCCGCGGTGGACGGTGGTCGCAAGTCCCGCGGTGCTGATGTTGCTCTCGCCGCTTGCTGACCGGATGCCCGCGCCGCTCGGCGCCATTCTCGTTGGTGGTTTCACTAACCTGTGCATCGCGGTTTTCTTTCTGGTGTCGGTGGCCACAACATGGAACCGGCACCCGGATGTCTGACCTATCACTTCAGACACAACGGCACATCCTGCGCGCGGTCAAACGTGCCAAACTAGCTTAGCCGGCACAGGAATGCGTGAAACGGAATGGTTCAGCTTCCACAGTATTTGGTCTGGATCGGCGCGACGGTGGTCGCGGGTTATGTCGCGGCTGTGAGTTGGAGACTAGGCGTATCTCGCCGCTTTCCTTTACTGACTACGTATCTGATCCTCAGCATTGTTACCTCGCTCGCCCGCGTCGTTGTGCTCGGGTGGTTCGGCTTTTCAGGGGAACAATACATGATCACTTACTACATCTCCGACGTGATTCTGACGGTTGTGGTGTATCTGGTCGTGATCGAACTGTGCCATAGCGTGCTTCCCGCCAAGCATCGGAAGCTCTTGCCTCGATATTCGGTGGCGATCCTGGTTCTTTTGACGGTCTTCTCGTATGCCGTATCTTCGCCATTACAGAACCGACTACTGATCCCTTTCGCTTATGAGCTTGCAACCAACTTGTGGTTCGTGAGTGTCGGCGCAACGCTAGTTTTGTGGGGCTTCATCTATTTTCGCGATCTTCCGCGAGGGATGGCCGCACATATGGTACAGGTTTGGGGAGTCTACTTTCTGCTCATGGCTTCGACTTACGCGATCTTCTACTTCTTCCACAATCTTCCGCCGTCGGCTCCGCGCATGCATTTAGAAATACCTGAAATGGCCGACGCTTGGCTACCGCTTGGTTTGGGATTTGCGATCCTCAACAAATCGCAGAACGACACGCCGTCCGTAGATGGGGCCCATTGAGATTAGGTAGGGCAAGCCCGTCGCAATTCCTGTTTAGTGTTGATTAGCGCGGCCAGAGCCAGCCGAAAGTTCCAGCCGTCAGCAAGGCGAAGATAAGTCCGTCGATTACTTCTTTTACAGTCATCGACCAGGGCTGACCTTTCCAGATGCTGTTGCTCAGGTTTGCCAGACCGTAAGCCATAAAAGCCGTGGTACCGGCCACACGAAAGACCGCGCGATAGGTAGCTCCCGGTGCCACGGTGTGTGCCGTCAGATAGGCCACGAAGAAGCCGATGATCAGGCAATACACAAACCACAGCCCCAGAAATTTCGCCATGACCGGCGGGCCGCTGGGAAACACAGTCATCATGCCAACGGGTCCTTGTTTGTATTTTTCGACGATCGCCGGTGACTTCATGTCTTTGTGGGTGCAGTAAGGAAACACGTACAGCCCTCGTGTCAGGGCCACGCCGCGCAATGCCGTGAGCAGCTTGTCTTCTTCAGGCAGCTGGCGGTAGTCACTTCGGTGGTAAGGAAGCAGCATGTGCATGATGGAGCTGGCCACGAATACGATAATTGCGGATAGCAGGATGGGGAGCCAAAGCGCAGGGAGAGAGACCATTCGCGTCCTCCTTCAGTTGTGGGACGAATGCAGGAAGTTGACGCGAGGTTACACTCAGGGCGAAGTGCGGTCAAGCTCTGCCGCGAGATTCTTCAGAAACCTTGGTTCGTTATCTGATTGCTTCGTTGCTTTTTTTACTCCGCCCTCAACATCGCTGCCGGATCGATGCGTATCGCGCGTATCACCGGGATGGCCGCTGCCAGCAGCACCGCCGCTAGAATAGACAGCGCTGGAAACGTCAGGATGCTGACGTCAGTCGCTTTCACCTGGTAAAACAGCGATTCGAGATAACGCACGCTGATCATGCCTAGCGCTACCCCTGCGACCGCTCCCACCGCGACCATCTCGAACACTTCCGCAGTCACTAGTCCCGCGATGTTCTGGCCTTGCGCGCCCACCGCGATGCGAATTCCGATTTCGCGGCGCCGCTGCAGCACGGAATAGTGCAGCACGCCATACAGTCCCACTCCCGCAAGCAACAGCGCAACCACCGAGAAGAAGCCTGCAAGCATCGCCAGCAAACGCTCTCGCACGGTCTGCGAATCGTTAATCTCCTGTTGGGTGCGAATCCGGCTCACACGAAATTCCGGGCGTAGGCGCGGTACTTCCTGGCGCAGCATGGCTGCGGGTTGTAAAGGATTCTGGCCAAGGGTGCGCACGACGATGCTGGCGTTCGCGATCGGATACAGCGCGGTGTCGTTTCCGCGGGCATGCAGCGGAGTGTACGCCGTTGGCAAAATTGCTTCGCGCATGCTGCGATAGCGTGCGTCGCGCACCAGTCCGACAATCCGAAACTGATAGCGTGGTCCCTCATCGCTTGCGCGTTCAAATGTCTTTCCCACCGGATTTTCGCCTTGGAAGTAGGTCTTCGCGAACGTCTCGTTCACGATTGCCGCGCCCGGCGACGTCTCGTTTGGAAGAAAATCCCTCCCCTCCACGAAGGGAATCTTCATTTCATCCACCCATCCCGGCGAAACCCGCAGGAAAAATGCCAGCACCTCGATGGGTGGGCCACCGTTCACTGCGATGTAGTCGTTGGAGGCGTACCCACCGAGCAATGCGCGATCTGCCAGCGCCACGCGTTCCACGCCGGGCATAGCTTGCAACTGCTCGGCCACTTGATCCCATACTTCGGGCGCCTGTGGATGCTGCGCCACAGTGTCGAGGATCAGCAATCGTTCCGCGGAAAATCCGGTGGCTTGGTGCGCTAATCGTTGGAATGTCGTCACGAAGAGGCCTGCGACGAACAAGACCAGAAAACAGAACGCCACCTGCGCGGCCACCAGCGCGTGCATCAATCGACGACGCGAATGCGGGTCTTCGCCACCCTTCAGTGCGCTGGCTGGCTTGATTGCCGAGACGCGCAGCGCGGGAATCAGCGCAAACAGAAACGTAACTACCAGGGTGAGCGCCAGACCGAACACCATCAACCGACAGTCGACTGGAAGCGGAATCCGCGCCGGATCAGTGGGCGAACCGATCATGCCAACGACGAATGGCGCGGCCCACCAGGCAAATAGCCATCCGATCGCTGCTGCCAGTAATGCGATCCATGCACTCTCAACGAGTACCAGTTGCACCAATCTCCATCGCCCCGCACCAATGGAAATTCGCAGCGCCATTTCGCGGGCGCGAGCCGCGGCCTGCGCGGTCATCAAATTAGCGACGTTGGCGCACGCAATCAGCAGCACCAGTCCCACCAACACGCCTAGAGCCGCGAGCGAAGCTCGATTGTCCGTTTGAAAGCCAGAGGAGCCCGTCGGCGACTTTTCCAGGATCACGGCCTGGTTCACGTAATTATCGATGGCCTGCTGGCTCATTCCCTTGAAGCCCTTGGCCCTCTCCGCCTCAAACGCCTGCGAGGTTGCAAACAACATCGCGCGAACTTGCTCCACGTTTGCGCCGGGTTTCATCAGCGCGAAAATTCGAATCCACGTTGAGTCCGATCGAGTCGCGGCCGGGTGCATCATGGTGGGCACAAAAATGTCGGTCATGACGCCGGGTTCTGTTCCAGTAAAAGGTTTCTGGGCTACGCCGACGATTTCGTAGATCTGATTGCCCATGCGAAATGTCTGACCCACAACGTTTGGATCCTGGCCAAATCGGGTTGCCCAATAGTCATGCGACAAAACCGCGTAGGGGTGCGCACCGGGCGTCACGTCGTCGCTTTCCATCAACAAGCGCCCGATTTTCGGTCGCAGTCCGAGCGTTCCGAATGTTGCTCCCGAAACGTATTGCAATTGAGCCTTTTCCATTTCCTGGTCGGACTTGTAGGTCAGATCCACCCGCTCGCCATACGAAATCGCGAGCAGTTCGGCCTGCTCTTCCACCACGTTGCGCATTCGCTGAAACGCGGGATACGCCCATCCGTCAAACGTTTCGGGTTTGCCGTCCCATCCGATTCCTGAACGATAGGGAAGATACAGTCGCTCCGTTCCTGCCACCGGCAGGGGCCGTAGCAGCAACGCATCAATCAGGCGAAACGCCGCGGTGCACGCGCCAATCGCCAGTGCCAGTGACAGAATCGCTGCGGCCGAGGTCACTTTGGTCTTCTTCAGTTGCCGCCATCCAAACACTGCATCAGCGCGCAACGAACCGAGCCACGTCACGATTCGCGCGTCGCGGCTTTCTTCGCGATGACGAAGCGGCGAGCCGAGCGCCCTTCGCGCTTCTTCCTCATCGCGTCCCGAAGCCGCCGCTTCCGCAACGTGCGACTCGAGTTCCTCATCGATCTCTCGATTAACCCGCGCTTCTCGAAACACATTGGTCATTCGCGTCCATAGCGACATGCTCACCTCCGCGCGGACTTCTATTCGGCGCGCAACGTGGTTGCCGGATCGATTCGCACCGCTCGAACGACCGGCACAGCAGCGGCCAGCAGCGCCGCGCCTAGAATTGCAAGCGATGGAAATGCCAGCATGCTTACGTCCGTTGCTTTTACCTGATAGAAGAGTGATTCGATATATCTGACGCTCACCATCCCCAACGCCAGTCCAGCCAGTGCGCCGGCCATCACCATGGCGAAAACTTCCAGAGTCACCAGTCGCGCGATGTTAGTACCCTGAGCTCCTACCGCCATGCGAATGCCAATCTCCTTCTGGCGCTGCACGACCGAATAGTGCAGCACTCCGTACAACCCAATGCCTGCGAGCAGAAGCGCCACGCTTGCGAAGAACGTCGCCAGCATCGCCAGCAGCCTCTCGCGCACGGTGTGCGCATTGTTAATTTCCCGCTGCGTGCGGATGTCGTCGACGCGGAATCCGGGCCGCGCCCGCAGCACCGCTCGCCGCAGAGTTTGCGCGAGAGCCAGCGGATTGGCGCTTGCCGTTCTCACAATGAAGGTGCCAAAACTTTTCGGTTCCAAGGTCCCGCTCGCGTCAGCTGAGTGGAAGGGAAAATAGACAGTGGGAGAGATTGCCTCGCGCATATTTTGATAGTGCGCATCGCGGAGTACGCCCACGATGCGAATAGGGACGGGGTTACCTTTCAGGGTGAATGATTTCCCCAAAGGATCTTCGCCGTCCAAATACGCTTTTGCGAAGGACTCGTTTACGATCGCTACACTTGGGTGGGTCTCGCCCGCGCGGAAATCTCTGCCCTCAACGAAAGGAATTTTCATGATTTCGGACCACCCAGTAGATACCGGCAAGAAGTGAACTAAAACCGGGCCTGGGTGCGCTCCATTGAGCGAGATGGAAACGTTGGACATATTGCCGTACAGAAGTGGCCACCCTGAAAACGCTACGTCCTCAACCTCCGGCACGCTGCGCAGTCCGGCAGCAACCTGATCCCAGGACGCGGGTTGCTGTGGACTCTTCGTTACCGTAGACAGAGTCAGGAGCCGCTCGGCGGAAAAGCCAGTGGGCCGATGAGACAATCGCTCGAAGGTGGCCACAAACATGCCGGTGACAAACAGCACCAAAAAACAGAACGCCACCTGCGCAGCGACCAACAAATGCATAAGCCTGCGTTTTGCATGAGGGTTGTCGCCGCCCCGGAGCGCGCTTGCCGGTTTAACTGCAGAAGCGCGAAGGGCCGGAATCAATGCGAACAAAAACGTCACGGCAAGCGTCAGCCCAATGGCGAAACCAATCACCCGCCAGTCTGCGGGAAGGGAAATGCGCGCTGGATCATCCGGCGGATTGATCCTGCTGACCACAAACGGGGCTGCCCAAGACGCGAATAATCCACCGATCGCGATGGCCAGCGATCCGATCCATGCGCTTTCCGCGAGCACCAGTTGCACCAGACGCCACCGTCCCGCGCCGATGGATACTCTTAGTGCCATTTCTCGCGAGCGTGCCGCGGCCTGCGCGCCCATAAGGTTCGCGATGTTTGCGCACGTAATCAGGAGCACCAGGGACACCACGGCGCCCAGTGTCAGCAGTCCGGGACGATTGTCTCTCTGCATCTCTGAGACGCCCGCAATGGCGGGATCAAGCACAATCTTCTGGTTGAGGAAGTTCGCGAGTCTTGCTTTCGGTATTCCCGCCATGTTGCTTGCCTGTTCCTCTTGAAAGGCCCGGAAGTTTTCTTGCAGTTGCTGCCTCACAGGTTCAGTTGCCGCGCCTGGGTTAAGCTGTGCGAGTATTCGAATCCAACTCCAACCTGGCTGGCTGACACGCGCATCCATCATCGTCGGAACAAAAATATCGGTCACCGTTCCGGGCTCAATGCCTGTGAATGGCTTCTCGACGACTCCCACGATTTCGTAGGCTGTGTCGCCCAGGCGGAATGTGTGTCCAACGACGTTTGGATCCTGCCCGAATCGGCTCTTCCAGTAGTCGTAAGAAAGCACCGCGTACGGATGCGCGCCGGGCGTTTCGTCGTCGCCGGCAGCCAGCAGCCGACCTGTCGCTGGCCGCAGGCCGAACGCGCCGAACATCGACCCGGAAACA
The DNA here is from genome assembly GCA_963738985.1 of Candidatus Acidiferrales bacterium. GTDB lineage: Bacteria > Acidobacteriota > Terriglobia > Acidiferrales > UBA7541 > Acidiferrum. Next base: position 245,755 of record CAVTYP010000015.1, read on the forward strand.
TATTGCAGTTGAGCCTTCTCCATCTCCTCGTCAGTCCCGTACGTCAAATCCACACGGGAGGTATGTGACAGAGCGATCAACTCGGCGTGATCTTTTACCGCCGCCCTCATTCGTTGAAACAGCGGATACTCCATGCCATCGAATACTCCTGGCTCGCCGTCCATGCTTAGTCCGTGTCGCGCCACAACATACAGCCGGTCAACTCCAACCACGGGCAGCGGCCGCAGCAGCAACGCATCGATCAGCCGGAATGCCGCGGTGCACGCGCCAATCGCCAGTGCCAGTGAAAGAATCGCGGCGGCCGAGGTGATTTTATTTTTCTTCAATTGACGCCAGCCGAAGCGAGCGTCGGCCAACAGGGAATCAAGCCATGTCAGAATTCGAGCGTCGCGGCTTTCTTCGCGATGACGCAGGGGCGAACCGAGCGACCTTCGCGCTTCTTCCGTATCGCGCCCCGAGGCCATCGCTTCTTCTAAATGCCCCTCGAGTTCCTCATCGATCTCCCGATTCAGTTGCTCGCCTCGAAATACATTCGCTACCCGCGTCCAGAACGACATCTCACGCCTCCCTCAGCACTCGATTGATCGCGGCTGCTACTGATTGCCAGCGAGACTCTTCTTCGCCGAGTTGCTTTTTCCCCGACGCTGTCAATTCATAGATTCGCGTTCGCCGCCCGTTTTCCTTAGTAACCCATTCGGCGCGGATCCAACGCGCTTCCTCCATGCGGTGCAGCGCGGGGTAAAGCGATCCCTCTTCCACGCGCAGCACCTCGCCGGAAATGTTCTGAATCGCGGTCATGATGGCGTATCCGTGCAGGCGTGAACGCCGTGACAGGATTTTGAGGACCAGAAGATCGATTGAGCCTTGCAGTGATTCGGCTTTGGCCATACCCAGACCTCTCAGTACATAGACGTCTTATGATAGGGAAAGTTAGGTCTGCTTGCTACAAAAATTTTCCAATCGGAAACGCTCCCGGGGAACAACTTGGTGGTAGAGGATTGACGTCTGCTTGTGGATCGAACGGCTGGGACAAAACCCAGCGCTACATTTAAGACAGAATTCAGAGGCGCAGGGTGTGGTCATTCTTCGATGCAGCGGTGACTGTTATGCAAGCTTTAGCCCGAAGATTAGTGCGACTCGTTTTCCAGATAACGCGCCGGCGTTGTTCCGAGCTGTTTGCGGAACATGGAGATGAACGCGCTGGTGCTGTTGTAACCGGCGTCCAACGCAGCGGAGGTCACCTTTTCTCCTAAAGCAAGTCGTTGCATGGCATGTAGCAGACGAAGCCGCTGTCGCCACTTGCTGAAGGTCATTTTAGTTTCTTCACGAAAAAGCCGCTGAATGGTTCGCTTACTTGCCCCGCATTCACGGCACAACTTTTCCAGCTTTCGACGGTCTCCGGGACTCTCGATCAATCTCTCCACCACTCGCTGAGCCCGCGGATCGGAAGGACGGGGTAATTGCAGCGGAACAGATTCCACGACCTTCAACTGCTCGACAATCATTTCGATCAGTCGTCTTTCAGCTGCCGCTCGCTTGTGAAGTCTGCCCACTCGGCACGCGTGCAGCGCCAGTTCCTTCAATAGCGAGGTCACGTTCATCACAAAGCACTTTTCGGGCAGCGAACGGACTAGTTTTGGATGCAGGTAAAGGGTCCTCATGCACACACGCCCAGACATCGCCACGGAATGGAACGTTTCCGCCGGAATCCACATCGCGCGCAGTGGCGGTACCACCCAGACGCCTTGTTTCGTGCTGAGCGTCATCACCCCTTCGGAGGCAAATAGAAATTGGGCTTCGGGATGAGAATGTTCCGGGATCAAATGTCCAGGTGCAAAGTCGGCAGACACAGTGGCCATTTCGGCGCGGCGCTGGCCGTTCCGGGCAGACAGTATGCTGTGGCACCTGTGCGACATTCCTTGTCACAGTAGCGAGAGAAATCCCGACTGTGCAAGTGTTATCTATTACCCGCAACGCAGCTTTGAGGAGGGCACCATGCTGGATTCCGCGAAATTGGTTGGATTTGTTCCCACGAAAGACTATGAGCGGGCCCGCGTTTTTTATGCGGGAAAGTTAGGTTTCGATTTTGTAAGCCTCGATCAGTTTGCCCTGGTGGTGAGGGTGGGCGGGCACATGATTCGCATCGTAAAACTACCGGAGTTTACGCCGTTGCAAGCAACGATCCTCGGTTGGGAAGTGAATGACATAGCCTCTGTCGCACGCTGGCTGCAGGACCGAGGGGTGGCAACCGAGAAATTTCCGTTCGTTCAGGATCGCGAACTCGGTATTTGGACCGCGCCGAGCGGCGATAAGGTGGCGTGGTTCAAGGATCCCGATGGCAATATTCTGTCCATCAGCCAGCACATCTAGTCGACCACTTCGCTATTCGTGCCGCAGCGCGATCATCGGATCCACGCGCATCGCCCGCCGCGCGGGAAGGTAACTGGCCGCCATTGCCACCAGCAGCAGCAAAATTGTCACGCCGCCAAAGACCAGTGGGTCGATGGGCTTCACTCCATACAGCAGCGTTTTCATCAGCCTCGACAAACCCAGCGCACCGGCAATTCCCGCCACGGAGCCGATCAGCGCCAACGCCATTCCTTGACGCACCACCAGCAACACCACGTCGGCGGGGTTGGCTCCCAGCGAAACGCGAATGCCGATCTCGTGCGTGCGCCGCGAAACCGCATAGCTCATCACACCATAAATTCCCACCGCCGCCAGTAGCAATGCCACGGCCGCAAATATCCCGAGCAACAGCATCTCAAAGCGTGGCTGGGCGTTGGCGTCCGCTACCACCGCATCCATCGTCACTACTTGCGAAATCGGCAAATTGCGATCGAAGGACCACACCGTTTCCTTCAACGCCTGCGTAAGTACTGCGGGATCGCCCGTGGTCCTCGCCACCAGGGTGATGTAGGAACTGTGAGACTCGGGCGCTCCCAGGAACTGCGCGTTTTGGAAGGCAGCGAGATAGACCTCCTCGTCAGGTTTGGCGGCCCAATCGCCCTGCTTAACGTCTTTGACGACTCCAATGATCGTCAACCAAGTAGGCGTGTCGCTAGTGTCCGCGTCAAAGGAGATGCGCTTGCCGATGGGATCTTCCCCGGGCCAGAAGCTGTGCGCCGCTTTGTCGTTGATCACTACGACTCCGGGGGAGGTTTTTGTGTCCGCCTCGGCGATATCTCGCCCGCGCAGCAGCGGTATACGCATGGTCGCGAAATATCCCGGTGTCGCTATTCGGTAGACGCCGCCAGGCGAATCTCCCGGCCGCGGTTTGGGTCGCCCTTCAATTACAAACGGCCAACCCCACAAATCTCCAGCCAACGGCAGGTGATTGATTCCCGCCGCCGACTCCACTCCTGGAAGGGCGCGGACGCGCTCGATCAGTTGACGGTAAAAAATCTCTCGGTTGCCCGGCGCGGCCTCGTTCGAACCCGCCACAGACACAACCAGCGATAGAACAGTGTGAGGATTGAACCCTGGGTCCACTGACTGCAGAGCGAAGAAACTGCGCACCATCAATCCGGCGCCGATCAACAGCACCAACGCAAGCGCAAATTCTGATGCCACCAGAAAACTCCGCAGACGGTTGCGTTGCATCCCATCGCTGCTGCCACGGCCCGTTTCTTTCAGCGTGTCGCTCAGATTTACCGCAGAAGCCTGCAGCGCCGGAGCCAATCCGAATCCGATGCTAGTCAGACCAGTAATGGCGAACAAAAACAGCACCACCCAACCATCGAATGTGACTGTTTCCACGCGAGGAATGCTTCCCGGACTTAGCGCCACTAACGCGCGCGTTCCCCAGAACGCCAGCAACAGGCCAAGCGCTCCGCCCATTCCCGCCAGCAGCAAGTTCTCGGTCAGGAATTGCCGGATTACGCGGGTGCGGCCCGCTCCCAGAGCAGCTCGCACGGCAATTTCTTTCTGGCGCGAGGCCGCGCGGGCCAAAAGCATGTGAGCTACGTTGGCGCAGGCCATCAGCAGCACAAATCCCACTGCGCCCAGCAAAACCAGGAGCGGCGCTTCCACCTTACCGACAACTTGCTCCTTCAGCGGAGTCACGACCACATTCTGATTCGTTCCCGGGTACTGTTTTTCAAGGCGAGCGGTAATCGTGGCTATTTCTGCACGAGCCTGCGCCAGCGTTGCGCCCGGCTTCAGCCTGCCAAACACGCGCAAACTGTTTCCTGCTCGATTGTGAACCCGGTCGCCAAATGCGATTGGTACCCATAACTCCGCGTGCGTTGCCCAGAAAGGTGCAAATTGAAAGTCTCGTGGCATCACGCCGACAATGCTGTATGGGTCGCCGTTCAGGCGAATTATTTTTCCAATTACGTTGCGATCCTCAGAGAATCGGCGCTGCCACAGCCGGTAGCTCAAAATGACTTCGTGCTCCGAACCCGGACGGTCGTCCTGCTCGGTGAATAGCCGACCGAGCAGTGGCTGCGCGCCCAGCAACGGGAAGAGGTCATAGGTAATTTTGTGGCCGCGAATGTTTTCGGGTTGATCGACGCCAGTCAGATTCGGCGACCAGTATTCCGCCGCCCCCATGCCTTCAAACGAGCGGCTTTGCTGTCGCCAGTCAACGTAGTTGGCCACGGAAACCGGTGCGGTCGGGTCATTCAGTATCGTTACAAGCCGGTCGGCGTCCTTGTATGCCAGCGGATGCAGCAAAATCGCGTTCACTACGCTGAAAATGGCCGTGTTCGCGCCAATCCCGAGTGCCAGCGTAAGCACCGCGATCGCCGTAAAGCCCGGACTTTTCTGTAACGCCCGCGCTCCGTACCGCAAATCCTGCAGCAATGTTTCCGCGAAGCTTATGCCCCGCGCGTCGCGGCATTCTTCTTTAGTGCGCTCCACCCCGCCAAACTCAATACGCGCGTGCCGCATCGCTTCCTCGCGGGCCATGCCCTTGCGCTGCAGATCTTCTGCGTACGCCTCCATGTGAAAGCGCAACTCCGCATCCATCTCGCTTTCCATCCGGGTGCGCCCCAGCACCGCGCGTATCCACGAACGAATCTGGCCCGCAAGCCTCATACTTCCTCCGGCTTGGTCCCCAATATTCCCGCAATCACATCCGCCATGCGGTTCCAGTTTTCGGTTTCGGTGTGCAGCCTGCGCTTGCCCGCTGCGGTGAGCTGGTAAAACTTGGCCTTGCGCTTATTTTCGGATTCGCCCCACTCGCTGTTGATCCAGCCCTGATGTTCCAGGCGATAGAGCGCCGGGTACAACGATCCCTGTTGTATTTCCAGGCGATCTTTCGAGATTTGCTGAATGCGCAGCAGAATTCCGTATCCGTGCAGAGGGCCGAGGGAAACGGCCTTCAGGATCAGCATGTCGAGTGTGCCTTGCAGAAGTTCCAGTTGCTTGTCCAAGGGATACCTCTCCTAGATGTTCTAGGAAGGTATAAACCGATTCTCCTAGACTGTCAAGGGGAAGCTTCTGAATCTTGGCTGCGTTTGGGTTTGCCGCTCGCTGGCCGCCGGCCACTGGCCACTTTTTCTACGGCAGCGTGAACGCCACCACCGCATCATCCTGCTTTTCTTCGTCGATATGCGGATGGCCGCCAGCCGCGATCACAACATACTGCTTGCCATTCGCGCGATACGTCATCGGCGTAGCGTGGGCGCTGGTTGGCAATTGCGCCTTCCACAGCTCCTTGCCCGTGTTCACGTCGAAGGCGCGAAAATACGGATCAATCGTGCCGGCCACAAACACCAATCCTCCCGCAGTAACGATCGGTCCTCCCAGATTGATTACGCCGTCGGGCACTTTCCCCGGCGCGAACGATCCAAGCGGAACTTGCCAGCGGATCGTGCCTTTCACCATGTCCACGGCGCTCAACATGCCCCACGGCGGCGGTACACAGGGCAAGCGGTGCTTTGGCGACAGCAGCGGCCGCCGGAACATCCCGTACGGCGCGCCTTCTTGAGAAGTGTATTCGCCTTTTTCCTCGCTTTTCCGCGCCTCGTCAAACTGGTCTCGCGGGATCACGCGTACCTTGGTCGGAAAATTGTTCGTGGTCACCAAGAGGGTGCTGTTCTGAGGATCGAACGCATACCCGCTCCACGTCATCCCGCCGATATTTCCGGGAATCGCCAAAGAGCCACGCACGGCAGGCGGCGTAAAAATTCCTTCGTTGCGAAGCGCTGCGATTTCCTTGCGGCAGGCCTCGCGGTCTTCGGCATCCAATCCCCATGCATCGTCCGCGGAAACGTGTTGCGGAGCCAGCGCCGGCGGCGCCACCGGGAACGGCTGTGTGGGAGAAGTGGCTTCGCCCGGCACATCGCTCTGCGGAACAGCGCGCTCTTCCACAGGGAATACGGGCGCGCCCGTGACGCGATTCAGCACATAAACAAACGCGCTCTTATTCCCTTGGATGACTACCGGAATTTTCTTGCCGTCATGTTCCAGCGTGGTCAGAAGGGGAGGCGAAGCCGTGTCGTAGTCCCACAGATTGTGATGCACCAACTGGAATCCCCACGCCACTTTGCCAGTTTTGGCGTCGAGAGCTACTACGGAGTCGGCCCATTTGTCATCGCCAAGCCGCAGCCCGCCGTAATAGTCAGGACTCGCGCTGCCAGTTGGAACCAAGATCAGTCCACGCTCGGGATCCGTTGCCATGATCGACCATGCGTTCGCTGCTCCGGTGTTCCATTGTTTTGTTTGTCCGTTAGGACCATTTCCTGCGACGCCTGCAGTATTTGCTGGAATTGGATCCCAACTCCAAAGTCGTTTTCCCGAACGCGCGTCGAACGCACGCACAACGCCGCTGGGCATGTCCACGCGGCCGTTGTCATCGATCGCCGAACCCACCACGACGATGTCGTCGATTACCGTGGGAGGCGAAGTCAGGTGGTAAAAACCGGCGCGAAATCCTGGGACGTCATGCAAGCTCACTTGGCCGCCAGTCCCAAAGTCTGCGCAAGCGATTCCCGTCGCAGCGTCCAACGCGATCAGTCGCGCATCAATCGTGGCTTCGTAAATCCGTCGATGGCATGGTTGCCCCGCCGCTTGCTTTGCATCCAACCACGTCGCAACGCCGCGATTGATCAGTCCGTCACCCGACTTCCAGGTCTGATCGATTTTGGGATCGTACGCCCAGCGCTCCTTTCCCGTTTCCGGATCCAATGCAATCACGCGGTTAAATGGCGTGGTGACATACAGAGTGCCGTCCACCAGAATCGGCGTGTTTTCAAACCCGCTTCTTCGTCGGCCCTGGCTGCCATCGGAAATATCGCCGGTGTGAAATGTCCAGGCCACCTTCAGGTTCGCAACGTTCTCTCGATTGATTTGCATGAGAGGGGAATAACGCATTCCGCCCGCGTCGTTGCCATAGTTCGGCCAATCCACATTCCCCGAACCCTGCGCCCACGCCCGTGAACCAGCCAGTGTGGCAAATAAAGGGATCGCCGCGCCAAACAAAATTCGCTTGTACGTTGCTTCGCTCATAGGGCAGATATAGTCAACCAATCCTGGTTACAAATCAATGCCGAGCCGGTCCTACATTCTCATGCGCGACAGCGCCATGCGGGCCGCGTGATATCCACACATGCCGTGCACTCCTCCGCCCGGCGGAGTCGATGCCGAGCACAGGTAAATGTCGCGTGCTGATGTGGCATAGTGACGCCAGGTGGGTCGAAACAAAAACTGTTTGACGTCCATCGAGCCTCCGGAAATATCTCCTCCGATGAGATTCGCATCCATGTTTTGCAGTTTCGCGGGAGAAAAAACATTTCGCGCCAGGACGCAATCGCGGAAACCGGGAGCGAAGCGTTCGATTTGCGCTTCCATGGTTTCCAGCATGTCGAATTGAGATCCATTGGGCACGTGGCAGTACGCCCAAGCGGTGTGCTGCCCTGCGGGAGCGCGCGTGGAGTCGAACAGGCTTGGCTGAGCCAGCAGCACGAAGGGCCGCTCTGAATGCCGTCCGCCGCGCATCGTTGCCTCGGAATCGGCAATTTCCTTGGCGCTTCCACCCAGATGCACGGTGGCCGCGCGCGAGCACTCTGAAGCTTTCCAGGGAATCGGGCACCGCAGTGCGTAATCAGCTTTGAAAGCCGCCGGACCATAGCGATACTTTGCAAGACGCAACGTATAACGCGTCGACAACAGGCTGGTGGCCAGGCGCACCAGTTGAAACGGCGAAACGTCGCACAATGTAGCGTCGTATTTTGGCAACGCGTCCAGTTTATCGACGCGGGTTGACGTCTTGATCTCGACTCCAAGCCCCGTCAGATGTCCGCACAATGCTTGTGTCAGGGACCGAGCTCCGCCGCGAGGAATTGGCCATCCCACTGCATGCGCCGCGGCTCCCAACATCACTCCGAACGCAGCGCTCAACGGTTCATCCAGACTCAGAAATGAGTGCGCCGCGAGGCCCGCAAAAAGTGCTTTCGTGCGTTCGTTGCGAAACAAAATGCGCCACAGCGTTTTCGCGGAAGGGAACGCCACCATTCCGAAGCGTGCAAGCAACCACGGGTGCCGCGTTAGCACGTGAATCGGTCGTAGCACTTCGGACGACAATTCGGGCCAGTGCTCCGCGAACGGGCGTATCAGCCGCCGCCAGGTTTTGCCATCCTCGCGAAGCGACGATTCGGTGGCCCCGAGATCCCGCTCCAATGTGATCGCTGTGCCGTCATCGAAAGGATGCGCGAGTGGGCATGGTGAGTGAATCCATTCCAATCCGTGCTTCGCCAATGGCAGCGAGGAAAAGAATGGCGAGCCGGCAGCGAATGGATATACCGCCGATCCAAAGTCGTGGAGAAAGCCGGGCAGCGTCAATTCCAGCGTTCTGGCGGCGCCGCCGGGTTCCGATTCCGCTTCGAAAACCTGGACCTTTACGCCGCGCTCAGCCAGCACGATTGCTGCAGCGAGACCGTTGGGGCCGGCACCGATGACGCAAGCATTGCGGTTCATTTTGTGTTTCTGCCTTTGTGCGTTGGTCTACGCGCTCACTGCCGCGGCGCTAACTCCGTAGGCCACTCGATAACAGCAATCTTTCCGTCCGCTTCGCGTTCCAATGTCGGAGCATATAACCCAAGCAGTTGGCGGCGCCACCAGGTACCCTGGGTTCGTTTTTCCTCCGGAGTGGTGAACCAATATTGCCAGAGAACGGCACGCACTTGGCGCGGCGGTTCGTTTGGGAATGGATTGGAGGCAAACAGCGACAGAACATCCTTGTCGCCCGCCAGCAGACGCTCTTCGGTTCGCGTGACAATCGAATCAGACCGCCAGTCTCCGAGCGACGCGAACCACAAATTCCAATCGAATCGCGGTTGATACGGGGCGTAAATGCCCGGAGCCTTGCTGGGATCCTGTGGCTTGAAGCGAAATGGGTAAGGCACCCAGGTTTTTCCATCCGCTGAGCCCTGAAACTCGATTTCCCAGCGCCCGCGGGTCATCACCGCGAACAATCCATAACGATCGGCGATACGGAACGGTTCCAGCGCGACCACGGGAGTCGTTGGCAGAGGAAATCCGCGGAAGATCATCCAGATCATTTGAACGGTAGAGGCGTAGACGAGCCATGCAAATATCACCGCGGTCAGCGCAATTTTGAGAACGCCAAACTGGGCCCGCAGCCGCGTTGGGCATTCACGCTTGTCGCCGACTTTGCTCAGCGATGCGGACGCTGTTGGCGTCGGCGCCGTCTGAAGAATTGATCGCGAGTCGAACGGAGCTGCGCCTGGCGCCGAAGCTTCAGTCTTCCTCCCGCCGAGCAGGCGTTCATTCCAACGCTGCGGCAAAAACTGTGCCAGGAAGCGGTCGTCGAGCAACAAGAACCCCAGCATCAAGACAAGATAATTCAGAAATGTGTAGTTCGCTGTCAGAATGATTCCCAGTTGCCACGGTGTCACGATAAAGAAACAGACGATGCGCCATCGCCGTGGCAGGAAAAGCATCCACACCAACGCCAACTCCAGCGCGAGCGTGCCGAATGCCGATGCTGAGTGGAACCAGTGGGGAAAATGTTGCACGTACCAGCCAATCCAGGTTGGCAGCGGCCCGTTCTGGTAATACTCGTCCATCGCCGTGAAGTGCCGCCACTGCGGATCGCCGCTAACAATTTTCGCTACGCCCGATTCGAAATAAATCCGGAACCATTCCCAGCGCAAAAGGTACACGCTCGCACGTATCGAGGGGTGCAAGCGTCCCAATCCCGGGCGCCAACCCGGCGGCGCAAAAAACAACGAAATGAATCCCGCTTCCAACAGCATTCCGTCGGATTGATACCCAGAAAATTCTCCGGCTGCGCTCACAAACGACAGGAAGCATACCCAGCAGATCGCCAGCATCCCGCGAGGCCAAATGTTGAGCGTCAACAGCAGGGACGCGATCAGGCCCACCCAGCACAACCCCATCAGCATGTGGGAACTGGTGTTGAGCCACAGTAGCGTTGGCGCGTACCAGTAGCGGGCGTGCCCGGCGGTATTCGCGACCGCTTGCAGATATTCACGTGCAGGGAGAATGCCCGCCGGTCCGATTAGCCCGCGAATCTGGAATAGCAGCGAGAAAAATGCAGAGAAATAGATCAATCCGAGCGCGCGCAGGAATATCCATCGAGGAACAAGGCTGTCGGACGCGCCACGCCACGGGTCAAACAGCCAGCGGAGAAGGGAAGCAGGTTTCGGGTCCATCGGTATAAGTGCCCCGGAAAACTCAAAGGCCCACGATCGTCCAGCGGACGGGAGAGAGGATACCTTATTCGTGAGTCTCGGGCGTCCGAGGCAAGTACACGTTTGCGAGAGCGAGGCTGGCATAAACGACAGCGCTGCGTTTAGGACGCGGTGTGCCTGTGACGAGGGTCACGAAACCTGCATGCTACATTCATGATATGAAAACAATTTTGGCTTCTGTTGCGCTTCTGCTCCTGCCTCTGCCCACACTGTCCCAGGACGCCCCAATGTTTCGAGCAAATCTGGAGCACACCGGCGTCTATAGCGCCGCAGGTGTTCCGAAGTTCTCAGGCATCAAATGGAAATTTCAAACCAGCGGGCGCGTGATTTCTTCTGTCGCTATTGAGAGTGGTTTGGTTTATGTGGGCAGCACGGACAAGAACTTCTACGCCGTCGATCAGCAAACCGGCGCGCTTAAGTGGAAGTTTGCTACCGAGGGTCCGGTGGTGTCTTCCGCCGCGATCGCGGGGGGAATTGTCTATTTCGGAAGCTATGACGGCAAATTCTATGCACTGGACGCGGCAACTGGCCAGTTGAAATGGAAATTCGAAACCGGAGGCGAACGCCGCTATGCGGGCCGACATCTTCACGGCTTGCTGCCCGCTGGCGAAACGATGCCGGATCCCTGGGATTATTTTCTTTCGTCTCCTGCGGTGTGGAACGGCGGCGTGTATTTCGGAAGCGGCGACGGCAACGTGTATGCCTTGGACGCTGCGTCGGGAATCTTGAAATGGAAGTTCAAGACCGGCGATGTGGTGCACTCGTCGCCCGCGATTTCCGGCGGCACGCTTTATATCGGCAGTTGGGACACGTATCTGTATGCGCTGGATGCCACCAGCGGTAAAGAACTGTGGCGATTCAAGACTGGCGACGATGCGGAGATTCACAATCACGTGGGCATTCAGGCGTCACCGGCGGTCGCCGACGGAACCGTGTATCTCGGTTGTCGCGATTCGAATGTTTACGCAGTGGACGCAAAGACCGGCAAGCAAAAGTGGTTGTACTCAACCAAGGGCTCCTGGGTAAACAATTCGGCCGCTGTGTACGAGGGGAAGGTCTTCTTTGGGACCTCGCTACCCGGTTTGCTGCACGCCGTCGATGCCAAGACAGGCGCGGAGGTGTTCTCTCTGGATACCAAATTCCCGGTTTTCGCTTCCATCGCGATTGCGAATGGCATGCTCTATTTCGGGACACTCGATGGAAAGTTCACTGCAGTGGATCTGAAAACGCAAAAGGCGGTCTGGGTCTTTCAGAACGAGACCTCGAAGCAGGCGCTGCCGGCAATCCAGAATCCGGATGGAACGTTGAATTTCGGGGCAATCATGCCGCAAAACTTTTATGACGACATGGTGATTGCGGTCGGCAAATTGCTCAGCGTCGGTTCGATTCTCTCGTCGCCGGTCGTCGTGAAGGATGTGATCTACGTTGGCAGCACCGATGGCAATCTCTACGCGCTGGATTAGGTTGCGTAGCCGTTCGCAAGAACGACCGGGCGGTCGTCAGGGTTTAGCTTTCGTCTCTACAGGCGCTGAGCCACTTGCCGGACCTTGCAGGTGCACACGCGCGCCGATAAATACGTCGGGCACCACGAATTCCGTGAACCCATCCACCTGCGCGACTTTCAGGGACTGACAGCAGCCGCGTTCCGCGGTCTCAGCCGTCGCGTTGCCGAAATTTCCCCTCACCTGCACCTGGACCTGCGTGGGTTCCTCTTCGTAATTGATCAACTCGACGATCACTTCGCCGGGCTTCTCTCCCGGATATGCCGTTACCAGTGTGGTCAGTGAATTCCACAGGCTAACGGGAAATCGTTCCTTCACCATCAACCGCCGCACGTCTCGCGCAAACGTTTCTGGATCTGTGACCGCTTCACCCAACTCAATTACGCGGCCTTTCCCCACCAGGTACGTGGTGGAATGCGCGCTGGTTTTTGCGGGTACGGCAGTGCTCGCGCCCGGCGAATTCCAGGGGTAGCTGCCCGGCACATTCACCAGCACAGCAACTCCACCCTGCTGCGCGAAATTATTGATGTCCGCCGTCAGTTCTTTACTCGGGGCGGCGAAGGCAATCAGAACGTCGAATTCTTCCAGGTCGTGCGCCTTCACGTCCGCAGAATGCAGCACGCGGTAGGGAATATTGTGGCGCGCCATGAGGTTGAGCGCTTCATACGACGAGTCATAGTCATTGGTGAGTACCGCAACGCGAGCGGCCGACTCCTTCGTTGCCGGATTGCCGCGGTCATAGAATGAGATGTTTCGTTTCACTTCGTTCCAGATTGCCACGGTATCTTTATCGCCGCTCGCCAGGCCCTTCTCTTGGCGCGGATGCAGTTCCAAAAGCAAATCAGCGTGAAACGCTCCGGCTTCCGCCACCGCCAGGGAATAGTCCACCGCGCTCGGTCCCTGCTCCTTTACCACTTCATCGCTCAGGTCCCACGAAAATGTGTAAAGCGGCGCTTGCTCGAGTTGAAATGCGCGTTCGTGCCGGATCATTGCCAGATTCGCATCCAACCACGGCTGTGAGGTCGGGCTCGACACTTGCAGAATTCCATCCTTCTTGAATACCAGCCAGCCGCGCAGTTGTGGCTGCCTCCCTCCAGGGTCGAGAATCAGAATCTTCAGCTTTGGATAAGTCGATCGCAGCTTGCTGGCGCGTTCTTCCAGTCGATTGGCTTCAGTAGCTTCACCCTTCAGGACAATTCCCGCGATCCCCTCAGTTGTCGCCGCTTCCGCCGCTGCCGGCGCTTCCTCCAACTTTACTTCCAAGAAAACGTGATATCCCTGTTTTTTGGCCGCCGCCAGCAATCCCTTCGCCTCGGTGTCCCACGGAATTACCAGGTCGCTCACGCCCAATACCGTTGCGGCTGGCACCGCTCTCTGAGTCCACCTCACATAAACCTTGGCCAAGCTCGCCGGTACCGCTACAGCCACAAGAAGCAACGCACACGCAATCTGTCTGCAAATCCTCATCGGTTTTCCCTTGGACTTACACGCCACACTCTTCACTTTCGGCCTTCCGCCGTCGCTGCGTGTTGTTGCGACTTGTCGCCCAGGCGAATTTGCGGCCCCGTCGTTGCCATTTCCGTTTCGCCTTGCGCGGAAATCCAAATCGCCGCCGCATCCGAGATGGATTTCACGATCGGCTTGCCTTTCGCCGGACCCAGCAGCAGAAGCGTGGTCGACAACGCATCCGAAGCGGTTCCCGTTTTTGCCACAATGCTCAACGCGTATTTCGTCTCCAGCGGTTTGCCGTTTTCCGGATCGATGATGTGTCCTGCGGTCTCGACTCCCAGCAGGCTCGCCGGCGTTTGTTCCGACGTCGACACGCTGTTTTCGCTGAGCCTCACTTGTGGATCGACACGATTGGATGGATCCCGCAAGTGCACTTCCCATGCGCCTTGTCCCGGCGGCGCGCCCATTCCGTAAATCGTGCTTTGCCCCGCATCCACCAGCGCGTTCACGATCCCGTTGGCCCGCAGAATGTCCACCGCACGGTCCACGGCATACCCTTTTCCGATCGAGCCCACGTCGATTCTCATGCACGGTGAATGGAATTCCACCTGGTCGGGCGGAATCAGCTCGATCTTTTCGTACCCCACGCATGCCCGGAGCTTCTGCTGCTCTGCTTCCGTCGGGATGCGGTCGCCACGCAGCGCTGCTTTCCACAAATCCACCAGCGGCGCCACGGTGATATCGAATTTTCCGTCGGATACTTTGGAATATTGCGCGGATTCTTCAATGACGCGGTACAAATCCAGGGGAACCTTTACCGCTCGATAGTGCGCGTCTCGGTTGAGCCGACTTAGATCGCTGTCGGGCTTATAGTTGCTGAGCACCGCGTCCAGCCGCACAATCTCGGCGAAGGCTTTGTCGATTGCTTGCGAAGCGCGTTGCGGTTGGTTGTCGTACACCGCGATCTCGTACACCGTGCCCATGATGTACTTTGTTTTGTGTAGAAGTGGGGTCTTGGTATCTGGAGCGGTTGCGATCAGCAGTGGAACCCAAGCCAGCAATGCAAAGGCGAGCGCTTTATTCCAGTGCATACACTTCGCCTTCGTTGCTCGTCAGGTACATCCTACGTCCCTCAATCACCGGGACATTCTGAACTCCGGAGGCCAGGCCGGCTCGCCACAACGTGTTCCCCGTGGCGGGGTCCAGCGCATGCACTCCACCCGACTGAAGGTAAATCGCTGAATCGCTAACCAATGCAGGCGCCGTAATTACCTGGCTGGCGCGCGTCTTCCAGCGAAGTTTGCCGCTGGCGACTTCCAGCGCGTACAGATACCCGTCCTTACTCCCGACGATGGCAACCTCTCCGGACACGGCTGGCGAAGAAGAAACTCCCAGGCCCGTTTCATATTTCCAGCGCACCGCTCCATTGCTTGCGTCCAAGGCGTACACGTAAAAATCCAGCGACCCGATCAGCAACGTATCGCCCACCAACGCTGGCGATGAATCAATGCCATTTCCCGTCAGCGAGCTCCACAGAATCTTGCCCGTCGCCGAGTCCAGGCAGTGCACGTGCCCGTCGCCGCAGCCCACATAAATCTTCTTTTCGGCAGCATAGGCCGTGGAATAGACTCGTCCGCCAAGTTCTTGTTTCCAACGTAGCTTTCCCGTTTGGGCTTCTGCAGCGTACATGTGCCCATCGGCGCTGCCGAAAAACACGATTCCCTGGCGCACCACGGGCGAGGTCCACACTTGTCCTTCGGTCGCGGCCTCCCAAACT
Source organism: Candidatus Acidiferrales bacterium (assembly GCA_963738985.1). Taxonomy (GTDB): domain Bacteria; phylum Acidobacteriota; class Terriglobia; order Acidiferrales; family UBA7541; genus Acidiferrum. The sequence goes on from CAVTYP010000015.1 coordinate 261,165, forward strand.
TTTGCGCCAGTTTCACCATTCACCGCGTACACTTTGCCATCGTCGCATCCAAACAGCACGTTAGAACCATTCAACGAAGGAGTGGAATAGATCGGTTTGCCAGCCTTGAATTTCCATATCAAGCGTCCGCTGTCCGTCTCGATCGCGTGCAGGTGACCTCCCGTCGAAGTCACATACAGCGTTCCTCCGCGAAGCACAGGCGCCGTGCGAATCGAACTGCCGACGCGCATTTGCCAGCGCGCCTTCCCGGGAGACGGCAAAGCCACAGCGCCGTGCCCTCCGCATCGGGAATTATCTTTCAGCAGGGTTACCCAATCGTTTTCTGAAACCGCTGGCACATCTGGTACAGAGGATTTGTTGGACATTTCCATTAGCTGATCTGCAGTCTCCGATGATCAATCTGCTTTACGTCAGATACTCCCAGTCCCAATTTTCCTGCAGCCGCAATGTGGGCCGGCTGCCGGTAGAACAGGTTCTTGCTGGCATTTTCATAAAATTCACGGCCATCCGTGGTGATGCTGGCGGGGTTATGCTCCCATACAGATGGCGCGCCGTGTTCCAGGCGCTTTTTGTCGATGGCTGCCAATTCAATCGTGTCCATGGCCACGGGGTCCGTGCCGACAAACAGCAGCCCAGACGGATAAATGAATTCCTGATTCTGCGTGAGCGGGCCACCGTGCCACACCATGCGCATGCCATCCATGATGTTCAGCACGACCTTGGAGCGCAGCGGTTCGATGGTGCATAGCACACCGATGAGGGGGTTTGTGAACGTATAAGGAGCGACATGCGACCTCGCCACATTATTGAATGTTCCGTAAGCGACGTTTTTCAGGCAGCCCGTCACTCCCGATGCGGAGTGATCCTTCAATGTCGGCACATTGATGATTTTGTCCAAGCCGTTTGCCACTACACTGGCCATATACGAGCGCGTTTCCCATTCCCCAAAAAAACTCACCTGGCAATACACGTTGGCGTCGTAGCCCGAAGCGTCCAGCAATCCGTCCTGTACGTTGACCACGCGGATTCCGGGCGGCAGCACCGCGTGATAGCTGCCCTGGTCCATTTCATCCCCGAAGCGGTCGTACACCACGATATTTCGCGCCGGTACTCCCACCGATCGCACCGTGCTGATAATTTCTCTGATCAGCTCCGGCGACGAGCAGCACGCTGGCGCGCCCGAGGGATTGATCTTGATCCCCACCACATCTTTCGGCTCGATGAATTTCGCCATTGCCGCCTGCGAGGATGCCTCACCGGTCAGCTCTTTCAGCCCGCGTTCCAACATGTCGTGCACGATAGGTTGCGAAACTCGATTTCCTACGATGGATCGCTGGTCCGTGATTTCCACCACGCGTCCCGGATAAAGTCCTGGCATGCCCAAGGGGGATTTTTTGGCGAGCGGCGCTTCGTGCACATCGATCGGCGGGGCCACTGGCAGCAGTACTTCGTCGCTGCCAAGCGCCGGCAAACCGCCGACGAGCAGTCCCGCGCTTCCGATGCACGTCCGCTTTACGAATGTTCTGCGATCCATTCCCATGCTAGCTGGCACCTCGTTGCTTGGTCGGAACCGGCGACGCGATTTCTTTGTGACCCATGTGACTCACCAGCTTACTCTCAATTGCGCTCTGATACGAGTGGGTGACAACTTCTCTCAGACTGAGTAGACTCTCATTGATTCGTTTCAATAGCGGATATTCACTGCTGGCGAGAAACAGGTTTGTCAGCGAATGTGCACTCTTAACTCCGCGATGCACGAAACTGGAAAGGACCCTGTATGAATTGTTCTGGAAAGGGAATTCACATCGGCGCGCTACTCTCTCTTCTGGCCTTCCTCCCTGGCGCCAAAGCGCAAACTCCATCGCCTCGCTATGATCTCGTCCTGAAAGGCGGGCATGTAATCGATCCGGCCAACCACATCGATGCAGCGATGGATGTAGCCGTCTCCGGCGGAAAGATCGCAGCGGTTGAGAAAGATATTCCGGCCGCCTCTGCCGGAAAAGTTGTCGACGTCTCTGGTCTCTATGTCACCCCAGGTCTCATCGACATCCACTACCACATCGGAGTCGGCGGGGCGCCACTGAACTGGTTTGACCCGGAGTCCCGTGCTCATGAGGGCCCGCTGGGCATTCCCGCTGATCTAGCGCTGCAATCCGGCGTAACCACAATTGTCGACGCGGGAACTGCCGGGGCTGAAACCTTCCTGCAGGAAAAGGAAGGCGTCATCGATCACGCCAGGGTGCGTGTCCTGGCTTTTCTGAACATCGTTGCTAATGGCATGAGCGGTGGGTTGGAGCAGAGCGTTTACGAAATGGACGTCAAGCGCTGCGTTGACACGATCAAGAAATATCCCGACATTATCGTGGGTATAAAAACCGCGCATTACTGGACCGACGCGCCCTGGGACGGCGAGCACACTCCATGGGCCGCGGTCGATAATGCCATCGCTTGCGCGCAAGCCACGGATCGCCCCGTCATGTACGATTTCTGGCCGCGTCCAGACCGCACCTACGCCGACCTGATTTTGAAGAAGGCTCGCCCGGGCGACATTCATACCCACGTGTTCGCGCAGCAATTCCCGATCCTGCTTCCCGACGGCAAGCTCAATCCCATCCTGGCCGAAGCACACAGCCGCGGCGTGTTCTTCGACGTAGGTCACGGCGGCGGAAGCTTCTGGTTCCGCAATGCGGTGCCAGCAGTGAAGCAGGGTTTCATTCCCGATTCGATTTCTACGGATTTGCATACGGGCAATTACACTATTCTCAGTTTCAGCAACGTCATGTCCAAATTTCGCGCGATGGGTGTACCGCTGAACGACCTTGTCAAACGCTCGACGGTGAACCCCGCGAACGAAATTCACCGCCCCGAACTGGGCACGCTCTCCATTGGCAAGGAAGCCGATATCGCCGTGCTGGAGGAACTTCACGGCAAATTCGGCTACATCGATTGCGGTTGGGCCCGCATGGATGGAGATGTGCGCATCGTTGGCCGCATGACCGTGCGCGCCGGACGCATCGTTTACGATCCCTCTGGCCTCAGCATGGTGCAGTGGGAAAAGGCGCGACCACAGTATTTCACTTCGCCGGTCATGGGTGACGACAAGCCTTCCTCTGCCGACGATTTTCCGCGCCACTGATTCGCGCCGATAATTTTTGTACTGGCCGACCTTCAGGTCGGTTCTTTTCGCTCTAGAATTTGAGGAGGCTTCAATGCCCGAAAAAATCTCTCGTCGAAAACTTTTGCACAAAGGTGGCTGCGGCGTGCTGGCAGGGGCCGTTAGCGCCTGCGCCTCGCCCATTCTGCGTGCATCCGAACCGGCTTCCGCCTCGCCTGCCGTGCAGGGTGTCGACTACTATCAAAAACTCGGAGTCGCTCCGTTTATCAACGCTGCCGGCACCTATACTGTATTCTCCGCTTCAACGATGCCCGACGAAGTGCAGGCCGCTATTGCTTTGGCTTCTCGCCAGCCCGTTAACATTTTAGAACTGCGTGATGCCGCGGGCGAATATCTAGCCAAACGGTTGAAATGCGGAGGAGCTCTTGTCACGGCCGGCGCTGCCGCTTCTCTCACTCTCGGAACCGCTGCTTGCATCACGCTCGGCAATAAAGCCGCCATCCTGAATATCCCCACGGACATGACCGGCCTGAAAAATGAGGTCATCGTTCAGAAGGCGCATCGCTATGACTACGACCATGCCATCCGCAATTGCGGCACGCGCTACGTGGAAGTGGAAACCATGGACGAATACGAGCGCGCCTTCACGGATAAAACCGTGATGACTCTTTTCTTCAACGCCGCCGAGGGTGGCAAGATTTCTCGCGAAGACTGGATCCGCGTCGCCCACAAACACAATATCCCCTGCTTCAACGATGCCGCCGCTGATGTGCCGCCGATCTCAAATCTCTGGAACTACACGCAGATGGGTTTCGATCTGGTCACTTTTTCCGGCGGCAAAGGCCTTCGTGGCCCGCAATGCACCGGACTGCTGCTGGGCCGCAAGGATCTAATCGAAGCCGCCAAGTTGAACAATTCGCCCAACTCCAACACTATCGGTCGCGGCATGAAAGTGGCCAAGGAAGAAGTGGTTGGGTTAGTGGCCGCCGTGGACTGGTTCCTCAGCCAGGATGACGCCGCACTCGAAGCCGAATTCCAGAAGCGCGCCGACGTGGTTGCCGCTCGCGTGAAAACACTTCCCACCGTCGAGGCGAGAACATTCATTCCGCCGATTGCTAATCACGTCCCACATCTGTTGATCACCTACGACCAGAACCGCTTCGCCATTTCGGCCACCGATGTTGCCGAGAAATTGCGCCAGGGAACTCCGCGCATCGAACTGAACCCTGGCACCGGCGGCGCTCCGGCCAGCGCTGGCTTGCCCGGCGGTCCGAATACCATCATCGTCGGAGTGTGGATGCTGCAGCCGGGTGAAGACGCGATCGTCGGCGAGAAGTTACACGAAGTTCTTCAGGCGGCGCTGAAGAGCTAGTGTGAATGGCGAGCCTGGTGCGCGCAGGTTCGCATTGTAAGTGGCAAATACTTTTCGCATCACATGGTTTTTCACAATTAAATCGTTTCAAGGTATTTCCTGTCACTCTTTCTGGTGGTAAAGTCCACTGCGGTTGCAATTTGGAGGAACTATGAGCCGGTTGCTGTCTATCGCCATCCGCGGCACCGCCCGCAAGGCAATGCTCGTTCTGGCTTTGCTCGTGCTCGGCGTCCTGGCGTTCACCGTGAATCCCTTCGCGCGGTCTCGCCCACAAGCGCCCCCTGCTGATAACACCGCGGCTTTGCTGGAGGCCTTTCGTCACGTGGAGGTTGCGTCCGTCTCCGATGCACTGGAGCAAATCACAGGTCGCAAAATGTATATGTCGCACCGTATGCGTCCGCTGTTTGCCACAAAATTTGCTGGCTTCGCGGTCACCGTACTCCTGAAAAAGGAGGCCAATGATGATCCCAACGCGCTTAACGGCATGCTGACTGCCATCGATCAAGGCACCAAGGATTCCGTTTATGTAATGGTCGTCGAAGACGGCGTCGACATCGCAGGGATGGGCGGACTCATGGGCACCGCCATGTATTCGCGCGAGTACGCGGGTGCCGTGATTGATGGCGGCGTGCGCGATGTTGCCTACCTGAAGAAAATCGGCTTTCCCGTTTATTCGCTGGGAATCGTTCCTTCCACCTCAATCCATCACTATCGTTTTGCCGGCGCTAACATTCCCGTGGTTTGCGACGGCGTCGAGGTGAAGGCCGCCGACATTATCACCGCCGATCAGGATGGCGTTGTTGTGGTGCCCCGCGCGGACGCGCAAAAGGTTCTGGCCGTTGCCCAGGAAATGGATTTCAAGGAACACTCCATGTACGCGTACATCGAGAAACTGAAATCCATCGAGGAAGCGGTGAAGAAATTTGGCCGGCTCTGAACCGCCAGGGCGAGGAAGTGGTTTCGGTTTTGCGCGATTTTTATTTTGTGGTGCGAATCAGTTTCGTTCACTTTAATTAAAGGAGAAAGCTATGTCTTCCAATGTTACGTCTCGCAGGAGCTTCGCCGCTCGGCTCGCCTCACTGTTCACAGGTGTCGGCGCCGTAGGTTTGCTTTCCAATTCCAAGCCGGCAGTCGCGCAGGCGCCCAGTGGTGTGAAGAAACTCGACTACGACGGCAAACCCGCCGGCACGGGTTTCATCACCCCGCTGATCATTCACAACGGCGTGATTTACATCGCGGGGCAAGGCGCGCATTCTCACGATTCCAGCGAATTCCCAATGGACATCGAAACGCACACCAAAAAAGTGATGGAAAACGTTAAGACCCTGGTCACCACGGCCGGCGGCACCATGGACAGCATCCTGCAACTCACCGTATATCTCGCCAATATCGACTACTACGATGGCATGAACAACGTTTTCAAGACTTATTTCCCGAAGGGCGGTCCTGCACGCACCACCGTCGCCGTTGCTGCGCTTCCCGGTAAGTCGCTGGTCGAAATCAATTGCACCGCCGCGGTTGTGAAGTAACAAAGCCGGGAGAAAAGGAGAACACGCATGGGACTCAACTTGAAATGGACTCGCCGATCCTTCGTGGGCAGCCTGGGTGTTTTGACGGGCAGCCTGTTGAATTCCCGAAGGGTGTTCTCCTCTCCGCGCTCGCCATCGTCGCCCGACGCAAAGATTACCGGCTTTGGTTCCACGGGAAATGTTTACGAAGAACTCGGCGTCACTACGGTCATCAACGGCCAGGGAACTATGACCGTTCTGGGCGGCTCGCTGATGCGCCCGGAAGTGGATGCCGTGATGGCGCTGGCTGGGCAGCACTTTGTCAGCATCCCCGACCTCGAAGTCGCCGCGGGCAAGCGCATCGCACAGATGTTGAAGCTCCCTGCGAACTATTCCGCCATCGTTACATCCGGCGCGGCCGCAGCCATGCAGTCCGGACTTGCCGGCATTCTCACCGGAGACAATCCGAAGTTCATCGAACAGATTCCGGACCTCACCGGGATGAAGTCGGAAGTCATCATCCAGAAGTCTCACCGCAATCCTTTCGATCATCAACTGCGCAACACCGGCGCGAAGCTGATCGTCATTGAGACGCGCGAAGATTTGCGCAAAGCCGTCAATCCAAAAACCGCAATGATGCATTTTTCGAATTTCGCGAATGAGGAAGGCCAGATCAAGGTGGATGAGTGGGTCAAGCTCGCCAAGGAAAACGGAATCCCGACGTTCATCGACGCGGCGGCCGACACGCCTCCCGTCTCGCATCTGTGGGACTATGCCAACATGGGCTACGACCTGATCGCGTTCAGCGGCGGCAAAGCCATGCGCGGTCCGCAGTGTGCCGGCCTGCTACTTGGTCGCAAAGATCTGGTCGCCTACGCGCTCCTCAACAATAGTCCTCACGAGGACACCATCGGCCGCAGCCAAAAAGTCGGCAAGGAAGAAATCGTCGGCATGGTCAAAGCCCTCGAATGCTATTTGAACGAAGACCACGAAGCCTTGAACAAGGAATGGCAGCGCCGCCTGGAATTGATTTCCAGCAAGCTGATTGGCCTGCCTTCCGTGACAACCAGCTACTTCGTTCCGGATATGGCCAACCACGTTCCGCACATGGAAATTAAGTGGGATCCGCAACAAATCAAGATCACTCCTGGCGAGGCCAGCGCGGCGTTGCGGAAGGGAAGTCCTTCGATCGTCGTTTCCGCTGGGGAGAGAACTGGCGCGCTCTCGCTGAATTCCTTCATGCTGCAACCCGGCGAAGAAAACATCCTGGCGGATAAACTTTACGATGTGCTGAAAGCCCACGCTGCATGACGTGCAGCGGGCCAGATTCCGACACCCGGTGTCGCTATGTCTGAACAAGCGGGGCGCGGCCACGTCCGCTGGTACCTCGTTTTCTGGCTATTCATTCTCAGCGCCGTGTCGTTTCTGGACCGCGTCAACATCTCAGTCGCCGGCACTTCCATTGCCTCGGAGTATCACCTTTCCCACATTCAATTAGGCTGGGTCTTCAGCTCCTTTCTTTGGGGCTATGCGCTGTTTCAAACTCTTGGAGGCTGGCTGGCGGATCGCCTCGGGCCGCGCATCGTGCTCACCGCTGGCGTCATCTGGTGGGGCATCTTTACTGCGCTCACCGCGGCAGTCTCCCCAACCATAGCCGGAGCTGTTTTTCTTTTTGTGTCGGTGCGTTTCTTGCTGGGCGCGGGCGAGGCTATTATCTTTCCTGCCTCCAATCAGTTTATTTCCCGCTGGATTCCCACGCAGGAACGCGGCATCGCCAATGGCGTGATTTTCGCGGGCGTGGGCGCTGGCGCAGGCTCGGCACCAGCGATCGTCACTTACATCATGGTTCATTACGGGTGGCGCTGGTCTTTCTGGCTCAGCGCCCTGATCGGTTTGCTCGTCGGCCTGGTCTGGTTTCTTGCCGCACGCGATACTCCGGAAACCCACCCCAGCGTCCGACCTGCCGAACTGCTCTACATCCAAACTGGACGCGGCGCGGGAAGGGCCGCGACTCCCGCTGCCAACGCCCGTCTTCTCCCATGGCGCGTGATTCTCTCCAGCAAGGAAGTGTGGCTGGTTACGCTGAGTTATTTTTGTTTCGGGTACGTCGCGTGGATTTTCTTCAGCTGGTTCTATATCTACCTCGCCAAAGTTCGCGGCCTCGATCTGAAAGCCAGCGCCTTCTATAGCACGTTTCCCCCGCTGGCCATGGTTGCGTGCAGCCTGCTGGGCGGCGTCATCAACGACAAGCTGACCAAGGCTTACGGCAAGCGCGCCGGACGTTGCGGCATTGCCGTCTTTGCCCTCGCGCTCGCTGCCATTCTTCTGGTCATCGGTTCACAAGCTGCCAGCCCACGCATCGCTAGCCTGGTGCTCGCCGGCGGCGCTGGCGCTCTGTACCTCGCCCAGAGTAGCTACTGGTCCGTCACCGCCGATATTTCCGGTCCCAGAGCTGGTTCCGCCTCGGGGTTCATGAATATGGGCGCGCAACTGGGAGGCGGACTGACGGCTCTGCTCACTCCCGTCATCGCCGAACATTTTGGCTGGTCGTATCCTTTCATCGTTGCGGCAACGCTCAGCGCTTTGGGCGCTGTGGCATGGCTCGCCGTCGACCCCACGCAGACGTTGGGCCGCTTGGGGCAACCCGAAGCGTGAATCCGGGAATCCGGTTATAGCTTCCCTGAGGCCCCTGGCGCCGGCACGTACTGAAAATCCCGAATCACAATCTCCTGGTCAGTCGCAGGCATAGTCTTGAAGCACCAGTAGTTCATGCCCAGCGGCAATGGAACTTGCGGGATTCGCGCGGTGTAGTCGGTTGGCGCGAAAGTCAGGGTTTGCAAAACATTTGCCGTCGTCCCGATCGGTTGCAGGCCGCTCATGATCGTGGCAACAATTCGCGTCGAACTCCATTCGAAACGGGCCGTGGTTAGCGTTCCTTCGCCCAGGCTGATTTTGAAATTGTCTTCCTTGGGACCCAAATGCTTATTTCCGGTGGCCGGGTAAAACGTGAAATCCGCGTTGCAGCCATTACAGGTGTTGTTCCATTTCGAGAACTCAATATCGATCTCGTTCTCGGCGTCCGTCCCAATCCCCGCTTTTGGACCATAAGGGAAAAGTCCCAGGACAGTGGATTTGTCCATGTCGTCGGCATGGCCTTCGATTTGCCATTGATACGTACCGAAGCCAATCCTGTCCGCCGAAAACAATTCGGATGCCGTGTAGGTTCCCGCGCGGTTTACGATTCTCAGATGCAGGTAGCCATTTTGATCCACGGATACATTCGAGGGATCGCCTTTCGCTACGCCAGCCATGCCGCCCGTCGTGACGTTCCACGTATGACCCTTCCAGACGAGAACATCGCCGGCGCCAGCGCTCTTGGCCGAGGATGCGGTTCCCCAGCCGGCTTGTGCCGCGAGCATCAACAAACAAACAGCTGAAGCCACGCAGCCGATGAATCCTGTCACAATGATCCGCTTCACGTTATTGTCCTTAAATCTGCAGACCAAAGTTGGCGCTGCGGATAGCGAAGTGGCGTTCACGGCTTTCGCTGGCGCGATGGGTGAGGCGTGCCTTTCGGCAGGTTGCTGTACGGGATCTCGCGTACCTCGACCGGCGTCCGGCAGGCGATTACAGACTTGCGCGCCCATGCCAGCGCCTCGTCCATGTCAGCGGCTTCCAGTATCGTAAAACCGCCAACGTGTTCCTTGGCTTCCAGATATGGGCCGTCGGTGATAAGGACTTCGCCATTGGGCTGCGCGCGCAGCGACTTCGCCTGACTGGGTGCGCTGAGGCCGGCAGCGACAAGCCTGGCACCGGCGGCCTCCAGCTCGTCGTTGAGCATGTTGATATTGCGTACCGTCTCTTCGCTCATTGTGGACGGGTCGAAGTTGGCGGGGAGAATTCCCGCAACCAAATAGTGTGGCATAACTCCTCCTTTTATCGTGTTTCGGTCTTCGGGCGGGCCGGTCTGACCTGCCTTCATTACGTCGACGAATGGCCTGCCCCGAATTCTACAAAGGGTCCAAGATTTTTTTCTCAATCCATAAACATCGCTTGCTTTAGTTTTCTCGACAGCAATTCGTGCTCCCGAGCGTTGTTCGTCATTGCGATTGCGCGTTGCAGCTCTTCGCGCGCTTCGGCAAAGCGCCCCAGCTTCGTGAGTAAATCTGCCCTGACGCTGGGCAGCAGATGATAGTTGGCCAGCGCTTGCTCAGCGGCGAGAGCATCCAGGGCATGGAGCCCGGCGGCAGGCCCTTGCGCCATTCCGACGGCTACCGCGCGGTTGAGCACCACGATGGGAGATGGGCTGATCTGAAGCAGGGCGTCATAGTGGAGGACAATCTGCTCCCAGTCGGTCTCCGCTGCAGTCTTGGCTTGTGCATGGCACGCGGCGATCGCCGCCTGCAGGGCGTACGTATGGGCGCCGCCACCGAGATCCTGAGCGCGCGCTAGGGCAGCCATTCCTCGCCGAATCTGCGCGTGGTCCCAGAAAGAACGGTCCTGCTCGGACAAGAGGATGGCTTCTCCGGTTGGCCCGCGGCGCGCCGCGGTGCGCGAAGCCTGCAACTCCATGAGCGCGAGGAGGCCATGGACCGCGGACTCATCAGGAAGAAGTTTTGCCAGCCTGCGGCCAAGGCGGACGGCTTCCACGCACAGTGTTGCCCGCATCCACTCCTCACCAGAGGTTGCGGTGTATCCCTCGTTGAAGATCAGGTAGACCACAGACAGTACGGATTCAAGCCGCTCTCTCAAATCGTCGCCGCGGGGAGTCTCAAAGGGAACGTGGGCCTCGGAGAGCGTTTTCTTGGCTCGAAAGATGCGTTGGCCCAAAGTCTTCTCGGGCACCAGGAAAGACCGGGCAATCTCGGCCGTAGTGAGACCGCAGGCCACGCGCAGGGTCAGCGCAACCCGCCCCTCGAGCGTCAGCACCGGGTGGCAGGCGGTAAAGATGAGGCGGAGAACATCATCATCAATGACCTGATCCAGAGCTTGATCCATTGCTTCACCCAGCCGCTGCTGCTGAAACTCGAGTTCCCGCGCAATCTCTCCATGCTTTAGTTCCAGCATGCGGCCACGGCGCAGAGCGTCGATGGCACGTCGCTTTGCCGCTGTCATCAGCCACGCGGCGGGTTTTTCTGGGATACCTTCGTGCGGCCATCGTTCGAGAGCTGCAACCAGCGCATCCTGAGCGAGTTCCTCCGCAAGGCCGATGTCGCGGGTAACGCGGGCAATTCCTGCGATGAGTCGCGTGGACTCGATCTTCCACATGGCCTCAATCGCTTTGTGTGTATCGCTCATGCCTGAATGTCGCTTATGTCTTTGCCGCAGCCGCATTCGAAAGCTTCTCGAAGCCTTCGGCTGCTTTCTGCACGGTTATCGAGAAATCGGCCCTCTCGTAGATTTGGCGCACTTCGATGATCTCGTTGTTGGCCCACGAGTCTAGCGCGTTCTCCCTAGCCGAACAACGGAGTATAGAAAATCAGAATTCCAATCGAAGCGTAAGCTGACCGGACCGAGGGCCGCCAAGTTGATAAAGCAGACTGAGGGCGCCGCCACCGTAATAGCCGAAAATCACTCCACTCAAATAGTCGTTTAGCGTGTCGGTGATCTTTCCAAAACCGCTCAGGTTAGGACGGAGGTGACCGATGAACACGCCAAAAATGATGTGGATTACTTTACTCGTGTCGGGGCTACTCTTCGCTCAGCGAGCATTCGCGGACGATGCCATCAAAGGGCAAGTCCTGGGCGGTGGCGCACCTATCGCCAACCTGGTCCGGGGCCCCAGAACTCAAAGCAGTCGAGCAGTAGAAAGAGACTCTGAAGAAATATCCCAATCCACCGGCAGCCAACATTACGAAATTCTAGCGTGGGAATCGACGTGGATGGTGCCGGGGGCCCGGCTGGCACCATGGTTTCGCGGGTGTAAGCGCTTCGGTTCCTTTCCGTTTCGAGGTTGCGGC
>CAVTYP010000016.1:0-576462 GCA_963738985.1 Candidatus Acidiferrales bacterium
ACGTGCAAGACTCCACTTCGGGAAGGCGACGCCGATTACCGGGACCTTGAGGGCACCTCGTTTCGCCATCGCATAGAGCGCGGGAAAGATCATCTTGTGGGCAAGATCGCCCGTCACGCCAAAGAGCACCAGCGCGTCCGAGCGAGAAGTTGTCATCGGGCACCCACTTTCCTGGCAGCAGTTGTCAGATAATAGACCATAATTCGACCCTTATTTTGTCCAGCTGCTTGCGGATGGATTGCAATTCTCTTCGACGTTTCGCGGTGGTCCTCGGATATGCCATCTTAAATGCGTCGAAGGCATCGAGGACAATTTGGGACACAATCAGCCGGGCATTCTCCTTATCATCGGCGGGAACGACGTACCAGGGTGCGTGACGGGTGCTTGTCGCGTGCAGACAAGCCTCATACGCCTTCATGTAATGCTTCCAGTACTTTCTCTCATGAATGTCCGAGAGGCTGAATTTCCAGTTCTTGTCCGGCTCGTCAAGACGCTCGAGAAATCGCTTTCGTTGTTCGTTCTTCGATAAATGGAGAAAGATCTTGACGATGCGGGTGCCGTTACGGTGGAGATGGTCTTCCAGGTGCACGATGGAACGATACCTTGCCTTCCAAATAGTCTTCTCGTCGAGCAATTCATCCGGAAGTCCTTGGGCACGGAGAATCTCCGGATGCACGCGAACGACAAGCACCTCCTCATAGTAGGAACGATTGAAGATGCCGATCCGCCCTCGTTCCGGAAGCCTGCATGTGGTGCGCCAGAGAAAATCATGTTCCAATTCCTCGGCGCTTGGCTGCTTGAAACTGAAAACGTCGCAGCCTTCCGGATTGACCCCAGACATGACGTGCCGGATGGCGCCGTCCTTGCCGGCAGAGTCCATCCCTTGAAAAATCAGCAGCAACGCATATCGGTTGGACGCGTAATGGAGTTGTTGCAGCGAGCTCAGCGCCTGTACGTGTTCTTCCAAGAATTTTTTATACCGTTTTTTCGACTTGTAGTAGGGCTTCACACTTGTCGGCCACTTGCCGAGGTCGACGTGTTTTCCGGCGGACACACGGAAATCCTTTGAGTGGATTTTCATCTGCTTTCAAACAGTATCTTCGGTTGGGGACCGGGAATCTGTTCATTATTGGTCAATTAGGGACCAATGGCCGCCATTTGGAGGGCGATGGTGGCTGCAATAACGACGATTTAAGCTTGACGCCCCTTTCGTCTCAGCGCTTCAAAGCCGGAGACCACGTCGAACAGCTCTTCGTCGATGGATTCCTGTCGTATGCGGTGCAGCGTGCGGTTTAGCTCTTCCGAAATGTTTTCGATGTTCTTTTCCGCCCGTTGCATCGCCGCAAGGCGGCTAGCGTTTTCACTGGCAAGTGATTCGGCGCAAGCTTGAAACAGTACAACAAAGAGGTATCCCCGGATGAAAGCGTGAAGCGGTGACGTGCTGCCTTCGATGATCTCCGGCAAACTTTTTGTCGGCCAGGGCATTGCGATGAGCTTGTCATGCCATATGCGGTCCAGCGGAAGCAGGCGTTTGCTGACAGGCTCGTAAAGGGCTCCCGATTTTGGGTGGTTATGGCAGACATAGACCTCCGCGACATCGCCGTGCTCTCGAGCCGCCTCGATTTCGATCAGGATCTGACCGACGAGGGGCGTGATAGCGTTGACGGAGGTTGGAACGGATAACAGGCCGGCTTGGGGCAGCCCGGTGTCCGCAATGAGCGCGTGAGTGCGCTCTCCTACAGCCCAGATTTTCGTTATTTTGCCCGGAAACGTCTTGAGTGTGCTCATGGCAAATTCCACGAGCACTTCGTTAAACCGGCCGACGAGGCCCTGGTCCGAACCGAAGAGAACTGCGCCGATGGGTCCCTTATGCGTCGAACGTTCGTTCTCCGCGAATGAAACCGGCCCAGCATGACGGAGACACGCAGCCAGTCCGAGTTCCACAGTACGATAGTATTCATCGAGCGATTGGACTGCCTTTTCATATTGTCCAATGCTCGATGCCGCAAGGGCCTTCATCGAACGGACAACGGCTTCTAAATCCCCGGCACCTGCAATTTTTCGACGTAAACTCTCCATACTGCCGCTCATGGCTTAACCTTGGCGGCGTGTTTGGGTTCCGACTCAGAGTCGGTCTTGGGTTCAGCTCTAGACTCGGGTTTGGATACAGGCGCGGGCTGGAACGGAACGAGCGCCCGGGTGGCGATATCCAGAACCGCCTTCCGGTCGGCGTCGCTCAATTCCTTGGCAGATGTTAATCGCTGAGCGAGGTCTGGCGGGATTTCCGTCACCGCTTTTTGCAGCGCCTGCTCGGATTCTTTCACTTTTTCGAGCGGTATCCGATCGAAGAGGCCTGTCGTCAAAGCGAGGAGCACAGTAATCTGCTCGATCATCGACACCGGCTGGGATTCTGGCTGTTTGAGGCATGCACGGATACGCTGCCCATGATCGATGATCTTGCGGGTGGATTCATCGAGACGGGTGCCAAACTTGGCGAATGTTTCCAATTCCTCAAACTGCGAGTAGGCGAGCTTGAGGTGTCCGGCAACTGCGCGATAAGCGGCTCGCTGTGCTGCTCCACCTACACGTGAAACGGACTTGCCGACGTCCACTGCCGGAAGGACTCCCAGTTCGAACAATGTGGGCGAAAGGTAGATCTGACCGTCTGTAATGGAAATAAGATTGGTTGGGATGTAAGCAGAGATATCCTGTGCGGTCGTTTCGATGACGGGAAGTGCCGTGAGAGACCCACCCCCGCGTTCCTTGGTCAAATGTGTCGACCGCTCCAGCATTCGCGAATGAATATAGAAGATGTCGCCGGGGAATGCCTCACGGCCCGGCGGGCGACGGAGCAAGAGGGAAATCTCGCGATATGCACGGGCGTGATGCGTAAGATCGTCGTAAACGATCAGCACATCATCCCCCTTTTCCATGAAATATTCCGCGATGCTGGTGGCGGCGTAGGGCGCGATATAGACAAGACCGGGAGCGTCGTTGCCTTCAACGACTACCACCACGGTATAATCCATCGCGCCTTCCTTCCCAAGCTTGGCCACGACTTTCGCGACCGCGGAAGCGCGCTGGCCGATCGCGCAATACACACAGATCACATTTTTCCCGCGCTGGTTCAAGATGCAGTCGATCGCGATGGCCGTCTTACCCGTCTGTCGATCGCCGAGAATCAATTCGCGCTGGCCGCGCCCGACTGGAATGAGCGCATCGATGACCTTGAGTCCGGTCTGCAAAGGTACGACGACAGGCTCCCTGTCCATGATAGGCGGTGCCGGGCGCTCGACCGGAAGTCGCTGGTCCGCGTTAAGTGGCCCTTTGTCGTCGAGCGGTTTACCCAACGGGTCGATCACCCGGCCCAACAAACCGTCTCCCACCGCCACGTCCATGACCCGCCCGGTGCGCTCGACTTCGTCGCCAGCATGCAGATCCTGATAGCTGCCCAGGAGGACGACTCCGATTTCTTCCTCGTCCACGTTGAATGCGATGCCCAGCAGATCGCCCGGAAACTTCACCAACTCTTCAAACCCCACGCCGGGAAGGCCTGAAACCGTGGCGATACCCGTCGAGACATTCGTCACCTTGCCGATTTCACGTGTTGTCAGCTGCGGCGTGAAGGTTTCGCGCACTTGGTTTATTCCAGCAAACACGCTATCGAAAAGGTTCTGGAGGCTCTTCGGTTCCATATTCATTGGCTCTTTGTTTCGGGTTTAGGTTCTTCGGGCTTAGGCTCGGCTTTGGCTTCCGGTTTAGCTTTAGGTTCAATTTTTGTTTCAGGTTCAGCTTTGACTTCAGGTTTAGGCTCGGCTTTGGCTATAGCTTTGTCCTTTTCTTTCAGGACTTCATCGACGCCTTTTTCCATCGACGCCAGATAATCGGCGATGCTCCACGCCAGCTTCTGTCCATTCGTGGTGAGTTCAATTCCGCTGATCAGGTCGGGCGCGGTCTCGAACCGGAGGTGAATTTCAGCCGAGAAAGTTTCGTTGAGCGCATTTTGTATTACCGCTCGTTGTTTCGCAGGCAGGTCAAACGCGCTGCGTATGAGCGCAGGTCCGGAGGCTCTCTTAAGAGCCTCACCGAGGCCAGCTTTTGCGTGGGCGTCCATCTCTCGCAATCGGCGCGTGAACACCTCTCCCAGCCGTTCTTCCAAACTCGTCGTAGCCAGATCTGTAAGCGCCTTTCGCGCAATGGCAAATACTTCCAGCTCGGTCCGGCGGCTGATTGCTTGACGCAAGTTAAGTTCTTCGTTTCTCAACATTTCCTGCCGTTTTAAACTCAAAGCCGCGGCGGCTTGCCGCGCTTCGCCGAGGAGCCGCTGACGTTCGGCTTGCGCGTCGTCCGTCGCTTTGCTCAACAGCGCGGCACGTTGCTGGTCGAACTCCTCATTTTTGTGCTTGAACTCCTCGCTCTCTTTTTGCGCTTCTGTCTTTTTCTTGTCGGCATTCGCAAGTTCTGTGGCGATTCGCTTCTCTCGCTCATCGATGGCGTGGAGAATCGGTTTGTAAAGGAAGTGCCTCATCAACCACACCAGGATGAGGAAATTCACTACCTGTGCCCCGACGGTGAACCAGTCAATGAGCATGGGTCACTTTACCCCGGTCTGAGCAATGACGTGATTCCAGAAAGGGTTCGCGAAAATGATAATCATCGAGACTACGAAGCAGTAAATAGCCGTTGACTCGATCATGGCCAGACCAACGAATAAAGTCCGGGTGATCGTCGCCGAGGCATCGGGTTGCTGTGCCAGTGCAGTCAGCGCGGTAGCGACCGACCGACCCTCGCCGAGCGCGGGGCACATGCAGCCAATGCCCGTGGTGAGGCCGGCGGTGGCGATCGAAACGATTGCGACAAGAGTGTTGCTATCCATTAGGACTCCTTTTTGCTTCGAATGTTGACGATTGCAAATGATTCACGTTGGGCTGGGTATGAAGATCAGTCTTCGATTTGGGTGCGCGGGTGGCGGCTGCAATGTAAACCGCGGCCAGAATGCTGAAGATATAGGCCTGTACCATGCCAGTGAGCAGACCGAGCGCCGTCATGACGATCGGAAAAAGGAAGGGTGTGATGGTGAGCAGAATGCCAATAATCATCACCCCGCTCATCATGTTGCCGAACAAGCGAACGGCCAACGCCAGTGTACGTGATAGTTCGCTAATGATATTGAACGGCAGCATAATAAACGTCGGCTTCATGTAGGTTTTAAGATAGCCTCCCAACCCCTGCTCCCTGATGCCATAGAGGGGTACGGCAACAAACACACAAAGCGCCAGCGCCGCCGTCGTCGAGAGTGAACCCGTCGGCGGCTTATAACCGGGGAGCACGGTGCAGAGGCTGGCCGTCGCGACGAACAGGAATAGCGTCCCCAAGAAGGAGAGATACTTTTCAGGCTGGCTCAGACCCACATCCTTGATTTGCTTCTCCATGCCAGTCACGATGATTTCCAGCGCGCCTTGCCAGCGCGAGATAGTGCCTTCCGTCGCAAGCTTGCGGGTGATCAGTTTCGAGCCCAAGGACATCACGATCATCATGGCCCACGTAGTGACGATCGTTTCGTTGAGTTTGACAAAGCCGTGCTGCCAGAAAATCTGTTGGTCGGAAGTGAGATTCACAGTCCACCTTCTTCGAGAATCTTGGTTTTCTTTTCAATTTGGACGCGAGTGAGCCTCGTCACCAAGATGCGCGCAAAAAGAAATCCAAGCATGCAGGCCAGCAATTTACGCCAATCGCCATGCGAGACGTAATAGATGCCGGCAAGGACGATGAATGTTCTCAGCAGAAAGCTGCCGGAGAACAAAACGGCCGGCTGTTTGGAGGACATGCCCCTCTGAATCGTCCACCAAAGGCCCCCGAAAAAAATCATCCCGAGCAAGACTCCAGCAAGCAGCGCTAGGGTAGACCGTCAACGATTCACTCATGTTTGTCCTCCGGTTCATCCTGCATGGCCTTGTCCTGTTGGGACACCCAGTGCCACGCATTAACACATCCGATGACCAACCCAACGACCAGCAGCATGAGCGTCCAGGAATGGGTTCCCGGATGACGCCGGTCCATCCAGAGCCCGAGCATCGCGCCAAGGAGCGTCGGCACCGCCACGGACCAACCAATCAGTCCCGACATGCCGAGACCAAACCAGACACCTTGCTTTCCTTCGCGCTGCGCCCTGAGCTTGCGGGCAGCTTTTGCGGCCACTTCGCGGACGAAGGCGGGCTCCTCTTTGGTTGGTTGATTTCTGAGCTCATCGTCCATGCTCAAACTCCGCGAACCGCCCGATAAATCCGCTTTCCATTTTGGTGATGGCCGTTCGCACTTTCCGCTCTCGTTCGTCGAGCGTCAGAAATTCATGTTTCACCGCTTCGTGGAGATGGCTGAGATCCGTTCCGCCGATGGCGTGGCGGACGGAGACGAGCACATCCGCGCCGGCTTTGACCAACACGCCTTCGTCGACGGCGATGTACACTGTTCCGTCCTCTTTCGTTTCGTAGCTTAAAATCCCTGGCGCAAGTGCCGCAACGCAGTCGAGCCGGTGCGGCAATATTCCGAAAGATCCCTCAGAAGTCTCAGCGACGATACGCGACACCTCGGTCTTCTCCGCGAAGATTTCGAAAGGGAGAAGAATTTTAAGATTCATGGGTGCCTCCGGCTTTGGCTTTCGGTTGCGGACTCACTTTTTTCGCTTCTCCAATCGCTCCGATCATGTAGAGAGCGCTCTCAGGATAATCCTTGAACTCGTCTCGCAGAATGCGTTCGCAGCCGTCAAGCGAGTCTTTGAGGCTGACGAGCTTACCCTTGATCCCGCTGAACTGTTCGGTGGTGAAAAACGGCTGCGTCAGAAAGCGCTCCAGTCGCCGAGCCCGAGCGACCGTATTGCGGTCTTCCGGGGAAAGCTGTTCCAAGCCGAGCATCGCGACGATATCCTTGAGGGCCTCGTATTGCCCCATGGTCTGCCGGATTTCCTGCGCCAGATTGTAATGCCGCTCGCCGACGATGCCTGCCGTCGCCATTTTCGAGTTGGATTGGAGCAGGTCCATTGCGGGATAAAGGCCTTCGCTCGCCCGTTTGCGCGAGAGCACGATTGAAGCGGAGAGATGCGAAAACACGTGCACCGCCGCCGGGTCGGTCAGATCGTCGGCGGGTACGTACACAGCCTGAATGGATGTGATGGCCCCGGCATGGGTGTTGGCGATGCGCTCCTCCAGCCCTGACAACTCCGTGCTCATTGTGGGCTGATAGCCGAGTCGGGAAGGCATTCGTCCCAGCAAGCCGGAGACTTCCATGCCGGCCTGGATGAAACGGAAAATATTATCGATCAGTAAGAGAACGTCCCGATGCTCGTCGTCGCGGAAGTATTCGGCCATTGTCAGCGCCGCATCTCCCACCCGAAACCGGCTGCCCGGCGGCTCGTTCATTTGGCCGTAGACCATCACCATATTCGGAAGTACACCGGCTTCTTTCATCCCACGGTAGAGCTCTTCGCCTTCGCGGCAGCGTTCTCCGATCCCGCAGAAAATGCTCATCCCTTTCTGATGGCCGATCATGTTGTGAATCATCTCCGTAAGGAGCACCGTCTTGCCAACGCCGGCCCCACCGAATAAACCCGCTCTGCCCCCCCGCTCCAACGGCACGAGAACATCGATGGCCTTGATACCCGTCTCGAAAATCTCGGACTTGGTGGAACGTTCGGACAATCGCGGTGGCGCGCGATGGACGGAACGCCACTGTACATCCGACGGGGCGGGTTGGCGGTCGATGGCATGACCGAAAACATCAAACATTCTCGAAATGATCGTTTTGCCGACCGGTGCCTCCAAGGGGCCGCCCGAGTCCTCGACTGACATCCCTCGGGCCAAACCTTGCGTGGGCGTCAAGGCGATTCCGCGCACGCGGTGGGCGTCGAGTTGAGCTAAAACCTCGATGGCAATTTGTCCCTCTTTCGCGTGCAGCAACGAGTAGATAGGCGGCAAATGTGTGTCGAACCGTACATCTACGACACTGCCGCGGACTGAGATCACCGCGCCAACGTTCGAAGGACTGGTTTTGTTCTTCATGTACGCTCTCGCTGGTCGAACATCGGGCGTCACACCTTTCCTTCCGGCGGGTCGGCGTCTCCTCGCGGCGGCAGGAAATT
Organism: Candidatus Acidiferrales bacterium; assembly: GCA_963738985.1. Lineage (GTDB taxonomy): Bacteria > Acidobacteriota > Terriglobia > Acidiferrales > UBA7541 > Acidiferrum. The sequence continues at coordinate 8,135 of CAVTYP010000016.1, forward strand.
CGGCACATCGAGGCGTGCTACGCCAATCCTGTAGTCGGCCATCCCGTAATAGACGTCGAAGCGGTCCGGTGAGCCAAGATCGTCGCGCCGGTCGATGCCGGTAGGGAAAACGACGTTGGCGACGGTCCCGTGGCGTTCTTGTGGCAACACCGGTGCCAACACTGGCTCCGCCGATCGATAGCGGAGCAGCTGTGGATGCTCCTTCGAGAGCACCATGACCCCGGCCGAGTAGCACAACGGGTGTGGGTCGTTGCTCGGCTCCGCCAGTTCGCGCACGCCGTGGTAAATGATCAGCCAGCCGTGCCGGGTCAGAATGGGCGGAGTGCCGCCGCCAATTTTCAGGATCTCCCAAGGAGACACCGGAGACGCAAGCCGATGATGCGAGTTAAACAGGCCGGGACGATGCGGTGTCAGGCCCTTGGGCGGCATCGGGCAATAGGAAATCCAGATGCTTTCACGTTCACGATCCACAATCCGGAAGGCGCCCTGGCAGACGGTTTCCTCGGGGCGAGTGCCGGGGAAAAGCGGACGGTGAAGAAGAGCCAACTGCATCTTCCCGGCGTGATTGGGAATGGCGACAGGGAAGATACTGGCGTCCTTGTTGTCCACGTTGACGAAATCAATGCCTTGATAGGGTTCAAAGGTCGCCAACCCGATCCGCTCCCAGTGGAACAAATCCTCCGACATCGCTAGGGCAATTCGGGGTCCACTCGGCGAAAGCGCTGTGTAAGTCATTACGTAATGCTGGAGCGGCTCAACAAAGGTAACGCGCGCATCCTCGCAACCGCCGCTGCCGTCAGATCGCCGCTCGTAATCAGCTTCCGGCTCAAGCGCAATGCCGAGGCGTTCGACTCCGGAGGGGTTGCCGGCTTCGTTGAATTTTACGCGGGCGATACCGATGCGTGAATAGTTACCCTTGGCGACGAGCCTCGGAAACAGGTAAAGCCCGCCGTCGGGGCCGCGAGTGGCCGCCGGATTCAGAACGCCCTCGATCTCTTGAGGATTACCCGGCTCCGGCTCCATTATCGTCCCCAAGCGCTTTAGCTTAAATTCACTCATCAAATCCCTGCACATATCACGCTGCCTGATCGCCATCTAAGCAAGCGATGATTGCTTCGGTAACGGGCTTAGTCTCGTTGGGACCCCGAACTGAGATGGAAACAACACCGGCTTCTTCCGCCGGATAGTCGTTCCCTCCCACGAACAAGGCATCACCGATGAAAATCATCTCTTTCAATGAAATACCCAGGAGGTCTCGCAGCTTTCTGATTCCGTATGCCTTGTCAATGCCAGGTTTGGTGACGTCAATGGATGTCGCGCCACCCATTCGGACAGAAAATTCAGGAATAAAAGTGTCTAGGATCGATTTGATCTTCTTCCGCTTGGTGTAATCGGGATCCCATTTGTCCTTTTCTTCCAAGGGGGCTTGCTGACCCAATGCGGAAAACGTTATCTGGCTTCCCCGGTCTTCAACTACTTCCCCCCAGACCTTTTCGACCTTGAAGCCCGCTACTCCGACTGCTTTGTTTAAAGAACTGATGATTTTCTGTTTTTGGTCCGGGGTGAAGTCTTCGGAATAAAGTTTTTTCCATTCCCCTGTGTATTGAAAGAATTTTGTTCCACACGTAGGAAGGAGAGATAAATTCACCAGGCTTCCGTCGTGGGGAAGATGAGAGAGGAGCTGTTTTTCAAACTGAGGCCAATCGCCCCCAGAGATCACAGCTACTTTCACGACACCTAGAAGTTTATGCAGCCGCGCCGCCATTTCGGCGTCAAGAGCAGATTTACTTTCCGCAAGTGTACCGTCGAGGTCAAAAACAATTAGCTTTTTCACTGTCCTTCCACCTCTGCATTCTTGCCATTGCAATGCGAGTTTCCGGCCTCGCTAACCATCCTGCTATTGCCCGGTTCGAAATTATTCCGGGAGCGCAATTTCTAGTAGGTTCACTACACCGCTTGGCCGAAAAACACACGCTCCAACCACCGCCGGCAAGAGCATCACCTCGCATTTTCCGAGGGCATCAGTAGCGTCGCCCCAGTCGACCTGCCCCACGCCCTCGATGCATACCAGCACGCGGGCCTCACCCGCGGTGCCGACGGTGAACGGAGATTGTCCGCGGAGGCGCCACAACCGGAATTGCTTACAATGAAAGAGTCTCTCGCGTTCCACCGGCGTCGTCGCCTCCATCACGGGTACCACCAAACCGGCCGCGCCGTCTAGAAAATCAATGCAGGCAAGAGCCTGATCGACTTGGAGCGCTCGCAGATGGCCTGTCTTGGCGTCAACATGGCCCCAGTCGTACAGCCGAAACGTCACGTCGCTGTTTTCCTGAATCTCGAACACCACGACGCCATCGCCCAGAGAGTGAACCGTTCCAGCCGGCAGGAAGACTCCATCGCCGGGTTTGGGAGTGAAGTATGCGAGATCGCCCGCTACCGTCCCATTCGCGAGCGCGCGCCGAAGATCGTCTGCGGTGGTACCTGGTTTCAGGCCCGCGTAGATACGGCTTTTCTTCTCCGCCTCCAGCACAACCCATGCTTCGGTTTTCCCGTTTTCGCCCGCTGGCAAAAACTCCTTTTGCCCATCCGCGGGATGCACCTGGACCGAAACCATTTCACGCGCGTCGAGGAACTTCAGCAGAAGTGGGAATCGGCGGAAACGCGGGGCCAACTTTCCCAGCAATTGTTCACGAGACTGCTCCAACAATTGAGTGAGGGTCCGCCCTGCAAGAGGTCCATTGGCAACGCGACTTGAATGGTCATCGCGGTCACTGAGTATCCACGCTTCGCCGATAGGGCCGTCGCCCGGAAGGGGTGTGGCAAGCAAGTCGGCCAAACGCCGACCGCCCCACAGCCGATACTGATAGATCGGTTCGAAGCGAAGGGGATACAGAGGCATTTGACATATGGTTTGCACTTCTCTCACATCAATGGTCGGTGAATCCTTTTCACTGACCGCCCCCGCTGGTGCCGTTGTTTTCAAGTTCTCGTCTCCATCTGTAATCGTTCCTTGTTGCTGTAAGCCTCGTGGGGCTCCGCTATTTTTCGAGAGCGCCTGACCGCGGCTACTGCGGTTGGCTGCTCGGCACCAACGACAAGTCGACGCTCATAAAAAAGACGGTGATTGCCACGACCATGAGGAATAGGCCGAGCCAGAAACGCCAGTCACGGTGCGCACGTCTCCAGTAAGCAACATCTTGGTGATGAACGTGTTCCCCATCCATTGCGGCCTGTGGGTGGTGATTGTGCTTGCTCTCATGCATTGGTTTCCTGCCTTCTCGATCTCGAACCGAATGATCACGGACCGGCGTTGTTACGGCTCGGCTCCATCTCTTTCCACTTGAAAATACCAGGCAAGCCCCGCCCGTACTTCATCAAGAAGACGCTGCTGCTCGATGCAGTTGTGTTGGAACTGCTATCTCCATCGCGCCACTGTATTCGCCACGGCGGGCAGCCCGATTGCACGAGGCTCGATGATAGAGAGCTTGCTGTGCCTCCAACACGTGAGCTTGCTGGCCTTGCCAAATCTCTAAAGCCGGATGCTGGATGGCGCGGGCAAAGGAAAACCCCAACGCCCAAGGCAGTCGCGACTCGAATCGGACATTCATGGCATTCAAACGAGCCGAGGCCAGTTCACTCGGTTGGCCGCCCGACAGGAACGCAATTCCGGGAACGGCGGCGGGGACGGATCGCAACAGACACCTCACTGTGGCGTCGGCCACGGCGTTCACATCTTCTTCCTGGCGGCAGTTTAGTCTCACCTGATACTGTTGTTCGCCGATGCCCACTTCTCGCACTTCTTCATGTTGCGGGCAGGCCAATCCCGGAAGCGCCATGTTGGGCTTTAGGATCATGCCTTCCAGCATCACGCGTTGCGAGTAGAGCTGGTTGAAAACCGTTCGCAGCACCTCTTCCGTTACCGCACAGCACCGCTCCAGGGTATGCTCGCCGTCCATGAGGACTTCGGGCTCGACGACGGGGACCAGTCCAGCTTCCTGGCACAACGCGGCATAGCGAGCCAACGCGTTCGCGTTGGCCGCCATGCAACCCCGAGTGGGTATGCCATCGCCTATGACCATCACCGCGCGCCACTTGGCAAAACGCGCGCCCATTTGAGAGTATTCCGCCAGCCGTCCTCGCAGTCCGTCCAGACCTTCGGTTATTTTTTCTCCGGGATGACCGGCCATATCCTTTGCGCCGGTGTCAACCTTGATGCCGGGAATGATTCCCGCATCGGTGATGACCTTGAGAAAGGGAGTGCCATCTTTTTTCTTCTGGCGGATCGTCTCGTCATAGAGGATCACGCCACTAATGGACTCACCGAGACCCGGTGTCGTCACAATCAACTCCCGATAGGTGCGCCGAGCCTCCTCGGTCTGCGGAATTCCCAAACTGGCAAATCGTTTGTTGCAAGTTGACGTGCTTTCATCCATTGCCAGCAGCCCCTTGTCATCGGCAACCAGCCTTCTCGCGGTGTTTATAAGTTCTTGCATATTCATTTGGGATTGCTCCACTTCCAATTGCGGATTTCCGGCATGTCTTGGCCGTGCTTGTCGATGTAGTGCTTGTGCTCGATGAGCTTGTCCTGCATCATCTGCTTGAGGTACGCCCCCTTAGTGCCCAGATGCGGCAACCGATCCACCACGTCTTCGACCAGGTGGAAACGGTCCAGGTCGTTCTGCACCCTCATGTCAAAGGCTGTCGTGATCGTGCCCTCTTCCTTGTAGCCTCGGACGTGAAGGTTCGTGTTGGTGCGGCGGTAAGTCAGTCTGTGGACCAGCGATGGGTATCCATGGAATCCAAAGATGATGTGTTTATCTTTGGTGAAAAGCGAATCGTAATCCGTTTCGCTCAGTCCGTGCGGGTGCTCGCTCGCAGATTGCAGCTTCATCAGGTCGACGACATTGATCACACGAATTTTCAGATCAGGCAGATGCTGGCGAAGGATGGAAACGGCGGCCAGAATCTCCAGCGTGGGCGTGTCTCCACAGCAGGCCATGACTACATCTGGCTCGTCGCCTTGGTCGTTGCTAGCCCATTGCCAGATGCCAATTCCTTCAGTGCAATGCACAACCGCCGCGTCCATGGTTAGCCATTGCGGGAGGGCGTGCTTGCCCGCAACCACTACGTTGACGTAATGCCGGCTGCGCAGACAGTGATCAAAAACCGACAGCAGACAATTGGCGTCGGGCGGAAGGTAAACGCGCACAATGTCAGCCTTCTTGTTGATAACGTGGTCGAGGAAGCCAGGATCCTGGTGCGTGAATCCGTTGTGGTCCTGTTGCCAGACGTGGGAGGCGAGCAGATAGTTCAGTGAGGCGATCTTCCGGCGCCAGGGTAGTTCCAAGGTTACCTTCAGCCACTTGGCGTGCTGGCTGAACATCGAGTCGACGATGCGAATGAAGGCTTCATAGCTGTTGAACAGCCCGTGCCGCCCGGTCAGAAGATATCCTTCGAGCCAACCTTCGCACTGATGTTCGCTCAGCATTGAGTCCAGAACGCGACCAGCGGGCGCCAAGAATTCATCATTCTTGACCTCCCGGGCATCCCACTGACGGTTGGTGACCTCAAAAACAGCGCCCAAGAGATTCGAGAGTGTCTCATCGGGACCGAAGACTCGGAAATTACGCTGATCCTGATTTAACTTGGCTACGTCACGCAGGAACTTGCCCAACACGAGCGTATCTTGGGCGTCAACGGCGCCAGGCGAAGGCACATTCACGGCGTGGACGTGGAAGTCCGGCATGCGCAGGTCGCGCAGCAGAGCTCCGCCGTTGGTGTGCGGATTGGCGCCCATCCGCCGGTCGCCCTTCGGCGCCAGTTCGGCTAATTCCCGGATGAGTCGCCCATTTCCATCGAACAGCTCTTCTGCCTTGTAGCTTTTCATCCAGCTTTCGAGTTGTTGGACATGATCGGGATGCTCGGAATCCACCAGGAGCGGTACTTGGTGCGATCGGAACGTGCCCTCTATTTGGAGGCCATCAACGACTTTTGGTCCCGTCCATCCCTTGGGTGACCTGAGGACGATCATCGGCCAGCGTGGCCGACTGGTGTCCCTATTGTTCCGCGCATTCTTCTGGATTTGCTGGATGTCCTGGATGGTTTTATCCAGAGTGGCGGCCATGAGTTCATGCATCGCTTCCGGCTTATCGCCTTCCACGAAGTAGGGCGTCCAGCCGCAGCCTCGTAGAAATTGCTCCAATTCCTCATGCTCAATGCGGGCCAGAACCGTCGGATTGCTGATCTTGTAGCCGTTAAGGTGCAGGATAGGGAGCACAGCTCCGTCGGTAATTGGGTCGAGAAGCTTATTGGACTGCCACGCAGTTGCCAGGGGGCCCGTTTCCGCTTCGCCGTCGCCGATGATGCAGGCGACGATCAGATCGGGATTGTCAAAGGCGGCCCCAAAGGCATGGCTGAGTGAATATCCCAACTCACCACCTTCGTGAATTGACCCCGGTGTCGTCGGCGCAACATGGCTGGAAATCCCGCCGGGGAACGAGAACTGCATGAACAACTTCTTGAGCCCGGCTTCGTCCTGACTGATGTTCGGGTAAATCTCACTGTAGGTGCCTTCGAGGTATACGTTGCCAACCAGCGCCGGGCCACCGTGACCCGGACCGGCGATATAAAACATATCCAGGTCATACTTCTTGATGACCCGGTTCAGGTGCACGTAGATGAAGTTCTGGCCCGGTGTCGTGCCCCAATGCCCTACCACGAGCGGCTTCACGTGCGATAGTTTCAGTGGTTCTTTCAGCAGCGGGTTGTCGTAGAGATAAATCTGGCCGACCGACAGATAGTTGGCGGCGCGCCAGTACGCATCCATCTTGTGGAGGAGTGCCGGGGAAATATCCGAGGAAAGCTCCGAGGAAAGATCCAGGGAAATGGTTTTTGTTTTCATCATTCAATTCTCCTTTTTCACCCTAGGCCGAGAAGGCAACAAACCGTCTTGGCGATCATGCGCTCTTCATCCGTACGTATGACGCGAACCGCAACCCGACTGGCCGCTGCGGAAATCACCCCCTCATTCGCCGCGTTTCGCTTTTCTTCGATCGTGATTCCAAGAAACTCCAGCCCATCGCAAATCCGGGTGCGGACTGCGGGCGCGTTTTCTCCGATGCCGCCAGCGAACACCAGTGTGTCTAGTCCACCCAATGCCGCTGCGAATCCACCGATCCATTTCTTGACCTGGTAACAGAACAATGCGACCGCTTCAGCGGCCCGCACGTCTTGGGTTGCGCTGTCGAGCAAGTCACGCATGTCGGAACTCGTCTCGGATATCCCGAGCAGCCCGGAGTGGAAATTAACCATCTCGTTGAATTGCTTCGCGCTCATTTTGTCGACGCGCGCCAGATACCAAACCAATCCGGGATCGAGATCGCCCGAGCGAGTGCTCATGGGCACCCCCGCGGTCGGGGTGAAACTCATGCTGGTGTCCACGGGTTTGCCGTCACGCACCGCCGCCAGACTCGCGCCATTACCGAGGTGACCGAGGATGACGAGGCCCGTCGTTGCCGCCGGGTCGCCTAAACGTGCGAGTTCTTCCATTAGAAACGCGTACGACAACCCGTGAAACCCGTACCGGCGCACGCCCTGCGCTTCGTACCGGCGGGGAATCGGCAACAACTGCGCCACGCGCGGCAGATCATGGTGAAAAGCCGTGTCGAAACAAGCCACTTGGGGCAGATGAGGAAATCGACGATGAAACGCCTCAGTCAAGAGAATCTCCTCCGGCATATGGTCAGGATCGAACGGACTCAGGCGTCGCAGTTCCTCAACCATTTCCGCAGTGATTCGCTGCGGCTTGTAATATTTCGGCCCGCCATGAACGACTCGATGCCCAACCGCGGACAGTTCATCACGTCCGCTGCGTTCCGCGATCCAATCCATTAGAGCGCCCACCGCCACCGTGTGATCCGGTGCCGCCACTAACCGCGAAAAGTTGTCCGCCGGATTTACGCCCTTCACCCGCAAGGTGGCCTCCGGCAATCCAATCCGCTCGATCCGGCCATCCAGAATCCTTTGGAGCGAGTCACCAGCCTCGAACAGAGCAAACTTGATGCTCGACGAGCCGCCGTTGATTGTTAGGATGCGAGGGTTAGCGGGTTTCATGAATAACTCCGTCGTCATTCCGCAATCCGAACGCCGCCAGTTTCGCGCACGTGGAACTGTAATCCGTGTGAAGAATGCTTTGAATTCCCAAGCCTTCCGCAATCTGAACGAACATCGGGGTGTTTTCTATGTAGACCACCTGTCGGGCTGGCGTCTGGGCGACGTCCAGCGCAAGCCGAAAAATGTCCGCGTCGGGCTTGCGGACGTGGACGAAGCAGGAAGAAATAAAAGAATCCACAAACCCGTCCAGCTTGAACTTGCGAATCCGATGAACATTCAATTCCCGTGCTTCGTTACTGACCACTGCGATCTTCAGTCCATGCCGGACCTTGAGCTGAGTGACCAGCTCGATCATCTTGGGATAAGGTTTCGATTGCGCGAACATGAAGCGGCGAAACTGAACCCGGCTGAACGGTCGCTTTTGGTAGAAGACCACCCGACCTAGATATTCCTCCAGCGTGAGCTTTCCCTCCTCATACGTGTCGAAGGTCAGGTGATGCCGGTCCTCCAACTCGACCAGATCCAGCTTGAAGTGTTTCGCCGCCCGCTTGCGGGCATGATGGTCCCAACCGTCGGTGAGCAGGACACCGCCGATATCCAGGAATAGGCACTTGATTGCAGTCGCTTTCCTCATCGTTCTTTCTTTCGCCGATCGCATCATCGCTGCCACAGAATTCGTGCACATTCCAACGGAACCGCCGCCCCGGAACACTGGGGTATCAGTCGCGCCGTGTAGTCTCCTGCAGGACGTGTAGTGGGTACCGTTGCGTAATAGAGGCAGCGACGTGATGCATCAGGAACTAGCCGCGCGCACTTCATTTCCTCGCGAACGGGATCGCCGCCGTTAATTCCGTTCGCATAAAGCTCAACTCGCACCGCGTTCGGGTCGAGATTGTTGAAAAAGATTTCGATCTCAAACACATAGTGCTCTGCGTTGGTTTCGACCCGCAAGTCTCCGAATCGCAATGAACCCCACTCCCGATCCAAGGCATGCTGCCAATGGATCACTTGCCTGGCGATTGCACCTTTATTGGCAATCCGCAGATGGTAAGCGGTCGCAGCCGGGAGGTAGTGTTGCTCGGTGTATTCGCGTACCGTGCGATCGGCGGAGAAGCGTGGTGTCAACCGCGCCATGCTTTCCCGCATCCGTTTGACCCATGCGGTGGGAATGCCACTCTCGTTTCGGGTATAAAATTCCGGAATCACCTCCCGCTCGAGCCGCTCATAAAGCGTTACGGCTTCGGCCGCATCCCAGGCCGGATCGTCGTCATGTTCCTGGCCGTCCCCCAACGCCCAACCAACCTCCGGCGTATAGGCTTCCGCCCACCAGCCGTCCAATTCCGAGAGATTGATGCCGCCATTCACGAGCACTTTCATCCCGCTCGTTCCGCAAGCTTCCCAGGGACGGCGCGGTGTGTTGATCCACACGTCCACGCCCTGCACTAGATGCTCCGTCAAAAGCATGTCGTAATCACTGAGGAACATCACATGTGGGCGTATCTCGGGCTGCCGAATGAAATGAATCCATTCCTGAATCAGAGCCTTCCCCGCCTCGTCGGCCGGGTGAGCCTTTCCGGCGATGATGAGTTGCACAGGACGTTGCGAGTTGCTCAATAGACGGAGCAGTCGCTCTGGGTCGTGCAGCAGCAAGTTGGGTCTCTTGTAGGTCGCGAAGCGGCGCGCAAATCCTAAAGTCAGCGCGCTGGGATCAAACATGTGTCTCGCATCGTCCACTTCCCGCGGCGGCGCACCTGAGGCAGCCAGCAGCCGCGATAGTCGCCCCTGCGCGTATTCAACCAGAGACTTGCTGGCAGCGATGCGAAATTGCCAAAGACTGGCGTCGGAAACTCTGCGAATGTCTTGCTCTAGGTTTTCCGTTGTCCCCAGCCAACGCCCCTTGCCGCAGGCTCCCGTCCACAAACCATCGGCCGGGGCCGAGTCCCAGGTGGGCGTATGGACACCATTCGTTACGTGACCGACAGGCACTTCGGTCGCTGGCCAGTGCGGGAAAAGAGGTTCAAACAGTTGCCGACTGACTTCCCCATGCAGGCGACTCACGCCATTCACTGACCCGCTCCCCCGGATTGCCAAATAGGCCATGTTGAAACTCTCCGAAGAATCGTTCGGATTCTGACGACCTAGGGCCAGCAAATCGTGGAGTGTGATGCCGAGCTTCTGCTTGGCATAAGCACCGAGGTACTGCTCGATGAGGGTTGGCGCAAAACGATCAAAGCCAGCGGCTACTGCCGTATGAGTAGTGAAGAGATTGCCAACTCGAGTTGCGGCTAGTGCCACTTCGAAGGGCTGGCCGGTTTCTTCCATAAAGCTCCGGGAGCGCTCCAACACGGCGAAGGCCGCATGACCTTCATTTAGGTGACAGACTTCTGGCTGGATTCCGAGCGCGCGGAGCAAGCGCCATCCGCCGATGCCGAGAAGCAGTTCTTGCTTGAGGCGCAACTCTGGGCCGCCTCCGTACAGCTCGCTGGTTATCCCTCGATGAACAGGAATGTTCGCCGCGTCATTGCTGTCGAGCAGGTAAAGCTTGACGCGACCGACTTGGACCTGCCAAGCGCGCAGCCAGACCGAGTATCCAGGCAACGCAATCTCTAACCGCAGCCACTCGCCGTTTGGGTGGCGCAACGGCGTGATTGGCAACTGTCCGGGGTCGTTGTACGGGTAAAGAGCCTGCTGCGCTCCGTCCTTGTCGATCTCCTGACGAAAATAGCCTTGTTGGTAGAGGAGCCCCACTCCAACGACGGGCACGCCCAGGTCGCTGGCAGCTTTGAGCTGATCACCGGCCACATTACCGAGCCCACCTGAGTAAATGGGCAGCGCTTCGCTCAACATGAATTCCATGCTGAAATACGCGACGCAAGTCAAAGGTGCTTGCGGATGCTTTTGCTGAAACCACGCGGACGTCTCCGCCGCGTGACGCTTAGCTCGCAAAAGATCATCAACGCTCTTACGGAAAGCAGGATCGGCAATGACGCGCTCGAGCTGGTCCCGCGAAACCGTCTGCAGGACAACCCAAGGATTTTGAGTGAGCTCCCACAGTATCGGATCAAGGGTGCGCCACACTCCGTCCGTGGCATGGTTCCAGGACCAGCGCATGTCCAGGGCAAGCTCTGCCAGGGAATCGAACCCCTCGACTTCCGTGGGTAGGAGGCTATAGATCGGGTGGCTGACGCGAGTTTGTTTGCTCATGGTTTCAGCCGATCGCCTTCTCGAAGAGGGAGGGATTCGAGGTCATCCTCTGCCGTCCTTCCTTTCGATCGGGCGTCCGGGCCCACCGGGAGTGATCAGATCGAGACGCCTGCAATTCAGGCCAAATGGACTGTGGGCAAGAAAAACGCCAGCGGGCGAAGCCCAAGGAGAGAGCCTTACCCATACAACTCGAAGGAAAGTTAAACTTTTGCCGCTGCTGCCGCTTCGCCGGAGTGCAACGAGAATTGGGCAGGATGCGTAGTTTCGATGATGTCCTTGGCCTTAGCCACCTCTGCAGCCGTTCCGTGAGCGATCAGTAGGAACTGATCTGTCTTGAGTGCTGCTTCATACTTAACAATGCTGTCCTTTGGAATTCCCATACTGTAGAGGCCTGCTCCCAGTGCGCTCACCCCTCCCACCAGGGCAGCGCCTTCCAATGCTCCCACTATCCATGTAACCACCGGTCCCGCCGCCAGGATTGGGCCGAGACCCGGAATCATGAAAAAAGCAGATCCGAACAAGAGCCCCCAGAATCCTCCCCAGAACGCTCCAACCTTGCCCCAATACATCATGCGGTCGCCGGTGTTGTAGTAGCCCACCGCGTGCTCATCTGTGTGGTACCCCTTCCCCACGATCGACAACTTGCGGAGGTCAACTCCGGCGCGTTGAAGTTCCTTCACTGCTTGATCCGCTTCTGTATGCGTTGCATAGATTGCGACAACTGAATTGATTGTGGACATTTCAAAATCTCCTCAGGTACTTGCCATCGTACTCAGGCCATGGAGCTAAGTCCTATCTCCAAGTATCGCAGTGCGATACAACTGAAACTGTACCGTTTTGAACACGTAGCGTTATGAATCCGTGCGGTTCTTCCAGCGCGTAATTCAAGAGCTGCTGTATTGACTTCGGGCTGCTCAAGGAGAGAACTACCGCGGGCGTTGAACCCTTGGGCATGGCCGCATGTGGCACCTAGCCAACAGATCCGAGACCACGGTGCAAGACTCTTCGAACCACTTGACTTCCGCCACAACCATTCCGACAGAATCGGCAAACCTACATCGAAAGCTGACTTACCACCATCCACATGTGCGAACGTTACTCTGCGATCGGGATCGAAATGTGTTCCGTTTTGGACAGTAGCGCTTTTTCCCACTGTCTAAGATACGGGCGTGGATGACCCTCTGTTGAGCCATGACCAGGAGAAAAGAGATGGAGACTGCGAATCGCAAAAAAGAAATGACAACTGCAAAAGGCCAGAAGTGTGCTCACCCCGTTTGTTCGTGCGTGATCACGTCCGGCAAGTATTGCAGCACCGAGTGCGCGGCAATGGAAAAGACGCCGGACGTCGATTGTGCATGCGGACACCCCGGATGCAAGGGCAGAACTTCCGAATAAGAAATGAAGAATCGAAAACTACTTGTAGTTGTGGACGAGTCACTGGCGACCAGAAAGGCATTGCAGTATGTGGCTCAGATGGCCGCGGGGCGACCGCATTTCCGAGTCTGTCTGGCTCATAGTTTTCTGGCCCCTCCCCGCCAACTAGTTGAGTTGAAGGGCGCAGAAAAAGGACGCCTTCGAGCATACAAGTCCCGCTGGATTTTCGCGCGCGAGATCACCGAACAACGTGCCTTGGACCGCGCGAATGTGGTTCTGCGCCAGGGTGGAATTGCTCGTGGAGCATTCGAGGCTCACTTTTGCTATCTGGTGGACGGAACACGCGCGACCAGGGAAATCCTGGCGTTGGCAAGGGCGCGGCGATGCGACACCGTGGTCATTGGAAGAAGGTCACTTTCGTGGCTTGGGGAACTCATAAATACGGACCCTGCGGAAGAGCTTGTCCGCCAAGGCAAAGGATTTACGATCTGGGTCGTGGAATAAAGCCGGGATGCCGCCCAAGATAGGTCGCAACAGCTTTTGACCAAGGTAGGGAGGACGCCAGTCGCCCCGGCGAGCCTTCAACTTTATTTGCAAGCGTCCTCTTGCTCATTCGTTGCGTCATTTGGAGTTTGACAGTGTTGGGTTCTTCCCAAGCTTCGGACGTGGAGTGAATGCTGTGTCCGTTGACTTACCCTCGCGCGTTTTGGGCCATGATTGGTTCTGAAGCGTACACTACTGCACAGTATTGAAATATTGAAAGGCAGATACTCAAGTGGGTAAATACAAATCTCTACACCCGCACAAAATGCAGATAAACATGCCGGGCATGATCGCTGCAAGCACATCTGATGGGGAGGCTTGATGAGGAACGGGACGCTTGAGAGCACCCAGGAAATTCCGCTGAAGCGAGTGTCAGTAGACAAGCTGCAAACCGTCACTGGCAGCACATTTTCGCAAATGATCACGGAAGGGGTAGGGCCAATTGCCGTTGAGTTCATGTCTTACGGCTGCGGGCACTGCCGAATAATTGAGCCGGTTCTCCAGCAAGTGGCCGAGATGGTTGGGCCCAAAGAGAAGATATTTAGGGTCAACATCGCTGTCGAGCAGGAACTCGCCGACAGCTACGAGATCCAGGGAACGCCAACATTCGTCATGTTTCTAAACGGAAGGGAAATTGCACGAATCGAGGGACCGCAACCGATGCTATCGAGTGTCCTGACAACTGTAACGCAGCCATTCGAGTGAGTATATAAATTATTCTAATTATTAAAATGGTAAAACAAACAAAACCACTCCTGTTATTTAACGATGAATGCGGCGTCTGTCGCCACATCGCACATTGGGTGAAGAAATCGGCGCTGAATAGTTCGTGCGAGACAAAAATCCTCGTCCAACCGATTGGTGATGATCCGGAGGCGCTCCGATCACTCAATGCCAACCTCGATATTTGGGATGCCTATGCGACGATTCATGTCTTGATGCCCGATGGCTCGATGAAGCTCGGAGGGGAAGCGGTTGCGGAAGTGCTGCGGCGTTTACCGAACACCAAATGGTTTGCTTGGAGTTTCGCCGTCAACATCTTCGGATGCAGGCCATTTCAAATGATACTCAACATTGCCTACGCCATCCTGGCCGACGTTCGCCCGCTTTTCGGATGTGAGAGTTGCGGCCCGCCCAGCTTTTGGGTGAGACCGATTGCGCGGATGACCAAATGGACGAAAGCCCAATTCGGCGAGAGTCGCCGGCAGAGCCCGAGTCCTCACTTTGCAGTGCTTTCGGTGACAGGCCGTGAAACCTCCCTTGCCATCGGGAAAACGCCCCATTCGGGTCCGTCACTTTTGAATTAGGGAATGTCCCTCTTCTGGACGCTCTGGAATGAACTGGTGCGCTCCAAGACAGCGGCGAAACAGGGCGGAGCAGCGGTATACGGCAGGAGCAGCGAAGGCACTCTCGACTCGCCATGATTCGGAGCGGACCAGAGTCTGCCACAACCATTTGGGGAGGAAACAATGAAAACCAAGAGTTCCAAGAAGTTCGAGCAACCGGAACTTAGCGGGTCGATGTCGCGTGATAAGGCTCGCAAGTTATACAGCGAATCTCGTGCTGCGGAAAAGAGCGGAAAGAGCAAGTCTCCTGTTGCAGAGAGACGTACGAGTGCCCGCGCAGCACGCCACAAGTCCAAGGGACTCTTGAAACAAATTCAGGTGAAGTTCAACGGCTAAAACGCGACTTCCATACGCACTTCACTTAAAGTTGCAGGACGAAGCGCGCGAGTGGTGTCTTCGTTGGTGGTCGAATGCCACATTCAGCGCTAGTCGTTGCGCAAGTTCGACCGCGCATTCCGCTTTGCTCTCCTATTCCGCAATAAATCACTAACGACCGGTAATTACCGAGATTTCGTCACCACTCCCACTGCAATAGATGAGATACTTCCCGGGATTCGTTGCACCTAGTTCTTCGATTCGTGTTTTTGCCCGGTCGAGAGCTGTTTCCGTTTCGACCCAAAAAGGTTGATCGTCGCTGCTCACTCGAAAAATCTCGAAAGGTTCGACCATGGATGGATATTAACCGTCCACATAGAGCTGGTCTGTTCCTAATTGGACAGCATATCCAGCACGTTAGCAGGGTCTTGCAGGGAACAGTCCGAAATATCTTTCCTAGCTCATTTACCGCCCAACGAGAATTGTCGAAAACTGTAAATCAGGGGAACCTCCGCCTCATACGAACATGGCAGAGAATTGGCGAGATTTCGGCGACTGTGAGACAAGAAACAATACACTCCCATCTCGTTGTGGGAGGCAAGTCGAGAGGGTCAAGGCTGATGTCTATGAACGCCGTCCATCTCATTGCGGCTTCGCTTCCCGCTGCACTACGCAGTGTGCGGCATTGGTTATTTCAGCTCGGCGGTATAGGTCTGATTCCACTCGGGCTCCTGGACAACTCTCCCATTCCCCTTCCGGGCATCATGGATGTGGCAACGATTGTTTTGTGCGCGCGCCAAGAGCGCTTGTGGCTCTATTACGCCCTGATGGCAACCGCTGGTTCAGTGATTGGAGGTTTCGTCTCATACCGGCTAGCTCGCAAAGGCGGAAAAACGGCGCTCGAACGCAGGTTCTCGCCAAGGAAAGTGGATAGGGCTTGCACTACCTTTGAGAGATGGGGCTTTGGCGCTATCGCCATCCCTGCGTTGCTGCCCCCGCCCATGCCCATGGTTCCATTTTTATTTGCGGCTGGCGCAATGCAGTATCCAGTAAGAAAATTCCTGGTTGCGCTTTCGCTTGGCCGCGTCTGCAGATACATGATTCTGGCTTACCTGGCAGCGCGTTATGGTCGGCAGATCATCGCGTTCATCGCAGGGCACGGACACCCCTTGGTAGTGGCGCTCATCTTCTTCGGGGTTGTTGCTGCGTTGATGGCTTATTACTTTTGGGGCGGGAATAAGGGCAATTAGCGAGAGTAGAAATCAAGATTGCTCACTATATACTCAATTCGGTTTCATGACTGGTTGCGATTAAATACTGCTTCTTCCAACTCCGCTTAGTTCGATTCTCAGTTGAACCCGAGGCGATGGAATACAGGAACTTTAAAAACGTCTACTTGGTAGGCAAAGATAACGGCGCCCAGAAAAAGTTCCCCCACTACCAGCAACGGCAAAGGGGCCATGGCGATGCTCTCTACTAAGCAAGAAGATGCGGGCCTGCGACTGATCTGTATTCATGAGCGCCTGGTCTAGTCCCAAAATGTGGGCGCCGCGCGGAAATCCTTCAGCGCAGGCTTGAGACCCTTCAAGGCCTTGTGGGCCCGTCGCTGACTCCATCGCGTCAGCGCGTGCATCGGTTTTGCCAGATCCGGGCGGATGGCACTGACGAGCGAACGCGCCAGACGCCTCGTCACCACCGCGTCGTTGGCTACACCAAGGATTTCTTCCAGCGCGTCGCAGCGGCGGCGGTAAATCTTCACCGCGTTTGGGTGATAGAGCCCTGCAAGGGATTCGACATCAAACCAGAGCTTCCTGAGTGATTTTCGCCATTCATGCCGCTTTGGCACCGAAAGCCGGGCAGCGTGACGGCCGCGCTGTTTCGCCTTGTGAGCGGCACGCTTCAGCAACAACGGCGCGAGGGTCCTAAGAGGTTTGCCCATCCGCTCGTCTCCAAGGGTCGACGGCTGCGTTGCCCCGGTCTCCGTCCAGATGGCTAGACCTAGCACCATTGCCGTGAAGGCATGCCCTCGCACGCAGTCCGCGACCACGGCGTGGGAAAACTGACGTTCAACTTCGGCTACCCGGTTAAGATCCTCGAGACGCTCGCCCGGCAAGTCCGCCATCGCCGCCGGTAAAGTTTCAAGGCAGAATACATCCCAGTCGCGCGCCGCTCCAAAGATCTCGCCGAAGCGTCGCAGTCCTGTGTTGAAACTCCCCGTTGTAGAGGCTTCGAGATGTCGCTCGAATAGCTGCAGCACAGCACGAGACTCGCGGATGGCGATGCGCATCTGGTGTAGCCCTTCGGGGTCTCCGCGGAGAGTCGCCCCGATATTGGCCATTAAATGTCCCATCGTTCCGCCGAGAATCTCGTGAAACGCGACCGCGGCTCGCACGAGCCGCTCCAGTTTCGGTGTCTGTGCGAGTTGGCCGCCTTCCGCCTGACCGGTGCGAAGATGCCAACCGCGTGACGCTTTGCTCTCCGGCGAGATCCACAGGGGGACTCGCGCCTGTAGCTCTGCGGCAAGTCGGTACATCGGTCCAATGCAGCCAGCCTTAAGCTCTAATTCCAACTCGCTGACCGGCTCGCGTGCAGAGCCTGCCGCGATGCTTCCCTCGTCGATGGCGATTTCCACGACCGTGTTGTCTTCGAGGTGTAGAAGCCATGTCGTCCGTCGAATATCCGTTACGAAAACCGGCTCCAACTTGTCTTTGATCGCCGCAGCGGGTACCGAGAGCGCCGGGGTCTTCGCGAGGCGTCGGACATCTGGCTCGTCCTGGCCGATCTGCCATTCCCATTCGCTGCGGTTGGTGGCGACTCCGTGGCCGCTCGCTCGCGATTTTACCGTCTGAGTGCGCGTGGTACCGCTTCGCCGGACCCGCAGTGTCAGCCCGGCCCGGTCCAGCAAGTTGTCGGGCGTGTCGAAATATGTCGTCACTAGATGATGTTGTCTTTGTCTGACAGCAGCGAGGGCAGGGCTCGCTTCGAGGGCGGCTCGATTGCCAAGCCCGAGGTCGAACTTCAACTCGACCTCGCGCGGACCGAGGGTTTTCGCAGTCGAGGTGTCATTTTCGGCCCCTGACGGAGATCGAGTAATTCTTCGGCTCGCTGTTCGGTTGATTCTAGACATTCCAACGATCGATCTGCTTACCTATGTGTCGGATCGCTCATTCTTCTCAGTGATTTGCGTGTGAGAGTGCTCTTACTTGACCGAAGCTCAGGCATCTCTAGCTGTACGGTAGACGTTGTAGAGCGTGCCAGCCAACCATTAAGCCGATATCACCGATGCTGTCGCTCATCCGGACCCATCTGGAGGCTGTACAAAGAAAACTCTTTTTGAGAATCCCGATGGGGTTGCACGAGAGTGTTTTCGGCCGCGGTCCAATCAATTTCAGCTGTGCCGAATGGTCGCCCTCGGCGTTCCCAATATTCATAGGCGAGCTTTGTCAGTGCTTCGTGTAACTGAATTGAAGCGGAAGTATGCATTAGACGTGGCTCCTTTTTTCCCAGCGACAACAACATCAGAACCGACTGAGAATTCTCTTCTTCTTTTACTCTTGTAAGCCAAAGACCAGACAAAATCTGTCTCCTTTCGTACATGGGAAAAACTCACTGTTTTTGCGAAGCAGATTGGCCTCCCAACTGAAATGCCATTGACTGGGCTCTCGCGATTTTGCGATGTGTGCAGTGTTGAACAGCCAAAACGTTGTGAAGCGCTCTACCATGACGACGCTTCCAGGGGGATATCCGATGGCAGTTGCTGGTTTCGAACGCACGGTTACGGGCGCTGCCGTACAGAGCATCAGTTCCACGATGAAGGCACTCGTGTATCACCGTCCCGGCAAACGTGCCGGGGAGGAGAAACCCCGGCCCACAGCCAAAGACCCGGGCGATGCCGTTTTGCGCGTTCCCACGACGACGATCTGCGGCACCGATCTGCATATTTTGAAGGGGGATCTACCGTCCGTGGCAGACGGCCGCATTCTCGGACACGAAGGAATTGGTGTAGTCGAGCATGTCGGAGCAGGCGTCTCGGAGTTCCACGTTGGGGACAAGATCATCGAGGGCGCACTCAAGGTGATCCTGGAAAATGAAGGAGTGCCACACATCCATTCCTAAGTAATATGCTCAGGGAAAGACTCTGCAGTTACCGGAGGGCCGGCGGTGAAAAAACAGACAACGGCATTCGATGCTTTCTGGGATCGACCGTTGCCCGAGCTATTTCAACAGCTACAGGCAAGTCCCGCCGGCCTGACGGACGATGAAGCCAGCCGTAGACTTCGTCGTTACGGCCCCAACGCCATGGTCCGCGAGTCGCGCTTTGCTGGACTTCTCAGCTTCTTCGGTTTCTTCGCCAATCCTCTCGTCATCATCCTTGTCATTGCCAGCGGCGTATCTCTCGCTCTGGGAGAGCACATTGGTGGACTAATCATCATTGCAATCGTGCTGTTCAGTGTTCTTCTGAACTTCCTGATGGAATTTCAGGCTCGCCATGCCGTTGAAGATATCCAAAAGCAGATCGCTATCACCGCTGCCGTGATCCGGGATGGCCGAGAACAGGAACTCTCCACAGTCGAACTCGTTCCCGGAGATATTATCCGGCTCAACGCGGGAGACCTTGTGCCAGCGGATGCCCGTTTGTTGGAGGCAAAAGATCTGCACGTGCGCGAATCCGTTCTCACCGGGGAATCTTTACCGGTAGAGAAAACAGCAACTGATCTCGCAAAGGAGAAGCACGGTGTCGCGGACGCGAGCAATAGTGTTTTTCTAGGGACCGCGGTGCAGTCGGGAATTGGCACTGCGGTCATCGTTTGTACTGGGAAAGACACCGCCTGCGGTGAGATTGCGCATCGTCTGGCGCTGCGCCCACCAGAAACCGAATTTGGCCGAGGCGTGCGCCGTTTCGGAATGATGCTTACCTGGGTAACCATGTTGCTCGTCTTATTCGTTTTGTTGGTCAACATCGTCTTCCATCGTCCGATCCTGGAGTCTTTTCTTTTCTCAGTCGCGCTTGCTGTTGGTATGACCCCTGAAATGATGCCGATGATCATCACCGTGACGCTGGCACAAGGCGCGAAGCGCATGACCAAAAAGAAAGTTCTGGTGAAACAACTTGCGGCAATCGAGGATTTCGGCAGCGTGGACATTCTTTGTACGGACAAGACTGGAACACTTACCGAAGGCGAGATCGTGCTGGACCGCCACGTCGATTTCCAAGGTAAGGATAACGACAACGTCTTGCAGATGATTTACCTGAACAGCCACTTCGAAGCCGGGATCAAGAGCCCACTCGATGATGCCGTCCTGAAGCACGAGGCACCCTCCATTGTGGGATATGAAAAGGTGGACGAGATACCGTTCGACTTCAATCGCAAACGCCTTTCTGTAGCCGTTCGATACGCAGACGGCGACCTTATCGTCGCCAAGGGCGAAGCCGAAAGTGTATTTGCCATTTGCGAACGGGTGACCCATCGATGGCGTTCCTCAGCCGTTTGACAAAGTCGCCGCGCGCAGGCGCAGGAGACACTAAAAAAGCTGAGCGCAGACGGGTACCGGGCACTTGGTGTAGCCGTCCGGAAGGTGGAGAAACAGGATGTCTTCCTGTCGATCTGAAGACTCTGACCCTGGTTGGCTTCGCTGCATTTCTTGATCCGCCGAAGAGGGCGTCCTTTCCGTCCTGAACTCACTCAAACAGAATGGTATTTCTGTAGTTGTCGTGACCAGCCACAACCAGTACGTGACGCAGAAAATCGCCCATGACGTCGGCTTGGACGCAGAGCGCATCCTGATCGGAAATCAACTCGATGCCCTGGACGATGCCTCGATCGTTGTTCAGGCGGAAAATGGCGTCTATCTTCCCCGTGTTCTCGCCGGAACAAAAGAACCGCATAATTCTCGCTCTGAAGGCTCGCGGGCAGTCGGCTACATCGGCCGTCGGGATCAACAACGCACTCCTGCACACGGCGGATGTCGGCATTTCCGTGATGAACGGGGTCGATGTGGCCAAAGATGCGGCGAAGATTATCCTTTGGAAAAGGATCTTGCCGTTGTAAACGATGGCGTATTGAAGGGCGGCGTTCCTTCGCCAACATCATGAAGTACATCATCATCGGCACCGGCTCAAACTTCGGCAATATGTTGGTCTGGCCACCGCTTCGCTCTTTCTGCCATTCCTGCCCATGCTCCCAAGCCAGATCTTGTTGAACAATTTTCTTTACGATGTTTCAGGTGAGCATCCCGACCGACAACGTGGACCCCGCCATGGAGCAAGGCCCAGCGATGGCAAATTGGATTTATCCGGCGGTTCATGACAATCATCGGGCCAATCAGTTCCGTCTCTGATTTCCTCACATTTCGCGGCTGCTGTGGGTGTTTCACGCTTCCACAAATGAATCGCTTTTTCGCACCGGATGGTTCGTGGAGTCTCTCGCCACGCAGACGCTCGTCGTGTTTGTGATTCGGACGGCAGCCGATCCTATCGAAAGCCGGCCCAGCCGGCCGTTGCTGATTAGCGTGTTGACCGTCGTTGCTGTTGCACTCGTGCTGCCGTATACGCCGCTGGCGGTTTGCTGAGGTTCACTCCCCTTCCACTCTCGCTGTTGGCCACCATTGCAATTCTTGCGGTGACCTATCTATTCCTTGTACAGGCTGTAAAGTCTTCGTTCTATCGAAGGCATGCGTTGCTCTGACGGTGGGTGCGAAGAAACTGCACGACCTGCCGGAAGCCGACCGCGCTTTGCACGATTCACACAACTGTTCCGAACAGCCATCCGATGCCCGCCGTCACCGTCATAGCCAGCGCTCCCCGGCACGTGACGCGGATGCTCCGATTGTCACTCCTGCTCCACCCACGCGTGCCGCCAATCCGCCCAACAGTGCGAGGAACGCCAAGGATGTTCCCGAGACGAGAGGGAGCATCCCTCCGGTCGGCGTCAAAGCAGTCACCGCGAGCGGCGTCGCCGCTCCGAAAGCAAAGCTCCCTGCCGAGGCCAAGGCCGCTTGGATCGGACGCGCCCGGAAAGTGTCGGAGATGCCAAGTTCGTCGCGGGCATGCGCGCCCAAAGCGTCATGCTTCATCCGTTGCTCGGCGACCTGTTGGCGACAGATGGAGCGACTCCGCGCGCAACATAAATTGCCATCAACTCCTTGTGCTCGCCCTTGGTGTCTGCTTTCAATTCGGCACGTTCGAGATCCAGGTCGGCCGCTTCCGTGTCCGCTTGCGGATGAACAGATACGTACTCACCCGCTACCATTGACATGGCTCCGGATACCAGCCCGGCGACCCCTGCGATTACCACGCTGTGAGTCCGTGGCCGCCGCGACTCCAAGCGCTGAGCTAGATGTGGACAGGATACCATCGTTCGCACCCAAAACCGCGGCGCGTAGCCAACCGATCCGGCCGGTGCGGTGTAGTTCTTTGTTAGGTGCTCTCATTCCTGAAACCTCCTGATTTTCAAAGGAGGGAGTGTGCTTAACTGAACAGCCACGGTTGATCCAGATTTACTAAGATGCTTTGAAGACAAGGAAAGAATAGGCCATTGATGAAAAGACAATTACATGCCAAACGATTCCCCCCCCCGAAGAGCCGCTGAGTTTCATGATCTCGCTGCCCACGCCACGTGTGGCTGGAGCGCATCATGCCAAAGGGGACCATCAGTCCGGTCAGGAGCATTCGAGACAAGCCATGGAACATTCCGTCAAAGCCTACCAGTTCGCACAGGAGGCTTGTCGGAAGTCGGAAATCTCAATCCCTGAAAGAAAGAAATAGACCCTACAAGGAAGGTCTCTTCAAATTCCATGATTAACCGGGCTCGAGGATGTCCTTTCGCAGAGATGTGCTCTAGGTACGCCGAGACAATGCGCGGCGTACCGTCCGCGATGCATCTTTTTCCACATATCTGCCGAAAGCGGTCCATTGGCTTCAGGCCACTCGTCAGTTTTAGTCGGTCGCGATGTTCTGCTGGTTTCAACGGCAGTCGGAAATGCGGAATCAATCTTGTATCTTTTTACTTCCGAGCATCGACGGCTGAGGGCAAGGTCGTTTTAGAAGCCTTGCCCGCACCACACGCGAGGATCCTAAACAGCAGCTACTTTTGCTGTTTCGGCGAAGTGCGTCAGACATTCATCAGGATGGGTAGTCCTGGTGATGATGTCCTTCGCCTTTGCCACGTCGGCTGCCGTCCCGTGGACAATCAGCAGGAACCGATCCGTCTTGAGTGCTGTCTCGTACTTCACAATGCTGTCCTTGGGAATTCCAATGCTGTATAGACCTGCTCCCAGTGCGCTCATGCCACCTACCAGCGCTGCACCTTCCAAAGCACCCACGATCCAGGTTACGACTGGCCCCGCTGCCAAAATTGGTCCAAGTCCGGGAATCATAGAAAAAAGCAGACCCGAACAACAGCCCCCAGAAGCCACCCCAGAATGCGCCGACCTTGCCCCAATATTTCATGCGGTCCCCGGAGTTGTAGTAGCCCACCACGTGCTCATCGGTGTGGTATCCCTTCCCAACGATCGAGAGAGAGTGCATATCGACTCCGTCGCGTTGAAGCTCTTTCACCGCTGCATCCGCCTCCGTATGCGTGCGATACACTGCAACAACTGAATTGTTTGTGGCCATCTCTGAATCTCCTCGGGTAAATGTCATCGATTTCAGTTCACCAGATAAACCGCCAACTCTACTATGGCACCGGGTCACCATGGAAGCTGTGCGGTATAGGACAGGATAGGTGGACAATGCCAGCTGCGGGACTGTGAAAGGAATTGTTTCTACTGATTAGCTAAATGCTCTACCACGCGAGGGTCGAACGGACATGCCGGACGATCATCAGATCTTCGTTGGTCTTTACGACGCGCACTCTTACGGTACTCTCCGGCGACGAAATCAACTCTGCGTTGGCTTCATTGCTTGGGGCATCTAGTTGGACACTGAGAAATTCTAGAATGGCACAGATTCGTTCACGAACAATCGGCGCGTGTTCGCCAATTCCTCCAACAAAGACCAGAAGGTCCACTCCCCCGAGCACTGCCGCGTACGACGCATAGAGGGCAGATTTCAACGTCGCCGACCCTCTGTTCATCCTCAAAATACATTCTTGTAGCGGATCAATCACGATTTCTTCCCAAAGAGGGAATTTCCTCGGCTTCCTGCTTGCACGTTGCCCTGCGTCCCATTGCCATTTGCGGCATGGACGCTGTCTGGACCAGCCAACTCTCCTAAGCGTGGACGTGTAAATCGTGCAATGCCTGAAATGCTTTCAGAAGAACGCGTGGATCGAAATGACTCTTGTATACGGGCGGCGGTGTTCGCTTCAGGCCCAACAATGAGTAGACCGCTACCTGTGCAGAACGGATCGAATACTCCACGGTAAACACCACGTCGTCCGGCAGTTCGCAAAACTGTCCTGCAAAAGCGAGGTTCTTGGAGTGCACCGGTCTCACATGCGGACGATCGCCTTCAGCCCGGCGCAAGAACTGACTGGTGATAAACGGCATCATGCAAGGGATGCAATTGCAGGCTTCCAAAACCCCACCGGCATAGCCTTGCAGTTGCAGGTGCCCCATGATCTCCGTCATGATCTCCCGGCCAGTGCATGCGGACATTGGTTTCTTTACGAAGTCTCCTGGCTTATCGATGGCCAGCCCATAGCCCCAAAAGACCTGAACGTCTGCAGGCTGCCCGATGAAATGGGGCTGGTGAGGCAGCACGATCGAGGCAAGCCACCCCGATTCTGGAAAGGTAATTAGCCCACCCTCTCCAGGAACATTTCCCGTAAGATCCCCGACGAGTCGGAAGAACGTCGGATCATGAAGCGTCGTAGTGAACGATAACCATTTCGATTGCTCGATATAATCCGTGAAGTTAGCTGGACGGCCGAACTCCAACTGGTCCGCAGCAATCGTCTCCCAAAGCGCCCACGCACCGCCTTCGGTTCTAGCCTTCAGGACAGGAGCTGAGTCCATCGAACCCAGACTGGATGCCTCGGTCATCGAACCCAGCGTCAGGATGACAAAATCCCCAGCACTGATTTTGATCTCTTCTCTACGGCCGTTACTCTCACAAGAAATGCTCTTCACGGTGTAGTCCTCATGGTCATAACGGAACGAGAGATTCGTCACACAGGTATTGAGTCGGAAGTTCACCCCACGCTCCTCCAACCATTTGTGGAGTGGCCGCACCATCGAGTCGTATTGGTTATAGACGGTTCGCATTATCCCGCTAAGCGTGTTGAACCCGGAAACCATGTGTGTGAAGCGCACAAGATAGCGCTTAAACTCGACAGCGCTGTGCCACGGTTGAAACGCGAACGTCGTGCACCACATGAACCAGAAATCCGTTGCAAAGAACGACGGGTCGAACTGTTCCGAAATACTGCTTCGTCCTAGCATCTCTTCCGGTTCAATCTCCAATCGCTCGAGAATCAAGATATGTTTTTCACTTAGGCCAAATTTGGGAGCATCAATCCTGTGCCCACCGCGGAAGAGACGGGACTTGGACGAAGTTTTCATCGTCTTGTTCCAATCAAAGATTTCCTCTGTCACCGTCTTGCTCTCATCCAATGTCGGAATCGAAGAGAAGAGGTCAAAGGTGCAAAGATACTTGCTCTCGAGCATTCGTCCACCACGCATGGTGTAGCCATCGTGGGGATTTCCAGACGCGTCAAGGCTTCCGCCAACTCTGCTTGATTCCTCAAGGATAGTAATGCGGTGGCCAGGAATGTCTCCATCGCGGATCAAGAAGGCTGCTGCCGCGAGCGAAGCAATGCCGCCACCCACCAAGTAGATTGCTGCGTTATCGTCAGGGTGTCTTTCAGGCATGAATTCACACATCTTTCTGCTCACTGCGATTCCCTGGGAATCTTTGCATTTCCTTAAGGAACGGGTTGCAGCAAGACAGTCGAAGTGTGACTGACGATGGGGGCATTTTCTGTATCGAAGTGAACAGCCGACGACCTTCCCTTATGGGCAAGTTGACAGCGTCGGCTCCCCTGTTGGTGAATGAAATCTGATTGCATGGGACGAATCATGAGCATTTCGCTGCAGATTCTATTTTTGTTTATTAGCAATTCCCATCGCAACGGTGGCATGGACCATAACGCATGAAGAGGTTGTTCGCGAATTTCATGACTTGTGTGTCACTCACGGCAAAAACGTGCCGACGCATTTTCGAGCGCAAGTTTTTCTATCTGTTCACCTGCGAATACTGTTTCAGCCACGATGTCACTGCCGTTTTCCTGGTGATCACCCGGTACAAGCTTCTGTTCCCAGATTGGCGGGGATACCTCATCGCCGGGTTTTCTTTGGTTTGGGTGGCAAACGTGTACATGAGCTTCTTCGGCAGGATTCGACTCGACATCAGGAAGGAACGCGTCGATATTTCTACAGAAGAACTGGCCTTGGCATAGATCAAGTAACATATGGTCTCGGCAATACGGGACTTGCGTTGCGAGTCAGCAAGTTACAGTGCCAGTGGCGCTCCAAGCCCGGAATCTGCGAAACTCGAGCGACTCAAATATGCTGCGGAAAGACACCTCGCGACTTGAATGATTCCATTATAGATACTTCTTCACGACTTCGAGGGATCTCTAAGCATAAAGTTGCACAAGACGATGCCGCTTCCCCATGACCATCCGGCGCCCCCAAGTGCTTGGCGCCCCCTTCGCATCAAGATTTTTCGTAATCTCTTGATTGCCGATTTAGCCTCCGACATCGGGGCATTCATGCAGAGCGTCGGGGCGGCGTGGCTCATGACCTCGCTCACAACCAGTGTTCTGTACGTCGCACTGATTCAGACGGCGGCCGCGTTGCCGTTTTTCCTCCTCGCACTCCCGGCTGGCTCTATCGGTGATATTTTTGATCGTCGGAAGCTCATCCTGGGTACGGAAATTTGGATGGCTTTGATCGCCATCCTGCTGGCCCTCGCAACTCTCACCCACGCGATGACGCCTTGGCTTTTGTTAGTGCTCACCCTGGCGTTGTCTCTGGGAGATGCGCTCGAATCTCCGACTTGGAGAGCAATATTTCCTGACTTAGTCCCCAAGGCTGATTTGGCTCCTGCGTTGGCTCTCAACGGCATTGAATTCAATCTTGCTCGGGCCATTGGTCCAGGTTTGGCCGGCCTCGTGATTGCGGCCGCAGGAGTGGGAATCGCGTTCGTACTCAACGCCGTCTCCTTCCTTGGGGTTATTTTTGTTATCGCGCGATGGAAGCATCCCTCTAAAACGGAAAGGCTGCCACCGGAGACAATCAGCGGAGCCACCTTTGCTGCCATCCGGTATGTCCGCTATTCCCCAAGTATCCGCACTCTGTTGGTACGCTCCGGTTGCGTAATTTTCTGCACAAGCGCATTTTGGGCGTTACTCCCGGCTATTGCGAAGAACCTTAACAAAGGTTCCGTCGGCTATGGGTTGCTGCTTGCCTTTTTCGGCGTTGGAGCCGTTCTCGGTGCAGTGGCCCTTCCACGCACTCGATCTACACTTTCGATGGAAACATTGCTCACCTTGGCGACAGCCATTTTTGGTGCTGTTGTGATGGCTACGGGGACCTTTGGAAATCTGAGCCTGCTGTGTGTCCTGATGTTGCTCGGGGGAGCGGCCTGGATCGTATTTATGTCCCTGTTCAATACCTTGATTCAGAATTTAGCGCCTGACTGGGTGCGAGCACGCGTGCTGTCAATCTATTTGCTGGTTTTCCAAGGCAGCGTGGCGGCCGGCAGCGCCATGTGGGGATATGCAGCAGACCATGCAAGCGCCCGTCTTGCCCTTTTGGTCTCCAGTTTCGGAATCGTCACATGTATTTTTCTGCGGTTTCCATTCCCACTTCCTAACACGAATGTTGACCTTAGCAGTTGGAACCATTGGGGGAAACCTGCTCTCTACGCGGAACCCGAACCTGACCAGGGGCCAATCCTTGTGACGATCGAATACACAATCGACCCCTCAACTGCACCCCAATTTCTTGCTGAGATTTACAAATATCAACGTATACGGCGTCGCGATGGGGCAACCCGATGGGGTGTGTTCTACGATTCAGAAATTCCTAATCGCTATTTGGAGAGTTTTCTTGTCGATTCATGGGTGGAGCATCAACGACAACACGACCGTTTCACTCAGGCTGATCGCCACTTCGAAGATCAAGTGAAGCAATTTACGATAGAACCGCGGAAAGTAAAACATTACATTCATGCGAAAAAGGGAGAACGCGGATGAAGCGCCAATTTGAATACCTCTTTGTGGCGTACCCAGGAATTGTCCCTGTGTGCAAGGAAGTCTCTAGAACAACTGTGTGGTGCTTACGGGAGTTGTCGGGAAAGCGAACCGATTGCTATCTGGGGAAGCGATCTTGATTCTGAGCTCACAACGTGTTCCTTTCTGTACAGAATAGGTCTGATTTAGCCCGTACAATCACAGCTTGGATTGTGCGTTTGATCCGAACCTAGGAGAACAATAATGGCCTCTGCAAAAGTCGAGAAGTGTGCGCACCCAGTTTGTTCATGCATAGCAACGTCGGGCAAATACTGCAGCGTAGAGTGCGAAACAATGGAAAAGATGCCAGACATTGATTGCCATTGCGGACACCCCGGATGCAAAGGCGAGACGGATCACAGTGCGACATCGACCCCTCGTCTTTCGTCTTGAATCAGAGGCGCAAGCCTGGTGAAGAAATTTGTCATTGTTGATCTGGATCGCACTCTTGCCGAAAGCAGATCATCGCGTGATGCCGAGATGTCGGCGCTTCTTCATGCTCTCCTCGCCATTGATTTGAATTAGATGAGCTTCGTAGGTTTTGCATTGTGGATTGGTTTGGGAATGGTTATCCGGTTGAAGCAGTAGGCGGCATTTTTCTCCGTATTCGCGCCCCAACGAGACGAGACCCGTAACCAAAGCAATTATCGCTGGTTTAGAAGCGGATCCCGTGGCGTGACCCTGCGTAGTTGTCAGCACATGGCAAGCTGGAGATAGCCTGGCTCGAATAACCCTCCTGCCCCCCTTGCCCCTAATTACTCAGATCGCAGAGCTTCGATGGGGTCCAGATAGGCGGCCTTTCTCGCGGGGTAGTAGCCGAAGACGATCCCGACCAGGGCTGAGAAGAACACCGCGAGCGCAACCGCCCCCGGGCCGACGACTGTATTCCAACCCGCTAGGCGCGATATTGCTGCCGAAGCGCTAATTCCGAGCAATACGCCAACAAAACCGCCAAGGATTGCCAACGTAACGGCCTCCACGAGGAATTGCGTGAGAATATCTCGGACCTTTGCGCCCACTGCCTGTCGCAGCCCGATTTCGCGCGTCCGTTCTCGAACAGAAACCAACATGATGTTCATGATCCCAATACCCCCGACAATCAATGAGACCGATGCGACGCCCGCCAGCATCAGCGACATAATGTTTGACGATGCTTCTTGTGCGGCAAATATTTCTTGCAAGTTACGTATGGAGAAATCGTCTACTTCCGTGGCTGAGAGGTGATGGCGTTGGCGGAGGAGCGCTTTGGCCTCGTCCTGAGCTGCCTGCATCTGGCCGCTGCTTTTGGCCTGCATCATGATCACGTCGACTGCATCTGCGTTCGCCTGCTTGATGCCGATCACCTTGCGTTTGGCAGTGGAAATGGGCAGCAGAATGACATCGTCCTGATCCTGTCCGTTGGACGATTGGCCCTTGGGTGCCAGTACACCTACCACCGTGAACGGGACCTGCTTGATACGAATCGTTTGGCCAATGGGGTCTGCATCACCAAACAAATTGTAGACCACCGTTTTTCCCAGCAGAGCGGACTTCGTCGCACCGATCACATCCTGCTGACTGAATGCCACTCCATCCGAGACGGACAGGTCGCGAATGATCAAATAGTCGGGAGTGGTGCCGAAGATAATCGTCGCCCAATTGCTGTTTTCAAATACAACTTGCGCTCCGCCCCGAACGGTCGGCGTCGCAACTGCGATGTCTGGACACTGCACCACTAAGTCCCTGGCATCCGCTTCCGATAATGTCACTGCGTTGCCACTGCCCATACGCAGCCCGGAACTTGTGGTGCTCCCCGGAAGGACAATGATCAGATTGCTGCCAACACTGGCGATCTGCTCCTCGATACGCTGTGTGGCGCCCGATCCGATGGCGACGGTCGCGATAACCGCGGCAACCCCGATGATAATTCCAAGCATGGTGAGGCCCGAGCGAAGCTTGTTCATTCGCAGCGCCCGGAAGGCAATACGCATCGAAGCAACAATGTGCTTCATGGTAGAACCTCGGCGGGGACCTTGGCCGCAATGGGTTCCAACACCACTCTGTGCGTGTGTTCGACAGGCTTGTCGCTCACGATGCTGCCATCGCGGAACACAATGACCCGGTCGGCATGCTGGGCCACTTCCTCCGAGTGTGTTACCAGCACAATTGTGATGTGCTTGCTTTGGTTGAGCTGCTGGAAGATGCCCATGATTTCACTGCTGGTCTTGGAGTCCAGTGCACCGGTGGGCTCGTCGGCAAGAAGGATCTCTGGGTTATTGATCAGGGCGCGAGCGATCGCAACTCGCTGCTGCTGGCCGCCGGATAATTGAGATGGGAAATTATGTTCTCGGCCCGCTAGCCCGACGGCTGCCATCGCTCGCATAGCTGCCTCATTTCCATCCGGTGTTCCGTCCGTCTTATACAATAAAGGCAATTCCACGTTCTCTTGTGCGTCCATGCGGGGAAGTAGATTGAAATTCTGGAAAATAAACCCGATCTTTTGGTTCCGTATTTCGGCGAGCTGGTCGCGATCGAGACTTTCCACGGCCTTACCGTCAAGCAAATACGCACCCGAAGTCGGACGGTCCAGACAGCCGAGAACATTCATCAGTGTGGACTTGCCCGAGCCGGAAGCTCCCATCACTGCCACAAACGAACCCCGCTCGATTGTGAGTGAAATCCCCTGCAGGGCGTGTACGGGCACGTCCCCCAGCGTATACGTCTTCGTAAGGTTGCGGACTTCAATTAGTGGCGGCATTGGCGCCCTTTAGAATCTTGGCGAAGACGTGCTACCGCTCGGCGAAGAACCACTCGATGAACTCCCGCCTGCCGTGGCTCGGACCACAACTAGGTCGCCAGCTTTTAAATCTGCCGCTGTAAGCACCGTAGACTTGCCATCCGATATGCCGAATTTTACTGGCATACTCTTGAGCTTTCCGTTCGCCAGGACATACAACTGCTGCTTACCTGCTTGTACAGGCGATAGACCGGTTTGCGAGAGGACTTGGGCGGAAGGGCGGAAACGCGCCGCCGAGTTTGCCACTTTCAGAGCATTGTCGATCTTCGCGGTAAGGATCGTAACGTTAGCCGTCATTCCGGGGAGCAATTTGAAATCGGGGTTTGCGGCAGCGACAACGACATCGTAGGTGACCACGTTCTGCGCGCTGATCGGCGCCTTACGAATATTTGTCACTTGTCCGTGGAATGTCGTGGCTGGATATGCGTCTACGGTGAAAGGAGCATCCTGCCCCACCGAGATGCTCCCAATATCCGATTCATCCACGTTTGTGTCGACTTGCATTTTCGTCAGGTCTTGCGCAATTTCGAAGATGGTCGGGGCGGCAAACGACGCGGCTACGGTCTGTCCCACATCCACACGACGCGCGATCACCGTGCCATCTACTGGTGCTGTGATCTTTGTGTGTGCGAGGTTGATCATGGCCTGATCGAGAACTGCTTGCGCCTGTCGTTCTTGTGCCTGCGCGGAAGTCAGTTGGCTCTGTGCTACTCGAACTCCGGCTTCAGCGGATTGAATGGCTTGTCTTGCAGCGTCACTTTGCGAATGATCCGAGTTTACTTGTGCTACGACCGAGTCATATGTGGCTTTGGCGGTCTCGTGGTCCTGCTGGGAGATTAGCCCATCCTTGAACAAACTGTCGGCCCGTTCCCATTGCCCCTTGGCATTCAGAGACGTTGCTAAGTCTTTCGCTGCGTTGGCCTCTGTCGCTTTTTCATTTGCGACAGCTGCAGCGCTGTCTGACTTGGCCTTTTCCACTTGCGCTTCTGCGGTGACAACGGCCGAGTGCGCCGCACCCAGTGTGGCTCGTGTCTGATCGACCTGCGCCTGGAAGATTTCTGGGTCAATGAGCGCGACCAGTTGGCCTTTGGTCACTTTTGTGTTCCAGTCAGCGTAGAGCGCTTTGATGTTGCCAGACACTTGACTGCCGACGAGTACATCGACGACCGCATTCAAAGTGCCCGTTGCTGTGACGCTGGCCTGGATCGTCCCTAGTTCCACAGGCACAGTTTCATATGTGATTGCGCTTTGTGTGTGCACTCGCCATCCGTAGCCTGCCAGGGCTAATAAGACAGCAACAACGGCGACGATGACCCATTTTAGCCATTTGCGTTGATGTGGCCCCGCAGTGCGTGGTAAGGCAATCAAATTTGGTGGTCGCGAGATTGGTGGAGATTCAATCGGAGTAGGAACAGTGGACATGCGTCAGTCCTTCGAACGAACGTGCCGTTCGGTACTGCGCCCGAACATTCTTGCCAATCCACATTAGGCTGAAAGCAACCAGATAGCTGTGCAATTGCGGACAGTGCACGGCGCTGCGTCCTTGGGAGGCCAATGGCGCAAACGCATTAAGACTTCATAAAACTGTGTAGTAGAAGCAGTCTCAGCTCTGGCACGTGCCTGAACTCAATTGTCCTTCGGTGCTCTAGGGACTGACCTCTCGCGATATTCCGAGATCCATCGGGAAGCATTCAATTTTCGGGAACTGTGCACCACCGCTTGCGATTCGAGTGAGAAAAAGCATCTGGTTGCGAAAAAGTGAACCCAGGTCCAAGCACGGAGATACTGCAGGATCTCATTGCTTCTGGAGGCGGGAGGTTAGACTTCTCTAGTTGTCGGGTAAATGTGAGTCAATCGGGAAGAGAATTCCTCACAGCCCTCTCCCTTAAACTTGCTTTGGATGTTAGCAACCGTTTTGCTGTTGCGGGATGCAACAGGCCTAGCAGCTTGGCATAAGCTGTGACTACTTGGTCTGGAGCCAGTGATTCAAGAAGCGGCCTAAACAAGGTGAAACGTTCTGGCGTGGCCGTACTTTTATCCAGCAGGTGTTTGCCGTATTTCTTCAATATTCGGTCGCGCTCAACTGCAAGCTGCAACTGCTCCACAGGAATACCCACGACCTTGGCCGACTTTTCCACCAGCAGTCTGCTGGGCAACACCTCTCCAGCCTGCAATCTCCTCGCATGTTCGTGGGAAATCCGAAGTTGTTTGCTGAGTTCTCTGATTGTGATGTCAAGCTGCTGCATTCCGGCATTCAATATTTCAGCAAAATGGCTATGCGGTCTGGCTGGTGTCTTTTTCATCTCAGTCAATCACCTGGTTACTATTCGTGAGCAACACGGGTTAACTCTAGTTGTATTGAATCCGCCCAGCCCATGTCTTCGCAATCGTCTATGCGCTGGCGCTTTTTGCACATACCACTTTTGGCATCACTACCTCGAGTCTTTCGTCGTTGTATGTTGCTTTGGCCTTCGAGGGATCAACCTCAGACGGCAAGTCGAGGACATGGAACATCAGTTGCGCGTGTCTGTGCGAATGGGGATGCTTTTCAGATCCTTTTTCTCCGCGCGGCTCAGTTTTTCCACTGATGCTCAGCCGGCGTGGCTCGAGACTCACCTTTATTTCCTGCCGGTGGAGTCCAGGAACTTCGACTCGCGCGGTAAGGTGTTCTCCAGATTCCGAGAGATGGGACTTCAAAGGTAAAAATAGCTCGGATTGCGCGAGGATCCAATCTCCCAAATCGTTTCCGTGCGTGCATCCACGGGCCTCGAAAAGTTCAAATGCGCGCCGAGCAATCAAATTGAATATGTCTTGGGTATCTTGAACAAATTCAGAAGCAGTTACGAGATTCACTTCAGTGCTGATCGTGATAGATGATGTTTCGATCGAAGAATCGTCTTTCATGGCTTCTTTCCTTTTCTGCAGAACAATTTCCTGCGCCGGAGCTCGAAAAGACAGGAACAGGCTTCGGATGGCACTCTCGTTTGCGCGAAGCTCATGTTTTGTCGGCACTCAGAACCGGCTAGTCGAACGTGGCCTCGGCAGTTAAGGATCGCAGCTTTACAAATACTCCTCTTAAACTGATGCCGGGTTGGCCGATCTGCTTGACCGCGATCGCGTCGTCTTTGTTATCGGGTTTGCACTCACAAAGCAGTACCTCCGTCTCAAGCTCATCAACGCCGGCCTGAGCAGAGAGTAGTCTTCCGGAGAGGCCGTCACCACGGCTTCCGCGAGCGCAGGAAGAAATTGTCCAGGACCTTCTTCGATGGCTTGGATCAACCAGTCGTTCAGTTCAGCGTCTTCGAATGCGATCACATACTCCTCCACTATCCCTGATCTCCACTTGTAATCTCTGCCACACGCTTAATGTTTTTCCGCTGGAGGATGGCTCTGTGGCGGCGGTGAACTCTGGTGCGGCTGTTGGTGGGTCTGGACTTTCTGCTGCTGTGAGGTGTGTTTTTGCTCAAGTTGCTGCGTTTGCTGAGTGTGGCGCTGCTCCATCTGCTGTTTTTGAGCTTCATTGGTGTTTTTCTTGGCGGCTTGCTGGTGTTCTTTTTCCTGCTGTTGCTGTAGCTTCTGGTGTTCCTGATTTTGCTTAGCGGCTAGCTTCTCTTGCTGTTGTTGATATTTCTGGTCCATTGCAGCGTTACCGGTGTTTGGTGACGGGTACTTGTGGGGCTGAACTTCGCTGGCATGAGTATGGGCGCTGGGAAGAGCTTCATTTCCAGTCGCTGTCCGTTCGGGAGCTTTGTACGGAGCGCCAGCTTCCCTGGCAGGAACTGCGCTGCCCTTAAAGTCTCCGGGCCTGGACGTGGCCGCGATAGGAGGCTTGCCCTGATTCGCGGAGGCGCGCAAGTCCGGGTTGGACCGCGCCTGTTGCATGTGCTGGTTCTGTGTCGTAACCGGGCCGAGGTGGCGTTCTCTGCCGTATGTTTCTTCTTGAGCCGACGGCCGCTCATTGACTCCGCCGTTGCCGCCATTGTAGCTGACGCGGTTTCCCGAGTTATATTCGACCCTGGTGTTATAGGTGTTATGGATATTCTCGTTGTTTATGTGATTTACCGATGTGTTGTAATAAAAATGATTGTTTTCCCACCGGCCGCCTTCGTAGCCGTGACCACCGTAGCCGAAACCGTAATTGATCCCGCCATAATATCCAACGTGCGGACCCCAGTATCCTTCATGGAAGAAAAATGCGCTGCCGCCCCAGCCCCAGTATCCGGGAGTCCAAAGGAAGCCCACTTCGGGAGATTCGATCCAAGTGCCCGGTACCCAGTAATAGTCGCTACCGTCCCAAGCCCAATATCCGGGGGTCCAGATGTAGCCATCACCGGGACAGATGGGTTGCTCATAAACGGGAAGCGCGGGCGGGCCAAAAGACACAGAAATGCCGATTTGAGCGAATGAAGCGGCAGATAGAACCATCAACAAGACTGCGAAAAGAAACGAACGAATTACGACGAGAGTACGCATTGCGATTCCTTCTTCCTGCCCATCCGCTTCTTGCCTTGTAAAATACGTCACTGTAGGGTGCGGATTTGAGTGGTGGTTTTTTTAACCTCGGGATTAAAGTATCTAGCTTTGTGAAATCCCACGCTGTTCGATAATGCACTACTCGCTATTTGGAAACATCTCGACTTTGTGGTGTGTCCCGATGTTGCATCGGGCTATTTGGGGATGAAGTCAAATTGCTTCTTGCGGCGAAAAGAGCGGCGCCGCCTGTTCGTCAATAGCCGGAGCGGTTGCGGCTCCCGCAGATGAAGCGCCGCCAATTCTGAGGCTTGATGCAGCAACAGCTCGGACCTCTGGTGTCACCCCGGCGCCGGCCAAGGTCGCAGTCGTCAGTCCTATTTCCGTCGTTTCGTCCTCTATCTTCTTGGGCAGTCTTGTCGTTTTCACCCAGCACAGTTGCGACGCATTTAGCAACGTCGGGTTCCCGGACCGATGTTTTCCGGCATGAAGTCTAATCGTGCGAAACCGAAGACGACAGAAGGGAGAACCGAGTTTCTATGATGGCTGCGCTGTCGGAAGAGGGCTCTCTATGGACCAAAACGAATTTAACCAGTTGCATTCACGCTGCGTAAGAGCATTCAAAGAGTATGCCGATCAGGCGGAGGTTACCGCCTCGATGCTGGCGAATTGCACCGCAGAACCGATGCCTTTGCGGGAGCGATTGAAAATAGCGCTCCAAGAGCGTATTGAGAACACCTCGCACGCGCTTTACTTGAGTGCGAAGTTTCTTTTGCATGAAGCGGCGAGGCTGGGTTATGCCTTTACAGGCTAAGAAGAGCCCGACCGGGGTGAACCAATTTTTTGCCTCCTTCCTTGGTGCGGAGTTTCTTGCGGGGAGAGATCCGACGATAAACCCGTTTAATCTGGAGGTCCTAATGCGCACGCGGAGCACGAAGGTAGCATTTTCATCTGCGCTCAATACCTGCAAAAGAAACCCTCGTACGTCGAGAAAAGCCGTCAATAACGAATGTGTCCTGATGTGAACGGCTATTATCCTTCGCGTCATTTATGCTCCTGTCCGTGTCGGAGGTGTGGCCAGTCAGCCTACTTCCTCTGACAAAAGGAGAATCACATGGCAGAACCAAGAGTTGCGAGATACACGGATATCGTTCCCGCGAAAAAGACGGTAATCGGCGGTAAATTCGTCAATATACAAAATGAGGATCTCGGAAAAATCGAAGATCTCGTGATCGACGCTGGTGCCGGGCGCATTGCGTATGCGGTGCTACTTTTTGGCGGGTTTCTTGGGATGGGTGAGAAATACTTTGCTATTCCCTGGAACGCATTCCACTTCGAGTTGAAAGAAAATCGCGCCGTACTCAATGCAGACAAGAAACTCTTGGAGGAATGCTCCGGGTTTCGACAAGGACAATTGGCCGAATTTTGCTGATCCGACCTGGGGACACAGCATTTACAAGCACTATGGCTACACCCCGTATTGGGATGAAGTCTCGAGCAACCGCCGGTAATTCGAGCTGGGCCGCCCGGAGTCTATCGCACGGCCCAGTTTGTGCTTTTTACGTGTCCATGATCAACGGGAACATTGACGGATGCTCTGACAAGGTTGAAATCCAAAAAGGAGAAATTAGATGCTGCTAGTAATCATAGTTCTGTTGTTGCTGTTCGGCGGGGGCGGCGGTTATTACGGATATTCCCGCTGGGGAACAGGCGGCGGACTTGGGATAGTCGGAACGGTTGTAGTCATCGCCTTGCTCTTGTACTTCCTCGGCATTTTGCGTTGAACTGTAGAAGACGAGTGGGCAGAACCAATCCGAGTAAGTCGCGTTCCGGTTCCGCAGGGAAGTTTCTCGGAGGTTTGGGTCGATGGTCTACAATTCTTCCCTGGACCCCGGTGAGGTTCGAAATTCTCCACCGAGACTGTGCCTTAGGAAACAGCCTTTTGTGGGTGCGCTGTCATTCTCTGAGGTGAGGATCTTGCCCGAAGGTTTGAGAATGACGGGGACTCCTCGGGGAGGCTAACGAGCGCCTGCAAGAAAACATACCAAGCCATACCTTATGCCGTTTCATATCCGTAAAGGTAACTTCCATAAGTGTCTGGGAAAAAGTTCATGCTCTCCGATCACTGCAGCCGACGTCGCGAAAGGGAAAGCATCCAGTGATGCACATGTCGTTAAAATGGCGACCTTCGCAGCTAACGCGAGTAAATGGCGCTAACGGTTTGAGGGGGAAGATTAGGTGAGGGGGCGCGAGTCCTGACAGTGGATACGCACCTAAGGGGAGACTCTCCGACGACCGCGCAGGTAAGGAATCGTGCGTTCCACGACCGTCTCGCCATACCGCACCCAACGGGGGATGGGACGTGGGGTAAGCGCCAGTAAGTTGGATAAATGACATAAGGACGGATGCAAATCCGCGACCATCTTAACCAGTGCTGTTAATGGCACAGCAAGCAACAAACCCATGACGCCCCACAACCAGCCCCAAAGAGAATTCCAACGGTTGCGGCCACCGGCCCGATACTGACGCGATTGGCAATGAATTTAGGAAAAAGAAAATTCGCAGAGACGATATGCAGGAAGAGGATCGTTAGAATAATCACGATATATGGTCCGGGTGTGCTGAACTGAAGTAGGGCCGCTGCAAGAGGAAGCGCAAGAGAAAAGATCAGGCCGAGAAACGGCAGCAGATTCAAGAGGCCACTGGCTATTCCGAGTGGTACTGCACCTTTCATGCCGATGGCGTCAAGAATCAGTGTGGTCGCTATGGCCATTACGGAGCCGACGATAAAGTTCCCGGCTACGAATCCACGCACCATTTGGTTGAGGCTCTTTACGAATCGATCCGTGTCTACCCTCGAGTTGAGGAGGGCATTCAATCGGATCGCCATTTGTTCCTTGCTGCAGAGCATGAAAAACGTTAGAAATGGAACCACCCCGGCAATAATCAACACTCCCCACACCGATCCTGCACCACGCACCAGATAAGCAGGCCAGCTAGGCGATTCCCGTAACCGAACCTCAGGGATTTTTTTACTGGGCTGCACTTCGTTGGAAAGACTTCCGGCACTCTCTTGAACTTTTTCAATCTTCCGGATAGTTGGTTCAATCGCTTGCTGAAGCTTTGAGGTATAAACGGGGAGTTGCTCTGCAAAACTCGTGCCTCTTCCATAGAGGTCGTGACCCAGCAGGCCAATGAGAGCGACGAATGCGAGGACAATAACCCCGGCGGCCACACCGCGAGGCAATCGGAGTTTCTCGAGCATGACAACCAGTGGGTCGACCAGAATTGCGAGAAACGCTGCGAGTACTACCGTAATACAAAGCGAACTCGCGTAGTAAGCGAAAACAGTCAGCAAACCCGCGACTAAGATGAAGAGCAGAGTTGCGATTCTGCGAAGTAGTTCCTCAGATGTTGAGGTCTGGGAGGGCCTTGCTGTTTCAACCACGTCAACCTGAATGTGGTCGGCAACCGCCGTCTCATTTGTCGCCTTATCAAACATACGATTTCCGGCTCAAGCCCTCTGACGCACAAGAATGTCTTAACAAGACCTTCGGTTTCAGTCTTCCGGCGATCGGGTGGGACTGCACCCAACCGGCCTAATACGCATTTGTCCTCGCTACCGCATTGACTGGCTAGCCCATTTGGCGGGCGCGGGACCCTGCAGCTCCCACTAGGATGAACTTGCTTTCTGATTCTTGACCTGCAGGTCATTCACGACCTGCTTCACGTTCGGCACCCTCGTGGCCACCTTCTCCGCATGGTCGCGCCTTTGTTGAGAATTCACTTCCCCAGTCAGCGTCACCACGCCGTTCTTCACTTCGTATTTCACGCTATCGTGCATCTTGTTCTGGATCAGCGCAGCGTCAAGATTCTTCTCGATGCCGGCGTCCAGGTCGGAGTTAACGGCCTTTGCTTCTTTTTCTACGCCCACAGGAATCACGGCAATTTGATCCGCGACAACCTGCGTGCTTGCGATGGACTTTGCAATGGATTCGGCTTGTGACTTGTCGTTCTCACCGGTGACTGTTCCGCCGAGGGTCACAATGCCCTTGTCACGATCCTGACTGACCGAGACGTCTTTGAAGCCCGCCTGATCGAGTGATTTACGGATGCTGTCGGAAACATCAGGTGACTTCGTGGGCGTCGTGGAGCATCCGGCTAGAATCCCGACACCAAGCAGTGCTAACAGGGCTACTGATACTCTGAGCTTTTTCATGTGTCTCTCTCCTTTGTTCAATTCGATAGGTAATTTCCGAGGCTGGTGGTTCGCGAACTAGCGCGTGAGCTATTCCGCCACGGCTGTCCACGAGGTAGTCGATCGCAGTTCCCAAGCGGCGTTTTGACGATTTGTGCTTTACCGTGGCGTAAAGAAAGCGCTAGTTCCTGCGCCAACGGGAATATCCCCAACCGCCGCCGCCGAGCAAAAACAAAACGAGAAGAACGATCAATAGAGTTTCCATTTGATGCCTCCCAAGCACGGGAAGCTGGTGGACTTGTCCGCTGGAGAGTCACCTAACTTCTTCCGCAACCACCATGTTAGGAAATTCGAAGTCGGACGGCTGTTCAAATTGCGACACTCCCCGATCATATTTGTCAATTGCGAGGCTGCGGACGTCATTGTACGGGAACAACTTTCCGAGGGAACGAGAGCTTCATTCCGCGTACGCCTTCTATGGCAAATCTGCTTCAGCAGGGATAGCAGGCTGATCAGTAGTGTGTCTGCCATAAAGAGGATGTACTGCCTGTGACCCGGCTTTGGGAGTTAATCCGGTACACACTGCAAGCCAAGTTCATCACAAAAGTGGAATTCGCGGCTACGCGTCATTTTTCTCGCGGAAGGTGCACAATCGAACAGCATTGTGGCTCATCAACCGTGATACTCAGTCTCGAAGTCTTAAGAAGGAGACTCATGTTCAAGATATCGACTATCACTTTGGCAGTCGTAATGACGTTTGGCGTATCGGCAGAGGCACAATCTCTACCCCAGACGCAAGTGCCCGGACACTCCGGCAATCCAACTCCGGCCTACCGGATCAATGTAGTGAACCGTACGACCCCGGCGGTGACCTATAAACACCGCAGTGGCGCCACAAAAATCAATTTCCAAGGGACCGATTTGATGCCTTCTGCCGCGGGAGAAGCTAAGGTCGAGAGCAAGCGCGGCGCACTGGAAATCGAAGTCGAATTTTCCGGACTGGATCGTCCCACGAGCTTTGGCACCGAATATTTGACCTACGTGTTATGGGCAATTTCGCCGGAAGGCCGGCCTGTGAACATCGGTGAAGTGCTTGTGGGTGAGAATCGCCGCAGCAAACTGGATGTCACCACGGACCTTCAGTCTTTTGCTCTGATCGTAACCGCTGAACCGTATTATGCGGTCCGTCGCCCCAGCAACGTCGTTGTCCTCGAAAACTCAGTTCGTAGAGATACCGAAGGCGCTACCGAGATCGTGGATGCCAAATATGAGTTGATTGATCGCGGCGGCTACATTCCGACGGGCTATAAGTTCGACCCCGTGGTGATGAACGCCAAATTGCCACTCGAGTTCTTTGAAGCGCGCAATGCTCTGCGCATCGCGCAATCTGCCGGAGCCGAAACATACGCCGCCTCGAGCTACCAGAAGGCTGTTAATCAGATGAATGAGGCGGACGCAGCCGCCACCACGAAGCATGAAAACAAGAAATCCCTGATTGCCCTATCACGTGAAGTTGTGCAGACGTCAGAAGACGCACGCGAAATCGCCGTGAAGCACATCGACGAGGAACGCGCCGAAGCCGAACGCAACGCCGGAGCAAATCGTGAGGCCGACGCCAATGATCGTGCAAACGCCGAATCCCAGCGCCGACGCAACGCCGACGCTGTTGCGGGTAACGCTGTTCGTGAGCGCAATGAGGCAGACCGCCAAAATCAGAACGCCCAGGTTGCCGCTCAAAAAGCCGAAGACGCCCAAGTGCATGCAGAACAAGCTCGCAACGACGCTCAACAACAGCAGCGCATCGCCGAAGCGGATTCAGACCGCAATCGCGCCGCTGCCGATTCATCCGATGCGCAGCTTCAGCAGGCCGTTCATGATCGCGAAGAACTTCGCGCCCGCCTCCTGCAACAATTCAACCTGATACTGGAAACTCGTGATACCGCCCGTGGATTAGTCGTCAACATGTCGGACGTACTCTTTGACTCCGGCAAATATACGCTCCGTCCGTTGGCACGGGAGAAGCTCGCCAAGATATCCGGTATCGTGCTCGCTTATCCGTCGCTCATGCTGGCCGTCGAAGGAAACACCGACAGCGTTGGCACCGAGGCTTACAATCAGGAGCTTTCCGAGCAGCGTGCCGAAGGCGTCCGCAGTTATCTAACCCAAGAAGGTGTTCCCGAAGCTTCGACCACGGCAACGGGCTTCGGTAAAACCAGGCCCATCGCGTCAAACGATACCGCCGAAGGACGTCAACAGAACCGTCGCGTCGAGTTA
The DNA here is from genome assembly GCA_963738985.1 of Candidatus Acidiferrales bacterium. Classification (GTDB taxonomy): domain Bacteria; phylum Acidobacteriota; class Terriglobia; order Acidiferrales; family UBA7541; genus Acidiferrum. The sequence goes on from CAVTYP010000016.1 coordinate 49,988, forward strand.
ATTGTCTCGGGCGAAGTGATCGGCACCCAGATTGTCTCCATCAGCCTGCAGCCTGTCGCCACCGCGACGTCACCTCAGTAACCTTAACTAAGAGAAGGGCCGACTCCTCGGAGTCGGCCCTTTTTTGGGCTCTCTGTTTCAGGTTATCCAGAGCCCTGGCTGAACCGGTTTTTGGATCGTTGTCGGCCTAAAGGCGTCCTAAACAGAAGCGGAACGCTTAACGCAGGGAAGCATCGCATAGCGGAAGCAAAAGGATAAGAGTATAAATTCCCAGCGTGGTCCCAAACGGAAGTTCAGAGACCGAAAACAAGTCCGCAATTATTGCCAGCATGCGCGCCGGCCATTGATTTGTCAGGAGAGCAAGGCCAGCCAAAAGCCCGAAAAGCGGCCCCCGATCTCCTTGGAGGGACACTTTAATTCCTGGCCGCCGTCGGTTTGCTTTGAAACACCCGCCAACTCCCAAAAGTGTAATGCGCTGTGCGCCGACAACCGGTCCATTCCTGGGGCTCTTACGGCGAAAGATGAAGTGCAAATGCCGTGCGGTCGGCGGCTACTCCATTAAACATGAGGACGCAGTTGCCTCGTACTGCACATCAGGTCGCAGCGAGCCACGCGTGCCGCAAGTATACGCAACAGGCATCAGCACGCCTGAGTGCCTCACGGGAGATTTCTATTGCTGCAGCGCTTTGTCGGATTCTGCGGACTGGTCGATGGCGTTGAGGCCGGTCATCGAATCAATGTGGATGCGGAAGAAGAGCGGAGAAATCGAGTGGTCGCCCAATCTTAGCTGGCGCTCCCCCAATGGGTTCTGCCACCACTGGCAGCGCTTTTCTAAGAGACTCCGCGCATGTTCCCGCTCTGCGGTATATCGGGACTCAGGCAATTCCTGGTAGCGTCCACTTACAATCACGCTCCTCCATTGAGACTGGTTCGTGATTTCGTCTGCATTAAGACAAACTCTAGGATTAGCTCGCATCCATTCCGTCTTTTTCCCAAAAGTCGAGAAGACGTAAATGTTGTCTGGCTCGTACGCAAAGTATATAGGTACCACGTATGGCTGGTCATCGAGCGAGCAGCCAAGTCTGCCGAGCGAAGTGCGTGCCAGAAATGCGCCACACTCTTCCTTTGTCATTTCCTTGATGACCATAGTTCCACTCGCAGGCGGCCAATTTTGCAGTTTCGAGCTAGGACTTCTGTCGAATTCCAGCAATGAGCATGACGATTCCGCCCACTAAGGCTAGCCCGCCGAGTATTGGAGAAATATATACATGCTCATGTCTCTCGGCGGTGGCGTGGATCGGCCCGACATCAAGAACTTTCTCCTGACGGGTATAGTTGAAACCCTGGTAGGCAAGTGCAAAACCGCCCAAAACAATAAAGAGAATTCCACCCCACACTAGAGGTTTCATGGCCATCGCTCCGGCGGCTACGCCGTGCCTCTCCGACCCTGAATCAGGTTAATGACGAAGATGGCCAGCGCCACGATAAGTAGGACATGAATGAATCCCCCGAGGGTATAGGACGTCACCATACCAAGGAGCCAAAGGGCGAACAGTATAAGGATGATTGTCCAGAGCATTGTCGTTCCAATCTCACAAGAGGCCGTACTTACAGCGCTTGTGCCGCACCCAGAGATTCTGTCGAAAGTGTCGGGGCAAAACTCATGTTAGGCGGCGTGAAACGAGATGTCTGTTCACTTGAGCACACATGGGCAGACTGCTCGGAGTTGGTTGGATGTGGTGACAAGACCCTGACCGACTGGTTTTCTCAGTCGGTCTCCATTGAAGGTTTCTTGACATCTCTCCCGAACGAGTGCGGAATTGCACCGCTGATTCGAAGATGCTCGAAGGTTCGTCGATCTACATTACATCCGCGCCGCGAAATTAGATCCAAAGCCCACTCTGCTCTTCGGGGAGAAAAAAGAAGCACAACGATGGAATCGAAGCACCGAGAAACGGCGGGCCTTGAAAGGGCCAATCAGAATTCCTCTGCAATTCCCATTCCTCCTTATCAATATCCTTAGCGTTACCCAGCATTTCTTCGAAGTCCTTGGAATTCCGATCGGTCTTGTTTTCGATCCTCACCGCCCCGGCATCAGTATTTGACTTGTTCAAGGAAGAATAACCCAGAAAAATGCGCTTCCTATGGTGCTATATGTATAGTAGCATCTTGGAGAGAGGCTATTTGAGTGCGTCCGATAGTTCAGAGAACCAAGCAAGGAATCCGGCCAGGAAAAGGAAAAACGTATGAACCGTAATCTACCGAGGGTGGCGTATCGACCGCGCGAAGCTGCCGAAGTGACGGGTCTTTCGCTTCGGTTCCTCTATTATGCGATTCAACAGAAAGATCTGCCCACAATCCGAGTGGGCCGTTGTCGGCTTATAACTGAGAAGGCTTTGCGTGAGTGGTTGGAGCGGAAGACCGAAGCAACCGTTGAAACCAAGGGTTAAAAGATTCAATCCGATCATCCGTGCAGTTCCCAATTTCCGGCACCGGTACTCCAAAATAACTCAACTACCAGAACAAAGGGTTTGAGAGGTTCGGCAGATCCAAGCCCTCCCTGACTCGCTATAAGCGTAGCGCGGCCTCAGAGTGCCCTGTACAGCATCGATCTGATTGCCCGGAAAGTTGGCAAATAGTTGGCAAAACGGTTTTTGTAGTAAGGTTCCTGGAGAGGGAAAAGTGAGAAAAGCCGCGTATTTACTGGTGATTTATGGTGGGCCTGGGTGGACTTGAACCACCGACCTCGCCCTTATCAGGGGCGCGCTCTAGCCACCTGAGCTACAGGCCCGCACACTGTGGCAACAACTCTTCCTACTTTACCGTACAACCCACACGCTGGCAATTCCGCACCCTCCGCATTTCTCCTTTATGTTCCTTGCAAAAAGCCCCTCCTTTTCAGTGCATCCCTCCTCCATTCTCAGTAGACTGGGCCACTTAGGCGCTCCGGCCGCGCCTTGAGACCCAACTTGCCCACTCTCTCTCCCGCATCCCAAACCCCTTTCCGTTGGAGCGAACTTTCCCCGCAGCAGCGCAACTCACTCCTCGCCGCTGGCCTCAGTTGGTTTTTCAGCGGCTTCGACGTAATGCTCTTTTCCGCGCTACTCCCGCAACTCCTTCCCGCCCTCTCCATGTCCAAAGCTGTTGCAGGCTCTCTCACTACGCTGTTACTCATCGCCACCGGCCTAGGCAGCTTTCTGTTCGGTCTCCTCGCCGATCGCTACGGCCGCAAGCGCATGTTGATTTACGCGGTCCTCACGTTTTCTGTTTTCACATTTCTTTGCGGGCTCGCGCCGAACATTTTCACTCTCGCAATCTGCCGCGTGGCCATTGGCTTGGGCATGGGTGGCGAATGGACCTGTGGCGCCGCTCTTGTGGCGGAGTCCTGGCCGTCCAATCGACGCGCCCGCGCCATGGGCATCGTGCAAAGCGGTTACGCCATCGGCTATGCGCTGGCCGTCGCCGTTGCGGGCGGCCTCGCTCCCGTGATTGGCTGGCGCGGCGTGTTTTGTCTTGGCCTGCTTCCGGCTTTCTTCGCTTTGTGGCTTCACAAAAACGTCGCCGAGCCCGCCATCTGGGCCGCGCAGTCCCAATCTACCGTTGCAACCTTCGCCGAAAAGAAACTCCTATGGCGAGCCGCGCTTCCTCGCCTGCTTGCTCTTCTCAGCATGAACACGTTCGGTCTCTTCGCCTGGTGGGGTTTGTTCAGTTGGATGCCCGCCTACCTGGCTTTGCCGCTGGCAGAGGGCGGTCGCGATTTTCGGGTTCTGGGCACCGTCGCCTTTGTCGTGGTGATTAATCTCGCTGGCATGCTTCCCGGCTATCTTTTCTTCGGCAGTGTGGCAGACCGAATCGGCCGCAAGAAAACTGTGATCCTTTATCTATTGGCAGCCGCTGTCCTGGTGCCTTTTTTCGCCGCGGCACGCCAACCCCTTTGGATTCTCGTCTTCGGCTGCGTCACGGCATTTTTCGGCTCAGGCTTTTTCACCGGCTCCGGCACCCTGGCCAGCGAACTATTTCCCACTCGCATCCGCGCCGTGGCTCTCGGCCTCTCGTATAATTTGGCGCGCTCCTTCAGTGCCTTGGCTCCGTTGCTCATCGGACGCCTTGGCGAAAGTCGCGGGCTGGCCTGGGCTTTCCTCGCCTGCGGCGTCGCGTATGCGCTCGCAGGCCTCAGCGCCTTCCTGATTCCGGAAACCGGTGGACTCGACTTGAAGTAACAGATTACTCTTCACCCTTTCGATATAAAAAGGCCGTATCCTTACACCCATATGATTTTTCCCGAATTGACCAGTCGTAAGGTTGGGCGAAAAATGTTCTGGCCCGCTCTGGCTTTCATGTCTTTGGCCGGGACCCTGCCACAAGCACACGGTCTTCCGTCAGTACCGAACGGAGCAGACGTGTCCCCCTCTGCTTCGCAACAGCGTGAAATCCCCGAGTGGTGCAGACCTCTGCCTCGTCCCGAATATAAATCTCTTCAACGCATTCCCGTCTCCGATCCGTGGTTTGAAGTCTACAATGTCGCGCCCAACACCATCGCTATTTACGAACCGCATCAATCGGAAGAAACCATCTCCTATCTCATCCTTGGCAAAGACAAGGCCCTGCTTCTCGACACCGGCATGGGCATCAGCGACCTGCGCAAGGTCGTCAGCGAACTGACGCCGCTTCCCATCATCGTCGTGAACTCCCACACTCACGATGACCACGTCGGTGGCAACTGGCAATTTCCTACCATCTATTCCATGGACACGGATTTCAGTCGCGCCAATGCCAAGGGTTCCAGCGCGGATGCCCAGGCGGAAATCGCTCCCGGCGAAATCTGCGGCGACCTTCCGAGAGGTTTCAACGCAAAAACGTATCGCACCAAGCCGTGGACCATCAGCAAGTACATCCATGACGGTGACACCATCGACCTCGGCGGCCGCACCGTCGAGATACTCTCCACGCCCGGTCACACGCCCGACGCCATCTGCCTTCTGGATCGCGCCAACGGCCTGCTCTTCACCGGCGATACCTACTACCCCGCCGCCATTTGGCTTTATCGCCCGGAAACCGACCTCGCGGCGTATGCGAAATCTATTGCGCGCCTCTCCGCACTTGCGCCTCAGGTAAAAACTGTACTGGGCCAGCACAATATTCCCGTGGCTCCGCCTTCCGTCCTCCTCAATCTGGTCAACGCATTCGCCGCGCTTCAGGCCGGTAAAGCCGTTTGCAAACCTGCCGGTGAAGGCAAGCGGCTCTGCCAGGTTGATAACTTCAGTTTTCTTCTCCGCGCCGCGCCTTGAGTAGTAGACTAATTCCAGCGCCGAGGATGTCCATGTTTGCCAGGGCTTTTTCCCTTTTTCCCGCTGCCTGCCTTCTGCTGCTCGCCGCTACTCCGCAAGTGGGCGACGCTCAACCCGCGCGTGAAAAAGCCACCTGGAACTACGATGGTGGAGTGCAACTCGTCACCGACGGCGCAATCGTCAACGGCCCTTGCTTCCGTCTTACCGGCCGCCTGAAAGCACCGCAATTCTTCGACAATCTGCGTCGCGTGGATTCCAGCACCGGTACACTCTTCCGCCGCGGCAATGAAATCGTCACCGAATTTCCGGAACGCATGGAACTGAGTTTTGAATTGTACGACTTGCCGTGCAGCGACAAACTCGAGGAAGCGGGAACCACGCGCATCTATCTCAACAAGGCCATCCTGCGCACACTGCATGTGAATTTCTACTGGAAGCGCGGCCTCGCGGTTCGTCCCGCGCCGGAAATTAAGCTGAAGCACGTGGAAATGATCCCTATCGAGCCATTTGGCCGCGGACTCAGCAGCGAGCCGCTGCCAGTGAAATATGAATGGTGGTTTCAGTTCGATGTGCCCAGCGCCGGCGTTCCTCTAACGGATAGCCTGGTTCTGGTGATGCTCTCGCCCGAAGGCAAAATCGTAGCGCGCTGCGCCGCCCGCCTGTAGTGGAATCGGGGATCAGTGATCAGCGATCAAGAACCAGCGAGTTTCGTACTGAGGACTTCGCAGCTGAAGGCGTCCTGGATTTGTGAGCAGACTCCCGCGTTCCTCACCTCGCGAAAAGTCTTATCCCGTCATTCCGAACGGAGTGAGGAATCTCTCTTCTCTTGGGTTTTTCGCGGGTGATCAGGCGTGCATCAGGCGCGGGATTGTTTCCTGATCCCTGATATCTGATACCGACTACAACTTCATCTCCGCCACTCGGCCACTCACACCCAATTTCGCTTCCGTGCGCTGCTGCACTTCTTCCGCACTCCATCCAGGTGCCACTTCTCTCAGCACCAATCCGTCCTTCGTCACGTCGATTACCGCCAGGTCCGTCACCACCGTGTTCACGCATTCAATTGCCGTCAGCGGATAGCTGCACTTGTCTACGATCTTCGCGCCACCATCCTTGGTGTTATGTTCCATGCAAACAATAATTTTCTTGGACCCTGTGGCGATGTCCATCGCTCCGCCAATATTTCCGCTGCCTTTCGCTCCGGGGATCTTCCAGTTGGCCAGATCCCCTTTTTCCGACACTTGAAATCCGCCCAATACCGCCACGTCCAGGTGACCTCCGCGCGTCATCAGGTGCGCATCGGCTTGATGAAAGAACGAAGCACCAGGAATCAGCGTCACCGGCACTTTCATCGCGTCCACCAGATCGTAATCCTCTTCGCCAGCCTTGGCTCGCCGCCCCATCCCCAGAATGCCGTTTTCGCTGTGGAAATAAACGGTCACGCCCTTCGGCAAATAGTCCGCGATCAGGTTCGGGATCCCCCAACCCAGGTTCACGAATGCTCCGTCCGGCAACTCTTGCGCCGCCCGCTGCGCAATCTGTTCGCGCGTCAAACGTGGTTTATCCCCCATAGTGTTTCCACTTCACCCTCACCCAGTGAAGCGCACTCCTTTCGCTTGCACAATTCGCTGCACGAAGATCGCCGGCGTAATTACATTTTCCGGTTCGATCGCTCCCAGCGGCACAATCTCTTCCACTTCCACAATCGTCGTTTTTGCCGCCATCGCCATGATCGGATTGAAATTTCGCGCCGCCAGCCGGTACGTCAGGTTTCCCAGTTCATCCGCTTTCTGCGCTTTGATCAGCGCAAAGTCCGCGTGGATCGGCCTCTCTAAGATGCAACGCTTTCCGTCGATCACGCGCTCTTCCTTCCCGTTCGCCACTTCCGTCCCCACGCCCACGCTGGTGTAAAAGCCCAGCAGTCCGGCGGCGGCCGCGCGCATGCGTTCGCACAAGATGCCCTGCGGCACCAGTTCGCATGTCACCTCTTTATTGGCGAAGCGCTCCTGGAAATAGTTCGAGTGCGGCCCGGGAAACGAAGCGATCACGTGGCTCACCTGGCCATTCTTGAACATGATCCCCAGTTCGCCTTCGCGCGTGCCGCAGTTGTTGCTGATCGCGGTGATGTTCTTCACGCCCTTGCGCGACAGCGCTTCAATCAAATTATTGGGAAACCCGGCGCCGCCAAATCCGCCGAACATGATGCGCGCGCCATCGGGAATGTCTGCCACCGCGGCGTCGAGGGAAGAAAACACTTTTTGCTTCATTCAGGACTCAGAATAACGGGAATGGTCTTACCCATAGATTGTTAACGACGCCGCGCGAATGTGCAACTCCGGCCCGCCGTCGCGCGCGATTCCAAAATGGCTGGCTAATGGCCCGCTATTCGCTGCGGTTCCACACGTATAAAAAGTCACCGTCGCTCGCCGTCGCCACCTTACGACCCGCTTTCCTCGTCGCTCGATTCAGCGCGGACCGCACCTTCTCTTTGGATTGCTCGAGTTCCGACAGCGGCACCTTGATCGCCGCTCCATCCTGCAAATTGTTCAAGTCCCGCAGAATGGTCGTGACAATCAGCTTGTGCTTGCCGTTGCGCCCTTGCGGCACATCCGCTTGCACCATGGTCTTGAAATGCATCGGGGCTTTCTTGCATTGAGTCTTTCCCATGCCTCCCTCCCGAATCGTATGCGGCGTTAAACTAACGTAGCGTTATCGTAGCCAAACGCAGTCGCCAGTACAAGTAAAATATTCGAGCCCTGCCATCCCGTCGCTGACCGCCACATTTCACACGCTATTCCGCGCCACGCTTCCCTAACCGCGCGTTTCGCGACGGTTAAACGAAAGTTCGCATTGCAAAGGATTTAGCCCGTATCCATGCAGCCCTGCTAGCGTCGTTGTGTTGGAGGAATTGCAATGCTCAGGCCTAAAGTTCATTTCGCCCAGGTTCCGCTCACCGTCGCCAAGAAGGCGCTTGCCGATGAATTGCGGCGCAAGAAAGCTGCGGAACGCGCGCAACTTTCCAGAAAGAAAGTGTCGGAAGAGGTTGGTGTAGAAGAAATTGTGGTGCGTGAGTGACTGAAACGAGGCTTAAGATGGCTAGTCCCGCGTTCGATATTTTTCAAGTGGAAGACAGTGGCGTTCTTTGGATTGGCTCCGCAGCCACCGTCGAGGACGCCAAAGAGCATCTTCGGCAAATCGCCGCGCACTCTCCCGGCAAGTATCTGCTGTTCGACCAGAAGACTGGAACCAAGCTGGTCATTGAGTTGCACAGCTCTGGCGACGACATGCAACTCGCCGGCGCTCAGGGATAACCGCCTACATGACCGATGGCGAACTGAAATTCCCGCAGTGGCAAGCCCCGCTGCAGGACCTGATCCTTGAATTCGACCCCATAAAGTTGGAAGAAAAAATGCCGCAAGTCGAAACCTTACTGTTCGACCGCCTTCAGCAACTCGACCGCGGCAATGACAGTCGCGACGAAAAAATCGCTCTTCAGGACGCCCTCTCGATCATCCGCATCATGAAGCGCGACCGCCTCGAATCTCCCGATTCCGAATAGGCATCTCCAGTTCCTCTGCTTCTTTACCTCTTTATCTCTTTATCTCTTTACCTCCTGACCTCTTCATTTCATCATTCCACTCTTATTCCCCATATCCAACGCAACTTTCCAGCTGCCATCCGCCTGCTTTTTCCATACCGTCGTGTATTTTCCGCGCTCCACGTGCTGGTTCCCGTCTTTATCCTTGCTCAAAAATTCGTAGTTGCCCCACGTGTAGCCCAGATCCCCGGAACTGGCAATGTCGGCGCCCACCGCGGACCATGTCAGCCGGTTGCTTTTGTCGTCCAGAAATCCCATTCCCTTCGCAATGTTTGCTTTGCCAACGATCGCCGGCGCGCCGTCCGGCAATTCCACTGCCTCCTCCGAGTAGTACGACATATATCCCGCCGCTCCCCGCTCCTGCGCCGCTTTCATGAACTCGCCTTCAATCTGCTTCAGCGTTTCCGCCGAAGCCTTTTCCGCCGTCACCGCCGTCACGCCCGACTTCCACGTTGTCATCGCCGCTACGGAAAGCACCACAGCGGCAATGACCACAACGGCCAGTCTTCTCATGTTTTCCTCCTGGAATTTCCCAAGAATGCGGCCAGTCTACACCGCATCCTGCGAAGCGAACAACGCGCATCGCCGGTCAATCAGGCCTATACTCTTCCGGTGTAAAGTGAACCGAACAGGAGGAGCGAGATGAGAAGGGAACTGATGTGGGTGGGCGTGGTGATGGCTGCAGCGGGCATGGCGGCGACGGCGTCTGCACAAGGACTGCCGCCGGGTCCAATGCCGGTACCAACGGCAACGGTAAATGTGGGTCCGCTGGTGGCGGCCAAGGCGGCGAACCCTGCACCGAGCCCAGCGGCAAAAAATCAAACTCAAAAAACGACCATCGGAGTGGGTGCGGCGTCGGTGAAAGCTTCCGCACCGTCAGCCTACTGGACGGACCTGGTGGACGTCGATGGCGATGGGGTGGAGGAAGACACGCAATTTCTGCTCGATAAGAAACGCGGAATGCTCTACACCTACAAACAAGACAATTACCAGTGTGCCGACGGTAGTTCGCAATATGGCGACGTGCTCATGGGAATCTATACTCAGGGCAATCCCGCCGGAAATCCCTCGGGCTCGGGATGGTTCGTTGTTGCCGTGAAGGCCGGACAATGCGGCGAAAAAAAGGATGGGCTGTTCGGTTGCCGTTTCGCCGCCAGTGGCAAGCCAACCACCTGCGGCACGGCTAAGGTGAAGGACGAGTCGGGTGACGTAGACGTCACGGTCAAGAAATAGAACAGTGAAATTGCCACGCGCAGCTTGCGGCTCACCCACTCAAACCGTGTTCATGCGAACAAGGCCAGGTGATTTCCCTCACAGACGCAAGTTTGGTCCATCGGCATAGACTGAAACCCTACATAATGCCGAAACTTCTGATCACGCAGGCCACTGGTTATCGCTTTCGAGGTCTGCTCGAACCCTACAAATTAAGGAAGCGAAAGCTGGTGGGTGCGGTCATTCCTTACCTTGCTGCGCTCGCGCCGCAAGATTGGAAGATCACGCTAATCGACGACGCGACAGAAGACATCGATTTCAATGCCGACGTCGATGTCGTTGCCATTACCATCAGGACCGTTACGTCGCTGCGCGGTTACGAGATCGCTGCCAAATTCAGGCAACGCGGAATCCCCGTCCTTATGGGTGGTCCTCACGCCACGTTCTACGCTGACGAGGTCGCGGAACACGCCGATGCTGTCTGTATCGGCGAGGCTGAGGAAATCTTTCCCAAAATGCTCGAGGATGCCGCGGCCGGCACGCTCAAGAAGTTCTACCGCAGAGATGCGGTGGCCAGCTTGGCGGGAATGCCAACGCCCCGCTGGGACCTGCTGAACCCGAAGAAATATGTCTTCTACCGGCCGTATGTCATCCAGTATTCCCGTGGCTGTCCGTACGTTTGCGACTTCTGCGCCGAACGTAGGCTGAATGGCGATTACGGTTACCGGTACCGGCCGGCAGCCGAGGTGGTTGAGGACATCAAGCGGTGCGGCAGCAAACACATTTTTTTTGCGGCCAGCCAGTTTGCCGGCAACGTCGATCGCGCGATGGAACTCATGGAAGGGCTGGTCCCGCTGAAAATCCGCTGGTCCACGCTGTTCTCGGCCCACTATTGCCTGGACGAAAAATTTATGGACCTGGCCGCCAAGTCTGGGTTACTGCACGTCAACATGGGCATCGAGAGTATCAATCAGCGCACCCTTGCAACGATGCACAAGAGCTTCAACAAAGCCTCCGAATACGGCCGCTTGATCAACAACCTGACCAAGCGCGACATCAGCTATTCACTCAACTTCGTTTTTGGTTCCGATGCCGACGATGAAACGGTTTTTGACGCCACTCTCCGCCTTCTGCATGAATACAAGGCCCAGACTGCCTATTTCAATATTCTGGTCCCCCTCCGCGGCACCGCCCTTCACCAGAAATTCAAGGACGAAGGCCGGCTGATCGACGAGTCCAACATGGAGCGCTGGCCAGGACTGTCTTGCCACTTCAAGCCGCTGCGCTTTTCTCCCGACGAATTGGTCCGCCGCATCATGAAAATTCGCCACGACTTTTACACCAATGGTTCCGCAATTCGGCGCCTCCCGGTGCCTTACAAGCAAGCGCACTTCGCCAGTTGGAACCTGCACTTCCTGCAGAGGAAAGTTACCGCTCACATGGACTCGATGAGGGATTTTACCGAGTTCTAGCGGTTGCCCATTAGCTTCGCACGGAACCAGCTTTTGGCCGGTTGAATGATTGCGGCTCAGTCCAGAAATCTCCAGCAACGCGATTCCACATAATAGTAGCAGTTGCCAAACGGCGGCAGACACTCATAGTACAGAAAAGGTTCGTATGTTTCGTGAGGAGCATAGTGAAAATCATCCTCCCCAAGGAATCCGATCCTGGCGGATGGCACGGAGGATACGAACTCCGGCACCATGTCCTCCAAATGTTCCGGGTAGCGGTGGTATCTGGCGTGATAGGCGATGCATGCTTCGCCCAGCTTGACAGCGCGGCTTTCCGTCAGATTGTTGCGAATATAATTGGTAATCCCCACGGCGATGATACTGAGGAATAAAACTCCAATCGACGCCATTACCTTAAACGCGGAAGAGCGGCATCTGCGGAACAAGCAGACGATCGCGGCAATCAGGAAACACGGCAAGCTCAACAGCAGAACAAGCACCGAAAGAATCGGCAAAAACCAAACCCAGGCATCTACGGTATAAAAGGCGACGGCGCAGAGGATCGCTGGCATCAGATACTTCCAGCGCCAGTGCAACAGCCTTAGGGTGAAGTCTTCGAAGTTCATGGTGCGGATGCGATTCCGAACGATGTGGTGCCGATAGCGCGAGGATAGCAGAGTTCTTATGTTTGTCAAGTACTTTACATTGCAAAGTTAGCGAGATCGCACATGGGGCGTGCGCTGAAGGGCAGTCGGTAATTACACGCGCGCTCGACTGGCGATGGCTGACCGGCGTTCGGGGGCGGCTACGGCGCAAAGCTTGCGGTCTACATGAGGATTTACGCGCGACTCACCTGAATACAATAGGCAAAGCATCCCGGGCGCCACGCCGCATGTGGGACAAGTAACGGACAGCAACTGCGTCTTAGTAAGATGTTTTCGCTTCAAGTGAATAGAGGGTCTCATAGGCGTACGGTGCACCTCTAAATGTTGAACGCTAACGAGAGAAGTGCAGGGCTCGGGATTAGCGGTTCAGTTGCTGCGTGTTTCCGGACTTCATTTCCAACTTAGTTCCGGTTCTCAAATCAAACAGAACGAAGTCGCGCGAACTCGTTGGCTGGCGGCTGACTAATTTCTGCGCTTCGCTGACGTCGTCGGCAGTTCCCATCCAAAACAAGCTACCGTCTTTGTCGACTCGGAAAATATCGAACCGAGGGATGATCATGGGGGCCCCTCCTAAAGGTTCGTCTACCAGGGCGGACTAGACTGGGACGGTAAGACTACTCCACTGATATGCGGGAAACAAGCGAATTGCTGGGCGGAAGCGGAGAGACGGCCGCAGAACCCCCAGAAAGGCTAGAGCATGAGCTAGTTCGCTCGGCACAGCTTAGGGAACTCCTGCTGCAGGCGGGCCAGCTTTGGCAGATCGTTCATCACCACGTAGGAGCTGTCGGGATAATTCTTGACGTAGTCCTGGTGGTAGGCTTCGGCGGGATAGAAGGCGTCGAGTTTCTCGACTTTAGTGACGATGGGGCGCGAGTAAACGTGGGCGGTACTGAGTTGCGCGATGTAGGATTCGGCGATTCGCTTCTGCTCATCGGACGTATAGAAAATTGCCGAGCGATATTGCGAACCAGTGTCCGGCCCTTGGCGATTCCACTGTGTGGGATCGTGGGCCACGGAAAAATAGACCATCAGAAGCTGTCCGTAGCTGACTTGCGAAGGATCGTAGGTGACTTGCACGCTTTCTGCGTGGCCCGTCAATCCCATGCTGACAGCTTCGTACGACGGAGATTTCAGGAATCCGCCCGAATAGCCGGAAACGGCTTGGTTGACGCCGCGAAGTTGCTCGAAAACGGCCTGCATGCCCCAGAAACATCCGCCCGCAAACACGGCGGTTTGTCGCCCTGCGACAGGAGCGAGTGGCGCGTCGAGTGTGGGCAGCGGCATCGCCGCGGACGGCGCCGCGGGCGGACGCGCGCTAAGGGAGCGGAAAGCTGTCCAGCCGACCAACAGAACAATGATGGCAATCGCGATAGTGCGACCAATGATGGGACTCTGCATGGAGGAATGCCTCACAGCAGTTAGAGTGCGCGATGGCCGGAAGGTTACACGGTCGCGCAGTCACTCCGCGGCGATGGGCTTAAGTGCAACGCCAGCCTCGCGCAACGCGCGATTCACCGTCGCGGCAATTTCCGGTGCGCCGGGAGTGTCGCCATGAATGCAGATGGTCTGCGCGTGCAGCGGCACAGTGCTGCCGTCCGCTGCTGTGACGCTGCCGCGTTCCACAATCTGCAACGCTTGGGCCGCGGCTTCTTCGGGATTTTTCAGCAACGCGTCCTGCAACTTGCGCGTGCGAAGGCGGCCGTCAGACTCATACCTGCGGTCAGCAAATGCTTCCGCGGCCACGGTGAATCCCGCGGCGCTGAATTCCTGCAGCATCACGGATCCGGCGAGCCCTACAAGCACAATATCGCTCCTCCATCGTGTTACGCCTTCCGCGATCGCCCGGGCCAGTTCGCGTTCTCGCGCCGCCTGGTTGTAGAGCGCGCCGTGAGGCTTCACATAACAGATTTGGGCTCCGCAACGATCCGAAATTTCGGCCAGTGCCAGCAGTTGTCCGTGGATTGAAGTTGCAATTTCTTCGCGGCTCAGTTTCAGTTCAATACGGCCAAAATTGGCCCGGTCCTCGTATCCAGGATGTGCACCAATTGCCACGCCGTGCCGCAAGCATTGTTCCACGGTGGCTTGCATCATTGCGGCATCGCCAGCGTGTCCGCCGCAGGCGACGTTCGCCGAAGTGACATAGCGCAGTAACTCCTGCTGCGCGCCTCCGGTGACCGCTTCGGCGACTTCGCCCATATCGCAATTCAAATCGATGCGCTTCATGCGAACAAAAACTCCTGTGAATTCAAACGTTGCTGCTGCTCAATCCATAATTGGCGGGCATCGGAAAAGCTGACGCGTTCAAAGCGAATTTCGTCACGTGGGCGCAGTTGACCGATGCAAAACAGATCTGCTCCGATCACGTTGACGAATTTCGGATAGCCGCCCGCGGTTTGCTGCTCGACGAACAGCAGGATGGCCTGACCCGATGGCGTCGCTTGCATTGCCCCCAGTGACACGCCCTCGCTGATCATTTCTTTAGCCGCTCGCAGCGCCAGCGGAGGGCCTTCCAGTCGTAGTCCCATGCGATCGGCTTCTTCGGTGACGCGAAAGGCGCTGTGCAACAGCGTGCGTTGGGCTTCGGGCAGAAACCAGTCGAACTGCGGGGCTTCGGTGACGCGAAGTATCTTATGCGGCTGAAACGCTTGCTGAGCCTTGGCGGCAAGCCTTCTGCGTGGCAGTCGTTTGGTGGGCGCGCCAATTTGCAGCACATCGCCTTTCTGCAAGGCGCGGCCATTGAATCCGCCCAAGCCGCTCAGCAGATGCGTCGAAGCGCTGCCGAGCACCGGGGCAACATGCACGCCGCCCGCAACGGCAAGATAGCACCGCGCGCCGCTGCGCGTTTGTCCCAGCTGCAATTTTCCTCCGGGCGTCACGGCATGAGGCACACCAGTCTCAAAAGGACGGCCGTCCAACAATGCGCCAAAATCCGCGCCAGCCAATGCTGCGACGCCGCCTTCGGGAAAAACGTAACTTCCGCCAAGCAGAGTCATTTCGAGCGCTGCTGCCGCCGGCGGATTGCCGACGAGCAGGTTCGCCAATTGCAACGATACGGGATCTGCCGCGCCTGAGGGCGACACACCCATGGGGCCATAGCCCGGGCGGCCCAGATCCTGCACGCTGGTCTGGAAACCGGGATGCTCCACCACCAGCGTGTTCATCGAATCTCCAGCGCAGAAAATTCTTCGCGCGTAATTGGGTGGAAGCGCACTTCATCTCCGACGTCCAGCAGTTCCATGGGCTCACGCTCGGCCTGAAACATACGCATCGGCGTGCGGCCCAGCAGGTTCCATCCACCCGGAGTCGCGAAGGGATACACAGCAGTTTGCTTTCCGGCAATGCCAACGCTTCCGGCGGGAACTTTTTTGCGTGGAGTCGCAAGTCGCGGCGTGGCCAGCGAATCTGGCAGGTCGCCCAGGTAAGCAAAGCCTGGCGCAAACCCCAAAAAGTAAGCGCGATAGGTTTGTGAAGAATGCAACTCGATCACGCGTTCCGGTTTCAACTTACGCGCGACGGCAACTTTTTCCAGGTCCGGGCCAAATTCGCCGCCGTAACAAACCGGGATTTCGACCAGACGCGGCGCGGGCAGTGCAATCTTTTCAGCCCGCTTTTCGTAGTCGCGCAGCGTGCTTTCCACCTGGGCGTGATCCACCGCACAAGCGTCAAACGAGACCAGCAGCGAGCAATAGGCGGGTTGCAAGTTGCGCAGCCAGGGCAGTGGTTCGCGTTGCAAAAGCCTCAGCAGCCGTACAACCCGTTGGTGTGTGCGGTGTCCGATTTCCTCGCCGAGGTATACAAGCAGCGCCTGGTCACTGGCCGCGCGGAATCGCACCGTTCCTCCCTGTCTACTGCGCGCTACTGCACAAATCCAATGTTCCCGCCCGGCACGATTCCCTCCGGGCCCTCTTTGATCGGTCCAAACTGCGTCTCAAACCGTGAAATATTCTCGCCGAGGGCTCGCCAGATGCGTTTCGCGTGTCCCGGGCTGACGATCATGCTGGCCAGCAGTTTCCCCTGTCCGCCATTAGGGAAAACGTAAACAAAATTCAGCGTGAACTCCTCCGCGTGGTGATGAACCATCACCAGATTGCTGTACATTCCCTGCAACTCTTTTTCGTCCGCTTTGATTTGCACTTGTCCCGGCGGCGGTGTCTGCTTCTCATCCATGTTGTTCTCCCGAAATTGCCACATCCAAAATAGCACAGCCGCGGAGGGTGATGGCTTCTCCACATTCATCGCGGTATGGTTCATGGCCTGAAATCGTGCCAAATTTTACGCGACTGCCAATGTTTTGCGCGGCGCGGCACCGTCCGGCATGCGCCGAAAAATCACAATATCAATTGCTGGCGGGGCTGGTTGGCGTCGGTGACGCAAAAAGCAACGCCGCGTCATTTCACTCATAAGATCTATTGACAGTTCCGCGCTCTATTAAGTATAGTTTAGACGAAGAGTTCACTATAGTTAACAAACAAATGGGTGACACCTTCTCAAAGCAACTCGCCGCGCAGCCTCTGGAATCCCAGCGCGCTTCCGGCTGGCGCCACTCCCTCACCCTGCCGTCGCTTCCCGAAGCTCATCGTACGATCAAAATCACCGCGGGTTCCTCGTGGTTTCGCAAGGTACTGGCATTCGCCGGGCCAGGTTATCTGATTGCCGTGGGCTATATGGACCCGGGAAACTGGGCCACGGATATTGGCGGGGGGTCGAAATTTGGCTACGCCCTACTGAGCGTGGTGTTGATCAGCAACCTGATGGCGATGTTTCTGCAGGGGCTTTCCGCCAAGCTGGGCATCGCTACCGGACGCGACCTGGCGCAGGCTTGCCGCGACCACTATTCGAGGCCCGTCTCGATTTTTCTTTGGGTCGTGTGCGAGCTGGCCATTGCCGCGTGCGATCTGGCGGAAGTTTTGGGCTCCGCCATCGCGTTGAAGCTGCTTTTCGGGCTCCCGCTTCTCGCCGGCGTTCTGCTGACAGCCTTCGACGTTTTAATCGTGCTGGCGTTGCAGGGCCGCGGATTCCGGCTCGTCGAAGCGTTCGTGGTGACGCTGATCGGCACCATCGCGATGTGTTTTGCTTACGAAATATTTTTCGCGCGGCCGCTGTGGCTGGAAGCGATGCACGGCTTTGTTCCGCACCTGGAAATTCTGCGCAATAAGGAAATGCTGTACATCGCCATCGGCATCATCGGCGCTACCGTGATGCCGCACAATCTCTATCTGCACTCCAGCATTGTGCAGACACGCGCATTTGGCCAGAGCGACGCGGAGCGTCGCGAAGCCATCAAGTACGCGATCATCGATTCGACCGTTGCGCTTACTTTCGCGCTGTTCATCAATGCCGCCATCCTGGTGCTCGGCGCCGCCGCTTTCCACACGCGCGGTCTCAATGAAGTTGCGGACATCTCGCAGGCTTACAAACTGCTCAGCCCCGTTCTGGGCGCCAGCCTGGGGAGCACGCTTTTCGCCTTCGCCCTTCTGGCTTCAGGACAAAATTCCACGCTCACGGGAACGCTGGCCGGCCAGATTGTGATGGAAGGCTTCCTGCAAATTCGCCTGAAGCCCTGGATCCGCCGCCTGATTACCCGGCTCATCGCGATTCTGCCTGCGGTGCTGGTGATTGGCATCGCCGGCGAGGGCAAACTCACGGCGCTGCTGATCCTCAGCCAGGTGGTGCTCAGTTTTCAATTGCCGTTCGCGGTAATTCCGTTGGTGCGCTTCACCAGTGAGCGCGCAAAAATGGGGGAATTCGTCAATTCGCGCGTCACCACTGCCATCGCCTGGGTTGTCACCGCTGCCATTCTCTTCTTCAATGCCGAACTACTCTGGCTGACTTTCCGCGCCTACTGAAGTTTCCTCGCCCGCGCTACCTCCCTATGCCCGATGTGTGCGAAGATTTTGCCTGGGCCATGAGCGCGAAATCGCAACGGAGCCTCAAGATGCGAAAAATCCTTTTTGCCTGTACCCTCGCCCTGATTTTTCTATCGATTGGTTTTGCCGCGTTCCAGAAAACTCCCTGGATCGTTCCGCCAGAGGAAAAGGCGCGCAAGAATCCGCTGACCGCTTCCGACGCGAATACCACCGCCGCAAAGCAGATCTATATCGATCACTGCGCCAACTGTCACGGAGACACCGGTAAAGGCGACGGCTCCGACGCGATGATGTACGATCCCGCGCCCGCGGATCTTACCGATGAAGCGCGCATGAGCAAGGTGACCGACGGCGAGATCTACTACCAGATTACGGAAGGCCGCAAGCCTATGCCTTCTTTCAAGAAGCGCCTGACGGAAGAGCAGCGCTGGCAACTGGTGTTGCTGGTGCGCTCGTTCGCTGGCGCTCCTGCCGCTCCGCCTCCTGCGAAAAAGCCCGATGTTCCGGGCGACAAAAAGCCGGAGCCTCCCACTTCCCGTTAACTGGCCGGTTCAGCCGGCGTGATTACGATCTTGCGGAAGTACACGTGCCCTTTTTCGCTGCCTTGCAGATAGATGGGCCCTGGCTGGGCTTCGTGACTGTCAAGCGCGCCGCCAGTGATGCCGGGAATTTCCTGATTGTCGATAATGGTTTTGCCGTCGTGCACCACGGTGATATTTCGTCCCACCAAAGTGATGTCGTAGGTCTGCCATTTTCCAGAAGTGCGAGCAGGTTCCGGTGACGGCGTCAGGAAGCCGTAGACACTGCCCAGGCGACGGTTCGGAGGATCGTTCGGCGAGTCCGTCTCGATCTGCACTTCATAACGTCCGCGCAGATACACGCCGCTGTTGGAGTCCGCATCGGGCTTGAATTCCACGTGCAGTTTGAAATCCTGGAATTTCTGATCGTTGATCAGCTCGGGGCCTTCTCCGGGCGTAACCAGACTGCCGTTCTCCACTTTCCAGACCGTCTTGGCGCCGGACTTGCTCATGGTCCAGCCGGACAAATCTTTTCCATTGAATAGCGCGATGGGCTTGCCCCACTTTGGCGTGCCGCTCTCCTTCAATGATGGCGCCTTCTCTCCGGTCCACGTCCACGTCGTAGTGCCGTCCGGCGCTGTAGCCGTGCCCGAAAGCGTGCTGCCGGTCAGGGTGCCATTGAAAACCATATCGCTCTTGGCGCCTTCCTCTTCCTTCGGCGACACAAATTTCAATTGGCCGCTCGTGATTTCAACTTTTGGCAGTGGCCGCGCGTTTCCCCAACGCCCCACCATTACAGCTTTCAGTTGACCATTTTCCTGCGTCAACTCCAGCCACGACGGATATTCCTTGTCCGGCGCCTTGAGCGTTAAATCCCAGCGGCCAAGAAACGACTCGACCGGCACTGCGGGAGCGGTACTGGCCGTCTTGCTGGTGTCCGCAGTCGGCGAACACGCCGCCACGCCCAACGCCAACACGGCCGCCGCAAACAGAGAAGCACATCTTTGCAATTTCATAAGATTGGTCCCTTCTTTTCGGCGAGATCTGAGGACTCGCCGATTTGCCACGATGAGACGAATGCAGGTTTCGTCTTATTCTACTCTTGCCAGCAGTTTCTGAATCGTGTAATTCCGTGTATCCTGAGTTCTTCTATTTCATTCAGGGGAACTCCATGAAGCCTGCTCTTCGTCTTGCTGTGTTGGTTGTGGTTCTGGCACCCGCGGTTTTCGCCGCTCCGGGCGCGATTCATTGCGGAAAGTTGGTGGACGTTACCAGCGGGAAGCTGCTTGTTGATCAAATGGTGGTGTTTGATGACAACGGCGTCGTCACCGCTGTCGGTGCTGCCGCCTCCACCGCCTTGCCGCAGGGCGTCACAGCGGTCGATCTTTCCGGTTCCACGTGCCTGCCAGGCTTAATTGATGTGCACACGCATCTCACCTCCGATCCCACGGACAGTGGTTACGCCGGGCTCGGCGTTTCGATTCCTCGCGAAGCCATTACTGGCGCCAAAAACGCCAACAAGACCGTGCGCGCCGGCTTCACGACCGTCCGCAACGTCGGCGCCGGAAATTTTACCGATGTGGCCTTGCGCGATGGCATCAACGACGGCGATATTCCCGGCCCGCGCATGTTTGTCTCCGGACCTCCTCTGGGGATCACCGGCGGCCACTGCGACAACAATCTGCTGCCGTACGAATTTCACTACAAGGAAGCCGGAGTAGCGGATGGACCTTGGGCGGCGCGCGCGAAGGTTCGCGAAGTTGTGAAATATGGCGCGGACCTGATCAAGGTGTGTGCTTCTGGCGGCGTCTTGAGCAAGGGTGATCTTCCCGGCACGCCGCAATACACGCCGGAAGAATTGCAAGCCATCGCGGAAGAAGCGCACAAGTTGGGACGCAAGGTTGCTGCCCACGCGCATGGCACCCAATCGATCAAGGATGCGATTCGCGCCGGAATCGATTCTATCGAGCATTCCAGCCTGATCGACGATGAAGGCATCGCCCTGGCCAAGCAGCACGGCACCTTTCTGGTCTTCGATATTTACAACGACGACTACATTCTTTCGCAGGGTGAAAAAGTTGGCATGTTGCCCGAATCCATCGAAAAGGAAAAGAAACTCGGGCGGCTGCAGCGCGAGAATTTCCGTCACGCTTACCAATCAGGTGCGAAGATGGCGTTCGGAACGGACTCGGGCGTTTATCCCCACGGCGACAATGCCAAGCAATTCGCAAAAATGGTGGAGTGGGGGATGAAGCCGGCGGACGCGATTCAGGCGGCCACCATCAATGCGGCCGCGCTGATCGGCTTACCCGGAAAAATCGGCGTGCTTGCTCCGGGCAGCTACGCCGACTTGATCGCCGTGAACGGGGATCCTCTGAGCGATGTCAAGGTTCTGGAGTCGGTCACGTTTGTGCTGAAGGGCGGAGCCGTCATCCGCAACGATTCCGGCGCCACAAAATAAAAGGCGGACAAGTGAGCGTCCGCCTCTGAAAAACTGGCCTGTCACTTACTTCACGTTACCCAGGGCCGCGGCGACTTCGTTGATATCCGGCACTGTGGGAATATCGTAGTTCTTCGCCCACGCCACTTTTCCCGTCTTGTCGACAATGAAAATGGCGCGGCCGGTGATTCCTTTTTCCGGCAAATACACGCCGTACTTCTCGCTCATCGCCCCTTTGGGATGGAAATCCGCCAGCAGCGGGTATTTGATGCCCATTTTTTCGGCGTAAGCCTTGTGCGACCAAACGCTGTCCACGCTCACTCCGAGCACCTGCGCGTCCAGCGACTCAAACGGTTTCATGCCATTCACGATGCAAGCGTGTTCATCGGTGCAAACCGGGCTCCAATCCAGCGGGTAGAACACCAGCACAACGTTCTTTTTTCCAGAGAAATCCGATAGTTTTACTTCTTTCTGGCTCTGATCCTTCAACGTAAATTCCGGCGCTTTCTGTCCCACGGCCACGCTCATAGTCCGCTCCTCAATGAAAAGTAGAATTGTTCCGGGAAGCATCTTACCGAATCCCAGCGTGGCTGGCCAATTTTCCCGCTTCCCCTCGGCTGGCGCAGGCGCTACACTCCCGCCGAAGTATTCATGAGTGCGGGAGCAGCCCGCCGCTTCCTATGCTGACACTTCGCGAACTTGTCGACCGCTACGATCATCTGGCACATCAGTTGGGCGAGCCTGTGGCGCTTTCCGCGTTTGGAATGGGCGAGGACGAAACACAAAATCTATTCACGGCCTTCGACGACGACTACCACATCAGCCGGTTCTTCCATTTTTCCAACGCAGAAGGGAAGAGCTACATGATTCGCGGGGAAGCGGCCACGCACCTGTTCATGGATCTGGCGATTCGAGCGCTGCTCTAGGGCACGCTACTTATGCGGGCAGGGCTCGTTCCAATCGTTGTACCAGCTTGTTCTGCTCTTCGCGCATTTCTTCGGGCAAACGATTGCCAAACTTGGCGAAAAACTCTCGCACGTCCGCCAGATCAATCTCCCAGTCATCCGGATCCACGCGGAACAATTCGTGCATAGCTTCGTGAGTAATCTTCAAGCCATCCCGCGTCAGCGCGTTTCTTGTGGGTACGTAGCCGATGGGCGTTTCCTCGGCCGCGCCTTTGCCCTCCACGCGCTCCAGAATCCATTTCAAAACGCGGACGTTTTCCCCGAATCCCGGCCACAAGAATTTTCCATCCGCGCCCTTGCGGAACCAGTTCACATGGAAAATTTTCGGCGGATGCGGAATGCGCTTGCCCATGTCCAGCCAATGCTGAAAATAGTCGGCCATGTTGTATCCGCAAAACGGCAGCATCGCCATGGGATCGCGCCGCGTAATGCCCACGTCGCCCGTCGCCGCGGCGGTGGTTTCAGACGCCATTGTGGCGCCCACATACACCCCGTGTTGCCAGTTGAAGGACTCATACACTAGCGGGGCCAGCCGCGCGCGGCGTCCTCCAAAAATGAACGCCGAAATCGGCACTCCCTGCGGCGCTTCCCACTGCGGCGAAATGCTGGGTGATTGGCCCGCCGGCACTGTGTATCTGGAATTCGGGTGCGCCGCGGGGCCTTTCGATGGATCCCACTTCTCGCCGCGCCAAGTGACCAAACCCGCGGGAGGCTCGCCGCCGATTCCTTCCCACCACGGTTCGTCTTGCGGCGTGACGGCCACGTTCGTGAAGATGGTGTTGCGGTTCAGCGCCTCCATCACATTGGGATTCGTTTTCATCCCGGTTCCCGGCGCCACGCCAAAGAAGCCAGCTTCGGGATTAATGGCGTGCAGGTAGCCATCTGCGCCAATCTGCATCCACGCGATGTCATCACCAACCGTCCACACGCGGTAGCCCTGATCCTCCAGAGCAGACACCATCATCGCCAGATTTGTTTTTCCGCACGCGCTGGGAAATGCCGCGGCCATGTACGTCACTTTTCCGCCCGGCGATTCCAGGCCCAGGATCAACATGTGTTCCGCCATCCAGCCCTGCTGTCGCGCCATGTAGCTGGCGATACGCAGCGCAAAACATTTTTTCCCCAGCAACGCGTTACCGCCGTAGCCGGAGCCGACGCTCCAGATCAGTCGCTCTTCGGGAAAATGTGCGATGTAGCGACGCAGCGGATCCAGGTCCCCGATGGAGTGCAGTCCTGGCACGAAATCCGACGAATTGCCCAGGCGGTCTGCGGCTACTCTGCCGATGCGCGCCATGATGCGCATGTTGGCAACTACGTACGGGCTGTCGGTAGCTTCGACGCCTACGCGGCTGATTGGCGAATTCACCGGACCCATGATGTACGGAACCACGTACATGGTGCGGCCGCGCATCGCCCCATCCAGCAGCGATCCTACTTTGTACTTCGCGCCGTCCGGGTCCATCCAGTTGTTGGTGGGGCCCACGTCCTCTTTATTTCGCGAACAGATAAACGTGAGGTGTTCGGTACGGGCCACGTCGCTGGGGCTGCTGCGGTGCAGGTAACAGTTGGGGTAGGTGCTCGGGTTCAGCTGGAAAGAGTCCACGTGCTTGAGCATTTCGTGGAGGATGACCTGATTTTCGGCTTCCGAACCGTCGCAAAAGACGATTTTATCCGGCTTGGTCAACTGGGCCGCGCTATCCACCCAGGATTCCATTGGTGTCGCCACGCCTATCCCCCGGAGAATCTAATGCGCCGCATTACAACTATAAATGAATCCCTTCCGACCGGTCCTGTTGCTGGAGCGAGGCTTTTCTGGGCTGGCGGCGGGTTTTCCGCTTTTTTTGCTTCGCCCAGTGTATGTTAGCCGCGCGTTTTGGTGCAAGTTCAGAGCCATCGGAATGACGCGGTTTTCTGCAAAGCACGTCTAACCAGTTGGCGTGTGCGATTTCTGCCGGTCTAAAAGCAATCATCAGAAGGGTTGTGGCTTGGGAGCGCTATCGTGGAGCGTAGACAATTCCTGCTGAGCACTGGCGCTGCGATGGCAACGCAGCTCCTTGCAGCGCACGCTGTGCTGGGTCGCCAAGCGACTGCTGATGTTGCGGAACGCACCTATCACGTCTTTGGAGTTCCACTCCGCAGCGGCTCGCTGCTGCCGGGAAGTGAAAACGACGCGCAGTCGTATCGCGATGTTCATCTGCTCGACCGCCTGCAGGCCGCCGGGTGCAAGGCGGCGGACGCTGCAGCAGCCGGGGCAGGTACCTCTATTAGTGGGCTGCGATTGCAGCATCGTCGCGGGAACCGCGCAGGCTCTGCTGCGAACTTCTTCGCAAGAGCTTCATGTGCTTTATATCGACGGCGATTTCGACGATGCTCCGCCAGACGCGCGGCGCTCGCAAAGCGCTGCATCCTGTGCGGTGTGGCTGCTCACCAACAATTCGCCGTTCTGGGCGGGTCCGGCGCTCCGGCCATCTCAGGTGTCGGTCATCGGCTGGACAAATGCTTCGCGATCGCGGCAGAAAGACACAAATTCGTTCTCGCTGGCGGATATTCGGCGCTCAAAACCGCGCGACGTTGCACAGCAGGTGCTGCAATCCATTCCAGCGTCGGCCTCGCTGTTGGTTCATTTTGATATCGATGTTCTGCAATCGCGAGAAATGCCAGCATCGTACTTTCCACGTCCCGAGGGCATGACCTTGCCGGAAATTGGCGAATTGCTGGGCGTCTTGCTGAAGGATCCGCGCATCCGCATCATCGAAATCAGTGAATACGCCTCGTTGCGAGATTTCGATCAGGTTTCTGTGGGCAAACTTGTCGGTGTGCTGTGCGAGGCACTGAAGCCCTAAGCGCGGCAACTCTTCGCTCTCGGTGCTATCATTTCTGCATGTACGCGCAGAAATTTCAGGTGGACGTGATCATTCGCGGTGAGAAGAAACCCTGCCCGCTCGACTGGCTGGACCAGTTCTGCATGCGCAACTTCACCAACTCCGCGGATTTCGACGACACCCTGCCCGTTGCCGATGGCCGCCTCGAAGCCAGTTTCCGCCTCACGCCCGAACGTTTCGCGGAAGGACTCGCCGCCTGGCTGACGCAGCGTGGCAAAGGGGAAGGACAACCAGTGCATGTGGACGTCACGGCGCTCGAACCAGTGCCTGCGGCCCAACTGCGGTGATGCGAGCCGCAGGAAAATTCCTCTCGTAGGGAGTACTCGGCTATCAACGCACCTGCAACTCCGCGCGAGAAACTACGCTTCCGCCGATTGAGATCTTCCCAGTATGCGGCTGCTCAATTGTTCAAACTCCGCCACCAATCCGTCAGCGTCTTGTCCCGCCAGCGTCGCCGCGTCAATCTCGGTAACCAGTAAAATCGATGTCGCCATATCTGCGCTGCATTCCAGGCAATATTTCTCGCTTCTTCCCGGCAGCTCTTCCAGCTCTGTGCCTCGCCCACACACGCTGCACTGCACCATCGAATTTGAATTCTGTTCGCTGCCCTTTGGCCCACATAACATTTGCCGTTCCTCCCCTTGCTCGCGTTCGCGCGAAGTCCAGTTCGCGACAACAAGCCTAGGGTACGGAAAAGCTTCTGAAGGAGTCCTGAGCACTCTATTAGGAATGTGTAAGTCTAAAATCTTCCCAGGCAGGACAGCATTGAGGTTGCAACCTTAGGAACTTCAATGGGTTATAGGAATGGAACTGGTTCTCTGGATTTACCACGTTCCGATGCGCACCACTGCCTCGGTTGCAATTAACAACCCATTCTGCGGATGAATCCCTGCAATATTGTCGATCCACGTGTGGTTGTATTCCACGTTGATCACTCGCCACGCGAACGGCCGGCTGATCCTCACGTCCAGCCCTCCGCCCCCAGATAGCATCGGACCGTTCACCGCCCATTCCTTCGACCAGTCGGACCGCGTCGGGAAATGCGGCAGCGTGCCGTTGCCGTCGTTCCATTCCTTCAATAATTGCTTTTTCAGCGCCTCGTCGTCGATCTCGTAGGTCACTTTTCTTCCGCCGAATTTCACCTGCGCATAGGGCGAGAACCGGTGCGACGCTCGCGGCGTCCAACGCAATCCGCCCGAATACGAAAGAGAATCAGCGCTCATGTTGTAAGCCGGCTGGTGCATGATCAGGCAGCCATTCACTTCTGCCAAAACTTGCAGCGTCGGGCTGATGCGCGCTGCTCCCGTACCTCCGCCCCCAACGCAACTCCCGCCGCCAAGGAAGGTTTCATATTCCGGGAACGCGGTTAATTCGATGGGTGCTTCAAGTGGATAGTCGTGCTTGAATTCCACGCCTTGCGGTTTGTAGGCGTCCTTCACGAACAGGAATGGCTTCTCCCCGCTACCATTCTTGAAATCGCTTACCCACTCCTCGCGCATCTCGTGGTTCGTCCCAAACAATCCCATTCGCGTGGCGCGGTCCCATGGCACACGGAAAGCCATCATGTTGGCGAAAGTGCGTCCCGGGTTCAGAAAGCTGCGTGCCAGCATGATGACGGCTGGATTCGAAGTGCGATTCTCCAGCCCCATGATCAGGTAGCGGTCCGCGGCGTCTTCCGCCAGCATGGTGCAGAATCCCAGCGTCGGCGTGTCCACCAGCGTGATGAATCCCGGCGAAGCATGCAGCATCACGTTACCGATGGATGCTTCGCTCGCCGGCCCAATCTTCCATTGCGTGTGCCACACCGCTGAGTACGCCATGGACTTCAGCATGCTCACCCAGTAATCCCGCCCATCTCCGAATTGCACCAACCGGTAGGGCGGATCATTCTGCCGCTCTATGAACCCGAATACCGATCCTTCAATGGGATGGCCCACGTAAGGCGCCATGAACATGTCGCTGTCGCTCCATCCACGCAGTTCCGATACCGACCGCGTGTACTGTTGAAACCACTTCCCGTTCAGCGTGTCGCGCGTGCCCGCTTCGGTCCACAAATCAAACGTGTGCATGATCCCGGTGTACAACAGCGACTCACCAATGGCGGGTGCCCACCGGAAGCGCTGCGAACGCTTGGACGGAAAATCCTGCGGATTTGTGGTATTCCCCGACGCCGACGGTTCCGAGTTACTCGAGTTTTTGGAGGCCGGGGAAGTCGCCGCCAGGTCTACGTACAGATTCCTGTGCGGCACATTCGCATTCAATGGAAGCGACCAATCCGAATCCAGAGCGCTTAACAGTTCCGATTGACGGTACAGCACGTCCGGAGGACCGGCCTTCAGCGACGCAGGCACCTGTGCCGCCGCAATGCCCCCGCCGATCAGACAAATCGGAAGGGCAAAAACACAGCTAGCGTTTGCGCGGCCGAACATTGGTAGGTAGAAATGTCTCCCCTGAGCGCTGGGGCTCAAAGTAATTTCTGATTGGCGGGCGGCTGATGCCGGTGCCTTCTGCCTGCGCACTCGGCAGGAAAAATCAACTCCTCGTCGGGAACGGCGCAGATTATAACATTACAACTTGCAAGCAAAAAGGTTCCGCTCGCAATATTCCGGTACGCCACCGCGCTCTAAATCAATCCATTTCGTCCGAAATCACACGCTTTGGCATGCCTCGTTCGATAGTGCTCTTGGCCCTCACTCCGTTTCATTTGGACGTCACCGCACCCCACTATCGTTGCCTCGCTGTCGATCCGCCACTGTCGAGGGGCGCTAGCTCATTCCCGGAAGCGGGAAGGGCCGTCCCAGAATCGGACAGCGGCGGCTCACCAACACCCGTTAACGCTCCGGCAAAGTCTTTCTCCCTCCAGCACTTAGAAATTTAGAACTTCTGGCTGCTCACCTGCGTACAACTATAACGTCTGACGATATAGTCTTCCTGCAGCCGATATAGACGAGCTATTTCCCCTGCTGGTGGGACCGAAAGGCGTGGTGCGTGACTCACAACGAGGAAACCGAATCGTTTTTGCCTCTCACGCCGGCCATGTTCCACATCCTCCTGGCGCTGGCCGACGGCGAAAAGCATGGTTACGCCATCCTCAAGGAAGTGGCCCGCCGCACCGCCGACAAGGTCAAGCTCAGTGCCGGCACGCTTTATGGCAACCTGTCGCGCCTGGAAAGTGAGGGACTCATCGCAGAATCCAGCCACCGTCCGGAAGTTGGCCTGGATGATGAGCGCCGTCGCTATTACCGGCTCACCGAATTTGGACGTTCCGTGGCCGTGGCCGAAGCGGAACGCATGGAGCAGGCGTTGGTGCAGGCTCGCGCGAAAAAACTATTTCGTAAACCCAAGTTGGTATAAGGCGGCGAGGCTTCGATGCAAAATCAAAACGATTCCTTTTCGCAAAAGCTGTTTCGCTTTCTGGTTCGTTTGCTGCCCTTCGATTTCCGCATTAACTACCAGGGCGAAATGGAAGGCGTCTTTCGCCAGCAACAGCGCGACCTTGCGGAACGCGGCGGCTTTTGGGACGTCCTGAAGCTCTGGAAAGAAACGATTATAGGCATTTTCACTACCGCGCCTCGCGAGCACTGGGAAACCCTGGTCAACGATTGCGCCTACGCTTTCCGCATGATGCGCAAGAATCCCGGCTTTACCGCCATCGCCATTCTCACCCTCGCCCTCGGCATCGGCGCCAACACCGCCATTTTCAGCGTTGTCCATGCGGTGCTGTTGCGCCCGCTTCCGTATCCCGATGGCCACCAGCTGATCTTCCTTCGCCAGCAGCAAAATAAGCTGGGCATCGACGACATACAGTTCTCCGTCCACGAAATTCAGGATTTTCGCGACCAGAACCACAGCCTCTCCGGATTGGTGGAGTTCCACGCCATGTCGTTCATCCTGTACGGCCACGGCGATCCCGATCGCGTGCGCACCGGCGTTGTTTCCTGGAATTTCTTCGATCTCTTCGGCGTGCCGCCGATCCTCGGCAGAACTTTCGAACCCGCTGACGAAGAACCCGGCGCTGCTCCCGTCCTGCTTCTCAGTTATGACTACTGGAAGAATAATTTCGGCGCCGATCCAAACATCGTTGGAAAAACTTTTGAAATGAACGACAAAGTTCACACCGTCATTGGCGTCCTTCCCCCGGTGCCGCAGTATCCCAATGAAAACGACGTTTACATGGCCACGTCGGCTTGCCCTTTTCGCTCCGCGCAGAAATTCATCGAAAATCGCGACGCTCGCATGATGGAAGCTTTTGGCCGCCTCAAGCCCGGAGTCTCTCTGGCTCAGGCCGATGCCGAAATGTCCACCATCGCCAGCCGCTTGAAATCTACCTATCCAAAATCCTATCCGGAGAATGTCGGCTACCAGGCCACCACCACCGCGCTGCAACGCGAATTAACCAAGGATGCTCGCCCCACACTCCTACTTCTTCTCGCCGCCGCTGCTTTTGTCCTTCTCATCGCCTGCGCCAACGTTGCCAATCTTACCCTCTCTCGCATGGCGCGCCGCGAACGAGAAATGGCCGTGCGCAGCGCCCTCGGTGCCGGACGCAGCCGCCTGCTTCGTCAACTCCTCACCGAAAGTTTTCTGCTCGCATTCATCGGCGGGCTTCTGGGCCTCTACCTTGCCTATCAGAGCCTGCATCTGCTCACCGATTTTGCCGCTCGCCTGACTCCCCGCGCTCATGAAATCCAAATCGACACGCGAGTGCTGCTGTTTACCCTCTTCGCTGCGCTTGGCACCAGCATTATCTTTGGCACTCTTTCCGCCTTGTTCTCGCGCTCGAATCTTACTTCCAGCCTCAAGGAAGGCAGTTCCGCCGCGGGAACCGGCCGCAGGCAAAATCGCGTGCGTGGGGCTCTCATCGTCTGCCAAGTGGCGTTTTCCTTCATGCTGTTGATTGGCGCTGGACTGATGCTTCGCAGCCTGTTCAAGATGCAGCAGGTGGAAGCCGGCATCGTTTCGCAACGAGTCCTCGCGCTGCGAACCACACTCAGTTTTTCCAAGTACACCACCAACGAACAATCCCTTCTCTTCGTCAACAAACTTCTGGACCGCCTTAAATCCGAGCCCGGCGTTCTGTCCGTCGCGGTTTCCGACCGCTATCCTTTCGAACCAGAGATCATTGCGACTGGAGCTCAGGGCGTTTCTCTCTCCTTTGAAGTCGAAGGCCGACCCGTCCAACCTGGCCAAGCCCCTCCAGTCACCACCTTCGCCGCGGTTTCACCTGATTATTTCCAGACATTGAAAATTCCGCTAAAGGAAGGCCGCCTGTTCACCGAGAACGATGACGAGAAGGGGCCCAACGTCGTCCTCATCAACGAAGCCATGAAGCGCCAACTTTGGCCCAGCGAAGATCCCGTCGGCAAACGTGTCAGCGGTGACGGCGGCCAGCACTGGGCGCAAATTATCGGCGTCGTGGGCGATGTTCGTGAATTTGGCTTGGACCATCCTCCGGTGCCGGAGGTTTACGTCCCGCAAAAGTTAAGTCCCGCGCCAGGCACTGTTCTGGTGCGCACCGCTGCCGAACCCACCAGCTTGGCGAAGGCTCTCACTGCCGCGATTCATGAAATCGACCCGCAGACTGCCGTAACTCGCATTAAGACCATTGAGCAAGCGCGCTATGAATCCATGACCAACCCGCGCATCACGGCAATCCTTCTGGCGCTCTTTGCGGGATTGGCGCTGCTGATTGCCACAGCGGGCATCGGCGGAATCATGGCCTTGAACGTCAGTCAGCGCGTTCGCGAAATTGGTATCCGCATCGCTCTTGGCGCGCGCCCCGCGAACATCGTGGGCATGGTCCTCAACCACGGCCTCCTGCTCACCCTCCTCGGAGTTGCCATCGGTGCCGCCGGCGCATTGGCCCTCACCGGCCTCGTCAAATCTCTTCTGTTCGAAGTGCCGCCTACGGATGTGCTTACGTTCGCCGGCGTTGGCCTCACGCTTCTCGCCGCTGCCGCAATCGCCAGCTATCTGCCGGCAAGGCGGGCCGCGGCTATCGATCCCAACGACGCGCTGCGCTCGGAGTAACTTTTCTCGACAAGAACCGCGATGAGCAAAATTTCCAACTCAATCTTGCAAGGAGAACCCTCATGAAAAACGCAAACATCTCTCGCCGCCAACTATTGCAAGCCTCGGCAGCGCTCGGCTGTTTGGCCGCTACTCCGCTTTCCGTTGTGGCCTCGGATTTCGCCCGCGCCGATCAGCCGCACTCTTCCACCGCAGCGAATCCGCTCAAGCCTCCCGCCGAAGGCCCTATTCCTGTTGCGTTTCTCGTTTCCGATGGCGCTGTAGTCATCGATTTCGCCGGGCCTTGGGAAGTTTTCCAGGACGTCATGATCCCCGGCCACATGGACATGGCTTTCCAACTCTTCACACCGTTTCCGAATCAACCAAGCCCATTCAGGCCAGCGGTGGCATGAAGATCGTTCCCGACTACATCCCGCAGAACTCTCCGGTGCCGAAGGTCATCGTTATCCCGGCTCAGAGCGCTCCTAACGAAGCGGTCCTTTCCTGGGTTCGCCAATCCGCCAAAAACGCCGACATCACCATGTCCGTTTGCACTGGCGCCTATCTTCTGGCGAAGACTGGCCTGCTCGCGGGCAAATCCGCCACCACGCATCATGGCTCGTATGTCGATTTCGCCAGAAACTGTCCCGACATCCAGATGAAGCGCGGCGCCCGATTCGTCGAAGACGGCAATCTCGCAACCGCTGGCGGACTTTCCTCCGGTATCGATCTTGCTCTTCGTGTTGTCGAACGCTATTACGGTCGCGAAGTCGCCACGCAAACCGCCTTCACGATGGAATATCAGGGGCAAGGCTGGATGAACGCCGATTCAAACTCGGTCTATGCTCAACTCCCCGTTTCCACGGACGGGCATCCTCTTTGCGTGGTGTGCGCTATGGACATTGATGCGGCGACCGCGCTCAAATCCGTCTACAAAGGTAAGACCTACTATTTCTGCAACTCAGAACACAAGGCCACCTTTGACGCTGGCCCGGCGGACTTTGTCAAAGCCTCGAACTGAGGCGCTTGCAATTATTGTTTGACGCCGCTGTAGCCCGTAACTTCCTGGTGGGCGCTCAGCACCCCATCCGGTATCACAACCACCACCCAAGGCGTGCCCGAAGCCGCGATCCGTCCGTGACTCACCAGTTCCGCATTGTGCCCGGCACTCAATTCAATCTTCTGTGTCCCTGCTTCTTTGAATTGCAGGTTGCTTCCTTTGATCTCCAGCGTGTGTGCGCCGGCGCCCTCGGCACGAATGTGCAGCGTAACCTCATTGGCTACCGTCGTATCTACCGTCACTTTGAAATCAAATGCCCTGTCTCCTCGCAATTCCAGGTGATAAATTCCGCCCGATAACGCCGTTACCGACGTATGCGCCGCGCCATGCCACACTGTATATCTGCCTTGCGGCAGTGTCGTTCGGAATTGTCCGTGCCCGGCATTTACTGGCACCCGAATCACACGTCCGCTCTTCTCTTCACGGAATTCGATCGGTTCGCCCGATGTCCGGTCCACATCTCCCTCAATCACCGGCGCGCCATGCAAGTCTTGCATCAGCCAGATCCATTCCCCCACCGGCTGCGACCAAACTTCTTTGTACGTCCAGCAAATTTGTGTTGGCCAGTAGGGCGCGTCGTTGTACTCCCTCGTCTCGATTCCCACAGGTAGCGCGCCCACCATCTGCCCAGATCGCACGCTATAAAGCGGCGTCCAGTCATAGCCTTCCCCATACATCACGCTCGCGGAAAATGGATTTCGTCCCAGCAGCCATTGCGCCTGCTGTTGCGCCAGATCCTCCGCCTCCACATCGCCGCGCAATTGTGCCGCTGCCGAAAGCGCCTTCGCCTCTGATAGCAGCACGCTGGAATTCCCGCGGAAATCAAACCACACCGGGAATCTCCGCAAATAATATTCCCCTCCCAGCGGCACTCCGCGATGTACTTGCTGCATATAGGAATCACGATCCGCTGCGCGCAGTGGCGTCCAATCTTTCCCTTCCGGTATCAGTCGCGCTTCACTCTCCTTGTACACCGCGGCAGGCAACACGTTGTACGGCTGATCCACCTTCGCCGCCAGCTGCTGGTAATACTTCGAGTGCAGCACGATCGCCGAATACCATTTCATCCAGTTTGCGTTGTCGGGAAATGTTTCGCACAGGTGCGCCAGCGCAATCACCGGCTCCTCTTCCTGTCCGATGTGAAAGCGATGAAACAGATTCTCGCGCTTCGGGCCGGTGTAGAAGTAGCCCGTCATCGGAACGCTCCACGGCTGGATCTTTTGTTCTTGCGACGCCAGTATCAGTTCGCTCAGCCGGAACGCCTCGTCCGCATACTTCTGTTCTCCCGTAGCCCGGTACAAATCAACAGAGGCTATCGCGCCAAACGAAATGCGCTCCAGTTCATCCTGCCTTCCGTAAATTTCCGGCAGCGGCTCGGCTGTCTTCATCCCTTCCACCGCGAAGTTCCAGTCTTGTTCCGCCGTCCGCAAACTGCGAATTGCCAGCTCTGGATTGCTCTTCTTCAGCGCGCGAGCGGCAAGCGCCTCCACCGCCGCTACGCGAAAGTTCCATTCCGGATTGTTCACCGCTTGCCCGCTGCGATCATCCGCATCGCCAATAATTCCATTTGTCCAGTAGCTGATCAGTTGCCCGGTGGTGCGATAGCCATCTCCAAAGCTTGTCTTCAGCACCCATCGCAATCCCCAGGTTCCTTCTTCAATCAAACGCGCCCGCAGATCTGCATCCTCTCCCTGTTCCTGCAGCCGTTCGGCAAACGAAAACAGCGCGTACGCCATTCCGGGCGTGTTGCCTGTCGCTGTCAGGTCTCCCGCATCGTGATACCCGCCATTCACGATAATGCGTTTGTCCCCATGAATGCTGTAGTCATCCATGTGGCAGATTCCGTGGATTCCCGGGATCACCGTCCCGCATCGCTCGCTGTACATAAAATTAATCGCTTTCCAGATGCTCTCACTCCATGCACCGGGACCGATTTCAAATGCCCGCGTTGTTGTTGCGCCTGCGCGAATCGCATATTTCCCCGGCGTCTGCAGTTCAGAAAAATCCAGCACCTGGTAATTGCCTAGCAGCGTTTTCTCTTGCTCCACCGTTTTCGTCACCACAACTTTGCCCGTTCCTTGCTCCACCACAGAAAATTCCTTCGCATCCAGCCCACTCGCAATCGCCGTCTTCGTCGAACCCGTCGTGTATCCCGCATGGCTGAACGCGATTTTTCCCGCTGCCACGTCCCATCCCTCCACGTGGTCCGCATCCACCTTCTCCAATTCCAGTTGGTCGATATACAGAATCGTTTGGTCCCCCGGGTCCGGCAGCATCTTCGGCAAGCTGTACGCAAATTCCAGTTCGCTCACTTTATCCCGGTCCAGCGGCGCGATCTCCCACACCACGTGATTCCATTCGTGATTCTTCAAAATGATGGATTCGTGCCGCCCCTCGTTGTAACGATCCGGAAGCTTGTGCGCGCCCTCGTTGTGCAATACCAGCGACGCGGAAATCGCAGGCGCTCCGATCACGTCCGGATACACCCAGATGGAAATCCGGTTGTACGCCCTCCAATCTTCCGAAGCGAACTTCCGGCTGGCGATCAGGTCTTCCCATTCGCCCGAGCCTCCCACCTTCCCGATGTTTTGCGTCGAGCGCATTCGCAGCGAGTGCTTCCCGTCCTTCACCGGAGAATCTGCCAGCGTCATGTCTCCATCCCCGTGAAACGTCCACGTCGCCGTATCCTCCATGGAATCGAGCACCTTCGAATCCAGCACATTCTTCTTCAACCAGCGCGCCTCCGCCCCATCCTCATACACCGCTTGCATCGGCACCCGGGGCGCCCCCTGCTGCGCCGCAACCTTCTCCCCGCCACCGAACACCGCCAAGGCAAGCCCCACACACAGAACCAGCTTCCGCATCTCGACCCCCGCAATCCACCAAAGCTTTCTAATGAATCCTTCAAAAGTAGTATAGACCTTTTTGGAGTGCGGCGGCTCGCCGCCGCTTTTCGATCCGAACCTACTATCCATTGTCATTCCGAACGGAGTTTGCGAAGTAAGGAGTCGTGAGGTGACTGCACGCACAGGAAAGCCAAAGAGATCCTCATTCAAAACAACGAACGGGCCTCACGTCCCACGTTACCCTTCGAACAAACCATCCCACAACTGTGACGTTCCTCACCCCATCCACAAGGAATAAGCACATACTGGAATCACTATGGACAGCCTTCAAGAGTTTCAAGCCGCCGCTCATGAACGCGGATTTGTCGACATCGAAGAATGCGATGACGGCTGCGTTCTGTGGCTCCGGCAACAAACCGCCGACGCTGTTACCAAAACCCACCATCGCATCTGCCTCGACAGCCAGACCAACAGCGCAACCCTGTATTGGATGAACAGTTCGGAAAAGGTTGTCTCGAAGACTTTTCGCAGCGCCGCGGGTCTGCGCGCCTGGTTTGCCATCGATCCGCACGCCAGCAAGTCCTAAAATCGCCGTCACGCGCGTTTGGGTCTTATACTACTTGACAAACAGTACTAACCATGATATAAATCCGCATGTACGCTCGATTCACGTTCGGATACCCACCCCACAATCATCTTCTTTCCGACTCTTTCCAAAACACTTCGCTCTTTGTTTTCAACTTCTTCCGCACTCTTCCATTTTTCGGATATCGCCCAACTCCTTCTCCCTCCTCAGCTTGCGCACTCTTCTCCAAAAACACCCGGGGGTACCCCCTTTCACGCCACTTTTCCCAAACTGAAACCCGTTATCTCCCCGCCGTACCCGCATCGAAAATCAGTTTTCCCCCAAGAATAGTCTTCAGCACATGCACGTCGCGAATCTTTTCCGGCGGAATCGTGAAAATGTCGTCGCTGACCACTACCAGGTCCGCAAGTTTTCCGGGTGTGATCGATCCTTTCACATTGTCCTGGAATTCCGCGTACGCCGACCCCATCGTGTACGCCTCAATCGTTTCCGGAACGGTAAGCTTTTGCTCCGGGAACCACCCTCCGGGATTCTTGCCGTCCAGGGTCGCCCGCGTCACTGCCGCATACACCGTCTGCATCGGGTCGAGAGGCGCCACCTCCCAATCTGTGCCCAGAGCCAGCCGCACGCCATGATCCAGAAACGTGCGGAACGCATACGTCCGGCTGGACCGGTCGCGGCCGATATGCGCCTCCGCGAACCTTCCATCGTCGATCGCGTGATACGGCTGCACGGAGGCAATCACATGCAATTCCGCGAACCGGGCGAAGTCTTTCGCCGCCATGTGCTGCGCGTGTTCGATGCGAAACCGCCGGTCCGCCTCGCCATGCGCTTTAGTCACTTCGGCATACAGGTCCAGAATGATGGAAATCGCTTGGTCGCCAATCGCGTGCGTGCACAACTGCAGGCCCGCGGCGTCGGCGGTCATCATGCGGTCGCGCATCAACGAAATGGGATGCATTTCGTCGGACAACAATCCATGATTGTCGCCCTGATTCAAAAATGGCTCGTAAAAATAAGCGGTGCCGGATCCCAGCGAGCCGTCGGCAAATCCCTTCAGCGCGCCAATTCGCAAATAGGGCCCGCCAAATGCATGCCGCACGCCAATCTTCGCCAGATCCTGCACGCTTCCGATCAGCGGCGCAGCGTAAATTCGTGTAATCAGCTCGCCGCGCTGCAGAAGCTCGTCGTACACGGCGATATCTTCGTAGTCCGCGGACATATTCTGCACGCTCGTGACGCCCAGCGATGCGGCATGCGCCATGGCGCGCTTCACGATGCGCACACGCTGATCGTGCGTAAGTGGCGGAATCACCTTGTACATCAGGTCTGCCGCCGCGTCCTTCAGCGCCCCCGTGGGATTTCCCTGCGCATCGCGCACGATGGTTCCCCCCGGGGGATCCTGGGTCTGCGCGGTGATTCCCGCCAACCGCAGCGCCACCGAATTTGCTACGCCCATGTGCCCGTCGTAGCGCGTTACGAACACCGGATTGTCCGGCGTCAGCGCATCGATAAGCTGTTTCGTGGGGATGTTAGGAGGCGTCCATTTGGTCTCGTCCCAATTTCCTCCCAGAATCCATTCGCCCTTCGGCGTAGCCTTCGCTCGTTCGCCAATCGGCCGCGCAAACTCCTGCGCGCTGGGCGCGTCCTTCAGCTGCACGTTGTCCAACTGCATTCCGCCGGAAACGAAATGCACGTGCGCGTCGTTGAATCCTGGTAAAACGAGTCTTCCACCCGCATCAATTACCTTGGTTTGCAGGCCGCGCCAGGCTTCGATCTCCGTGGCCGAACCAACCGCAACAATCCGGTCGCCCAGAACGGCTACTGCTTGTGCCATTGGCAGTGATTTATCGACGGTCCAAATCTTACCGTTGGTGATGATCAAGTCCGCTGCCGGTTTGGTCTGCGCCGCGCATTCGCATGCCACGAACAATGCGCACACGGCCAGGCGCAATAGTTTGCCGCAAAAGCTGTTTGTCATCGGGAGGTTCCTCGTCACATGATTGAACGCGGCGAATTGTACTCTGCCCCGGCATACTGTGGCCAGTCGCCTCCCTAGTGGCGTTGTCGGTGAGCAGCCACTTGCCATCATCGTTGGGTCGGGCTAGATTGTTGCTCAATAGACGCTTTCAAGTCGTACAAGCGGACCGCCTGCCGCTGCCATCGGGGAGAGTACCGCGTGTTCCCACTGATTTGGAGTTTGCTGAAGCCGTACCGCAGCAGCCTGGCAATTATTCTGGCGGCCATGCTGGTTCAGACGGCCATGAGCGTGGCCACACCCTGGCCGCTCAAAATTGTCCTGGACAATGTGGTCGGCGTGCATAAGCTGCCGCACTGGCTGGATGATTTCCTGCGGCCGTTCATGAGCAGCGGCACCAAGATGCAGATTGCCGCCGCCGCCGCGATTACAACGATTCTGATCGCTCTTCTGGGCGCAACTGCTTCGTACGTGGCTAATTACTGCACCACCAGCGTGGGCCAGTGGGTAGCCAACGACCTCCGCCTGCGCACCTACCATCACCTGCAGCAGCTTTCGTTGAACTACTACAACACGCACGAGATGGGCACGCTGCTGAGCACCATCACGACCGACGTGCAGACCATTCAGAATTTCGCGTCGTCTTCCACACTCGGAATCGTGGTGGATATGTTCACGATCGTGGCCATGCTGGTCGTCATGTTCTGGCTCAATTGGGATTTCACCTTGATCGCTGTGGGTGTCACCCCGTTCATGCTGTTGATGGTCTCGCGATTCAAAAAAGCCGTCAAAAAAGCTACGCACGAAGTCCGCAAGCAGCAGAGCAACGTCGTAGCTGTTGTGCAGCAGGGGCTGGAATCGATGCGCGTGGTCAAAGCCTTCGGCCGTCAAGACCTTGAGCAGGAGGAGTTGAGCGAGGTCAGCAAAGCTACGGTGGAGGCGGCACTGAAAGCCCGCCGTGTAAAAGCGCTGTTGTCGCCGATCGTCACAGTAACCGTCTCGTTGTGCACCGCCTTTGTGCTTTGGAGGAGTTCTTCGCTGATTTTGAAAGGCGCCATGACCGCCGGCGCGCTCACCGTATTCCTCTCTTACTTGTCGAAATTCTTCAAGCCCGTACAGGACTTGGCCTCGATGACGAATACGATTGCGCAAACCGCCGTGGGCGTGGAGCGGGTGCGCGCAATTCTGGAAGCGAATGACGTGATCGAGGAGCGGGCCGGCGCGCGCGAACCCGAACCGTTGAAAGGCGAAATCAAGTTCGAGAATGTGGCCTTTGGCTATAACAAGGACGCACAGGTACTGACAAACGTGAATTTCGAGATCAAGGCCGGACAGATGATAGGCGTTGTCGGTCCAACTGGGGGCGGCAAGTCCACGATTGTAAGCATGATTCCGCGTTTCTACGATCCGTCGGCGGGCAAGGTCTCCATCGATGGAGTGGACCTTCGCGATTATAGGATCAACGGCTTGCGTAACCAGATTGCCTATGTCCTGCAGGAAACTGTGCTGTTCCGCGGCACGGTGGCGGAGAATATCGCCTACGGCCGCGGAAGCGCCACGCGCGACGAAATTGTGGCGGCGGCAAAACTCGCGAATGCGGATGAATTCATCAGCAAAATGCCCCATGGATACGACACTATGGTGGGCGATCGCGGAGACACCCTTTCTGGAGGACAGCGCCAGCGCATTGGAATTGCACGGGCGATCATTCGCAATAATCCAATTCTGATTCTGGACGAACCGACTGCGGCGCTTGACACCGAGTCGGAGCAGTTAGTGATGGAGGCCCTGGAGCGCTTGATGAAAGGCCGCACTGTCATAACCATCGCCCACCGCTTGAGCACCATTCGCAATTCGGACAAAATTGTGGTGCTGAAGGGTGGCGTCGTTGCGGAAGAGGGTACGCACGACGAACTGATCGCCAAGAACGGCGTGTACGCGGAGCTATATCACATTCAATTCAGCAAACCGCCAGACGAAGTTGCGGCTGCGGCCCCGGCATGCGCGCCAACAGATGCTGGCTCGGTGGGTTGAAGCACACTGGCGCAGCGTCGCATTTGCTGTGCATTAGATAGGATAAAAATCGCGGTTCGGAGGAAGCATGTCGCACACGCTGATTGTTCTGCCGGATGATTCCGCAAAGCCAATTCTCGATGCCATCAATGGCGCGACGAAATCTATTCGCGTGAAGATGTTCCTGTTTTCCCATCCGGACCTGCTGAAAGCCGTGATCGACGCCAAGAAGCGGGGCGTTCACGTTCGAGTGATGCTGAACCCGGCGCGCCGCAGCGGCGAGTCGGAAAATGCGGCCACGCATAAGAAGTTGAAAGCCGCAGGGATCGAGGTGCTGGACAGCAATCCAGCCTTCGACGTAACGCATGAAAAATCAATGGTGGTGGATGACGCGACGGCGTATGTGAAGTCGTTGAATTGGGATGTGAAGAACCTGACGGAAACGCGCGACTACGCGATCGTTACCACGCACGAGCCCGAAGTGAAGGAAGTGATTGAGTGCTTTGAGGCGGACTGGCACCGCAAGGCTTTCAACGTCGATCAGAATTCTTTGCTGATCTGGTGCAGCGGAAACGGCCGGGATCGCATCGCGCGGTTTATTGATGAAGCCAAGCACACGCTATTCGTTCAGAACGAGCGCTACCAGGACGCCGTGATCATTGAGCGCCTGGTGCGCGCCAAGGAACGCGGCGTGAAAGTGCACGTGATGGCGCGCCCTCCACACAAATTGAAAAAGGAGAAGCTGACGGAAGGCGTCGGCGGATTGCGAATTCTCGATGATGTCGGAGTTAAGGTACGCAAGCTGAAGCATTTGAAACTCCACGGCAAAATGCTGCTCGCCGATCACTCCCGCGCGATTGTTGGATCGATCAATCTGGCACCCGGCAGCTTTGATAGCCGCAGAGAATTGGCGATCGAGGTGCATTCGCCCGAGGTCATCGAGCGCCTGCGGAAAATTGTGCATCACGACTGGAAGCACTCCCACCCGCTGGATTTGACGGATGAGGGGCTGATGGCGGAACTCGAACAGCACAAGATCGACGCCGCCAGTGAGCTGGCTCTAAACAAAAACGGCAAGAGAAAAGGGAAAGACAAGAAGGCAAAAAAAGCCAAAAAGAGCAAAGCAAAAAACAAGAAACGATAATGCCGCGCACGGGTAAGACTGGATTGTTGAACCTGGAGCCGACCATGAGCACGCAACAGACGACCCTGCCCGCGCGGTACTACACCGACCCTGAAATATTCCGTCGAGAGCAGGAGACTTTCTTCTGCGGAATGTGGTTATGCGCCGGACGTGAAGAGCAGCTCGAGCAGCCAGGGGACTATTTCCTGAGCGAAATCGCGGGAGAAAGCATCATCGTAACGCGCGACAGTGGCGGAGCGTTGCGCGCCTTCTACAACGTCTGCCGTCATCGTGGGACGCGCATGTGCCGCGAGCAGGAAGGAAAATTCGCGGCGCGTATTCAGTGCCCGTACCACGGCTGGACGTATGGATTGGACGGAAAGTTGCTGGGCGCTCCGCACATGGATGAGGGAACGTTCCGGCGCGAGGACTATCCGCTGCACGCGGTACACGTCGCGGCGTGGGAAGGCAACGTGTTCCTCAATCTGTCGCGTGATGCCTCACCACTGCTGGAACAACTGGCGGACCTGCCGCAGAAATTTGCGCCATGGAGAATGCAAGAACTCCGCGTGTACAAGCGGCACGACTACCAGGTGAAGGCCAACTGGAAGCTGATCGTGCTGAACTACAACGAATGCCTGCATTGCCCCATCTTGCATCCCCTGCTGACGCGTATCACCGATACTATGAGCGGCGATAACGACATGCCCCAGCCAACTTATATTGGCGGATCGATGCTGTTTCGCGGGGCGGCGCAAACGATGAGCACGGACGGCCAGCGCCGGCGCGATTATCTGCCCGGCTTGAACGAGGAGCAACGCAAACAGGTTCTGTATTACGCGGTTTATCCGAATCTGCTGCTCAGTTTGCATCCGGACTATGTGATGGCTCACCGATTGTGGCCGTTGGCTGCGGACCTGACGCGGGTGATCTGCGAGTGGTATTTCCATCCCGCGGAAATGGCCAAGCCGGAATTTGTGGCCGAGGATGCGCTGGAGTTTTGGGATAAGACCAATCGCGAGGACTGGCTGATCTCCGAGCAGTCGCAGCAGGGAATCAGTTCTCGGGCGTACACCCCGGGTCCTTATTCGTCTCGCGAAGGCCTACCAATGGCGTTTGACCGAATGATTCTGGAGCGCGAGAAACGAGGATAACGTTCAGGCAAACAACGACGGCGCGTCCTTCCGCAGTCACAACGAGCGAATCTTTATCAGAGCGAACCGCGCAGTCCGAGGGCGTCGGCGTTTTCGCGCATGGCAGCGATGCAGAAGGCAACGTGTTCGTCGAGGGGCACACCAAGTTCTTGAGCTCCTTTGATGACATCATCCCGGCTGACGCCGCGGGCAAACGCTTTGTCCTTCATGCGCTTCTTTACCGAGCTTACTTCCAGATCAAGAATGCTTTTCGAGGGGCGCACGTAGGAGCAAGCAGTGAGGAATCCGGCAAGCTCGTCGCAGGCGAAGAGGGTGTGCTCCAGCAGAGATTGTCGCGCAACGCCGGAATAGTCGGCGTGAGAAAGGATGGCGCGGACCAATTCCTCCGGGTAGCCGTGCTCGCGCAAGATCTTGGCTCCTTCGGCGGGATGCTCGCGGTCGGGCGCATGGTCGTTATTGGGCCAGCGCTCGTAGTCGAAGTCGTGCAGAAGGGCGGCGATGCCCCAAGCGTTCTCGTCGGCGCCATGCTTGCGGGCGTATGCCCGGACGCAAGCCTCCACGGCCAGCATATGTTTGCGCAAACTTTCCGACTGCGTGTATTCGCAGAGCAGATTCCAGGCATCTTCGCGGGACGGCATCGCAGTTCCCTCGTGGTTGAGATCAAGAACAGAGCCGATATCGTACAACGGATGGGCCGGAGTTCGGAGGGAAGGGAAAGGTACGCTGGAAATGTGCACCGCAAATGGTGCAAATGTGCCGAATCGAAAAGCCCCATCATCGAGCAACGAAAGCACAACCTGTAGATGGCGACTGAAGCGTGAGCGCAACGGGCAGATATTCTGCCGCGCACCCGTCCGGCCGTACAGGCGAAAACATGGCGTAAACAGGGACGATTTCGGGCGTTGGCTTCCGATATTCTTCAAAAATACCCTTGACACTGTATAGCCATTCAAGCGAAACTCCAGTCGCGCCAGTAACTGCCTTCCCCCCGAGAACGTTCCGACGTTCCCTCCTATCCGCACGCCGGAAAAAATAATAGTCAGCGAGGAGTCCCGGTGTCGGCACATATGGAAAAAGAGACCACTATGAATTCGTTAGAAATGGATAGGGAAGTCATTCGCTGCAAAACATGTGGACTTGTCCAGTACCGGACGCGCACCGGCAACTGCCGACGCTGCGTTCGGGCACTACCTCAACGGATGGAGTATCTAATTCCGCAGGAGGTACCGCAAGAAGAGCAAGCGGTGCCCGAGGCAGTGGCTACCAAGTTCGCGAATCAGGAGACGGTGGAGAACATCGGTCAACGGATTCGCCAACTGCGTGAGTCTAGGACGATGACACAGAGCCAGTTGCAGGCGCGTTCGAAGGTCAGCCGCTCGTATCTATCACGCATTGAGAGCGGGCAGATGACACCGAGCCTCGGCACGCTGGAAAAAATCTCCGAAGCGCTGAACGTCGGGTTAAACCGGTTTTTCATTCCTGAATCGGACGGCGAAGCGTTGCTGGAAGATCCATTCATCCAGGGATTGCGGCCGTTCCTGCGCCAGTTGGATTGGGAACAGTGGCAGTCCATTCTGAAGCGCTTGCAAGCGATCAGCGATCACGTGAACGCTGCGCCCATCACGCTGCGCCCTATCGGTAACCCGGCCCGGCTGCCGCAGCCCGCGCCGGCGAATGGCAACGGGCAGAACGGGCATATCGGACACGCCAGCCATTCGAATGGGCTCGTACCCGCTCACGCCCATGATCCACAGGGCTATTCGCTGCGGCGTCCAGGGGCTCCCGTATTCCAGCGGCCGTTGGCACGCTAAGAGTAGCTTGGAAAAGAAGAGTTTGTTGGAGCGGCGTTTCTGAGGGGAGCGCCGCTCTTTTTTCGTGTTCGCGAGTATGGCGTACGAATGTCGACTGACTACTCGCGGACGACAGAGACCTTTGCGACAGGGACTTCCAGGCGCGCCAAGTGGTGGCCGCTGTCGAGATACAAAACAATTTCCAGATCGTTGGTGACGACCTTCAGTCCCTCGTACGATTTTCCCTGGGCGCTGATTGAACCGGCTGAATCGACCGTAATTGTACCGGGCGTAAGTTCCTGCGGAATCAGGACCGGGAAGGACTGCGT
Organism: Candidatus Acidiferrales bacterium; assembly: GCA_963738985.1. Lineage (GTDB taxonomy): Bacteria > Acidobacteriota > Terriglobia > Acidiferrales > UBA7541 > Acidiferrum. The sequence continues at coordinate 93,762 of CAVTYP010000016.1, forward strand.
GCCGCGCTTGGACCAATCGTACAAACGGGCCAGAACGGCGTACTGATGATAAAGATTATTGTCGAGCACAACAATTAGTGGGGAAGAGAACGACAGATCCTGTTCGAACGGTCGCGCCCCCTGCAGTTGCAGAGTCATCTTTGCGATGCCGTTGGCGAACTGCACGTGCGCGGAGCTGGATTTTTCGGCCTGCGAGCTCCAGTCGTAAGTTATAGGCACGCCGTCGGGCTGCAGGGTAAGGGTGCCGGTGACGGTGGAAGACGCGCCTTGGGGTGGCTTCATGGAACTGGTGCCGCGGGCCGTCCAACCGCCTCCCGATGCCGCGATTTCAAAATCCTCGTGCCCTACGGACTTGCCATCCAGCAGAATGTTGAACTTGCCTTTTTCCGGTGCAAACAAAGCGCCCGCACCGCCCTTCTTCTGGCCAGCGGCGGCCAGAAGTGCGAAAGCGATCACCAATAACAGAAGCGCAGTCGGATAAAAGACGCTACGTCGTAGTTTTGCAATACTCCGCATAAGATTCCCCCTCAGGAACGCGGTTTTTCCACAGCCAAATCGGTTTCCGGATCATGTCCAGGAAAGGACACGATTTCGCGACGAAGAATTTCTGCCACCACGTCCGCCGGATCACCGGAGCTGTCCACACGAAAGTCCGCGAGTTGATAAGAGGCGATTCGCTGGGCGTGCAGCGCGCGGAAACTGGCTTCGTCGCGGAAAAGCGGGCGGCCGGTCATGGTCATGCAACGCGAAAGGAGAACGTCGATAGGCGAATCGAGCCACAGGACCGGAACGCCGGAATTGCGTAGAAATTCAGGCGCTCCCTGTTGCGCATAGGTGCCGCCGCCGAGAGCGAAGATGGTTGGCTCCTGACGTTCCAGGGCGCGGCCCACAGCGGCGCGAAGTTGTTCGGCTTCCAATTGGCGAAAAGCCGGTTCGCCATGTCGTTCGAAGAATTGCGGAATGGTGATGCCAGAGGCAGCCTCAATTTTTTCGTCGAGGTCAACGAACCGCCAGCCAAGTTGCTGAGCCAGGCGAGAGCCAATGGTGCTCTTGCCGGAACCCATGAAACCGGCGAGGCAAAGGAGAGGAGTTCGCGGCGCAGGGCCGCGTGGGATAAAAGTTTGACTCACGATTCGGGAAAGCGCCGATTAGGGCCGCTTCAGAATTCGGATTGTACCACTGTAGGAGGAGAGTTCGACTTTGGCGAGTCCCTGTCCAACGGTGCCGAAGAAACTGTTTCCGCGGTTTCGGGAATGGTGAGGACCGTGGGCGTCGGGTCTTAGGAAGTCGGCGGCCTGATTGTCCACGGTTCCGGTGGAGGATCGCGCGTCAACGTCCAGAGAGTCGGTGGGAGAGAAATGGACCTCGACGGAACCCCTGGTGCTCTTCATGGTGTAAATGCCGGTGCGGACGAAATCGCCATCGTATAGAAGATTTCCCGTGGTGGTCATGAGGTTGATCTTCATAAGTGACGACTGAAGGACTTGAGCGCCGCCGCCGATGGAAGCAAAATCGAGTTTGCCGGCGCATTGCGTACACTTCAAAGATCCGCCGGTGGTTTTCACGATGATGTAACCCGACACTTCCTTGAGGTTAACGTCGCCGGCAACGCTTTCCAGTTGCATGTCGCCGTTCACTTGTTCAACGTAAATCAGCCCGGTCTGGGTCTTCAGCTGCAGTTCGGTCTCTTCCGGAACGGTCAAAATGAAGTTCGCTTCCACTTCATGAGGTTGCGTGGAATTCACCAGGCCGGTAGCGCTGATATCGATGCGGTCGCCCACCTGCTCCAGATCGATGGCGACTTTCTCGGGAGAGGACGTACTGACAACCACCACTTCCGCGTTTTTCGAGGACTTTACCTCGATGCGTCCATCCACGATATTTTGCAGCACTACTGTGGGCCGGCCCTTCACCGCGAAATGCTGTTCTTTGTGTTCCGGAGGAGCTGCAACCACCGCCGAGGCCGTGGCGCAAAAGAAGATGGCGGATGCTACTGCGGATAAGAGAGTGCGGTCGTTGATTTCGGGATGGGGGATCACTGCTCGCTCCTTCCACTATCCAATATCGCGGCAACCAATTGTGCCTTTTGCTGGTAAGCACTCGCAAGATATTCGCGAGCCAGTTCATCATTGGGATGCTTCTTCAAATGCTTCTGGCATTCGGCAATGACTCCGTTGATGACGCGCAGATTGTCGCGCAACGAGGCATCGGCTTCGACACTGCCGCGAAGCGATGCACCGGCCGGAAATTGTTCGGAACCCTGCGTTCCGACCAAGGTACCAGCACCGTAAAGGGAATCCGAAGGCGACGGCTTCAGGCCGCGAGATGTTGCCGGGACAGGATTCGCGGGAGATTGAGCACGAGCCGTCACTTGCGGCGTGCGCGCCGCGACGACAGGAGCGGCTGAACTGGGTTGCGTTGCCGCGGGTTGCGCGGGCGTCGGAACCTGAGCCACCGCTACAGGCGCGGGTGAATTCGTTTTTGTGGTGGTTCCTGGATTTCTATGAACAGTCAGGAAAGCTGCAAATGCCAGCGCAAGCCCTGCGCCTGCCGTAGCCAGAACACGCGGCCTAAAGAGAGTTGACAGCCCTTGCCACCACGCTGCTTTTTCTGCCGGGATGGGCGCGGTCTGCTTAATTAACCCTTCGGCCTCCATCTGTGCGCGCAGGGAAACCCACAAACGCTGCGGTGGATCAACTTCGGCGGGAATTACCTTGGCGGTAGAAACGATGACGCTGAGATCAGCGAATAAATTCTGGCAAGCCGAACATTCGGCGAGATGCGATCTCGCCGCCAACGGAAGCGGGTGGAGCCCTTCTTGTTCCAACACAGCCTCAAAATCTTTACACTGCATACACCTGACTCCGACGGGAGCGCTCCTGGTTGGCTCTCCCAGTCAATCTTTTTCGAAACCGTGCAGCGTGTGAAAACCCCGGCTGAACCTCATAGTAGCTCAATCTGAAGGTCCGGACGGTGCTTTCGCGGCGTGACGTTCCTGGCGAGCCTGCTCCCGGATTTCTTCCTGGAGAAGTTCACGCAGGCGCGTGCGCGCCTTATGCAGTTGCGATTTCGAATTTCCTACCGAACATCCCATGATGTCCGCAATCTCATTGTGCTCATACCCCTGAACGTCGTGGAGCATGAAGACGGTGCGATAACCCGGCGGCAGCTTCTCGATGGAGCGCTCGAGGTTCACCCTATCGACTGCGCCGGAGAGCCGTAAGTCAGGAGCACCCACGTCCCGTTTAGGGCCGGAATTCTCCGAATCGGGCTCCAGCGATTCTTCCAGCGAATCCGTGGGAAGCGATTTCTTCCGCAGGCGCATCAACACCACGTTCACGGTCATGCGATGCAGCCAGGTGGAAAAAGCCGATTCGCCGCGAAACGTCGCTATTTTGCGGAAAAGTTGGAGAAAAGCTTCTTGGGCCAAATCTTCCGCGTCGGCGGGATTCCCCACCATGCGAAGGCATAAGGCGTAAACCCTGCGGCTGTGAAGCTGAAAAAGATGCTCGAAAGCCGCTGCGTCTCCTGCCTGAGCACGGCGGATGGCTTCCGCTTCAGTCCACGCAACCGGTTCGGTTGGTCGTTGTCGGGCCAACTGTCCAATCGCGGCGCTACTGGTACTTCTGATGCGCCGGATACCTCCAAGAGTTGTCCCTGCGATGGCGGAAGAGGCGCACATAATCAGCTATAGAAGGCGCAAACCCTCCATAGGTTGCATGGGCGATCGCGGCCCGCAGGTGAGCCTATTGTCCCTTGATCAGCGTTAACCGTCTATGGGCAAGATGCCGGACGCGCCCGACAAAGCGGTCCGGCGAAGCAACCACATGTTCGTTCAAGGAAGCCTGGAATTCGGGCAGTTGTTCGTCGGGCAAGGCATGGAGAAAACACTTCAAAATAACGACGGATTCGCGCAGGCAGGTGTTCAGGTCATAGTGTGAGGCATCCAGCGCGTCCCAGCAGCGATCTGGCCGGGCGGTTAAGCCCGCCTCCAGCGTTTGCACTGCGGAATCATAGTTCTCGGCCATTTCTTCGGTCATTTCGGCCAAGGCGGAAAGCTTGTAAAGGAATTGCGACCGGCTGGAGAGGAGAATCCGCCCGAATAAACCGTTGAAGCGGGCCAAGCGCTGATTTTTGGAATTCTGAAAATGATCCGGATTCAAAGGGGCAAGATTCGGAGTGATTCCGAAATGACGGGAGTGGATCTGCATGGCACGGATCAATCCAAGAAGCGGAGCAGCCAGATTCTGGCACAGTGCTGGCGCGACATCCAAAAGTTGGTGGGCCATACCAAGGCGGCCTTCGCGACGCATACCGAGCGCTTCATCCAGGTTGACACTAAACATGCAATAAGATGTTTCAAGCTGATGAACGCTCCTGAGGTACACCTGTGACTTATCGCGGGTTAGCGGAGTGCGCCAATCTTTAGACACGGAAACTCCGCGTTGCGCAGCTGGGTGGGAAGTCAAGGGGAACCTCCGGGGGACAATGGTGAGCGCAGTATAGCAAACCTGAAAGAGTTTAAACATTAGAATATTACCAAACAGGCGCTACTGCATCCGCTTCGACAACTCCTGGAGGATGGTCGCAATGTGCAGGCTTCCTTGCCCTCCGCGAGTGGTGGCATCTATACTCCCTTTGCCGGGAAAATGAAAGGACAGACCAAAACTTGCAATTCGAGCCACATGACCAGTTTGAACAACGCGTAAAGAAGCTGGAGCAGATCCAAGCACTCGGTTACGAAGCCTATCCGCGGGAATTTCGATGGACCGAACGCCCAGCCGACCTGATTCGTGCCTTTTCCGACACACCAGCGGCCGAATTGGAGTCCAATCGCAAAGAGGTGAGCGTAGCGGGGCGAATTATTTCCTATCGCCTGATGGGCAAAGCGGGGTTCGCACATTTACAAGGATCCGGAGCCCGTATCCAGATTTATGTACGAAAGGACGTGGTCGGGGAACGCGGATTCCAATTGTTTCAGTTGCTCGATCTTGGCGACTACGTCGGTGTGAAAGGTCATTTGTTCCGTACCAAGACCGGTGAATTGTCAATCTGGGTGGAGGAGTTGTCTTTTCTCACTAAGGCGTTGTTGCCGCTGCCTGAAAAATGGCATGGGCTTTCAGATATCGAGCTGCGCTACCGGAACCGGTATCTCGATCTGATCGTGACGGAGAAGTCGCGCGAAGTATTTCAAACGCGGGCGCGCCTGATCAGCGAATTGCGAAAATTTTTTAATGCGCGCGACTACATCGAAGTGGAAACGCCGATGATGCACCCGATTCCGGGGGGAGCCGCGGCTCGACCCTTCGTTACTCACCACAACACGCTGGACGTGGACCTTTATCTGCGCATTGCCCCGGAGCTGTACTTGAAGCGACTGACTGTGGGCGGCTTCGATCGCGTTTACGAAATCAACCGCAACTTCCGCAATGAAGGAATCTCCACGCAGCACAACCCTGAGTTCACCATGCTGGAGTTCTACCAGGCCTACAGCAACTATAGCGACCTGATGACCCTGAATGAGGAGCTGTTCGCGCATCTGGCCAAGGAAATCACCGGCAGCACCAAAGTGAAGTTCGGCGACGATGAACTGGACTTCGGGAGTTTGCAGCGCCTCTCGATGCGCGAGGCCATCATCAAATACTGGCCGGAAGGCGCAAGTCCGGCGCCAACGCTGGAAGAACTGGCTTCACCCGGCGGAGCACCGCGAGCCACCGAGCGGTACAATTCCTGGGCCAAGGCGAACCACGCTGCTTATGCCGCGGCGAAAGGCAAGCTCTCCGATGGCGAGTGGACCGGGCTGCTCTTCGAGACGGTTGCCGAGGAGCACCTAATCCAACCCACCATTCTTTACGATTTTCCCACTGAGATTTCGCCGCTCTCGAAGCAGAAGCCCGGCGATCCGTCGGTGACAGAGCGTTTCGAGATTTATGTAGCAGGCATGGAGATCGCCAACGGTTTCTCTGAGCTCAATGATCCAGCTGAGCAAGAGCGTCGCTTCCTGGCGCAGATTGCGCAGGGCGGCGACGAAGTGCCCAAGCAAATGGATACTGATTACATCCGCGCGCTCTGCCATGGTTTGCCACCGACTGCCGGCGAAGGATTGGGAATCGATCGCATGACCATGCTGCTGACCGATTCGCACTCCATTCGCGACGTCATCCTGTTCCCGCAACTCCGCCCCGAGCCCAACCAGGAAGAGGCAGGCGAAGTGCGACGCGGGAAAGAGTAAGAGGCTCCCGCGGCATGGGATTCGAATGGTTTGTGGCGCGCCGGTATTTGCGGTCTCCCTACCGGCCCACCATCCTCCGCTTAGTCACCCTGTTTTCGATTCTAGGTGTTGCCGCGGGTGTCGCCACGCTGGTCATTGCACTGGCGATGAACAGCGGCTTTCGCGAAACGCTGCAGGACCGCTTGCTTGGCGTCACCGCACACATTTCATTGACGCGGCCCGGCTCGGGTGGAATCCACAATTATCAGGAACTTGCTGAAAAGCTGGAGCAGATACCCGGTGTGCGCTCGGTGACGCCGGCGATTTATCAGACGGTGCTGATGTCGTACGCGGGGCAGGCGCGCGGGGTGGTGCTGAAGGGCATCGACGTCAAACGCGAGAAGAAGACCGATGAGGCGCTGCAAAAGTTGTCTGCCGGGAAACTGGATTTTTCGCCCGACGCCGACGGCATCGAAGCGTTGCTGGCGGGAAAGCAACTGGCCGATGAATGGAAATTACAGCCCGGCGAGTATGTCACACTGACGAGCCCGCAAGGCCGTCTGACGCCTTACGGATTGATTCCGCGCACGCGGCGATTTCGGGTTGGCGGGATCTTTGACTCCGGGTTTTACGACTACGACGAGAACTGGACGTTCGTAGCGCTTCCTGCGGCGCAAGCGTTGGCCGGTAGCGGAGACATGGTGAACGTGCTGGAATTTCGTCTGGTAAACCCGGGAGCGGCCGCGGAGATTGCTGGCCAGGTGGAACAGGCGGCAGGCCAGGGATTCGTGGCGTCTACGTGGATGGAAGAGAATCGCGCGCTGTTTCGCGCGCTGCGCCTGGAAAAACTGGTCACCGCAATCTTCATTGGATTGATCACGTTTGTTGCAGGGCTGAATATTCTTGTTGTGCTCTCGATGACCGTCACCGACAAAGCGCGTGACATTGCCGTGCTTCTTTCCATGGGTGCGCGCCGCGAGCAGATTCGACGCATATTTTTATTGCAGGGAATCGCGATCGGCGCCACCGGCACGCTGATTGGTTTGACGATTGGTTACGCGTTCAGCTGGATTGCCGGGTCGCGCCACCTGATTCCCCTGGATCCTCAGGTATATGCCGTACCTTATGTACCGTTTCATCCCAGCTTACTGGATGGACTGTGGATCGGCGCCGTGGCCATGGGGATCGCCATCATCGCGACGATTCTGCCGGCGCGAGAAGCAGCACGTCTTTTGCCGGTAGAGATTCTAAGATTTGAGTGAGATTCCGCGAGGCCGCTGGGTTGTGGAAAGCGAAGATTGTTTGGAGGGTTATTTGCTCCTAACAGCCCATGGTGTGGTCCAGATCGGGATTCGCGCATAAGGGTGCAGTCCAGTTCAAGATGGGCCAACCTGCAACCCATTGAAATATAGCCGGTTAGCCAAGTCCCGGTTGGGAACAGTTAACTCGGGAATTTGGCTAGGCACCGTAGGTCAGTAAATGGGAAAAGTGTTGGGCTTGCAGGTCACGAAAGAGCGAGTTTTGACACTAGTTTGACAGGCAGCGGATACTGCGCGGCCTTCGAAGCGCATCTAATGTTGTAACAGGTGCGGCGAGGAAAGCAGGGCACCAAACGGTCCGAATGGCTGGACCGGCGGGCCCGCAAGGCTTGGGACGCGATCGCCATGGTGACGGAACAACACACCGGCAATGAAGAAACTGCGGCAACCCTGCTGGAAGCGCGCGGGTTGAAGAAGACATACGGCGCGCGCGAGAAGTATCTGGAAGTTTTGTCGGATGCAAATCTAAGTTTGCGCGCAGGAGAGATGGTTGCGATTGTAGCTCCATCTGGAGCGGGGAAAAGCACACTTCTGCATTTGCTGGCCGCGCTAGACACTCCAACAAGCGGTGCAGTATACTTTGAAAATAAAGCGATAGAAACAAATGATGACGCGGCGTTGGCGAATTTTCGCAATCGCGCCGTGGGGTTTCTCTGGCAGCGGCACCAGTTGTTGCCGGATTTTACCGCGACAGAAAATGTCGCGATGCCACTGCTAGTGCGCGGAGAGCCACAGGAAGTTGCGCAGCAACAAGCGCGCCAGTGGCTTGCGGAAGTGGGCCTGCAAGATCGGGCCGATCACCGCGCCGGAGAGCTTTCGGGAGGGGAACAGCAGCGCGTTGCGATTGCCCGGGCGCTCGTCACTGGGCCAAAGGTGCTGCTGGCAGATGAACCTACCGGAGACCTGGACGAGCAGAATGCTTGGGCCGTGTTTGAGTTGCTGGAACGGCTGCATCGCGCGCATCGCCTGACGTCGCTGATCGCGACGCACAACCTGGCGCTGGCCGAGCGGTGCGACCGCGTGGTGGGACTCGATCATGGCGTTCTGCGGACTCGCGCGGTGAGAACCGAAGCGAACCGGACCCCAAAGGGAGAAGCGAGCTAATCGTGTTCGAACGATATACGGAAAAAGCGCGACGAGTCATCTTTTTTGCCCGGTATGAAGCCAGCCAGTATGGCAGCCCTTACATCGAGACGGAGCATCTGCTGCTCGGCTTGATGCGCGAGGATAAGGCGCTGGCCAACCGTTTTCTGCGCCAGCAGGGCTCCATCGAATCCATACGCAAGGAAATCGAGGCGCGCATCACCATCCGCGAGCGTATCTCCACGTCTGTGGAAGTGCCGCTGAGCGCGGAGTGCAAACGCATTCTGAACATGGCAGCCGAAGAAGCGGAGCGTTTGGGCCACAAGCACGTCGGAACCGAACATCTGCTGTTGGGAATTCTGCGCGAAGAAAAGTGTTTTGGCGCGGAAATCCTGATGGAGCGGGGCTTACGTCTGTCCGCGCTGCGTGAAGAACTCTCGCGCACGACCGGTGAAAAGACGACGACGGCTCGTCCGAAAGAAACTTCGCTGTTGGCCGAATTCAGCCGCGACTTAACCTCTGCTGCCGCCGAAGGCGCGCTTGATCCGCTGGTCGGACGCGACAATGAAGTAGAGCGAGTCATCCAGATTCTGTGCCGCCGCACCAAGAATAATCCCGTGTTGATTGGCGAACCCGGCGTCGGCAAAACCGCTATTGTGGAAGGACTGGCGCAACGCATTTCCGATGGCGACGTCCCTCCATTCCTCGCCGACAAGCGCATCCTTTCCCTCGACCTTTCCTTGATCGTTGCCGGCACCAAGTACCGCGGCCAGTTTGAAGAGCGCCTGAAGACCATCATGAAAGAACTGATGGAGAACCAGAATTCCATCGTGTTCATTGATGAGCTGCACACCCTTGTGGGCGCGGGCTCCGCGGAAGGCTCGCTGGACGCGGCGAATATCCTGAAGCCGGCGCTTTCTCGCGGTGAGATTCAGTGCATTGGCGCGACGACTCCCGGCGAGTATCGCAAGTCCGTGGAGAAGGATCGTTCGTTGGAGCGCCGCTTCCAAGCCGTTAAGGTTCCCGCGCCAAACGAAGACGAAGCCATTCAAGTGATCAACGGTGTGCGCGAGCGTTACGAGAAGTTTCATGCCGTGGGATATACGGATGAAGCTTTGCGTTATGCCGTGTACCTGTCGAATCGCTACATCCCCGACCGCTTTCTGCCAGACAAGGCCATCGATTTGATCGACGAAGCCGGAGCGCGCGTGAAGTTGCGCCAGGCCTCGGTGCCTGAAGAAGTAGGAGAAGTGCAGAAGCGCGTAAAGTTCATCACGCACCGCATGGAATCGGCGATCGCCGCGCATGAGTTTGAGAAGGCCCGGTTCTATTCGGAAGAAGAGCGCAAGGAAAAAGAGAATCTGCGAGTGCTGCGCGAGCGGTACAAGCTGGACGACGCTTCAACCGGAGTAGTGACCCGCGAAGATATCGAGGAAGTGGTGTCGCGCTGGACGGGCGTGGCGGTTACCTCGATTAAAGAAGACGAGCAGCAGAAACTTTTGCGCATTGAGCCGGAACTGCACAAGCGCGTCATCAGCCAGGACAAAGCCATCACCGCACTGGCGCGCGCCATTCGCCGCAGCCGCGCCGGCCTGAAGTCCCCATCGCGGCCGGTGGGTTGTTTCTTTTTCCTGGGGCCGACGGGCGTGGGCAAAACGGAAGTGGCAAGGCGGCTGGCAGAATTCCTGTTCGGTTCAGAGAAGTCCTTAATCCGTTTTGATATGTCGGAATTTATGGAGAAGCATTCGGTTTCCAAGCTGATCGGCGCGCCTCCGGGGTATGTGGGCTACGAAGAGGGCGGGCAGATGACGGAGCGCGTGCGTCGCACGCCGTATTCGGTTATCCTATTGGACGAAATCGAGAAGGCTCATCCGGACCTATTCAACATCCTTTTGCAGGTTTTTGAAGACGGGCAATTGACGGATGGTCTTGGCAATACGGTCGATTTTCGCAACACGATCATCATCATGACTTCCAATCTCGGTGCGCGGCATTTGCAGAAGCGCACTTCCATCGGCTTCCAGTCGGGTGTGGACGAAGCCGGATTAAAGAGTATGGAAGACCTGGTGATGGGAGAAGTGAAGCGGTCGTTCAATCCGGAGTTTTTGAACCGGCTGGACGAGGTAATCCTGTTTAACCCGCTTGGTGACGAGGACCTGCTTCGCATTATCGATCTACTTGTCGGGCAGCTGAACGATACGCTGATTCACCGGCAAGTGCAGGTGGTCTTGTCGCCCGAAGCGCGCCAGTGGATCCTCGAAAAAACGTGTGCGGACCGCAATTATGGGGCGCGGCCGCTGCGACGGGCTCTGCAGAAGTATGTAGAAGACCCGCTGTCCGAGGCACTCATTCAGGGTGGCATTCAAAGGCCGGCGACGCTGCAAATTTACGTCGCAGGGGAAGTTCTCGCTTTCCGGCCGGTTGCTGAGGCAACCCCGGTCGTCCACTAGCGAATCTGACGCAACAACGTGTCACCGCCAAGCGGATAATGCTTTTGGGGAAAGCCGCAGAGCGAGCTGCGCGCAGCCAGTCCACACCGGGTCTGGCAGGAGAAGAACATCTTGGGTTTGGGGGCGCGGCCTTGAGCCGATCAATGGCCGCTCAAAGCATAGTCTGTTTTGTATCGAGGACAGCCGCCCGGCTTGCTGCCGTGAGCGCTCGCCTTGCTGCACCATTCCTTGTTTTGACATTTTTGGTGGCACTGTTTTCCGCCGCAGCAACGGGAGCTCCGCGTAGCGCGGCTGAGAGCGCAGTTCCTCCCAAAGGCACCTACCTGTTTCACGCTTCCCTGAACGAAAAAACTTTTGAAGAAACGATTGAGGACTTTACGCCGCCGCAATCGGCGCAGAGTTCCACCACTACCACCACATCCAGTGGAAACGCGTTCATATCACGCATCGATTTCGTGGGCAACCGGCGCATACGCACAGATACATTAAAGGCTCGCATCTTCAGCCGTGACGGCGACCCTTATAACGAAGACACCTTGCGCCGCGACTTCCAGGCGCTGTGGAACACGCAATATTTCGAAGATGTGAAGTTGACCGTGGAGGACGACCCGCTAAAGCCAAACGGGAAGATCATCATATTCACGGTGACGGAGCGGCCGGTGATCCGGCGGATCAAGTATGAAGGCGCGAAGTCCGTTTCGGAATCGGACATTCTGGACCGCTTCAAAGAAAAAAAGGTGGGGCTGACGGTCGAGAGCCAGTTCGATCCTACGCGCATCAAGAAAGCCGAAGTGGTGCTAAAGGATTTGCTGGCGGAGCACGGACGGCAGTTTGCCACGGTCACCCCGCAATACGAGAAGATTGCTTCCAGCAACGCCATCATTCTGGTTTTCAAGATTGATGAAGGCCCCAAGGTGAAGGTCGGCAAGATCGAATTCACCGGCAACCACGCTTTCAGCAGCCGCAAACTGATACGCGCGATGCGCCACGACCGGCCGTATGCCATTCCTTTGTACTTCACGGAAATCAACGTGATGGCCAAGACCTACGATCACGACAAGCTGACGGAAGACATCCAGGTAGGAATCATCGGGCTGTACCAGGACAACGGCTATTTCCGCGTGGTGGTTCTGGATCCGATTATCACCAACGTAGACACAAGAGAATGGCGTTACGGCATACCCCTGGCGGGAAAGACCGACGGCAAAGCGGTGAATATCACCATTCCGATCGAAGAAGGCGACCAGTACAAGATGGGCTCGTTGCGCATCGTCAGCAGCGATCCGGATAAAGCGCTGTCGCTGAAAGTGGATGCCCTGAAGCAGGCATTTCCGCTGAAGCAAGGGGACATCTTCTCGGCCGCGAAAATTCGCAAGGCCATGGAAACGTACACGAGCATTTACGGCCAGTACGGTTTCATCGATTTCGTGCCGCAGCCCGAAACGGAAATTAACAATCAGACCAAAGTCATCGATATCATCATGAAGTTCGATGAAGGCAAACAATATTATGTGCGCCGGATCGACTTCACCGGCAACACCACCACGCGCGACAAGGTTATTCGCCGGCAGTTGCTGATTGACGAAGGGCAGTTGTTCAACAAGCGCGCTTGGGAGTTGAGCATCCTGCGGCTGAATCAACTGGATTATTTCGACAAGCTGGAAGCCGACAAAGCCGCGGAAATCAAGCGCAACACCAAAGACGGAACCGTCGACCTGCTCTTGAAGCTGAAAGAAAAAGGCAAGCAGTCCATCGGCTTGCAGGGCGGCGTCAGCGGATTGTATGGCGGATTCATCGGCCTCACGTACCAGACCAATAATTTTCTCGGCCTCGGGGAAACACTTACGCTTTCCGCGCAGTTCGGTAATCTGCAGCAGAGCTTGATGTTTGGATTCACCGAACCGTATCTGTTTGACCGGCCGATCTCGACGGGCTTCACGATTTTCAAGAACGAATACAAGTTCAACCAGGCGCAGCAGGCGGCGCTGGTCACCGGGCAATCCGTCAGCATCAACCCGCAATACATTCAGGATTACACGCAGAACAGCGCGGGCTTCACGATTTTTGCCAGCTACCCGTTACGGCGTTACGCGTTCACGCGCGTGGCGGTGTCTTACGGACTGACGCGCACTAACATCACCACGTACAACCAGGCGTCAGAGTTGCTCTTCACGCAACTGCAGTATCAAAGTATCGCGGGCCCCGCGGCGTTGAACGGCATTCTGTCCAGCACCATCACACCCACGATCAGCTACAACACCATCAACAACCCGATGAACGCCACCTCCGGGAAAAGCATTTTCTATTCGTTGGCATTCACCGGTGGCCCGTTGGGCGGCAACGTTAACACCATCACCAACACCGGCGAGATCAAGTATTTCCATCCGATCAACAAGAAGCGTAACGCCATCGGCCTGCGCTTCCTGGGCGCCTATACGACCGGCTTCGGCGGGAAGGAAGTGCCGCCCTACAGCCGCTTCTACATGGGCGGCGAGCAAGACATCCGCGGGTTCGATATCCGCGCGATCTCGCCGGTTACCTACATTCCCAGTGTCTTTCCGCAGTCGGTGAGCTACTACAACAATCACAATTTAAGCGGCAGTGGATTCCCGACGTTGTCGAGCTTCAGCGTACCGGTTTTGGGCTACACTATCACGTTCCCCGGCGGCGACACGGAACTTCTCGGCAGCGCCGAATACCGCATTCCGATCGCCGGGCCCGTCAGCATGTCTCTGTTCGTGGACGCCGGAACCGACGGCATATCGCAGCCGGGTTCGCTGAAACTGAATCCTACGGGAGTCGACAATATCAATGCGCAGTTCCCGTTGGTGAATCAACAGTCGCAGTTGCAAATTGCTCCGGGCACCAACTTCAAGATGCGCATGTCCACGGGTATTGAATTCATCATCAATTTGCCGATCGTGCAGGCGCCATTCCGAATCTACTACGCATACAACCCGTTGCGGCTGCATGAAACCATCGTGGCGCCCTTTCGACCAGCTGAACAATCAAACGCTGTTTTTGACGTGTTCTTCACTGGGGTTGCTGGATCCGCAGAATCCGTCCAAGTGCAATCCGACAATTCTGTCTCAGCTGCAACCGACGATGCAGAATCCGGGTCGCTTGAATTATTTTGAACCGCAGAGCACGTTCCGGTTCTCGGTTAGTCGTACGTTCTAGGCCATGGAACAACGGAATGAACAGGTTTCCGCATCAAGTTACGCAAGTGGGTTGTCCGGGAACGCCGGCGGCCGTACGGGGGAGAAGTCAGTTATGAAGGTGCGAATGCTTAAGCAGGCAGCGCTAGTGCTGGCCGGCGCGGCAATACTGTGGATCGCGGGATGCAGCAGTTCCTCGCCAAACCAGACGGTCGTCACCGTATCGCCGGGCGCGACGACAGTGCTGGCAGGTCAATCGACTTCGGTGACTGCGACGGTCACGGGCAACACCGTTTTGACGGTGACCTGGAAGTGCACGTGGACGACGACGGTCAGCACCACGGATTCGGCGGGAAAAGTGACGACCACAACGGCGACCGGCGGATGCGATCCTACCAGCACCGATTATCCGAAGTACGGCTCGGTGAGCGACGAGACCCAGAACGTGCTGACCTATACGGCGCCTCCGTTGACGGCTTACCCCCAACCGGCACCGGTGATTACGCTGACAGCAACCTCGACGGCACAGACGAACAAGAGCGGCTCAGGGACCGTCAATCTGGATTCGGGCATCCGCGCATCGATTACGCCGTCGACAGCGGCTGTGCCCGTGGGGCTAAATCCCGCGGCGACAACAAAATTCACGGCCTCCTTCTTGAATGACAATGCGGTTGATGCGACCTGGCTGGTGACACAACCGGTGCTTGGCTCTACCGGCAATCCTGTGGCGAGCTCCAGTTCCCCCACGTGCAGTCCAAGTTGCGGAACCATCGATCAGAATGGCGTGTTCACCGCGCCTGCCACTGTGCCAACGAATACGTTCCCGGTCACAAGCACGTCAACGACGGCCGATCCGGCTACCGTGATTGTGGTTGTGACTTCGAAAAAGGACAGCGCGGCGATCGCTGGGGCAACCATCACGCTCGTCAACGCCTCCACGAATCCGCAGACCTTCGATGGCATCTTCCCGACCTCTGTCGCAGCGGGTGGAGTGGTGCAGGACATCTGGCTGAATGCCCACAACGTGCTGAACACCACCACGATTAATTTCATCGATCCACTGGGAAACCTCTCCGTGATGGACCAGACACAGGTTTTTACGATTCCAGTGACGACCGCGTATTGCACCACCAGTACCACGGTCAATTGCGATAGCTCGATTGTCACGCGCATCCGGCTGAACTCGCAGCAAATCGCCAATCCGGGAACCGCCCAGATTTCCATGCAGATTCCCGACCCGAGCAACACCGGAACGCTGATCACCAAGACCTTCCCACTGACACTTTTCCCTGCGCGACCAGGGTTGGTGGCTTCTGTTCCCAACAGCTTCAGGATGGGCACGGACACTCAGTTCACCGCCGATGGCGGGTATTACGGATCGGGATTGGCAAAGCTTCTGTTTAACGGCAACCCCGGCGTCAGCATTGCTCCCACGACTTCACGAAAGTTTTCTCAGCCGCTTCCGGGAAGCCAAATTCAAAATCCTGGGTTGTACCAGGTCAGCGTGTTGAGCAATGCTCAGAGCAATCCACCGCCGTTTCCGAGTGCCACCACGAACGTGGCGGTGCAGTCGAATTACGCCGGTTTGACGACTCCGCCTAACATTCCGCTGCCTACAAGCGCGTCGACGGGCACGAATCTTGCTCCCAGCGGTATGGCGTTGAACTCTACGAAGGGTTATGTGGTGCATCACAGAGCAGGCCTCCAACTCGATTCAATACGTCGATCTGAGTTCGGGAACACCTACCATGACGATTCCGCCGTTTACTGTGGATTCGAATGGACACGGCGTTGGTAAAGCCCCCACCAGCGTGGCCATCGACAGTCAGCTGGGAATTACCGTGCCGGGAGATCCGGTTGCCGGCAGCACCCACGATCTGGCGGTGGTGGTAAACAGCGGAGACGCCACGCTCTCCCTGATTGCCTTGCCGAATAAGAACTACCAGCAATTTACGTGGATGGGCACCGTGGATATGAGCAAGCTTTTGGTGGAGCCTCCCGGAGTGACCACCACGCAACCAGCTCCGTACGCGATTGGTGTCGATCCCACCACGCACCTGGCTGCGGTGGCGTACAGTAATTCGAATCTGGGATTCATCGTCAACATCAACCCGATACCGGTACAGAATCCGTCGCCAAACGATCCAACGCAAAAGTGTTTCATCGGATCGGCTGTGTCGGTGCCGCCTTGCGCCATTTCTTCTGTGTCCATGAATACGGGAGCCACTCCGCAGATTGCCATGCAGCCGCAACTGCCCGTGGCCTATATATCTCCTGGGGCTGGCCCGAGCGGGGGAGGCTTGACCAGCGTGGTGAATCTGACGCAGACGAATACCAGCGTAAACATAGCGGCAACGCCGAACGGCGCGGTTCGCACCAACAACATCGTCACCATCAAAACGGTGGCGCCGCATGGAATCAATGCCTCGGTAGGTGGCACGGTACTGATCAGCGGCCTGGACAAGTCAGACATGGACGGCTCGTACCAGGTTTCCAGTGTGATTGACCCTTATACCTTTACCTATTCGAGCACGGGTGCGAATGAATCCGGCGGTAGTCCAACCTCTGGAACACAGGCGACCGTGCAGTATGGCAATCCCTATTTGACTTTCAACATTACGAATTCCACCGTCGGCGTAACCATCAATCCAATCACGCGAGCGGCGGTATTCGCCGATCCCGGGCACGACCACCGCGCAAATCTTGATTCTGAAATCCTTGGATTTAACGGTAAATTCCATCACCTTGCAGGAGGGCGCTTACCAGGGCAGCCCCAGCGGCACGCTTACGGCACCAGAGCCAGGCATCCGATTTGCCGCAGTCGATCCGTACACAAACGTCATATTTACGTTTAACCCCACGGACAACATTAACAATATTTCGTTGGTTGATCCGGTGGGGACATCATCGGTTGCACCGGGCAGAATCGTTCCGGCCATTGCCACGGGACAGGTGGGAACCGGAAGCTATACGCCCTCTGGTGGAACAGCGGTCACGGTTTACGGCGCAATGGTGTACGACCCGAATACCAGACTTGTGCTGGTGGCGAATGCGGGAAGCAATAGCTTGACGTACCTGAACGTGGACCCAACAAACATCTTTAAACCGGTACACGTGCAAGGAATCGTCGTCACAGCAGGTGGCGTGGCCAATGCGCAAGCCCCTTTGAATTCCACTACCGGCGCAGCGGATGGCGGTCCTGTTTCCTGCAATCCAGCAAATCCCACTGGCTTGACGACTTGCATGCCGCAAGGTGCGCTGATTGGGGCACCAAGCGCGACGGTACAAGTTAACGGAGCAGGATTCGCGCCGGGTGCTCAAGTGCGCTTGGACGGCAATGCCTCGGGCATCACCACAACCTATGTCAGTTCGGGGCAGTTGACGGCCACCATTCCTGCGTCTTACCTGACGCTGCCGCACGATTTCGCACTGGACGTTGTGGTGTCCAATAACATTTCCAACTCCACCGATTTCTATGCGGTGGGAGTTACGGATTTGACGCCGGTGTGCGCCGCACCCAAGCCAGAAGGGGTGGCAATCGATCCAGTACGAAACGTTGGGCTGGTCACGTTGAACGGTTGCACCACCGGCATGATTGCGATTGTGAACCTGGACTATCAGGGACTGCATAGCTACGGCAAACCTTACGGTCAAGTTCTGGCGACGGCGAACGTTGGGAATCTTCCTTTGGGAGTAGACGTCATTCCGCGGCTTGGTTACGCCGTGGTTGCCAACAATAAAGACGGAACCGCTTCGATCATCAACTACAGCAATCCTTTGAGCCCGCAGGTTGTTACCATCACCAGCGGAACCACGACCAGCAACAGCGTTACGGTCGGCATTTCACCTAGCGGCGTAGCCATCGATCAGGATCATGCCTATGCGCTGATTGCCAACACGGGATCCAGCACCATTTCGTTGATCGATTTGACGTCGTTGCTCGCCTCTCCAGCGAATACTCCGGTTGGGGTTCCCATCGCTGTGGATGCGCAACCCTTCGCGATTGCCGTGGATCCAAACCGCGGTGAAGCAGTGGTGACGGCCCTCCAGCAGATCACGATAGGGTCGGTCTCCGGCGTGCTCGACGTCGTCACCCTGAGCGGCACGCCGGCGCAATCTTCGTCGGTTGCTCTGAATACTCTTAGTTCCGCAGCCACCGGAATTGTGTACGATCCTGCAGTAAGCCCAGCGCTGTTCTATGCCACTTCACCGCAGCTGAACTCCATTTTCTCGTTTAATCCGGACACGGGAGGCACGCAAAGCGTTCGAGTGGGCGTCAATCCATTTTCCATCGCCTACAACTACCAGACCGGGACGCTGCTCTCAGTAAATGCGGCGAGCACTGGTAACAGCATATCCGTGATTGACTCGCAAACGCAGAGCACCCAGGCGACCATCGGAATTGGCAGCCAGTCGCAATTTGCGTCTGCGATGGACAACGTGTATGGCACCGCGGTAATCGCGGACCAGAACAACAATCGGGTGCTGTTCGTCCCGATGCCGAAGTAAGTGGTGAAGGAACACGGCGAAAAGAAGTGCAAAGCCGACGCTGACGAAGTAACGGCAGTGCGTTTCAGCGGCGGCGCGTGAGGTTTGGAATTGCGGGCACAAGTACCACTCCGGTATACTGCTATGTTTGTGCTATGGCTGGCAGACTCCGCGGGGTGGAGATGCCCGCAATACCAGGTGGACATCCTGAAGGACTTGTCGACAATTCTGTTGTCCTCGTTCAGTTGGGATCACCAAAAATTTTAACCGGCAAACGGTTAGGCATCCGAAGGGTTACCCATGCCTCTGGTAAGGAAGCGGAAGCACAGGGCAAACCTGGAGAAGAATAATAAGGAGAACACAGTGAATTCCAGAAACATGATTCGTACGGCTGCACTGGCCATTGCGTGCCTCTTCAGCACCGCAGCTGTCCATGGGCAGGGAGCGGCGGGCGCGGCTACGGGCACAAAAATCGGCAGCATCAATATTCGGCAGGCGATCGTGACGACCGCGGAAGGCAAGCAGGCATCCGCCGAACTGCAATCGCAGTTTGCCTCGCAACAGAATGAACTGGAGGCGCTGAACAAGCAGATCAACGATCTGCGGCAGCAACTCGCGGCCAATGCCACCACTTGGGGCGACGACCAGAAAGCGCGTGTGTCCGCGCAAGGGCAGCGGCTGACCGCGAAGTTCGACCGCCAGAACACCGCTCTGCAGGAAGATGTAAACGCAGCGCAGAGCGAAGTGGTCGACCGCATCGGCAGGAAAATGATGGACGTCATTGAGCGGTACGCGCGCGAAAACGGATACGTTGCAGTTTTCGAATATCCCGCCCAGAACACGTCGGTGGTGTACGCTTCCACCAACATCGATATCACCGCAGAGATTATCAAGCTGTACGATCAGGCGTATCCCGCGAAGGGCGGAGCGGCCCCGGCCACCAAGCCGGCGACCACCACGCCGAGGCCTGCAACACAACCGCCAGCTACGACTCCGAAGCCCGCGGCGCCAACCAAGCCATAAGGCTCGGCGCTCGGTTCAAGTCAGATTCATCTGAGAACTGCCTCGACTCCGGCCGGGGCAGTTCTTTTTTTGCTCGATTGCGCGTGCGGACCTCGCCGAACAGTTGCCGAGTTGGCGGGTAGGCCGCTAGTTTCCGGGTTCCGCACCAACGGGAGGCGGCTCTTTGGGTTTTTGAATCTTGTTTGAGGTATCGACCTCGAAGAGCATATAGTCGGTCAGAAAATGTTTGTGATGATAGCGCTTTCCGTGCAACTCCATATACATCTCAGCGGTCCATGGAAGCCACAACGTGGAGGAACCGTTCTGGAAACGCACGGGACCATAGTCGACGGTGAGATGGTCGCGAGAGAGTTCGAGCTTGTCGATCGGAGCGATCAGGTCGGTTTCAACGCGCAGCAAATCAAAGCTGGCAGAGGCCACCCAAATCCGTCCTTTGATCGGGATTTCATACAACAATCCACTTTTGCGCCACTCGCGCACGCCAACGAAGCCCGGCGCTGCAGTATTTTCCTCGAAGCGAATCTGCCAGGCGGCTTCACCTCGAACGCTGGTGAGTCCCTCGCATTTGTAAGTCAATCCACCCTGATTCGCGGGCTGCAGGATCGACACCCCTAAACCATTCAGGCCGATGGTAGCCAGCGAGGTCGGAAAGCCAGAGGTATCCGAGGTTCCGTTGCGGCTTTCCTCCAGGTACATGGAGTGTTCTTTGAACGAATGCACGAACACGATATAGGAGAATTCCCGCGAAAGAGGAGGGCCCGGCGTGCCGTAACGATCGATTTGCTGGTGCTCGATGCGCTCCGTAGCCGTGAACTTTTCGAAATTTTCCAATTGCATGTTCAAGCGGTGTTGCGCGCGCGCCAGGATTTCGTCTGATTTGCACGGAGCATCCGATGCCAGGCGGTACTCTGTGCTATCGATGTCGGGCGGCGCCCACGGCCGTTCCACAACCGGCGGCAGCAAAACCGCGGGAGGCGGAGGCGGCGGAAGATTTGTTGCTTCAGTACTGCTGCTATTCGCGGACTTCGCCGAAGCGCGCGCGAGCTTCTCTTTAGCCTTGACCGCATAAGGGTCATTGGGAAATTGCGTTACAACTGATTCCCAAGTGGACTTGGCTTCCTGCGACTCTCCTTCGGCATCCAGGATTTCGCCCAGCAGGAATGTGGGATATGCGCCTTTTTCCTTGGCTAGACTGGCCGCGCGTTGCGCGTGCGTCTCGGCGTCCTTAAATCGTCCCGCTCTGGCATAGGCGGAGGCCAGGAGCAAATGAGTGCGCCAACTGGCGCCGTTTATGTCATAGGCCTTTTCGAGCGTGGTGATGGCTCCGGCAGTGTCGCCTGCTTGTAGTTGCATCTCGCCGATCGCCAGAAGCGCCTTTTCATAACCGGAATTCAATTTCAGCACCGCTTCAAAATGTTGTCGCGCCAAATCAGATTGGTGCAATGCCAGTTCGGAAGTCCCCAGCAGATAAAGCACTTCCACATTGGTGGGCGCGATTTTGACGGCCTTCTCGAAGTGAAGCTTGGCGGCTTCGTACTGATTCTTGCGCAAGGCGTCAAAACCCTTGTCGATTTCAGACTGCAATTTCGGCGTCATGACCACGCCGGAAGCCGGAGAGCTGCCGGTCACAGCATCGGATTCGGAGCGGATATAAACAAAGACCGAAACATCCGTGCCCATGCTGGCTACCGTTAGTTGCTCTACGGTGGTTTTATAACCGACGCAACTGATCTCGATTTCATATTGCCCGGGAAGAACGCCGGAGAATTCCGCGGCCGAACCGTCGCGCGTGGGCGTATTCGAGTTGTAACCACCAACGGCGGAGCGCAGATGCACGATCGCCGGAGTGGTCAAAGGAGTGCCCCGCTCGTCACGAACGTTCACTCGCACCGAGACGGGTTGAGGTGGGTTGTAGCCCGGAGCTTGGCCACGATTAGGAGGGGTGCGTTGTCCATAAATGGACGGACTGATGGTTAGAAGGCCGAGCAGAATAAACGCGAGCCTGTACTGCCAACTGGGAACGGTCAGGCCACACATACCATGACTCCGCCCTACGGAAGAGAGTCCAAGACTACGCAGTTGGACGTGGCGGGTCAAGTTCCGTCTCTGTTGCGCCGATTGGCAGGACGAGGCACTAAGATTCGTACGGATCCTTTCCATTGGAAATATTGAAGTTAGCAGACAACATGGTTCACTGGCGGAAGCAGAATCAGAGCGGCAGGCCAGGTACCTTGCGGGTGCACCCCAAGAAAGTGGTGGGTCATGCGGCCCGACTTTCTGATCTGCGTTCCCAGAAGTCCTGAAAGCGACCACTGAGCTTGGCACAGCGGAGAGCGATGATGGCGTTAGAGCCGCGCACGGTCCAATGCATTCCGGCACGTTTGAGGCGTGTGCCGATGGCCACCTTGCATCCGGCCTCTACCACGCCCGTAGAAGTGCACAAGCCTTGGGCGTGAAACTCCGGATGGCGCATACGCTCGCGGTTAGTCTGGAAATAGTGGAGACAACGGCGAGCCTCATCGGAGCGAGGGACCTGGCGCCGGATCGCAGTGAGTAGAACCAGAAACTTTCCGCTATCGAGTTCTTCTTTCCTGCGTTCTACCCACTGAGCAGTTCGTGGGTTGATGGGACCGTATAGAGCTTTTCCGAGATCGCTCAAGTGCTGCTTGGCGTGATAGCGATCGACGATCTGCGTGGCATCCGGAAACTGATCGTCGGCGATGTTCCAAATCCAAACGGCCCCATCTCCGAGCACGACCCGGCGTGGCGCTTGGCAGAAGCGGCGACGCGTGGCCTCCCGCCAGACGCGCTGGGCGAAGGGAGAGCGGTCGGCAGCGGTGTCCAGCACGGAAGCACTCTCGAGAGCCGCCGAATAGGTGACCGACCCTTCATCGCGGATGGGGGTGCCTTGTTCATCGAGCGATTCCGCGCTCCAAAGGGTGCAGAGCTTCACCTCGCCGGTCTTGGCGGATCCGTCCGGTTGCTTTCCACTGCGGCTCACGAGTTCCTCTGCGCGGAGAGGAATCCCTGTTCCATCCATCCCGAGATACAGAGTCTGCGGCAGAGGAAGAGAATCCAGTGGTTCGGTGTGCACGCGTTCATCTTCAGCGATCTCTTTTCCCAGATCCTCTGCAGTTCTCTCTACCTGCTTGGCATCCACCGCCACACCGGCCAGTTCGGTCAACAGGTCGCTACCTTCCTGGAAGCTGACCATGGCCCCTACGGTGCCGATCATGCGCACGACAGCCGGAGAGAGTGACGTGGCGTCCATTCCCCAGGCCCGGTCGCGAGGACAGAAGCCCCGCTCACATTCCCAACAGTAGTAGTAGGCACGCTCCAGTTTCAGTTCTCCGACCACGCTATGAAAACTTTTCCATCGTCGTTCGACATAACGCGCCCGGCGGCCACAGGCACAGGGCAACGAGCTGCCTTGGTAATCGCAATGGTCGCGGTTGAATCGCTGCTCGAGTAAGCGGGCGGCCAGCTGCAGGGCCCGGCGCCGCATCGCCGTTTCCAAAGCCTCGAAATCGATCGCCTCCAGGGTTTGGGAACCGAACAGTTCTTCGATCTCCCGTGCGATCTCACCTTGCAGACTTGCGGCGATGGCGTTTTTTTTTAGTTTCGACTTCTCGAGCACCCTCGAGATCCTTCAGTCGTAGGTCACAGATCTGGTCGCTGATTTCGATCAGTTCTCGCGAGAGTTCACGAAAGCGCTTGTACTCGGCCACTTGCTGCTTGGATTGCTCGACCGCTGGTCCAGAGGGGATCCTCTGGGCCACGGTCTTGCCGTCCACAGTCCGCGTCAAAAGCCAACTCGGACCGTGTCCTCGCGATCCTGGCTTGGCACAGTGACAGGTTGACTTTCCACACTTTCCGTACGTCTCGCTCAGAGATCCAGGCCGCATATCTCCGATCCTGGCAAGGGCAGCTTTGAGATCGGCACCTTTTACTTCGAGCTGTTCGAGTGAAGTTAGTGACATGAGGGACCCTCCTTCTTGTAGTGTCTACACTACAAGACATATAAGAAGAGTACCTTCAATCACTGCACTTCGTCAAACATCACAATGGTGACTTACGCCCGTACCTTGCTTTTACGTGGCTCTCGGAATATACTCATTGTTCGCTCTGAATCGGGTCGCACCATCAGGTGGGCGCAAGCCCACTTTTTTGTTGCCGCCGGCGGGGATGAGCATTCGACCGGCTTAGGCCGTGGAGTCTTTAAGTGAATTTGGAGAAAGTCCGCGATGCCGCCGAGCGGGTCGCTCGTTCGGAAGGCTTGGAAATCGTGGATGTCGAGTGGAAGGTTGGGAAGCAGCGGTTCCTACGGGTGTACATCGACCGGGTACCCCCCGCGCAAGCTGCGGAGTTGGCTGAGGAACAAGGGGAGCCCAGTCCTTTTCCCAAAATCAGTCACTCGGACTGTGAGCGGGTAAGCAAGCAATTAAGCGTAATCCTCGATGTTGAGGAGCTTATCCCGGGCCCAGGCTACATCCTGGAGGTAAGTTCTCCGGGATTGGACCGAGCTTTGCGCAGCGCCGCAGATTTTGAACGATTCCGTGGCCAGGCGGCGAAGATATCGACCAACGAGCCAATCGGCGACGCGAAGTTTTTTGAAGGCCGGCTACGCGGTTTTGCGGATGGCAAAGTCCGCATGGAATTGAAAGGCAAAGAAGCTCGCATCGTCGAGATACCGTTGGAGACGATCAAGAAGGCGAATCTGGTAGTGGAGTTTTAGGAACGAGAAATGGCGAATTTGCTCTATCAACAAATCGAAATGTTGAGCCGGGAGAAGCACATCGAACCGGAGGTGGTGATTTCCGCCATCGAAGACGCCATGGTTGTGGCTGCGCGCAAGTATTACAAGACCGAAGAGGACCTGCGCGGAAAGTTCAACGCGGAAAGCGGCCAGGTGGACGTCTATTCTGTGTACACCGTGGTCGAGGAAGTGGCCGATCCCAAACGAGAAATCAGCGTGACCGACGCCAAGAAAAAGAATCCTGGCGCCGAAGTGGGCACGGAAATCCTGACGGCCAAGCCCACCGATGTTCTGGGTCGCATCGCGGCGCAGACTGCCAAGCAGGTAATCCTGCAAAAAGTGCGCGAAGCGGAACGCGATACCATTTTCAATGAGTACCACAATCGCGCGGGAGAACTGGTCACCGTAATCGTAAAGCGCGCCGAAGGCCCGGACCTGATCGTGGATATGGGGCGAACGGAAGCGCGTTTACCCAAGCGCGAGCAATCCAAGCTGGAAACCTACAATATTGGCGAGCGCATTCGCGTGGTGATTCGCACCGTGGATCGCGCCGCGAAGGGTCCGCAAGTGATCGTTTCGCGCGCCGATGCCGCGCTGGTGCAGCGTTTGTTCGAAATGGAAGTGCCGGAAATTTATGACGGCACGGTGCAGATCCGCGCGGCTGCGCGTGAAGCCGGGGAACGCACCAAGGTGGCCGTTGCGAGCCGCGACAAAGACGTTGATCCCGTGGGCGCTTGTGTTGGTATGAAGGGCATGCGCGTGCAGTCCATCATCCGGGAATTGCGCGGCGAGAAAATCGACATCATTCCGTACAACGAAGAGACGGTGGCGTTCGCGCAGAAAGCACTGAGTCCGGCGAAGGTTACTCGCGTTCAGATAACCGACCCGGAGAATCGCAAGCTGGAAGTGATCGTTGAGGATTCCCAGCTTTCCCTGGCCATCGGCAAAAAGGGCCAGAACGTTCGCCTGGCCAGCAAACTGATTGGCTGGGACATCGATATCAAGAGCGAAGAAGAAAAGCGCCGGGAAATTGAAGAGCAGATGACCGCCCTCACCGCGCCAACCACGCCGCTGACGGTGCTGGAAGGCGTCGGACCCAAGACCATCGAAAAGATCGAGGCGGCGGGGATTACCTCGCTGGAAAAACTCGCCGGAATGACTCCGGAACAGTTGCTAGAAATTCCGGGCATCGGCGAAAAAATGGTCGATAAAATTTATCAGGCCGTTAATCGTTTCTATGAAGGCGGCGGAGAAGCTGGAGCGGCGGGCGCCCACGCCGAAGGAAGCGCTGCTGCCGCCGAAGGCACGGCTACGGAACCGACCGAAGATAGCGCGGAAAAAACAGAGGCTGCAACCGAAGAGGCGACCGAAGCCACCGAAGATGGCGCCGAAAAAGCCGAAGCAACAACGGAAAAAGCGGCAGAAGCCGCAGCCGGCAGCGAAACACCAGCACAAACCGAGACCCAGGAAACCACCGCGGAGTCTAACTCTACGGCGGCTGAAACACCGGAAAAAAATCCGGCGGAACAGCAGGAAGAGAAAAACTCCTAAAGCAGTATGAGTGACGCATCCCAAGTCCGCATTAATGAACTCGCCCGTGAACTCGAGGTGAAGGCCAAGGCGATTATTGACCTTTTGCCGGGTTTCGGCGTAACCGAGAAAAAAACTCATTCCAGCTCGATCACCGTCGAAGTTGCTGAAAAAGTTCGTC
The DNA here is from genome assembly GCA_963738985.1 of Candidatus Acidiferrales bacterium. GTDB lineage: Bacteria > Acidobacteriota > Terriglobia > Acidiferrales > UBA7541 > Acidiferrum. The sequence continues at coordinate 119,961 of CAVTYP010000016.1, forward strand.
ATCATTTGAAAGGTGTCGCAGACGCTGAGGCAGCCGCCGAAGCGGATCGCGAAGCCAAGGAAGCGGCGGCCAAAGCGGCACAGAGAAGGCCCCCGACAACGGTTCACGCTCAGCCTCCACAGGCAGCGCATCCCGCGCCTGCAATGGCGAAGCCTCCGGTTCACGCTCCAGCAGCGCCTGCGGCGACGCATGCAACTCCTGCGCTCGCTCCCACTGCTGCGGCGCCGGCAGTTGCTCCCCCTGTAGCTCCGAAACCTGCTCCAGCAGCCCCTGTTGCGCAGCCGACAAGCACTGCTGCGCCGGTTGCAAAGCCAGTCGCACCACAGCCACCTTCGGCTCCGCCCAGCGCGCCCGCTGCGGCAAAACCCGTCGCGCCGGCTGTGCCTGCGGCTCCTTCTACTGCTTCAGCTCCACCGCCTGCAGCGCAACAGCCGCGGCCCGCAGCGCCTGTTGCCACGACGCAACACCCGACTTCACGTCCTGCGCCAGGCGGTTCTCCGCCGGGAGGACGTCCGCAACAACCCGGACAACAGCCTCAAGCTGCGCGGCCCGCTTCTCCTTCTCAACCATTGCGTCCCGGTGCGCCCGGCTCGCAACAACCCCGGCCGCCACTTGGACGCTCTATGCCCACAGGTAATCGTGGGCCTATTCCCGGAACAGTTCCCGGTAGCGGACGCCCCAGTGGTCCGCGTCCCGGCCAGCCCATGCGCCCGCAACAATCCGGCCAAGGGCAGGGTGCACGTTCCTTCACGCCTCGTCCCTCCGGAGGTCCCGGTGGCCCAGGCGGAACGGGCGCTCCTAATCGTCCTTGGGGACAAAGGCCCGGCGCGGTCCCGACCGGTTCGCGTCCCGGCCCTCGTACACCCGGCCGTCCGGCGATGCTGCCGCCGCTTCCCGACAAAATGCCCTCGAAGGCGGAGCCCGGCAAGCCGCTGTACACACGCAAGCCGCCACAACGCCAGCGTCCCGCAGCAGATAAGCGCGAGATGGAAGGTGAGCGCAAGCTACACCCGACGCGTCAGCGTCCCGGTGCAGGTGGGCGCGGTGCCGCGATCGCGGCGATTGCTCCGCCAGAGCCACGCGCGCCGCGCGATATCACTTTGACGGAAGGCATCACCATTCGCGAACTGGCGGAAAAGCTGGATATTCGCGCAAAAGATTTGCTGAAGACGCTGCTGGATCGCGGAGTGTTTGCCAGCATCAACCAGGCGCTGGACGTGAACACCGCCACGGATCTGGCGCAATCGTTTAACGGCGTCGTCAGTGTCGTCTCTTTCGAAGAAGAAATGGTTTTGGAAGTGGCGAAGGAAGAGACGCGGGAAAATTTGAAGCCGCGGCCGCCGGTGGTTACGGTCATGGGCCACGTCGATCACGGCAAAACCAGTTTGCTGGACGCCATTCGCGAAGCGGATGTTGCCGGAGGCGAAGCTGGCGGAATTACCCAACACATTGGCGCGTACAAAGTGCAGGTGCAAGGGCGCAGTGTGGTGTTCGTCGACACGCCTGGCCACGAAGCGTTTACGCGCATGCGCGCGCGAGGCGCGAAGGTTACTGACATTGTCGTGCTGGTGGTTGCCGCCGATGACGGCGTAATGCCGCAGACTCGCGAAGCCATCGATCACGCGAAGGCCGCGAATGTGCCGATGATCGTTGCCATCAACAAGATTGATAAGCCGGAGGCACAGGTCGAGCGCGTAAAGCGCCAGCTCAGCGACCTCGGGCTGATGCCGTCAGAATGGGGCGGCGACGTCGAGTTCGTGGAAGTTTCTGCGAAGCAGCGCAAGAACCTCGACAAACTTCTCGAAATTGTTTTGACGGTCGCGGATTTGCGCGAGCTTAAGGCCAATCCCGATGCTCCTGCGGCCGGCACGGTCCTGGAATCGCGCGTCGACAGGGGACGCGGCCCGGTGGCTACCATCCTTGTGCAGAACGGCACCTTGAACACCAGCGACTTCTTCATCGCCGGGTCAGTCTTCGGCAAAGTTCGCGCCATGTTTGACGACCGTGGCCGCCCGGTGAAAATCGCGCCGCCTTCTACGCCCGTCGAAGTGCTTGGCTTGCAGGGCGTTCCGGAGGCCGGCGATCATTTCCAGGTTACCGACGAAGCGAAAGCCCGCCACGTGGTGGAATATCGCCAGTCCAAGCAGCGCGACGCGGCATTGCGCGCCAGCGCCGGCGGACGCATCACGCTGGACCAGTTACACGAGCAGTTGAAGGCTGGAGAGGTCAAGGAACTTCCGATCGTGGTGAAGGCCGACGTGCAAGGTTCCGCCGAAGTTCTGGGCGAAATGTTGCCGAAGCTTTCCACCGATCAGGTGAAGTTGAAGATCATCAGCACCGGCGTCGGCGCGGTAACAGAAAACGACGTGCTGCTGGCTTCCGCATCCGGCGCGATTATTATCGCGTTTGGCGTGCGTCCCGACCGCAAAGCCTCTGACCTGGCACAACAGGAAAAAGTCGACATCCGCACGCACACGATTATTTACGAAGTTTCCGACGAGATTCAGAAGGCCATGGAAGGACTGCTGGAGCCGGTGCTGCAGGAAACCTACCTGGGCCGCGCCGAAGTGCGCAATACCTTCCGCATCAAGGGCTCGGGCACCGTGGCTGGTTGCTACATTCTGGATGGAGTGGTGAAGCGCGACGCGCAAGTTCGCGTAGTGCGCGATGGCGCTATCGTATACACGTCCAAGCTGAGCTCGCTGAAGCGCTTCAAGGACGACGCCAGCGAAGTGCGCGCCGGGTACGAATGCGGCCTCGGCATCTCCAACTTCAACGACGTGAAAGTCGGCGACGTTCTGGAATGCTTCCAGGTCGTCAAAGTTTCCGCCGCCGAAGCGGCACAAACTCCTGCCCACGCTGGACGCAGCAGGTAACACCGCCGGGAAGTATGCGGTAATCCCCGGAATCGTCTATGGCCGTAGGTCTACTCACGTTGGAGCTGTTCATCGCGGAAGCTCATTCCCTTAAGGATAAGCGGCAGATTCTGCGCAGCCTGAAAGACCGGCTACGAGGGAACTTTAATGTTGCGGTAGCGGAACTGGATTTTGAGGATACCTGGCAGCGTTCGGTGGTTGGCGTTGTGACGCTGGCCAACGAAGAGCATCATGTGGAAGAATCGCTGCAGAAGGTCCTGGCAGAAGCGGATAAAATACTCGGACCGCTGCTGACGGGCCATTCGGTGGACTTGCTTTAGGGGACGTTATCATTATGAGTCCAGATAATCATCGCCATGAACGCGTCGGCGAAGAAATCGCGCATGAGATCAACGTCATGCTGGCCGGCGAATTAAAGGATCCACGACTGGAAGTCAGCGTGATCGTCAGCGAAGTGCGCGTTCAGCCGGATATGAAGCACGCGCGTGTGTTTGTCAGCGTGCCGCATACCAGCAACAGAGAGCAGACCGACGCGATCAAAGCTCTTGAGCACGCAGCGGCATTCATTCGCCGCGAGCTGGTGGAGCGGCTGCAACTGCGGCGCGTCCCGGATTTGCACTTCACGCTGGACCTTTCCCAGGAACATGTAGAGCGAATCGAGCAGTTGCTGAAAGAAGTGAAAAAAGAGAAACCGGCAACCACCGACTAGGCGCCTTGAGAGTGTGCGAGATTCTCCCTCCTTGTGCCCGGTCCATTAGAGTTAGAAGTGAAGTTTCTTCTGTACTACGAGTTGCAAGGACCGCTTCCTGCTAACTGATTACTGATCACTGATAACTTTTCCATGCCCCGCCAACCACAGCCAGCACCTTTCGATGGCGCGCTAGTCGTCAACAAGCCGCAAGGCCGCACGTCCCATGACATTGTGGACGCGGTGCGGCACTTGGCAGGATTCCGCCAAGTCGGCCATCTCGGAACACTTGATCCATTGGCGACCGGGGTTTTGGTGCTGTTGCTGGGCAAAGCCACGCGTTTGGTTCGTTTTTATGCGGGACGGCGAAAGCGCTACACCGCCGGCTTCCGTTTCGGTTTTGCCACCAATACCTACGACTCCGAGGGCCAAGCGCAGGGACCGGATACTGCACCGGTTCTGGATCGCGAGCTGCTCGAGGGCTGGGCCGCGGAATCGGTGGGGCGTTTTGACCAGATGCCTCCGGCGTTTTCCGCCAAAAAAATTCACGGCCGCCCCGCGTATGAACTGGCGCGTAAAAATCAGGCCGTCGAGCTGAAGCCTGTCTCCGTGGAACTGTACGAATATCGCCTGACGGAAATCGTGGGAAGCGTCGCGCGCTTCTGCATTGAGTGCTCTTCGGGAACTTATGTGCGTTCGCTCGCGCACGACATGGGACAAAAGCTGGGTTGCGGGGCGCATCTGGAAGAAATTTCACGCACTGCCGTCGGTGAATTCTCTCTCGAGCAGGCCATCACCATCGAAGAACTCGCCGATGCCGCACGAGCCGGAAAATTCAAAGAGCGATTGATCGCGCTGGAAAACCTGCTGCCTAATTTTCCGCGCACCAATGTTCTTCCCGTGCTGGAGAAGAAAGTGCGCCACGGCGGCAAGTTCAACGTGGCTCCCGCGCAACTGCAATTGACGCACACCGAACTGCCCCCCGGCGCAACCACGGAACTGGACTCGGAAGCCGTGCAGCCACCGCGACTGCGCGTGTTCAGCCAACAAAATAAATTGATTGCCATCGCCGAGGCGGTCGTTCCCCGCACTTATCAACCAATTGTAGTGTTCGATCCGTTGCCCTGAACGGCGAAGCTTCCGGCTTCCACCAGGTTCGACGTAAAAGCGCCCGCCGTGTTCAACTCAACCCCTTGGTGGAGGCGGACGCGGCGGATTCTCCTGGTTCGGTTGCTCGGGCTGCGGCTCCTGCACCGGCGGTTGTTGCTCGGGTACGGGCTCGGGCACCGGCTGTGGCGCGGCTGGTTGTGGCGTAGGCTCTTCCGGCGGCGGAGGCGTGGGCTGAGGCTCCGGCTGAGGTTCCTGTCGAGGCGCGACCGGCACTCCGATGGCGGCGCGGCCGCCGAGTTCTCCGCGCCCCGCATAGATGGTGTGCAATTCTCTTTTCGGCACTCGCACCGTTCGCGGAGTAATCAAAATTAGAAGTTCCGTGTCCTGCAGAGTATTGTTGCGCACCCCGAATGCGTAACCTACCCCCGGTAACGTGGCCAAGCCAGGAATGCCAGTAATGGACTTGGTTTCTTCGCGGTCCAGCAATCCCGCCAAGACGGATGTCTCGTCTTCCTTCAAACGGATGGTTTGCGTGACGTTGCGGTTCGAAAGCACGGGAATCCCGTTGATGCTCGTTCCCGTAAGCGCCTTGATGTCAAATTCCATCTGCAGAGTCACTTGATGATTCTGGTGCAGCGTGGGAGTTGCCTTCACTTTCAGGCCCAGGTCCACATATTCCGAGCCCGGGTACGGTTGCTGATTCGTTGCCGGATTGGAGATCAAACTGGTTGGGCTGACAATCAGCGTCACCTGGCCTGCTCCGTCTGAAATGTTGTCGGCCACGACCAGGTCAGGAAATGTGCTGTTTGTGAAATTCGAACTGACGATGGCGCCCGGATTCGTTCCCGCCGCGGGTTCCAGCGCCGCGCTATACAGCCCATTTCCAAGATCCAGATAAACGCGCACAGTACCCGCGGCCGTGTTGCTGATGGCGATGCCGCTGCTGGCCTGTTGCAGGAAATTGCCGATCACAACGCCGGTGGGCGTGGCCCCGGTGGCCAGTGGCGACTGCGAAGAAACGTTGAACGTGCCGTCGCCAACTCCCAGAAACACGCTGGCGGTATTGTCGTCCTGATTCACCACGACAAGCCCAGGTCCGGTGCTACCACTCAGAGTACCGGTCGCGATGGCGACGGGGAACTTGCCCACCGCTAATGGCGACTTGGAGAATTCCGTGAAGGTGCCATTTCCATTACCCTTCAGGACCGTCACGTTGTTCGTCACTTGGTTCACAATCGCCAAATCCGAGATGCCATCTCCATTGAAGTCCGCTACCGCAATTGCGTACGGGCCCTCTGCCGTCGCCGGCAACGCGAACGGCGAGCCTTTCACCTGCGCGAACGTGCCGTCGTTGTTGGAGATGAATACCGAATAGGTGTTGTCGGTAAAATTCGTGACCACAAAGCCGGTGTTTCCGTTCACGTTGGTATTGAATTGCCCGACGGCGATCGCGCTTGGCTGCTGGCCAACCGCAATGGGATTCTTCTGAATCACAAACGTGCCGTCGCCATTTCCCAGCAACTCCGTCACGGTGTTGCCAACCGGATCGGTCACCAGCAAATCCGCGAACGAGTCGGTGTTCGGATTGAAGCTTCCTGCCGCAATGGACGCGGGAACCGGCGGCGCCGAAGCGCGTGCCGCACCCAGAGAAATCGGCGAGCCCGTAGCTTGCGTGAAGAGCGAAGCGGCCGTGGGTCCCTGATTCAGAAAGATGGTGATGGTGTTATCGATCTCGTTGAGCACCGCCAGGTCTTGTATTCCGGCGTTGCGGATATCCGACGGCACCATCGACACCGGCCCTTTTCCCACCGCGAATTGTTGTGTAGGAATGGTGACGCCGGTACCGCCGGGATTGGCGACAAAGGGCGTCGAACCCAGGCTGCCCGAGAGCAGCGACAAAGTAACCGGGTAGCGCTCGCCAACAAAGAATGTCGCCGGTTTTCCATCTTGCGCACGCATCAGCACCTGGCTGCCGCTCTGCACCAGCGAAAGGGCCTCGGAAAAATCCGCCGAGAAACTCGGGAGGGTAAGCAGAAACATGGTTTTGCCGCCGCCAATCGCCGCAATCGGCGGGATCGCCGCCGCCAGACTGGCAAGGCCGCCGGTGGCCGCAGTGCCGAAGACGGTGGCTAGTAGTGTCAGCAAAGCAGTAACGCTGGAAGCAGAGCGCACCTGTTGCGCCAGCCCGGGACTCAGGGTGATCAACCGAAGGCTGGCGGGAGGAGTGATGCCCAACTTTCTGGCATTGTTCACGTCAACTTCCAGAATGTCGATCTGCAGCAACACCTCGCCGCGCGCTTGCTCGATCTGCCGAATAATATTCCCCGCCAGCTGTACCCGCTGCACCGTGTCGCGAACAGTGATGGAATGAGCGTTCGCCGACTGCTGGAGATGCTGAATGCCCGTCAGGTCTCTCACCACCCGCAGAATCTCTGTCATATCCGTTGGATCAACGGCGGCCGTTAGCGGAAATGTCTGTTCGATTTCCGGATCGAAGTCTCTGCGCTTTTGTTGTGTGTCGGCGGCCACAAAAATCTGCTTTGGCGTCATAGCTCGCCAGAATGTGCCCGACTCCGCCGTCAGGATTTTCATCGCGGCGTCGAAGTCGACGTCCGATACGCGAAAACGAACCGTCCGCGTAGCCAGCTCGGGGTCAAACGCAACCCTAATCCCGTAGGTCGCAGCAACCTGTTGGTAGGCGGCGCGTATGTCGGTAGCGTTTAGATTGAAACTGTGCGTCACCTTGTCGGGCTTCAACTCAGGCAAGCCCTCGGGCGGCTCTGGTGCTGGCAGCCCGTTGCCGTGCTCGGTTTCGTCGCCTTTCATGGCTTCAATCTGGTGCAAACGTTCCGCGAGAATGGTATTGGTGGGATCGATGCGCAAGGCCAGCAGCAGCGCTTCGGTTGCGCCCGTCACGTCTTTCTGGATGGCTAGGCTTTCGGCCTTGTTTACGTAGTCGCGCACCAGCCGCGAGCGCAGCGCAACGCCCTTGCTCACAATTATTACGTCAAATGGCGCATAACGCGCCGCTTCTTCATACGCCGCCAAGGCTCCATCAAAGTCCCCGGCTGCTTCCAGCTTGGCTCCTTGATCCGCATACTTTTTGGCGACTTTCGGGTCAGGCTTGATGATCGAAGCATTGGGCGCTGGAACCTGGGCGGGTTGCTGACCTGCCTGGGCTGGCAGCGACGAGTAGGTCAGAGCCAGCGTGAGGACAAGGGAGAGGCTTTGGCGAAGCGAAGGCGGCCGCATATAAGAGAGTAGACGCAAGCCCCTATTCTACCGTGAGGTAGGGAATGATGCGCGTCCTTGACGAGGAAGGAGGAGGGGTGTAAGCTAGATTCATTGTTGCAAATGGTTTTCAACTGGAGAAGCCGTGCTTTCTGCCTTCCTCATCGCCCTTCGTGAGGGCGTCGAGGCCTCCCTTGTCGTTGGCATCATCCTTGTTTATCTGGCTCGTACTTCCCGCAGCCATCTAACTCGTTACGTCTGGGGCGGCGTTGCCGCGGCCGTGGCATTGAGCTTGGCGGTCGCCATTGCTCTGGAGCGCTTCAACATCAGCGAAGACGGCTTTGAGGGCTTACTGCTGCTGGTGGCGGCCGCGTTCGTCGTCACGATGGTTGTGTGGATGAACCGCATCGCGCGCCACCTGAAAAAGGAAATCGAAGATAAAGTGGAAAGCTACGCTTCGCGCGTGGGCTCTGCCGCGGGTTGGGGCATCGCACTTTTTGTGTTCCTGATGGTTTTGCGCGAGGGCGCGGAGCTTGCCCTGATTCTTCGAGCGGTGGAACTCTCAACGGAAGGGCTGCAGACCTGGATCGGAACGCTGGCCGGAATCACGGCGGCAATCCTGGTAGGACTTTTCTTTTTCAAGGGCACGCTCAAGGTGCCGTTGCACCGCTTTTTCGCGGTGACCAGCGCCATCCTGACTTTGGTTGCGATTCAACTCGCGGTCACCGGCCTGCACGAGTTGAGCGAAGCGCGTTGGATCCCTTCCAGCAAAACGGAAATGGCGCTGCTTGGCCCCATCGTTCGCAACGAATTGTTCTTCTTCATTTTTGTGTTTGGCGCCGCCGCATTCATGATTTTTCGCGAGTGGCAGTCGGCCACTCTGTCTAAAGCGATGAAGTCCGCTACGAATGATGCAGAGCGCCGCCTGATGGAGGCGCAGAATCGGCGGCAGCGTTTCTGGATGATGGCTGCGGGAGTTGCCAGCTTGACGGTAATCCTGGCTCTTACGGCTGATTTTATCTACGCGAAGGTGAACGCCGCGCCGGTGCAGGCGCGCGAAGTGACTGCCGTGGATAACGTCGTGCGCATCCCGGTTTCCGAAGTGCAGGACGGCAATCTGCACCTATTCACGCTGAAAGCGAACGGCCAATCGATCCGCTTTATGGTCATTAAAAAGCCCAACGGCTATGGTACGGCTCTGGATGCCTGTCTGATTTGCGGCGCCGAAGGATATCGTCAGGAAGGCCAGAACGTGATGTGCCGCCACTGCGCCTCCGCGATTTATATCCCTTCAATCGGGCAGAAGGGCGGATGCAATCCCATCGGGTTTACATCGCAAGTGGATAGCAACGAGATCGCCATCGACGTCTCCGCGCTGACCAAAGCCGCGGAAGAAATTCCGCGATAGGAGAGGCTATCGTTTTCTGATCATTTGAAATGTTCCTTCGCCTCGTTACCGACTCCTTCACTCGACGCCCCCGGCGCAAATTGCTGACCATGGCAGCCCTGGCCTTGGGCATGGCCGTGGCTACGGCTGCGCTCAGCGTGTCGCTGGATGTAGGAGATCGCTTGGCGCAGGAATTTCGTAGCTTGGGCGCCAATCTGTTGGTCACGCCGGAAGCGGATTCGCTGCCGCTGGAAATTGGTGGCGTGGACTATCGGCCGGTCAATGCCGGCGCATATCTTCCGGAAGCTGACCTTGGCAAACTGAAGACAATTTTTTGGCGATTCAACATTATCGGCTTCGCGCCGATCCTGGAAGTTCCTATTCAAGTATGGTTGTCCGCTTCGAAAACTTGGAACAGTCCCGACACGACGGACAAAGTCACGCTGATCGGAACGTGGTCACAGCATCCCGTGCCCATCCCCGATGGCACTACGTATGTCTCTGGAATTGAGAAGACAAATCCTTGGTGGAATGTGGAAGGGAAGTGGTTCGCCGAAAATTCCGATCAATGCGTCGTGGGCACGGCGTTCGCAAAGAAATTCGGCGTGAAGGCCGGCGATGTCTTGAACGTCAGCGCGGGCACGCAAGCGGGCTGGCGAGCGCTGAAGATTGTGGGTCTGCTCTCCACCAGCGGCCCGGAAGACAATTCCATAGTTGCTCCCTTGCCCATCGCGCAGAATCTTGCAGGTAAGCCGGGGCAGTATCGGCGGCTTTACGTGAGCGCGCTGACCAAGCCGGAAGATGCGTTTGCGCGCAAAGATCCCAAGAGCATGACGCCAGCGGAATTCGACAAGTGGTATTGCACGCCGTACATCAGCGCGATTGCTTTGCAGATCAGCCAGGAACTGAAGGGTACCGACGTGCGCGTGATTCGCCGCGTGGCCGAGGGCGAAGGCAACGTCCTCACGCGCGTGCGCATACTGCTCTGGTTGGTGACGTTTGCCGCGTTGCTAGCCGCGGCGCTGGCCGTGGGCGCTTCGGCGGCGGCCTCGGTGATTGAACGGAGGACGGAAATTGGCCTGATGAAGGCGCTGGGTGCGGGCTCCGGCCTGGTAGGAGTGCTGTTGGCGGCGGAGCAACTGCTTCTCGCGTTCATTGGCGGCGGAATTGGCTACGCCGTGGGCATCATTCTGGCGCGCCTGCTGGGTGAAAGAATTTTTGGTTTTGCACCCGAGCCGAAACTTTTTGTATTGCTGATTATTCTGGTGTTGGCCGCGCTGATCACTTTGCTGGGCAGCGCTTTGCCTCTGCGGCGCGCTTCCCGATACGATCCCGCGCCGATCCTGCGAGGCGAATGATGCCATTTACTCCCATGTTTTGGCGCATCGTTCGCAGGCTGCTGACCGCCAACTACGGCCGCCTGTTCGTGATTCTGCTGGCGCTGGGTGCGGGCGCCGCGGTTACAGCCGCACTGCTGAATCTGCAGATCGACGCCAAGCGTCGCCTGACGACGGAATTTCGTGCGCTCGGCGCAAACGTGATTGTCGCTCCGCATGATACATCCAACAGCGATTCCAATGGCGCGACGCTGGACGCGGCGCTGCCGGCGCAGATTCCGGCGGAAAATGAAGGCAAGCGCGTCCCCGCCGTCGCTTTCCTTTACGTCATCGGCGAAGTCTCCAAGGCCGGCACGCTGCATTACGAGCCCGCCGTCATTGCCGGCACGCAAGGCCAGGGCCTCGCGGATATTCGTCCCGGGCGTCGCACAGAGTTTTCCGCGGCTGACGTGAATGCTTCGAACGCCTGTGAGGTTGGATCGAAAGCTGCGGCGCAATTCGGCGTTCATGCCGGTGATTCTTTGTTGCTTCGCAATCACGGCAAGGAATCGTCCTGTAGAGTCTATTCGGTTGTGGCCAGCGGCGGCGCGGACGATACGCAAATTTTCACGAATCTGGCAACCGCACAGTCCCTCGCCGATCTTCCCGGCCGAATCAGCCTGATCCAGCTCAGCGTCACCGGTACTCCCGATTCCATCAACCAATTCATTGCCGACCTCGCGCGACGGATTCCGGGAGCCGATGTTCACGGCATCAAACAGTTTGCCGAAGCCGAAGGCCGCATCTACAACCGCATCAGCGGCCTGCTTTCCTCTACCATCCTATTGGTGCTGCTGCTCACCTCGCTTTGCGTGATGGCCGGAATGAGCAACGTGGCCATCGAGCGCCGCAACGACGTGGGCCTGATGAAAGCCATCGGAGGTTCGGTGCGCCGCGTGGTGCGCTTGTTTCTGGCCGAGGCCATCATCCTTGGCATCGCGGGCGGTATTGTAGGCTCGGCGATCGGCCTGCTCGTTTCCATCTGGTTGGGAAAGACGGTGTTCGGCGTCGCCGCGGAGCCGCGCTGGATCGTGTATCCTTTTTCCGTGGCTCTGACAATTCTCGTTTCCATCGCTAGCGCCTTTCCGCTTCGCCGGTTGGCGAGCATTCGTCCCGCGAGCGTTTTTCGAGGTGAAGGGTGAGCACACAGGTTCATATTGACTCGCTGGTGAAAGAGTATGGCTCGCTGCGCGCTCTCGACGGCATCTCTCTGGATATTCAGTCTGGCGAATGGGTAGCGTTAATGGGCCCGTCTGGCAGCGGCAAGACCACGCTGATCAATATTCTAGGTGGACTCGACACACTGACCTCGGGACACGTGGTTGTGGATAATGTCGATCTAGCAAAGTTCGGTGAAAATGATCTGGTCCGTTACCGCGCGGAAAAAATCGGATTCGTATTCCAGCAGTTTCATCTCGTGCCGTATCTCAGCGCGCTGGAAAATGTCATGCTGGCGCAATATTTCCACAGCGTGACGGATGAACGGCAAGCCTCCGATGCGCTGAAACGCGTCGGCCTCGGCGATCGCCTCACCCATCTTCCTTCGCAGTTGTCTGGCGGGGAACAGCAGCGCGTCGCCATTGCTCGGGCGCTGATCAATCAACCCAAGTTGATCCTTGCCGATGAGCCTACCGGAAACCTCGATGAAGCGAACGAAGAAATCGTGCTCGGACTGTTTCGCGAGCTGCATGCCACCGGCCACACCATTCTGATGGTTACGCATGACCCGGACATCGCGGAGCAAGCTGACCGCCGCATTGAACTGGTCCACGGGCATCTTGCGGTCGATCAGCGCGTCACCATGGACGACGGCATCCACTTCGACCACCTGCTCGAGCAAATCTGGGTGTGCGGCGAAGAAGGTACTCGCGCCGAGGTCGAGCACATCCGCACTCCCGGCGGCATCGATCCGGTGCGCACGCTGGCCCGCATGGAGGATCTGCACCTGGTAAGCGTGCGCGATCACGAAGTGCAGCTAACTGATCGTGGAAAGAGCCGGGCGCGCGACGTGGTGCGGCGCCATCGTCTGGCCGAGCGCTTATTCAAGGATACCTTCCGAATTGACGACCACGAAGCGCATACGCAGGCCTGCAAATTCGAGCACATCATCAGCCCAGAGCTGGACCAGCGCATCTGCAGCTTCCTGGGCCATCCCACGACCTGCCCTCACGGCAATCCTATCCCTCCCGGGGACTGCTGCGATGGCCAACAGAAACGCGGCGAAGGCTAGCGCGGCAGTTCTGGCCGCAGTTTCCATAATCGATACTCCGGCGGTAAACTGAAAACTGTGAACTGAAAACTTTCTCCCATGCCCACACCACTCGACCAGCGTAAAAAACCCATCGATGTGAAAGTCCACGTGAAGACCGGCGCGGGCGTGGATATCACTTGGGCAGATGGGCACTCCAGCCACTTCGATTTTCCTTACCTGCGCGACCAATGCCCCTGCGCCACTTGCAACGACGAACGCGGCAAGAAAGAGGCGGCGGTTTCGTTCAATCTTCCTGCTTCGCCGCTGCTGCCGATGTACAAGCCAAAGCCGCGAGCCAACTCCGCCACGCAGGTGGGGAATTACGCCATCCAGATCGTCTTTAATGACGGGCATTCCACCGGAATCTATAGCTACGATTACCTGCGTAGCCTTTGTCCTTGCGAAGCATGCGCCAAAGCGTTCCGCGAGCCCTCCAAATAAACGTTTTAAACCTCAAAGAATAACGATTTAGCGGCCCACAAAACTGGACTTGCATTTCGAAAGATGCGAGCATTTACTACTACAGGTCATTAACCCGTCGAATGAGCAACTCTCCCAATCTCCCGGCTGCGCAGGGCAGCAAGGGAAACGGCATACCCCGCGTCTTAGTCGCGACCACCGCCCTTCTCAGCTTCATTTCCTTTTGGCGCGCTGCCGCTATCGTCTTGAATGACCTGGCATCGTCGGCCTATTACGCCGGTGGCGAAGCCGAGGCATACATCGGCAAGGCCGCGCCGTGGTTCATCCTGGCCATCATGTTGTTTTCCTATGCTGTGCGCGCGGTTTATGTGGAGAGCTGCAGCATGTTCGTCCGTGGGGGAGTCTACCGCGCGGTCAAACAGTCCTTGGGAGGGTCGCTGGCGAAATTCAGCGTTTCCGCGCTGATGTTCGACTACATCCTGACCGGGCCCATTAGCGGAGTGGCTGCCGGCCAATACCTTGCCGGTCTCGTCACAGAACTTCTGCAGTATTTCCACATCAGCGGACCGATGTCTTCCTGGAGCATCGATTTCACGGCCGCGAGTTTCGCTATCGTCGTGACGGTTTATTTCTGGTGGGAGAACACCAAGGGAATTCCGGAATCCAGCGAAAAAGCACTGCAGATCATGAAACTGGTCACCGTGATGGTCGTGGTGTTGATCGCTTGGTGCCTTTACACCGTTCTGCTACGCCATTCTTCGCTTCCCCCGCTCCCTCAGCCTCGCAACCTTAGATTGAGTCCCAGCGCTCTTGGATGGTTGGCACACAGCAGTCTTCCCCACACGTTTGGCATTATTGCCATCTTCATTGCGTTAGGTCACTCGGTTCTTGCCATGAGCGGCGAGGAATCACTGGCGCAGGTATACCGCGAAATCGAACATCCCAAGCTGCCGAACTTAAAGAAGGCGGGGCTCGTAATCTTCATCTACAGCCTGGTGTTCACCTCGCTGGTTTCCTTCTTCGCAGTCATGATCATTCCCGACTCCGTCCGGGAGCATTACCTGGAGAACTTGATTGGCGGCCTGGCCATGAGTTTGCACGGGCCGCTTTTTGCCCGGCTTACCTTTCATGCCTTCGTCGTTGTCGTGGGAACTCTCATTCTAGCGGGCGCGGTGAACACAGCAATCGTGGGCTCCAACGGTGTCCTCAATCGTGTTTCTGAGGATGGAGTGCTGAGTTCCTGGTTTCGGCAACCGCATCCGAAGTACGGCACCAGCTACCGAATTATCAATATCGTCGTGGTTTTGCAGATCATCACCATTATCCTCAGCCGTGGCCACGTTACCTTTCTCGCGAATCTCTATGCGTTCGGCGTGATTTGGAGCTTCGCGATGAATGGCCTGGCGGTTCTTGTTCTGCGCTACACCAAACCGGGCCAGCGGGAGTTCCAGGTTCCCTTGAACTTTTATATCCGTGGGGTGCAGATTCCTGTTGGGCTCAGTTTGATTACCTTGACGTTGCTGCTGATCGCCATCGTCAACCTGTTCACAAAGCCCATTGCCACCATGGCTGGCGGCACCTTCTCCATTCTTCTCTATATCGTGTTCACAATTTCCGAGCGGCATGGCCGGGCAGGCGGCGCTGCCCATGTGGAGATGGATCAGTTCAATCTCCAACAGGAAGGCGAACTTACCCCTGAGGCTGTGGGTGCCCGGCCCGGCAACATTCTTGTTCCGGTCAGTAACCACTTCAATCTTTATCACCTGGGAAATGTCCTCGATCGCCTGAAACCTGGCCGCCGAGACGTTGTCGTCCTGCACGTTCGTCTGCTGCGCCGAGCCGCGTCCGGCGAGAATGAATTGGAAGTCGATCAACTCTTCGGAAGCATCGAGCAGCATCTGTTCTCGCAAGCGCTTTCGATGGCTGAAAAACGCGGCAAGTCCATTCGCCTGGCCGTTGTGGCATCCAACGAAATTTGGGACGGCATACTGCGGGCTGCGGCCGCGTTGGAGTCCAGCACCATCGTCTTGGGCCATTCGCCGAAGGAAACTACCGAAGAGCAAGCGCTGCACATCGGGGAAGCGTGGGAAAAACTAGGCGATCCCAAGCCGCAGTTCAACCTGGAAATCCATCTGCCCAACGGCGATAAGGTTTACAAGGTGCTGGGTCCGCACGCGCCAAATCTCACCGCCAACGAAGTTAACCTGCTGCATCGGCTGTGGCTGCGCTTCAGTGAAACCGTGGCGCCGCTGGAACTGCACCACCACGACGTGGTGCACTTCGCGTTAGAGGAAGTCCAGAAAGAACTGGAAGAGGGCCAGGAAGATGCGGTCGTAAACCGGCTGAAGGCGCATCTAGAGGCCAACCAGAAGAAGAAACCCTCACAGACGTAAAGCGAGCGCATTTGCGCCCGCTTCCGTCAGCTTTCGGCTATTCCGTCCCAAAAACTTTCTAGACCGCGCTGGTGCAGTGTCCGCACTTCTTTGCCCCAACGGGGATGGGCATGGCGCACTGCGGACAATCCCGGGTAGTAACCGGTGGCGCTGGCTTCGGCAACCACTTGTTCACCGAGCGAACCAGAAGAAATACAGCGAAGGCCACAATTATAAAACCAATAATCGTATTCAGAAAATTTCCGTAGTTGAGCGTTGGAGCACCTGCTGCCTTGGCGGCGGCCAGGCTCTCGTAGGTTTTGTCGCTCAGGTTAATGAAAAGATTCGAGAAATCAACATGGCCCAAGAGCCGCCCGATTGGCGGCATGATGACGTCATCAACGAGCGAGGACACTACTTTTCCAAAAGCTGCGCCAATGATCACGCCGACCGCGAGATCCAGGACGCTTCCCCGCATTGCAAATTCTTTGAACTCTTTCAGCACGATTCGTCTCCTCTAAACAGTGTTGGGCGGGTTGCCGACGGCCAGTGGGCGAGCCCTAGGCGGGTGAGGCCGTCAATTGCAAGGAAGTATAGCTGAAGCGCAGCTAACGTTGTTTGAAAATCAGGAACGATCCGATTATTCCTCGGACCATCAAAATCGCGCCCGCAAGCATCAGCATTTTGGGAACCCATAGGAAGGGCACACGAATCATCGCCAGCATCACCGCGCCGAGCAGAACCAACGATGCGCCGCGGTTCCATTTTTGCCACTTTGCCCACCGCTGGCCAGGCTTGGCCAGCGCGATCAGACCCCAGGCAATCATGGAAACACTGATCACCAGCCACGCCAGTCCGTGGCGGTAAAAGTAGATGCGTTGCGTGATCCCGAGGAAAATCACCAGCGCGCCCAGAAGCACAAACACAAGCTCCACGATGGACTGCGACATGCGCGCTGGCGTCAGCTTTTCCATCATTTTTGCAGGCGATCCCTCAGGAAACCCGCTCGATGCGCACTTTCTGTAGAACTACGGGCGTTCTCGGCCGGTCGCTTCCATCGCGTGGTGTTTTGGAGATTTTATCCGCCACGTCCTGCCCTTCCACCACGTCGCCGAAAATGGTGTGACGATTGTCCAGCCAAGGCGTAGCTGCAACGGTGATGAAAAACTGGCTGCCGTTGGTATTTGGCCCGGAGTTGGCCATCGACAATTTCCCGGCCTTTGCGTGCTTCAGCGTGGGATGAAACTCATCCTGAAAATTGTAGCCGGGGCCGCCGCGGCCATCGCCTCGGGGGCAGCCGCCCTGAATCATGAAATCGGGAATGACGCGGTGAAAGACCAGGCCATCGTAGAAATTGCGTTTCTCGTTTTTGCCGGTGCTTTCGTTCTTGAATTCCTTGGTGCCTTCGGCCAAGCCGATAAAATTTTCCACGGTCTTTGGCGCTTCTTTATCCAACAGCTTGCAAACAATGTTGCCCATCGAAGTTTCGAAAATTGCGTAAGTTCCTGCGGCTCGTGCCATGAAATCTCCTTTGGCGAATCAGCAAGTATGGTACACGACGCCTTCCGGCGCCGCCACCCGCGCCGCCTAATTCCAACCTTTTTGCTTTTTCAACTCGGTGATGTGCGCGGTGTGGTGCCGGCCATGCCATGCATACAGAAACAGCATCCAATCCAGCGTGCGTACACCATGCTCCGGATGGCGGAAAGTTCGCGCAAACTCTTCTGGCTTTACCGACCGCAGCATTCTTACCCAGCGCTCGTGCAACGGCTCCAATAAACGCAGTGATACTTCGACAGGTGCATGCGCGGCATCGTCCAGCTTGGCCCACTCTGCTTCTTCATACGGCTTGATGGTGGGCTCCGTTTCTGTGAGTGCCAGGCGCCAGCGGATATACGCGTTGATATGGCTGTCGGCCAGGTGATGAATCAGTTGGCGAACTGTCCAGCCACCTTCGCGATAGGGCGTGTCGAGCTGCGAGTCGTTCAAGCCGTGAATGGCCGCGCGGACTTTTGCCGGAGCCGAGGCAATTTCCTCAATGGCTACGTTGCGTGCCGCAGGTGTTACTTCTTTGGGGTTCTCAAACTTTCCAACGGGATAGCGTGGGTCCATTTTTGAGCCTCCTGGAGGGATTTCAGCATGCCCTCACACTGTAAATGGATGGCCCAAAAGTGTCTATCGGCGCGCGCGAGCGGTCGTCTCCAAATTGGCTGTTGCCTGGGAAACTTCACGGTAGGTAGGGCAATGATTCGCCCGCTAACGCCCTACGATTTTTCGTGCCGCCACCGGCTCATCAGGCCCGCAGCGATGGACAGCAAAAGAAAAACCACCGCCGCCTGCTGGAAAGTGACGTAAGTGATCCCGGCTCCATTGGCCGGTACAAGGATCGGCCAGATTCCAACGGCCGCGAGACCACGGAAGATGATCGTCAACACCACGCAGGTGATGCCTAGCCAATAGCTCGCCACAGAAATCTTCTTATCCATGCGAACTCCTTCTGACCCGATTTTGCGAGCGAATTAGTGACTTTATTCGAAACCTACGCCGGCACCTCAGGCGAGTCAAGGATTCCCACTCCTTCACTTTCCACCTCTGCACTCTCTTGCGCGTTGTGGTGCTACAATCTTCGTTCGCTCTTTGTACCGCGGGGCCAGCTTCAAGAATCAAATTCCGGGAGCAATTCTGCATGTATAACGTTGTGATTATCGGGAGTGGTTGTGCCGGCCTGACGGCCGCTATTTATGCCGGACGCGCCAATTTGAAGCCCCTGGTTCTGGATGGTCACGAGCCTGGTGGCCAGCTTTCGCTTACCACTCACGTCGAAAATTTCCCCGGTTTCCCGGAGGGAATACTTGGCCCGGAACTGATCGAAAACATGCGCAAGCAGGCGCAGAAGTTCGGGACGGAATTCAAATCAGGAGTAGTGACTGAAGTCGACCTGACGAATCGGCCCTTCAAAATCATCGCCGGAAAAGAGGTCTACGAGACCCGCGCCCTGATCGTCGCTGCGGGAGCTTCTGCCCGCCTGCTTGGCCTGAAAGGCGAAAAGGAACTGATCGGCCGCGGCCTTTCCACTTGCGCCACCTGCGATGGCTATTTTTTCCGCGGAAAAGATATCGCGGTGGTCGGCGGCGGAGATTCCGCCATGGAAGAGGCTAATTTCCTTTCGCGCTATGCCAGCAAGGTGCACCTGATCCACCGGCGGCCCGAATTTCGTGCGTCGAAAATCATGATTGACCGCGCACGCGCCAACCCTAAAGTCGAATTCGTCACCCCTTACGTGGTTGAACAGATTATCGCGCCGGAGGGCCATGTAACTGGCGTGCACTTGCGCAACACGCAGAACGGTCCGGCGAGGGATATCGCGCTTGATGGCGTGTTTGTCGCCATTGGCCACAACCCCAACTCCATCATTTTCCGCGGCAAGCTCGAAATGGACGAGAACGGCTACCTGATTTCGCGCCACGGCAGCCTTACCGGCGTGCCCGGCGTGTTCATTGCCGGAGACGTGCAGGATCATCGCTACCGCCAGGCCGTTACCGCGGCGGGTTCCGGCTGCATGGCCGCTATCGACGCCGAGAAGTTCCTCGAAGAGCACAAGAACTAAGTGGATACTGGCGGCTTTCGGTATCTACGGGCATAATCATTGCGTCCATGCTTCGTTCGACGCTTCTGAAACTCTCCAATAGTAAAGGCCTCGCGCACTGGGTCACTTCCAACGGGACCACGCGCCGCATGTCCCACCGTTTCGTAGCCGGTGAAGCCCTCAATGAAGCGGTTGAAGCTGCGCGAGAATGCAATCGCGCGGGAATGATGGTGTCTCTCGATTGCCTGGGCGAAAACGTCGCCACCACCGCGGACGCGCAGAAGGTACGCGATACCTACCTGCAGATTTACGACCGCATTGCCCAGGAAAAACTCAGCGCCAACGTTTCCTGCAAGTTGACGCAGCTGGGCCTGGACCTTAGCGCCGAATTCTGCGAAGGATTGGTGCTGTCGATTGCCGAGCGCGCCGCCGCTTATGACAGCTTCCTGCGCATCGACATGGAAAGTTCCTTTTACACCCAGCGCACGGTGGAGTTGGTGAAACGGGTTCGCGCGCAAACGCCCGCGGTGGGCGCGGTCATTCAGGCCTATCTTTACCGCAGCGAAACTGACATTCAGGATCTGCTTTCCTATGGCTGCCGCGTTCGCCTGTGCAAAGGGGCATACAAGGAGCTGCCGGAGGTGGCCTATCCCAGGAAGTCCGACGTCGACGCCAATTACGTGCATCTGATGCGCACGCTTCTTGCCAGTGGTTTTTACCATGCCATCGCTACCCATGACCCGCGCATGATCGCGGAGACCATCCGTTTTGCCGCGGACAAAAAGATTTCCAAAGATGACTTTGAGTTTCAGATGTTGTACGGCGTGCGTACGGATTTACAGCGTCAACTGGTTGCGGATGGCTACCGCGTGAGGATCTACGTTCCGTACGGAACGGAATGGTTCCCCTATTTCATGCGCCGTCTTGCCGAGCGCCCCGCGAACCTGGGCTTCTTCGCTCGAAACTTCTTCCGCTCTTAGGCACCGCGCAACAATAATAATCCATTGCTGACGTGAACTTATGCATTTCTCCGACACTTTGAGTTGCCAGTTCGCGACGGGCGAAGATGGTCGGAACCCAATAAACATAGGGCTGAGAGACCAGAGCGTGGTCAAAGCATACTCTTCCCTGGTTATGTTATAGTTCTTACTTAAAGGAGTGAACAGTCGGAACTATAACATTATGCGACCGATTACATTCGACTCTTCCGTCCTCCGCCAGCATCTTCTCCGCCACAAGATCGCGGAATTGCCGGAACTCAAACGCTTGCTTGGCACCGCTACGGCGGTCACGGTATTCCGCAAGCTGAAGCAACTCGGCTACTTCGCCAGCTATACGCATCGCAGGCGCTTCTATACGTTGCCGGAGATCGCCCGCTTTGATGATCGCGGACTGTGGTCCCACGAGGCGGTTTGGTTCTCGCGCTATGGAACCCTGTTGTTCACCGTGGAAGCTTTCGTCCGGGGCTCCTCCAACGGCTACTACGCGCATGAGCTTGCCGATGTTTTGCATGCCGAGGTTCAGGAGCCTTTGCGCCATCTCCTACTGCAAGGGCGTTTGAGTCGAACCGAAATCGATGGCCAGTTTCTCTACACCGCAATCGATCCGACCGATCGTCGCAAGCAAACCTTGGCTCGCCGCAGCGCTCAAGCAGTGCCTTTGGCGGTTCATTCGGTGGCCCTGCAGGTCTCCCCCGATGAACTCAAGGCCGCGATTGTCCTGTTCTATGGACTGCTCGACGAACAGCAACGCCGCTTGTTTGCTGGCTTGGAGTCCATCCGCGTGGGTCATGGTGGCGACACCTTGCTCGGCGATTTCCTCGGTTTAGACGCCCACACCGTTGCCCGTGGCCGGCAGCAACTGCTCGACCAGGATGTGGTCAACGCTGGGACGCGCCGCAAAGGCGGGGGCCGCCAGTCCACGGAAAAAAAACGCCAGGCATAATCGATGTTCTTCACAGTTTGCTGGAACACGATACCGCTGGCGATCCCATCACGGGTTTACGCTGGTCCCGTCGCAGTACCACGAGGATCGCCGAGGCACTGCTCTTGCTCGGCATCTCCGTCTCTCCGAACACCATCGGGCGCTTGCTCCATCAGATGGGCTATTCGCTGCGTGTCAATCACAAGCAGATCTCCACCAGCTCCAGCCCCAATCGCAACCTGCAGTTCGAAGATCTCACCGAGTTGCGCGGGCGCTTCCAGCGACGTCACCTGCCCATCATCAGCGTGGACACCAAGAAACGCGAGCTGGTCGGCAACTTCAAAAATCCAGGCCAGCGTTGGGAATGCCGTCCGCGCCGTGTTTTCGATCACGACTTCCGCACCGACTCCATCGGTGTCGCGATTCCCTATGGGATTTATGACCTCACCGAAAACCGTGGCACTTTTGTCGTCGGCGTTTCCCACGACACTCCCGCATTCGCCGCTCACGCCATCGCCCACTGGTGGTATCAGGAAGGTTCCCAGCGCTACTCTGGCTCGCGCCGGATTCTCATTCTGGCCGATACCGGCGGCAGCAACGGCTATCGCTGCTATGCCTGGAAGACCGAACTCCAGTCTCAACTGGCCAACTCTTTTGCCCTGTCTGTCACCGTGGCCCACTATCCACCCGGCGCTTCCAAATGGAACCCCATCGAGCATCGTCTTTTTTCCGAGGTATCACGAAACTGGGCTGGTGAACCGCTCGACTCCTACCAGAAGATCCTCAACTATACGCGAACCACAAAAACTCAAACTGGCCTTACCGTCACTGCTTACCTGGATCGCCGTAACTATCCTTGCGGCCTCAAGCCAACTCCCGACCAACTCGCCTCACTGCGATTGCAGCGCCATGAAACCTTACCCGAGTGGAACTACACCATCAAACCTCAACTGTGAAGTTGTTCTTGAGCGGCGCCTTAGCGCTTCAATCTTGTAGCTCGCCCCTTCGGAGATGAGGTTTTTCTCTTTGCTTTGCCATTGTAGGGACCGCCTTCCAACGCGGTCCGCCATCGCAAATACTCAGCACCATTGCTGGCGTTTGTCTTAAGTGCAGCGCTAGCTTTTATGCTAGTCCGACGTCAACGATGGCTCATTGCTCAAGACGAGGCTCTAACCGAGAGATTCCCCGGGTTTCAACGCATGCACGTCCAAACCGGCAACATCCTTCGCCTCCGCCCGCAATTCCTCTGGCGTGCCCGTAAGCATCGGAAACGTCGCGTAGTGCATGGGAATCACGTGCTTTACGCCGAGCAGGCGAATGGCAAAGGCCGCTTCCCTTGGACCCATAGTGAACACATCGCCGATGGGTAGCATCGCTACGTCCGGCTTATAAATCTCTCCAATGAGTTTCATATCTCCAAATACGGCCGTATCTCCCGCGTGATAAATGCTGAAGCCGCCCGGCAGCCTGACGATGAAGCCGCCAGCTTCGCCGCCGTAAATTCGCTGGCCATCATCCTCAATGGAGTTCGAATGAAACGCGTGCGTCATCGTTGCAGCAAAGTCGCCAACCTTCTGCGAGCCGCCCTTGTTTGCGGGCAGACACACTGCGCCGGTATTTTTCGACTCGAGCCACAGGTACGTTTCGAACGTCGCTACGATCTTGGGTTTGCATTGCTTCGCCAGCGCCAGCAAATCGCCCATGTGATCGGTGTGGGCGTGCGTCAGAAATATAGCGTCCAGCCGAGCCACTTTCTTCAGTGTGTCCGGGCACTTGGGATTGGTCATCACCCAGGGATCGATTAACGCCACTTGCCCGCTCGGTGTGGTCAGGGCAAAGGTGCTGTGCCCGTAGTAGGTAATCTTGTTGCCCTGCAAGTCCAGCATCGCGCGCCTCCGCTACGACAGTGCCAGTCTCTCTCTTCAATCGTGTTTAGTCTACTTGGAGAGGAGTGTGCGAATCGCCGCGTCGTACGTCTCCTGGCTGCTGGCGCCCACCAGGTGGCCAATTTGCGTGCCGTCCTTTGCATAGAAAAACGAAGCGGGGATTGCGCCATTCCACCCGGGCATGACGCCCTGCGAAAAGGCATTTTCTTCGCCCTTCTTTTTGCGGTAATTGGGAAAGATGGGCTTGTAGCGCGTCAGGAATCGGCGCATCAGGATCAGATCTCCGTCCTGGTCCAGGTCGATGCCCACAACTTTCAGGCCCTGCGGCGCGTATTGCTTCGCCAATTCGTTCAGCATCGGATACTCATCGCGGCAAGGTTCACACCAGGTGGCCCAGAACGTAACCAGCAAAGGCTTTCCTTTGTACTGGTCCAGGATCTTCTGGTAACCCTGAATGTCGATGAGTTGCGGATCCTTCGGCGCGGTGGATTGCGCCGCGGCCAGCATCACTCCCGCGATCACCATTAGTCCGGCAAGTGCTGTCTTGCGTTTCATTCGTTGTCCTCTCTCCTCTATTCTAGCTTTGACGCCCCGAGTTGAGAATCTGGAAGGTCCCACGTAGAATTAAATGCAGGCGCTTTCGACCGGGCAATACCGTGGTATGGTTATCGCTTGCCACTGGTGCCAGGAGGCTCGTTTTGCTGCCCGTTAAAGGAGATTTTGCATGGCTTACGTGATTGCCGAACCTTGCATCAACACCAAGGATACCGCCTGTGTTGACGTCTGCCCCGTGGACTGCATTCACCCGCGCAAGGACGAACCGGCCTATCAGGGCGAAACGATGCTGTACATCAATCCCATCGAATGCATCGATTGCGGCGCTTGCGTGCCGGTTTGCCCGGTGACCGCCATCTTTGCTCTCGAAGATCTGCCCGAAAAATGGCAGCAATTCACGGCCATGAACGCGGACTGGTACAACAAGAAGTAGTGCCGCCGCACATTCCGGAGCCAAGTTTTGAAGCGCCTCGACTGGTTCGGGGCGCTTTTTTGTAGCCAGCCAACGTAGCGCTACGCCGCCAGCCGGCAGGCTTCCTTTTTTCAGTGCCGCCCATCCAATCAGCTACAATCTTTTTGATCGTTACTGGAGAATTCTTTGCGCCCAAGCTTCACGCGCTGTTTCGCCGCGTTATTTGTCGTCGTTCTCTCTGCCGCACTTTCCCTCATCGCGCAGACCCACCCAGCCGCGACGGCGCATCCTGCCTCGCAATCGCGCACCCTCGAGGGCAATTACGCCGGCACGTTGCAAGCCGCTGATGCGCAACTCCACTTGCTTCTCCATCTGAGCAAAGCCGCCGACGGATCGCTGCATGCCTCGCTCGACAGTTTGGATCAAGCCGTGTACGCCATCGAAGCCACTTCGATTTCTTTCACCGCGCCAACCCTCAAATTCACGGTTGCTTCCGCCGCAGCGCGCTTCGAGGGCAAAGTTTCCGCCGACCACCAGACCATCGATGGCGTGTGGGTACAAGGCGATGTTTCGCTGCCGGTGGTGTTTCATCGTCAGGCGCCAAACGCCGGTTCACGCAAACCCTCCCAAGCCGTTTTTCCGGTGGAGGGGAATTGGCAAACCGCAATTGAGGCTCACGGCCTGCGCCTGAGGTACCAGCTGCACGTTTCGCACGACACCGAAGACGAACTGGTTGGCGCGCTCGACAATCTGGATCAAGGCGTCATCGGGCTGCCCGCGGTGCGCGTTTCATTGAAGGAAGACAACGCCTTCCATTTCGAAATCCCTTCGGTCGCGGGGATTTTCGAGGGTACGTTTGATCCCGCAAAAAATACCATCATCGGTAACTGGTCTCAGACTGGCGCCGAGCAAAAAATGGAATTCAAACGTTCCGACCAGCCGCTGGAAATCCGCCGCCCACAGACCCCGGTGAAGCCTTACCCGTATCGTGAAGAGGAAGTTTCCTTTTCCAATGCTGCGGCGAACGTCACGCTGGCCGGAACGCTCACTATTCCGAAGGGCACAGGACCGTTTCCCGCCGCGGTCCTGATCGCCGGTTCCGGACCATACGACCGCGACGAAGCGCTGGCAAGTCACAAGCCGTTCCTGGTCCTCGCCGACTATCTCACTCGAAAGGGAATTGCGGTTCTACGCTACGATAAGCGCGGCATCGGCAAATCAACTGGTTCGGTGGACAGCGCCACAACGCTGGATCTCGCTTCCGACGCGCAAGCCGCAGTGGCCTATCTGAAGACGCGCAAAGACGTCGACGCCGCCAAAATCGGGCTGATCGGACACAGCGAGGGAGCCATGATAGCGCCCTATCTGGCCACGCGCTCGACAGACATCGCTTGGCTTGTGCTTCTGGCACCCCCTGCCACCAAGGGTGAGGACACGCTTCTCAATCAATCCGAGATGATTGGGCGCGCCGGAGGCCTGAGCGAACCGCAACTGGTCGCCAGCCTTACATTCGACCGCGAAGCTTACGAATTAGTGCGCAAGGAAAAAGAACCTGCCGTCCTGACCCAAAAGCTGAATGCTTTGGTGAAGGAAACCGGTCTTGACGCCGCAACGCCGCCGGCCGCTCTGGAAACGCAGTTGCGCACGCTGAGTTCACCGTGGTTCCGCTTTTTTCTCGACTATGATCCGCTCCCAGTTCTGCAGGCGCTGAAAACCCCGGTTCTCGCTCTGTATGGAGAAAAAGATCTTCAAGTTCCTCCCAAGGCCAATCTACCCCTGGTCAAAAAAGCTTTCGCCGATTCCGGCAACACCGACGCCGCCAGCACCCAGCTTCCCGACCTGAACCACCAATTTCAGCATTGCTTCTCTGGTTCGCCTGCTGAATACGCCGCCATCGAGGAAACATTCTCGCCGCAAGCGCTGCAACTCATCTCGGACTGGATCCTGCACCACATCGGGTAGTCGCTTTTCGGGCACACGCCCGCATTCTTTATTGAAGCGCGAGTATATTATTGAGTAGGTATCTCCCTCTCTTACTCGAATCGTCCCTTCTCTTGGTATCATGGAACGTGCCAGATATGCCCCAATCCAGCCAGCCTTTTCACTTTGTTCTCATCATTCACGCTCATCAGCCCGCCGGCAATTTCGAACATGTTTTTGAGGAATGCTACAAGAATTCCTACCTCGAATTTCTGGATCTTCTGGAAGAACATCCCGCGATCCGCGTCGCCATTCATTATTCCGGCCCTTTGCTGCTGTGGATCGAAAAGCACCATCCAGGCTACTTTGTACGCCTGCGGCAACTCGTCGCCAGTGGCCAAATCGAACTGATTGGTGGCGGCTTCTACGAGCCTATCCTCATCTCCATTCCTGAGCCTGATCGCATCGAGCAGCTCAATCGCCTGGCCGACTACATTGAAAAGCATTTCGCCAAACGCCCGACGGGATGCTGGCTCGCGGAACGCGTCTGGGAGCCGCAGCTTCCCTCAACGCTTGCCGCCGCCAGTGTCGCTTATACTTTGGTGGACGATCTGCCGTTCCTTGCTGCCGGATTTGAGCCGGAAGAGCTGTATGGCCCGTATGTCGCGGAAGATCGCGGAAAGACCGTTTGGCTATTCCCCGGGCTCAAAGAACTGCGTTATCTGATTCCATTTCGCAAAGTCGAAGAATCCATCGCCTTCTTTCGCAAAGCCGCAGAAGTCCGGCCGGGCGGCGTAGCATTCTTCGGCGACGATATGGAAAAATTCGGCGTGTGGCCCGGCACTCACAAGCATTGTTACCTGGACGGATGGTTGAAATCGTTTTTCAACGCGCTGGAAGAGAATGCTTCGTGGCTCAAAACCATCACGCCGTCTGACTACATCTCGTCGCACCTTCCGCTCGGCCGCGCTGATCTTCCCACGGCGTCTTATGCCGAAATGATGGAGTGGGTGCTGCCAACGAGTGTCCGCCAACGATTTTTTGCCATTCACAAGGAATTTGCTGGCCGCCCGGACCTGCTCCCTTTCTTTCGCGGCGGCGCGTGGCGCGGCTTTTTTCGCAAATATCCCGAATCCAATTTGATGCATAAGAAGATGCTGCACGTCTCGGCTCGCGTCGCTTCCATTCCGCCGCGCCGCTCCAGCTCTGAGCACTGTTCCCAGGTCCTGGAGGCCCGCGACCTTCTTCTGCGCGGCCAAAGCAACGACGCTTACTGGCACGGCGTATTCGGTGGTCTTTACGCGCCGCACCTTCGCACCGAAGTCTGGCGCAACTTGATCCGCGCCGAGACCCTTGCCGACCAGTTGACTCCCGGAGGCATGGTGCCACGGGTCGAGCTGCTCGATTACGATGCGGACGGAGCGCCGGAACTTCTGTTCACTGCTCCCGAATACCAGGCGCTCCTCAAACCTTCCGACGGCGCCACAATTTCCGCATTCGATTTTCGGACCGCCTCCGCCACCATCATCAATTCTGTGCTTCGCCGGCCAGAGGCTTATCACGCGCGTCTTCGCGAAGCTGCCGCGGCCGGATCGCCAGACGCCGCCGTTTCGATTCACGATCAGGTGCGCGTCAAAGAGCCCAATCTGGAGCGCTTTCTGCGCTACGACCGTTTCCCGCGAAGCGCTTTCCGCATTCTGCTATTCGAACCTTCACGCTCCCATTCGGACTACAACGCTCTTCAGCTTGCCGAGCTTGCCTCCGTCGCCGCCGGCTCATTTCAAATTCGCAAGTCCTCACCGGACTATGCCGTGCTGGCCCTTGAACAGTTGTTGCCGGAATTTGCGACCGATCCAGACAACCCTCCTCGCTTGCGCATTACCAAACGGTTTCTATTCGGCCCGGCTCCTCAGGGTTGTGAAGTCAGCTGCGACGTCGAAATATCGCTCTCCAAGACCCTTTCCAGGCCCCTTCTCTTCGGCATCGAATCGGTCATTAATTTTCTTGCGCCGACGGATTCCGATCGCTTTTTCGAAACGCCGGAAGGTCCGAAGAACTTATGCTTCTCCGGAACTCTTACGGGTCCGCTGCTGCACATGGAAGATGGATGGCAGCGTGTCCGAGCCTCGCTTCACGCACCCGCGGCTGGTGAATTCTGGATTGCTCCCATCGAGACAGTCTCGGAATCGGAAGGCGGGTTCGAGCGCGTGTATCAAGGCTCCCAGATCTTGGCTGTTTGGCGTCCCGATCTCACCGTGCACACGTCGTTTTCTTGTCGCCTGCTATGGCGCATGGAATCGTTCTGAGCCCGTTTCAGCAACGACTTATAGTCTTCATTTGTTTCCGCCCAAAAACGCCTTGCTATGACTTGATGCCCAGCATCTCGCGCAACTTCGCCAGCATATCTTTAATGCCCGAAGTCTTCTGCATCGCATCTCTCAGGTTCCCTTTTTGAGCTGCCGCGGTGGCGTCTGCCCAGGCTTGTTTCAGCAGCGTGTATTGGTCTTTCGCCGTAGCCAGTACGGATTTGTCCATGCCCTCCGGCATTCTGGCTCCGTGAGAGTACGCATCGATCCTTGCCTTGATCTGTTCCATCGATTTGGGCATGGGCTCAGCCATGTCCGTCCAATCCTTCATCAATTCCTGCTTCTTCGTTGCCGCTGCCGCAACCAGGTCGCTGGCTTTTTTCGTCGCATCCCTGGCCCCGGACAACGCCGCGGAATAGTCGCCCTTCGCCAAGGCGTTCTTGGCGCTCTGCAGCGTATCCTGCGCGGATTTGAGTTGGTCCGGCACAAACTTTGCCGCTTCCGAAGAAGCCGCATTAATCGCGGTTTGGGCGGCATTGATCGCGCCTTCCGTGGCTTCCTTCTCCGCTCCTCCGCAAGCCGCCAATAGCATCACGAGCCCGAGGACACCACACTCCAGCCAATTGATCCTCTTCAGCATGACAGTCCTTTCTTTCAACATGGACGCAAGATCGGGCGGGACTCGAACTCAGAACGTGCTGACTTGAACTTTCGCACTGTACTCGAAATTCCCTTGCGGTGACAAGACAACCCTCCATTGCTCAGAGTATTCTCTTTTGTATCGTGCTTTCGCGAATCCGCCGCCTGTCCACCTCAATCACTTTGATCTTCCTTGTTGCCTTGGCATTGCGCGTGGCATTTCTCGTTTACGAAGCGCATATGATTCCTGCGAATGTCCTCGCCTACGTCCCCTTTGAGCAGGAAGTTGGCAGCGTGGCGAAATCCCTGGCGGAGAGTCAAGGCTTCTGCTGCCTGTTTCGACAGCCTACGGGGCCAACCGCTTGGCTTGTCCCGGTCTACCCTCTTCTTCTTGCCGCGATCTTCAAGGTTTTTGGCGTCTTCACTCTTGCTTCGTTCTATGCTGCTGCTCTGCTGAACTGCATTTTCTCAGCGCTGGCGTGCTTTCCTGTTTTCTCCATCGGCAAACGCGTTTCGGGCCTGCCGGCGGCCGCAAGCGCTGCGTGGCTCTGGGCGATTTTTCCCAGTGGCATCGTGCTGCCCACGGAGTGGATCTGGGATACTTCACTTTCGGCGCTGCTGGCGGCCACGCTGTTGTGGGCTACGTTGAGGTTGGCAGAATCCTCGCGCACGGGCGATTTCGCTGGTTATGGCGCGCTTTGGGGTTTATCCCTGCTCACAAATCCCGCGCTCGGCGCCTTACTGCCATTCCACTTTTGCTGGATCGCTTACTGCCACTATCGGCGCGGTTCGCTGCGTCCAGGGCGACTCACGCTGACAATCACGATTCTCGTGGCCATCTGTCTCCCCTGGACCGTGCGCAACACCGTCCAATTCCATCGACTGGTTCCTCTGCGCTCCAACTTTGCATTTGAACTGTGGATGGGCAACAACGAGATCTACGACGAGCATTCCCGAGCCGTGAATCGCATCACCCGATTCGAACAGGTCCGCCGCTACTCCCAGCTTGGCGAGTCCGCATTTCTCGATGAAAAATGGCAAAAGGCCCGGCTCTTTATCCGCACTCATCCCAGCCTCACTGCACAGCTCTTCGGCCGCAGAATTCTTGCCACCTGGCTCGGAACCGAATCGCCGCAGCGTGATTTTCTTCATCCCGGCTCTGCCCTGGTGGCGTTCGTTTTTGCCTGGAATGTCTTTGTACTTGTAGGCGTCATAGCGGCGCTCGTTCGCTTGCTGATTCTCCGCAATCCCCTCTTCATTCCCCTCGCCGCGTACCCGCTCGTTTTTCCTGTCGTTTACTACCTCACGCAAACCTCCTTGCGCCTGCGCCACCCTTGCGATCCCGTTCTCGCCTTGATGGTCGCATTAGCATTTACTAAGTTTCCGCTTAAATCGGGCCTGCGTATAAGCCACGCGCCCCCTCTCGTTGGACGCGCAGGCTAAGCCTGTTAAAATAGACAGAATCGCTTGTATTGAGGCGGTTGCGGCCATCATCTACCTGGTAAGGATTCTGGTGGTTTTTTCGTTGATTCGCTCATGAACAGCTCGTATCAAAGCATCTCTCTTTCCGTGAATGTTCAGTTGCTCCTTACGGTTTTCCTTGTGGTGTTTCTCTGGGCGCTGTATTCGCGGTTGCGTCGCGCCGATTTTTTCCGTTGGTGGGCCTGGGCTTGGACTTCGTTCGCGGTTTACCTCGCTTGCGCCGCTCTCTCCATGCAACTCGGTGCCGCTTGGACTCCCCTCAAAATCGCTTTTGTCGTCCTGCTGTTGCTCACCGGATTTCTTGAGCCCCTATTCCTGATTCTGGGTGGGTGGGACTGGCGCGGTCCTAACCAACTCTCGCGCCGGTGGATTGTGCGCGGCATTGCAGGCGCGGTACTCGCCACAGCCATTTGTTTCGTCCTCGGATTTTTATGGCGTCACGAACCCGTCACCAGTATGGCGCTTAGGAATTTCCCTCGAACAACGTTCCTGGCTGGCGCTTTATTCTTTTGCGCATCTGTTTTTCTGACGCAGTCTCGTGCCACCCGCTCATGGGCCGGCTTGATCACCGGGCTTTTCTGCTTCACCTACTCATTGGATCAGGTCTTTTATTCGCTTACGTTCCTCGACATTATCGTGAAGCGATTCGCTTCCCACCTGCCATCTCCCTTTCTGACACTGGAAAACCTGGGGAACTTGTTTCAGTCGCGCATCTTGTTCCTGGATCTTGTGAACACCTGCGGCATCTGTCTGGGCATCGTCCTGCTTCTCGTTGAACAGTATCAACGCTCCGAACGCGACCTGGAAGAAAGCCACCAGCGCAGCTATGGCCTGGTGGAAATGAATTCCAGGTTGCAAAGCGAAATTCAAGAGCGCTTGCGCATTGAACAGGCATTGCGCGAAAGCGAAAGCCGCTATCGCGATCTGGTTGAAAGCAGCGAAGATCTGATCGCCACACACGACTTTCAGGGACGCATCCTATCGGTGAATCCTGCCCCCGCCAAGCGGCTCGGCTACGAAGTCAGCGAACTGCTGAAGATGAACATCAGAGACTTGTTGGCTCCCAGAGTGCGCCCAGAATTCCAGGATTTCTTGCAGCGCGTGATTTCCACTGGCTCCGATCGCGGTCGAATGGTTGTCTTGACGAAGTCCGGTGAAGAACGAACCTGGGAATACAGCTCCACGATTCGTTCCGAAGGAATTTCATCTCCGATCATTCGTGGAATGGCTCGCGATATCACCGAGAAGGTTCGTGCGGAAGTGGCTCTGCAACTGTCGGAAGCAAAATTCGCGTCGGCTTTCCGCAACAGTCCCAGCGCGATGGCCATTACGTCGTTGCGCGATCGCCGTTACGTGGACGTCAACCAGAGCTTCGAAAAACAATTGGGATATACCCGCGAAGAGGTTATTGGCCACACCGCGCTGGAACTTGGCATCTGGGTGGACGCGGAAGAGTTTTCGAAAGCCCTGGACGGCATCCGCGAGACCGGCAGAACCACCCGGGCGGAAGCACGACTGCGAACAAAATGCGGCCGCGTTCTCACTGTCCAGTATTCCGCAGAGGTTATTCAGATTGGCAAGGAACTGTATCGTTTGGCTACCGGCGAAGACATCACCGAGCGCCGGCGCACAGAAGATGCGCTGCGCGAAAGCGAGAACAAGTTTCGCCTGGTTGCCGAGACTGCTGCCTGCGGCATCTGGATTTTGCAAAACGACCGGCTGGTTTATCTGAACCGCGAAGTCGAGACTCTTACCGGCTACTCTCGCGCGGAACTTCAGGCCATGAATGCGTGGGAGCTGGTTCATCCTGAATTCAAGCCCATTCTACAGGCGCGTTCCAAGGGCAGGCAGACCAACGGCCATTTGCTTTCGCGTTTTCAGTACAAAATTGTCACCAAGAGCGGCGAGGAACGCTGGCTGGAGCTGTCAGACAGTGTGATGGAATATGAAGGCAAGCCGGCAATTTTGGCCACCGCCTTCGACGTGACCGCGACGCGGCGCGCGGAAAGCGAACTTCGCGATCACGCCATGTACCTTGATGCGCTCATCTTCAACAGTCCCTTCGGTATCGTCATCAAGGACGAATATCAGCGTGTTCGCTTCTGCAATCCTGCTTTCGAGCGCATGTTCCAGTTTTCTCAATCGGAAATTGAGGGCATGGACCTTGACGAACTCATCGCGCCTCATGATCGCGGCGGCGCTGCCCGCCTGACCGGACTTTCGCGGGAAACTGGCGTTGTGCATGCCACCACGCAACGCTGCCGCAAAGACGGCACGCTCCTTGACGTCGAACTCCACGGCGTGCGCCTTTTCTCCGATTCCAAGTTCGTCGGCGCTTTCGCTTTTTATCAGGACATCTCCGAACGTAAGCGCTCCGAAGAAAAGCTGCAAGCTTTGCGGAGCCGTCTGACACGCGCTCAGGAAGAGGAGCGGGCACGTATTGCCAGAGATCTTCACGACGACACCGGTCAGCGCCTCGCGCTCCTCAGCATCGACCTGGAGCAACTGAAACAATTCTCCGTCAAATCGCAGTCCGCGCTGACTCCTCAGCTCGATTCCCTGGTCAGGATTGCCAGCGAAATCACCTCGGATGTCCACAACGTCTCTCGTCGCCTCCATCCCTCACAGGTGGAGTTGCTAGGGCTGGTGCGGGCCCTAGCCAATTTCTGCAAGGACTTTGCCTCGCGCAATTCCATGGAAATTCGCTTTGTGCATCCTGAACTTCAGTCAAACCCTTCGCCTGACGTCGCTTTGTGCCTGTTCCGTGTGGCCCAGGAAGCAATCCGCAACGTTCACAAGCACAGCGGCGTTCGCGGGGCTGTACTCGAGTTGAAGGAAGTCGCCGGCTTGCTTCACTTGCGGGTGTCGGATTCGGGTGCTGGATTTGATCCCGCTTCGCTCGACACCGCGCCGGGAATCGGGCTGCTCAGCATGGAAGAGCGACTGCGCAGCATGGGCGGTGAACTGGTCGTTCAGTCCATCCTGGGCGGCGGCACGATCGTCGAGGCCAGCATTCCTCTGTCACCTGCAGTTCCCGCCTAGTCGGTGTAAAATGTCGTGCGGCCATACGCACAATCGATTTGCGTCATCTTCTGCACTCGCTTGGTCTGCGCACCTGAGAATCTTCGTTGCTGAAAGGACGTTCATGTCATTCCCATCGCCCAGGGTTGTCGTTCTCTGGCTCGTCTGCCTCTTCATTTGCGTCTTGATCGTTGTTTCGCCAGTCGCTGCACAAACCAAGCTGCTGCGTTTTCCCGATATTCATGGCGACAAAGTAGTATTCACGTATGCCGGAGATCTTTGGACCGCATCCACCTCGGGCGGCATGGCCACCAGGCTTACCGCGCATCCCGGCCTTGAGCTTTTTGCCAAATTTTCACCGGACGGAAAATGGATCGCCTTCACCGGACAGTACGACGGTGACGAACAGGTTTATGTAATCCCCGCCACCGGCGGCGTTCCCAAACAGTTGACGTTCTATCCTTCTCGCGGCCCTCTTCCCGCCCGCTGGGGATACGACGATCAGGTCTATGGCTGGACCCCGGATAGCAAAGCCGTCGTCTTCCGCTCCCTCCGCGAATATTTCGATTTGGGCGACAGCCGCCTTTACACCGTCTCCATCGATGGCGGCCTTCCACAAGCGCTGCCGATGCCGAAGTCCGGTGCTGGCGACATCTCGCCCGACAGCACTCAAGTTGTCTACTCGCCATTGTTCCGCGATTTCCGCACCTGGAAGCGCTATTCCGGCGGCTGGGCTCAGCAACTCTACATCTTTGACCTGAAGTCGCATGCCGCGGAAAAAATTACCGACGATCCGCGTTGCAACCGCGATCCCATGTGGGTCGGCGACAAGATTTACTATTCGTCAGACAAGGACGACACGCTCAATCTCTATTCTTACGACCCCAAAACCAAAAAGACCACGCAACTCACTCACAGCACCAAGTGGGATCTGCGCTGGCCCAGCACCGATCACAAAGACCGCATCATTTATGAGATGGACGGCGAACTGAATATCTTCGATATCGCTACCGGCAAATCCACCAAGCTTTCCATCGACGTGCCCACCGACGCGCTGGCCATGCGGCCTTCGCGCATTTCGGCCGCGGGACAGATCGAATGGGCCGGCCTCAGCCCCAAAGGCGAACGTGCGTTGTTTGTCGCTCGCGGCGACGTTTTTACCGCTCCGATTGAAAAAGGAGCGACACGCAACCTCACCGACTCTTCGAACGCCCACGACAAATTTGCCCAATGGTCGCCCGACGGCGCCAAAATCGCATTTATCTCCGACCTGGACGGCGAGGACGAGTTGTACCTCATCAATCAGGATGGTTCTGGCAAACCCGAAGAACTGACCCACGGTTTTCACGCCATGCTCTATCAACCCACTTGGGCTCCCGATGGAAAGCGCATCGCTTTCGGCGACAAAGATGGCAAGCTTTACGTCATCACGCTTGACGACAAGAAGGTCACGCAGGTCGCGCAGAATCCCCGCGGCCGAATTCCCGAATATCCCTGGTCGGAAGATGGCGGTCATCTTGCCTACACCATGGACAATGCCGCCGGTTTCACCTCTGTTTATATTTGGAGTGTCGCCGACGGACAATCTCATCGCGTCTCGGATGAACTTTACGATTCTGACCATCCTGCCTGGGACCCGGACGGCGATTACCTGTACTTCATTAGCACCCGAGAGTACGCGCCGCAACTCAGCCAGATCGAATTCAACTTCGCCACGAATCGCGGCCGCTCGCTGCTGGCGCTCACCCTTCGCAAGGATGGCAAAAATCCTTTTCCGCCCGAAAGCGATGAGGTAACCATCAGCAAACCCGGCGAAGAAGCTTCCGACAAGTCCAAGACCGCCGACAAAGACAAAAAGGACGAAAAGAAAGAGGAGAAGAAGAAGGAATACATGCGCATCGACTTCGACGGGGTTGCCGACCGCGTCACTCGCGTGCCGGTCGACGCTGACAATTTCTCCTCCCTCGTCGCCACAACTGACTATCTCGTTTATGAGCGACTGGGCGCTCCCTTCTATGGCCGCGATTCCTATCCGGAAACTTCTCTCGTCATTTTCACCAAGAAGGACCGCAAAGAAAGCACTTTCCTCGAGAATGCCGATGGGTTCCGCGTTTCCGACGACGGCAAGAAAATCCTGGTGCGTCAGGAGCACACCTTTAAACTGTACGACCTGAAGCCGGACGGAAAGTCCAGCGGGAAAGGCGTAGCCACGGATGGTCTGATGGTCGACCGTGTTCCGCAGCAGGAATGGGTGGAAATCTTCAATGAGGTCGCTCGCCGCTACCGCGATTTCTTCTACGTCCAGAACATGCATGGCTACGATTGGGACGCTTTGCGTGCGCAGTACCGCCCGCTGGTCGATTATGTGGCACACCGCTCCGACCTCAACTATGTTCTCGGCGAAATGGTGGCTGAGCTCAGCACTTCACACTCGTACATCGCTGGTGGCGATTACGAAATTCCCAAGCGCCCTCAAGTTGCCTTGCCCGGCGCGCGTATCGAACTCGACCCCGCTTCAGGGCGCTATCGCTTGGCTAGAATCTATCGCGGGCAGAACGAGGAAGAGGTTTACCGCTCCCCGCTCACGGAAGTTGGCGTCGATGTGAAGGACGGAGACTACATTCTGGCCATCGACGGTCAGGATCTGACCGCGAAGGACAATCCTTATCAGGTCCTACGGAACAAAGCCAATCGCCCGGTTCAGCTCACCGTGAATTCCAAGCCCACCTCCGAAGGATCGCACTTTATTTCCTATCGTCCCATCACCAGCGAGACAGATCTGATTTATCTGGATTGGGTTACTCACAATCGCGATTTCGTCTCTAAAGCTACCGGCGGCAAAGTGGGCTACATCCACATTCCCGACATGGGTGCCGACGGCATTCGCGAGTTCATCAAGTATTTCTATCCCCAGATCCGCAAGGAAGCGCTGATTGTTGACGTCCGCGGAAATGGCGGTGGCAACATTTCTCAGATGCTGATCGAACGCCTGCGCCGCGATTTGCTCGGCACGGGTTTCGGCAGAAACGATCAATTCACCAACACCTACCCGGGCACCGTTTTCTATGGCCCCAAGGTCTGCCTGATCAACG
The DNA here is from genome assembly GCA_963738985.1 of Candidatus Acidiferrales bacterium. GTDB lineage: Bacteria > Acidobacteriota > Terriglobia > Acidiferrales > UBA7541 > Acidiferrum. The sequence continues at coordinate 156,494 of CAVTYP010000016.1, forward strand.
AGACCTCCGCCTCCGACGGCGACATCTTTCCGTACATGTTCAAGCAAGCTGGTCTTGGGCCGCTGATTGGCAAGCGCACCTGGGGCGGCGTCGTCGGCATCACCGGCCACGGCCCGTTGCTCGACGGTGGCCAGGTTTTCGTGCCGGAATTTGCCTCGGCCAGCACCACCGGACAGTGGGTGATCGAAGGCCATGGCGTGGATCCGGATATTGTTGTCGAAAATGATCCAGCCGCTGTGATCGGTGGCAAGGATCAACAGCTCGAACGTGGCATCGCGGAAATCACCAAGGAAATGAAAGCCAATCCGAAAGTGCTTCCCAAGCGTCCGGCCGATCCAGTGAAAACGCCGAAGCACATGTAGCTCAGCCGTCGTTCATGTAGCTCAGGCCTTCAGGCCTGAGGCTTTTTCAAAACGTAACCACGATCTCGCAATGAGCGTGGCTCTCAAAGCACGCTCGTTCGTCAGCTCCAATCTTTACCAAACTCTGCACACCCTGCCTTCGGGCTTCACCATGGGCTGTCCTGCTTTGCACGCGAACGCCTTCGCAAACTCCGGCATATTCACAATCACTCCATTGATCCGGTATTTCGCCGGTGAATGTGGATCCACCGTCGCTCGCATCCGCGACTCTTCCGGTCGTTCGTTCTCGCAGGCCCACTGCGCGAAACCGATAAAGAATCTCTGCTCCGGCGTGAAGCCGTCTCTTGGCTCCAACCTGGCGTCCTTGGTCGCATTCTGCCAAGCCAGGTAAGCCAGGATTTCTCCACCCAGGTCCGCTACATCCTCGCCCAACGTCAATTTGCTATTGATCTTGATGTCGTCAACAATCACGTATTCCGCGTACTGGTCTACCACGCATTTTGTTCGCGCGTCGAATTTCTCCCGGTCTTCTTTGGTCCACCAATTCCGCAGATTTCCTTGCGCGTCGTATTGGCTGCCCTCATCGTCAAACCCGTGCGTCAGTTCGTGTCCAATGGTGCCGCCGGTATCGCCGTAATTCGGCGCCGCGTCCATCTTCGGGTCATACAGAGGTGGTTGCAGCACGCCCGCCGGAAAATTGATGTCATTCATTTGCGGATCGTAATAAGCGTCCACCGTCGTCGGCGGAATCTGCCATTCGCCACGATCCACGGGCTTTCCAATACGGTTGATCACGCGATGCCGCTCGAACGCCGACAACCTCTGCGCGTTGCCCGCAAAGTCTTCCCGCGCGATTTTTACGGAACTGTAGTTTCTCCACTTGTCGGGATACCCGATCTTGTTGCGGATCCCGTGCAACTTCTTCAGTGCTTCCTGCTTGGTCTCCGGACTCATCCAATCGAGTTGCTCAATGCGCAGTTCCATGGAGCGTTCGATGTTCCGCACCAGCTCGAGCGTGCTTTGCTTCAGTTCCGGCGAGAAAACCTTCGCCACGTAGACCTGTCCCAGCGCGTCGTCCAGGTTATGGTTCGTATAACTGACGCAGCGCTTCCACCTCGCCTGTTCTTCCTTCGCGCCGCGCAGGTATTTGCGGTAGAAATCGAAATTCTCTGTCGCAAACGCCTTGGTCAGGTAAGGCGCCGCCGAATCGGCCACGTGGAACCGCAAGTACGTCTTCCAGTTGTTTAGCGGCTCGTCTTTCAAACGAGCGTTCAGCTCTTTGAAAAAGTCCGGCGCGTTCACGTTGAGTGTCTGAAATTCAGGGTAAGCCGCCGCTCTGTAATACGTCTTCCAGTCGAAATTTGGCGCCAGCGAAGTCAACTCGCCTACGCCCATCTTGTGTTTCAGCTTATAGGGATCGCGACGTTCCACCCGCGTCAGCGAGGCTTTGGCCAGTGCCGTTTCCAGGCGCAGCACCGTTTCCGCGTTTTGCTTGGTTGTTGCCGCATTGTCGCCCAGCAATTCGAAAACCTTCTGCACATGCTCCAGGTAGCGCGCCCGCGTCTGCTTCGATTTGTCGTCGTCCTTGGTGTAATAGTCGCGGTCCGGCAAACCCAGCCCGCCCTGGTCGAGTTCCGCGATCATTAGTTCCGAATTGTCGAGATCCTGTGTGGACCCCGCGGCAAACAGCAACGACCTGCCGTAGATCAGTTGTAGTTGCGCCACAACCGGAGCGAGTTCCTGGGCCGATTTCAGCGTTGCGATCGCATTCAGTTGCTCCCGCAGCGGCTCGATGCCGCGCTTTTCCACCAGCGCCTCATCCATGCAAGCCGCGTAGTAATCCCCAATTTCCCGGGTTACCTGGTTCCGTTCGCTCGATGGCGCGGCAGCCTGCTCCAGAATCGCGTGCAGAAAGTCCAGATTGTCTTGATACAGTTTCCCGTAAACACTCCAGGACGTTTGATCCGGTGGTATCGGATTGTTTTTCTGCCAACCACCGCATGCGAAGTGATAGAAATCCACGCACGGTTCCACCGTTCTGTCGAGCGAACTCAGATTGAGGCTTGGAGAGTACGGCAACTGTGGCTCCTGCGCGGCGTTCTTCGTCTGTCCCGCCGCCACCGACGCAATCGCCAGGCACAGCACCAACAAACCGCTGACTCGCATTTTCATATTTACCCCGTTTTCCGCTCGCTCGAAATTTTGATTGATTCGGACAGATCCTTGTTGTGGTTGGACGCGCGAAACCTGGAAAGCACTTCCTTCATGTCCAGCCACTGCGTCGATTGGTCCGGTGCTATCCATGCGCATTCGCTCGCATTGTACCTCTACCTCGCGCTGCTGCGTTATTGGTCGCCACATGTGCACTGGCCACCAACCCTGTCCGTCTGCTACAGTCTCTTTTCATCCAGGAGGATCGTTCATGACGGTTCCCGAAGAGCTGCTCGCCATTCTTGTCTGTCCCATCTGCAAAACGCCGGTGCGGCCGCTCCCCGACAACTCAGGTCTGAAATGCAGCACCTGCAAACGAGTCTATCCCGTACGCGACGACATTCCCGTCATGCTGCCTGAAGAAGCCACCGTCGCGCCCGAATGAGCTTTTCCACGAAATTTGTCTGAATCTGATGAACTCCGACTACGCCAGTTGTATTCCTCGCCTCAAGCGCCTGCTGCCGCGTTTTCGCAAGATTCATATTGGAGTTCTTGGCGACCTGATGCTCGACCGCTATCTTTGGGGCACGGCGAATCGCCTTTCGCCCGAAGCTGCGGTGCCCGTCGTGGACTTCGCTTCCCAGTCGGACTGCCTGGGCGGTGCCGGAAACGTTGCTGCTAATCTCGCCGGACTTGGCGTGCACGTGGAAGCGTTCGGCGTTATGGGCGGCAGAAACGTTGCTGGAAAATTGCGCGATGACGAACCGGGTAGCGTTTTGCGCGCTTGCCTTCGCCAGGAAAAAATCTCAGATCGCGGCGTCCTGGCCGATGCGCGACGCGTCACCACCATCAAGACCCGCGTGATTGCCCGCCACCAGCAAATTGTCCGCATCGATCACGAGCGCCACGACCCGCTCGCTCCCGAAACGGAGGAAAAACTCTTCCGCCTGCTCGTAGCGTCATTGAAAAAACTCGATGCTCTGGTGCTTTCCGATTACGACAAAGGTGTGATCAGCGACTCCTTTGCCGACCGCGTCCTTCACGCTTGCCATCAATACAAAGTGCCGGTGTTTGTGAAGCCGAAACCGTCACGACGCCACTCCTATCGCGGCGCCCGCGTCATTGTGTGTAATAAGGGTGAAGCCAGTTTCTATGTCACGCGACAACTGTCCGACGAAAAGTCGATCGAGGAGGCGAGCCGAGCCCTCTTGTCGCACTTCGGTTGCGCCGCCGTGGTGATCACGCGCGGTGAAAAAGGGATGAGTGTTTTCGAAGAAGTCTCGCCGCGCCATCTGCACATTCCCGCGACAAGTTTTGAAGTTACCTACGCGCGCGTGGGACAGCCCGGCGTCGAACGGGGCTCTACGGGACGCCAGGTCTTCGACGTGACCGGCGCAGGCGACACCGTCCTGAGCGTGCTTTCACTCGCCGTTGCCGCAGGCGCATCCTTGCCGGAAGCGGCCTTCCTCGCCAACGTGGCCGCCGGAGTTGTTGTCGGTAAATTGGGAACCGCCAGCATCAACCCTGCGGAATTGGCTGCTGCCCTGGATGACGTTCAGCCTTAACTGAACCGCGCCCTCAGTACGGAACCGGGAAACTCAAAGCCTTATCCGACTTCGATACCCAGATTGGCACCGTTTTTGTCTTGCGGCTCTTATCCGCGTCGGAAGCGTCCGGGAATGGCGCATAGGGGCTGACAGCGACATTCACCTCAACCGATGTGTCGCTATTTCTCGGCGCCTTTGCGCTCACGATCTTGAAGCTCTTCACGGGCCCGTAATAGCCTTCCGTTCCCCAATCGGCCAGAAAATCTTTAAGCCGATAGTTCGACGATGGTTTCCACAGTTCGTAGGCCTTGTTAGTATCGCCCGTTACCAGCGTCTCAAAGAATTGCGAAGCCGCCTTCTTCTCCGGGTAGTATCGAAAACCAAAATACAATACCACCGCCGCAACGAACACCAGCGCAACTACCGTGATGGTCATCGCGCGGGACTTGTGCGGTTGTTCAACTGGTGGATCGAGTAGTGTCATGCGAGGGATCTCCCGCATGCGAGCGTCAGGAACATTCCGCTGGGCTCAGCACGCCAACAGAAACTCTAACAAGAGAATCGCGTTGCCGCAATTCTCCCTATAGATTCGACGCCACTTGCCGGCAAAAAGTTTCTTGGAATCCAAGCCGCAAATTTCGTTTTCGCGGCGCAATCCGCATCTGTCGCGGCGTTTAGCCGGTAAGCGCCCCGCCAGAACCCTCCGGAATCTCGATGGCATATTTTGTGCGCGCTTTTTCGCGGTGCAATTCAAAAGCCAGTTGAATCAGCCTGTCGATGAGCTCGCGAAAGGGAATTCCGCTGGCTTCCCAGAGTTTCGGGTACATGCTGATGGAGGTGAACCCGGGGATGGTGTTCACCTCGTTCAAAAAAACCTTGCCGCCCTTCTTTTCCAGGAAGAAATCGACGCGCGCCATTCCAGATAGTTCCAGCGTGCGAAATGCTTCCACAGCCAGCTTGCGAATCTTCTCTGTCTGCGCCGGTTTCAATACCGCGGGGATCAGGAGTTGCGTGCCGTCCTCCAGATATTTGGCGGTGTAGTCGTAGAATTCGCGGTGCGGCACGATTTCGCCGGGCACCGAGGCTTGCGGGTCGTGATTGCCCAGCACCGACACTTCGATCTCGCGCGCCACCATCGCCTTTTCCACCAAAATCTTCATTCCGAATTCGCAGGCAAAGTTCAGCGCGGGCGCAAGTTCTTCGGCGTTATGCACCTTGGACATCCCGACCGACGAGCCCAACGTGGCGGGCTTCACGAATACGGGGTACACAAATTGTTTCTCAATTTCGCTCTGCACCGCCGCAGGATCTTTTTCCCACTGCCACCGATGCACCGTCAGCCACGGCACAACGGGAATCCCCGCTTCCTGACAAAGCCGCTTGGCCACGTCTTTGTCCATGCCGATTGCGGAACCCAAAACGCCCGCGCCCACATACGGAAGCCCAGAAAGATCCAGCATTCCCTGGATGGTTCCATCTTCGCCAAACGTGCCGTGCATCACGGGAAACACCACGTCAAAACGCTGCGCGCCCGATCCGCGATCGAGCGGCACCAGCGCGGCTTCTGTTGGATCGGCGGTCAGCATCACGCGTCTTCCGCCTTTCAAAATATCCGGCAGCATCTTCATCGCGCCTTCGCCAATCAGCCAATGGCCGTCCTTCGTAATGCCGATGGGCACGGCTTCGTATTTGTCGGGGTCCAGGCCGCGGATCACCGAAGCGGCTGAAGCCAGCGATACTTCGTGCTCGCCGGAGCGGCCTCCGAACAGCACTCCCACACGCAATAGTTTTCTGTTGTCAGGGGTCACGAGATATTCCCAAGCCGCCGGGCGGAGAGGCAGCAAACAAGTCCGTGTTCAGTTATAAGTGGAAATGCGGAAAAATGCGAAGCGCAGTAGTGGAAAAGTTGCGGAATCAGCAATGGCACTCTGCCGCTCCTTCGGATAGTCCTGCTCGTCCTTGCCGGTTTGCCTCGTATAACGGTTGGCCATCCGTTCATGGCACGCCCGCGCACCCTTTCACAATGTGCTAGACTCCGGTTCAGCCGAGTCCCCCGGTGCAGTGGGTGGCTCGGCATTGCAAGAACCTGTTCCTCGAATTGTCTACATTTTTGTGTTCGAATGTGAAATGTGTAAGCGCGATCTGTATGCATATTTCCGTCCGGAGTCGCCAGCACTCGATTTCGAGCTGACCTGTCCGTGCGGATGGTTAGGAACTCGACGCGGCGCTCAAGCCAGGAAAGTTTTCTGTCAGCTTGCCGACTCGCCCTGGCCGAAGCCGTAGCGTGAATCGAATGGTTGTACGTTTTCGAGTGGGATTCATCTTCAGGGTAATCGAGGAACCCAGGAATGCCAATCGAGCTTGAGTTCACTCATGACGGGCTAGGCCTGATCTATCAGTGTGAAGGATCCCTGGGCCTGCAGCATTTCGCGGACGCCAACAGCCGCCTGCTCACCTCACCGGAGCGCATCAAGAAACTCAAATACGTAATCATTCGTGGCAATTCCATGGAGCCGCAATATTTTTCTGTCACGCAGATGGAAGGAATCATTCTGCAGGATCGGCATATCGCCTCTTATGCCATTGAGGGATTGCTGGTGGCAGTGGTTGCGGAGCAAAGCACGGTTCTGGGATTGGCGCGAATGTGGGAAGCCTTCGTCGAAGGAATCGGGTGGGAAACGAAGATTTTCCCCTCGTTACCAGAAGCACAAACCTGGGTACGCGCCAGGGTAAAAGAAAAATTCAAGCTGAATATTTCGCAGTTCGCCGTGGAAAAACAGACCGGCTCGGGCTCTCCGAGTGTTACAGACGGCGACTGAGTCCGACCGAATTCGAATCCACAAAAGTTAATTTGTAAGCCAGTTTTTACTGGTTGGCTTACCTCTGCCTGCCACCGGAGAGGAGATTCTCTCCGGGAGCAGGCAAAGGGCGAGACTAGAACGCGTAACGCAGCGCAAACTCCATCACGCGAGGTTTGGTGAGTGTGCCGGTGTACAGGCCAATGGATGTTGGACTGGTCAGCGCGCTGTTGTTAGTCAGCGTGGCGGCGTCGAACCGCACGGAATTGGTCATGTTGTAGGCATAAGCGCTGAAACGGATGGACTGCCGTTCCGTGATTGAGAATGTCTTGTTAACGCCAAGATCGATTCCGAAGAATCCCTGGCCGCGGAAATTGTTGCGTTGACCCGACTCGCCCGGATAGGCAAGGCGAAGAACGGAGTTCCAGTAAGTATTGGGATCGGCGTTGCCAATGTTAAAAGCGAAGGGTTGGCCATTGTAAAAGGTCAAGCCCTGCTGAACGTGGCCTGTCAGCACGGCTTTGCCTTCCAATTGGAAGTTGGTGTTGTAGGTTCCGCCCGCGTCGACACTGAAGGGGAAGCCGCTGGTCCAGCGGCCGATGCCGGTCACATCCCAGCCGCCAAGAATCGTGTCTGTCAGTCGATTCCAGCCGCTGCCGAACGCCCGGCCATGGCCAAATGGCAACTGGTATACCCAGTTGGAATTGATCTGATGGCGCGTATCCCAATCGGAGACGGCGCGCATCTGGTTCGGTGACCAGGTGTTGATGATGGCGCTTAATCCCCCAAAGGTCGGAACGCGCTCGGAATCCGACCCGACGTCCAGAGATTTCGAAAACACATAGTTGAAGTCAAATTGAAGTCCGTGCGTTAGGTGGCTGCGCAGCGAGAATTGGCCAGCGTTGTAGCTGCTGTTGCCCAGGCTGGACCAGGCATACAGCGCGGAGAATTCCTTGTTGTAGATGGCATAAGGAGTGTCGACGCCATTAATGTTGGCGCAAGCCGGTAGGCAGTAGGAGTCAAAGATATTGGTGAAATTGGTGGCGCCAAACGTGGAGGGCCCCCAATTGCAATAAAACAATTCGTACATCGATTGCGTGGCGGTCGGATTCGCAAGCGCTCCGTTGCCAGGTGCTCCGCCTTGTCCCGGCGTTCCATTCCCGCAGAGTGAACCATTGATGCCAGCGGCACTTGGAAAGAAATTCTCCCAGTAAGGCATTTTTGCCACCTGCGATACCGGCGTATTGTTTTGTGCGAGCTTCGCAAATTGCGTAGCCGCCGCGAAGTAGTCGACGCCCGACTTTGGGTCCACCAGATCTAGCGGCATGGCCAGGTCTCGTTGTTGCAGCAAACGATGCGCAAGCCGCCCGACGTAAGCCGCCTCAAACACTAACCCGCCAGGCAATTCTCGTGAAAACGAAAAGTCCAGCGTTTCGGAGTAAGGCGTCTTTAGCTTGTTGTCGAACCCGAAAGTAATCTGTTGCAGCGGATTTCCCAAACTGCTCACCGGCGGTGTGTAGGGAAAAGGTCCTGTCGGCGCGGGATTCAGCAACAGTCCATCTGGACTGGAGGCCGGAATAATTCCTGCGCCAGCGAAACGCGCACTTCCGTCGATGGTCTGGACGGCCGCCGGATTGGTCACGACAGTGTTCAGCCCAAACGCACCTGACTGGTCGAAAGTGTCCACCAGCGCCGTCCCGAAATGGTCGTAGACGATTCCAAAGCCGCCGCGAATGGACGATTGCCCCGAGTTTCCGAACAGAGCATGCATCAATCCGCCCGACGAATTAGGCGAATAGGCAAACGCGACTCGAGGGCCAAAGTCCTTATAGTCCCAAGGCCAGAGAGGAGGTTTGCCGTTCACTTGGCCGCTCGGGCTGTAGCTGATGGTTTCATCGTAGGTCTGGCCGATTTTCATGGCGGCCTCGCGATTGTTGACGAATTGGTTCAAGCTGGAATCCGGCGACACCTGATTTCCGTTCGTCTCATAAACCGGCTGAAGCAGGGAATAGCGTAGCCCCGCCGTGATCGTCAGCGTTGGCCGGATGTGCCAGGTATCCTGTACGTAGAAATCGTATTCCCACGACCGAAAATTCTTTGGCACCTGTGTGTTCTGCGCGATTTGCACGTTTTTCGCGGTGCGGTTGTACTGTCCGGTCACCTCCGGGACCAAACCGACCAAATCAACGATGGCATAGTTGTATGGATTGGCGTTGTTCAGATCGACGCCGGGCAAACCAAACGCGCCCGGATCGAGACTGCCGCCACTGCCTGCCGCCCCGGCACTCAGCCAATTCGGGTTCGTGGACGCGTAGTTGATATTCGAAATGTTGCTGGCGCGGGCATTGGTGACCAGCCGGATGTTGGTTCCAAACTGCAGGGTGTGCTTTCCTTTGGTCCACGAGAGATCATCCACCCAGTTGTAGACCGGGATACGGAAGATCCCCGAGTAGGACGTGGACGGTGAGAGCGAACTCACCCCGGGATGCAGGTCGTCCAGATAACGGAAAGTGATCAGCGGGCCGTTTTCCACGCCGACATTTTCCTGCACCTGGCGTGTCAGTCCGAACCGCAAGCTGTTCACCAGCGAAGGGGTAATGCTTGCCGTGTAGCCTACAGCGATTGCCCGGCTGTCATCCTTAACCGTATTGTTCGCCGGCATACCCGGAAATTGCGGCGGTTGCGCCGTATCATCCCACTGATAATTCCCGCGCACGAAAATATGCTGGCTTCCCGAGCGAGTCAGGTTGTAGTCCAGCTTCGCGATGGCGGTATTCAAGCTTTTCGGGTTGGGCGCCGAGAAAGTGAAGCAAGACAGGTTGTACCCATCGTAGCTGGAGCAACCTGTGGAATTTGCGGTCGGGTATTGCTGGAACACACCCGTTCCCTGCGCGTTTGACACGAAGGGATTTACGCCATTTCCGTTCGGACACGTTCCACCTGGAAATCCAGGCTGAGGCACGCCGCAGTTTGGATCCATCGTCGCAATCTGTGCGGGACCAACACCGTTGTTGCCGGGACTCACAGCCCAACTCTTCGTGAAGCCGTTCACTGTTCCGCCGGGACACTGCGTGGCATCCGCGCACGGGTAAATCACCACACCGTCTTGCAGATTGGGTGCCGGAACATTTCGTGTCACCTGTTGATTCTCAGCCTGGCGTTGCCCTTCGTAGGTGGTAAAGAAAAACAAACGATCTTTCTTGATGGGTCCGCTGATCGAACCGCCGAAGGTATTGCGAATCACCTTGCCTGGAATGTTGGGCAGACCATTGGAGAGTTCCGCTTGTTTGTTGAACCAATCGTTTGCGGCGGTTTTCGGAGGACGATACTGCTCATACGCCGAACCGTGAAAAACGTTCGTGCCACTCTTGGTTACCAGCGTGATCTGCCCGCCGGAGGAGCGTCCCTGGTCGGCGTTCGTGCCAATCGTGGTAACGCGAAACTCCTCGATGGAGTCGAGCGTGGAACGGACCGCGCCCTGAAAAGCGGTGCCGCGAGACTGCTGGTTATTGTCAACGCCGTCCAGAGTGATGTTGGCCTGGTCGCTGCGGCCGCCATTGAGTGCCCCGTTGCGTGTGTCCACGTTGTCGTCAACATTGTTGCCGACGTACGTCACACCCGGCTGCAAGCTCAGCACCCCAGCCGCGTCTCGCCCTTCAAACGGCAACGCCAGAATCTGGTTCGAGTCAAACGTGTTTCCCATACTTGCGTCTTGCGTGTTCACGGTCTGCGACGATGCCACCACCTCGACCGTCGTCGTTCCCGACGCCACTTGCAGCAGCACGTCACTGCTGGCTGGAGTGGAAACTTGCAGCTCCAGTCCGGTTTTTCTGTACGGCGCAAATCCAGCCGCTGTCACGGATAGGGTATAGATCGCTGGGCGCAGTTCCCGAAACTGATAGAAGCCGTTCTTGTCGCTGTGCGTTTCGAGTGCCACGCCGATTTCTGGGTTGGAGAGAGTCACCACCGCATCCGGAACTACCGCGCCTCCGGGATCCTCGATGGTGCCCCGCAACGAAGTTGTGCTGGTTTGTGCGAAGGTGAAGCTTGCTGCGATGAACAGAAATATGAAGAGAACAAACACCCTGTAGTTGGTTGTGGTCCAGGTCATGGACGCTCCTTTCGCGCACCAGGGCAACCGGCGACGAAATGAGTGTGAACCACAGTGGGACTGTCGAATTTCCGACTTCAATCAAATGAAGCGGCCAACAGACCCGGCAACCTGACACACCAATCGAAAGCCCAAAAGTACTTACTTGGATAGGGCAAGCAGAGAATGATGTCAAGAAGCTTTTGTAAAATTCGACAAAATCACGTCCGAAAACTTCCAATTTGGCCGGGAAAAAGCCTGTTTGCTAACAAATCGTTTGCGGCTGCGTCCAATGAACATTGTTGGTGTGTTGCGCAGATACCGCGGAGCCAATTCGCATCCGCAAGAGGCTGGATTAGAGGATTTTCTTGCCGAGCGCGGACAGCGCCAGTTCCACGCCGAGCGTCGCGGTGCGATTGTGCTCGTCGATCACCGGATTGATCTCCACAATTTCCATGGACACCATGGCTTCGCTGTCGGCAATCATTTCCAGCGCGAGATGCGCTTCGCGATAAGTTACGCCGCCGCGCACCGGCGTGCCAACACCCGGAGCATCCGAAGGATCGACGAAGTCCATGTCCAGGCTCACCGCGATTCCATCGGTATCGTCCATGGCACACCTCAGCGCGTCGGCCATCACTTCGCGCATGCCTCGTTCGTCGATATCGCGCATCGTGAATGTGCGTACGCCAAGTTTCTTGATGAATTTCTTCTCGTGAGAATCCAGATCGCGCACGCCAACCAGCACAACATTTTGCGGCTCGATCTTCGGTTTGTAGTTGAACAGATCGAGAAGCTCCGGCACCCCGAAGCCCATGATGCCCGCCAACGGCATGCCATGCACGTTTCCAGAAGGCGAACTCTCCGGCGTGTTCATGTCGCTATGGGCGTCGAGCCAGATGCAGCCGATCTGCTTCTTCTCTTTACGAAAATGAGCCGCGACGCCGCTGATCGATCCCGCCGCGATGGAATGGTCGCCGCCCAAAACGAGCGGCAAATAACCTTCTTCCAGCGATTTTTGCACCGCTACACCGAGGTCGTTGCAGGCGTCGGCGATTTCCGCCACATACTTTGCGCGTTTCTCGCCGATAGGCATCTCTTCCGGTTGTTTCACGATGATGTTGCCGATGTCTTCCACCGTGTGGCCAAGGTGCTTCAAGTGCGCTTGCAGCCCCGCCACGCGCAAAGCGGAAGGTCCCATGTCCACGCCGCGGCGACTGGCGCCCAGGTCCATTGGAACGCCGATGATGCGAATCTTCTGAGCCATATGAGCGATATCCTACGTTCCAGTTTCCTTCCACGCGCGAGCAAGCGGCTGGGCGTGCCTCCTCCTCGTCGAGGAAGGAACCGGATGGATTCTTATGTCTTTAGACCACTGCGATTACGAACCACGGAGCGGACTACCAGCTACCCCGCATTAAGGATATACCCGGTAAATCATCCGTGGGAAGGGGATGACTTCGCGAATGTGCTCGGTGCCGCAGATCCAGGCTACTGTGCGCTCCAGGCCAAGCCCGAAGCCAGCATGGGGAACGCTGCCGTAGCGCCGCAAATCCAGGTACCACTGAAACGCCTCGACGGGTAAGTTGTTCTCTTTCAATCGCTTAACAAGCAGGTCGTAGTCGTGGATGCGCTGGCTGCCTCCGATGATCTCGCCGTAGCCCTCCGGGGCCAGCATGTCGAAGGAGAGCGCCAAATCGGGACGCCCCGCGTCCGGCTGCATATAGAACGCTTTGATCGAAGCGGGGTAGTGATGCACCATTACCGGCCGGTCGAAGCTGTTGGAGATGAGCGTTTCCTCGTCGCCGCCAAAGTCGTCTCCGAACTTAGCAGGGTTTCCTTGCTTCTGCAGGATGCCGACGGCTTCTTCGTACGTGATGCGCGGGAAGGGCGGCTTGATGTTTTCCAACTTCTTGGCGTCGCGTTTTAGTATTTCCAGTTCGCGCGACTTGTTCCTCACCACGCCTTGCACGATGGCGCTTACCAGACCTTCGCCCAAATCCATCATGTCGGGCAACTCGGCATAGGCGGCTTCCGGCTCCAGCATCCAGAATTCCGTCAGGTGACGTCGCGTTTTGGATTTCTCGGCGCGAAACGTCGGGCCAAAGGTGTACACCTTGCCGAGTGCCATCGCCGTGGCCTCGATATACAGCTGGCCGCTTTGCGTCAGATAAGCTTTCTCGTCGTCGATGTAGTTCACTTCAAACAGTGTCGAGGTGCCTTCGCATGCAGCCGGCGTGAAGATGGGCGCATCCGTCAGCGTGTAGCCTTGGGAATCCATGTACTCGCGCGCGGAACGAACGGCTTCGGCGCGAATGCGCAGGATGGCGGCCTGGCGCGGCGTGCGAATCCACAGATGGCGCTGGTCCAGCAGGAAGTCCACGCCATGTTCCTTCAGTTGAATGGGGAACGGCGTGGCTTCAGAAACCTTTTGCAGAACCTGGATGGACGTGACGCCCATTTCGTAGCCGCCGGGAGCGCGCTGCTCAGCGCGAATTTTGCCCGTAACGATCACGCTGGATTCCTGCGTCAAGCCCTTCAGCGCCGCAAACGCTTCGGGATTTTCTTTCAGCGAGCACACGCCCTGAATGATGCCGGTACCGTCGCGAAAAATGGGGAATACCAGCTTGCCGGATTCGCGAATGTTATAAAGCCACCCGCGGATGGTCACTTCCTGCCCGTCGTACTTGCCTGCGTTCTCAATCGAAATGGTTGTCGTCATGGTGAGGTTCTCTGTTGGCATGTCAAACATGTAGTTTAACAAAGAACCGCTAACAGTGGAGTGAGAGGCTTAGCGCTTCGTTCGCTGGCGGCGAGTTGCCCGAATCACCGCATCAATCTTCCGCGCCTTCAGTTTGTCTGTTCCTTTTGCCTTGGACTCTTTGCCAATGTCCCGGAGCGCTTCCCATTCGTCCTCATCGTTTGCGGGGGAAATGATGTCGCCTTTGATCGTGATCGAGTTCTTCATCGACGCGATCCATTTGGCCCGGTCTTGAACAGGAGTGTGCGGAATCACCTCCGCTAACGGTTTCCCGTCACGAGTAACCCGCATGGGCTTGCCAGTGCGGCGAACCCGTTCAAGCAACGCAGAGCACTTGGCTCTAAATTCGGAAATGGTGACTTCGATCATTGGCTACGGCCATCTTAGACTGCTCCGCTTGCCTCAGACAAATCCTCTTCGAGGCGGTCGAGCGATTTGGCAGCGGCGGTGAGCTGTTCCTGAAGGCTAGGCGCATCCTGCCCGGTCTTTTCCTTTAGTTCCAGTGTGAGCGGCATACTCTTCACCGAGGCGGTATCGAACAGTTTGAGCGCCGCGGGCCAGTCGATTGTGCCGTCGTAGGGCGGCAAGTGCTCATCTTTTTCGCCGTGATTGTCGTGAATGTGCGCGCTGGCCACCAGGTTCCGCAAAGGCTCGAAACTCCTCGTCACGCGATCCTCTGCCGCTCCTTCTGCCAGATGGGCGTGGCCAATATCGAAGTTAAAGCGCAACCGGGAAAGACGAGTTTCGTCCACAAACGCGCGAAGATATGCCGACTCTCCCATCTCGCTGTTGGTGTTTTCAATGCACACCGAGACGCCCAAGTGCTTCGCGTGTAGCGTCAAATGTTCCAGCGAAGTGAAAGCCGCATCGCGTTTTCGCGGATCGGCAGCCTCTCGCGTGCCTCCCATGTGTAGAATCAGGCGCGAAAAAGGAAGATCCTCGGCCACATCCAAAACACGTTTCAGTTCGTCCATGGCTTCAATGCGGCGCACTCGTTCCACCTCGGTGATGGAAAGGGGAGCTCCGCCTTCGCGGTTCACGCTAAGGTCGCGACTGGTAGGCGCGTGCAGCGACGTCAACTGCAAGCGGTGGTCCGCCAGCGCCAAGGCCATCGAGCGCACATCGTTTTTAGTCGAGTAATCGAAGTGGCTGCGAGTGGCAAAAATTTCAACACCTTGAAAGCCCGCGCCGGCTATTTGCGCCAGCAGTTCGGGAGTGAGTCTTTTGGAGACGAAAAGATAGGTGGAGAGGATTCTGAGCATACGATCGCACTATTTTACGTTGAGACGCTTCAGGCGGAAAGCGCGGTCAACCAGCAAAGACGCTAGAGATTAATAGCCGACAGCAGAGCCGTCGTCGCGCGGGTCGGCTGCGCCGCATCGCTCGCCGCTTTGCGGATCGATGCCGATCGCGTTCACCAACCCGATATGCCCGCGACGCTTGATCTCGTACCCACGCGCCCTCATCTGCTGCTCCATTTCTGGCGTAAACAGCTTCTCCATCAACAGCACATCGGGAAGCCACTGGTGATGAAACCTTGGCGCATTAATCGCGGACTGCGCGTCCATGCCCAGCCTGGCCCAGTTCAGAATGCTCAGCAAGGTAACGGAAATAATCGTAGGACCCCCGGGCGAGCCGGTGACGAAACTCAGTTGCCCGTCGCGCAACACGATCGTCGGCGTCATGGAACTTAGCGGCCGCTTGCCGGGCGCGATGGTGTTGCCTTCAGATTGAATCAGGCCGAACAGGGCATTAGGCACGCCGGGCTGCGTGGTGAAATCGTCCATTTCGTCATTCAGCAAAAATCCGGCGGAAGAAGTAACGTGAGAGCCGTAACTATTATTAAGTGTCGTGGTGCTGGCGACCGCATTTCCCGCTGCGTCTACCACCGAAAAGTGCGTGGTGTGCGGTCCTTCGCCCAGGCTGATGATGGTGTTCGCAGGAACACTCGCGCTGATTCCCGAAGTGCACACGTGAGGGTTGCCGGCTCGAACATCCTTACTAGGCGTTGCGTGGTTCGGATCGATCGTCGCCAGCAGTTCCCTGGCATAGCACGGGCTAGTGAGTCCGGCGACGGGCACGTCGGAAAAATCGGGATCGGCAAGATAAGCCGCGCGGTCGGCAAACACACGCCGCATCACTTCCGCCACCATCAGCACGCTTTGCGGATCATCCCAGCCCTTTAGCGGCACATCCTGCAGCATATTCATGGCTTCGATCACCGCCACCCCGCCCGAGCTAGGTGGCGGCGAGGACAAAACTTCCCAGTGGTGCGAATCCAGCGTATACGTTGCGTGCAGCACTTCGCGAATCTTCGGCTGGTAGTGCGCCAGATCATCCAGGGTGATCAATCCGCCCAGCGCCGCCATATCTCGCGCCAGCATCTGCGCCGTTTCGCCTTGATAAAAGTCCGCGGGTCCCAGCTTGGCAATGCGCTTCAGGGTTGCGGCAAGTTCCGGCTGACGAAACGTGTCGCCGGTCTTGTACATCTTGCCGTCATTCAGAAAAATGTGGTTGCTCATCGAAAAACGCTGCAGATCCCTGCGCTCTTCCGCGAATTCGCGCAGCAGTTTTTCCGTGATTGGGAAGCCGTCAGAGGCCAGCCGAATGGCCGGCTGCATCACGTCGGCGAGCTTCATCGTGCCGTTGGTTCTCAACGCCAGCGCAAGTCCAGCCACGGTGCCGGGCACAGCCACGGACCGGTAACCGACGGTGGACGCTTCGTTGTCCAGTTTGCCGTCGGGCTTGATGTACATCTCGCGAGTCGCTTGACCCGGAGCCATCTCGCGATAGTCAAAAAATGTGCTCTTTCCATTGGCCAGCCGCAACAGCATAAATCCGCCGCCACCGATATTCCCTGCCGCGGGTTCGACGACGGCCAGCGCAAATGCCGTGGCAACGGCCGCATCCACCGCGTTGCCGCCACGCTTCAGGATTTCCACGCCAGCTTGTGACGCCAATGGCTCATCGCTCGCCACCATGCCGTGCGCCCCACGTACCGGCTGGCGTGGCCATTCCTTCGGAATATCGGGGCGATCGCGAAATTCGGCGGCGGTTTGCGCGCTTGTGCCGGTGGATAGTGCGGTAACGAAAAAAATGGCAAACGCAATCAGGTATGTTCGGCGGCTCATGTCGAATGAAAAACACTACGGGATTCAGCAGCATGCGTCAAGCGAACCCGCCAAAGCGCAAATCGAAGAAGAAAGATGGTGTAAGCTAGCGCGCAGAATTCGGAGGCTACATGAGATTGCGTCGTCATTGTTCGCGCGCCTACGTTTTGGCGTTGTTCGTGTTCATGGCAGTAACGGTGCGAGCGCAGAATGCCCCGCCAGCCGATCTGGACAACTACGTTGCGCGCGCCATGAAAACATTCGACGTGCCGGGAATGGCACTGGCCATTGTGAAAGACGGAAAGGTGGTCGTTGCCAAGGGCTATGGCGTACGCAAGCTCGGCGAAGCAACTGCCGTTGACGAGAACACGCTCTTCGGCATCGGCTCCAATACCAAAGCATTCACCTCGGCTGCACTGGCAACTCTTGTTGATGAAGGCAAAATCCGTTGGGACGACCCAGTCAACGACCATCTTCCCGGCTTCGTCATGAACGCGCCGTACGTCTCCACGGAAATGCAAATCCGCGACTTGCTGTGCCATCGCAGCGGCCTCGGCCTGGGCGAAGGCGACCTGATGTTCTGGCCGCACACCACATTTACGCGCGAAGAGGTCGTCTATCGCTTGCGCTACTTGAAGCCTGCCACCAGCTTCCGAACCACTTTCGCCTACAACAATCTAATGTTTCTTACCGCAGGCCAGGTGGTGGCGGCGGTCAGCGGCAAAAGCTGGGATGATTACGTGCGCGAGAAGATTTTCCTGCCGCTGGGCATGAAAACCACCAATACCAGTAACACCCTTTTCAAGCCTGGCGACGATTACGCATTTCCGCACGAGAAGGTAGACGGCAAGTTGCAAGTCATCCCCTTTGAAGATTTGGACAATGCCGGTCCCGCTGGCTCCATCAATTCCTCGGTGGCGGAAATGTCTAAGTGGATTCAACTGCAACTGAATCACGGAAAAATCCCCGGCACCGATACGCGAATCTTCAGCGACAAATCTTCGCAGGAAATGTGGGCGCAGCACATGGTCGTACCAATTGGCTCGGGATCAGAAGAATTGAAAGCGCTGCAGCCGCACTTTCGCGGATACGGCTACGGTTGGTTCCTATGGGATTACCGCGGACGAAAGCTTGTAGGCCACACGGGCGGCGTAGCGGGATTTGTGTCGCGCGTGCTTCTGGTGCCAGAGGAAAATTTCGGGCTGGTGATCCTGACGAACGCCGAAGAAGACGCCGCTTTCGACAGCGTGATGTACCACATCGTGGATTCCTATTTCGGTGCGCCGAGCACCGATTGGACCGCCGCGTACAAGGCCGTGAACGACAAGGAACAGAAGGACGCCGACGAAACCATGAAGAAGGCCGCCGCAAGCCGTGCCCCTGATTCGAAGCCTTCTTTGCCGCTCGAAAAATATGTGGGCGAGTATTCCGATCCTTGGTACGGCAAGATCACCATTCGGCAGGAGTCCACCGGCCTGGTAATTGCTCTGGACCGCACCCATAAGGGCATCGGCGATCTACAGCACTGGCAGTACGACACCTTCAAAGCCCACTGGCGTGACCGCACCGTCGAGGACGCCTTCGTTACCTTCACGCTGAAGCCCGACGGCTCCGTCGACCACTTCACCATGGCCGCAGTCTCACCGCTGGCCGATTTCAGCTTCGATTATCAGGATCTGTATTTAACGCCTGTAGCGAAGCAGCCGCAGAAAAAGTAGCGAGAAGTTGGTTCTGCCAGCAAATTAGAAAGTCATTTTGTAGATATTTGACTTGCTGTCTTTTGCCACGCCTTTGATTGAGCTGATTGTGGCGTCCTTGTTACCGTCAGGCATGTACAGTTCCACATCCAGCGCCGTTCCGCGATTCCCGGTAACAGCAGCTCGCCCATAAAGCCTCGAACCGAGCACGTGTGCGACGTAATATCCTGGGCCGTAAATCGTATCCCATTCAGAGGCCATGCTCTGCTTCGCCGTGTCGTTAGCTCCGACTGCCGCTCCTGAGATTTTTGGACGGTCCACTAACTCCCACCGGCCTTTACACACTTCGCCGTCGCTGAGAACTGCCGAAAAATTTCCCGCATGCACTCCAAGCGTCATCTTAGCAACGTAAACCGGTAACGGAGTTTGCGCAGCGAGTGGGCCTTGCACGGGATAGAGGCGAGCGGTCGCGGTGCATCCTGACAACACGGGTAGACACAACAGTAGTACAGCGAGACAACTCTTCATGGACGTCCTCCCAGGCGCGCGTTTTGGTTGCTACGGCTTCATTCTGTGTGACGCAACAACACCACGCAGGGTCACTAGAAGTTGAGGTAAGGCTGTCGTAAGAGGTTAACTTCGGAGGTTAGATGTGATCGCCGTCACAGCGGCCGCTACTCTTCCAGGAATTCCACCGTCGGCGGCCCGGGTAGCAGTCCCGCAGCGGTGCCCTGTTCGATCAGTTCACGCACTGCTTTCTTGCCTTTTTCCCCGTACCCCAACGTCCACTTGTTCACATACATTCCCACAAACTTGTCTGCCAGCTCCGTATCCATCTCTCGCGCGAATTGCATCGCATAGTTCAACGCTTCCTCGCGGTGCTCCAGACCATACGAAACACTGCCGCGTATCGTTCGCGAGATCAGCCGGCCAAGATCCGGGCCCAGCGAACGGCGTACCGCGTTGCCACCCAATGGCAGCGGCATGCCGGTGCGTTCCTGCCACCACACCCCAAGATCGACAATGCGGTGTAATCCCAATTGCGGGAAGAATAGCTGCCCTTCATGGATCAGCAGGCCCGCCTCGACCATGTCGTTTTTCACCGCTTCCATGATCTTGTCGAACGGCATCACCACAGCTTCAAAATCCGGCTCGAACAGCTTCATGGTCAAGTAAGCGGAAGTCTTCAGCCCTGGCACGCCGATGCGCTTGCCCTTCAAGTCTTGCGGCTTAAGCGACTTCGACGACACGACAATTGGGCCGTAGCCTTCTCCGAAGCTCGCGCCACAATCCAGCAGCACGTATTTGTCTCGCAAAGAAGGATACGCGGCGAAGCTCACCGCGGTGACGTCGTAAGTCTCCGTTAGCGCGGCTTCGTTCAGCGACTGAATGTCCGACAAGATATGCGTGTATTTATAGCCGGGCGTCGAAAGCTTATGCGTCGCCAACGCATAGAACATGAAGGCGTCGTCGGAATCGGGGGAATGAGCCAGCTTAATTTCGCGAGGCTCTTTTTCCGTTTTCAATGCGGTCGGTCTTCCAGCCATGAGCGGTCTAATGTCCTTGGCCCGGGCTAGTCGATTGGAAAAGACGCCTCAGCCCCGTTTCCGCTCCGCAGGGATAAAGAAGGGCGAGCAACGTCTGAGCACATCAGGTATGCGGCCGGGCTTACGTTCGCAAAAGAAAGCCTAACATAGACGCGGCTGTAGGCAAAACAGACGGCCGCTCCGGGGAGTCCTTGTGAGCCGCCTTGAGATGCCACTGCCAGCCGCGTGCGATTCCGATCCAGGTACGCTTCGTAAAGTTTGGCCCGCATGTGATCGGACTGGTCGTCTGAGAACAGCAGGCCACATTTCACCGCCAGCAGAAGGTCGCTGCGCTGCCAGTTGTGGCGCATCAATCCCCCGAAAGAATGCGAACTGGTGCCGAGCAGAAGATGGCCCAGCTCGTGCGCCGAAACGATTCCCAACAAAACTGCCGGATCCACCTGCGATTCGTACTGAATTTGCATCACGCGTTCACAAAAAACGTCGGCCTGGAATCCCACGCCGTCCTCCGCCAGATACGCAACGCCCAGAGCATCGCCCGCATGATGAACGGGATGACCAATTAGACGCAGATGCAGATGTGTGGGAAACAGGCTATCGACACATATGGCCCGCTGCTCTTCCTTCAGGGAGGGCAGTCCGCAGTTCAGCCACTCCAGATTCACCGCCGCCTGCCGGAATGCTCGGGAGGCAACCATTTCCAGTTCGGAGATGAGACGTGGCGGAAGGCCGACGTCGTTGTAAACAGACACTTTGACAGTGGTCACTTCAGGATGCAGATCTTTTGACCAGGCGGGAGAAATCAGAAGCACTGACAACAGTACTAGACCAACCGAACGCAGCAGCGATTTGCGGTTCACGGCCATACCTCCAGGACTGGCCGACCGTCACTCCACCCCGCGAGTAGCTTCGTTACCGTTATTACGAATAATCTGGCCATAAGTTTGATCGCCTGGCGCAAAATTAACATTTGGCCTGCGGCCAGAGAGATCCGCAAAAAATCTGCGGTTGCCTTGGAAACATTTGCCCCTCAGGTGTCGTCTTTATGTGCAGGGCCTACGCCCGGAGGAATTCGTGGTGTCTGCGAACGGGGGAAACTCGCTCGTCCGTTTCGGAGTTTTCGAGCTCGACCTGCGCGCAGGGGACCTGCGACGCAATGGCGCAAGGGTGCGCCTGCAGGAACAGCCTCTTCAAGTCCTGGCCATGCTTCTGGCTAGCCCTGGAGAGCTGGTCACGCGCGAGGAACTGCACGGCCAGCTTTGGAGCTCTGACACCTTTGTGGATTTCGACCACGGCTTGAACGCTGCGATCAAGCGTTTGCGAGACGCCTTGGGTGATTCCGCGGAGAATCCGCGGTTTGTCGAGACCCTGGCTCGGCGCGGATATCGCTTTATTGCTCCGGTTGAAAAATCCCAACCGACGTCGGCTGCTCCCGTGGTCACCACGCCTCCCGAACCTACGTCGCGCTTTCGCCGCTGGCTACCCATCCTCGTGTCTGCCCTTAGCGTGCTCCTGGTTGGAGTTAGTGCCGGTTGGCACGCCGGCCGCCATTCCGCCGCCGCCCTTCGCCCCACGGAGCGACGCATCACAGGCAATGCGCCCAACGATCCGGTGTGGTCTGCCGCCATTTCTCCGGACGGGAAATACCTGGCTTTTTCCGATAAGAATGGACTGTTTCTGCGCGTTCTGGCATCCGGTGAGACCCAGCATGTCGCCATAGCCGATGACTTGAGAACGGGTCACGTCAGTTGGTTCCCGGACGGGAATCGCCTGCTTGCCGTCCGAGGAAAGTGGCCCGGAGGCGCGCCGGGGCTTTGGTCGTTATCGACGCTCGGTGGCAGCCCCCGCAAACTCATCGACGATGTCGAAGAAGGCGCGGTCTCGCCCGACGGCTCGCAAATCGCATTCGTCCGCGGTGATTGGGAACACCAGGAAGTCTGGCTCATGCAATCGGACGGCGACCAGCCCAGGAAGATTTTCGGCGAAAAAGGTGGATCGTATGGCTCGCCGGCGTGGTCTCCCGATGGCCAACGAATCGCCCTTTTCGAATATGCGAATTCCTTCGGAAAAGATCAGGATGATGTTTCGCTCGCAATTTGCGACCCGGCCACAGGCCGCGTGGAAGTGCTTAAAGAGAATCCCAGTTTCGCGCGAGGGCTGAACTGGACTCGCGATGGACGCCTGATTTTTGCGCTCAGCGAAGCGCCCCCCAATACCGCCGATTCCAATCTATGGGCGCAGAAAATGGATCCGCATTCCTACAAACCAATCGGAGAAGCCGTCCGCCTGACCAACGGGCCGGATTCCAAGAACAGGGTGACGCTGTCTTCCAACGGTAAGCGGCTCAGCTATCTTCGATTCGTGGCCTCTCCCGCCGTCTATGTAGCGCGGGTGCAAGCCAAAGGCAGCATTCTGGGAACTCCACAGCGCCTTAGCCTTGAGGAACGAAAAAACTTTCCCTACACCTGGACGCCCGACGGCAAGTCCATCATCTTCGTTTCAGATCGCAACGGTTTGCGGCACTTGTACAAGCAAAGTGTCGAGCAGGCAGCGCCGGATTTGCTCGTCGGCGGCGACAACAACATCATGATTGCCCGCCTCGATGCCGATGGCACAAACCTCTTATATCTCACCACCGCGCCGCCGAATGATCCCACGCAGAACATGCGCTTGATGCGCCAGCCACTTTCCGGCGGGACGCCGCAATTAATTTTACGCGCGCCGGGAATCAGCAATTTCCAGTGCGCCCGACTGCCCTCGCAGACCTGCGTGCTCAGCCAAATCGCTGACAATCGCATTGTTTTTTCCACCTTCGACCCGGCCACAGGCAATCAAACCAAAATTCATTCCATGGATGACCCGGAATGGTTCCTGCTGAACTGGACCCTTTCCTCCGACGGCCATACGCTCGCTCTCGCCAAGAAGCATCGTTCGCCGTTGCCTGCGGATATCCTGCTGCTGAACCTGCAAGGAGGCAAACAACGCAGCCTGGTCCTCGCTAATTGGTTCAGCATCGGCTGCCTGGACTTTGCCGCGGATGGAAAGAGCATTTGGGTGAACGCGACTTCTCCGTCGGGCGTGCCAACGTTGTTGAACGTTAACCTGCATGGCAAAGTCACTGCCGCGCTCGAGGAGAAGGAGATGGACCTGGGCTGGGCTATCCCTTCCCCCAATGGACGCGACGTCGCCATCTGGTTGTCCGCCGCCAGCTCCAACGCCTACCTGCTCGAAGATTTTTAGTGTGGAGTGCGGCGGCTCGCCGCCGCTTTTCGACCCGGCTATAACTACGCAGAGGAACTCACGCAGCAGAAATCAGGTGCGCAATCGCGTCTTCAAAGTTCACCTTGCCGTCCAGGTACGGCTGCCAATAAATCGCCAGAATTGTCAGATACTCTTCCCATCCCCGCTGCGTAAGATTCGCCCGCAAAGCATCAGGAACAGGGTAAGTCTTGGGATTGATCCCCGCTGTCGCAGCGTCGGGCGTCTTCTCTCCCGAATCGTGAATCACCGGCCGAATTACTTGTGCCGTGGTGTAGTAAATCAAAGCGTGCCACAAATCACGCGGAATGGGTTTGTCACGCTGGCGGCACTCGCGTTGGATAGCCGCCTCAACAGGGCGGGCGATGCCGTGCGAGGCTTCGTGAAATAAAACCTCGAGCGCTGCCGCGCCCTGGTTGCGCGCATCCATGCTGGCGATGGTGACGCGCAGCGGGTCAAGCGACGTATAGGCGCCGCTGGCATTCGCGTAGCCGCAAACATCCACGCGAATTTTCTCCTTCGGCCATTGGGTCTGGTAAATTTCCGCCAGACGCTGCGATAGTCCCACGCCCTGCTCGCGCACCAGGGGAGCCACTCGAGCCACCCAGCGCCGATTGCTGCGATCCTGATCCACCCACCAGTGTGCGCGGTAGACCACCGCAGCCGACTCCAGCACCTGGCCGATTCGCCCGGGCAATCCCGCATCGCAGGTGCGTTTCTTCCGCCCCGTCAATTCATCGCAATCTTCGAAATCGCCGATCTGATCCTTCAGCAAGATCAGGTCGATATTGATCTGCATGTCTTTGTTCGCTTCATTCTGGATGTAGAACGCAACGGCATCGTCCCAGATCTTCTGCTCCGCAGCAGTCAGTGTGGTCTGCGCGCCCGGCGAGACCTTCATCACCGGCCCCGCTGGCTTTACCGCGCCGGCGGCAGGTTGCGCGTCTTTGGCGGCCATGCGCGCCCGCGCCTCGTGATACAGAAAATGATGCAAGTTCACCCAAAAACTGCTGTGAAATTCAAATACCGGAAGCGGCCCGTACACCGATTCGATTTCTTGTCCTGAGGCAATGGGGGCCAGCGTGGCCAGGAACAAACCCAGGCAGACGAGCAATGTTGCGCGAAGAGAGGCCGAGGGCATAGTCGAAACCCAAATAGTAACGCAGATTCCAGTTCTATCAAATTCGCACGCGTTTGACCCGAACCAGAGTATTATCCCTGCTCGCACGACAGGGGGACTTGGATGACATTACGGTTGGCTGGTTGGATTGTTGGATGCGCATTGCTTTTCGCCGGAACTGCTGCAGCACAGGACGCCGCAGCGCTGGCAGATCTAAAGCAGCAGGCAATTCAAGAGATCGACAGACGCCAAATCTTCACCCAACAAATGGTCGACCAGATCTACAGCTACAGCGAACTGGGCTTTCAGGAGGTGGAGACCTCGCGCTACGTCACCGGCATCCTCGAGAAGAACGGTTTTACAGTCGAGCGCAGCATTGCCGGCATTCCTACCGCATGGGTGGCCAGCTATGGCAGCGGCAAACCCGTGATCGCGTTTATCACTGATATTGATTGCATTCCGCGCGCCTCGCAGAAACCCGGCGTTGCTTACCACTCGCCCATCATCGAAGGTGCGCCCGGCCATGGAGAAGGCCACAACTCCGGCATGGCTGTGGAGGTAACCGCCGCCATTGTCCTGAAAAAACTAATGGAGGAGCACCACATCACCGGAATGCTGAAAATCTTTCCCGGCGTCGCGGAAGAGTTGCTGGGCACGAAAGCGTTTCTCGTGCGTGCTGGCTACTTCAAAGACGTGGACATCGTTCTCGGCGCCCACGTCGAATCCGAATTTTCCACTTCCTACAGCACCGGCAATGGCGAATGGAGCGGCCTCGTCAGCGTGCAATATTTCTTTCATGGCCGCGCCGCCCACGCTGCGGGCGCACCCTGGTCGGGACGCAGCGCCCTCGACGCCGTGGAACTGATGGATACCGGATGGAATTTTCGGCGCGAGCATCTTCGTCTGCAACAGCGCTCCCACTACGTCATCATCAACGGCGGAGATCAGCCCAACGTCGTTCCTTCGGAAGCTGGCGTCTGGTATTACTTCCGCGAACTGGACTATCCACACATCAAGGATCTCTACGATTTGGGAAACACCATGGCTACCGCCGCCACCATGATGACCAGCACCACGGTGGATCATCGCCTGGTCGGTTCAGCATGGCCGCCCTTTTTCAATAAGGTCATCGCGGAAACCCAACAGAAAAATATTGAGGCGGTCGGCATGCCTACTTGGAGCGATGCCGACCAGCAACTTGCCAAAGCGCTGCAAAAGGAAATCGGCGAAAAAGTGGAAGGCTTAAAGCTGAAAGTGGAACCGCTGAAAGAGCCGGTGAAGGATGCCAAGGGCGGAGGCTCCGACGACGTCGGCGACATCTCGTGGAACGTGCCGATGACTTACCTGATGTATCCCGCGAACATTCCGCATCTTCCTGGCCACAGTTGGGTCGACGGCGTGGCCATGGCCACACCGATCGCACACAAAGGATCAACTGCGGGCGCAAAAGTTCAGGCCATGACGGCGCTGGATTTCCTGCTGCAGCCAGCGCTTGTGGAAGCTGCGTGGGACTATTTCCACAAAGTGCAAACCAAAGATGTCCACTATGAATCTTTTCTCGCGCCGGACGACAAGCCGGCCATAGAAATGAACCGTGAAAAAATGGAAAAGTTTATTCCGGAGCTAAAGAAGTTCTACTACGACCCAACGCGCTACAAATCGTATCTGGAACAGTTGGGCATCACCTACCCGACGATCAAAACAACGCCCTGAAGGGCTCAGCAGCAGCTTCACTCCAATTTCGGATCAACCGAACTTCCCACCGCTCCATGGTGATCTGCGGTGTGCGTCACGCCATTCAAATCATAGAAAAATGAGCGCAGGCCGCTCCTTCCATACTCCGCGGGCATCACCGCAATTTCATATTTCGCCGGCGCTCCAGAAGTATTTGCGCCCACGATCACATAACGGAACAGGTAGCCGTCCTTCTTCCCCTCGGCCAGTTCCGGTTCCACGAGTCCAGCCTTATCACTCTTGGTCTGTCCCTGAGGTGCGGGCCCCAACATGGCAAGCGATTCCGGCAGCCGCGTGTACGTCTTGCGATACGTTTCCACCGCGTCGATCAGTTTCTTCAGATCCGCAATCGCGGCTTGTTCGTTCACTTTAATTTCCGCGCGATCCCACTCTTCGCCCAGAGTTTGCAGGTCCAGCATCAGCAAGCCCAGCGATAGCAATTTCCATTGTCCGTTTTCCCGCACCATTCCGATGATGATCTGATGAGCGCTGTCGCCGGAGGTATCGGAAGCGTCTTGCACCGTCAAAGGCACATAAGCGAGGTTGTCGAGCACTTCGGCCTTGCCGATCACCATTTCCGTGGTGATCTCCGCGGTGGCGCACTGGACAACGATATGGCCTGAGGAATTCTCAGTGGATTTGGGAGTGCCGGCTTTGTCGAGCAGCACGAAACGCTTCAGCAACGTAACCCGTGCCGCCGGAGTCAGGTGCACGAACGCATCCGCATTGCGCGTGGTTAACGTTCGAGAAAAATCCGTGCTGTTCTGCGCGCAAGCCGCAATCATCACCGCGCGCAACACCGCCGCAGGGTCTTCCTTCGCTTCGGCTTGTGCGCGACACGCCGAAGAAACGAAGAGACTCAACGCCAATCCAAGAACCCCCAACGGCCACCATCGTCCATCCAACCTGATTCGCAAATCGATCCTCTCAATCCTTCGCTAGCTGCAAAATTGCCGCCAGGTTCTGCGTGAACGCCGATCGCGGCATCACCTCCGAACATCCCGCCGCCCGCGCTTGCGCCGCCAGTTCCGTTTGCACGTGCGACAAAAATGCCACCACCCGCAAGTCCTTCTGCGCACCGCGCACCTGCTGAAGAGCCGTCAGCGGCTGGTTTTTGGCATTCAAGTCAACGATCACCAACTTCGTCGGCGCGTCCAGCAGTCCCATTAATGCTTCGCTCGTTGACGCAACCTTAAACTCCACTCCCACATGCTTCGCGGTCTCCGCTACTTTCATCTGGAAAAACAAATCGTCCATGAAACCTACGGCGCGTCCCATTCATCCCTCTCTTCCGCAAAATGTAGATCCGCATCGAGCTTTCGATTCGCTTGCCGGGCGGCATACAATCAGACTGCCCTTCCGGGAGGTGTTGATGCAAGTTCTTTCCCCTGTGCTCAAACCATGAGCATTGCCTCGGAAACTGCGCGACTCGCCAATGCAGGCTCTGTCGAAGTTACGCTGTACACGCGGCCCGGCTGCCACCTGTGCGACGAAGCCAAAGCCGCCATCGCTCCATTGCTTCGCGAATTCCACGCTGCATTGCGCGAAGTGAATATCGATTTGGATGCCGAATTGGCCCAGAAATATGGCTGGGATATTCCTGTTGTCTTCATCGGCAATCACAAAGCGGCGAAGCACCGCGTCGATGCGGCACAGTTCCGCAGACAACTCCACGAAGCGCAGCGAAAACTATAATAGCCGCGGCTTTCTCTGCTGAGTCTGTTTTGGAAATGATTTCTTGCGGCCTTAGTGATCGCCGGTGGGAGCGTGGCAGCCCACCGTCTTGTCGGGCACGTCGCCGGGACGGCCCTTCACTCGATCGTACACGCTCAACTGGCTCACCGAACCGAGCGCCTCATTGTAAAATGTCGGCACGCCCAGAGCCGTCCGCAACTCTTCATTAAACTTTCGCAAACATTCCAGATGCGTCGCCAACGCCGGGATCTTGATGCCGTCATCGGTCAAAAGAAATTTCTGATACCCGGCATCCCACAATCGCGTGAACTTCCCGTTCAACATGATGGTCGGCAGCACCGTCATGCGGAAATGCCCGTCGGGATCTTGCCGGAACTCCGCGCCGCATCCGTACTTCTCAACGCGCACCACTCCGCGCGTGCTCCCCACGGTGAAGCCCAGCGCGGCCAGGCTATCCATGGCTTTCTTCTCAAAACGTTCTTCGACATTCCACATAGGTTCTCAGAGTAAGCGATACCAGCGGACTCTGTAAAGCGGCCGGCACTCGGCATTGCGACCCTGATTGCGCGCGACAACTGCGCCGCCGCCGTTTCTTTCCTCTGGTTCAGACTCCGCGTAAGATGGAACCAGGGATACAGGTCATCATGTCGACAAAAACTCGGCCCGCCATCGGCCATTCCGCAGCAGCCAGCCTCACCAACGAAGAGATTCTACGCTATAGCCGCCACCTGATCATGCCGGAAGTCGGCATGGAAGGTCAGCTCAAGCTCAAAGCTGCCAAAGTGCTTCTGATCGGTACCGGTGGTTTGGGTGCGCCATTAGGCTTGTACCTTACCGCCGCTGGCGTTGGAAATATTGGGCTGGTCGATTTTGATGTTGTGGACTTCACCAATCTGCAGCGCCAGGTAACCTTCGGAACCACCGACGTCGGCAAACCAAAAACCCAGGCGGCCTGTGCCCGGCTCACAAATCTGAATCCCGATGTGCGCATCACCACCCACGAAACAAAACTGACCAGCCAGAACGCGCTGGAACTTTTTCAAGATTACGACGTCATCGTAGACGGCACCGATAATTTCCCCACGCGTTATCTTGTAAATGATGCCTGCATCCTGCTCGGCAAGCCGAATGTTTACGGCTCGATTTTCCGTTTCGAAGGCCAAGTCACGATCTTTGGCATGCCCGACGGCCCCTGTTACCGCTGCCTCTATCCAGAGCCGCCTCCACCGGGCCTGGTTCCTTCCTGCGCCGAAGGAGGCGTGTTTGGCGTCCTGCCTGGGATTATCGGATCACTACAAGCGATGGAGACCATCAAGCTGCTGATTGGTCGCGGCGAGCCGCTGGTAGGCCGCTTGCTCCTGTTCGATGCGCTGGCGCCAAAATTTCGCGAGCTGAAGCTGCGCAAGAATTCCCACTGCCCGATGTGCGGCTCGCATCCCATCATTCACAAGCTCATCGATTACGAAGAGTTCTGCGGTATCCGCGGCGAAGAAGAGCCGGACATGGATCTGAACGTTCCGGAAATTACCGCTCGCGAATTGAAACAGCGCTTCGATCAGGGCGATGAGCTGTTCATCCTCGACGTCCGCGAACCCCACGAATATCAGATTTGCAACCTCAAAGGCCACCTGATTCCCTTGGGCGAGCTGCCTCGCCGCGTTCATGAACTCGATTCTTCTCACGAGATTGTCGCGCATTGCCGCAGTGGCAAGCGTTCCGCGCAAGCCGTTGATTTCCTGCGCAAGGCCGGTTTCCGCAAGGTCTTGAATCTCCGCGGCGGCATCCTCTCCTGGTCCACAGAAGTCGATCCCACGGTGCCGCGCTACTGACCTCGCGGAATCCATGCTCACGTTTCTATTCTTAAATGCGCTGGTCTTTTGTGCCAGCCTCATTTTGTGACGTTTCTATGCCCGAGGTTTCTTGTCTTTCCTCGTGTCTCTGGTTATCGTGTTAGAGCTTCTCGTCTCGCAGCTATTCAACGGAGGAATTCATGGCGGGTACCAAAGTAACCATTTTCAGCAACGGACCCCTTCGCGTAGAAGGTGATTTTGAGATTGTTGATCAAGAGGGCAAGGCGTTTGGCCTCGGCGGCCGCACCGCCATCACCCTTTGCCGCTGCGGGCATTCCGCCAATTCTCCTTTCTGCGACGGCACCCACAAGCGCCAAGCCTTCACCAGCCCTGTGGCAGCTCGCGACCTGCCTCCGCCTGCGCCAAAGCCCTGAAACCGTGAGTCATCCCAACGTGAGACAGTCTCACTGTGAGACTGTGTCCCGTTTGGGCATTGGCTTGTCCAAACCCATGCTAACTAACTGGATACACATATGATATTGTCCCAAAATAAGACGGTTTTCGTCCTATTCCCTGTCTCGCCACGGTCTCAAGTGTGACACCTCGTCACACAGTCGGAAATAAGCTCCCTTCCTTCAGTGACTTATAGTCCGCATTTTCCCTGCTAAAAAGGGCCTGCACGTGCAATTACCCGTTGTTGTTGGGTTTCTTCGGTATTTGGGGGCTATGTTGGGCGATTGGGCGACAATCACGGGGTTTCTCAGGAAGGATCGTGGCAGGCTGCCCGTTCTCGGCTACGCTGTTGTGGCTGTCGCGTTCCTCGCCGCCGTGTTCTATGCCCGGCAAGTCCACATCTCAAGCTCTCCCAACACCTATCTGTATCTTGAAGTTGGTGGCTCACTGCTTTGCTTCTGTTACGCCGCCAATGCACTGGTACGCTTCCGAGGCACGCACGACCGCGTCGCCCTCATTCTGGCGTTTGGCTTCGTTCTCTCCGGAATGATCGAGACCATCGGTTATTTCGGCCTCACGGATTATCTGCATGCTGGCCCCGTCGCCCTTTCCCGCGTTCCCATGGGCTGGATGGTCGGTCGCACCCTGCTCGCCGTACTTCTCCTCGCCGCACTCGGCGTCGAACGATTCCTGCCCACGTCTCGCCAACCCAGCCGTGAGACGGCCGGTGCGTTGTTCGTCGTTGCTGTCGCTGCGTATGTCACCAGCGCTGCGTTTATCGCCGCTCCTGCTACTCCTGCGGCAAAGGCCGGAGATTTTCTGTCTCGCCCGTGGGAATTGTTGCCCGGTGGATTGTTCCTGCTGGCAGCGTATTTTTTCTATCGCCGGTTCAAAGCCGCCAAGAAGGCTGAGGACGACGCGTCCCTCTACGACTATTCGCTGTTTCTCGTAGCCCTGCTGAATGTGGCTTGCCATGTGGCTGCGTTGTTTTCTCGGCGGCTGTTCGACGGCCCGTTCTTTCTTGCCGAGATTACTAAAGTGGCGAGCTACGGAATCATGCTCAGTGCAGCCTTAATCGATCAGGCTCGTTTGTTTGATCAGGTTCGCAACATGGCCGTCAGCGATCCATTGACCGGCCTGGCCAATTATCGCCGCCTTCTGGCTGTCATCGAATCGGAGCTCGACCGTTCTCGCCGCACGCGCCGCCCTTTCAGCGTCGTCCTTCTGGACATGGACGGCTTGAAAGCCATCAACGACCGATATGGCCATCTGGTTGGCAGCCGCGCTCTGGTTCGCCTCGGCAAAATTCTCCGCAGCCATTCGCGCGCTATCGATACGCCCGCCCGCTATGGCGGAGACGAATTCGCTCTGGTTCTGCCTGAGGCTCCGAAAGAGATTGCTTCACGCGTTGCTTCTCGCATTCGGGAACGCCTCTCCACGGAAACGGAAGATCCTGGCCTGTCCGTCAGCGCCGGCATCGCCGCTTTTCCGGAAGATGGCGACACGCCAGAAAAGCTTTTGGGTGCCGCGGATCGCATGCTCTATCGCATGAAGCACCGCGGCAATTCCAATTCTATGAATTCCATCACGCGCATCGCCGCGTGCCTGTGAGGACATGCAAATGATGCCTCCCAGGAATAACCACTCGCTTCCACGTCGGGAAAATCGCATTCCGATGGAGATTCCTGTGGTCCTCGACGGACACCGGCAAGTTCCCGGTGCTGAGTCGACGTTTACCGAAAACGTTAGCGCCAAAGGGGCACGCGTCGTCAGCGTCCGCCGCTGGGACAAGGATTCCCAGCTGGTCCTCGCCTCGCGCACCGGAGAGTTTCGTTCTGCAGCTCGAGTGGCCTACTGTCAACCAGTCCGTGGCGACGGCTTCGTGATTGGCCTGGAGTTCCTCGAGCCCAAGGGGCGATGGGTAGTCGAATCTGCGAATTAGCTTGACGAATCCAGGCAGGCGGACGGGAGGGAACCACTGGAATATTCTTCAAGGAAGAAGTTACTAGCGCAAGAAAGCGCCGTACGGATAAAAAAACCGTTCGGCGCTTTCCCTTTTGGGGGCCGTCTCCTCATCTTCTACATCGTTTCCACGCTGAGCTTCGCGTCGGCATTCTTCCAGGCGGTATTAAACTGCGCTTCCACCCACGCTGCATCCGACGCATTGCCTTGCGCCTGCAACGCCTGCATCAATCCGTAGAGCGAACGGGGATTGCGTGGATTCTGCTGCAGGTCCACCCGAAACACAGCCTCCGCTTCGGGCGCTTTTCCCGCGGCAAGCAGCGCGGCACCAAGTGATTCGCGCACCGGGTAATACCAGTCGGCGGGTTCGTCGTAGTTCAGCGTGTCCTGAATAGCCACCGCCTTTGTCCAATGCTCGATGGCTCCGTCCTTCTGGCCCTTGGCCGCCGCAATCCGCGCATCGACGGTGTGCGAGGCTACGCCCAACACATCTTTCGCTTTGTTCATTTCGCCGAAGTTTGCGTCCGCAGGAAACGCGCCGACTTCTGCCACAAATAGTTCGCGTTCCTTTTCCGCCTCTGCCGTCTTGCCGTTTGCCGCTAGTGCCAGCGCTCGCGAATACCTCCACATTACATGCGTTCCAGCCAATTCTTTCATCGGCTCAGGCCGCGCCAGAACTTCTTGCCACTTCCCGAATCGCACGTCCACCCAGATGGGCGCCATGATGAAGCCATCGAGCATGGGCATCATCTTTGCGTGCGGCATCAACCGCGCCACCATGCTGTCCGCCGCTTTCCTGGCTTGCGCATAGTTTCCCTCCATGCTTGCCGCCATCGCTTCGAAGTGCTCGTTGTGGCTGTGGTACATCAGGTCGTACATGCTTCCTACCTGTCCTGCTTTCTGCGCGTAGGAGGTATCAACCTTTGCGGCCTCCGTGTTGTTGCGCACTGCCAGGTCGAAATCACCCGTGCGTTCGTAAATGTGCGCCGGCATGTGCACCAGGTGACCCGCCTGCGGAACCATGCTGTCCAGGCGATGAGCGCTCGGCAGCGCCCGCTCGGGATTCGGCGATGCTTCCACGGCATGGATGTAATAGTGATTCGCTCCCGCGTGATCAGGATTGCGCGCTAACACGGATTCCAGGACCGTGACGATCTCCGGGGTGTTCTCGGCCGGCTTGCCGTCGGCGCCCCAAAGCTTCCAGGGATTCAAATCCATCAAGCTCTCCGCGTACATGGTCGCCGCATCCAAGTCGTCGGGATATTTCGCCGAAAGTGCCTTCATGGCGGCCGCATAATTTCGCGACAGTTGCTTGTAATCGGGACTTGCGTCGCCGGAGTATCGCGTCGCGAGCGCCGCTACGTAGTCCTTTTCTACCTGCGGGCTGGCGCTCGCGAGTTGCTGCGCCTTCTGAATCGTCTCGAACGCTAACTTTTCACGTTCCGCATCCACATTCGAGTTGTAATTGGGACCAACCGCCAGCGCAACGCCCCACAGCGGCATAGGAGAACTGGGATCAAGTTCCGCGGCACGTTGAAACGATCGCACCGCTTCCTCGTGGTTGAATCCATAAATCAGCGTGATGCCCTGATCGAAAAATTCCTGCGCCTCTTTGCTCTTTGTGTGAATCGGATGGTGTTGCCGTCCTACGGCGGTGATCGACAGATCGATAGGCTTCGCTTTCTGGTTCTTGTCTTGAGCCGTGGCAACTGGGGCAAGCAACACCAGCACCAATAGGCCGTTCACGATTGAGCGCATCGCTGGTTCTTTTTCCTTTCGCATGAATTGACGCGGAGAATGAAATAAATCGAACGCGAAACCTACACCTGGTTTGGGAACTTATACCACAGCCGATGCGTCGCTAACTCACTTTTCAGCTTGGTTCAGCGACGGAGCCAAACTTTATACTGCCGGGCGTCCTCGCAGCACCTCGTCGTAAATCTCCACCATCCGCTCCACCATGCTGTCAGCGGAAAAATTCTCGATTACCCGAGTTCGTCCCGCTTCCCCCAGCCTGCGGGCAAAGTCGCGGTCACGCAAAATCCGCGCCACTGCTTCACAGATTTCTTGCACCTCCGGACCAGACACGATCAGCCCGCTCTTGCCATCTTCAATGATTTCCGCCAGCGCCCCACGGCGAAATGCAATCGAGGGAATCGCGTGGGCCATCGCCGCCAGCAGGGAATTGTTCAACGCCTCAAAAAACGACGGCAGCAGGAACACATCCAATGCCGCGTACACACTCTCCACATCTTTCACAAAGCCGGCGAAAATCACTGCGTCGCTCAGCCCTAGCGTATTCGCCAGCGCCTCTAGTTCTTTGCGCATCGGCCCGTCGCCAGCCAGCAGCAGCCTAGCGCCAGGAAATTCTTTGCGGATTTCCACTAAAGCGCGTATCAACCATTCCTGGCCCTTGTCAGGCAGCAACACTCCGGCGCACCCCAATAAAGGAGCGTCGCCGGCGACGCCCCAACGATGCCGGGCGGCCATGCGCATTTCGGGCGACGTGCGTTCCGGAATCACTACGCCCTCATACGCCACGCGCAGCTTGTCTCTTTGCGCGCCCGACGCGGCCGCCTGATCCGCAACCCACTGCGAATTCGCAACGATGCAGCTTGCCGCGCGATATCTTTTCTGCGCAATCCAACTTTGTCCCAGCGGATAGCCGACGCGGCGGGAAATCACGAACGGTACTTTGCGCGGCGCCCCTGCCAGCCACGCTGCCGTAACCGCATGTGCCTCGTTGGCGTGCACCAGCTCAATTCTTCCATCGCTCAGAATGCTGCGAATCTTGGATGCCGCGCGCAGCTGCAGCATTCCGCGGCTGACGTGGTGTACGTAAATATTGGCCTTCCGCGCCCGATGGCCCAGCGAAGACCCTTTTGCCGCCACCAGTTCCGCGGCGTGCCCTCGCTCGTACAATCCTTTCAACAGCAATAGCGCCTGGTTCTGCCCACCGCGCCACTCCATCTCCAGGTCAACAATCAGCGGTATCATTCCCCACCCGCTTTTCCGCTCTTCTCCGCTTCCACCAGTTTCCCCAATTTCGCGAACTTCAGCCGCACACCGCGCGCCGCCATCTGCGCAATCAGCGCTCCACGGTATCCATCCATGAACCCGCCGCCCAGAAAAAAATGGTGAATCCAGCTCCAAGGCGTAGCCAACCACATCGCGCCTCGCCAGTTTCGTCGCCCTTCGTCAAACATTTCCCGCGCGATGGCGGTGGTGTACTTATCCAGTTTCGCCTCGTGCTCCGCGAACGTACGAATGGTGTAATGCAGCAGATCGCCGCGCAGTTTCCCTGTAGCCCCCTCAAAGCGCAGCGCGGAATGAATCGCTCCTGAAAAGCTCGCCCGGTCGCGCCGGTAGACGCGGCGCTGCCAATCCGGATACCAGCGCGAATGGTGGATCCACGCGCCCAGATACCAGGTAAGTCGCGCCATCTCGTACACGGAAAACTTCGCAACCGATTCCTTCCACCGTTGCAGCGATTCCCTCAACTCTTCGCTGATTTCTTCGTCCGCATCCAGCAGGAAAATCCAGTCGTTCGAGGAAAGGGAAGCGGCGTAATTCTTCTGGTCGGCATGATTGGTAAACGCGCGCTCATACACTTTGGCGCCGAATTCCCGCGCGATTTCCGGCGTGCGATCCACGCTTCCACCATCCACGACTACAGTTTCGTCGGCGATCCCCTGAGCGGATTTCAAGACCCGCGCGAGATTTCTCTCTTCGTTTTGCGCCACAATGCAGACAGTCAGGCGATTCATCTCTCCGCAGGACGCTACCACTGTTGTGGGATTATCTCAATTCTCGGCAGGCTTACTTGCGGGCTTGGCGCGCAGCTTCACCAATATCGTCGTGGTTCCCAGGCGGAACGACGCGCCATCCTGCAGCACCGCGGCGCGCACGCGCTCTTCTCCGAAAAAAGTGCCATTCGTCGAGTCCAGATCCTTCAGGTTGACGAATCGGTCGCGCACTTCCAGCAAACAGTGATGCCGCGAGACTTCCGGATCGCTCAAGGGCAGGTCCGAGCCGATTCGGCCAATCACCAGGCGCGGCTCCAGCATCGTAAACGTCTTTCCTTTTTCCGGTCCATCCGTAACCGTAAGCACTACATCCGCCTTGGCCGGCAATTGCAGGCCCTCGGCGGCAGGAGGCAACTTCAGCGTTGCGGTAGCGGCGTCGCTTCTGGCGAATGATGGCATCGGTGAAATCACCACTGTCTGATCCGCGCGGCGCTTGATCGTTACCACCGTCACCTGCCCGCATCTGGTGCAGCGAAATTGCACCTTGGCATATTTCGCCACCACCGTATCGTTCAGCAAATGCTGCTGCCCGCAATGAGTGCACGCGGTCTGCATACCCACAAAGTTAGCACGCTGGAGGCTCTCTGCCACGCGTTCCGCTGCATCGTTTGCGGCAAACGTCACTTGGCGGCTGGCGCACCGCGTCTCCCGGTCAGCTGTGCTACGATAGGAGTTTCTAATTCATGCAGGAGAGCGCTAGTGTCTGAACATATTTCGCGCAAAGAGCTGAAACACGACAAAGTCCGGGAGACCTTCGAACACGGCGCCGAGGCCGTTCTTTCACACACCCGCATCGCTTCCATCGCACTGATCGTCGCGATTGTGCTGGCCTCCGGATACCTGGGCTGGAAATTTTATTCCGACCGCCAGAATAATCAGGCGCAAGCCCAGCTCGACGAAGGCATGCGGATTTTCAACGCGCCTCTCGCTGTTCCCGGGCAGCCACCAATTCCGGGCGAGCCCACCTACTCGGATTCGATCCAGCGCGAAACAGACGCTCAGGTCAAGTTCACGGCCGTCGCCAACAAGTTTCCCGGCACCAAAGCAGGCAAATTGGGCCGCTATTATTCCGCGCTGTGCCTGATGGATCTCGACAAGCTCAACCAGGCTTCCGAAGAGTTGAACCGCTTGGATGCCGGTTCAGATAAAGAGCTCGCCGCGCTGGCGCAATACCAGAAGGCTCTCATCGCCGAACGCTCCGGGAAAAATGACGATGCCATACGCCTGCTGCGCGCGCTTTCCACCACCGGCGCTGTCCTCGTTCCCAAGCCCCTGGTCCTTCTGGAGCTCGCTGGCCTTCTGCGCACCAGCGATCCCAAGGAAGCCACCAACATTTACGAGCAGTTGAAGAAGGAATATCCGAATTCGGCAATTGTGGACGAAGCAGACCGCGGGCTTCAGATCGTTTCCCCGAAATCCTGACGCGCTCGCCCTCCTCCACTTTTGCTGCGGGAGGTTTTTGCCATCGAAAACCCTCAAGCAACCGCGCCTTGGGCGATGCATGCGGCTGCTTCCCGCGGCCGTCGCTTTCCTGAATCGCTACATCCTTACCGCAGCGAGTATGCGCGCGATCGCGACCGCATCGTGCATTCCCGCGCGTTTCGACGCCTCGAAGCCAAAACGCAGGTTTTCACCACACGTTTTTCCGACCACTTCCGCAATCGCCTGACGCATACTCTGGAGGTGGCACAGATCGCCCGCACCGTCGCCGCAGCCCTCAGTCTGAACACGGATCTGGTGGAGACTCTGGCGCTGGCTCATGACATCGGCCACCCGCCGTTTGGTCATTCCGGGGAAACAAAACTGAACCAGCTGATGCAGCGCTATGGCGAACACTTTAACCACAACCTGCACGCGTTGCGCATCGTCGAGCAGTTCGAGCACCGCTATCTCGACTTCAGCGGACTGAATCTCACGTTTGAAGTTCGCGAAGGCATCGTCAAGCACTCTCACGATTACACGCTTGCCGAAGCTCCGGAGCTCTCTGAATACCTTCTGGATCTGCGTCCCCCTCTGGAATCCCAGCTGATCGATTGGGTCGACGAAATCGCCTATAACACGGCGGATCTCGACGACGCGCTCGAAGCCAATCTTCTGAATCTCGACGTTCTTTGCCACCAGGTCCCATTCTTCGGTGAGATCTATCTCAAGGTCGAAGCCTCGCATCCTCACGCCAGAACGCAACTCAAGTTCAACGACGCGCTGCGCCAGGTCGTCGATTTGCTCGTAAGCGATTTGATCACCAATACCGAGCGCCTCGTCGATCAAGCTGGCGTCCGTTCGGTCGATGACATTCGCCATGCTCCCCAACGTCTGGGCCGCTTCAGCGACGCCGGGCGTCAACAGAACGCTCAACTCAAGCAATTCTTGTTCTCCCACATTTACAACCATCCGATGATTACCGAAGACTGCGAGCGCTCCATCCATTGCCTCGAAGAGCTCTTTGCCTTCTATCTGAAGCAGCCGCGCTCTATGCCCGAGTCCTTTGAAGATATGACCCGCACCAATTCGCGTCATGTCATCGTTTGCGATTACATTGCCGGCATGACCGATCAGTTTTTGCTTCGCCAGCATCACGAACACCTTGGTTCCGCCCCCAGCCCGCCCAGTCCTGTCGCCCATTTGCCGTAACCGTTACAATGTATTCTCCGTTTGGAGTGGCCTCCATGCGTCTTCGCGTCTTCTTGCTTCTAAACATTCTCTCCTGGTTCGGCGTGCAGGTTGCGTTCGCCTCGCCGCAGAT
Source organism: Candidatus Acidiferrales bacterium (assembly GCA_963738985.1). GTDB lineage: Bacteria > Acidobacteriota > Terriglobia > Acidiferrales > UBA7541 > Acidiferrum. The sequence goes on from CAVTYP010000016.1 coordinate 195,118, forward strand.
TCCGGGTTTGTCCTCTCCACCGGCAGCCGCCGCGTCCGCACAACCTGCACCGCCCCCGGATGCGCTGGGTCGCGACAACCCACGTGGTTGCATCCTCGGTTTCATCAAGGCGGCGCAGGACGAAAAGTACAATATCGCGGAGCAATATTTTGAAACCTCGCCGCGGCAACGGCACGAGCCAGAGCAAGAGGAAGAAGAACTCGTCAACCGTTTGCTGACGATCCTCAACCAGAAATTTGCTGGCGCGCTGGATATCGTCAGCCGCGACCCACTTGGCCACCTCGACGATGGTCTGCCTCCCGACCAGGAACAAATTACCGGCGTTTTTGGAGGCGTCCAGCCGTTCCCGATAATGCTGCTCCGCCGCGAAGACGAGCAAGGCCGCAAAATTTGGCTCTTTTCCCGCCAGACCCTCGACCAGGTCCCTGAATACTACGATTCCTTGCAGTTTCCGGATTTCGAAAAGAAAATTCCCAAAACCCTAGTTACCCATCGCCTGCTGTCCATGCCTTACTGGCAGTGGATCGCCATTTTGTTATTCATTCCAGTGGCGCTGGCTTTGGGCCGCGCCGTTACGCTTTTCATCGAGCTGGGCCTCAAGTACTGGCGGAAGGCTCGTCGCATGCCTCCGTTGCCGCCTGCCGCCTTCCAGAGCATTGGACCAGGCACGCTCGCATTCGCGGCGATGTTTCACTTTTATTTTGTCGGATACATCGGCACTTCGCTTCTTTATCGGCTTTATTACCGTCGCGTCCTCGTCGTCTTTTTATCCATAGCTTTTTACTGGATCTTGATTCGGTTAACTCGCTTTCTGTCCGCGCGAATTGGCGCAAATCTGGCTCTTCGCGGCCGTGCAGCGGAGCGCTCGATTGTTTCCCTGGTGCGCCGTTTCGTCGAAGTGGTCATCTTTGTATTCGTCACACTGCTGGTATTGCACAGTCTGGGTTTCGACGTCACCACCGCTTTGGCTGGTGTGGGAATCGGCACTCTCGCTCTCGGTCTTGGGGCGCAGAAAACCTTTGAAAACGTTTTTGGCGGCGTATCTGTGTTGTTCGACAAAGTGATCCTGGTGGGCGACGTCTGCAAAGTTAACAATCAAACCGGTGTCGTCGAAGACATCGGCCTGCGTTCCACACGTCTGCGTACCGGCGAACGCACCCTGCTTTCCATCCCCAACGGCATCATGGCCTCCGTCTCCGTTGAGAATCTGCGCTTTCGCGACAAGTTCCTTTGCCAGCAGACCATCCGCCTTCGTTATGATCTGGCTCCCGATCACGTCCGCGATATCCTGGAAGAAATTCGCCGTCTTCTGCTCGACGACCCTAAGGTCGAAGATTCCTCGGCTCGTGTGCGGCTCTTGCGCTTCGGTGACTATGCCATCGAGATCGAGTTGTTCTGCTACATCCTGGAAACCGATTACGTCGCTTATCTCGCCAGCCAGGAGGATCTGCTTTTGCAGGTAATGACGGTGCTCGAAAAGTCCGGCGCGGTTCTGGCCTTGCCAACGCAGACGACACTGGTGACGCAGGATTCCTGGTTTGACCCGAAGAAGGGCAAGGAAGTCACTGAAAAAATCGACGTGCCGAAGGCGCCGGGAACCTCGCGCTAGAAACGAAGCTGCGCGACTTTTGTGAAAACCTCAACTCTGTGGCTACGGGATAGATTCCGGGCGCAAATGCAAAACCCGGATTCATAGGCACTGCAAAACTCCCAATTTTGTCATTCCGAACGGAGTCCGCGGAGTGAGGAATCTGCTTTTCCTTGGTATCTTGCGCCATGGCAGACCACTCAAAGATCTCGCCAAGCCGCGATTAGTTCGCGAAGGTATTGCAAGCGGCGATCGACCCGCTATCCATCCCCTTCTGGAACCAACTCATTCGTTGCTCCGAACTTCCATGCGTGAACGTTTCCGGCTGCACGCTGCCCCGCATCATCTTCTGGATATGATCATCGCCAACAGCCGATGCTGCGCCCAACGCCGATTTCACATCGCCCGGGTCCAGCAGTCCGCGCTGCTGCGTGGAGTGCGCCCACACTCCAGCCAGGCAATCCGCCTGAAGCTCCATGCGCACAGACAGTTGGTTGCCGGCCTGCGGATTGCGCTGCTGCAACTGGCGAACCTTGCTCTCGATGCCCGTTAACTTCTGCACGTGATGCCCGATTTCATGCGCCAGCACATAGGCTTGGGCAAATTCGCCGGGCGCTCCGAAGCGTTGTTTCAACTCGTCGTAGAATCCCAGGTCGATGTACACCTTTTCGTCACCCGGGCAATAAAACGGCCCCGTGGCGGACTCGGCGCCTCCGCAAGGCGACTGCGTGTAGCCGCGAAATAAAACCAGCTTCGCGTGGCGATAGGGCGTGCCGGCCTGTGCCGGCAGCACTTGGTCCCAGGTTCTCTGCGCGTCGTCCAGGACGAACGAAACAAATTGCACCAGCGGCTTTTCCTGCTCGTCACGCGCGGGATTTGGCTGAGAAGCTACCGACGATCCTGTCGAAGGGCCTGCCCCTCCCCCGAGCAACGCGAAGAAGTTTTGCTTAAAGATCAGGCTCAGGACAAACAGGATGATCACCCCTCCCAATCCTATGCGCATCCCACCTCCGCCAAATCCGCCGCCAAAGCCCCCGCCGCCCTGACCGCGCCGATCCTCCACGTCTTGACTTGTTCCGCCGGGTGTCCACCGCATGGCTGGATCTCCTCGCTTGCAGATAAACTTTTCCGCTGGTTTGCGTTCGGGGCGGGTGAAAGCTCATAAATCCTATCACCGTTTCTTTCTCGTCGATGCAGAATCTGCCGCGCGAGTTAGTGAATTTTGCTGCGGCAAGCGGCACTCCGGTAAATCGATTTGTTTAAGCCAAGCTGCGTTTTCGCCCGCGCCGAAATTTAGCAAGGTGCCGCGATTGTCCCAAGAGTTCTCTAATGTTGTTTTCCTTGACTCCTTCCGTGTGTGGCTTTATATGAAAAGGAACGCCCGCCCTGAGCAGCCACCGGATTGGTGTCCATTCTGTCCCCTCTTTCGTTTGGCTCCACGCGAAACAGTAAGGGAGAAACGAGCAATGATCGGAGAACGTTTGCGGACTCTGCGCAAGGAAAAAAATCTTTCGCAGGGTGACATTGAGGAGCGCACCGGCTTGCAGCGGTGTTACGTATCGCGCGTGGAAAATGGCCACACCATTCCCTCGCTCGAAACGCTGCAAAAAATGGCCCTGGCCCTCGAAGTTCCTCTCTATAAATTTTTTTACGAAGGGGAAGAACCTCCGCAAATGCCGCCATTGCCGGTGCTCAAGAAAAAAGCCGCGGACGACTGGGGTTTCTCTGGCAAGTGGGGACAATTTTTGGGCCGCTTGCGTTCCTTGCTCGGCAAAATGGAAGAGCACGACCGCCAACTCCTGCTGCTGATGGCCTACAAAATGGCCCGCAAACGCTAATGCCACTGAGTCAATTGCGGCGCGAAAGTTCCTAGCCGTCTCGAAAATATTGCACCCTCGGCATCTACCCATATTCCCGCATGCGGAACTCGCCAAATTAAGGTTAGAATGCAAACGAATGACGCTTGATACCGAGCGCCGCAAGGAAAACCGGAAGCGCCCTCCCAGCCTGGTGTACGTGGAGCTGGCCTCCGCCAATGGCGGCATGATGCGCGACATCTGCGAAGAAGGCTTCGCGATGCGCGCGATGATGCCCTTGCGCATTGGTGACTCTACTCCCTTCGCTTTTTCTCTCGACGCGTCCACGCGATTTGAAGGCTCTTGCCAGGTGCTTTGGGTTGAAGAAGAAGGACACGTCGCCGGCTTGAAATTCACGAATGTCTCGCCGCAACTTCTGCAGCAAGTGCGCGTGTGGCTGGCGGAAGAAGAAACGGAACCAGAACAGCCGCTGATTGCACCGACCCGGGAAGTGAACACACTGGATGAATTGCGCGCCGAACTTCGCGGTGTGAAGCCGCGCTTAGAAATTCCACTTCCGAAGGTTCCCGCGGTTGAGAAGGTTCCGAGGGAAACTCCCCAAGCCGAAACGCCGCGAGTGGAAAGCCCAATTGTTGAGCGTCCGCGAGTGGAGCCTGTGAGCGTCGAACCTCCACGAGTTGAACCTGCTCCGCCAATTGAACCTCCGCAAGTGGAGCTTCCACGTGTTGATCTTAGGCGAATGGAGATTCCTCGCGTCCAGGAACCAACTCCCATGCCGCGGACAGAAGAAAAGGTCAGAGAAATGCCGACGAGGGAGGAGATGATCGCGCCGCCGGTTTCTCGGGTACAGGAAGAAATCACTTCGCAATCGCCGGAAGAGGAAGAGTACGAGGAAGCGCAGCCGGAAGCACCCACTTTTGCCGAGCGATTCTCTTCTCAGTTTGAGGAATCCATTCAGGATCCTCCCGCGTTTCAGCCATTGCCGGAATTGCGGGATCCCGGACTTCTTGAGGCGCGTCCGCCGCGAGTAGATTCCAGCACGGTTTCGCTCGCGATTCGCATCTTGATTTTTCTCGCGCTGATCGCGGCAGGCGTAGTCTTCCATCGAGACTTGGGCAACGGGCTGATCTGGCTGGGCGCAAAGTTATCCGGCGCGGGAGCGCAGACTGCTTCGGTTCCTGATGTTTCGACAAATCCCGCGCCGACGCCGCAGACGACACCGTCCACGCAACCTTCCGTGTCGCCTCCTGCCGACACTGCTCAAAATTCATTGCCGACAACGGAGCTGAAGCAAACGAATCCGGCTCCTTCATCAACGGAAACAAAAAAGCAAGTCAACCAGCCTGCCGCAGCGACCGCGAATCCTGCCAATGTGGCCGCGAAGCCGAAGAATCCGGCTTCATCCGTCCCCGCGACGAATAAGGCACAGGCTCAAAAAACTGGGAACGAGCCGGAGTTTGAGGCTGGAGAGCAGGAATATTCGCAAGCGCAGGAGATACTGAAAAGCGGGGATCGCGAAGGCGGATTTCAGGAAGCCGTGAAACTGTTGTGGATTGCCGTGGAGAAAGGAAACGCCAAGGCGGAGGTTTCGCTGGCAGAGTTGTATCGCACCGGCGAAGGCGTGACGAAGAACTGCGATCAGACGAGGATTCTGTTGACGGCCGCGGCGCGTAAGGGAAACGCGGAAGCGCAAAGACGGTTGGATGCGTTTCTCCGCGAGGGTTGCGAGTAAAGCAGCGGCGAGTTGTTGCCGGCAGAAGAGTTCATCCAAGTAAGAAGTGAATAGGATCGGAGGGTATGCACCGTGTTCTGTACGAAGTGTGGTTCTGCGCTGACAACGGATTCGGCTTTTTGCCCAACGTGCGGCACGGCTCTGACGCGGCCGGCACTGGCAACGCCAACTCCAGGCGCCATGGCGGTTACCTTGCCGGTACCGGCGAATGTGGGAGTGGCGGGATTCAGCACTGCGAGCGGCACCGTGATTTACGCTGGTTTCTGGCTGCGATTTGTCGCTTACCTGATTGACAATCTGTTGATGAGCGTGGGTTTGTGTTTGATCTTCATTCCCATGGCGCTTGCTACGGGACTTATCGCGCATATCCAAACGATCGCGACGAGTCGCGGTGGGGAGCCCGATCCAGGCGCGATTATGGGAATCATGACTTTGATCCTGACGTTCGCGGCTATCTCGATACTGCTGTCGTGGCTTTATCACGCGTACTTCGAGAGTTGCGATTGGCAAGCGACGCCGGGGAAGCGCGTGTTGAGCATTTATGTGACTGATCTGAACGGCCAGAGGATTTCCTTCATGCACGCCACAGGGCGCTTCTTTGCGAAAATTGTCAGCGGACTGATCCCACTCGGAATCGGGTACATCCTGGCGGGATTCACACAGCGGAAGCAGGCGTTGCACGACATGATCGCCAGCACACTGGTGGTGCGGCGTTAGCAGGGCAGTTTTAAGTAAGGAAAGAGCAAAATGTCGGCGCGCCGACATTTTGTAGCCTGGCGGCTGGCCACCGCTTTTGCGGTTGATGCGCTGGTAGTTCACGGATAACTCAGGAAAAACTGGATGCGCCGGTAAGATGAGAGCAAGGTCTCGTACTTCCCGGGAATGTCGGCGCGCCGACATATTAAAGTAAAAACATGAACGTAACTCAGTTGATACCCCCCCCATTACCTCCGCTATCCGTGTATGTAGGGGAAACAAAGGAGTTGCAAGAGAATGGCTCGTATCAAGGGGAAACAAAGGACTTAGGGGAGAATGGCCAGCGACCGGAGCCCAGCGACCAGCGTACCCCCACCCCCGGAAGTTTTGCGGATGTATATCAAAGGAAAGGGGATGTGGGCGCGCGAGTGTGGATGTATGTGCATCGGCAGGAGTTAGTGGAGATTTGCGGACGAGCAGGAAGAGAGTGAGGGGGGCGGGGCGCAGAAGGAACGAGCCCGAGTGATCACAGCCCACGATAGCACCTAATTTATCAACTGTCAAATAGTATTTAATAAGGATAGTATTCGAACGCGCTGTCAGAATGAGGTCGGCAGGCGAGGACCCAAGAGCCCACCTCAAAAAGCGAGGGTGGGCACCCACAACGCAAAATTGGACCCGCATTTTATGTCCGGGCCACCCGGTCGACCCAGCGTCGCTTCATCCACCATTCTGTCGGCCACGCGCCAAAGGGTAACCTATTAGGACCCTTGCTTATAAGACGAACAGTTATAAATTTCACGGAACCGAGGAGCAGGCGACAAGGAGCGACAAGAGTAGTGATTGACACCTTGTCGCGTGTTGTCGCTTGAACAGGAAATATCCTGCCAGTAGTGTGCGCCAAGAGCGGGAAGGTTCACGTTCAAAAAAAAGGAGACGCAGATGAAGCACAAATTGACAGTAGCGATCTTGTTGGCAGGTGTGGTGGCGGCACCGATGTTTGGGCAGACGACGGCAAGCAAGACGCAACAGTCCGGCGCAGAGGAAGTAATGGGAAGTGGAACTCCCGCAAGCTGCTCCAATGCGACACTCACAGGTGCTTACGGCACCCAAGATAACTGGCACGATCCAAATGGCCCCAATTTTTACGTCGTCGCACGGATGAACTTCAATGGCAAGGGACAAGGTACCGTCTCTTTTGAGGCCGTGCGCGGCGACGACGGGACCGTCACTGTGAATACTGACGGGTACGCATTCACTTACAAAGTGGACCCTCACTGCACATTTACGTTCACGCATGAGAATGGCCTGACTTTCTCAGGTGTTGTCGTCAAGAATGCTCAGGAACTCCGGTACGTGGAAACCACAGGCTGGCAATTCAGAGTGGGAACTGCGGCTAAAGTGAATGACGAGAATCGTCAACCGTAACGGACTTGCCTGAGAACCCAAGCGGGACACGTCCACAGGCCAAGACCCAAGAGCCCACCCTCAAAAAACCGAGGGTGGGCACCCACAACGCAAAATTGGACCTGCATTTTGTGTCCGGGCTACCTGGCCCGGCACCGCCTATTGGGAAAGACTCAACCTTCGGTACGTCTAGTACTCGATTTTATACTTGACTCCGAACGATGGGAGCATAGAATCGCACAACCTAAACCCCCGTTTGTCTCGGGTGTTCAGATAGGCCCTTTCTGAAGATTTGAGAGGAGGCTTTAGAATTATGAGGAAATCCTGGTGGTTTTTCGTTGCAGTACTTTTTGTGTCCATTGAGACCCCCAGTGCACGCGCGGACTCGACCTATAATTTGGTCAGTGAATTCTCCTCAAGCAGTAACCCGAATGGGGTATGGACCTACGACTACAACGGAACTCCATTCACGAGTGCCCAAGGATCCAGCAGTGTTAACGGCACGGGTCTGCCGGGTTGGTGGACTGGCAAGCCTGTACCTAACTCCCTACTGATCGCGCAAAATGTCACGGGCAGCCCGGTAGTTTTCTCCACGGTTACGTTGCCCAATAACTATCTGTGGCTTGACCCTGAGAGCGGCAGCGTTTCAGTCATTTTTACCGCGCCCTCGACCGGCTCCTACGACATCAATGGGAACTTTCTTGGCGTTGACACGCACGGGAATTCGCATCCGGTGTCTGTCTTGGACAACGGCACTGTCGTTTGGAGCGGCACGATCGCAAGCTACGGCCAGGACGACACCTTCAGTTTGATAGAAGCTCTGAATCCGGGCGATTCCATTACCTTCGAGGTGGGCACAGGCTCCGCAGGCTGCACGTACTGCTTTCTAGGTACCGGACTCCAAGGAACGATTACCGAGAGTAGTCCGACGAATACTCCTGAACCTGCCACGCTTTCCTTGCTTGGCCTTGGCCTGTTGGGCTTGGGTTTCAAGCGTTTCCGCAAGGCCAGCTAAAACGGCGCGTTATCCCTGCGAGGGTGGGCTGCTTTTTGCAGCCCGTGTGTGCGCATTGGGTCGAAGAGCGGCGGCCAGGCGCCGCACTCCAACGCTAGTATTTCGGGGTGACGTTTAGATTGTAGAAGAGGAACGAGTAGATGTCGGCGGTGGTTTCGATGGCTTTGGTGGTGCTGCTGGCACCGTGGCCGGACTTGGTGTCGATGCGAATGAGGACAGGATTGTCGTGGCTGGCGAGGGCCTGCAGCGTGGCGGCGTATTTGAAAGAGTGCGCGGGAACTACGCGATCGTCGTGGTCGGCGGTAGTGATGAGCGTGGCAGGATATTTCGCGCCCGGGCGAATGTTGTGGATGGGTGAGTAGGCGTAGAGTGCCTTGAACTCATCGGGATTATCGCTGGAGCCGTAATCGGCGATCCAGTTCCAGCCAATGGTGAATTTCTGGAAGCGCAGCATGTCCATGACGCCAACTTGAGGAATCGCGACGTGGAAGAGTTCGGGGCGCTGGTTCATCACCGCGCCAACGAGAAGGCCGCCGTTGGAGCCGCCGTTGATGGCGAGATGCTCGGAAGAAGTGTACTTGTTGGCGATCAGCCATTCGGCAGCGGCGATGAAGTCATCAAAGACATTCTGCTTGTGCAATTTGATGCCGGCTTCGTGCCACTTTTCGCCATATTCACCGCCGCCGCGAATGTTTGCGGAAGCAAAGACGAAGCCTTGTTCGAGAAGCGCTAGAACGAGCGGGCGGTAAACGGGAGAGGTGGTGATGTTGAAGCCGCCGTAACCGTAAAGAAGGGTCGGATTCTTGCCGTTGAGCTGAAGGCCTTTCTTGTAGGAAAGGAACATGGGGACGCGAGTGCCGTCTTTGCTTTGGTAGAAGACGGGCTTGGTTTCGTAGTTATCGGGATTGAAACCAGGAATTTGCGGGGCGCGATAAACCTTGGCGGTGTTGGCGGGAATGTCGTAGCGGAAGATGGTCGGCGGATAGTTGGGCGAAGTGAAGGAATAGAAAACGAAAGAGTCCTTGGAATTGCCCTGAAAATCGGAAGTGGTTCCGGCGCCGGGAAGATGAACAACGCTTTCCTGTTTGCCATCGAGGCTCAAAACGTAGACCTGGCTGGCGACATCTTTCAGATAGGTGACGAAAATTTTGCCGCCGGCAACGCTGGCTTGTTCGAGGACGTCGGGCTTTTCCGGGACAACTTCAGTCCAAGTGGCGCCAGCGGGATCAAACAGCAACAAATGGTTGTTGGGAGCCTGGTGATCGGTTTGAATCAGGAGTTTGCCGCCGATATTGTCGACAACATTGTAGGAATCATCGGTGATTTCGGAGACCACGGGGCTGAAAGTTTTCTCGGATTTGGACAGGTCGCGATAGTAGATGGCATTGCCGCGCTTGCCCTTGCCGCGGTCAGAGACGCTGAGGATTGCGAAGCGCTCGTCTTCCGTGGTGCCCACAAAATGAAAGCGTTCAGGATTAGCCTTATCTTCATAGACGAGTTCGTCTTCGGCTTGCGAAGTGCCGACGCGATGGAAATAGACGGTATGGAAAATATTTTTGGAAGAGAGTTCGTGCGCCGAATCGGGCGCAGGGTAGCGGCTATAGAAAAAACCGTTGCCGGACCAGCCGACGTTGGAAGCTTTGACCCACTTTAAAGTATCGGGAAGAACTCTGCGGGAAGCGATTTCCATGACGTGGATTTCCTGCCAATCGGAGCCTCCGGTGGAAATGCCGTAGGCGATGTAACGACCATCTTTGGAAATGTCGAAAATACCGAGGCGCGAGGTGCCGTCGACGGAAAACTTGTTGGGATCGAGCAGCATTTCGGGTGCGGCGTCGAGGCCGTTCTGAGTGTAGAGGACGTTCTGGTTTTGCAGGCCATCATTTTTGAAGAAGAAGTAGGCGTCGCCGCGGCGGAGGGGCGAAGTATATTTGGCGTAATTGTAGAGTTCTTCGAGGCGATGCTTGAGCTGAGCGCGGTAGGGGATTTTGTTGAGGTACGCGAAGGTGACTTCGTTTTCGGCTTTGACCCACGCGAGTGTTTCCGCGGAGTTGTCGTCCTCGAGCCAGCGATAGGGATCGGCGACCTTGGTGCCGTGGTAGTCGTCCACCTGATCGGACTTGCGCGTGACGGGATAGTTGAGCGACTGCCCGGCAGCAGGGATCGCGGAGAGGCCGATATTTGTGGAGACGATCAAGATGGTGAGAAAGCGCGAGTGGAATGATTGCACGGAAACCTCACTTTGCGGATTGCCCCTCTGATTGTAGTTTCCCCATGTTGGTGGAGGCGATTTGAGCGATAACGATGGTAGGCGGGACTGCGGAGCGAGTCAATGAGGCGGCTGAGTACAGCGGCGGCGGGTTGACGACCGATTGTGATGGCCACTACCATGGGCTGCTATGAAACGAAGAGAGTTTGTAACCGGTGGCGCAGCGGCAGTGATGCTGAGCGGGATTCCCGTGAGGGCGGCGGAGTTGAGCCAATTCAAGCTGGGCGTGATTACCGACGAAGTGACGCAGGATTTTGAAAAGGCACTGATATGGGCGAAGTATTACGGGCTGGGCTGGGTAGAGCTGCGATTTCTGTGGAACAAATATGTGACTGATCTAAAGCCCGAGGAAGTGAAGCACGCGCAAGAACTGCTGGCGAAGCACGGGATGCGCGTGTCGGTGGTGGACTCGCCGTATTTGAAGACGTTGCTGCCGGGGACGACGTCGAAGTTCAACGAAGGGAAAAAGGATCCGCTACAGAGCGAGTTTGACCGCCAAGGCGAGATTCTAGAGAAGTCCATTGCGCGCGCGACGGATTTTGGAACGGACAAGGTGCGGATTTTTGCGTTTCTGCGCGTCGCGGAGCCCGCGACGGTTTTCGACCGCGTGGCGCAGGAGCTGAGCAAAGCGGCGGTAATCGCGCGGCGCGAGGAAATTCGTCTGGTGCTGGAGAACGAGTTTTCGTGCAACGTGGCGACAGGAGTCGAGGGCGCCGCGATGGTGAAGGCAGTGAATTCACCAGCGCTGGGATTGAACTGGGATCCGGGGAACGCGTATGCGGCGGGCGAATTGAAGCCGTATCCGGACGGATACGATGCACTGGACAAAAAACGCGTGTGGCACATGCACCTGAAAGATGCGGCACCAAATCCGAAGGGCGGGGAAGCGGTGTGGATGCCGATTGGCGCGGGAAAGATCGACTATGTGGAACAATTTCGAGCGCTGCTGAAGAATGACTACGACGGAACGATGTCGTTGGAGACGCACTACTTGAATACGGCGAAGGATAAAGAGGCGTCGAGCCGCGAGTCGATGGAAGGACTTCTGAAGGTGATTCGGAGCGCTTGACGGGACGCGAAAGGACATACTTGCCCCTGCAGAGTGAGCTACTACGGTAGAGGCGAGGCTGGCATGAAAGCTAGCGTTACATTTAAGAGTGAAAACTAGCCGCTGTTTTTTTGCGTGCTTTCGGGAGTTACGGGGATTTTCACACAGGCTGAAGCCTGTGCTACCACGACACAGGGGAGGCGTGAGGTTGGAGATGAGATCCTTCGCTTCGCTCAGGATGACAAAGGCAAGGCGCGTGGACGATGGGAGCGCCTCAGGCCTGAGTTACAGATTTGGAAAATGCTGGAGGTTGCGAATGAAGCTGACGAGGAAGGAATTTCTTGCGGCGGGCGGGGCTAGTTTTGCGCTGGCCTTGGGCAGACTGGGGTGGGCGGCGGAACAGCGATTGCCGCTGGCGTTTTCCACGTTGGGTTGCCCTGCGTGGGAGTGGCAGAAAATACTGTCGTTTGCGGAGGCCAACGGATTCGCGGCGGTTGAGATACGCGGTGTGATGGGCAACATGGATACTCCCGCTCGGCCGGAGTTTGCGCCTGACCAGATTGCGCAGACGAAGAAAGACATTGCGGCGCACGGGTTGAAGATAGCGTGCGTGAGCAGTTCGTCGGCGATGCATGAGAAAGACCCCGCGAAGCGTGCGCAATCGCTCGCAGATGCGAAACGGTTTATCGACATGGCTGCGGGGCTCGGCGCGCCGTATGTGCGTGTGTTTGGAAACAACATCGACGGGCCAAAGGAAGAGATTATTGCGCAGGTGGCAGCGGGACTGCATGAACTGGCCGAGTACGGCAGGCCGCGCGGGGTGACGGTGATCATCGAGTCGCATGGGGATTTCACGGATTCGGCGACACTGAAGCAAGTGCTGACGATGGCAGACTCTAGAAATGCAGCGCTACTGTGGGATGCGCACCATACGTATGCGTCGTCGCATGAAGAGCCGGAATTCACGGTAAAGGAACTGGGCTTCTGGATCCGGCACACCCACTTGAAGGATTCGGTGCCCGACGGGAAAGATCGCAAGTACGTGCTGACGGGGAAGGGCGACGTGCCGGTGAAGCGACAGGTGGATGCGCTGCGCGGTATCGATTATAGAGGCTACTACTGTTTTGAATGGGAAAAGGTGTGGCACCCGGACCTGCTCGACCCGGAGGTAGCGTTTCCGGATTACGTGAAGGTGGTGACCGGGTATCTGCAGGAGCCGCTAAAGAAACCGGCGGCATAGGTAGCGTTGGGGTGGGGACACGTCGGGCAGTCACTCAAACAGAATCCTCGTTCTCACGCGTCAACGTAGCGCATGATTTGAACAGCAAGTTGCATGTTTAAGCGGTGATGGTGGCGCGGCTGAAAAACAAAGAGTCCTCGGGGGCTAAAGCCCAGTTCAGTGTACAGCTTTTATGTCAGGGCTGAAGCCCTGACCCCCTATTCTGCGCGGAGGGTTTCTACTGGATCGAGGGACGCGGCGCGGCGAGCCGGGATGTAGCTGGCGAGTAGTGCGCAGATGGCCAGGACGGCGGCGACCGCAGCTAGCGTCGGCACGTCCCATGAACGCACGCTGAAGAGCAGGGTGCGCATGAGAGTGGCGGCGGCAATCGAGCAGACCAGGCCTATGGCAAGGCCAATGGCGATCAGACGTCCGGCTTCTTTCAAGATGAGCTGATAAACGGAGCGACTTTGCGCGCCGAGTGCCATGCGAATGCCGATTTCGCGGGTTCGCTGGCTGACGGAATAAGCCACGACGCCGTAGAGTCCAACGACACCGAGGAGCAACGCCAGGAAAGCAAAGCCTCCGACAAGCCAGGCGGAGGAACGGTGCATATAAGCGGATTGCGAATCGTTGATGACCTGCAGCATGGTGGAGCCGGCGGGCGTCACAATGTCCGGATCGATTTGGTGAATCGTAGCGCGCATGGCGGGAAGAAGCGACTGCTCTGCCTGCGAGGTTCGGACCACGACATTGAAGTAATTGCTGGTGCTCTGCTCGAAGGGGATATAGACCGCGCCGCGATTGACGGTATCCAACTGGCCTTCCTTGATGTCTTCGACGATGCCGACAATTTCCATCGGATCAGGAGCAACCGAAACTTGGGAGAGTTGCTTGCCGATAGGATCTTCACCGGGAAAATATTCTTTGGCAAAGGCCTGGTTGATGATGACGACGTGAGGCTTCGAGGCGTCCTCTCCTTCGGCAAAGTAACGACCGCGCACAAGCTTGGCACCCAGGGTGGTGAAATATTCTGGGTTGACGTCGCGTTCCGGGACGTCGATATGATCGTGACCATTCCAGGGGCGCCCCAAAATCCGGAGCCATGTGGTGTCGCCCCAATGAGTGACGGGAATATCAGTGGTGATGCCGACGGATTCGACGCCGGGAAGAGCAGCCATTTGGGTGATGACGAGGTGCTCGAGGGCGATGGCTTGCGGATTTTTTGCGTAGTTGGAGTTTGGCGCGTCGAGCGACAAAGTGGCCAAATGATCCGCACGCATGCCAATGTCCACATGAAGCAGCAGGTAAAGACTTTTGCCAAGTAGCCCAGCGCCAACCAGCAGAACAACGGCGGTAGCCAACTCCAGCACGACAAGTTTGGAGCCGACGCGACGCCAGGTGTTTCCCGCGTGGGCGCGGCTGCCTTCGGCAAGGCTGTCGCGAATCTCCGACAAGGAAAAATGCAAAGCGGGAGTGAGCGAGAACAGCGCCGCGGCGACAAGAGAAATTATGGCGGCGAAGGCCCAGACACGGGGAGAGAATCCGAGGCCGCGAAGGAAGGTCATGCGCGCGAGCATGTCCTGCGGAATGAGTCTAGTGAGAAGTTGCATGGTCCAATAGGCAGACGTGAGACCCAGAGCGCTGCCTGCGGCGACCAGGACGAGGCCTTCGGTAACAAATTGGCGTGTGAGTCGAATACGCGAAGCGCCGAGAGCGGTGCGGACGGCCACTTCGCGCTTGCGGCTTTCTGAACGCACCAGCAGCAGGCTGGCGACGTTGACGCTGGCGATGAGGAGAAGAAGTGCAGCGCCGCACAAAAGCACAAAGAGTATGGGACGAATGTCGCCCACGATGTATTCGGTGAGAGTTGTCACGGACGCGCTCTGGCCCATGTTGTCGCCGGGAAATAGTTTTTCGAGCTGTGCGGCGATGGATATAACGTTGGCGAGCGCGGTGGAGAGGGAGACGCCGTCCTTCAGGCGGGCGACACCGTACAGGCCGTGGCAACTGCGCCTGAGGTCGCATCCGCTGGAAGCGTGCATGGTGGTCCAGAATTCCGCGGGCTCCACGGGAGCAAAATGAAAGTCCGGAGGCAACACGCCGATGATGACGTTGGGGTCGCCATTCAGGACAACGGTTTGACCGAGAACATCTTTGTTACCGCCGTAACGTTGCTGCCAGGTGGCATAGCTGAGAAGAGCGGTTCGCGGCGCGGAGGGCAAATCTTCGCCGGGAGCGAAATCGCGTCCGAGTACCGGCGTGACACCGAGAGTGCGAAAGAAGCCATCGCTGACGCGAGCGCCGCGAGTGGGCCGCGCACCCGAGGAAGTGGTCAAGATCATTCCCATGCGATCGAAAATATCGAAGGAACTGAAGACGGTATTTTGTTTTTTCCAGTCGAGATAATCGGGATAGGAAAGATTGCTGTGAGGAAAGGTGGAGGTGCTCTCAAAGACGGCAACGAGGCTGGAGGGATCGCGGTAGGGCAGCGGTTTCAGGAGGGCAGCATCGACAAAAGCGAAGATGGCAACGCTGGCGCACATGCCGAGAGCCAGCATGAGCGTGGCAGTGGCGGTGAAACCGGGATTTTTGCGCAATTGGCGCAGAGCGAAACGGAAATCCTGCAGGACGCTTTCAAAACGGAAGCCAACGATATCGTGGCTTGCTTCTTTCAAACGCAGCGTACTGCCAAATTGCCGAGTTGCGGCATGTTGAGCGGATAGCTGAGGAAGTCCTTCGGCTTGCAACTGTTTTTCGGCATGCTCGCGGTGGAACGCCATTTCCTCTTCGAGTTCGTTATTGAATTTTTCGCGATGCACGAAGATCCAGAACTTGCGGAAGAAGCGAAGCAGCGAGTCCATGAGAGCCTCCTATGCGTGCGGCTATGCGTCTTGCAGCACACGGCCGATGGCCGCAATCATTTGTTCGAATTGCGAGAGTTCCACGCCGAGTTGCTTGCGGCCGGCCGACGTCAAGGTGTAGTAGCGGGCGCGGCGGTTGGTTTCGGTTTTCTTCCATTCGGCCTTGACCCAGCCCTGGAGCAACAAGCGCTGCAAGGCGGGATAGAGCGAACCTTCCTCGACGGTGAGGAAGTCCTGGGAAGACTGTTTAATGGAGAGGGCGATGCCGTAGCCGTGCTGCGGGGCGCGGGTAAGCGTCTTGAGGATGAGGAGGTCGAGGGTGCCGGGCAAAAGATCGGATTTTTTGGCCATAGGGTGCAATGTATAGACTATCTATGGATAGAACGTCAATGGGCGGAGGAAAGTTCCGTGGAATCGTAATCTTTCCAGGGCGCAGATAGACCGTCTGTTTTGAAGGAGTTAGCGCGCGCGGGCCCGCCACGGCAGCATGTGCGAGACGGATTGCTCAGCTGCAATCAGGGTTAGTGGAGGCAGAGTACTGAACTGGCGATTCACGAAACGAATCGAGACACTCCAATGTAAAAGCATGCATAGTGGGCGACATTTTTTTGCAGCGCTATGGTTTTGCCATTTTCTCGATTTCTGACGCGGGCGTCTGGATCCCCAGGATTTGTCGCAACGCTGCTTCCAGCACTTCATCTCTGCCTGCGCGAATTCCTGCAAGCGTGGGTCTTACTTCGATGTTTGGCTTGATGCCGATGCGCTGGGTTGTCGTCTTGTCCGGATAGAACACCCCGATGCCGCTGATCATGGTGTGCAGGTCCCCGGGCAAAAGGAATGGGGAGACATTGCCATCGGCTCCGGAAGTGGTGCTACCGACGACAATCGCGCCAACAGCAGAGCGAAAAGCCATCGCGGTGTACTCGGCCTGGCTCATGGAGCATTCGTCGACCAGGATCACAATTCTTCCAGTGTAGTGCGGTTTCTCCGGGCTGAGTGATAACGGTTCTGTCCAGTGGAACGCACCGGGGTTAGCAAGATCGCTCTGGGTGAATGTTACGAATTCGGTTTCTTTGTCCACGAGATGCGAGCCCAGGGCAAAAACCACAAACTCCGAAGGATAGTTCCGAATATCAATGATCAGTCCTTTTGTGCCCGCCGCTTGCTCGACATAGCGGGTAGAATCGTCTTCCTTCACCGCGGAAAGTTTGAGATAGGCGACCTGCTTCGAAAGCAATCGAAAAGCAGGTCCAGGCAAATCGTGCTTGCCCGGGTCGTAGTCGTTGATGGAGTCGGCAACGCGCTTCACAGTGACCTTCAAATCGCGATTTTCGCGACGGATGCCGATGATGGCGTCGCCGCAATCGCCGCGAATTATGTAGTGCCCGATGTCGCGCATCAATGCAGCATTGTTCGACGTTGCGTAATAAGGCCTCCAGTTTTCGATGAGCTTACTGACCGGGATGCCGTCGAGTTCGGTGATGATATCGCCGACCTGGAGCGCAAGGTCATGTGGAGCAGCTGGAGAGGCTCCGCCGATGACGGGAAAGTTTTCAACGAAGCGCACCTGCACCGGAAGCAGGCACTTGCCGACGGGAGGTCGCACCGTGAGCGAACTCCACAGGTTGGCATGCCCATCATGGGCTTTGGCGATGAATGCCAAGAGCTCACGTTGGTAGGCGTCCGCACCTTCCGCCAGGGCAACTCTTGGAATGAACTGGATCAGAACGCTATTCCAATCCTCGCCGATGACGTCGCGATAGGGCGACCAGTACTGGATGATATTCCAGAAGCGAAAGAGGGCAAGAAGTTGAAATCCAGCGTCAGGAAGCTTGAGTTTCTCGTAGCCGAGTTCGTTCTCGAACTTGGGATTGCCAATGTTGGGCACCTTTGAGACGTAGAACTGTTGGCCTGGTACACGGTTGTTTTGAATCGAACGCAGACTGTGGCTAAGCTCGTGTCCCAGCGACGCCTCGTCTGCGATCCAGTTGAGGTCGGGACTGAAGTCAAGGTCGCGCTGGTCCAATTCCGCGCACGGACTACAAGACGCAACATTGCTCAGGTTAGTGATCCAGCGCAGCAAGACAACATTTGCGGACTGGCGATCCGGCGCTTCGAGGATGGCGGGCAGCACACGGAACAACTCATAGTCCCAATGCAAATCGCCGGATGTGACTTGCGGGTGGTGATATTTCAAGAATCCCCAGACCTTGCCCAAGGTTGCGAGATTCTGGATCTGCACCGTCGAAAGGTGTTTTAAGACGATGCCTGAGCCGCCGTCGAACTGGTGATCTCGATCAAGGGGAGACTGGGCGCGTGCGCCGCAGGCAATGACGAGCAGCAAAATGAAAGAAAACGCGATACAGAAAATCGGTTTCATGCGAGATTTCCACCTTGACTCTGCAGAACGCTGGCATTGTACAACCGCTTATTTCGAATGCGAGGTTAGAAAATCCTGAAGGTTGGGAAGGACCGGCTTGATGTCGATGACGGGCGTGCCGTCAATGGCTTCGATAGGGCCGATGCGCAGGCGATTCTTGGTGATCTTGCGGACGGTGACGCGATGAAGGCCGACGGGATTTGGACGGTCGGGAGAGCGCGTGGCGAATACGCCGGTGAGCGGACGGCTGGGATCGGAGCGTGGATGCACCTTGAGGACATCGCGGCGGGCGCGATGAAACCAGGTGAGAACAATGATATGGTCGCCGACGCGGAGTCCGTCGAGAGCCTGCGCGGCAAATGTACGCACTTCGAGCCATGCGTCGGGAGCACCTTCCGAGCCTTGTTTGGGCGCGTTGCTGCGAGATTTGAGGGCCGAGCGGATTATGCCGACGGGGCGAAGCTGCGCACTGTTGCCGCGCGTCGTTTGTTTAGCCATTTGCACAAGCCATGGCGCCGTGGACGGAGCGCAACTCGGCACGAGCCTGCTCCAAGGTGACGCCGGGAGCGAGACGGCCAGACAGTTCGGTCATGCGATGGAGCCGGTCGGTGACCATGGTAGCGGTGGCGTGATGCGGGCTGGTAGAAACGATGGCGATGATTTCGGTTTCTTGCGGATAGGGGACGGAGGGTTCCAGGACACCAATGATGGTGGCAGAGCGATTGCCGAGCAAACCACTATCGAGACGAACGGTTTTGCCGATGACAGAAGGATCCTTGCCGAGAGCGGCGGTCCAGAAACGGTAGGTGAGGACGACGACGCCGTTGGCCGTGGGACCGTCGTCTTGAGGTCCGACGAGACGGCCGAGGACCGGGTGAAGAACCATGATGTCGAAGTAGTTGCCGCTGACGACGTCGGCTTGCACTTCGCGGGCTTCACCCAAGCCAATCATGGTGAAACCAATGGTGGAAGAATCGCCGATGGCGCTGAGGGTTTTGACGCCGGCGCGCAAATCCTGGATTTCGGGAACGGAGAACGCGGCGTCGCTTTGATCGGCTCCCGGGGCGCTCAGGCGGATGTAGATCAGGCGGTTCTCGTCACGATTGACGAGCGGCTTGAGGAGCACGCCGCGCACCAGGGTAAAGATGGCGGCATGGGCACCGATGCCCAATGCCAGCGTCAGAACGACTGTGAAGGCAAGTCCTTTGGCGCGAGAGAGGGAGCGGAACGCGATGCCCACATCGTTAATGAAAGCCATCATGGCGGGCCCCTTTCCGGGAAGCAGGTGTGGCCAATGGTTGCAACCGGGAATCCGTGGTTGTGACGGATAAGTCTTTTATCATAAATGACTTAATGGGAGATGGGGAGCTAGCGGGTGACGCGTATTGCCCGATATTGGGATGCTGTGCCCAGAATCGGACAGGTTGGCGAGGCTCAGGGTGGTTATCCATTGAGGTCGGGTTGATTGTTGAGTTCGTCGAGGCGGCGTTGGAGAAAGCGGCGGGCGGGTTCCTGTTGCGCGAGGCTGAGGGCGCGCTGATAAGAGGCGCGGGCTTCGGCGGTTTTGCCGAGGCGGCGGCAGAGGTCGGCGCGGGCGGAATGTGCGAGGTAGTAGTCGGGGATATCGCCACGATCGAGGATGGCGTCGATGAGGGCGAGTCCGGCCGAGGGATCGCGCATGGCGACGGCGACAGCGCGGTTCAGTTCAACAACGGGAGAAGGATTTGCGCGGACGAGGACGTCGTACAGACCGACGATCTGCGCCCAGTCGGTTGCGGCGGCGTTGGGCGCTTCCGCATGAACGGCTGCGATGGCTGCCTGTAGCGTGAACGGACCGAAGCGGCGCGAAGATAGGGCTTGCTGTACGAGCGCCAGACCCTCCGCGATTTGAACACGATTCCAGCGCGAGCGGTCCTGATCATCAAGGAGGATGAGTTCGCCTTCGGGTGAACTGCGAGCGTCGCGCCGCGATTCGTGCAGCAGCATCAGCGCCAGGAGCCCCTGGGCTTCGGGTTCCGGCAGCAATTCAACAAGAAGGCGTCCGAGGCGAATGGCTTCCGCGGAAAGATCGCGGCGAGTGAGCGAGGGACCTTCCGAGGCGGAATAGCCCTCGGTAAAGACCAAGTAGATTACATGGAGGACAGCGTCGAGGCGGCTGGGTAATTCGGGGCGCGCCGGAACTTCATAGGGAATGCGCGCGTCGCGAATTTTTGATTTGGCGCGAACGATGCGTTTGGCAATGGTTGGCGGGGAAGTGAGGAACGCGCGCGCAATCTCCTCGGTGGTGAGGCCGCATACTTCGCGCAGCGTGAGCGCGACTTGCGCTTCTAGCGGCAAGGCTGGATGGCAGCAAGTGAAGATCAGGCGGAGGCGGTCGTCTTCGACGTCCGGAGATTCATTCGTCAAGTCCGCAGCGGGAGATGCAGATCCAGCGTCGAATTGTCTGGCAAATTGCACAAGAGAAGCGTCGAAACGGGCGCGCTTGCGCAGAGCATCGATGGCCTTGAAGCGTCCAGCGGAAACGAGCCATGCGCGCGGATTGCCGGGGACGCCGTCGCGGGGCCACTGCTCGACGGCTGCGAGAAAAGCTTCGTGCAGGGCCTCCTCGGCGAGTTCGAAGTCGCCAAGGAGACGGATCAAAGCGGCGAGGACGCGGCGGGAGTCGGCGCGGTAGACATCGTCGACTAAGGTGCGCAGGCTTCCAGAGCTGATCGGGTTCTCGGCCACAAGACATTGTAATGCGCTTACCGGTGGTCTTTGCCGCAGGCGCACGAGGAATCCGCGGACTCGGAGGCGACGTAACGACCCTGGTGGTTGACGGAGCCCTCGGCATCGTAGCGGTCATGATGGCGCACCCAGTCCGTGAGATTGCGGCGAGGACCGGTTTCATTGCGGCCCTTCGGCGTCAGGTCGAGGTACATATAGGCGCCGAGCAACATTTCGTCGCCGCGGCCGTAGGTGGAATAGGTGTGGAAGACGTTGCCGGCGGCATCTTTGTAAAAGACACTGTTGCCAGAGACTTCTTCGCTGACGAAATCGGTGATGGCGTAGTTGTAGTAGACCTTGCCGGTGGTGATCTCATTGTTGGTGAAAGACACGTGGTAATCGAGGTTGAAATCGTTTGCGTAGGAGGAAACCCATTTGAAGCGCCAGCCCATGCGTTGCTGGAACGCGGCGATCTCGGCAAGAGGAGCGCGTGAAATGGCGACAAACTTCACGTCGTGACGTTCGATGTGAAGCAAGGCCGCGTCGACGTGGTCGGCCTTGAAGGAACAGCCGACGCACCCTTCTTTCCACCCGGGGCCGAACATGAAATGTTGGACGATCAGCTGGCTTCGTCCCTGGAAAAGATCGGCGAGAGTTTCCCGGCCGTTCGGGCCTCCGAAGACGTACTGCTTTTCGACTTTGACCCAAGGCAATTCGCGGCGTTGGCGGTCCACTTCATCGCGCTGGCGAGTTAACTGTTTCTCGTTGATCAGTAGTTCCTTGCGAGCTGCTTCCCATTCGGCCGGCGATACCACTTTGGGATGCTCGATGGTGCTTGTTGTCATGACGAAAGTTCTCCTTTGATTCGAGTTTCGGAAACTTTTTTGGGTTGGCGATTCGAACGAGACTTCGGATGATCAGCGCGGAGAGTCCGCCTGTTGAGGCTCCGCTGGCCATGATCATCGCCGCACTGGCTATGCAAACTGGACACATGGGTCGCTCCTCTCAGCGTGAGAACCGGCGATTTACGCCTTCCTTAATTCGTTGATTGGGCGCACTTCGATTGCTCCCATGCGGGCTACGGGAGCCTTGGAGGCCAGTTGGATGGCTTCGTTCAGATCCTTGGCCTCTATGAGAATGAAGCCGCCAATCTGCTCGTGCGTTTCGATGTAAGGGCCATCAGTGACCAACACTTTGCCGTGCTGGGCGCGTAAAGTGATGGCGTTGCGGACGGGCTGGAGCGCTTGCGCAGCGATCAGATGGCCGCTTTTGCGCAGCGCGTCATCGTACGCCAGGCTCTGAGCATCCAAAGCGTCGGACTCGCTCGGCGACAAAGCCTCCAGCTTTTTTTCATCGATGGCAACCAGGCATAGGTACTTCATGAGTTCCTCCTGAACAGTGGCAGTGCTTGCTTTTTACATTAGATGGTCGTTGGAGGAACGGAAAATGGACAAAGGATTTTGGCGGAAGCCGATACAGAATTCGCTGTAGGGATGGATCTTTGAGGAAAAACTCATGTCCGTGGCCGAAAAGCGGCCGCGCGACACGCTATTTGGCGAACCGCCGAACACTGAAGGAAATGGGTAGCCGACAGAGCCCATGCCTGGAAGCATGGCGTTCCGCTGACTCCGTTCGCAATGACCGCGGGGCACCCGAACACCCCCTGGGTCTGTCGTGGCACGCGCAGCAGCCCGATAAACGGCCCCGGTTTTCTTGACTTAGGAGCGAAGTGCCGAAATAATGGATGAGTATGGGTGTACGCGCCGGAGGGGCAGAAGACATGTTTCTGGATGTGAAGGACCTTGCCGTGCGCAAGTTGCGCATCCGGAAAAGCTATGCTCCCGGCAGTATCGATTACGGGCTGAGTGAAGTGAAGCAGGCGGAACCGCTGATAGTAAACGCGACGGCGGAGCTGCTGGAAGGCCAGATTCGGATTCAGGGCGAACTGGATACCAAGTTGGAGATGTGCTGCGCTCGCTGTCTGGAGCCGGTGATCGAGGAAGTCCACAGGGATTTCGACCTGTTTTATCAACCGCTTCTGAAGGGCGTGAAACCGGAAGCCGAGCGGTTGAAGGACGACGATACGGAGATAGGTTTTTTTGAAGGAGAAGGCTTGTTCCTGGCGGATGTGTTGAAGGAGCAGGTGCTACTGTCGTTGCCGATGAAAGTGATTTGCCAAAGCGATTGCCGGGGGTTGTGCCCGACGTGCGGGGCCAACCTGAACCACGAAGAGTGCCGGTGTGAGACCCACGCGACCGACCCGCGTCTGGCTCCCCTAGCGCGGTTAAAGCAGGACTGGCTCAAGAAACAATAGATTTCCGGGCGTAAAGCCCATAGAATCCGACCTTGTTCGGAATGGCGGCGTGTGTTGCCACGAGCGAGGCGAGAACGAGGAGTAGTGCAATGCCGAATCCAAAGCGACGTCATTCCAAGAGGCGGACGAGTACTCGCCGCGCGCACGACCATCTAACGGGTCCAGCGCTCGCCAAGTGTCCCAACTGCCACGAAATGAAGCAGCCGCACCGCATCTGTCCCCATTGCGGTCATTACAAAGGCAAGGCTGTCCAGGAAACCAAGTAAAGTTGTAAGTGATTTTTGGCGAGTTGTGGCAGTCCATAGCCGTGTTTGCGAACGGCATGGCCGCGAAGCTGTCCAGTGAGGTTCATTCCGGAGCACCGGAAGTTATCCCATGATCACAATCGCCGTTGATGCCATGGGGGGAGACCACGCACCCCGTCCGGAGGTGGAGGGGAGTGTGCTGGCAGCGGAAGAGTACGGAGTAAAGGTGCTGCTGGTGGGCCAGCCGCACGCGATTCGGCAGGAATTGGGGAAGTACTCGAAGCCGAACTTGCCGATTGAGATTGTGCCGGCGACGGAAGTGATCACGATGGAAGATCATCCGGCGCAGGCGTTTCGGCGGAAGAAGGACAGCTCCGTGCACGTGGGCGCGCGGCTGGTTAAGAATGGGACGGCAGGAGCGTTTGTAAGCGCCGGCAATACGGGCGCGGTAATGACCACGGCGAAGTTCATTATGGGGACGCTGCCGTCGGTGGATCGAGTTGCGCTGGCGGCGCCGTTTCCAAATGCCAAGGGCGGCGTTTCGGTGATGTTGGATGTAGGCGCGAATGTGGATTCGAAGCCGGAGCACCTGCTGCAGTTTGGCGTGATGGGCGAGATTTATTACCGGCTGGCGTTTGGGAGCCGGAAGCCGCGAGTGGGCTTGCTGTCAGTGGGCGAGGAAGAGATTAAGGGCAACGAACTGACGCGGGCGGTGTATGACCGTCTAAAGGCATTGCCGGTGCACTTTGTGGGGAATGTGGAAGGCGGAGATTTGTTTTCGGGCAAGGTGGACGTGATTGTTTGCGACGGATTTGTGGGCAACATCGCCTTGAAGATTTGCGAAGGACTGGCGATGGAGATCGTGAAGTACCTTCGCAAGACGTACAAAGGCTCTCTGGCGTCGAAAGTGGGTTTCATGTTGTCCAGAGGGGCCTTCAAGGGGATTAAACGGACCATGGACTACACGGAGTATGGCGGAGCACCGTTGTTGGGGGTACGCGGCGTGTGCGTGATTACCCACGGCAAATCGAACGCTAACGCCGTGAAGAACGCCATCCGCGTGGCCGCGGGACTTGCCCGCGCACGGGTGAATGAAAAAATCGAGCAGGAGCTCTCCCTGACGCAGGCAAGAGCCTGACGTCCGGAGGGAGGAGACAGTTATGGGCAAAGTAGCGTTTATGTTCCCCGGACAAGCTTCGCAATATCCGGGAATGGGCAAAGAGCTGGCGGAAAAATATCCGGCGGCGCGCGCGGTGTTTGACGAAGCAGACAAAGCGCTGGGATTTTCTATTTCGAAGATGTGCTTTGAAGGCACGGAAGATGAACTGAAGCTGACGGCGAACACGCAACCGGCGATTTTAACGGTGTCGGTGGCGGCGTTTCGCGTGCTTGAGGAAAAGGGAATTGTTCCGGATTACGTGGCGGGACACAGCCTGGGAGAGTACTCGGCGCTGGTGGCGGTTGGCTCGCTGAAATTTGTGGATGCAGTGAAGCTGGTGCGCAAGCGCGGGCAGTATATGCAGGAGGCTGTTGCGGCAGGACAAGGCGCGATGGCCGCGATCATGGGATTGTCGCCGGCGGTGGTGCAGGATGCCTGCAAACGCGCGGCGGAGGGCGAAGTGTGCAGCGCCGCGAACCTGAATTCGCCGGAGCAGACGGTGATTTCCGGGAACGCGAGTGCCGTGAAGCGAGCCGTTGAGATTGCATCGCAGTCCGGCGCAAAACGCGCGGTGATTTTGCCGGTGTCGGCGCCATTCCATTCGGCGTTGATGATGCCGGCGCAGGAAAAGTTGGAGAAGGATCTGCAAACCATAGCGTTTGCCGATTTGCAGGTTCCACTGGTGACGAACGTGGACGCGGATACGATTCGCACAGGCGATGAAGCGCGAGGAGCGCTGGTGCGGCAAGTGTCAATGACCGTGCGGTGGGAAGAGTCGATGCGCGCGCTGCTGGATGAAGGCGTGAATACGTTTGTGGAAGTTGGGCCGGGGCGCGTGTTGACGGGATTGATGCGGCAGATTGAACGGTCGGTGGCGAGTTTGAATGTGGAAGATGAAAAGAGTTTGGCGGGGACGCTGGAGAAGATCACCGGCGCTCGAAGCGACGCCGCGTAGTTGTAGCTCAGGCCTTCAGGCCTGAGGTGAATTGGCATGACTGCGGTGAGGGAGCAAAACGGCCTCACCCCTGAAGGGGTGAGCTACAGTAGCCAGGTGAGCGAATGTTTAGTTTGAAGGACAAAGTGGCGATCGTGACGGGGGCGTCGCAGGGGATTGGGCGCGAGATCGCGTCGGCGTTGGCGGAAGCGGGCGCGAAGGTGGCCGTGGCTGCGCGCAATGAAGAGAAGCTGGCCACTTTGGCGCAGGAAATTGCGGCAAAGGGCGGCGAAGCACTTGTTGTGAAGATGGACGTTGCTGAGGCTGAGCAAATCAAGGCGGGATTCAAGGCGGTCGTGGAGAAGTTCGGCAGGCTGGATATTTTGGTGAATAATGCCGCGATTAATCGCGACGGCCTGGCGATGCGCATGAAGGCCGATGATTGGGACGCGGTGATTCGCACCAATCTGACCGGAGCGCATGTGTGCATTCAGCAGGCGCTGCCGGTGATGATGAAAGCGCGGGCGGGACGGATTATCAACATCGCTTCGGTGGTGGCGCAGATGGGTAATGCGGGCCAGGCGAATTATGTGGCTACGAAGGCTGGTCTGATCGGGCTGACCAAAGCAATTGCCATGGAGATTTCTTCACGGAACATTACTGTGAACGCGGTGGCGCCGGGCTTTATCGAGTCGCCGATGACGGATGCGTTGTCCGACAAGGTAAAGGAAGAGCTGAAGACGCGTATTCCGCTGGGGCGCATGGGTACCGGGCGAGATGTGGCGGCCGCGATCGTGTTTTTGGCGAGCGACGAGGCTGGGTACATCACAGGGCATGTGCTCGACGTGAATGGCGGGATGTATTTGGCGTAGGCGCGACTAACGCCAACAATTCAGGTGCGGATAACATTGAAGAAGCGATGGACGCATGAAAGCGTAAGTTGACCTTGTGGGACAGGGTAAGTAGACTGGGCAGGTTACCTTGGGCAAGCTAAACGAACTTGTGAGACGGCCATCACGCCGGATTGCAGCAGGTAGTAGTACGAACACAAAGTGCGACAGCAGGTCGCGGAGGAACGGGAATGGCTAGCGTGGAAGAACGCGTAAAGCAGATCATCGTCGAGCAACTGGGTGTGGATGAAGCGGAAGTGACACCAACCGCGTCGTTCGTGGATGACCTGGGCGCGGATTCGCTCGACCAGGTGGAATTGGTAATGGCGTTTGAAGAGGCCTTCGGGATCGAAGTGCCGGATGAAGACGCCGAGAAAATGACCACGGTGAAGGACGCGATCGAATACATCGAGAAACATTCGAAGGGTAAGTAAGTCGCAGGGAATCCTCGCACGAAGGAGCAAGAGAGTTGACTCGTCGAGTCGTCGTTACGGGCGTTGGGTTAGTCTGCGCACTGGGTATTGGGACAGAGGAAAGCTGGAAGAACCTCGTTGCCGGTAAGAGCGGCGTCGAGCGAATCACGCATTTCGATACCACGGGCTTCGATTGCCAGATCGCGGGCGAAGTAAAAAACTTCGACCCGTTCCAGTGGATCGAGAAAAAAGAATTGAAGAAAATGGGGCGGTTCATTCAGATCGCCCTGGCTGGCGCCGATTTCGCCGTGAAGATGGCGCAATGGAAGCCGGAACAGTCGGACTTGGATGAAGTTGGCGTATATGTGGCTTCGGGCATCGGCGGGTTCGACATCATCGAGCGCGAACACATCAAGCTGATGCAGGGCGGTCCGGGAAAGATCTCACCGTTCTTCATTCCATCGGCGATTGTCAACCTGGCTTCAGGACACATTTCGATTCGCTACGGCGCGCGTGGACCGAATTCGGCTACAGCGACGGCTTGCTCCGCTTCGGCGCACGCCATCGGCGACTCCTTCAAAATTATCGAACGCGGCGCCGCCGAGATGATGATTTGCGGCGGCACGGAGGCGACCGTTACGCCGATGGGAATTGGCGGATTCGCTTCGATGCGGGCACTGTCCACGCGGAACGATGATCCAGAGAGAGCCAGTCGGCCGTTCGATGCGCTGCGAGATGGATTCGTGGTTGGCGAGGGCACCGGCATTCTGATTCTGGAATCGCTGGAACATGCGATGAAGCGCAACGCGCCGATCTTTGCGGAGATTGTTGGTTACGGAATGAGCGGCGATGCGTATCACATAACGCAGCCGCTGGAAAATGGCGACGGCGCATTCCGCGTGATGAAGGCGGCGCTGAAAGACGCGAAGATTAGTGCCGAAGATATCGGATATGTGAACGCGCACGGAACGTCCACGCCGCTTGGTGACGCGATCGAAACGACGGCGATGAAGAGACTGTTCGGCGAGCGCGCCATCAGCAAGAAACTGCCGGTAAGTTCAACGAAGTCCATGACCGGACATCTGCTTGGCGGCGCTGGCGGATTGGAAGCGGGCATCAGCGTGCTGGCGCTGCGCGACCAGATTTTGCCGCCGACGATCAATCAAGAGACGCCGGACCCGCAATGTGATCTGGATTACGTGCCGAATGTGGCGCGAAAAGCTTCGGTAGATTACGCGCTGTCAAATTCGTTTGGTTTTGGCGGAACAAACGCCGCATTGATTTTCAAGCGCTGGAGTGGTAAGTAATCCTCAGCGTCTCTCGCGTTTCGTCTTGGTTGTCGTTCTGAGGCCTGAATCCGGTTTGGGCGAGGGCCGCTCAACATTGTGGATGGCCGCGCTTTTAAGTTGAGATCCTTCGCTCCGCTCAGGATGACACCCGTCCCCCATGGAACCCAGGTAGAAGGAAAACTCCGTGAAAATAATCGTATGCATCAAACAGGTGCCCGCCAAGGACGCACCGCTGGCTATTGCGGGAAGCTGGATCAAGGAGTCGGACATCGGGTTCGAAATGAACGAGCCGGATTCCTACGCGCTGGAAGAGGCGCTGCGACTGAAAGAAAAACACGGCGGCGAGGTGATTGCGCTTTCGCTGGGGCCCGAGCGCGTGAAGCAGACTATCAAAGAGGCACTGGCAAAGGGCGCGGACCGCGGAATTCATATTGCCGATGACAATTTCGCTCAGCTCGATCCTTTGGGTTCGGCGAAGACTTTGGCGGCGGCGATTGCGAAGGAAAACCCAGACCTGGTTCTAACCGGCTTGCAGAGCGACGATCATGGATTCGGGCAGACCGGCGTGCTGCTAGCGGGCCTGCTGGACCGGCCGCATGCCACGATTATCATGCAGATTGAAGTGCAGGATGGAAAGATGAATCTGAAACGCGAGCTAGAGGCCGGATGGTTTCAGAAGATTGAGTGCCCGCTGCCGGCGGTGCTGTCCATCCAATCGGGCATCAATAAAGTGCGCTACGCGACGCTGAAAGGCATCATGGCCGCAAAGAAGAAAGAGATTGCAACGGTGACGCGCGAATCGTTGGGCGTGTCGAGCGAGCCGACGCAGAAAATCGAGAAGATCTACGTGCCAACGAAGACGAAGAAGACGGAATTTATTACCGGGACGCCGAAGGAAGTTGCCACGAAGTTGGTAGAGAAACTGAAGTTTGAGGCGCGGGTAATTTAGGTGAGGTCGATTTGATAACTGTCATTCTAAAGCGAACCGATGAGGTGCGCTGAAGAATCTGAGCTGAATGCGTGATCGAGGTGCTTGGTAGTTGGGATCCTTCGCTCCGCTCAGGATGACAGGCCACGCTTTTTGGGAGATAGGAATTATGAAGATACTTGTGGTGACAGAACAGCGGCAGGGCAAATGGAACAACAGCAGCTTTGAGACGCTGGTGGCGGCGCAGCAGATTGCCTCGGCAACTTCCGGGACGGTAAGCGCGGTGGTCATCGGAAAGGGTGTAGCTGCGCTGGCGGAAGAAATTGCCGGGAAGAATGTGGCGGAAGTTTTGTTAGTTGAGCATGACCTGCTGGAGAATTACACGCCCGACGGATATTGCGTTGCGCTGAAGCAGGTGATTGATGCGGCAAAACCGGATCTGGTTTTGTTTCCGCACACCTACCAGGTGCGCGATTTTGCGCCGAAACTGGCGGCGTCGTTGGGCAAGGGCATGGTGGGCGACTGCATCGGGTTCCGGCACGAGAACGGCAAATTGGTATTTGTGCGGCAAATGTTTCAAGGCAAGACGGTGGCGGATGTGACTTTCACAGGGGCGGCACCGTGGTTCGCGTCGTTTCAGTCCGGCGCCTTTCGCTCGGATTTGCTGCCGGCGCACGCGAGCGGCAAGGCTCCGGTCAATAAGATGAGCGTGGAATTGAAGCCGGAGCAAATTCGCACAAAGCCGCTGGAATTGTTCAAGGAAGCGAAATCGTCGGTAGATTTGACGCAAGCGCCGCTGATTGTGGCTGTGGGCCGCGGAATCAAGGCGCCCGAAAATATCGCGCAGGCCGAAGCATTGGCGAAGGCGATGGGGGCAGAGATTGCGGCATCACGGCCAATCTGCGACGAGGGCTGGCTGCCAATGGAGCGGCAAATCGGCAGTTCCGGGCAAACTGTGGCGCCGAAATTGTACATGGCGCTAGGAATCAGCGGCGCGATCCAGCACGTGGTCGGGATGAAAGGCGCGCGGACGATTGTGGCCGTAAACAAAGACCAAAACGCGCCGATTTTTGAGATTGCGGATTACGGCGTGGTTGGCGATATCTTTGAGATCATGCCGGCACTCACCGAGGAATTGCAAAAGGCCAAGGGGTAGCGATCGCGGAAGGTCGGTTTGGCGTATAATTTTGGCAGGCCATGGGAATCGAAAATTACAAAACAATTCTGTACCGACAGGAAACCGATGGATGGGTAGCAGAGATTCCCGCGATTCCGGGATGTTATGCGCTCATGGAAACGCGGGAAACTGCACTTGCCGAGCTCACCAAGGTTTTTCAGATGATTGCGGAAGAGTACCGCGAAAAGGGTAAGTCCTTACCGACGGATACGACCGAGATCGTCAATGCCTAGCGCCACCGCGCGCGATTTTCAGCGTGTAAGCCGCAAATTGGGATTTATCTTTAAGCGGACAACCGGAAGCCACGAGCGATGGGCACACCCTGACGGAAGAGCGGTCACGATTCCAGTTCACGGTGGACGCGAGATAGGGCCGCCCCTCTTCTTCAAGATCCTCCGACAACTGGGAATTTCACTCGAAGAATTCGAGAGCTATCGATAGTTGGGGCCGGATTGACCGAATATTTGGATGCGAGAGCGAAATGAGCGTACAGCGTGAACAGCTGGAAGCGGATGTACTGATTGTAGGGGCAGGGCCGGCGGGATTGAGCTGCGCGCTGCACCTGGCCAACCTCATCAAAAAACATAATGCCAGCGGCGCGAAGCCCGAACTGTCCGCGGAAAATATTTATGTGCTGGAGAAGGGGCGCGAAATCGGCGCGCACCAACTCTCCGGCGCGATCATGAATCCGAAAGCGCTGGCGGAGCTGGTGCCGGATTTTGAGAAGAGCGCGCCGCTTGATACGCCCGTGACCGATTCAGCGGCGCTGATCTTCACAGAGAAATCCTCGTACCGCATCCCGATCACGCCGCCACCGTTCAACAATTCCGGGAACTACGTAATTTCACTGAGCAAAATGGTGAAATGGCTGGGCGGTTTAGTGGAAGCTGCAGGCGTAAACGTATTCAAGGAGTTCGGCGGAGCAGAACTGATCTACGAGCGCGAAGGAATTGGTGGCGTAATTACCGAAGACAAGGGCTTGGACAAGAACGGCAAGCCGAAAGACAACTATACGCCGGGTTATGAGCTGCGTTCAAAAGTGACGGTGCTGGCGGAAGGCCCGCGTGGTTCGCTGACGAAACAACTGGTGGCCAAGAAGAAGCTCGACAATATCAATCCGCAAAGCTACGGACTGGGCATTAAAGAATTGTGGGAAGTGCAGCCGGGAAAAATCAAGCCGGGATTCGTGGCGCACACGCTGGGCTGGCCGCTATCGACGAAGATGTATGGCGGCGGCTGGATTTATGGACTGAGCAACAATCGCGTTTCCATCGGGCTGGTGGTTGCCCTGGAGTATGTGGACCCGCGATTCGATCCGCACGCCGCATTTCAGACCTGGAAGACGCATGCGTTCCTGCGCGAGCTGCTGGACGGCGGCAAGATGGTGCGCTATGGCGCGAAATCGCTGCCCTACGGCGGCTGGTACGCCACGCCGCGAAATTATGTGGATGGCGGGCTGATCGCCGGCGATTCGGGCAGCTTCCTGGATTCGCAGCGGCTGAAGGGCATCCATCTGGCAATGAAGAGCGGAATGCTGGCCGGCGAAACGATTTTCGAAGCACTGAAAGCGGGAGATACATCCGCAAAGACGCTGAAACTTTATCAGGAAAAGATCGAGCACAGCTTTATAAAGGATGAGTTGTGGAAGGTGCGCAATTTCCACCAGTCCTTCCACAACGGCTTGCTCGAAGGACTGATGCTATCCGGTTTGCAAGAAGTAACGGGCGGGCGCGGCTTGGTGGACCCGATGCGCACGCACGCGGGTTATGAGGCGTACAACCAGATTCACGGACGCCGGGCGCCGGAGCGATTCAATGGCGATGGCAAGCTAACGTTCGACCGCTTGACGGATGTGTATCACTCCGGGACGCGGCATGAGGAAGACCAGCCGTGTCACCTGAAGGTTCATGATTTGAATATCTGCTCGACGCGCTGCGTGGAGGAATACGGCAACCCGTGCCAGTATTTTTGCCCGGCAGCGGTTTATGAAATGGTGAAAGAAGGCGATGGCGTGAAGCTGAAGATCAACGCCGCGAATTGCGTGCACTGTAAAACCTGCGACATCGCCGACCCATACCAGATCATCGATTGGACCGTGCCCGAAGGCGGTGGCGGTCCGAATTACGAAGGAATGTAGGCGCAGGCGCGCATCCTGAGCCGCGCTGTGTTAAGACGACGGCGACCAAATCTTCTTGAAAAAAGTGCGGACGCGATTCCAGGTGGAATCTTCGGTTGGCTTCGGCTGGGTGGCGTTGGGCTTCGCGGGAGCAGCCGGCGGCGGGGTAGCCTGGGCGATAACTGGATCTCCTTCCACTTTACCTTGAAAAATCAGCGTGGGCCGTACGCGAACGCGGCGCACAAGAACGATAAGGTTAGGATCGAAGTTGTCCTGGACCTTGGCGTTCGCATCGTAATGAAGCGGCGGCATGAAGACTTGATAGACAGGCTCTTCCTTTTCCGTTTTCGGCGGAGGATCGGCGGAAGGGAGAGCGGGTTTCTTCTCAACTGGTTTCTTCTTCAGCTCTTCGGGAGTGGCGAGTCTGCTAACTTCGGTGGAGATGGCGGGCTGAAGCGGCTGCATGATGTCGCAAACGCACCCGCCCGCAGATGTGTGCAGACTTTCGAGCTGGCCGTTGGTCAGCGAAACGTCTCCGGCCTGGGGAATTACAACGCTTTGCCCGGTCAGTTGCTGCTCGATGCGAACCGCGCCTCTGTTCGCGCGAATGCACATGGCGCCGGAAGCATCGAGGCCAACAAGAGTGTCCTCTGGACCATTGCCGATGGAGATGGGATGGGCTTGAATTTGTGCGGTGTAGATGGTGAGTGGTTGATCGCTTTCGAGATGAGCGTGAATCGTGCCGGTGTCCAGAGCCACGGTAAGCGAGCCGCCGGACTTCAAAACCGAGAAATGCGCGGGACCACAAATGGAGATGGAGCCGCCTTCGACAAGATCGATGCGCGCCTGGCCGGCCTTTACATGAACATCGCTGCCGCTGCGCAGAACGGTTTTCACTTTGCCCTGAACAACTTCCACGCTCATGGGACCTTCAACGGAGATGGATTCGCCGTCAATGGCGCCCACCGCATCGCCAAGCGGCGGATTATCGTGGGCCGCGGCGCGGAAAAAGATGGAAGCAGCGCAGACGAGTCCCACAGCGGCAAGAATCGGCAGGATTCTTCGGAGTGGCCGAGGTTGTGGGCGAAGCGTCAAACGGTCTGGCTCCTGAAGCGCATGAAAAGCGCAACCCTTCTATAATATAGGAAGATGGAGACCCCTGAAATCCAGAAGGAAGAGGCGCACGAGGCGATTAGTGCGCATTACGATACGCGGCTGCCGAAGCTGCCCTGGCACCGGCGCATGCAGATCCCGGTGATTGCGGCGGTCGTGTACAGCGTCATCCGGACGATCGGGCCGACGCTGCGCTACGAGGTGCTTGGGGGAGAGAAGGTTGAGAGGCGGCGGACAGAAAAGCAGCCGACCATCTGGGCGTTTTGGCATCGCATCATTATTCCAATCGTGTGGTACGGGCGAAACCGCGGAATCGTGGTAATGAACACGACGGCGTTTGACGGCCAGTGGACACGGAAAGTGATTGAACGGTTGGGATTCGGCACGGCGCAGGGAAGTTCGTCGCGCGGCGGCTTGCGCGGGTTGCAGGTGATGGCCAAACGGATCGCCGAGGGCGTGGATTGCGCGTTCACAATTGATGGGCCACGCGGACCGCGCTATGTGGCGAAGGTTGGGCCGGTGTTGCTGGCACGGATGACGGGCGCGCCGATCATGGTGTTCCACATCGGTGTGGACCGAGGAAAAACGATCGAGAAGACCTGGGACCACTTTCTGCTGCCGCGGCTATTCGCGCGAGCCATCATCATCGGCGGACCGTTTATTTATGTGCCGCAGGACGCAGATGCGGAGATGATCAAAGTAAAGCACGAAGAGATGCAGAAGGCGCTGGAGCGCGTGCGGGATATTGCGGAAGGATGGTTTTCGCTGAGCGAAGACGAGCGAAACCGCTTGCGCGCGGAAATCGGACCTTGAGCAAAAATTAGACGCTAATTTCCGTCGCGTTCACCGAGTTTCACGGGAATGTCGATTTTCTTGGCGCCGCGATAGACGGTGACCGTGATGGAGTCGCCCGGGCGCTTGCGGTTTAAAATAACGTCCATGTCGAAGCGATTTGCGACTTTCTGGCCGTCAACGGCAACGATCACATCGCCGCCGATGGAGAGGCGGCTCATGCCTAACTGAGCGGTGCGATCTCCGCCGTGAATGCCGGCGAGCGCGGCGGGGCTGGCCTTGGTGGCCTGTTCGACGAGCAAACCGTCCTGCACCGGAAGATCGAGAGCTTCCGCCAGCCAACCAGCAACGGGAATGGTTTGAACGCCAAGATAGGCGCGGCGAACGTGGCCTTCATTAATCAGGTCATTGGCGATAGCCTTCGCGGTGTTGATGGGAATTGCGAAGCCAATGCCCGCCGTTGTGCCGCTGGGGGTGAAGATCGCGGAATTGATTCCGATGACTTCGCCGTGAGTGTTGATGAGCGGTCCGCCGGAATTGCCGCGATTGATGGAGGCGTCGGTCTGAATGGCTTCATCGATGAGCGTGGTGTCGCTGGTTTGCACGGTGCGGCCGAGGGCGCTGACGACGCCGGTCGTCAACGTGGACTGAAAGCCGAAGGGATCGCCGATGGCCAGAACTTTTTGTCCGACTTGCAGCTTGGAGGAATCGCCCAGTGGCAGCGACGCGAGTTGCTTGCCCTTGGGATCGATCTTGAGCAGGGCGACGTCGTTGCGCTGGTCGGCACCAATGAACTTGGCGGGATATTTCGAGCGGTCGCCGAGGACGACTTCAACCGATTGCGCGCCTTGCACTACGTGAAAGTTTGTCAGGATGTATCCGCGGGGGTCGATGACAAAGCCGGAACCTGCGCCTTCCACCGGCACGGGAGTCATAAAGAAATCGTATTCGGTAGCTTTTGTAAGGATATTGGCAACCGCGGGAGAAGCCTGGCGATAGATGCGTACGTTAGTGGATTCTTCGTCGGTAAGGCCTTCGAGGCGCTCCGGAGCGTGTTGCGGCAAAGCGGCGGGTTGCGGGTCGACAACCGGGGAGCGATGAGCTTCCACTTTTGCAGCTTGGCGTGGGCCATAGCGCGCGCCAACCCAGTAGGCGCCAAGAATAAAGATCAAAGCGATAAGAGCAAAACGAATATGGACTGGGGAATCTCTGCGAGTCATGTGCTCCGTCCTTCAGAAAGTGCTACATAGATAGTATAAGGAAAAACGGGCGTCAGGGTTGCGCCACGGGAGGGTTCTCGGGCTCGGCGGCGGGCGGGTCCGTTGGATGGCCGATGCCGTACTTGATTCCCGCCGTTTTCACCTCGATACCGGGAGAATTTTCAAGGAACTCCTGATAACTCTCGATGCGGTTTTTCCGCAAAAACCACAGAAAAATGGCCCAGGCCGTGGCGGCGATATACGGCAGGGTTCGGGACAGCTCGAAATTTCTTAAGGGAGAATGAATTCCCGGCAAGACTCTTCCGATGAAGTGATAAAGAATGAAGAGAGAGGCGATGCCCAGACCCAAGGCGTATTGAATGCG
Organism: Candidatus Acidiferrales bacterium; assembly: GCA_963738985.1. Taxonomy (GTDB): domain Bacteria; phylum Acidobacteriota; class Terriglobia; order Acidiferrales; family UBA7541; genus Acidiferrum. Next base: position 230,813 of record CAVTYP010000016.1, read on the forward strand.
CAGGTGCGTCAACATGGCGGACTTTTTTCGATGCTTACCGAAATAATAGTGGATTTCTTTCAAGTCGTTGGAGCCCAGGAACTGTCTTTCGATATTGGCGATGATCACGAGGTTGCGGTTGTACCAGTAGGAAGCGTCATACAGATTGGCGAAGAGCCACGCGCACAAGGTGACCATCAGGGTACAAGCGTAGTCCATGGGAATGATGTTCTTTTCGACTAAAGCAAATACCGCGAACGCGCCAACGACGACGCCAACCGATTGCCAAACGACAAGGATGTGCGTGTTGATGTCGTTGAACATCTGGTCGTACATCTTCAGCAGGAATTCTTTTCTATCGTCCTCCATGGACATGATAGTTTTTCCAGATTGAGTTTATGTGTTTCAGGGAGTCACGGATACAGCGTTCGTAGCCACCCGCCGGATGCGGCCTGAACTTGTCGCCATCGAAATAATCGCCGAAGGCAGCGTCGAGGGTGAAGCGGTTACAGTCCAGACTGACGACCGGTATGATTTCCGCCAGACGCCGCTGCACATCCGGGCGGCCTCCCAGCAAGTGAACCGGGCGTTTGAAAAAAGAAGGTGGAATGGTGGTTCCGCCATAGCGAGTAGGGACGCTGTAACCCAGCCAAAATCTTTTGGGAATGACAGTATCCAGTTTGTTCCGAAGGGAAGGGTGCTTGGGGACAATGATCACGCGCTCGCTGTGCAAATTCAATTCGCACGCCTGATCGAGAATCCTTTGAAGGGATCGGGGATCGTGAATGTCGCGAGCAACAGTGACCATCGGCCTGGTGGCTTTCACCGCCTCCAAATGACGCTTGAAACAGTAGTCATTCCACTCGATGTCGAGGAAGCCGATGCGCTCGAATTCTCGGACGTCTCGCAGGTTGGTGTAGCGAGCGCCCGGCAGCCAGCCAAATCTACGGGCGATTCTGAGGACGCGGCCGCTGTGAGCTACGAATTTCAGGATCATTTGGCGAAATAAGGTTACGTTCTATAGCACCAACAGCTAGACGATATCACCCTTGCGCGCTTCTCAGAAGCTTTGACAGGTGGCGGCGTGCCCGGCGTTCCTCTAGCTTGTCTGGGCAAAAGGTTTAGCTGGCAATAAGAATGCGACTACAATTCCAAGGGGCCGCAAGCCGCACGCCGCGGCCTTTGGCATATGAGAGTTGCAATCGTAGCGGACATACACGGCAACCGCCGCGCCTTCGAAGCAGTCTTGAGCGACTTGCGGCTGGTTTCGCCTGACCTGGTTGTGCATGGCGGCGATCTGGCAGCGGGGGGAACGCGCCCGTCAGAAATCATTGACCAAATACGGCAGCTTGGCTGGCCCGGGGTGCGGGGCAATACTGATGAGATGCTGTGGGACTCGCAACGCCTGGCTGAATATGCGGCGACGGTTCCGAAGTTAGCGCCAATTTTATCGCGAGTTGCGGAAACGATTTCGCCGACGCGAGCGCTTGTAGGAGAAGATCACTTGCGGTGGCTGGAAAACCTGCCTGCTGTACACTGGCACGAAAGCTTTACGTTGGTTCATGCAAGTCCGCAAGATTTGTGGCGAGCGCCGATGCCGAGCGCCAGCGACGAGGAACTGCAGGCTACCTACGGTTCGCTTGCCGCTCCTGTCGTGGTTTATGGGCACATTCATTGTTCCTACATTCGCAAGCTGCGAGGAATGACGGTCGCCAATACTGGTAGCGTCAGCCAATCCTATGACGGGGATCGTCGCGCGTCGTATCTGGTGATCGATGGAGAAAAGCTGACGATTCGGCGCGTGGAATACGATGTGGAAGCGGAAGCGAAGGAAATGTTACGTTGCGGATTGCCGCATGCTGATTGGATGTCGCGGATACTGCTGGCAGGGAAGTACTGTCCGCCAGAATAGTGGGCAGGCTTACAACGGACTTGATTCACGACAGAGGACGCAGAGAGCACAGCGAAAGGCAACAGCGAACAAGCAGGTAATCCGGCCGGAAGTGGGCTGGCATAAAAGCCAAGGCTACATTTTAAGACGGAAAACGATTCGTTTATGAGATAGCTTCTAGAAACTTCAGCACGCGCAAGACTGCCTCGTTAAAAATTGCCGTGGGTGTGATCAGGCTTAGAACCAGGAAGCCGTCCTTTGGGAAATCGTAGAAATGCCCGGGGTGAACAACGACGTTTTGTTTCTGTAGAAGGTTGATGACCAGGTCCTCATCGGAGCCACGCGCAGGAACGCGCAACACCGCATACCAACCAGCGTCGGCATCGAGCAATTCGCAGGCGGGTTGCGAGGAAATTAATTTCTGGAGGCTCGCGCGATTTTCGCGGGCGCGCTGTAGCAGTTGTGGCTGAAGAGAGTGACGCTGGTCGAACAACGCAGGGACTGCCCATTGCGTCGGCGCGTTCAGCGAAAGAAAGGTGTCTGCGATCACTTCGAGGCGGTCGAGCGCGTGGCGAACGAGAGAACCGGGGCCGGTCGTAGCGAGCCAAGCGACTTTCATCTGCGGGAGCGCGGCAATTTTGGAGAGGCCGCTGAGAGTGAAAGTGAGCGCATCGAGATTGGCCGTGAAGGTTCGTGGTGCGATGCCGGCGAAGGAGTAATCGAGAAACACTTCGTCGACAATCAGTGCAAGATTGTGTTCCTGGCAGAGATCGTTTAAGCGCTGTGCTTCCTCCGCGCGTAGATACGAACCCGTCGGGTTGTTGGGATGAACCAGAAGAATGGCGCGCGTGCGCGGAGTGAGGGTGCGGGTGATGGATTGGAAATCGACCATCCAGCCGTGCGCGTATTCCAGGGAATAGGGAACCAGGGCCACGTCCTGCAGATCGGCCAGAAAATCAAACAGCGGATAGCTCGGCTTGGGAACAAGGATTTCGTCCTGAGGGTTGCATAGCAAGCGAAAGATGTAGGAGTACGCCTCGCTGGTGCTGGTGGTGAGGATGATCGATTCGGGATGAACAGAGACGTGGTGATCGCGAAGGTAGTAGCGTGCGACCTCTTCGCGAGCTGACAAGAGGCCCTTGGGCTGGGGATCATACGAGAGCGAGCTGGAATTTTGGAACGCGGCAAGAATCGCGGCAGAGTCGTACTGCAGGCCACACTCGGTGGGATTGGAGACCGAGAGATCGAGGAGTTTTGGTCCGGAAGCGCGAATGGCCTCGAGTGCTTGCGTGAAACGATTGGGAGAGAGCTTCCAGTTGGTGCGTTGAGAGAACATGAAGGAACTAAGAGACGATAGCATAAGGGGAACAGCAGAAGAAAAGCGGCGGACCGTTATGTCAGGTCGTTTGCGGAGTGAAAATTCATCTCCGGTAGAGAAACGCCAGAGAGCGTAGCTTTAACCAGGTCCATGGCAACCGGAATTGCGGAGCGCACCGGCTCCGAAAGCTGGTCAGCATGATCGAAGGATTCGCCGCCGATGGTGAGAAGAAATGCGCGCTCTGGCCTGCGAGAGTAGAGTTGGGCTGCCAAGGCGAGGAGCGCTTCGGGGCTCATGGTGTGCGTCACACTGGAGGAGAATTCGCGGGCCGGTTCAATCCGCTTGAACTGAACTTTCCCGGGCGGCAGTGTGGCGGAAGCGTCAAGGAAAAGAACAATGTCAGACTGGCTGATCTGCTCGGCCAAGTCGGGGGTCCACTGTTGCGAGGACCGAATGTCGGTCTCTGGCTCGCAGAACTCGGCGCGAAAGTAGCGAGCCAGCACAACGGCGACCCCGTCATCCCCACGAAGCGGGTTGCCGCAAGCAAGTACGAGCGCATGATTCATAGTGCGATGCGGGGAAGACCGGCTAAACCGCGGTCGGGTATCCGAGTTCCTACAGCAGTACGCTGACAGATTGAGAGGACGAAGCCTGTGACGGCGCTCACAGGCCGCTGGATATCGGCGTGAAAAAATGAGCTCGGCAAGAAATGCGGCACGCTGTGGAAATTGCTGGGAGCCAGTAAATGAGGGGATTAGCGCACAGGGTGATTGAGGTCACATTAGCCGGTGAGTGGTATCCCGCAATCGGGGATTGCCGCAGCGAGTGGCCCGGCCAACTAACCTGCCTGATATCAGGAAGATGGTTGGCGTCAAAACAATGCCCGTTTTGGAACTTGGCATGCCGCTTTCTGCTTAGGGCATAGTTCGCCCTGTTGACTACGATGGGAGAAGCAATGAGAGAAGCCGTTCATGCCAGACCGCCCAGGACCGGAGAACACGCCACCGACACCGAGCATGATCTGCAGCTGCAGTTGATCGATTCCCTTGCTGAATCGATTGAAAAGGGAGGCGATTTCTCGCCGGCCCGATATGTGTTGGACCAATTCATCGAATTCTCGGACATGCATTTTCTTTCCGAACAGTTGGTGATGAGATTGCACAACTATCCAGGATATGAGCCGCACCTGGAAGAGCACACCAAGCTGATGAAGAAAGTGCGGGACATTCGCGACAGCGTGGTTCGCGGAGACGAAAAGCTGAGTCAGGAACTCGTGGAAGGATTGCGCGAATGGCTGCTGACGCACATCGCGACCAAAGACGTCGAGTTCGGTGAGTTTCTTAAGTCGAGGGTGGAGCGGGCGCAGTAGCCGCTCCCTGAGCAAATAAGCAGGCGTTGCGGCGGGTGTCTGTCTGCGGTACGGAGAATTGAACCATGTGCCTGGCGATACCGGGAAAGGTAGCGCAAATCGAAGTGAAGGATGGCATACGGATGGGGCGCGTCTTGTTCGGCGGCATCGCCCGGCAAGCCTGCCTCGATTTCGTGCCCGAAGTGAAAGAAGGCGACTACGTGATGGTGCACGTAGGATTCGCCATCAGCGTGGTGGATAAAGACGAAGCGGAACGCACCTTTGCCCTGCTGGAAAGCATGGGCGTTCTCGCGGACGAATTATCTTCGGAAGAGGTTGTGCCACCCAAAGTATGAAATACCTGGACGAATATCGCGACGCCAAGATAGCCCAGGGCTTGGCTGCGGAGATTCGTCGGCGCTCTACCAGGCCGTGGGTGTTGATGGAAATTTGCGGGGGGCAAACGCACACACTGGTGCGCTACGGCATCGACGAGCTGCTTGGCAATAGTGTGGAACTGGTGCACGGACCGGGGTGCCCGGTTTGCGTGACGCCGGTGGAAATGATTGACCGCGCCATCGCGCTGGCACGTCGGCCGGATGTCACGCTGCTTTCCTACGGAGATATGCTGCGCGTGCCGGGATCCGGCAGCGACCTGTTTCATGTGAAGGCGGAAGGCGGCGACATCCGCGTAGTTTATTCGCCGACGGATGCGGTGCAATTGGCGCGCAGCCGGCCGGACCGCAAAGTTGTCTTCTTCGCGATTGGATTTGAAACCACGGCGCCGGCACACGCTATGGCGGTGTTGCAGGCGGCGAAGCTGGGTCTGAAGAATTTCAGCTTGCTGGCGTCGCACGTGTTGGTGCCGCCCGCGATCCGCGTTTTGCTAGGCTCGCCGCAAAATCGCGTGCAGGGATTCATTGCGCCCGGACACGTCTGCACGGTTGTGGGCTGCCAGGAATATGAAGAGTTGGTGAAAGAGTTTCGCGTGCCGATGGTGGTGGGCGGATTCGAACCGGTGGATCTTCTAGAGGCTATCAACATGCTGGTGGCGCAGTTGGAAGAGGGCCGCGTGGAAATGGAAAACCAGTACACGCGCTCGGTGCAATACCAGGGCAACCGGGCTGCGCGGGAGGCGGTGGCGCGAGCGTTTGAGATTTCAGACCGCAAATGGCGCGGGATTGGCTCGATTCCCCTGAGCGGCCTTCGCTTGAAGGAAGAGTTTTTGGCGTTTGATGCCGAACGCATTTTTGATCTGACGGAAGTGCGCGCGGAAGAGCCCAGCGAGTGCATCAGCGCTGAAGTTTTATTAGGTCATAAGAAACCTATGGATTGCCCTGCATTCGGCAGGCGATGTTCGCCGGGAAAGCCCTTGGGGGCGCCGATGGTTTCAACGGAGGGTGCCTGTGCCGCTTACTATCAATACCGACGCCACGTCGCCGCAGTGTGACGTGGTACACAAAGAAGAGAAGAAGGAACTCGGGACGTTTTTGTGTCCGACGCCGCTACCTGTGGGAGAACGCATTCTGTTGGGGCACGGAAGCGGCGGTAGATTGAGCGCGGAATTGTTAAATAATGTTTTTCTGCCCGCGCTCGGGAATCCTGTGCTGGACCGTCTGGAAGATCAGGCCGTGGTGTCGCTGAATGGGGCGCGGCTGGCGATTTCCACGGATTCGTTCGTGGTAAAGCCGTTGTTCTTTCGCGGAGGAAATATCGGCTCACTGGCGGTGCACGGGACTATCAACGACCTGGCGATGGGCGGCGCAAAGCCGTTGTGGATGAGCGCCGCGTTTATTCTGGAAGAGGGATTGCCAATCGAGACGCTGCGGCGAATTGTGGCGTCGATGCAGGAAGCCGCGGCAGATGCCGGCGTGCCGATTGTTGCAGGAGACACGAAGGTTGTGGAACGAGGAGGCGCGGACGGCGTCTTTATCAACACGACCGGGATCGGCCGAGTGCGCGAGGGGATCTTTCTGTCGGCGAATCAGGCCAAACCCGGCGACGCGATCCTCGTCAGTGGAACCTTGGGCGATCACGGAATCGCGATTCTGGCGGAGCGGGAAGGCTTGCAGTTCGAAACGCAAGTGACCAGCGACTCGGCTGCGCTGCATACGCTGGTGGACGCGCTGCTTGAAGGAACGCGAAAGATTCGCTGTATGCGGGATCCAACGCGTGGCGGATTGTCCAGCACGTTGAATGAGATTGCCGCGAGTTCGGAAGTAGGGATGGAACTGGAAGAAACGGCGATCCCGGTGCGCGAAGAAGTGCGCGGCGCTTGCGAAATGCTGGGCCTGGACCCGCTGTACGTGGCAAACGAAGGGAAGTTGGTGGCGATTGTGGCGGCTTCGGCGGCGCAGGATGCATTACGCGCGCTGCAGGGTCATCCGTTTGGGAAAAATGCGCGCATCATCGGGCGAGTAATGGCCGAGCATGCAAAAATGGTGGTGATGCGAACGCCATTCGGCACCACGCGGATCGTTGATATGCTCGCAGGGGATCAGTTGCCGCGCATCTGTTAGGAGGCACGCTTGCACGAAATCGGCATCGCCTCTTCGATCCTGGAAACAGTGGACGCGGAAGCCCGTAAGCGCCCCGAAGAAACAATTATTGCAGTCGGTCTGCGTATCGGGGAGCTCTCAAGCATCAGTCCCGACGCACTGCTGTTTGCGTTTGAGGCATTGACCCGCGAAACGCCATGGGAGAACTTAAAGGTACAAATAGAATGGTGTGCGAGGCGGCAGAAATGCGAAGCGTGCGGGGAAGAGTTCGCTGTTGTGGAATTTGAGATGGCTTGCCCGAAGTGCGGAGAGAGCCGCAGCAAGTGTATCAGCGGAACGGAACTGGATATTGCGTACCTGGAGTTGGAGGAGCGATGCGCGAAGCCGTAGAAAAAAAAGTGCTGAGCGAGAATGATCGCCTGGCCGAGGCACTGCGGCAACGCTATCGCGACGAAGGAATTCTGTGCGTCAACCTAGTCAGCTCACCCGGCTCGGGCAAAACCGCGCTGCTGGAAAAAACACTGGCCACGTTTCCCAAAGATGCTGCCGTGGCGGTGTTGACTGGCGATTTGCAGACCGACAACGACGCGAGGCGGCTGGCGCGTTACGGATTTCCGGTGAGGCAGATCGTTACCGGCGGAACTTGCCACCTGGACGCGCGGATGGTGGACCGGCATTTGAACGAGATGGGATTTCGCGGCCCGGGAATTTTGTTCATTGAGAATGTCGGCAACCTGGTTTGTCCTTCGAGCTACGATCTTGGCGAAGCGGCCAAGATTGTGCTGCTGAGCGTGACGGAAGGGGAAGATAAGCCGCTGAAGTATCCTGGAATTTTTCACCGTTCCGCGCTGATGATTTTGACGAAGACGGATCTGTTGCCGCACGTGGAATTCAGCGCCGCGCTTGCGCTTGAGAACGCGCGGAAAGTTCATCCGGAAATCGACACCATTGCGCTATCGGCGCGCACCGGCGAGGGGTTGGATTTGTGGATGAACTGGCTGGTGACGCTGCAACAAAAGGTGCACCAGACAGCCGCCGCGATTCCTTGATACCGGACTCAACCTTCCATGGCAGAAACCACTCAGATGGCGGTGATACGCAAGGCTATCGATGTCGGCGGCATCGTTCAGGGCGTTGGATTTCGGCCATTTGTTTATCGCCTTGCGAATGCATGCGGGTTGGCCGGATTCATCGCCAATACCCCGGCGGGGGTGAGTATCGAGGTGGAAGGTCCTTCAGACCGAGTGGAAGAATTTCTGGACCGGCTGCCGAAAGAAATTCCGCCGCTGGCAAAACTCACTTCGCTGAGTTTGCGTGATGCCGAGGCGCAGGGCGGCGACGGGTTCCGGATTGTTTCCAGCCATTTAGGAGAGCCGCCGAAAGCGTTAATTTCGCCCGACGTGGTGGTGTGTGACGACTGTTTGCGGGAAATGGGCAATCCACGCGACCGTCGGTTTCGCTACCCGTTCATCAATTGCACGAATTGCGGGCCGCGCTTCACGATTATTCGCGATATTCCCTACGACCGGCCGCGCACTTCGATGGCGGCATTCAAAATGTGTGCGGCGTGCCAGGCGGAGTATGACGATCCCGCAAATCGCCGATTTCACGCGCAACCGAACGCCTGCTGGGATTGCGGGCCGCAAGTGTGGCTAGTTTCCGCTGCCGGCGAGCGAATGGACGTTGCCGAACCGATTCGCGAGGCAGCGCGGCTGTTGCAAGAGGGCAAAATTGTAGCGGTGAAGGGGTTGGGCGGATTTCATTTGGCGTGCGATGCGAAGAATGAAGCTGTCGTGGATTTACTGCGTGAGAGAAAACGGCGGGTAGAAAAGCCGTTCGCGATCATGGTGCGGCGAGTGGAGGACGCGGGGCGCTACTGCACGGTGGACGAACTATCGAAGAAGCAGTTGCTGTCGCGGGAGCGGCCGATTGTGCTGCTGCCGCGCAAGGCCGAAGCGGGTGTGGCGAACGGTGTGGCGCCGCGAAACCGGTTTCTGGGCATTTTTCTTCCGTACACGCCAGTGCATCACCTGTTGTTCCCCAGCGGGAAATTTGACGCCCTGGTGATGACCAGCGGAAACCTGAGCGAAGAGCCAATCGCGGTCGATAATGCGGAAGCGGTACAGCGCTTGCACAAACTTGCGGACGCCTTCCTGGTCCACGACCGCGAGATTCTGCGTCGGTGCGACGATTCCGTCGTGCGCGTCGCTGCAGGCCAACCGCAGATGCTGCGCCGCTCTCGCGGGTACGTTCCCGTGCCGGTTGCGCTGGAAAGCGAATCGGAACCGATCCTGGCTGTCGGCGGCGAGTTAAAAAATACCATTTGCGTCGTGCGTAGCAGCGAAGCGTTCTTGAGCCAACATATCGGCGACCTGGAGAATCTGGAAAGCTATCGCTTTTTCGAAGAAGCCGTGGCGCATTTCCAGCGAATATTGGAAGTGCAACCCCGGGTCGTGGCTCACGATCTGCACCCCGACTACTTTTCCACGAAGTGGGCGCTGGAGCGAGAAGGGCTGCAGCACATTCCCGTGCAACACCATCACGCGCACATTGCGTCATGCATGGCGGAAAATCATCTGGATGGAAAAGTGATTGGCATGGCGCTGGATGGCACCGGTTACGGCACGGACGGCGCGATCTGGGGCGGCGAAATTTTGATAGCCGATTACGCCGCGTTCGAACGCAGCGCGCATTTTCAGTATGTGGCCTTGCCCGGAGGCGCAGCGGCAATTCAGGAACCGTGGCGCGTGGCGGTGAGTTATTTAGCCAAGCATTATGGAAACGATGTTCAGGCGCTGAATCTTCCGTTCCTGAAGGAAATCGATTCGCGTAAACTGAATGTGGTTTTGCAGATGGCGGAACGCGAGGTTCACTCGCCGCGGACTTCCAGTTGCGGCCGGCTTTTTGATGCTGTGGCTGCATTGGTCGGCCTGCGCGGGACAGTGAACTATGAAGCGCAGGCGGCCATCGAATTGGAAATGGCGGCACACGACTCGACGGACCAAGGCTCGTATCTATTGAACTTGATTCCCGTGAATTCGGGCTGGCAAATTGGGACGCGCTCGCTGTTCGACTGGCTGATTGCCGATATTCAGAAGGGCGCCAGCGTTGCGGATATGAGCCGACGATTTCACAATGGCCTGGTTGCTGTCCTTGTAGAAGTGGCGGAGAAGATCCGCGCACAACATGGGCTTTCTCGTGTTTGCCTGAGTGGCGGCTGCTTCCACAATGTGCTGCTGTTCGAGTCGCTGCTTTCCGCTTTACGCGAGAAGCAGTTCGAAGTTTATTTTCACAGCGAAGTGCCGGCGGGAGACGGAGGAATCAGTCTCGGCCAGGCGCTGGTTGCGGCGCACATTTTGAAAGCCAAAGGGGAAAAAGCTTAGCGCGTTCCGTACTTGCGGGTGGCGGTGACCCCTTTGCCTTCGGTCACAGTTACAGTTTGCCCGGCGGCGACGGCTGACAATTTGTCCACTTGGCCGCTGGGCCAGCGAATTTCAACCGTGTCGGCTTGATTGAGCAGGCCGAGGCCGTACGTCAACACCAATTCGCTGGCAGAAAGATAGCTCGAGCCACTGCGCATCATTTGCGACTCCGTACCCGCGCTTGTGGTTAGCTTCACAACCGTTCCGATGCCGTCGCGATTTGATTTTGTGCCGACGAGTTTGATGCGCAGGCTTTTATTAGCAGGCGAACCGGGAGCGGCATCGTTCTCGAACAAATACGCCGGACCGCCATTTGTGGACAGCAGCAGATCCAGGCGCCCATCATTGTTGATGTCGCCGTAAGCAGCGCCACGGCCAACGCGCGGCGTGTTGAATGCAGCGCCCAAAGCCTTCGTTACCTCCTGAAAATTCCCTTTGCCGACGTTGCGAAACAAATGCGGCGGCATCGCATACTTCACGTTTGGCTGCACGCGTTGGATATCGCCATCAATGTGGCCATTGGCGATGAAGATGTCCGACCAACCGTCCAGGTCATAATCGAAAAAGAAACAGCCGAAGCCAAGCGTCAGGAGGGTGGCGCGGCCGACCTCAGAACGCGGCGCCTCGTCGACGAAGAGTCCTTTGCCTTCGTTGTGATACAGAGAAAGCATCTGATTGGCAAAATTCGTGATCAAGATGCTTGCGGCGCCGGAACGGTCGTAATCCGCCGCGTCCACTCCCATGCCCGCGCGCGCGACGCCATCTTCGCTGAAGGCTATACCCGCGACGACGGCTTTCTCCGTAAATGTGCCGTTGCCATTGTTGCGATACAACTTGTTGGGCTGCGTGTCGTTGGAAAAGAGCAGGTCCGGCCAGCCGTCGTTGTCGTAGTCCAGGACGGCGATGCCCAGGGTTTTGGAGGTTGGCTCAGAGAGTCCCGCTTTTTTGGTGGCGTCTTCAAACGTGCCGTCGCCGCGGTTGTGCCACAGCCGCACAGCGGTTCCTTTGTAGGATTCCGGCGTGCAATACGATTTACTTTTTCCATCGAGCGTGCAATACAGATCGCCGTCAAGCGACCACTGCACATAGTTCGCGACTACCAGATCGAGTTTGCCGTCCTTGTCGTAATCGATCCAAGCGGCGCTGGTGCTGAACTCTTTCGGACCAATCAGGCCGGCCTTTTGGGTGACATCGGTAAACGTGCCGTTGCCGTTGTTGTGGAACAGATGGCTCTGGCCCATGGTGGTGATGAACAGATCGTCGAAGCCGTCGTTGTCGTAGTCGCCTACCGCCACGCCCATGCCAAACAGTTCCACATCCAGACCAGCTTTGTGAGTGACGTCGGTGAACGTGCCGTCATGATTGTTGTGATACAGCTTGGGCGTGGAATGTTTCGAGGGACGACCAGGCCAGTCCGTGCCATTCACAAGGAAAATGTCCTGCCAGCCGTCGTTGTCGCAATCGATGAATGCGACGCCCGGACCCATGGTTTCGGGCAAGTATTTTTTGCCGAAGGCGGCGTTATTGTGAACGAAGTGAATGCCAGCTTTCTGCGTGATATCGCGAAAAGTAATCGGCGAACTTTCTGGCGGGCTCGTTAGCACCTGCCCCGACAATACATTTGCCATTGCCAACCACGCCGCGGCGCACCAGACCTTGTTCACGAGTTCTCCGCCTTTCCATCTCGGCCGATGCCCAGCGCATCCGCGACGCGGTTGATGTAGTTGAACCACGAGGCAATCAACGTGATCTGCAGGATTCCGCGATCATCAAAGCCCACGGCGCGCAGCTTGGTGTGGTCCTGCGGGCTGCATTGCGTGGCATCGCGAGTCAGCTTCACAACGTATCCCAGCATCACCTTGTCCTGTTCGCTGATGGGCGCCGAACGATAATCGCGACGCAGCGCCTGTACCATTTCGTCTTTCAATGTGACGCGACGCAGAAACTCTGCGTGAGATTCGATTCAATAGAAGCACCGGTTGGTGACCGAAACCATGGTGGCAATCATTTCGTGCTGATCGCGGCGCAGCGGCAGGTCGGGCGACATCAACGCGCCATAAGTGCTGAAGGCGTGGAACAACACGTCGGGAAACAGGCTGTGTGAGCCGACGATGCTGTTTTCTACGCCGAAGTTCACGATGGGTACCGGGGTCGCATACTCCGTCGGATACAGTTTTCTTTCCGCCATGATGGCGTCGCGCACGCGCTCGTCGTCTTCCATGCGAATCGTTTTGATCCAGGTCATGATGGTTTCCTTTTACGTTAGGAATATGGATGCGCTCACCGGCCCGTGCCCGCCGCCGTTTTTTTGGCTGCAACCGCCTGCGCTGCCGTGGCTTTCTTTCCCGGCGGAGTTGCGCCCAGTGGCACGGACTCGTGTTCGTGGATAGGCTGGCGCTCGTTGTTGTCTTCCGGATGCAATTGCCGGTAAGCGCCGGTCAGAGCTTGCGCGGATTCGTCAGCTTTAAAGCGCAAATAACGATCGCGGTGCTGATTCGCGCGCGTCTCATCGCCCAAGCCGGTGTAGCAAAGCATCAGGTTGTAGTTGGCCTGCAGATCTTCGGGATCAATTTCCAGCGTTTTCTGGAGTTCCTTCACGGCATCCGCATAGCGTTTCTGCAGGAACAACACGCGACCCAATTCGTTGTGCACGACGCGGTCTTGGGGATACTGCGCGAGAACCGCCTGAAGCACCTTGCCGGCTTCTTCATATTGACCTTCTTCCTTCAGCACGCGCGCGTAGAAGAAGTTGGCGCGCGCAAGACCCGGTTTCAGCGCCAGCGCCTTCAACAAAACTTCCTTTGCGCCCGCGGTGTCGCCTTCTTGCGCGCGCACGCGGCCAACGTTAGTCCAGCCGTCGAAGTTCTGCGGATCCATTTTGGTAATTTCCGAGAACGCTTGTGCGGCGCCCTTCAAATCGCCTTGCAGGAACAGGCCGATCCCGTAGTCGTTCCAACGCGTCCAGTCGTCTTTAGACCAGGCCACTTCAGGCGCCGGAGCGGCTGCAGTGCGCGGCAATACGCGCAACGTCTTGGTGTCTTCCGCAACGACGATGATTGGGACATCCGGAATTCCTTTTGCGGTGCTGGAAACCTTGGATTGGTCCAGATTGAATGCCACGGTGCGATCGTCGTAGTCGCGGGTGACGTGAGGATTGGATTCCACGGAGTCCTGTTTACCGGCAAAGGCGAATTGGGTGTTGAACCACAGAAACTTGCGATAGTTCAGCTTGGAATGCAGCGTGATGTGTTCGCCGGCATTTTCTGGAACATGCATGCGGAAATGCACGGTGTCCGCGGCGCCGGGAGGGATCAGGTGCACGTACACGGTGGCGCGGCTGGCCCAGGCATTTCGTTTGTTGATGGGATTGCCATGAGCATCGATCTGCAAGGATTTATAGAAATGCGCGCCAGGCTCAACGGGGCCTTTGCCGTCGTCGGCCACTTTGCCGCTCCAGAAAATGGTTTGGCCCTTTTCGTCGGTGGCCTGCAATTCCAGCCAGACATCGAAAGCGTCAACGGTGCCGCCGGGGAAGAAGTGGCCCACTTTGCGAGTGCGCACCACAACGTCGACGAGGACATCGTCGCCGCGCCGCACGGCTGCATCGACGCGTCCCAAAGGAGCGGTGATTGGCCGCGCTTCTCCCGCAGGGCCGCGCGGCAGGGAAATATCTGCTTCCTCACCGACGGCGAAGGTAGTGGAAAGTTCCTGCTTCGGTAGCTTGCTGGCGTTTGCCTGACCTTCGTACTTGCCGGCGGGAGAGATCGCGAAGATGTCGACGCTGACTTGTTTGTCTTGCAGGAATTTCTGGCTGGCCAGCAATTGCGCCGCGTCTTCATTCGCTGTGGGTACCGCCGTATTTGCACCCGGGAAGCGGTGCGAGTGGACGTAGCCGTTGACGTTGCCTTCGTCCTTCGAAGGCACCAGGGGCATGTGACAGTCCGAGCAAACCATGGGAGTTGCCGGATAGTAGAACGAGCGCGCGCCCTGGCCTGACACGCCGCTGGCTTGCCAGTTGTCATATTCGTTGAAGCCGCGAAGCCAGCGGTAGTTGTTCAGCGGCTGGTCCAGATGCACTTTGTGGCAGCCCGAGCAGAATTCCGGAACCTGCTCGCGCATGAACGGTTTCAGGAAGACGCGGCGATGCGGCTCAGGATTCAAGCGCGTCACGAAATCGTGCAACCCGCGGATCAGCGGATTGTTGCTGGCCGCAAGGGCGTGGAGTTTCGGATATTCCAGCAGGAAATCGCCCTGGCCCATGGTGCTTTTTACATCGACAATGCTGTGGCACATCATGCAGCTCAAACCAGCACGGGCTTCGGGCTTGTCGACATTTTGCGCGATGGGCTGATCCATCATGCCGCTAAACAGCAATGCCGGATCGTGGCAGCCAGCGCACCACTTGGATGGCTGCACGCCATCAACCTCCTGCATGTACTCAATGCTTTTGCGATACCACTGGTTGTTGAAGGAGGAAAAGTGATGCATGGAACTTTGCCACTGTTTGTAGATGTCGGAGTGGCAACGTTCGCAGGCCTGAGATTGCAGAAAATAATCGGAGGGAATGTATTTCCCGTCGGTGGTCTGCACGGAACTAGGGAAAAACTTGCCGTGCGGGCCGTCACCTTCGTTTTCCATGGTGGCAGGCGAAATCGCGGGATTGCCGACCCGATAGTAACTCTGCCACGCGACATTGCGAGCCCACCAGGCGCCTGAGGCAACGCCGGCCGTGACTACGAGTAACAGCGCGAACCGCACCGTGCGTTGCAGGGGGTTAACGCCCAGCCAGCGGCGGTCCAACAACCAAGCGGCGGCAAGAAAGAATACGGCGACGGCGCAAAACGCGATGTGCGCGTACAGCCACATTTTGAAGCGGTGCGGTGTGCCGATGACGATCAGCACAATGCCAAGCGCGCCGCCCACAGCCAGAAATAACCAGCCAAATTTTGCGAGGAGAGAATCTTTTTCGAGGCCTCGAAACAAATACACGAGCAGGGCCAGTGCTACCAGCACACCCAATCCCGAATGGAGGGCGACATTTGCAAAATAAAAAATTGTGGCGGAAGGCAGGGCGTAAAGATAAACCGCAGTGAGCACCAGCACAAAAACACTCAGGTAGCGCCAGCGCCTCATCCCCATCCCCATTCCCCCAGTCAGACTCACTTTGCCTTAGATTATGCCCCAAATTAGAAATGCGGCCGGAGATCCCTCCGGCCGCAGAGTCTTTGTTGGGGTGCTTCCGGTGTCGGCGAGGCTTATGCCAGCGTGGGAAGCGACTGCAAAGTTGTACTGTTTATAGAGTGGGGCGGAGTGGTTGACAATAGTGCGAAACAACTAGAAGCGGAAATCCTCTGTAATACCTTTATTTTCAGTCACTTGATACGCCCGACCGGCGGGCAGCCTGGGATGTTCCTCGCTTTGTCCGCTCGGCCACTCGATCACCACGCGATCGATTTCGTCATGCTGCCCCAAGCCAAACGTTACGGGCAATTCGGATTGAGAGAGATAACTGGAACCACTTCGCACGACACGCGATTGCACCTGGCCATTCACGAATACTTTTACGCTGGAGCCAATCGCATCGCGATTTGATTTCGTGCCCACCAATCGGAAACGAATACTCTTGTTCTTCACCAGCAGATCGTTGCGATAGAGATAGGCAGGGCCGTTGTTGGTAGTCAGCAGCACGTCGAGATCGCCGTCGCGATCGAAATCTCCTACGGCGAGGCCGCGACCGACTTTGGGCAGGTCGAATCCGCCGCCGATTTCGGAGGCCACATCGTGGAATATTCCAGCGCCGAGATTCTGGAAGAGTTGCGCGGGTTGGGCGTAGCCGACATTGCCGCGAATGTTTCTGACGGTTTCGTCGATGTGGCCGTTGGCGACAGCGATATCCAGCAGGCCATCGAGATTGGCGTCGAAGAAAACGCAGCCGAAGCCCAGGGTATTGCGGGAAGCGGCGCCCAGGCCGGTTTGCATAGCGACGTCGTCGTAGCCTTTTCCCATGGTGCGATAGAGGCCAATCATCTCATTGTCGAAATTGGTGATGATGATGCCGGGGCGGCCGGAATTGTCAAAGTCGGCCACGTCCACGCCCATGCCAGCGCGCGCTTTGCCTTCGGTGCTGAAGGCCAGACCGGCTTCGACGGCAACATCCTTGAACTTGCCATCGCGCAGGTTGCGATAAAGTTTGTTGGGTTGCGTGTCGTTGGCAACGAGGATATCCGGCCAGCCGTCCTGGTCGTAGTCGAGCATAGCCACGCCAAGCGATTTGGAACTGCTGTCGAAGATTCCGCTGGTCGCGGTGACATCCTCGAATGTGCCGTTGCCGCGGTTGTGGTACAGCCAGCAGGTGTCGCCACGATACGCTTCCGGCGTGCAGTAGGATTTATTTTTTCCGTCGAGGCTGCAAAACACATCACTTTCCGCGGACCAACGAACGTAATTGCAGACCAGCAAATCCAGGAAACCGTCGCGGTCGTAGTCGAACCAGATGGCCGAAGTGCTCAAGCCTGATTTGCCGGCCAGGCCGCTGGATTTCGTGGCGTCGACGAAGGTGCCCTTTCCGGTGTTGCGAAATAAGTGGCTCTCGCCAACGCAGGTAATGAAAATATCCGGGAAGCCGTCGTTGTTGTAATCGCCGACGGCCACGCCCATGCCGTACATCTCCACATCCAGACCGGCAGCCTTGGTGACGTCGCCGAACGTTCCGTTGCGATTGTTGCGATACAACTTCATGGTGGCGCGCTGCCGCTTGTGGCCCGGCCAATCCATCGCGTTCACGAGCAGAATGTCTTGCCAGCCGTCCGCATCGTAGTCGAGGAAGGCGCAGCCAGAGCCAAGTGTTTCCGGCAGGAGTTTGCCGCCATAGGAGCCATTGTTCTGGCGAAAATGAATGCCAGCGGCATCGCTGACGTCGAGCAAGCGGAAGCCTGGGGAGGCCGCGGAAAAGGGCAGGGGCAAAGCGCCCGCGAGAATTCCAGTACTCAGTCCCTGGCGAATAAAATCGCGGCGCTTCACGGCAGATTTACCAGCCCGTTGCGAATGGCGTACACCACCAGCTCCGCCGTTTTATGGATTCCCAGGGCGTCCATGATGTTGGCGCGGTGGACGGACACGGTGTTGACGCTCAGGTTCAGCTCGGTAGCAATCTCTTTATTGGATTTGCCCGCTACGATGTGTTGCAGGATTTCCAGCTCGCGCTGCGTCAGGCCGGTGTCGCGCTCGCCCTTCAGGGTGCCGCCGCGCGAAATCTGTGGATCCAAAACTGTTTCGCCTGCAGCGACTTTCTTGATAGCGCTAACCAGGTCGAGGTCCATGGCGTTTTTCAGGATGTAGCCGCGCGCGCCCGCTTCCATGGCCTGGCGAACCAACGTGTCCTCTGAGTGCATGCTCAACATCAGGATCGCGGTGTCTGGCAGCTTTTTCAAAATTTGACGGGTGGCGTCGATTCCATTCACTTGCGGCAGAGCGCAGTCCATCACAATCACGTCGGGGCGTAACTCTTCCGCGCGTTTCAGGGCTTCGGCGCCGTCGCTGGCTTCGCCGATCACTTGAAGCGACGGCTCGTCTTCAAGCATGCGGCGAAAACCGCGGCGCACCAGCGCGTGGTCGTCTACCAGCAGCACTTTCAGCTTAGTCGGCATGCGATTCCACCTTCTCGCGCGGGATGCGTAGATGCACCCGCGTTCCGCCGGAGTCCACAGTCGCTACGGTAAGCATGCCGTCGAGGATTTCCGCGCGTTCGCGCATGGCCACCAAACCAATGCCGGGCTGACCCGTCGCGGGAGCAAATCCCTTTCCATGATCTTCCACTTCCATCTCCAGTTGCGCGGGATTAAAACGCAGGCGAACCCACGCTTCCTTAGCGCCGGAATGTCGCGTGACATTATTAAGCGCTTCCTGAAGCACACGATAAATCTGCACGCCCGCCGCGGTTTCCACGGGATAGGCAGCGCCGGACTTCTCGTAGTGAAGCACAAGGCCGGTCTGTCTTTCCACTGTGGGAATGTACCAATCCAGGGTGCTCTCGAGGCCCGCTTCTTCCAACAGGACTGGGTGAAGGGCCTGCGACAAGCTGCGAATGTTGTTCAGCGTGGTCTGGGCAACTTCCTGAACATCCAACAGGTCGGCTCGCAACGGTGAATCCTGCTCCATGTGATTTCCCGCGCGGCGCAACATCAAACCGATGGCGGTGAGTACCTGGCCAAATTCGTCGTGAAGTTCGCGCGAAATGTGGCGCAACGTGGATTCCTGCGTGGCAATAAGCTTTTGCGCCAGTTCGCTGCGTTGCGAAGAAAGTTCCGCGACGTGCGCGAAGATCTGGCGATTGTAGCGAATCAGATACAGGCTGGTGACCACGATGGCCAGCAGGATGGCTGCGAGGAAAAAATACAACTGGCGTTGCACGCGGTCGTAAATCTGCTTGATGCTGGCTTCCGCCTGCTGCTCGCCTTCGTTGTTCTGTACCAACAAACGGGAAACAGCGGAATTGAGCGCGGCCTGGCGAGGCTGCAGCGTGTTGCGAATCTGCTCGCGGGCGGTCGCTTCGTTTCCATTGCCGGCCAGCGCAAACATGCGGTCGGTGGCGTCCCAGAATTGTGTTAAGGATTGGCTCAAGTAGCGGCGCTGGTCGCTGGTACGCGCGGCTTCGGCCAGGGTTTCTTCCTGCTTCAGCGCCACATCAAGATCGTTGCGGATGCGGTCGAATTGCGCGCTCCAGGCGGCGAGCGGGTAAGGTTCGCCGGCATCGAGCATGTCGCGCATGGCCAGACCGATGGAGTTCAAATCATTCTGGATGCGCAGAAGCTGCAGCGAGTCTTTGCGATTGCGGTCAACCATCCCGGATTGCAACTTGCGAATCCCCGAGAATTGTATGGTGATGTAGGCGGCATAGGCGAGCACCGCGACAATGGTGATAACGAGCCCGAAATACAGGCCGCGCGTTGGAGCTCGTTGTGCCGAGGGAATCTTCTCCACGTGGAAGAGGATATAACGCTTGTGCGATGGCACCAAATTCGCATGCGGAGGGTCACGCTTGCGACCATCTCGTCGGTGATACACTGCTGGCGTTTCATGACGTAGCGCCGGAGAGCTTCATGATCGATGTCGGGCTGATTGGGTTTGGGCTGGCTGGAAAGTGTTTTCATGCCGCGGTAATTCGCGCAGTACCGGGGCTGCGACTAGCGGCCATTGTGCAGCGGAGCGGAGACGAAGCCGCGCGAATGTACCCGGAAGCACGAATTGTGCGCAGCGTTGAAGAACTGCTGGCGATCGAAACGATTCGGCTGGCGTCGATCGCTACCCCGAACCAGACGCACTTCCCGTTTGCAAAACAATGCCTTGAGGCTGGCCGCGATGTTGTGGTCGATAAACCGTTTACCACCAGTGTTGCCGAAGCGGTTGAACTGTTTCAGATCGCAAAAAAGAAACAGCGACTCTTGACCGTGTATCACAACCGGCGGTTCGACGCAGATTTTCAAGCTGCTCGCGATTTGGTGCGCGCCGGCGCGCTCGGTAGAGTCGTGCGGTTTGAGTCGCACTACGACCGCTATCGTCCCAACTCCAAAATTGGCGCGTGGCGAGAAAAACCCGGCCCCGGCAGCGGGGTATTGTTCGACCTTGCGCCGCACCTGATCGATCACGCTCTGACATTGTTCGGGCGGCCCGAGTCTGTTTTCGCGGACATACGAATCGAGCGCGCGGGATTTTCCACGGATGACGCGTTCGACGTGACGCTGCGTTACGCGGGCGGCCTGCGCGCAGAATTGAAGGCCACTATGCTGTGCGCGGCGCCGCGGCCGCGAATGATCTTGCTTGGCGAGAAGGGAAGTTACGTGAAAAGAGAATTCGATCCGCTGGAAGATTCGTTGCGCAACGGGGCAGTGCCGCAGTGCGAATCTTGGGTGCTGGAGAAGGAAGAAAATTGGGGCCAATTGACGATAGCGGAAGCGGGCACGACGCGAACCAGCAAGGTTGCTTCGAAAGGGGACTGGCGGGAGTTTTACGCCAATGTGCGCGACGCGCTGCTGGGCAAGGCTGAGTTGCTGATTACACCGCAGCAAGCGGTGGATGTGATGGTGGCGCTGGGATTGGCGGAGGAAAGCAACGCAAGAGGATGCGCGGTGCCATGGCGTGATGTGCTGGTCTAAGAATCGCAACAGAGGCAGGGAACTGGCGCACGGCGTATAATGCCAGATTCGGGAAGGAGTCGACACGATCCATGAAGATCGAACTTGCGCCATCGATACTGGCTTCGAACTTCGCGCAACTTGGCAACGAGGTGCAGCAGGCAATTGAAGGCGGCGGAACGCTGCTGCACGTGGACATCATGGACGGCCATTTTGTGCCGAACCTTTCGATCGGGCCGCCCGTGGTGCGAAGTTTGCGCAAAGTCGTCAAGGTACCTCTGGATTGCCACTTGATGATTGACAACCCGGATCAGTTCATTTCGGAATTTGCAGAGGCGGGAGCGGACTGGATTTCCGTGCATCAGGAAGCCTGCATACACCTGGACCGCACGTTGCACCTGATTGCTTCGCACGGTTGCAAACCGGGAGTGGTGATCAATCCCGCGACGCCTGTGGAGATGCTGACCGAGGTGCTGGATCTGGTGCACCACGTACTGGTGATGAGCGTGAACCCGGGCTTTGGCGGGCAGAAATTCATTCCCAACGCCCTGAACAAGATTGCGGCGCTGGCTCGGATGCGCGCCGAACGAAAACTGGAGTTCCGAATCGAAGTGGACGGCGGCGTCGATCTGGAAACAGTAGCGGACGTGGTGAAGGCTGGCGCCGAATTGCTGGTTGCGGGTAGCGCGGTGTTCTGCCACGGCGATATCCGGACGAGCGCGAAACGGTTGTTGGAAGTGGCGCGAACGGCAAATCTGGCGCGCGCATAGCTCCAAGCTAATCTAACCAGGACCTGGCACCGCGATTTTCCGTTGCTCAGGCGAAGCGCTATTGTTCGCGCAGCGCTATCACCGGATCCACTTGCGTGGCGCGCAGTGCCGGGATGTAGCTGGCCACAAAGGCAATGGCAAGCAGCAAGGTGGAAACCGCCGCAAGCGTGACCAAATCTGTCGAGGCCACGCCATACAGTACCGAGTGCAAGCCGCGGAATAGCAAAAAGGCAAGCACGATGCCGATCGCGGTCCCGATCAGTGCCATCGTCATTCCCTGCTTTAACACCATGCCCAAAACATTCCAGCGCTGCGCTCCCAGTGCCGAACGAATGCCGATTTCGTGGGTGCGTTGGCTGACGGAGTAGGACACCACGCCGTAAACACCCACGGTGGCGAGCACCAAGCCGAGCACGCCGAAAGCGCCGACGAGCATGGCGCCAAGGCGCGCAGGCAAGAGCGGCTTGCCATACTCAACGTGCGCTTCCATGGTGTTGATGTTAAACACCGGCAAACTTGCATCGAGCTGTTGGATCTGGTCGCGCACCGGCCCCACCAGGCGAAGCGGATCATCCTGCGAGTAGACCATCAACGTTGCGGCGGCAACGTAGCGCTGGGCCAGTGGGAAATAAGCGAACAACTGAGGCGTTTCGTACAGGAACAAATACTTTCCCGTGCGGGTTAAACCTACGACTTGAATGGGCGGCCCATTCTTGTCGGTGCGAAACGTTTTGCCAACGGGATCCTGGCCGGGCCAAATCTTGTTCGCGAAAGTTTCGTTCACGATTGCGACTTTCGGCGCGGTAGCGGAATCGGCTTCGGAAAATTCGCGGCCCTTGATAACGTGAACGCCGAGAGCGCGGAAATAGTCGGGTTGAACATGGTTTCTGAAGGAGGTTTCCGCGTTCGATTTATTGTCCGTTGGCTGGCCTTCAGGATAAACGCTGATGATATCGTTTTCGTAACCCATGGGGATATAACCGCTAAAGGCAGCGTCACGAACGCCGGGCAACGATTTCACGCGGTCGGCGATCTGTTTGTAAAATTGCTGGCCGCGTTCCTCGCTGTAGCCTTGCAGACCCAAGTCCACGGACATCATCAGGGTGTGATCGACGCGAAATCCCATGTCGACGTTGGCTGAATTCTGAAAGCTGCGAATAAAAAATCCGGCGCAAGCCAGCAGCAGCAACGAAACGGCAACCTGCGCGACGACCAGCGCGTTACGAAAACGGTGGTGCCCCGTAGAGCTACCTCCTGAACGCCCGCCTACTTTCAGCGTGTCGGCCAGATCGGTTCGGTGGGCCTGCAATGCGGGCAGTAGACCAGCCACAATTCCCGTGAGCAGCGCGGCGAAGAAACCAAAAGAAAATACACGCCAGTCCAGGCGCAAATCGAATAAATGCAAGGGCAGGTCCGTGGGGATGCGAATGGACATCAGACCCATGGCCGCCCACCTCGCGAACACCAGGCCGGCGATTCCGCCGCAGAGGGCCAGCAGGACGCTTTCGGTCAAGAGCTGCCGGATCATCCGCCCGCGGCTAGCGCCCAGCGCGAACCGCATAGCGATTTCTTTTCTGCGCCCGTTGGCGCGCGCCAGGATCAGGTTCGCCACATTCGCGCAAGCGATGAGCAGCACCAGTCCGGCAAGGGACATGAATACCCAAACGGCGGTCGACATGAAAGCGCCAAGGCCGGGCTCCGGTCGGGCTTTCAATTCCGGGATGACCAGCAGCGACAGGTCCTTATGAATTTCGGGGAACTCCTGCGCCAAACGGTGATCGGTGGGCTGCGCGGCGGCAAGCGCCTGTGTGGGAGTTACCCCAGGTTGCAGCCTGCCCAGAACGTGAAGAAAAGTTGACTCGCGCTTGTTGAGAACATCGTTCTGATTGGGATCAAGCAAACCCAACGCAGTGACGGGGAGATAAAAGTCGGGCTCAAGGAAATAGTAGGCGCCGTGATAGCGCCGCGGCGCAACGCCAATAATGGTGAAGGGATGCTTATTTACCTCCACGGTCCGCCCGATGACCGCCGGATTGCCACCGAATCGAGTTTGCCAATATTTGTAGCTAAGAACGATCAGCGCATCTTTGCCCGGAACCCAGCCTTCGTCGGCGGCAAAGGTACGACCGAGGGCCGGCTCCAACGCGAGCATCGAAAAATAGTTGCCGGTGACCAGTTCTGCCCAGACGCGCGTCGGCAGCCCCTCCGCCTGCAGATTCACGGGACTGGGGGTGTAGCCGCACATGTCGGAAAACACAGTCTTGAGCTGGCGGTAGTCCTGAAGATCGGGATAGGACACGGGAATCGGGAAATCCAGGCCGCGCTGTTTCATGGCTACGACGACGAGTTGCTGTGGGTCTTTAACGGGCAGCGGCCTCCACATCATCCCGTTGAACAAGCTGAAGATTGCGGTGTTCGCGCCGATGGCCAGGCCCAGCGCCAGCACCGCTATGACGGCAAAACCGGGACTCTTGACCAGCATGCGCCAGGCGTAGCTTAGGTCTTTCCAGAGGTTTTCCATGAGATTCACCCTCGCACTGCTCCGGCGTTATACGGGCACATGCAAGTCCTACCGGTTGGTTCCGCTTAACGCCTGAAGGCAAAGCACTTACGAGTAGATGGTGGGGCGTGAATAAGAAGCGGATTGGTCGTTTCTGGGATTTGCGCGTCTCGGAAACGGACAAGTCTGGAACGGGCCTGCTAACCGGGTCTTTGGACTTGCTTGCTTTGCCTGGGTATACATAATGGTGGCGTTCCGGCGAACAGCCGCTGGAATTGAGGAGCTGCCGCATGGGTTCAGACATTAAATTGACGGCCGCGGATGGGCACCACCTGGGAGCGTACGTGTCGGAAAGCGCCGGACTCGCTCACGCTGCGGTTGTCGTGGTACAGGAAATTTTTGGCGTGAACCGGCACATCCGGTCTGTTGCCGATGATTATGCCAGCCAGGGGTTTTGGGCCATTGCTCCGGCGCTGTTCGATCGCGTTGAGCCGAATGTTGAACTCGATTACAACGCCGCCGACTCGTCGCGAGGTATGAAGATCGCAAGTCAAATTGGAATGGAAAACGCGTTGAAGGACGTTGCCGCTGCTACCGAACATGCGGGTAGTGCGCTGCGCGGCAAGAGAGTTGGCGTGGTGGGCTATTGTTTCGGCGGAAGTTTAGCGTGGTTGGCGGCTACACGGCTGAACCCGCATGCGGCTGTTTGTTATTACGGTGGAAGCATTGCGAAATATGCGTCCGAGGCTCCGCGTTGCGCTGTCATGCTGCACTTTGGAAACAAGGATCCGCACATCCCGCTTTCTGAGATCGAAAAGATTCAGCGAGCGCATCCTGAATTGCCGGTGTTTCTGTACGATGCAGGACACGGGTTCAATTGTGACCAGCGCAAGGACTACGCGCCACAAGCTGCGAGCCTGGCGCGTGAACGTACACTAGAATTCTTTCGCAAACACCTGATCGACGGTTGAAACGGCGGCGGACTTCGTTCCGGTGCCCGGCGTCGTTGCGGGACAAAAGTTGTGTTAGTGTGCGAGTGAGAATAACGGCAGTGGGCTGAAGCAACTTCGTTCCCAGCCAGGCCAACCAGGTGAACGAACCGAGGGTTTCCATGAAAAAAATCAGGGCAATCAAGATTGCTTTGGCGTTGTGTGCGATGTGTGTGGCATCGGCGTGCGCTAAACCTCAAGCCGTCGGGCAAAGCTATCCGTTTCAGGATCCAAACAAGAGCGTGGAAGAGCGCGTGAATAATATTGTTTCGCTCATGACGCTTGAAGAAAAGATCAACGCGTTGGGAACCGATCCCAGCGTGCCACGGTTAGGAATTAAAGGCAGCCGGCACGTCGAAGGACTGCACGGTCTGGCGCAAGGCGGACCGGCGTTCGCCAGTTGGCACGGCAAACATCCCGTGCCGACAACGCAATTTCCGCAAGCCGTGGGACTGGGAGAAACGTGGGACCCTGGGCTCATCAGCCAGGCTGCGGCCGCGGAGGCCGAAGAGGCGAGGTATCTGTTTCAAAGCAAAAACTATCTGCAGGGAGGAATCGTGGTGCGGGCGCCGAATGCGGATCTGAGCCGCGATCCGCGTTGGGGACGTTCGGAAGAATCCTACGGCGAAGACGTATTTCTGACCGGGACGATGACGGTTGCCTTCGTGAAAGGCTTGCAGGGAGATGATCCGAAGTACTGGCGGGCCGCTTCGCTGCTGAAACATTTCATGGCCAACAGCAACGAAGACGGGCGTGACGGTTCATCGTCCAATTTCGATGAACGGTTGCTGCGCGAGTATTACTCGGTGCCGTTCCGCATGGGAATCGAGGAAGGCAGAGCGCAAGCGTTCATGACCGCCTACAACGCGGTGAATCGTATTCCCATGACCGTGCATCCAGTTCTGAAGAATATGGTGATGAAACAGTGGGGCTTTGACGGAATTATCTGTACCGACGCTGGCGCGTTGACGTTCTCCGTAACGAAGCATCACTACTATAACAGCGAAGAAGAAGCGGTGGCGGGAGCCATACACGCGGGAATCAATCAGTTTTTGGACAAGTATAAAGACGGCGTGCAAGGCGCGCTGAAAAAGGGACTGATCACCGAGAAGGACATCGAGGAAGACATCAAGGGGGAATACCGCGTGATGATCCGGCTGGGATTGTTGGATCCGCCGTCCATGGTGCGCTACACAAGCATTGGCGAAGGAACGGAACCGTGGAAGAGCAGAGAACATGAGGAACTCGCGAGGAAAGTGACGCAAGAATCGATTGTGCTGCTGAAAAACGAAAAGGGAATGCTGCCGCTGGATAAAAGTAAAATCAAATCGATTGCGGTGATTGGCCCTTATGCGGACCAGGTGATTTCGGATTGGTACAGCGGTTTGCTGCCTTACGCGATCAGTCCGGTGAAGGGGATACAGGACAAAGCCGGGGAGGGAGTGAAAGTATCGTTCACAAAAGGCGGAA
Organism: Candidatus Acidiferrales bacterium; assembly: GCA_963738985.1. Lineage (GTDB taxonomy): Bacteria > Acidobacteriota > Terriglobia > Acidiferrales > UBA7541 > Acidiferrum. Next base: position 257,128 of record CAVTYP010000016.1, read on the forward strand.
GTGAAGCGATAGAAGCAGCGCGCGGAGCGGACGTGGCAATCATGGTGGTGGGAAATCATCCGTGGTGCGACGCGGGTTGGGAGCAGTGCCCGTTGGCGGGAGAAGGGAAGGAAGCGGTTGACCGGAAGTCGATCACTTTGGAGCAGGAAGAGTTGATCAAGCAGGTGTTCGCCGCAAATCCCCGCACGGTTGTGGTATTACGCGCGAGTTTCCCGTATGCAATCAACTGGACACAAGAACACGTTCCGGCCATCGTGCACACCACCAATAGCAGCCAGGAAGAAGGAAACGCGCTCGCGGACGTGCTGTTTGGCGACTACAATCCAGGAGGAAAACTGGTGGATACGTGGCCGAAATCGCTGGAGCAGCTGCCGCCCATGATGGATTACGACCTGCGCCACGGCCGGACGTACATGTATTTCAAAGGCGAGCTGCTTTACCCGTTTGGATTCGGGTTGAGCTACACGACGTTTAAATATGCGAATGCTAAGGTGTCGTCGAACAAGCTTGCGGCAAACGGGCAGATTACCGTGAGCGTCGACATCACAAATTCGGGCCCACGCGAAGGCGATGAAGTGGTGCAACTCTACGTGAAGCATTCGAGCGCGAAAGTGGCGTGGCCCAACCAAGAGCTCAAGGGTTTTCAACGAGTCAATCTGCAGCCGGGCGAGACAAAGACCGTGAAATTGCCGCTAGCCGCAAAGTCGCTGGCCTACTTTGACGAGGCGCAAGGAAAGTTTGTCGCCCTTGCAGAACCCGTCACGTTGCGGATCGGCAGTTCCTCGGCAGATATCCGCATGGAGCAAAAGATCGCGGTGGTACCAGCGGAATAGGAGCGCTAGACGGAAATTGCCCCCACAGGCTGGGAAAGATGTGGGGCAATTGTGATTCGGATTTTACGCTGCGATCGAAACGATCTTGGTCTTGCTGCGCGTGGTCTTTTTGGGTTGTTCCGCTAGTTCACGCTCTGCCCGAATCCAGTCTTCCAGTGGATTTCCAGGGGCGCCCTTGCGTTCCAGATAGATATGGTAGGCACGCAGTGCGATTTCGTCCTGCGTAGGTGGCTGACGTTTCACTTGTTTGGACTTCTTTACTTCGGGCGAGGCACTTGCCCTCGTCTTCGACATGAACTGCTCCTTTCAACTACAACCCTATTTTAATCGCCAATTGCGCTTGACGTAACTGCAGAATGCAATCAATTTTCAGATTGTTTCCATCGAATTACCGCAAACTATCCGCAGCAAATCGAGTAAAAACTTTAGCTTAAGTGGTTGTTATTTTGAGGCGACCAGGATCGCGTCGCCGTCAACGGTTGCGTCGACAGCTGTGCCACGCGCGATCACGGCATCGGTGCCGCGCTTGAAGAGTGCCAACTGTCCGACGACCGGGATCAACACCGCGGCGCTGGGCGGTTTCGCCTGTCCTTCGAACGCGGCCGTGCGGCGCAGCCTGATTACGGTTCCGTGCACATTTAAAGCATCAACATGAAAATTCACTTGGCCGGGCATGCCGCCAAATCCGGGCCTGTCCACCAAAACAACATGTCCGGTGGCAGGCGAACCTTTGGGGGCAGCTAAGACGCCATCGAGGACTACATCCTGATCGAGAGTCAGCGCAATTTTGTCGCCCACTTCAGCAGTCTTTGATGTCACAGGTGAAGCGAAAACCAGATGCACGGTGGTGCCTTGCGGCAAGACGACCTTTCCAGGGAGCGTTGAGTGTGCCGCAGCGGATCGAGCGGCAGCCGAAGCACGAGGAGCCGTTCCTGGAGGATCAATCGTATATTTCGCGACAGTGACAAAGCTTCGCCCGGTACGCGGAGAAATGGCAATCGCCCGCAGCATGGTCGTCGTATTCACTTTGATCGGCCCGGTATAGCGTTGAGACTCGGCGGTGGGAGTCCATCCATCGGTGGTGTAGTAAATCGTCGCTCCCGCCGTAGCGTCGGTAATTTTGACGGTTCTGGGTTCGTTATATTTGCCGGGCTTTACGGAGAATTTGGGACTCTCGGTGAGAAAGCAGCAGAGATTCTCGTAATTCATCTGGGCCGGAGCGCCTTGGATCATCTGCTGATTGTATTGATAGCTGGATAGCTGAGCCTGTCGCAAAACCTGCTCCGTGGCTTGTTGTCCGGCAAGCACGGCTTGTTGTTGCGCGGCGCGTTGCGCCTGCGGAGTCGCAACCTGCGGAGAATCGCTCTGCGCGAGAGAGCTAGAGGCAAGGAGCCCGAGGCAAGCTAGCAGAAACACCAAACGGTAAGGCATGGGAAAATCTCCGAAATCTCCGAATGCTTTGAGACGCCTTTATATTAGCTAAGGTTGCACAGTGAAACACCGGGAGCAAGAAAAAAGTGCACGCGGCTTGTAAATTTTAGACACAAGCGAACATGACGGTTGCTGACCGGTAACGAAGGGAAAGCCCCACCCTCAAAAAGAGAGTGGGGCGGTTACAAAATGAAACAATGAACACTGCACTACGCGACCGTAATTTCCTTGCTCGCGTACACGTCCTGAATCGAGTTCAGCAACTTGATGCCTTCCGCCATGGGGCGCTGGAAGGCTTTGCGTCCGCTGATCAGACCTGTGCCGCCAGCGCGCTTGTTGACGACTGCCGTGGCCACAGCTTCTTCGAAATCATTGGCTCCGGAAGCTCCTCCGGAGTTGATCAGGCCTGCGCGGCCCATGTAGCAGTTTGCAACCTGGTAACGCGTCAGGTCGATAGGATGGTCGCTGGTGAGTTCGGTGTAAATGCGCTTGTCGAATTTTCCGTAGCTGGAATCACCGATGTTCAGCGCCTGATAGCCGCCATTATTTTCCGGCAGCTTCTGCTTGATGATGTCCGCCTGGATGGTAACGCCAAGGTGATTGGCTTGACCAGTGAGGTCGGCGGAAACGTGGTAGTCCTTGTCCTTCTTGAACGCAGAGTTGCGCAGATAGCACCACAGCACAGTGGCCATACCAAGCTCGTGAGCCTGTGCGAAGCAACGGCTGATTTCAATAATCTGCTTGTCGCTGTTGGCCGATCCGAAATAAATGGTTGCGCCGACGGCGGCCGCGCCCATGTCGTAAGCTTCCTGAACGGTGCCGAACAGGATCTGGTTGAACTGGTTGGGATAGGTAAGCAGCTCGTTATGGTTGATCTTCACGATGAAAGGAATCTTGTGGGCATACTTGCGGGCGATGGATCCGAGAACGCCAAAGGTTGAAGCAACCGCGTTGCAGCCGCCCTCAATGGCCAGCTTGACGATGTTTTCTCCGTCAAAATAATCTGGATTCTTGGCAAAGCTGGCACCAGCGGAGTGCTCAATGCCCTGATCCACCGGGAGAATCGAGAGGTAGCCGGTGCCGCTGAGCCGGCCGTTGAAAAACATGCGGTGAAGATTGTTGAGCACGCGCAGATTGCGATCGGAAGCCGCATAGATGCGGTCGATGAAATCCGGGCCGGGCAGGTGCAGCCGTTCCTTGGAAATTTTGGGGTTCTTAAAGCCAAGCAGCGATTCCGCTTTGGCTCCCAAGAGTTGTTCGATTGCGCTTGTTGTTGCTGTTGCCATGAGTAGTTTCTCCTAGAATGAAAGAATCTCGAACGGAAGTGAACAGACTCAGCGCCGGTTGTTGCGAACCACAGGTCACCGGGAGGCGGGCAGCGCCATGGTGCTCAGGAAGAGCCTGAGGTGCGTCACTCAACTTCCATGCCGAGGAGCACCAGGTCGAAGCGAGGAAGCTCGCCATCTATCAGCTTCCAGTATGCGCGAAATGCCTGCCTATATTCCAGTAAAGGTTTAGCGAAAATATCGATGATTGAGCGCAGAATCCCTGAACGTCCCGGCGGGGTTCACACCGTCGCTGGCTTAGTGGTGACAACGCACGGGGCCGCGGGGCGCAGGTCGATATTTTCTTCGCCAATGCGGCGCCACGAGCGCCCATCGCGCTCCAGCAATTCCTCGGCTTCCACCGGACCCCACGAGCCTGCGGCGTAATTGGGAAAGCCGCGGGCCGGCAGGGCGTGCCACACATCAATGATGGGCTGAATGACGCTCCAGCCCGCTTCCACCATGTCGGCGCGTTGAAACAGCGTAGCGTCTCCGGCCATGCAGTCGCGAAGCAGGCGTTCGTATCCAGTGCCGTGCTCGGCGCCAAAATAGCTTTTGTAATCGAAATCCATGTTGACGAGACCCAGGCGCATTACCGAGCCGGGCACTTTCGCTCCGAAACTGAGAGAGATGCCTTCCTCGGGTTGAATGTGAATTACCAGGCGATTGGTCTCCAGATTCTTCACCGCGGTATTGCGGAACAGGACGAAAGGCGTGCGGCGGAACTGGATAACGATTTCCGTGGCGCGTTTCGCCAGGCGCTTACCGGTGCGCAGGTAAAAAGGCACGCCTGCCCAGCGCCAGTTGTCGATTTGCAGCTTCAAGGCGACAAACGTTTCCGTGTTGGAATCCGGCGAAACGTCGGGCTCCTGCCGGTAGCCGACCACGTGTCCGCCATCGATATATCCTTCGCCGTACTGCCCGCGCACCATGTTGGTCAGAACGTCTTCGGGAGCGAGTGGTTGAATGGCATGCAGCACTTCGGCCTGCTTGTTGCGGACTTCGTCGGCGTCAAAGGAAATGGGCGGCTCCATGGCCGTCATGGTCATTAGTTGGAACAGATGATTGGGCACCATGTCGCGAAGAGCGCCGGCAGTTTCGTAAAAGCCGCCGCGGTGTTCCACGCCGACAGTTTCGGAGGCGGTAATCTGGACGTGATCGACGTAATTGCGATTCCAGAGCGGCTCAATAATGTTGTTGGTGAAGCGAAAGACCATGACGTTCTGCACGGTCTCTTTGCCCAGGTAGTGATCAATGCGGTAAATCTGTTTTTCGTCGAGCACTTTCTTTAATTCCGCATTCAGCAGGCGCGCGGATTCCAGGTCGTGGCCAAAAGGCTTTTCGATAATGATGCGGGCCCACTTGCCGTTTTCTTCTTTGACCAGGCCGGCGTTGCCAAGCTGTTGCACGATGGGGGTGAAGAAGCGCGGCGCAACCGCCAGATAGAAAAACTTGTTTCCGCCGGTGTTGTGGAGTTTCTCGACTTCGCTGATTTGTTGCTGCAAGCGTTTATAGGCTTCGGGATCCTGGAAATCACCTTTCACGAAATAGATACGCTGTGAAAGCCAGTCCCACATCTTCAGGTCAATGGGATCGTGAGCGAACTGCGGCAGTTCCGCGCCCAGATTCTTGCGAAACACTTCGGTGGTGAGTTCGTTGCCTGCGAAGCCGATAATGGCGAATTGTTTGGGCAGGACTTCTTCCTGCGCCAGATTCAGAAGCGCGGGGATCAGTTTGCGTTTGGTGAGGTCTCCAGTGGCGCCGAAGATCACCATGACGCAGGGATTACCTGCAGTGGGGATCTCCACTTGATGAGAATTCATGAGCGATGTCCTGTCCTACAGGCGAATTTAGTTGAACTTGAGAATTCTGTAAGTGCTAGCGAACCCCGGCATATTTGCCAGTGGCTTCCAGCAAGGTCTTGAAGGCGTCGGCGAACAGCTTCACGCCATCGACGACCAGCTTGTCGGTAACTTCCTTCATGGAGATACCCGCCTTGGCGAGGTTATCCATTTCCTTGGCGGCAGCGGCGACGTCTTCGGTCAAGCTGTTGCGGAGTTTGCCGTGCTCGCGGAACGCATCGAAGGTGGCGGGAGGAATGGTGTCGACAGTATCCGCGCCGATGAGCTCTTCGACGTAAAGCACGTCGCGATAACGGGGATTCTTGGTGCTGGTGCTGGCCCAGAGCAAACGCTGCGGCTGGGCGCCCTTGGCTGCTAGCGCTTTCCAACGAGCCGCGCCAACCAGTTCCTGATATTTTTTATAAGTGAGCTTGGCGTTCGCGATGGCGATCTTGCCATGGAGGCTGTCCAGAAGTTCCTTCTGCGCGCCAGTTGCGGTTTTTTCCAATTCCTCGAGCTTGGAATCGACGAGCGTGTCGATGCGGCTGACAAAGAAGCTGGCCACGCTGGCGATGTGGCTGATGTCCTGACCCTTGGCCACACGGGCTTCCAGTGCCGCAGTATAGGCTTCCGCCACTTTTTCGTAGGCCGATTGCGCGAAGAGCAGCGTGATATTGATGTTCAAGCCGTCTTCCAACAGTTGGCGAATTGCCGGAATCCCCTCGGGAGTTGCAGGGACTTTTACCATCAGGTTTTCGCGGCCGACGGACTTCCACAAGCGGCGAGCTTCTTCGATGGTGCCCTGCGTATCGTTCGCCAGGTAGGGTGAAACTTCCAGGCTGACGTAGCCGTCGCGGCGCTTGGTCTCTGCATACACCGGCTTGAAGATGTCGCAGGCATCTTGCACGTCGCGAATGGCGATCTTTTCGTACAGACCCTTGGCGTTCAGGGTCTTCGCCTCGGGCGTGGAAAGAATGTCTTTATAGAGGTCGCTGCCGGCGATGGCCTTTTCGAAGATGGAGGGATTAGAGGTCTGGCCGCGGAGACCGTCGTCGGTAATCATTTTCTTCAGGCCGCCACCAGTGAGCAGGTCGCGGCGAATATAATCCATCCAGGGTGACTGGCCGTAGTCCAGCAGTCCCTTGATGGGATTTGTGCCAGCTGCCTTCGGGAGCGTAACGGAAGTGGTCATGGTACTTCTCCTTTGTTTGCCGAGGGCGGTGGATATCTATTGTACGCCCTGGAGCGTTGCGCGGAAAATTCAGATTTCAAGTCCTACAAATCTTTTGTTCGAGGGCTGCTACCTTGGCGAGTCGCCGGACGTGGCGCTCCTCATTGGTGAATTTGGCGGGCAAATAGGCGCGCACGATATCCTCGGCGAGCTTTTCGCCCACTACCCGCGAGCCCATCACCAGCACATTCATATTGTCGTGCTCGACGCCTTGATGCCCGGAATAAGTATCGTGGCAGATGCCGGCGCGGATGCCGATCAACTTGTTGGCGGCCACGCTGGCCCCGATTCCGCTTCCGCAGATCAACACGCCGCGTTCGGCGCGACCGTCCAGAATGGCGCGGCCGACCGCTTCGGCGAAATCCGGATAGTCGGACGGATTCTCGTTGAAGGCGCCGATGTCCAGAACTTCATGTCCGAGGGAGCGAAGAAGATCCCCCATGGAATTTTTCAGTTGAAAGCCCGCGTGATCGGAACCAATGACGACTTTCATGGCGCATCACCTGCCCAGCAATTGTTTTGCGGCTGCAACAACCTGCTCCGGCCCAAAGCCGAATTTCTTCAGCAAGTCCTTTATGGGAGCCGAGGCACCGAAACTGTGCATGCCGATGGCTTTGCCTTTTGGACCAATGTAGCGATCCCAGCCGAGCGTCGCGGCCATCTCGATCGAAACGCGCGCGGTAACCGCGGCGGGCAAAACACTTTCCCTGTAGGCGGCGTCCTGCCGCTCGAACAGGTCCCACGACGGCATGCTTACCACGCGGGACTTGATGCCCTGCGATTTCAGTTGCTCGTGCGCGGCCACAACATGCTGCAACTCCGAGCCGGTAGCCATCAGGATCACTTCGGGCTTGCCTCCCTCGGCGTCGGCCAGCACATAGGCACCTTTGGCGACTCCGGAGGCAGGCGCATATTTCGTGCGATCGAGCGTGGGCACTGCCTGGCGGCTCAGCACCAACGTCGACGGCCCGTGGGTATGCTGCATGATGACCTTGTACGATTCCGTAACTTCGTTCGCATCGCCCGGCCGCAGCACCATCATGTTGGGCATGGCGCGGAACGCCGCAAGTTGTTCTACCGGCTGGTGTGTGGGCCCGTCTTCACCAAGGCCGATGGAATCATGAGTGAAAATGAACATTACTGGAATTTCCATCAATGCCGCCAGCCGCATGCTGGCGCGCATATAATCGCTAAAGTTGAAGAACGTTGCGGCAAACGCGCGAAGCCCTGTCAGCGTCATGCCATTCGCAGCCGCGCCCATGCCGTGTTCGCGCACGCCGAAGTGCACGTTACGTCCCTTGAATTCCATGGGGAAGAAATCGCCGGCGCCTTCAAACGTCAAGTTGGTCTTGTTGGACTTGGCGAGGTCCGCGGAACCGCCGACCATCCACGGAATATTCTGCGCCAACACGTTCAGGACTTTGCCTGAGCTTTCGCGCGTAGCCATGCCTTTGGGGTCCGCGGGGAATGACGGCAAGTTCTTGTTCCAGCCGTCGGGAAGAGCGCGACGTTGCATGCGCTGCAGCTGGTCGGCTAAATCCGGGAATTTCTTCGAATACTCCGCGAAGAGCTTGGTCCATTCGGCACGCGCTTTACCACTGCGCACGCCAACGCCGGACTGGAAATGGTCATACACGCCGTCGGGCACCAGGAACTTGGCGTCCTCCGGCCAACCATAGAATTTCTTCGCGAGTTTCACTTCGGCTTCGCCGAGCGGTTCGCCATGGGCTTCGTAGGAATCCTGCTTATGCGGCGAACCGTATCCGATGTGGCTATCCACCACAAGGAGCGTTGGCCGATCGGAGCACTTCAGAACCTCGTGATAGCCCCGGGACAGCATCATCAGATCGTTAGCATCGCTTACCCGCGTCACGTTCCAGCCGTAGCCCACGAAGCGCGTCATCACATCTTCGCCGAACGACCAGCTTGCCGGTCCGTCCAGAGTGACGCGGTTGTTGTCGTAGATCCAGCAAAGGTTGGAAAGTTGCAGGTGCCCGGCCAGGGAGGCTGCTTCGGCCGCTACGCCTTCCATGATGTCACCATCGCCGCACACCGCCCAAACGCGGAAATTGAACAGTTCGAAGTCCGGCTTGTTGAACGCGCTGGCGAGCCATTTGCCGGCAATCGCCATGCCTACGGAGTTGCCGGCACCTTGTCCCAATGGCCCGGTGGTGGTTTCAACGCCAGTGGTAATGTGCGACTCCGGGTGACCGGGTGTGCGGCTATCGAGCTGGCGGAAGTGCTTGATGTCGTCGAGCGAAATGGCAGGCTCCTTCAGGATTTCGCCCTTTTCGTTTGCGGCTCGCACGCCGGCAAGGTGAAGCGTCGCGTACAGAAGCATGGACGCGTGGCCAGCGGAGAGGACGAAGCGGTCTCGATTGGGCCACAGAGGATCGGCGGGATCGTAGTTCAAAAAATTGTGCCACAGCTCATAAACGACCGGAGCGAGCCCCATAGGCGCGCCGGGGTGGCCCGAGTTGGCTTGCTGTACGGCGTCAATGGCAAGAGTGCGGATGGTATTGATGCACAGCTGATCTAGATTCGGCTGACTCACAATGTCTCCGGAGCGGGTGGGGCTGGACCCGCAAATGGGATTCAGGTGTTAGATGCGGCACCTACAAAAAAGACGACGGAATTGTACTGCAAAAGCGCAAGTCTCGCCTGCTTCTTCTGAAGGGCGTGACCGCATCCGGGTGATTCGGCAAAAGGCGAATCGCGTACCCGCGCAATCCGCTACGAGAAGAGTGCAACGCCGTTCGGAATAGAACGCTTCCGGATGTTGCGCCGTCTTGTGCATGCATCGTTGTAACCGCGGGTTCCTGGATCTCTCCGCGCGCATCGAGCCGTCCTTCCAGGATTTGTACCACCACGTCGTCGGGCGTCAACGTATCCAGAAACACTTTGGCGGAGACGATCAACTCTTCGCCGATGGCAACTTCCGAACTCGCTGTGGGCAACGATTCGATGCGCAAATGTGGCCATGCACTCTCCACGCGGTGCCGCCACGCAGAAAATTCCTTTGCTCGTGCGGCATGTTCGGCTTGAAGCAGCAATTGCCTGCGATGAGCGACTAGGTAGTAGCCTCCGGCATATTGCATCACCATGCGATTCCCGCCGGCGAATTGTGGCGTACCCACGCTTCGCCAGCGGCGCCTGGATGGAGTGGAATGGAGTGTTCCGCGATGATGTGCGCAGCTTTGTGAGAGGCGACAGCGGCACCGTCAGACACTTGGCCAGACGCTTGATGGGCAGCCCGGACCTCTATGGCGACACCGGGCAACAAACGGCCGAGCAGAGCGTCAACTTTGTTTCCTGCCACGATGGATTCACGCTGAATGACCTGGTGTCCTACGATAGAAAACACAACGAAGCCAATCAGGAAGAGAACCGCGACGGTTCCGACAATAACCGCAGCTGGAATTGCGGCGTGGAAGGTCCAATCGACGATCCCGCGATCGAAAGATTGCGCAATCGACAGGTCAAAAACATGCTGGCGATCGTGTTGCTCTCCGCGGGCACGCCCATGATCATGATGGGAGACGAAGTGCGCCGCACGCAGCGGGGCAACAACAACGGCTATTGCCAGGATAACGCGCTGAGCTGGCTGGACTGGTCATTCCTGGAAAAGCATGCGGACGTCCTTCGCTTTGCGAACCATCTGGTCAGATTTCGCATGAACTTCGAACGCTCGCGCGAGGCGGAAACGTTCACCCTGGCCGACCTGATGCGCCGGCGCCAGATTCAGTGGCATGGCGTGAAGCCGCTGCAACCTGACTGGGGCGAGAATTCCCACATCTTGGCGTTCACGCGCATGGGTGTTGTGGCAACGTGAATTTGTCACCCTAATGGCAACGTGAAAATGCCACCCCTCTGGCACATTAGTATGTTGGAGGCGGGTGTCGCCGTAGTAGAGCGAGACCCGGCCATCGAGCGCTTGGTATAGCTGGATTTTGGCTCCCGCGAAGCTGAAGCGCCGGTTCTGGGGCGGGATCTGAAGGCGGCGGCCATCCCACTGCACCACGTTGTCATTACTGACAGTGCGTTCATGCAGGAACGAGCAGATGCGCTCGAGTTGTTCAGGAGCAGGACGCCAAGCGGAAGCGGTCTCGCGGGGTTTGCGCGCGAAGCGGCGGTTGTAGTCGGTGATGAACTTACGCAGCACGAGGTTGGCGGAGCCCATGTCTGCAGCTTGGGCCAGGCGCAGTTCGCTGCTAAGGCGATCCTGCAGCACGCCCCAGAGGCGTTCGACGCGGCCTTTGGCTTGCGGAGATTGCGCCGCGATGAAAGTGATGCTGAGTTGCGAGAGGGCACGACCGAACTGCGTGGGCTGACGCTGACCGGCAAGTTCTTCTTCTAACGACCAGTGAGGATCGTTGCGCACGAAGATGCCGCTGCGGTCGCCGTAAAAAGCGGTGGGTACGCCAAAACGGCGGAGCAAGCGCTGCAGCAGGTGAAAATAGCCTTCAGCAGATTCGGAAAGGAAGAACTGCGCCACGAGGATTTTACCGCTGGCGTCGTCCTGCATCCCGAGAGCGGTGAGACGCGGACCGCGACCTTCGAGCCAGTCGTGCGGGCTGCCGTCGAGTTGCACGAGTTGGCCTTCGCGAGCGACGCGCATACGGCGCTGGCGATGAGCGGGAGCGCGGCGTTTACGTGGCGAGCCGCAACCTTCCTTGCGCAGCACGCGGCGGAGGGTCTCGCGACTAAGGGAAAGACCTTCGACCTCGTTGAGTTTTTCACAGAGGTGATGATCGTTGAAACCGGCATATTTGGTGCGGGAGAGACGCACGACGGTCTCCCGCACTAACGCGTGCGGGGGCAAGACCCAGCAGGTTGATACATTTCGACCCACCTCTGCAACCCGCACCCCATCCGGACGTGGCGTGTCCGATGTCCCCGAGGGAGAGCCATGCTCAAAGTTGTAGAGAGTCGCAGGTCCGCCGTTGCAGTTGCCCGCATTTTGTTGGTCTTGACGTTGTTCGCAATTGGCTTAGCCCCAGCAGCCAAAGCCGATGGCCTTTCCTACGAATACACAATGACCTTCATGCCATCCGGCATAGACAATCTGCACATGTCTATTTCGTTTGTCGTTCCGGCGCTCGGTGTGCCACCCAATCTCGACGACGTACAAGTTACGCAGCGTCCAACTATTTTCGCGCCTGTGGTTGTGACCGGGAATGCCCCACCAAGCAGTTGGAATGACTATTCGTACCTTCCAGTCGAGCCGTCTCTCGTTTCCGTGAATGTGAGCTCCGATGGAGTCAGTGCCAACTTTTGGTACCAAGTTCCCTGCAACCCCGGGGATGAAAGCGTTTGTGCACCTAACAATGGAGTTCCGAACGGCATACCCTACCGCTGGCAAGCAGAAGTCTCGTACGCACTGGTTTTTGATTCACCGATAACCGGCCCGGGTAGCCCTTCGCCGATTCATACTGAAGTGGATGAAACAACCAATGGAAACGGCCCTCTTGGGGAAAGCCATAATAACTTGTCGGGTAGAGACCCAGCGGATACGCTCAACGTCGTCGCCACGCCTGAACCAACCACCGGCCTTCTGGTCGGCGCATGCTTCCTGTGTTGCGCGATGATCGCATTGCTGCGGCGCGGCGCGTAACGACAAGCCAAATAGCCGACCGTGCTTCCGTCAACTGGAGCGCGACCTGCCAGAACTGTTGCAGGTTTTTACCTTCCCGCGCGACCGATGGCGCAAACTGCGCTCCACCAACGTCATCGAACGCTGCTTCGTGGAAGTCGTTCGCAGCACGCGACCCATGGTCGTGTTCACAAATGTGGCCAGCGTCGACCGCATCATCTATGCGATTTTCAGTCGCTTCAACCAGGACTGGAAGATCCACACCCTCGAACTATTTATAGAAAGCAGCGAGGATTAGTTCTCGCGGGTTTCGCGCTGCAGCCGCGGCCGATTTTGCGCGGCTGCATGGCTAGGCGCCGATATCATGCGGAGGAGAGCGGGGTGAGTCAGGCTGGGCGTTTTGTTTTGCCTCGGCGATAGCGGCGGCGAGGACCTAGGTCCTCGTTCTTTCACGGACACATTGGGACACCGGGAACGCTAGATAGGGCCTGTTTGCTGGGCTTTCATCTGCTACCGGGCTAATGTAACATACGTGGTTACACTGCTTTCCGAAGTTTTCCCGCCGTAAGACAAAGGCTGTTGACCAGTGGTGGTCATTCAGAAAGCTGCGGCGTAGAAGGGACAATTCGTAACTACCTCCATGTCTGAACCGTTGGAATTGAAGAAGACGCTAAGCCTGCCAAAGACCGATTTTCCGATGAAGGCGAGCTTGCCGCAAAACGAACCAAAACAACTGGAGGTTTGGCAGGCCGCCAATCTGTATGAGGGGATCCTGGCAGCCAGAGAAGGCAAGCCGCTATTTGTACTGCACGACGGGCCGCCGTATCCGACGGGCACGATCCACCTGGGAACGGGGCTGAACAAGATTTTAAAAGACTTGATTGTGAAGTCGAAAAGCATGGCGGGCCATTACGCACCGTACGTGCCGGGGTGGGATTGTCACGGACTGCCGATTGAGACGCAGGTGGAGAAGGAGCTGGGCGGGAAGGGAAAAGTATCGCCGGCAGAATTCCGGAAGAAGTGCCGGGAATATGCGACGAGGTATGTGGAGCAGCACAAGAAGGACTTCAAGCGCCTGGGAGTGTTTGGAAGGTGGAACCACCCGTACTTGACGATGAGCCACGAGTACGAGGCGGTGATTGCGGGAGCGCTGCTGGACTTCATGGAGAAGGGGTATGTGTACCGCGGGCGCAAGCCGGTGTACTGGTGCATTTACGACAACACCGCGCTGGCGGAAGCGGAAGTGGAGTACGAGGACCACACCAGCCCGTCAATCTGGGTGACGTTCAAAGCGGTGGGAGGGGGAAGCGGCGAGGCGGCAAAAGTCGGGCCCGATGTTTCGGCGGTGATCTGGACGACTACGCCGTGGACGATTCCGCACAACCGAGCGTTGGCGTTTCATCCGGATTTTGAGTACGTGGTGGTGCAGACAGAAAAAGGGAAGCTGCTGCTGGCCGCGGATCGCGTAGCCGCGTTGCAGGCGGAGAGCGGCATCAAGCAGGCTGAGGTGCTGGGAACCTACAAGGGCCGGGAATTTGAGGGCATGAAGTTCCAGCATTCGTTTCTGCCGATTGAAGTACCGGGAGTGCTGGCAAATTATGTGACGTTGGATCAAGGCAGCGGAATCGTGCACACGGCGCCGGGACATGGCGCGGACGATTTCGTCACGGGACAGAAATACAACCTGGAGATTTACGCGCCGCTGGATGATCGCGGCGTGTATCAGGAAGGCCTGCCGGAATATAAGGGCAAGGACGTGTTTTCAGCGAACCCGATCGTCGTCAAGTTGCTAGGAGAGCGCGGAGCGCTGCTGGCCAACCATCCGTACAAGCACAGCTACCCGCATTGCTGGCGGTGCCACAACCCGGTGATCTTCCGAGCGACGGAACAGTGGTTCATCAAGATGGACCAGGCGGCGCACGGAGCGAGCAAAACGCTACGCGAAAAAACGCTGGATGAAATTCCTACGGTGAAATGGATTCCCGGTTGGGGCGAAGACCGCATTTCAGAAATGATCGGGAACCGCCCGGACTGGTGCATCTCGCGGCAACGATTCTGGGGCGTGCCGATCATCGTGTTTTTCTGCGAAGGATGTGGGAAACAGTTGGATGATTTCAAGGCGCTGCGGAACGTCGTGAAGTGGTTTGAGAAGGAAGGCGCGGATGCGTGGTACACGCACACGGCGGAGGAACTGCTGCCGCCGGGGACGACGTGCGCGTGCGGGCATACGAAATGGAGGAAGGAACACGACATCCTGGATGTGTGGTTCGACGCGGGATCGTCGCACCTGGCGGTGCTGCACGGAAAAGAATGGCCGGCAGATGTGTACCTGGAAGGGCCGGACCAGTATCGCGGATGGTTCCACAGTTCGCTGCTGATCGCGATTGGAATCAAGAACAAGCCGCCGTATCGCAGCGTGGTGACGCACGGATGGACGCTGGACGAACAAGGGCGCCCGATGTCGAAGTCGCTGGGCAACGTGATGCTGCCGACGGAAGTAAGCGAGAAGTGGGGCGCGGACTTGCTGAGGTTGTGGGTAGCGTCGCAGGAATATCAAGCGGACGTGAAGATGAGCGAGCGGGTGATGACGCAGCTCAGCGAGGCGTACCGCAAAATCCGCAACACGTTCCGGTTCGCGCTGGGCAATTTGAATGATTTTGATCCGGGGCGCGACGCGGTGCCGTACGAGCAAATGGAAGAAATGGACCGCTGGATGGTGGAGCGGACGGCGGAGTTGGTAAGGAAATGCCGCGAGTGGTATGGGGCGTACGAATTCCACCGCATCTATCATGCGATTCACGATTACTGCGTGGTGGACTTGAGCTCGTTCTACTACGACGTGTTGAAAGACCGGCTGTATACCAAAGCGCCAAAAAGCAAATCGCGGCGCTCCTCGCAGACGGCGGTGTGGCGAATCACCAGCGCGCTGATGAAACTGCTGACGCCGATCCTGGTGTTCACTTCGGAAGAGCTTTGGAAATATTTGCCGAAGACTGCTGGCGAGCCGGACAGTGTGCACAAGGCGCTGTTTCCGGAAGAAGTGGAATTGCGGACGGGGATTGCGCCGGCGACCGCCAATACGTGGGAGCTGCTGAGCAAAGTGCGCGGAGAAGTGTTGAAGGCGCTGGAAGTGGCGCGCAACGAAAAGAAGATCAATTCAGGCCTGGAAGCGAAGGTATTGCTAAGCGCGGACCTGGAGTTGAAGGCCAAGCTGAAGCACTATCTGGCGGTGTTGCCCGGGCTGTTCATCGTTTCGCAAGTGGAACTGGTGACGGCGGAGAAGGGCGACTACCGCTCAGACGTTGTGCCGAGCCTGGAAGTGACGGTACAGCGAGCGGATGGGAAGAAGTGCGAGCGCTGCTGGAATTATTCGACGCATGTTGGAGAGAATCCGCGGTATCCGACGATCTGTGAGCGCTGCAGCGAGGCGATTGCGGAAATAGAGGGAGGAAAATCGTGAGGCAGCGCGCAAATCGGGGCGGCGCGTCGGCTTCATGATCGTTCCGCGGCGGCTGCGGTGGTTGTGGCTGACACTGGCGGTGGTGTTTCTGGACCGCGCGACGAAGGCATGGTTTGAGACGCAAACGACGGAAGGGTGGCGGCACGAAGTCATCCATAACTTTTTCTATCTGGTGAACGCGAAAAATCCGGGAATTGCGTTCAGCATGTTTGCGAACGCGTCTTCGCCCGTGACGCGCATTCTGCTAATTGTGGGCGCGCTAGCGATTATCGGACTGATTGCGTGGCTGCTAGTGGCGGGAGCCAATGTGAGCGCGCTGAATGCCGCGGGCCTGGCGTTGTTGCTGGGAGGGGCGGCCGGAAATGTGGTGGACCGCATCGTGCACGGCGGTGTGACCGATTTTCTGGAGTTTTACCTGGGGACGTACCGGTATCCGGCGTTCAATGTGGCGGATTCGGCGATCACGATTGGGGCAATATTGCTGGTGGTTGACGTGCTATATGGAAAGAAGAAGTAAGGACGAAAATCGAAAATCGAAAATCGAAAATCGAAAATCGTTCTCACTGCTTGGTCCTTCCTTCCTTCCTTCCTTCCTTCCTTAGTTCGTACTTCATTAGTCCTTTAGGCGCGATACACTTTCAGTTGTGAAGGACGCTGCTCATTTGCAGATTGCTGTTGAGGCGGAAGATGCCGGGATGCGACTGGATCGCATCGTGGTGAAGGAATGCCCCGAGCTGTCGCGGACGCGCGTGCAGGAGTTGATTGAAGAAGGATTGGTGCGGCTGAACGGGAAAAGCGTTAAGGACTCGCACAAGGTGCGCGCGGGAGATGTGATTGAGGTGGTGGCGCAGCCGAGGCCGCCGCTGCAAGCGGAAGCGGAGTCGATTCCGCTGGAAGTGCTGTACGAAGATGATGATGTGATTGCGATCAACAAGCCCGCGGGGATGATGGTGCATGCGGGGGCAGGGAATTCGCGGGGAACGCTGGTGAATGCGCTGCTGGGCAGGGGCGAAGCACTTTCGCAAGCGGACGATCCGTTGCGGCCCGGGATCGTACATCGCATCGATAAGGAAACATCGGGAATTTTGCTGGTGGCCAAAAACGATTTCGCGCACGCGAAGCTGGCGGAAGGGTTTCGCTTGCGCACGATCAAGAAGACGTATGTGGCGTTAGTGCAAGGGCTGCTGAAGGAAGAGCGCGGGCGGATCGAGTTGCCAATTGCGCGCGACCCCAACCGGCGGAGCCGCATGACCGCCAAAGGCGCGGGGATGCTGCCTAATTCGCGGGCGGCGCGCACGGACTGGCGGGTACTGGCGCGCATTGACACGACGACGCTGGTGGAAGTGCAACTGCACTCCGGACGAACGCACCAGATCCGGGTACATTTTGCCGCGCTGAAACATCCGGTGGTGGGCGACACGCTGTATGGGGCCGCGGGACAATTGCACGTCGGAAGCAGCACGTTGCCGGCACTGGAGCGTCATTTTCTGCATGCGGCAAAAATTGTTTTCACGCAACCGCGCAATGGGGAGACCATTCAAGTGGCTGCACCGCTGGCGGAGGAACTGCACAAGTTTGTGGGCATGCTGGCGAAGGCGGCGGGCGACGAACCGGGGCGAATTGACGCTGCATTGAAAGGCTTCTTATAATCAACTGACATGCGAACACGTTCACTGGGCTTTTTACTTTTGGTGATTTTGCTGGGATCGGCGATGTCATTCGCGCAGCAGCAGCCTGCTCCGCAGCAACCTGCGCCACAGCAACCGCAAGACAAGCCTGCTGCACAGCAGCCGGCCACCGCGCCCGCCAGCGCGCCGCAAGGGCAAGAACCACCGGTACAGACGGGCCAGGTATTTCGGACGACGGTGAACCTGGTGGATGTGCTGTTTACTGTGCTGAACCACCGGAACAAGCTGGTTCCAGAACTGGAAAAGCAGGATTTTAAAGTTTTCGACAACAACGTGGTGCAGGATATTCGCTACTTCAGCAAGCAGAGCGACCTGCCGTTGCGCATCGGGATGCTGCTGGACACGTCGAACAGCATTCGGGATCGCATCAAGTTCGAAGAGGATGCCGCCAATAATTTTCTGTTCAGCGTGTTGCGCCATGGAACGGACGAAGCGTTCCTGATGACGTTTGACGATGAGCCGCAAGTGTTGCAGGGATTCACCGCGGACACAGGGAAATTAAGGGACCAGATTCTGCGAATGCGCGCCGGCGGCGGCACCGCGGTGTATGACGCGATCTATCAAGCTTGCGCGAATGAGTTGAGCCACCCGCCGCGGCCGGCGGGGGATCGGCCGGACATCGTGCGCCGGGTGATGATTCTGATCAGCGACGGCGAGGACAATTTATCGACGCACACACGCGCCGAGGCCATCGAAATGGCGCAACGCACGAACGTAGTGATTTATACAATCAGCACCAGCATCCAGTGGGTGACGATTGAAGAGCCCAACAAGCAAAACGCCGGAAACCGCAAATATCATTTGACCGAAGGCGACAAGATTTTGCAGGACCTGGCCGACGAAACGGGCGGACGATCGTTCTATCCGTACCACGTGGACGATTTGGACCAATCGTTTCAGGACATCGGCGACGAACTGAGGAATCAGTACTCCATCGCGTACAACCCGTCGAATCATGGGTTCGATGGGCGATACTACAAGATCAAGATTGAGATTCCGGAGCACAAGGGTTACCAGGTGCGCGCGAGACGCGGGTATTACGCGCGAACGGTGACGACGGAACCGGCGCGCAAAGCCCGCGGGTAGTGCAAAGTAAAGTTTCACGTTTCTACGGTCATTGTTCAGTTCGTTCCAACATAAATTTCGCAATTGCGTAAGTTGAGATCCTTCGGGACGCAAACGGCGCGTCGCTCAGGATGACATTGCATCGATGGGTGCGCTATTTGGTTGTGTCGTGGAAGAGGACGGCGTCGGATTCCTGGGCGCCGCGCTCGAGGGCGAGCTTCGTGCCATCCGGAGAAAAGACGAAACGGAAAATTTGATCTTTGGTGAAATGAGTTAGCTGCTTGTAAGCGCCGCCATCCAAAGGCTGCAGCCATAGATTTTCCACGCCCTTTTCGCGAACCAGGTAGACGACGGCTTTTCCATCCGGCGTGAATGCAATTTGGCCGGGCAGTGCGCGTTGATCCAAGTCGTGATAGATCATTTGTCCGCCTTCGGTGGAATCCAGGCGAAGGACGAGTTTGTGATCGAGCTCGCGAAGTTCGACGGAAGCCACGCTTTTGCCGTCTGGCGAAAGCGAGAAATAGAAGACGTCTTTGGGGACGATGATTTCGGGAGAGCCGCCGTTGATGGGAATGCGTTTGACCAAGCGCTTGTCGCCATTGTCGACGTAATAGACCCACTTGCCGTCGCGAGAACAGGTGGGCGACTGTTCGTTGAGACCGCTGGTGAGTTGTTTTTCGTTGGTGCCATCCGCATCGATACGCCAGAGATTGGCAGAGGCCGCACTGGTGCGGCCGAGTTCGCGGTACACGACGTAGCGGCCGTCACCGCAGACCGAGACCTGGTCGGAAATGTGTTTGGTGTCGGAGGTGAGAATGGTCTCTTTACCATCCGGAGTGACGACCTTGAAGGTGCCAGACTGCGGCAAAAGCAGCGAGCCATTCAGGAACCAGTCCCAGCGCCAAACAGAAAGTTGGGAGCTCAAGGGGACCGGGCGCGCATGATCCAGGTCATTCAGGTCAGCAATGCTTAGTTCGAACCGCAATCGTCCCTGGATGGCCGAGAGGGTTTTGCCGTCTTTGGAAAGGCTGAGTCCCTCGTAGTTATTGGTATCGGCGGTGAGTGGGTGGAGTTCGCCGTCGGGAAAAGTCATGTAGCCAATCTGACTCTTCAAAGAACCGACAGCGATCTGGCGCGAGTTGACAATGATGCCAGTGCTGGAGGGAAGCCATACAGCACTGTAATAAATGCGATCGGCGGCAATGTTGCCCGTTTCCACTTTGCCGGAAGCGGCATCGACGTGCAGAAAACCGCCAATGTTGTCTTTGTTGGGTTGAACGATGGGAATCAAGATGGTTTTGCCATCGGGCGACCAGGAGGGCACGTAACTGTCGCTGAGCACGGTCTGGTTGGTAAAGATGGGCTTTTCGAGGGTGCCATCGGCTTTTGCGAGGAGCAGATCCCAGGTAGGAGAATCGTGGAGTTCGCGCAGAAAAGCGAAATGCTGGCCGTCGGGAGAAAAGGTGATGGGGCTGTCGATATCCTTGATCAAGATGCGGGGATTGCCGCCGAGCACCGGCGCGCTGAAGAGGACGGAGTAGGCTTCTTCCTGTTCATCGCGGCGAACAAAGTAGATGTAGTTACCGTCGGGTGAAAAGGTGAGGCCGCCATAGCTGGTGGCGGCCGGCTCGACGACTTCCGTGTTGCTGCCGGTGGGGATGTGATGGAGCCAGAGGGATTGGAGTCCCTTTTCTTCCTGCGCTTGAAGAAGATATTTGCCATCGGGAGAAATAGCGGCGTGGGCTACGTGGCCGTTATTGGAAATATTTTCGATGGTGAACTTTTCGAAGGGCTGGCGCTTTTGCATGCTGACGAATTCGTAGGCGCCATAGCCGGCAGCGACGAGCAAGGCGATGATCAGAACAAGAATGGCGCCGGCGCGGAATTTGTTTTGCTGGGCGGCCTGGACCAACGCCGAGCCGCTGGTTGTTCTTGGAGTTTGCGTCGAGGGGAGAGAGCCGCTGGGGAGAACGGGAACGCTGCCGCTGGCGGAACGGCTGGCAGTGACGCTGGAATCGGAATGCGGCCGGCCGGGCTCCAGTTCACGAAGAAGACGCTTCAGATCGGCGCGCACCTCGGCGGCGACCTGATAGCGGAAATCGCGGTCTTTCTCGAGGAGCTTGTTGAGAATGCGCTCGAATTCCGGAGGAACGGAGCTGTTCAATTGCACGGGAGAAACGGGAGCGGTGTGCAGAATGTTTCCGAAGATGACGGCGGTAGTGGAGCCGGGAAAGGGAAGCGCGCCGGTGACCATCTGGTAGAGAACGGCGCCAAGAGAAAAGAGGTCGCT
Organism: Candidatus Acidiferrales bacterium; assembly: GCA_963738985.1. GTDB lineage: Bacteria > Acidobacteriota > Terriglobia > Acidiferrales > UBA7541 > Acidiferrum. The sequence goes on from CAVTYP010000016.1 coordinate 277,885, forward strand.
GCGCGCATCGAGAACTTCACCGCGAGCCTGTTCAGGAGACATGTAGGCGATGGTGCCGACGGCAGTGCCGGGAGTGGTCTGAAAGGCGGTTTCGAGGTCGGCGATGGTTTCGGCTTCATTGCTATCCGGGACCATGAGCTTAGCGAGGCCAAAGTCGAGGATCTTGGCGGTGCCGCGCTGAGTGAGAAAAATGTTGGCGGGCTTGATGTCGCGATGGATGATGCCTTTTTTGTGCGCGGCGTCGAGGGCGTCGGCAACTTCGATGCCAATTTCGGCGGCTTTGGCGATGGATAGTGGGCCGATAGCCAGAAGCTTGTCGAGCGACTGGCCTTCGAGAAGTTCCATGGCGATGTAGGTGCGGCCGTCCTGCTCCTCGATGGCGTAAATGGTGCAAATTCCCGGATGGTTCATGGCTGAGGCGGAACGGGCCTCGCGAAGGAAGCGCTCGGTGGCGTCGGGATCGCGCACGGTGGTTTCGAGCAGGAATTTTAGAGCGACGCGACGGCCGAGTTTGGAGTCTTCCGCTTCGTAGACGAGACCCATGCCGCCGCTGCCGAGTTGGCGAAGAATGCGATAGTGACCGATTGTTTCGTTGATCATGAGAGCGAATAGCGATACTAGCCAAGGCGTTGCGTTGGGTCAATGTGGTTTGGCGGAGAGCGTGTTGCGGTGAGGGTATGGGCAATGAGGGATCGGCGATCAGGGATCAGGAGGCGCCGAGCAGGGCGGGCTGGCATGCTAGCGCTTGTGGTTGATCAGCTCGATTGCCAGGGCTACGGCGTTACCTCCGCCCAGGCAGAGGGCTGCGATTCCGCGTTTCAGGTTGCGGCGCTGCAGTTCGTATAGCAGAGTGACCAGGATGCGCGCGCCGGATGCGCCAATGGGATGACCAAGCGCTACCGCGCCGCCGTTGACATTTACTTTTTCCGGATTGAGGCGTAGCTGACGGGTCACGGCGATTGCCGCCACTGCAAACGCTTCGTTCAATTCCACCAGGTCCACGTCTTTGTCGCGGTCCCAGCCAGTTTTCGCGAGGAGTTTTTCCACCGCTTCCACCGGCGCCATCATTACCCACTTGGGCTCGATGCCGCTGACCGCTTGCGCGACGATTCGCGCCATGGGCTGCTTGCCGAGATTTGCCGCCACGCGCTCGCTGGTTACTACCAATGCGGCGGCACCGTCATTCGTTCCCGGTGCGTTGCCTGCGGTCACGGTACCGTCTTTTTTGAACGCGGGCTTCAGCTTGGCGAGCGCTTCCAGCGTGGTGTCTTCGCGCGGCGATTCGTCGTACTTGATGACGAGAGGCTCGCCCTTTTTCTGGGGCACTTCGATGGGCAGAATCTGCGATTCGAAGAAGCAGGATTTGCGGGCGCGAACGGCTTTCTGGTGACTCTCGAGCGCGAACTTATCCTGCTCCTCGCGCGTGATTCCGTATTTCTCCGCCACCAGTTCGCCGGTATTGCCCATGTGGAAGTTTTCGTAGGCGTCCCACAGACCGTCCCAGATCATGGAGTCGACGACTTTCTGGTCGCCGATGCGATAGCCGGTGCGCGCCTGCGGCAATAAATATGGGCAGTTGGACATGGACTCCATGCCTCCCGCCACAACCATTTCGCTTTCGCCGAGTTGCACCGCCTGTGCCGCCAACGCCACTGCTTTCAGTCCCGAGCCGCAGACTTTATTGATGGTCATCGCGGCTACGCGAGCGTCGCAGCCACCTTTTAACGCAGCCTGTCGCGCGGGATTCTGTCCCAGTCCGGCTTGAACTACGTTGCCGAGGATTACTTCATCGATTTGTTTGCCGGTCAGACCGGCGCGACGGATTGCTTCCGCCACTACCTTTGCGCCCAGTTCCGGCGCGGTGAAGCTGGATAAGCCGCCTTGAAATTTTCCGATGGGGGTACGAACGGCGGAGAGGATAACGGGAGTTTCCATGAGGACCTCCGGAAAGCAAATCTAATTATAGCGAGAAGTATGCAACGGAGGAATTCGTGAGAAGCCGCTAGCGGGCGGTCCAACCGCCATCGATCAGGATTGTTTCGCCGGTGATCAAGGAGGCGGCGGGGGCGGCTAGGAACACGACCGCGCCGGCCACTTCCATGGGCTCGCCGATGCGGTGGAGCGCGGCGATGCGTTCGACGGTGTCGGCGCGAAATGCCGGGTCGGCGAGGCAGCTTTCCGTGCCGGGTGTGCGGATGAATGTGGGAGCAACGGCGTTCACAGTGATGCCGTGCTTGCCCCATTCCACCGCCAGACATTTGGTGAGATGAGCGATGCCCGCTTTGGTCATGCAATAGATCGATTCGGTCGGCAGCGCCGCAAAGCCTGCCTGGGAACTCATCATGATGATCTTGCCGCTTTTTTGCTGGATCATCAGGCGGCCGACGGCCTGGCTGGCAAAGAATGTTCCTTTCAAGTTGATGGCCAAGGTTTCGTCGAAGTCTTGCTCGCGAACATTCTCAGCGAGATTTTCGGGAGCGATACCGGCATTGTTCACCAGGATGTCGATGCGGCCGAAGTGATTCACGGCTTGGTCCACAGCGCTGGAGATTTGATCCATCTTGCTCATGTCCATCTGAAGCGGCAGGGCTTTTTTGCCCAGTTTTCGTATTTCTGCGGCTAAGCCCGCGTCGGCGTGTATGTCGCGCAGGCCCAAGGCCACATCCGCGCCGGCGTGCGCCAAGGCCAGCGAAATGGCGCGCCCCAAACCGCGCGCCGCTCCCGTAACCAAAGCCACTTGGCCACTCAATCCAAACTCGGGATACTCCATTGCGATTGCCTCCTCCGGTTGCTGATTGTTTCCCGGTACGGCGCTTGAAGAACGTCCGAGTATAAATGATTCGGGAGACGGCACGCGCGACGAGAATGGAAGATGTCCATGGAAATGTCGTGACATTCCTGTTTGTGTACCTTAAGCTCCGTACCACCTTGGCCGCTCTTTTGGAAGGGCCAGATTCTTCGAGTCCCATCAAGTCAGTGCAAGCGTACGAAATATGAGGAGGAGTGTCATGAAACTGACTGTTTACTGCATTCTTGCCGGGGCCATTCTGGTTCTTGCGCCAAACGCGACGCGGGCCGACGGTCTTGCGAACACGACGATCAATGCCGCGATCACGCTTGAAGGGCAGGACGACAACGGCTTTTACACCGTCGACGTGTTTGCCGGCGCGATCAATGTCGGCTCTGGTTTCAACAGTAGTTACAGCTTCTTTCGCCAGAGCACTTATGACGGCTTCGCTACAGCGAGCAACCAGCTCACTGGGTCCATAGGCCTGTCGATCGCCGCGGACTCGATTACGCTGACCTTTAATGGGCAAGCACAGCCAGTGGAACTGATCGGCGACTTTACCGGTCTTCCCGGTGCGATCACTTCAGCAACGGAGACAGACTCGGGATTTTTGAATGGCGTCGCCATGCCGCTTTCGAACAGCTTTACTGCGACCTCTTTGACGATGAATGCCTTCTATTTTGGTTACCAGCCGGGCACCAGCACGACCCAGGTGGACACCTTAACATTTGGGCCCACGTCTTCTGTTGCGGAGCCCTCCAGCCTGTTGCTGACGGGGACTTCCTTGTTTGGTTTAATCGGAATCGTGCGGCGCAAAATCCGTGGTCAGGCCTGAAGGGGCGCGTGATACCATCCCCGGATGGGCGACTCCGCGTTTATCCCCAATTCTGCTGCGGCCGTGGCTGCGTCGACGGCTACGGTTAAATCGCGGCACTCGGGGTGGGTGCGCGTCACTCACTGGATTGTCACGCTTTGCTTTTTTGCCTTGCTGGTCAGCGGAATTGAAATTCTGATTTCGCACCCGCGTTTCTATTGGGGCGAAACCGGCAACGTGCTGACCACGCCGCTGTTTCAAATACCTATCCCTTCCTCGAGGTCGTTGGTGCCGACGGGCTACGGGTACGTGATGCCGGACCAGAATGGCTGGAGCCGGTATCTGCACTTTGAGGCGGCGTGGGCGCTGGTGTTGACCGGCTTGCTGTATGGAATCTTCATTTTGGTTTCGGGGCACTTGCGGAAAAACCTGCTGCCGGGCAAGGGCGATCTTTCGTGGCGCGTGCTGTCGACAGAAATCTCAAACCATTTGCGTTTTAAGAGGCCGAGCGAGGCGGAAGCGTGGTCGTACAACGTGCTGCAACGGCTGGCGTACCTGTTCGTAATTTTCGTTTTGGTGCCGCTGGTCATCTGGTCGGGGTTGGCGATGTCGCTGAGCTTTGTTTCAGCGTTTCCGGCGAGCGTCACTTTGTTGGGCGGGCAGCAATCCGCGCGGACAATTCACTTTTTCGTGTCGGTGGCGCTGGTGCTGTTCCTGCTGGTCCACGTGGTGATGATTTTTCTTGCGGGATTCAAGAGCCGCATGCGAGCGATGATCACGGGGAAGGTGATCGCGGATAAGGAGGGCACGTGAGCGAAATTTCGCGCCGCAAATTGATTACTACTGGCGTAGCCGCCTCGGCGGGCGTATTGGGCCTGGGCGCGGCCGCGCGCATTGCGGAAAGGCATGGGCTGTTGCCTCCCGATCACAACGGAATCTGGGGCGTTGGGGAGACGCTGACATACGCTTCGCAGCGGCTGCTGACGAGGCACTCGTTGGCGCGTGAATTTTCCCGGAGCCAGATTTCGAAGAGACCTGTGCCGAACGAAATGCCGCCGTTGAATGATGAATACAAGCGGCTGCAGGCGGGAAAATTTGTGGACTGGCGGCTGGCCGTGGATGGGTTAGTTGACCGGCCCGGCGCATTTTCGCTGGAGCAGTTGAAGAGCTATCCATCGCGCAGCCAGATTACGCAACTGGCTTGTGAGGAGGGCTGGTCGTATATCGCGGAGTGGCATGGCGTGCCGCTGTCGCACGTGCTGGACGTGGTGGGAGTGCAGCCGCATGCGCGCTACGTGGTGTACTTTTCGATCGATCCCGACTGGTGGGAAAGCATCGATATGGCCGACGCCTTGCACCCGCAGACTTTTCTGGCTTATGGATTGAATGGTGATGAGCTACCAACAGGGAATGGCGGGCCGCTGCGCTTGCGGCTGCCGCGTCAACTGGGCTACAAGAGCGTAAAATTCGTAACCCGCGTGACGGTCACCGACAGTCTGAAGGGATTCGGCAAGGGGCTAGGCTCTGCAGCTCCCGAGGGAGGCTACGCGTGGTACGCCGGGATTTGAGATGTTTGCTTACTGTACGGGCGGATTTGTTTTCGGCGGAGGAATGGCGTCTTTCAGGCGCTGGATCTCGGACTTCAGAGACTCGATTTGCTGCTGCTGGGCATCGAGCTGAGCTTTGCCGGTGGCATCCTGGGCGTAATCGGACTTGGAATAGTAAGCGGACTGATTGAGATCGAACTCGCGCTGCAATAGCTTCAACTGATTTTCCGCGGAATCAATTTGCCTTTGAACGGCTGCGTCCTTGGGAGGCTCGCAAGCAATGCGCGAAGCCTCTTTAAGGGACGCAACCCGCTGTTCGAGAGTGACTTCATCGATGCGCGCCGGGGCTTGCGGTTGCGATTGCTGCAGCGGTGGAGACCCAAAGGCAAGGCCCGAAGAGCCGGACTTGAAGTTCGTCATATCAACATCGGGGCCGGAGATGGCTTGGGGATTGTAGGAAAGTTCGCGGCGAAGCTGGTCGAGTTCTTCCTGAGCAGCCTGTAGCTCTGATTTGAGTCTTTCTTCGTTGGGATTGTGGCAGTCTGTCGTTACGGGTGGTGGCGCGGTAGCTACGGAAGGCTGCGGTGCGGCGGCATTGGCCTGCTTTGGCGCGGAATCTGGAGGAGACGGTGCAGTTGCAGGCTCTGGAGGAACTGCGGCGGCGACGGGTGGTGGAGACTGCACGGCGAGGTCGTCGTTGGTGAAGACAACCTGAGGAGTTGCGGAATTCGATTTGCGCTGGCGAGCATTGCGGGCGGCATCCACGATTGATTCGGCGGGCTTTGGCAGTTCCTGGGATCGCGCGGGCACGCCGGTCGCAAGCACCAGAAACGCGAGGCTTACTGCCAAGGCACACGATCGCCCTAGTCGTCCCGGGAGGTTCGAGAGGATGATGCGAGTGTTCATACGAGGCCCTCTGCTCAGGGGATACTACACCGGTCAAAGCTGGGTGCACAATGCTGGCGTCTGGCGATGGTGACGGGGACACAAACCCAGGTTCTGTAGAAAACAGGGGTGGGTGACTCAGGTCACGGATTATTGCGCGCCGGCGCGTTACGGTGAAAGTGGCATTTTCCCTCATTGGATCGAAGATCTTCTGATTCCCAGCGCGTGAAAAAAGGCGGCGATGTGCAACTCAAAACTTGTCTAATCGTTGCGCTACGAATCGTGGCGGTTTGCCTGCTTTTCATTGTGTGCATGAGTGTGGGCATGGCCCTATCTGGCTTGAGTCGAGTTGCGTCGCAGGGTTTGGCGCCTCAGCAGCCAGCGCCCAGCGATGTTTTTGCGCCGCTTGCGATTTTTTCGCTTTGTGTCGGAGTCATTGCGTCGTATCTGATTCTTCGGTCACGCTGGCACGGATGGGTTTTGGCTGGCGCGATGTTTGTGGGGATGTACGGAATTTCGACAGTGACGAGCCAGATCGAATCGATCGTCTTTCTGTCGAGCAAAGTACCGCATGGAATGATTCGAGCCGTCTTCATTCAGGGAGCAATTGGCATGGCGTTGTTCGCGCCACTGGCGGTGTTGATGCTGGGTAAATGGCGGGACGCAAAGACAGCGGCAGTCCTGGTGACTGGGGAGCACTTGCGCGCATCGTCAGTCGCCTGGAAGCTTGTGCTGCTGGTTGCCGCGTTCGTGTTCCTGTATATGTTTTTCGGCTACTACGTTGCCTGGCAGAACCCCGAACTGCGGAAGTTTTATGGCGGACCCGACTGGCCGACATTTTTGGCGGCGATGAAGGGGAACTGGCAAAACTCGCGTTGGATTTTTGCAGTTGCCGCGTTTCGCGCATTGCTATTTGTGGCGTTCACCTATCCGTTGATTCGTATGCTGCGGGCAGGTCGATGGGAATCCGCCATCGCCACCGCATTGTTCCTGGCGTGCTGGACCACAGCGCTGCTATTGCCCAACCCGTTGATGCCCGCCAGTGTGGCGCGCAGCCATTTCTGGGAGACACTGGCGTTTAGCCTGGTGTTTGGCAGCCTGCTGGGCTGGCTGTTGAGCTGTCCGCCATCGCCAGTCACTCACGAAGCTGCCGCCCAGGGCGCAGTGCGATGATTCAGTTGCTGGCGGAGGCTTTTGCGGGCGGCGGCGTCATTTCGTCGGCGCTGGGGCCGTACAAGCCGGGGACGGCGACGTCGAGCAAGCGATAGTAAACCGTGAGTTGCGCGCGGTGATGGATCAAGTGATTGAACACCATGCCGCGAAGGCAGGCGACGCGAGGCATGGTGAAGATCTCCTTGCCGCCGGCCAACAGTTTCCAGCCCTTCATCATGTCCGCATCGCTGGCTTTGCTGATGGCTTCGCGCGCTTCCGCAACATTCCTGTCGAATTCGGCGAGGAGTTCTTTGCGATTGGTGATCTTGGGCGGTGTGTAGGAAGGGCCATTCACGGGAGCGTAGTCCAGTTCCTCGGTTTGCAAGGTCATGGTGGCCCACCCGGGCAGATTGCCGACATGCGATGCGAGCCAGCCCAGGGTGCCGGACTTATCGTGGGGCTTCCAATTCCATTTTTCGTCGGGGACGCGCTCCAGCACTTTGCGGGTGTTCTGCATCTCGTTGTCAAATTCGCCAAGCATCATCTGGCCAAGGGTCATAACGATCTCCTTAAAAGAATTGCCGTCAGGGCGAAGGCATTTTAGGCGAATAAAAAGCGAATTTAAACGATTGCTTTCTGCGCCGCAATTGCCTACGCCTATCACTGCGGAATCTCTGCTAGCTTAGTTGCCGCATATGAACCTGGCGTTACCAGGTATTCGGAGCGCCCGGAACGGTTGGCGCGCGATTGAAACACCGAGAGAGGGGACAGAGCAAGAACATGGCACACCAACTGACTGACTCCTATTTGAAGGACTCGATCGAACTGTTCCGCTACTACAAAAAACTTGCCGAGCGCGCCATGGAGCAGTGCCCGGACGAAGCATTGTTTGCAACGCTGGATGGCGAATCCAATTGCATCGCGGTGGTGGTGAAGCACATGGCGGGAAATATGCGGTCTCGCTGGAGCGATTTCCTGACGACCGATGGAGAGAAGCCGGACCGGCATCGTGACAGCGAATTTGAGGAGCCACCAAGAACGCGGGAGGAATTATTGGCGTTGTGGGAGCATGGCTGGAAGTATGTTTTCGACGCGCTGGAGCCGCTTGCGGATGCGGAGCTGGCGCGCACGGTTACAATCCGGACGGAACCGCATTCGGTGATGCAAGCCATCAATCGTCAGGTGGCGCACTACAGCTATCACATTGGCCAGATCACGTATTTGGCAAAACATTTTGCAGCTAAGGCGGGGAAGTGGTCGGCGCTGACGATTCCGCGCAAGAAATCCGGCGATTTCAACGCCAAAGTGGCGTCGGGCGAAGCTTCACAGAGGTAGGTCGTTTGCAGGCGGCGTTATGCGATGCTATGGTTCTGATTGAGGACTCAAAAATATCTTGCGAGTGATGCATAGGCAAAAAATGGTATTGCGTGAAGCGATCCCAGAGGCCAATCTTAGCTAAAAACGACTTTCGCTTTCTATTCGCTGCGCCGTGCGCTACGCTTTTTGAATCATGTCCACGCTATTTGACCTGGGAAAACCGGAGCAGGAAAGCGGGCTGAAGCTGAATCCGGCTCAGCACCGCGCGATTACGCACGGCGAGGGGCCATTGCTGGTGATTGCGGGCGCCGGTACTGGGAAAACCCGCGTCATTACGGAGCGCATCCGGCACCTGCTGGAGACGAATCAATCTCTGCTGGGCGAAAATATTCTGGGCCTCACATTCACCAAGAAAGCCGCAGGGGAAATGAAGGCGCGGGTGGTGAAGGCTGTTGGCGAACGCGGCAAAGATGTGGTGCTGTCGACGTTTCACTCGTTTTGCGAAACGCTGCTGAAGGAAGTTGATCCGAACCGCGTCGCGCTGGAGCAGGTGGACCACTGGATCCTGCTGCGTAGGAATCTTGCTCGCCTGAAGCTCGACAAGTTCCGCCGGCTCGCCGAACCGGGGCAATTCCTGAGCGACTTCATCCAATTCTTCTCGCGCTGCCAGGATGAACTGGTCTCCAGCGACGACTACCAGGCCTTCGCCGACCAACTGGCTTCGGAGCTCGCTGCGGAAAAAGACTCGCTAGACGAAGACACCCTCAAGGAACGCACCGAACACGTTGCGCTGCAGCGGGAAATTGCGCGCGCATATCGCGCCAGCGAAGAAATCCTGCACGAAAAGCGAGCTGTCGCGCTGAACGGCCTGATCGCGGAAGCTGTGGCGCTGCTGAAGAGCGACGGCAAAAAGCGCCGCCAATTGCAGGAACGATTCAAACACATCCTAGTGGATGAATTTCAAGACACGAACATTGCGCAGCTGGAACTGCTTCATCTGCTGAGCGCGGATCGCTGCAACATTGTCGTGGTTGGCGATAACGACCAGGCAATCTATCGCTTCCGTGGGGCGTCGTTCGGCAGTTTCAAACTGTTTTTGCAGCGTTTCGCAAATTGGGAAGAAGGCCAGGACTCCTCGCCGTACCGTGTCGCGTTGATGGACAACTACCGCTCGACTCCGAACATTCTGCGTGTTGCGACGCAGGCCATTTCGATGAACGAGGTGAGCCCGGAATTCCCGAAAAAGATTCTGCAACCGAACAAGTCTGAGGGCGAAAAGATTCGCATCGTCGAGCTGGAGGCTCCCGAAGACGAAGCCGCCTGGGTGGCGGACGAGTTGCAGCGTCTGCACGCCGCCGGGCGCCGCTGGAGGGATTTCGCGGTGCTCTACCGGCAGCACGCGCATCGCAATCATCTTGTGGAAGAGCTATCACTGCGCAAGATTCCGTTTGTAATCTCGAAGCTCTCGATACTGGAGCATCCGCTGGTACGCGATGTGCTCGCATATCTCCACCTGATCGCGCGTCCCTTCGACGATATCGCATGCGCTCGCGTGCTTTCCGCGCCAGCGTGGCATCTGACCGCACCCGACCTGGTACGCCTGGCGGAACGCGCCGGACGAAAACGCACCGTTGCGCTGTACCACGTGCTGCAATCGCCGCAAACGAATTTGCCGTTTGATCCGTCACATGCGGCGGTCGCCAAACTGCTGGAATTTCTAGCGGAGCAGCGCAAGACCAGCCGGCGCCGCACGGCCCGCGACATCCTGGGCGATCTGGTGGAGTGGCTTGAAATCCACCCACGGGCCAGCAGGCAAGATCGCAAATACGTGAATCAGCTGGCGCAATTCATGAAGGATTGGGAGCCGAAAAGCGAAACGGGCGGCCTGACAGAATTTCTGGAATACCTTGACTATTTCCAACAAGCCGGCGGAACACTCAGCCTGGAAGACGACGCGCCCGGAGACGCCGTGCAATTGATGACCGTCCACGGAGCGAAGGGATTGGAGTTTCCGCACGTTTTTCTGCTGCGCGTGAATTTCAACGCCTTTCCCGCGCGGAACCGCGCTCCTCTATTCGAGTTTCCCGACCGACTGATGAAAGAAGAATTACCCGAGGGCGATTTTCACATCCAGGAAGAGCGGCGGCTTTTTTATGTGGCGCTGACGCGCGCGCAGGATCGGCTGACCATCACCAGCCTGACGGAGAAGAAGGGCAAAGTGCCGGTCTTCGTCGAGGATTTGCTGATGGATCCGATGGTGAAGCGGCGCGACTTGCTGCAATCCGCGCCGAGACTGAAGAAACAAACTCCACGGTCGGCAACCCTGCCGTTGCCGATTCCTGCGGCAGAGCTTTTTCCGGTGTCCGAGGAGCCGCCAAAGATTTTTTCGCGCATTGCGAGTTGGGCAGAGGAGTTCCACCCGCCCACGCCGGAACCGCTGAAGCTGAGTTCGTCAGCCGTGGACAACTACCGGAAATGCCCGCAACAGTATGCGTTCAGCTATCTGTGGTCATTGAAAGAGGGCCCGCGCGCGGCGCTGACATTTGGCAGCGTGATGCACACGACCATCAAGCGGTTTGTGGACCAACTGAAGAGAGGCGTGAAGCTGCCGTTCGAGGAAGTGCAGCGCATCTACGAAACGGAATGGACCAGCGCGGGTTTTGAGGACGATTACCAGGAAGCTGAGTACAAGAAAGATGGGTTGGAGCAATTGCGGGCTTTCCACGCGAGCATGCTGGAGGCGTCGCCGCAGGTTCTGGAGCAGGAGAAATCGTTCGAATTGCCGCTGGCGAACGATGTGATTCTGACCGGGCGAATGGACCAGGTGAACAGCCTGGGGCGCAACGACGTGGAGATTGTGGATTACAAAACCGGCAAGCCGAGGAAAGATTCCGACGCGCGCAAGGACCTGCAGCTGAGTATCTACGGGCTGGCGGCCAAAGAAATCTTCGAGTGGAATCCTGTTCGGCTGGTGTTCCACTATTTACAGACCAACCAGATACAGGTGACTTCGCGCGATGCGAAGCAGCTCGATGATGCCGAAAAAATCGTGCAGGAAGCAGCCGCGGACATCCGCGCCGCGCAATTTCCACCGAATCCGGGATTTGTTTGCCGCAGCTGCGCGTACAAGCCGATTTGCCCGGCGCACGAAGAAACGTTGGGAACGCCTTGATGCGTGGTTCTTTATGCATTCTTGCTGAATCGAACGGGATGGCGGGGCTGCTGGGATTTGGGATGGCTGACGAGATCGGTCAAGATGTCGTCGATGCGGTCGGTGGCTTCGTCAATGCCTTGCAAGCGAGCCATTCGTTCCTCTGACAGGGCGGAAGTGGCGACCGCGCCGAGAGCATCGCGGATTCGGTGATTCAGTTCGCGGATCAGGATGATGCGCTCCTTTGCGCTTTCGAAATCGTGCCTTCCGCGGCTCGCGGAGAGAAAAAAGTACACCGCAAGCGCACCAAGAATTCCTATGACCACGTCACTCAGCATGGTTTTTGAGGCAGTTGTCCCTAACCGGTCGATCAGGAAATCCATGCCCCAGCTAGCGAGACATAGACCGACGCCGGTGATCAAGGCAGGGCGCGCACGATCCCACATCCGTGGAAGTTCCGTTCGTTTTGTATAGGTCATAGCCCACCCCCTTGCAATCTCGAGGGCACTGCCCGGGAAGGGCAGGCACATCTGGGGACAAATGCGATTGCGGCGAAGCTAGCACAGCGCTGTCGGCTTGTATGTGACGCAGGACGCAACAGCAAAGAGAAGCGCCCCGACGGATCGAGGCGCTTTTGGCAAATTGTGTTGGAAGCTCCCTGGACTACTTGGCCTTTTTGGCAGCAGCCTTCTTGTCAGCCTTCTTCATTTTCTTCGCCATTATGTTCTCCTTCTCGTTTGTCGCTCGAAACAGCCTCTGTTGGGACTGCAGTACAACTGCAATCCCATCCCTTGCTCTCCTTCTACGGAGGAGCAGCGCCAGTGTCAAGAAAAATCCAGATGATTCCGCGGGAAGGTTGGTCGCGAACGCGAATTACTGAGGAACGCCCGCGTAATAACCTTTGCGCGCGATGACGTTCAAGCCTTCGCGCTCGACGCGTACTTCGATGGAGTGGTAATTAGCCCCCGGATTGCCCCTGGGGGAGTAATAGAGGGTGTATTGATTGCGCGCCTGGTCCGCAATCTGCGCGTAGAACTTCTCGAATGACTCGGCTTTGGCTCCGTAGGACACGTCTCCGCCGGTTTCCCCGGAATACTCCACCAACCGGGTGAACTTGCGGTCGAAGTAGCTGCTGCCGGTGGCCACGCTATAGACGATGATGTTGTAGCGAAGCAGCTCATTGCGGACTTCGTCGTACTTGTGATTGTTGAATTTAGCGCCATTCTTGCCGTCGGAGATGAGCAAGATAATTTTGCGCCGGGTATTGGGCTTGTCCTTGAGGAGTTGCGCAGCTTCGTACACTGCATCATCCAAAGCCTTGGTGGTCTGACCCTTGATAGCGATCAAAGAAGGATCCTGGTTGCCAGCGCCCGGAGCCGGAGCGTTGTTGATGCTGGGGCCGTTGAAAGGTCCTCCCGGTGGCGCAACGGAGGGCTGCGAGTCGAGCTTCGTACGCTTCAAGCTTTTCAGCAGATTGTCCTGGTCTTTGGTGAAGCCCTTGCCTGGATAGAAATACTGGTCAAAGCGGCAGACGTCAGCCTCGTCGCTGAGGCTCATGCCAGCAAGAACGGCGGGAAGGCTGGCATCGACCTGGTCGGCGTCTTTCTGCTTCATGTCATTGTCGACGAGGACGACGAGGGAGAGTGGGCGGGGATCGGCGCTCAACTCGGTGATCTTCTGCTCGATTTTGTCCTCGAATACGCGGAAGTCGTCCCTGCGCAGCCCCGGAACCATGTTCCCCGTTTTGTCCTTCACTGTCACGGGAACAACCACCACCGTCGAAGTGGTGGAAATCTTGCTTTGTGGTGTTGGCGTGATTGCGGGCTTTTGGTCGCCTGCCGGGGAGGGCGGTGTGGAGGAAGGCGCCGGAGTACCTGCTGTAGGTGGTGCAGCGGGCGGGGGATTCTGAGCGACGGTAGTGTGCGCCGCCATCAGAATTGCCAAGGTCGCCCAGAGCAGGCTTTTTCGTGGACTTTTCGTCATCATTTCGCCAAACTTTCCAAACCTAGTATATCGTAGGCATGCTCGCCGGTTCCGTAAGACGCATCCTATCGACGGCTTAGTTGCATCGAAGTGCTTAGAAGCCGCCGTGTCACAGAACCTGCGCTTGTAAGGATACCGGGAAACCGTGAAAATCGGAAAAATGAAGATGATGGTCTGCAAAGTCCCTTTGAGACAGCTTTTGGCCTGTTGTGCCGCTTTGGCTCTCGCGTTCCCTGCCATTCCTCAGACTGCCAACCAGGATCAAGGACAGGGCCCGGTGATCAAGACGGAAGTAAACCTGGTCAACGTGTTTGCGACCGTGCGCGATAAGAACCACCGAGTGGTAACCGACCTGAAACAGGATGATTTCAAGATCTCGGAAGATGGCCACGAGGAGAAGATCGCCTTCTTCTCGAAGGAAATGAATCTGCCCATCACGCTGGGTCTACTGCTGGATACTTCGGGCAGTGAACAGAACATGTTGCCGGCAATTCAGGATGGCGGCAGCCGGTTTCTGCACCGGGTACTGAAAAAGGGCGACGAAGCGATGATCATCTCGTTCGATTCGGACGTCGATCTGCTTTCGGATTTCACCGATGACCGCAGCATTCTGGACCGCGCGATCAATAAGGCGCGCATTAATATTCCGGGTGGCGGCATGATGGCTGGAAATCCCGGGCCGGTGGGTGGGAACATTACCGGCACCGCGCTGTACGACGCCATCTATCTGGCTTGCGGTGACAAACTGAATGGCGAAGCCGGACGCAAGGCGATCGTAATCGTTACGGATGCTCAGGATGAAGGCAGCAAGACCAGGCTGGAAGAAGCGGTGGAAGCGGCGCAGCGTACGGATACGGTAATTCACGTTTTGCTGGTCTATGATCCGCGCTACGGCGGGAACACAGGAGTTGCGCGCAAGTTGACGGAAGATACCGGCGGGCGATTAATCATCGTTAACTCCGAGAAACGGTTGGAAGAAGCGTTCGATCAGATTTCGGAAGAACTGCGCAGCCAGTACATGCTGGGCTACTATCCGACAAACAATACGAAAGACGGGAAGTTCCGCAAGATCAAGGTCGATATGACCAACCACGATTTGAAAGTGTTGGCCCGCAAAGGGTACTACGCGCCTAAGCATTAAGACGATTCTTCAAAGTGTGAATTTACCGCATGCAAAGGCTTGGTGCGCTCAAGCCTGCTGCGTTGCGCTACGCGTTTGGTGCGCAAAGCGGCGGCGAGCCGATGCACTCCAAAAGGGTTTAGTTTGCGGACGGCCTCGGAAGGCCATCCCTACAAAGGCAGGACGCCCGCCTCGGAAGCGGTCGCTACACAGTCGAAGCAAAGGACCAACCCAAGGACCAACCCAAGAACGGACCCGAAGGTTGGCCACTACAAAGTCAAATTGAGAATTTGTACTTCTGGGGGCGGCAAGCGCGTAGAATGGCCGGAAAGCTCGCCTGTTGTCTGGAGAATGCCATGAGGAAACGATTGACGCTCAGTTTGGCCTTGGTGTTGTTTGCGTGCGGCGTGATGGTGTCGAGTGGGAGCGCGGCGCAAGATCCGGCCGCGGCTGAGTGGAAAGTTCCGCCCGAAGCGGCGAAACAAGTAAATCCGGTGAAGCCAACGGCGGCTTCGCAAGCGCGCGCGAAGAAGTTGTATGGATTCGATTGCGCGATGTGCCACGGGACAAAGGGCGATGGACAAGGGGACTTGGCTGCGGACATGAAATTGAGTTTGAAGGATTGGAGAGATCCCGCAACGCTGAAGGATATGAGCGACGGCGAACTGAATTACATCATCACAAAAGGAAAAGGTAAAATGCCAGCTGGAGCCGACCAGATGAAGCCCGATGAGATTTGGAATATGGTGAGCTACGTGCGCTCATTCGCGGGAAAGAGCGTTTCGGCAAATGCGAAAGAGTAGGGCGAGATTCTGAGAAGCGCGATCGGGCTTTCCGGTTGACGACTGCACAGCGCGTGAGTTGAGATCCTTCTGCCGCACAAGGCGCGGACCTCAGGATGACACCTCGCTGTTTGGAGAAGAAACAAAACTGCAATTTGCCGGGACCGCCCGCGCCTTGTGTGTTTCGGAGCGGCGATCAGGAACCGGGTGCTTTCACGACCGGCGCGGGTGGCGGCACTACGACGCGGCGTGGCGGCTGACTCACAGGGACAGTGAGTTTCTTCTGTTTTGGCTTTTTTGCTTCGCGACTTCTTCTGTCTTTGTTTCCCATACCCAAATGATGCCACAAGAATGCCCGAGCAACCTAATCGGATTTTTCCACGGCTGCCGGGAGCAGTGGATTTGAAGGAAATAGCAGAACCCCGCGGACGGAATCGTCACGCGGGGTTCTGGAATATCCTGACGGAATGGTTTCCGGTGTTATAAGGGTTCGTGCGCAGCTTCACCGAAGCCGGAAGGCGCGGGAGGTTCGGAAGACGGATTCGGAAGATGAGCTAAGTCGGTGCCGCACTGCGGGCAGAACTTGTCGTTAGCGGTGATTTCGCGGCGGCATTGCGGGCAAGAAGGATGCAGGTTGTACTTACAGCTGGGGCAGAAATTGTAGCGGGCAGAGACAGTCGCGGAGCACTGCGGGCACGGGAAGGGCAGCGGCTCGCGAACGAGCAAGTAAATGATGAGGCCGATGATGCCGTAGGCCGGGGAAAGGATGAGGACGAGCAGGGTCCAGAGAACGGGATGCATGCCGCGGCGCTGGGCGTCTTTGTAAACGTAACCGAGCATGAAAAGGAATGCAGAGAAGAAGATGGCACCGGCGGTGATCACGCCGGCCAAGGCGAAGCAGGCGGCAATCGGATAGCTGAGCCATTCCTGTTCTGGCGGGAAATAACTCTGATTGTGCCGCATGTTGTAAACGTTGGCGGAGACGCCGATGACAATGGCGATGAGCCACAGGGCCACGCAGGTCCAGAACAGCCAGCGAGGAATAATGCGGAGTTCGTCGCGAAATCTGGTGCGCTCGCGCTTCCTGCGGAATCGAATCATACGCATGCGTTCGTTAAATGAGTCGCTCATGGTTTCTCTTCCTTCTTCGATATTCTGAGGTCCAGTGGATTTCCAAATTTTCAATTTGGGCCTCGCGATGTACCGATGTTGAATCCCTTCTGGTGCAGCACAGCAGCTACGGCGAATAAGGCCGGAACAGCCCACCACAGAACAAATCCCATTTGCACGGCGAGTTTGGGGACATGCAGGTAGCTGCCCACCCAGGCAAATCCACGCCAAACGAGAGGGGCGCTGAGGACACCGACGAACCAGCTGAAACCTGTAATTACCCAAAGCAAAAAACTGCCTTGAGAAGGCTGCGCGGATTCCTGAGCGCGCAGACGGACGCGGAGTTGCGTGCGGGCCGCAAGATCGCGCGGCACGGTAACCGGAACATTGCGAAGCGCATGCAAGAGATCCTGGGTGGACGTGATTTCGCGGGCGCAATCGGCGCACTCGCGGAGGTGCTGATCGAGCCAGGACTGGTCGGCCGGGGCGAGTCCTTCGACCAACGATTGCGCAAACAATTTCTGGGCGCGGATGTGAAAGTTTTCGTTCATACGGCACCTTGCGGCAAAGCTGACTTTAGGGCGGCGAGCCCGCGATAGAGGCGCGACTTCACCGTGGAAACAGGAGTGGACATCATGGCGGCGATTTCTTCCAGGCCCATCTCCTCGTGGAAGCGAAGAAGCAAAACTTCGCGGTAGTAGGCCGGGATTTTCAGCAAGGAGACTTGGACGGCTTGCTGATTTTCGCGTGCGACGAGGAGTTGCAGCGCCGAAACGGAATGCTCGTCGGGAGGATCGAAGGGCAGATCGCTGTCCTTGTCGCCCAGATCTTCGAGGCTGGGCATTTTTTTGCGACGCGAGACGTCGATGACCAGATTGCGGGCGATGGCAAAGAGCCAGGACTCGAACTTGGACTTGGCGTTGTACTGGTGGCCGCGCTCGAGGACGCGAATCCAAGTCTCCTGAAACAGATCCTCGGCGAGAGCAGGATTGCCGGTGAGGAAGAGGAGATAGCGATAGAGGCGGTGCTGGTATAGCTCGATAAGATGATCGAGCAGGTCGGGATCGCGGCGAGTGAGGCCCTGCGCCAAGGCTTGGGTGTCGTCGGTCATGACAGCCGCGAAGAGCAACGGCGACCTCGAAGAAGCTGAAGTTAAAGTGAATGCTTGTGCGCTCATACTATAAGGGATACGGAGAAGGTGGTGAGAAAGACGCAGGAAGGAAGAGGTAAGGAAGTAATGGGGTAATGAAGTGAAGACTCGTCTTGGTCGGTTAAGTTATTTATTTACTGTAGCTTAGGAGTTGGGATTCTTCGCTCCGCTCAGAATGAGTCCAGTCGGGCTATTGGGTGCTTGCGGGGAGGCCGAAGGAGGCGTTTAGCTTTTGGATTTCGTCCCAGTTCTTTTCGACTAGATCAATGTTGGCAGGATTGACGACGCCGTTGAGTTTGTCGGCATCGGGGGCCTGACCCGCTTTTTTGAAGGTTACAACCATGGTGGCTTCGACGAAAGCGTAAAGAGAAGCCAGATATTCCCTGGTTGAAAAGCCATTCTTTTTGAGGACCGCGGTGGCCTGAGGGAATTTGCTATCGAAAATCCTGGCTTGTTCCGAGATGCTGCCGGCATTTTTCAGCTCGTCGCCATCCATGCCCTTGGAAGCGTCGAGGTTCTTCTGTTCCCATTCTTTCAGTTCGCTGGTGGCCGTGGCTAGATGGCGAATTCCGTCCATGGAAAGGGAATAGGCGGCGATTTCCTTTGCGTCGGGATCGTCATCACTGGCTTTTTGCGCGGGCGCCGGGAATGCGGACAAAACAAGAAGCGCGAAAGCGACACAGCAGGAGAAGGTGGCGGTACGTGCCGGGCGAGCGATGGGGATCAAGTTGAAGCCTCCAGGGCGAACAGCCATGTGACACTGGCACCGTAGCATCGGCGGTATTCCGCGGCAATGGTACTGCGGTGTAGACTGCGAAATGCCATGATCTGCCCTGAATGCAAAGCGGAGTACCGGCCGGGATTTACCCGCTGCGCGGACTGCGACGTGGAGTTAGTGTGGGAGCAGCCGAGGGAAGCGGCGGCATCTTCGGCTTCGCCGGCATATGGCGCGGCTGAACCGGGAGATCCCAACGAAGATCCGTACTGCTCGTTCTGGAAGGGCGACGATCCCCGAATTCACGCGGATTTGTGCGCGGTGCTGGACGAAGCGGGCATCCCGCACAATACGGTGTTTCGCCGCGATCATTTATTTAACCTGAACAACTTTCCCGCGTACCAGATTGGCGTGCCATTTTCACTGTTTGAGAAGGCTGAGAATGTGGTGAAGGAGGCGTTCGGGTCAGCTGACGACGAGGCGGTGAAGCTATTGGAAGCGCCGCGACATTTGGTGGAAGAGCCGGAGGGAGCCTGGAAGCTGCCGGCGACGCTGACTCCCGAAGAGGAACAGAATATTCCGGGACCACCGAATGCAGGCGAAGAGGGCGACTGGTATCCGGAAGATGCGGACGCGCAAGTTTGGGTGGGAGAGAACACGGTCAGCGACTTCCTGATTGCCGCGCTGCACGAGAATGGAATTCGCTGCCGAGTGGAACGAAGCGGGGCGCGCGCGAAGTTATTTGTGTTGCCGGACGATGAGGCGAGGGCTGGCGAGATTGTGCGCGAAGTGGTGGAAGGAAAGCCGCCGGAATGAGCTGTTGGCAGGACAAAATTAGCAAACGCGATGTAGTAGACTCGCGGCGATATGATCTGCCCTGAATGCAAGACGGAGTATCCCGAAGGAACGAAGAGCTGTAGCAATTGTGGCGTTGAGCTGGTGCGGCAACTGGCTGAGTTGCCCGAGGCAGAGCTTAGCGCGCGCGCCATTCCCTTCAGCGCAGAAGAGGGCGCGGCGGTTGCTGCACTGCCGGCGAATTGGGATTCGCGCAATGTATCCGTGGAAGTGTGGGAGGGAGCGGATCCGGGCCGGTTGCAATTCATTGAGCATTCGCTGCATGGCGTGGGAGTGCTGACGACTCGCATTGCGGCAGAAGAGGGTGTCGTTCGGCTGCTGATTCGGACTGAGGATGAGGAGCGCGGCCGGGAAGTAGTGCGGCAGATTCTGAACAATGCGGTGCCGCAGCAACCTTTGCCGGGGACGAAAGAGTATGTGTGGCTAGATGAGCCGGTGAAAAGTTATTCGCTGATTTGGGCGCTGGCTGGAGCGTATTTGCTGCTGTGCTTTCTGGGTCTATCTGTGCCGGGGCTTTCGTTTGGGGTAACAGCTTTGCTGACGGGCGTGGTGGGGCTTGCGACACTGGTGGCGAATATTGGGGCGCTGTGGATGCTGTACCAGTCGATACGCTATGAGATTCGGCCGCTGCTGTTTTGCGTATTGTCGATCATTCCGTTTTCGTTCGTGTGGTATTACCACGAGCGTCATGCAAAGCGCAAAGGCGTGCGGCGGCTGCCGGTGGCCATCCGCACACGCGTTGCGCCGCCTTCCGCTTGACCTTCATTTCCCGGGCATGCATGCTGGGCTGCTGGCGTTGAGCATTTGTCGCGCCTGGAGGCGTGCCTCGTGTCGATCGATTCCATCAAAACCATAGCGGTGCTGGGAGCGGGAACGATGGGGAATGGCATCGCTCACGTGTTTGCGCGCGCGGGCTACAACGTGATTTTGCGCGACGTAGAGCAACGCTTCCTGGATCGCGGGATGGAGACCATCGCGAAGAATCTCGACCGCGAGGTGAAGAAAGGGAAGTTGACGGAATCGGGAAAGCCGGAAGTGCTGGGGCGATTGAAGCCGGTGACGGATTTTGCGGCGATTGCATCGGCGGATTTTGTGGTGGAGGCAGTGCCGGAAAAACTGGAGATCAAGCGGGTGGTATTGACCGAGGCTGACAGCATGCTGCGTCCGGAAGTGATTTTGGCGAGCAACACGTCTTCGATTTCGGTGACCACGCTGGCGGCGATGACGAAGAGGCCGGATCGATTTGTGGGCATGCACTTCATGAACCCGGTGCCGGTGATGGTGCTGGTGGAGGTGATCCGCGCGCTACAGACCAGCGATGCAGCGTTTGCGGCGACCATGGAGTTGGCAAAGAAACTCGGTAAGACTCCGGTGGCGGTAAACGATGCGCCGGGATTCGTCTCCAACCGGGTGCTGATGCCGCTGATCAATGAAGCCGCATATACGGTGATGGAGGGAGTGGCTACGCCGGAAGCGGTGGACGCGGTGATGAAATTGGGGATGAATCATCCGATGGGTCCGCTGGAACTGGCGGATTTTATTGGCTTGGATGTGTGCGTGGACATTCTGAATGTGTTGCTGGAGGGACTGGGCGATCCGAAGTATCGCGCGTGTCCGCTGCTGAAGAAGTATGTGGCAGCGGGCTGGCTGGGGCGCAAAAGCGGGCGCGGGTTCTACACTTACGCTGTTTGACGAAACTTCATGGATCATACACAGCTGAAAGAATTGGGTTTTCCCTATCCAGATAACGTGCTGCTCTTGATCGAAGGCGGCTCCAAACTGCACGGAGCTAAACTCGAAGGGACAGATGATACAGACTGGTACGGTCTCTACGTCGAGCCGGCTGAGATTGCACTCGGTCTAGAGGAGTTTGAGCATTTTGTTTATTCGACCGGAGGCAGACCGGGAGGGAACGGTCCTGAGGACGTGGACTTAACGTTGTACGGACTGCGCAAGTGGGCGCGGCTGGCCTGCAAAGGAAATCCGTCCGTCCTTCATTTCTTTTTTGCGAAGCCGAGATTTGCGCATCCACTTTGGTCTCGGCTATGGGAACAGCGATCGGTTTTCTTTGCGCGAAACCACGTTGAACGGTTCCTCGGCTATGCGGAATCGCAACTGAAGCGCCTTTACAATGAGCGCTCAAAGGACGTCAATCGCCCCGCTTTAGAAGCGGCCCATGGATATGACACGAAGTTTGCAATGCATTTGATCAGGCTGCTGGGAGAGGCGAAGGAATTCGTCGAGCGTGCTGAAATCACTCTGCCGAGACCAAACGCAGCAGAGCTTATCCAAATTCGCCTGGGGAAATTTGAACTGAGCGAACTGGTTGCCTGGGCGAAACAGCTTCAACAGGAAGCTGCTGAAGCCAAAGAGCATTCGCCCCTGCCGGGAAAAGTGGACAAACTCGCTGTGTCTCTTCTGATTGCAGGGGTTTACCAGGATTTTTGGCAGGGCCGTAAATAGGTCAGCGGATGGGGAATTCAGGGATTCCGGGGTAGGCGAAAGTTAGGCGAAAATAATGTTTGCTTTTTCTTCGCCTTTTGGGTAGGGTGAGGGCTGAAGGGTTTTCAACAGGTGCCCTATGCCCCAGAAGCAGCTGGCTGTTCTATCCTGCATCGAACATGAGAGACTCGAATTCGAGCTGATGGAGATCCACGCACGCAGCCAGTACCTTCTCCGGCTTCGCGGGCTCTCTCGTGGAGAGCAAGCGGAGTGGGATGTCCGGGAAGCGCTGGCGTGGGCAAGGCTGGCGGATCACGAACTGGAGCATGGGTGCAGCGTTTGAAGGCCTGATGTGGCGGAGGAGAAGAAAGGTAGCGCACAACGGTACGAAGTGGTAAAGTCCCGTTATCGTAAGTAGCAGGCGGAGTTGCGGCGCGGTTCCCGGCGCCCCGCTTCGAAGGCGCGATCCCAACACTCATTCGCAAAAATTCCCAATTTCCTCGACCGAGGTGAGAGATGACGGACGAAAGAGCAAAGTTACTGGAAGCGGCGATATCTCAGATCGAGAAGTCGTATGGCAAAGGCTCCATCATGCGGCTGGGCAACAAGGATGTGCTGGTGCCGGTGAACGTGATTCCATCGGGATGCTTGTCTCTGGACGCGGCGCTGGGCGTGGGCGGATTTCCCCGCGGGCGCGTGATTGAGGTGTACGGGCCGGAATCGGGCGGTAAGACGACGCTGACGCTGCACGTGATAGCCGAGGCGCAGAAACTGGGAGGGCAGGCGGCGTTCATCGATGCGGAACACGCGCTGGACCCGTCGTACGCGCGGAAGTTGGGCGTGGACGTGGACAACTTGCTGGTGTCGCAGCCGGACCATGGCGAGCAAGCACTGGAAATCGCGGAAACGCTGATCCGTTCGGGAGGCGTGGATGTGGTGGTGGTGGACTCGGTGGCAGCATTGGTGCCCAAGGCGGAGTTGGAAGGGGAAATGGGCGATCCGCAGATGGGCTTGCAAGCGCGGCTGATGTCGCAAGCGTTGCGGAAGCTGACGGCAATTGTATCGAAGTCGAAGACCTGCCTGATTTTCATCAACCAGATTCGCGAAAAGATTGGCGTGATGTTCGGCAACCCGGAAACGACGACGGGTGGACGAGCGCTGAAGTTTTACGCTTCGATGCGCGTGGACATTCGGCGAATTCAGGCCATCAAGGAAGGCGACCGCGTGGTGGGTTCGCGCACACGCGCAAAGGTGGTGAAGAACAAAGTGGCGGCGCCGTTCCGCGAAGCCGAATTCGACATCGTGTATGGCGAGGGCATTTCGCGCGAAGGCGATTTGATTGACCTGGGCGTGGACAAAGGCGTGATCGAAAAGAACGGCACATGGCTGAGTTACGGCGGAGAACGCATGGGCCAAGGCCGCGAAAACGCTCGCGTGTTCCTGAAAGAGAACAAAGACACCCGCGAAAAAATTGAAAGCACATTGCGTAAAAAACTGGAAATTCCGGGGCTGACGCAGAATCAGGCTCCAGCCGGAGCAAATGGAAGCGCGGCGGCGACGCCAGAGAAGCCTCCAGTGCGCGCAGCGGCAGCAGGTGCCGCGGCTGCAGATACAAAAGGGAGGCCGGGCCGGTAAGGTCGGCACGAAACTGGCACGAAGACGCCAGAACAATCAGAGTGGCCGGAACGGACGGAACAAATCAAAGGTTCCGTCCGTTCCATTTTGCGACGCGATCCGATTGCGACGCCAAAGCATCAAATGAGGGCATTTTGGGGCCTTTTGATCTTGAACGGATGGGCAGGGGGCTGAAGCTGACTGGCCAGCTGGCCAGACGTTCAAAACAAAGCACATAGATTCGTACTGGGTCGAGATGGCTATTGTCAGGGCATCCTTAGTACGGGTAAACTTCGTCTCAGTGTGGGACTAAGCGTTCTCGGAGATGATGCGACCTGATTGGTAAGAGGAAATTAACGTAGATTTCGCATTGTTCGCTGCTAGGACTACTGTGAGTAAGTTGAGGTCAAGGGCCGAATGATTCAAGACTTTTGCAAGTTCCTGACGGCGGCGGCGCTAATTTCCGGCTTGTCTGTTCCGGTGCTGGCCTCGGACGCCGCAGCAACGCCGGCCGCGAAGTCCAGTTCGACCTCGCATTCCAAGACTACATCCAAGAAATCCAAAAAACATTTGGCACCTTCGCGCTACAAGGGATATGCGCCGACGTACGCGGATTCGGTAAGCGCGGATGATCCGAAGTTCGATGATCCAGTCGTGAGGGAAGCGGCGGTTGCGGCACTGGGGCGGTACAACGGTTCGGTGGTGGCAGTGGATCCGAACACGGGGCGAATCCTGACGGTCGTGAACCAGAAGATTGCGTTCAGCGACGGCTACATTCCTTGCTCGACGATCAAGCCGACAATTGCGATTGCGGCGCTGCAGGAAAACGTCATTACGCGCGACACGATGCTAAAGGTCGGGCGTCGCAAATACATGAATTTGACGGAAGCTCTGGCGCACTCCAACAACACGTTCTTCGAGGAGCTGGGCCGGCGCATGGGATTTGACACCGTATCGAAGTACGGGCGCCTGTTGGGGCTTGGCGAACTGGCGGGCTACGACTTGGCGGACGAGCATCCCGGTGCGTTCCCGATGCAGCCACCGGCGTTCGGCGGAGTGGCTCGCATGTCCAGCTTCGGCGAAGGAATTCAGATTACGCCATTGCAGCTGGCAGCGCTGGCTGCGGCGTTTGCAAACGGTGGGACACTTTACTACTTGCAGTATCCACATTCGGCGGAAGAAGCGGATGCTTTTCAGCCGCGCGTGAAGCGGGACTTGAACATCGCCGGTGTGCTGCCGGAAGTTCGTGAAGGGATGCTGGCGGCGGTGCTGTATGGGACGGGCCGGCTGAGCTACGATTCTGGCGGAGACGAAACGCCGCTGGGAAAGACGGGAACTTGCGACGACCACACCAATCCTTCGAGGATCGGGTGGTTTGTTACGTATGCGGACGAAGCGCATCCAAAAATCGCGCTGGCGGTTCTGCTGCGTGGGAATACACGCCGCGTGAAGGGTCCGACGGCAGCGCAGGTGGCTGGATTGATCTACCGGAGATTGCGGGAACAGAATTACTTTGCGGATGCCCCGAAGATCAAGTCGGTGCAGCCAGTTGCATCTGGGAATTAAGGCTAATCCAAAAAAATTGAATATGTAGGTTCAAGGTGCGCGGATTCGTGTGTTCAGATCTCAGCGGTGTGAGTGGACCGGCTCGATTTGGCTTGGCGTGTTAGTGTGAAAAGCGGCGGCTAGCGCCGTACTCCAAAGGCGCTCGCCTTGGAACGGTGCTATCCGCAGGCTGAAGCCTGTGCTACCAGAAGTCGGAAGCACCACCGAAGGTTAGACAAATAGAACGAACTCAACCCTGAAGGGGCGACCTACAGAACCGGCTCCAAATTAGAGGGTGGAACGGCGCTGCGGGCGCGGGCGAACGTGGACGCTGATGACCGGCTCACGGTGGCTCTGCATGGCGTCGAAGCAGTGCTCGCACAGCAACAAAGACAGCTGATCTTCGCTCTTGGCGTGGAAACTGCGGTGACACTCCGAACAAGTGGAAAAGGAAGGGCGTTCGCGCATTTCCCGAACGTGGATTTCTGGATGAACTTCAAAGGTGATCATGAAACTCCCCCGCAAGTGCAGGGGCACGCGACATGCCAGAAACGAGGGGCCGGAGACGTTGCAGGCAAAAGAGTTAGGTGAACTGTCGGCGGCGGGAATGAGTGATTTCCCCCAAGGCATCGAGAAGGGCGTGTGGAATGACCCCGTGGCCAATTGAGCGCAGACGGCGCGACGAGCATTGACGTTGAGGAAGATTTGGGACACAACCAGAGCGTGCGTTATTCTGGTTAAAGCAAAGTCATTGCGACAATCGCGCTGAGGAGCGCAAAGATCAACAATCAAGGGACCCTGGGGGAAGTGTGAATCGTCTTTTTGTGTTTGGGATCGGAATGACTCTGGCGGCAGGCGCCGCAGTGGTTGGCTATAGCATCGAACAGCGTTCGAACGCATCGAAAGAACTCCAACGACAAGTGGAATTGGCCAAGGCGGAAGCGCAGCGGATTCGCCAGAACGTAATATTGCCGACGGTGAAGAGAATGCCCGCGGGCGAGAATTTTTCGGGCGCCCTGCAGAAGCTGGGGCTTTCAAACGAAGAAGTAACGGATGCGACGGCGGCGGCGCAACACGCGTTCAATCTGCGGCAACTGCGCGCGGGAAACACGATAACGGTGAACCGATCGGTGGAAGGCGGTCTGCGCGACATCAATTACAAGATCGATGCCGAGCGCATGCTGCACCTGGTGCCGCAAGAGCAGGGATTTTCCGCGGAAGTGCAAGAGATTCCCATCCATTCGGTGGTGACGGTAGTGAACGGACGGCTGGAAGATTCTCTGTTCAACGCGGTGGAAGAAGCAGGCGAAAGCGCAGAAGTGGCCATGAAGCTGGCGCAAATCTTCGGTTACGACCTGGATTTTTATACCGACCCGCGGCGAGGGGATACCTTCCACATCGTGTTGGAGAAGAAGGACTATTTGACTGGGGAAACCGCCGGGTACGGCAGGATTCTGGCCGCGGAATACGTGAATGGCGGGAAGAAGTATGAGGCGCTGCTGTTTCACGACGAACGACGGCAAAGCGCGTATTACAGCTCGGACGGCAAGTCGTTGCAGAAGGCGTTTCTGAGGTCGCCGCTAAAATTTGGAGCGCCGGTTACATCACACTTCAGCAAGTCGCGATTCCATCCAATTTTGAAGACGTATCGAGCGCACCTGGGCACCGATTATGGGGCTCCGGTGGGGACGCCGGTGCAGACGATCGGGAGCGGACGAGTGGTGTTTGCGGGGCGCAAGGGCGGAGACGGAAACATGGTGCACATTGCGCACTCGAACGGGTACGAGACGTATTACCTGCACCTGTCGAGAATACTGGTGCATGCGGGAGAGCACGTAGAGATCGGCAAGACTATCGGGCTGGTTGGAAGCACCGGCTTGGCTACCGGGCCGCACCTGGATTTTCGCATCGCGCAAAAAGGGCAATTCAGGAATTTTGAGACGCTAGGGCTGCCGCCGTCCGAGCCGGTGGCGAAAAAGAATTGGACCGAATTTGCGGCGGTGCGAGAGAAGTGGCTGCCGCTGTTGCATGGAGAAGTGCAGCCCGGGCTGGAAACAGCGCAAGCACAGGCGGGCGAGACGGGAAAGAAGTAGACGGGCTGCAACCGGGAACGGTACCGAATGTTTGCAGGCCTCAATATTCTGAATCTCAATAAATAATAGGCAATTTGGAGAAATCCGTCGTGGAATCGTCGATGACGCGGACGATGAGCAGCGTGCGGTCGTCGTGTGGAGGACGGCCAACGCCGGCGTACTCGTCGGTAGCTTTCACGATGCGTTGAGCGATGGTGTAGCCGGGGTCGAACGGCGCGACCTCCAACAGCAGCTCTTTCAGGCGTGCGGTGCCAAACTCTTCCTGGTCCGCGTTGGTGGATTCGTGAATGCCGTCGGAGGCGAAGACGACCACATCGCCTGGAAACAATGCCAGAGTGACTTCATCGTATTCCACCTCGGGAAGCAAACCGAGGGGCACGCCGCTGATCTGGACTTCGGTGACTTCGCCATTGCGAAGCAGCAAAGGCAGGGGACCGCCAGCGTTGGAGATACTCAATTCCCTGAGGGCAGCGTCGTACACGGCGAAGTGCATGGCGATAAAGCGCGCGTCGAGACGTGCGGCCAGCAGGCGTGAGTTCATAAATCCCAGCAACTCGGCAGGTGTAGCTTGCTTGTCGTTCACCAATTCACGAAGGATGCCAATCGCAAGCGAGCCATAGAGCGCCGCGGCGGTGCCTTTGCCGGACACGTCGCCGATGGCGATGCCCAGACGTCCGACGCCATAGGGCAGGAAATCATAAAAGTCGCCGCCCAGTTCGCGCGCCGGAACATAAGCCGTGGCCAGGTCCAGGCCGGGGACTTCGCGCGCGCCGGTGGGGAGGAGTTGACGCTGAATTTCGCGAGCGGTTTCCAGATCGTTCATCAAGCGAGATTGATTGTCGCGTGCCTCTTCGAACAGGCGAGAATTTTCCAGAGCGACGGCGATATAGGAGCCGAGAATATTCAGCAAGCGCTCGTGCTCCGCGGTGAAGGCGGCTACTTCAGTGCTTTCCAGATCGAGGACGCCAATCAAGCGATCCTGACGAAGCAAGGGGACGACTAGCTCAGAGCGCACTCCAACATCGGGGCCACATTGCGTGTAGCGGGAATCCTGGCGCACGTCGTCAACACGAATGGTGCGACGCTCCGAGGCAGCGGCGCCGGCGATGCCTTGGCAAAGGGGCATGTTCAATCGCGTGGGAATGGCGTCTTCGTAACGCATGGAGAAGACGCTTTCGAGTTGCTGGATCGACTCGTTCCAGAGCATGACGGTGAAGACGTGGTAGTTGACCAGCTTTTTCACACGTTCGGCGATGCGGCGGAGTAGTTCGGCGCGATCGAGGATGGAGGTGATCTCGTGGCTGACCTCGTAGAGCAGCGAGAGCGTTTGTGCCTGCTCCGGCTGCTGCACAAAAAAGGTCGGAGGAACGGGATCTGCGTCGCCGAGAAGCGAAAACGGAATCAGTTGTTTGGCCTGGTCCATGGGAAAAGATTCTAACCGCTTCCCGTTAGATGTGGGTAAGAGAAGATGGTTTCACGGAAAGGGAGGAATAACGAGGATGTATGGGCCGCCAATTTCGTCAACGTTTACGGCACGATTGAGTGGTGCCCCTACGCAAATGGCACGGGTGCGAACGCCGGTGGTCTAGTGAATGCGCCGCCAATGAACCAGGAAAGGCAAAAGTATCAGACTGGAGAGGAGTAGAAGGAAAGTGTTGGGCTCCGGAGTTGTCACGGACAGCGGCGCCGGATAGCCAGGTTGCGGCAACGGATAGGAGGGGGAGGAAGGCGTGGATTTCTGGCCGCAACAGAAGGTGGGAAGGAAGGGAGGGAAGCCGGGGCCCGGGGCGGCCACAAGCGGCATGTCGTGCATAGCCGTGAGAACGGGAGCGGCCGAGGTTTCGGGCCATATCGGGACAGTCGCGAGAAAACCTGGGTCGACGTTGACATGTGCCGGAACGAACGGAGTAGGCAAAAGCATTTGCGGCGGCTCTTGCGGTGAAACCGGAGCCATCGCTACGTCCGAAATGCGGTTCCCGCAACGCGTGCGGGCCAGATGCTTGCCATCGCTCAACAGAGTCTCGCCCTGGCGCAAGTTGACCTTTGTTTTCGTCCAATAAATATGATTGCCGAGACGATAGGAGACGTAGGCAAGTTTGTCGTGCGGCAAGCGAATCACCCGAGCATCCGCCACAGAAAATTCCGCATAGTGAGCAGCAACGACGGGTTCTCGCCGCGCCGCTTCCAATAGTTCGCGGCGGTTGTGCGCGCCGCCCGGTATTACCGAATAAGGAAACACAAGTTGCGCGGTCGAAACATGTTGTGCGACGAGCGCAGGAATCGAGAGGTCCGATGCGAGAGGGGATTCATTGACGCTCGCCGGGGCGGAAACAAACAACGAGTCAATTTGGAACAAGGGATCGAAGGAATACGCGAGGAAACTGAGGGTTAGTACCGCTAGGCCGATTGTTAGTCCCACGACCTTGGTTTTAGTTCTGAATCTGCGACGATGTTTATAGACTCGGCCGTCGACCATGAAAAGGGAGCATGCCCTTAGTCTGCGGAAGATTACTACAGCGTAAGAGGGGCAATTGGCGGGCCAATGGCGGCGCGAAGAATTGCCCGTTTTTTACAACGTTTCTGAAGAAACCGCTAAGAGAGATGCAGGAATTCGCACGGCGGTTGAGCGAAGATTTACCGCAAACAGGAATATTGAGGGACTGAGAGAAGTGGAGGAAGCGGGTCCGATTTGGAACTGCTTCCTCTGTTGCAAGAACACAAAACTATGCGCGTTACTTAACTTCCCAGGTGTCGCCTGCTCGGAGTAGCTGGTTGAGGTCTCCAGCGCCCTTCTTGGCAATGATGTCGCGCACTTGTTCGTTGATCACATCTTCGTAACGCGGCAGAGAATCCCACGCGCGAAGAACGCCAAGAGGAGTGGGGAATCCGGGGCGATGTTCCATATGCGAAAGCAGGAAGGCATAGGAAGGACGCGGGTGATGAGCGTCGTGAACGATGAGATCGCTTTCGGAGATGCCGTTGCCGAGGTGGACGACTTCGATGTCGCCATCATCTTTGCGACGGATGCCCTTGTCGCGATTTTTGCCGAAGACCAGGGGCTTGCCGTGTTCGAGTTGAATGACGTGCTCGCTGCGCGCGTCCTTTTCTGTCAGATCGATCCAGGCGCCATCGTTGAAGATGTTGCAATTCTGGAGGATTTCGACAAATGCCGAGCCCTGATGTGCCGCGGCCGCTTTCAGCGTGTCCTTCAAATGTGCCTGAAAGATGTCGACCGATCGCGCCACAAAGGTAGCTTCCGCGCCGATGGCGAGGGAGACGGGGTTGAAGGGGCGATCGGGCGAGCCGTAGGGAGTGGATTTGGTGATCTTGTGAAATTCGGAGGTGGGGGAATATTGTCCCTTGGTCAAACCATAGATGCGATTGTTGAATAGCAGAACTTTTACTCCGACATTGCGACGCAGCAGGTGAATGGTGTGATTGCCGCCAATCGCCAGCGCGTCGCCGTCACCGGTGGCGACCCACACTTCGAGTTCTGGATGAGTGATCTTGATGCCGGAGGCAACGGCAGGGGCCCGTCCATGAATGGTGTGGAAGCCGAAGGTATTCATGTAATAAGGGAAGCGGCTGGAGCAGCCAATGCCCGAGACGACGACAAAGTTTTCGCGCGGGATGCCGAGTTCCGGGAAGACGGCTTGGACAGCGGCCAGGATGGCATAGTCGCCGCAACCGGGACACCAACGAACTTCCTGGTCGGTCTGAAAATCCTTTTTAGTGAGTGGTGGGAGAGCTGTCGTGGTCATGTTCGGTTCTCCTAGAGTCCCAGCATTTGTTCGATCTTCTGATCGAGTTCAGCTTGTTTAAAAGGACGACCCTGAATTTTGTTCAGGCCGGCAGCATCGACAAGATATTTGGCGCGGAGCATCCAGCGAAGTTGCCCCATGTTCAATTCCGCAACCAGAACCTTCTTGTAGCGCTTCAGGACGTCGCCGACGTTGGCGGGAAGCGGGTTGAGGTGGCGAAGGTGCAGGTGACCGATCTTGCGACCTTTGGCGCGCTGCGAGTTGACGGATTGCGTAATGGAGCCGTAGGTGGAACCCCAGGAAACGATCAGCAGGTCACCTTCGGGATCGCCGGCAGGCAGCACGTTGGGAATGTCCTGCACGATGGCATCGATTTTGGCGGCGCGAATGCGAACCATATTCTCGTGGTTCAGCGGTTCGTAATTGATGTTGCCGCTGACGTCCTGTTTTTCCAGGCCGCCAATGCGGTGCTCGAGACCCTTTGTGCCGGGAACGGCCCAGGGGCGAGCGAGAGTGTCGGGATTCCGCTTGTAGGGCATGAAGCCTTCGGGATCGGTAGCAAATTTGACGGGGATAGCAGGAATTTCCTCTTCGGTCGGAATGCGCCAAGGCTCAGCGCCATTTGCCAGATAACCGTCAGAGAGAATAATCACCGGCACCATATATTTCAGGGCGATGCGGCAGGCTTCGACGGCAACCCAGAAACAATCGCCGGGAGTCGAGGCCGCGAGCACGGGGATAGGAGCTTCGGAGTTGCGGCCGAACATGGCCTGCAGCAAGTCTGCCTGCTCAGTTTTGGTAGGCAAGCCGGTAGAAGGCCCGCCGCGCTGGATGTCGCAAATGACCAGAGGGAGTTCAACCATTACGGCGAGTCCCAGAGCTTCGGTCTTGAGGGCCATGCCGGGACCCGAGGTGGTGGTCAGCGCGAGCGCACCGGCGTAGGAAGCGCCGATGGACGAAGTGATGGCAGCTATTTCGTCTTCGGCCTGAAAAGTCAAAACGTCGAAATTCTTGTACTGCGACAATTCGTGGAGAATGTCCGAAGCCGGGGTGATCGGATAGCTGCCCAGGAACAGACGCAGCCCGGACTTTTTGGCTGCGGTGACAAAACCAAGCGCCAGAGCCTGATTTCCACTGAGGTTGCGGTAGGATCCGGGGCTCAACTGAGCCGGCGGAATCTCGTAGCTGATCTGGAAGGCTTCCGTAGCTTCGCAGTAGGAGTAGCCCGCTTTCATGGCCAGTTTGTTGGCTTCGGCGAGCAGCGGCTTCTTTTTGAATTTGTCTTCGATCCAACGGACGGTGGGATCGGTGGATCGGTTATACAGCCAGTAGCACATGCCGAGTGCAAAGAAATTCTTGCAGCGGTCCATCGTTTTGGCGTCGAGACCGAGATGCTGAAGGGAAGAGCGAGTCAGGCGCTGAAGCTCCACCGGAAACACCCGGAATTTATCGAGAGAATGATCTTCCAGCGGATTGGTGGTGAGGCGGGCCTTGCGGAGATCGCCTTCTTTGAAGCTATCGGAATTGACGATCAGAATGCCGTTGGCCTTCAGGTCGCCGATGTTGACCTTGAGCGCGGCGGGATTCATGGCGATCAATACATCGATTGCGTCGCCCGGAGTGTGCACTTCGCCGGAAGAGAAATTCAGTTGAAAGCCGCTGACGCCGGGTTCGGTGCCGGCAGGGGCGCGGATTTCGGCGGGATAGTCAGGGAAGGTGGCGATATCGTTGCCGTAGAGCGCGACGGTATTGGTGAATTGGCTGCCGGTAATCTGCATGCCGTCGCCGGAATCACCGGCGAAACGAATGACGGCTTGGTCGATGACCTCGCGCTTGGTCTTACCTGCGGGCACATCCATAAGCGTAGACATAGCGATGCTTTACCCCCGTTATCCAGAAACTCCTCGACGCCTGTGAGAGGAGAGCAGCTCCTTTTAGAACGAGAGCGGTTCGGTTGACCATGTGGGGAGCGAATGCCGGACCGCAAGGAGCCAGCTTCTACAGGGTAACACACAGATGAGGCGGGAATGGAAGGGGCGGTGTCACAGACGGCAAATCCCAAACAGAGGAGGGCTTGCTGCGGTCGGCGGTCCTGGCAATTAGTTGGATTCTTGCGAGGAACCCGCGAAATTGGCAGGCTGGAACTGAGTCTTCACGCTGGGGCGAGTGAAATAGAAAATCCACCAGACGCTAATGGGAAAAGTAAAGATGAGCATGGCGACGGCGAGGAGCTGCTTCAATGATTCAGCGTCACTAACGAACTTTTCCGGGATCACGAAAGTCTGATACGGACGGAAAGCAATGACGGAGAGAGAAAATATCAGGGCAATGACGGCCCACCAGAGAGCAGCCTTGCGCGCCCACGGCCTGAGTTGGAAGAGTCCAACGCCCATGCGGAGCCCGATGGCGATCAAGAGAGGTGGCACCAGGGCGAGGCTGAAAAATGCGATGGGATGAGACTCGTAAGCGTGCCGTCCGTTCGCATCGCGAGGTAATGTAGCCAGGCCGCGAAAGATCCAGCCCCAGACCAGCAGGGCAGAAGCACTGCCCAACATGGCAAGAGTAGCGGAAGCGGTGACGCCAGCGGAGCGTGGGTTGGATGGCGAAGACATAATCGTGCTGAACGATGAGAGCACAGAAAGCAAGCAGGGGAAAGAGTACGAGCACTGGGAAAGTTTCCAAATCGCCACTTGACGTTCGCTTTCTTTTCGCCTAGAGTGAGGAAGGTCGAGCGCGCCAATTGAACTGCATTGGCAGAAGCAGACCCCAGCCCCGCCGGCTAATCTGGCCTGCGGCTTGAAGTGGAGGCTCCAATGGCCCTGACAAAACGTCAAAAAGAAGTGCTCGACTACCTGGTTTCGTTCGAGACGCGACACGGTTATTCGCCGAGCTTCGAAGAAATTGGCAAAGGCATGAAGCTGACCTCGCTGGCCACGGTGCACAAGCATATTTCCACGCTGGAGAAGAAGGGCTTCATCCGGCGCGGCTACAATCAGAGCCGTTCGATCGAGATTGTGCAGCTGCCCAAACCTGTGAAGGAGCAAGTAATCGAGCGGCGTATCCAGGAATTGCCGCTGGTGGGAAGAATTGCGGCTGGACGGCCGCTGGAAGCGGTGGAAGAGCGCGAGACACTTTCGCTGGGCGATTTTGCGCGAGGTGGCAACTCCTTCGTGCTGCAGGTGAAGGGCAGTTCCATGATTGAGGATCACATCATGGACGGCGACTTTGTGGTGTGCGAACAGACGCAAGTGGCAAATGCGGGCGATATTGTTGTTGCGCTGGTTGGCGGCGACGAAGCGACGTTGAAGAGGTTCTACCGGGAAGGCTCCGGTAAGGTGCGATTGCAGCCTGCGAATTCGGAGATGGCGCCGATTATGGTGCCGGCCAGCGACGTGAAGATTCAAGGCCGAGTAATCGGCGTGCTGCGCAAGTATTGATTTAAAGGGCCGTAATGTCCTGAGTTCCTGCCGACCAAGCATCCGCCAGCAATTTGGGGTAAACTTTTTGCTCCCCGCGGGTTCCGCCAAACATCCAATCACCGTGGGCAGGGAAATCCAAGTGGCTCCATCCACAGAGAACGTGCTTCTATTCGCGGCTGATGCGTCGACGCGCGAGTCGTTGTTCGCCGCGCTGACGAACGCCGGGTACCAGGTGACGTCCGTGCCGTCGGCGACGGAAGCGCAGTGGATCTTGCGCAGCGGGCATGTAGACGCGCTTGTGATCGTGGACGGGACCTCCGAAGGGGCGGGCGATGCGCTGCTGACCGAAGTGAAAGCCTCCACCACCGGTTCGCCAACGCGCGTGGTGGTTCTGACGACAGCGGACCCGGCGCAGCGTATGCGCTGGCTGGAACTCGGCGCGGACGCTGCGCTGAGCTATCCCGGCGACGAAAGGGAATTTCTGGCGTATCTGCGGGCGCAATTGCGGCAGAAGCACGCCATGGATGAGTTGCTGCGCAAGACGCAGATCGCAGAAGAGAGCACGGTAGTAGCGCAGACCGCGTTTCAGGCGCTGGCGGTCACGGAGAAGATGACCCGCGACGCTTTTTCGCTGAGCCGCGTGCTGAAGATCGGTGTAGCGTCGCTGTTTGGCCTGGCGCTGGTGATTGCCGGGATTTTCTTTCTGTTTTCGCGCCGCGCCGATAAAGAAACCCGCCGTGCGTACACAGTGATCGCTCAGCTGGAGCATGGCGTCAAGAATGAAGAACAGCTTTTGGCCTCGGCAAGAAAGTTGCGAGAGGATACAGGCAATTCGGATGTTCTGACGCAAAAAGAAGCGTTGATGCAGAAGACGGAGTCGTTGAAGCAAAGGATTTCGGCGCCCGACGGAAGCGACGTCACGCAATTGCGGAAAGAGCTGGCAGACACCACCAGCAGGCTGAACAAGATCGAAGGCGTTTCGCAACGTGCCGAGGGAGTGATCCGCAGTTATGCAAAGAGCGTGTGCCTGCTGCATGTGACCGTAGTGTTCAATGTGAAGGAGTCGGGAAAGAGGCTGCGTTATGGCGGCATCGGTAGCGATGGAGCACCGTTGAAAGACAGCGACGGGAACGTGGTGTACACCACCGAAGGACGCGCGCCGGAAGTACATGCGGATTTTTTTGGAACGGGATTCATCGCCGGCGACGGCAAGATCCTGACCAATCATCACGTGGCGCAACCCTGGTGGCAAAACGAGGAATTGGGGGGAGCAACCAAACAAGGACTGGAGCCCCTGATTGGCGAGATGACGGCCTATTTCCCGGGCGCACCAGGAGGCATCAGCGTCAACATCTCGCAGATTTCCTCGGACGCCGATCTTGCGTTGCTGCACGGAGACCTCTCCGAACTGCAGCGGCCGGCGTTGAAGCTTGACCCGCGACCGGAGGCCGCCGTGAGCGGCGAGCCTCTGATTAGCGTGGGGTACGCCACGGGGTTGGATGCCATCCTGGCGCGCGCGGGGGATCAGACGGTGGAACAGGTAATCAAAGCGAGCGGCGGGGAGCCCAAGCTGATTTTGCAAGAACTGGCCAAGCGGCAACTGATTCGCCCGCTGGTGACGCAGGGACATGTGGGCGATATTCTGCCGGACAAGATCGTGTACGACGCGCAGACGACGTCGGGAGGATCCGGGGGGCCACTTCTGGACGACAATGGCGGCGTGATCGGCGTAACATTTGCGATTGTGCGGGGCTTCGGCGGGTCCAATTTTGGCGTGCCCATTCGCTTCGCCACGCCGCTGCTGAAGCATTAGGGCCTCATCTGATTTTTCACTCGCCAGCATTGAAAGATTCGTTCCGACGCGTGTCCCGGCGCGTGAAACAATGTAAAATTTCGCATCCACTATGAGAGTGAACAAACCCGGCTTATGAAGAGGAATCCACCTATCCGCAAGTTGCTGGCGGCCAACCGCAGCGAAATCGCTATCCGCATCTTCCGGGCAGCCAACGAGCTGGGACTGCGAACCGTAGCCATCTATTCGCAGGAAGACCGGCTGGCATTGCACCGCTTCAAAGCGGATGAAGCGTACCAGGTGGGTGTCGGAAAAGGGCCGGTCGAAGCGTATCTGGATATTGCGGGAATTATTGCTGTCGCCAAAGAACATGAAGTGGACGCGATCCACCCTGGTTATGGATTTTTGTCGGAGAACCCGGCATTCGCGCGAGCCTGCGCCAAGGCGGGACTGACATTTGTTGGGCCCACGCCGGAGCTACTGGAATTGTTGGGCGACAAGACCGCGGCAAGGCGCCTGGCCAGTTCTGCGGGCGTTCCGGTGCTTCCGGGGACGGAAAAATCGGTTGTGTCGGCGGAAGAAGCGCACCGGATTGCGGAGGAGATCGGGTTCCCCGTGATGGTGAAGGCTGCGATGGGCGGCGGCGGGCGAGGCATGCGCGTGGTGCAGGATGCGGCGCAACTTACGGCCAGCCTGGAAGACGCGCAAGGTGAGGCGAAATCAGCGTTCGGCGATGCGTCGGTATTCCTGGAAAAGTACCTGCCGCGAGCGCGTCACATTGAAGTGCAGATCCTCGGCGATGAGCACGGAAATTTGCTGCATCTGTATGAACGCGATTGTTCGGTGCAGCGGCGGCACCAAAAAGTTGTTGAAGTAGCGCCTGCGAGCAATCTGCCCGCGAAGGTGCGCGAGGGATTGTGCGCCGCAGCGGTGCAGATCGCGCGGAAAGCGAACTACCGAAACGCGGGAACGGTGGAGTTCCTGTACGACGTAGATTCGCAGAAATGGTATTTCATCGAGGTGAACCCGCGCATTCAGGTGGAGCACACGGTTACGGAAATGGTGACCGGGATCGATATCGTGCGCTCGCAGATCCTGGTGGCGCAAGGCCACAAGCTGCATGAGGAACCGTTGGCGCTTCCGCAGCAGGAAAAAGTTCCGCTGTATGGCGCCGCGCTGCAGTGCCGCGTGACGACGGAAGATCCTGAGAAACACTTCGCGCCTGATTACGGCCGTATTTCCACTTACCGATCGCCGGCTGGGTTTGGGATTCGGCTGGATGGCGGCACCGCGTACTCCGGCGCGATCCTGGCGGCGTACTACGATTCACTGCTGGTGAAGGTGACGGCGTGGGGCACGAATCTGACCGAAGCGTGCCAGCGGATGGACCGGTCACTGCGGGAATTCCGGATTCGCGGAGTAAAGACCAACATTCCGTTTCTGGAAAATGTTGTTAACCATGCGAAATTCCGCGCCGGCGAAGTTACCACCGCGTTCCTGGATGATTCTCCCGAGCTTTTCCGGTTTACGGGCCGCGCCGACCGCGCCACCAAGCTGCTGTCTTATGTGGGTGACGTGATTCTGAACGGAAACCCGGAAGTAAAAGGAAAGAAGATTCCCGACGCGCTGGAAAAGGCTCCGCTACCGAGCGTGCCGGGGATTGCCCCGCCGCCGGGAACGCGCGATCTGCTGAAGAAGCTCGGAGCGAAGAAATTTGCCGCGTGGGCGCGGAAAGAAAAGCGCCTGCTGCTGACCGACACGACGTTCCGCGACGCGCACCAATCCTTAATGGCGACGCGCGTGCGCACCTACGACATGCTGGCGACAGCAGATGCGGTGGCGCAGCGGTTGCCGAATTTGTTCAGCCTGGAAATGTGGGGCGGAGCGACGTTCGACACGTCATTGCGTTTTCTTCACGAAGATCCCTGGCAACGGCTGCGCGATCTTCGCAAGCGCATTCCTAATATTTGCTTCCAGATGCTGCTGCGCGGCGCAAACGCGGTCGGCTACACTTCCTATCCCGACAATGTGATCGAAGACTTTGTTCGAGAAGCGTATGAGCAGGGCATCGACATTTTCCGCATTTTCGATTCGCTGAATTCCATCGATAATATGCGCGTTTCCATCGACACGGTGCTGGAAACGGGCGCGGTGTGCGAGCCCGCCATCTGTTACACCGGCGACATCCTGGACGATCACCGGCCAAAGTATTCGCTGAAATACTACGTGAAGATGGCGAAGCAACTGGAGAAGTTGGGAGCGCATTTTCTTGCGATCAAGGATATGGCCGGGCTGTGCAAGCCGTACGCCGCGTACACGCTGGTGAAAGCGCTGCATGAGGAGATCGGAATCCCAATTCACTTCCACACCCACGACACCAGCGGAATCAACGCGTCGTCTTTGCTGAAAGCCGCGGAGGCTGGCGTGGACATTGCCGATGGGGCGATGGCGTCCATGAGCGGAGGAACGAGCCAGCCGAATCTGAATTGCGTGGTGGAGGCTTTGCGGCACACGCACCGCGACACGCAGTTGGATATGGAAGCGCTGAACGAATGTTCTGATTACTGGGAGACGGTGCGCAGTTACTACCTGCCGTTTGATTCGGGACCAAAGGCCGGATCCGCGCGCTTGTATCAACACGAAATCCCGGGAGGGCAATTCACGAATTTGCGAGAACAGGCGGCCTCGATGGGGCTGGGGCACCGCTGGCGCGAGGTGGAGAAAACCTACGCGGAAGTGAACCAGTTGTTCGGCGACATTGTGAAGGTGACGCCTTCGAGTAAAGTTGTCGGGGATATGGCGCTGTTTCTGCTAGCCAACGAGATGAAACCCAGCGACCTGTTGAAGCTTGACGAAAAACATGACATTCCTTTGCCCAACTCCGTGGTGGAGATGTTTTCCGGAGCGCTGGGAGTGCCACCTGGGGGCTGGCCGAAGAAGTTGCAGCGAATCATCCTGCGCGGACAGGCGCCACTGAAGGGACGGCCTGGAGCGAGTCTTCCCGCGGTGCGATTTGAGGAAGAGCAAACGGAGCTGGAGAAAAAAGTAGGGCACGCTGTGAAGCGCGACGCCTTGCTGAGCTACCTGCTGTACCCGGAAGTTTTTCTGAAGTATGACAAGTTCCGGCAAACCTACGCGGACGTAGCGGTTCTGCCCACGCGGACATTCTTCTACGGGCTGAGGCCGACGGAAGAAATCACTGTAGAGATCGAGTCGGGCAAAACGATGATCGTGAAATTTCTGACCATCAGCGAACCGCATCCCGACGGCACGCGCACACTGTTTTTTGAGTTGAACGGGCAGCCGCGCGAAGTAACGATTCGCGACAAGGCTCTGCGCGTGGTGGAACGCAGCCATCCGAAGGCGAATCCGGAAGATCCGGGACAAGTGGGAGCGCCGACCGCGGGGCTGATCAGCGGCATCGCGGTGCAGGTTAACCATTCGGTGGAGCGAGGTGCTAAACTTTTGACTCTGGAAGCAATGAAGATGCAATCGAATATCTACGCGCCGATCGCCGGAAAGATCACCAAACTGCTTGTTACACCTGGCCAGCACGTGGAGGCCAAGGATCTACTGGTCAGCATCGCTCCGTGAGCGGACCGCAACTAATCAAGCATGAGCAATTCCCGTCGCGGTTTTTGCGCAACCAGCGCGACCTGATCGTCTACCTGCCTCCCGGGTATCATGAACAGGAGCAGCGGCGGTTTCCGGTGCTGTTTTTGCATGACGGGCAGAACCTTTTCGACGGCGCAACGTCGTTTATTCCCGGAATGGACTGGCACGTCGGGCAAACCGCGGATTATTGCATTCAAGCTGGCCTGGTTGAACCGTTGATCATCGTCGGGATTTACAATGCCGGGAAGCAGCGCCTCGGCGAATACACACCCACGCGCATGCCCAAGCTTGGGGGAGGCCGTGCGAACCGCTACGCCAAGTTTCTGCTGGAAGAAGTGCGACCGTTTTTGCTGAGCAACTATCGGGTTCTAAGTGGAGCGGAAAACACGGGAATTGGTGGCTCATCGCTAGGCGGGCTGGTATCGCTGTACCTGGGGCTGCGTCTTCCGCACGTGTTCGGAAAAATCGCGGCGCTTTCGCCGTCGGTTTGGTGGAACCAGCGAGTGATTTTGCGTTTTGCAGACGCCGCCCCAGTTGACCCGTTACCGCGGATCTGGCTGGACATTGGAACGCGTGAAGGCCCGCGCATCGTGGAAGACGTGGAGCGATTCCGCGACATTCTTCTTGGCAAGGGTTGGCGGCTGGGCCGCGACGTGCACTATCAGCAAGTGGAAGGCGCGGAGCACAATGAAGCTGCGTGGGCCCAGCGAGTGGGGCCATTCCTGCAATTCCTCTTTCCGGCCGGCGAAAGACGGGTATAATCCGCGCATCCGTGCGAGGGAAATCGCGTGACGGCGAATCGTCCCATCACCATTCTTTGTGTCTCCTCCTATGAAAAAGGGCAGGAATTTATGCGCACGTGCAAACGGTTGGGCTGCACGGTGCTGCTGCTGACGGTGGAAAAACTTCGAAACGCTGACTGGCCGAAGGAGGCGATCGACGAAATGTTTTTCACGCCTGGCGAGATGCCCGTCGGCGAATTGATCAACGCGGTGAGCTATACCGCGCGCCATCGACACATCGACCGCATTGTGGCGCTGGACGAATTCGACATGGAGAACGTCGCGGCCTTGCGTGAGCACCTGCGATTACCGGGCATGGGCTTGACGACCATCCGCCATTTTCGCGACAAGCTGGCCATGCGCGCGCAGGCTCGCGAAGCAGGCGTGTTGGTGCCCGAATTCGTACCTGTGCTGAATTACGATGACCTGCGCGAATTCATGGCCCACGTGCCCGGGCCTTGGCTGCTGAAACCGCGTTCGCAGGCGTCGGGTATTGGGATGAAGAAGATCCAGGCGCCGGAGGAGTTGTGGCCGTGGCTGGATCAGTTGGGCGACCAGCAATCGCATTTTTTGCTGGAGCAGTTTGTGCCGGGCAGCGTGTATCACGTGGATGGCGTGGTGAGTGAACGGTCCGTGGTTTTCGCTGAGGCTCACGGCTACGGGTCACCGCCGCTGGACGTCTCGCACGAAGGCGGCGTGTTTACAACGCGGACTTTGCCGCGCGATGCCGCGGATACGCAAGCGTTGAAAGAGATGCACGCGAGGCTCGTGGCCGGGCTTGGGTTGGTGCGCGGAGTAACTCACGCCGAATTTCTCAAAGCGCACGCCGACAATCGGTTTTACTTCATAGAGATTGCGGCGCGCGTGGGTGGCGCCTACATTTCCGACGTTGTTGAAGCGGCCACGGGCATCAATCTTTGGAGGGAGTGGGCGCACCTGGAGGTTGGCGCAGGGAAGCAACCTTATCAGTTGCCGCAGGCGCGCGAGGAGTACGCCGGCGTGATTCTGTCGCTGGCGAAGCAGGAACAGCCAGACACTTCCGGCTATACCGATCCTGAAATTATTTATCGCGTTTCAAAATATCATCACGCGGGATTCGTGCTTAAGTCGCCGTCCGCGCAACGAATTGAGGAATTGCTGGCGGCGTACTCGACGCGTTTCGCCGGAGATTTCCTGGCGAAACAGCCGGTTCCCGACAAGCCGACTTCTTAGGCGCTGCAGTGACGTATGCCGCTGGACCAAGTACAGTACTGCACCTGTTCGGGAGTCTAGTTACTCTCAGGCACGCATCTTGGATACTATATTTGCGACACGCATCGCCGCGGACTATTGTGTGCATACCCCTGGCGGAATTCTGCGTGGGGTAAGCTGTCCCGTTGGAGGTCCGATGTGGGGTAATACCAAGAAGCCGGATACGCCGCCGCAAGCCGCGCAGCCGGAACAGCCGAAAAATATTCCGATGAATCAGCCGCAGAAAACCTCTGCGGCAACCTGGGAGGGAACAACCGCGATGAGTACTGATGCGATGAGACCGATGGGAGCAACCGCAGATCGCGCAACGGCGCGACTCGGACCAAGCCTGCACGTGAAGGGAGAAATTTCGGGAAACGAGGACCTGCTGATCGAGGGATCAGTGGAAGGACTCGTGCAACTCGATGAGCGCAAGCTCACGGTTGGCGCGACCGCCAAACTGACCGCGGACATTATTGCGCGCGAAGTGGTGGTGTATGGGACCGTGAAGGGCAACCTGCGCGCCAAGGACCGCATTGAGATCAAGAAGGATGGATCGGTGAACGGCGATCTGACGACCGCCCGAATCATGATCGAAGACGGCGCCTACTTTAAGGGCTCCATCGAAATCGACAAGTCCGCCGAGAAGGAATCCGGAGCGGGCTCGTTCGCGCGTACCGCCTCGGCTCCAGCGGCGGCAGGCGTCGGTCCAAAAACCATTTAACTTTTATAGCAAAAAACTGTTTCTTCCCAAGCGGCGTCCTGTCCAGAGCGGGGCGCCGTTTTTGTTTATGCCACAATCCCTTCTATGTATTTAGTATCTCGACAAGTCCATAATATATAGTTATGGTGGCGTTGTTTCCCCGGTGACGTTGCGGCCGGACCGCCCTCCGGCCCTGCTGCAAGTCGCGATTGGATTGTTATTTGGTTAGGAGTCCGCCATGTGGGGCGGCGTTCGCAGGTTTCCGGCGACGGTGTTGGCATTGGTCTCATCCGCGACGTATTGCAGTGGATGTGGTGGAGGTGGAGGCGGAAGTGGGGTCCAGCCTCCTCCTTTGCAACCAGACTTTTTGCTGGGCTTATCGGTTAGCTCTCTGAGTCTGGAGCAAGGGGCGACCAGTCCAGCGGTATTGCTGTCGGTCACTTCAGAAAATGGCTTCTCCGGCGCCGTGGAGATAACTCTCTCCAGCTTGCCTACCGGCGTGGTCACAAATCCTGCCAGTCCTTTTTCCGTGTCGCCTGGACAGCCAGTGGCGGTGTTGTTTGGCGCGGATTCCGGCGCCGCCACTGGCCAGTTCGCTATTTCCGCGCAGGCAACGAGTGGAACGCTTTCGCATGCGGCAAGTCTGTCGCTGACAATCGAATCGGGCCCGTCGCTGAATGCGCCGCAGTCCTCGTTCGTTCGCAACGATTCCGTGAATGCCGTAGATGCACCCGCAGGCGAGCCGCACCGGCGCCACATTGTTTACGATGCGCTGGGGAAGCGCTTCTTCGTTGCCAACGGTGCCATGAACCGCGTGGATGTGTTGACCATTGGCAGCGCCGGTGGCCAGCATCGATGTCCCCGCTGCCTCCAGCGTTGACTTGTCGCCCGATGGAGCAACGCTGTGGGTGGGCTCGGCGGTGGAATATGCTTTCGCGGTCAGCACGCAGAATTTGCAGGTCACTCACCGCTATGCGGTCGCCGGGTTGACGCCGATTCCCGGGGCGGTCTTCAACCGTCCGACCGAGTTAGTGCCCATGGCCAGCGGCAAGATTCTGGTGCGCCTTCGGCAAGCGACGGCATCGCAGGCACTGCTGGCGCTTTGGGATCCCGTCGCAAACACTTTCTCGAATTTGACCAGCAAAGCTCCGGCTGTTTTCCAGAATGGCGTTGGCGTCATAGCGCGATCCGGAGATCGCAGCCGCGCGTTGGTAGCTTCGAACGACGGCAGCGGAGAGTTTGCGCTGTTTGATGGAAGCGGCAACGTGATTGCTGGACCGCAAGCGCCCGACGTGGGAACAATGTCTTTTGCGGCAGTTAACAACGAAGGGTCGCGCAGCGCGGTGGCGATTTCTGGTGGCAGCAACATGCAGGTATGGCTGCTCGACGGCAATCTTTTGCCGCTGGGCAACTATGCTACGTCGGCGGCAGCCGGACTGGTTTTTTCGCGCGACGCCGCGACGCTTTATGTCAATGAGGCCTTGGGGAACGGCCGCGTGGTGACAGCGCTTTCCGCGAGCGACTTGCAAGTGCTTGGGCGGCTGCCCGATTTGACGATTCAAGGTGTTCCCTCGTTGCTCGAGGATATTGATGATTCGCCATTTTTAGCAGCGCTTTCGAATCGCGGTGTCAGCTTTCTCGATGCCTCAAAGTTCTTCACGCTCAGTGCGCCTGCTCCCATTTTTGCGAATGCGCCCGTTGCACAACCCGCCGAGGGCTCTGCCGCTGGCGGAGCTACGGTCACGCTGAGCGGAAGTGATTTCGCATCTTCCGCGCAAGTTCGCTTTGGAAGACAGAACCCGGTGAGCGCGACTGGCTTGAGCAATTCGCAATTGCAAGTCTCCTCGCCAGCCAGCACTTCGATTGGCGCCGTGAACCTGACCGCGT
Organism: Candidatus Acidiferrales bacterium; assembly: GCA_963738985.1. GTDB lineage: Bacteria > Acidobacteriota > Terriglobia > Acidiferrales > UBA7541 > Acidiferrum. The sequence goes on from CAVTYP010000016.1 coordinate 322,137, forward strand.
ATTTTGCGAATGGGTGGCTCGCGCTTGCTCCGTCGGGGTTCAGCTATGGCCCGTCGATCGCGCAAGTTCTGCCGAATGCGAGTGCGAAGTCCGGCGGGAACACGATCTACATTTACGGATACGGTTTTGGCGGCGATGCGGGCAAAGTGACCGTCACTATCGGTGGACAAGCTGGTACGGTGAATGGGGTGGACGCTCTGTCTGCTTCATCTAGCGGGCTTTTTCTTGATAGCGCGTATCCGTTTCCTCTGGAGCGTATCGCCATCTCCGCGCCGGCCGGTTCGCCGGGCCCGGCGGGCGTTACTGTGACCGCGCCCTCAGGTTCAAGCACGCTTTCCCGATCGTTCCAGTTTCTGGCATCGTCGCAAATTTACGCCCATCCCGGATTGTACAAATTCGTTCTGTACGATGCATTGCGCCAACAAGTGTTTTTGACCGCGACGGATCACGTGGACGTTTTCGATCTGCAGAATCAAGTGTTTCGCGCGGCGATACAGCCCCCTCCTAACGGGCCGCCGCCGAATGCGGCATTGCGAGGCCTTGCGCTGACGCCGGATCATTCGCAGTTGGTGGTAGCGGATTTTGGAGCGCAGAGCATTTACCTGATCGACCCGGACGGAGCGGTCGCCAACGGCGCGAAGGTTGCAGTGGGAGGAGTGGCGGGTTACGTGAATTCCGGACCGTCGCGCGTGGCGGCGACGAGCGCGCAAACAGTTTTTGTGGGACTGAGTGGCGAAGGCTCGTCTATCGGTGCGTGCAATGCGTGCCTGGGGCAGCTGAACATTACCGCCGGTCCGCCAGTGTACCAGCCCGCGCCGCAGCCAGAGGTCACGTCGCTAACGGGCGCCCCGTTGCTGCAAGCGGACGCCAGCGGCGACACCGTATATTTGACGTTCAGCAACGCTCCTGGAGGGCCAGTTGCCTCGTGGTCCGCTTCGACGCCAAACGATTTTGCAGTCTCTTCCGCCAACGATTTGGCGCACGACCTGGCGGTTTCGTCCGATGGAACAAAGTTCGCGATGCGTGCAGGGAATCAGACAGAAATTCGCGGCGCCGATCTTAGTCTGGTTGTGGTGCCGACTACAACTGAACTCGAAAGCATTACACAGCGAGTGGGAGTGCCCGGCCTTACGCTGCATCCTACCGGGGCATTGGTGTATGAGCCTTTTCTGGATGGACCCGCTCCCTCCGCGCCACCGGCAACGGGGATTCACGGAGGCGTCGATATTCGCGACGCGCACAATGGACGCTTGCGGCTGCGCGTGATGCTGCCAGAACCATTCGCGATGCTTTCGACCGATGTCGACGGACTGCACGGCAATTTTTTGACCAGCGATGAATTCGGGCAGCGACTGTTTGCAGTGACCGCGTCGGGATTGACGATCGTGCAGCCGGCCAACGTTCCATTGGGATTTGGCAGTGCTGCACCGGCGTCGGGTGCTGCAGCAGGAGGCACCAGCGTTACGATTCGCGGCAGCGGTTTTCAGTCTGCAACCAAGGTTACAATGGGCGGCAAGCAAGCTTCAGTGACCTTCAAGGACATGAATACGCTCAATATCGTCACGCCCGTGCTTTCGCCAGGCCCCCAACAGCTTGTTCTGATCAATCCCGATGGCGAATTCGCGTCTTTCGACGCGGCCTTTTTTGCGCAATAATTTCACCTAACCATTCGCTGGGCCGGTTCATCCTAGTCTGTAAGAACTCTACGAGAGAAGGACAATGCAAACACGAAAATTAGGCAATTCCGATCTGAACATCACACCAGTGGGTTTTGGCGCCTGGGCAGTGGGAGGCGGCGGCTGGGAATATGCCTGGGGCGCGCAAGACGACAAGGACTCCATAGGCGCGATTCACCGCGCGTTGGAATTGGGCGTCAACTGGATCGACACCGCGGCGGTTTACGGGCTGGGACATTCGGAAGAAGTAGTGGCGCGCGCGTTGAAAGACTGGCAGGGCGCGCGTCCCTACGTTTTCACGAAGTGCGTTCTGACGTGGGATAGTGGCGGCAAGATCACTCCGAATTTTTCCGCGAAATCCATTCGGAAGGAATGCGAAGACAGCCTGCGCCGCCTGCAGGTCTCTGTCATCGACCTTTATCAGATGCACTGGCCGCCGGTGGACAATGGCGCGGGCCTGGAAGAAGCCTGGCAGGCCGTAGCGTCTTTGCAGAAAGAAGGGAAGCTTCGCTGGATCGGCGTATCGAATTTTGACGCCGCGCAAATCAAACGAGCGCAGAAAATTGCCGCGGTCACTTCGCTGCAGCCGCCCTACTCCATGCTGCGCCGACAGGTGGAAGAAGAGACACTGCCGTTTTGTTTGCAGCAGGGAATCGGGGTGATCAGCTACGCTCCGATGTTTTCCGGGATGCTGACGGGCGCAATGACGCGCGAACGAGCCGCAGCGCTACCCAAGGACGACTTCCGCAGCCGCAACCCGGAATTCCAGGAGCCTAAACTCTCCAAGAACCTGGAATTGGTGGAAGTGCTGAAGAAAATCGGGACACGCCACGGCCGGAACGCCGGAGAAACAGCGATCGCATGGGTTCTACGGAATCCGGCAATAACGGGCGCAATCGTGGGTGCGCGCAACGCCAAACAAGCTGATGGTGTGTTCGGCGCCGCTGATTTCCGGCTGGGCGTGGAGGAGATCGCAGAGATCGAAAGTGCCGCTTCCTCGCTCGCAAAATTCAAAACCGCGCCATAAACTGTCTCGGCCAAGAAATTCACGTAAGGGGACAAGCATGAACCTGGGTTTGCAAGGCAAATTGGCGGTAGTGTCGGGCTCAACCGCGGGCATCGGATTCGCGATCGCCGCGACGCTGGCGCAAGAGGGCGCGCGCGTGGTGATTAATGGTCGGACGGAGGCGCGCGTGAGCACAGCGGTAGAGAAAATTCGCCAACGCACGAAAGGGGCAGAGTTAATTGGTGTAGCGGCCGATCTGGGCACCGCTGCGGGCGTCACCGCATTTGTGAAACAGGTTCCGGAAGCGGATATTCTGGTAAACAATCTGGGCATTTTCGAGGTCAAGCCGTTTTTGGAAATTCCCGACTCTGATTGGCAGCGTTTTTTTGAAATTAACGTGCTCAGCGGGGTGCGCCTGACGCGCCACTTCTTGCCGGGAATGCTGGAGAAGAATTGGGGGCGAGTGATTTTCATCTCCAGCGAGTCTGGGCAGCAAATTCCCACGGAAATGGTTCACTACGGCATGACCAAAACCGCGCAGGTGGCCATCGCTCGTGGCGTCGCGCAGACCGTGGTTGCCACCGGAGTGACGGTAAATTCGGTGCTGGTGGGACCTACGGCATCCGAAGGCGCCAGCGAGTTTATGCAAAACATCGCGCGCCAACAGGCCATTTCGCCGGCGGAAGTGGAGAAGCAGTTTTTTGCCACGATTCGCCCGACGTCGTTATTGAAACGTTTCGAAACCCCAGAGGAGATTGCTGCGGTGGTGGCATTTGTTGCCAGCACGCAATCAGTGGCAATCAATGGCGCCGCGGTGCGGGCAGAGGCCGGCGTGGTACAAAGCATCTTCTAAAGAAGAATGAGTCGCTGTCTAGGCGCGCAAATAATCGCCCCGCCAGTTCTTCACCATTTGCTTGATGGCTTTCCTGTTGCTGACCTTGTCGGTGAGGACTTTACTGACAAGGCTCGGCAGTTCGGCATCGCTTGCGAAGCGCAGAGCCACAAACTGCTCCGGAGTAATTTCCTGAATGCGCGCTTTCAATTCCGTGGGCAACAGCCGCTCGCAGCGCTGCCGCTCTTCCATGCGAATCACGCGATCCTGCACTTTCAACGCAAACGTCCGCCCCAAAACCGCGAGCATGAACAGAGCCAGGGCGGTCAGCATGCCGATCAGCCAGACCCAGGTAATGCCCAAGGATCGATAACGGAAGACGGATGTAAAGAAATTCGCGAGCAATACCGGTAACACAAAAAAATGAAACATCGGCACCCACTTCACGTGATTCGAATAGTTCTGCTGCTCAGCCATTTGGGGTTCTCCTCCGTCGTCGATGCATTCTAACAGACCTGCTCGATGGGACAGTTACCAATTCACTCCATCGAACCTTGCCGGAGCCGCATTTTCTGGCAGCGAGCGCACAATGAACGAATACCCGCGCGCTATGCGGACGGAGATTTTCATGTCCAATGTAAGCCTTGCCCGGATTATGTATGGCAGCAGTGAAGGTCCGCGAAGCGATTATGGCCCGCACGCAGCGGGAAGTTCGTTGCCCGCTGCGCCTTCTTTTGTTTCGAGTCATTCTGACGGCACCGAGACGCATAATGCGGTGACGCTGGAAAGCCTGCTGCACAAAGCGTGGGAAGCGCTTTCCGCGAAGCGCTAGGCGAAAGACTCTGAAGCTAACCCCGCTCGCCAGTGTCACACGTGGCGCGTTCACGTCCCCAGAAGATTTCCCTGGATTCGCTGGTAGCCTTGCTCTTCGGCCCAAAAGCTCAGCGGCAACGCGGCCAGATCGTCGACGAGCGGAACCGCGTTCCCATCCTTGGTCAAATCAACAGTACGCAGAAAATGCTTGCAGGTCTCGCAGCTTTCCACGCGAACATGCGGAAACAGTTCGGCGATATAAACGGGCAATTTGTCTTCGCGCTCTTCGCCGCACTTGGCGCAAAAAATTCGGCGAAACTCCCACTCCTGCGAACAAAAAGAGCACTGCAAAGACCGTTTTCCTCCATCGCCCTCCTGGCGCAGGATTCCGAGCAGTGGAAGGGAATTGCAGCGAGGGCAGCGGCAAGTGGTCATTAACAGGGTGGGTGGGAGCATGGTGCCGACAATGAATTCGGCATAGGGCTGCAGAAACGCGCGAGTTAGAAACTCTTTCAGAGGATCAGGCGTGTCAGCATCGGAATCGCCGTCGGGCCATTCCGCCAGACCAGACTTCCAGAATGCCTCGAGCGTGGCGGCCCACGCATTGGTTCCTTGCTCTTTCAGGTATTCCGCTTGGGCAGCGACGGGGCGCGGTGCGTGAGCTTCAATGACCGAGAGAAAGTTGGCGAAGGGCTGCACCAGGATGGGCAAATTGATTTCCGAGCGGAGCAATCCATTCGGCGGAGCTATAGGTTGCTTGCCCCACAATTTTGGGAGTGAGTCGTAGAGTGCTTCTTGGAAGGCGGCGATGCGGGCATAAAAAGTGAGGACTTCGGCCGCGAAGGGATGCCGCGAGGACAGCAGTTCAGCGCGCGCGATGCGGGCGCGATAGTTTACTTTTCCGGCCGCGAGAAATGTCATTTCTTGGTATCAGTGCCAACGATTTCTTCGTACCAGGCGGGATGATACCTCTTTGCGAAGGCCATGGAAACGTCGCCGCGGATAACGGAGCCGAAAGCGCCGCGTTCGGCGAAAACGCCCATGTACACGTGAATCATGAAATTGCCGATAGTAAGGAGTGCCGCAGCGGGATGAACAATCACACTGATGTAGCGTAGCCAGCGCAGGCTCCATGGCAAATAATCGGTAAACCAAAGCACCAGCCCGGAGAGCAGCAACACCAGCGCACCAAAGAAAAAGGTCCAGAATAACAATTTCTGTCCGGCGTTATAGCGGCCCGCCGGCGGCATTTTATCGTCCTGATTGGTGATGTAGTAATGCAGGGAGTTCCACCATTGCCGGTCGACTTCGGTGAATCGCATCTGCTTGTGCCACATCGCAAACATGTAAGTGACCGAGGTGGTGAAGATCAAGCCAACCCATGGATGAATCATGCGAGAGACGGGCCCGCCTCCAAAGATGGCGGCAATCCAGAATAACCAGGGAGACCAAAAAGCCAATCCGGTCAGCATCAGATAAATGTAGGAGCCCGCGGCGACCCAATGATTCAAGCGCTCGTGGAAGGCGTAGCGCAGCACGTGACCGTGAGGGACGACCTGTTCCGGGTGGGTCATGACTGTGCTCCTGTAATGTCTTCGTCCTCGCGTGCTTTGGGTCCGAATCTGAGGTAGTGAACGAAGAGGCCGACCAGTCCCCCGACGATCGCAAGATTGCCGAGCCACTTGAGCGGCTTCTTCCAGAGTTTTACGGCCAGTGGAATGGTGGGATTGCTGGGCAGGCCGCCATACAACTCGGGCTTGGTGACATCGTGTAAAACATAAATCACGCCGGTGCCGCCAACGCCGGGTGGATCGTAAACGCCGGCCTTGTCGTATCCAAAATGATCGCGCAGCTGTGTTGCTCTCTGGCCCGCGAGGTCCAACATGTCTTCTTTAGTTCCGAAATGCAGGCAACCGGTTGGACAGGATTTGATGCAAGCCGGCTCCAGGCCTTCGCTAATGCGGTCGGTGCAAAGGGTGCACTTGTAAACGCGCTTGGTGACACTGTTGAGTTTGGGTACATTGAACGGGCAGCCGGTGATGCAATAGCCGCAGCCGATGCAATGATCCTGCTGAAAATCCACGACGCCATTGGCGTACTGGACGATCGCGCCGTCCGCGGGGCAAGCCTCCAGGCATCCCGGTTCTGCGCAGTGCATGCACTGGTGCTTGCGCATCAGCAGCATCATGTCGCCGTTTTCCCGCTCATGCTCGTTGAACAGAATCAGATTCCAGTAGTTCCAGCGGGTGTCCGGCATCGTTTGGTAAGAATTGTCGAAGACGGTCTTGCCAAACGGCAGGTCATTCCACTCCATGCAAGCCACTTCGCAGGCTTTGCAACCGATGCACGTCGTGGTGTCGATCAGTTTGGCAACCGTGGGCAGTCGCTGGGTGTCCTCGCCCGGAATGCTGCCGGCGTGCGCTGACATTTTCTGAATGCGGAGTGTCGCCTGGCTCATCTTTTTTCCCTAAACTTTTTCGACTTTGACTAGGAAACCTTTGAACTCGGGTGTATAGGCGTTGGGGTCGGTGACCGCGGGTGTCAACAGATTCGCCAGCGTCCGCGCGTCTCGATCTTCGTCCTCAACGATTCCTCGGAATCCCTGGTGAATGGGCAAGCCGATCTGGTAAGTTTTTTTGCCGTCGATGAGCATCGGCTTGATGCGCCGGGTGACAAAGGCCTTGGCAATATAAGATCCTCTGGCACTGGACACCTTGATCTTTTCCGAACCGCGGATGCCCAGTTCGTCGGCCAGTTCCACGGGTATCTCGATGAACGGCTCTGGGATGAGTTGCACGTTCATGGGGTTGTTTTTGGTCCAGTAGTGGTATTGCTCGGTCAGCCGGTACGTGGTGCAAACAATGTTGAATCCCTGGCTGACCGTCCCAAACTTGTCGTCGGGCGTCTTGAATTTCTTCACAACGGGATTAATCGATTGCTGTGGATGCAGCAAGTTGGCCAGTGGACTTTCGGTGGGTTCGTAGAATTCCGGGAATGGACCGTCCGCAAACGATGCCAGCGGACCAAAGAGCCGGCCCACACCTTCCGGGTTCATGATGAACGGGCCCATGTGGTCCTTTGGTTTGGAATCCGCCTTGAAGTCCGGCACATCATTTCCCACCCACTTCTGCTGGTCCTCGTTCCACCAAACTTGCGGTCGGGAAGCGTCCCAGGGTTTGCCGTTCAGATCGCAGGACGCGCGGTTGTAAAGGATGCGCCGGTTTGCGGGCCACGACCATCCCCAGCCTGGGTGCACTCCCATGTTGGAGGGATCGGAGGGGTCGCGCCGCGCTGTCAAGTTACCCGCTTCGGTGTACGAGCCGCAGTAAATCCAATTGCCGCACGTAGTTGTTCCGTCATTCTTCAACCAAGCGAATCCGGGCAATTGCTGCCCCTTCTTGATTTGCTGCTTGGTGGCCGGGTCTTCCAGATCTGCCAGCGCATTGCCATTGATTTCTTTCAAGACCTCGGCGAGCGATGGGCTGGACGGAGTGGTGTAATTCCACGCGAGGTTCAAGATAGCGTCGGGGAACTTTCCGCCTTCTTTTTTGTAAAGATCGCGAATCCTCAAGAAAATCTGCGCCAGGATCGCCTGGTCTAAGCGGCATTCCGCCGGCACCGGAACAGCCGCATTTTTCCAGATCAGCCAGCGCCCGGAGTTGGTGAAGGATCCATCCTTTTCCGCGAATCCCGCGCACGGCAAGCGGTACACCGTGGTCTGAATCTGCTTCATTTCATCCTTGGTGATGCCGGGAGCTCTCCAGAATTCGCTGGTTTCGTCCGGATAGATTTCGCCCACTACTAGCCAATCCGCCTTCTTCAGTGCGTTAATGTTTTTGGTGGAGTCGGGTCCAATCGCCACGCCGTTCATTCCAAACGCGAATAGCCCTTTGACGTTGCCGTGGTACATATCGTCCCAGATATAGGTCCAGGAGTAGTTGCGATCGACCTTCGGCAAATAGTCGAAAGCCCAGTTGTTCTCTTTCTTAGCGGCATCACCATACAGCGTCTTCAGAAAACTCACGGCAAACTTCGGCGTATTTCCCCAGTAGTTAAACGATTCCCACTGAGCGGGCTTGGAGGGCGTCGGCGTGATCCGCTTCGTGTAAGCTTCAAAGGAATTGTCCGCGGGAATCGGCACTTTCAGGTAGCCGGGCAGATTGTCGAAGATGCCAGCCATATCTGTGGCGCCCTGGATATTGGAATGTCCGCGCAGCGCGTTAACCCCGCCACCGGCGCGGCCGACGTTTCCAAGCACTAGCTGAAGAATCGCGGCAGTGCGCACCATTTGCGTGCCGGAAGTGTGCTGTGTCCATCCGACGGCATACAGAATAGTGCCGGCTTTTTTGGTTTCGCCGTCCTTGCGCACCGACGTGAACAGATCGGCAGCCTTGAGGAATTGCGCTTTGGGAACTCCCGTGATGCGCTCCACCATTTCTGGGGTGTAGCGGGAATACTGTTTTCGCAGCAACTGGAACACACAATTCGGGTGCTGCAGCGTGAGGTCGTATTCGACAGTTTGCGGCAAAGTCGGAGGTGCAGGCGCGCCGTCACTCGGAGGGTGCGCGGCGGCGCCCATGGTGTAGCCTTGCGCCGCGTCCTTACCACCAGCTTGGCCAGTCCCAGCATAATTCCAAGTGGATTTGTCGTAGGTCTGGGTCTTTTCATCGAACCCGGAAAACAGTCCATCTTCCGGAAGCTTGAAACCGTCCTTCACGATGAACGCCGCGTTGGTGTAATTCAGAAGATAGTCTTTGGCAATGCGGTTGTTTTCGATGGCGTAGCTGATCATGCCACCCATGAAGGCAATGTCTGAGCCTGCGCGAAGCTGGCAGAACAGATCGGATACCGCGGAGGTTCGAGTAAATCGGGGATCCACGGAAATGAGCTTGGCGTTGCGGTTGCGCTTGGCCTCCATAGCCCATTTGAATCCGCAGGGATGGTTCTCAGCCGGATTGCCTCCCATGACCAAAATGATGTCGGCATTCTTGATGTCGACCCATCCGTTGGTCATTGCGCCGCGTCCGAAGCTTGGTCCCAGACCTGAGACCGTAGGGCCGTGTCAAACCCTGGCCTGATTTTCTATATGCACCACACCGAGTGCGCGCATGGCCTTCACGACCAGGAAGTTGAACTCGTTCGTGTCGGTGCAGCCGCCTGTCCAGGCAATGGATTCGAGCCGGTTGACGGTACGGCCTTGCGCGTCTTTTTCAACAAACGTGTCGTCTCGCGTCTTCTTTACCTTTTGTGCGATTTCCTGCAGCGCCTGTTCCCAGGAAATATCCTCCCAATCCGTTCCTCCGGGTCGACGCACCTGCGGCTTCAACAGCCGCCGTTCATTTAGAATGTCCTGTTGCAGGGAAGAGCCCTTGGGGCAGAGGGTGCCGCGGTTGGTGGGGTGATCCGGGTCGCCCTCGACGTGAATAACCTGTGCGGTGACGTTCTTGGCCTTGTCCCCAATCGTGTAGATGATGGTGCCGCATCCCACCGCGCAATACGGACAGATGGACCGGGTTTCGCTGGCCCGCGTAATTTTCAGGACGCGCAGTTCCGCCCTGGCCGGCTGCACGTCAAATCCAAAAACAGCGGCGGCGGTTCCGCCAATGGTGGCTAGCTTCAGAAAATCGCGACGAGATGCTTCCATGGTCCCCCTGGAGCGAGACGGGATCACTTGCGCAGAGTCCCTTTCTTATTCTTTTCGACAACATCTGTCAAGTAGTGTCAGAGCTCTACACCGGGACAGATGCGGGCCGCCGAGGGGTGGATGCAAGAAACTTTCCAAGAACTACGAAATATACGGGGAATCCCCTAGATCAGGTTGATGGATTTGGCGTGTTTGGTAAGTTCGTCACGGAAGTTCGGGTGCGCAATCGAAATCAGGGCCAACGCGCGTTCCCGTGTCGACCGTCCGCGCAAGTTCACCATGCCGTATTCCGTTACCACGTGCTCCACATCCATACGGGTGTCCGTGGCCATGTGCACATGCGGCACGATACTGGAAATGGTTCCATTCTTGGCCGACGATTTCAGCCCGATGAAGGATTTTCCGCCCTTGGAGAACGACGCGCCCTTCACGAAGTCAAACTGACCTCCCGAGCCGCTGTACTGGTGCCCGTTAATGAATTCCCCATTGACCTGGCCGTAGAGGTCGATTTCGACGGCGGTATTCACGCTCATCAGGTTGTCGTGTTGCGCAATCACGTGGATGTCGTTGACGTAGGAGGACGCGTAACTTTCCATCGAGGGATTGTCGTTGATGAACTGATAGACCTCGTCATCGCCAATGGCGAAGGTAAAAACGTGCTTGCGGGGATGAATCGTCTTTTTGCGGCCATTGGCTACGCCGCTGCGCACCAGTTGCATCAAGGCGTGGCTGAACAGTTCGGAGTGAATTCCGAGGTCTTTGCGGTCCGAGAGATGCAGCGCCACGGCGTTCGGTAAATTGCCGATTCCCAATTGAATGGTAGCGCCGTCGGGAATCTGCTCGGCGATGCTCTTGCCGATCTTCATGGATTCCGGATCAGGGGCAACGTAGGGAATCTGAACCAGCGGGGCGTCGTTTTCCACGATAGCGTTCACTTCCGAAACGTGCACCAGGGAATCGCCAAACACCCGCGGCATGTTCGGGTTGACTTCCACAATCACATAGTCGCAGTGGCGCAGCACCGTGGAAGCGTAATCGTTGTTGGTGCCCAGGCTAAAGTGGCCGGATTTGTCCATCGGCGAAACGGTGACCACAAACGTATTCACATGAATGTGCTCGGTGAGCGCTCGCGGACAATTCGAGAAGTTGATGGGCACGTAGCTGAGGTACTTTCTTCCTTCACTGATGCCCAATTTCACCATCTTGCGGTCCGGGTCGCCCATGAAAAAGCAGCGCGCGTCTACCTTCGACAGCACTTCGGGACGAATCAACGTGGCTTCGCTGTACTTCATGGAGTGCTGGTAGTACAGGTTCAAACCCTTCAGATTGCCGGCGGTAACTCGGTCGGCCACGGCCTTTGCAAGTCCGCCGGGCATGCCAACCGCCAGCGCCAGGCAAAGAGTGCTGCCGTCCGCGATGGGCAGGACGGCCTTATCCGTGGTGGTCAATTTGGCGGCATATTCCGCCTGGGGCGATGGGTAAGAGGCGGGTTCGTGGTTTGAGGGATGCACAAGGGTGGTTTCGTTCGAAGTGCGGTATGCCATGGGGCCTCTTATAGACTGTGACGTAGAGCTTCGAGGGGAGCGAACCGCGAGCTTAAGTTAATACGTTCCCTTACCCCTGGGAAATTTGCAAGTGCATCGGACACGCAGGTGTTAACCCATACTTGTCACGCTGTCGAGTGGAGTTAAGACGAGTGCGGCGGGCCCTGCCGGTGTACCCTTCGGTGTACTTAGCCAAGATTTCCTCAGTTGCCAAGCCAAAAGTACCCAGAATAGGAGGAACGTGTCCTCCTCCCCAGGCCTGGAGGTAATTCGCCCAGATTCTGTCGGTGAGTTCGGGCACTGCAAAGGTAAGGGCGCACCGACTGCACGGAACGATCTGACGGTGATGATGAAACCTGGGCAAACGCTTACTGTCGCCGCGATGGATACTGAGGGCCCCGGCCGGAGTACGTATCTGGTGTGCTCAATCTTTGGCGGGCTGGTGGTGGCGCTATCGCTATCGGCGGCTTATCTTCTTCCTAAGAGCTACCCTCTAACAGTTTTCGGCGACGGTATCCAAATTATTCTCATTACCGCAGCGACAATTCTGGCGTTCCAGAATTTTCAGCGCGGTCACTCCCATGTCCGCGGTTTCTGGTTATTTGTGGCGCTGGGCTGTTTCATGTGGCTGGCCAGCCTATGCCTGTGGTCAACCTATGAAGTGGTGCTGCGCCGTGAGGTTCCCGACATTCCTGCCGCGGACATTCTCCTTTTCCTGAAGTTGGTGCCACTGACTGCGGCGTTGGCGTTGGAACCGCACAAAGGACACGATTCCAGGCTTCGCGCGTTTGGATTGCTGGACGTATCGATTCTGATTTTGTATTCCCTGTATCTGTATGCGTTCAGCGTTTTCGCCTACCGCCTGGTGCCCGACGGGATCGATCTTTACAATCTCCATTTCACGATTGCCGATGCCGTCGGCAATCAAATTTTTGTCCTGGTGGCTGCTGTTGCATTGTTTCGGGCCCAAGGACCGTGGCGCGGCCTGTACCGCGTATATTTTCTGGCGGCCGCGCTGTACTGCATCGCTTCGGACGTAGCCAACGCGGCCATTGACCGCGGGGTCTACTACACCGGCAGTTTTTATGACGTGCCGTTGACCGCATCGCTGGCCGCGGGCGTGTGCATGATTTGGATAGGCCGATCGGTTGCACAGGACGCTCCGCCTGTTTCTGGGGAGAACGGGGAACACGAGCCTCCTCGCCGGCTTGCGTTTCTTTCGTCGCACCTGGCGATGCTGGTGACGTTATCGACGCCGGTGATGGGAATATGGCTGCTGCGGCACGGATTTTCGTCTTCGCCGATTTTCGTTTTCCGGCTGGAGATCACTCTCGTCACCATCTTTCTGCTGACTCTGTTGCTTTCCATCAAGCAACTCCTGCTGACCACCACATTGATCGGAACGCTTCAGCGGCTTTCCGACACCTATTCCAGCACCAGCCGGTTTATGCATCAGTTGACACAAAACGAAAGGCTCGCGTCGCTGGGTGAGTTGGTAGCGCAGGTTGCCAAGCAGATAAAAAACGCCATGGCAGTCATCCGCAACCTGGTTGTCAAAGTTACCTCGCCCCCCGAAACGCCGCCCGCGATTCGCTCCATGGCCGGAAAAATCGGGCAGTACGCGCAGCGCACGGATGACTTGGTGGAAAATATGCTGCGCTTCGCCCAGGAAACGCCGTTGCAACTGGCGCCGGTGGAAGTGCGGCCGCTGATCGAGAGCGCACTGCACCTGAGCCGCATCGCCAAATTCCCCCATATCTTCGTTGCCGTAGAGCAGGAAGGCGCCACACCTCTGATTCAAGCGGATTCCAGCCAACTGCTACACGTATTCCTTCAGATTATTTCCAATGCGATTGACGCGCTGGAAGGTGCCGGAGGGGGAGGCTTGAAAATTTCCTTGCGTCCCTCGGAGCAGGGATTACGCATCGAGTTTGCCGATTCCGGGAAGGGAATTGTGGAACCCGTGCGCGTTTTTGAGCCGTTCTACACAACCAAGCCCGTTGGGAAAGGCACGGGTCTCGGACTCAGCACGTGCTACGGAATTTTGCAGCAGCACGGTGGGGAAATTTTTTGTGCCAACCGGGCAAATGGCGGCGCAATATTCACGGTGGTCATCCCGTTCGCACCTGCGGCGCTAGAGGCGCTGCCGGCGCCATCCGGCATTGTGGCGGAGGGCGCGCCATGAAATTTCTTCCGCGGCATCGACTCTATCTCGCCATTAGCATCGGGATATTCGCCCTGCATCTGGCCGTTGCGGCAGCAGCCAAGCCATCGTTCCAGTTGACATTGCTGGGCGACGCGTTTCCTTGTGCGTTGTTGGTCGTTGCCATTTTGGCGGCAGCAGAGAACTTTCGCCGCAGGGACGGCTTGCTGGCTGTTTTCTGGAAATTGATCGCCGCAGGTTTGGCGACGATGTTACTTTCGCAGATCTACTGGTTCTACTACGACTCGATGCGCCAGTTTGCCGCGCCCAGTCCCGTGCCTGGCGACACGCTCTTTCTGCTCGCGCATGTTTTTTTCCTGTCGGCGCTAGCACTGCGCCCGCATTCCTCCAGCGCCGGCCGCGATCTGCGTATACGGCGACTGGATCTGGCGCTGCTGACCCTGTGGTGGTTCGCGCTTTATGGCTATTTCAGTTGGCCGTGGCAAGCCGTCGTCACGGATTTCTCCAAGTACAACCCGCACTACTATTTGTTGGCGTTAATCATGCACCTTGTGCTGATCGTCGCCCTTGCTGTGCTTGCTTACCGCAACGACGGCATGTGGCGGCGATTGTATCTCCACCTTCTATTTGCCGTTTGTCTGATTGCCGGCGGTAATCTGCTGCTCAGCGTGCTCATCGATCGCGGCATTTACTACGCCGGCGGTTTCTTTGATACGCCATTCTTTCTTTCCGCAGTTTGGTTCACATATCTTGCCGGATTCGGACCGGCGCTGCGGCCGCACGAGGACCCGCGTCCGAACCGCGAAGTGCAGCAAAGCCTGTGGACGGCGCGCATCGCGATGCTGGCGGTACTGACGCTGCCGGTGTTGGCGTTCCTGGGCTACTACGAGCAGGGAATCCCACCGGCGATCACGGCATTCCGATTGAGGCTGGTGTTTGCGGCGATGTTCTTGATCGGGACGCTAGCATTCTGGAAACTGAGTTTGCTGTCGCGGGAGCTGGTTCGACTTGTCAACCTGACGCATAGCTCGGTGGAAAACCTGCGCGGCGTTCAGAATCGAATCGCGCAATCGCAGAAGCTGGCCGCGCTGGGCCGGCTGGCGGCTGGCGCCACGCATGAGGTGAGTAACCCGCTTACGGCCATTCTGGGCTATTCGGAATTGCTGGCAGACGTCCCCACGCTTTCGGAGGATGATCGCCAATGCGCGCAGGAAATCCAGGTTCAGGTGCGCCACGCGCATGCCGCCGTGGTTAGCCTGCGAAATACGCTACGAAGCGCGCCGAATGAGCTACGAATTCCTCTTGACGAGCATCCAACGGTTAGCGATAAAGACTCCTCCGCCACCTGATCGCTCCCGGGGTGCTGATAGTGCCGTTTCTACTGCTGACGCTAGAGTTCTTTGCCTTCTTTGTGGTTCCGCCCTTGTTGATCTTTCTGCATATCGTCCCCAATCTTCCGATTCCCTACCTGCTTCTGGCAGCGGTGGCGGGCTTCCTGATTTTGCGGGGCAACCCGGCCATACGTTCGGCAAAGTTGTTTTCCTGGCGGGGAATGTGGCCGAAGCTCGCGCCGGTGCTTTTGCGCGACGCCATCTTGCTGATTCTATTGGGGTTGGCGGTGCGGATCTTTGCTCCTGAATTTCTGTTTTCCCTGGTTAGGCGACAGCCGTTGTTTTGGGCGACGATTATGTTGCTGTATCCGCTGCTTTCCGTTTGTCCCCAGGAATTTCTGTATCGCACCTTCTTCTTTCAGCGATACCAGCCACTTTTTGGCAGCGGCCGGGGCATGATTGCGGCCAGCAGCCTGGCGTTTAGCTTTGTGCACATCATATTTGGGAACTGGCTTGCCATAGGGCTGTGCTGCCTGGGAGGCCTGCTTTTCTCACTCACCTACCAGCGCTCCGGTTCTCTTTTACTGGCTTCGATTGACCATGCCCTGTTTGGTAACTTCATCTTTACGATTGGGCTAGGGCAGTTTTTTCACCACGGCCCCAAGCTCTGATCGCTTCGTTGAGCCTCTCGCCTAAAACCTTCATTCCCGTTAGAATAGCCGTGTACCTCCTCTATCTTTCTGGTCATCGAAATTTATAGTCGATCAGGTACGTATCTACTGACGGAGACCTTCCACATTCAAGGAGCAGGCGCCCCTATGGCGACGCAACAGGAAACAGCCAGGCCGGACTTGTCTTCCCTGCGCATTCACGATGGGAAACGCAGCAGTTCTGGGGCTGGTAAGCGCGTTTTTTGGGCCTCTGTCCCGATTGTTCTGCTCGCTGCGCTTGCCGTGGCTGCGTTTGCTTTCCGCAACCGCAAACCGGAAGTAGAGGTTGCTACCGCGGTCAAGCCAGCTACGGGACCTTCCGGAGTGCTCAACGCCAGCGGGTACCTGACGCCGCGTCAACGAGCTACGATCGCCGCCAAAATTACCGGCCGAGTAACCGGCGTGTTCTTCGATGAAGGTACACGGGTGACGGATGGGCAACTGCTCGCCACTCTGGACGACTCCGACGTTGTGCGCGCTCTCGATGCGGCAAAAGCCGATCGCGATTCTTCGCAGGCCGCCATCGCAGACTACGAGGTGCAACTCCGTAACGCGCAAATCGAACTTCGTCGCGCGCAGGAACTATTAAAGGCAGGTGTGCAGACACAGCAGGCCGTGGATACCGCGGAGATGAATGCCGATAGCCTGCGGGCCAAAATTGCGCTGGCCAAACAGCAAGTGGTCGCCGCGGAAGCGCGCATTCGCGAACAACAACAAGCGGTGGACAATTGCACGATTCGAGCGCCGTTCGCGGGCATCGTGGTTTCCAAGGACGCGCAGGTGGGAGAAATGGTATCGCCGGTATCCGCGGGTGGCGGGTTCACGCGCACGGGCATCGCCACGATCGTTAATCTGCATTCGAACGAAATCGAAGTGGACGTGAGCGAGTCGTACATCGCCAAGGTCAAACCGAATCAGGCGGTAAACGCGGTTCTGGACGCGTATCCAGATGTAACTTTTCCTGGCAAGGTTCGTACGGTGATTCCGACTGCGGATCGGCAGAAAGCCACGGTAAAGGTGCGCATCTCGTTCACTGACAATTCTCACGTCAAGCTGATGGATCCGGCCACCGACCCGCGCATTCTGCCGGACATGGGTGTGAAGGTGACGTTCCTTGATGAGGAAGAAAATCCCAAGGCGAACGCCAAAGGGAAGGCCGAGGAACCGGCGTTCGTCGCGATGGTGCCCCAAGCGGCGATTCGCAATGATAGCGCCACCAAATATGTGTTCGTGGTGAATAACGGCGCTTTGCAGCGGCACGCGGTGACGGTTGGTCCTGCGCGTGGCTCCGACGTAGAAATCCTGGCGGGCATCCAGCCGGGAGCGCAAGTGGTTGTAAAGGGTCCCGAAGGTCTCAGCGACGGTCAATCAGTTCAGCTAAAACAATAGGAGTTTTCGAACATGGTTAAAGTCGACGGCAGCAGCAACGGCAAAAGCCTGATCAAAGTTCGCGATCTCGACAAAACCTATAAACGCGCCGGGGAAGAAATCCACGTGCTGCAGGGACTGAACCTGGACGTGGACCAGGGTGAGTTCGTGGCCTTCATGGGACCCAGCGGTTCCGGGAAGACCACGCTGCTTAACTTGCTGGGCGGGCTGGATGTGCCGACGCGCGGCAGCATTACCGTGGCGGGCGACGAAGTGACGCATATGTCCGCCCGCAATTTGACGCAGTGGCGCGCGCGGCACGTGGGATTCATCTTCCAGATGTACAACCTGATTCCGGTTCTGAACGCGTTTCAAAATGTCGAGCTGCCGCTTTTGCTGACCAAGCTGTCGAAGGCGGAGCGTCGCACGCACGTGGAGACTGCGCTTTCCATAGTTGGCCTGGCCGACCGCATGCATCACTTCCCACGGCAGCTTTCCGGCGGACAAGAGCAGCGCGTGACGATTGCGCGGGCAATTGTGTCCGACCCCACGTTCTTGCTGTGCGACGAGCCGACCGGTGACCTGGATCGCAAGAGCGCTGGTGAAATCATGGCGATTATCGAGGAGTTGGTGGCGCATCACAACAAGACCGTGCTGATGGTGACGCACGACCCACTGGTCGCCGCGCGCGCCCATACCACGCTGCACCTCGACAAGGGAGTTTTGGTGGAAGGCAAGATGTCGCAGGCTTCGCCAGCCGGGAGTTTCGCATGAAATTCGCTCGCATCATTTTCGCCAATTTGTTTCGCAAGAAGGTTCGGCTGCTGCTCACCATTGGTTCGTTTGCGGTTGCGCTGTTCCTGTTCGCGTTTCTGGCCGTTGTCAAAGACGCGTTTGGCCGCGGTGCCGACGTTGCCGGCGCGGATCGCCTGGTGGTCATCAACCGCACATCCATCATCAATCTGATTCCTCTCGCCCACCGCGACAAGATCCTGCGCATCCCGGGCGTTAAATACGTCACGCACAACAACTGGTTCGGTGGCATTTATAAGGACGAAAAGAATTTCTTTCCGCAG
Source organism: Candidatus Acidiferrales bacterium (assembly GCA_963738985.1). GTDB lineage: Bacteria > Acidobacteriota > Terriglobia > Acidiferrales > UBA7541 > Acidiferrum. The sequence continues at coordinate 340,301 of CAVTYP010000016.1, forward strand.
TTCGTGATCGATCCGGAGAGCCAGCGGCAGGTAATGTCGGAACTGATTGTTCCCGATGATCAGTGGAATGCCTTCTTAAAGGATCGCGAGGGCGCGATCGTCGGCGCAAAGACCATGGAACGGTTCCATTGGAAGATTGGCGACCGCATTCCGATCAAAACCACTCTGTATGGTGGCGGATCATGGGAGTTCAATATCGACGGCGTTTACCACGGTAAGCGTCCACAGGACGACGAAACCCAGTTCTGGTTCCAGTGGGATTATTTCGAAGAAAGAATTCCGCAAGCCATTAAAGGACAAATCGGCTGGTACGTGGTGAAGCTGGACAGCCCCGACGACGCCGTGCGTGTATCGAAAGCCATTGACGCGGAATTCGCGAACTCTCCCTACGAAACCAAGACCGAAACCGAATCCGCGTTCGCAGCCAATTGGGTCAAGCAGTTCGGCAACATTCAATTTCTGATCGTGAGTATCGGCACGGTGGTGTTTTTTACCCTGCTACTGGTTACCGGAAACACCATGGCCATTTCTGTTCGCGAGCGGACTTCTGAACTTGCGGTCTTCAAGGCCATCGGTTATTCAGATCGCGCCGTATTGTTCTTTGTGCTCGCTGAATCTCTCGCCATTGCCTTGATTGGCGGAATTCTTGGCCTGCTGTTGGCCTGGGTGGCGGTCCCGGGCCTTGCTAAGGCACTCAACGGCCTGCTGCCCAGCCTGGTGCTATCCAAATTGATGCTTCTGTTTGGATTGTTCCTTGCCATTCTTGTCGGGCTGATCAGCGGCATAATTCCTGGCATTTTGGCGATGCGTATGCGCGTAGTCAGCGCGCTGCGGAGGGTTTGAAGATGGCGATTCCACTTATCTATAACGTTCGCAGTGTTCGCGCGCGTTGGACCTCGACGATCGTCGCCGTCCTCGGCATCGCCGGTACTGTGGGCGTTTTTGTTGCCATGCTCTCGCTGGCTCGTGGCTTCAAGGCTACGCTTGTCGCTTCCGGCTCGCCTGACAATGCTCTGGTCATGCGCGCCGGCTCTTCTTCGGAAATGATGGGTGGCATCACGCTGGATTCCATCAAAGTGATTCAGGATGCTCCGGGGATTGCAAGGGGCTCGAGTGGTCCGCTGATTACTCAGGACGTAGTGGGAGTAATGCCCATCCCGCTGATCAGCACCGGCACCGATGCGAATGTGCAGATCCGCGGCGTCTCGCCGAACGTTCTTGAAATCCGCAAATTCGTGAAAATTGCCCAAGGCCGTATGTTTAATCCCGGTATGTCGGAAATTGTGGTGGGCAAGAACGCTTCGAAAACGTACTCCGGCCTAACTGTCGGCAACAAGATCGACATGGCCGGTGGACATTGGGAAGTTGTCGGCGTATTTGACGCCGGCGGCTCCGCATTTGACTCCGAAATCTGGACTGACAGCCGCGTGCTGAATGATATTTTGAAGCGCCCGCCCAATATTTTTCAGTCTGCCACTGTTCACCTGGAGTCGCCGAATTCTTTTCAAACTCTCAAGGATTCTTTGACATCGGATCCACGCTTGAATGTGGACGTCACGCGCGAAATCGACTACTACGCCAAGCAGTCGACCACGATGACAACCTTGATCACGGTGCTGGGTGGATTTGTGGCCGCGATCATGGCCATTGGAGCCATCTTCGGCGCTCTCAATACCATGTACTCCGCGGTTGCCGAACGTGGCCGCGAAATTGCCACCATGCGCGCTCTTGGATTTAATGCGTCTTCCGTGATCTTTTCATTCTTGGTGGAGGCGCTGCTGATCTCATTCATCGGAGGAGTCATCGGGTGTCTGGTGGTTCTTCCGCTGAACGGGTTGACGACCAGTACGATGAACTTCCAGACCTTCTCCAACCTGGCGTTCGCGTTTAAAATCACGCCAGAACTCCTCGTCAAGGGAATCATCTTCGCGCTGGTGATGGGCGTCGTAGGTGGTTTGCTTCCGGCCGTGCGCGCTGCAAGCTTGCCTGTTGCCACGGCCCTGCGCGAACTCTAGCGCCTTTGGAGTGTGCTGGCTCACCGCCGCTTTGCGTCTGCAACCAGTCTGCAAATTAGCCGTTCTAGCTAATCTGGATATTTCAAAACTTTTGCTCTTCAATTCTCCTGCTGCCCGGATTGTAGTCGCAATACCGTACCCACATTGGCCGCACCACAAAATAGGTAATGCCCGGCCAGCTCTCCCTCACGGGTCCGTCCGGAAATGCGGCGAAATACGTCTTCTTGTACTTGGCCAGTTCTTCCCCCGCTAACTCCTCGGCAAGTCCTTCATATTGCACGGAGACTTCCGTTGTACAGCCAACCACCCATGCGACGCGCGGGTTCTTCTTTAAATTCGGATATTTTCGCGAACTCTTCACCGTGTCGAAAATGATTTCCAATTGCGGCGTAACCGCCATGCCCATCAACGCGGATTGCGGTTGGCCATCGCTTGCGACCGTGGAAAGCACCGCCAGGCGTTCTTTTTTCATGAATTCATACACTTCCTGGAGATTCATCGCGCACTCCTTTTCTTTTGGCGCGCCGCTTGGCCTCAATGTTCCGCGCCATGTTACACTGCACTACTTCCGGGGAGACCTAATGCCGCAAGCGCTCCGCCCGCTGCACCACCATACTGCAATTTGTTTTCTTTCGTGTTTTGTATTTTTGTCGGGACTTTTTGCCGTGCCAATTTGCGGCCAGCAACTCTCCGACGAACTTCTACATGGGCTCTCGTGGCGACTGATTGGAACGTATCGCGGCGGCCGCGTCACCGCCGTGTCGGGCATCGCCGGCGACTCCAAAACTTACTACATGGGAACGCCCGGCGGGGGCGTGTGGAAAACCACGAACGGCGGCGTGATGTGGAATCCCATTTTTGACGCAGCGCATGTCGCCTCGATCGGCGATCTGGTTGTGGCGCCGTCCAATCCAAACGTGATTTATGTGGCGACGGGAGAGCAAACGCCCGGGAACGGCGTGTGGAAGTCTAGCGATGCCGGCGCCACGTGGTCGAACATCGGAATCCGCGATTCGCGCACGATTCCGTCGCTGCTGGTCGATCCGCATAATGCCGATCTCGTTTACGTTGCCGCAGTGGGCGGGTTCACACCGAGCGAATCGCGCGGAATCTACAAGAGCAGCGATGGCGGCAAATCGTGGCGAAAGGTTTTCTTCAAAGATGATCGCACTAATGCCACGGAACTGTGTTTCGATCCTTCGAACTCCAGAATTCTCTATGCAGTGATCCGTCCGATACCTGCGGATCGAGGAGAAAAACCGCCTGAAGGCGTGGACTCTACGATCTTGAAGTCTACTGACGCCGGCGAAACCTGGGCGCCGCTAGCCGAGAAAGGTTTGCCCACGGAACGCCGGGGCCGCATCGGACTGGCGGTTGCCCCTGCTCCCTCCAACAACCGCATACTTGCGTTGATGCGCCAGGGGCTTTTTCGTTCTGATGATGCCGGCGCCAACTGGAAGAAAATCACGGAGGATCCGCGAATCCTCGGCAGCGAATATTTTGGGCGTGTGTACAGCGATCCCAAGGATCCGGACGTGGTGTATGTGATGCAAACATCCACGTACCGCTCCGCCGACGGAGGGCGCACGTTCGTGGCGTGGAAGGGAACGCCCAGCGGGGAAGATGATCACGTATTGTGGATCGCGCCCGAAGATACCAGTCGCATTATCATGGGCACGGATCAAGGCGCGGTTGTCACTCTCGACGGCGGAAAGATCTGGAATAGCTGGTTTAATCAGCCGACTGGACAATTTTATCGGGTCGCGGCCGACAATTTTTTCCCGTACCGGCTGTACGCGCCGCAGCAAGACTCCGGCTCCGTGGTTGTGCCGTCTCGGTCGGACTTCGGGCAGATCAGTTATCGTGATTGGTTCCCCAGCGGTGCGTTTGAGAGCGGTTTCATTGCGCCCGATCCTGTGAATGCGAATTTTCTGTATGCGATTGGTTGGTATGGAACGGTGCTTCGCCGCGATCGTTCCACCGGCCAGCTGCTCACGTTGTTCGTGCCGCCGGCCGACTATCGCGTCGCTTGGGAAACGCCGCTGGTTTTTTCTGCGCGCGATCTCCACACTCTTTATTACGGCTCTCAGTTTGTGCTGAAGACGAACGACGGCGGCTACACCTGGAAAGAAATCAGCGGTGACCTGACGATGAAGGCCGGTGAAGCGCCGGCGACGCCAAAGAACGCGGCTGGCGGCGGGCACGTCCCGTTGAAAGACGATCTGGATTCCGACGAGGCCGATGACGACGATGACCTGGATGCACAGGCGCCTGCACGCGGCACCATTCAAACCATCGCGCCTTCTCCGCTTGATGCGAATCTGATCTGGGTGGGTAGCGCGACTGGGTTGATTCATATCTCGCATGACGGCGCCAGTTGGACCGACGTTACTCCCGCCGGCCTGCCAGAACGTTCCACCATCAACGCGATCGAGGCGTCGCCGCATGACGCAAACACTGCTTACGCCGCGATTTTTGCGCGGCGCGATGATCATCCCTATTTCTTGCGCACGCGCGATGGCGGGAAGACCTGGGAGAAAATTGTCACTGGCATTCCTGATTTCGGTATTGCCCGCGCGATTCGTGAAGATCCAGTGCGCGAGGATCTGCTTTTCGCGGGCACCGAATTTGGTTTGTACGTTTCCTTCGATTCTGGAGATCACTGGCAGCCGCTGCAGTTGAATCTTCCCACCGCGTCGGTTCGCGATCTGACGATTCACGGAGCGGACCTTGTTGCCGCTACATTTGGACGCGGCCTGTGGATTCTCGACGACATCTCGCCGCTGCGGCAGATTGGCACGGATGTTTCCAGCGCGCCGGTTCGTTTTTTTACGCCCACCGCTGCGGTACGCGCCCGTTGGGACAATGATCCCGATACGCCGCTTCAACCCGGCACGCCGTTAGCGCAAAATCCTCCCGACGGCGCGCTGCTGTATTATTTTTTCAGCTCGCCGCCCAAGGGCGAAATCACGCTGGATGTTCTGGATTCGCAAGGAACGCGAGTGGCGCATTTTTCCAATATGCTTGCGAAGGAATCCACGTTCCCTGCCAACGTTCCGGAGTTCTGGTTCTATCTTCCGGCGTCGCTGCCGATTTCCGTAGGCATCAATCGTTTTGTTTGGGACTTGCGGTATCCACACCCGGTCGCCCTTCCGTACGGCTATTTCGGGGGGCGTCTCGCCTACACGGAATACTCGCTTCCGGATCACGCGGTACCCGGCGCGACTCCGCGATTCCAGCCACCGGGGCCGCTGGTGGCTCCAGGCAAATATGATTTGGTTTTTACTGTGGAAGGAAAGACGTACCGGCAGAAATTGGATGTGCTGCCCGATCCTCGCGTGAGCATGACAGCCGCGGATTATACCGACCAGTTGAATCTGTCGCGGCAGCTTTGCGATTGGATGGACGCCACCGCGAAGTCATTCGACGCTGTTACGCTGCTGCAACGCCAGTTGGATGAACGTAAGAAATCAATCGCGCCGTCTGCTGCGAAGGAGTTGACGGATGCGGTGTCCGATCTAGATAAACAACTCAAGCTGCTCTCCGACGGCACGCGAGAAGCTCCAGGTTTTGGGCCGCTGAATCGGGACCTAGGCCGCAACCTGGTCATGGTGCAAAGCGGTGACGTGCGGCCCACGGAATCCGCGCACGCTGCCGCGCTGGCATCATGCAAAGGCTTTGCGAGCAAGAGCGCCGAGATGAACAAGACTGTGAGCGAAACGATACCAACGCTGAACAAACTCCTCAGCGCGCAGAGCCTCGCGCCACTCGGCGTCAGCGCTTCTTCCGCCGTTCCTCCCTGCGCGCCATGAAAAAAGGCGCCGAGACTTGGTCTGGGCGCCCAATTCAATTCCGCTTGCGAGTTTCTTTACTCTTTTACTTTGTGCCAGGTACTGTCGGGATTGTATTCCGTCATGGCCTTAGCGATCTCCTCAGTTTGTGCGCCAAGGTCCTTTTCGTACACCACGCCGTCCTGGTTGATGATGAACGTCATTACCCCGCTCACCTTGTATTCCGCGGGATACGCGATGAGCGCCACGCCGTCGGTCAATTTTCCGTCGACCAGGTAGCTTTTCGCACCGCCCTTAGCCGCCGAGCCTTGCGCCTTCATCACGTGGAAAAGATAACCATGGTACGGCTGGCCCTTTCCTGCCGGCGTTCCCGTAGCATAGCCTTGGTCACTGGCGCTTGCCAGAAACGGGCCAGCAGGACTGGCGGGTTCACCCTCCGCGGTTTCCCAGTACAAGCCATTCTGCTTTCCCGGCTCGCTCATCAATTTCTGCGCGTAGATGCCAGCCGGCAAGCCGTCATGACCCTCCGCGGCATAGTCGTGCTGTGCGTCGATGTATCCATGGCACGAGGCGATAGCGCCCAGTTCGTTGCGGCCGATGCGGCGATACAACAGTTCCTCTTTTCCAGCGGCAGTGTCGAATCTCCATTTGCCACCGTCGTTGACGATAGGGATCGGCATAGGCCAGTCGTTTGGTCCGACCTGTAGAATCCGTGTCTTGTCGTCTTCGGTCACAATGGCGTGCTTGGTCTTGTAGGACTTTACGAATTTTTCCATGCCGGTCTTGTCCTGCACCGGATCACCGGAGTACACCAATTCTTTTCCGTCATCGCCTAGAACCGCCAGCATCTCGTCCTGGCTCCCATCCTCCGCAGCTTTCACCAGCGCTTGAACGGCCTCGGATGGCGAAGAGAAGGTTTTCTGGTCTGCCGCGTACATTGCGCGCGTGCCCACGAACATGGACAGCAGCGCCAGAACCGCAAGCTTATTCGCTATCCGCATCTTCATTTCTCCCGCAGATTTTATTTTGGCATTCATGGGCTAGTGCTTCCTTTGCGGGGCTGCGGCTGGCTTGCCGCCTCCTCCGGAACGCTGCTGATGCTGCTGGGGCGCACCCATGCTCTGCCGGCCGCGATTGCTGGCGGCGCGGTCGGCCTTTGCGTTGCTGCCACCCGCCAACGCTCCGCCATTATTCGATTGCGGCCGATTAGTCGGTTGTGCCGTTGCTGGCCGATTAGCCGGTTGCGTATTTCCCGCAGGACGCGTGTTCGGCGTGTTGCCTGTGGCCGGGCGCGCTGCCGGGGTGTTCCCGGTAGCCGGGCGCGAGTTTTGCATATTTCCCGTGGTCGGACGTGTTCCGCCGGGCTGGCCAAAACCGCGATCGCCGGAAGGATTTCTGGCCGGCGTGTTCCCGGTATTCATGCGATTGTTTGCTCCCGCGTTGGCGCCGCCCGCTTTGTTCGCCCCTTGATAAGTGGATTGTCCCTTCCAGTTGTTGTTCCCCGCACCGGCGGCAGGCCGCTGCACGTTTGGATTGTTGGCAGCATTTCCTCCGGCGGGGCGCTGTGCCGCAGTGTTCCCCACATTCGCGCCACCTGGCCGGTTTTGCACATTCGCCGTGTTCGGTTGACGATTGTTGCCCTGATACGTGCTCGCCCCCTTGTAGTTGCTACTCCCGCTGTATTTCACTCCCCGGTTCGCTCCAGTGTAATTGCCCGCGCTTTTGGCGTAATTGCTGTTGGGGTTGTGGTTGTAGGGCACAGGCCGCGGCTTGTAATTCGGGTTCAAGTTGTTGTTGTTATTGAAGCGGTTGTAATAGTTGTTGTTTACGTTGATGTTGACGTTGTTGTTCCCGTAGTGCACCGGCCGGTTGTACGCGTATCCTCCGTGCCAGCCACCGTAATACACCGGGCGATAGGGAGGAGGATAGTAAGGCCGCGGCCCGTACCACACACCGCCGTAGCCCCACGCGGGATAATAGTAATTGTTGTTGTTGATCGCGGCGCCGACCGCCATACCTGCTCCGAACGATAACAACCCAATCAGCACCGCCGTTCCCGTGCTCACGCCTTCTTTTTCTTTCACCACCGTAGTCGAATTCGTGCTTGTGGCGGGTGCGGGCGCTCCCGCCGCGCCTGTCGTCGTTGTGGTCGTGGTTGTTACGCCGTTTGCGGTGGTTGTGGTGGTCGTCGTGCCGAACACCTGGTCGGGATTGTATTGCGGTACATATACAACTTTTGGATCTGTCGGCTCCAACTGCACAACCTGCTTGCCCTGATCCTGCTTCACGTCCACCGTCATTTGCGGCGAACTCTTCAGCGCTCCGGTATCTACGGCCTGCGCGCGCAAACGCTGCACGGAATCCAGCACCGCTTTTGGATCGGCCGCGTAGGCTGCTCCCAGCTGCTTGGTCCAGTCGAATTGCGTGCACATCATGTCCACTACCGGTCCGAAATGCAGGAGTGCCATCATCACCGGAGTGAAGCCCGCTTTCTTCGTCGCTTCATCCAGCGCCGCTTCCTTCAATTTGCCGTTGTCGCCCACGGTCAGCCAGTTCCCACCGTCCATCACTTCCTGCGGGTTAACAGCGGCTTGCAACATGATGGCCAGGACAGGATCGGGATATAACGCGATCGGGGCCAATAGCTCATCCAATCCGTCTGCCGTCAGGCTCACTTGCGGCAATTGTGTTTGTGGAGGATTCTGTGCCGCTGCGGCTTCGTTCTGCTGCTGAACCTGATCGGGCGTTGGCGCTTGCGCGTCTTGCGGCGCTTGCTGATCCGTCGTGGCCGCGGGCGCGCTAGCCGGTTGCTGTGCGGCGGCTGCCGCAGGAACGCTTTCCTTCGAGCCGCAGCCCGCTAAGTCCGTTGTGCCGACCAGCAACACAAGGGTCGATATCCATGCCATGCAAAATTGCATTCGTTTCATTGATCTCTCACTTGCGGAGTCGGGGTTCCAGTAGCGTTTCTGCATTCTCAAAATGTGGCGGAAACTACCTGGTAGGCGGACGCCAGCGACTTTCTCGCTTGAGGAGCATAGCATAACTGCGCGAAGCGTTCTACGAATCGCGACCTTCGTTAGTGAGCCCAGTGCGATTGAGGCGACGGGTTGGTGAGCACAGCGGGGCGAGTGTTCGCCCGGCTATTCGGTGTCGCGACCCTTGGAGAGCAATATCTCGAAGCCCATCAGGTTTTCTTCAATCTTGCTAGACGAGAATTGTGTCTGCGAAATCATGCGCTCAAACTCGCTCTTTGTATACGCGCGTTTCAGCAGCATGAAGCGAAACGTGAGCTTGGTCAGGATCGCGTTTACGGCGCCGAGTTTCATGTCGTTCACGGCCTGATTGATGGATTCTTGAGGCGCGTCTTTTCGCAGATCGATGATCAGCGCTTATCCACTGGGCTTCAGAACCCGATGCATTTCTTCCAGGGCGCGCTGCGGCTCGCTGAAATTCTTGAACGCCGCTCGACAAAGAAGGAAATCGAACGATTCCTTGGGGAACGGCAGGTTGGAAGCGTCTCCGCGGCGGAAGTCCACCTTTACCCCCGCTTGGGCGGCATTCGCTCGCGCGATTTCCACAAACGTCTCGCTGATATCTAACCCAGTGACTCGGTAATCGCCGAGTTTCGCCAATTCAATCGCAAAGTATCCCGGCCCTTGCGATTTCGAGCACATTACTCTGCGGTGCAATGCGTTCCGCCGTGCGCCGCGCCAGCGCCTTGAAGTCTTCAAGTGATTTTTTCGTGAGCGAGGCATACCACCGTGCAATGGCGCCCTCCATGCCCATGCCTTTATAGGGTTTTGCAGTTGATACGTGAGCCGACATGAGATCCTCCTTGTCTGGAGCGATCCTAGCCCGCCCTGCCAGCGCACTGAAGCTTCGTTCGGTGAACCTAAGCGTGAGGTCGGCGAATGCCCACTTCTGGCCGGCGAATCCAACGCGCGACACGAGAATGACTTTCGGAGAAATGAGTATGTGAGGAAGATGAAACGGGCTATCCGCTCGCGGCGCTTCCTTTACTTGCCGACACGTCGGTATCGGTAACCGTCATGCCCACGGCGCGATATCTCACCAGCAGTAGTGTTAAATCGTCCGCCTGGCGTGCCCCGCGCGCGAAGTTTTCAACCGATTCCAGCACGGCCTTTTGTATCTCATCCAGCTGCATATCCGGCTTGCCCTGCAACACGCCTCTAAGACGCGGCACGCCGTACAATTCTTCTTCCGGGTCCATCGCTTCGGTGACGCCGTCGCTGAAAAGAACCATGGTGTCGTTGGGCTGCAATTGGAGCGTCGAGGTGGTGAACTCCGCTTCTGGAACCAGGCCAACGGGGAACGAGCCTTCGGTGAACGCCTCGTCGACCGTGTCTTTGCGAATCAGAATCGGAGAAGGATGTCCCGCGTTGATGAATTCCAGCTTGCCTGCATCATCCAGAATTCCAAAGAACATCGTGGCGTAACGGCCGACTTCGGCGTGGTCGCACAGAAAACGATTGACGTGATTGAACACTCGCGCGGGATCGGTTCCCAAGGTCATGCCAGACAGCGCGCCTTGCAACATGGTGGTCAGCAGCGCCGCCCCCAATCCCTTGCCGCTCACGTCGGCCAGCAGGAATGCGGTGCGCTTGTCGTCGAGGGGGAACACATCAAAGTAATCTCCTCCCACCGACAAGCACGGAAAATTCACGCCGGAACACGAAAGGAAAGGGTACTCGCGAAAATTCTTTGGCAGCAGCGCCTGCTGGATATCGCGGGCAATGGCGATTTGCTGCTCCAACATTTGCCGTTCGCGTTCTTTCTCCACCAGCCGCGCATTATCGAGAATGCTGGCCGCGTCGGCCGCTAGTGCGTCCAGAATCTGCCGGTCTAATTTGCTGAAAGCCGTGGGCCGCTTGGAGTCCAGATATAGAACGCCGAGAAATTCGCCGCGGCGCATATTCGCCGCAGAGCCTTCGCTGCTGGCGCGAGAAGTGGCATACAACGGGATGACAACGACGGCGCGCAAGCCCTGCGCCACGATGCTGGCGGCCGCGGCCAAATTCATTTCTGCCTGCGCCAGATCTTCGGTAATTACCGGCGATTGTTGTTTAACGGCAAGTTGAATGGCCGTCCCGCTGGGCGCCATGCTTTCCGGAGGCAATCGCTGGGCGCCGGTTCGCCGCGCCAGCCGCACTTTCAAGCTTTCGATACGCCCTTCTTCCGCTTCCAGCAGCAACCCGCGGTCCGCGTCGGTTACCGCCACGGCGTGATCGATCATCTTGGCCAGCACGGAATCCAGCGGCAATTGCGAGTGCAGCAGCGCGGTGGCTTCCAGCAGCACATTCAGTTTCTTCAGTCCGCCGCCCGTGGACTCGGCACTGGTCATGTGATCGATGCGCGTCAGCAGTTGCGGAATCGACTCTTCCGATGTGCCGCTGGCCGCTCGGAACATCATCTGGTAGGAATCTTCCAGCCCAAAGGTGATCACGTCGCCGTCATTCAGCGCGCGGCTTTCCACCTTTTCGCCATTCACATATAGGCCGCGCCGTTGCCCGCGGTCTTCCAGGTAATATTTGTTGGCTTCCACCACGATTGCGGCACAATTGCGCGAGATACGCCGGTCCGTCAGTTGCAGGTGATTTCCGGTTTCCGCACCGCGCCCGATCAGAAAAGGAGTTTGCGTCACGCGAACATACTTGCGCGCGCCGTCCGGCGAAATCACTTCCAGGACCGCTTCCAGTTGCGACAACGTCTCCGTCATTCTCGTCCCACCCTGCAGGTACCTGCCAAACCGCGAATTGTAGCATGCAGCCGCCCGGTTCGCCTTTCTTCTTGATTCGGGAGGGTTATCCCCGCCAGAATACAGCGGCGCCTTGATTGGAAGGCGTCCGCCACTTGAATACAGAGGATTCCGCGCATGTTGAGTCTGCTCTTGCCGTTCCACGGCAAATCTTTGCTTCTGGTTTTTGCATTCGCTGCGAGCGGCGAGCTTTCTCATGCCGACCCGGTCGTTCCCATTCTTATTGCGTCGATCTTCATAACGCTGGGCGCCGCGCTTGGTGGATTGCTGATGAAGTGGCTGAAGCAGCCGGCCGTGCTTGGCGAGCTGCTGGTCGGGCTGCTTGCGGGCAATCTGGGCTACTACTTTGGGAATCCTGCGGTCACGGTGTTGCGCGAGGGCGACAATCTGGCGCGCATTTCTTCGGTGGCGTTCACGCATCCGGTGAATCTGTCCGAGGCCACTCATCAAGTGCTGGCTCCGGGCCCACACACCGATCTGATCGCGTCGCTGCTCTCCGGTCCGCAAGGTCAAAGCTACATTTACGTGTACTCATTTATCGACGTAATTTCCCGGCTGGCGATTCTGGTATTACTGTTCCTGGTCGGCCTGGAAATCAGCCTGGTGGAGATGAAGCGCGTCGGCAAATACGCTTCTTACGTTGCCATTCTCGGCATCGTTTTGCCCATGCTTCTGGGCATGGGCACAATGAAATTCCTGCATCCCAACAGCACGCTGGCAGCGGATCTGTTTATCGGCGGCATTTTAACGGCAACCAGCGTGGGAATTACGGCGCGCGTGCTTCGCGACCTGGGGCGCGACCGAACCGAGGAAGCGCGCATCATTCTTGGCGCCGCGGTGATCGACGATGTGCTGTGCCTGATCGTGCTTGCGGTCGTCAGCGGGCTTGCCGTTACCGGCACAATCAGTGTCGCGTCCATCGCTATTACCACTGGAAAAGCCGCGGTGTTCCTGGTCGCTTCCCTGGGAATTGGCATTTGGCTTACGCCCAAGCTGGTCCGGCGGCTTGCAACCACCGGCGTGCAAAACCTGAAACTATTGTTTGGCGTGAGTTTCGCCCTTCTTTTTGCGTGGCTGGCAAACGTGGCGGAATTGGCAACGATTGTGGGGGCGTTCGCGGCAGGAATGGTCTTGAACAGCTTCTTCGACCGCGAAATCGAAGGGGCGTCGCTGCACGAGCTATTGTCGCCGCTGGAGTCGCTGGTGGTGCCGCTCTTTTTTGTGTGGATGGGTATTCAGGTGAAGCTGGAGACGATGGCAAACAAGGACGTGCTGATTGCAGGGCTGGTGCTAACTATCGTGGCGATTGCAGGTAAAGTCGCTTCGGGCTGGGGTTGCCCACCCACGCTGAACCGGCTGGCGGTTGGATTTGGCATGATGCCCCGGGGAGAGGTGGGGCTGATCTTTGCGGGCATCGGGAAGGGAATTGGCGTGGTGGACGAAGGGCTTTTTTCCGCCGTGGTATTACTGGTAATGGTGACCACCGTTCTGGCACCGATTATGTTGCGCGTGACGATGGGCAGCAGTCCGGTTGGGGCGGCGGAGCCTTCCAGCGGACACCACTGACAACTGCGCTAGCGGTTGGTCGCCAGGCGCCGATCTACATATTCCTTTACGTAGGACTCAAACGCATCGTCTAACTTTTTCGTAAGCGCGCCGGGTTGCCCTGTACCGATAGTCTTGCCGGCGATTTCCGTTACGCCAATCACATTGCGGTTAGTGGATGTGACGAATACCTCGTCGGCGTCGTACAGATCCTCCAGCCGCAGGGTTTGCTCCGCGACGCTGGTGCCAGCGTCGGCCGCAATTTCCAGCAAAACGCCGCGCGTTACGCCCTCCAGACAACCCGAATTCAGCGGAGGAGTGAGCACCTTGCCGTTTTTCACCGCAAAAATGTTTGCCGCGGTGCATTCGGCCACTTCGCCGCGTTCATTCAGCAGCACCACTTCGTCAAATCCCTCGCGCTGCGCCTCCGCGGCGGCCCATACGCTGTTCAACCACGAAATGGTTTTCACGCCAGCCAGCGGCGAAGCAGCGTGACGTCCATGCTCACGGATGGCCAGGCGCACGGCGTCGGGATAGTGCGGCAGGTCGGCGGTGGTAATGACCAGGTCGACTTCCTGAAATTTTTCGTCGCTCTTCCAGTAGCCCGGGGAATTCCACACCAGATAGATTCGCGCGCAACCGGATTGCACCTTATTGGCGCGAATCACTTCCTGCAAATGTACGCGAACTTTGGCGCTGGTATAGCTGAGCGGGACGCGCGTCAGCGCGGCATCTTTTTCCAGTCGTCGCCAGTGGCGCTCGTAGGCGAACGCTTCGCCTTGCACAATCCGCGCCGTGGTGAAAAGCCCCCAGCCGCAGATCAAGCCCGCCTGGCCCGGAGACCACCGCGCCTTCTCTACTGGCACCAGCTCGTCATTGTGAAACACGAATCGATGAATCACGTCGCCACCTGGCCTCGCTACCCGGAATAGTTACTTCCTGACATTGTACCGAACCCCGGCGACGGCTGCCCACAGAAGGCGGTGAGCCGGCTTGGCCAGGGAGCGACGCGCGGATTGTATAGCCGGAAAAGCGCGTTCGCCGGTGTGTCATATGCCCTTGCCGAAAACAGCCGGATGTGCGAAAAGGAAATCGTTACAAAAGGAAATCGCTATGACTACCCTATTAGATACACCCACATCGAAATTCCTGGCCCTTGGCCGACTGGTGGGCAACACGCCCATGGTCACGATCCAATATCGCTATCGCGGCTACGACCGGCTTATTTACGCCAAAAGCGAATATATGAGCCTGACCGGCAGCATCAAGGACCGCATGGCGCTGCGCATCCTCCAGCAGGCCTATACCGAAGGGAAAATCGAGCCCGGCTTCACGATCGCCGAGGCTACCAGCGGTAATACCGGAATCGCGTTTGCCGCGCTGGGCCGCATGCTGGGGCATCCCGTGAAAATCTTCATGCCAGACTGGATGAGCCAGGAGCGCGTGCAACTGATCAAGGGCTACGGCGCGGAAATCGTGTCGGTCAGCAAAAATGATGGCGGGTTCATGGGCAGCATCCGAATGTGCGAGGAGTTTGCAGCATCGCGCAAGGACGTGTTTCTGCCGCGGCAATTTTCGAATGGCGCGAATGTGGATGCGCACGCCGAAACCACCGGGCCGGAAATCTGGTCGCAATTGATGAGCATCGGCAAGAGGCCGGAGGCATTTGTCTGCGGCGTAGGAACCGGCGGAACAGTGATGGGAGTCGGCAGGTATTTGCGCGCGCAGAACGCCGCAATCCGCGTGCACCCGGTAGAACCTGCGGAATCGCCAACCCTCAGCACGGGCTGCAAAGCAGGAAGCCACCGGATTCAAGGGATTTCCGACGAGCTCATACCCGCGATCGTGCAATTGAAAGATCTGAATGAAGTGATCTCGATTCACGATGGCGACTCGATTCTGATGGCGCAGAAGCTGGCAAGCAGACTGGGGTTGGCGGTTGGGATTTCCTCTGGGTGCAATTTTCTCGCCGCGGTGCGCGCTCAAGAAATGGTGGATCGCGACGCTGTGGTAGTGACGGTCTTCTGCGACGATAGCAGGAAGTACCTGAGCACCGCGCTGACAAATGAGGAGCCGGTGAAACCGGAGTACAAGACGCCGGGGATCGAACTGCTAAGCGTAGGTACGGTTGGCCGCGCCTGCGAATTCTGCCACTGAGGGTTTGGGCTTGAGGCGTGCCTACTTCGCGACGGGGCGCATCGGCACGATGAATCCGCAGCCGAGCAGGTACTGGTAGAGATGATCGAGCGGCTCCGGCGGATGTAATTCATGCGCATGCACCAGGCCCTCGGTGGCCGTCCATTTCCAATCCGGCATTTTCCCCGACTCTTGCCATTGCTTCAGATTTGTTTCCGGCATGGGGAAAACACTCAAGTGCACATTTTCGCGAAACAGTTTTGCCAGGCCCTCGAGCAAGCTTCCACCGAGGTCTTTGTAGCGATCCTGCAGCGCCCAGATCGTAATCGATAGTCCCACCGCAAAATGGATCGGCGCTTTCGTGAAGCGATTCACAAATGCGCACATCTTGTACAATTCCTGCTCCCGGAAAACCAGTACCCCGCTTCCCAATTTATGCAGCTCCTCCACATGTTCAACAATCTGCGGAGCGGACAAGGGAGACTTCGTGATGGGATTGCCTTCTCCGCTCAGGCAAAAAAATCCGATCGCTCCCTTGCTTTGCGCAATGTCCTCCTGCGGAATGTGCGCCAGCGTGGTCTCGATCAATTGCGCGTGGAAATACTGAACGACATCAAAAGCTCCAGGCGCCAGCACGACCGCTTTTTTGTACAGCACCTCATCCGGCGGCAGCACTTTGCCATCGACGGGAAACACGATTGCTTCCGCCAGACCGAGCGTGACGAGCGAAGCGTGGAGCAGAGAGCGATCCCACTTCTCAAAGGCTGGGCCCGATAGTTCCACGCAATCGATTTCGACGCGCGCTAACGTCAAGTCTTCCGCAATACTCTTGAGGAACTCCTCTGGGTCGCTCAAATGATGAAACACGGCGTAGATCAGATTGACGCCAAGAACTCCAATAGCTTCCTGCTGGTGGAGATTGGTGGAGTCCTGCAGATTGACGTGCAGTACCACGTCGCTGGCTTCACCCTGCGGCTGCGTCTGGAAGCGCACCCCGAGCCAGCCGTGGCACTCGTTGGTGCCGGCAAAATTGCGCGCCGATACCGTGTCGACGAATGAGAAAAACCGCGTCTTCGCGCCGCGTGTCGCGTTTAACTGCGACAGCAGCTGCGCCCACTCATTGTCCAGCATGGCCAGCAATCGCGGTTGCGACACGTATCGCGTCCCGGAACCGTACAGGTCGTCGCTGACCTCCTTGTCATACGCAGAGATGGTTTTTGCCACCGTGCCGGAAGCTCCGCCAACTCGCAGGAACCAACGCGCCACTTCCTGCCCGGCGCCGATTTCAGCGAACGAGCCAAAGGCGGTGCCGTCCAGGTTCAGCGAGAGGGCCTTCTGGTGCGCGTCGATTTTGTCGGCGGTAGACACTGGCTTCGCTCCGGACAAGCTAAAGGCGAACGAATCTACCATTCTAAACGGAGGTGGACAAGCGCCGGATGCCATTTCTCGGCAATATTCTTTGTTATGCGCATTTGCAGCGTAAGTTTAGCGTGCGTTCAAGGGTTGGTGAGGCTTCGCTAACCGGAATGCAGCCTTGCTAGTCGCTACTTTCGGCGCCTATTGGCGGTCGGCTGGTTTTTGCGGAACGTCGTCAACGGGTTCCTTCGGTACATACTCGCCGCCGACGCCACGTTCCCATTTGCGATCCACGAGTTGTTCGGGATGCTGCCGCCGGTAATTTTCCGCAATGAAGCAATTCCAGCACACTGGCAGAAAATTCTGAAAGACGGCCGGCAAATTTTCCGGCGGAATTTCGCTCCACTGAGCGGTGTTGCGGTCCGGGCCGAGGAGAGCGGGTTGCCGGTCGTGCCAGTGGATGTCGCGGAAGGGCTTCTGGCAATAGGCACAGGACTTGCCCTTGTACCAATCGTCGACCATGTGCCAGACCATGCAGCTTTCCGGGTCGGCTTCAATCTCCGACAGGCATTGCTGTCCGCAATTCTGCCGCTCGGGCCAGCGCGAGCATTGATCGAGACGAATGTGGTGCTTGCCGAACATGGCTTCGCGGGCGGCGTTCATCACATTCACGTGCACCGCAGCGTGATTTTCTGTTTCCGGGCAAGTGATCACCCGCTTGCCGCGATAGCGAAGATACTCTCGCACAGCCATCGTCACGCCGAAGGCCACCGCGCCAACCAGCAGCACCGCAATCGCCGCAAGAATCAGAGTGGAAATATTCATGGGACCTCCTAAACCGGCTGGAGGAAGACCGGGACTCCCGTAAGGAGAAAATGCAGGACCGGGACCAAAGATGGCGAGGAATAAAGCAGTTTGCCAATGATTGAAAACGAAGAAGTTAGCCAAGGACGCCTGGCCAGCCACGAACTGGCTCAGCCGTGAAAGTGGGATTCGACGCAGCCACAGTGCGTGTTCTGACAGAAGACTGAGCGGAACAGCGCCGCAATCTCTCCGGCTCGCCGGCGCGAGGGACGGACTAGAACTCAGATGGGAAAGCGGCGGATGGTCAGCGAGATCGGCAGACCGACGCAGAACATATGAATGACGATGCCGATGAGCATCATCGACGTGGAGAATGGGCCTTTGTGAAACGCCGACAAAGGCAAAACGACGTATTGCATGAAAAAGTAGACGGCGATGCCGAACAGAAATCCCGAGACCACCGAGTGCCGCGTAAGAAACTTCAGCTTGCGGCTTGCTCCGTAGAACACGGCCGCCGCTCCAAGTGCAATCACGAAATGCAAGGCTAATCCCAGCACTGCGGTCTTCGAGCCGCCGTTATACGCGTCTGGGCCAAGGAGCCCGCTGGCAATGCCCTGCAGGATTCGTTCGGGCTGCGCGCCATACCGCCCGTAGACAAAGAACGCGGCAATAATATCCAGGATTCCGGCGATCAGGCCAGCCGTCAGTGTGGCGGACACTGCGCGACGCTGCATGCGCGCAGTTACAGAAGAAGGTTCGGACATGGGCGGCGCGATCCTCCAACGCGAGATGGGATGCGGCGCTATCTTACGTCCGGAAGCGGGAAGCGGTCGAGAAGATTCGCGCGAGACAACGAACTGGAAAAGATGAGCGTGGCGTCGTTTGTGCGGCGCGAATTCTCGCTTGACACGAGCGCATGCCGCGCATACTATTTTACTCTAGGCCTAGGCCAACATGGTCCTCGGTCGCGCCCCGGAGAGCGCCACTCCATGAAGAATCGCGAGCATCGAGATCTTTTTCCCGGAGCCTTGGAGATGATGATCCTTCGAACCTTGAAGCGCCAGCCTCTTCACGGCTATGCCCTGGCGCAGCACATCAAGCAAACCTCCAACGATTTGTTGCAGATTGAAGAAGGTTCGCTGTATCCCGCGCTGCAACGTCTTCTGAAAGAAGAATTGGTAAAAGCGGAGTGGGGCGTTTCCTCCACGAATCGCCGCGTGCGAATTTACAAGCTGACCGCGGCGGGAACGAAGCACCTGGAACGTGAGGTTTCGCGCTTCGAGAAGATGCTCGACGGCATTACACGCGTGCTGGCGCCGGGTGAATTATGAGTTGGATGAAACAACTCCTTTCACGCCGCCGTCTTTACGGCGATCTCTCTGAAGAAATTCGCGCGCACTTGGAAGAAAAAATCGAGGAGCTGGTCGAGGGCGGCATGTCCAGGAAAGAAGCCACGGCCGCGGCGCGGCGGCAATTCGGCAACGTAAGTGTCACGGAAGAAGAGGGCCGCGAAGTTTGGCAATGGCCTTCGCTGGAAAGCTTTGTTGCCGACGTGCGTTTCGGAGCGCGCACGTTGCGCAAATCTCCGATCTTCACCGCGATTGCCGTGCTGACGCTCGCTTTGGGCATTGGCGCGAACACTGCGATTTTCAGTCTGGTGAACGGGATCCTGCTAGTTTCACTGCCGTATTCCCACGCCGATAGATTGGTCAGCGTAACGGGATCGTATCCGCAAGGCGCCCTGGTCGCCATGCGCGAGCAACTGCGCTCGATGGATGTGGCCGGCTACGCCGAAGGCCATGAACTGAATTTGACCGGCCAAGGCGAACCCGTGCGTCTCTCCGGTACCTTTGTCTCCGCCGAGCTGTTTTCTATCCTGGGCGCGAATCCCGAACTCGGTCGGGTGTTCGAGCGCGGCGAAGACATTCCCGGACAAGACGCCTACGTAATTTTGAGCCATGCCGTTTGGCAGCAGCGATTCGGTGGCGACCCCGCGATCATTGGCCGCTCCATCGCAATTGAGGGCATGGGACGCCAGGTGATTGGAGTGATGCCGGCGGACTTCCGCTTTCCATTAACAAAAACGCAAATCTGGATTCCATTGCACAATGATCCCCGCAGCACCTACACCTACTGGGCGGGCGACTTCATGCCGGTAATCGGGCGGCTGCATTCCGACGCAACGATGCCGCAGGCGCAAACCGAAATTCGCGTGTTTCAGTCGCGTGTGGGCGCTTTGTTTCCGTGGGCAATGCCCGCAAGCTGGAATGCTGACGTCAGCGTGATTCCCCTGCAGAACGGCATGGTTGCCGATGTGCGGGTGCGCCTGCTGCTACTGTTGGCGGCAGTCGGTCTGGTTCTGCTGATCGCGTGCACCAACGTCGCGAACCTCACTCTCGCTCGCGCCGCCACTCGCGAAAGGGAAGTGGCGATTCGTGCGGCGATGGGCGCCGGACGCAAAAGAATTGTGCGGCAACTTCTTACTGAAAGTGTGCTGCTGGCGTCCATCGGCGCATTGTTGGGGCTGGTGCTGGCCTTCGAAGGGCTTACGCTGCTCAAATCGCTGCTTCCTGCGGACACGCCACGCCTGATGGAGGTGCACATGGATTGGCGGGTGCTTGCCTTCACCGCAGGCTTGGCGGTTTTGACCGGGCTGATCGTTGGCGTTGCCCCGGCTCTGCAAATTTCGCGAGGTGCGCTGAACTCTTCGCTGAAAGCCGGTGGGCGAGGTGAAGCGGTCTCCATTTCGCAGCGGCTGCGCAGCGTGCTTGTGGTGGGAGAGATCGGGCTTGCGGTGCTGCTGGTGATCGCGGCGGGATTGATGATCCGCAGCTTCTGGGCGCTGTCGCACGTGAACCCCGGGTTTCGTGCCGAGCACATTTTGACCGCGCGGATCACTCCCAATCAAACATTTTGCAACGATTCGGCGCGGTGCTTGTCTTTTTATCGCAGCGTGCTCGATCAGGTTCAGTCGTTTCCGGGAGTGACTGGAGCGGCAATCGTGAACACGCTTCCGTTGGGAGGGCGGGTAACGAAGCGCTCGCTGAATATAGAGGACCACGTCGATCCGTCCGGTGAAACCGCTCCCCTGTTCTGGTTGAACATTGTGACTTCCGATTATTTTCGCGTGATGGGCATTCCTGTGCTCGCAGGCCGCGGATTCACCGACGCCGATATTTCCGGCGCGCCGGTGGCTGTGATCACTGCGGAAACCGCGCGGCGTTATTGGCCCAATCAAAGTGCGCTAGGGAAGCACATTCGTCTGCTGGATGACAGCGACTGGCGCACCATTGTCGGTGTTATTTCCGATGTTCGTGCCTACGACCTTCAAAGCAACGCACCGAAGTGGATACAAGGCACGGCTTACGTGCCATACAATGCCGCCGCGACGCTCGAAGATAAACGCGTGCCCTCCGAAATGACCATCGCCATTCGCACGGCTTCGGATGAGTCGCAAATAGCGGCGCTGCTGCGCGAAAGGGTGGCGGCTCTGAACCACGAGGTTCCCGTCAGCGAGGTGCAGACCATGGGCGCGGTCATGTCGGGAGCGGTCTCAGCGCCGGCATCCACCACATCTCTTTTTGTGGCCTTCGCCGTAGTGGCTTTGCTGTTGGGCATCATCGGCATCTATGGCGTGCTTTCTTTTCTGGTCGCGCAACGCACTCGCGAGATTGGCTTGCGCATTGCTCTTGGAGCGCAGCGCCGCGACGTGCTGATTCTGATCATGAAAGAAGGCGCGAAATTCTCGTTGGCCGGCATTGCTGTTGGGCTGATTGGTGCGTTATTTATTACGCGTTTGATGTCCAGCGAACTATACGGTGTCAGTCCGCTCGATCCCATCACTTTTATCGGTGTAGCCGTGGTGATGGCCGCGGTCACATTGTTGGCGTGTTACGTTCCCACGCGCCGCGCGATGCGCGTGGACCCCATGGTTGCGCTACGGTACGAGTGATGGCCGCGAACAAATGTGCAAGCGCAGGAACAGCGCTTTGCGGCAGGTGAATCATGCGTTGGCTTCGACAATTGTTTTCGCAACGCCGAGTTTCAATCGGACTATGGCGCGCTACTATTTCGGCGACCGCAGTCCGCTCGGCGAGAGCGTTTCCTTCGAAGGCGATGACCAGCGCTACGAGATCATCGGCGTTGTCGGCGATTCGAAACTCTACGAAATTCGCGAGCCTACGTATCGCACAATTTATTTCAATATGTTCCAGGAGCCTTCGCCCGGTTCGCGTTTTGTGCTCAGGACCAACATTGATCCCGACGCCGTGGCTCCTCAGGTAATTCGTACCGTGCATTCCGCGCTGAAAACCGTAGCGATCAAGAATGTCAGGACCATGACCGACCAGGTAGACGAGACCATTGTTCCCGAGCGGCTGATCGCGCTGCTCTCCGGATGGTTCGGCGCGCTGGGTGCCGTACTCGCGGCCATTGGCCTGTACGGACTGCTGGCTTATGCCGTTGCGCGCCGCATCAACGAAATTGGCATTCGTATGGCACTGGGCGCGACAAGCGGCACGGTCACACGTATGGTGCTCAGCGAGGCTTTGGTCATGGTCTGCGCCGGACTGATCATTGGTATACCTCTGGCATTTTGGGGCAAACGTTTCGCGGCAGCGCTGATCGCTGACCTGCCGGCCGCGAATGCCGCGCCAGTCGTGTTTGCTTCGGTGGGAATGGTCGCACTGGCCTTGCTGGCAGCATACGTGCCCGCCCGCCGCGCCGCCAGGGTCGATCCCATAGTCGCATTGCGTTACGAGTGAGTCTTCCTAAACATAGCGCGGGCATTTTTGCATGCACGATCGACGCGGGAGGAGCTGCGCCTACTCTGGTGGGAGTTGCAGTTGCGAGCCGACCTGCAAATGCAGATAGTCGGAGACCTGCGGATTGGCGTGAGCAAGTCGCGGCCAATCGGCGCCACGACCAAGATGAACCCGCGCGAGAGACCACAGACTATCGCCAGCCTGAACTGTAATCACTGACAGCGAGCCGTGCACCGCTTTCGATGCCGCCGCCGGGACGATCACCGTGCTGCCAGCCGCGAGAGCGTCCGGGTGCGTGGCGAGACCGGGGTTTAGAGAAAGAAGTTCCTGCCAGCGCGCGCCATCCCCCAGGTAGCGGCGAGCCATTCTCCACAACGAGTCGCCCGGCTGCACCTTAAGCTGTTGGAATTCTCGACTGGGCACTAGCGTCGACGGATTTACGTTCGCCGCGGCCGACGGATAAGACGGCATCGCCGGACGAGGTGAAAATGGTGAAACGCGAGACGGCGGCGCCGCAGGCCGGTGTGCGGGCGCAGGCGAAGGCACCACGGGCACAGGCCGCGCCGCAGTGGAAGGCGCACGCAGCGGAGCAACCGGGCGCCTGGGCTCGGCAAATGTTGTGGAGGGGAGTTCAATTCGAAAGGGCGCAGGCGCCTTCTTTTGTTTTGCCGCAGTAGCTTCCGTTTCACGCTCAATTTTTTCTTTGCGATACCGCCGCGCAACTTCGCCCAACGATTCAGGCAACGGATTCGTCACATCGATAGCTGGGGGATTCTTGGTTGCCGGCGCAGGCGATTCCTTGCGATGCGCTTCAGCCAGCTTTTTGTCTGCCGGTGTAAGGATTTGCGAACGCTTCAAGTCTTCGTCGGTGTAGACATGGCGCGGCGTTGCCGGCTGTTGCGATTTGTGTGCTTGTTGCTGACGCGCGGCTTCGGCGACATCTTGATCTTGCGCAAACAAATTTGGGTGAAGGGACAACGGCGCCAGCAGACAGAAGAGGACTGCTCCTGGCCGCAGCAAGCTCACGCCCCGAATTGGAAGATGCAGCGTCATCAAACCATTGCGCTACAAGGTCGCCCGGGGGGACCGGCCGGTTACTTCGGAGAGTCTGACGTGGAATTGTGCCGCGTGCAATAGCTAAATGTCCGGAGAGTAATCACCCCCCAGGTGCTCCGTCCGGGGTCGAATTGGGCTTGAAAATCATCCCTTGGCTGGACCGCCCGTTCATCAGTACCAGCAGGGGATCGCTGAAGCGCAGATGCCGCACGCAGCCGCGTTCTTCCACGCAAGGTTGCGCCGACAACCATTTCCAGTCCACCGAACCTTCGCCGAGATCGGGATTGACGGTGAAATATCCCACCTGGAACGCCGTAAGGTTCTGGAAGAAATGGCTGCCTTGCGAGGGCGTGACGCGAAAGTCGCGGAAGCCCGCCTCAACGATTACGCGCGCGCCGGAAATTTCGTCCCACTCCACGGGAATGCCGAGCCACGGTTCATTCGAGCCCCACCGGCCAACTCCAACCAGCAGGTAAGGTCGATTTTCGCTGGCGAGTTTCGAGTTGAAGTACGCCACCAGTCGCGCCACTTCCTGGCTGTGCCCGCGCTCGAATCGCTGCGAGTCCACTACTACCACGTCGCAAAGATTCGCGATACGGCCATTGCCAAGGACCTTGGTGCTCTGCGCTACCAGCCGTTCCGGATCGACGTTGTCCATGCGCAGCTGTTCCGTCTCGCGCGAAAGCACCAGCGGCCGAATCTGCAAAAAACCGAATTCAGAAATCTCCGCCGGTTCGCGCGCCAGCCGCACCGCAAATTCGATTTCCACCGGCTGGCCAAAGGAATCTTCCCCTTGTTTAATCAGGTGATCCAGAAGAGCGGCCAGCGGGAAAGCGCCGTACTTCAGCATGGGTGCAAAGGTGACAAGCCGCATGCCCGGGCGGCCCAGGCCATCGTAAATCGCGTCGTTGTCCTGCGAATAAGTTGAGCCGACAGACGCGAGCGTGCCATCTGCTTCAGCGACGTCCAGCGTGAATCGCACTTCGCGCAGGCCAGGAGGAGAACTTTGCGGGCCGTCGTGATTTACCGACAGCGCCCAAAAATCCGCCTGCGATTCCGAAAGCGTGTCTTCAATGTTGGAGAATTGCAGCAGGCTGGCCGGATGCCGCGGGCAAAATGTCAGGCACTTTCCTCCATCGACCACCGCGCGCCCCAAGCCAAGCGCCACGGCAGCAATTCCATCTTCGAAATTCATCGGCGGAATGGGATAAAAATTGCGCGACCGCGCGACCCCGGAAAAATCGGGATAAAACCGCGGGCCATGAAACGCGCCCACCACCTGCTGAAGAATCACCGCCATTTTTTCTTCTTCCAGGCGGAATGGCGTGGCGCGCACATAGGCTTTAGCGTGGCGGCTGAACGTGGAAGCGTAAACCAGCTTGATGGCGTCCGTGAGCTGCGCCAGGCGCAACGAATCGTCGGCGTTTTGATTGGCGAGCATGAAAGTCTCGTACACGCCCGTGAACGGCTGATACTGCGAGTCCTCCAGCAAACTAGAAGAGCGCACGGCCAGCGGGAATCGCGCGCCGGCCAGAAAGGATTTCAAATCCGCAAAAAGGCCGGCGGGAAGATGCGCGGCCAGGAAACGCTGCTGAATTTCGGAATCGTCTTCGGCGTTTATGGCGAAGTCGACCAGATTGTTCTCCGCCAGGAAGCGGTCGAAAGAATCCGTGGCGATTACGACGGCAGGAGGAACGGAAACGTAAACATCCGGGAAGCGGCGCACAATGCGGCGCTTGTGCAGCATGTGGCGAATAAAGGCCAGACCGCGCGCCTTTCCTCCCAGTGATCCCGCGCCAAGGCGCAGAAAATAGGAGCCGCCCGACTGGAAGGCCGCGGGCTTGAAATCGCCGATCAGAATGTCGCTCTGCTCCCGGCGGTATTCGCCAATCGATTCGATCAGGTTCTGCCGCAGGCCCTCAATGCTGGGAAAGTCCGTCACCTTACGCGGACGAAGCTTCTGCGACAGCGCAAACTCCGTACGCGCCATCAGCCAGTGCGAGAAGTGATTGCGCTGGCCATGGAAGCCGATGCTCTCCGCGGGCACGGTGTGCAGTAGTTCCTCCAGCGAATTTAGATCCGTAGCGCGCGCTACTTCCGCTCCATCGGCAGTGCGAAATACGAAGTCCCCAAACGCAAACTGTTGCGTCAACAGTCGACGCAAATCTCGCAGAAACGTGGGCGACCGTTTGCGCAGGAACGAAAAACCTTCGGCGTGAGCCTGCGAGCGGAACTGGGTGCGGCTGCTTTGCAGTACCACCGGCAGGTCCGGCACCAGGGTGCGCACGCTGCGCGCAAGCTGGAATCCCGCCTCCGGACTCACGATGCCGCCATGCGGGAATTCCACGTCGGAAACGAGACCGAGCAGATTACTGCGATAACGCTCAGCGAGTGCGTAGGCTTCTTCGAAGTTCGACGTGAGCAGGATCTTTGGCCGCGCCCGCATGCGCACCAGTTTGTGCGCCAGGTTGAATCCTTCCTGAATCACGCGGCGCGTCTGCGAAATCAGTTCGGTATAGATCACCGGCAGAAACGACGAGTAGTAGCGGATATTGTCTTCCACCAGCAGCACCACTGGAACACCCATGATGGAAGTGTCGTGCTCCACATTACGTTTGTCTTCTATGTATTTGACGATGGCGATCAGTACGCGCGCGCTGCCTTGCCACAAGAAAATCCGCTCGATATCCGTGACCGGATTGCGTGCCAGGAATTGTTTTACTTCGCGATAGTCGTAAGCCAGCACCACCACCGGCACGTTCAGACCCGCGGATTTGATCTCCCGCGCCAGTTGCGCCGCATCCATTTCGCCGACTGCAAGATTCGTGACAATCAAATTGAAGCGCGGCTCGGAGCGCGCCAGTGCCAATGCTTCCCAGCAACTGGAAACATGCGTGATGCGCGGGATTTGCTGAAGATGCAGGTCCAGCGATTCGCCAATCAACAATTCATTCAGGCGCCCATCTTCCTTCAGTATGAAAGAGTCGTAGAAGCTCGAAACCAGCAGAATGTCCTGGACGCGGAAGGGCATCAGATGGTCGAAGCCCTCAAAGAGGAGTTCAGCGTCGGGAGAAGTACGATTTTGGCCGGTGGTATTCATCGACTGAGCTGACTATATAAGAAAGACGGCGGGATGAAAGGAACGCACCCCGCCGCCTCTCACAACATCGTCTAACGAACTAGACGAGCCCTTGATCAAGCATGGAATCGGCGACCTTCAGGAAGCCGGCGATATTGGCGCCGTTCACCAGATTGCCGGGAGTGCCGTACTTTTCGGCGGTTTCGAAGCAGGCCTTGTGAATGGCGATCATGATCTTGTGCAGACGATCGTCCACTTCTTCGCGTGTCCATCCGATACGCATGCTGTTCTGGCTCATTTCCAATCCGCTGGTGGCCACGCCGCCGGCATTGGCAGCCTTTGCCGGACCATAGAGGATCTTCGCTTCCAGGAACAGCTTGGTTGCATCGAGTGTGCTGGGCATGTTGGCGCCTTCGGCGACCAGTTTGCATCCGTTCATCACCAGCGTGGCGGCGTCCTTGGCGTTGATTTCATTCTGCGTGGCACTCGGGAACGCGCAATCGGCCTTGATGGTCCAAAGCGGGTTGTGGTCGAGCTTGGGGTCCGCAGCGATGAACTTCGCGCTCTTGAAGTGATCGGCATATTCGCGAATGCGGCCGCGGCGGAGGTTCTTCAGTTCCATCAGCCATGCCAGCTTTTCGCGAGTGATGCCTTCGGGGTCGTGAATGATTCCGTTGGAATCGGAGACCGCGATGGGCTTGGCTCCGAAGTCGAGCAACTTCTCGACGGTGTATTGCGAAACGTTGCCGCTGCCGGAAACCAGGCAGCGCTTGCCGTCCAGGGTTTCCTTGCGCGTCTTCAGCATTTCCACGGCATAGTACACGCAGCCGTAGCCGGTCGCTTCCGGACGAATCAGCGAGCCGCCCCAGTTCAAGCCCTTGCCGGTCAACACGCCGGTGAATTCGTTGCGGAGCCGCTTGTATTGGCCGAACAGGAATCCGATTTCGCGCCCGCCCACGCCGATGTCACCCGCAGGCACGTCGGTGTCTGGCCCGATGTGGCGGGAAAGTTCGGTCATGAAGCTCTGGCAGAAGCGCATGACTTCGTTGTCACTCTTGCCCTTGGGGTCGAAATCCGAGCCGCCCTTGCCGCCGCCCATGGGTAGGGTGGTGAGGGAGTTCTTGAAAACCTGTTCGAAGGCCAGGAACTTCAGGATGCCCAGGTTGACGGATGGATGGAAGCGCAGGCCGCCTTTGTACGGGCCAATGGCGCTGTTCATCTCGATGCGGAATCCGCGATTGATCTGAACGTTGCCCTGATCGTCGAACCACGGCACACGGAACATCAATACGCGTTCTGGTTCCACAACGCGTTCCAGAATCCGCGCTTTCTGATATTCGGGGTGCTTGCCAATCACGGGAATCAGTGAATCGAACACTTCTTGCACTGCCTGATGAAACTCGGGTTCGGCGGGATTCTTTGCGCGAACGGAAGTCAGTACATCCTTGACGTACTCCGCTGGAGCTTTCGTCACTTGCGGAGTAAGCGTAATCGTGCCCATAAGTTAATCCTCCTGAGAAACTGCGTGAGTTATACAAAAGCTAAGTAGCCGGAAGGATGCCGACGTACGAGGCTGACCGGAGAGCAAGGCCATTAGAAAGCATGGGGCGCGGGGCTGCTGTGACGAGCGTCACGCACTTCCGTGCGGAATGCACTGGCTCCTGGCGCCCTCAAGCCCCACTGTCGCTGCAGTGGAGGTGTGGTTTATGGCGAACAGCAAAGTGGCCGACCTGGCTGGTCCGGGCATCGGCAATTACACGCAGCTTGAAAAAGTCCTGCCGAACGATTACAGCAGCGCATTGACGCGGCGGGAAACGCAAAAGGCGATTTTCGCGGTAAAGCGATTCATCGAGGACAACCTTTGCAAGGAATTGAATCTGATCATGGTGACGGTGCCGCTGATCGTCGATGTGGAGAGCGGCGTGAACGATATGCTGGACCGCGATGGTTCCCGCACGCCCATTCAGTTCCACATCATTAATGATCACAACAAACACGCCGTTGACGCTCAGATCGTGCAGGCGGCCACCAAGTGGAAGAGAACCGCACTGAAACAGTTTGGCATGAGGGTCGGCGAAGGACTGTGCACCGATATGCGCGCCGTTCGCAAAGACTATTTCCTGGACCATGATCACAGCGTGTATGTGGACCAGTGGGATTGGGAACGCGCGATTTCCCCGGCCGAGCGCAACCTGAATTTCCTGAAGGAAATTGTCGGCAAAATCTGGAAAGTGTTGGTGGATGCGGAACGCTATGCGCAGGAACTGTTCCCGGATCTGCGCGCAAAAAAATATCCCAATCTGCCGGACAAGCTCACCTTCCTCCATGCCGAGGATTTGCTGAAACTGTATCCAGACCTGCCGCGCAAACAACGCGAGACCGCCATTCTTCAGGAGTGCCCGGCGCTGTTCATCGTCGGCATCGGCTATCCCCTGGATGATGGGTATCCGCACGAGATGCGCGCCGCCGATTACGATGATTGGGTGACGGAGACAACGGCAGCCGACGGCAAGAAGCTGCACGGCCTGAACGGCGACATCCTGGTGTGGAACCACGTCACACGCCGGCGCCACGAACTTACCTCCATGGGCATCCGGGTGAACGCCGACTCGCTGAAGAAACAACTGGAAATGTCCGGCCAGACAGACTTCCTGAAATTCCCGTACCACCAGGGAATCATGAAGAACGAAATCCCGTTGAGCATCGGCGGAGGAATCGGACAGGCACGCACCATGATGCTGCTGCTCAGGAAAGCGCACCTTGGCGAAGTCACGGTAAGCGTGTGGCCGAAAGTGCTAAAGGAGATTTGCGACAAGAAAAATATCCACGTGCTGGACTAATACGAAAAAATAGCGAGTGCGGGCAATCGGATCGGACAATGCGCTGACGGAGCCGGTTGCCCGCTTTTCTATTTACGAATGTAGGTTAGTGCCCCAGGAATTTTTCGAGCTTATCGAGTTCCTTGTCCGCAAGATCAAAATACTTTTGCGCGTTGGCAGTATCCTGAGCTTTCAGTGCGGCATCGCCTTTGGAGAGATACAACTGCATACGCTCTTGCGATGAAGCGATATCGGCACGCAAGTTAAATCCGGCGGCGATTTGTTGCTTGCGCAAGGTATCAACGCTTTGTGAAGCGGCTGCGGCCCGAACATTCAGTTTGTCGGCTTCATCTTCCAGTTTGGCCAATTCTTCCGGTGAGGGTCCTGGGGGCGTTGCGGGCGCAACATCTTGCTGTGCGGCTGTGTCGCGGGACGGCTTGGGATTGCCATTTGCCGCGCCAGCCCCTGGAGTCCGTGGTGGCAGCACGCCAAGCGATCCATCCTTACCGCTCATTTTCACCGAACCTGTCTTCGCGTCCACCTGGATGTTGCCCTTCGGCGAAGCCATCGAGACGCTTCCATCCTCGCCTACCTTGATGCTTCCCTGGTCGCTCTGCAGCGAAACCGCGGGCGCATCCGGTGCGGCAGGAGTCGTCGCAGCAGCGTTGTTGGCGTTCGAGTTGGTGCTCGCAGGAAACGCTGCCTTGTTTGGATCGGCGTGCGTGCCCATGTGCCGCGGGATGTAGATGCCGGCGGCAATCAGAACGCCTACACCCAATACAGCGCCAAGTGCCAGCCACACACCGCGGCCAGAACCTGAGGGCCGCACCGCAACGGGAGGCGGAACCTGCGGGGATGCCGTTGCGGATGCGGACGCGACTGACGCCGGCGTGGGCACTGGCGCGGGCGTACGTGGCGGCGCCGCGACCGTCGAGATGCGCGGCGGCAATGGCGTTTCCACCAGAGTGGTGGCCGACGAAGGTTTCGGCGTCGTCCCCGGTTTCGGAGTCGGTGTAACCGTGGTGCCGGCAAATGGCAGCGGAGACACCGGAACACTTTTCAGTGCTGCACGAAACGCGTCCGCGGACTGGAATCGCTCCGCCGGATCCTTGGCCATCGCCATCATAATAATTTCGTTCAGCGAAGCGGGAAGATCGTCGCGCAAAGTAATCGGAGGCGCGGGCACTTCATTCAGATGCGCGGTCATCAGCGAGTATTGCGAATCGCTGTGGAACGGCAATTTGCCGGTCAACAATTCGTAAAGCGAAATGCCGAACGAGTAGATGTCCGAGCGCGCGTCGGCCGATTCACCGCGCACTTGCTCCGGTGGCATATAGTTCAGCGATCCCAGTGTGGTGCCGGTGGAAGTCAGCGTGCCATCGGTGGACGAGCGCGCGATGCCGAAGTCCATCAGCTTCACAACTCCTTGCGGCGTCAGCATCATGTTCGCCGGCTTGATGTCCCGATGGATGATGTTCTGCTTGTGCGCGTAGCTGAGGGCCGAAAGAACCTGGTCGGCATAGTTCACTGCTTCCGAGGTGGAGATCGGCGCGCGCGCGATGCGGTTCGACAGCGTTTCGCCTTCCACAAATTCCATGATCATCACCAATTGATTTTCGTGCGTCAGCGCGGTGCGCAACGCCGCGATATTCGGATGGTTCAACGTGGCCAGCAGGCGGATTTCACGCAGGAAGCGATCGGCGAGACTTTGATTCGAGTGCAAATCGGGCAACAGAATCTTCATGGCCTCGATGCGATCGGAAATCACATTGCGGACTTTATAGACTTTTCCCATTCCGCCGGCGCCAAGAATCGAAAGAATCTCATAGTCGCCAATGTGTTGTCCGGGAGTGAATTCAGCCGTCATGGAAACCTCCGGTGAATAGGTCGGTGAGGGAAAGAATACACCAAATAGAGACCGCTAAAATACAAGCGAGCCCGCAAACGTTCTTGCGGGCCCGCGAAGTTATAGCAATTTGTTAAGACATTACGGATTTTTCACCACGTCGCCGACCTTGGCTGGGCCGGATCCGCTGTATGTGACCGTGGCGGAGTCGTTGTCCGCTTCCGTAACCGTAGCTTCGCCGACTTTGTCTTCCACGGACTTGATGACCTTTCCCGTCGCAGGATCCTTCACGGTGCGCACCTGCCGCGTAACGATCAGCTTATCGCCAACGTGCACGCCGGATTTTTTGCCCACGTTGATGATCAGGGTGTTGCCCGAAACGTCCGCGACCAGGCCGCTGATTTCCATTTTTACGGTGGGGATTTTGTCAACGGAGGCGTCCAGCTGTGCGCCGGTGTCGTCGACAGCCTTGTGAACCGCTTCGCCAAGGATCGTGTTGGAGAAATTGCTGCTGCCCATATCGAGGCTGCCGCCGCCCCCTCCGCTCCAGCCGCCCCCGCCGCCCAGTAGCGCAGTGCTGGAGCGCGTGGATTCGCCGGTGCCGGTAACGGCTACGAGGATTTCGCCGGTCGAGGTGTTAATCATACGCGCGCTCACTCCCACCACCGCTTTCGCTTTGCTGGTGCCCACGCCGCCGATCCCGAATCTCCCCAAGCCGTATCCGCCGCCGCCCACATTGGTGTGTTGGTCGTCGCGGCCAAACTGCGTGATCGAGCCAATGATGATGCAGTCGATGCCAAGGATCTTTCCGATCTTCGCGGCGGTTGCGGAGTCCGCGCGGTCGCTGTTAGAGAAATTCTGCTCAGCGAGGATCTTGTCGAGTGCGTTCCGCTCGATCACCGAGTATTTGCCATCCTGCACAAGTTTCTGGACCAGCAGATCGGAAATACCTTTGCCGACGTCCTGATCGGAGCCAAAGATTTGCGCCACGGTCGTCTTCACCGTGCCGTAATCAAAATTCATTACCGCAACGCGCTTTTTCGGTCCGGCGGCTGCCGCAGGCGCGGGTGCCGTCGCGGCATCCTGCGACCACGTGGAACCACAAATCACTGCGCCAGCAAATAGAGTCAGAGCAATACGCGAAAACCGGCTGAGCATCATGGAAACTCCTTGCAACGGACGGGCGTTGCGCGATGTCGAGGGACACACGCGAAACACCCCGCCTCAATCTGCCGCTATCTTAATGAAGGATTCCGCTCCCGGCAACGGGGAAAAGCAAATTCCCACGACTACATTGCCGGACAGTATTCGGGGGATCACCTCTCGATGATCATTCGCGTTCCGCCGAATAAGCTGCTTGCGGGCCGCTAACCCTTTCGCTATATTCCTCCGACATCAGCGTGGCGCGCGAGTGACGCTGTCCTCCAGATATTAGCCGGCGATTAAATTGAACGCGTTTCTATATCTCGTGGTTCTCTTCGGTATTTTGGGAACGCCGGCACTGCGGGCCCAGGATGGCCCGTGCACCAACAGCCCTAAAGATGACGCTCCCGGTTCTTATAAACTTTTCACTGGCCCGAAGGGCGAATACTACGCGCAGGTCGGTCGGGCCCTGGCCATCGCCGCTTCGCACAAAGGCTTGAAAATCGCTTGCCGCACCTCCAATGGTTCGGTTGACAATATTCGAGCGCTCGAGACCGGCAAAGCGGATTTTGCTCTGGTACAAAGCGACGCCGCTCATCTGGCCTGGTTTGCTGAAGAACCATTTGACAAGCGTTCCACCATCAAGCTGATCGCTCCGTTATTCGCCGAGAAAGTGCAAATCCTGGTGCGGCCCCACCTCTATGTAACTTCTCCTGCTGGTCTGCAGCGTCCAAAGAGCGTATGGATGGGGGCAACGAACAGCGGAAGTCACCTCTCCGCATTGCTGGTGCTGCAAGCCTCGGGAAAGACTCGCGAGCAAGCGAAAAGCCTGGAGTTTGAAGACCCCTCGATGACGTTCGAAATGGCGCGGCAGCGACTCCGAAATGGGGAATTGGATGCCGTCTTCCGCACCTCGATCGCGCCGATAAGAGACATCGCCGACACACTGGCGAACAAAACCCTCGAAATACGGCTTCTCGGATTGGATCAACAGTCGATGGACCTGCTCGTCAGCAACGGCATGTACATCGAGACCTCTCTGCAAAACATGGACTATCGGGAATTGCGATCGGGGCTGTTCACCGTTGGCGTCGAGGCCCTGCTGCTTACCCGCGATGGCGTCGATGGCGACGACATCGCAACGTTGGCGGATTTGCTGAAGAATGGTCAGAGCGATCTTGAAACGCATCTGCAACGCGTATTGGCAGGGGATTATGAGGCCGGCATCGATGCCAATGGCGAATCGCCTGCTCCAAGTCAGGCTGCACGGCAGGTGGTCGAGCCGTCGGCGCTGACGCTGCTGGGCACGCGCGTTCGGCAACCACTGCTGGATCATGTTGACATGAACGCCAGGCAGTCTCTCTGGAAATTTCCGATCCGAAAAGAGGCGGCCACCCGCATGTTGATCCTCTCAGTTCTCCTTGTTATTTGCGCGGGGGGCCTGTTGCATCCGCGGGGCCGCAGGTTTGTCCGCAAGTACACGCGCACTACGCTGCTGGTACTTGCGTCTGTGTTCATCTGGATGATCGTTGGCGCATGGCTGCAGGCGCTGGAAGGCGGTTTGAACCAGAACTTCACCACGTTGCCCAAAGCCTGTTGGGCGCTGGCGGAAAATCTCGTCGCGAAACTTCAATTACCGCTCTCCGGTGTGCCCACGCCAACCACACGGCAAGGCGCAACGGTTATGAACGGATTCCTGTGGATATGCGTCATCTTACTCACTACCTTCGCCTATCCCTGGCTGAAGAAGGTGTGGCAAACGCAGCGCTTTCTGCCGTGGACGCGCGAACAAAAAGCTGAAGAGAAATCTCAGTCGGGTTCAGGAACGCCAAGCGCCACGTGAAGAAGTGCTGAATCGCGAGTTACTCTGCCGCAGCAACCGTGCCTGCTCGGACTACTCTGCCGATCCGAGTTGGCCGCTCGGCTCAAGCTGCTGCTAACAAGCAAGCGGCTCAGTCGTCCATATAGCAATACCGACAATCGCGTCTGCCCGAACCCAAGACGCGCCCTAGGGAGGCACCCGTGCTCTCATTCGCCCAGGACTTGCGCTACGCCCTCCGAATGTTACGCAAATGCCCCGCGTTTACGATTGTTGCGGTGCTGACTCTGGCGCTCGGCATTGGCGCCAACGTTGCCATCTTCAGCGTCGTCTACGCCGTTGTACTGCGGCCATTACCTTTTCCGCATCCTGAACAACTCGTGCGCGTCTTCGACGATCTTCGTGGCCCCAACGACCCGGACGTCGGCATGTCTGTGCCGGAGCTTTGGGATTTACAGAGTCGCTCGGGCATTTTTCAGAATGTTTCGGCAGTGGCGCCAAGTAATTCAGCAGTCGGCGGCGGAGAGCGGACGGTGCGTGCCGAAGGCCTGGTAACGAGCCCCGATTACTTCGCGTTGCTGGGCGCCAAACCGCAACTCGGTCGTGTCTACACGCCGCAGGACGCTGTGCCGGGATTCCTTGAGCCTGTCGTGATCAGCGACGCCTTTTGGCGCCACAATTTCGCGTCCGATCCCAACATCGTCGGACGGAAAATGCGCCTCGATAGTGATATGTACACGATTGTCGGGGTGATGCCGCCAGGCTTTCGTCATCCCGGCCGCACCCTGAATACCGACGTGGATGTCTGGCTCGCTGCCGGTTTCAATGGCGCTCCGTTTCCCGCTCCGGCTGTCAGGTCGCAGCGAATGATTCCGGCCGCAATTGCGCGCTTGAAGCCCGGTCTGACTGTTGCGCAGGCGCAAGCACGCCTCGATGCCTATGTTGCACAGCTCAGCCGCGAATATCCTGCCGACTACCCCGCTGCCGCCAAATGGGCCCTGCGGATCGTTCCTTTGAAAGAAGACTTGGTTGGCTCGCAGCGCACAGAATTGTTCATCCTTTTCGGCGCGGTGGGATTCGTCCTGCTGATCGCGTGTGTAAACATTGCCAACCTTCTTCTAGCGCGCTCGTCCGGGCGACGCCGCGAGATTGCCATTCGGGTGACCATGGGTGCTGGCCGCGCACGTCTGGCGCGCCAACTCTTGACCGAGAGCACGTTGCTGTCGCTGATTTCCGGCGTCGTCGCCATGCTCACCGTCCTCTTCTTGAAGAATGCCATCCTGACCTTGGCGCCTGCGGATATTCCTCGACTCAACGAAGTTGATGTCAGCACCGGCGTGCTGTTGTTCGCGTTCCTGATTTCCATACTCACTGGCGTTCTCTTCGGCCTGGCTCCCGCATTCCAAGCCGCAAATCCTGACCAGCTTGAGAATCTGCGCGAGGGCGGCCGCGGCTCGGGCGTCGCCAGACGCCACACGCGAGTTTCGCGGCTTCTTGTCGTGTCGGAGGTCGCTCTCTCGATTGTTCTGCTTGCGGGCGCGGGGCTTCTGCTTCGCAGTTTCTGGAGGGTGCTCGAAGTGCATCCGGGATTCAATCCTAGCCATTTGAGTACCGTGCAAATTTGGATTCCGATTTCCAACAATCCGGCCAATGACCCTTACAGCGTCGAAGAGAAGCGCGCTGACTTTCTTCTGAAGCTTTCTCGCCGCGTGTCTGCCCTGCCCGGTGTGGAGCGTGCATCCATTTCCGGGAACGACACTTTGCCCATGAATTCCGGCAGGAACTACTCCCCCTTTACCATCCAAGGGCGCCCAACTGAATCGGAGCACGGCCCGGTTGCCGACATCGCTGTGGTCGACAAGGAATATTTCCGCACCATGGAAGTTCCTTTGCTCTCCGGACGAAATTTCACCGACTTCGATACTTACGAAACCAAACCCGTCGCGGTGATCGACCAGACCCTCGCGCGCCGCTATTGGCCGGATCAGAATCCCATCGGACAAGAACTGAAATTTTCATTTGGGCCAGGTTTGCAGGGGTTGACGATTGTCGGCATCGCCGGCGATATCAAGTCCGATGGATTCGAGGCCCCCAGTGTGCCTCATATTTACGTTGCCTTGGGCCAATTCGCGCCGGTCAACGCCGTGGTTTTCCTGCGCAGCAGGCTTGACGCTGAACAACTCGGCCAGGCGGTGCGGCGCGAGGTGGAAAGCGTCGATCTGAATGTTCCGGTGCACAGTATCAGCACCATGGATCAAATCATTGCCCGTTCCGTCGCGGACCGGCGTTTTGCTCTCGAGCTTCTGGGCGTTTTTGCCGCGGTAGCGCTGCTGCTTGCCGCCATCGGCATTTATGGCGTCATGTCCTACTCCTTCAGCCAGCGCACCCACGAAGTCGGAATCCGCGTCGCTCTCGGCGCCCAGCGCTTC
Source organism: Candidatus Acidiferrales bacterium (assembly GCA_963738985.1). Lineage (GTDB taxonomy): Bacteria > Acidobacteriota > Terriglobia > Acidiferrales > UBA7541 > Acidiferrum. The sequence continues at coordinate 376,678 of CAVTYP010000016.1, forward strand.
GATATTCTGCGCATGGCTGTAGGAGAAGGCATGCGCATCGTGGTAATCGGATTGGCTGCGGGTCTGGTCGGCGCCGCGATCATGACGCGATTCTTCCGCTCCATGCTTTTCGACGTGGGCACGACCGATCCCATCACCTTCCTGTCCGTCTCCGCGATTCTTGCCGGCGTCGCGCTATTCGCTTGCTACATCCCGGCGCGCCGCGCAACCCGCGTGGACCCCATCATCGCCTTGCGCCAGGAATAACCACTCTGCCTGCATCTTCTAAACTCCAGGCCAGACGGGAAGTTATTCCCTTCAAGAAATGATCATGCCCGCTAGCCAAGCGGTGGACTAGATCAGGCCAAATTCGCGCAAAAGCTCAAGCTGCTTTCGCAGCTTGTCGGGATCGCTACTCGAGTCGACGTGGAGTTGCAACTGTGCGCCAGGCTGCTTCGCACTGGCACCATCGACCGTCGGTTGGGGTGGTGCCGGTGGTTTCAGTGGCGCTGGTGCAGGTGCCGCAGGAGCCAGTACAGTTGCGAGGGCTGACGTCTCGGCCTCCTCGCCCGTTCCCGATTCGCCCGACTGAGACGCAGCGGGAGCTTGCGCGATTGCCGTGGATGGCGTGATGACGTATTTGTCGTCCGGCGCAGCCATGGCGAGCTCGGCCTTGATCGCACCCTCGACAAACAGATCAACGCACAGATCCGCGTTGCTGCCATGGACGCCATTGGTCACGGCGATCTGGCGCACCCGCGCTTTCGTGACGGTGTCGCCTTGGAGCGCGTCGTGTATCTCCGCGAAAATTTTCGAGGTCAGGAACGCGAGACGCCACATGGCCGGTCGGTCTTCGGCTGGAGCGGCATCAATCCCACGCGCGAGTGGTGTAGCGGTGTATCCACCACTTTTGGCCGAGCCGTCGAGGAGTCCGAATTGTTTCAACGCCGACGCCCGAACTGCGCCTAGTGGACCTTTATTGTTGAACACGCTCACGAGGGCCGTCTCGATCGGCTGTGGCCCACTCAGCGTCTTCCGGGCTAGAGTTTTCGCGAACTCCAATGCATCGTCGAGCTTCACACGGGGAAAAATCGTTCCACCGAGTCGACCGGGCGGTCTGCGGGACTCCGCACTCTCGTCAGCTTTGGCTTTTGCCATCGGTCACCCCTTGTGCCTTGATTGCTTCCAACAATTCCTTCAGACCTGTTTCGTACGATGTAGAGAAATCCGCATGACGCTTATCCCGAATGATCTCCGGGACCCTGGCATCATCAATCTTGACCGGGAACACATGCACGCGGCGACGTTCGATCTCTTTGACCAGTGCGTTGTCGAGTTCTTTCTGTATCCAAGGTGAGACGATCGAATTGTGGCTGATCACGATTAAGAAGAAATCCGATTCAGCCAATCCCTGCGCGATCTTCGTTGACAAAATGCGGGGCAGCCCCTAGACTTAGATTTTGTCTTTACAGGGAAAGGTGTGACTGTTGCAATGAGGACGTATGTAGCCAAGGGAGCAGAAGCAGAAGCGCTGAAAGTGGGCGCGCAGTGGTTTGTTGTGGACGCAACCAACGTGGTGTTGGGACGCCTGGCCACCAAAGTGGCGCGTTTGCTGATCGGCAAGGATAAGGCCAGCTTTACGCCGTATCTCGATTCGGGCGACCACGTGGTGGTCATCAACGCCGACAAGATTCGCATGACCGGAAACAAGGTCGAGCAGAAGGTCTACTATTCGCACAGCGGTTATCCGGGCGGCTTGAAGGAAGTTCCGGCGAAGCGTGTTCGCGAATCGAAGCCTGAGTGGATGGTTCGCGAAGCGGTTTTGGGCATGCTGCCGAAGAACAAACTGCGTGCGCGTCGCGCGAAGAAGTTGCGCGTGTATCGCGACGCCGCTGGTTTGGCGCGTCATGCAGGGCAAAAGCCCAAGTCCGTAGCGGTTTAAGCGCCGTCCGGTTGGGTCTGGGCACTTGAGTTTTTCCGCACGTAGGCTGTTCCCCCCTAAGTAGTGTCTTAGCAGGGAGACACCCCGACGTGAAGTTCGATGAATGCGGGGCGAAGCCTCGCCAAACGGGTTTTGAGGAGGAGCATTGAGCACTGTCGAGACGCCCGCAACGGGCAATAAGACTTGGTTTCACGGCACGGGTCGCCGCAAGGAATCCATTGCGCGCGTGTTCTTGCGCGCCGGCTCTGGCAAGTTCACGGTGAACGGCCGGACCGCTAAAGAGTATTTCCCCAATCATGCCTGGGAGCACGATGCTACCGAGCCGCTGAAGTTCACTAGCCTGCTCGATCAGGTGGACGTCGTCTGCACCGCCAAGGGTGGCGGCGTGGGTGGCCAGTCCGGAGCGGTGCGCATGGGTCTTTCCCGTGCCATCAGCCGCTTCAACCCGGAGCTGCGTCCCTCGCTCCGCAAAAACGGATTTTTGACGCGCGATTCCCGTATGAAGGAACGCAAGAAGTACGGCCAGAAGGGCGCGCGCAAGCGCTTCCAGTTCACCAAGCGGTAAAGAACTGGCAGCGGCAGGTTTGGACGGAGTTCGCTCCGTCCTTTGGGCTCTGGCGGCGCAGCGCAAGTTGCGCCGCTAAGATCACGGCCGGCAAGATGCCGGCAAGAGGCTGTTGCGACGCTGTCACAGTGCCTGGTTTCTTGCAAGCCAGGACACCGGACGGCACGAAAAACAGCTATCTACTTAGGAGGAAAAGTGGCAGTAGAAATCACCATGAAGGAGCTGCTGGAGGCCGGCGTTCACTTCGGTCACCAGACGCGTCGTTGGAACCCCAAAATGAAGGAATATATTTTCGGGGAACGCAACGGCATCCACATCATTGACCTGCAGAAGACCCTGAAGATGTTCCGCGAAGCGAGCCGCTTCGTGGGCGAGATCTCGTCGCACGGAAGAACAGTTTTGTTTGTCGGTACAAAGCGTCAGGCTCAGGAAGCCATCGCCGAGGAGGCGAAGCGCTGCGGTGCTTATTTCGTGAATCACCGCTGGCTGGGCGGCACTTTGACCAATTGGACCACCCTGCAGAAGTCGATCAAGCGCCTGAAGCTGCTGAAGGCCATGGCGGAAGACGGCCGCATGCTGCAGCTTTCCAAGAAAGAGCGCGCGCGGCTGGATCGCGAGATGAAGGGACTGTTCCAAAACCTGGAAGGCATTGAGAACATGGCGCAGCTGCCCGATGCCATGTTTGTGGTGGATTCCAACGCCGAAGAAATCGCGGTGAAGGAAGCGCGCCGCATGGGCATTCCGGTGGTCAGCGTTGTGGACACCAATTGCGATCCGGATATGGTTGACTGGATTATTCCTGGCAATGATGACGCGTTGCGCGCCATTCGCTTGTTTACCACCAAGATCGCCGACGCCGTTGCCGAAGGCCGCACCGCTTACGAGCAGTCTCAGGTAGCCGACCAGAAGGCCGCCGCGGACCAGGCGCACATCGATGGCGTCGAATACGTGGACACCAGCGCCTACGAACAGTACGAAAAGCAGGAAGGCGACTTCGTTGAAGGTACCGAAGCGGCCGCTGCGGAAGTTGCAGAGCCTGCGGAAACCACCGTGCCTCCCGATGAGGGAAGCCGCTAACCAATCCGCGCAAGGGTACTAAATTCAAAAGGCCCGGCGCTGTGCGCAAAATCAACGCCGGGCCATTTTTCTAGTGTGTCGAGAATAGGAACCAAGAGAGAAAAGGATGAGTACATCTAAACCAGTCATGGAAATTCCAGCGAAGCTCGTCAAGGAACTCAGAGAGAGAACCAACGCGGGGTTCAGTGATTGCCGCGCCGCGCTTGTCGAGACCAATGGCGACATCGAAAAAGCCATTGATGTGCTGCGCAAGAAGGGCCAAGCCGCGGCCGCCAAGAAAGCCACTCGCGAAGCCACCGAGGGTCTGATCGGACACTATATTCATGCCGGAGGAAAAATCGGCGTGATCGTGGAAATCAATTGCGAAAGCGATTTCGTGGCGCGTACCGATGCTTTCAAACAACTTTGCCACGACGTGGCCATGCACATCGCCGCCGTGGATCCGCGCTACGTGCGCCGCGAAGATGTGACCTCCGAAATGCTGGACAAGGAACGCGAGATTTACACCGCTCAGGCGCGCGCCACCGGCAAACCGGAACAGGTCATTCAGAAGATTGTTACCGGCAAAATGGAAAAGTTCTACGAGGAGTCTTGCCTCTACGAACAGCACTACATTAAGGACGAGACGCAGACCATCGGCGAGATGATTACCCAGGCGATCTCCAAGCTGGGCGAAAATATCGCCATCCGTCGCTTTGCGCGGTTCAAGGTTGGCGAAGGCGGCGGTCCATCGGCCTCCGGAACGCCGGAACCGGTGCCTGCACCAGCGAATAACTGAACGCTCGCTACAAACTAGATGACGAAGCGCCTCGGGCAACCGGGGCGTTTCCCATTTTGGGTCACAGAAAGTTCGCTGAAAGTGCCTTACTCGTAGGCCAGAGCGGTGTATGTTTGTTACAATCGGCAGGGTTTCGCTCCGGTTGAATGGAGACACATGGCAAAGGGATCGAGCTTGGCGAAGAAGAGCGAAAAAAACCGCCCAGCGTATCATCGCATTTTGCTGAAGCTTTCCGGTGAATCACTGCAAGGTCCGCAGGGATTTGGCATCGACGGAGAGACCATCCACGTCATCGCAAAAGAATTGCGCGAAGTACACAAGCTGGGCGTGCAGATCGCCATCATGGTTGGCGGCGGAAATATTTTTCGTGGCGCGCGGCAAAAAGGTTTCGAGATCGATCGCGCCACCGGTGATTATATGGGCATGCTGGCCACGGTGTTGAACGCGCTGGCTCTGCAGGACGCGCTGGAAAAAGTGGATGTGCACACGCGGGTGCAAAGCGCCATCGAAATGCATCAGGTGTGCGAGCCGTTCATCCGCCGCCGTTCCACACGCCACCTGGAAAAAGGGCGCGTGGTGATTTTCGCGGCAGGCACCGGCAATCCTTACTTTTCCACTGACACCGCGGCTGCCCTGCGTGCCATGGAGATCAAGGCTGACGTGATCCTGAAGGCTACACGCGTGGATGGAATTTACGACGCGGACCCGGAAAAGGTAAGTGATGCGAAGTTTTTCGCGGCCATCACATACCGCGAGGTGCTTCACCAGAACTTGAAAGTGATGGATGCCACCGCGATTTCCTTGTGCATGGACAATGGCATGCCCATCGTCATTTTCAACATGAACAAGCCGGGAAATATTCGCCGCGCGGTATTGGGGGAAAGCGTCGGTTCGAAGGTGACGCCGGCGTAGCGGACAAAGTAGTTTTCAGTTCTCAGTTTTAAGTTCTAAGTTTTGAGTTCAAACTTTCAGCACTTCGCAATGTAATGTTGCGAGCGCCGTTCGTTTTACTTATAACTGATTACGGAAAACTTAAAACTGTATTCCTGAGGTTAGAGAAATGACTACGACGATTGCTACCACAAAGGACGCCATGGCCGCGGCAAAAACGCGCATGGAGAAAGCTGTAGATGACTTCCGTAAGGAGTTGGCCAGTGTGCGCACGGGTCGCGCCAACGCCGCCATTCTCGATCATGTGCGCGTGGATTATCACGGAACTCCCATGCCGGTAAATCAACTGGGCAGCGTCATGATTCCCGACGCTTCCATGCTGGTTATCACGCCATGGGATCCCGGCGCTGTGCCGCTAATCGACAAAGCGATTCGTTCTTCCGACTTGGGATTGAACCCCACGACGGATGGCAAAGTGGTTCGCGTTCCGATCCCTTCGCCTACCGAGGAGCGCCGCAAGGAACTGGTGAAGCACATCCACAAAGCGCTGGAAAATCATCGCACCGCTGTGCGCAACATCCGCCGCGACATTAAGGAAGCCATCGACAAACTGGAGAAAGACAAGAAGATCAGCCAGGACGAGCAGAAGCGCGCGCTCGATGAACTGGAGAAAGTTTCGCACTCCGAAACGAAGAAGATTGAGGAGTTATCCGCGCTGAAGGAAAAAGAAGTGATGGAAATCAAGTAGTTCGTTGTTCAGTTCTTAGTTTTAAGTTATCAGTTTTAAGTCAAAGGCCTTCCACTCCGGTGGTAGGCCTTTTTTTCACTTAAAACTTCCTCAATGCTTCGGCTCGTTGTCTGAACTGGCTGCCGGAACTAGCGTCATTTGTTGCGCTTGATCGTTTTGCACCGCATGCACAAACGCATTGTAGTCGACGGAGTGCTCGGCGGAAACCTCACGTGATAAGAAGTTGATGTGACGCGAAGCCGTCAGTGTCTCCGCGGTGACCGAATATTTCGACACATACGTGGCGTAATCTCGCGCGACGGAAGTCCCCGCCGGCGTCTGAACTTTCGTTCCGGGCGGCAGGTGCAGCGTCAGTTGCGTTTCCACATTCAACGGAGTGCCTAGTTCGATGTTGGAAGGTTTTCCGTCCTCGGTCAGCTTTGTCGGAGGCTCCGGCAATCCAATCTGCGGCAGCAGCGCGGGAATGCGCACAGGCTTTTTCGACCAATCAACAAATTTCGGTTGGGACAGTTCATATTCGACGGTGAAGGGTTCCTTCGTGGCCATCGGATTCGACGCTTTAACGTTGGTGACCTGGCCCCGGAAGCCGTCCGAAATCGCCAGCAGACTCGCCACGTCTTTCCACTTCTCCTTCGGCGTCTGGTGAAACGCCATGCGCAGCAGAATTCGTTGTATCCGCGAATTGTGTAGTTCACTTTTGCGCGTCAGCTCTCCGCTTTCGTGCAAGCGTCGCGTCGACCACTCACCTTCTGCGAAGCCGCGAACGGGAGGGCGTATGGAATGTCTGCCCAACGTGGGCCCAGTGAATTTAGAACGACAATCTTCCTCCGAAGAAGCAGCGCCCTTACCTGGACGCGGGTGAGATCATTCCAAACGGAGCCACCTCTAGACTGGGTCGAGCCAATACGGACATTCATTGATGTATACCAATGACGAGCATCTGCTTGAAGACACTTGGAGTCGCTAGAGCCTTTCTATCGCAGAACCCGGTCAGGGCCGGTACCACGCGAAGATCAGCCGCAGCGGCTAGCGCGGCAAATAGTACGTACCTGTCTTCAGCGGTGGCGTAGGCGGATTTGAGGATCTCGCTCGCGGGGCGCGCGTCGGAAACCGGTCGCTCCAAGCGGAAGATCAACGGTCAACAACTCCTCGTGACACAAAGTCGTAGATCGCTTTGATCCAGGCGGTCGAGCTGCGTTTTTGAATCGCTCGTCAAGGAGAGCATCTTCTCTCTCCTTGGCGGAGACTTCAGGCTGACGGTCCAACTCCTTCATGGAGTCCTCGTGGCTTATCAGTCCAGGATCGGCTTGGATCCGGGCAGCAGTTGATTCTGCCAGTCGAATCGCGAGGAATTCAGGCCAGTTCAGGTCGACATGCTCGATATCTGCTGCGCCAAGAGGATCCGTTGGTTCGGTTACAGAAGCGGGATCCTTCGGAGCGGGGTAGCTTCTTGTCCAACGATAGGTGAGTCAGCCGCGTCTCCAGATCCCGAGGTCCTCTTTAGAGACAGGAGTGGAAGCCGGGCGATGGCGATCTTGCAGTTCTCGGACGCGACGCCGGCAAAATCAGTTCGTATTGCTCTTTCAGCACTTGGCCGGAGCGGTCGAAGCTGTGCTCCAGCCAGAAATCCGGCGCAAGCGGGTGATGCGTTGTCGTTGTGATGACGCGGTAATCGACGGTATCGCCTTCTTGCAAGCCCAGGATACGTACCGATTTGACGCGCACATCCTGGTACGCGGGGAATTTCTCAACTGCGAGATTTGCCGCGTCGCTGATCGCGCTTGGCAATACTTCCGATGTGCCGCCATTGGCGTGCGTGATTCGTACCTGCGGGATTTCCAGTTGCTGAAACGCGCGATTGTAATCGAAAGCCAGCCGGGCAAACTCTCGCGCGCCAAGAATGTTGTTCAGCTTCACCACCGTGTGTACTTCCTTGCGCGAATCACCGTTGGCTTCGAATCGGATGTGCGTCTCCAGCAGCTGAATCTGGAATGGAAGTGCGGGTTTCTCCGCCGGCTTTTGCTTCTCAACGGGCTTTTCCGGTGGTTTCGCGGCCGGTTCCTGGGCAGCGGCTGGCCAAAAACCTGCCTGCAGGAGGCAAAGCACCGCTAGAAATTTCGTGATTCGCGTGGAGAGTGTCACGTTGAAAGTGTAGGGGCAGGAATGGTGAGGGTAAAGTTGCGAGTATCGAGGCGTTTCGCGTTGAGCACGGCCCAGGACGTGCCGAGCTTTCGGTTGGCGTGAGTCGAATCGGCTTTCGCTGGGTTGCAACCACAAAAGCGGCAGCAAGCCGCAGCACTCCAAACTAGCCCGCGCTCGGCTGGTGCGTCTAACAGAGCGTGCTAAAGTAAAAGTTCGTGCCCTGTTGGCAGTCCAAGGAGATTCTCGTGAAGATTCGCGTGCTGGGGTTGGCGTTGCTGGTTGCGGCTGGGAGCTCTTCAGCTTGGGCCAACGACGTGATGAAGCCCAAAGGTCCAGAGGAGGATGGCACCAAGCCAGCTCTTGCACGCATCGCGGGGCAAGGCATGATGGATTCCCGCGCGTTCGACTACCTGACCGAATTGAGCGACGAGGTTGGCGCGCGCGTCACCGGCTCTCCGCAATCGAAGCAGGCCGTCGATTGGGGCCTGGCGAAAATGAAAGCCATCGGGCTGCAAAATGTCCACGACGAAAAGTGGACCATGTGGAAGGGCTGGGCCCGCGGAGGCGCAGCAGCGGAGATGATCTCGCCGCAACACCGCACGCTTGGCATCGACGCCATGGGTTGGACGGGTTCAACGCCTGCCGGCGGCGTGGAAGCCGACGTGGTCACCGCGAATCTCTTCGATCTCGACGACGAGATCAAGCACATATCAAAATTCAAAGGCAAGATTGTCCTGATGTATCCACAGGGTTCACCCAGGAAAAACTTCTGGGCCATCATGGCGCAATATGGAGATTTTCTGAACGCCGCGCACAAGGCCGGAGCCGCCGCGGTAGTCGGTGGACAGGCGGGCTTCAAAGAAGATGGCCTGCACTTGACCCACACGGGAATCCTTGGTTTCGCCGTTGATTTCTCCATACCCGTTGTGTCCATGACGCGCGAGGACCAGAGCCAGATCGAGCGCTACCTGGTTGCGGGAAAGCCTGTGCGGCTGCGCATCAACGTGCAAAATTCTTTCAGCGGGCCGGTGGAAAGCGCCAATGTCGTTGGTGAAATCGTGGGTCACGAATTTCCAGAGCAGGTCGTCGTCGTGGGCGCCCATCTTGATTCCTGGGATTTAAGTGAAGGCACCACCGACAACGGAGTTGGCTCCGCCAGCGTGCTAGCCGCAGCCGACGCGATCATCAAGAGTGGCATGAGGCCGCGGCGCACCATCCGTTTCGTGTTGTTCATGGGGGAAGAGCAAGGTCTGCTCGGCTCACTGGCCTATGTGAAACAGCATCAAGGCGAAATGAAGAATCACCTTGGCAACATCGTGCTCGATGCCGGCCAGGGGCCCATCAAGGAATTTCAACTCGGAGGTCGCTCTGACTTGGTGGCCGACTTTGAACCTTTTGCTGATTCCCTTTCCAACATCCGCGAAATCAAGGTGACAGAGAAAATCGAATTCGGCACCGACACCGGCCCGTTCATTCTGGCTGGACTACCCGGCATCAATCTCGATCAGGATTCGCCTGACTATAAATACACGCATCATTCGGCGGCGGATTCGCTGGAAGAAGTGAAGCCGGACGTGCTCGCGCAGGATGCAACGATCATGGCCATGGCCGCGTTCTGGCTGGCCGATCGGCCGGAGAGATTTGCGACGCCTTGGCCAGCGGAAAAAACGGCGAAAATGCTCAGGGACAAAGACCAATACGACATGCTGAAGTCGTTCAACCTCTGGCCGTTCGGGGATCTAGGAGCAGACGGCAAAGGCGCGTCAAATAACTGAAAATGAGGAATATAGATGTCATAAGGGCATTCTAATCAGGCGTGGGACTGGCGAAAAGTTTGCGCAAAACCGCCCCATGTAGGCAGACCGATTGCCAAATCCTCCTTTTCCACAGTTTTTTCAACTCCCCTGTTTCGAAAGTTGTTTGACAGAACTGTCTTTCTTCTCTATACTTTGTGTTTTGTCAGGGGAATTTTCCCCAAGCAGTGCGGCCACCTCGTAGTTTGGGGTGGTTGGTTGGAAGGGAATTCTTCAGTCCCGGAACAAGATCGACGGAATGGGACGGAAGAGCGGCCGGAATGGGGCGCCAGCCCCGAAAAGCCGAGTAAGCCTCTCCGATTCGGAACCAAGAGCGGAACCATTGCCTCTTGGAGTGCGTGCGGAGTCTCTTGCTGGTATCTCCGGAGTCGCAGGAAACCTTTCAGCACCTTTGTGTGCTCTCGCGCTTTTCTCTGCGCGCCGCGTGAGCCACGTCAATTTGTCTGCGCGCAATGTGCGGTGACTTCGCTTCGCTCTCGGTTCTCGCGATACACCGAAGGAAAAAGAGGAATACTGTGCCGACGTTTTCGCAACTTGTACGCATGGGTCGAGAAGGGGTCCTGACGAAGACCAAATCGCCTGCTTTGGCGGGCTGCCCGGAAAAGCGCGGTGTGTGCATTCGCGTGTACACCCAGACGCCCAAGAAGCCGAACTCCGCTTTGCGGAAGGTCGCGCGTGTTCGCTTGACGAACTCCGTGGAAGTCACCACTTACATTCCCGGAATCGGCCACAACTTGCAGGAGCACTCCATCGTGCTGGTGCGCGGCGGCCGTGTGAAGGATCTGCCGGGCGTGCGCTATCACATTGTTCGCGGAACACTGGACGCGGCGGGCGTGGAGAATCGCAAGCAGGGACGTTCGAAGTACGGCGCGAAGCGGCCAAAAGCCGGCGCGGCCGCGAAGTAAACAGTTTTCAGTATTCAGTTTTAGGTAATAAGTAACCAGGGATTCCGGAATTACTTACAACTTAAAACTTAAGACTCAGAAGTTTTAGGAGCATGAAAAGCAATGCCTCGTAAAGGAATAGTCAGCCGGCGCGTGCAAGCGACCGACCCGGTCTACGGTAGCGATCTGGTGGAGAAGTTCATCTGCTCGATGATGTGGGAAGGCAAGAAGAGCACTGCGCAGCGCGTGTTTTATGGCGCCATGGATCAGGTGGCCAAGAAGACCAGCGACGACGCACTGAAAATTTTCAAGAAGGCCCTGGAGAATGTGAAGCCCGTGCTGGAAGTGAAGACCCGGCGCGTGGGCGGCGCGAACTACCAGGTTCCCGTGGAAGTGAATCCGTTTCGCCGTCAGTCTTTGGCCATTCGCTGGCTGCTGCAATATTCGCGGGAACGCGCCGGCCGAACCATGGTCGACAAACTCGCCGACGAGTTGATTGACGCGGCCAATTCTCGCGGCGGCGCCATCAAGAAAAAGGAAGACGTTCACCGCATGGCCGAAGCCAACAAGGCCTTCGCGCACTATCGTTGGTAAGACAGGGAGCAAGTTTAACGTGACGGAAGCAGTTGCAACTCGATCAGGGGAGAAAAGGGCTGTTCAAGGGAACATGAGCCGTACATTCAAACTCGAAGATACCCGCAACATCGGGATTATGGCGCACATCGACGCCGGCAAAACCACTTCGACCGAACGCATCCTGTTCTACACGGGCGTGACGTACAAAATCGGTTCGGTGGACGAAGGCACTGCCACCATGGATTGGATGGAGCAGGAGCGCGAGCGCGGCATCACCATCACCAGCGCCGCTACCACCGCTTCCTGGACGCGTTTCGACAAGAAATATCGCGTCAATATTATTGATACGCCCGGGCACGTGGACTTCACCGTTGAAGTGGAGCGTTCTTTGCGTGTGCTGGACGGCGCCGTTTGCGTGTTTGATTCCGTCGCCGGCGTGCAGCCGCAATCCGAAACGGTGTGGCGCCAGGCCGACAAGTATCGCGTTCCGCGCATCTGTTTTGTCAACAAGATGGACCGCATGGGCGCGGATTTCGATCACGTGATCCGCACCATTCGCCAGCGTCTGGGCGCGCATCCTGTGCCTCTGCAGTTTCCATTGGGCCGCGAAGACAATTTCATCGGCGTCATCGATTTCATCGAGCAAAAGGTCATCGTGTGGCTCGAAGAAACCCTGGGCGCCAAGTTCGAGATTTTTGATGTCGCCAAGCTATGGGACAAGGAATTCGTAGCCTCGCGCCCCGATGTTGCCGCTGCGCTCAAGGGTTCCGCGATCGACAAAGCCTTCTACGACGAGCATCGCAACAAGATGGTCGAGTACATCGCTGAACACGACGACGCCGTTCTGGACAAGTACCTCACTGAAGGCTCGTTGACCGTCGACGAAATGCGCAAGTCCATTCGTAAATCGACGTTGGCGCTGAAGATCGTTCCTGTGCTTGCCGGCTCCGCCTTCAAGAACAAGGGCGTTCAGCCTTTGCTGGATGCCATCGTCGACTACTTGCCCTCGCCGATTGACGTTCCTCCTGTCGAAGGCATTAATCCCGAAAACGACGAACCAATTCTTCGCCGCGCCTCCGACGATCAGCCCTTTGCCGCGCTGGCGTTCAAAATCATGTCCGACCCATTCGTCGGCCATGTCACTTACATCCGCGTTTATTCTGGCGTTCTAAAGTCCGGCAGCTATGTGTTGAACGCCGCCAAGGGTACGCGCGAACGCATCAGTCGTCTGATGCAGATGCACGCAAACAAGCGCGAAGAAATTGAAGATGTCTGCGCCGGCGATATTTGTGCCTGCGTCGGCCTGAAGAGCGTCAATACCGGCGACACACTTTGCGACGAAGCGAAGCCCATCATTCTGGAATCAATTGAATTCCCGACACCGGTGATTTCCGTGGCCATCGAGCCGAAGACCAAGGCGGACCAGGACAAGCTTGGCGTGGCGCTGCAGCGTCTGGCACAGGAAGATCCAACGTTCCGCGTTTCGACTGAACCGGATACGGGACAAACCTTGATTTCCGGGATGGGTGAATTGCACCTGGAAATCATCGTCGACCGCATGTTGCGCGAATATAACGTTCAGGCGAATGTGGGACGTCCGCAGGTAGCGTATCGCGAGACGATTCGCAAGAAGGCGCTCGCTGAAGGCAAGTACATCAAGCAGACCGGCGGTAAGGGTCAATACGGCCACTGCAAAATCGAACTGCATCCACTTCCCAGTTCCGATCACGAAAACATGAAGGAACTCTCCACCGATGATCTGGATGAGTTGGCGAAGTCGGTCACTGGCAGCACACCCGGCAAATGGAAATTCGACAAGGAACACCGCTTCTTGTTTATCGACAAGATTGTTGGCGGCTCGATTCCACGTGAATTTATTGCGCCCATCGAAGCGGGCATCCGTGAAGCGCTGGACAACGGCATTCTGGCTGGATTCACGATGGTGGACGTCGCCGCGGTGCTGGTTGACGGCAGCTATCACGATGTCGACAGCAACGAAATGGCCTTCAAGATTGCCGGCTCCATGGCGTTCAAGGAAGCTTGCTCCAGGGCCAAGCCCGTTCTTCTGGAACCGATCATGAAAGTGGAAGTTGTGGTTCCCGAGGAATACATGGCGCAGGTGTTCGGCGACTTGAATTCACGGCGTTCCGCGATTCAGGGCACGGAAAACCGTGCCGGCAGCAACGTGATTCGCGTGGAAGTGCCGCTGGCTCAGATGTTCGGCTATGCCACGGATTTGCGCAGCCGCACCCAGGGCCGCGCCACGTTCACCATGCATTTTTCGCATTATGCGGAATTGCCTACATCGCTCGCGGAAGAAGTCGTCAAGAAGTACCGCGGCGAAAAGTAACGAAACAGATTTTGTTTTTGCTGGAACTCGAGTGAGGAGCTGAAGAAGCAAATGGCGAAGGAAAAATTTGAGCGCACCAAGCCGCACGTGAACATCGGGACGATTGGTCACATTGACCATGGCAAGACGACGTTGACGGCGGCGATTACCAAGGTATTGGCGAAGCACAATCCCAAAGTGCAGTTTCGCGCGTTCGACACGATTGACAATGCTCCGGAAGAGCGCGAGCGCGGCATCACCATTGCCGTATCGCACGTGGAGTATGAAACGCCGAACCGGCATTACGCGCATATGGATTGCCCGGGTCACGCCGACTACATCAAGAACATGATCACCGGCGCGGCGCAGATGGATGGCGCGATTCTGGTGGTTGCGGCGACCGATGGACCGATGCCGCAGACGCGCGAGCACATTTTGCTGGCCCGCCAGGTGGGAGTGCCGTACATCGTGGTGTTTCTGAACAAGTGCGACATGGTGGAAGACGCGGAGTTGCTGGAACTGGTGGAACTGGAAGTACGCGAATTGCTGAAGAGCTATCAATTTCCCGGCGATTCGGTACCGGTGATTCGTGGTTCGGCATTGCAGGCGCTGAACGGCGACGAGAAGTGGGAAAAGAAGATTGACGAGTTGATGGCGGCGGTGGATGCGAATGTGCCTCTGCCGGTGCGCGACGTCGACCGTCCGTTCGCCATGCCGATCGAGGATATTTTCTCGATTTCCGGCCGCGGCACGGTGGTGACGGGAAGAATCGAACGCGGCAAGGTGAAGACCGGCGAAGAAATCGAGATCGTGGGCTTCCGTCCGACACAGAAGAAAGTTGTGACGGGCGTGGAAATGTTCAAGAAGTTGCTGGACGAAGGGATTGCCGGCGACAACGTAGGGTTGCTGTTGCGCGGCACGGAAAAAGACGATGTAGAGCGCGGGCAAGTGGTGTGCAAGCCGGGCTCGATCACGCCGCACACGAAGTTCAAGGCGGAAGCGTACGTGTTGACGAAGGAAGAAGGCGGGCGGCATACGCCGTTCTTTTCAGGGTATCGTCCGCAGTTCTACTTCCGCACCACCGACGTGACAGGCGATATGAAGTTGCCGCAAGGCGTGGAAATGGTGATGCCGGGAGACAACGTAAGCTGCGAAGTGACGCTGATTACGCCGGTAGCGCTGGAGAAGGGGTTGCGCTTCGCGATTCGCGAAGGCGGCCATACAGTCGGCGCCGGCGCCGTCACGGAGATCATTGAGTAACTTTATGAAACAAGGCGATAAAATTCGAATTCGTTTGAAGGCTTACGATCACAGGATTCTGGATCAATCCACGCGGGAAATCGTGGAGACGGCCAAGCGGACTGGCGCGGATGTTGCCGGGCCGATTCCTCTGCCCACGACGATCAATCGTTGGACGGTGCTGCGTTCGCCTCACGTGGACAAGAAATCCCGTGAACAGTTTGAAATGCGCACGCACAAGCGGCTGATTGACATTCTGGAGCCCACTCCGGACACGGTTGACGCGCTGATGAAGCTCGATCTGCCTCCCGGCGTGGACGTAGAGATCAAGGCGTTCGGCCACGCGAGCAAGTAAAGCAGTCATCAGTAATAAGTTTTAAGTGATCAGTAAAACCTGAAACGCGGGAACTTAGAACTTAGTACGGAAAACTTAAAACTGTTTCACGTAGCCAATATTCGCCACCGGCGAACAAGCTGCTAAGAGAGAGACGAGACAATGGCAGTCGATGGGATTATCGGAATCAAGTTGGGCATGACGCAAGTCTTCGCGGAAGACGGCAACCTGGTGGGTTGCACTGTTCTCCAGGCGGGTCCGTGCGTTGTGGTGCAGCGGCGCACCAAAGAGAAAGACGGCTACGAGGCAGCGCAACTCGGTCTGGTGGAATTCGTTAAGCCGCAGCGCGTGAACAAGGCCATGACCGGGCACTTCAAGAAGGCCAATGTTGCGCCGGTAAAGGTTCTCCAGGAAGTTCGTATTGGAGAGTCGAAGGACGAAACCAAGGTCGGCGATCGCGTGCTGGTCGAGAATTTCAAGGCTGGCGAATTGGTTGACGTCAGCGGCGTCAGCAAGGGCCGCGGTTTCGCGGGCGGCGTCAAGCGTTGGCACTATGCCGGTGGCGACGCAACCCACGGTTCCATGTTTCATCGCGCGCCTGGCGGAATCGGCGGCAGTTCGTTCCCGTCGCGCGTGTGGAAGAACCAGCATTTTCCGGGACACATGGGAAATGCCAAGGTAACGGCGAAGAACTTGAAAGTGATCAAGGTGGACACGGACGACAACCTGTTGCTGGTTCGCGGTTCGGTTCCCGGGCCAAGCGGGCAATACATTTTTATACGCAAGGCGCTGAAGGCGAAGAAAGCAGCAAAGTAAACTGAAAGATTGAGAGAGAAAAAGCTATGCCGGTCGTAGATGTAGTCAATCTGAGTGGTGAGAAGGTCGGCCAGGTCGAACTGGCGGACGCGGTCTTTGGCGCCGAAGTGAACCAAAACCTTCTGCACGAGGCTTCGCGCTGGTACCTGAACAGCCTGCGGCGCGGCACGCACAAGACCAAGGACAAGAGCGAAGTCAGCGGCGCGGGCCGCAAGCTCTGGCGGCAAAAGGGAACGGGACGCGCGCGCATCGGCTCCATCCGGTCGCCGTTGTGGCGCCATGGCGGAACGGTTCACGGACCTCGTCCGCGCTCTTATGCCTACGCGTTGCCGAAAAAGATGTTACTCGGCGCGCTGCGTTCGGCTCTTTCCGCGAAGCTTGCGGAAGAAAAGTTGACGGTCGTGGAAGCGTGGTCACTGGACACGCACAAGACGAAGACTTTGCGTTTGGCGTTGGGCAAATTGAACGCGGAAAAGACCACGTTGCTGGTGGCCAATGGCGAGAATCGCAACCTGGAACTTGCCAGCCGCAATCTGGAAGGCGTCAAGCTGTCTGCTTCGAACGCGCTTCAGCCTTACGATGTTTTGCGTCACGATCGCTTGGTGCTTTCCAAGGATGCGGTAGCGCGGCTGGTTCGCGCGCTCGATCCGGATAGCCCCACGGTGCAGGCGCCGCACGTGGAATCGATCGCCCCTGCGCCAGCTCCGAAGAAGGAAGCAGCGCCGAAGGCAGCAGCGAAGACCACCACAAAGAAGCCGGCGGCAGCGAAGAAGCCGGCCACTAAAAAGGGGAAGGAATAAGCAATGGCAGCCCCTCACTATCAGATTATTCGGCGTCCCATCATTACCGAGAAGGGACTCGGCGTGAAGGAAACGCAGCACACCGTGGTATTCGAAGTTGCCGCGGGCGCAACCAAGACGGAGATCAAGGAAGCAGTGCAGCAGATCTTCAAGGTAAAAGTTTCGGATGTGCGCACAGCAAATTTCCACGGCAAGATGCGCCGCCGTGGGCAGAACGAAGGATACCGGCGCGATTGGAAGAAGGCGTACGTGAAACTCGCTGAGGGCGAGAAGATGATCGAGTACGCTGAGAATCTGTAGGGAATTGGATAGCAACGGGAAGGGCCGCCACGGGGCGGAAAGATTTGGAAGGTAGAGGCAGAGATGGGACTCAAGAGTTTTAATCCATATACCGCGTCGCGTCGCTTCATGACGGTGCTCGATAAGAGCCACATCACCAAGCAGACGCCCGAAAAAAGCTTGCTCGAGCCAAAAAAGCGCTCGGGCGGCCGCAACAACCAGGGCGAAATCGTCATCTGGCATCGTGGCGGCGGGCATAAGAAGCAGTACCGCACCGTGGATTTCCGCCGCGACAAGACCGGCGTACCTGCGAAGGTTGCGTCCATCGAGTACGATCCAAACCGCAGCGCCAACATCGCTCTGCTGCATTACGCGGATGGCGACAAGCGCTACATCCTGCACCCGGTAGGCCTGGAAGTGGGCGCCACCGTTTCGACTGGGGAAAACGCGGACATTCTTCCCGGCAACGCCTTGAAGATCCGCAACATTCCTCCCGGCACCATGGTGCATAACCTGGAGCTGTATCCCGGCCGCGGAGGCCAGGCGGTTCGCACTGCGGGCGCTGCCGCGCAGTTGCTCAGCAAAGAAGGCGACCTGGCTCTCGTCAAGATGCCCTCGGGCGAAGTTCGCAAGTTTTCGCTGGACTGCATGGCGACCGTCGGCCAGGTAGGTAACCTCGATCACGAAAACGAGACATACGGCAAGGCTGGCCGCACTCGTTGGCGCGGCAAGAAGCCGACAGTTCGCGGCGTGGCGATGAATCCTGTGGATCACCCGCACGGCGGTGGTGAAGGTAAAGTGAAGGGCAACCACCCGCAAACGCCTTGGGCTTTCCCGACGTTGGGGAAGAAGACGCGGCACAACAAACGTACCGAACGCATGATCGAGCAGCGTCGCAAGTAAAGAGTTTTCAGTTCTCAGTTGTAAGTTTTGAGTTTTACAGCTGAGAAGGACGGCACGAAGCAAAGTTTCAGTCTTAAGTTCGAGGTTTCGAAAGTCTTTACTTAGAACTGAAAACTGACGACTGGCAACTGTACAGACGGGGCGTAATCCTGAACGAGAGCGCCCAAGGTAAACGAAGCAAGGAACGCAGATCCCGGCTGGCGATGGCAGAACTGGCTGGGGAGAGCCGGAACATGCGAGCAACACGGACACGAGCAACACGCGGAGCGGGACGCCGGACGCGGCCTGTGAAGCGAGCGGTAAAACGGACGGTGGCGAAGGCTGCTGTCAAACCTGCGGCGAAGGTAGTCGTACCACTCGAGCCGATGCTGTACAAGCTGTGCAAGCCCGGCTGGGCGGTGATTGTGGATCGTACTCCGAACGCGCTGGGCACGCGATTTGTTTGTCCGTTTTGCCCGAAGTCGCACCGAGTGCCTGGTCCGGTGCGTGGATTCAAAAAGATGCGGCACGCCCAATGGGGCCGTTTGCGCCGCGTGGAGGAATAGGGAACCGATGGCACGCTCATTGAAAAAGGGGCCGTTTGTGGATGGCCACCTGCGCGAAAAAGTCGAAGGGCTGAACACGCGCAACGAAAAGAAAGTTGTGAAGACCTGGTCGCGCCGTTCGACCATCGTGCCGGATATGATCGGGCACACCATCGCCGTGCACAACGGCAGAAAATTTATCCCGGTGTATGTGACCGAGCAGATGATCGGGCACAAGCTGGGAGAGTTCGCGCCGACGCGCTCGTTCAAGGGCCACTCGGTGAAGGCAGCCATGGAAAAGGCAGCCGGTGCGGCTCCAGCAGCGGGAGGCGGCGCGGCGCCATCAGCACCAGCGCCGAAGGCATAAGTTATGGCAGACGTACAAACAAACGCAGGATTGATTGAAGCTCACGCGCTGGCACGACATGTGCGCATGTCGCCGCAGAAAATGCGACTGGTGATTGACCTGATTCGCGGGCGCAAAGCGCAGGACGCTTTGCAATCGCTGAAGTACACGCCGAAACGCGCCGCAAAGCATATTGAGAAAGTGCTGCGCAGCGCCATCGCGAACGCGGAGCGCAAGGCGGAAGATTCCGGTGCGCCGCTGGATGTCGACCAACTCTACGTCAGCAAGTGTTTTGTGAACGAGGGTGGACGATGGAAGCGGTTGCGTCCGGCGCCGATGGGCCGTGCGTTCCGTTACCAGAAGCGTACTTCGCATGTCTGGGTTGGAGTTGCGGAGCACCACACCGCCGCGGCTGAACGCGTTGCCGCGAACCTCGCGGAAGCGGAAGCGCAGAAGGGCGTGCGTGGTACCGCGCGTCGTGTGCGCAAGGCACTGACCGGAAAACAGCAAGCCGGAAAGAAGGGAAAGAAGTAATGGGACAAAAAACGCACCCGTACGGATTTCGGCTTGGCTATAACAAGCCCTGGAAGTCGCGGTGGTATGCGGACCGCGATTACGCGGACCTGTTGCACGAAGACGTCAAGCTGCGCAAAGAGCTGAAGGAACGGCTGAAGAGCGCGGGCGTCAGTTCCATCGACATCGAGCGCGCGGCCAACAAGCTGGTCGTGCGCATCGCTACCGCGCGTCCCGGAATCATTATCGGGCGCAAGGGTGCGGAGATTGACAAGCTCAAGCAGGAAGTCAGCAAGCGCACCAAGCGTGAAGTGCACATCGACATCGTGGAAGTGCACCGTCCGGAACTCGATGCCACGCTGGTGGCTGAATCCATCGCGCTGCAA
Organism: Candidatus Acidiferrales bacterium; assembly: GCA_963738985.1. Classification (GTDB taxonomy): domain Bacteria; phylum Acidobacteriota; class Terriglobia; order Acidiferrales; family UBA7541; genus Acidiferrum. Next base: position 396,543 of record CAVTYP010000016.1, read on the forward strand.
CTGGAAAAGCGCGTAGCTTTCCGCCGCGCGATGCGCAAAGCCGTGGACTCGGCGCTGCGTTTCGGCTGCAAAGGCATCAAGGTGCGTGTTGCCGGGCGTTTGAACGGCGCGGAAATCGCGCGCAAAGAGTGGTACCTGCAGGGTCGCTTGCCGCTGCAGACGCTTCGCGCCGACATCGATTTCGGCACCGCCGAAGCCAACACCACCTACGGCGTCATTGGCGTGAAGTGCTGGATCTATCAGGGCGAAAACATTCCCAAGCGCAACAAGCGAGAGAATGACAAGCCCGAGGCAGTTGCCGCAGCGTAAAAAGTTTTCAGTTTTCAGTTCTAAGTAATAAGTTTCGCGGTGTACTGAAAAATGGAGACTTACGCAGCCAAGTCGTGGATCTGAATGCAGTACTGATTTCTGATTACGGATAACGGGAAAGAAGAAGAAACCGATGTTGATGCCGAAGAAAGTGAAATACAGGAAGCAGCAGCGCGGACGCCGCAAAGGCAAAGCGTGGCGCGGCGGAAGCCTGGCTTTCGGTGAGTTTGGGCTGAAGGCGATGGAAAACGCTTGGATCACCGACCGCCAGATTGAAGCGTCGCGCGTGGCGATTACGCGCTTCATCAAGCGCGGTGGAAAGCTGTGGATCCGAATTTTCCCGGACAAGCCGTTCACCAAGAAGCCGGCAGAAACCCGTATGGGTAAGGGCAAAGGCGCTCCGGAACGTTGGGTCGCGGTGGTGAAGCCGGGCCGCATTATGTTCGAAATGGCGGGTATCGACGAAGCCACAGCACGCGAAGCGCTGGGCCTGGCATCGCACAAGCTGCCGATTCCCACAAAATTTGTGTCACGCACGGGAGGACTGTAGCAATGCCGCGGCGTATTGAGAAGATTCGCGAAGAAGGCGCAACCGAACTGGCGGCGCGCGAGAAGGACTTGACCGAACAGATTTTCCGTCTGCGCTTTCAGCTCAGCACCGGTCAAGCGGAAGCGTTGAAACGCCTCCGTGAAGCGAAAAAGGATCTGGCGCGAGTGAAGACTTTGTTGCGCGCTCAAGAATTGGCCGGCGGAGCTGTACCGGCGAAGGCAGGTAAGGCGTAATGACAACGGAAACACAACCGGCGGTAAACAGCAGTCGCGGCAATCGCACTGTGCTGACCGGCAAGGTCACCAGCGCGAAAATGGAAAAGACCATTGTGGTGGAAGTACAGCGGCTAGTGCAGCACCCGAAGTACCGCCGCGTACTGAAGATTTCGAAGAAATTTTACGCGCACGACGAAAAGCGCGAAGCCAAGCTCGGCGACACCGTACGCATCGTGTCTTCGCGGCCGCTTTCGCGACTGAAGCGCTGGCGCTTGAAAGAAGTGCTGACGCCGTCTGCGTCGGCCAAGAAGTAAGGACAGGGGAGCCGAATCATGATTCAGATGCGAACCTGGCTGACGGTTGCCGACAATTCCGGAGCACGAAAGCTGATGTGCATTCTCCCCATCGGTGGTGATGCGGGCTTGAAAGCGGGATTGGGCGACATTGTCACCGCGTCGGTGAAAGAAGCGACGCCGGAAAGCCAGATCAAAGAAGGCAAGGTTGTGAAGTGCGTGATTGTGCGCATGCGCAAGGAACAGCGGCGCAGAGACGGCACCTACATCCGCTTTGATGATAATGCCGCCGTGCTGATCGACGATGCCGGCGAGCCTGTCGGGACTCGCGTTTTTGGCCCGGTGGCAAGAGAGCTCCGCGAAAAGAAGTTCACCAAAATCGTTTCGCTGGCTCCGGAGGTTTGGTAAGCAATGGCACGCACTAGGGAAGTAAAGCGGTACGTCATCAGCATTCGCAAGGGCGACAATGTGCGCATCCTCAGCGGGCGCGACGCGGGAAAAAACGGGCGTGTGCTGTCCGTCAACCCGCGCAAGAACACGGTGATCGTGGAACACGCGAACATCATCAAGCGCCATACCCGGCCGAATCCGGCCAAGAACATCAAGGGCGGAATCGTGGAACGCGAAGCCGCCATCAACGCTTCGAAGGTGCAGGTCGTCTGCGCCAGTTGCGGCAAGCACACGCGCATCGGCAAGCAGATTCTGCCGGACGGCAGCAAAGTGCGCTCCTGCAAGCGCTGTGGCAACACGCTGGATAAGTAAAGTTTCGGAAGGACAACGGGAATGAAGAGTCGGATGCACGAAAAATACAGCAAGGAAACGGTACCAGCGCTGATGAAGCGCTTTGGCTGGAAGAACATCATGGCCGTGCCGAAGCTTTCCAAGATCACTTTGAACATTGGTCTCGGCGAAGCCAGCCAGAACGCCAAGTTGCTTGATACCGCCGCCGTGGAACTCGGCCAGATTACCGGGCAACGGCCGGTGATCACCAAGGCCAAGAAGTCCATCGCGAATTTCAAGATTCGCAAGGGCATGCCAATCGGCTGCGCCGTAACGTTGCGCGGAGAGAAAATGTACGAATTCCTCGACCGCTTGTGCAACGTGGTGCTGCCTCGCGTGCGCGACTTCCGCGGGTTGCCCTCCAACGCTTTCGACGGCCGGGGCAACTACACGCTCGGCTTGAAGGATCAGTTGGTGTTTCCGGAGATTGACTACACGCGTGTGGACAAGATCAAGGGCATGAATATCACTTTGACCACCACGGCGCGGAACGACGAGGAAGGCCGCGAACTGCTGAAGGGTCTCGGTTTCCCGTTGCGCGAAAAAGGAGCAGCACAATAAATGGCACGCACCGCAAAAATCGCCAAGACGCTGAAGAAGCCCAAGTTCAAAGTCCGTGTGCGCAATCGCTGCCGTTGCTGCGGCCGCGCTCGCGGGTACATTCGCAAGTTCCAGATGTGCCGTATCTGTTTCCGCGGCATGGCGCTCAAGGGAGAAATCCCTGGAGTGACGAAAGCGAGCTGGTAGGAGAGTTATGCAGACGGATCCCATCGCAGATTTCTTGACGCGCATTCGCAACGCGACTGCCGCGAAGCACCAGCGGGTGGACGTTCCCGTGTCGAAGTTGAAGACCGAGATCGCCCGCATCCTGAAGGAAGAGGGCTACATCTCGACCTACAAAATGGTCGACGAAAATAAAACGCGTAAAACCCTCCGCGTTTTCCTGAAGTACACGCCGGACCGCCGCAGCGTGATTACCGGGATGAAGCGCATTTCCAAGCCTGGGCAGCGTCGCTATCTCGGTTCCACGGACATCAAGCCAGTGGTGGGCGGGCTGGGCATCAGCATCCTGACCACGCCGAGAGGTTTAATGACCGGCCGTTCCGCGCGCAAGGCCAACGTGGGCGGAGAAATTCTTTGCGAAGTTTGGTAGTGGCGTTCGTTAAGACGCCAGTGAACGAGTTCGAGAGACGAGGATAGAGAAGATGTCACGTATTGGTCGCAAACCGATTCCAGTGCCTGCCGGCGTGAAGATCAACAGCACCGACGGCAAGGTCGAAGTGCAAGGCCCGAAGGGCAAGCTGCATGTGCTGGTGCCCAGCGTTATCAAGCTGGAGCAGAAAGACGGCGTGCTGACAGCCGTGCGCACCAGTGAAGAGCATCGCGCTCTCCACGGATTGGCGCGCGCGCTGCTGGCCAACGCTGTCGAAGGCGTCACACACGGCTTTAAGAAAGAGTTGGACATCGTCGGCGTCGGCTACCGCGCGGAAGTTAAGGGAAAATCTGTGGCGTTCGCGCTCGGCAAGTCTCACCCCGTGGAATTTTCCATTCCCGAGGGCATTCAGATTTCCGTCGACAAGCAGACGCACATCGTGGTCACCGGCCCGGATAAAGCGCAAGTCGGCCAGGTGGCGGCGGACCTTCGCTCACTGCGTCCGCCCGACCCGTACAAGCAGAAGGGCGTGCGCATTACCGGCGAGCGTTTGAAGAAAAAGGCTGGCAAGGCTGGCGCGAAGGCTGGAGCGGCGTAAAAAGTTTTCAGTTGTCAGTTTTAAGTTAGCAGCAAGGAAAGTGGAACTTAAAACTGTAAGGGAGATACGACAGTGGCATCGGCACGAGTTCGCAATTTGTCCAAGGATGCGCATCGCCAGCGGGTTCACGCCCGCGTGCGCACAAGAGTCACCGGCACCCCGGAGCGCCCTCGTTTGTGCGTGTATCGCTCGGTGGGCCACATCTACGTGCAAGTCATCGATGATCGTGGCGGCCGCACGCTGTGCTCCGCCAGTTCGCTCGACAAGGAAACCAAAAAGGGCTTGAAGGGCGGTGGCAACATCGCGGCTGCCAAGAACATCGGCAAGATCATTGCCGAGCGCGCCAAGGCAGCGGGAGTCAGCAAAGTGGTGTTCGACCGCGGCGGTTATAAGTATCACGGCCGCGTCAAGGCGCTCGCAGATGCGGCGCGGGAAGCGGGGTTACAGTTCTAAATGTCGAAGCAAATTTTGCGCGATAGTCTGGCGGTACGGCGGCTCCTGGAAGTCAATCCTTCCGATCTGAAGGATGACGTGATCGCAATCAATCGCGTCACCAAGGTCGTCAAGGGCGGCAAAAACCTGAGCTTTTCCGCGCTCGTTGTAGTGGGAGACAACCACGGCCACGCGGGTTTCGGCATGGGCAAAGCCCGCGAAGTTCCCATGGCCATCAAAAAGGGCATTGAGCAGGCCAAAAAGAACCTCATCAAGCTCAACCTGAAGGGCACCAGCATTCCTCACCAGGTTACCGGGCGCTACGGTTCGGCGCAGGTTCTGCTGAAGCCTGCGTCGGAAGGCACGGGCGTTATCGCCGGTGGCCCCGTTCGCAAGGTGATGCAGGTGGCGGGCATCGCGAACGTGCTGACCAAGTCGCTCGGCACTTCGAACCCGCACAACGTGGTGAAAGCCACATTCGCGGCGCTATTAAGTTTGAAGGACGCGAACCAGGTTGCGGAAACACGCTCCAAGACCTTGGAAGAAATCAGCGGCCGCCCGCCAAAAGCGGACAAAGTAGAAAAGGCGGCAGGGGAATAATTCATGGCAGGCGAAAAGAAAAGCGCCAAGAGCGCCGGAACCGTAAAAGTGAAGTGGGTAGTGAGCTTCATCAGTTGCACCGATGACATGCGTGCGACGATTCGCGGCCTGGGGCTGCGCAGATTGCATCAGGTGGTTGAGCGCGAGGATACGCCGGCAATTCGCGGCATGATCCATAAAGTGCGCCATCTCGTGGAAGTGGTGAAATAACTTATGGCTGACAAAGGCAAAAAAGAACACAACACCGTTTCTCTCTCGGTGCTTCATCCTCCCAAGGGTTCGCGCAAACGCAAAGTCCGCGTGGGTCGCGGTATGGGCTCGAAGCTGGGCAAGACCGCGGGCAGCGGTAACAAGGGACAGAAGTCCCGCCGGGGATATTCGCGGCGCCGTGGATTTGAAGGCGGACAGATGCCGCTGCATCGCCGCATTCCGAAGCGCGGCTTCCACAATCCGTTTGGAGTTGGGTATTCGGTGGTGAACCTGGAGGAACTGAACGTGTTCCCCGCGGGTGAAACGGTTACACCGGAACTTTTGCGTGCGCACGGCTTCATCCGCCGCGCCACGGATCCCATCAAGGTTTTGGGCGACGGTGAGTTGAAGACCAAGCTCACCATTCACGCTCATGCATTCAGCGCCACCGCCAAGGAGAAGATCACCAAGGCTGGCGGCACGTTTGAGGTGGTAGCGTAATCGGGTTACCCGAGGAATCCGCATGAACCGATTCTTAAACGCATTCGCGAATCTCTTCCGGATCGAAGATCTCAGGAACCGGCTGTTCTTTACGCTGGGACTCCTGGCGGTCTATCGGCTCGGCGCGCACATTCCCACGCCAGGCATCAACACGGGTGTGTTGACGGAATTATTCAAGCAGGCTGCCGGGTCCATGCTGGGCATCTTCGATCTGTTCAGCGGAGGCAATGCCCGCCGCATGACGATTTTCGCGCTCGGCATCATGCCGTACATCACCTCGTCGATCATCTTGCAGTTGATGACTGTGGTGTTTCCTTACCTGGAGCGCCTGCAAAAGGAAGGCGAACTCGGCCGCCGCAAGATCACGCAGTATACCCGCTACTTGACGATTGTTCTCAGCGTCGTGCAGTCCTCCACCATCGCCACCGCTTTGCAGTCGCAGTCCCTGGCCGGCCAGTCGCTCGTTTATCATCCGGGCTGGCCCTTCGTGCTGATGACCATTCTCACGCTGACTACTGGCTCCGCCTTCATCATGTGGTTGGGCGAACAGATCAGCGATCGCGGCATCGGCAACGGCATGTCGCTCATCATTTTCGTTGGCATCGTAGTGGGCTTGCCCCGCGGCATCTTCGACCTGTATGAAAAGGCCAAGACGCAGGCATGGGGCGCTTTTACCCCGCTGGCCATCATTCTTCTGATTATGCTGATGATCGCCGTCGTGGCTTTCATCGTGTTTGTTGAAGGTGCCCAGCGGCGCATTCCGGTGCAGTACGCCAAGCGCGTGGTCGGTCGCCGCATGATGGGCGGTCAATCCACTTACCTTCCTCTGCGCGTGAATTCCGGCGGCGTGATTCCGCCGATTTTCGCAAGTTCGTTGCTGGCATTTCCCGCAACTGCCGCGCTGATGTTGGGCAGCCGTTGGCCATTCATCAAGAACATCGCGGAAACGCTGAAGTGGGGCGAGCCACTGTACACAGTCATCTATGTTTCGCTGATCATCTTGTTTGCCTTTTTCTATGTCGGCATCGTATTTAATCCCACGGAACTTGCCGACAACATGCGCAAGAACGGCGGATTTATTCCAGGGATTCGTCCCGGCCGCAGCACCTCCGAATACGTCAGCATGATCCTGAAACGCTTGACGTTTATCGGCGCCGTTTATCTCGCCTTGGTCTGCTTGCTTCCGGAGTGGATGATTGCCGGTATCCACCTGAATCACTTGCCCTCTTGGCTCGGTGGCAACTGGTTTGACCGTTGGCCACAGTGGATTTTGAACGGACTTGGTGTGCAGTTTTACTTTGGCGGTACTTCTCTCTTGATCGTGGTCGGCGTGGCGATGGACACCGTGCAGCAGTTGGAGGCACAACTCGTCATGCGCAACTACGAGGGCTTTGCGCGGAAGGGCCGTTTGCGCGGCCGCCGCTAGGGAGACGACATCGTGGCGCTGCAAGAGCGTCCTGTCGAAAAACTCGACCGCGCGGTAATTTTTCTCGGGCCTCCGGGCTCCGGGAAAGGCACCCAGGCGAAAGAGCTGGCCAGAAAGTTTGGCATTCCGCATCTTTCGACCGGCGACATGCTTCGCGAGCACGTCGCCAAGGGAACGCCGTTGGGACTGAAGGCCAAGCCGCTGATGGAACGCGGCGAGTTGGTGCCGGACTCGGTGGTTTTGAAGATGATCGCGGAGCGCATCGAGCGGCCCGATTGTTTTCACGGTTTTGTGTTCGACGGTTTTCCGCGAACCGTCACCCAGGCGAAGTATCTGGGTGAATTGCTGAAGCAGAACGGTCTGCATCAGCCGTTCGTGATTCACATGATCATCGGTCACTCGGTGCTCATGCGCAGGATGACCGGGCGAAGGATCTGCAAGAAGTGCGGCGAGATTTATAATATTTTCGATCGTCCGCCGAAGGTTGAAGGAATTTGCGATATCGATGGCGGCGAGTTGTTCCAGCGGCCTGACGATCGCGAGGAAGTAGTAAAGCCAAGGTTGCAGGCGTACGAGAAACAGACGGCGCCCCTGGTGATGTACTACCGGCGGCTGGGCTTGCTTCACGATGTCGATGCGCGCAAGAGCGTTGAGGAAGTGCAAGCGGACATCCTCCAGGCTTTGTCGGGCATTATTCGCGGAGTGCGGTAACGAGAGATGGCCATTCAATTACGCAGCGCCGCGGAACTGGAAAAGATGTACCGCGCGGGCCAGGTAGTTCACGATGTTCTGAACGCGCTTCGTGAGGCAGTCAAACCGGGTATGACCACGATGGACCTCGAACAGCAAGCCGAGGAAATCATCGCCAAGGGCCCGGGTAAGGCGGCGTTCAAGGGTTATCGCGGGTATCCCTGCGTGCTGTGCACTTCGGTGAACAGCGAGATCGTACACGGGATTCCGTCGCCCAAACGCAAGTTGCGCGAGGGCGACATCGTATCCATCGACTTTGGCATGGAGGTCGACGGCTACTTCGGGGATTCGGCGGTTACCGTGCCCGTGGGACACATCGCTCCCGAGCTGCAGAAGCTCCTCGATGTGACTCGCGAATCGCTGGATCGCGCGATCGACAAGATGCGCCCGGGCAACCGCCTCGGTGATGTCGGCCACGCGGTGCAGAGTTGGGTGGAGTTGCACGGCTATTCGGTAGTGCGGGAATTTGTGGGTCACGGCATCGGTACCAAGATGCACGACGAGCCCAACCTGCCGAATTATGGTGAGCCGGGACGCGGACCGCGTTTGCAGGAAGGCATGGTGATCGCCGTCGAACCGATGGTGAACGCCGGCCGGCCGGAAGTGCAGATGCGCGGCGAGTGGGTGGCGGAAACGGCCGATGGCAGTCCGTCGGCGCATTTCGAGCACACCATCGCGGTGACCGCGAACGGGCCGTGGATTTTGACCCGGCCGAAGAGTATGACCGGACCAAGTTGGTGAAACAGTTTTAAGTTGTAAGTTTTAAGTAATAAGTAAAGCGGCCTTACTTAAAACTGATTACTTAGAACTTACGACTTACAACAACGGGAGAATATGCCGAAGCAGCCGTTTGAAGACAAGAAGAAAGGCGACTCTGGTAATCCGAAAGAGGACGCAATTGAAGTCATGGCCACGGTCATTGAACCGTTGCCCAACGCGATGTTTCGCGTGGAGCTGGAGAACAAGCACCAGGTTCTGGCGCATGTCTCCGGCAAGATGAGAAAGAATTTCATCCGCATTCTTGCGGGAGACAAGGTCGCGGTGGAGCTTTCGCCCTACGACCTGACCCGCGGGCGGATCGTTTACCGCTATAAGTAGCGGAGAGTTTGGTAGCGGCCGCTTCACGCGGCCAATAGGAGCAAGCGGTATGAAAGTTCGGGCTAGCGTTAAAAAGATTTGTGACAAGTGCAAGGTGATCCATCGCCGCGGCGTGGTTCGGGTGATTTGCACCAACCCGAAGCACAAGCAGCGGCAGGGATAGGGCAGTCAAAGCACGCGAAAGTTTTTGAAAGGAACACATAAACATGGCACGTATCGCAGGTGTTGATCTTCCGCCGCAAAAGCGCCTCTGGGTCGGCTTGACCGCGATCTATGGTATCGGACAGGTGCGCGCGAAGAGCATTGCCGAAAAGGCCAATGTCGATTTCACGAAAAAGATTCGCGACTTGACCGAGGACGAAGTCAACCGCATCCGCAACGTCATCGAGCAGGAAGGCCGCGTGGAAGGCGATCTCCGCAAAGAGATCCAGATGAATATCCGCCGCCTGATCGAAGTCCAGGCGTATCGTGGCATCCGTCACCGCCGCAATCTTCCGGTTCGCGGGCAGCGCACGCACACCAATGCGCGCACGCGGAAGGGTCCGCGCCGTGGCGCCGTTGCCGGCAAGAAGCAGATCAAGGGCAAGAAGGGCTAAGAATCAGTCTTAAGTTTTCAGTTCTAAGTAATAAGTAAAGAAGAGTCTGGAGTGAAACGTGGCTAAAGAGCAGAACGCAGCACCCGACGCATCGGCAGTACCAGCGAAGCCGGCAGCGGCTGCGGGTAAACGCAAAAAGGAATTTAAAAAGAAGAAAGAGCGCCGCATTGTGCCGCACGGCATCGTGTATGTGGCTGCGTCGTTCAACAACACGCAGATCAGCATCACCGATCCGGACGGCCGCACGCTCTGCTGGTCTTCGGCCGGCGCAATCGGCTTCAAGGGTTCGCGCAAGGGCACGCCTTACGCCGCGCAACAGGCTTCGTTGTCTGCAGCCGGCACGGCTCGCGACCAGTTCGGGATGAAGAGCGTAGAGGTGAAGGTGAAGGGCCCGGGCTCCGGACGCGAGTCCGCCGTGCGCGCTCTTGCCGCCGCCGGATTGCACATTGTGGCTATTCGCGACGTTACGCCGATGCCGCACAACGGCTGCCGTCCGCCCAAGCGCCGCCGCGTATGACAAGTTCTGTTCTAAGTTTTCAGTATTAAGTCAAAACTGGGCTTAGAACTTGAATAAGAATTTTGCAGCGAGTTTGAAGAGATTTGGGAAGGGAGAATAGAAGTTGGCAAGACATCGAGATGCAGTCTGCCGCCTGTGCCGCCGGGAAGGGCAGAAACTATTTCTAAAAGGCCTGCGGTGCTTCACGGACAAGTGCGCGATTGAGAAGCGTAACTTCGTACCGGGACAGCACGGGCAGTCGCGGCGCGCCAAAGTTGCCGGCTACGGCCTGCAGCTGCGCGAGAAACAGAAGACCAAGCGCACCTACGGTCTGCTTGAGCGCCAGTTCCGCAATTATTTCGAGAAGGCGGAACGCGCCAAGGGTCCTACGGGTGAAAACCTGATCATCATGCTGGAGCGGCGTTTGGATAACGCGGTGTGGCGCGCAGGCTTGGCGTCCTCCCGTTCCCAGGCGCGCCAACTGGTGCTCCACGGTCACGTGCGCATCAACGGGAAGAAAGTGAACATCCCGTCGTACCAGGTGAACGTGGGCGAAGAAATCGCCATCAAGGAAAAAATGCACCAGAACGCCATGGTCCTGGAAGCGCGCAACGTCGCGCAAAGCCAGAGCGCCGTGCCGTGGCTGGAGCAGGAGCGCGAGCAGTTCAGGGCCAAGGTTGTGGCCCTGCCAAAGCGCGAAGACGTACAGACACCGCCAATCAACGAGCAGCTCATCGTCGAGTTGTACTCGAAGTAGTTCTAGGTTTTAAGTCTGAAGTCTGGTCTTACTTAAAACTTAGCACTTACAACTTAGAACTTTGCAGAGGTTTTGGCGGTTGGTTACAGCCAACCGCAGAAGGAAGGAACACGATGTGGAAGGGATTTCAAAAACCGAAGCGTCTCGCATCTGAGCCGGAATCGCTCACCGAGCAGTACGGGCGGTTTTCCGCGCAGCCATTCGAGCGCGGCTGGGGCACAACGGTTGGGAATGCACTGCGGCGCGCGCTGCTGAGCTCCATTGAGGGTGCGGCGATTACCGCGGTTAAAATCGAAGGCGTATTGCACGAATTCTCTTCGATTCCCGGAGTGGTTGAGGATGCCACGGACATCATCCTGAACCTGAAGCAGGTGCCCATCAAGCTGAACAACGACCTGCCAAAGACCATCTACCTGAACGTCGAGCAGCCCGGCGTGGTCACCAGCGCTCAGATTGAGGAAGACGCGGATTTCGCGGTCCTCGACAAGAGCGTGTACATCGCCACCGTCAGTGAAGGCGGCAAGCTGCAGATCGAGATGCGCGTCAAGAACGGCCGCGGCTATGTGGCCGCCGACCGCAACTACGATGAAGACCTGCCCATCGGATACATTCCGGTGGACAGCGTTCACTCACCGGTTCGCAAGGTGAACTACTCGGTGGAATCGGCTCGCCTTGGCCAGATGACTGACTACGAAAAGCTGATGTTGGAAGTGTGGACCAACGGCGCGCTGACTCCGCAGGACGCGATTGGCTACGCCGCGAAGCTGGTGAAGGATCACATGACCATCTTCATCAACTTCGAAGAGCCGGTGGACAATGTCGAACTGCCTCAGGATATCGTCCACGATCCACGCCTCGAGCACCTGGACCGCTCCGTCGAAGAGCTCGAACTCTCCGTACGCAGCTACAATTGCCTGAAGAACGCCAACATTCAGTCCATCCGCGAGCTCGTGCAGAAGAGCGAGAACGAAATGCTGAAGACCAAAAACTTCGGCCGCAAGTCGCTCAACGAGATCAAAGATATACTGGTGAAGATGGGCCTCAGCCTGGGCATGAAGTTCGATGAGCATGGCCGCATCATCTGGCCGCCGCTCCCCAGCCAGACTTCCATGCCGAGCTCCGACGAGTCCGTCGGCCTGTAGAACTTACAACTTACCACTGAGAACTTTTTAAAGGGATAAACGATGCGACATCTGAAGTCAGGCTCAAAACTCGGACGCAACCCGTGGCACCGCCGCGCGACGTTGCGCAACCTCGTCACCAACCTCTTCGAGCACGGACGGATCACCACTACGCTCACGCGCGCCAAGGCAACCCGGCCCGTTGCGGAAAAGATGATCACCCTCGGCAAGAAAGACACTTTGCAGGCGCGGCGCCAGGCAGCCAGCTACATCATGACGCCCGCCGTCACCAAGAAGCTCTTCAGTGAAATCGCGCCTAAATTTGCGGATCGCGCGGGCGGTTACACGCGAATTATCCCCGCGGGCATCCGCGTCGGCGATGGCGCGAAAGTAGCCATTCTTGAACTCGTCACCTACGAATTCAAGAAGAAGGAAAAGAAAGAGAAGAGCAAGGTAGAAGAAGCTGTCGAAGCGAAGAGCTAATCGGCCTTAACAACGCAACATCTTTCAGCCCGCCACGGAATCCCGCGGCGGGCTTTTTCTTTGTACGCCGCGCATGCTCGGCAGCTAGCGGGTGGAAGTCCCGTCCCAACCTGATGGAGGTGAAGGATAGCGAAGCGCAAGGGCGTCACCGTGAGGTGGGGTCTGGAGGAAGCGTGGAGCAAAGATACGGGCCGATGGACAAGAACTGGATTAGAGGCCTACGGCGTCGGACGAGCGGGCAAAGGATCGCGAAGTCCGTATCCATCAAGGACGCTGGTGGTAAATCCGGCGGTCGCGTATCGAAAGCAGTCGAGCTTATCGCGGGAGATCTGTTGCATGTCTCGGATTCGAGACTGAGCGTGGAGTAACTCACGCTGATCCTGCAGCAGAAGTCAGCAGCGGGCGTAGTACTCACGAAAGTGAGGAAGGCCCAAACAGCGAGAGTGAGCAGTAGAACGTCGAACTCACGGGTGGCACTGCGCCAGCCAATCAGCTTCGGCTGAGTTTTGCAGGTTCAGAAGACGGTGAAGCCGAAACGGCAACCTGCAGAGCGGCGAAGCCCTTGTGGCGAACGACGAATCGAACCTCCGGCCCGTCAGGGCTCAACTCGCTGAACCGCCGTATGCGGACCCGCCTGTACGGTGGTGTGGGAGGGGTGAGCAGGCGACTGCTCCCCCTATCCCGATTGGAGTGCGGTGGCTCGCCACCGCTTTTGCCCCCGCACTCGCTAGCTGAAGCGATGGCCAGCAACAAGTTCAGAACCCCGGCGGTCGTGGCGAGGCCACATTAAACGCGCGTTCCAGCGCCAATCCAGCCTCCGCCACTGTGCCTTCGTCGAACGAACGCCCAATCAGCGTAACCCCATGCGGCACGCGCCGTGGAGGCGAAAATTTCGGCAGCGGATGCCGCGAATCAGGCGCCCAATCGCTGCGCGCCTGGTCAACCTCTACGAATCCCGCGCGAAGTGTCAGCGAAGGATGACCCGTGTTGTTGGTGATGGTCAGGATTTCGTCCCGCAAAGAGGGAACCAATAGCAAATCGACTTTCGTAAACAGTTCCTCCATTTGTTCCGCCACCTTGCGGCGAAAACGATCGGTCTGCACAAAATCCACCGCCGACAGAAATCGCGCTTGTCGGAAAAGATTCGGCCACGAATCCAGCGTCTGCATTTTCAGTTGATCGATGTCGTGACCCAGTGTTAGTTCCTCGAACGAAGCAGCGCCTTCCGCGAATAAAATTAAATTCAGCGTGCCATACGGCCAGTCGGGAAGCGACACTTCAACTGGAACCATTCCCAGCTTCGGCAGCGTCGCCAACGCGGCGCGATCGATATCCGTCGCCGGATTCTGTTTCATCCACGCGGGGAAGTAACCAACGCGCAAGCCCTTCACCGGCACCGTGGCATCGAAATCCAACTTGCACGGCACGCTGGCCACGTCGCCCGGGTCCGGGCCGGAAATCGCCTGCAGCACGAGCATTGCGTCTTCCACACTGCGCGTCATCGGCCCCAGCTTGTCCAGCGACCAGCAAAGCGTCATTGCGCCCGTGCGCGGCACTCGGCCATACGTCGGCCGCAATCCGGTAACTCCGCAGCGCATGCTCGGGCTGACGATGCTGCCTCCCGTTTCGCTGCCAATCGCGAAGCCCACCAGTCCCGCCGCGGTCGCTGCACCCGGCCCGGCGCTGGAGCCCGACGAGCCTTCTTCCAGAAGCCACGGGTTCATCGTCTGCCCGCCAAACCAGATATCGTTCAGCGCCAGCGCTCCCAAGCTGAGTTTGGCAATTAACACTGCGCCCGCGTCGTTCAGCCGCGTCACTACAGCCGCGTCATGTTCCGGAACGCGATGGCGATAAGGTTCGGCTCCATACGTCGTAGGGATTCCCGCGGTGTCCAGCAAATCTTTTCCGCCCCAGGGTATTCCATGCAGCGCCCCGCGATATTTTCCTGCGGCGATTTCTGCGTCCGCCTGCTTGGCCTGCGCAATCGCGTGTTCGCGCGTCAAGGTAATCACGCAGCGCAGTTTGGGATCGTACTGCTCGATGCGGCGAAGATAAATCTCCGTCAAGCGCGTTGACGTGAGCTTGCGCGACTGAATCCAACGAGATAGTTGCGTCACACTGGCGAATGCGATGTCGGCATCGTTCGCGGGCAGCGGGCCAGGATCGGCGGCGCTGCGAACAAATCGACCATGCGCCGGCCCCGCTTTCTCGCCCGGCAACACAGAGTTGACATGTGAATAAGGCGCGAGCGTTGGCTCCAGTGCCAGCTTTCGCGGCCCGCTGCGTCGTTCATACAGCGCCGCCATGGTCTGGCGCCAACTGTCCGCTGCGAGTTGCCGGTCCGCGGCAGTCAGTTCCACTTGAACCAACTTTTCCGCTTCGGCAAACGTTTTCGCGTTTACCTCAGGACCAACACCAGGACCCGCGCCGAATGCCGACGGTGCGCCGGGAGGCATCTTCGTTGGGTCTTGCGGTTTGGCGGGAAGTTTCGCGGCAGCGGCGGCGCCGATCAGTCCCAAAGAAGTCTCGGTCAGGAATTGCCTGCGGGATGTGGGCATGTTTCCTCCGCACAGCATTGTAGCCGAGCGCACGCCTGTCCGCGCTTACAGTCCACGAGCAGCGCGGAACTCGCGCACCACTTTGGCAGGGTCCTGCAGTTGGCCTTCGACGGCATAGTTCATCCTGCGAATATCCGACTCCGAAATCTTGCCCGCAAGCTCCGCAAGAGCCGCGCGAAGTTGCGGAAATCGGGCTAGCGTCGCTTGGCGAACGATTGGCACCGCATCGTAGGGCGGGAAGTAGTGTTTGTCGTCTTGTAGCGCGACGAGTCCCAATGAGTCGATGAGTCCATCCGTGGAATTTCCAGCGACGATGTCAACCTGGTGATCGATAAGCGCCCGGTAAATCAAGCCCAAGTCCATCACGCGTGGCTTGTCCCCGAAGTGCAGTCCATACCTTTCGGACCACCCCCGAAATCCGTCAGGCCTCTCCAGAAACTCGTAACCCACGCCGGCGCGCCACTTGGGAGCGATGGGCACGAGATCCGACATGCTGCGTAGATGGAGTCTTTGAGCATCATCGCCGCGTATCACCATGGCAAACGTATTCTCAAATCCCAGCGGTTCAGTAACCTCAAGGTGAAATCGTTCGGCATACAGCGCTTTAACACGCGCGTACACAGCGGATGAATTACCGGAGGGCGCCTCGTTCAGCACAGTAGTGAGCGCGGTTCCGGTGTATTCGACGTACAGGTCCAGCTCACCAGCCAGCAGAGCCTTGTGAACCAGCAGCGTTCCGCCCAGGTTGGTTTTCCGTTCAACGGGAATCCCGGTGCGCGCCTCAATGTGTTGCGCCAGAAGCTCAGCCGAAATCACTTGTTCCGTAAAAAACTTGGAACCAATGATGATCTTCTGTTCGGGCGCCTTATGGCAGGAGCAAAGCACACTCGCGGCGCTCAGCAGCAGCACCCACAAGCAATTTAGCCGTTGCACCGGGCGGCGCATGTCACGTTACCTTCAACCGGCGTTCCAGTCGCCCCAAAAGAAAATCAGCAAGAATGGCCAGGAGCGCAGCCGGAATTGCGCCCGCCAGCAGTAGCGCATCATTCACCAGAGCCACACCGCGAAAGATGAACGAGCCAAGCCCGCCCGCGCCAATTGCGGCAGCAATTGTGGCCACGCCTATGGTAAGGATCGTGGCGGTGCGAATTCCAGCCAGTATCACCGAAAGGGCTAACGGAAAACGCACCCGCAACATGATTTGTCGCCGGGTCATGCCCATGGCTTCAGCGGATTCAAGAATCGCCGGGTCGATAGTGGTCAGTCCAACGTAGGTATTCCGCAGAATCGGCAGCAGCGCGTAGAGAACCAGCGCTACAATCGCGGTGCGTTTGCCGATGCCTCCAATAAACGGAATGGGAATCAGAAATCCAAACAACGCCAGGCTGGGAATCGTCTGCAAAATGCTCGCGATACCAAGCGCAATCTTCTGCAGCCCTTTGTGATACACGCTCAACATTCCCAGTGGCACGCTGATGGCTATAGCGATGACCATGGCGATCAGCACCAGTCCCACGTGATCCAGGGTCGCCGAAAGAATTTCTCCACGATGCTCGATAAAAAATTGCCAGGCCCTCATGCGGTTTCCTCGGAGCTGACCGCCAGGGAAGCAGCGAACGAGCGTACCTCGGGATGTGGCAGTTTAAGAAACTCGCTCGCCGCCGCGCTGGCCACCACTGCCCCGGATTGCATCAGCACGATCTGCGAAGCCAGCAGCAGCGCCTCTCGCAAGTCGTGCGTGACGAAGACAATCGTTTTCTCAAGGCGGCGCGCAAGTGAGCCAAATTCGCGCTGAAGTTCCGCTCGCGTTACCGGATCCAAGGCGCCAAACGGCTCGTCCATCAGTAGAATCGGCGGATCGGCTGCCAGTGATCGCGCAACACCCACGCGCTGCCGCTGTCCTCCGGAGAGTTCGCGCGGCCGCCGGTGAGCGAACTCCTTGGGGTCCATGCCAACAAGTTGCAGCAGTTCATTTACGCGCGCGTCGATACGTTCTCGTGGCCAATTTTCCAGTGTAGGCACCAGTCCCACATTTTCGGCCACGGTAAAATGAGGAAACAACCCAGCTTCCTGTATCACGTACCCGATGGTCCGACGCAGTCGAATAAGGTCCCATTGCCGGGTTGAGCGTTTCTGAACCAGAACGTCGCCTTCCGTGGGAATCAGCATCCCATTGATGAGCTTTAGCAGCGTGGTTTTGCCGCTTCCGCTTCGCCCCAGCAGCACCAGCGTTTTGCCGTGCGGAACCGTCAGATTGACGCCAGAGACGATCTCGCGCCCCGAAAGTCCATCGACACGAAAGGAGACGCCGCGAAAGTCGATCGAATTCTGTCGGGAATTGGTCGCTGGTTCGGTCATTTCTATCTGCAAGATCCGGCCTGGGAAGTGTAGTCTAATGGAATTGAGCAAATTACGGTGGTTTTAGTATGGTTTTCGTGGCGGAACGGAAGTAACTTTCCAAACGCGAGGGCCATCGAATGGCGGGTTGGCTCTGCCTGCAAGGTCCTCGCGATTTCGTTCGTTCAACGAGGCCATGCGTCGTAAAGGGGTAGCCATGGAAGAGTGCAAGCATCTGAACCAGATCAAGCAAGTCACGCCGCGCACCAAGGGCTGCGAGGAGTGCCTGAAGACGGGCGACACTTGGGTACACCTGAGGTTGTGCCTGGAGTGCGGCCATGTCGGTTGTTGCGACTCCTCGAAAAATAAACACGCTACCAAACACTTTCACCGCAGCAAACATCCCATCATGAAGTCGCTGGAGCCCGGCGAGACCTGGGGCTGGTGCTACGTGGACGAACTCGAACTGGACTTTCGCTGAGCGCTGGCCGGCTTGACGCTTATGGCAAACGTCGCATGGGAAATCCGCCACGCAGTCGAAACTTCCGCGAGTCCTGCGTTTGCACGGAAGTATTGGAGCAATGTTTCCAATTGGGATGACCCGCCTGCAGTATTCGAATTGCACGGACCATTTGAGGCAGGTTTCCGCGGCATTACGCGAATTCCAGGCCAGCCGCCAATCGAGTGGTTTCTTCGCGAAGTTCGACCGCCAGACACGGCTACGATCGCGATACCACTGGTGCGGGCAGTTCTTTCTTTTGAGTGGCGATTTGATAGCCTACCCGACCGCCGCACACTTATCTCGCAACGAATCACGCTTGAGGGCGAAAACGCGGAGACTTACCGGTCCCAAGTGGCATCAACGTTTGCGGCCAATCTTCCCAACGGTATGGCCAAGATCGCCCGAGCGATGGCTGAAGCATACGCTCACCAAGCGGACCTACATGAGTAGCGCAACCTGAACGCCAGCCAGGAACGCGCCATTTGTGCCGCCGCAGCAACAGCAAAAAGTACTATGGTGATTGGAACTCTGGGAGCAACGCGGCTTCCGCGATGAAGGCGCCAGAGAAGCTTGCGGAGCGGCTTTACACCCTCAAATCCGCACTAGTCCCTTTGCTTGCAATCACTTAGCGCCACAAACGCCACAATAATCAGCTTTTTCTCGGCTCCTCCCCTCCCCAAACGATGGTAACTGTCCGGCTGGAACTCAGGGACGGGTGACTCCCCACTGCTCCGAACCAGTCCCTTCGTCCAGTTGTTGCGCTACAGATGAATGCGTTACAGATGCGGTAGGACTGTATACCGGCAGAGAGGGTGTACCCGGCGCGAAAGCGCTGTTTCGGCACTTTCTCCGGCTCAAGGGCAAGCCCAAAGCGCCCAGAAAGCGCGCGGACTGCGCCCGCACTTTTATTCGCAAACGGTTTTTGCGGTCAAAAGGAAGTCGCCTATGAGACGTAGCAAGAAACAACAGAACGGGTTCACGCTGATCGAAACGATGGTGGTACTCGCCATCATGATGATCATGATGAGCTTCGCCATTTTCCGCACCACGAACATGTTGCCCAACTACAAAGCGGATGGCGCTCAGGACGTGGTCGTCAGCGCGCTCCGCCAGGCTCGCCAGCTGGCCATCACCGAACGCCGCGACGTCCAGGTGTGGTTCGACCAGACCAACACTGGAGCCGATCAGGTGCAACACATTAACTATCAGGTTGTGGCTCTGCCGGGCGGAGAAGCCCAGCAGGCGCTGGTAAGCGTCGCGCTGCCCAAGGGCTCACAGTTCTTGGTTGAGGCTGGCGTACCTGACACCCCGATGCTGTTTGGCAACAATGCGGCCGTTCTGATCGGTAGCAACAACTTAATGGTCAACGGTGGCCCGCCGGTCATGAAGTTTCGTTCAACCGGCTCGTTCACCGATTCGGCCTATTCTCCTTTGAACGGCACCATCTTTGTCGGAGTCCCCAATCAGGCATTTACAGCACGCGCTGTCACCATTATTGGCGGCACAGGACGCGTACGGCCCTACACCTGGACCGGAACGACGTGGATTGAATAGGAGATGACGCGTATGAATCATATTCGCCCCAACCAGCGCCAACGTGGCTTCACCCTCCTTGAGACCATGATCGCCATGATCATTCTTTCCTTTGGCATCTTGTCCGTCGCCGCCGTCTACACCAAGGGCATTCAGGCTTCCAACAGCAACCAGATGTCCTTCATTGCTCAACAGAAGGCCCAGGAAGCCATGGAAACCATTTTTACCGCACGTGACTCTGGCACCTTGACCTTCGCCAACATTGCCAATGTCAGCGCCGGCGGCGTGTTTAGAGATGGCGCCCAGCCGCTCTGCGATGCGGGTCCCGATGGCGTTCTGGGAACCAACGATGACAACTGCAACCTGCCGAATGTCATCGTCACTGGCCCGGGTACCGACAACGTTCTCGGTACTGCCGACGATACCGTCATTAACTTGAATCCGTGGATGACTCGCACCATCGCGATCGTGCCGGTTAACGGAACGCAAAAGCTGAACCAAGTGACCATCACGGTCAACTACACCTATCAGGGTCGAACCAGCCAATTTGTTCTGACCAGCTACATCTCAGGGTGGGCATGAGGAATTCTATGAGCCACAACACAAAACGCAGGGTCGCTGGATTCACGATGATCGAACTCATGATCGCCATGGCCGTTACCATGGTGCTCCTCTATGCCGCGCTGCGTGCTTTCCGCGACGCTTCCCAGTCTAGCAGGCAAATCTCGCTGGCCTCGGACATGACCGACAATCTCCGCGCTGGCCTGAACTATATTCAGCAGGACTTGGTTCAAGCTGGTTCAGGGATTCCAACCACCGGCATACCCATCCCGAATACTCCCAATGGTGCCGGGACTTGCAACGCGGGTGTGGCGCTGAATCGGCCTTCCTTAAACGGCGGTACCACTTTCCCGCAGTGCAATTTCGTGCTTCCCTCTATCGAACCTGGACAGGCCATGGGTCCCCTCATTACTTCCCCCGACGCGACCGCTGGCAATCCGTCGAATCCAGCGAGTTTCACGGATGAAGTCACCATGATCTACGCGGACAACAGCCGGGGGTTGGATGGTCCCACGGTCAACCGGCCACCTCTCGGCGCGGATCCCGGCTGTCCTAATGCTTCCATCGCTGTAAATGGCCAGTCCCTCACAGTCGATCCCAGTCCCACGTGCATCAATCTGGCGGCACTGGTGAATTCCGGCGCGCAGCTTGCGCCCGGCGATCTCATCATGTTCAGCAACAGCAAGGGCAGCGCCTTGCAGACCGTGACCTCCGCTGCTGGAAACGTGATCAATTTTGCTCCTGGTGATGCCTTCGGTCTAAATGGCCGCAACGATCCCAGCGGCACCGTGTTGCAACTCCGCAATCCCGGCTGCACCACTCCGGCCAATTGCTGGCCTCCAACCAGCATCACCCGAGTCTGGATGATCAGCTATTACCTGGACAACGTCGCCGACCCCACGCACGTGCGCCTGGTTCGCCGCGTGAATTTCAATCCTGGCAGCCCCGTGGGCGAGACCATGGAAAACATGCAGTTCACCTATAACTTCGTCGACGGCATCAACAACCCCGTCAACCAAGCCAGTGTTCCGGCCGCCAACACCGAAGCTCAGATCCGTTCCGTCAATATCTATCTTGGCGCCCGTTCCAACAGTTTGGTTCGCGAGGGCAACAAGACCCTGTACAGCAGAGACAACCTTATCAGCCAGGTTAGCTTGCGCAGTATGGCTTACGTGAATGAGTACTTCTAAGAGGAGTTCGTCCATGACCTTGAACTTGATTGTAAGATCGAAGCGCCTTCGTCGAGACGCGGGACTTGCCCTTCTTACCGCTATCCTCATGCTCCTGCTGATGTCCAGCTTGCTGGTGGGCTTCACTGTCCTGCTATACACGGACATCCAGCTCTCCGGAGCCAGCAATGATCAGGTGCGTGCCTTCTACGGCGCGGAAGCGGGCATGGAACAGATGACCGCGAATCTCGGCAATCTGTTCTCTCAAAACTATTCCCCGAGCATCGGCCAGATCAATGCCATCGCGGGTGCACCTCCCGCTTTGCAAGGAATTCAGTTCTTGGAGGGCGATGGCTCCAGCGGTTACTCCATCACTCCGCAATCCTTCGATGCCAATGGCAATCCTGCCGCCACCATCAGCACCATCAAGTCTGGCGCGTATCAGGGCATGACCGCCATGGCCACGGAGTACACGCTGATGGTGAACGCGCGCACAACCGACGGCAAGGAAGTTACTCTGCGCCGTACCACGCAAACGGTCGGTATTCCGATGTTCCAGTTCGGTGTTTTCTGCGACATGGACTGCGCCTTTTTCGCTGGCCCCACCTTCAATTTTGGCGGCCGCATGCACACCAACGGCAATCTCTGGCTGGCCTCCGGTTCAACCCTGACGATGTCTGACAAGGTTGATGCCTACAAAGACGTGATCCGCACCAATCTTTCCAACGGCTTTTCCACTACCACTGGTTCCTACAACGGCGTTGTCAACATCACCACGTCTCCGGGTTCCGGCAATTTCCGCGCGCTGAACTCTAATGAAGGCAGCCTTACGGGCATGCCTGGTTCCTCTCCGACCGGCAACTGGGGCAGCATCTCTCTTGGTTCCACCAACTACGCCGGCAACCTGATCAACGGCAAAGGCAGCACCAGCCCCAACGCTTCCACCGGTGCGAAACAACTGAATCTCGGAATCGTTACCATTGGCAACGGCGCAACTCAAGCCATCGACATCATTCGCCGCCCATTTGTCGGCGAAGGCGCAAACATTACCGCGGAGCGCTATTTTGCTCAGGCTAGCTTGAAGATTCTTCTGTCCGACACTGCGGCTGACATCATGAGTCTGCCCTGCATTGATGGCACGACGCAGCCATTCGACCTTTCCACGATCGCCAAAATGCCGGGCGCCGCGGGCGTCAACTGGGTGGGCCCGGCGAACACCCTTTACAACAAGATGACCGCTGCGGGCGTCACGCAGCTTCCCCTGGCTGCTTCCGGAGCGAAAACTACGTCGGTCATAGGTACCGGTTACCAGGCTGCGGATGGCTATTGGTTGCCGTACGGGCGGCCGATCATTCAGGGTTTCATCAAGATCGAGGAACAAACCTCGTACGCCGGTAACCCTTGCGGGACTTGGAGAGACGTTACTCAGGAAATCCTCAGCCTCGGGTATGTTGGAAAGAACATCAATCCGAAGGCGGTCAACAACGTTGGTCCGACCGCCGGTGCTGGGCAGCCTCTCCCCGCGGTCATTCCCATTCCGAGTGCGGCCGGAAATGTTGCTCTAGCCGCTCAGTCCGGCATGTGCGGCGGCGTGGATCCGCATCCGAAAGCCGTCATTCGTCTCGAGCGCGTTCGCGATAATCCTTCGAATGGTTCGGCCGGGTCCCCCTGTGGCGGCGCCCTAAATGCCATGGTTCCTTCTGATTTCTGGCCGAACACCCTGTTTGATGCTCGTGAAGGCACTCTTCGCGACGCGTCGCCAGCTGCCGCTGGTAATGCCAGCAATCTGTATCCCGCGCTGAATGGTGTCATACACTACATCGAACTGGATGCCAGCAACCTGGTGAAGTGGTTTGCCGGCACCATCGGCACGACGGGCCCGAGCACCAAAGACCCGGTCAACTCCCCCTACAACTTTGTTGTGTATATTTCCGACCGTCGCGGCAACTACGTACAGAACAAGACCTGGCCTGGCGCTTGGCCTCCGTTGTCCTCGCCCAGCCAAAAAGAAACCGGTGAATACGGGTGGACCGACTTGGTCAATCCGAACAGCGCTGCAGGTTGCCCGAGTAACACCATGGATACCGGCGAAGACTTGGATGGCACCGCTACGCAATACGTCTACGGCGCCGAAGACAGTCACATCACTTCGCTAGGCGCAGCCCCGAATCCCGCACAGGGCGTTTACGGGCTTTACTCGGTCAATATGATTGGCGGCGCGCTGCTCGCGAATCCTTCCTGCGGCGTTCCTGCCTATTCAAACATCAACAATGTTTGGCCCATGATGTATGCCTCGGTCGCCAACGCGGCTCGTGAAAACCCGCCAATGTTCTTCCGCCGTGCTGTCAAAGTCGTGCATGGCAAAGACTTGACCCCCGTCGGCATTTGTCCTTCCGGCGTTTCTTGCGGTCTGACCATTGCCACGGAAAACCCCGTCTACGTTGAGGGCGATTACAACGCCAATTCCGCGAATGGTGGTTGGAACGATCCGGGCATCCCCAGTTCGATCGCCGCGGACGCGGTCACCCTGCTCTCCAACAATTGGAACGATGCGAACTCCTTCTCTGGCCTGAACGTCGCCGGAGTCGGAGCTGACACTGGCATTTACGGGCAAACGTACCGCGTCGGCAATACCTCTTGGTATCGCGCGGCCATCATCGCTGGCAAGGGCCTTTCCTTTCCACAGCCAGCCGGTACTGGGCAGGACTTCGGTACCGATGGTGGTGTCCACAACTTCCTCCGCTACATTGAGAACTGGGGCACGAACAATACCACGCTGTGGTATCGCGGCTCGATCGTCAGCCTCTACTTCAACCGTCAGGCTACCGGCACCTTCAAGTGCTGCACCGTGGTGTATAGCCCGCCTGGCCGCGGCTACAACTTTGACACTACATTCCTGAACCCGACCTTGCTGCCGCCGCGCACCCCGTTGTTCCGCGACGTCAACACCACAGGCTTCACCCGCCTGATGTTGCCGGGTCAATACAACTAACCTTAACGAATCTCCGCCCAGCGTCCCGGTGCTCGCGGCCGGGACGCCTTTTTTTTCTGTTCGCACAATCTCATCCCGGCTTTATGTCTTGCGGAAAGACCCTGGCTCGTTGTCATCCCGAGCGAAGCGAGGGATCTGCTGTTAGCAAAATGGCAGGGAAAAAGCGGATTCTTCACTACGCAGACTTTCTTCAGAATGACAAAAATGGAGCTTTTCCGCGGCCTGTTCAGCGTTGGGACCACTCTCTGTGTCATCATTTGAAATTCCGTCGCCCCATCCATTCCAGCCCCATTCGTGGTACCTTGGATTCAGCCGCCTGATTGCCGATTTGTTGAGTTCGCGAAGCCATGAATCCAATTCAAACTCTCAGTCTCGTCCTTGGCGCCGGCTTTTCCTCTGGCCTGAACCTTTACGCTACCGTCGCCACGCTGGGACTACTGCAACGATTTGGCGTGATTCACCTGCCGGCGCATTTGCAGGTCCTCGCGCACCCGATCGTGCTCGGCATTGCCGTCGCTCTTTATGTGGTGGAGTTTCTCGCCGACAAGATTCCTTACGTTGATTCTATCTGGCAGGCGGTCCACACCTTCATTCGGCCTCCCGCGGCGGCTCTGCTGGCGTTTGGCGCCACCGCTGCCGCTCCGGAGGCGTGGCGCTGGGCCGCGGCCTTGCTGGCCGGCAGCATCGCCCTCACGTCGCACGGCACCAAGGCCAGCGCGCGCGCCGCGGCGAACATGTCGCCAGAGCCACTCAGCAACTGGGCGCTCAGTTTTGGCGAAGATATGTTGGCGGTTTGGTTGACGTGGTTCGCCACCGCTCATCCCAGGATCGCCGTGGTTGTCGTCATCATCCTGGTGGCGATTTCACTTTACCTGCTGTACCACCTGTTTCGCTTCTTGCGCCGCACGCTGCAAAAACTTGCCGCAGCCTGATTTGCACCTTCACCCAGCCGCAAGTGTCATCCTGAGCCGCGCGTAGTTCGCGCGCCGAAGGATCTCAACCGAAATGCGTCGCGTGACGCCGAATGCAACTACTTCACGTACTCCGCCAGCCAATCCAGAAACGTCTTGTACCAAAACTGGCTGTTCTGCGGCTTCAGCACCCAATGACCCTCGTCGGGGAAAACCACCAACTTCGATGGCACGCCTTGCCGTTGCAGCGCGCTGAAAAATTCCAGCGATTGCGTATACGGCACCCGGTAGTCTCTCTCTCCCGCTATCACCAGTGTTGGCGTTTTATATTTCCCCAAATCCGCCGCATACGTTGACGGCGACCACTTCTTATAGTTCTCCGGCGCCGTCCAGGGCGTCCCCTGAGAGTCGTGCTCCTCGAACCACAGCTCCTCCGTGGCGTACATGGAAACTTTGTCGTACACCCCCGCGTGGCTCACGACCGCTTTAAACCGGTCTGTGTGCGTTGCCAGCCAGTCCGCCATATACCCGCCATACGAGCCGCCGGCCGCTGCCATTTTTGTTTTGTCGATGAACGGATACTTGGCGATCGCCGCGTCAATCCCCTTCATGACGTCCACGTAGGCGCGTCCGCCCCAGTCAGCCGTGATTTGATCCGTGAACTTTTGCCCGTAACCGGTTGAACCGCGCCGGTTGATCATCAGCGTCACATAGCCCGCGCCGGAAAAGACCTGCGCGTTCCAGCGATAACCCCACGCGTTTGTCCACATCGTTTGTGGCCCACCATGCAGTAGCACCAGCATCGGATACCTTTTGGTCGCCACGGATTGCGGTGGCCGGATGATCATGGCTTGCACTTTCGTGCCTTCCGCGCCTTCGAACCAGAATGTTTCCGGCGCATTCATTTCCACGGACGCCAGAATCGCGTCATTCTCATGCGTCAACGGTTTCAGCCCGCTGCCGTCTGCCGCGGCTACAAACAATTCAGCCGGCGTCGTCAGGCTGGTTCGTTCGGCCACCAGAATCTTTCCGTCGGCGCTGAAGGAATACGCCGAGTTGTATCCATCGAGCAGTTTCTTCGGCGTCGCCCCGGCCCTTGGTTCCATCGCATAAATTGGCTGCAGCGTTTCATTCTCTGCCAGAAAGTAGATCGTCTCACTGTCCGGCGACCACGCCAGGTCACTGGCGCTGCGGTCAAAATTCGCCGATATGCTTTCGCTCTGGCCCGCTTCCCGGTTGTACAGCATCACTTGCCAGCGGTCCGCCTCGTAGCCCGCGGTCATCTGCGCGTGGTAGGCGATATATTTTCCGTCTGGCGAGTACACCGGATTCCCGTCGAAGCCCTGATTTGTGGTGATGCGCTTCGATTCGCCACCGGCCACCTGCACCACAAACAGATCCGCATTCGTGCTGATCGCTTCCATCTTGTCGGTTACTGCCGTGTAGCAAATCTCCTTGCTGTCAGGCGAAAAGTTAATATCCGCGCTGCCGCCTCGCTCGTCGGGCGGCACGTCGTAGTCCGCTCCTGCCGTCAGGTCGCGCGCCGCCGTGGTTCCTTCTGCGGGCTGAATGAAAATGTGACTGCGCTTGCCCTCTGACCAGTGATCCCAATGCCGGTACAGCAGATGTTCCGCGACGTGCGCCTTCACCTTGCTCTTTTCCTTTTCCTCGTCGTGTTGCTTATTGCACGCATCATCTTTGCAATCAACGTACACTCCCGACGTAAACGCGATGCTCTTGCCATCCGGCGACCACTTGAACAAATCCGCCCCAGTTGAAAGCGTCGTCAGTTTCTTCGCCTCACCTCCCTCCATGGAAATAACGTAAACCTGTGAAGTGCCGTCACGTCCCGACAGAAACGCCAAAGTCTTCCCGTCTGGCGACCAGGATGGCCCGGAATCTTTACCACTCTGCGTCAACTGAATCGCGTCGCCGCCCGATGTGCTCAAAATCCAGATGTTGCTGACACCACGATTCGCTTCCATATCCGGCGTCGAAATGCCGTAGGCCACCCACTTCCCGTCTGGTGACACTTCGGGCGAGGAAATGCGATGCAGCTTGATCAGATCGTCAAAGGCCAGTGGATGCTTCGCGGGTACCTGCGCGTTCGCGCTCAACGCCATTCCCAGCATCAAGAGCAATAACCCACTACGCCTCGTAATACGATTCATTTTGTCCTCCCACCAGACAGCCCGGCTCACGTCCGTATCCAAAACATTGCATGATGTCACGAGCGCTGCGCGAATGCCAGATGCTTCACTCTTCTGTCTGGCCGCTCGCCCAATGTCCGTGCTCTTGATCCTTACCTTCGCACAAAAAACCAATTCGCAAACGCGATCGCGCAGGTCGTTCCCACCACCATGAATTCGCCCCGATGCATTTGCGTCAACAACAGCGCTGAAAACAACAGCCCAGATCCCGCGAAAAAGTAAGGGAAGGGAAGCTGGAATCGCGCTTTGTTATCCTGCCTCCGCCTCAAAATCGGCACCGCCACCGCCATCGCGCCATATACCGTAAGCCGCGACACCGCTGACAGCACGGCGTTCCATTGAAATGTTCCCAACGCCGCAAACGAAAACACCAGCATCGCGTACACAACGATGGAGATGTACGGAGTTCGGAAACGCGCGTGAATCGCTCCAAAAAACGACGGGAAGTCGCCGCCTTCAGCAAGCGCGAAGGTCAGCCGCGGCGCATGCAGCAGGTTCGCGCTCAAATATCCGTAAGCCGAGACCAGCGCCGCCGCCGCAATCGCCATTGCTCCTGCGGGTCCCAGAAATCTCTGCGAGGCGTCCGCAAGCGGCCTTACAGAAGCCGCCGCGTCCGGCAGCGTCTTCAGCGTAATGATTTGTACCGCGGTATAAATCAGAGCGATCAGCGCCAGCGCCGTCAACAACGCAATCGGCGTGTCGCGCTTCGGATTCTTCGACTCGCCTCCCACGGAAAGCGCGCCTTCAAATCCGCCGTACGCATACACCAGCAGCAACATCGCGTCGAACCAACTCCTTGCCGAAGCCGATGGCCACACCAGCGGCACCCGAATCTCCGGTCGCGCAATCAATGCCACCAATCCTGCAATCACAAACAAAAGCAGGAAGCCTACTTTCACCACGGTGAAAAAGTTGCTTACCCGTTCGCCGGTCCTCACACCAGTGTAGTTTACGATTGCGAGGTGTCCGATCAACACTGCCAGAACCGTTAGCTCGCCCGCCCGCGTCCCCAACACCGGAAAGAATTGTGCGGCATACGTGCAAAATAGATTCGCCGCGGCTGCCGGCGCTGCGATTCGCGTCAGCCACGTCAGCCACGCCACCAGCAGCCCCGCGAAACGTCCCAGCGCGTCGCGCGCGTATAGATACAATCCGCCGGTCTCTTCGTAGCGCGAAGAAACCTCGGCGATGCATCCCGCAATGATCAGGATTCCCGCGCCCGCCGCAAGACAACTCAGCGGGCTGTAGGCTCCAATCTTTTCCGTCAGCAACGACGGCAAACGAAAAATGCTTACCCCGATGATCGAATTCACCATCAAGG
Source organism: Candidatus Acidiferrales bacterium (assembly GCA_963738985.1). GTDB lineage: Bacteria > Acidobacteriota > Terriglobia > Acidiferrales > UBA7541 > Acidiferrum. The sequence goes on from CAVTYP010000016.1 coordinate 424,984, forward strand.
CCGTCAAGCTCCAGCGGCCGATCGTGCGAACCAGTCCGTGCGAGCTCTGCATCACGCCCCGGGCGTTCCTCGTTCTTTTACACGCGATTCGTCAGTTTGTAGCCGCCGTCCCCGCCGCTGGCGCCGCCTTCATCTTCGAGATTTCCGACAGCACATCCGGCTTCCCGCTAATAGCCTCCAGATGCGGATATTTCTCGCCGCCGTGGTACTCCACACGATAGGTCTGAAAATAATCGTTGTTCTCCGCCAGCAGTTCGATCGATTCCTTGTTGTTCTTCGCGCGTTGGATGGCGTCGCGCAGCAGTTCTGGAGTCCAGCGTCTTCCATTCACCGCCAGCAGATGCATTCCCGGCGCAAGTCCGGCCTTGTCTGCGGGAGAGCCGGGTGTCACGTCGAGTATTCGATCGCTTTCCTCGCCGCCGGTCGCGTGCACCTCAAATCCCAAAGAAAATTGCACGTCCACATCCAAGCTTACGACTTCTTCCGAGCGCTGGTGCTCGTTTATCGTTTCCGTGAACACCAGCTTCCAGCCGCTGTTCACCACGCCGCCCAATGGCGCCCCCGGTCCGTGCGTGTTCAAGCGTTCCTTGAAGAACGAACTCCAGTCATAAGGAGTCACCTCATTCATTGCCGCAACCACGTCGGCAAACGTGTACGGCACTACTTTTGGCGTGCCGCTCTCGCCTCCCTCAAATTTGCGGCAAAAGTCATCCAGCGATTTCTTTCCATTGCTTTCTTTTCGAATGATCGTGTCGGCTTCCAGCCAGATCAGTGTGCCTTCATCGTAGTAATCCACGCTGCGACGCCAGGATGATCCCGCCGTCGGCGAACTGTACAGAATTTGCGCCGCGATCGCCGTGTCTTGCAGATCGCGCCATGTTCGACCGGGTCGGTCGTTCAAATATGCCGCGGTCGCCGCAAGGTATTCCCGCAATCTTTGCGGCGTCCAGAACCCCGAGCGCGCCGAAAGCATCACGCCGTAGTACTGCGTCAGGCCTTCGTACACCCACAACAGATCGCCCTTTAGCGGAGTCTGGTAGTCCGGCGCCACCAATCCCGTGGGTCTGCGATATTTTCCATTCCAGGAATGCGTGAACTCGTGCGCCAGTAAGTCCATTTGCGTTTCGCGTACGTCGGGATCGAGAAACAGCGTTTCTGGGGTGCGATTATCACTCGACTCGTGATGCTCCACGCCGTCTGGCGGCATCTTGTCGCTCAGCGCCAGCAGAAAATCGTAGCGCCGGTAATGACGAGCCCCAAACAGCGCGCCCGATTCTGCCACCAACTGCCGCAGGTGTTGCACCTCCGAGGTGCTTGCGGCCAACGCAGACGGTCCATCCGCCGCGATATGGATAGTGTGCTCGGGCTTTTGCCCCGGGGCTAAATCAATATTTCGAAAGTATTCGCCGGCGATCAGCGGCGAATCGATCAGCGTTGTCAATGTCGCCGGTGCAAATGCGACTTCTTCTGGCGTTTCCTTTGCCACTGGCAATGCCGTTCCATATTTCCATCCTGCGGGCAGTTGCAACGTGGCTTCGTATGTCAGATCATCCGTTTTTACGCCCTGAGGATAAAGCGTTACCAAATACCAGTTCAGTACCGCAATTTTTGCCGTCGCGTCAGAGCGGTCGCGCGTGCCGCTGGCCTCTGGAGTCGACAAATAATCCAGGCTCACTTCCAGTGTTTCCGATCCCGGCGGCACATCCAAATGAAACGCGTACATGTCCACATCGTCGCGCTGCCACGCCACCTCTTTTCCGCCGGCCGACATTTTTACGCCCGTTAAATTTACAATCGGCCCCGTCGGCGCGTGTTCTCCTTGTATCCACTTTGGATAAACCAGCGTCAGCGGACCCGACTTCACCGGAAATCTCAATTTTGCGTGAAACACACGCCTGGGCGAATCGCGCAGGTCAACCGCAATTCGCACCGATCCTTTTTCCACTTGCGCAAACCCAGCACTCGCGCTCAGTAGCAGAATTGCCGCGCCAATCCCGATCATCCGTACCCAATAATGCCTCATGAAGGAATTCCCTCCGAACCCGCGAACATTATCACACACGGCTGCCTCGGTGCTGTCACGCCGCCTCGTCGCTTGTTTGCTACAATCGCTATATGAGTACGGCTATTGATTCCTCCTCTTTATTTTCTCGCAATCTTCGCAAGCAATATCCCGTCGCTGTCCGCGGCGAAGGCAGTTGGATCATCGACTCCGAAGGCCGCCGCTATCTTGACGCTTCCGGCCAGGCCGCGGTCGTCAGTATTGGCCACGGCGTACCCGAAATTGGCCGCGCCATGGCTGAGCAATCCAATCGCATCGCCTTCGCCCACACTTCGCAATTCCATTCCGAGCCCGCTGAAAGACTGGCCGCGCGCGTCTTGGCCATCGCGCCTCGTAATTTCCAGCATGGCGGACGCGTCTATTTCACATCAGGCGGTTCCGAAGCCACGGAAACCGCAATCAAGCTGGTCCGACAATATTTTCTGGAAACCAGGCAGCCTTCGCGCTTCCGCATCGTTTCGCGTAAGCAGAGCTATCATGGCAGCACGCTCGGCGCCATGTCCGTCAGCGGCAACGTTGGCCGTCGCGCCCCCTACGCTCCGATGATCCCGGAGTGGGGCCACGTCGCGCCCTGCTTCTGTTACCACTGTCCTTTTGACAAGACTTTTCCGGAGTGTAACCTGGCCTGCGCTGATGATCTCGACGCCTTCCTCCGTGCGAATGATTCATCCACCGTGGCCGCGTTTATTTTCGAGCCGGTTGTCGGTGCGACTCTTGGCGCCGTTCCTGCCGTCGATGGTTACACCGCTCGTATCGCCGAAATCTGCCGCAAGCACGGCATTCTCCTCGTTGCCGACGAAGTGATGACCGGCATGGGCCGTACGGGCAAGGCGTTTGCCAGCCTGCACTGGGGCCTCGAGCCCGACATTATTCTCACCGGGAAGGGAATCGCCAGTGGTTACGCCCCTCTGGGTGCCGTACTGGTCGCGCCGCACGTCGCGGAAGCCTACGAAAGAGGCACCGCCGCTTTCATGCATGGCTTCACGTATCAATCCCATCCGGTGGCCACCGCTGCAGGAAACGCCGTCTTTGATTATCTGGAAACTCACAAGCTTTTCGAGCGCGTCATTCCCGCTGGCGAAACGCTTCGCAAGGCGCTCTCCGCTCTGGAAAATCATCCCCACGTTGGACAGGTGCGCGGACTCGGCCTGCTGCAAGGCGTGGAATTCCTGAAAAACAAGTCCACGCGCGAGCCTTTCCCGAAAGAAGCCGGCATCGCCGAAAAAATCCGCCAGGCTGCTCTCGAGGAAAACGTCCTCACGTATCCTTCGCAAGGCACCGTCGACGGCACTCGCGGCGATCATGTTCTGCTCGCCCCTCCCTTCATCATCACCTCGCAGGAATGCCAATTGATCGCCGATGCGCTACAATTCGCCGTCGGCAAAGTTTTTTCATCCTGATGGGGCTATTCTTTTTTCGTGGAGATTTCTTCATGCGCCGAATCGCGTCCTTATCCCTGTTGTGCCTGGCTCTCTGTTTGCACTTCACAATTGTCTCCGCTGCTCAAGAAAAAACTGCCGCGAAACCTCGCGCTCGTGATCTCGGCGTTCCTTTTGACGGCACCCCCGGACCGCTCAACGCCATCACCGACGTGCCCGGCGTTGCTGTCGGCCACACCACGCTGATCTCTGGCGACGGCAAGCTTGTCATCGGCAAAGGCCCCGTCCGCACCGGCGTCACTGCGATTCTTCCTCGTGGCCAGGACACCATGATGGACCCCGTTTTCGCCGGTTGGTTCGCGCAAAATGGCAATGGCGAAATGACTGGCACCACGTGGATCGAAGAATCAGGCTTTCTCGAAGGCCCTGTAATGATCACCAATACACACAGCGTCGGCGTCGTGCGCGATGCCGTGATTCAGTGGCGCGTCAACCATGGCCAGCCCGACGCCAGCGGCTACTGGTGGTCGCTGCCCGTTGTTGCTGAAACGTGGGACGGTTGGCTTAACGACATCAACGGTTTCCACGTGAAGCCCGAGCACGCTTTTCACGCCATCGATTCCGCGCATGCCGGACCGGTTGAGGAGGGCAACGTTGGCGGCGGCACGGGAATGGTCTGCAACGGTTTCAAGGGCGGCATCGGCACGTCTTCGCGCGTGCTTCCGGCCAAGGATGGCGGCTACATCATCGGCGTGCTGGTACAGTGCAACTACGGCTCGCGACAGAATTTCCGCGTTGGCGGAATTCCCGTTGGTCGCGAAATCAAATCGGAAGATCCATACGCCTACCAGCCTTCGCCGATCTCCGAGCAAGGCTCCATCATCATTGTTATTGCCACCAACGCGCCGCTTCTTCCCACGCAGCTCAAGCGCCTTGCGCATCGCGCCACTCTCGGCATCGGCCGCGACGGCAGCATTTCTGGCAACGGTTCCGGCGACATCTTCATTGCTTTTTCCACGGCGAATTCCGGAGCTTCTTCCGCCACCAAGCCGGTCGACGTCAAAATGGTTCCCAACGATTTGCTCGATCCCGTTTTTGCCGCCACTGTCGAAGCCACCGAAGAAGCCGTCATCAACGCCATGATCGCCGCCGAATCCATGACCGGCATCGATGGTCATCACGTCACCGCGCTACCTCATGATCAGCTCAAAACAGTCCTGAAGAAATACAATCGCCTCAACCAATAGACAAAATCCGTCTCAACCGTCTGCGCGTCAGCCTTCGGTTGTCATTCTGAGGGCATTCGACGAGGATGCCCGCAGAATCTCAACTTACAGGGCGGCAATCACGCAATGAAACGACCGTGTCCACCGCACGTTATACTTGTCGAGTGACTCTTTCACGTGTCCGATCGCTGGCTTATCTCCCGCTCACATTCATCTCGCTCATTTGTCTGATTTCTTGCTCAACGCCTCAACCGCCCAGCCTCGCAATAACTCATGTCACGCTAATTGACGTCACTGGCGCGCCTCCTCAATCCGATTCCACCGTCGTTATCGCTGATTCGCGCATCACCGCCGTCGGCCCGTCCTCGTCGCTTCACATCCCTCTCGGCACACAAGTCATCGACGCTTCCGGCAAATTCCTCATTCCAGGACTCGCCGATATGCACGTGCACCTTACGGGTGCCGGCGAACCCGTTGGCAGCCGCGAATTCATTCTTCCACTGCTCATCGCCAATGGCGTCACCACCGTGCGCGACATGGGCGGCAGCGCCGTTCTTCTGAAGCAGTTGCGCCAGGAAATTAATTCTGGCCAGCGCATCGGGCCGCAGATATTCTTTACTGGTCCTTATCTCGATGGCGATCCGCCATATTTCCAGCCATCGATCGTTGTGCGCAATGCACAAGACGCCACTACCGCAGTGCAACAACTTAAATCCGATGGCGTCGATTTCATCAAGGTGCAGTCCCGCCTGCAACCTGCTGCATACTTCGCCATCGCCGAGGCCTCGCGCCGTGCTGGCATGAGCTATGTCGGCCATGTTCCAGACGCCATCTCCGCCCGCGCCGCCTCCGAAGCGGGCCAAGCCAGTATCGAGCATCTCACCGGAGTGCTGCTCGCCTGCTCCACGCGCGAAGACGAGCTGCGCCGCCGCCAACTTGCCGCTCCGTCCCCTTACGGCTCCGTAAATCAATCGCTCGAGCGTCTACGCGTCTGGCAGCAGGATCTTCTGGATTCGTATTCCGATCAAAAAGCCGCGAAGTTATTTCAGACCTTTGTCGCCAATCACACCTGGCAAGTGCCCACGTTTCCCTTGTTGATCCATCTCGCTTATCTGACGCCCGAGACCGATCTGGCCGGCAATTCCCGCATGAAATACGTCCCCGCCAGCGTGCGCAAGAATTGGGACGCGGGTCGTCGCGAGAACCTTGCCAACCAGGGAGCCGCGGAATTTCAGATGCGAAGAGAACTCGTGAAGCGCTCTCTTTCCGTGTTCAAACAGATGTACGCGGCTGGCGTTCCCGTTATGGCGGGCACGGACACCACCGCGCCCAATGTTTTTCCCGGCTTCGCCTTGCATGAGGATTTGAATTATTTTGTGCAGGCAGGTCTGACGCCGCTCGAGGCGCTTCAATCCGCAACCATAAAGCCGGCGGAATTCCTGGGCCGCGCCGCCGAACAAGGAACCATCGCTCCCGGTAAACGCGCGGACTTGGTCCTTCTCAACGCGAACCCTCTCGACGACATTCGCAATACGCAAAAAATTGACGCTGTAATTGTGAACGGGAAATTACTAAATCGCAGAGATCTCGACGCGCTCCTCGGCAAGGTGGCCGCCTTCGCCTCGTCGCACTAAAGCGCCAGCGCGGCCGTCTTCCTAGCGGGATTGAAAAACGGTAGCGCCACCACTTTCGCGGAAACCGTCTTCCTCGACGCCTCTACCGTCAGCTCCATGCTGAGCGTTGCGCCCAGCGCGGAGCTTTCGCGGCTAACCGACGCCAACGCGATCATCCTCTTCAACGTCGGCGACCATGTGGTTGACGTCGCCTTACCCACTTGCCGCCCACCGCGATACACCGGCACGGCCACGCGCGATGCCGTCCCCGGAACTTGCGGCGCCATGCCAATCTTTTCGTACAGTGCTTCCACTTCGCTCCAGTTAATCTCCAGCCCCACCAGCGACCGCGCCGGCCCGCCTTTCTTCGCTTCCTCGGCCAGTGCTGCGCGTCCAACAAAATTCTCTTTCTTCAGGTCGACCAGCTTTCCCAGCCCAATTTCGCCCGGCGCATATTTCTGTTCGGCGATCAACGCGCGCTTGCTCGAGATGTAGTCCACTTCAATCAGAATCAGCCCCGCCTCAATTCGCGCAATGTCCAGCGCCACCATTCCTGCCGGATGAATGTCGAATGGCCGCCCTTTGCTCATCAATTCATCGAACACCTTCACCGCGCTGTCCCACGGCACCCAGATTTCGTAGCCCAGATCGCCCGTGTAGCCGGTGCGCGAAATATCCACGGGAACTCCCGCGATTCTTCCGTGCGTCACGCGAAAATATTTCAACTTGGCGATGTCCGCGTCCGCCACGGCATGCAGCAGTTTTCCGGAAGTCGGGCCCTGCAACGCCAGCGCCGCGATCTTTTCCGAAATATCTTCGATCTGCACATCCAGGCCCAGCGAATTCTGCTGGAACCATCGCAAGCTCGGGTCCGCTGCGGTCCACCGGTAATCATTCTCGCCGAGCCGCGTAATCGTCCCGTCGTCAATCACTTTGCCTTCGGGATCGCACCAGCAGCAGTAGATTACTTGATCGATCGCCACTTTATTAATGTCGCGCGCGATGATGCGGTTCACCAATTTCGTGGCGTCGCGGCCCGTCACTCGGTACTTGAACAGCGGCGAAATGTCGATCAGCGCCGAGGAATTCCGAATGGCGTTGTACTCGTGCTCGTGCGTCATCTCGTACGCGCCGACAGTGTAGTACCCCGACCATTCTTTGAAGTTCAGGCTCTCGCACAGTGCGAGCGTTCTCTCATGAAATGCGGTTCCGACGGGCACGGTCCCTCCGATGAAAATGCGGAACGAGAATGAGGCCTTGGCAAATGTCGCCAGTATGTCTCTGAATTATAGGTTCGATTCTCGCGGCACCGCAAGCAGGCTTCGCAACTTATCGACGCGGGTGGGCTCGTGCTTGTGAACCGGCCAGCCTGTCAGTAGAATGATGTGAACCGTGTTGTATTTCTTTCGTCCTCTTCATCTGGAGTCATAACGAAATGCCTCAGTCCTATGATGTGGTAGTCATCGGCGGCGGCCACAACGGTTTGGTGAACGCCGCCTATCTGGCGAAAGCAGGCAAGAAGGTCCTCGTTCTGGAACGCCGCGGAGTCCTCGGCGGCGCGGCCGTTACCGAAGAAATCGTTCCCGGCTTCCTGTTCTCCGAGTGTTCCTACGTTGTCTCGCTGCTTCGTCCCGAAATTATCCGTGAACTCGATCTCCCGCGTCACGGCCTCGAAATTCTCCCGCTCGATGGCACCTTCTCGCCCATGCTCAACGGCGATTATCTCTGGCGCGTCAACGATCACGCCAAAACGCAGCGCGAAATTCGCCGCCATTCCCGCCTCGACGCCGAGGCTTACGACGAATTCTCCAAGATGATGACGCCGATGTGCCGCTTCGTGAAGCCCATGCTTTCCATGATTCCTCCGGATCCCACCACGTTGAATCCGAAGGATCTGAAGCAATTGAACTTCATGCTGCAGCGCTTCCGCGAACTTTCTTCCGACGAGCGCTACACCCTGGTCCAGTTGATGACCATGAGCTCCGCGGACTTCCTCGATCAGTGGTTCGAGACGGACGTGCTGAAAGCCACCATGTCCGCGTCCGGCATTATCGGCACGTTCCTCGGTATTCGCTCGCCCGGCACCGCTTACGTTTTGCTCCATCATTACATGGGCGAAATCGATGGCGCGTTCCGCTCGTGGGGATTCAGCCGCGGCGGCACTGGCCAAATCTCCAATTCCATCGGGTCGGCCGCGCGTGAAGCCGGCGTGGAAATCCGCACCAAGGCCTCGGTGGCGAAAATCCTGATTAAGAACAATCGCGCCAGCGGCGTGGTGCTCACATCCGGCGAGGAGATCAGTTGCAACGTTATCTCCTCGAGCGTCGACCCTTACCTCACCTTTGAAAAGTTCATCGAACCGAAAGAGCTGCCGTCGGACTTCCTGGAAAGTGTGCGCCGCTACAAATTCCGTGGCTCGTCAGGCAAGGTCAACCTCGCGCTTGATGCGCTTCCCAACTTCCGCGCGCTTCCCGGCGTGGGCGCGCATCTGCGCGGCGCCATGTCCATCTCGCCCGGCATGGAATATATGGAGCGCGCCTACGACGACGCGAAGTACGGCCATTTCTCACGAAGGCCGTACATCGATATGGTTATCCCCAGCTTGACGGATCCATCGGTCGCACCGGCCGGCAAACACGTGCTCTCCTGCTTCGTGCAATATGCGCCTTACAAGCTCGCCGAAGGCACCTGGGACGATCAGAAGGAAGTCTTTGGCAATAACGTAATCAACACCATCGCGGAGCACGCACCCAACATCAAAGACATCATCATCGACAAGCAGGTGCTCACTCCTCTCGATCTGGAGCGCGAATTCGGTCTTACCCAAGGCAACATTTTCCAGGGTGAACTTTCGCTCGAACAACTTTTCTTCCTGCGGCCGGTTCCCGGTTGGGCTTACTACCGCACTCCTGTCGACAATCTCTATATGTGCGGCTCCGCTACCCATCCTGGCGGTGGCATCATGGGCGCCAATGGACGCATCGCCAGCCAGGTCATCCTGAAAGAATGGAAGAAGGCGGCAAACTGACCATGCCTATCGGACAGAAAGTCGTGCTCATTGGTGGTGGTCACAACGCACTGATCACCGCATTTTATCTCGCAAAGGGTGGCTTCAAACCGCTTGTTCTGGAACGCCGCGAAATCGTAGGTGGCGGCGCCGTCACGGAAGAGTTCCATCCCGGCTTCAAAGCTTCCACTCTTTCGCACTCCCTCGGGCCTTTGCGCGCCGACATAGCCAAAGACCTTCATCTCGACCGCTTCAAGTTGGAAATTCTGCATCCGGAGCCGCGTCTCTTTGCGCCTGCTCCCGACGGCCGCTCCCTCGTTTTTTACGAAGACGCCGCAAAGACTGCGGGCTCGATCTCGCACATCTCCGTGAAAGACGGCGCGCGCTACACGCAGTTCGCCGAATCGCTCCAGGAAATGTCCGGGGTATTCGGCCAGATTGCCTCGATGACCCCGCCAGGCATTGAAAATCCTTCCCCCGAAGATCTGTGGAATCTCTTTAAGGCTGGGCGCAGCGTCCGCAGCCTCGGAAAGACCGGCATTTTCGATTTGCTTCGCTGGGGTCCGATGGCCGCGGCTGACTTTGTCTCCGAATTTTTCGACACGGAATTGCTGCGCGCGGTCATCACGGCGCGCGGAATTTTTGGCTCCAGGCTGGGTCCGTGGTCCGCTGGTTCAACCGCCGTTTTGTTGTTGCGTGCCGCGGCGGATGCGCATCCGGTCGGCTCTGCTTCGTTCCCGCGCGGCGGTCTGGGTGAATTCACCCGCGCCTTGTCCGAAGCGGCGAAAGGTGCCGGCGCGGAAATTCGCACTGGCGCAGAGGTCGCGCAGATTCGCACCAAGGATGGTGCCGTCACCGGCGTGGTTCTCGCCGACGGTGAAGAAATCGCCAGCGAAGCCGTGGTTTCCGGTGTCGACCCGAAACGCACATTCTTCGGCCTTCTGGATCCGGCTAATCTCGACCCCGTCTTTGCTGGGCGCATGAAGAACTATCGCATGGCCGGCAATGTAGCCAAGGTGCACCTCGCTCTCGGCGATTTGCCGAACTTTCCTTCACTCGCCAATGCCGTTGGCCCCGACGGCTTCCACCAGGCGCTTTCTGGCCGCATTCACATTGGCCACGAGATCGATTACCTTGAGCGCGCCTTCGACGCTTCCAAGTACGGCGAGATTTCCTCCGCTCCATATCTCGACGTCACCATTCCCACCCTGCTCGATCCATCCCTCGCTCCCGAAGGCAAGCACGTCCTCTCCGCTTACTTTCAATTCGCCCCGTACAATCTGCGAACAGGGAACTGGAGCGAGCGTCGCGGCGAGTTGGTCAACATCGTCATCAAGACGCTCGGCGCCTATTCCCCCAATCTCGCAAATATCGTAGAAGCCGCGCACGTCATCACTCCCCGAGAGTTGGAATCCATTTACGGCTTCACCGGTGGCCATGTTTTCCACGGCGAGATCGCGCTAGACCAGATCTTCACCATGCGGCCGGTGCTCGATTGGGCGCGCTATCAAACTCCTGTGAAAGGGTTGTTCCTCTGCGGCAACGGCACGCACCCGGGCAACGGCCTCACTGGTGCCTCCGGCGCGAACGCCGCAAAAGAAATTATTCACGAACTACGCTAACCAGCGCCCACGCAACTCCTTATGAGCACAATTGATCGCGACAAATTGAAGGAACTGCAGCAGCGCGAGTCGCAGCGCTTCGTCGTCCAACATCCGCGCTCCGCCGAACTCTACCACCGCGCTCAAGGTTCACTCCTCGGCGGTGTGCCCATGAACTGGATGAAAAAATGGGCCGGCGCCTTCCCGGTGTTTGTCACTAAAGCCAAGGGCGCTCATTTTCAGTGCGTCGATGGGCACGACTACGTCGACCTCTGCCTTGGCGATACCGGCGCAATGACTGGCCACTCTCCCGACGTTGTCGCCGAAGCTGTTGCGCGCCGCGTGCGCGAGGGCGTTACGCTCATGCTTCCCACGGAAGACGCGCTTTACGTTGGCGAAGATCTCAAGAAGCGCTTCGGCTTGCCTTACTGGCAATTCACTCTAACTGCCACCGACGCCAATCGCTTTTCCATCCGCATCGCTCGCGAAATCACGCAACGCTCCAGGATTCTGGTCTTTCACTATTGCTATCACGGCACCGTGGACGAATCCTTCGCCGCGCTTCACGACGGCGTCGTTGGCCCGCGCCGCGGCAATATTGGCCCTCCTGTGAATCCCGCGGAAACCACACGCGTCGTCGAGTTCAATGATCTGAATGCTCTGGAGGAAGCCCTCAAGCATCACGATGTTGCCTGCATCCTCGCCGAGCCGGCCATGACCAACGTCGGCATCATTCTGCCCGACAAGGATTATTGGAAGCACGCGCGCGACCTTACTCGCCGCTATGGCGCCATTTTTATTGCCGATGAAACGCACACCATCTGCGCGGGGCCGGGAGGCTGCACGGCGGAATGGAAGCTCGACCCGGACATGCTCGTGTTCGGCAAAGCTATCGGCAGCGGCATTCCTGGCGCCGCATACGGCTGCTCCGAAGAAGTCGCTCATCGCATTTCCGCGCGCATTCATCTGGAAGATTGCGACGTCGGCGGAATCGGCGGCACGTTGGCCGGCAACGCCCTTTCTCTCGCTTCGATGCGCGCCACACTCGAAAACATTCTCACGCCTGAAAATTTCGCGAAAATGATTCCACTCGCGGCACGCTTCAACGATGGCGTCTCCGCCGAAATCAAAAAGCACGGCCTCCCCTGGAATGTGCAGCGCCTGGGATGCCGTGCCGAATATACCTTCAGCCAGAACCCTCCTCGCAACGGCGGGGAATCCGCGGCTGCTGCTGACTTCGAACTGGAACGCTTCCTGCACCTCTACGCGTTGAACCGCGGCATACTGCTGACGCCTTTTCACAACATGGCGCTGATGTGCCCTGACACGACTCCCGCGGATATCGATCAGCACACGCAGATTTTCGCCGAAGCCGCCGCCGAACTCGCGCACATCTAGCGCGCGTCCGGCCCGCCGCGAGTCCTTCTGTCGATGCCCGTAGCCCCATGTAAGCAATTGATTCCAGGTGACTTACGGTCGCACAAGCAAAATAGCTGCTACCTACATCCAGCTGAATTAGGTATTATACCGGCGATGCGCCGGACAGTCCGCCGGTTGAACTCAACTCTTGGAGGAGCACGTGGCCGACTATTTGCTCAAAACCGAACCTACCGAATATTCCTTCGCCGATTTGCAGAAGGATGGCGCAACGGAATGGGATGGCGTCCGCAATCCCGTGGCGCTGCGAAATCTCCGCGAGATGAAACCCGGCGACCGCCTGATTATTTACGAAACTGGCGACCGGAAAAGCGCCGTTGGTACAGCTTCCGTGGTCTCGGTTCAAGTTTCCAATCCCAAGAATCCGGTGGTGAAAATCAAAGCAGGGAAGCCTGTCGCCAAGCCTGTCCCGCTCAGCGAGATCAAGGCCAACAAGTTGTTCGCCACGTCTCCCCTCGTCAGAATCGGCCGTCTATCCGTCGTCCCGCTGACGAAGGAACAGTACACCGCGCTCGCCAATTCTTAGCCCTGCCCTTGCGACGGCATGCCCGGTGCTGCCAAATTGGCTTGCTTGTGGGCTTCCAATCGCCGACCTATAATTGAGCGTTACCCCATTCAGGAGGAAGACCACTATGGCGACCGCTGAAGCCAAGTTGCATGTGCCCGAATTTACCAACGAACCCTTCATCGATTTCTCGAATCCCGACAATCGCAAAAAAATGGAAGAGGCCCTAAAAAAGGTCACCTCCGAATTCAGCAGCGAGTATCCCATGTGGATCGGCGGCAAAAAGGTCATCACCACCGGGAAACGCAAATCCATCAATCCTTCCCGCCCGTCCCAGATCATCGGCGTGTTCCAGGATGCCTCCAAGGAACAGGCCATTGAGGCAATCGAGGCCGCGCACAATTATTTCAACACCTGGAAAAAAGTGCCGGCCGAGCAGCGCGTCCGGTACATCTTCAAAGCCGCGCAGATCGTCCGCGAACATAAGTTTGAGCTGGCCGCGCTAGTCTGCTACGAAGTGGGCAAAAGCTGGATCGAAGCGGATGCCGACATCGCGGAAACCGTCGACTTTTGCGAGTATTACGGCCGCGAGATGCTGCGTCTGTCTGAACCGCAGAGACTCACGCCCATGCGCGGCGAACGAAATTACCTAACCTACATTCCGCTCGGCGTCGGCGCCATTATTCCGCCTTGGAACTTCCCCTGCGCCATCATGGCCGGCCTCGTAGTGTCCTCGCTGGTCACCGGCAACACCGTGGTGCTGAAGCCCGCCGCGGATTCGCCAACCATCGCGGCGAAATTCGTCGACATCCTGTTCGAAGCTGGCGTACCCAAGGAAGCGCTGCAGTTCCTGACCGGCTCTGGCGGCGTCATTGGCGACACCATCGTGCAGCACCCCAAGACGCGATACGTCGGATTCACCGGCTCGAAGGAAGTGGGTTTGCGCATTTCGGAATTGGCCGGCAAAGCCTCGCCGGGACAGATCTGGATCAAGCGCACCGTACTGGAAATGGGCGGCAAGGACGGCATGATCGTCGACGAGGAAGCCGACGTTGACGCCGCGGTCGAAGGCACAGCACAAGCCGCGTTCGGTTATCAGGGCCAGAAGTGCTCGGCATGCTCGCGCGTCATCGTCAGCGAAAAAGTCTACGATACTTTCCTGAACAAGCTCGTTGAGCGCACCAAGAAAATCACGGTTGGCCCCAGCGATGATCCCAATAACTACATGGGTCCGGTCATCAACGAATCCGCGATGAAAACCATCCTCGGCTATATCGATGTCGGCAAAAAGGAAGGGCGGCTGGTAGCGGGCGGTGGACGAGCGGCCGGCGAAGGCTACTTCATCGAGCCGACCATCATCGCCGATGTGGATCCCAAGGCGCGGCTAGCGCAGGAAGAAGTGTTCGGTCCTGTGCTGACGGTAATCAAGGCCAAGAATTTCGATCACGCCATGGAAATCGCCAACAACACTGAATTCGGGCTCACCGGCTCGGTCTATTCCAAGAACCCCGACAAGATTCGCCGCGCCGAGGAAGAGTTCCACGTCGGTAACCTGTACCTCAACCGCAAGTGCACCGGCGCAATGGTCGGCGCGCATCCGTTCGGCGGATTCAACATGTCCGGCACGGACTCAAAAACCGGCGGCAAGGACTATCTATTGCTGTTTCTGCAGGCAAAAGCCGTGGCAGAAAAGGTCAGCTAAACCAAACTTCGCGGTTGTTTTGCGATTCACTCAGGCAGGGGCGCGCACGCTGCGCCCCTTTTTCATTCTGCGGAGACCATGGATTCTTTGTTGGAGACCATCTTTAACACGCGATAGACCGGATAGCTGCACGCCAGCGCCACCAGCGTCAACATGCTATTTGTACGGTCTTCGCGAACCGCCTCGACCAGGAAGCCGATTGACCCCAGTAACGCCAGCGCCGTGGTCCACGGATATCCCCACGCTCGATACGGTCGGGGCATATCCGGCTCGCGCCGGCGCAGCAAAAATAGCGACACGAACGACAGCAAATAATTAGTCACGAAGAAGAATGCCAGCATGGCAATAACGCGCTCGAAACTGAAAATGGCAAACGCCACGCCAACCAGCGCACTTAGCAACAATCCCACCGTGGGCGTGCCGCCGGCGTTTATGCGCGAAACGGTGCGGAAGAACAACCCGTCGCGGCTCATCGCGTAGATCACCCGCGCACCCATCAGGTGCAACGCGTTCAGCGAACTAAACAGCGCAATCACCATGATCGACCGAAAAATGAAATCGCCGTGTGCTCCGAACACGCGTTCTGCGGCCAGACCCAGCGAAAAATTGTTTCCCGCAATTTCGCTCATCGGCAGGACATACAGAACCGCGGCGTTGATGAGCACATAAATCATCACGATCGAGAATAGACTCGCAAAGATGGCCCTCGGCACCAGGTGTCCCGGATTTTTGATTTCGTCGCCGAAATAAATCACTCCGTCCCAACCGTCATACGTGTAGATCGTTGCCTGAACGCCGAACAAAAGCGCCGTAATCAAAGCCGCACCCACAGGGATGACAGCAGGCGCCACATGTTTCGCTGCAATCGCTGCTTCAGCCGCGTGCCGCAGATGGCCGCCGAAGGCAAAACAAGTCACTACCATGATAAAAAACACCAGGCCCTTCAGCACTGTCGTAAAATTCTGCACCTTGCTGCCCATGCTGAGGCTTTTCCATTGCAGCAGCGCAAACAAAATAATCGCCGAGACCGCCGTGATCTTGATTCGCAGCGCTCCATCGAAGGAAGGGAACAGATGCGCCACATACTCGCCGATCACGATTCCTACCGCGCCCGTTGTTCCGCAGGTCGACAGCCAGTCGCTCCAACCCACAATGAATCCGGCGAAATCGCCGATGGCCCGGCGCGAAAAGTTATACTGACCGCCGCTTTTCGGAATGCATGAGCCAAGTTCGGCCAGTTGGAACGCGCTGACCAGGGCGTATAGGGCTCCGCCAATCCACACGCTGAAGAACAGCCAGTGATTGGGCAATCGTGCGGCGATGTCCCCCGGAGTCCGCACAATGCCCGCGGAGATGGTGTTGCCCACTGCCACGGCGATACCGAAGCCTACACCCAGAATTTGCAGCAGCCGGCCGCGTTCTTTGCGGGCGACCCTCGGGGGCCTGGAGGCCTCGGTGGAAACCGCGTCAGTCGAAATGGACAATGTGGAGTCTCAAGTCATTTCAGCAGCAGGCGTCATCATACGTTCGCGGGGCCAAAAAGCAAATCATTCTGCTATGTCCTTCTGTCCGACTCAATTCTGCGCTCGTCGCATCTGGTGCTGGCCGCGACCTAGCTACTTTCCGTCGCAAAATGGCCCGCTCTGAATGAGCTATTCGTTTGTTGAGACCGTGTGATTCTGCTTGCATGTTGTGATTTCTGCCGCTCAACCCGTGTGCGTCCCGAGTCGCGGCAGCTGGGATCTCAGGCCCGTCGCAGTGCCAGGCAGCGACCGATCTGGATGATATTGTCCGCGATCACCCCAAGGCCAACCCAGCGCCGCATACCTTCGAACCCTCGATACCGACAGCGATTCAATCCATGACGACGCTTCAACACGCTGATGCGGCCTTCGCATCCGGTCCGCCAGCGCTGCCCAGCCCGGAACCAACGCGTTTTCTGAAGTTTTCTCCGCTCGCTGCTTTTGCTGCTCCGACTCGGCACCGCGACTCGCGTCACTCCCATGCCCTGAATGCTCTTCTCATTCTTTAGACTGTAGAACCCCGTGTCGGCGGCCACCATTCGTGGTACGCGCCCGAACCGTCGCTGGTGTTGTTCGACCGCAGAAACTAGTAGGTGGGAATCCTCTGGACGTTCGGCGAATACTTCATAGTGCGTGATGATCTGGTTCTCGGCTTCCTGCACCTTAACCAGGTTGCCGAATTCGTTTGGCTTACTCGCCTTCCCCTTGCGAATGATTTCTGTGTGCGGTTCGAAAAGACTCACGATCTTGTGCGGATACTTGGTGATCCCCTGAAACACCCGCGCCTTGGTTTGCCGCACCACCTGTCGCACGCGCCCAGTCATCGTTTCCAGGATCTCCCGTAATCGTTTCAGTTGCGTTTGCCGGCGCCGGGGAAGATGCTGCATTTCCTGCAACACTCCCTCCGCTTGATGCACAATCTTTCGCGTTAAACTCACCAGTTCGCGATACCGCTCGTGCAGCTCACCGATCACTTCTGGTCCGATGACTTGCCCCAGTCGTGCCAGCGTTTTGGCATCCGGTACTTTCTCGTCCCCAATGCGAGTGAACGCGCGATAGACCAGGTTTGCTCGTACTTCTCGCTCCAGCGTGTCGTAACTCCAGTTCCGCACGTGCTTCAAGATCAACAGCCGAAGCGCCACTTCCGCCGGTGTTTGCGTGCGCCCATGCGTCCGGCTCTTGCGATGTCGTTTTCCTTGTGCTTCGTACACACTCTCCACCAGGGCGGCGTCTTCCAGCAGCTGGTCTACTTCTTTCATCCATGGTTCCCACAGATCTTCGATGTCTTTCGCTAGTCCGCTGTGCCACAAACTGGGTTGCCGATGTCGAAGTTGGATCACGCTGCCTCCTTAATTTCTTCAGACGCAGCATCAACAAGAAAAGCTACACTTCAACATCGCACAATCAATCGAAAGTCCATAAATACTGGCTACAATGTTTTATTTTTGCGACGGAAAGTAGCTAGCTCATTTTGGGCAAACGTCGCGACCCAGAATCATCCGCAATCTGCAGCACCATCCCGCCGGCCGAACTTCTTGCCTCGATGCGCAAAGAAGCGCAATCATTCGCGATCCAATCCGCGCCGGCGTCGAGAAGCTCTTCATCCCCGGTCGTCGTGCGAAGCGCCAGCACCCGCGCGCCTGCCGCTTTCCCCGAACGCACGCCGGATGGCGCATCTTCGATCACAACGCACTCGGACGGCTGCAGGTGCAACTTCGCCGCGCCCTTCAGATACGGCTCGGGATCGGGCTTGCCATGCTGGATGTCGTCCACCGTCACCATGTTCTGCACGAAGGGCAGCAATCCCGCCGCGCGCAATCGTACATCGGCAAGCGCCCGAATTGCTGAAGTGACTACGGCCACTTGGCTCGGCGGCAGCGTGCTCAATAGTTCCTTGGTTCCCGGCAGAGCAGTCACGTCGCTGAAATCCGCCAGCTCGCCTAGTTCCATCCAATGATTCTCGCGGCGATGCACTTCGCTGCCGGCATTTGGCAACAGTTCCACAATCGAAGCCAGGCTCGGGCGCCCATGCGCTTGCTTCACCACGCTTTCTGGATCCAGGCCGTGCATCTCCGCCCAACGCGACCATACCCGCGCGACCGCCGGCGTCGAATCCACCAGCACTCCGTCCATATCCAGCAACAGTCCCCGGCACTCGATTTCCTTCATGACTCTCCGATCCATCTCTCCTCGGTCTTGAACGCACTGCGTCTGCGCGAACCAGAAATCATATCGCATCGCCGAAGCAACGCGAACCGCGCCACACGAGCCGCACCAAGGCCGCTGGTGCCCTGCGTAGTTCTTTTACATTATTGTCCCTTTGCTCTTCGGCACGCATAATCGCCCAACTTTCCATCGTCGAGGGGTAGCGCGTTGACGGACGCGTGTGTGCAAGTGCGGCCAATCTCCGCCAGGGGATTGCATACGAGGGGGGGAATTGTGAAGCGTACGAAGTGGACCGGCAGTTTTTTCCTTTTCTTATTGATCATTTTTTATTCTGGCGCCAGCACGGAAGCGCAACAGACCACCGCGAGTATTCGCGGAAGAGTCGTCGACGCCAGCGGTGCCGTCGTTCGCAATGCGTCGATCACTGCCACGCAGGTGGACACCGACTTCTCTCGCACCGTGCAATCCGATGCTCTGGGTAATTTTGTCCTTGTAGAACTCCCCGTCGGCAACTATCGCTTGGAGGCCGAAGCGAAGGACTTCCGCAAGTTTGTTCAAGAGGGCATCACTCTGCACGTTAATCAGACCGCTAGCCTCACTGTGCAGTTGGCGGTGGGCACCACCACGCAGACTGTGGAAGTGAACGCCAACGCTTCAATGATCGAGCCCACCACAACCAATCTGGGCACCACCGTCGGCGACCGCGAAGTTCTCGACCTCCCCTTAAACGGGCGTCACTTCACACAACTCGGTGTCCTGCAGCCGGGCGTTGTGCCGATCACCCCAGGACTGGCGCAAGCAGGAGGCACTCTGCGCGATGGCCAGGCGTATGCCGTAAATGGCCAGCGTCCCGAATCGAACAATTTCCTGATCGATGGTTCCGACAATTTCAATGGCGTCGATGGCGGTTTCGTCCTCGAGCCTCCCGTCGACGCGATTTCCGAATTTCGTATTCTTACGCATACGGCCAACGCCGAGTTCGGGCACAGCACCGGCAGCACCACCAATATCATTACTCGTTCCGGCACCAACAATTTTCACGGCTCCGCCTGGGACTTCCTGCGCAACAACGCCTTGGATGCCAAGAGTTTCTTCGCGGACAGCGTGGAGCCGCTGCACCGCAACCAGTTCGGCGGAACCTTCGGCGGCCCCATCAAGAAGGACCGCACATTCGTCTTCGGCTACTATGAAGGAGTTCGCAACAGCCAGGGTGAGACGGCGCGATCCACGGTGCCATCGGATGCCGAGCGCCAGGGCAATTTTGCCGACTTATGCCCCCTGAATAACGGTACCTTCAATGCCGTGGGCAACTGCATCGACAATTCCACCGGGCAAATCAGCCAGACCGGCGGCCAACTCTTCAATTTCTTTGTTCCGCCAAATTCGCCGCCGCAACCGCTGCCATTCAATCAACTCCCATTTATCAATCCCCTCTCCCAGAATTTGCTGCCGTTCTATCCACTCGCCAATTCCGGCCCGTTCACCTTTCTCGGCACGGAGACGCTCACCTCCACTAACGATCAGTTCGGCATTCGCCTCGATCAGTACCTCTCTGAGCATGATCAAATGAATTTCCGCTACAGCTTCAGCCAGCTTGGACAAACCGATCCACTTTCCACCTCTGGAGCAAACGTTCCCGGTTTTCCTGTCGGCGAGAATCAGCGCGCGCAGAATTTCGTTGCCCAAGAGACCCATACCTTTGCTCCAACGCTTGTTGGAACGCTGCGCTTCTCCTTCCTGCGCAATAAATTCCTTGTCGACGAGCATCTAAATCACACCACTCCGGCCAGCCTCGGCTTCGAGTACGCACCCTCACTGGCAGAAGCCATCGGGCCTCCATTCGTCCAGGTAGCTGGCTATGCATCCATCGGCGATCCCATCACCGGCCCACGAAACACCTATCAGAATTCCTATGATTTCTCGGGCTCGCTCACCTGGATCAAGGGGCGCCATCAGTTCAAATTTGGTGGTGGCTACGAATACGATCAGATCAATGTTTTGCAGGGCATCGCTACGAACGGCTTCTTCGTCTTCTCCACTTTCCCCCTCAGCAACGCGTTCGCCAGTTTCCTGTTTGGTCAGCCGGTTTTTTTCCTGCAGGGCGGTGGCGACTTTTCCCGAGGTTTGCGCGGTCAGGCCTTCAATCTCTATGCGCAGGACACTTACAAAATAACGCCGCGGCTGACCATCAACTACGGTTTGCGCTACGAGGTTCCTTCGCCCTACACCGAAGTGAAAAACCGCCAGAACTTGTGGATTCCCGGTCGCCAATCTACCGTGTTTCCCACTGCACCGGAGGGCTTGCTCTATCCTGGAGACAAGGGCGTTCCCGGCGGCCTGATTCCCACAGAGAGAACCGCCTTTGCTCCACGCGTAGGTTTGGCCTGGGATATCACTGGCAAAGGCAATTGGCTTGTGACTGCCGCGTACGGAATTTTCTACGATCCTTACTACACCGGCGAGGGAGGACCCCTGCAGACGCCGATCAGCGCGCCGCCCTATTTGCAAACGCCGCAAATCAACCTGCCGAATTTCGCGGATCCGTACAATGGCGAAAATCCGTTTAACGGCACTTTCGCGCAACCAATGACTCTTCTCACGCTTGACCCCAACCTGCGCTTACCTTATGCCCAGGATTGGAACCTGAACATCCAACGCGCCTTCGGCAAAGATTGGCTGCTACAGGTAGGCTACATCGGCACGAAGGGAACCAAACTGCCCCGTTTCATCGAAGGCAATCCAACGGTTTACGATCCAAACCTGTCCCCGCAAGACAATGCGAATTTTGCGGACCAGCGCCGCCTCTACTCCGGATGCACGGTGGCGGATTTATCGCAGCCCTGCACCTACTCTTCGGCGGGGCTGATTTCCGGGATCGCCAATTCCACCTACAACGCGTTGCAAACCAGTCTGCGCAAGCAGTTCAGTCGCGGCTTCTCATTTCTCGCGTCCTACACCTACTCAAAGACTCTCGACGATGTTTCTACCTTCAACATTACCGGCTCCGCTTCCCAAAGCACTGCGGGAGAGAACGATCTGGCGCAGAATCCTTTCGACCTGAAAGCCGAACATGGCCGCTCCATGTTCGACGCCCGGCACCGTTTTGTCGTCAGCTATCAATGGAACCTGCCGTGGTTCAGCCGCCCGGAAAATTGGTACGGGCACATCCTGGGCAACTGGATGGTCAACGGCATTACCACCTTCATGAGCAACACTCCCTTCACGGTGTACGATTCCTCCAACGTATCCTTGCAAGGCAGCGCTCCGGAAATCTCCGGCTTTCCTGGTAACCGCCCAGATGTGGTGGGCAATCCAAATTCCGGGCCGCACACTCCGGACCAGTGGTTCAACCTGAGCGCATTCAAGCAACTGGATCCCGTGACCCAAGCCGGTCAGTTCGGTAATGCCGGACGCAACATCGTCAACGGCCCCGCGTATCAACAGTGGGACTTCTCCGCAATCAAGAATATTCCGGTTCACGAATCGATGAATCTGCAGTTCCGGGCGGAGCTATTCAACATCTTTAACAACGTGAACTTCCTGCTGCCGGTCAACGATATCAACTCGCCCAACTTCGGCCAGATTTCCGCGGCGCGACCGGGCCGCATCGTTCAGTTAGCGTTGAAGTTCTCGTTCTAGGGAGATAGTCGGCGCGCACGCGTCGCAGCAATTTTGTCGAGGAAGAATAGAAGCCCGGTGCGCGGGAAGGGGATGTCTCCGCACCGGGCTTCTGTATTTGCTTCCGATTATTCGTAACGCAGCGCAATCATGGGGTCGACTCTGGTGGCGCGCCGCGCCGGGATGTAGCAAGCCAGGATAGCCGCAGCCAACAAAACGACGGAAACACCAATGAAAATCACAGGATCGTGGGCGCTGACTCCGAACAGCAGTGTGGATAGCACGCGCATCGCCGCAAGGGCAATCACCAGGCCCAGCGCAAGCCCGGCCAGCGCCAGGCGCATCCCTTGCCCCACCACCAGCTTCAACACGCGGCCTGTTTCTGCGCCCATGGCCATGCGGATGCCGATCTCGCGCGTTTGCTGGTTCACGGAGTAGGAAAGCACGCCGTAGACACCCACCACCGCCAGTAGCAGCGCCAGCGCGCCAAATACGCTCAGCAGCGCGGCGCCCAGACGCGGCGCATACAGTCCCTGAGCGATTAATTCTTCGATGGTGTTCACATTCGTCAGCGCCAGATTCGTGTCCAACGATTGCACCTGGCTGCGCACCGACGAGATCACTGCTTCGGGCCTCCCTCTGGTCCGCACCTGCATCGTCACCGCCGGAGAAAAATCCTGTGTCAGAGGCAAATAAGCCAGCGGCTGTGGCTCTTCGCCGATGTTGTTCACAACCGTGTTGCGCACTATGCCCACCACTTCCCGCAATTCCGTCTCTCCGAAAAAGTGGAAGCGTTTGCCGATCGCGTTCTGCTCAGGCCAGAACCGTTTGGCCATCGCCTCATTGATGATCGCCACTTGCTTGGTGTCTTTGCGATCCGCATCGTTGAATTCGCGGCCACTGACCAGCGGGATTCGCAGGGTCTCGAAAAAATTCGGGGCGATGTCATTGAGCGTGGTCAAGGTGCCCCGATAGCCAGACGCTTCGTCCTGCCCCTCAGGGAAAACGGTGCGCAGCAGTCCTCCGCCAAGCGGAAAATTCGAGGCAATCGTGGCCGACTCCACGCCCGGAGTACCTTTGGCGCGCTCAATCGCCGCGCGAAAATACTGCTGCCCGCGGCCTTCATCGTAGTGCAACGCTCCCAGATCGAAGGCGAACACGAACAGCTTCTTGGATTCGAATCCCGGATCGATTCGCTGGGCATTTTGCATGCTGCGAATGAACAAGCCGGAGCCAACCAGCGCCACAAGCGCCAGAGCGATTTCCAGTACGACCAGAAGGCTACGGAAAGGATTGCGCGTCCAACCAACCGTTCCACCGCGCCCACCGACTTTCAGCGTGTCGATCAAGTTGGGCTTGGCGGCCTTGATCGCCGGAGCAACCCCAATCAGCACCGCGGTAAGCAGCGCCACACTCACGGTGAATAAAAGAACATGCGAATCGAAACTGAGATCGATGTCGCCATCCTCAATGAACGGCGGCCGGAAGGACCACAGCGCCGCGCGTCCTCCATAAGCGATGGCAAATCCCACAACCGCCGACAGAATCGCCAGCACCAGGCTTTCGGTCAGCAACTGCCGCACCACCCGGCCACTGGTGGCGCCGAGCGCCGCGCGCAGCCCAATTTCCTTTTCGCGGCTGGCAGCTTGGGCGAGCAGCAGATTGGCCAGGTTCACACAAGCGATTAAAAGCACCAGTCCGACGATGCCCATCATCATTCCGCCGGCCAGTGCGATCTGCGTGCGGTTGTTCACGCCCACGGCGGCATCGGCAAGTGGAGTCAGCGTCACGCTCCGGCTGGCGTTGTCTTTCGGAAAGGCGCTCTCCAAATGCGTGGCCATGGTCTTCAGCGATGCCTCGGCGCTGGCCACGCTCACGCCGTCTTTCAATCGCCCGTACATCGTGGTGGTCAAAAACCGGCGGTCATTAAAATTGTCTTTAAAGAAGCCCGCGAGCACCTGGGGGTACATACTGACGGGAATCCATATCTGCTCGGCGTTTCCAAACGTGAACGCGCCTTTGAAGCCGTGTGGCGCCACACCAATCACGGTGTATTGCGTGGCGTTCAGCGTAAGAACCTTACCGACCGCATTCGGGTCGGAGCCAAATTTATTGGTCCACATGCTATAGCTGAGTACCGCTACGTCGTTGCCGCCCAGCTTGCTGTCTTCGTCGGGCAAGAAAAATCTTCCGGCCGCGGGCCGCATCCCAAGAATGTCAAAATAGTTTGCGCTGACCAGCTGGCCGAAAATTTGCTTTGGCTCCGCGCCGCCGCTCCAGGTCAAGGGCAGCGGACCAACGGAGCAGCCGGCTGCGGTGAACACTTGGTTGTCGCGGGCATAGTCTTGGTAATTGGGAAACGACATGCCGAGCTTGGTGGCGTTCGCCGCGGTGACAAGCGTCTTGGTGTCAATGGTATCGACTTGCACGACCCGCGAAATGTCCTTCACGGGCAGAGGGTGCAGCAGAATCGCGTTGATCACCGTGAAAATCGTAGTATTCGCGCCGATTCCCAGCGCCAGAGACAGCACGGCAATCGCGCCGAACCCGGGGTTCTTTGCCAGCAAGCGCAGCGCGTAACGCATGTCCTGCCACAGAGTCCGCATATCCTCTACCTCCTCAGCCCTGCTACTCGCGGAACTCACCGCGGCTCGTTGCAGGGCCCTCCGCCAGCGATCTGCGTACACTACCAGACTGCTTAGACGGATCAAGCCTTCTTCTGCCTCTAAAGAGGACTAGAAATTCACCAACTGGCCCGGGCAGCGCGCCACGAATTGAACTTCCAACAGCATTGGACTTAGTCTACGAACTTAGTCTAGTATGGATATATGAAAAAGGAAGTGAACACTCACGAAGCGAAGACTCAATTGTCCCGCCTGTTGCGCAGGGTCGCGGCGGGAGAGGAGATCACCATCGCTAATCGTGGTGTGCCGGTGGCGCGATTGGTGCCTGTGTCGAGGCAAAAGCCCGAGCGCCAGCTTGGGGCTTACGGCGATACGATCAAGATTGCTGATGATTTTGATGCACCGCTTCCAGAGGAGATTCTGGACGCGTTTGAGGGGCGAGTCCAACGAAAGAAAAAGAAGCCGTGAGATACCTGGTGGATACCAGTGTACTCATCCACAGCCTTAGCGCACACTCCAGTCTAAGCCATCGGGCACTAATCCTTCTTGCGGATAGCTCATCCGAATTATTTCTATCCCCGGTGAGCTCTTGGGAAATAACCATCAAGGTTGGCACCGGCAAATTGAAATTACCGGAAAAGCCTGCCGAGTTTGTGACTCGCGCGATGCGATTGATGTCTATGCAACCGCTCGATATTACTCATCTTCATGCGTTAGCCCTGGACTCATTACCAAATCATCACCGCGATCCGTTTGACCGAATGCTCATCGCGCAGGCCCGCGTGGAGGGACTGGTGCTCTTGACAGCAGACCGCATCTTTCGGAAATACCAGGTGGAACAGGAATATTGTGGTCGTTAGGAATTGGGGTGGGAGACGGGGATTGAACCCGCGACATTCGGTGCCACAGACCGACGCTCTACCAGCTGAGCTACTCCCACCACTCCTTCCCAGTTTAGCATGACCTCATAGCGCGAGGAATAGCGCCGGGCTTTGGAGTGCGCGGCTCGCCGCCACTCCGGTTCGCAAAATAGGCAGGCATACGCAGCGCCGCCTCCCGCCTTCTGCTTCCTGATCCCTGATATCTGATCCCTGATATCCGTCCCGCATATTAGCAAACTGGAAACGCCCGCCCCACACGCTCCGGCCACCCAGTAACGCCCTTGTTAGACTGAGGCAGGGCAGCGTGTGTCCCGCGCATGAACCCGCAACCGACGGATCGTCTCCATTTCGATTTGCAACTCGCCTACGCGCGTCCCGTGATCGCGCTGCTCGCGATTCTCTGTCTCCTGGAGCTGCGCACCGCTCGCCAGGCAGAGCGCCCCCTTTCCTTCCTCATCGCTTACCTGTTCCTCTCTTTCATCATTCTTCTGCTCGAACGCGCTTTGCGCCGTGCCAATTGGCACATCCCGCTGGTGTGCGACATCCTCGTTGTTGGCATCTTTTTATATCTCTCTCCTGAAGTTCTCCCGGCTTGGTTTCTGCTTTTCTTTGTGGCTTTTTCTGCGGGCTATCGTTGGAATCTGCGCTCCTCCTTGCTCCTTTCCTTTGGGTTACTGCTTCTGGCAATCGCATTGGAGATGCACCGCAGTGGCGCCGTCGATGGTTCGCGCACCGTCATCTATTCGCTTCCGTTTTTTGGAGCCACGTTCCTCGGCGTTTCCGGCATGGCGTTTCTGGGCGACCGCAATCGCCAGTTTGCCTGGCAACAGGCCTTCCTGTCGCGCCTGTCCACCACCATGCACGTGGAATTGGGACTGGCCGAATCGTTGCGCCTGCTACTGGAAGAAATCGCCATCGAATTTCACTCTGAGGAAGCCATCCTGGCCTATCGCGATGCCGACCTCGAGCGCATTTTCCTATGGCGCTTGAAATCCGGCGAGAGCGAGCGCCTGATTCCCGATAACCTGCCCATGACACGCGCCGACGGTTTCCTCCTCGACGACATGGAAGCCTCTGTCTGCTGGAATTCTGTCGCAGGCCGCGGTTCCGGATTCGGCTGGGACCGCCGCGATGGCCGCTCCCTGAAGTCTGTTCCCAGAATCCCTGGCCCTACGCTGCAGGAGTTCGGCATCCGCAATATGCTCTCGGTGGCCTTCGATCAAGATGGCCATGCCGCCGGGCGTCTCTTCCTGGTGAATCGCAGGCCCGCGCGCCTGCCCTATACCAAGGATGATCTGGCCTGGTTCGAGCAGATTTCTCGTCACGTCAGCAGCGCCCTCGAAAACGTATTCCTGCTGCGCCATCTGCGCGCTCGCGCAATCGAAGCGGAACGCTCCCGGATTTCCCGCGACCTCCATGACGGCATTCTGCAGACCCTCCTCAGCATTGAGATCCAGTTGGACGTCCTCCGCCGCCGCGTCACCACCCATCCCGAGCAAGTGGAATCTGGCCTGGCCTCGCTGCAGCAGACCGTGCGCAACGAGGGCGCGGAGCTGCGCCACATGGTCACCGACCTGCGTCCCCTGCGTGTCCAATCCGCGGACCTCGTCGATCTGATGCGCGGCTTTGGCGAGCGCTTCCGTAACGAATCTACCCTGGCCCTTGATTTACTTGTTGATTCGGTCGATCTGCATGCACCTGACCGGGTGTGCAGGGAGATTTTCCAGATTTACCGTGAAGCACTCAACAACATAAAAAAGCATGCGAAGGCTTCCCATGTCGTGGTAAAACTGTCGCAGGACGACAGCCGGCTTGTCCTGGTGGTGGACGATAACGGAGAAGGTTTCAGCTTCGCTGGTCGTTTCACGGGGGATGAGCTCGACCGCCTGCGGCTGGGTCCGATTTCCATCAAGGAACGCACTCGTACGGTCGGAGGAGTTTTGACAGTGGAGTCAAACCCGGGGCATGGTGCGCGTTTAACGATTGAGGTGCCACTCGGCTGACAGCTCTATGGCGAAGACAAAACAACAGATACGCGTACTGATGGCCGATGATCACGCAATTTTCCGTGACGGCCTGCGAAAATTGCTCGACGGCGACGAAGAAATCACCATTGTCGGCGAAGCGCAGAATGGCGCCGAATGCATCAAGCTGCTCGCCAAACTCAAACCCGATATTCTTCTTCTCGATCTTCGCATGCCCGACAAAGATGGCTTGGCCGTCCTCGAAGAAGTCAATTTCGATCAGATTCCTACTCGCGTCATTGTGCTGACCGCCGCCGAAGATGACCGCGACGTGGTCCGTGCCATGCGTCTTGGTGCGCGCGGCGTAGTTCTCAAACAATCCGCGACGGACTTGCTGGTGAAGAGTATTCACCGCGTTCACGCCGGCGAAATCTGGCTCGACAATCGCATGACCGCCGAAGTCATGAAAGCCTTCGCGAAATCTTCCGAGTCCGGACCTCGCCGCGAGAAGCCGCTGCTTTCCGACCGCGAAAAAGAAATCGTGCAATTGGTCGCTCAGGGTTTCCGCAACAAGGAAATCGGCGAGAAGCTGTTCATCTCCGAGCAGACCGTCAAAAACCACTTGCACAACATCTTCGATAAATTGGGCGTTTCCGACCGTTTGGAACTCGCTCTCTACGCCATCCACCATCGCCTGATCGACCAGTCGTAGTTTCCGTAGTCGCAATCGCGCGGCTGTGGGGACCTTCTTGAAGAGATGAACTAACGCGCGGAAGCAACCAACCATCTGGTAGAGCCGTGCAAAACTCAGAACTACCCATACGGCGACCGCCAGACCAAGTACCATGCCGGAACGCGTCTCTCCTTAGCACCCTCACATTTTTTGGCACTTTTGGCCTACTTTTCGCTTAGGTCCTAGTACATTCGTACTTTTTCCACTGTCTCCTTTTTTGAATCCCGAGTTCTATTGTTCTCTCGACAGGCCAAGGCTACACTCAGTCCTTCAAATAGGGAGGTTTCCCGTGACTGGCTCAGAACGCCGCACGACCCAACGTTTCTCGATGCGGCTGCCGTTAACTGTCCGCTGGACTACTGGCGCGGCAGTCGGCGAAACCGCGACGGAATCCCGGGATGTGAGTTCCCGGGGCGTCTACTTCTTCCTCTCCAAGGACGTAAAGGAAGGGTCGCCGGTTGAAATCCTACTCACTTTGCCCAACGAAATTACCCTGGCTGGCCCCGTCCGCGTTCGCTGTCTGGGACGCGTTCAACGTACCGAACCTCGGGATGAAGGCGCCGTCGGCGTTGTGGCCGCGATCGAACGCTACGAGTTCCTGCGGGGCAGCGAAGAAGTTTAGTTCGCCCCTCGCCCTAATTCGCGGATTTCGGTAAGAGTTCCTTGCTCGCTCACTGCGGAGGCGGGCAGGAATAGCCGGGGTGCCTCGGCCCCTCAGCGGAGCGCCCCGGCTGAAAGATGTTTGGCAATCCCTTCACCGCAGATCCTCCTACACAAAACAAACTGGCTTCCCCGCCATTGTCCCACCCGCCGCACCTGTACTTCGGGTCAGGCGATTTCCACAGCTCCGGTAAGCCAAGATGAGTTATCCCGCCCTCGGGTACTGAACTTTTTGCCTCTCTTCGGAGAGACGACAGGAAAGACCACTATGCCGGAAATGCCGGCGAACCAAATTCCCGGACCCAACGGGAACACTGGCAACGTGTTTGAGAAGGGTACTCCCGAGCGTCTGGCCACGCCCGCGGAGTTGGCCGAGTTTGGCGGCATTGTGCCCAATCCCGAAATCGAAGCGCGCATCCTGGAACTTTTGGAAGCGCAGATGAAAGAAGACATGGCCCTGATTGAACCCATCGACCTCGCCGAGGCCGTCGAGCTTTCCATCTCCGAACCCGTAACCGAACCGGTTGAAGAACCCGAAGAAGAAATTTCGCAAGCCTCACCGCAGGGCCTGGCAATAGAAGCAGTGACGGAATCTGCTGCAGCTGTCGAAGAATTGCCGATCCCCAAATACATTTCAGAGCCTTCCCTGCAGTCAACCGACGTTCTGGTTCCCAGGCCTCTGCCCTTGGTTGCCGAATCTCACGCCGAAATCCAATCTTCTGATCGTGTCGATCTGTTGGAGTTTGCCGAAGCTCTGGACCAACACCGCTTGTGGGTTGAGACCACCGGGAATGAAGGCACACGCGGCGATTTTTCTGGCGCGAATTTGAGCGATGCTGACCTGACGGGCGTGAATCTGCAGGGCGCCTGTCTGCAAAAGACTATTCTCCGCGGCGCCGATCTCTCCATGGCCAATCTGCGCGGCGCGAACCTGGCGGAAGCGGATTTGCGCGAATCGAATCTCCTGGGAGCTGAGTTTTCCGGCGCCAATCTGATGGGCGCGAATCTTTATTTGGCGGAGGGTTTGTGGGCCGGGCGGCTTGGCGGCACAAATTTATTCGACGCCACACTGCCTGAAGGAGTCGCCGCTCAAGATGGCGGCAAGACCATCACGCAGTCGACGCAATCCGCGCGCTGGTTCTATTTGCTGGTGCTATCGCTTTGCGCCGCAACCTCCTGCCTGGTCGCTCTCACCACCGACGTTCGCTTGCTGTTGGATAAAGCGGCATTGCCCATCGATCGCATTCCCAATTTCCTTCCCTTGCAGGGTTTTTATCTTGGCGCGCCGCTCTTGCTTACCGTGTTGTACTTGCGCCTGCAATTCCTGCTGTTGCGTCTGTGGGGCAGCATGGGCGCTCTGCCCGCCGTTTTCCCCGATGGGCGCACGCCGGAAAAGGACGGCTCGTGGTACCTGATGGGTCCCATACGGCCGAATCTACGATGGTCGCGCGACCCGCGTTCTCCTCTCGCGCTGATGGAAAGCCTAATCGCCAGGCTCCTGGTGTATTGGGCCGTGCCTGCGACGCTGTTTCTCATCTGGCTGCGCTATCTGGTCATGCAGGACTATCGCGGTACACTGCTGCAGGTATTTCTGTTCACACTAGCGGCTGGCGCGGCTTGCGCCTTGCCTCGCATCGTCGCGCGTGTTCTACGCCCAGGAGATTGGACCGAGGAACCCACCGCAAGTTTCATGAAAGATGTGCTTTCCACGCTACGAGCTCCAGTGGCCGCTGGCTTCGTTCTTTTTGCGTTATCGCTTGGCGTCATTCATGGTCTGCCGTCCGATCCCACCATTCGGCCCGATGTTAGCCGCGGCGATCCTCGGCGCTGGGCTGCTGCCGCGTTTCGCGTTGTAGGATTCCGTCCCTTCGCGGATATCACGGAGGAAAGCATTACGTCACCTGCGGCGAAGGACGACTCGAAGGATTCCGGCGCGAAAGAATCCAACACTGGAGAAGCAACTGGTCCTCGTCTGAATGAAATGACCCTGCGTTTTGCTCGCGGCTATCGCGCCGACTTTCAAAATGCTCGTATGTGGCGCGCGAATCTGGAAGGCGCAAGCTTGTCGGAAGCGGATTTTCGCGGCGTGAATCTGCGCGAGGGAATTTTGCGTTCCGCAAAGCTCGATCGCTTGCAGGCGGCGAAAGCAAATCTTGTTTCCGTAGACGCGCAATGGGCCAACTTCTCGGGTGGAGACTTCCGGAACGCCGACCTTTCGTTTGCCAATATGGAAGGCGCAACGTTGACCACGGCGAATCTGACGCGCGCGAGCCTGTACTCCGTGAATTTACGCCACGCGAATCTATTGCGCGCTGACCTGTCGCACGCCGATTTCCGCGACGTAAAGCTTGAGGACGCGATTCTTTCCCTTGCCGTGCTCGAGGAGACGGATATGTCGGCCGCAAAACTGACGGGCGCAAACCTGACCGGCGCGCAAATTAAGGGCACGATTTTTCTGGAAGCGGACCTTTCCCGAGCTGACCTGCGCGGTGCCACCATGACCGGCGCGATTCTGCGTCAAGCAAAACTCGATGGAGCGCGTCTGGATGGCGCAGACCTTCGCGGAGCGCTTGGCCTGGAAGCTTGGCAGGTCTGTTCAGCGCAGGGCTGGCGCGGCGCGCAACTTGATATGGACGTCAAGCAAGCTGTGGAACAGAGCTGTGGCACTCCGCAAGTGTCCCCTCCGCCTCAGGAACCGCGGCGTAAGTGAACAGCTGAAGGGCGCGGCGCATTTACCTGTAGCTCAGGCCTTTTAGGCCTGAGGCTCTGGATTTGACGACGGGTCACATTTCGTCCGCATTCATGCTCGATCCACATCCCAATTTGAATTCTTGTCTGGGCTCAGAAACCCTTCATCCCTGAAGGGGTGAGCTACAGGAACTAGTGACTATTGACTATTGCTTCCTTCTCGTGACCCGCCCAGGCATTCGCGCATGAACGCGGCCTGCGACGACGTGAATTGCAGATTGCCTTTCCCTGCTTCTCTCAACTGAGTGTCTTCCCAGCGTCCTTGCATGATGCCTTCGTGACTGTGCGAATCTGTACCCAGCAGCAAATGGCCCACCTCGTGCGCAATCACGTAACCCAACAGCTCGCCGTCGCCCAGCGGTAAGTGAGCGTTTGCATTGGCCAGGTGTGCGTAGAACAGCTTGACGTACGTTCCTTTGCCTTCGCTGTCGGTAAACGCCTCGCCGAAAATGTCCTCCCTCACGGATGGCACCGTGAGGACAATCCGCACTGAAAGATGCGAGGGGTAGGCGATGCGGCTGCACGGTGATGGCTGTTCAGACTGGTCGGGGACATGGGTGCCTCCTGACGCGCAATTCATCCACTCTACCTGGATCCCGGCCTGAGACAGAATATGTGCGGCTCGGGTCTCGCCCCGTGCCACGGTTTCCGGCGGCACGGACGCATCATTGAATACGGAGAGGATCAGGGCTCTGGGGCTAGCCTCCCTAGGGCGGCTGAAAGCATTTGTGGTGATGACCAGCAGCATCGCGCAATAAGCCAGGAGCGAGTATGGCTTACGGACCATGGAAACCTCCGAGAGTTGCGGTTCTCGGGGCCAAGGTGCAGCGCCACGCCGGCTACCTCAATGCAGCGCCGGTTGCCGGCGCCCTAAATGTGGGTAACTGGATAAGCATTTTGGTTCTAATCGATTAGAGGCGCTGGTAACCGGAATCGGGTGAGCTG
The DNA here is from genome assembly GCA_963738985.1 of Candidatus Acidiferrales bacterium. GTDB lineage: Bacteria > Acidobacteriota > Terriglobia > Acidiferrales > UBA7541 > Acidiferrum. The sequence goes on from CAVTYP010000016.1 coordinate 457,378, forward strand.
GAAATCCGATGTAACAACTAAATTATGAAGGTATGGCTGCTGTCCCAAGCCAATCTACAGATCGCGTTGCTGAAAGTGATACAAAGCCAGCGCCAGCGCAACCAGCAGATAGAAAACTGAGTATCCCACCATCGCGATGCTGGGAGCAGACTGGGCTCCAAAAGGAGAAAAGTCCAGCGTGCGGCCAAGGGTCGTCTGCATCACGTAGGACGCGCGGCGCCACAGCGCCTCGCTCGGCATCAGTAAACTGGAGATAATGCCCACGGTCACCAGGCGCGGCGAGTCCGTCACCGAGCCGATTTTTTCCAGCCAGCCGCCCACGAACGCCAGCCCATGAAGCCCTAGGACGATCACGCCGTTCGTCAGCGTGGAAAACCATGTCCCAAACAAAAATGTTGCGGTCAGTACCAGCAAGCATTCCAGATAAATCAGCAGCGCACCTTGCAGCGCGCCATGTGGGACTACTCCTCCAACCCAGCGTCCAATCGCCAGCACTCCGCCAAACAGCAATGCCACGAACATCGCGATCATTCCCGCGAATCCCAGCCATTTCCCGATGAGCACTTGCCAGCGCGGTTGCGGTTTTGTGGCGATGGCGTGAATCGTGGACGATGCGATTTCTCCGGAGATCGTATCGACGCTGGTGAGCACGGTCATGATTACGGCCAACATATCGATGGCATAGAACCCAACTTGCAGCAGGGTGCTCTCAATCTGGTAACGCAGCAACGGCGGAATCCGGGAACCTTGCAGGTCCCTGACCTGATAGTGCATGCCGATTCCGAATAGCGTCAGGAAAGCGGCACCGGCCAGAAGCGCGGTCCATAGAATCTTCCGCCGCGAAGCTTCCAGAAACGTTATCCGAGTGATGATCCAGACATTCATTCGTAGCTCCGCTCATCACCCATGATTTCCAGGAATGATTCTTCCAGGGAAAGATGTTTTGGCGTGAACTCGTAAACTTCGGCATTACCGGCGACGAGATATCGCAAGATTTGCGGCAAATGCTCGTTGGAATTGGTAGTAAGGGTCAGTCGCTCGCCGTCGTTGTTGATCGACGAAGCCCACTGCGACAGACCCGCGAGAATTTCCGGCGACAAATTAAGCGCGCGAATCGTTACGCGCACTTCGCCTTCCGGCGATTCGTGCAAATCTCGCATGGCAATCACTTCGCCCTGCTTGATGAAGGCAACCGTGTCGCAGGTGATTTCCACTTCGCTCAGCAGGTGCGAGTTCAGGAACACCGTGGCACCGCGGCTGCGCTGCGAGCGGATGATATCGCGTACCAACCTTCGGCCCATTGGATCGAGCCCGGAAGTCGGTTCATCGAGGAAGATCAGTTCGGGCTGGTGGATCAAAGCTTGCGCCAAGCCGATGCGTTGCAACATGCCCTTGGAGAAACCGCGCAGCCGGCGATTCTGGTGAGCGGAGAGATCGACGAGTTCGATGTATGCCGGAACGCGATCGCGCAATTGTGCTGCAGTCAGGCCGCATAAGCGTCCGTGCAGTTCCAGCAACTCCGAAGCTGTCAGCCAATCATAAAATCGGAAATCTTCTGGCAGGAATCCAATCTTGCGGCGCACTTCCACGCTGGAAGAAGGACATCCGAGAATTGTGGCTTCACCGGCACTGGGTTTCACCAGGCCCAGCAGCATTTTGATGGAAGTACTTTTGCCCGCGCCGTTCGGTCCGAGAAATCCAAATATCTCGCCGCGCCGAACCTGCAGAGACAGGCCGCGTACCGCAACCTTGCTCCCAAATACTTTTCTCAGATTCCGCGTTTCAATAGCCAGTCTGTCCGGCGATGGCAGAGCTTCCTCCCCGATTTACTCGAGTGAACTGGCTAATTGTACCGCCATGTTGGGGTCGCCCCAGCCAACCAACCCGTAGATGATTCCGTCATCGGCCCAGACGAGCACATAGGACGGCCGATCGTGATTGGGAAGGCGCATCAATGTGCCCTGAATTCCATTAATGCTGACCGGCTCGTAGGAAGTGACGCCTCTGGGAATTGGTAACACCAGTGTAGACTTCCAATCGATGGACTGGCAGAACTTGCGCGCTTGCACGGGAGTCATCCCCGCCAACTGCAGTGCGGTTTCGGCGAGCTGCTGTAAATTCAGTTCCGCCGGCATATTGATCGTGGGGCCCGGAGCCTGAATCAGCGCCAGGCAGTCGCTTGGCGCGCTTGACGGGTTCTCATCCGCAGAATCCGCCTGAGGCGACTGGTGCCGCGATTTTCGATTCGTGCTGCAAGTCCCGTAGCTCACTTCCACCGAGCGCGGCACTTGCACGGAAACCTGCGCACCGTCGAGATTCGCGGGGAGAATCAGGTCCGTGCGTCCAGCCTCATCCAGAACTTCCTGCAACCGCGCGAGGTCCACGGTCATGTGGAACGCGTGCGCGCCCGACACGCGGAAGCTCGGTGAATCCTGGCGCGAAGAAAGCACCTTCACGGGGAAGCCGGTCAATTTGCTGGCGGCATCCTGCGAAGCAGCGTCCATTTCCTTTTCGTCCGTGGTGACAACTACGTTGTCGGAGATCATCTGCCCAAGGCCCTGCTGCAGTTTGCGATTGCTGGAAGTATCCATCGAAGCAAAATCGAGACTTACGGGTTGCACTTTTTCGATTCGCAGGGTTGCCAGCAATCGTTGCGCGAAGCTGCGCGCCGAAGGAAAGACAAGCGAGCCGGCCACGATTACAGCCGCCAGGGAAGCGGCCCAGGCTAACCGCCAGCGCGGCGCGAAGATTCGGGCCAGCAACGATACACGTTCCTCTTGTGGATTCAGCCGCGCCTTGAAGCGAGCCAGCGCCATTTGCGGATTGCTTTCGGAAGACGATGCGGGAACATCCAGCGTCCCAAGCAGCGTGCCCACACGCGCCGCAGCCGCGGAGACAGCCTTGCTGCGCGACTGGCAAGCCGGACATTCCGCGATGTGTTGATCAACCGCGGCTCTCTCCGCAGGAGCCAATTCTTCGTCCACGCGCGCGCGCAGGATTTCATCCGTTGGGCAGTTCATAACGCCTCCGATTCTTTTTCCCCAAAAAGTTCGCGATAACATTTTTCAAAAGACACTTCCGCTCGTACCAGCATGGTTCCCACGGATGCGGGCGACAAGTCCAGTTCCGCCGCGAGCTCCCGGTAGGAATGTCCGGCGGCGCGCAACAGCAGGAGCTGGGCCCACTGCGGCTTCAGCTTCGCCAGAACCGCGCGGACGCGCTTCTGTTTTTCGGCGCGCAGCAGAAGTTGCAACCCGTCGTCGCTTTGGCGATTTGAGGCCGCAGCGACGCTTGCTTCCCGCTCCAGGCGATCGTGGCGCGTGCGGGCGCGCAAGTCGTCGATGCCAAGGTTCATGGCGGTTCGATAAAGCCATCCGGGCACATTCTGCTTGGCGGACGGCGGCAGCGCCGTGGAATACAAGCGAAGAAATGCTTCGTTGGCCAATTCCTCCGCGCGGCCGCAATCGCCGAGCATGCGGCGAAGAATCCCGACGATACTCGGATAAGTACTCAAGAAAAGCTCGTCGAAGGTTTGAGGCGAGATTAAGCGGGAAGTCGCGCCGGGCTCTTTAGACGCCTGGATGCCTTGGATTACGCCTTCTAACAAAACCGCCTCCTGCTCTCTTCATCAGTTATACGCGCACCTCGGCGGGTTTGTGACAGTGGCGAATGTCGGCGCGCCGACATTCGCCGTAACTCGTGAGTCGTGATTTGCGACTCGTGAAGGGCAAGTGCGCGGTGTCCAGCGACCTGCGACCAGTGAAGAAATGCATGATGCGAAAATGTCGGCGCGCCGACATATTAAAGTAAAACATTAACGTAACTCGATCGATACCCCCCCCCTACCCCCTGTATTTGCGTATGTAGGGGAAACAAAGGAGTTACGGGAGAATGGCTGGTATCAAGGGGAAACAAAGGACTTGGGGGAAAGTGGCCGGTGACCGGTGGCCAGCGACCAGTGCACCCCCATCCCTTGGTGTTTTGCGGATGTATATCAAAGGAAAGGGGATGCGGGCGCGCGAAGGCGGATGTATGTGAATCGGAAGGAGTTAGGGGAGATTTGCGAGATGGCAGGAAGAGAGCGAGGGGCGAGCGCGCTACGACGGATGAGCGGAAAGAGACGCCGAAGGAACGAGACGGGATGTTCACAGCTCACGATAGCAGATTATTTATCAAATGTAAAATAGTATTTAATAGGTATAGTGTTCGAATGCGATTGGCGACCGGACAAGGGAAGAGAAAAACGGACCCACCCCTTTGCCAAAAACGCAAAGGGTAGGCCACCCAAAGCATCTTAGCGCTCGAAGCGTGTGCCACCAAAGGCGTTTCGGGACAATAAGTCTGAGACTAGGGGGCGCTTGCGTCACCCTCCAAGACTGCTCAGTTCTTTAGCAAACTATCGATTGCGGACTGAAACGTGGCGAAAGACTGCGCACCTGTGATGCGAATACCTTCCAGTTTGTCCTTCGTGCTCTTGGCCACGACAAACGTCGGGGTGGCCATGATTTGTATCTTGACGGCTTCCTGGGCATCTTTCTGGACGCCGGCTTTGTACTTCCCTGTGTCCAGGCATGCCTGAAAGACTTTCATATCGAGGGAGAGGCCCTCGGCCGATTTCTTGAGCATATCGTCGGTCATGGCCCCGCCGTCGGAAAATAGGGCACTGCGATACTCCCAGAATTTATTCTGGTCGCCAGCGCAGCGGGCGGCTTCTGCTGCTTTCAGCGCGTAAGGATGAAGACCTTCCAGCGGGAAATCGCGGCTCACGAAGCGAACTTTGCCCGTGTCAATGTAGCTCCTCTTGAGCTCAGCGTAGGCGTCCGTATGGAACTTCCTGCAAGATGGACACTGCAAGTCGGTAAATTCGACGATGGTAACAGGAGCGTCGGCGCGCCCAATAGAACGCCAGCTCTCGTCAACGTTCATCTGCACTTTCTGGGGTGGTGGCACAGTGTAAGGTTGAGGGCTCCCACCGCGGGCCAACAGTGCCTGCTGCTTTTCGAGCAACTGGCGAATCTGGCGCAACTCGCTCAGGATGGCGTCGGCTTGTTCTTTAGTGATGCCGTCAGGAGCGCTGACGGCGCTCTGCTGAGTTTTGCCCTGTTCCTGGCGCGCCGTAGGTTTTGTTTCGGAAGGATTTTGCGCTGCCACGATATACGGATGAGACAGGACCAGAATCATCAGAACAGTTTGGGTCAATAGTTTTGCCAATGCATTGCGCATGGTCGGTTTCTCCTTAGCCTTCCGCGTGCCATACCAGTAAGGGCGTGCGCCAATTGAGTGCTCCAGTCTTTCCTTGTATTAAGCATGGCGCTGAGAGAACGACTCCAGGCAACGGCCTTGAGGGTTATGGAGCAACGAAATGGACCGAGAAAGTACCTCTAACTTTCCTGGGCCGGTCATCATAAAGTGAACCAGAAAACGTAGAACAGTCAGAAGATAAAGTACCGCTTAGCCCAGCTAGACACTCAGCTGGACACAACTTCGACGGGTCCGTGCTGGTGGGGCAAGGCACGTGGCAAGGCAACACGCCTTCCACGCTCACGTTTCCGTTAATATTTGTACCGGTTAAAGTTCCTTCCACTGGATCGTCTGGAAGGCTTATAAGGGCTGAAACACTCGCGCCGTTCTGAGTGGAGGCCATTGTCACTGGACCCGATATCGGCATGGGGTTGCCCCATGTAGCGCAACCTTCCGGTGTCTGTAGAGTACAGCTAATCGTTTCACCCGAGAACTCACCTTGCCATGTTCCAGCCAGAGAACATACCGTCACCGGCAGCGACACATTGTAGTAGTGCTCCTGGCAGTCAGATGTAGTTTGACTAGTTTTGTTGTTGAGCACGCCGGAAATGATCGCGGTTGCAATGTTCGCGGTTCCGCTGCCTACTGCGGTAACCAGACCCGAATCCGGGTCCACGGAGGCGACAGAGGTATTGTCACTCGACCAATTCATCAAGCATGGTGAACAAACGTTGTTATCAATCGACGCAACGGGGGTGAACTGGCCTTGTGGGCCAAGCAGAGTCTGCTGTGAAGGGGTCACCGACGCCGTTGCTTTGTTGATCTGAACAAGCACCGTGGTTGCGAATTCGGTTGTACCAAGAGTTGCAGTCAGGGTGCCGGGATTCCCTGATTGTATGCCGTGGAGCTTGATCGGTGACCCGCTGACGCCGCCTGGCGTCTCGGGTCCAAGCACCAGGTCTCCCGTGCTCGACCATTGTAGTCCGGAAGGGGCAAACTGTATCGATTTGTTAGTGCTCGCACTGGTGCCCGTGATTGAGCCCGCCACCGGGATCGGCGGTGCGCAGGAGTAAACATTTGGAGCCAGTGGATTGATATTTACAGCGATCTTCAGATCTTTCGGGCAGCCATCCGAAAGTTCTCCACTAATACTCGCATCTTCGGTCGGGGAACCGGGGCAATCCGGATAGGTGAGCTGCACCTGGTCACTGGCTATTAAGCAGTCGTTTGATTGTGTATCCGTGTTGAGCACTGTCACTTGGACAGTTTTATCTTTGCAGCATACGCAGCCTGAGGCGGTGGCACATTGATCGCGGTAGCTTACCTGACAACAGGTAGGTTCTAGCGGTGCTGCGAAGCTGGAGCAATTTTCATTTGGATCGGCGTTCAAAAAACAACTTAAGCAGTTTGTCCTTCTGTCTATGCACTGATCCAGAGGCTCACCTGCAAGACAGCCATCGGGCGCATTGGGTGTCGCCCCAATGGCGGAGGGAGGATCAGATTGAAGCAGTTCGATGTCCGCCGTACCGTAATTGCCGTGGAACGTGAGCTGATTGGGTGTGAGGGTATACTCTTCTCCTGCTAAATCGATATCTGCGGCCAGAGGAATCTCCTTACTTTGTAGGGGCAGCACAGGGAAGGTAGCCATTACCGGCGCAGAGAAGTGAATATTGTCTGGGGTTGTAAAACCGCCAAGAAACCGCTTGCGGTGTGAGCCGCCATTTCCAGTAGCGAGGATGGCGTTTGCTTGATCGGGAGGCACATCGGCGAGATGAAGGATCGTGGGCGCAGACACAGCCCCTGAGGGGACTTCGAGAATTACACCATGAGGAAAGTTGAAGGTGCCGCCATCCGGACCGATGGTCTGTGCCGTTGCCGGTTGCTGGCCGATGGGAAGAGTGGCGACGGCCGATAGGGTCGCTGTCGGCATGCCTTGAAATTGGGCGGCAACGCGCAGAAGCATCTGTCCAGCAGTTGTCGGACTAGTGTTGAACTGCACGGTAAAAGTCTGATCGCCGGGGGAAGCATCGCCGTTCGTCCCGGCGTCATTCATAGTACCCAGGGTCGCAATCACCTTATTGTTCTGGTCCACCTGAAGGAGTGTGGCTCCACCGGTCAATAGTGGCGGACCCGTGGGTCCAGAGGTGATTTGCGAGGTCACGGTCACTAACGTGGTGTCTCCAACGAAGAGTGAAACCGGGTAAATCACCGGCGGTCCGACCAGTAATGCCGTCGACGACCATTGCCACTGCAGGTTCGACCAACTGAACGGATAGCGGCGGTCCTGGCGAAGAACGAGTGTAGTGGTGCTGGTTGTCGGGGAGCCGGACGGCATGTCTCCGAAGGTCAGACTTCCCGAGCCGATAATGGTCTGCGGCGTAGTGCTTGTGACGGCGCAGGCCACCGCGGCGGCATCCGGACCTGTGTTCTCCGCAGTAATCTGATAGGTGTAGTCGAATTGATACAACGAAACCCGCACTGAACTGACGAGTTGCTGGCTGGTGATGGTGAACTGCTGGGCGTGAAGCCCCACCGAACCAGGGAGAAAGCAAAGAGCACCAAAGAACAAGGATCGAATGCGGATCATGTCGGCCTCCATGCGAGAGACACAAAGCCTACCGGGGCCCGGGAAGATACACCTTTGGTCACTTTCTGCTATTTGCCTTCAGTTTGTACTCGGTGGAGCGTACCGGTTTGTTTTCCCACTCAGATCAGACGGCGAATCAGGAGCACTGCAAGATATGCGAGGCCGGCGGAAAGCATCAGCAAGAACGTCGTAGGTTCAGGCACAACCGTAGAAGCCGCAGTAGTATTCCCAGAGGCAAGCAGGTCCGCGCCATTGGTGTAGTCGAACAGATCGAATGCCTGTGTTCCGGGCGTCCCCGTTCCATTCCACTGGAAAGTGACGTCGAAAACGGAGCCCAGCGAAGGACTATCAACCAACGCAACGATATCGTACTCACCGGGAGCAGGAATGGTGGGATCTGCATGGAAAGCAAATGTCAACCAGTCAGAACTGCCAGTTGCCAGATCGCTGATGGACCCACCAACATAGTCGGGGGTTGGGAAGTAAATGGCCACTCCCCAGTTTGCAGAGAAAAGACCCTGCAACGTGTAATCGTACTGCCACGTGCCAGAACCTAGACTGATGGCCGTGAAATCGACCGAAACACCGTCTGCTCTTGCCGGGGACGTATAGGAGAGAAACACAAACGATAAGACAAGTGCGAGCAGGAAGGGCCTCATCAGGCCTCCTTTTCTCCAACTAAAACCATCGCATGGCAGCGTGCAAGCTGAGGAAATGCACACCCCCACCGGTTGTGGGCATGTTAGTGACCAATCTCGCAGAACTGAAACGAAAGGATTTGTCGGTAAGGAACGGGCGCAGAGTGCAAGAGGTTTCCGTAGTTGTCAAGAAAATTGCCGGTTTGCTTTAGTAAATATAAGTTACTAAATGTGATATACATCACATTATTACGCTGTGTTGGTCACAATCGTCAATGCATTCGGCGTGCCGAACATACATGAACCCTGAACAATTCTTGGTGGTGTGAATATTGATGGGTTTGAATTAGCGGTCGTCGCCGAACATTTTTATGTCTTCGGGGCCTTCGTTGAGGGGCATGATGTCGCGGCCCTGAACGAGTTGGCGGACTTGTTCAACGATGTCGGGGTTGGCCAGCGTGGTGATGTCGCCGGTGTCCATGTGATTGGAGATGGCGGCGAGCACGCGGCGCATGATTTTTCCGGAGCGAGTTTTAGGCATGTCGGGAACGATGTGGATGCGCTTCGGACGAGCGATTTTGCCGATCATGGTCTCAATGGTGGCTGTGACCTTTTCTAGAATCGCTTTCTTTGGCAGAACACCCGGCTTCAGCGAGATGTAAATTTCCGGCACGCGGCCTTTCACTTCATCGACGACCGGCACAACCGCGGCTTCCGCGATTTCGTGGATGGTCAAGCAGGCCGACTCCAGTTCCTTGGTGCCCAGGCGGTGTCCGGCAACGTTGATGACATCATCGACGCGTCCGAGGATGCGATAGTAACCGTCCGGCGGAAGCACCGCGCCATCGGCGGCGTAGTAAGGCCAGTCGCGCCAGTCTTTACTTTGCGGATTCTTGTTGTACTTTTTGTAGTAGTTGCTGACGAAGCGGTGCGGATCGCCCCAAATGGTCTGCATGATTCCGGGCCAAGGATTGCGAATGCAGATGTTGCCCGCGGCATGGTCAGCGGTGACCAGCTCATTTCCTTCCTCGTCCCAGATGACTGGATAAATTCCCAGGCAGGCAGGGCCGGCGCTGCCGGGCTTCATGGGATCCAGAGCCGGCTTGGTGGTGCAGAGAAAGCCGCCGGTTTCCGTTTGCCACCACGTGTCGACGATGACCGCTTCGCCTTTGCCAACCACCTCGTGATACCAGCGCCATACCTCCGGCTCAATAGGCTCGCCTACCGTGGTCATGTGTTTGAAGCGATAAGTGTGCTTCTTGGGTTCGTCGCTTCCGGCCTTACGCAACATGCGAATAGCGGTCGGCGAGGTATGGAAGATGTTCACATCGAGGCGCTCGGCGATGCGCCACGGCCGCCCCGCATCGGGGAATTGCGGCACACCTTCGTAAAGCACGCTGGTGGCTGCCAGGGCCAGCGGCCCATAGACGATATAGGAGTGACCAGTAATCCAGCCGATGTCCGCCATGCACCAGTAAACGTCTTCAGGATGAATGTCCTGATAAAACTTTGCGGTGCCGGTGACATAGGCCAGGTAGCCGCCGGTGCGATGTTGACAGCCCTTGGGTTTGCCGGTGGTTCCGCTGGTGTACATGAGGAAGAGAGGATCTTCGGCGTCCATCGAAACGGGATCTACGGTGCGATTGCGGAAATCTTTGAGCAGGTCGTTGATGAAGAAGTCGCGCTCCATGATCATCGGTGCGTCGGAAGAATAGCGGTGAGGATAGCGCTTCCACACCAGCACCTTGTCGATGTGCTGACCTTCTTTTTTAGCGGTTTCGACGGCGAGGTCGGCGCTTGCTTTGTGATCGACCCAGCGGCCATTGCGGTGGTAGCCGTCGACATAGATGAGAACACGGCTGCCGGAATCCGCGGCGCGCAAGCCGCAGGCTTCACCAGAAAAGCCGCCAAACACCACGGAGTGGATCACGCCGAGGCGAGCGCAGGCCAGCATGGTGACGGGCAATTCCGGGATCATGGGCATGTGAATGGTGACGCGATCACCTTTTTGCAGACCGGCAAATTCGCGCAGCACAGTGGCGACTTCATTCACGCGCCGGTAGAGTTCCTGATAGGTGATGACGACGTGGTGCTCGTCTTCCGGCTCGGGAACGAAGATGAGCGCAGCCTTGTTCTTGTACTTGGCGAGGTGGCGGTCAACGCAGTTGTAGCAGGCATTCAGTTTTCCGCCGACGAACCATTTCCAGAATGGCGGATGATCGGTGTCCAAGGTGGTGTGCCAGTATTGGTCCCAGTGCAGTAGCTCCGCATACTCCCGGAAGCATTCGGGGAAATTCTTTTCGCTGAACCGTTCGACAATGCTGGGATCGTTGAGATTCGCTTGCGCGATGAAGCGCGCAGGGGGACGAATGTAAGCCTCTTCCTTCCAGTGCACGGCGATCTGCGCTTCGGTCAAGCCATGCTTCTTGGTTTGGGGCTTCTTCTCAGCGTTCTTTCTTTCGACGGTCGCCACGATACGCACTCCCTCACATGGTCCAGAGCTGCCACTACGGTTCAGTTAAGGCGGCGAGATGTCGAGTCCTGCCAAACGCCTGCCTCCACCCGAGGCAAGAATCATGCTACCAGGAGAGTTGTGCCGTCAATCGGCGGAGGGACTGGGTTTGGCATGGTTGTACTCGTCCCAAATCAGGGTGCCGTGCGTTTCCTTCAGGAGCAAGCTGCCCGCCAGTAAGGTGACTGCGGCCACGATCATGGGGTAGTACAAGCCGGCGTAAATGTTGCCGGTACGCGCGCAAAGCGCCAGGCCGATGAGCGGCAACAAACCTCCAAAGACGCCGTTGCCGATGTGATAGGGAAGGGATAGCGAGGTGTAGCGAATGCGCGCGGGAAACGCTTCGACAAGATAAGCGGCGATAGGCCCATAAATCATGCAGACAAAAATCACCTGGAGGAAGACCAGGAAGACGAGCATGGGAACGTTGGGGCTGGTGGCTTCTTTTGCGGGAATTTGTTGGCCGGTGGCGTCGATGGTGATGGGCGTGAGGCTAATGGCGCCGGTGACTTTGTTGGTTGTAGAGCGGACGGTGACGATATTGTTTCCCGCGGCGGCTTGCATCTGCTTGTAGATGGGGATGTAGGAAACAATGGAGAGAAGGCAGGCCGCCATCATCAACCACTTTCTGCCTAAGCGGTCTGAGAGGGCGCCGAACAGAGTGAAGAAAGGCATGCCGAGCAGGAGCGCCACGGCCACGATGATATTCGAAGTTTTTGGATTCACTTTCAGAATGGCCTGAAGGTAAAACAACGCATAGAACTGCCCGGTATACCAGATCACGCCTTGTCCCGCGGTGGCGCCGAACAAGGAAATCAACACGCGCTTCAGGTTTGGCCAGACTGTGAAGGCTTCCGTCAACGGCTTGGCGGAAGTCATGCCTGATGCCTTGATGCGCGAAAAGATGGGGGATTCCCGCATTTTCAAGCGGATGTAAAGCGAAATGCTGACCAGAATGATGGATAGGAGGAAAGGAATGCGCCAACCCCAGTCCGCAAATTGCTCCTTGGTCATGACGGATTGTGTGCCAAGAATGACCATCAACGAAACAAAGAGGCCGAGGGTAGCGGTGATTTGAATGAAGCTGGTGTAAAAGCCGCGCTTGTTGTCGGGCGCATGCTCGGCGACATAAACCGCGGCGCCGCCGTATTCACCGCCCAGAGCAAGCCCCTGAAGTACGCGAATCAAGAGCAAAACGATTGGCGCAAACCATCCTGCCGTCTTATAGGTAGGCAACAAGCCGATCACGGCGGTGGCACCGCCCATAATGCTGAGGGTGACGAGGAAGGCGTACTTGCGTCCGACCAGATCGCCGATGCGCCCGAAGAACAATGCGCCGAATGGCCGCACGAGAAATCCCACGGCAAAGGTGGCCAGGTAGGCGATATAAGCAAAGGTCTCATTGCCGGGTGGATAGAATTTTGGTGAGAGGATCGCCGCCAAGCTGCCAAAAATATAGAAGTCGTACCACTCGATCATGGTGCCCACGGATGACGCCATGATCACTCGCCAGATTCCGTATTCGCCGTTGCCGTGCGTGAGTATGGCTGCTTCAGTAGCCACGAACCCCCCATTTTTCAGTGCGGATTGAAATGACCATCACAGGCAGCTTATGGGTTTGAAGAATCTCACCGTTGATATATTCAGCCTTTGTGAAAGTCAAGTTACGGGATTGCTAAAAGCGCGCGTCAGGGGGAGCAGATCAAGAAAGCGAAAGGGAGCTATTTTGGCTAGTCTTTGATCCAGACGGTTTTGATGTTGGTGAACTCGCGAATGCCGTAAGGGCCAAGTTCGCGGCCGTGGCCGGAAGCTTTGACGCCTCCGAAGGGCACGCGCGGGTCAGAAGCCACCATCTGGTTGATGAAGACCATGCCGGCTTCGAGTTCGTTGATGAGTTGCTCGCGTTCCGCGGCATTGTTGGTCCACGCGCTGGCGCCGAGACCGAAGCGGCTGTCATTGGCGATGGCAATGGCTTCCTCGAGATTTTTTACGCGGAAAATGCTGGCGACCGGGCCGAAGAATTCTTCGCGATAGGCGGGCGATTCTTTTGGAATATTCGTGAGCACCGTGGGCAAGTAGAAATTTCCCGGGCCGTTTACCGGCTTTCCACCGGCCAGGAGTTTGCCGCCTGCTTGCAGCGTCTTTTCGACGTCGGCGTGGAGATCTTTTACGGCGTCGGGCGTTGCCAAGGGACCAATATCAGTTTTTTCATCGAAAGGATCGCCGAGTTTCAAAGCTTGCATGCGGCTGACGAATTCCTTTTCGAACTGGTCGGCAATTTGTTCGTGGACGATAAAGCGCTTGGCGGCAATGCAGGACTGCCCATTGTTGATCACGCGAGCCTTGACGGCGGTGGAAGCAGCTTCCTGGACGTTCGCGCTGGGCATCACGATGAATGGATCGCTGCCTCCCAATTCCAGGACCACTTTCTTGATGCGCTTCGCCGCGGAGATGCCAACCTGGATGCCGGCTTGCTCGCTGCCGGTGAGGGTTGCGGCGGCAACGCGCGGATCGTTCAGGATGCGATCGACTTGCGAGGCGCCGATCAGCAGCGTCTGAAAAACGCCCGCGGGAAAACCGGCGCGAAGCAGGATGTCCTCGATCTTCAGGGCGCATTGCGGGACGTTTGAGGCGTGTTTGAGCAGGCCGACATTGCCGGCCATCAAGCCGGGAGCGATGAAGCGGAATACTTGCCAGAAAGGGAAGTTCCACGGCATGACGGCGAGAACGATGCCGACCGGCTGATAGTGGATGTAACTTTTAGCGGCGGACGTGGCGATCACTTCGTCGGCTATGAATTTCTCGGCGTTTTCGGCGTAATACTGGCAGCCCGTGGCGCACTTGGCAGCTTCCGCGACAGCCGAGGAAAACGTCTTGCCCATTTCCAGGGTCATCAAGCGGCCGAGTTCCGTTTTCTCCGCTTCGAGGATTTCACCGGCCTTCAGCATCCACTTGGCGCGGTCGGCAAAGGAAGTTTTGCGGAAGCTTTGAAAGGCTTTGGCAGCCTTGGTGATGCGCTCGTCCACTTGAGCGTCGGTAAGGGCCTGGAATTGTTTCACGACTTCGCCAGTCGCAGGATTGATGGTGGCAATCGCCATGGTGTCAGCTCTCCGCGGGAAAATGTCCGCGGGCTATTGTATTCGCAAACCTTACTTTTTTACAGTAAAGATTTATGGCGGGCGTTGCCAGCGGATTTCACTGGCGAATGAACAAATTTTTAAGCTGTTGCAGATCCACGAGCGAGGTGTCGGAAACCGCGCAGAACGTGAATCCATCTTGCTTCCAGGAAACCCAGTGATAGCCTTGGCGTTCGCCGGAGTCGGAATAGGGAACGGTGTCCTGGGACTTCCAGATGAATACATTCACGATGTGTTTGCGGCGGCCATAGATTAAAGCGGGCACGGTGCGGCCTTCGATGACGTCGAGCCGCCCGCCCAGCAATGGAAATTCATCGGCGGCGAAATCACGAACAGGCGGGGCGATGTCTAACTTGCCGTCGAACCACGGTTTTACGGTGTGCTGGTCGGTCGATTCCACGTCGGTGAGATGGCCGGGTTGCAAAGAGCGAAGATGAGCGTCCAGCAGTGTTGTTGTCAAAGCAGCTTGCTGCGTGGAATTGATGGCTGGCGAGAACAGGCGCGACCCCCACATCAGCGCAATGATCAACGCGGCTGCGACGGCAAGCCAGCGCCATGCTCCGGGATAGGCCGAAGAGCGAGCGGGAGGAGCGGATGTTGCCACACGAACTCTTTTGCGCAGGGATTCGGGGGCGCGTTGGTACAGTTCAGACTGCTGCAATGAACGGCGAAGCGTTTCTTCGGCATCGAGAGCCGACGCGCAGTCAGGGCAGGTTGTCAGGTGCTGCTCAAAAGCGGCCATGCCCGGCGAGTCGAGTTCGCCATCGAGGTATGCGTGCAGATAAGTTTTGGGCTGGTCACACGCCATGGCTAACCTCTTTCTGCGCGGATTTGGTGAGAGCCGAACGCAGCTGCTGGCGTGCGCGAGCCAGCCCCGACATGACCGTGCCAATCGGGCGCGCGGTGATTGCGGCGATTTCCTTGTAGGAACAGCCTTCCAGTTCACGTAAAACCAAAACTTCGCGGAAAGCCGCCGGCAATTCCTCGAGGGCGCGAGACAGGCGTTCCCGATTGTGGCTGGCGATGGCCAGACTTTCCGGAGTGGATCGTTCCTGCGGCATGGATGCTTCGCTCAATTCCGAGATGTCCTCCGTCGGACGATGCTTCTGCAGCCAGGTATAGCTGCAATTGCGCACGATCTGGAGGAGCCAGGCGCGCGCGTCTCCAGCGCGATACGTGCCGAAAAAGCGATAGGCACGCAGCAGCGCTTCCTGGGTAACGTCCTCAGCATCGGCGCGGCTTCGCAGCAGCCAGCGCGCCAGGTTGAAGGCGGCGTCGAGGTGAGGCAATACGCTCTCCTCGAAGCGCACCCTATCTTGTCCCTCCAACACGTCGGAACCTTCCTTCCATCTACTGATAGTAACCTTGGCAACGCGGATTTTATTCCCGTGTGCCCGGCCGTTCCAAAGATGGCGGGGACGCACGCGGCGGGAATAAATCCGGCGAGCCCACAGTCTACATGATTGGACACGTCCGGAAAGCGGCGCGGGCTTGGTGGCTCTCCTTCAAGTTCGCGCCGCGAAATTATCGGGAAGTTCGTACTTCAGCGAGCTCCGTCGATTGGAATCACTGTGCCGGTAATTTGAGCGGCTTTCTCGTCGGCCAACCACAGGATCAACTCTGCCACGCGCTTGGGATCCAGCCATTTAGAAAAATCAGCGTTCGGCATGTCCTTGCGATTCGCCGGGGTATCCATGGTGCCGGGCAGAACGATATTGGCGGTGAGGCCGGCGTCGGCGTTTTCGAGAGCGACGGTTTGCACCAGAGTGGAGAGCGCGGCTTTGAAAGTGACGTAAGCACCCAGGTTGGGCTGCGGCTCCTTTGCGGCGAGGCTGCCGATAGCCACGATTCTGCCGTTGTTGGATTTACGAAGGTGAGGAATGGATTCGCGGAAAGCGTAAAAGGCCGAAGTGAGATTGAGATCCTGCATGCGTTTCCAGGTGGCATCGTCGGTGGTGGCGATGGATTGACCGCCGGCAAAGCCGCCGAGAATGTGGACCAGGACGTCGAGGCGTCCGAGTTCGGCGATGATTTTTGCGATGGCGTCGCGAACCTGCTGCTGGTCGGTGAAATCGGCGGACATGGCGCGGAAATTGGGGCTCGGAAATACGTCTGGCTTCATGCGCAGCGATGCCCCGATGACCTTGTCACCGAGCTGCAGGAATGACTGGGTGACGACTGTGCCAAGGGCGCCGCTGGCCCCGGTGATGAAAACGATTCTTTCGCTCATGTGCGTTATGCCCCCGGATGTGCTGTTTATCTGAGTGTGGGAACAGAGGAAAGGTTTCAGTTTTCAGGATGAGGAGCGATTATCGTCCGCTCCACCACACGATGGTGACGCCAATGCACACCACCGCAATGCCCAGCCAACGATTGCGGCTGATGCGTTCGCCGAGGAAAGCTTTGGCTCCAAACGCCCCGGCAGCATAGCTAAGCGCGCTGACGGGCACGACGAAACTGACTTCGAGAAAAGAGAGGATGGCAAGCAAGGAGAAAAATCCCAGGGCCATCAGGGCAACGCCGAGCCACATCCAGGGTATGCGCAGAGCGTGGCCGATGAAGCGCAGGAGCGCCATCGGGCGAAAGTCGTGCACCTCGCCGATGCCTTTCATGGCGCGGCTGACGCAAAGTTCGCCGCCTGTACCGGCCACCACGATAAAAAAGAAAAGCAGGGCTTCGAGCATTATTCGAACACCCCCGTGGTGCTGGGAGCGGTGCGGCCGACAATGAATACGCCAAAACAGATGACGGCGATGCCCAGCCATCGCAACGGCGAGACAACTTCGCCCAGCAAGAAATAGCTCAGCAGGGCGACCGTGGCGTAGGAAAGGGAAGTGGCCGGTTGGACGTAGCTGTAATCCGCCCAGGTGAGCAGCAGCATGTGCACGATCATGAAGCCCATGAGGCTGGCGATACCCAGCCAGATAAAAGGAGAGGTGAGCACGCGGCTGGCGATTCCAAAAATATCGCTGAAGCTTTTCAGGCTGACAGGGCCGATGCCCTTCATGCCCTTGCCGAGCATGACATTTCCCAGAGGCCCAAGCACGATGCTGAGAATAATCATGGGGATGGATTTAAGGTGGAGTCGGCGAGTGTGTGTCACGCGATGAGTTGTTCCAATGGTGTGAACCGAGTGCGAACCCGGAAATGCTTAGCAAAAGCGCTAAGTTCCAGTTTACGCGAATTGGCCACGCGGGCAAAGGCAAGCGCGCTTCCGCGCTCAGGCGGCTCCACTATCCGCTAAGCGGGCTGTGCTAGTATCAATAGACCCCGAGAAATTTGGGAATGAGGTGCTGTTCCGTTGAAGCTCTTCGAGTATGCCATCCTTTTTTTTGGCGCCATTCCCTTCATTTACTACTTTCTGGCGATTTTCTGTTCCACGCGCTATTTTTTGCAAGCGCGGAAGTATTCTTTCCAGAACCGCGATTTCACGCCGCCAATCAGCAATCTGAAGCCTGTGCGCGGGCTTGATCCGGAAGCGTATGAAAATTTCGCCAGCCTGTGCCGGCAGGATTATCCCGAATACGAACTGATTTTCTGCGCCACGGACCAGAGCGACCCGAGCGTTCCCGTGATCCAGAAACTGATGCGCGATTTTCCGGAACGAAAAATTCGCCTGCTGTACAGCGCCGGACACACTGCGATTAACGACAAAGTTGCGAAACTGGGACTGATGTTCAGCGAAGCGCAGTACGAATATCTGGTTTTCAATGATTCGGACGTGCGGGTGGAACCAGAGTATTTGCGGAAATTGATTGCGCCGTTCCAGGATAAGAGAGTCGGTGGCGTGACGTGCTTTTACGTATCCACGGAGGATAAGAACATGGTCGAGCGGCTGCAGACCATGGGGATGATCTCTGATTTTTACGCCGGGATACTTGTGGCATGGCAGCTCGATGGAGTGCACTTCGCGCTGGGCCCGACGATGGTGTCCACCAAGGAACGCATTCGGGGCTTCGGCGGGTTTTCAGTGCTGGAAGGACGGCCGGCGGATGATTTGCTGTTCGGGCGACTGATTGCGGAGCAGGGCGTTGAGGTGAAATTGCTACCGTACGCGGTGGAAACAGTGCCAGATTTCGAAGGGATTGGAGCGCTTTTTTCCAAACGCGTGCGCTGGATGACGGTTATGCGCAAGATGCGTCCCTGGGGACACTTCGGGCTGCTGTTCACGTGGGGACTACCGTGGACAACGCTGGCCGTGGCAGTGCATCCCACCGTGGCGGTGGCAGCGGCGTACTGGGGCGGGTATCTGGCGTGCCGAGTTTTAATCACCTGGTTGATCGGCGTCTTCGGATTGAAGCAGAGAACGCTTTGGAAGAAGATGCCGCTGATTCCGGTGTGGGACGCGATGGCATTTTTGGTGTGGCTAACGAGTTTTGCGAAGAAGTCGATTCGTTGGCGCGGCGTGGAGTATCAATTGGAAAGAGGGACCGGGCATTTTGTTGTGCCGTCGGCGCACGGAGCGCCGCATGTTTCGACGCGGGTGGAGTGAAGGCGAGTATTTTTGGTGGCGCATCGCCTCGGAAGGCGGTGCCTTCAAGAATCTAAAGCGCCAACTAAAAGCGTCCGCCTCAGAAGGCGGCCGCTACACACTCAAGAACAGAGACGGCGTGCAGCCGTCGCTTTAGGGGCTAAAGCCCAATTTTAATTCTCAGGATTTACGCCGGGGCTGAAGCCCTGGCCTCCTAAATAGAAATGCGGGGAAGTCGCAAATTAGCGGTCTTCGCCGGCTACGGCTACTTGGGAAGCTACCGCGGACTCGCGCTTGTGCAAGTTGCGCTCGTTGTTGGGTTCGCGCCAATTGACTGTGGGCATCATCAAGGAATTATCGACGCGATCGCGGTACTTGACCGCAATATTCACCAGCGAATCGAGCAGCGAATCGGAGAGCAGGTGCGGCTTCAGGCCTAGATCAATCAGCTTGGAGTGCTTCGCATTGTAGTAATGCTGCTCAGCTTCGACACGCGGGTCCGGCAAGTGATCGATTTTCACGTCGAGGCCCAGATGTTTGCCAGCGACCTGAACTTTCTTTGCCAGGTCGAGCACAGAAAATTGCTCGGTGAACTGGTTGTATACGCGGCATTCGCCCTTTCCCGCGGGATTCAGGCAGGCAATCTCAATGCAGCGAACGGTGTCGCGAATATCCAGGAAGCCACGAGTCTGTCCGCCCTTGCCGTAAACGGTTAGAGGCAATCCAATCGCGGCCTGAACGCAGAAGCGGTTCAACACGGTGCCGAAGACGTCGTCGTAGTCGAAGCGATTGATGAGCGTCTCATCCAGAGTGGTTTCGTCGGTTACAGTGCCGTAGACGACGCCCTGATTGAGGTCGGTGGCACGCAGTCCCCAGATTTTGCAGGTGAACATCATGTTGTGGCTGTCGTGGACCTTGGAGAGGTGATAGAAGGAGCCGGGTTGCTTGGGGAAGGGCAGAACGTCCTTGCGGCCATTGTGTTCAATCTGGATGTAGCCTTCTTCGATGTCGATGTTGGGGGTGCCGTACTCGCCCATGGTGCCGAGCTTGATGAGGTGGCAATCGGGCATGGATTCGCGAATGGCGAAGAGGACATTCAGCGTGCCGACAACATTGTTCACCTGCGTGAACACGGCATGCTTGCGATCGATCATGGAATAGGGAGCGGAACGCTGTTCGGCGAAGTGCACGATGGCTTCCGGGCCAAAGGCTTTGAGCGTGGGCAGCAGGAAATCGTAGTCGGCGATGTCGCCCACGAAAGTGTCGATGGACTTACCGGTAAGGCGCTTCCAGGTGCGCAAGCGATCGCTGAGCGGCGCAATGGGAGTCAGAGTCTGCGCGCCAAGTTCGTGGTCCCACTGGCGGCGCAAGTAATTGTCAATGATGGCGACGGAATGTCCCTTCGCCGAAAGATAGAGAGCAGTGGCCCACCCGCAATATCCGTCTCCGCCGAGCACGGCAATCTTCATATTTCCCCCTAAATTGAATAGCTACTCACTTGTTGGAACTTGTGGCCTTGGAGGACACGATCTGACCCGCCCCTGGATGGTCCTTCTGCCAATGAACGATCCGACCCATGCCGAAGATATAGTTTAGCAGCCCCAGCGCCCCAACGAGAAGGCTCCAAATGAGAAGGCAGAGCAAGGCGTCAGAGTCGCGGTTGAGCGGGAGGTGTGTTCGCGGCTGCGCCGGCAGTGCGATTCGTGACCAGCAATTTACCACCGCTCTCCAGGACGGTTTCGAATTCGCCGGAGCCAATCAAGTCGCGCAGGCGCTGGACCGCTTTTTTGGAGCCTACCAGGTAGCAGCGTTCTTTGCTGGTCCAGAGAGACGTGAACTGCGCGTCGGTGAGAAAAACATCGGGCACGCCTGGAGCGGCAGCGCCGTACTCCAGATTATTAAATTTGCCGTTCAGAAGCAGCGGATCGAGGCCGGTATAAAAAACGACCGAGGAATACGTGTAGTAATGATGATCGAGGATCAGTTTGCCTGGAGGCAGGCTGCGCACTTTTTCGGCGATGGGCCGCGAAGAAAGAAACGGATCAAAGACGACCAGAGCGAGGCGGGCGGCATGGAAAAACAGAACCATCATGACCGCGCTGAGTAAAAATGCGCGAATGCCAGACCAGCGCAGATTGCCGGCCGCTCCGACCAGAAAGGCGATGCCTGCAACGATGAGCGGCAAACGCAGGTATGCAAATGAATCCAGGGTGAGGTCCAGCATGTGCCCGAGCGACAGCGTATACGCCGAGGGATGGCGCGAGAGTGCAGAGGAAATATCGCCGGGTGTAGGCAGGTTGCGAACTTCGAAAGCAATTGCGATGGTGGCAATCGCGCAAGCGGCCGCAATCACGCCCAGCGTGTGTGTTCCGTAACGCACCCAGTTGTCCTCGGTGGCCATGGCGCAGCCGATCAGCAGTGCCAGCGCGGAATAGCAGGGCATGGAGTAATACTCCTGCGTGGTGGAAAACGTAAAGAACACCAGCAGGAAGCCCGTCCAGCAAAGAGCCAGAAGGCGAGTTCGGCCCGCGCGATCCACGGGCTTGAAGGAAAGCTTGAAGACCGCGGGAAGATAGACACTCCAGGGAAACAGCCACAGCAGGTGAAACAACCAGAAATACAAACGCGGAACGGTGTTGTAGTCGCGCGGGTAACGCAAATTCAGGAATCGCAGGAGCTGTTCGTTGATGAAGTAGAACCACAGGAAACCGTGATACAGGCCGGGACCGCTTTTCAGAGTCCAAGCAAAATACGGAGGATTACGAAGAGTGGCCAGCACGTGCCAAGGCACCGCGATCGCGGCGGCAATGGCGGCGCCAGTGAACGGATGGAGCCGTTGCCAGGTGCGGCGAGTGAAGAGTTGTTTGGTGACGAAGAGATAAATGAGGGCACCGGCAACCGGGAAAACGACGGCGACGAGGCTCTTCAACAACAAACCGGTGCCCAGACTGGCGGCGAGAATGGCCGACCAGAGTCGAGGATGAGGCTCGTCTTGGTCGAGAGCGCGCAGAAAGGCCCACATGGCGAGGGTGATGGTGAACGTCAGCATCACGTCGGGAATCTGAATGCGCGTGAAGAGGAAGAGCCCGACGCATGTGCCTACGACGAGGCCCGCGTAGAGTCCAGCGCGCTTGCCGAATGCCCAGATGCCAAAAGCCGCAGTGAGCAGGGCGAGCGCAATCGAAGAAAGGGCCACGGGCAGGCGCGCAACCACATCGCTGACGCCGAAAATTTTGTAGAAAATCGCAATCAGCCAGTAGATGAGCGGAGCTTTTTCAAGATACAGGACACCGTCGAGCCGCGCCGTTACCCAGTCGCCGGTGATCAGCATGGTTTTGGCGATTTGCGCCTGCACCGCGTCGACGTCGTCCATCAGCGAGGGCGGCGAGACGGTGCAGCCGAGATAGATCGCTCCGACGATGATGGCGACCACCGCAAACACGAACCAACGGCGCTGCAAGAGATCGTTCATCGCGCTGCCAACGCGGGAATTTTCACCTGCCACTTTTTCGTCCACAGAAACAGAATCAGAAGGCCCCAGAGGTGATAGCCGACGTTGATTTCGCGTGCCTGATGCCGGCGGTTCAATTCTTCAATGCCGGTGCGGTTGAAGAGATCGCCGTATTCCGACAAGCCAAATTTCAGCGCGTCTTCGAGAAGATTCCGCAAAATGGTGCGCATCCACTCGTGCGCGGGAATGTCGAAACCGGTTTTTTTGCGGTGAATGATCGAAGGAGGCAGCTTGTCTTTCATCAGATCTTTCAGGATGACTTTCTGGCGCGAGCCGTCGATCTTCATTTTCGCGGGCAGCGTGGCGGCGAATTCCACGATGCGGTGGTCCAGAAACGCGGGACGAACTTCTACGGAATGCGCCATACTCATGCGATCGCTTTTGGTGAGGATATCGTCGGCCAGATAATATTTTTGGTCGAGCCAGAGAAATGGCGCCAGGTCGTCGCCGTTTCGCGGCAATTGTTGCATTTGGCCCAGAATTTCATTGAGCGAGGCGGGCAGCGGGCGATTCACGATGGCGCGCAATTGGTCTTGTGCAAACGTGCCGTTCCAAAAGACGTGCGCGCGTCCTTCGTCCATGCGCGAGCCCTGGAGCAAGCGGGTGGCTTTGTAATCGAAGCCCATCTTTTCATCGGAGACGGGCCAGTGCCGCAGGACCGCGAGGCCCAATGCCGCGGCGCCGGGAATGGCGCGGATGGAACGAGCCATGCGATTGGCGCGATAGGTCAAGTAGCCGCCGAACAGTTCATCGGCGCCCTCGCCGCTTAGCGCGACGGTCGTTTTGCGCTTGCAAAGCTTCGAGAGGAACCAAACTGGCAACGCACCGGCGTCGGCACTCGGCTCATCGGAATAGTAGGCAAATTCCTCGATGGCGCTTTGCAAATCCACTTCGGGATTCAGGTCCATCTCGTCGTGGTCGGTGCCGTATTGTTTTACTGCCGCGCGAATGTACGGAGTTTCGTCGAAGCTACGGCCGAGGAACGAAATCGAGAAGGTTTTCAGTTGCGACGAACTAGCTTTTGCGGCGTAGTGCAGGATGGTTGTGGAATCCACGCCGCCGCTCAGCCACACGCCCAGCGGCACATCGGAGAGCAGATGCTCGCGAAGGGAATCCTGAAGCAGGCGGTCGAGTTCGGCCTGCGCGTCCTGGTGTGAAATTTTGTGCGCGGCGCCAAAGGGCAGGGACCAGTAGCTTCCCGTGGCGATCTTGCCGTCTTGCCACTCCATCCAGTCGCCCGGCGGAACTTTTTTTACGCCATCGATCATTGTCCAGGGAGAGGGGATGTAGTTCAGCGAAAGATAGCAATCGAGGCCTTCCAGGCTTAGATTGCGTTCGATTTCCGGATGAATCAGGATGGATTTGAGTTCCGACCCGAAAAACAGATCTTCACCTTTCTGCACGTAATACAGGGGCTTGATGCCCATGCGGTCGCGAGCCAGCACAAATCGTTTCGCGGGCAAATTCCAGATAGCGAGCGCGAACATGCCGCGGAGGCGTTTGAAGGAGTCTATATCCCACTGCAGGAAGGCCTTGAGGACGGTCTCGGTATCGGAGTGAGAAGTAAAGCGGTGGCCGAGTTTTTCGAGTTCAGCACGGATTTCCAGGTGATTGTAAATCTCGCCGTTGAAGACGATGCCCCACTCGCCGCCATTTTCAATGATGGGCTGATTGCCGGCTTCGAGGTCGATAATTTTCAGCCGGGCGGCGCCGAAGGAAAACAGTGGCGACGAAAAAACGCCCTGCTGGTCGGGGCCACGATGCTTCAGCGTATCGGTGGCCTCGCGGATTCGTCCTTCAGGGGGGCTCCAATGTTTATGCGTGAAGCCAGCAATGCCGCACAATGCAGCCCGCCTTTCGCAAACACAATGAATTCAAGATGGCGCGATCCTCGTAACTAAGCCGACTTCCCATCCCGGCCCGAGCACCGCGAAAATTGGATGGATCACTCTGGAGTGAATGGTCGGGGCGCCGAGATTTGAACTCGGGACCTCCTGCGCCCAAGGCAGGCGCGCTACCAGGCTGCGCTACGCCCCGACTGAAGTGCTTCATGATTATAAGGCATCCACAGGAAATGTCGCGAATGGGCCAGTGGTCTCCTCCTCTTATCTTGACTGGGATGCTTGAGACAGGACATGCTCAGGCGGCGGGCGGTGAGGAGGAACAGGCGTATTTCGAGAGACATCCGGCCGACCGAGGAAAAAATCAGGCGGCTGTCCAAATCGCCCGAATTGGTACGTCATCCTAATAGAGAACGGAAAGCGGGAGATGCTAGCGGCCCGCAAGCCATAAGGGAGGCACAACATGCAGTTCATGCTGATGGACTATGTGCAGGCAGAGGGTTTTCACAAGCTGACGCAGGATGAGCAAACTCACTGGTTGGGGGCGTATCGAGCATATCTGGAGGCCATGAGGAATGCGGGCGTCTACAAGAGCGGCAATGGGCTGCATCCGGCCTCGACGGCCGCCACGGTGCGTGTTGTGGATGGCAAGGCTCAGGTGCTGGACGGGCCGTATGCCGAGACAAAGGAGCAGTTGGGTGGATTTCACATGATCGACGTACCGGACCTGGATGCGGCGATTTCGTGGGCGGCGAGGAGCCCGACCGCGCTTCACGGTGTCGTTGAAGTGCGTCAGATCATGGATCTGCCGCCGTCGGAGTGGCGGCGGTCGTAATTTCAAAATATCTAAGCCGATAAGGGAGAAAAAAGATGCCGAGACTAGTGGTTTTCAATAATGTGTCGTTGGATGGTTACTTTGTGGACGCGAACGGCGATATGAGCTGGGCGCACAAACAAGACCCGGAGTGGACTGCTTTTGTCAGCGAGAATGCCAGTGGCACCGCGGTGCTGGTGTTCGGCAGGATTACTTACGAGCTGATGGCCAGCTACTGGCCGACGCCGCTGGCCATGAAGAACAATCCTGTTGTGGCGGAAGGGATGAACAATCTTCAAAAGGTGGTGTTCTCGCGAACATTGGACAAGGCGACGTGGAAAAACACGAAGCTGGTAAAGGGCGACATGGTAGAGGAAGTGCGGAAGATGAAGAGCGAACCGGGCCCGGACATGGTGATTCTGGGAAGCGGCAGCATTGTTGCGCAATTGGCGAAGGCGGGATTGATCGACGAATATCAGGTGGCGCTGAGCCCGATCGTTCTTGGCAAAGGAAGGAGTATGTTTGAAGGTGTGAAGCAGAACGTGAACTTGAAAAAGACGCGGGCGTTCGGCAACGGAAAAGTAATGCTGTGGTACGAGCCGGCGGCGTAGATGCGTGAAGTGAGCGAGCCAGAAATGCGCGGCGAGGCTGGCAACTCTCGCGATGCCGATGCGCAGGCTCGCAGCGTGGCGGACACCGTGGCACGACGCAGTTACGGCAAGTTGGTTGCGTTTCTGGCGGCTCGAACACGGGATGTGGCCGCGGCGGAAGACGCTCTCTCAGAGGCGTTCGCTTCGGCGCTGACGGATTGGCCGCGCAATGGCTGTCCCGAGAATCCTGAAGCGTGGCTGATGACCGTGGCGCGACGCAAAGCAATCGATGTTGCACGCAAGCGTTTCACGGGAGAAACGGTGGCCGGGCAATTACAAATTCTCGCCGAGGGTTTGGAAGCCGCGGCGGCAGAGCACGGGGAAATTCCGGATCGCCGCCTGGCGCTGCTGTTTGCCTGCGCGCATCCAGCGATCGACGCCGGAGTTCGCGCGCCACTAATGCTGCAAGTGGTGGTTGGGATGGATGCCCGGACGATTGCTTCGGCGTTCCTGATGTCGCCTGCGGCGATGGGCAAACGCCTGGGCCGGGCCAAAGACAAACTGCGGCAGGGCGGCATTCCGTTCAGCGTGCCGGAGCGCGAAGAACTTTCCAGCCGGCTGGAAAGTGTGTTGGACGCCATATACGCGGCATTCGCGGAGGGCTGGAGCGATCCTGGCGCGGCGGATGTGATGCGCAGTGATTTGACGAGCGAAGCGATGTTTCTGGCGAGAGTCGTCACTGAACTGCTTCCCGACGAACCGGAGGCACTGGGGTTGCTGGCTTTTCTGCTTCATGCTGATGCGCGGCGTCGCGCGCGGCGCAATGCGAATGGCGAATACGTTGCGCTGGCCGAACAGGATTCAGCGCTGTGGGACAGGGAAATGATTGGTGAGGCGGAGACGCTGATCCGGCGAGCCAGTGCGCTCGGATCGATTGGCCGGTTTCAACTGGAGGCGGCGTTGCAGTCCGCGCATGTGTATCGCTGCCGCACGGGTGAATCGAACTGGGCGGACGTGGTCGAGTTGTATGACGCGCTGTTTGCGCTAACGTCGTCGCCGGTGGTGGCGCTGAATCGCGCGCTGGCTATAGCGGAGGTGCGCGGCGCAGGGGCTGGTCTTGCCGCTATGCCGGATCTGAATGCGGATGCCCGGCTCGCCGAATATCAGCCGTACTGGGCGGCGCGCGCCGAATTTTTGGCCAAAACTTCCGCGAACGATGAAGCTCGGCACGCGTATGAAATCGCTATCGGACTGGAACGCGACCCGGCAGTCCGCCGCTTCTTGCAACAGCGCCAGGCGGCGTTGGCTCCATAGAATTCTGCCGGCGCGCTGCGTGCGTTCAGAGTGATTGTTCGACTAGCTTTCTTACGCGCTGGCGGCTTTGCGTGCTTTCGGACGTGCTGGATCTCCCGTTGCCGCTTCTTCCACGTCGCCGCCGTTTTCTTTGGCAATGCCGGCAAGCAAGCGGCCGCTGAGCGCGGATTTGGGCTTCGTCAGAGTGATATCGTCGTCGGAAGCATACTTGTCGCGATGCTTGATGAGCAGCCAGGTTGGTTTGCTGCTTCCGCCAAAACCGCGCGTGCGCACTAGCACCCACGACCCAAGAAGTTTTTTTCCGTGCAGCGTAAATTTCAGATCGCCTTTTTTCAGCGCAGCTTCCGGGTCATCCTGCTCCGGCGCCCACGTTCCGATATCCCACACCATCACGGTGCCACCCCCGTATTCGCCCTTGGGAATTACGCCCTCGAAATTTGCGTAGTCGATGGGGTGATCTTCAACCTGCATGGCCAGGCGTTTCACCGATGGGTCGAGCGACGGACCTTTCGGCACCGCCCAGGAGAGCAATGTGCCGTTGAATTCCAGCCGAAAGTCGTAGTGCAGTTGAGAAGCGCGATGTTTCTGTACTACAAAAATCAGATCGGACTTGGATTTTTGTGGTTTGCGATCATTGGAGGCTCCCTTAGGTTCGGGAGAAACCTTGAAGTTGCGCTTTTCACGGTATTTTTTGAGTGTCATGTTGAACCTTCCTTCGCGTAATGTGTGCGGGCGAACCGTTATTTTGGTCACAAGCGGGCTAATTGTTTCAATGCCGATTGCAGCGATTGCCTGCGCGAGAAGAAATCCGCCCAAGGATCCTTTTTCTTCAAACGCTTTGGAAATGTTTTGATATTGAATTCGGCCGGATCCTTGACGCGAGCTACTTCCGCCCAATCCAGCGGAGTGGAGACCGGGGCGTGGGCTTTGCGCCGTACTGAGTATGGCGTGACAACGGTCTGCACTGAGCCGTTGCGAAAGGGATCCAAGTAGACGCGATTGCCGCGATCCGCAATTCTGTGCTCGACGGTCAGTTCTTTGGGATGCGTCTTTGCCGCTAACGCCACCAGTTTTTCCGCGAAGGCCAGAACGTCATCGGCGCTCGGGCCGGTTTTGATCGGAATGAAGATGTGCACGCCGCGGCTTCCCGAAGTCTTCGGAAACGACGTCAGTCGCAGCTCATCCAGGAATTTCTTTACCAGTAACGCGGCGCGGGCCGCGTCCTGGAAAGATCCGGTCATTGGATCGATGTCCAGACAGACCCAGTCCGGTTTCGGAAACGTTTCCGCGCGCGAGCCCGTCACGTGAATGGGAATGCATCCGAAATTGACGAGCGCCATTTGCGTTTCAAGCGAGCCGCCAACAACATAATTCGTAAAAGGGCGCGAGCCGCTTTTGTTCGGCAGACGCTTCGTTGGAGTGCCGGCGGGCATGCCTTTGGGCATTTCCTTTTGATAAAAACACTCGCCCTTCATCCCGTCGGGGCAACGTTCCATGGTCAGAATTCTTCCACGGACATAAGGCTGAAGCGAGGGGTACACTTCGCGATAGAAATTTGCGAGATCGCCCTTGGTGTAACCCTCCTCGGGCCAGAACACTTTTTCGGGATGCGAAATTTGAACCGCGGAATCCTTTTCTGCGGGTTTCACTTTTGACGATTTCACTTACGCCTCCTCCTTCCGTACTTCCTGCGCGGCTTTATCGTCGCGCAGCCCCAAAAAGGCTGGGTGACGCAGTCGGCCGTCTTTGGTCCATTCCGTGTAGGCGATCTGGGCCACCAGCTTGGGGCGCACAAAGGTCGCGGTTTTTTCCCGGACTTCGTCGGCGAATGGAGATTTGTTTTGTCGGAGCTTCTTCAACTCGACGGAAATCTTGCGCAGCGTCTCGGTGTCAAATCCGGTTCCCACTTTTCCCGCATAACGCAACTTTTTTCCTTCATACACGCCGATCAGCAGAGCTCCGAGATATTGCCGCGAACCGCCCGGCTTGGTGTAGCCACCGATCACAAATTCGCTTTCGCGGTTCACCTTCACTTTTAACCATTCGCGAGAACGCTTCTCCAGATACTTCGCATCCAGATTCTTTGCCACCAGCCCTTCCAGCTTGCGCTTTTTTGCCACATCGAAGGCCTTCAGCCCGTTGGCTGCAAGCTCCTCGGAGAGCACGACGGTTCCGGCGCCGCCTCCATGAAGCAATGTTGTCAACATTTCCCTGCGCTCGCGCAGCGGCGACGTTCTGAAGTCTTTGCCGTTCAGGTAAAGACAATCGAAGACGGCATACGCTACGGGGCCCTTTCCTTGTTGCAGCAACTGAAAATGGGAAACGTTGTGTTTGTCGAACACCACAACTTCACCGTCCAGCAAGAGAGTTCGCGGCTTCAACTTGCTGATTGCTGCGGCAACATCGGGATATCGCGCTGTGCGCACAATGCCATTTCTGGTGATGAGTGAAACATGTGAGCCTTCTTTGTAGGCGAGGATGCGGATGCCATCATATTTCTCTTCGTAGATCCAGCCGGGCAACTGAAAAGGCTTGTCGACGAGTGTGGCCAGCATGGGTGAAATGCGAAATGGAATCTTATCGCTCACGAAAATATGCTCCCGATGCAGCGAACCCGGTAGAAACAGAGGCTCGGGCTTGGCGTATTCTGATGTTTGTAGCTGCAGAGCACACCCATGTCAGAGAAACGAATTTCATTTCACGGTCACGCGCCCGGCAAAAGCCCAGTGCAGAAGCCGTTGTCTGGCGAGCCGCACACTATTTTTCTGCTCTCGCCCGCAAACTTGGCCGGAGTCCGCGGCAAACGGTTGCTGCAGGGATCCTGCCGCCTTGAGCTGAGCCTGCGGCTGCAATCGTCGCAGGCCACGCTTGGTGAAGTCTTCAGCTTCGTCAGCGGGTTGTACTTCCGCGGAAAGCTGGCTTACGCTTCGCAATTCGCGCGTGTGCCCGTTGGCGTTTCGGGTATCCGCATCATCACATCCTCGAGCGGCTTGCTTCCGCCGGAGTATCTTGCCAGCCTGGACTGGCTGCGCGCCACAACTGAATCCTCGATTGATCCAGACAATCCGCAATATCGCGAGCCGCTGGTTCGCGACGCTCGACGGATTTGCAGCGAGCTTCCGCAGGGAGCCCGGGTGGTCCTTCTGGGCAGCATTGCCACGCCAAAGTATGTCGCACCCTTGCTGGAGGTTTTTGGTCACCGGCTGTTTTACCCTTTGGATTTTGCCGGCCGCGGCGACATGAGCCGGGGCAGCTTGCTTCTCCGATCCACTCGGGAAAAACGTGAGTTGAATTACGGCGTACTTGATCCCGTCGAAACGTAAGGGAGCCGGACTTCATTCGAACTAGAGATTTACAACTCGGGTTGAGGCTGCGCTATCAAGCTTTCCCTGTAATTCTTATGCCGCAGTTTCGGCGGACAGTTGATCGACTCGAGGGACTTGGATTGCTGCGCGCGCCGGCGGTAGCCGCAATGGCATCGGATGCGGTATCCTGGAATCTCTCTCGCAGGCTCCCAAGCCTTCCTCTACCTTCCTGTGATTGAGGTGAATTGTCTCCCTTGAACCCGCTGGATACACAATTCGGTTTTTCTGCCGCGCTTGCGTGGGCGCACCCGATTGTTCAGGAATGGTTTCTGACTCGCCTGGGGCAGCCCACGGAACCTCAGGAACAAGGCTGGCCGCACATCCTTGCGGGCCGCACCACCTTGATCTCCGCGCCTACCGGGTCGGGAAAGACGCTGGCAGCGTTTCTGGCTTGCATTGACCGGCTGGTACGCAAAGCACTCGCTGGTGAATTGCTCGACCGCGTGGAAGTTTTGTACGTGTCGCCGTTGAAGGCGCTGGGCAACGACATCCAGAAGAATCTAGAGATTCCGCTGCGCGAAATCCTTCAGTTGGCCGGAGAGCGCGGAATGTTGATGCCGGAAATTCGCGCCGCGGTGCGAACGGGCGACACGTTGATGCACGAACGCCGCGCCATGCTGAAGCGGCCGCCGCATATTCTGGTTACTACGCCGGAGTCGCTATACATTCTGCTGACGGCCGCGAAGAGCCGCGAAATCCTGGCTTCCGTGGAAACCGTGATTGTGGATGAAATCCACGCGGTTGCCGACGACAAGCGAGGCTCACATCTGGCGCTTTCGCTGGAGCGGCTCGAGGCGCTTACTGCGCGCTCGCCCCTGCGCATTGGTCTTTCCGCTACGCAACGGCCCATTGAATTAATCGCGCAATTCCTGGCGGGAAGCGACCGGCCGTATCCGTCGGTGGTGCAGATCGGGCACCTGCGTACCGCTGATATTGCGGTGGAAGTTCCTTCGAGCGAGCTTGCGCCGGTGACATCGCACGAAGTGTGGGACGAAATCTACGATAGTCTTGCGCAGCTGGTGCGGCAGCATCGCTCGACGCTTGTGTTTGTGAACACGCGGCGTCTGGCCGAGCGGCTTGCGCATCATCTTGCGGAACGTCTGGGTGCCGATGCCGTGGCGACGCATCACGGCAGCCTCTCGCGAAAGCTGCGGCTTGCTGCCGAACGAAAATTGAAGGCGGGAGAGGTGCGCGTGCTGGTGGCCACCGCCTCGTTGGAATTGGGAATCGACATCGGCTCCGTGGAACTGGCTTGTGTGATCGGGTCGCCGCGCGCCATTTCCGTGGCATGGCAACGCATTGGGCGAGCGGGCCATTGGCACGGCGCCATCCCGAAAGGCCGCATCTTCGCCACCACGCGCGACGAGTTGCTGGAATGCGCCGCGCTTGTGCGAGCCATGCGCCACGGCGATCTGGACCGCATCGCGATTCCTGAGACTCCGCTGGACATTCTGGCGCAACAACTGGTTGCCATTTGCGCCGTGGAAGATTGGGACGAAGAGCGTCTGTTCGAAGTGGTGCGGCGGGCTTATCCGTTCCGCAATTTGCAGCGCGCGGAGTTCGACGAAGTAATCTCCATGCTTTCTGAGGGGATCAACGCGCGGCGAGGGCGTTACGGAACATATCTTCACCGCGATCGCGTGAATGGGCGCGTGCGAGGCAGGCGGGGCAGCCGTCTTGCGGCGATCACCAGCGGTGGAGCGATTCCGGACAACGCGTTATATACCGTGGTGGCGGAACCCGAAGGCGTCGTGGTGGGGACGGTGGATGAGGATTTTGCCGTGGAGAGTTTACGCGGCGACATCATGCTGCTGGGCAACAGTTCCTGGCGCATTCGGCGGGTGCAGGCAGGGCGCGTGATTGTGGAAGATGCGCATGGCGCGGCGCCCAATATTCCCTTTTGGAGAGGGGAAGCGCCTTCGCGAACAGCAGAGCTTTCGCAACAAGTTTCGCAATTGCGAGAAGATGTGAACGCCAGAACGCTGGCGGTTGCGCCGGGTCCGGAACTACGCGGTTCCGCGGGATTTCGCGAAGCCGTGTCTTGGCTACAGGGCGAATGCGGACTCGATGTTGCGGGCGCGGAGCAGGTGGTTGAGTACATTGTCGCGGGGCGCGCTGGTTTGGGAGCAGTGCCGACGCAGAAGAAAATCATCGCGGAGCGTTTCTTCGATGAAAGCGGCGGTATGCAGCTTGTCATCCACGCGCCATTTGGCGGACGCATCAACAAAGCCTGGGGGCTGGCGCTGCGCAAGCGTTTTTGCCGTTCCTTCAATCTAGAATTGCAGGCCGCTGCCACGGACGACGGCATCAATATTTCTCTGACCGACCAGCACAGCTTTCCATTGGCCGACGTTTTTCGGTTTCTGCATCCGGCTTCTGTCGCGCAGGTTTTGCAACAAGCAGTGCTGACTTCGCCCATTTTCGCTGCGCGCTGGCGGTGGAATCTTTCGCGGGCGCTGATGCTGCTGCGTTGGCAAGGCGGCAAGAAGGTTCCGCCGCAAATTCAACGCATGCGCGCGGATGATTTGCTGGCATCGGTATTTCCCGACGCAGCTGCTTGTCAGGAAAATATTTCCGGTGAAATGCGCATCCCGGAGCATCCGCTGATTCGCGAAGTAATGAAGGACGCGTTAACGGAAGCGATGGATATCGAAGGGCTGAAGGCGGTGCTGGGAGATATTCTGCGCGGC
The DNA here is from genome assembly GCA_963738985.1 of Candidatus Acidiferrales bacterium. Classification (GTDB taxonomy): domain Bacteria; phylum Acidobacteriota; class Terriglobia; order Acidiferrales; family UBA7541; genus Acidiferrum. The sequence continues at coordinate 490,089 of CAVTYP010000016.1, forward strand.
GAAATTCAGTGCGTGGCCATTGATACGCCGATTGCTTCGCAGTTCTCGCATGAAATCATCAACGCGAATCCGTACGCCTACCTGGATGATGCGCCTCTGGAGGAACGCCGGGCTCGCGCCGTGGAAATGCGCCGGGTGTTGCCGGACGCGGTTGTTTCGGAGATCGGGCGGCTCGATCCCGCTGCGATTGCGGAAGTGCGCGAACAGGCGTGGCCCGACGTGCGCAATGCCGATGAACTTCACGATGTATTGCAGACGCTGGTGGCCCTGCCGGAGAATTTCGGGCCCGCGATGCAGCAGAATGGGCCTGAAGCGATACAGACGGCGGTTCAAGATTCACTTTCTGCGTGGCAAGAATTCTTTGAGCAGTTGATCGCAGACGGCCGCGCGGCGCGCGCCTCGGTTTCCGAGCGCGGGTATTGGGTTACGGCGGAGAACGTCAAAACATTCAAGCAACTGTATCCCGCGGCTGGCTTCTCTGCGAATCTTGCGGAGATCAGCGTCGAAAGTGCCTCGAAGGAGGATGCGCTGCTGAAAGTAGTTGCCGGATGGATGCAGCACGCGGGTCCGGTAACCGTGGCTGCGCTTGCGCAGTTGCTTGGGTTGCCGCCGATTGAGATTGAAGCTGCGATGCTGCGTCTGGAGGGGAATGGCGCGGTGCTGCGCGGGCGATTTACGGAGGAGGCGCCTGAGGTGGTCGAGTGGTGCGATCGCCGATTGCTGGCACGCATTCACCGCTTGACGCTGGGTAAACTTCGCAAAGAAATCGAGCCGGTTACCGCCGCACAATTCATGCGCTGGCTGCTGCGCTGGCAACACCTGGCGCCAGGCACGCAACTTGCCGGCGAGCGCGGCACGTTGGAGGTGCTGCAACAGCTGCAGGGCTACGAAGCGCCGGCGAGTGCATGGGAGCGCGAAATGCTGGCGCGGCGTATTAAGAACTATGACGGGGCGGTGCTCGACCAACTTTGCCTGAACGGCACAATTGGCTGGGGACGGCTTTCGCCGCATACCGCGTTTCTACACGAAGCCGCCGATCGCAATTACCGCGTGGTGCCCACCAAGGTGGCGCCAGTAACATTTTTCCTGCGCGACAACGTGGAGTGGATCTTCGCGGAGCATCATGCTGCCGTGACCACGGAGATGCGTGGACTGAGTTCGGATGCTAGCCAGGTGGCGCAGTTCCTGAAGACCCATGGCGCATCGTTTTTTGCAGATATTGTGCGTGGCGCGCGCAAACTGAAGGCGGAAGTGGAGTCCGCTTTGTGGGAGTTGGTCGCCGCCGGGTTTGTGACCGCTGACGGTTTCGATAATTTACGAGCGCTGATTGACCCGAAACGCCGCGCGGGGCAGGGAAACGGGCGTTTCGCGCGGCCTCGCCACAGTGGCGGACGCTGGGCGTTGCTGTTTCCGCACGAAGTGGAGCGACCTGGTGACAAGAATCCCGCGATTGAATCCATTTGCTGGATGCTGCTGAACCGCTACGGAGTGTTGTTCCGCGAGCTGCTAACGCGCGAATCGATTTTGCCGCGCTGGAGAGATTTGTTGATCGCTTTGCGGCGGCTGGAGGATCGCGGTGAAATTCGCGGCGGCCGATTTGTCAGCGGCCTGCTGGGTGAACAGTTTGCGTTGCCCATCGCGGTCGAGTCGCTTCGCGCGATGCGCTCCGAGCCCGCTACCGGCCAGGTGGTAACGGTTTCGGCGGCTGATCCACTGAATCTTGCCGGCATCGTGGTTCCTGGCGAGAGAGTTCCGGCCATCTCTGGACGATTTGTTGCTTTCCGCGATGGTGTGGCTATCGAGCCCGGCGCTTCGAATATTCACGCTAGCGCGCCGCCGGGTTTCCACGGCTCGACCGACGTGACTTCCGAATATGCGGACTTGCCAAAAAGATTGAATTGATCGGCACCGCGGAATCTTGCATGGCAATTCGCACCCGACAGTGCCGCCGCGCATTGTATTCCCAGCATGATTCGCTACTATGGAAGAAACCAGCTACGATCCGGCATTTTTGTTCTTTCGGGAAAGGAACTTTGCATGAATCGCGCATTTGTTGCTGCTGTGCTTGGCGCGCTGCTGTTTTGCAGTGTCGCGTGCAAGTCGCAGAAGGCGGACGATAAGGAAGCGATCCGGCAGGGAGTGGTGACGTATCTTACGTCGCTGAAGGGGCTGAACATTCCCAACATGGATATCGTCGTCACGCAGTATTCCGTGAATGGCAACCAGGCGCAGGCTCAGGTGGAAATTCGTGCCAAGGGTGGCGATGGGGCCGGTGGAAGCATGCAACTGGCCTACAATCTGGAAAAGCGCGGCGAACAGTGGGTGGTGCTGAAGAGCCAGCCGGCGGGCGGCACGTTGCAGCATCCTGGGCCCGGCGAAATACCCCCAGGGGCCACGATGCCGCCGGGTCATCCGGCTGTCGACGGCAGCACCACGGGCCAGCCGGTACATTCCGATTTGAACGAAATCATGAAGTCCGCGCAACCGCCGGCGCAAAAGCCGCCAGCACAGCAATCGGCGCCGTTAACAAATCCACCCTCGAAGCCGTAGTTGGGTTCGGCACAATCAGAAATCCCGCAGGTCGTCCGTAGGTAATGCCACGCGGACGGCGTTCAGCACCGCCAGCAAATCGATCAGCTCTTGTCCCACCGCTCCCCAGATCGGCGGCAAGAAACCAAATGCCGCAGCCACCATTCCGACCATGCTGGCCGCCATACCGCCGAGCGCGCTCTGCAACGCGATTCGCCTCATGCGTTGGCCGATGTGCATCAGTTCGTCGATTTTCGCGAGCGCGGCTTCCAGGACTACGGCGTCCGCCGCTTCCGTGGTGATGTCGTTTTGCGAACCGAACGCTACGCCGACGGTGGCGGCCAGCAGCGCGGGCGCATCGTTGATTCCGTCGCCCACAAAGAGCGTTTCCGCTTTTGCGGTTTCTTCCTTCACAATGGCCACTTTTTCTTCGGGACTCTTTTCCGCGTGCACTTCGATGATTCCCACGCTGTCAGCGAGGTAACGCACTTCCGATTCGCGGTCTCCGGAAACCAACATTACTTTGCGCACGCCGTGTTTTGGTTTCAGGTGTTCGATGAACGAGGCGCTGTCTTTCCGCGGGGCATCGTGGAACCGGAACGCCGCGGCATATCTGCCTTCCACAAACATCAGACATTCCAGGCCGCTCACTAACTCTGGTAGCGGCAGCGTGCGGTCGGTCACTTTTTGCCGGCCGGTGATCTCGATCAGCTTGCCGGCGATTCTTCCTTTCAAGCCTTCGCCGGGCTTTTCGCGGATTTTGTCGACTGGGAGTGTCGCGATCTTTTCCTGCTTTGCCGCCGTCACCACCGCGATGGCCAGCGGGTGCTTCGAGTATTGCTCCACGCTGGCTGCGTAACGCAGAACTTCGTCCCTGTCAAAACCCTTGGCGCAGATAATTTCGGTGAGGTTTGGCCGCCCGTACGTGAGCGTGCCGGTCTTGTCGAAGATGAGCGTGCGGCACTTTTCAATGCGCTCCAGCACCGCGGGATTTTTGATGATGATGGCGCGGCGCGCCGCCAGCGAAATCGCGCCGATGATTGCTGTGGGAATTGCCAGCAGCAACGGGCAGGGCGTGGCAATCACCACCACCGCCAGGAATCGCTCGGCTTGGCCGGTCAAGAGAGCAGCCGCAGCCGCTACGCCCAAGGCAATCGGCGTGTACCACGCTCCGAGTTGATCGCCCAGCCTGCGCAATTGCGGCTTTTGCTGCTCGGTTTCGTGCATCACTTTCATGATGCGCGCGTACCGCGAATCTTCCGCCAACCTCTCCGCGCGGATCACCAGTACTTTTTCTCCGTTGATGGCGCCGGAAATTACCAGCGAGCCTGGCGTCTTGGAAATTTCGTAAGGCTCGCCGGTCAGGTAGGCTTCGTCCATGATGCCGTGACCGTCGAGCACCACGCCGTCCACCGGGCAAATCTCGTGGGGCAAAACGGTGAGCTCATCGCCGATGCGGATGACCGCCAGCTTCACGTCGACGAGGCCGTTGGCTTCTCTGCGATGCGCCACGTTGGGCATGCGGCGAGCCAGCGCATCCAACACGGATGACGCCTTCGCCGTGGCGTACTCTTCCAGCGCCTCGCCCCCAGAGAGCATCAGAACCACAATCGTTGCCACCAGATATTCGCGGAGCGCGATGGCCGTCAGAATCGAGACGCCAGCCAAAAGATCGGAGCCGAATTCGCGCTTGAACAATTTTTTCAGAAGTTCCCAAACCATGGGAACGCCGCCGACAAGCAATGCCGCAAACAGAGGGATGTCGTTGGTGGGGGCAGGGAGGCGCAGGGCGTACTTCAGGAGGATGTGCAAAAGTATTGCAAGTAGCGTGAACCCGGCGATGTAGGTTTCTTTGGTGGGAACAAAACCCGGCTTCGGCGAAGCCGTCATTGCTTCAACTTATCTCACTTTGAGGCGTGCGAGTCAAAGGTGCAATGCTCTTGCGACTGGCGCTTGAACCCCGAACGATCTCATGGTTTCATCCCAAACCATTGCCAAACATGCGGAAGCAGTTCTTCTGCGTTTCGGCAACCTCGTGTCTTGGTAAAGCAGACCGTACGTAATCCAAGGGCTCTCTGACGTACTGGATCGGGTACCGCTGGAGTGAAGTCGACCGCGGCGGACCACGGTCTGTCCTTGTCGCTGACATGCATTCGGGCGGGCTGCGGGGGATCGAACCACTCCTGAATCCAAACGCCAGCCACAGGGGCAAACCCTCTTCGACCTGAGGCCATCGTCAAAACGAGATAATGCAACTGCCCATCGCGAATTGCCACCCCCATGTTGAGCACTGTAGGCATGGCAATCATAAAGCGAGCAATCGAGAAGTTATGAACTTGGGCATCGTAGACGTGATCTCCTCCCAACTGGTCGCTCTCTTCCCAAAATGAATTTCCAAATCGTTGCCGCAGATTTTCGATTTCGTGATTTGCATCTGCCGTGGAGCGAATGCGAAGCGCGGATTTCGCAAGTTCTTGCGCTTTGGCCCGGACACGATATGCGTATATCTCCGCGACTACCGCCGATAACAGTGTCGCAGCGGCGAAGCAAGCCACAATTATTCCTAATCGAGATGATTTTCGCACGTGGGCATGATCACACGGTTTTATCTTTGGAGTAACACAGTTTTTCCAAGTTGCAGTCGATGCACTTTGGTTTGCGCGCGAAGCATACGCGGCGGCCGTGCCAGATCAGTTGATGGGAAAACTGAATCCACTTCTCTTTCGGGATGATTACCATTAAATCCAGCTCAATTTTCTTGGGATCTTCGTGGCGCGTCAGGTCCAGGCGGCGCGAAAGCCGGATTACGTGGGTATCCACCACGACGCCGCTGGCGATGCCGTACGCTGTGCCCAGCACCACGTTGCCGGTCTTGCGCGCCACGCCGGGAAGCGTCAGGATTTCCTCCATCGTTCGCGGAACCTGGCCGCCAAACTTTTCCACGATTTCCTTGCTGGCGCCCATGACTGATTTCGTTTTGTTGCGGAAAAACCCCGTCGGGCGGATTTCCTGCTCCAACTCCGCCGGCTGCGCGTAGGCGAATGCTTCCGGCGTAGTGTATTTCTTGAACAGTTCCTGCGTGACCTGATTTACGCGCACGTCGGTACACTGCGCCGACAGAATCGTGGAGACCAGCAGTTGAAACGCATTCTGATGTTTTAGTTCGCAGGTGGCGTCGGGATATGCCTCATCCAGTTTCGCCAGAATCGCCGCTACGCGCTTTGGATCCGTGCCGGCCGCCTTTCCTGCCATGGCGCCGGCAGCACCCTTCTTCACTGTTTTATTCTTCAATGTAGCGCTGGCTTTCATGCCAGCCTTTCCGCTAGGCTTGCCGGCCTTCTTATTGTTTACCTTCATCTTCTTTGCCGCCATCTTGTCCTCTTCTTTTTATTCCACTACTTCCATCAATCTGCGGAACGCTTTGCCACGGTGACTGTGCCGGTTCTTTTCCTCCGCGCTCAATTCGGCAAACGCTTTGCCCAGCGCCGGAAAGTAGAACACGGGATCGTACCCAAACCCTCCGCTACCTCGAGGCTCTTGCAAAATCTCTCCATCGACCTTTGCGGAAACCACAATAGTGGCCCGCCCGCGCACCGCGGCCGCAATCACGCACACAAAGTAGGCCGCCCGCTCTGGACCGTTCTTTCCGCGCAATTCATCGAGCAATTTCGTGTTTCGTTGTTCGCTGGAAGCGCCGAGCCCGGCATAGCGCGCTGAAAGCACTCCGGGCGCGCCACCGAGCGCGGGAACCACAAGTCCGGAATCATCGGCGAACACGAAGCCGTCGCAATGCTTCGAACAGTAGAGCGCCTTGCCCGCGGCATTTTCTGCAAACGTGGGCGCAGTTTCTTCAAATTCCGGTAGCGCGGCATATTGCGGCAAAAGTTCCAGTTCCAGAGCGTGTCCCGCCGCCAGGATCTGAAATTCCCGCAGCTTACCTGCGTTCCCCGAAGCCAGATACAATTTTTTGCGTGCGATGGATTCTGTCATTTGCCGCGGGCCAAAAACTTTGCCGGCAGCACGGTGCGTTGTTCTTCGCCCAACACGCGAATGCCCACCGCCGCCAGCGCCAGCAATTCCTGTAATTCGCCGTTGGTATACGGGCGGCCTTCCGCGGTTGCCTGAATCTCAACATAGTCGCCGCTGCCGGTCATCACCACGTTCATGTCCACGTCGGCGCGCGCGTCTTCCTCGTAGCAAAGGTCGAGCAGCGCCACATCGTCGACGATGCCCACACTGGTTGCCGCAACCGTATCGATGAGCGGCGATCTGCGCAGGATTCCTCCTGCCACCAGCCGCTCCATCGCCAGCGCCATGGCCACAAACGCACCGGTGATGGACGCCGTGCGCGTGCCGCCATCGGCTTCAATCACGTCGCAATCCAGCCACACGGTGCGATCGCCCAGCGCTTCCTGATCCGTCACGGCACGCAGGGATCGCCCGATCAATCGCTGAATCTCCAGGGTGCGTCCTGTCTGTTTCCCTCGTGTGGCCTCGCGCGGGGTGCGTTCCTCGGTAGCACGTGGCAACATGCCGTACTCGCTGGTGACCCAACCTTTGCCGCTGCCCTTCAAAAATGTGGGCACACCATCATTCACCGTGGCCGTGCAGATCACCCGGGTCTTTCCCAGTTCAATCAACACACTGCCTTCCGCCTGCGAAATAAAATCCGGCGTGATTTTCACATCGCGAATCTGGTCCGCACTGCGTCCGTCGCCTCTCACACTCTCCCCCTTCAGGCGCAGCACCGTTTGCGAACACGTGAGCAGCCTTGTTGCGTCAGTTTGAATAGGAGCCGCGCGGGTGTCAACATTTTGAAACCGCGGCGGCGTTCGACGGCGTGTGGAGTTTCACTCGAAGAGCCGAGAGAGAGCTTCGATTTGCTTTTCGCCGCCTAGCGCTTGGTGGCGGCTTTCATCTTTTCGTAGGCCTTTTGAATTGGCCGCGTGATGATGGACGTGCCCGATGGCGCGGGTTGCGCGATGATGCCGCCGCCGCTGACCTGAAATGTCTGCGTCAAATCCAGATGACCTGCAAGCGAGTCCACTTCCTGTCCATGGATCAAAATTTTCAATCGCTGCACTTGCGGCACGTTCGCTTCCAGCGTTCGGGCGATTGAGTCCACGGCAGTCTGTTCGCTCTGAATGCCGGAGGGAATCGAGGTTCCCAGCGCCTCGGAAAAATCGGCGATTCCCGTGCCATCGGGCAAAATGTAAAACGCCAGCAGCGCCGCGTCGGGTGGCAGGGTACGCGCTTCCGGATCAACAGGCCCGGCTAGCAGGGTGTTCAATACCTGCTTGGCGCGAAGAGCCGGATCGTCCGAAAGAGGCAAATCCACGATCACCGCTCGCAGCGTTCCATCTTGCGCGCGGGTGCCCCAGTACATTTTGGCTTTCACCATGGGACCGCCGGTTCGCACAGGCGCCGGAGGAACCAGTTCGCGCCGAGCCTGTTCGGCGGTTTTTTCAGTCAACTGCGCCACCTTGTCCACCTGGTGCCGTAGCGATGGGAAGTACAATGCCGCCGCGATCACCGCAGCGAGCAGTATGCCGGCCAGCCAGATCACCCATCGCGGAGTCATGGCTGCGTGCCTCCACCAGGGCTGGCAATCGTCGGGACAACGTACGACAGTTTAAATTCCGATACGCCGCGCGCGATGGCATCGGCGACGCCAGGCACCATGCGGTCCAGTTCCGCGCGATCCGGCACAGACACGCTGGAAATCTCCACCGCGATGGCGGGAGCAGCGGTTGTGCGCAACTGCCTGACGGGGGCTACCTGAGCGGTCGTGGGAGATCCCTTGAAGCGTTTCGCCAACTCCGCTTGCACCAAATCTCCCAGCTTTTTGCTCAAGCCCACGAATGGTCCTTGCGCTTTGTCCCACGGGATCAGCCCGTTGAGGTGCTCGGCCGGAGGAAGCTCGGGCATCACATAGACGCGCGCAGTGCCTGCCAAGCCAGTGGAAGCCACATGAAGAGTGATGAAGACGGCGCCACGCTGTGCGTTGACGCGTGCCGAGCGGTCATCGAACGACGGGTTATCGTTTCCATCGCGCGTCAAAATCACCTGGAAGCCCTGGAACTCCAGAGACTTCTTCACCTGCGCCGCGAATTGCATCACGACGTCACTCTCGCGAATGCCTTCGGTTCCACGCGCGCCCAAGTCGGTGCCGCCGTGGGCTGGGTCGAGAACAACCAGGCTTAAACCAACGCGTGGCGGGACCGGCGGGGCAATTCCCTGAGGCGAACTGGTTGCCGGCGTGGGTGGGTTGGCCGTTGTGCCTTGGCTGGCTGGATCGGATTGCGCTGGCGCTGAAGCCGCAGCCTGCGCAGAGGCGGTTGCCGTTAAGGCTAGCGCCAGCATCCCAATCGCCAGCAACCTCAAAATCATCTCGCGTGATCTCACGTCGAGCAGCATACCAAATCTCTCAGCGACTGCGCTGGACCTCGGCGTTTCCCGGGACGAAAAAGGGACTGCGCCGCACGAACTGAAAGGAAAACGCCCGGCTCTTGCGAACCGGGCGCTGGTCAGCGGCTTGAAGTCGCAGTCTTACAGTACCACCCAGCTCACGGCTGTGCCGGTGGTTTTGCCGCCTTGGCCGCTTCCATCTTGGACTTCAGCTGCGCTTGTTGGTCGGGAGTCAACACTTCGTTGAGCTTGGACATCGTGCTGCCGTGGAGCTCCTTCATCTTGGCTTTCTTCTAGTCATCACTCAGAGAGGAATCGCTCCATACGGTTTGGCGTTTGGCTTTGGCATCGGCGAAGATGTCCTTCACCTTGGATTTCTGGTCGTCAGTCAGGTTCAGGCTCTCCACTGCGGACTGGAGTTTGTCTCGCATCCCCATTTCGCCCTGCTGTGCAGCAGGTGCAGCCTGGCTCTTTGCCAAGGCCGCGGGCACGGCAAGCGCCACTACCATACCCAACGAGACTAATCCCTCAATATTCTTTCGATCTTCATGTAAATCTCCTCAGGCTAAATTCTGGGCTGGGTTGAGGGCGGCGGGCTCTTACTACCTATCACAATGGTTTGCGCGGGGCGATAGGGAAAATGCCCGAGAGGCTGCGACAGACAGCAAGATGGCGCCATGAAGCCGCCTCTACAGAGAAGGATTTGGATGCGCTGGCACTGGACAAGCCAGACGGACGTGGACTGGGCTAGTCGGCTGGTAGCGGTTCCGGAGTGGCCTGCGCCTGGTAACGGGCGCGCATCTTACGGGTGGCAAAGTAGACGCCAAAGCCCGCGAAAATGATAGCCACGCCAAACACCAGCGCGTTGATTCCCAGGATGGTTTCGTGTTCGCTCTCAACCATCGAGAGCAACAGCAAGCCCAGCGGGAAAATGCCGCAACTGATAGCTCCGGCCATGCCTCCGGGCACTCGGAAGCCTCGGCGAAGCTTTGGCTCGCGAATCCGCAGCGCCACCAGCGTGACGAACTCCAGCATCAGCGCCGCTCCGTACAGCATGATGTCCAGCGTGATGAGCCGCTTGAAGCCTAGCAGCAGGCAGGGCACCCAGCAAATCGCGCAGACCACAATGGCGACCCAAGGCGTTTCGTTTTTCTTGGTTACCGTGCCGAATACCTTCGGCAGCATGCCGTCGCGCGCCATGGCCAGCGGAAGCCGCGAGTAGCTGAGCACCAAGGCGTTGAACATTCCGAATGCGCTCATCATGCCGCCCAGCGTCACGAAGAACCGCAGCCACTGAATACCCATGACGGTTCCGCCAAGCTGGCCCGCGATGGTGGCCCAAGATCCTTCCTCGTTGAAGGCGGAAGCTGGTATGCCCGTGAGGTAGACCGCCACAAAGGGCAGGATGTAGGTGAGCGAAACCAGAATAACCGCGGCGATCATGGCCTTTGGATAGGTTTTGCGAGGGCGCTCGACCTCTTGCGCAATCGTCGAGGCATTGTCCCAGCCCATGTAGTTCCACATCGCCACCAGAACTGCGCCAAGCAGCCCAACACTTGCGCCCGCTGTTGCGGCATGCGGTTGGCCGAATGCCGCCAACTTCACCGGAGCAATCGCGACGATGATGGCGAAAGGCAGCGAGAGCAGAAAGAACAGCCACAGCGAGGTGACTCCCACGACGCGAATGCCAGCCAGGTTCAGCGCCGCGCAGGTGACCACGACAAACAGCCCCGCGTACAGGGCGTGGTAGCCTTCGCCAAACCACGGCACCATCTGCTTCAGGTAAATCGCAAACAGTGTGGGATAGATGGCCATATCAAAGATGCTCGCGGCCAGCGACAGCCACGCTTCCTGAAATCCCCAAAAATTACCCAGACCGCGGCGCACCCACGCGTAATAGCCGCCTTCCGCCGGCAACGCGCTGGATAGCTCGCCAATCATGAACGCGGTTGGCAGGCACCACAGCACCGGCAGGAACAGCAATACCAGGATTCCCCGTCCGTAGCCGGCGCCGGAAACGATCTCTTCCGTCCCATAGGTGCCCCCGGACACCATGAAGAAGGTAGCGGCCACAAGCGGCCAGAGTGTCAGTTTTGCGACTCTCTTTTTCGCTGAAGAAATTGTTTGGGAAGGAATCTGTGCGGGAAGTGATAAGGTGCTCAATTTTTTTCTCTCGTCCTCCTAGTAGGACTGTCGCTCTCGACGCACTGGAGCAACGTCATCTTTTGAAGAATACAATCTCTGCACTCGCATGCAAGAAGAAAATGCATGTTGGTGGATTTTTTTTCGTGTCGCCAAGCGTACTTTCGTACTCCTTGCGTCGCGATCAGTGCCAGCGAAACGCATGGCAGACGTCGCGGCGGGGTCCGAAAACCGCCTGTTGTATCCGTTGCCGTTCACTTTTCCGGCTTTTCCCCCTTGTGCTAAACTCCCGCATCGTCTGTTTTTCATTTTTTTTATGGAGTGATACGCATGAAGAAGCTTCGCCCGGCTTTATTCCTCTTTGTTCTCGCGGCGGCCAGTTCCATTACCGTCGCGCAGCAGTCTGCCGCTCCTCGACTGATCGGCGTGGACGACTTGTTCGACTTCAAGGAAGCCCATGACCCGCAAATTTCTCCCGACGGACAGTTCGTTGCCTATACCCTCAGCGCCACCTCTCTGAAGGACGACAAGTCTGAAACGCGGATTTACATGGTTCCGGTGGCAGGAGGCGACGCCGTTGCCCTCACGGCGGAAGGCAATTCGTCAGACCACCCGCGATGGGCGCCCGACGGCAAGTATCTGGCGTTCCTGTCGGAGCGCAACGAAGGCAAGACGCAGGTGTACCTGTTGAACCGGCTCGGTGGCGAAGCTCAGAAGCTTACCGACACCATTCAGGACGTCGACGACTTCGTCTGGGCTCCCGACGGCAAGCGACTTGTGCTGATCCTGCGTGATCCCTCCCGGGAAGAGCTCGAAGCTGCCGCCAGCAAGGGAAAAGAGGACGCCGACGACAAAACTGCCGCGCCAAAAAAGCCCAAGGCCAAGTCTCCCTGGGTAATTGACCGCTTGCAATTTAAGGAAGACACAGTGGGCTATCTGGACCGCAGGCGCACGCACCTGTACGTCTTCGACGTTGCCAGCAAGACTATGAGGCAAGTCACCTCTGGCGATTACGACGACGACGATCCTGCATGGTCTCCCGACGGCAAGTCGTTGGCGTTCGCTAGCAATCGCTCCAAGCCCGATCCCGACGCCACCTACAACTGGGACATCTGGGTAGTTGCAGCGGATAACACCGACAAGGGCGCTAACCTTACCCAGGTCACTACTGCTCCCGGCGAAGATCGCTCGCCAGCCTGGTCGCCCGACGGCAAGTGGATCGCCTATTACACGCAGCTCGATCCACATCTGTTCCAGTACTCCACCAAGCACATCGGCGTCGCGCCTTCCACGGGCGGCGAAGCCAAAGTGCCGACGAAGTCGCTCGATCGCATGGCTACCACTCCGCGATTCAGCCCAGACGGGAAAGGCATCTACTTCATTGCCGACGACGACGCGACCCAGCAACTCTGCGTGGTGAACCTGGCCGATGGCAAGATTACCCGCCCTGTCAGCGGTCGCGTGATGCTGGATGGCTACTCCGTAGCGAAAGATGGCACGGTGGCCGCAAGCCTCTCGACCATGGACCGCCCGTTTGAGATTTTTTCTGCCGTCGGCGGCAAGCTCACGCAACTCACCCATGCCAACGATGCCTGGCTGGCTAAACTCAAGCTATCCCCGGGTGAATACGTGTCGTTCAAGTCCAAAGACGGCACCACCGTGCACGGGTTTATGTACAAGCCCGTCGACTATGTCCCTGGCAAGAAATATCCCACCTTGCTGCGGCCGCACGGCGGACCGGTGTGGGCCTACTACTCGGAATTCCAGGATCTGGCCCAACTGCTGGCGGCAAACGGCTACGTGGTGCTGTTCCCGAATCCGCGCGGCTCCTCCGGTTATGGCGAGGACTACTGCAAAGCCATTTTTGCGGATTGGGGCAACAAAGACTTCCAGGACGATATGGCGTTCGTTGATTACGCCATCGCGCAAGGAATCGCCGATCCCGACAAGCTGGGCGTCGGTGGCTGGTCATATGGCGGAATCTCCACCGACTTCATCATCACCCAGACCACACGCTTCAAAGCGGCCATCTCTGGAGCCGGCGCCGCCGATTATTCCAGCATGTGGGGCCACGATCAGTACCAGCGCGACTACGTTATAGAGCTGGGTTACCCCTGGGAGCATCGCGCCACGTGGGAACACGTTGGCTACTTCTCAAAAATCAAGGACGTCACCACGCCCACCATGTTTGTTGGCGGAAACATTGACTGGAACGTGCCCATCCTTGGCGGCGAGCAGATGTACCAATCGTTGAAGGCTCTGGGTCGCGAAACGCTGTTGGTCGTCTATCCCGACGAATACCACGGTTTCAAGACGCCTTCGCACATCAAAGACCTGCACGAGCGCTACCTGGCCTGGTACGCGCACTATGTGAAGGCCGACGGCACTCCTGCCCGGCCGCCGGAAAAGCCGGTGGAAGCTAAACCGGTAAAAGCGGGGAACTAGCCTTTACGCGACAACTGACGCTCGTGTAGAAAAAAGAAGGCCGGCCTCGAACTGAGACCGGCCTTTTTCTTTGTACGCCGCGCATGCTCGGCAGCTAGCGGGTGGAAGTCCCGTCCCAACCTGATGGAGGTGAAGGATAGCGAAGCGCAAGGGCGTCACCGTGAGGTGGGGTCTGGAGGAAGCGTGGAGCAAAGATACGGGCCGATGGACAAGAACTGGATTAGAGGCCTACGGCGTCGGACGAGCGGGCAAAGGATCGCGAAGTCCGTATCCATCAAGGACGCTGGTGGTAAATCCGGCGGTCGCGTATCGAAAGCAGTCGAGCTTATCGCGGGAGATCTGTTGCATGTCTCGGATTCGAGACTGAGCGTGGAGTAACTCACGCTGATCCTGCAGCAGAAGTCAGCAGCGGGCGTAGTACTCACGAAAGTGAGGAAGGCCCAAACAGTGAGAGTGAGCAGTCGAACGTCGAACTCACGGGTGGCACTGCGCCAGCCAATCAGCTTCGGCTGAGTTTTGCAGGTTCAGAAGACGGTGAAGCCGAAACGGCAACCTGCAGAGCGGCGAAGCCCTTGTGGCGAACGACGAATCGAACCTCCGGCCCGTCAGGGCTCAACTCGCTGAACCGCCGTATGCGGACCCGCCTGTACGGTGGTGTGGGAGGGGTGAGCAGGCGACTGCTCCCGCTATCCCGATTGCGTTTGTATTTACTTGCCGAGGCTCACGCCAATCACTTTGCCGCCGACGATGATCTCCACGCGCCGGTTCAGCTTGCGGCCCGCAGCGGTACTGTTGTCAGCGATCGGGTCGGCTTCGCCCAATCCCTTGGACGTGATGGTATCCGCAGACAATCCTTGTGCGATCAAGAACTGCCGTACGGTATCCGCGCGCTGTTGAGACAGCTTCATGTTGAAGTCGGCCGAACCGGTGGTGTCGGTGTAGCCTTCGATCGCCAGGTTCAAACCCGGATGCGCCTGAATGATGCCCGAGAGCTTCGCTAGCTTCAGTTGCGCGTCGGTGCTCAGTTCATATCTGCCGGTTTGAAAGAGTACGTCGGCCATGTTCACCACCAGACCGCGTGGCGTATCTTTTGTCTGCAACACATCATTCAGCTGTTTCAGCAATTGCGCTCGCAACGCTGCGGTTGCGGCTTGCGCACGCGCCGCCTCCTCAGCCGCCGCCTGCGCTTGCGCCTGGGTGGCTGCTTGTTCCGCTGCGGCCTTGGCCGCTGCTGCATCCGCCGCAGCCTTGGCCTGCGCCGCCTGGGCTTGCGCCTCGGCCTTCATTTGAGCTTCTTTTGCCGCCGTCAGCTCTGCCTGGCGATGTGCTTCTGCCGCCGCCGCAGCATTAGCCTTGGCCGCCGCCTCTGCTGCCGCCGCTTCCTTTTCCTTCTGGATGCGTTCCGCTGTTTCTCTCTGCACGGCCAGCGATCGAGCATCCTCAGCAAACTGGATGGTCTGGCGCGCCGCTGAGATCACCTGGTTCTTACCGGAGCCTTGGAGGGCGTTCTCTGCCATCTGCAAGCTGGAAGTTGCCTTAGCATAGACCTCAGGGGCGTACTGCTCCGCGCCTCGCGCCTTGGCAATCTCCACTGCATTGCGCGCTTCGTACATGTCCAACGGCACCTTTTTCAGGTCCAGAGTCATACCCAGTGGGTTGCCCAGCTTGGCGTATTCTCCGCGCTTCATCAGCTTGTAGTTGTTGTCGGGATAGATCTTGCCCTTGGTTTTCTTGCGGGTCTCGTTCACCAGGACCACCACTTCACTGGGCATGCGCACCGCATAATACGGTTCTGCGGTTACGATCAGTGCAAACGTTTGCGCCTGGGCCCGCACATCCAGTTTGCCCTCGCCATTCTGGTTCATCGGGATTTGCCCAAGATTGACGGTCGTGCCGTCGGGCGTTACCGTCCACAGTACATACGTGAGAAATTCAGCTCCAATCGAGGTAGGCTGCGGCATATTCGCTACCTTGAGCTCGATGGTCGTTCCGCCGGTCTTTGCTTCCACTTTTGCTTCGCCGTTGGCCTGCGAGGCAGCGGATGTTCCTACCATGTCGACCTTGATGCTGCCGCCTCCTACGGGGTAACCAATCGCGGCCACCGTACCACTGATCACGTTTGCAGCCGGCTCGGGCTGTTGTGTCTGCGCGACTGCCATAATTGCGGTCGTCGAGAAACACAACACCGCTGCCATATACTTCCAATTCCGTCTCATGTTCTTCTCCAGAATATCGGTTTGCCAGTGGGGTTCGGGCGGCTGGCAATGCAGTAAGTTTATCAGATTCATCCTCAGTCAGGGTGATGGCCGTCAGCCGGGGTAAGCCAGTTCATTCCATTTCGAATGCTGCGGCGTGCTGTTCGCCCTTGGCCATCAGCCGTTCAACATTCTCCACCGACTCGATTCCGCCGCGCGCGCCTACTCCCAGGCAATTCAGGGCCGCCGCCGCGCACGCAAACTCCAATTGTTTTTGCATCGGCCAACCCTGCAGCAGCCCATAGATAAATCCCGCGTGGAAGATGTCACCGGCACCAGTGGTGTCGACCGGATCAATCACGTAGGCGCGCGCGTAGTGAAACTTTTCTCCATCCCAAACCAGAACGCCCTCTTCGCCCAGCGTTGCTCCCGTCAGCCGGCAGCCAAATCGCTTGCGCACTTCTGGCAGCGACTTTCGCAAGTCGTCGGCGCCTGTCAGCCGGCCGGGCACATCGCGACTGGTGATCAAATAATCGATGTTCTCGAGCAGTGCTTCGACACCGGGATAGAGTGCGTCCAGATCCGCGATCACCGGAATGCCCGCGGCACGCGCCCATTGGGCCGCAGTGTTGGCCGCCTCGGTGTCGTGCCCATCAAGGTGCATGGCTCGCGCGTTCACGATCCACTCGCGCTGCAGTTCTTCGGGCCGCAGCGCCAGCCGCTCGTCCCTCTTCCAGAGCACGGTGCGCTCGCCGAAGTCGTCCACCATGATGAAGGCTTGCTGGCTGGCGCAACCATTTGTGGTGAACAAGTGCGCTTCCACACCGGCATTCTCGAATTCCGCGCGGTGCAATGCTCCGGCTCCGTCGTCCCCAATTTTCCCAATGTAGCGCGAGCGCAGTCCCCATCTTTGGCAAGCCACCATGGCCGTGGCGGTTTGCCCGCCCGGCAGAACCTTGGCCGAGCGAAATTCCACTTTGGACCCGCGCGCTGGATAGTGTTCTACCGGAATCAGCGTGTCCGTTGCGTTCAGTCCCACGCCCACCACATCAACCTGAGGAGTCTGCGTCATCCGCCTCTTTTCTCTGCCTGGTACGAAGCGACTCAATTAAACTTCGTGGTCTTCCAGATCGCCGTGCCGCAAGCCACCAGCAAAATCAACATCGCGGCGATCAGAACTGCCGCTGGCCCCCAGCGAATCGAGAGCTGCGGCACGCGCGCGATTCTGGCGAATCCCACAAACACGGCCGTGGCTCCTGCGATCAAGATCCAATCCACTGCTCTCCGTTTTGGAGGCGCCTCTCCAGCGGCTTGCCGCCCGTCCATACGGGCTCCGACATATTCGGCAGCGACGCCGTACCGGTTACTCTCCTGCTGCGCCGCCTCTTTCCAGCGCGACTGCTCCTTGCTGGTGGCCGACGAAAGCGCGATTGCTCCCACGCCCAGCATCATCAGCAGCGATCCGCCAATTACCTGCACGTACGTGGCGTGTCCCCTGCCGTGCAATTCGCCAAACACCAGAATTCCCCACAGCATGCCCCACAGTTGATTGGTGTTCGATAGCGGAATCCCTCGGCTGATTCCCACATACTTCGCGGCATACTGCTGGAACAGGTCACCGATCACCCAGATGAATCCACCCAGCATCAGCCAGAACATCACCCCGCGAGCGCTCGCCAGCTCTTGCCACAACGGCCCGACGCCGAGCGTGCTGATGGCCAGCGCGGCCATCATGCCGAGTTCGCCAAAAGTAAAAAATGTTACGAAAGACAAGGGATTCATTCCCGTGAGGTAGGCTTTGCGATAGGGGATGTACATCGTCCCCCACAAAACTCCCGCGCCCAACGCCGCCCATACGCCGCTGAGCGAGTGCACCGCCGGGCCCGGCGATGACGACGACGCGATTGCCAGCATCGCCGCGCCGATACACATCACCAGCGTTCCCCCAAGCACTCCCGCCCAGCGGCGCCAGCCGGCTTGCTGCAATTCATTGAAGAAAAGAAATCCCCACAGGATGCCGAGCAGGCTGTTCGAATTCCACAATGGAAATGCGATGCTCAAGCCAATGTCACGGATAGCGTAAATCGTCAGTGTGTTGGCCACGGCCCACAAGCATCCCGCCAGCAGCGCCCACAGGATCAAATGCGGCGCGCGGCCCACATCCGCGCGAATCGAAGACGTGCCCAGAATTAAAGCAGGCAGGCTCCAGCGGGCCAGGAAAACTCCAATCACCATGATCAGCGAAATAACCACCGGCGAAACGCCGATGCTCACCAGTTTGGTCGGCGCCTCAGCGGCTCCCAGCCACACTCCCGCCGCAAACCCGGAAAGAATTCCCAACAGTTGTAGCTTGCGCGCCCGCGTTGCATCCTTCGTCGCAATCGAAGAGCTAACCGCGCCGGAATTTTCCATGCGCCCCCGAATCAATCGCTACCGCACAAACCGCAACAGCAGCAACCCGCCCACCAGCACGAGCACCGGCACCCAGAAATGCACATCCGTCAGCACGCTCCTCAGCCAACTGCGCGGTTGCTTGTTTGTCGGATTGCCGGTGCCTGATGTGACCGTCATAGTCGGCGCGATTATAGCTCACGGCTTGATTTACAACACCTGGGAGCAACATTCCGCCGCAATTTCCTCGGATTTGCCCTCGATGCTCGCCCGCGATATTCTCCCTAGTTCGCTGGAGGGACTGAATGAATCGCTCATTGCGTTTCCCTGTGTTCGGATCGCTCGTGCTTGCCGGCTTCTCTGTGTTCTGCGCCGCGCAACTCGCCACTGCGCAGCAATACGATCCCAAGCTTTCCTCCGAAATGCGCTGGCGCTGCATTGGTCCCTTTCGCGGCGGCCGAACGGTTGCCGTCAGCGGCGTTCCGCATCAGCCAAACGTGTTCTATATGGCTGCGGTAAACGGCGGCGTTTGGAAAACGACCGATTTCGGCAACACCTGGACGCCCATCTTCGATGATCAGCCTTCCGGCTCGGTTGGCGCTCTAGCCGTTGCTCCCTCCGATCCCAACATCATTTATGTTGGCAGCGGCGAAGGCTTGCAGCGGCCCGATCTTGCTGTCGGCGATGGAGTCTACAAATCCACCGACGCAGGGAAAACGTGGACGCACCTCGGTCTGCGCGACGCTCAGCAAATTACCGCAATTGTGATCGACCCAAAAAATCCTGACCGTGTTTTCGTTGCCGCCGAAGGCCATCCTTACGGGCCTAACGCGGAACGCGGCGTTTTTCGTTCACTGGACGGCGGCAAAAATTTCGAGAAGGTCCTCTATAAGGATGAAAACACCGGCGCAGCCGATCTGGTGATGGATCCCGGCAACTCGCAAATTCTTTTCGCCGCGTTGTGGGCCGCGCGCGTTGCTCCCTGGGAAGTTCGTAGCGGTGAATCCTTCGTGATTCCTGGCAGCGGGCTTTACAAATCCACGGACGGCGGCACAACCTGGCGTCCCATCACCAAAGGGCTTCCGACGTCCGACGAACTGGCGCGCATCGGCATCGCCATCTCCTTGAGCAATCCAGGACGCATGTATCTCACTGCGGAATCGAAAAGGGACGCCGGAATCTATCGTTCGGACGATGCGGGCGAATCCTGGCAATTCGTCAATGGCGACCACCGCATTGGTGGCCGCGGTCCCGGTGCCATGGGCATCGCAGTCTCTCCAGACAATCCGGATTTGATCTACGTGGCCAACACGACGACGTGGAAATCTACCGATGCGGGAAAAACGTTTGTGGGCTTCAAGGGCGCTCCGGGCGGCGACGACTACCAGCGCATCTGGATCAATCCCGAAAATTCGCAGATCATCGCGCTTACGGCAGACCAGGGCGCGGCGATTAGCGTGAACGCCGGCGCAACCTGGAGCACCTGGTACAACCAGCCAACTGGGCAGTTCTATCACGTGACCACCGACACGCGTTTTCCTTACTGGGTTTACGGTGCACAGCAGGAAAGCGGCAGCGCTGCCACCATGAGCCGCTCCGATTATGGGGAGATTACTTTCCGCGAGTGGAGCCTCCCCGGCGTATTCGAGTATGGCGACATCGCCGTAGATCCCAACGACTCCAATCTTGTTTACGGCGCCAAACTCACGCGCACTCGCCAGGATATTGGCGAAGTGGCTGACATCGCGCCCGAGCCGGTTCGCCGTGGCGAATATCGCTACAACCGCACTCTTCCTGTAGTTTTCTCGCACCTCGATCCCAAAACTTTGTACTTCGCTGCAAACGTGCTGTTTAAAACTTCCGATCAGGGCCGCAGTTGGACAGTGATCAGCCCCGACCTGACTCGCGCATCCTATGAACTGCCGCCGAATCTCGGCGCCTTCGAAGCAGGCGATCCTGAAAAGGGTAAGCATCGCGGCACGATCTATGCCGTGGCACCGTCGTTCCAGGAGGCCGGGACCATCTGGGCCGGCACCGACGATGGCAAAATTCACCTTACGCGCGATGGCGGAAAAAACTGGAAAGACATCACGCCGCCGCAACTCAAGCCCTGGAGCAAGGTGTCCATCATTGAAGCCTCGCGCTTCGATCCCGGCACTGCCTACGCCGCAATCAATAGTTTTCGTCTAGACGATCTCCGCCCGCACATCTATCGCACGCGCGACTTCGGCGCCACTTGGGTGGAGATCACCAGCGGTATTGCCGACAACGCACCCTCCAATGTCGTGCGCGAAGATCCGTCGCGGAAGGGCTTGCTGTACGCCGGTACGGAAACCTCGGTGTATGTTTCGTTTAATGATGGCGACTCCTGGCAGCCGGTGCAGCTGAATTTGCCGCATACATCGATGCGCGACCTTACGATTCACGGAGACGACCTGATCGTGGGCACTCACGGACGCTCCTTCTGGATTCTTGACGACATTACTCCCTTGCGCCAGGTGAGCGACGAAGTTGCCCAGTCTGGGGTCTACTTGTTTGCGCCGCAACAAGCTGTGCGCTTCCGCTGGAACCGCAATCCCGATACACCGCTTCCTCCGGAGGTGCCTGCGGGAAAAAATCCTCCTGACGGTGCCATCATCGACTACTACCTGGCATCGTCCGCGACTGCCCCGGTCACTCTGGACATTCTCGATCCTACCGGCGCGCTCGTACGCCGCTATTCCAGCGCTGACAAGCCTCTTGCAATGGATGAGATTGCCGCCCACCATCCCATTCCGATGTATTGGGTTCGCCCCAAGCAAATTCTTTCCGCCGAAGCTGGCATGCATCGCTTCGTTTGGGATGTGCACTATCCTCCACCGCATGCGCTGAACATGGAGTTTCCTATCTCTGCGATTGTGCACAACACGCCGCTACATCCTTTGGGTGCATGGGCTCTTCCCGGTAACTACACCGTGAAGCTCACGGTCGATGGCAAAAGCTACTCGCGGCAGCTCACACTGATCATGGACCCGCGCATCAAAACTTCGGCCGAGGATCTGGCCAAGCAACATGAAATGGAGATGGGCGCGGTTGAAGGCATGGATGAGAGCCTGGAGGAATTGGAGCAGGTTCAATCCGTGCGAGCGCAGTTAAAAAATGCCGCCTCGAAAGCAAAAGGGAAACTCGCTGAGGAGATTGCGGCTGTCGACAAACAATGTGAGGATCTGCAAGGTGCCTCGCAGAACGGTTTCTTCGGCTTGCCTCCCAGCGGGAAGCGCCCGGAGACACTCTCGACTCTGAATCAACACTTTGCCGCGATTCTGGCAACGGCGGATAGCGCCGATGCCGCCCCTACCACGCAGGCCACAGCCGTCTACAAGGAATTCGATACAGCTTCCACAGCACTCCACAATCGCTGGAATGCGCTGATCGAGACCACGCTGCTGGAGTTGAATCAATCCTTGAAGCAAGCGGGCCTTCCCACAATCGATCCGAAAAAGCCACCGACCAGCGAACCAGTAGACGACTCTGACGGCGACGACGAGCCGTAGAGGCAACAAATTCAATCGTGAGGCACGAGTTGACCATGGTCGAACCATGGTTTGACTATGGCCCGACAATTTGCTATCCTATTGTTGTGTCGGGGGTTACATCATGGAGCAAATCGCCATCTCTAAGTTCAAAGCCACCTGCTTGGCAGTGCTGGATAAAGTCAAGAACACTGGCGAACCCATATTGATCACTCGCTTTGGCATTCCAGTGGCGAAGATTGTTCCGCCGGGTGCTACGGGCGTCGTACCTCGATTCGGCACTGGGGTTGGGTCGATGGAAATTCTTGGTGATATTGTCGGGCCGATTAGCGATATCGCCGAATGGGAGGCGTCAAGGGACCCGGACGAGGAAAAGTAATGCGACTTCTGTTGGACACGCACATTTGGTTGTGGAGTTTGCGCGAGCCGCATCGACTGACTTCCGTCGTCCAGCAGGCTTTGGCCGATACTGCAAATCAGAAGTACCTCTCCGCTATCAGCATTTGGGAAGCGATGATGCTGGTGGAGAAAAAGAGGATCGTGATCCACGATGACTTTACAAACTGGTTCTTGCGAACCACCGAAGACCTGGGCTTAGCGGAGGTCGGACTAGGTTGGAAAGTTGTTCGTGAGATGAGATACATCTTGCCGTATCAGAGAGACCCAAGCGACCGCTTTCTGGCCGCCACGGCCATCGCTCACGATATGGTGCTGGTCACTGCGGACCAGAAACTGATGGGAGTTCCGGGCTTGAAAGTGCTCGCCAATCTCTGAGCGGCAGCCTACCCTGACTGTCTCACTCTATTATTTCAAGTATTTCTGGAAGAATGCCGAAGCGCGCTGCGAGGCGTCCGCCGTGGCTTCCGGGCGGTAGCCATTTTTGTTATCCGGGTTTTCGAACGCATGGCCCGCGCCGGTATAAATCTTAATGTCCGCTACCTTCCCGTCAGCTTTCATCGCGGATTCAAACGCATGCACTTTCTCCGGGGGAATGCCCTGGTCGTCGGCGCCGAAATTTCCGAGCACGGGCGCTTTGATCCTGGCGATGTTCGCGGGATCGGTCGGCAGCGGGCCATAGTTCACTACGCAGGCCGCCAGTTTCGGCTGGTCTACCGCCAGTTTAATTGACCATCCTCCGCCCATGCACCAGCCAATCGAGCCGATCTTGCTGGCATCCACATCTGGTCGCGATGCCAGATACGCATATCCTGCCTGTAAGTCGCGCAGTCCCTGATCTTCTGCCAAACCACGCATCAGAATGTGGGCTTCGTCCGGTGTCTTGGCGGCCTTGCCGCGATACAGGTCCACGGCCAGCGCCACATACCCTTGCTCCGCGAATTTCTGCGCCTGATTTCTCACCCAGTCATTCAATCCCCACCATTCATGAATCACGACGATCGCCGGATGCTTGCCTGCGCCTTCGGGCAGCGCCAAATATCCGCTGACCGTATCGTTGCCGCTCTTGTAGGTTACAGTCTCGGTCTTCGGCGCGCCGGCGCGCAGCGCCATCTCAAATCCGAGCACGCACAACGAAAAAGCCGCCAGAAATTGTTTTCTGTTCACGGTGCAATCCCCCCAGAAAAAGAATTGGCTCCGGAACTGTAACGCATCCCGGAGCCAGAAGTCACTCCCCGCATTTCCCTAGGCCCGCAGGAGAATTTAGCTGGCTGGGTTTTTCTGCAACTCGTCGATTGCTGCCAGCACTTCGTCGCTATGCTTCTTCACATCCACATCGGTCCACACCTTCCGCACCTTGCCGTCCGGGCCAATCAGATAGGTATGGCGCGAGGACAATTTCGCGACTCCCAGATTCATAATCGAGTCATATTCCTGGGAGACCTTCTTGTCGGTATCGGCCAGCAGTTTGAACGTCAAGCTTTCCTTGGCG
Organism: Candidatus Acidiferrales bacterium; assembly: GCA_963738985.1. Lineage (GTDB taxonomy): Bacteria > Acidobacteriota > Terriglobia > Acidiferrales > UBA7541 > Acidiferrum. The sequence goes on from CAVTYP010000016.1 coordinate 513,599, forward strand.
CAAAACTCCTGGTGACTCTTTTCATCCTGCACGCTGACGCCGAGGATCACGGCATCCTTGGCCTGGTACTTTGCCAGGTCGCGTTGGAAATTGTGCGCCTCGATTGTGCACCCCGTGGTCATGTCTTTTGGATAGAAGTACAGCACAACCCACTTGCCTTTGAAATCGTGGAGGCTTACGGGCTTTCCGTCTTGTGAATTTAGCGTGAAATCCGGCGCAATGGAGCCTACCGCCGGCGCATTGTCGCCCGCCCGCGACCGCGAGGCCATGGAAACGACAAGCAAAAAGGCCACCGCAATTGCCGCCACCGCTATAAAAAACACGGTCATCATACGTCCCACCCTCATAATTCACCCCTTCTTTCGTAGCCAGGATTTGCGCGGTGTCAATTCATTGTAGATGCGAAGTCGGGCAAATCGGCTACACCCTGCTGGGCGTCCCGGATTCTACTTCCTATTTGCTGGGTTTGGGTAGATTTGCGTTGTGAATATTGAATCTTTTTGCTCCCGGGCTGCGCGAACTCCAGTCGGATGGCGGGAATGCGACGCGCCAGAATCTTGGGCTCGAGTGCTTGAATTGCAGGCCTACCTCGGTGGCTCCGGCTTGTCCCGGATTGCAGTCGACCACCGTGCACACGATTTCTTCGCTTGTCGGAATGTTACGTAGCGTCAACTCCTGGCCTGTGCAGACCGGTTCTTGTAGCAGGATGAGTGCGCCATGAGCGCTGACCACCTCGGTCTTCGTCCGCTCAGAAAATGTCATGCCATTCGCTTTTTTGCCGCGCACGATGATTCCCACACAAAGGAAGATTCGTTGGCTCCGCCTTTGGCTTGGAGTACTACCGAGGCGCGTGAGGGAGGTGGTCACAATCCACACTTCTTTCTATGGCCAGTGGCATGCATGGCAGGTGCCAAATTCTGGCGAAAGAGCAATCCTGTTGCCTCGCGTTGTTTCGATGCTCGAGCTGCCTTTTGCTTGTTCGCAGAACGCTATACCGATGCGGGTCAGCCGCTTCTATTCTTATGAATAGAGGCTAATTCGCACGACTGGGATGTGAACGTTTGTCTCTGGCCGGGAAAGTCTGCTGGCAATAACGTGCACAATCGCTTGAGACAGTGGAGTGAAGTGCGCCCGTATTTGTAGTGCGAAAGTGGTACCAACCGTTTCAGATTGGCAATCGACTACGCGGGTTTGCTTGTTCGCCCAAGATAAAAGTGGATGGCGGGTGTCAGGATCAGCGACAACATAATGGAGCTCAACAATCCTCCAATTACCGCGACCGCTAGAGGCTGCAGCATCTGCGATCCCGAGCCGATGGCCATGGCCAGCGGCAACATACCCGCAATTGTAGCCAACGCCGTCATGGCGATGGGCCGCAGCCGCCGGCGCCCCGCCTGAATCATCGACTCTTCATCGCTGAATCCGAGTTGCCGGAATCGTTGATCGGCATCCAGCAGCAAGATGCCGTTCTTTGCCACGATTCCCACCACCATGATCATGCCCATGAACGACGCCACATTGAATGTGATGTGCGTGACGAGAAGGGCCAGGAATCCCCCAAACGTGGAAAGCAGCGCCGACGCCAGAATCGCAGCCGGAGCGGAAAATGTACGAAACTCGAACAACAGCACCACGAACAGCAGCACCAGCGCCAGCAAGAACACCGTCAGCAGGTCGCGGAAGGATTTTTGCTGCTCTTCGTATAGCCCGCCGTACTCCACGCGAATCGACGACGGCAATTTCAAGTCCGCGACCGCCTTCTGTACTGCCTGCATTCCTTGACCAAGGCTCACGCCCTCAAATCGACCCGTGACTTCGACAAGGCGCTGCAAGTTCTCCCGGCGAATTTCCGTCTGGCCCGGATCCGTAGAAATCGTTGCCAGTGATCCCAGCGTCGCGGTGTGGCCGGTCGCGCTGGTCAGCAAGGTGTTGCTCATGCGGTCGAGGGACGCCCGACTTTGTTCAGGAAAGCGCACACGAATGGTGTAGGCCCGGTCGTTCAGCACCACTGGGGTCGCTGCGGGTTCGCCCTCCAACACCGCCGCCGCATTGGTAGCCACTTCTTCCGGGGTGAATCCCGCGCGAGCCGCGATTGACGGATCCACTTGATACGTAACGGCTGGGCCGCTGATGGTGTTCTCGATGCCGTCGAGGACATCGACCACGTGCGGCACTTTTTGAATTGCGTCCGCCACGCGCGGCGCCGTCGATGACAGCAGTTTTGCGTCCGGCGAAAACAACTTGATCACGATCGGCTCTGGCGCGCTCGTCAGGTCGCCAATCATGTCTTGCAACACTTGCACGAACTCGACGTCGGCCCCCGGCTCGGTGCGTTTAATTTCTGCGCGAATGTCAGACATAATTTCTTCGATGTCGCGTTTGCGGTCCTTCTTCAACTTGACGGTAAAGTCACCGCGATTCGCTTCGGTTACCGCGGCAAGACCCAACTGTAATCCCGTGCGCCGCGAAGTATTCTCCACCTCAGGCATCGATCTCACGATCTGTTCGATGTGTTGCAAAATACGGTCCGACTCCGCCAGAGAACTTCCGGGTGGAGTGTAATAGTCCAGAATGAAGCCGCCTTCGTCCATCTCCGGCAGCAAGTCCGATCCCAGGAACTTGTAACAGACGACCGTCATGACCACGATTGCCGCGCAGGAAACGCCTACCATCACAGGCTTGTGGAGAATCTTCAGCATGATGCGGCCATAGAAGTCCACGATGCGCCCGAAGAATCCAGAAAGATGCGCTTCCTCCGCGGCGAGCAACGATGCCGCCGTCTGTTCGCCAGCCGGAACTTCCGCTGCGGCCACGGTGTCCTTGCGCCGAACGAAATACTGGCTGAGTGTTGGAGTCCACGTCAGCGCCAGCAGCAGGGAACTGAGCAGCGCCACGGTCATAGTAATTGCCAGCGCGCGGAAGAAGCTTCCGGTGACGCCGGTGGTGGAAATCAGCGGCAGGAAGACGACAATCGGTGTGATCGTCGAGCCAATCAAAGGCACGGTGATTTCTTTCAGCGCACTTTGGATGGCTTGCAACCTGGATTCACCGGCGTCGCGATGGAGCACGATGTTTTCCAGCACCACGATGGCGTCGTCGATCACCAATCCCACGGCGGCCGCCAGGCCTCCCAAGGTCATCAGGTTGAAGCTTTGTCCCGTGAGCTTGAGCACAATCAGCGTCAGCAACAAGGTCACAGGTATCACCAGGCCGGCAACAAACGAGCTGCCCCAATCGCGCAGGAACAGCACCAGAATGATGGAGGACAAAATGATTCCCAGCAGCACGGCGTCGCGCACGCTGGCAATGGAGTCCTTCACAATTGTCGACTGATCGTAGAAAGGTTCCAGGTGAACGCCGGGGGGCAGTGTGGGCCTCAATTCGGCGATTTTCTGATGCACCTCGTTCGCCACGTCCAACGTGTTGCTTTCCGGCTGCCGGTGCACGCTGAGCAGAACCGCAGGTTTCCCGTTCGCCGTCACCATGGTGTATACAGGCGCTTCGGACGGCGTCACTTTCGCAATGTCGCCCAAACGAATCGGCGTGCCATCTTTTGACGTCTTCACGACGATGCGCCCGATTTCTTCCGGAGTGCGAACTTGCCCACTGATCAGTCCGAGCACCAGTTGATGCTCGTGCTCCAGCAGGCCTGGCGAATCGATCAGGTTGGTACGGCGAATGGCTTCCAGAATGTCCGTCACCGTAATTCCCGCCGCCAGCAATCGCGCCGGATCCGGAGTGACCTGGAACTCCGGGACGCGGCCGCCTTGTACCAGCACGCTGGCAACTCCATCCAGGCGGTTGATTCGCGGCTTCAAATCGTAGGTGGCAATTTCCCAGAGCTTGCTTTGCGGAATGGTGTCCGACGTCAAGCTGTATCCAAGAATCGGAAACGACGCAAAGGTCATGCGATGCGTCTCGATTTTTGCGGTTGTGGGCAATTCCGGCTGCAGCCGCGCCACCACGGCGTCCACACGCTGCAGTGTCAGAATCATGTCCGATCCCCAGTCAAAGAACAGATCCACTTCGGCGGAACCGCGACTGGTAATGGATACGACCTTATTGAGGCCCGGCACGCTGTTCACGGCTTCTTCCATCGGGCGCGTAATCGTTACCAGCATCTGGTCGATCGGCATCACGCCGTTATCGACGCCGATGATGATGCGTGGAAAATCTGTATTGGGAAATACCGCGACAGGAATGCTGAATGCCAGGTAGGCTCCGACCAGCGCCAGGCTCACAATCAAGAACAGAATGGGTCGCGACAATTTGCGGAACCACGGCACCGTGACGCCTTGGGGAACTTGCTTTGCTGGAGTCTCCCTCTCTTCCGGCCGCGAATCCATGCGCCGTTACTCCTTAGCCTTCGCCGGAACCGCAGGCGCGGTGGCCTTTTTGTCCGAGGCCGCATCTGGCTTGTCGCCCGTATCGCCGCCATCTTTATCTCTTTCTGCTTCCGCTGGCGGCGCCGCTTCCACCTTGATCTTCGTGCCATCTGGTAACGCGTATCCGCCCGCCGTGATGACCAGATCACCTTCGTTGATCCCGGATTGAATCTCCGCCAGCTCTTTGTTGCGAATGCCAATCTTCACTTTCGCGAGATGCGCCTTATCGTCCTTCTCCGCGAGCATCACGTAGTCTCCCGCTTCGGGCGACTTGAACACCGCTGCCGCGGGCACGGTCAACGCATCTTTCACATTTTTGGCAATCGCTTCGATTTGCACGTTCATTCCTGGCTTCAGAGCCGCACTCGCCTTCAGCGCCTCCACCCAAATTTCTATCGTCGTGCTTCCCGGATCCAGCGCTGGGCTCACCAGCATCACTCGCCCCGGGATTGGTCCCTCCGCTCCCGGTACATTCAGTTCGGCGTGGTCTCCCACCTTTAGCAGTACGGCTTCACTTTGCGGAATATGTGCTTTGGCGATCAATTTCGATGTATTCATCACCGTCAGAATCGGCTGGTTCGCCGTTGCCAGCTCGCCCTGATACAGAGGCCGGTCGGTGACCACGCCGTCGATGGGGCTGCGAATCACCGAATAGCTGAGCAGCGCCTGCGCGTTTTCATATGTGCCTTTTGCCGCGGACAGCTGGCCACTGGCGACCTTGAGTGCCTGTTCTTTGCCCAGGCGCTGCAAATCCGCCAGTTGTTTTTGCGCTTGTTCGTTCTGGCTGCGCGCCTGGATCATGGCCACTTCTGCTGTATCCAAGTCGCGTCGCGGAATCGCTCCCTGATCGAACAACTCTTTTCGCGAAGCGTAGACTTTTTGTTGTGCGTCGAAAGCCGCTTTTGCCGCCGCTGCATCCAGTTCGGCTTTTTGAATCTGCTGCGGCACGCTGGCTCCGGTAGTCGTCTTGTAGTTGGCTTCCGCTTGTTCGAAATTACCCTTGCTCTGCTCTGCTGCGCCGGCCAGGTCCGCGTTTTCCAGTTGCGCTAACGGTTGCCCCTTTTTTACGCGGCTTCCACGTTGCACATAAAACTTGCTGATCGTCGAAGTGATCTTCGGCGTGATTACGGCTTGCTCCAGCGGAAAAACGACTGCCTCGGACGAAACCGTCAATTCAATCGGCCCGCGCTTTGCCGGGGTGGTCTGCACCGCCACGACCGTTTCCGGTTCTTTCTCCGCGCTGCCGCATCCCGTTAGCAGCGCCATGGCGCACAACGGCAAGAGCAGCGACTTCTGCCAGTGGCTCACGGTATCTATTCCTGTTTTCATTCGAAGGCTCATGGAGTCGTCATCACTCCTGTCAGGGTCTGCAGATTTGCCAGCGCCACGCGATAGCGCACTGCCCCGTTCTGGTAAGCAGCGTTGGCCTGCGCAAATGTGCTCTGCGCGTCCACCACCTCAAGCACCGTCGCCTCTCCGCCTTTGTAGCGCAGCGTCGTCAGACGCAAACTCTCCGCTGATAACTCGGCGGATCTTTGCAGCCCGCTCAATTCGTTCAGCGCCGTCTCCGCTTCCGAATACAGCGAGCGCATCTCCGCCAGCAATTTTCGCTGCGCGAATGACAACTCCTTCTTGGCCAGTTCGCGTTTTAATTCTGCCTGCCGCACGCGGCTCTGCGTCGCGCCCCAATTCCACACCGGCAACGTCAGCGCTGCCATCGCCGAGGAACCCAGGTTCGACAGCTTCTGGCCATCCACAACCGAATTGGTTGCATAGTTCGGCGCATCGATTCCGTACCAATAATCCAGGCTGATGGACGGCAGGTAACCTGCGCGCGCCGCGGTTACGTCGTGTCCGGCCGCTTGTGCGTTGGCCAGTGCTTCGCGAATCTCTGGATTCTCATGCGCCGCCTGGGCTTCAAATTCTTCACGTACGGGTAGCGGAACGTTTGCGTGAAGATCATCCGCGGTTTCGAAGCTATCGTTGAAATCCGGGAAGATCAGCACCGCCAGGTCCAGCCGCGCATTCAGTAAGGTGAGTTGCGCCTCCTGCAATTGCCGCCGACGATCCTGCGCTTGCAGCTCCGCCTTGATCACATCAGAGTGGGCAACTTCGCCGCCGTGTTCCAGTTCTTGCGTCAACTTCAGAAACGCCTCGCCATCTTGTGAGGTGCGCTGCGCGGATTCCACGACTTGTTCCGCGGCGCCTACCGCAAAATAGCTTTGCACCACGGTCACTACCAGTCCGCGTGTGGCAATTTCTGCGCGCGCTTTGGCCGCTGCTGCCAGCGCCGCCGTGCGCCGGTACGCGGCCACACTCGCCATGTCGAGCAATTCATGCGCATTTCCCTGGCTGATGTATTCGTGCGGCGCATTGTTAGCGATGAACTTGACGGCTCCAAGGGAGTTGGGCTCTGTGTACAAACCCGAAGTATTGAAGTCCACACCGGGCAGCAATCCAGCACGCGCTTGCACTTTGTCTTCGCGCGCCACACCTGCATCAGTAGCCGCCGATTGGAACTGCGTGCTGTTTTTTCGCGCCAGCTCCAGCGCCTGCTTCAAAGTGATCCGCTGAACTGAGGAACTTGCCGCTGGAGTTGTCGCCGGAGCAGGCGCAACCTTGGGAACGGGCGCCGATGGCGTTTCCTGTGCGCACAGCGGCAGCAGCGTGGCTATCGACGCGAATCCTACGAGAAATACTGTGGTTGTTATTATCCTTCGCATAGAGAGCATCTGGCCGCGTATACAGTCGCCTGGAGCAACAGCCCACAACTCTTTTAACGTAGCGAAGGCAACCTAAATGTACGATTAATCGAATCGTAGCGAGGAAGGCCAGGTTCGCAATGACCTCACAGTCCTGCCAATGCGAAAGGTGCCCGCCTCAGAAGGCGGACATTACGCATTCTTCCCGACATCGCCCACCGGCAGCCCCGCCGTAAACGTCGTTCCTGTTGCATCCGACTTGGTCAATTCCAGACGCCCGTGATGTGCCTCCGCGATCCAGCGCGCAATGGATAATCCCAGCCCTGCTCCACCAGAATCTCCTTCGGACCGCGAGCGCGCTTTGTCTGCCCGGAAGAAGCGCTCAAATATCCGCGCCTGCAGCTCCGCAGGAATTCCAGTTCCCGTGTCGCTCACACTCAGCATATAGTCGTCGCCCTGGCGGCGGCATTGCAGCGAGATTTGGCCGCCCTCCGGTGTGTATTTGATGGCGTTGTCCAGCAGGTTCAGCAGCATCCTGCGCAACAGCGCTTCGTCCGCCTCGATTGGCAATTCCGGCTCGATCACGGCAGACAAGCTAATCTTCTTCGCCAGCGCCAGCGTTCTGGCCCTGCGCAGCACATCCGCCGCCAGTTCGTCCAGGTAGACGCTCTGCAGTTGCAACGGATACTGCCCCGCGTCGGCGCGCGTCAGCGTGAACAAGTCCTCCACAATCCGCGCCAGCCGTTGCGACTCATCCTTTAAAATTCCCAGTGTTTCGCGGTATTCCTCCGGCGAGCGATCCGCGCGCGAAAGCGTCACTTCCGTTTCCCCGTGCAGGATGGCCACCGGCGTCCGCAGTTCATGTGAAGCGTCCGCCATGAAGCGTTTCTGGCGCTCAAAGGATTCTTCCAGCCGCTCCAACAATTGATTAAAGGTGACCGCCAGTTGTCCGAGTTCGTCGCGTGGATTCAACACCGCCAACCTGGCGTGCAGGTTTGCCGCGCCCATTCCGCGAGCTTGCGTTGCCATCGCCGCCACCGGCTGCAAACTTTTTCTGGCCAGAACATATCCGCCGAGGCTCGCCACCAGCAAGGCAACAGGGATTGCCCACAAGAACGTATTGCGAATATCCTCAAGCATTTCGTGCTGCGGGTGCAGCGATTGCAGAACCACCAGCGTGTACGTTCCGTCTTTTACCTCAACGCGCTTCGCATAGCCACGAAAGAAATCCCGCTGTGCTCGCAGGGTGCGCATCGTTCGCCGTGAAGAGTCGGAAGCAGCTGCAAGGTCGCGGAACGATGGCGAAGCAAAAATGGTTGGCGTAAGTCGTTCCAGTGAAGGGTCCGCTGCCGGTAGGTCCAGGGTGCTCAACACTACGTTTCCGCTGGAATCGAGAACCACGAAAACGGTGTCGCGAAACCGGTGTTCCAGAATGGCTGCGCGAGCTGCTTCTTTCGCTGGATCGGGACCGTCCTGATCCTTCAGTTCTGCCCGGAACGTGGTTGCGAACGCGTCAGCAATCTCAACAAGGTTGCTGTCGGTGCGCCGCGAACTATTCCGCTCATACAGCACATAGGTAAGGACCGTCAGTAGAATCAGCACCAACGCCAGCGCCAGCGTGTACCACACCGTCAGCCGTACCCGCACGGAATCAAGCATGAAGTTTTCTCGCGCCGCCTGCCGCGGGTGGCTTTCCGGGCTTCCCATTGCTCGCTGCGGCGTTCTCCTCACCCGCGTACAGCACGTAGCCGCTGCCACGACGCGTCTGGAGTATCGATTTCGCCGCTCCCTCATCAATCTTCCGGCGTAGGCGGTTGATGTACACCTCAATCAAATTCGAAAACGGGTCGAACGATTCATCCCACACGTGTTCCGCGATCTCCGCTCGTCCAATCACCCGGCCTGCGTTGCGCGCCAGGAATTCCAACAGCGCATACTCCTTTGTCGTCAGCGAAATCGCGCGGTTCCCGCGCTTCACCGTCTGTGCCGCCGTGTCCAGCGCCAAATCTCCCACCACGATTTGCGGGGAACGCACATCCTTCGGCCTGCGCAGCAAAGCCCGCAACCGCGCCAGCAACTCGCCAAATTCAAATGGTTTTGTCAGATAATCGTCCGCGCCGGAATCCAGGCCGGTGATGCGGTCCTCGACGCCGTCGCGTGCCGTGAGCATCAGAATCGGCGTGCGTTTTCCCTTGGCGCGAATTGCGCGGCAGGCTGCAAATCCGTCCATTCCGGGAATCATTACGTCGAGGATTACAACGTCGTAGTCGTTGATTTCCGCCTGATACACCGCGTCGTGGCCATTCGCCACCACATCGACGGCGTAGGACTCTTCGCGCAATCCTTTCGCCACGAATCGCGCGATCCTGGCGTCATCCTCCACCAGCAACAGTCTCATGCCCGTATCATACGGCAAATGATTCCGCGCGATAGCAGGGAACTGCTGGCTTAACGCGCAAGCCGCTCTTCCATCTCATCCAGCGACCTGGGCCAATCCTCGCGCAGTAAGCGGCTCAGCGCGCGATCCGCCAGCAATTTCCCTTCGGTCTGGCAGTGTGGGCAATAGTTCGTCTCATTCGACGCATAGCGTATGCGTTGGATTTTCGTGCCGCACACCGGGCAAGGTTGCCCATACCTTCCATGCGCCGCCATTCCTTCGCGAAACGCGGTTACTTTTTCTGGGAATTTATCGCCAGCTTCTTCCCGCAAGCGCTGCGTCCAGTCTTGCAGCGTATGCCGCACCGCTTCGTACAAACGTTGAATCTCCTCGTCCTTCATGCGCTGTGTGAGTTTCACCGGAGATAGTCGCGCAGTATGCAGTATTTCGTCGGAATACGCGTTGCCGATTCCGCTGAACGTGCGCGGGTCCGTGAGCGCTCGCTTCAACGTGTGGTTCGAAGCCGTTAGCGCCGCGCTGAACTCGTCGAGGGTCGCCTGCAAAACTTCCAGTCCGCCGGGATCGAGCTTTGCCAGTTCCTCATCTCCATCCACAACATGCAGCGACGCACGCTTCTTCGTGCCTGCCTCGGTCAACGTTAACGTGCCTGAATCGAAATCCAGCGCCGCCAGCGTTCTCCGACCGTCGGGAGTCACCCGCTTCTGCACCCAATGCAGCCGGCCGGCAATCATCAGGTGAAACACCAGCCACAGTTCGTTGTCGAACTTCAGCGCGATGCGTTTCCCGACGCGCCTTAATTCCTTCACCGTGTGGCCTTGGATCGCCTCCACCGGAGGCTGCGCGGTTCGCAACAAAAACGGCCCGCGGATCTGGATTCGTTCCAGCACGTGTCCAAGAATCCGGCGCTCCAGCGCCTCGATGTACACGGTTATGTCAGGAAACTCCGGCATCGATTTTCAGGGGATGAATGCAGGCATTTCAGTTGGCTTTGCTGGGTTCAACGCCAAAGTCATAAACACCGACAGTGGGAGGGCCGCCTAAAACATACTGGCCAGGCGCCAAGGGCTCTTTAGGAATGATCTCGACGGCGTTGTCGGAGATGCGCTTGACGTCAACTGCCTGCACTCGCTTCGGCGGCATCCAGGTTTTGTCGGCATGGGTAATCTCCAGTTCGCGATGATCTTTTTTCACGTCTACCGTGCCGATTTCCAGGACTTCCGGATTCACGTTGGCCGGAATCGCGATGCAGAATTTCGGGCTTGCTCCCAACGTGATCGATGCAGCCGGATCTTTATACATGGCGATGCGCGTTCTTCCCGCGTTTGGATTCAGCGGATTCTTCAGGCCTTCCTTCATCGACACTCCGGCCTCTCTGCCTGCGGACACTACCACGGTCATTGGCTTCCAGGCGCCGCCATCTAAATAGTGCGGGATATAGTCCGCCGGGCAGGGTGGTTCGCCAGAACCGCCCGCTGCCGCTGCGCCGCCAGCGTGACTGCGAGCGTTAAACGCTTTCCAGTCCTCGAACGATTTCTTGAGTTTTTCGCCATCGGCGTCGGCAACACCTGCAGGCTTCCGTTCATCATCAGGATTGAGCCGACAACTTTGTCTCCTTGCAGAACCTGGGCCATCTGGGCGGAAGGGCCGAACTTGAAGGTATAGTCGTCCCACTTGATAACCTCGTTCGGTTTTACAGTTTGCCCGTAGCAGCCAAGCGCCAGCGCCAGTGTGATCATACCTGTCCATACAAAAGATCGCAGAAAATGACGAGTGGCCATGATTCAGCCTTTCTTTCGGGCGGCGAATTTCGCAGTACCACTTGGTGAAGGAGACTAGTCTAGTCCCACCCGGGATGTAAACCCAATGAATGATTTGTGAAAAAGACTGGTGCAGACCAGCTGCATCAATTCGGCGAAACATGGTGCGATGGAGTAGAATCGGCCCACGCCCGCACAGAGACAGGTCGCACGACTTTACGGAGTGAATGATGAATCGAGCCGGAAAAACCGCGAACTATTTTCATCGCCACGGTGGCGCCGCAGCTATCCTTCTTTTTCTTTTGATTTTGATTCTGGCGCCGCAGGCATCGTCAAAAATGACTGTGGACTTCGATCCCAATCTCGATTTCTCGAAGTTCAAGACTTTTGCCTACATCGGCGGCGCGAATATGCTGGATTTCCGCCAGTTGAATCCGAATTACATCACCGACCGGGTGCATTCGGGCGTGTCGCAAGCGTTGACGCAGCGCGGCTTGAGGGAAGTAAAGCCCGATGAGAACCCAGACTTGGTGGCGCGCTATTGGGCCAACAGCCAATCATCGATTGTCTCTCCGTCCGCGGGAACCTGGGGACAATTCGGGCAATATGTCAGTGATTACTGGGAATATACCTACGATCTGATGAAGTCGGAGACCGCCCTGGACGCGTCGCTGGTCATCGATCTGATTGATGCAAAACGAAAAGACCTGGCGTGGCGCTTGTACATGGAGCAAAAGATCGTTGATGACGACAGCATTTGGAATCGAGTGCTGAATGAAATTTCCAAAGGTTTCGAAAGCTATCCGCCGTCTAAAAAACAAATCGAGGAAAAGCGCAAGGAACGCGCCGAACATCCGCCGAAGTCTGCGGCGCAGTGACGCGAAGATAGCAACGTTCTGTCAGCCGGCTTTCCCGAGGAGCTGGCGGGCGTATGCGGGAGCTTTGCCGGAATCTTCGTGTTTGCAATAGGCATAAACGTCCACGCCTTGGGCTATCCAGGTGTCAAAGCGTTTTTTCCAGGCGCTGAGCTGCTTCGGCGTGTAGTTTTCCAGGCGCAGGCGCGCATAGGTGAATCCGGCGGTGATGACGTCAGGCGGCGTCTGCTTCTCGGTTTCTGACAGGCACAGCGCGGTGTCATGCTGGCGCAGCACGGCGTACGTTTCATCCGTGTACCAGGATGGGTGGCGTACTTCAAAAGCGAAAGCAAAGGCGGGTGGGCGAAGCGCCAGAAAATCTTCCAGCAATGGGCGATCGAATTTGAAGTTGGGTGGCAACTGCACCAGGATGGGACCGAGGTGGTCGCCCTCGCTGAGCGCGCTGGCCACTTCCAGGAAGCGCTTCAGCGTGCTCTCGCAATCGCGCAACCTTTGAATGTGCGTGATTTTCTGGTTGGCTTTCAAGGCGAAGCGAAAGCCCTCCGGAACAGTTTGCGCCCACTGCAACAGCACATTCTCCGTCGGCATGCGATAAAAACTGTGATTGATCTCGACGGTCGAAAATTGTTTAGCGTAGAAGCTGAGCATCTCGCGGTCCGCCAGCTTTTGCGGATAAAAACTCCCCTTCCATTCTTTGTAGGAGTAACCAGACGTCCCAACGCGAAGCTGGCCCAAGCCCGGCATGACGCACCTCCGTGCTCCGTCATTTAATCACGGCGCCGCGCCGCCAGAAAAGGCAAACGCCCACGAATACGGGCAATCAACGCCCTTTCGTTCGCGCCGGCATACGTTGGCTGAGAAGCTCGATGGCTTCTTCCAGCCTTTGCTGCCGCTTCCAGAAGTCGCCCCACAGATCGCCCTTTTCTTTCAGCCGAGCAAAAACCGTCTTAATGTTCAAAGATTCGGGCCGCAGATTTTTGCGCAGCTCTTGCGGCAAGATAGGCGCGGAAACGGGAGCTTTGGGAAACGCGCGAACGGAATAAGGAGCGGCCAGCGGGCGTCCATGTGCATTCTGCTGAACGTCGATCAGGATGCGGCCTGCGGGACGCTTCGCCACGGACCTTTCATTCGTGACCAGATTGGGGTGCTCGCTGGTCACCGTGCGCGCCACAATCTCGGCAAACGTGCGCAACTGTTCATACGTGTATACCGGTTCAACGGGAATATAGATGTGGATTCCGGTTGCGCCAGAAGTCTTCAGAAAGCTTGCCAAACGCAATTCTTGCAACTTTTCATGCAGCGCTGCAGCAATTGTGACCGCAACGGAAAATTCCGTGCCCTCGGATGGGTCCAGATCGAAGAAGAAATAGTCTGGATGATCCAGGTCGTCATAGCGGCTGGACCACGGGTTGTGATCGATGCACCCGAGGCTCGTCAAAAACAGAAGCGAAGCGCGGTCATTGGCCGTGGCGTATTGAATTTCCTTGCCGCGTCCTTCGGAATCGACGGGCACGGTCTTGAACCAGTCGGGCAGTCCTTCACGAACGTCTTTTTGAAAGAAAGCCTGACCTTTGATTCCGTCGGGATAGCGGCGCAAGACCAGCGGCCGGTCGCGAAGAAAAGGCAGAATGAAGTCGGCGATGCGGTAGTAGTAGGCCAGTTGCTCGCGTTTGGTGTAGCCAGATTCGGGAAAGTAGATTTTGTTCAGGTGGCTGAGCCGCACGCGTCTGCCGTCCAGTTCGATGCTGACCGTTTCGGCGCGGCCCTTGAACAGCTCCGCTTCAATCTGCGCTTTCGTGTTGAGCACCTTGCCCGTAACTTGCGGCGCGTGAACGATAGCCGGGGCGGCGGTCACTGGCTCGGCCTCGCTCTCCCAGCGGCAATCGGTGGGACGCGCGTCCTCGCGAAGCGCGACGAAAACGGGGTGGCGGAGAATGTGTTCCTGCGTCCAGCCGCTGAACTTGACGCGCGCCACCAGCGCCGGCTCGATCCACGAAGGCTTTTCATTGGTTTCGGGCACGGTGTCGAACGGGCAGTCCGCGGATGCCAGTTCTTTCAACTTGCCACTAATTTCTTGCAGCTTTTTTCCGTCAAATCCGGTGCCTACGTGTCCAATGAAGCGCAGCTTCTTGCCTTGATACAAACCCAGCAGCAGCGAGCCGAACGGAAGAGCGGGAGTGCGCGATTCGCTCCAGCCGCCCACGACTGCGTCAAGGGTCTTCGTTACCTTCAGCTTCATCCAATACGCGCTGCGTTCGGAAACATACGGGCTGTCAGCACGCTTGGCCACGATTCCTTCCAGGCCGGTCTGCTTTGCCAGTTCGAAAAGTTCTTTTCCATGTTCCAACTGGTGATCGGCATAGCGAAACCGTTCTGATACATGCACCAAACGCTGTAAGAGTTGCTTGCGCTCCAGCAGCGGCGCTTTGCGCAGGTCGTAACCATCGCAATAAAGAAGATCGAACGCGAAGAAAACGACCGGCGTCTGCGAAACCAGATGCTCGCTCGGCGCGCGCACATGCATGCGATCCTGCAGGCGCTCAAAGCTGCTGAGGCCGTGCTCATCCAGGGCCACGATTTCGCCATCAACAATCGCATCCGATGCCGCGATGGCCTGCGGAAAAAACGCCAACTCGGGATAGCGTCTGGTGATATCCGCTCCGCTACGGGCGCGCAAATTCAAAACGCCGTTCTCAATTCGGGCCAGCGCTCGCACTCCGTCCCACTTAATCTCAAACAGCCAATTCGGATCGGAGAACGCATGCTCGCCGAGCGTCGCCAGCATGGGTTCCACGCGGGCAGGCATGGTAGTCTTCCGCGCGCCGTCCAATTCGCCGGGCTCAATCGGAGTGGCGCCGCGCTTGGGCGGTAACTCCTCAGAGATTTCCTTAATGGTGCGGCCGGTAAGGACCGAGCCATCGTGTTCATCGATGTCCCACGCGGGATCCTCGTTGGCGTCCTTGTGCTTGATGAACAGCCATTCGTTGCCCTTCTCGCTGTGCTTCAGCTTGACGAGCACAAAACTCCCGCGAAGCTTCTCTCCGTTCAAATTGAATTTGATCTCGCCTCGTTCGATTTGCTTGCTGGCGCTGGCGTCGCCAATCACGCTGAACGTTCCGCGGTCCCACACCATCACCGTTCCCGCGCCGTAATTGCCCTCGGGAATCTTTCCCTCGAAGCCCGCATAGTCCAGCGGGTGATCCTCGGTTTGCACCGCCAAGCGCTTGTCGGCGGAGTTCAGCGAGGGTCCTTTGGGAACAGCCCAGGACTTCAACGTCCCGTCGATCGCCAACCGGAAATCGTAGTGCAGGCGTGTTGCGCGGTGCTTCTGAACCACAAACGTGTCGCCATGTTCGGCGCCGGGCCGCGCCTCCAACTGCGGCAATTTTGGCATTGGCAGGCGCGTGCGCTTGGCGGCCGGAGGGGGCACATTCGGGGTCGAATGGGCGGCTGATTCGGGTTCGCCGGACGGCTCCGGCGTCCGGTCGAAGCGGCGTTTCCGCTTGTATTCCTCAAGCTTGCCCATGCGTGGATTCTATATCAGCCCGTGTTTTGGTTGGGATTGTCTGCGTATTCATAAAATATCTTTGCGGGATCCATGGCACACTACCCCGAAAGGACAAAGCAATGCCGGCCCGAGTAAACGAACACTATCGTTTAGATCCGATCAAGATTAAGCGCGCCCAGCGGGTCTTGCGCGCGGCCACGGAAACAGAGGCCATCGAGCGAGCTCTGGACTTCGTTATTTCGCAACACGAAAACAAACGCTTGGCCATAGAAGCCAACCAGCGTTTTGTGCCTAGCGGCACGCTCGTCAAAGATATTTATGAGGTTTTGGAAGAGTAGATACAGGCTTCGATGTACGTCCGGCGGCGCTACCCCGTGGCGATTTCCAAAATAAGCAATACCGCATGGGTTTATCTTGATTCTCGCCTGTCGGGAGGCTAACCTTAAAACCTTGCGCCGTTCCTAGGCTTACCGAAGGAGTTCGCTCATGGCCACCACTGTCTGGAAGGGTCACCTCACCTTTGGCTTGATTTCGATACCCGTGCGGATGTATGCCGCGGCCCGCGGTGAACGCATCAGTTTCAACCAGCTCCACAAGGAATGCCATTCGCGGCTGAAGCAGCCTTTGTTTTGCCCGGTGTGCAACCGCAACGTGGAGCGGTCCGAAATTGTGAAAGGCTACGAGTACGAAAAGGATCAGTACGTCCTATTCAGTGAAGAAGAACTGGACAAGATCGAGCCTCCTTCGGCCCACGTCATGGAGATCCTGGAGTTCGTCAAGCTCGACGAAATGGATCCGCTGTACTTCGATTCCTCCTACTACATCTCGCCAGAGGAAGCCGGAGTGAAAGCCTATAAGCTGCTGATGAAGGCTATGGAAGAGTCTGGCTACGGCGCCATCGCCAAGCTCACCATGCACCAACGCGAGCACATCGTGATCGTTCGTCCGGGCAGCCGCGGCATGACGCTGCACACCATGTTCTATTCCAACGAGATTCGCGCTGCGGAATCGATTCCCACCGACAACGTCGAAGTGAAGGACCAGGAAAAGAAGCTTGCGGAGCAGCTCATCGCCAGCCTTGCTGCTCCGTTCGAGCCGCAAAAATATCGCGACGAATATCAAGAGAACGTGCGCGCCCTGATTGCTGCCAAACTTAAGGGCCAGGAAGTTACGGAAGTCGCTCAGCCGCATCTGGCGCCCGTAATCGACTTGATGGAAGCTTTGAAAAAGAGTATCGCTGAGAAGAAAGCTCCTGCTGCCGCCGCGGAAGTCGCCGCAGGGCCCGTGCCCGTCGGGAAGAAGCCACCCGCGCGAGCAGTGCCGGCAGCTGCAACCACGCAGCAGAAAAGGGCAGGCAAGAAAGCCGGATAATTCTGAATGGGTACGACCGACAGATTCACTCCCGAAGACGTGCAGCGCATTTTGGGTCTGACCGGGAAGCAGTTGGACCAATGGGACCGTTTGCGCCTGGTTTCTCCTCGAAACGATTTGGGACCTCCGTGGTATGACTTTCGGGACTTGATCGGCCTGCGGACCGTCAAACAATTGGTCGAAAACGGAGTTTCAGCGAACCGTTTACAGCGCACCGTGGCGGCGCTTCGCGACAAGCTTTCCCAGGTGCATGTGCCGCTGGCGGAGCTTCGCATTCTTTCCGACGGAAAGGACGTGATTGTGGAACGCGAGGGCGCGCGCCTGGAGCCGCTTTCCGGCCAGTTCGTTTTGAATTTCGAGACCCGCGAACTCGACGAACGAGTGCGCGTTATGGCCGAGCCTACGGCCGACGAATGGTTTGCCAGGGCGCTGCAATATGAAGCCGACGGAGCTACCAGGGCGCAAGCGGTTGACGCTTACGACCACGTTTTGCGGCTCGATTCCCAAAGGCTCGACGCCTTGATCAATTGCGGAACCCTTTATTACGGAGACCGCAGTCTGGAGAAGGCGGCCGAGTGTTTTCAGCGCGCTCTCGCTCTGGATTCCGAAAACGCACTAGCGCATTTCAACCTGGGCAGTGTGCTGGAAGATATGGGCGACTTCGAGGGCTCGCGACAGCATCTCCGGCAAGCGGTGCGATTGCTGCCCGACTATTGCGATGCGCATTACAATTTGGCGTTCGTTTGCGAAAAGTTGGGCGCGTTTGCCGAAGCTCGGGAGCACTGGCAAGCCTATGTCGACCTGGACCCCGCGGGTCCATGGTGTAACTATGCGCGCCAGCGCCTGGCTTCCGGCAAGGCGGCAAAATCGGCGGTCATCGCCAAGAGCTAGCCGCCTTCGCTCGAACCAAAGCCAGCCTCGACTCATCTATCTTCTAGAGGTGCAACGCAATGTGCAGAAACATCCGGCCGCTTTTCAATTTCGATCCGCCTGTCACTCCTGAAGAGATTCGCGCGGCTTCGCTGCAATTCGTCAGAAAAATCAGCGGCTTCAGCAAGCCATCCCTCGCAAATGAAGCCGCATTCCTGTCGGCCGTCGACGATATCTCCGCCATTTCCGCTCGCCTGATTCACTCGCTCGAGACCAGCGCGCCACCCAAAAATCGCGAACAAGAAGCAGAGAAAGCGAAAGCGCGCTCCGCAGCCAGGTTCGGCGATTAAACCCCTCAGGTCTCTCGAAGTTGCTTCCGGCTGCGCGACTGTCCCAGCGGACCAACACGCCCCTATTCCCTTGAAAATAATGCGCTTTATCCCTAAAGCCGCGTGAATCCGGCACGTCAGCCGTTTACAACTTTTTACAATCCTTTGCGACGTCTTGACACACTCCCTTTGCCGGGTCTTTATAGTCTTGTTTCGTAAGGCGGAGGAACGAGGCTGGGAATGTCCAAGAAGAAGTGGCGACTAACGGACCGCACCCGAACGCTTCTGACCCTGGAGCTGGCCATCACGCTTCCAGCGGCGGCTTTGATGGCCTTCAGCATTTGGAACCTGAAGCATATCCAGCGCTCTGAGGCCGTCGAAGCGGCTATCCAGCGCGACTTCGCCCACGTGTTGGCGATCGCCGAAAAGAAAACCATGTACAAAGCCAACGACCTGATCACCCCGGTCCGCGAGGAATTCCCCGGTCCCGATCAGGACCACGCCATGATTAAGGCGAAGCTCGAGCACATTTTGGCGGAGCATCCCGAATTATCTTATGCCTTTCTGTACGACAAAAAGAACAACCTGATGATCAGCCGCGCGCAACCGTCCCGCGACAAGGATCCAGAGTTCTGCGCGCGCACGCAAGATGCCATCAACATGGTGGCGACGTGGTTTCCGCTGGAAGCACATGACATGTCGGCCCGCGTTCGGATCATGGAGGAAAAAGACGAACCTCCGATCGTCATCACGGGTGAATGGATGCATCAGGACAATCAGTACAACTATCAGAGCCTGGTCTATTTTCTGCCTCCGCATACACCAAAGGACCGCGTGGTACTCGGCGCCGTGGCGTTCGATGATGAATATCTGAAACACACCTTCATGCCGGCCATGATGAAGGAGGTGTTGAGCAGCAAGAGCGAGGTGCTAAAGGGTGACAATCCGCCGGTGATGATGATTCGGCCGTCAAAGGGGGATTACACACCCTGGGTGAGTTCCGGGAATTGGGCCGACGGCAAGCCGGAGGCGGAGCGTGCCTTTCAGTGGGTTTTCCCGGGCTTAACCGCGGCCATCAAATACCAGGGCACCACGGTCTCAGATATGGTGTCCCGGTTTCTGCGCTACAACTACCTGGTTTTGACGGCACTTTCTTTGTTGATGATCGGCGGAATCTGGATGACCTATCGCAACGTCTCCAGGGAAATGACGTTGGCGAAACTGAAATCCGATTTCGTGGCCAATGTCTCACACGAATTGCGTACGCCTCTGGCCCTGATTCGCCTGTATGCCGAAACGCTGGAACTGGGACGGATCTCCGCCAAGGAAAAATATCAGGAATATTTCCGCATTATTCGCGAAGAGAGCGAACGCCTGACCGCGCTCATCAACAATATCCTGGATTTTTCCCGCATTGAGGCAGGACGTAAGGAATATGAGTTCAAGGAGACGGACCTCGCGGAACTGGTCCACTCCACGTTGGAATCTTATCGCTTCCAAATCCAGCAGAACGGTTTTGCGTTCGAGGAAAATATTTCCGGCGACATTCCGCCTGTAAACGTGGATCGCGAAGCCATCGCGCGGTCTCTGCTGAATCTGGTGAACAACGCCCTGAAATACTCCAAGGATGACAAGTACATTGGCGTCAGCTTGTACCGCTCGAACGGCTCCGTGAACCTGGAAGTCCGCGACCACGGCATCGGCATCCCGGCCCACGAGCAGGAAAAAATCTTCGAAAAATTTTACCGTTGCGGCGATCCGTTGGTTCACAACGTGAAAGGCTCCGGTCTCGGCCTCTCGCTCGTGCGGCACATCGCGCGAGCGCATGGCGGCGACGTGCTGGTCGAAAGCCATCCCCAGAAGGGCAGCAAATTTATCATTGCGCTGCCGCTGGCTTTCCCTCAACAAACGGGGAATGCAGTTGCATGAGGGGCAAGAATCGTCATGGTGCAAGGCAAGCATAAGGGAGACCGCATGGGAACAGCGAAGATTCTGATCGTCGAGGACGAGCCGAACATGGTTGCCGGCCTGCGCGATAACTTTGAGTATGAAGGCTTCCAGGTGTTGACGGCGCTCGACGGCGTCGAAGGCCTCGAGCGCGCGCTAAAAGATTCACCTGATTTGGTGGTGCTGGACGTGATGATGCCGCGCATGAGCGGCCTGGATGTTTGCAAACAATTGAAAGCCAAGCGTCCTTCCATTCCCATCATCATGCTGACCGCGCGCGGACAGGAGGTCGATAAGGTGGTCGGCCTGGAACTCGGCGCCGATGACTATGTCACCAAGCCATTCTCCATTCGCGAATTGCTGGCTCGTGTGAAGGCCGTGCTGCGCCGCGCGCAAACCGTTCCCAAAGAGCAGGACCGCTATTCCTTCGGTGACGTCGAAGTGAATCTGCGGAGCTACCAGGTGCGGCGCGGCGGCAACCCGGTGGAGTTCTCCAGCAAGGAGTTTGACTTGCTCAAACATTTTCTGTGTCACTCGGGAGAGACGCTGAGCCGCGAGCGTCTGCTCGACGAGGTTTGGGGCTACGAGAATTTTCCGACTACCCGCACGGTGGACGCCCACATCGTGCGCATTCGCCAGAAACTGGAGCCAATTCCAGACCAGCCGCGTTTTTTTCTGACCGTACATGGAGTGGGCTACAAGTTCGTGGGCTAAGGATGAGGGGACATGATCATGGCAACCGCAGAAACGCTGATCGGAACGCGAAAGCCGCCTGCGAATCGTGTGGCGCGGGATAAAAAACGAGCTGCGCAAGATGGCATGCAGCAGTCCTTGCGTGCCGTCGCGTCACCGAACCTCTCGGAGAGCATCCAATTGTTGCGGGAAGAACGCGATGCGGTGCGCGCGGAACACGCCAAGTTGCAGCAAGCCATCTACGAGGCCGCTCAGGTCCAGCGGCGGCTCTGCGCTCCACGCGAATTGCTTTCGGGCGAGTTCGAGATCGCCGGAGAGATTTTCCCGGTGCGCCACCTGTCGGGAGATTTTTTCAAGGTGATGCAACTAGACTCCGTGCTGGGACTCACCGTCGGCGACATCGCGGGCAAGGGATTGTCCGCGGGCATTTGGCAAGCTCATCTGATGGATTTGATCCAGCGCAATGCGCGAACTTACCTGCGACCGGCCGATGCCGTCGCCGCGGTGAATCGCGAGCTCTGCCAGGACAATAGCGAGCCGCCAATCGCGGCGCTGTTTTTTGCGCGGCTCGATCTGGAGCGGAACGAGCTGGTGTATTGCAACGCCGGGCTGCCACCTCCGCTGATTCTCAAACGCAACAAGTCCGTCGAGCGGCTGGAAGAAGGTGGCCCCATGCTGGGCGCCCTGCAGCAAGCGAATTACAGTTCGGGGACAGTGCGACTCGATCCTGGCGATATGTTGTTGGCATATTCCGACGGCTTGACGGAATGCCGCAACCCGCAGGAGGAAGAGTTTGAGATGGCCAGATTGACCGCCGCGGCGCAAGCGCTCAGCGGCTCAAGCGCGAACCAGGTGCTGTTCTCTACGCTCGGCGCGGTACTGGACTTCGCCGATGCGTGCCCGCCGGGCGATGACTTGACGCTTCTGGTTGTGCGTCGCCGCGAAGCCACCGAACAGTTCGCTAGCGCGGACAATAACGATTTCTCGAAGACTCGCCGTCGGCCCACGTCTGTTGTGCGACCGAGGAAAGTTGCGAGCAGCGAACAACGAACTACTGCGAACTAGCTGAATCGTAACGACGACCTCCACAATTTTCTCGCGCAGGTCCGACAGTATTGGTGTGCAAATTGAAAGGAAAGGACTGGAGATGGCAACCGAATCAACTTCGATGCTCATGGAAGAACCGCAGGTCTCCTCAGCCCTGCACCAGCCGCAACCAATCTGCCCCGATGTTTTGGGCTCCATCTATACGGATCACTACCAGTATGTTTTGCGTGTCTGCCGGCGATTTTTCCGCCGGCCCGAAGATGCCGAGGATGCGGCAGCGGAAGTTTTCCTGAAGCTTTTCCGCGTGCTGCATCAAAGAGACGTCACCATGCCCTTTCGCCCTTGGGTTTCTCAGGTGGCGGGACGACACTGCATTGATAAACTGCGGCAAAAAAAGTGCGAACGAAGTTCCTCTTTGGAGGACATCGACGTCAGCGATTTCGCCGATCGCTCCACTCCTTCGCCGCTTTCCGAGATTCTGCGCAAGGACGAGCAACGCCAGCTCCGGGAGCACCTTACGCGCTTGCCGGAAAAATACAAGGTTCCGCTCATGATGCTGTATTACAAGCGCATGAGCTATTCCGAGATCGCCGGGACGTTGAACACCCGGCTTCCGGCAATCCGAATGATCATCTTCCGGGCCAAAGATTTCCTGAGACGCAATTTGCGGCGCGAGCAGTACGGCGCGAACTAGCAAACCCGATCATTTCAAGTGAATACCTGTGCGGTGATGTTCAAGCCAGCGGCAGGTTTCCCAAAAGTGAGGCTCTCAGTGAGCGGGAGATGTTTGGAAGGCAGATGCTGCCCTTATTGCAGTGAGAGCCTCATCCCAACGGGTCGTGCTGTCGGGATACCAGAACGATACGCTTTTCTACCGTAGCTGACTAGCATAAAGTGGTAGTCAGACTGCCCCACCAAGGCGGGGCGACCGGCTACGCGCCGAATGGCGGATAGCAGTCGTAATTGCGCTGCGAGACGATCTTTCCGTCGCGGAACGTGAAGAACATCGCCACGAACCCCTTCATTTCGCTCCCGGCGGGCAAGTTCATCACCGGAACTGCAAGAACTCCGTGCCATTCCAGTTCGACGGCTACTTCATCGCCATTTTCAACAATTCGCTGCACGTCATAGCTTTGCGACTGAAGGATTTTGCGCCCCTGTTCGTAGGCGGCGCCCAGATCGGCGAAGCGACGGACACGGCCTTGCGGCTGAATGCGGTTCGGAAACTCGTGGAAGATCGCATCAGTAGCGAAAAAATCGGCGATCGTTTTCGGGCCGCCCATGGCAGCGATCGTCTGCAGATATTGATGAACGCGCGAAACATTGCTTGATGTCATGGTGCAAGCCTCTTTCGCATGGCGACCCTTCGTCGCGGTTCCCGCATTTCCCCAGATTGCTGGCTAAATATCCCCTGACAGATCAACCAGATTCCAGGGCTACAGCCCGCAAGATGACGTTGCATAACAGGGCACGCAACATTGTACGAGGTGACTAGGGTCACAGATGTCTTCTGCCCGCGGCAGGTATCGTATACGCAATGGGCTCGTCTGCGTAACGAGGGACTGTTGCTGCCCTCTCCAAACCTCATGTTCGAGTTCGACGAGCCCGTTCACAAAGACCATGCACTTGTTTCGACTGGATTATATTTCCTGCATCCTGACCGTTGGCTCGACCATTCTGATCGGTAAGAAGCGCTGGGAAGGCTGGCTGGTCGCGGGACTAAACAGCGCTCTGATCTGCGTCATTGCGGTCGACACGTTACAATTTGGATTCATTCCCGCCAATATTTTCTGTCTGGCCTTGTACAGCTATAACATCCGCGAATGGAACAAGATCTCGCAGCCTCCCAGCCAACAAGCGTAGCAACTCAACAGGCTTTCTGTCTTCCGGCTTGCTCCACCCAGCGGTTCAGTACACCAGCGAAAAATGCCGGCATTTCGGTAAACGTTAAGCCCATTCCTTGCCTCGGCTCCAGATATGCCACTGTCGCGTGAGTCTCCAGGAATTCTGTCTCCGTGTAGATTTCCATCAGCACGTTGGTTCCTTGCGGAAGTGGATTCATCATTTCCACGTAACATCCGTGCAGACTCAAATCGCTGACTCGCGAGACGGAGCGAACGCTTTCCTTTTCGTCAATGATTTCCGCTCTTGCGGTGAACGGGTGCCGTGGTGCTCGGCGTCTTTCGGGTTGCATCGGTGTTGGCCTGTCAGGGGCGGGAGTTAATGATGCTAAACCAGTGTTTTGCGCCCAGCAAGAGGCGCGTTTCCCGGTTTAGTTCAGCCGCAGAGCAGGTCAGCGGACGTTACTCGTCGCGTAGCGCAACCATCGGGTCCACACTCATAGCTCGCCGCGCGGGAACATACGAGGCAAGCGCCGCGACGGTGGCGAGAACAATCGCGACGCAAACGAGAGTGACCGGATCGCTACCGGAAACGCCGAAGAGCAGGTGGCCAAGTACGCGAGAAGCCGCGACCGCGCCGACACCTCCTAGTAGCAGACCTGCCGAAATCAGTATGAGAGTTTCCCGCGAGACCAAACCAAGTACTGCACCGCGCGAAGCCCCCAGCGCCACGCGTATGCCGATCTCATGCGTGCGGCACGCCACGGAATAGGAGATCACTCCGAAGATCCCGGTGGCCGCCAGCAGCAATGCCATCGCTGCGAATAGTCCCAACAAAAATGTGCGAAACCTGGGTTGTGCCACGGAAGCGTTCAAAATATCCGGCATTGACGCGATATCGCCGACCGGCAAATCCTTATCGATTTTTGCCACCTGCTGGCGAATCGTCGCTGCCACACTCGATACGCTGAGGGGGCTCTTCACCACGACCACGGCGCCGGGGAAGGGCGCTTGCGAAAAAGGAACGTACATCATCGGCTTGGGGCTGTCGCTTAGGGATATGTCTCGCACATCTCCGACGATTCCCACGATCTGCCGCGGAATTCCTGGATCAGGTGGAAAAGCGAATGAGATTTGCTTTCCAAGCGCATTCCCGTTCGGAAAATAGATTTGTGCCAAGGCTTTGCTGATGACCGTGACGTTGGGAGCGGACACTAGATCGCGCTGGTCGAACAGCCGCCCAGCCAAAAGTGGAATGCCCATGGTGCGGAAATAGTTGTGACTGACGGAAACGTAGTCCGCGGTTCTGGACGTGCTCGCAGAAAGCGGAGGTTCTCCGACGATTTGGAAAGTTATGTTGACGTTTCCATCCGCGATTGGCTCTGGAAGCGCTACGGCGGAATCTTCCAGTCCTGGTTCCGACTGTAGCTGCCGCAGTAATTCGTCAGAAAATGCGATCCATTGTTGTGGCGTCGAATATTGAGCGCGCGGCAGTGAGACCTCGGCCTTGACGATGTGCTCAACGTTGAAACCAGGATTGACGGCGGTAAGCTTGGCAAAGCTGCGTAGCAGTAGCCCTGCCCCAACAAGCAGCATCACCGCCAGGGCAATTTCTGCTGTGGCCAGAATGTTGCGCGCGCGGCGGCCTCCACTACTTTCGCCGGAGCGCGCGCCGCCTTCGCGCAAATTCACTTGCAAATTGGAATTGGCGACGAGAAAGGCCGGGGCCAATCCAAACGCAACGCTGGCAACTGCCGACAGACCCAGCGCAAAAAATAAAACAAAATAGTCCACGCGAATGGCGTTCACGATGGGAACTTCCGGGGGGATCAGTGCCACCAGCGCTTGAACGCCCCAATACGCCAGCACGATTCCCATCGCTCCGCCCAGCAAACCCAGAACCGCTGTCTCACTTAATAATTGGCGAATAATCCGCGCGCGCCCCGCTCCCAGCGTAGTTCGCACAGCGATCTCTCGGGCGCGCGATGCAGCGCGGGTCAGCAGCAGGTTGGCAATATTGGCGCATGCGATCAACAGCACCAGGCCAACCGCTCCAAGCAATATGAATAGAGCGGGCTTCACGTTTCCAACGATCATGTCTTGCAGCGGCGCTGTGCGGATTAGCCAGCCGCTATTCTCAGCAGGGAACTCCTTCGCCAGGTTCGATGCGAATGCATCCATCTCTGCCTGAACCTGTTTCATCGGAACGCCGGGCCCGATGCGCCCGGTCACTTGCATCCAGTGGCCGTTGCGGCGCTGCATGAATGGCCCAAACAGCGGATCTTGCGCAACAGGAATCCAGAGCTGCGGTGCCTCCGTCACGGAAGGAAATAGCGGGAAGCGAAATGCGGCCGGCATGATTCCGACAACGGTAAATGAGCGCTTATCCACATCGATGGCGCTCCCAATGATGTTGGGATCAGCTCCCAGCGGCCCGCGCCAAAGATTTTCTCCAAGAACGACCACGGGCGGCGCGCCGGGTTTGCCGTCTTCCGAGTAGAAAATTCGCCCGGCGAGAGGTTTCACTTCGAAGAGTGAAAAGAAATCGCCGGTTACGACCGCGGTATTCACTACCAATGGCTCGCCTCGACCCGTAATCGTCAGTTGGTGGCGCTGCGCTCCTGCCACTGCGCTGAAGACATGATTGTGCTCCCTCAGTTCCTGGAAGTTCGGATACGACCACCCTGTTTGCACCGTTTCGTCTTGCGATTGCTGCTGGAATACGTTGAATAACTCTTCCGATTTGGAGCAGGGAAGTGGTTTCAAAAGCACCGCATAAACGACGCTGAAAATCGCCGTATTCGCGCCAATGCCCAGCGCCAGGGTCAGAACGGCTACCGCAGTAAATCCGGGATTCTTGCGCAGCATCCGCAAACCGAAGCGCAAGTCTTGCCAGCAGGTTTCGACAAGCGACTCCCATCCGGCGGCGCGCACCGTTTCCTTTGCCACTCCCAGGCTCCCGCGGTCCAGTCGTACCGCTCGGACCGCGTCGTCACGGCTCATCCCCTGCTTCATCTTCTCCTCGGTGGCCATTTCCAGGTAGGTGCGCAGTTCCTCGTCCAGCTCCTGTTCCACTTCTTTCTTTTGGAACAGCGATCGCAGCCCGCTTGTCATGTTCTGCAGTGAAAACATATCGGCTTACTGCGCCTCCAGAATTCGGGCAATTGCCGCCACTTGCCTGCTCCATTCTTGCGTCTCGCTGCTCAGTTGCTTTTGTCCCTGTTCGGTAAGGGCGTAGTATTTCGCGCGCCTGCTATTCTCCGTGGCTTTCCATTCGCTTCGGATTAGTCCAGCACGTTGCAAGCGCTGGAACGCCACAAACAGAGAGCCCGCATTTACGTGAAACACTCCTTTGCTGATTTGTTCGATGCGAACGGCGACTCCATATCCGTGCATCGGTTCCAGCGCCAGCGTTTTTAAAATGAGCATATCCAGCGTGCCTTGCACCAAATCACTTGGCTTGTCCGCCATGAACTCGCTTCCCCCTGACAAACAAGAGGAGAATACGCCGTTCATCTTGATTGTCGAGAGGAATCCGACGCTGAGTCACCGAAGGTGGACGCGACGAAAGCCTGAAACGGAATATCGCAATGCTCTATAAGTCATTGTATTTTAAATTGATAGCGGGGAATGTGAGAAAAGAAGAGAAATGGCTTGCAATTGATATAGTGTTGTAGTTAAGTATAACACATGGCTGGCCCGAGGAATGGCCAAGCCGTTCCGAGGAGACCAACTATGCGATTACTCCCGTCAGCTCTTCTGTTCTGCCTTCTTACCCCAACTCTTGCTGTGTCTCAAGACAGTCCGAATCCGCTCAGCACATTCAATCGCACTGCCTATGGTGCAGTGAAGAATATCCTTCTACGCTCCGCCGAAAAAATGTCCGAAGAAAATTACAACTTTAAGCCCACCGATACAGTTCGCAGCTATGGCCAGATCGTCGGACACCTGGCCGATTCGCAATACATGTTTTGCTCCATTGAACTCGGCGAGAAAAATCCTGACCTGAAAATCGAACAATCCAAAACCTCGAAAACCGATCTAGTCGCGGCACTCAAAGGTGCATTCGCTTACTGCGACAAGGCGTATGAAGGCATGACCGACGCGTCCGCGCCTCAAATGGTAAAGCTTTTCGGAAACGATATGCCGAAGCTGGGAGTGCTGACCGCCAACAACATGCACGATCTGGAGCATTACGGCAACCTCGTCACCTACATGCGGCTGAAGAACGTAGTTCCTCCGACCAGCGACCCAAACTTTCAGCCAATGCCACCGCCGAAGAAATAGTGTGCGTTCGACGATTTTGCGAGGCGATCTTCATCCTCGTTGAGAAGCTTAAGGAGAATCAAACATGAAATACTTTCGATCTATGCTGTCTGTCGTTGCTCTGATGTCGCTTTCCGCCGTGATGCTCGCGCAGTCTGATGCGCAAAAAGCTCCAACTGATTCGCAAAAAGCCTTCGACAAACTGAAGACGCTTGCCGGTTCGTGGCAAGGCCGCGTGACAACCACGCCGCCACAACCCGGAATGGGCGACGGAGCGCTGACCGATATCTCGCTGCGCATCACTTCGCGCGGAAACGCGATGGTGCACGAGATGAAGGAAGCCGGGACGGTGGACGATCCGGCTCGCTACGATCATCCCGTTACTATGTTCTATCTGGACAGCGACCGCCTGCTCTTGACGCACTATTGTGATGCCGGAAATCGTCCCCGCATGTCCGGCAAGATTTCGCCGGACGGAAAAACGGTCGAATTCGAATTTCTCGACCTCTCTGGCGGCACGCAGTATGGACATATGGACCATGCCGTGTTCACATTCGTCGACGCCAACCATCACATCGAGGAGTGGACCTACATGATGCCCGGCGACAAACCAGTCCACGCGCGCTTCGATCTGCAGCGCACAAAATAACCGGAGGGTATCTCTCTGAGAGCTATGTGCAACCCATGATGGATCGTGAGTGGAACGACAGTCAGCCGATTTACCGCCAGATTCGCGACCGCGTCGTCGCCATGATCCTCGACGGCGTGCTGAAGGAAGGCGATCCGCTGCCGTCCGTGCGCAATGTGGCGGCCGAGAATCGCGTGAATCCGCTTACGGTCCTGAAGGGCTATCAACAATTGGCGGACGAGGGGCTCGTCGAGACCAAGCGAGGTCGCGGCATGTTTATCAATACCGGCGCGCGCAATCTGCTGCTGCAGAGCGAACGCCAGAAGTTCCTTGCGGAAGAGTGGCCGAAAGTCTCCGCAACTATCCAGCGCCTCGGACTGACGCCGCAAGAGCTGCTGCAAGCCGCCGCACCCACGCAACCGCCATCGCATTCCGCAGATGGTAAGGAGGAGCCGAAGCCATGACAGTGATCGAAGCACGCGGACTCCGCAAGGTCTTCGGCACCACCGTCGCCGTCGACAACGTGAATTTGCATGTGGAAGAAGGCCGCATCCTGGGACTGATCGGTCCCAACGGAGCCGGAAAGAGCACCGCGCTCAATGCCATCCTCGGCCTTACGCAATATCAGGGAGAACTGAGGGTGCTCGGACGCGACCCCTGGATCGAGCGCGAACAACTCATGCGCGACGTCTGCTTCATCGCCGATGTCGCCGTATTGCCACGCTGGATGCGGGTCAATCAAGCGCTGGACTACGTCGAGGGCGTGCATCCGCGATTCGATCGCACCAAAGCGGAAGGCTTTCTTGCCAAAACCGCCATAAAGTCCGGCAGCAAGGTCAGAGAATTGTCGAAGGGCATGGTCACTCAATTGCACCTTGCTCTGGTGATGGCTATCGATGCCAGATTGCTGGTGCTCGACGAACCCACGATTGGCCTCGACATCTTGTATCGCAAGCAATTCTACGATTCGCTGCTGAACGATTACTTCGATCGCACCCGCACCATTGTTGTCACCACCCATCAGGTGGAAGAAGTACAGCACGTGCTCACCGATCTGATGTTCATCAACCACGGCCGCATCGTCCTTGATTGCAGCATGGAGGAATTCGAGGCGCGCTATGTGGAGGTGATGGTCAATCCCGAGCAAGTCGCTGCAGCGCGCGCTCTGAAGCCTATCCACGAGCGCCAGGTGTTCGGTCGCAGCATCATGTTGTTCGAGCGTGTCGACCGCCAGCAACTGGCCGGACTTGGCGAAGCGCGCACGCCCAGCATCGCCGACGTTTTCGTTGCCATGATGGGCAACATGATTGGCAATCCGTCGGCTCAGCCACCAGCAGCACAAGGAGCGGTCAGATGAGCACTGAATCAAACGCCGTGCCGCAGTCTCCCGTCGGCTCGCAGGCAACCGCGCCAGCTTCCGTCTCGACGCCTCGACCCTTCTATTGGTCGGTGCGCCGCGAATTGTGGGAAAACCGTTCCATTTATTTCGCGCCGTTGGCCGTAGCTGCCGTGGTGCTGCTCGGCTCCGTGGTCAGCCTGGTTGGCGTGCCCCGCAGCGTGCGTGGAGTGGCCGCGCTCGACGCCGCGGTGCAGTCTGCCATGCTCGCTCACCCCTACGCTCACATTGCCATGCTGCTCCTCGCGACTGGAATCCTCGTCGGTGTGTTCTATTGCCTCGACGCGCTGCACGGCGAACGCCGCGATCGCAGCATTCTGTTCTGGAAGTCGCTGCCGGTTTCCGATCTTACGACCGTGCTTTCCAAGGCCGTCATCCCGCTCGTAATTCTGCCACTGGTTATCTTCGTCACCACGGTTGTCCTGCAGTTCCTTATGCTGGTGATGAGCAGCGCAGTGCTCCTGGCCAGCGGTGTCGGCGTCACAACCCTGTGGACGCGGTTGCCGCTCTTTCAGATGCAATTGGTGCTGCTCTACGGTCTGATCGTGATTGCGCTCTGGCATGCACCCATCTACGCCTGGCTCTTGTTCGTCTCCGGCTGGGCGCGTCGCGCCACATTTTTGTGGGCTGTGCTACCGCTGGTGGCGATCGGCGTCTTCGAGTGGATCGCTTTTCGCACTTCGCATTTTGGCGCCCTGATAAAAGACCGCCTGTTTGGATTCGCTGCTCATGCGTTTTCGTTCCATCTGCCGGGGAACGCTCCGGTCGATCCGCACTTTATTCCCCTGGCGCTGCTCAGCCCCGGCAAATTCCTGGGTACTCCCGGTCTGTGGCTTGGGCTGATTGTCGCCGCCGCATTCCTGGCGTTGGCGGTACGATTGCGCCGTTATCGCGAACCGATCTGATTCGTGGCCTCGCCCCTTTTCAC
The DNA here is from genome assembly GCA_963738985.1 of Candidatus Acidiferrales bacterium. GTDB lineage: Bacteria > Acidobacteriota > Terriglobia > Acidiferrales > UBA7541 > Acidiferrum. The sequence continues at coordinate 544,540 of CAVTYP010000016.1, forward strand.
CGCTTTGAATCTTTACAATATTTCCGGCCGCCAATCGTCTACAACTCTGGGATGAATGAGCCAGCGAGGATCTCGGAGATGACCGAGCCAGACCGCCAGATCTCCGAGATCGTCGCGCAACAACGATCCCGGCTGCGCAACTTCATCCGCCGTCGTGTGCCCAATCCGTCTGACGCTGAGGACATTGTGCAGGAAGTTTTCTATGAACTGGTGGAAGCGAATCGCCTGCTGATGCCCATCGAGCACGTCACCGGTTGGCTTTTTCGCGTGGCGCGCAACCGTATCATCGACCTTCTTCGCAAGAAGAAGCCGCAGACCTTTAGCGACGCAGCGGTGGAGGGCGAAGGCGGCGAGATGCTCTACATTGAGGACCTTTTGCCCTCGCCCGATGCCGGGCCCGATGCGCTCTACATCCGCAATGTCCTCCACGATGCGCTGGAACTTGCCATCGACGAGCTGCCCGACGACCAGCGCGACGTCTTTGTGGCCCACGAACTGGAAGGCCGCAGCTTCAAAGAGATGGCCGCCGCGACTGGCGTGAGCGTGAACACCCTGCTCTCACGTAAACGCTATGCCGTGCTGCATCTTCGCGAGCGATTGCAAAGCGTGTACGACGAGTTTACGAAAGAATGAGGAACCGAATATGAAATGGAAGAAAATGATTTTCATTGCTCCGCTGGGGATCCTGGCGATGCTGTTGTTTGTCTTCATCGGCGGCGAAATCGTATTGCACTTGTGGAATTGGCTGCTGCCGCCGCTGTTCGGCTTTCGCCTGATCAACTTCTGGCAAGCGCTTGGGCTTCTGTTGCTGTGCCGCATCCTGTTCGGCGGATTGGGGCGCCACGGTGGTTACGGCCGCTCTCATTTCCGTCGCCGCATGGAAGAGCGCTACGGGCACACCACGCCGGAAGAACGCGAACAATTCCGGCAACGCATGCGCGAACGCTTCGGCTTCGGTCCTTCCAACTGCGAGAATAAGGGGCAATGAAGGCTTTGCGACAGCGCCACGGAGCATTGGCAGGGAAGCCACTCACTAACAAGCGCGAACGTGTGCAATACCGCACCATTTCTTGGCAGCAGTGGGCGCATAATCATGATTGGAAGGCTAGCCGCGCCATGCAAAAACCAACAATCGATGAAAAGAAAACTCGCGATCAATTGAAGGCCAAACGCGATCTGCTGCTCGATGAATACACCAGGCAACCCATGAACACTCGCCTGGCCATCGAAATCCGATTGATCGACGATCAGGTCGCAGCCCTCACTGAGCGCCTGGTAGAACAAAGAAAGTCCGAAGCCGACTAGCGCGCCGCCGTCACGCTTTCACTTCGCCGTGTTATCGCGAAGCCGCACAAGCCTTAAACTAGCTAAAACGGACGCTTGTCCACTCAAGCCTTGCGCGAAATCGTAAAGCGAGTCTACCATTGCACCCCTATGGCTCTGCCCCAGGCTGACATGCAAAGAGTATGGGAGGGTCTCTACAACTCTGAGGTCCGCAGTTCCTACTTTGCTCGGTTGTCTGGGCGATATCAGAAACAGCAGTCCTTCATGACCTGGCTTTCGTTGTTTCTGTCCGGTAGCGCCGCAGGAACCTTTGTGTCGAAACTTGCTGTCACACACTCTTGGGTGCCGCAGACATTCGCGTTCTTGACGGCAGGCCTAAGTCTATATTCCGTGGTAGCTAAGAAAGAACGCAAAGGAATCGATTCATCAAACTTGAGCGCCAAGTGGACTCAGTTGGGTCATAAGTACGACGTCATATTTCGAAGCCCAAACAACTTCGCGGTTGCTGATTTGACGCCATTGGAAGAAAAACGAATCGAACTATCCCAAGCCGCCCACAGTTTGGCAAATAACCCGAAGCTGATGAAAAAATCGGAAGATGAAATAAAGGTGGCGAGGAGCCTCAAATGAGTGAAACTAACCTTCCGGAATTCCCAGTTTATGAAATAAGCCCAACGGACCTGCCCACCGTAATTAGAGATTTTCCGCCTCTAGTTACGCCAATCCCGACCATACCAATCGCCCCGCCGCCAGAAACTCCCGAGGTTCCGAAGGCTCCGGAACCCAAGACACCAGAACCGAAACCCGCACAGAAGTAGCCTGAGTGGAGATCGGCAGCTTCCTGCAATCGGAATGCAAGTTTGGCTTAAAGTATATCTATGGAACACGACTCCGCTAGCGGCCACAGGCACACTTGCAAATTGTTTTTTGGTGAATTTGGTGGAGGCGGGGGGAGTTGGCATATTCAGCCGTCTTGAAAATACGTAAGTTATTGAAAACACAAAACGACAAAAACGCTGAAATCGTCGAAAAAGGCATCAACTGGAACGTATCTGGAACGTGGGGTTTTGCCTAATCCCGCGCGGCCGGGTCTTATTGTGTTCAAATGTCAAGTTTTATCGCAAAAAAACTTGACAGAATGTAAAGACAGAGCGATATTTTCCCCATGGGAAAAGGCGTCACGCCGGCAAAAGGCTCAGGCCGGGTCATGGCCTTAGTCCGCCGTCAGATCGAAGGCGGCGGGGAGCGGTTGTGGCGACTTGACGACTTCCGCGATTTACCCTTCGAGGCTGTCGCGCAGGCCCTTTCGCGCCTGACGCGCCAGGGGCGGCTGGCGCGCTTAAGCAAGGGCATCTACTACAGCAGCCGGCAAACGGCCTTCGGTACAAGCCAGCCAAACCCAGCCGCAATCCAGAAGCTCGCCTCCCGCCGCAGGGGCGTTTTCCCTTCCGGCATTGCCGCTGCTAATCTCCTCGGATTCACGACGCAGACGGCAAGCCGAAGCGAGGTTTCGACCAGCGCCCTCAGTTTGCCGCGGAAACTCGTAGGAAGCGATACCGTCATCCATACGCGAAGGCCCGAAGCATGGGCAGCCCTTTCCGACAACGATGCGGCGTTGCTTGATTTTCTGCGCCGTTCGGGCAGGACGAGCGAACTCTCGCCAGAAGAAACGATCCGCCGAACCATCAAGCTCTTGTCGGAGAAAGGACGCTTCGAACGCCTGCTCGCGGTTGCGGCTTCCGAGCCCCCGCGCGTCCGCGCGATGATCGGCGCTATCGGAGAGCAGCTCGGGAAAGACCGCACGGGGCTTCGCCGCCTGCGGGATTCCCTAAATCCCTTCTCGCGGTTCGACTTCGGCCTGCTGGCCGGACTGCGGCACGCTCCTAACTGGCAGGCCAAGGAGCGCCGCTGACGTGAAGCTTTTTGAACACAAGGATTTCGAGCAGGCGATACTCGGCGCTGAAAAGCATTTTAGCGGTCGGCGCTTGCGCCCCGCCGTCATCGAGAAGGACTACTACGTCACCGAAGCGCTGCGCATTATCGCCGCGATGGCTCCCGACAAGATCATCTTCAAAGGCGGCACGAGCCTGGCGAAGGGCTGGAATTTGATTCAGCGTTTTTCGGAAGACATCGACATTTTCCTCGATCCCCTCGCTTTTATGCCCGCCCTTGGAAAAAACGCCATTGACCGGGAACTCAAGAAACTTCGCGACGTTGTCGGCGCCCACCCCGCGCTGACCTTCGTCAAGCAGGAGAGCGAGACTATCGGAGGCTTCGGGCGCAACGACCGCTTCTCCTACGCGCAACGCTTCGGCGGCCCAGGCGAAGTTGCCAATCGCGTCCTCCTCGAAGCTGGCACTGCCAGTGGCCGCGAACCCACCACCATCGTCGAGCTGCGCTCATACCTGGGGGAGTTCCTCGATGAAACGCACACATCGTTAGGCGCGGAGGACGAAGGTCGCTTTTCTCTCCGACTCCTGCATTTCCGGCGCACCTTCGTCGAAAAGATGTTCGCGATCCACGGCAAAGTGGAATTGTTCAAACGCGACGATCAACCGCTCGGAAGCTATGCGAGGCACTATTACGACCTGTTTCAACTGGCTGCACAAGTGGAAGTGATCACCATGCTTAAATCCGCCGAGTACGCCACAATTAAGAGGGATTACGACGCGATCAGTCGGGCGCATTTTGAAAAGAGCTATTTCTATCCAGAGGGGATGAGCTTCGCCAAAAGCGACGCCCTCTTTCCGTCTGCGGAGCTTGCCAAGAGCATCAGCGCCGGGTACGAGGCCCAGTGCAAGTTGCTCTGTTACGGCCCCTATCCATCGTGGGCGGAGGTTCAAGCGAGATTTCTGGAGCTTCGAGATCTCTTGTAAAGAAGGGCGTTTACGATTCCCGGAATTCTTCCAGCTGACCAGGGCCGACTGCACGATGTGCGTGGGTTTCGATGCATGGTCATCCCCGATATTTGTCAATCATTTTTCCATGGAGGCGAGGAGCTCTTCTTCGAGTGAGTTTTGTCGAGTTTTTGGCTATAGGCCAATTGAGCCGATCCATATCCCAAAGGCTGCACACTCTGGAGCGCCATTTATTCCTGCCTAAGGTGGGCCGCGGAACTATGCATGGCACGATCCGTTCGAATTTGATTTATAAGACTGTATTTCCGCACCATCGGTGGGATCGATCGAAGTCAGGGTGGGAAACTGTGCCGTCGGGAACGACAAAGTCTCCTCCGCCTGTGAGGTCCTTCCGAGAGCAACTTTTCGGATGAACTCCTGTCATTTCCTAATGGAATATTGAAGAAGATACGGAACGGGAATCGGAATCTGTCTGCAAGGGGCGTTCCGCAACCAGTTCCGGAATGGGTTCCGGAAGGTAAGCACGCATTTCTTTCATTCTAGACAGATTAAGGACCGCAGAAACGGCGACGGAGTACGGAGCAAAGTAACGAGCTGGGGCGGTAGGCGACCCCTGTGTGCGGCTAGACAGCCGCCCAAACCCTTTTCCGGTTCTGGGGGTCGCTACCGCCCGCGCTTTTTCAGATTTCTCAGCAACGCCAGTAGCATGTATGGATGCAGGAGTAGCAGCAGTTTTCAATTCTAAATTGCAGAAGGCGGCAGGGCGACACGCTAACGACGTTGAGCGACATGACGAAGTTGATAGAGAAGAAGAATTAAATGCAGGCTTGCAGAAACCTAATTGTAAGGCGCGAGGCGAGTGGAGTTATTCGCGAACTGAGACCTGGGTTGAGCAGCGTTCGAACTGCTGTATTCCCCCGACCATCCTACGAGGGGGGCTGCTCACGCCAGATCCATGTTGTGGCCAGAAAAGCAGGTTACGATGGGACCGACGAGTCGTCGGGGTCAGATAGCAAGAACTCCTCCCCAGTGACTCACCTCAAATAATAGATGCGGACTATAAGTAGGCGAGCACAAAGTATTGGACGATGAATGTTTCGACCCGTAAGTTTGTAACGGCAAGGGTCCTCGTTGTGTTGGTGGATTGCTTGGAAGGACTTGTCCCCCCGCTTTTGCGAGGAGCTGCTGCTAGGAACCGAGCGAAGACAATATTACTGATAGCTGTCTCTAAACGGTATAACGGACTAGATCACGAAAAACCATGGCTTCACTATTCCAAATCCAAACACCGGCCCTGGGTGAGCGGCACTATGCTGTTGTGGAAATAGCCGAGATTTGGCATTTGAGCACCGACAAAGTTCGCGATCTTTTTGAAGACGAGCCGGGTGTCCTCGCTATCGGTCGAAGTAACCCCCGCAAGCGGCGGTATCTCACCTTGCGCATACCAGAGTCTGTCGTCGAGCGGGTTTACCTCCGTCTCTCATCGAAGGCCGCAATTCGATAGGTGAACAGGTAAGAAAATCTGGGGCTTAGCACGCTAATTCAGGCAAGTTTCCAGGCTTTTTCAATCGCCTCTTCAAGTTTCAGCTGTCGCGACCTCACCCAAGGCGAGTAGTGCCGCTCCGTGACCCTGATTGAAGAATGTCCTAACAGGACAGACACCGCCTCGATAGGAACGCCTGCCTGGAGCAGGTTCACTGAGAACGTGTCCCTGAATCTGTGGGCATGTCCTTCGATGCCAGCGATCCCAAATACCTTCGCGAGGCTTCGCTGCCAGTCGGCCACAGTAGACTTCGCGAGGCCTTGCCCTGACCAGAAGAAATACTCTCCCTGTGGGTTCAGTTCTTCCAGTTCTTTCGCGACATCTATCGGCAACGGAAGCCAGACCGGCTGGCCTGTCTTTTGCGTGTAGAGGAGCAACTTATTCCCGTGGAGTTTGTCTCTTGAAAGGGTTGCTGCGTCCCGGATTCGAAGTCCCGAATAGCGAAGGAGGTTGACGAATGCTCGAACCCGTTTCCCGCTCTCGAAACCGTAGATGCCTTTATTGGGGTAAATTTCGGTGGCCCACAAAATTTTCTCGATGTCTCGATCGGTGAATGGAAGCGTGGGCATCGGCCGCGCAGCAGGAGCCTTAATTAGCTTCGCTAGATTGTCGCGCGCCCAACCAGACTCTATGCAGAACTTGAAGAAGGTTCGTAGACGCTCAAGTTTCTTCCGGGCTGAAACGGGAGCCATCTTCCAAGATTCACGGTATTTTCGCAAATCCGGGAGGGAGATCGCCCCAACCACTCGTGTGCCAAACGCGTCTTTCAGTTCCTTGGTGAGCAATGTGTATTTATAGAGAGACGTATCTGAAAGATTACGAGCTTCACAATCTTTCATGAAGGCTTCGGACGCGAGAGCGACTGTCGTGTCCTCGGTTTTCGCCTGTCCACCTTCCCAATCACGCACTAACTTTTGCGCGGCTTCCCAATTCCTCAGGTCCAGCGATTTCTTCAGCCATTTTCCGTGCAGTGTACCTTGCGTCCAGATAGGGCACTGGCATTTTTTCTGTGTACGTAGCCGGTGTGGGCAGGCTTTCAGATGCCTTCTGTAGAGGTTCAGCATCAGAAAATCTTATCATCACTGGAACGTAAATGGAACGTATAGGTTTTTTTCTCTGTAAGTCATTTAAAATAAGTAACATAGATGGTGGAGGCGGGGGGAGTTGAACCCCCGTCCGAAAAGCGCTACGCCACGGAGCCTACATGCTTATCTCAGTTCAATTGGTTTCGCCTTCCGCGCTCAGAACGAGCAAGAAACGCAGCCGGCTAGTCCGATGGTTCTCGCCCAAGCCTTACGGACCGAAAGGCTCAGGCCAGCTCACTGTATGACGCTTCTTGCCGGGCCCGTGAGCAAAGCCCGGGGAAGCGTGCGCTTAATTAATTAAGCAGCAAGTGCCAGATTGTTATTGGCAGTTCTAGTTTCCGACCAGTTATGGGCGGTTGGCCCCCAGCATGCCTCCGGGACGCGACAGCTTCCGTCGAAACCGTGTCGCCCCCATTTCTACCATCCTATTTTACCACTCCCTGCAATCAATTCCTCGGAACCTCGCCAAACTGTCTGGGCCGTTTCAAGCCAACTGCCCCTAAGCGGCACACCTGCTGCCCATCACTGTTCCTTGTTCTCTCCTAACCTATTGACTCTTCACCGATTAACTCTTGCCTGGCGGTAAATCCGTGGCGCTCCTATTGCACCTATTGGACTTGGCGGAGGTGTGGCAACTCGTCGCTCGTGCCCGCGCAGCGCCTGCGCCAAGCTGACTTCGCAGTCCTAATCCGGAGCGCTTTTGACCACATCTCTCATCTCCGATTCCCGTCTTCCAAACTCGCGGGAGCCGTATGTTCGTCGGTGCGGTGTCTGGCCGCGTTCGATCCTCTCCTTGCGATTCGCTTTCGCGCTTTTCGTTTCGCTCTTCCATCTCTCAACTCCAGTTTCTGTGCACGCACAATCCTCGACCGCTGAGTATCAATTGAAAGCCGCTTTCATTTTTCATTTCGCTCAACTCGTTGATTGGCCGCCGGAAGCGTTGGGACCTCCGGATCGCGTGTTGACTTTTTGTATTGCCGATGAACACGCGCTGCCCGGACTCCTGGAAGGCACGCTGCAAGGAAAACGCGTCGGTTCGCATGCTCTGCAGGTGCGTCATCTTCTCGAGAACGACAATCCCAGGACCTGCGATCTTCTTTTTATCGTCGGTCAGGACACAAAGCGCACGGCAGCTCTGCTCAAGGTTGTCAACAATGCCCCGATTCTCACCATCGGTGAGTCCGAGGATTTCCTTCAACAGGGCGACATCATCGCCTTCCGCTTCCACGAAAACAAGATTCGCTTCGACATTAATTTGCCGGCAGCCCGGCGTGCCAACATCAAAATCAGTTCTCGGCTCTTGCTTCTCGCCAACAGGGTGATCGGGGACTCCAGGCAAGGATAAGCACAAGGTGACTCCATTCTCCCATCTCTCCTTCCTCCGCAAGTTGACCTTGTTTGTCCTGGCCGCCACGGTTTTCGCTCTCTCCATGACCTTTGTTGCTCTTACTCTCTACGAGCGCTCCTCGTTTCGCGAAGCAAGCCGCAATGAGTTGTCGCTCCTTGGCAGTAATCTTGGCCAGAATTCTTCGGCGCCTCTGGTTTTCAATGACCAGAAGACTGCCACCGACATTCTGGCCGCGCTACAAGCCGATCCCCACATCATCGCCGCTTGTCTTTTCGACAACACCGGCAGAGTTTTCGCTGAGTATCCACACCCCAGGCCACAGGGATTGTGCTCTCCTGCTGCGACCTCCTCGAGCGGCACAGCGCAATTCACGTCGGATTCCCTCAGTTGGTATCAAGACGTTTTCCTGCAGGGCGATAAGTGCGGGTCGATCGTGATCGTCTCAGACCTGAAAGCATTCAACAGAAAAATCGCCGAATACATCCAGATCGAGGGCCTGATTCTGCTGGTTGCCTTCCTGCTGACTTACTTTCTATCCTTGCGCCTGTTGCGTATCGCCACTGATCCGATTCTCCAGCTCGCCGAACTCGCCGCAAGAGTTTCCAGCGAGAAAGACTATTCCCTTCGCGCACCACGCGCCGGAGCCGACGAGGTCGGCATCTTGACCCTGTCCTTCAACGACATGCTCGACGGGATTCAACAGCGCGATGTGGCGCTGCAAGCCGGAAGGGACGAACTCGAAATCCGCGTGCACGAACGTACCGAAGCATTGCGCCGCGAAGTCAGCGTGCGCATTCATGCGGAAGAAGCCCTTTCCAAGGAACGACAGGTCTTGCGCGCTCTGATCGATAACGTCCCGGACCTGATGTATGTGAAAGACACGCTTAGCCGCTTCGTCGTCGCCAATACGGCGGTGGCTCGCGCCATGGGACTGCACTCTCCCGACGAACTGATCGGCAAAACCGACTTTGATTTCTTTCCTCGCGAGTTCGCCGCCAGCTACTACCAGAATGAACAAGACGTGATCTTCTCCAAGCACCCGTTGGTTGATCATGAAGAGCAGACCGTCACCCAGACCGGGCATCGTATCTGGCTGCTTACCACCAAGGTACCTCTGCTCGACAGCAACGGCGACGTTACCGGCATCGTCGGCGTTGGCCACGATATCACTGCGCGAAAAAAGACCGAACTTGAGTGGCAACGGGCCAAAGAAGCCGCTGAAGTTGCCAGCCGCTCGAAAAGTGAATTCCTCGCCAACATGAGCCACGAGATCCGTACTCCTCTGAATGGCGTCATTGGCATGAGCGATTTGGCTCTCGATACCCAGCTCACTCCCGAGCAACGCGAGTATTTGCGCACCGTTAAGCTCTCCGCAGACTCATTGCTTACCGTCATCAACGACATTCTCGATTTCTCTAAAGTGGAAGCTGGCAAGGTCGAACTGGAACTCCGCGACTTCAATTTGCGAGACTGCCTGGAAACCGCTCTGAAAACTCTCGCCAATCGCGCCGATGAAAAGGGTCTCGAACTTCTTTGTGATATCGCCCTCGACGTTCCGGAAGTCGCTTGCGCCGATTCCACACGACTGCGTCAGATAATCCTTAATCTGGTTGGCAATTCCATTAAGTTCACCAACGAAGGCGAGGTGGCCCTGAAGGTGGAACTCGAATCCAGCGACGCCGATTCCGACTCCATTCATTTCATCGTCTCTGACACTGGAATCGGCATCCCGCAGGAGAAGCAGAGTTCCATCTTCGATCCCTTCTCCCAAGGTGATAGCTCCACAACTCGCGAGTACGGGGGCACCGGCCTTGGCCTCACCATCTCCGCGAGATTCATCGCTCTGATGGGCGGAACAATTTGGGTACAAAGCGAAGCTGGCGAGGGCGCGCAATTCCACTTCATCCTTCCGCTGAAACGTTCGCAATCCAAGATCGCCATGGCAACTCCCGCTCCTGTCGAACTCCTTCATGGCGTCAAGGTGCTGGTTGTCGACGACAACGTAACGAATCAGCGCATCCTGTTGGCCATGCTGGAGCATTGGCATACGCAGCCTTTCGCCGTCGATAGTGGCGTGGAGGCACTCCAGGCCCTGCACGCCGCTCGCGATTCGGGTGCGCCATTTCGACTGATCTTGACAGACATGCATATGCCCAATATGGATGGCTTCGACCCTGTCGCCCACATCCGCAAGCAATCCGATATTTCCGCCGCCACCATCATGATGCTCACGTCCGCCGGACATTCCGGCGACGCCGAGCGCTGCCGGCAATTGGGTGTTGCTGCCTATCTGCTGAAGCCCGTTCGCCAGTCTGAACTGCGCGAAGCCATCGCCCGTGTTCTGGGTTCGCGCGAACAAAGCACCGCACCGCTGGTGACGCGTTTCGTAGTTCAGGGCGCTGCGGAAGCCGTAGCGAGCCTGGCGATTCTGGTCGCGGAAGATAATGCCGTGAATCAGCGCCTGGCCGTGCGGTTGCTCGAAAAAAGGGGTCACCGCGTCATCGTCGCATCCAATGGCCAGGAAGCCCTCAATGCGCTTGCTAGAAACTCATTCGATCTGGTTCTCATGGACGTGCAGATGCCGCAAATGGATGGATTGACCGCCACCGCCATCCAGCGCCAGCGTGAACTGCAATCTGGCGGAGCCACTCATGTCACGATTATTGCTTTGACCGCGCATGCCATGAAGGGCGACCAGGACCGTTGCCTGGCTGCCGGCATGGACGGATACCTCACCAAACCGATCCGGCCTCAGGAACTCGACGACGTTCTTGCCCAGCAGGCCAACGCCGACAATCGGCCATCTAGCTCGAAGCGCGTTCCCGAGCCCGCTCCCCGGTAGCGCTTGATTCCCGCGGACGGAACTGTGCGCCAACACCGCAGGCTCGCGACCCTCCTTTCTGCGCTTAAAATGGATTCGCACCCATCGCCATTCCGAAAGGTTGCCACTTTTCCATGCCGCTCTCTATTCTTCGCGCCACTCTTGCCGACGTTGATTCCTTACTTCTCCTGATGCGCCACATGCAGAACGACGATCCGTGGGCCGAGCCTTTCGACGAATCCTGGGTACGAAGAAATCTTGCCGAACTTTTGCTCGGCCCTCGCTATGGCCTCATTTATCTGGTCCGCGAGAATGACACTCCCGTCGCCTACCTGGTGATTTGTTTCGATTTCAGTCTGGAGTATCGCGGCAAGGGCGCCTGGATCGATGAACTGTTCGTCGAACCAGCGCACCGGGGGCAGGGAATGGGCACACGGCTTCTAGACCTTGCCGAAACTGCCTCGCGCGAGCAAGGCGCGCAAACTCTTCATCTGGAGGTGAACCACGGTAATCGCGCCATCGAGCTGTACCGCCGTCGCGCATTCGTCGATCATCATCGCTACCTCATGACTAAGTGGCTTGGATCCTCATCTATGGAGTGCGGCGGCTAACCGCCGCTTTAGGCCAAGTGAGCCGGCACCCTCACCACTGGAAGGGGTTCTGGACTGCGAGGGGGTCCTGCAGCCACATCTGGGCAGGCACAACCTCGCCTATACCCAACAGGATGGCGGCTGGCCGTCCGCAGGTTTGCTCGTGCCATTAAGCACGGATTAGGCACAATCGCGCCCCCAGACCGTTGACGCCCTGCCCTTCCCATTCCACAATGACCAATGGGAGAATCTTCGGCAAAACGCCCCGAAATCGCCATGTCACCTGAACCCAACTCGGTTGAACAAGCAGTGGCCCGGGCACTTCGCGATAACCTGGAGAGCCTGCAGCGCACCGGTGAAGCACTGAATCAGGCCCTGAACGACGTGGTTGCCGCCTGCGCCAGCAGCCGCCCCACCAACGCTTTGCCTCCCATGCTTCGCGCGCAAACCGCCGCTGCCGCGCTGTCCTCTTCCCTTGAGGTGCTGTCGCGCTTCGTTGCCATGGCACTGCAGCCCGGCCCGCGCAGCCCGCTCGAGGAAAAGATTACTCAGGCCATTGGCTCGTTCGCTCCGGAACCTGCCCCCGCTCCCACGCGGCCGACTGCTCCAGTTCCCGAGCCGCAGGCTGCCACGCCAGTACCTGTGGAGCCTCCGGCCTATGACCTTGAGCCCACCGCGGAACCATCCGCTCCTGTAGAATTAGAAGTGCCGGGAGTTGCGGTTGCTTCGGAAGCCGCGTTCGACACCAACCAGTTAACTCCTGAGGAACAAGAGCTTCATCGCCGCGCAAATCGCGTGGCCAAAGTTTCGATGCAGGATATTAAGATGTTACGACCGGAACAGGTTAAGCTGGGCCGCGAACACCGAGATATCTGCATCCGATTGAAAGACGACATTGAGAAAGCCCATCGAGAATACGATCGCAGATTCAGACCCATCATGGACCATCCGGTCGATTACTTTTATCGCTGGATGGTGGAGATCCTCGCGGACGGAGATTCTTCCGCGCTCGGCGAATATCCCTACGCCACAACCAGCAAGACTCGCTAAAATTCTTGCCGTAGACGGAAACTCGGATACCGCAGCTTCACAGCTTGCGGAAAAATTCCCACTTTGTCATTCCGAACGGAGTCTGCGGAGTGAGGAATCCGCTTTTTCCTTCGCACTTTGCGAACAGCTGATACCTCGCTTTGCTCGGGATGACAACAAATTCTATCTTTCCGCACCCTGTTTAGCCGTGCCGAAAAACGCTCGAACAAGTTGGGCTTTAGGGCCTGTGTTTTCCAGCGCTCTTCTCCATCGTTTGAGCGCGGTTCTTCTGGTCTTCGGTCTGCTCTTTGCCGGCAGCTTCGATGCCCTCGCGCAATCTCCTCAGCATAAAAAGAAAAAATCCGTTAAGCCCAGGTCTCCCGCGTGCCGTGTTGGCTGCAAACCGGAAACCACCACGCCCACTCTGGACGCCTCCACTCCGGAAGACGCTGCTCTTCAGAAGGAACTCGCTCCGCTGGCCCGCGATCTTCATCATGGCGTGCCCGGCGCCTATGACAAGGTCGCCGCATTCGCCACCAAAAACGCCTCCAGCGTTTGGGGAAAACGCGCCGCCCTTGCTCTCGGTTATGACGACTTCACGAAGGCTCGCTGCGCCCAGGCTCTTGTGTGGCTCCATAAGGCCGACGGCGACCCGCTCTTGAAGGAATACACCCTTTACTGGACTGCGGAAAACGAACACGCACTGCAGAAAAATGCTCAGGCCGCCCAGGACTTCGCCACTCTGTTGAAGGAATTTCCCAACACCGCGCTCAAGGAACAAGTCCTCGAAGCTTACGTCCCCACCACCATTTCACTCGGACGTCCGCTGGAGGGACTCGAAGCGCTTGCTGCTTATCCGCCCGCTTCCTCCAAGCCCGCGCTTTTGCTGGTTCGCGCCCGCGCCAACGAAGCTGCCCGCAAACTCGTTCTTGCCGTGAAGGACTACCAGACTCTCTATTACAAATTTCCGCTGTCGGACGAATCGAAGGACGCGGCCATCGCTCTTCCTCGTTTGAATAAGGACCTGCGCAGCGAGTTTCCCTACGCCACCGCCGAACTGCAAGACCAGCGCGCTCAGGATTTCTACGACGCGCACAAATGGAAAGAAGCGCGACTCGAATACGAGAAGCTGGCATCCATGCTCAAGGATCCCGCCAATCCCACGCGTCAACGCGCTTTGGTTCGCGCCGCCGAATGCCGCCAGCATCCCAAGCCTTCTTCCACGCTGTTTACAAAGCTGACCGTCAGCGATCCCGAAGCCGATGCGGAGCGCCTCTTCTATCTGTCCCAGGCGTATCGTTCGCAGAAAAATGAAATCGGCATGCTCACCGCGATCGAAGATGTGGCGCAGAAATGTCCGAAATCGCATTGGACCGACGAAGCCCTGATGGCTGCCGGCAATTATTATTGGGTGCAACTCGAGCGCCCCAAAGCTATCGGCTACTACCAGCGCATCCTGGATTCGTTTCCAGCGGGGAAGAATGCCTACAACGCCGAATGGCGCATTGCCTGGCTGGCTTATCTGGAGCATCAACCCTTCGCTGGCGATAAAATCACCGTTTTCTTGCGCAAGTATCCTGTCTCGTCCGGCGCAGACAACGCTGTCTATTGGTTAGGCCGCGATGCCGAGCGCAGCGGCAATCCGGCGCACGCGCGCGCCTTCTATCTGAAGGCTTCGGACCGTTTTCCCACTACCTATTTTGGACAGCACGCCGCCCAGCGCCTGGAAGCGCTCGGTCCCGGCGAAGAGAATGCCTCGGATGTGCTGGCGCAAATTCCCCCGGCGCCTCCGCTTCGTCCGTTTGACGAGCCCATCGCTGCCAATGTTGCCGATCGCTGGAATCGCGCGCAGGCTCTTCGCACCATCGCTTTCGATGCTTCCGCCGAACTCGAACTGAAAGCTGCTTTCGCCACCACCAATTCTCCGCGATTCCTGATTGAAGCCGCGCAAGCCGCGTTCGATCAGGGCCATTTTGCCGCGGGCATGAACTACGGGCGCCTGGCCGTTCCCAATTTCGAAGCGCGCAAGTTCAACGAAGTTCCTGTCAACGTCTGGAAAGTTTTGTTCCCGTTTCCTTATGAATCCACGCTGCGCCGCGAAGCGGAACGCAACGATTTCGATCCCATGTTCGCTGCCGGTCTGATTCGCCAGGAATCCACATTCCAGGCGGACGTGGTCTCTTACGCCAACGCCATTGGCCTGATGCAGATTCTTCCCAAAACCGGCAAGATTCTCGCCAAGCAGCGCAAGATCCGTTACACCAAAGCTTCGCTCTTCGATCCCAACATCAATATTCAGCTCGGCATGCTTTATATTGCCGATCTCACTCGTACCACCGGTGGCCTCGAATATGCCGCCGCCGCTTACAACGCCGGCGAAGATCGCATCGCTCTGTGGAAATCTGAGCGTACCTACGACGAAATTCCCGAACTCGTCGAGTCCATTCCTTTCACGCAAACTCGCGAGTACGTCCAGATCGTTCTGCGCAACGCCAACATGTATCGCCAAATTTATGGCGATTCCCCCAAAACAACAGTCTCCGCCGCCACCCGCTCCCGCTAACGCACTTCGTCATCCCGAGCACAGCGAGGGATCGTGGCTTGATCGCTCTTCATCGCAACTCATTGTGATAACCTCGCGCGCTGTTTCATGCTGGCTTTTATGCCAGCCTGCCTTTTTTGGGAGTGCGGCGGCTCGCCGCCGCTTTTAAGCTCGAACCTCGCGTCGAGGTCCACATAGATGCGCGCTCCGAGTCTGTCATCCTAAGGCCCGTAGTATGGGCCGAAGGATCTCAACCATTCCGCCCGGCTCAACCCGCGCCACTCCACCGTCTCCTGATCCCTGATTGCTGATCCCTGATCTCGCTATCCTCTCTCAGATCGCGATCAGCCCTCGCCGCCCTCAACAATCCGCGCCTCTTTGTTACAATAACTACCCATGTCCACTCCCGAAACCAACGTCACGCACATCGCGCGCCGCTTGCTGTCCGCCAAGGCCGAGCAATTCACTGAATCCGTCATCCGCGAAATGACGCGCCTGGCCATGAAGCACAACGCCGTCAATCTCTCGCAAGGTTTTCCCGATTTTGCCGCCCCCATGGAAGTGAAGGAAGCCGCGCGACAGGCCATCTCCGACGACATCAATCAGTACGCCATCACCTGGGGCGCCAAACCGCTGCGCGATGCCATCGTCGAAAAATTCGCCCGCACCCAGCATATTACCTACGATCCCGAGCGCGAAATCACCATCTGCTGCGGGTCCACGGAAGCCATGATGGCGTCCATGATGGCCATCATCAATCCTGGCGACGAAATCGTGGTCTTCGAACCCTTCTACGAAAATTACGGCCCCGACGCCATTCTCTCAGGCGCCACGCCGCGCTTCGTCAAACTGCAGCCTCCCGATTGGACCTACGACGAAAGGGAATTGGCTGCCGCGTTCGGCCCGCACACCAAAGCCATCATTCTCAACACGCCCAACAATCCCACCGGCAAAGTCTTTACACGTGCCGAACTTGAGTTCATTCGAGATCTGTGTGTCCGCTGGAACGCTTTCTGCATCACCGACGAAATCTACGAGCACATTTTGTACGACGGCAACGAGCACATCTCCATGGCGCGTATCGACGGCATGCGCGACCGCACCATCGTCATCAACGGCATGTCCAAAACCTACAGCGTCACCGGTTGGCGTGTCGGTTGGGCCCTTGCTCCTCCCGAGGCCACGCAATCCATTCGCAAGGTCCACGACTTCCTCACCGTGGGCGCAGCCGCTCCCTTGCAACAGGCCGGCGCGCTCGCGCTGAAGCTGCCGCAAACCTATTACGACAATCTCGCCGCCACGTATGCCAAAAAACGCCAGCGCCTTCTCACTATCCTCGAATCCGCCGGCTTCACCGTCTACAAACCGCGCGGCGCTTACTACATCATGACCGACACTTCGCGCCTCAAGCTTCCCGCGCAATATCGCTCCGCCACCGAATCCGCCGACGTCAGTTTCGCCCGCTACTTGGTCGAACAGATTGGTGTCGCCTGCGTCCCGGGTTCCAGCTTCTACAACGATGCCCACGACGGCGCCACGCAAGTCCGCTTCACCTTCTGCAAAAAAGAAGAAACCCTGGCCGCAGCCGAAGCCCGCTTCTCGAGTCTCCATGTTTAGTGCTTAGTTGGGTCCAACAAGGAGTTTACCTGCAGCCACTTCGGTTCTTTGGCACGCTGTATTTCTCGTGAACTATTCGCCTAGGGTTTCGGCCACCGAATTTGTGAAGCGGGAATGTTACGAATGGGAAGTCCCAGTTCCTGTTGAAGAAAGCTCTGCCACTGGCCCTCAAGCCCCCGGCATTTCATGAACAGGTTTTGGTCCTTCCAGCCTTCCGGCGTCTCATTTTCAGTTCGTGTAAAGTGTCCCCAGAATATACTCTGATTCACACCCGAGCTCATTATTGATCGCTGCATAAATAATGCAATGCTCTAACACAAAAAAGAAGGTAGCTCAGATTGCAGGATGCATCCGCGTAGTTTCTCGGGCGAGACTTTGATCCGTTCGATCGAACGGAGTATGTCTTCCATCAACTCATCGACATTCTTAGGGCAGCTGTTGGCAAGGTCCCTCTTGGCTAGGGACCACACTCCTTCATTGATGCAGGAGCTTCTGGAGCGGTTCTCCCTTATGGGTGGAGGAGCTATCCAGCAAAACAATGACTGGGCCGCGCAGGTGCCGCAGCAGCTCCCGCAGAAAAACGCAGACCTCCTGCTGTCCGATGTTGTCAAAGAAGAGTAGATAGTAAAGGCCCAGTTGCTGTCGCTTGGGGCTCAGCGAAATTCCGGAAATGACCGAGATCTTGTCCCGTCGCCCCTGGCGATGACGATGAATGGGAGTTTGCCCTTCCGGCGCCCAGGTTCTGACCACCAAGGGGATCAAAAGGAAGCCGGATTCGTCGGCAAATACGATATGGGCACCCAGCCGCGCAGCGTTTTTTTTACCCGGGGCCAGTCCCTTTGTTTCCAGCGTTTGATTTTTCCTTCATCCTGCTCCAACGCATGTTCACCCCGAAAGAATGAGGGTCTCCGAAGACAAATCTCCGGTGTTTTAGCGGGGTTTGCGTCGCTCTTGCAGTTTTTTCCGCGTGTCTACACGCACCTTCACGTTGGGCAGGACGTCTGGCAAGCGGATATCCAAGGCCTGCAGCAAATCACGACAGGCCGGATTCGGCCTGGGGATGCGCAGGCAACTGCCACCGCCTTTGCTTTTCATTTCCGTTGAACTCAGGGCCTTCAACTGTTGGAGTCCCTCTTCGACGGTCACGTCCAAGGCCACCCAAGCCCGGCTCAAGACCCGCCGGATGAGATAGGCCAGCATCACCACCAGAACATGAGCGCGCGTGTGTGCTTCGGTGCGTACATGGATCGGGCGAGTTTCCAGGTGGATGGTCTTGCAGGTGCGGAAGGCCTGTTCGACCTGCGTCAGATCCTTGTAGCGGTCATGCACTTCTTGCCGGGAAACGGCGCTCACCGGGAGATCTGTCTTGATCACATAACAGCCATCGAGTTGGGCGGCCTCTTCGCGAGCGGCAGAGTCCACACCCAGCACCAAAGTTCGCCCTTGTACTTCGACCTGCAGCCAAGCATCGATCTTCAGTTGCTGGATCCTGGCGCGCACCGCCTTCTCTGCGGTGGCCACGGCAGCGCGCGGATGCTCACGGAGATAGCCATTTCGCTTGACCAGCAACTGTTCCACGCGGGCTTGTTTGTCGGCTCGCGAAAGCGCCATTTCCTCGGCACGAACAGGATTGCGCCGCAGCACGTAACGCACCCCATCCTGCGCGACCTCGCATACCGCGCTGTCGAACAACTCCATCTGCAGGATGCCCGCTTTCAAAAGTGTTTCGATCTGTGGCTTGGTGATGGCGGTGATGTAGTGAAATCCAACCTTGGCTAGCTCTGCGATCTGTCCGCTCTTGATCATGCCGCGGTCACCGACAAAGGTCACCCGCTCACAACCGAAGCGTTCGCTGGCTTTGTTTACTTGCGCCGCAAAGGTCTGGGTATCTTGGGTGTTGCCGCGGAAGACTTCGACGGAAACGGGTTCTCCTCCCGCGTCGCATAATAATCCGATGACGATCTGTTTTTTGTTCTTCTTGCCATCCCGGCCGTAGCCGTAGGCACCGAAGGCGTTGTGATCCCCCTCGAGGTAGCTACTGGTGACGTCGTAGAGAAACAGCTGCGGTTTTTCCTTTCCTCGTCGAGCAAATAAACGATTCTCGATGTCTTTTTGTTGCTCGCTCAACCAGCTGAGATTGTCGTAGAGATCGTTTTCGTCAAAGCCGCGTTGCCAGCCCAGCACCGCGCCGGCCGCATGCACCGCCACCAAGCGCACGGCGGATAAGCGAGAGCCTTGCTCCAGCACACGGGCCAGGACTTGCCACAACGCCAGTTGCCCAGAAAAATTCTCTCCGAGGATATGCTGCAGGTCCCATCGTTTGGCCACTTGGTAGACGGTCCATACGGCGCCGACGGAAGGACCTTGGTGTAGTTCGATCTGTTCGAGAGAAGCCAGAGCGGTGAGATCGTTTTTGTGACCAAGAGCGAGTTCGATGGCGGCAATTTCTTTGGGATCGCAATGGGTGAGGTTGGCGATATTCCGTTTGCGGACGTGCGTGCCATCGCGATAGGACTCTCGGAGGTAGATGGATTCATAGGACTTGCCGTTGGTGGAGGGCCAGGTAGCACGGGCGATATACATGTCCACAAAATACACGAGGTAATATACTAAAGCAAGATAAATAGCCAACTAAAATCGGTATATGCATGTCTACACAATTGAAGGCAAAATCCCCTTAACTGCATGACCAATCGGGGCTTACTCTAAAAACAAGAGGTGAACATGCGCTCCAACGCGCGTCGCTCGGGTTTCTGAGGGGTCCATTTCAAGCTGTGCATCAAGCGACCTACGTGGGCGCGGTGATATCGGATTCCGAACTTCCGCTGGACTACCTCTGCAATGCGGACCGTGGTCCAGAGATTCGTCCGGTAACCCTGCGCGATCGGTCCTTGAAGAAGAAAACGCACCAAGCGTCTTCGTTGCGCCGCGTTCAGCTTCCAAGGACGGCCTGGAGAGAAACGCACTCGCAATGCTTTCGCTCCGCCACGCCGCCTGGCATCCCGCCAGCGCATCACCGAACTCGGATTGCATCCGACGCGCCGTCCCACTTCATTGAGAGTGTGACCGGCATCCAGCAACGCCAAAGCTCGCTTGCGCCGGTCTTCCAACAGATCGGCGCTCCCCTTCGGTCTGGGCATAGGTGTTCTGCCTCCTGAACACCTATTATACGCGTATTGCATTATTTATGCACAGATCAATAGGAGGTGGGAATCCTCTGGACGTTCGGCGAATACTTCATAGTGCGTGATGATCTGGTTCTCGGCTTCCTGCACTTTAACCAGGTTGCCGAATTCGTTTGGCTTACTCGCCTTCCCCTTGCGAATGATTTCCGTGTGCGGCTCGAAAAGACTCACGATCTTATGAGGATATTTGGTAATCCCTCGAAACACGCGCGCCTTGGTTTGCCGCACCACCTGTCGCACGCGCCCAGTCATCGTTTCCAGGATCTCCCGTAATCGTTTCAGTTGCGTTTGCCGGCGCCGGGGAAGATGCTGCATTTCCTGCAACACTCCCTCCGCTTGATGCACAATCTTTCGCGTTAAACTCACCAGTTCGCGATACCGCTCGACGCGCCGCTCCTCTCCTCCCGGCCCCTTCACGCGCCCAGCCAGTGCGATCGCCATCACCTTCTTGTTCACACTGCGCATCCGGTTACGAATCCGCTTCTTCAGTCCACCCGCAGCCTTCTCTACCTTCTTCATGGTTCGCGTGAGCACGCGGGCTCCATCTCCTAATAAACCGCTGTCGGTCGGATAGTGGATATTCGTCTCCACCACCGATCCAATTACATAATGCGTATGATGTCGAGACCGTAGCGATCTGTTACCGGTGGCATCCCCTCTTCGGATTGACTCTACCTGTTCGTATGCGGCGAAAGGACCGCGCCAGCCAACTTATCTATTGCGAGTCCGGCGGCAAAATATATCCCATTCCGAGTTGGATGTTGCGTCCCGAGTGTTCGCAACTCTTGCTCGGCCCTCCGCTGATTTCTGCTGAAGCACTCGGTGAACTTCACGATCTGCTCAGGAGTTTGCCCACTCGTGGCGATTGCGATAAAGCTTTCGTGAATTCATCTCCCAAGGAGGGCGTAGATGAAACCATCGGCAAAATCACTCTACCCGCAAATGAACCTCCCACTCCTCAGCGTACCTGCAACGGCAACTGCCGACGAGCAGCAAAACGAATTGACCATCGCTCTGATGGAACTACTCATCAGCGCAGCGAAAGAAGAAAACGAGCGAGCAGGAAACGGAGGAGAGGATGAATCCAAAACTCACGCCTGAACGACTTCATCGAAAAGCCACCGTTTACATTCGCCAGTCCAGACCCAGTCAAGTAATTCACAACCAGGAAAGCACACGCCTGCAACGTAGCCTCGCCGATCGGGCACGCACGTTGGGTTTCCAGCAAATCATGGTTGTCGACGACGATCTGGGACGCACGGGTTCGGGTTTGGTCGATCGTCCTGGATTCCAACGCTTGGTTGCCGAAGTATGTAGCGGTGAAGTAGGTGCCGTATTCTGTGTTGAGGCGTCGCGTTTAGCGCGCAATGGTCGCGACTGGCATCACCTGATTGAGTTGTGTGGAATGGTTGGTGCTATCGTGGTAGACCTTGATGGTATTTACGATCCTACTCTAACCAATGATCGGTTGCTCCTGGGCATGAAAGGCACAATCAGCGAATTCGAGTTAAATCTCTTTCGCCAACGGTCGATGGAAGCCATTCGTCAGAAAGCCACGCGAGGCGAACTGCAGATTCAGATCCCCGTCGGTTTCTTTTGGGCACCGAGTGGAAAACTGGAAAAGGATCCTGACCAGCGCGTGCAGCAGGCCATTGAACTGGTTTTTCGTAAATTCATCGAGTTGGGCAGCATACGCCAAGTTCTACTATGGTTTCGACAAGAAAATATTTGCTTGGCGGCATTTCCGCATGAGACTGGCGAGCGCAAGATGGTTTGGAAATTGCCCTCCTACGCCACACTGCACTCGATCCTCTCCAAGCCAGTCTACGCAGGCGCTTACGCATACGGCAAAACTGAGACACGGACCAAGATTGTAGAGGGCCGTGCACGTAAATCTGCAGGCCACCGCAAGCCACAAAGCGAATGGAGAGTCTTGATCAAGGAGCTGCTTCCGTCAACTTGATTTGGCCCCTTTTGATCGCTTCATTTGGCCCCACCTTCTGGTGAATCTTCTCTCTGCCCCCGGCCGGAGCGAAGCCCTGCGGCGCCCGGAGGGCGACGCGTTTAGGGCGTAGCGTAGGCCGGGGGCAGAGAGAAACTTTTATTTACCGCCACCCTTCTTTTTCAGCGTCCTTCGAAACCGGTACGACTCGTTCCCGGTCTCGATGATGTGCGCCTGGTCGGTCAACCGGTCCAACATGGCCTTGCACAACCTGGCGTTCGGAAACATCGTGGTCCACTCCGAAAACGGCAGGTTCGTTGTGACGATCACCGCCGCTCTCTCCGCTCGCCCCGAGATAATCTGGAACAACAGCTCGGCAGCTGCTTCCGGCATCGCCACATATGCCATCTCGTCGATCACGATCAACTCATAGCGCATCCACCGGTTGGTCACGCGATTTAGTTCGCTCTTGTTCTTGGCCTCTGTCAGTTCGTTCACCAACTGCGCCGCCGTCGTGAACCGCACCCGTTTTCTCTGTCGACAGGCAGCTATTGCTAGCCCCGTCGCCATGTGGGTCTTACCCGTGCCGGTTTCTCCAAGAAAAATAACCGGCTCGCTGCGGCTCAAATAACCGCCCTCTGCCAGATTCCGGATCTGTGCGGCCGGAAGATGCGGCGCATCGGAGAAGGCAAAGTCCTCCAGTGTTTTCACCTTCGGGAAATGGGCCTCCGTTATCCGCCGTGCTACTCCGTGCTGATAGCGATCTTCCACTTCCGCGCCGAGCAGCGCTTCCAGATAACTCAGATGCCCGTGCTTCTGCTGGACGGCTTCTTCGGCCATCAATACAAACTGTCCACCCACGGTCGCGAGTTTCAGGTCTTTGGCATACTGCCGAATGGTCGCCTGTTGCACTGCCATCGTTGCGACACTCATTGAAGCACTCCGCTGCCGGAATAGTTCCTCAACAACTGGTCGTAGTTCCTGGTGGTTGGTTGTGGCCGGTCATACACTCGTAAAGCACCAACCTCGATCGCCTCACGCGGTTCTTTCCGGTTTCGTTCCGCATCCAGGAGCAGGCGCACGGCTTCGACATCAAAACAATTCATATCCAGAGCCTTTTCAACCACTGCTTGTAGCCGCGGGTAGCCGTGCTGCCGGCCCAGCAACAGCAAGTCGATCATGGCGCGTGTTCCCGGCTGCTGGCCTCTTCGTTGCTTCAGCGTCTCCCAGAAACGATCGAAACTGGCCGGCCAACGTCCTTGTGCCCGCCACTGTTCGAGCGGCGTCGAACCAGCGAACGCTCCAGGCTTCTTCGTCAGTGCTTCCAGGTAGTGCTCCAGGTTGAGTACCTTCTGCTGGCGCTGGAAGCAGCGATCGTGCCGCGCCACGCACTCTCCCTGGTGCCAAATCTCCACGTAGGACGAGTGCACCTTGGCCTGCACTTCGACGCCGACGGGCAGAGGAACGGAGTAGAAGTTGGTCAGCACCTTCACGCAGCCGCTGGTATTTACATGCGGAAAGTGAATCGCAGCCAGATCAAAACCTTCTTCCGCCAATGCATGCAGGTGCTCTCGCTCCAGATTCATCCCTGCACCAACCGTCTGGGCTCGTTCCCCGATCAAACGCTGCTCATCGTTCCTGGATGCTTCCAGCAAGAACACGTTCAGGGCTTCCCAACTGGCAACCTGTGGAACCGGCACCATGTGGTTCCGGCGAAAGTATCCGCCTTCTCCTTCCACTCCACCCTTCTCGTGACCTTCCCCTGGGGTACAGAACTCCGACTGGAAACCCCAATGCGATCGGAAGGCTATGAATCGCGTGGTCTCCTCTCGCTGATGCCCTCGCAAAACCTTCTTCACCGCACTCTTAAGGTTGTCGTACCTTAAGACCGCAAATACTCCACCAAAATAGAGAAACGCTTGTTCATGCGCTTCCAAAAACGCTTGTTGGCTGGCGTGCGGGAAAGCGCAATGAAACGCTCCTCCACTGGCCATGCTGCGCATGCAAAATACGTAGGCCAGCTCCCACTCTCCGCAGATATCCGCGTAGGCTTCATACCAGTCCACTTGCGCTTCTCCACCCCAAACGTAGGACTGTGGAATGAACGTCTCGCGGTGAATCATCGCCAAGGCGAGTTTTCTTTCGCGAACGTGGCGTCGTATCGTGGACTCGGCCACTTCTACTTGCGGCATCTCCGCTTGGATCCGGCACCAGATCCGATGTGCGGTGTGCCGCTGCTTCCGGGGAGCCTGCTTGTCCGCTTCCAGAACCGCGTCGATGAAGGCCATAGCCGGTTCCAGTTTCGGTCTCTCTCGGATCGGTGTCTTACGCTCTACCGGAACAGCGCTGAGCACCGCCTCACGCACCATCCGCCGATGAATCCCCAACTTCTTGGCGATCCCTCGAATCGTTCCACCACCATGCTCGTACTCACGTCGAATCTGCTCGAATAGTTCCACCTTGACTCTCCTATCCACCCGGTCCTCCCTTGGGGCGGTTAGGCCCGAAGCAGAGTCCACGGTATATGGTTTTCAGTAAGGTGGGGCCAAATCAAAGTATCGAATGGGGCCAATTCAGAGTATCGAAAGGAGCATCATCCCGGGTACCTTTCCTGGGACGAGTATGAGAGAAATCAGTCGATGATTGCTGCCAATGCCCATATGCACTCTGGTGGAGAGCCGAAGGCTGGCCGTGGCGGTGGAGCTTTGGTTTCCGGTCTTCTGCGTTGCCGACGTTGCGGAAGAATGATTCAGGTTTTTTATCCGGGCACACTCGTTCGTTACGTGTGCAATGCTGGCCGCAGCCGGTATGGTGAGGGGACGTGCATTTCCTTTGGCGGCTTGCGAGTGGATGCGGCCGTGTCGAAACAGGTGCTAGAGGCAGTCAGCGGAACTGCGATTCAGGCCGCCTTAGACGCTGCGGACCAAATGCAGCAGAAGCAACACGACCTGCGCACAGCTATTGAGTTGGAACTCGAGCAAGCTCGCTACGAAGCACGCTTGGCAGCTCGGCGATACGAATCCGTTGATCCCGATCAGCGGTTGGTTGCCGCAGAACTGGAAGCTCGCTGGAATACTGCTCTGCAGAAAGTGAAGGAGCTTGAAAGTAAATTGCATGCGTTCGACCGGGAAAGTCAATCTGTACCGGTGCCGAATAAACAGACACTTCTGAGTTTGGCGCAAGATCTGCCGACCATTTGGAACTCGCCATCGACCGACATGCGACTGAAGCAACGGATCGTGCGGATCCTGATCCGCGAGATCATTGCCGATGTGGACGAGAAAAGCAGAGAGGTTGTTTTGCTGATTCATTGGGCGGGCGGTCGCCATTCAGAACTCCGCTCGAAAAAGTTTGAGACAGGGAGGAGCCGACGGTGCACGGACCCGGAAGCAATCGAAGTCCTTCGGCAGATGGCTGGGAAATTTAGTGATCAGCAGATCGCCGCGACGATGAATCGGCTCAGGCTGCGAACGGGAGTGGGCAACTCCTGGAACATGATGCGCGTGCGCTCAGCACGCAGTTATTACCAACTGCCGGCTTTCCGTGAGGATGATGATCACGCCAACGAAGCCAAGGAAGTGACCGTTAAGGTAGCAGCGCAGCGACTTAACGTAAGCCAATGGATGGTACGGCGCATGATCGAAGAAAAGATATTGCCTGCGCGTCAAGTTGTTGTTTGTGCGCCGTGGCAGATTCCAGTCGAAGCATTAGCTTCAGAAGAGATCCGTAAAGAGGCCATGAATATCAGAAATCGAGTGCGAGTTCCGCGAAGCCAGAGCAGCGAAGGGCAGCAATCAATGTTTTCAGAGAGATAGCGAGGTGTAGCACAATGTCGCAACATCGACCGTGGTGTCTACCCTCATCTTTCGTCCTTGCACCACGCCGCGCTCTCGCGCCAACTCCATCAACCGTTCGTGCAGCTCACCGATCACTTCTGGTCCGATGACTTGCCCCAGTCGTGCCAGCGTTTTGGCATCCGGTACTTTCTCGTCCCCAATGCGAGTGAACGCGCGATAGACCAGGTTCGCTCGTACTTCTCGCTCCAGCGTGTCGTAACTCCAGTTCCGCACGTGCTTCAAGATCAACAGCCGAAGCGCCACTTCCGCCGGTGTTTGCGTGCGCCCATGCGTCCGGCTCTTGCGATGTCGTTTTCCTTGTGCTTCGTACACACTCTCCACCAGGGCGGCGTCTTCCAGCAGCTGGTCTACTTCTTTCATCCATGGTTCCCACAGATCTTCGATGTCTTTCGCTAGTCCGCTGTGCCACAAACTGGGTTGCCGATGTCGAAGTTGGATCACGCTGCCTCCTTAATCTCTTCAGACGCAGCATCAACAAGAAAAGCTACACTTCAACATCGCACAATCAATCGAAAGTCCATAAATACTGGCTACAATGTTTTATTTTTGCGACGGAAAGTAGCTAGATTTAGCTCTATTTAACTTGGGGCCGGTGTTCTCTTTCTCCGCGAGCGTTTCCTGGGCTTTGACATCCAATCGTTCGGACATACACTGAAGCACCCATGAAGACACGGAACATCGTTCTTTTGCTGGTCAGCGCAGCGCTTATTGCTCTCGGCCTTTACGGCACGCGGTTAATTCGGCGCGGATTCAGCACCGCAAACGAGCCATCCTATCTTGAGAAGGTGCTCGCCCGCACTACGCGCAACTTGTCTGTCCCGCGCAATGCCCGCCTCGAAGCAAATCCGTGGAAACCCACTCCCGAGCTTCTGACAGAAGCGCGTGAGAGTTTCCGGGATCGTTGCGCGGTCTGCCACGGCCTCGACGGCTCTGGCCAGACCACAGTCGGCCGCAATCTCTATCCCAAAGTTCCAGACCTACGTGCGCCGCTAACCCAGAACCTCACCGACGACGAAATTCACTACATCATCCGCAACGGCGTGCGGCTTACCGGGATGCCCGGCTGGGCCAATCCTCACGACGAGCAGTCTGACGACAGCTGGAAACTGGTCCTCTTCATCCGCGACCTGCGCCAGCTAACCAACCAGGAACGCGCGCAGCAAGCCGCCAGTTCCACTTCAGCTCATTACAGCGGCTCGCAGTCCTGCGAAAAATGCCATGCGCAAATTTACGAGCACTGGCGCAAGACGCCCATGGCCAACGTCGTTCGCGATCCTCGGCACTTTCCCGATGCCATCATTCCCGATCTTTCCACCAACACCGTCGCCAAGTTCACCAAGGACCAAGTCGCCCTCGTCTACGGCAGCGTCTGGAAGCAGCGCTACTTCGCCAAAATTGGCGACGACTATTTTCCCGAGCCTGCTCAATGGGACGTCGCCCATCGCGTCTGGCGCCCCTACTTCGTCGCCAAAGGCACGGACTGGTGGGAACCGTTTTATCCGCCAGACAACATGCAGCGTCCCACGGGCCCCACTTGCGATGGCTGCCACTCCGTCGACTACAACATCCGCACCAAGCAGGTGGCGGAGTGGAACGTCGGCTGCGAAAAATGTCACGGACCCGGGAGCGAGCACGTCGAGCATCCTTCTCGCGGCAATATCCTGAACCCCGCACGAATGGATTACGTCCAGGCAAACGATTCCTGCATCCAGTGCCACTCCCAGGGACGCCCAGTGACGAATCCCATCGAGGGCAAATACTACGATTGGCCCGTGGGCTACAACGTGGGCCTGAACCTGCGCGATTTTTGGCAATTGGAAGAGCACACCCTCGGCGAGACCACCTTTACGCATTTCCCCGACGGCACTGCCCACAAAAACCGCATGCAGGGCAACGATTTCGTGCAAAGCGTCATGTACCGCCGCGGCATCACTTGCTTCAGCTGCCACGACGTGCACGGCACAGAAAATTATGCGCAATTGCGAAAGCCAGCCGACCAGCTGTGCCTCGACTGCCACGGCCCGCTATCGTTGAACGGCCCGCGCACCGCCACCATCGAAGAGCACACGCATCACAAAAAGGGATCAACCGGTAGCAGTTGCGTCGCTTGCCACATGCCCAAAATCGAGACGACCATTGCGGACGTGAAAGTCAGCGCCCACACCTTTGCCTTCATCACGCCCGCCATGACCGATAAATACAAAATTCCCAATCCTTGCACCATGTGCCACGCGGACAAATCCACTGCCTGGGCCACCGACGCCCTGCGCCACTGGCCCGAACGCTCACCCTGGTGCGTGGACTAACTCGTGCCCCGCAAGGCCGCGATGCCTCAGTCTGCCGCGCTTCCTGTGGCAAACGTCACAATTCATATTTTCGCGTTGTGTTACACTCCGGCTGAAGCGCGAAGGGAACCCAATCGTGCCCCTGCAAATTTCACTGATCCCCGCGGATACGAAACTGCTCGCCAATACTGACGGCGAATCTTTCGATATTTCCGCCAGTGCGTCTCGCACGTTTCTTTGTGTCCTGGAGATCTCCGACCAGATCGAACAGGAATCTCTCGACGTCTCCATCTGGGGCTCCGCTGACGGGCAGGACTTCGGCAAAAGGCCTCTGCTGAAACTTCCGCAACAGTTCTATCGCGGCACCACCAAAATTATTCTCGACCTCTCGTTTCGCCCGGAAGTGAAATTCCTTCGCGCCAAGTCGGAACTGAACCGCTGGGGCCGTGTCGCTCCAACTCCCATGTTCGTCGCCAGCCTCGACCTCGAGGAAATCCCGCCCATGTCTCGCGACACCCCCACCAAGCGCGCCGTCCTAGCCCCACGCTAACCGTTCCTCTCGGGGTGATCTTGCTGTTTTTTGTAGCGGCCGCCTTCCGAGGCGGGCGTTCTCTTGTGTGTGCCGAGCAGGTTCGGTAGCTTGGAGGTGAAAGTCCTCTACCCATGCTGATGGAGGAGAAGGGTTAGTGAAACGCAAGGGCTAAGCCGCGAGGCGAAGTCTGAAAGAAGCGTGGAGCAAACACGCGAGCCGATGGACAAGAACTGGATTTGAGGCCTACGGTGCCGGGCGAGCGAGCACAGGATCGCGAAGCCCACATCCATCAAAGGCACTGGTGGTAAATCCGGCGGTTGTGCGTGGAAGGCGATCGAACTTACCTCGGGAGATCTGTTGCATGTCACGAAATCGTGACTGAGGGTGGAGCGATTCACTCTGACCGTGCGGCAGAAGTCAGCAGCGGGCGTATTAGTCGCGCAAGCGATGAAGGCCCAAACAGCAGGGAGCGACAAGTAGGACGCAGGACTCGATGAGCGACAAGCGGCAGAAGAACCAGCTAGTGCTGGCCTTTACGGAGGAGGGGAGGAGTGCAGCTCCGAAGGCTTCTCAGGAAGGGACCGAATCGCTTACGGCGAAATGCGAAACCGAACGTCCAGCTCGTCACGAGCAGTTGATGGAAGAGGTCTGCGAGCGGGAAAACTGCTGGCAGGCTTACAAGCGAGTCAAAGCGAACAAAGGAAGTCCTGGGATCGACGGCATGACCATCAGAGATCTTTCGGACTACCTGAAGCAGCACTGGCCCTCCATACGGGAACAGCTGTTGCGAGGGACCTACCAACCACAACCGGTGCGACGGGTGGAAATCCCGAAGCCGGACGGCGGGGTGCGAAAGCTTGGTATCCCGACGGTGTTTGGATCGATTGATCCAGCAGGCGGTGATGCAGGTACTGCAACGCAGATGGGACCCGACATTCTCCGAACACAGCCACGGGTTCCGGCCGAAACGCTCGGCGCATCAAGCGATAGCCAAGGCGCAGCAGTATATCGCCGCAGGCCATCGCTGGGTGGTAGACCTCGATCTTGAGAAATTCTTTGATCGGGTCAATCACGACAAACTGATGGCATCGATCGCACGGCGAGTGACCGACAAGAGAGTGCTCCGATTGATCGGAGCGTTCTTGAAAGTGGGAGTGATGGAGAATGGGCTGGTGAGTCCGGCGGAAGAGGGAACACCGCAAGGTGGACCGCTCACGCCGCTTACACAAAAGGTAATTTTGACCGTTTGGGTCGTCGGATCCTCCGTTTTGGGGCGAACCTGAAGGAATCGGAATGCTGTGACGAATGGTGATGGTATCCTCGCCGACCAGAACGTCTTTGACCAGGAGTCGCACGATTTTCTGGCGATCAATGACACTAAGCGTTTCCGCCGCACTGCGCAAGCGAGCAAGAAATGCTGTGAGAGTCTCTGCCAGGCGCAGGAATGCGGCGCGATCGTTGGTCTGGTCGGCGATCGCCTGCAGCTCAGCACTGAGTGTCTGTTGACGATGACGCAGTGCAGGCATACGTTCACGCAACTGCTCAAGCGACAAGAGTCCTTCCTGATAGGCGGTGAGAAGTCGTTCGATACCTTTGCCAACATGAGTCAACTCCCTCTGCAGACTCTGCTCACGTTTTGCGGTTGGATCGGAAGTACGCGCTGCTTCCAGCCGACGATCAAGTTCCTGGTGTATCAGAGCAGGTTCTTCCAGTAGGCGGATCACCTCGGTCCAGACGATCTGATCGAGGAGTTCTTGTCGGATGAAGCGGCCGTTATCGCAAACCGGTCCGCCGAGTTTCCTCCAGCTATCGGATCCAATGCATTTGTAGTAGTGAATCTTACGTGCGCTGGTTTGCGTCGATGTTCGCGACAGGGCGTAACCACACTTCGCACAGCTGACCAGTCCTTGCACGACACTTGGCGCGATGGTACGCCGGCGCGATCGTATCTTGTTCTGGTAGAGCAGCTCTTGGGCACGGGTAAAGCTTTCTTCCGTCACCAAGGCGGGCACGGGGATCTCGATCCACTCTTCGCGGGGGCGTTGGTGGCCTGCTGTGGTGCTGGGCGTAGTTGTACCGCGCCGACGCTGTGGGCGCATAACCCGTGTGCGCGCAGAAATGCGGGTCTTACCGAAGCAGGCAACGCCGCGATAGGCAGAGTTGCGCAGCACGCCCCACACCACCGAGCGTTCCCAGCGACTTGCTTTACGAGCCGGTACGCCTTCGGTGTTGAGGCGACGCGTGATCTCCCCGATGCTGAGTCCCTCGACTGTGTACATCTCATAGACGCGCCGTACTACACGGGCCTCGGCTTCATCGACAAGATACGCGGCGGGCACCTCGTCAGTCTTACGGATGTAACGGTATCCATAGGGAGCGCCGCTCATTACGCTCACCTCACCGGCTTGCGCCCGGTGTCGCTTACCGCGACGCGAACGTTCCAGGATCTGCACTCGTTCATATTCAGCAATCATCCCTTGGAACTGCACAAGAAGTTGATCTTCCGCGCTGTCGCCTTGTGGCGACTTCACGAACACCGTCTCGACTCCGTGGCGAGCGAACTCCTCGATCAACAGAATCTGGTACGCATACTTGCGGCTCAAGCGGTCAGGCGAATACGCGAGCACCACTTGGATCTGCCCTTCAGCGGCGAGGTCCCGCACGCGCTCCAAGCCGGGCCGCTCCAGCGTGGCTCCGCTATAGCCTTCATCTTCGACGACCCACTCTTGGGGTACCTCCAGATCGTGGCTCTTGGCGAACTCGATCAGCGACGCCGTCTGGCTCGCAATCGTGTTCTCCTCGCGTTGCTGCTCGGACGACACCCTTGCGTAGATTGCCGTCATCCTCATCGTCAAACTCCTTCATACGCACCCCTACGGGGTGCTCGCGACATGGCACCAGAATCTCGTAAGCCCGCGCGAGCTTCGGCTCGAGCAAGCGATCAAACGAATAAGAAACTTGAATTTGAAATGCGCTGCGATTTTGACGCGGTTCAGCCATGCCTTTTTAGGGCGCGCAGAAATGCATTTAATGCGCTGGCTACGATCGTTCCAATGGTCAGGCCACTGCTTCTCGCGTATTTCCGCAGCAGTTCCACGGTTCGCGGTGAAAGCTTCAAGGTGATTGGCACAGTGGCTTCGGGAACTTCGATCGGTCCACCGAGTTGGGAGGCTTCTTGCAAGTAGCGATATGCTTGGCGCTCTGACAGGTCGAACTCGCGTGACAACCGACGCACTGCTTCGGGAAGCGCGACTTGACGCTGCAACAGGCCACGAGCGGCATTCAGCTGGCGAGCCTTCCGCATCTTGGTCGAACGGGTCATGTGACATAACTGTATTACTATTTACGACGAAGATCAAGCAATGTGTACCTTTCTCGCCAGCCCACGACTGTTCTTTCAAACTG
>CAVTYP010000017.1:0-1363854 GCA_963738985.1 Candidatus Acidiferrales bacterium
TTGCGCTTTGCGCGCGGGAACGAAATAAGCGACTCGGCCTGAGAAAGACTACACTCGAATCGAGAGTGTACGTTCAGGCAGTTGGGCTGAATGCCGAGACAACAACGTGTCGGCACCGAGCCCAAGGAGAAAAATGTCTCTTGACATTCCTTTTTATAGGACATTTCCGATTAGGCGACTCAGATAGCTATTGAAGCTTCGCGTACTCCGCTTTCGCAGCGATGAAAATCGGAATGTCAGGGTCGGCGTCCTTCCACAGTGTGAGGAAATCCTGATAAGCCGCCTTGGCTTTGGAGGTGTCGCCTTGCATGGCGTAGGCTCTGCCGATCTGGAGATGCGCGAGTGCGCCGATGGGTTCGTTGACTACAATGCCGCGATGGTCGAGGATTTTCTGAAACTCGGCTGCGGCTTGGCTGCCCTGATGTGAGGCCAGATAAGCTTCGCCGCGCAGGTAGACGGGATACATGCTGTTCCAACTGTAACTACTGTACGTCGTCTGGCCTAGCTCATACGGCTCAGCGGTTTTTAGGCTCTCAATGGCGGCAGAAGTATTGCCGCGGCGAATCGCGAGCTTTGCGCGAATCGTGGGCAGATAGTTAAACTGCACAATCGTAGCTTCGGGCAGCCTCCTGCCCAAATCGTCCGTTAAGGTTTGCGCTTGGCGGTCCTCCCCAGCATATGCCAATGCTAGCGCAGAGCCATATTGGACATCGACGCCCGCCGAACGGTGCATCGCCAAAACCGCACGTCGTCGCGCTTCCTCAGCGTTACCAAACAAGGCTTCCCGTACTCCAGACATAGCAAAGTAACTCGCAGCCGTTTCTTTTTCTCCAGCCCGTTCCGCAGAACCTATCGCCTGTTGCGAAAACTCTCGTGATTTCCTAAGACGCCCGGAATAGGCTGCGGTATCGGCCTCGTTCGCCAGCAATGTATCTTCTATTGCCGGGTGGCCCGCCGACTTTTCTATTTGCTGCGCCATCCCCGCCACATCATTCTGCAAAAAAGCAATCTGATAGAGGGAATAGAAGGAAGAAGGGGCTATAAAGTTTGCGTTCGAGAGCTTGTCCATACGTCGCTTTCGCTTCATCGAGGCGATTCTGAGCAATGTATCCGACAATGAGGAAAGCATAAGAGACAGGGGAGTCTGCTTTCAAACGGATTGCCTCACTGGCTTGTTCGATAACTTTCTCATTCTCGCCCATGACCGGGTAAATCGCGCCCGAAAGGTAGTTATGCGGCTCTCCGAGCGTGGATAGGCCTGTATCCAAAGCTGACAGGCTTGTTCGGCATTTGCCATGTTCCCGGTAACCTCCTTATGAAAGGTAGCCGAGATGAAATACCTTTCCGGTTCACTTGTTCGTTCGCGCAGTTCGTACGCCCTTCTTGTATATTCGGCAGCGGTGCTGGGTTCTCCGATAGATTCGAATGCAATGCCCAAATATGCGTAGGCCAGTGCAAAATTTGGGTCTAGTTCGATGGCGTGCTTAAGAAGGGGAATCGATTGCGCATCCCCCGTGTGCAGAACCTTACGACCCAAGCTAAAGGCTTTAAGGGCTTCGAGTGACGGAGTAGTGGCCTGTTCAAGCGGTGTGTCGAACTTCTGCAAGGTGTTCAGCGACTCGCCCAGTTTATTTCGAATTTCCGAAGCTGTTTTTCCCAGAGCATCGAGGACATGGTTTTTGTCCCTAGCCTGTGCTTCCGTACTCGCCAGCGTTTGCCCGCTTGAGCAGTTGACCGCCTTGAGGGTCAGGAGATACTGCGTACCAATCTGTGCAATCGAACCGTCCAAGACAGCCGCGCTGCCCGTGCGCTGGCAGAGTTCCCGGCCAATGTCGGATGTGAGCTTTGCATCCGGCTTCTGGCCCATCATCGCTAGAGTCTGTTGGATTTGCTGGTCAGGGATAATGCTCAGAAACGGGGACTGTCCTAGCTCTACGGAAAGCCCTTGCCGCAGTGTGTCGTCAAACACCGTGTCTTCAGTCCGGTTGGTGAAATCAGCAAGAACGATGGTGTCCTTCTCAGTCAGCGCGTATGTTCTGCGGGAGAAGAACCACCAGCCGCCCACAGCCAGTGTGACAACCACAATTGATGCGATGCCTATCCCCCATCGAACGGGTATTCCTGCGGGCTTCAACCCGCTCTCGGCTGCGATGGTTGCCCGGCCCGATTCTGAATCTCGCTTCAGCCGCTGCAAATCCGTGCGAATTTCAGCGGCGCTTTGGTAGCGCAACTTGCGGTCTTTCTCCAATGCCTTATCGACAATGCGCTCCAGTTCAGACGGCAAGTCAGGATTCACTCGTGCTAACGGGGTTGGCGCTCGATTTAGAATCGCGTCATGGATGACCGCAGCATTCTTGCCCGGAAACGCCATCCGGCCCGTGGTCATTTCGTAGAGCACTGCTCCAAACGAGAACAAGTCCGTCCGTGCATCCAGTTCTTCCCCTTTTGCCTGCTCCGGCGACATATACGCCATAGTGCCCACCGCACTACCGGGGCTTGTGAGCAAGAAATCATTGGTTGCCGTAGGCATTGCAGAGAGACCGCCCTCGGCGACGGGAGCAAACTTCGCCAGACCGAAGTCGAGGATTTTAGCGATGCCCAGTTTGGTCACAAAAAGGTTTGCTGGCTTGATGTCTCGATGGATGATTCCTTGGGCGTGTGCTGCTCTGAGCGCATCGGCAATTTGAATCGACAGTTCTAGCATCTCGTCGAGCGGAAGCGGTTTGGCAGAAATACGGTGCTTCAACGTTTGGCCGTCGAGAAACTCCATCGCAATGAATTGTTGGCCGTCCTGCTCGCCAATGTCGTGAATGGTGCAGATGTTCGGGTGATTTAATGCCGATGCGGCCTGTGCTTCACGGCGGAAGCGTTCCAATGCGGCGGAATCGTGAAGCATTTCCGAGGGCAGGAATTTCAAACCCACAGCGCGATGGAGTCGCGTGTCTTCAGCTTTATAGACTACTCCCATCCCGCCACCACCGAGTTTCTCGATGATGCGGTAATGCGAGATGGTCTGGCCGATGAGCGAATCGGTGCCTGACATGTGCGCTCATGTTAGGTTGCATAAGAGGGCAAGTCAACGAACATAAACTTCTCGCTGTGCCTGAACTGAAGCCACAATCATTTTGTCTTTTGGTAGCCCAAGTAGCCCAACTGAGGGACTGAAAATCGCTGTCTTTCCCGGTAAGCGACACCAAACAAGGCATTTAGATTTTGCAATTCTTCGGCTGTTAACCGAAGGGTTGCTCGTTCGAATCACTTCAACAGCCACACCCTTCCTTCTTCGTCGTCGTCCCCCATGTCATCCGTCGCCGAGTCGAGCACCTTAACGTTTGCGAAGAACTCTTGCGCCTGCTCGCTCGACATAATCTCGTAGTCCGGGTACTTCCGCTTTAACTTCGCAAACGCCGACTCCTGTTTCTTCTTAGGTCCGTCGCCAGTTCTGACGACCTCGCGTGTGCTCACGTACATCTCGACATCCTTCGGACGAAACGCAATCGACCGTTCCGACAACCGAACGAAGCTCAAGGCAATCCGATTCTCTCGGAGCCGCTTGTAGAGCGTTTTCGGATGCATGCCGAGGAAGTCCGCCACCTGTTGAGCCGATAGAAGCTTTTCCATTAGTCTATTTCCTTGAATGCAGTTCGTGTTCCAATTCGGGCTTTTGATTCGTCCTTCGCCAAATATCGGCTGGTCGTCGCGATGTCGGCGTGGCCGAGTAATGCACTGACCGTTTGCAAATCGCTATGCGATATCATCATTGAAGCATACGTCCTGCGAAAGCGGTGCTGTGTCACGACGCCCTCAATCTCCAATCCTTTTGTTCGCGCCCTCTCGACGACTTTGTGCAGCTTCCGAATCAAGTGCATATTGGGTTCGCCACGCGTGTTGGGGAACAGCAGATGGCTCTGTGGCTCCTGCCGCTCCTTTCTTGCTTCCAGCCGCTTCAACAACACACCGTCCTCAACCGGAAGGTTGCGCTGCTCCTTATCCTTGGGCTTCCAAATGCCCGGCTTCTCGCGGACCAACACTTGCTGCCGCTTCCAGTCGATGTCTTTCCACTCCATGTAGGCCACTTCTTCATCCCGACAACCCGTCCTTAAAAAGAAGTGAATGAGGTCGGCTTCCTCCTCGTCGGCTACCGACAACATCGCTTTGATTTCATCCTGACTGTACTTGTCTGTATTCGGTTTCTTCTGTTCACGAGGGACATCGCCGTAGTTCATCAATCCCGGGTCATCTTTGCGCGGGTTCTTGTCCCGCACCATCTTGATGCCCCACTTGTTGAAGAACGTGTTTAGGAATCGGAACCGATTAGCAACGGTGTTGTGCTTTGTTCCATAAGCGCGTTTTTGAATGTGGTCGAACATGAACACCTTGTACCGCCGCAAAACATCCCCGGTCACGTCCTCCAGATACTCGACGCCACAATCATCGCGGAAGTGTTCGACGGCATTCTTGTAGCTGCGCTGGGTTTCTTTCGTTTTTTCACCCGTCTTGACCGTATCTGCCAACTCCTGCAAGTACACTGCGACCGCGTGGGCTATCTTGGTGCGCCCGGATTTGTCCTTCGGCGCAGCCAGTTCACCGATAGGTGACAGACCCATGGCTGCTCTGGTGATATTCAGTTCGCGATTTTGGTAGGCCGTGAAGGCTCTGGTTAAGTCCGTCCCGACTGGCTCCGTTTTGCGCTTGCGGTTTTCTGTGTAGCGGAGGTAGTAGGATGTCGCTCCGTCTCGCTCGACGGGACGGCCATTTTTGATTTCGACAGGATAGAAGTTGTGCTTCCCCCGAACCTTAATCCGGGCCAGCAACACGACTTTGGGTCTCATGCCGCTAGTCTACTACCACACTGGCAACAGATTGGCAACAAGAACCTAAATGTTGCTAAACAGCCAATAAATACGAGGTGTCGTCCTATCTACCTTATTCCGGACCAGTCGTCGGCTACAAGGATGGAATCGCTGGGATTCGAAGGATCGTATTTCACGCTGGCAGGATGGCCGGCCACCAGACGCTCGACGCGCACCTGGCTCTCCAGCCCGGTGATGTCCTGCGCGGTTTGATACGTTACTCCGGAAATCGCGTAGCTGTAGGAAACCAGCTGCCGCGGCCGGTTATCAGCCAGCGGACGCGGGCGCGAGCCAAATAGTTTGCGGGGCTCTTCCACCGGCGGCGCTTCCTGCTCCGGCAGCAATTCGACAACCTGGCCTTCCGCGATCCGGCCAATCAAATTCAAGTGCAGTCTGCGCTTTCGTTCTTCTTCTTCGGGATTCACGGCGGGGCGCACAAATGCATATGCAATCATCGCCAGCGCGGCCAGACTTCCTCCGCCTATCGCCAGCAGCATCTTCCAATCGGCGAGCAGCTCTTTCAACGCTCTACCTCACACGGTATGAATCTGGATTCGGGGATCAGCAAGGAATCTTCCGGCGCGGTGCGACTTCCCCTTACAGGAAGCTCTCGTTCCCCATCTATATCTATTCTACCGAATGGCAGCGAGCTCTGCGAAGTCATGCCACAGAAGAATGCACCGGATTGCGCAACATGCCAATGCCCGCTACGGAGACCTCCACGGTATCGCCAGATACCAGCGGGCCAACGCCTGCGGGCGTGCCTGTGGCGATCAGGTCCCCTGGAACGAGGGTCATCATGCGCGAGATCCAACGCACCAGAAAAGCCACCGGGAAAGCCATCAGGGAGGAGTTGCCGGACTGCCTCTGCGTGCCGTTGACGTGCGCTTCCACGAGCACATTGTGAGGATCGAGTTCGGTCTCGATGTGTGGGCCGACAGGGCAGAAAGTGTCGAAGCCCTTGGCGCGCGTAAATTGCACATCGCTTTTTTGAAGGTCGCGCGCCGTTACGTCGTTCACGCAGGTATAGCCCAACAGATAGGAAAGCGGATCTTCGTCGTCCTTCAGGTGCGCGCAGGTTTTGCCGATTATCACGCCGAGTTCGGCTTCGTGCTCCACTCTCTGCGAATATTTTGGCAGCACGATCGATTCTCCCGGTCCAATCACCGAGGACGGCGGCTTCAGAAAGATCATCGGTTCTTTCGGCATTTCGTGGCCAAACTCCGCCGCATGCGCCGCGTAGTTTCGCCCCACGCATACAATCTTGCTGGGTAAGACTGGAGCGGCTAACCGGCAATCCTTCAACTGAAACGACCGGATCCTTTTTTTCCAATCCCCCCAAGGGGCCGCGGAGATTTCCCGGATCGAGTCGCCTTCAATCAACCCGAATTTGATGCTGACACTGGATTTTTGTCGGGAAGACAGCGGTGAGAATCGGCAGAATTTCATTCGCGAAAGTTTTCCTTAGTGGTGGGTATGCGTGCCGTCGGCCATGCGCGCCCGCCAGATGATCGTGCCAATCCACGATACCGTCGCGCAGATCAGATATATCACAGCTCCGAGAACGAAGACATGAAAGGCGCTGTAGCGATCCGGGAGCAACACGAATACCGCGCTCAGAACTCGATAGGTGATGGACAGCACGGTCCATCCGACCAAGCCGGACACCAGCATCTCTCCCGGACTGCGGAAGAAGCGCAAGGTGGGAAGGCTGGCGAAGAAGCAGAGCGCCGCAATTGCCGCGATGTTACGGGCAAGCGCAAACGGCTCGAGCACGGGTATGCGGTTCGCGACGATCACCCAAGCGTAAAAGATAATCGACATTCCGGCTCCGGTGTAAATACCCATGCGGATAGAGGGGTTTCGCAGGAATTGAAACCAGTGGTAGCCCGGCAACTTCATGGTTTCTGGCATGGAACTGGGCATCCTACCAAGCGCTCCTACAAGTGGGAACCCGGAACTACGACGGAGGTTGCTCCACTTCCACCGCGATGGGCTGGCTGGGAGCGCTTTCGTTGCCGGCCTTGTCCACGGCGGTGACGCGGTACCAATATTTTTGTCCGTTGCGGACAGAGGTATCACGGTAAGCAGGTGTGGGCAACAAATCCTTGGTGAGCAGTTCACCTTGTGTGCCTTCCTGCTCACTACGATAGACGCGATAACCTGCCAGGTCGGTTTCGAGATTTATAGACCACGAGAGGTCAACCAGCTTGGCTTCGCCCGGCGCGCCAGGCAGCACGGCCGCGACCAGACTTTGTGGCGCTGCCGGTGGGAAGGTGTCCCGAGGGGTTAGCACCACCAACGGGGAATCGCTGGATTCCAGCGTCATGCCTTGAACCTGAATGGTGCTGCGCACTGCGTAGGCGTAAGTCTTGCCGTAGTCGAAGCCTACATCGTGATATTCCGGGATAGTGGTGACCGCGATTTGCAGCAGCGGGGCTTTCCAGGTGCCCTTCCGCAGGTCCACCTTGGCCGCATCCGCCGTCTGGGGATCGAGCTCGCCTCGGTAAACGTGATACTCGGGGATGGCACCAAGCGGTTCGCCAGCGGTGGTGCTGGTTGGCATCTGCCACTTCAGATCGATGGCATTTTCCGTCAGTTCCACTTGCAGCGATGGGATTGGCGCCGGTACGGGATAAAGCTTCAGCGAAGCGCTGGGGGAACTTGGCGAAATCTTCTTGGGAGAAATGTAGGTCCGGACACGATAGAGCACCGGCTCACCGGCGTGGGCCTTTAGCTCTTGTGGCGAGATGGCGTCGGTAAACTCGACTTTGCCTTTCTGTACATACTCGTTTACCTGCGAACCGGGCACGGTATCGACGACGCGAAAAGACTTTTCGTCCACGGTACCGTCGGGTTTAAACGATCCGCGCAGGACCTCGAACACTGGCGCTTCCTTCAGCTTCTCGCCCAGTGTGCTCTTGCTGGGCATCGTGAAAGTGAGCTGCACCGCATCGCCGGCCTGACGAGCGGTCAAATCCGTAATGGCGACGGGAGTGGGTGGCACGGGAGGCACGGGTTCACCGGGCGCGCCGCATGCGTCGGCAAAAAGGACATAGGAAAAAAGCAGTGCGGAAATGGTCAGGGACGAAATCGACCAGCGCGGCGTGTTGGGTCTCGCCCCTTTTCCAGTTTTCATTTTCAATCGTCGGCGCTTACAGAATATACCGGCTCAGATCCTGGTTCTTCACGATGTCCGCCAATTGCTTGTTCACATACGCCGCGTCTACCTTCACCGTTTTCTTCTTCAGGTCGGGTGCTTCGAAGGAAATTTCGTCCAGCACCTTTTCCAGAATGGTATGAAGGCGGCGCGCGCCGATGTTTTCTGTCTGCTCGTTGACGGTGGTGGCAAATTTGGCGATGGTCTGGACCGCATCCTCGGTGATCTGCAGCTTCAAACCTTCCGTTTCCATCAGCGCCACGTACTGCTTGATGAGCGCGTTCTTCGGTTCCGTCAGGATACGCACAAAGTCTTCTTCCTTCAACGACTGCAGCTCCACACGGATGGGCAGGCGACCCTGTAGCTCCGGAATCAGATCCGAAGGTTTGGTGACGTGGAATGCTCCCGCGGCGATGAACAAGATGTGATCTGTGCGGATCATGCCATAGCGGGTGTTGACCGTTGTCCCTTCGATGATCGGCAAGATGTCGCGCTGCACGCCTTCGCGCGAAACGTCGGGGCCGTGTCCGGCCTCGCGTCCCGCCACTTTGTCGATCTCGTCGATGAAGATGATGCCCATCTGCTCGGCGCGTTCCACGGCGATGCGCGTCACCTGCTCCATGTCCAAAAGCTTGTTTTCCTCTTCCTGGATGAGGTATTCAAACGCATCCGCAACACTCATCTTGCGTTTCTTCTTCTGTTGCCCGAAGAACCCGCTCAGCATGTCCTTCAGGTTGACGTCCATCTCCTCAATCCCTTGATTGGAGATGATTTCAAATGACGGCATGGCCCGCTCGCGCACTTCCAGATCCACTATGCGCTGATCCAGTTTCCCTTCCCGCAATTGCGCGCGCAATTTGTCGCGGGTGCGCTGCGTCTGTTCGCGCTGCGCGGCCAAATCCCCTTCGGGTGTACCTGGTGCGGGAGGTGGGGGGGGAGGAAGCAGCAAATCGAGCACGCGTTCTTCCGCGGCTTGTTCGGCGCGATCCGCCACTTCGTCGAGTTTCTCTTCGCGGATCATGTCGATGGAGGTTTCCACGAGGTCGCGCACCATTGATTCGACGTCGCGCCCCACGTAGCCTACTTCCGTATACTTCGAGGCCTCTACTTTTACGAACGGGCATCCCGCAAGCCGCGCCAACCGCCGGGCGATTTCCGTCTTACCAACGCCGGTGGGACCGATCATCAGGATATTTTTGGGAAGAACGTCCTCGGCAATCTCGGGAGGCAGCTTCTGCCTTCGCACGCGATTGCGCAGCGCGACCGCAACCGCGCGCTTGGCTGCTGCCTGGCCGACAATGTACTTGTCGAGTTCAGCCACGATTTCACGCGGCGTCATGTCGTCGAGAGACGGAAGCATCTCCGTTCCCTCAGCCTGGGCTGCGCCGTTTCCCCCGGGAAACAGCGTGATTTCCTTCTCCGTCTTGGTAGCCATATGAGTTCGAGTCCTTGCTTGCGCCGAAGCTGACGAGCTGCGGTGTCCCCTTAGATCTCTTCCACAGTAAAGTTAGCGTTGGTATAAATGCAAATTTCGCTGGCGATGCGCATCGCTTCGAGGGCCAATTCCTTGGTGGATAGCTTGCTGTGCTTCAGCAAGGCGCGGGAAGCGGCCAGGGCATAAGGTCCGCCGGAGCCGATAGCGCAGATGCCGTCGTCGGGTTCGATGACGTCGCCATTTCCAGAAAGGACAAACGTCGACTTGGCATCGGCGACAATGAGCAAAGCTTCCAGGTGGCGCAGGGCGCGATCCTTGCGCCATTCTTTCGCCAATTCCACCGAGCCTTTCTGCAGATTGCCGGAATGTTCCTGCAGCTTGCCTTCGAAGCGTTCAAACAGAGAGATGGCATCCGCCGTCGAGCCCGCAAAGCCGGCCACCACTTTGTCGCTGTACAGCCGGCGAGTTTTTTTCGCGGTGTGCTTTAGCACGTGATCGCCCATGGTAACCTGGCCATCGGCGACCAACACCACTTTGCTTTCTTTGCGCACGCAGAGAACAGTTGTGCCGTGCATCAGTGAGTTTCCGCTCGCATGTCCCATCCTGTAAGTATACCTCTCCCGCAGACTGCGGTCATTTCCGCGATGCAGCGCGGAGACGATTCAGTTTGTTGGGATTTCACGGAAGGACAGCACTTGATACGTTGGAGGCCTCAGGGCGGTGTTGATCCAGCAGCTGTCGTAGTAGATTCCCATGGGCGCGCTCGGATTGAGGGCAGAAAAATTAACGGACGCCGGTCCCAGATTCGGATCGGCCAACAAATTCCCCGTGGCGGGGTCGCGCGTTTGCGCGACAAACATGGCTCCCTGGATTCTGCCGGTGCCGGCGTTGGCTCCGACAACAAGGCCCTTGCCGATCACTAGAACAATGCCATACCACGAGGCATCTGGATCGTAGGTCAGTGTTCCTGTAACCAGCAGCAGTCCGTAGCCCTGGTTATGCCACGAGGTTAAGTCCAGATCGCCTTGCACGACGATGTTCATGGGGTTCGACGGATTCATCGCGGCTGGCATTTGTCCACCTGTTACAGGTGTCCCTGCGACGGCCGGCGTCAATATCACGTCCGCGCTCTGCGTAATCGTCTGGACCACGGAATCCAACGAACTTGGTGTCTGAGCTCCGAGAGGTAGAGGCACGCCTGGGGGGGCTCCCGCGGGCGCTACCGGGGGCAGTCCCACCCCGGCTGCTGGTCCCACGCTGGGGGTCGGCGGAGACGGGGGCAGCGTGGTCCCCGTATAGTTACCTGGGTTCAGGATAGTTGCGCTCACAATATTGGGAGCGTCTGCGGCATTCGTGTATCCGATCGCGTAGGGAGATGGCAATACTAGAGGGGTTGCGCAAGTCCGACTCACCGTATTGTCATCTCCGTTGATAGAGAACCAGTTAGGATTCGTGGTAGGCGCTTTGTACACCACATTGTTGCCGTCGAGAGTAAGCGCGGAGGGAAAACTCAGGTTCAGCGTAGCCGGTATCACAACGTATTGCAGCAGCTTTTGCGTGTTGGGCGGTATAACCGCCAGGGCCGTGATCTCAAGCGCTTGCAGTTGCGGAGCCGGGGGAAGCGGGGGATTGGGCATCAGTCCCGGCTTGGCCAATCCAGTTACTGCGCTGATGTGCGTCGGGTCGTAGTACAGGAGCGAGGTTGGATCACTGTAGTGATCATTGTTCACGTCGAGACCTAACGGTGGCGCCAACGATATCTCCGTTGCCGGAGTGA
The DNA here is from genome assembly GCA_963738985.1 of Candidatus Acidiferrales bacterium. GTDB lineage: Bacteria > Acidobacteriota > Terriglobia > Acidiferrales > UBA7541 > Acidiferrum. Next base: position 11,226 of record CAVTYP010000017.1, read on the forward strand.
TTCGCACCCATTTGAATTGCGGCCCTGGTATGCCTCCCGAGCCGGAAACAGAATCGATGATCTGCACCGTCGCAGATGCTACGGGTATCCCGAATTCCTGAAGGTATTCGTTATCCGCGTAGGGATTCGAACTGTCCGTGGGATCAACAACTTCAGCGCCGGCGGGGTTCCGAATGTACAAAACTTGTGACAATGCCATGGCGGGAGTTCCCGAGGGCGACATGAATCCTGGAATCACATTATTCACGTAGGTCGGGTTCCGCCACAGCAGCCGCCCACGCGCTTCTTCCAGTCCAGCCAGTCCGGCATAGTACGCGCTGGTAGAGGTGCGGTAGTTTTTTGCGAGCGCCGTCTCCGTGCCGGACGAAACGATTAAGGCAATGGCGATCACGCTGATCAGCAGCAAGGCAAAGATCGCAATCAGCATCGCGACCCCGGCTTCTTTCCGGTCCTTTGTCGATTTGTGCCTCAAGTGCATTCCTGTTCCTCTTCGCCCTCAGCTAATCTGGATTTGAGCGGTGCCCTCTTCCATTCAACTCCACCAGCTTCCATTTCTGAGTCTGCAGATCGCGCTGTGTGGTTCTGACGATCAGGGTGACATCCACATCGCGAATTTGCGTGCTTAAGCCGGGTGGGGCCGCAGTCGAGCACGGCACAGGTCCCGCCGCACTATCGCAGGCGTACTGAAAGATCGGCACAGGGCTTCCTGCCGGGTAGACGGTGGGATAGCTGGCAATTAATTCAGCAAGTTGATCCGCGGGTGGATTGTTCATGACGTTGACGATGAATGGAACCATCGCTGCCGGAGCCGAGGTAGCTACAGTCGGGTCCACACCCACTGCCTTCTGCACGACTGAGCGATACAACGTTGTGCCAACCAACTGGTACCGGATCCAGCTCACCGCGCCTCCCGTAGCTGTCTCCACAATCAGATCAAAATCCCCAGGAGAGGTACATGTGGTTCCCACTGTACACGGAGTGGGCGGAGTGTTTGTGTATCCCGGCCACCACGCCACCGGGCCGTAGGCATACAACGTCGCGGCCGGAGCCTCTGAAAACATGGAGAGCGAAGGGTAGCCCGCCTGATCGAAATCGGTGACAATCTGATCCACCGCCAGGCGCGCCTCCTGGAACGAGCTGGAGATTTGTGTCTCTCTGCCATAGTTCTTTTGAGCCATGTCCAGTAATCCAAAAATCGCGCCGCAAATAAGCAGAAAGACCACTGTGGCGATCAGCAACTCCAGCAGCGTAAACCCGCCCTGCCCGGGATTTTTTGCTGGCGCGTTCACTTGAACACCATGGTGTCAAGTGTTACGGGAAGCGCCGTCGACTGCATTCCGCGGCGATAAACTCCGAGAATGATGCGTTTGCCAGTGGTAATTGGACCGTTGGCCGAGGTGATGACCGCCCAGCGCACGTCATACGCGGCTCCGTAAGGATCATGCGGGTCGAGAAACGTGAAGCTGTAGCCATTCACGGGCGCAGCCGAAAAATCCATGATGGGCGAGCCCGAACCTACGTTGACCGGACTTCCCACCAGTGTTCCGGGCTGGGCGGGATCGCCGAGCTGGCAAGTGTTTCCCAGGGGACAAATCACGCCGAGGGGATCGGAGAATGTGTTTGCACTTAAGGGTATTGCCCGCATCGCTTCCAGTTGGTGCTGTGCAAAGACGAGAGCCGTTCCGTCGTTGCGATTATTTGTATTCATCAGCACGGATGTGGGCACAAGCTGTGCCACGGCCACCAGCCCGACAAGAATGATCACCGTGGCCACCAGCAGCTCCATCAAGGTGAAGCCGGACTGGCTGCGGCGAGCCCTTCCGCGATTTGTGAATTCGCGTCTCATTCTTTTGTTTCTCAACGCAGTTGTTGCCAATTTCCGTTTGCGTCTCCGGTCCATAGCTCGATGGACCCTGCCGGCATCAGCACCACCGCCCGGTATCCAGCCTCCGGAGCGTTCGCGCTTGCCAGGTACAACATATTTACGGTTTGCGGATTGACCGCTCCCCGCGCATCGAAAGTGATTGGTGTTCCACCAGGCGGGACCGAGAACGATGCCCCGGTGATGTTCGCCGCCGTAGTCAGCGCAGCAACGCCCGGCACGCCCGCGCCGGAAATGAGATTTCCTCCATTCCCCAACAAGACCTGCTGTTCGGTAGGATCGGGGTTGCCGTCCTTGTTCGAATCGGCCCATAGAATGGTCATGGTGGGGTCGCCGGCGTAGGGTTGAATCTGACAATTCAACGACATATTTCTCCGGATTGCTTCGTAGCGAGTGAAGCGCAAAATATCGGCTGTTTGCGAAGCCGCATTGGATAGCAGGTAAGTGTGATAGGCACGCAGAAACGCGGGCATGCCGATGCCCATCAACACCAGCGCTACGGCCACCGCCACGACGAGTTCCGTCAGGCTGAAGCCATGCTCGCCCTTACTCGTGCCCGCCGCGATGTGGGTTCAGGACATTCATGAAATACCGCACCGGCACCGCAAGTGGGTGCTCCGCCTCGTCATTTTTGGACTGGGACCTTCTAAGTTATCAGGGTTCCGGCTGCTCAGCTACGATGTGCCTCAACGGATATTACCCATCATTTTACATCGCAGCGCGCGTCTGCCTACTTCTTCTTTTTTCCGCCAACGTCGCCATAACGTTTCTCTAATGCCTGTTTGGTGAAGAAGTCCGCGGGCAATTCGGGGTTGGTGTGGCAACCGGAGTAAAAGGCCTGGTAGATGCGGCGGCCGTCGCGTTCCTTGGTAATCTGCATCGGCAGTTGGATGCCGTCCTTATCCTGGTAGTTCGAGTACACGGTAGTCTCGTCAATTTTTTCATGGGTATTTTCGTCGCGGATGGTCACGATGCTGCGGACCAGCAGATGGGTTGAACGATCCACGGCCAAACGGAACACACGCTCTTCCGCGTCGCTGATCTCGACCCACTCCACCGCTTTCAGGTCCACCACGGAGCTGCCGCCAAACCGAATCTGGATACGATCTTCCTTCAGACGATTTCGCAGCACATTATTGATGTTTCTCTTTACCGCTTCCTGGAAATCCGCCACGGCTGGCGCCGGCTCCTCCGAGACGCCACCGCGGTCCAGCGTCCACCCTTCATCGCCCGCATAGATATCGACGATGTTGCCCTTTTTCGCAAAGTCGGTGCGCTTCTTGTCTGGGTAGGACCAATATTCCTTGAACTCGATATATCCGGTGAGGTCTCCGTTGTGCCCGAATTGCGCCAGGCGGCCGTCGCACTCCGATGTTTTCTCGTTCAGATAGGCTTGACCGCCCAGCCCCGCGATCAACTGATTCAGGATCTGTCTGCCCTTGGCTTCGCTGGCTTCCGGAGTCATGGTGTCCGGATTCTGCGCCCTCGCGGCTGGCACCCATAGGGTCGCCGCCGTCAGGGCCAGCCCTAAAAAGAGTTGGCAGGTTTTCAGCCGCACAGAACCGAGCCTCCGTTTACGTTCAAAATCTCGCCAGTCATGAAATTCGCCAAGTCGGAAGCCAGGAACAGAATGGGACCCGCTACTTCCTCTGCCGTTGCCGCGCGGCCCAATGGAATCACGGACGCCGCCATCTTCTGTCCAGCCTTCGTTTTCAGCACGGGATTGGACATGTCCGTGGCCACCCAGCCCGGCGCCACGCTGTTCACCAGGATTCCATGCCTCGCCAATTCGGTGGACAGCCCCTTGGTCAAGCTGATTACCCCGCCTTTTGAGGCGCCGTAGTGAGTGTGAAAAGACTCTCCACGCTGGCCCGCGGTGGAACTGATGGGGATGATCCTGCCAGACTTCTGCTTGATCATCTGCGGAACTGCGTAGTGAATCACGCTGTACACGCTCTTCAGGTTGACGCGGATCATGTCGTCCCACTGCTTCTCCGTCATGTTTTCGATGGGCAAGTCTTCCAGATTCCACACGCCGGCATTTGCTACCAGGATGTCCAGTCGGCCCAGTCGCGCAATAGTGTGCTCGACCAGTTTCTTATTGTCCGCGTGCTTCCCCGCGTCAGCTTTAAATGCTTCTACGCGAGTACCGTGTTTGGCCGCTTCCTGCTCCACCTGCTTTGCTGCTTCTTTCGCGGAGTTATAACTGAAGACCACGTCGGCCCCGGCCTGCGCGAACAGCTTGACCGCTGCTGCGCCAATGCCTCGGGAACCTCCGGTAATCAGTGCCGCCTTTCCTGCCAGTGAGATCATGTTTCCCCCATGTTCAGATTCGTAAATCCAATAGCCGGTTGGTCGGATGCGTTCAAGACTTAGCTGCGCCAGCCTTTGTGGCCGACTTCGCCGCCTTGACCAATTCCGAAAAGATCCGCTGTGCCAATGGGTCGCCCGTCATGCGCTCGGGATGCCATTGCACACCGATCACCCAGTTTTCGTTGCCGGTCCATTCCACGCTTTCCACAATTCCGTCGCTCGCCTTGCCCGTGATCCGTAACTGACGCCCGGGCTGATCCACCGATTGGTGGTGTGAGCTATTCACGACCGCGTAAGATTCTCCAGCCATTTCTGCCAGGCGGCTGCCCGGCTCGAAACGCACCTCATGCCTGGGGTCACTGAGTGCGATCGGCCAGACATCCTTCTTGCGGTGCGCTGTGGTTGTTCCGGTCTCGCTGCGCAAGTCCTGAATCAGGGTTCCACCCAAGTAGACGTTCAGTAGCTGGCAACCGTAGCAAATTGCCAGAACCGGCTTCTTTTCAGAGAACGCGTGCTCCAGAATCGCCCGATCCGTGCACTCCCGCGGCAGGTCCGGGGGCTCCGACTTTCCTTGGTTACTGGCCCCATATTCCTTCGGTTCGACGTCCGCAGGGCTTCCTGGCAGCACAAAGCCGTCCAAGGGCGCTAGGTGGTCGCTCAGCTTGGCTCCGGCCCGTAGGGACAACAGCACGGGCTCGCCCCCGGCTTCCCGGACCGCGTTCTCGTAGTCCTGGACCTTAGGGCGGAGCTGCTCGCCCTCTTCCTGAGAGGTGCGCCAGGGGATGCCGATCCGAGGTAGGTTGGGGCTGGCAGGCGTCATAGAACCCCAAATCCTAACATCCGGCAGAGCCCAGCGGCAACCGCGCCCGGGAAGGGGCACGTCAGTGACTTGTCCCCATCGTGGGTGCTTCAGGGATGAAACTCGTTGAAATTGGGTGCGACGACGCGGCCGGAGAAGGGTCTTTTTAACTGGGTTGCTCAACTTAAAACTTAGAACTGACAACTGAGAACCTATTCCGCTTTGCCACCGAGGATCGGCTTGTCGCGTCCCACCAACGTACGGGCGGCGGCGCCCTGCAAATCGAAAACCACAACTTCGTTTTCGCCTTTGCGCAGCCAGGGCCCGGGAACGTATAGGGTTTTCTGCGGCCCAATATTCCAGACGCGTCCGAGTGGATGGCCATTCAGCCAGACTTCACCTTTGGTGAACGCGCTGGTATCGAGGAACGTGTCCTTGGGCAAGTTGACCTGAAAAGTGGCGCGATAGAAGCACGCTCCTTTGCAAGGGGTCTTCGCAAAGGAATATTTCCCCGGCTGGTCCATCGGCAGGGGATAAATGTCCCATCCCGACAGGGGCTTGCCGTCCAGCGTAACTTGCCCCACGATTCCTTTGCGTTCCTTGCGCAGGATAATGTTGAAATTAATCCGCCCGGTATTCTCCACCAGGATGTCGAGTTGCGCGCCGGCAGCCGGTACCTCTACGGAAAGCTGCTTTTGATCGAGGCGGCGATCCAGCGCACCCACGAGCTTTCCATCGAGATACACCTGCGCATAGTCGTGTAGCCCTTCGAGAACGAGATTTCCTTTGGTCGGACCGCTCAAGTGCGTGCGATAAAGAATGTAGCCATATGCCTGGTCCAAATCTTCCATGCTCTGCAGTTGCTGCGAATGCACTGGAGCTGGCAGCACCTTCCACAGCGCGACGCTTTCTTCCAGCTTGAACGCTGGAATCTTCATGGCCGGTGCGACGGCGGGCATGGCCGGTGGAACTTTGCCGGTATACTTCGCGATCACCTCGCGGAACAAAGAGAATTTTGGCGAAGGGCGGCCGCTCTCATCGAGAGGCGAATCGTAGTCGTAACTAGTGACGTCGGGCTCATAATTTTTGCCATTGCTGTTGGCACCGTTCATCCAGCCAAAGCTGGTTCCTCCGTGAAACATGTACAGGCTGACGGAGTAGCCCTGCTTCAGCATCCAGTCGAGGTTGTTCGCTTCGTTGGTTGCGTTTGTGGAGGCGTGTGGGCCGCCCCAGTGATCGAACCAGCCATCCCAGTATTCGCTGTTGAAGAATGGGCCATTCGGCCGGACCTTCTTCAGTATTGCGAATTCTTTCTGGGCCGCACCCGCGTCTGCACCGCCAAAGTTGATGCCCACCGGCAGATCGGGAAGGGAGCCGGCTGGAACCTCTTCGGCGCCGTCCGCGGTGTACAACTGAGATTTGGTGAATCCCGCGTCCACCAGCATGCTGCGGATTTTTTCCATGTAGGAATGGTCGTTGTCGAAGGAGCCATATTCATTTTCCACTTGCACGAGAATGATTGGACCGCCATTACCGACTTGCAGTGGCGCCAACTCCTGACCCAGACGCTTGAACCAACGCGCGGCAGGCTCAATATATTTCGGATCATTGCTGCGCAAAACCAGAGAATGGTCTTTCAGCAGCCACGCCGGGTAGCCGCCAAATTCCCACTCCGCGCACACGTACGGCCCCGGACGCAGGACCACATATAGCCCTTCCTGCTGCGCTTCGCGGATGAATTCAGCGACGTCGTTGTCTCCGGAAAAATCGTACGTACCCGGCTGCTGTTCGTGGACATTCCAGAAGACGTAGGTGGTGACGGCATTCAGACCCATCGCCTTCGCCATTCGAAAGCGCTCCCGCCAGTAGACCCGCGGGACTCTCTGGTAATGGATTTCCCCGGATATGATTTGGAACGGCTTGCCGTCCAGTTCGAAATGGCCGTTTTTCACAGCGAAACCGTGCGGGGTAGTCTGTTGTGCCAAGGCAGGTGACGCAAGCGCGGCTGCCGCAGCAACGGCAATCGCAATCGCTTGAAGCCATTTAGTTAGCATTGTCGGCTACACTCTTTTCGCAAGAATTTCCGGCGTGGCCTTTTCTAGACAATATTCGGGCCGCTTGAAGAACGCCGGCAGTTCACGAAATTTTTGTTGAAGCATTTCCGGAGTTTCCGCGCGCACCGTCACGTGCCCGACCTTGCGGCCTTCGCGCGGTTCTTTTCCGTAGAGATGCAGATGCGCATTGCGAACCGCCAGCACTTCCCCGGGCTTCGGAACTTCTGCGATCAGGTTGACCATCGCCGAGTGCCCTTCGGTAGCTGTCGAGCCCAGCGGCAGTCCCAGAATCGCGCGCAGATGGTTTTCAAACTGGCTGGTTTCCGCGCCCTCGATGGTCCAGTGCCCGGAATTGTGGACTCTGGGTGCCATTTCATTCGCCAGCAATTTCCCCTGCATCTGGAAAAATTCGATACACAACACTCCGACGTATTGCAACTCCTCCAGCACCTTCTTCATCGACGCTTCCGCCAATTGCTGGAGAGAATCGGTGAGGTTCGGAGCGGGCGCCAGCGATAAGCGGAGAATTCCGTCGCGGTGGTGGTTCTCTACCAATGGATAAAAGGCCGTCTCGCCTGTGCGGCCGCGAATTCCGATCAGCGACAGTTCGCGCTCGAACGGCACGAACTTCTCCAGAATCATGGGCACGTCCGGCAGATTCGGCCGCGCTTTTTCAACATCCTCGCGCGTGCGCAACCGCCATTGGCCCTTACCGTCGTATCCCATGCGCGAAGTTTTAAGAATTGCCGGCAGACCAATGCGCTTGATACTTTCGTCAAGATCCTCGCGTTTCTCGATGTCGGCAAAGTCCGCCGTCGGTATTCCCAACTTTTGAAAAAGGCGTTTCTCGCGTTGCCGGTTCTGCGCCTCTTCCAATGCCAACATCGGCGGATACACTGGCGCGCGTTCCGAAAGAAAACGTGCGGCGTTCACGGGAACATTTTCGAATTCGTACGTGACCACTTCCAGTCCGTGCGCGAATTTCTCCAGCGCTGGCTCATCCAGATAATCGGCGGTGACGCGGTGCGCGATGCGGCCCACGGGGGCCTCCGGCGAAGGATCGAGAAACCGGAAGTGCAGGCCCAGCGGGTAACCCGCCAGCGCCAGCATGTAGCCGAGTTGCCCTCCGCCCAGGATCCCAATGGTCATGCGTGCTTCTTCCCCTGTGAACTGTCGGCATCTGTTTTTGCGCTGCTCGCGGCGGAAACGGACGGATCCGGATTCGCCAAAACTTTTTCCGTTTGCCGTTTGCGAAACTTACGCAACGCATCGCGATACTCCGGGTATTTCACGCCAAGAATCGCCGTGGCCAGCAATGCCGCGTTGATCGCGCCCGCTTTCCCGATAGCCATGGTTCCCACGGGAATTCCTCCCGGCATTTGCGCAATGGAGAGCAGGGAATCAAGCCCCTTCAAGGCCTTCGATTCGATCGGCACGCCCAGGATTGGCAGTATCGTTTTTGCCGCCGCAATCCCCGGCAAGTGCGCCGCGCCGCCTGCGCCCGCAATGATCACCTGCATGCCGCGCTGTTCGGCTTGCGAAGCGTACTCGAACAGCAAATCGGGCGTGCGATGCGCGGAAACCACTCGAGTCTCATACGGCACTCCGAGGTCGCCGAGTGTTTTTGCGGCGTGCTCCATGGTTTCCCAATCGGAGGAGGAGCCCATGATTACGCCCACCAATACGCCGTCTTTTTTTGAGGATTGATTTGAATCGTTGGTCATTTGTCTCGCTTTTTCGCACAAAAGAGAACGCCGGCCACCCGGCCGGCTGTGGTTCGCGATAGGCCCTTATTCTACGCCATTCCTAGCACGAAGCGACTTTTCTCGTTTGCCGCCAAGCTTGTCGCACTTGCCCCACCAGATACAGCGACCCTGTAATTACGATCACGTCGCCTGAGTGTGCCTTGGCCAACGCCGCCTGTACGGCCTGCTCGGCATCGGGGACTGCAGAATGACGCGCCGCGTGGTGTCCGGCAATTTCCTGCAGTTGCGCTGCGCTGATTGCTCTCGGCGTTTTTGCCTCCGTGAAAATCACTTCTTCCGCGTGGGGAAACAGCAGTCCCGTCACTTCGTCCACGGCCTTATCGCGCATTGCCGCATAGATTAAGTAAATTCTGCGGCCGGCAAAATTCTCCCCCATGAACAGAGCCAGTTCGCGCGCGGCTCCCGGATTGTGCGCCCCGTCCAGGTACACGTCGGGGTTCGACTGCAATTTCTCAATACGGCCCGGCCATCGCGCTGCGGCGATCCCGTTGACGATATTTTCATCGCTGATGCGGTAGTTCCTCTGCTGTAGGACGGTTGCTGCCGCCACGGCGTTCAACGCGTTCTGCAGTTGGAAGTGCCCTGAAAGCTGCGGCGCGAGTGCCATCCTCCTTCCCGTGGCGCGCTCCTCGATCTCGGCGCGGATGCACCCGTTTTCCATTTCTTCGCGAATTACTTGAAACGTCTTGTCGGTCTCAACCACTTGGCAGTGCAGTTCCGCCGCTTTGGCCCGAAGCACTTCGCCGGCCTCCGGAAGCTGCGGCGCAAACACCGCCGGCACACCGGCCTTCAAGATGCCGGCTTTCTCGCCCGCAATTTCGCGCAACGAATGTCCCAGGAAATTCTCGTGGTCGAAATCGATTTGCGTAATTACGGAGACGACGGGAGTCAGAAGATTCGTGGCGTCCAGGCGCCCTCCCAGCCCCACCTCCACAACTGCAAATTCCACGCGCTCACGTGCAAACGCCTCGAACGCCAGCGCCGTCACACATTCGAAATACGTGGGGTGTGCCCTCAGCTTGCCTTCCGCCAGAAGTTCCTCAATCACCGCAAGAATCCGAGTGAAAAGTTCCGCGAAACGCTCATCGCTGATCTCCTTGCCGGCGATGCGGATGCGTTCGTTGATTCTCTCCAGGTGCGGAGAAGTATTCAGACCGGTGCGAAATCCCGCGTCGCGCAGGATCGCTTCCAGAAACGCGGCCGTCGAGCCCTTGCCATTTGTTCCCGCAATATGGACGGATGGATATGCGCGATCCGGGCGGCCCAGCCGCTCCATCAACACCGTTATATTTTCCAGATTGAATTTTGCCGCAGCCGCCTGCGTGGGAGCGGCCAGTTCGCGTCCAAGTGTCAGCAGATACCGGACCGCGCTCTCGTAATTCATTTCAGTTCATCAGCAAGTCGAGCACGTTGGCGATGAAGCCCTTCAGATCCTTGCGCTGCACCACCGCGTCGAGGAATCCGTGTTCCAGCAGGAATTCCGACCGCTGAAATCCTTCCGGAAGTTTCTGGCGGATGGTCTGTTCGATCACGCGGGGCCCGGCAAATCCGATCAGCGCGCCCGGTTCGCCGATATTCAGGTCGCCCAACATCGCAAAACTTGCGGTTACCCCGCCGGTCGTGGGGTCCGTCAGCACCGAAATGTAGGGCAACTTGGCCTCATCCAGCCGCGCCAGCGCCGCCGACACTTTTGCGAGCTGCATCAAGCTGATGGTGCCTTCCATCATGCGCGCGCCGCCCGAGCAGGACACGACGATCAACGGCTGTCGCGTGGCGATGGCCATCTCGATCGCGCGCGTCACTTTTTCACCGACTACTGCTCCCATCGAGCCGCCGATAAATCCAAACTCCATCGCGCAGCAGATCACCGGCCGGCCATTCAGCTGGCCTTCTGCCGTGATGATGGCGTCGTTCATGCCCAGTTTTTTCTGCGCGTCCTTGATTCGCTTGGCGTACGCCTTGGTATCGACGAATTTGAGTGGATCCGTCGACACCATCCCCGCGTCGTGCTCGGTCCAGTGCCCGTCCAAGAGCAATGCCAACCGCTGCTTGGAATTCATCTTAAAATGGAATTGGCACTTGGGGCAGACCAGCAGGTTTTCTTCCAGATCCTTGCGGAAGACGATAGCGCGGCACCCTTCGCACTTCACCCACAATCCTTCGGTGCGCACACGCCGTTCTTCAGGCGGCGTTGCCTGGTCAATCGATTTCTTCTCTCGTTTAAACCATGACATAGAAGTTTTCAGTTCTAAGTTATCAGTTCTAAGTGAGACTTGCCAATTCGCGTGGTAAGCGGGCGCCGTTTCACGTTGCTTCCTGATCCCTGATATCCGGTCAATATTTGGTCACTAATGACATTTGACACGAGCGCATTCCAAGCCGCTGATGCTCAATAATCGATTCCCCGTTGTGCCAGTATACCCTTCGTGTATGGGTGTTTCACTTCTTTCATCTCCGTCACCAGGTCGGCTTGCTCCACCAGTAACGGATGAGCATTGCGACCCGTGCAGATGACGTGCACCTGCTCCGGCCGCGCCTTCAGCGCCTCTGCCACTTTTGCCGCGTCCAACATTTTGTAGCTGATGGTGTAATTGATCTCGTCGAGCACCACCAAGTCGTACTTGCCGCTATAAATTGCCACACGCCCCGATTCCCAGCATTCTTCGGCCAGACGAATATCTTCCGGATCTGTCTCCGCTCCGCCTACCTTCACGAAGCCGCGGCCCATCGGGCGAATCTCAAATTTGTCGTCTCCCAGCATCTTCGCTGCGTCTAGCTCGCCATAATGCCATGAGCCCTTGATGAACTGCACCATCAGCACGCGTAAACCCTGCCCCACCGCGCGAAACGCCGTGCCCAGGGCGCAAGTGGTTTTGCCCTTGCCCGGCCCGGTATAAACAATCAGCAACCCTTTTCCTTCCGGCATTCCTCTGAACCTCAGTGCGGTGGTTTGCGGATGTCGTGAATGAAATCCAGTGTGCGGAGTTGATAGCTAAACGTCAAGCTAGACAGCTTCGATACCGAGAAGACCGAGAGACGCAAAAGCGGCACCAACAAGTCCCAAGAAAAGTTCCTTGGGATCGTCTGAAGGAAGTAGGCCAGAAAAGATGAAAAGGAATGCAACCAGGGACGCTAAATAAAATACCTTTGCAAAGCCCCTCCGCCAGCTCGGAACGCCAATCGTTTGTTTGCAATGGGGGCAAGGGAAGGTCGCGGGCCGGCTTGGGCCGTGGCCGCCGGATGGGTTCCTGATTTGTCCCCATGTGAACTGTTTCTTGCACACTGGGCAAAGCGGCACATCACGAACATAGCGGGTTAGGAGGAACCAAATTGCCCACTCAATTGCGAAGGTTGCGAGAATAGTTTCAGCAATGGCGAGCATGCTAAAGCCCGATTAAGGGCGATCGATCTGACATCACAATCCCAGCCTCTTTACAAACTCATCCACAATTACGCGCACATGCTCCAGCGCCACTTCGGTCAGCGGTTTCTTGGGCGGCAGCTTGGTGTCCTTCAATACGATCCACAGCCCAGGCCGGTACAGCTCGTCGCCCGGACAAATCGCGCCGGTTAACTGAGTAATCTCGAAATGCGGAACCTCGGTCAATTCCAGATCCTGCAGATGGCTGGTATTTCGCAGCGGCGGCGGATGCGCGACCAAATCCATCAACACTCCCCGGGCATCATCCACAAGATCGCGAAAGCCTTGCGACACCAGCAATGCGTCGATGTCCCGCGGCGTTGGCTGTTCCACCTGGTCGAGGTCGTAATCGGGCAGCGGTTTCTCCAGCGGTATCTCAATGGCCACGGACGGCTGGTTGTGATCGGGTTCAATTCGTCTCGGCATGTTTTCTCCGTCGCCCATTCAACCACGGAACACAGTAAAACACACGCGCGCGCGCTAAATTGCGGCCCGCCACGGTGACTTTATTTCGGATAAGGGCTCCCCGACAGTATGGCCAGCGCGCGGTAAATCTGCTCCGCCAGCATCACGCGCGCCAGTTCGTGCGAATAGGTCATCGCACTCAACGAAACTTTTTGCCGTACTTGTTCGCGCAACAACTCTGGGAAACCGTCCGCGTCGCCGCACACGAAAATGACCTCACGGGTGCCGCGATCGCGCTGTTCGCCCAACCACTTCGCGAACGCAACGGAATCGTAGACCTTGCCTGCAGCATCGATAAGGACTGCCGTAGCCGCGCGGTCGGCCTGCAGCTTTTTCACTGCTGCCCCGCCGTCGCGTACCTCGGTTATTTCCGTCGGCCACGACCTGGCGATTCTTTTCACATAATCATCCAGAACGGAACGCAACTCAGGGCGCCGCGTCTTTCCCAGCATCAGCAGCTGAATTCGCATGCTGGAATTTTACTCTGATTTGCCGACGTTCCAGTTGTTGGATAACGGTATGGCTCGTAGCAGCTGGTCGGAAAAACCTCAGGCCTGAAGGCCCGAGCTACACGATATTCCGCGAATCTTAGCCGCCGCCCGCTTGGCCGCGCCTCAGAGTGTTTGGCGACGACCCGTTGCCGCTGACCTCGGCTTGGGATGGCTCCGGCACCAAGCCGTATTTTTTGCGTTTCTCCAGCAAGGTCTTTCTGCTGATTCCCAGAATCTCTGCGGAGCGCCCGATCTGTTGTCCCATCACTTCCAGAGTTTGCACGATGGCTTCGCGCTCGATGTCTTCCAGCGAACGCAGCCGCGATTCTTGCTCGCCCTTGTTGGAACTGGTGAGCACCTCGTTAGGAAAATCCTCCACTTCCAGGAGCTCTCCCCTGCCCGTAATTACCGCGCGCTCTACTGCCATTTGCAGTTCTCGCACATTGCCCGGCCATCGATATCCCTGTAGCAGTCGCCGGGCGTTGTCACTCAGCTTTGCTTTGGGTTTCCCGTGCTTGGTGCGCATGGCTGCCAGAAAGAATTCCGCCAGTGGCAAAATGCTGGCGCGCCTCTCGCGCAGGGGCGGCACCCAGATTTTTACAACGTCCAGCCGGTAATACAATTCTTCGCGGAATCGTCCTTCCTTTACGGCCGTGGCCATGTCAGCGTTGGTCAGGGCGATCACACGCGCTTCCACCTTTTGCGTTTCCTTGCTGCCGATTCGTTCCATGGACTGGTCCTGCAGCACGCGCAACAGCTTCGTTTGCGCTCCTGGTGTCAACGACGCCACTCCATCCAGGACAACCGTGCCCTTTCCTGCCATCTCCAGTTGGCCGATTTTCCGGTCTTGGGCGCTGGGAAACGCACCGCGTTCGTGGCCGAAAATGTCACTTTCCGCCAGGTCCGCAGGCCGCCCTGCGCAATCGACTCGCAAATAGGGGGAATCGCGTCGTGGGCCGATTTCGTGAATCAGCCGCGCCAAGTATTCTTTGCCGGTGCCGCTCTCTCCGGTGATAAGGATCGTCGTGGGAACTGGGGCGATCTGCTGCGCGAGTTCGAAGAGACGCTGCGACGCCGGATCTTCACCGATCCAGGGCAATCGCTCTGTAGTCATGTTGCTGGACTTCTCCAGCCGCCTGCGTTTCCCGGAGGCAGCGTTTCCGGGCTGGGCCTAGCTTACTTTCTCGGAAAGCTCTCCCGCGCTTTGTCCCTCTGCGTCGGGAATCTCAAGCTTGGGAGCGGCTCTCCACAACCTCTCCAAATCGTAATACCGTCGTGCCTGCTCGCCAAAAACGTGAACGATCAATCCGCCAAAATCCAGCAGCGCCCATTCCGCCGAGCGGTGTCCCTCGCGGTGCTGCGGCGTGCGCTTTAATTCCTGGTACAGCAGCTCTTCCACCTCGTTACAGATGGCTTGAATCTGCGGCGTGCTGTAGCCGGTACAAATCACGAAATACTCTGTGAACGCTCCCAGCCCCTCCAGATTCAGGACGGTGATGCCGCCAGCTTTCTTGTTCTGCGCGGCTTCCACAGCCAGCCGCACTCCCTGGGGTAGTTTTTCCAAATTCACCGGTACAAGCCCTGTTTCAAAATGTATTCCTCCACTCTGGCGGATACAAGCCCATGAATCGAGTGTCCGCGATTGGCCTTCTTCCGAATATCCGTGGCGCTCACTTCGCTGGCTACGTTTTCCAGAAGGTACACAGTTGTTTGATGCAGCCGCCCCACAATCGGTGTTCCGGGGCCGATAGCGTCGGATTCCTTGTCGCGTTTTGCGTCCGGCCGCCCGTGCAGATCGGGTGGAATCACCAGCCGCAGAGCCTCCAGCCGGATGCCCGGCCGGTTCGCAATCACGAAATCGCACAGCCCTAAGAGCGTTTCGTACTCCTTCCACATCGGAATATCCAGGAAGGCGTCTGCGCCGATAATGAAGAATATCCGGTCACCTTGTTCATGATAAGCATGACGGAAGTACCGGACGGTATCCACTGAATAGTGTAATTGCGAGCCGCTAAAGTCCTCCCCCGCCTCTGCCAGTGAGGGTACGAAATGAGGGTGCTCCGAACAGGCCAGCGCCACCATGGCGAAGCGGTGGGGAAACGGCGCCAGATGCTGCTTCAGTTTGTGAGGTGGCCGGCTGGCAGCGATGAAGTGAATTTCGTCGAAATTGAAGCGGCGGTCGGCCGCGCGGGCCACTGCCAGGTGTCCAGAATGGATGGGGTCAAAGGAGCCGCCAAAAATGGCAATGCGCCTTGGATGATGTTTGGCCGCCGTGCGGTGCGCTTGCGCGGTCGTCAACGAGCCTCCCAGTGTGTGTCGCCCAATTCTCTCACGAATCCTTTACCGTGGAAGAGTCTGCGTCGTTCTCGTCGGGGTCATCTGCGGCTGCGGCCTCAGATTCAATGGCATCAATCTCCTCGGACGGCACTTCCTCATCCTCGTCGCTGGCCTCTTCCACCTCCTCTCGCGGAATCTTGTCCAGCGCGTCGGCCATGCCCTTCATCAATTCCTTGACGCCCTCGCCGGTGGCCGCGGAAATGGCGTGAAACTCCAATCCCTTTTTCTTGCAGAACTGTTGCAGTTCATCCAGCCGCGACCGGTCGGGCGTTGCGTCCAGCTTGCTGGCCACCACGATCATCGGCTTTTCCATCAGTCCCGCGCTGAACGCGGCCAACTCCGCATTGATAATCTGGAACGCCTTCACCGGGTCCTCGTCCGTCGCGTCGCTTGTATCGATCAGGTGCACCAGCAATCGTGTGCGCTCCACGTGCCGCAGGAAACGGATGCCCAGCCCGGCCCCTTGGCTTGCTCCTTCAATCAGACCAGGCAAATCCGCCACAACAAATGTTCGACCTAATTCCGTGCCGTGACCGCCGGTCCCGCCGTCCACGTTGACAACACCCAGATTCGGCTGCAAGGTCGTGAAGGGATAATTGGCAATTTTCGGACGGGCCGCGCTGATCACGGAGATCAGCGTGGATTTTCCCGCGTTCGGAAATCCTACCAGGCCTACATCCGCGAGCAGCTTCAGTTCCAGCCGCAAATGCCGTTCTTCTCCCGGTTGCCCTTCTTCCTTTTCCCTGGGCGCCTGATGCCACGGTTTTGCAAAGTGCTGATTGCCGCGTCCGCCGCGCCCGCCCTGCGCCACCAGGACGCGTTGCCCCGGCTTCTTCAAATCCGCCAGCAACTCTTCGCCTTCTTCGTCGAACACCAGCGTGCCGACCGGCACTTTCAGGATCGTGTCGTCGCCAGACACTCCGGTGCAATTCGAGCCTTCGCCGTGCCTTCCGCGATCGGCCTTGAATTCCCGGTTGTAGCGGTAACGCAGCAGCGTATTGTCGTTCATGTTCGCTTCAAGGTAGATGCTTCCCCCGACGCCGCCATCTCCGCCCGATGGACCGCCCCGCGGCACATACTTCTCCCGCCGAAACGCCACGCATCCGTTTCCGCCGTCACCGGCCTTCACATAAATTTTTGCTTCGTCAACAAACACGCTTCATCCTCGATCCGTCTTCAAGCACACGTTCACTGCGAGGGTGCTCAGCAACAAGAAATGCAGTCGCATCTTCATCGCAAAGGAAAAAAGGGCGGAGTGTTTCCGCCCTTCAATATGGCTCCCAGGCTGTGTCGAACGCAATGCCTAAGGCTTAGTTCGCGGCCTTGGCCTGCTCCGCCGGCATCACGCTGATAAAGCGCCCGCGGTTGCCCTTATCCTCGAACTTCACGTAGCCTTTCACCAGAGCGAACAAGGTGTCGTCCTTGCCCTGCGCTACGTTTTCGCCGGCCTGGTGCCTGGTTCCGCGCTGCCGTACCAGAATCGTGCCGGCATTCACCAGTTGTCCGCCAAACCGCTTGACTCCCAGCCTTTGCCCGTGTGAATCGCGGCCGTTTGTTGACGAGCCGCCACCCTTCTTATGTGCCATGACGCAATCCCTTTCGCTTTATCGTGATCGGTTTGTAGACCGGTCTCTTACAGCTTGATCTCGCTGACCTGTACGGCGGTGTAATTCTGCCGGTGGCCTCGCTGAATCTTGTATTGGTTGGTTTTCTTGAACTTCAGAACGGTCAGCTTCTTGGCCCGGCCCTGTTCTACGATCTTGCCGGTTACGCTGGCCTGTCCCGCGTCCGTTCCCGCCAATATCTTCTTGTCATCGGTGTGCACTGCCAGCACGGTCCCAAACTTCACCTGCTCGCCCACATCACCCTTGACCCGCTCTATGCGGATGGTGTCGCCGGGTGCGACACGATATTGCTTTCCCCCGGTCTGTATGACGGCGTACATCGGTCCTCCAAAGCTATAGACAAACCACTATTATACGGGTTCCTGCGCAATATCGTCAACGCGCAGAAATCTGTGGTGTCTTAGCTCCATAATTCTGCCACCCCTAACGGCAACGTGAAACTGTCCTGTCACCCTACGTCCTAATCTGAAGGCGCGTTTTCTCTGCGTTGCGCTACGTGCCAGAGGACGCCGGACGGGTCGCATAGATAGGCGACACGAAGTCCCCACGGTTGCATCGCGGGAGGTTTCGGCTTCATTACCGCAAAGGAACGCGGCAAATCGAGCGCCTGGATGTGTGCCCACCAGGCATCGAGATCGTCGACCATCAACTGCATCATGAAATTTCCGGCCCACTCCTGCTCATAGCGGCGCGTCAAGATAAATGCGCTTGCGCCAATGCCAAAGATCGCCACATCGCCGTCCAGCAGCTTCTTGAAGCCGAGCGTTTCATAAAACGACTTACTGGTCTCAAAGTCCTTCGCGGGGAGGAAAGGGCGTGCCGACTCTGTGCCGTTCGGGATTGTCATTTGACTCCTCGTGACGGTAGTTACATCCGATTAAGCACATCCGAAGCCAAAAAGACTAGCAAACTATCAGCGCCCGAATCCACAGGGGTCGCGGGTTTTGCGATGTGTAACTTTCGGCATCCGACCGACTCTAAGTATCAGGCCCAACATGTTCACCCTGAACGAAAAAGATAAAACGCCAACCGCGATCCTTGGTCGCCGTTCTTTTCTGGCGGGCTCCGTGGCAGCAGGAGTCTTGCTCGCCTGGCGCTTTACCGAGCGAAATCAGCCGCTTCACGCGGACGTGGAGTCCGCAGGGCTTTCGACTTCCGTCACCATCGTCGAATTTACGGATGACGGCAAACGAATCTCCACCGTCACTGTGGACCGGATTGTGAAAACGGAAGCCGAGTGGAAAAAGCAGCTCTCGCCGGATTCCTTCGCGGTGACTCGTCACGCCGCCACCGAACGTCCTTATACCAACGACGATCCGAATGGGCAGCAAAAAGGCGTGTTCCGGTGCATCTGTTGCGACACCGCTTTGTTTGATTCCGGCACTAAGTTTCACTCCGGGACTGGATGGCCCAGTTTCTGGGCGCCAATCGCCAAGGAGAATGTTCGCGAGACTATCGACAGCAGCCTCGGAATGGTGCGCACCGAAGTTTCTTGCAACCGCTGTGACGCCCACCTCGGACATGTCTTCGACGACGGACCTCCGCCCACACATCTCCGCTATTGTATTGACTCGGTCGCCCTGCGCTTCGCCAAAGCAAGCTGACCTATTTTTCAAAACAAAAATGGTGTCAATCAGACTGAGCGACTAATGAAGTCGGCGAATTATGGCCGGCTTTCCCTTACAATAGGAAACCATCGCCGGCGATTGCTTTGTCACACGATGACCCAGAAAATTCCGCAACTCGACGCCGTCCGCGGTATAGCCATCCTTCTGGTGCTGATTCACAATACCGACTCATTTCCTGCGCTGCACCTGGAAGCAATCTCCACTTATGGATGGATGGGTGTAGACCTATTCTTTGTGCTGTCCGGCTTCTTGATCACCGGGATTTTGCTGGACGCCAAGCAGTCCGAATCCTACTTCAAGAATTTCTACGCTCGCCGGTGCCTGCGGATTTGGCCCCTGTACTACAGTTTGCTCATTTTCATGTTCCTGATCGTTCCGCATCTGCATCCCTCCGACGCGCGCGACATTTTTGAACGGTCCTCTCCCTGGTGGGCTTACCCGATTTTTTTGCAGAACTTCCTGGTAGCGGTTCCGGCGGAAGCGGCCGGCGCTTTGGGAGTCACGTGGTCGCTGGCGATCGAGGAACAGTTTTATTTGGTCTGGCCATTGGTGGTGCGCTATTGTTCCGCGACGCAGATTAAACGAATCGCGGTGTTTGTTATCCTGGCGTCACCGGTGCTGCGCTATTTCCTGGTGGGGCACAACGTCAATATCTATTCCAACTTTTTCTGCCGGTTGGATGGCCTGATGGCGGGAGCGCTTCTTGCCGTCGTGCTGCGTTCGGAGAGCTTAGTGCCCGCTAAGTACGTCAAACTTGCGTGGGCGGCGTTCTTGACTGCGGCTTGCCTGGCGATTCTTGCGGAAAATCAACAAGTACGCTGGATTGCATTCTCGATGACTTCCCTCGCCTCGGTTTCACTTGTGTACTTATCGCTGTTTAGTCCGGGAAAGTGGGTTCAGACGTTCTTCCGGAATCGATTCCTCACCTACACCGGGACGATCAGCTACGGCTTGTATCTGCTTCACAAAATACCGCTAGATATCAGCAAGGAAATGCACGCAGACCGTCATCCCTTTGTGTCCATATTGATGGTTCTGGTTGCAAGCTACGGGCTGGCGGCGATTTCCTATGCCTTCCTGGAAAAACCATTCCTGAGACTAAAGCGATTCTTCGATTTGCGGCCTCGCGCTTAGGGTGTCGCCTCACAACACCGGCGAATCGTCTCCCAGCATCGCCTTCCTAACCACTGCGATGGGAGGCTCGCCTTGCCCCATGAACTCGTCGTGAAATTTCCCCAGCACGAACGCAGCGCCCACTTTTTTCTTATAGTCTTCTCGCAACTTTAGTATCTGCAATTTTCCCAGCGTGTAGTAGAGATAGGTGGGATCAGAGGTTCCGCGCTTCGATTCGATTTCTGCGATCTTCGCGGTCTGAAAGCCCTCTTTTACGAAGAATTGTTTGGCTTCGTCGAAACTCATCTTCCCCGTATGCATCTTGATCCCCACGACGAACCGCGCATCGCGCAGCAGGGCATCCTGCAATTGTCCCAGCCGAATGTATTTCGCCTCCAGCGCATCCTTCGCGCCGGTTCCCGGTTGTCCATACCCCTCATCCAGCATCATTTGTTCGCAGTAGTGCGCCCACCCCTCCCCATTGGTATTCGCATAGAACGTCTTCCGCACCTTTGTTGGCGCCCGTTCCGTCCATAAATACTGCATGAAATGTCCCGGAAAGGTTTCGTGCGTCGACGTGCTTACGATGGTGCCAATGTTGAAGCCTTCCATAAGGCTCGCCACGTCCGCCGCACTGTCTCCCGAAGCCGGCAGTGTTACGTTGAAGTACGCTTCCGTGGCTTTGGTCTCAAACGGTCCGGGCGTGTCCATCGATGCCGTCGTGGTTGCCCGCTCAAAGGGCGGAGTTTCCTGAACGATGGGCCGCGCCGGGCTCGGGATGGTGATGATGTATTTCTGCTGGATAAACGAGATCAGCCCGTCGAACGTTCCACGAAACGTTTGCATCAACTTGTCTGGGGCGGGATGCATTGAGCCCAGTTGCGCCATCACCTGTTCGGGAGTCTTACCGGGGTCAATCTCTTTCGCCACTTTTCGCAGCGCCGCCTGGTTCTTCTGCAAGTCCCCCATTCCAACTTCCAGCAATCGGTCCAGCGGCGTATCGACCATGTCTTCGTACAACAGTTTCTTCGAGAAAGTCTCGGCGCCAATCCGAAAGTCGCCGTTCGAGCGTGCCAGCAAATCTGTCTTCAACCATTCTTCATATTTTTTTAGCGCCGCCATCACTTCCGCGTTGCTTTTCGCGAACTCCGACTTCACTTCCGGATCTTTGGCGTCCGCAAAAGCCAACGGAACGTCCTTTTCGTAAAATGCGATGATGCCGGGCAATTGCTGAATCGCGATCTCGGTGTAAATCCTGGGTGGATTGTTCAGGTTGCCCCGCGCCAGCGCCAGGATTCCCGGAATCTTTTTCTCGCGTGCCACGGCGCAGCGCAATCGTTCGTCAACCGGCGCGAACTTCCGGACCATCAGCACGTAGATGCTGGCCGTCACGCCGCCGGAATAGACGTCGGGATTTTTCTCCAGCGGGCGGATCTTTTCCAGCGTCAACAATTCGCTGCGTATTGTGCCCAGCAGGATTTGGCGGTCCGCCGCATCCACAGGTTGCAACCCGGCGTCGGGGAATTGGTCGAGACGCGTAGCAAAATCGCGCAACTTCCTGACCTCTGCGTCCACGCCTGCGCGCGAATAATCCTCCATTTCGGAATCGTAATTGTGTATGCCGGCCTGCGTGGCTGTGGTTGGGTTCAGGGGGAAATACACTCTATCCAGATACTCATCGACGAGCGCGTTCCACTGGGCGGTGGGCTCCGCCGCCCCAGTAGCCATTGTCCATGCCAACGCCACGGCCAGGCAGCAGCCTGCCACGATTGTCTTTTTCATCCGTCTCTCCCGAGTTGCTCTTGCTCAATAATCAAACCGATATCCCAAAATCATCTTGGTGATGATATGGTCCGTAGACCTGGTCACGCCAATTCCGAGGCCAAAGTTAATTTCCCATTTGGGCGAAACATTCAGGTCGATCACCGGGAAAATCTGCTGTTCCTGTTGGGAAACAGGATACAGACTTTGCGTCGGACCTAAAACTCCGTAATATTCGATTCCGCCCGAGATTTTTTTCGTGAAGTCATAACTTACCTTTGCGTCCGGCGAAAAAATGAAGCCCTGGCTCGCGCTCGGCCCGTGGAATGACTTGTCGAAGGTCGGGTTGAACGCGAAATACCAGCGGCCCACCTGTTTATCTATGATTGGACGCAGTTCATACGTCCAGGTATCGGCCGAAAACTGGGCTCGTTGATACCCAAACTCTTGTGAGATGCTCACGCCCACCGGCCAATGCCAACGGGGCGGTACCCGGACGCGCGGCCGGATGTGATCGCCCACATAGTCCCATCCATACCCATTCTGGACGGAGGTAAAGAGATAGAAGCCGACCTCAAACCAGTCATTGAATCCGTGGGTAATTTCCAGGGTCTCGTGCAACTGGTGGTTGGTGGGAATGGTTCCGTCGGTGCTGGTGGTGTTGCCTTGTTCGGTAAAGTTGCTGTGCAATTCGACCATGGTGTGGCCTTTTTCCACTGTCTCAGAGCCATACACCTGAATCTCGTAATTATCCTGGGCCCGCGCGGCGAAGGCCCCGCCGAACCACGACACCGCCAGGATGAACACAGTCAATTTGAAACTCAGACTCACGCCAGTCCCCATGTTATACGGACCAATCAGTGTCCTATGAAATCGCCTGAATTGGATGTTGAAAAATGCGCGGATGCGATGACGACGGGACGGGTTGCAAATGAAAGCACCCTGTTGTCACGGCAAGGCGCTACGCGTGCGGGTGGGATTTGTCGTAAATGTCCATCAATTGCTGGATGGTTGCGTGCGTGTATTTCTGGGTTGTCGAAAGCGATTGGTGCCCCAGCAATTCCTGGATTGCGCGCAGATCCGCGCCATCGGCCAGCAGGTGGGTTGCGAAGGCATGTCTTAAGGAATGCGGGTGCAAATCCCAATTGATATTGGCGAGCCGCACATATTTTTTCACGATTCGGCCTACACTGCGCTGTGTCAGGCGCCGTCCGCGGTAATTCAAAAAGATAGCGTCGACGCTGGCGCGACGACCGTGCTCTTCGCACTCCCGTAGTAACTCCTGCCGGACGGGCCAATAGCGCTGCATGGCTGCCGCGGCTTTTCCGCCGAACGGGACGATGCGTTCTTTGTTTCCTTTGCCACGTACACGCAGCATTTGGTCTTTCTGGTCCATATCTTCCAGATTCAGCCCAGTCAGTTCGCTTACGCGCAAACCCGCCGCGTAAAGTAATTCCAGAATCGCGCGATCTCGCGGCAACAGCAACGTATCCTCCAGTCTTGGTGGTCCCGCAGGGGATCCGGTTGCCGGCAATGCCTGTTCCCGCATTTTCGTACCGCGTGGTGGCGTTTCATTGTGCGTTCCCGCCAGCTGGTCCAGGAAGCGGCTCATCTCCTCCGCTGAGAGGACCATGGGGATTCGCTTGGGCAGTTTTGGTGTGGGAACCAGCCGCGCCGGATTCTCCTTCAGAATGCCTTCGCGCACGCAGTACTTCAAAAAGGATCGCAGCGCCGCCAATTTTCTTGCGATGGAACTTTTTTGCAGCCCTTGCTCGTGCAGATGGCCGACGAATTCCCGAATCATGTGGTGAGTGATTTTGGTAACACCGGGCGCTTGTGAACCTGGAGGCGAGAGGTATTCGCGGAACTGCTCCAGATCTTTGCCGTAGTTGACTACGGTGTGAGGGGAAGAGTTTCTCACCGACCTGAGGTACTCGAGGAAATTATTGATGGTCTGCTTCAGCATCGTTCACGGCTTGCCTTCAGGCACACCTAACCGGCACGTCCTCCCGCACTTTGTTCATTTCTGCTCGAATATCGCGTCACTGGATGCGGTCTTGCCGCATCTCGAATATCCATCGCCTAGACTTTTACTGCCACCGGCGATTCTTCCGCCGCGGGTTTGCCCGCTGCTTCCGCGGGTTTGTCTTCCGGCGCCAATTTTTCCCAGTCGCATCCTTCTTTAATGCAGGAATAGACGGTGCCAATTTTGCTCTTTTTCTCGACCACAAAGGGAGCGCCGCATTTCGGGCAGGGCTGATCGATGGGCATATTGGCGGAGGTGAAATCGCAATCGGGATAGCGCGAGCATCCATAGAACACGCGCATCCGTCCGCGACCGCCCTTGCCCATGCTGGCGCGCTTCACAAACTCGCCTTCATTGCACTTCGGGCATTTGATTCCCATGGTGATGGGCCGCGTGTACTTGCATTTCGGATATCCAGTGCAGCCGATGAACGTCCCGAAGCGCCCGTGCTTCTTCACCAAGCCGTTTCCGCAAAGCGTACACTTTTCTTCCAGCGGTTCATCGGGCTGGTGGGCAATTCGCGTGCCCGCCACCAGCCGCCGCGTCGTCTTGCAGTCCGGATAACCAGTGCAAGCCAGGAACGCGCCAAACCGGCCGCGCTTCAACGCCATTTCTTTCCCGCAATTCTCGCAATACTCAACCTTATTCTCGGCGTCCTCCGGAATCTCTTCGGACATGTCCTGGATGAAATCGCATTCCGGATATCGCGAACAGCCCAGGAAAAAGCCGTGCCGACTGATGCGCTCCAGCAGTTCGCCCTGGCCGCACTTCTCGCACTTCTTGCCCGTCGGTATTCCCGCCTTGTACGAAATCATTTCGTCGCCGGCCTTATCGAGGTCGACGACAAACTTTTCCCAGAACTCGCGCACCGATTCCCGCCACGGCAGCTTGCCTTCTTCGATGTCGTCCAACTCTTCTTCCAGCCTGGCAGTGAATTTCACGTCGAACACATCTTCAAAACTCTTGATGAGCAGAACGCATACACGCTCGCCGAGCATTGTCGGCGTGAAACGCCCCTGATCCTTCTTCACGTACTCGCGTTCGACGATTGTCGAGATAATGGAAGCATAGGTTGACGGCCTGCCGATGCCATCCTCTTCCAATTCCTTTACCAGGGTCGCTTCCGTATAGCGTGGAGGCGGCTCCGTGAAGTGCTGGTCGGGCCGGATTGAGTCCAGCTTCAAGGTTTGTCCCTCGGTGACACGCGGCAGGGACTTGCCTTCGCCTTCATCATCCTTTTCGTCGTCTTCGCGGTCCGCGTTGGCCACCGGAATCTGGTAGACCTTCAGGTAGCCGTCGAACTTCATCACCGAGCCAGTGGCGCGGAATGTGTAATCCGCCGCAGTGATGTCGATAGAGGTCTGGTCGAACACGGCCGGCAACATCTGCGAAGCCACAAATCTCTGCCAGATCAGTTGGTACAGCTTAAATACATCGTCTTGGAGGTATTTCCGCACATCTTCCGGTGTGCGCGAAACATCCGTTGGACGGATGGCTTCGTGCGCTCCTTGTGCGTCTTTCTTTGACTTGTAAAAGTTGGGCTTTTCGGGCAGGTAGTCGCTTCCAAATCGCTCGGGAATCAGTTGACGGACTTGTTCCAGCGCATCGTTGGAGACTTGCACGGAATCCGTACGCATATAGGTAATCAGCGCCACTGATCCTTCTTCGCCGAGTTCCACGCCTTCATACAAGCGCTGCGCCAGCGCCATGGTGCGCTTGGCCGTGTAGCGCAGCCGGTTGTAGGCGGCCTGCTGCAGCTTGGAGGTTGTGAACGGCGGCGGCGCGTTGCGACGCTTTTCCTTTTGCGCGACGCCGGCCACTTGCCATTTCGCCTTACTCACTGCGGCGACAACCGCGTCAGCCGCTTCTTGATTCTTGACCTCGATATCCTCGCCCTTGTACTTGGACAACTTGGCTTCGAAAATTGGCGGTTCGCCCGCATCCAGCATCGCGTGGATGGTCCAATACTCCTGAGGAACAAACGCGCGAATTTCCTGCTCGCGTTCCACAATCAGCCTCAGCGCCACGGTTTGTACACGCCCGGCGCTTAATCCCCGGCGTACCTTGTCCCACAACAGGGGCGAAATCTTGTAGCCCACGATGCGGTCCAGCACGCGCCGTGCCTGCTGTGCATCCACGAGCTGCGCATCGACTTGCCGAGGTTTCTCAAACGCAGCGCGAATGGCCTTCGGCGTAATCTCGTTGAACGTCACACGAAAGATTTTCTTGGGATCGATGGGCTCGATGCTGATTTCGTCTTTTTCTTTCTTTGCGGGCTTGGCTTTGCCCTTGACAGTTAAAGCCTTGCCGGGCTTCACTTCCGCCTTTGCGTCGGTCTTCTCGTCGGCTTCATTCTTCCCATTTTTCCCATTCTTGCCATTCTTGGCGCTAACTTCATCGTCCTCGGGAATCAGAAACTTTGCGGGCTTCGACAGCACCATGGCCAGGTGGGCGGATATCGCTTCTCCTTCACGATCCGGGTCGCCCGCCAGATAGACTGCGTCCGCCGTGCTCGCGGACTTGCGCAAATCATTAATGACTTTGCCTTTGCCTGGGATGATCTGCAGGGTGGGCTCGAAGATCTTCGGGTCGTCGAGCGTCACCGGCTTGCGAGGCGGCTTTGGAGCCGCAGCCTTTGCGCCCTTCTTCTTTTTCTTCTTCTTGGGTTTCTCGTCGTCGTCGGGCAAACGAATACCGATGGTCTTTTTCGGCAGGTCCATCACGTGCCCGATGGAGGCCTTGACCGTGTAGTTCTTTCCCAAATATTTGTTGATCGTCTTCGCCTTGGCCGGCGACTCGACGATTACCAATGACCTAGCCATGATTTCCTTTGTAACCCCGGATCACTCTTCTGGAAGGGCCAGCAGGGCGGTGTGTGTCCTTCTCGCTACCTTATCTGTCTCCGGCGTCTTTCTCTCTTCGTCTGGTTCTTGATGCGTCGCAGCGACGTTCGGATGCATCCGGCATCCGTTGGGGATCTAACTTCAACGCTTACAACAGTACCTTATTAAACTGTTTTCCCGGCAACTGCCGCACAATGCCTTTGATCTCCAGAGTAAACAGCGTAGCCAGAACTTCGCTGGAATTCAACCCACTGGCTTCCACCAGGCTATCAATGGGGCGCGATTCTTCCGCGCTGAGCAGCTCGTAAATCTTTTTTTCTGATGGACTTAGCCCATCCGCGACGAGTAGATTGCGCTGCTCGGACTCAACAGCCTCAATCTGAACCAAAGCTGCTCGAACCGGAGTCGGCAGCTCCTCAATCACATCTTCCGCATTGGTGACCAGCTTGGCTCCCTGCTTAATCAGCAGGTTCGGCGCAAAGCTTACCTCTTGCGTCACGTTGCCAGGCACGCCGAATACTTCGCGCCCAAACTCCATGGCCAGCCGTGCGGTGATCAGCGAGCCGCTGTATTGCTTGCCCTCGACAATGATGACGCCAATCGGCATTCCGGCGATGATGCGGTTTCTGACCGGGAAGTTTTCCGGGGCGGGATGGCTGCCAATGGGGAACTCGCTGACGATGGCTCCGCGCTCCAGCACCTTCTCAAAGAGTTTCTTATTCTCTTTGGGATAACACACGTCGATTCCGGTGCCCAGTACCCCGATGGCGCGCCCGCCAACCGCCGTCGCGCCCTGATGGGCAATAGCGTCCACGCCGCGAGCCAGCCCGCTTATGATGGCCAGTCCGCGAGACGCCAGATCGCGCCCCATGCGGTCCGCCATTTGCGTTCCATAGACCGTTGGGCGCCGCGTGCCCACGATGGCGAGGCTCGGCCCGTTCAGGATGCTGGCGTCGCCGCGGACATAGAGGACCACGGGCGGATCGTAAATCTGCAGGAGGGATTGCGGATATTCCGGCTCCGTCCAGTTCACCAGTTTGCAGCCGACGCGGCGCGCGGCATCCAATTCTTTTTCTGCTCGCCAGAAGTTCTGTTTCTTGAAAATGGCCTGGGCCACTGGCGCGGGCAGGTTACAGCTTTCCAGACGTGTCAGCGAAGCGTGAAATACGCCGTCGGGCGAACCAAATTCGCGCAGCAATCGCGCAGACAACCGGGCCGCGATGCCCGGCGTCATGGTCAACGCCAGCCAGGGGAGGGAAGCTTGCAGCTCCATGCTGCAGTGAGCCTAAGCGCATAGTTATATGTATGTCAAGTCTAGATAACATTAACATGGCACCCTTCGTTGTCTGCGGGATTAAAAGCGCCGCCTCAGAAGGCGTCCGCTACACAACTGACGCTGACGCACCGTCGGTGCCGCTTGTGGTGCTATCCTTATTCATAAGTCTTCCGCAGGCAACTCGCTCCAGGCCAAGGAGTTTCTATTGTGCGCGCTGCTGTGCCTCGTCTTCTGACAATGGTGCTGCTTTCCTATGTGCTGACCGCCTGCAATTCCACGATCGCGATCGTTGGCACCAGTGGTTTATTTTTGGGTTTCTCGACTACAATCGTGATCACGACCCAAGACGGCAATCCGGGTGCGCTGATCGTCACCATAAGCGGAGCGCCCGCGAGTTCATCCATCGCGCTGGTCAACATGCCCACGGGCGTGACCGCACAAATCACGCAGCCGGCTGCGTCGAGCACCGCGACGATCAATTTCGTTGCGTCACCCAATGCGGCTCCCGGCAGTTACTCCGTGCAAGTGCTGTGCACTTCAGGTGGCTCGAGCGCATCCAAGGATGTCACGATTGTCGTCGCTCCCACGACCGTCGTTTCCTCGGCGGTTGACTCGTCTCTTGGAATCAATGGGCAGCTGAAGCAGTTTATGTCCACTTCTTTCCAGCCTGCGGAGTGGGACTATCAGTTCTTCCAGAATCACGCGGCGATTGAACCGGCGCAGCTGAACACGCTCGGTTCTCAACACATTCGCATTCAAGGGATTTCGCAGGCCGTGCCGTGGAAGGCCAATTCAAATCCGCAGCTGGCCACAGACTGGGACTTCACCAAGCTGGATGCCATTGTGCAGCCGGTGCTGTCCGTTACGGATCACAGCCCAGAATTCCAGATCGCCGTGACGCCTGGGTTTCCCGGACTTGTGGATTCTTCGGGCCACCTGATCGTGAATACGGCGAACCTGGGAACAATGGCCTCGTATTGCGCGAATCTTGTGCGCTACTACAACAAGGGCGGCTTCACGTGGGGCGGCCAGACATTTAAGTCAGCCAGCTCCCATCCCATAACGTGGTGGGGCATCTTCAACGAGTACAACATCAACGGACTGACGGCTTCCGAATACGTTCAGTTGTACGATGCGGTTGTTCCGGCCATGCTTGCCGTCGATCCCACGCTCAAATTCTCTGCGCTGGAGCTTGCGGATTACGACTACCAGGTTGGCGATCCGCGGAATAATCTGCCGACTTTTGTTGCCGCGCCGGCCTCAGGGGGAGTGAACGCACAGGTCGACGTCGCGTCCACGCATTTCTATTCGTCATGCAATCAGAAGGACACCGACGTGGTGCTTTTCTCCACCATTACCGGTTTTGTCAGCGACGTGCGATATTTCCGGCAGCAGCTTGCTTTGCGTAGCGATCTGGCCAACGTGCCGGTGTGGGTGACAGAAAACAACGTCAATGCCGACTACTCCGCCGGCAATGGCATCAGCAACTGTAATCCCGGACAGGCGTTCGTTCCGGACACACGTGGCACCACCGCTTTCTTTGCGGCGTGGCGTCCTTACGTTTTTTCGCAACTCGGCAAGGCCGGCAACCAGGCTCTTTATCATTGGGATTACGGGGCCGACACACAGTATTCCGAAGTCGATTACACCACTGGCAACAAATATCTTTCCTACTGGGTCGATTTCACTTTGTCGCAGATGTTTCCCGTCAGCTCTTCAGCCTCGCCTGCGATTCTAGCGCTCGAGTCCAGTGACAATTCCTCCATGGAATCGCTGGCCACCAAAAATCCGGATGGTTCCTACGTAATTATGATCACGGATCGCGCGGTTCACTCTTCCTCGGATAACAATGGGCCGGGCGATCCGCGGACCGTCATCGTGGATGTGAGCGCGCTACGCAACTATTCCTCCGTCACGCAAACGAATTTGCAGAGCGACACCGACCTGACGAAAGGTCCGCAGCCGGTGACCCTCTCGCCCTCTGCGAAACTCACCGTTACGCTCAAGGGCTACAGTACGGCGTTCCTACGCCTCATCCCGTGAACCATAGGTTCGGAGAATAGCGCGAGGTTGCCGATCTCGTAGGGCAGATCCGGTCGCCACACTCATTGATTCGGCGTAGACTGTGATCGCACCGCCCCTGCGCACCCCTCATGGAATTTGCGCGCGACTACCGCCGCTTCGGTATTGCGTGGTTACTGTTCGCCTTAGGCGTTGCTCTACACGTGACCGACGAAGCCACCCACGATTTCCTGACCACCTACAATGTATCGGTTCATGCCATTCGCGTGCGGCTGGCGTTTCTTCCTATTCCGACATTCACTTTTGCGATGTGGCTTACCGGCTTGATTGGCGGCATTGTGCTGCTGTTGGTGCTTTCGCCATTCGCCTTCCGCGGCAATCGAGCACTGCGCTTGATCGCAGTGCCTCTCGGGCTCATCGTTGGCGTTTTCAATGCCGCGTTGCACATTTCCAGTTCGATCTATTTCCATCGGTGCATACCCGGCGTGTATAGTTCGCCATTTCTTCTTGGGGCTGGGTTTTTTCTGCTGTACGCCGCGTTTCGCAGCATGAAACATCCCGCGGTTGCGGGTGGGCTGACATAGAAGTCAGCGCTACATTGAAGAGTAAAGAGATCGGGATTGTGGTCTTCGGTGTAGTTTATCTTGCTACAATTCGCTTCATGAGCCCTCGCCTGCGCTTCTTTACACAATTCGCGACTAACCTCTTATTGCTGTTGTTCGGCCTGTTCCTGAGCGCGGCGCCGCTTTGTGCGCAGCAGCACTGGAATTTGGAAGAAACGCTGGTGATCACCGACGTTAATGTGATCGACGTGCGCACAGGGGAAGTGCGGCCAGACCAGGTGGTGGTGATCGAGCGGAACCGCATTACGACCGTGGGTTCGAAGGGCACGCGCTATCCGCGCAACGCGCCAACGGTGAACGCCAAAGGCGGCTATCTGATTCCCGGCTTGTGGGACATGCACGTGCATCTGGTGTTTGGCGATTGGTTTCCGTTGGCTCAGGAGATTTCGCTGCCGCTGTTCATTGCCAATGGCGTTACCAGCGTGCGCGACATGGGCAGCGAACTGGGGACGGTACAAGCCTTCCGCAACCAAATCGAAAGCGGCGAACTTCTGGGGCCGCGCATCCTGACCAGCGGTCCCATGCTCGATGGCCCGAAGCCGCGCTTTCCGAGTTCGCTGGCTATCGGCACGCCGGAGGACGGGCGGCGCGCAGTGGACGAATTACAGCATCGCGGCGCGGACTTCATCAAGCTGCAATCACTGATTCCCGCGGATGCCGTGATGGCCATCGCCGATGAGGCGCGCAAGCAGGAAATGCCTTTTGAAGGACACGTTCCGGATTCCGCCCGAGCCGCCGACATGTCGGCCGCGGGAATGCACAGCTTCGAGCATCTGATCGGAATTTTTGAGGGCAGCTCGCCGGCGGAAACGGAATTTCTGACCGGAACAAAAACGGAATCGATGTTTTTATCGACATATGATCCGGAACGCGCCGCCAAACTGGCCGCCATTTTGGCGAAGAACCAGACCTGGCAATGTCCTACGCTGGTCTGGGAGCGCGGCGGCAACTTAATTGATGTGACGGATTACAGCAAAGATCCGCGCGCGAAATACGTGCCCGCGTATTGGAAAGATCACACCTGGAAGAAGATGAGCGAGGACGTGAAAGCAGGCTTCGGCACTGACGACCTTGCGACGCGCAGAAAGTTCCTGGATAAAGAATTGGAAGTGGTACAGACGCTGCACAAAGCCGGCGTGCCATTCCTGGCGGGCACGGACACGCCGCCGGGCGTTTACATCTTTCCCGGCTTCAGCCTGCACGAAGAACTGCAGCGCTTTGTTGCCGCCGGTTTTACGCCACTGGAGGCGCTGCAAACCGCGACGCTGAATCCGGCGCGGTTCTTTGGCATGGAAGATCAGTTGGGAACTGTGGCGATGGGAAAGATGGCGGACCTGGTGCTATTGGATGCCAATCCGCTGGCCGACATCGCGAATACACAGAAGATTGCGGCCGTGATCGTGAATGGAAGGTACTTTTCGCGCGCTGATTTGCAGAAGATGTTGCAGAAAGTGGAAGAGTCCGCGAAAAAGCAAGCGCCAAAAGCCAGCTCGCCCAGCAGTTTCTAAGTTGGCTTCATTCGGAAAGCTGGGATGAAACCCAGCGCTACACTTAAGACAAAAACTTTCGCGTAGCCGGTATGTGGCGAGGTGGATCCCGCGATCAGTGGCGGAAGGCAAGATACGCCGCGATGGCTCCAAGCACTATTCCGGCGATCAGCAAACCAGCAACTCCGATCGCAAATGAGGCGGACTGCTGGAGATCCTGCAAGAAGGTTCTACGGGATGCGGCGGCAGGCTCGGCGACGGATTCGAAACTCGGCGAAGAGTGACCATGTTCGCGACGCTCGTCCTTCGTCACCGGCTGATTCGAGTACTCGGTTCGGGCAATGAAGCAATAACCTCTTCGCGGAATGGTCTCGACGAACGCTGGCTGCTCCGTGGAATCGCCGAGCGCCTGACGCAATTTGTTCACGGTGGTATTTACGTTCGCGTCGTAATTAACCTGCGAATCCGGTGGCCATAAGCGCGCCCGCAGAGCTTCACGGGTTACCACGTCGCCCGGCTTCTCCAGCAGGATCAGGAGCACTTCCAGGACTTTGTGCGGGAGAGATACACGAGAGCCCTCGCGGAACAACTCCTGGCGCTGCAGATCGAGATCATACAGGCCAAAGCGAACGTAGCGCGCAGCAGGGTTGCGAGGAATGTCCAAGTAATCGTCCGGTCGCGAAAACTGCATCGGCATTAAGCGAGAATTCATCGGTCTCACCGTCTGTTTCGCGCACAGCGCAAGTTCAGCTACGTCACGGAAGGGGCACACACTTCCCAGCGGGAACGGCAACGGATCAATCGCTTCGACACCCCCGCCGGTTACCGCTGATTCCGAGTTAGACGGCTGATTTTGCTTATTGGCTTCTTTAAAAATCGACCAGGTCAGGAAATCTGGCGTCCCCGAGGGGCAAGCAGCGGGGCCATCGGCAGAGAGCGCAGGCGAATTCCGGCGACGTCAAAGACCGCATTGCTGATGGCCGGAGCTAAGCCCACGATGGGAGCTTCGCCGGCGCCGACGGGCGGCTGGTCCTTGCGGTCAAGCAGGAGCGAGTCCATGGCA
This sequence comes from Candidatus Acidiferrales bacterium, assembly GCA_963738985.1. Classification (GTDB taxonomy): domain Bacteria; phylum Acidobacteriota; class Terriglobia; order Acidiferrales; family UBA7541; genus Acidiferrum. Next base: position 44,221 of record CAVTYP010000017.1, read on the forward strand.
GGAACATCGCGGAAGCGAGGGACGCGATACTTCGAGAAGCGGTTGTTCAGGATGCGACCGTTATCGAACTCGATGGCCTCGAACAATGCGCCACCCAGGCCCATGATGTTGGCGCCGATGATCTGATTACGAAGGCCATCGGGATTGACGACGGCGCCGCAATCGAAGGCAGTCAGAACGCGCAGAATCTTGATGTTTCCATCCGAGGCGGAAACGACTTCCACAAATGTCGCGACGTAGCCAAGTTTTTCGTAACCTCCGCCAACGCCATAGCCGTGATTGGCGGGTTTAGGCCCGCTCCAGCCGAATTTTTTAGCGCCCTCAGTGAATACAGCGCGCAGGCGTTCTTCCTTGAGGTTCCGCAGGCGAAATTCCAAGGGATCGATGTTGAGGGAGCGGGCGATTTCGTCCATGTGAACTTCGCGCGCGAAATGGTTTGCGGTGGCGGCGAGGCCGCGATAAGAACCCTGGCGAAGAGGAGATTTGACCTCATGGAACTGGATAAGCTGGTTGGGCACGTCGTAGTAGGTGCGAATGCCGGCGCCGCCCGAATTGTAATTGTGAAATTCCCATGCCGTGAGCTTTCCGGAGGGATCGGCTGCGCTGGTAATTTCGATGACGCCAGCGGGCCGGAAATACGCCCAGGTGAATTCTTCCTCGCGCGTCCAGACGACTTTGACGGGACGTTTTGCGGCGCGCGCGAGCCGAGCCGCTTCCAGAGCCGCGTCGCCAGTATGTTTACCTCCGTAGCCCGAACCAGTGTCTGGCATCAGGACGCGGATATTTTGTTCGGGGATGTGAAAAGCGGCGGCCAGTTCGCCGCGGACGCCAAAGGGGCGCTGCGTGCCGGTCCAGACGGTGAGTTGATCGCCGTCCCATTGCGCGAGAGCGGCGCGGGGTTCGAGCGGGGCGTGCGCGATGTAGTTGATGTTGTAAGTGGATTGTAAGCGATTCTTCGTGGTGGAAAACACCGAGTTGACGTTGCCAACTTCGGTCCGTGAATTGTCGCCAGCAGGCTCTTGATTTTTTTGGAGGTACTCAAAAAGTTGCGCGTTGGAAGGTTGTGGATCGGACTTCCAGGTGGCATGGATGGAGGCCGCAGCTTTCGCGGCAAGTGCCGATGTCGGAGCGGCGACTCCAAGAAAATTGCCGTCTCGAACTACCGTGACTTCGGGGAGCTTGCTGGCTTCGCTGGTGTCAGCGGACAGAAGCGTCGCATCGAAGGCTGGAGGCCGGACAATTTTTCCATAAAGCATGTTCGGGAGTTTCTGGTCGGAGGGATAGCGATGCGCGCCGGTGACAAAGTCGCGGCCATCAACCTTTGACGCGGGCTGACCCGCAACCGTCCACTTCGCGGGAGGGATCAGCGGATCTTCGGACGGAAGGAGTTGGGTGATCTGCTGACCCTTCACGAGTTCTGAATAGGTGGCGGAGCGCGACGAACCGGTTTCCAGAACTTTGCCACCCGCGGCGGAAAGACGGGAAGGATCGATGTTCCATTGCTTCGCCGCGATGGCGATCAGGGCATCGCGAGCGGCGGCCGACACTCGGCGCAACTGCAAGTTCATCGTGGGAGTAGTCCGGCTGCCAAAAGTGCCCATGTCAAATGGAACGAGTTGCGTGTCGCCCATAACGAGTCGAATGGAATCGAGGGGCACACGAAGTTCCTCGGCGACTCCTTGGGAAAGAGAAGTGCGAATATTCTGGCCAACTTCCACTTTGCCGGTGAAAACGGTGATGTCTCCCTTTTCGCCGATATGCAGCCAGGCATCGATTTCCTTAGGAAGAGAATCTTCGGAATTTCTCCGCGCGGCACCCGATTCCTGAAGGGCGGCTGCTTTGGAGGCAGCGCAAAAGATGAAAAGGCCGGCGCCAAAGAATTTGAAGAAGGAACGGCGATCGGATTCGAACAGCCAAGAGGGAGGTGCGGAGATCTCGTAGCGTTCAGGCTCGAGTGCGTCGGGGATTACAGGCTTACTGCTCATGATTGCGCCTCCGGCATAGCAGCTGCAGCCTTGCGAATGGCAGCGACGATGCGAGGATAAGTGCCGCAGCGGCAGATGTTGCCTTGCATGAACTGGAGAATCTCGGCGTCGGAGGGATTGCGCTTGTTGTTCAGCAAAGAGACGGCGGACATAATCATGCCCGAGGTGCAGTAAGCGCACTGCATGGCGCCCTCGTCGAGAAAAGCCCGTTGCACGGGATGAAGATGCTGGCCATGAGCGAGGCCCTCGACGGTGGTCACCGATTTATTGGCGACGCTCGATACAGGCGCAATGCAGGAACGATGGGCCTTGCCATCGATCAAGACGGTGCAGGCACCGCATTGGCCTTCGCCGCAGCCATACTTGCTGCCGGTAAGATCGAGCTGTTCGCGGAGAACGGAAAGGAGGGTGGCATCGGGCTCGGCATCGACATGGAATGTCTGGCCGTTGATAAGAAGTTTTATGTTAGGCATACGGTACCTCAGACAAGAAAAAGGGTACGTCGATGCGGATGAATGCGCAATCCGTTGATTCGGGTGGTGAACGGAGAAGATTCGTTACAATTTCTGTTAGGTTGGTTGCGAAGATGTCAGATTCTACGGGCTTGAGCCAGGAGAAGCCACTCATGATTACTGCGCCGGACTACCAGGCCATGCTTGCGGTTGCCCTAGGGGAGGCGCGCTTGGGGCTCAAAGAAGGCGGCATACCGATTGGCGCCGCGATTTTCGATCAGGCGGGGAAGTTGGTTGGCGCGGGACATAATCGGCGTGTGCAGGATGGCGACCCCTCGGTACATGGTGAGACGGACGCGTTTCGAAAAGCGGGCCGGCAAAAAAGCTACCGAAAGCTGATCATGGTGACCACGCTTGCGCCTTGCTGGTATTGCAGCGGGCTGGTGCGCCAGTTTGGGTTCGGCACCGTGGTGGTTGGAGAGAGCCGAAATTTTCAGGGAGGCATCGATTGGCTACGTTCCCTGGGAGTTCAGGTGATCGACCTGGACTCGCAGGAATGCGTTACCTTGCTGGCGGATTATATTCGGGCGAATCCCGCGGTGTGGAACGAAGACATCGGCGAAGAGTAGCTCAACAACAAACGCGCCATCGGCTTCCGCTTCAGCGAAAGTTCCCGTAGCCATGCTATAGTCTGACGCCTCGCTGCGATGTCCCAGGGATCAGGGATGGAACCGACACAGTTCGACGCTTCTCTCTACAATCCTGACTTAGCGCCGATTCCACCGGAAAGGCGCACGTGGGGCACCTATAACTACGCATCGCTGTGGGTGGCCATGAGCGTTTGCATTCCCACCTACATGCTGGCGTCGGGCCTGATTGCCGGCGGGATGAGCTGGATTCAGGCGGTTTGCACGATTCTTCTGGGCAATCTGATCGTGCTGATTCCCATGTTGCTGAACGCACACGCTGGAACGCGCTACGGCATTCCGTTTCCTGTTTTTGTTCGCGCATCGTTTGGTGTGCGTGGTGCGAATGTTCCCGCGGTCTTGCGCGCGCTGGTGGCGTGCGGCTGGTTTGGGATCCAGGCTTGGATTGGCGGACAAGCAATTTACTCGATGTTGCGGATCGTGTGGCCTGGCGCAGCGAGTGTGCCAGGAAGCGACTGGATCTGTTTTTTTCTGTTTTGGGCGCTCAATATGTTCGTGATTTGGCGCGGCATCGAGACGATCAAGTTTTTGGAAGGGATTGGCGCGCCGTTCATGCTGGTGGTGGGCTTGCTTCTTCTTTTTTGGATTACGCGAAAAGCGGGCGGATTGGGCCCGGTGCTGCACATGCCGAGCAAGTTTCACAGCACTTCGGAATTTGTGCGTTTCTTCATTCCCGCACTGACCGGAATGGTTGGCTTCTGGGCCACGGTGGCGCTGAATATTCCCGACTTCACGCGCTACGCCAAATCGCAGCGGGCGCAAATGGTTGGGCAAGCGCTGGGACTGCCCACCGCAATGACGCTGTACTCGTTCATCGGCGTCGCAGTCACGTCGGCATCGGCAGTGATTTTCGGAGAAGCGATCTGGGATCCGGTGGTCCTGCTTGGGCGATTCAATCAACCCGTCGTGGCAATGATCGCGCTGGTGGCGTTGCTGGTCGCCACGCTAAATACCAACGTTGCCGCCAATGTGGTGTCTCCTTCCAACGATTTTTCCAACCTGAGGCCCAGCCTGATTTCGTTCCGAACAGGAGGGCTGATCACTGGCGTCGTGGGCATATTAATGATGCCGTGGAAATTGCTGCGTGATTTCAGCTCGTATATTTTTGGCTGGTTGGTGGGCTGTTCGGCGCTGCTGGGGCCGATTGCGGGAATCATGATCTGCGATTACTACGTGGTACGGCACCGGCAGCTTCAAGTGAGAGAATTGTATCGTCGCGGAGGTCCCTACGAGTATCGCGCTGGGTTCAATCCAGGAGCGATTGCGGCGCTCGTGGCGGGAGTGGCGATTGCGCTAGTTGGACTAGCCGTTCCGATGCTGCGGTGGCTCTACGACTATGCGTGGTTTGTGGGTTTTATTGTTTCGGGCGGATTGTATTTTCTGTTGATGCATCGGCATGTGGGCGTATTGAAATAGGTTTTTGCGCGAGGAATGGTTGTTGAACAAAGCGCATTTCGCTTCTAACCTTTGTTAATCCCGGGCGACGCGCTTCAACTCGGGGACGGAGATCAGGAGGTTGGGTTGGCGGAATCTCAGAAAAAAACACCGACTGCGAGTGCGCTGCACGAACTTCTGCCGCCGCTGACGAGCAACGAGGCCGCCATTGAAGCGGCACGATGCTTGATGTGCTACGACGCTCCATGCACACATGCTTGCCCCACGCACATCGATATTCCCCGGTTCATCAAGAAGATTTCCACGCAAAACTTGCGCGGCTCAGCGCGCACAATCCTGGAATCGAATCTGCTCGGCGCGACATGCGCGCGGGTTTGCCCGGTGCAGGAGTTATGCGAAGGCGCGTGCGTGCTTGGCGCCGAGCATAAGCCGATCGCGATCGGCCGCTTGCAGCGGTACGCCATGGATTTTGCCTATGGAAGAGGCATGGACCTTTTCCAGCCCGCGAAGGCCACAGGAAAGAAGGTTGCGGTGATTGGGGCTGGCCCGGCGGGTCTGTCTTGTGCGGGCGAGCTGGCGAAGCGCGGGCACAATGTGACGTTGTTCGAGAAGCGAGATCTGGCGGGAGGTCTTTCAACTTACGGGATTATCGGACTTCGCGAACCCGTCGAAGTGGCTTTGGCGGAAGTGGCGATGCTCACGAAGCTAGGCATTAAGGTGAAAATAGGGAAGGAACTTGGCACCAATCTCACGCTGTCTGACCTGCAAGGAAACTTTGGCGCGGTGTTTCTCAGTGTGGGCCTGGGAACTACGACCACTTTGGGCATTCCCGGCGAAGAACACATTCTGGATGGGCTGGAATATATCGAGCAAAGCAAATTGGATGCGAACAAGCTGGTTGTCGGAAGCAATGTGGTGGTGATTGGAGCGGGCAACACCGCGATTGATTGCGCGACCGTCGCCAAGCGCTTAGGGGCAAGCGTGGTGACAATGGTGTATCGCCGGTCGGAAAACGAAATGACCGCATATGCGCACGAGTACGACTTCATCAAACGAGAGGGTGTGCGTTTTTCATTTTTGACCCAGCCGGTGGGGGTGCACACGGAAAATGGATCGGTGAAGTCGCTGGAATGCCTGCGCATGAGTTTGGGGGCGGCCGATGCCTCGGGACGGCCTTTTCCGCAGCCCGTGCCCGGGTCGGAGTTTCTTTTTGCGGCGGACCAAATTGTGAAGGCCACAGGCCAGGGAAAACCGTCGCTGGCCGCGATGCTGAAACTCACGACGGACAAAGGGTTCATCCAGGTGAGCGAAAATTTCGAAACGAGTGCCCCGGGCGTTTACGCGGGCGGAGATTGCATTCGCGCGCGAGGTGCCGCCTCCACGGTGATGGCGGTGCAAGACGGTAAGCTGGCCGCGCGTGCGATTCATGAAAGGCTGGTGGCACATGGCTGACCTGAGTATCAATTTTGCGGGGATTCGTTCGCCGAATCCTTTCTGGCTGGCGTCCGCGCCACCGAGCAACTCGGGGCTGCAGGTCCATCGCGCGTTTGAAGCCGGCTGGGGCGGCGCGGTGTGGAAAACGATTGGGGCGCCGGTGCTGAATGTGTCGAACCGGTATGGCGCGTGGCATTACGGCGGGCAGAAAATGCTGGCGATCAACAATGTCGAGTTGATTTCGGACCGGCCGCTGGAAGTAAACCTGCGCGAAATTACGGAAGTGAAGCGAGCGTGGCCGGATCGCGCGGTGGTGGTCTCGGCAATGGTGGAATCCAAGGCGGAAACGTGGCACGACATCATTCGCCGAATTCAAGATACCGGCGCCGACGGAATCGAGCTGAATTACGGATGCCCACACGGGATGAGCGAACGCGGGATGGGCAGCGCCGTGGGGCAGGTGCCGGAATATTGCGAACAAATCACGCGTTGGGTAATGGAAGTGGCGAAGATTCCGGTGATCGTGAAACTTACGCCGAATATCTCGGACATCGTGATGCCGGCACGCGCGGCGGTGGCGGCCGGAGCAAATGCCATCTCGCTGATTAACACGCTGAATTCGATTATCGGTGTTGATCTGGAGACGCTGGAAATCACCCCGAACATTGCCGGGAAGGGCGGCCACGGGGGCTACGCGGGGCCAGCAGTGAAACCCATTGCGCTAAATATGCTGTCGGCGTTGGGAAGAGATCCGATCGTGAGTGGCTCGAAGCTGCCGATTTCGGGGATGGGAGGAATATCCACGTGGCGCGACGCGGCAGAATTTTTGTTGCTCGGCGCCAGCAGTCTGCAAGTGTGCACCGCAGTGATGCACTATGGCTTCCGGATCGTGGAGGATTTGTGCGACGGACTATCCAATTGGATGGATGAGAAAGGCTTCGCGAGCGTCTCCGACGTGGTCGGACGAAGCTTGCATTGCGTGTCGGACTTCAATAGTTTCGACCTTTCGTTTCGCGCCGTGGCGCGTATCGACCAGCAGAAATGCATCCGCTGCAATCTTTGTTACGTCGCCTGCAACGACACGGCGCACCAGTGTATCGACCTGATCGCTAAAGACGGCAGGGTGGTGCAGCCGCAGTCTTACGACATTCGCGCAAACGGGAAAGATGAGGCGGTGAATACGCGTCCCAGCGTGCGCGTGCGCGAGGAGGATTGTGTGGGTTGCCGGCTGTGCTATAACGTTTGTCCCGTGGAGGATTGCATCCGCATGATTGAAGAGCCATCGGGGCGCGCGCCTGTTACCTGGAAGCAACTGTCCGAATCGCAGCGCGACGTGACCGAAGATTGGGAAAAGATGCGGGAATATCGCGAGAAGATGGGAATCCATATTCACTGAGGGTGACGTGACGCAGGGCGGGAGTGACAGATGGCTTTGCTGATCAGGAACGGGGAAATCGTGACGGTTGGCTCGCGCGTCCACGCGGACATTTATGTGGAAGACGAGACCATTACGCGCATTGGCAAGGATTTGGAAGCTCCGCCGAATACCGAAGTGATCGAAGCCACCGGTAAACTGGTTTTTCCCGGCTTCATCGATCCGCACGTGCACATCTATCTTCCGTTCATGGCGACTTTTGCCAAGGACACGCACGAAACGGGAAGCGTCGCGGCGCTCATCGGGGGAACCACCACGTACATTGAAATGTGCTGCCCGAATCGCAACGACGACGCGTTAGAGGGCTACCAGCTCTGGAAATCGAAGGCACAAGGCAAAAGCGCGTGCGATTATGCCTTCCACATGTCCGTAACTAAGTTCGTGAAGGAGACTGAATCGCAACTGCGACAGATTGTTGCCGACGGCACGGCATCGTTCAAAATCTTTCTGGCGTACAAGAACTTTTTCGGCGTCGACGATGGCGAAATGTATCAGACTCTGGAGCTTGCCAAACGCCTGGGCGTGATTGTTGCGGCGCACTGCGAGAACGCAGAACTCGTTGCACGGTTGCAGCAAAAGCTGCTGGCGGAAGGGAAGACCGGGCCCGAATGGCATGAACCGAGCCGGCCCGAGTCAGTGGAAGCCGAGGGTACAGGGAGATTCGCGACGTTTCTGGAAAACACGGGAGCAACAGGATACGTTGTCCATCTATCATGCGAGGAGGCATTGCATGCCGCGCTAGACGCGAAAGCGCGCGGCGTGAAGATTCATGTGGAGTCCGTGTTGCCACATTTGCTGCTGGACAAAAGCTACGCGGAACGACCTGGCGTGGAGGGAATGAAGCATGTGATGTCGCCGCCTTTGCGAGAGAAGCACAATCAAGATGCACTTTGGAAAGCACTGGCCGACGGCTCAATCGATACGGTGGGGACGGATCATTGCCCGTTCGACATCGAGCAAAAGTTGATGGGCAAGGATTCGTTCGTCAATATCCCCAATGGGATTCCGGGAATCGAAGATCGCGTGAATCTGCTGTATGCGCACGGCGTGAGACGAGAAAGGCTTACCCTGGATCGCTTTGTAGACGCGGCAAGTACCCGGGCTGCGAAGCTTTTTGGATTGTTCCCGCGCAAAGGCACAATTGCTGTGGGCAGCGATGCGGACCTGGTGGTTTACGACACGGGTCATCGCAGCTCCGTGTCCGCGACGTCGCATCACATGAATAACGACTACAGTGGATTCGAAGGAATGGCGATTGAAGGCCGGCCATCGGTTGTTACGGTGCGCGGAAAAGTGCAGGTGCGCGACGGCAAATTCGTCGGCGAACGCGGCCGCGGGAAAATGCTGAAGCGCGAGCCAAGCCATTTCTGAGCGAAGCTATGAGCCTGAATCCCAAACGTACAATTGCCGAATTGAAAGAGCTTCGAGCGCTGACCAGCGACGAAAACGGTGCGCAGCGGGTCGCCTGGACCGACCTGTGGCTGAAGGCGCGCGAATGGTTTGCATCAAAGTTGAAGGAACAGCCGATTGAGCATCACTACGACGCGGCAGGAAATAATTGGGTCACACTTCCGGGCGCTTCTGACAAATGTTTGTTGATCGGCGGTCACCTCGATTCCGTGCCGAACGGAGGCTGGCTCGATGGTTCGCTGAATGTGTTGGCGGGGCTGGAAGTTCTGCGTCGAATTGCCACGGAATTCTCAGGACGCCCTCCAGTTACGGTGCGTTTGGTGGACTGGGCGGATGAGGAAGGCGCGCGCTTTGGCCGCAGTTTGCTGGGCTCGTCGGCATTTGCGGGGACACATTCGATTGAAGCAGACCGTGGGCGCACGGATCGCGACGGCGTAAAACTGGAAGATGCATTGCTGCGCTGTGGAGTGGAGATCGACAAGTTTCCTGACGCCGGGAACGAACGCAAGAACGCCGCGGCGTACCTTGAACTGCACATCGAGCAGGGGCCGGTGCTGGAGCGCATGGGCTTGCCGCTTGGTGTGGTGCTGGGGACCAAAGGCGTTGAACGGCACACTATTACGTTCTACGGACAAGAAGCGCATTCGGGATCGACGCCCATGAACGCGCGACGCGATGCGCTGGCTGCGGCGGCAAAGCTGGCGCTGGAGATCCGGAGTGTTGCCAAGAAACACGAGGATGCGGTGTGCACGATTGGCAGCGTGAAGACTTTCCCGGGAATCGCCACCGCGGTGGTGGGGCGCTGCGAAGTTACGTTGGACCAGCGCGACCTGGACGCCAGGATTCTTGCCCAGATGTATCGCGAAGCTCAGGAGGCCAGCCAGCGATTTGCCGCGGAAGAAAAGTGCACAGTGAAGTGGTCGCGGCTGTGGAACATTGAGCCTGTGCCATTTCATGCGCACCTATTGGAACTGTGCGATGAGGCCGTACGGGAAACGTCAGACAAGTCGCATCGCATGCCATCGGGACCGCTGCACGACGCGGCCGAAGTGTCGCGCGCGGGAATTCCCACGGTGATGATGTTCGTGCAGTCGCTGAATGGAATCAGCCATAATAAGATAGAGGACACAAGAGAAGAGTATCTGGAAATGTCGGTGGTGGCGCTGGATCGGCTGGCGTCAAAAACAATCGATTGGATTCAACAGCATCGCTAACCGCGCAACGGATTTCAAGGAAGGCAGGGCGATTATGGACTCTCATTCCGACAAAGTGGTTCAAGAAAACCGCGACTACACCATGTTCTCCTGGTCCGTGCAGGGGGTATCGAATCCGATTCACATGAAGCGCGGGCAAGGAGTGTGGTTCTGGGACGGCGATGACAATCGCTGGCTGGACTTCAGCTCGCAGCTAATCAACCTGAATATTGGCCATCAGCACCCAAAGATGCTGGAAGCCATCAAGAAGCAGGTGGATGAGCTGTGTTTTGCTGGACCTGGCTTCGCAACAGAGCCGCGAGGCCTGCTTGGGAAAAAACTCGCTGAAGTGACGGGGCTCGCCAAAGCTTTTTTCACGCTGGGTGGAGCTGAAGCTAACGAAAACGCCATGAAAATGGCGAAGCTTTTCACCGGCCGCGAGAAAATTATCACGCGCTACCGTTCGTATCACGGCGCCACCATGGGTTCGATGACCGCATCGGGCGATCCGCGACGTTGGCCCGTCGAGCCGGGCGTTCCGGGAATCGTTCGCGTCTTCGATCCTTACTGCTATCGCTGTCCGTTTGGACAAAAGGTGGAAACCTGCCACCGCGAATGCGTTTCGCACATTGAAGAAGTGATTCAGATGGAAGGCCCGAACACGATTGCAGCGATTCTGGTGGAAGGGATTACGGGATCGAATGGTTTGCTGGTTCCGCCGGACGATTATTTTGCCAAGCTGCGCGCGCTGTGCGATAAATATGGCATTTTGCTGATCGACGACGAGGTGATGAGCGGATTCGGCCGCACGGGAAAATGGCTGGCCACGCAACACTTCGGCATTCGTCCCGACATCGTTACCTGCGCCAAGGGCTTGACCAGCGGTTACCTGCCGCTCGGCGCCGTGATTGTTTCCGACGCCATGGCCAAACACTTTGAGACCAACATGCTGTGGGGCGGACTGACTTATAGCGGACACCCAGTCTGTTGTGCTGCCGCGGTAGCAAATCTAAATCTGTATGAAGAAGAAAAAATATTTCAGAATGTGGAGCGGCAGGGACGCTACCTGGCCGCGCGCCTCGAAGCCATGAAGCAGAAATACAACTGCGTGGGCGACGTGCGTTACAAAGGGCTATTCAGCGTGCTGGAATTGGTGAAAGACAAGGGCACGCGCGAACCTTTGGCCCCGTTCAATGGCAGCAGCCCCGAGATGACCAAGCTCGCCGGCCACCTGAAGAGCAAGCATCTGTATGCGTTCAGCCGCTTCAACATGTTATGGGTGTGCCCACCGCTGATCATTACGGAAGAGGAGTTGCATCAGGGCCTGGACATTATCGAAGAAGGGTTAGCGGTGGTGGATGCAGCGCTGGCTCCGGCTTCCGCCGCCCAACCAGCCGAAGTTCTGACGCGAAAGTAGAGATTTTCGCTCAAGCGTCGGTGCCGCCGTCGACGGTAAGGTTCGCGTCGGTGATGAATCAAAGATCAGGAAACTGGGAATCAACCGTCACAGTTTCGAGAGCCTCTGAGTGATTCCCTATATATAATCAGACAGTTTTTTGGGCTCACGGGAGGACCAGATGCGGGAGATCCCTGTAATCCTTTTCACGATCGGAATGGCACTCATGATGCAGGAGAGGAAGGTCGAGCCCACGTGGTTATACCGCGACGTTTCGACGCTTGCGGAGCAGAAGATTGATTTGTCCAGCGAGACGTGCCATTACACAGCGATCTTTGGCGAGGGAGATTCTGAACCCAAATTGCCGCAAAGCGTCGCGCGGTTTGGAGAATTGACCGTTGCGCCGCACGGCACTTGCCAGACGGTCGAGTACTCACGGGAAGAAGAGTTGTATTTTGTTCTGGGCGGCAGTGGGATGCTGCACTATGGAGAGAAGTCGCACTCGCTGACGCCGAATGATTTCACCTATGTGCCTCCCACGGTTCGACACAGCATTTCCAATCCGTCGGGCGAAGCGCTTCATGTGGTGTTGACCACAGTGCGAATCCCGCCGGAAACCACACTTGTGCCGCCGACAGAATTAGCAGTGGCTAATCTAGCTGAGATCAAGGAAGAGACCGTTGGAGGTCATCCAAATTCCGTGCTGTACAAACTTCTGATCGGTCCGCACACCGGCACGCGTGACCGGATTAACGCTACGTACACAGTGGCAGATTTCTTCTTGATGGACTTTGCGCCTGGCGGCACAAATACTCCGCACCACCACGAAGTCGCCGAAGAAATCTATCTAGTGCTGGATGGAGAAGGGCAAATGGCGGCGGGCGGTGGGATGGATGGAGTTCAGGGCTTACATCACGCCAAAGCCGGAGACGCTTACTATTTTCGGCCGAACTGCACAGTAGGTTTTTACAATCAGAAGGCTTCCGCGGCGAAAGCGCACATTCTGGCGGTGCGGGTATTCGTGCCGATGCCTAAGAATCCTGATTGAGGCTCGAAACTACGGCAGGGGCCGCATCGTTGAGTTGCTTCGTCCACGCACGGCAATGAGCGACATCTGCTCCAAATCAGGATAGTGGTCGTCTTTATCGGCATTGCGTTCGGTCGGAGGAAGTTGTTGAACAGCTGTCTGTGAGGGCAATGGCCCCTTGAAATATTTTTGGTAGATACCGGCAAACTGCGGCAGCTCCTTCAGATTGTCCAGGTAAATCGTGGTGGAAACTACCTGATCGAAATTCATGTCCGCTTCCTCTAAATTGTCCAGGAGGTTGCGCATGGTCTGGCGGGTCTGGTCCTTCGTAGAAGCGGAATAGACGCCTCCGCTCGGCCCGGGAATGAATCCGCTTTTCGCGGAACAATACAAGGTATCCCCGGCAAAAACGCATGGGCTGGCCGTGGGACTCGGCGGCATATTCTTTGGACGGATGGAGCGACGCTGGCTAAGGTCGCGGACAGCCACGCCGGTGTAAGTGATCTGCCCGTCTTGGGGGAGACTGGAGACCTCGATGGTGGCGCGGGCCGGAGTATTCCCAAATTCGAATCGGCGAGCGTATTGCTCGTTCATGACACGCATCGGCACTGCCGTGGTTAGATAAGGATTCACGAAGACCATGTTGGCCAATGTGAGATTGGCGGCTTGAACCACAGAGTTCACCCGGTCCAACGCCATATTGACTTGGGCCGCGGGATCCTTGGCAATAGATTTCTCAGCAAAGTCTCCGGCAGGCAGAGAGGACACAAACAGCCGGTCATGGGTGAGCATCCCGGGGGAGTAGGCCTTGCCTTGCGAAAAACCGGGCACCGAAACTGGCTGCTTGCCGCGAAGGTCTCGGACAGCTACAGCGGTGATTTGCACGGGCGATTCGGGAACCTGTGCCACACCTAAGACGGCGCGAGCTGGCGGATCATGAGGAAAATAGTTCGCAAAAACCTCGTTGAGCTGCGCATAGTGACTTACATCGTTAAGGTATACCTGGACATAAACGACGTGGTCCATGGTGAGGCCCGCGGTTTCAACGACTTTGCGAATGTTGTCGAGGCATTGACGAGCTTGCGCCGGAAAATCGGACGGAGCGTTGTCGGCGGTGCTGCGTGGGCCTTGACCGGAGATGTAAACGTAGTCGCCGGCGTCGAAACCGTTTGGAGCGAGGCGGGCGCGAGATCCCGCATCCGTCGGACTTTGTGCCAGCATCGCCACTGCACAGAAGAACACGCACGCGGTTGACAATAAGATGCGCTTCACGCGGCTTTTCCTTTGCGGGCCGCGCCCAGAATCGATCGCAAGCGGTCTCCTACAATCATTTCTTCACCCGGTTGGATAGTCATGGAGACAAGCTCAATGTGATTCTGTTTCTTGAGTTCCTTGGCGTTGGGTTTTGGTTTTTCTATCCCTTCATGCACGGCGGACACCAGGCTGGGATTATCAATCCCGAGTACTTCGATAACGGGATCGCCTTCGCGAAGTTTCTGCACGCAATCCTTGATGCCAAATCCCCAAGCTTCCTGATCCCACGAGACACGCAGCGTCGGGTAGCGATTGCCATCATCCGGGATGTAAATCTCGGTCTGCACTCCCGGAACGGTATTGACAAGCTTTTGTATACGCTCGACACGCGCGTTCCACTCGTCATAGAGCTTCTTGGAATCGGTATTCAGCCAAGTCTCAATTGCGGTCAGTAGACCGATTATTTCTTCTTTTCCAACTTTCATGGGCCGGCACACGGCGCCTTCGTAGGGACAGGAGTTTCGCACCGCGGCGTCGATCAGGTCTTTTCGGCCGAGAAGCACGCCGCTGCATTGCGGGCCGCGCAAGCCCTTGCCGCCGGAAAAGGTGTAAAGGTCGAGTTTCATTTTTGCGTAGAGTTTGATGTTGTCGATGGGGGGAATACCGGCGGCGTCATCGAGCAACAGCGGAACGCTGTGCTGTTTTGCAATGGAGGCTTCGCGCTCCAGCTTGTCCTTCAGATCGGTGGTGTAGATCATGGCGGTGTTCGGGGTAATTGCGTTGGCGATATCGTCGAGTTTGTCGACGAGAACCAACTTCGCGCCGGCGAGGCGGATGGCGCTATCAAACGCGCTGCGGCCTCCTACCATGATCACTTCGTGTTTCAGTCCGGTGGTGTCTGGCAGTTGCCAGATTTTTTGCGGATCGCTTCCCGCCATGCAGGCCGCCGTCGCGGCCGCCATCGCTCCTGCGGCGCCCGAAGTGATGACGCCTGATTCCGCCCCAGTCAGTTCGGCCAAGCGACGCCCGACTGCATGATGCAGATCGACCATGTTCACAAAATAGCGTCCGGCTTCGGCTTGCGCGTCGCGGGCTTCTGGAAATTGCAGAGAGCCGCTGAGGTAAGTCCATGTTCCTCGGCAGTTGATGACCGTCTTGACCCCGAGGCGGGTATAAACATTGCTTTTCGGGTCCAGGCCCATCGCGGCCGCGGACTTTACATAAAGGCCCTGAGCGGCGATTTGAGCTAACAACGGCGAAGCGACCAGCATTTTCATGAATCCGCGGCGGTTCGGTTCTTTTGCAAAAGGCATTTTGTATCCTCTCGGAGCGAGTTTGTTATTTCGTAAAAACTAACGTTCCAAAATGTTCGGGCACGTGATTGGGATCGCGGTTGACGACACAAGTCGCCTGCCAGCACATAAAGCGGCGCACCGGATCCTCACCCAACCCGTCGATGCGGTAGAGGTTGACGCGCCACTTGGTGCCGGGCTGCACGTGTTTTTCACTGACGGAACGCAGTGGCACACGTGCCGCGGCGTACCAGATGTGCTTCTTTTCATCGATGCGGCCCTGGGGTTGCCAACCGGAATTCCACTTGACGTCAGAGATGTCTTTTTTTAGATCGATGGCAAGATCGACCCAATCGCCCGTCGGAGCGATTTCGAATTCGCGGTAATGCATGATGTCTTGCCAATCGTCACCCAGGAAAAACTCAACGACGTCGCGATCCCAAAGTTTCAGGCGGTCTTTGGTGTTATCTGCGGGTAGCCAGAGATTCAATTCGGTGTAAGGGGAAATGAACAGAAGATAAAGGTCAGAGTCGGTCCAGAACCCGCGAACTTCGGTCTTCAGCTTGGGATAGTCGATTTGATGAGAACAATCCTTGTCAATCCAAGCGGAGGCGGCATGGACCCAGGTGGGAGAGTCAGGATTGGTATTCAAGTCTCCGGCTTGCGCAACGTAGGGAATGGAAAAAGAAGCTCCCGGAGGAACGAACTCACAAACCTTCGCGGAGGAATCGCCGCTGGGGGACAGTGGCGTGCGGCTGCCGGCCGCGCGGACTCCGACTGCAGGCAACCTAAGGATAGTCACCGAGCACAGGATCAGGATCAGGAACGCGAAATTTCGCTGTGAGAACATTTTCAAGGGCGAGCCACGGTTCTTAGCTGTGGTTCGATTGCAAAGGCTTTTTCGAACTCCGCACGCGACTCTGCCTCCTTTCCTTGCTTCTGTAGCGCCAATCCCAGGTTGTAGTGCGCTTCCGCATAGGAAGGCTTCAGGCGAACCGCCTCAAGAAATTCCGATTTTGCGGCGCCATTGTCGCCGGCCTGCAGCAGCGCCAATCCTAGATTGTTATGAGCCTCCGCGAAGCCCGGGTCGCGATGCACCAGTTCGCGAAAAACGCTGATGGCGCCGGCGGTGTCGTTCTTCTGGCTCAGCACCAGGCCCAACTGAACGCGAGCGTCGGTGTATTTGGGGTCAAGACTCAAAGCTTCGTTCAGTTCGCGAGCGGCCGCGTCGAGCTGTCCCGATTGTGCCAGGGCAAGACCGAGATTGTAATGCGCGTCGGGAAGGTCGGCATCGGACATAACCGCCTGGTGGAATTCCTGGAGGGCGCGATCTTGATCACCATTGCGCCAGTAAAGAAGACCGAGGCTGGTGTGGACCTGGGCATAGTCAGGCTTCAATTGCAGAGCTTTGTCGAAAGCTTCCTTCGCGCGCGCATAGTCCTGCTTGCGGTCCCACGTGACGCCGAGGTAGTAGTAGCCGGTCGGCAACTCCGGGCTTTGTTCAATGGCCTTTTGAAAGAGATTCAGGGCTTCATCCAGTTGCTGCTTCTTTAGGGCTTCCACGCCCTGAAGGATGAGCAGCTTCGCTTGTGCCAGGTGGGCGCGGAACTCGTGCAGCGCGTTCACTTCATCCAGTTCCTTGTGCGACGCCGCGGTATCGCCTTGGGCACGGAGAGCGATGCCCAAGCTATAGTGAGCTTGCTCAAAATCAGGTTTCAGTTCGATGGCACGCCGGAAAGCGGCAATAGCGCCGGGCAAATCGCCTTCCGTTTTAAGTTCCATGCCTAGGTTGTATTGGGCATTGGGGTCGGTAGGATCGAGTTCAACGGCCTTGCGGAAGTTGGCCAGCGCCGCATTGTGATCGCCTTGACGCCGCAGGGTGACGCCGAGCATGACGTAAGCTCGCGCCAACTTTGGATCGAGACGCAGTGCGGTGCGAAATTGAAGCGCGGCGGCATCCAGCTTGCCAAGCTGGCCTTCGACCTGCCCCAGATCGAAATGCATCTCCGCAGAAGGTTTCAACGCGACCGCTCGGGTGAGTTCGCGCTCCGCAGCGGGAAAATCATTCTGCTCCGAGTAAACGTGTGCAAGGAGGCGATGCGCAGCTGCATTGGTGGGTTCGGATTCCACCGCTTTGCGTAGTTCCTTCAGCGCACCCGCTTGATCATGGAGGTCATAGAGAGTGGCGCCCAAACCATAGTAAGCCTGACCCCATCCTGGTTTGAGGCGAATCGCGGACTCGAACTCTTCGACGGCTTGCTTGGTGTCACCCTTGTAATGCAAAGCGAGAGCGAGGTCGTAGTGTGTGAGCGCGTCGTTGGGATTGAGCTCCAAAGCCTTGCGATAAGCTGCGATGGCTTCGTCCCACGACTTGGAACGAGCTAGCTCCGTGGCCTGCTGCCGGTAGCTTTCAGCCGACTGTGCAGTCGCTACTCCGGAGAGGCTTAGAGTGAGAGCCATTGCGGACACGATGTGAGCTCGCCTGCATCCGAGAAGAAATCGATTCGTGCAGCCGCATTTCATGGGGACAGCCTAGCACGAGCGCAGAACCCCGGTGAAATGCGGCGGCTGCAGCGAACGAGTGACGTTGTCAAATCACCAGTAGAATTTAATGCTGAACTGTCCAATCCGTGGAGGACGGGTACTGCTGACAACTCCAAACGACGAGTCGCTGATGTTTCCTCCGGGATTCGTAAATTGCGTGTGGTTAAAGATGTTGAAAAATTCGATACGAAGATCGAAAGCCAGGTTCTCTTTAATCACCGTGTGCTTAATCAGGCCGAAATCCGTGTTGTTGAATCCCGGACCGTGGAAAAAGCGGCGGTTGGCGGTACCAAAAGTTCCTGGAGTGGTGTTCACTTCGAACGCGCTGGGCAAGAAATAGCACCCTGTACCAGAGCCTGGTTGAGTTGGGTCATAAGTAGGGCACTCCGTGTTCACTTTACGTGGGTTCACGACCTGAACGGGACCGACGCGATTCGGCATATCCGTGGACGAGCTACCCCACAGCGTGAAGTCGCCGTTGGATTGGTTCAACTGTATCGGAAAGCCGGTCGAGAACCGAGTGATCCCCTGGACCTGCCACCCTTGTGTCAATCGCTTGGGCCCATTCTCCCACAGGCGGTCGAACGGAAGAGCCCAGACATAGCTGGCCACAAAATTGTGAGTGACGTCACTGGTGGAAAGCCCGCGGCTTAATCTGGGATCCACGAAGTTCATTAAGTCGCCGAAGGCCGAAGAGTTATCCAATGCTTTGGCAAAAGTATAGGCGACGAGGAATGAAAAATCCTTCGCCCTGTGCTCCACGCTGACTTGGCCGGAATTGTAGATGGAATTGGCCATGGTCAGGGTGTTGGTATTGTTAGAGCCATAACAGATCAGCGTGGATGACTCGGGACAGTAATTCGGAGTCAGGAGGCCGCTACGAGTGCCGTAAACGCATCCGGGGAGCGGTGTCGGACTGGCGGTGGTACATGGGATGGTAGCCGACGCAAGCTGGAAGACGTCGTTCTCATTATTGGGTTGGCAGCCCTGGACTTGCGAGGTGACATCGTAGGCGCCTTCCGCGGTGAGTTGCTGGCACAACGCAGGACTGCCCGGGTTGGCTTCGTTCTGGGTGATCAAGTGGTGTCCCTCGGTACCGACGTACGCCACCGTCAACACCGTGGCTTTCGTCAGTTCGCGCTGAATCGAGAGATTGAAGTGTTCGGCGTAGGGCAGGGTGTTATGGATGTTGTAGCCCGGATAATAGGTAAAGGGTTCGTAGATATCAAAGCTCAGGTTTTTATTTGCCGGGTCGCCCGGAAGCGGTGCGGTGAAGGGAAAACGCTGGCCGATCGACTGTCCTGTCTGACGGAGGCGGAAAGGCTCGTCAAACATGACGGGTGCCGGCGTGGACCAATACAAACCGAATGGTGCGTCTGCCACTTCGTAAAAGAGGTTCAAATCCTCGATTGAAGTGTAATACAAGCCAAACGCCGCCCGGATGCTGGTTTTGCCAGGGCCGCCGAAAACAGCGCCCAACAGCCCATCGGTAAAGCCCGGGGAATATGCCAAACCGATCCGTGGGCCGAAATTGTCGTACTTGGTGGGAGCCAACGTCTTCGGAATGCCCGGATCACCCGGGAAGACCGTGCCTTGGGGAGCGAGCGGAAACACCTGAGACTGTTGCCCAGGATTAAAGGTCTGAATCTTCCCTTGCGTGTCATACAACGGCATGCTGACTTCCCAACGCAAGCCGAGGTTAAGAGTAAGGTTGGGCGTGACTTTCCAGGTATCTTGGAAAAATGCGCCGCCGTAACGTGTGCGGGAATCCAAGAGTTGCAAGGCCGCCTGCGTGTAGCCGCCTTGAGTTGCCGAGGCGCCAAGGAGGTAGTCCGCAAAATCGTAGCCCGTTGCGTCACCATTGATGACGAAGTTGCCGTTGGGACTGGCGTAGTTACGTTCGTTGATTTGAAAATAGCGGAATTCACCGCCGAACTTCAAGGTGTGTCTGCCCATGGCCTTGGAGAACACGTCGGACACCATAAACGTGTTATTCGGCTGGAACGTGTTGAGAGTTGGGACGCCAATGTTGAAGTTGTTGAAGTAAATCTGAGGGACGTATTCCGGATACCCTGCTGTTGTCGAGGGAATGATACCGAGCCCGTTCGAGTTATTGAAGCCGAGCGATGACAGGCTGGCAAAACTCCCGGCCGGATTGTCCAGATGGAATGCGGTGCGGAAGAAGCTGAACCGGGCCTCGTTGACTGCGGTGGCGCCGAAGGTCTTGGTGTTGCTCATCACAAACTCTTGAGCCCGGTCGGTAGAAGTTGAGGGAAAGCCGGGGACGCTGGCGAATGGCAGTGCGCTGCCCACCGTGGAATTGTCGATGGTGTAGTAGAACGACCAGTTTCCAGTTTTCTTGTTGACGAAATCTATTTTCAGGCCGTACTTGTCGTCGTTCCACGTATTCTTCTGACTGTTGTCCGTATAGTTGTTGACATCCCCAGGGAGCGTCGGCGCCGGAATATACGGCAGGATATTGACGGCCGGGGCGGACCAGACTTGATTGCCGGTCAACCCTACTTTGGGGATCACACCACCGGGAAAAACACAGCCCCCAACTGTACTGGTGCTGTTGCACCCCACGAAGCTGTATGGCTCGTTCGGCACTACGGGGTAGCCCAGGCGCGTGGAAAGCACTTGAGCCCAACTCTGCGCGCCATCAGTGCCGGTCAGCGGGCCGTCGACCGTACCGGTCAATAAACTGGGATCGAAGATGCCTTGGCGTTGGTCCGCCGTGGGCAACGTTGTGGTGGTCTCCGCACCTTGCGTCTGCCTGGTGCCTTGATAGTCAGCGAACCAGAACAGGCGGTCTTTCAAGATCGGACCGCCTCCGACCGCGCCGAATTGATTGCGGTGCAGTGCAGTCTTCGGGAGACCGGCAGCATTCGCGAAGTAGTTGTTGGCATCCATCGCGTCGTTGCGCAGAAACCAGAAAGCGTCGCCGTGAAAGCCGTTGGTGCCGGACTTGGTGATGGCGTTCATCACCGCGCCGCTGAACTTGCCATACTCGGCGTCAAAACTGTTGGTGATCAGTCGGAATTCTTCGACCGAGTCCAGGTTGGGAACCAAGCCGGCGCCGAGATTGCGACCCTCACTGACGTCGCCACCATTCACGAGGAACGCATTGGCGGTTTCGCGCTGGCCGTTAACGGAGATGTTGCCCGGATTCAAAGTGCCCGAAACCGGGCGATCCTGCTGGATCGACTCTGAAGTGCCGGGCGCAACGCCAGCCTGCAGTCCCAGAAGATCGATGTAGCTGCGGCCATTCAGCGGAAGAGCGAGCATCTTCTTGGAGTCAATGACATCGCCAAGTTGCGTGCTTTCGGTCTGAACCTGCACGGCATTGGCTTCCACGCTGACGGTTTCTGTGGTCGAACCCACAGCCATGGTCACATCGATATTCAGTTGGTCGTTCACCTTCACTTCGATGTTCGTTTCGGTGAACGGACGGAATCCACTAGCCGTGGCGACGAGCGTGTAAGTGCCCGCCGGCAACGCCAGGACGTGGAATGAACCGTCCGGACCCGTGACGGACTCGTATTTCAGATTGGTCTGAGTATTTGTGATCGTAATGTGCGCGCCGACGATCGCTCCTTGCGAGCGATCGCGCACGATGCCCTGAATCGATCCGGTCACATCGGCGTATAGCAAGTCGGCACTTACAAACAGAGTTAAAACGATTAAAACAAGGCGAAAGACACGATTCCCCATGATCCCCCCCAACTAGGTCGCGCAGTTTAAAATGGAGCGCGAGCGAAGTCAAGCGGTTCTCGATTGAATTTACAAATGTGTTTCATCGTTGTTGCTTATGACAGAAAAGGGAAGCTGGACCGAAATGGAAAACAAGTATTTCGCGCGGTACTAAGGCAATGTGAACGTGAAGATATCGGAGCCAGCGGCGATAGCGACAAACTGTTTCGAGTTGACGGCATAGGTCATGGGAGAGGCGCTGATGTTCTGCCCGGTATTAAAGTGCCATAACGATTTTCCAGTGGTAGCGTCGATGGCTTCGAAGGATTGCGTGTCATCGCCAAAAAAAACCAGTCCGCCGGAGGTGGTCATGACGCCAGCGGATGAATGTCCGCTACCGGACTGAACATAGCGCCAGGTAGGCTGATCCCCATCGAGGGAATAGGCCAATAGAATCTTCTGGCTTCGGTCGCTCTCGCTGCGGCTGGCACCCGTGGCGTAATAAGTCTGGCCAGGAACAAATTTCTGGGCTTTGAGCTTGTAGATGTCGCAGCTCTCCAAGGCCATAAAATAAAACAGGGAAGTTTCCGGATTAAATGCGGGGGAGTGCCAGTTCGTGGCCCCGACCATGCCTGGGCAGATGCGGGTACCTTTTTCCGTGGGGTTGAGATCTGTTCGAACGGGACGGCCTTTTCCGTCAATTCCGGTGGCCCAATTCAGCTTCTCGGAAAAACGCCTGGCGGACAGGAATTTTCCGTCGGTGCGATCGAGCACGTACAGAAAACCGTTGCGATTGGCCTCCACGATGAGCTTTCGAGGCTGGCCTTTGAAAACCGCATCGACGATGACCGGCGTTTCAACCGCGTCGTAATCGAAAAGATCGTGCGGCGTGAACTGGAAATACCATTTCAACCTTCCAGTATCGGGATCCAGAGCCAGCAGGCAGTCGGTGTAGAGGTTATCGCCGGGGCGCGGACCTCCGTCAAAATCCGGCGCCGGGTTGCTGGTGCCCCAGAAAATGGTGTTGAGTTCGGGATCAAAGGTTCCAGGCATCCAGGTTGTGCCGCCGCCCAGCTTGTAGCTTTCGCCCGGCCAACTGGAGGAGCCGAACTCCCCGGGTGCGGGAATGGTCCAGAAACGCCAAGATTCCTTGCCGGTTCCTGCATCGTAAGCCGCGACAAAGCCGCGCACGCCATCGTCGCCACCGGAAGTTCCGACAATAACGTTGTCTTTGACTACCAGGGGAGCGCTGGTGGCGCCGTAATTGCGGTTTCCATCGGTGTAAGCAACATCCCAAAGCAAGTGGCCCGAGCGAACATCGAGGCACAGCAAATGTGCATTGTCGGTTTCCATGAAGATGCGGTCGTGCCAAACGGCGACGCCACGGTTGTGATGCTGCGAGGCATCATCAATCAGTCCTTCGGTGATCGGGCGCGAGTAATGCCAGACGATTCGGCCGCTCTGCGCATCCAGAGCGTAAGCATCGTTGGCGGAAGTTGCGAACATCATTCCGTCGACCACTACCGGCGTCACTTCCAGATGGCTGGAGTTTGCGGCGTGAAACACCCACTGTGCGCGGAGTTGCGAGACGTTCTCGTTGTTGATCTCGCGCAGCGCGCTGTAGCGGCGTCCGGTGTAGTCTCCGTTGTAGGAAAGCCAATTGCGGTCGACGGGAGTTGTGAGCAATTGAGCAGGGGTAACGTCAACGCGTGTGGAGACGGAAGTGGTGGTCGGACTCTGGGCGAGCGCGAGCGGCATGGCAAACAAGAGAAGAGAAAAGCGCAATATGAATCTCTGCGTTCCTAGCATTGTCGAGGTTCTGTCCTTAACGGCATTTTATCTTAGACGTCAAACAAGCAAGGATCTCTTCGAACGCAGTAATTCGCCTGAGTGCGATGCTCAACGAGTTTGCGCGAGTCAATCGCCGTTCTCAACCAGATACTTTCAACTCGCGAACCGCTTCTCCGGCGCCGCTGAGGTTGGCGAGCCGCATCTCGGAGTACTTGCGAGATAAAAGCACGCCTGGCGCGCCGGCGCGGAAGGCCGCGAGGACTGCTGCCTTGACGCTTTGCGGCGTGCACTTGCTGTTGGTGGGCTCGGTTGGAATGTCGATATCAATGCCCGGCCAAATGAGAGTGTTGGTGCCGGCAACTCCGGCCAGAGAACGTTTCGTCTCGCGGAACACGTAATCAGCCGAAAGGCCGGTGTGGGGAATCTGATCGTAGCTGCCTTCCTTGATGCCCATCACCGCGTAGTTGAAATCGAGCAAACCCTGTTTCGTAAGATCGCCATAGAGAGTCGAGCCAATGTTGTCGACGTAGAGCGCCATGCGCTCGCCACCGCAGTTGTTGTACATCACCACTTTAATGAAATCCGAATAATTCGACAGTTCATGAAAATCCTGCTCCGCGCGGTAGATGGGATTGAAGGAATTGTTATGCCAGATGTGCCAACCTACCGGCACGGACGGCTTGGCCGTCTTTACGGTTTTGTAGATTGCGGCGTAGGTTTCGCGAAGACTGTCGGTCCACAGCATTTCCCATGCGGCCAGCTCGGGATATTGCAACAGCAGGCGCCAGAATTGAACGTAGTATCCGTCCACCGGGCGATTGCCTGCGCGCGCAGAACGAACGTATTTTTCCAACTCCAGAAAACCTTGCCGCGTGCGCTCGACGTTGATGCCGCGCTGCTTCGCCTTAGTCTGACAAAACTCGCAGAAGCAAGTCACGTGGCCCGGATCGACCGGCGGCACGTCGTGCGTGGCTCCCAGACTGTCTGTAAGCGCGCCCTGCCGCTCGGAGCCCCACATCAGGCCGTCGATGTCATAGGAACGGGCATAGTCTTCGACCAAGCCAGTGAGGAAATTGCGGTAGTCGGGATTGTTGACGCACAGCGTCTCGGCATTTCGCCCGTACAGATCTTTCTCCTGCAATTTCTGAATGTTGGGCAAGTCGGTGCGAAACACGTCCTCCAGCCAGCACACCACATTCATGTTGCGTTTTTTAGCGGCGGGAAGTACTTCGGCAAGGATATCCAGGTTGCCATGGTCGGGCGCGCGGGTGTCCTTGAGAACCGTGTTTTTGTAAAATTCGGGGTGAGGAGTGGCAAAGTTCCCGCCGTGAAAATTAAGGTCGTATTCCTGCTTGCCATGATCGGGTAGCGGTTGGCCGGGGATCTGCCTTCCAGCAATCCCTCGACCGTAGGTGAACACGGCAAGAAAAAGCGTGTTCACGCCGGCTCGTTCCTGGAGCACATCAAGAACCTTCTCAGTTCCTTCATCGACAAATGAAACTGCTCCCACCTGGATGCCGATCATTTTGGCGGGCGGAGCAGCATGACCTGAAGTCGGCATCGCCAAGGCAGCTCCGGCTCCAGCGGCGATCTTCAGAAATTCACGGCGATTCACGTCCGATCTCAGCATGGATTGCTCCCATTGTTTTTTCTGGCTGCATCCTGGTCCTTCTTTTGCCGGATGCCATCGTCGAGCCGACCCATTGTAGCCAGTTCGACGCGGACGGCTAAGCGAATTATGGAAATACGTGGCGACGAAATCGTCGACCTGGCGAGACCAATCTTTTCGCTGATCTGCAAGAAAGCGACTAGTCTTTCGGTGCGAGGGATTTGTGCTTGAAATGGCGCACTCCGCTGCTGTATTCGGCGACGATGTGTCCGTTTCCACGGAGCTTGTACTTGTAGGTGGTGAGTCCTTCGATGCCCATGGGGCCGCGCGCGTGTAGCTTGCCGTTGCTGATTCCCACTTCCGCGCCCAGTCCGTAACGATAACCGTCCGCAAAACGTGTAGATGCATTGTGGAATACGCCTGCCGCATCAACTTCCTGCAAAAAGCGCTCAGCGGCTTTTCGGTCTTCCGTAACAATGCATTCGGTGTGCCTGGAACCGTACCGGTGAATGTGTTCCAGCCCCTGTTCCAGTGAATCGACGATTTTCACGGAGAGGATGAGATCGGAGTATTCGGTGGACCAATCTTTTTCCGTTGCAGGTAGCAGCTCGGCATCAGGAAGCGATGCCAGCACACGCGGGCAGCCACGAACTCCCACCTTCGCTTTTTTCAGTTCGGCTACGACCTTGGGGAGAAATGACGCGGCAATCACTTGATGCACAAGCAGCGT
Source organism: Candidatus Acidiferrales bacterium (assembly GCA_963738985.1). GTDB lineage: Bacteria > Acidobacteriota > Terriglobia > Acidiferrales > UBA7541 > Acidiferrum. The sequence continues at coordinate 69,568 of CAVTYP010000017.1, forward strand.
CTCGACGGAATTACAGGCCGCAGGATACTGAACTTTGGAATCCAGTGTGATGGATACGGCTTTGTTCACGTCGGCCGCGCGGTCGACGAACACGTGGCAGATCCCCTCGCCGTGGCCCAGGACCGGGATATGACTGTTCTTTTCCATGAAGGCGACAAACTGTTTCGACCCGCGCGGGATGAGCAGGTCGACTTCGTTCTCAAGACGCAAGAGTTCCATCACGTCGGAACGAGACTGCAGCAATTCGATGGATTCCTGGGGCACATCCGGAAATCTGCGAAGCGTCTCTTTCCAGATGGCCACAATTTGCTCGTTGCTATGTGCGGCTTCCGCGCCACCTTTCAGCAAAACTGCGTTGCCCGACTTGAGAGCCAGTGAAGCAACTTGCGGAAGAACATCCGGGCGGGATTCAAATACGACGGCAATCACGCCAAGTGGGCAGGAGTCCTTGTGCAAGACCAACCCATTGTCGAGTTCAGTGACTGCCAAATATTTTCCAAGCGGATCAGGCAGATTGGCGACTTCGCGGACGCGGGCAGCCATTTCACGGATGCCACTTTCTTTGATTCGCAGCCGCGAAAACAGCGCCTGTGTCATCTCTCCAGTAGAAACAAGCTTTTCTGCTACCGCGGAGTCTTTGGCATTCGCAACCAAAACGCGCTCGGCGTTTCCTTCGAGCGCCTCCGCGATTGCCAGGAGAGTGTCCGTGCGAGTTTTGTCCGAAAGAAGCGCAAGTTTCCGGGAAGCTTCCCGTGCGGAGCGCGCCATCGAAGAGACATCGGTCGGAAGTCTGGTTGAAGAGGTATCGCTCAAGGCTCCTGCTCCAGAAGGACAATGTTATCTCGAGTAAAGAGCACGCGAGTGGTTGCTGCCGAGTCGCTGGCACAGTTGGAAATGCCTCGGGCGAATTCGTTGCCATCGACATTCGCAATGCTGACCACGTCCATCAACGCAAATGGTCTTTCAACGCGAACGACTCCTGTCGAGAGCAAGCTGGCTTTGCCACGCGTGATCGCACGCTGCGCGCCCGCATCGACGATGACGCGACCGCGCACTCCAGCTGCATAGGCCAGCCAACGGCGTTTTCCCTTCATTCGGCTGGACGGCAGGAAAACAGTCCCTTCTGGTTCTCCAGCAAAAATTCTTGGCAGCGTTTCCGGTCGACTGCCATTTGCAATCACGGCCACGCCACCGCAATTCATGGCAATTTCAGCGGCCTCGAGCTTCGTCATCATGCCGCCCCGGCCGGATTGCGAAGGCCCGCTGGCAACGGCTCTCAATTCCGGGGTTACCTTTGAAATCAGCGGAATCAATTGCGGTCGAGCTGCTGGGCCGGCGCGTTTCAGTTTCGTAGAAGTATCGGCGCGCAGGAGGCCATCAACATTCGTGAGAAGAATCAGAGCGTCCGCTTCCAAGCCACTCATGACCAAGGCGGCTAAACGGTCATTGTCACTGAAGGCGGCGGAGCGAGCGTGGTCACCGACCGCCTCGAGTTCCGCGGTTGAAACCGTGTCGTTTTCGTTGACGATGGGCAGCACTCCAAAGCCAATCAGTTTTTCCATCGTTCGCCGCAGGTTGGAATAACGTTGCCAGTTACTGAAATCTTCCTCGGTCAGCAGCACTTGGGCAATTTTCACGCCGTACGCGCCAAATAGCCGCTTGTAGGCTTCCATCAGCAGGCTCTGCCCAACCGCCGCGCACGCTTGCTTCGTTGCCATATCCTTCAGTCGAGAGGGGTGAAGCCCGAGCCATCCACGTCCCAGTCCGACAGCGCCGGAAGATACCAAGACGACTTGGCGATGGCCTGTTTGCAGCGAGGCGATGGCCTGCACGATTGGCTCGATCCGTTCTGAGGAAAGTTCGCCTTGGGGACCCGTAACCGTGCTGGTTCCCAGCTTGATGACCACGCGTTTCGCGCTAAGCAGAAGGCCATTTCGCTTCTGGTCGCTCTGAAGTACAGATCCGCTCATTCGGCGCCACCTGAACTTACTAGAGTACGACATTGGCCTGAGTTATCGAATTCGAATTAAGCAGGAACGAAAGCGAAAGCAAAAGGGAGGCCGCAGGCGTCTTCTCACGATCTTCGGGGACGGGTTCAGGCAAGGTTTAGACGAACAAAGCTCAGCAATCAATGCGCTGGGTCGATCCATACACCAGCCGATGACTACTGTTCATATCGTTCGACAGTATCTGCGGGGCGAAGCTTTGCTTTATCCGAGTCTTGTCCGAATTCACGCAGCGCGCGTCGCTGCCGCAATAAATCCCAATACCGATCGAGTTCCACTTTTATTTTGGCCAATCGACCGCGATCATCATCCGTCAGTTCTTGCTGGGCATAGAGACGCTCTTCTTCCTTAACGAGGGTGTCGATGTGACTAAGGACAGATTGGTCGTTGATCTTTTTCGCCATAAGTCTCCTCCTGCAACGATTCGGTCCTAGGATCTTGTGTTCAGTCGATCTGTTGCGGGCGGTTCAATTGGTTGGATTCCACACAATCGATCTAGGTTAAGGACAATCAGGCGACAAGAGGCCTTGGTTACGAAATGTATCTATCGAGAGGGCAGGTCCTGCCCGCTCGACTCGCTCACCGGCCCGCATGGAAATGCGTTGTGGCCACCCCGGGCCGGATGAGCGAACTGGTGGTGCTTACGAAGCAGCCGCGGTTGCGGCTCCTTTAAGAAAGGTCAGCAAGTCGGCGTTGATCTGGTCCGCATTGGTTGTGGGCATGCCGTGAGGAAAGCCCGGATAGACTTTGAGGGTTGCGTTCTTGAGAATTTTCGCGGACAGGAGGCCAGCGGCAGCGATCGGCACAATCTGGTCGTCGTCGCCGTGCATGACCAGCACAGGGATGTCGATCTTCTTCAGATCTTCCGTAAAGTCGGTCTCAGAGAATGCCTTGATGCAGTCGTAGTGAGCCTTCATGCTTCCTTGCATTCCCTGGAACCACCAGTGCTCTCGAATGCCCTCGGAAATCTTTGCGCCCGGCCGGTTGTAACCGTAAAAGGGAAGAGTAATGTCCTTGTAGAATTGCGGGCGATTGGCGGCAAGCGCTGAGCGGAGTCCGTCAAAAACTGACAGGGTTAGGCCCGCGGGGTTCTTGTCCGTCTTGAGCATGAGCGGGGGTACGGAACTGATGAGCACGGCTTTGGCAACACGCTTCGCGCCATGCCGGCCCAAGTAGCGGGCAACTTCACCACCGCCGGTCGAGTGCCCGACCATGATCGCGTCCTTCAGATCCAGTTTTTCAAACAATGCAGCAAGATCGTCCGCGTAGGTATCCATTTCATTGCCGTCCCAGGTCTGATCCGAGCGGCCGTGGCCACGCCGGTCGTGGGCGATAACTCGATAGCCGCGTTGCCCGAAGAACAGCATCTGTCCATCCCAGTCGTCGGCGCTGAGTGGCCAGCCATGGGAAAAAACAATCGGCTGGCCTTTTCCCCAGTCCTTGTAATAAATGCGCGTACCGTCTTTGGTGGTAATAATTGCCATCTTGTTCCTCCTGAATTTGCTTTCTGGCTCGAATCAAGTAATTAACCCAAAACTCTTACGCCGCGCGCCGAACGTTTGCGGGATTTATTTGTCTCAGGACTCGGGATTTCCTGAGGGCGGCCTTGGCGTGGAACACGCGCCCTTTTGTGGCCGCTATGGAAATACCCAATTTCCGGGAAGTCTCCGTCAGCGAGCGCTCCTGGAGATGGCAGATTTCGATCGCTGCGCGAATTCGCGGGCGCAGCGAATCGAGCGCCTGTCGCAGAAGTGCCGCGTGCTCGTGCTCGGAATAGCTGTCTTCAGGATTCAAGGAGCGATCAGGCAATTCCAGTATCTGCCGCTCTCCGCAGAATTCCTCGGTGGTCTGAATTGACGTTTCGCGGTACTTGCGCTTCGCGCGAATCTTCATCAGGGCGGCGTTGATGGCGATACGCGTCAGCCACGTTGAGAACTGGGACCTACCGTGGAAATCCCTGATGTGAATCATGGCCTTCAGGAAAGATTCCTGAAGTGCATCCTCGGCGTCTTCGTAGTTCCGCGTGATGCGAAGTGCGACGCGCAGAATCTTCTTCGAGTGGCGCTTACAGATCTCGCCGTAGGCTGCTTGGTCGCCATCTCGGGCGGCTGAGAGAAGATGTTGCTCCGAAATTGTCTCGAGGTCGGCGCTCGAAATGGAAATGCGGTTAATATGCGTTGGCTGCGATGTGATGGCTAACAATTTATGATCTCCTTCCGGTTCACTGCTGATCTCTTGCGAGATTGGCTCGGCGAAGACACATTCACAGAATCGGAACAGAGAAACATCACGGGATGGAATAGTTTTTTGATACATCGCAAGAGTGGGTTTGCGCTACCACTATTGGAGGATGCAGTGGCCATAAACCCTTCATTGTTGAAGGGCACGGGATCAGAAGGGCCACGTTAAGCTCCTTACTCTTCCTCTTTGCGCGGCGTGGGCGAGGGAATTACGATTTCTTTCCATCCGAAGATGTGGGCATCCACGGAAAAAGACCCCGGACCGATCAGAGCGATTGCCACAAACATCGCAATCAGTCGAAAAACAACTAAACTCGCGCCCAGCAAACCCCAGGGCAATGTGCTACAGACGAGAGCGGCAGCGCATTCCAGAGCGGCCAGTGGGCTGACGATCGGCGTCAAAAATCCGATCAGGATGAAAACGCCGGTCAAGGTGAAAAGAACGCTCACCGCTAAAGCGTTCACGCTCAGGCTGGAATGCGAAAAGAGAAGCATGACGCCTTGAGCCGCAAGCGTAGCACCGCCTGCTGCGCGCAAGACCAACAGTCCAACGCCAGGAGCGCCGCTTGGAAACGTAGAGAATAGTCGCTGCAGAGTAGCCCCCGTCAAATGCTAAGGCCTGCAATTGCCGACGATAGATGACAAGTTGGCGCGGCGGAACCCCACTTTCCGGTATCTTTTCCTACCGCTTTAGGGGTACTAGAAAGAATTGTTTCGGGGCTACAGGTGGATAATTCCGCGACGTATCGCGATGGCCACGGCTTGCGTGCGGTCACTGGCTCCGAGTTTTCCCATGATGTTTTTGATGTGAACTTTGACGGTCTCTTCGGTGATAAAAAGCTTTTCGCCGATGTCGCGGTTGCGGTTACCTTCAGCAATCTGTTTCAGAACCTCGATTTCGCGGCTTGTCAGCGCTTCGTCGCTCATGTGTTCTGCAAGTTGCGCTGCAAGTTGTGGAGGAATGCGCTTTTTGCCGGCGTGAACCTGGCGAATCACTTCCACCAGTTCTTTCGGAGGCATATTTTTCAACAAATAGGCGCGGGCACCGGCCTCCAAGGCACGCTGGATCTCAACGTCACCTTCAAAGGTCGTGAGCATGATGATACGCGCTTCCGGAAATTCCGTGCGAATCGAGATCATGGTGTCGATCCCGCTTTTGTCCGGCAGGCGTAAATCCATAAGCGTGACGTCGGGTTTGTGCTTGCGAAATTGTTCGATAGCGTCCTTCGCGCTGGCGGCGTCGGCAATCACACACATATCCTGCTGGCTGTTGATCACCGCCGCGATTCCTTCTCGCAACAATGGATGATCGTCCACGCTCAAAATTCGGATACCGTTCGTCGTCATCATTGGAGTTGCTCACTCTCCGTCGCTGCTTTACCGTTGCTGCTCTTTTTTGCATACAACCGGGAAAACCAGAATTTGCCGCCTTTCGAAGGCTGCGAAGTGAAAGCGATGTTGCCCGGAACGGACAGCTCCATTTCGGTTCCAGCGTCAGCCCGGCTTAGAACTCGCAGTCGCGCGCCGATCCGTTCTGCCCGTTCGCGCATGCCGGAAAGCCCCCAGTGGCCTTCGCGGCCTTCGCGCAAAACATCGGCGGTAATGCCGATTCCGTTATCGCGCACCATGACCCGGAAGAAATTAACACTGTATTCAATTTCGACAACGATTTCGGTAGCCCGCGAATGCCGGAAACAGTTTGCCAAAGCTTCGCGCCCAATATGATAGATGTCGTCGCGAACGGCCGGGCCCAATTGCCGCGGCGTGCCTTCCACAATTACGCGGAACTCCGTGTCGCTGGTGGGAGAGAGTTCCTGCTGCAATCGGGAAAACGCCTGTTCCAGGTTCTGATCGAACACATCCGATGAGCGCAATCCCCGGACGGTGTTGCGGCCTTCGTCGATGACGCGTGTCATTAAGTGGAGCGCGCGTTTGACAAGTGGTTTTGCCTCGGAGTCGTCCGGCAAGCGATCGTCAGCAACGTGTAGTTGCATGGACGCGCTCAGAAACCCCTGCAACAAGGTATCGTGGAGTTCCTGCGCGATTCGCGTACGCTCCGCTAACCGCTCTTCAAATCGCATGTTCATTCGCGCGGCGACGGTCCTGATTCGCAAGCGGTAAATCAGGAACACAGCCAGCGAGCCGAGCGCCCCGGCTACGATCCGGAACCAAATTGTCTGCCAAAACTGGGGCGTGATCTCCATTGGTAAATCGACTTCGGAACTATTCCAAACCCCTTCGCTGTTGGTGGCAATTAAACGGAAGCGGTAGGGCCCGGAATTCAGGTTGTTGTAGGTGACTTCGCGCGTCGTAACCGGATTGCTCCAGGATTCGTCAACCCCATCGAGTTTGTATTTGTATTGCACGTGCTCTGGAATCGAGAGGCTCAGAGCCGAATAGTCAAATATGATTCTTCGATGCGGACCATTCAGGCGCAGCGAACCACTCATGCTGACGGGATTTCCATCGACGGTAACTGAGTTGATGTGCACGAGCGCGGGTGGAGAAACAGAACTCGCGCGCGTGGGATCGACAACAGATAGTCCTCGATTCATCGAGAACCAGATTTTCCCGTTGCGATCGGCGAACACAGATTGAAAGCGTTTCACACCTTCCACTCCGATCAATCCGTCTTCCAACCCGTATTCGCGTACCTCCGATTTCTTCAACGAACCGTCGAGAACCTTTTGGCCCTGGAGTCGCAACACATGACTGGACGTGGAAATCCACAGCCATCCTTTTCCGTCTTCGGCAATTCCCAGGATCTGTTCTCCCAAATCCGTGGCCAATCCGGAAGCATTTTTAACTTTTCCGGACCGTATATACGCCAGGCCTGCAGACGTGCCAACCCAAAGAACATCCGAAGAACCGAACAGCAAGCAATTCACGCTGTCGGAAGGCAGGCCCTGGTCTTTTCGCAACGCGCTCCATCGCCCTTCACGGAGTGAGTCGACCCCGCTGGGAGTCGCGAACCACATCGTGCCGTTGGAATCCTCGGTTATAGCCGCGATGGTATTTGACGACATGCCGTCCGCCGTGGTGTACGACGTGAAATGGTCATTCTTCAATGCGCTCACGCCGCCACTCAACGTGCCGGCCCAGACGGTTCCGTCGCGACTCTGGTACACGGCGTAGACGCCGTTTTGCGCTAAGCCATCGGTTTGCGTATAGGTTTTTGCTGTGGATCCCCCCGGGGTGAATGTCAGATGCGTTAGTCCTCCACGCTGCCTGCCAAGCCACAAATCGTTATTCGTTCCCGAAATCGAGTAAACAACATCTTGCCCAAGCCCAGCGCTGGTTACGTTGCCACTTCTTCCGCCGGCCAGCCATTGCAGGCCACCTTCGTACGGCGCAAACCAAACGCGCTCGCGCTCGTCGACAAAAATCGGCCCTCCGCTTTCTGTCGTCAGGCCGCGGACCGCGTAGGTTACGAAAGCGCTGTCGCGAAGACGATCAATCCCACGTGGGCTTCCGACCCACACATTCCCTTCGCGATCTTCAAAAAGCGCGGTGACCGCACCGTTCGCGTGCGAGTTCTGAACATCGAGCACAACTCCATCGGCGTTTACGCGAGCCATGCCGGTGGACGTGCCGACCCAGATATTCGAGTCGCGGTCGCGAATCATGGCGCGCACCGGCAAATGAACCAGCACGGCAGGAATTCCCTGAGTTGTGATTTCGCTTCCATTCCATCGCAGCACGCCGCGATCCGTGCCGATCCACAGTTCGCGATTGGACAGTACCAAGAGGCAGTTGATCGCGGCGGCCGAAGGCAGCTTGCCAGCTGAATACACTTTTCCATCGCTCATGTAGAAGAGGCCCTTATCGCGGGTTCCAAGCCATAGTTTTCCGTCCGGACTCTGCGTCATCGAAATAACCGCGGAATTTGGCTCCGCAAAACGATGAGGGGTTACGCCCGTGGCCCAACTGAGCCTTGAAGAAAGTTCATCAGCGCCTGGCACGGATGAGAAGTTTGCAGCCGCCGCGTCGGGAGCAACGATTTCGAATCCTTCGTCGTGGTAAGTAAGAGGGCCGAGAGCCAGCGACGAAAACAAAATCTTGCCGTCCAGCCGCTTCGTGAGCGCGGTGATGCCAAATTCGGCTTCTTCGCGCCCCAGCTCAAATTTCCCGAGGTGATAGCGCAAAACCTTGGTGCTCTGCAACAGAATCCAAAGATCGCCCTGCGAGTCGGCAACCAGTTGCTCGACCGCACCGATGGGAAAAGAGGTTGGAGTCGCCTGCGGGAACGCGCGAAAACTTAGTCCGTCGAAGCGAATCAGCCCTCGTTCCGTGCCGATCCACAGATATCCGTCCGCCGTTTGCGCAATGGCAGTAACGGAACCGCCACTAAAACCTTTTTCGCTGCCCCAGTGGTCCCGCATATACTGGGAAAGCTCACGATGCGGGTCAATCGCCTGGGCCGTGAACGCGCAACACGCCGCCACAAAGCACATGAACGCGATTCTGGGAAGGCTTTGCCGTTTGCGACGCGCATCACGGGAAGTATTCGAATTTCTCAACTACAACCTCATTTCCTTTTTTCTGTGGGGTTTTGTCGCTGGCAACGACGTAAAATAACAATTGAAAAGTTTCCTGGCCCGGGGTTGGCACTCCCGACGTGAACACGTGCTCAAAAACAGCAGGGCTATTGGGCTTGAGGGACGAGCCGCGAACCGTTTTAAAACTCGCTCGACCCGACTCCCAATGCAGCGAGTGTGTCAGCATACCTGGCGGAGCCACGAATGGAGCCACATTGCCGGGCACGAAAAACGGCTGAATGCCATACTGCGCATTGTTCTTTTTCTCCGCATCGCCCCATTTGCTGATCTCCGTATCCATTTCGCGATAATGCTGATCGCCGCCCCAATCGTCGAATGTGGTTGTGCTAAAAACGGTGGCTGGTTCCAGATGCGAAATGTCTCGCACCACAACGTTATAGGTTCCGTAGCCCAAGCTTCGCGTCATCACCACTTCCGCGCACGACCATTTCCCTTCTTTCTTTTCAATGCGGAGATGCAGCGCGCCATTCGCGTCGGTCCAGGCATTGCCTCCGTCGTACAGATTGTTCATTCCGCCGCGATCGCTGGCAATCGTGCGCACTTTCCAGTCGTAGCCACTGAAGTGCACAATTTTTACTGGGGCAAGCTCAGGAGTGCCTACGCCCTTCTCAATTTTTACGGCGACGATTGAACCGCCGCTTGTCGGCGCAGTATCCATCGTCGGAGGCGGATGGTAGGCCGGTTCAACGAGCATTGCTGCGTACTCGAATCCCAGGTGCGTTTCTGTGCTCCAGGTAGAGTCCGCCTGAATGGGGATGAACGGTTTGTCGGGCCACGGCTGCACCCACCACGGTCCGCTTCTTGCATAAACCACGATCCGCTGTCCCGGGCGCGCGCCTGTAACACGGCCGGAGATTGTGTCGACCCGTTCTCTGCCGCCTTGCGCCGCCGGCGGAATTTTACTGAACACGATGGTGGGAGTTGCAGCGGGCTTCGTCGACCGGCAGCCTAGCAAAATGCAGCCAAAAAGCAGGGAGAAAAGAAGTCTTCCGGCAACGATGATGTGAATTTTCACAGGCCCTGTACAGCTCAGTTGGCTTTTCCCACGCTCGGCAATGTTCTGCATTGGCTCTTTTGCGTTGATCACTCGATCTCCTTGCCGTTCAGGGCGGTCAAGAAAAACGGTCGACAGTTTAAGAGCATACCGGGGCGCTAATTCTATCTTGTTTCGGCACAAATAGCAGCCGCTCACGATGTGCTGCGGAATCTAACGCGCGCGATCTAACCTTTCACGTTCCAAGGCGTGTCGTTCGAACAGAAGTGCGGGATGGCAGGGCCTATTACGGGTAATAATCGGCAGGAAATTTGAAGGTACGACACCGGAGGGTAGGGGTCCATTATGTTGCCGAGTTCCTCAGTGAATTCGTGCTGCCGGCCGTCAGCTTGTTTCGCCTCACTCTCCGAATAACCAGAGATGCAGAAATGCCCAAAGCAGCAGGCTAACGGAACTGAACGCAGATAAGAATGCGACAAGCACTTGAGAGCCAGAGAGACTGATTCCCTCACATGTGAGCGGACTCGCAGGGGCGGCATTAGCCAGCCTCAGTTTCGGCTGTAGTTCTGTGGCATCCAGGACCCCGAGGGAAAATTGAATTTGGCCAAGGCCTTCTCGAATCTCATCAGCGCGAATCATCGGCTGACTCCTTTACTGCTTAAGAGGCAGTTACTCGTTTTCACGGCGTTGGATGACCGTTAAAAAGAAAAGATGTAAATTTTCGCCAGCACGCCCCAGCCTTTGTGCGGAATTTGGGCGGAGCACCCTCACAATGACGGCCATTTGCAGCGTTGTAGTTGTCGCACGGGCGACGCGGGCATCCGTACTTCCAAACATCGCCGTAAGCTTCCTGGCTTCTCGGCGAAACTCCTAGTTATTTGGGGTTCACCCCATCAAGGCAAAAGGCGACGGAATGGATTTTGCAATTGGGAGAAATGCTTTAGAATGAGTATTGGTCCTACTGTGGGCGTGTAGCTCAGCTGGGAGAGCACCTGCTTTGCAAGCAGGGGGTCACCGGTTCGAACCCGGTCACGTCCACCAATTTTCTCTGTCCTCTTCCCAGGCAGAGCCAACTTCAGCTATTGCAGCCACTTATTCGTAGCGGAGGGCCACCATTGGGTCCACTCGTGTCGCGCGTCTCGCGGGCAGATAGGAGGCGAGCAGCGCTACGAATATCAGAAGCACTGCTACGCCAAAAATCGTGATGGGATCGGTGGGACTGACGCCGTACAGAAAGCCGGAAAGAATCCGGCCCAAAGCCAGGGAGGACAACACTCCGATCAGGACGCCAGAGAGGGCGAGCTTCAACCCTTGCGCGATCACCATGCGCAAAACATCGCCCCGATTCGCGCCCAGAGCGATGCGGATGCCGATTTCATGCACGCGCTGATTCACAGTATAGACCATCAATCCGTATAACCCCACAATTGCCAGTACCAGCGCAGTGCCCGCGAAAATCGCGAGCAGCATCGCGCGAAAGCGCGGCATGCTGACGGAGCCGGAAATGTTCTCCTCCATGGTACGCACACGCACCACCGGCTGATTGGGGTTGATATCACGCACCACGCTACGCAATGCCGAGGCTTCGCTCAGCGGATCGCGGTCCGTACGCATAACCACCGATAGTGCAAACACCGGCAGCAATGAATCGCCCTGGCGCGCCGACACATACATTTCCGCTTTGGGATCGCCGGCGAGATCCTGCTTCAAATCGCCAACAATTCCGACAACCTCCATCCAAGGGACCGTGGCATCTGGAAGGGCGCCAAGCTGAATGCGCTTGCCGATTGGGTCGCCGTCGGGAAAATACTGACGGACAGCGGCTTGATTGATTACCGCAACAAACGGTGCTTTTTCCGTGTCGGATTGCGTCACGAACCTGCCGCGCAGCAAAGGAACGCCGAGCGTTTCCAGATAGCCAGCAGTCACCGGGCGATAACCGATCATCACGTAATCGTGCGGTGATTTCGGCGCGCGTCCTTCGATATTGAAGTGAATGGCGCTGCCCGTGCCGGTAACAGGCAAGGTAGTTGCGGCACCCACGCTGTGCACGCCGGGAACAGCACGAAGCTTCTCGAGCAATCGATCGAAGAATTCCATGCGCTCGACGGAGTTGGGATAAGCATTCGGAGAAAGCGGGATATCCGCCACCAGAAGATTGTCCGGACGGAAACCAGGAAGCTGGCTGGCAAGGCGTTCGAAGCTGCGCAGCAAAAGGCCCGCGCCTACGAGCAAGAGCAGGGCTAGACCCACCTCGGCAACGATCAGCGCGCTGCGCACGTGGCGCTGAGCGCGGCCGCCGGTTGACCCCCTCGTCGCTTCATTCAAAACGTTTCGCAAATCGATGCGCGCCGTTTGAAACGCCGGCGCCAATCCGAATAACACACCGGACAAAATCGCCAACGCGGCGGCGAACAGTAGCACTCTCGAATCGACAGTTACGGGAGAAATATTGGGCAAGGCTGTGCCCCCAAGCCTCAGCAACCAGGTGATGCTGCCCCACGCCATCAAGACTCCCGCGCCTGCGCCCACAAGCGCCAGCAGGCCGCTTTCGGTCAGCAATTGGCGCACGATTCGCGAACGCGAAGCTCCCATAGCGGTGCGTACCGCGATTTCCTGCCGGCGTGCGGTTGCGCGTGCCAACAGCAGATTCGCAATATTGCCGCAAGCGATGAGCAATACCAGCCCCACAGCCGCCAGCATTACGAGCAATGCCGGCCGAACATTCGAGACCAGCCGGTCGCGCATGGAAGTTACGTCGGCGCCCATGCCGGTATCGTAGATGGGGTATTCCTGGGCCAGATTCCCGGCAATCGTCTTCATCTCGGATTGCGCTTGAGGCAGCGTGACGCCGGTTCGCAAACGCCCCACGGCGGTAATTCCGGGATGCCAGTTGCGATCGTCTGGCAGGGTTTTTGCCCATGGCTCGAACGGAACGTACACGTCTGCAGGGACGAGCAATTGATAATCGGCCGGAAGCACGCCAATGATCGTATAGCTCTGGTTGTCGAGCGTAACGGACTTGCCCAGAACTTCCGGGGAGCCCGCAAAATGTCGCCGCCAGAAGCCGTAGCTCAGCAATGCCACCTGCGGGCCGCCAGCGCGATCTTCCTCCGGCGCGAAAGTGCGGCCTAGAGGAGCCCTTACTCCCAGTAGCGGGAACATCGAAGCGGAAGTCATCTGTGCGGACAGGCGCTCCGGCTCGCCCGCTCCCGTCAACGTGAGCGTGGTGATGCGGGTGGCGGATACGCCTGAAAATGACTTAGCGCGATCGCGAAAATCCTGGAAATTCTCGTAGGAGGGCCCAATCGCCGGGAAGGACGGCAAGCTCTCCGTGATGACGCACAATTGGTCCGGATTGCTGAAAGGCAGCGGCCTCAGCAGTACCGCATTGATCACGCTAAAAATTGCGGTATTCGCCCCAATACCTAGGGCGAGCGTCAGGATGGTGACGGCCGCGAAGCCAGGATTGTTGCGGAGTGTGCGCAGCGCGTAGCGCAAGTCGTGCCAGAAGGTGGTCAAGGTTGTCTCCGCTTCTTTAGACGCATCGATTCGATTCGTGGCGTCACACGCAGGTCAGTTTTTCTCGCCCCTTGCGCGTGAATATAGCACGCACGAGTATGAGCCCGTCTCCACTCCCGAACTTTATTCGTAGCGCAGACAATCAATGGGATCGAGATTGGCCGCGACTTTCGCCGGATAGTACCCGAAGAACAATCCCACGCCGACGGAAATCATAAAGCCAATCGTTACCCAAAGATAAGAGATAGTGGCGGGAATTGACGGCACCAATGTGCGCACCAGTGTGGATATGGCCGCCCCGATCAAGATGCCCAGAGTCCCCCCGACGAGGGTGAGGGCCACGGCTTCTAGTAGAAATTGCAATCGAATATCCGCACGGCGAGCGCCGATAGCCTTGCGTACGCCAATCTCCTGGGTGCGCTCGGTCACGGAGATCAGCATGATGTTCATCACTCCAATGCCGCCCACCAGCAAACCGATGGAGCTGATCACCGTCGTCAATATCACCAGTGCTCCGGTAAGCTGATTCCACAGATTGCTCAGAAAGTCCGGCGAACTCAGTTCGAAATCGTTTTCCTTGTCCACCGGGACGCGACGCAAACGGCGCATGGCTTGAATCACTTCCCCTTGCGCCAGCTCTACGTTCACGTCCTTGGGAACCGTAAAGATCATGATCAACTCTCTCGCCTCCGGGTACTGCTTCTTGAAGTTGCTGAGCGGAATGATGGCGAAGATGTCGACTCCTGGTCCCAGGAACAAGCCCTGGTCGTGCTCGAAAACGCCAATGACTTCATACTGGCTGCCATTGATGCGCACCATCTTGCCAATGGCATCCGTGCCCGGGAAGAGGGATTCGCTGATGGCCGCGCCAAGCACCACGACGGGACGCGCGTGCTCCTCGTCAAAGGTGCTGATGAAGCGTCCTTGCGCGATCGAAAACAACGGGATGGCTTCCGTGTATTCCGGTTCTGCGCCGCGCACGATTACTTTCTCCACGCTATGGTTTCCGCTGGTGATCAGATTGCTATCCCCCAGAAAAAAACCGCGAGTTCCAGAAGTCGTTACGATGGACACGTGCGGCGCAGCCCGGCGAATGAAATCGGCGTAGTCGTACTCGATGTATTTGCGCGTGCGAATGCGCTCCGGCATGTGGGCCGGGTCCATCCCTGGCGGAAATCGCGTCAGAAAATAGGTGCGCGAGCCGAGCGACTCCACTCTGTCTTGCACGAATCTGTTCAGTCCCTGAATAATTGCCGCCATGGAAATCACCGAAGACACCCCGATGACGATGCCAAGCACAGTCAACGCTGTGCGCACCTTCGATGAGCGCAGCGTCTCCATTGCCGCAAGAAAATTCTCCCGGGCCTGCGCCAACGTCATGCCCATCACTCAGACCTCAACGCGACCACGGGATCCAGCCGCGATGCGCGCAAAGCCGGATAAATCCCGAAAAATAGTCCGACTGCAGAACTTAGGAACACTCCCATCACCGCAACCCACGTCTGTACCGAGGCCGGGAACGGCGTAAATGTTCGCAGCGCCATCGCCACCAGAAATCCCAGAGTGATGCCCGCCATGCCTCCCACAATGCATTGCACCACGCTTTCCACCATAAACTGCCCTAGGATGTCTCGCTTGGTTGCGCCGACGGCGCGCCGCACGCCAATCTCTCTTTTTCGCAGAGTCACGCTCATCAGCATCACGTTCATGATCACGATGCCACCGATCACCACGGAAATGGCGCTGACCATAATGAATACCGCGAAGAACGCGCCGCTGATGCTGCGCCACAGGGCCATGTAACTGTCCTTCGTACCGATAAAGAAATCGTCGTCCATGTTTCCCGACAGGTGTCGACGCGAACGCAAAATCAGATGCGCTTGATCCTGCGCTTTTTCGAAGTTCCCCGGCCCGGCCTTTACGTTGATCGTGATGCTGGAATGGATTCCCTGAATGCGAAGAAAAACGGGTAGTGGCACAATCACGAAGTTGTCCTGGTCCTGGCCGAGCACGCTGCCGATCTTCTCCATCCCTCCCACCACTGTGAATTCATCGTTGCCGATATGCACGGTCTTGCCCACGGGATCCGTACCCAGGAACAGCTGCCGCATCAGCGTGTCGCCAATCACGCAAACGTTGGCGCGATGCTCCGCTTCCGACGAAGTGAAGTAGCGTCCCACCTCGACCTTCCGCGTATCAATATCCGCCATGTTTGCGGTTTGCCCGTAGAAGTTGACATCTTGCAGCTCTTTGTCGCCCGATCGTGCCCGGACGCTGGCGCTCGTGCTGGCGCCCACTTCCTGGCAAGCGTTGCATCCCTCGGCAACCGCATTCATATCTTCGATTTCGAGTTTCTTGAATTTCAGCGCTTTGATGATGATGTCGAAGTCCGTCACCGCAAAAGGAGTGCGTGCGATCTGGAATACGTCCGTGCCCAGGTTTGCAATTTTCTGCTCAACATACAGGTTCGCACCCTGCACGATGGTCATCACCGTAATCAAGGTGGCCACCCCCATCGTCAGGCCCAGGATTGTGAGCGAGGCACGCAGCTTGTGACCGCGCAAGGCGCTGAAGCATTGGGCAAGGTTGTCGCTGGCAGCGAGCATAGTAGTAGAGAAAACTTGTTTGCTTACCTATCAAATCGTGTGAAGCGTGAACTGTGAGCGAAGCCTGGTTAGGGACATCATCCCCAAGAGTATACGAACCGCGCGTGGCCAAGATTACATGCTCAAACCAGCCAATCCGGTGGCTCGGAGTCCTCAAAGCATGATTACGGCGCGGGCGGTACCCCGTTCCGGTGCCCCTGTCCTAATGTACAGTGTCCAAAACTGAACAGACGCGGTTTTCCGTTCCCTCCTATTCTGGACCACGAAGGATCAATCTCCATGCCGCCCGTTTCTATCGGCGGCCATGGACGGTTGCGGGCGTCGGCGCTATGACAGACCTGGCACAGAGCCAAACCCGTTTGGAAGTAAGGGGTGTGCGCGCGCAGAACACGCCTCTCTATCGGCATCGCCCTCTGTACGTCTTGTTTGTCCATCGCGATCTGACCGCAATTGACAGTTGCCTGCGTGAACTCAAAAAAGGTCAATTCGCCGTCAGCTCTGAGTTTGTTTTGAACCCGACGCAGTGCGCCGAGCAGCTTCGATCGCGGTCCTATGACGTCATCGTCGTCGAATACCCCAGTCCGGCCTGCCCACGCGCACACGAACTGCAACTCCTGCGGAAGACCTTGCGGGAAACCCCCTTGGTGCTGTTGACCACTGGCTTAAGCAATGAATCTCGCGCGGAACTTACCGCCTCGGGCGCTTTCGAGTACGTCGAACAGGAACACATTGCGCAATTACCGATGGCGGTTCGGCGGGCCTTGAACGACAAAAAATTACGCGAAGAGCTCGGAGAGGTGCGGCAAGCGTTGCAGCATTCGCAATCTCTCTATCGCGCTCTGGTCGACAACCCGGCCTACGGCATTTACCGCTGCGACGCCCAGGGCAACGTGCGCGACGTCAATCAGGCTCTGATGCACATGCTCGGCTATGCCTCAAAAGACGAACTGCTTTCCGCACACCAGATTTCCCCGATCTTCCCGGACCTCCGCAATGGTTCGCCTTTCGTTCAACCCGCTCCCGACTCCAACAGAATCGACCCCATCGAAACCGACTGGAAGCGCAAAGACGGAACTCTTCTGAAAGCCAGGATCAGCGGTCGTGGCGTTTATGACGACCGGGGAAATTTCGCTGGCCACGAAATCATCGCTCTCGATATCACGGAACAGCGGACCCTGGAGGAAGAACTGCGCCATCAGGCATCGACGGACTCGCTGACCGGACTGGCCAACCATCGCCGGCTCTTCGAGGCGTTGCACGCGGAAATTTGTCGCTCCAAGCGCACCGGCCGTGAATTTTCTCTATTGATGCTGGACCTCGATGGATTGAAAAAGGTTAACGATCAATTCGGCCACCTGGTGGGGAACCGGGCCCTTTGCCGACTCGGGCAGATTCTGCGAGACTGCTGCCGGTCTATCGATACCGCGGCACGCCACGGCGGTGACGAGTTTGCCGTAGTCCTTCCTGAGACTGGCATCGGCGCCGCCACGTTGGTAGCGCGACGGATTTGCGACCTTCTTGACGCCGACGGCGAAGTGCCGGTGCTTTCGGTAAGCCTGGGAATTGCCAGCTATCCGCGCGAAGCCGATACCATCGGAACCCTTCTCTATGCGGCGGACAAGGCCTTGTATGCGATGAAAGATCAGCGCGTGAAATCCGCCCAGACGTTAACGGCTCGCAGCGGCGGTTAGAGGCCGCGCGTCAGTCGTGCAGCACCACGCTCAAAAGTGACGCGTTGACCTGAAGTCCACCGTTGTACTTGATGAACCCCATTTTCCTGAACTTATTCATGAAAAAGTTTACCCGCGAGCGCGTTGTGCCAATCATCTCCGCCAGCATTTCCTGCGAAACTTTCGGGATCACTCCGTGAGGCTGATCCTCTTGCCCGTAACGAGCGAGGAGCAGCAGGGAACGCGCCAGCCGTTTCTCACTGGAGTTAAACAGCTGGTCAATCAGATCTTCTTCGATGCGGATGTTCCTGGTCAGCATGTGAGAGATGAACAGGTCAGAGAAGGCGTGCTCTGTGTGCAGCGCGCGCATCATTTCCTTTTTGTCGATGGACAATATGGAAGTAGGCACAATCGCGGTAGCTGTGCCCATACATAAAAGCTGGCCCGCCAGGCATCCTTCGCCAAAAAAATCGCTTGGACCCAGGATTGCCACGACCGCTTCTTTTCCGTCTTCATTGATAACGGAAAGCTTCACGCCGCCGCTTTGGATGTATTTCACGCCGCCGGCAGGGTCACCTTGTGAATAGATTTTCTCGGATCTTCGAAACTTTTCAACACGCCGCGCGGCGCCCGAGCTATCGAGAAAAGCCTGCAAATCGAAAGTGGTCTTGCTTATGGGTGAACGTTTGGTCTTCTTGGCGGTTGCTTTGGGCATACTTGACGGGTCTAGCTGGGCCAACAAAAATCAAGTTTTCAGGAACCTCCATCATATCATTATCAGTTAAGTGGTGGGTAACTAAGCGTGAAAAAACAGAAACTTACTCGGCTGAAAAGGAATACACAGTTCAAATGGGACGGGTGAAAGTCTGATTTAATAGGAACGGAGATTTGGACAGCGGGACAAGAAAAGGGCGATTAGGGAACAGAGGGTGCGACCTTAAGCGATACCAGCAGGATAAGAACTTGACGGACAGGGCTAGCGACGTGGAAGGCGAAGATAGTTAGATGGGTGGATGTGCTGAATAAAGAGAGGGTATTGGAATGAGGATGCAGCAGATTTTTTGTTTCGGGGAGGGAGAGAAGACCGGCGAGGTGAAGCTCTGCACCCTTTGGAGCGCGGAATCGCTCGATGAACAAGGCACCCCCATCCGCGATGAAGGGTCGGTCACCTATTCGGCGGCTCTCGAGAGTGCTTCCGTGCTGGACACCGCTGCCGACCGCTCTCCCTTCGCCCAGCGCGTCTGGCGGGAGGCCACGCGTCGCCGCTTCTGCCAAGCGCCACGCCGGGTCGTGCTCGGAGATGGGGCCGTTTGGATTTGGAACATCGCCGACGATCAGTTTCCGGATGCCACGCAGATCGTCGATCGCTATCACGCCAAGCAGCACTTGAGCGATCTCGGAAAAGCTCTATACGGTCCCATCAACCCACGAACTGCTCAGTGGGTAGAACGCAGGAAAGAAGAACTCGATAGCGGAAAGTTTCTGGTTCTACTCACCGCGATCCGGCGCCAGGTCCCTCGCTCCGATGAGGCTCGCCGTTGTCTCCACTATTTCCAGACTAACCGCGAGCGTATGCGCTACTCCGCGGGCAGCTTCTCATCTTTTTCTGCGAGGCAATTGTTCATTCGTGCAGCACAATCGTCAGCAGCGATTTATTCACCTTGATTTTGCCGTTGTATTCGATAAACCCCAGTTTCCGGAATTTGTTCATGAAGAAATTCACGCGTGAGCGCGTCGTTCCCACCATGCTCGCCAGAGCCTCCTGGGAAACTTTCGGCAGAATGCGGTCTGGCTGTTCTTGCTTGTCGTAACGAGCCAGAAGCAGCAGCGTACGGGCCAGTCGTTTTTCGCTGGAATTGAACAGCTGATCGATCAGATCTTCCTCGACACGGATGTTGTGCGCCAGCATGTACGCGATGAAATGGTCGGAGAGTTCGTGCTCCGCGTGCAGCACGCGCAGCAATTCTCCTTTTTGAATGACAAGCAGGGTGGTCGGAGTAACGGCTGTGGTCGTTCCCATGCGGACCTTCTGGCCCGCCATGCATCCCTCGCCGAAGAAGTCCGTCGGGCCAAACATGGCCACCACGGCTTCCTTCCCCGATCCATTCACCACGGAAAACTTGACGCCGCCCCTTTGGATGTACATCACGGTTTCCGCCGGCTCGCCTTGCGAGAAGATGGACTCGCCCCGGTGGTACTCAACCACTCGACTCGACAGACCAGCGGTATCGAGAAAAGCTTGCGGATCAAACGAGCCGGAACTTCGCCCGTGCTTTGTCTTCTTTGATTTCATAGGTAAGGCGGAGTGCCCTCCTGAGCGAGGGCATCTCGCGATTATCTTCAACCTACCAAGCGGGTCCGGGCAGAGACTGTACAAAAGTGCACAGACTCGCGGCAGGGCAGCGACTAGGCTTGGGCTGGACGGCTTGAATAGGAAGATATTGGAGAAAATTTCAGTCGAAGCGAGCATCGGTCTGTATTCACTAAAATAGTTAAGTCAATGGCGAGCGGCATCTAGTACTTGACAAATGCGGTAAAGCGGGCCATCATGGTGGTAGTTCAGCGGAGCTTCAGAGCTCTTCGCGGCCGGAAACCGTGTCTGAATCTATCCCGCGGCCAAGGAACCCTGGAGCCATCGGCTCTCTGCACCAAATGGCCACTTTCACAAGCTCGCCGCCTCGGGACTGAAACGATCTTCTCGGAAAGAGGCAAGCCCAGCCCGCCTCAGTGTCTCTAAATCGCCTGGGCAAAGAGGAATCTATGTATTTGCTTGCATTGGTTTTCATCGGAGTACTTGTCGGATGGGCAGCGGGAAGAATTCTCGAAGGTGATGGCTACGGGCCGTGGATGGACGCGGTGATGGGGATTGGTGGCGCCGTTGCAGGTGGGCTTCTGATGCGCTCCGCGGGTCTTCACGGCTTCAGCGGAACCGTTGCGACTTCCATGGTTGCGGTGATCGGAGCAACCCTTCTGACAATGGTGGTTGGATTCGCGAACGGACGAAGGATTTACGTCCGCCAGTCGTAGAGGTACCAGAATGTCTCTGCTGTCTTCGGCGCAGAGAGTTGAACGGGTGAGGGTATGAAATGCATTCGAGGGAGGGAAAAACGATGGCTGTGAATATTACTCCGCTGCATGACCGCGTCTTAGTGCGCAGACTGGAAGAGCAAGAAACCGCGAAGGGTGGAATCATCATTCCCGATACGGCTAAGGAGAAACCACACGAGGGCGAGGTTATCGCTGTTGGCGCCGGCAAAATCGAAAAGGGCCATCGCATCACCCTCGATGTCAAAGTCGGTGATCGCATCTTGTTCGGCAAATACACCGGAAACGACATCACGATTGATGGTCAGGAATATCTGATTCTTCGCGAAGACGAAATCCTCGCTAAAGTCGGCGGAATGACCAAGGTGGCATCCGGCAAGAAGTAGTTGGTTCGTTCGGAGATTCTGAATGGAGCGGTAAGCGCGATCACCCAGGAGGTGAAGTTTTATGGCAAAACAAATAGTAACTGGTGTGAATTCCCGTCAAGCGATTTTGCGCGGCGTCAATATTCTGGCGGACGCAGTAAAGATCACGTTGGGTCCGAAAGGGCGCAACGCGGTAATCGAGAAGAAATTCGGTTCACCCATCATCACAAAGGATGGTGTGACCGTGGCGAAGGAAATCGATTTGCCGGATCCGCTCGAGAACATGGGCGCGCAAATGGTGCGCGAGGTCGCTTCCAAAACCTCCGACGTGGCTGGCGACGGCACTACCACCGCGACCGTGCTGGCCCAGGCGATTTTCCGCGAAGGTGTGCGAACGGTTGCTGCCGGCGCAAGCCCTATGGCGCTTAAACGCGGCATCGACAAGGCCGTGGAAGTTGCCGTGGCTGAAATCAAGAAGCTTTCCCGCGAAGTGAAGGGCGATATGATCGCGCAGGTTGGCACCATCAGCGCCAACACCGACAAGCAGGTTGGCACCATCATCGCCGAGGCCATGAATAAGGTCGGCAAAGACGGCGTTATCACGGTGGAGGAATCCAAAACCATGGAGACGACCCTTGAGATCGTCGAGGGCATGCAGTTTGACCGCGGATACCTGTCGCCTTATTTCGTTACCGATCCGGAGCGCATGGAATGTGTCCTGGAAGACGTCCGGATTTTGATCCACGAAAAGAAAATTGGCTCCATGAAGGATCTTCTTCCACTGCTCGAGCAGGCCGCCAAGAGCGGCAAGCCTCTGCTGATTCTTGCGGAGGATGTTGATGGCGAAGCCCTGGCCACCCTGGTGGTCAACAAGCTGCGCGGCACCCTGCAGTGCTCCGCAGTGAAAGCCCCTGGTTTCGGGGATCGCCGTAAAGCCATGCTCGAAGACATCGCCATTCTGACCGGCGGGAAGGCTATCACCGAGGATCTTGGCCTGAAACTCGAGAACATAAAACTCGAGGAACTCGGCAGCGCCAAGAAGGTCACCATCGACAAGGACAACACCACGATCATCTCCGGCGCCGGCAAGCCCAGCGAAATTGAAGGCCGCATCCGCCAACTCCGAGCGCAGATTGAAGAGAGCACGTCGGATTACGACAAGGAAAAGCTTCAGGAGCGACTGGCCAAATTGGTTGGCGGCGTCGCCATCATCAAGGTCGGCGCGGCAACCGAGACCGAATTGAAAGAGAAAAAAGCTCGCGTCGAAGATGCCATGCACGCAACCCGAGCGGCAGTGGAAGAAGGCATCGTCGCCGGTGGCGGCACCGCGCTGCTACGCTGCTTGCCAGCGCTGGAGAAGCTCAAGCTGCACGACGATGAAGCCATCGGCGTGAACATCGTCAAGCGAGCGCTCGAAGAGCCTCTGCGACAGATTGCGCAGAACGCCGGGCACGAAGGCGCGGTGGTCGTTGGGCGCGTGCGCGACTCAAAAGAAGACAATTTCGGGTTTAACGCGGAGACGGGCGAGTTCACGGACCTGGTCAAGGCCGGTGTGATTGATCCAGCAAAAGTCACCCGCCTTGCGCTGCAGAACGCAGCCTCCATCGTGTCATTGATGCTCACCACCGAAGTGCTGATTGCCGACTATAAGGACGAAGACAAAACAGCCGCTGCTGGCGCAGGTGCCGGAGGCTACGGCGGAGGCATGGGCGGATCGTACTAAACGCTTCTCGATGCCATTGCTCCTGGCTCCGTGGCTAGAGAATCCGACGGATCTGTCACGAGAGAGGAGCATCACAAACAATGTCACTGCCGAAGACCATTTTTCAGGGGAAAGACTCGTCCCTGATCGAAGTTCTCTACACTCGCGGGGAAATTGCGTTCCGCAATCCCGACGAAATCGTCAGCCTTGATCCGGTGGTCCAGGAAGAAAAGACGGTCCCTCTCTGGCCAATCCATCCGCGGCCCATGCTCCCCAGTAGGGTCGCAGTTATCGGGAATTACCTGCCTAGGCGCTGCGGCATCGCTACGTTCACAACCGATTTGTGCGACGCCATTCACGCCGAATACGGCGCCACTGAGCTTCTCGCCCTTCCGGTCAACGACATTCCCGAAGGTTACAGCTATCCGCCTAGGATTCGCTTCGAACTCGCCCAGGATGAACTGGCTTGCTATCGCCAAGCCGCCGATTTCCTGAATTTCAGCAACATTGATTTGGTTTGCTTGCAACACGAGTACGGTATTTTCGGCGGCTCGGCTGGCGGCCACATTTTGGAACTCTTGCGTCGCCTGCACATGCCCGTGGTTACTACCCTTCACACGGTTCTTCGCGAGCCGGATCCCGATCAGCGGGCAGTAATGGAAGAAATCGCCGCGTTGTCCGATCGCCTGATCGTTATGAGCCGGCAATCTTCCGACATTTTGCAGGAAGTTTTCCGCGTTCCCGTTTCCAAGATCGATTTGATTCCCCATGGCATTCCTGATTTGCCGTTCACCGATCCCACTTTCTATAAGGATAAATTCGGGACTGAAGGCAAAGATGTTCTTCTCACGTTTGGTCTGTTATCGCCGAATAAGGGTGTGGAAAATGTTATTCAAGCCTTGCCGGCTATCCTGGCGCGCCACAGCAATGTCGTCTACATGATCTCCGGCGTCACCCATCCGCATATCCTGAGGCGTGAGGGCGATCATTACAGGAATTACTTGCAGAAGCTGGCCAAGGATCTCGGTGTCGAAGACAAGGTGATCTTTCGAAACCGGTTTGTCAGTCCGGAAGAACTGGTCGAGCTGATCGGCGCTGCCGACATCTACATCACCCCCTACAAACACAAGGGCCAGGTTGTTTCCGGAACGCTGGCATATGCCCTGAGCGCCGGAAAAGCCATCATTTCCACCCCTTATTTACACGCCATCGAATTGTTGGACGACGAGCGCGGCGTGCTTGTCCCATTCGATGACCCGCAGGCAATTGCGGAGAAAACGATAGAGCTGTTGGACAACGGAACCGCCCGCCACGCCATGCGGAAGCGCGCGTACCTTTATGCGCGCGATATGGTTTGGGACCGCGTGGCTCAGCAATATATGGGAAGTTTTGAACGCGTGTACAACGAGCGTTTGCGGAAACCGCGCGCCACTTTTTCTGCCCAGAACACGGAAAAGGCGCTCGACCGCCTTCCCTCCATAAAACTGGATCATCTGCATCGCATGACGGACCACACCGGAATCGTGGAGCACGCCGTCTTCGTCGTGCCCAATTATCCCGAAGGTTATTCAACCGATGACAACGCCCGCGCGCTCATCGTCGCAATCCTGCTCGAAGAACTTCGATGCTGTACTCCCACCGGTTCGCTCGACCTCGCCGCGCGCTATTTGGCTTTCTTGTGGTTGGCTTTCGATCAAACTAACAAGCGCTTCAGAAACTGCCTCAGCTATGAACGCCAGTGGCAAGAGGCGGTCGGCTCAGAAGACAGTCACGGGCGAGCACTCTGGGGTCTTGGCACCGTTCTCGGCCGTTCCAAGGACGCCGGGCTCAGGGGAGCAGCCGGCCGCCTATTTGAGCTAGCCGTTCCTGCGGCTGTGGAGTTCAAGAGTCCGCGTGCTTGCGCCTTCGCATTACTGGGATTACAGGAATACCTCGAATCCTTCCCGGGCGATCGCGCAGCTCTGAACGCCGCGGATACGCTGGCAGATCGCCTGCTCGAGTCGTATCGCGCAAATTCTTCGCCAGACTGGAAATGGTTCGAGAGCGTACTTTCGTATTCAAACGCCAGATTACCGCAAGCGCTTATACGAGCCGGAGCGCGCAACGCCAATGAGGTAATGGTGGCGGCCGGTCTCGAAGCACTGGATTGGCTCACGCTGGTTCAGCGCTGCGAGGTGAAGGGCCACTTCGTACCAATCGGCTCTCACGGCTTTTACTCCAAGAAAACGGAAAAGGGCCGCTTCGATCAACAGCCAATTGAGGCCTGCGCCGCCGTTTCTGCGTGTCTTCAGGCCTATCGCGCTACGGGAAAAGGCCGTTGGCGAAAAGATGCGTGGGCGGCCTTCAACTGGTTCCTCGGTGACAACGACTTGCAGATTGCTCTCTACGACCCCACTACCGGTGGATGTCGCGACGGGCTGCATCCCGACCGCGCTAACGAGAACCAGGGAGCCGAGTCGACTCTATCCTTCCTGATGGCTCTGCTCGAGATGCGCAAGTTGGAAGAATCGGACACAACAGACAGCAAGATCTAGGCAATCCACACTTGTCTCAGCCGAAGTTATCTTCGTAACGCTGGTGTTTTCTTGGGAGAGAACTATTTGTGAAAGAGATCATGGTTCAAAACGAGACTTTGTTTAGCCGCCACCCGGCAAACCCGATCCTGACTGCAAAGGATTGGCCCTATTCGATCAACAGCGTCTTTAATGCGGGAGCCACGTTGCTGGCAGACGGGACGACTTTACTTCTCTGTCGCGTCGAAGATCGACGCGGCTTGTCTCACTTATGCGCGGCGCGTTCGCAAAATGGGGTAGATGGGTGGCAGATTGATAAAACACCAACGCTTTTGCCGGACCCTGACCGCTATCCGGAAGAGCTATGGGGCATCGAAGATCCCCGCATTACTTATGTTCCAGAGCTTGAGCAATACGCGGTAGCCTTTACGTCCTATTCCCGCGGTGGCCCCGGTGTATCGCTCGCGCTCACGAATGACTTCCGTACATATGAGCGACTTGGCGTCATTATGACGCCGGACGACAAGGATGCCGCTCTTTTGCCCAGACGTATCAATGGATACTGGGCCATGATCCATCGGCCCATGACGCCTCTGGGAACGCACATCTGGATCTCTTACTCGCCCGACTTGCGCCATTGGGGCAATCACAAGCTCATGTTGGGCGCACGACGGGGGGCATGGTGGGACGCGAACAGGATTGGCATGTCGCCTCCACCGATCGAAACGCCCAGAGGCTGGCTGATGATCTATCACGGAGTTCGCAGGACGCCCTCAAGTTCCATCTACCGCCTGGGCTTGGCGCTTTTCGACCTCGAACGTCCGGAAATCTGTCTGACTCGTGGGGACTCCTGGATGTTTACGCCCGAGGCTGACTACGAGCGGCACGGAGATGTCCAAGATGTAGTGTTCCCTTGTGGGTATACCATTGCCGACGATGGCGACACGATTCGCCTTTACTACGGCGCGGCCGATTCAAGCATCGCGCTGGCTTCTGGCAGTCTTCACGCGCTTTTCGAATGGTTAGATGAAAATGGTCACTCCGAGCAATCTCACGATCGACGCCATCGACCAACCTGATCTTGATTAGCTACGGTACATGACGGGAGCAATCCTCTGACTGTCAGGTCGGGAGAAAACAGACGTGCATATCACGTGTACGAATTGCCAGAGTGCGCTGACTCACCGCTCTAAACCGAAGGGCATCCGTGAGTCTGTCTTCCTGGCGCTGATTTTCGTGCGCCCGTTTCGTTGCGAGGAATGTGACTCTCGTTTCTTCCGTTGGTCGATAACGGAAAAGCCAGGGCCGGAGCGCCCGGCAAGGAGCAGTTAGCTCTCGGCGTCCGCTGCTGAGCTACTTCTGATCTACACCGCTACCCAAAGGTTCTGCGCGAACGCCCAATCCTTATCTACCCACTGCGCTTCACCGCGAAAACCCGTGCGCCGCGCCATCTTTGGCACCTGATCGGCCACATATTTGTGGGAACTTTCCGTCCAGATGGTTTCTCCCGCTTCGAATTCCACGAACACTTCTGCTCTCGGTATGTGCACGCTTTGCCGCTCCTCAGAACGCAGATGCATCTCTATGCTGCGCTGCTCGGCATTCCAACGCGCTTCATGGGTGAACTTTTTCAAATTGAAATCAGCCCCTAACTCATGATTCACGCGGGCTAGCAAATTCAAATTAAATGCAGCGGTCACTCCCGTCGGATCGTCATAGGCCAGCAGTTGCGTCTCGACGCTCTTCTCCAGATCGGTTCCCAGCAGCAAGGCGTCTCCAAACCTCAAAATTTTCCGCACTTCGCGCAAGAACTCTTCTGCGGCCTCACGATCGAAATTCCCGATGGTGCTTCCTAAAAACAGCACCAGCAGGTGATCTTCCTTGCGCAATCGGCCGGCTACCGAGCGCAAGCCATCCAGGTAGGGCTGTTCGTATCCCACGATGCTTACCATGTCGATCTGCCCAAGTTCTTTCTCGCACGCGGCCAGCGCAGCGGGAGAAATCTCGATGGGATAGTAGAAAGTGGGCTGACTTCTCGACACTGCTTCCAGGATGTATCTTGTCTTCTTGCCGGTGCCGCTTCCCAGTTCAGCCACCTGAAGATTCCTGGGCAACCGCCGCACGATCTCTTCCGCATGCTTTTGTAGCAAGCGCGTGTCGGCCCGCGTCAAGCAGTACTCCGGCAGCAGTGTAATGACCTCGAAAAGCGCCGAGCCCACTTCGTCATACAAGTATTTACTGGGCAGCTCTTTTTGCCCCGCGCGCGTCAATCCAGCTCGCACGTCTTCGGCAAACTGCAAAGCAGTCGAGATGGGAGATGTTCGGGTTGCCATGTCCGTTTGTTTTTCCTTCTTACGATTCCACGCAACGGAACGTCGCGTAGACGTACGGATAGTGTGGCTGGAACCAGTTGCGGAACGAACGGCGCAGCATGCATGCGGCTGTTCGTGGGGAGCCGCCCTTCATCACACAGTGCTTGCCGTCAAAAAAATCCGCCGAGTAGCCCGCGTAAAACTCTCGCGGGGCAAAACCTTCAAATGGCGCGAATTGCGTTCTCGTCCACTCCCACCCGTTTCCTACCAGGTCGTGCACGCCGAATGCGCTGGCTCCTCTTGGTTTGGATCCGACCGGCAAGGGCTCCCATCGTTGAAAATCAAAATTTCCATGCTCCGCCGAAGGAGCTTCGTCGCCCCACGGATAAGCTCGCTCGCCTTTTCCATCCGGCGTTCCGTACGCCGCGCGGTGAAACTCCGCTTCGCTGGGTAGCTTTCTTCCCAACCATTTTGTATACGCGCTTGCTTCTGCGTGGCTGACGTACGCCGGCCACTCCAGCGGAAGGCGGATTTCGCCGAACATCGTCCGGTACATCCACAAATTGCCGGTGCGCCGCCAGAATCCTGGATGTGCTATTCCTTCGCGTTTCTTCCACTCTTGCGCTTCGCTACTCCAAAGCGCTTCGTTCTCATAGCCGCCAGCTTCCATGAACTCCAGAAACTCGCGGTTCGTCACATTGAAGCTCTGAATGGAGAACGCGGGAACCTGCACTTCATGCGCTTCGAACTCGTTGTCCCATCCAAACTCGTCGCCATTTGCGTGCGCTAAGCCCAACGTTGCTTTTCCGGCGGGAACGTCAATCAATCGAGGCTTCTTGGCAGGCAGGTCGGCCGCCGTTTCCGCCGCTCGGCTGACTTTCTTCTCCGGGGCTAGCCGGTGCAACAAATATCCCAATGTCTCCAGGTGCATTAAGCGATGCTCGATGGCCGTTTCCACCATCGTGAAAAGCTCCGCCGAGCCGCCAGCAGTGCCTTCCAGTCTCTGTTCCAACTCCGTATCCAATGTCTCTCTTACCTTCGCGTTGTAGTGTTCGATCACTTCCCGCTTCGGCCAGTCGGTTTCTGCATCCGTTGGCAGCCCGCCATCGACCGGATCGATTCCAAACGCAAACAGCTTGTCGAACCCGGGGTTAAAGGGCCGCAATCCAAATGCACGATCCGATAATAAGTTCCAGTCGAATGCTTCCAGGTGTCCACGATAGAAAATCAGGCGGTGACGTTCGGGAATGGGGCGCTCGTATAAGGCTTCGGGGCGCACGATTGCGAATAGTTCGTCGGTTTGCCTGCGCGCTTCTGCCAATCGCGCGTGTAAATCCGTGCGACGAGAGCGAACACTGATGGCCGTTGCGGTCATAGATAAGTCCTACCCTAGGATGCAACTGCCCGGGAATCTATCAGGGTTTTACCCGAGACAATCGCCCGGCAGGGTCTCTCAGCGTTAGAATGCCGTGCCGGGATTTGGTTACACCGAAAATACGGAAAATGCGCCGGCTGGCTGACACTTCCGAGGGCGGGTGGGTGAGAATAGCACAACATACGCGGCGGATTGCGACAATAGTGACAATAATACAGGTAGCGCCTAGAGGCCCGCGGAAGTAGCCTAAGTAGGTGCCCGGTCATCTAATTCGTGAGCGGAATCGTAGGTTCGCTCCTTGAGGAGCGCCAGCCCTGAAAACCCGAATCGCTATTTTCGTTGGTATCGTTCAATCAATTCTTTTTGTCGGCCACCTGTTCATTTACGAAACCTGGATTCACTTCTGGGGATCGCCGAACTGGCCCTATTCCGCCATTCTCCGCGGAGTAGTCGCCGTGCTATCGGTCAGCTTTGTGGCGGCCACCTTGCTTGCTCATCGTTACTCCAATCCTCCGGTGCGGGCCTTTTACAGGATCGCGAGTGTTTGGCTCGGCTTGTTGAATTTTTTCTTCGTGGCGGCTTGCCTTTGCTGGATTGCCTATCCCTTGCTGCGTTTTTCGGGAGTGCCCATCAGCCGGCACGCCATTGCGGGCGCGTTTTTCGGCTTTGCGGTTCTGGCCGGCCTCTATGGGATTATCAACGCCGCCTCGATTCGCGTCAGGCGAATAACCGTGAAGTTGCGTGGCTTGCCGGTTCCGTGGCGGGGTCGAGCCGCGGCTCTGGTAACCGACACACATCTCGGCCACGTGAAGGGCTATGCGTTCCTGTCGCGAATCGTGAACAAACTCCGGCAGCTTGGCGCGGACGTGGTTTTCTTCAGTGGCGATCTTTTTGACGGTACCAAGGTTGATGCAGCGCGCCTGGTCTCGCCGCTAAAACGCCTTTCGCCGCAATTTGGCTCTTACTTCGTCACCGGAAATCACGAGGAATTTTCCGACCCCAGCAAGTACCTCGACGCATTGAAGAGCTCCGGCGTTCACGTCCTGCACAATGAAAAGGTCAATCTGGATGGTCTCCAGGTGGTTGGGGTGCCCTATAGCGAATCGGGCGATGCCAAACATTATCAGTCCATCCTGGAAAGCGCGGACCTGGATCGCGACCGCGCCAGCGTTTTGCTGGCCCATGTGCCGCATGGCTTGGCCATCGCTGAGAAGCAAGGCATATCCCTGCAACTTTCCGGGCATACCCATGGCGGCCAGATCTTTCCCTTCACTTGGTTCACGAACCGCATCTTCGGCGAGTTCACTTACGGGCTGAAGCGCTTCGGCGAACTTCTGGTCTACACCTCCAGTGGCGCCGGAACGTGGGGGCCTCCGATGCGCGTCGGTACGCAGCCCGAAATTGTCCTGATCCGTTTCGAATAGCATTTTCGGCAATTGCGCGGGCGTGGGCGGCCAGACACGTTGTCCACGCGCCGACACGTCCACTCCCGATCGCCAAAACTCAAAACTGAAGTATTTTCTAACAAAACGCCATTGGACCCTCATCTGCTCTGTGTCCCGTCGAGTTCATCCGAAGTATAGTGAGCAGTTCTGCAAGAGGAACAATGACCAAGGGTCGGAAGTTCCAGGTCTGGACGCTAGCCGGAAGTGTCTTCGCAGCGATTCTTTTATCGGTATTGTTTGTTGGGTGGCGAGCCAACCGCGCCTTGCACCTCTCCAAAGAACAGGTGCGTGCAGAGCACGAAATTCGGGTGGAAATTCGCCCCTATCTCGCCCCGGCGAACGTGAACTTCGTGCCCGTCAGCTCTCCCCAGGTTTTCTCCCAGTTCGCCCGTTTGAATGATCGGCTCTATATCGCTGGCCCCGCTGGTCTCGCCGAATACGATCTGGGCGGCACACTACTCAGGGAATTTTTGGTGGGTAGAGATCTGCCGTCGTCGCCACTGGTAGCAGTGGCGGCGGGCAAGCTTGGCGATGCCACGGAGCCGGAGCTGATCGTGGCCACCGCCGACGAAGGAATGTTGATCTTCAACGGCCGAGCCTTCTGGCAAATCTATCCCTCTGACGCTGATGTGCGGTCCATCACCGCGATCCTGCCTGTTTCTTCCGGCCATCTTTTGATCGGCACCAAAAAACGCGGCGTGCTTCTTTGTGACGGCAAGCAAATCAAGGAATTACATTCCACGTTGAGCCACCTGTACGTACAGGCCCTTGCCGGAAACGAAGTGGACCTGTGGGTTGGCACGCTAAATCAGGGAGCGCTTCACTGGCACTCCGGCAGCACGGAGACCTTCAGCGAAGAGCAAGGATTGCCCGACCGCCAGGTTCAGGCCATCAACATTTCGCGAGACAAGACCTACGTTGGGACCCCGCTCGGCGTAGCGGAATTCGATCGCGGACGGTTTTCGCGTTCGGTTGGTGCCGGCCTTCTGGTCACTTCGCTGCACGCCGATAAAGAGCAGCTCCTGGTGGGAACAGAAGATCAGGGTGTGGTGCAAGTGCCGCTGACAGCGCAGCGGGTCGGTGCGGCCTCGCACCGCAGCGCGGATTTGGCCGAAGTGCGCCAATTCCTGACAACGGAAAACGCTACGTATGTTCTGACGCGCAACGGTATGTACGAGATGCAGGCCCACGCATTTGGCTGGAAAGAAGTGTTGAAACCGCGTCCGGCAGTTCTGAGCGACCGGAACATTTCCGCTTTGGCAAAAGACAAGGACGGGCAGCTTTGGGTGGGCTATTTCGACCGCGGGCTAGACCTGCTGCCAGGCGATGCACGCCCGATTCTGCATGTGGAAAACGATCATGTCTTCTGCGTGAATCGTATCTGGCCGGACACAAAATCTGGCACCGTGGCAGTCGCAACCGCCAACGGTCTTGTGCGGTTTGCCACCAGTGGAACACAAGAGCAACTGCTGACGCGCGCCGACGGTCTGATTGCCGATCATGTTACGGACGTCGTGCCCTATCGCGACGGACTGGCCATTGCTACGCCCGCGGGATTGACCTTTATCGACTCCAGCGGCGCGCGCAGCATGTATGCCTTTCACGGCCTGGTGAGCAACCACGTGTATTCGCTCGGCGTTTCTGGCGACGATCTGATGGTCGGCACCCTCGGCGGTCTTTCTGTGATTGACCACGGAAATGTGAAGGTGAATTACACGGTCGGCTCCTCCGGTCTCAAGCAGAACTGGATTACCGCGGTTGTCCCTGTGGGAGACGAGTGGATGATCGGCACCTACGGAAGTGGGGTTGTTGGACTCGATCGCGCGGGACATTTCCGGTCATTTGAAAAGGCCACGGCGGAGATGGAGATCAATCCAAACGCCATGCTGGTGACGCCGCAGCACGTCCTTGCCGGAACGTTGGGAAAAGGACTGTATGTGTACGATCGCGAGAGGCAGAGGTGGACGGCGCTCAGCGACGGATTGCCGTCTTTGAACGTAACCGCCCTCACGGAGAGCAGCGGATATATCTATGTCGGAACGGACAACGGGCTGGTCCGAATCCAGGAACAAAAGCTTCTGCCATGAACAAAACAATGTTGGCACTCTTACTGCTCATCCTCACGCCGATGGTTCTTCTGGCCGACGGCGGCGTATTGATTCCTCGCGACAAGGAACAGCCGGATCCCGCGATCCTGTCACTCGAAGAGATGGAAATCACCGTACAGATTGATAACGGAGACGCGCGGGTTTTCGTGCGACAGATTTTCGCGAATCATACCGCCGGAATCCAGGAAGGCAACTATGTGTTCGCGCTGCCAGGCCGCGCCACCGTTTCCGATTTTGCGGTGTGGGATGGCACCACGCGAATTCCCGCGGTGATCCTGGAACGCAAACGGGCGGAAGAAATCTATAACCAGCTAAAGCAGCAGTCCATCGATCCCGGCTTGCTGCAAATGGGTGAACGTGGATCGGAAGAAGCCAAGCGCAGCTCCATTTTCAGCGCGCGCATCGTTCCGATACCCGCCTACGGAACCAAGCGACTGGAATTCGAGTATCACGAAACCATCAGCGTCGAGAACCTGCAGTCGTATTTCGCCATTCCGCTGCGGCCCGACGCCTATCAGGCCCAAGCGGCGCGACATTTCAGGATTAACTTCGAATTGCATTCCGCACATGCCCTTGGCAACTTTAAGGCCGGCGCAAAAATCTTTCCCCTGACGATCGAAGAGAGCACGCCTCATGTGGTGCGAGGTCACTTTGAAGCACAAAACGTTAATCTGACCGAGGATTTCGTCGCCACTTATGACCTGGACCGTGCGGGCAGCGACACCCTGCAGGTGATTACTCACAGGAATCCCGTAAGTGGCCAGCCCTCACCAACAGAGACCACTCCGGTTCGCAGCACGAACGAGCCTGGCTTTTTTGCCGCGGAAGCGCTGTTGGGAACAGGCCGAGACGGCGCCCCATCTGCGGGAACCCCAACGCACGCTTCAGAATCCCCCAAAACGCTGGTCATCCTGTTTGACACCTCGCTCTCAATGCAGTGGGAAAAACTCGAGCGTAGCTATCAAGCGCTGGAAACGCTTTTGCGCACGCTCAAGCCCACGGATAGGTTCAATCTGATTCTGTTCAACAGCCAGGCACAATTTCAGCCAACGCCGATTTCTGCCGATAGTGCCGGAGTCCAACGCGCGCTCGATTTTGTACGCGCCAGCCGTCTGCGCGGCGGAACCGATTTGCAGAAAGCTCTGGAAGAAGGTTTAAAACAGAGTTCACAGAGCGGCGGCGCCTATCTGATCTTGCTGAGCGACGGTGGGGCAACTCGTGGGCCGATACAAAATGGAAAGCTTGCGGCGTGGTACGAAGCCGCGTGGAAGCAGATTCCCGCGGGAAATCGCCCAAGAACATACATCTTTGGAGTAGGCGACGACGCGAATCTTCCGTTGCTCAAACTCCTCGCGCGTCAGGACGGCGTGCTCGAAAACGTACTCTCCACCGAGCCAATCGAATTCAAGTTGAATTCTTTTCTCTCAAAAATCGGCCGAAGCCCCATCGGCCAATTGCGGCTCGACGTCTCGCCGGACGCAGCCGTGGATTCCGTCTATCCGTTGCAGGATTCTGCATTCTCGGGCTCCCTGGCGGTTTGGGTTGGCCGTTTCCAGAAACCGCAAACAGATACAACGTTCACGATTCATGGAATTCGCGACACCACGCCGCTGACTATTTCGGCGAGAGCCAATCTTCCACGTCAATCTTCGGAGCATCCGCAACTTCCACGACTGTGGGCTCGCGCTCGCGTGGACGCCTTGCTCGAGAAAATCCAGCGCGAAGGCGAGGACCAGGCCTCCATCGACGAAATCATTCGTCTGGCACGCCAATACAAGTTTGTTACTCCTTACACTTCATTTCTTGCGGTGCCGCGTGCTTTGTTACGCCCAAGAGTGATTCGCCCCGGCGATCCTGTGCTGCGCGTGAAGACCGACGAATCCATCGTATCTGTCGTGGCGCTACTTCCTTTCGGCTTGGTGCAAAAGCTGTGCTATCTCGCCGACGAAGATTCCTGGCAAACGCGTTTCTTTGCGCCGAAGGATATGCAGGACGGAACCTACGGCGTGCGCCTGGTGCTGCGCGACCGCGCCGGGCATGTCTATCGCGAATCAAAAAATTTCATCATCGCCAGTAAGACGCCCGTCGTGCAGATCAAATTGGACAAAAAACGTTTCCGCCGAGGGCAAGTCCTGGAGTTGAAGGTGGCGGCTTCGCAAAGCACGCGCACCTTGGTGGCGCGTTTGGAAGGCGCGGCGCCGATAGGGCTGAAGTGGGATGTCAAAGCCGGGCTCAACACCGGGCAATTGCTGATTCCCGCCGAGATGATTCCCGGAAGCTACAAGCTCACCGTCACCGCGGAGGATATTGCCCACAACATGGCTTCACAGGGGGTGGACATTGAAATCGTTCCGTGATTTCTCACCCAAGCGTTACCTGAGTTTTGCCGCTGCACTCGTTGTGGCGGTCGTGGGTGGATGGACGATCTCTGCGAAGGGAGCGCTGCCGACGTGGATTTCCAATATCGAAGCACGGACGCAATTGGAAAACGCTTTCTTCCGCATGATGGCGCTGCCTTATGGCGACGTGCTTTACCACAGGCCGCCGCCAGAGGCACGCGCGGCGCTCGGCGAGCTTATTCAGCAAAAACCTGCGGACGCGGAACTCTATTCTTTGCGTGCTTTGGAAGATGAACAGGAGCTCGATTTTTCCGCCGCCGAAGCGGATTGGAAGTTGTATGCGGGAAAGGCCACAAACAAACCTGTAGCACAGCTTGCCCTTGCCGATTTCTATCATCGCCGGCTGCAGCCGCAAAATGAAATCACCGCCCTCGCGGCGATTGCGAATGCGCTCGCTGATGCCTCCGAGAGCTTGACGCCAGTAACCGAACAGCGCTCCTGGCAGGCATTTACGCGTATTTTCAGCATCATTCAAGCGCAGGGTCTGCCGAAGAACGTATCGGTCGCGCAGTACCGCGCCTGGATTGCGCGTTATCCCAACGAGGGGTCTTTATATTCGCGCTTTCTGGAATATCTGGTTTCGCAGAAAGAATACGCTGCCGCGAATCAGCTGATCGCTGATTACCAGAGACAGTTTCCCGACGATGGCATTTTTGAGGTGAAAGCAAAGGCTTTGGTGCGATACCGTCAAGGTTCCATCCAACAGGGTCTTGCGGTTTACGAAAAGAGTTTCCAGCCGCTGTGGTCGCCAGAGCTAGTGAAAAGCTATTTTGACCTTCTCGCACAGACACAGAATCTACGCGAATTCCTGGACCAGTCGCGCGTCGCTCTCAATGCCAATCCCGAAGATCTGAAAGCTACGGCGCGCATCTTTTATTATTACCAGCAGCAGGGAAAACTCGACACCGCGCAACAGGCCATCACCACTTTGCGGTTGCATAAGGAAGCGGCGAATTCGCCTTGGACGCCCCAGGAGCTCTATATTTGCGGGCGGCTTCTGGAGGATATTCATGCCTACCCTGAAGCGGCACGCTACTACTTTGCGCTGTACAGCAGCAAGGGCGCCAACGATTCCCAGGAGCGCGCGCTTAGTCGATTGACGGATTTGCTTCTCACCGCTCCGGAGACACCGATCCGTTTCGGTGCCGGCGAACTCTCGCTTTACAAAGACATCGCCACAATGGATCAAGGGCCCGGCTATCTCAACGGCATCCTCTCCCTGATTTTGAATACCAGTTATCCCGCGAGCGTGTATCCCGAGGAAGAGCAGCGGGCCGTCTCGTATTTTCACCGCTCACGCGCGGCCGAACTGCTCGCCATGTTAGACAAAAACTTTCCAAACTCGGCAAGCCGCGCGGAGCTTCACGCAAAGCTTCTCGACTTTTACGCCGGCAATGCGCAAAGCGAAGCTGTCCTGAAAGGAGGGCAGGAGTTCCTGTCCACCTTCCCAAGGGCTGAACAGCGTACTGCGGTGGCGCTACTCATGGCTGATGCGGATGCCCACCTAAACAAAGCTCAGGACGAATTTGCGATCTACGACTCTATCTTAAAAGAATTGGCTGCCGACGCCGGGAATGTGCCTTTGGGTTTGCGAGTCGCCGGTGCTGACAGTTTTGTTCCTGGCCGGGAAAGTGATCAGGCGCCCGCGAACAATGTTTCTGAGGGTTCGGATTCCGGCGAAGCGAACAATCGTGCTTCCCAACAGCCCCCTGTGCAGACCGCGTTTCAGGTCAATCCCGCCTCAAACGGGGCTTCTGCTGGAAACGGCCCGCGTTCTCCGGAATATTCTCGCGTACTCGAACGCTACCTGGCCAGGCTGGTGGAACTGAATCAGATTCCCCAAGCGCTAGGAGTGTTGCGCCGTGAGATCGATCAAAATTCCGATGATCCCGGCCTCTACGAACGGCTGGCCGTATTCCTTCAACAAAACAATCTTGGTGCCGAGCAGGAAGAAGTCTATCGCCGGGCGATGGAGCATTTCCCCGACCGTTCCTGGTCCAACAAACTGGCGCGTTTCTATTTGCGGTCGCGAAAGAATGCGGACTTCGAGAAACTCACGCAAGATGCCGTGAAACAATTCGATGGCAGAGATCTTCAGGACTATTTTCGATCTGTTGTCGGTGGCAGCCAGCAAATGTATGTTCGTTTGAATCAATATGCTCACGGGCGTTTTCCTCACAATCCTTATTTTGTCCGCAACCTGCTGAGGGCGTATCACAGCACGGCTACGTGG
The DNA here is from genome assembly GCA_963738985.1 of Candidatus Acidiferrales bacterium. Lineage (GTDB taxonomy): Bacteria > Acidobacteriota > Terriglobia > Acidiferrales > UBA7541 > Acidiferrum. Next base: position 106,662 of record CAVTYP010000017.1, read on the forward strand.
AATGAAGTTGCCTGGGAAGAACTGATCCGCCAGCACTGGTTCGAGGAAGCCGATTTGCGCAACGAATACTTTGAATTTCTGACGCGCACGGGAAAGCTCGAGACGGAACTCAAAACCTTGCACGAAGCTGCTCCTGCCGATGACAAAGGGAATTGGCAGGATTTTGTCGCCAGGAATCCAGCGGCCGGCGAATATTTGGTGCAGGCGGAAATCTGGCGTTCCCATTTTGAGGAAAGCGCTCCGGTGCTCAAGGCTCTTGCCGCTGCATATCCGGCTGAGGCAGAACTGGACCGCACGGCGTCTTCGGTGTATCGCTCTCTCGTGTATCTCGATCCTTCGTACACAAGCACAGCCGTGCAGATTGAAGCGAATCTTTTGGCGGCCAATCCAGGCAGCACAGAGATCCTCGCGCGAATTGGCGATATCTATTCCGATCGCGAAATGTTTGCCCAGGCGGCGCCGTATTGGGAGCGCATCCCCAAGGTCGCACCCGGAGAATCGGGCGGCTACCTGGAAACGGCCACTATCTACCGGGATTACTTTGATTTTGACAATGCCTTGCGCCTGCTGAACGAGGGCAGAACAACCCTCGGCGACCAAACTCTCTACGGTTACGAAGAAGGCGCCATCTACGAAGGCAAACGCGATTACCCGCAGGCAATTCAGGAATACGCAAACGCCGCACTGGCCGCCGGCGGAGAATCTCCCGCATTAAACCGGCTTCTCGACCTCTCGCGCAGACCAAAATATCGCGAGCCAGTGAATCAAGAGACAGAGAAGTTGGCACTCGCTTCCGACTATTCCTTGCCCGCTGTTCATATGCGTGTGCGCGTTCTGGAGGCAGAGAACCGCCGGCCGGAATTGATCGCGTTTCTCGATGCTGCTGTGGCCAACGCCACCACTATCGAGCAGGCCTCGGAACTGGAATCGCTGGCGCAGCAGAAATCCCTGGAAGATGTGCGGCGGCACGCTCTGGAAAAGCAAGCGGCGCTGGCCACTGATCCCGTCACGCGATTGCAGTTGCGCTATGCGCTGGTACGTCTGTACGAGAATCGCAAGGATGTCGCCTCCGCGCAGCGAAACATCGAGGCACTGTACCGCGACAGTCCCAAGATTCTTGGCGTTGTACGCGCAACCGTCGATTTTTATTGGCGTGTAAAACTCTACCCGCAAGCGATTCAGGTTCTGGAACAGGCCGCCAAGGACGCTTATCCGGCGCTCGGCAAGCAGTTCACATTTGAAGCCGCTCGCAAATCCACGGAGGCCCGCCAGTATTCGCAAGCTCGCGATCTTTTGGCGCAGCTGCTTAAAGACTCTCCATACGACGGCCAATACCTCGCGGCGATGGCCGACACCTACGCCGAGGCCGGCGATCAGCAAGCTCTCAAACAATTCTACATGGACAGAATCGCTTTCTTCCGCAACGCTCCGCTTCCTGCGGACGAGCGCAAAACGCGTATTGCGGCGCTACGCCGGGGATTAATTCCCGCACTGACGAAGCTCGATGATTATTCCGGTGCCGTTGACCAGTACATCGAGCTAGTCAATAGCTTTCCCGAAGACGAAGGCCTGGTGATCGAGGCCGCATTCTATTCCCAGCGCTACGACCGCCAAAGGCAGCTTTTGGACTTCTACGCAAGAACCGCCCAACAGTCCCCGCGCGACTTCCGCTGGCCCATGCTGCTGGCGCGCATCCAGACGAATCTCGAAGATTTTTCCGCCGCCATCGACTCGTATAGCAAGGCCATCGCCGTCCGCCCAGATCGCACGGACTTGCGCATTGCTCGAGCGACGCTGGAAGAACGCCTGATGCGTTTTGACGACGCGGCTGCCGATTACGAACGAATTTATCAACTGACTTACAAAGATGCGAAATGGATGGAGAAAGTAGCGGAGCTGCGTGCGCGCCAAGGTCGAAGCGCCGATGCGGTTGCAGCGCTCAGGGTCGCGTTGATCGATGTGGGCCCGGAACGCTCGCAAAGCTATTTCGAAGTGGCCCGCCGCTTGGAGATCTGGGGAATACTGGAACCAGCGCGCGACTTTGCCGAGCAGGGCGTTAACCTCGCGGCTGGAGATCTGCTCGTTTCAACCGACAATCACGATGGCGCGAAAATGTACACGCGCATCATGACGCGCCTGCGCCAGCAGGACAAGGCTTACTCCACATTGCGCGCGGCGCTGGCAGCCGCTTCGTCTTCACTTCCCGTCGTTAAGGAGCAGGTTGCCAAGGAAGGCATCGCCGCAATATCCGACAAGCAATGGCGCGAGCACACGTTACAAATCAGGATCGCGAATGCCAGAGCCGGAATGGCCGCTGCCCTGACGGAAATGGGCGCGACGGTGACGCAATACTTCACTCCAGAAGAAAAAGTCAAGTTCGTGGACTTCGCGCAGACGGTTCGTTCGCCCATGAATTTCCAGGATGCAAATCTCTTCGCGATTCCACTTGTTCATACCGCGGGGCTTGCCGAAGAGGAAGCACGCTGGCATTTCGACTTGATGATGTATTCCGACGAAGGTGGGGACGCGCTGCTAGCGCAGATGTACCGTCTCGTGGAACTCCAGCGGCAGCGAGTGAAATTCGCCGAACTGGGTTTTCAGCTGGAAACATTCGCTCTACGTATCAGGCCGCCGCGGCGCTCAACCGTCCTGCTGGCTGCGGCGGAAGCGTATCGAGCCGCTGGCGATTCCGACAATGAATTGCGACTACTGTCTGCATTGTCGCCCAGCGATTTCGGCGATGACATTCGCAAGCGCTATTTTGCTTTGCTGCTCACTAAAAACTCACAACGACTCGTGCGGGAAGCCTCTGCTTGGACTCCCTTCGGGCAGGAAGCTGCGGATTTTGCCGTTGCTAATGGAAACGCGGATCTGGCACACGAAGTTGTCACGCAGCGGGGCCGTCCGCGTCCGTCTGTATGGGGCAAATCGTACACCGCGCTTGTTGGGTTGTACTTCGCGGAGCCGGCGCCCTCGATCAACGCTGCATTTGTCGATGCCCTGGGTGACCAAGCCATCGGAAATCGTATTGGCAAGCCGGTAAGCCGCGATAATCAACTTGCCGGCGACGTTTGGTATTACTACGGCTCTCGCTATGGAGAATATCTTGCGGACATGAAACAGGGTTCGCCCGAAGACTTTCTGGCCGCCGAACTCGAGCACAGTCCCGCATCTTCCTCCGCTTACGAAACGCTCGCGGATTTTTACATGGCCAACGGGGACCCGCGCTCTGCGGTCGCGGACTACAACCACACGCTGGAACTTTCCCCGGGCCTGGCGGGAGTTCATGACCGCTTAGCGCTGGCCTATTTCAAGGCTGGCAATAAAGAACAAGCCATCTCACAGTGGAAACTGCTGTTCTCCGCGCTGTTGGCCCAGGTAAGTAGCGTGCGCGTTCCCGAGAGCTTCTGGGCGGATTTTGGGCGTGCTTGCGATCATCTGCATTCCCGCCATCTGTTTACGAACATCAAGCCGGAAGCGGACGCCGTCGTGCATGCGTACCTCAGCCGCAATGGCAATTATCGCTCCAATGCGCTCTTGCACAGTGAGTACGCCGCAATTGGCAATCCCCCGGAAGCTACTTCGTGGCTCTTGGATGTGTCCTCGGTCGCGCCGAATCCTTCTGTGGTTCTCGCGGACCTTGTTAATGTGCCTTGGATTCCGCTGGCGCATCGCCGTCCTATCTTCCAGCGAATTCTCGACGCCAAGCAAACTGCTTTGGCGAAAGCCGAGGGGTTGGAAAAAGAGAATGCGCAGAACGAACTGCGTTCCTGGCAGAACCGCTGGATACGATACTTGATCGACACCAAACAATTCACCCAGGCCGGCGAATACCTCGCTTCACTAACGCAAGAGCAACGAAACGCCGACGCGGCAGTGCTTGTGCCAATGGAAATGCTCGTCGCTGTGCAACTGGGAACCTTGGACGCGAAACTGGACGCCTATCAGTCGGATTCGCAATCGGCGCCGGCCGCCGAATCGCTGAGAGCAGCCGCCCGGGAACTGTTCGAAGCTGGAGACAAGCGATCCGCCCGCAACATCCTGGAATTTGTATTCGCGCGCGAAATCGAAGAGCACCAACTGGTGGCTGCTAATTTCCTCGGCCTGGCGGAAATCCGCATTGCCGATGGCGACACCGCCGGCGCGCTTGTATTGCTCCAAAGGCTGGTCCGGGTGGTCGGTGATCCTTACCAGAATATGGATTCTGCCGCGGTGCTGCTGGAGAAGACGGGCCACCCCGCCGAAGCGGTAGAGTTCCTCGCGAGGCTGGTGAAGGCCACGCCTTGGGAGCCTGCCTATCGCTTGCGTCTTGCAAAAGCGCAACTAGCGGCGGCTAGTGACACGAATGTAGCCCACGAACTCCTGATACAGATCGCGTCGGCTCCCGAAAATCCCTATAGCCTTCGACTCGAGGCCACGTCAACGCTTTCTGGAATTCATAATGGCCTCGACCTCGGCAGCGCCGAACTGAATCTGCTCGCTGGCGACGTCAGGACTATCACCCGCGGTGAAGCCGATCACCCTTTCTTTTACGACGCGCGCCTCAAGGCGGCACGAAACACCGCGGACGAGCGCGCAAAAATCCAGATTCTCGCGAAAGCGCTGCAAGATACGCCGGGGCGCGAAGACGCGCGGATTCCGCTGTTCCACGCAGCGGTTTCGGCTCATGAAGATGAATTTGCTCTCGCTTCGATCGAACAGATGCTTCGAGACCAGCGCATCCGGCAAATTGCGCCAAATGTTGCCGGCGAGGAGGAAGAAATCGTCAGTGACGACCGATATGATGCGGACCACAACACTGAGGTGCGCGTCTATGCGGCGGGAAAACTGCCACCAACGCAGCAGGCGCAGATCGCGCGGCGGGTGAGTCTGGCGCTTGCACGGTTAAGCCGACTCGGCGAGGCACTCGCCTACATGCAGGTGGCCCTGAATCTGGAAAAAACACCCCCGATGAAAAAAGAAATCGCGGGGGAACTTGCCGACATCAAAGCGCAATTTCGACGCCAGGAACTGAATGCCGCCCGGCAGCCCATTCTGCACGCGGATCTAGAGCAGGGTCGATTGGTCCGCCCGCGCGTTGTCGCCAAGGCAGCACCTGCGACGAAGCTATCCGGGAAGCCGGGAGAACGACCATGAAACGTCTCATCGTTTTCTGCGTCATCGTTGCGGCTTGCATCGGAGTCAGCTGGGGAGCGTATCAAGCCGCATCTCCCTCCGAACCCGCGATCTCTCGCTATGTTCCTTCCGGCGCGCTGTTGTACCTGCAAGCGAAAGACTTTTCGACGCTGCTCGCCGGCTGGGATAAGTCCACAGAAAAACAAAGCTGGCTGAAAAGCAGCAATTATGAAGTGTTTTCGCGCTCCCGGCTGTTCCTGCGGCTGGCCGATGCCAGCAAGGAATTCTCCAGCGCGGCTGGCCTTCCTGCGGACACGAATTTGCTGCGGCAAGTAGCGGGCACGCAAAGCGCTCTGGCGATTTTCGATATCGGCAAACTGCAGTTTCTTTACATCACACGGCTACCATCGACGAATTCCACGCAAACCGCACTGTGGCAAACTCGTTCGAAGTTCGAAACGCGTAATGCTGCCGGCGTCGATTTCTTCTATCGCCGCGACGCCGAGTCCGGCAGGGAAGTCGCCTTCGCGATAACCGGGGATTACCTGATTCTTGCCACGCGCGAAGATCTCGTGGCCAGCACGCTGCAGCTCATAAATGGCAGCGGCGGCGGTCACGCGATCGAATCGGAAGCCTGGTGGTCGCAGCCGGTCTCTGCCGCAAAAGATACCGGCGATCTTCGAATGGTGCTGAACCTCGAGAAAATTGTTCCCAGCCCATATTTCCGTTCCTACTGGGTGCAACAGAACATTACCGACCTGAAGCAATACTCCGCCGCGATTTCTGATCTCACTCTTCTGGGCAAGAAGTATCAGGAACAACGAATCCTCTTGCGAAAGAGGCCCACGCCCGCCGAAGCCATGCAGGACGCCGGTTCAGCCTCAGTTTCGGAAATTGTTCGATTAGTTCCGCCGCAGGCCGGATTTTATGCAGCCAAGGCGAATCCGACCGCTGAAGAGTGCCTCGCGATCCTGGAAACGAAGATTCTGGCGCCACATCTTGGGCCGGCCGCCGTCGGGAAGCTCGCGCCTCCAGTGCAAATCGATAATGGTGAGAGTGGATCGAGTTCCGATCTGGAAACGCGCATCGATCTGCAACCCGACCAGACTGCGGATTCTGCCGACAATGCTGCACCCTTGAAAGCCGTGCTTTCCAAAAATCCGCCATCCGCAATTTTCAACGCACAATCCACGGAAAAGGATAAAGACGGCGTGTTTGTGCGCATCCATTCTGCAGTTGCTCTATTGGGAGCATCAGAATGGAATGAAGCCGACCTGCGCAGTGCCCTTGCAGATTTTGCGCGGCCAGCTCTCACCACCGGCAAACTAGGAGTTAACTGGCAGCCAAATTCCGGTTATTTCGAACTCGACGGCCTTTGGACGCTGTGCGCCAGTGTGAGTGGCAAATATCTGCTGATCTCCGACAACGGCGCTCTGTTAGCGGCCATGCATTCCAATTTGAAGCAAGCGAATGTGCAGCCGCCGGCTGTGTATGTCGCGGGTTTTGACCATTCTCGCGAAAGGGAGAACTTCCTTACGCTTACTCGCCTTCTGGATGATTCCGCTGGTCATTCCGCCGCCGGCGACACGCCTGACTTCTTTTCCAAAAACATTGGCGGCCTCAGTTCGACGTTGGCCGGTGTTTCTTCGGAGAAAATCGTGGTTCGCGATACGGGAGACAAAATAACGCAGACGGTCACGTACGAATGGGTGCACTAAACAAGCTCGCAAAAACGCTGCCCCTGTTGCCCCTGCTATTGCCTTGCCTGCTCGCAAGGAATCCTGCACAGACGGCACCAGCAGATCCACCACTCTCGCTTTTTGCGCAGTCGGCGGTGCAAGTGCTCAATCGCGAGTTTTCGGATAGCAACATTTCCTATCTTCTCTTCGATGCGCATTCCGAAGCACTACTGATGAGCCGCTGGGAAAACGAGAACAAGCCGATCCCACTAGGCTCGCTGGTGAAACCATTCACGGCGCTTGCTTATGCCGCGGCTCATGATTTTCGATATCCCCGTTACGACTGTAAAGGTGAAGCGAGCGGTTGCTGGCGCATACAACCCCACGGCAACCTGGATATCGTTTCCGCGATTTCCGCGTCGTGTAATTCCTATTTTCGTTCACTCGCGCAGAATGTTACGAGCACCGAACTCGTTCCTGTCGCACAGGATTTCCGCATCGAAGCGCCCGACCAGAATATCTCCGCGGACGGTCTGATTGGTCTAGGCGAGCAATGGCAGATCGCCCCAACTCACATGGCGCGCGCGTATCTGGAATTGATTCGCAGGCGCGACCAGCCCGGCGTCCGCGAAATCCTGGCCGGCATGTTGCAATCCGCCCAGTACGGCACCGGGGCCGCCGTTGGACGTGCTTTGAAGGATTCTGACGCTCTCGTCAAAACCGGCACCGCTCCCTGCACCCATAGTCCTCATGCTCCCGGCGACGGATTTGTCGTTGTTCTTGTTCCAGCAAGGCAACCGGAAATCTTGCTGATGATCCGTGTGCACGGTGTCCCGGGTGCCAAGGCCGCGGAAATCGCGGGACGCATGCTCCACCTCATGGAGGAATGAACCGGTGCGCACGAAATGGCTTCTGCTCTTGGTCGCTATCTGTTGGGCGGCTGGAAGTATGCGGGCCCAGGAAGTCCGCATTGGCGTTTTGGGAATTTTCCATCCACGCCACCTCGTGCTTAGTTGTGCTGACGATGAAGCACTCGTCGTGACTGCCGCCGGGCGGACCATCTTCTTGCAACCGGGATCTTCGCGTGAAGGCATGCGGATCTACTCGGATGGTAGCTCTCTGCTTCTGAGCCTGAATGGCAAAGAGATTCACGTTGATGCGATTCACGTGGCCGATCGAAATAATGGCGAGGCAAGGTTCGTGCTCAGCGTGCCCGGCAAAATCCGCCGGCAGTACCTGGGCACTGTGGCTGTGAAAGCCAGCGACAGGGAATTGGTCCCGGTCATCACGATGGACTTGGAGACAGCCGTCGCCTCTGTTGTTCAGGCTGAATCCTTAGCTGGCAAGGATCACAACGAAGCCCCACGCCTGGCGGTCGGCAAACGTTTAGGTTGGAGCGCCGTGCCCAGCGATACTTTCGTCCTGCACCAGACGCAAGGTGAGATCGTTCTTGAAGGCGTTGGCCAGGGTCACGGCATCGGACTTTGCCAGCGCGGCGCAAGTGCCATGGCGCAACGTGGCGCAGACTTTCGCGAGATCATCCTTCACTATTTCCCGAACACAACAGTCAGCCAGCTCGCACTGCAGCACCAGAGTATCGGCCGCTAGCGTGTATCGTCCGCGAAAAGTTTCTTAATCCCAGGCAATGCGAAATACACCACAATCCCGAACAAAACCGGGAAGGGACCCCACTTCAGCGCGAAACGATCGCTGCACACCAGAGCTACAGCTCCCATCAGTATCGGAGCGCTGACAACGTAAACCAGCCCTAGATTTCCCCAGGGAATGTGAAACGGCCGTGGAACCTCTGGCTTCGTTTTCCTTAACCGCCAAGCGGAGAGCACTGTCAGCACGGTCACCATCACGCGCAGCCAAATGTAAACGGTCAGCAACTGCGCTAACGTGTGAAACGCCAGCGCTGCATAGACCGCGGAGGAAATCAGAATCGCGATCCACGGCGAACCATACTTGGGATGCTTTTGTGCGAAGAACGCCGGCAGGTAGCCATCCTCCGCCATGGAAGAGGGCATCCGCGTGCTCGTCAACACGGTCGCGTTCAGCAGCGAAACATTTCCCAGCATCGCCGCAACCGTCATCAACAAACCCAACCACCCTCCGCCAATCAGCTCTGCCGCCCTGGAAAGGTAGGCGGTATTCCACTGTTGCCAGTTGCCCAGCGCCGCCAGTGAGAAAAATGCCGGGAAGAAGTACGTCGCTATCGAAAGCGGAATTACGATAGCCAACGCGCGCGGGTAATTTCGCTGCGGATTCTCGATCTCTTCCGCGACGCTCGAAAGCTGTTCGTAGCCGGAATAAAGCCATAGTCCTAGTGCCAGGCCAACTCCGAAAACCTGGAATGGCGGCACGTGTGGTGGAGTCAGCGGCACAAGCGGATTATGGCGCCACTGTCCAGCCGCAATGATGCACAGCAGAAGCACCGGGATCAGCACAGAGAATTCAAGGATCGTCGCCACGATCCCGACCAGTTGAATTCCTCGAATATTGATGTATGCAAGAAATGAAATCAGCACCAGCGAAACCAGATAGTGTTTCCATCCGATCAGCGAAGGGAACCACATCGTCAAATAATCGCTGAACAACACTGCGTAGCTTCCGCCCAGCAACCAGGACGCGCTCCAATTCCACCAGCCTGCAAGGAAACCCCAGAAGTCTCCATAGCCCGCGCGGACCCAGCGATAAAAACCGCCTTCCACAGGAATTGCGGTAGTGAGCTCCGCAGTTACGAGCGATACCGGAACGCTCCAAAACAGCGGAATCAGCAGGATGTACAACAAAGCAAGGCCCGGCCCGCTGGTGGTGACCATTTCTTCCATGCCGAATGGTCCACCCGTCGTGTACGAGAACATCAGGAATACGAAGTAAAAGAGTCCGGCCTTTTTGATTTGCGCCTTTGCAATGGCCAACAGCCGCTCCCGCCCGCGGAGGTGAATGTGAGGAACCTGCGGATTGTACCGGAAATCGAGAAGGTTTGTTGTTCGCCAGGGATTCGCGATGATTATCGACGCAGCGTCAGTACCGGGCAAGAGGCCTGGCACGCAATGCGGTAGGCTACCGCCGACGGCAAATAGCCTGCTAACTTCTCAACGGGACGCAACCCCAAAATAATCAAGTTCGCGCCACATTCCGTTGCGGCGTGAAGAATTTCCCCTCCCGGCTCGCCAAAGCGAATCAGGAAATCTGGCTCGCAACGGTTCAGGCACGCCGCAGGCATCGTCTTGCGCATGCGATTCACCAGAAAGTCTCGCAAAATCATATTTGCTGCCGGCGAACCTTCAGTCGTGTCTTCCACGACGTGAAGCACAGAGAGGTGCGCGCCATGTTCGCGTTCTAGAAAATAAGCCGCGCTCGAAGCTCGTTCGGCGTGCGGCTTGAAGTTTGTGGCATACAGAAGTTCCAGAAACTCCGCCGCAACTCCTTCCGCAGCCTTTGCTGGCCCCACTGTAAGCACCGCGCAATCGGCCATCCGGAAGACTTCTTCTGCCACTGAGCCCAGAGCCAGCTTCTTGTTGGGAGTGCGGCCATGCGTTCCTACGACAACCACATCGATTCGCTCGGATTCGATGATGCTCTGCAAGGCCTGCCATACTGATCCCTCACCGAGAATTTCCTCGTGATCCTCGTCACCTAGTCCGCTGGATGTCGCCAGTTTCTGAAGTTCGTTTTGAGCATGCTGCTTCGCTTTGGCAAGCGTCTCAGAAGCCAACTCGGGCGCAACAAAATACAATTCTTTGGGAACCACGTGGACGAGGTACAGTTTTGCCTGGAATTGTTTAGCCAGCGAGTGAGCGTACTTCAGTGCCAAGCCAGCGGTCTGCGAAAAATCCGTAGCGGCCAGTATCCGCCGGAATGGCCCGCCGGAGCGGACCTGGTCGCTCCGGCCGGTAACGCTATCACTGGACATGAACTCTCACGATCTGCAAGGGTAAGCGATAGGTACAAGGTCTCTGTGATGCACGTCACTTGCCATATGTGATTTTAGAAGTCTCGTCTTATCAGTCGTTTACAGATGCTTTTCCGCTTTCCTTGATCGCCCCTTGCGCCACTTCGCGCAAATCAGCGAGTTTTCACCCTCGGTTACCATGCCCATGCTTCGCCAGTGCATCCGCGCCTCCCTTCGCACCAAATGCCCTGTAATGGTAAAATCCTGCGAATGTCGGCTCCGCTCCAAGCCCAGCATAACGAGGAATCCTTCGTCGAAGAGATGAAGCGTTACCTCCACTTCTGCGAAGACGACGCCATCCTCCTCAAAAATCTCGGCCCACTCATGGAGCACTATCTCCCCGAGATGGCCGAGCGCTTTTATGCTCAGATTCCGCATCATCCCGGAGCCAGCCGTGTGTTCACCGGCGGCAACGAGCAGGTTGAGCGTCTGAAGAAGACGCTGCAGGCGTGGGGGCGCGGCCTGTTTAACGGTGTGTACGATGAACGTTATGCCGACGATCGCTACCAGATCGGCTTCCGTCATGTGCGGATCGGACTCGATCAAAAATATGTGATCAGCGCGATGGGTGTGGTGCGCTCCTTCCTTCTGGAACGGCTCTTCGACGAGTTTCCGGCGCGTGAAGAACGGCTGGCTTACTCGCAGGCGCTCAGCAAGATGTTGGACTTGGACTTGAATCTGATGTGCGATTCGTATTTCCGCGCGACCATGTCGCATTTGCAGGCGTTGAACCAGGAGCTGGAACAAGCCAGCGTGCAACTGGCGGAGGCCAGCGCGATCAAGGACGAATTTCTCGCCCAGGTTTCTCACGATTTGCGCACACCGCTGAACTCCATTCTGAGTTTCACGAAATTGGTACTCGATGGCGTGTGCACATCTCCACAAGAAGAAAAAGAAGTTCTCCGCGATGTTTTCAGCAGCGGCCAATTGTTGCTGCGCCTGGTGAACGATTTGCTCGATATTTCCTGCATCGAAGCAGGCAAGTTGGCCCTCAATCTGGAAGAACTCGACCCGCGCGCCATTCTCGATTCGACGTTACCTCTCGTCGCGGTTCAGGCTGCATCCCAAAATCTGCGGCTGATCGACGAAACCCTGGACCAGAACCTGCCGTGGGTCCGCAGTGATGAGATCCGCTTCCGCCAGGTGCTCTTGAATCTGCTATCCAACGCTGTGAAGTTTACCGCCAGCGGACATGTCACCGTGCGCGCCGTTCACAACCGCCACGATGGTCATCTGCGTTTCGAGATCGAAGATACCGGCTTAGGCATCCCCACCGAAAAACGCAATGCCATGTTCGAAAAATTTGTGCGCCACGACCACAAATCCTTGCGTGGAACCAATGGCGCCGGTCTAGGCCTCGCGATCGCTAAAAAACTCGTTGAAATGATGCACGGAAAAATCGGGTTGGAGAGCGCCCCTGGCGGCAAAGGTTCCCTCGCCTGGTTCACACTGCCGCTGTCTCTCCCACCAGAGCAAGAGGCGGTGGAGGCGTGACCGAATCACAACTCCCCTGTAAGCCTCGCCGAGTGATCATTGTGGAAGACAACGCGCTCGTTGCGAAATTCTTCCGCATGGCACTGGAGAGAGTGGGCGGTTATTCCTGCACGGTCACCGAAGATGTGCCCGAAATGCTGAAGGAAATCGAAGCCGGCGAGGTCGATCTGGTCCTTCTGGATGTGTCGCTCACCAATGCGCAGTGGGATGGGCAACTTGTCAACGGCATCGAGCTTTGCCAAATCTTGAAGAAGAAATCGCCGCGACGATTGCCGGTCTTGCTGGCCACCGCTCACACCATGAGTGGCGACCGCGAGCGCTTTTTGGAAGCTTCCGGTGCCGACGGCTATCTCGAGAAGCCGGTATATGACTCGGCCACCTTGGTCGAGAAGGCCCGCCAACTGATTGGCTAAATCACTCGTCTTGAAATTCCCGAACCCACCGCTCAGCCCAGCGTAGCTTGCAGCACTTCGCGCAACAGTTCCTGTTTCTGTGGCGTAAGTTTCCGGCCTTGTGCCGTCAGGTAGAAAACGTCGATAGCCTTCTGCCCCTCAGTGTCGATCAAAGCTACTTCGATGTTGCATGCCAGCCGCGCCAGTCCCGAACCGATTTCGTACAACAAGCCTGGCCGGTCCTGCGTCACGATTTCCATCAGCGTGCAATGCTCCGAAGACTCGTCGTCGAAATTGATTGTGGTTTGCACCAGGACTTTGGGCGGGCGCGCCATGGCTGCCGCCAGGCGCCCCTTCAGCAGCGGTTCCAGCGTCTGCCTATTGTTCACCACGTCGGCGATGCTTTGCCGGAATCGCGGAATCTCGCTGGGATTTAGTTCCAGCGTCCGGTGCAGGTCGACGAAATGGAAAGTATCCAGCACCACGCCAGCCGAGTTCGCGAACGCGTCTGCCTTCACGATGTTCATACCCCATGCTGCCAGCACTCCGGCGATTGCTGCGAACAGCGCGGGGCGATCGGCGGAGAGCAGTGTGAGTGTGAACGCGTGATGCGTGGACTTGATTTCCGTCTGCACCGGCTCGCTACCCAGCTTCTCGTACATCGCGAAGTGTGCCGCGATTTCCGCGGGGGAATGCACTGCTAGATAGCGACGCGGGAATCCATCCAGGAAACGCTCGATGTCGGTTTTCGAATTGCTTCCAGCTTCCAGTCTCACCTGTTCCAGCAATAACGATTCATCGGAAGCATGCAGACGATCGCGGTCGATGGTGCGGCTGAAATGGTTCGACGTGGCGACGAACAGTTGCCACAGCATTTCCGCCTTCCACGGAGTTAGCGCCTCTGGATTTACAGCGTGAATGTCCGCATAAGTCAGCAAAGACAAGCGTTGCAGCCGCTCCAGATTGTTCACCGTGCTGGCAAATCCCGAAACCGTCGAGGGATCGAATATGTCGCGCCGCTGCACCGTCGCGGACATGTCCAGATGGTGCTCGATCAGGAAATGGACCTCCGCCTTTTCGTCTGGCGAAAGTTTCAGCCGGTCGGCTGCCGTTTCCAGCGCCTGCAGGCTTCCCGCAACGTGATTCTCCACCGGCATGCCCTTGCCGACATCGTGCAGCAGAAGAGAAAGGATCAGCAGATCGCGGCGGTCCACGGCGCGCCAAAGGCCGCTGAAATGTTTTCCCAGCGGGTCTGTCAGTTCCGCCAAATCCTGCAGATGTTCGATGGTTCGCAGCGAGTGCTCATCCACGGTGTAGCGGTGATAAAAATCCCGCACCACCAGCGAATCGATAGTGCGAAATTCAGGAAGGATTTCGACCAGCAAACCAAGGCGATGCATTGGTCGCAATGCCACCCCGGGAAAATCTCCGGCCAGTATTTCGTTCAGCACCGGCCAGGTAATTCGTGTGTTGCGCTGCTGCAATTCCGGGTGCGTCATGATGTAGGCGATGGCGCGTTCTGATTCACGGCTCAGCGGCATGCCGGTTCGCGCTGCTTCGGCAAGCAACGTATACGTGACGCTGCGATCGGCGAAAGCTCGTTCGTTGGTGATTTCCAGCAATCCGTCGCGCACCATGAACGGCCTGCCGTTGCTTCCCTCGGCCTTCGGTCCGATCGTGGCGTTCAGTAAACGCTGCCGCAGTGACAGAGATGCCGGGGCACGTTGCTCAATGAAGCGAAGCAATTGCCGGTTCAACGTGCGCGCGTGCCGGAAGTACAGCCGCATCCACTCCGCGGCGTTGCGACGCAAATTGTCGTCGATGCCCAGAGACCGTTCGGCGGCGTCGGCCTGCAATTCATATGTCAGCGTGTTGTCGTTGCGGCCGTTGCTGTAGTGCAGGAAACACCGGATGGAGCTGAGGAATTCCACCGCACTGCGCGTCAGTTCGTCCTCGTTCACGGGACTGATTCGAGGATCGCGCCGGTCGCCCGCCAATTGACGCATCCACAAGATCGCGTGGTAATCGCGAAGGCCGCCTGGCGCCTCTTTCACGTTCGGTTCCAGGTGAAAGATCGTGTTCCCGTAGCGCGCCAATCGGTCGCGCGTCAACCGCTGCAGTTCAGAAAGCAGGAACGGCCGCGACTGGCGCTCCGAGCCGAACAGCACCTTGGAATCCAATTTTTCGAGCAGCAGTTTATCGCCAGCCAGGTATCGCCGGTCCAGCATCGCCAAGTGGAATTCAGCGTTGTCTTGTTCGATGCGTCGGCATTCTTCCACCGTGCGCCCGGCAGAGCTCACGCGAAAGCCCAGGTCCCAAAGAGTGCGGGAAAATTCAGCGATCAGCGGGCGAAATTCGGATTCAGCCTTTTCGTTGCCAAACAGAAACAACAGATCGAGGTCGGAATATGGGAAAAGCATTTCGCGGCCGTAGCCGCCCAGTGCCAGTAAACACAATCCCTGTCCCGAACTATTTCCCACCCGCAGCAGTTCGACGAATACTTTCTGGATGACTTCGTCCGCCAGCTCGCACAACTGCCGAAGCGTATCCTGCGCGCTTGCGCCGTTGTCGAAAAGCTTCCTGATGCGTTCCCGCTGAGTCTCACAATGCGGACCCAGCAGGGAAAGCGGGGTGACCGATTCTTCCATTTTTCTGCTCGGGCGAAAGACGGGGTACAGACCTGGTTGAGGAGAAGACATAGGAAGCTCAGAGAGCGCCTTCGCCGCGTTCCTCGTTGCGAATCCGGATCGCTTCCTCGATCCGGGATAGGAATATCTTACCGTCTCCGATTTTCCCTGTCTTGGCGGTTTTCAGAATGGTTTCGACCGTGCGGCTTACCAGATTGTCCGGCAGCACCACTTCCAGCTTGATCTTCGGCAGTAGATCCACGGTGTACTCGCGGCCACGGTACACCTCGGTGTGCCCTTTTTGCCGGCCGTGTCCGCGCACTTCCGTCACCGTCATTCCTTCGATGCCGATTTCCAGTAAGGCATCCTTCACCGATTCGAACCGGGACGGCTGAATGATCGCTTCAATTTTCATCATACGAATATCTGCTCCCGCTTCGTGTACTCACTCCACGCCCAGTTCCTACGATTCCAGGTTATATGCCTCTTCGCCGTGTTGCGTGATGTCCAGCCCTTCGATTTCGTGATCCTCGGTAACCCGCAGACCGGTAACTGCATCCACGATTTTCAGGATCACCAACGTTCCCACCAGCGCGAACACCCATGCGAACAGAACGCCCACTAACTGGTTACCCACTTGTCCCCAGTGGCCGTCGAGTCCTCCGGTTGGTTTGCCCGCGCCATAAATGGGATTGTAAATCGCCTGCGCGAATACCCCCGTCAAGAGCGCCCCGATGGTGCCGCCCGCTCCGTGAACTCCAAAAGCATCGAGAGCGTCATCATAGCCGAAGATGGCCTTGAAACGTGTCACCATCCAGAAACAGAAAATGCCTGCGATAAACCCAATAACCAACGCTGGCATCGGTCCAACGAAACCCGCAGCCGGTGTGATGGCCACAAGTCCCGCCACTGCGCCTGAAATCGCGCCGAGAGCGCTCGCCCGCCCGTTCTTAATCCATTCCGCCAGGCTCCAGCTTAACGCCGCGGCTGCGGCGCCGAAGTGCGTCGCAACAAACGCCGTGGTTGCCAGACCATTCGAAGCCAGTGCGCTCCCCGCATTGAATCCGAACCAGCCCACCCACAGCAGGCACGCCCCAATGAAGCTAAGCACCAAGCTGTGCGGTGGCATTGGTTGCTTCGGGAAGCCCACGCGCTTGCCCAGATACAGCGCGCAAACCAGCGCTGACACTCCCGACGTAATGTGTACCACCGTGCCGCCGGCAAAATCCAGGGTAGGGAATCGTCCGCCCAGTGCCGCATTCAGGAAGCCGCCTTTGCCCCACACCATGTGCGCCATCGGCGCGTAAACGAGGAAGAACCACAGGGTCATAAACAGCACGGTTCCGGAAAACTTCATGCGCTCCGCGGTGGCTCCAGTAATCAGCGCGGGAGTAATCACCGCGAACATCAGCTGGTAAATCATGAACGTCAACTGTGGAATGGTGGCGGCGTAATCGGGGTTTGGGTCGACGCCAATCCCGCGCAGAAACGCGTGGTGAAAATCTCCAATGAATGGGCCGTTGCCTCCAAAACACAGGCTGTATCCCACCAGCGCCCACAGCACCGTGATCAGCGCCATAAGCGCGAAGCTTTGCATCATCATGGCCAGCACATTCTTCTGGCGCACCAGCCCGCCATAGAACAGCGCCAGCCCTGGCCCCGTCATCATCAGCACCAGTGCGGCGCACACCAGCATCCAGGAGTTGTCCGCGGAAGACTGCGCGGCAGCCACTTTCTGGTCCAGTTGCTCCAGCTTGTCGCCGACAGTTTTGGAGGTTTCACTGGAGGTGGTAGCGGAGGCAGGAACTGAGGAGGAGGGCTGTTGCGCCAGAAGCGGTGCTGCGGCGAGCATTACCGTGAGTACCAGGCAACAACCAATGCCCAAGCTCTTCATCGAATTCTCCGATGCGACAAGTCTGCCGCTAAATTCTTCAGTGCCACGTTCGTAATGTCTAGGGGACCAGCCACGATGTATCGGGATTATACGCGGCGGACTGGCTCGCTACCTTCCGAAATTTTGCTGCCCGCGATTCATTTTTCGGATACCTGCCCGCTCAACAGTTTTCGTTTTGTTTCGCCTGCAAAGTGATCCGCGTCGCGTGTGGGCCGCGGAATTCGGTAGCCGTCGCAGGCCTGAAGTGTGAAGCGGGCCGCGGATTCCAGGCTCACCCTGTGGCCTTGCGAAACGTAAATCGGCCGCACGCACTCGCAAGTTCGCAAGACCGTGCCGATCCGTTCTCCTTCTGCCTTCTCATCTACTAGTGCCTCTTGACTCCCCGCCTTCTCGCCCAACGTCCCGTGTGTCCCAATCAGCAGACTTTTGGCGCAACCGATCGTCGGCCGGTCCAGCAGTACTCCCAGGTGACTGGCGATTCCCAATCTCCGCGGGTGCGCATATCCCTGCCCGTCACAATATAAAAGGTCTGGCATCTGTTTCAGGTTCGCCAGCGCGGCCAGCAACACAGGAATTTCGCGAAAGCTCAGCAGCCCGGGAATGTAGGGAAATTCCAGCGGCAGCACCGCGCAAGCTCGCTCGACCTCTTCCATTTCCGGATAGCGATACATCACCACGCAACCGATCGCGCGGTTGGCATCACGCAACATTCCCCAGCGACTCGCCCGGCTCTTTATCGCTTGCGAGCCCACCAGAACAAATGAAGCATCCAGTCCGGCTACCAGCCGAATCCGTGGCAAGCGGTCCTCAGCGATCCATAGCTTGCGCAACTGTTCCTGGATCTGCCGGGCCCGGCCCGGCGTCACATCCCACTGGTGCCGCCGTGCGTCCTTTGGTGGCTTGTTCTCCATAGCCATCATCGTATAATGCCTGTGACGCGCCGTAGGAAACCGCCTGGCGGCGGCCCAAGTCTCTTGTGCATGTCTTGAGGAAAGGTCCGATGACCCTGCATCCACCGTTGGAAGTAACTGTGCGCGAAGCGGACGGCATCCATTTTGTTACCGTGCATGGCAGGCTCACCATTGGCGATCCCAGCGAACACCTCAGCAACTTTGTGCAGAAGCTTACGCAAAGCGGGGCCCGCAAGATCGTCGTCGACCTCAACGATATTCCTCAGATCGACAGTTCCGGTATTTCCGTTCTCGTGAAGTCCTCCATCTCGCTGGCACGTCAGGGCGGAGCGTTGCATCTGGTCTGTAGCCCGGGCCGCGTCCGCGATGCCCTCACGGTAACTCGCTTAGTCGAAGCTATTCCCACTTACGAAACCGAAGACCAAGCCAAAGCCAATTTTTAGACTCCCATCGTCCGTAGCAGTCTGATAATTTACTTTGTGCTAAACTCCCGCTATTATGCTGTCCACCCGCGCTTTTCGGGTCCTCCTCGCGGTAATTCTTCTATCGCTTCAGTTGTTCCTCGGTTCACGCCGGGCCGTCTCGCAGGAACATGCCAAGCTGGTCGACCCTCAACCAGAACCTCCTCCCACACTGGAACAAGTCGTCCAAAAACTTACAATCAGAGCAGAAAAGCTGGGATGTAACTCCGATGATTGCAAATTGTTGGTTCTGAATTTTGCCTCTACATCAGCCTCCACGGTAATGCTCGATATTAAGCTGGCAGACCAATTGGCAAGCATGTTTGCAAGAATTCTGCCCAAGGGTAAGGTAGTTGATCGTGCAGGAGTGCGCGAATTTCTTGATCGAGAGCGCATCCCCTATAACCTGTTGATGTCAGATGCCGCACGGCGATGGCTCGGAAGGGAACTCGGCGCAACGACAGTTGTGGCGGGCGATCTAGATGTGACTGGCTCGGTCCCGCAAGCAATGTTTACGCTCTTCGACGCGAACGACCCGCAGAAAGTCGATTATTTTGGAACAGAGCTCCCGGTGACTGCCTATTCTCCGGGAGATTTGCAGCTGTCGGAACCGCTTGGGCCACCTGAAACGCCTAAAGCAACGAAGAGTGGCGCCATCGTTTATCCGCCCGGCACTGCGGGCCTCAAGTTAGCCACCTGTGACTACATGCCAAACCCGCCGTATACCGACGCCGCGCGAGAGGCCCAGGTCGGCGGCGTCATAGTCATCGAAGCCATAATTACGCCCGAGGGAAGAGTTGAGTCGCCACAGATCGTAAAGGGGGTACCTGGTGGCCTCAATGATGTGACCAGAAAAACGATTGAGACCTGGCGTTGCGGGCCTGCGATGAAGGACAACCAATCGGTTGCAACGGTGGTCCAGTTCGAGTCCAATTTTCGATTGTTTTAAAATCCTTAAGCGAAACCGTCCCTCAGTCATCAAGTGGGACTGTGAAGTAGAGCGAAACGCTCAGTTGCCCTTTTTCAATTCCGCCAGCACCATCTTGGCAAGCTCTTTCAACGTGTCAAACACGCCCTGCCCCTGAATGGCGATTCCTTCAATCACCGGTTCGCCCTTCTTCTGTAATTGCTTGGTTAACTCTTCCACCGACATGGCGTTGGGCAAGTCGCGCTTATTCAACTGCAGCACGTACGGAATCGTCGTGAAATTCAGGTTGTGTTCTTTCAGGTGTTCTTGCAGGTTATCGAGCGTTTCGAAATTCGCGTCCAGCCGTTCTTCCTGCGAATCCGCAACGAACACCACACCATCGGCGCCTTTCAGAATCAGCTTCCGGCTGGCCTCATAGAAAACCTGTCCGGGCACGGTATAAAGGTGGAAGCGGGTCTTGAATCCGCGCACCGTCCCCAGATCGAGCGGAAGAAAATCGAAGAACAAGGTGCGATCCGTCTCCGTGGCGAGCGAGACCATCTTGCCCTTCTGATTCTGGCCGGTGTGATCATAGATCCACTGGAGATTGGCAGTCTTGCCTCCCAAACCAGGGCCGTAGTACACCAGCTTGCAATTTATTTCACGCGCAGGAAAATTAATGAAAGGCACGAGTCGTCAACCTGAGTTCCGATTGAAACTTATAACACACGCACGCAGGGCAAGCCAGTGATCCCAGACGCGCGTTCACTACTGGAGTCTCCATCTAGTGTCGCGGAGAACCGCCCAATCCCCGAGAGATATTTTGCGTCATGCTCCCGGAGGGTAAAGGCTGTCGAACAAGGCACTTTGCGGCCAACGCCACACGTGCATGCCAGAAAACGTGTGTGCTGCCTAACGTTGACGCGGGACCAAGCCTCTGCTAGCATGCGCCCCATGGCGAAACCCCAGAAATCCTCTTCCCGTCGCGGGAAACCCCCAGCTCGGTCTAGCTCTAAGCAAAAGAAACAAAAAGCTTTAGCGGCTCCCGTGCCGCAACGTGGCGGTGTCGAAATGGTGGACCCCAGAGTGCAAGCACAAATGAAAGTTTATGAAGAGGCCATGGCCCTCTTCCATCAGCAGAAGTTTCAACGCGCCAAGCAGGAGCTGGAGAAGGTCCTCGAGGGCCCCAGCAAGGAACTGACTGACCGCGCTCGCATGCACTTGCGCATTGTTGAACAACGAATGAAGCCTTCCGCCGACCAAAATCCAAAGTCCCCCGAAGATCACTACCAGCGCGGCGTTGCCATGATGAATCTGGGTCGCTGGGATGAGGCGCGCGAGAGCCTCGAAAAGGCTCGCAAACTTGCTCCCAAGTTGGATCACGTTCACTATGCCCTCGCGGCCCTGGATTGTTTGACCGGCGAGGCCGATTCCGCCATGGCCAACCTCAAAGTTGCCATTGAGCTTCGTCCCGCCAACCGCTACCACGCGCGCAACGATGAGGATTTCGCGTTTCTCCAGGAAGATCCCCGTTTCACCGAGTTGCTGTACCCTGAAAAAGAGGGATACGCGGGGTAACTCCTCTGTCCTCGGCAGATGCGAATTCGTTAGGAATCTGACGCGCGGAAGCATTTCGCGCTGCAGCTTGCTGGAACACCCGCCATTGGTAAGATTGCACGAAGTCCGATCGTTTCCACTTTTCGCGATCGCGACGTGGAAGTTGAGCATCCAGTGAAGAAATCAGCGCCGAAAAAAAAGCCGCTCCCGGGAGGCATGCGCGTCGTTGCTTTGGGCGGAGGCACTGGCCTGTCGGCGCTGTTGCGCGGCCTGAAGGATCACGTGATGCGACAGCGCGATCACTCTGCTTCGCCGGAACGGCCCATCGCCGACATTGCCGCGATTGTTACCGTCACCGACGACGGTGGCAGCTCCGGCCGTTTGCGCCGCGAAAATCGCATGCTGCCTCCCGGCGATATCCGCAACTGCATGGTGGCGCTTTCGAAAGATGAAGCGCTGATGGGGCGTTTGTTCCAATACCGTTTTCACCTGGGACGCGGCCTGCGCGGACACAACTTCGGCAATCTCTTTCTTGCGGCATTAACGCATGTGACGGGAGATTTTGCCGAGGCCGTAAGGGTTTCCAGCAAAGTACTGGCGATTCGCGGCCGCATCTTTCCTTCCACACTTTCGAATATTCATCTTGTCGCGACGCTGGCAAACGGCAAGCGCGTCCACGGCGAAACTAATATCTCCAAAAGCCAGGTCCCTATTCGTCGTATCGAGCTCTCTTCACGGCGCGTGCGCCCCATTCCCGAAGCTGTTGATGCCATCAAGGAAGCCGATCTGATTCTCATGGGGCCCGGCTCGCTCTATACCAGCGTGATTCCCAACCTCTTGATTCCGGAAATCGCGCGGGCTATTTCGCGCTCAAAAGCCCCGCGCGTTTACATCGCCAACTTGATGACCCAGCCAGGCGAGACCACGAATTACACCCTCAGCGAACATTTGCGCGCCATCCAAAAACATATCTCCACTCCCGTGATCGACTGGGTTGTGGCTAATCGGCAAGCCGTCTCCCCGGACGTCGCCCGCCGCTATCGCGCCCAGGGCGCTGAGCCCGTGGTTGTGGATGCCCCCAATGTGGTCAAGAGCAAAGTCAAATTTGTGCTCGACAATCTGCTCGAAGAACACGGTGTGATTCGCCACAATTCACCTCGCCTCGCCCGCCTGCTCGTCGACGAGTTTCTCCTCCGCACCAAGCCGCGCTAGCCCTCGCTTCCCTGAATCAATTCGCCGTGCGTCTTTTCGCCTTCCGAAGTCGTATACTCTACGACCAACGGCCTCCTTTGAAAGGTGGATCATGAAAACTGGACTTTTGCACCTCCTCGTCGCGCTAGCGCTGTGTTTCGCCGTGGGCTCCGCTGCATCTGCTCAACAAAAAAACAGCTTGTCAGACAGTCAGATGCCTTCCGTCATTACAGTTCCTCCGGAAGCGCAGCCGTCCGATCGCTTTGATCCCGAAGCAGCCACCAACGCCTATCTTGCGCAGATTCCCGCCACGGCGCGCGCCCGCAGCGACGCCTACTTCGAGGGCGGCTATTGGCTGATTCTTTGGGATTTTCTGGTGGCCGTGGTTGTCTATTGGGCGCTCTTGCGTCTCGGCTGGTCCGCGCACATGAGGAAATTTGCGGAACGCCTGACACGCATTCGCGTTCTCCGGAATTTCCTGTATTGGATTCAGTTCATGCTCATCACCTTCGTGCTCACCTTCCCGCTAACCGTCTACGAAGGTTTCTTCCGCGAATGGAAGTACGGCTTGGCAACGCAAACCTTCGGTCCGTGGATGGGTGATCAAGTCAAAGGCTTGCTGATCGGCATAATCCTGGGCGGCATTGTAGCCGTGGTGTTACTGGAGATTGTCAGGTGGCTTCCCAATTCGTGGCACATCTGGGGCGCTATCGTCACAACATTGTTTATGATCGCAACGGTTATGATCGCGCCGGTTTATCTGCTGCCCTTGTTCAACAAAGTCACTAAACTGGATGACCCGAAGGTCACCCGGCCGATCCTCTCCCTGGCGCGAGCAAACGGAATTCCGGCGCACGATGTCTTCGAAGTTGACGCGTCTCGTCAAACTACCCGCATGAGCGCCAATGTCAGCGGCTTCGGCAAAACCATGCGCATCACCCTCAACGACAATCTTCTGCGTCGCGGCTCTCCCGAAGAGATTCAGTCCGTGATGGGCCACGAGATGGGTCACTACGTCCTCCATCATATTTACAAGGACGTGCTTTTCATTTTTGTCGTAACCGTCGCGTTCTTTGCGTTGCTCAGGTGGGGGCTTCAATATTCCTTGTCGCGCTGGGGTGCGAAATGGGGTGTGCAGGGAATCACGGATCCTGCCGTCATTCCTCTCGTCTTTTTGATTGCCACCATTTTTTTCTTCATCCTCACTCCCATCTCAAATACAGAAACGCGCACGAATGAGGCGGAAGCCGATATGTTTGGATTGAACGCCAGCCGCCAGCCCGACGGGTTTGCGCAAGCCGCGATTCATCTCGGTGAATATCGGAAAATGAATCCTGGGCCGGTGGAAGAGTGGATCTTCTTCGATCATCCCAGCGGGCGAAACCGCATCTATCGCGCCATGCGCTGGAAAGCTGAAAATCTCCAGCTCTTCCAGGCTCCGCAGAAACCGTGAAGCCTGCGGCTATTGCGTTGTGTTTCCTGTAAGCACGTTGATCGAGGCCTTCGGCAAAAGCACTTTCTGGCCTTCCTGCCATGGCCACTGCGAAGTTTTTGCCGGGCCCGCGGGATCCGCGTTGCTCGCGGGTCCTGCGGGATGCCACACATATTCCGCTGTGCCAAACGTCGCCTGCTTCACATTTCCCGTGAATCGCAGCGCTCCTTCTTTATCGCCATCGTTGAACTGGATGCTCACTTCGTGCGCATTGCTCGGATCTTTGTTAATCAGCAGCAGCGACCAAGTGCCATCGGGCCGCTTCGCCGCATACGCAGTAATCAGCGTGTGCCCGGCATCGTCTTGTAGCTCCACCTTCGCTGGATAAAGCTGATGCGTTCCCGCCCCGTGTTTCACCCAATCCAGATTCAGCAGTTGGCTCGCGAAATATTGCGCCGTGTGCTGCCGGATTTTCAGCTTTTCGTCGGCCACGAAGTTTCCGTACGTGCTCCACGCATGGCATCCGGGCCGCAACGGTTCTGGCTGGATAGGCGAATGATAATAAACCGCGCCCGGGCCGCCGTAGCTCAGAAACGCGCCCACGCTGTCCGCCAACCACAGTCCTGCGAAAAGATCCTGCATCGGGTCGGTCAGCGCCCAGGAAACATTGCTCTCGGTATTCATCAATGGCACGTCAGCCGGCACGCCATCTTCCCGCCAGATCTTCAGAATGGTCTCCACCAACTGTGGTTCGCGGTACAAATCCGCCCAACCGATTTCACACGGCGTCAGCGGATAATGTTCGAACGACACAAACGTTAGATCCGCCAATCGTCCATGCGATTTCAGATAGCTCACGAACCGCCCCATCCACGACGTGTTTCCCACCGCATCCGCCCACGCTTGGATATCTTCATTTGCTCCCGTAAAGACCGGTCCTCCCAATTTCAGCTTCGCGTCCACTTTGTGCAGCGCCGTGGCCCACTGCACATACAGCGCCGCGTAATCTTCCGGCAGCATGAACTGGCCGTCGGGCTCCTCTCCCATTTCTACATAGGAAATCGCGTAACCGCGTTTTTCAATGTATGCAAGTTCCGCCGCGCCGTCCTCAGGATTTCCATATAACATCGACACGGGAATCATAGCTGGCAGATGATTTGTATACCCGCTCGTGAAAAACAAATCGAATCCGGTCTGAATCCGCGTGGGAATCATGTCCGCCGCGGTATGCCACGGGTCGGTGGACGAAACCTGCGTGGCGGTCTGCGCCTGCCCCGGCGTATGTTTCACCACGTCGATAAATTGTCCTTGGGAATTGAAGTTGCCGGCGCGTATTTCCGAGATTGCATAGCCCACGCAGTTCCGCGGATCTTCTTTCCCGTGCGTGTCACAGGTGTTTGAAGACTCTGTCATCCAGATGCGCACGAAGCGCGTGCTCACCGGTTTGTCCGCTAACCGTTGCAAATTCGTTCCGCCCGCGTTGCTGCTAAGGTCGCCCTGTGGGAACTTGATCCATTTGCCCGAGTGTTGCGCTGAAACGGCATCCCCCTTGCCATCCCAATACTCCACAACGTATTTCTTCGCGTAAGGATTGGCCCATGCAATCTCGATCGCGTTAATGTCCTGCAGCGTAGCGAAGTCGATCACCACCCACTGCGGATGCAGCGCGTCACTCTCGCCCGTGAATCTTTCCGTTAGATACGGATTGCTTTTCCAGTAGCTGGCCCCGTCGCCATCCGCGATCCGCGAATATTCATTCTGCCCCGCGTCGCTTCGCGTCGAGCCGCGGTGTGGCAGCTTGTAGCCGAAGGATTGCCGCAACGAATCACCCGGTTCCGCGCGGCCGACAAAGTATCCGCTCTGGCTCTTCGCGTCGCTCCATGTTCCCTTCGGATTCCAGTGCCACGCATTGATCGTCAGTTCCGTGTTCTGTCGGTAAGTGATCGGCCCCCAACCCGCAGAAAGCGATTCCTTGATGATCGGCTCGCTGTAAACCGTTTCGAAGTCCTTGGCGGGCAGGATATCCATCGAACTGCCCATGGCTTTGTCGGGGTCGAACGCCAACGCGTGGGCGGGGGTCGCATCCACACGGACGGTTTGTGCGCGTACAACTCCAATAATCGTGGCCAGTCCGATGGCGAGCAAAAGCGAATTGCGGCACAGCTTGGCGGCAGGGAAGTGCATGGCGGCCTCCTATCTCCGTCATATTATAACGATTTAATAGCGGAGAAACGCCCACCTCGTTTTTTCGCTTCAGTGGGCGTCCGCTTCACCACTTCGGCGGATGACAAGCGACACTCGTTCCCGCTAACATGTCTCGCGTTACGACTCGATTTCCTCGGAGTGTTTCATGTCAACTTTTGGACTCATCGAATACCAGGACGCCAACCCCGAAGTCAAAGCGGTCTACGACGACATCCTCACCACTCGCAAAACCGACTACATCAATAATTTTTGGAAGGCCATCGCCCACGATCCCGTTTTGTTGAAGCGCACTTGGGAGGGCCTGAAAGCGATCATGGCTCCCGGCGCGCTCGATCCCCTCACCAAGGAGCTACTCTACATTGCCGTCAGCGTCACCAACAACTGTCAGTACTGCATCGCCTCGCACACCGCTTCGGCCTTCAGTAAGGGCATGACGCCGGAAATGTTCAAGGAATTGCAGCAGGTTGTCGGCATGGCCAATGCTACGAACAAACTGGTCACCGGCTACCAGGTTGCTGTCGACCAGCGTTTCCAGCCACCGTTGAAGACCCAAAAGTAGGGGGCCGGGACGCTCCGCATGTCTGCTCATCCTCTGCTTGACGGATAGTACGAAACGTACTATGGTCTATCGTAGATAGTACGAAGCGTACGATCCGCATGCGCAAACTCACCAACCTCGAACTCGTCCTCCTCGGCATCTTGGCCCAGGATTCCCTCTCCGGCTACTCCTTGCGCAAACAATTCGCTACCACGCCTCTCGGGCATTTCAGCGACAGCCCCGGTTCCATCTATCCCGCGCTGCAGCGCCTTCGCCAACGTGGCCTCCTCCGCGTCCTGAAAGAAAAACCAGCCAATGGCCGGCGTGCCCAGAGGTTCACTGCCACAACGAAGGCGCGCGGAGAGCTTCGCCACTGGCTTCACGGACCCGTCACTCGCCACGAAGTCCTCGCAGATTTTGACGGTCTGTTGCTGCGCTTCGTCTTTCGCGCGCAGTTGTTCGGCGATTCATCCGCGCGTCAGTTTGTCGTCGGTCTAGGAAAACAGGTGCAAGAAATCATTCGGGAACTTCAAGCTTACCTCGCGGGTCCGGGAAGCGCTCTCCCGACCGCGGGGCGGCTGGCAGTCGAAAGCGGCCTGGAAGGCTACCGCGGCAATATGCGGTGGATCGAGCGGGCTGCCGAGGAACTTGGGAGGAGCAAACCATGAGCAAATCGAGCAATTCATTCTTAATCCTGATTCTCAAAGGGATTTTTGCGGGACTTCTTTTCGTTGTAGGTTCCATTCTGAGCGGCATGTTAGCGGGTGCCCTGCATATCGTCATTCCGAACTTCAATCCCGCGACAGCCAATCCACAAACCATGTTCCTGATGTTTATTTTGGCCTGTCCTTTGCTCGGTATCGGCCTTGTGCCACTCGCCTATGGCATCCGTGGTTCAAGAACGATTCGCTGGCTCAGCCTCGCGCTGTTTCTTTTTCTTTGCTTGGCCGTTAACACTGTCATCGAAATGCGCATTTTCACAATCGCCCTCGCACACGGTGGTGCCGGCACCCTGGTTGCTAGTTTCATCCTGCCTGCGATTTTGTGTGCCCTGCTTCTAGCGTCAATCGGCGACGGCGAGACAAACGGGCCACCGGTCTCTGTGGCCGTCGATGAATTCTTCGCGGCTCACTCGGCAACTGGCTGGCTCTGGCGCTTCATTCTGGCGATCTTTGCGTTTCCGCTTGCTTATCTCATTTTTGGAATGATGGTCGCGCCCTTCGTCGTGGACTATTATCGCCACGGAATCGCCGGCCTTATCCTTCCGTCGATGTCTGTGATTCTCCCGACGCAAATGGTACGCAGCACACTATTCCTGATTGCCTCGCTGCCCTTCATCATTCTCTGGAAAAAGACCCGCGGTTCGCTGATTTCCTCACTCGGACTTGCTCACTGGCTGGTCGTTGGCCTGTTCGGTTTGGTACAGGCCCTTTGGTTCCCGCCCGTTTTGCGCATTGCGCATTCCCTGGAAATCGGCGGGGACTCGTTTGCCTACGCTTCCGCAATTGTGTTTTTGCTTTTTCCGCTCAGCCCAGCGATCCGTGCGAAGCACGTTGTGCCAGTCGCGCATGAGTTACCCTCGTAGTACCCAAGTACTATAGAGAGCCTTACTCGAACGTCCCAATATGAAAAGGTAGGAGTGGACTATCTCTGCATCACGCAGATCGTCCCTCCCAATCTCTCTCTAGCGAGTGTCCCATGGCACCGATTGTCAAAGATGTCGAGAATTCGGCTGCGACCACCCCACCTGCCGCGCCGGCAACTAAGCCTGCTCAACCCGTGGCCTTGGAGGTCCCTGTCACTGTAAACGGCGCGCGGACCGTCGATGGCTCCGATAAGCGCGAGCCGTTCTCCGAGTCGACAAAGACCGTGCTGATCTTTGGCCATGGCGCCGTCATTCGCCTGGCCTCTCTGGTTTCGCCAGGACAACTGTTGTTCGTAACCAACGAAAAAACCAAAAAGGAAGTTGTCTGCCAGGTTGTCAAATCGAAAAATTATCGCACCGTTACTGGCTATGTCGAACTGGAATTTACCGAGCCCGCCGTTGGATTCTGGGGCATGCGTTTTCCCACCGATCGCGTTTCGCCCGCTCCACCTACTTCCACCGGTCCCGCCGCGCCTGTTGCTCACGCGCCTGTACAACATCCCGTCGCTCCCGCGCACCCGGCCGCTCCCGTGCTGCCAAAGATTGCTGCAGCTCCGCCAGCTCCCGCCGCGTTGAAACCGCCGGCACCCGCTCCAGTGCCCGTGAAGCCCGTTGCGACTGTTCCTTCCGTCGCGCCGCCCGTAGCGAAAGCAATTCCTCCAAAGCCGCCGCAACCGGTGGCAAGCCATCCCGTATCGCCGGTGTCGTCGCATCCCGCTCCGAGCGTTCCGCCAGTTCCACCTGTTTTCGCGCACGTCGTCGCCCCGAATCCCCCAGTGCCCGTCGCGCCGGAACCGGTGCACGTTCCAGAAACGATTCCTGTTCCAGTTACGCCGGCGCCGATCAGCTCCGCAAATCTCGAAACCAAATCCGTAGCTCCTCAGCCAACGATGCCCGTTCCCCCAGTTCCGTCGGCGGATTCCACCACAGACGAACTGAAGCAGCACACCGCGCGCTTGCAGGAGCAGCTCAGCTCGATGTTGTTCTCGGAAGCGCCTGCGGCAAAGCATCCTGTGCCTGAAAAGCCGGCGACGCCTCAACCCGACGTCATTCCCACCGAAACGGTACAGAAAATTCTTCAGCTCGCACAGACGGAGGTAAAATCTCCCGCACCTCCGGTCGTTCCTTTGCCCGAGATCAAGCCCATACCAACCTCCGTGAAGCCCGCTCCAGTTTCCATGGCTGTTGAAGAGGTAAAAATACCTGCGTGGCTAGCCCCGCTCGCTCGTGAAACAGACGCCAATCCCGGCAGCACAAACTTCGAAGACGCCGCGATTACCGAAGCCAGTTCCTCTCCAGCTTCAACTCAAGAAGACGCTCTCTCTTTCGATACGGAAGCAGCCTCTGCGAAGGTCCAGCATCCGATGTTCGGCGACCAGTTGTTGGGCACTTCGTCCTCGGTCGCCGCAACAAGCAGCTCCGGCGGTTCGAAAAAGGGCCTGTTTATAGGACTCGCTGCAGCTGGACTTCTCGTCATCGGCGGTGGCGCATGGTACGCGAAGCAGCCGGGCAATGCCCTCTCCGGTCTCTCCGCGCCAAAGCCGACGGCCAATCAGACGCAGACCGCGCAGAATTCATCTGAGACCGCAAGCAATAAGCCAGCCTTCCGGCCAGAAACCGCGACGGCAAGCGGACCAATTGGAAATTCGGCACCAGCCGCCAAACCCCTCACTCCGGCGCCCGTTCCAGCGTCTACCTCGGCGATGAATTCCGCTGCCATACCGGCCGTTTCCAAAGAGACCACCTCTGCGCCGCGTAACGTTCCGCCTCCCGTTGAAGAGCCGAAGAAGTCCGCTCTCGGCGAAGTTCATTTGGCGACTCCCAGCGTGAATCGCACGGCGAACTCTACGCAAGGTGCAGAAGCTCCGTCGATCGACGGCAGCCAGCCCTCCTCCGGCGAACCTTTCGCAATGTCCGTATCAGATTCCAAGGAACCGACCGCTCCACTTCCAATTGGTGGCGATGTAGTATCCGCCAAGCTGCTCAAGTCCGTTCCCCCGGTTTATCCTCCAGCCGCGCGCACGCAGCGTATCGGCGGCGACGTAAAAATCGACGCCCTGATCGATGTTTCCGGGAATGTCTCCACCATGAAGGTTCTTTCTGGACCTACGATCCTTCACCAGGCCGCTATGAACGCGCTGAAGCAATGGAAATACGAGCCCGCGAAGCTCGACGGCAATCCAACCCTCATGCACTTGACCGTGATTGTGCAGTTCCGCCTGCAATAACCACTGCAACACATTTGAATTAGGGATGAGGGCGGCGATCCAGCCGCTCTCTTTTTTGCGATCTATCGGCTCGGCGAGTACCCGTTCTGCGGTGACAGCACCGACTGCGACAGCGCTGCTTCGTTGCTGAGTTCGCCATCGAGTTGCGGGTCAGCGTGCAGGATCACGATCCACGATAGGTGTGGAAAGGGTAGAAACCTGTCGATTGGACGGATAATTGGCACCAGCACATTGAGTATCTTGATTTGCCACAATCCGAATGTCTCTCGCTTCAGAACGCGCCCGTTCAGCCACCAACCCGGTGAACCGATGCGATTGAACTTCAGCATCTTCTCAACCGTGAAGCCTGCGCGCCGGCACACGTCTAACAATTGTTCTCTCGTATATCTCCGAAAGTGTCCCAGCGCCTTGTCCAGCGTCCCGTATAATCCAGGCCCGCTCGGCACCAGCACGATCGCCCGGCCATTTTTGTCCAGGCTTTTGCGGATGTTCCTCAGCGTCGTCACATCGTCCTCAATGTGTTCCACCACGTTGAGGCACACGACGGTGTCGAAGCTTCCCGGCGGGTAGGTTTCCCCCGCCGACGCGTCCGTGTAATGCACCCTCAGATACGGTCGCGTCTGCTTCAGCGTCTCCAACCGGTCCAGGTAGTGCGGATTGATATCGCTGGCATGGTATTCGGTCCGCGGCACAAGATTGGCGGTAAGGTTGCCGATGCCCGCTCCAATCTCTAGTACGCGATCTCCCACGTACGGCCGAATCGTGTCCGCCATCCATTTTGTGAAACGTGGCGCGCGGTTCAATCGCGCCAGTATCTCGCTCCCGTATGCGTCCGACACATAAATCTTGTCGGAGATTCCATACTTCACCAGCGCGCCCAGCGCCTTCACTCCGTCTTTCCAGGTTATCTTCTTGCCCTCGGCGTAGGTGCGTCCCGAATAGCGGATCGGAATCTCGAAAATCCTGGCTTTACGCTTCGCCAGTTTCACCGTAATTTCCGGTTCGATTCCGAATCGATTGCTCTCCCACGGAATGCTTTTCAGCATGTCCGTGCGGATCATTTTGTAGCATGTCTCAATGTCCGACAGGTTCAGGTCGGTAACCAGGTTCGTCAGCAGAGTAATGAGCTTATTTCCCAGGCTGTGCCGGAAAAACAGCACACGCCGGAAATCGCTCGACAAGAATCGCGACCCGAACACCGCGTCCGCATCTTCTTCCAAAAACAGCGCGATCATTTTCGGCAGGTCGCTGGGATGATATTCCAGGTCCGCGTCGTGGATCACCGCCAAATCCGTATTCACGTGCGGAATCGCCGTCCGGATGGCCGCGCCCTTTCCCTGATTCGTCTCGTGCTCCAGAAAAATCCATTCAAATTGCGCCAGTTTCGATTGTCCCAGCGACTCCTGGAATCTTTTCAACGCCGCGGCGGACTGATCCTTCGATGCGTCGTTGACGACGATCACTTGCACGCGGCTCAACAGCGGGCAGTCTGCCAGCACTCCTAGACGCGTCAGGCTGGTTTCCACCAGATACTGTTCGTTGTAAACCGGCACCAGGATTGCCAGACTCAGTTTCGATTCCATCGTCTTCTTTTTTATCCCCACGCACAGAGCGGGTTCAGTGTGCGCTAGGATTCCCCTCGGCGGATTGATTTTACCATCATTACATCCGATTGCCGTCCCGCCTCTGTCGCGTCCTCCCGGAAAAGTTGTACTTCTCGCTGCCCACGTTCTGCCCCCTCACTTCCGCTGTTGGCACTTAAACTCGCGTAACCTTGCGGTGCGCCATTCGGATTCGTATACTGGCCACCCGGCCAATTGTTTGGTCTGGCAGGTGGGTAGCCTGCTGACATTCGCCTCTTTTGGCCCTTCATCTCGTGCCTGCGCGTCTCTCACAGGCCGAAGCATGCCGCGCAGCCGGCCTTTTCAGGCAGCTGTGTGATTAAAGGAGATCTCTGCATGTCGCCAGCGCCTGCACCTGAAGAAATGAATGTCTATCAAAACGCCGAAGCGCGTTTTGAAGTGGCCGCCAACAAACTCGGACTCGAACAAGGTATCTACCGCTATCTGAAATATCCCGACAAGGAAATCACTCTCTACATTCCCGTGGGTATGGACAACGGCCAATTGGAAGTTTTCACCGGATATCGCGTCCTGCACTCCACCGTGCGCGGCCCCGGTAAAGGCGGCATCCGTTTTGCTCCCGACGTCAGCATTGATGAGGTTCGCGCCTTGTCCGCTTGGATGACCTGGAAGTGCGCCGTCGTGGACATTCCCTTTGGCGGCGCAAAAGGCGGAATCATCTGCGATCCCCGCAAGATGTCGCGTGGCGAACTCGAGCGCCTTACTCGCCGTTACACTGCTGAACTTTCTGACTGGCTCGGCCCCGAGCGCGATGTCCCGGCTCCCGACGTTGGCACCAACGAGCAGACCATGGCTTGGGTCATGGACACCTATGCCATGCACGCTCGCCAGGCCACTAACGCTGTTGTCACCGGGAAGCCCATCGAACTAGGCGGCTCTCGGGGACGCCGCGAAGCCACGGGACGTGGCGTGATGATGTGCGTCAACAAAGCCATCGAAAAACTCGGCCTAAAAAAGGAGCTCACCCGCGTTATCGTTCAGGGCTTTGGCAACGTTGGCTCCCTGGCGGCTGAACTTATGCAGAAGGCCGGCTACAAAATTATTGGCTTGGCCGACATTGGCGGCGGCCTGTACAACGAGAACGGCTTCAATGTCCCGGAAGTCATCAAGTGGGTCTACACCCAGAAAAAACCGCTGCAGGAATTTCCCGGCGGCGGCGCCAAGATGAGCGCGCGCGATGTGCTCTTCCAGCCTTGCGATGTCGTCATTCCCGCGGCCATCGAAAACCAGATTACCGAACAGAATGCCCACCAGGTTCAGGCCAAAATCCTCTGCGAAGGCGCAAATGGCCCCACAACTTGGCAAGCTGATGCTATTATTGATGCCAAGGGTATCTTTACCGTTCCTGACATTCTCGGCAACGCTGGCGGCGTCACCGTCAGCTACTTCGAATGGGTTCAAGATCGCCAGGGTTTTTTCTGGCGCGAAAGCGAAGTCAACGAACGCTTGCTGGACGTCATGGACCGGGCCTTTGATGAAGTCGTTCGCTATGCCGAGCTTCACCGCGTGAATAACCGCATCGCGGCCTACATGCTGGCTATTGACCGCGTGGCCACAGCTCTCAAGTTACGCGGCATTTACGCGTAATTTGCACTTGGCTTTCGGCACGGCGAAGCGTACTCTCTCTGCAAGTTCTCTCAATTTCGGCTGTGCCAGTTGTATCGATATTCTTCAGGTCGCGGAAAGGAGTCCGCACCGTGCTTTCGGACTCGACGCCAGGAATTCGCGCTAGAAACGAAGAACAGCATCGCCACGATCTTTGCCTCATCGGCCGCTGGATGTACGAGCGTGGATACATCGTTGCCGGTGAAGGCAACTTGTCTGTTCGTCTCGACGCCAATCGTATCCTCACTACTCCCACCTGTATCAACAAGGGCATGATGACGCCCTCCGATCTTGTGGTCATGGATATGGAAGGCCGCCATCTGCAGGGCGACCGCAAAATTTCTTCTGAAGCTGGAATGCACCTGTTGTTCTACCGCATGCGCTCCGATGTGCAAGCCGTTTGTCACGGCCATCCCGCCACCGCCACGGGCTTTGCCGTCGCGGGTCAAGGCCTCGATCAGGCCTTGCTGCCCGAAGTCGTCGTTTCCTTGGGCAAGATTCCGCTCGTGCGCTATGCCACTCCCGGCACTCCGGATCTCAGCGCTGTCCTTGAGCCTTACGTCCCGCACTACGATGCTTTGCTGCTGGCCAATCACGGTGCGGTAACCTGCGGCCCGGACTTGCTCACCGCATTTTTCCGGATTGAAATTGTCGAGCATTTTGCAAAGATCACTCTCGCCGCCCGGCTTGCCGGTGAACCGCAACTGCTTTCCACCCGCGAAGTCGCCAAGCTGATGGCCGCCCGCGCGCGCTATTTCGTCAACCCTCCTCCGGGCGGTGGCGCCGAACTTCCCGAAACCTGCGACAACGGTGAAAACACCACTGACGAAGTCACTCTTACCCGTTCCGAACTCGACGCGCTGGTGGACGAAGCTGTTCGCAAAGATCGCGCTCGCCGCTAACTCTTCTCCGCATCTTCTCTTCGCTTCTGTGCCCTCTATTTTTCCTCTCGCATCTAATTCTTGCGGGGAGGAAAGGCCCGCCAACATGAAAGCACGCATTGAATACCAGAAGGTTGCTCACGAACCGCTGCACTCTTTGCTCGCCATCGAACGCTATCTCGCTTCCAGCGGCATCGACCAAAAATTGCTCCATCTCATCAGGATGCGCGCCTCCCAAATCAATGGTTGTGCCTATTGCCTCGACATGCATTCCAAAGACGCTCGCGCCGCCGGTGAAACCGAGCAGCGCCTCTATGAACTGAATGCCTGGCGCGAAACCCCGTTTTACTCCGAACGCGAACGCGCCGCTCTGGAATGGACCGAAGCTCTCACCTTGATTTCGCAGACACACGCGCCCGACGATGTCTTCGAGCGCCTCAGTGCCCATTTTTCTGAAAAGGAAATCGTCGACCTCACCTACGCCATCGCCGGCATCAATAACTGGAACCGCATCGCCATCGCCTTTCGCGCTGTCCCTGGCGAATACCAGCCTGCCAAAAAAACCGCCACCGCGTCGTAAACCCCTCTTTTGTGCCGCGAGGAATATACTCAGCCCTTCCTCGTTGCACTCCCTCTTTCAGGAGCGGCCATGGTCGTTCTCTTTGTCTTGATCAATGGTAGTTGGACGAAGTCAAACTGAGCTTGCCCGTCTTGGATTTCGTGACCATATTTGGGTAGCAGCTCCTTCAGTTCCCGATTGACGCGCCAGCCGCCCAAGATCGGCAGAATTGTAACCAGCGAGGACAATTCACATTCCAAGTCATGTACGTAGGGAACCTCAACCCCCGCGTTGACACCCGAACCTATCGCGGCAATACTGACGAGCGATGATTGGACTGCTGCGCGGCAGGCTGCTGGAGAAGCGGCCGAATCAAGTTATCCTCGATGTGGGCGGCGTCGGCTATCTGGTGGCCGTTCCTCTTTCCACATTTGCGGCGCTCGGAGAACTCCACGCCGAAGTGACCCTATTGATCCACACCCATGTGCGCGAAGACGCTCTGGCGCTCTACGGTTTCCTCTCTGCTCGCGAAAAACATTTCTTCGAGTTGCTTCTTGGTGCATCCGGCGTTGGTCCCAGCCTCGCCCTGAAAATTCTTTCGGGCATGAACGTCGAGGAACTGGTCCCGGCAATTCGCACCGGCGATCTCGTTCGTCTCACCAAAATTCCCGGCGTTGGCCGCAAGACCGCCGAGCGCATCATTGTCGAACTGAAAGACAGGCTGGAGGCTATCGCCAAAGAGGTGGACAAGCCCGCCGCGCCTTCTCCTGCCGGCGCCGAAGCCGACGTGAAGTCCGCGCTCGTGAATCTGGGTTACGACGAGCGCACCGTTGACAAGGCCGTTTCCGAAGCCAAGCGCGAAGCCGGCACATCGAATTTTGAGAAACTGTTGCGCGTGGCGCTCGCCGCTCTCAGCGCGCCGAAGGCATAAGCAAAGGACCCGCGAAAAAAGATGCCAGACTTCACCCCCAAAAAATCCATGCCTCGCCGCAGCGACGAAGCTCCCGAGCGCTCCTCGCGCATCGTTTCCGGCGCCCCTTGGGACGACGACGCGCGCATCGACGCCAGCGTTCGCCCCAAGCGCCTCGACGAATACATCGGCCAGAAGCGCGTCAAAGAAAACATCGCCATCGCACTTGAAGCGGCACGCAACCGCGGCGAAGCCTTAGACCACGTTCTGCTCTACGGTCCTCCGGGCCTGGGCAAAACTACCCTCGCGCAAATTATCGCCAACGAATTGAATGTCCCCATCAAGACCAGCGCTGGCCCGCTGCTCGAACGCAAAGGCGACCTCACCGCAATTCTCACTTCGCTCGAAGCCAAAGAGGTTTTTTTTCTCGACGAAATTCATCGCCTCCAGCCCGCCGTCGAAGAAGTCCTCTATCCCGCCATGGAAGATTTTCGTGTCGACCTCATCATTGGGCAGGGCCCCGGCGCCCGCATTCACCCGTTTCCACTCAGCCATTTCACCCTGATTGGCGCTACCACTCGCGCCGGCCTCATCACCGCGCCCCTGCGCTCCCGTTTCGGCATCGTTCACCGTCTCGATTTCTACGAGCCCGAAGATCTCCTCATCATCCTGAATCGCTCCGCCAAGATCCTGAACATTCAACTGGATCAAAGCGGCGCCAAAGAAATCGCCACTCGTTGCCGTGGCACGCCGCGCGTCGCCAATCGCCTTTTGCGACGTGCCCGCGATTTTGCCGAAGTCCGCGCCGACGGCCGTATCACCCGCGAAGTCGCACAGGATGCCCTCAAGATGCTCGGCGTCGATGAGCACGGTCTCGATGAAGTCGACCGCAATCTCATGATCGCCTTGCTCGACAAATACGCCGGCGGTCCGGTCGGCCTTGGCACACTCGCCGCTGTTCTCAGCGAAGAAGAAGACGCTATCGAAGAAATGTACGAACCTTACCTCATGCAGATCGGCATGCTCGATCGCACCCCGCGCGGTCGCGTCGCCACTCCCCGCGCCTACCAATACTTCGGCCGCGACCTCCCCAAGCGCCAGCCTCGTTTGTTTTAATCTTCGTCTCTCACTCGTTAAGCAAAATGGGTCCCGTTGCAGGTACGACACCGTCTAGAATCAATTATCTTTTTCCCTTGCGCCAACTGTCCTATTTGTTATAGTACACGCATGATTCCGTTCCACGTCGACTTTCGTCCCGGCGCTACCATCTACGAACAGGTTGTCTACGCCGCCAAAAAAGCGATGATGGCCGGACAATTGCGCCCCGGCGACGCCTTTCCCTCCGTGCGTACTCTTAGCCGGGAGCTGAAAATCAATCCCAACACCGCGCACAAAGTCATTACCCATCTGGTCCAGTCCGGGCTCCTGGAAATCCGTCCCGGCGCGGGCACCCTGGTGGCAAACCGGCCGCAAGCCAGTCGCGCGGAAAAGACCCAGTTACTCGAGGAGCAGGTTGAGCAACTGGTGGTTGAAAGCAAACGACTAGGCATCGACTTCGAAGATTTGCAGGACGCCCTGGCCAAACACTGGAAGCGTCTGAAGCTGCGAGGTACCGAACGAACCTAGCCGGGCGAGGAGGCCGCCATCCATGACCGCTGTGATTCGTACCGAGGAACTTACCAAACGCTATCGACGCTTGCATGCGCTCGACCGCGTGAACCTCGAAGTCCAGGAAGGCGCGATCTACGCGCTGGTCGGCCCTAATGGCGCCGGAAAAACCACTTCCATCAAGATTCTCATGAACCTCATCAGCGCAACCAGTGGCACCGCAGCCGTCCTGGGAGTGGATTCGAAACTCATCCGCGGCAAATGCTACACCGAAATCGGCTACGTCTCCGAAAACCAGGAAATTCCCGGATGGATGAAAGTCGGTGCGTTGCTCGAATATCTGCGCGGCTTCTACCCAACTTGGGATCGCGAACTGGAAGATTCTTTGCTCAAACAATTTGATTTGCCGCGCGATCGAAAGATCAGGGCCCTCTCTCGCGGCATGAAGATGAAGCTCGCCCTTGCCAGTGCCCTCGCATTCCATCCCAAGCTGATCGTATTGGACGAGCCCTTCGGCGGACTCGACCCCTTGGTGCGCGATCAATTGATTGAAGGACTGCTCGAGCGCGCCGCGGAATCAACCGTCTTCCTCTCTTCCCACGACCTCGCGGAAATCGAGAGCTTTGCCAGTCACGTCGGCTATCTTGAACAAGGAACGCTGCGCTTCTCCGAAGAGATGACCTCTCTCTCGGCGCGTTTTCGCGAAGTCGAAATCACCTGCGAAGGAGAATGCCGCGTGCCTTCGCCTGTTCCGGCTAGTTGGCTGCAAGTCAAATCATCGGCGGGTGTCGTGCGATTTGTGGAAAACCAGTTTGCTGAGGACAAAACCACCGCGGAAATCCGCCGCATCTTGGGTGAAGTTAAAAACGTCGAATATCGCCCCATGGGGTTACGGGCCATCTTTTTAGCCATGGCGCGAAAGGGCAATGAGGCCTAGGGGGGGCGCCATGCAACAAATCCTGCACATTTTCAAGAAAGACATCCGACGCCACTGGCCAGAGATTGTGATTTCTCTCGCGCTCCTGGGGCTGTACGCCAAGCTCATGACTCATCCTCCGGATTACTATGAAAAGATAGGTCCCGATCACATTCCTTGGGAGGAAATTACCGCTAGCAGCCTCATCCCTCTCATGATCATTTTCTGGATTTTTCTCACCATCCGCATCGTTCAGGGCGAGAGGCTGGTTGGCGACACGCAGTGGTGGATCACAAAGCCTTACGAATGGTGGAAACTGCTGGCCGCAAAAGAAGTTTTTCTACTCGCTTTCATCGGCGCTCCACTTCTTCTGGTTCAACTCTATCTTCTGCACAACGCGGGTTTTGCGATTCATTCCCACCTCTTCGGCGTCGTCCGCATGCAATTCGCGCTTGCCTTCATTCTTTTTCTACCCGCGGTCGCCTTGGCCAGCCTCACAAAGAACTTGGGTCAGGCGCTCATCGTTCTCCTGATTGTTTTCATCTTGTTCTCCACCATCACCTCGCAGCTCTCGAGAGTTCCCAATAGCGGCATGTCCTCTGCCGTGCAAGGACTCGGAGAAATCGAGAGTGTTCTGCTGTTGGGTTCAATCGTTGGCGCCGCAGGCTGGCAGTATGCCCGGCGCAAAACCTGGGCATCGCGCGGCTTTTTTGCCGCTGGCGCAGCGGTTGTCATTTTAATTTCGGCGTTCACTCCTTACGCCACGTTCGTCAATCGGAAATACCCCATACTGGAATCTAAAGACGCCCCCGCTCAGATTTCCGCCGCCGTCTTGCCCAAGAGCACCAAAACGCCGCCCGAGTGGCTTGACCGCATCCGCGAGATCCCACTAATCATCCCAGTCGATATCTCCGGAGTACGCACTGGAGAGCTTGTCACCGTCGACGGAATCAAATTAACGATGGAAACCTCCCGTGGGACATTATGGGAACCTGGCTGGACCCCGCAGGGCATGGAACTCTGGCCCGAAGGTGGTCAGAATCAAATTTCGTCTCAAATCGACCGCGAAAAGTTTGACCGAATCAAGTCGCTGACAGGGACTCTACACATTGAATTTGCTTTGACCGAATATCAAGCCCAGGACGCCAGAGACCTCGTCCTTCCTAACGGCGAGTTCGCTGATCCCACACTTGGGCTATGTGCGTTCTCGCCGAGGAATCCTTCCGTGATCATGTGCCGCCGGCCTTTTCATATTTCTTCGTTCATCGCCACGTTCGATCCCTCCCAGGCATCCTGCCCGGCGCCGACCGACGATAATGCAATCCCAGAAGACAAAATATCGCACGCTTGGTTTCGGCCGACTCGCGAAGATTCTGCCGGTCTTGGCCTGAACCCTGTAATGAACTACCCGTTGATGTTTGGATCTCACCAAATGGTGTTCACTTCAGACAAGCGTCAAAAGCAAATGACCGTCTACTTGTGTCCTGGAGCCAAGGTCACGTTGGCAAAGCCGCATGCAGTGCGCCACGTCAGGATTAACGTCGATCTAAACAACATCGCGTTGCAGGATCTCGTCAACTCTGAGGGCGGCGGACGGTTTACTACTCAAATCAGCCTGATCCACTAGTTGTGCTTCATGAACTTGCCCTGGTTCCCGGTCAACGAGTTGTACAACGTCTCAATCCACGCGTCTGTCTTGATGAAATCGCCCGACCATTTGCTGTCCCAGGCCGCCAGGATTTTCTCTTGCTTCATCTGATCCAGGGTCTTGTGCGCATTGATTGCGCTTTGCACCACCGCCGAAGTTTCCTTCAGCATTTTTACGAACGCGCGCACATCGTCCAGGTTGGAAAGTGCGCCGTGTCCAGGGATTACCTTCACATCGGCCGGCAATTGTGCGGACGCCTTCTCCAGCGCGTCAATCATCCCCTGCACGCTGCCTCCGCTCAGCACGTCGATGAACGGAAACCCGTAGCGCACGAAATCGTCGCCCATGTGCACCACGTTGTTCTTCGGAAAGAAAATAATCGAATCGCCATCCGTGTGCCCCGAGGGAAAATGCAATGCGCGGATATCTTCGCCATTCAGGTGCACGGTTACATCGTGCTCAAAGGTGATCACCGGCAGCGCGCCTTTTTCCGCCGGCTTCATTTCCATCTTGGTTGATTCGCTATATCCTCCAGTTCCGCCGCTCTCCAGGCGCTTTCGCACATTATCTTGCGCTATCACTGTCGACCCGCTGTTCGCGAACGGCGCGTTCCCGCCCGTGTGGTCGCCGTGATAGTGCGTGTTAATCACAAAGCGCACCGGCTTGTCTGTAATGCCCAGACGCTTCAGCGCCGCCTGAATCTTCTCAGCCAGGGGTGCGAACTGATCATCCACAATTACGATGCCGTCGTCGCCCACCGAAGCCGCAATGTTTCCGCCCGCGCCTTCGAGCATGTAGATGTTCCCCGAAATCTTCGTCGTCTTGATCTGCACCTTCGAGTAGTCCGTCGCTTGCCCGCAAACCTCCCGTGTCGGTATCACCACCAACGATAAGGCGACCGCCAAAATTTCCGCAACAAGAGCGTAGCCAGAGCTTTTCCGCATAATTTACCTCAGTGTGAAATGCGCGCATTCTATCACCGCCACGGCGCGCGCCCCTAGTTCGTACTTCTGCATCCCGGCCCAAACTTGCGAACCCAGTTTCCCTTTGGTGCGGTATCTTCGTTAGTGGCGTTCACCGTCATTTACGTACGCACCTGCTTTCCAGCAAAATTCGCTCCTCAGTGAGCGCAGTTCGGGATGGTTTGTGGATAACGCAGACAACCGCAGTTCAAGTGCGGGCAGCTCCAGAAGATATGCGTTTCTGGTGGCCTCGGGGATCTTCCTCAGCCGCGTCGCTGGTCTGATCCGCGATCGCGTCTTCGCCCACTATTTCGGCAACTCCGATGCTGCCGACGTCTTCAAAGCCGCCTTCCGCATTCCTAATTTCCTGCAAAATCTTTTCGGCGAAGGAGTGCTGTCCGCCTCTTTCATTCCCGTCTACGCCAACCTCCTCGCGCGAAAAGACGAAGGGGAAGCGCGCAAGACCGCCGGTGCCGTTGCTGCCTTACTTGCTCTGAGCACTTCCGTCCTCGTTCTGCTTGGGGTGCTCGCGGCGCCGTGGCTGATCGACGCTATCGCTCCAGGCTTTCACGGCCAGAAACGTGAACTCACCATTCTGCTGGTGCGCATCCTGTTTCCCGGCGCGGGCTTACTCGTTTGCTCCGCTTGGTGCCTCGGGGTTCTCAACAGCCACCGCAAGTTTTTTATTTCCTATACCGCGCCGGTACTGTGGAACATCGCCATGATCGCCGGCATGATCGCCTTCGGTCCGGGCCGTTCGCAAAATTCGCTGGTCGTTATCACCGCTTGGGCCTCGGTTGTGGGCAGCGCTCTTCAGGTCGCTGTGCAACTGCCTATGGTCTTGAAACTCCTTGGCGGTTTGCATCTCCACCTCGCCCATCAAGGTGAGCACGTTCGCACCGTCATTCGAAATTTCTTTCCTGTTTTTGTAAGCCGCGGTGTTGTGCAGATTAGCGCGTACATTGATGCCTTCCTGGCCAGCTGGTTGCCGACTGGAGCTGTCGCCGCGCTCGCTTACGCGCAAACTCTCTATACCCTTCCTGTCAGTCTTTTTGGGATGTCCGTCTCCGCTGCGGAATTGCCGGTCATGAGCGGCGCGCTCGGTGCAGCC
Source organism: Candidatus Acidiferrales bacterium (assembly GCA_963738985.1). Taxonomy (GTDB): domain Bacteria; phylum Acidobacteriota; class Terriglobia; order Acidiferrales; family UBA7541; genus Acidiferrum. Next base: position 148,742 of record CAVTYP010000017.1, read on the forward strand.
GATGAAGTGGCAAACATTCTTCGTCGCCGCCTGAACTCCGGCATGCGGCAAATCACCTTCCTGGTAGTTCCGTCCGTCGTGGGATTTCTTGCTCTCGGCGACGTTATCGTTGCCGCCATCTATCAATCAGGGCGCTTCACTCACCAGGACGTGATCTACGTCTGGGGCATCCTCGCCGGATCCACCGTCGGTATGCTCGCTTCCACACTGGGCAGGCTCTATTCCTCCGCCTACTACGCCCTGCGCGACACGCGAACTCCCCTGCGCTTCGCCGTGGTGCGCGTAATTCTCACCACCGCTCTCGGTTACGTGAGCGCTTTGCCATTGCCAAGAATGCTCGGCATCGAGCCACGCTGGGGCGTTGCCGGCCTCACCATCTCCGCGGGCATCGCTTCCTGGGTCGAATTCACTCTCCTGCAGCGCGGCATTCGCCGTCGCATCGGACAAGTGGGCGTTCCTGTCTCGTTCCTCGCTCAGGTCTGGATCGCGGCGCTGCTCGCGGCCGCCGTTTCGCGCGCTCTGTTGATGGCTATGGGTCCGCGCGGCCCTATCGTTTTGGCGATCGTCGTATTGAGCCTCTTCGGTGTCGTATTCTTTGGTGTCTGCATGGCCATGAAATTACCCGAAGCCGACACCATGCTGGGATTGCTCCGCCGCCGCTTTACAGCCAAGTGAAAGCAGGTGTGAGATGTCTCTTGCGAAGGCGTGCGGCTTCGCAGTTGGCGAAAGGATCGAGATTCTGTCATTCCGAACGGAGTCTGCGGAGTGAGGAATCTCTCTTGGTTTCGCCAACAAGAGATTTCCCATGTCCTCTACAAAGAACTGCATGACACGCGTCTATCTAGCGCTCGGAAGCAACGTCGGCAACCGCGAAGAAAATCTTCGTGAAGCCGAGCGGCGTCTGCGCCAGCTCGGCATCGCCATCGCCAGCGCCTCCAGCATTTACGAAACCGCGCCAGTCGACTATCTCGATCAGGCCTGGTTCCTCAATTCTGTCCTCGCAGCCGAAACCGATTTGCCTCCCCACGAACTCTTGCGTCGCATGCGAGAAATCGAAGCGGCCATGGGTAGCAAGAAGCCATTTGCGAAAGGTCCACGCCTCATCGATCTGGATATCCTGCTCTATGGCGACGAAACAATCGCCACTCCCGATCTCCAGGTCCCTCATCCCCGCATGCTCGAAAGACTCTTCGTCCTCGTTCCTCTTGCCGAGATCGCACCAACCTACCGCCATCCTTCGTGGCGTAACACCGTCGCCGAACTCCTCCAGAAAACCGCAGACCGCAGCGAAGTTCGTAAACTCGGTTCGCAAGCCTCGTAACCGTGAGCCTCTTAGTAGCACAGACTTCAGTCTTTGTTCTGAGGCTTCTCTTCCTTTTCAGTGCGGCGCTGGCTCTTATGCCAGCCGCAATTTTCGCGTCTCAGCGAATATCACCAATGAACGACGGCGCGTGTCCCTCGCCGTTCCGCGCTAACTCGTCCGCCGTAGCACCAACCGGTGCAACGTAATCGTCTTTGGCTGTAACGCATCCAACTCAATCTGCGATAGCGACCCTTCGCTGATTTCCAGACACCGGTACACGCCAGGCTCCGATTCGGTCGTTTCCCTGCCATTCAACCGCCGCAAAAACTCGCGAGCATCATCGAGCGATGCCTTCTCCCTCAATGTAGGCCGAGCCAGCGCCTCCACAGCATAGCTGCGCAGCAACTTGTTCCAATATTGGTCGAACAATTCGCTCGACGCAAAGATGTCGCTCCACGCCACTTCTCCACCGTACGCAATCACCACTCCCACGACGCGCTCTCCCTTCAATCCCGACGTCTCTCTGCGGAACCGGCGTTGCACTTCTTCCACGAAGGAATCCACCGACCCTCCAATTGCCCGCGAATTGTAAATCTTGTTGTACGACTGCGTCGGCGCCTCCATTCGCAGCGCTTCATTAATCGTGTCCGTGCTCATGCGCGGTGCCGCGGAAGGCGCGACGGAACGCGACGGCGTGGCGACGGACCCTGCTGTCACCGCTGTCCACACATCCGATTGATTTTGCTTTACCGCGGCTTGCTCGCGCACGCTCGGATGCACGATGGTGTTGGCGGCGCTGAACTGCGCCCCGTTCGACCATCGCCCATGCTCCACGCAAAACACGTTCAGAGGCAACGGCTCTGCTCCCGGCGGCACGATGCGGTCTTTCGCGATGATGCGGTCCTGCTTCCCTCCGCTCACCAACTCGCCCGCCAATAGAATCAGCGGCCTCTTGCTTCGGTTGATCAACACAAGTTGGTTCACAGACGGCCCGCCATAACTCTGTGGCACGGTACGATTTTGTTCTCGGTTGCGCACAATCGTGTCCCCTCCCTGCTCCCTCACGACGATTTCCCCGGACGATAATCCCTCTTCCAGCGTCAGGAATGCGCGGGTGTCACGTCCAGACGCGCTGACCACCGGAAACACGGTTAGGTTTTCGTAGCTGATCGGTTCCAGCAGGCGCCAATCGTCTTCCGGCTTTGCGCCACCTCCCCCTGGGGTTCCGGAGTTAGACCATGCGAATCCCAGTGCGGCAACGCTCAGGGCGGTAAATCCTAAAAATCCATGTCCAAACAGGCTCAACAGCGATCGGTCCATTCCATCCTCCTATCCGTGCGGAGGGCACGGCTCAGAGTTAGAACGCGCCAGCAGAATTTTCTTGCAGCGGAGAGCTGGTAGAACTAGGTTTCTCAGGTGAAATTAGGCGAGGGAGATGTCATCCTGAGCCCCACGCAGTTTGCGGCACGAAGGACCCCAACCACTACACGTTGCGAGCTTCAGACAGATGGTAGGGCAACGACTACATGTCATCTCTTAAATATTGACTAGGGGTCGGAAATATCGACTAGGGGGTCGGAGCTTTAGCTCCGACCTGAAACTCCGGGCTTTAGTCCCTGAAGAAACTCTTCTTTCTGACCACGCTTGTTTCTGAAGCAGTTTTTATCCTGGTGGGGGTCCCTCGTCACCCGTTTGGATTGCCCAAATTTGTGCGCGGCTTATTCCGCCGCATGCGCGACGATTCCGACTCTGCCTTCTCATACTCCGCAATCTCTTCTTCCGTGTACGAGTACGAGTCGCGCGACGCAAACATCGACGTCGTCCGGCTGGCCTGTTTCTTCTTTTTCCGCGCTTCTCCAAACTCGTACCGCGTCATGCGCAGGGGCGCGGCGATGGCCTTCACTTCTACCAGCAAATCGCTCACTTTTTCCAGGAAGTCGTGCAAATGAAAGGGCCTCAGCACATACGGCAGTCGTGCCGACTCTAGATGAGAGATAAACTGGCTCCCGTTCATCTCCGGTATCACAAACAGCGTGCGGATCTTCCCGCCGTCTTCCGCCGAGACTCCCCCCAACTCCTTCAATACATGGAAGGTAGGCGAATCCAGGCCGATCAAGGCAATATTTGCGATTAGTAAGGAATACTCAGCAGTTTTTAGTTCCACGTGCAGCATCTGCAGGTCTTCCACGATGCGCACTCGCCAGCCTTCGGAATCCAGAATCTGCTTTAGCGCGGCACCGCTTCCAGGGTCACTCTCCAGCACCAAGAGTCCAACTTGCCGCTGTTCCGAATTGGGAAGGGTCGCCATTTAGGAAGTATAGTGGCCCGCAATGTCACGGGAATGGCTCACCAATTTGTCGAGTCGTAACGGGCACCTGTCCGAACGGACGGGCGCTAAGGGATCTGCGATGGTCAGGGTTTTGCCGGAGCGGGCGACACTGGTTTCACGATAACTTCCACGTGCGCGGGATTTCCCTTCGTCAGCACCGCATACGCTTTGTCGCTGGTAAAACGTAGCTCCCCATTCACCAGGATGCTCGCTCTAACCGAATACGTGTGTTGCGATTCGATCTTCCCGGGATCGAACTTCAGCTCGAACGGCACTGGCACCTGGCGCTCGCCCAACGCAATTTCTTCCTTCGCAACTACCTTCGCCGGAGCATCCGCCAGCGAAACGTCTTGCAGCTTCACCTCAATAATCGCGCTGGCCGGCAACGCCATCCGTGATAGGTAGCTCACTGTGCCACTCACTATCCCGGGTACCGCCTCGGCGTTCATCAGCTTGTCCAGTTCGCAGCCCTTCTGGATCATCGCGCCATTACCATCCGGAGTGTCTTCTTGCAGGAAGCCGCCATTTCCCTTGCTCCACCACACCACTTTTCCGTCTGAGTAACGGCCCCCATCCGCCGAGCGCGTTTGCTTCATCAGATACACTTTGTCCTTGTACACAACCTTCACCGTCTCGTTGTGCAGGTACACTCGCAACTTCGCCCCACCTTCGCACGTGTATTTAAATTGCTTCCATTCAATGGCCCTTTTCATGGCAGGGGCGGCAGGAGTAGCCGGCGTCGCTGGAGCCCCCGGCGTTCCGGGAGATGACGGTGCAGCGGGAGGCGATGGCGGAGTAGGAGGTTCCTGGGCTGAGAGTGCAACGGGCGCAAGTGCAAATAGAGCGGTTATCAGGAGCATGAGTAGCCTCAATTGGGCGCCCAAGGAAGCCTCCTACCGAAATTTTCCAGAACACTCCTCCTCTTGTCAACCCCTTGGCTGCACTACTTCCCGACTACCAGTCCGCTGCCGCTTTCGCTTCTCTTCACCCCAGTGCCATCCCAAAAGATTCTGTTCGTAACCAGCGGACCCTTCCCAGGCACTCCTCGCGTGAAGAAAATCTGTAGCCCGTCTCGCGACCATTCCGCCCCGCGCGTAAAGGCGTCCGCCGGACCCAGAACGACGCGACGCTTCGACCGCACTTCATACAGAAAAAAGGTCGACGCCAGCCCCATCGTATCCACCGGGGCTCCCGCGGGCACACTCGTGTAATACGCCGAAACCAGTAACAGATCCGCATTCACCGGATTCACCCGGATCGTGTCGCTGCTCATGATCTGGAACTGTTCGCCGTAGATTTCCTTCAGTGGCACGGTCTGCTGCGCGTTGCCATCTTCGCCGATCCAATAAGCACCCTCTGTGTTCGTCGCTAAAATCACAGTAGGTGACACCCACCCCTGCAGCGCCATCACATCTAGTGCAGACAACTGCGTTGCCTTGTCGGGCTCTGCAGCTGGCATTGTCCACGCATGCCATTGCTGCCCATCGAATTTCAGAAACGCGATGCGCGAATCATCCGGAGACCAGAACGCCTGGTGAACGCCACCACTGACGAGGTCCTTCGTCTGGCCCGTATCTGCGTCATAAAGAACGATGCTGCGCTCGGGTCCATTCGCCGAATTGGAACGCGTGTACAGCAGTTTCCTTCCATCGTGCGACAACGCAAGTTCCAATCCGGCCGGCCCCACAACTTTTTTGATTTCGCCCCGGCTCAGCACCACTCGACCCGTTGCGTTCAGATATGCAACCGCCACCGGCGACTTGAAATTCGTAATCGGATCAAGGACGCCCTTCTTGTCCTTGTCTTTATCTTTGTCGTCCGCATTCGCATTTTCGTCCGGGTCCAGCGGCTGGTTCTTCTTGCGGAACTCCGGAAATTTATCTGGCGCGCTTTGCCCGCATCCGTTCAGCGTGCCAATCTGCGCGTGCTCCACAATTACTTTGAAGGTGTACTGCGTTTCGCTCATCCCATCTGAACACGGCTCGCGCACCAACTTTACCGACAGCAGCGCGCCGGTCGCCGCGTCCTTCGCGTGATACGTCCAGAACGTGCCCGAATCATCTCGTACCACGTCCGACGGTTCCAGAACGATGGGCGGATATCCCGCGCGATCCAGCCGCTCCGGCCCCTTCATCCCCAGTCGCAGGCTCCACGAGGGCTCGTTCCCGTGCGCGATTACCAGAATCGGATAATGCTTCGTCTGCTGCGGACCCGCCACCGCTGGTTGTGCTTCAGGCGTTTGCGGGGAAGATTTGGCCGCCGGTTTCTGAGCCAGCTGCTGCGCCGAAGTCTGCGCGTGCACAGAGAGAAAAGAGAAGCCGACTACTGCGCACAAACCAAGACGAACGAGTTGAGAGTGCAAAGGATCCGTAGGATTTCTCCTCAATCGCTGCAATATCTTCCGAATAAGTAGGATGCAAGAACCGCGTGCACCTTGGCCTAGTCTATCCCAGCGGATTAGAGCAAAGGCAGAAGCCACGTGCAAGCCCAAAGGATTTCCATGGGCGAAGAAAAAGAGGAAAATGCTTGACATGGCGAAGAAAAAGCGAAATACTCCTCCCGCTCGAGGTGAGCTATGTCCCCAGTTCTCCCACTTTCGTCGGTTCGCTTTTCCGCGCGCCGGCGCCCCGTTCGTCGCCCCGCTGCTTTCCTACCTTTTTGCCCTGATGAGCCAAACCCTGAACCAGAAGCCGCGCCCCTTGTCCGGGGTAAAGCTGGCTGGCGTATGGGAAGTCCGGAGCGCCCCTCGGCGGATTGCCCCCCGCCACAACTCCAGACTCCTCCTGCGCCACTGGTGGGCATTGCTCGCCTCGCTGCGAATTCGCCAGCTGGTGAAACGAAGCGTAAATCGCCGGAGAAACCCGAATATTTCCTTATACCTGTCAAATCCATCCTGAACCGTTGCGAATCGAATCGCGTTCCTTTCGAATGGACTATCAATCCGTATCGCGGCTGTGAATTTGGTTGCAAATACTGCTACGCCCGCTATACCCACGAATACATGGGAATCGATGGCAGTGAATTCGAGCAGAAAATATTTGTCAAGCAGGACGCCGCGGCGCTGCTGGCACGCGACGTCTCCCAGAAGTATTCGTATGAATCCAAGGCCAGCGATTACACACAGGCGGAGCACATCGCTATCGGCACGGCCACCGACCCCTACCAGCCGGCTGAGAAGGAATACGGCGTCACTCGCGCTTGCCTGGAAGAATTGGCGCGTCGCCAAGGCTTGAGCGTTTCCGTCATCACCAAGTCCAACCAGATCGTGCGCGACATCGACATCTTGAAAGTCATCGCGGCGAAATCCGCGCTCTCTCTGAATATCACCGTCACCACTCTGAAGCCGCGCCTCGCTCGTTTGTTGGAGCCGCGCGCTCCACGTCCGGATTTGCGCCTGGCCGCCGTGAAAGAGCTCCGCGAAGCCGGGCTCAATGTCGGTGTTTCCGCCTCGCCGCTCATTCCTGGCATTACCGATGGCGAGGGCGAACTTGAAGCCGTTGCCGCAGCCGCTAAGCAAGCTGGCGCGCAGTGGTTCTTCTCCGGAGTGCTTTTCCTGATGCCCTCTTCCGCAAAAACTTTCCTCCCCTTCATCCGTGAAAAATTTCCGCGCCTCGCCAAACAATACGATCAGTGGTACTCCAGAAACAGCTACGCCCCGGAAGATTACCGCCAAAAAGTTTCTGAGCGAGTCCTACGCATCCGCCAGAAATTCGACTTTACCTCTCGTCCGTGGGAGGGCGATCGTCCCGCCGCCAAGCGTGCCCAATTGTCCCTAGGCTGGGACGCAGCCGCCATCAGCAAACAGCTGCAGCACCCGCAATCCTGCTCGACCGGCAGCTGACATCAAAGTCAGTGCTACACCGAAGCACGACCGATGCCAGCGCGCCCAGGTTTTAGTCCGAAATGTAGCCCTGGTTTTTATTACCAGCTTGATATGAGAGCCATAGCAGCGCGGTTCAACAAACAACCCGTTGTCATCCTGAGCGCAGCGAAGGATCTCAACCAATCAACTGTGCAGGATCAAAAGCTGGAGGAACTTCAGCAAGAGTAGACTAAGCCGCCAGCCTTCACGGCACGATAATCCGCGACTCTTCCTTCTTCAATTCCTGCGCCCCCGGAAACTGACCCCGCAAGAATTCGACAAACCGCCGCGACCGTGGCCGTCCGTTCGTGCGCATCAACCCCATGCGGAACAGAAACACCAGCAATTGAAATACTTCCGAGTCCTTGAACGCCCCGAACGACGATTGTCCCGCTTGCTGCTTCGTCTCTGTCAGAAAGGCGGAAAGCGCGTTGTATAAATCCCTCTGCACCGGGATCACAGGGATTCTCTCGTAAACAATTCCCGAACTCAGCGTCTTGTAGCTTTCTGCCAACGCCTGTATCGCGGCAAGCACATCCGGATCCGCCGCCGTCGTTTGCGCTGAGCAAAACTTCGCGATCGTGAACGCGATCGCCGACAACAGTTGCTGGTGCGTGTGCACAATGTCCGACGTCAGCCGCACTTCCAGAAGCGGCGTGTCTGGTGGCAGCGACCGAGGGTGCTGGTCTTCGTAGCGATGAGCAGCCAGCAAATAACCGCAGTCCGGTGGGCAGTCGATCGACACTTCCCGCTCCGTGCCGCAGCACACCGCACAAATCTTCTCCGCTTTCGCCGGGCAAAAACGCCCCGCCTTCCGCTTTTCACAGATTGGACAAAGCACAGACTTTCCCCTGTGGAACCGTAGCCAGCCAGAGTATCACGCCATAATGACTTTGTTGTGGAACCGCCGCGCCGCAATCACCAGCAATAACGAGCCCATCGCGAACAGCGCTAGCGCGTCCATCCATAGGTGCGACCACCCAGCCCCGCGAAGAATAATGCCGCGCGTGATGTTGATGAAATAACTCGCTGGCACAAAGTAGCTCAGCACATAAAAGAATTTCGGCATGGTTTCACGCGGGAATATATAGCCGGAAAAAAAGATGCTCGGCAGGATGGTCAGAAACGCCAGCTGCATCGCACTGGCTTGCGACGTCGCTTTGCTCGAAATCAGTATCCCCAGCGACAGCGAAACGAAGATGTACGGCAACGAAAGAAACGCCAGCAACAAAACGCTTCCGTGAATTGGCACGCTGAATATAAACCGCATGGCAGTCACGATCATGCACAATTCGAAGAATCCGATCACCAGGTACGGCAGCAACTTCCCCAGCAGCAACCCCATCGGCCGCACTGGCGTAACGAAGAGCTGTTCCAACGTCCCGCGCTCTTTTTCCCGGACAATCGAAAACGCCGTCAAAAACGTCGTCACATTCAACAGCAGCACCGCCGTCAATCCCGGCAAAAAGAAGTTTGGCGACCGCGAGTCCGGATTGAATAAAATCTTGGGCCGCATATCGACGGCAAATCCGGCGTTTCCCTCGATATTATTCCCCAGAACCCGTCGCAGCGATTCGTCCAGTCCAATCGCGGTGGTCACGTTTATGGCCTGTCCCGCAACGCTCGAGTCCGATCCATCAATCAGCACCAGCACCTGCGCGCTCATCTGGTGCAGCAGTTTGTCCGAATAATCCACCGGAATTTTGATTCCCACCCGGCACTTGCCCGAAATGATCAGGTCGTTTAGCTCTCTGTCGCTGTGCACGAAGCGATAAATATGAAATGTGTCGGAGTTCCTCAGCCGGTCCAGCAGTTCGCGGCTTTGCTCCCGCCCGTCTGCGTTGTATACCACCGTGTTGATCTGTCGCACGTTCGTATCGATCCCGAAGCCCAGAAGAAACATCTGCAGAATCGGAATGATCAAAGAAAAAAACAGCGTGGCAAAGTCGCGCCGTACGTGCAGCGTTTCTTTATAAAACACCGCGCCAAACCCGCGAAATGGATTAACCACGAGACGCCTCCTGCAAAGCTTGATGCTTGGAGGTAAGCTCCACGAATACGTCTTCCAGGCTCGGCGCCAGCGGCCGAATTTCCGCAACCACGATATCGTGCTCTAGCAGTTCTTCGCGCAGATGATCCAGGTCCACATGATCGTCAATCAATGCGTGAATCGATTGCCCGAAAATCGTCGCGCTTCGTATTCCCGAAATTGTCCGCGCAATCCGCAGCGCCTTCGTCACGTGCGGTGTGGTGATCTCCACTCGATACGTCCCTGGCGGCTGCACGTCGGGCAATTGCCGCAAGGTTTCTGGCGTTCCATCAGCGATCAGTTTGCCGTAGTAAATGTAGGCTACGTGGCTGCACCGCTCCGCCTCATCCATGTAATGCGTGGTCACGAAGAACGTAATCCCGTGCGCTGAAAGCTCAAACAGCAAATCCCAAAGTTGCCGCCGCGCCACGGGATCGATTCCCGCCGTCGGTTCATCCAGGAAAATCAATTTGGGCTCGTGCAGCATCGCGCAACCCAGCGCCAGCCGCTGCTTCCACCCACCAGACAGTTGCGCCGAAAGGCGGTTCAGGTATGGCCCCAGTCCATTCAGTTGAACGATGTCGTCCATCCGCTGGCGCAACCGTTCCGTCGATAGCCCATAAATTCGCCCGTAAAATCGCAGATTCTCCGCAACCGTCAAATCGCCATACAAGCTGAAGTTCTGCGACATATACCCGATGTTTTCTCGCACCCCCTCCGGGTCCCTTCGCACATCGATGCCATATACCGTTGCCTCGCCAGCCGTCAGCGGCAGCAATCCCGTCAGCATCTTGATTACCGTCGTTTTCCCGCTGCCATTCGGTCCCAAAAATCCGAAAATCTCGCCTTTCTCCACGTGAAAACTCACGTCGTCAACGGCTGTAAACGTGCCAAATCGCCGGACGAGATGTTGCGCGTTGATTGCCTGTTGATCAGAGGTGTCCAAAGGTTAGCTCGCTGCGTTGAACTTCACGTCTGCCGCCATCCCTGCTCGCACCCGGTGCGAACTGTCATCAATCCGTACTTTCACGCCGAACACTTGGTGCACTCGTTCTTCGCGGGTTTGCACGTTGCGCGGCAGGAATTCGGCCTGCTGGTTGATCTGCTCTACCACGCCGCTGAATGCCTGGTTGGGAAACGAGTCCACGCGAATCTCAGCTTTTTCTCCCAACTGCACGTGTCCGATTTGCGTTTCTGGAATATAAATCCGCACGTAGATTTGGTCACGCTCCAGCAGCGTGGCGATTGGCGTATTCGGCGCGATCAGGTCTCCTGGCCGCACGTCCAGAACTTCCACCGTTGCCGCTGAAGGCGCCACCACTTGCCTCTCCCGGTAGCGTGCTTCTTCCAAAGCAAACGCCGCCTTCGCCGCTTCTACATCTTCTTTCCGATTTCCTCGCTCGAATTTTTCCAACGTTGCCTGTGTCTGGCGGTACCGCGCCTCAGCGGCTGCGATCTCTTCTGGCCGGTAACCTTTCTGCAATTCATCCAGCTTGTGCTGCGTGTTCTGCTTCTGCGCCAGCGCCATTTTCCAATTGGCTTCCGCGGTATCGCGCTGTTGCTTCGACACCAGATCCTTTTGCGCCAAAGCGTCATACCGCTGCGCGTCCAGATGCGCACGAATCTCGTCGGCGGTCGCGCGGTCCAGGTCCGCTTTCGCGGCGTCGATATCTTCCTGACGGTATCCGTTTCTGCGCTGCTCATATTCCGCTCGCGCCTGTGCCGCCGCTGCTCGTGCTTCCTCGATTTCTTCAGGACGAAATCCTCGTTGCGCCTTTTCCGCCGCCGCGCGCATTTCCTCCAGCGTCGCTTGCAGTTCTTTATCATCAAATGTCACCAACACCTGGCCAGGCTCCACGGAGTCGCCTTCTCGCACCAAAACTTTGTCGATTCGGCCTCCGATTTTCGAGCCAACGCGAATGTTGCGCGCCTCTACAGTGCCGGATCCCTGTAGTCCGGTATCCCGATGAAACCATCCCATCGAGTAGGCCGCCACCGCCCCTATCCCCGCTACCGCCAGAGGTATCAGTAAACGCCTGCGGTTCATGGGCACACTCCTAGCAGGAACAATGGAGCTACGCTTGCCGGCTTCGTTGTCTTACGCGGCTGCAGTCCCGACCACACCACTTCAAACGCCGTCTCAACCCGTTGTTGCAAGCTTCCGTCTCCCGACAACGACCATAGCAACAGCGTCCCGAAAACGGTCTGCCGGAATACCTGCGCAAGTTCCACAGCAGGCAAATCGTCGCGGATCTCCCCGCGCTCCTGGCCCAGTTGAATCATTTGCGAATGCAGCGCCATGATCCGGCCTTGCAAGTCCAGCATCGCCGTCCGCACTTCCGTGGACGATAGGAACGCCTGCAGAAATGCACGAACCAGCGTGGGATGCCGAATCGGCTCTTCGGTCATTTTGGCGCCCAGCGACCTCAGGAACTCGGGCAATGGCATTCCTGTCTTGCGTGCTTCGTCTATGGCTTCCTGCAGCTTCCCCAGTTGTAGTTCTCCAAATGCCAGCAGAATGTGCTCTTTGCTCGGGAAGTAGTTGAAAAAGGTGCCCTTACCAACGTCTGCGGCATTCGTGATGTCCTCAACTGTGGCCTCCAAAAAGCCCTTTTTAGCGAACTGCTCCAACGCGGCGCGGAATAGTCTGTCTCGCAATTCAGCGCTTCGGCGCATTCGACGGGAGGAATTTTTGGCGGAAGGTGAAGTTGAAGTGGAAGCCATAATGACCTCGGTTCATATATGACTATAGGTCATCTAAGCCAAGGAGTCAATCCCAAAAAAAAGGCCCTGGATTTTCTCCAGGGCCTAAACCGCTCAAGTCGGGATCTGTTGTCTTCAGAATTCCTTGCCGGAGGACTTATTCTTGGGCGACTTCTTGTTTAGGTACGCGATCATCTTCTGCGCTCCGGTCGGCACCGGAACGACGCCCTTGAAAATGATGTCCGACGCGCTGACGCTCTTGTTGTACAGCTTCTCATTCGCGCGATTGTCCGGCCTCACCGTGGAACCCGACAGCGACACTCCCGCAAACAATCCGCGTGCCCGCGAGTACGACAGAATTTCCGCTCTCATTGTCACATCGGTGGAAGCCTCGGCGCTTCGGCCTTTCGGCCCAGCGGCTGCCGATGCGTCGGCCCCGAGCTTCACCTTGCTGTACAGAATAGCTTTTGCACCGCGCTCATTCATCACCAGCAGCACGAAGTCCGTCGCCTGTCCGCCAATCTGAAATCCGAAGCTTCCTCCCTCCAACGCCATCATCGTCGGAGCGCTCCACGGCCCGTTGAAATTTTCGCCCGAACGACAGGTCATCGCGCCGCGTCCGTAGCTGCCGCCGAAGATGAACGCGCCTTTCAGCACCGACGGATAAACGATGATGCAGTCGGCCTTGTCGATTAAATCCTGCGGTATGTCGTCGGGGATATCCATGATCTCCTGAATCACCAACCCGCAGTTTTCCAACCGGTCTTGTTCTTTTTTGTCGTTCGCCAGCATCGCTGGAGTTACAAGTGCGAGAGCAAGGACGTAGCACAAAATTCGTTTCATGCGTTTTTTCACCTTTTCCCGTTCGGCCCTACTGGTTCGAGTGATTCGGTCTAAGGGGTAATCATGGCGGCTTTGGGTTACCTGTGCAAGGTTCTGCCCAGTTCTAATCGCCGAATCGCGGGGCCAGCAGCCCCTACAGGCTTTCGAATATACTTTCAGACCATGGATTTTGCCAATAGCCGATCTGTGGATAAACGACCCCGTCGTGGCGTTGCCTTTGCCCTGGCTTTGCTGATGCTTGTCGCTGGGGCAATTCTCGCCGCTCCGGTTCATTCGCAGCAACCGCAATACCCATCGCCCACCGAGCGCTTCGCCGCGTGCGCCGACACTCTCCTTGCCGTCAACCCCGTCAGCAAAGGCGAATGGGGACTGCTCATCGTGGATGCCGCCAGCGGTCAGGTTCTCTACGAGAAAAACGCTGCGTCCTACTTTGTTCCCGCTTCCAACATGAAGTTACTCACCACTGCACTTGCATTGGACAAGCTCGGAGTGAACTATCGCTTCCGCACCACCTTGGAATCCGATGGTGTTTTGTCGCCATCCGGCTCGTTAACCGGCAACATCTTCCTCGTCGGCCGCGGCGATCCCAATCTTTCCAATCGCAAATTTCCCTTCGAAACTAAGGAAGAGTTCGACGGCCCGCCCGATAGAGTTCTCGCGGAACTTGCCGATCAACTCGTCCTACGTGGTGTAAAGGAAATCTCCGGCGACATTGTTGGCGACGACAGTTATTTCCCGCGCGAGCGCTATCCCGATGGCTGGGAAATCGACGACATGGTCTGGGAATACGGCGCCGCCGTCTCTGCCATCGTTGTCGACGACAATACCGTCACCTTATCGCTTACGCCCGGCGAGCATTCCGGCGATCCCGTCACCGCCTTGGTTGACCCGACCACTCCGGATTTCACGGTCGAAAACCACGTCGTCACCTCTTCCGCCAAAGAAAAGCCTGACCTCGGCCTTACTCGCGAACCCGGCGCGCAAACTGTTCTCGTCTCCGGAATTCTTCCAGCGAATGGCGCGCCACGTAAACTCGTTCTCGCCATCGAAGAGCCTGCACAGCATGCCGCAACTCTCTTGGCGCAACTACTTGCGAATCGCGGCGTCAAGTTCACCGGCAAAGTCCGCGCCCTGCATGATCCGGATCCCGCCGCACCCTCGCGCACTGTTCTCGCCGAGCATCTATCCTTGCCCCTGGGCGACACGGTAAAGCTGGTCAACAAGATCAGCCAGAACCTCCACACCGAAGTTCTTCTCCGTACCGCCGCTCGTCAACAAGGTCCTTGGGCAACTCCCGACGACCTGCTCAAATTTCCCGAAGAGTTTTACGCCCGCGCTGGCATTCCTGAGGACGACGTGATCCAGACCGATGGCTCCGGGCTCTCGCGCCACGACATGGTTACTCCGCGCGCCCTCGTTGCCCTCCTGCAGTTTGCTCAGAAGCAGCCGTGGTTTCCCGCGTACTATTCCTCGCTTCCCGTTGCGGGCGTCGATGGCACCTTGAACGAGCGCATGAAAGACTCTCCGATCACCGGACGAATCCACGCCAAAACCGGTTCGGTCTCGCATGTCCGGACGCTCTCGGGCTATGCTGATACTCCCAGCGGGCGCCGCCTGATCTTTTCTTTCCTCAGCAACAACCAGGGCGGAAAAAATCACGAGACGCACGATGCGCTTGATGGATTGTGTGAAGCTATGATCCAGGAGTTCGATGCACCACCGGCCGTCGCTCAGCCGGCTCCAACTCCGCCTCCACAAGGACAACCATTACCGTGAACGAAGAACGCATCATCACCGTCTTTGGTAGCTCCCGCCCGCCGGAGACCCATCCGGACTACCTGGAAGCCATCCATGTGGGCCGCCTGCTCGCCGAGCATGGCTTCGCTGTGTGCAGCGGCGGATATGGCGGCGTCATGGAAGCCGTCTCTCGCGGCGCCAAAGAAGCCAACGGAAAGACCTACGGTGTAACCGCGGAATTCTTTTCACGCCACGCCAATCCTTTTATTGACGTCGAAGTCCGCGTGACAACCTGGCAAGAGCGCCTCTTTGAACTCGTTCGCCTCGCCGACGGTTTCCTTGCCTGCAAGGGCGGCACCGGAACACTGGTAGAACTCGCTGTCGTTTGGGAAATGCTCAATAAATCGGTGATCGCGCCCAGACCCGTCGCCATCGTCGGCAATTTTTGGCAGCCCATCCTCGATCGCGTTCGCGAAGTGGAGGTGGGCCCCCGCGTATCGTCGGAGTCGCGCGCTTGGAACGAAGGCAGCGGCAATCTTATCCATTCCGCCGCGAGCCCGGAAGACGCTGCCAACTTCCTCGCCGGGCAATTGAAGAAGCACTGAAGAAAATGTCTCGACCCGCACAAGACGTTCTTGAATTCGACAAGCTGCGCGAACTGCTGCGGCTCCGAACCACTTGCGCTCCGGGACGCCGCCGCGTCAGCGCGTTAGAACCCCGCACGGACCGCGCCTCGTTGGAAACCGGATTCGCACTTATTCGTGAAGCTCGCGAGTGGTTGCGCGCCGAACGCGAACTGGGTTTCGGCGCGCTAGCCGATCCCGAACACTGGCTCGCGCGTCTGGAAGCGCCCGGCGTTGTACTCGAAGCTCCCGAATTCCTCGACGCCGGCTCCTTGTTAGAGACTGCCGGCTGGCTGCGTCAGCAATTCCGCGAAGAAGCGGTCAAGTTTCCTTTGTTGGCCGCCGAAGCCGCTCGCCTTGCCGATTTTCGCGACCTGCAAACCGCGATCAAGCGCTGCATCCTTCCCAATGGCGAGATTAGCGACGACGCTTCCACCGCCTTGCGCAAAATTCGCGCCAGCATTCTGCAGACTCGTGATTCCATTCAGAAGACCCTGAAGCAAATCCTGCGCTCGCGCCAGGCGGAAAGTGGCGAGGACTATGTCACCCTGCGCAACGACCGCTTCGTCATTCCTGTCCGTTCCGAACATCGCCGTTCCGTTCAGGGTGTCATCCACGGCGCAAGTGCCACCGGGCAAACTGTTTTCGTCGAACCCTTCGAAACCGTTGAGACCAACAATCAGCTGGTTCAGCTTTCCGAAGACGAAGCCGCCGAGATTTTCCGCATCCTGAAAGATCTTACCGGACGCTTGCAGTCCATGCTCGGTCCCCTGCGATCCGCCTCTACAATCATTGCCGAGCTCGACAGCGTTTTTGCCCGCGCCCGTTTTTCCCGCGACTTCGACGCCTGCATCCCGGAATTTGTCGCCGATGCCCAGCTTCAACTCGAAGCCGCTCGCCATCCCGTGCTCGAAGACAAATTGCGCCGTGAAAATCGCTTTATCGTTCCCATTTCCCTGAATCTTGGCGGAGACGAGCGTCTTCTCGTCATCAGCGGCCCGAACACCGGGGGCAAAACTGTCGCGCTGAAAACCACTGGCATGGCGGCGTTGGCGGCCCAAGCGGGCATTCCGGTTGCCGCGCAGCGTGCTGTACTGCCGCTCTTCGATCACGTACTCGTTGATATCGGCGACGAACAATCCATTGCCGCGGATCTTTCCACCTTTTCCGCTCACATGCTCAATCTCAAAGCCATGCTCGATGAGGCCACTCCCAATTCGCTTGTCCTCGCCGACGAGATGGGAACTGGCACGGCTCCCGAGGAAGGTGCGGCACTTGCTGTCGCGCTCCTCGACGAATTCCGGGAAAAGCATTGCTTTGTCCTCGCCACCACACACCACGATCGCTTGAAAACCTACGCCTCCACCACACCGGGCGTCGTCAATGCGGCCGTCGAATTCGACGACATTAATCTCCGCCCTACCTATCGCCTGATGGTTGGTGTGCCTGGCGGCTCCAGCGGCATCGCTATCGCCAATCGCCTCGGCCTCGCGAAAAACATCATCGATCACGCGCGTTCGTTGCTCACTCCGGAAGCTCACGAGGCTGCCGACCTGATCGCTTACTTGCATCGCAGCCGCGATGAGCTCGACCGCATGCAAAAACAAATGGCCGACGAACGTCATTTACTCGAACGAGAACGGCAAAAGCTGCGCGCCGAGTGGGTCGACCGTCAAAAGCAACGCATCGTCGATCTGGAACAAAAATTTGCCGAGATGCAGAAACGCTTTGACGAAAACGTTGCTCGCGTCGTCGATGCCGTCAAAGAGCGCGAACTGCGTTCCCAGTTGGAAAAAACCGCGCGCCGCAAAATGCAAGACGCTCGCGGCGATGCCAAAGAAGAATTCAACGCCGCCGTCGTGCAAACGATCTCCGACTCCCAGAAAGATCTCGGCATCAAGCCCGAGTCCTCCGAGGCCGTGAATCCGGACAAGCTACTGCCCGGCGCTCGTCTTCGCGTCCGCGGTTTCAATAAGCCTGTGATCCTCCGTCGCATCGACGGTTCCACCGCCGAAATCGAAGCGGGACCCCTCCGCATGAAAGTAGCCGTCGACGAAATCACGGCCATCGAAAGCGAGCCCTCCGCAAAAGCAGCTAGCGCAGGCAAGCGCCCCGATATCACCGTCACTTCCGCTCCCGGCGAAGGTTCTTCCACCGGAGAAATTAACGTCATCGGCATGACCGTCGAACAAGCCACCGAACGCGTCGACAAATTCCTCGACGAAGCCGCCCTCGCCAATCACACTAGCGTCCGAATCATCCATGGCCATGGCACCGGGGCCCTCCGTCGCGGCCTCGCCGAATTCCTGAAAACACACCCCCTGGTGGCCAGCGTCGCCTTCGAATCCGAAGACCACGGCGGCAAAGCCATCACCGTTGTAGACTTGAGAAGCTAAGAAAATGGAAATCTGAAAATGGAAAATGGCCAAGAGGAAAATGCCTCGCGAAAACAGTTGATAGTCCGTGATTTCAAAGACCTGGTCACTTGGCGGTTTGCGCGTAACTTGCGCGCGAAGGTTTACTCGATCTGCAAAGGCTTTCCCAAGGGAGAGACCTTTGCCCTCAGCTCTCAGATGCGGCGTGCAGCCATTTCCGTGAGCGCGAATATCGCGGAAGGCTACGGACGTTTTTCCTACCAGGAAAACATTCAATATTGTCGGCAGAGCCGCGGATCAGTCTACGAACTCCGAGATCATCTGACTAGTGCGCTCGACGCCGGGTATATAACGCAATCGAAATACGCTGAAATCGATGCACTGGCCATTTCGGTGACCAAATTAATTAATGGCTACATCAGGTCTACACGTTCGAAGAAATTGAAAGCCGAAGCTTCGGGGTAACATCTTTGAAAAACCGAGCCCAACGGCTGAACGATGTTGCCAAGTTGAATTTGCCATTTTCTATTTTCTATTTTCGATAGAGTTGATGTATGGCGGAAGCTGGATCATTTGCGGATCGCGTCAAGCAGCAGGCGGACATCGTTCGCGTCATCGGCGAATACATCCGCCTGAAAAAGAGTGGCCAGAATTTCACCGGCCTCTGCCCCTTTCATGGCGAAAAAACTCCTTCCTTCGCCGTTCATCCCGTTAAGCAGATTTACCACTGCTTCGGCTGCGGCAAGGGTGGCGACGTCTTTAACTTCGTCATGGAAATGGACAAAGTCCCGTTCCCGGAAGCGGTTCGCATCGTTGCTGAAAAATGTGGCATTGCCATTCCGAAGCCCCAGGAACGCTCTCCCGAGGAACGCAAGGAGAATCAGCAGCGCGCCGCACTCATCGAAATGCACCGCGAAGCGCAATCCTTCTTCGTCAAGCAACTCGAGACGACCGCTGAGGGCCGCGCCTCCCGCGCCTATCTCGAAGACCGCGGCTTAAACGCCGAAGCACTTTCGCGCTTTGGCATCGGCTACGCTCCAAGCGGCGGCGACGCCTTGCTGCGCGCTCTGAAGCAAAAATATGCGGAGAAACTGCTAGTGGAGTCCGGCTTGATTTCCCGCGATCAAAGCGGAGGTCGTCTCTTTGATCGCTTTCGCCGTCGCATCACGTTTCCCATCGCCAACGAGTCCGGCAAAATTGTCGCCTTTGGTTGCCGCGCCTTGGGCGACGACCAGCCCAAGTATCTCAACTCACCCGAAACTCCCATCTATTCCAAGAGCAACGTGCTCTACCACATGGATCGCGCCAAGGAAGCCATCCGCCGCCAGGATTTCGCCATCCTCGTTGAAGGCTACATGGACGCCATCGCCGTGGCTCGCGCCGGTATCGCCAATGTCGTTGCCAGTTGCGGCACCTCCCTCGCCGAACCGCAAATCAAGCTACTCGGCCGTTTCACCAAACGTGTCATCGTAAACTACGATCCCGACGCCGCCGGCCAGGCTGCCACCGAGCGCTCCATCTCTCTCCTCCTCGAACAGGATTTCGAAGTTCGCGTCCTCGCTCTTCCTGCCATTGGCGACAAAAAAGCCGATCCCGATCTTTTCATTCGTGAAAAAGGCGCCGACTCTTATATCAAAGCGCTGAAAGATTCTCCTCCTTACGTCGACTACCTCATCAGTCGCGCTCGCCAGATGGATCTCACCACCGGAGAAGGGAAGTTGCGCGCCCTCAATTTTCTGCTCCCCTATCTCCAGAAAATTCCCAATCGCCTGCTTCGTTCCGAGTGGGCCACGCGCATCGCCCAGCAACTCCGCATTGATGAACCGGTCCTTCGCGCCGCTCTCAGCAAAGCTGCCAACGAACGCCGCAGCGAGGTTAAGACTCAGCCCGAACTTGTTGGCAAAGCTGCCAAACCTACCGAGCGCCGCCTCATCCGCATGCTGGTCGAAGCCGAAGGCTTTCGTCGCGAGATTGCCCAGCGTCTCCAGCAGGGTCGTCTCTACGAGGGCCTCGAGACCGAAAAGATCCTCGCCGCTCTCGTCGTCGCGGGACTCTCCGACCAGCCCATGCAAGCCACAGAGCTTGGCGCCCTTCTCGACGAACGCGATCGTCGCCTCTTCTTCGAAATCCTCTTCGAGCCTTCCCAAGAGGGTTCCTGGGAGGAAGCCGAAAGCTGTCTCGAAGCCCTGCACCGCCGCCAGATTGAGCAGGAACTCCAGCGCGTCCAGCGCGACATCGAAGCTCTACCCGCGGGCCAGTCCCTTCGTGAACTTCTCGGCCGCAAGCAGGAACTCCTCAAGCGCCTGTCCGCCGCCGATCACCCCTAATTGTTTCAAATCAAGCACATGCCGCCCTTCCACAACTTTTCCGCAAGGAACTGATTGACTTTGCACGACTTACCCGTGTAGCGTAGAAGGGTTCGGCGGATAACGGTTTCGCTCTTCGAGGCATCTATTTAGATGTGCAAACGATGCTACGGGACCGGTCCGCGAGGGCGCGGCAGGCGGCATGGCGTGGGGCAGTGGCAAGCATTTAGGCGCGGCACACAAGGCTTCACAGAAAAATCTAGATCTTTTTGGAGGATATCCTTCCTCCCTCTGTTCGGTATGGGCTGTCCCCTTTTCGCCCTTTGCGCAGAGCGCGCTGAACTATGGCCAGCGTGCATCATCGAAATTAGCACTAAGAGTTTTGGAGGATTGTTGTGGCGGCAACCGGTTTAGAAGAAAAATATGATGCGGTAAGGCAGCTCATTGCCGTCGGCAAAGAGCGCGGTTACCTGCTTTACGATGAAGTCAATGATTCCCTTCCTGCGGAAGTTCATTCTTCAGAGGAAATCGACGACCTTCTCACCACCTTCGAGCGTAACGGCATCGAGATTTACGAAGACGCTGCTTCGGCTAAAGCCGCTCGCGCCGTCGAAGTCTCTTCCGAGCACGGCGACCACGAAACCGCCGCAAAAGACGATGCTCACGCCGAAGAATCTGGCAGCGACCTCGACCTCACTCCCGGTTCACTCGAAAAAACCAACGATCCCGTCCGCATGTACTTGCGCGAAATGGGCACCGTTCCCCTGTTGACCCGCGAAGGCGAAGTCACCATCGCCAAGCGCATCGAGCGCGGTCAACTGGTCGTAATGAAGGCCATCACCCGCTCCCCCATCGTCATCAAGGAACTCATCGCCGTGGGCGACGACCTTCGCAAAGGTGCGCGCTCCATCAAGGAAATTGTTCAGTTCGACGACGAAGAACTCACTGAAGAAAAGATTGCCAACAAGACCAAGCAGACTCTCAAGCACATCGACAAGATCGCCAAGCTTTACGATCAGGCTCTCAAGCAAGCCGTCAAGCTCGACAAAACCGCTAAATCCAAAAAGCGGCCCTACATTCGCGCCAAGTGGGACGTTTCGCGCACCCGTATTGAGATTTCTCTGGAAATCCGCGGCATCGACTTCAATCCCTTTGAGAAAAAGCGCCTCATCGACAAGATGCGCGGCACCGTCGAGCGCCTGCAGTCCCTCGAACGTGAAGCCGGCCGCCTCGAGCGCCGCGCCGACGTTTCCAAGGGCGAAAACGCCGCCGAAGCCCGCCGCGAGCTGCGTACCCGCCGTTCCGAGCTGAAAGATATCGAGGAAGCCAGCGAAGTCGGCCTCACTGAACTGAAGCGCACCCTCACTATCATTCAACGCGGCGAAGCCGAAGCAGAACAAGCCAAGAAAGAATTGATCGAGGCGAATCTTCGTCTCGTCGTTTCCATCGCGAAAAAATATACCAACCGCGGTTTGCAGTTCCTCGACCTGATTCAGGAAGGCAACATCGGCTTGATGAAGGCCGTCGACAAGTTTGAATGGCGCCGCGGCTACAAATTCTCCACCTACGCCACTTGGTGGATTCGCCAAGCCATCACCCGCGCCATCGCTGACCAGGCTCGCACCATCCGCATCCCGGTCCACATGATCGAAACCATCAACAAACTGGTTCGCACCAGCCGCCAGCTTGTTCAGGAACTCGGTCGCGAACCTACCAGCGAAGAAATCGCCAAGCGCATGGACATTCCTGTCTCCAAGGTGCGCAAGATCCTGAAAATTGCTCAGGAGCCGATTTCGCTCGAAACTCCCATCGGCGAGGAAGAAGATTCGCATCTCGGCGATTTCATCGAAGACAAGGCCGTGGTCTCGCCTTCCGACGCGGTCATCAATCTCAACCTGAAGGAACAGACTTCCTCAGTTTTGAAGACCCTCACGCCCCGCGAAGAAAAAGTCATCAAAATGCGTTTCGGCCTCGACGACGGCAGCGAGCACACCCTCGAAGAAGTCGGCCAGTCTTTCGCCGTCACTCGCGAACGCATCCGCCAGATCGAAGCCAAAGCCCTTCGCAAGCTTCGTCATCCTTCGCGTTCGCGCAAACTCCGCGCCTTCCTCGAAGGCCCTTCCCGTGATTACCTATAGAAAGAATCGCAACTCGAGAAAAGAAAAACGCCCAGCGCACCCGGGCGTTTTTCTTTTCTTGGGTTTTTGTCTTAAATGTAACGCTGGCGTTTATGCCAGCCAACAATTCTGCGAGTCACCAGCCCCTACGTATGCAAGAGCTTTTACTTCAAACTGATGACTGAAAACTTAAAACTCCTACGCTGGCAGATCGACATAGGTAGAAAACGTGTGCGGCTCCGGAATCGCTTGCCCTTCTTCTCGCAAGCCCGCCAAATGAAATGCGATCACTTCCTTCATCTTCCTCTCAATCTCATGCCGTGGTCCGGTCGCCGAAACGCAGCCCGGCAAATCCGGTGAATACGCCGCGTATCCCGAACCCGTTTCTTCAATCACAATCAAATATCGTTTCACGATTCCAGTCCTGACTGCCGCGGAGCGCGAACGGCCTTCTGGGTGTCACCTCGCCTGCCGTTTTCCGGGAAGGGGATTCGGTCAAACTCAGACAGTCGGTTTCCGCCGAATGACACCGCAACATTCCATACCGTTACGCTAGTCCTTCGCTGCCGCTCCGTCAATCACCAATCGCTTATTCGTCACCGGTCGCTACAAATCAACGCGACAATCAATCACATCCACGATCTATTTTTCATTTTGAGAAACCTTACTCAGGAACACGATTGAAATGCCGCATCAACAATATCGTCCACAAGCCCATCAATAGTACGAACCCTAACAGTGCCGCGAACGTTGTTCCAATATCGAATTGTCCATGCGAGGGCATGTTTGCGTTGATCGCCTTCGACGTCACGAATAAGAGCAGGAACAGTACACCGCAGCCAAACCATCCCATCTTCATGCTCAAATATCGCATCGTCTCTTCGCGTCGCTCCGGCGCCAGCCAGTATTGCTTGTTCGGCAGGTTGATCATGCTTGCCGGCATTTTCCCAATCAGCAGCGGCACTACAAATCCACCAATGAACGACACGCCCATCACCACGACCATGGTCATGAAGAACTGTTCTTTGCTCTGCCAGTTGGTTACTTCTCCGTGCGGACCGAAGTGCGATGCCATGCGCGCCGGCAGCAGCGGGTAGCGCCGGACCCAATCCAGCGCTCCAATTGCCAGCAAAAATCCGTAAACGATTCGTGGAACCAACGGGGCGTTCATCGCTCTTCCTTTCCCTCAAGCTTAGTCGCCACGCCCCTGCTCAACAATCCTTTTGCGACAAGCCGTGCTCACTAAGTTCTTGCCTTTCCCTGTTGAATGCCCGAAATTGGGTTGAACCCTCGTCAACCGAATCGCAGGACGGTACTGGCAATCTTTATGCTAAAAACTCAGCGAATCGCGGCGCTCGTGATTGTCCTTCTGCTTGTGCTGGCCGCTTACGGATTCTGGCAGACCCGCCAGCCAGACACCCCGCCTCCCGCGTCCACCGCAACTTCTTCCTCCGAGCGCGCCGATAAATCCCTGGTAGATCAAACTCCCCTGAAAACCGCTCAGCAGCTTGCTCAACTCGCTACTTTTCACAACGAGCGCGCCATCGCCCAGGAAGCTCTTCGTCTCGCCGATTTCGATGTTGACCTCGCTTTCGACAACGCGCTCCGCCAGGCGCGCCTTCACCCTCCTGCTTTGTCGGCCGAAGCCAAGGAATGCCAGGCGCGCGTGCAGGCATCCGAGAAGCTCCTGAAGACCGACGAGGACCGCACCAAGCAACTCGCCGAACAATTGGTCAAAGCTTCCGAAACCAAAAAGGATTCCATCGAAGCCGATCTCATTCAATCCGAAGCAGACATGGAACTCGATCAGGACGAATTGGACGATGCCAAGCAGGATTTAATGCGTGCTGGCGGCGACGTCACCGACCGCATTCAAGCCCTCAAGAAAGATCACGAAGAAACTTCTCATGGCACCGCTTCCGCTATTCCCACCGGCCCTGAGCCCGTCGAGCAACTCGGACTGATCCATCTCGCCAAACTTTGGCGCGATCTGCATCAGAAACAGTTGCAACTCTGGCAGGCCAAAAGCGCCACGATGGATTCCATCGGCTCGCTGACCTCCAAGCACGATGCCTTGGATGCGCAAATCGACTCCGAAAAAGCTGCTATACCCGAACTCGCGCATCATTCCAAGAAAACCAAATCGGGAACCGCTGCCCTGCGCGTTTCCGCCTCCGACAAAAGTCAGGCCGAAACCGCTGGTTTGCTCAAAACCACTCAGCAGCTTTCCGATGATCAGAAAATCCTCTCAACCTACGACAAGCGCATCGAGACTAAGAGGGAACTTGCCTCCACCTACGCCCAGTGGATCGATATCGTCGCTGCGCACCAGCGCGCCTTGCTTCATCGCGCGCTCCTCGGCGCCGCCATTGTCCTCGTGATTGTGCTCCTCGGCATCTTCGGCAACTCCTCCTTGGATTCACTCCTCGATCGCCTTTCTATGGATCGACGGCAGATCGAGTCGCTCCGCACCGTTATCCGCGTCACCCTGCAGGTTCTGGCTCTCTTCCTGATTCTGCTTGTGGTCTTCGGGCCGCCAGGACAACTCGGAACCTTCCTCGGCCTGGCCGGCGCCGGACTTACCGTCGCATTGAAGGACTTCATCGTTGGCTTTCTCGGCTGGTTCGTGCTCATGGGAAAAAATGGCATTCGCCTCGGCGATTGGGTCGAAATCAATGGCGTCACCGGCGAAGTCGTGGAGATCGGGCCGTTCCACACGGTCCTGCTCGAAACCGGCAACTGGACCGACTCCGGGCATCCCACCGGCCGTCGCGTCACCTTCACCAACAGCTTCGCCATCGAAGGCCACTACTTCAATTTCTCCACCACTGGTCAATGGTTGTGGGATGAACTGCAGATTGTTCTTCCGACGGGTAAAGACTCTTATCCCCTGATTGACGCCATTCACAAAAAGGTTGTCGAGGCCACTCGCGAAACCGTTCAGCAAGCCGAACAGGAATGGAGCAGGGCCACCACTTCCCGCGGACTCAGCGGTCTTTCCGCGGCTCCGGCCATCAGCGTGAAGCCCGTCGTCGGTGGCATCGAGGTTGCCGTCCGCTACATCACCCGCGCGAACGATCGTTACGCCCTCCGTAGCAAACTAAATCAAAGCGCTGTAGAACTCCTGGGCGGCACCGTCCCCCAGCCAACCTCCTAAGCTTCCACGCTCTCGGATCCTGTAGCTCACCCCTTCAGGGGTGAGGCCTTTCTCTCGGGTTTGCGTTTTGGCTGTGGTCATTCATCAAGGCTAAAAATGTACGCGGTGTCTTTTTCTTCCATGTACCGCTGCCTTTTATGCCAGCCCTGCCGACAGGCCAACCCTGCACTGCGGTTCACTGTTGACGGGTGGAATTTTTCTCTTGGCTCTGCCTTTGTAGCGACGGCCTTCCGAGCCCATCTGCCACTCCCTACGCCAACTGCCCCTGCAACAACCTCCGCGCCCGCGACGCCGTGTACGTCGCCCCCGCATACATCGCCGCCAGCATAAAAAATCCCACCGCGATACTGAACCTTTGCGCCATCCATCCCAGCGCAAAACTCATCGCCAGTTGCAGCACCGTCGCAAAAATCGCAAAAGCCGATTGCGTTCGCCCCATAAAATGGCGCGGCACAATCCCCATCAGCGACGATTGCGCCACAATTCCTCCCATCGCCCGGAAAAATCCGAAGCATCCTTGCAACAGCACCGCCCCCAGCAAAAATCCTACGAACGGCACCGCCAGGTGTCCCAGCGCCATTCCCCCCATCACTGCCACGTACAGCGGCAGCCGCAATCGTTGCCGCAGTTGGCTGGTAATCAATCCTCCCGTAATCGCGCCGATAGCCCAACCCGCTTCGATGAACCCAAACCCGCGCGCCCCCGAATGCAGGATCTCCGTTGCCAGCGCTACGACCACCACGTTCGAACTCACGATGCTCGCCATCAGGATCGCGTGCGTCACGCCTAGCGCCACCACCACTTGATGTTCCCGCAAATAGCCAAATCCTTCTTTCATGTCCGCGTAGATCGCCAGCGATAGCCCCGCTTCCGCCACCTCCGGATTTTCTCCGCTTTCCAGCGCCTCCGAAGCCCGCTGCGTCGCTTCCGAATACTCTCGCGGATATTGTTTGTGGTCGCGTGGCGACACATAGCCGCTGCGCAGCTTGTACAGGCACGCCGCCGACACAAAATACGTCAGCCCATCAATGAACAGGATCCCCGCAATTCCGATGTGGTCGTAAATGAATCCCACGAACGTTCCCGCCAGCATCATCCCGGTCTGCACTCCAACCAGCACTGCCGCGTTCCCGCCCGTGAATTGGCTCGGCGGAATCACTTCCTGTACCAGCGCGTTCACGTTTGCCCAGTACATCGCCGAGCCTGTCCCGGTGATCAGCGTCATCAAATACAGATGCCAGATCTCCAGTTGCCCGTGCCACGCAATGTACGCGATCCCCAGCACCGCAAACCCGCGCGCCATGTCCAGCATCACTCCCAGGTACCGCCGGTCGAACCGGTCGATCAGCACTCCGCCCAGAAATGGCACCACCAGTCCCGGCAGCGTCACCACAATCACCTGCCAGCTCACCGCCACCGTCGAATGCGTTGCCGACATGATGTACCAGCTCACGCCGATGAAGTTCATTCCGCTGCCAAACAGCGAAACAAACATCGCCGTAAAGAAATACCGGAACGCCTGCTGCTCCCACAGCAGTTTCCAGTCCACTCGGTGTTTCTCCACAGTCGCCATCGACCCTGCTAGTGTCCCCTCAAACGGTCCTTGTATTTTCTTTAAGAGGCCGGGGCTTTCAGCCCCGGCATAACGTCTCAGAATTGAATTGGGCTTTAGCCCCTGAGGACTCCGAACTTGTTCATCATATTTTGGGGACGCGAAACCTAGTTTACTATTGCCGGCTCGCTTCCCGGCCATTCAACAATCTGTTTCTATTGCACCGCATGCACACTTTTTTCCTTTGCGCCGCGTGCTTCCGAATATGATGGAGACGTGCGCTCTCTCCTCAATCTTCGCGGGGTCACCGTCGAATTGCCCACCGCCTCAGGCTGGGTCCGTCCCGTCAACGATGTCTCCTTGCACATCGCTCCCGGCGAGTCCCTGGGCCTCGTCGGCGAATCTGGCAGCGGCAAGACCATGCTCTCTCTCACCTTGATGGGCCTGCTTCCTCCCGGCGCTCGCGTCTCCGGCGAAGCTCTGCTCTCAACGTCTGAAGCAGCGCCCAAAAATTTAGCCAAGCTCCATGCAGAAGACGATTGGCGCGCCGTCCGCGGCCGCGAAATCGCCATGGTCTTTCAAGAGCCCATGACTTCGCTCAATCCCGTCATGCGTGTTGGCGCGCAAATTGAAGAAGCCATTCGCGCCCACGAACCCAACCTCGGCGATGCTCATCTGCAGCGACGCGTCCACGCCGCACTCGAACGCGCCGCCGTTCCCGAACCCGACGTCCGCGCCAGGCAATTTCCTCATCAACTCTCCGGCGGACTTCGTCAGCGCGTTATGATCGCCATGGCTCTCGCCGCCAATCCCAGACTGCTCATCGCCGATGAGCCCACCACCGCTCTCGATGTCACGGTGCAAAAACAAATCCTCGAATTGCTCGACCAACTCCGCCGCGAAATGAAACTCGCTCTTCTCTTCATCACTCACGACCTTGGTGTCGTTGCCAAGGTCGCCGATCGTGTCGCCGTCATGTACGCCGGACGCATCATTGAAGAAGGTCCTACGCAAGACGTTCTCCTCTCGCCCCAGCATCCCTACACTCAGGGCCTTCTCGCCGCTTCTCCTACCATCGTTCGCGGTCAACTCATCCCCATTCCCGGCTCTGTCCCACAACTCATCTCTCTTCCACCAGGTTGCGCGTTCTCTCCGCGTTGTGGATACCGCCGCACCGAATGCGACCAGGCCGTTCCCACTTTTCGTCCACCAGACAGCGACCATTTCTCCAGGTGCGTCCTTCTATGACCACCCCCGCCCACTTACTCGAAGCTCGTAACCTCCGCAAATCCTATCGCCGTGGTGGCGGCCTGTTCGCCGACGAAACCAAAGGCGACCGTTTCATCGCCGTTGACGATGTGAGCTTCACCGTTGAGCCTGGCGAAACCTTTGCCATCGTCGGCGAGAGCGGCTGCGGCAAAACTACCCTTGCTCGCATGCTTCTCCGTCTCGTCGAGCCCGACCACGGCGCAATCTTTTTTGGAGGCAACGATTTGCTGCAACTCTCTGGCGAAGCACTCCGCGCTCAGCGTCGCCAAATGCAGATGATCTTTCAGGATCCGTTCGCTTCCTTAAATCCCCGCATGCGCGTTGGTGAAATTATCGCCGAGCCACTGGCGATTCACGAGCCGCAACTCTCGCGCAACGATCGCCTCGGCCGCGCCGAGCAACTCCTGCGTCGCGTTGGCCTGCCCGGCGACGCCGCAAACCGCTATCCTCACGAGTTTTCCGGCGGCCAGCGCCAGCGCATTGGCATCGCTCGCGCCCTGATTCTCCGCCCCTCGCTCATCATTGCTGATGAACCCATCTCCGCCCTCGATGTCTCCGTCGGCGCCCAGGTTCTCCTCCTCCTTCAGGAACTCCAGCAAGAATTTCACCTTACCTATCTCCTGATCTCCCACAGCCTCCCGGTTGTCGCGCAACTCGCCTCCCACATTGCCGTCATGCGCGCCGGTCAATTCGTCGAATATGGCCCTGCTGATCGCATCCTTCACGAGCCCACCCACATCTATACCCGCGAACTACTCGCCGCCGTCCCAGAGGTTCCCACTGCCCGTTCCTTGTGATACTTTTCCCGAAGCAATTGCGTAGTTATTCCTGGTGTGTTGTTCCGTAAGTTCGTTGTATTTGTCTTTAGGAGGCCGGGGCTTTCAGCCCCGGCGTTAGGCCTGCGAATTGAATTGGGCTTCAGCCCCTGAAGACTCCGAACTTCGTCAATTTATTTTCGGGACGCATCACTAGCAGCAAACATCCGACCCTTTGTGGTCAAGGAGTCCTCGATGGCTACTTCCCCAATGCCTGTGGCGGAGCCCCAGGCTTCCATCTCTCCCGTTGGTCGCCTCATTGGCACATTCTTTTCTCCCAAAGCGACCTTCGACGATATCGCTCGAAAACCCACTTGGATTCTTCCGACGGCCTTAATGGTGGTCTTTAGCTTTCTTGGTGCCCTCGCCTTGAACAGCCACTTCAACTGGCACGAATACATCGCACAGCAGATTGAGAAGAATCCTCGGGCCTCGCAACTCTCCGCTGAGCAAAAAGAACAGCAGATCGAACTCAGCGCCAAGTATTCGCCCATGGTCGCCTACGTCTTTGGTTTGATTCTTCCTGTGGTGGGCTTGCTGGTAGTCGCTTTGGTTCTGATGGGCGCTTACAATCTGATGGCGGGAGTCGGCGTCAACTTCAAAACTTCCTTATCGATTGTCTCGCATGCCGTTTTTCCTGCTGCCATCGTCGGCACCGTCTTGTTTCTCATCGTCTTGTTCCTTAAACCTGTGGGCACGTTTGACCTTGACAACCCAGTCGCCACGAATATAGCGACTCTGTTTTCCGACGAGACTCCGAAATGGCTTCTTGCCCTCGGCAAAAATATCGACCTCCTTGAAATCTGGAAGCTCATGCTCCTCGCCGTCGGCTTTGCCGCCGTGAATCCCAGGAAGCTCAAACCTGGCAAGGCATTCGTCATAGTTCTGAGTGTTTTCCTAGTCTATGTGGTCTTGCGTGTGGGAATCGCTTTTGCCTTCTCCTGATACACTGGCGAAGTGAGTTTTTCTTTCGAAATCCAACATACCGATCCCACCGGCGCGCGGCGTGGCCTTCTTTCCACGCCGCATGGCGTCGTCGAAACGCCTGTTTTCATGCCCGTGGGCACCGCCGCCACCGTCAAGGGACTCACTCAGGAAGCGCTCGAGATCCTTGGCGCGAAAATTATTCTCGCCAACACCTACCATCTTTACCTTCGTCCCGGGCATGCCTTGATCCGCAAACTCGGCGGCTTGCATTCCTTCATGTCCTGGCGCGGCGCCATCCTCACTGATTCCGGCGGTTACCAGGTCTTCAGCCTCGCCGATCTCCGCAAAATTACCGACGACGGCGTGCGTTTCCGTTCTCATCTCGACGGCTCCGAGCATCTCCTCACCCCAGAAAAAGCCGCCGAGATTCAGCTAGCACTTGGTTCAGATATCGCCATGGTGCTCGACGAATGCATCGAAACCCCCGCTCCTCGCCCCATCGCCGAAGCAGCTCTCAAACGCACCACTGCCTGGGCGCAACGCGCTCGCAATTATTTTCTGCAGCATGCTCCGGAAGATGGCCGTTTGCCGCAATGGCAGTTCGGCATCGTGCAAGGCGCCACGTTTCCCGACCTGCGCCGCGAAAGCGCTCACCAGCTCCTCGCTCTTGATTTTCCCGGTTACGCTGTTGGCGGCCTCGCTGTCGGTGAACCTCACGACGTCACTTGCGAAATCGCCGCTGAAGTGACTGCTCTTCTTCCAGCCGATCGCCCTCGCTATCTCATGGGTGTCGGTCGCCCCGAACAACTTGCCGATTACGTCGCACTCGGCATCGATATGATGGATTGCGTTCTTCCTACGCGTGCTGCCCGTCATGCCTGCCTCTACACCAGTGAAGGCCGCGTGCTCATTAAGAACGCCCGCTACATCGAAGACCAGCGTCCCATCGATCCGCAATGTTCCTGTTCCGTCTGCCGCCGCTACACTCGCGCGTATCTTCGGCATCTCTTCGCCGCGCGAGAAATCACCGCCGCCATTCTTGCCACCCACCACAATGTCCACTTTTACCTTGACATCATGCGGCAAATTCGAGAGGCTATCGGGTTTGGACACCTGCAGAATTTTGCGGCAGGAGTGCGTGCCCGGTATCTGGCCGGCCCGCACTGACCGAATTGCCAAGTCGTGCTACAGTAGTCGGAAGCTCTCACAGCAACCCGCCGTAGGTCGAGTCTCCGGACGAGAATCGTGCGGGCAGGGAAAGCGGGAATCCTTACCCGCTAGCGGTGAATCTTTTCTTGCGGGCTTGGTTTTTCAGAGCGACAGTTTTTTGTTCGATGTTTCAGGGTCGCGGAAGGGTACGGTAGCAAATCACGAACATGAATTTCGCAGCTTCCCTAATTTTGCAGGCCGGCGGTCCGGGAGGACTCGGTACTTTTCTCATTCCTCTCGCTCTCATGTTCGGCATTATGTATTTCCTGGTGATCATGCCGCAGCAGCGGCAGAGGAAAAAAGTGCAGGCGATGCTCGCCGCCATCAAGAACGGCGACAAGGTCATCACGACCTCAGGCATCTACGGCACCATTAATGGTATGGACGGCGACACGATCATCCTCAAGGTCGCTGATAATGTGAAAATTCGCGTTGCGCGTGCGGCGATTGCCCAGGTGGAGGCATCGGAAGATGCAAAGTAACTCCCCGGCCCGCCCATTTTCGCGCCTGATCTCTTAAACCATGAATCCTAATCTTAAGTGGAAAATCATCTTCATTCTCGCCGTCATCTTAATCTGTCTCTATTCTATTTTCTTCTATCCCACGTTCCCGACCTCGTTCGCTCAGCTTAAGAACAACTTCGCGAGCCAGATCAAGCTGGGTCTCGACCTTCAAGGCGGCACCCACATGATCCTGCAGGTCCAGGTTCAGGAAGCCGTTGCCCAGGAGACCGATCAAACCGTCGACCGCATCACTTCTCAGCTCCGCGCAAAGAATATTCGTTACGAAGAAGTGCGCCGCGCCGACGACACCCACATCATCGTCCGCGGCATCCCTTCCGACCAGATTTCTCAATTCCGCGATTTGTTCCACCAGCAGTTCGAAGGCAATTGGGATCTTGGCACTGCCCCCGGCCAGCCCGATGCTCTTCTCCTGACCCTGCGCAACAGTGCGATTGCACATATTCAGGAAAGCACCATGACCCAGTCGCTCGAAACTATCGAGCGCCGCATTAACGCTCTTGGCCTTACCGAGCCCACCATTCAGCCTCACGGCCGCAACGAAAACGAAATCCTCGTTCAGCTTCCCGGCGAAGGCGACCCCACTCGCGCGAAGCAGGTCATTCAGGCCGGCGGTCAGCTTGAACTAAAGCTCGTCGAGGATCAGACCACCTATCCTTCGCAAGCTGCCGCTCTCGCAGCCCACGGTGGCGTTCTGCCTCCGGGTTCCGAACTCATGCGCGGCAAAAACGAAGCGCGCAACGCCCAGAATCCCTCGGATTCTCTCGAAACCTGGTACCTGCTCAGTCGTTCCCCCGCCGTTACCGGTCGCGATCTTCGCTCCGCCATTGAAAACCGCGGACAGATCCCCGGCCAGTGGCAGGTCAACTTCACGCTTTCTGCCGATGCCGGCCGCCGTTTCGGCCAATTCACCGAACAAAATATCGGTCGCCAGATGGCCGTGGTCCTCGACAAGGTCGTCCAGACCGCTCCGGTCATCAAGGGCAAAATCGAAGATAACGGCATGATTGAAGGCAACTACAGCCAGGAAAGTGCTCACGATCTCGCACTCACCCTTCGCGCCGGCGCTCTTCCTGCCTCCATCAAATATCTCGAGGAACGCACTGTCGGCCCGTCACTCGGCGCCGATTCCATCCGCCATGGCGTTCAAGCTTCTGTCTTGAGCTTGCTGGTCGTCATGATCTTCATGGTCTTTTACTATCGGCTCTCCGGCGTCAATGCGGTTCTTGCCTTGTTCCTGAACCTCTTGATTCTTCTCGCCGCCCTCGCCATGTTTGGCGCTGTACTCACCTTGCCCGGCATCGCTGGCGTCATCTTGACCATCGGTATGGGCGTCGATTCCAACGTGCTGGTCTTCGAACGCATCCGCGAGGAGCTTCGCAATGGCAAGTCTCCCGCCGCAGCCGTCGAGGCTGGTTTCGACAAGGCTTTCCTGACCATTATCGATACCCACGTCACCACGGTTGTTTCGGCCTTCTTCCTGTTCATCTTTGGAACTGGGCCCATCAAGGGTTTCGCCATCACCTTGACCGTCGGTCTGATCGCCAACGTCTTCACCGCGATCTTCGTGTCCAAAACGATTTTTCAGTATCACCTGTCGAAGATGGACCGCCAGGCAGATTTAAGTATCTAGACCGTACCGGGAGTTCTATGCCCAGCGTCTCACCCGATTTCAATCGTTTGGGGGGTTGGTTAGCATCTGGCAGCCAGCGTTACTATGCTTGATTCAGGCCCGGCTCGGCGCGTTGGCTCTTGGGAACAAACTGCAACACCTCGGAGTCTAAAGAAGGGAAGTACGAAACGGCATGATCGAGCTCTTTAAACAGCCCAACATCGACTGGATGGGTAAGGCCAAGTATTTCTTCCTGTTAAGCGGGACGCTCTTGGTCCTTGGATGGGCCGCTATCTTCTTTAAGGGTGGCATCAAGTACGGCATCGATTTCCGCGGGGGCACTAACGTGGACGTTCGCTTTGCCCAACCACCGAACATCGACCAGTTGCGCAAAGGTCTCCAGGCTCAGGGGCTCGGCAACAGCGAGATCCAAAGCATCAGCGACATTGCCAATCCCAATTCGAACGAAGTCATGATCTTCGTCGAACAGACTGGTCAAATGGATCAGGCTCTGGACGAAGGCAAGTCCAAGGTGCTCACCGCGCTGAACGCCACCTACGGTTCCTCGACTTCCTCCAAGCCCGACTTCAATTCCGTCACTCCGACCGCGCTGGCCAATTTCCTCGCGCAGCGAGATCCCCTGAATCTTTCCGTGAACGCTGCGGATAAGTATCAGCAGCTCGCAAAGAGTCTCCTGGACTATCGCGATCGAGTCAGCAACGGAATCATCGCCAATTTCGACGCCCTCGCCAGTGCACCCGGAGCCAATTCCGCTGTTGTTTCCGCCATCAAAGACAATTTCTCGCTTGGTCCCTTCGCCGTTCGCGACGTCGCCATTGTTGGCCCCAAAGTTGGCGGCGAGCTTCGCAATCAGGCAATTCGCGTTACCCTCTATGCTTTGGCAGGCATGCTGGTATATATTGCATTTCGATTCGAGTGGATCTTCGGGGTCGCGGCGGTCTTAGCGGTTTTTCACGATGTCCTGATCACTCTCGGCCTGTTCAAGATTTTCGGCTTCGAAATTTCTCTGACTGTCATCGCGGCTCTGTTGACTTTGGTCGGCTATTCCATGAACGACACCATCGTCATCTTTGATCGCATTCGAGAGAACAACCGCCTGTTGCGTAAGGAGTCTTTCGCGGATGTCGTCAACAAGTCCATTAATCAGACGCTTTCGCGAACTATCCTTACTAGCGGTTTGACTTTTCTCACCGTGCTTGTCCTGTTCCTGATGGGTGGCCAGGTGCTTCGCGCATTTGCCTTTGCCCTGGTGGTGGGGATTGTGGTAGGAACGTACTCCAGTTTTGGTATTGCTGCACCGCTAGTCGTCGCTTGGCATCAACGGCGCGGCCATGGTGCTGCTACAGGCACCGGAACCGCAGCCGGCAACAAGACCCGGGGAAATGAAGGCGGCCAAACCCGCCTTGCACCTGCCGGGAGGAGGTAGTTGTAACCATGTTTGAAGAAATGGTCGTATCGAGCGCAAAAGGTAAGAAGACCAACAAACCTTGGACTGTTTTTATCTCGATGGTCCTTCAGGTCCTCTTACTTGCCGTTTTGATTCTCATTCCTCTTATCTATACCGAAGCACTTCCTAAGACCTTGATGTCTTCCATTCTTCTGGCTCCTCCGCCCCCCCCTCCTCCTCCGCCTCCTCCGGCGCCTGTTCAGGTGGTCCACGTGAAGCCAACTGCTCACCTCATGGAAGCTGGCAAGCTCGTCGCTCCGAAAGCCATTCCTAAGGACATCAAGATTATTAAGGAAGAAGAAGCGCCCCCTGATGTCGGCGCAGGCATGGTCGGCGGCGTCCCCGGTGGCGTTGCTGGCGGCTCCATGGGCGGTGTAATCGGCGGCGTTATTGGTGGCGCGAGCTCAACCGCTGCTCCTCCTCCGCCAAAGGTCACTCCCAAGCGCATCACGGTCGGCGGCAACGTCCAGGCCGCTCACCTCGTTAATCGCGTTCAGCCGACTTATCCTCCGCTGGCGCGCCAGACCCGCATCAGCGGCACGGTCAAGCTTCACGCCATCATTGGTAAGAATGGTGCCGTGGAGCAGTTGCAAGTGGTTTCCGGCCATCCCCTCCTCGTGCAGTCCGCGCTCGACGCTGTTAGGCAGTGGCGCTATCAGCCCACTCTTCTCAACGGCGAACCGGTCGAAGTGGATACCGAAATCGACGTCATTTTCTCTCTCGCTCAGTAGGCCAACGGGGCGGCGCGATCTCGTGGGAGCTGCGCGCCGTCTTGAGTACGCAGTCGCAGTATCACTCTTGTTGGTTCCGCTAATCTCGGAGCCACTAGGAACTCAATAAGGAGCAAACGAATGTTCGCAACTCTCTTTGTCTATGCGGCTTGGCTGCAGGAAGCTTCGCAGTGGGATCTACGCAATATGTGGACTTCCATGGGGCTCCTCGCCAAGATCGTCGTCGTTATTCTCTTCATCCTTTCCGTGTACTCGTTCGGTGTCATGATTGACCGCTTCCTCATGTACAACAACGCGCGCAAGCAGTCGCGCTTGTTCGTTCAGCAGGTCGCGGGCGCTCTTAAGGATGGCAAGCTCGATGAAGCCATCGCCATTGCCGAGCGCAACAAGAAGAGCCACATCGCCAAGGTTGTCGCCACCGGCCTCTCCGAATTCCAGTCCGCTTCTCAGCAAGTTTCCGACGCGGAAGTCATCGAAGCCGCCAAGCGCGGTCTCGAACGCTCTGTCGCCATCGTTCACGCTGAAATGAAGCGCGGCCTTTCGGCTCTCGCCACCATCGGCTCCACCGCTCCTTTCGTCGGACTGTTCGGCACCGTCGTCGGCATCTTGAACGCCTTCAAGGGCATCGCCGCCAACAAGGCCACCGGTCTGTCCGCCGTCGCTGGCGGTATCGCTGAGGCCCTCGTTACCACCGCATTCGGCTTGCTCGTCGCCGTTCCCGCCGTGTGGGCCTACAACTACTTCACCAACAAGGTCGAAGCTTTCGACGTGGAGATGGACAACTCCTCCATGGAGCTCATCAACTACTTCATCCTGCGCCGCGGCGCCAAGAAGTAACCCGGAAGAAGGGATATCATGGCCTATAAGCCTCAAGCCGGTGCACAGATGGCGGCCCCCAATGTCATTCCTATGGCCGACATCATGCTTGTGCTGCTGATCATCTTCATGGTGGTCACGCCCATGTTGCAGAAGGGCGTCTCGGTGGATATGGCAACCGTCAACAATCCGCGCGATATGCAGGACGCGGACAAGGACGACGCCATCATCGTTGCGGTTTCTCGCGACGACAACATCTACCTCGGCAACAACAAGATCACCAAAGAAGAAATCACGCCGCAAATTAAAGACAAGATCGCCAACAAGCTCGACAAGACCGTCTACGTCAAAAGCGACGCTCGCGCCAAGTACGGCACCGTCGTCGCCGTCGTCGACGAAATCCGTTCGGCTGGCGTCGATCAACTCGGCCTCTTGACCGAGAAGGTCAAGTCCACTAACCCTAGTACTGGCAACAACCCTCCGTCCCCTCCTAAACAGTAGGGACTCAGGCTCTTTTTCGTTTCGGCCGTTGGTTTCATTCGTTTGCTGAGTTTCCAGGTTCGCGCCGGCTCCCACCCGGCGCGGCCTGCTGCTCCTCAATCGGTTACCTCGGCTCGACAGGAGAACTCGCAATGGGAATGGATGTTGGTGGTGGTTCTGGTGGTGCATTGTCCTCGCCGAATGTCGTTCCTCTCATCGACATTCTGCTCGTGCTCATCATCATTTTCATGGTCATCACGCCTCTCACGCCTAAGGGCCTCGATACCCTCGTTCCTCAGCCTTCCCCGAACCAACAGCAGAACGTGGAACTCGAGAACAAGACTGTCGTCGTCCAGGTCATGGAAGGCAACAAGCTGAAGATCAACAACGAGGACACCAGTTGGGAACAGCTCGGCCCTCGCATGGAGCAGATCTTTAAGGATCGCGCCGAAAAGGTTGCTTTCGTCAAGGGCGATAACAACGTCCTGTTCATGGATGTCGCTCGCGCCATCGACATCATGCACGAAGCGGGTATCGATAAGGTCGGTCTTATCACCGCCAAGCTCGAGGCCGGTCAGTAGTTCGCTCTTCGTTGCTTTTCTCGCTCGGTGTGAGAGTCCTCTTCGCAGGGTCACTCTTTTGACTGCGAGGTGACTCATGGCTTTTGCTCTTGGTGGTAAGCCCGGGATCTTGTCTGATGTGAACGTGGTCCCGTTGATCGATATTCTGTTGGTGCTTCTGGTTATTTTTATGATTGTCCCGCACCGGCAGATGGGCCTCCAGGCGGACTTGCCGCATCAACCCGCAAGTTCCGATCCGGTGGCCGGTCCGGAAGCGATCATCGTCCAGCTTTCTGCCGATGGTTCTCTTCGGATCAATCAGTCGGTGATTGAGCGCGAGGCATTGCCGGTCGCCTGCTTCAAGCTTTCGCTCTCCGCGCTCAGCACGTTGCGTTTCTGCAAGGTGATCGCTCGCTCGAGTTTCACGCGGTGGCTCAGCTTCTCGATCTCATGCACTCCGCCGGCGCCTCCTCGGTCGGCTTGCTGACATCAGAACTGGAAAAAAACCGCTGAACGTGATGGAATGGCCCTACAGGGCAGTTGTCAATCCTAGCTTCGGCCTCGGCTTCCTTGAGGTCGCGCTTATCAGGGATGGATGCTTCAATGACTCATGCACCGGTTGCAAGGGAAACCTCCTCTTGGCTTTCCCGCTTTCCCGGCCAGCTTCTTTCTCTGGCCGCCATTTTTGTTTTTCTCCTCGGCGTTTCCGGCTGTAACAAGCTTAAGGCGCGCGACCTTCTCAACAAGGGTGTGGCCTCCTTCAAGGAAGCCCAATTCGATAAGGCCGTCGAAGATTTCAAGCAAGCTAAAGAACTCGATCCCGACCTCATCAATGCTCGCCTTTACCTCGCCACCGCTTACGCCAGCCAGTACATTCCCGGCGCTCCTTCGGATGAAAACCTCAATCACGGCAAAGAGGCCATCGCCGAATATCAAAGCGTCCTTGAAAAAGATCCCAACAACCTCAACGCCATCGACGGTCTCGCTTCCATTCTTTACCAGATGGCTGGCCAGCCCTTTGACGCCAAAAAATTCGAACAGGCCAAGGAATACAACCAGAAGCACATTCAGTTGAAGCCGGAGGATCCCACTCCTTACTATTCCATCGGCGTTATCGATTGGGCTGTCGCCTATCGCGGCAATACCGAAATGCGCGCCGACTACAACAGGGCTCACATCAACAAGCAGATTAAGGATACTGATCCCCTTCCTCCCGATGTCCGCAAATCCTATACCGATAAGTTCGGCACCATGATCGAAGACGGCATCGCCAGCTTAAAGAAGGCCGTTGAACTCAAGCCCGATTACGAAGATGCCATGACCTATCTCAACCTCCTCTATCGTCGCAAGGCCGATACCGTTGAATCTTCTGCCGAACGCGATGCCCTTACCAAGCAGGCCGATGAGCTGCTCGACAAGGTCAAGGAAATCAAACAAAAGAAAGCTGAGCAGCCCGCTCCCACCACTCCTGCTCAATAATCCATTTTTCAAGCAAAGGCCCCGTCTCAAACAGACTGTTACGAAACTCTGGTTGATCGGCCAAAAATAAATGAGAAGATGCCCTCGTGAAAGCGAGGGCATTTTTTTATGGGCTTTGTGCAGGGTGAGGGCCGGACTCAAGGAACGCTATTCCCCATCTGTCTGGAAGAATTGATTCCGGACGATCATGTGTGCCGCGTCATCGATGCGTTTGTGGATCGGCTGGATATGGCCGCCTTGGGATTTGAACGCTCGGAGCCTGCCGAAACGGGGCGGCCTGGTTATGATCCGCGCGATCTGCTGAAACTCTATCTATACGGCTATTTGCAACAGATCCGCTCCTCGCGACGGCTGGAGTCGGAGTGCCGACGAAACATTGAGCTGATGTGGCTGCTGGGACGGTTGGCGCCGGACCACAAGACGATTGCCGAGTTCCGGCGTATGCACCGCGAAGGGGTAACCGCTGCAGGAGTCGAATTGGTGCGACTGGCACGTTCCGTCGGCTTGGTTAAGGGCGAGTGGGTTGCTATCGATGGCTCAAAATTCCACACCGTCAGCAGCGAGCGGAGTGTACGCGAACGCGAGGCCCTGGAACGTTACCTAGAACAGCTAGAGCAGACCGACCAGCAAGACGAAGTGGTAATCGATCCTGGTGCGGTAGCCAGTGCTCTGGAAAAATTGCGCCAGCACCCGGAGCCAGAAGCTGGATTGATGCGCACGTCTCATGGCCTGATTCCCGCTTACAACGTACAAGCCGCTGTCGATGCCGAACACGCGCTGATCGTAGCGCAACAGGTGACTATTCAGGCTGGCGATAACGGCAGCCTGCAACCAATGGCCGAAGCCGCGCAGGCAGCCGTGAGTGAACCCGCGCAGCCGCTCAATGTTGTAGCCGATGCGGGCTACTCGAATGGAGAGCAGGCCGAAGCGTGCGAGGCGAAAGGAATTCTGCCGCATGTCCCTGCTAACCGTGGCGTGAACAATCAAGGAGATGGCACCCTGTTCGACCGCACAGAATTTGCCTATCAACCTGAGAGCGACACGTTCCTGTGTCCGGCAGGGCAGACTCTCGCTCGCAAACAACTATCGCGCAAAGATCGCGCGGTGATCTACGCAGGTCAACCAGATGTGTGCGGAACGTGCGCGCTCAAATCGCAATGCACGACGAGTTCCCGGCGTCTGGTTACACGGCATCTGCATGAAGAAGCGCTACAGCGCATGCAAAAACGGGCCACGCCGGAGGCCATGCAACTACGTCGATCCGTTGTAGAACATCCGTTTGCCAATCTGAAGTATCGCATCTTCGGACATCCACGCTTCCTGTTGCGCGGACTGCGAGGAGCACAAACAGAAATCAGCCTAGCGGTAGCAGCTTACAACCTGAAACGGATGCTGAACATCGTGGGCGGACACAAGCTACATGCAGCCTTGCGGTCCACCTGATTCCGCTCCCTCACGCCACGACCACGTGAATTCGACTCCCTATTGATCGCTGCATAAATAATGCAATGCTCTAACACAAAAAAGAAGGTAGCTCAGATTGCAGGATGCATCCGCGTAGTTTCTCGGGCGAGACTTTGATCCGTTCGATCGAACGGAGTATGTCTTCCATCAACTCATCGACATTCTTAGGGCAGCTGTTGGCAAGGTCCCTCTTGGCTAGGGACCACACTCTTTCATCGGGGTTGAGTTGCGGGGCGTAGGAGGGAAAATATTCGATCGAGAGACGCGGGTGTTGATGCAGGAGCTTCTGGAGCGGTTCTCCCTTATGGGTGGAGGAGTTATCCAGCAAAACAATGACTGGGCCGCGCAGGTGCCGCAGCAGCTCCCGCAGAAAAACGCAGACCTCCTGCTGTCCGATGTTGTCAAAGAAGAGTAGATAGTAAAGGCCCAGTTGCTGTCGCTTGGGGCTCAGCGAAATTCCGGAAATGACCGAGATCTTGTCCCGTCGTCCCTGGCGATGACGATGAATGGGAGTTTGCCCTTCCGGCGCCCAGGTTCTGACCACCAAGGGGATCAAAAGGAAGCCGGATTCGTCGGCAAATACGATATGGGCACCCAGCCGCGCAGCGTTTTTTTTACCCGGGGCCAGTCCCTTTGTTTCCAGCGTTTGATTTTTCCTTCATCCTGCTCCAACGCGCGTCGCTCGGGTTTCTGAGGGGTCCATTTCAAGCTGTGCATCAAGCGACCTACGTGGGCGCGGTGATATCGGATTCCGAACTTCCGCTGGACTACCTCAGCAATGCGGACCGTGGTCCAGAGATTCGTCCGGTAACCCTGCGCGATCGGTCCTTGAAGAAGAAAACGCACCAAGCGTCTTCGTTGCGCCGCGTTCAGCTTCCAAGGACGGCCTGGAGAGAAACGCACTCGCAATGCTTTCGCTCCGCCACGCCGCCTGGCATCTCGCCAGCGCATCACCGAACTCGGATTGCATCCGACGCGCCGTCCCACTTCATTGAGAGAGTGACCGGCATCCAGCAACGCCAAAGCTCGCTTGCGCCGGTCTTCCAACAGATCGGCGCTCCCCTTCGGTCTGGGCATAGGTGTTCTGCCTCCTGAACACCTATTATACGCGTATTGCATTATTTATGCACAGATCAATAAAACAAAAAGCGATGCTCCGGCACTCGGAACATCGCTCTAATCTGCTTATCGCTCTCGTTTCGTAACAGTCTGTCAAACGGGGCCTTTCCTTTTTTGGAGTGCGGTGGCTAGCCACCGCTTTTCACCCACCATCGTCATCGCAAATCGCGCTCATCACCTCAACCCTCTGCCGCATGGTGTCATCCTGAGGCACGGGTAGTCTGCGCGCCGAAGGATCTCAATCAATCCTTCGCAAAATCCTTAACCCGATGCCCCTGGCGTCGCCATCCAACCGGCTCCGCGCATTCTTATCCAGCCCGCCCCGCCCTCTTTCTCGCCCGCCTCCTCCCGTCGTACACTAGAGCATGCCGTCGCCAGCCAACGTTCCCCTTAATTTCAACCGCGACCGCACCGAGCGGCAGATCAACGCTCGCCTTGAGGAACTCCTCGCCAAGCTCCGCGTCAATCGGCCCTCCGATGATCCCTGGCTCGTCCGCCGCGCCTTTGACATAGCCGCGGAACGCCACCGCGACCAGTTCCGCAGTTCTGGCGATCCCTACATCACTCACCTTCTTGAAGTCGCCCACATCCTCGCCGACATGCGCCTCGATGCCACCACTCTCGCCGCCGCGCTTCTCCACGACGTCATCGAAGACACCGAATTTCCCCTCTCCCGTCTACAGGAACGCTTTGGCGACGAAGTCGCCCGCCTCGTCGAGGGCGTCACCAAGATCGGCCGTCTCAACATCATGGCTCCCGAGACGCGCCAGGCGGAGAACGTCCGCAAGATGCTTCTCGCCATGGTCCACGACGTCCGCGTGGTCCTCGTCAAGCTTGCTGACCGCGTCCACAATATGCGCACCCTCGAATTCCTCGAGCCTTCCAAGCAATTACGCATCTCGCGCGAAACCATGGACATTTACGCCCCGATCGCCCACCGCCTTGGTATGTCCGTCATCAAGGGCGAACTTGAGGATCTCTCTTTCCGCTACCTCGAGCCCGACGCGTACTTCTCTTTGCAGAAAGAAGTAACGGACAAAGCTCCGGTTCACAAAAGATTCCTCGAAGATGTCCAGAACACCATTCGCACCAAGCTTGTCGAAAATGGCATTCCCGCGGAACTTGAAGCTCGCGTCAAGGGCCTGCACTCTCTGCACCGCAAGATCGTTCGCCAGGAGCGCGGCCTCGACCAGATCTACGACCTCCTCGCCGTTCGCGTCATCACCGATACCGAACGCAGTTGCTACGCCGCCCTTGGCGTTGTCCACCACATCTGGCGTCCCGTTCCCGGCCGTTTCAAAGACTACATCGCCATGCCCCGCCCCAATCTCTATCAGTCTCTCCACACCACCGTCATCCATGCCGGCCAGCCTTTTGAGATTCAGATTCGTACTCAAGACATGCACCGCGTCGCTGAGGAAGGTGTCGCCGCACACTGGAAGTACAAGGATCGCAAACCTGGCGCTGGCGATGATGATCAGCGTATTGCCTGGATGCGTCAGCTCATTGAATGGTCTCAGGAACTTCAGGAGCCCGGCGAATTTCTCTCCACATTAAAGGTGGATCTTGCTCCCGTCGA
The DNA here is from genome assembly GCA_963738985.1 of Candidatus Acidiferrales bacterium. Lineage (GTDB taxonomy): Bacteria > Acidobacteriota > Terriglobia > Acidiferrales > UBA7541 > Acidiferrum. Next base: position 191,727 of record CAVTYP010000017.1, read on the forward strand.
GGTCTACGCCTTCACTCCCAAAGGCCGTGTTCTCGAATTGCCCAAGGGTGCCACTCCCGTTGACTTCGCCTATTCCGTCCACACCGAAGTCGGTCACCAGTGTGTCGGCGCAAAAGTGAACGGCCAGATGGTTTCGCTTCGCCACGAAGTCGTTAGCGGCGACGTCGTTGAAATTCTCACTCAGAAGGGTCACAAGCCCAGTCGCGACTGGCTCAGCTTCGTTAAGTCTTCTCACGCGAAAAGCAAGATTCGCCACTTCATCAATACCCAGGAGCGCGACGAAGCCACCGAAATGGGCAAGCGCCTCCTCGAAAACGAATCTCGCAATTTCCCCAAGGGCCTAAAGAAAATTTCCTCCGAGGATCTCACGCAGCTCGCTGCTGAATACGGCCTCTCCAAGCCCGAAGACCTTTTCGCCGCCGTCGGCTTTGGCAAATATTCCGCCCGCCAGGTTTTGGCTCGCTATTTCGGCGAGCCCACCAAGGAGCCAGAGAAGCCTTCCGATGATGCCAAGCCCACGCTTGTCAAAACCGTCAAGCGCATGTTGGGTTTTGGCGAAGCTCCGCTCATTGTCCGCGGTCAGGATGATCTGCTGGTTTTCCGCGCCAAATGCTGCAATCCCATTCCCGGTGACGACATCATCGGATATGTCACCCGCGGTCGCGGCGTCGCCGTGCATACCCGCGGTTGTCCCAATGTCCAGAATCTCCTTTATCAGACGGAGCGGCGTATCGCCGTTGAATGGGGCGGTGGCAACGCAGCCACATTTCCCGTCGAACTCCTCATCCGCTCCAAGGATCGTCCCGGCCTGCTCGCGGAAGTTACCGCCGTTATCAGCGACGCTGGCTCCAACATCCGCACTCTCGAAAGCCGCCCCGATCGCCAAAACGCCCGCGTCGAAGCCAGCCTGGAAATTTCCGACAAACGCCAACTCGAAACCATTCTCTCCAACATCCGTCGCATCAACGGCGTCTACGGCGTAGAGCGCGTCTACCAGGTATAGCCCCTATGGAGTGCGGCGGCTCGCCACCGCTTTTGCGTCCGCTGCGCCGAGTCAATTTAATAAAGGTAAGCGCGCCGCGCACATCGACAGCCAAGTTCGTCCCGGTAGCACAGGCTTCAGCCTGTGTTTTCTTTCTATGGCGCCGGCTTTCTATTTTCCAATTTCTATCTTCGAATTTCGATTTTCTATTTTCGATTTTCCAACTTCCCCGCACCTGTCCCCAAGTCCGGTATCCACACAGGCACACCTCGTTTCTCCCTGCCTTGTTCCCCGTACAATGATTTTATGCAGCGATTGCTTATCCTTCTCGGCATGTGTCTCTCATTTCTTGGCGGGTGCAAGAAGCAGCCGCAGATGGACTACAGTGCCCTCGATCAGTCCGGCATGTGGACCTCGAACATCGATCAGCTCAAAGCACAAAACATCACCCCTGCGGAAGTCTCCCAACTCGCCAAACTTAAACAAGCCGGCGCCTCCGACGACTTGTGCATCGCGCTGTTCAAGGCTGCCCGCGACCATCACCATGATTTCTCCAGCGGCGATTCCGCTGTCAACCTCTCCCGCGCCGGCTATTCCGACCAGCAAATCCTCGATATGGCTCACTCCGATCAGATCGACATCCTCAGCGGCGACGCCGTCATGCTTAAACTCATCGGACTTTCCAACTCCACCGTTCAGGCCATCATGAGCCGCCGCATGCAGGGCCTTCCCACACTCACTAGCGAACAGATCGGCCGTCTCAAAAACACCGCCATGCCCGAAAAACAAATTCTCGATGTCGTCAATCAAGGCCTTTCGTACGACCAAGCCGAAGCCCTCATCACCAAGCGCGAAGCTCTCCGCAATCATTCCCACACCGATTTTGTTCGTGTCCACGGTCGCAAGCCCCGTTAATTCTCTCCCGCCTCTTCTTCTGTTATTCTTGCTTTCCGCCACTCAGGAGAGCACACCATGAAGGACATCGTTCTTACCGACCGCGGCCCCAAGCCCATCGGCCCTTATTCCCAGGCGGTTAAATCCAATGGCTTCGTTTTTGTTTCCGGCCAGGTTGCGCTCGATCCCAAGACCAACGATTTTGTTGGCGCCGACGTTCGCCAGCAAACCGAACGTGTCCTGGAAAATTTGAAAGCCATTCTCGAAGCCTCTGGCGTCACGCTGAATCACGTCGTCAAGACCACCGTCTTCCTCAAAGACATGAACGACTTCGCCACCATGAACGAAGTCTATGCTCGCTACTTCACCGCGGCTCCTCCTGCTCGCTCCACCGTCCAGGCCGCTCGTCTTCCCAAGGATGCTCTCGTCGAAATCGATCTCATCGCTTCTCTCTGATCGATTCTCGCTGTACAAAAACAAAAACGGCCATCGCGCTCTTCACGCCTTGGCCGTTTCTCTTCTCGAATTCTTTTTGTGTTTGCCGTTTACGGCCGCGAGGGACTTTCCAGCGATTCCGATACCGCAAAGTACGTTGCAATCGCCGTCACCGCTACTACCACGATCAGGAATCGGCTCCGGCCAGCCTTCAGCGGCGATCCGCCTTTTCCGCTGGGTCCTTGCCCGCCTCCTGCTCCCGCCGGTCCTTGCGCCGCTGCCATGTCTGGATCCAGATACACGTGATACGCCTTGCCGTCTTCAATCGTCTGCGTCTCGCCATCCACTGTCACGCTCAGCGGCCCGCGCTTCGACGTCACCAGAAGTTCCTTCGCATTCAACAGTCTCACCTGCCCGATCGTCGGCGCATCCGATTGCGCGCGAATTGCTGCTTTCGAGGCATACAGCGTGAACGCGTGCGCGTTGCCGGTTGAAAATGTCGCTGTTCCCAGCAGTAGTTTCGCTGATGGCGTTCCTTCGCTGTCGTTTACCATCGCGCTGCTTGCGCCCAGCAACAGCAATCTCGCTGCTCCCGCGCGAATTTGTACGCTGCCTTGGTCCTCGGTGGTCAGCCTGTCCCCCGCGAACACGGTGGTCCCAACCGACGCAATGCCTTCGTCCACATGGGCGCGCTCCGCCGTCACCACCGTTCCCAATACACTCGCTGTCGGCGCTCCCAGCAGCGGGGCTGTCGCCAGCGTTACGGATAGGGCGGCTGCGAAAATTGCGCGCAGACGTTGCATAAACGCCTCCTGTTTCAACTCGCTGAGCATACTTGCCCATCACTTTGTCGTCAATCCCGAAACTCTCTGTACACTTTACTTTCCTCCACTATCCTCCCTTCTTTCTCCTTTGCTGGCACAATCACTCCTTCTGCTGTTAGAATGCACTTCTACCTATGGCAGACTGGAAGCAGATCACCGCTCGTATCCGCAGAGCGCGCACCGGCAAAGACCCCGCGGGCCAACTCACCAATCTCTTTACGAAAACGCGCGACGCTATGGTTGCCTTCGAACTCGCTCGCTACCTCGAATCCATCGGCAATCCGGGCGATGCAGGCAGATGGTACCTGACAGCCGCTGAACGGTTTCGCCGCGCCGACTGGAAGACCAAAGCTCAGGAGAGCGCCACTCGTCTAGGCGCAACTTCACCGGCGGAGATTCCCGCGGAACTCCCGTCCTCCGCATCGACACCTGCGGAATCCGAAGCGCCAGCCGTTGAGGCTGCCGCGCCCGCGGAGCCTGCGCCCGAAGAAACCGCTTCGTCGCCCGAACCTTCCTCGGAACCAGAAACCGCATCTACTCCCGCTTCGACGGCCGCTCCTGCATCCGCTCCCTCAGGGCGCCGGCGCGGTCGTGGCCGCCGCGGTGGACGCGATCATCAACGCGCCGCGAGACCTTCTGACCGTTCCTCCTCTCCTAGAGAGTCGCGCCCCGTCACGCCTCCTGCTCCGCGCTCGGAGCCCGAAGATTCTTCTCCGAACGCTCCGCTTCCTCCGCGCTCTCTCGACAGCATGGCCGAGTTGCCCACCACCTCTCCCGCTCTGCGTGGACGTTCCGGCGATCCCGGTCTCTCTTCGCGCCTCTCCCAACTGGAAATGAATTTTCGCCGCTTGCTCGCCGGCAGTCCCGCGAAGCTCGATGATGCCGCGCATGCTCCCGCCGGACCCGGCGTATGGGTTCTCACTGACGAAGATCTGTCTACGTATTACTATGTCGAAGCCTGCCAGACTCTGCGCGTCGCCATTGGTCAATTGCTTCGTGGCTCTGCGCGCTACAGTCAGCCCATCAAGCCGCAACTCGCAGAGCATCTCGGCATTCCTGAAGCCCGCGTCGCCAAATACCTCTCGGACCATTGCGTCGTTCGTTGGCTTCAGATGGACGACGGCGCCGCTCATTTCGCCCACTTCCTGATCGCTGTCCTTCATCCCGCCCTAAACGAGTAATTTCCTCCCAGGTAGCACAGGCTTCAGCCTGTGGTCTTGCCTGTGCGCCAAAATGTGGCGCCGGCGTTTGTGCGAGCGCCGCATCTTCGACGCGCAACAAAATGAGCTAGCTTGACCCTCAACCGTTGCCAGCCTCACCCCTCCCAAGCCCCATCTTCACCCCCCGCACCCTAAGAGTTAACCCCTTTTCCTCCTTGGGGATACGTCCATTCACTGCCTCTTCCCGCCGTTCAACCGCCCTTTTTCCCCATTTGCCGCTTCCTGCTGGCTAAAACCTCTGGTACCCCGTCAAACTACTTGCTGTCAATCAATTAAACCCACGCTTGGCGCGTGGTACTCTGAAAGTGCCTTTGGGGGCTGGTTCAAGAAGGCGTTTTCCCGAGTCTTTTAACTTAAATCGATTTTCGAGATTAACTTCGTTTTCTCGAAAGTGAGGGTTCTGCTGTATGTCGAATTCGCTTACTACGCAAATTTACCGCTCGTTGGACTGGGTTCTCTGCAAGACCGCCGCTGCTACCTTCGATACCATTCAACACTTTAACAAGCGTAACCCCAATCCTTCCGTCACTCCGCAGTGGTCAGATAAGCCGCTTCTCAAATCATGGGAGAAGTCTAAGCCCACTCTCGGCTTCCCACGGCAGACTGACTCACTTTGTCCCGGATGCGTGAAAGAAGCCCGCGAAGCCATCATTGCCGGCACCAAAGACTGGCGCGACCTCATGCACGAGAAGGTCGGCGAAGTAAAAGCCCAGATCGTCGAGCGCGACGGTCAGGTCTGGATGGTCAAGGAATGTCCTCAGCACGGCCACTACGAAGATATGATGGCCGTTGACTCCGAATTCCTGAAATGGATTGAATCGCAGTTCCCGGGCCGCGATATTCCTGCTCACAACGACGAGGGCCTCCACAAGCATGGCTCCTCCAATGTCCGCTACGGCCGCGGCTCCGTTCTCACCGTCGACCTCACCAACCGCTGCAACATGATGTGCGATCCCTGCTTCATGGACGCCAACCAGGTTGGCTACGTTCACGAACTCTCTTGGGAAGAAGTTCAGGAAATCCTCGACAACGCCGTCAAGATCAAGCCGCGTCGCCAGATGTCCGTACAGTTCTCCGGTGGCGAGCCCACCATGAGCCCGTACTTCTTCGACGCCATCTCCTATGCCCGCAAGGTCGGCTACAACTCTGTGCAAGCCGCCACCAACGGCATCGAGTTTGCCAAGAGCAAGGACTTCTGCAAGAAAGCCTTTGACGCTGGCCTTCGTTACGCTTATCTCCAGTTCGACGGCATCGGCAACGACGCCAACAGCCACCGCCAGATCGGCAACCTTTTCGACGTCAAGCTCCGCGCCATTGAAAACATGCACGAAGCCGGCATCGAGATCGTTCTCGTTGTCACCATCGTGAACAACGTCAACAACGATCAGGTCGGCTCCATCGTGAAATTTGCGATGGAAAATCCCAAGAAGATCGCCTTCATCAGCTTCCAGCCTGTTTCTTTCACCGGCCGCGATGAAGACATCACCCCGGAACGCCGCCTCCGCCAGCGCTATACTCTCTCCCACCTCGCTCAAGACGTCAGCAAGCAGGTTGGCCGCATTGAGCCGCACCGCGACTGGTTCCCCATCTCCTTCATCAGCACCTTTGCTGGCTTCGCCGATATGGTCAAGGGCAACGAATCCCAGTGGGGTTCGCTCTCCTGTGGTTGCCACCCCAATTGCGGCGTAGGCACCGCCATTATGATCAATAAGGAAACCAAGGAATGGGCTCCCGTTCCTCGCTTCCTCGATGCTCAGCAGCTTACGAAAGACGTCACCGCCATCACCGACGCCGCTCGTGGTAAGAACTTCTCAAACTTCATGATGGCCATGGCTCTCCTGAAAAACTACAAGCCATTCGAAGGCCCCAAGGGTCTTAAACTCTGGGATCTCTTCAAGAAGTTCGACAAGACCTGGGCGCTCACCAAGGGTGCCACCAGCAAATACGGCAAGACTTCTCCGGAACGCACCTACGAAGATGCCATGAAGCGCCGCGCTCAGGATCCTTGGAACTTCCTCTTCATCGCCGGAATGTGGTTCCAGGATCTGTTCAACTATGATTTCCGCCGCACCGAGATGTGCATCATCCCATACGGCACGCAGCAGGGTGAAATCAGCTTCTGCGCCTATAACACCGGAGTCGGCTGGCGCCAGATCATCGAAAATATGCACAAGAACGCCACTGTCGCCGAGTGGTACAAGAACCACGGCAAGCACGAGATTTACGCCAAGGGCAAGAACGTCGACCTCAAGACCTTCGAACACTCGCTGGTCATTGACGCCGAAGACGCTGCCCGCGTTCGCCATCTCGAGCACGACATTCCCCTGACCGCTGCCGAAGAGAATCGCATCCGCCGCAAGAAGGCTCTCGAGGAGCAGGCCAAGGTTCGCGCCATCTACGAAGAACTCGTTCTCAAGAAGCCCCAACAGGCTGTCGTCCAGATCGGCTCAGTCAGCGACATCGCCAAGGCTGTCCCGGCCAACTTCACCAACGCCAATAAGCCCATCGGCATCGCTCCAGCCAACGGCAACGGCGCCTCAGCCGAAAAGAAGACCGAACCAACCGCCGAAGCCGTAGCCGGCGACTAACTCAATCTCCAATATCCCAACGGCCCCGGGCATCCTCCGGGGCCGTTTTTTTTGGAGTGCGGCGGCTAGCCGCCGCTTTTTCGGTCGCAGCTCAAAGTGATGCGTCCTATCCGCAAGCTGTCCGACCTTGCGCGAACCGGTTCTTTTGTTTCTTTCCGGGTTGATTCTTTCTCGATCGGGCGTCCCCCGAGTCCCCGCACTCTCTTTTGCGCTATCCTTGCCTCATGTCCAAACTCCTCAACCGCATCGCTCTCGTCACCGGCGCTAGCCGCGGCATCGGCCGTTCCATCGCCATCGCGCTCGCTGCTTCTGGCGCCGACATCGCCGTCAACTATCGCAAACAACACTCCGCCGCTGCTGACGTCTGCTCCGAAATCCAACGCCTCGGCCGCCGGGCCATTCCTCTCCAGGCTGACGTCTCCCTCTCTCCCGACGTCGATCGCCTCGTCTCCTCCGTCGAACACGACCTCGGTCCCGTCGACATCCTCGTAAACAATGCCGGCATTACCCAGGTCAAGCACTTCTCTGAACTCAACGAACGCGACTGGGACGAAATCCTTCGCGTCAATCTCAAATCCGCCTTCCTCGTCACCAACCGCGTCCTTCCCGGTATGCGACAGCGCCGCTGGGGCCGCATCATCAATCTCTCTTCCGTAGCGGCGCAAACCGGAGGTGTCATTGGCCCGCATTACGCGGCCTCCAAAGCAGGCCTTATCGGCCTCACCCATTCCTACGCCGCTCTCCTCGCCAAAGAAGGCATCACTGCCAACGCCATCGCCCCTGCCCTTATTGCCACCGATATGGTCACCAGCAATCCCAATGCTTCGCCCGACCGCCTCCCCGTCGGCTTTTTCGGCGCACCCGACGAAATCGGTCGCGCCGCCGCCCTCCTTGCCGAAAGCGACTTCATCACCGGCCAAACCATCAGCGTAAACGGCGGCTGGTACATGACCTGACAACTACCCGTTGCCATTCTGAGCGCAGCGAGGAATCGTGGCTGGGACGGGCAAGGTTCGGTTCCTGATCTCTGATCGCTGATGGCTGATCCCTATTCCTGCGCTATAATCTTACTTTGACGCCCAGCGCAAGCCGCGGCACTCTTCTGGAAAGGTCTTCATCGCCATGCCCATCTACGAATACATCTGCGATTCCTGCAGCGAACGCTTTGAAAAAATCGTCATCAACAAACAACAGGAAATCTCCTGCCCCAAGTGTTCCAGCAAAAAAGCCACGATTCAGCTTTCCGTCTTCGCTACCGCTGGCAGCGGCTCCCCTTCCAGCGGCTCCTCCAGCAGCGGCGGTGGTGGCTGTTGTGGCGGTGGCTGCGGCTGCCACTAATTTGGAGTGCGGCGGCTCGCTGCCGCTTTTGCGCTGTAATCCGCGAAGCAAGCTCCTAACGACAACGCCCATGTCCATCACCAAACAAGAGCAACTCGAAAAACTCCGCGCCTGTGGCCGCATCGTCGCCAAAGCCCTGCGCGACATGGCCTCCGCCGTTCGTCCAGGCATCACCACCGCTGAACTCGCCTTTGTCGGCTCCAAGGTCCTTGCAGAACACGGCGCTCGCTCTTCTCCCCCTGTCGTTTACGGCTTCCCCGGCGATGTCTGCATCAGCGTCAACGATGAAGTCGTCCACGGCATTCCTGGCAGCCGCATCCTCCAGCCCGGCGACCTCGTCAAACTCGATCTCACCGCAGAAAAAGACAGCTACCACACCGACTCCGCCGTCACCGTTCAAGTCGCGCCCGCCGCCCCCCTGGCCTCCCACCTGACTCGTTGCGCCGAGCGCGCTTTCCGCCAATCTCTCTCCGTCGCGCGTCCCGGCAATCCCGTCCGTGAAATCGGTCGCGCTGTGGAACGCGAAGTCCGCCGCCGCGGTTTTAACATCATTCGCGAACTCGGTGGCCACGGCATCGGCCACACCATTCACGAAGAACCTTCCGTGCCCAATTTTCCAGACGCCATGAATCGCGCTCTCCTCACGGAAGGTCTGGTTCTCACCATCGAGCCCATCATCACCGCTGGCACCAATCGCGTCACTCTCGACCCAGACAAGTGGACCATTCGCACCGCCGATCATTCCCTCGCCGCACACTACGAGCACACCCTGGTCATCACCAAGGGCGCTCCTCTCCTCCTCACCATCTAGCTTTTGGAATGCGGCGGCTGGCCGCCGCTTTTACGATCGAGTCCAATCAGCAGCGTTCACCGGAGCAGCAATCACCCAGCCAAGCTGAAGGCTTCCTGATTGCTGATATCCGCCTTACGCGCTCGCGCTCTTCGCCTTCACCGCCGCTTCAATCTGCTTAAACATCGCGTGCTTGTCCCAATTGTCCCAAACCTCCGTCACTTTCCCATTCTCCATCCGCACCATTCCCGTTCCGGTGATGTTCACTTCCGCTCCCGTCGCGGCGATCCCCAATCCGTTTCCCCGGTGATGCATCGTGGCATTCCATCTCACCGCCACTTTGTCTCCCGCGCCAAAGCAATCTTGCACCGTAAAATGAATGTCCGGGAACGCCTCGAGGATCCGTCCCTGCAGTGCTTTGAATCCTTCCGGCCCGCTCAACTCTTCGCCTGTTTCGCTGGTTCCGTGCGCCACGCAATCTGCGGACACTAACTCGGCGATCGTGTCGCTGCGCTTCTGGTTCCACACTTCCTCAAACCATCGTTTCACCAGCTTCACATTTTCTTCCACCATTTCGCCTCCGCCGGAACCACCTTTGTTCGCGGGCCGTCACTCTATCAAACAGTAACGCGCCGGTACACAAGATTGGACTGGCCTACTCCAAAGCCCTCTGGCGTCCTCAGCGAGTACTGGAACTGTCTCGTCCTATAACCCGTTTCTGCACATTCAGTTACTAGCTCCTCGTTCTTTCCCGTTGCCCCTCTCCCTTTCTTTTCATACAATTCCATCGTTCGGTCCTCCGCCCATGGGGGTAGTTTGGCCAAGAACGTGACCTACGACCACTTCTACAACTTCTTTGGCATGCGACAGGACCCGTTCCATGTCTCCCCCGATCCTCGTTTCTACTGTCGCACTCGCTCTCACGAATCCGCTTTAGCCGAGCTTCTCTTTGGCATTGAGACTCGCCAAGGCTTCATGGTTCTCACCGGAGAGGCTGGCACTGGTAAGACCACTCTTATTTACAAACTGCTCGATTGGCTGAAGCAGCGCGGACGTTCCAGCGCCTATGTCTTCCACGCGATCCTGGAACCCGTCGAACTCCTGCAATTCATCCTGCGCGATTTCGGCGTGCGTTGTGCCTCGCTGCAAAAAGGGGACCTTATCGCTGCTCTGCACCATTGGCTTGTCGCTCGCAACGTCGCCGGCGATTTGCCCGTCCTGATTCTCGATGAAGCGCAGGCTCTCCCTCAGCAAACCCTCGACGAACTTCGCCTGCTTCTCAATCTCGAAACTCCTCGCGGCAAACTCCTTCAGATTATTCTTGCTGGACAGCCCGAACTCGATGACAAGCTCCGCCTTCCCTCGCTCCGCCAGTTGCGCCAGCGCGTTATGATTCATTCGCGCCTCACTCTTCTTTCTGAACAGGAGACCGCTTCTTACACCGCTCGACGCCTGGCGGCCTCTGGTTGCCACAACACCGCGCTTTTTACTCCCGAAGCGATGCAGACGATTTTCTCGTGTTCCCGCGGCATTCCGCGCGTCGTCAATCTGCTCTGCGAGCACGCTTTAATCTCTGCCTACGCGGAACAAAAACGCGTCATCTCCGATGAAATGGTTCAGCACATTGCCGTGGATTTCGATCTTCTTTCCGCGCCTCTGGCCGTCGCTGAGCGCCAGCTCGAAACCCACTATGGCCGCCTTGTCTCCTTTCCGGTTCTCGACGATATCCTCGAGAACGTCGGCGCCAGCCCGGCAGTGTTACCGGTAGACCCGATCGACGCGATTCTTTCGTCGCCTTCGCCTGCTCTCCAGGAATTGCCGCAACGGGAGCCTGAGCCTGTGCCTCAGGTTGCTTACTCCTCACCTCTGCCCGAGCTTTCGGAAACGCCGCTCGAAGTTCCGCGGATTCCCGCTCTTCCCAAGTATTGGCACCGGCACAAATCGCAAAAGCTCACCGCTGTTTTCGCGCGCAAGGCTTCTGCGTTCATAAAGCTCGACTCGCCTTCGTTTTTTCACGGCGTGTTGTACTACTCCCGCTCGGTGGTGCTTTCTCTCATCCGCGATATCCGCCAGGTATTTCGCGCTCTCACCATGCCTTCGCCGGCTAAGGAACTTCAGCCCGAGGCCGCTGCTGCGACCGCTTCCACCGCCGAAGTCACCGCAGCTACTGCCGCCTCCGTGGCCACCAGAAATCCCTCTGTCCGTCGTCGCAACGTTCTCGTTCCCATTGCCAAGTGGTTGCGTCAACCCATCTCCACAACAGGTTCACTCGCGAACCAGCGCCGCATCCCTCGTTCCGCCGTCCGCAAGTAATTAGATTTTCCCTCTTGGCGATTGATGCATTTATGTACGGGCACGATACATCGTGCCCTCTTTCTTTGTACGCCGCGCATGCTCGGCAGCTAGCGGGTGGAAGTCCCGTCCCAACCTGATGGAGGTGAAGGATAGCGAAGCGCAAGGGCGTCACCGTGAGGTGGGGTCTGGAGGAAGCGTGGAGCAAAGATACGGGCCGATGGACAAGAACTGGATTAGAGGCCTACGGCGTCGGACGAGCGGGCAAAGGATCGCGAAGTCCGTATCCATCAAGGACGCTGGTGGTAAATCCGGCGGTCGCGTATCGAAAGCAGTCGAGCTTATCGCGGGAGATCTGTTGCATGTCTCGGATTCGAGACTGAGCGTGGAGTAACTCACGCTGATCCTGCAGCAGAAGTCAGCAGCGGGCGTAGTACTCACGAAAGTGAGGAAGGCCCAAACAGTGAGAGTGAGCAGTAGAACGTCGAACTCACGGGTGGCACTGCGCCAGCCAATCAGCTTCGGCTGAGTTTTGCAGGTTCAGAAGACGGTGAAGCCGAAACGGCAACCTGCAGAGCGGCGAAGCCCTTGTGGCGAACGACGAATCGAACCTCCGGCCCGTCAGGGCGCAACTCGCTGAACCGCCGTATGCGGACCCGCCTGTACGGTGGTGTGGGAGGGGTGAGCAGGCGACTGCTCCCCCTATCCCGATTTCTTCCGCCCGATACATCCTGCCCTCTTTGCTTTTCCTCCGTCCGCTGTGTAGCGGCCGCCTTCCGAGGCGGGCGCATTTGCTCTGCTCAATTGGGGTCCGCTGGTCCGCCGTACTTGAGCCTCCTCTTTCCGGCATATTGTCATCCCGAGCGCAGCGAGGGATCGTGGCAAGATTTGTCCGCAACCCATCTACCCTCCACGCCGCCCTGTCCTTCCACTCTCCGTCACAACCTCCGCAACCCTCCCGGCAGCATCCTCGCCAACGAATACTTTCCCGCGCCCGTAATCAGCAATGCCAGCGACAGCAGCAACTGCGTCAGCGCATACTCCATTCCGCCTTTGCCGATGTCGAACCCGTGTGGCAAATGCACCAGAAAGATCGCGCCCAACATTACGATGCTGACGCACACCGCGCCCACTCGGATTAGCACCCCGCTCAATATCGCCAGCCCTCCCGCAACCTGCGCCAGCCCTACCAGATAAGCCACCGCCGCCGGCATGTGCAGAAATCCCGCAAATCCTAGCGGCCCCGGCCCTCCGAACGCCCCAAACAAAATCGCGCTCCCGTGATACAGAAATGCCAGCCCCGCCGCAATGCGAAGCAGCAGCAAAGCCAAACTCACCGCCGAACCATGACCATGCAATCCCATCCCGCTGGTTGAAGCACTCATATTTCCTCCTCCTCGTGCCTCGTCTTTATCAAATCTCCCTCCTGCTGCCAACACTTCTTTCCGTCCAGGCTTTACCCTTCCGGAAGAATTGGCTTTTTAAAGGGTCGGAGCTTTACCGCCGACATTAGCGGTGCCTGAGTTGGGCCTCTGCCTTTGAAGGAATCCGCCGGCCAGCGCCGAAGGCGCGATATGTTATCGGGTGCAGACAAGATAGCGGGACAACCGAGTTTGGGTGCCGCACCCTTTGGCTTAGTTCATAAAGAGTGGGGATTTTGATTTGCTTTACTTAGAACTTATAACTTATAACTGTGAACTTAGAACTGCCTTACCGGGGCGCAGCGCCTTCAACTGCAAACTTTCAACTCTTAACTTTGAACTGTCTCAAATACTCCGGAATCGGAGGATCATTCTTCCTCTGCGTGTCCGGCAGCGGCGTCTTCGCTACCATTTCCAGCGGTAGCACGCCGGCCCAAACCGGCAGCGCGTAATCGGCTTCGTCATCAATCGGTCCGCCCGTGCGTACTTTTGCCGACACTTCTTCCAGCGCTAGAGACATCACAATGGTGGCTTTCAACTCCTGCTCGGTGGGAATGCGCACATCGTTCCAGCGGCCTTTCATCACATGCTCCGTGAAGATACGCAGCGCTTCCATCTTCTCCGCGGAATCTTCCACCAGTTGTGCTTTGCCCAGGATCACTACGGAGCGGTAATTCACCGAATGATGAAACGCAGAGCGCGCCAGCACCAATCCATCCACGTGTGTCACCGTGACGCAAACCGGCACGCCGCCGCTCAACGTCTTCAGCATGCGGCTGGCCGCCGATCCATGCAGATACAACGTGTCGCCCGAACGCCCGTAGTTTGTCGGGATCACGAACGGCTGGCCGTCCACGCTGAATCCCACGTGGCATACAAACGCGGTGTCCAGGATGCTGTAAACCGTTTCGCGATCGTAGTTCCCGCGCTTCGGCAGTCGCTTTACTTGCGTGCGTTCCGTCGGTGTGAATTGGCTCATATCACTATCTTAATGATTCGCGGCAGCCACGCCAGTGCCAACTTGGCCCTCTGCCGCTTTCCCGCTCACCCGCAGGCTATTCCTTCGCCGTTGTGGTCGCTGCGCCTGGTTTCGCTGCGCCTCGCACTACGCGGAATCCAATGTATTCCGTCGCCGGCGTGCACGACGACCTTGGATCCGCGGGGCAATCCGCGCTGCCTCCCAGCACTTTGCCCTTTCCATCCGCGATCAGCACCCACTCCGCCGCGTTTCCCCCAAGGTCAAAGAGTAGCTCCTCTTTTTCCTGGCCTTGGCCGGGAAAACTTCCGACGGGTTTCAGCAGCGGCGCGCTTCCGCCAAGCTCTTTCACTTTTTCGCGTAGCCGGTTGGTGTCGTCCGGATTCGCCGCGTATCCCGCCCAGTAATCCAGCGTGTTTTCGCCTTCTCGGTTCGCGTGAAGTGCGGCAACTTCCTTCTCGTCCGGTATGCGCCAGGTTTGCGCCGTCAACTTCGACAGCCAATCTGTGTACGCTTTGGCTTGCTCCAGCGTGATACCGTTTGCCGGATAGTTTTCGGTGCCAGGAGCCACATTATAGTGACTGTCAAACGCCGAGAATTGCGCGCGTGTCACTTCGTAGCGCCCAATCTCCAAATCGCCGCGTTTCACCACTTCGGGAATCAGCACCGACTTGCCTTTTCCGGCAAACGCCGATCCATAAGTGCCGCCCGTGCGCGCCGCGTTTTTCGTTCGTATCGCGATGTCCAGAGGTGAACCGGATTTCAGCGCTTCATTCAGCGGCGGCGTGGTCTTGAAGAAATATTGATCGAACCACGCCACTTCGTCTTCCACCTTGCGCATCTGGTGCGTCAGTTTGCGCGGCCCGTGCGGCTCTCCGGGAAAAACCACGAATTTTACCGGCACTTTTCCGTAATATTGCAGCGCGCGAAAAAATGACCAGCTTTGCGCGGGGGGAACCTGGTTGTCCGCGGTGCCGTGAAAAATCAGCACCGGCGCCTGCACTTTGTCCAACTTGAAGAACGGTGATTTGCGAATATACAACTGTGGATCTTCCATTGGCGTCTTCCCAAGATAATAGGAATCAAACGAGTCGCCAAAAACTACGTTGCCCCAATCGCTGATCCATTCCACATCGCCTGCGCCAACCACCGCGGCCTTGTAGCGCGATGGGTACGTGGTGATCAAGCTGATCGATAGGATCGATCCGTTCGACCATCCCAGCGTGGCAATTTTGTCCGCATCCACTAATCCTTTGCTGATCAGGAAATCGACACCCTGATTGATGTCTGGCGTTTCCAGGTCGTAATACTTTCCGCAACAGATCGACTCCACCCACTTCAGCCCGTAGTTTCCGCTGCCATGATAATTCGGCCGTAAGATAAACGTTCCGCGCTGCGTCAGTAGGTTCATCGGATAAGCCCAGTTGTCTCCCCACGCGTCCAGATCCGCGCCCGTCGGGCCGCCATGAATCGCCGTAATCAACGGATACTTTTTTGCCGGGTCGTACGGATTCGGGTAATACAGAATCCCCTCTACCTCATCGTTGTCCGCGCCTTTCCACCGGACAACTTCCGTCTTCGCAAAGGCACGTGCCTTGATGAGTTTGTCGTTCAACTTGGTGATCTGCACGGAAGTTCCGAGTTTGTCGCCGTCCACTTGCGCGCGGAAAAGCTGCGGCATGCTGCTTGCCGTCGAGTATTGGTAGACAATCGTCTTGCCGTCATCCGTCACGTCCAACCCGTTGATGTTCTGCGAATGATCGCCTTCGAGCAGCGCGCGCTTCCACGTCCACGAATCGCCAGACTTGTCGCGGGTATAGTGCGCCGCCTTGAAGTGATAGCCCGCGGCCAGCAACGCGTAAAAACCGTCGCGCGTGGGTTGCAGGGCTCGCGCCAAACCGTTTTCCCAGTCCAGCGGCACTTGCACGTGTTTTCCTGTGGCCATGTCGTAGAAATACAACTGTTCGATTGTGGCGGTCAGGAATTTCGGGTCGTTGGAGAAGGGAATGAACGCGTAGAAACCGGAATTGTCCAACGCCCAGTGAAGTCCCACCGGGCGAAGCCGTCCTTCGGTGAACACTTGTTTTTCGGTGCCGTCGGAAAGATTGTGCAGCATGGTCACCGGCGGAGTTTTTTGGTCGAAGGTGTAATGCAGGCTTTTGGAATGCACCGCGACCGCGTACTTGGCGTCCTTGGAAACGCTCCAATCCTGGATCCAGTCCGTGTTGGTAGTCAGGCGTGTGACTTTCTTGTCTTTTACGCTGACCTTGAAAAGCCGCACGGGAGGTGCGTGATCCGCATCGTCGACAATTTCCGAATCATCCTTCTTCTTTTTCTGCGCTTGCTCGTACGCGCTGGGATCTTCTTCCGCACTGAAGATGATCGTGTCTTTGTCCAACCACTCGATCTGCCGTGGCGCGCGCGCGAGTTCGGTAAGCGGGTAAGGCTCGCCGCCGCGCGAGCTGATCAGCCAAATCTGCGCCGGCGCCGTTTCTGGCTTGGCTTGCGGGCGCGGCTTGCCGCTGACAAACGCGATCCATTCTCCATCGGGAGACCATCGTGGCGAGCGGCTGTTGTCGGCGCCGCGCGTCAATTGGATCTCGCGGTCTTCGGTAAGGCTGGAAAGAAAGATGTTCGAGACGCGCGCATCTTTCTCCTTGTCGCCCTCGCCTTTCGCCCACACCAGCCAGTGGCCGTCGGGAGAAATATGAAAGTCGCCAATGGCCTCGTCGTAGATGATGTCTTCAGCTTTCCAGGATTCTGTCTTTGTAGATTTGCTTTCGTCGTCGGCGAAAAGCGCAGAAGCAACGGACAAAATGATTGCAAGAAAAATAATCGGGCGGAATCGGTTAGACGGCATGGACCTCACCTGACTGGGAATGACAGCGGCGGACGGGTGCATTCCGGCTGCGGCAAAAGGATAGTGCAATTGACGGCGAATGGGAATGGTGTAGTCTGAATTGCTTTACAAAGTGAGAGGAATTTATGGCCACCGCGAAGCCCATCCTAAGTAAAGATACATTCGAGTTTTTTCGTGCATTGGGAAAAAACAACAGGAAAATCTGGATGGATGCGAATCGCGAGCGTTATCAAACTTCGTTGGTTCAGCCGATGCGCAGGCTGCTGGAAGAATTGACGCCCAGCATTTTGCACCTTGACGACCGTTTTGACGTAAGCGGGCGCACCGGAACAAACTTTTCCCGCATCAACCGCGACATCCGCTTCGCCAAAGACAAAACTCTCTATAAAACCCAGATGTACCTGAAATTCCAGGCGCCGTGTTCGCATGATGGCGAGACCGGGCAACTCTATGTGGGCCTTTCGGCTAGAACGGTTACGGCGGGATTCCGGATCTATTCGGGCGGCAAGCGCAGGGAATCAACCATCGCACTGGTCGCCGAGCCCCGCGTGCTCATCAATCCCAAGTGGGTCGCGCAACAAAAGAGGCGTCTCGCGAAAAAGTATGAGAGCTATTGGTACACCACGGAAAAAGGCCAATGGACCAAACACGAAGGCTGGCCCACGGAAGTCGAACGCTGGAAGCGCATCCAAGCCTGGATTGTCCGAAAGAAAATGAAGCCGTCAGCCGCTACGTCGCCATCTTTTCCAAGAGACCTAGTGAAAATGTTCCGCGAAGTCTACCCCCTGTTGAAATTCACGAGCATTCCAGACTGACCGCTGGCGCGCGGCACCGAAATCCACGTCACAGGAAAATTGACGATGCGAGAAGAGTCGCATAGGATGCGGAGCACACCGTGACTTTGATTCTGTAGAGAAAGGCACACTTCATGCCTAGATTCGCATATTTGATGCTAGCTGGAATGCTTGCGGCGACTGCGGGCCGCGGTGTTTATGCCCAGAAGCCGGGCGCTGCCGCGCAGAAGCCTGCACAGAAGCCCGCAGAGAAGACCGCAGAGAAGACGGAAGAGAGCGCGGCGGAGAAGCCTGGGGAAAAACCATCACAGAAAGCCGGCGAAAAGCCCAAAGAAGAAAAGAAACCGCCGGAAGAGAAAGTGGTGCAGACCAAGCACACCGTCCGCATCGGCGGGCAAGAGATTAAATACACGGCGACGGCTGGGACAATTCTGCTGAAGCTGGAAGACGACACACCGAAGGCCAGCGTGTTCTACATTGCGTATACCAAAGACGATGCCGGCGATTTGACCAAGCGCCCGGTGACGTTCTCGTTTAATGGCGGACCCGGGTCAGCTTCTATTTGGCTGCACCTGGGGGCGTTCGGACCGCGGCGCGTCGAAATGGGCGATGCGGGAGCTCTGCTGGGGCCGCCGTACAAGCTTGTCGACAATGAGTATTCATTGCTCGACGCAACGGATCTGGTGTTCATCGATCCCGTTTCCACCGGCTTCAGCCGCGCGGTTCCCGGCGAAGCGCCCAAACAATTTCATGGCATCGAAGAGGACGTGCAGTCCGTTGGCGATTTCATCCGCTTGTACGCCACGCGCAACAAGCGATGGACCTCGCCGAAATTTCTGGCGGGCGAAAGTTACGGCACCACGCGCGCTGCCGGGCTATCTGGCTATTTGCAGGACCGCTACGGAATGTATCTGAACGGGATCATTCTCATCTCGACGATCCTGAATTTTCAGACCGCGGAGTTCGACCGCGGCAATGATCTTCCCTATATCTTGTATCTGCCCACGTACACCGCGATTGCCTGGTATCACAAAAAACTTCCACCTGACCTTGAGGGGGATCTGCAAAAAGCTATTGATGAATCTCGCAGTTTTGCTGCTGGTGAATATACCCAGGCGCTGATGGAAGGCGACCAGATAACGGCCACGCGACGAGCAGAGATTGCGCAAAAGGTGGCGCGCCTGACAGGCTTGTCCGTTGACTATGTCGACCGCAGCAACCTGCGTATCGAAATCATGCGTTTCGATAAGGAATTGCTGATCAATGAGCGCCGCACGGTGGGCCGACTCGACGGTCGGTTCAAGGGCATCGACGAAGATGCCGCAGGCTCCCGGCCGGAATATGACCCCAGCATGGCCGCCATCATCGGACCGTACACCGCGACGTTTAATGACTACGTGCGAGGCGATCTGAAGTTCGAGAGCGATCTGCCTTACGAATTTCTGACCGGCCGCGTGCGTCCGTGGAGTTTCCAACCCTACGAGAATCGCTATGTGAACGTGGCCAATACATTGCGCAGCGCGATGACCGAAAATCCATTTCTGCGTGTGTATGTTGCGAAGGGCTACTACGATCTGGCCACGCCGTTTTTTGCCGCCGACTACACCTTCGACCACCTGGCACTGGATCCAACGCTGCGCGGGCATCTGACCGGTGGTTACTACGAAGCCGGACATATGATGTATGTTCACCAACCATCGTTGGTGAAACTGGAAAAGGATTTGAAGGAGTTCATTCGCGCAAGTTCCAGCTTCGCTCCGAGTTCCGCCCCATGAAATCGCTGTTAAAAATCATCGTTTGGGTAGCTGTGGCGTTGCTTGGTGCCACGGCGCTCGGAACGATTGCCTTCCATCGCGGAGAGCCCATCAATGCCACTTGGTTTGTACTGGCGGCGGCGTGTTTCTACCTGGTGGCGTATCGCTTGTACTCGGCGTTCATCGCGGCAAAATTGCTGGCACTCGACAACACCCGGGCTACTCCAGCGGAACGCCGCGACGATGGCCGCGACTTTGTTCCCACCAACAAATGGGTGCTCTTCGGCCATCACTTTGCCGCGATCGCCGGGCCCGGTCCACTCGTCGGACCAACGCTGGCAGCCCAATTCGGTTATTTGCCGGGAACGCTGTGGCTGATTGCCGGAGCGGCATTTGCCGGATGCGTGCAGGATTTTGTGATTTTGTTCTGCTCGATACGGCGCGACGGAAAAACCCTGGGAGAGATGGCGCGTCACGAAGTGAGCCGCCGCGGAGGGTTCATCGCGCAACTGGCGGTGCTGGCCATCATGATCATCTTGCTGGGAGTGGTGGCGTTGGTAATCGTCAACGCGCTGAAGTCTTCGCCTTGGGCTACGTTCACATTAGCAATGACTATTCCCATTGCTCTTTTGCTCGGTGTCTACCTGCGATTTTTCCGCCCGGGACGCGTGCTGGAGGCTTCCATAATTGGCGTCGCCCTGGTTTTGTTCTCCGTGGTGGCCGGGCAGTGGGTCGCAGACTCCGTGACCTGGGCGCAAGCGTTCACGTTCAGCGGCGTATCGCTGGCATTCTCCCTGATTGCCTACGGTTTTGCGGCTTCGTCTCTGCCAGTTTGGCTGCTGCTGGCTCCTCGCGACTACCTCAGCGCGTTTATCAAAGCCGGCGCCATCTTCTCTCTTGCCGCGGGAATTCTTTTGGTACGTCCGCAAGTGCTGATGCCGCCGCTGACGCGATTTGTGGACGGCAACGGCCCGGTGTTCGCCGGCAAAATATTCCCGTTCTGTTTCATTACCATTGCGTGCGGCGCGATCAGCGGGTTTCATTCGCTGATCTCGAGCGGCACGACGCCGAAGATGATTCAACGCGAAGGCCACGCGCGGTTTATTGGTTATGGCGCGATGCTGCTGGAATCGTTTGTGGGCGTGATGGCCATGGTGGCGGCATGCGCGATGCCCCCAGGCGTCTATTTCGCGATCAACAGCCCCGCGGGAATTGTTGGCGCAAGTCCAGAGGCTGCTACGCAAACCATCTCCTCGTGGGGTTATCCGGTAACTGCCGGGACGATGACGAGCTTGGCGCACGCCGTCGGCGAGCAAACACTGCTGAACCGCGCCGGAGGTGCTCCGTCTCTTGCCGTTGGCATGGCGCAGATTTTTTCCAACACCATCGGTGGAGACCGCCTGCTGAGCATTTGGTATCACTTCGCGATCATGTTTGAAGCGCTTTTCATTTTGACCGTACTGGATGCGGGAACTCGCGTGGGGCGATTCATGGTTCAGGAACTTGGCGGGCGCGTGTGGAAGCCGATTGGGAAAATGAATTCACTGCCCGCGATCTTGTTGTCGAGCGCGCTGATCGTCGGGGCGTGGGGGTATTTCCTGTACCAGGGAGTGATCGATCCGCTGGGCGGAATCAATTCACTTTGGCCATTGTTCGGCATCTCGAACCAGTTGCTGGCAGCGGTCGCGCTGGTTGTCGCGACCACGATTCTGTTGAAGATGGGCCGTTTGCGTTGGATCTGGGTAACGCTGCTGCCGATGATCTGGATCGTGATCATCACCATGACCGCGAGCTACCAGAAAATCTTCAGCGCGAATCCGCGCATCGGATTTCTGGCCGCGGCGAACGCGCAGGCCGCGCAGATTGCCGCAGGAAAAATTGCCGCCGCGAAAATCGCCGAAGCGCAACGAGGAATTTTCAACCAGCGGCTGGATGCGGCGGTGACGGCTGTGCTGGCCGTGATGATTCTGGTGCTGATCGCGGAAGCCGTGGTGCAGTGGTACATCATTTTGCGCAGGAAGAAGGAGCCGGTGCTGTACGAGACGCCGTACATTGCAACTCAATGGGCGGAGGGCGATTGATGAAGCGCACACTGCAAATCGTCAAGCGAGGCGCGGGTCTGTTGTGGCGCGGACTGCGGGAATGGAGCGGCGACGCGGCATACGATCGCTACCTGGAGTGCGCCAAGTGCGGCAAGCCGAACGAAACGCTCACGCCGGCGCAATTTTACGTGGAGCAGCTGAATCGCAAATATTCTCGGCCTAACCGCTGCTGCTGATGCTCAAGTCATAAGCTTGTGTTGCTGCAAACGCAGCGCGGGGGTAGACTGCAATTTCAGCCACGCGGCCGTGGCCAGTGCCAGTCAAGCTTCACCGCAGTTGAAGAGGCGGTCACGTTTATCCTTTGCGTGGCCGCTGTTTTCCCACCTATCTTCAAAGCAGATCCTCGTCGTCTTCGACTGCTTTTACGGGCGTAATTTTGTGCGTCAGCTTTACGCCATTCTTTCGAATGCCTGCCAGTATGGCCCGGCGCATCGGGGCCGGCAGCATTTCCGGCGCGTACACGCCGTAGAGATCCTTCGGAAAATGGTTGACGAACAATGCGGCGACGTGCGCCGTGGCATAGGCTACCGGGGTCGTGAAGCGTCCCTGGCGCCGAATCTGATAAAGAGTCGGAAACGTCGCATCGCTGCGGATCAGCAATTGCTGGTCTTCTTTTGGTCCATGTTTCACCCCGCGAACCAGCACGGCAGCGGCGAATCGCGCGTTCTGCAGAATTCCCCGGCGAATCCATGCGGCGATTTTCCGTGGCGAAGAAGTTGCTGGAAAGCGCCCTGAACTCATTCCTCGCGATTTGTTGAGCTTCCCCTGCTTGTACCAGCGGCGTAAGCGATCAATCTCATTCCCACCAATTTTTACATCCAGGTCGCGCATGGAAATGGAATACGGCAACGTGGCCACTTCATCTTGAGCCGCAAGCACCACATTGGCCGGACCAATGGGCTCAGGAAAACGGAATTTCTCCAATTCAGAGAACCGCTTGCCGAACTGAAATTTCTTGCGGCGGTAAATGCGCGGACTGGAAATAGCCTCATCGAAAGAAACTTCAGGCGACCACTGGGAAATGGGATCGTCGCTTTCGCTGCTTTCATACAGACGAATGTGCACGGAATAAACTTCGCCGAGAAGCTCGGCAGCGCGTTTAACGAGCAGGTTCGTCAATCCGGGTGCCGCGCCCGTATTGATCAACGCGGTGCGGCGCTTTTCTTCGAATCTTTTGGCATAGCGAAATTGTTCCACCTTGAAGGGATTGCGTGTCAGGTGCGAACTGAGGTCCAGGTAGTGCACGCGTAAACGCAGCGCGGCGCGCAATACGATTTCGTTGAATACCGAAGCAGAGGCATTGATGATGAGATGGCACCCTTTGGCCGCGCGCACAATGCCGCGCAGGTTGCGCGCGTTCACCTTGGCCACCGGAATAATGGATTTCTTGCCAAGAAAACGGTGCGCCCGAGCGGGGTCGCGATCGCCGCACCACACCAGATGGCCTCGGCGCTCCAATAATTGAGCCAGAAGGGAGCCCGTGGCCCCTGCACCCAAGATGAAGATTCTCATGCTGTTAGCAGACTGTATCACAGTCGTCGCGCGGTTCGGGGCGACCCGGCATCGGGAGAACCCAGAATTGCACTCTCTCAAAAACCTCGGTACACTGGCCCTGTAAACTCCGATCCTGCCGGCCTACGGGAGAGACATCCACGGCGGCAGGGCGAGGCGAGCAGGCCATCGTTCGCCAAGGGTTTGGGTGGAAACGCCCGGGCCTCCCGCGCTTGGAAAGGAGCTCGCTAGACGGAAATCTACGGATTTTCGTTGCGTGCCCGATTCCATAGCGAATCGGGTTTTTGTTTTGCACGCAACCCATGAGCCTTTACGACAAATTCGGACGGCAGATCACCGACCTGCGAATTTCGGTCACCGACCGCTGCAATTTTCGCTGCGTGTATTGCCGGTCGGCTGATCCGGAAAATTATCGCGACCACGACGAGATTCTCTCGTGGACTGAACTGGAGCGTTTGGCCCGTATTTTTGTAGGGCTCGGAATTCGCAAAGTGCGCATTACCGGAGGCGAGCCGCTGGTGCGCGAAGGGGTCGAATCGTTCATCGCGCGGCTGCGTGATTTCGGCGTGCAAGATTTGTCGATCACTACGAATGGCCACTTGCTGGCCGAGCGTTGCCAGAAATTGATGGACGCGGGGCTGAATCGCATTAACATCAGCTTGGATTCCTTGGACCCTGTGAGGTTCGAGAAAATTACCCGCACGCGCTCCTACGACAATGTGATGAGGGGAATCGATACGGTGCAGGCTTCGAAGCTTGCGCCGGCAAAAGTCAACGCGGTGCTGGTGCGCGGGCTGAACGATGATGAGGTGGAAGCCTTCGCCTCATTTGCGCGCCAGCGCGGCGTGATCATGCGCTTCATCGAATTTATGCCGCTGGATGCGGACCGTCACTGGTCGCGCAGCCTGGTCGTGCCCGCGACGGAAGTATTTGAAAGAATCAACGCACAGTGGCCGCTGGAGCAGATCCCCCACGAAGCCAGCGAAACGGCCAGGAAGTATCGTTTTGCGGATGGCGCGCCGGGCCAGATTGGCTTGATTGCGCCGGTCACGCAAGCCTTCTGCGGGCACTGTTCGAGAATCCGGCTGACTGCTGACGGAAAGTTGCGCACCTGCCTGTTCAGCAAGGAAGATCGCGATATGCGCGCTCTGCTGCGCGCGAACGCTTCGGACGAAGAGATTGTTGCGTGGGTGAAATCCGTGGTGATGGAAAAAGAAGAGGGGCACCGAATCAACGAACCGGGATTCGTGCCGCCCTCGCGAACCATGGTGTTCATCGGGGGATGAAGCGATTGCGGCAGCGGGACACAGCGCGTGGCGCTTCGCGAATCGCTGGTAAATCTCACCAAAAGGCGTAAGAATTCATCTAACCAACACAGGGAACAAGAGGATACCCTTACAGCAGGACAACATGGCAGGCCTTACCACTATCTCCAATACATCGTTGGCGGGCTCACAGCAGCCCGACACCTTGCGCGCCCCGGAAATCGAAAAAGGCGTCGGCTGCGATTTCGATTCGTACCTTCTAGTGCCAGACAATACGCTGGATGAACGCATTGCGGCGGCGAAAGCGAAACTCGGCAGGGACGTGGTAATCCTCGGGCATCACTACCAGCGCGATGAAGTTGTGAAGTTTGCGGATTTTCGCGGCGACTCGCTGAAACTGTCGCAGCAAGCCTCACAAGCCGACGGAAAATATATTGTATTCTGCGGCGTGCACTTCATGGCCGAGAGCGCGGACATTCTGCGTCGCGATCAACAGATTGTGGTCCTGCCTGACTTGAATGCCGGATGTTCGATGGCGGATATGGCGGACATCGGCCAGGTGGAATCCTGCTGGGACGAACTCGCCAGCGTTCTGGACACCAGCAAAATTATTCCCGTCACGTACATGAATTCCACGGCGGCCATCAAGTCCTTCACCGGGGAACATGGTGGTTCGGTGTGCACCAGCAGCAACGCCGCTGCGGTGATGAAGTGGGCGTTTGCGCGCGGCGAAAAAGTCTTGTTTCTCCCGGATGAGCATCTGGGGCGCAACACCGGCTATCGCATGGGCATTTCGCTCGACGAAATGGTCGTGTGGGACCCGTTCCAGGATTTGGGAGGCAACACTCCGGAAGCGCTGCGCAAAGCCAAAGTAATTTTGTGGAAGGGCTATTGTTCCGTACACCAACGCTTCACTACGGAGCACGTGGCCAAGGTCCGCAAGGAGCATCCGGGGATACGAGTGATCGTGCATCCGGAATGCCGCTTCGAAGTAGCTCAAGCCGCGGACGAAATTGGCTCCACGGAAGGCATCGTCAAGTCGATTCTGGCTTCTCCCGTGGGAACGGAATGGGCGGTGGGCACGGAAATCCACCTGGTGAACCGTCTCAGCAAGGAAATGAAGGACCGCAAAGTGATGTCGCTGGATCCGAGCGTGTGCGTGTGCACTACGATGTTCCGCATAACACCGCAGCATTTGCTGTGGGCGTTGGAAAATCTTGCGGCGGGTAAAATAGTGAATCGGATTTCCGTGGACGAGCGCACGCGGCAATTCGCCAAAGTCGCGTTAGACCGCATGCTGGCTTTGCGCTAGGCGAACGGACGCGAGAAACACGGTAGTCACGCGGTACGGAGAGGGCATGGCGGAACACGACGAAGATCCCGAGGAACTACCGGAGCCACCACAGCGAATGTTCACGCTGACCGAGGCAGAGCGCACTCGGCGTGAACTGGAGCCTTTTCTGATCGAAGCCATCGACGCGCGCAAAAAACTTTCTGAAATAGATCAGGAACTCACCGCGGTTTCCACGCGCATTTTGATGATGGGCGGAGTGCTGGTGCCGTACGCCAAGCTGGCGGAAAAGCGCATGACCCACCAAAGCCTCGCGGAACTGATGAAGACGAACCTGGAAAAGATTCTCTCCACTGGCTGCCTGGTAAAAGACCTCGATGTGGGATTGCTCGATTTTCCGTCGGTGCTGAACAACGAAGAAGTCTATCTATGCTGGAAACTGGGCGAAGAGCGCATCCGCTATTACCACCGCCAGGATGAAGGCTACGCTGGACGGAAGCCGATTGACCCGCGGGATCTCGGCCCGGGCGACCAGTTGCAATAGCCGACACGCGTACGAGTCCCGCCAATTTCACAACGAAACGGTAAGACTTCCCAGCAAGCCCTCGAACGGAGCCAGGCACTATGAACGAGAACAACCTGAAGAATTCAGCGAGCCCGTATCTCCGCTCGGCGGCCCATCAACCGATCGATTGGCACGAATGGGGCGAAGGCGCGTTTGCGCGCGCGAAAAGCGAAGACAAACCCATCCTGCTGGATATCGGCGCGGTCTGGTGCCACTGGTGCCACGTGATTGACCGCGAAAGCTACGAGAATCCGGAAATCGCCAAGGTCATCAACGATCATTTTGTGCCCGTGAAAGTGGATCGCGACGAACGGCCCGACGTCGATTCCCGATACCAGTCCGCGATCAGCGCCATCAGCGGGCAGGGAGGATGGCCGCTCACCGGATTTTTGATGCCGGATGGCAAACCGTTTTTTGGCGGGACGTATTTTCCGCCGGAGGACCAGCAAGGGAGGCCCGGTTTTAGACGCGTGCTGCTGGCGGTGGCGGATGCGTACAAGAACAAGCGGGAAGATCTGGCGCGCACCGCGGAATCCTTGTCTGAGGCAGTGGCGAAGGCGGAAGTGTTTGCTGGAGCCCGAGCGGAGTTTGATCTCAGCGTGGTCGACGCGCAGATCAGCGCAATCACGCAACTCTTCGATATTCGCAATGGTGGCTTCGGAACCGCGCCGAAATTTCCACATGCCTCAGGCATCGATCTGATTCTCGAACGCTACCGGCAAACGGGCGAGAAGCACCTGCTCGCAATGGCGGAGACCACCCTCGAGAAAATGGCCAAAGGCGGGGTGTACGACCAGCTCGCCGGCGGCTTTCATCGTTATTCGGTCGACGAGCGCTGGCTGGTCCCGCATTTCGAAAAGATGAGCTACGACAATTCCGAACTATTGAAGAATTATCTGCATGGCTGGCAGGTCACCAGGAACCCGTTTTTGCGAGACACCGCGCAGGGAATCATTGGGTGGGTGAACGAATTGCTCTCCGACCAGCAAGACGGAGGTTTTTATGCCAGCCAGGATGCCGACTATTCCCTGGACGATGACGGCGATTATTTCACCTGGACGCTGGATGAACTTCGTGCCGCGCTTCCGAAGGACGAGGCGCGCATCATGGAATTGTATTTCGACGTAGAAGCGCACGGAGAGATGCATCACAACCCCGCGAAAAATGTCTTGTGGATTGCGCGCGATGCCGCGGAGATTGCGCGCACACTCGGGTTGGAAGAATCGAGTGTGCGGCTGACGATCGCCAGCGCGAAACGCAAGATGCTCCAGGCGCGCTTGCCACGGCCCACGCCATTCATCGACAAAACGATGTATGCCAGCTGGAACGCGATGTTTGCCTCTGCGTATTTGGCCGCCGCCTGCACGCTGACCGGAGAACTCGCTTCGCTGTGCCGCGCATTTGCACTGAAGACGCTGGACCGCATGCTGAAAGAGGCTTGGAGTGAGGAGCAAGGCTTTGCCCATCGCATTGGCGGGCCGGCCCTGCGCGGCTCGCTGGATGACCAGATCTTCGGTGTGCTGGCGTTGCTGGATGCCTACGAATCCACGCTTGATGCGAAATATTTTCGCGCGGCGCAGCGCACCATCGATTTGGCCATCGAAAAATATGGCGACGCGGCAGGTGGCGGCTTCTTCGACCGCGCTTCTGATGCCCCGCCGATGGGCGGGCTCGAAGTGCGGCGCAAGCCGTTCCAGGATTCGCCAACCCCGGGAACGAATTCCGCGGCCATCATGGCGCTGACTCGCATGCACGCGTACACCGACGATCGGCGATATTACGACTGGGCCAAAAAAAACTTGGACGCATTCGCGGGAATTGCCGCGCAGTATGGGCTGTTCGCGGCGACCTACGGCCTGGCGGCGGTTCTATTCTCCGAGCATCCGACGCAGGTCGTCATCACTGGCCCGGCAGGAGACCCAACTGCGCAGAATCTCGCGGAAGCAGCGGATGCCGTTTTCCGGTTCGGCAAGGCAGTCTTGCGCGTGACGCCGGAATCTTCGCTGGAAAATCTGCCGCCAGCGCTGCGGCAGACGGTGCCGCATCTGCCGAAAGACAAATCCGTGGCAGTGGTGTGTTCCGGGACGACATGCTTGCCGCCGGTAAGCGATCCGAATGAATTGAAGCGAGTCTTAGAAAAGGGCATCGCCGGCACCGCAACCGCTTTGTAGTCGCCGGTCTTTAGACCGGTTCTTTTCTCTTCAAAACACTAAGAGCCGCAAGCCCCCGCCTCAGAAGGCAGCCGCAACTTACCGAAAAAAAGCCGCGCCCTCAGATTGCGAGGACGCGGCGATTGTCATAAAGAAATGGGATGAGCTACCAAACTTCTACTTCTTCGGCCGTGATTCCGGCGGCACCAGCCCATTCACGCGATAGTAGACCACCAGCTGGCCATAGTGTTCGCCGGAATGCTCGATTAGGCCATAGCCAAAGTCATACAACCGGTCCAGATGCGGCCCGCCATCGTTCACGGCTTCCATCAAGCCTTTGTCGCCCTTCGCCTTGATGACATCCGCTCCATCGGCAACGCACTTCTTTACAAAGGCTACGAGCTCTGCTTTTGATTTCAAATCGTTGCCTGCGTAGGCGTCGGGGTAGCGTGGCTTCTTGCCTTGCGCGATGTCCGTAAAATAGTACATCGAGCCTGCAGCATGCACGAGATTGGCCTTGAAGGTACGGGATTCCGGCGCGGGTTTGTAACTGTACTTGTCCTCGGGAAAATCCTCCGCCATGGCAATCAGCTTCCGCCCAATATCGTTCCAGCTCTCCAGAAGGGACTCCGACGGGCTCAGCGCCGGCTTGGGCTCCGCTTTCTTGGCATCCTGGGCACGCAGCGGCTGCACCGCGAAACAAGCCGCAAGCAGAAGTGCAAAAAACAGACCGAATCGTTTCATCGCTTCTCTCCTTTTGTGTACTAGTACTAATTGAGGCAGACCGGGCCCGATTGCTTTCACACTTAGGACACCCCCGGAGGGTCTCGCCCGGGTCGGGAAGGGCGAATCCAACCGAATCGTTTGGGCGGTCATCATATCCCAAAGTGAGTACGGATGCAGATTGGCCAAAATCACGCACATTTACTTCCTGAAGGCATGCAATCCTCAAAAAAGGGCCACAAGGCCCTGGCATGGTACTCTAGATAGACACGGTCGAGGGAGCCGAGCCATTGAACTGGAGCTGGATTCTGCTGCGTAGCAGCATCGCGCTGACGATTCTGACACTGCTGTTTTTCTCCCAGCGCTTTTGGTATCGCGCTTTGTGGCGAGTCACCGCCAATTGGGGCCGCCTGACGCTGCGCGTAGGCCTGCGACTGCTTTACATCGTCGGATTAGTGCTCATTATTCTCACCTTTGCCGATAACCTACGGCCCGATCGTGGACGAATTTTACCCAATCATTCTCCGGTAGGAGCGTTTGCAGGCTTGTGGTTTGCCAGCGCCCTTGCGGCCTATTTTTGTGTCAAAGCGGTGCATGCTGTGGAATGGCTGTGGCACCGCTTCGGCAAGGCATCGACGCCAGCCAATTCCGCTCCGCCGCCTGATACGTCACTCGCCACGGCCGAAGATTTTGTGCCCGATCCCTCGCGTCGTTCGTTTTTCCGCACCGCCAGCGTTGTTGCCGGGGCAGCGCCCTTCCTCGGCGTGATGTACGGATACGCTGCGGAGCGCCTGCGCTACGAAGTGCGCCGCGTGGAAATTCCTTTGCCGAATCTGCCGCCCGAACTCGACGGCATGGAA
Source organism: Candidatus Acidiferrales bacterium (assembly GCA_963738985.1). Classification (GTDB taxonomy): domain Bacteria; phylum Acidobacteriota; class Terriglobia; order Acidiferrales; family UBA7541; genus Acidiferrum. The sequence continues at coordinate 221,363 of CAVTYP010000017.1, forward strand.
ATCGTTCAGATCAGCGACATTCACCTCAGCGGCTACATGACGCGGGAATCCGTGCGCCGCGCCGTGGACATGGCGAACGATGTGGGCGCAGACCTTGCCGTCGTCACCGGCGACCTGATTACCGGGATGCACGATTCCATGGCGGATTGCGTCGATGAAGTGCGTCACTTGAACGCGCCGCTGGGCGTTTACGGCTGCAACGGTAATCACGAGATTTACGCCCGTGCCGAGGACCTGGCAGAGCGCCTGTATCGACAGGCTGGCATGAAGTTGCTGCGCGACGACAATGCGCTGGTGAACTACCGGGGCGCGCAACTGAATTTAATTGGCGTGGATTACCAGCGGGAACGCACGCCCGGCGGCCGCAAGATGCAAATGCTCAGCGGCATTGAACCGCTGGTGCGGCGCGATATGCCGAACCTCCTGCTTTCGCACAATCCGAACTCATTCAATCGTGCCGCGGAACTGGGAATTGAGCTTTCCTTGGCCGGCCACACGCATGGCGGACAGGTGCAAGTGGAAATCCTCGACGTCAGCATCAGCCCGGCGCGATTCATCACCGACTACGTCGCGGGGTTATACCACCGGCCGCTGCTGATGCCCGACGCTCCGAAGCGGCTCGGCGAGACCATCAAGCTGATGCCGAATGCGCCGAAGGGGCTTTCTGCCTTGTACGTCAATCGCGGCCTCGGAACGGTGGGAGCGCCTGTACGGCTGGGTGCTCCGCCGGAAATTACCCACATCGTGTTGCGGCGCGCCTGATCCGCGGACACGTCTTCCCTGAAATCCTCCTGCTTCGCCCGACGGCCGAAGTTGTCTGTTGCGTCAGCTTCCGGCTAGAATCTCCTCAACAAAATCATGTCCACCCAACAGACGAATTGCTGGTTGCAGAGTGTGGCAGAGCCTGTGCTTGGCTTGGACGGCCCGCTGCCAGAACAGGTGGATGTCGCCGTGGTTGGCGCAGGATTTTGCGGCCTGTCTGCCGCGCGCACACTGGCGAAACGGGGCGTGCAAGTGGCCGTTCTGGAAGCGGAAACCATCGGCTGGGGCGCAAGCTGCCGAAACGGTGGCATGGTGCTCACCGGGATGAAGCTGCCAGTTCCGACATTGATCGCGCGTTATGGCCGCGAACTCGTGCAGCGCATGTACGCCGCTTCGCTAGATTCGATTGACCTGGTGGAGCAGATCGTTAAGGAAGAAGGCATTGCTTGCAGCTTCTCGCGCTGCGGGCACCTGGAGGTCGCTTGCAAGAAAAGCCACTTCGACGGGTTTGCGCAGTCAGCCGCAGAGACCAAGCGCGAGTTCAACCACGAGTTACGAATCGTGCCGAAGAGTGAACTCGACGCGGAGATTGGCTCGAAAATTTATTACGGCGGGATGGTGGATGAAACCAGCGGCGGATTGAATCCAGCGCAATTTGTAGCCGGCTTGGGGAAAGCGGCGCGGTGCGCTGGAGCGTTGCTCTACGACCACGAGCGAGTGCTGCGCATCAACCCGGTTTGGGCGGGCGGCCAAAAGGTATTTCTGGTGGAAACTTCGCGCGGCAGAATCAGCGCCAAAGACGTGATCCTGGCGAGCGGCGCGTATACGACCGAGGCAACACCATCGTTGCGCAAAAAAGTAATTCCCATCGGCTCGTACATCATTGCAACGGAACCGCTGCCTGCGGACCTGGCCCGCCAATTGAGCCCCCGCAATCGCATGATCTACGATTCCAAACATTTTCTGTATTACTACCGGCTCACGCCCGACAATCGCATGTTATTCGGTGGTCGCGCGGCGTTTTTTCCAGAGTCGGAAAATACCGTGCGAGAGAGCGCGGAGCTTCTGCGCCAAGGCATGATTGGCGTGTACCCCCAACTGCGTGACGCCAAAGTGGAATATGTCTGGGGAGGCACCTTGGACTTCGCGTTTGACGTTATGCCGCACTCCGGAAAGATCGATGGCATGCATTTCGCCCTTGGATTTGCGGGGCACGGTGTGGCTGCGGCCACCTGGATGGGCGCAAAACTGGCGGGCCTGGTTTGCGGCGATGCTGACGACAATCCCTTCTCCAAAATATCCTTCCATGGCGCGCCCATCGGCTTACGCAGCGGAAACACCTGGGCGTTGCCGCTGGCCGGGGCGTATTACCGCGTGCTCGACTGGTTGACTTGAAGACCCGCGTCTCGTTGCTGGCGATTCGCTGGACTCTTTCCCTTGATTGCGACAAACTCGGCGCGCCGCTTTATCCAAGGGGATTCGATGATCGTTGTGGTGATGGGCGTGGCCGGTTCGGGAAAAAGCACCATCGCCGCAATTCTGGCACAGCGGCTCGGCTGGGTGCTTCTGGACGCCGACCAATTCCACACTCCTGCCAACAAAGAAAAAATGCATCGTGGAATACCACTGACGGATGCAGATCGCTTTCCGTGGCTGGATGCCATTCATGCGGAATTAGTGGCCAACCACGCGAAGGGCAATAGTGTGGTGCTGGCGTGTTCCGCGTTGAAGGAAGAATACCGCCGCAGGCTCTCCCGGGAACTCCCACTGCGATTTGTGTATTTGAAGGGCTCGTATGAGTTGATTGAGGCGCGGATGCGCGAACGATCCGGCCACTTTGCCAGCGAATCGATACTCAAAGATCAGTTCAAAACGCTGGAAGAGCCGCGCGACGCCATCGTGGTGGATATTGACGCGCCGGTGGAGACAATTGTTACGCGCATTTTGCCGAATATCGAAAAGACGCCATCAATCGCGAAGGGCGGAATAGCAATCCTGAAGAAGATACGCGCGCGCTTGCTTCCATTTTTGTTTCTGCTGTACGTCGTTGCCTATCTGGACCGCATCAACGTCGGTTTCGCCGCGCTGCAGATGAAGGAACAATTGGGATTCAGCGACGCGGTCTATGGCCTGGGCGCAGGAATCTTCTTTGCCGGATACTTTTTGTTTCAGGTGCCCAGCAATCTAATGCTGCAGCGCGTGGGAGCGCGCCGCTGGATTGCCTTCCTGATGGTTCTTTGGGGAATCATTTCCGCGCTGATGCTCTTCGTGGCGTCCGCAAGGTCGTTCTACGCACTGCGATTCCTGTTGGGCGCCGCGGAAGCAGGATTCTTTCCTGGCGTGATTTTCTACCTGCGTAGCTGGTTTCCGGCTTCTTCGCGCGCCGGTGTGCTGGCGCTATTCATGACCGCGGGGCCGATTTCCGGTGTGATTGGTGGACCGATCAGCGGTGCGCTGTTGGAGTGGAATCATCGCGGCGGCTTGGCTGGCTGGCAGTGGATGTTTTTGCTGGAAGCGCTGCCCGCCATTGTGCTGGGACTGGCATCGGGAATGTACTTGCCAGACAGCCCGGAGAAAGCGCCGTGGTTGGCGGCGAATGAGAAGGGGTGGTTAGAGCAGGAATTGGCGCGCGACAATGTGCTCGCGCAACCGAAGAATTCCGCTGCAGACCGGGCTGGCAGTTGGTGGAGCGATCCACGACTGTGGGCATTTGCGGTTGTGTATTTTGGTTTGAACTGCTGCACCTACAGCGTGAGTCTGTGGCTGCCGAGCGCTTTAAAGAACCTCAGCGGCTTACCGAATCTGCTGCTGGGATTTTTGTCGGCGGTGCCGTATCTGGTTGCGGCCACGGTAATGGTGCTGGTGGGCACCCACTCCGACCGCACTAGAGAGCGGCGTTGGCATATTGCCCTGAGCGCGTTTTCCGGCGCCGTAGCTCTACTCGTCGCGGGATATGCGAATAGCGTCACCGTAAGTGTCGCGGCATTTGCCGTGGCGCTGGCCGCTTCGTCGTCCATGACCGGACCGTTCTGGGCGATGGCCTCGAGCAAGGTGACACTGGCGACGGCCGCGGCCAGCATCGCGCTGATCAATTCGCTGGGAAACCTCGGCAGCGGTTTCGGACCCTACTGGATCGGCTATCTCAGGCAAGTGACCGGGAGCTTTCTTGGCGGCCTGATGACCGTGGCGATAGTGCTGGCAATTGCGGGCTTCACGATACTGCGGCTCGACCGTCCGGTGGCAAGCCTGAATCATTAGTTGTCATGCCGGGCGCAGCGAGGGATCTGCGTTTCGCAGGATGCCAAAATAAAGAGCACATCCCTCTTTTCGCAACGAAACAAATTGTGGGCTTGCAGCAAATCGCAGTTCGGGAAATAATCCACGTCTCACACTTTGGGGGCACAATTGGGAAACTCATATCGCAGATTGTCGATCGCAGTAGTTTTTGTGTTTGCAGCCACGCTGCTTCCGTTGAAGTCGCGCGTCGTGGCGGATGATCAGCCGCTGTATGGATACTCTGCGGAATCTTCGCGCGTTGAGCGCCAGTGGGAAGAAAAACTGCGCGCAATTCCCAGTCCCGACAATCTTCGGGATTACATGAAGCGACTTTCCGCGCGTCCGCACAATGTCGGTTCGCCTTACGACAAAGACAATGCCGAATGGATTGCTTCGAAATTCAAGGAATTCGGCCTGGACACGCAGATCGAAACGTTCAGCGTTCTTTTTCCCACTCCCAAAGAGCGCCTGGTCGAACTGGTTGACGGTGGACCGCACTTCACGGCCAAGCTCCAGGAACCTGTCGTGCCGGAGGATCCCACCTCGAATCAGACCGCAGAGCAATTGCCAACTTACAACGCATATTCGATTGATGGCGACGTCACGGCCCCGCTGGTGTACGTGAATTACGGTCTGCCGGAGGACTACGACATTCTTGACCGTCTTGGGATTTCCGTGAAAGGCGCCATCATCATTGCCCGCTACGGACATTCCTGGCGCGGCATCAAGCCGCAAGTCGGCGCGGAGCATGGCGCCGTCGGCTGCATTATTTATTCCGACCCTCGCGACGATGGTTATGCTGGCGGCGCTGTATTTCCCAAAGGTGCCTACCGGCCGAGCGAGGGCGTGCAGCGGGGCAGCGTTCAGGACAGCACTGTATATATGGGTGATCCGTTGACTCCGGGAGTCGGCGCGACCTCAAATGCCAAGCGCATACCGATTGCGGAATCGAAGTCGCTCACGAAGATTCCGGTGCTGCCCATTTCCTACGGCGATGCTCAACCGCTGCTTGCTGCCATCACCGGCCGCGTCGCTCCGCGAAACTGGCAGGGCGGATTGCCGATCACCTATCACATCGGGCCGGGCGCCGCGAAAGTGCACCTGAAGATGTTTTCTAACTGGGATATGAAACCGCTTTATGACGTCATTGGCAAAATTCCCGGCTCCACGATTCCCGATGAATGGGTAATTCGTGGCAATCATCATGACGCGTGGGTAAACGGCGCTGAGGATCCGCTCTCGGGAGCGGTGGCGGTAATAGAAGAGGCACGCGCCATCGGCGAACTGTTGAAGCAAGGGTGGAAGCCAAAGCGCACCATCATCTATTGCGCGTGGGATGGAGAAGAGCCGGGCTTACTGGGCTCAACCGAATGGGTGGAAACGCATGCGGACGATTTGCGCAAAAACGCCGTCGTGTACATCAATTCCGACAGCAATAGCCGGGGATATTTTTCGCTGGAGGGTTCGCATTCACTGGAGCACTTCATCAACGATGTAGCGCGCGACGTCCAGGATCCGGAGACCAAACTTTCCGTGTGGAAGCGCGACCAGTTGAAGGAAATCGAGGAGGCCAAAACGCCCGAAGCATTGCGGGAATTGCGCAACCGCCACGATCTGCGGCTGGAAATGCTTGGCGGCGGTTCGGATCACGCCCCATTCATCAATTTTGCGGGCGTTGCTTCGCTGGGCATCGGATTTGGCGGCGAAGATGGCGGTGGCATCTACCATTCCATCTACGATGATTTCTACTGGTACACGCATTTCAGCGACAAGGATTTTGTGTATGGGCGCGCGCTGGCCCAGGCGGGCAGCACATCCGTTGTGCGGATGGCCGACGCCGACTTGTTGCCATTCCAATTTTCCGATTTTGCGGACGACGTGAAAATGTACGTTCGCGAAGTGGAAAAATTCGCCGATAAGCAGCGCGAGGAAATTCAGGAGAACAATCAGAAGCTGGCGGAAGGCATGTACGAGGCCACTGCCGACCCGCGCTATACCTGGGTGACGCCGAAGAAGGAAGAGGTTCCTCCGCACCTCAACTTCGCGCCCCTGGATAACGCCGTGGAATCGCTGGAACGCAGTTCCGCGGAATATCAGAAAGCGCTGGATCGCGTCAGCGCGAATGGCGGCGCCGCGCTTGCTTCCGCATCTTTGAAGGAAGTGAACGAGATGCTGATCCAGTGCGAGCACAAACTCACCACGCCCGAAGGACTACCTGGACGTTTCTGGTACAAACACGAACTGTACGCGCCCGGTGTGTACACCGGCTACGCCGCGAAGGCGATTCCCGCGGTTCGCGAAGGACTGGAACAGAAGAATTGGAAGCAAGCGGAAGAGTCCGCTACGCGCGTCGCGAAAGTGCTGCAGAGCGAAGCGCAACACATCTCCGCGGCGGCCGCCAAACTTTCCGCGGTACACTGAGGCCTGCGCCACACCTTACAACGTTTGAGGAGATAGCCAATTCCTTCCTATAACTTGGCCATCGTGGGCTTTGGACACGTGGGGCGCGCGTTGTTGCGGCTGCTGATTTCGAAAGAAACGGAGTTGCGGCGAAAACACGACGTGCGCTGGCACCTCAACGGCATTGCGTCGCGACGCATCGGTTGGTTGACGGACCCCGACGGTCTGAATCCCATCTCGATCCTCAACGGCCATTTTCCAACGCAGACGCACCCGCCACGAAATGTGCGCGAATGGATTGAACGCAGCAAAGCCGACGTTCTGTTTGAGGCCAGTTCGCTGAACGCGGAAACCGGGCAGCCGGCGATTGAGCATATCGTGGCCGCGTTAGACGCCGGGGCGCACGCGGTCAGCGCAAACAAAGGGCCGATCGTGCATGCCTACAGCGAATTGCTGGCGCTGGCAAAAGAAAAAGGCAGGCAATTTCTTTTTGAATCCACCGTGATGGACGGTGTCCCGATTTTTTCCCTGTTCCCCTTGGGGCTGCCACTATCCGAATTGCGCGCATTTTCCGGAGTGTTGAATTCCACGACGAACGTGGTGCTCACCGAGGTTGAGAAAGGGCGCTCGATTGACGATGGGGTAAGGCGCGCGCAAGCTCTGGGCATTGCGGAGACTGATCCAACACAGGATCTCGATGGATGGGATTCCGCGGTGAAGGTGGCGGTGCTGGCCACAGTTCTGATGGGCGTGCCGACCAAGATCGAGCAAGTGCGGCGCACCGGAATACAGGATCTGAACGAAGAAAAGATTCGCTCGGTGCGCGCTGCAGGGATGCGCTACAAATTGGTGTGCCGGGCAGAGCGACGAGGCGATGGCGTGGATTGTCGAGTTAGCCCGGAGCTTTTGCTCTTGTCGGATCCAATGGCCGGCCTGGAAGGAACAAGTTCCGCAATTCGCTTTGATATGGATGTGTTTGGATTGTCCCTTGTCGAACACAATCCCGGAGTCGAAGCCACTGGCTACGGAATGTTGGCGGATTTCTTGCGTGCCGTGCGGTCGTAGGGCAGACAGGTCTCACCCGGCGCGTGTGCCGTCGGGGACGGGCCGCTCTGGAGTGGCAAGGGCCGGCAAAATTCCATCTGCGTAGCCAAGATCAAACAACATGCCCTGGGATATTTCTCCCGCCATTTTCTTCGGCTCCAGATTCAAAACGAAGAGCGCCTGTTTGCCTTCGATCTCTCGCGGATTTTCGCGTTCTTGCTTCATTCCGGCCAGAATCGTGCGCCGGTGGTCGCCGAAGTTCACCGTCAATTTCGAAAGTTTTTCGGAGCGGGGAACCTCTTCGACGCGCTCGATGGTGCCGACGCGAATATCCAGCGCTTCCAGTGCGGAAAAAGGGACCACCGCTTTCACGGGCGCAGGAGTGAAGTCGCTCATCGATTGCTCCTGAAATTGTTGGCATACGACGGAGTTGGGATCGCGGGATCACACCGATCGTCACGTATTGGCGCTTCCATCTCCAGATGCATGGGAATGGTTCCCGCCCACACCCGCAGGGCATAGTCGTCCGCGTCGTCCTCAACGGCGCCAGTGCGCACCTTAGCGGAGACCTCCGTAAGCGGCAGCCGCAGGATACTGGTTGCCTTCAGTTCCTGCTCGTTCGGCTGGCGCGCGTCGTTCCAGCGGCCGGGAATTAATTTTTCGGTGAAGGCTCGCAGCGCCTGCAGCTTCTCGGCCGGTTCCTGGATCGCAGTTGCTTGGCCAAGAGCAACCACCGAGCGGTAGTTCATGGAATGATTGAAAATGGACCGCGCCAATATCAGCCCGTCCGTGAGCGTCACGGTGATGCAGACCGGCAGGCCGTCGCTGAGCCCGCGCAGCATGCGGCTGGCTGCCGATCCATGAAAATAGATCGCGTCGCCGACGCGGGCAAACATCGTAGGAATGACGAACGGCTGATCATCGGTGGAGAAGCCGACGTGGCAAACGAAGGCCTCGTCGAGAATCCCGTAAATCGCGTCGCGGTCGTACACCGCGCGATTCGCTTCGCGCAATACGCGCGTGCGACTGGTCGGAGAAAAAGCTTCGGACATGAAGACCTCAAGGTGGCTCACGGCGCGGAGTTGATAGCCGGCGCCGAATCGGCATGAGTGGGGAACAACGTTCTGATGCTAACATGCCGCCGCTTGTGTATGAGAGACTAGTGTTGCTTTCAAAAAACAGAAAAGAGCCCTCAGAGAAAACAGCCATGAGCACACCGGTAGTGAATCCTACAGCCGCGAAAGCATTGGATATCGCATGGGTGCGCGCGCAGTTTCCATCGCTGCAGATGCAGGTGAACGGACAGCCCGCTGCGTTTCTTGACGGGCCCGCGGGAACGCAAGTGCCCACGCAGGTAATGCACGCGGTACAGGGCTACTTCATGAACGCGAACGCCAACACCTGCGGCGCGTTTGTCACCAGCCGGCGAAGCGATGAAATGATCAGCAACGTTCGTGGCGCAATGGCGGATTTCTTCCACTGCGAGAAGGACGAGGTCGCCTTCGGTCAGAACATGACCACGATCACGTTCGATATTTCGCGCGCCATCGGTCGCGAGCTGAAGTCCGGAGACGAGATTCTGCTGACCACTCTCGATCACGATGCTAATTTCGCCCCCTGGAAAGCCTTGGAAGAAAAGGGCGCGGTGATCCGGCAGGTGGACATCCGCGAAGACGATTGCACGCTGGACATGGACGATTTGCGCGGCAAGCTGAGCGAGAAGACGAAGCTTGTGGCCGTGGGTTATGCCTCGAACGCCGTGGGCACGATTAATCCTGTTGCCGAGATCACCAAGTTGGCGCACGCGGCCGGCGCGCTGGTATATATCGACGCGGTGCATTACGGGCCTCACGGTTTGATTGACGTCAAAGCGCTCGATTGCGACTTCCTGGTTTGCTCGCCGTACAAGTTTTTCGGGCCGCATATGGGCGCGCTTTATGGAAAACGCGAGCATCTGGACCATTTTCATCCGTACAAGGTGCGGCCCGCCACGAATCAATCGCCGGAGCGCTGGGAAACCGGCACGCAGGTGCATGAACTGATCGCGGGAATCGGCGGCGCGGTGGAATACCTGGCGGAGTTGGGCCGGCATTGCGATGCGCCAGTGAAGACCAGGCGAGAGGCTCTGGCCGCCGCGTACGGCACAACCGTCGCTTACGAATCGCGGCTAGTGGCGCGCCTGATCGACGGGCTGCAATCCATCCCCGGCCTTCGCATCTACGGAATCACCGATCCAAAACGTTCCGCGGAGCGCTGCTCAACGCTTTCGCTGCGCATTGGCAATCACAACCCAACGGCGATTGCCACCTTCCTTGGCGAGCGTGGCATCTTCACATGGGATGGAAATTATTACGCACTGAACCTCACGGAGCGCCTTGGCGTGGAATCGCTCGGCGGCCTGCTGCGCATTGGCTTGGTGCATTACAATACAATGGAAGAAGTGGAGCGCCTCCTCACCGCTCTGCGCGAATTCGCTGCACGATAAAGATTTCTCTCTCGCTCCTGCGTGCGCGATTTACGAACGCACGAAAAAACGAAACAGGGATGCCCTGCTCACGAGGCAATCAAAAAAAAGGGCGCTTAAGGAAAAACCATGGCGAAACGACCAAAACCGATTCTGCTGACAGTGCTGGATGGATGGGGATACCGCTCGGAAACGAAGGGCAACGCAATTGCCCTGGCCAGGAAACCGAACTACGACGAACTGCTGCGCAAATTTCCGAACACGCTGATCCAGACGTCAGGGCCATCGGTGGGCTTGCCTGAGGGTCAAATGGGCAACAGTGAAGTGGGCCACATGAACATGGGCGCGGGGCGCGTGGTGCACATGGATATCACGCGTGTGGATTTGCTGATCGCCAACAAACAGCTGGACCAGGTGCCGCTGTTTCAGCAGGCCATGGATCGCGGACGGCAGCGCCATTTGCATTTTCTGGGTTTGCTCAGCGATGGCGGCGTGCATTCACACATCAATCATTTATTTGCGCTGCTGGAAATGGCCAAGCAGCACAAGGTTGAAAAAGTTTTTGTGCACTGCTTTATGGATGGCCGCGACACTCCGCCAAACAGCGGCCGCGATTTCGTTCGCCAGCTGCAGCAGAAAATGCGGGAGCTGGGCGTCGGAGAAATCGCGACGGTGGTGGGCCGCTACTACGCCATGGACCGCGACAATCGTTGGGAGCGCATCGAGTTGGCATACCGGGCGATGACGCACGGCGAAGCCGAAACGCGCAGCAGCGACCCAGTTGCGGCGTTGCAAAGCAGCTACGAACAGGGTGTAACCGATGAATTTGTAAAGCCGGTGGTGATTACGCGTGGCGAAGGACCTTCAGCTCCGCCCGTCGGTCTGATCCGCGACGATGATGCGGTGATTTTCTACAATTTCCGCGCCGATCGCGCGCGCCAGATGACCTACGCGTTTGCCGGACCGGACTTCGATAAATTTGTGGATCCTAAACGGCCGAAGAATCTGTTTTACGTGGCCATGACAAAGTACGACAAAAAATGGGCCTGGCTGCAGGCCGTGCTGAGCCCCGAAAAACTGGAACAAATTCTTGCGCAAGTGTTTCAGGATTTGCAGTACAAGAATTTGCGCTGCGCCGAAACGGAAAAATATGCGCACGTCACCTACTTCTTCAACGGTGGCGTGGAGAAGCCCTTCAATGGGGAAGAACGCATCCTGGTGCCCTCGCCAAAAGTCGCCACCTACGATTTGAAACCCGAAATGTCCGCCGAAGGAATTACACAGACCGTGGTGAATGCCATCGAAAAAGGCGAATTCGACGCCATCATCATGAACTACGCGAATGCCGATATGGTGGGCCATTCCGGCAAACTGGAAGCAGCGATTAAAGCGGTCGAAGCGGTCGACGCCGGGCTGGGGCGCATTTATCAGGCAATGAAGCCACGCGGCGGAGCATGGATCATTACCGCGGATCACGGCAACGCGGAGACGATGATCGATCCGAAGACCGGAGGACCGCACACGTACCACACCACCAATCCCGTGCCGTTCATTTGCATCACGGAAAATGATCAGTTGCAGCTTTCTCCCGGTGGAGCGCTGCGCGACATCGCGCCGACCATGCTGAGCATCCTGGGCGAGCCTGCGCCCGCCGATATGACGGGCAAGGATCTGCGGCTGAGGGTAAAAGTTTAGGGAGCCCGAGCGACAAAGAGGATGCCTTGTTTTTCATCTGGGGACACGGATCAGTTGAGATCCTTCGGCGTGGCAAAAGCCACAACACCTCAGGATGAGGCCCTGACAAGGAAGCATCGGCAAACATGCAGCGCAGCAAGCCGGCAAACACCAAGCTCACGATTTGCGTTTGGCACCCCTTCACCCAGTGGCAGCCAACTCCGGCGATGCCGGAAACACTGCGGCAGCGTTGGCCCGCGATGAAGGTCGTGCATCTCCCCGAATACAAGCATCTGGCGGAAGAATTGCCCGACACGGATATATTTGTGGGCTATTCGCTCAGGCCCGAACAACTAGTGGACGCGCGCAAGTTGAAATGGATTCATTCCACGGCGGCGGGCGTTGCGCAGTTGATGTACCCCGAATTGCGCGATTCCGGCATTGTGGTGACGAATCCCAGCGGGATTTTTTCCGTTCCCATGGCGGAGCACACCATGGGGATGCTGCTGGCGCTGGCGCGAAACTTTCCAGACGCCGTTCGTCATCAGGAACATGCACATTGGGGGCAACAGGAAATCTGGGATCAGCCGCAGCGCCTCACTGAGCTGAACGGGCAGGTCCTGCTGATCGTAGGATACGGCTCAATCGGCCGGGAACTCGCGCGCCGCGCCACCGCTTTCGATATGAAAGTGTGGGGAGTAACGCGCTCCGGGCAGGGAGACACGACGTACGCGGAGAAAATCGTGCCGGTTTCGGAACTGCATCAAGTCCTGCCGTACGCGGATTTCGTGGTGATCGCTGCTCCGGAAACGCCGGAAACGCGCCATCTGATCGGTGCGGCAGAACTCGCTCGGATGAAGCGTACCGCGAGAGTAGTGAACGTTTCGCGCGGCTCGCTGCTCGACGAATTGGCGCTGACGCGTGCTCTCAAAGAGCAAAAGCTAGGAGGCGCCGCGCTCGATGTAACGGCGGTCGAGCCGCTGGCGCCGGAGAGCCCGTTGTGGAAGACGCCACACCTCATGATTACTCCCCACACCAGCGCGGTCAGCGATCGCCTGTGGCGCCGGCAAACGGAGATTCTGTCAGAGTTGCTGGAACGATGGTTCGGCGGCCGCGAGTTGTTCAATCGCGTTGATCTTTCGCGAGGCTATTAGCGCCGGCGCAGCTCAGTCGCCAACGCCGCCCTTCGGAGCGTTGTAACCTTCCTTCGCGTAGACCACCCACTTCTGCTTCTTACCCTTCTGGTCCGTCACAACCAGCGGACTCCCATCCGGTGCAGTCAGTTCCACTTTAATCTTGCGGTATTTGCCGTCGGGTGTGTGATTCGACGGAGTATAGGTGAGGGTGTACTGATGGCGCAGATATTCGGTTACCTCGCGCATAATTCCGGGAAGCTCGCCATCAAATTGCGGAAACCACGAAAAGCCGCCGCTCATCTGCGAAAAAGTCTTCAACTGATTTTCCGCCTGAAGGAAATTCAATTCGTTCATGCCGCCAAGGCTGTTGTGCAACTCCAGGTAATTCATCAGCGGTTTGGCAACGCCAACGCAGAAAATCGTGACGTCGGTGCCGCGCAGTCCCTTCAAGGTTTGATCGAGAGTATGTTTCGAGAACGTGTCCACGCCGCTGGCCAACACCAGAATTGATTTTTTGCCCTTCACGTCTTTCAGGCGGTCGACAGTATCCAGAATGGCGTCAAACACATTGGATTCACTGAAGCCCGGAAAATACAGCTGATACAGCGCCTGGCGAACCTCGTCCTTGTTCTGCGTAAAATCCACGTCGGTCCGGACGTTCATGTCAAAGGTGACCAAAGCGACCCAGTCTTTCGGCTTTAAATTCGGGAACAACGCGTCAGCCCAATATTTGGCTTGATACGAGAACCAGCCGGAGTAGCGCGAACTGAATTCCATCAACACCACCATGGTGATGGGGGCATCGGATGGACCGAAATTGGTGATGGACTGCGGCTGGCCGTCTTCGAGAATACGAAAATTCTCTTTTTTTAGACCGGGAATCAGATCGCCGTGCTGCGTGGCGGCAATCACGTCGAGCGTCACAACGGGTACTTCGACCGAGATGGTTACGCCGGCTTCCGGAGGAGCCTGCTGCTTGGGGGGTGCTTGCTTCTGTTGAGGCGCGGGATTGGCTTGGGGAGGCGCGCTGGTCTGTGGACCCTCTGGCGCCTGCGCCAGAGCCATGCAACACAGCAGAAAGGCCGAAGCGGCCGCACCTACCAGTCGACTAACCATAAAACAAAAACCCTTTGTCATCCTTGTCTCCCAGATTTCTCCCCCATTAGATGCACCCGGCGGCCCATGCGCTGTTCGCCAAAAAAGCCCCGTTAGCAGTACTGAGAGGGCAACGACAGCGGATGAGTCGCCGAGAGGTCTAACTTCGCATGTTAGTATGTTTTTTTACCGGTAGCAAAACTGATTCGTCTTTGGGGGTGCTTTTTGAGTTGGAAGCGCGGTTCTGCGGCTGTGTTTGTTGCGATGCTCTTCTTTGCCGAAGCAAGCTCCCTGCGCGCGCAGGTGGGACAGACGTCCCCTGGTATGGGCATTCCAGCCAGCCAATCGTTGGTGGGAAATACCAGCGCGCTGGCGCGTGAGGCGCAGGACTGGCTGGTTGAGCTGGTGAAAATCAACACCACGAATCCTCCGGGAAATGAACAAGCTGCGGCGAAATACATTGCGGGCATCTTGACGAAAGAGGGGATCACTCCGGAGTTTCTGGATGTGGCGCCGGGACGCAGCGCTGTGGTGGCACGTTTGCGAAGCAGCGCTGTGGCGGATCCCTCCAAGGCGCTCTTGCTCGTGGGCCACATGGATGTTGTCGGAGTCGACAAAAGCAAGTGGACGGTGGACCCCTTCGGCGGCGTTATCAAGGATGGCTATCTCTATGGACGAGGCTCCATCGACGATAAAGGCGGCCTGGTAGCCAACCTCGCTGCGTTCATCGCTCTGAAACGCGGCAATCCGCACCTGAACCGCGACGTGGTTTTCCTGGCCACTACGGACGAAGAGCAGTTTGGAGAAGCCAGCCTGAAAATTCTGATTGCCAAGTATTGGGATAAATTTGCCGCGGGGTTTGCCATCAATGAAGGCGGTAAGGTGATCCTGAAGAATGGCAAAGTTCAGTATGTGGCGATACAAGCGGCGGAAAAAGTGCCCGTGAATGTTTCGGTCGTTGCCAAAGGGCCGTCGGGGCATTCGTCGGTTCCAACGAAGGACAACGCGGTCGTCCATCTAGCGGCGGCGGTGGCAAAAATCGGTGCGTACTCCGCGCCGGTGCATCTCACGTCGATCACTCGCAGATACTTCGAGGGACTAGCGGCGATCGAAGACGACGAAATCGGGAAGTGGATGCGGGTGATTGATACGCCGGACCGCGGAGAGCACGCGCAACGAATGCTGTCCGACACAAATCCCATGTGGAATTCGATGATGCGCGATACCGTGGCGCCCACGATTCTGCAGGCCGGGGTACGCGCGAACGTGATACCTTCAGAGGCACGAGCCGTGGTGAACATCCGATTGCTGCCGGGCGACACCGCGGGCGTGTTGGTTGGGGAACTGAGGAAGCTAGTGAATGATCCGGCAGTCACGCTGGAGATTCAGCCTGACGCAGGGCTGGCGGCGCCGAATTCCACGCTGGATTCGGAGTTGTACACCACGATGGTGAAGGTAAGCGCGCAAGAATTCGGCGGAGCGCCAGTGCTCCCGTTCATGTCCACAGGTGCAACAGACTCGGCGCAGTTGCGATTGCACAGCGTGCAAGCCTACGGTTTGCGCCCTTTCCCCATGGTGGAGGAGGATGATCGCAGAGTGCATGGCGACGACGAGCGCTTGCCCCTGGCGGGATTCGCGAAGGGTGTGGATCTGATGACGCGAATCGTTGCCGAGTTTTCCGTCGCAAAATAAGAGTTGCTTGGGAAGGAAAGTGAGACGCGAACATGATTTCGCGGCATTCCAAGATTGTCTGTACCATCGGGCCAGTGACGCGAACGCCGCGCATGATCCGCAAGCTAATCGAAGCCGGTATGGATGTTGCTCGCCTGAATTTTTCTCATGGAACCCATGAAGAACACGCGCAAAGTATAGCGGCGTTGCGCGAAGCTGCGGTGCTGATGAAAAAGCCCCTTGCAATCCTCGCGGATTTGCAAGGGCCAAAAATCCGCACTGGGGCGCTGGCAGGTGGCGGCAGTGTAGCGCTGCGGACCGGCCAGAAATTTGTGATCACCACCGCCAAGGTGCTGGGCGATTCCACGCGGGTCAACACCACATTTCGCCCGTTGCCGCACGAGGTGAAATCCCGTGACCGCATTTTGCTGTCTGACGGGCTGATTGAATTGCGCGTGGAGCGCGTGCGCGGCCACGAAGTTCACTGCCATGTGGTGAATGGCGGAATCCTCGGTGAACACAAAGGCATCAATCTGCCGGGTGTGCAGCTGCACGTGCCTGCATTGACGGAAAAAGACCGGCAGGACCTGCGATTCGCCTTAAAGCAGGGCGTGGACTACATCGCCGTCAGTTTCGTCAGGCGCGCGGAAGATGTGTTGCTGGCGAAAACGTTGATCAAGCGGGCAAAAAAAGACACGCCGGTGATCGCAAAACTGGAAAAGCCGGAGGCCATCGAAAACCTGGAACAGATCTTGCGCGTTGCCGACGGTGTGATGGTGGCGCGCGGGGACCTGGGCGTGGAAATGAACCCGGAACGCGTGCCTGTGGTGCAGAAGAACATCATCGCCCGCGCGCGCGAATTCCGCCGTCCGGTGATCACCGCCACCCAGATGCTGGAATCCATGACAGAGAATCCCCGTCCAACTCGTGCCGAAGCTTCGGATGTGGCTAATGCCATTTTTGACGGCTCCGATGCCGTGATGCTGTCAGCGGAGACGGCGACCGGAAGATATCCGGTCGAGGCAGTCAGCATGATGGCGCGCATCATCGAGCAGGCTGAGGAAAGTATTCACGAATATCCTCGCCCGGCCACGCAGGAAAAGTTGAAAGTGCCGGAAACGGTGGCGGAATTGGTGTGCCACGCATCGCGCGAATTGCACATGAAATTGATTGCGATTTTCACGCACAGCGGATTTACGGCGCGGCTGGTTTCGCGTTACCGGCCTCTGGTGCCCATCGTCGCCTTTTCGCCGGAAGCGCACACGCGGCGGCGCATGGCATTGCTGTGGGGCGTTACCTCGCGGACCATATCCGACATCAAGAAAATTGATGGGCTGGCAATGATTGCGGAAAACCGTTTGCTGGAAGAACGGCTGGTGCGCAAAGGCGACGTTATCGGGATTGTGGCCGGAACGCCGATGGGCCTCCGTGGCACGACGAACTTCATGAAATTCCACGTAATTGGAAGCCTGGGATAAAGCAGCGTCGGGGCTGATCGTCCTCAAACGCTAGCGAACAACAACGGTTGAGATCCTTCGGCCCGCCAACGGCGCGGTCCTCAGGATGACAGCGTGTCTGCTGTGTTTGGTTGGTGGACAGCCGCTTAAAACTTAAAACCTAAGACTCTTGGTGAATTCAGTTCACCCAGTGATCGGGGCGCGAAGGCGGCTCGCTCTTATTCTTCTTGTTGACAAAAACTTCGAAGCGTTTGCGGTTGCGCTGATATTTCCAGTCGGCTACTTCGTTGCGCACTCGGTACAGGAACGAACTGCGCCGCAGATAAATCCATCCCACAAGCATGCCACCGAGATGACAAAAATGACTGACACCATCGCCGCGTGGATCGATCGTGCCGAAAAATTCGATGGCCGCCATTACCGCTACGAACGGGCGCATGGGGATGTTGATTGGCAAAGGAAACAGCCAGATCTGGCGCTCGGGAAAAAGAATGGCGTTCGCAATCAGTATGCCGAAGATGGCGCCCGAGGCTCCAATAGTGGGAATTTCCGGAGGAGTGTGGCCCCAATATTGCCCAAATTTTACGAGAATCGTAATCAGTCCCGCGCCGACCCCGCAGACGAAAAAGTAATTCAGAAAGCGTTTCTTGCCCCAGACCAGTTCAAGTTCCCGCCCAAACATCCACAGCATCAACATGTTGATCAGCAAATGCCAAAGGCCGCCGTGCAGGAAGATGTACGTAAAAGGCTGCCAGATGCGCAGGCCAGGAATGACGCCTGTGGGCACCAGTCCAAACGCATGATTGAACCAGGATGTCCAGCCAGGAGGCAGAAGCTCCGCGATTAAGGTCTGAAGCAGGAACACGCCTGCACAACTCAAAACAAGGATTTTGACGGCGGGGGTGATGAAGCTGCGCCAGTCAAAGCGAACTCGCGGTGCGCCGAACGTCGTACGCATGACAGTCAGTGTACGGCGGTGCAAGGCGAGTAGTCAAAAAAAGCCGGAGCTACTTTGTTGTCCCGGAAGTTCATTGCTTTGTCCTTAGGAGGCCGGGGCTTTCAGCCCCGGCGTAAGGCCTCAGAATGAAATCGGGCTTCAGCCCCTGAAGACTCCGAACTTCGTTAACTTGTTTGCGGGACCCGTGCACGACCACGCGCCGAACTGGCATAAGAATACAGATTTGGGACCGCTGATTCGACAGAGCCAAGGTGGAACACACCCGGGCCGAAATGTTCCGAAGCGCAATTGTCCGTTGTGAAGCCCACGAAGATTTAGAGAGAGTAAGGAATAACACGGGTTAGGGAATCAGAGGAAAGCAGCACAACAAGCAGAAGCGGAGACGCCAGCTGTAGACATAGGGAAGTATCTTCAGCCGTTCTGTGAGAAAGCTCCAATCCTAGCCGCTGTTTTGTGGCTCGGGAATTGCACATTCGTTTGAGCGCTTAGCCGTCGAAGCGTCGAAACGTTGGACTATGGACGACCTGACAAAAGAATTCCTGCAAGAAAGCTCAGAAAACCTGGACCGCCTGGATCAGGACTTCGTGAAGTTGGAAAGCGATCCGGGAAATCCGGAGCTGGTCAAGAGCATTTTCCGAACAATCCACACCATCAAAGGCACGTGCGGCTTTCTGGGATTCACGCAACTGGAATCGGTGGCGCACGTCGGAGAGAACCTGCTCAGCCGCCTGCGCGATGGAGAAATCGCGTTAACGCCAGAGATCACCACTGCTTTGTTGCAGATGGTCGACGCCATCCGGCAAATGCTGCAAAGCATCGACGTAACCGGCAGTGAGGGCGAGCGCAACGACGAGGAATTGGTCCAGTCGCTGACGAGGCTGCAGCACAGCGCAGCCAACCCTGCAGAACAGAGTCATGAATCGGCTAGCGCTCCAGCGGCACCGGTGGAAGAGCAACCACCACTGCCAGCCGAAGGCGAAGCGACGCAAGGTGATGCACCCGACTCAAAGCTGGAAACTCAGCCAGTTGGATCGAACGAAGTGCCGCGCGATGTCGCGGACGTCGCCGGAAAACCCAGCGACAATAATGCGCAGAAAGTTTCGGAGTCGGCGCAAGCGCAACAAGCGGGGCGAGGCAGCGCGGCCGACGGAGCCATCCGCGTGGATGTGGCCTGCTGGACAAACTGATGAACCTGGTTGGCGAACTGGTGCTGGCGCGAAACCAGATTCTGCAATATTCGAACGCACGGAAGATACCGGAATTGTTGCGCCAAGTCCGAACCTGATTACCACAGAGCTGCAGGAAGGCGTGATGAAAACGCGCATGCAGCCCATCGGCAATATCTGGAGCAAGTTCCCAAGAACCGTCCGCGACGTGGCCACGTCGTGCGCGAAGCAAGTGCGCATTGAGATGGAAGGAAAAGAAACGGAACTCGATAAGACGATTATCGAAGCGATCAAAGACCCGTTGACGCACATCGTTCGCAACTCCGTCGATCATGGCATTGAAACTCCCGACAAGCGCATCGCCGCCGGAAAGCCTGCCGAAGGGCGACTGCTGCTGCGCGCGTATCACGAGGGCGGGCAAGTAAATATCGAGATTTCCGATGATGGCGCGGGTCTGGACCTGGAGAAAATCCGGCGCAAGGCGGTGGAGAAAGGCGTAATTACGCCGGAACATTCCGCGAAGATGAGCGAGCGGGAAGCCGCCAACCTGATTTTTCTGCCGGGCTTTTCGACCGCGGAAAAGGTGACCAACGTATCGGGTCGCGGCGTGGGCATGGATGTGGTGAAGACGAATATCGACAAAATTGGCGGCACGGTGGATGTGCAATCGAAGCTGGGAGCGGGCACCACGGTGCGAATGAAAATACCGCTGACTCTGGCGATTATTCCTGCGTTGATTGTGACGAACCGGGGCGAGCGTTATGCCATTCCGCAAATCAGCTTGCTGG
The DNA here is from genome assembly GCA_963738985.1 of Candidatus Acidiferrales bacterium. GTDB lineage: Bacteria > Acidobacteriota > Terriglobia > Acidiferrales > UBA7541 > Acidiferrum. The sequence goes on from CAVTYP010000017.1 coordinate 241,254, forward strand.
AATTGGTGCGGCTGGAAGGCGAAGAAGCGCAGAAGCGAATCGAGCTGATTCAGGGATTGCCGGTGTACCGCCTGCGCGGGCGATTACTGCCACTGGTGTACCTGGACCGGGAGTTGCAAGCGGAGCCGGCGTCCGGCGAAGAATCCGCGACGGCTGTCGTCAACATCGTTGTGCTGCAAGCCGACGAGCGGCATTTCGGGCTGGTCGTGGACGAAATCAACGACACCGAAGAAATCGTGGTGAAACCGTTGGGCAAACAGTTGAAAGGAATCAAAACGTTTGCCGGGTCGACGATCATGGGCGACGGGCGCGTAGCGCTGATTCTCGACGTGCTGGGGCTGGCGCAGTCTGCGAATGTGGTCAGCGAAAGTCGCGAACGCCCGATGACAGACAAAGCGGCCGCAGTGGCGACGGCGGGCAGCGAAAAGCAAACCATGTTGCTCTTCCAATGCGGCGCCGACGGGCGCATGGCCATGGAACTTTCTCTGGTGGCGCGGCTCGAAGAGTTCAAGCCGGAAAAGATCGAGCATGCCGGAGCGCGCCAAGTGGTGCAGTATCGCGGGCAAATCATGCCGCTGATTCGCATCGCGGAGGTGCTGAAGCTGGAAGCCGGGAAAAGTGCCAGTGATGAATCCGCCATGACGCAGGTAGTGGTCTACTCGAAAGAAGGACGCAGCGTTGGACTGGTGGTCGATCGCATTCTCGACATTGTGGAGGAATCCTTTGTTCGACAGCAACCCACCAAGCGCGACGGCTTGTTTGGCTCCGCCATCATTCAACAGCATGTCACCGATCTTCTGGATGTACACGGCGTGATCCGCGCGGCCATACCCACGTTCTTCGAAAACCAAACTGCCACTCAGGAGCAATGACCTTGGCCACCGCACAGCAATTCTGCACATTTTTTATCGACAAACACTTTTTCGCGGTGCCGGTGCAGGAAGTGCAGGAAGTGATTCGTTACCAGGAGATGACACGAGTGCCGCTGGTTCCCACGGTGATTCGCGGGCTGATCAATCTTCGCGGTCAGATCGTGGTGGCGTTTGATCTGCGCCGCCGGCTGGGTTTTCCGGATCGCCCGGAGGGCCAGTTGCCGATGAACGTGGTGGTGCGCACCGACGATGGCGCGGTCAGTTTTCTGGTGGATGAGATTGGCGACGTTCTGGAAGTGAACGAAGAAACTTTTGAAAGGCCTCCGGAGACTATGCAGGGACAAGCGCGAGAGCTGCTGCGTGGCGTGTACAAACTGCGAGACCGCTTGATGCTGGTGCTGGACACGGAACGAGTGGTCAGCGGAGAAGAAGTGAGCGTCCGAAAGACGAATTAAACCGAGTGAGCATGGGATTTCCTCCCCGGTGTGATCATGCAGATTAGGGATTGTTGCAGAAACGGATTTCGCGACTCGCTGGAAGGTGCAAAGCAAGTTCGCAGCTAAAGGGAGCGGCAAATGAGAAGCAAACGAAATGGACATCACGGGGGAACGGCTGTAGCGACGATGGACGAGTTCAGCGAACACGCGGACCGCAGACACATGCAAGAGTCTGTGGAAGAAGTAAGCCAGTATGCGGAGCTGTTTCGCCCCATGGTTGAAAACGTACCGATCAATGTCATGTATGCAGACACGGACCTGGTGATCCGTTACCTGAACAAAGCATCAAAGAAAACCTTGAAGAAGCTGGAGCATTTGCTGCCCTGCAAGTTGGAGGAGATCGAAGGGAAGTCCATCGACTTCTTCCACAAGAATCCCGCGGCCACACGCAAGCTGGTGGTCGATCCCAAGAGCCTGCCTTACCACGCGACCATGCAGCTCGGGCCGGAAACCCTGAGCCTTGTCGCGGAAGGCCTGTATGACGCCGAGCATAATTATCTTGGCCCGATGGTTACCTGGGAAGTCGTGACGGAGAAGTTGCGTCTGGAGACAATGAACGCCGACTATGCGGCGCAGATTGCCGCGCTGAACAAGGCTCAGCCGGTAGGGCAATACAAACTGGACGGTACGATCATCGAGGTGAACGACAAGTACCAAGAGACATTTGGTTACAGCCGGGAAGAGCTCGTGGGTAAGCACATCAGCACTCTCATCGATCGAACCACGCGCGAAAGCGCGGAGTACAAATCGGCGCTGCGGGAGCAATGGGCCAAACTGAACCGCGGGGAACCGCAAGACGGCGAAGCAAGACGCTGGACCAAAGATGGAAGAGAACTGTGGATATCGTACGCGTACACGCCGATTTTTGATGCCCACGGCAAGCCGTATAAGGTGGTGAACTATTTCCGGGACATCACTGCGGAAAAGATCGCGCTCAACGCAATGATATCGGATGCAGCCATGCTGTCGAAGGCGGCGGTGGAAGGCAAGCTGGCAACGCGAGCCGATGCCAGCAAGCACCAGGGAGATTACCGCAAGGTAGTCGAGGGCGTGAACAGCACGCTGGATGCGGTGATTGGGCCGTTGAACGTGGCCGCAGACTACGTCGACAAGATCAGTAAGGGAAATATACCGGCGAAGATCACGGACAGTTACAACGGCGATTTCAACACCATCAAGAACAATCTGAACACCTGCATCGATGCCGTAAACGCATTGGTTGGTGATGCTGGGATGCTTTCGAAGGCGGCGGTGGAGGGCAAGTTGGCCACGCGGGCGGACGCTGGCAAGCACGGCGGCGACTTCCGAAAGATCGTAGAGGGCGTAAACGGTACGCTGGATGCGGTGATGCGGTGAACGCATTGGTAGTGGATGCTGGGATGCTCTCGAAGGCAGCGGTAGACGGCAAGCTGGCAACGCGCGCGGACGCCGGAAAGCATGGAGGCGACTTCCGGAAGATTGTTGAGGGCGTAAACGGCACGCTGGACGCGGTGATTGGGCCGCTGAATGTGGCGGCGGATTACGTAGACAAGATCAGCAAAGGAAATATTCCGGCCAAGATCACGGACAGTTACAACGGCGATTTCAACACCATCAAAAATAATCTGAACACTTGCATCGATGCGGTGAACACATTGGTGGCAGACGCCAACATGTTGGCCAAAGCGGCAGTCGAAGGCAGGCTGGCGACGCGCGCGGACGCCGGAAAGCATGGAGGCGACTTCCGGAAGATCGTGGAAGGCGTGAACAGTACGCTGGACGCGGTGATTGGGCCGTTGAACGTGGCGGCGGACTATGTGGACAAGATCAGCAAAGGAAATATTCCGGCCAAGATTTCGGACAGCTACAATGGCGATTTCAACACCATCAAAAACAACTTGAACACCTGTATCGAGGCGGTGAATACATTGGTGGCGGACGCCAACATGCTGGCTAAAGCAGCAGTAGAGGGCAAGCTGGAGACGCGTGCTGACGCCGGAAAGCATGGAGGAGATTTTCGGAAGATTGTGGAGGGCGTGAACAGCACGCTGGACGCGGTGATTGGGCCACTGAACGCCGTGGCAGAAACCATCTTGAAGTTGGCCGGCGGCGACCTGACGGCGAAAATGAATAGCCGATTTGCCGGAGATTTCGAGAACGTTGGTGAAGCGGTCAATAAACTGAGCACGCAAGTGCATTCCGCCATCCTGCAAATCGCCAACACCACGGGTTCACTGGTGTCGGCGGCTGAAGAATTGACGGCTACGAGCCAGCAGATGAGCGCGAACGCGGAGGAAACCTCCAGCCAGGCAAACGTGGTGACCGTGGCGGCCGATGAGGTGAACAAGAATCTGCAGACCGTGGCGACGGCGACGGAAGAGATGAGCGCAAGCATCAAGGACATTGCCAAGAACGCTTCGGAAGCGGCAAAGGTGTCGAGTTCAGCCGTAGGCGTAGCGCAGAAAACAAATCAGACCGTGACCAAACTGGGGCAATCGAGCGCCGAAATTGGCGAAGTCATCAAGGTCATCACGTCGATTGCGCAGCAAACCAACTTGCTGGCTCTGAACGCGACGATCGAGGCAGCGCGCGCCGGAGAAGCCGGAAAGGGATTTGCCGTGGTGGCCAACGAGGTGAAGGAACTGGCCAAGGAAACCGCCAAAGCCACCGAAGACATCAGCCGGAAGATTGAATCCATCCAGATGGATACCAAGGATTCGGTGGAAGCCATCGGCACCATCAGTGGAATCATCAACCAGATCAATGATATTTCCGCCACCATCGCTTCGGCCGTTGAAGAGCAGAATGCCACGACCAACGAGATGAGCCGCAACGTGACCGAAGCGGCGCGCGGCTCCGGAGAGATCACCAAGAATATCTCCGGGGTGGCGGAGGCGGCGCAAAGCACCTCGCACGGAGCGGGAGATTCCCAGAAGGCAGCTCACGAGCTGGCGAAAATGTCAGGCGAACTGAAGGAACTGACGGCGAAGTTCAAGATCTAGCCGTCAGAATCTGCCAAGGACTGTGCCCGATTCACGCGACGAAGGCGCGGGTTGAACTGTGAAGTTCCCGCAACGCTAGAGTGACTTGGTTCCTACTTACAGCTGTTCGAGCGCGAGCTTAAGGTAGTTCCAGAAACGTTCCACGGTGGAAATCTGCACTCTCTCATTGGGGCTGTGCGGATCCACGATCGTCGGACCAAACGATACCATTTGCATGCCAGGATATTTTTCACCAATCACGCCGCACTCCAAGCCAGCGTGCATGGCGATCAACTCCGCAGGCTTTCCGAAAAGCTTGGTGTGGACTTCCTGCAGCTTGCGAACAAGGTCGCTGTTAGGGTCGGGTTTCCAACCGGGATAGCTGCCAGTGTGCTCCACCTCAAACCCCGCCAGGCGGCAGATCGTGGCCACCATGCGAGCGGCTCCTTGTTTGCTGCTGGCAATCGCGCTGCGCTGACTGGTAACAATTTCGACGAGATCACCCTTGGTGTTAACGGTCGCTAGATTCGTTGACGTTTGCACCAGGCCAGGCACATCGGGGCTCATGGCAAGAATTCCGTGCGGCATGCTTGCCAGTAACGCCGCGGTTTGTTTCGCGTCTGCGGAGTCCAGAACCATTTTCGGAGGTTCCGCTTTTCCTACAGTGATCTGCAATCCGGAATCAAATCCGCCTAATTCGGCTTGGTACCTGGCTTGGGCGGTGACGAGCAGCGATTTCAGTTCGCCTTCGCGGGAAGGGTCCAGCACTACGACAGCGACAGCTTCGCGGGGAATCGCATTATGCGCGCTTCCACCGTTGACTTCTGCGAGTTGCGCGGGAAGGCCATCAAGCACGTCCTGAAGCACGCCACCCATGATGCGCAGGGCATTACCGCGGCCTTGGTGGATGTCGACACCCGAGTGGCCACCTCTTAGCTCGGTAACTTTCAGCCGCAACGCCGCGCCGGAGCCCGCGGGCACAAGCTTCACCTTGCGTCGCGCTGTGGTGTTGAGGCCGCCGGCACAACCGATACACAAAGTGCCGATTTCTTCGGTGTCAAGATTAAGGAAATATTTGGACTTGAGCACGCCGGCCGGGAATTCGGAGGCGCCAGTCAGACCGGTCTCTTCGTCAATCGTGAAAACGAACTCGAGAGGGCCGTGGGCAATGTCTGTGCTTTCCATAACGGCAAGTGCCGCGGCCACGCCGACTCCATTGTCGGAGCCCAGGGTGGTGCCGTCGGCCTTGAGCCAGTCGCCATCTCTGACCACTTTGATGGGATCAACGTCGAAATTGTGAACCGTCGCCTCGTTTTTTTCGCAGACCATGTCGAGGTGACCCTGTAAGAGGGTCATTGGGGCTGCTTCGCGTCCCGGACGAGCGGGTTTGCGAACCACTAAATTTCCGGCAGGGTCTTGCGTGGATTCGAGCCCCAGCTTTGCGGCCACGCCGCGAACATAATCGCGCGCGGCAGCTTCCTTCGTGGAGCCGCGAGGGATGGCGGCCAATTTGTCAAAGTGCTTCCATAACTGTTCGGGTTGCAAGTTTGCGAGTGCAGGCATCATCACGTGCTCCGTGCTACGCCGGGATATCGATTGTGATCTCGGGAGTGGCACCATTGTACATCCATCGGAGGGATTGAGGCGTTGTGAAACGATTTTCCTGCGCGACGCCTAAAATCAACTGCATTGATGCATCCGTACTTGCGGACGCATTGAACGGCATGCTAACGTTCGCGTTGTCTTCCACAGTTAGCAACAACAACCCAACAATGTAGTTGCGAGGTTCACGCATGAACACGCAATCCCCTGGTCCAGGCGGTCCCCCGAAACATCAGCCTTACGTTCCCACCAATATGAAGATGAAGGAATTCACGCTGCGTGCCGTGTTGCTGGGACTGGTGATGACGGTGATTCTGGGAGCAGCGAACGCCTATCTGGGTCTGAAGGCCGGAATGACGATCGCGGCAACCTATCCCGCGGCGGTGATCAGCATGGCGCTGCTGCGTTTGATGAAGGGAACACTGCTGGAAGAAAACATTGCGCGAACCATCGGGTCGATCGGAGAGTCGGTTGCCGCGGGCGCGGTGTTCACGATTCCGGCATTCGTGATCGCGGGATTGTGGCCGGGGCTGACGGGCGAACAGTACTGGAAAGCGGTTGCGCTGATGGTGATCGGCGGCACCTTGGGGATTCTGTTCGTGACGCTGCTGCGGCGCGTAATGGTTGAGGACCCGGAATTACCGTACCCCGAATCGGTGGCGGCTTCCGAGATTCATAAGGCCGGGCAACAAGGGGCGAAGGCGGCGAAGATTCTGTTCGCCAACATGGGATTCGGCGCGCTGATGTTTCTGCTAGGCGCCCTGAACGTGTTTTCCCCGAACAATACGTTTCGCGCGAACATCAGCGCATTGGGCAAGAAACTGCTTTTGCGAACCAGCACGAATCCGAGCGTTGCGACGACCATAACCGGAGGCGCTACGTTCTTCTCCGCTCCAGACATCAGCCCCGCTTACCTGGGCGTGGGTTACATCATCGGCCCGCGGCTGGCGGCGCTGAACTTCGCCGGTGGAGTGCTCGCATGGGGCTTGCTCGTTCCGCTGCTGACGTTCACAGTCGGTCCGTACATTCAGGCAGCACAACCGGATGGACAGACACTTTCGTGGCCGCTACTGGCGGGAGCAATCTACTACTCAATCGTGCGACCCATCGCGGTGGGCGGAATGCTGGTCGGCGCCACGTACACTTTGATCCGCATGCGCAAGCAGTTGGCCATGGGCATGGGCCGGGCGATCTCTGACTTGAAGAAGTCCGCCGCAGCGCACGCAGCGACGGATCGCACCGAGCGAGATTTGCCGGCGAAGGGAGTATTCGCGGGAGTGGGCGTGGTGTTCGTGGCCATGATTCTGCTTTATCACTACTTCATCGGCAGCGCGGGGGCTTTCTCTGCTTCCAAGGTGCTGACCGGCGCGCTGGTTGCGGCTGGCGTCATGATTGTGGTCGGATTCTTTTTTGCGGCCGTGTCGGGGAATCTGGTGGGAATGATCGGTTCATCGAACAATCCGGTATCGGGGCTTACGCTTTGCACCTTGGTGATTGCCGCGCTGCTGATGGTGGCTCTGGGAGTTTCCGGCGCGGGTGGCGTTGCCGCAGTGCTGGGAGTAGCCGCGGTGGTTTGCGTGTCATCGGCGGTTGCCGGCGAAATGCTGCAGGACTTGAAAGTGGGACATATTCTTGGCGGCACGCCGTCCAAGATGCAGATTGGCGATTTGCTTGGGGTGGTGATGGCTTCGCTGGTGTTGTTCTTCCCCCTATCGGTGCTGGACAAGGCTTATCACTTCGGAAGCCCAGCGTTATCGGCGCCGCAGGCCGGGCTGATGGCGATGCTATCGAAAGGCATTGTTGGCGGAGACATGGCGTGGCCGCTGATCATTGTGGGAATGCTGCTGGGAATCGTGATGATCCTGCTGCAAGTGAAGAGCGTGATGCTGTTTTCGATTGGCATGTATCTGCCGCTGGGAACAACCTCCGCGATGTTCGTCGGCGGCGTGATTCGCTGGATTACTGACCGCCTGCGCGATAAACGCAACTTGAATGACGCGCAGAAAGCGCGAGTGGACAATGCCGGTGTGCTGACGGCATCGGGATTAATCGCCGGCGAAGCTCTGTGTGGATTGGGCGTAGCGTCGGTGATTGCCCGAAGGCTGGCGCACGATCCTCATGCCGATACGAGGCTGGCGCATCTGGCTGTGGGAGATTTGTGGATTGCGCCCTTGATTGCGTTGGCGATGCTCGTGGTTGTGATGATTTTCGTACCGCTGGCGAACGCGGGGCGTCCGGACGAGCCAGCACCGCCGACGGCGATCATGTAAATCGGACTGTTGATAAGAGGACTACCAGAAAAATATCGCTTTTTTGTATGTGTTCATTCTAAACGGTTTAAAGGCCTTTAGAATGAACACATACGGAAGTGTTCATTCTGCACGAGTTACGAGGACGCTCGTTCACGGCATTTTTGATCGTTATGCGCAAGTCGCGAACTCGTCCTGTTGATGCGAGCTCAGTTTTTGTGGACGTCTCCATAATTCACAACGAATTATAATAATCAATAAGTAATAAACTGTCAAGGGGAAACCTTAGTGATGGTGGGTATTCCACGAGATGGAGCTCGAACGCGCGAGCGAGGTGAAGGTGACTTTAAACCCGCACCCTCTACGAACCAAACTCAAATGGTGCGGCACCCAAAGTCATTTCCCGTTGTTCTGTTTCCCAGCCGACGGGACGAAATTGCTGCCGTGTGAGGGGGGAGAACCCTCCCAAGACCCAGGTACCGAAGACCGGAACCCGCCCACTCGCGAAACCGGGGAAGCGAAAGGGTAGGCCACCCGATAAGAGAACTAAGAGTAACGGCAGTCCTCTTGACAGGGGAAGGTACGAAAGATATTGTCGGCTGTAATTAGGTTAGAAGCTTGTCAACAGTGAAAGCTAACGGCACCGCCCGTCCGAGAGCTCGCACGAGTTGTAGCTCGCTCCGCGTGTGTTCCCTCCTGACGGCAATCTAAAGGAAATTGGATTGGAGAGGTCATGTTCATGCGACGTTGTGCGTTTCCCCTGGTGGTGGTGGTGGGAGCAGCGTTTCTTGCGTTCGTACTTGTTCCGTCGCGGCTGGTGCAGGCGAGTGATGACTGGCTGCCGGTAGATCCTGCGGAGTTGAAGATGACCGCGGAGCCAAAGGCGCCGGGGTCGCCGGCGATCTATCTATATCGCCAGGTAGACCGGGATGACAAAGGAACCGCATCGACGGAATACAACTATCTTCGGATCAAGATCCTGACGGAAGAAGGGCGCAAGTACGCCAACATAGAAATTCCGTTCGAAAAAGAGGGATACCGGGTGAGCCGGATTCGCGCGAGAACGATCCGGCCGGATGGAACGATCGTGAATTACGAAGGAAGAATCTATGAAAACACGATTGTGAAATCGAAAACGGTGAAATATCTGGCCAAGACCTTCTCGATGCCCGAAGCATCGGTGGGCAGCATCATCGAGTACCGTTTCAATTACGATTTCGCCGACTACCAGATATTCAATTCACGCTGGATTCTGAGCGAGGAACTTTTCACCAAGCATGCGAAATTCAGCCTGAAGCCTTATGCGGGAGAGGGTTGGTCGGTGCAATGGGTTTCGCCCGCGGGCTTACCCGCCGGAGCAACGGCGGCAAAAGAAGGTCCTGATCACGTAGTCCGGATGGAGGCCGACAACATTCCCGGATTCCAGACGGAAGATTACATGCCTCCGGAAAATGAGCTGAAATTCCGGGTCAACTTCATTTATCGCGAAGGTGGCATGGAAATGAATCCAGATAAGTACTGGGCCAACTTCGGGAAGAAACAGAATGGATCGGTGGAGGAATTCGTAAACAAGCGGAAGGCGATGGAGCAAGCGGTGGCGCAAATTGTATCGCCAAGCGACCCTCCGATGGTGAAATTGCAAAAGATTTACGCGCGCACGCAGCAACTGCGCAATTTGAGCTATGAGGTGAGCAAGACGGAGCAACAGGAAAAAAGAGAAAAGCTGAAGCTTCCCGGGAATGTAGAGGAAATGTGGAAAGAGCAGTACGGGAACGGTTGGGGGATTACGTGGCTGTTTCTGGGACTAACGAGGGCCGCGGGTGTTGAGGCTTATCCGTGCCTGGTGTCGGGTCGCGGCGAATATTTCTTTCGTAAGGAGCGTTTGAACAGCCGGGAGCTGAATGCCAACGTAGTTCTGGTGAAGGTCGACGGGAAGGAACTGTATTTCGACCCGGGAGCGGAATTTACTCCGTTCGGGATGTTGCCGTGGATGGAGACAAATGTAGTTGGCCTGAAACTCGACAAGGAAGGCGGGAAATGGATCTTCACGACGTTGCCGGAAAGCGACTTATCGCGCGTTGAGCACAAGGGGGATCTAAAGCTGTTGGAGGATGGCTCACTGGAAGGGAAGCTGACGGTGACGTGGACGGGACTAGCGGCGATGCGAAGGCGTGTAGAAGAACGCAACGAGGACGACGCGAACCGGAAAAAGTCACTGGAAGACGAAGTGAAAGAATCCATTGCCATGGGAAGCGAAGTGGATCTAGTTAGCCAACCAAACTGGAAAAGTTCGGAGTCAGGGTTGGCAGCGGAGTTCACCCTGAAGGTTCCGGGATTCGCTTCTGCCGCAGGGCGCAAGGTTTTGCTGCCCGCGAGCGTTTTTTCGGCCAACGAGAAGCATCTGTTTGAGCATGCGGACAGGATCCATCCGGTGTACTTCGAGTATCCGTACAAGGAGGTCGATGATCTTACGGTCGACCTGCCGTTGGGATGGAAAGCGGCGAGTTTGCCCAAGCCAGTAGACCAGGATGCCAAGGCGGTAGATTACAAACTCAGCGTGGAGGACGAGAAGGGTTTGCTGCATATGCGGCGGGAACTGCGCAGCGATTTAGTGATCGTGCCGAAAGATTCGTATCCGGTTTTGCGCAACTTCTATCAGATGGTGAGGACTCAGGATGATCAACAAATTGTGCTGCAGCCGGTCAGCGCTTCGGCCGGCAAATAGCCTGAAACTGATGCGGCAGGCAGGATTGGCCGCTGCACTTGCGTTGTGGGGCGGTTTCTTGTGGCCTTCGCCAGCGGTGGCTGGGGATGCTCCCGCGTGGTTGCACGCGGCGGCAACCGCGCCACTTCCACCGCATGATGAGAAGACCGATGCCATCACGTTGTACTCCGAGGATGTGACGGCGGTGCAATCTGAAGGCAAGATAAAGATCATCGAACGACGCGCGTACAAAATTCTAAGGCCGGGCGGGCGCGACTACGGTGTTGCGTATGCGGAATTTGATTCCAATCGCAAGATCACCGGAATGAAAGCGTGGTGTATTCCGGCGCAAGGAAAGGACTACGAGGTTAAAGACAGAGAAGCGGTGGACGTTTCTTTAGCTGGGGTCGAGTCTTCGGAATTGATCTCGGACGTGAGGGATCGCATTCTGAGAATCCCCGCGGCAGACCCTGGGAATGTGGTGGGCTACGAAATTGAGATTGAGAGCAAGCCGTTCATATTGCAAGACTGGTGGCACTTTCAGGGCCGGAACCCGGTGCGCGAGGCGCGTTATACCCTGCAACTGCCGCAAGGGTGGGAGTATAAGGCGAGCTGGATCAATCACCGGGAGATTCAACCCACGCCGTCGGGCACAAATCAATGGCAATGGGTAGTAACGGACCTGGCTGGCATTCGTGAAGAGGACGACATGCCTCCGTGGCGTGCCGTTGCGGCGCAAATGATCGTGTCATTTTTTCCACCCGGTGGATCGGGGAAGAAGGGATTCGAAAATTGGACGGAGATGGCCCACTGGGAATCGGGTCTGCTGCAGGGACGGCGCGATCCCTCACCTGAGCTTAAGCAGAAAGTCACGGAACTAACGGCATCCGCGACGACGACATTGGGGAAGATGCAAGCGCTCGCAGCATTCATGCAGAAAGATATCCGCTACGTGGCCATTGAGTTGGGAATCGGCGGATGGCAGCCACATGCGGCCGGGGAGGTTTTTGCGCACCGTTACGGCGACTGCAAGGATAAAGTCACGTTAATGAGCGCGATGTTGAAAGAGATCGGCGTTGATTCCTACTATCTTGACATCAATACGCAAAGAGGGGCGGTGACGCCGGAAACGCCTCCAAACATGTATTGGTTCAACCACGAGATCATGGGCATCAAGTTGCCCGACAATGTCAGTGACCCATCCCTGGTGGCAATCTACGATCATCCAAAACTGGGCAGGCTACTGATTTTCGATCCCACAAGCGAAGTGACGCCATTCGGACAATTGCGAGGCCACCTGCAGGGGAATTACGGGTTGCTGGTTACCGACGACGGCGGTGACCTGATTCAGGTGCCAAAGCTTCCGCCTTCCGCAAGCGGAAATCATCGAGCGGGAGTGCTGGAACTGGCTGCGGACGGAACACTGAGCGGAAAAGTTAACGAGGTTCGCCAGGGCGACAACGCAGCGAATCAGCGTTACGCGTTGCGAGCCGCGACGAAAGATACCGATCGGATTAAACCGATTGAGTCGTTGTTGTCGAATTCTCTGGGAACTTTCCAGATCAATTCCGCGAGTGTCGCCAACCTGAATGTCCATGACCGGCCCTTCGGGTATATGTATTCCTTCACGTCGTACAAATACGGCAAAAATGCGGGAGATCTTCTGCTGGTGCGGCCGCGGGTGCTGGGAAACTGGTCGAGCGACATTTTGGAGAAGAAAGAGCCACGCAAGTATCCGGTGGAGTTCGACGGGCCGACAAAAAATGTGGATAGCTACGAAATCAAGCTTCCGGAAGGTTACACGGTGGATGAACTGCCGCCGCCGGTGGACGCGGATTACAGTTTTGCGAGTTATCACAGCAAGACGGAAGCAAAAGGGAATGTGCTGATCTACACGCGAACGATGGAGATCAAAGAGTTAAGCGTGCCGGTGGACAAGCTTGACCAACTAAAGAGTTTCTACCGTGCCATCGTTGGCGACGAACGAAATACCGCGGTGCTGAAGCCGGCGGGTAAATAAACAGTCGATAGTCATGCATGGTGTGTGGGTTGAGATCCTTCGCGCGCGCGCGACGCGCGCCTCAGGATGACAGCGTCTCGTTTGCGCTCAGGAAGCGAATGACCGAGAACAATTTTGACGCAATTGCAACCGCGACGTTATGCGCGGCGGGTCGTTTGAGATCCTTCCGAGCGCAAAAGGCGCGCTCGTCAGGATGACTTGAGTTGCCGTGTTTGAGCAAAGCATAAAAATTTCCCGTGAAAATTTCCGGCTAGCGCGGGCAGACGAAGACGACTACTGCGGGCGGGCGCAAGGTGGTCCAACGATAACGCAGGCCGCGAGGAGCCACTTCGAGCATCGCGGCTAGAAGGCTCTGGCCAGTTTCAAAAGGCAAGGTGATGCGGTAGAGGTCGGCCTTGCGGGCGTGGGAATATTTTTCGTAACGTGCAGTGTGCTCGCGGACGCATTGCACGAGAACATCCCAAGGCGAGTTCCTGGCAAAGAGTTTTTTCTGCGCGGCGTCGCTGCGAAGAATCTCGACAACGTTGTGTTGTGCGCCGCCGCCGATTTCGAACAAGACGCTTTTTGCGTCTTCCGGGCGGAAAGGGCGAGCGGGGTCGTCGTCAGGAAAAGGGCGCAGCAGCGATTCGATTTCGGCGAGTTCGGCGGGGATGGAGTCCCAAGAATAGCGGTAGCCGTTGTAGACGACGGTTCCTGCGCGGAAAATCTGCTGCACGCGAGCGGCGTCTTTGCCGGTGACGCTGACGACCATGTCGGCTAATTCGTTCAGGCGGAAGGTTTGCTTCACGACCGGGCGCATGCTGACGTAGCCGGCGTCTTCTTCGGTGTAGCGAAGCGGAATCTGTTGTGGCAGGGGCATGTGGTTCAGTTGATTGGAATGCACGTCGTCAAGTGACAAGAGTCGACGGCCTCAGCGGCTCAAACCGGGAGAGATTCCTCACTCCGCGGACTCCGTTCGGAATAGCAAGATCAAGGCCATTCCACAAGCTCTGCAGACGCAAACCCCAAGAAAATGCAAATACAAGAGTAACCCAAGAACCGATCTAAAGATCGGCCACTACAACACCCGCCTCGGAAGGCGGCCACTTAGGTTAGCTTGGAAAGTTTTTCGCGGACGCGGTCGCTGAGCGCTTTGCCGTCGACGGCTTTGCCGGTGAGTAAATCTTTTGCGGCTTTCACGACGCCGCCCATTTGTTTCATGGAAGTGGCGCCGGTGGAGGCAATGGCTTTGTCGATGGCGTCGTCCATTTCGGCAGTGGAGGCGCCGGCGGGAAGATAAGCTTCAAGAACGAGGAGTTCCTTGTTTTCCTTGTCGACGAGATCCTGGCGACCACCCTTGGCGAACTGATCGATGGATTCCTTACGCTGCTTAACGAGGGTTTGCAGTAACTGAATGGATTCGGGTTCGTCGAGTGGGCGTTTTTTCTCCACTTCCTTAAGTTGAAAAGCGGATTTCACCATGCGTAAGACGCTGAGGCGGAGCTCTTCTTTGGCGCGCATGGCCGCAACGATGTCTTTCTGAATCTGCTCGGAAAGAGTCATGTCCAACTCCTTTTTTTGAACTATAACAGAGGCGAGCGGCGGCTCGCGGGATTTCTGATGAAGTGAAATGGTTTGTTGCGATTGACAGTCCGCGAAACGCACAGTAATTTGGATAGTTTCCACTATACGGGAAGAGACCGCTGAGGGAGCAAGTGCGGCGATTACCCGAAAACGAGGAGCCATGAAAGTTATCGTTGCAGACAAGATCAGCGAGCGCGGCGTAGAACTGTTGAAAAATACGGGCTGGAACATCGTACAGACGACGAAGGAGTCTCTGACGGGGGAACTGGCGGATGCCGAAGCGCTGATCGTGAGGAGCGCCACGCGTGTTACGGCGGAGTTGATGGATAAGGCGCCGCATCTTCGCGTGGTAGGGCGCGCGGGGGTGGGCGTGGACAATATCGATCTGGATGAGGCCACCAAGCGCGGCATCCTGGTGATGAGCACGCCAGGTGGAAGTTCGGTGAGCGTGGCGGAACACACGATTGCGCTGCTGCTGTCGCTGGTGCGGCAGATTCCGCGATTCGATGCTGCGATGCGGGAAGGGAAGTGGGAGAAGTCGTCGTCGGGTGCCGAGGTGCGCGGGAAAACGCTGGGGCTGGTGGGACTGGGCAGGATTGGGCGCGAGGTGGCGATTCGGGCCGCGGGATTTGATATGCGGTTGCTGGCGTTTGACCCGTACCTGAGCGAAGCGGCGGCGGGCGAACTTTCGGTGGAACTTGTGCCGCTGGAAAAGTTATTCGCGGAGAGCGACTTCATTTCCTTGCACACGCCGGTGGGTCCGCAAACCCAAGGCATGATCAATGCCGCGGCCCTGGCGCAGATGAAAAAAGGCGTGCGCATCATTAATGCAGCGCGCGGCGAACTGATCAACGAAGCCGATCTGGCGGCCGCGCTGAAGAGCGGACACGTGGCTGGAGCGGCGCTGGATGTGTTCGCGGAAGAGCCGCCGAAAAACAATCCGCTGATTGGCTTGCCAAATGTCGTTGCGACGCCGCATGTGGCGGGCTCCACGGCCGAGGCGCAGGAGGAACTGGGCATCCAGGTGGCGGTGCAGGTGCGCGATTATCTGGCGGAGGGCATCATCAAGAACGCGGTGAATCTGCCGGCACTTTCGCCGGAACAGTATCGACGTGTGCGGCCGTACCTGGCGTTGGCGGAAAAACTGGGGTCGCTGGTTTCGCAGGCGGCGGCAATGCGTCCTGCGCGAATACGGATTCGGTATGCGGGCGAATTGTCGGAGGTGGGAACGCACCTGCTGCGCAGCGCGGTGCTGGCGGGGTTGTTGAACGCGGTGCTGGACGAAAAAGTGAACGTGGTGAACGCGCCGGCGGTGGCGGCAGGTCGCGGGCTGACGGTGGAGGAGGAAACGCGGCGGCGCGAACACGGTTTCCCACACACATTGGAAGTTTCCGCGCTACCCGACCGGCCAGAAGCCAGCGGATTCACGGCGGAAGGCACGGTGCTGCACGACGGCACGCCGCGGGTGATTCAAATCGACGGGATCGCGCTGGAAGCGCAGCTGGACGGAACAATTCTGTATTTGCGCAATCATGATGAGCCGGGAGTGATCGGGCACGTGGGCACGACGCTAGGGAAGCACGGTGTCAATATTGCTACGTTTGCACTTGGTCGCCGCGAAGCTACCCGCGGAGCGGAGGCCGTATCACTGGTGCGCCTTGATGGACAAGTGACTGAGGCGATTCTAGGGCCGATCCGGGAGTTTGCGGCGATAACGCAAGCTAAATTGTTGCATTTAGGCTAGAAGTTCTCGGACATTTACATTAATCCCAGTATTCAAACGTCTTCTTGAGGCAATCAATACAACCGTATTGACACCGGGGCGAGTTAGGTCTTTAATGCTAACCCAATCGGGTAGGGTTAGTGGGGTCGGACACAGGATCTCGAAACGACGGGGTGACGAGAGCCTGCGCGCGCGCTGGATTATATTGGAGAAATCACTCCAGAGTCCAAGTCCTTCACGAACCTAAATTACATAAGAGTCGAGAATTTATAAGTGTAAAGGAGCTGTCCATGTTTTGGGCTTCCATGCGACGTAGCTTTATTGCTGCGATTATTCTGTTTTTAGGCGGTACTCTCGCTCTCGCGCAAACTGGTACTACATCGCTCCGTGGCACGGTGCTCGACAAGTCGGGCGCCGCGATCGTGGGAGCGAAAGTAACTCTGTCCAGTGAATCTCAAGGCCTACATCGAGACACTACGACAAACAGCAGCGGGGGATATGAGTTCACGTCTCTTACGCCTGGCACGTATTCTCTGACGGTTGAAATGAGCGGGTTCCGCAAATATGACCACGGGAACCTGGAGTTGCTGGTGAACGCGCCCGCAACAGAAAATGTCACGCTGCAGATCGGGTCCAACACCGAGACGGTGGAAGTTTCGGCGCAGGCCGCGGCGATTAACACGACGGACGCTTCATTGGGAGTGGCGTTCAATAACCAGCAGGTGAAAGAACTGCCGATGGAAAGCCGCAACGTGCCGGACTTGCTGACGCTGCAGGCCGGTGTGGTGTACATCGGGAATAATCCGCAAATTAACACGATGGTGGACACGCGGAGCGGGGCGGTAAACGGAGCGCGGAGCGATCAGAGCAACGTAACGCTGGATGGAGTGGCGGTAAACGACCGAAACGGAGATGCCTTCACTTCCGTGTTACCCGTGACGCTGGATTCGGTGGAAGAGTTTCGCGTTACGACAACGAATTACAACCCGGATCAGGGGGGCAGCGGAGGCGCGCAGGTTTCGCTGGTGACCAAGAGCGGAACCAATAATTTCCATGGCTCCGCGTATGAGTACAACCGCAACACGGCAACCAGCGCCAACGATTACTTCAACAAGCAGGCACAAATCAACACGTGCCTGGCCAACGGAACTCCGTTGAGCCAAATCGACTGCAACCAGGCGCCAAAACTGGTGCGAAACATTTTTGGCGGTTCGGTGGGCGGGCCGATCAAGAAAGACCGGCTGTTCTTTTTTGCGAATTATGAAGGGACGAGGCGATCAGAAGGACAAGTGGTGAACACAGTCGTACCGTCGGATACAGCGCGGGATGGAATCGTAGAGTATCCGTGCACGAATGCATCGCAATGCCCTGGAGGAACGGTTACGGGCCTCAGCGGCCAATCGTACACGGTGGCGCCAGGGAATTATGCGTTAAGCCCGTCGGCCATAAAGGCGATTGACCCGTTGGGAATCGGCGTGAATCCCAATGTGATTAATTTCTTTAACAGTGGATATTGGCCGCACGCCAACAGTGCCGCCAGCGGCGACGGCTTGAACACACTTGGGTATGTGTTCAGTTCGCCGATCAGCCTGGTTCAGGATTGGTACATCGCGAAGATCGACTACAACGTGACGCAAGACGGGAAGCACCGAATCTCGGTGTCCGGCGCGCTGGCGAATGTGAGCAATCCTGGAGCGCAGTTTCTGCCTGGGCAGGCTCCCGAAGACAGCCTGGTGAATTACAACAAGGGGATCATCGTCGGATACACCGGCGTGATCACGAACACGATCGTAAATAACTTCCGGTACGGCTTCATTCGTGAAAGCGTGGGTCAGATCGGCAATTCGAACCAGCAATGGATCATTTTGCGAGGCTTGAACGACCAAAACGGAGCGATCACACGGACCCAGCAGTTCCAGCGGCCGATTAACACATTTTCCGACGATGTTTCCTGGAGCCATGGAAGACACACCTTCCAGTTTGGTGGAGTGGTGGGAATCGTGCGCGATGCGACCGCCAACTTCGGCACGTCGTTCAGCGACGGGGTCGTGAATTCGGCGTGGCTAGATACCGGAGGGATCACGACGACGCCGAATTCACCGTTGAATCCCACGTTTGTCGGCCTGCCTGCGGTAAACGGCGACACCTTCGGACTGAATTATGACTTTGCCGTTGCGAATGCACTGGGATTCGTATCGGAAGTGGATGCTTCGTATAACTACCTAAAGGATGGAAGTGTGCAACCGCAAGGAGCCCCGGTAGCGCGGCATTATGCCGAGGACCGCTATGAGATTTATGGGCAAGACACGTGGAAAGCCACACCGACACTCACTTTGACGATTGGGCTGCGATATTCGCTGTTTTCTCCTCCGTGGGAAACCGGCGGTTTGCAGGTGGCACCTTCGCCCAACCTGGGCGCTTGGTTCAATCAGCGTTTATCGAACTGGAAGAACGGAATACCATCCAGCGCCGACGCACCGATCTCGTTTGACCTTGCCGGGCCAGCAAACGGTGGCAAGCCGGGATACTACAACTGGGATTACAAAGATTTCGCGCCACGCTTTGCTTTTGCGTGGGCACCGGCCAAATCCGATGGAATCCTGGGAGCGCTTTTTGGGGGAGCTGGGCGGACATCCATTCGCGGTGGATTCGGGATGGTTTACGACAACGTGGGCGAAAGTTTGATTAACACCTTTGATCAGAACGGAGCCTTCGGCCTGAGCACTTCTCTGAGCAATCCCGCAGGCAGCGAGTCCGTGAACAGTTCTCCACGGCTGACCGACATGCACACGATTCCGGCTACGGACCTAAACGGCGGCCAAATTTTGTTGCCGGCGCCTCCGGGTCAATTCCCGCAAACGTTCCCCAGCACACTTGACACCGGCGGATTCGCGATCGCTTGGGGGCTCGATAACACCATCAAGACGCCGTATGCCTACACCATGGATCTGTCCATGTCGCGTCAGTTGAAAAGCGGATTTTCGGTGGAAGCGGCATACGTTGGACGACTGGGCCACCGCTTGATGGCTCAAGAAGACGTTGCGCAGCCGTACAATTTCGTCGACAAGAGCACGGGGATCGACTACTACAGCGCGGTCGGAGCGCTGGCGAAACTTTACCGCCAGAATGTGCCAACCTCGCAAATCAATGCGGCTACGGTCGGACCCACAGCGACCTACTGGCAGAACATCATTCAGCCGTTGAAACCGGGCGGAGCGTATTCGCTGATTTGCTCGGGCGGAAGCACGCAGAGTGCGTTGCAGGCAGCGTATGACCTGTTTAGCTGCAACTCTACAAATGAGACGACAGCCCTATCCATCCTGGATGGCCAGTCAGGCGCGGGCGGGATTCCGGATGCGAATCTGCCGAACGTTCTGTACAACCCAACGAACGGGCCTTTCACCTTCTTCAACCCGCAGTATTCATCGCTATATGCGTGGCGAAACGTGGGAACGACGAGCTACAACGCGTTCGAGTTTTCGGTTCGTCACACCATGATTCATGGATTCCAATTTGACGCCAACTACACGTATTCCAAGTCCATCGATCTTTCCTCGGATGCATTACGAGTTGGGGCGTTCGGAGGAGGACTTGGAGGAGCGATCACGAACGCTTGGGAACCGAACCAGTTGCGCGGAGTTTCCGACTACGACCTGCGCCATCAATTCAATACCAACTTCATCGTGGACATGCCATTCGGACAAGGAAAGGCCATCGGACACGATGTAAGCAAGCCATTGAATGCGCTGATCGGCGGTTGGCAGTTAACCGGATTGTTCCGAATGACCAGCGGCTTCCCCGTCAACGTTGGAAACGTATTTGGGTTTCCGACCAACTGGGAGTTGACGGGCAACGCGAACCTGACCGGCCACGCCAACACGGGTAACGGCCACCACGCGGTCATCGATGGGAACGGCAACCCACAAATCAGCATTTTTGCAAATGGAGCCAACGCGCTCTCCAGCTTCTCCGCGGCGCTTCCGGGATTTTCCGGCGCGCGCAACCAGATCCGCGGCGAAGGCTATCGGGGACTGGACCTCGGGTTAGCCAAGCGGTGGACAATGCCTTGGTCTGATGGACAGAGCTTGCAATTCCGCTGGGAGGTGTACAACGTTACGAATACCCCCATCTTCAACGTGCAGACGGCCAACATCGCCATGTACCAAGGACCGACCTTTGGCAACTATACTTCGCTGCTGAATCAGCCGCGCGTAATGCAGTTCGCATTGCGCTACGAGTTCTAGGTTCGTTGCAGCTTTGCCGCCGGAGAGAGCGATCTCTCCGGCGGTTTTTGCCTTTCAGGCTTGTCGATTGGCGGTGCCAGCCGAGGGAATTACGGTTTTCTTCCGTGGTGGCTGCGTGCATTGGCCTGTGCTATTCTAAAAGCCCGCGTGAGGAGCTTCCTGCTGCTTGCGCCGATTGTCGGGGCGTGGCTCAGCCTGGCTAGAGCGCCTGGTTCGGGACCAGGAGGTCGGTGGTTCAAATCCACTCGCCCCGACCACTTTCGATTTCTTCCCAATCTGGATCCCCCGCGTTTGCTAGAAGTATCCTGAATACCATAGCTTGCAGCGTGTCATCGGGTGGTTCAAAGAAGCGGATATCCGTGCGGTACAGAATTCCTTCAGGAAAGAGGGCATTTTGAACCGTCAACTTGTCAGTCAAATGAGCACTGGCCCATAGAGCTTTGGCAGGGATCGTGGTGCGCGAAGTATCGGCAGTCAACTGCAACGCAGCCTCTGCTTCTGCAACGAACGAATGCTGAGCGGCCTCAATGCCCTCAATGTCATGGGCAATCATGTCAGCCATTTCTCTAAACTCTTCCTGCCTGAGTTCACCGCGAAGCTTCGATTCAATCAGTGAATTGCGCAGTGCTTTCTTCTCTGACAGTTGCGTTGCAAGGCGACGCTGCTTCTGCTCTGCGTCCTCAATTCGTTTGTGCGCGTTGGCCTTTGCCAGAACTGGCAGAACGTTCACCAGCGCATCAAACGCTGGCTGCATGCCTTCCAGGAAGCGCGACCAGTCAGCTTCCAGCTTCTCTCTGCTCACGCGGACCGGATTGCTGCACTGTTTGTTCCAACACCAATAGCGCGGGTAGGTCTTGCTTCTGCCCTTGGCGTTGCCAGACGTAAGCTTGGCCCGGCAGTAGCCACACTTGACGAACCCGCGAAGCGGGAAGCTGTCGTCAACAGTCTTCTTTGGCACCGCCTTCTTCTTTCCGCGAAGTGTGTCCTGAACGCTGTGCCACAGTTCTTCTGAGACCAGAGGGGTGAAGTTTCCCTTGTAGACCTGTTTTTTGTGGACAATCAGACTACAGTAGACAGGATTCTTCAGCATGAAGCTGAATGTCTGCCGGGTGAGCTTGCGGCTTTTTTTCGTTCTCAGACCAGCAGCAGTGACGAAGGAGCGAACGTGGTCTGAACTGTGGCCACCCGTGCCCATCATCTCAAAGCACTGGCGCACAAGGGGTGCAGCGTCATCAAACACGATGGTCTTGATTCCATCCTGTCTGATGTTGCGATAGCCTAGCGGTGCCATGTGCAGCCATTGGCCTTGTTCACGATTAACTTGAAAGCGGTAGCGCACGCGGGAAGAAAGACTGTCTGAGTAGAACCCGCCAAGGGCGGCCAGTATGGTGCCAGTGAGCTTCCCGCTGGGTGAATCGTCAAGCATGGGTTCGTCAACCGAGATGAGACGCACGCCAAGCTTTTTCAGGACTGCACAGGCAACCGCCCGCACCTCATCGTTGCGGCTGAAGCGGGTGGTGTCCTGAACTACGAAGTGAGTGACTTTGCCGTTACTGTGCTTGATGAAATCAATGGCTTCGTCAAGGGTGGGGCGTTCGGTCTTCCATGCAGATTCACCGGCGGCGGAAAAAACCTTCAATACAGGGACTCCTTCAGCCCTGCACCAATCCTCACAACGTTTCTGCTGGGCTGGAAGGTTCAGTTCATTCCGCTGTTCCTGTTTCTTTGTGCTGACGCGCAGGTAGATGACGGCTGGCATGAAAGAGTGATTCTACTACAGCGACAGATGTGCGTCCGAAGATTGAGATGGCCCGGGACTGGGCGGTAGTAGCTTCAACTTCTGAACGGGTCATTAGGTAACATTACGGCTGCCTGACGCCGCCAGCTCAGACGGTCGACGCGTGGTTCACGGGAACATTTACTGCGGCCGGCAATTCTCAGGTTTCGAGGAGAGACCAGATGTTTGAATGTATAGGTCGGGGAGGAGCGCTTGGTGTACAAAAGCTGAACTCAGCGACCCCGCTGATTCAGAGACAACCAAGGAGGCTCCCCATGGAAAGTATGTATTACATCGGCTTAGATGTTCACAAGAAATTGATCAGTTACTGCGTGAAAGATGCGAGCGGTCGAATTCACGCGCAAGGCCAGATTGCTGCCACGCGCTACGACCTGGACGTGTGGATGAAAACGCTTCCCGGGCCGTGGATGGCAGCAATGGAAGCCACCATGTTCACGGGCTGGATCTACGATCATCTGAAGCCCCACGCCGCGGCGCTGAAAGTGGCCCATCCACTGATGCTGCGGGCCATCGCTGTGGCAAAAAAGAAGAATGATCGGATCGATGCGGACAAGATCTGTGACGCCCTGCGGTGTGATTTTCTGCCAGAAAGCTACATGGTCTCGACGGAAATTCGCGAACGGCGGCGCACCTTGCGGTATCGCAATCTGCTGGTGCAGCAAGCCGTGCAGCTGAAGAATCGGATCTCTTGTGTGTTGATGCAAGCCGGCGTGACCTATAACCAAGAGAAATTGCACCATACGGGCTATTTCAAAGAGCTTCTGACCAGCAACCCGGACATCGACGAGAGCCTGCGGCGACTCTTGCAGCAGTGCCGGGGAGGGCTGGTTCGTTTGCGGAAGACGGAAGGTGCGCTGGTACGGTCACTCGAGCGAGATCCCTTCTTGGCGCAACGCGTGGAACGACTGATGACCATTCCCGCGGTGGGCCCGATCACGGCACTAACCTGGGCGCTCGAAGTAGGTGACGTAAAGCGTTTTTCTTCGATCAAAAAGGCCATCAGTTATTGCGGGCTGTGTGGCGACGAGAAGAGTTCCGCA
Source organism: Candidatus Acidiferrales bacterium (assembly GCA_963738985.1). GTDB lineage: Bacteria > Acidobacteriota > Terriglobia > Acidiferrales > UBA7541 > Acidiferrum. Next base: position 264,526 of record CAVTYP010000017.1, read on the forward strand.
GGCATCCGCAAGCGGACTCCGATTTCCAAGCAGCGCAACAAGCATTTGCAAACCGTGCGGGTGGAGGCCGCCAAGATGGCCCCGCGACTTAGTCCGGCACTGGCGCAACTGTATGACCAGGCCAAGCAGAAAGGAAATGCCAATCGCGCAACCCTGGCGGTGGCACGGAAGCTGGTGGCGTATTTGATGGCCATCGATCGCCGCCAGGAGGGTTTTCTTGTCGTGGAACAGGAGGGCCGCGCCGTAGCGTAAAACGGCAGCGGCAAAAAACAATCAAGTTTCTTCGGCACGCGGCCTGCCAGGTCTCGCCTCAACCGGACTGGGCGACGGAGCGCAAGCTCCCTGGCAGGAGCTCACTAACTCAATCTTCTGTGGAGGCCTTGGTGGCTGAGACAGCAAATGGATGTCTGGTTCTGCATCGAGCAGGAACAATCGCCGAGAGGCGAAAACCGCGAGCGGAAGAACTTGAAAAAACTTTTCACGCGCGCCTCCCGAACGCGTCAGGAGAGCTTTTTTCTCTTGACGAAGACCTATCATGGAAGTCCGGATGGAATGTGGGACGTGAGTCTCGCGCAACCTATTTCATTAAATCGGCGGCGCGAGCGGCCAGGTCTCTCTTGACGTCTTCCTGAATTGGCTTGTCACCCAGCCATATCGCAAAGACGGCCGACGCAAACACTTTGTCGTTTATCACTGGTTTGTCCGCTTCTGCCACCCTTGTTTCGAGCCCAACTCCTGGCGCCCAACCGATTATGATTTCCTGGCTGGAGCGTACATCATTGAAGTAGGCAATCCATCGCTCCGTCTGGTTTCCTGCTCCCTTCAGTGAGTCGCGGAAGGCTTCGCGGATCTGGTCCGCGCTTACATCGCGCACGAACTTCAGCGCGACCTTCTTCTTGAAGTCGCCATTGACGAGTTCGTGGTAAAGGTCAGCACTGCCCGCCTTGCCTTTCAGCGGTCCTGTCAGTGCGGAGTCGGCCACATACAGACCGATGGCGTACACCTTAACTTTCGCGATCGTCTTTGTGCGTAGGCCAACTCCCAACAGCGAAGTGTCACCGTCCTTCACGACAAACTTCATCCCGGTCTTGGGTTCGGCAACGTCTTGCGCCAACGCAGGGCCGATGACGGAGAAAACCAATAAAGCAGCGACTAGGGATCTCATGGGTACCTCCTCCGTTTGAGATTGAGGCTGGCACAATCAATTATGCAAGAAGTCCGTGATCAATTCGGCGTATTCAAAAACGTCTCGGACTCCGAGATGAATGTAGTCATAGGCGCCGCCGTCCAAGTCCGAGCAGCGTACAATTCTGGTATTGAGGTCTCTCCCGGCACGGCAAAGTTGGAATGGAAATACCGTTCCGTGACACGGCCGTAGGCTCCCGTACGTGCTAAGTCCCGTGAAACAGCGTACTCGTAGATGTGAATCCTACGAAACGAGCCCGAAGTCCGGTTCGCGGACGTCGCCAGTGACCTCCTCGAACGCGTTTCTGACTAGTGACAGGCACTTGTATGAGTACGCGACGCAATCGGGACCTAGCCTGCCACTGCGAGCGCAACGTTGTGATTGTAAGGCGATTCAACAGCAATTTTCCCGATGAAGGCAATAATACAAATTAAATAATTTCTCTGCGCTCCTGACGCCTTAGGACGCGCCCAGCTTTTGGTAATTGGAATTTGTTGTTGTTACCACCAGCTGCTTAGCGGCTGCGTTGAGAACTGTTTGCTGTTCATAGTTGGTACCATCGGGCAGGCTGCCCATCTGCACCTGCAACGTCACGCTATCTTTCTCCTGCCCCATGTAGGTATTGATGTCCAAGCCGGTGATTTTCTTAGTGGCAGTATTAAACGTGAGGGTCATCTTGTCGCCAGGCAGCGCATAATCAGTGAAGATTAGGTTCACTGAACCGCCTGCAGGGTTCAAGGAGACTTTGTTTGCTTGGAAGGCTGCCTGCATTTTCTGAGGGTCGGGTGGCACGTATAGGCCGAGGACGGCCTTCACGTCTTGCATGTAATCTTTCATTTCCTCTTTTTTCTTCTCGATTAGCTTTTGCTTCGCTCTGCCACCACTTGGTGCTTCCGGCGGGGGGCCGATCGGAGTCTTTTGTACCTTTCCGTCGGGACCATACTGGCAACTGTTCTTCGTCGGGGGCTTTGCGTCACCCTTCAACGTGAGCTGCGTTGTTTCGACCCATTGATATTGACGAATCTTCTGCTTGTTTTCCGCTGCGACTTGCTTCACGGCTGCAAGCTTCTCTTGAATTTCAGGATTCTGGGCGATAGCCGGAAGGGTGATTCCGAGCGTTACCGCACCAATCATCACCAGGCGTCTACTGATCTGGAAAACAGTACCGGCGATTAATTGCTTCCCCTTGGTCATTGCCACGCTGCGATTCATTTATGCTCTCCTCAGTGTTTACCCCACCAATTTTCTCGGCCCGTAAAGTAGCGATGACAGACTTGCTGTTGTTCGCGGAAAGTTCAGAGTCACCTTACCAACCTACTGGGGATTGGCTTTCTTCATGCAATCCTTCACAAACGACCGACGATCGGCGCCCGTCAGGTTTTTCTTATCCGCGAGGCTGTTGCAGGTTTTAGCTTTGTCCTGCTCGCTAACGTTGGCACTGGACCCGGTGTTTGCGGCCTTATTGAGGCAGCTCTGCATGAAAGTCTGGCGATCCTTATCTTTTAGGCCCTTCTTGTCGGCGAGGTCGTTGCATGCTTTCGCTTTGTCCTGCGGCGATGCGGTTGAAGACTGCGCGGGTGCGGGCTGCGGTGTGTTTGCGGCGGTTATCGAGATAAGGCTTGTCGCCAGAAAAACCGCCATTATCGCGGCCCACACGTAGCGTGAATTTCTTGGCATGAAGAATCTCCTGTATTCGGAATTTTCTGAAATTTGGCGTCACCGCGAACCACTAAAGCGGAAATCGGACCGCTAGCCGTAAATTTGCAGAATTGTAATCATTATTCGCTTTGTTATGTACAGTCTTTGTGACGCGCATCACAACACTTGCGTGTCGACCGACCCGGCATCGGAGCAGCCTGGAGTTAGCAACGAGCCTAGTCATTTCGTCGGCTTATACCATATGGGCGAAGTGTAGGCACGATCGGTGACGATCATCGGAACATAATCCGGCATTTTGATGCCGTAGCGCTTCTGATCATAGGCGGTCCAACGTGGTGATGGGATTTGGATCACGCGCACGTAGTAAAACGCGTGCTGAGTAGGATTGAACACCGGGTCTTTCCAATACGCCGCCAACTCAGCAGCGCCGATTGTGTTGGTGTAGGTTGCGTTCGGAATATCGACCGTGTTGCCGACCGGGGTTTTGCAGCGCCCGTCCGTGCCGATCTTTCGTCCGCCAGAAACGGCGACGTCATAAATGCGCTCTTGCGACTTGCCATCCTTGTCCAGCCAACCCTTGATGATCTGAATGCGGTCGAGGTTGGGGCCTTCGGGGTCGCGCATAGCGCGAACGAGGAAAGCAGGCGCTTTGCTCGTTGGCGCAGACTTCAGGTCTCCACCCATCGGCACGCCATGCGCATAACCGTTTTCTGCGAAGTCCGGACGATGCAGATCCGCCAGAGCAAAGTCCCAGCCTGCGAACACACGAACGGTGGGTCGATCGCCAGTGGTGGCGTAAACCTCTTTGCGCTTGAGTGCGTCCCAAATACCCTCACGAGTATTCTCGCTAGCCCATACGCCGCCCAGTCCCGCAGCCTGTTCATTCCAGACCGACATCAACGGCCCTTTCTTTGGGTCGTTGTTGATCATAGCGAGCGGGGTTTTCCAACGGTCCGGCGACGGCAATCCGTTGGCAAACTCACCAAAGAAGTTGTCTTCCCGTACGGTAACTACTCCCACGTGGGCGTCGTTGCCGCCGATCATGCCGGCGTGGTAAGGATTGGCGCCAAGCTGGGCTTCCAGCTCCAATCCGAGCTTGAGAGCCGAGCGGACGTAGTTTCCGTGAAGAACGCTATTCTGCGCTTTCTCCATTTTGTTGAAATTGACGTCCCAACGCTCGAAATCAGCGAACTCGTCGTTCGGCGAGAGATAGGGATGAGTTTCGCTGTCGCCCTTGATCTGCGTGGCTTCCAGGAATGGTTCGTGGCTGGCCCGTGCCTCAGCATACGCCCGATCCATTGGGTTTCCGTCGAAGGTCTCCGCCGAATACATCATGCCGTTGCTGAGGTTGCCATTGTGCGGGATAGCCAGCACCTGCCCTCCGGTGTTCTTCGCGTACATATCCATGTATTCCCAGAGCTTCGCTGGGTCCTGGCTATCAAAGGTGGAAAACGGCACGATCTGATTTACGTGGCCCGCGTTGTCACGGAAAATCACGGTGCGATGAAGGTTGTTGCCGCCAGGCGCGCAAGTCCATTCGAAGCCGTGCAGCGTGGTGAATACGCCCGGGTGGTTCCATTTCTCGGCTGCTTCGGTGGCGTGCGCCCAAGCTGAGGCCGTGAGTTTGCTCGCGTCGAAGACTGGCTTACCGGACTGCATGGAGACGACCGCTTCGATGGCGGCTTTGACCCCTTCCTGAGGGCTAGTCTTGGACATTTCGTACCAGCGCTTGCCTTGTGGATTGGCGAGCAGCGCGGGATCTCCGCTACGAATCTGATCGGATATTCCCATGTACTCGGCGTGGTCAGTGATGGCCACCCAATCCAACGGGCGATCCTGTTTGAATTGCACACCGTTGTCCATGATGACTTCCCCACCTGTGGCTACGCGAAAAAGATCGTCGGGGGTGAGCGTTACTCCAAACATTCCTGCGTCAAAGGAAAAACCGGTGTGGACGTGCGCCACGCCCCAATAGACGTGATTCGGGTAAGTCTGGCCGACGTTAGGGGAATATTGCCCGCCGCCAACCACGGCAGCCGCGGTCGGCTTAGTTGTTGTTTCCTGTGGAAGAGTTGCGGCAGACACGGCGTTCAAGAGCTCAGCTTTGCGCACGCTCGCATTGCCCGCCGAGCGCGATCGGATAAGGGACAAGCGCGGCCTCGCGATCGCTCGCACCCGATCCACTTGAGAAGGAGTTCCAAATAACCCGTCGGGAGTTGTGTGGAATGGGAAAAGAAGGTATGAAAGACGTTGCGGGATTCGCGCGTGAGGCGGGAATCCGCGACGCGAACAATGAGCGAGTCTATACGCTACTTACGCGCACTGCCAGGAACGCAGCCAGAACCGCTTCACCCGCCGTATGCATCTTCGCTGAAACGCGCGCCCAGCAAGCCATTGGTGCCTTTGCCACAGACAATTTCGGAAGTAACGGGACCAATCTTTGCTTCGGGTGTTGCGAAACCCGGCAGCTTTGATCTGACGCGGCAACATTCGGGCGAACCGCTGGGTGAACGGATCGTTGTAGGCGGCCGAGTGCTAGATGAAAACAATCGTCCTGTGCGGCGCACACTGATCGAAATCTGGCAGGCGAATGCCGCGGGCCGTTATCTGCATGCGGTGGATCAACACAACGCGCCCTTGGACCCGAATTTCAGCGGTTGTGGGCAGGTTTTTACGGACGAGCAAGGGCACTACCAGTTTGTGACGATTCGGCCGGGGGAATATCCCTGGCGGAATCACTACAATGCCTGGCGGCCAGCGCACATTCATTTTTCGCTGTTCGGGCCGGCATTCGCCACGCGGCTTGTCACTCAGATGTATTTTCCTGGCGATCCTTTGCTTCTGCGGGATCCGATTTTCAATTGCGTAGCGGATGAAAAAGCGCGCGACCGGATGATTTCGGTCTTCGATTGGGAGAGGACGATTCCCGAACAAGCGCTTGGGTATCGCTTTGATGTCGTGCTGCGTGGACGCGAAGCCACGCCGATGGAGGAATGAGTTGCGTTTGCCAGCGACGACTTCCCAAACCGTGGGGCCGTACTTTCAGTTGGGCTGCGGTGCGCTCTACCGCAGCGAACTGGCGGGACCGGGAGTGAGCGGAGAGCGAGTGACCATTCAAGGACGCGTGCTGGACGGCGATGGACAGGCTGTTCCGGACGCGGTGCTGGAAGTGTGGCAGGCGGATGCTACGGGCGAATATACCGAGGGTGTAGAGCTCGATGCTAAGGCCGGTGAAGGCGCGTTTTTTGGATTTGGGCGCATACCGACAGACGACGACGGAAATTTTCGCTTTTCAACGATCAAACCGGGTTCCGTAAGCGCGCCGGATGGAACGCGGCAGGCCCCACACATTTTGGTATCTGTGTTTGCGAGGGGGCTTCTGATCCGGCTGGTCACGCGAATTTATTTCCCTGAGGAGCCGCTGAACGAAAGCGACTATGTGCTACGCAAGGTAGAGGCAGGGCGGCGTGGAACGTTGATGGCCCGGGCGATAAGCAACAACAGAGAACTGCGAGAGTGGAATGTAAACCTGCAAGGCGCGGACGAAACGGTTTTTTTCGATTTGTGATTGTTCCACAGGAGCGCGATGCGAACGCAGGTGGGCATTGTGGGCGGGGGCCCGGCAGGGCTGATCCTTTCTCACCTGCTGCAGCAGCAGGGCATTGATTCCGTCATCATTGAAAAATACAGCCGGCAGCATGTGGAGGAGCGCGTGCGCGCGGGCGTTCTGGAACAGGGAACGGTGGAGATGCTGGCGGCCTTGGGTCTGGCTGACCGGTTGCAGCGCGAGGGGCTGGTCCACTATGGAATTGAGCTGAGCTTTCTTGGCCGGCGTCATCGCATCGATTTCCAGGAACTCACCGGGCGCGGCATCACGGTGTACGGGCAAAACGAAGTGGTGAAAGATCTGACCAACGCGCGACTGGCGAGAGGCGGCGAGATTGTTTTTGAAGCCGAAGATGTGAGCGTGGCGGACCTGGATTCACGCGCTCCGCGGATTCGCTACCGAAAAGCAAGTGAGGATGCCGAGGTCATCTGTGATTTCATCGCCGGGTGCGATGGCTTTCATGGGATTTGCCGGCCCAGCATTCCCGTGGGCGTGCTGACCGCACACGAAAGGGAATATCCGTTTGGCTGGCTGGGGATTTTAGCGGAAGCTCCGCCCTCTTCGCAGGAATTGATTTATTCGAATCATGAGCGTGGGTTCGCGCTGCTGAGCATGCGATCTCCAAAAATCAGCAGGCTGTACTTGCAATGCGAGCCGGAAGAGGATCTGGGGCAGTGGCCGGACGAGCGAATCTGGGAGGAACTTGAGGCGAGGCTAGGCGTAGAAGGATGGAGATTGACGCGCGGGGCGGTGTTGCAAAAGGGCGTAACGGGGATGCGCAGCTTTGTGGTTGAGCCGATGCAATTTGGGCGGCTGTTTCTGGCGGGAGACGCAGCGCACATCGTGCCACCGACCGGAGCGAAGGGATTGAACCTGGCGGCGGCGGACGTGCGAGTGTTGGCGCACGCACTGACGGAGCACTATAAATCTGGTAGCATGACACTTCTGGCCCGCTATTCGCAGATCGCGCTGAGACGCGTCTGGAAGGCCCAGCGCTTTTCGTGGTGGATGACTTCGATGCTGCACCGTTTCCACGGCGAAAACAGCTTCGACCGCCGCCGGCAGTTGGCGGAGCTGGATTACGTTACGAGTTCGCGGGCAGCAGCACAAAGCCTTGCGGAGAATTATGTCGGCCTGCCCTTTGATCCTTATTAAGGGCAGAGAAATGTTCAGCAGCTGCGTTTTCCGGCCTCCCAGGGGCGGCGGAAAACGAATTTAACTCCAGTATCTTCGCTCCAGTAAGAGAATCGGAAACGAAAAGGATACCGAACATGCGAAGAGCTCTGACTCTGGTGGTAATTCTGTTGGTGTGCGTGCCGGCGTTTGCGCAGGCACCCGCGACGACAAGCGCGGAGGCGACAAAGCGCGCCGATTCGTATGTCAGTAAGATGTCGCCGGAGCAGAAGATTGACTACATCGGGGGCACGGGATTCGCGATTCGCGCGGTTCCGGAGCTGGGGCTGCCGGCCTTGCAGATGTCCGACGGGCCGTTTGGCGTGCGCAGCAATGAGCGATTTCCGTCAACGGCATATGCGGTTGGCATCAACCTCGCGGCATCGTGGGATATCGATCTTGCCGAGAAGGCCGGTGCGGGTATTGGGAAGGATGCGCGAGCCCGCGGGATTCATTTCATGCTGGGACCCGGCGTGAACATTTACCGCTCGGCCTTGAATGGCCGCAACTTCGAATATTTTGGGGAAGACCCGTTCCTGACGTCTTCGATCGCGGTTGCGTATATCAAGGGAATGCAGTCGCAAGGGGTTTCCGCGACGATCAAGCACTTCCTGGGCAACAACTCCGAGTACTTGCGGCACGATTCAGATTCGCTGATCGATGAACGGACGCTGCGTGAAATCTATCTTCCCTCGTTCGAAGCGGCGGTGAAGCAAGCGCATGTCGGCGCAATCATGGATTCATACAACCTGATTAATGGGGAACACGCCACGCAGAATGCGTATTTCAATACGGAGATCGCGCGCAAGGAATGGGGCTTTGAGGGCATCATGATGTCCGATTGGGTGGCAACGTACGATGGAGTGGCCGCGGCCAACGGCGGGCTGGACATCGAAATGCCGACGGGAGCGTTCATGAATCGCCGCAATCTGATGCCGGCGCTCGCGGATGGGCGTGTCAAGCAGGCGACGATTGACGAAAAGGTTCGTCGCATCCTGCAGACCGCGGAGCGGTTCGGCTGGCTGGATCGACCGCAAAACGATCTTTCGATTTCGACGTATAACGAGCAGAACCATCAAATAGCGTTGCAGGCGGCGCGCGAGGGCATGGTGCTGCTAAAGAATGACGGTAATGTGCTTCCGCTGGACAAAAAGAAAATCAAGGCGGTGCTGGTGGTTGGGCCCGACGCATATTCCGGGGAACCGGTGGGGGCGGGCAGCGCTCGTGTGATTCCGTTCGCGGCAGTCAGCGCACTGCAGGGAATCAGCACATTGCTGGGGCCATCCGTGAATGTTTTTTACGAGGCGGGGTTGCCCAGCGTGGCTGCTGCCGCGGATGAAACGAAGTTCGTAACGCAAACAAAAAATGGCAAGCCAGGTCTGAAGCTCGAGATCTTTCGGAACGCGGAGCTTTCAGGGAAGCCTGAATCCACACAGGTAGTGCACCATTTGAACGAACCCGGAACAACGTTCGACGACCTGGTTCTTGACCCAGAATCGCTGGAAGAATTGTTCAATGCCAAGCCGAAGCCGATTTCCAGGCGTTGGAGCGGATATTTTGTCGCATCCGAGGCTGGTCTATATGAAGTGGTTGCGCAGGGCTGGGGAGAAGGCGGGGGATACCGGCTGTACGTCGACGACAAACTGCTTTTCGACAATTGGAAGCTGTGTAAAGCATTTCAGGAAGGCACGGTGTTGCAGCTGAGCATGGGGCCGCACAAAATCGTGGGCGAGACATTCGTCGATTCGTTTGTTGGCGGACGGCTGCGGGTAGGAATCATCAAGCAGTCGAAGATGGTGTCAGATGCCGCAAAACAACTGGCGGCGAGGGTGGACGCGGTGATCGTGGCCGCCGGATTCAACAACGACAGCGAAGGCGAAGGAGCGGATCGTACGTTCTCGTTGCCATTTGGCCAAGATGTGCTGATTCGTGAGATGTCCGCGGCAAACAGGGCCACGATTGTTGCGATCACATCGGGAGGCAACGTAGATGTGGCGCCATGGATCGAGCATGTGCCAGGACTCATCGAAATGTGGTATCCGGGCGAGCAGGGCGGCACGGCGCTGGCGGAAATTTTGTTTGGCGTCGTGAATCCGTCAGGCCATCTACCAGCGACGTTCGAAAAGAGCTGGCAAGACAACCCGACGCATGGGAATTACTATCCGGAGGAAGGAACGGTCCGGGTGGCATACAAAGAGGGAATTTTTGTTGGCTACCGCGGGTACGAACACAACAACGTGAAACCGCAATTCCCATTTGGCTTTGGGCTGTCGTACAGCACTTTCAAATTCAGCAATCTCTCGGTTACTCCCGCGGAGTCGCCAGCTATGGCGCCGAGTGGCAGGCCAGCGCTGTATACCGTAACGTTCGATGTTACGAATACCGGCTCGCGAGCCGGGGCTGAGGTTGCGCAGGTTTACATTGGTGAAGCGAAGCCAAGCGTGCCTCGCCCGGCAAAAGAGTTGAAGGGTTTCTCACGCGTGGAGCTCGGCGCAGGCGAAACGAAGCACGTGACGATTCCGCTCGATGCGCGCGCCTTCGCGTTCTACGACGTTACAGCCAAGCACTGGCAGGCTGATGCGGGGACATTTTCTATCCTGGTTGGTGATTCGTCGGCCGACACGCCGCTAACCGCAAGCGTGTCACTACCGAAAGCGATCAGCGTCAGCACGCAGGAATAACTTTGCAACAGTCACAGATCCCTCGCCTCACCGCCGCACGCATATGCGGCAGTGAGTAGGGTAAGGTGGGCTCAAAAGGAGTACAATTGCGGAATTCATTGAGAGACGTTGAACAGGAGAATCCCATGAAAGTTCGATCGGTATTTCCTTTTTTTCTAGTGATCGCGCTGGCCTTGTCTTGCCTGACGGTTGCGCAAGCGCAGAAGGCCGATGCGCCGCCAGCCACTGAAGGAGTTCTGAGCGCGAAGGAAGTTGGCACAAAGCTTTTTCCGGACAAGGTATTTTTCCGCGGGCAGGTGGCCAGCAGCCAGGAACGCAACACTGGAGGAGTGCGTTACGGCGATGGATTCCTGGTACTGGCGAGTCTGGTGGACAATTCCGGATACTCCAGCGGCATCCGCGAGAAATATCAAGCTTATCTGATTACCGAGGTTGCCATCGAAATTGGCGGTCAGACGCTAAAGCCGGGCGCATACGGTTGCGGCTTCCTGGATAACAACAAGTTTGTGGTGATGGATCTGGGCGCAAACGATGTGTTCACGGTTGCTTCGACAAAAGATGCTGATATCAAGCATCCGGTACCGCTGCAATTTCTGACGGCGGGTCAGGCGGGAAACTACCGGCTATATCATGGGCGAGATTATGTGGAATTTCATCGCGCGAAATGAAGTAAGGAAGAAGCAATGAAGTAGCGAAAAGAATTAGACATCAAATAGAGAGAGGGGGCTGAGTTCAGCCCCCTCTTTGTGTTTCGGCGAAAGAAACATTCGCCTATGCGGTTTTGATTTGGCCCGACGCGGCATCCCACGTAACGGTGCTCTTCTTGAAATACGACGTGTTGGACATGTGGCAGGCGAGCGCGGCGTTGTGTCCGAAGACAGCATCCTCCACGACAGGCTTGCGGGTGCGCACCGCCTGGAAATAGGTCCAGAGGTGCGGTTTCAGGTCGTCCCATGAATCGCCCTTGTAGGCATAGCCCTCGGCCAGCGGCTCCTTGCCTGGCGGCGGATCGTTTTGTTCGTGCCACTGCTTGATGTACTGGTCGCGATAAGGCTGCGGGAAACTGGCCGTGGCGTAATAGCTGGGAGAGGTATCCTTGCCGCTCTGCGGATAGTAGGTGATGGTGAATTCGGTAACCTCCAGAATTCCCTTGGAGCCCTGGAAGCGATAAATCTCCGGCGTCTCGCAGCCCAGATTCAGGCGCAGGTAGACAGGAATCTTTCCGTACTGGAAAAGCGTGGGCTGCACGTCGGGCATGTTGCGCCCATCCGGCCAGCGAAGAATTCCGCCAATCGAAGTGGTCGGTCCGGGAGGTTCGTTCCAGCCGAGCATAAAGTTCATGCCGCTGACGAGGTGAACGAGCAAATCTCCGGCGACACCGGTGCCGTACTGGCTCCAGCAGCGCCAACGCGCAAAGATCTTTCCATCGAAAGGCACCTTGGGCACGTTGTTCTGCCAAGTGTCCCAATCGAGAGTCTGAGGCGAGAGGTCGGGAGGAGGAGGATATTCCCAGCAACCGGTGGGATCGTTGCGGCCGAGCGAGCCTTCGACAAGATTCAGATCGCCGATGATGCCCTGGGCGAGCATTTCCTTGGCCTTAGCACAGATCACAGAGCTGACGCGCTGCGAGCCGACCTGGATGATGCGCCCGGTCTTCTTCTGCGCGTTTACCATCTCGATGCCTTCCGACGGCGCATGCGACATGGGCTTCTCGATATAAATGTCCTTGCCCGCGTTCACCGCGTCGGTCACTACTTTCATGTGCCAGTGATCGGGAACGGCGGCGATGAGACAATCAATTTCCTTGTCGTCGAGCAGTTCCTGATATTTGCGAGTGGTCTTGATTTTGTTTCCCGCGATTTCCTTGGCCAGCGTGTGCCGCCCGTCGTAGAGATCGGCAGCAGCAACGCACTGGACACCTGGCAGTGTTACCGCTGTGCCAAGCAATCCGGAGCCCTGCATGCCTATTCCAATAATGCCAAAGCGAATTGTGTCGCTCGCAGCGGCTTCCCACCCATAAGGGATGCGCGAGTCGCTGAGCATGATCCGCGGCATGGCCATGGCAACGCCGGTAGTAGCGGCACTGGCATGAAGAAAACGCCGCCGTGACATCTGATTTTTGTTCATGAGTCTCTCCCTGAATACGCGAGATAATTTCCTGACACTGGCAAAGCTACTTCAACGGCTGAATTGCAACTTCCTTGAAAAACACGATGTCGTTGTCGCTGTGATTCTGCAACCCAAACCACCCTTCGTTGGGACGAGTGCCACGCTTCGGCTCGAAATCGAACTTCTTGTCGGGAACGGGTTGTCCTTCGGTGTAGTCCGTGACCTTGATGCCATTGAGTTCGACGACGGTATGAGGGCCATCGAGGGTGATGATCATGGTGTTCCACTCGGGACCGGGTTTGCCGGGGAGTGCCAGAGGCTTGGTGAGGGAGTAGAGAGTTCCGGTGACGTGATATTCGTCCTCGCCGGAGGTTTCCGGGTGATTGTCGATCTGGACTTCGTAGCCATAGTTAACGGGCATCCAGGGTTCGCGCGGTTCGATGGGGATGCGAATGAAGACGCCGGAATTGTCGTTATTGTCGCGCATTTTGTAGACGACCTTGATGCGGCATTCTCCGATCTTTCCGCCGGTCCAATAGAGGAGGCCCATACCGCCGTGTGTTTTAATCAGGCCGTCTTCCACGGTCATGCCGCCGGGGCCGACGTGTTTCCAGCCGGTCAGATCCTTTCCGTTATACAACTGCTTCCACTGTGGTTCTGACGCCTTCGCTGCTATCAGGAAGACAGCGGCGAGCACAATGAATAGCGCATTTACCTTACGCATGTAGTCACAGCCTCCTTTGAGCAAACTACGAAGCAAACACATTTCGCAGCATGAACCACAGATTCGCAGGGCGCTCTGCCAGGCGCCTGACGAACCAGGGATACCAGTAGGTGCCGTAGGCAACGAGCACGACGGAACGATGACCGTCGCGAGCAAGGCGCTCCTGCTCGGCGCGCTGGATGCCATAGAGCATCTGCACCTCAAAATCGGAATTCGCGTAGCCTTCTTGTTTGACGAGGCTCGCCAGGCGACCGATCAGCGCGACATCGTGGGTGCCGAACGCGGCCCGGGGGCACTGGCCCGTCGACTTGGCGCGCAACAAGTCTTGAGCCAGCGCAAAATAGTTTGAATCCACATCGGCCTTTTTAGGAAAGGCAATGTCCGGCGGCTCTTTGTAGGCGCCCTTTACCAAACGAACGGCAGGATGAAGGGGAAGGAGGTCCGCCAAGTCTTTTTTCGTGCGATAGAGATAGGATTGCAGGCAAATTCCAAGATTGGAGTGGCGGCTCAGCGCGCACCTATAGATGTCGAGCGTGGCATCGACGTAGTTGCTGGCTTCCATGTCCACCCAGACGGTGGATTCCTTGTTTTCGCGGGCGATGATGAGTTCGAGGTTCTCGGCGCAAAGGTCGGGGGAAAGATCCAATCCGAGTTGCGTCAATTTCACCGAGACTTCCGTGGCTAAGCCGGATTGATGGATGCGATCCAAAACTTGCAGGTAATGCTCGGTAACCTGACGAGCTTCGTTGCGGTCGGCCACGTTTTCGCCCAGATGCGTAAACACACTGCCCACGCCTTTCTGGCGAAGAGATTGCGCGGCAGCGAGTGCGTCTTCGAGAGTTTCGCCCGGCATAAATCGCGAAACGCTGCGCTTGACGAACGGATACTTTACGGCGTGTTCGCGTAGCCAGACATTTTGCGAGGCGGCGAGCAGCATCGTGCGCATCAGCGCCATGGGCGTTCCGAGCCTCCAGGAAGGGAGCGAGAAGAGCAGGTAAGAACGTGCGGCCCCATTCTAGACCGACAGAGAGGAGAAAGACACCATGGTTTTTTGTGGCAACGAAATGTGAGCGATCAAGTCTAGATCGAGTCTAGACGAAGAACATGCCGGGGTTGGCGGTGGGGCCGTCGAGGTGGCCGACGAGGCGGTGCTCCAATCCTTCGCGGGAAGGCGAGAGCGATTGGCGGAGTTGCTGCATTTCGGCGTCGCTGAAGGGCGAGAATTTTCGCGCGATGGCCACGTTTTCCTGAAGCATTTCCAAGTGAGGCATTCCAACGACGGCAGTAGTTACCGGTAAGCTCATCGAATAGCGCAGCAGGGAACTGATTTCCGCTTTGCCGGGAGCGTTGCCCAGAAGAAATTCCTGGCCGGTAATTTTCATGGCGATGACACCGAGATTCTTGCGATTGGCGGCAGGAAGAGCCAGTTCCTCAAAGTGTCCGTTGCGTGAAGCGTTCAACGCCATTTGCACGCAATCCAGATCGTTGTGGGTGATGGCTTGGGCCATTACTTCTCCATTGGTGTGGCTGGTCATTCCGATGAAGCGAGCCATCTTTTGCTCGCGCGCTTCCAGCAAGCCCTTCATGGCGCCATCGGGGGCTTCAATTTTTGCCAGATCGTCGGCCTGGCCCAGGCTGTGAATGTGGACGAGGTCGACGTGGTCCGTCTGCAGGCGCTTCAGGCTGGCTTCGAGGCGTTTCAGGAAAGCGTCGCGGGTGCGATCGGGAATTTTAGTCGCCAGCCAGACGTCATTGCGGCGAGTGGCCATCACTTTGCCGACGCGCGCCTCACTTTTCCCGTCGCCGTAGGAGTAGGCCGTGTCAAAGTAGGTGATGCCCAGATCGATGGCTTGATTCAACGCAGCTGATGCCTTCTCCTCGTCTTCATACATCAGGAAGCGGCTACCGCATCCGAACGCTAGGATGGAGACCTTTGCGCCAGTCCGCCCGAGGGTGCGTGTGGGGAGCGGCGTGGTGCCTGCGAGGCGGGCCTCGGCGAGGGGGTTGAGAAGGGAAAGGCTCACTCCGGCGGCAGTGCCCAATCCAACTTGTTCCAGGAATTTTCTTCGAGAGAGGTCTTTGTTCATATTGGACTCCCCGATGACTTGTGTTTCGCTCGCGGCGTGCGGATGGTTCGGCGCCGGTTTTGCGTACCCAACCGGCGGGGCTCGCATCGGCAGCCACATTCTATCGCAGATTCAGGAATTGGCAGGATGGCGAGTTCGTTTTTCGAGATTACTATTCAGCGATGATTGGGGGCAAAGGCAGCGGGCGGGAGCGAGAGGGCTTCAGAAAGCAATTTGGAAAGCTGAGCGGGAAGGGCGTTCGCTACTTGGCCAAGGCGCGCCGCGGTTTCCTGACGTGCCTTCACGATGGCGGAGAGTTGTTCACCGGGTGTAGTGCTCATCAAATCTTCGGCGCGATAAAAACACGCGAATACCAGGCGTTGTGATTGATTCTGGCGGCGGAGAAATTGTCCGAAGTTGAACCAGTCAGATGCCGCGGCGCGTGGTTCACCACGCGTTTCATCCAGCGTCACCGCATCTTGAAACGATTGCGCTGCCGCGGCAAATTCTCCGGTGCGCTCCTGGATTTCCGCGGTACGAACGATGGCCAGGCTTTGCAGCGACACATTGTCGAGTTTCTGCGCGAATCGCGCGGCGGCCTGATAGCCAATTAAGGCCTGCTGCGGGCGCTGGGCATCTGCATCGGCGTCCGCCACTTTCAGCAGAGCCGAGATAGCCGCGGGTCCTTCGCCAAGATGCTCGTTGGGATGCAGGCCCAGCACTTGCAAATAGGCACGGTAGTGGCGGGCAGCAGCCTGGACTTCACCCTGCTTTTCGAGAGCTTGCGCCAGGTACAGCTGCGCATTAGTCTGCAACGGATCGATATCGACGGCGCGCTGCCAGGAATCCGCAGCTTCTTCCGTGTGACCAAGACGCTGAGCCAATAGGCCGTAATTCACCAGGGAATCCACGTCGTGTGGTGAGCGCGTCAGCAGTTTGCGATACAGTTCGTAGGCGTCGGCATCGCGGCCCGCGGTGATCAATCCTCGCGCATAAGCTTCCTGCAAGCTCTTCTGGTCTGGATTCACGGTCGCAGCCTGTTGCAATGCAGCTAGCGAAGCATCGCGATCGCCGGCGGTTTCCGCGGCGTGGGCCAGACGCATTTCCAAAACGCTATCGTTGGGATTCAAGGCGGAAGCGCGGCGCAGCGAGGAGAGGCTCGCAGAAACATTCACCCAATAAAAATGAAGGCGGTCAATGCCGCCCCACAGGAGGAGCACGAGAACTACCATGATTCGGATGGAGCGGGCGGCGGGCGTGGCACCCGCCAGCCAATGAGTGGCAGTGGCAAGCCTGCTGGACGGCCGGACCGCAACTTCTTCGGTGGTTTCGCGTTTATGTAAGAGGAAGGACGCGATGCGCGAATCGCGCAGCTTCCAGAGGGCGCCATCGAGAAGGAAATGGTGCAGATTCACGAGCGCCGTGAAGGTGAGAAAACTGGAAGCAAAGTCCGAATGAAACACCCGGCTGACAATCCAAGGCCCGGGCACAAATAAAGCGATGCCCCCGGCCACCAGGGTAAGCAGGTAGCGCGGGAAGCTCCAGGAAAGATTGCCGGCCGCGCGGGCCTCTTTCCTCTGGTAATAGCTGGTGATCCACAGGTACTGGGTGGAGTGCAGCACTGCCAAAATGCCGCTGGAATAGCGGGTTTGTGACACTTCGTGGCCGCTGATCAGTTCAAAGAATGCGGGCAGCAGAAACCACAAGAATTGTGTGGTGACGAGGGTGGCGCTGGGGAACAGTGCTCGCCAAGGTGCGCGCCGCGCCAAGGACGCAAGAGCCCATCCGCTGGCCGCGAGAAAGAACAGCACGAGCATGGCGCGAGCGGGCAAAGTGAACTTGGCAGGCAGATCCAGCGAAAGGATCAGGGGGTCCGCCGAACGACCGGTATGGAAGCTGAGCATCAGCAGAAGGAAGGACGCGATGAAGGAGAGATGCAGCGCCTGGCGTTCCGCGTCGGTAGGCGAGATTCCGGCACGCCGAGCGAACATCATCAGCAAGCCGTAGTTTTGGCCGGTGTAATGCCAGGGACTCCAGCAAATGTAGAGGGTGAAAATCCAAGGCAGCAATGGATACCAGAGATGGGCGATCAAGCCGGCAAGAGCCAGGAGAATGGCGATGTGAACGGTGAAGAAACGGTATTTGGTGAACTCGTCGTAAGAATGATAGGCGCGGTAAATCGTGGCCATGAAATGGGGATAGTTGAAAAGCAGCGCCAGAAGATAAAACGCAAAGGACCACGAAGTGGCGCTGGAAGCGGCGACGTATGCGGTCAAAATCAGTAGGGGAGCGGACCACGCACCACATCCGACGAGCAGATCGATCCACGGTGAATAGATCCACACACGGCTGGCGTGAGCATTGCCAAGAGGGACATTCTCGGCCGTTGCACTGGTGATGGTGGCGGAATCCAGCATTCTTTAGAAGAGTAGCGCAGGCTCGGTTCGGTCTACGGAGCCAAACGAGAGGGCATGCAGAAAGGGTTACCGTGGGAGGAGAAACCGGCCGGTAAAGTAGCGTGCAAGACACGGGCTGGCTTGAAGCTGCGTGATGGCTAACTTTCCAGGGCAGGACGTGATATATGCCAAGGCACGCCTTGAGGCATCTAACACAAAGGGAGATAGGAGCGTATCGATGAAATACAAGAATGCAGTGGCGCGGTTAGGCCTGATTCTCGGCGCGATGCTGTTCGTGTTTGCGGAAATAAGCGCGGCACAAAACAAGCTTCCTTCGGCGGGAATGGTGACGTTCACGGTGACGGCCGTTGGAAAGAAGGACGCGAGTGCTTCCGCGATTACGATGGACGATGTGCAGCTGATGGTGAACAAAGAGAGGAAACAGATTGGGGATTGGAAGAAGAGCGACCAGCTGTTCCTGGCGATCCTAATCGACGATTCGATCGATACCAACGCGGCCGGGCAATGGAATGACCTAAAGGCGTTTATCATGGCCCAGCCGGCGTCGACACACATCGCACTAGGTTATATCCGCAACAACACCACCATGGTTGCGCAGGATTTTACGCAGAATAAGGAATTGGTGACGAAAGCTCTGCGCATACCCATTGGGCGGCAGGGGATAGGCTCCAGCCCGTACCTTGGAATGATTGACATGTTGAAGCGTTGGCCGAATACGGGACCGTCGCGGTCTATCCTGTTGATTTCCTCTGGTATCGATTATTTCCGCGGCGCCAGTTTTGGACCGTTTTATCCTGACCTGGATCCGCTGATTCAGAGGGCGGAGAAACAAAACACCAACATCTGGACGGTGTACTACCCAAGTTCCGGACACCGCGGCCACAGCTTCTTTGAAGGCAACTTGGCGCAGAACAATATCGCCAAGCTGTCCGAGGAAACGGGCGCGGAGTCCTATTTTCTTGGTTACGGCATGCCGGTGAGCTTGAAGCCTTACTTCGACGAGATCGGGGAGCATCTGAGCAACCAGTACCTGTTGTCGTTCGCCGGAAACGGTGGGCCAAAGGGGAAGTTTGCGCGGGCGCAGGTGAAGACGGAACTGAAGGACGTGGAGTTCTTCATGCCGTCTAATATCTGGCTGCCACCAGCCAAGTAAATTCTGTCGGTAAACAATTGCTTGAGCAGAAAGAGGGCGCCTTGGAGTCAAAGAGGCGCCCTTTCTGTTGTCTGCGCCGGCCTTGTCAGGAGCAAGGGGGCGAGCTAAACTCTCCGCAGACGTGAGCACTCCTGGAGCAAAACTCTTATGAATCGATTTAAAAAGGCATTTTTGTCGAGTTTCGCCACGCTCGCAATTTTCTGCGCCTTTGTTGTCCCGGCAGCTCGCGCTGCCGAGGAGATCACACTTAAAGATGGTTGGGCGGTGCAGTCGTCGGCGAAAGTGACGGCGGGCGGAGATAAAGTGTCCGAGAGCGGATTCGACACCTCGGGGTGGTACAAAACGTCCGCACCGAAAACGGTTTTTGCCGTACTGGTGGAGAACGGAGTGTACAAGGATCCTTATTTCGGCATGAACCTGAGGTCTGTGCCCGGGGTTGAGTACCCGATCGGTGGTCAGTACGCCAACATCGACATGCCCGCGAACAGCCCGTATGCCGTGCCATGGTGGTACCGCAAAGAATTTGAAGTGCCAAAGCATTTCAAAGGGCGCACGGTGTGGTTGGCGTTTCACGGCATCAACTACCGCGCTGACGTTTGGATCAACGGGAAAAAGGTAGCGGGATCAGACGAAGTGGTGGGCGCGTTCCGTCGCTACGAATTCGATGTGACCCAGTACGTGCACGAAGGCTCCAAAAATGTGGTGGCTGTGTCTGTGACGGCGCCAAAGGCGGGAGAACTTGGTATCACGTTCGTGGACTGGAATCCCATGTCGCCGGACAAAGAGATGGGGCTGTGGCAGGAAGTGGTGTTGAGCGACAGCGGGCCAGTGGCGATGCGGCACGCGTTTGTCGATGCGAAGCTGGATTTGCCCGGTGCCGAGAAGGCGCACCTTACCGTGCGCGCGCAGTTGCAGAACTCGACGTCGGCCGCAGTGAAGGGGACGCTGAGAGGGAAAATTACCGGCGAGGCGAAACCCATTGAATTCTCGCAAGCTGTAGAGCTTGCGCCGAAGGAAACGCGCGAAGTGGTGCTTTCGGCAGACTCAGTGCCAGCGCTGAATGTGGAGAAGCCCAAACTGTGGTGGCCCTACCAGATGGGCGAGCCGTATCTGCACGATCTTTCGCTGGAATTTGAGAAGGAGCGCGACGGCGTGTCGGACAAGCAGGCGATTTCTTTTGGCATCGTGCAGATGGATTCCGAGTTGACGGCCGAAGGGTATCGTTTGTTCAAGGTGAACGGGAAACCCGTGCTGGTGCGCGGAGCTGGTTGGACACCAGACATGATGCTGCGTGTCGAGGAGCCGCGGCGCGAAGCGGAATTCCGCTACGTAAAAGAAATGGGCATGAATACGATTCGCCTTGAAGGGAAGCTGGAGGATGACGCTTTCTTTGATCGCGCGGACAAAGACGGAATCCTGGTGATGGCAGGATGGTGTTGTTGCGATGCGTGGGAACACTGGAACAAGTGGGGCGATGAAAACCGAAGCGTCTCTGTCGCCTCGCTGCGCGACCAATTGTTGCGCATGCGGCAGCACCCCAGCGTGCTTGTGTGGTTAAACGGCAGTGATAATCCACCTCCGGCCGAGCGCGAGCAAGCTTATCTGGACGTGGAAAAGGCCATTAATTGGTCCAAGCCGGTGATTTCTTCCGCGACCGCGAAGAAGGCGGAAGTAAGCGGAGAGAGCGGCGTGAAAATGAGCGGGCCGTACGAATACGTTTCGCCGAATTACTGGCTACTGGACACGAAGGCCGGTGGCGCGTATGGCTTCAATACAGAAACCAGTCCCGGACCCGCCGTTCCGCCGTTGGAGGGGCTGCAGAGCATGTTTCCGGCAGACAAAATGTGGCCGATGAATGAATTTTGGGATTTTCACGCCGGTGGCGGCAAGTTCAAAGACATCCATGTGTTTACCGAGGCGCTGGAGCAGCGTTACGGCAAGGCCAAGGATGCGGCTGACTTCGCGTGGAAATCGCAAGCGACCACATACGAAGGCGAGCGCGCGATGTTCGAGGCGTATGGCCGCAACAAATACACGTCCACGGGCGTGATTCAGTGGATGCTGAACAATGCGTGGCCGGGATTGATCTGGCACCTGTACGATTACTCGCTGCGGCCGGCTGGCGGTTACTTTGGCACAAAGAAAGCGTTGGAACCGGTGCACGTGCAATTCTCGTACGACGATCGCGGAGTGGTGGTAGTGAACAGCACACAGGAAGCGCAGAAAGGATTGCGCATTGTTGCAAAGACCTACGACGTGAAGATGAAGGAATTGTTCAGCCGGGAAGGAACGACAGATGTTGCCGCGGATGGGGTGGCAAAGGCATTTGCGATTCCAGATGCGCCCGCGAAAAATACCACGTATTTCCTGAACCTGCAGCTGTTTCGTCCGAGCGGCGAACTGGTAAGCCGCAATTTCTACTGGCTGTCGTCGATGCCGGATACGCTGGATTTCAGTAAGACAGAGTGGTATTACACGCCGCTTACTTCTTTTGCAGACTTCAAGGCTTTGCAGGATTTGCCAAAGGCCACAGTGAAAGCCTCCTTCAAAACCCACGAGACGGGCGAGGAAACCGGGGGGCACGTGACACTGGAAAACAGTGGGACGGTCATGGCCTTTCTGGTGCGTTTGCGCCTGTTGAAGCAGAAGGGCGAGACGGAAATTCTTCCGGTATTTTGGGAAGACAACTACTTCAGCCTGATGCCGGGAGAAAAACGCGACGTCGCGGTGAATGTGCGCAAGAGCGATGAGGGCGACGCGAAACCGGAGCTAGTGGTGGACGGGTACAACGTTGCGCCGATGACGATTCACGCGGGACAGAAATAGACAATTCGCGTGGTCAGGTGCGGCGGGTTGAGTCGCGAATAACCAATTCCGGGTGAAGTTTTTGCGAGGCGAAATGCCAGTCGCGGCTTTCGCGCCCCGCTTTGATGGCATCCATAACGACGTTTACGGCAACGCTGCCCATGGTTTCCAGCGGCTGGCGAACGGTGGTCAATCCCGGCGCCGAGAGCGCTGACAGCGCAACATCATCAAAACCGATCACAGAGCATTGCTCCGGCACGCGAATCCCTGCCTTGGTTAGCGCGCGAATGGCGCCCAGAGCGGTCAGATCGTCGAAAGCGAGCAACGCAGAGAATTTCTTTTTGCTGTGGAGCAATTCTTCCGTCAGGCGATAGCCGTGTTCAAAACTGGCATTGGGGTCGAACACGTCGGGCAGCTGCATGACGAGACTGGAAT
Source organism: Candidatus Acidiferrales bacterium (assembly GCA_963738985.1). GTDB lineage: Bacteria > Acidobacteriota > Terriglobia > Acidiferrales > UBA7541 > Acidiferrum. The sequence continues at coordinate 286,541 of CAVTYP010000017.1, forward strand.
CGAGCTTGAGTCCGACGGAAGCGGCGAATTTCTGGATGCCGCGCCATCGAGGAGCGCTGTCGATGAGGCGCTTAGGGCCGCGAATGATGGCGATGCGGCGATGTCCGAGTTGATGGAGATGCTCGAGAGCGAGGCGGCCGCCGGCCTCATTGTCGACCATGACGGAGCTGATGAGGTTACCCGGGAGTTCCCAACCGATGGTGGCAGCGGGGATTTCGCGTTTATTGAGATCGGCGAGGACGTGAATATCGACGAACAGCCAGTTGGCAACGACGATCAATGCGTCGACATGGCGCTCCAGCAACATTTCCAGATAGCGTTCGAAGCGTTCGCGTTGATTGTGCGCATCGGCAAAAATTGGGAGATAGCTTAGCGGGTAGAGGGCATTTTCAATGCCGCGCAGGATGGGAGTGCAGAAAGGGTCGTTCACATCGAACAGCATGACGCCGATGCTTTGGCTGCGCTTGCTGCGGAGAAAACGCGCCATAGCATTGGGGCGGTAGCCCAGGCGCTTCGCAGTTTCCTCGATGCGCTGCCGCGTGGAGGAAGCGATGTAGCGAGCGAGCGGCGCGTTATTCAGAACGATGGAAACGGTGGCGGGAGAAAAACCGGTGGCCTCTGCTACGTCGCGCATAGTGACCAGGCGGCGTTTGCTGCCGTCTTTTTTCATGGAGGTGCCTCGTGTGCCCCATCTTCCAACCAGAGCGCTTCAGAAAGCAATGCGAAAGAGTAGTGCGGCTAGTCTTCCGGAGGAAGTTCGAAGGAGAGCTGCTTGCGGAAACCGTTCGTCTTCCAGATACCGAAAGCGATGCCCGCGGCCATCCAGATGGAGCCCACGATGATGGCAGGCTTGCTGAGATTCACCCATAATCCAAAACAAATCACAAAACCGAGCACAGGCGGAATCAGAAAGCCCAACTTCTTCTGATCCGAACGGACGTAGTAACGCAAAAAAGCGGCGGCATTCACACCCATGAAGGCAATGAGCGCGCCGAAATTCAACATTTCAGCGCCCAAGCCATACGCTTCGCCGCCATTCAGTATATTTTTGACCGTCTGCCATGTGAGCGGGTTGGTGCCAAGAGAATAGGTTTTATAACCGGCAACGATTTCCAGAAGGAAAGCACCGAGGATAGCGACAGCGCCGACAAGGATGACATTGTTGCGAGGCACGCGGTTCTTGGGATCAACCGCTCCAAAGAAAGACTTGGGCAGCGCTTCACTTCTGCCCATTCCATAAAGCAAACGCGCCGCACCAAGCTGCGCGCCCATTCCGGAACCGAAGTTAGCGAGAAGCAAAGTGAAGCCTACGACGGTGAAGAGAGGCGCCCAAGAGCGTCCGGCAACGTAGGAATAAGCGGTGTTGATGTCTGGGAAAGGCTGAGAGGCGGGCCAGATGAGCTGGGCAACGTAGACTTCGATGGCCGAGAGAACGCCAATAACCAGGCAGGTGAGGACGGTTGCCAGAAGGATATTGCGACGGGGATTTTCGGCTTCTTCGGAAAGGGTGGAGATGCCGTCAAAGCCGATGTAGGTCAAGACGGCGATGGAAGTACAGCCAAAAACGCCGCCCCAAGAAAACGTGTGCGGATCGTAGAAGGGTGTAGTGAAGTACGACGCGTTGTGCGGAGCGCCGAAGATGTAGCGAGCGGCGGCGATGACCACAACGACGACGACCATGCCCATCAGAATCGCCATGACCGTGTTGATACGCGCGGATGTTTTAATGCCGCGGATATTGAGAAGGGTGAAGACCACGCCAAAGAAGATCTTCCAGACCCAGGAAGCCACGCCGGGAGCAAATTGATGCGCCTGGCCGGCGCACCAAATGGTGCAGATCAGGGGATTGAGCATGTAATCCATCACCATGCTCCATCCGGTTACATAGCCGACCGCAGGATTGATTTCCTGAGCGACGTACGTGAAAGCCGAGCCAGCGCTTGGGTAGGCTCGCGCCATGCGACCGTAGCTGATACCCGTAAAGAGCATCGCCACCATGGCAATTAGAATCGCGGTAACCACGTGGCCTTTGCCGCGATCACTGAGCACGCCAAAAACAGACATTGGCGCGACGGGTTGAATAACGATGATGCCGTAGAGAACGAGGTCCCAGAGGGTAAGAGTGCGCCGCAGGCGAGGACCCGCGGTGGTGGTGCTGGCTTCAGCGCTCAAGCACCTCTCCTTTTCGCCGCGCGTCTCCCCACCGAGCGAAGCACCACGGCACGTGTCAGATTTTTCGGTGCGTCGGGATTGAGACCCTTACGCAGGCCGACTGCCGTTCCCAATAGATGAGCAGGAATCGCGCTGACAGCGTATCGTGCAAACTCGGGGCCGTCCAGAGCAAGTTCAATTAATAAATCGCTGTTCTTTTTCAGCTCTGGCGTGGCGCGATTCACGATTACGCAAGTGGCGGCGCCCAGCTCTTTCAACTCCGCGCAGAGAGTGGTCTCCGCCTGTGCGGCAGCATCGGAAACGAAGAAGGTGATCAACGTGTCAGGGCCGGCAATGGAGCGGGGTCCATGGCGAAATTCCAGAGAGTGATAGACCTGAGCATAAGAAGAGGACATTTCCGTGATCTTCAGGGCGGCTTCCTGAGCGAGCCAGTAGTGAACGCCTTGGCCGAGAAAGACGTAGTCGGAGAATTTGCGTTTGGCGGCAAACTCCTGAATTTTGCGCGCATTTGCATTCATCCAGACCTGCCCCTGGTGCGGCAGTTGATCCAGCGCACCGGACACCTGGTTGTCGCCCACAAACTGCAAAGCGAGGCGCTGGAAAGCCAGTAGGATGGCCGTAAACGAGCGCGTCATCACGGTGCTTTTCTCATCGGCCCAATCGAGCTTGAACGTGTGGGTGCACAGCCGTTCCAGCGGACTGCGCGGGTTGCAGGTTACGCCGAGCGTTTGCACGGTCTTGTGGGACTGCAGCAATTCCGCGGCACGAAGCACTTCGGTGGTTTCGCCGGACCGCGACATGAGGACAATCTGTTCCGCGCCAATCCGGCGCAACGTTTCCTCGGGAGCGAACAAGAGTTCAGAGGCGGGCACGCCGGTCGCGGGGATGTAGAAATGCTTGGTCCAGAGCGCGGCGATCAGACGAGAGAGGTAGTAACTTGAGCCACAGCCGACGAAAAGCCAAGGGCTGCGGGGCGAAAGGATTTCGGCCAAGTGCTCAAGGGCGCCCGAGGCTTCGAGCTGCTTTTCGGTCTTAGCCCAGATGTGGGGCTGCGATAAGATTTCCGCCAAAGTGTGTTGACCCGGCCGGCTGTTGCTGGTGGTTTTGCGGGTTGTTGACGAACGGGTGCGATTGGGCAACGGCGAGCTCCCTTTATTGAAACGATTCAATAGAGGATATTGTGGGGAAAAGCGGCTTTTCACGCAAGCCCTATTTGTGGGCTGTGCCCTGTCCTTGAGGACGGTAGCGCCTTACTCCGATGCCGGTTATCTTTACACCCACACCCCCCAACTGAGGCGCAACAGGATCACGGGTTTTGGCGTCTAATAGGGGAAAGAGGCCAACCAGCTCAGCCGCGCACAAAAGGTACTTTGGCAGCTGCTATGGGAGAAGTTTCTCTGATACCCGATCGCCGACACGTACAGCCTATCCTGCTGCATCTAGTTGGGTTCCTGCTGGTAATTCTGGCGGCAACGCTACTGCGCCAGGTTTCTCTGCGTCCCGATCCCATTTTGCAGGGCTACCTGCAAATCACCACCGGCCTGTTTGCATTCGTTTTTGCAGCGGTGGCCCTGGTGCGTTTCCAAGGAACGCAAGATCGCTTGTCGTTGATTCTTGGGTCGGGTTTCCTGGTTTCTGGGGCGACGCTGACGGGTTCCAGCATTTTGTTTTTTCAGCTGATCCACGAGACTCAGATATGGACGCTTCTGGCGCCGCTGGCATGGTGGATCAGCCGGATTCTGCTGGCGCTTCTTTTCGTTGTTGCATTGCTGGTGGAGCATTTTCTGCCGCGCTCGCGGCATCCAAAGCTGGAAATTGCCGGAGCGCTGTTCACGGTGGTGGCGTTGACGTACCTGATTCCTGCAGCGCTGCGCAAGCTACCGCCGGAAACCTCGAATCATCCTGACTCGATAATCCCGAATCCATTGCAACTGCTGCCGGCGATCATCTTTCTTGCGGCGTTGTACGGTTATCGCCGGAGGAAGTACTTGCTGGACTCCGCCTTCGACCGCGCGATTTACGCGGCGGTGTGGTTGAGCCTCGCGGCACAACTGGCTGCCTGCCAGTCCGAGCGCTTGCTAGACGGTCCGTTCGTTTTCGCGCAGGCTATGAATGTGACAAGTTATGTGATTTTGCTGGGAGGGGCGCTGCTGGATAGTGCGCGGGTGTTCGAGCAGGTGCGTCATCTGGCGGCCAGCGACCCGCTGACTGGCTTGGCCAATTATCGCAGGCTTCTGGATGTGCTGGACACGGAGACGGAGCGTACTCTGCGCACTGGGCGGCCGTTTGCGGTTTTGTTGCTGGATCTGGACGGCTTGAAGAAAATCAACGACACCTATGGCCATTTGGTGGGAAGCCGGGCGCTTTGCCGGGTTGCCGATATTTTGCGCTTCCACTGCCGAGCGATCGACACGGCTGCGCGGTACGGAGGCGACGAATTTGCCCTGGTGTTGCCGGAGGCGCGTGAAGAGGAAGCGCAGCGCGTCCTTACCCGAATCCATGAGACTATCGCCGCCGACCTGGAGCAGCCACCGATTTCCGCGAGTATTGGCGCGTCCGTGTACCACGGGGAAGGCGAACGCGTAGAGAAACTGCTGGCGCAAGCCGATCAGAATCTTTACGAGGAAAAAGCGCGGCGTAAAGCGGCCACAAAAGTACACGATTCCTCGGCACGCCGTCGGCTGAAGAAGAGTTAGTTCTTGTTGCCGGCCACTATGGCCTACTTCGCTGTTTTGTACGGGGTCAGTTGGTCCGCGATCTTTGATTGATCGCCTACGACCACCAGGATCATCTCATCCGGCTTGATGTATTCGGTGGTCATCTTCTGCACATCCGCCGGCGTGACCGCGTTTACCCGCTGCACATAGTTCTTCAGGTAGTCGGAGCCGAGTCCCTGCAGATCCACATATTGCAGCTGGTTGATGAGCGCTTCGCGGCTGGAATTCTGGATGACGAAGAGTCCCGAAAGGTAATTCTGAATGCCCTTCAGTTCCGCGGCGGAGGGCGGTTCTTTCTGCAGCCGATCGATTTCCAGGAAAATTTCCTTCAGCGAAGCGCCGGTAAATTGGGTGGTGACGTCGGCGTGCTGCGCCCAATAGGCGTCGTGATAGCGACGGGAGATTTCGCTGAAAGGCGAGTAGGTGTAGCCCTTTTGCTCGCGGATGTTTGAAGTGACGCGCGAATTAAAGGACCCGCCAAGAAGCGAATTCGTGACGCCGAGTGGAATGGCATCGGGGCTGGTTGGGGGCACAACGGGCAGGCCAAGCATGAGCGTGGATTGCGGCGCACCGGGGCGGTCAGTCACATCTAGAACTTTTTTTGCTTTGGGCGAAGGTACATCTTCGACGCGAGCCGGGCCTTTAGCCCAGTTGCCAAAGCTTTCCTGGATGGATTTCTTTACGGCAGCAGCGTCAAACTTTCCGGCGACATAGAGGTAGGTTCGCTGCGCGCCGAAATTCGAGGCGTAATAGTCTTTGACGTCCTGAATGGTCAGTTTCTTCACATCGTCAGGCGTTGGCAACAGCGTGCCGTAAGGATGATCACCGTAGAGAATCTTGCGAAAGTGCATTGCGGCGATAGTCTGTGGCTGCGAGGTTTGCACCGCAATCTTGCGCAGGCTGTCATTCTTCAGACGGGCAAGCTCCGACTCCGGCAGGCGAGGATGCTGCACCACATCGGCTAACAAGCGAACGGCGTTAGGGGCGAATTCCTGCAGTACGTCGAGTTCGAGTTTGGTCTGGTCCGGGCCCACGAGGACATTCAAGGTGCTGCCCATAGCGCCGGTTTGCTGTGCAAGTTGCTGAGAGGAAAGCGTGACCGTGCCTTCCTTGAACAATTCGCCGGTTAAATCCGCCACGCCGACGCGATTTTTGCCTTCGTTCAGGTTGCCCGTATCGACGGCAACGCTGATGGCGGCCTTGGGGATAATTCCGTAGGGGACGAGGGTGACCTTCATCCCATTGGGAAGCGTGTAGGTTTCGCTGGCAGGCACGGTGAATGGCTTAGGCGGTGAGCCCTCAGGCGGAGTTTGCTTTTGCGCGAACGCCGGCGGCATGCCAATCAAACAAGCGGCAAGAACCAGAAAGCTCATTTTGCGTGTAGTTGTTTTCATTTGAGTGCTCCCTTTCTATTGGTTCTTCGCCGGCGCCTCGGGGGCAGCCTTCGGCGCGGGTTCTACGGTAACGATGGTGCGATTTGTGGGGCGCAAATATTCCTGCGCGGTCTTTTGTACTTGTTCGGGCGTAACTTTTTCGAATTGCGACACAAGTGTGTTCACGCGAGCCGGATCGTCGTCAAATAATGCGAAGCTGGCGAGCAGATCCATCAATCCAAATCCGCCAAATTGGCCCATGGTGTCGTAGAGACTGGAGCGTAGCTTGACACGCGCGCGATCCAGCGACGCCTGATCGACTGGTTTGGTACGCAGCGGTTCCACGACGGCATCGATGGCCTCAATTACGGTTTCCGTTTTTGTCGTGGGGTCGTAGGTAAGGTTCGCAATCATCAACATAGGTCCGTTGTAGTCGAACATATTGCCGAGGAGATTGATGCCGCCCTCCACCGAATCGGTCAAGCCGCGCTTTTGCACCAGTTCCTCGTGAAGGAGGCTGTCATCTCCTTCGATGAGCATTTGTTCGATCAACCCCATGGCGTAGTATTCGGGGGTGTTGCGATCCGGCATGTGGTAGCCGACGGCGACGGCCGGACGTGGAGCGAGGGGATCTTTCCTGTCCACCTGTTTTTGTTTTTCCTGCTTGGGTTCGCTCAAATCCGGCTGTGGCGGCAGTTGCGATGCCTTGATGGGTGCAAAATATTTCTCGACCATCTTCCTGGCCTCAGCGGGATCGAAATCGCCAACGATGGTCAGAACCGCGTTGTTGGGAGCGTAGTAGGTTTCAAAGAATTTCTGCACTTCGTCGAGTTTGGCGGCTTCGATGTCGGTGAGGTCGCCATAGAAATTGTGAGCGTTGTACCAGTTGGAGTTTGCCGCCATGGGCATGTCAATCCAGGGGAACCCTCCGTAAGGCGCGTTGAGGACGGCAACCTTCACTTCGTTGCCGACCACACCTTGCTGATTTTTAAGATTGGCTTCGGTGACGGCGAGGCCGTGCATGCGGTCGGATTCCGCCCACAGAACTGTTTCGAGTTTATTGGACGGCATTACCTCAAAGTAGTTCGTGAAATCGAAGCGCGTGGAGCCGTTCAGGATGCCACCGTTTTGCTGCACCAGCTTGACGAATTCCATCTTGCCGAGATTCTGAGATCCCTGGAACATCATGTGTTCGAACAAATGCGCGAAGCCGGTGCGATCTTTCGGCTCAATGCGGAATCCGATGCGGTAATAAACGCCAACGCACACGGTGGGTGCGGTGTGATCGGGTGAGAGGACCACGCGCAGACCGTTCGGGAGCTTGTAGTATTCCACCGGCACGTGGAACTCATCGCCAGTGGCCGGGGCGGATCGCGCCGGAGCGGCGAACGATATTGCGAGAAGCAGCGCGGCGAGCACATGACGTGCTGCTCTTCTTGCGTGAGCTTGCATAACTCCTCCTTTGGAGGGTTGCTTCAAAATGGCCTGTGCAATGATATAGGACAAACTTCTACACCCGGTAAAGACGCAATTTCTCACGAAAAGTTTCGCTGAATCTAGCGTTGGCCTAAAAAACCGCGCGTTTTTGGTGCGTAGCCTTGGTGGCGAGGCTGAATCTCGGCTCTGCCGCCCCCTGGCCACTCATTTGCCCCACCAGGTATTCCCCTAATGCCGGACCGTGCTTGAAACCGTGGCCGGAGCCGCCCCCCGCGAGCCAGACGTTCGCGAGGTCGGGATGGCGATCGATGAGGAAGTCGCCATTGGAGGTGTTTTCGTACTGGCAGACGCGAGTCTCGACGATCGGCGCGTTTGCAAGGGCGGGAAATCGGCGCGCAACGAAACTCCGCGCCCACTCCATACCTTCCTCAGAAACGAACCGGGATTGCGTGTCGGGGTCGACGCGCTCGCCATGGGCGTCGCGGGCAAGCTTCAGACCGCGGGCCTCGATGTTGGGCATGCCATAAACTTCTTCCTGCTGGAACAGCCACGTCGGTAAAGAGGAGGTCGTAAAGAGCGAGTTGCCCGCAGGCGTGCCAAAGAAGAAAACTTCCTGGCGAGTTGGGAAGATACGTTGGCCTAGTAATGCCGGGAAAACCTTGCCGAGCCATGGGCCGCATGCGAAGACGAATTGTCCCGCGGAGATTCGCGAGCCACTCGAAGTCTCGATGAAATCCAGCTTATAGTTTCCGCGGGGCTGCGGTGGTGAGATCTGAGCAATCTGGAACTCTGCGCCGTTGCTTAGCGCATCTTCGATCACGCATGCTACTGCGCGTCGAGCGAGGAGAACGCCACTATCCGGTTCCAAAAGGCCGCGCGACACGTCAACGAAGTTTACTTGTGGGTAGCGTCTCTCCAGTGCTCCGCGGTCCAACAGTTCCTGCTTTACGTCGCAATGCTGCAGCGTGGAGATGGTTTCACGCAATCGAGTGTCGTGTTCGGCCGCGAGCCACAGGACGCCGGTTTGAAGAAACAGCGCTTGATTCGTGGCGCGGAAGAGCGCTTTCCACTGCTCCAGCGAACGCAAGGACCAGCGGGCGTAGATTTCGTCTGCGCCGTAGCCCATGCGAATGATGCGCGTTTCTCCGCCGGAACTTGCGCGAGAATGCGCCGGGCCGTAGGCATCCATCAGCAAGACGCGTTGTTTTTGCGTTGCCAGATGCCAGGCGGTCCACGCGCCAAAAACTCCGGCGCCAACAATTACGCAGTCGTAAGTCGGGGAATTGGCCATCGCGCCGCCATCGTATCCAATTCAATGCGTCGCGGCAAAGAGGTTTCCCGGAACAACGGCTTGCAGCGCGCCAAGCTATTCGCGCAGCTTTGCGGCCCAATGAGACAGGTGGTTCAGCGATTTCGTGTGCGTGGGATCCAAGTGCAACGGCGTGACGGAAGCTTCGCCCGCGAAGATTGCGGCGTAATCGGAATCCGCGTCCAACTCCATGTCGCGGTCCATGCGCTGCTCGCTCAGCCAGAAATACGGACGGCCTTTTGGATCTTCGCCCTCGCGCAAAACGGTGCGCGTAATCTTTTTGGACTGGCGGGAAAAACGAATCGCGCCTTTCCACGATTCCGGCACATTCACATTCAGCAGCACCTGGGACGGCAGGCCTTCTTTCAGGACCATTTCCGCTGTGCGCCGGGCGAGTTTCGCCGAGGGCGCGAAATCCGCATTTACACGCTTGGAACAGAGCGACATCGCGAATCCGGGCACGTGATGAATCACGGCTTCGCGCGCCGCGCCCACCGTTCCGGAGTAGTACACGTTCTCGCCGAGATTCGCGCCATGATTGATTCCGGAAATCACCAAGTCCGGCGGCTCTTGCAGCAACTTGTGCAGCGCCACGATTACGCAGTCTGCGGGGGTGCCGTCGATGGCCCACTCATTCTCTGCGATGCGATGGCAAACGATTGGTTGGCGCAGGGTGAGGGATTGCGCGGCGCCGCTGCGTTCCCAACTGGGGGCAACAATCTGAACCTGGGCAAAATCCTTGAATTCATCGGCCAGAGCGCGTAATCCGGCGGCCTGGTAGCCATCATCATTGGTCAACAATACAATTGGTTTTTTATCGTTCTTCACACACACTCCCTAGCTACCATTGTAATCGGAACCCACCCTTGAGATGTCGAGCGGTTTCTACGGTTCCCAAGGATTGAAAACGGGCACGCCAGTGATGGCGACGTCCTTAGCGTTCCGAGTCACGAAGGTCAAATTGTGGTGCAACGCCGTTGCTGCCAGCATCCCGTCGATAACGGGAAGCGGATGTTTTGCAGCGTGGGCCCGGGCAGCAATTCGTCCCCACCGGTCGGCGACAGCCCGATCGATTCCTAGAATGCGATTTGCGAAACGGATGGCGAGATCGTGGCTCAGCCAGGATTCGAGCGCAATGCGTCGGGAACGATGAGGCAGGGAATCGATACCCTTGCGAATCTCGCCGAACGTCAAAACGCTCAGGTTAAGCAGGCTTTCGTCTGTCGCCTCAACCCAGTTCACAACTTTGGGCTCAGGAGTGGGCTTGATGAGTTCTGAGATAATGTTGGTGTCGAGAAGGAAGCCACTCACAGGTCGACCGACCGGCCATAGTCTGGCTTCCGCTCCAAATCGATCGAGCCCTTCGCCAATGGCGACTCGGCAAAAAACTGCACCAGGCTTCGCGGCTGGTTCGCGCGTGCCGTTAGATTCGCAAACTCCTCCGCTGTTAGCATCACAACGGCTTCCTTGTCTTGCCGAGTGATTGTCTGCGGGCCTTCTGAGAGAGTCCGGCGGAACAATTCACTAAAGCGTGCTTTCGCCGTCTGCAGTTGCCACGTTTCCGATGAACTGCGCTGGCTTAGGGAGCGGCTAGCCGTGTTCTTTTTCTTGAGTCGAGAGAAGCGCGTCGGCAAGATATCCTCCTGACTAGTCTGACTAGACAATATTAGCCGAGTTTTGTTGCCAAGTCAACGATCCTCTTATCCAATAGTGATTCATTCCGATGAAACTCCTGTGATTGATTCGGGCTTTCCTTATATCGGAGGGTCTGTAGCGAGGCGGGAGTGTACCGGTGATGTCCTAGAGGAAAACTGGTCGGGGCGCCCGGATTTGAACCGGGGACCTCACGCACCCCAAGCGTGCGCGCTACCAGACTGCGCTACGCCCCGACGAAACCGGCCTCAAGGGGTTTGAGGCTGTAACTTACAGATACAACGGTATCACTTGGTTTCGAGCAGCGTCAAGAAACTGCGGAGGGCATCCCGCAAGTCCAGCAGCATCTTGCGATTCAATTGCGTGGCTTCGGATTCAATGGCGGCCGCTGCCGAGCGGTCGCCCGGCACCTGTTCGGTGGCGCTGCCATTTTCCAAGTCACGCAGGTGGCGGCGCGCGCCGGCGATGGTGAAGCCTTCGTCGTAGAGCAGTCGCTTAATCTTCAGAATCAGGTCGACATCTTCCTGGCGGTACATGCGGTGGCCGCTGGAACTCTTCACCGGTTCGAGCATGGGGAATTCCGTTTCCCAGTAACGCAGGACAAAGGGCTTCAGATCCGCGATGCGGCTCACTTCGCCGATACGGTAGAGGCGGGTGTGGTCCGATACTTCGATTGCAGCGCTGCTCATATCATTTTCCGAGGCGGGGATGCTTCCATCCTAGGCGAAAACCGCGGCAAGTCAACGCTGTTCGTCTCGCGCATCCTCGCCGCTGGGCGAGCGATCTTCGCGCTTGCGCATGCGCTGGATGAAGCGAACGGGCGTACCGATAAAATGCCACTTGGCGCGGAGTTGATTTTCCAGGAAGCGCTCGAAGTTGAAATGCAGCGGCCTTTTTTGATTGGTGAAGAGCAGAAACACCGGTGGCGCGATTTTGGCCTGGGTCATGTAGTAGATGCGGACAGGCCGAGCTTTAGGATTCGACGCTCGCTGCAAATCCACATCTTCTTTCAGCCAGCGGTTCAATTCACCCGTGGAGATCTTGCGATTGCGCGCGGCTGCCACCTCGTCGATCAGCGGATAGAGCTTTTGCGTGCGGTCACCGGTCTTGGCGGAGAGAAAGACGATTGGCGCATAGCTGAGGAACCTGAATTTTTCCTGGACCATTTCTTCGTATTCTGCGAGCAGCTTTCCCTTATCGACTTCGCGTCGCGAGACAATTCCCACGGCGCCTTCCGCGGCCTTTCTCGCTCTGCCCTTGGAAGTTTTTGCGGCTTCGTCCGCATGTTCTTGCGCCGCGGCCACGGCCAAGTCCCACTTGTTCACCACGATGATGACGGAGCGGCCGGACTGTTCGGCGTAACTCGCGATGGTGGCGTCGCCCTGTGTGACGCCCTGTTCGCCATCGATCACGAGGATGGCAACGTCCGCGCGTTCCAAACCGCGGCGGGCCATCACCACGCTTAACTTTTCCGCCACTAAATTGGTTTTGCCTTTGCGACGAATTCCGGCGGTGTCCACGAAGCGATAGGTGCGTCCCTTGTGCTGCACCTCCGTATCGACGTTGTCCATGGTGGTGCCCGGAATCGGTGAAACGATGGAACGCTCTTCACCAGCCAGGCGATTCAGCAGGGTAGACTTGCCGACATTGGGTCGACCGATGATGGCAATTTCGACCAACTTTTTTTCTTCCGGCTGGTCATTCGCGTCGTGGCCCTGAATCTGCCGTAGAGCCTCGTCCAGCAGATCGTCGACTCCGGTGCCATGCTCAGCCGCAATGGGGAAGACCGGAACGCCGAGGGCATGGAAGGGCGAGACGTTCGCTTCCTGCATGCGCGAGTCTATTTTGTTCACGGCAACCACGAACGGTTTTCCGGTGGTGCGGAGGAGACGCGCCAATTCTTCGTCGAGGTGAGTCAGGCCATCCTGGCTGTCTACGACCAGCACCAGCAGAGACGCGTTATCAAACGCCACGCGGGCCTGGCGCAATATTTCTTGAGGGATGAGGGCTTTGTCGTCCGGGACGATGCCGCCGGTATCGACAATTTCCAGGACGCGACCATTCCATTCGGCCTTGCCGTAAATGCGGTCGCGAGTAATGCCGGGTTCGTCGGTAACGATGGCGCGGCGCGTGCCCGTCAGGCGGTTGAAGAGCGTGGACTTGCCGACGTTCGGCCGTCCGACGATCACGAGCGATGGAAGTTTTTGATCCATAGTTTGTAGAGCGCGCGGCTCAGGGGCTGATGCGCCGCACCGTGCAATCTTCCAATGTAGCGCATCAGCAGGGAACTGGCGAGCGAGCAATCGTCGAGCAAGGCGGTGCTGCTGGCGTAATAAAGATGGTACTTGAAGAATTAAGAGCGTCGATGCGGGGCATAGGAAGATTTGATGGGGAACGACTTGATTCGCGGAAGGCATGTGGGTAGTGTTTGTGGACAAAGTTACCGGTGTCCGCAGGCGCTTTTCGGGGAAGTGCCTGAAAAATCTCGGGGTATCGAGATGATTTCAAACGATCGAAGGAGATAGGCAGATGATCAGGTCAATCCGAAACCTGAGTGCGTTGGTATGTGTATTCAGCGCGCTCACGCTGTTGACCCCAGTGCATACCCCAGGGCAGACATTTCGCGGCACCATTTTAGGTGTGGTGACGGATTCTTCTGGAGCGGCTGTGCCAGATGCAAAGGTGACGATTAAGAATGTGGACACGGGCTTGACGCGTACCGTAACTACGACAGACGACGGTAGTTACAGCGTTCCGGAACTTCCGATCGGGAATTACAGCGTGACGGTGGAGAAGGGCGGCTTTAAGGCAGGAGTTGTAAGCGGAATCCACGTGGAGGTTTCGACCGAGAAGCGAGCAGACGTGGTGCTGCAGCCCGGGCAGTTGGCGCAACAGGTGGAGGTTCCGGGAGAAGATCTGCCGTTGGTGGATACGACCTCGAACACGCTTGGTGGGCTGATTGATGCGAAGGTGGCGACGAACCTTCCTGTAAATGGCCGCGACTACCAGAAGTTGCTGTTCCTGGTTCCTGGTGTCACCGGTTCTCCCGACCAGATTACCGACTCGCCCGGTTCGTTCGGCATTTTTTCCGTGAATGGAGCTCGTGGCCGCGCAAACAACTTCTTGTTGGACGGCACAGACATGAATGACGGGTACCGAAACGATCCGGCGATCAATGAAGCAGGCGTGTTCGGCACGCCAGCGACAATTTTGCCAGTGGAAGCGATCGCGGAGTTGCACGTGGCCTCGAACTTCGAGGCGGAGTACGGGCGCAGTGCTGGCGGCGTCGTTAACGTGGTAACGAAGAGCGGAACGAATGCCTTCCATGGCTCCGCGTTCGAATATTTCCGCAACAATGCGCTGGATGCGCGAAATTATTTCAATAACGTCGAGCTGCCGCAGAATCCGTTTCACAACAATCAGTTCGGGGGATCGCTGAGTGGGCCGATTGTGCACGACAAGCTGTTCTTCTTCGTCGATTACGAAGGCACGCGGGAGAGCGGAGCGCAGGCCACTGCGTCGTGTGTTCCAACGGCAAACGACATTCTTTTCAACGCGCCTACTCCGGGCGATTTAACGTCCATCAATCCGGTTGTCACTAACATTCTGGCGCAGAAGGGCTGGCCGAAACCTACGGGCACGGGATCTTGCCTGGGAAATCCGGTTGACGGGCCGGCGGTCGCGAGCGGAACCAATACAGTTTTGTCCACGCCGTTTTTGAACGATATCAACGGAGGAATCATCAAGGTCGATTACAACGTCAACACGAACAACAGCCTCACAGGGCGCTACTACATTGGAGACAGCACGCAGATTTTCCCGCTGGCGCTGGTAGGTGGAGGAGCGCTTCCTGGCTACAGCACGAGCACTCCAACCCGCGTACAACTCATCTCAATATCCTACGTTTCTGTACTGACGCCATCGGTGGTGAATGAGGCACGCCTGGGTTGGAACCGTTTCGCGGAAGGATTTTTCCCGCAGGACGGGACGTTCGACCCCGCGTCCATTGGACTGAACACCGGCGGGACCGGATATAACCTGGGTATGCCGCGCATCAACGTAGGTTCGTTCCCGCAATTGGGAGCTAGTTCCAGCGATCCGCGGAACCGCGTCGATTCCAACTGGCACTTCATCGACAATATTTCGTGGAAGAAAGGCAAGCACGACATCAAGTTCGGCTACGAGTACCGACGCACGACGGTGTCGCAAAATTTCAACGCGAATTTCCGAGGCAAACTGGCGTTTTCGTCTCTCGGCGATTTCCTGGCTGGTGTACCCGATGGCGGCAGCCAGCTCGCCGGTGTTACTAACCGCAACACGTTTGAGAATTCCCAAGCAGCTTATGTTCAGGATACCTATCACATTTTGCGAAACGTGACGCTGAGCCTGGGACTTCGCTACGATTATTTCGGCATCGTCACGGAAAAACACGAAAACTTCAGCAACGTGGATCCAACCACCGGGCTCGGCTTCGCCGTGGGCCCTGGGCATCTCTACAACCCGGACTACAACAATTGGGCGCCACGCGTGAGTGTGGCATGGGATGTCACCGGAAAACAGAAAACGGTGGTGCGCGCAGGGTACGGCATATTCATGGATGCCTTCTCTCAAGATATGTTCATGGGACATCTGCCATTCAACAGCGGTTTTGATCCCGGCCCTGCCTACAACGGTCTCGTGGGTCCGAATCTGATCTCCACGGTTGGACTCTTCGGCGGCGCGCTGAATTCAGCTTTGCCGGTTTACAGCGGGACATTACCGATGGGCGATGCCTTCGGCGTGGATCAGGGGATCCGCACGCCGTACATGGAGAATTACAACCTGAACGTGCAGCAACAACTGACGCGCACGATGAGCTTCCAGGTGAGCTATGTTGGTTCGCAAGGACACAAGCTGTTCCGTTTCCGCGATATTAACCAGCCGACTCAGGCACAAATTACGGCGGCGGACCTGGGTTGCGACTGCATTAATGATTACGGAGTTCCGCGCTTCTTCGCGCAGCCGGGCAACACAAATCCCAGTCCGTTTTACTACATCAACTATCTGGAGGGTTCGGCGAATTCTAACTACAACTCGCTGCAGTTCAGCTACCAGATCAATAACTGGCATGGACTGACTTCAACGGTGAACTACACCTGGTCTCATTCGCTTGACGATGCCAGCGACGGCGAGGATTACGTGCCCAATGCCTCTCAGCCGAACAACAGCCAGGCAGTCATCGGAGCAAATCGCGGCAACTCCAATTTCGACGTGCGCAATCGTTTTGTTTGGAACTTCATTTACCAGATTCCCGATGCCAAGGGCTCGCGCTACAAACTTATCCGCAACGGTTGGGGCGTGAACGGAATTGTCACGGTACAGTCGGGACAGCCTTTCCAACTCAACTACAACTTTGAAGATGATTTTGACGGCAGCGGGGAAGGCTTCGGCCGTCCTGATATTGTCGGGCCGGTGCATTACAACCAGCACGATCCCACCCAGTTCCTTGACCTGAGCTCCTTTGCGGTACCGTGCACTCCCATGACCGTTGGGGGCTCTCCGGCTTTTGACGGGACGGCCAATACGTGCGTTCCAGGGACTCGCCATTTTGGGAGTCTCGGAAGGAACTCCCTCATCGGGCCAAATTTCCGACAATTCGATTTTTCGATATATAAGGACACGCATCTAACCGAGCGGCTGGTCATGCAGCTGCGCTTTGAGGCGTATAACCTGTTCAACCACCCCAATTTTGCCAACCCGTACCTGCCCAATTTTATTGCGGACGCGGCTCCCCATGGGTTCGAGACCACAGGTCATTCCTCGGGCTTTTATAATTTGACGGCGACCGGTGACGTTGGAATTGGGTACCCGTTTTTGGGGAGCGGAGGCCCGCGAGGATTACAGATCGCGGCGAAGTTCACCTTCTAACGGCTTGATTATGAGCGACTTGGACGAATCCGGCGAATACCCGCCAGATCCGATTCATTTTGGGAATGGTTCTGGCTTATATCGGGTCCGACTCGGCGATGTGCTGACTCTCACCAGTTTTCTGCGAAGCGTCCAGCGACACCCTGATGGGTTCTGAATAGTCTTGGCGGTAGATTGGGCCCGTCTGTCACCAGTGTCTATAGCAACTTGTGATAGTTTTAGGGCCATTGGTGCGTACTAGGTTATGGAACCGCTGAAACCAGGGCGAATGAGCGCGCCGGGAAAAACGGAGCCGACGGAACTAATCGTCCGGGCAAGGACCGGGGATACCCAAGCCTGGGGCGATCTATACCGGGAGTATGCCCCGGCGATTTTCCGTTTCTGCCGCCGAGCCATGCCGACACGGGAGGATGCGGAAGACGCCACGATGGAGATATTCATGAAGTTGCGCGACAAGCTGATTCAGTACGACCAAAGCCGGTCATTCACGGCCTGGTTGTACAAAGTTGCCGCCAATCATTGCTGGGACATGTTGCGACGCCGCAGGGTACGCCAAGACAAAGAAACGGAAGACGTGACCGAGATTCCACTGGAAGCACCGGAACCGAATCAACTGGAAAAACTGATCGAAGAGCGCAGCAGCGAAGAAGTGCGCAGGGCGCTGGACAAACTGGGCCTGCGCGCGCGCATGGCGCTGGTGATGCGCTATTACTCGGACATGAGTTATGACGAGATTGCAGACGCCCTGGGCGTGCGAAGGGCGTTTGTAGGAGTGGTTTTGCTGCGCGCGCGACACGAACTCCGGCAAGCGTTGGGCGAGAACAATGCTGTCGCCGTAGGAGGGATACGGTGAGTAATCCTGAGGACAGCACGAACAGGCACATAGACGAGATGACGCTGCTGCTGTACGCGGAGCGGCAACTCGACCGGGAGAGCGCGCAGGAGGTGTCTCTGCACACGCAAACGTGCGAAAAGTGCCTGACGCTGCTGCGGGCTCTCGACCGTGAATCGCGGTTGCTGACGCGCGCAATGCTGGAGCAGGACGAAGCGCTTCCGGCACGGCTGGCGGAATTCCAGATGGCGGTGAAGAAATCGATGCAGTGGATCTGGGGAGTGGTGTTCGGGCTGGCGGTGCTGGGCGTATATGCCCTTTACAGCGACTATATCGAACCGATGCAACAGAAACTAGATGCGGCGGGATTTGGCAGCAGCAGCCTGGTGAGCCTGTTGTTTTTCCAGGGCGCATTTTGGAAAGGATGGCAATCGATGTTCACGCTCTTTGAATTTCTTGCTCTTGCAGCGATTGCAGGGTTTGGAATGTTTGCCTTCCGCAAATATGTGAAACGGGGATCGGCTCTGGCGTTGTTGTTCGCGAGCCTGGGTCTACTGGCCGCGCTGCCGAGCACCACGTCAGCCGCGGAATTTCGCAAAGCCGACAACGTGGAAGTGAAGAAAGACGAAACCATCAAGAGCGACTTCTACGGCACTGGCAATCACATCCGCATCGAAGGCACGGTGGACGGCGATGTTTATGCGTTCGGTCAGCAGGTTGATGTGCCTGGGCACATCACTGGCGACCTGATTTGTTTTTGCCAAGTCAGCCGGATCACCGGCCAAATCGATGGCAACATCCGCGCATTCACCAATAACATCACAATCAGCGGAACCGTGGACAAAAGTGTTACTGCATTTGACGAAACCTTCACACTGGACAGTAACGGAAAGATCGGCCATAGCCTGACGGACTTCAGCAAGTCGCTGGCAATTGACGGCAAGATTGGCCGCGACGTCCTGGGATTCTGCGCTTTCAGCAACATTTCGGGAAACATCGGCGGAGACTTGCATGTAAAAGGGGACTCACTGACGGTGGCCAGCAGCGCAGTGATCGAGGGAAAAACCTTCTTTGAAGGAAACAAACCACCTGACGTTTCCTCTGGAGCCAAACTGGGCTCGCCGATGGAGTTTAAGCAGACCGAGCACAAATCGCAATTCGAGCGAGGTGGTGGCTACTATGTGTGGCGCGCGATCTGGACGGCCACCTCCATTCTGTTCGGTCTAGTGCTCTTTGGTTTGCTACCGATTTTTGCCAAGGAAACGGCGGACATGGGTGAACACTACGGAGCTTCCTTTGGATTGGGCGTTCTGGTTCTGTTCGGCGTGCCCATCGGAGCGATCATCGTTTGCTGTACGGTGATTGGACTGTTTGTCGGCATCTCGACACTGCTTTTGTGGGTCGTGGTTCTCATGGCCTCGCAGATTGTGGTTGGCACCATTGTGGGCCAGTGGATCATGGGTCGCACCAGCGAGTTCTGGCCGCTGGTGGCGCGCATGGCAGTTGGCGTTATCCTGGTGCGGATTGTTACGAGCGTTCCTTTCATCGGTGGCTGGGCCAAGTTTGTTGTGGTTCTGTGGGGCGTGGGGGCCATTTCCCTGGCGCTGTATCGCAGACTGCAGCCGATGATCGCTCCGAACATTCCGTCGGTGCCCATGACGCCTGTGGGGCCGATAGGAACTCCGCTGCCGCCGAACACGATGGTTGGGGGAATCTAGCGGCACTCGGGAGCGAATTGGCGGGTTACTTCTGCATTTATTCTGAAAAAAAAGACGGGCCCCGAAATTTCTCGGGGCCCGTTGCCTTTGCGGAGGCGGGAAAAATTCTTGTTTACGGAACGCGGACCTTGGCGGCCTGGAACGGCGGCGAGGCCCGGTCAATGTAAAGAGCGCGGATGGAGGCGAGTTGACTGGTTGTTGCGCTCAAGCCGCTGACATCGGTGATGCCATCGAAGGATGTCGCATTCACATAGGTGATTACCTGCGGTGTAAGGCTTAGCGTCGGATTCAAGGTATTGATGTAACCGGGAATGTTGGCAAGAGTGAAGCTGTTTCCGGCAACCGAGTTCACGGTTCCGGTGAAACGTGACCAGCGCAAGAGTACATTATTTGCCGTGGCGCTAATTCCGCTGGCTGTCGAAGTAATGTTGGAGAGCTGTACGCGGACAGTTTGCCCGGCAAACAGGTCCCCGCTTCCGGTAAACAACCCATTAAGGCCAAGATTCTGCGAAGAGAGAGTCTTGGTGTCCACCGAGTACGTAGTGCCCGTGTCTACCGTCAGGAATATGCCGGTGCCGTAGGTTGTCGTGGAACTGGCCAAAGGAGTCGTGGAAGTGATGGCAACCTTGTCAGCGACAATCAGCCCGACAACTCCGGCCGTGGATGTCGGATAAATGGTTCCTTCCACTTCATCTAGTGCGGTAGCGTCCAAGACGTCGATTTCGGTTGCTGTAAGAACGCCCGAGGCACTCAGAGCGGCGTCGAGACTGACGGTGCTGCCGGTGGTGACGCAAGCCGCGGCCGTTCCCTGGCAGTTGCTATAGGCCACGGGTGCAAGGTCATACTCGGTGTTGGAGGAGATCGCTGCGGTCATGCTATTACCCGTAGTGCCCGATTGCACGGTGATGCTGCTTGAAGTCACCGCGGTCACGACTCCAATGAAGTCTTCGATCGTGTCCACGCTTCCAGATGGAATCCCGGGTCGAACGGTTGTGGTGGCGGTCATAACGTTGGGCTGATTGAAATCTACGGCAATGCCGTTGGTATTGGTGATGGCCTTTGCGAGATTGAAGTCGAGTCCGACCCATTGATTCTGATTCGCTGTCAGCGTGAGAGAAAGGGGAACCTGAATCGTTGTCGCCGCGCCAGAAGGCATCGTGCAAACAGCTCCATTTACGCAGGTCCCGATTGTTCCGCCGGAAGTGTTGAAAAACACCCCGCTGGAGGCCGTAACCGTAACATTGATGGAAGTGTAGGTCCCTGCGGGTACAGACAGATTGACTCCTACCAAGGCCGAGTCAGTCTGCAAGCGAGTCATCTCATACGACGTGGGTGTGACTGGGACAGTGACTGCCGTGCCACTGGAAGGCGTCAGCGTAATACCGGCAACCGGAAGCGTGAAACTCAGAATCGAGACGCCGGCTGGTGGAAGATCGTAGAGAGTGATACTGAGATTGGCATTACCACCGCCGCAATTCGTTGTGCATCCCCCACTACTATTAAGTCCGCTACAGGAGGTCAAAAGGAAAACCGCTGCGGATAAAGTCAGGACAGAAAATGTCTTCATTTTCATCGCACACCCCAAGTCTGCGCACAACTGTGGGACATAAGCTTAATCCCCCGTATCAATGTAGCTCTTGCCGGGCCGTCGCGGTGCCTCAAGAACGGGCAAGGGTGCCCAATTTCTAACGGCGTGCGGGTGAGAGGAGGCCCGGAAACGGTTGTGTTATTGTTGACTTGTAGGGCATCAACCCGACGCGGTCAGGCAGGTTCTCTGGTCAAACGCAATTCCAAGGCGAATCCCTCAGAGGTTGAACAAAAGCGCAAACAGCAGCCGATGGAGCGCGTGTACGTCCCGTTAGAGGAGGAGCACGCTCCGCGGCGAAAGGCGGCGTCACCTGCTGCTTACTCCCACCCGGAGGAATTCGACGAAATAGCGCCGGAATCTGTTCCACAGCAGATTGCGGACGCCGGCGGCCCCAGTATGCGCGATATTTTCGGCCCCGGCGGCTTGCTGGAACGGTCGATGATCGGAGGCTACGAGCACCGACCGGGCCAGTTGCAGATGGCCGAAGCCATCCACGACTCGTTCGCCAATCATCATCACGCGATTGTAGAGGCAGGGACGGGCACGGGAAAGACGCTGGCGTATCTGCTGCCCGCGATTTGCAGTGGGAGGCGCGTGGTGATCTCGACAGCCACGAAATCCCTGCAGGAACAACTGTACCAGAAAGATGTGCCGTTTCTTCAGAAGCACTTCGCGCCGAACCTGAAGGTTGCGGTGATGAAGGGCCGGTCTAACTTTCTTTGTTTGACAAAAGCGCATGCCATGTCTGATCAACCAATGTTGCGAGGCATGGAGGAAGTAGACGCATT
Source organism: Candidatus Acidiferrales bacterium (assembly GCA_963738985.1). Classification (GTDB taxonomy): domain Bacteria; phylum Acidobacteriota; class Terriglobia; order Acidiferrales; family UBA7541; genus Acidiferrum. The sequence goes on from CAVTYP010000017.1 coordinate 308,035, forward strand.
TCGCCAGATCCTGCAGTGGGCGAAGTTGACGGAAACGGGCGACCGTACCGAGCTTACCTTTTTGCCCGACGATTCGGAATTGTGGTCACGCATCGACGCACGCCGCGATACCTGCACCGGCCAGAAGTGTCCGCAGTTCAACGAATGCTTCGTAACGCAGATGCACCAGCGCGCAAAGGATGCGGACCTGATCATCGTGAACCACCATCTTTTTTTCGCGGACCTGGCGTTGAAGAAAGACGATTTCGGGAGCATTTTGCCGGAATATTCGGCGGTCGTGTTCGACGAAGCGCACGAGATGGAAGACGTGGCGAGCGATTACTTTGGCCGGCAAATTTCCAATTTCCGGTTTGAGGAACTGGCCAGAGACGCGGACCACGCGATGCGGCTGACGCACCTGGGCACGCCTTCCTTGTTGCGGCGCACGCAGCGAATCCGCGAGAGGAGTCGCGCGTTTTTCGATACGTTTCCGCCGCGCGACGGCAGGTTTCCGTTTAGCCGCAACGAGCGCGAAGGGTTTCTGGAGCAGAATCGCGAAGCCTACGACGGCGTGATGAACGCGATGAAAGGGCTGGAGACGGAGTTTGCGTCGCTGACGCAAAAGCCCGAAGAACTGTTGCGCATCGCGCGGCGCAGCTTTGAGATTCGGCAGGAGCTGGCATTTCTTTTCGAGTCGAACGAGAAGAATTACGTGTACTGGTTCGAGCGGCGAAATAAAGGAGTGTTTCTGGCGGCCACGCCGATTGACGTCAGCCAGATTCTGCGGGAAAGGCTGTTCGAGGCGTTCGACACCGTAATTCTGACCTCCGCGACGCTGACGGTGGGGAAACGTTTTGAGTACATTCGCCAACGGCTCGGGCTGGACCATAGCAAAGAGAACGCGTTGCCCCACGAGTTCGACTACCAATCCCAGGCGCTGCTGTACTTGCCGCAGAAAATGCCGGACGTGCGAGACCCCGGCTTTGCCGCCAAGGCAGCTGACGAAATCGTAGCGCTGTTGGAGCATAGCCGCGGCCGCGCTTTCTGCTTGTTCACCAGCTATGCACAGATGAACGATTTGTTCGAACGCGTGCGCAATCGGGTGGATTTTCCTTTGTTGCTGCAGGGCACGGCGCCACGATCGGTGCTGCTGGAACGTTTCAAGAACACGCGGCATGCGGTGTTGTTCGCCACCTCGAGTTTCTGGCAGGGCGTGGATGTGCCGGGCGAGCAGCTTTCTTGCGTCATCGTAGACCGGTTGCCATTCGCCGTGCCCAGCGACCCCATCGTTGCAGCGCGGGTGCGTGCACTTCAAGAAGAAGGGCGCAATCCGTTTTCGGAGTTTCAGGTACCGCAGGCGGTGCTGGCGCTAAAACAGGGATTCGGCCGGCTCATCCGCACGAAAACGGACCGTGGTGTTCTGGCGCTTTTGGACACCCGCATCAGCCGCATGCCGTATGGTAAAATTTTCCTTGAGTCCTTGCCGCAGTACCGGACGACGCAGGATTTGGCGGAGGTCGAACGGTTTCTGTCCGAGGACGCCACGCCTGAAGTAGAATCCACCATGAAGCAGAGTAAGCGGGCGGGCCGGGCACGGGATTGAGCGAGCGGGAATAAGGGGAAGAAAGCCAGCTTATGTTCCAAGTGAGTGTGGAAGAGACGTTTTCGGCGGGGCACGCGCTGCGCGGTTACAAGGGCAAGTGTGAAAACCCGCACGGCCACAATTACCGCGTGCAGGTGACGCTAGAAGGGCCGCAGCTTGACAATATTGGGTTGCTCGTCGACTTCACCCAACTAAAACACGTCGTTCGCGACATTATCAAGCGTCTGGATCATCAATTCATCAACGACCTGGAACCCTTTGTTACTGTGAATCCCTCGGCGGAAAATATGGCCAAGTATTTCTACGAAGAAATCACGGGGCAATTGCAAGACTTGCCTGCCGGCGCCGGGGTAAAGGACGTCGTAATCTGGGAGACAGACACCGCCATGGCCAAGTATTGGAAGCAGGCGAAGGGATGAACGGTTCGCTCTTCATCATTCTGATTCCCTCGGTACTGGTTGCCGCGGGCTACATTGTGGTGCTGCGGCTGATGGGAATTACGCCCGGCTATCCACGACTGGCGGTGGCGATGGTGCTGTTCTTTGGAGCGCTATATTGGCTGTCGCGCAGATCTGTGAAAAAGGCCAACACCGGGGAGTAAGAAAAGAAATTCCATCCGTAGTGTCCTATGTTCATCACCGAAATATTCAAATCGATTCAAGGGGAAGGCTCTCGCTCGGGCCTTCCGTGTATTTTTGTACGGCTGACGGGATGCAACCTTCGGTGCACGTGGTGCGATACGGCGTACGCGTTCCACGGCGGGAAGAAGATGAGCGTCGAAGATGTGGCGACGAGGGTTGATGAATTGAGCGGACGCAATGGCGAAGGCAAACCTGTAGTTGGGCTAGTGGAATTGACGGGAGGGGAGCCACTGCTTCAGGAGGAGATTTATCCGTTGGCGGAGCGCCTGCTCGCCGAAGGGTACACGGTGATGATCGAAACGAGCGGCGAGCGCTTCATCGGGCGGTTGCCTAAAGAGGTGATCAAGATTGTCGACGTAAAGTGCCCTGACTCCGGCGAGCCCGACACCTTCGAGCTGCGAAACCTTGCGGAGCTTTCTGCGGACGATGAAGTGAAATTCGTGCTGACGTCTCGAAGGGACTATGAATTTGCGCGCGAATTTTCGCGAGAGCAGCGCCTGGCTGAGCGCGTGAAAGAAATTGTTCTTTCGCCGGTGCATGACGACCCGGAAGGCAAATGGACTGGACTAGAGCCAAGAGTGCTCGTTGAATGGATGCTGGAGGACGGACTGAGGGCGAGGCTGGGGTTGCAATTGCACAAGATTGTCTGGCATCCCGCGACCAAAGGCGTGTAGTTCAAGCGGCACAGGAAAAGATATGGCCGACCAATGCAAAGCGATTGTTCTGCTGAGTGGCGGAATGGATTCGTGCGTGTGCACCGCCATTGCCCGGGAGCGCCACGGCGGCCGGAATGTGGCGTTGCTTCATGCGGGATACGGACAGAGAACCCAGCAGCGGGAACTTCGCGCATTTGAGGAGATCGCGGACTATTACGAAGTGAAAGACCGTCTGGTGGTACAACTGGACCACTTTCGAGCGATCGGTGGATCAGCCCTGACGGATCAATTGATTGCCGTGCCCGAGAATAAATTGGACGCACCGGCGGGCGCTCTGAGCGAAGCCGAGATTCCCGTGACCTACGTGCCGTTCCGCAACGCCCATTTTCTGAGTGTCGCGGTAAGCTGGGCTGAAGCTTCGGGCGCGGGCGCCATTTATATTGGCGCAGTGGCGGAAGATAGTTCGGGTTATCCGGATTGCCGGCCGGCATATTACAAGGTGTTTCAGGAACTGATTCGAGCTGGGACGCGGTCGGAAACGAAGATTGAGATCGTCACGCCGGTAATCGGCATGAGGAAAAGCGAGATCATTCGGCGGGGGCTGGAGTTGGGAGCGCCGTTGCAGCTGACCTGGTCCTGCTATCAGGGGGAAGAAGCCGCGTGCGGCAGATGCGACAGCTGTCTGCTGCGGCTGCGGGCGTTCGCTGAGGCGGGCGTCGAAGACTCCATCGCATACAAATCGCGCGCAGCCAGCCAAATCTGAGAAAAATGTTGCAGGCCATTGGAAACCAGCCCAGATGAGCGATAATGGGGTAGATACCGGCCAAACGACCGGGGCCGGCGCTCCTCAAAGAACAAAGGAGAGTGGAGCATGTTGAAATTGAAGAAGGCGTTCGCGCTCGCCGCGATTCTGACGATGGGACTGGCATTCGCGCTGGTGCCGAAGGCGGCCGCAGAAAACGATGGCAAGATCGCAGGCACAGTCATCGACTTTGAAGGCAAGCCCTTTGCCAATTTGCCCCTGAAGATCAAGAACGATCAGGGAGCGACGCAGGATGGCAAGACGGACGATCAAGGAAAGTTTGTGTTCGTTAATTTGAAGTCGGGAAAGTATGTGGTGTCTTTCCTAGTGCCGCAGATGGCGCAGCCGTATGAGGCGGTGACGGAAGTTCATTCCGGGGACACGTCGAACGTGAATATCAACTTCAAGGAAATCCTGGAAAAACAGAACCCGGAAGCCGCCGCCAAATACAAGCAGCAAAAAGAAGAGCAGGGGAAAGTAGCCGGCATGAAGGAGCACTACAATGCAGGCGTTGCTTTGCTGGAGCAGGAACGCACGGCCAAGGCGGAGGCCTCTAAAGCCACGGCGGACCAGCGCGATGCCGCGAAGGCGAAGGTGACTGATCTTTCGAACAAAGCCGTAGCGGAATTCCAGGAAGCGCAAAAGATCGCCGGCGAAAAGGACCCGAACCAGGCGGTTTTCTGGGCGCGGCTGGGAGAAGCCTACGATCTGGCTGGCCGCAACGACGAAGCCATCAATGCCTACAAGCAGGCCGTGGCCGCGAAACCCGATAGCCCGGGCTATTACAACAACCTCGGCAACGTGCTAGGGCGCACCGGCAAGATCGATGAAGCGCAAGCGGCTTATCAGAAGAGCGCCGAACTCGATCCGCCAAACGCAGCGCTGGCCTGGAGGAATTTCGGTATCAGTTTGTATCAGGCTGGCAGAATGCAGGATGCGATTGAACCCTTGAAAAAGGCCACAACGCTGGATCCAAAAAACGCCCAAGGTTGGTATTTGTTGGGCACCTGTATGGTTGCGGACCCAAGCATCTATAAACAGGTGGGAGACAAAATCGAAGTGACTCCCAAGCCGGGCACGGCCGAGGCGTTTCAAAAGGCAATTGAGCTGGATCCAAACGGGCCCATTGGCGCGCAGGCGAAGCAGGGACTGGAGCAGTTAAACCAACTGACAGGCGGAATTGATACGAAGGTAGGTAACAAGAAGAAAAAGTCGTAGGATCCGCTTACACTTTGGTAGGTCAAGCCGGCGCTGCACTGCAGTGCCGGCTTTTTTGTGGAAATGCCCACAAGTCTACGTGTGCGTTAAAGTGCCGGTCATTTTGGTGCGGCGCAGCGCCCAGGCAAAGGTTGCCGCGGAAGCAGGCAAAAGTATTGCCGCGAAGACCAGCAGCACCAGCAGAGGCTTGGCAATCACAAAGAGATTGGCGCCATCCAGCAGCGCCGCCCTCATTGCATCCAGTGCATAAGTGACGGGGTTCAAGCGCGCCACAAATTGCAGCCAGGGAGGAAGAATGCTGACGGGGAAAAGCATCCCGCCCACAATACTGGAGATGCCAACCACGAACCACCTGGCGGGATTGCCACGCTTGAAGAGCAGCAAATAGCTGGCGGAGAAGATCCCCAGGCCAGAGAAGGCGAGTATCGTGGCGATCAGCACGACCGCGACAGAAAGCCAATTCGCGGAACGCAGAGGAAAGCCGAACAGCAGCGCTCCCCAGCCAACATACACCGCGACGCGCAGGGTAGTAGCAACAAACGGGTAAAGGGCCGAGCCGGTGAGAATGACGGTCAGCGGAACCTGCGTCACCAGCAAGGGTTCCAGCGTTCCGGTATCCCGGGCTTCCATCAGACTCCTCTCAAACGTATCGAGGGCTGCGTTCAAGTAGTCGAAGAAGAGAAAGCCAACCAGCGAATAGGCGAAGTAGGTGTTGCCTTGCGGCAACGATTCGCGGAGGCCTGGCGAATCGACGAATCTGGCGACGTAATAAAACATCGCGGCGGCAAACAGGGCTTCAATCGCTTCCAAAACAAAGGGGCTGCGGTAGGTGCTGGCGATTCGCAAGTCGCGCGCAAAAAACAGGAACAGGTCTCGCAGGGTTCGCTTCATGCCGGGTGTGGCTCCTCGATCGCTTGCACGGCATACCCTGTGAGGCGGAGGAACACTTCTTCGAGTGAGGCCACGGAATGCCTGGCTTTCAGCGCCGCGGGCGAATCGAAAGCAATGATCGCGCCTTGTTGAAGAATGGCCACACGGTCCGCGAGAAATTCGATCTCTGGCAAGGTATGAGAAGCGAATAGAAGGGAAGTGGCTTGAGTGGAGACAACTTCCTTTTTCAGGAAGCGCCGAAACTCGGCCGCGGCGATCGCATCGAGGCTGCGGGTGGGTTCGTCGAGAAGAAGCACTTTGGGCCGATGAAGTACAGAGCGTAGCAAGCTAAGCCGCTGAATAGTCCCGGAAGAAAGAGAACGCACCTGGCGATCTAGAACTTCGCCCAGTTTGAATTGTTCCGAAAGAGCGCGAATTCGCGCGTCAAGGTATTCGACGGAAAGATAGTTCAGCCGGCCGAAGAATTGAAGATTTTCTCTGCCGGTTAGTCTGGAGTAGAAGCCGCGATCACTGCCGGCGTGGTAGCCAAGTTGGCGACGCACCGCAGCCGGTTCTCGTACGGTATCATAGCCGGCGAGTTGTGCGGATCCTCGGGTGGGGAGTAACAATGTGGCCAAGATGCGAAGCAGCGTGGTTTTGCCAGCGCCGTTTGCGCCCAGCAGTGCGACTGACTCTCCCTGCGCGACTTCCAGCGAAATTCCGCGCAACGCGGGAGTGGTTGCCGTGGCGAATGGCTGAAGTAAGGCTCGCCAGCCGCTGTGGGTTGGAGGAAACCATTTTTCGAGCGAATCGACGCTGATGGCGGAAGCGGTCACTTTGGAACTTATAGCGTTTCCTGCAAAAGAAAACAATCGACCGCGGCCTTCGCTCGCATCGCCGATGGCGGCGGAGCAAAATCCCCGGTAAAATGGCCCAGACATGTCCCGGTAGTACGGCATAGATTGACGCACACTTAGAACAGAAAGAACAGGAGCGCACGAATGGTCCCGTTTGAGAATCGCGCCATGGTGCCAGACCATGTGCTGGTGCGCCAACTGGACGGCGAATCGGTGTTGCTAAACCTGGACACGGAAAAATATTTTGGGCTGGATGCCATGGGATCACGCATGTTCACACTGGCCACCACTTCAGCGTGCATTGAATCGGCGTACGAAAAGCTGCTGGAAGAATATGAAGTGGAACCTGAGATTCTGCGGAGCCATCTTGCCGAACTTTTGAGCACGCTAATGAGCAACGGGTTGCTGGATGTGTCGCCTGCCGATGTGGGATCGATTCCGGCGGTTTAGCGCTCTGGATCCCGAAGCGCGGAAGTTGTTTCTTCGCGCGGCGGCGCTGCTTCCGTTTGTCGGAATGTCGCTACATAAACGCGGCTACAAGAAGACCCAGGCCTGGTTGCAAAAACGTCTAGAAAGTCGAAAGGCATCCGCAATAAACCCGGGACCCCCTGGCGAACTCGTGCACAAGACCTGTCGCATGGTGCGCGCCGCTGAACAGTACGGATTCACTCGGCCCACGTGCCTCGAAGAGTCTCTGGTGTTGTGGTATATCCTCGGTCAGCAGAATATCAATTCCCGCATTCGCGTTGGCGTACGAAGGCAAGCAGGAAAATTCGAAGCGCACGCGTGGGTTGAGTATGAAGGTGAAGCGCTGAACCAGCCTGAAGAATTACACCGGCACTATGCGCCGTTTGAGAGTGAGTTCGACAACCTGCCAGCGGAAAAAACATGAGCGGCTTTCTGGGGATATACCGTCAGGACGGGGCGGCGTGTGACCAGCGTCTGGTGGACGGTATTCTGCAGCGACTGCGTTTCCGAGGTCCGGATGCCCAGAACACAACCGTTGAGCGCGACTTCGCGTCCTGCTTTTCGCTCCTGCAAGTTGCTCCGGGACGGCAATCCTTGCGTCAACCAGTTGTGCTGGATGGCAGATACGGGCTTATTGGGGATGTGCGGCTCGACGGTCGCGCTGAATTAGTTGCAGAGCTTGCGAAGCACGGGCCATCCGCGCAAGAAGGCAGCACGGACGAGGAACTTCTGCTACAGGCGTGGCGGCTTTGGGGAGAAGCCAGCCTGCAACGAGTGGTTGGAGACTTCAGCTTTGCCCTTCGCGATGCGGCGACGAAAACGTTGTGGTGCGCTCGCGACTTCGTAGGAGCGCGCCCATTCTACTACGCACACGTCGGAAATGTTTTTGCGTTCAGCAATTCCCTTCAGACGTTGCGAGCCATTCCGGAAATTTCCAAAAATTTGAATGAGGTTTACATAGCAGATTTCCTGCTCCACGGCATCAGCCGGGAACCCGCGAATACTGTGTATCGCGAAATTCACAGGCTACCTCCAGGCCATCTGCTGGAATTCTCGGAAGCGGGTTTGGCCATCAAGCGATTCATGGTTCTTCCCATCGAGGAGCCGCTGCGCCTGAAGCGCGACGACGAGTATCTCGACGCTTATCGCGAACTCCTGCGCGAAGTCGTTCAGGATCGCCTGCCGGAGGGGAACATCTCGCTTACGTTGAGCGGCGGGTTGGACTCCGGCACGGTCGCTGCGTGCGCCGCACAAATCGCCACAGAACGCGGTCAACGAGCGAAGCTCAAGGCATTTACGGCGGACTGGGATTCGTTTCTCGATGATTCTGAAACAGGATTCGCGGTGCTTACGGCGAAGCATATAGGGCTTGCCCACGAGATATTGCGGGACGCGAATTTGGTGCCATTTGCCGAAACTCGGGCGACTCCGGAGCCGAGCTGCGATCCATTTTTGGAGCGCGTTCGCAGGTTCAACCAGCAACTCGGCGGACACGCGCGCATCGTCTTGTCTGGGTACGGAGGCGATGACATCTTGACCGGTCAGGCTTGGCCCTACCTGGTGAATCTGGGGTCGCAGGGCAATGGGCAGAAATTTTGCGGTCATTCGGAGGCTATGTGTTGACCCACGGGCGGATTCCACCGCTGCGCGGAGGCTTTCGGGTGCGAATGCGGCGGCTGTTGCGACAGCAAGGAGGATGGAAAGGGTATCCGGCTTGGCTGAATTCTGAGTTTGAGCGACGCGTGGGCGTGCCCGAGAGGTGGAGAGAACCGAAGGATGAGTTTGCCGGCTTGCACACACTGGCGTCATTAGTTGGGAGCTGAGTCTGCGCGAAACACCTCCATTTGGCGCGGGATCCATCGAAAAAGAGTGGCGCTTGCTCTGCGCTTGCGCTTCGCCGAGAGCGGATTCGCATCGCATTCAGGAAATACTTAGCCAAGGTGTGGACTGGAACGCGTTCTTTCCTCTGGCAATCGAACACGGGGTGTCCAGTCTGGTCGCAGCCCGCTTGCAGCAGTCGAACTGCGACACAGTGCCGCGGGACTGGCGCGAAAAACTACAAAGTCGGACGCGCGCGCAACATCTTTTCACGTTGAGCATGACCGCGGAACTGTTCCGCATCCTCGAGGATTTCTCTAAATCGCACATCGAAACGCTTCTAGTGAAAGGGCCCGTCGTTTCCTTCCTGGCATATGGCGACGCCGCGATGCGTAGCTATGTTGATCTCGATCTGCTGGTTCGCCACGACGACATTCTCTCAGCCACGCAGCAGATGCTCGCTTTGGGATTCGAGCCGGCTTTCCCGCTCGCCGCCATCAACGCTGGAAAAATCCCCGGTGAATATTTATTCCGGCGACCCGGCACGCAACGAATCATCGAGCTACACACTGAGCGGTCCTTTCGCTATTATCCCGTGCCACTTCCGCTGGCGGACTTTTTTGCGCGGCAGCGGCTGGTGTCATTGGATGGCAGGGATGTGCCGGTCCTCAGCCTGGAAGACGAGTTCGTGCTGAATTGCATTCACGGTGCAAAACATTTTTGGGAGCGCTTGATTTGGCTTGCGGATATTGCCGCTATGGTTTCGCGTCATCCGGAACTGGATTGGCAGCGAGCGAAACAGAACGCTGAAGACGTTGGCGCGCTGCGAATGCTTTATCTGGCGCTGCAACTTTCGGAGAATGTATTGGGAGTAACTGTGCCAGCTCCGATGGCCGCCGCCGCGGCGGCAGATGCGCCCGTTCGCAGCTTGTGCATGCAGGTTGCTCGATGGTTGCCGCAAGCGGGATTTGCACCGCCTGCCCTGCGGGAACGTGCCGCGTTTCGCATGAGCATGCGTGGGGGAGGAATTGCAGGTGCGGCTTACCTGCTCCGGCTGTCGCTTTCGCCCACTGACGAAGACTGGCAGAAGGGTGCGGAGGATGGCCGCTGGTGGCTCTGGGACGCCCTGCAGCGGCCTTTGCGCCTCATCAGGAAGTATGGACAGGGCCATTGAGTCGCACGTCTGGCTGTACAGGGTGTGGACAATCTGGTTTGGTATGTCATTCTGAGCGAAGCGAGGAATCTCCGCCGGCTGAAAACCAAAGGAAAAGAGAGATTCCTCACTCCGCAGACTCCGTTCGGAATGACAGCAAGACTAAGACCTGAGTGCCGCCATCAGAGATTCGTTCGATGGCTCTCGGAGTGAATATGTTTTTGCGCGGGCGCAGGAATCTCGACGCTCAGTTTCAACGAGGTCTTGTTGCGAAGCACCCCCAGCGAAAATGACCTCGCATCTTTGCCGCTTCGGAGTTTGTCGCGCAACTCGCTTGTTGTGCGGACCCTTTCGCCGTCCACACTGGTGATTACATCACCGGCTTTGAGACCCGCTTTCGCGGCGGGCGAATCCAGGAAAACATCGCGGACCAGAACACCTTCACCGTCCGGCGCTCCAAAGTAATTTCCGAAGTCGCCCTGCAGGTCTTCCGCGTTGACTCCCAGACGGGTCTGGCCTGGCACCATAAGCGCAAAATTATTCAGTTCTCCCAGGCCTGCGACTTCCGGCATCTCAGGAATATTGGGCATGTGAAACGCGAAGGTATCTGGACCATTGATCATTCCAGTTCCGCGACGGGCCTCTGATTTTCCCAGTGTTGCGCTGATGGATTGTGATCGTCCGTCACGCCAAACCGTTAATTGCACGGCGCGGCCCGCAGGGATTTCGTGAATCATGCGTCGGAATTGAGCGGCGCCTTCGATACGTTGTCCATTGATTTCCGTGATTACATCGTTTTGCTTGAGCCCCGCCTTGGCGGCCGGGCTATCGGGAAGGACCTTCCCCACCATGGCGCCGCGTTCCTCGGGCAGATTCAAGTCTTTGGTTTTTTGTTGTGTGACTTCCGAGGTTTCCACGCCGAGCCAACTGCCATCGCCGCCCAGGAAAATCTGCACATCGCCCTGTGCCTCGTTGGGGTCGTCTTCGAGTTGGATGACCTTGTCGCTTATTTCTTGCGCCGACGCGATGGCCGGAGATGCCTCAACGGCACGCGCGGCCTCAAGTTGTTGCAGTTTCGCCGCTAGAGTCGCAATCGTAGAATTGTCGCAGTCCTGCATTCGTGCGGAAGAACCTGGGATAGCAACTAAAGTAATAGCTAGCGCCGCGAGTCCGAGACTCGTCAGCAGTAGTTTCTTGTTCATGGTGTCGTTCAGCTCCTTACGTCGTTTAGACGAAAGAAAAGCTAAACGGTTGACTTCAACGCAACGATTCTGATCGTTCCGTTCACTGTTCCCAGATGGATGGGGACCACGCCGCTGCCGTGCCCCAGCCTGCCATGCAGAACGCGTGGCTGGTCCGCCCCCCGCATTACGAACGGGAGCTCGGAAGAGAAGCTCCCGTTCATGCAGCGCGCCTCCAGGTCGGCGCGGAGATCCGCAGGGATCGCCAGAAGCACCGAGCCATTCGTAGTTTCCGCAGAAGCCCCGTGCAGGTCGGCCGGATGCTTCCATTCCAGATACACATTTCCGTTCGTGGTGTGGGCATGCACGTTGCCGCTGCCCTCATACACCTCAATGTTGCCATTCACCGTGTGCAGGTCGCCAATCGACTCAGCGTCCATCACGCGCAGCGTTCCGTTCACAGTGCTCAGTTTGTTCAAGTGGGCGCGCCGCGGCACATGGACCGTGTATTCGACGGCGACTTCCGCTCCGCCTTGTTCCGGATAGCGTGTGGAAATGGAAAGAGCATCGGGGCGGGAATTAACGTCGATGGAAACCAGATCCAGCGCAGACTCTTTCTCGGACGTCGTTTTCACCGCGCGCACTTCCACCTCATCCTTGTCCCATGTCTCGATGCGCACCGTACCGTTCACGTTCGACAATTCGAACGAACCGTCGGCCTGCAGCGGGAATGTCTTGGTAATCTCGCGCGTCACTGCGAAGCACTGCGGAGCAGCGAGTGATGCAGCGAGCAGAATCGACGTGCACACGCCACGGATTGCGGAGCAAGTCATAATCGAACCTCCTTCGAGAACTTTCATCCGACGGAGCCCCCAGGACACCAACAAATTCTTGCCATCCATCTAATTGTGCGACGCCTCAGCGCAACTGAAAATTAAACGTTACCGTCGAAATTACGTCTACCTTCTTACCATCCCACTCCTCAGGATTCAGCCGCCATTGTCGGACTGCGGTTGTAGCCGCATCCACCAGTGCCGGTTCGCCTTCCAAAACCTTTTCTACCACTAACGTTCCATCCGTCTTCAGTCGTACTTGCAGCCGCACAACACCTTGCACGCCAGCTCTGCGGGCGAGTTGCGGATATTCCGGAGGCGGCTGATTCAACACATGCTTCATGAACTCGTCTTGGTCTTCGTGAAGGCCGCCAGTAAGCCCGATTTCCAGTCGCGTGATTACGGTATCGAACCAGTCGCCTCGCCCACCAGCAGCCACCGCCGGCGGAACCTCGGAAGTCTGGTTCGGTATGGTGGACGGCGAGAAGCCTGTTTGCTGAAGTTTCTCTTCGATGCGATGTTTCTGTTCCTGGAGAAGAGAGTTGCGCAGCGTGCTGTCGGCGTCCAGATATTGCAGGCGAATTTTTCCGGTGGCCGTATGCAGCTTCAGCACAGCGCCGCCGCCATTCAGGTTGCCCATGGCGCGTACAGTGCCATCCGGGCGCGGCCGGAGTTTCAGCAGCAGAGAAGGATCCGATTCAATGTGATTCGCGCCGCCCCGATCAACCGTGGCATCAATCGTAGCCGCGATATTTCGTGGAAGGTATAGAACGATGTCGCCGGTTTCAGAAGCCAATTGAGAAGGCCCGGGGAGCCGGACGGTCTGGCGAGGATCCTGGGAGTCGGGCGCAATCCAAGCGGTGATGGTGCCGTCTCCGGTTGCGGCGCGAACAGTGTTGGTGACTCTGGTCAAACAGATGCTGCCGCCGCTAGTCACCACCTCCAGAGGGCCGGCAACGTACATCATACGAATACCGCCGCCACCGTTCTGCGCGTGCACGGAACCGTGCACTTCGCCAAAATCGATCTGGCCGCCACCGGTACGCACGGTCACGAGCGCGCCGGCTTCTCCGACGGTGATATTCCCGCCTTCCGTTTCCAGTTGTGCGACGCCTTGGATTTTTCCGGCACGGATATGGCCGCCGCCGGTCCGGAGTTTCGCGTTCCCCGCAATGTTGCCGGCGCGAATGTGTCCGCCGGCGGTGTAAGCATCAAAATCGCCGAAGACGTCTTCGACGCTGATATGGCCGCCCTGGGTTTCGAGTTTGGCCATGGGACGTCCTGTAATCGCGGCGGGTCGATCAAAGCCAATACGGCCGGTAGTAATGTTCCCGCCGTCCGTCTGCAAAACAACGCGTCCACCGAGGTCCGAAGTCTCGATATCGCCGGCGGCAGTGGAGACTTCCACGTTGTAATCCACGGGAACGCTCACGACGAACTTCACCCAGAACTGCGCTTGCTGCTGTTTTCCTTTTGCTTTTACGTGTTGTTGAGGAATCGCGCCCGTGATGGTCACTCCGGCTGGAGTGCTCGCCGCCGTCAAATTGTAATTCTGAAGTAGCTTCGCGGCGTGGGGTTCGCGGGCATCCGTTTCGATGTGTACGGAGTACTGGACAGCGCGAGGGGATCCAGGAGGCTGCCTGTGGATGCTTACAGAACCCAAGTCCGTGGTGAGATGCAGCGTCAGACCTTCGGAAGTTGGAATTGCGCCGGAGCGGTCGGTAGAGACGTGAGGCGGAGTGTTTTCCCCGCTCCAGGCGGGAGAAACGACAAGGAATAGCGTCAGAAGGAGTGCGCCGGCCCGCGCGGGAAAAGTTCCGCGCAGCCGATGGTAGTCAGAAAGCGAGATACAGGGCTCTGTGCGCATGCGGTTAGAAAATCCGGATCGTTACCTTCACTGCTCATTACGCGCAGCAATTTGCCGCAGCGCCGCGGCACTCTGCAATCGCACATACCGGCTGGGATCCTTGCGCTGCAAGTCCTCGAGAGTGCGGACCACATTGGCCATCGATTCATCGGCAGAAGCGCCTACCGCTGATGGCGCATGTCCTTCCGGCAGACTGGGCATGGGCATTAGCGCTTCCGAGGAATTCTGCAAAGAACGGACCAGCAGATTCACAGCCTCCACGCGAACCCCCGGGTTCGTATCATACTGCAATGCCTGCAAGAGAGTGTCGCGAACGGCCTGATCCGACGACTCGTCGCCCAGAGCTTCCAGCGCTTTCAGACGTACCGCCGGGTTTTGATCCTTGCGGGCCGCTGCCAGCAAGGCATTACGCACCGCTGCATCCCTGGCGCGAGCCTTCAACGCGTCCAGGCAATCCAGCCTTACGCCGGCATCGAAACGGTCGCCGTTTGCGACCACGTAGGTCAACACGCGCCGCACGTCGGAGTCATCGAGGCTGCCGCTTAGCTCGACCGGTTGCTCTGCGCTGAGTTGCAAACGCACATTCTGCTTGTCGGAGGAAGACGATGGCGTCAAGTTGATTCCAGCGACGGCCATTTTGGCGAGTTGATCGTCGGTCAAGCGCACGCTGGGACGGACGTCAATGGCCTGATCCATGCTGTTGCTGGGATTGCGGCTTGCGTACCATTCAGTGGATTGCACGCCCAGAATAAGCCCCAAAGCCACCAGGGCCGACCCGCTCCACACGGGATGAACGATCAACCAGCGGCGCATCCATGCGAATCGCAGCGGAGTTTCTTTCACGCGGGGCCGCGTCAAATCGTCGAGCTGCTCGGCCAGTTCGCTGCGGCACTGCGCCAGGAGAACGCCAGAAGTATCCAGTTCATCGGCTGCCTGGGAGACTCCTCCCATAGCGTCCTGAAAACGACGCTCGTCGGAGAGTTGCGTGCGGCAGGCCTCGCACTTGGCGAGATGCTCCTCGATCTTGGCGCGCTCGCGGTCGTCAACTTCATTGCAGAGGTAGAAGACGAAGAGTGGCGCGATCTCCGCGCAGATATTTTTCGTACTCATCGCAGCACTCCCAGTTCACTGCGGAGTTTCCGAGTCGCACGAAACAGCGAATTCTTCACGGTCTCTTCGCTGGTCCCCAAGGCGTCTCCGATGGCGCGAAGCTTCAATCCCTGATAATGCTTCATTTCGAATACGATGCGTTCGCGAGGAGACAGCCGTTCCATGGCGATAGCCAGTCGCGCCTGGATCTCTTTTCCGACCAAGTGGCGTTCGGGGTCCAGGGTGGGACGATACTCGCGCTGCCGCTCAAAGAAGTCCGTGCCCCCGTCCTCGTACTTTGCCGGATGCAATTCTGGGGCTTGATCCTCTGGGCGAGCTTGGCGGCGGCGCAGGTGGTCGAGGCAGACATTGGTGACAATGCGGTAAAGCCAAGTGTAAAAGCTGCATTCGAATCGGAAACGGTGGAGATTGCGGTAAACCTTCAGAAAGGCTTCCTGATAGACATCGCGCGCGTCTTCCGTGCGCTTCATCAGGTTCAGTGCCAGACGCAGCACGTCCCGGTCGTAGCGCCGTACCAATTCCTCGAAAGCGTCGCGGCGGCCCGCTTGCGCTTCCTGGACAAGATGTCGATCATCAAGGTCGGCCAACGAGACCACCCTAGCCAGAGAAGCAGTGGAAGCGCTAGTCTGGCCGGATTCATTCGCAAGAGCTAAAGCCAAATTGGGTAGCGGCATATTCGCTTTCTCTTTGCCGACTCCGGTGTAACCAATGCCACCAGAAGATGTTAAGGGACAAAGTCCCCGGCAACGAAAATTCTTCTACCGTTACCCTTATTCGACGCGGTCTACACGCGATTGTGAGCAGTCCGCGACCTGGTTACCCGTTTCCGACCACAATTCACCGCGCACCCTTAGAGACGGGCGCAGTCCCTAGTAACAAGACGAAGTCAGGCAGGCGAAAGTTTCTCGTCTGCGCTCATTCGCCAAGCCACTAGCGGGAGTCCCAGCAGGAGCGCTAGGGTGGCCACCACCAGGTAACCCTGGGCGTGGTAAAAACTGTCCGGTTGCGCGAGAAGCTCGACTGCCCCTCGGGCCAAGTCAACCGAGGCGATCGCCAAAAGCAGTCCCAACAGGTTAAAGCGAGACGCCAGGCGAATGCCGTTAACGATAATCGCCAGCAGAATGGCATTCAGCAGGAACTGCTTGAAGAAGTCGGCGGGCGTTCCCCAATTCGAGATCAGGGCAGCAGCCACTCCCAAGAACAGTAGCATGCGCACCCATCGCACGCGAACCTCGGCGCCTAGCACACTGGAGGCGAGGGCGAAAACTCCCGTGAGGAACAATGCGCGAACCAGGGTTCCCCCGATGATCATCGCGGCGGGAAACATGGCGTCAAACGAATCGCCGAAACGAGCGGGGAAGGATTCATGTGCTGTTGGCCACCATTGCGCCACAACTCCCAGGAAGCGGTTCAGACCGATCCACAGCGAAGCGCCCCCCAAGCCGATCCAGAATGCGTCGCGATAATAATTACCCGGCATCCCGAGCCACGTGGGAATGCGTTCTTCCCCAAAGGCCCTGGAGGCAAAGTGCCAAGCCAGGCCGAAGAGCAGGATGATGCCCCCCAAAATCAATGCGCTGAATATCAGTACCCCCACGGTGGCGGTTCCCAGGAACATGCGCAGCGATATGTCGGTGCGATACTGGGCCATAAGGTTCGGTATGCCTTTACCCAGCAAAATGTCGCCGAGGAATGCCGCGAGTCCCAGAAGCCCCCACTGAAACATTCGGCGCCAAGGAACATGCACCGCAGGTTCGGCGCGCCAGCGTTTAAAATAAAAGACAATAACGCTGATCAGCAAACCCAGACCGAGAAGCACTTGCCCGACGGAGATCAACGCGCGCGGCAACGTCTGCTCCTCCTGTTTACGCGCAAACTGCTCCGGGATCTTGATATAGGTGCGGTAGTTGGCCGGTTCGTCGCCGAGCACCTGCAACTCGACGCGGGCGTAGGCGTGGTCGGTGGAATCCCTGGCGGCGGAATTTTCCGGATCAAGCGGCGTCTTCTGTTGCCAGGTGAGAATGTGGTCGGTGCGATTGGGGTGTTTTTCCGAATTCGCCTCGACCAAGTTCCACGCACTCAAGTCGATGTTTTTCTGTTCGCGTAGAAATTTTTCCGCGATTGCCTGGGCCTGCTCTTTGCTGAGATTGGCGCCTTTGGCAGCTTCGGCCATGGTGTGACGGAAGGCGTGCACGGTGCCATCAGGCCGGAGCGTTATGGCAAACTCCTCTGGCTGGGAATCTCGGAAGTAACGCACGCGCCAGAGCGCGCCGGGGACGCGTTGCTCGTAAATCTTGTTGATATCCGCGATGGGCATGCGGCGCCGCAGGTATTCATTGGTGACTGGATCGGTGGTGTCCACGAATTGCGCCACCCGGTGATAGCTACTCGGATCCAGGCCGTGTTCCTTCATGACCGCGTTGCCGCGGGTGATTGCCGCACGAGCATTGACAGAGACTTTCAAGTAATCACCAATGGTTTCGTGCTTCATCTTCCATGCCAGCAAACCGCCGCCGATCACGCACAGCGCCAGAAAGCCGATCATACCGGCGGTAAGCGGGTTGTAACGCCGCGCAGTCGCCGCGTTCTCCATGGCTGGCCGGTCGGTGATGCTGATCTCTTGCGCCTCGACGCCGTTGAGCAAATCGTCTACGGGCTCGAAACTTCCGCGCAGCAGATAAGAAATGCCGGACCATGCCAATGGCGCGACCGCCGCCAGGCCCACTACGATGCCCGAAGCCTTGTAATAGAGATTGTCTGAGCGAATCAGCAGCAGTCCCACCAGCGACGCGTCCACAGTGTAGTGCCAAATGAGCGTGGCCACGATGCCCCAACGCAGCATCACCAGCCCGGCCACGATTCCGATCATGCCCACTTCAATCCCGCGGATGTACCCAGGCTCCTGGGGATATGCGCTGTGCAGGAAGCTCCAGAAAAACGCCGGCAGAATCACGGCGAGGATGCGGGAGTGCGTCAACTTTTCCAGGTACGGAATGGCAAATAGCCGGAAAAGAAATTCTTCGCTAGTGGCTGCCATTACGCCGATGGCTACGCCAGCGATCCAGGGAATGGCGGTATTGAACACCTCGGAATAATTCGTGTCCTGCGGCGCCCATACACCGAACTTGCTGCCAATCATATAGAACGCGACGATGAAGCCCATGTGCGCCGCGGCCAGAGAGAGGCCGACAGTGGAGGAGCAGAAAAATTCTTTGGAGCGCAAGCCGCGCCAGCTGAATGCCTCATACAGACGCATGCGCATCGGTTGCGCTGCGCGGTACAAGGGTTCACCACCGGGCAGGACCAGTGTGACCATCAATCCCGAAGCCAGTGCACCCGCCACAATCTGCAACAAGGTTTTCAGCACAAAAGTGGCGTACGTCACGTGGGTGTCGTAACCGGCGCGGTAGGCGTCCCACTGGTTTACCTGCATCAGGAAGTACAACATCGCGACAACGGCGCCAATTTTCACCGCGGGCGCCCATTTTGTTTTTCCTTGCCGCGTCAGTGAAATGCCCAGCCAAAGTGCTCCGCCCAGGAGAAATCCGTAAGGAATCAGGGCAATCTCGTTGTAGAAATTGTTGGTGGAACGTAGCTTCTGGTAAGCGCGCGACCACGCGTCGGGCACCTTGAGAAATTCATGAGTGCTGGCGAGACGATCGCCATCCAGCCCTACGTGTAGCCGGTAAGGCGCTTCCTTGGCCTTGAATCCCTTGCGCTCCCAGGTGAACGACCAGTCCACGCGATTGGGACGCGTTTCGGAGTTTGCTTCCTCGGGCAGGAACTCCCAATTGTTCAGATCGATGGCAAACTTGCCTTGCAGAAATTCTTGCGCCTGGGCCAGCGCCTGATCCCGATTCAGCGAATTTGCGGCGCGCGCTTCCTCGATTCTGTGCTCATAGGCAATGACCTTGCCCGCAGGGCTGAGCCTGACCAGGTATTCTTCTTCCTGAAGCGGCCGGAAAAATCGCACGTCCCAATACCAGATGTTGAGTTCGGTGGACATCAGCCGGTTGGCTTGCTGCAGGCCCAGTTCGCGTTCCAGGTAGGTTTTGGCGTTTTCATCGACGGCAAAATTGATGGTCGATTGGTAGCCATTCAGGTTCTCGCCCAGGCTCTCGACGAACTGCCTCGCGCGGCTCTGCACGTCCGAGCGCGACACTTTGAAATCCACTGAAGCTTCGGGAAACGCGCGAAAGAAATATTTTTGGGCGAAGACCAGCCCGATGATGCCGAAGATAATCCACAGAATGAGCGCGCGCTTGTCTGATCCTGTCAATCGAGCTTCCGGCAATGGAGCCTCCCTGACCGCTGGGCAATGCAAAGGCCCACTGTACTGATACGCAGGCCCAAGACGCAAGTTTCACGAAAGGCGGAGGTTACTGGGAGGTGGTATAAAGAATGAAAGGACATGTCCATAAGTCTGCAGACGGAAGTTCGCATGGTGAAGGGAGTGGGGCCGCAACGCGCGGAACTTCTGGCGAAGCGCGGCATCTTGACGCTGGAAGATTTGCTGAACTACCTGCCGTTTCGCTACGAAGATCGTATCCACTTTACGAGAATTAAAGATGTTCAGCCCAACGGCGTGTACACCCTCCGTGCCCGCGTGATGAGCGGCCAAGCCGTCCGCGGGATGTACGGCCGCGATGCCATCTACCACCTGCTGGTGCAGGATGACAGCGGCTCGCTGCCCTGCAAATTTTTTCACGGTGGATACCTGGAAGGGCGTCTGAAGCCGGGGCAGGAATTGATCCTTCACGGCAAGGTTGAGATCGACAAGCTGCGGCCCGCGCGCCACGAAATGGTGAATCCGCAAATTGAAGTGCTGGGAACCGGAGAGGTCGACTCCACCGAGATGGGGCGCATCGTGCCGATTTACGAAGCCATCGGCACGTTCGGCACTCGAATGATTCGACGTGCGGTATATGCCACGCTGCAGAATCTCGACCAAAATATTCCCGATGTTCTGCCGACCGCGCTGCGCGAAAGGCTGCACTACCCATCACGCCGCGACGCCCTGATTTACACGCATTTCCCCTCGCAGCAAGAATCTCTGGAAGCGCTGAACTTCTTTCGCTCACCCGCGCAACAGCGCCTGATCTTCGAAGAATTTTTCCTTTACCAATTGAGTATGGCGCTGAGGCGAAAAACCGCGCGCAAGGAAGACGCCATCGCTTTCCGCGTGCGTGAAGACAAAGTGCGTGAAGCATTGAAACGGATTTTGCCTTTCAAACCCACCAATACGCAGAAACGCGTGCTTGCTGAAATTGCCGCGGACCTGGAGAAGCCCGCGCCGATGAATCGTCTGCTGCAAGGCGATGTGGGCAGCGGAAAGACCATTGTTGCGCTGCAAGCCGCGGTCATCGCCATGGAAAACGGTTGCCAGACGGCGCTGATGGCGCCCACCGAAATTCTTGCCGTGCAGCACTATCTTTCGGCGCGCCGCGTCCTTGCGGCCGGCGGCTATACGGTCGAATTGCTAATTAGCGGACTGAAATCAGCTGAGAAGGCTGCCGCACTGGAACGAATCCGTTCGGGAGAAGCCAAGCTGGTGATCGGGACGCACGCAATGATCGAAGACAACGTGGAATTTCGGCGCCTGGGTTTCGTGGCCATCGACGAACAGCACCGCTTTGGCGTGTTGCAACGCAAGCGATTGATGGACAAGGCCGCGATCCATGGCCACGCTCCCCACGTGCTTGTGCTCACCGCCACGCCCATTCCGCGCACGCTGTCGCTGACGCTCTACGGCGACCTGGATGTCTCGGTGCTCGATGAGTTGCCGCCGGGCCGCACTCCGATTGAAACTCGCACCACGTCGGAAAAACATCTTCCCGGCGTGTGGGAATTTCTGCGCCGAGAAGTGAAGGCCGGGCACCAAGGCTACATTGTTTATCCCGTCATCGAGGAATCGAAACTGGAGTTGAAAGCGGCCATCGAGGAATACCAGCGACTGTCGAAAACCGTTTTTCCCGAGTTGAAGCTTGGGCTACTCCACGGGCGCCTCTCCAGCGAAGAGAAAGAAGACGTGATGCAGAAGTTTCGTCGCAACGAGGTGCAAATACTCGTGGCCACCACCGTCGTGGAAGTTGGAGTGGATGTTCCCAACGCCACGGTAATGATCATTGAGCACGCTGAGCGCTTCGGCCTGGCGCAATTGCACCAACTGCGGGGCCGTATCGGACGTGGCGTCTCGCGATCTCATTGCATCCTCGTTTCACCCTACCGGATGAGCGACGACGCCCGCACGCGCCTGGAGACCATGGTGCGCACCACCAACGGTTTCGAAATCGCCGAAACCGATTTGCTGATTCGCGGACCAGGTGAGTTTTTTGGCACGCGTCAGTCGGGCGAGCTTGGCTTCCATGTGGCGAATCCGTTGCGCGATCGCGAACTTCTGGAACTAGCGCGCAAGGAAGCGTTTTCTATCGCGGAAGATCCTGGGCAGAAAGGCTCTTTGCAGAAGATGCTGCGTCTTTTGCCGCCTCAATGGCAGCGGCGCTATCATCTTGCTCATGTCGGTTGAAGGTGCTTCAAACGAACCATGAGAGTGATAGCCGGAAAATTTCGAAGCCGTTCCATCAAGAGCTTGAAGGGCCTGGCGCTGCGCCCCACCAGCGATCGACTACGCGAGACATTGTTCAACGTTCTGGCTGATCGCGTTCCCGATGCACGGTTCGTGGACGCCTTCGCGGGTACGGGAGCGGTTGGCATCGAAGCGCTCAGTCGTGGTGCTCGCGAAGTTGTCTTCATCGAAAACCATGCGCCAGCCGTAGCGCTGATCCGCAAGAATTTGCAGGCACTCGGAATTCAATCCTTAGGCCATGTTGTGGCACTCGATGCGCTTCGCGGACTGCAACGTTTGGGGGCGAGTCCGGCTGCAACATCGTTGGTGGATATTGTTTTTCTGGATCCGCCCTATGCCGCCACGCAAGATTATCGACGGGTGCTGACGTTTCTTGGCGCCGCTCCTTTTTTGCAAGAAGGCGGCCTGGTAATCGCGGAGCACCGCTCGTCCATCGAACTGCCGGAAACGTTTGGGAACCTTTTGCGGGTGCGGGTGCTGCGCCAGGGAGACGCCACGCTTAGTTTCTATCGCGTTACTTCGAGCAACTTGCGAGGCGCCACAGAATCGTAGTAAACCCATTCCCCGTCCCGCACATCTATTCTGTTTGAGATTTTTCGGGTCCCCCAGCCTGCGCGAATGACGGCTAGCCGCGATATAATTGAGGATAAATGGCGCACAGGTTCCAGGTCAATTCGCTTGACGTGCTCGGACAAAGAGAGCAACCGCCTCCCTTCGTCCCGTCGCGGAAATTCCGTGTGAACCCGTTTGATCTGTTGGGTCAGGGAGAAATCTACCCCTATCCCGTGCATCTGCCGGGCCGCGTGCAGCCGAAACTAACAATTGCCTGGAACAGTTTTCATCAGAACTTCTTCAGCGGCATTCCGGTGTTTTTTCAACGTGGCCGGCTGCTAAAGGGTGCGCCGCCGCCGAAAGTGTTCCGGGATTGCATTATTGAACGCCCCATGCCGCGGCGCGCCATACTGGCGTCCTTTCTGCTGTATGTTGCCGCGCTTCTTATGCCCTGGCCAGATCTTCCCGCGGCGCCCCTGCGCAATCACGCGTTTGATAACACGGAGCTGACCTGGTCCGGCCGCATCGAGGATTTGCCGCTGCTGAATATTCCGAAGCAGAAGTCCGCGGCTAAGGCAAAAGCGCCTGCGCCAGATCCGGTGATGGCCGAAAATACGGATGCGTACCATCCGCGACAGCGCATCTACACAGACCCGGTTCACCCCACGCATCCAAGGCAGACTCTGGTGAATCCTGCCGCTCCTCCGGAAGCGCCGAAATTTCTTCCTCCGATGCCCAACGTGGTGCAGATTGCTGCTGCGGCACCAGCGCGGCCGCGGATGGAGATCAGTGAAAAGACGCTTGCCAAGCTGCGACCGAAACAAGTTAAGGCTGCTGCGACGACTGATGTGCCGCCACCGGATGCGCCAAACTTCGAGCAGCGCACCGCGGAAATCAGTCTGGCTGCTGCGCAGTCCGGTCCGGCTCGTCCCAAAGTTCAGATTAATGCGGGATCGGCCCCGCGAGTGGCGGAACGATCGCAATCGGGAGAAAATGCGGCTGCACCTGACGCTGCGCTTTCACCCTCGAACAATTCCGGCGGCGCTCCTTCCACTCTGATCGCGCTTTCCAATTCTCCTGCTCCCCCAACCCCAGTTATTCCTGTGCCTCAAGGAAACCTGGCAGCACGCGTTGCGATTTCTCCGGAAGGGAAGCCGGGCGGCACAGGCGCATCGTCGAACGGCGGAGCCGGTGGAACTGAAGCTGGCAATAGCAGCGTAGGAATCAGCATCAGCGGGGGAAGTCCCAAGCCGAATGCAGGCGCGTCGGGACTCGGCGCACCAGCGGGAAAACTCACCTTGCCCAAAGCGCAAATGGGCTACAAACGCCCGGACCCGAATGCAGCAGAGGAAGATCCGCCTGAGCGCGTCGGGCCACCCAATTTTGCGGCATTGTCGCCGGATGCGAAGCCAGAGCAGATATTTTTGTCGAAGCGGGTGTATTCGATGAACGTGAACATGCCGAATCTGAACAGTGTCACGGGAAGTTGGCTGATTCACTTTTCGGAGTTGCACCTTGCCGATTACCGGCATCGCTCGGGGAATGTCAGCGCGCCGGTGCCACTGCGCAAGATCGATCCCAAGTATCCGCAGACGCTGATGCAGGATCACGTGGAGGGCCAGGTGATTCTGTACGGCGTGATTCGCAAAGATGGCACCGTCGATAGCATCCAGGTGGTGCATGGAATCGACGATCAACTGGATGCCAACGCCGTCTCTGCGTTTGGTCAATGGAAGTTCGAACCCGCCACGAAAGAAGAGCAACCCATCGATCTCGAGGCCATTGTGTACATTCCGTTCCACGCGCCTTCCCGGCCGTGAAGCAGGCTGCAGGCTGCTAAAAATCCGCCTCGAACAATTTTACTAGCGTATACAGGGTGTGATTCACTGGCACCGGGACTTTTAATTCTTCGCCCAGTCGCGCCACGTGCCCATTGAGCGAATCGATCTCGGTTTTTTTGTTGCGCGCCATGTCTTGTGCCGTCGACGACCGAGTTCCACTCATCTGCTCGGCGATCTTGAATGCTCCGGCGACCGCCGCGTGCGGGTCCTCTAAACCGGGCGGGTGAATGCCTTGGGCTTTGGCCACGGCCAGAACTTCATGGACCACGGTTTCTACGACACGCTTGGCGTCGGCGCTGGCGATGATTTCTCCGTACGTCGCCCGCCCAAGACCGGAGACCGCGTTGAGCGCGCAATTCCAAACCAGCTTGGTCCAGAGCTCGCCCTCAATATTTTCGGATATGCGGCAAGGAACGTGGGCGCGCGAAAAAAGATTTGCGATCATTTCTGTTTTTTCACTTTTAGGACCGACAACCAGGTCTCCGCGGCCAAGGTGCTTCAACTGTCCCGGAGCAGTCATGGCCGCGGCAACGTAAACGACAGCGGGTAGTGCGGCAATTCCCGAAGCTTTGTGAATTTCTTCCACGTTATTGACGCCGTTCTGCAGGCTAATCACCATCGTG
The DNA here is from genome assembly GCA_963738985.1 of Candidatus Acidiferrales bacterium. Taxonomy (GTDB): domain Bacteria; phylum Acidobacteriota; class Terriglobia; order Acidiferrales; family UBA7541; genus Acidiferrum. Next base: position 332,693 of record CAVTYP010000017.1, read on the forward strand.
TGCGACGAAATGTGTTTCAGCAATTCTCGCGAGGCTGCAGCCGTATCCGTGGTTTTTACGCTGAACAGCACCACATCGGCGTCCTTGGCCGCCGCAATTTCTGTCGCAACCTCGGGATGCACCGTTTCGCGGAATTGCACCGTGTCGAGCACCAGCCCAGATTTTCTGACCGCGTCTGCGAACGCCGCCCGGCCGATCATCACTACGGCTGCGCCTGCACGTGCCAGCATTCCGCCGAAGTAGCTGCCGACGGCCCCGGCTCCCACCACCGCAATTCGAGGCCACGTTGTTTCGTTGCTCATTCCGCAATCACCCGAATCAGTTTACCGATATCCTGCTCGGTATTGTAAAGGTGCGTGGAAACTCGAATGTTTCCTTCGCGCAAGCTGGCATATACCTGCTCTTTTTTCAGGCGCTCGTGGCATTCCCGCGTTCGCTCCGCGGTGCGCGCCGCAAAACACCCGTAAGGGCCCTGATGTTCTGATTTGGTTGGGCTGGTTCTGACAAAGCGATCGTTCGGCAATGATTCGAACAGGCGCGCCATCAGCTTTCGATTGTGGGCGGCTACCGTTTCCACGCCAACCTCTTGCAGAAAGCGCAGCGAGGCGTCCCACCCCGCGAGATTGAAGTAGCTTGCTGTTTCCGAGGCGTCCCAGCCGCGCGCTCCTGCCGCAGCCTTCGGATTCTCGAAAATCAGGTCAGCGAAATGTTTCAGGCCTTCAATCCCTTGCCAGTAGAACGGACCCAGCCGGAATCTCGCCATCAACTCGCTGGCTCCCCAAAAGAATCCCGAACCATAAGGCCCTAGCAGCCATTTGTAGCCGGAACAAGTAATGAAGTCCGCACCAAGTTCCTTCACGTCCATGGGAATCGCGCCGCAAGACTGGCTCACGTCCAGCGCCAGCAGCGTGCCTTGCGCACGACACGCCGCGCCCAATTTCGCCGCCTCAAGCATTGAGCCATCATCGAATCGCACCAGGCTTGCGGAAACCACGCGCGTCCTCGATGTAAGCGCGGCGATGAAGTCGTCCGCTGTGATCCACCGCTCGCGTGGAGCAATCACCCGGAGCCTGACATTCTCTCGCGCTTCCATTGGTTTCCAGGTGGTGTATTGCACGGGGAATTCGCGGTGCGCCGTGAGGATTTCGTCTCCCGGCGTCCAGGTCAGTCCGAGAGCTAGGGTCATCAGGCCGGCGCTCGCTCCTGTCGTCAACGCGATTTCTTCAGGCCTGGCGCCAACCAGATTCGCGATGGAAGTTCGGACGCGCTGTGGCAAAGCCATCTCAGCCTGATCGGTCAAGGCGTGCGGAAACTTTTTCCATTCCAAGGCAGCTTGCACGGCGTCTAGCGAAACCCGAGGCATTGGCGACTGTCCCGCGGCATTTAGATACACAACCGCGTCATTGGCATACCAAGCCTGCCGATAGTCGACACTTGGCCTCATCGCTGTTGCCATAGAACGCCTCCATACAGAACGTTCCATCTTTTGTATAAAGAAGAAAACACACAAGCGCCAAATTGGGAGGGCCAGGAAAAGCGGCTAGAAATGATTGCGGAGTTCCCGGAACGCCGGCACAATCACCAATTTTCCGTTTCCCGCCATTACCGGTTCGTGTTCCAGGTGCCAGGTGTTCACATGCGGGATGTACACAGCATTCAGTCCTGCTTGCATTGCCGGGTTAATATCGCTGCGCGGGCTATTGCCGATCATCCAACCCAGCGTCTTTACAATCTTGTGTTTGTTGACCAGCAGACCATAGGTCTTGGCATCTTTCTCCGAAACGATTTCGATGGCCTCGAAGAATCCCTGTAAGCCGGAGCGTTCGACTTTCGCGGCCTGCTCTGCAGGTTCTCCCTTGGTGAATAAAATCAGCCGGTGGCGCGTTGTCAGGTAGGCCAGCGTTTCCGGCACGCCGTCGAGGATTTTGGGGGGAGTCTTCTCGAGCTCCATGACGCGCATGTGAACCTGCGCCAGGATTTCGCGTTTGGCCATTTGGTCCGCCAGTTTCAAATAAGTCTCTTCCAACGAGCGGCCAAAGCTGCGCACGCCGTAGCCGTACTGGCGAATGTTCTTGCGTTCCGTTTCATTCAGGATGTGGCGGATGTAGGCGCGGCTGTAACCGCACGGCTCGACGAGGCTGATAAAGTCTTCGATCAATTTTTCGAAGAAAACATTATTTTCCCAAAGCGTGTCGTCCGCATCAATCAGTAGGGTGTTGCGTCTCATAGTTGTGACTGGGTGTAGTGCTTCGTGCTCCTCTGGCTCACGTTTCGATCAAGTAGCTCGATTAGTGTAACAGCCTCAGCGCGTCTTCGACGATGACGCGTGCCGCATCCGGGCGCGCCATTTGTGCCGCCGCGCTTTTCATTGCAGCTAATTTTTCCGGGCGTTCCAGCAGGGCGGCGATTTTCCAGGGTGCCGCGGGAAGATTGTTACAGCGAACGGCTGCGCCCGCTTCCAGCAAGTGATCCGCGTTGCGTGATTCCTGCCCTGGGATTGGTGCAATCGCCGCGTGCCACGAACGCCTTTTCCAGTGCCTGTGCGGCCCGAACATGCCCTGCGCCCGACGACGCCGATAGTATCAGGACACGTGGATTGCGATTCAGCGGCAGGGCTTCGTTCATCGTCAGGAGCCGCCTAAGCGCTCTTACGTTGGCCTGCAGAAAGCTGCTCGAGGATGTTGCGCGCAATCTTCTGGATTTCTCCGAACCGTGTGAGGTATTCCTGGAATTCGGAATTGAGCATCTGCGCTTCTTGCGGGCCAAGTTGGTTTCGCAGAATCATGTCGCGCAATTTCACTGGGTGCGGAAGCAGCGCATCTTCCTGCAATTCTTCCAGCGCTTGTTTTGGATTGTAGTGGTACATGGTTGCCCCCCGAGTCTCGCCGCAGCATCGCGGCAAAACGATCCGTCTCCATTCTACTTAAAAAGAAGGTCAACGAGTCGCGCTGAGGAAGGCATTCCGCGAAGAGGATTAAGCGGCGGAGGCGCGAATAGGGACAAATTCGTACTTCTCGATTTTGGCGGCAATTCCTGTTTTGCCAGTGTCGTCGGTTTCGATGCGTACCACACGACCATGGCATCTTATGTTGACGTCGCCAGCGGTGATCATTTGCTGTGGCAACGTCAAAATAAAATCGATCTCGCTACCGTCCTCGAATCGAGCTTCGGTGAGGAAATACAAGCCGCGATAACTTACGTCTCTGGTGTGAGCCTTCAGTTCCGGGCCGCTGGCGTCTCGCGCCAGGACGCGCACCGGCAGGGTCATCACAAACCGCCTTGCTTCACGGCGGTCAGACAAATCGCCCATCAGGCCCCCTTGTAGTTTCGACCAACGGCGAACGTATCACCGGCAGCGGCAGACTGCAATCCGAAATTCCCACTTTTTAGCTCTAGTACGCCCCCTCCTGCTCTAGTGGGACCAGAACTACCATGTTCCGGGCCCACAGAACGAGTCTCATCATTAACGCCTGAATATCGTGCCGATCAGTCCGAATTGACTGGTCCATTTTCGGTTACACTTGATTTCGCTCTCACCACCATCATGAATTCTCACGAATCCCAGACGCTTTTTTTGAATGGACCTGTCGGCCGCCTGGAGGCTATCCTCTGGACTCCCAACCATCCGCGCGTTCCGCATTTCGCTGCGGTGATTTGCCATCCGCATCCGTTATTTGGCGGCACGATGCACAACAAAGTGGTGTATCAGGCGGCTAAATCGCTCGACGCGCTGGGCGTTCCCGTTTTACGCTTCAATTTTCGTGGCGCCGGTCTTAGCACGGGAGCTCACGATAAAGGGCGTGGAGAGCAAGGAGATGTTCAAGCCGCCATCGATTTTCTTGCCACGGAATTTTCGCGCACACCGCTGTTGCTGGCTGGCTTCAGCTTTGGTAGTTGGGTGGGGCTTCGCATGGGATGCGCCGATTCTCGCGTCGCCGAGTTGATCGGCTTGGGCGTTCCAGTGGACAACTCTGACTTCACGTACCTTTCATCATGTGCGAAGCCGAAACTGTTCGTCAGCGGATCCAATGACGAGCACGGCGCGCCGGAAAAAGTGGAAGAACTCGTGGCCATGCTTCCCGGAGAAAATCGATTCGTGATGATCGACGGCACCGATCACTTTTTCACCGGGCACCTTCCGCTGCTCGATCGCGTCATCACCGAATGGCTCGTGCAGCGCCATCCCGACCTTGTCGCTTCTTAGGCGTTCTCTCCCCGCTGAAACAATTTGCTGAACTGGTCCAGCCCCGCCGGTGCTGCCGCCACCACGTTGCTGTTTTCCTCTACGTGCGTGGTGCGCGACATTCCTACAAGCGCCGTGGTTATTCCCGGGGCCGACCGCGCGAACTGCAAAGCCCGCTCCACGTCGTTTGTTAATCCGAGAGCCTCCGCGACGAATCCTGGCAGGTTCTGCGCGACTTGTCCCTGTAATAGCGAAGCACTGGCAATCAACGTGATGCCCAATTCGCTGGCTGCTTCCATCACCGTTTTTTCGCCGCTGTCCAGCTTTTGATTCCCCAGCGTCAGCGCCTCGGTCATCGCGAGGTTGAAGGGTAATTGCACGAAGCGGAAGCGGTGTTTCTCGCCGGCTACTTCCCGCGCGATTTTCGCGAGATCACCGAGTTGCAATGCGTCTTTCGCGGTTTTCTCATGGCGGAAGCCGTTCCAGGTGGCCATTCCGTAATACTGGATGCGTCCTTTCGCTGCGGCCGACTCAAGGAAGGAAAATGCGTCGCGCACGCGTTTCGTAAATTCCTCTTTGGAGACGTCACCCAACTGCGTTTCAGGATTGTGCAGGTAATATACGTCGATGGACTCCACCCCGAGATTCTTTAAGCTGCGGATTAACTGGTTTTCCAGAAATCGCGTGGCTATGCAATGGCTGCCGCCGGCAATTTCTTTGGCCGTAAATACGCCGCGCTGAATGTACTCTTCGAAAAAATAGCGGTTAGGATCGGCAGGCATATTGCCATCGGGCGTCAGGTAACCGCCCTTGGTGCAGACGACGATTTCTTCGCGCCCGAATCCCTTGTTGGCCAATACTTTCAGCGCTGCGCCGATGTTGCGTTCACTGCGTTGAAAGCGGTAATTGATCGCCGTATCGATGACGTTGATTCCCGCCTGCACCGCCGCCACAATCGCCGCTGTGTATCCGGCATCCTTGTCGTCATTGGGCTGGCCCAGATAGGTGCCAATTCCCAGGGACGAGAGCACCAGGCCTTGTGCCTCGCGGAAATGCCCTTCGCCGGCCACGGCGCGAAACTTTTCTGCATACTGCGCAGTTCCTTCTTTTGTCGCCCCACGACTCATTGCAGTTCCTCACTTTTCTTGGGTGCTTCGGTGGTTCCGGTCTTTGGCGATTCGTCTTTCTTTGGCGCCAGCAGGCGGGAGCATGCTCGCAGAATTCTGCGGTACGGCCAATCCTTGTCGCGAAAGAAAATCTCACCATCACGCGGCTGGCTGTAGAACCATCGAGCCACCAGCCATAAATGATCCGTCAGGTCCGTGGCGCTTTGCCGCGTGTTGGGCACTTTGGGAGGTGCCGTGTTCATGACCCCTTCCAGATATTCGCGAGCCGTTTCTTCCGCGGAGCGGGGTTCGCTGGTGTCCCCAAACCGCAGCGTGAAAGGCTCCGCGAGCCGGCCGCCGCGTACCGCATACAATCCAACGGACTGCTCCTCGGTGGTGCGTTGCAGAATCACAGCGTCCAGTTCCTGAATTCTTCTCACCAGTTCGGGACGTCCGTGCAGTACATCATCCAGCTTCTCCAGCTTTTTGTGAACCGCCGCCGCTCGTTCGAAGTCCAAGTCCTCGCTGGCCTTTTCCCGCTCGTGTTCGTAGGCGTTGCGCAGCGAAGCGCTGTTTGTCTCCAGAAACGACACCAGGCGCTGCACTTCAACGTCATATTCTTCCTTCGAGCAGCCGGCAAAACACGGCGCCAGGCACATCTTCATCTCTGAATACAGGCAGCCGGGAAACGTTGGGTCGCGCCGAATCTTGATCTGGCATCGCCGTACCTTAAAGAAATCCAGGAATTTGTCAGAAAACCCTTCCGCCATACGCCGCGATGCGAACGGTCCATAGTATGTTCCGCCAATTGGCACTCCCCGATCGTCTACCGCAATTCGCCGCGTCACGTAACAACGGGGATACGCGTTGCGGAGATTCACCTTCAGCACCGCCGGCGGCCGCAGCCTCATCATGTTTTGGTAGCGCTTGGGGAAGAGTTGCCTGGCATTCTGATAGTAGGTGAGCAGTTGCTCGAATTTCGAACCCGTCTCGCGGTAGCGCACCGCTCGGGCGAATTCGCGCAGATTCAGCCGTTTGCTGGCTGGTTCCGGCGGCCCGAGCAATCGCTGCAGGCGCCTGCGCAGGTCCGCGGTGCGAATCAGGTACGGTTCCGCGCTTTGAATGCGAGGTTCGATCAGGCAAACGCCGGCCTTTGCCGGCAGAAACGGGAAGAACTCTGCGTCGCGCTGTGGATCGAATTCGAGTCCGGAGTTAAGTTCCAGCACTCCGCCAGAATACTAGAGGTTTGACTAAAAGGCGCACTCCCGCAGGGCGCGCCGAATCCTAGGCCTTTTGTGGTTCCGTGATCGCCCGGACGGGGAGCGCTTGCAATTCCGATTGCATGGTCTTGCGCTGCAGAGCTTTGCGGACGAGGGAGGTTGGCCAAAGCCCGCGCCAGGTCATCAGCAACGCACCCTTCCACGTCAACCGGTAAGTGCGCCCGTTTTTTGCCACAACCATGTAGCCAAGCCTCGCGTGCCGTGGGCCATAGTTCTCTATCACCTTAACCAGCCGCCCAAGTTCGTGATCCTTTGGCTCCCCCTGAGCCCACTGTCCACTGGCATGCTTCTGGATTAACTGCAGGTGCAGCCGATAAAGGGCCTGCGGCTCCCCAATCTCAGGAAACCGGAAGACCTGAATGTCGGGATTGTCTGGCGTCAGTGGCAGAACACGATTCGTGTTCGTTTCCAGCGTTAATCCATTTGCGAAGCGCGTAGAAAACTCGAAATACGCTGTGATTTTCTGTGGTGAGGTTGCTACCGTCACATTCGCGAAATCATTGGTCGAACGCTTCAGAAAATAGGCGACGTACCGTCGCGTATTGCCGGCCAACATTCCAAAGTCGTAGCAGCCCAGTAGTTCGAAGCCCAGACTCTCCATTTGCGGAATTCGCGGAACGATAGGTGAGGCGACTTCTTTTGGCAGTTGGTCCAGAGGAACTGCGATAGGCTTGCAGCGCGCTGCAAATCGAAATCCGCTTCGCAGTACTGCGGGCGCAAGCAGATGCAGCGCTCCCGCGAGGATAGCCGCATCAAACCAGATGTTTTCGTACATGGTAATTATCGCGGGTGCCGCGAATCCTCCGTCTTCTAACTGTTTTTTGTTTCATTCCATTATTCGGGAGGCCGCCTGATGGAAGTGGGAGTTTCTAGCAGGAAGTTCGCAGTTTGCTAACGCGCTTTTGGATACAGACCCCAGCCTGGTGCGCTGAGGCTAGTTTCTGGAGGGTTCAGGGGAGGGGTCCTTCGGGCGCTACCCTTTGAGAACCCACGAGGCGATTACCAGCCTCTGAATCTCGCTCGTGCCTTCATATATTTCGGTAATTCGCGCATCGCGATAGGCGCGTTCCACCGGGTACTCTTTGCTGTACCCATAGCCGCCATGAATCTGAATGGCCCTGTGTGCCACGCGCGTCGCCATCTCGCTGGCGAACAGCTTTGCCGTCGCAGCTTCCAGGCTGAATCGCGCACCGGTGTCTTGTTTCCACGCGGCCTTGCGCACCAGCAATCGCGCCGCGTCGATCTCTGTGGCCATATCTGCAAGCATGAACTGGATTGCCTGGAATTGTGCGATCGGATGGCCAAAAGCCATGCGCTCCTGAGACCATTTCAACGCCGCTTCAAATGCTCCCTGGGCAATTCCGGTGGCTTGCGCGGCAATTCCGATTCGCCCGCCGTCCAACGTGGAGAGCGCCACCTTGTATCCTTCGCCTTCTTTCCCGATGCGGTTTCCTTCCGGGACTTCACAATTCGTGAAAACCAGCTCGCTGCACGCCGTCGCGTTGATTCCGAGCTTCTTTTCTTCTTTTCCGACCTTGAAGCCCGGCGTGCCTTGTTCCACCACCAACGCCGTGATCCCTTTTTCGCCTTTTGGCGGATCCGTGTTCACATACACGATCGCCGCGTCGGCCACTCCGCCATTCGTAATCCACGCCTTCGTTCCATTGATGACGTACTTATCGCCCTTTTTGACCGCCTTGGTTTGCAGCGCCGCCGCGTTGGACCCTGCCTGCGGCTCGGTCAACGCGTAACAACCAATCTTCTCTCCGCGCGTGAAGGGCAGCAGGAACTTCATCTTTTGTTCGTCGGTTCCGTAGCGGTGAATGGGATCACAAAACAGGGAATTCTGCACACTCAAAATCACACCGGTCGACGCGCAGCAACGGGAAATTTCTTCAATCACAATCGCATAGGCGATGTGATCGAATCCCGCTCCACCTTCGTCTTCCGGAAAGGCCACGCCGGTCAAGCCCAGTTCCGCCGCTTTCTTGAACAGTTCCCGCGGAAAATGCCCCGTCTCGTCCAGTTCCTTTGCCAGCGGGCGCACCTCAGACTCCGCGAATTCTCGCACGCTCTTTTGCAGGAGCTTCTGTTCTTCCGAAAGTTCCAGGTCCACGAAGGCCTCTCTGCAGGAATGTTCAATGCATTCCGGGATTCCAATTCTACTCGGCGCCAGCGAACTTGTGTAGCTGGCCCGGGGTGCTACGTAGCATTATTCGGGCCACGCTCGCAGCGCCTTCTTGATCCGTGCGTAGGTGGTGCGCAATTCTTCCGGCTGCACGCGCGTTTCTGCGGTGACCGTCATGAAGTTTGAATCGCCCATCCAGCGCGGTAATACGTGAAGATGCAAATGTCCCGTGACGCCCGCGCCCGCCGCTCGTCCCAGGTTCATGCCCAGGTTCATGCCGTCAGGCTTGTAGTTGTCGCGATAAACCGTCTCCATGCGTTGCGCAAGTTCCATCATTTCGGTCAGACCTTCCGCATCGCACAAATTCAATTCGGCCACGTGCGCGTACGGCACGATCATCACGTGAGCCGAGGTGTATGGAAAGCGATTCAGGATGACAAAGTTCTTCTTTCCGCGGTAGACGATCAGCGTTTCTTCGTCGGCGTTTCGTTGGAGCGCGTCGCAAAAAATGCACTCGGGCTGTTTGCCGGCGGTCACTGCCGCCATGTACTGGTAACGCCACGGCGTCCACAGATAGTCCATGCCTGGTTCTCTCCGGTCCACAGCATATCGCAGATGGTGAGTGAGTGTGTTGGACGATCAGGCCAGCTCCCGCAGCGGGCGTACATGCTTCTGCGCTGTGATCACTAGCAGGTGACTAGGCACGTTGCGATTCCTGGTGTCTGATATCTGATCGCTGATATCTGTACCTACAAATACAAACGCCCCGAACTTCTCGGGGCGCCTTCTTCTTCTGAATCTCAGCTCTATTGCTCTATTGCGGCGCGGCTTCTCCGATCGCAGTCGCCGACGTGTTCACAAAATCCTTCAATTCCTTGCTGGGCTTGAAAAAGGGAATCTTCTTTGCGGGCACTTCGACTTTCTCGCCGGTCTTGGGATTCCTGCCAATGCGGCCGCGGCGTTGCCGAGTGCGAAAGCTGCCGAACCCGCGTATTTCGATCTTGTCGCCTTTTTGCAGCGCGTCGATGATGCTTTCAAAGATCGTTTCGACGATGGTCTCCGACTCCTTACGGGGAAGTTCTGCCACTTTCAGCACTTCCTCGATCAGGTCGGCCTTCGTCAATGTGGGTTGCTTTGTCATCGTCCCCTGCCTGTTCAGTCTAATCCCGTCTTGCCCGCACAACTCTTTGGAGCGAGGCGAGTTAGAGGGACATCGCCTCCCTGGCTGTCCCTCTTCCTATCATTAAAGTGACCCGCAGGTAAATGAATTTTCTGGATCGACACCCTGCGTGAAGCGAATTGCCGCCTAGGACTACCGGGACGCCAACTTCTGCTTCATCGCATCCCCGATTGTTGCCGTCGCCGAAGACTTCGACGACTTGTACTGCTCGATCTCCTTGCGCTCGATCTGTCGAACGGCCGCGCGGTAGCTCAATCCGATTCGCCGCGTGTCGGAGCTGATCTTGATGATCTTGAAGTCGTATTCCTTGCCCGGCTCCAGCGGCCCGGCGCTCTTCAGCGGCCCGGTCGACGGACGGAAGCTCGACGAGCTATCATCGCGGCGCTTGCGCTCTTCGATTTCGGTGTTGTGGCACAGGCCCTCGATGTTGTCGCCCAGTTCCACGAAGGCGCCAAACGTGGCGATTCGCGAAACTTTGCCCCTTACGATCTCGCCTACACGGTGCTGCTTGAACCAGTCGCCCCATATGTCGTTCACCTGCTTCATGCCCAACGACACGCGGCGGTTTTCCGGATCGATGCGCAACACTTTTGCCGTGATTGGTTCGCCCTTCTTGAACACTTCGTGCGGATTTTTCACCCGGCCGGTCCAGCTGACATCGCCAACGTGCACCAGTCCGTCGAATCCTTCTTCGATCTCGACGAACGCGCCGAACTCCGCGATGTTGCGTACCTTTCCGGTGACCACTGTGCCCACAGGATACTTTTCCGCAACCTGCATCCAGGGATCGGGCTGGGCCTGCTTCATGCCAAGAGAAACGCGACGGTCGCTGGGCTTGATGTCGAGCACGACGACGTCGACTTCATCGCCGGCCTTCACGACCTTCGATGGGTGGGTGGCCTTCTTGGCCCAACTCATCTCTGTGACGTGCACCAAACCTTCGATGCCTTGTTCCAGTTCCACGAACGCGCCGTAGTCGACCACGCCAACAACTTTGCCTTTGTACTTGCCGCCCGCCGGATACCGCTCGGCCGCGTCAACCCAAGGGTCCTTGCTCATCTGCTTCAGGCCCAGCGACACGCGCTGCTTGGCTTTATCGAACTTCAGGATGATCAGGTCCAGTTCCTGCTCGGGCTTCACCACATCGTTGGGATGACGCACGCGGCCCCAGCTGAGGTCCGTCAAGTGCAGTAATCCATCGATGCCGCCCAGGTCCACAAACGCGCCGTAGTCCGTCACGTTCTTTACGGTTCCGTGTACTACCTGGCCCTCGCTCAATTTCTCCATCAACTCCGCGCGCTTCGCGTGCAGCTCTTCCTCGAGCAATGCGCGACGGCTTACCACCACGTTTCCGCGGCGGCGATTGAGCTTGGTGATGCGCACCTGCACATCCTGCCCGATCAAGCCGTCGAGGTTCTGCGTCGGCCGCAAATCGTATTGCGAGCCCGGCAAGAACGCGCGCACGCCTACATCCACCACCAGACCGCCCTTAATGCGGTCCACTACCTTGGCGGTGATCGTTTCTTTGTTCTTATATTGCGTGTCGATGCGTTCCCACGTGCGGCGCCGCAGCACTTTCTGGTACGACAGAATGACGAAGCCGTCTTTGTGCTCGCCGGTGCGCTGCACTTCGATGACGGCGTTCGGCTCGGGCCGCGGAATATCCGTTTCTGAGAACTCGACCGCGGGGATCAGCCCCTCAGTTTTGCCGCCGACATCCACCACCACGCCTTGCTCGGTGTACGCCACTACCTTGACTTCAATAATTTCGTTTTGCGACGCGGCTTCCTGAGGCTCGCTGTACTGCTCGATCAGCTTGCTCATTTCCTCAGCGCCAGCCGCTTCTTCAGCGGCAGCGGCGGCTTCGGCGTCCACTGCGGCCGTCTTTGCGTGAGCTTCCGCCGTCTCGTGCGCTTCTTCGACCTTCACCGGTGGGGCAGGAGGCGTGGCTTCGTGGCTAGCTGCTGTTTCTTGCGGAGCTTCTGCGTGCGGTGCTTCCGTTTTCGGTGTGCCTTCATTTTCCTGGGCTTGTGCTGCGGCTGCGGATGACGTGGGGTTTTCTGGGTCAAAAGACATGATGAGTCGCCTCCGGGATGTATATCCCTGTTTTAAGTTGAGTCAATCCTTGCCGAATCCCTACCGGGGTGATGCAAGGAGGGTTACAACGGGGCAGTGCAGGACAATACTGCTTCGAAGTAACTCGTTCACTTTCACTTGGATGCTGCGCGAACTGCGGGGGTCGCCGCACCCTATTGGTTCCTTCAAAGCATACCCGCCGCCTAAACCCTCTGTCAATCAGCGGGAATATTTACCTTCGAACTGGCTATTGGCAGAATCCGTTTTCTATTCCGTACGTCACGCCCTTGCGCGCCCCGCCTGGGTTCGTTCCCGGCGAAAATCGGGCGCATAGAATTCAACGCTGCGGCACATCTCGTACAGCCGCGACCGCATACGGGTACCGATCCTCTGCTCCAAGGTATCTTCTCGGATAGCTGCCACCAGTTTGCCGTTGGGCAACCGCGTTGCTTCGCCTTCACTGGGCGGAGTATCCAGATAATTCGTGGTGATAATCGTGGTTCGTTTTTCGTTGTAGCGCGCGTTCAATACGATCCCAACGATGTCGCGCACCCAGTCGGACGGTTTGCTTGCTCCCAAATCGTCAAGCACCAACACTTCTGTCGTTCGCACCGGTTCAAGGACTCCCATTTCCGTCGATTCGCTTGCCGGGTTGTAGCTCGCCTGGATTTCCTTCAGCAATTCGCGGTAATCGCAGAACAACCCAGCGTGTCCGCGCCTTACAAGTTCTTTCAGCGCCGCCACCGCCAAATGCGTTTTGCCAACTCCCGAGGGTCCAATCAACAGCAGCCCTTTTTCGACAGCTGGGTAACTGCTCAGGAATCCTTGCACCGTCAACTTGGCGTTCTTCAGCGATTGCTCGTGTTGTGCCGTCCAAGTCTTTCCGTCCGCCAGATCTACCACGTAACTCTCAAAGTCGCAGTGTTCATATCGCTTGGGGATCCGCGCCCGATCCATTACCACGCCCGCGCGTTCTTCCATACCGCATTCGCACGCGACTGCCATGTTGCCCGGCGTTCCATCTTTCCGAGACACCAGTTTCCAACCCGTTCCCCGGCATAACGCGCAATCTTCTCTCGCCATGATCTTCCTTTGGAGTGCGGCAGTTCGGTGCAGCTTTGCAGCCATTGCCCACGTGCAAACGCTCCGAAAACTAGAGCCAGGAGCAATCTTCGCGTAGTTTCTCTGCCGCCATCATATTACCCCGCGCAGCACGCCACAATCGTTCCTGCTGCGGAAATCCGTGCACAAAAATAAAAAACGCCCCGATTGCTCGGAGCGCCCAGTAGCTCAACTGTGCTGAAAACTGACAACCATTCACTAAAAACTTCTCTTCGCCGTCCTGACAATCGCTGTATTTGGCACCTTTTCTTCGTTCCGAGCCATTCGGGACAATTCTTGTTGCACTACGTGCGCAAACTCGCCCATCTGCCGCTCCATCTCGATCATCTTTTCCCGCATATTCAGAATGATCTCGATTCCCGCGAGATTCACGCCCATGTCTCGCGCCAGCGTCAGAATGACGTCCAGCCGCTCCAGGTCTGAATCCGTGTACAGCCGCGTGTTCCCTTGCGACCTGGATGGCTTCAGCAAACCCACGCGTTCATACAGACGCAGCGTTTGCGGGTGCAACTTATAGATTTCTGCCACCGCGCTGATCATATAGCCGGCCTTGGCCCGTTTTTTGGTCTTGATTGGCATAGTCGGTACGCTTCGAAGTTCTAAGTCATAAGTTCTAAGTAAGCCCGACTGTCGTGCTGCTTGAACTTAAAACTCAAAACTGTTTGCCTTAGACTCCCGCTTTCGCGAACAAATCTTTTCGCGGATCCATCGGCGCAACCTCTTCCAGCTCTTTCATCAGCGTGCGCACACGTTCATCCGTCGGTTCTGGCACGACAATCTGAATCTCCACGTATTGATCGCCGCGCGCCCCGCTCTTTCCGTGCGGCACTCCCTTCTCCTTCAGCCGCAGCGTCCGCCCGCAGTTGGTACCGGGCGGAATACGAACCAGCGACCTACCATCGATCGTGGGGACTTCGATTTTCGCGCCAATCGAGGCTTCCGGCACGGTCACCGGCACTTTGGTGTAGAGGTCATTCCCGCGCCGTTCGAAAAAATCGTGGGGCCGCACCACCACGCGCAAATACAAATCCCCCGATGGAGCGCCCATGGTGCCCGAATTTCCTTTTCCCGGCACGCGCACGCGCCCGCCATTCGCTACTCCCGACGGGATACGCACATCAATGGTTTCGGTTCGCCGCACACGTCCTTCGCCGCTGCAGGTAGGGCACATGGTCCGCAATTTGCCCGTTCCTCCGCAACGACTGCAGGGAACGTTGAATCGCATTTTGCCGGCCGTCTGCTGAATCGAGCCGGTGCCATTGCAAGTAGGGCAGGTCTGCGGAGTGCCTACTGCCCCAGTGCCGTGGCACGTTTCACAGGTGTCCATGCGCGTGATTTGCAGTTTTTTTACCGCGCCGCGTACCGAGTCCCAGAAATCGATCTCGATCTGATATTCCAGATCCCCGCCGGCTTCGTGCTCGGGCTCCATCGTGGCCGCACCACGATGGCCGCCAAAAAACTGGCTGAACAGATCTTTGAAGCTGGACGAACTGGAACCGGCGCCGCCACCGCCCGGTTGTCCGCCAAAATCAAACCCGCCAAAATCAAAATTGACGTCGCCCCCGCCCGCGTCCGTCCCCCCGCCATAGCCACTGGGCGGCGCATTCTCGCTGTAGAAGCCATACTGATCGTACATTTGCCGCTTCTTCGTATCCGACAGCACGTCGTACGCTTCCTGCAATTGCTTGAATTTTTCCTCGGCAGACTTGTCGCCGGGATTCAGGTCGGGGTGATACTTCCGTGCCAGCTTGCGAAACGCTGTGCGAATATCCTTTGCCGTGGCTTTACGCGGCACTCCCAGCAATTCGTAATAATCCTGTTTTGTTCCCGTCGCCATTGGTCGGTCGATTCGCCCGTTCTAACATCGCTAAAACGCCGCCATCCTTAGCACAAATCTCCTGCTCCAGATGTAGCGGCTGGGTCTCTTCAATTCTTTCTTTTCTGTCGTGCACAAGGGTCCAGCCGGCCTGGACCCCTGCACACGCTTTACTGACTACTTAGAACTGACGACTTATAACTTCACTCAGTTCGGTTTCTTGTTGTCGTCCACGTCTACGTACTCGGCGTCAATCACGTCCCCAGGCTTGCCGCCTTGCTGCGAGCTTCCGCCACCGGTAGACGAACCTGGAGTTGATCCCGCACCCGCAGCTTCCGCCTGCGCGGGGCCGGCTGCTTGCGCCTTTTTGTACAGCTCTTCCGCCATCTTGTGCAGCGCCTTCTCCACGCCTTCGGTGGCCGAGCGCAACTGCGCCACGCCGCCGTCGTTCATGGCTTTCTTCGCTTCCTCAAGAGCTGTCTCGGCCTGTTTCACGTCGCTTTCGGGCAGTTTGTCGCGATTCTCGCGGATGGTCTTCTCCGCCTGGTACACGATTCCATCCAGACGGTTTCGCGCTTCCACTTCTTCCATCCTGCGGCGATCTTCCTCAGCGTGCGATTCCGCCTCGGTTCGCATCTTCTCCGCTTCTTCCTTGGTCAAGCCAGTCGAAGCGGTGATGGTGATTTTCTGTTCCTTATTGGTGGCCTTGTCCTTTGCGCTGACGTTCAAGATGCCGTTTGCGTCGATGTCAAACGTCACCTCGATTTGCGGCGTGCCGCGCGGCGCTGGCGGGATTCCGTCCAGTTTAAATGTGCCCAGCGACCGGTTGTCTTTCGCGAACTTCCGTTCGCCCTGCATCACGTGGATTTCCACGCCCGGCTGGTTGTCCGAAGCCGTCGAGTAAGTCTCCACCTTGCGGGTCGGGATCGTGGTATTGCGCGGAATCTGTACAGTCATCACGCCGCCGAGTGTTTCCACTCCCAGCGAGAGAGGCGTCACGTCCAGCAGCAGGATGTCCTTCACCTCGCCGCCCAGCACCGCGCCTTGAATCCCTGCGCCAACCGCCACGACTTCATCCGGGTTTACGCCCTTGTGCAGTTCCCTGCCGCCGAAGAAGTTGCTCACCAGCGCCTGCACCTTCGGGATTCTCGTCGAACCGCCCACCAGAACAACTTCCTGGATGTCGTTCGGAGACATTTTCGCGTCTTCCAAGGCCTGCTTCACTGGCTTCATCGAACGGTCGAGCAGGTCGCGCATCAGGTCTTCCAACCTGGTCCGCGTCAGCTTTTGCTGCATGTGGATTGGGCCGCTCGCGCCCGCGGTGATGAACGGCAGATTGATCTCCGTCTCCATCATCTGCGAAAGCTCGATCTTGGCCTTTTCCGCGGCTTCCTTCAGGCGTTGCAGCGCCATTTTGTCTTTACCCAAATCGATGTTGTGTTCCTTCTTGAATTCGTCGATCAGCCAGTCCACGATTCTCTGGTCGATGTCGTCGCCACCGAGGTGGGTGTCGCCGTTCGTCGATTTCACTTCCACGACGCCGCTGCCGACTTCCAGTACGGAGATGTCGAATGTGCCGCCGCCCAAGTCGTAGACCGCGATTGTTTCGTCGCTCTTCTTTTCCAGGCCGTAGGCCAAAGCGGCTGCCGTCGGTTCGTTGATGATTCGTAGCACTTCCAGGCCGGCGATCTCGCCCGCTTGTTTGGTGGCTTGCCGCTGCGCGTCATTGAAATACGCCGGTACGGTGATGACCGCCTTCGTCACCTTCTCGCCCAGAAAATCTTCCGCGGCGCTCTTCAGCTTTCCGAGGATCATCGCGGAGATTTCCGGTGGGCTGTACACTTTCCCGAAAATCTCGATGCGGGCATCGTCATGGCTTCCCTTTACCACCTTGTAAGGAACGCGCTTCATTTCATCGGCAACTTCGTCGTATCGCCGCCCCATGAATCGCTTGATCGAATACACTGTGTTCTCGGGATTGGTCACTGCTTGGCGCTTGGCCACTTGCCCAACCAAGCGTTCCCCGGTCTTCGTGATTGCTACCACGGAAGGCGTTGTTCGTCCGCCCTCCTGGTTCGGTATCACCACGGGCTCGCCGCCCTGCATTACCGCCACCACGGAGTTTGTCGTTCCCAGGTCTATTCCTATAATCTTGCTCATCGCTTCTTCCTTCCTTCTCGTTCAGAATCTCTTATCCATCAAAAATCTCAGATGCTTTTGCCAGCCATCTGCACCCATCCTGCAGAGAAGCGGGAGGGCCTAGGGGACTTGCGCCCCACAAAAATCCTCACCAATATACAAGTTGAGTGGTTTGTTGTCAAGTTGTTTGATATCAGTTATAATATCATTGTTATCTATCACTTGCAGGCACTATTAGTGCCGTTCGCGCTGAATTCGACTATACTTTGCTGGGTGCCTGTCGTTGTAAGCCCTTATTTCTCTGCCATTTTCGGTAAACTCCAATTCACTCGTTGTGTAACCCCGCGTTTTAGAGCGGCAACCAACTTAGTACGCTGACCGCCCGGCCCTCTCGAGGATGTACCTAGTGGCGGCGGCTGCTTGGCCCGGTCGTCACTTCCGCGCTTTAGCTATGATACTCTGGCCAGGAATTCAGCTTCATCTCTACTTTGATTCGGAGGAATCTGTGAATCGCCGGCTTCTCCTTGCGTCCGCTCTGACTCTAAGTTTCTCGATCCTCGGCACCCTGTTGTTGGTTGCTGCTCCCTCCGAGCAGAACTCGCAGACTCCGAAGAGAACGGCGGTCTCCGCGAAGGCCTCTGCCGCAACGCAATCCGCCGAACTTGCGCCGAGCTTGATCTCGGTGAACGGGGTTGGCGACATTGATCCGAACAAAGCGCTTGGCTCGAAGAGCGCTCCCGTCACCATGGAAGTATTCAGCGACTTCCAGTGCCCCGCTTGCAAACAACTGTTCACGACGACCTTGCAGCGCGTGATGAACGACTACGTGAATACCGGGAAAATCTATCTGGTTCATCGCGATTTTCCGCTTCCAATGCACGCCTACTCGAGGATTGCCGCGAGCTATTCCCGTGCGGCAGCGCACATCGGCAAAGACGAAGTGGTGGAAGTGGCGCTGTTCCAGAACCAGGAAAAGTGGGAAAGCGACGGCAAAGTGGCGGAGACGGTGGCCTCGGTTCTGACGCCAGCAGAGATGAAGAAGGTCCAGGCAATCGTCGAAAGCAGAGCGCTGGACCCGCTGATTGAAAAGGACAAGCAGCTTGCCCAGGGATACGCCATCAATCAGACGCCAACCACCTGGCTGCACACCAAGAGCGGGCAGGCTTTTCCGGTGGTTGGATTCGTGAACTACGATGTTCTGAAGACTTTTCTGGATCAACTAGTCGCACAGAAATAGAAACCATTGTCAATCCGAGCGAAGCGAGGAACTTGCTTTTCCGCACGCTAGCGAGAACTCAGCCATGATGCAATCCGCGCCATTCAATTTCCGCCGTCTCATCATCTGGATTGGACGCCTGGTCATCGCGGCGATATTCCTCTACGCCGGTTACGGCAAGCTCTTCCGCCCAGACATGACCCCGCGTCCCTCGATTCCCATTGCTCGTTCCTTGTTCGCTTTGCAGATTGATTCCTACCAGATGTTGCCGGCGTGGGCTGTTCTGTTGGTGGCCAAGTGGCTTCCGATCATTGAAATTGCGATTGGTTTGCTTCTCCTGATCGGCGTCGGGCTTCGCATCTGGTCCGTGCTGGTCACTGTAATCATCAGCGGATTCTTCGCCGTGGTCCTGCGCGCTTATCTGTTGCATCTCGATATTAATTGCGGCTGTTTCGCCAAGCCCGAACCACTTACCGGTTGGACCGTGCTTCGTGACGGCGCGTTGCTTCTACTGGCGGTGCTTATGACGGTCTTCGCTTTTCAGGAAGCTCGGAAAGAGCATCCCTGGTCTGCCGCTGCACCCGAACATTCTTGACGTTCCAGGTCAGACTGGACTCCTGATTCGCTGATATCTGATATCCTCTCCCGGTCATCTCAATCCTATGCGCACCCTACCTGAATATCTCGAACTTGCTGCCGTCGCCCATGGCCACATCTGCGCCGGCCAAGTGCTGGGCGTGCGCCTGGCCATGCTCGGGCTTCGTGAACTTGGCATTGCAGATCCCGTCGCTGACCGCAAGCGCCTTGTCACCTTCGTAGAAATCGATCGCTGCGTTACCGACGCTGTTGCTCTGGTCGCCAACTGCCGCTTGGGCAAGCGCGCCCTGAAGTTTCGCGACTGGGGAAAAGTTGCCGCCACGTTTTGCGACCTTCAGACCGGCCGCGCTGTTCGCATCGCCGCCAAAGAATCGTCCAAGCAGGCCGCAAAGGTACTGTTTCCGGACCTGCCGAGGGAAGAGGGCCAGCAAAAAGCCTACGCGCAACTTCCCGACGATGTACTGTTCTCGAGGGAATGGGTGAAAGTGGAAATTCTTCCGGAAGATTTGCCCGGCTTCAAGGGCCCGCGCATCGTGTGCGCGGCGTGCGGCGAAGGAATCAACTTCAAGCGCGAAGTTCTCCAGGACGGCCGCACTCTGTGCCGCGCCTGCGCCGGAGAGCGATACTATAGAGGGGCCGAATAAAAATGGTTAGAACGCAATGAATCCTCGAACGCTTCTGCTTCTTACGGTCGTTATTTTGCCTGGCATGATTTGGTGCTCCGGGAAATCTTGTGCTCAGGAGTCGAAGGCTGCCCAAGAAGAAAGCATTCGAGAATCTATTGTCCGTTGCCAAATCGCAAACTGGGACATGCGGTTGCGTGCTGAGGTGTTCTTCTTGGAGATTCAGACAAAGGATCCGACTGACCAATTTCTCCTACGTTTCGCTGATATCGAAAAGCCGGTGAGAAAGAAGTCCCTATCGGCGTACGAGAAAAATGTCGTGGGTCATGTCATAGATAAGAAGACAAAACAGCTTGGCGTCATTTTTGATCAGGGCGCGATTCATTGGAGTGGCGACTCTGTGGTCGAGGTTGAAGGCGGCTATGATTGCGGGTCCCTCTGCACCGCCGCGGGCGTGTACCGTGTTGAGCGGAAGACCAGTCAATGGGTAGTGACGGAATTCAAGGCATCAGTAATTTCTTGAATCACTTGACGCGGCGTTTGAGAAAATCTGTAGATTTAGAAACATTTCGGACAGTCTTTCCTTGCAGCGAGACCGAGTGCTGTAGAATTTTATTTCGATGCTAAGCCTGCCTCCGATCACCTTGCGCCTACGCGGCTGGAAATTGATTGACCGCGTCGCGCTCGCGTTTCTGCTGCTTTGCGCCATCACACTTGGCGCCGCCACGGGCTTGCTGTTCGTCTATGAAAGCGACCTGCCGGAAATTCGCGCCCTGGAAACCTATCGCCCCAACGTCGTCACGGAAATCTACGCCGATGACGGCCAGCTGGTCGGCAGCTTCGCCCTGCAGCGTCGCATTCTGATGACGTGGGAGCAAACGCCCAAGGTTCTCTACAACGCTGTCTGTGCCATCGAAGACCAGCACTTCGAAGATCATTGGGGCGTCGACTTTCCGCGCGTCGCAGGCGCTGCTTATCGCAACATCATCAAGCACCGCCGTGCCGAAGGCGCCAGCACCATCACTATGCAACTGGCCGGCAATCTTTTTCTCGACCGCAGCGAGCGCAGCTTCCGCCGCAAAGCCCAGGAAATCCTGCTCTCCTTACAGATCGAGCGCCGTTACACCAAGCCGCAAATCTTCGCGATGTATGCCAATCAGGTTTATCTCGCCCATGGCAATTATGGATTTGCCGCCGCGTCGCAGTTCTACTTTGGCAAGCCTGTCACCGACATCAATCTGCAGCAAGCCGCGCTGCTGGCCGGGATGATCCGTGGGCCCATCTATTCGCCGCTGGGAGATCCTGCTCGCGCATTGGCGCGCCGCAATTTGGTGCTGCACCAGATGATGGAAGAAGGAAAGATCACGCCGGCTGAAGAAGCGGCCGCCAGGAAAACTCCGCTGGGTCTGCACGTGCAGTACCCGCGCAATGACCTGGCTCCCTACTTCTTCGAGGACATTCGTAAATATCTTGAAGCCACCTATGGCACAGAAGCGGTTCACGAGCGCGGTTTGCGCGTTTACACCACGCTCAACATCACCATGCAAAAAGCCGCCAACGAAGCGATTCATGACGGCTTGCACGTTTACGACCGCCGCCACGGGTGGCGCGGCAAACTCGCCAACATCCTGAAAGACAATCTCGGCAAGCTCGATAGTTACGAAGACGACGACTGGCGCCATCCAATTGAAAAGGGAAATTACGTCACGGGATTGGTTCTCGCTGTCGACGACAAAAGTGCCACCGTCAAGATCGGCACCTATCGCGCGCTTCTCACCGCCTCAGATATAGCCTGGACCGGTCACAAGAAACCCAATGAAATTCTCGCCGTTGGCGATCTCGCGCAATTCTCCATTCAGGATCTGCGCGAGACCACGGCACGCGTTCAACTTGAGCAACAACCTACTCCGCAGGCCGCCATGATCGCCATCGAAAATGGCACCGGCGAGATCAAGGCCATGGTCGGCGGCTACAGTTTTGAGGATTCCAAGTTCAATCGCGCGACGCAGGCGTTTCGTCAGGTGGGCAGTTCCTTCAAGCCCTACGTTTACACTGCTGCTGTCGAAAAAGGCGCTTCGCCGTTTGACACCATTGTTGACGCACCTTTTTCCACGATCAGCGGCGGCCAGGTTTATGCACCGCGCAACTACGACGAGAAGTTTGAAGGCACCATCACGCTGCGCCGGGCGTTGGCTGGGTCACGAAACGTTCCTGCGGTGAAGTTGGCGGAGCGAGTTGGCATCAATTCGGTTGTCGACATGGCCAAACGGTTTGGCATAACCACGCCGCTGCCACCCTATCTGCCTCTGGCGCTCGGCGCCGCCGATATGAAGTTGCTGGAGCACGTGTCAGCCTTCACCGTGTTCCCGAATGACGGCATTCGCATCGATCCGCACATGATTCGCCGCGTCACCAGCTACGACGGAGCGCTACTGGAAGAAGCCCACCCGGAGGTGCACGACGTAATTTCTCCGGAAGTCGCGCACACCATGACTGCCATGCTGGAAGAGGTAGTGCAGTTTGGCACTGCCATTAAAGCGAAATCGATTGGGCGTCCTGCTGCCGGAAAGACCGGCACGACGCAGGACTTCACGGATGCATGGTTCATTGGCTTCACACCGCAGATCACCGCCGGTGTTTGGGTTGGATACGACGACAAGCAAATTTCTCTGGGCAAACGGGAGTCCGGCGCGCTGGCGGCGCTTCCCATTTGGATGGAGTTTGTTGAAAAAGGCATGGCTGGAATTCCGGTGGTGGATTTTGCAAATGTCGTGACTTTGGAAGAGCAAGCCGAAGAGCATCACGTGCACACGGATGTCCCCGACACGCGTCCCGAAGAAGAATTGCCACCTCCCGCGAAGGAGAAACCGCCGGCAATCGCTCCGCCGCCAGCAAGCCCAGCCGCGCCACCCCCGGGTAATTGACGGCCAGTATGCTTTAGCGAAACGGGTCCCAACCCGCGGAAATCAGCGGACGCAATTTCCCGTCCTGTTCCACCAGCACCTTTTTCTCGCGCGTGATTCCTCCGATACGCGTCAAAGGCAGTCCGTGAAATTCAGTTGCGATTTTGCTCGCGTTTCCTGGACACACCGCAAACAGCAGTTCGTAGTCATCGCCGCCATTCAGCGCCAGCTTCGTCGCATCCTTTGCGTCGCTTCGCGTCACGCATGGCAGGAAGGACGCCTTGATCCGCGCGCCCACCCCACTTTCCGAACAAAGCCTCGGCAGGTCGCTGGAGAGTCCATCTGAAAGATCCATCATCGCGGTTGCTAGCCGGTTCTTCGCCAGCCATTGGCCCAATGCGAAACGGGGCTCGGGATAAAGATGTTTGCGAACGAACGAACTTGACGATGCTTTCACCATTCCGTGTGCGCGCCGCAATTCTCGCAATCCCAACTCCGCTTCTCCCAGCGTTCCACTCACGTATAACAGGTCGCCGGCTCGTGCGCCGGAACGCAATATGGCGTGCCCAGCCGGGACTTCTCCGATCACTGTTGTGTTGATCAGAATCTTGTTTCGGCGTGTGGTGTCTCCCCCAGCCAGTTGACACCCCAGAACGCGCGAAGCGCGATGCAGCCCTCGAAGGAATGACCGAAGCCATTTACCGGTACAGGCCGCTGGGAGCGCCAAGCTCAGCAGAAAGCATCGCGGCGTGCCGCCCATCGCGGCAATATCACTGGCGGCTCGTGCCAAACTCTTCCAGCCAACGGCGTCTGGTGGATGCTTATCGCGCAGGAAGTGTGTTCCTTCCAAGAACCAGTCACAGGTGAGTATTGTTTCTTGGCCACGTCCTGCTTGCCAGAGCGCGGCGTCATCGCCCATGCCAACGCGCAGGGAACCGGACCGTTGGCCTGCGAGCGCGCTTTGGATTTCGCGAACCACTTTGTCTTCACTGTTCACGCGAGGATTCATATGCGTCACACCGCCAGCATAGACAAAAACAGGCCGAACCGCACACGGCGTCGCGACTTCGGTTCCATGACCCCCGGTATGCAAACTGTCCTGAAGTACAGCCGAGTGCAGTTTTCCAGAGGCTGTCCGAAAAAACTGAAATACAGTATTGACGCGGCAAACCTACAAAATCTAATATCTAGGTAGCGAACCAAGGCTCACGGTTCCTAGAGATCGTGTTCGACGAGTACGGTGCAGGCCCAGGGATCGACGGCCTGCGCAACATTAAGAATAACAGCGAGGCCTGAGGGGCCTTCCAGTGATTAGCGGAAAGAACTACACGTTCTATATAGCTTCCACGCCAGGCAAGCTTCGAAAGCTTGTCGTGCCTGCCTATGTCCTTCATGGGCTTGCGGCCTTGGCTATCATTGGTTCCATCACCGTAGTCGGCGCCGTCGGTTCTTACAGCCGCATGCTTTGGAAGGTCGGCAACTATAACGCGGTGCGCCAGGAGCGCGACGTTTGGAAGAAGCAAGTCCGCGAGTTGCAGACTACCGTGCAAGATACCAACCAGCGCCTCGACGCTGTGCAGTCACTTGCCACCGACGTGGCCATGACTTTCGGCGTGATGAAATATCATCCGGCGGCTTTCGATCAGTCCGACACACCTACCACTCCTGAAGATGCGTTTGACCGTTCGGTTGAGCAGTTCACTTTCCTTAAGCGCAATGCAGCGGCAATCGCACTCTCGTCCGGCGGACTTCGCATGATGCCCGCTATGGCCTTTGCTGATTCCAATTACACACCTGCGATCTGGCCGGTTTTGGGGCATATCACCGACGGCTTTGGCGCGCGGCTAGATCCGTTCTCGGGCGAAGGCGCATTCCACACGGGCGTTGACGTCGGCGCCGATTACGGCGCTCCCGTGCACGCCACGGCAGACGGCATTGTGGTCGATGTAGGCCAACACTCTGGCTACGGCCGCGTGGTGATTCTTGATCACGGATTTGGAATGACTACCTGGTACGCTCATCTTTCGTCCTTCGCAGCTGTTGCAGGCACTCGCGTCAAGCGCGGCGAAGTGATTGGCTACACTGGCATTAGCGGGCGCTCCACCGGTCCACACGTTCACTACGAGGTGCGCCTGAACAACGCTCCCGTCAATCCCTGGCGGTACATGAAGACGAATCCTTCCAACAATCGCGCCGGCGATTAGTTCCAGACAAAACCACGAGTTTGTAAGGGCCGCCTTCTGAGACGGGCGCCTCTTTTTGATTTATGGTTGTTTAGCGCGCTGCTGGTGCCGGGTTTCCCGTCAAACTCCCGGTGCGCGCCGTTTGCAAGACCTTGGGTGTGACATCAAAAATCACGCGCACTGATTTCGATGTACCTCGGTCAAGCGATTCCACTTCGCTGGATTTCAGCAGTTCCAGGTAAGCATCGCGCACTTGTGGATCTAATTTCTTCCGCGTATCTGGAGTATTCAGTCCAGCCTGCGCTAGCACGATGATTCCGCCAAAAAAGTCTTTCAATTGATGAATGGTGGTTTCGCTGGAACACTCCCCGTCGATCACCACTCGGAGCAAGTCGCCTTCTGGCTTTCCTCCAACGCTGATCCACTGCAATTGACCCAGCAAGGAAGCGAGTTGTGGCGAACGAAAGCCGCCGGGAGCCTGTTCGGCCAGGGAAGCGACCGCGCCGCCATCCTGCCGCAGTACTGCAAAAATCGGTGTGCCTGCAAGCCGCGAAAAATGTTCCGCCCATTCCGCGGAGGACGAGGCGCTACGTTGCTTCTGAAACAATGCGGCGTAGGAAGGATCGTCGGTCCAAGCGATGCGGTCGTCGCGTAAGAAAGTGAAGAACGATGGACGCGCGGCGTTTTTCCAATTGATTGAAAAAACCACCACGCCATTGTGACTGATGCGCAGCCCAGAGCGTTCCGCATATTCTTCAATTTTTTTGCGATCGAAGCGTCCCTCTGCAATCGCGAAGCGCAACGGTTCTCTCGACTGCTGCGAAAATGCCACCGCGAAGCGATCCAGGTCCTTCTCGAAGTTGAATCCCGTCACCTTCACAAATTGTTCGTAGTCTTGTTCCACTGGAGGCCGCGGCGCCCAAGCGAAAAGCTGCGCTAGAAAAGAGGAGGTGCGAAATTGCGCCAGATCGACGAACACCACCGCGGTCGCGTCTTCTGGCATCAGCGCAAGCATCTCGCTGCGGTCCGCGAATGAATCGCGCACATGCCAGTGGCGATAGGCCAAGAGAAATGTCGCTCCCGCGAGCAAGAGCAATGCCGTCGACACCAGAATTTTTCGAGATTTCATAACCGGATTGGACAACTGTTCCAGCAGGCGCGCATGGCGGCTATTGTCGCATTACCAAGGCGTAAGGCGCAAAAAAGAGGGGCACGAAGTTGGCGGATTTGGGAGGCAGATGCGTGGCTGTGGATACGCTGAGGCTTTCGGAACGATCGAATCGATTTAAGCAATTGAAACTGGACAGTTTAAAGGATTGTGACGGATTCACAGAGTGTGCCTTATTTTCCACAGTTTTGGCTGGCTACTTGCTTGGAATCTGCGGCCCTCCACTTGCATCCCGTGTGCCTAATCTGTTATTCTTGTGCGGTTTGAGCAGTGCTGGCGTAGCTCAGCTGGTAGAGCATCTGATTTGTAATCAGAGGGTCGGGGGTTCAATTCCCTCCGCCAGCTCCAGCAGTTTCGAGCAGGGAGTGAAGCGGAGCGAATCCCGACATGGTAACATGAAAGGGCTGGTGTCTCTGGACACGAGTCCGTTTTGTGTTTTCGCTTGCAGGGCTCCCGAAGACAACATTGGCACGATTGAAATGACACGCTGTTGGTGTCTCGTATTTTTTCCGCGGACGGGTGGGTGAGTGGCTAAAACCAGCAGACTGTAAATCTGCCGCTCCTTGCGGGCTACGAAGGTTCGAATCCTTCCCCGTCCACCAGCATCCGATCTCCGCGATTCGCGTCCCGGAGAAATCTCGAGCCGGTGACTGAGGTAGTTGGACGAGTAAGAACGCCGCAGGAAATCGCAAACGCGATGTTCGAAAGCGGTAAAGTTCGCGGCAGTTCAGCCGCACAGAAATAGTGCGCCGCGAAGATAGCTTATTGGTGAATGGGTTCGGCCTGGGTAGCTCAGTTGGTAGAGCGCGTCCTTGGTAAGGACGAGGTCACCGGTTCAATCCCGGTCCCAGGCTCCAGGATAGGCTGGGCTTCCGAAAGGAAGCGCAGAGGTACAACGGGGAGAGAGAGTTTTTCCAGGTTGGGCGGGGGTAACTCAACGGTAGAGTCTCACTCTTCCAAGGTGATGGTTGCGGGTTCAAATCCCGTCCCCCGCTCCAAAGTTTCGCGCAAACCGCGGAAGTGCAAGGCGGTTTGAGCAGTAAAGGATGAGAGCAAATGGCGAAGGAAAAATTTGAGCGCACCAAGCCGCACGTGAACATCGGGACGATTGGTCACATTGACCATGGC
This sequence comes from Candidatus Acidiferrales bacterium, assembly GCA_963738985.1. Taxonomy (GTDB): domain Bacteria; phylum Acidobacteriota; class Terriglobia; order Acidiferrales; family UBA7541; genus Acidiferrum. Next base: position 359,541 of record CAVTYP010000017.1, read on the forward strand.
AAGACGACGTTGACGGCGGCGATTACCAAGGTATTGGCGAAGCACAATCCCAAAGTGCAGTTTCGCGCGTTCGACACGATTGACAATGCTCCGGAAGAGCGCGAGCGCGGCATCACCATTGCCGTATCGCACGTGGAGTATGAAACGCCGAACCGGCATTACGCGCATATGGATTGCCCGGGTCACGCCGACTACATCAAGAACATGATCACCGGCGCGGCGCAGATGGATGGCGCGATTCTGGTGGTTGCGGCGACCGATGGACCGATGCCGCAGACGCGCGAGCACATTTTGCTGGCCCGCCAGGTGGGAGTGCCGTACATCGTGGTGTTTCTGAACAAGTGCGACATGGTGGAAGACGCGGAGTTGCTGGAACTGGTGGAACTGGAAGTACGCGAATTGCTGAAGAGCTATCAATTTCCCGGCGATTCGGTACCGGTGATTCGTGGTTCGGCATTGCAGGCGCTGAACGGCGACGAGAAGTGGGAAAAGAAGATTGACGAGTTGATGGCGGCGGTAGATGCGAATGTGCCTCTGCCGGTGCGCGACGTCGACCGTCCGTTCGCCATGCCGATCGAGGATATTTTCTCGATTTCCGGCCGCGGCACGGTGGTGACGGGAAGAATCGAACGCGGCAAGGTGAAGACCGGCGAAGAAATCGAGATCGTGGGCTTCCGTCCGACACAGAAGAAAGTTGTGACGGGCGTGGAAATGTTCAAGAAGTTGCTGGACGAAGGGATTGCCGGCGACAACGTAGGGTTGCTGTTGCGCGGCACGGAAAAAGACGATGTAGAGCGCGGGCAAGTGGTGTGCAAGCCGGGCTCGATCACGCCGCACACGAAGTTCAAGGCGGAAGCGTACGTGTTGACGAAGGAAGAAGGCGGGCGGCATACGCCGTTCTTTTCGGGGTATCGTCCGCAGTTTTACTTCCGCACCACCGACGTGACAGGCGATATGAAGTTGCCGCAAGGCGTGGAAATGGTGATGCCGGGAGACAACGTAAGCTGCGAAGTGACGCTGATTACGCCGGTAGCGCTGGAGAAGGGGTTGCGCTTCGCGATTCGCGAAGGCGGCCATACAGTCGGCGCCGGCGCCGTCACGGAGATCATCGAGTAACTTTCGAATTTCTAACCAAGAAGTTATCGGGAAAAAGGATTAAGGAATGCGGGAAATCATTACTTTGCAGTGTGGTGAGTGCAAGAACCGGAATTACACCACCACAAAAAACAAAAAGAAACATTCCGACCGCCTGGAGACCAAGAAGTTTTGCCGGGCGTGCCGGAAGCACACGGCTCACAAAGAGGCGAAATAGCGGCCCTCTGGGAATTCGGTTACCGGCACGAGGTGCGAGGGTTCGGGCGGTTTTGGTTTTAGGGGAGTCGTCCAACGGTTAGGACTCCGGTCTCCAAAACCGGGTATGGGGGTTCGAATCCCTCCTCCCCTGCCAGAAATTTGAAGGGCGCGCACCGCAAGGTTCGTGCTAGTGAAGAGGATTCATGGCAACGCAGGCGGTTAAAGTGAAGAATGAAGAGTCGCAACCAAATGCAATAACCGGGGCGGCGTCGGGCGTCGCGCAGAAGGTTACCGGCACAGTCGCGGAAACAAAAGAATTTCTGCACGACGTTCGTGTGGAAATGAAGCAGGTCACCTGGCCTAACCGCGAAGACGTAATTTCCACGACCACAGTGGTGATCGTTACGGTCGCCTTCTTTGGCGTTTTTCTGGCGATCGTCGAGAAAATAGCGCAATTCGGTTTGGACAAGCTGCTCAATTACTTTCACGCAGCGTAAAAGAGGCGAGACGACCCATGTCGATGCAGTGGTACATCATTCACACCTATTCGGGCTTCGAGAAGAAGGTTAAGGAAAGCCTGGAGAGCCGTGTGGCCGCTTTCACCCTTCAGGACAAGATCGGCCGCGTGCTGATCCCTACCGAAGAAGTGGTGGAAGTGCGTGGCGGGAAGAAGGTCGTGGCTTCGCGCATGTCCTATCCCGGGTACGTCCTCGTGGAGATGGACCTCGACGAAGACACCTGGCACATCGTGCGTAACACTCCGCGCGTCACCGGCTTTGTGGGCTCGGCCACTTCGCCCTCTCCGCTCACCGAGGCGGAAGTGGATGGCATTATCAACCGCGTGCACACTCCGCAGGATCGCCCGAAACCCAAAGTGGTTTTCGAGCGCAACGAACAGGTTCGCATCGTCGATGGACCGTTCGCCAACTTCAACGGCACCGTTGAGGAGATCGACAACGATCACAGCCGTCTGAAAGTTTCCGTTACGATTTTCGGCCGCTCCACTCCAGTGGAACTGGATTTTGCGAGCGTGGAAAAGCTGGGATAAACGCCTCGCCCCGCAAGGAGCGAGCTACAGAGATTGAGGTAAAGGAAAGATGCCACCAAAGAAGGTACAGACAACCATCAAGCTGCAATTGCCGGCTGGCAAGGCCACTCCGGCCCCTCCGGTGGGTACCGCGCTCGGTCCACACGGCGTGAACATTATGGATTTTTGCAAGCAATTCAATGCCAAGACCCAGAAGGAAGCCGACGGCATGATTTTCCCGGTGCTGGTTACGATCTATACCGATCGTTCCTTCACCTTCATTCTCAAGACGCCGCCGGCGTCCATTCTGCTGTTGCGCGCCGCGGGCATTGCCAAGGGTTCGCCCGAGCCGAATCGCAACAAGGTCGGGAAAGTAACAAAGAAGCAAGTCGAAGAAATCGCCAAGATCAAGCTTGTCGATCTCAATACCACCAATCTGGACTCCGCGGTGCGCACTGTAATGGGTACGGCGCGCAACATGGGTCTGGAAGTCGTGGAAGCCTAGGGAGTAACAGGCGCCCGGAGATCGCAGAGGTAGCAGCATGAAGAAGTCAGGTAAACACATGGAGACAGCGCGCAAGAAGGTCGAAGCGCGTCCCTACAAGCTCGCCGACGCGGCTGAGCTGATCAAGAAGACGCACCATACCAAGTTCAACGAAACGGTTGAACTCGCCATCAATCTTGGCGTGGATCCCAAGCACTCCGATCAGGTGGTGCGCGGAACCGTGGTGCTCCCCAACGGACTGGGCAAGGCGGTCCGCGTGTTGGTGCTTGCGAGCGGCGATAAACAGCGCGAAGCCACTGAAGCCGGCGCCGAATTTGTGGGCGGCGACGACATGGTAGCGAAAATCATGGAGGGCTGGACAGACTTCGATGCCGTCATCGCCACTCCAGACATGATGCGCTCTGCCGGAAAACTGGGTAAGGTTCTGGGCCCGCGCGGCTTGATGCCGAACCCGAAGACTGGCACGGTCACCGCGGACGTCACCAAAGCAGTGAAAGAGACCAAAGCTGGCAAAGTGGAATTTCGCGTCGATAAAGCTGGGATCGTGCACTGCCCGGTGGGAAAGATTAATTTTGACGCCCCAAAGCTCGCGGAAAACGCCCACGTCGTTATCGTTGCGGTCGTAAAAGCAAAGCCTGCCGCAGCCAAGGGCAAGTACGTCAAGAAGATTACGCTGACCTCCACCATGGGCCCGGCAATTCTGGTGGACCTGGCAGAAGCGGAGTTGCTGGCAGCCGCGGCCTAAGTCAGGCCTGAAGGCGCAGGGAACAGGATTATGAAGAAGAAGAGCGAAAAGCAGCAGGACCTGGACAATCTGAAAACCGAGCTCGCGAAGGTGTCGACCGTCATTCTTACCACCTTTCAGGGCATCACCGTCGAAAACGACACCAAGCTCCGCCGCGCAGTTCAGGCAGCGGGCGGAAAATATCAGGTGGTGAAGAACACCCTGGCGGAACTTGCCGGCAAGGGTACACCAGCCGAGGGCGTGCTCAAGGATCTCAAGGGCACGCACTCCATCGCGTATACGCGAACCGATCCGGTGGCTTTGGCGAAGGCCTTAACCAAGATCGCCAAGGATGTTCCGGCATTCCAATTCAAGTCCGGCGTTGTCGAGGGCCGCGTAATCTCGATTACAGAGATTAAGCAGCTCGCCGAGATGCCATCGAAAGAAGAGCTGATCAGCAAGATCATGTTCCTGCTGAACGCTCCGGCGCAACGGATTGCGATGGCGCTCAATGCGCTGCCGCGTAACCTCGCCGTGACTGTCAGCGAAGCGGTGAAGGCCAATAAGTTTAGTTCGTAAGGGTTTGGGGCTAAGCGGGCGTTGCCCGCGGCGCTCCGAAAATTTTGAATCAGAAATTTGAGAGGAGAAATAGCTGTCATGTCGAAAGTGGAAACGATCCTGGAAGAAATCAAGGGCCTGACGCTTCTCGAAGCGTCGGATCTCGTCAAGAAAATGGAAGAAGCCTTCGGCGTGTCCGCGGCGGCTGCCACTGTGGTAGCGGCAGGCGGCGGCGCGGCAGCGGCGGGTGCGGCTCCGGCGGAAGAGAAGACGGAATTCAACGTTGTTCTCACCGACGTCGGCGGCAACAAGATCAACGTCATTAAGGCCGTTCGCGAAGTCACCAGCCTGGGCTTGAAAGAAGCCAAGGATCTGGTGGATGGCGCCCCCAAGACTGTCAAGGAAGGCGTCACCAAGGAAGAAGCCGCGACCATCAAGAAGAAGTTCGAGGAAGCGGGCGCGAAGGTCGAGATCAAGTAGTGGGCTGCCGGCCAATCTTCGGCCGGCTCGCCTTGGTCTGGGCTTCGGATGCGGCGGCGCGGTGGATTCAAGGCATTTCCGCGCCAGGGGAATCAGGTACGCAAGCTACGACCGGTATTGCCAACATAATCTGGGTCCCGGGGGGACCTTCACTAACCGTGTGCGGGGCGGCTGTGGGCAAGTCGCGCGGCATCACGGTTCAGTGTCTTTAACCGTTTCTTGCACGCTGCCCGAAAGGGAATGAGGTATATCAGGCATGTCCAATAGCAACCAGCACGTTCGCGAACGCCAGCGCCTGGACTTTGCGAAGATTCAGGGGTCCATCCAGATCCCGAACCTGATCGAAGTTCAGAAGAAGTCGTACCAGCGCTTTTTGCAGATGGATTTGCTGCCCAGCGAGCGCGAGGATGGAGGCCTGCAATCGGTCTTCACTTCGGTGTTTCCGATCAAGGATTTCCGCGAAATGTCGCAGTTGGAATTCGTGGACTACGCCATCGGGAACTGGGAATGCAAGTGCAGCAACTTGAAGGGCCTGCACCACTTGCGCGCCACTTGTCGCAACTGCGGCGCTTCGGTGGTCACCAATCCTTATCAGACTGGCGACGTCATCTGCCAGAAGTGCGGCACCTTCAACAAGAACACTCCGACATTTTGCAATAAGTGCGGCGACCCAGTGGCCATGCAGTTGAAGTACGACGTCAACGAGTGCCAGGAACGCGGCATGACTTACTCTGCGCCGCTTAAGGTCACGATTCGTCTCACGATTTATGACAAGGATCCCGACACCGGCGCGAAGACCATCCGCGATATCAAGGAACAGGAAGTTTTCTACGGCGATATTCCTTTGATGACCGACAACGGCACCTTCATCATCAACGGCACTGAGCGCGTGATTGTCAGCCAGTTGCACCGCTCTCCCGGCGTCTTCTTTGAGAGCGCCAACAATCGCAGTTATTTCCTGGGCAAGATCATTCCGTATCGTGGATCGTGGGTTGAATTCGAATACGACACCAAGAACGTTCTGTATGTGCGCATTGACCGCAAGCGCAAGTTTCTTGGGTCCATCTTCCTGCGCGCGCTGGGCATGAAGTCCAATGAAGAAATTTTGCGCACCTTTTATCAGGTGGAGCGCATTGCCCTGCGCGATAAGGAGCTGTTCTGGAACATTTCGCCGGGGCTTGTCGATCGCAAGCTCACGCACGAAATCCGCAATCCCAAGTCTGAAGAGGTCATCGTCGGCGCGCACAAGCGCATCACGGAGAATCTCTTCAAGGAACTCATCAAGGCCAAGATCACCCAGGTTCGTTCCACTCTCGCCGACCTCGAAGGGGCTTATAGCGTCGCCGACGTCGTGAACCGTACCACCGGCGAAGTGCTTCTGGAATCCAACAAGCCTCTCACTGCGGATCTGTGGCAGGCCTTTGCCGAAGCTGGGATTACCGAGGTCGATATCTTCTTCCCGGAGCGCGACGATATCGGTGTAGTGCTGTCGCGCACTCTCGACAAGGATTCCATCCGCTCTTCCAAGGAAGCGCTGATTGAAATCTATCGCAAGCTGCGTCCCGGAGATCCCCCGACACTGGAAACCGCCACCAACTTGTTCCGTGGCATGTTCTTCGATCCTCGCAAGTACGATTTCAGCCGAGTCGGCCGCTTGAAGTTCAACATCAAGATGGGCCTTGATACGCCGCTCGATAATCGCACGCTGGACACGACGGACTTTGTTTCGGCCATCAAGTACTTGTTCAAGCTGCGTAAGAACATCGGCGTGGTGGATGACATCGACCACCTCGGGAACCGCCGCGTGCGCGCCGTTGGCGAACTCCTGGAGAACCAGTTCCGTATCGGCCTGGTCCGCATGGAACGCGCCATCAAGGAAAAGATGAGCGTGTACCAGGAAATGTCGACGGCCATGCCTCACGACCTGGTCAACGCCAAGCCAGTCATGGCGGCTATCCGCGAATTCTTCGGAAGTTCGCAGTTGAGCCAGTTCATGGACCAGACCAATCCGCTCAGCGAAATTACCCACAAGCGCCGTCTTTCGGCTCTTGGACCCGGGGGCTTGTCTCGTGAACGCGCTGGATTCGAAGTTCGCGACGTTCACCCGACTCACTACGGACGTATCTGCCCGATTGAAACGCCGGAAGGACCGAACATCGGTCTAATCAGCTCTCTGAGTTGTTTCGCGCGCATCAACGATTACGGTTTTATCGAATCGCCGTACCGCCGAGTTAAGGGTGGGCGAATCGTTGACTACGTTCAGATTCTGAATGCGGGAGACAGCGAGTTCAAAGCTGGCGACATCGTGGAATCTGATCGCGTCGAAGAGCTAAACGAAGAGCTAAAGCGCCGCAAGGTGACTGTCGAGCCGTACTGCTTCTACCTGTCCGCTTGGGAAGAAGACAAGTACGTCATCGCGCAGGCCAACGTTTCTTTGGACGAGAAGCTGCGCATCACCACCGAACTGGTCAACTGCCGTCAGGCAGGCAACTTCGTGCTGAAGCATCGCGATGAAGTTGACTATGTCGACGTCTCGCCAAAGCAGCTCGTGTCCGTCGCCGCCAGCTTGATTCCGTTCCTCGAGAACGACGACGCCAACCGCGCTTTGATGGGTTCGAACATGCAGCGCCAGGCTGTGCCGTTGATCCGTGGCGAAGCGCCACTCGTCGGTACCGGCATGGAGCGCGTAACCGCACGCGATTCCGGCGCGGTCGTGCTCTGCAAGCGCGACGGCATCGTCGATCAGGTTGACTCCGAGCGCATCATCGTCCGCGTCGAAAGCGATCACTCCGGCGTACTCAGCCGCGAAGTGGGCGCCGACATCTACACGCTGACCAAGTTCAAGCGTTCCAACCAGAACACTTGCATCAACCAGAAGCCGCTGGTTCGCGTAGGCGATCGCGTAAAGACCGCACAGGTTCTCGCTGACGGTCCTTGCACTGATCGCGGCGAACTCGGCCTTGGCCGCAACGTGTTGGTGGCCTTCGTGCCGTGGCGCGGGTACAACTTCGAAGACGCCATCCTGGTCAGCGAAAAGCTGGTCAAGGACGACTACTACACCTCGATTCACATCGAGGAGTATGAAATCGAAGCGCGCGACACCAAACTCGGTCCCGAAGAAGTTACTCGCGACATCCCCAATATCAGCGAATCGTTTCTTCGCAACCTCGACGAAAGCGGCGTCATCCGCATCGGCGCGGTTGTGAAGCCGGGCGACATTCTGGTCGGCAAGGTTACGCCTAAGGGCGAAACCACGCTGACCCCGGAAGAGAAGTTGCTCCGCGCGATCTTCGGCGAAAAGGCCGGTGATGTTCGCGACGCCTCTCTGTATTGCCCACCGGGCATCGAAGGCACGATAGTCGACGTCAAGATCTTCACCCGCAAGGGTGGAGAAAAGGACGAGCGCCACAAGGCCATCGAAGCTTCGCAGGTGTTCAAGCTGGAGAAGAACCTGGCTGACGAAATCCGTATCCTAACCGACGAGCGCCTCAAGCGCCTCGGCGATCTGCTCGGCGGCAAGATCCTGCAAGCTGATTTGCACGACGAGAAGACCAACAAGCGGTTGCTCACCAAGGGCGTGGAACTCACTCGCGATCTCATCGAAAAGATCTCCACTCGGAACCTCAAGCGTTTGAAGCTGAACGAAAAGGATCCGCTGCTGATCGAAAAAATCGAAGAAATCGAAGAGATGACCTCGCGCCAGATCGATGTGCTCCGCAAGATCACCGAAGAGCGCAAAGACAAACTCAAGAAGGGCGACGAACTGCCCCCGGGCGTCATCAAGCTCGCCAAAGTCTATATCGCCATGAAGCGCAAGCTCTCCATCGGCGACAAGATGGCTGGCCGCCACGGTAACAAGGGCGTCATCGCGCGTGTGGTTCCGGAAGAAGATATGCCGTATCTCCCGGACGGCACCCCGGTGGAAATCGTTCTGAACCCGCTCGGCGTTCCGTCTCGTATGAACGTCGGTCAGATTCTCGAGACGCACCTTGGGTGGGCCTCTCACGAACTCGCCAACAGCCTGAAGCGCCTGCTCAGCAAGGAAGTCAAGGCAGAGGGCCTGCGCCGTTGGTTCCGTGAAGTCTTCACCGAAACCGCGATTTGGAAGTCGCTCTCGAAGTTGAGCGACGACGAATTGCTGGAATACGCTGAAGGTTTCCGCGACGGCATCCCGTTCGCCACGCCCGTGTTCGACGGTGCTCGCGAAGCGGAAATTCGCCATCTGCTTGAAGTGGCTGGCTTGCCGCATGCCGGCAAGATCAACCTCTTCGACGGCATGACCGGCGTGATGTTCGATCAGCCCGTTACCGTTGGCTACATCTACATGCTCAAGCTGTCGCATCTTGTCGACGACAAGATTCACGCTCGTTCTATCGGTCCGTATTCCTTGATTACGCAGCAGCCGCTCGGCGGCAAGGCGCAATTCGGCGGTCAGCGTTTCGGCGAAATGGAAGTGTGGGCCCTGGAAGCTTACGGAGCCGCGCACATTTTGCAGGAATTGCTCACCGCGAAATCGGACGACGTCTATGGCCGCGCCAAGATTTACGAGGCCATTGTGAAGGGGGAACCTGGCATCGAACCCGGTGTCCCGGAATCGTTCAACGTGCTCGTGCGCGAGTTGCAGTCTCTGTGCCTCGACGTCGAGCTCATGAAGCGCCAGAAGCCACCCGCAGAGAAGGCGGCCGACTAAGCAGAATCCAGCCATAGCGGCGTGCCTGTTGGGACGCCGCTACCTGGCACTCGCGTCTTGAGTAGAAGTATTTCGTAGTTGGGTCTCAGCCGGTCCTGCAACATCGGACCGCGGCCCGCGCCGCAAGGTGCGGGAGGGAGGAAACGACCTTGTATCGCAGCAGCCCCTATGATCGTGCCAGTTTGATCGCGGATTTTGATTCCATCCGTATCAGCTTGGCCAGCCCGGAGAAAATCCGCTCCTGGTCTCACGGCGAAGTCACCAAGCCGGAAACCATCAATTACCGCACCTTCAAGCCCGAGCGTGACGGTTTGTTCTGCGCCAAAATCTTCGGTCCCGTAACGGACTGGGAGTGCTTGTGCGGAAAGTACAAGCGCATGAAGCACCGCGGAGTCATCTGCGACAAGTGCGGTGTCGAAGTCACTCTCAGCAAAGTACGCCGTGAACGCCTCGGCCACATCGAACTCGCGTCCCCTTGCTCGCACGTGTGGTTCTTCAAGGGACTGCCGAGCCGTATTGGCTACCTGCTGGACATTTCCATGCGCGACCTTGAGCGCATTCTGTACTTCGAAGCCTTTGTAGTTGTCGACCAGGGCGAAGTTGCAATCCTCAAGGAGCGTCAGGTCCTTCAGGAAGAAGAATATCGCAAGCTCACCACCGAGTATCCCGGTCAGTTTGTTGCCAAGATGGGCGCGGAAGCCATCAAGGAATTACTCCGCCGTGTCGAAGTGGACAAACTCGCCGATGAGCTCCGCGAGAAAATGAAGGCCGATCCTTCTCTCCAGAAGCGGATCAAGTTTGCCAAGCGCCTGAAGGTTCTCGAAGCGTTCCGCAAGAGCGGTAACAAGCCGGAGTGGATGATTCTCGACGTGATCCCGGTCCTTCCGCCTGAACTGCGTCCGCTCGTACCTCTGGATGGCGGCCGCTTTGCCACTTCGGACCTGAACGATTTGTATCGCCGCGTCATCAACCGTAACAACCGGTTGAAGAAGCTCATGGAACTGCGCGCCCCCGACGTGATCGTGCGCAACGAAAAGCGCATGCTCCAGGAAGCGGTCGACGCCCTATTTGACAACGGCCGCCGTGGCCGCGTTCTTCGCGGAACCAACAACCGCCCGCTCAAGTCCCTCAGCGATACGCTAAAGGGCAAGCAGGGCCGTTTCCGCCAGAACCTGCTTGGCAAGCGCGTTGACTATTCCGGCCGCTCGGTCATCGTCGTTGGCCCCGAACTCAAGCTCAACCAGTGCGGATTGCCAAAGAAGATGGCGCTGGAGCTATTCAAGCCCTTCATTTATCACAAGCTTGAAGCGCAGGGTCACTGCACCACAATTAAGCAGGCCAAGGAAATGGTCGAGCAGCAGGAACCGGTGGTGTGGGACATCCTCGAGGATGTGATTCGCGAGCATCCGGTGCTGCTGAACCGCGCGCCTACTCTTCACCGCTTGGGCATTCAAGCTTTCGAACCGACACTCGTCGAAGGTAAAGCCATCCGAATTCACCCGCTGGTCTGCACCGCGTTCAACGCGGACTTTGACGGCGACCAGATGGCCGTGCACATCCCACTTTCACCGGAATCCCAGGTCGAAGCGTCTGTGCTGATGCTGAGCTCTCGCAACATTCTCTCGCCCGCGCACGGCTTGCCTCTGGCCGTTCCTTCGCAGGACATGGTTCTTGGTCTCTACTACCTGACTAAGTCCAAGCCCGGCGCCAAGGGCGAAGGCCGCGTGTTCGGTTCGCCCGAGGACGTTACACTCGCTCTCGAAGCCGGTGAAGTCGAACTCTTGACTCCCATTCGCCTACGTTACACCGGCGAAGTCATCGACCTGACCACCGCTTACGACAACCAGGACGTCACACATACTGAAGCGGTGCAGATGCAGCGCCAGTTCATTCAGACCACCGTCGGCCGCGTGATTCTGAACTCCAACTTGCCCAAGCACATGCCGTACATCAATGGCTTGCTGAAAAAGAAGGGCGTTCAGCAACTGGTCTACTACGCTTATTTGCGCTTTGGCCTCGAGGGCACCGTTGTGCTTCTTGACCACCTCAAGGCTCTAGGCTTCGCCTATGCCACAAAGTCCGGCATCTCCATCGGCATCGACGACATGCTTATCCCCAGCGACAAGTACAAGCTGGTCGAAAACGCCGAAAAGGAAGTCGTCAAGGTTCAGCAGCAATACCTCGACGGCGCCATCACCAACGGCGAACGCTACAACAAGGTCATCGCCATTTGGGGTGACGTTACCGAAAAAGTTGCCGACGAAATGTTCAAGGCCCTCGAAAATCAGGACCGCGAAGGCGTCATCAACCCCGTGTACATCATGGCGGACTCCGGCGCTCGCGGTTCCAAACAGCAGATTCGTCAGCTTTCCGGTATGCGCGGTTTGATGGCTAAGCCGTCCGGCGAAGTCATCGAGACCCCCATTACCTCAAACTTCCGCGAAGGCCTTACGGTGTTGCAGTACTTCATCTCTACGCACGGCGCTCGTAAAGGTTTGGCGGATACGGCGTTGAAGACCGCGGACTCGGGCTACCTCACTCGTCGTCTGGTCGACGTGGCTCAGGACGTCATCATTAATGAACCCGACTGCGGCACATCCGACGGGATCTATGTCGAACCCATCATCGAAGCCGGCGTCGAAGTTGAGCCGCTGCGCGACCGCGTTGTTGGCCGCGTGTCGCTCGAGCGTATCAAGGACTTCGAAGGCAGCGTTATCGTTGAGGTCAACCAGGAAATCACTGAGGAACTCGCCAATGCCATTCAGGCTGCGGGTATCGAGCGGGTTCGCATCCGCTCCGTGCTCACCTGCGAATCGCGTCGCGGAGTTTGCGCCCTGTGCTACGGACGCAACCTCGCTACCGGCCGCATGGTGGAACTCGGCGAAGCGGTCGGTGTCATCGCCGCTCAGTCCATCGGCGAACCTGGCACTCAGCTCACGATGCGCACGTTCCACATCGGTGGCGCGGCAACGCGCGTCAGCGAGCGCTCTACCCTTGAAGCCAAGAACCCTGGCGTCGTGAAGTTTGTCGACCTGCGGCACGTTGCAGGACGCGGCGGCGCTCCGATCGCCATGAACCGTTCGGGCCTCATCGTCATCGTCGACGAAAAGGGTCGCGAAAAAGAACGCTATCACGTGGTTTACGGCGCCCGCTTGCGTGTGAACGACGGCGATTCCGTTGCCCAGGGACAAATCCTTGCTGAATGGGATCCCTTTACCTTCTCGATCCTGACGGAAACTGCGGGCTCCGTGAAGTTTGACGACCTGCGTCCCGGCCTCACCATCGAGGAACAAGTCGATGAAGTTACCGGCCTGTCGCAACTCGTCGTCACGCTTCCTCCGGGCGATGAAAAGCATCAGCCCGCCATCTTGATCCGCGATTCTTCCGGCAAGGTCCGCAAGAAGTACCTCATGCCGTCTCGCGCTCACTTGATGGTCCAGGATGGTGACGAGGTTCAGGCTGGCGACGTTCTCGCGAAGATTCCGCGTGAAACCACCAAGACCAAGGACATTACGGGCGGTCTGCCTCGCGTCGTGGAACTCTTCGAAACCCGCAAACCCAAGGATCCAGCGGTCATCAGCGAGATCGATGGGACAGTGCGTTACGGCGAAATCAGCAAGGGCATGCGCAAGATCTACGTCGAAAGCGACGATGGCAAGACGTCCAAGGAATACGCCATTCCGCGCGGTGTCCACATCAACGTTCAGGAAGGTGAGCACGTCCGCGCCGGTGAGGCTCTCATCGACGGACCGCTCAACCTGCACGACCTGCTCGCGGTTCTGGGCGAGAAATACACCCAGGCTTACCTCGTCAACGCCATTCAAGAGGTCTACCGCCTCCAGGGCGTCAACATCAACGACAAGCACATCGAGACCATCTCCCGTCAGATGATGCGTTGGGTCAAGGTCGAAGACGTCGGCGATACTACCTTCCTCCTCGAGGAACAAGTGGACAAGTTCCGCTTCCGCGAAGAGAACGACCGCATCATCGCCGAAGGTGGCCGTCCCGCTACTGGGCGCCCGCTGCTCCTCGGCATCACCAAGGCCTCGCTCTCGACCGATTCCTTTATCTCGGCCGCGAGCTTCCAAGAAACCACGCGCGTGCTTACCGAAGCCGCTGTTGCCGGCAAGGTGGACTACCTCCGTGGCCTCAAGGAAAACGTCATCATGGGCCGCCTGATCCCAGCCGGAACCGGCTTGGAACACTACCGCAGCCTTCAGTTGCTTACGGAAATGCCGGCTCCCGCTCCTGTTGAGGAGCTTCCCGAAGCATCTGAATTCGCGGCTGCCGATGATGCCGCTGGCCTCGACTTCCTTGGCAACAAGGACGCCGACGAAGCGGCCGATGCCGCTACGGAAGGCCAGGACTAAAACTCTCTTGGGCGGATAGCCGCCCGGGAATTTCCAGACGGCGTCCCGGTCAATTCGGGGCGCCGTTTTTCTTTATTAGTGTCCAATCGTACAGGTATGCCTCAGGACGCATGTTGTACGTCCAGTCTTGCTGTGCGCGCCGGCCTGTTCTTATGATGGATACGAGATATTAGACTACTTAGCCACGTTTCTGTGGCTCGTTAAAACTCGTGAACGGCCAGCACAATTCTGCCGGCGATTCCGGAGCTCCTCAGCAAAGAGATCCTCGCACCGGGGCAGAAGCTCGCCTGGAAAAATTCGAGAAGCGCCAAACGGAACTGTGGCGTCTCACCTTCTTCCTTCTCCTCATTGTCACCGTCGTGTTTGCCTGGTTTGCCTGGGGCAGCTTGCAAACCGACAAATCCCGCATGGAGGCCTTGGCGTATTGCATCGGCCTTGTTGTTTTGGTGGCGCTCTTCGGCGCGTATATCTGGAAAAAAACTCAGGAGATTGCCGAACTGAAAGGTCTGGTGCGAGGCCTCGATCAAAAGGAAGCCGGTTTGCCCAGCGACCGCCAGTTGGATCAGCTGTTCCAAATGATTTCCAGGTCACAACAGGGCTTTCGCGACCTCATCGACTCTTTTGACGACATCCTTCTGGCTCTCAGCCTCGACGGCGAGATCCGCGCCGCCAATCGCAGTTTCACGGAGCTCCTCGGCAAACCCTTCCAGAAAATCATCGGCCGGTCCCTGACAGAATTGGTCGAAGATGAAGGCGTGGGAGATGGCTCGAATGAATCCTTGGCCCGTGGCATGGTCAAGTTCTTGGAGAAGCGGCACTGGACCGGTGTAGTGCACATCCGCCTTAAGGATCGCGGCACCACGCACTACTTCGAATGCGTGGCTCATGCCATGCTGCGCGACGACAAAGTTCATGGACTTACGGTCCTCGCGCGCGACATCACTTCTTTGCGCCGCAATGAAGCTCGTTTTACCGAACTGTTTGAGACTCTGCAGGAAGGCATCTATATCGTCACTCCCGAGGATCGCGTTCTCGAAGTCAATCCGGCTCTGGTGCGCATGCTCGGCTATGCTTCCAAGGAAGAACTTCTAGGCAAAAAGGTCACCGAGGTATTCGTCGACGAGACCCAAAGAGCCGATATCGTCCGCGAAGTCAACAATCAGCCTTCCCCGGTGGGCCGCGAAATCACCTTGCGCAAGAAAACCGGCCAGCCCCTGGTTTGCTTGAACACCGCCACGGCCATTCGCGACACCAGCGGCAAGATCGTCCGCTATCAAGGCGCCTTGGTCGATATCACTGAGCGCCGCGAGATCGAGAAGCGGCTGTACAAAGAACAGGAATTTGCGCGCCGCCTGGTCGACAGTTTTCCCGACCTTATCTTCGTCGTCGATACACAGAAGCGTTACACCTATGTCAGTCCCAGAGTTCCTGAAGTTTTGGGTTATGAGACTGGTGAATCTATCGGCATGGTGTTTGGCGAACGTACTCATCCTGACGAGCGCGGCGCCGTGCTTGGCATCTTTGAGGACATGCTCAAGCAGCGTCGTAACTTTGCCTCCATCGAGATCCAGGTAAAGCATAAGCTCGGTGAATGGCGTCGCTTAAAGTGCAATTTCAGTCCGCTCTTCGACGAAAAAGACAAGATTGAGGGCGTGGTCATTTCCGGCCGCGATGTCACCGAAGTGAAGCGCCTGGAAGAGCAACTGATTCAAGCCGAAAAACTTGCCGCCATGGGGCAGATGCTCGCCGGCGTCGCTCATGAGCTCAACAATCCACTCACCGCCATACTCGGCGTCAGCGAACTTCTGCGCGACCGCCAGGGGATTGACGATGCCACAAAACGCCAGCTGGAAATGACCCACCGCCAGGCGCGTCGCGCCGCACGCATTGTTCAGAACCTGCTCGAATTCTCGCGACCGGCCTCTCCGCAGAAAAAGTTGCTCGATCTCAACAATGTTCTCGAACGCACCCTGCAACTGCACGAGCATTCCCTGAAGCGCAACAATGTCGAGCCGGATTTCCACCCGGAGCCCGAACTTCCCTATATTGTTGGCGACGCCAACCAACTCATCCAGGTATTTCTGAACCTTATCAGCAATGCCGAGCACGCCATCAAGGAAGTTCGCACGGCGGGACATATCCGCGTTCGCCTCGGTCAAGCGTTCAACCGAGTTTATGCCACGGTGCAGGATGATGGCGTTGGCATCAAGCCGGAAGCCTTGCCACGCCTTTTTGACCCCTTCTTTACGACTAAGAGGCCGGGCGGCGGCACCGGTTTGGGTCTTAGCATCTGCATGTCGATCGTTCGCGAGCACGGTGGCAACATCGAGGTCGATAGCCTCCCGGGCGGCGGCGCTTCGTTTACTGTCTATCTCCCCGTGGCGCTTCAGGAACGCGGCCGCAACCTGCCGCGCGATCTCGACACATCCAGTGGCGAATGGATTCCGCCTTCGCTGGACTTGTTGCAACATCGTTCTGTGCTCGTTCTGGATGACGAAGAGAGCATCCGTATGCTCCTCTCGGAAGGCCTTGCTGCACACGGCCTCAAGGTGGACTCCGCCGGCACTGCCGAGCAGGCCCTCAGCCTTGTCCTCGGTCGCAAATACGACGTCTTGTTGTGCGACTTGAACCTTTCCGTGCCCGGACCCAACGGCGATGGCCGCAACGTTGCCGAACGCCTGGCTGTAGCTGCAGGTGCTAACAAGCCTGAGGTCATTTTTATGTCTGGAGAATTGGGCGGGGAAGATACCCCGGCGAAACCAGCAGCCGCCCGATGGCTGCAAAAGCCGTTCCGCATTTCCGATGTCTTGAATCTCTTAGTGGATTATTTCAGTCACATTCCCACCGGTTCCAACCGCCGCTAGCACCGTGTTTTGCGCTGCCGTAGTAGAGGGCACCTTCCGAGGCGTACGCTTTGTCCTTTTCTCTGTGTTCTCTGTGGTGAGCAATGCTTGGAAGAAAGGGGAAACGGCACCCACGCCAGGTTTTATCCCATCCCTCCGTAACGTAGCTGACATAAAAGTCAGCGCTACATTGAAGAAGGAGCGACCGCGCTAGCCCTCAACTACTTTCTCGCCGCCGGTGCCGCCGCATCCACCCCAAAATCCCACACGAATAGGTTCAACCCATCCGGGAGTATTTCCGCGAGCACGTATTCACCCGGAGCCAACTGCTCGCTTAGCGTAAAGCGATACACGTTCTTCGCTACTTCCCACTGCTGAATGGAAACCGCATTCTTATTCACGGACATTTCTTCGCCGAACAATGTTCCGATCGATTCGATTTCCCGCGAGTTCCGTCCCACTTTTACCCGGATCAGCTCCACTTCCGGGCCCGATTCTCCTGGTCGACTGCTCCTCTGGATCTGCGAAGGGACTTCCGGGTCAAAAGGCGGCTCACGCAGAAAGAACTCGGGGGTATTCGTTCGCAACCGTACGGTTGAGTGCGCTGCCGGTAGGATGATTGTTTTCTTTCCCGGGACTATTGGTACCATCACCTGTCCCGCCGTTCTCAATAAACTCGATTTCGTTCGTGTTCCAGCCTGATCCAGCACCCGCACGGATTTGCCCTCTAGCACAAACATCCCTTCGCCGTCGGGAAGAAACACTCCTCCTCCCACCTGCAGGCTGGCATCAATGTCCGTTGCGTTGTCCATCCGTTTCGCTTCTTCTTGCTTGTGTATTTTTTCAACTTCCGCTGCTGAAGATTTCTGCGCATCGCTTGCGGCTTTGGCCGTGGCGTCCCAGTCCACCAGCGAAGTGGGAATCTCCTCCCAGTCTCCT
Organism: Candidatus Acidiferrales bacterium; assembly: GCA_963738985.1. GTDB lineage: Bacteria > Acidobacteriota > Terriglobia > Acidiferrales > UBA7541 > Acidiferrum. The sequence goes on from CAVTYP010000017.1 coordinate 376,970, forward strand.
CGCTCCATGCTGAAATACCTCACGCGATCCCCGTTTCGCTGGTATTCCCTCACAACCTGGAAGGTGCCGTCCTTGAGAACCAGCTTTGTTCCACGGGGCAATACCGGCACTCCGCCATCCTTGGAAGACGGCGTTGTGGGATTTTGAGGAGCAGGGAACGGGGACGAAGCGGCGGGCAAGGAAAACGCCATCAATAAGCCCAGTAAGCAGGCAGGCCAACAGGACGCGGCGTTTCTGCGCAAATTCATAAGGACCCGGGACAGCGCGGCGCAACAATCTCGCGCGCTACCCTAATTGAGAATAGCGCTCGGGCAGACGTCGCTGCAAGCGGCCTTGGACTGCAAGAAAGTTATTGGGCGGGGGACGTAAGGGTATGACTGTAGCGATTCTTCCGCGACGATCGCGCTGCTTAGTGCGTGCAACGGGGAAACAACGTCGTTAGAACCATCAGATCCGACAGCGTGAACAGCCACTGGTCCGCTTGCGCGCCTGCTGCTTCGGCAGCTCGCGCAATGAAGCCCAAGTGACGGCTGCGCGCGAAATTGTGAAGATGATCCACGCAGATTCCCGTCAGACTTGCTACTTCCGAGTCGGTAAAGATTTTCTGGCTTGACTTGACCTTAACCACTTTGTCCTCTCGATATCTCCGCCGCTCTCGATTTGCCCTCTCCCTGGTGAGATGCTCGTCGCAGAATAGGAGATGCAAATAGACAGAGCAATAGTCGTTCCGTTTGGAAGGCTACTAAACGAATTCTCTAGTACTTTTTCGATTTGCCCCTAAATCCCCACGTTTTCCACAGTTTCGGGGCCTGTTCTGAGTTTTTTACGCACCTGTCAGAATTAACAGGGGGTATGCAAAAACGTACCTCTTTCAGGCACTTTCTACAGCTTTTGGGAGACCCGCGGCGATTTCCCTCATTTGTTTCGTGTGTCGAATCTCGTGGCTCGCGATCATCTCGAACCATTCATATCCGTTTAACATTCCAAGAAACGGATGCGGCCAATAGTACCGGCCGAAGTCTTTCTTCGACGTCTCCCCTAGAAATGCCAATGATCGTTCGCGTTCTTTCCGGAATTCTTCGAGCATTTCTTCCTTCGTGTTCAGCAGGCTGCGATCCAGGGGAATCGGCGATTTGCGCCGGATGATCCTGCTCTCCACTAGCCACATTGGGAAATGAAATCGTTTCAGGAATGGAATCGGTTTCGGAATTTTCTGCGTGACTCGGTCCGCGCTGGCGATAATCGTTCGCTCCACCGTCACCAGATGCGCCACGAGCTCGGCCGCCGACCATGCGTCAGCCTTCGGCTTCGCGTTCCACCGCTCCGAAGGGACGGAGTCTGCCGCCTGAAAAAATGCCTTTTGAGCGCAACTCAGCTTTTCAAGGATGGCATCGAGGGGCCGCACGCCCATACTCTATCAGGATCTTGTCATTCTGCATTTGCGACGAAGTTTGAGAATGGAGTGGCCGGTTCTAACTTCACGCGGCGGTAACGCGACTCAGAGCGACGCGCCGCCAGCCTGCTCAAACGCATGCGCCAACTGAAGAACACGCGCTTCTCCAAACGCTGGCCCGAATATTTGCAGTCCCACGGGTAGCTTGCCGTCGATCTGGCCGCAGGGTACCGAAATTCCTGGAATTCCCGCCAAGGACCCCGTAACTGTATAAATATCAGCGAGATACATCTGAAGCGGATCATTTACCCGCTCTCCCAGCCGGAACGGTGGCACCGGTGAAGTCGGCGTCACGATCGCATCCACTTTCTCGAATGCCTTCCGAAAATCATTCGCGATCAGTGCCCGCACCTTCTGACCCTTCAAATAGTACGCATCGTAGTACCCCGCTGAGAGAACGTACGTTCCCAGCACAATCCGGCGCTTCACTTCCGAGCCAAATCCCGCGCCCCTGGTCTTACGATACATCGCAATCAGCGTGTCGCCTTCGACCCGCGGACCGAAGCGCACGCCATCGTACCGAGCCAGGTTCGAACTCGCCTCCGCTGTTGCGATGATGTAATACGTTGCGATCGCGTAGTCCGTATGTGGCATCTCGACATCCACAATTTCGCACCCGAGCTTCTTGTACAACTCGATGCCTGCCGCGATCTTCTTCCGTACTCCCTCATCCATTCCGTCGGCGAAATATTGCTTCGAGATGCCGATACGCAGTCCCTTCACCGGCTTGTTCAGGGCAGCCGAATAGTCTTCCACGGGAGTCGTTGTAGAGGTGGAGTCCTGCGGATCGCGTCCTGCAATAATCCGCAGCATCGTGGCCACATCCGCCACACTCCGCGCAAACGGCCCGATGCGGTCCAGCGACGACGCAAACGCGATCAGTCCGTAACGCGACACACGCCCGTAGCTTCCCATCATGGCCGGTATCCCGCAGAACGCTCCCGGCTGCCGAATCGATCCGCCTGTGTCCGTGCCCAGCGACGCCACCGCCAAATCCGCTGCCACCACGGCCGCCGATCCGCCGCTGGATCCACCCGGAACGCATCCTGCCGCCACGGGATTCTGCACCGGTCCATAGGCAGAGTTTTCGTTGGAGCTACCCATCGCAAACTCGTCGCAATTCGTTTTGCCTAGAATCACGGCCCCGGCCGCCTCCAGCCGCAGCACTGCGGTGGCGTCGTACGGCGGAATATAGTTGCTCAGAATTTTCGATCCGCACGTAGTTCGAACTTCGCGTGTGCTAATCACGTCTTTTATGGCGATGGGCGCGCCCGCCAGGGGCGGCAAGGGCTTACCCGCAGTCACCAGCGCGTCGATGCGATCCGCTTGCGCATAGGCCCGCCTCTCGCAAAGCGTCAAGTATGCGTTCAGCTTGCTATTCTGCTCGCCAATCCGCCGGTAATACTCGGTAGCGATCTCGCGTGCGGAAGCCTTCTTGGCCGCAATCGCGTGGCGCACGGAGTTGATCGTCCACGATTCGCTCATCGCTCGATCACCTTGGGCACAAGAAAGTACGGGGGCTCCGCATCCGGCGCATGTTTCAAAACGTCGTCTGCGACCGCACTTGGAACAACCAAGTCTTCCCGCAATGTCGCATCGGCGGTCTGGTCGTCGCTCAAAACCTGTGCCATCGGCTCCACTTTGCTGGTGTCCAGTTCGTTCAGCTTACCGATGTACTCCAGAATTTCATCAATTTGCGCGCGATACGTTTCCAATTCCGACTCGCTCAAGTCCAGATATGCGAGATCAGCGACGCGCAACACATCTTCTCGTGAGATTTTCATGGTGGTGTCTTAATTGCTCATTTTCACAGGTGCGAGACGCTTCAAGTTTACCACAGCGGCGATTTGCTCCATTTCGGAAGCCGCCTCGCCGCGTACGCTCTCTGCTGCGCCATTCTCGTGTTTTGGACTAAGACCATCCTGGTCCTCTGCTTCGCCGCAATCTTCCTTCAGAGCGGCGATATGCCTCCTACGTCTGTCGCTAAGCAGACCGAAGAATTTGCCCTTAGAGCACGCCACGAAGGGCAAGCGGGCTCGCAGATTCCAATCCCTCCAGACCTCTTCACCGAAGTTACCGAAACCATCTCCGTCTATCCCACCATCTGCGATGCGCCGCACCGAGCCTGTTTACATGCCTATCGTCTTCCTTATGAATACAAAGGGTCGCAAACCTTCGCCGTTCAAGGCCGTGGCTATTGTTACTGCTCCTGGGCAGGGAATTGCCGCTTCTGGATTTATCGCAAGCACCGCGGCAAATACGAAAAGCTCTTCGAAGCCGACAACGTTCAGGCCTTTGCTTTCTTGCCTGGGCGCGGCAATCTCCCTCTTCTTTTCGTATGGACTCGCAATTCCGCCGTTCGTTTCTCCGTCCGCGTTCTGGAATTTAATGGCACCGAATACCATGACTCCGATGGTTGGATCGAGCAATATCAATATGAAGACGAAGATGGCGATTTCTCCGTCCATGACGTTCCCCGCACCCTCAAGAAGTCCTTCCGGGAAGATCCCCCCGCCTGAGTTCGCGCTGCTCGTGTAACGGCCACCTTCTGAGGCAGGCGCTTCGCACGAGGACGCAGGAAGGCTCTCAACGTCGACCGTTTGAGATACTTTTCGTTGGGGAATGTCGTTCGCTTGTAAAATCCGCTACGGCGCTACTGTCTCCGCCGTCTTTCGGGGGTATTTCGTCGCTACGTAATCGTCCACGAGTTTCTGGAACGCCGCCGCCAGTTCGTCGTACGTCCCTTCGAGTGTCACGTCTTTCTGCCCGTCGATATACACCGGGCAGCGCGGTGCTTCACCTGTTCCCGGCAAGCTAATCCCGATATTCGCGGCCTTTGATTCCCCGGGCCCGTTCACGATGCAACCCATCACCGCCAGTGTCATCGTCTCCACGCCTTCGTATTGCGTCTTCCACGTCGGCATCATCTCGCGGATGTAGTCCTGCGTTCGTTCCGCTAGTTCCTGGAATGTTGAACTTGTGGTCCGTCCGCACCCCGGGCAAGCCGTCACGCTTGGCGAGAACGATCGCAATCCCAGCGCCTGCAGTAGCTCACAACACGCATAAACTTCTTCGCGCCGGTCCCCGCCAGGCCGTGGCGTTAGCGAAATCCGGATCGTGTCCCCGATCCCTTCATACAGCATCACGCCCAACGAAGCCGCCGACCATACCAGGCCCTTCATTCCCATGCCTGCTTCCGTCAATCCCAGATGCAGCGGCTGCTGTGTTTTTGATGACAGGTCTCGGTACACAGTGATCAGATCGCGCGGCCGCGAGGTCTTGCACGAAATGATGATCTGGTCGTTCCGCAGGCCGCACTCCAGCGCTAACTCCGTGGACTGCAGCGCCGACAGCACCATGCAGTCGTTGATGATCTCCTCGGACTCTTTGCCCAGATTTTTATCGGTGTTCTCCTGCATCTTGTGCATCACCAATTCTTGGTTTAGCGAGCCGCCATTTACACCGATGCGCACTGGCTTGCCGTGATCGACCGCCACTTTGCAGATTGTAGAAAACTGTTCGTCTCGCCGCTGTCCCGCGCCTACGTTGCCCGGATTAATTCGGTACTTATCCAGCGCCGCGGCGCACTCCGGATATTTGGTAAGTAACACGTGCCCGTTGTAATGGAAGTCGCCGATGATTGGAACGCGACAGCCCGCATCCAGCAAGCGCTTTTTGATCACCGGAACCGCTGCGGCTGCTTCCGGCACGTTCACTGTCCAGCGCACGATTTCGCTGCCTGCTTCGGCCAGTTCCAGCGTCTGCTGGTACGTGCTCTCAACATCGGCCGTGTCCGTGTTGGTCATTGATTGCACCACGACCGGCGCGCCGCCGCCCACCTGTACGTGGCCCACCTTCACCCCGTACGTCCTCTTGCGCGGATGCCGCAAACCGTTCGCGTCAAAGCCTGATATCTGGTTCAACATATTCTTCTATTTTAGCAGCCCAGCGCCTTTTTGTGTCTCCCGTGGTATTGCGCTCGTGCCGAGGGGCGTCCGAGCTCTCAGGCATCGATCACCTGAGACGTTCATTGGCTCCCGCCATGAAGTTGCTTAACTCGGCGAATGGCAATGCTTTTTCCAGGAAGGTGAACGTTCCATTTTCCTTCATTTCTTTCGCCGCGGCCCAGAACCCTCCCATAGCGGCCCGATGTAAAGCGGAACCTGTGCTGATGCGACGGACCCCGGCCGCGGCCAGTTCTGCGATAGAACGGCCCGCGGCTCCAACCAGGGCGTTCACCGGACGTGGCGCTACGGCATCGCAAACCGCGCGAATCATTTCCAGGCTGGGCAATCCCGGAGCGTAAACTACATCCGCCCCGGCGTCTGCGTAGGCTCTCAACCTCCGGACCGTATCGTCCAAGTCCTCTCGGCCATGCAGAAAGTTCTCCGCTCGCGCGGTCAGCGTAAACGGAAACGGCAATACCCGTGCCGCTTCCACAGCCGCTCGCACGCGCTCTACCGCATGCCTGTGATCGTAAATCGGCTTTCGTTCATCGCCGGTCGCGTCTTCAATCGACCCGCCCACCAGGCCTGCCGCCGCTCCCAGCCTGATCGTCTCTGCGACCGCTTCCGGAGCGTGTCCGAAACCGTTCTCCAAGTCCGCGGAAACCGGCAGATTGCTTGACCCGGCGATTTCTCGTATATGTGCCAGCACTTCTTCGCGCGTCACCAGTCCCTCTCCGTCGCGCCGCCCTAAGCAGAACGCTAATCCCGCGCTTGTCGTTGCCAGAGCTTCAAATCCAAGCGCAGTAAGCATTCGCGCTGTTCCAGCGTCCCACGGGTTGGGAATCAAGAATGTGCCCGGTCCTTCGTGGAGCGTCCGAAATTTCTTCGCTTTTTCTTGCTGACTCACGCTCATGTGCCCGATCCTCATTTTATTTTGAGATTTCCAGCACCAGAGGGTACTACAGTGTCTGTGTAACGGCATCCGTCTTTCGCGAGCGCGCGATTATCGGACATACTCACGCAAGCTCCTTGGCCGCGAGACAATCTCTTTACATCCATCTCATATTTCAATGACAACCGCCGTGGCTCCAGCTCGTAGAGTATGAGTTCGCTTGCAGTTCCGGAGTCGGAACAACGACGCGGGAATTGCAGAGAAAACGGAAGAACGGCTGTTTGAATTTCAGTCGTAGTCAGGGGCATCTGGCCTGTCCACTGTCATCCCTGAATCTTTGGAGAGTCTTTGGTGTCCCTTTCGTTTTCGGTAATTCTGAAACGCATTTTTCATTGTCTCGACCCGAGCCCCAAGGACACTTCGAACGTTCTTCAGTAACTCCTCAGCGGCGGACGGTTCCCGCGAGCACCGCGCGTGGAGCCGTCCGCATCCCTCCCATTTATGTTTCTGAATTGAGCCGGTGCATGGCTAGACTAAAATTCAGCGTTACCTCTTGGAAAGCCTTATCCCTGAAGGGATGAGCTACAGATGCGGGATGAGTTACAGATTTGTTGTGGTGGCTTTGCTTTCCAGGGCCGCGCGGATTGCAGGCAACGCTTTTAATGCGGCTTCTTCGCCCGCCCGAACCATTTGACTGGTTTTGGTGAAATCGTCCCAGACGAAACCCGTTACGTCGGGCTCAATGATGACGTCGACGTTGCGGCGCCATTCCAGGTCGGCGTGTTTCTGAATGATGTTGAACGAGCGGCTGAGAACATCGGTGAACGTGCGAGGCTCATCGACCACGCCGGCTTCGAGGTACACCGCGATGATCAACTCGGCGCCTAGGAGGAGCGCTCCCTCAATGGGCACGAGAGCTGTGAGGAAGCCGTCGACCAGCGTTCGCCCTTCGTAATGAATGGGGACGAACAGACCGGGATACGCGCAGGAGGCGCGCAAGGGTGGACCGAGCGGACCGGCATGGTAGTAGACGGTGAGGCCGGCATTAATATCGGTGGCGGCGAGGGCGAGCGGTTTCTGCAAATCCTCAAATCGTTTCGCTGGCGTTAAGCGGCTGAGATATTGTTCCAGGCGCTGATTGGTCGCCAAGCCAAGCCACGATGGCGTCCATCTGCCGAAGTCCGTAAACTTCGTGGTGCGCGCGATGCCCTCCATTTTTTCGAGGGAAGTTCCGGCGCAATAGCCGGCGCCAATTAGGCCCCCCACGCTCGTGCCGGCTACGACATCTACCGGGATTCCGGCTTCACGAAACACGCGAAGCACGCCAATGTGCGCGATGCCGCGGGCGAATCCGCCGGCCAGCGCCAGACCCACGCGCGGACGCCCAGGGGTTTTCGCGTTGCCGCCATAGGCAAACGAGCGAAACTGCTCCTTTGCCGTTTGAAGGAATCTCTGCGAGCCCGGGTTTTTCTCGTCAGGCATATCCGATTATCTTAAGGTCGCTGGCGCGTCTCACCAAACACCTGTTTGACCGGCGCTTGCTGGTTTTGTAACCTAGCCTGTTCGGCGGTGTCATTTTCGTTGTACAAGGCAATCTTATGACTTCTCGAATTCAAAAGACGGTTGTCCTCGGCGCGGGCACCATGGGCGCGCGGATCGCGGCACATTTCGCAAACGCCGGCCTGTCCTGCCTGCTGCTTGATATCGTGCCGAAAGGCGCCATACAAGCCGATCGGAACAAACTGGCGCGGGCGGGAATCGACGCCGCAAGAAAATCGAAGCCCGCGGCATTCTTCAGTTCGTCGCTGGCTTCTCGCATTGCCATCGGCAATTTTGAGGATGATCTGCCCCGCATCGCTGAAGCCGACTGGATCATTGAAGTCGTGGCGGAGAATCTTGAAATCAAACGCAATCTGCTCGGAAAAGTTGCGCAGTTCCGCAAGTCCGGATCGATCGTAACCACTAACACTTCCGGCTTGCCTGTGCATCTGATCGCCGAAGGTTTGTCCGAAGAGTTCCAGCAGCACTGGGCCGGGACGCACTTTTTCAACCCGCCGCGATACATGAAACTGGTGGAAATCATTCCCGGGCCAAAGACTTCCGCCGAAGTGCTTGGAGCACTGGCTGATTTTTGCGACCGTCGCCTGGGCAAGGGGGTGGTGGTCGCCAAAGACACGCCTAACTTCATTGCCAATCGCATCGGGACCTATTCGATGCTGAACGCGTTGCGGCTGATGTCGAAGCTTGGCATGACTATTGAAGAAGTTGATGCGTGCACCGGGCCGGCCGTTGGCTGGCCGAAATCCGCCACGTTTCGCACCGCGGATATTGTTGGACTGGATGTCTTGACGCACGTGGTCAAGAATATTTACGAGACGGCGCCGCACGACGAGTCGCGAGAGGCCTACAAGGTTCCCGCGCTTGTCGAAGAAATGCTGAAACGGAATTGGCTTGGCGATAAAACGGGGCAGGGCTTTTACAAACGCGTGAAGGGTTCCGCGGAAAAAGAAATTCTTACGCTGGATACGGACGCGATGGAGTATCGTCCGCGCGCGAAGGCCCGCTTCGCATCCATTGAAGCCGGGAAAGCAGTGGAAGATACGCGTGAGCGCCTGCGCGCGCTGGTCTCGCCGCTCTTTGAAGGGCAGAAAACCGACAAGGCGCAGCAGTTCATCTGGGGCGGACTGTCGGAAATGTGCCTGTACGCGGGACGGCGTATTCCGGAGATCTCCGACCACATTGCCGATATAGACCGCGCGATGAAGTGGGGCTTCGCGTGGGAGCTCGGGCCGTTTGAAACCGTTGACGCGCTTGGCTTGCCGGCATTCGCGGAGCAGATCAAAAAAGAAGGCCGCGCTTTGCCGGCGGTGTTTGAGAAAGCGCTTTCCGCTGGACGCAAGAGTTTTTATGAATCGGAAGGGGGTGGCACATCCGTTTTTGATTTTGCCACGTCTGCGACGAGCAAAGTTGAGGACCCCGCAGGCATTATCATTCTGAAGAATCTGAAAGATGCGGGGAAGGAAGTGGAACGAAATGCTGGCGCCAGCCTGATCGATCTGGGCGATGGCGTGGTGTGCTGCGAATTCCATTCCAAGATGAACGCGATTGGCTCCGACTTGATCGCCATGATTCACAAGGGTATCAAGCGGCTGGATTCCGATTTTGATGCGATGGTGATCGCAAACCAGGCGACGAATTTTTCGGTTGGGGCAAATCTGATGCTGGTGCTGGTGGGAGCGCAGGAGCAGGAGTGGGACGAACTGCACATGGCGGTAAAGCAGTTTCAGAACGTCAACCTGGCGATCAAATACGCGGCGAAGCCAGTTGTTGTTGCGCCGCAAGGGATGGCGTTGGGAGGAGGCTGCGAAATCGGGCTGCACGCCGCGAAAATCCACGCTGCCGCGGAAGCCTACATCGGGCTGGTCGAAGCTGGAGTCGGACTTATTCCCGGCGGTGGAGGCACGAAAGAGATGCTGATCCGGGCGAATGAGAATGCGGCGTCCGGAGACGATCTGGACTTGTTCCACACACTGAAGCCAGTTTTCGAGAGTATCGCGACGGCGAAAGTCGGGACCAGCGCGGAAGAGTGCCGTGAGCTGGGGTACCTACGGCGGACGGACACTTATTCCATGAATCGCGACCGGTTGGTTGCCGACGCAAAGCAAACTGCGTTAGCCCTGGCGCGCAGCGGGTGGAAGCCTGCGGCACCTTCCTGGCAGGAAGGTGCGCAGACCACGCAGATCAAGGTATTGGGCGAATCATTTCTGGCGGCGGCGAAAATGGCAATCCATCTGATGGTGCGCGGCGGTTACGCTACTGACTACGACGCGCACGTAGCGCGAAAACTGGCGAATATCCTTGCTGGTGGCGCGCTCTCAGCGCCGCAGTTTGTGAGCGAGCAATACGTGCTGGACCTTGAGCGAGAGGCGTTCGTATCGCTGTGCGGCGAAAAGCTGACCCAGCAGCGCATCGCTCACACGCTGAAGACCGGCAAGCCGTTGCGCAATTAGCAGGCTCAACTGGACTTTTTGCGAAAAGCCGATCGATCCTTCATAAACCGTATAGAGTCGTATTGCTAGTACTTCCTGATTCGACTAATATCATTTGTGGAGGTGCGCATGCAGAGACTCCTCGCACCGCGCGAAGCCGCCAACATTCTCGGTGTCAGCTATCCAACCCTGAAGCAATGGATTTATCACGGCAAAATCAAGACCGCCAAAACTCCCGGCGGCCATCATCGCGTCCCGGAATCGGAAATCGACCGTCTAATCCCAAAAAAACTGGATCGCGGTGATATCGCTTCGCGCCGCCTTAACTTCCGCAAAATCTCCGGGCGAAACCAGCTTATCGGTCGCGTCGTTGCCATCAAATACAGCGGACTGCTGGCGCAAATCACGCTCGCGATTGGCGAACAGCACATTACTTCTATAATCACCGCGGACGCTGCCAAAGAAATGCGGCTGAAGCCTGGCGAGCGTGCCGCTGCGCTGATCAAGTCGACCGAAGTGATGATTCTCCGTGTCTGAAACACTCACTGAGATCATGAATTCGCTGGCACAACGCAGATTCCGCAATGATCGCTCGCGACGCTGGTATTGTTTCGTCGCGCTCGTTAGCGTCCTGCTGTCGGTGCCAGCCTCTCGCGCGCAAACGGTCCGAGTTGCCGCGGCGTCCGATCTGCAATTCGCCATGGACGATCTGGCTTCCCGCTATCAAAAGCAAGCGGGGCAGAAGCTCTCCGTGACTTATGGTTCCAGTGGCAATTTCTATGCGCAGATTCAGAGTGGAGCGCCCTTCGATATCTTCTTTTCTGCGGACGTCCTATATACGCAAAAGCTGATCGACGCACATCTTGCGGACCCCGATTCGCTGTCAATCTACGCTCGTGGGCAAATCGTTCTCTGGGCGCCTGACAAGCGCCTGAATCTTTCCCGAGACGGATTTGCAGCGTTGCGCGATCTTCGCGTTGAAAAGATCGCGGTCGCCAATCCTGACCACGCTCCATACGGGCGAGCCGCCATCGCTGCGCTTCAGCGCGCCGGACTGTACGACGGGCTTAGATCCAAACTGGTGTACGGAGAAAACATTTCGCAGGCGGCGCAATTCGCGCAGTCCGGCAGCGCCCAAGTGGGAATTCTCGCGTTATCCCTCGCGCTGTCGCCCAGCATGAAAGCGGGTGATTGCTGGCTGATCCCCTCTGACCTCTATCCGCCGCTGGAGCAGGCCGCTGTCCTGCTGAATTCCTCAGCGAACAAGGCTGGGGCGAGTGCGTTCCTCAAATTCGTCGTCAGCGAGGCTGGCCGGGAAATACTTTCGCAACACGGGTTCACGCTTCCGAAAGCGGTTGTTCCTAACGCGCAAAAACAATGAACCTCGACTCACTCTTTCTGTCGCTACGCCTGGCGGCCACGGTTGCGCTGCTGCTTCTTAGTATCGCGATGCCGCTGGCTTACTGGCTGGCGTTCTCGCGTTGGCGCGGGAAATTCCTGCTGGAGTCGATCGTCGCTCTGCCTCTGGTACTTCCGCCGACGGTGCTCGGCTTCTATGCGTTACTGGCGTTCGGCCCGCGCGGCCCCATCGGAAGGCTCTGGCAATCGATTTTCGGGCACACTCTCGCCTTCACGTTCACAGGTCTGGCGCTGGCGTCGCTGGTTTACAGCCTGCCTTTCGCGGTGCAGCCGCTGATCGCTTCGTTCGAGTCGTTGGATCGCCGAATGCTGGACGCCTCCGCGGTTTTAGGCGCGGGCCGCGTTCGAACATTTTTCCGCGTGATTCTTCCTCTGTCATGGTCTGGAGTGGTAACCGCGTTGGTGCTGAGTTTTGCGCACACGCTTGGGGAATTTGGCGTTGTGCTGATGGTGGGGGGCAATCTTCCCGGAATCACCCGCACTGTCTCCATCGACATTTACGATCGCGCTCAGGCGCTCGATTATTCCGGTGCGCACCGCATGGCACTGTTGCTGCTCGTGATTTCGTTTATGGTGCTGTCGGTCGTTTACGCAATCAACCGCCGCGTGTGGTCGCCATGGACGGTGAGGTGACATCGCCGATGCTGCAAGTGGCCATTCACAAAGAGTTCCGGGCGGTGGGCACGCCGGCGTTCGATTTGCAGATTGCGCAGGAGTTTGCCCCCGGCGTTACCGTTCTGTTCGGTCCTTCGGGCGCAGGCAAGTCGACGCTGCTCGATTGCATCGCGGGCTTGCAGGCGCCCGAAGCGGGACGGATCTCGCTGGGGCAAGAATTGTTTTTTGACGCCGATCGGAAAATCTCTCTTCCGCCTCAACGCCGCAAGGTCGCGTACGTCTTTCAGTCTCTGGCTCTGTTTCCTCATCTGAGTGTGGAAGAGAATGTGGCTTACGGGCTGATTTCGAATGCTCACTCGCGGCGCGATTTGCGCATCACGCAAATCCTGGATGCATTCCACATCACGAATCTGCGGCGGCGCAAACCCGCCGAACTATCAGGTGGCGAAAAACAGCGCGTGGCTTTGGCGCGTTCGCTTGTGACCGAGCCCCGCGTGCTGTTGCTCGATGAACCGCTTACCGGGCTGGATTTGCCGTTGCGGCGTGCGATTCTGCAAGACCTACGGGCGTGGAATGACGCGAATCGCATTCCGATTTTGTATGTCACACATAATCGCGAAGAGGTTGACGCAATTGGCGAGCGGGTGGTCGCGTTGCTTCGCGGTCACGTCCGGGAATCCGGCCCTCCTCAAGACGTTCTGGATGCACCGCGCTCGCTGGCGCTGGCTCGCGCCGCTGGCATCGAAAATGTGCTGCCTGCCACGGTTCTGGAAACGCGAGCGGAAGACGGAGTCATGCGTGTGGCATTGGTTCACTCAAATTGCGAGCTAGAAGTTCCGCTGGGCCCAAACGAGGCTGGCGCGCAACTACAAGTTGCAATTCGCGCCGGAGATATTCTCCTGGCGACCCAACCTCCACGGTTTTTGAGCGCGCGCAACGTTCTGCCAGGCACGCTGGAATCGCTGGAATCGCGCGGCACTCTGGTGGTCGCGCAAGTGAATGCGGGAGCCCGCTTCATCGTGCACATTACTCCCGGTGCGGTGCGCTCGCTGCAACTTGTAGCGGGTTGCCCGGTTTGGTTGGTGCTAAAAACGCATTCTTGTCATCTGGTTTCGTCGTAGATTCTTGTTCCCAGCAGAATGCGCGTGGCGCGCTCTCTTATTATCGGTATGATGGAGCCGAGGATTTCCGTGCCGCGACAGAAGAAAAAACGCAAGTCCGCTCCCAAACCGCTCCGAGCGCGCAACGCTGCGCGCACCGACTCACAAGCCAAGCCTGCCACCCGCCTGGAAGAGGTGTTGCAGAGCGCGGCCAACATCTTTTTCGCCAAAGGGTTTCACGCGACGAGCATCGAAGACGTGGCGCGTGACGTAGGGATGCTGAAAGGCTCGCTATACTATTACATTAAGTCCAAAGATGATTTGCTTTTTCAGCTCCTACTCGCCGGTATTGAGGACGGCGATGCATTTATCGCGCGGCAAATCGATGAGAGCGGCGATCCTGTGGAGCAGTTGGAGCGGGCCATTCGCGCACAGATTGATTACATCATTCAGAACAAGGTGCCGTTTGGGTTGTTTCTGCACGAGTTCGATTCGCTTTCCGGCAAACGGCAGCACAAGCTGATCTCCGTAATGTCGCGCTACAATTCGCGATTCGTGGAACTGGTGCGACGCGGCCAACAGGAGGGGAAGCTCATTGACGGCGAGCCATGGCTTATCGTCAACGGGATATTGGGGATGTGTAATTGGCTGTATCGCTGGTATGACGTCGACCAGGTATCCGGGCCTGAACAAATCAAGCGGGTATTTCTGCGCATCATTCTGAGTGGCATCCGGAAATAGCACTCGCTGACCGGCACGGGGCCAGGACCAAGACCAACCAAAAAGAGAGTGGATACTATCCGATCGGTTAGCGCGGGCGTGCAATTTGTTCTTTACCGTGGCTCGCGTGTTTTGGCCGAATTTCTAATTCCCAACGAGTCTTGCACATGGCGTCTCTGGCGTCGGTATCCGCTTTGCCGATGCGAATGGCAGCGCACCTGCATTGATTGCCTACGTCGGCAGTAAAGAAACATCGGACAGGAGTCGGACAAGCAGAAAAGAGTACATTGGCGTAGGCCAAAGCCACCACTTTTTCCTTTCTGCTTCTCTCCGCTTCCGACACAAAGGAGATTTTATGAAAAACCTAAGGTCAGTTCTTTTTGGTTTGACAGTCCTGCTGCTGGCCACGGCCGCTCAGGCGCAGACGACAAACGTAAAGGCTGCGATCCCTTTCGACTTTGTTGTCGGCGACCACTCGTACACTGCGGGTGAATACACCGTTACATCCTTGTCGCAAAACAGCCCGGCGCTGCGCATCGACAATGCGGACGACTCCGAGAAGGGCATGACGATAGCGCACCGCTGCAGTAAGCTCAAGCCCGCCGAGGCAACGACGCTGGTATTTCAGCGGCTCGGCGACAACTACTTCCTGTATCAGATTTGGACGCAAGGCAATACCACGGGCCGTGAGTTCACAATGAGCAAGGCTCAGGTACAACTCGCCAAGAACAACAGCGAGCCCGAACGGGTGATCGTTGCCGCAAACATCTCCCACTAGCCCCCAAAGCACTCCCCAGCAGTGTTGACCCCGAAAGAGGGAACGTTCTCCAGCGTTCCCTCTTTTCCTTGTTCGCCGAAGGTTTCAATCGTTTTAATTCATAATAGACAGTGATACCCTCACTGCATTCGGCCGTTGAAGGAATGCATTGCGGGCAGCTGTTATGTCCCTCCAGCGAGTGTGTCCTGGCGACCGACAATTTCGAAGGAAAATACGGTACGGAGGGCGATCATGAATCATTCTAGGTTTATTTGTACGAGTGGTATCGGTGTGATGGCTTGTCTGGCGTTGCTGCTGGCCGGCGCGCCTCGCTCCAGCGGACAAGAATCAGAGGAAAGCGCCACGAAGCTAAGCAAGCGGGTCATTGGCGACTATGGCTATTGGAGCAGAACGCAGGATCCGCCCTACGGCGCGGAGCAGATCCCTTTTTCGAAGCTGACGCATATCAATCATGCGGGTGTCGGGTTCGACGCCAATGCGAATCTCGCGGTGCCCGACGGTTTCCTTGAACCGCGATTGATCGACAAGGCGCATGATTCCGGCGTGAAAGTCCTGTTGCTGCTCGGCGGCGATTTCACGGTGTTTGAAACCACGCCGGCGTTACTGGATACGCTGATCGCGAACTTACACAAATTCATTGTGAAACATGGATACGATGGCGTGGACATTGATTGGGAATATCCATCGACCGCACAGGATGAGAGCACGTTCCGCAGTCTGATGTTGAAATTGCGGACCGCGTTCCCCAGTCCCTACATTCTGTCCGCGGATGTGCCGCCGTGGGAAGCTACGGGATATGATTTCCCCGACACGAAGTTTCTGGTGGACTACTACAACCTGATGACCTACGACTGCGCCGGACCCTGGACTGATTCTGCGCAGCTGAACTCCGCAATCTTCCCCGATCCCAACAATCCGACTTCCTACAATTGCGAGCCCGGCGGCAGCGTGAAGGAAGCCATCGACATTTATCTTCACGATCCGCTGGTGAATGTACCGGCGCACAAAATAAACATTGGCACTCCGTTTTATGGATACGAGTACCAGAATGTGAGCGCGCTGTGGGGCTTTTGCACCGATTGCGACAACACCGTGATCAGCCAAAACTACGGCACGTTCTTCAAGCAGCGCATCAATCAACATGGCTGGCGCACGTTCTACGATCAATACTCGCTGGTGCCGTACATGTTGCGAACCAATGGCAAGCCGGGGTTCATTACGTATGACGATTCGTTCTCGACTTTTTATCGAGTGGCGTATTCGGTGTGGTCGCGCGGGCTTGGTGGCAGTTTCCTGTGGTCGCTGGACGCGGATTACGATGGACAATCGCAAGATCTGCTGGACGCGATGTACAACGCCAGCTTGCCGCAGACCAAATAGCGGGCGCTGCTGGACAGCAATCCATACATCGATTGACGCAGTGTTCGTGCTGGTTGACCCCCTCCCCTACAGGGGCAAGCAGGAGGCGGGTCCTTACAAATGCTCTAGTGCGGTCATGGTGCGATCGCAAATTTCCTCGGGCGATCCGGTGGCGGTAACCGGCACAAGCAGACCGAGTTCACGATAAAACCTGATCAGCGGCGCGGTGCTGTTCTCATAGACTTCCAGGCGCAACTTCACCGACTCCGGCTGGTCATCTTCGCGCTGATAGAGGTGTCCGCCGCATTCATCGCAAACACCTTCGGCGCGCGAGGGTTGGCGTGTCACGTGAAAGACGGCTTTGCATTTTTCGCAAATGCGCCGCCCGCTGAGCCGAGACACGATTTCCGGCACCGGCAGTTCATAGTTGACGACGGCGCTTAGCGTCAGATTCTCTTTTTGCATTAACTGGCTGAGGGATTCGGCTTGAGCGAGAGTGCGCGGAAAGCCGTCGAGCACGAACCCACCTTGGCAATGCAAGCAACCGCTACGCTCGCGCACCATTTCCCAAACGGTGGAGTCAGGCACCAGGTCGCCGCAGCGCATGTACTCCAATGCCGCGGCCATCGCGGGCGTCTGGTCGCAGGCTTTCCGGCTTCCGGCAGCGCGAAACACATCTCCGGTGGACAAATGGCAAGCGCCCAAGCGTTGGTTTAAAAGATGCGCCTGCGTCCCTTTCCCGACGCCGGGCGCGCCCAGCAATACCAACCGCCAGCACGGAGTTGCCACCGCCGGTGGCGTGGAGCATTTCGCGGAAGGACCTTGCAGCCAACTGGCTCGATCATTTTTATTTTGTGCGTTCATCGGGACCCTAATCCAGGATCGACCACAATTTGAAACACCCGGGCGTCCCAAATGGCGGAAAAGTAGCACTGCGATCTAAAGTCTTCTGTCAGGAAGGAAGCGAACTCCAGCAGTACTCTGCCGTTAGTGTTAGCACCGGCGTGTGCGAGTTGCAAGACCTCGCGTCACAGCTGTTTCACGCGGCGAGCAAGCAGAAGGCGGCCGCTACACAGGCAAATGGTACAAATGTTATGCTCTCCACCCCCAGCATAACTGGAGGGCTTGCTCCATGACTCGATGGCTTCGCACTTTTGCGTGCTTCTCTCTGCTTGCCGCCGCGATCATGCTTCTCTCTACAGCGTGTGCGGCGCAGCAAGTGCCGCCGCAGCTTCAGCCGCCTGCGAGCGAGCGACTGCTTTTGAAGGTGCACGCCAAAGGCGACCAGGTGTACATCTGCCAGGAGGGCGCCACGGAATTCGCTTGGGCGCTGAAAGCTCCCGACGCGCAACTCTTTGACAAGGATGGCAAACCGTTTGGCAAGCACTTTGCCGGCCCGACATGGGAAGCCAGGGACGGCAGCCGGGTGACGGGCAAAGCGGTTGCCAGTGTGTCTTCGCCCGATGCCGATTCGATTCCATGGCTGCTGGTCGATGTGGTGAATCACGGGGGGAACGGTGCGCTTTCGCGAGTTAGCAAGATTCAGCGGCTGAATACCAAGGGCGGCAAGGCTCCCGCTTCCGGCTGCGATGCGGCGCACACTGGCCAGCAAGTGCGCGTACCGTATTCCGCCGACTACCTTTTTTACGCGCCGAAATAACTCACGTCGCCCAGCTCCATGGTCAGACTGCACGAAATGTCAGGGCTGAGCTTTTCTTTCTGATGGGTTACGGGTGGGTCATGTCTTCGGGCTTGACTAAGGCGTCGAATTCGTCGTCGGAGAGGTGGCCGAGTTTGACGGCGGCTTCTTTGAGGCTGGTTTTCTGGTGGTGAGCGTGATGAGCGACTTTGGCGGCGTTGTCGTAACCGATTTTGGGAGCGAGTGCGGTGACGAGCATCAGCGAATTTTTGACGTAACTATCGATGACTTCGCGGTTCAACTGGATGCCGACAACGCAGTGATCGACGAAACTGTTGCAAGCATCCGCGAGGAGTTCGACGGAGTGCAGGTAATTGAAGATCATGACCGGCTTGAAAACATTGAGCTCGAAATTGCCCTGCGAGCCAGCGAAACCGATGGCGGCGTCGTTGCCCATAACCTGGACAGCGACCATGGTGACAGCTTCGGACTGCGTGGGGTTCACTTTGCCGGGCATGATGGAGGAGCCAGGCTCATTTTCGGGAAGCGTAAGTTCTCCCAAGCCGCAACGCGGACCGGAACTGAGCCAGCGAATATCGTTGGCGATCTTCATCAGCGAAGCGGCCAGAGTTTTGAGAGCGCCGCTGGCGAAAACGATTTCGTCATGCGCGGATAGGCTAGCAAACTTGTTAGGGTGAGAGCGAAAGGGCAAGCCCGTGAGTTCGGCAATTTTTTTCGCGGCGCGCTCGGCAAATTCCGGATGCGCGTTCAGCCCGGTGCCCACGGCCGTGCCGCCGATGGCGAGATCGAGCAGTCCATCAAGGGCCACGGCGATGCGCCCACCATCACGATCCAGCAAGCTGACATAGCCAGAGAATTCCTGGCCCACCGTAAGCGGCGTGGCGTCCTGCAAATGGGTCCGGCCGATTTTCACGACAGGGGCAAATTCCTTGGCTTTGGCGTCCAGCGCGTCGCGGAGTTTCTTCACCGCCGGAAGCAAGCGGCGCGAGGTTTCCATGGCGGCGGCGATGTGCATGGCGGCTGGAAAAGTGTCATTGGAAGACTGCGACATGTTCACGTCGTCATTGGGATGAATGGGCTTTTTGGTGCCCATTTCGCCACCGGCAATCTGTATGGCGCGGTTGGAGATGACTTCGTTGACGTTCATGTTGGTCTGCGTGCCGCTGCCGGTTTGCCAGATGCGTAGAGGGAAGTGCTCGTTCAACTTTCCGGAAATGACTTCATCGGCGGCGTGGGTAATCAGGTTGGACTTCTCCTCGGAAAGCTTGCCGAGATCGCGATTAACCAGAGCCGCGGCCTTTTTGAGGATGCCGAATGCGCGAATGAGTTCCATGGGCATTGTGTCCTTGCCAATGGCGAAATTGATCAAGGAGCGGGCGGTTTGCGCGCCGTAGTAGCGATCCACCGGGACATCGATTTTGCCCATGCTGTCGGATTCGGTACGGGTAAGAACCGACTTGGCGTGTTGTGTAGCTTCAGACATGTAGGGCTCCTGGAGCGAACGAAGATAGTTTAACAGGTGAGGAGACCGAGGGTGAGGAGGGATTGAAGGGAATTGCGGGATTGTATGCAATGCGGCGGGTGTTTCACCACAGAGGACACTGAGGACCCAGAGAAGGACCAGCAGGAAAGCATCGCCAGATAGGGTATATCGCTGGGCACAGCAGTTAGCGAAAACAGCGGGTAAGGTATAATTAAAGGCTGGGGGAAGTAGCGAAAAGATGAGTGTCGGTAGGCAAAGAGGGAAGGCGTCGACCGAGACCTGGCGACGGAGGCGTTCGCGTTTTTATTGGACGCGGGCGCGAGAGCTTCGGGGTATCGCGAAGGCGCTTGTGTCGACGAAGCACCCGTTTTTGGTACACATCATTCCGATGCGCCGGTGCAATCTGGATTGTGGCTACTGCAATGAGTACGACGACGTGTCAAAGCCGGTGCCGCTGGAAGAGATGAAACGGCGGCTGGATTTGTTGGCGGACATGGGAACGTCCATTATCACCATCAGTGGCGGCGAGCCATTGATGCACCCGGAACTGGACGAGGTCATCCACCACATCCGGAAGCGCGGAATGATCGCTGGACTGATTACCAACGGATTTTTTCTGAATCGGGAGCGAATCGAGCGGCTGAACGATGCGGGGCTGGAGCACCTGCAAATCAGCATCGACAATGCCGCGCCCGATGAAGTATCGAAGAAGAGCCTAAAATCGCTGGATGGGCGGCTGGAGATGCTGTCGGAATGGGCGGAATTTCAGGTGAACATCAATTCGGTGTTGGGCAGCGGGGTGAAGAATTCAGAAGACGCCCTGAAGATTGCCCACCGTGCGCTGGAGCTGGGGTTTACAAGTACGGTCGGGATCATTCACGACCACGACGGGCAATTGAAACCGCTGGCGCCGCGTGACCAGGAAATCTTCGAAGAGATTATGACGCTGGGGAAACGGTCGTTTTCGCGCTTCAACCAATTCCAGCACAACGTAGCCATGGGGAAAGAGCACGATTGGAAGTGCCGGGCAGGGTCGCGGTATCTGTACATCTGCGAAGACGGGCTCGTGCACTGGTGCTCGCAAACTCGGGGATATCCGGGGATTCCGCTAGGGGAATATACGGCGGAGATGCGGCAGCGTGAGTTTTTGACACACAAGAGCTGCGCGCCAATGTGCACAGTGAGCTGCGTACAGCAGGTGGGGATGCTAGATAATTGGCGAGCGGCGCAGACGATGAAGCCGCGGGTGGTAGGGGCGAGAAAAGAAGAATTGGTGCAGATCGCGAAATAAGAAGTCGTGAAGTAAAGACGCAAGAGAATTCTGGAAATTCCTTCAGGTTGCTTCCCACGAACACGACGGTGTGTAGCGCGTTGACGGTACAGGCCGGGCGCGCGAAGAATAAGGCATGTCCCATCCAGCCATTGAAATCGAGAACCTGACCAAGGAATACCCGTTCGGGTTTCTAAATCTAAAAAAGAAAAAATCGCTCGAGAGCCTGAGTATGCAGGTGGAGACCGGCGAAGTGTTTGGTTTTTTGGGGCCGAACGGGGCGGGGAAATCGACGACCATCAAGCTGCTGATGCGGCTAATTTTTCCGACGGCCGGTACAGCGCGGATTCTGGGCAAGTCCATCGATGATGTTTCCATGCATGCTGACATCGGGTACCTGCCGGAGCAGCCGTACTTCTACGATTATTTGACCGCGCCAGAACTGCTGGACTATTTCGCGCGATTTCACGGATTGCCGGCGAACGAGCGCCACGAACGCGTAAGCAAGATGCTGAAGAAGGTTGGGCTGGATACCGCAAAGAAGATTCAATTGCGCAAATATTCGAAGGGCATGCTGCAACGGGTGGGGTTAGCGCAGGCGATCCTGCACGAACCGAAAGTGGTGGTACTGGATGAACCGATGAGTGGACTAGATCCGCTGGGGCGGCGGGAAGTGCGCGACATCATTTTGGAATTGAAGAAAGAAGGGCGCACGGTGCTGTTTTCGACGCACATCCTATCGGATGCGGAGATGTTGTGCGACCGCGTTGGCGTGATTGTGGGCGGGAAACTGCGCGGGGTGGGAGCGCCGGAGAATCTCCTGGGGATTACCGCGCAGGGCATGGAGGTCCTGTTTGAGTTGGAAGGAGAAGGGAAGCAACCGGCGTTGCTGGGGCGCGCGACGCGCACAGGCAAACGCTATCGCGTGCAATTAAAGGAAGAGGAGTTGTACGCAGCGCTGGAGGAGTTGAAGGCGGCAGGGACGCGAATTTTATCGGTGGCGCAAATCAAGCCCACTTTGGAGGAGTTTTTTATGGATCTGGTGGAAGCGGACCGTGCGCAAGCATCTGCGGTCGAGGTGCTTGGGAAATGAAAAACGTTCCGACGGTAGCGGCAAATACGTTTCGCGAAGCGGTGCGCGACCGCGTGCTATATAACCTGGTGGTTTTCGCGTTGCTGATGATAGCGGCGGCAATTTTTGTGGGGCAAATCTCGATCGGTATCGAGCAAAGCATCATCGTGAGTTTAGGGCTTACGGCGATCTCCGTGATTGGCTTGTTCATCGCGGTGTTCATAGGAGTGGGGCTGGTTTCCAAGGAGATGGATAAGCGCACGTTGTATGCGTTGTTGGCGAAACCGGTGGAGCGCTGGGAATTCCTGCTGGGAAAGTTTTTTGGGCTGGTGCTGACACTGGCGGTGAATACGGCGGCGATGGGGGTTGGGTTGTTTTTGGCGTTGTGGGTGGTAAAGCATCCTCTGGAAAGAGCCGATTTGTACGTGTTCGTGGCGGTATACCTGATTTTGCTGAAGCTGGCATTGATCGTGGCATTGGCGCTGCTATTCTCCTGCTTCACGACACAATTCCTGGCGGTCCTTTTTACGACCATGCTGTATGTTGCGGGAGTATTCGCGGCGGGTCTGCGTACGATGCAAGGAGTGAATCTGACGCCAAGCAGCACGGCGATGCTGCATGGAATCTCATACGTTCTGCCGAATTTCGAGAACTTCAACGTGATGGCGGTGGTGGCGCATGGCGGCAGCGTTCCCGGATCCATGGTTCTCTATGCCACGGCGTACGCGGTGTTGTACGGGGCCATCGTGCTGGCGGCAGCAGCGATGGCGTTTTCGCGGCGAGATCTGAAATGACTCGCAGAGCATTGAGCGAATTGATGTTGGGTGTTGTTGTGGTGTTTGGCTTGGGCGGAGTGTGGAAGTTACAGCAGAAAATCGACGGCGAGCAACAAGCCATACATCTGGAGAGCGATGACCTGGCGCTGCGTTCCGGCAATCTGGTCAAAGGGCTGAGCCTGGAATATGCGCCGTTGATGGGAGCAATTTACTGGACGCGCGCGGTGCAATACTTTGGCGCAAAGCACCGGATTCACGATCGGAACCTGGAACTGCTGTGGCCGCTGCTGGATATTGCGACGACTCTGGATCCGCACCTGATAGTGGCTTACCGGTTCGGGGCGATTTTCCTGGGCGACGACCCGCCGCGAGGAGCGGGCGAGCCCGATTTAGCCGTGCGACTACTGGAGCGAGGAATAAAAGAGAATCCGGAGTACTGGAGGTTCTACCAGGACCTGGGCGACGTCTATTATTTCAACGAAAAGGACTATGCGAAGGCTTCGGAGGCATTCCGGAAGGGCAGCAGTTATCCCGACGCTCCGATCTGGATGAAAGTGATGGCGGCGAAAATTGCAGAAGAGGGCGAGTCGCTGGAAACATCGTATTTTCTGTGGAAGCAGGTTTACGACACGGCCTCCGATCCACAAATCAAGAACAATGCGGAAACGCACCTGAAACTGGTCAGCGCACAGATGGCTATGCGGGAAATCGACCGATTGGCCGCGGAGTATGAGGCGCGAACCGGAAAACACGCGACTCATCTGAGCGAACTGGTGCAGGCAGGACTACTGAAGGGAATTCCGCTGGATCCCGAGGGCTATCCGTACGTTTTGGGAGAAGGCGGAAAAGCGGAACTAAGCGTGGATAGCCCGTTGATGGAACAGCAAGTGCTGCAAAAGAAGCTCGAGCGGTAGGGCGTGGCGCAACGCTGCGCGCGCGAGTTTTCTGGCAGATTATTCCGAAACGCAAAGAAGCGTCATGTGCGGATCGATGAGCAGCTTGTGCGGCTCGGTCTGCGATGTGAAATTGAACGACGTTTCGTCGCCTCCGGTGACCACGGTGCCAAGAAAAATGCTGCGCCCCCCGCCGGCATTAATGTACAGGGGAACTGGCGCGATGAATGACCGCGGGACTTCAGACTGCAAAAGCTTGCCGCGAACTTGGAAACCTTTGTCGGTGCGGCGGGTGGTGAATTCGACCTTGTAGTGCGGCACGCCCGTGCCGCTGACGTACTGATCAAAAAACCAATCCATGGAGTGGCCACCTTCGAGATCCATTTTGGGGGTCATGACCGCTTCCACTTCACGCTGGAACTGCGCGGTGCTCAGCGGCGCCTGCGCATATTTTGCTTCGATGGTGCGCATAAGCTTGGTGAAACGAGCGTCGGGTTCCTGGGTATTGGGCTGGCGCAGCATCTCGTAGAGCATATGGATGACCCAGGCGCCTTTGGCGTAGACGATGACGTCATACGCGCCGGGAGACTTGGAGGAAGTGAGACGCGAGCCCAGGGTGAGTGGACCAATGTCGGCGGGTGGCAGATCCTCAAGAGTAGATTTCGTGACCAATCGTTTTTTATAGCCCTCCAGCCAAGCGTGCGCGGGGCGGCCAGAATGTTTCTGCGAGTCCGCGAAGAGTAATGAGTAGTAGCTGGCGACGGCTTCGCTGAGCCACTGGTCGTGGTAACTCGACCAGCCGACCACGTTGCCCCACCACTGATGGGCGACTTCGTGGAACGGAACGATGTCAGTGAACTGTTCCTGGCCGGTGGCACTCAAGCCAGCGCGTTCCTGGGCCTGCTGGGGCAGGAAGGAAAGTGTGGAGAGATAGAGAAGGCCCGGCCAGCCCTGTCCGAAGGTTCCCGGAATCTGCGAAACGCCGAGGTGGTGAAATGGAAATGGCCCGGAGAACTGTTCGTAAAAATGGATGGAGGCGTCAATCTGGCGAGCGAGTTGTTTGAGGGAGTCTGCGGGGCTCGGGGGGGCGGGTCGTATGGCGTTATGTGGTGCTAGCACGCCAGCTTCACCAGCGCCGATCCGGGAACTGATGTCGAAATCGGACGGGGGAGCAGCAACCCGCGCCTGAATGGCCTGTTCGAGCTGACGATTGGCGTAGACATCGACGGTGTGCTCGCCGGAGGTGACGGACCATGAAGCATATTCGCCAAGATTGAAGCCTGCCTCAGGCACGGGCTGTGAGGTCTTCCACTGAGCGGTGCGGAATTCTCCGTCTTCACGCTCATCGGATTTTTCGCCAGTGGCTACCAGGCGGAGACGTTTGGGCCACCGAAAGGAGAGATCGTAGAGAGCAAACTCGGAAGCGTCGCCGAAATGGGGATACCAGCTTTCGCGAGCGCCAACGAACAAAACCTCGTTGCCGGCGTCGGTGATGACATTGCCGCGATAATGAAAATGGAGAGTGAAGGATGAGCCAGCGGCGGGAGTTTTTGGAAAGAAGACGCAGAGAGTATCGTCGCCGCGGGTGCGAAGTTGCTGTTCCGTCAAACCTTCGTTCTGAAAGAAGGAAAGAGGAGAGCCATCGTCGAGAGAGACCGAGTCAATCTTCAGTGAGCGAGCGAGTTGAATGAAGAGCACCTGATCGGTGCCAGTGAGGGCGCGGAAATCGACTGCCGTGGAGCCGACGAGAGAATTATCCGGTTGAATGGCGGTGTCGACGTTATAGTGCAGAGCCCGGAACGGAATTCGCAGCGGAACGGAATCGGGAAGCGTGTAGGAACTCCACACATCGTAATAAGAGACATTATTGACGCGGCGGGACTGTCCGAGAAAAACATTTTCCTTGCGGGAATCATCGAGCAGGACGTCAAAGGGTCCGGTAACCATGCCATCGACGCCGGCATGAAAAAAGTGACGGGGCGACTGGTAGAATTTTTCCATGAGGATGCGGAGAGAGTGGTTGGGATTGAGGCGTTCGAGTTGCGGGCGCCACAAGGCAACGAAGTCGCCGTCGCTGGCCGGAGTAATACCGGCATGCTGCAGTTGATCGAGCAGACCCTGGGCGGCGTCGGTTGTAAAGCGCACATACATGGAGAGGAATTGTTGATCGAGGATAGGGGCGCCGAGGAATCGGGCCAGTTGTTGCTTTTCGACGGGATCGCGAGGAAGCGCCAGGGCGTGCCCCAGCCCGGAAAAGACAAAACCAGTGATGCGGCCTTCGAATGGTTGGAAAAAAGCGATTTTGCCTTCGGTAAAGTAGAGAGTGACGTCCGACTGGCGAATCTCAATGCGGTCTTTGGGAGAGATGGAATAAACCGCCTGGCTGTCGAGCTGAAGAGCATTAAGAGTAGCGAGAATCTCGCGAGGGGAGCCAGGGGTGCCGGGCGAATCGGAGGGAAATGCGCGCGAGGCTGGCGAAAGTAGAGCGACCAGCAAAGGCAATGCCACGAGCGCGGGGCGGAACCTCATAACACGAGTGTAGTCACATTCGGCATTTCGGAACAAGGCCACGCGAAGACAATCAATGGAGAGGCTTAAAATAAGGGAATGCGAGAACGGGACCGAACAAGAATATTCTGTGCGTTGCTTGTGCTGTTGATAGCGGCGACCACACCGGCGAGGGCGGACAAGATTGTCCTGAAGAATGGCCGGAAGATCGTGGCGTACAACGTGGTGGAGGTCGGAGACAAAATCCAGTACGAAACGGCGGCAGGGACGCTGACGATTCCGAAATCGATCGTCGATCACATCGAAAAGGGTGGCCTGATGCCGATCGCGGAGTCGCCGGCGGCGGCCGCGGCGAGCCTGAACATTGCACCTCCTGAAGTGGAATCAACGGCGGCTACGGAAGAGATTGATCGGGCGGTGGTTCATGACGGAGCGATCGACCGGACATATATTGGAGGTTTGGAGGCGGAGGCGAGAGGAGGCGTGGCGAGCGCGAACGAACGCGCGGCGCTGGCACATCACGCCGCCGCGCAATTTGAGCTTGCCCGCGGAGACATGGACCACGCGCTGAGCGATGAGCTGACGGCGCTAAAGTATCAACCGGACCAGGCAACGTTCCTGATGAGCACGGCTTACCTGCATTTACGACGAAGTGAATTCAAGCAATCACTGGATTATCTGGAGCGCGCGAAGAGGGTGGCGCCAGACAATGCGGATGTCTACAAACTGGCGGGCTGGGCGTACTCGGGAATGAACCGGCCCGAACAGGCCGTGATGGAATGGAAGAAAGCGCTCGAACTGCGGCCCGATGCGGACACGCTGGCCGCGCTGGAAAAGGCAAAGCGCGACAAAAAAGAAGAGGAAAACTACAAAGAGAACGAGAGCGCGCATTTTCAGCTGAAGTACAACGGAACGGCGGCACCGGCGCTGGCGCGCGATGTGCTGCATACCCTGGAAGGGCACTACGAACAGATTGAATCGCAATTAAACTATTCGCCGCCGGATCCCATTGGAGTGATTTTATACACGCAGCAGGGTTTTGCGGATATCACCCGGGCGCCGGGCTGGGTGGGAGCACTGAATGACGGACGAATCCGCGTGCCGGTGCAAGGACTGACCGGGGTGGATTCTGAATTGTCGCGGGTGCTGCGGCATGAGTTGACACACAGCTTTATTCAACAGAAGACGCACGGGCGCGCCCCGACATGGATCCAGGAAGGCATGGCGCAGTGGATGGAAGGAAAACGCAGCGACGAAAATGCCGGTGTGCTGATCCAGATCTACGATGCGGGGCAAGCGGCGCCGCTAGGACGGCTGGAAGGCTCGTGGATGGGCCTGTCCGGAGAGGTCGCGCGATATTCGTATGCTTGGTCGCTGGCGAATGTTGAATGCATCGTCGAGACGCAGGGCATGGGAGACATGGAGAGGATTTTGGACCGGCTAGCCGCAGGAAGCGAGACGGAGGCGGCGGTGAAAGACGTACTGCGCGATGATTATGGGGAATTGATGAAGTCGACGGAAGAATATTTGAAGAAGAATTATGGAAGGTAGGGGGTGTAGAGTGGCAGCGAACTGCCGCACTCCAATAGTCAGGACATGGCCAGGATGGCGGCTAGTAGGGCTGCTCGTTGGGGCATAGTCTTGAACAGGACATGCTCGTGGGTGGAGTGGGCGCCCTCGCCTACAGCGCCGAAGCCGTCGAGAGTGGGAATGCCGAGAGCGGCCGTGAAATTGCCATCTGATGCGCCGCCAGCCGCGGCTTCGCCGAGCGCAAAGCCCATTTGTTTGGCGAGCGATTTGGCGCGAGTGTAGAGTTCAACGCTGTGTTTGCGTTCGAGCGGAGGGCGATCGAAGCCGCCGCGCAACTCAAGTTTCACGCCACGTCGAATTGCTTTCAGAGTGCGGAACCTTTTTTCCAAAGCGCGCATGTCGGCATGACGCCAGGCGCGAAGATCAAAATTAACTTTGGCGCTGTCAGGAATGACGTTGGTGCGAGTGCCGCCATCGACGAGATCCGCATTCACGGTAACGCCGTGACGAGGGTCGTTCCATTTTTCGATCCGGGCGATTTGCGCGGCGAGTTCATGAATAGCGTTAATGCCCCGGTCAGGATCCAGGCCAGCGTGAGCTGAGCGGCCATGGACGATGAGTTTGACTTCACCAACGCCCTTGCGGGAAGTTTTGACCATGCCACGACCGCCGAGCGAGGGTTCCAGAACAAAAACAGCATCACTGCGCTTGGCTTCCGCTTCCAAAATCTGGCGCGAAGATTCGCTGCCGATTTCTTCATCGGAAGTCCACAGGAAAACAAGGCGCTTGCGAACCGGAACTTTTGCCTGTTGCAAAGCTTCAAGAGCATATAGAGCCTGGACGATGCCTGCTTTCATGTCGAAGGTGCCGGGGCCGTAGGCTTTGTTCCCGACGACCTTGAAAGGCATGTGCGCGAGGGTGCGAGAGGGATAGACGGTGTCGTAGTGACCGAGGACGAGCAATTGTGAACTTGTGCGCAGCGTGTCGGGAGACCAGGAAATGCGCAGATGATCGCCGCGATGCCGTTGCTTCAGTATCTGGACGGTGGCCCCGCGTAGCATCCACTCGTCAGCTAGATGATTGCAGCAGCGATCGGCGGGCTCCTTTTCCAGACTGGGCGATTCAATGAGCGTAAGCTGACGCAGACTCTCCAGCATGTGAGACAGGCGCGGACGCAGCAACGCCAGCAGGGTACGGGGAAGAGATGTTTGGGCCATAGTGGGGTTCATCCTAGCAGCGGCATCATGCTGCGGCAATGCCGCTCGTCACAAGGCACCAGCAAGAGTTAAGAGAGACGGTGATGCGCGGATTAGCGGCCCGTCAACGCGCTACTGAGGGCCGTGGGCTGCACATTGTATTCCTTGCAGTTGGCGTCGCACGAGACAAGCACAGGCCGATCGGGCAATACCTTTTTCAGGGCTTCGAGTTCGGGTTCGCCCGCAGACAAAGGCAAGGCAATCTGGCCGCGCTGCACCACGGATCGCAGCATCGCCATGGTGATCTCGAAACCTCCATAGGCGCGTTCGCCATTGCAGGGGTGAATCTGTTTGTCGTCATCTAGCCAGCGAGCCATGTCTTCGACGTAGGGAGGCATCTCCGCGTCGTAGTTCATGCAACCAGTGCCGGAGGTTGCGCCTTGCTTCGTTACGGCTCGCCAGCCGCCGCCGGTCAGAACTTCAGCGAAGCCGTCGGTGCCGAAAACGCCGATTTTGTTTTTGCGCCACCAATAATCGACTTCGGGGACGTCGGGTGCACCGGCGCCACATTCAATGATGCCGCGGACGCCGTTAGCGAATTGAACGAACCCGCCAATGTAGTCAGGAGAGCAGTGCAGGTCCGAGAATTTGCCGCGGCCGGCAGCTTGAGCCATTACCCATTCAGCTGGCGCGTAGTCGTTGTACCACCGCATGTATTCCAGCAGGTGAGTGAAAAGGTGAAGGAACCAGCCTGCTGAGTGTGCATGGATGGTATGGACGCGGCCAAGCGCGCCGCTTTCGACGATTTCTTTCACCTTCAGATAGTGCTGGTCGTAGCGGTGCTGGTGAGAAACGACGGTTTTGACGCCGGCGTCGTTCACACGTTTACGAATTTCGATGGCTTCGTTCATGGAAAGGGCCATAGGCTTTTCGTAGGCGATCAACTTTGCCCCGCACGCAATGCCGGTCTTGATTAGCTCCAGGCGGATTGCCGGAGGGGTGCAGAAACAAAAAACGTCAGGCTGGATTTCCTTGGCTAGAGCGAGAGGTTGCAGCGATGTTTTCTGTACACCGAGTTCCGCGGCGGCTCTGGCCAACTGCTCCGGGCTGACGTCGGAAAGCCCGGCGAGTTCAAAGCGCGGGTTATTTTTGAAGGCCTGGGCGTGATGCTTGCCGCGCTTGCCTGCTCCGATGACCAAAACTTTATACACTTTTTTAGCGCTCACAGTGATCGCTCCTGGTGTGCGTTAAGTTACATTTACCAGCCGAATTGCGAGTCCCACTCTTTGAGTTTGGCGATGGTGTAGTCGACCTCTTCGGCGGTGAGTTCGGGAAACATGGGCAAAGAAACGCATTGCGCCGCGTTGCGCTCGGCGTTGGGCACGTGGGGCTTCAAGTCCGCGAGTTTGCCCCAGGGATAGCCCTCTTGCTGGTGGATAGCGATGGGATAGTGCTGTTTAGCGTCGATGCCATGATCCACGAGGAACTGAGTGAGGTGGTCGCGCTTGTGATGTTCGATCACATAGAGATGGTAGACATGGCGGTGGCCCGGCAATTCCGTGGGCAAGCGGAAGCTGTTGCCCTTGAGTCCGTCGGTGTAACGCTTGGCCCAGGTGCGGCGCTGGTCGGTCCACTTGGAGATGTGCTTCAGCTTGACGCTGAGAAACGCGGCATGAATATCGTCGAGGCGGCTATTGAAGCCGAAGGAATGCACGGAGCGTTTCAGGGAGCCGTGGTTGCGCATGCGGCGAACGGCTAGCTCGATTTCGGGGCGATTGGTGATGAGGGCGCCGCCGTCGCCAAAGGTGCCAAGATTTTTCTGGATAATGAAGCTGGTGCAGACGGCGTCGCTGAGTTCGCCCTGCCTGAAGCCGTCACCGTGCGCGTCGATGGACTGCGCGTTGTCTTCGACGACCCATAGCTTGTGCTTTTTGGCGATGGAACTGACGGACTTCATGTCGGCGCAGTGGCCGTACAGGTGCACGGGAACGATGCCGACTGTGCGCGGCGTGATGGCGGCTTCGATTTTCGTCGGGTCGATATTGTTTGTGACCGGATCGGAATCGACGAACACAGCTTTGCCGCCGGCAATCCAGATGGCTTCGGCGGTGGCGAAAAAAGTGTTGGCGGTGGTAATGACTTCGTCGCCGGGCTGCATCCCGAGCGCAAAAAAGGCGAGCCAGAGCGCATCCGTGCCAGAATTCAGACCGACAGCGTGCTTCATACCAAAATACTGGGCCAGCTCCTTTTCGAAGCGAGCTAGAGCGGGCCCCATAACGTAGGCCTCGCTTTCCATGACGGCATGAAAGGCGTCGTCGATTTCACGCTTGATGTTGTGGTATTGGCGGGCGTGACCGTAAAAGGAAACTTTCATTTTTGTCGGTATTGTGGACGCAGGCATGGCATCCTCCTCGCTTGTAAACGATGCGGAAGTAAAGGCAAGTGGCGTTCGTCGGAGGCCAGGCATGGGGGCTGGTCGGATGGTTTCCTGAAGAGCCGAATGGTCCCGGAGTCCGATTACTCGTCTCGTGCGGATTGTATTGTAGCGCTAATTCAGAAACCCTGCACTGAAACGTTTTAATGAAAGAAATGGAGGGAACGGCCGATGTGACGGTGGTCACGTTCAAGGACACGTGGGCGGAGAAAAGGCCACTATAAAAGCACAAAGAAAAGAGCCGGCAGCTGGGATTGATGTAGACTCGGTTAACGAACACGCTCACCAAGCTGCTGGTTCGGAAGTTTTTCGTGGGAGGATTCTTGTGCCCCAGGAGAGGTCGATGCCGCCATTTATGAAACGTCTCGCGATTGTCGTGGTTGTTGTTTTAGGATTTGCCGTTGGTGCCGTGCCGCTGCCGGCGCAAAATGCCGCACCCGGGTCTACTCCTCCGTATCTGAATCCATCGCTTCCCATCGATCAGCGAGTGAATGATCTGATTTCGCGAATGACGCTGGAGGAAAAAGCGTCGCAGCTGGTGAATCAGGCGCGTGCGATTCCACGGTTGCAGGTGCCTGCGTACGATTGGTGGAGCGAGTCGCTGCATGGCGTGGCGGTGAATGGAACGACGGAGTTTCCGGAGCCGATTGGGTTGGCGTCTATGTTTGACGCACCAGCGATCCACGAAATGGCCATCGCCATCAGCACTGAAGCGCGTATC
Organism: Candidatus Acidiferrales bacterium; assembly: GCA_963738985.1. Taxonomy (GTDB): domain Bacteria; phylum Acidobacteriota; class Terriglobia; order Acidiferrales; family UBA7541; genus Acidiferrum. Next base: position 408,785 of record CAVTYP010000017.1, read on the forward strand.
AAGCATGCGCAGGATGTTCGGGCAGGGCACAGCAACATTTTTGAGGGACTGGATTTCTGGGCGCCGAACGTCAATATCTTTCGCGATCCGCGCTGGGGACGCGGCCAGGAAACTTATGGCGAAGACCCGTTTCTGACCGGGCGCCTGGGCGTAGCGTTTGTCACCGGAATGCAAGGCGACGACCCGCGCTATTACCGCACTGTTTCGACGCCCAAGCATTACGCGGTGCATAGCGGGCCAGAGCCCACCCGTCACACGGCGGACGTGAAGGTGAGTAAGCATGACGAAGAAGATACGTATCTGCCCGCGTTTCGCGCGACAGTGACGGAAGGCAAGGCGGCGTCGGTGATGTGCGCGTACAACAGCATCAACGGCCAACCGGCTTGCGCGAACGAGTTTTTGTTGGTTGATCAGTTGCGGGACAAGTGGAAGTTTCAGGGTTACGTGGTATCGGATTGCGGCGCGGTGCAAAACATATTCGACGGGCACCACTATAAGCCAACGCAACCGGAAGCTTCCGCGATCAGCCTGAAGCTAGGTATGGACAACGAGTGCGTCGACTTCGTCGACAAAGTTACGGACAACCACGACTACGTTGCGTATATCGATGCGGTGAAGAAAGGTTATTTGAAGGAAAGCGAGATCGACGTGGCGCTGAAGCGTTTGTTCACCGCCCGAATGAAACTGGGCATGTTCGATCCGCCGGAGATGGTGCCGTTTACGAAGATCGACGAGTCGTTGCTGGATGGCCCGCAGAATCGGGCGCTGGCTCGCAAACTGGCCAACGAGTCTATGGTGTTGCTGAAGAATGATGGCATTCTTCCTTTAAAGACTTCGGGAGTGAAGATTGCCGTGATTGGACCACTGGCCGATCAAACGAATGTTCTGCTTGGCAACTACAACGGGATCCCCACGCATTCCGTATCGGTTCTGGAGGGAATGCGGGCCGAGTTTCGCGGGGCGCAGATTCGTTATGTGCCCGGCACGCAATTTTTGAGCAAGGAAGTGTCGGCTGTTCCGTCCGAGCTGCTCACAACAGATGGCAAGCCGGGCGTGCGAGCAAGCTACTACTCGATGAAGAACAGGTTCGCATTCTCGTCCTCGGGAGAGAAGCAGTCACCGCTGGCGACACGCATTGAACCGGGCATCGGCGCAGCGACAGCGGCACTGCCGACCGAGGTTGCCAAGATGGACTCGGTGATCGTGAGTTGGGAAGCGACGTTGAAGCCGCAGGCTACGGGCGAATACGACTTGGGTTTTAAAGGCGATGGGTTCTACCGCGTTTCACTGGACGGCAAAACGGTGATACTGGCGTACCACACCAACGGCGTGGAGACAAAGGTCGGGCCTGCGCGCCTGGAGAGCGGGAAGGTCTATGCATTAAAAGTCGACTACCAAAGAGCGGAAGGCAGTACGGAGCCGGGGCAACTGGTGTGGAGCAAGATCGACCGGCGGCCGTCGCCAGAAGCTCTTGCGGCGGCGAAAGACGCGGACGTAGTGGTAGCGGTTGTCGGCATCACCAGTGAACTCGAAGGCGAAGAGATGCCGGTGAGCGAGGAAGGTTTCAAGGGCGGAGATCGAACCAGCCTGGACTTGCCGAAGCCGGAACAGGAATTGCTGGAGAGCGTCATGCCGGCAGGCAAGCCGCTGGTCGTGGTGTTAATGAACGGCAGCGCGCTCAGCGTGAATTGGGTGAAGCAACACGCCAATGCCATTCTGGAAGCGTGGTATTCCGGAGAGGAAGGCGGAGCGGCTATCGCGCAGACGCTTGCGGGTGTGAATAATCCCGCGGGCCGCTTGCCCGTCACGTTCTACACGGGGGTGTCGCAACTTCCAGCGTTTGAGGATTACTCGATGTCCAACCGCACCTACCGCTATTTCAATGACACGCCGCTGTATCCGTTTGGGTATGGGCTGAGCTATTCGAAATTCGAATACAGCAACGTAAAACTCTCGACGAATAGTTTGCATGCCGGAGATCCGTTGAATGTGGACGCAAACGTGAAGAACACCAGCGCGCGCGATGGCGACGAGATAGTGGAGATTTACCTGACGTATCCCAAGCTGCCAGGAGCGCCGATTCGCGCGCTTTGCGGCTTCACGCGAGTGCACGTGAGCGCAGGAGAAACGAAACATGTGAATGTGGCGCTGAATCCACGAGACCTGAGCCATGTGAACGAAGCAGGCGATCGCATCGTCGCGGCGGGCTCTTACAAGGTTTCGGTCGGCGGAGGTCAGCCGGGAACGGACGCGCCGGTTGTGGAGACGAACCTGACCATCGCGGGCGAGGCTCATTTGCCTGAGTAGGTTCCACGAAAAAGTGGCAAGTACAATTCCTTAGTTCGCCAGTGCGTTACGCCGCCACTCCTTCGACGATGGAGTCGGACGCGGCAGTGGGAATGATGCGGTGCAACTGCCAGCCGGCCGCGACGAACAGTTTACGAAACTGCTCTTCGGTGCGCTCGCATCCACTGGGGAAAATCAACATCTGAAGATCGAGGAACTTGCCCGGAGAGAAATCATTGCCGGGCTCGATGACGCTGTCGACCACGAGAAGTCTGCCGTTGGCATTCACGGCCTTGCGGCACGCTTTGAGGAGCTGGATGCATCGATCGTCAGGCCAATCGTGAATGATGTGTTTCATGATGTAAGCATCGGCGCCAGCGGGCACCGAAGAAAACATGTCGCCGGATGCGAGGGTGCAACGTTCCATCACGGGCTGCAGCGGTCCGTTCACCGCTCCCTCGACAACGTGGGGCGCCTCATAAAGCGTACCGCGCAAATGTGGATTTCCCTTCAGGATCGTGGCCAGCAGAAACCCGTGGCCGCCGGCTACGTCCACAATGGAGTGAATGCCCTCAAAATTGTAGGCGTCGGCCACAGCCGGGCCATCAATCATGGACAACTCGGTCATAGCGTCGTGGAAAATCTGTCCTTCGGAAGGATGTTGCTTTAGAAAATCGAAGATATGCGCGCCGTAAATCTTCTCGAGCGCCTGCTTTCCGGTGCGAACGCAGTATTCGAGGTGAGACCAACCGCGTCCGTGCCACTCCCTACCACCCATGATGGCAAACGAGCGCAGGCTGGGAGTAGCGTTGCGGCGCAGAACCGTGGACATCGGTGTGTGCGAAAACTTTCCGTCGGGCCCTTCGGCGAGAACGCCGACGCTGGCGGTAGCGCGCATAAGGCGATACAGCGCTTGCGGATCAGCTCCGATCTGGCTGGCGAGTTCTTCCGCGGATTTGGCAGCGCCGTCGATGAGGTCCGGTATACCGAGCTGCGCGAGGCAAGCGACAGCGCCGGCGACGTGACCTCCGTTCATGATCTGGAGTATGCCGACGTGTCCCGGCAGAGTTTGCGGCTGAGCGCCCATTCGTGATCACCTGGATTTGATTTTTCGGATTTCGAGCTGCGGAAGTATACCCTAAGAACTATGCAGATCATAACTTCCCGTGTAGCCGGCGCTGCAACGAAAACCGGACGGTCAAACTAGCGTATTTGCGCCATTCACGGCAAATTTCTGACCGGTGATGAAGCGCGCGGCGTCGCTGGCAAGGAAAGCGACCATTTTTCCTACATCCTCGGGCTTGCCCATGCGTTTCATGGGGACATTCGCGGTGTACTCGTCCAACTCTTTCTGCGTGGCGTCGGCGTGTCGCTCGGTGGGAATCCAGCCGGGTGCGACCAAATTGACGGTAATGCCGGTGGGAGCAAGCTCGCGCGCCCAGGAACGAGTAAGCCCCAACTGCGCGCCCTTGGCGGAAACGTAATTCGCAAAGCGAGGATTGCCAATCTCGAACACTTCACTGCCGATGTTGACGACTCTGCCGAAGCCGCGCTGCTTCATTCCCGGCAGCACTTGCTTCAGCAACAGCAGTGGAGACTTTACAAAAAATTCCAACTGATCGAGATAAGTTTCCCAGGTCTGCTCTTCGATGGAGAAAAACGGCTGAGGTCCGGTGGCGTTCACCACGAGCACGTCGACGGGGCCGAACACTTCACCAACTTCGGCGACCAGGCGGACGACTTCTTCCTCTTTTCGCACATCTGCTTTGAAAGCATGCGCACGACCGCCCGCCTGCCGAATGCGCTGGCAGAGCTGTTCCGCGGCTTTATCGCTGTTGAAGTAGTTGACGGCCGCGTTCAGGCCCGTCGCTGCCAGCTCAAACGCGATAGCAGCGCCAAGACCGCGAGATGCGCCGGTAATGAGAGCGGTACGACTGGAGTTTGCAGTGCTCACTTTTTCGCCTCGTGATTGCAATATTGCGTAGCCAGCAGTATATCCTCGCACCGGTTCCAGACGACACGTCTTATGGGCCAAGTCGAATCTGAGCTCGCGCCGGAGACGAGGCGCGGACTGCGACGTACCGCGATGCGAGGCAAGGATCAGGCGCTTGTCGAGGTAAAACGCTCTTGGCCGAGAAAATCCGCCACAATCCATGCCGCTCCGGTAATCGCCAAATTCTGCGCGTTGCCCGCCCAGTTGATCAATTTATGTGCATCGACGAAAGGAGCCGGCAGCCATACCAGCAGCCCGAAGCCGACGAGCATGACCGTAAGTAATCGAGCCGCCAGCAGAGCCGAGCGCCCGGAAAGCAGAGCCATAGCGGCGAGCGCAAACGCAATCGTCGTGACGATTGCCCAGAACATTTGACCCGGAGGAATCCATTTGGGAACGAAGGATGCCGTCCCAGAAAGATAAAAGAATTGTTCGAGCGTGAAGGAAACAACACAGATTCCGAAAAATATGTAACCGAGCCGAGCCAGTGTGGCAGGTTGTAGCGACTCACGCGAGCCTAATGAGCCGTAAACGATCAGCGCGCCCGAGACCAGAGAGAATTGCTCGAAAAAATTGCCCCAACGATCAAAAACACGCGGCTCCGCCAAGATGTGCGGCATCCAGAGCAACGCGAAGGCAAGGTAGAGGACTCCTAGCGCCAGAGCACCAAGTCTGGCGGTTCTGGTCCATTGGATTGCCAAGCCGCCAAGGATCTCGATCGCGGCCGCAAGGTAGACGAGAATCTCCCGGTGAGGAACGACGCCGAGCGCACGAATCTGTTGCCAAGTGTTGAAGTCGTGCCAAACCAAGGTGATGACGCCAAAAGCGATCGCAGCGAGGCCATACACGTGACGTCCCAGATAGATTCTCGTCATGTTAATCCCAGATACAGGCGATGTTCTGCGGCATTGAGGAGTAACACAAAAACTATCCGTGGGTCCATATCTTAGAGTTTCACGATCCTGATTTGACACGGCGATTTGGCGGTCTTGGTCCGGCTGTTTTTTGCCTTCCGATTTTCGGTGATTCTTGGTTCTTCGCTTGACACTCACTAAGCAAAGTAGCAGTATGCGCCTGCTGTATTAAACGGGTTTAATACAGGCCATCCCCGCGGCGAGGAGGAAGTCATGTGGTCTTGCAGCGCCCGCCTTTCCATACCAATTCGAATTGTTTCATTCGGAATCATGTTAATCGCTGTGCTTGGTTGGGCCGCTCCCGCACGTCCACAGTCAGCCCACGTGCGCGTCAGTCAAGTTGGCTACGAAATCGGTGAGAAGCCCTTTCGCGCGTATTTAATGTCCACCGAGGCGGAAACCGGAGCAACTTTCAAGGTATTAAACTCGAAGGGTGCCAGCGTCTTTTCAGGACACATTGGTGGCTTGCTTGGGACATGGAGTCACAGCAAGACTGTGACGTACCAGGTGTACGCACTCGACTTCTCAGTTCCGGAGGGCGGCCTTTACAAAATATCGGTAAAGGGTCCGGTGGCGGCGGATTCGCCGCGTTTCGCGGTTGATTGCCCGGAGGCGCTGTACTCCGGCCTGCTGTTGAACTCGTTGTTTTTCTACGAAACGCAACGTGACGGCGCGAACTTTGTACGCAACGCGTTGCGCACCGAACCCGGGCACTTGAAGGATGCGAACGCTCATGTTTATCAAACACCGGCGCTCGATTCCGACGACTTCATCAACAACGTTCCTCCTGTAGCCCCCTTAGTTTCCGCAAAGCTGCCGAATATCGATGCCTCCGGAGGATGGTGGGATGCCGGCGACTATGAAAAGTATGTCGAGACGACCAGCTATACCGCGGCGCTCATGCAGATTGGTGTTCGCGATTTTCCCGGACAAATGGGCGCGTTCGCGCAAGTGAATCCTCCCTCTCCCCCGGGCTCCGTTTCTTTTGCCGGAACGAGTGGGTCCGGAGCTCCTCCCTCGTCCGACTTCACGGACGAAGCTAAATTTGGCGTCGACTGGCTTTTGAAAATGTGGAATGAAAAAACGCGCACCCTCTACTATCAGGTCGACAATACCCAAGACTGGAATTACTACGGAGAAGGCGATCCGTCTTCCGCGATGGCCAACTGCGGCGGCACCTATCCCTCTCCATATTGCCTCATTACCGAGTACGACATCTGGACTCTTCCGCAGGCCGCAGACAGCTACCAACAACCCGGAGATCCGCAACCGTGCGACGCATTCACCACTTTCTTTATTTGCAATCGACCGGTTTATGTGGCTGGGCCGGCCGGCTCGCGCGTCAGCCCGAATTTGGCGGGCCGTCTGGCGGCAGATTTCGCGCTTTGTTACCAGCTCAACCGCTCCACAAATCCTTCTCTCGCCAATCGCTGCCTCAAAAACGCCGAAGACATTTTTGACCTCGCGGATACTTCCTTTACGGATCCCGCCCCGACGGTTGACTCTGGCTCGTGCAGCAACTGCCTGTTGACGGTTGCGCCCTTTGACGCCTATCCCGAAAACGTCTGGGAAGATGACATGGAACTTGGCGCGACGGAACTTTACTTTGCGCTGCAATCCGCCGGCGGACCCAAGAATCTTCCTGCAGGGTTGCCGCACGGCGATCCCATGGACTATCTGCGGCAGGCGGCGCAGTATGCCAAAAATTACATCACAAATATTTACGACCCGGGATTCACGGACACACTAAATCTATACGACGTGAGCGGCCTCGCGCACTTTGAACTTTACCGCGCAATGGAAATTGCGGGCGATCCTAGCGGCTTGGCGATTTCGGCGTCCCAGATACGGAAACAGCTCTTGCAGCAAGTGGAAGACGCAATCACCCAGTCCGGCACGGATCCTTGGGGCTTCGGATACCAATGGAGCGCCGGAGATACCACGTCGCACGGCGCGGGTCTTTCGGTAATGGCTAGCGAAGCCCACTACCTGACGCAGGCGGAAAGATACGAGACGTACTCACAGAGATGGTTGGCTAATATTTTGGGCACGAATCCCTGGGGCTCTTCGTTTATCGTCGGAGACGGCAGCACGTTCCCGAACTGTATTCAGCACCAGGTTGCGAATATCGCGGGAGCGCTCGACGGAACTTCGGGAGGTACCCCGGTCCTCTGGGGTGCGGCTTCCGAGGGTCCCGGAGGTTACATCACTTCCGGCACACTCGACGGCATGATCCTCTGTCCGGCAAACGGATCAGACACGTTCAAGAAATTCAACGGCAACGCTGGCACGTTCGACCCCTCACAAAAAGCCGTGTATCAGGACAACGTGCAATCCTTCAGCACTACCGAGCCCGCGATTGACCTGACAGCGAGTTCGTTCCTGATGTGGTCCTGGAGATTGGCTCAACACCCCAGTTTCTAAACGACGCGCAGTCTCACTCGAGCTAACGATAGGGATTAAATTCGAGGGAAACGGTTGTGGTGGTGGCGGTTTCCGCAGACGCATACTTCCATTTCTTGACGGCCGCGACCGCAGATTCTCCGAGGATTGGATTTCCGCCAAGCAATTTTGGGTTCTCCACGATTCCTTTGGGCGTGATCGTAATTTGTACCCTGACCGTGCCGCCAATCTGGCGCATCTTCAGCACCGGCGGATAGTCAGGCTCTACTCGTGTGATGAGTTTTCGCTCGGTCTTGGAATCTTGTTGCGCGTGCAACGCGGGTGCGAAGAAACAAGACGCTGAGAGACAAACCACAAGCCACAAGAAAAGAGTCTTCATACTCACGCGTCTCCGTGCCACGCGAACGCTATTCATTGGCGCTGCACCAACCCCAGACATTGTTGTCGTTTCCCCATCAGATCGCGGTTATTAAACGCGATTTATCCCGTGGCCTTGTACCACACTGCTACGGCAAGTCCACTTGCAGTTCGTAGATTTCGCGAACGCTGGCTTCCTGGACGAAGAGAGCCGAGCCGTCAGGAGCACGACCGGACCACAGTCCAAATGGACCGAGGTAACGCTCGATGCCTTGTTGCTGAAACACGTGTTGGTAGTGACTCTCGCCAACCTTCGCCCGGCAATAGGCGCCTTCGCCACTCACCAAATCATCAAAGTAGATGGATTTGCTGTCCGGATCCCATACAGGATAGTTCAGCGCACCCGATTCTAACGTCTGCCACTGCGACCATCTTCGCGCTCGCGTGTCGTACAACATGAGCTTGGTGAGATCTCCAGAGAGCGCGGCAATATAGCGGCCATCCGGCGACAATCGCGGACTGAAAAGGCCTTCGGAACCCGGAATAGTAGAGAGTTCGTGCGTCTTGAGATCATAAGCCTCGATGCTAAGGCCTTCCGAGTTGTGCTGCGTGATGCGGCCAAAAATGATCTTGTCTCCGTCGTGAGACCAATTGATGTCGATTTGCGTGAGTTTTTCTGAAACCAAAAGCCGCGAAGCGCCACCGTCCGCAGGCACGATATGGATCGCCCAAGGTGCCCCTTCTTGCACATTTATGTAAGCGATTTGCTTCCCATCCGGGGACCATCGCGGAAGAGCGGCCCTTCCCGGCGGGAAAGTCAACTGCCTTTGTTGCGCGCCATCAATTCGGCAACGCCACAGCGTGCCTTCCGGAATCGAAGTGTACGTAACCCATTGGCCATCGGGCGAGAAATCCAGATCGCTGGCAGAAATGCCTGCGAGGAATGGCACATATTTTCCCGACATCGGATCGTACTTCACCACCGCTGCACGGATACTGAGCCCCAACGTCCAGATTCTTTTGCTATCCGCAGCAGGCACCGGACGCGAAAACGAGATTGACCCTTGGGTGAGTCTGACCGGATGTTCGATTCTTTTTCTTTCGAATCGACCGGCTGGTTCCGCGAGACCAAAAAGATTTCCGCTACTACCCATGGCGTTTTCGGTGGCCTGAAAAATGTAATAGCGCCCGTCGGCGGTCCAGTTGCCGCAACATTTGGAGGAAACTTCCCGCCACTCCGGAAGCAAGGCGTGGAGGCCTGAGCCGTCACTATTTACTTCCCAGATTGAGGAAGTATTGCGCGAAATATCGCCAACGCTGAACCGTACCCGCTTGCCATCAGGCGAAAATCGCGGATAGTAGGGCGTTCCCGCCACGTTCACGAGTTCTTTTGCCGAACCGCCTTTGCTGTCGGCAATATACAGACCGGACCCTTTCACCAGTAGAACGTGCTGGCCATTGGGGGTCCATACGGCTTCATGGCCAGTAAGATTGCCGAAACGCTGAGGCGGCCCGCCACTCAGCGGGTACGTCCAAAAAGGATACTCGGAGGACGATTGGTTTTCAGCCGCCAGCAAAGAAGAATGGGCAGCCGAGACGTCGAGTAATTGGACACTCGGAAAAGTGGCTTGAAATTTGGAAACATCCTCACCCGTGACCGCCACCTTTGAAATGCTCGAACCCCTCTCTGACAGTTCCGTGAAATACAGATTCGAGCCATCAGAAGCCAAATTCGTTTTCACTAAGCCGTCGTGAGTGATTTGGCTGCTACCGGTGATCCGCGGTGGGACTGGGTCCAGATGCAACCACAGCCACCAGGAACCGATAGCGAGCAGGACAACTACAACGTAAAACAAGGAAGAAAAGGTTCTTCGCGGCACAGGGCGGTCTCCGACGACGTATATCTTCCAATATGCGCTGCTACGCCGCGCAGTCAACAGGAGTTCCCAATGTCCAATAACCGATATAGCACTCGAATTAGGCACGGAATCACACAAGCGGGACGCGAGCGTGAACGGTTTGCGTCGCTCCAGTTGGTCGGCCAGCGTTCAGACGCATATAGGAGCGAAGAATCACCGTTTCAGGTGGGATGAATTCGTCATGGGATCAGCCGGGCAGTCTTTCCGAGCTGCACGGCTTGGGTGCGTCGCTTTGCGCCGAGCTTATCAAATAGCCGGCTCGAGTGGGTCTTCACCGTGTTTTCGCTGACGAATAGCCGGTCGGCAATCTCCCGGTTGCTAAGCCCGGCGGCGATAAGCCCGAGAATCTCGAGTTCGCGGGCGGTGATGCCAAGCTGGTTCAGTCGCTTCTCGTCGATGACGAACGGTTGAGCGGCCTGCGCCGGTACGTGGACTTCCTTGATGATGGTAGCGGGCTTTTTCCTGGTAAGCGTCAGTCCCAGCCAGATGCCGAGCGCGGCAAACAGCGCGGCGATCAGCGCGCCATAGATCTCCACGGAGTGCTCGACCACCAGGAAGCGGTACTCTGTGAGCCTCAGGACCACGATGAGTATGCCGCCGCACACGCCATAAATCAGGATGTCGCGCACCGCGCGGCGGCGCGAACTTGGGGCGGATTCCGTTGGCGAGCTCATGAAAGGACCATGATAGCTGAAGACGGCAACGGTGGAGGGGCCGACCGCTCGCTGACGGTGAAACGGGTGCTAGCGCACCACATAAGCATGGTTTATGCCGATGCAGACAAACTAAGATTGGACTTATAGCTTAAATCAAGGTTGAATCATGTACTGGAATATTACGATGACAACAACACCTGACGTGAATCTGTGGGCCTCTGCGGAGCATGCGCTGGACTACCTGCGGCGCGCGGATTCGATTCCTCATCGCGTCGAGGGCGAATCCACCTTGCTGGAATTCGTGCCTGCTGGCGCGAAGCGCATACTAGATCTGGGCAGTGGCGGAGGAAGGCTGCTGGCGCTGGTGAAAGCGGCGAGACCGAGCGCTGAATTCGTCGCTCTAGATTTTTCGTTGACGATGCTGGAGACGCTACGAAAGACCTTTGCCCGGGAAAGCAAAGTCACAATCGTCGCGCACGATTTTGCAAGCGAGATGCCAGTGATGGAGCCGTTCGATGCGGTGATTTCGAGCTTTGCGATTCACCACGTAGCACACCTCCGAAAACGCGCGCTGTACCGGGAAATCTTCGAACTTCTGATGCCCAATGGCGTGTTCTGCAATCTGGAGCACGTGGCATCTGTAAGTCCGCGTTTGCACGCCGAATTTCTGCAGGCAATTTCCTGTACGGAAGAAGATCCTTCCAACAAGCTGCTGGATGTTGAAACGCAGTTAGCGTGGCTACGCGAGATCGGTTTCGTGGACGTGGACTGCCACTGGAAGTGGCGTGAATTGGCGTTGCTCGTGGGCGTCAAGCCGACTTCAGCGATGGCCACGAAAAACTGACTGGCTAATCGAATTACTCGTAGCGCAGCGCCTGCGTTGGGGCAATTTTGGAGGCTCGTCGCGCGCGGGTGTACGCCACGAGCATCGTCACCGGAAACAGCAACGAGTCGTCTGCCGATCACCAGTCGCAACACGTCTGAACTGAGCGCGCCAAGCGCCATGCGTATACCAATCACACGGGTCCTGTGTCTGACGCTGTAGGCCACTGCACCATTGCGCGGATCAAAGGTGGTCATGAGTAGGTGGTCTTTGGCGAAACTGGTGCCCTCCAGCAAAGCTGGCCAGCGGGGCGAAAAATCGCTTGAGAGATTTCATGGCAGATCCTCCGCTTTGACGTCGAAGAACCGGGCGATGATCGCTGATGTTTGTTCCCAACCTTGCGCCTCTGCTTGTAGCTGCTTACGTCCTTCGCGCGTCAGCTTATAAAAGCGCGCTCGGCGATTATTCTCCGAGGCGCCCCACTCAGAGGTGATGGCGCCTTCCTGCTCCAATTTCAAAAGCACTGGGTAGAGAGTGCCTTGGTTGACCGCCAGGACATCACCACTGATCTGCTCGATGCGACGGGCAATTCCATAGCCGTGAAGCGGCCCGAGGACATCGAGAGTCTTCAGGACCATCAGCGCCAAGGTGCCTTGCAGGACATCGGTTTTTCGTTTCACGCTGTCGCCATCTTGGATACCAACAGGGAGGATGGCACACTTCCTTTGGGAAAGCAACAGGTAGTAGCTGGCGGAGTCCCCTATGACACAGTTGAATCGTTCTAACTTGGCGTCCCCTCGGCCGGTCGTGCACCGCTGCAGAGACTTTGCGCTGACCTGATGTGCTATCGTGTGTGGCTCATGAAATCACGCCTAACGAAAATTCTCTTGTTCGCGCTGGCGATTCCATTGGCAACTCTCGCGCAGTCGGCGCCGGTCCAAACGCCAGACCCCGATGCCTTCTATAAGTTAGGGCCTGACTCGCTGCCGGAGGACGGCGTGCCAAAGGGCGAAATCCGCGGACCTTTCACGCTGCCGAGTTCCGCATATCCCGGTACCCAACACACGTATTGGGTTTACGTTCCCGCGCAATACGACCCTGCCCTCGCGGCGAGCTTGATGATTTACAACGATGGCCAAGCCTTCATGAATCCTGACGGCGATATGCGCGCTCAGAACGTAATGGACAACCTCATCTTTAGGCGCGAGTTGCCGGTGATGATCGGGGTGTTCATCAATCCTGGCCGGCGCCCCGATCAGCCCGAGCCCAATGCAAGCGAGTGGGGGGACCACACCACCAACCGGCCCACGGAATACAATTCACTGGATGACAAATATGCTCGCGTGATTGTGGATGAATTGATGCCGGTGCTGTACAAGGACTACAACATTTCCAGGGATCCCGAGCAGCACGGCATTGGCGGATCCAGTTCTGGCGCGATCGCGGCATTCACAGTGGCATGGCAGCGTCCTAACGAATTCCGTAAGGTGCTAAGCAACGTCGGCAGTTTCGTGGACCTGCGAGGAGGAAACGCCTACCCAGATATCATCCGCGCAAGCGAGAAGAAACCCATTCGCATCTTTCTCTGTGACGGAAGAAACGACAACCGCGGCCAGCGCCCCGGCGAGGCCTACAATGAGGCGCGCGACTGGTTCTACCAGAACGTGCGAATGATGCAGGCGCTTAGCGCAAAGGGCTACGACCTGAACTACGCCTGGGGGATGAACAAGCACGGGCAGAAAATGGGCGGCACGGTTTTGCCCGATATGATGCGATGGCTATGGCGCGATCACCAGTTCTCCAGTGATCCGAAAGACATGGCTGAGCGCTCGTTCAACTTTCCGAAAAAGAGCGAAGAGAAGCAGTAGGGTGCCAGTCGCATCTGATGCAAGGAAGATGCCGATCAATTTGCCTTTTGGAAAGTGATGCCGCGTGCCGGTTGTGAGTACAATGTCAGTCCGGAGTTATGAGAATTGCTCGAAACGTGGAAGACGATGGTTCCGAGATCACCAGCCTGGAACTCGTTTGTCGCGACCGGAATCAGATCCACAGGCAGCTGATCACCAAACTTTAGCGTCAGCGCTCCTTTAACCAGCGACACTTTGTACGTCGCGTCCAGTTCCTCGCTGTGGTAATTGCCGGTGAATTTGTTGAGCGCGGATTCGCTCATAGAAATGTGTGGCACTCTCACACCAGAGAAGTATGTTTCGGATTGTATAGTGAGCGTGGCGCTCATGGTGCCGTTAGCGCTTTTAAACACGATGGGGTTTCCGACTAGGTCCGAGAACTCGTTTGGGCCCAAACGCTGCAATTTCGAACCCCATGCCATCAAATCCCCATTCACAGCGGTGAAGATGTAGACCACGTGGGTGCGATGATCGAAATAGGTGCCGGCGAAAGGTTCAGGATCGGGAAAGGATCCGGATCCGGCGCTAGCTTCGGGTTTCAATTGTGCTTCGAGATAAAGGTCAGCGACCTTGCGCGCCAGGGAGTCGACATCGGCGTTTGCGACGTTGCAAAGGGTAATTACGCTGAATCGCTGCTCGGGAAAGCGCAGAAGTTTGGTGCGGTATCCGAACGTACTCCCGCTGTGTTCGATGGTTTCCAAGCCGCGATACTCGCCGAGCCAAAGCCCGAGACCATAATTGATGGGATGGCCGTTGTTCAAGCTGCCGTGGGTTTGCAGTGCGCTGACCAGCGTGCCTTTTCCAATCTTGTTGGAATAGAAGTTGCGATCCCAAAGGAGCAGATCGTTCACACTGCTCATCAAGCCACCGCTGCCCACCATATCGAAAAGAGTGGACCAGTCGACGCGAAAGCTACCTTCTTTTCCGGGATCGTAAGCGGCAACGCGGTTGGGCACGACGACACTGTTGTCATCGTAGAAGAGCGTATGCGTCATGCCGAGCGGCTGGAAGATATTCGCGGCGGCAAATTCGGCAAGAGACTTTCCAGTCGCGCGCTTTACCACCACACCGGCAAGAAAATAGTTCGAGTTGCTGTAGACGTATTCCTCTCCCGGCACATTGTTCAGCCCTTTTTGACGGGCGATCAGTTTCAGGACATCGTCTGGCGAAGAAAGGGCTCGGGTATCCCGGCCCGAGAGATAAGTCAAAGCCAAGTAGTCTCGGAACCCGCTAGTTTGGTGCAACATCTGCCGCAGCGTAATGATGTGCCCGTAAGACGGGAGTTCTGGGATGTACTTGCGTACGTCATCATCGAGAGATAGGAAACCTTGTTCCGCAGCCAGCACAATGCTGGCCGCCGTAAATTGCTTCGATACCGAGGCCATATAGAAAACGGAGTCGGAGCTAAGTGGAACGCCGAGTTCGAGGCTACCTTCACCGTAAGACTTGCGAAAGATGAAGCTCCCGTCGCGAATTACCCCAACTGAGCAGCCTGGCGAGCGGGGGTTGTCATAGGGAGCGAAAAGTTCGTCGATTTTCTGTGGAGCAACGTCAATTGAGGGCGACGAAACGACGGGGACAAGGAACAGGACAAATACAATGATGGTTCGCATAAAGGTGCTTTGGCCCGCGAGCGAGTATACCGCTGAATTCGGGATTCAGGCCCTCAGTAATGCAGCCCGAATCCGAAGGGAAATAACGGGGACTTCGAGTCGTGAGGAATATCACTCTTTTGCTGACTCACGCTCTCCGGGGAAGAGGGCAACTCGAACGGAAGATGACCGGCGGGCGGCAGCGCGCCAGTGATCAAGGCGAGCAGCGCATCGTCGGAGATGCCGAAATCGCCAAGAAGCGTAGTTACGTGCGGCAGAACGTTGGTGAGGATTAGCGGGCGCTCCAGCGTGGTCAGAAACACGGTCGGAACGGTTCCGCTAATTCGAAGCAATTCCGCATAAGCTGTATCTTTTTCCGTGAACGCAAGTCTGCCCTCGTGCTGCCTTGATCCAAAGAAAAACCCTAGATGCTCGCTCTGGTAAGGTGCGGGTGCACGAATGATCGCCAGGTCTGCTTGCGAAGGATCCGTCACCACGATAAATCCCATGGACTGCGCTGCCTTGGCATCCACCCCAAACAAGTAAACCTTTTTGCCTTGCGGTGCGAAGGGCAGCAGGGGCTTGTTGGTCGAGGCAACGGGTTTGTTCTCCAATAGAACGACGGCCTTAGCCTGAGCGGCTTGTCCCTCACTCACAAACTCTTTGTTGCCTGCGATTGCCGCAGCTTTTGTCTCATCCACGTACGGCTGTTCGAAGAGCCCCAGCTGAAACTTCTGCAAAAGGATGCGGGCCGCGGCCTCGCGAACGCGCGCTTCCGGGATTGAGCGGTTGTGAACTTCCTCGACTATGGCTTTCGACTCCTCGGTTCCTCCCACTTGGTCCACTCCTGCGTTGATGGCCTTGGCAAAGCGCTGCGCCACACTCAGATCCTCTACTCCCCACGGCATGCCAATGTCCTTCGGGGCGGGCTTGTCCCCGGCGCTCGCGCCATTGCGGCAGGCCTCGGGGCAGTCTCTGGTAATCGCCCAATCGCTTAGAATGACACCGCGAAATCCGTACTTTTTTCGCAGCAAGTCGTTCAGCAATTGGTTATTAAAACCGGCTCCCACCTGCTCCAGCGGCTTTCCATCAATCGCCACGCCCTGCAAGATCGAATAAGTTGGCATCACAGCGCCAACCTGTGCAGCGAATGCGCCGGTGAACGGAATCAGATGTTGCGCGAAGTTGTGTCCGGCAAACTCAGCGTAGCGGCCGTAGTAATTGTGGCCATCCCAGCCGTCTTTCGCGGCTCCATAACCCGCCCAGTGCTTCACTACGGCGATCACACTGCCGGGGTTCAAGCCATCCGCACCGTTTTGCAGCCCCGCGACATACGCTTCGACCATGCGCTTCGCGATCTCGGCATCTTCGCCGAAAGTTCCGTTGATGCGCGCCCACCGCGGTTCCGTGGCCAAATCGGCCTGCGGCGCGAGCGACTCGCGAATACCAACCGCTTCATACTCCTGGCGGACAACATCAGCGAAACGGCGAGTCAGTTGCGTATCATTGAGCGCTGCAAAGCCCAGAGGCTCCGGCCACATCGAGAATGCGTTGTCCTGTGTGGCTGCTCCCAGCACTTGCTCAAAGTGGTGTCGCGGATCGGTAGAAATGATCACTGGAATCCCTAAATGCGAGGACTCCGCAATCGCTTGTACTTCGTTGTTCTGTTTGGCAAAGGATTCTGCGCTCCCGTTCAACCGGGTTATAAATGCGTTGACGTGATCTTCCACAATGAACTTCCGCACTTTCACCAGGTCGTACTCGTTGCCGACACCAAGCGGCGCCAGCGGTCCAGCGCTCGGCAAAGTGCCGTGAACCATCACTCCCGCGAGCTCTTCGATGCTCATTCGCTGAACCAGGTCGGCGGTGCGGACCTCTGCCGGGAGCCGCCAGTCCTCGTAGGGGTCGAGTTTTCCGTTGCGATTGAGATCCTTGAACGTCAATCCATCCACGTTAATCAACGGTGCCGAACGATAGCCGAGGACCGGTTGTTTCGGCTGGGTCCGTTCGCCGCCAATAGCCGCGGCTGAGCAGACAAAGAGAACGAAGGCGGAAAATCTCAGTTGCATTTGGGGAACGCCCCTTTGCTCTTCAGTGACTAACAGGGATGGTACTCCATACGGTCTACTGAGAGTCACCCATCATTCTGAACAAGCAACTTGGGGAGTGCCAACCTAGGAGAATGCCTTTAGTCGCGGGTGTAAACTGTCTATAATAGTGAGTTTGCGAGAACACGGAGGGCGCTGCAGCAGGGCCGGCGGCGCGGGAGCTTGCATGACTCTGGACATCAATGAAATACAAAAGTTTTTGCCACACCGGTATCCGTTTCTGCTGATCGATAAGGTCGTGGAAATGGAACGCTACAAACGCATTGTGGCGATCAAGAACGTAAGCATCAACGAATCGTTTTTCCAGGGACATTTTCCCGGCAAGCCAATCATGCCCGGCGTGCTGATTCTTGAGTCGATGGCTCAAGCCGGCGGGTTGCTGCTGCTGCAGGAAATTCCTGACCGCGATAGCAAGCTGTTGTACCTGGCGTCGATGAACGACGTGAAATTCCGCAGGCCCGTGCTACCTGGGGACCAGTTGCGCGTGGAAGTGGACATCCTGGCGTGGAAGGGCGACCTGTGCAAGATTCGCGCGAAAGCGTTTGTCGGGGAGAATCTGTCGACGGAAGCAACGCTGATGTGCGTGATGGTCGACCGCGACAAAGAGACCAGCGCGCGGAAATGAGCGCAGAGCCGATTCATCCCCAGGCTGTGGTTTCGCCGAAAGCGAAACTTGGCAAGGGTGTGCAGGTTGGGGCGTTCGCGGTGGTGGGAGCGGACGTCGAACTGGACGAAGGCTGCGTGGTGCACGATCACGCCGTGCTGCAGGGGCCGACAAAATTTGGCGTTCGAAACGTGTTTCATCCATTTTGCGTGATTGGCGGCAATCCCCAGGACTACACCTACGCCGAAGAGCACGTGGAACTGGTGGTCGGGGACGGAAACATCTTTCGGGAGTACGTGACCATCAGCCGGGGAACGAAAAAAGGCGGCGGCACAACGCACATCGGCAGCAACAATTTTTTTCTGGCGTACTCACACGTGGGGCACGATTGCCAGATCGGCAGCGGGACACTGTTCGTGAACGGAGCGACGTTGGCAGGGCACGTGA
The DNA here is from genome assembly GCA_963738985.1 of Candidatus Acidiferrales bacterium. Classification (GTDB taxonomy): domain Bacteria; phylum Acidobacteriota; class Terriglobia; order Acidiferrales; family UBA7541; genus Acidiferrum. The sequence continues at coordinate 426,794 of CAVTYP010000017.1, forward strand.
CGGTTCAGGATTACGTGACCATTGGCGCGTTTTCGCCGGTGCACCAGTTTTGCCGGCTGGGGCGGTATGCCTACATCGGGGCGTGCACGGTGATCACTCAGGATGTGCCGCCGTTTTCGCTGATCGTGACAGAGCGCGAGACGAGGTGTTATGGAGCAAATACCATCGGGCTGGAGCGCAAGGGTTTTTCTGCGGAGCGAGTGAAGAGTCTGCAAAAAGCGTTTCGTATGCTGACGCGCTCCAAGAAGAATACCTCGCAAGCGATTGAAGAGCTGAGAAAAACGATGGGGGAATCGCAGGACGTGAAGGAGTTGATCGAATTTGTGGAGAAGGCTGAGCGCGGGATCGTGAAGTAGGTCCAAAGTCATGCCGGAAGCTTTTCAAGACAACTCAGGATGGGGACTGATCGCGGGGAATGGGAGATTCCCGTTTCTGGTGCTGGAAGGGGCGCGCAGCCAGGGTATTGAGATGGCGGTAATCGCGCTGAAGGAAGAAGCTTCGCCGGAACTGGAGCAGGTGGCAAAGCGGTTGCATTGGGTGAGCCTGGGTGAGTTGAGCAAGGCCATCGAGTTGATGCGGCGCGAAGGTGTGAAGCGCGCGGTAATGGCCGGACAAGTAAAGCACAACAAGATTTTCAGTGCGATCCGGCCGGACTGGAAATTGGCGAAGCTGCTGTTTTCGCTGCCGAGAAAAAATACCGATTCGCTGATTGGCGCGGTGGCAAGAGTTTTTGAGGAAGAGGGCATTCAGCTGGTTGATTCCACATTGTTTCTGCAGCCGTTGCTGCCCGAAGCGGGTGTGTTGACCCAGCGCGCGCCCAATGCGCACGAAGCCGCCGATATGCAATACGGTCTGGAAGTGGCGCGCAAGTTGGCAGGCATGGATATCGGGCAGACCGTGGTGATTGCGGACCGCGCATGCGTGGCCGTGGAAGCGATGGAGGGCACGGACGAGACGATTGCGCGGGCGGCGCGGTTTGCCAACGGACGGCCGCTTGTGGTCGTGAAGGTGAGCAAGCCGCAACAGGACATGAGGTTTGATGTACCTGTGGTAGGCTTGCCCACCGTCAAAGGCATGGGTGATGCGGGTGCGACGGCGCTCGCCATCGATGCCTCGAGAACTCTTTTGTTTGACCGAAACAGGTTAATTGAGTCGGCGGATGCCACTGGAATAGCTATTGAAGCGTTTCCTGTGGCCCAGGTTGTGGAACCAAAGGGCAGTTCCACGGGAATGAATAAAGAATGAGTGTGGGCGCGGGGACGGCGGGGGAATCCCGAAAAGTTCGTGTTGCCGTGGTGGGTGCCGGTGAATTTGGCCGCAACCACGCGCGCGTGTATCGCGAAGTGCCTGGAGTGGAACTTGTTGGCCTGTTGGACCAGAACGCCGCGCGGGCCGCAGAAATCGCCAAGGAATTTCAAACTCGAAGCTTCCGAAACATCCAGGAGTTGCACGGCGCAGTGGACGCGGCATCGGTAGCCGTACCTACCGTGCAGCACGCGGAAATCGGCTGCCTGCTATTGGAAATGGGTATCGACACGCTGATCGAGAAACCCATGGCCAGCACGCTGGAGGAGGCGGACAGGTTGCTGGAAGCCGCCAAGCGGCACGAAAGAATTCTGCAGGTGGGACACGTCGAACGATTTAATCCCGCGGTGCTGGCGGTAGAACCGATCGTGAACCGGCCCCTGTTTTTCGAAGTGCACCGCTTGGGAGTGTTCACGCCGCGCAGCTTGGATGTGGACGTGATTTATGACCTGATGATCCACGACCTGGACATCCTGCTGGCTCTGGTGAAGGAACCGGTGACCGAAGTGAAGGCCGTGGGTATCCCGGTCCTGACAGACAAGGTGGATATCGCTCACACCCGACTGGAATTTGCGGGCGGCGCTGTGGCTAACGTGACCGCCAGCCGCGTCTCCACGGAGCGAGTCAGGAAGATGCGGTTCTTCCAGCGCAATGAATATATTTCGCTCGATTACACGCGGCGCGACGCTCTAAGAATCGGCGTAAAGCGTCCCGGGCCGCAGCCGGAATTTGCTTTCGAGAAGCTGCCCGCTCCGGCAGTGGAACCGTTGCGGGCAGAACTGGAGGCGTTCGCACAGGCGGTGCGGACGCGCAGGCCACCCAAGACAGATGGAGAGGCAGGGAGAGCGGCGCTGGAACTGGCGGCGCGAGTGATGGAAAGCATCCGGGAACATCAAGCGCGCGTCCAACCAGTAGCACAGCAAGCAGCTCCCGAACACAGGAACCGATGATCCCGAGGATTCTAGTTCCCCCAGGTGCGCGACTGCCGTCCAAGGAAGAGACTGCAACTACGCGCCGCCGTCCGTCCACGCTGGACGAGCGGACGCTGGTTCCTTCGACACTGCCGATTGTGCAATTGGATGGGCATTCGACGATACCGGCGAATTTGCCGCTGGAATCGATTGCAACGCGGATGGTGGTGCCACGGGATGTGAACGTCGAGTTGGTGCAGAAGGCCGAGGAATCGGTTCTGCCGCTGCAACCGACGGACATGGATGAGCGCATCACGGTGCCGCAGGGCTCTTCCGCTCCCGAACTAATCACCGATATTCCGCTGCGTGTTTCGGAAGACTTGGTCGAGCCGGACATTATTCAGACCGGCGAAGTAACGTTCCTCCGTCCCGAAGGCGCCGGTAAGCGAACGATTGGCGAGCGCTTGACCTCGATCGGTTCAGTAGCGCTGCACATTGCTTTGGTGCTGCTGCTGATTTTCGAGCCAAAAATTTTCGCGCCGCATGTGCGTTCCAATGAAGAAGAAGAAATGGCGCGCAGGCAGATCACCGTGCTGCTGCCGCCGGGAGCGCTGGAATCGCTAAGGCCCACGCCGCAGCGAGCTCCGGCACCACACGCGCCTGTAAACGTGGATCCGAAAGTTCTGCGAAGGATTGCGCCGCCGGTTGAACGGCCCGCGCCTGCCCCGGTTCCCGTGCCGCAACCGGAAGCACCGAAGCGAGAGTTGCCGGCTGCGCCAACACCGAAACCCAATGTGGTGACACCTAATCCGCAACCCGCGCAGGGAAGTAAGGGCGATTTACCAAAGACGCCGCTCAAGCTTGATACTCCCGACATGCCCGTGCCGCAGCAAGGATTAATTCTGCCCAAACAAGGCGAGTCTCCGGGAGATGCGATTCGTGATGCGATGAAGGGCTCCAAAATTACCTCTCCACGCCCGATTGGTGGAGGCGGACAATTGCCGCCAGGTGCAGGCGGAGGAGGAGGCGGCGGAGGGCGAGGCACCGCAGGCGCAGGCCTGCAAATGCTGACCGACACGGAGGGCGTGGATTTCAACGACTACCTCCAGCGCGTATACCTCAGAGTCAAACAAAACTGGTTTTCGGTCATGCCGGCGTCGGTTCAGTTGGGCGACCAGGGTGTGGTGTCGCTGCAATTCAAAATCATGAGAGATGGCAGCGTTCCAGACGGTGATCCCGCGCAGGTATTTAGTTCTGGCAAAGAGCCACTGGATCGAGCGGCGTATTCTTCAATTCGCGCGTCGAATCCGTTCCAGCCATTGCCTGGGGCGTTCAAGGGACCATACATCGAGCTGCGTTTCACGTATTATTACAACATCCAGCCGCCTAGCCACTAGGATCACAATGAAACTGGCCCGTTCACAGGTGCTCGGCAGCCTACTGCTGGCGCTGGTCGTACTGGTGATAGTGTTGATCCGGGCATGGCACTTGCTCTTCCCCAAATGAACGACAAACAAGACTCTCCACTCATTGCTATCTTAGGCCCGACTGCATCAGGAAAATCAGCATTGGGAATTTGGCTCGCGCAGCAACTAGGCGGAGACGTGGTGGCATGCGATTCCACGCAACTCTACAGGGGATTCGATGTCGGCACGGCGAAACCGGCGCCCGAAGAGCGCGGCGGCATCCAGCATCATTTAATCGATGTGCTCGACGCCTCGGAAGACGCGACTGCCGGAGATTATCGGGCGCGCGCAATCGAAGTACTGGGGAAGTTAAGCGCAGCGCGACGGTTGCCGATTTTCACCGTAGGTACGGGCCTGTACTTGCGCGCATTGGTGGATGGTCTTGCGAGCGTGCCGGTGCGCTCAGAGCCATTGCGTCAAAAATTGCGGGCCCGCGCGGAGAACCGCGGTCCCGGGCATCTGCACCGGGTGCTGCTGAAGTTGGATCCGGCGGCGGCGAAAAAAATTGCCGCGGCGGACGAACAAAAATTGATACGGGCGTTGGAAGTGTGCCTTTTGACGCGAAAGCCGTTGACCGAGGTATATCAGAGCGGAAGAAAACGATTGGAAGGCTGGCGAGCGATCAAGATTGGACTGGCGCCTGAGAGAAAGGCGTTAGCCGAACGCGTCAATGCGCGAACCGAGACGATGCTTGCGCGTGGATGGATGGAGGAAGTGCGCGGCTTAATGGACGGCGGCTTGGTCGAAGATGCGAAGCCGTTCGATTTTATCGGCTACCGCGAATTGCGGCTGGTCCTGGAAAACAAGTTGACGCTGGAAGCCGCAAGGATGGCCATTCAACAGTCTACTCGACAGTATGCCAAGCGGCAGATGACGTGGTTCCGGCGCGAGGCGGCGGTCTGCTGGCTGGAAGGATTCGGCGATGATCCCGCGATTCAGCAGATGGCACTGGCGCGGATCCGCGAGCAACTGGGCGCGGCGGTACCTTGACGGCGGCGAAACGACGTATAATCCAGTCGATGAGGCACGACTCTCCCACTCTTGAACAACTGCGGCGCGTGAGTCCTACCTGCTTTTGCGCATGAAACTCCAACACGATACTTCAACTGCGGAACGCGTCCTGCTCGTTGGGGTGGGATGGAAGCGTGCGCCGCGTTTTCCAGGAATGCCCGCGGGAGAGCAGGGTCGCGAATCGTTGAGCGAGCTGGTAGAGCTGGCAAAAAGCGCTGGAGCCGAAGTTGCCGCGACGCTCTTCCAAGTGCGCGAAGCCGCTGATCCGGCCACGCTTGTGGGTCGAGGCAAGCTGGATGAAATTCGCGCCGAGGCCAATGCTTCGCGTGCGCCCCTTATCATTTTTGACAGCGAGTTAACGCCGGTGCAGCAGCGAAACATCGAAAAGGCCACGGACCGCCGAGTAATCGACCGGACGCAGCTGATCCTGGATATTTTTGCGAAGCATGCGCGAAGCCGCGAAGGGCAGTTGCAGGTGGAGCTGGCACAACTGAATTATATGCTGCCGCGGTTGACCGGGCGCGGCGCGGAGATGTCGCGTCTGGGCGGCAAAAGTGGCGGAGGCGGATCCGGTGGCGCAGGCGGGGGAGCGGGGCGCATCGGTGTACGCGGCCCCGGAGAAAAGAAATTGGAAACTGACCGGCGCCGAATCCGCGATCGGGTGCGCAGGATTCAGGACGACATCGACGAGGTGCGCCAGCAAAGAGCCTTGCGGCGCGAAGCCCGTAATGCCGTGCCGCTCGGAACCGTCACGCTGGTGGGCTATACCAACGCCGGGAAATCGACGTTGTTTAATGCGCTGAGCAGGGCCGAAGTGTTGGTATCTTCACGCATGTTCGCGACTTTGGATCCGACCGTGAGGGCCATTCGGCTGCCGTCGAACCGCCGCATACTGGTGTCAGACACCGTGGGGTTCATTCGTGCCCTGCCGAAAGGGTTGATTGCTGCATTTCGCGCGACGCTCGAAGAGGTACAGGAAGCAGCACTACTTTTGCAGGTAAGCGACATTTCGAATTTGCATCACGACGAACTGGATCAGGAGGTAGACAAGATCCTCGGCGAGCTCGGAGTGCTGGAACGCCCGCGTTTGCACGTCTTCAATAAAGTTGACCAGCTTACTCCTGAGCAACGCGAAGAATTTGCTGCAGCGTGGCGTAATTCCAGCAGCACCGGAGAACCGCCAATCCTCGTCTCGGCGCTCACCGGCGAAGGCGTCGATGAATTGCTGAGGAGAATCGAGAAAGCCGTGCCGATCGATCCAGTGGTCCGGCTGTCTTTGCGCATTCCGATGAGCGAAGGGCGTACGCTGGCATTAATCCATGCGCTGGGGCGGGTGGTGGAGTCGCACGTGAATAGTTCCTCGATGGAATTGCAGGCCGACGTCCCGGAAACCATCGTGCGGCGGTTGAAGCTGAACGACTTCCTGGCGAAGGAAACATCTCCTCGCGGTTCTGCGTATAAACAGACAAGGGGGTAAGACCATGGCTTCCTTTTTCCTGTGGTGCATCTTGCTAATCATCTGCTGGCCGTTAGCGCTGCTGGCGCTGGTGGCTTACCCATTTGTGTGGCTGTTGCTGCTTCCATTTCGGATTGTCGGCATCGCCGTGACCGGAGTTTTCGAGTTGCTGCGAGCGATCCTGTTTCTGCCGGTGCGCGTATTACGCGGGCCGCACACGATTTGATGGCCGAGGAAGAATCGGCTCGTTACCTTCAGGTAACGCCCTTGAAATCCCCAGTAATATGAATAGGATGTAAAAGAGATTTTGCTCATTGGCAAGGGTTGGAACAGCTCAATTTCTGTGGAAAACGTTGTGGAAAGTGTGTAGCGGTGCTTCAGACTGAGGGACCGCAGAAAGAAAACCCGAGTGATCGTGGACGCGCCGAATCCTCATAAGTAACAGATTCGCAGGGAGTTATCAAAGTTTACTGGATATTCATCAAAGGCTTCGTGTATGTTTCTGGTGCAGCTGTGTCCCGGAGTTTTGCACAGCTTTGCAGCAAGAGTGTTACGAAAGAGTATTCAGCGATTTCGCAAAAATCGGCCCGCCCCGTAACCCAAGAGTACCGCCTAACGTCGTGAATGCATACGCCCTATCGTCGTTGACGCATGGTTGGGCGGAGACTATAGTGAGCGAAGAGGCACCAGCTGGCCTCCGAAGAGCGCGCCGAGCCCTATTTCCCTTATGAACCTTCCAAATTCACTTACGCTCCTACGAATCTTCTTTGTACCGCTCCTGATTGTGGTTCTCCTCACGCGCAGCCCCAATGTGGAGCTATGGGGCGTAAGCATGCGGTTTGAGTTTTGGGGGGTATTAATCCTGCTGATTGCCGCAGCCACCGATTGGGCCGACGGATACCTGGCGCGGCGGAATTCGCAGATAACGACGCTGGGAATTTTGCTGGATCCCATTGCGGACAAGCTCCTGATCACTGCGGCATTTATTGCGCTCGTGGATATGCATCTGGTTCCCGCATGGATGGTAGTAATCATCATCGGACGGGAATTCACGATCATGGGCTTGCGCAACATCGCGTCTGCCGAAGGATTTACGATTGCGGCCTCGACGTTAGGAAAAACGAAAATGGTTTTGCAGGTTTGCGCCGCAGCCGTCCTCATCGGCGGCGTCAGCCATCCGCGCCTGGAACCCCTGGGCCGCATTTTGGTGTGGCTGGTGGTCATCAGCGCGTTGGTTTCCGCAGGGCAATATTTTTATCGATTCTGGAGTCATCTAGACGACCGCATCAAGCAACGACGCCAGTTGGACGTACTCGAATCGCGGAAGAAGCCGCAGGATGCAGTGCCTCTCTGAAGAGGAACGAAAAGCCATCCTGGCTCTTGCTCGCCAGGCATTAACCGAAGCCGTCTGTGATGGGCGCCTGCTTGCCTCAATTCCGACTGAAGGCATTTTTTCGTCCCGGTGCGGCGTGTTCGTCACGTTGCATGTTCGCGGAAAACTGCGTGGCTGCATCGGAGTGATCGCAGGACTCGATCCTTTGGGCGAGAGCATCGTTCGTTGCACCGCTTCCGCGGCGCTGCAAGACCCGCGGTTCACCCAAATGCGGACAGAGGAAGTAGCGGACAGCGAAATCGAAGTTTCGTTGCTTTCGCCGCTGCAACGGATTCTTCCCGAGCAGATCGAGGTCGGCAAGCACGGTCTGGTCGTGGAACAGGGAATGAGGCGGGGATTGTTACTGCCGCAGGTCGCCGTGGAACATCACCTGGACCGCGAGCGTTTTTTGGAAGAAACCTGCCATAAAGCGGGTTTTTCGCGAGACGCGTGGAAGCATCCGGAAACGGCAATCTACGGATTTACCTGCGAAATCGTCCATCACCAAACGTAAAGCCACTCCAAAAAAAAAGCCCGCGCTGAAGACGACGGCGCGGGCTGTGGTGCGAAGACCAAACTATTCGATTTCGACGTAATCGCCAGCGTAGGTGTCGATAGTGGTGTAGGTAACAAACATCGTGCAGGAATTGGGACTGACGTTGATCACTACGCCTTCACCCAGAACCTCGCGGGGCAGATCATTCCATTCGTAGCGCTTTGGCGAGCTCCCAAAGCCATAGATCTTATACGCATAGCCCTTGGTGTTCGGAGCGGTCTCGTTCAAAGAGCCCTGGTAGCGGAAGATGCGCAGGTAGTCGCCCATCTTCACGCCCTGGCTATTGCCCAGGTTAACGTACACAATCGAGTTCTTTCCGTAGGTCTCGGTAAACTCTGGCCCGACAACCAGCATGCCAACGGGCTTTCCGCTGACGGGCGCAAAGTGATCGAACTTCTCGGCCGGTTTGTAGGGCGGCGAGGGACGTTCCACATAGGGACGAACGATATCGCCGCGCTGCATGTAATCGCAGGAGTGTACGATTTCCGCAGTGGACGTATTCGGCTGGACATTGACGACTTTCACCTGTCCGGTATCGCGATAGAACGTGCCCATGGCCTTAGTCAACTTCGTCTGCCACTTGAACCACTGCACTTTGTCGGGATCCACTTCCGGTCGAATCACGTCGAAACGGTCACCGACTTTTACGCCTTGGACCGAACCTCTGCTGAGATACACATAGTCGCCACGAGCGAACGTTATTTTGTCGTTGGACTGCTCCCCAGAGGCGATATACATCGTGTCGGGAACCTTTTCGCTACTGAAAAAGCTGGAGCAGTAAATCGCTGTGTAGTCGGGGGAGGCGGCCTCAGCGACACGCTCGGTGGACGATACCATCTGGGTCTGAGCATTCCCTTGCGCCCAGGCACCGGCGGCGGCCAGCATCATTCCGAGACATAATCCTGCTGCGTTTGCGCGCATTATCGTACTCCTTAGATCACGCCAAAAAGGGCCGTGCGGGGACTTGCACCTTTGAAGCTAACAAGTGCCCCGGGTGGCGTCAACAGAATGGGCGGAGACGCTTTACACATTTGCAAAGGCATGCTACAAGCCTTATTTTCAATGGATTAGGAGGTGTTTTTGGCGCTACCTCTGTTTGGTGATGCGACACATTGCATTTGTGGCGTCGCTGCGGCTAGTACTGCCCGCGAAATGCAGCAGTTGGTGCGCCTGGCTCTGCGCCTTACCGGAACCGTGGAATTGCGCCTCGATTGGCTCCGGAACGATCAAGAACGCAAGAAATTTCTGGATTGGCTCAAGCGTGCTCGTTTGCGAAATGCCGTGTTACTTGCCACTTGCCGGCGTCGTATTGGTGGCGGTGAATTTTCGGGCGATGCTGGCGCGGAACTTTTTTGGCTGATGAAAGCTCGCGAGGCGGGGTGCCAGTGGTGCGACCTGGAAATCGAAACATTGCGCGAATTGCCGGGTGAAACGGTGCGTGGTTATGCGGTACCGGAAAAGGTGCTGCTCTCCATTCATGATTTTCGCCGCACCCCTCGACTGACAAAAAAGTTGAATGTCCCCCAGAGTGGCGGCGTGGATGGAGTGAAAGTGGCGGCCATGGCGCGCAGCATTACAGACAGCGTGCGACTGTTACAATGGGCGCGCAAATCCCCGCAGGCAGTGGCAATCCCGATGGGCGAAATCGGTGTAGCCGCGCGCATCCTCGCGTTGCGAGAAGGCAGTGCCCTGACCTACGCACCCGTTGCGGCGGCGACGGCGCCCGGACAAGTGCAGTTGCGCGAGTTGAAGGAGCTATACCGTGCGCACCAGTTGACGCACAAGACGCAGGTTTACGGAGTGATTGGTAATCCCATCGAGCATTCCCTGTCGCCCCTCCTGCATAACACCGGATACATCGCCGCGCACAAAAATGCGGTGTTTTTGCCATTCCTCGTGGAGCGGCTAGCAGATTTTTTGGAAGCCGTGCCGGATTTTGGCATCAAGGGATTCAGCGTAACATTGCCGCACAAAGAAGCGGTGTTTCGCCGGCTCGACGCTTGCGAGCCGTTGGCCGCGAGGATCGGCGCGGTGAATACTGTGACCGTGCGCCGAGACGGCTCGCTCTATGGCAGCAACACTGATTATCTGGGTGTGCTGCGCGCCCTGGAAAAGAAACTGAAGTTAGCCGGCAGCCGCGTGCTGATTTTCGGTGCAGGAGGATCGGCGAGGGCCGCCGCGTTCGCGCTGACCAATGCCCGAGCGCAGGTATATGTTTGCGCGCGACGGGAGACTGCCGCCCGATCGCTCGCCCGCGCGGTTGAGGGCGAAACTGTGCCGCGAGCCGCACTGCGCAAATTGAAGTTCGACGTGATCCTGAACGCTACGCCGGTGGGCATGCACCCCCAAGTCGGCGCTTCGCCTCTTGCCGCAGGCGAGTTAAACTGTTCTGTTGTGATGGACCTGATCTACCGCCCGGTGCAGACGAAGTTGCTGCAAACGGCCGCAGCGCGGGGCATCAAAACAGTCTCGGGAGTGGAAATGTTCCTGGCGCAGGGGATGGCGCAGTGGGAACTGTGGATGGACAGTCGCGCGCCGGAAGCGGCGATGAGGAGAGCGGTGTTGGGCGCGTTGAAGGGAAAAGAAAAATCGCGTCGCTAGTCGAGCGATGCACAGAAACGAATCCGCGCGGAGTTCAAATCCACTTTGAGAGTTTGCACATTTCGACCCAGGCCATGATCCGACCCACCTTTCAGGAATTCAAGAAGCTCGCCAAGCGCGGGAATCTGATTCCGCTTTATGACGTTTTCTCCGCCGACCTGCTCACGCCCGTGAGCGCGTATCTTCGCGTTTCTCAAGGAGCCAGATATTCGTTCCTGCTGGAAAGCGTGGAAGGCGGTGAAAAGATCGCGCGTTACACGTTCGCGGGCGCGAACCCTGAGGAAGTGTTTCGTTATGCCGGCGGGGCATGCGTGCTGGAGAGTCCCGAGCGGATCATTTGGGAGGAGCGCGACCCAATTTCTTTTTTGCGCGAGCGCATGCAGCGATTCCGGCCGGTACGCTTGCCGGGCTTGCCGCCGTTGGTGGCCGGCGCTATCGGCTACTTCAGCTACGACATGGTGCGGCTGATCGAGAGGCTGCCAAAGCGTTTGCGCGACGACATTGGTTTGTACGATGCGATGCTGATGTTCTATCACGGGATTATTGCGTTCGATCATGTGCAGCACCGCTTGTGGATTGTGCGCAACGTGTTCACCGAGGGTCGAGGCAGCTTGCGCGCGAAGTATCTGGCCGCGGTGAAGGAAATCCAGCGCACCAGAAAGCTGCTGGAGGAGCCAGTCGCAGCGGAACGCCCGAAGATTCCGGCGAAAGGGAAAGCGCGTCCGCCAAAAGTTACGTCGAATTTCAAACGTGCGGACTACCTGGAAGTTATCCGCAAAGCGAAACAGTATATCCGCGCGGGCGATGTCTTCCAGGTAGTCTTGAGCCAACGATTCTCCGCGAAAACAAAGTCGGCACCGTTTGACGTGTACCGCGAACTGCGCGCCCTGAATCCCTCCCCGTATCTTTTCTACCTGCAACTGAATGATGTGCATGTGGTGGGAAGCTCACCGGAGATGCTGGTGAAGGTGCAGGGACGCGACGTGTTTTACCGGCCGATTGCCGGCACGCGTTGGCGCGGCGAGAACGAAGCGGAAGATCAGCGGCTCGAAAAAGAGATGTTGGCAAGCGAGAAAGAACGCGCTGAGCACATTATGCTGGTGGACCTGGGCCGAAACGACCTCGGCAGGGTGTGCGAGTACGGAACGGTACGTCCCGAAAAGCTTATGACCGTGGAACGCTATTCCCACGTAATGCACATGGTGTCCAGTTTGCGGGGACAATTGCGTGAAGACGTGGACTGTTTCGACGCTTTGATGGCGTGCTTTCCCGCGGGCACAGTTTCTGGAGCGCCGAAAGTTCGCGCCATGGAAATCATCGAGGAATTTGAGAAGACTCGGCGCGGCATTTATGCGGGAGGTATTCTGTACCTGGATTTTGCCGGAAACCTGGATTCATGCATCGCACTGCGCACCATGGTCATCAAAAACGGAGTAGCCTATGTGCAGGCAGGTGGAGGCATTGTGGCGGACTCGACTCCGGCAGGCGAATTCGACGAGTCCGTAAACAAGTCCAAGGCTTTACTGCGTGCCCTGGAAGCGGCGCATGCCGCCGGGCTTCCTGAAAAGGAGAAACTTAAGCGGTGATCCTGCTGCTCGACAATTACGATTCGTTCACCTACAACCTGGCGCAGTATCTCGGCGAACTGGGATGCCAAGTGCAGGTGCACCGCAACGACAAGATTTCCGTCGAGGATATCGCGCGTCGCAAACCGGAAAAAATTGTCATCTCTCCCGGGCCGTGCACTCCGCAGGACGCCGGCATTTGCATCGAGTTGATTCAGAAACTCGCGGGAAAGATTCCGATCCTGGGCGTGTGCCTGGGACATCAGGCTATGGGAGCTGCGTTTGGAGGAAAAATTGTTCGCGCGCCGAAGTTGTTTCACGGCAAAACCAGCGAAATCGAGCACGACGGAAAGGGAATATTCCGTAAGCTCTCGAATCCGTTCACGGCAACCCGATATCACTCGCTGATTGTTGAGCGCAAATCGCTGCCAAGGGAATTGACGATAACCGCGGAGACGCATGATGGCATCATCATGGGAATGCGGCACAAGCGCTACCTCCTGGAAGGGGTGCAGTTCCATCCGGAGTCGGTACTAACCGTACCGGGCAAAGAGCTTCTTCAGAATTTCCTCGCGCTGTAGCTGGCGGCGCTGCTTCCCTCGCCTTCTCCTGCGACCCCATTTTTGCTGATAGCAAACTACATCAGCGGTACGATACAAAGTAGTATCTTAGATAGTTAATTAAAAAAGAGTATGGTGTCGCCGTGGGTTCGCTCCCCTTCCTTTCCAGCCCGTTGGGGGTGATTCATGTTTTCTTCCCGTAGTTTGTTAGCCGCGTTACTTTGCGTGCTGATTTCTTTACCCACAGCCTTAGCCGTGCCGGCGCCTGAGCTTGCTCTCGGTGTGCTGACGCGCGCATCCGACGCGCACTTGGACGCACTGCCCGCGTTCGTCGGGTTGTCAGTATTCGAGGACGAGAACATCTCCACCGAAGTGGAAGGAAGACTGGGGATGCGAATCGGGAGCGTAATGTTGGCGCTTTCAGGAAACAGCAGCGCCACGCTGCACCGAATCAGCGGCGGAACTCACGTGGATCTGGAGTCGGGCTGGTTGTATTTCTCGTCGCCAGCAGATTCCTGCGTGGAGGTGCACGCCATTGACGCACTACTGCGCCCGACGACGAGTCAACCAATCCAGGCGCGGGTGCGGATTGACGGCCCACGTGAGTTGCAGGTTTCGGCAATTCGCGGCGATCTCTTGTTCACCTATCAAGACGAGTCGCGAATCATCCCACAAGGCAAAACCTACCAGATCAACGTAGACGAGGAAGGCGCGACACAGAAGCCGGCAGGTTCCGCAGGCGGCGCTCCATCTTCTTTGCCACGAACCAGGATTGCGGCCTTTGTCGTTATCGACGCTGCGAGCGGGCTCGCAGCCTGGGGCATCCACGATCTCATCGAATCCAGCAACGGCCCGGAAAGCTCGGCCAAGCCGTGAGGAATGAGTTGGGGTTAGCCGACCCAAACTTTGGCTGAGCTATTCGGCTATGCTCAGGGCGAGCAGGCTCAGCCTCTAAATCCATTATTTGACGAACGAAACCAGTTGGTGCAGTTTCTCTCTAGCCGCGCCGGAAGCGATGGCCTCTGCTGCCTTTTTCGCTGCCGACTGAAAGTCCGCAGCGTTGTCCGTCACCATCAGAGCCGCGGCAGCGTTCATCACCACGGCATCGTGCGGCGCCCCGCGCTGTCCACCGAGAAGTTCATGAATCAGCTTTGCATTATCTTCGGGAGTGCCGCCGCGAATCGCGTGCAGCGGCGCCCGCTGAACACCGAAATCCTCTGGTGCAACGGTGTAACGCCTGATGCTGCCCGCGCGCACCTCGGCGATCTGCGTTTCGCCCGCGGGTGAAATTTCGTCCAGGCCGCCGGCGCCATGCAGCACCATGGCGCGCTCCACGCCCAGTTCAGCGAGCGTGGCCGCAACCAGCTCCATCACATCGGCGGAAAACACTCCGAGAACCTGGCGTTGGGCGCCGGCAGGATTGGTGAGCGGGCCAAGCAGATTGAACACCGTCCGCTTTGCTATCTGTTTGCGCGCGGGAATCACATGACGAGTTGCCGCGTGGGCTGCGGGCGCGAACAGAAAACCGATACCGATCTCGCGAATCGCGCGTCCGGCCACTTCCAGAGGCAAGTCGATGCGCACGCCCAGCACATCCAGCACGTCAGCCGATCCGCACCGGGAACTGCCAGAACGGTTGCCGTGTTTCGCCACGCGCGCGCCTGCGGCGGAGGATACGATTGCCGCAGCCGTGGAAATGTTGAAAGTTCCGCTGCCGTCACCGCCGGTGCCGCAGGTATCCACCATTCTTTCCGGAAGCGCCACGCCGGCAGGAAAAACGGGAGCCGCATGTTGCCGCATAACGCGGGCAAAGCTGGCCAGTTCCGCGGCGTTCACGGGCCGCGAGTTCAGCGCCTGCAGCAAGCGCACAATTTCGGCTGTCTCCATTCGCCCAGACAGCAGTTCTTCCATCAACAGCTCGGCTTGTTTAGGCGTAAGCAGGCTGCCCGCTTCCAGGTTTTGTATCAGCGTTAATGTGGCGTTCATCGTGTCGGTTGCGAGAGGCAAGTTGCCGCCTTGCTCCATCCCCATGTCTCAAGTAAACTTTACTGTTTGACGAAGCGCAAATTCTAGCATCTGTGCACGGTTCTATCGTCGCACAGTCCGTCGGTTCCAGTTCAATTGGAACCTCCAGAAGGCAGAACCTCAAATGAAGATCCACGAATACCAAGCCAAGGCGATTCTCGCCCGCTACGGGGTTACCACTCCTCGCGGGGAGGTAGCGTTCACTAAGGAGGAAGCGCGGGAAGCTGCACAGCGCCTTAAATCCCAGGTGTGTGTCGTGAAAGCCCAGATTCACGCGGGAGGGCGCGGCAAAGGTGGTGGTGTGAAGCTGGCTCGTTCGGCCGACGAAGCCGCGGAAATCGCGTCGCAGATTTTGGGCATGAACTTAGTTACGGCGCAGACCGGTCCGCAAGGACGCATCGTCAAGCGCCTGCTGATCGAAGAGGGTCTGGACATCAAGCGCGAGCTGTATCTTAGTCTGTTAATCGACCGCGAGACCGGGCGGCCCGTGTTTATGGCCAGCGCGTCTGGCGGCATGGAGATCGAGCAGGTGGCGAAAGAGAATCCTGCCGCGATTCTTCGCGAGCACATTCACCCCGCGGTCGGACTGCAGCCCTACCAGGCGCGCAAAATCGCGTTTGGACTAGGCTTGACGGGAGAGCAGGCCGCCGCAGCTACGCCGTTTTTCCAGGCACTTTATCGCGCGTTCATCGACACGGACGCTTCGATGGTCGAGATCAATCCGTGCGTGGTGACGGGCGACGGCAAACTGGTGGCGCTGGACGCGAAGATTACGTTTGATGACAACGCGCTGTTCCGCCACAAAGATTTGCGCGAACTGCGCGATCTGGATGAGGAAGACCCGTTGGAAGTGGAAGCCTCGAAGTACGGGCTGAACTACATCAAGCTCGACGGAACCGTGGCGTGCATGGTGAACGGCGCAGGCTTGGCGATGGCCACGATGGATATCATCAAGTACACGGGAGGCTCTCCGGCGAATTTCCTGGACGTAGGAGGCGGCGCAACAGCGGATCAGGTGAAGAATGCGTTTCACATTTTGTTGAGTGATCCGGAAGTGCGCGCTGTGTTCATCAACATCTTCGGCGGCATCCTGCGCTGCGATGTTTTGGCGACCGGAGTGGTGGCTGCCGCAAAGGACTTGCACGTGAAGATTCCCATCGTGGTGCGCATGGAAGGAACCAACGTCGAACGAGGACAGCAGATCCTCAGGGAGAGCGGTTTGAATTTTACGATTGCGGATGGAATGAAAGATGGCGCGCAGAAAGTGGTTGCGCTGGCGGGAGGTGCGCGATGAGCGTTCTGGTAAATGAAAAAACGCGATTGCTGGTGCAGGGATTCACGGGACGCGAGGGCACGTTCCACGCACAGCAGATGATTGAATACGGCACGAACGTTGTTGGCGGCGTGACCCCCGGCAAAGGTGGCACGAAGCATCTGGAACGGCCGGTATTCAATACCGTATCGGAAGGCGTGAAAGCAACGGGCGCGGATGCCACGGTAATTTTTGTGCCGCCGCCGTTTTCCGCGGACGCGATTCTGGAAGCCGCGGACGCGAATGTGCCTCTGGTGGTGTGCATTACGGAAGGCATTCCGGCGCTGGACATGGTGCGCGTCATGGAAGTTATCGGCAAGTCCAAGACGCGGCTGATCGGTCCGAATTGCCCCGGGATCATCTCGCCGGGCAAATGCAAAATTGGAATTATGCCGGGCCGGATTCACAAGCAGGGAAATGTCGGCGTCGTTAGCCGCAGCGGTACCTTGACGTATGAAGCCGTTCATCAATTGACGCAGCTCGGCGTTGGCCAGTCGACCTGCATCGGCATTGGCGGCGACCCCATCATCGGCACCACCTTCCTCGACGCCATCAAAATGTTCAACGATGATGCGGATACACACGCCATCGTGCTCATCGGTGAAATTGGTGGCAACGCGGAAGAACGCGCCGCTGCCTGGATCAAAGTGAACGTGAAAAAACCTGTCGTGGGTTTTATTGCTGGACAGACCGCTCCGCCGGGCCGCCGTATGGGCCACGCCGGCGCCATCATCAGCGGCGGCCAAGGCACTGCAAAGGACAAATACGCCGCAATGAATGCAGCAGGCATTCATACCGTCGAGACGCCTGCGGATCTCGGCTCAACAGTAGCCGCGGCGCTGAAGTAACAAATTAGCCAGTAGGTCTTTTACGCTCTTTCGTCGCTTCTTTGCGCCATTACTTCATTTTTTAAGGAGCTTACTTTGGCACTCGAACGCACTTTCGCCATCATCAAGCCTGACGCGGTTTCTCGCGGCCAGCAGGGAGAAATCCTGGCCCGCATTCACAAGGCTGGCTTCGCCATCGTAGCCATCAAATCCATGCGCTTGACCAAGGAAGAAGCTGGCGGTTTCTATGCGGTCCACAAGGCGCGACCCTTTTTTGGCGAACTCACCGAATTCATGAGTTCCGGCAAAATTATCGCCATGGTGCTGGAAGCCGACAGTGCCATCAGCAAGTGGCGCGACACCATGGGAGCCACAGACCCGAAGAAAGCTGCGCCGGGAACGATTCGCCACGACCTGGGCACCAGCATCGGCACGAACTGCACGCACGGATCCGACGCGCCAGAAACGGCAGCATTTGAGATTGGCTATTTCTTTTCCGGTCTGGAACTGATCTAACCGGGTTCCATCGGAGATCTCATTCGGAATTTGGGCCCCGGCTCGTAGCCTATGATCGGTTTGATTGCTTCCCTATACTGCCCCCCTGCGTCCATGCATAATAGGGGCTCCGCACTGCCCGCCCGGGAGGTAATCATGTCTCGCTTCACTCGTCGGGAATTCCTGCATTGGACGGCCGCCGCGTCAACCTTCGCATGCCTCGGCCGGAAGACGTTAGCCGCGCGCCTTGCTTCGCTTCCGACTTCCTTGCCGCCGTTAAATCAAAAATTTTCCGCTACGGACACGGTGACAATCGGCCAGACGGGAATCAAAACTTCGCGATTGGCCATGGGCACCGGCACGGTTGGCTCCGGCCATCACTCGAACCAAACCGCGCTGGGCATCGATGGGCTGTCGCGGCTGCTCCAGAACGGTTACGACAACGGATTGCGTTTTTTCGACGCTGCAGACTCTTACGGCAGCCACCCGCACGTCGCGGAGGCACTGAAGCATGTTGATCGCAGCAAGGTGACGCTGCTGACGAAGTCGTGGGCGCGCAGCGCTTCGGAAATGAACGCCGACCTGGACCGCTTCCGCCGCGAGTTGGGCACGGACCATCTGGACATCGTTCTGATGCATTGTGTCACCGAGGGCGACTGGACCACTCGGTATCGCGGCGCGATGGACGCACTCTCCGAGGCCAAGCAGAAGGGCGTGATCCGGGCGCATGGCTGCTCGTGTCATACGATTGAAGCGCTGCGTGCCGCAGCCAAATCTCCTTGGGTAGAAGTTGATCTGGCTCGCATCAATCCAATTGGCTCGCACATGGATGCCGAACCGGACGTCGTGGTCAGCGTGCTCCGCGAAATGCGCACGGCGGGCAAGGGCGTCGTAGGCATGAAGATACTGGGCCAGGGCGATATGCGGAATCGCCAGAACGAAGCCTTGAATTACGCGCTGGGATTGGGAATATTGGATGCCTTTACGATTGGCGCAGAATCGATCAATGAGCAAACGGATCTAATGAAACGAATCGCTGCGGCGTAGCCAGTTCACCCGCATGGACTCGTTTCGCGAACTCGGCAGGCTCTTGTTGATGTTGGGCGGCCTACTGGTTGTGGTGGGTGCATTTTTCTATTTTGGCGGCAAGCTGCCGTTTCGGCTCGGGCGTCTTCCTGGCGACATTTCGCACAAAGGTGATCACACAACATTTTACTTTCCGATTGTCACCTGCATCGTGCTGAGCATCGGCCTGTCAGTGCTTTTCTGGTTGCTCTCCCGTTTTCGCCGGTAACACATCGGCGTCATCGCATGCCATCTGCATTGCTGCAAAAATGAAAACGCGCCTGTTCTTGCGGAAGTTCCTGCGCTAAACTCGGCACCGGTCGGAGGGCCAAACACATGAAGGGTTCACCTAAGGTCATTGAAGAACTGAATAAAGCGCTGCGCGAAGAGCTTACCGCCATCAATCAATATTTCCTGCACGCGGAAATGTGCGAAAACTGGGGCTACGAGAAACTTTCGGACTTTATCAAAAAGCAGTCGATTGGCGAGATGAAGCATGCCGAAGCATTGATGGAACGGATTCTCTTTCTGGACGGTTCTCCCACGATGAAACCGTTGGAGCTGACCGTAGGTAAAGACGTGAAAGAGATGCTGGAAAGCGACCTGGGGCTCGAACTAGGTGCCGTGAAGGATTACAACGCCGCAATTCAGGTTGCAGTGGCCGAAAAAGATAATGGATCGCGCGATCTGTTCGTCACCCTGTTGAAGGACGAAGAAGGGCACGTCGACTGGCTGGAAGCGCAGATGCACATGATCAAAGAACTCGGCTACGAGCGCTACCTGACAATGCAGATGGGCGAAGACGAAGAAGAATAGACGTTCCATTTTGCCGCCGGCTCCATGAACCAGCTTACGTTTAATCTGCAGCCAGAGAAGCGAATCTACACCGTCAGCGATTTGACGGCGCGGATTCGCGATCTTCTGGCCAAACACTTCACCGGCATTAGCGTCCAGGGAGAAATTTCCAACTGCCGCAGCGCCACCTCGGGGCACTACTATTTCACACTGAAGGACGAGCGGGCGCAGGTTCGTTGCGTGCTCTTCAAGAACCAGACGCGTGGCATGAAGTTCCGCCCGGAAGACGGTCTGAAAATGGTGGTGCGTGGCTCTCTGAGCGTGTACGAGGGCCGCGGCGAATACCAGATCTACGTCGAGACGTTGGAGCCAATTGGCCGGGGTGCGCTGCAGTTGGCGTTCGAGCAGTTGAAACGGCAGCTCGAGGCAGATGGGTTGTTCGATGGGGCGCGGAAAAAGCCGCTGCCATTGCTTCCGAATCGCATCGGGTTGATTACCTCGCGAAGCGGCGCGGCGGTGCGCGACGTGGTGCGCATCCTTACGCGGCGATTCCCCAACGTGCATTTGACGCTGTATCCCGTGCGCGTGCAGGGAGAAGGCGCAGCCGCGGAAATTGTCGAAGCCCTGCGTTACTTTCAGAAGAAGCTGACTGCCGATGTGATTCTGCTGGTGCGCGGTGGCGGCTCGATTGAGGATTTGTGGGCCTTCAATGAAGAGACTGTGGCTCGCGCCATTGCGGCCAGCGCGATTCCAGTGATTTCCGGTATTGGACATGAAACCGATTTCACCATTGCGGATTTTGTCGCCGATATGCGCGCCTCCACCCCATCCGCAGCAGCCGAAATTGTGGTGCAAACGCGCCGCGAATTCGACAAGCACGTAAACGACTTGCGCGCTTCGCTGGAAGGCTGCATGCGCTACCGCTTGTTGGAGCTTTCCCGCCGTGTGCATGAGCTGGCGGGCCGCCGCGGGTTCCGCTGCCCGTTGGATTTATTGCGGCAGCAACGCCAGCGCGCCGATGAACTGACCTCACGTGTCGCGCAAGGCCTGCGCGCGCGGCTGGAACAATCCCGCAAACGATTTACCGCGGCGCACTTGCGCGTTCGATCGTTTGATTTCAGCGGCAAGATCGGTGCGCTACAGTTGCGTGTGGAAAAGCGGAGTCACGACATGGTGGTACGTACAGAGCGACTGTTGCGCGTAAAGCGCGAACGGCTCGAACGATGCTCACTGCAATTGCAAGAGCGTGGGCCGTTGAAGGCGCTGGAACGCGGCTATGCGATCGCAACCGATGCGGCGGGAAACATACTGCTCGACGCGGCGCAGGTGTCCGTGGGCGACAATGTGAACCTGCAATTGCACAGAGGAAAGTTGATCACGGAAGTGCGGCGAAAAGAGCCCTCGTAGAGTTGCACTAACTCTACTCTTCTTCGTCGCTCGAAACTTTCAGGACGGCCAGGAAAGCCTCCTGCGGAATGTCTACCTGGCCGACACGCTTCATGCGGCGCTTGCCCTCTTTTTGTTTCTCCAGCAGCTTGCGTTTGCGCGAAATATCTCCGCCGTAGCATTTGGCGAGCACGTTTTTGCGCATCGCGGCAACCGTTTCGCGAGCGATCACGCGGCTGCCGATGGCGGCCTGGATGGGCACCTCGAACATCTGCCGCGGAATCAATTTGCGTAGGCGGGTAACCAGTTCGCGGCCACGTTCATAGGATTGCTCGCGATGGCAGATCAGCGCCAACGCGTCCACCGGTTCGCCGCCTACCAGTACGTCGAGTTTCACCAGGTCGGACTCTTTATATCCAGCCAGGTGGTAATCCAGCGAAGCGTACCCGCGGGAAACGCTCTTGAGGCGATCGTAGAAATCCAGCACGATTTCATTCAGCGGCAGCTCATAAGTAAGCATCACGCGCGTGGGCGAAAGATACTCAAAGTTTTTCTGCGTCCCGCGTTTGTCCTGGCAGAGTTGCAGGATGCCGCCGACGGAATCGTCGCTGGTGATGATCATCGCCTTGATGATCGGTTCCTCGATTTTCTCGATGTCGCTGGGGTTCGGGAATTTCGCGGGGCTATCCACTTCAATCGTCTCACCACCAATGCGTGTGATGCGATAACGCACGCTGGGCGCGGTTGTGATCAGGTTCAGGCCAAATTCGCGTTCCAGGCGCTCCTGCACGATTTCCATGTGCAACAGTCCCAGAAAGCCGCACCGGAAGCCAAAGCCCAGGGCCACGGAATTTTCCGGCTCGTAGAAAAACGCGGCGTCGTTCAGTTTTAATTTGCCGAGCGCGTCGCGCAACGGTTCGTAATCGTCCGCAAGCACGGGGAACAGTCCCGCAAAGACCATGGGCTTGATCGCTTCAAAGCCGGGCAGCTCTGTCGCGGGACTGCCGGCTTCAACGATCGTGTCGCCCATGCGCGCGTCGGCCACCTGCTTAATGTTGGCAATGACGAAGCCGACGTCTCCCGCCTCCAGTTCCTGGAGCACGATGGGCTTCGGGGTGAGTGTCCCGAGTTGCTCCACTTCGTACGTCTCGTTTCCCGCGCAAAGCCGGACCTTCATGTGCCGCGAGATGCGCCCCTGCTTCACGCATACCAGTACCACTGCGCCGCGATACGGATCAAACCAGGAATCGAAAATCAACGCTTGCAGCGGATTCTCGGCGCTTCCTTTGGGCGCCGGCACGCGCTTCACAATCGCTTCCAGGACGTCTTCCACGCCAATGCCGCTCTTCGCACTGATCAGCAGCGAATCGTCCGCGGGAATCGCCAGAACGTTTTCAATTTGTTCTTTTACGAAATCGGGTTGCGCCGCGGGCAGATCAATCTTGTTGATCACCGGGATGATCGTCAGATTGTGGCCGGCCGCAAGAAAGGTGTTGGCCACGGTCTGCGCTTCCACGCCCTGGCTGGCATCCACCACCAGCAAGGCGCCTTCGCATGCCGAAAGCGCGCGCGAAACTTCATACGAAAAATCGACGTGTCCCGGCGTGTCGATCAAATTCAGCCGGTAGGTATTGCCGTCCTTCGCTTTGTAGTGCAGCCGGATGCTTTTGGCCTTGATGGTGATGCCGCGCTCTCGTTCCAGATCCATGGAATCCAGGAACTGCTCGTGCATTTCGCGTTCGGTCAACGCGCCGGTCATTTCGAGCAAACGGTCCGCCAAGGTGGACTTACCGTGATCGATGTGCGCGATGATACAAAAATTGCGTATGAACTTTGGGTCCATTCGTGTCCAAAACCGCCAGGATTTTTCCTGAGGGTAGATCCAGATAACCGGCGGGCCGCAGCGCCGGGTGAAACCCGTGTCATTGCGGTCGAAACCTAGCCGTGTGAACCTCTAGTTTGCCATAAGTGAAGGGAACCGTCAGCCCGTCGATCATTCCAAGCGAATCGTGGGGCCTTGAAAAGTCAGCTGTTCCTTGCAGCTATGTTCTATTTTGTGCTTCTTGGCGCCGCGTTTGCGTGGCATGCTGGTCTGTTTGATTGTGCCCCAGGAGGCCTCATGTCTGATTCCAGCCGTCGCGATTTCCTTAAACTCTCCACCGCAGCCCTTGCCAGCGCCGCAATCACCTCAAAGTTGGCCGCCGCTCCCAACGCTGCATCTCCTACGGGCGAAGTGCGTGCCTGGTCTACGTACGGCGGCACCCGACGCTTCGCTCCCGAAAGCGCGCTTCGTTGGCAGCCAGCCAATGGATCTGCCGCAGACGCGATCACGCTCGATCCTTCCAAACGCTTCCAGGACATTCTCGGCTTCGGCGCTGCCTTCACTGATGCCAGCTGTTACATGTTCGACTCTATGCCCGCTGCAGCACGTGACGAGCTCTTGCATGACTTCTTCTCGCCCGACGCCATGAACTTCAGCGTATGCCGCAGTTGCATCGGCAGCAGCGATTATTCGACGAAAGCCTACTCCTACGACGATTCGCCGCGGCCTGACCCCACGCTCAAGAACTTCAGCATCGATCAGGACCGCCCCTACATCGTTCCGACCATGGCCGCAGCCCGTAAGGTCAATCCCGATCTGTTTCTCTTCGCCTCTCCATGGAGCCCGCCAGGATGGATGAAAGCGAACAACTCTCTCTTGGGCGGCTCGATGCGTAAAGCCAACTACGCTCCCTACGCGCAATATTTTCTGAAGTTCCTGCGTGGCTATCAGGAAGCGGGTGTCAAGATCAATGCCGTCACGGTGCAGAATGAAGTGGACACCGACCAGGATGGAAGAATGCCTGCGTGCTTGTGGGGGCAAGAGTATGAAATCGAGTTCATCAAGGGCCACCTGGGACCGGCGCTACGCGACGCGGGAATGGACACCAAGATTTGGGCGCTCGACCACAACTACAACCTGTGGGGACGCGCCATCGGCGAACTCAGCGACCCCGACGCGTATCGCTTCATCGACGGCATTGCCTGGCACGGGTACGTTGGCGTGCCCGCGGACATGACCCGCGTCCACGATGCTTTTCCCGAAAAGTCTGCGTATTGGACGGAGGGCGGCCCCGACATCACAGCAGCGGACTACCAGACCGACTGGACGAAATGGAGCAGCAACTACGCCGAAATCTTGCGCAACTGGGCGCGCAGCATCACCGCGTGGAACCTGGTGCTCGACGAGCAAGGCAAGCCTAACATCGGCCCATTCCCCTGCGGCGGGACCGTCACGGTGGATTCGCGCAGCAAAGCGCTCACGCACAGCGGTCAATACTGGGCCTTCGCTCATTATTCGCGGATGATCCGGCGGGGCGCGAAAGTGTTCTCCACCGGTGGCGGCGCTAAGGATGTGGCCCACGTGGGCGCGGAGAATCCCGATGGCACCCGAGTTGTCGTGCTCGCGAATAGTGGCGCCGATCGCAGCGTGCAGGTGCGACTGGCGGATAGCGCCGTGACGGTGCAGATGCCGCGCGACTCGGTCTTCACGCTCGCCTGGAAGTAGTCTCAAGTCAGAAGTCATCAGGCTGCCCTTGGCTGATTCCCATCCTGCGGGCACACTCGTTTTGCCCGATTTGTGTGCCGGTATATATTGGACTATGGGTTCGAACCACCCGCGAGCCCATGCTCCAAACGACAGCGCAATAACCGAAGGCAAATCGAGCAGATGGCCGCAGACGTCAGCAAGCAACTGGAACGCGCCAAGAAGTTCCTCGAAAAGAACCGTGTCGAGGATGCTATCGAAGCCTATCTAAGCGTGCTGGAATTATCTCCGCAACATACCGAAGCGAGCCAGGCGCTCGGCGATCTCTACTTGCGGCAGGAGCAGCCAGAGCGCGCCGCGGTTTATTACGGTTATTTGTTTGACCTGTTGGTCGAGCCCAAGGACGAAACCAAAGCGTTGGCGATCTTCAACCGCTTTCTGAAGAATTCGCAGTCTCCTCAGCCGCCGGAACGCATCGCACGCTACGCATTCCTGCAACAGAAGCAGAACCGTCCCGACGAAGCGATGGAGCAATATTCCAAGGCTGCGGAAATGTTCAAGGACCTTGGACGCGGAGAGGACGCGCTGTTCTGCTGGGAACGTACGGCGCAACTCGACCCCGACAATATGTCGCGCCAGATGAGAGTGGCGGAGACAGCGGCGCAATTGGGAAAGAATGCCCTCGCCGCACGGGCATTTCTGCGAGCCGGGCAAATCGCCACAACTAGCGGTTCCTCACAGGATGCCTTGAAACTCCTGGGACGCGCATACGGACTGGCCCCGCAAGAGCGCAGCGTCGCGCTGCTTTACGCCGAGGCGAAGCTGCGAAACGGTGAATCTGCTGAAGCTGCCGCCCTGCTCGAGCCTTTTGCCGCAAACGAAAACGACGTCGCGTTTTTGGATACCTTTGCCGATGCGCTTCGCCAAGCCGGCCAACTGGACCGGGCGCGCGCGATTCTAGAACGCCTGCTGCGCGAGAAGAATGAAGGAATCACGCGGCTATTCGATTTGGCCGACGCGTATTCAGACACGGGCCAGGATACGAAGTCGGTGGAAATCCTGCAGACGTTGAAGCGACGCATGTTTGCCGACAAGAAACAGACCGGATTCATGACGCAGCTGGAAGAGCTGGGCGCCAAGCACCCGGAATCGTTGCCCATCCTGGAATTCTGGGCAGCCATGTATAGCGAATTGAACCGCGAATCGCAATATTTTGAGACCCTCATCCGCTTGTTCGACGCGAATTTCAATTCCGGGAGTTTCGACAAGGCCAGCGAGATTCTGGATCGCTTGGTGGACATCGACGCGTACGACTATCGAAACCAGCAGCGCCTGGAAAAACTAAAGGGCCACGTCGATGAGGGCTTTTTGCGTACTGTCGCGGGACGTATGGCCAAAGGCGCCACCGTTACGGCGAATCCCGCTCCGCCAAAGACCGTCACGAGTTCAGAAATCGCGGAACCCGCGCCGGTGAGCGAGGAAGGACGCAAGTTGCAGGCCTTGGACGATCTCATCGTTCAGACCGAGATCTTCCTGCAATATTCCCTGCAGAGCAAGGCCGTGGAACGCCTGCAGAAAATTGCCTCCATGTTCCCGGGAGAGGAAGCCCGAAACCCGCGACTACAAAATCTTTACCAGATGGCCAACTGGTGGCCGCCAACCGTGGAAAAGCGCGAGCCTCCGCGAGTGGCGGCGATTCCTGTGGAAGAAGCGAAACCAACTCCGCCCACGGGCAGGACTGGCACGTACACTGCGGAAACACTGCGCGACTTGACGAAAATTTCGGAGATCAACCAGAAGATTTTCCGCCAGCAGACTCCGCGCGCCATGCTGAATACCACCGTGAACGAAGTGGGCACGTACATGAAGGCGGGGCGAACGTTGGCGGTGATTGGCGCGCCGGGCCGTCCACCCGAAATTGCCGCGGAACATTGCACCTCAGGTCTGAAGCCTGCCCCTGGGGCGCAGGTGGTGTTCCTCATCGCGCAGATGGAAAAAGCCATCCCGGATGAGCTCGGCGGACTAGTGGTCGACGCCAGTGAGGGTTCCATCCTGAGCGAACTGGGCTTGGAGACGGCGCTCGGAGTGACCATCACCGATAAAGAAACGCAGGCCCCGGCGGGCATGCTGATCGTCGCGCATCAGACCGCGCACCACTGGAAGGCGAACGAAACCTATTTTTTGCAGGCCATCGGCGACCAGATGCTCATGAGCGTCAGCCACACGCGCTTGCGATCCTTGGTTCGCCGTATGGGCGTTTCCGACGACCGCACAGGGTTGCTCAGCAGGACGTCTTATGTGGGATGCCTGTTGAATGAGGCCGACCGCGCGCGCACCCAAGGCACTCCGCTCTCACTGGCAATCTTGCAAATTGATCGCGGCGCGGAGATGTTGCGGCAGCAGGGAGAATCGCCGCTCGAGAAATTTTTGGAGCAACTGGCACGCTCGCTTCAGCCGATGGTACGGCAAAACGATATGGCGGTGAAATTCACATCCTGGGCGCTCGCGTTCATACTTCCCGACACATCGTTATCGGGCGCGTCTAACTTGGTGGAAAAGTTGCGCCGAGCCGCGGCGGGCGTGCGGCCGCCCTGGGATTCCACGCAGATTACCTTGAGCGCCGGGATCGTGGAAGCGGCAGCGAGGCAGGAATATGATAGCGAAGACATTGTGACCGACCTGATCAATCGCGCGGAATTCAGCATGGAAGAAGCAAGGAAACGTGGCGGAGATACGGTTGTAGCGGAAGAACGAAAGACCTGAAGTCACGTACCGGCCGACCAGCGCAAGGCATCTCATTCCCGGGACAAATTAAGAAAGGAAAATCATGTTTCCAACGGATGTTGTTATTGTGGCCGGTGCGCGCACACCCATGGCCCGCTATACGGGTAGTTTCTCTGACGTGTCGGCAATCGAACTGGGCGCGCTCGCTTCCCAGGCCGCGATTCAGCGCTCGGGAGTGGATCCCGGCGATTTCGACCATGTCATTTTCGGAAATGTCCTGCAGACCAGCGCTGATGCGATTTATGGGGCGCGCCATGTTGGCCTGAAAGCGGGATTGAAAGTGGAGACGCCGGCAGTAACAGTGAATCGCTTGTGCGGCAGCGGCATTGAAGCGATCGCGCAAGCCGCTCAGCGTTTGCTGCTGGGCGAAGCAACAATGGTTTTAGCCGGAGGCATGGAGAACATGACGCAAGCGCCGTTCGTCATTCGTGGCGCGCGTACGGGACTGAAACTGGGCGGTGGCGCTCTCGAGGATTTTCTCTTTGTTGGCCTGACGGACAGTTATTGCGGGCTGCCGATGGCGTTGACCGCGGAGAAACTGGCGGAACAGACTGGGATCACGCGCAAAG
Organism: Candidatus Acidiferrales bacterium; assembly: GCA_963738985.1. GTDB lineage: Bacteria > Acidobacteriota > Terriglobia > Acidiferrales > UBA7541 > Acidiferrum. Next base: position 454,381 of record CAVTYP010000017.1, read on the forward strand.
ATTCGGATGCCTACGCCCTGCGAAGTCAACAGGCTGCGGACAGCGCGTATAAAGCCGGCCATTACAAAGAAGAAATCGTTTCCGTCGAAGTAAAGCAAGGGAAGAAGACCATCGTGGTGAGCGAAGATGATCACCGGCGTCCGGAAACGACCATGGAAACTCTGGAAAAGCTGCCGCCGTCGTTCAAGAAAGACGGAATGGTAACAGCCGGCAACGCCAGCGGAATCGTCGATGGCGCAGCGGCTGTGGTGGTTACGCGGGAAAGTACAGCCAAGGAGCGTGGGTCGAAACCTATCGGAAGAATTGTCTCTTGGGCGGTTACGGGTGTGGACCCCAGCATCATGGGGATCGGGCCGGTGCCAGCGACAAGGAAAGCGTTGCAACTAGCGGGACTGAAGTTGGAGCAGATCGATCGCATTGAAGTGAACGAAGCATTTGCATCGCAATATCTGGCGGTGGAAAAAGGGCTCGGCTTGCCGCGCGACAAGACCAACGTAAATGGCGGAGCGATTGCCCTCGGGCACCCGCTCGGCGCCTCTGGCACGCGCCTGGTGATCACGGTACTGAATGAATTGCGTCGCAAAGGCTTGCGCTATGGGCTTGCCACCGCATGCATTGGCGGGGGGCAGGGAATCGCGATAATTGTGGAAGCCCTGAACGCCTGACGAAAGAGTCTTCGGAAGAAACCTTTGGTACACTCTTGCAGGTAGAGAATTCCCGCCAGATTGGCACGAATCCGAGGATTTGAGGAAAGAGCATGGCGATACAGAGAGTTGGCGTTGTGGGGTGTGGATTGATGGGGGCTGGGATTGCACAAGTCAGCGCGCAATCTGGATTCACCACTGTTGTGCGCGAGGTCAGCACGGAGCTGGTGGAAAGAGGAATCAAAAGCATCGAGAAGAATCTGGCACGACTCGTAGAAAAGGGCGTAACCACCGAAGCGGCGAAGAGCGAGATTCGAGGACGACTCAAAGGGACCACTGAGCTGGAGGATTTGAAGGACTGCGACGTGGTCATCGAGGCCATCATTGAGCAATTGCCGGCGAAACGCGATTTGTTTATCGCGCTGGACGCCATTTGCCCCGCATCCACGATTTTTGCCAGCAATACCTCTTCGCTCACCATCACGGAGATTGCCGCCTCCACCAAGCGCCCACAACGATTTGTCGGCTTGCATTTCTTCAATCCCGTCCCTGTGATGAAATTGGTTGAAGTCGTGAAAACGATTGCGACGGACCCCGCGGTGTACGAAGAAATGGTGGCGTTTGGTGCAAAGCTAGGTAAGACGCCGGTGCGAGCCAACGACAGTGGTGGCTTCATCGTGAACCGCCTCTTGGTGCCGTACTTGCTCGACGCGATTCGCGCTCTGGAAGAAGGGGTAGGCTCTGTCGTCGATATCGATAATTCCATGAAGCTCGGCTGCGGTTATCCCATGGGGCCATTTACCTTGCTCGATTTTGTCGGGCTCGACACCACCCTGTACATTTCGCAAATTATGTTCGATGAATTCAAGGAAAAGCGCTTTGCCGCGCCGCCGCTTTTGAAGCGCATGGTGCTGGCGGGATGGCTTGGGAAAAAGTCCGGTCGTGGATTTTACGATTACTCCAACGCCGCGAATCCGAAGCCCATGCAGCTTTAAGGAAAAAGAAATGGCTTACGAAAATTTGATTTACGAAAAAAGAGATGGCATCGCTTGGATTACCTTCAATCGTCCAAAAGTGCTGAATGCGCTGAACCGAAAGACCATTGAGGAACTTCAATCCATTTTGACCGACGCACGCGATGACGCGGCAGTGCGAGTTCTGATCCTCACCGGCTCCGGAGAAAAAGCGTTTGTCGCCGGCGCGGACATCAACGAACTGGCGCAGCAAACCCCCGTGGGCGGAAAGGAGTTTTCGCTGTTCGGCCAGGGAGTATTTCATCTGCTCGAAACGATCGGCAAGCCTTCCATCTGCGCGATTAACGGCTTCGCTCTCGGCGGTGGCTGCGAATTGGCGTTGTCCTGCTCGATTCGACTGGCGAGCAAGGCCGCGAGGTTGGGCCAGCCAGAAGTAAAGCTCGGAATTCTGCCCGGTTATGGAGGCTCGCAGCGGTTGGCGCGTTTGTGCGGAAAGGGAACGGCCCACGAGCTTTGCCTGACAGGGGAAATGATCACCGCGGAAGAGGCGCAGCGAATAGGACTGGTGAATCGCATTTACGAGCCCGCGGAATTGCTGCCTGCCGCCGAAGCAATGGCGAAAAAGATCATCGAGAAAGCGCCGCTAGCTGTGAAATACTGCATGGAGGCAATTGAGCGCGGCGTAGAAATGCCACAAGAAGAAGGCTTGTTTCTAGAGGCGACGCTTTTCGGCGTTTGCTGCGCCACAGAAGATATGCGCGAGGGGACGAAAGCGTTCCTGGAAAAGCGCCCGGCGAATTTTCAGGGCAAATGAATATGGCCATTGGGGAAAAACTTCAGCCTACAAAGATTGATGGCGGACTCAGCGGCGCAGCCTTGCGTTTTGGAATTGTAGTGAGCCGCTTCAACAGCTTCATCACTGAGCGCCTGCTGCAAGGCGCGTTGGATGCGTTACAGCGAGCGGGTGCCACCGACAAGGATGTGGACGTGGTGCACGTTCCCGGATCGTTCGAATTGCCACTGGCGGCGAAGAAGCTTGCCGCTACGGGCCGGCACAATGCGCTGATCGCGATCGGATGCATTTTACGAGGCGAAACCGCGCACTACGATTATGTTTGCTCGGAAACGGCGCGTGGCCTGCAACTGGCCCAGATGGACAGCGGCGTGCCGATCATGTTTTGCGTTCTGACATGCGACACGCTTGAGCAGGCCATTGACCGCGCGGGACTAAAGGGCGGCAACAAGGGATTCGAAGCCGGGCTCGGCGCCGTGGAAATGGCTCAACTCATGAGGAAACTGCGCACTCCGTCCCAGTCGCCCACTGGCGGCAAGAAGCGGGGCAAATAACGTGTCGCTGCGAACCAAATCGCGCGAGTTTGCCATGCAGATGCTCTTTCAGTGGGACATGAGCAAGCAGGATCTGACGAAGTTGGAAGGAAAATTCTGGAAGGGCGCAAAGGCCGCCGAGCCTACCCGCAATTTCGCGAACCAGTTGTTCGAAGGCGCGGCACACGATTCTACGCCGCTCGACGAATTAATCTCCAAGCACGCCGACAATTGGCGGCTGGAACGCCTTGCGGCGATTGACCGCGCAATCTTGAAACTGGCGCTGCACGAAATGCGCGCCACGGATACGCCACCAAAGGTCGTCATCAATGAAGCGGTGGAGTTGGCCAAGAAATTCTCGTCCCCGGAAGCCGGAAAATTCGTGAACGGAATTTTGGACGGCTACCGCAAGTCCCTTCAGGCGAAGCTCCAAGAAAAGTAGATACGCTGAGCGCTTCACGTACGAATCACTCCTTCAAACACTTTTACTGCCGCGCCGCTGACCCGCGGCGTCAGTTTCTTTCCCGATTGTGTAACTTCTACTTCAATCTGGCTCGGGCGGCCCATCTCCACGCCCTGTGTCACACTCAGCGTTTCTGCCGCGCCGAGTTTGCCATGTTTCACAAGATACGCGCCCAGCGAACCTGCTGCCGAACCTGTTGCCGCATCCTCATAAAGTTCCCAGGGCATCATTCCTCGCGCATACGCAAGATGACTGCCTCCCAGCGTGAAACAATACGCCAGCGCGCCCTGTTGGCCGAAAAGTCGCGCAAGTTCAACCATGTTCATCTGGATCTTTGCCAGCGCCGCACGATTGCGCAACGGCACCATCAGATTGAAGATCCCGGTGGACACGAATTCAGGTTCAAGTTTGGGGTCGAAATCCTTTGCCGAAAGACCCAGAGCTGCCGCCAGTCTATTTTTCTGAATTTTAGCTGGTTTGAAGGCAGCTTCTTTTTGTGTCATGGTCACACGAAGTGGCCGCCCATCCTTGAAACGGATTTCCACCGGAAGAACCCCGGCGCCCGTTTGCTGCAAAATGTGCACTCCTCCTTCCTGCGCGGGCACCACTCCAAGTTCTGCCAGAAGAAACCAGGTTCCAATCACGGGATGTCCGGCCAGCTTCAATTCTTCCTTGGTCGTGAAAATGCGCAGCCGTGCCAGCGCGCGGTCATCCGTGGGTTTTTGCACGAAGACCGTTTCCGAGAGATTCATTTCGCGGGCGATCGCCAGCATCTGGTCGTTGGAAAGACCATCACCGTCGGTGATAACCGCCAACGGATTTCCCTGGAATCGTGTGGTTGTGAAAACATCCAGCGTGAAAAAGCGGTGATTCATTTGATCTCCGTCAATAAACGTCAGGCAGTTCCATCGCAATCGTTCAGCTGAACTCCGGCGCCTATCGCCCTTTGCATATGCTCAACCTAAAGCTTTTGTACCGTTTCCGCCACAACCTGCAAAACGCGGCGCGTGGTCGCAGGGTCGTTGGTCTCGGAATAAAGCCGTAAAAGATTTTCCGTTCCCGAAGGGCGCACCATCGCCCAACCGAATCCGTCGAAATAGATTTTAATGCCGTCCATATCTTCGCGGCGGGTAATCGGCCAGTCCTTCAGCTTCTTGAGTTTTTCGTCAGCGAAATAGCCGATCGCGCCTTCCTTCTGAGCCGGCGTAACGTCGAGATCGACGCGGCCATAGTGGTGCTCGCCAAATTCCGCATGCAGCGCATGGATCAGTTCGCCCAGAGACTTGCCGTGCCACGCCATCAGTTCGGCGAGCAGCAGCGCGGACACGGTCGCGTCGCGTTCTGGCAGATACAGGCTAGTCCCGATACCGCCGCTTTCTTCGCCGCCGATCAGGATCTCGCGCTCCAGCATCAGTTCGCAGATGTACTTGAAGCCGATGGGCACTTCGTAAAGCTTGCGGCCATATTTTGCGGCCAGCTTATCGATCAATTTCGTGACAGAGAAAGTTTTCGCGATGTCACCCGGTAAATTGCGCGTGCCGATCAAGTGCCACACCATTAGCGCGAAAATCTGATGGGGATTGACGAAGCTGCCGTCGCGATCGATGGCGCCAATGCGGTCGCCATCGCCATCCGCAGCCAAACCCGCATCATATTTTCCCTTCAGCACCGCTTTGCGAAGCGCATCGATATGCGGCTCAATCGGCTCCGGGTGAATGCCGCCGAACTCGGGATCGCGCGTGCCGCGAATTTCGTCGCAGACCACGCCGTTGCGCGTGAACAATTCGTGCAGAAGACCGGCGGCGGAGCCGTACATAGGGTCCGCCACAAAACGAAACTTAGCCTTGCGCAGCCGCTCCCAATCAATCAGTTTTTCCACCGTGTCCAGATAAGGCGCCCGCGGCTCCAGAGGCCGAATCAATTCTTTGCGAGGCGGCGGAGAAGACACCCCGTTGGCCAGCACGATGGCCAACTCTTTCTCGATTTGCGCCACGATCGATGGCAGCGCGCTGCTTCCATAGCTCGCTTTGTACTTGATGCCATTCCATCGAGAAGGATTGTGGCTGGCGGTGATCATCAGTCCGCCGGCGGCCTGGCGCTGGCGAACCAGCAACGAAATCGCGGGAGTGGGGCAGGGCTTGTCTGCCACCCAAACGGGAGTGCCCGTGGAACTCACCACGTCAGCGACAGCGGCAGCCACTTCTTCGCTCAAATGCCGGTGATCGTAGCCGATCAGCACGCCTCGCCGCGCATCTTCGCCGCGCACCACGTAACGCGCAATCGCCTGTGCCACAATCCGCGCATTGGGCAGAGTGAAATCCTCGTCAATAACGCCGCGCCAACCATCGGTGCCGAATTTGATCGTAGTCATCACTCTGGAAGTATACGCGAAGCTGGGGGAGCGCTAAAACAGCCACCGGCCGAGCGGGCAGTCCAAAATGTCGCTGCGGATTGAATATTGCAGGAGGCTTCGATCGACAGTCGTCGTCAGGAGTCTCTACTACAGCAGCTGCTTGTGCTTACGTTCTTCCAGCGCCTTCACGATTTTGCCCACGTCCTGCGCGCGCTCTCGCGGACAAATCAATAACGCGTCGGGTGTGTCGACAACCACCAGCCCGCGCACTCCAATCGCCGCAACGTATTTCCCCGGGCTCCATAGATAGTTGCCTTCTGCGTCTAGCGATTGCCCTGGCCCTTCAAAAATATTTTCGCCGGAATGTTTCGCAAGCAAATCGTACACCGCGCTCCACGATCCGATATCGCTCCAGCCAATGTCCGCGGGAATCACGAGGACGCGAGCCTCGCCGGCTTCGCGCGTCGCCGGCTCCATGATGGCGTAGTCCACGGAAATATTTTCAAGCTTCGGGTACATCTCCTTCAGGTTTGCTTCGTAGCTGCGCTTCCCAATGTGCGAAGCAAGCGACTCCAGCAGTTGGTGTGTCTTCGGAAGATAGCTCTTCAGCCCGTTCAGATACGTAGAAACGCGCCAGAAAAACATGCCTGCATTCCACTGGTACAGTCCGGTAGCAAGATATTCCTTAGCTGCGGCAAGCTCCGGCTTCTCCGTAAAGCGCCGCACCGCGAACACCGGAAATCCTTCGGCATTCATCGCGTCGCCCATCCGCTCGATATAGCCAAACCCAGTCTCTGGCCGCGTGGGAGGAATGCCCAGCACCACCATTCGGGAAGAATCTCCCGCAAGATGGAGCGCAGCGGTCACGATGCTTCGAAAACGATCGGGATGCGCAATGTAATGGTCCGCCGGGAGCACCGCCATCATTGCATCGCCGTTCGCCGCATGCCTTACGTGAATGGCCGCCAAAGCGATTGCGGCAGCAGTGTTCCGCCCAACCGGCTCAGTGAGCACCCGTTTTCTTGCCGGCGCAGGAATCTGCTTGCGAAGCGCCATGGCCTGTTCCGCGTTGGTCACCGTCCACATATTTTTCGCCGGAATCAAAGGCAGCAGGCGCGCCACGGTCTGCTCCAGCATGGTCGTCTTGCCGATGATGTTCAGCAGCTGTTTTGGAGTACGTGTGCGGCTGCGCGGCCAGAATCGAGTGCCGCGGCCGCCGGCAAGGATGACAGCGTGCGTTTGCAATGGCTTCTCTGTCATGGTCACTTACTCCACGAACACTTGAGACACGGCCTTTTCATCGAGCCCCTGATTCAGCAATTGTTTTCGAAGCACTTCAGGTTGCGGCACATAAACGCGCAGCAAAGATGTTGCTTCGTCCGGTTGCAGGTACAGGGTCGGCAGCGACGCTGGCAGAAACCAGGCCGTGCCGGCTCGATAGGTCATCGACACTCCATCATAAAGCCGGCCCGAGCCTTGCAGAATGATCAGTAACTGGAAATGAGTCGGGTTCGGATCGATGGCGGTGGTGCGGTCGCAGTCCCAGCGCTCGGTGGCAAAAAATTGGCACGCGGCCAGCAGTCGAATGTTGGCGTCAGGCGAATGCAAGGCCAGAGCGGACACCTTGCCCGCACGTGTCCCCGAAAAACTAGTTACTTCCAATGCTTTTTCGAGGTGCAGCGCGCGAGGCTTGCCCGAAGCGTCCACGCGGCCGAAGTCGTACACGCGGTATGTCAGGTCCGAATATTCCTGCACCTCGCAGAGAATCATGCCGGGCCCGATGGCGTGTTGAGTCCGCGCGGGGACGAAATAAGTTTCGCCCGGGCGAACCAGTTCGTGAACGAAAAGATCTTCGAGCGTCTTTTTCGATATTGCTTCCAGGAATTCTTCGCGCGTCACACCGGGCTTTAGTCCAAGAAGAAGTTCCGCGCCAGGCTCCGCCGAAAGGATGTGCCACATTTCGGTTTTGCCGCGCCCACCGGCGGCCTGCTCGTATTTTGCCGCGTAGGCGTCGTCGGGATGCACCTGAATGGACAACTTGTCGTGCGGAAAAATAAATTTCGCCAGCAGCGGGAATTCGGGATAGAGGTCCACATGCGCGCCCCGCCACTCCACCGGCATCGCACGCCAGCTCTCGCCCAGCGACTTCCCCTCAAACGGGCCGTTGGCGATGCGGCATTCCTGGCCGGTGAGCCACGCTTCACCAATCAGTTCCTGCAAGTCGGTCTTCTCTGGAAATAAAGGCGCCAGCGAACGAGCGCCCCAAGGGCGCGGACTGAAGATCGGCTCGATGCGTGATAGAACAGGTTCGAGCACGGTCAGGCAGCGGCTTCAGCGCGCGAAAAAAACTTTCCCAGCCGTCGCAAACCTTCGTCGATTCGTTCGATCGACGTGGCATACGACAAACGGAGGAAGCCCGGAGCACCGAATGCCTCGCCAGGAACCAACGCCACGTGCGCTTTCTCGAGCAATAACTTGGCGAGATCCGTGCAGCTCTTTGCGTGCGCGTTCTTGCCATCGCCCAAGTGTGCCGAAATATTCGGGAACGCATAAAAGGCGCCGCCGGGCCATTCGCAAGTAACGCCCGGAATCGCCCGCAATCCTTCGACAATCCGCTTGCGGCGCTTAGTGTATTCCGCAAGCATCACCGGCACGCTGTCCATGCTTCCGCGCATGGCTTCCAGCGCCGCATATTGCGCGATCGACGTGGGATTCGACGTCGACTGGCTCTGCACCTTGGTCATTGCCTGGATCAGCGCTTCCGGCGCAAGCGTATAGCCGATGCGCCAGCCGGTCATCGCAAAGGTTTTTGACACGGATCCGACGATAATGACATTCTGCTTCGAGTTCTTCGCACTCGCGATCGAGAAAGACTTGTGCGGCTCGTACACGAAATGCGAATAGCATTCATCGCCCATCAACCAGATACCGTGCTTGTTGCACACTGCCAGAATGCGCTCGAACTCTTCCGGATCGACCACGCCGCCCGTAGGATTGCTCGGTGAATCGATAATCACCATTTTCGTTTTTGGCGTGATGGCTTTCTCGATTTCGGCGGCCGTTGGGACAAAACCGGTCTCCGGGTGCGTCTCAATAATCACAGGTGTGCCGCCGGCATACTTGATGATGTCCGGGTAACTCACCCAGTAAGGGGCCGGCAGAATCACTTCGTCGCCGTTCTGGACGAGCACAGAAATACTGTTGAAGATCGAATGCTTGCCGCCAACCGTCACCACGCATTCCTTCGCCGAATAGTCTGATCCCAGTTCGCGTTTGTGCCACGCGGCAATCGCTTCGCGCAGCGGCATGATGCCGCCGGTAGGCGTGTACTTGGATCGGTTTTCCTCGATCGCCCTGATCGCGGCTTTCTTGATGTGGTCGGGAGTTGGAAAATCTGGTTCGCCAGGGCCGAAGTCCGCAATGTCCACGCCCTTGGACTTCAGTTGCTCTGCGGCGCTGATTACCGCGGCGGTCGGCGAGATTTGAATGCGGTTGATGCGGTCGGTGAGTTGCACGGGCTCTCCTTGGAGCGAAGCAGCGATCGTAACCTAGTAGTTTTCAGGAAATCGCGAACAATTTCAATGAGAACAATCAGCCCCACAGGGACGCGCTCAAGACACTTTGGCCCGTAGGCGCTTCTCGACCGACGGAGGCACCAAGCCCGCCAACGGCCCGCCGAAGTGAGCAATCTCGCGGACAACTTTGGCGCTCAGGTAGCTGTACGTTTCGCCAGGCATCATGAACACAGTTTCCAGGCGCGGTTCCAGTTTGCGATTCATCAGCGCCATTTGCAGTTCATACTCGTAGTCGGAAACCGCGCGAATCCCGCGCAAAATCACGGCGGCGCCTCGTTTGCGCGCATAATCGACCAGCAAGCCCTCGAACACGTCGATTTCCACGGAGTCCCATTGCCGAGTTACATCGCGGAGCATCTCCACTCGTTCAGGCACCGTGAACATCGGCTCTTTTTCCGTATTTTTCAAGACCGCAACGATTAGCCGGTCAAACATTTTCTCGCCACGTTCGATCAGATCAAGATGGCCGTTCGTGACGGGATCAAACGAGCCGGGATAGATAGCGACAGAAGTTTTCATGCGCGTGAGTAGTTATCCGCAGCACATTCTACTCTAAACAATCCGCAAAGCGCGAGGAACTTGACCCGCGGCGGACCCCTCCAACAGGAAAAGTGTTCTTCTCGGAAGCGAACGCTCGTCCCATTTAGTGCGTGTTATAACGATTTAATAGAGCTATATTGTGCAGTGAGACTTCGGAGGCAACCAAAATGAGTGGCCGTTCGTTTACAGGCAGGGCGATTCTTGCGGCAGCAATTCTATCTATAGCAGGAAGTATGAAAACAGGAGCGCAATCTCCATCTGAACTGAACGTGATGCCACTGCCCGCCAAAGCGCAACTCGCCAGCGGCGCGCTGAAGATCGATGCTGGCTTTACGCTGGCATTTACCGGCTACCGCGAAGCGCGCCTGGAGCGTGCGGCACAAAGATTCCTGCTGCAGCTCAACCGAGAGACGGGGCTCGTGTTTGCGCAAGCCGCTGCCTCCGCGGACGCCGCAAAGGCCACGCTGGTTGTTACCACAGACCACGCCAGCAAGCCAGTTCAGGAACTGGGCGAGGATGAATCTTACACGCTGGAGGTGACGCCAACGGGCGCAAAACTCCACGCCGCCACTCCTCTCGGCTCAATGCACGGGCTGCAAACCTTCCTGCAACTCGTCGCGATCACCTCTGATGGATTTACGGCGCCGGCCGTTAGCATCCAGGACCAGCCGCGTTTCCCGTGGCGTGGCCTGATGATCGATGTCTCGCGCCATTTCATTCCTCTGCCGGTGTTGAAACGTAATCTGGACGGAATGGAAGCCGTAAAGATCAACGTCTTCCACTGGCACCTTTCCGACAATCAAGGGTTCCGCGTCGAAAGCCACAAATTTCCGAAACTGCAGGAGCAAGGCTCCGACGGCCTCTATTACACCCAGGATGAAATTCGCGACCTGATTGCCTATGCCCGCGATCGCGGCATTCGCGTAGTCCCCGAGTTCGACATGCCCGGCCACAGCACTGCATGGTTCGTTGGCTATCCCGAACTGGCCAGCGGGCCCGGCCCGTACCAAATCTGGCAGCAGTGGGGCGTCGCCGATCCCGCGATGGATCCCACCAACGAGAAGACTTACAAATTCCTCAACGATTTCATTGCCGAAATGGCGAAACTTTTCCCCGATCAGTATTTCCATATCGGCGGCGACGAAGTGAACGGCAAACAGTGGGACGCGAATCCCCAGATTCAGGAGTTCATGAAGTCGCACAGCATCAAAAACAATGAAGGTCTGCAAGCCTATTTCAGCCAGCACGTTCAGGAACTGGTCGTCAAGCACGGGAAAACGCCGGTAGGCTGGGATGAAATCCTCGTCCCCGGAGTGTCCAAGAATATCGTCATTCAATCCTGGCGCGGAAGCGAGGCGCTGGCCACGGCTGCGAAGGAGGGCTATCGAGGGATTCTCTCCAATGGCTACTACATCGACCTGGGATGGAGCGCCGCTCGACACTACGCTGTCGATCCCATGGGCGGGGCCGCGGCCAACCTCACTGCCGAGGAAAAGGCGCGAATCCTGGGCGGCGAAGCCACCATGTGGTCGGAGTATGTCAACTGGGAGAATGTAGACTCGCGCATCTGGCCGCGCACGGCCGCGATCGCGGAACGCTACTGGTCCCCGCAAAGCACCACGGATGTTGCCTCGATGTACGCGCGCATGGACGCGGAGAGTACGCGCCTGGAATGGCTGGGGCTCACCCACCGCACCTACCAGCGGCAGATGGTCCAGCGCATGGCCGGTTCCGCCACCCCCGCAGAAACCGCGGCGCTCACCACTGCTGCGGAGGCGCTCGAGCCGGTGAAGGACTATGAACGCGAGGAGGACAAGGTTCCTCCGTCAAATCAGACTCCTCTGAACCGTGTGATTGACGCCGTCCACCCGGAAAGTGAAGTGTCTCGGCAATTCTCTGTGACGGTCGACCAGTTCCTGGCTTCTTCCTGCAAGGACGCCGCGAAGGCTGCCGGTCTCCGCGCGCAACTTGTTCAGTGGGCGGCAAACGATGCCGATCTGCAACCGCTAGCCCAGCGCTCACCTCTGGTGCAGAACGTCAGCCCGGCTTCGGAAGCCTTGTCGCAAGCGGCAGAGCTTGCGCTTAGTGCCCTAGACCGGATCACGCAGGGCCTGCCTTCGCCGCCGGACCTGGTTAAGCAGCAAGTCACGGCGCTTAACGCGTATGAACAGCAGGCGCACAAATCGCAACTGACCCTTCCTGCGCGTGCCGCGTTCCAAAAACTAATTGAGGCAGCGGGCTCTGGCGGTGCCTGCGCCAATGGGAAGTAACGAAAACCGGGCGGACTTCGCTCTTAGAGACATTTGGAGCTCGCCGTTAACCCTGAATAATTGACCATTGAGCCCCGAAAAAGCGCGGTTCGGTACAAGAACATAGAAATCCGACTAAATCAGTCTTATTCTAAGTGCTGAAATTTTAACGATTTGCCTTCGCTCTTTAGGAGCACACGGCGTTGACAATGACGACTTTCCGACGTATAGTTTAATTGCGACTTATTCAGTCGGATATGCATCCTACTGATTGCAAGGACCACCGGGAAACGACATGTTCAAGCTTTCTAAAAAGGCGGATTACGGGTTGATCGCGATGAAGCATCTCGCCAACCACCGTGCAGAACACGCCTGCAGTGCAAGTGAGATCGCCCAGGAGTACGGTATTTCTGGAACGCTGATGGCCAAGGTGCTGCAGAAGCTGGCGAGGCAGAGTTTAGTGGTTGCGAAGCACGGATCCAGTGGCGGGTATCAACTGGCGAAAAACGCGGAGAAGATCAGCGCCTTGGAAGTGATTACGGCGATTGATGGACCGGTTTTGATCACCTCATGCGTGACGAATCACGGAAATTGTGACGCCACCGACCGCTGCTCCATCAAAGAACCATTGCAGCGCGTGAATGAAAGCATTTTGGGAGTTTTGGGCACGGTGACCATCGCGCAGTTGAGCGAGGACAGGCCGGAGCCAGCATCGCTGGTGGAGTTAAAAGGAATTGACCGCGTAGCTGCAGTTCGCTGAGCGGAGTTTTTGAGTTGAAGGAGAACAGGGAAATGGCCGTCAAGCTGCCGATTTACATGGATAATCACGCTACCACGCCGATGGACCCGCGCGTCCTGCAGGCGATGCTGCCCTATTTCACCGAGAAATTCGGCAATGCGGCAAGCCGCAACCACTCGTTTGGTTGGGCCGGCGAAGAAGCTGTGGAAACGGCGCGCCAGCAGATCGCTTCCCTGATCAACGCCACCGCGAAAGAGATCATTTTCACCAGCGGCGCCACGGAGTCTGACAATTTGATGATCAAGGGCGTCGCGGAAATGTACCGCGAAAAGGGCAATCACATCATCACGCAGGCCATCGAGCACAAGGCCGTGCTGGATACCTGCAAGCGCCTGGAAAAGAACGGCTATGAAGTGACGTACCTGCCGGTGCAAAAAGACGGCCGCGTCAACCCCGAGGATGTGCGTAAGGCCATCAAGCCGACCACCATCCTGATCACGGTCATGTATGCGAACAACGAAATTGGCGCGATCAACCCTGTCGCTGAGATTGGCAAAATCGCGAAGGAGCACGGAATCATTTTCGCGGTCGATGGTGTACAGGCGGTTGGAAAGATCCCGGTGGATGTCATCAAGGATAACATCGACCTGTTGGCCATTTCCGCCCACAAGCTTTACGGACCTAAGGGAGTGGGCGCGTTGTATGTGCGCCGCCGCAATCCTCGCGTGCAACTTTCCGCCATTATCGACGGCGGTGGCCACGAACGCGGCATGCGTTCCGGCACGCTGAACGTTACCGGCATCGTAGGATTGGGCAAGGCTTGCGAGCTTTGTCAGCAGGAAATGGCGGAAGAAGGCGCGCGGCTGGCCAAATTGCGCGATCGCCTGAAGGCAGGTCTCGAGGCCAAACTGGATGAGGTCTACATCAATGGTTCGCTGGAGTACCGCCTACCGAACAACCTCAACATGAGCTTTGCCTATGTCGAAGGTGAATCGCTGCTCATGGGAATTAACGACGTAGCGGTTTCCAGCGGTTCCGCATGCACCTCGGCAACCCTTGAACCCAGTTACGTACTCAAAGCTCTAGGCGTAGGTGAGGATCTGGCACACACCTCGATCCGCTTCGGTTTGGGTCGTTTCACCACCGAAGAAGAAGTGGATTACGTGATCGACAAGATGGTGCAGGTTGTTACTAAGCTGCGCGAACTTTCGCCGCTTTATGAAATGGCCAAGGAAGGCATCGACATTTCCAAGGTTAAGTGGCAAACCGCGTAATTTAAGGAATGAATGAAGGGAAATAAAATGGCAAGCGTTATTGCAAGTGAAGGAACTCTCAGGATTCACCGGTCTATCGCCGGAACTTCGGCGCCGTTCCGTGTGACGTATCAGCCGTATCAAGACAGCGATGAGCCAGCGCCCGCCGCCGAGAAGGCGTTTTATCATCTCCAGGACGTTCGGGAATTCCTGCACATTCTGGGATTGGGCGCGGATTACATCCGTGAAGCTCTACGCGAACTGACCGCGGGCCGTTCGGCTTTCTTGACCAACGTCGGTTTGACTGAAAAGGCCATCAAGAATGCAGGTTTTGCAGCAACTCTCGCCGCGGCGAGAGGATAAGTTTCAACGAGTAAGAATTTAGAGAAGGAGCAACGAGTCCATGGCATACAGTGAAAAGGTAGTCGATCACTACAACAATCCTCGCAATGTCGGCAGCCTGCCCAAGGAAGATCCCAATGTCGGGACCGGCTTGGTTGGCGCGCCCGAATGCGGCGACGTGATGAAACTGCAGATGAAGATCAATCCGGAGACGAATGTCATTGAAGAAGCCAAGTTCAAGACCTTCGGCTGCGGCTCGGCCATCGCCAGCTCTTCCCTGGCCACCGAATGGGTGAAGGGTAAGACCGTCGAAGAGGCTCTCTCCATCAAGAACACGGACATCGTTCGCGAGCTCTCTCTTCCTCCGGTTAAGATTCATTGCTCCGTGCTCGCGGAGGACGCCATCAAGGCGGCCATCGGCGATTGGAAGAAAAAGCACGGAGTAGAAGTTCCCGCGCACGAGAAATCTTCGCACTGAGCGAAGGATTGCGTGGCGTTAGTGGCGTCCTCCCGGCGGCAGCAAGTTGACCGTCGGAGGATGCTGTCGAGTGATTCGCTCCAGGAAGGTGTCAGGAAGCGCATTATGACGACGGAGGTTACAACTCCAACCACAACCAAGGCTGGTCCGGTGATTCACCTCTCCGAACATGCCGCGAAAAAGATCATCGCGCTGCTTGCCAAGGAAGGTGTCTCCGCAGAGACCGGCGGACTTCGTGTTGGTGTCCAAGGCGGCGGATGCTCTGGTCTGTCGTATGCCATGAGGCTGGATACGCAGGCGCGCGACCGCGACAAGGTTTTTGAGGAATTCGGTGCGCGCATCTTTGTCGACCCGAAGAGCTTGCTGTATTTGAATGGCACGACGCTTGAGTACGAAGAGACGCTCATGCGCCAAGGTTTTGTGTTTCAGAATCCCAACGCCGCCAGAAGTTGCGGCTGCGGGAGCAGCTTTACGGCGTAACGGTCGCACAGCTTTCCGTCTGTGCCTTGAGTGGATTTCAGCTCGGTCGGACAAGTGGTTGGCCACCGCAATTGCCAGCCACTTTTTTTTGTTCTGAAGCCGACGGAATTTGAAGAGAGTTTATGGCCACGCCACTTCCCATCTCGAATCCTCCTCTAGTGTGCTGGAACTGCCACGAGCGCACCATCGGCACGCATTTTTGTCAGGGTTGCGGCAAAGTGCTGCAAGTTCCTGAGCAAAGCGACTATTTCTTCATGCTCGGACTGCCGCGCCGGTTGTGGTTGGATATGGGCATGCTCGAACAAAAGTTCCTGGAACTGAGCTGGAAGCTTCATCCCGACAATTTTGTGAATGCCACCTCGGAAGAGCGTGAGATATCGCTGAAGCGCAGTAGTGAGTTGAACGATGCGTACCGCACGCTGCGTGATCCCGTCTCGCGCGTGGAATACCTGTTGGCCATCGAAGGGATGCGCAAAGAAGGGCAAACCAAGCAGCAAGCTCCTCCGGAATTGCTTGAAGAAGTGTTCGAACTCAACGAGTCTCTGGATGAATTGCGCGAAGCGAAAGCCGTGGGCAGCGATATTGCTTCTCTTCGCCAGCGTTTAACCGCGGCGGAACAAAGGTTCGGAGAAAAATTAAAAGCGGTAGATGGCGAGTTGCAACTCGCCGCCCGCAAATGGGATCAAGCGCTCGATGCCAACGCGGACGGGGATGCAAAAAAGCGGGTGATGAGCCAGCTCAATGATTTACTCAATCGCCGCTCCTATATTCGGAATTTGGTAGTAAACGTCCAGAAGGAGTTGTTGTAGCTGTAGCGTCTTGGGCGTGGGTTACTTAGAACTTAAAACTGTTAACTGAAAACTTGTATGGGAAGAATCGTCGGAATCGATCTCGGAACGACCAATAGCCTGGTGGCGTATGTTGACCCACAAACAGGACAGCCGACCTGTATTCCGGGCCCGTCGGGCAGCACCCTTTGTCCCTCGGTAGTCAGCATCGATGCCGATGGCGGAATCATTGTTGGCGAACCGGCGCGCCGCCGCTTGTTGACGCAGCCGGAACGCAGCATCTATTCCGTGAAACGCTTGATGGGTCGCGGTCCTTCCGATGTGCAGAGCGAATTGCGGCTGTTCCCGTTTCGCATCGATCCCTCGAGTAACCACGTAATTCGCGTCAAGCTTGGCGACAAGGTGTTCACTCCGCCGGAGATTTCTTCCTTCATTCTTCGCGAACTGAAGAACTGGGCTGAATCGTTCTTCAATGAAGCAATCGACCGCGCGGTGATCACCGTCCCGGCGTACTTCAACGATGCGCAACGTCAAGCCACGAAAGATGCCGGCAAACTCGCGGGCCTCGAAGTCGTGCGCCTGGTGAACGAGCCGACCGCGGCGGCGCTGGCCTACGGCCTGCACGAGAAGCAACGCGGTAAAGTCGCTGTCTACGATCTCGGTGGTGGCACCTTCGATATTTCCATCCTTAAGCTCATCTCCACCGGCGAGGGCGACATCTACCAAGTCCTCTCTACAAACGGCGACACCCATCTCGGCGGCGACGACATCGACAATCTCCTACAAGCCTTCGTTCACGAACAGATTCTGCAAACCGATCAGATCGACTTCTCGCCCCATGGCGAAATTGCTCAGGAACTGCGCAAGGAACTCATCGCCATCAAGCACAAGCTTTCCGACGCGAATTCCGCCACGCTGCTTTTTCCTTTGCCGAACGGCAAGACGTTCGTCCACGAATTTACGCGTGGCGCCTTTGAGGCGTTGATCCGGCCAGTCGTTGATCGCACTATGGGTCCCGTCAAGCAGGCGTTGGCGGATGCGCAACTGAAGCCCAATGAGGTCGATGAAGTCGTTCTTGTCGGCGGTACCACACGTACGCCGCTGATTCGCCGCACTGTGCAGGAATTCTTTGACCGCAAGCCCCACACGGAACTCAACCCCGACGAAGTGGTGGCGTTGGGCGCCGCGGTACAAGCCAATATCCTGGATCACGGCGTGAAGAACATGCTGCTGCTGGACGTTACGCCGCTTTCCCTCGGCATTGAAACCTATGGCGGTGCGGTGGCCAAAATTATCCCGCGCAATTCCACGATTCCGGCCAGCGCGCAGGAACTTTACACCACCGGCGTGGATAACCAGACCGGCATCGACATCCACGTGCTGCAAGGCGAACGCGAACTGGCCAAGGATTGCCGCTCGCTGGCGCGATTCACGCTGCGCATTCCTCCGGCCCCGGCGGGACTTCCGCGCGTTGAAGTGAAATTCCTCATCGATGCCAATGGCATCCTGCAGGTCGCCGCAAAAGACATTCGCACCGGCGAACAACACACCATCGAAGTGCAGCCAAGCTACGGTCTGAACGATGCGGACATCGAGCGTATGCTGGAAGAGTCCATCGAATATGCCGAACAGGATTTTGCGGAGCGCCAGGTGATCGAAGCGCGCACGGAAGCCGAATCCATTCTGGGTGCCACCGCCAAGGCGCAGAGTAACCCCAACGCGGGAGCGCTCTCATCGCCCGAACGCGCAAAAATCGAAGCTTCGATCGCGGCATTGCAGGAAGCGGTGAAAGGCAACGACTATAAACTGATTCGGCAAAAAATTGATGAATTGAACCGGGCTACGGAGCACTTGGCCGAACTGCTGATGAACTCAGCCGTGCAGTCGGCTCTCGAAGGCAAGAAACTGGCTGAGGTTTAGGGAGAGACTTATGGGCGGCAGCAATCCTTATATCGAAGAAGTGAAATACAAGAAGGCCACCAGGAAATTCAAGGTGACATTTCTTCCAAGCGGCAAGACGGTGGAAGTCGATCCCGAGAAATTTCCTTACGGCCACAACGGCCTGCCCGGCAGCATCCTGGATATTTCCGAAGGCTTCAAGATGGGACTGGACCACGCTTGCGGTGGCGTGTGTGCCTGCTCGACCTGCCACGTGATGGTGAAAGAAGGCCTGGAATCGTGCAATGAAGCCACCGACGCGGAACTCGACGAACTCGACGAGGCTCCCGGAATTACCCCTAAATCCCGTCTGGGTTGCCAGACCGTTCCCGACGGCACCACCGATATCGTCGTCGAAATTCCTGAGTGGAACAAGAACTACGCTAAGGAACTGGACCACTAATTGAAACGCTAGCTGGGTTTTGTAGCGGGCGCCTTACGAATAGGAGCATTAAGAATGCCGCCGAGTTTTGATTGGGACGACATCGAAGACATCGCCATCGGGTTGACGGACAAATATCCTGACGTCGATCCCTACACGGTCCGCTTTACTGACCTGCACAAGTGGGTGACCGAATTGCCGGGTTTTGCCGGCGACCCTATGAAATCCAACGAAGGCAAACTTGAAGCCATCCAGACCGCCTGGCACGAAGAATGGGAAGATCGCAAGAGGTAAGGAAGTTCTCTGTCTTAAGTTTTCAGTCTTAAGTTAAAGATAGCCCCTGCACATGGTTCAGGCTCAGGGATGCCTTGTCCGAAACTTAAAACTGATAACTTAAAACTGATAACTTCATCAGTGGTTCCGCAACGAAGTTTCTGAGTAATCCAAGTATTTGATTCCCCTATCGTTGGCCCCTTTTTGAGGTACTGAGCAAATTCGCATTGCATTTTGTGTGTGGACATCCGGCTTAATCTGAGATAGTATATTGATCCCAGATGAAGAAACCAGTTGATTCTGCTTTTCATCGCTCTAGCCTCTCGCCTTCCGAACGCAAATTTCGCTCTCGGGTCGCGCAGCTGGCTTCCAGCCAATGGTTTCTTCGCGGCACCCTCTCCGAACGCTTTCGCAAGTGTGGTAAGTCGAACTGTCATTGTGCACAAGGCGATCCACACAAGTCCCTGTACTTAGTTCAGAGTCACGCGGGGAAACCACGCCAGATCTGTATTCCCAAGGTATGGGAACAACGGGTTCGCCAAGCCGTAAGCAGTTACCAGCACATGCAGCAGTTCATCGAAGAAGTTTCCGAGTTGGAATGGAAACGTCTTCGGGAAAGGAAACGATAAACGTTCTCCGCCGCCTGATTGCCTACTCGGAAAAAATCTTCGCTCTCTCTGCAGATATCCTCACGCAGGTTTCTGATCGGAGATTAGAACCACGCATCCCCGCGGCGGCGGTCGTGAAATCGGCTTTAGTGTTGTTCTGGGCCCGCATGGGCAGCATCAACGCCTGGGCCCAGATCGGTGGCCGGGCCCACTTTTGGCAGAGTTGGCTGGCCGAGCCCGCCTGCAGCGCAGACACTCTAGGGCGGGTCCATGCACTACTGGACGCCGACGGGCTGCGGCAGGGGATACACCAGGTTTATGAACGTCTGAAACGCAACAAGGCGCTACCCGATCTTTACGGGCTGGGCGTCGTGGTTCTGGACGGCCACGAAAACCACGCGAGTTACTTGCGCCACTGTTCCGGTTGCTTAGAGCGCACCATTCATGGAGAGAAAGGCGATCGCATTCAGTTTTATCACCGGCAAGTCACATTGCTGTTGCTGCCCGGTGCGCCACCGGGACGTGAGGCGGTTCGTTTGCTCCTGGATCAGGAGCCGCAACGACCTGGAGAAGATGAAGTGCAAACGGCGCTGCGTTTATTGACGCGCGTGATCCCTGCCTATCCGCGCGCCTTTACTTTGGTGCTGGCCGACGCACTCTACGCTCAAGCTCCTTTTTTCAATTTTCTCCTGGCTCATGGCAAACACGCACTGGCCGTTCTCAAGGATGAACGACGCGATCTGTATCAGGATGTCGCGGGATTGTTCCAGCACCTAGCGCCGCAACCGGGTCGCTACCGATCTCGCCAGTGCTGCTGGTGGGATTTTCCGGACCTGCTCTCTTGGCCGCAGGTGCAAACCCCGGTGCGTGTCGTTCGTTCTCTGGAAACCTACTCGGTACGCCGGCAACTCGATAAGCGGGACGATCCGCAAAGCAGTGACTGGATCTGGGTGACGACGCTATCGCCTACCGTTCCCGTCGAGCAGGTCGTCCGTTTGGGACACCAGCGATGGGATATCGAGAATTATGGCTTCAACGAGCTGGCCAACGAATGGCACTCCGATCATGTCTACATGCACAAGCCCGGCGCCATCGAGTGCTTCTTGCTCGTAGCCTTCCTTGCTTATAACGTCTTTCATGCTTTTCTGGCCTTGAATGTGAAGCCTGCCGCACGAAAGGGCAAAACTCAAATCTTCTGGGCTCGACTCATCGCCGCCGAGCTTTATAGCGAACTGACTCCCGTCGGCATGTCGCCCTGAGATTATTTCGCGTTTCCTCCAGAACCTCTGCTCATCCTGGGGACCTGCAAGGAGGTCCTTCTGCCCGTGGCTGTTCGCGCGGCGCTGCCGCCCTTTTTCTCCTCTCAAAACGCAGTGCGAATCTCCTGGCTCTCGGCCTCCACGCCTAAAAACGCGTTATCCTGCCCCTAACCTACCTATTTCCCTCGCCACCCGTTGCTCGTTGCGGAATCGTTGTAACTTCAGTAACTTCATCAGCCGTTTCGGAAGATTGACATAGGTTAGCCTGTCCCCCATCGTCAGATCGCTCTTTTATCTCCCTTGGCGACCCTTCCGCAGTAGACTCCTATTTTCGCATTCGTAGACTCTGCTTGATTCGTGTCGTATCTTATGGTATCTATACATTAAGATGATTCATCGAGGTGAAGGACCACTCGCTTCCCGATTGCGCCAGCGCAAGTTCCAGCTGCTGCGCCGTTTCCCGATTCCCGCCGATGCCCTCCCTGGCTCCCTCTCTCTCTCGCATCTACGCTGCGGCAAGCCCACCTGTCATTGTGCCGATGACCGAGGCCATCCGGTCTGGTCGCTGACCTTTATGGTACGGGGGAAAAAACGTGTTCAGCACATCCCCAAGGAGTGGGTCGAAGAGGTGCGGCGCCGGGTCAAGGAGGGACGGGAGTTTCAAGATGCCGTCCGTGAAGTATTGGCGGCCAACGCACAACTGCTCGTGCTGGAGCGCCAACATCGCAAGAAGCACAAGAAAAAGAAAAAATGAACTGTTCGACGCCACGTCATCTGCTGCACTTTGTGACACGGCGTCTTCGCCTCCGACGATACCTCAAGAATCCGGGAGACGGTCGGCAACAACCCCAGATTCCGGCGCAGGCTCTGCTCTGGGCTCTGCTGATCGGCCAAATCCTCCGGCAGTCGAGTTTTCATGCGGTCGAGGCGCTGGTGCGTTCTTCGGCGCGACGAACGCTCTCCATCGCAGCTCCGTTCTGTGACGATACCTTGGGCTATTTCACCGAACGGCTCGATCCTGGCCCGACGCGGCAAGCCCTGCTCTCCCTCATCCGCGGCGCCAAGCGCAACAAGGCTTTTGATGATTGTCGCTGGATCGGCCTGGCCCTCGACGGCACCGGTGCGGGATGGCGAACCAACCAGGGCTGCAACCTCTGTCGGCCAAAGCAGAACGCGGCGAAACAGATCCTGGGCTATCAACATTCTTTCGTGATGATTAGCGTGGTGGGAACCGGCCTGTCTCTGCCCTGCGATGGGGAACCTTACGGACCTGGCGATAGCGAGTACGCCGCCGGGCAACGCTTATTGCGGCGGGTAGTCGCGAGCGTGGGAAAACGCTTTGCGCAGTATGTGGTCGTCGATGGAGAATTCGCTACCGCACCGTTCCTACATACCGCAGGCGAACTCGGTCTCCGAGTGGTGGCACGGCTGAAAGACAATCTGCCGGAGTTACTGGCCGCCGCCCAGAAACGTTTTCCCGCTGGGCCTCCCGCCACGGTTTTTCAGTATGGGGCGGATCGTGTGGAACTATGGGATGCGGAGGACTTCGATCCCTGGAATACACTCCGCTGGGAAACGGTTCGCGTGTTCTTCTATCGCCAGCACAAGCCGGACGGCAGGGTGGTGGAAGCCTACTGGCTGACGAATTTTCCCTACTCCACGGTGGGCCCTCAGGCTCTGTTCCGCATGGCCAAGAGCCGCTGGGAGATCGAGAACCAAGGTTTCAATGACGCCAAGAGCCGTCACGGCCTCGAGCACATCTGTCATCATCATGCCAACAGTCTGCTGATCGGCTGGCTCCTTACTATGCTGGCTTTGACCATCGAACGACTCTACCGACTCCGGTACCTCCATCGCGGCAAACATCCGGTGCACAGCAGCGCCCAGCTGCTGCTCTTCTTGTGGCTCAGTCTTTCCCGCCCGCGTGCCGCCGACAGCAGCT
Source organism: Candidatus Acidiferrales bacterium (assembly GCA_963738985.1). Classification (GTDB taxonomy): domain Bacteria; phylum Acidobacteriota; class Terriglobia; order Acidiferrales; family UBA7541; genus Acidiferrum. The sequence goes on from CAVTYP010000017.1 coordinate 476,987, forward strand.
GACACCCAACCGAAAAAACTGGATGTCCCCACTTTCCGCATACGAGCACGCCCCATCGCTAAACCCATCCGGAGGCCACCACCTCGAGCTACAAGATCTGTCTGAAAATAGACCCGTTTCATCACACTTCGTACGTGTGCAAAAAATACTACTTCCACCGCTCCTTCTCTCCTAGAGTCCTATGAAATTCCGAAACCGCTGTAACTTCATCGCCCGCATGGCGCAAACTGTCCATTTCCCGTATAATTTGAGATTGCATTTCCCGCGGTGGCGCTATGGTGCAACGGTTAGCACGTAGCCCTTTCAAGGCTAAAATACGGGTTCGATTCCCGTTAGCGCTACCAATATTTCGAAAATCTTGCACCAATCTTGTACCATCAAGCAGCGGTCGTCGCGACTCGACAGACCGTGGCGGCAATTTGACGTTTCTCGTAATTCTTAGATGGAGTCCAATTGGAGCAGCCTGATGCAACCCTTCGGTTAACAGCCGAAGAATGCAAAATCTAAATGCCTTGTTTGGTGTCGCTTACCGGGAAAGACGCTGATTTTCAGTCCCTCAGTTGGGCTACTTGGGCTACCGACGGAGGACTAATCTGCTCAACAAAGTGCTTCGTTGCTTAATACATGGAACCTGACGGCAGGATTCGTTCCGAAGCTTCGGGTCCTTTCTCGGGAGCGACTCGGGGGGGGCTGCGCCATCCTTACAATCGAGCGGTCTAGTCCGGATCGACTTTCCGCCGGTCTTTTATAGTTATACTATGTGAGCTCCACGCTCACTCGGGTGGGTGCCCTCCAGAGTCTTCTTGCTTGCTCCAGGCCTACTCTACCAAGAACTGCCCCGTCTTGGGTCTCGGCTGAAGCTTTAGCCAACCACAGGATGAAAAGAACGACCAGATTTCCCATCGCAGAATCGTCGCCGGGAGGGGAATCCTGAGGAATCTAGGAATCATGGGCGAAATGACAATTCGCCAGAGACATATACTTCATTCCTTTCTCAAAATGGCAACCCCGTTTCCGGCAAAGGCCAGACCGAAAGGAAAGTCGCTTGTTCCCAGCAGAGACGTGTTGCTTACGAATTCATTTAGTGTGATTCCGTCAGGCGTAAGGTGAATGAAACTGTACGTTTGGTTATTAAACCTGAAATTCTGGCTGGAGAGCAGCGTTTCGGTCAGCACATGCTGGCTGACCGGTCCAATCTGGAGAAATAGCGTTTCGTCTCTGGAGAATCTGGCGACGAGCTGGCCATCAGAAAACGTGTTCGGGTTGCTCCAGTCACCATTCGGATTAGCGTTGTAATAAATGCTAAAGGTACCGGCAGAAACAAAATTCAGTCCAACGTCCCCGTCGGCGGGAAGCGGCGTCAGCGAAAATACATCGGACCGGAAGGTGAAAAAGGCAGTTGCCTCGCTTGGACTCCCGTTGAACAGAGAGCCCGATATGCCCTTGATATTGGTGAAGTAACCGACCACCTGACCCTGACCAGTCGCGTTCAGATACGCCCGGCCAACGAAGTAACAGTCCACAGCCGATGACGCCACCATACCTCGCTGGTTGTCGAGTTGAGCGTGGGCGTTTAGCGACAGGCACAGTGCCAGCGCACCCAGAATGCTGATTCTGTACTTCATAGTTAAACTCTCCTTTTCGCGGATTTTTTTTGTTTTTTTTTTTGACCCGTCCTCAACTCCTCAAGAAGTTCGTCATGCACAAGTTTGTCAATAGCAGCAGTCAAGGCCTAGTCATCTACTAAAGCGAAATTCCTCGGAGAATTGGTCCAGAAAAGACGAAAATCTATTGATACCCCATACCCAGCGGTGAGAAGCCCTGTGCTGACAGGGCGATCTACACGTGTTTCACGTGCTTTCAATCGGTTGACATCGGTGCCGGGTCTGGCTAACCTCCTGTTATCGGAGATTCGTTTGCGCCGCGCTGGGGGCTAGTTGTCGCAGCTTCCTCCCAAGACCGTCAGCGAATTACTGGCGAACTGGCACGTCGGTGACGACGATGCGTTGCGCGCCACGATTCCTCTCGTTTATGACGAGCTCCGACGGGTCGCACATCGTTATCTGCAGAAGGAACGTCCTGGCCACACCCTGCAAAGCACCGCCCTGGTGCATGAGGCTTATCTGCGCCTGGAGAGACAAGGGACAACTCAGTTCAAGAACCGTGAACATTTCTTAGCCATCTGTGCCCAATTGATGCGGCAGATTCTCGTCGAGTACGCTCGCAGCCGCAACGCCGCCAAGCGGGATGGAGGCTACCGATTGACGCTGGATGACACCGTGGCGTTCAAGACCCGCAGCGTGGACATGGTCGCTCTGGACGACGCTCTGAACGAACTGGCCAAACTTGATCGGCAGCAGAGTCGGATTGTCGAGCTGAGATTTTTCGGCGGCCTCTCCATCGATGAAACTTCGCGTGCGCTGAATCTCTCACCAACCACAGTGAAGAGGCATTGGGCTACGGCCAGGCTTTGGCTGCATCATCAGATGGCTAAGGCTACAGACGCATGACGCCAGAGCGCTGGCAACAAATTCGCGATGTGCTGGAAAAAGCGCTGGAACTGGGGCCGAGCGAGCGTTCCGCCTTTCTGAATAGTGCTTGTTCGTCCGATCAGTCCTTGCGGCAGGAGGTCGAAACCCTCCTCGCCTCCGGGGATGACGTGCGCTCTGGCTTCTTGCAATCATCCACGCTGCGAGTAACGCTCACTCCGGGGAAAAAGTTGGGAGACTATGAGGTTAAGTCGCTGCTAGGTTCCGGCGGCATGGGCGAGGTGTATCGCGCCCGCGATTCGCGACTCGGGCGCGACGTGGCGATCAAGGTCTTGCCATCTTTTCTCTCCACTGATTCCGACCGGCTGCGGCGCTTTGAACTGGAGGCCCGAGCAGCAGCGGCACTGAACCATCCGAATATCCTTGCGGTGTTTCAGATGGGCACCTATGAGGGTGCACCGTATTTGGTCTCGGAGCTGTTAGAGGGAGAAACGCTTCGGGAGCAAGTTAAACGGGGTCGTCTGTCGGTACGCAAGGCGATTGATTATGGCGTCCAGATCGCTCGTGGGCTGGCCGCAGCCCATGAGCGAGGGATTGTCCATCGAGATTTGAAGCCGGAGAACCTGTTCGTCACCAAAGACGGACGGCTGAAGATTTTGGACTTCGGACTGGCAAAGCTGACACAACCGCAGTCCAGTTCGGAGTACAGCACACTGACGCTCACCGAGGGAACCGAAGCGGGAATGGTGATGGGCACGATCGGCTACATGTCGCCGGAACAGGTGCGCGGACAGACGGCCGACCATCGGGCCGATATTTTTGCCTTCGGCGCGATTCTGTATGAAATGCTGGCAGGAAAACGAGCATTTCAGAAGCCGACCTCCGCAGAGACGATGACGGCGATTCTGAACGAAGACCCACCGGGAATTTCGCAGGTCACGACAAATATCCCGGCGGGGCTGCAGCGGGTTGTGAATCGTTGCTTGGAGAAGAGACCGGAGCAACGCTTCCAGTCAGCTTCAGACATGGCGTTTGCTCTGGATGCGCTGTCGGAAAAGTCCGGTAGCGCTACGTCATATCCGGGAAAAGAAAGGAGCTGGCGCGGACTGTTCGCCTTCATCAGAGAGCACAGATTTTGGACGGCAGTGGGTCTCGATTCGCCTCCCCCTGCGGCTTCACGAAATACCCGGCTCGTCGCCCTCGCCGTTGCTTCCGTCGGACTACTGGTTGTAGGGTTTGCGTTCTTTCTTTTGCGTCGCACGGGTGCTCACCCGGGCGCCACATGGGTACAGATCACCCATTTCGCCGATTCCGCAGTTTCGCCCGCACTCTCATCCGATGGACGAATGATTACCTTCATTCGCGGTCCGGAAACGTTTGTCACGCCCGGACAGATTTATGTAAAAATGTTGCCGGATGGCCAGCCCGTTCAACTTACTCACGACACCCTCCCGAAAATGGCTCCGGTTTTTTCGCCGGATGGTTCGCGCATCGCCTATACAGCGACAGACACCAACTTTGGATGGAACACCTGGATTGTTCCTGTCTTAGGCGGAGAGCCGAGGGAGACACTGCCCAACGCTGCAGCGCTCACCTGGGTTGACAAGCAACGCGTACTCTTTTCGGAAATCAAAACCGGCGTGCACATGGCGCTGGTCACTGCAGAGGAGAGCCGCGCCGGGGAGCGTGACGTGTATGTGCCCGCCTACGAGAGCGGTATGGCACACCGCTCCTGGCTCTCTCCCGACGGCAAGTGGGTCCTTGTTTCTGAAATGGGCAAGATTGATTGGCAACCCTGCCGCTTGCTTCCCTTCGACGGAAGTTCCGCAGGTACCGGTGCGGGGCCCCAAAAAGCAAAGTGCACCTATGCCGCCTGGTCTCCCGACAATAAATGGATGTACTTCAGCGCAGACACCGGAGACGGATTTCACCTCTGGCGCCAACGCTTTCCCAACGGCTCGCCCGAGCAAATCACATTCGGGCCCACGGAGCAAGAAGGCATTGCAGTTACCCCGGACGGTGGTTCGCTCGTGACCTCCGTGGGTATATGGCAGAGCAGCGTTTGGCTGCACGATGCCAACGGTGATCGGCAGATTTCTTCCGAGGGATTCGCTGCCTTGCCGGGTCTAGCGCGTTCCGTTTTCTCTCCCGACGGCAAGAATCTGTTCTATCTCAATCGTAAGGAAGGTTTGCCTCCCTCTAACTCTGGAGAACTCTGGATGGCGAACCTGGAGTCTGGTCACACGGAGAGCGTCTTACCGGGTATTCTTATGAGGGACTTCGATCTTGCGCCCGACGGAAAACGCGTCGTGTTCACCTCCCTGAATGAACAAGGCAGTTCACGCGTTTGGATAGCCACTTTCGACCACCGCACACCACCGCAGCAAGTTAGCTCGATCGAGTCAGATCAACCATCTTTCAGTCCCGCGGGTACTCTTGTCTTCCGGGGGAGAGAGGGAGACTCGAACGTCGTATACCGCTTAGAATTGAATGACGAGAAGCCTCAAAGAATAGGCGCCGAATCCGCCCCGGGCTTCTCTGGGGTTTCACCCGACGGGGAGTGGCTGCTGATGCGTTATCCCGCGCTAATAGCCCAACCTGTGCGAGGAGGTCCCAAGATTCGCATCTGCGATTTCTGCGAGGTGGGTTGGGGACCAGGTGACAAATTCTTTTACTTTAGATTACGTGGGGTCGGCGACATGGGTGGCGGAAAAGTATACGTAATCGCCCTTCCAGCGGGAAACTCGTTTCCCGCTCTACCATCATCAGGTATAAAGTCTGCCGAAGACTTTAAAGGCCTGAAAGTTGTCTCTGTCATTGATATGACCGGGCTGTCGATTTTCGCTGCCGGTCGCAATCCTTCCACCTACGCTTACTCTCGGCAGACGGTCCAGAGGAATCTTTTTAGAATCCCCCTGAATTGACCCGAATCAAGTGTCGCTGTGATCTGGGTGAGTCTCCCGCCTGCCGTCGAACGCGCCGTTCTTCGACAAATCCGCTGTCAGCATTTTTGAAGTTAGGTTCTGCAAGTGCTAATCGGAGCGAAACTGGGACCCCAGCAGTTTGTCTTCGTTGACTTGCCCTCCAGCTCAACCTAACATGAGCGCACATGTTAGGCACCGACTCGCTCATCGGTCAAACCATCTCGCATTACCGCATCATCGAAAAGCTCGGTGGTGGCGGTATGGGTGTGGTGTACAGGGCCGAGGATACACGGCTGCACCGCTTCGTTGCGCTAAAGTTCTTGCCGCAGGAAGTTGCCCGAGACCCTCAGACACTCGCTCGTTTCCAACGCGAAGCACAGGCCGCATCCGCACTGAATCATCCCAACATCTGCACAATTCACGATATCGGCGAACAGGACGGGCAGGCGTTCATCGCCATGGAGTATCTGGAAGGCGCGACGTTGAAGCACCGCATCGCTGGGCGTCCCATAGAACTAGACAACCTTCTTTCACTCGGCATCGAGATCGCCGATGCGCTTGAAGCCGCGCACGCCAAGGGTATCGTTCATCGCGACATAAAGCCCGCCAACATATTTGTCACTGACCGTGGCCACGCCAAAATTCTCGACTTCGGCTTGGCCAAAATCCCTCCCAAACCTGTGAGTGGAACAGAACCGACCGCCACGACTCTCGACATAGAAAAGCATCTTACCAGCCCCGGTACGACTCTTGGCACCGTCGCCTACATGTCGCCGGAACAAGTGCGAGCCAAGGAACTCGATGGCCGCACCGATTTGTTTTCCTTCGGCGCGGTCTTGTACGAGATGGCAACAGGGATGTTGCCCTTCCGTGGGGAAAGCTCGGGAGTCATATTCAAAGCCATTCTCGACGCGGCTCCCACATCCGTGGTGCGGCTGAATCCCGACGTACCGCCTGAACTGGAACGGATCATCAACAAGGCTCTGGAGAAAGACCAAAATCTGCGCTACCAGATTGCAGCCGAGATGCGAGCCGACCTCCAACGGCTGAAGCGGGACACGGATTCGGGACGCTCCGCCGCTACCCCATCTGCGGGGAGTGCTGAATTTTCAGCGGTGGCCGGGACCGATAGCCTGCGGCGTGAGACGGGCGTCTCCCAAACCGGGCGGACTAAATGGAAGAGTTGGGCGTTCACTGCTGGCGGATTGGGTCTTCTCGTCATCGCGTCCCTCCTCTATCTGCAGTCTCGCCCTCTCCCTCCGCCCAAGGTATCAGACTACGTCCCGGTCACTCACGACGGTAATCCAAAGGCTCTGGTCGGTACGGACGGGTCACGCCTTTTCTTTAATGAATTTCCCTCGTCGGGTAGTCCTGTCGTCGCGGAGGTGTCCAGCTCCGGTGGGGAGGTGGCGCAGGTCTCGGTTCCCGCACCGACTATGTCATTGCTTGCAGTTTCTCCCGACGGGGCAACCCTGCTTGTGGCGGACTTCGTGGGCCTGACCCAATTCCATGGATCGCTGTGGGAAGTGCCAGTGCTCGGTGGGTCACCTCGCAGACTGGCAGAGGCCGTTGGGCAGGCCGCTGCCTGGTCTCCCGATGGCCAGCGCATTGTTTACGCCGACGGAAACGACTTATTCCTGGCAAAGAGCGATGGTTCCGAAACCCACAAGCTCGTCTCCGCGGCAGACCAACCCAACAATCCCGCCTGGTCGCCGGACGGGACAGTGATTCGATTCAACATCGGGGCTGTGACGCCTACTGGGCCTCTTTACCAGGTCTCGGTCAACGGGACGAACCTGCGCCCCCTAGTTCCCGACTGGCACACTCCTCACGAAGAGTGCTGCGGCCAATGGACTCCCGACGGAAGGTATTTCGTTTTTCAGTCAGAAGGCAATATCTGGGCCCTCGCGGAAAAGGGAAATTTATTTGGAAAAACCAATGGCCAACCCGTCCAGTTGACCTCTGGGCCGATGAGTTTCTCCTCGCCTTTGCCCAGCAAAGATGGCAAAAAGCTCTTCGTGGTGGGAGCATTGGCGCGTGGGGAGTTGGCTCGCTATGACACCAGGTCAGCGGAGTTCGTTCCATTTCTTTCTGGGATTTCAGCCGATAGCGTCACCTTTTCTAAAGATCGTCAGTGGGTGGCTTATGTCCGCTTCCCGGAGGGAACGCTCTGGAGAAGCAAATTGGACGGCAGCCAGCGACTTCAGCTCACCTATCCGCCGCTTACCGCCGTGCTGCCTATCTGGTCACCCGATGGCCAGCAGATCGTTTTCCCTGACTTTTCCGGCCCCAAACCGAAGTTGTACACCGTTGCGACCCAGGGGGGAACGCCGCGCGAAATGATACCCGGCGACCCCCAAGCGGAGTGGGACTCGACCTGGTCCCCCGACGGAACCAAAATTGCCATAGGCGGTCCATTCGGTGATCCCAACACTACCATCCGCATCCTCGATATTAGGACCAATCAAATCTCGACGCTGTCTGGCTCAAAGGGTTTTTTCTCCCCCCGCTGGTCGCCCGACGGACGCTATCTTATCGCGTTGCCCTTCAATGGCCGTAGCCTTATGCTTTTCAATTTTGCCACCCAGAAGTGGGAGGAGATCACGAACATAAGCCTGGGTTTCCCCAATTGGTCGAAAAATGGAGACTATGTTTACTTCATGCATGCAGAGGACCAGCCGTCGGTAATGCGAATACGCATTCGCGATCGGAAGCTCGAGCGGGTGGCGGACCTGAAAAACTTCCGGCAAACCGGCTACTGGGGTAGCTGGCTCGGTATGACTCCCGACGATTCTCCGCTTCTGCTTCGCAACACTGGCACCCAGGAAATCTACGCCTTAGACTGGCAGGCCCCGTAACTGGCACTTGCCGCTCCGATCCTTCTACGGAAGACAGAATTGTTGCAAACGGGAACTTTCATGAATGCTTGTCCCGCGATACCATCCGGGCCAAAACCGCGTATCAGGATTTCCTTACGCTTTGGAAAGACGCCGACCCCGACATTCCGATTTTCATCGCTGCCAAGGCCGAATACGCGAAGCTTCAATAGCCCACCAAATTGCTCAAGAATCGTTGGTAGATTCGGAGATTCGGTTAAGTCCCGTTAGTCGTGCCGGCTCAGATGGTCGATGCGACACTATCCAATGCGTTGCATCGACTATGCTTACCCTAGGGAAGCGATCTGCTTGGCTAGAGTCGGTCAAAACCTAGCCAGGGTAGTGTTCCGGCTGATCTAACCCTAGCGAGCGATTTTAGCCTTTGTTTTCAATGCAAGTCGGGTTCAACCTGAGTGTTGCGTCGACCCATTGAGACCACCCGTGAAATCCGTAACTTGCTCCCAGTACTTGCTGATGTGCCACTAAATCAGAAAAGCAAACAGTGCTACTAGCAAAGCCATCTTTAATCTTGCGGCCTACAAAACTAAAGACTAGCTTGAAAGAAGAAAGATGGATGGTGGGCGGACTGAGTTGAGTGCCTGCCTGCTGGGCAACATGAAGCGTCATGAGCCAGTCACGTCCTGTACAAATTGCGGAGGGCCCGGCTTTATCATAGAGCTAACCGACGCAAATTGCGGGCGCATGGTTAGTGGGAAGAGATGCTTTGGCACTAACCGGAGGGCCATCGGTGACAGCTGGAAGGAATGCCTAACTTGCGCTGCATCCGGGTACGTGGGAGCTGCGCAGTGTAGCGTATGCGACGGTTTTGGCTGGGTGTACGCTGAAGCTGTCCCACTTGATGTCTGATCTCAGGAGGAGTTATGACTGTCGCTCAATTAACGGTGACCCTAAGATATCAATCTGGTGAGGACATAAGGAAAGGCGACTGCGTGCTGTTTCATCTCAGACCTGCCGAAATCGAGCTAGTCGCGTGCGCCCCTGATGACCCCGCGACCACTTGGTACGCTGAGGAGTTTGGCGGCGGCGTCTTAATACGCGAACCGAACGACCCGAATCTTACTTTTGTTTCCGCTGACCAACTTCCTGAATACCAGGACTTGGAGTTTGTTTCACGAGCTGAATCGCATTAGCCACTCCAGTTTTCCGTAAATTTGCCACCTTCGACGACCAACATGATTGCATAACAATGTCAGCTCTCTCGACCGTAAACTTTGCACGACAGGAATTTACCATCGATATAGACTAGCGCCCCAGGTCCATCCTGCGCCGATGGACACGAGCAAGAGAAGATCCCCTTCGCGGAGGAGACCGCGTCGGTTTACCTGGTCCAGGAGCAGCGGAACTGTGGCTCCAGCGGTGTTCGCGTAGGACTCCAGGTTCGTCTGTATCCGGGAAAAAGGGATGTTGAGTACCTCGGCTATGCGCTTGAGGACGCCAGCTGTGGCTTGGTGCGGAACGATCATCGAGACGTCTTCGAGTCCCAGCCCGTTTATACGTAGAATCTCCTGAATACACTCGGGCACCGAGGTTGTCGCCATCTGGTAAACCGCTTTTCCGTTCATTGTGAAGTAGGCGTCCCCGGGATAGACAGTGAACTGATCCATTCCTTCGCCCTCGGCGAGGAGAATGCTTGAAAAGAGCCCATTCTCCCGATCCTTCCTCTCGAGTACCACCGCACCGGCACCGTCTCCAAAAACGACGCAGTCGCGGCGGCTCCAGTCCGTGACCTTGGAGAAGGTATCGGCGCCGATCACCAGCACACGCTCGTACACACCATTCTGGATGAATTGGCCTGCGATCGTGATGCCGTAAACAAACCCAGCACACACCGCCGCGACATCGAACGCGGCGCAGCGGTTGCGAATGCCCATCTTGTTCTGCGCAATGCATGCCGAGGAGGGCATCTTGCGGTCGGGTGTCGCCGTGGAAACGATGATCAAGTCAATGTCGTTTGGTTCAAGCCCTGCCGAAACGATTGCGTCCAGTCCGGCACGGGCAGCAAGATCCGACGTGAATTCGTCTGGTTCAGCGATGTGCCGCTCGCGAATCCCCAATTTTTCGAAGACCCACTGCGGAGACGTTGGCAGGTTTGCCATTACTTCTTCGTTGGTCAGAATCTTGGACGGAACGTAAGAACCCGTGGATTTGATACAGACACTATCAAAGTGGCTGTTTCCACTTCTCATTCCCCCCTCCAGTCCCGCGAACAGAAAGAGATCGCGGATGCCGTCAAGATTCTGCCACCCAACTTGCCGATCGTGCGGAACTGCGATAACTCCCGCATTGTCGGCTACTCGAGAGTTGGCCGAACACACGATTCGTCTGCCACTTGGACACTTAGTCGCGAGCGAAGAGATTCGTCGAGGTAATCAGTAGTCCTGAATCGTCAGGTTGTTGATCATCGCGACCTGTTCATCAGTCGGCCGGTTGCACTCCTCAACTTCGGAGTCTCGCATCCAAACATCAGGAAGTGTGTAGGCAAGTCGTGGGTCTTGATGAAACAGAAAGCTAACGCGTTCTCTATCGAAACGGGCGGCTTTGATAGTCCCTATTCTAGTATTCGGGGCAGTGACTATGCGGACGTATTGACCAATCATGTTGCACCCACCCGTTCCCGATCGGTTTCGATGGTCCGAACATTGCCGGCGTGTTCCTGCCGGACGCAAGGCGTGAGTTCTCCGGCAGCTCTGGAAATGCGGCGTTTACAGTCAACCCATTCGTCCCTAGAGCATTGGCTCTTGCTGCAATCAAATTCACACAAGGCGAGATCAGCCGGAACCTCCGCGACTCTCTGCTCCATCGCCCAATTACCGAGTTTGCTGCGTGCAATCCAAAGCTTTGAGAGGTTCATCGGCATTGCTGTTTTCCTGCCAAGTGCACAAAATTCGTAGCTCCGCAGCTCTGGAGAACTTTTGTGCCGAACAGAGATGAGAGAGGCAATTAATGGGCCATAAGGTAATTACCTACAAGCGATGAAAGAACAGGGATGGCGAACCCGACGAGCCATCTCAATGGGTGGAAAGACCCAAGTAGGCTACCAAAGGTGTGAAAAAACCGAAGGTTCGTTGGGACATTCTGGCTTGCTAAGTCTGGTTTGTCGCGAAACCGGCCAAGTCCTACCAGTACTGCCTGAAAATGTTGCACTTGAAGGAGGAGTTGCCCCGGCCTTTCAGCTACCTCTTGCCGGGCTTCAAGACGACACCAGAATAGTCCTTCAGTTGCTGGGTGAAGTCCACGTTCGCGCTTCTGCGGGTGAATCCCGCAAAACTTATTGCGGTTCCTGCTCTTGATGCTTGTCGATGTTTTGCTGATCGCTTCGGTCACTAAACGAAGTACGGTCGGCAGATGTCGCTTGCCGTGGTGACCTAGGATTTAAGCGTGGGGGGCCTGCACTTCGTATAATCCCAAAACTTAGAAGTACTTTTTCTCTGAAGTCAGCGAGCCTCTATGACGATCTGCCACGGATAGATCAGCGCCGTTTCGTTCCCGAATGACACCTGCAAGCGCGCGCCCTCCGTCGTTTCGACGACGGCCTTGATCGTCGCCTCAACGATTCTGCCGCCCGACAGCTGCAGATGTATTCTAAACGGCCCACGAAATCTGAGGTGGTGGCAGTCAACAGATTAATAAGGCAGCCGAGTCCCCCGGCCTTTAATGGCTGGTTCGGCAGTGAAAAAGCATGATCGCCGCCTAGTCTATGTCTTGGCCTTCGAATGCGAGAAGTGTAAGGATGTGTATGCGTATTTCCGCACTGAGGAACCAGAATTGGATTTCCAACTGACCTGTCCTTGCGGATGGGCAGGAACTCGACGCAGTGTTCAAGCAAAGAGGGTTTTCTGTCGTGACGCTGACTCACCGTCAGCGAAACGATAGCGTACACAAAGTTTATTCTAAGGCAGCCTTGGGACGATAAGCTTTATGGAAGTTGGCCGTAGCTGATGCATGCCGAGATCGTTAAGCGTCCCGCAGTGAGCACAACGCTGTCTTATAATTCCTACCGGTAATTCCTCTTGAGTTTTGGTTCCGTCAATATTCACTACATATCTCACGTCTCGATACCCGACCATTCCGTTGCATCTCGCACATTTCGTGGCCCAATACATTTTGTCGGCCATTTGAAAACCTCGCGGGCCGGAGGACAGGCGGGGCAGGACAAGGATATGTTCGGCCCCTTAACCGGGATGAGATTACCCCGCGAGTCTAGTTGGTGGTTCAGGCAACTGTGTCAGCTGGAGTGTGGACTCTTGAAATGTACCTGTCCAGTAAATTCTGACATGTCCGGCTTAGTTGGGATGGGGATAGAGGCCGTACGTTCGTAACGCGTGTGGCCTTCATGCTTTCTTCGGTTTGTAATCGCGGCAGTCGCAGCCATGAAATCTGCAAGGACAGTGGTACTTCTTTGCGTTGAGTTGATGCGGCGTGTCACGGCACTTCTTCCCACAAGTCGCAAGAGGAAGTCATAGATTTCTACCGTGATGAGTCGAAACGGAATAGTTTTCTCACTTTCTTGAAGGACAACGGAGAAGCAGCACTTCGAGTCGCGCAACAATTGGGTGAAACCTATCATATGGCGATCGCGCAGATGTGCACGATCGATCTCCCGCATTCCGCTGGAGAGAAACTGGGGCGATTCCTCCTTCAGTTGGCGGCGAGTTATTCGGAAGAGAAAGGGCAAGTGCGGATGGAGCTGACGCTGACTCACGAAGAGATCGGACAGTTGATTGGGTTGTCGCGGGAAACCGTAACATGCTTGCTTGCGGACTTCCGCAAGAATCAGTGGCTGCAAGTCACCGTATCAACGCTGATCATAAAGAACAGGTCGGCGCTACAGAGTTTTGTAGATGGCGCGCCGGGTCTTAGTTAGGACGGGCCGTAAAGGAAGATGGAGTCTTCTACGTTGGAGTGAGTCAGGTTCGCGAACTTCAGGGCAGCCTCGCACGCGTCGTCAGAAGTTTCGTACTGCGAGCCATGGCCCGCGTAGTTCCCGTCGCGTGTCGCACTCCAATACCACCAACTCTCTGGCGCACCAGAGAATTGCCAAACGTCAAGTTGCCATCCGTCGTGCACTAACTCATAGCTTCCGGGGAAGAGTTTCTCCCACTCCGTCGTTGTTGCCGTGATTGGATTACCCATGTTGATCTCCTCTCAGCCGGTTTTATAGAGCGTTACGGCACCGGCGTGCAGTTATACGGACGTCGGGCAAGGCCAGCAAAGTTGATTCTCGAGAACTGTTGAATGCTCTAGCTGAGATGACGTGCGCAAGCCGTAAAACCTCCTGTGTAGTCGAAGCTCATCAGGGATGAAGTTTCACAAGCGATTCACACTCGAAATTCTCGAACATTGCTTTTTGCCTCTTGGCTACACTTGTCCGCTAGCTTGTTCGTAGCGTATCCAATCAGTCTGCCAATTTGATGACTAAAATACGCGTACTCGACAATTTCCCACCGACACAGCGATTGCCAAAGGGTGCTTGAAGCATCATTAATTCTCGGACTCAATCGATCAGGAGTGATTCGGAACCGGGACAGTTCATCTCCGCTGGCTTCTTCAAAGAGCCCGATGATTTCGTGATACTGGAACATATGGTCTTCGTCGGGACATGAAGGAAACTTCTCGATGAAATTGGACAGACGGGCGAGAGCAATATTCCACTTCATTAGGTCGCGCATTGGCAATCTAACCTAGCCAATGTTCGCTTTCAAACGGGGTTCCCGGAAGCGAACTTGAGTGAGTTTCAAGGGCAATTCTGTCCCGGGTTACATGAGGAACCCCATCTTCAAGTACCAAAATGGGAAACGCAGGTCTGTGACATGGGACACGGTTCCAAGAGTCGCCCCAAAACTCCGAGGCGCAGTACAACGGATACGCTGAGAAGATGAACGCCACATGCCGTCGTGAACTCGTGCCTCATTTCCCGTCCAATTAAGTCCTAAACGGAGCCCGGCCCTTCCTTTGGCGAACTACACCCGGCTTTCGGGCCCCGGGGACCTCGCTACCTCATTAACCTGTTTACTGCCAGCACCTCAGAATTGGTCGGCCGTTCACACGCCTCGATTTCATATGGAAACACCCAAAAATCGGGTAACTTATCGTCGAATCGTGGATCGTGATGGAACAGGTACTCGACACTCGCTTCGCTGCGGCGGAAAGCTGTAACGGTGCCCAAATGGATTCTGGGTGTCCTGACTAGACGCACGTACTGGCCCAGCGTTATCTTCAACATGGCATCCCCGCTCTCAATTCCAAGCTTCAGCCGCACGCAACACCCATTTTTCTTGCAGCGTTCGATGTCCTGCTGCGCCGCCTCTACCCTCCTGGGGTGCAACGGCGCGACTATCTGACTTATTACGCCACGCAGTTCAAAACGGTTGAAGGTACGGAATACCAAACAGAAAGGGGCCCGCATCCTGGTCGGATGCGAGCCCGTCTATCAACCAGTTCTTGTAGATTTTACTGCTTGAGTAGACAGGAACACATCGAAACGTTTATGTCGAGGACCAAGCTCACACGGCGCTTGATCGACGTTGCCGTGGCTCGAAGAGGCAAGGAGTAGCTGCGCGCTGCGGATTATCGGAAAGGGTAGCTTAGATCGTGCGTACGACGTGTTCAGGGGCTGCGACGGAGCGACCGTCAGAATACTCTTCCGCCCTAACCAAAAGGAGAGTGCTGCACTAACCATTCGGTTAGCCCAAGCGTGTAATTACCTTCTTTGGCCCCTTGGCTGATTCCAGGCCCGGCGCCTAATTCCCATCGAATCTGGAACTTTACTTTCCGGCCTGTCCCCTTCTGCCGTCCACACGAGTCTGGCCCTCCGTCTGCTTTCCTTATCTGCGTCGGCAGTTGGAAAGTCAAACAGGAGTCAGGTCTTCGCTTCCGACAAAAAGGAGATTTTATGAAAAACCTACGCTCTATCCTTCTCGCTTTGACCGTCCTGCTGTTGGCGACCGCCGCTCAGGCTCAGACGACCAACGTAAAGGCTAGCATCCCCTTCGACTTTGTCGTTGGCGATCACACCTACTCTGCTGGTGAATACACTGTTAAATCCCTGTCCCAAAACAGCGCCGCCATTCGCATTGATAATGCCGACGAGTCTGAGAAGGGCATGACCCTCTCAAACGCATGCCAGAAGGGTCAACCGGCCGATGGAACCACCCTGGTTTTCCAGCGCTTGGGTGACAACTATTTCCTCTACCAGGTTTGGACTGAAGGCAATACCACAGGCCGCGAGCTCCGGATGAGCAAGGCGCAGGTGCAGCTTGCAAAGAACAACAGCAAGCCCGAACTCGTGATCGTTGCCGCAAACATCTCCCACTAACCCCAAAGCCGCCCCGCGGTGTTCATCGCGAAAGAAAGAGGGAACGTACCCAGTCGTTCCCTCTTTTT
Source organism: Candidatus Acidiferrales bacterium (assembly GCA_963738985.1). Lineage (GTDB taxonomy): Bacteria > Acidobacteriota > Terriglobia > Acidiferrales > UBA7541 > Acidiferrum. Next base: position 492,680 of record CAVTYP010000017.1, read on the forward strand.
ATTTGCGCCATTCATATTTGGACGGCAAAAGGGGCCTTAAGCTTCTGATGGAACCATCTGCCACGGATAAATCAGTGCGGTCTCGTTTCCGAATGACACCTGCAAGCGCACGCCCTCTGTCGTTTCGACGACGGCCACGGACGGAGGGACTTGCCTTCGGCAATATTTGACCGGGGGGAAAAGTTAACTTACTCGTGCAGAACAACACTGAGTAGGGAATCGTTGATGCGGATCTCGCCGTTGTATTGGATGAAGCCCAACTTCCTGAATTTGTTCATGAAGAAATTGACCCGGGACCGCGTTGTGCCAATCATCTCCGCCAGCATCTCTTGCGATACTTTGGGAAGCGCTTTGTGAGGATGGCCCGGCGCACCATAGCGAGCAAGCAGCAGTAGAGTGCGCGCCAGCCGTTTCTCGCTGGAGTTGAAAAGCTGGTCTATCAGATCCGCTTCGACTCGGATGTTTCGCGCAAGCATATACGCGATGAAGCGGTCGGAGAACTCGTGTTCCTCGTGGAGCGCGCGAATCATTTCGGCTCTCTCAATGACCAGCACGCTGGTCGGTGAAATTGTGGTCGCGGTCACCAGGTAATTGGACTGGCCTGCAAGACACCCTTCTCCAAGAAAATCGCCCGGCCCAAGGATCGCCACAACGGCTTCTTTGCCGGTCTCATTCACCACAGTAAGCTTCGCACCGCCCTCCTGAATGTACATGACCTGCTTCGCGGGATCGCCCTGTACGAAAACGGTTTCTTTTCCGCGAAACTTGGCTACTTTTCTCCCCAGGCCGGCCGAGTCGAGAAACAATTTTACATCGAAAACAGGGATCTTTGGATTCGCTTTTTTGAGGGGGCGAAGGGCTTTGGCAGGTTCGGTTACAGAAAACATTAGGTTCCCGAACCGTCAAGCCTGATGCTGATTTGCGTTGGACTTCTCGCATTCGGGTTTATTGCACTGAAAAAATCAATCGCCTAGGTCGTGGCCCTCTTGCCGTGCCGAGCCGTCCCGGACTCCGGGGATAGCGCGGTGAGAGGAATCGTCGAAGGCTACGCGATTACTCCATGGGTACGGTGGAAATGGATGGTGACCTCAGGCCGGCTGACACACGTGATCCCGACGCCTAAGGAGCCAGACCTCCGTCGTACTATAAGTTCCAAATGTCCAAAATCATCGAGCAGTGGTTGCTTTTCAAATACGCCGGTCTTGAGTTCACGCCGCTAATAGCTAGAAGTTCCGTTGGGCAAATGTAATAACAGCGAAGCCTAGCGCCACCCCGATTTTTAAGCCGAGGTGACGCTAGTATCGGAACCCTAACGGACGGTCAATCGGACGGGGTAGTTTGCCGTCTCAGCAGCTGGATTCTGCCGCGCGCAACACCGATTGAGCGCTGAAGAGAACTCTTGGTGTTCCGATTGGAAACTGTCGACCCATGCGTTGCGCCTTGGGTTGAACCAATCGGACCGTATGTCTCAGCCGAAGTTGCATTCGAACAATCTTTCTCTGCTGCGCAAGGAATCAAGACGTAAGCATGACCGCACGTTTCGTAGTCCGCCACGGCACAGCCGGGTGGCACGCCGAATCCGGCGATTTCGCCACGGTCATTGATCGCAACCGCATACGTCAGTTGGAGGTTTGCCCCCGGAGCGATGAGTGTATTCAAATCCACCATCGGCTCACCGGGTTGCCAAAGGAACGCGTGCTCGCCGACACCAATCAAACAAAGATCTTTGTTTTCTGAGGTACCCACAACCTCACCACTAGAATTGACAAAATATGCGTTGCTGCACGAATCTCCTGGGAGAACGCCAATATCGATCATTCTGCCGCCGCTCCATAGGACAGCGTCGTGCAACTGAGGCATAGGCCCCGGTAAATCTGCCTTTCCCGCAACCTCGCCGCGATCACTGATCCAATTAGTGGTTCCGTTGTTTCCGCCTAGTGTTCCGAGATCGTGCAGGTGGCCGTTGCTCCAGAGGAAGGGGTGGCTCTTGCTGTCGCTGCTGAGGGTAGAAAATCCAACGACTTGGCCGAACTGATTTAGGCCGGTTGGTTCGCTATCCGTTCCCCCGAGTGAGCCTAGATCGATCATCGTGCCGTTCTGCCAAAGAAACGGGTGCACGACCGGAGCACCAGTGCTCGGGTTAGTGTCTCGCGTATAAGATGGCCCCGTGACCTGACCTTGATCATTGATGAAGCCAGCGATTGCGTCTGGGCCTCCCAAGGTACCTAGGTCCCGCATCTTGCCGTTCTGCCATAAGAAGGCGCGCACCTGCGTCGGGAAACCGATAAGCGAGAAAGAATCTGGAATCGTATTCAGGGCGAATCCGACTACCTGACCACGATTGTTTACTGCGCTTGCGACGCTCTCGTATCCACCCTCCGGCAAGGTCCCCAGGTTGACGATTTCGTCGTTTCGCCAGAGCACCGCGCGAAACTCGGGAAAGCCGGGAACCGTCGGATCGATTTCGCCATTCTCAGCCACGCCGGCGATCAGCCCATTGTCGCTGATCCAATTTGCTTGGCTGTTGATGCCGCCGGGAAGGGTTCCCAAATCCTCTACGAAGGCGCCATGTGTCTGTAACGCATGTGCCACAAAACAGTTTGACTCGAAGCAAAAGGGTGCAAAAGGATCCGGTTCCGCTGTGTTTGACCACCCCACGGCGACCCCACGATCATTTAGGATCCCGTCCGCTCCGTTGGAGAAAAAACTGCCCGGACCGCCAAACGTCCCCAGATCGATGAGCCTATACCTCAGCTTATGTCTGTGACTTTCTTCTGGCCTGAATTGAGCTGTTTCTTGCGCACTAGCCCAAGAAGAAAGGGCCAGTGCCGCCAAGCAAATCGCTGCGAATCCTCGTGGTTGACGCAATTTCATGGTGATGACCTCCCCCGTCGGGCGAACTTTGGAGGAAGACTGTCCTCACATTCAATGCAAACGACATCACCAACACGTCACATTGCTATCTCAGCGGCAAATCCTTTAGTTGCAGGCGTCTATCGACGCGAATAGTAGCGCGGAGTTATTCTGTTCCTGCGTTTTTGGTGCTAGAATCCACTTCAACTTGCCGCATTTAGTTGGGATGGGCTGCTGAAATGATCGCCCACTTTGACGGATTCGAGCTCGACGTTCGCAGCGCCGAACTGCGCGACCTGGAGGGCAAAGCTACCCAGCTTGCAGAACAATCTTTTCGGATTTTGGTCGCGCTACTCGAGCGTCCTGGTGAAGTGGTGGGCCGGGAAGAGTTGTGCAAGCGACTCTGGCCCAACGGCACCATCGTCGAATTCGAACACAGCATCAGTGTTGCTGTGAATCGGCTGCGGCAGGCTCTGGGCGACGCTGCAGATAGTCCCAGGTTTATCGAAACGCTAGTACGACGCGGGTATCGATGGAAAACCCCCGTGCAATGGCTGCAGTCACAACATTCGACAAGTTCGCCGCAAACCGCCGCAAGGAACCTCATTGGAAAGCGCGTTTCTCACTACCGGATCTTAGAGATTCTAGGCGGTGGCGGCATGGGTTTGGTTTATAAAGGCGAAGACATCAAGCTCGGGCGCCGCGTTGCCCTGAAATTCCTACCAGAAGAACTCGCCAGCGATGAGCGCGCCCTGCGGCGTTTCGAGACCGAAGCTCGAGCAGCCTCGGCTTTGAATAGTCCAAATATCTGCACAATTTATGCTGTTGAGGAACACGATGGGCAGCCCTTCATCGCGATGGAATTGCTCGAGGGCCGTACCTTGCGAGACATCATTGCTGAGGCTTCCTCTGCAAGAGTCCCTCTGCCCGTGGACCGTGTGCTGGAAACCGGGATTCAGATTGCGAAGGGCCTGGAAGCAGCGCATCAGAGGGGCATCATTCATCGCGACATCAAGCCCGCGAATGTCTTCGTTACCACCCAGGGACTGGTCAAAATTCTGGATTTTGGCTTGGCAAAGCTCCACGATGCGGACCTATCGGAACCAGGATCTTTTTTTTTGGATGAGAAACTTCCGCCTAAGAATTCTAGTTCTTTGACTCTCACTCGTACCGGAGTGGCCCTCGGGACGGCGGCATATATGTCGCCAGAGCAAGTCCGAGGCGAAAAACTAGATGTTCGAACGGACCTTTTCTCTTTCGGACTGACCCTCTACGAAATGAGTGCCAATAGACCGGCATTTGACGGAGAAACCGCGCCAATATTGCATAACGCCATTCTGAACGAAACGCCTGTCTCAGTACGAATTCTGAATCCCGGCATAACGAGCAGACTTGAGCGAACCATCAACAAAGCGATTGAGAAAGATCGGACGAAGCGGTACCAAACGTCGGCCGAAGTCGCTAAAGACCTGGAAAATGTGCGTGATAATTCGTTTTGGCGCCGCACGAAGCTTTGGGTAGTAGGTCTGACAGGAATGGCTCTAGTTCTTGCCGGAACCGCGTTTTACTGGCAGCGACAACAAAACGCCGATCGTCCATCGTCGGTGAACCTGAAGATTCACCAGCTTACTTCGAATTCCCTTGAGAATCCTGTTCTGGACGGACGAATTTCTCCCGATGGCAAGTATCTGGCGTACGTTGATTACAAAGGAATTCATGTAAAGACGATCGATAAAGATGAAGTTGTTAACCTTTCCGAGCCCGAGATTCTTAAGAATCAGAATATCCAGTGGGCGTTCGGCGGATGGTCTCCCGACAGTACTCGACTAATTGCAAATGCTCATCCCGCAAATGATATTGAGTACCTGAGCGAATCGGAGGCGGATAGTGACCTAAGCATCTGGGAACTTCCCATCGGAGAGGGAGCACCGCGTCTCTTGCGTGATCACGCCTGGGGCGATGCTTTCTCGCCTGACGGCAGACTGATTTCCTTCCGTACAGGCAAAAGTTCCAGCGGCGCTCGCGAAATCTGGTTAATGGACAAAGACGGCAAGAATCCTCGCAAACTTTTCGGTGCGGAAGCGGTCGGAGGACTCTACTGGTCTCCTGACGGAAAGCGAGTCGCATACCTTCGCGATATTGCCCCAACACTGAACGACGGCGACTTTAAGGGCATCAGCTACGCTTGGGACCGCGATCAAATCGAGCGCGGAACCTCGCCAATCGAAAATACACCTCCGTTCGATATGCTAGCCACATTTGATTCCACCGAACTTCCTGACAACAGATTTGTTTTTTCTGTGGGGGATGCCGGAAGCATCGGCGATCCAACATGTAACTTCTGGACCGTGCGGCGTCACCCACAAACCGGAACAATTATCGGCAAGCCCGAGCAACTGACACACTGGTCAGGATTCTGTATGAGCGAAGTCAGCGTAAGCCGGGATGCAAAGAGGCTGGCGTTCTTGCGATGGACTGGCCATCCCAGTCTACACGTGGCTGACCTTCAAAAGGGAGGCACGCACGTTGAAGACAAACGGCATTTCACGGAAAGTGAAAGCAACGAACAGTGGCTGGATTGGACTGCTGACGGCAAGTCGCTGTTTTTCTGGTCAAACAGGAGCGGTCGTCCCGCAATTTACCGGAAGCAACTTGACCAGAATGTTCCAGAGGAGATGATCGCGCCGTCTTCCGGAGATTCGCCAACAGGTCGTCTTAGCCCTAACGGTAAGTGGCTTATCTATCTTGGCCATTCCCAATCACAAGATACGTCGACCACGCTACAAATGATGCGAGTTAGTCCCAACGGCGGACCTCCTGAAACCGTATTAGAAGCCAAGAATGTTCAGTGGTGGAGCTGCAGTAGGGCCGCAAACGGTTTGTGTGTCCTGCTCGAACGCTCTTCAGCAGGTGTCGCGATCTTCACAAGGTTCGATCCCGTCGAGGGACGCGGGTCCGAGTTGTTTCGGTTGCCATTCAATCCTAATCTTAGAAACTGGGCCTGTGCTCTGTCTCCGACCGGAAACCGTTTGGCCGTTCTACGGGAACCCGATAACAAAATTGAAATCATGTCGCTAGACGGCAAGGTTCTTCATGTACTCCCGGTACCGCAATGGGGCTATGCGGGTATGATGGAGTGGGCTCCGGATGCGGCGGGTCTCTATATTCCGACGCTAACCAAAAAGGGCTCTTCACTGCTCTACATGAGCTTACGCGGAAAGGGGATACGGGTGATTCGACAGAATCTTGGAGGCAATTACTGTCCTGGCCTGCCATCACCCGACGGTAGCCACATTGCTTTGGTAGAAACCGGCCTGAACCGCAACATCTGGATGATAGAGAACTTTTAACCACGGGTTACCGGTAACTTGTATTTAGGGCTTTCGGCCCGCGAAACTTCATGTAAGCCCAGCGCAACAACGGCCCGCTCTATGAGCCAAGTTCTTTGTCTTCAGGTCGGCTACCCACGGAAGCGCGGCCCGCTAAAGTCTGCCTATATGCAGGACGGCAAGCAGACCGCCTCTGGCTTGCTGCACATCGACAAGTTCTTCTCTGACTGGGATGTCGTCAACATTAACGAGACGGCAATAGCTCGCTACATCGCAGAGCGCCAACAGGCCAGCGCGAAGGACGCCACAATTCGCCGGGGACTGACGGTCTTACGAGCGATTCTAAATTTTGCCCACCAAGACAAACGTTTCGGGTTGCCCGTGGTGCCGAGTTTCAAGCATCTGATGCCCAACGACTCCAAGGCGCGGCGCGGTTTCACAGATGCTGGAAAGTTCACGAAACTACTCGCGCTCCTGCCCGTGAAATGTCGACCGCTAGCAACATTCCAGTTTCGCACGGGCTGCCGAACGGGAGCAGCTTTGAAGATTATGTGGGATGACGTGTCAGAGGATTGCAACGAAATCGAACTTCCGGGGGACATCACGAAGAGTGGCGAGCCGTTGACACTGCCATTGGTGGGAGACGGCTTGCGGGATATCGCTGATTATCTACGAAATCAAACTCGTCAGCCGGGTAGACAAATATTCGCCATCGGGCGCAATGACGCCAAGACCGGTGGAAAGGAAGCGTATCGTTATCACTGGAATCGCGCATGCGACAAACTTGGGTTGGGCGAGTTTGACAAGAAGACGCGGCGGTACAGCGGTCTCCGTCCGCACGACCTGCGCCGTTCTGCCATCAGGAACATGATTCGCGCTGGTGTCCCGCGAAATGTCGCGATGGAGATCAGCGGACACAAGACCGAGTCCATCTTTAACCGCTATCACATTGTGGACACGACGGATGTGCGCAAAGCACTCGTCGAAGCAGGAAAGCACGACAGGCTCGGCAAGCGGACGAAAACGACAGACTAGGGCACCACCTTGCGAATTGGAGGGATATGCAAAAGTTCCCAGCAGCAACGTTCTTCGCCATCGGAAAATATCTCGCCTATGCGAAATCGCAGATGTCGAAATTGGAGCGAAGCACAAAAATTAACCCCGATTCGGCGGCAAAAGAGACCGACCCCGGCAAAGTACTCGTGGCAATTCTAGGGAATTGTAAGGCGATTGGTCTGTCGGTCTCAGCGAGATGCGTTGATTCCGCCCTCGAGTCTGTGGCCGCTGGCACTACCGTCGGCAACTATGTGGACCTGATCAGCCAGTTAGAGAACACAATCTTGTGGGAGATGGAAGACAGGCTGTTTATGTTTGTCCCGCCGGATCGGGCCCCCTTCTACAACAACGGTGATCTTTTCGGGGCAGCTGTAAATACCAAATTCCCTGACATTCAGTTTGACGTGACAGAAGTTGGCAATACTTACGCCTCAGGGCGTAGCACCGCTTGCGTTTTTCACCTTATGCGTGTGATGGAGAGAGCCACCCAAGATTTTGGCACTGCTCTCGATGTTACGCTAACAGATCAAAAGAATTGGCAAAACATTTTGGATGAGATTAACAAAGAGATTAGAAAACTCCCGGCCAAGGATGTTCGTACGATGGCACTGGCTGAAGCCGCCACCAATCTTTACAATGTGAAAGTTGCTTGGCGAAACCCCACCATGCACCCAAAACAAACCTACACTCTAGAAGAAGCAGAAAACATATTTATGGCCGTAAAATCATTTATGCAGAACCTCGCTGAGGTTCTGTGATCAAAGACCTACCAAATCTAAGGAAGTCGGATTAGGCTACCGCACAACTGTCCGCAAGCTGGTCGGCGCTTTTGTTCTTTGCTACTCTGTAGGAGTGGCCCGGTAGAGTAACAGGTTAACCCGTAACAGTTTCAAGAAGATTACAGTTTCGATTTCCGCCCGGGCTACCAACATAAGAGGACTGTATGACGGACGTACCTCGGTGGCCTCAAGGCGCCAAGAAAGCCCCAAGTCACTTTGAACTTGAGAAGCAGGGATGGCATCGTGGAGACCCGACCACAAAGGTTTGTAAGATTTGCGGCCAGACTTGTGAGTGGTGGGGGAAACCAGAGCGCGTCGAGTGGAAACTGTCCAACTTTGCACACGGCGCAGCTGCACTCAGAAACTTGCCAAAGAGCAGTAGGCGTTTGGGAATCAGACCGCGACCATCTGCGAAATGCTATGGACGCAGAAATCACTAAACGAAGGATTCAGAAGATTTCCTTCAATCATGACGGGAAGGCTCTCGTCGCCGAAATCGAGAAGCCAAATCCTTACAATGGCCTGCCAGTGAGAGCCATCTACGAAGACGGGAAGCGAGGATGCTTCTTGATTTGCGGTGGCGACGTGACGATTGCACCAAAGGATTCCTTGGTGGAGGACCAAGCGTAGGGTGCTGCCAAGAATCTTGCACCAATCTTGTACCACAGTCCCCACAACAGGTGCGAACTCTCAACAACTTACAACAGGCAGAGGTTTTCAGAAATCGATAAAAAGCCCTGTAAATTGAGGTTTCTCAATTGCAACTTGTCCCTTTCAAGGCTAAAATACGGGTTCGATTCCCGTTAGCGCTACCAATCTTCGTTCCGTCCTGCGCATTCTAGCGGTTTCCCCCTATCCAGTTCACCGCTTGATGGTATTCTGTGTTCCTACCGCCCGCGCACAATCGGAGACCTTCCAATGGCAAACATACTTCGCTCCAATAACCCCGTTCTAAAGGAAAGCGCGTTCGCAGGGCAGATCGCTTCTGGAGAAGCAATGACCATGCAGGGCACGGCCAACAAAACCGGCCTGCTGCTGCTGTGTGTGGTCGTGACGTCGGCCTACACCTGGGGCTTGAGCCACTCGCAGACGCCTCAGGCAGCCGTCCCGTGGATGATCGGCGGCGCGATTGGCGGATTCGTACTCGCCCTGGTAACAGTGTTCAAGCAGACTTGGTCGCCGTTTACCGCACCCGTTTACGCGTTGCTCGAAGGATTTTTCTTGGGCGGGATCTCGGCGCTCTTTGAGAAGTCGTATCCCGGAATCGCCACGCAAGCGGTGATGCTCACGTTTGGCGTGTTATTCGTCCTCCTGCTGGCTTACAAAACGGGACTAATAAAGGCGACGCGCGGCTTCAAGTTGGGAGTCGTCGTGGCAACCGGGGCAATCGCATTGGTCTACGCCGCAAATTTGATCATGAGCCTCTTTTTCCACACCCAAATGTCATTCCTGTATAGCAGCACGCCACTGGGTATCGGCATCAGCGTGGTGGTGGTGATTATTGCCGCTCTTAATCTCATCCTGGATTTCGATATGATCGAAACCGGAGTCCGCATGGGTGCGCCAAAGTATATGGAATGGTACGGTGCGTTTGCCATGATGGTTACGCTGATCTGGTTGTACCTGGAAATTCTGCGGCTGCTCGCCAAAACGCGCCGCCGCTAAATTACTTTTGATCTGACCGATGGTCCACAAGCCGTCTCAAAACACCAAAGCGCTCAAAGAGAAAACCTTCTCGAAGAAGTTTGTCGCCGCGCTGTGTTACGCGGCTGATCTGCACGCTAAGCAGTTCCGTAAGCGGACCGGACGCCCGTACATCGGCCACTTGCTTGGCGTAACTTCCATCACCATCGAATATGGCGGCGACGAAGAGATGGCCATCGCGGCGCTGCTGCACGATGCCGTGGAGGACCGGGGCGGCCTGCCGCGCCTCCGTGAAATCCGCAGGAAATTCGGGAAGCGCGTGGCACATATTGTCGACGGCTGCTCCGATTCTTACACCCAGCCAAAGCCGCCATGGCTGCAGCGCAAACGAGCCTATATTGTGCGCGCGGCAAAAGAATCGGCGGAAGTTCGCCTGGTTTCCGCAGCCGACAAGCTCGCCAATGTGCGAGAGACCCTGCATGACGTCCGTGCACAGGGCGAAAGCGTGTTCGAGCGTTTTGAGGGCAAGAAAGAACGCACGCTGTGGTATTACCGCGAACTGGTGCGCATCTTTCGCAAGGCCGGGAATAATCCATTGGTTGAGGAATTGGCCCGCGCGGTGACGGAACTGGAAACCGAGTCCGCCTCTAGAACATGACGCGCAGACAATGCGCAGCCAACACGAAGAATGCACTCAATCTCAGCCAGCCCAACTGTATTCATCCAAGAAACTCCTCGGCCATACCCGTCATCTAACCAAATGCAGTCGAGTTGCCGAATCTACTCGCGCGCCGATTAGTCTTAACGGGAGCAGCTTGCTCTGGCTGTCCAACCCGTCGGGCACGATACATCGTGCCCTCTTCCGCCATACTCTTTTTCGGGGAAGAATGAATCGCCTTCGGGAACGCGCTACAATTCTTGTGTCCCTGAGTCTCACTCATGAATCCTTCGATTCCGTCATCTAACGGATTATTTACACTTGGTCATTCTAACCAGGAGATGTCAGATTTCCTGGGCACCCTTCTTCGCCACGAAATCAAAGTGGTGTGCGACGTTCGCAGCCGTCCCGGCAGTTTCCGCTTCCCGCAATTCAACCGCGAGCCGCTTGAAGCGCGCCTGACGGCGGCAAAAATCCGCTACGAGTTCTGCGGCGAACAGTTGGGCGGGCGGCCGCTGGATCCGCAATTCTATCTGGCGAATGGCCTGGTGGATTATTCCAAGCGCCGCCGCGCACCCGCCTTCCTCGAAGCAATCGACAAGGCTCTGGCATTGTCGCGCGATCGCAAAACCGCGATCCTCTGCGCCGAGGAAGATCCGTTGCATTGTCATCGCTTCCTGTTGATCTGCCCGGCGTTGGTGGCCCGCGGCGTGGCTCCCATGCACTTGCGTCGTGGGGGAACGGCGGAATCTCAGCGCGATGCTGAGGATCGTTTACTGCAACTTCATGGTTTTGCGGACGTCACTAGCGATTCGCTTTTCGCGCACGGCCGCGAGTCGGCGCTGGAAGACGCGTTGCGGCTGCAATCGGAGCAATACGGGTTTCGTACTTCGCCGGAAGCCATCGAGTATTTCTAATTGCACAAATTCCATTGTGCTTTTGCGTTAGCCGCTGGCAATTCGCGGCGGACTGCCGGATGATGTAAACTGCTAGCAATCAGGTCACCGGCTGTTCATGCACAATTCTTCTTCCGCCGAGATTTAAGAGGGCCTTTCCTTGAAGCCTGCAGATGTCTACATCATCGGATCTAACAGCGCGTTTGGTTCGCGTGTGGTCGCTTCCGAAGAGGTCGATCAGGCATTCGGCATGCCGCTCGGAAAATTAAAGAATCGCGCCGGAATTCATTCCCTGGCTTATGCCGGCGAACACGAAGATGAAGGCACGCTGGGCGCGCAGGCCGCCTCGCAACTTCTGGAACTGGCGCGCGAAGACGCAAAGTCTATCGACTGGATCGTTGCCGCCAGCGAGACTTATCACGTATATCCTTCGCTCTCCGCCGTTCTTCACGGACTTCTCCGGCTGCGCGAGGATTGCAGCGCGTTGGATGTGGGCAGCGGTTGCTTGGCTCTGGTGCAGGCACTAGCTGTGGCGCAGTCCATGCTGGCGGCCGGGCGCGGCCAGAAGGTATTGGTAGTGACTTCAGACGTACACAGCCGGACTCTTGGACCGGGCCGCGCCAAGGGAGAATTTGGCGGATTGTTCGGCGATGGCGCAAGCGCGTTTCTGCTGACTAGCGGACCCGGGAGGCCGAGCCGTTGGGCATATCGCCTGGGCGAATTTTTCTTTGGCTGTGCTGCGAAGTATGCGAAAGCCATTCAAGTCAGCGACTCGGGCGCTGGCGGACAGTTGGATGTGCAATTTGACGGCGAAGCGCTTTCGCGCGCCGCGGTCAGCCGCATGGAAAAAATTCTGCGTGAAGCGGAACGACGCAGCGGCATTTCGCGATCTGATGTAGGCGCTTTTGCCACCCACCAGCCCAATCCGCGCCTTGTGGCCCTTCTGGCAAAGCAATTTGGCGTGCCCGTTCGCTCCTTTCCTTCCATTGCCGCCACCCGCGGTAACCTGGGCTCTTCCACCTGCGGCGCTGCGCTCCACGCGGCATTAGTGGAAGCTTCCGCGCAGCCCGTGGCCGAACGCAAGCCAGTCTTTCTCGCATCTCTCGGGCCTGGCCTCGTGTTTGGGGGCGGCTGGCTAGTCCCCGCGATTCCCTGAAGGCAACCTGTAGCTCAAGCCTTCAGGCCTGGGGCTTTCCCATCCGCAGACGACCTCATGTAAATGGCATCACGGTCTCAAGGCCGGGTGCGCGTGGTGAACGCGGTGTCCACACTTGGCACCACGCACCCTTGCATCGGCGGCCACCCAGGGTCCGTCGTCGCATTGCGGCACAATGTCACCAGCGCGTTGCTCACCTCCGACGGCGCCACCGCCCCATCCAATGGCTCGGCGTAAACCTTGTAACTACGGCCCACCGGCAATCGATCGATTTCGTAATTCCCGTCAAACTGTGCGGGTCCCGGCGCCGCGCAACTCCAACCCCCCATACTGCCGGCGATGACCGATCCGCTGGTGGCATCCACGGCAACAACATGCGCTCCAAAAACCCCGGTCACACCAGGCGGCGCCGCGGGCAGAGAAATGGGATTTGCCGGAATGATGTGTCCTTGGATTGAGCCGACATAAAGTGTGTCGTTCGGGTCGGGATACAGAACGCGCAGGCCGGTTCGATCGTCGTCGGCTAGAGGCGCATCGGGCACTTGCGAGGATGGGCGCACTCCAGAGTACGTTCCGGGAGCGGGCGCAAAGGGGAACATCATGGCACTCCACACCGCTGAGTGGCTGAAGCCGAAAGCGTGGCCCAACTCATGCGTGAGGATGGATTCCAGGTCGTAAGACTTGGTGTGCGTGCCGAGCGCCTGCGGTGTGGCGAAAGATGTCAGAGAATCGCCCGGATTAAAATAAATATCGGCGTCCAGAATCTGCCCGACTTCGGTAGAAACTGCGCTGCTCCCAATCTGTACGCCAATGCGATCGGCGGTAATCACGCGGGTGAACGCCAGCACGCCAGGCGTGAAGGCCATGTCTGGCTGGTCAAAGCAGATGGAATTGATGCCGTCGGAAGAGCAGGTATTCGGCGAAGTGACGCGCACCACGGGAGCCAGAGAGGCCGGAGCCAGAGTCGTGCCCTGCACGCCGGTCCACACGCTGAGGGACTGTTGAATCGCCTGCTCGATCTCGTTCAAACGCCCTGCGGGTGTCTGGTCCTGCGTAATAATCGTCAGCGGATTGCTTCTGAGCGCCGTGCTCCAGCGGAAGGCAACGCTGCCCGGACTGGTGAGTTGATGAGCGCGCACGGGGCAAGCGGATCCGCCGGAGATGTTAGAAGGCTGACGAACATCCGGCACGATTTCGTTGAATGCGTACCCGTGAGCGGCCACCACGGACCACAACCCGTAAAGCAGCGCGACAGCGCAGGCGCCGAATTTTCGTAGCGTGTTGCTCATGTGCTTGCTCTTTGCCGTAAGGCCTGGCGCGCCTCCCTGTTCCCGCTGTACAACTTCCTACAGATTCCTCGATCTTCGCTGTTCCCGGCTAACGCTGCTTCTTTACGGCATCGGGCGAAGTACTTCGCGGCGAACCCGCTGCACGAAAATGTCCTTTTGCAGATTTTTCACTCCCGTTTTTGTGAACCCTTGAGCGGCGGGATCATAAACTGGGATATCCGCGGAATCTTGTGTCACCGTTTCCTCACCCGTGCGTGAATCGTGGCGGATGCGGAAAGTTCCTTGGGCCCAGCCCACCACGTTGAAGCGATTGCCCGGCTTGCCCCACAGGAACAGATAAACTTCTTCTCCGGGACGAAACTCCAAAGCACCTTCCACGTGAGAATGAAGATTCTGGTAGCGGCCGCCAGGCTGGCGAACCACAATCTGTTCGGGAAGGTAGCCCTTCTCCAACTCGATCACGTGGAATCGCGTGTCCGTCCAAATCGCTCCGTCTTCCAGTCTCGTATCGGATGCCACGCAATGTACGCGCGCTATCGCGGAAGAATATCCAACCAATTCCTGAAAGCGCAGGTGCACCAGCGTGGTGGCGCGCGCGACAACCGCCACGAGCACCAATCCAATCACAAAAAGCACCCAAAGAAATCGCCGGCGTTGTGTGAAGCTCATCGATGTTCTCCCAAGATTATTGAATCTCTAGCACGCCTGTAGCGGCGGTGCGGTCGAAGTTGGCATTCTGGATAAAAAGCGAGCGAGCGCCAGGCGCGGCCGTCGCCGGAATTTGTAGCGTCAAGTGAATGATGCCCAGCCCGGCGGGTTGTTTGGATATCACGGTAATGTCGCCGGGTCCGGAAATCGTGTAGCTCATGCTGGTATCGAAGCCGGCTTGTGAAAATACGCAAATGTCAGCCGCGCTGATTCCGCCGCTGGGGCGCGTCAGCGGGATGGGGTTTCCCGCCAGGTAGCAGCTGTTGGTGGAAGTGACATACGTTCCGATGGCGGCAACTTCTATGTCCAAAATGCCGCTGGTGGAGTCGAGTCCTGCGGTTGTGGGCTGCACCACTGTGATGTCCTTGGCGCTCGCACTCGGCGCGGAACTCGTCAGCGTGATGACGTCTTCATTTTCGTTAGGCGCGATCAGAACAAGTTGCACCGTGTTGGATGTGGTCGTATCGGGATTCTGGATTTGGATGGCCACGTTGCTGGCTTGTGTCACGTCGGCCGAACTCACAGCAATCGTGCAGGAATTTGCCGTGTCGCAAGTGGTAAAACGTGAAGTGCCGGCGATCCGTAAAGTTGAGCCGGGCCCCGGATTAGACGGAACGAAGCCGCTGCCCGTGACTAGCAGAGTGAATCCATCCGCCGCGCCCGCATACACGCTTGCCGGTTGAAGTGTCAGTATATTCGGCCCGCCGGAGATGCTGACGTTTGCGATGCCGACCTGCGAGCCATCGGCCTGGCTGATGGCGAGCACTTGCAGATTGCTCGGCGTGGGAGCAGCGCGCGGAGCGGTGTAAGTTCCGGCGGAATCAATCACCCCACATGCTCCCGCAGCTCCGCAACCAGTCCCCGAAATCTGCCAGGTAACATTCTGATTCGTGGAACCGAGCACCGCCGCAACGAAGCCCTGCACTCCCATCGGCGGCAGAGTTACGCTGGGCGGCTGGACTGAAACGAGAATGTGGTTGATGACGGTAACTTGTGTGGATGCGGTCAACGAAGAATTGCTGGCGCTGCCGGCCACGATCGAAAACGGATTTGGAGAGGGAATCGCTCCCGGCGCCAGATAATCCACCTGTGAAGCGCTGCTGCTGGTCACAACCTGGCAGGGGTTGGAACCGGTTACACAAATCTGTCCGAAGATCGCATTGCCGCCGGCGATTCCATTGACGCTCCAATTGAGCGTCGCGTTCGTCAGGCCGCTCACCGAAGCGGTCAGTGCGAACCGCAGATTAGCGGCGATGGTCTCCGTAATAGGAGAAAGGCTGATCCCCGTTCCACCGAGGATGGTGACCGTCGCTTGCACCTTTTTGCTGGGATCGGCTTGCGGTGTGACGGTGATGAAAACGGTATCTGGTTGGGGCGCCAGCGATGGCGCGACATAATTTGCAGTGTCGGAGATGGGGTTCGCGCCCGCGGATTGCGTGGTAGTGACGGTAAGCGTGCCGCAAGCGGAGCCGCTGCAACCGGCGCCGGACAGCGACCAGAAAAAGTTGGCATTTGGCTGCGAGCCGGCTACTGGCGTCATCGTCGCGACGATCGCGCTGCTCACACCCGGCGCCAGACTCGCAGGCGCAGCAATTCGCAGTGTGAAGTTACTCGTGATGGTTATGCTCGCGGAGCTTTGTCGCGAAGGATCGGCGACGCTGGTCGCCGTGATACTCACAATCGCGGCACTCGGCAGAATCTGCGGCGCGGTGTAATTCCCGTTCGCATCAATCGTCCCGCATTGTGCTGGGCATGCGCTGCCAGAAAGACTCCAGTGAACCGTTGTATCGGGGTGGCCGCCGCTGATGATCGAGGCGTGAAAACCTTGTGTGCTGCCCAATTCCACCGCGCTTGAAGCGGGGGAAACCGATATTCCCACGTCGCTTGAAACGGTTACGCTGGCGCTGCTGGATTTCGTACTATCGGCGTGACTCGTGGCAGTCACCTGTATCGTTCCGCCCGGCGGCAAATCCGCCGGCGCCATATAGACTCCATCGGCGGTTATCGTTCCAACTTGAGGCGAACCACCAGAAATGCTGTTCACGCTCCAAGTGACCGCAGTATCGGTTGTATTGGAAACGGTTGCGGTGAAAATGAGTGTTCCACCGAGGAACAGTGTCCCGCTGCTCGGCGTTATATCAACGATGATGGAAGGAGGTGGTGGCGGCGAGGACGTTACTGAGCCTGCGCCTCCCCCGCCGCAGCCCAGAGTCCACGCACCCGCCGTGAGGAGAGCGCCGGCCAGCGCAAGTTGACGCAATCGTGGCTCAAGATCCTTGACTGTGAAACGTTCGTGGCGTGTTTGCGGAAGGGGCCGCATGAAGCCTGTGAAAGCAGGCGAATGACCAGCGATCGCAAGCCTTCCGATTGTTTGCTTCGTTAACCGAATTTCACTCTGTCATCCCGATAAGACTTGCAAATCCAGCGTGTTACCTCTCGCGCAAAGCGATGCCGCACGGAACACGATGGCAGCACGCAACCTCACGCAGCGCGCCCACAGTTCCAGAGTGGAGTCTCGCCCTCCCTCTCTTCCCGAAGGGGGACTCGCACCCTCCGCATTGACTTTCCCCTGCGCCCCTCCAATAATCCGCCCATGGCGCGACCCGATGCTGTCCGTCGAGTGAAGAGCTATTCCGCGGCGAATGGCTACGTTTACCAATATTGTTTCTACGAGGTGAATCGCATTTCACATCAGGGCAGCCCAGCTGGAGAATTTATCTACGCGATTTCGGCGGACCGGAAGACCACCTTTCCGATGAGCATTTTGGTGCTGCAAAGCGCGCTGGAGTCGTGGGCGCGAACCAATGGCCGCCCCTTAAGCAGCAGTGAAGAATATGCCATCGCCAAGATGCGCCTCTTTCAGGCCTTTGACGACGGCGATGTGCCCGTCACCGTCGATCGCGCCGCGGAGCACGCGCGCCTCCTAGTCGACGATTCCAACCTCGAAGCCCTGCTGCAACAACTCCACATCTGAAACTCGCCACATCGGATGAACCGAACCCACGCCCGCGGCGTCTAGCTTATATATAGGGTGGCGGGAGCCGGATTCCCGTCCAGAGGGCTGCATGCGGGAGCTGGTTCTGGTCCAGCCGGGACAATCACATGGCATCGTGTCGCGCGACTCCGCGGTCGAAGCGGTGTCACACGAACTGGAGTGCTTGCTCGCGGAAAATGCTCCGCTGGCCTACCGTGTCGCTCTGGGAGTTTTGAGGAATCCGGCCGAGGCCGAGGATGTCGCCCAGGAGGCCCTGATTCGCGCCTACCGGAAATTTGACCGTTTGCGCGATGCGCGGCGCTTCCGTAGTTGGCTCGTGCGCGTCACGTTTCGGCTGGCGCTCGACCGTTCGCGTTCGGCGCGGCGTCGCGAACTGCGCGACACGCTTTGGGCGCGCCCGGATCTGCGGCCGCCAGCGCAGTCGGTCGAAGAAATCGCCGCCGCTCGCCAGTTCGAGGAGCGATTAGCTCGCGCACTCGAAGAATTGCCGGACCGCCTGCGGCTGGTGATCTTGCTGACGGCCATCGAAGGGCATTCCGTGCAGGAAGTTGCGGCGCTGCTCGCCGTGCCCGCCGGAACCGTGAAGTCGCGGCTATTCAAGGCAAGGAAATGCTTAGCGGAGAAATTGCGATGAATTGCGGAAGCGCACAGCACGAAATAATCGACGCGATGGCCACTGGTGAATCGGAATTGCGCGCAGAATTGCATCAGCACGTGCGCGAATGCACCGCATGCCGTGCGTTCTTGGCGAATCAAGTGTCCCTTGCATCCGCCATCGATTCTTATCTGCGGCTTGTCGCCAACGAACCCGCGCATCCTTCGTTGCTGCCTCGCGTTCGCGCCCGTCTCGAGCAGGAAGCTGCTCCTCGTGAAAGGATCGTTAGCTGGCAATTCGTGGCCTTCGCAGCAGCGGTGGTTCTCCTCATCGCAATCGGCCTTCGGACGCTTCGTCCCCATACGATTACACGCGTACCAGAAGCTGCTGCGCAGGTTGCGCCTGAATCGCCGATCGTGAACCTCCCCGTAAGTTCGCAGGCTGAAGAACCTGCTCCCCAAACCTTCCGAGTCGCTGCTGCCGCTCGCAAGGCCAGCGTTCCCGCACACTCCTCAGACACCGAGGTACTCGTCCTTCCCGAGGAGCAGCAAGCCTTCCGGCGTTTTGTGAGCCACATCTCCCAAGACCAGGGTTCCGCGAAAGCGTTACTTGCTGGCGCGCCCGATGAGGATGCTCCCGTCGAAATTGCGCTTCTGACCATTACAAACGTTGAAGTGAAGCCTCTGGAAGGCACAGATAGCGAATAAGTTCGCAGAAAAGTTTGCAGCGTGGTTCGAGCACCCAGTAACGAAGCAACGGAGGATTCCATGAAACGACTACGAGGCTTGCTGGTGATCTGGACTGTCCTTGCGGGGTTTCTCGCGCCGCTATCGGCGCAAGAAAAATCTGACGCCAAGCCGCCCGCGACGACCCTGAAGGTTCAGGTCACCATCGCGGAACTGGACGGCGAAAAAAAAGTTGCCAACCTCCCCTATACCTTCTTCGTCCGAGCTAACGAGGTCGGTCCGGGTTCGCCATGGACCAAGCTGCGTCTGGGCAGCCGTATCCCGGTCTATGCCGGCAAGGACGGCGTGCAGTACATCGACGTCGGGACGAGCATCGACTCGCGCGCCATCAGTTCGGAATCCGGGCGCTTTGATCTCAGTCTCAACCTCGAGCGCTCCTGGGTGGAAGGCGACGTTCTGGCTCCCATGGAAAAAGCCACGGCACAAGCCACCGACGCGCACGTCGGGCCATTTCGCGACCCCATCATTCGCCAGTTCAAAACCGAACTGAACCTCACCATGCGCGATGGCCAGACCACGCAAAGCACCCTGGCCACGGATCCACTCAGCGGCAAGGTCACCTCCATCACCGTTACCATGAACGTTGTAAAGTGAGTCGCCCGCTTAAGACAGCACTGCTGCGAGCGCGTCCGGCAGATTCGGGTACAGAAAACGATAACCGGCTTTTTCCAATTGGGCCGACTGGACACGCTGGCTGGCAAGCAGCAGCGCGTCTGCCATTTCGCCCAGCGCTAGCCGCAGTGCGAATGCGGGAACCGGAAATAACGCCGGACGGTGCAGCGCCTTGGCCAGCGCTTGTGTAAAATCCGCATTCCTCACGGGCTGCGGCGCGACTACATTAATCGGCCCGCGCACCGTGCCGTCCTCCAGTGCCAGGCGTAAAATTCCGACCACGTCCACCAGGCTGATCCAACTCATCCATTGCTGGCCGGATCCGATTTTTCCCCCAACGCCGAGCTTGAAGGGTTTAACCATTTTGGGCAGCGCGCCGCCATTTTTCGCCAGAATGATTCCGAAGCGAACACACACCACGCGAATGCCAAGCGCCTCTGCCTTCAAGGCTTCTGCTTCCCATTCCTTCGCAATTTCGCTCAGGAAATCCGATCCCGGGCCGCTTCCTTCGTTCAGCAGTTCATCCCCGCGGTCCCCGTAGTAACCGATGGCCGAAGCAGAGACCAACACCCGCGGGCGTATCGCCATCTTGGCCAGCGCCGCGACCAGTGAACGCGTCGTGCTCACTCGGCTGACGCGTATCATCATTTTTCTTTGCGCGTTCCATCGGGCTTCAGCAATCGGTGCTCCGGCAAGGTTCACTGCGGCGTCCGCCCCGACAGCAGCTCCGCCCAAGTGGCCCGTTTCCGGATCCCAGCTGACGTCGAATCCCTCCGAGCTACTCACCGACTCCGCCGCCGTGCCCGGCCGAATCAGTCGGCACACTGTGTGCTCGGTGTTCTTAAAACTCTGCGTCAATGCCGTGCCGATCAATCCGGTAGATCCAGTAACCAAAATTTTCATTGTCGAGTCTCTTCCACGCTTTCCACTCTAGTCCGCTCTCACCGCTCCCTTGTCAAACCTTCGCACACCATCCAGTGGCGCTGGCACGCTGGCAGGGCATCACGCCTCAGGTTACAATTTCCCAGTGCCACAAGTCTCGCCTACTTTTCGAGTGAAGGTGCTTTTCTTCGGCCGCGTTCGCGAACTCGCTGGCCATGCCGAAGAAACCGGAGAATTGCCTGAAGGCGCCACAATTGCCGATCTCTTCGACCGCTATGCTCGCCGCTTTCCTTCGCTTGCCGGCTTTCGCTCCTCTCTGGTGGCTTCGCGTAACCAGGAATTTGCCGCGTGGGACACAAAGCTTGCCGACGGAGACGAAGTCGCGTTCCTGCCGCCCGTCAGCGGCGGTTAAGGCCTATTCTCCATGACCACCATACCTCAGGATGATCTCTTTGAGCTGGTACAGGCCCCGATTGACGTGTCTGGTCTTCACCGTCACGTGCGCGGGTCCGGCGACGGCGCCATTGTTATTTTCGATGGCTTCGTTCGCAACGAATCCCACGGACGCGCCACAAAATGCCTCGACTATGAAGCCTACGAGCCCATGGCACTGGGCAAAATGCGCGAGATCGGCGACCAGCTGCACCAGAAATTTGCCATCCACCGCGTCGCCATCGTGCACCGCTTGGGACGCCTGGAAATTGGCGATACCAGCATTCTCATTGCTGTCAGCGCCCCGCACCGCGCTGCCGCTTTCGATGCTTGCCGATACGCTATCGATACCCTCAAGAAGACCGTCCCCATCTGGAAAAAGGAGTACTTTGAAGATGGCGCGGTTTGGGCCGATGGCGAATTGCTTCCGGCACCGCCCGTCGCAAAACCTGCATCCTAGTTAAGGGACGGCAAATCGATAGCATCAATGGCCAATCCGCGAAACTTTCATTCCGCGCAGGGGTTAGAAATGAGCAGTGACGATGGCTGTATTGGTGCGTGTGGCAGCGGGTGTACTCGCGCAAATCCTCTCGCCGCCTATCTCACCAGTCGGTTCGACTTTCAGCGAGACAGACCCTAGATGACACTCAGTCTCCCGCGAAAACTAATCGTCTTATTTGCAGGCCTTGCTTTGCTGCCCGCAAGCATTGTTATGCGCGCGCAGGAAAAGCCCGACCGCCCTCCGTGGGCGCAGCCTGCCGCAAGCGGACAAGGTAAACCCGCGGATGCCACGCAAAAAGAAAAGAGTCAGGACGCGAGTTCACCTCGTGGCACCATCAAGGTAAACGTCAACCTCGTCAACGTCCTCGTCAGCGTTCTCGACGATCACAACCGTCCAGCACCGGATCTCCCCGTCGAAGCTTTCCAGATATTCGAGGATGGCGTGCCGCAGAAAATTGACGTCTTCGAGTCCGAAACCAAGCAACCTTTGGACATTGCCATCATGGTTGACACCAGCCTGAGCGCGCGCAAGGAAATCGTTTTCGAGCGCGAAGCCGCGTCGAATTTCATTAAGCAAGTTCTCCAGGCCGACGACCGCCTCGGCGTCTTCTATTTCGACGAGACGGTCACTCAGAACGGCGCTTTTTCTAACAACGTGCCGGCGCTGCAAGACGCTGTACGTCGCATCCCGGAAGGTTCGGGCACCTCCATCTACGACGCTGTGCTCTTGGGTTCGCAGGCCTTGGCACGGCGACCCGCGGACCGCAGGCGCGTCATTATCTTGGTCACCGATGCCGGCGAGACCACCAGCAAGTCCGATTTTGAGTCCGCGCGTCGCGCAGCTCTTCGCGCCGGGATTCTTCTGTACACCATCGTCATTCGCCCAGTGAAGAACGAGAATGGCCGCAACACCGCCGGAGAGCATGCCCTCCAGACCATCACCGAAACAACCGGCGGCGCGATGTTTTTTCCCGATACTCCCCCGGAACTCGCCGTGATCTTTGATCGCATCGACCATGAGTTACGCACCCAATATCGTTTGGCTTACTATCCCAATCCGCGCGGCGCACCGAATACTTACCGTACAATAGAGGTGAAAGTGCTCGAGGGCTACACCGCGCGACACCGCACCAGTTACCTGTCGGGCGCGCAGTGACCGCCCCGGACGGAGAGTGCGAATGACCAAGAATTATCTGGAAGCGGCGGTGGAGATAGCACGCGAAGCCGGCAAAATACTGCGCGAAGAATTGGATCGTCCTCCCGACATCGCCTACAAGGGCGATTTCGACCTGGTAACCCAGGCGGACCGCCGTTCGGAAGCCTTAATCGTCAGCCGCCTGCAAAAGTATTTTCCGGACCATGCGGTCGCGGCCGAGGAAGGCACCGGCAAAGATACCGGCTCAGAGTTCCGCTGGCATGTTGACCCGCTGGACGGCACCACGAACTTCGCTCACGCCTATCCCTGTTTTTGCGTCTCCATGGCGCTGGCGCAGAAAAATGAGCTGCTCGCCGGCGTAATCTACAATCCCGTCTACGACGAACTGTTCACCGCGGCGCGTGGCGAAGGCGCCATATTCAACGGCAAAAAAATCCACTGCTCGAAAATCGCGGCAATGAAAAACAGTTTATTGTGCACCGGCTTTCCGAATCGCAAGCGCCATGAAAATCCCAACATTTATTACTACTGGGATTTTACGTTGCGTTCCCACGGTGTGCGTCGCGATGGCTCGGCCGCCCTGGACCTCGCGTATGTTGCTTGCGGGCGCTTCGATGGCTTCTGGGAGTTTGGACTGAATCCTTGGGATACCGCGGCGGGCGTGCTAATCGTGGAGGAAGCTGGCGGCAAGATCACCGACCTGGAAGGACGTACCTACGTTCTCGGCGGCAAGTCGCTCCTGGCGTCAAACGGTCTCATCCACGATGAGATGGAGAAGCTTGCGGGCCAGATCTCCAAGCGCGGCACTCCGCCCCTCTAAATCACCTGTTGATGCTACCGAGGGACAATTATACCTGATTAGATAGTACAACAAATAGTAATAAGATGTTAAGGGAAACCGCGCCGAGCGATTCCACGTCCTAGCGCTTCCTGGCCGCCAGAGCCTGAACCGACGACTTCGCCTCCAGGTAATCCTCTTCGGTATTCACCGCCCAAATGTTGGATTTGTCGGTGATGCCTGCGATTAGATTGTCCACCGCCGTCATTGCGGTGAGCATCGAATGGTCCTGGTTGTTGTATTTGTGCATGCCATTGCGGCCCACTAAAAATAGATTTTCGAACTTGTCCAAATACCAGCGCAATTCGGGGAACTTGGCATAACTCCCAAAGTAGGCGGGATACGCTTTCGGCATGCGCTCTGCCACGGAGTCGAGAACATCCTCTTTCTCGATTACCTGGATCTTTTCCAGCTCTTCCACCGCGAATCGCGCCAGCTCCTCATCCGATTTCCGCCAAAGCTCATCACCCTGATAGCAAAAGTATTCCGCCCCCAGCCACACCTTCGTGGAGTCGGCCACCAGGTACGGGCTCCAGTTGTTGAAGATCTGCAGACGGCCCACCAGCACGTCGGGCTCCTGAATATAAATCCAATTGTCAGAAATCAACTTGCCAGACGTTTCGCCGGGCTCGCGCAGCTTCAACTTCTTCAGCAGCAGCCCCACTGTGATGAAGTCGCGATACTGCAAGCCTTCCGAAACCGCTCTTAGATTGGCGGGTACCACGTCTCCCAGCCCACGAACGAGCTCCTGCACCGACGTTGTGGAGAAAAAATAGTCGCCCGTGAAACGCCGCACATTTCCATTCGCGTCACGCGCGCTGACGGAAACAATCCGCCCGTCGCGCGCTTCCACTCCCGTCACATCGAAATCACTCAGTATCTCGCCACCCATGCTGCGCACTTTGCGCGCCACTTCTTCCCACATCTGCCCGGCGCCCAGCTTGGGATACAGAAATTGCTCGATCAGCGAAGTTTCCGTCTCTTTTTCTGAAGCGCGGCCGCCACGTTCCTTCGTCGAACTCTTCAGGACATGACCAATTGCGCTACGGATCGACAGTCCCTTGATTCGTTGCGCCCCCCATTCCGCTCCGATCTCCGTGCACGGCACACCCCACACTTTCTCCGTGTATGACTTGAAGAAGGTTAGGTAAAGTTCCCTCCCGAACCGGTTGATGAAAAATTGTTCCAGATTTGTGGCCGGCTCGATCGGAAACAGTATGCTCCGCAGATAGCTGAACCCGATTTTCACCGTCCGCCAAAAGCCCAGATTGCCGAACGTTTCCCAGCTCGGCTGCACCGGGTACTGGAAGAAACGCCGCAGAAAGTAGATACGCGACTTTCGCGGCCGCAGCAGCATGTGTAAATCCTCGCGCTCCGCCTCGTCGCCTTTGGCCAGCGGCAAATGAGAAAACCACCAATCCATCACGCGATCACTCTTGGAAAAAAATCGGTGCCCGCCCAGGTCCACCCGGTTGCCTCGATAATTCACCGTGCGCGCGATTCCGCCCATGTACGAGCTGCGTTCCAGCACCACGGGATGAACGTCCGTGCGCGTTAGCAGTTCGTACGCAGCGGTCAGCCCGGCAGGCCCGGCGCCAATGATGATGGCTGTTTTCTCAGACATTCCTTAGCTTCACAAAATGCGCGGAACCAGCAGCGGCCCTTTTGGGCCCATTCCGCGAAAGAATCGTAACTCGAGGTAATTGGAAAACTTTCATAGTCTAGCAGAAGGCCCGCTTCCGCCTAATCCCGCCACAGCCTGCTTTCGTCGCTCGCGCCTCTCCGTTTTCTGTTGCGCTCGTGCGCCCTCCGTTGTACGCTCTTCCCGAAATTCTTCCGCCTTGCCAGCCTGCCCGCCCTGCTGTGAAGTATCCGTGTACCGCCCAATTGCCGCCCCTGGTGATCGTGTCTGTGTGAGCTGGTCGATGTACTGTGCGAACTCATCCGGCATCTTCCTTCAGTAGAGAACTCGGACGCCCACATAGCTTCAATTCATTTAAGGAGGATTTTCCATGGCAAGCCCAATAGTCACTTGGCTCTTGAGTCTGATTTCTGGTGCCGTTGGCGGAAATATCGGCGGCGCTTTGATCAAGGGCCAAAGCCTCGGACCCATCGTGAATACGATTCTCGGTCTGATCGGCGGTGTCGGCGGCAGTCAACTTCTCGGAGCGCTTGGCGGGCTGCAGTCTCTTGGCCAGATTGGCAATATCGGAGCCTCGGTATTGTCGGAGCGCTGCTCCCAATTATCATCGGCGTTCTCAAAAACAAGTTCGCTAAGGCCTGAATCGCCCCGCCACAAGGAATTGGTGAACAAAATTTATCTCGGTGTTGTATTTCGGTCCAAAGGAGAAATGTTATGGCAGATCGATTTGAGCAACTCAAAGCAAAGTATCAGTCGGTTTTGAATTTCATCCAGTCTCAGGGCGTTCAGCTGCAAAACGTGAACATGGAGGGCGACAAGCTTCTGATCCGTGCTTCCGCGCCTTCCGCCGACCTCAAAAATAAAGTGTGGGACCAGATCAAGTTGGTCGATCCCAACTTCTCCGACCTCATCGCTGACATCCAGGCACCGGCGGCAGCGGCTGCTGCGGCATCAGCGAACGCTCCTTCCGCCTCCGCCCGCAGCTATACCGTCCAAGCTGGCGACAGCCTCTCGAAAATCGCCAAACAGTTTTACGGCGACGCCAACAAGTACATGAAGATTTTCGAGGCCAACAAAGACAAACTCTCTGACCCCGACAAGATCAAGCCTGGAATGGATCTGGTCATTCCGTCGTAGTTTGACGACATCCTCGCTTGGTAGAGGCGGTTTTATGCCGCTATCTGTCAGAGCGTCGCAACATCGCAACATCCGGCATCAGGAGGACGCGGCCTTACAGCGTGAGGAGCATCTCATCTGTCATTCCGAACGGAGTGTTCGCAGAGAGGAATCTGCTTTTTCCTTTGTTCCTTGCGAAAAGTAGCTTACTCGCTTCGTTCGGGATGACAACGATTCTTGTTCTTCCCCCAGTTGTTCCGCCGTGCGGAAAATTCGAAATTCAGATTCAGGAGGGATGCAATGACTTGGACAGATAAAGTGGGAGATCTGCTGAAGCAGTACACGTCTTCCGGTAGTGGGGCAGCTGCAGCGGCACAGCCAGCCCCAGACGTTCACGCGCACTTCGATCAGGTGGCTCAAGCCGCTCCGCCCAATGTGCTTGCGGAAGGTCTAACCGCGGCGTTCAATTCCGACAAAACTCCAGCTTTTGGACAAATGCTTTCTACGTTGTTCAACAATTCGACGGGCGACCAAAAGGCCGGCATCATCAATCAACTAATGTCCTCCGTCAGCCCCGGCACTCTCACGCAGCTTCTCTCGGGCGCCGGTCTCGCCGGACTCATGGGCACCGGCAACACTCAGTTGACTCCGGATCAAGCCCAGAAACTATCGCCCGAAGTGGTGCAGCAACTCGCCACTCACGCGCAGAGCTCGAATCCCTCGGTCGTCGAGTCGGTCAGCAACTTCTACGCCCAGCACTCCACGCTCGTAAAAACCCTAGGCGGGGCCGCCCTGACAATTGCTCTCGCTAAAGTTGCGGAACGACAACGCCAGGCCTGAACCAGTTTTGAGTTCGCCATCTGTTGAAGACATGCACGCTCGCGGGCATTTCGCTCCCGAGCGCCGCGAGCTTTGTTTGCTCCGTCCGCGCTCTTGATGGTGTATAACTCCCATGCACCATGCACATTCTTGTGCCTCGCCGCTTGATGGCGTGTGCGCAAAGGAGAGAACGATGAACCAACGCCGTATCTACCTTTGCTTTTTCTGGGCCCTTGTCGCTGTTTCTTTCTTCTCCACATCCGCCGCTGCACAGTACAACCAGGCTGCCGTCATGCCCGGTCCCGGTTGGCAGGTCATCAAGGCCGATTGGGGCTCCGGCAATCGCTGGATGGACGTCACCAACCGCGTCCGCGTTTTATTATCCGGAAACGGCAGAGTGCAAGTTACCAACGGCAACCTCGGCGGCGATCCTGCCCAGGGCTCTGTTAAAGTTCTTCGTATCCAGGCGCGTGACTCTCGTGGCCAGTCTCGTCAGTTCAACTTCAATGAAAACGATTTCATCGATGCCAGCCAGTTTTACAACTATAACGGCGGCATTGGCGGCGGGCCCGGAGGCGGCAACGGTCCCGGCTGGCAAGTCATGTGGGCCGATTGGGGCTCCGGTAATCGTCGCATGGACGTCACTAACCGCGTGCGCGCCATGCTCTCCGGGAACGGCATGGTCAAGGTCAGCAATGCCAACCTCGGTGGCGATCCTGCCGTCGGCGCCGATAAGGTCCTGCGCATTTCCGCGCGCGACATGCAAGGCCAGACTCGCCAGTTCTCCTATAAAGAGGGCTCCAACATCGATGCCAGCCAGTTTTACAATTACGGCGGCGGAGGTTATCCAGGCAATCCCGGTTATCCCGGCGGCGGCAACGGCAATCTGCAGATCGTCCGCGCCTATTACGGCTTGAATAATCGCACCAACGACGTAACGCAACTTCTGCGCAGTCGCGTGCAGAACGGTATGCTCGTTATTCAGGTCAATAACAACAACATGGGTGGTGATCCCGCTGTCGGCGGCGACAAGGTCTTAACTGTCATCTATCGCTACCAGGGCAGGGAACAGACCTCAACCGTCAAAGAAGGCAACACCCTAAGAATTCCGTGAGCACTAACAAGGCTTAGCCGAACTGGGCGGTTTTAGTCTTAAATGTAGCGCAGGCTTTTATGCCAGCCCCAATTTATAGAGTCTCTATCACAGCGTCTATCTTTGGTCCCGGGCAAGCAATAACCGAAAGCAACAAACAAAAAAGGAGCACGCACATGATGACTCTTCTCTGGGAAGCGATCATCGGTTTGATCGTCGGAGCGGTCGCAAAACTCTTGATGCCGGGCAAAGATCCTGGCGGCATCTGGATCACCATGGCCTTGGGAATTGCCGGCTCCATCATTGCCACGTGGTTGGGCCAGGCCATTGGCTGGTATCAGGCGGGACAATCAGCCGGCTTTATCATGTCGGTCGTTGGCGCGGTCGTGTTGCTGTTCGTCTATCGCCTGATTCGCAGCAAAGTCGCCAAAACGTGACCGCTTAAACTCGCGTAACCTACGTCGATGCCCAGTTCGTGCGCTCCACGAAAGTTGGCGGTTCGTAGGTCTTGCCGGCGGCTAGGCGGCGTTCTTCGCGGCGCGCCATCCACAGCATGAACGGGCCCAGAATATGTGAGCTGAACCGCGCTGGCACACCAAATTCCTTCTCCACTTTCTTGCGCAACGCTTGAATCTGCTCGCTCACCGTAGAGTTGATCGAACGAAATTGGTGCTCCATCGCCCATAACGCCGCATTGTATCCGCTGCGCAGCTTCACAACTTCCCGTTCGAAGCGCTCCCGTACCCGCGGATCAGGATAATCCCGATAACGCTTCCAGCCCTTCAGCATCGTTTCGCACATGCGATACAGGCTGGGTCCGTTGCGCTCGAAATCGTGCCAGAACGCGAAGTCCAGGAAGCGTTGCGAGTCGTCGCGCGAAATCGCGGCATGTTTGAAATTAAACTTGAACTGCCCATGGATATCCGCCAGATCGATGGAATCCAGCATGCGTCCCTGTTCCTTCATTTCTTTATACAAAGGAGTGCCGGGAACGGGCGTATACAGCATGAACTGGTGGAAATCGGTTTCGTGGCTTATAGCGTGCTCAATCTCTGCTGCAATATTGTCGGGCGTATGATGTTCCAGGCCAATGATTGTCGACCCCTGCACGCGGATGCCGTGTTCGCGCAGTTCGTGCGTCAGTTCGTGAGTGTCTTTGCCTTCCAGCTTGGCGTACTTGGAGTTCACTGACTCCAGCCCCATCCAGATCCACGACACGCCCAGTTCCACCAGCTCCTGCATGGTGTACTTGCGAATCGCGTTGGCCGAAGCAAACACCGCCAAGCCCCAGCTCTTTCCCGCGACCTTCATGCGTTCCAGCAATTGCATGGCGCGTGCCCGGTGCAGCAGGAAGTTTTCGTCCATCACAAAAAAGGTTTGTACCTTCATCGTGTTTTCGAAGCCTTCCATCAGCTCGAATAGTTCGTCGCCCGTCTCGTAGAAATTGTGGAACTTGCCCTTGCCTCCGAAGAACGAAGACGTGGTGCAGAAGTTGCATCCCATCGGGCAGCCTACGGACGGAATAATTGTGGCCGCGGTCGCGCCACGGCGCTCCGGCAAACGCACTCCCATCGAACGGGTCTGTATGCCAGAGACGATTTCAGGGTGCTTGATCGGCGCGTTCTCGTCTTCGCCAAGGTACCGCCGCATCCATGAAATCCCCTCGCCACGCACATAATGGTCGGCGTCGGTCAGCGATTCGATGGCCGGTATGGCCGTCACATGCCCGCCCAGAATAATGGTGGAGTGCGGCGACAACTTGCGCACCATACGGCACATTTCCCTCGCTTTGCCGATGTTGCTGATGATCGATGAAATTCCCACCACGTCGTAGTGCTGCGTCGTCAATTCACGCGCAAACGCTTCGCGGGTTGGGAAGTCTAGTACCGTGCAAGGCGCGGAAATGTTTGACTGGATCATCATGATGCCCCACGACCGGTGAAACATCCGCAAAGAAAATGCGCCTTGCGCGCGCGTTACCTGGTTATGGTACAGCTCCATGGGGTTCGAGGCCCGGCTACCGAACTCGTCGTCCTGAGCATAGGGTCCAAAGACGGAGGCTAACAAAATACGGGCATGCGTGCCCTTGGGGTGAGGTGTCATCATATTTGGATTTCGGATTTAGTGAGCAACATCAAAAGGCTAGCACGGCAGCGAACAAAACCATTGTGACGAATGACCTTCAGGCTGTGACGCCGCAACCGGATTTGCCCGGTTGGACACATTTTCCATTTACGAATTCCCGCCCAACCGTAATCTTAATGTGGACGAACGCCCGTAATCTTCAGGTCGATCCGGTACACGCTGCTGCTCGCTGTGATTAACAGCGTCTTGCCGTCGCTTCCACCCCAGTTCAGATTGGCCACGACCTCCGGCATCAGTATCGTGGCAATGTGCTTTCCTGCTGGCGAGAAAATCCATAGGCCGCCCGGGCCTGAGCCATACAAATTTCCCCGCTCATCCACTTTGATGCCATCGGGACTTCCCGGGCGAGGATCGGATGTCGCGTCGTAGAAAACGTCTCCCTTCCCGAGCGTTCCATCGGCGTTGACGGCGTAGCGCATCCATGTTTTCTGCGGCTCGGAATTACTGAC
This sequence comes from Candidatus Acidiferrales bacterium, assembly GCA_963738985.1. Taxonomy (GTDB): domain Bacteria; phylum Acidobacteriota; class Terriglobia; order Acidiferrales; family UBA7541; genus Acidiferrum. Next base: position 523,069 of record CAVTYP010000017.1, read on the forward strand.
GTACAGGACCTTCTCATCGGGAGAAAACACGATGCCGTTGGGCCGCGGCAAATCCTTAATCAGCAGCTGCAATTTGTCCCGCTGCGGAGCCGCGCCAGGTTTCTGTTTCGCCGCGCCCGCAAGCCGGTACACGCCGTTCACCTTCAACTCCTTTTTAGGATCGGTATCTTTTTGTGTCGGCAAGCCGTACGGCGGATCAGTGAAATACAGCGAGCCATCCGATTTATAAACCAGGTCGTTAGGGCTGTTCAGCCGTTTCCCTTCAAACGTGTCCGCCAGAATTGTTGTTTGCGCCGGGTTGCTCAGTGATTCGATCCGGTACACGTCGCGCTGCCCATGCCCAGCCACCGTCAATCGCCCATCCGCGTCCAGCGTCATTCCGTTCGACCCCGGCTCGTGTCCGCCAAACGGCGCAGTTCCCAAATAACCGCTGGGCTGCAGGAAGATGCTCGCCACGCCGCCTGGGGGCAATTTGCGAATCGTGTTGCTGGGAATATCCGCGAACAGCAGATAGCCCTCGCGAGTCCATATTGGCCCTTCCGTCCAGGTGTAGCCCGTGCTCAGCTTCACCAACGTTGCGCCATCGGGAATGATGTCGTTTGCAGCTGCATCCAGCCGCTCCACTTTTGCGGGGCTTTGTTCCGAGGCATACGAGCTACCACCCGCATCACGCAGCAGCGCCATGCACAGCCCCATTAATGTCAGTAAAACGAAGATCTTTGCTGGTGCCAAGGCCGGTCTCCCTTAACGCAACATTGCTTCTCGCACGCAAACTTTACCTCTCTCCTAAATCAATTGTCACCGCTTATCTGTCGCCCGCTCAACCCGCGCTTGACTTCATTCCCGGCTGCGTCTACCGTAGTACCGTTCTCAAAGGAGAACGCTTTTGCGGATGAATATCATCCTCCACTGACGCAGCATTCGGCTCCCTGAGCTGAATGCCCGCTCGCCTGCACCTGCTGTTCCAGCAGGTGGGGCTTCGTTTTCTCTCTACTCAAACAGAATATACTCGCGCGGGAATTGCGCGCGTGCCCGAGGATTTTATGAGCAGCTGTGCATTGGAAGTAGAAAATCTGGTGAAAGTGTACCGTGGGCGCCGCACCCTGTTCGGCCCAGGCAGCCAGCCGGTTCGCGCCGTCGATGGCTTAAGTTTCCAGGTGCCTCGCGGCGCCATCTTCGGATTGTTGGGCCCTAACGGCGCGGGAAAAACCACTCTGCTCAAGATTCTTTCCACGCTGCTCGCTCCCACCAGCGGCCACGCTCGCATCGAAGGATACGACGTGGTATCGCAGCCACTCGATGTGCGCCGCCGCATCTGCATGGTGCTGCAGGAAACTGCGGTGGAACTTTTTCTCAGCGTACGCGACAACTTCCTCACTTTCGCCAAATTCCACGGACTCGACCGACAACTCGCCGCCAAACGCGCCGCCCAAGCTATCGCGCTCTTCGACCTCGCCGCAGAAGCCGAGCGCAAAGTGCAAGACCTCAGTGGTGGCTACAAGCGCCGCGTGCAAGTGGCCAAGGTGTTCATTGCCGACACCCCTGTCTTGTTCCTCGACGAATTTTCCACCGGCATGGACCCCATTCTCAAGCGCGCCGTGATGGATTCGTTGCGCAAGGAAGCCGCTCGCGGCCGCACCATCGTCTTGACCACCCAGATCCTCAGCGAAGCTGAAGAACTCTGCGACGACATCCTCATCCTCGACAAGGGCCGCCAGATTGCCCGCGGAGATCTCAACGCCCTCAAGCTGCTCACAAAATCCGTCTCCGAAATCGCCATCACTTTCGCCGAGCTCCCGCACGGTATCGAACAGGCCATCGCCAAGCTGCAGCCCTGGCAATCCAAAATCACTGGCAGCACCGTGGAACTCGTCCTCAAAGCCGAAGAATCCCAGGCGCTCGATGCCGTCAGCACTCTGGCAAAAATGGGCCGCGTCCTGCGCGTCGAAATCGGCGGCGCCAGCCTGGAAGACATTTTCGTGGAACTGACCATGAAGAATTAAGCCGCGCATCGCAAATCAAGGAGCACTTATGTCAGCCGTATCCGCAATTCTTTACCGAGAAGGAAAAATCCGCGCTACCAACATGATCTTCGTGTTCTGGGATTTCTTCTATCCGCTGTGCTACCTGCTGGTATTCGGCGTGGGCATGTCTGCCGCGCTGGGCGCGCCCGTTTCCATCCCAGGCGTCAACTACAACTCATTTTTCCTCGCCGGCGTTTTGGGCATGGCCAGCTTTGGAATCGCCTCGAATAGTTCCTGGTCTTTCTTCATGGACCGCGACAATGGCATCTTCTACGAGATGCTCACCTACCCCATGAGCCGCGCCGAGTATCTGCTCGGCAAAGTCGCGTTCAACCTCTTCATCGCCGTCTCGCAGGCCATCATCACCCTGGGTCTGGGTGCGTGGCTACTGGGAATCCACTTGCGCCTGGACCTTCTGCCTCTGCTCTTCGTCACTGTGATCGTGGGAACCGCCGGCTGGTTCTTCTTCTACACCATCTTTGCGCTGCGCATCCGCCGCAACGACGTATTCAACGGTGTCACCTCCGTGTTGTACTTCGTGTTCCTGCTCGCCAGTTCGATGTTTTACCCCATCGATCCACTGCCGCGAGGCTTGCGCACCGTCGCCCTGTGCAATCCCATCACCTGGGAAGTCGACATCCTCCGCTATGCCACCATCGGCTACGGTCATCCCGCCAAACTGGCGCTGGAAGCCGCCGCGTTCACCGCTTTCGCCGCCGCCTGCTTCGCCATCGCCGTCCACAGCCTCCACAAAGAGTGAAACGCCATCCGCTTAACGGTAAAAACGCGCAAGTTGCAGGCGTGCGCAGGGCATGCGAAAATAGCCAATCGGGTCTGGCGCGTCTTTGCGCCGTAACCCTCCCTTCGTTGGCGATATCGTCTAGGGGTCCAGGACGCCGCCCTCTCACGGCGGAAACCCGGGTTCGAATCCCGGTATCGCTACCAACTCTTCCAGGAAATCCGAATAATTATTGCTCTTTGGATTTTCCACTTCGCAATAAACCGCGGTGGCAAACTACGCATCCAGCAGACATTCTTCCTGTTATTACGTCCAGCTGTTGGTGGCGTATGCGATTTGCATGCTCAAACGTACACCTCATTTCTTGCGGAATTGCAGCGCTCTGCCTATCGATGCCCCCAATCCTGCACTCACCACCAACACCGCCGTGTGCCACACCAAGATATGAATCGCCTGGAAATTCGGGCAATGCAACTCCAGCAATCCTACTCCTGCCAGCCCCGCCAGCGTCCCAGCTACCTGTCCGGCGGATACAGAATTCACTGCAAAACCACGCCGTAACACCCACCAACCTAGCAACCCCGCCGGTATCGCGTGGAGCACTCCGGCAACGAGGCAGATGACGCCCAAGGTCACGAAGTGTTCCGTATGGTAGTCACGAAACAGCAGCGCAAACACGCCAACCAACACCCCGCTCGCCATTCCCATCAACCCGTACGCAGTCATCCTCTTCCTGCTTCCCGGTATCATTTCGTTGACGAATTCCGTCCCCGCCAGCCACGCCAGGACTCCCAGCATCGCAAAAATACTCGTTCGTTCCAGCAGGTTCATCTTTTCGAACCCGTTGAACCCGGCGCGCGCCGCTCCTGCTACCGCCACCCCCGCGCCTATCAAAACCACTCCGCCTGTCAATACCGATGTCCGAGGCAGCGGCCGCACCCGTCGCATCGACGGCCGGATCGAATCGGACACGCGTCGTAGCAACGACGCTTCTATCTCCGGAGTGCTCTCCGCAGCCGCAGCCTTCTTCAGAACCTCGTCAATCTCTCCCTGCCTCACGACTTTCCCTCGCTTTGCCCTCTCCCGCTCATCCGTTCTCTTAGCTTCTCGTATGCTCGGTGCACTTTCTGCTTTACCGCTCCTACACTCGACGACGTCGCTCGCGCCACTTCCTCCAGCGACATCCCCGCCACCTTCAACATCTCAATCACTTCACGTTGACTCTCCGGAAGCGGCGCCAGAAGCGCTTGAAGACCGTCGCCCTTCCGCGTTTCCGGCGCCGTTGCTGCCAGTTGCGATATTTCTTCCAATCTCTGCTCGCGCGCCGTCGTCCGCATTGTTTTTCGGTAGTGGTCCACACGTACGTGTCGTGCAATCGCATAAAACCACGGCAACACCGGCTCCCCCGGCCGGTAGGTGTGCCGCACGCGATGAATCCGCAACCACGTCTCCTGCAGCAGATCATCCGCATCAGGTTTGCTGGCAAACTGCCCGAGAAAAAATCGATACAACTGTGGGCTAACCGCAGCGATCAGAGCTGTGGCCGCGGCGAAGTCGCCCTCCTGATAACGGGCCATTAGCGTCTCCAGATTGCTGTCTGGGTGCATGAGCGCAATAGTCGTGGCGCGATTCCTGTCAGTACCAGCGTGTTCGTGCAAACCGTTTTCCGCCGTCACGTCCGCACCCGCAGACCTGTTGCTGTTCCATCCTTACGTATTCGCTCAACATCGCCAAAAGGTTACGCCGTCGTCCCAATGTAAATTCTTTTTAACCTTGGCTTCTAGCCCACTCTAAACCGTAACTTTTCCGCGTCACCAGCCGAATACCCCTGCGTGAACATGCCTGTCTGTTGCATGGGCACTAGCTCGCCCTCGTAACGGGAGCACCGATTTACGATAAAGTCCAAGGAGATCACATGAATCTTGAACAGCTCCATAAATCTAGTTTTTGGCGCGTCGGCGCTTTGCTGGCGGTTGCTCTGTTTGCCACCGCGCTCGCGGTTGCAGAACCTCGCCACCGCAGCGTTTTCGTCCTCACCAGTACAAATGACCCCAGCGGCAACTCAGTCGTTGTCTTTAAACTCGATACCGCAGCTACGCCTTCTCTATCCTTTCTGAACAGCTTGCCCACAGGCGGTAAGGGTGGCGCCAGCACCAACGCTGGAATTCTTCAGTTCCGCGACGATTTCGGCGCCGTCGCCAATTTCGGCTCTAATACTGTCAGCCAGTTGCTGCGCTATGACAATTACCTCGCCATTCACCGCACCATCCTCCTTGCCCCGGATTGCGTCAAGCCCGATTCCGTCGCCCTCGCCGAGCGGCACCTCTTTGTCGTCGGCACCAATTGTGCTGAGAGCCACGACTGGCCCTCCGGTAATCTCGATGGCCCCGTTGTTTCTCTGGCTGATCCCTCTGCGGCTCAGGTCGCCGTCGGCAAAACTTGGGCTGCCGTCACTCTATCCTCGGGTTCCGTTCTTCAACTTCTACTCACTCACGAAGACGGCTCGCTCAGCGGCACGGGTACTACCATTACGCTTCCCAGCAACGCCAACAGCGTTCCTCTCGGCGCTGCTTTCTGGGGAAATAACTTGGGATTCACTCCCGCGCACAGCCCCGACAGCTTCGCCATCATCGACGAGGATCGCAACATTTTCCCCATCCCCGGTCCTATTCCTTCCTTCCCAACCAATGCTCCCTGCTGGGTCGCCAAGGGACCGGGCAGCGTTTGGTACACCAGCAATTCCCCGGCTAAAGCCATTTCCATCTTCTTCACCGATGGACAGGGCGGCGTGTTTTACAAATCCGTTCCGCTTCCGGGTTCTCCCACGGATATCACCGTCTCTCCCGATCGCAAGTGGCTTGCTGTGATTTACAGCGTAAGCACCGAAGCCTTTGTTGCTGTCTTCTCCATTGACTCCTACGGCGACCTCACTCCTGCGGCAACCTCAAGCTCTATCGGTGTTGCCTCCTTTAACGGCGTAGCTATTAGCGAATAGCAGATTCACTCCTTACCTGATTCCGCTCGCTCCGGCGAGCATTTCTCTGCTCGCCGGATCAGAGTGCAGCTGGACCTCCAGCAGGTTCACTCCCTCGCAGCGAGCTTCAGAAATTACCTCGCGAATCAAATCCGCCTCGTCCTAGCGACCACTGATCCCCATGCGGGGACCGCTGACGAACGGGCTGCCCACCTCAAAGAAACGCAGTCGCCGGCCCACCTCGTACGTGATGCCGATGCGCACAGTTGTGCGAACGCGCGCCGTCTCTCGAACCGCAGTCCCAAGCCAAAGCGGGCCGCTGGCACACAGGTCAACTCCGTCCAACCGCTTGTCGATCTGCAAAGCAGTGGCAAGCCGTCCCGGTCCTCTCCCCAAATCCACAATTTTGTCGGTTTTGCGGATCCGTTTCATTAGCTCGATTCCTTCAAGCGGCTCGATGGCGCGCAACAGCACTCCTGCTCCGATACCCACCTCTTCAGCCGTCACGTTGAGCATGAACGACGTCCCATAGATGAAGTACACATAAGCAAATCCCCTGCCCAGAAATAACGATTGGTTTCCAGCCGTTCGCCCTCGATACGCATGCCCACTCCGATCGCCCGGTGGGTAAGCCTCTGTCTCGACAATCCGACCGCTCATCCTCTTTCGCCCGGTCTTGCGCACAATGGTCTTCCCGATGAGATATCTGGCTAGCTCAGCGGAATCACTTGGCAAACTGGCCCGCGATAGCCGACGGATTTCGTGAGCGAGATGGAACTCGCCCTTCAATCGCAGCCTCGGCGAAATCATGGCTGCCCGGCCTGAGATTGAAGTCTTGTCGCAGGCGGCTGATTTCTCAAAAGATTTCCAGTGGCGAATTCAAGGTTGACTGCCTCCAGAAACAATTCTGATCGCGCGGAGACACTGGATAGTCGAGCTTGGGCCAATTGTTTCTCCGCGGTCACAACATCGACCAGGTTCTTGACTCCATATTTATACGCCTCCAGCGATGCCGAGTAAGAGGCATTGGCGGACTCCAGAAGTGCCACAGCGGCGTCGTGCTTTCGCAAAGCCGTTCGGAATCCTATGTAAGCGGTCCACACCTCGCGCGTCGTCTGATCGTGCTGCGTCGTGAGCTCATCCTCTGCTTCCCGGCGTTTCGATTCGGCAATCAACAATTCGTTCTTGCGAGCACCTCCGTCAAAGATGCGCCACCGGATGCCGAGTCGGGCGGACCAGGTCGGCTCGCTCGCGGGACCCAGCTGGCCGTAATCCGCCGTGGGCCAGATGGAGGTTTGCGCAGCCGATCCCGAAAGTACGATCTGCGGTTTGTACTCTGCCCTGGCTGCGCGAATCCGAGCCTCGGCGGAGCGGATTCGCAGAGTTCGCGCCATGAGATCGGGACGATCCTTCATCGCGCGATCGATCAGTGCCTCGATGGACATGGTTAGGCTGTCCGGCAACGGCGCGCTTCTCTGGCTGTCGATCACGATGTTGGGAGACGGATCAGCTCCAACCGCTTCGGTTAGCGTGACGCGCGCAATCTTTTCGTCGCCATCCGCGGATTCCGCGTCGAACACTGCCTGCGAGGTTTCGGCGCGGGCGTTCAGAACATCGGGAAGCGTCGCAAGCCCGTTGCTCAATCTGTTTTCCGCCGCATCCTGTGTGGTTTGCGCAGTTCGCAATGTGTCCTGCGCCGCCTGCAATCTCTCCTGTGCTGTCACCAGCTGGTAGTACGCGCTTGCGACGCGAAACGCCAGCGCTTGATTTACCTGAATGACGTCTGCACCCGCGATAAGCTTCTCCGCTTTTGCCGAATCCACGGTCGCCTCGCGTTTACCAAAATCGAAGATAAGATATTGCAGCGTGACTTCAGGCTGCACGATCGGTATTTCCACCATGACGTAGCCGCGGGGAGCCAGCGGTTTCGGGAATGGATTTACCAATCGCTCGTCGCCAAAAACGGCCAGACCCTCTAACTCAGGATAATAAGCGCTCTTCGCCACACCGAGTTCGCGCGCTTTCTGTTTTGCACGTTCCCAGATCGTGCGCGTGCTGGGATTGTGATGCTCAGCAACGTCGATCAGCTCGGCCAGCGTGTACGGATGAACTGGATCGAGAATCGCTGTTCCCTCGCGAGGGGTTTCGCGTGCGGCGCAGTCGGCGGCACCCACGGGGGAAGACACTTTACCGGAACATTGCCCCTGAGCTCGCCCCGCAAAGAAGGCGAGTAGCAGCGACAAAAATAGAACATTCAATGATGCGCTGTATTCGATCAATCGAAACTTCTTCCGGTTCATTCCCAGCATCACGTCGGCAATCGATAGCCATGCCCTCATCGTCGCAAAAATTACGCACCTTATCCGTGTGTGCCGAACTGGAAATGTTTCCTTCGCTCTCAGCAGCCATTAAGGCAGAAGTGCGCAATCGAGTCTATTGGACGAACGTATCGATTGCTCGCTAAGCACCCGTCAACGTGCTTCTGATCCAAAGATATTGATCGATACCTTCGTCCAATAGATTCGCCCTTCACTCTGTGGCTCAATCGAAACCTGAGACAGAGCCTCTCCAGTGATCGTCCTCTGCCCGGGATAAGCGTGGCGCCTGACATGAATACCGAACCGACCGACCGCGATCGACGCCCAATGACCTCACTTCGCCCCCTCGCTGGTTTATCTCTGGCGGTCCCGCTGCTCTTGGTTGGTTGCTCCCATGCGCCCGAATACAGCATCTTCGGCTCTTTCTTCCCCGCGTGGATCTTCTGCTCCGTCGGCGGTCTCGTACTCGCGACGGGCGCACGGGCACTGATCGCTCGCACTGCCATCGCCCAACATCTGGTTGCGCCGCTGCTTTTGTATATGAGCATGGCGATCTTCCTCGCGTGCATTTTGTGGCTGGTGTTCTACGGTTAGGTAAACGCGATGTCAAATCAAGAGACCGCTCAACCTGGGCCAGACGATCGCATCGCAAAACTTCGCTGGTACGGCCGCGTCTTCACCGCCGTCATGGTTCTGCTGGCAATGCTCGGCTTGATTGCTGTCTACTTAGTCACAACCTGGCATCCCCAGACTGATGACGCCGAAATTTTTGCCAACTACATCGGAATCGCCCCCGTTGTCGAAGGGCCCATACTGCACCTGAAGGTCGCCGACAATCAGCACGTGAAACAGGGCGATCTACTCTTCGAAATCGATGATCGACCTTACAAGTACGCCCTTGATCGCGCCGTGTCAGACCAGGTCGCTCTTGAAGGCCAGATCGTCGACGAACAGCGCCGCATTCAGGCCGAAGTCCACGCCGTCACGGCCTCCGGCGCGGCAACCCGCACCGCCAGCGCCAACGTCGACCGGGCACAAGCCTCCATTCGCGAGGCAGAGGCGGATGTCGCTCACTCTGAGGCTGCTCTGGATCGCGCCAAGGCCGAGTGGGCGTACGCCCAAAATAACCTGCATCGCGTCGAGCCTCTGCTTGCCAAGCAATTCGTTACCGTCGACCAGGTAGATCAGGCCCGTACGTCAGAGCGGGCCAGCTCGCAGTCCGTGCACGAAGCCGAATCGCAATTGGCGCTCAATCGCGCCCACCTCAACTCCGTTCTGGCCGCCTTGGCGGGCGCCCAGGCCTCCGCGGATCAGAGTACTGCACAGCTCCGCCAATCGCAGTCCAGCGTACTGACCCTCGATCCCCTCGTGGCCCAACGGCAGGGGCGAACCGCCGCAATCGCCAACGCCCAATACAACTACGACCAGTGCCGCGTTTACGCTCCGTTCGACGCGCGTGTAACCAGCCTCGTCATTTCCGAGGGTGCTTATGCTCACGTAGGACAAGAGATTTTCACGCTGATCGACACCCGCGTCTGGTGGGTGCTTGCGAATTTCCGCGAGACCCAGCTCAAGCACGTCCGGCCCGGCATGACTGCCGACGTCTACGTTATGTCTGATTCCGGATTGCGACTTACAGGCGTCGTCGAAAGCATCGGCTACGGTGTCACCCCCGATCCTTCCATCCTGGGCCGCATCACGTCCGGCCTGCCCGACGTGCAACGCACTTTGAGCTGGGTACACCTTGCCAGCCGCTACCCCGTCCGCATCCGGATTCAGTCGCCGCCCACGGATGTCATTCGTCTCGGGGAATCCGCGGTAGTCGTTATCCGCGGATACAAACGGAAGCCTTGATATGGCCACCCAAGCCACTCAACTCCGCCACCAACCTGGTGGCAGAGCTGTCTCCTGGCTTTGGTTTCGCGAATTCATACGCTGGGAAGTTGCTCCGTATCCGGGACGCGTGAACACGGTCGTCCGCATGACCATCACGGCCACGCTGGTCATGCTCATCGTCGTCACCTTCCGCATTCCGAACGCGGCCTTGGCGGGTTTATTTTCAATTCTGCTGGCTCGCGAAAATCTCGCCGTAACCTGGCGCGGTGCGCGAGCCGTCGTGCTTGCATTCGTTGTTGCCAGCCTCTACACCCTTCTCGGGATGATGCTGTTCCGCGGTTACCCCATTACTCATTTCTTCTGGGTAGTCGCAAGCCTGTACCTGATCTTTTTCGTCATACGCACCACGACTGTCTACACAGCCGCGGCCGCGTTCGCCATTCCGATTGGTGTTGCCCTGCCGGTATGGGACCGCTCCTTGCCCAGCCAGGTCCAGGTGGAGGGCACGCTCTGGCTTGTCTTGATAATTGCCGTGGGTGCTGGCGTCACTGTGGCAACCGAAGCGCTATACCGTATCTTCGATCGTTCCGATCCGCTCCTCGTCTTCGTCGACGATCTATTGCTCGCGGTTCAGCAGGTAGCGGAAAGCTTTGCCAATCTGCGCGCCATACCGAAGTCGGTCCTCTCCAGGGTTCTTCAATACCAGGTGATCGGCACTGGCCGACTTAGATCCACATTGCAGCGCCAAGGTCTGCACCCAACTCAGCGGGCGCAGCGCAGCGCCCTGATTTCACTAGCGGGTCGGCTGATTAGTCTTGCCGCGAATCTCCAGCATATTCCCTCCAAGCCCAGCGACGCCGACGTGATCCGCCTTCGCGCGCTTTCTGAGCGGCTCGCAGCGATCCGAAAGCAGCTCCGCGAGTCAGGGGTTATCTCCGAGTTTTCTGCCGTGCTCGAGGGGCCGCCGTCCTCTAGCTTCTCCATGCTCCAAGAAATGGAACGAATCGTTGCACTCACGACCGAAATCTTTCAACCCGGCCAGATCGTCGATGGTTCCCAGAACGCGCCAGCACTGGACTGGTGGCGCGCTCTGTTTCTCCCCGATGCATTCCAGAACCCGGAATATCTTCGCTTCGCCTTTGCCGGATGCTTGGCTGCTACCATTTGCTACGTCCTTTATAACGCCCTCGATTGGCCCGGTATCAGCATCAGCGTCCTTACTTGCGTCGTTACTGCGCTCAGCACCATTGGCACTTCGCTTCAGGCACAGTTTCTCCGCCTCGCCGGTTTTGTTGTCGGAGGGCTGCTGCTGGGGATTTCGGCGCAGACGCTGATCCTACCTGCCATCGACAGCATCTTTGGGTTTGCTCTTTTTTTTGCGGCGGGGACCGCGATCGCCGCGTGGTTCGCCACTTCCAGTCCGCGGCTTTCCTTTTTTGGCGTGCAGGTGGTGCTCGCCTTTTACTTCATCAACTTGCAGGATTTCCGGATTCAGACGGACCTCACCATCGCGCGTGATAGGGTAATTGGCGTGATACTGGGTATTCTCGCCATGGGCTTTATCTTCGACCGCTTCGGGACCAAGAGCGATGCGGAGCAGCTGCAGAAACTGTTGGTCCGGAACGTGCGCTTGCTGGCGCAGCTTGGAGTTTGTCCGGTGGTGGGAGATAAAGCTGTTGCCGTTTCGCAACTCAGCCGTCTCCGCACTCAGATCAATGACAACTTCGCCGTTCTGGAATCGCAGGCGGATGCCGCGCGATTTGAGTTTCAGTTTCGCCGGCGGCGCCAGGAAGATATTGCCGAGTGTGATCGGATTCAGAAATCTCAGCCGGCGCTGCGCTCGATCTATCTGCTGGAGCTCAGTCTTCTCTCACATCGTGGGCGACGGGACATCGACTCCGAATTGACTCCTCACCAAAATCAGGCCTTGGACCGCTTTCTAACCGAATATAGCGATGAACTCACGCACATTGCCGCTTGGATCGCAGACGAACAAAACGCGCCCACGCACATCCCCGATGATTCCATTCGGCAATTACAGAAAAGCTTCCAGGACCACAGCTCCCCGAACCTGCTGGCTATTACTGATATCTGTCACAAGATGCTCTCCTGTCTCGTTATACTGCGGCAAAACTGCTGACTCGCATTCTGACGCGAACGCTTTCGAAGGCCATATTCTCCGTAGCGGTTGAACAATCTCCCTGACCGCGATAGTGTGTAGGCCCACCCTTTAGGTGGATTCCGCCTTAAGGAGGGATTGGGTCATGAAGGCCACGGCTCCCATTTCTTTTGCGGGTTCTCAGCTCGCCGAGATCCGTCACGTTTGTGCCTTCTTTCACAGCGAAGAAGAAGAGTATCGCGTACTGCTTCCCTTTATTAAGGATGGCTTCGCATGCGGCCACAAGGCCGTTCATGTCGTCAATCCAGGCCAGCGCAGCCAGCACCTGCAGCGTCTGGTCGCCGAGGGGATCGACGCTGCCGAAGCAGAACGCTCCGGACAGCTCGAACTCCGAACGAATAGCGAAACATATCTTCGCGAGGGCCGCTTCGACAAGGATCGAATGCTCCAAGCATTCGAACGAATCGCCAGCGGTAATGCTACGGGAGGATTTCCGCTCAGCCGCATCGTTTGCCGGATGGACTGGGCTGCTGCGGGGCAATCTTACACAAACGACCTGATCGAATTCGAATCACGTGTAAATCACGTCTGGGAACACCACGACGACGCGGTGATTTGCACTTACCATCTCGGGCAATTTGGTGGCGACACCGTGATCGACATCATGCGCACCCATCCGATGATCATCATTGGCGGCATCCTGCAACGAAATCCGTTCTTCGTGCCTCCGGGCGAATTCCTTCGCGAGTTCACCGAACGACGAACCGGGCGCACCACATCAACCTCAGCAGGAACCTGAAATGGCAGTTCAACCCGAAAAGTCCACGGAAGAGATTAAGCTTCTTCGGCGCTGCATTAATGATTTGGTGAGCGTCCTCGCGCTTCCGGCCATGTGGACCGGCGGCTCTCCATCGCAAATTGTCGGCAATTTGCTTGACGCTCTCATGAGTATGCTGAGCCTGGATTTCATTTACGTGCGCCTGCGGGACTCGAGCGAAGCAGGCTATACCGAAATGATGCGCGTTGATCCAACCTGGATGCCGAAACCCGGTCCCCAAGAGATCGCTGTGCAACTCCAGCCATGGTTGGGAGTCAACCCTCAAGAACTGCCTCCGGTCGCGAGGATTGTTCTTCGAGGGCGCGACATTGTGCTCGTTCCCCTGGAGATGGGTCTGCGTGGTGAGCTCGGACTCCTCACTGCTGGTTCCCGCCGGCCTCATTTCCCACAACAGACCGAAAGGCTGGTTTTGAGCGTAGCGGCCAATCAGGCCGCCATCGGCCTGCAAGAAGCAAGCCTGCTGAGCGCGCTCGATCACCGGGTCGCAGAGCGAACCGCGGAACTTGCCGCCGCCAACGAAGAACTCAAGAGAGAGGTTGCTGATCGCAAGGAAAAAGAGAAGCAACTGCATCTGAACGAAGAAGCTCGCCGCCTTGCCCAGGAAGCGCTCAACAACGCCCGATCGGAACTCGCCCAAGTCGCCCGCGCCACCGCTTTGAGTGCGTTGACCGCCGCAATCGCGCATGAGGTCAATCAGCCGCTCTCGGGCATTGTCACCAACGCCAGCACCTGCGTTCGCATGCTGGATGCCCATCCTCCGAATCTCGAAGGTGCGCGCGAAACCGCAAAGCGTACGATTCGCGATGGTAACCGCGCGTCAGAGGTCATTGCACGACTGCGAGCGCTCTTCAGCAAAAAAAACCTCGCCTATGAGCCGTTCGACCTGAGTGAAGCAGCCAGGGAAGTGATTGCGCTTTCGCTGGGCGATCTGCAGCGGAACAGCGTCGTCCTGCAGACTGATCTTGCCGGTCAGTTGCCGTCTGTTCTGGGCGATCGCATTCAGGTTCAGCAAGTAATTCTAAATCTGATACGCAACGGCTCGGACGCCATGAGCACGATTAATGATCGTCCGCGCGAATTGATCGTCAAAACCGCTCTCGACCACAGCGCCGGCGTCTGCCTGAGTGTAAGAGATTCGGGAGTCGGATTTGACTCCCAAACCGAAGAGAAACTGTTCGAACCCTTCTATTCGACGAAAGCCGATGGCATGGGAATCGGACTCTCCGTCAGTCGCTCCATCATGGAGAGCCATCGAGGGCGGCTTTGGGCAATCCGCAACGAAGGCCCTGGGGCAACGTTTTTGTTTTCTATTCCGTGCGGCACCGATACTTAAGTCTAATAGACACGTCACTTCGGCAGTCGCATTCTTGCTTCATGAAGCCGCTAGACGAGGGGAGCGCTTTTCAACGTCCATTGGTGGCCGTTGTCGATGATGATGAGTCTGTTCGCGAGTCCCTGCCGGACTTACTGGGCGAGTTTGGCTTTCGTAGTAAAGTTTTCTCATCCGCAGAGGAGTTCCTCGCATCCGGTTCCGTTGGACAGATGAAATGTCTGGTTTCAGACGTCGTCATGCCGGGAATGACCGGACTTGATCTCCAACAAGAGCTTAAAGTTCGGGGCCACAAGATTCCGATCATCTTCATCACCGCCAGGAAAGACGAGACCGTTCGTAAGCGAGCGTTAGATCAAGGCGCTGTGGGATTCCTTCTCAAACCGTTCAGCGACACAGCTCTACTTGGTGCACTGAATACAGCGCTCGGCTTCCCCTGAAAACTGCCGCAATACCGCGGCTTGCGGAGTATGATGAATGAATTCGACGGAGACGCCAGGTCATGAATTGGAGTCGTTTTCCATGCCCAACGTCACGTCGATTGTCTTTATTGTAGACGACGATATTTCCGTACGAGAGTCCCTGGAATTGCTGATCCGATCCGCCGGTTGGCAGCCGGAACCCTTCTCTTCGGCCCAGCGCTTTCTCTCCCATCCCCGGCCGCCTGTTCCCAGCTGCCTGCTGCTCGATATTTCTATGCCTGGCTTGAATGGCCTCGAACTGCAGAAACGTGTCGCGGTCGAACATCCCGACGTTCCTATCATCTTCATCACCGGTCACGGCGATGTGCCCAAGACAGTGCAGGCCATGAAAGCGGGCGCTGTCGAATTCCTCACAAAACCATTCAATGATGATGTGCTCCTTGGCGCCATCCGCCAGGCTCTCGAACGCAGCCGGGTTGCTTCCGGCCAGCAGGCGGAAATCAAGGAACTCCGAAGCCGCTACTCCTGCCTTTCTCCCCGCGAACGAGAGGTAATGGCCTTGGTCGTCGCCGGCCGTTTGAACAAACAGGTTGGGGGCGAGCTTGGCATCAGCGAGATCACCGTTAAGGCTCATCGAGGCAAGGTTATGCAAAAGATGAAGGCCGATTCTCTCCCGCATTTGGTGAACATGGCTGGCAAGCTCGGCATGGTCTTGTTAAAGGTCTGACCGTTTTTTTCGATCCCAGGTCGTGGCCGCCGCCCATTTCGGGGTCCGTTGTATAGCCGCGAAGAAGAAAAGATGCATTTTTTCGCCCTCGCCCCGCAGCCCGATACGAAGGTATTACCAATACCTTCGTTCAATTGTTTCCTCGCCATTCCGCTGGCTTAATAAGCCGTATCCAAGGCGGGGTTGAGGGAAAGCGATATGGCAAAGAACAAAACGGCAATCGTTACGGGAGCGCAGCAAGGAATCGGTGCGGGGCTCGTAGATGGCTTTCTGAAGAACGGCTATAGCGTCGTCGCAACGTCCCTTCGCGCCAGCGAATCCCTGCGGTCCACCACGGATTTGGTGCTCCTCGACGGCGACATCCGCGATCAGGCGACCGCCGCGAAAAGCGTGGAAGCCGCGGTCACTCATTTCGGAACCGTCGATGTCCTGGTGAACAACGCCGGAATCTATATCACCAAGCCCTTCACAGAATTCACCACCGACGATTTCAACCTGCTCGTCTCCGTCAACCTTCTGGGATTCCTCCACATGACGCAACTCGTCGTCAAGCAGATGCTCAAGCAACATTCGGGCTGCGTGATCTCCATCTCTGCCGCCCTCGCCGATAACCCCATCGCCGGCGTAAACGCCTCCGTTTCCATGATCACGAAAGGCGGCCTGAACACCGTCATTCGCCATCTGGCGATTGAATACGCCAGGCAAGGCATTCGCTTCAATGCCGTCGCGCCGGGCGTCGTCGATACGCCACTGCACAAAAACAGCCCCAAAGAAGATTTCAAAACGCTGCAGCCGATGGGAAGCTTCGCCGAAGTCAGCGACATCGTCGACGCCGTTCTGTATTTGTCCAACGCACAACAAGTCACAGGCGAAGTTCTGCACGTCGACGGTGGCGCTCACGTCGGGCGCTGGTAGCGCGGGGAACAAAAGAACGGGAGGGGAAGTTATGTTGGCATTTGATCTTCAAACGAACGGAAGCGCAGCCAGAAGCCTGCCCCTGGCCGCCGGTACTCAGGGCATAGGCGAGGAACTTTCGCTCGTCGCAATGGCTAAGTCCGGACACAACGACGCCTTCGCAGAATTGTACAAGCGTCATCAGCGCAAAGCTTATTGCACCGCCCTGCGCATCCTTCGCAATCCGCAGGATGCCGAAGATGTGGTGCAGCGCTCCTTTCAGCGGGTACTCGTCAGCCTGCAAAGGTTCCGCGAAGACTCCACCTTCTCCACCTGGCTCACCCGTATCGTCATCAACGAATCATTGATGCACTTGCGCCGGCGCCGTGCACGACAGTCGCTCCACCAAAAGGGCGTGGATGCCGCACAAGATGATGCTGGCATCGAGATTGCCGACGGCAGACCTTCACCGGAAGAAATCCTTTGCGAAAACGAACGCCGCGCCACAGTGCAGCAAGCCATTGCCGAGCTTCGCGAGAACCTCAGAATCGTTGTGTTCCACAGAGAGTTTCAAGGCCTGAGCAGCGCCGAGACCGCTCAGCTTCTTGGCTTGACGGTGAGCGCTGTTAAGGCGCGCACATTTCACGCGCGCAGGTTTCTCAGGAAGCGTCTTGAACGAAACCTTAAAAGAACAAGCGCGCTGAGCAAGCTGCAAAATAGAAAAGCATGACAGGCAGCGAAGTAATGGATTTAGCAGTCTGCGTGACGCTGCGCTGAATGTGCGGAAAGCGCGATGAATGAGATCGACGATTGGAAGTATCCTAACGCTATGGCTCGGCTGCTATCTGTGAACGTTGGGCTTCCGCGCGACATCGCGTGGAAGGGGCGCACGGTACATACCGGGGTCTGGAAACAGCCGCTGCGTGGTCCCTGTCGTGTCGGCCGCTTAAATCTCCAGGGAGACGGTCAAGGCGACTTGGCTGGGCATGGAGGCGAGCATCGAGCCGTCTTCGTTTATCAAATTGAATCTTATCGGTACTGGCAGCAGCGGATGAACAGAACTGATTTCGTCAACGGTCAGTTTGGCGAGAACTTCACAGTCGAAGGGTTGCCCGACGATGTCGTATGCATCGGCGACCGCTATCAAATCGGAACCGCGCTTTTCGAGGTCACTCAACCTCGCGTAACCTGCTTTCGCGTCGGCATTCGGATGAACGAACCCCGCATGGCGTCGTTGCTCTCCTCCAGTGGTCGACCGGGTTTCTACTTCCGCGTTCTCCGTGAAGGTGAAGTGGCGGCCGGCGACGAAATCGTGAAGGTCGGAGAAGCGGCAGAGCGTATGACCGTTGCTGAGATCAACGCGCTACTGTATTTGCCCGATCACGCGCGCGATCGTCTGCAGCGCGCCTTGCGCATTGAAGCGCTTTCGCACGGATGGCGTAGCTCGTTTCAAGCGCTGCTCCAGAGTCAGCAAAACGGCGAGGAAACGGGAAACGCGGGACTGGCGCCTGCCGCGGCTGCTTATCCGGCCTCGTCAGGATTTCAGTCGCTCGTGGTTACCTCAATTGATCGCGAGTCCGCGGACGTTTTCTCGTTTTCCCTGCAGCACGCTGAGGGTCGCCCGCTTGCCGCGGCTTTGCCAGGTCAATACGTCGTCGTTCGTCTTAAGCCCGACGCCAGCGGCGTGACATTTTTTCGCAGCTACTCGCTCTCAGGTCCGCTCTCAACAGAGCGTTATCGCATTAGCGTGAAGATCGAGCCGAATGGCGCTGCTGGAAACTACCTGAGCGAACATCTTCACGTCGGTGACCGCCTGGACGTCAGCTCGCCGCGCGGAAGCTTTGTTCTGCAACCGGGAGAGCGACCGATCGTACTGCTCAGTGCCGGAATCGGCGCAACTCCCGTTCTGGCAATGCTGCACGCACTAGTCGCAGCTGCCTCCACTCGTCGGATCATGTGGTTGCACACTGCCCGTGATGGACAGCATCATCCGTTTGCCGCCGAAGCGCGCCGCCTCATGCGCTCGCTAACAAATGGCGGCAGCTACGTCTGTTACACCAGGCCGGATTCAATCGATAAAGTGGGTGAGGATTTCAACGCCACCGGTCGCTTCTCGCAATCAGCCTTCGGTGAACTCGGACTGCCACCAGACGCTGATGCCTACCTTTGTGGTCCAACGCAATTCATGGCCGACATGAGAAAGGCGCTCACCGCCTTGGGTGTCGCGCCTCAGCGCATTTACATCGAGATCTTCAACGGCGGCCAGTCCATGACTCCTGGCGTGGTCGACGCAACGACCCACGCTCCGCATATGCCCGCCGCCGACGCAAACTCTGGCTCGCTGGTATCCTTCGCGCGTAGTGGCATTTCCGCACACTGGGACGCGTCGCGCTACGCCAGCATCCTCGAAATGGCCGAGGCCTGTGATGTTCCGGTTCGCTGGGCCTGTCGAACCGGCGTTTGTCACAACTGCGAAAGCGGTTTGATTTCAGGCGCAGTCGCCTACGATCCGCAACCGCTCGACAATCCGGCCGATGGCAACGTTCTGGTTTGCTGTTCACAACCCGTCAGCGACGTCGTCGTCGATCTGTAAACCAGCGAGCATGGTGAGGCTCACACTCCCTCTTCACTTCATCACCTGCACGATCACCGCCGAGTACTCGACAACTGATCCGCATGATCAGCGTTTGGCGCCACTGGAATTTGCCAAAGGTCGGCGCGGGTTAGTTTCAATGAGCGCTCTCCACATTAACGGAATTGAACCTGTTCCGTAACCCACAGCAACCCATCGGCACTTATCGCGGGATCGTGTGGATGCGTCCTTTCGCGGGCACGGCCCACTCGCGAATCGTCGCATTTACTTCGTCCGCTTCCTTCGGCGTGGCCGGAGGACGATGCCCTGGAAGCGCGACGGCAAGAACCTCGCCAATAAAAAAGGATCCCGACAAGCAGGAAAAACGTTCTTGCGCGCATACCAAACTCCTCAGCCACAGCACACGCCAATGCCCTCCCGGCACCTCGCCTGCTACATTGGACGTGCCCGCCCCCCCAGATACAGCGAATATGCCGCCCACGAGACCTGTTACCATACCGTACGCGGAGGAGCGAACCGCAAACGTGGACTCGACTCGCACCATTGTCTTGACGCTGTTTCCACCGAACGAACGCGGCAATATGTCGCTGCTTGGCCTCGCGGAACGCGTCGGTTCTTTTACCGACGCAAACACGCTACGTACCCGCCTCGACGCCTTTGTGGAATTGTTCAACTGGCTGCGTGTTTCCGACCGCCGCATTCCTGAGCCCTTGCCCCGCGAGCCGCAATCCCGCAAACGCAGCGCGCCGCAATGGAAGCGCGAACGCGTTTGGCTTTCCGTGTTGGAAGCTTCGCCTCAAGTGCTCGAACGATACCGCGCCGCCATGGCCGCAATCCTCGACGAAACGGATGCCGTGGCGCTCTTCGCGGAATCAGGCTTGCCGAACGACCGCGGTTTGGTTCCCGAAACGATTGACCGCCTGTTCCGTATCGTTCTGCCCGCGCCGCGCGAAGAGACGGATCTGGCTCGCTTGTTCCTGCGGCTGTTTCCCACGCAAAAAGAAGTCGATCGCTTTTTTGGTTTGCCTTCGGAACTCTTCGACCGCATTGC
Organism: Candidatus Acidiferrales bacterium; assembly: GCA_963738985.1. Classification (GTDB taxonomy): domain Bacteria; phylum Acidobacteriota; class Terriglobia; order Acidiferrales; family UBA7541; genus Acidiferrum. Next base: position 542,934 of record CAVTYP010000017.1, read on the forward strand.
GCTTCTGGCATCTCCCGGTGACGGCTCTCCAGCGTGGAACAAGCCTATCGCAGCGCTGCTCGACGCTTTCTGCTTGCTCGGCGCACGCGTGCAAGGATTAGGACTCTCCGAGAAACTGCGCACCCGAAGCCAGTGTGCGCGGGTGCAAGAGTCCCCGTTTTACCGCTTGCCGCGCGCAGGCGATGCGTTGGTCGAAGCGGTGCGGAAAAATGAAGATGTGCCCGCTGCCGCGATGCTCTGGAAATCGACAGTGGGCGAATGTCGCGCGGAACTCACGAATATCGTCGATCACCTCAATACCCGTGGCGTCAATCTCGACATTGTCTACGCGCTCGACGTCATCGAAAAAAGCCTCACGCGCATGGAAATTATTTCGGGCTTACTGGTGGCCCAGCCCGGTCAGCCCAAGTTGCTGACAGCGCAGCGCCTGATGAAGGAAGTGATTCGCGGACGCGTCGGCGATCGCAGCCTCGTCAATCTCGGGCAAAACAGTTTTCGCCTGCTCGCTCGCAAAATCATTGAGTGGGCCGGCAAAACCGGCGAACATTACATCACCTCGAACCGCGATGAGTACGCGCAAATGTGGAAAGCCGCGCTCGGCGGCGGATTGCTCACCGTCGGAACCGCGGCTATCAAATTGATGGTGACGCACCAAGGCTTGCCGCCATTTGTGGAAGGCTTTCTCGCTGGCCTCAATTACGCCGTCAGCTTTGTCCTCATGCAGAACTTTCACCTTGCCCTCGCCACCAAGCAACCCTCCATGACCGGTGCAACCTTGGCTCGCATCATTCATCACTGTCGCGATGCTTCGAAAAGCGACGAGTTGGCCGACTACGTCGCGCGCATCACCCGGTCCCAGCTCGCCGCCGCGCTTGGCAACATCGTCGCCGTCAGCGCTGGCGCGATTGTCTTCAGCATGCTCTGGAAGTGGGCGACCGGCGCGCCCTTCCTTTCCGTCGAAACGGCGGAGTACGCAGTGACCTCCCTCAACCCATTGCACAGCGGAACGATTTTCTACGCCATGCTCACCGGAGTCATTTTGTGGCTTTCCAGCCTCGCTGGTGGCTGGATTGAAAACTGGGCGGTCTATCATCAACTTCCTCGCGCCATTGAGGAACACCGCCTCGGCACCGCCGTCAGTCCGGAGACGCTCACGAGAATTTCCGAATCTCTCTCGCGAAATATTGCCGGCTGGGGTGGTTCCATCGTTCTCGGATTCATGCTGGGTATGACGCCCGTCGTGGGCCACTTCTTCGGCGTGCCGCTCGATGTGCGTCACGTTACGCTCTCCACAGGCACGCTGGCGCTAGGTGTAACGTCGCGTGGTCCGGAAGTATTAGGCCACGGTGTGTTGCTTTGGGCCGCGCTGGGGATTGCCGTGACGTTTGTGTTGAATTTAGGCGTCAGTTTCTACCTGGCACTAAGACTCGCCTTGCGCGCCCAAGATGTTTCCCCGCAGGATCATCTCGCAATCTTGCGCACCCTCTGGCGCCACTTCCGCGCATCGCCAGCAGAGTTTTTCCTCCCGCTAAAACAAGAAGCCACATCTCGAATCGTGGCCTCACACCAGTAGAGGCGGCTCTACGCCGCCATCGCTTTTGTAGTGGCCAACCTTCAGGTTGGTTGCCGGGTGATGCACCCTTGTGACGTTCAAGGGTACGAATTCTGATTTTCTTCTTCACCCGTTCTCGAAGGCGCGTTGCCTCTACAACACTTTTTCAAACACCATCACTGCAGAAATCACATTTCCATCCACGTAGCTCTTGTGCGCATCTGCCGTCAAAATCAACTTATTTCCTTCCAACGTCACGTGCCGCACGATGTCGGTCCCGGTCCATGCCTGATTCCACGTAACATCCAGATGGCAAGTCAGCGCTTTGCCGTCGAATGCGTACGTTCCCGCGTATGCGATCATTGTCTTGAACAGGTCAGCGCGCTGCTGCTCTGTCATCTTTTCCGGCTCCGGCGGCGCTGCCCTCTGCTCCTTCACCACCAGCATCATCATTCGCCCATCGCTCCCGAACTGAATAAATCCCGATGGCGCTTTTCCAAATGTATCTTGCGCTTCTCCCGTGGCAACATTGGTTCGAGTGAACCGAACAAGCCGCCACGTTCCCGCGAGCTGTTCATTCGCAGGTGCTGGCGTGAGCTTCGCAGCGCCTGCGCGGACTGCCATCGGGGAAGGGAATTCAGCGAAGACCGCGCCCACCGCGAACACGCCCAACGCCACCATGCCCAAAATTGTTTTCATGTTCCATCCCTCCACGCCGCATCTTACGCTTCACAATTATTTCCGGGTAGACGCCTTCGAGAGGCCATGGCCTCACAGCTAGCGGAAAGAGTAATCGGCTACTCTTTTAGTCTTAAACGTAGCGCTGGCTTTCATGCCAGCAGCCATTTTCCCGTGCTGTAACCCCTTTTCACGCTGAGGTCGTCCCTTTGCCCATCGACGCCTTCGCGAGGTCACGAGCTTGCCGAAACTCTCCCCTTGTCATTTCGAACGCAGTCTCCGGCGTGAGGAATCTGTTTTTCCTTGGCATCCAGCCGCTCAGGTTTTAGTCTTGGTGTTCGCTCAACTCTACACACTGGTCCCATTTTCATGACCTTCACCAAACGCCTTCGCCGCGGAGAAATCACCTGCACTGTCCGCTTCTGGGTGCATCCCCGCGTCACAGTCGGCGCGCGGTATCGCATGGAGGACGGCCACATCCAGGTCGATTCGATTCAACCCATCGGCCTGCCCGACATCACTCCTGAACTGGCACGCGGTCTGGATCCCTCGGCGTTCTGGACCTGCTCAAGATCGCCAAACATGGTCGCGGCGAGAATATCTATTTGATCCAGTTCCACTACGTTCGGCCACGCGCCAGGCGAAAGGCTCAGCGCAAGTCCCGCGCGCGTTGAAAATATTTCGACGTCGGCGGACCGAGCAACACATACCCGATCACCAACAGCAGCACGATGTGCGGCATTTCGTCCGCCAACGAATTTAGCCCGCCCACCACCACGTGAAACGCCAGCCACGCCAAAATTACCCAGCGTGCCCATCCGACGCCTCTCAGCAAGAACACGCCCGCCACCACCGCAACCACTCCGACCAACACGATGGCGATCATCCAACGGTCGAGCGTGCCTGTCCACAAATGATAGGCTGTGCTGCCTATCCCAACGACGATGAACAGCCAGCCCACGAATGTCACCTGAAATGGACGTTTCATGGGTTCAACTCTTGTAGCGGCCGCTTTGCGTGGCCACATGCTTCCAGACACCGCCCGTTCTTAGTGAATCGCGATTGCGCTGCAATTCGCCCCAGCCAGTGAGATGCTCACGGTGTTGCTCGCCGTGATCGACGCCAAAAAGTTGGCGTTCGCGCTTGTCGATGTGCACGTCGTGTTCGCGGGCGTGTTCGGGTTCACTTGGTCAATCACCGCCGCGGTCAACGTCGATGGTCCGATCGTCGAAGCCGTCGCAACGATCAAGATCGTTCCATCTGGACTCCGAAAGATTCGCGGCACGTACGACGCATTGTTCGGCGCTCCATAGTTGAAGAAATATCCACCCAGCGGGAACAACTGCTTGGTGGACAGGTCCAGGAACTGGATTCCCATCGCCTGCGCCGAAGTTCCATTTGTATGTGTATCCGCGTCCAGCACCACGCCCACCGTGCACAAGCTGAATCCCGCACCGCCGATTCCGCTCGTTCCCGTCCCGTTCACGTGGTAGCCCAGCGCATGTCCGATTGCCGTACCTCCTGAGTCCGTGAAACTCGCTGTGTACGGAAACGTTGGCGCCGAGCAATTCACGCCCGTGCAGATATTCAGCTTCGCGGCTCCTGTTGAGCACTGTGTACTCGCGATCTTGCCCTCGATATCCGTCGTTATCTCCGTAAACACGCCGGGCTCCCGCGCCACGGTGAACGCCGCCGCTGCGCTCTTTACTGCTTGCACCGTCACCGTCACGTTGTTCGAGCCAAAGCTCGCTTGCGCCGGTACGCTGAAATTAATCGCAGTCGAAGAGCAAGGCGCTGTCGCCACCGCGCTTCCCATTCCAAACGCGATCGTGTTGTCCGCGCAATTTGCTGAGAAATTCGTTCCCGTGATTTTCACTGTCGTGTTCTTGGGCCCAATATTCGGCGTTAGCGAGCTGATCGTCGGTGTCGGTACCACCGGTCCGCTCACCGTGAACGTCGAAAGCGCGGTCGCCGTCTGCGCGTAGATGAACTGATAATTGCCCGTCGCGCCCACCGTGTGCTGTCCCGGCTGCAGCGCCAGTGTGGACTTCGCTTCTCCCCCTGTCGGCGTGCTGGTGATAGTGAACACACTCGTCTTGTCTGCGCCATCCACCGTAAAGTGAATCGCTGTCATGTTCGAATCGTTCCAGGTGATGTCTGCATTCACCGGAGCAGTCACATTCGTACTATCGACCGGCGTAACAATCTTGAAACTGCTGCAGCCGCCCATTACAAAACTTGCCGCCACAAACGAAAGCAAGCACAAAAGACGCAGTCGCATGGGTTCCTCCGTTTTTCGACCAGCCGCCATCGGCAACACACGTGCGACCGAGGATACAACTCGCGTCGCCATCTGAACAGTTTAATTTCCTGGCCAGGACCTCCAAACCGGCTCGCATCGAATTTGCCAGCGTTGCCTGAAGACAGAAGTTGCAATTCTCAAATAAGCGCTGGCTTTCATGCCAGCTTCCTGTGGCTCACCACTTCTCGGAACGTGCATACCCTTTTGAATATGGGCCGGCCTTCTGCTTCGATCTCCGAGATGTGTTATGAGCTATAGTCTTTTCGCTTAGGAGGTTTTTGTGTCCGCCAAACAATCCCTGTCATCGCTCGGCCCGCCGGTGCCAGAGCTTCCAGTAGCCGACGTCGAGCGCGCGCAACAATACTATCGAGACACACTCGGATTCGAAGTTGCGTGGCTATATCCGACCAAGGACATTGGCGCCGTTACCCGCCGGCCCGTGACGATATTCTTCCGCAAAAGGCAGCCGCCATTTGAGCCCGCTGTCCACTGGGTCTTCGCTGAAGACGTCGATGCTGCCTACCTCGAAATGAAATCTGCCGGCGCAAACATCGTGGACCCGCTGGAAGACAAACCTTGGGGTATTAGGCAGTTCACCATCGAGGATCTCGACGGAAACCGCTTCTACGTTCACGGTGGTTAGATTTGTTCTATCCGCCGTGCTCAGCACGCGCAGCAAGCAACTTTGTCGCGGTGCCCTGATAAACCTGTTTTAGTGTTTCATCGCTGAGCCCGAATCCATTTAGACTCCAGTGGTAGTCGAACTGCTCAATTTCGTAGAAGTGTTCATCCTGCGATTCCAGTATTCTGAACGTCACCCTGTACATCGGCTTATCAAAACCCATGTCGGTTCCGTACACCAGTCGGTCCGCATACTTCTCATAAAACGTCCTCGCGAATCGCGGAATCGGCGCCGTCTCCGCGTAACGTGCGGAAATGTCGGCGTAAAGATTAGGATTGCGTTCGAACATCTCGCCCAGCCGCGCCAGATCGTAATCCAGATTGGCGAAGTGGCACGCAACGAACGTCGTCTTTCGGTGCCTCGCCACTGTGCGGTCAAGAATCTCGATCATGCCGGGCAGGTCCACAATGTTCGGCTTATTGTCCAGTCGCCAGTGATACGCGTTCATCAGCCCGTCGTTCGTCTTGTCCATCTTCTGGTACATCCAGATCGGGTCAGCCACATGCAGGCTGATCGGCAACCCTAGTTCGCCGCATTTTTCCCACACCGCATCCATCCGCGCATCGTCGGGATGCATTCCGGGCGCTTTCGATTTGCCTGCCACCAGGCCGCTCCCCTTATCGTGGATTTCTCCCACTCCGCGCGCCCCCGCTTGTCGGCAACGCTCCAATTCCTTCACGGCCGCGGGCCCAAATCCCGGTTTGTTATACCCAGACAAATCCAAGCCGCACCACATCTCAAAGCGCTCCGGATACCTCGAGTACTTGCGGTACACATCATCAAACTCCGCGCCGGTTGTCATGGTCAGTATCACGGTTTTCTGTACGCCCACTTCATCCATCGTTTTCACCCATTCCTCAATCTCCAGCGCTGTCTTTGCAAATGGGTGGGAGTGCATGTCGATGATCGGGTATTTGGCCTTATCGATTTCCGTCACCGGAATCTTGTAGATCGATTTCGGGCGGTAGTCTTTCAGCAGAATTGTCTCTGCTGAACGCAGTTCCTTCGCCGCGGAAGCCTCTCCGGCATGCGCAAGCTTCGCATCTTGCGCCGGAATCGGGCTCGGCTTCGCTACCGCTGGAAACCACGCCGCCACCCCAACCAAGTTTGCCCATTTCAGAAATAATCTTCGATTCACTTCGTTTTTCATTCCCATATCGTTGGCCCCCACGCAACTTTCCACGATCTAACCAGTTCCTTGATCCTTCTCGTTCATGCCTACTGCCGCCATCTCGAGCGGGCTCCGCAATTATAGTCGCCTATCCCAAGATAGTGGCGAACCACCAAACCACTCCAGTCCCCAGGAATCGCATCTCAATTCTCGTGGCTCCCAGCACACGCGGGGTAACGCGCGGGGGGTATAATCTCTGGCAATTAACGGAGGAGCGTATATGAAGCTCATGTTCGAAGTGTTTCTTTCTTTTGGTTTGCTTCTCCATTGGGGGACATCCGTTTCTGCACAATCAGGAACAAACCCGCCCCCACCGCCCAATGCGGCTGCGGCAAGAGGCTCAGCTTTTGGTTGCACCATGACAATCGGCCCGATTTCTGCTGGTGTCGCTGGGCCTTCCCGCCCGTATTCGGCGGTCCAAGAAGCGATTCACACACAGACCCTGAGCGACGGAACACAACTCACCGAGAAGCACCTGATGCAAAAGTTTTATCGGGATTCGCAAGGCCGAGAACGGATTGAGCATCCGTTCTGTCAAGGGCCTGTTGAGTCGTTGGGATCATTCATTGTGGTCGAGATTCATGATCCCATGATGGGTTATGCTTACGTCCTGGAACCTCAAGAACACATTGCACACCGATTCAAGAGTGACCCAATCGTTCAAGTTGAACCTGTCCCTGAGCGCGACGCGGCAAAAGTTGCGACAAGCCTCGCGCCCACGGCTGCAGGCGTAAAACGCGACAACGACCCGCCCCAAACGGAATCGCTCGGTTCGCAGATGATCGAAGGCGTTTATGCCGAAGGCACGCGGACAACCCGCACGATTCCTGCGGGGCGCGAAGGCAACGATCGGCCCATCAACATTGTGCAGGAGAACTGGGTTTCCAAGGAACTGGAAGTCTCGATCCTGAGCAAGTACATCGATCCGCGATCTGGAGAATCGACCACCCGCTTAACCAACTTAGATCTGTCCGAGCCGAGTATCGATTTGTTTCAACTGCCACCAGATTACAAAATCGTCGACGAAACAGATCCGGTTACGATCATCTACCACCTGCAGTGAAGTTACCCTGTTTTGGAGCAGCGTCGCACAACCCGCTCGACTCGTTTTTCTGACTCGTTGCTCCGGCAATGTCGCTCATAGGGAGGGTTCTAACTTACAACTTATAACTCATATCGCGACGTCTATCGACTATCGCGACCAGACAAGAGTATCGTTCTTCCATTGCCTAACGGGAGGGCAGAAATGAATCGTCGAGACTTTGTCGCCGGCTCGCTCGCGGCAGCTGGAGCATCGGTTTTGCCCGTCGGTTCTCAAGCTTCCGAAGAGCAGATCCCCGGTGCGGTTCCCGCCTCGGCAGTACAGCAGGCCCGTTTCCCGCAAGGCTTCCTCTGGGGAGCCGCAACCGCGGCCTATCAGGTCGAAGGCGCGTGGAATGAAGCTGGCAAAGGTGAATCCATCTGGGACAAGTTCACGCACACCGTCGGCAGAGTAAAGGGCGCCACCACCGGCGATATCGCTTGCGACGAATATCATCTCTTTCCTCAAGATATGGCGCTCGCCAAACAGCTCAACCTTAAAAGTTATCGCTTCTCCATTTCTTGGCCGCGCATTCAACCAACCGGAACCGGCGCCCCCAACATGCACGGCATCGACTACTACAGCCGCCTGGTCGATGCCATGCTCGCAAACGGTATGCGCCCCTTCTGCACCATTTATCACTGGGATCTGCCGCAGGCACTCGAAGAACGCGGCGGCTGGCCCAATCGCGATCTCGCCAATTACTACGCCGACTACGCAGGCATCCTCGCGAAACATTTGGGTGACCGCATCACCGTGTGGGCTCCCTTCAACATGCCCTGGTCGTTCACTTACATGGGCTACGGCGTGGGTGCGTTTCCGCCCGGCCGCGCAAATTTTGGCGACTTCCTGAAAGCGGCGCACACTGTCACGCTCGCCCAGGCCCAGGCTCTTCGCTCCATCAAGGCAGCATCCGCCAAAGCCACGGTGGGTAGCGCGTATGGCATGTGCCCTGCCTATCCGAAGACGGATTCGCCGGCCGATCGCGCCGCTGCAGCGCGCTACCACGCGATGAACAATGTGTTCTTCCTTGAAGCCGCCATGAAGGGACGTTACCCCAACGCCTTCGTCGGCGAGCCCCCCTACGAACTGATGGGCTTCAAGTCCGGCGACGAGAAGATCATGTACGCGCCGCTCGATTGGGTGGGCTTCCACTATTACACGCGCCGCATTGTTTCTGACGTTAGTCACGCTCCCGCATTTGAAGGCGGCAATTTCAGCGGCACCGAAATTGAGGCGGACCCAGCCACCGGCCGCGATCCCTATACGCGATTTCGCGCCGTGATGCCGGCGGAGGGCCCGCTCACGGAATCCGGCTTGGAAGTTTGGCCGCGCGGCATCTACGACCTGGTCATGCAGATTTCTCGCGAGTACAACAATCCCATAATCGAAATGACTGAGAGCGGCTGCGGCTATCTCGACGGCCCAAACGATAGCGCACGCGTGCCGGATTCGCGGCGCATCGAATTTTTCCGCCAGGAACTTGCAGAATTAGCCCGAGCCATTTCCGACGGCGCACGGGTGCGCTCGTTCCATGCCTGGAGCTTGATGGACAACTTCGAATGGGCCAACGGTCAGACCGAGCGCTACGGCCTGATCTATGTCGACTATCGCAATCAAAAGCGCACCATCAAGGATTCAGGTCATTGGTACGCCAAAGTCGCAGCCTCCAATCGCCTCGAATCCTGACCGCGCTTGACTGAGAGTTAACATTGCCGGCCGCCTGGTGGTATAAAAAGAGCACCCTAGCTCGGGAGAATCCCATGCAACTAAATATTCGCGCGACGGGTGCACACAAAAAACTCGTGTTACTCGTCTTCGTCGCCGCCGCCTGCCTCGCACAGGTACGCGCTCAAGACGCCAAATCGCCCTATCCCAGCATGGCTCCGCTCGAACAATACTTGATGGAGCAAAATACCGAAATAGCCTTGGCACGCAGCGCCGCTCCGGAATCCATCTCGCGCGATGCCGAGGTCATGGTCCTCGGACGGCATGGCTACGAGATCGCTGTCAAAGGTAAGAACGACTTCGTCTGCGTAGTAGAACGATCCTGGACCGCTGGAATCGATGATCCCGATTTTTGGAATCCCAAACTTCGCGGCGCCATCTGCTTCAACGCGCCTGCCGCGCGAACTTACCTGCCCATCACGCTCAAAAAGACCGAACTGGTATTGGCCGGACGATCCAAGGCACAGATGTTTGAGGCCATTAAAATCGCTTTCGACAAAAAAGAACTCCCGTCGCTGGAATCCGGCGCGATGTGCTACATGTTGTCCAGGCAATCCTACTTAAGCGACCGCGGCGGCCACTGGCATCCTCACCTGATGTTTTTTGTTCCTCTGACCGACCCTGCCTCGTGGGGCGCAAACTTGCCGGATTCGCCAATCTTCGGATCCCAGTCCATTGAAGACAGACTAACTATTTTCCTTGTTCCGGTCGCAAAGTGGTCCGACGGCACTCCCGATTCCACCAACGATCACTGACGGCGATCATTCCTGTGCCAAATAGATAGCGTCGGCCTGACCATTCAAAACAACAAGTCTGCGCCCACCCTGCCTTGCCCGGCATCTAATTCTCAATTCCGAGCAGCGATGATGCATGCGAAATAGCTGGAAGGTGATCAATGATTGAATCTCCTGATCTGCGCACGGCAAGAATTCCTCTCACCCACGGAACCGGCCGCATGCCCGCGCTCGGCTTTGGCACCTTAATCCCAGACCCAGCCGTCACCCTATCTGCCACTAAAGACGCATTGCAAGCCGGTTTTCGTCACTTCGATTGCGCTGAACGATACGGCAACGAGCGCGAGGTCGGCCAAGCCTTGCACGCCGGGTTCGCCACCGCGGGCATCGCGCGCGAAGACATTTTCGTCACCACAAAACTCTGGAACTCCAATCACCGCCCCGAGCGTGTCGAACCGGCCTTCCAGTCCAGCCTCGACCGCCTTCAGCTCAAGTACCTCGATCTCTACCTCATTCATACTCCCTATGCTTTTCAACCCGGCGACAACCAGGATCCGCGCGACCCAAACGGCAATGTTCTTTACGATCGCGACGTCACTCTGCTCGACACTTGGAAAGCACTGGAAACTCTGGTCGATCACGGCAAGTGCGGCGCTATCGGACTTTCCGACGTCGGTCTAGACGAACTGAAGCCCCTCTATGAAGCAGCCAGAATCAAGCCGTCCGTCGTCCAAGTCGAATCGCATCCCTATCTTCCGGAAACGGAGCTGCTGGATTTCTGTAAGCAGAAGGGAATTGTGTTTTTAGCTTTTGCGCCATTAGGCCACGGCATCAGGCCGGGGCCGCTCGAAGATCCCGTCATTTTCTCGATCGCCGCGCGCGTTAAAAAAACGCCTGCTCAGGTTCTCCTGGCGTGGGCCGTTCAACGCGGCACCGCTATTCTCACCACCCCGAGAACAGCGGCCCGCGCGAAAGAGAATTTCGACATTTCCGCCCTCCCGCAAGACGCACTCGACCAAATCAATCGCATTCAGACCCGTCAGCGCCTAAACGAAGTGGTAAAAACGGGCGTCCCCGGCTTCATCCCACAAGATAAATGAATTGAATGTCTGCCATTCTGAGCGTGAACCGCCTATCCGCACGTAACGCGCTCGTCATCCCGCGCCCGAACCACTTGTCAACCCGAGCACAGAGAGGGACCTGCTTTTCCGCCAACCGCCTGTTGTCCTTACGTCTTAAATGTAGCGCTGACTTTTATGTCAGCTCTCATCGCAATCCCATCGCGGGTGCATTGCGACTGCGACCACTTCCGACTCGTCTAACCGTGGATCTCAATGTCTCCCGTTGTGTTCGTTCTGCAAATCCTTCAGCCGCGACACGTCATCGCTCAACACTGCCCGGTCGCGTTCCGACAACCGATTGTCATCCGCTGACTTTCGCAGCGAGTCAATTACATCGTTCACATGCCCGTTGTCCCATTCGCCGTGGTCCAGCTTCGCTTGCAAATCCGTCAACTCCTGCTTCGTTCTCTCCAGTCGTTCGCGTTCTTTGTCCGACGTATGCTTCTCGGGCCATACGTGATCCACATCCGACCTTACTTCCGCGAATACCTGCGACCTCCAATGATCCCCGTTGTATCGCTCGTCGCGGTCGTGATACCAATCTTGCGATTGCGCCGCCGCATTTAATCCACAGAACATCATCGCGACCAATCCTGTCATGATTGCTTTTTTCATCGTGGCTACTCCTGTTTAGGTCTACTTCGATCGTCGCGCAGCAGAATAATGTACTAACGCAAGCGCGCCTATACAGAGTTCACCGCAAACTCAATTCATACTTTCCAGTATTGGATTGCAGACCAAACCGAACGCAGCTACTCGTATCCTCATTACTATTACTTTCAGCGCACGCAGCCACTCAACGCCGCACAATTCGCCCGCCGCTATCCGATCGTCAAAGTATTTCCGACGCGCTTGAACTGCTTCCCAATCTGCGCCGAATAAGCCGACGAAGCTGCGCTCACGCTCCCGATTTCCTTTCCACTATGGAAGTCGTGCGCCCCATGCAGAGTCATATTCTCCGGCGGATGATTCCCCAGAAAGAACAGCGTCACCCACAGTTGCGCTGTGTTCTGCTCGATCGTTCCGCAGCTTACCCGTTTCACGCTCGAGTAGTTCGCCACGTGCTTGCCATTTTCCAGCACCTTGCCGCCTTCAATCTGCCAGCGCATGCCCGGGTCATCTATGTTATTCAGGCACTCGCGATGCAACGTGTACGTCAGCCCTCCCGCCGCACTCGTTCCAAACGTCAAATGGAACGGCGCTGTCAGGCCGCCACTTCCGTCTGGCACGAAGAAATCCATGAACGCCCCGCTCGGATAATTGAAGCGCATCACGTTCGCCGCGTTCTGCGTTGCCACGTACAGATTGTTATCGGGACCAAACGCGATTCCTATTGGCACGTACAGGTCGCTCCCCGTATTCGCGAAGAAATCGATGAACGCTCCCGTCGTCGGGTCGTACCGTCGCACCCCAAGATTCCCTCCGAACGTTCCGCCAGAAATATACAGGTTGCCGTCTGGACCAAACGCCATCCCCGATGGCGTGTACAGTCCCCCTGACCCAATCGGGCTGCCCGCAGGCATCAGCAAGCCGTGCGACGCCATCGTCCCCAGATCAAACGTCTCCACAGTCGCCGCGTTGTAGTACAGCACATACAGTCTGTTATTTGCCGGGTTCACCTTCACATCCCGCGGGCTCGGGTTACTCAGCGACGGCACAAAACTCCCGGTGTTCACTCCGGTAGTGCCGTCAAATCGCTGCACACTCTGCACGGGATTCGAGTTCGTTACGTACAGCGCTCCCTGGTAAATCGTCACGCCCGCCGGACCTGCCAGGTTCGTTGACGCAAACACGTCCATGAACGCGCCCGTTGTTCCGTCGTAGCGCTTCACCTGGTTCGTCTGCCCGTCCGACACCAGCACATTGCCGTCGAGCCCCACCGCCACTCCCAGCGGATCGCCCAGCGCTCCACCGCTCGCCGCCACCCTCACGAAGGCCCCCGTCGTCGCGTTGTACTCCAGAACACTGTGGTTGAATTGACTGGTAACCAACAGGCCGTTTGCCATGACGTTTCCTCCTTCTCTTCGCGCGTCTCTCTGTGTAGGGCGGGATCTGCTACCGGCGTCAAACAGCCGCGATTGTACACCCATTTCGCCGGCTCCCCGTAGCCGCATCCTTTTCTCTCTGTGTTCATTGAGCTTGCCCAGAAAACATCCGATTCGAGCACAACTCTGATCGACGCCTTACCGCCGAAGCTCCTTCTATAGTAGGCGCTAGCTACCCCAATAAGTCGACGCCGGTTGTTCGAGATCGAGTCCGCCTCGGTGTGGCCTTTCCACGTAGCCCTTGGCGGGTTGCGGAAGCGCGGCAATACACTTATCGGAACAGGCGTGCACAAGTAAGGGCAGCACATCCGTCGCGACCCGCAGGGAGATCCACATTTGCTGTGGTCCTTCCGATGAAAAAGGCCCACCGCACACGCTGCAAGTCGATGGAGTAAGAGTGGGCGAAATCTGCGGCAACCTTGGGAATGGGGGTCTGTACTTATAATTCCCGTATAGGCCGCGCGTGCTCACGCGGCTTCTCTTCAGACGCGGGCACTTGGTGATCTCGTACGGTAACCAGTGTAGACAACGCGACGTGTACGGATCGAACTCTTCTAAATTCGTCATCTCGCCTATCTCTGCAGGGATTCGCACCAGGTGGCTTCCGTACAGACTTAAAAACCTCACTGACTTCAATGTCCCAATTGATTTCGGCAAAGTAATGATTTGCTCCCACTTTTCCCAACCGAGTTCCGCCATCGGGTTGACCTCATCGCGCCCATCAGCGCGAACCTTGGCGATATATTCCTCGAGCGATTTCCATGCCTCAGAATTTGTGTCCTGAACCTCCGTATGAAAAAGCAGCTCCTGCCACTCGAGGCGCTGAACGTCACGTCCTTCGTCTGTCTGCTCTCTTACATCATCTTCGCTGGGCTCATACTGCGCATCCAGGCAGTGGCACGATGCGTAACGCCGCACCGGGTTCGCTCTCAGTTCGGTTTCTGGTGTTCCCAGCCGCTGGTTAAAACGCGCACGAAATAATTTCACGTCGAATCTCCGGTGACAGTTTTTTTAGGCGTCAGGAATCCGATGCCCGGTGACAATTCGAACTTTATTGCCAGCTATACCGAAAGCGTGCGGCTAGCCTGCAGGATTAGGCCTCGCCATGAATCCTCCATCCAGCACCAGCGATTGCCCTGTCCTGAACGACGTCCCATCCGAGCACATCCACAACACCGCGTTCGCGATTTCCTCCGGCCTTCCAAAGCTCGATTTCCATGCAGATTCACCGCAAAGTACGAAACCAATCCCGTAAACCGCCGAGCAGTGTTGACCGATGCGCGCCACTTGCCCCACTAGGCGCACCATGACCATGTCCCGATTTTGCCGCAGTTCGCTTAAACTCCTCGTACCCGCTCTCGGTTAGAAAGCCTGCGGCTATTACAAAGATCCTGATTTCTTTAGGTGGGCCTCCCGATTGGGACCCGTAGAGAAATGCTAAACCATCGGAAGTGTTGTCCTTGAACTGGAAGGCGATCGTCAATCGACATGACGCGCCACGGATATTTTCGCAGTGGAACTCCCCTCCGAGCATTTGCAGAATTCCCTGCGTCAGACGCGACCGCACCTGTTGAAAGATGGCGGGATCGCCAGGACCGACAAACAGCGCGTCCTCCGTGTTGTTCAGGGAACCGGTCCCCATTCGATTGATCAGTCCCTCTTCCGCAAGCAGGATAAAGAGCGCCGGTATTTCGTTGATGGTGAGCGAGATCGAGATACCCTTAACGTCAGCAATATTCCTTACGAATGCCGCGTTCATATCCCTCTTCTACTGCAATTAGCGCCATCCGTCCAGTCCACATCCAGCGCAGTCGTAGCGCCTCGCTTCGCCCCAACAACAGAACTCTGCTACTCTCTATCCAGCGATTCCAGTTGGTTCTGCACCGGCCACTCTTCTTTCTTTCAGTGGCTTCGCGCTCCTCAGAACTATCTCCGCCGCGTCTTTTAACGTTGTGACCAACTTGCCTCGAATTTCTCGGAAACGGAGCGCCACATGAAACTTCTGCGCTGTCTTGCTCTCATATTCTTTCTGTCAGCAACCTGTGAAGCCGCACAATTGCCCGATTACTATCAATCCATCAATCGCGTCACCTGGCTCTCCCCGAACATCGACGCGATTTTGCCCGCTTGGATTGCCCTCGGCATGACCGACGTCCACAAGTACCCGCAAATCAAGGCCGTCGGCTCTGATCACGGCAAGTCCGTCACCATGGACACCTCGCAGGTCACCGGACGCCTCGGCAATCTCACCATCAATTTCCTTCAGCCAGCCCCAGGCCCGCTAAACTCCTACAATATTTTTCTGCAAAAGCATAAAGACGGCATCTTTTCTGTTGTCCACGAGGTTCCCACCCGCGAAGCCATGGACAAGGAAATTCAGCGCATGGCCGCCCTCGGCGTAACCGTCCTGCAGCAGGTTACTTTTGATATCGACCACACCCCGGTCACCATCACCTACTTCGACACCGAGCCTCAAGGCAAATTCGTTCTCGGCCTCGTCTACTGGCCCGGCGGCGCGCCCCAGCCTCTCCCGCAGAAAACTGTCTCTCACATCGCTCCGGTTGTTCGCGATGCCGCTGCGGTTGCCGCCTTCTGGCAGAAACTTGGCTTCCCCGGTTTCGATCTGGAGCACGCTACGCCGCGCGACGATTCCCGCTATCGCGGCCAGCCTCTTTCCCTCTCGTTTGAAGTCGGCTTTCAACGCCTCGGCTCCATCAGTTATGAATGGATTCAGCCACCTTCCGCTCCACCCAATGTTTACGAAGATTTTTTGAATCGCCATGGCGAGGGCATCCAGCACATCGGCCTGCCTGTAGACGATCTTTCCAAAGCGACTGCCGCGTACGAAAAACTCGGCTTCTCAGTCTGGCAGGCCGGCGCCTGGGGCGATGTCGGAAAGCCCGATTCCGGCCAGTATCACTATATGGACACCGACAAAATCGGCGGCGTAAGCATCGAGCTGATCCACGCCTACTAACACCCAGCTCAACCTCGCCCTCAGGCAGCCCAACAAACTAGGCGCACTGAATTCTAAGCGTACCTTTCTTGAATATTAACAATGCTGCTGCCTCAACCGGTCGACGCATCAAGTCCAAGCATTGCCTCGCCCCTCAGATCGCCGCGTCCTTGGCACCAGAAGTTTGTCTTTTAACTTTCAACTTTCAACTCTCAACTAGCCCATGCGCCCAACTAATCCTATTCACGGTTCCGCACCCGCTCCTTGCCTTGATTTCAAGTGACGGCTGTCACAAAATACGCCTGTTCTCCGGAAGTACCATCTCCGCGAAAGCTATGTGCCACCCTCTATGACTGTGTCGGCTCTGTCAAGAGACACGTGTAGCGTACGAGTCGCAAGGGCTCGTTTTTTGTTTTCTACAAGAGACTTTTCTCTTTCCTTCATGACCAAGGCTCGCTTTGTGAATCCAGCGGTGGAAACTGGTTCCACCAACCATCTATTCGGTCACCCTATTACCGACCATGATTCATTCTTCAGACGCCGCGATTATTCGCGGGAGCAAGGCGCCCAATCAGCCTAGCGATGAACTTGCGTTCACCAGGGTGGCCCCCGGGCTGCCTTGCATGCGAACCAGCTGTGCGTACGCTGCTCCACTACGCAGCATCCAGTACATACGCACAGCCAACTTGCGCGCGATGGCTACTTTGGCCACCGCGTGTCCTCTACGGGATTTCAATCGCAGATAATCCTGCCGTAGCGCCGGATCCAGGCGAACCGCAGGATAAACCGCTTCGATCAGCAACCAGCGCACCATGGTGTTGCCCTGTTTGCTGATGGCTCCGAGACGTCGTCGTCCGCCACTGGATTCCTCGCTGGGATTCAGTCCGAGATAACTGGCGATCTTTCTGCTGCGTGAAAAGCGAGTGATCGGACCGATGGCTAGAACAAAGGCCAGCGAGGTTACCGGGCCGATGCCGGGGTGGGTCATTAAGAGCACGGCATCCTGGCGGCGATTGGCTTCTTCCATAACTGCGCGATCCAATTCCACGATCGGTGATTCGACTTGGTCGAGCAGCTTCAGAAGTTCCTGGCGACGGCGGCTGGCCCATGGAGCAAGTCCCAACCGAACCAGCTCCATGCGGCCTTTCTTGGTGAACAACTTTTTCTTGCGGCAGAGTCCCTGACTCATGGCCAGCGCGTGTAGCTGGTTGCCCAGCATCGTGCGCAGGCAGACCAGCTTGTGACGATGCCAAAGTAACTGCCGCAGATCCCGCTCGGCGGGTGTGGGAACCCAGATTTTCGGAAAGCGTTTCGCAAGCAGGAGTTCGAGAATGAGTCTGGCGTCGCGTTGGTCGGTCTTTTGTTTGCGAACTTCGCTGGCGCGAATCTTCGCGGCATCCCCGATCCACAACTCGTGACCGAGTTCCGCAAGCAAGCGCTCGAACCAGTGAATGGGACCGGTGGATTCGATGCCTACGCGCACCGGACCCTGTAGATTCCGATAGAACTCGTGCGCTTCACCACTCTGGTGATCCAAACGCCGCTCGAGAAGCAGTTCTCCTGTTTCGTCGTTGGCCATGGCAATCTGCTGATAGCGTGTGTGAAATCGCCTACTATTAGCATCGCTCGGCTCCTTTCTTCCGAGCCTTGGTCGTTGAACGCTACCAAGTCTACTCAGAAGTAGGAGCCGACGCAGTCATCCAATCAGCCTGGCTCTCTCAGTCCGGCTTCTACTTTGAACGAAAAGGCGAATCATGAACTCCAAACTAGGCACCAAGTCTTTGCTCGTGCTGTTAACAGCCCTGTTCTTCTCCGCGGGATGTCAGAACGGCCCTGTAAAGGAAGCAGTCTCACACAAGGACGACTACAAACAGGCATACATCTACGGTTTTCCCATGATTGCGGCTTACAAGGCCATGTACGAATTTTCCGTCGACAAGTCCAACTCCCAGTACAAGGGTCCATTCAATACCATAATCAACGACTCCAAGACGCTCACACCGAAGGACACCGCCGTCGTCACACCCAATGCGGACACTCCCTACTCCCTGCTTGAAATGGACCTCCGTGCCGAACCCCTCGTCATTTGCGTTCCGCTCATCGAGAAAAAACGCTATTACGTGGTGCAGTTGAGCGATCTTTACTCCTATAACGTCGGCTACATCGGCAGCCGTGCCACGGGTAACGACGCTGGCTGCTACATGGTGGCTGGGCCCAACTGGAAGGGCGAGACACCGAAACGAATTAAGAAGGTGTTTCCACTCGAGACCCAGTTCGGTATCGCCATCTTCCGCACTCAGCTATTTAATGCCGCCGATATGCCCAATGTCGCCAAAGTTCAAAAAGGTTATACCGCCCAGCCACTCTCCGCTTACCTGAAACAGCCAGAGCCCACACCCGCCCCAGCCATCGACTGGCCGGCGTTCACTGGCGAGGAACCCTTCAAACTGCAATTCCCGAAATATCTCGCATTCCTAATGCAATTCTGCCCGCAGAATCCGCAAGACAAGGATCTTCGCGCCAGGATGGCCACGATCGGCATTGCTCCGGGTCAGCCTTGGGACGACAACAAATTCTCCGATGCGCAGAAAGCGGAACTGGCGTTAGGTGTTAAAGAGGGCTTTGAAGCAATCGATAAAGCAGGCGCCAACATCGGAAAGAACATCAATGGCTGGCAAGTTGGAGCCGCTCAGGGTGACCGCGCGTTCTATCATGGTGACTATTTGCTTCTGGCAGCTGCGGCCAAGATGGGCATCTACGGCAATAATGCCGATGAGGCCACGTATCCCAACGCCCGCAAGGACAGCAGCGGCGCGGCGCTCGACGGCAGCAATCACAACTACACCGTCACCTTCCCGGCCGGCCAGTATCCCCCGGTGAATGCGTTCTGGTCCATCACCATGTATGACGGAAAGACGCAACTCCTCGTCGACAATCCCATTAATCGTTATTTAATTAATTCGCCGATGTTGCCGAACCTCAAGAAAAACAAAGACGGTTCCCTCACACTCTATATCCAGAAGGACGCACCCTCCGCCGACAAGAAAGCCAACTGGCTGCCTGCACCAAACGGCCCGATTTATATGGTCATGCGGTTGTACTGGCCTAAGACCGAACCGCCCTCGATCCTTCCGGCCGGCCAAGGCACTTGGCAGCCCCCCACCATCCAAGTCGCACAGTAAAAATCGACCACAAGGGCAGCCCGGTCCGGCTGCCCTTTCCTTTGTACGCCGCGCATGCTCGGCAGCTAGCGGGTGGAAGTCCCGTCCCAACCTGATGGAGGTGAAGGATAGCGAAGCGCAAGGGCGTCACCGTGAGGTGGGGTCTGGAGGAAGCGTGGAGCAAAGATACGGGCCGATGGACAAGAACTGGATTAGAGGCCTACGGCGTCGGACGAGCGGGCAAAGGATCGCGAAGTCCGTATCCATCAAGGACGCTGGTGGTAAATCCGGCGGTCGCGTATCGAAAGCAGTCGAGCTTATCGCGGGAGATCTGTTGCATGTCTCGGATTCGAGACTGAGCGTGGAGTAACTCACGCTGATCCTGCAGCAGAAGTCAGCAGCGGGCGTAGTACTCACGAAAGTGAGGAAGGCCCAAACAGTGAGAGTGAGCAGTAGAACGTCGAACTCACGGGTGGCACTGCGCCAGCCAATCAGCTTCGGCTGAGTTTTGCAGGTTCAGAAGACGGTGAAGCCGAAACGGCAACCTGCAGAGCGGCGAAGCCCTTGTGGCGAACGACGAATCGAACCTCCGGCCCGTCAGGGCTCAACTCGCTGAACCGCCGTATGCGGACCCGCCTGTACGGTGGTGTGGGAGGGGTGAGCAGGCGACTGCTCCCCCTATCCCGATTCACTGAGTTCCAGTGGACATTCGTTCACTCAACCGCGAAGGAATAGGACACTATTCATGCGTGATTGGTACCCGCAGTATATTTACCTGATTCTCGGGCTCATCTCATTTTCCGGGGCCGTCGTTTCGACGTGCACCGGAAAAGCGCGGGCACGCTTTTCCGGTTGGGTCTACCGCGCCATAGAACCGAGGCAGTTTTGGTGGGTAGTCGCAATGTATTATGTCGGCGCTGTTCTCTTCATTGGAATCTTCTTGTTCTACCACTGACTAACGCCGCATCTCTAATGATGTCAATGGTCAAAAGAATTTTCCTTCCGTCGTTCTGTTGGAAATGGATAAGCCGTCCGCTAAGATCAAGCAATGACATCGCAAAACACCAAAGCGCACAACGCGGGTGATACCGGTTCGCTTGAATCTTGGCTGGTTTCCGCAGGACGCGACCGCCGCCCCGGCTCCCCCCTCAATGTCCCACCAATTCCAGCGTCGAACTTCGTGTTGGGCGAACGTCGCGCCTATTCTCGCGACGACGGCACGCCGGGCTGGGACGCACTGGAAGAAATTGTCGGCGGCCTCGAAGGCGGTTCTTGTGTTTCTTTCGCATCCGGTATGGCGGGAATAGCGGCGATATTCGATCGACTCCCCGCGGGCTCGTTCGTCGCTCTGCCGGATGACTGCTATCAAGGTGTCGCGGCACTCGCCCAAGCTGGCCAGAATCGCGGTCGATGGACCGTGCAGCGCCTCGCCGTCGCCGACACCGCGGCCTGGCTCAAGACATGCTCCATTGCCGACTTGCTTTGGCTGGAGTCGCCTTCAAATCCGCTGCTCACTGTCGCTGACCTCGACACCATCTGCGCCGCACCACGAAAGCCAGGCGCGATTCTCGCCGTCGACAATACCTTTGCTACGCCGCTCAATCAGCGTCCGCTCTCCCTCGGTGCCGACGTCTCCGTGCAATCCGTCACCAAGTTTATCGGTGGACATTCCGACCTCCTCGCCGGCGTCGTCTCCGTGCGCGACGCCAACCTCCTGGCCGCGCTGCGCCAGGCTCGCGAGCTTGCAGGTGCAACTCCCGGCGCCCTCGAAACCTTTCTTGCGGTCCGCGGTGCTAGAACACTCGCACTACGGATGGAGCGCGCTCAGCGCAGCGCCATGACACTCGCCCAGCATCTCGCGCATCATCCAAGCGTCACTCTTACCCGCTATCCCGGCTTGCCGAGCCATCCAACTCACCAGGCTGCGCGCCGCCAATTCAACGCCTTCGGCACGATCATCTCGTTTGACGTGCGTGGTGGCGCTGCCTCCGCCGATTCCGTGTGCGCCGCACTCCACCTTATCCAGCACGCAACCAGCCTCGGTGCGGTTGAGTCCACCATCGAACGCCGCGCCAGCGTTCCAGGCCAGCAGCACTTGCCTCCATCGCTCCTGCGCCTCAGCGTAGGCATAGAAGCAGTCGAGGACCTCTGGTCCGACCTGGACCAAGCCCTACGCAACTCGTCGAACGCGTAGTGTCTCTCGATTAACCCCATCCCTCTAATCCGTTCAGCCGTGGCCGTTGAATCGTCTCTGCTACCTCGCTATAATCCCGCTCGGTCAGCAGCCTCGAATGGAGCGCGCCTACCGCAACCTCGGTTACGTCCTGCTTCTTCTCCTGCCCATCTTCATTGCGGGTTTCTGGGTTCCGTATTTCTCCGAAATTCCACACTTCGACGACTCCATTACCACCGCTGTCCACATACACGCCGCTCTGCTGTTTTGCTTCCTTGTCCTCCTGATCGTCCAGCCCCTTGCCATTCGCTATCGCGCATTCTCCACGCATCGTATGCTTGGGAAGCTCTCGAACATCTTGATACCTTTCGCTCTCCTCTTCTCTGTCCTCATGTTGTGGAAGGAGTATCGCGAGCATCTAACCAGCGGCGCGACGATTGCCGCGGCCCGTAACGCAGAGTTTCTTTCCGCTGCCCAGCTTCTACTTTTTGCCGCTTTGTACGCGATTTCGATCGCATCGATTCGCCGGCGCGATGTCGCCACGCACATGCGAAGCATGATTTGCATTGCCCTCGTTCTGCTGCCGGCGGGCTTGGCACGAACTCTCGGGTATTGGTTTCTCATTCGCCAATCGTGGTCGCAGGCTATCTGCCTTGCGTTGATTGACGCCCTTCTGCTCATCCTGATCGCTTTTGATTCGCGACGCCAGTTGGCTCTTCGGCCTTACACTTTGGTGTTCTTCGCCTACCTCGTCATCGAAACCGTCTGGATCATCCTCGGGCGACCGGTCTAAAACCTCGCGCCTCACCTCGTTCCGCGCTACTTCTTCGGCTCGGTGCAGTCCTTTCAACTTTTAACTTTCGACTTTTCCCTCCATCCGCTCATCAGCCTCAGTTCCGAACCGTACATGGCCAATACCATCGTCCAATTGCCTCATCTTAACGCCTGTGTTTCTATACATTCGGCAACACCTACTCGTTGCCAAACTGAAGGCTCAACATGAACGATCCACAAAAAACCGACCAGTCTTCCGTAGCGCGAGATCAACACATCCGTGCGGCACTCGATCAGCATTGGGCCGCCTCCGATGCCAACGATTTTGCTACCGAGCACCTCATCTATCACGACGATGCCGTGCTGGAATATCCGCAGTCCAACGAGCGCACCCGCGGCCGACGTAACATTCAAGGCCAACGCGCTAGTCAGCCCAGCAAAAAACGCTTTACGATCCGCCGCATCATTGGCGCCGGCAATCTTTGGGTCACCGAATTCATCCTCACATACGACGGCAAGCCCTCCTACACCGTCAGCATCATGGAGTTCACCGGTGACAAGGTTGCCCGCGAAACTCAGTACTTTGCGGATCCTTTCGTGGCTCCCGCGTCGCGCGCTCAATGGGTCGAACGCATGGACAAATAATCTCGATGCGCCAGAATTAGCCAACGCCACCGCCCTATGGCGTGTCGGACAGCACATCCTCCGAGGGAGGCACAACACATGGATTGGAAACGGTTGGTCCAGTTTGCGCTGCAGGGTAGCTCTGATTTGCAACCATATGCCATCCTGCTCGTACGCGTTTCGATCGGTCTGTTCTTCGCCATCTCTGGCGCAAACAAATTGTTTGCCGCCGGCGGAATCAAACCTGTTTACGACACCCTTGTTCAGGCCAAAGTCCCGTTTCCCCACCAGATGGCCTATTTCGTCTCGGGTGTCGAATTCCTTGGCGGTTCCTTGCTCGCCCTCGGGTTTCTTTCCAGCGTGGCCTCCGTGGCTCTATTGATCGATATGATTGTCGCCACCCTCACCAGCGCGATCTCCACCCTGCCGAAGGGTCTTTCGCCTCTCAACTGGCTCGACGATTTCCTCTACCTCCCGGAAGTCCTCTACGTCCTCTTCTTTATCTGGCTCATCTGCTCCGGCCCGGGAAAGTTCAGCGTCGACCACTGGCTCGCCAACAAGCTACTCAGGTGATCCACCAAACAGAGCCGTACGGGTGCAGCACCAAAAGAATGACGATAGAATTGCGACCATGCCTCATCTGGTCTTATTAGGCGATTCTATTTTCGACAACGCTCCCTACACCTGCGGAGGCCCCGACGTCGTATCGCAAGTCCGCGACTTGCTTCCACCAGGTTGGCGTGCATCGCTACTCGCCGTCGATGGAGCTACGACTCTCAACATTCCTGACCAGATTCACCACCTGCCAAAAGACTGCACCCATCTCGTTCTCAGTGTTGGCGGTAATAACGCTCTGATGGAGGCATCTCGGCTCGGCATCTCGTTTTTTAGTGTGACCGACGAAACCACTTCACAGTCACTCGACTCTTTGGCAGACATCTCCAACGCATTCGAATCTCAATACCGCTCCGCGGTCGATGTCTGTTTGCGACCCGGCCTGCCCCTCGCCGTCTGTACGATTTACAACGGCTGCTTCCCCGATCCGTCTTACCAGCGCATTGCCTCACTGGCTCTCGCGATTTTCAACGACGTAATCATACGAGTCGCCGTCGAGCGCGGCCTCTCGGTAATCGACTTGCGTGTAATCTGCACGGCCCCTGCGGACTATGCCAGCCCCATCGAGCCCTCCTCAATCGGAGGCGCCAAAATTGCCGCAGTGATCGTTGCATTGCTAACCGGACGTCACGACCCGGTACAAGTCACGCGAATCCTCGGTGCTCCGCCAGCCGGCCCATCAAACAGATGAGCATCTAGGGTTTTCACCTCAGCCTCGCCGCGCTGCCTCAATGGCCCCGACGTCGATCTTCTTCATCGTCATCATTGCTTCGAAGGCTCGCTTTGCCTCACTCCCACCGGCTGCCAACGCATCGGTTAGCGCGCGCGGCGTGATCTGCCACGACAAGCCCCAACGGTCTTTGCACCAACCGCACTGGCTTTCCACCCCGCCATTCCCCACAATCGCGTTCCAGTAACGGTCCGTCTCGGCCTGATTATCTGTCGCGATCTGAAAGGAAAACGCCTCGCTGTGCTTGAACGCCGCACCTCCGTTGAGTCCCAGACAGGGAATACCCAGGACGGTGAACTCCACCGTCAGCACATCGCCCTTCTTGCCGCCCGGATAGTCACCGGGAGCCTCGTGAACAGCGGTAACCTTACTGTCCGGAAACGTGGCGGCGTAAAAGCGTGCCGCTTCGTGCGCATCCTTGTCGAACCACAGGCAGATCGTATTCTTTGCTTTCACGTTCGTGTGTCCTTGTTTTGATTACGGCGAACGCTCCGCGACTTCCGCGGAGCCGATCCCTCCACATTTTATAGTCGTTCGGCGCAGGCCAAAATCGACAATTGCACCCGAATAATCCAACTCCTCTGAAGTTAACAAGGCAACCGCCGCCTGGATCTCGCCTTGCCCTTCGACCACAACAGCTCGGTCGCCTGGCCTTTGATTCGCGAGGTCTTATTTGTTTCCACGCAGCCGCACTTTCTCTCCCGGTCCAAGATGCCAATTGAAGATCGGACTCAGTTCAAATCCGAACACCCAACCAGGACTCGGCGTATTCGCTGGTCTCGCTGCCACTCCTCCCACCTCGGCTGACAAACTGAAGGGCTGTTTGCCAAGTTTCAGAACTTTGCCCACTTGAACGCCCACAGGAAATGTCAAAGCCCCACCGTTTTCCCAGTTAAAGCTCCAGTTGTAGTCGCTCATCCCCACGAACCACCCGTCGTTCAAGTTGAATGTTAAAGTCGGGGTGATCAGCATGTTGTTCACGTTTGGACGATCCGCGGAGCCCGCATAGGAAATGGGATTCTGAACCACCGCGCCTACCGTAAGGTTCTTGATCCCGGTATAAATCAACGCAAAAGCCGGGCCTGCTTGATACTTACCATTCCCCAGCGGATTCGCGCTTGCCGTCGGAAAAACCAGTGCCGGTCCAAATCCCCATCTGCCCCATGACTGTTTGATCGTGAGCAGGTCGAACACTTGTAAATCGCCCACACCCGATACGCCGAACTGCTCAGGATACGCCGTTCCGCCGCTGGGAATGGTAATCAGCAGCGGCATCGTAATCTTCATCAATTGCACGTACGGAAAAGACTTGAACGGCCCAATCGGCAACACCGGCTGCATCTGAAGCGCGTTGACGGTGCCATTAGCACCGCTAATGCCAGGCACCAGACCCGGCGCGTTGGCATTGGGCAACAGGATGTCGCGAAACTGGATCAGCGTAACTGGCGCGGCCGGATTATTCGCTTCGTTGGCGATTTCCTGTGCCGTCTTCCCTCCAGCAATTTCTTTTCTCGGTTTCGCTTTCGGGGAAGATGGTTTCTGCGCGGATGGTTTCTCTGTAGGTGCTTGCGTTTTGCTCTGAGTCTGCGGCCCAGCATCAGCAACCGCTGGTGCTTGACCATGAACGACAGTCGCACCCCACAATAAGATCAAAAACCACGAAGATGCGACACGCGCTTTCATAGGGAGACGAACCAGAATTCCTCGTTTGCACCGATCAGCTTTCTTGGAATTCGGTTCGGTCACATGGCTCACCCGATGTTCATGGGCCCAGCTCAAGAGGCGGCCCTTGCGCGAGCCGCCCCTCGTTGCTGAAGCAGCCGTCTTATTGAGCCGTAGGAAGAGCGGTCGGCATTTTGTTGGGGTCAAGCGCCGGCACCGGATTTTCCGGATGCTGCAGATTCGGGATTAAATCATTCGATGCGCCGCCGGGGAACCGTTTGATATTTGGGTACTTTATGATGGACTTGTCGAAGTCGGCAAGTGCGAAGCTGAAAAGTGCCGCCGCCCAACCGTTATCCTGCCCGGCATACTTTCCCGGAGAGTTTGTGAATGCACGATCAGGTGCCGCGCCGTTGAAGACCATGTCGTACTTCTCGTATGGATCCATGGTCAGGTTGTAGACCGCCGGTATCGAGCCGGTATCCAGATTTGGTCCCAGCCAGGTATCTTTCGCTGTCCACACAAACTTCCAGGCAATGTTGACCCAAGGCTCTTTTGGATCGCCACCGATATCCGTGCGAATTCCATGGAGATACTCGCCGTTAATAAAAATCCAGGATTTGCGAGCGGAGTGTGGTGCTTTTCCCAGAATATAGGCGCTATTGTCGACGCTGTCGAAGTAGATGGGTTTGCCGTTGTTGTCCTTCATTTCGCCCGTCGGCGGAACTGGGATGCCCGCCATTGCGGACAAGGTTGACCAGCAATCGATGTGCGACATCATTTCGCCGTACTGCACTCCCGCAGGAATGTGGCCGGGCCAGGTCATAATCGCCGGCACGCGCCAGCCGCCCTCATAGGCAGATCCCTTCTCGCCACGGAACGGTGTCGTCCCCGCATCGGGATAAGCGTCCAGCCACGCCCCGTTGTCGGCAGTTAGGATGACAATGGTGTTCGGCGCGTC
Source organism: Candidatus Acidiferrales bacterium (assembly GCA_963738985.1). Lineage (GTDB taxonomy): Bacteria > Acidobacteriota > Terriglobia > Acidiferrales > UBA7541 > Acidiferrum. Next base: position 569,684 of record CAVTYP010000017.1, read on the forward strand.
GGCACGGATTTCATCCAACACCTTCCCGATGTCGGCATCCATTTCCATCAACGAATCCGAATAGTCGCCCAGGTGCGATCTTCCTCTGAAGTCTGGCGCGGCGTTCGTCGGGTTGTGCATCTTGATCCAGTTCACATCCATGAAGAACGGCTTACCGCTCTTGGCATGCTCCTTAATATAGGCGACCGCGTAGTCGGCCTGACGTTCGTCCATTGTCGCCATATAGTCGTAGGTGATCGTCGCGACTCTCTTGGCGGGCTCTCCAGCTTTGCCTTCCCATTCGCCCAAGTTCACCACCGAGTCCCACATCTTCTCGAATTCCTCGTTGTATGAAGGAAACCACGGATGGAACCACTTATCCGTATCGGGGTAGGAATAAACGCCGGCATAGTAGGCGGCGAATTCCTTCATCTCATCGAAGCCATGTTCCGTCGGATAGGCTGCTGGCTTATCACCCAGATGCCATTTTCCGGAAAAGTACGTAGTGTAACCATTTTTCTTGAAGTATTCGGCAATTGTCGGCGTTTCTTTGCGGAGGAAATTCTCGTCGCCCGGCGCAACTACGATGGACAGCGCAGAGCGAATCGGGATTCGTCCTGTAATGAAAGAAGCTCGGCCCGCCGTGCAGCTCGCCTGTCCGTACCAGCTGGTAAAGACGGCCCCTTCCTTGGCCATCTTATCGATATTCGGTGTCGGATGCCCCAGGGACATCCCGCCACCGCTATAAGCGCCGAAATCATTCCAGCCCGTATCGTCGGTCATGAGCATTACGATGTTGGGTTTTTGTGCGTAACTGGGCAGGCTGACCACCCCAAATGCCAGAATCGAAAGAAACAGCCTTCGCCATATCGAATCCTGCATCCTAAGCTTGAATCTCATATCTTCTCCTTTCAAAACTAAAATCCCCCATCCTCAAATCCACGCGTACTCGCTCCGCAAAGTGCCCGGATACTAGCAATCCCTCAAAAAACCCGCCACTGTCAAAAGCGACAGGCAGGGCTAAACAACCCTCTGAACACTCTTCCTCGATATTGTCCTGGCTGAAGAAAAAGGGCCGCTTAGGTATGCGTCAACCGCCCTCCAACGAGGTATTACGGCAGAAGTGGCCTGAACCGGACTTGACCTGGGGGAGAAAAGTGCCGCCAACTCCTTGCAAACGAGGCAATCGCACAGCGGAGTCCAGTACCTATGCTACCCGCAACGTGAAACATCAGCAGCTACCCAATATCGGCGCCGAAGAAACTGATTTTGCGCACGTCGCCGGCGGCATCAAACCTGTTTACGAAACCTTTCTTCAGGCCTAAGTCCCGTTTCCTCACCACATGGCTTATTTCGTTTCGGGTGTCCAATTCGTGGGCGCCGGTCTTAACTCTATGCGATCGCGCGTAGAATGGGCGCTCCAAACGGCGCACCCGTGGCTCCGCCATCCACCATCAGCTCCACTGCGTTGACGTATGACGAATCGTCCGACGCAAGGAACAGCACCGCTTTCGCAACGTCTTCCGGCTCCCCCCAACGGCCCAGCGGAATGGCGGACGAGAACGACTCCGCCAACTTGGCGGACGCCTCTGCGGAAATAGACGCGCGGGGCCCGCGCTTCCAGATGGGAGTCTTCGTCGCACCGGGCGCCACCACATTCACGCGAATCTTGCGCGGTGCTAGGTCGGCTGCGATGGAACGCGCCATCGAGACGATTCCGCCCTTCGTAGCTGCATATGCCGCGACGCCGGCTTGCCCCAGATAGTTATGCACCGACCCATTAAAGATGATGCTGCCGTTGTCGTTCAGCAGCGGCGCCGCTGAATTCACCGTAAAGAAAGCTCCATTCAGGTTGGTGTGGATCACGTTCTCAAAAATGGCCTCATCAGTCGAACCGGTGGGCGTCCGCCCAGAGATACCCGCATTGGCGAACACGATGTCGAGTTTCCCGAAATCTTTCGCCAGCGCTTCGAAAAGCTGCTTGCGATCTTCCGCAATCGTGACGTCAGCGCGGTAGCCACGCGCGTTTGCTCCTAGTTCTCGAACCGCCTCATCCAGCGTTTTCTGGTCGCGACCGGTAATTGCCACCTGCGCTCCCTCCGCTATGAAAAGTCGCGCTGTGGCAAGCCCGATCCCACTATTACCGCCGGTGATAAGCGCCTTCTTGCCCGTCAGCTTCATAATGCCCCCTTCTCGTACGATCGGCATCAAGACCGTCATACTTGCTGTGTGATGACCATCATAGATGCAGGGATGCAATAAATATGCGCTTACTAGGCGTCCTCTGAGTTCAGCTTTTCTACGCCAAACGCTCCTTCCTTCACCTATTCATTCAAGCAGACCAGCAGTTCGGCGGCGAGGAAGCTTATATCCGCGCCGCTCGATCACGGTGGCGCTAGTTGCTTGGATTCCATTTCTACCCAAATGACCCAACACTCGACCCACGCTTCCACGCCTATAACCCGATTCCTTACATCCCCGCCGAGCGGCTAGACGACCCGTCTGGCCAGGTGAACCCCCTCCCCTTACGCGCCCTGTCTACCGCAAGTTTGCCTTTCGTCGTAAACACCGTGGAGGATTCAGCCCCGCTTACTAGCTGAGCGTACGTTACACATTTCATTCCCGCCCCCTACCTGTTTCTGTGTATGGTCCGCCGCGTCGCAAAAGTTGTTTATGGTAGGTACGGCATTGTTGCGTCGCAATGTCGAAACCGAATAAGCTACGGAGAGATTTCTATGGAAATGAATCGCCTGAAGCATCTATACGTCGAGGAACTCAAAGATCTCTACAACGCCGAAAATCAATTGGTCAAAGCCCTTCCCAAAATGGCCAAGGCCGCCTCCGCTCAGGATCTGCGCGCCGGATTTGAAGAACATCTGGAACAGACCAAGGGACACGTGAAACGCCTGGAACAAATTTTCAAAGCCCTCGGAGAAAGCCCCAAAGGTAAGAAGTGTAAGGGCATGGAAGGCTTAATCAAGGAAGGTGCCGAAATGATCTCCGAAGATCCCGCTCCTGAAGAACTCGACGCGGGACTCATCTCCGCGGCGCAGCGCGTCGAGCACTACGAAATCGCCGGCTACGGCTGCGTGGCTACCTACGCCAATCTGCTCGGCGAAGGCGAAGCCGAATCGCTTCTGCGCCAAACGCTAGACGAAGAAAAAGAAACCGACAAAAAGCTCACGCAACTCGCCGAGCACATCAACCTCGAAGCCGAGCAATCCTTGGAATCCGAAAATAATGGCAAGGGAAAGGCCATGAAGGCGAAGGCGGCTCGCGCCTGACGCATCTGAAATTCACCGGAGCCGGCACGGATCTGTGCCGGCAGCCGGTGCTTAACCGAATTCTGGAAATCAGAAAGGAGATTCGCATGAGTAAGAATGGAATGCCTGGAACCATCCTTCCATTTGCGGTGGGCCTCGGATTGGGCGCTGCGGTCGCGTTGTTGTTTGCGCCAAAGGCAGGAGAGGATTTGCGCAGCGACATCACCGACGGCGTCAACGACGGAGTGAATCAGCTCCGCACCACCGGCAAACAATTAAAGCGAAAAGTGCAGCAACTGGCGGACACCGCGCAAGACCACGTCGATCGCGTGCAGGATGCTATCGATGCTGGCGAAAACGCTTACAGCCAGGCGGCAAAGAAGTCGTGAGCATCTGGCTAGCAGTCGGCTTTTCTAAAAAAGGAGACGGCAAATGAAAGCACGCAGGGGCAGGCACACCAAGGACGAAGCACTCTTGATCAGCATGGCCGAGTCGATCGGATCCACTCTGGGCAGCATTGCCGCCAAAGCGGATGCCGCGCAAAAAGCGCTCAGCCCGAGTCATATCGCCGAAACCGTTCAGCGCGAAGGAAGAAAGCTGGTCCGAAACAGCAAGACCGTTGCTCGCCGCTCCAGCAACAAAGCCGTTGCGAATCTACGTACCAACAAAGTCGCCCAGGCTGCTCGCCGCCGTGTGCGTAAGGCGGCTTCGTCTGCCAAACGAGCGGCGCGGCGTGGCCGGAGGCAGGTGCGTGCGACCGCTCGACGAGCAAGGTCCAAGCGATAGGTGCATAACACCGGCTTGACTGGCTGGATGCGCTGCTTGTTTCAGCGTCCGGCGGAAGGGTGGTGAAATGGCTACGGCAACGATGACACACGATGCCGCTCCACGGGATCTCGCGATTTCCTATCGAGGACTCGGCATCCTCTGGATCGTGTACGGCGCATTGCGCCTGGGCATTGCAGTATGGCTTGTCAATTTTACTCGACAAGCCACGGTAATGTTCGGCGCAACGTTGATTGAAGTGGCGCATCCCGAAAGCTTGATGGCCACCTTCCAGATGTTTTATTTGTTCGCGATTATTTTGTCTGTGCTTTCAGGTTTGTTCAGTTTGCTGGCAGGGCTTGCGCTTTTGGCGAGCCAGCGTGCTGGCCGGATGCTCGCGATTATCGCGGCGTTTTTATCACTCTGCGAATTGCCCATTGGTATTACCTTGGGGGTATACACTCTGTTGCTGCTCTTCCCCCGTCGCGCGAAGTTGGATTGACGCTTGCCCTTTTGTATTAGACTGGACGCGCATTCTTCGGTCACCAGCCTATGAGCGGACAACTTTTGCGTGAACCCCGTTGGCCTGCGTTTATAGCGATGTTAGCTGCCGCGGGCGTCTATCTCGCCTTGCCAGAACCTCTTTCGCTGGGGCCTAGCTGGCTGCTCCTTGCGATCATCATTTTTTTGTTGATTCCGATTGTGGTGTCGGATCGACGCGGCGACCATCACGTTACTCGAACTCTCACATTCATCGCCAATGGCCTCATCACGGCCGCTATGGTTGCCGCTCTCGTTCATTTGATCCATGGCATTCCGCATCATCTGGAAACACCGAAAGCGCTGATGCGTTCCGCGGGCGCGCTGTGGATCACGAATATCCTGGTGTTCGCGCTCTGGTATTGGAAGCTGGATGCGGGCGGTCCGCTGCAGCGCGAGCGCGGGCAAGGAATGTCGCGCAGTTCATTTTTATTCCCGCAGATGATCACCCGTGAAGGGAATGATGCGTCGTGGACGCCGCACTTCGTGGACTATTTGTTCTTGGCGTTCAACACCAGCACAGCATTCTCGCCAACGGACACGGCAGTACTGTCGCGGTGGGCGAAACTCGGGACCATGCTTCAATCGCTGATCTCGCTGATCATTGTTGTGCTGCTGGCCGCACGTGCCGTCAATATTTTGTAAGCCAGGTGTGCGATAAGCAGTTAGTCCTACCTTAGCAGGTATAAAAGCCAGCAATACGTTTCAGAAGAAACCGTCGCGGTTGGCTTTCAGCGGGGTTGCAGGTTTCTGCTGCAACGGTGGGCGACGTGCTTATGTATTTGAATGGTGTAGACGCTGAAGCAGGAGTGCACCAGATTGGACACTGAACGGTACGTGGAGCGTGGACGAATTCAGGTCTTTGCCGATAGAGCAGGCATGAGAGACCCCATATCCGAGCCACGCACGGCGGTGATGATCGTGGTGGAGGCCTCGTGGGAAGACGAGAAGGGAATTTTGCAGAGAGAGCGTGCGCGGATGGAAAACACCTCCATTTCCGGGGCATGCATTCGGGTGAGGAAACAGATTGATGTAGGAGCAAAACTAAGGGTGCAGTGGCGGTGGGAAGAATTTTCAGGAGTCGCGCGATACTGCCGCAAAGACGGGATGGATTATCTGGTAGGGATTCAGCGAGATGCGAAGAAAACTGCAGCGCCGAAGAAGACTGTGGTGGCGGGCGTACCGGCGTTGGAGCGGAGTGTCATGGCCCCGGCAATTCGAGCGGAACAGCCGGCAAAGATGGAGGAAAGCAAGCCGAAGGAAATAGCGAGAGAAAAAGTGGAGAGTGTGCCAATCATAACCATTGAGCGAAATGTGAACCAAGTCAGCCCGCCTGCGGTGCGGCAGCAGGCAAGCAGCAAAGAGGGTCCCGGCGTTTCGCGGGCGCAAAGGTCTGATGAAATTCTAAGAAATGAACCGCAAAAGGAACAGGCTCTGAAAGGAAAGGGGCAGGAAAGGAAACATATGCGAAGCAAATTGCTCGATCTGGCGCACTGGGGAAATAAGCAAGACGAAACGAATGGAAGCCGCAACGGAATTGGCAATGCTCCAAGCGAGACGGGCAAGAAAGTGCCGGAGGTGATAGCGGTGGCGACGGAAAAAGTTTCAGCGGGAGAAGGACGAGAGAACGGCGAGAGCTTTCCGGGAGAATTGCTGTCGATGGAAGATATCTACCGCGCGGCCGGAATCGTGGGGCCTCGCCGGGGCTACAGCATCAACAAAGTGGTGGAAATGTTGCGCAGTGAACACATCCGGGGACTATCGAAGGAGATGAAACGCGCTTCGGTACTGATGGCACTGGATGCCACGGGAGTGAGCATCGACGAAGTGGTGCGCGATGCGAAGGCGCGGCAGGCGGCAATCGATACGTACCAGGCGGATCAGAGAAAATTGTTCGAGGCGCAGTGGGCTCGAAAGGCGGAAGAAAATCTTCAGATACAGGCGGAACTGGAAACGGTGAAGGCGCGATACATGGAGCGCGTGCGGCGCAACCTGGATGGCGTGGCGCGGGAAAAAGCGACGTTCGGGAATTGGCTGACGACCAAGCAGCAGGAAGCACAAAGCATGGCAGAAGCCGTGGAGCTTTGTGTAAAGGCGCCGGCGGCGGAGGCGGGCAGCGGTTCGATGGCGGAGGTTAGCCTGATCGACGCTAGCGCCAAACCGGTATAACAGCAGCGAACGAGGTGCAACGCCTCGTCGAATCCAAGTACATCCACGAGAAAAGCAAAGGTAGCACGATGGCGCTTGAACCTTGCGCACGTTGTGATCTCAGTTGACGCGCTGGGCCAGTTTCTTTCGCGCCTCCGGCGCTGGGAGAGCGAGAGCTACTAAGCGGGAGAGGCGAAGAGTTTGGAGATAGCGGATTTCAGGGCGTCATAGGAGACATCGGTTATGGGGCCGTGCGTTTGCCATACGACATGACCGTGAGAATCGGTGAGGAGGATGTAGGCATCGTCGGGCGCTGAGAAATTGACGAGCTTCTTCCACTCGTCTTCGTGATCGAGGATAGGGATGAAATGGGCTTGTTGATCGGCGGGCATATCTTTGCGCATGCCGCGGAGGATCATGGGGCGAACAAAGGAAGGGGCGCCTTGAAGGACGGGGAGTTGATAGTAAGTGACGCGAGTGTCTGAGCGGAAATCGGCGGAGAGCCGCTTGCCCCACGGGGCGCAATTTTCGGCGCTCTTGTGAGAGAAACCCAGGACAAGAATTAGAATTTGCGTGCTGCCCGGCTGAGGCAGAACGATATCCGTGTCGGCGAGCGTTTTGGCTTTAATCGCGGGAATGGACTGGGCGTTTGCGGTGGTGGAAAGTGCCAGGAAGAGAAGCGAGAGAGCAAGGCGTCGCATGGGCGTCCTTTGAGGTGCGAGAATCGTGTTCGGCCGGGAGGATAGTTTAGCAATGTGGAAATGGAAAAGCAGAACCCTCGCTGCGCCGGATGACAATTGAAATTTTGGGACGACAATGTGGAATCTCGGGATGACACCGGAAGGCGGTGTCGCTTGGAGGTGAGGAGGGGTGGTATGCTCGTGCTCTGCGCGTGAGAGGACGATCGAAATTGTGCCAAGGTGGCGCGAGTTTAGGTGTGGAATGAGCGAGCGAAGAGAAATGCGGCTGGAAATTTCGGACCGAGCAGGAAACCGCTTGGTGGCCGGGGATGCGAGTCGAACCGCGACAACGATCGCGAAGCTGAATGGGCGGGAGTTGGTGGCGAACCGTGGGACTTCGCTGAATCTGGATTGGGTGGAACAGGTACGGGCGAACACCAGCGCAGTGGAACGGCGAGCGGCGACATTGGTGACGCGGAGGACGGTAAAAAAAGATTGGCAGATTGCGTGGCTGCTGCGCGCGATCACGTGCATGGACCTGACAACTCTTTCGGGCGACGACACGGATGAAAGAGTGAGGCGGCTGTGCGCGAAAGCGCGGCAACCGATTTCGCAGGAAATCGCGGGGAAGTTAGGAATAGGCGAACTGGGGATACAAGTGGGCGCGGTGTGCGTGTACCACTTGTTTGTGGAAACGGCCAGAAGAGCGCTGGAGGGGACGACGATTCCAGTGGCGGCGGTGTCAACAGGATTTCCGGCGGGGCTAACGCCTCTGGAAGAGCGAATCGCGGAAATTCGACGATCGGTGGAAGCGGGCGCGCGGGAGATCGATGTGGTGATCACGCGGGCGCGAGTGTTTGGCGGAGATTGGCAGAAACTTTACGACGAAATTGTGGCGTTCAAAGATGCGTGCGGCCCGGCACATCTGAAAGTGATTCTGGGGACGGGCGATTTGATGACGCTGCGAAACGTGCAACGCGCGAGCCTGGTGGCGATGATGGCGGGCGCGGACTTCATCAAGACATCGACAGGAAAAGAGAGCGTGAACGCGGTGCTGCCGGTGGGACTGGTGATGACGCGTGCGATTCGTGAGTATGCGGAAGAGACAGGGATGGCGGTGGGTTTCAAGCCTGCGGGAGGAATCCGTACCGCGAAGCAGTCCTTGGAATGGCTGACGCTGATGAAGGAAGAACTGGGAAATTCTTGGCTGGATGCACACCTGTTCCGGATGGGCGCGAGCGGGATGCTGGGAGATATTGAGAGGCAACTGGAATTTCATGCGACGGGAAGATATTCGGCGGAATACCGACACCCGATTGCTTGAAGCAGGGAAGCAATGAAGTAACGAAGCGACGAAGAACTACGGAGAGAGCTGGAAGCGATGAGCGTGATTGAAAAATTTGCGGCGATGGACTACGGACCGGCACCAGAGGATCCGAAAGAGACACTGGCATGGCTGGACCGGCATGGCCGCAAGTTTGGCCATTTTATTGGCGGCGCATGGAAAGCACCGCGCGACGGCAAGTATTTCGAGACGAAGGACCCATCGACGGGCGAAAAGCTTGCGGAAGTTGCGCAGGGAAGCGCGGCGGATGTGGATGCAGCGGTGAAAGCCGCGAGGAAAGCGCTGGCAGGATGGCAGGCGTTGCGGCCACACGAGCGGGCGAAGTTCTTGTATGCGCTGGCGCGGCAGGTGCAAAAGCACGCGCGACGCCTGGCGGTGCTAGAGACGATCGACAACGGCAAACCGATTCGCGAGAGCCGGGACATCGATATCCCGCTGGTGGCGAGGCATTTTTACTACCACGCGGGTTGGGCGCAACTGCTGGAGCAAGAGTTCCCGGGCTACGAAGCTTGCGGCGTGGTGGGGCAGATCATCCCGTGGAATTTTCCGCTGCTGATGCTGGCGTGGAAGATCGCACCGGCGCTGGCGACCGGGAACACGGTGGTGCTGAAGCCTGCCGAGTATACGCCGCTGACAGCGCTGGCGTTCGCGGAGATTTGCCGAGAAGTAGGATTGCCGGTTGGAGTCGTGAACATCGTAACGGGAGATGGAGCGACAGGGGAAGCGCTGGTAAAACACGCGGGCGTGGACAAGATTGCGTTCACGGGATCGACGGAGGTGGGACGAGCGATCCGGCGAGCGACAGCGAACTCGGCCAAAAAGTTGTCACTGGAACTGGGCGGGAAATCGCCGTATGTGGTGTTTGAGGATGCGGACCTCGATAGCGCGGTAGAGGGACTAGTGGACGGGATCTGGTTCAACCAGGGGCAAGTGTGCTGTGCGGGATCGCGACTGCTGATGCAGGAAAGCATTGCAGAGAAGTTGACACGCAAGCTACAGGCGAGGATGAGCACGCTGCGAGTGGGCGCGCCGCTGGACAAGGGCATTGATATCGGCGCGATTGTGGCGCAGGTGCAGTTGGAGCGAATCGACCGGTTGGTAAAGCAAGGCATCGCGGAAGGAGCGACATGCTGGCAGCCGGAAGTGCTGATGCCGGAGCGGGGCTTGTATTACAAACCGACGCTGCTGAGCAACGTGCATCCGACATCGATTGTGGCGCAGCAGGAAATTTTCGGGCCGGTGCTGGCGGCGATGACATTTCGGACGCCGCGCGAAGCGGTGGAACTGGCGAACAATACGGTGTATGGATTGGCGGCGAGCGTGTGGAGCGAGAGCGTGAATGTGTCGCTGCAGGTGGCGGCGCAATTGAAGGCCGGCGTGGTGTGGGTGAACAGCACCAATTTGTTTGACGCGGCTTGCGGGTTTGGCGGTTACCGGGAAAGTGGATTCGGAAGAGAAGGCGGGCGGGAAGGACTACTGGAGTATCTGGAGCCGACTTGGTTCCGGAAGGCGCCCGCGCTGCGGAATGGCGGAAAGCGGGAAGCAGGCGGAGTAGGAGTGGCGAGCCCGGCGATCGATCGAACGGTGAAGTTGTATATCGGCGGAAAGCAGGCACGGCCGGACTCGGGTTATAGCGTGGAGATTCGCGGCAAGAAAGGGGAATTGCTCGGCGAATCGCCATTGGGGAATCGGAAAGACATTCGTAACGCTGTGGAAGCAGCGCGAAAAGCGGAGCCGTGGGGAAAAAGCACAGCGCACAATCGCGCGCAAGTGCTGTACTACATCGCGGAGAATTTATCGCAGCGAGGCGAAGAGATCACGCGGAGGCTGGCAGCCGCGGTTGGAAAAAAGCAAGCGGCAGAGGAAGTACGAGCCAGCGTGGAGAGGCTTTTCTCGTATGCGGCGTGGGCGGACAAGTTTGATGGGGCGGTGCACAACCCGCCGATGAGGAACGTATCGATTGCGATGAATGAGGGGATTGGAGCGGTGGGCGTGGTGTGCCCGGCGGAGATTCCGCTGCTGGGATTCTTTTCGTTAGTGTTGCCGTTGTTGAGCGCAGGAAATACGGTGGTGGCGGTGCCGTCGGAGAAATACCCGCTGATTGCGGGCGACATCTATCAGGTGCTGGAGACCAGCGACTTGCCGGGGGGAGCGCTGAATATCGTGCCGGGACGGGCGACGGAATTGTTGAAAGTGTTGGCGGAACATGACGACCTGGACGCGTTGTGGTGCTACGGGAATGCGGAGACGTGCACGATGGCGAAGGCGCTGTCTGCGGGAAACCTGAAGCAGGTGTGGACGAATGAAGGGAGGGAGATCGATTTTCTGAGCACGGCAGAAGGCGAAGGGCGATGGTTCCTGGAGCACGCGTATCAGGTGAAGAATATCTGGGTGCCGTACGGGGAATAGAGTGCAGCAGAAGGTGGCGGCGTAAAGCCGCCGCTACAACGTGGGCGCAAAACCGAAAAAAGAAAAGTCCAATCCAAGAAAATCCAAGAGAAAAGCCTCAGCCCTGAAAGGGGCGAGCTACAGAAAAAAAGGGGATGGCCGAAGCCATCCCCTTTTTGATTTGGGTTATGCGGTGAACGCCGAGAGGCGTTCACCGCGTGAAATTATTGCACCGTGCTGAGAACGCCGACGCCCCAAGTGCCGACGTCTGCGTTAACCGGAGAGCCGACCGCAGTGAGTGCAGGGCTGCCGCTGGAGGTAGAGATGGTGTAGGCCTGAACGCTGCCAGGAACCGGAGTGTCAGCGGTTGGGTCGCCGTAGATGCCGACAAAGAGGAACGATCCTGTCGGGTCGACGGCAGCAGAGGTTGCGCCAGTTGGAGTGGTAACGGCGGCTTTGGCTGTTGCGACGCCAGCCGCGAATTGGAACGGAGTGACTGTGTTGGCCGCAGAGTCTGTGATCGCGAAGCCGCGATTGAGCGGATCGAAGACCACGGCGGAGGGTGTGTTCGCGGCAGGGATCGCGATGGCTGTAGAGCCGGTCACCGCAGTCAGCGCGCCGTCAGTGCCAAGTCCTGAAACAGGAGAGATGGCGAAGACGGTGAGAGTTTTGGTGGCAGAGTCAACGGCGACAAGGTACTGGCCATCGGGACTGACGGCGCCAGCGGTCCACGTGCCGGTAACGGTGAGGATAGGTCCGAGACCAATAGCGCCACTCGAGTTAGCCCTGATTGCCGTTATGGTGTTGGTGCCGAGGGCATAGATGAGCGTTGTCTGTGGGTCGCTGGCCATGGAGAGCACGCCGCCTGCAACCGTTACGGACGAGCCGACAGGGCCGATAGTGGAGGTTGACACGGGAACAGAAGTAACCGTGTTGTGGTCGGTGTCAGCGACGTAAGCATAGATTCCGCTCGCGTCAACTATCACGCTGCCAGCCGCCCCGGGAAGGACCACGGGAGCAGCGATCTGCGAGAACGGTGTGGCGGAAGTGGTGTCGACATTGTAGCCGCCAAGATCCTTGGCAGTGTGGCTGGTGGTAAATATGGAGGTGCCAAAGGGAACATTGGCCACCTTGGAGTTGCCAGCCAGGCCGGCAGACGGTGAGCCGACGGCAGTCAAGGCGCCGGTGGAATCGGCGGTAAATGCGGACAGTGTGCTGTTGGTGATGTTGGCAGCTACGACCGCGGAGACACTTGAGGTGGCTTCCGCTGCGCCGTTGATGAACACCGGGAAGGCAGGCGCGCCTGCAGCTTCGACGAGGTTGTCTGGCGTGAGTGAGCCATCCGCCGCCGCCGTGAAGACGGAGACGGTGTTATCAGCATTGTTGGCAACGGCGAGGATCGTTCCCGACGGATCGATAGCAATGCTATTCGGCAGGTTACCGAGTGCATAGGGACTGCCGCCGTTAATGGTCTGAGTGAGAGCGCCGCCGTCACCGATGCTAAGAGCATAGAGGTTGCCGGTGGTGGTGGTGTCACTGCTGGTGCCGGAGTCGACCACATAGAGGAACTTGCTAGTGGGATCGACTGCGGTGGCCTGCAAGAAGTCAGTACCCGTGAGAGCAGGAGTAAACGTAAACGGAGTGCCAGCGGTCAGGGTGCCATCGGTGCCGATGGTGAATGGGGTGATGGTATTGTCGCCAGAAGTTGGGACAAAGAGATAAGCGCTAGCCGGATCAATGGCGGAAAATGTCGGCATGTTCAGAACAGTGGTCGGCGCAGTGACGGCCGTGAGAGCACCGGCGGCGCCGATGGAGTACGCGCTGACAGAGCCCGCGGCACTACTGTTGATCACGTAGACGAATTGATCGTTGGGAGCCACGAGGACCTGAAGGGGACTGGCGCCAGTGGGAGTGCCAGTGCCAATGGCCGTGAGAGCGCCAGTGGACTGGTTGACGAAGAAAGCAAACACCATGTTCGAAGTGCCATCAACTACGTAGAGCCAGCGTCCCGACGGATCTAGCGCGGCGAATTCTGTGCCACTGCCCACCGCTGGTGTTGGCGGCACGGCCGATGCTGAAAGCGCGCCAGAGACGGGGTCGATGTTTAGCACTGAAATCGTGTCGTCGGTATTGAGCGAGTAAACGAACGCGCCGGCCGGGTGTGGAATCAGCTGGTTTGCAGAGGACGTGGATTTTCCGAGCGGCGTAAAGGCGCCAGTCGCTGCGTGGGGAGCGTAAGCAGAGACGCTACCATTACCGTCACTAAAGTTCAGGACATAAGCAAAGCGTGCAACCGCGGCAGAGACGGTGAGCGGAGTGCTACCAGTTATAGCCGTGTCACCAGTACCCATGGTCGCGGTGACAACGGTCTCGCCTGCGGTAAGTCCGGTTGCCAAGCCATCGCCAGCCGGCCGGCTGATGATCGAAGCAACGGTGGAGGGATCGGTGGACCAGACAAGGGGCAGAGTGACGGGAGAAGTGGAGCCATCGGTATTGACGACGACGGCGGTGAAATCAATGGTCTGGCCTGCGATAATGCTCTGAACTCGTGGAGAAATGAGCAGGGTTTGTGCAGCGGGAGCGCCGATGGTGACGGTGGTGCTGCCCGATGCGGTGCAAATGGAGGCAGTAACTGTGGTCGTCGAGTCGACGGCGCCAGTCGCGGTTAGAGTACCAGTGGCGGTGCCGATGGAAGCGACAGAGTTGGCATTCGTTGAGCCGTCCGCGCTGGTGGTGCCGCCGGTGACGGACCAAGCGACCTGATTCGTGAGATCCATCGTGGTAGTAGAACCGCCGGCAACGGTGAAGTTCCCGGTGGCGGTGTACTGCTGCGTGCCACCCAGAGGAACAACGTTTCCTTCTGTGGGTCCAGTTACCGTGATGGAAGTGAGAATATCGACGGCGAGGTTGGCGGTACCGGATGCGCCGCCCGCGGTGGCGGTGATGATGGAAGTGCCGCCAGCAGCGGTAACAGCGGAAGCACCGGAAGCGAGGCCAGTGGTATCAATGGTGGCCGCGTTCGTGTTCGAAGAACTCCAACCCGCGAGACTGCTGATATCTTTTTGGCTGCCGTCGCTGTAATAAGCCGTGGCAGCAAATTGTTGCGTAGTGCAGGGAGTGATGACGGTGGTAGTGGTTTCCTCACTGCTAGTGGTAACTGCAGTAGCAAAAATCGTGGCACTTGCCGGGGCCACACTCACATAGCGAAGTGTGGGCGCGCAGTTGCAAGCAGCGAGAATCAAACTGCAAAGAATGGAAGTCGCTGCTAGTGCGGTACGACCGGGCTTTCTTCTCATGACGCCTCCTCAGCGCAGGAAAATACATAAAGACTGGCAACAGAGACAAATTAAAACGACGGGACTACCACTCGTTGGGCGGTACGAACACATTAGATGGGCGAGGTTCCCACTCCCAGACCAAAACGTCGGGACGCAATGTGTCTCTGTACGGGTGCAACGATACTTGAATCCGCATGGCGCAGCAAAGTATCTAGGGGGTACTTGTTAACGAAAGGATAAATATTGAAGGAAAGGGATAAACCGTTTGGGACAGGGGACTTAGGCTGGGAGGGGCTGGCCCCCGGGGGTCGGAGTGGTAACCCCGTCAGGCACAGTCGAAAAACTGGTGTAGTTGCAGAAAACGGAAGAACAGGTATTGTCTTAGCGAACCGGACAATGGGCGCACGCCCCGGAAAGCAAAAACGGGGACAAAGATGCGACCATTAAGGGCCGAAAGGCTTCCAAGGGACTGAGAGCGATGCCCAGACTACCGACCATTGAAGATCACCGACTGGAAGAATCCCGTATGCGCAAGAAACACTGGAAGCGCTGGGGTCCGTATCTGTCTGAACGGCAATGGGGAACGGTGCGGGAAGACTATAGCGCAGGAGGCACGGCGTGGGAATTTTTTCCGTTCGAACACGCGCATTGCCGGACGTACCGGTGGGGCGAAGACGGAATCGGAGGAATTTGCGATCGTCACCAGATGATTTGTTTTGCAGTGGCGATGTGGAATGGGAAAGACGGAATTCTGAAAGAGCGGTTATTCGGGTTGACGGGAAACCAGGGAAATCACGGCGAGGATGTGAAGGAACAATATTTTTATCTGGATTCCACGCCGACGCACAGTTACATGCGGATGCTGTACAAATACGGGCAGAGAGAATTTCCGTACAAATGGCTGCTGGACGAGAACGCGAAGAGAGGAAGAAGCGAGCCGGAGTTTGAATTACTGGACGCGGGACATTTCAGTGAAAATCGATATTTTGACGTAGCGATCGAGTACGCGAAATGCGATGTGGACGACATTCTGATACAGATCACGGCGAGTAATCGCGGACCGGAATCGGCGAGCCTGCATTTGCTGCCGACGCTGTGGTTTCGGAATACGTGGAGCTGGGGCAAGGATTTGCGGCGCCCGGCAGTGCGAAGAGCGCCAGACGCGGCGGGCGAGATGTGCGCGGAGCTGGAGCATTGGCAATATGGAAAGCGATGGCTGCTGTGCGACGGACAGCCGGAATTTTTGTTCACGGAAAACGAGACGAACGCGTTGAAGGCGTTCAATCTGCGCAACCGCACGCCCTACGTGAAAGACGCGTTTCACGAATACATCATTCACGGAAACAAAGCGGCGGTGAATCCCGCGCTGACCGGAACGAAACTGGGAGCGCATTACGTGTTGCAACTGGGGCCGGGCGAATCCGCGACAGTGAAGATGCGGCTGACGGATATGAATCCGTTGAGCGGAATGGATTCGAGCGAAGCTGCGGCTGGAGCGAGCACATCTCCTGGAGGAAGAGAACGGGCGCCGGGAGTGCCGTGCACAAACGATTTTGGAGCAGGTTATGACGAGGTGTTCAAAGAGAGAAGAAGAGAGGCGGATGAATTCTACGACTCGCGGTTTCCGAAGGGATTGTCAGACGATGCGCGGCTGGTGATGCGGCAAGCGTATGCGGGGATGTTGTGGTCGAAGCAGTTTTATCACTTCGATGTGCGCACGTGGCTGGAGGGAGATCCAGCGGGGCCGGAGCCGCCGGAAGACCGGTGGAACGGGCGAAATAAAGAATGGCAGCATCTGTACAACGACGACATTATTTCCATGCCGGACAAGTGGGAGTATCCGTGGTACGCGGCGTGGGACCTGGCGTTTCACTGCATTCCGTTAGCGATTGTCGATCCGGATTATGCGAAGGAACAACTGATCCTGCTGCTGCGGGAATGGTACATGCACCCGAACGGGCAATTGCCGGCGTATGAATGGGCGTTTGGGGATGTGAATCCGCCGGTGCACGCGTGGGCGGCATGGCGGGTCTATAAAATTGAGCGGCGCATTCGAGGAGCGGGCGACCGGGTGTTTCTGGAAAAGATTTTTCACAAGCTGCTGCTGAATTTTACGTGGTGGGTCAATCGGAAAGATCCGGAAGGGCGGAACATATTCCAGGGAGGGTTCCTGGGGCTGGACAATATTGGAGTGTTTGATCGCTCGGCGCCGCTGCCGACAGGCGGACACCTGGAGCAATCCGACGGAACCAGCTGGATGGGGATGTATTGCCTGAACATGCTGGCGATAGCGCTGGAACTGGCGAAAGAAGATCAAGCGTATGAAGACGTAGCCAGTAAGTTTTTCGAACATTTCGTGCACATCGCACACGCGATGAACGATATCGGGGAGCACGGGAAATCGCTGTGGGACCAGGAAGACGGTTTCTATTACGACGTGCTGCACTTGCCAAACGGCGAAGACTATTTTTTGAGAGTGCGATCGATGGTGGGGTTGATACCGTTATTCGCAGTGGAAACGCTGGAGCCGGAAATTGTGGAGCGTTTGCCGGGATTCGAACGGCGGATGCAGTGGTTCATGGACAACCATGCGGACGTGCCAGAGCATATTGAAACGACGCAGCGGTCGGCGAGAGGAGTGAGGAGACTGCTGTCGTTGGTGAACCGGAAGCAATTGAGGCGAGTGCTGAATCGCATGCTGGATGAGACAGAGTTTCTATCGCCGTACGGAGTGCGGGCGCTGTCGCGGTACCACATGGAGCACCCATACGAGGTGCAAGTGAATGGACACATGAGCCAGGTGGAGTACGAGCCCGCGGAATCGCACACCGGGCTGTTCGGAGGGAATTCGAACTGGCGTGGACCGGTATGGTTCCCGGTGAACTATCTGCTGATCGAAGCGCTGCAGAAGTATCACTATTATTACGGCGAAGATTTCAAAATTGAGTGTCCGACGTACTCGAAGAAAGAAATGGACCTGTGGCAAGTGGCGTCGGAGATTTCGAAGCGGCTGACGAGGATCTTCCTACGCGGGAAAGATGGCCGGCGGCCGTTTGCAGGCGCGGAGGATTTATTCAACAAGGATCCACACTGGCGTGATCTGGTTCTGTTTTACGAATATTTTCATGGGGACAACGGAGCGGGAATCGGCGCCAGCCACCAGACTGGATGGACTGGACTTGTGGCCAAATTGCTAGAACAGAGCGGAGAGTAGCGCGTGTCTTTACTGGCGGAAGTGCAGTTCGGGAGAGAAGTGTGCGGCGAGCTGGAAGCGGGCGAGGCGCGCGAGTGGCTGGTGACGAATGGGCTAGGCGGGTTCGCCTCGGGAACGGTGGCGGGGACAGCAACGCGACGGTACCACGGGTTGCTGATCGCCGCGCTGACGCCGCCAACGGGAAGGACGCTGCTGGTATCGGGGCTGGACGAAAGCGTGAGCTACCTGGGCGCAAGATATTCGCTGGCGACGAATCGCTGGTTGAGCGGATTCGTATCGCCGAGCGGTTATCTGCAAATCGAGAATTTTTTTCTGGAAGGGACGAAGCCGGTTTGGCAATACGCGCTGGCAGACGGGCTGCTGGAAAAGCGTGTGTGGATGAAACAGGGAGAGAACACCACATATGTGCGGTACATGCTGGTGCGGGCGAGCGGTCCGGTGGAACTGGATGCGAAGGTGCTGGTAGGGTACCGGGATTTTCACGGAACGACGCGAGCGGACAGCTTTCAAATGCGGAACGAGCCGGTGGAAAAAGGCTTGCGGCTGACGGCCTTTGATGGCGCGACACCATTTTATTTGAAGAGTGCCAGGGCGTCGGTAGAGCCAAGGCAAGAGTGGTATCGCGACTTTTTCTTGCCCGCAGAGAGGGAACGAGGACTGGACGATCACGAAGATCGTTTGTTTGCGGCAGAATTTCACGCGCGGCTGGGGTTGGGAGAAAGCGTAACGCTGGTGTTTACCACGGAAGACATCGCCTCGCTGGATGGCGAAGAAGCGCGCAGCGAGCAATCCAATCACGAGTTGAAACTGTTTCAGGCGTGGCAAGCGAAGCATGCGGAGACTTGCAGGACGCCGGCGGAAGACGAACCAGGCTGGTTGTGGCAACTGGTGCTGGCGGCGGACCAGTTTGTGGTGAAACGAGCACTGCCGAAGGATGGCGAAGGGCAAAGCGTGATTGCGGGATATCCGTGGTTCAGTGACTGGGGACGCGACGCGATGATCGCGCTGCCGGGTTTGACGCTGTCGCAGGGAAGGCCGGAAGTGGCGCGAAGAATCTTGCACTCGTTCGGGCAGTACGTGGAGGGAGGGATGCTGCCAAACCATTTTCCGGATGGAGGGGGAGCGCCTGAATACAACACGGTGGATGCGGGGCTGTGGTACTTCGAAGCGGTGCGGCAATATTTTCAGGCGACGCATGATTTGGGGTTGCTGAGCGAACTGTATCCAGTGCTGGCGGGAATGGTGGACGCGCATGTACGAGGGACGCGATACAACATCAAAGTGGATCCAGGGGATGCGCTGCTGTATGCGGGCGGCCCGGAAGTGCAATTGACGTGGATGGACGTAAAGATCGGGGATTGGGTGGTGACACCGCGGACGGGCAAAGCGGTGGAGATCAACGCACTGTGGATCAATGCGCTGCACTCGATGATGGGATTTTCGCGGGCGCTGGTGAAACCAGGGGAGGGGTACGCAAAACTGGCGGAAAAGGCGGCGCGAAATTTTCTGAGATTCTGGAATCCGGAACGGGATTGTTGTTACGACGCAATTGATGCGCCGGGAGTGGGGAACGATCCGTCATTGCGGCCCAACCAGATTTTTGCGGTGTCGCTGCCGTTCAGCCCGCTGGGAGAAAGACAGCAGAGATCGGTAGTGGATGTGGTGGCGCAGAACTTGTTGACTTCGCACGGGTTGCGGAGCCTGGCAGCGAGCGAGCCCGGATACAAAGGAAAATACGGAGGCGGGACGAGGGAGCGAGATTCGGCGTATCACCAGGGAACCGTGTGGGCATGGCTGCTGGGGCCGTTCGCGTTAGCGCATTTCCGAGTGTATGGAGACCGGGAAGCGGCGCAGAGTTTTCTGGAGCCATTGGGGTTGACGATTCACGCCGGAGGGTTAGGAACGATTGGAGAGATTTTTGGGGGAGATGCGCCGTTTCCGGCGGCAGGGTGTTTTGCGCAGGCATGGAGCGTGGCGGAAGTGTTTCGGGCGTGGGAATTGTTGAATGCGAGTAAGGGGGAGATGCGGGAATAGGGTGGTGAGGAAATAGAATTGGCGGACCGCCTCAGAAGGCGGTCCCTACAAAGGCAAGAATCGACGCGGACCGTGCGAGAGCGAACTAGAGTTGCAGCGAATGGTTACGGATTGGCTGACACAAAAGTCAGCGCACTCCAAAAAGATTATTCGAGGCGCTGAGCGGGTTCGTAGAGTTCGATCAGGACTTTATTGGCGCCTGGTGCGGAGAGAAGGAAGAAGTTGACGCGAGTGCCGTCGGCGCCGGGACGTGTGGCGGGATAGATCGGCTGCGAGGCGAAGGTGGTGCGGAGAATTTCCGTGGCACGATCCACATTTTTGCAGCGGTATTCGATCTGTTGGATGCCTTCCCCAAATCTCTGAAGGAATTTGGCGATTGCGCCATTGCCGGCTGGATCCTTGGTGGTGAGGACGTCCATCGAAAGCCCTCCGGGAAGATGGAGTTCAAATTCCTGGGCGTCCTGGTCGGGCGGAACATCCGCAAGCCGGGGAGAGCCGCTAGCCTCGCGAATTTCCGTGAAGCGCTGAGGGGTGACGGCGAGACCAACAGTGACGTGAGGATTGGGGCTTTCCAGCAATTCAGAGAGTTCCTGATCGACCCACCACGGGAAAACGGCGTGGTCAGCGAAGGCGCGACCCTGGCGATGTATTTCCGTGGCGGAGACCATGCGGACCTCGGGCTCGGAAGAAGTCATGCCGAGAATAGCGCGGGTTAAGGATTCTTTGCTGGCTTCAGTCATAGTCTTACCGAATTGTATCCGAAAAAATAAGAAAGCAATTCAGAGTCTAAGGGGAGGTTTCCATCTTTTTGGGGCCAGCCAGAAGAGAAATCAGAATGGTGACGAGGAGGATTGCCCCGACAAGGCCGAGCGACAGCCCGACCGAGATGTGCCACCAAGGCTCCGCGAGCATCTTCAAGCCGACAAAGACGAGGATCAGTGCGAGGCCGATGCCGAGATAACGGAAATAGCCGAGCAGATCCGCGAGCAGAAAATAGAGTGCGCGCAGACCGAGAATAGCGAAAACGTTGGAACTGAAGACGATGAAGGGATCTTGCGTAATTCCGAAGATAGCGGGAATGGAGTCGACGGCGAAGGTGATGTCGGTGATTTCGACGATGAGAAGGACGAGGAAAAGAGGTGTGGCGAAGAGCTTGCCATCCTGACGCTGGAAGAAATGCGCGCCGCGATACTCCTTGGTGACGCGAAGATGAGTACTGGCGAAACGGAAAAGGGGATTGCGCTCGAAGTCAGGAGTCTTGTTGCGCTTCCAAAGCATATGGATTCCGCTGTAGACCAGGAACAGACCGAAGACGGAGAGAATCCAGTGGAAGCGAGAGATCAGGAGAGCGCCGGTGGCGATCATGAAGCCGCGAGTAACGAGGGCGCCGAGTATGCCCCAGGCAAGGACGCGATGCTGGACGCGGTCTTCGACCTGAAAGGTGCGGAAAATGACGAGGAAGATGAAGAGATTGTCGATGCTAAGAGATTTTTCGATGACGTAGCCGGTGAGATATTCCATGCCGCGCTGCGGACCGAACCAGTGCCAGACAAAAAAGCCGAAACAAAGAGCGAGACCGATCCACAGGGCGCTGAAGAATATCGCTTCGCGGATTGCGACCTTGTGAGCTTTGCGATGGAAGACACCCAGGTCGAGGGCCAGCGCAAGCAAAACAAATGAAATGAAGCCAACCCACAAAAGGGGGGTGCCCATAGAAGCAGGATAGCGCAGTTCGGGACCAGTTCGAGAGCCGGAGAGGGCCAGACTGCAGGGTTTAGCGTGGAGCTGCGTGGATATCGATGGCGTTGAAGTTGCTGAGATTTACGCGCGTGGTCTGGGAAGCCTGAATGGAAGTGGGCACGTCCCAGCGAAGGTGGCGGTCTCCCTCGGCGGCATCCATGCCGAGGCTGCTGATCCAGTAATTGCCCGGGGCAAGGCCGTTGATGAGGGCGCGGCCGTCGAGGTCGGTATCCGCTTTGCCAACGAGGAATTTGGATTGAGCAATCTCAGGAGCTAACTGAGCGACGCGAATTTTATGGTCGTATAGGAGTTTGTCCCAAGCGAGTTTGGGATTGACGGCGCCGAGTTCGAGTTCCATGCCGGAGATGGTGCCTGGATGGGCGTCCATGAATTTTTTCATCGCGATCATGTAGTCCTGGCGCTGCTTTTCGTATTTCTCCGGGTTAGCTTCCTTGTCGGACTCGCGGAATTTAGGAGAAGGAAGGCCGACGGTAACGCCGCCGCTGTTGGAGCGCTGGTAGGCGGTAAGGAATTCCGGGATGGAAATGATGTCCTCGGAAGTGACGAGCTTGTCGACGTCGAGTTGAGTGAGGTCCATGACGTCGTGATTTTTAAGCCAGGTCTTGAGTTGCGAAGAAACTTTCAAGCCGGAGATGAACTCGTCGCGAGTGGGAAGCTTGTCTTGCTTGTCGACTTCGGCGGTGATGTCGGCATAACTTTTGGAGAGGACATAGAAAGTGAATTGGCGGACGGGTTCCGGACGCGCGCCGGTGGGAGTGATGCGAGCGGTGAGATCGAGGGAACCGGTGGAATTTTGCGCGTGGGAAGAGAGCGCGAGGAGGAGCAGCGCCGCCGAAATGGAGATAAAGCGCAGGTTGAATCGCATGGGAACATCGTAGCAGATTGAAAATGGGAGGTTGCGGAAGTGTCTAGAGGCGTGTCGTATTCGGGCAATGGTTAGGCAGATGCAGGTGATCGAAGTCTAGCGCGCGAATTGGTGCAGCCTTCTGAGTGACGGAGACTTTCAGCAAGCGATGATCCTTCTCGAAGTAGTCAAATCCCTGTTTCAGGTTGCCCCGAAATGCGATCAGTTGAGTGTCGCCCCGATGGGCTTGCGCCAGGGTACGGTACTCGTCGTCAGTGAGACGAGTGGGGGAAATCCATATAGGGATGTGGGATTGGCCCGATTGCTTGGGCAGGACTGCTAGCCAAATAGACTTGCTTGATGCCGTCATCAGTGATGGGAAGGCAGCCGATCGTGACGCAGTTGCCGTGAACAAAGATGTCACCACCGGGATTGGAATGAGAAGCCAGAACCCGGTCCGAAGCATTCGGGTAGGAAACGTGAAGGCTGAGGTAATAGGCGCTCTCAGGATTGAAATGATCGATTTCATAAAAGCCTTCAGGAACTTGAGAGTCACCGTAGCGGCGCTTAGGGCCCAATTCCCCTGAGCTCGAACAGATTCGAAAGGTCTTCAGAAGCGTGTAATTCTGCGTGGTCGAGCTGGATACCCAAACCTCTAGCATGGCCTCTCGTTTGAAGGCGCGAAGCAAGATCTGCTGCGGAGGATAGACGAGATTTTTTTGTGCGAAGAGGGCCCGGAGCTCGAGATCTTTTTCGTGGGCTGCTGTCTTGACGCGCGGGTGAGCTAATTGTTCTTCACGGAATAAAGACGATGGTTGCTGTGGCGAGAGGACGGTGCCAAGGAAGAGAAGAAGGAGGCAAAACGCGGCAGGTCGCATGAGTGAATCATAAATCCATAGAAGCGAGCCGCGAATTAGATGAGACGGAAAGCGGTCTCAATGGTAACCCAGACGGGGACGGGATTGTGATGGGCGTCGAGAGCGGGGGTGAAACGCCAGGCGCGAATAGAGGCGATGGTTTGTTCGTCCAAGCCCTGGCCCAATCCTTTGACGATGCGGATTTTCTGCGCGCGGCCGTCGACGCCGACGAGGACGCTGACGGTGACGTTGCCCTGGAGTTTCAATTTGCGGGCTTCTTCGGTGTAGGGAGGCTCAGGACAGTAAGTGCAAACGACGGGTGAAAGCACGTTGGCATAGGGGCCGGTGCCGCCGTCGCCTTCACCACTTCCGTTGCCGTCACCCATGCCATCGCCATTGCCGGTACCGATGCCGTGCCCTTTGCCGGAGCCGGAAGAATCGGAGTGGTCTTTCATCCAAGGGAGGCCAAGCTTGGTGACGACGGGTACAGTGGTTGGAGCGTTGGGATCGAAGACTGCCGGAGGAACGGGCAATTGAGCTTCTTGCGATTGCGGAAGATGCGGCGGAGCGAGCGGCATGGATGAAAGAGGCGCGAGGTTGCCATGGGTAGGCGGACGAAGATCGTTGTTGCCGCTGCCGCCTTCTGGGCCGAGAGAAGGCTTACCGAATCCGGTGGCGTCGAGGAGTTGAGGCATTCGCAGCGGTATTTTGGAGGTGTCTACGGCGCCGAAATGATTTGTGCGAATGGGATTGTGCGGGGAGTTCCAAAGCAGAAGAATCGCGCAAAGAAGTGTGGCGTGGGCGATGGCGGCGTAGGCTTGGGCCGGGCCGCGGCGAGCGGAGAGATCGACGTCGGCAAAATGGATTGGCGCGGTGTTGGAGGAAGAGCGCACGTATTTGGGAAAGAGAAATGCGGCTCGAAGATTGTCGGCGACGCGGTGAATCCAGTGCGAGTCGGGAGAATCGTTGGAGGAAAAACGGGGCAGAAGCCGGGCCATGGCTAACCTCCGTTGAGGAGCGTGTCTGGTAAGTGAGAACGCAGGAGGAGGCGGAAGGTTGCTTGCGGGAGCGTACAGACCCGTGTGAATCGCTGCACGCTCCAATGTTGCCATGATCCCTCCACTTCGTGCCGCCAACTAAGCGGCACTCCGGTCGGGATGACACATTCAGACAAATGCGGTTCACGGTGAAAATCGTGGCTGGCATAAAAGGCAGCGCTACATGGAATAAAAGAAGGGGACCGCCTCCAACGCCAGCTAGTAGAGGCGGAAGTTGACTTCGAATTGGACGCGCGTGGGGACCGGGCGGCCGTTGGGGCCGAGTGCGGCTTTGCAGCGCCAAGTGCGCATGGTCTGAACGGTGGTGTCGTCAAGACCGAGGCCGGGGCTCTTAATGACGCGAGGCTCGGTGACGCGGCCATCGACAGTGACGACGGCGTCAACAAGCACTACGCCAGAATATTTCGCTTTACGAGCTTCTTCGGAGTACGGCGGGTTGGGCATGTAGAAACAGCTAGGCGAGCCAACGCCATTGACGCCAGCGCGGAATGCGCCGCCACCCGTGCCGCCACCTTCGCCGGGGCCGAGTCCGCCGCCGGAACCGCTGCCTATGCCGCCGCCTTCGCCGGTGCCGATGCCGCCACCACCGCCGGGGCCGTTAGACATGTTCACGGTAGAGGCGAGGGGATCACCGAAATTGGACAGCGCAGGGTTGGCGACCTTCAGATCCGGAGGTCCAAGAAGTGTAGGCTCCGCGGGTAGCTTCGGATCGGGATTCTTGATGGTTGCGGAGGGAGGAGTAAATTGCGTCCAGGCAAATCTGGGAGCCTTGCCCTTCGTTGCGGGCAAAGGAGAACGATCGCCGCCGCCACCACCGCCGCCAGCTTTGTTGGCGCCTGCGGGAAGCTTCGAGACGTAAGGAGAGATGTCGAGCGGAGTGATGTCGAGAGTTTTGCTCTTCGCCTCAATCTTGGGCTGCAAGAGATTGGTGAAGAGGGGAACCACGAGCAGAATGATGACTCCCGCGTGGACGCCAAGAGCGATGGCCTGAGTCCAACCGAAGTTCTCATCCTTCGACCAAATATCCTTGACCTTTACCGGCTGAATGCCCGGGGGAAGAGGAGCAGGCTTGGAAGGATGGAAAAACTCCTTCAGGCGATCAGTGAAGCTGCCGAAGCTGCCGCCCCAATCGACTTCCAAACGCTTGTTGACGATGGTTTTGGAAACGGCAGGAGCGGAGAAAAAGAAGCGCAAATTGTCGCGCATGCCGGAGCCGAAAGTATTCTTATGGAAGGGGACGTCACTGCGTTCGGTGATTTTGACAGGGCGCTCGGTGAGGAACTGTTTCAGGTTGGACCAGAAATTGTCTGGCATCAAATGCGAGGGGACGCCAAAGTCTGGTAACGCGGCATTCGAGACCGGAATGACTTCTTCGGGCTTGGAACGCTTGGGCCGACTGACCTCATCAGGAAGAAGATTGATGAATTCCTGCACCTTATTCCTCTCGACTAGGATAGACGCGGACCACCCTTGAATGGTTCAGTGGTTCAGCCTTCGGGTATGATTCGGCCAACCTAAAAAAGGTTGCGCGCCCTGAGACAGCTGACACATCGACCTAGCTATTGTAACAGATTTAGGCTGTAGCGAGCCGGAACAGCCTGTGGACGGTGACGTCACGCACACTGATGTGGCGATGTTGCGCTAACTGTTTCGATTCGATAAGTTTGTAGTGCCACGGCCCGGGTGGCGGAATGGCAGACGCTGAGGACTTAAAATCCTCCGGGGATTTTTCCTCATGGGGGTTCGACTCCCCCCCCGGGCACCATTTTCCCATGAACCCAAACCAACAATTCGCCAGCTATCCGAGTTTGCGAGGACGGCTGGTTTTGATAACCGGAGGCGCTTCGGGAATCGGAGCGTCGATGGTGGAGCATTTTGCGGCGCAGGGATCGCAGGTAGCGTTTGTGGACGTCGATGAGGACGCAGCAGACAAGCTCGTAAAAAATGTTTCGGCGCACGGTTCCGAGGCGCCGTTTTTTCTGCGCTGCGACTTGAAGAACATCGCGGCACTGCGCGCAGCCATCGCGGAAATCGAGAATCGTTGCGGCGCCATCCGCGTGCTGGTGAACAATGCCGCCAACGACGACCGGCACAAATTCGCCGAAGTCACGCCCGAGTATTGGGACGACCGCATGGCGGTAAATCTGCGCCACCAATTTTTTGCCATCCAGGCCGTGGCGCCCAAGATGGCCGATGCTGGCGGCGGCTCGATCATCAACATGAGTTCCATTTCCTGGATGATTCCGTCAACAGGGCAACCAGCGTACATTGCCGCCAAAGCCGCCATCGTCGGCTTGACCCGTACCACGGCGCACGAGTTGGGCAGCAAAAACATCCGAGTGAACAGCGTGTTGCCTGGTTCCATCCTGACCGAACGCCAGCGCCGGCTTTGGTTGACGCCTGAGTACGAGGCGGAAATCCTGGCGAGCCAGGCGCTGAAGCGAAGCCTGCTGCCGGAAGACGTTGCGCGACTCGTCCTGTTTCTGGCGTCCGACGACAGCTCCGCCATCACGAACCAGGCGTACGTGATTGATGGAGGCTGGGTCTGAGCCGTCCAAGCGCGAACAAGCAGGCCCTTCTGTGTGACCGAAGTCACAGCCTGGTGTGACGGTAGTTGCTACTCTCGGGTCGAGGTTACAGCGCATGTCGGCCCAGGCTCCTTTCATCCAACCGCCACCTGGCAAGGGAATTCACGCGCCCGCTGCGGAAGGCATATCAAGCGTGGCTACTGTTCGCAAGGCTAAGAAGAAGCTGGTCCGGCGCGTTGTGAAGGACCGCTCGCAACTCTATCGGCGCAGCTTTCAAGGCGCGTTTCTGCTTCTGAATCTGGCGCTTGGCACAAAATTCTATTTTTGGGTGCGGCAAATGGAGGCTGGGACCGGCGCGACAAGTTTGCGTCGTCCGCCCGGCGTAGAAGGATGGCTGCCGATCGCGGGCCTGATGAATTTGAAGTACTGGCTGCTGAGCGGCCAAGTTCCCAAGGTTCATCCCGCCGCCATGTTTCTGCTGATCACGTTTCTGTCGATGGCTTTTCTCTTCCGCAAAGCCTTCTGTAGCTGGCTCTGCCCCGTGGGAACGCTCTCTGAGTATCTTTGGCGCGCCGGCCGGAAGCTGTTTAAACGCAATTTTCCGCTGCCTCGCTGGCTGGACCTGCCGTTGCGCGGCCTGAAATACCTGCTGCTCGGATTTTTCGTCTGGGCGATTTCCACCATGTCGGTAGAGGGAATTCGCGACTTCATGCAAAGCCCGTATGGTCTGATTGCCGACGTGAAGATGTTGAACTTCTTTCGGCACCTCGGCGAGACAGGGTTGGTGGTGCTGGGTGTTTTTGCCGCGGCTTCCGTGTTTGTCCCGAACTTCTGGTGCCGTTTCCTGTGCCCTTATGGCGCGCTGTTGGGACTGACGTCATGGATGAGTCCCGCGAAGATTCGTCGGGATCCCCAGCCCTGCATCGATTGCGCGAAATGCGCCAAGGCTTGCCCGTCGTCGCTTCCGGTAGACAAGCTGGTTTCCATCAAATCGGTGGAGTGCACCGGCTGTATGGAGTGCGTCGCCGTCTGCCCGGCGGAAGGCGCATTGTATATGGGCCTGCCTCAACTCGGCGCGTCGAACAAGAAGCCGCGTGCATTACCTGCGTGGGCGATGGCCGCGGGAATCGCGGTGTTGTTCTTCGGAATCGCCGGCTTCGCGAAAGCCACAGGGCACTGGCAAACGCCAATTCCCCAAGCTGTTTACGAGCGACTCGTGCCCAACGCCGATCAGGCCGCGCATCCGATGCCGGGGAGATGACCACAAATGTCCGCACAAGCGTCGCAAACGCCAGCCAGAAATGAACTTCCAGCGTCACAAAGTGTGCGCCTGATCGAATTAGTGAACTACCAGGAAGGCGCGGTGGTCAGTCGCACGCTTCTCAAGCGGCCAACGGGAACCGTCACTGTTTTTGCCTTCGACGCGGAACAGGCTCTGAGCGAACATACGTCGCCCTTTGATGCTTTACTTCAGGTGCTGGAAGGCAAAGCAGAAATCACCATTGCAGGCAAGCCGCTTAGCGCCAGCGCTGGCGAATGCGTGCTTCTCCCGGCGAACCAACCTCACGCGGTGAAAGCCACGACACCCCTCAAGATGCTGTTAACAATGATTCGTTCGTAGGGAACCGACCGGCTCGAATTGCTGCTATCAAAAGGGAAAGGGCGGCGCTGTTCAGCTGGGGGGAAGAATGCAGCACCGCCCTTCTTTATAAAAGGGATGCAGATCCCAGGTAAGGGATTCTGTTCCCTATTAAAGGTCTACCCGCGCACCGTCAGAACCGGGCAAGCTGCCTTGGTTACGACGTTGTACGCGATCGTCAGTGGCACATGGCCGGCGAGACTTCTGCGAGCTTTCGCACCCATGACCACCAAGTCCGCCTTCGCTTCGCGAGCGGCTATGAGGATTTCCTCGACGGCTGAGCCAAAGGTGACGCGGATTTCCGGTTTGCACCAGTTTTCGCTGCCTGCTGGCATCAACTGCCTCATCCGCACCACGTTGATCTCGCGCTGCCGGGCCACGCTTTCCTCGGTGTAAGCGGCGGCGCTTTCAATCACGTGGAGCAGCGTGACGCGAGCGTCGTGTTCCTGGGCCAGCGAGAAGGCATGAGCGGCCGCCTTTTCGGCTCCAGGTCCAAAATCGGTTGCGAACAGGATGCTCTTCAGTTCAACTTCTCTTGCGGTGTCGCCTTTGACGCCGGGCCCTACAGTCAGCACAGCGCAATCGGCCTGGCGGAAAATCTCTTCTGCCACTGAGCCAATCAAAATCTTCTGCACTTTGCCGCGGCCATGCGTGCCGACTACCACGAGGTCGATTTCATGCTCGGTGATCAGCTTATCCAGCGTCGGCCAGACGTTTCCCTCTTCCATCAGCACTTCGTGGGGCACTCCCCGCAGCTTTCCCGAAATCAAAATATCGGTGATCCCTTCCTCGGCGGCCTGACGCACTTTTTCGTAGGTGGCTTGAGCGAGTTGCGGTTCTGCGAACTGGAATGGATCGGGCGTAATTACATGAGCGAGGTAGATGCGCGCATCGTAACGGCGCGCCAATGCAATGGCATAATCCAGCGCACGATCGGAGACTTCCGAAAAGTCCGTCGTGACGAGGATCTTGGTTAACAATACCCGCTTGGAGCTTTCAATTTTTCCTTTATCCTTGGTCTCAATTACCTGCGGCATTACTCCTCCTCGAACACTGACCGCTGCGCACGCTAAAAATTCAACTTGAGCCCAAAAACAGAAGTGCACGTTCGTTTCCAGTTGAACAACATGTTACTTAAAGGAAATAAACGAGATGGCGGTGATTTTCGGTGCTGATATTTGCAGCTGTGCAAACTTCCGCAGAAATGTGCGTCGAATTACGTAAACCTGCGGGGAAACAACAACTGGAAAGTGGAATCGTCGTGCGAAAAGTCGGCGGGCAAAAATAAAGGCAGCGGCCAGCGAATTTATTTGCCCGTTCAGCGGGCGTTGGCGGTTGATGGTAGCCGCTCTATTGTGTACGGCGCTGGCCGCTGCCAAACTCGTTTTAATTGTGGGCGTCCCTTTTTCCGACGTATCCTTTCGAGCCTTCACCGCAAGCCCGAACGTCGAAAAAGGAACGCCCACCACTCAGCCTTTCGACAATCGCTCCATTGCCTAATTGCTGAGCACTGTGAAGGAATGCATCTCGCGTGCCGTTTGGCGGAGTGGCCTGTGGAATTTTTAATCTACTGGTAATAAAGGATTTAGTTTGGCGGGCGACTACGGGAAACCTCTCGGCAAGCCAAACTTTGCGGATTTTCACTCTGTTGCGCGAATTCTCACCCACCGGCTCATCGCGCCTTGAGCGCCTTTGCCCAGTTGGGCCCGGCCCTGCTAATCCTTCGCCGGCGAGGCTGGTTCTTCCTCTTCCGAATGCGACAGTCCAAACTTCTTCATCTTGTAGCGCAAGGCGTCTCGGCTGATGCTCAGCAGCTTTGCCGCTTTGATCTGGTTGCCGTGAGACTGCTGCAGCGCCAATTCCACCAGAGCGTGCTCCACGTCCTCCAGCGAAGTGCCACCTTCCGGGATAAACAGCGGTGGCAAGCGGCGTTTCCCTGGGACCGACGACTGAATCTCCTGTGGGGAGTTCATCTGGCTTTCTTCCACCACCGCGCCGCTACGTCCGCTGGCCACCGAGAACGGCAGGTCGTCGGGCCGAAGCTGGTTGCCGTCTTCCAGGATCATGGCGCGTTCCAGAGCGTTCTTGAGCTCGCGCACGTTTCCCGGCCAGTCGTAGTTCATCAGCAGCCGACGGGTTTCTTCGGTTATGCCTTGCACGGACTTGCGGAACTTACGGTTGTAATGGGCCAGGAAGAAAGAAACCAGTGGCGCAATGTCTTCCTTACGCTCGCGTAGCGCTGGCAGGAAGATCGAAATGATAGCCAAGCGATAGTACAAATCCTGGCGGAAGCGGCCTTCGCGCACTTCGCGTTCCAGGTCGCGGTTCGACGCGGCGATTACTCGCACGTCCACCTGGATGTCTCGCACTCCGCCGACGCGCCGGATCATCTGGTCTTCCAACACACGCAGCAGTTTCGCTTGCAACAGCGGCGAAAGTTCACCAATTTCGTCGAGAAACAATGTGCCGCCATCCGCAACCTCAAACAGGCCTTTTTTCAGTGCCTTGGCGTCGGTGAACGCGCCCTTCTCGTGGCCCAGCAGCTCCGCTTCCATCAGCGTTTCGGGAATGGCCGAGCAGTTGATGGCCACAAACGGCCGCTCCGCCCGCGAACTACGGTAGTGGATCGCCTTGGCAACAAGATCCTTGCCGGTACCACTTTCACCTTGGATCAGGATGGTTGTGGCGGCGCTGGAAGCCACCTTATAGACGAACTTCATCAACTCCGTGATTTTTCGCGAATCGCCGATCACATCATGGTAGCCCGCCCGCCGCCGTACCTCGTCGCGCAGCGACTCCACTTCGTCGCGCAGCGAACCTGCTTCCAGCGCGTTTTGCAGCGTGACCGACAGTTCCTCGAAATTCAACGGTTTGCTGACGAAGTCGTAAGCTCCCAGCCGCAGCGCTGCCTTAACATCATCCAGTTGCGGGTCCGCCGTCATCATGATGATGCTGCGGGTCTCTCCTGCCTGCTTCAGCTTTTCCAGAACTTCAATTCCGCTCAGGTCGGGGAGATGCACGTCCAGAAGAACTAGATCAACGCTTTCATTTTGCAGTGCTTGCAGGGCCTCTTGCCCCGTCTCGGCTTCCACCGATTGGTAACCAAACTCGGTACACTTCTGGGTGAGCGCCCAACGTACCAGTTTCTCGTCGTCAACAATCAAAATGCGCTTCTGAGCCATTGCAACACTCTACCATCACTATGCCATTTCGGCAGATTCTCTACCGTTTTGCCGCCGACTTCACCGTGAATTTGGGCTGCTCTCTGACGGTGCGCTCAATCGGCAGGCATACCTTGAACTGCGTTCCTTTTTGCAGCACGCTTGCCACTTCGATTCTTCCACCATGTGACTGCACAATGCTGTTCGCCAGCGACAGTCCCAGTCCTGTGCCTTCGCTACGCGTAGTAAAAAACGGTTTCAGGATTTTCGGTAAAGCGTCCGGCGAAATTCCCCGGCCCGTGTCGTCTACGTGAATGACGGCGCAGTCTTGTTCTTGTGACAATCGCACATCGATTTTGCCCTCTTTGGCGATGGCCTGGATGGCATTGATCAACAGGTTCAGCACCACCTGCTGGATCAGCGTGGGGTCGTGGTCCACTTTGGGCAACGATGGATTCGCCTTGAACTGGATTTGGATAGGTTTTGTCAGCACCTGCTGGCGACCCAGAAGCACGGCTTGTTCGACGGTGGCGTTCAAGTCCGACGGGTGAAAATCCGGTGGGCGAGGCCGCGCGTAGGACAGAAGATCGTTCAGAATGTCTTGAATGTGCAGGACCTCTTTCTGCACGTCTCCCATAATTGCCCGGCTGGGGCCATCGGCGGGCAATTCCTTGCTCATCACGTCGACGACACCGGCAATGCCTGCCAGCGGGTTGCGAATCTCGTGGGCCAGTCCGGCCGCTAATTCGCCAAGAGTGGCCAGATGTTCCGCGCGGGCCATCTCTCGTTTGTGCAGGTCTTCAATCTCCTCGCGGTTTTGCGCCAGACGTTCCACCATTTCGTTGAATTGCTGCCCCAGTTGCCCAATGTCGTCGTCGCGTTTTGCGAAGTCCACTCGGGCGCTCAAGTCTCCCCGGTGAATCCGCGAAATCGTGGCCATTAATTCCTCAAGCGGATGTTGCACCAGCACCAGCAGCACCGACAGCAGCACAAAGCAGAGCAGGATGGCAAAGCCTACCACGGTGATTAATACCCAGTGCGCGTCGCGCATTTCCAGCGTGCGCAGTAATGCGGTGATTCCCACCAGGCCCACTATCATTACGGCGATGATCGGAATGAATACTTTCCACTGCCATCGAATGCGGGTGGCCCACCGCACCATTGCGGGCTTTTGCATTCCCGTATCACATCAAATGCACGGCTGGGAAGCAAGTCGCCGTTTCAGCGGCCGGAACAAGTGAGCTAGCTTCTGTTTCTGTTACCGTAGCGCGTAACATTTGTCCTGCATCGAAACAAATAAGGAGAATTCGCCATGCCATTGGTACGAATCGATCTTCGCGAGGGAGCTTCCTCGGACTATCGCAAGGCGCTCGGCGACGGCGTGCACCGCGCCATGATTGAAGCGTTCGCCATCCCGCCGGACGATCGCTTCCAGGTGATTAGCGAGCATCCACACGAAGGCTTGATTTACGACCGCACCTATCTGGGCATTCAGCGTTCCGACAAAGTCGTCTTCGTGCAAATTACATTGAGCGCGGGACGCAAGCCGCAGCAAAAGCGCAAACTCTTCCAGCGCATGGCGGAGATTCTGGCCGAATCGCCCGGCCTGAGGCCGCAGGATTTAGTGATTAATCTGGTCGAAGTCTCGTGGGAAAACTGGTCCTTCGGCAACGGCGAAGCCCAGTACATGGACACCTGATTTCTAGCTGAGGCTTATGTCCCGGCAGAGCGACCTGAAAGCTTCAAACAAAGTTGTTCAATGAACGCGCGAGCCATGTCGTGGAGTTATCCTTCGCGGGAACATGCAGCCGGTTGAGCCGAGCAAGTCAGCTGCGTATCTAGCCGCCGGTGATCGCGGGCACGATCGAAATTTCAGCCTCGGCAGGAACCGGGGTCGCCAGTCCGGTCAGATAACGCACGTTCTCACTGCCAACAAATATATTTACGTGTCGCCGGGTTTCGCCTGTTTCAGTCAGAACCCTGTCGCGCAGTCCCGGGCAGGTAACAAACAGTTCCTGCAAAGCTTGCAGTAGATTTGTGCCAGCTTCCAGTTCCACACGCACAGTGCTCTGATTCTCTGTGAACTCGCGCAGCGGACCCGGAATCTTGAACCAGATTTGCATCAGTGTGATTTCCTGAGCCGGCCGCCACTTTTTGAGCGCGCAGTTTTCTGTTTTCTTGCCGGTTTCGATTTCACGGCCGGTCTTGCTGCCGGCGCGCCATCCATGTGGACGACAGACGCCTTCACGCACAAGATTTGCGGCAATCCTTCCAAAATTTTCTTCCAACTCTTTCCTTCATCTCTTGAAGCGTAGATTTTTCCACTGCGCGTTCCGAAGTAAATTCCCGCCGGATCGAGTGAATCAGCCGACAAGGCATCTCGCAATACCGTTTCGTATGCTCCCTTTTGCGGTAATCCCCGGCTCAGCGGCTCCCACGATCCGCCGGCATCTCGCGTGCGATAAACGCGCAAATGGCCTTCCGGAGTGCAGCGAAACTCATCCGATTCCACCGGCACGATGTACACGCAATCCGCATCGTGCGGATGCACGATCATCCCAAAGCCGAAATCCGAAGGCACGCCGCGTGCGATGTCTTGCCAGGAATCGCCACGGTTGTCGGAACGGTATAGCCCCCAATGATTTTGCAGGAACAAACGTTCGGGCCGGGATTCATGGAGAGCAATCTTGTGCACGCACTGTCCGAACTCTGGATATTTCTCGGGCAGAAACACCACGCGCACTCCATTGTTTCGCGCCTGCCACGTGGTTCCCCCATCATCGGTGCGGTACACGCCGCCAGCGGACACCGCCACGTACATACGATCCTTGTTGGAAGGATCCGGCAGAATGGTGTGCAGGATCAATCCGCCATTGCCGGGCATCCAACGCGGTCGATGCGGATGGTCGTACAAGCCGCGAACCAATGACCACGATTCTCCGTCGTCCCGCGATTCGAACAGTGCCGCAGGTTCGACTCCGCAATACAGTTTCTCCGGCTCATCGTCTCGGCCCAGGCAGATTTGCCAAATGTTTCTCAGTGCGGCGCCGGACTCCGTGGGAAACCGGATGCTCGCCTCCAGCGGATTGGTCCAAATTCTGCCGAAGTCTTCGCTGGACCGCAGAAACGCGCCCCACATCACGTTGTTTGTCGCAATCCACAAGCGATGCTTACCGTTTCTTCCGTCATACGCCATGGCGTTCACGCCTTGCCCGTGGAAATACGGACCGGCGACGTCCCATTTGCCGCGGTCCCGCGACGACCGCAACAAAAACGCTCCTTTATTCGTGCCCACCAGCAACAACACATCGCCGTTTTTTACCGCCAGGTGTTCCATCCCTCGCAGCACCAGTGTTCGCGGCCCCCGCGATTCTTCCGATGGATGCCGAGACTGCAACACCGCGCCTTGAACGGTCTCTAGCGCTGCGCGCACCTCGCTGGCGCGTTGGTAACGTTCTGCTCGCTCCTTCATCAAGCAGCGCTGGACCACTGCGGCCAGCCCGTAGGGAACCGTGGAAGGCAGTGGAGGAGTCGGCTCGCGCAGAATTGCTGATGTCACCTCGAATCCGGTATTTCCGCGAAACGGCAGTTTGCCCGCCGCTGCCTCATATAGCAGCACGCCCAGCGACCATACATCGCCGAGGTGATCGCCCTTTTGTCCGCGCAAAATTTCCGGCGCCATGTACGGAAGGGTTCCCACAAGCTTACTTTCCAAAGCGGTGTAGGAAAGTGTGAGGTCGCTGATCTCTTCGCGCTCCAGGCGAGTGGCCAGGCCGAAATCCAGCACCTTGACACGTCCCTCGGGCGTTACCATCACGTTCGAACCCTTCAGGTCGCGATGCACGATTCCGCGGTCGTGGGCATGCGCCAGTGCGTCGGCGATTTGCGTGCCGTAGCGCGCCACGGTTTCCATCGAGAGGCCTGTCGCAGTGATCAAGTCGCTGAGCGATCGTCCCTCAATCAATTCCATCACCACATAGAAGTCGTTGCCGATCTGTCCCACCTGGTGAATGGTGCAAATATTGGGATGGCTCAAGGAAGAGGCAGTCTGAGCCTCGCGGAGCAAATGGTCGGGAGAGACCTTGTCAACCGCGCTGTGCAGGAGCAGTTTTAGCGCGACGTCGCGGTTCAGCACCTCATCCCGCGCGCGGTAGACGAC
This sequence comes from Candidatus Acidiferrales bacterium, assembly GCA_963738985.1. Taxonomy (GTDB): domain Bacteria; phylum Acidobacteriota; class Terriglobia; order Acidiferrales; family UBA7541; genus Acidiferrum. The sequence continues at coordinate 605,325 of CAVTYP010000017.1, forward strand.
ACCCATGCCGCCTTCACCAAGCTGTGAGAGGATTTTGTAATGATCCAGCGTTTGCCCGATCATGATAGCCGTCAAATCGCCATACTATCACGCCCCTTGTCGCGCGCGTCGTCGCCTCCGGCACGTTCCGACAGTCCACGGCCACGCAGCGGCAAATTCATCGCGAATGCGGACTGCGAACGCATGAGCAACCGGTCGGCAAATTTCTCGTTTGATTGCAACTCGCTGGTGTAGAGTTTCGAGATGCGTGCTTATCGGCTTGTTTTGATTTGCTTCCTGGTTTGCGGCTCCGCAATTGTGCTGGCATTTGCTGCATCCGGGCGGCGAGCCTCATCCGCTGCGCCTGCGCCTCCTTCTGCCGCCACCTACCTGGGTTTTGACCTCAATATCTATCCTGGCGACGATGCTTTACCCATTCTGCGCAAAACATTTTCCTTCACCAGTTACTGGCTTGGCGCGCCTCCAGGCGAGAAGAGCAGCACGTGGCAGGGCAAACGCGAATTGCTCGCTTCGCAAGGCTTTGGATTTGTAGTGTTGTTCAACGGCAGAGACAGCCGCAAGCTGAGGAACTCTATGGATGCGCGTCAGCGCGGATTCGCCGATGCGCAAGCCGCGGCAAAGCTGGCACGTCAGGAGGGCTTCGCCAAAGGGACCGTTATTTTTCTGGATATTGAAGAGGGCGGCCGGCTTCCCGCGCCTTACCACGACTACCTTCGCGCGTGGTCTGAAGAACTCAGTCAGTCCGGTTTCAAGGCCGGCGTGTATTGCTCGGCAATGCCTTCCGATGAAGGCGGCGGCGTGAAGATCACCACGGCGCAGGATATTCAAGCGCACGTCGGCGCGCGCCCCATGGTTTTCTGGATTTACAACGATGCTTGCCCACCGGCGCCAGGCTGCGTATTTCCGCAAACTCCGCCAGCGCCAGAAACCGGCGGCATTTCCGCGGCCGTGGTTTGGCAATATGCGCAATCTCCGCGACGCAAGGAATACAGCGCGAAGTGTGCGGCCACGTACGCCGCGAATGGGAACTGCTACGCACCGGGCGATTCCGCGCACAAATGGTTTCTGGACGTGAACACGGCTACAACTGCGGATCCGTCAGCGCCGGCGAAATAGGGCGGCATGAGGGCCGCCTCTTTTCTTTTCGCCCACGGGCACGCGCTTAGAGCTGCCCAAATCCTCCATCAACATTGATTTCCACGCCTGTGACGTACGACGCGTCTTTCGACGCCAGAAACGCAACCACGCCCGCGACCTCTTCCGGCTGTCCAAAGCGTTTCATGGGATTGGTAGCAATGATGCTCTTCGCAAAATCGTCCACCGCTTGCTGCGGCAGACCGGTCCGGCCGAAGATCGGGGTAACGATCGGCCCCGGTGCCACCGTATTCACGCGAATTCCGCGGTCCACAAGTTCCGCCGCGGCAGTTCTTGCCAACGAGCGCAAAGCCGCTTTGGTTGCCGAGTACGCGCTGGTGCTCGGCGTGCCCTTGGCTCCCGCCACGCTGGTATTCAAAATGATCGACGCCCCATCATTCAAGAGCGGAACCGCCTTCTGAATGGTGAAGTACGCGCCCTTGATGTTGATGTCGAACTGTTCGTCGAACAGGCTTTCCGGCGTATCCGCGAGAGGCGCGAACTTTGCTACGCCTGCATTGACGAATAGCACGTCAATCTTCCCGAATTTTTGCACCACCTTGGCCAGGAATTTTTCCGTTTCGCCCAGCTTGGCAGTGTCGGCTTGTACCGCCAGCACGCCATCGCCCAGCGTTTTCACCGCCTCGTCCAGCGTCTTCTGGTTTCTGCCGGAAATGGCGACGCGCGCGCCTTCCTCCAGAAATCGTTTCGCTGTGGCCAGCCCGATGCCGCTGTTGCCGCCCGTCACTACCGCCGTTTTGCCTTCAAGTCGTTTCATGGAAACCTCCAACCCGCGAGGGGCCTGAATTTTCTCTGACTTCGATACTTAGATGAATATCTAAATATCAGGTTACAATATTTTGCGAGCGCTGCGCGGACGTTGGCCCGCGGCCCGCTCCTTCGTTACACTGTGTTCACGAATGGACCGCACCCACATCGAACGTATTTCCAAGGCCTTAGCCGACGAAACACGCCTGCTCATCTTTGAGGCCATCAGCAAGTCCGGCGAAATGAATTGTGGGGAAATTGTCTCCTTGCGCGGCGTAACCCCCGCAACCGTCTCTCACCATCTGAAGATCCTCGCGGACGCGGGGCTGATCGAATGCCACAAAAGGGGCCAGTTCGTTTATAGCCGTGCCGATCGCAGCACCCTCACCGAGTACACTCACGCGCTGTCCGTCCTCGCGCGCCCGCGAAAGAAATAGTCATTCGTTTTTCTGGCCAGCGCGTGCACAGACTTCGGTTCCCATGCGCGATTCGGCCGCTCGAAGTGACTGCTGTCAAGGGTCCTCGATTCTGAGATTTCCCAGCTTGGAGGCGGGCACCAGGACCGCCTGATAGCACGAACATCCATATCGCTTTTTATTCGCCGGGGGGCGTTCGAAATACGTTCGCTGCAAGCCCCTCATTCCAAAGCCTTTCTATCCTGTAACTCTTTTCCTGTCAACCTGTTGACCCTTTCGCGCATCTCATACAAAGCTTACAATTTGTTCACTTTTTTCACGCATAGCACCCATCAAAATTATTCGTGGGGCTGCCCCCTGGAAAGCAGGGTAGGGTAGATTGTGTGGGGATTTTCCGGGCCGCAGTTCGGCCCGCGCCTGCATTTGGCGGGCAGAAAGAAAAGGAGTAACCACCCATGGTTCAGCAGTTTCTTCTGGCCAGCGATTTTGACCAGACACTCAGCTTCAACGACTCGGGAGTCGTTCTCAGCGAGTTAATCGGCTTTCACTCGTTCGACGAGAAGGTGAAAGGCCTGTCCAACATCAATTTGGTTCAGCAGGGCGCTGAACTTTCTTACCTCATTCTGCATGATCCGGACTTCCGCAGGGTTCGCCGCGAGCACTTGATCGAGACCGGGAAGCGTATCCGTCTGAAGCACGACGTCAAGCTCTTCGCCGACTCGCTCGACAGTCTCTCCGACGATTTCCGGATATCGTTCCACGTGATTTCCGCGGCGCCACAGGAAATTATTCAGTCGGCGCTGGAAGGAATCGTTCCGAAAGAGAACATTTACGGCACGCGATTCCGCTTCAACGAAGCCACGGGCGAAGTGGAATCGATCATCCGAGCCACGGCCGGCTGGGGCAAAATCACTGTCCTGGAAGAGTTGCGCGCGCATCTTGGCATCAGCCACGATCACATCATCTACATGGGCGACGGCAGTTCCGACTTGCCGGTGATGATGCACGTGAATCAGCATGACGGTCTGACCATCGCGGTTTCCGAAGCGAAGTTCATCACCCGAGTGGCACGCCGCACGGTACTCAGCGACAATGCTATGAGCGTGCTCGTCCCGGTGCTTGAGGACGTGCTTCGCTGGGATTCCGTGAAAATCCGCCGCTTCTTTGCCACCCGCGGCTTAACTCTGCGTGAGTGGGACAAGATGCGTACCGACCTGCTTACCATCGGTGAGCGAACCGACACCATCGCCCCAGCCATCACGCAGTAATTTGGAGCGCGGTGGCTAGGCACCGCTTTTCAATCCGCAAATATATCTGAAACCCTAAACGTGGATGGTGCACCAAACCGCCATCCACATTCCTTTTGCTTTCTTCTGTTATTCTTCCTCCCTGGGAGGCTCCGATGGCTCGCAAGAACATCCTGATGCTCGTTGGTGACTATGTCGAAGACTACGAAGTCATGGTTCCATTCCAGGCGCTGCTGATGGTCGGGCATTCCGTTCACGCCGTTTGCCCCGGCAAGAAATCCGGAGAGAGCGTGCGCACCGCGATTCACGATTTTGAGGGCGATCAGACTTACTCGGAGAAACGCGGCCACAACTTTGCCCTCAATGCCACTTTCGACCACGTCAAACCCGAAGAATACGATGCCCTGGTCATCCCAGGCGGCCGCGCTCCGGAATACATTCGCCTGAACCCGCGTGTGCTGGAGATCGTTCGTCATTTCGCTTCAGCGAACAAGCCGATCGCCGCGCTATGCCATGGTGTGCAGGTGCTTGCTGCTGCCGGTGTGCTGAAAGGGAAGAAGTGCAGTTGTTATCCCGCATGCGCGCCCGACGTCACAAATTCCGGCGGCACGTTTGTTGAGGTTGCGATGACCGAAGCAGTCGCGGACGGTAATCTAGTCACCGGACCCGCGTGGCCGGCGCACCCGGCATGGCTGGCAAAATTTTTGCATGTCATAGGAATGCGAATCGAGCTGTGATTTCTATCACAGTGCTTAATAAGTTTTTTTGATTCGACACCGCACACTTTTAAATCTGTCTCTCCTCTTTCTTAATTCTCGCCCCGGGTAGATAATCATCTGTTTGCTACTCCACTCAGAGGCGATCCTTGCACCATGTCTAACATCAATGTAAAGAAGGGCGTTATTGGTATCCTCACCGGCGGCGGAGACGTTCCGGGCTTGAATCCGGCGATCCGCGCGGTGACGTTTCGCGCGCTGCGTGAGGGCTATGAGGTAATTGGTATCCGTCGAGGCTGGGCCGGCCTTGTCGATCTGGTTCGCGACGAAAAGCACGACAACTCCAACAACTTTCAGCGCCTTACCGAAGATGTTGTGAATCGCGCCGGGCGCACCGGCGGCACGTTCCTGCATTCTTCGCGCACCAATCCCGGCCGCGTGAGCAAGGATAGTGTGCCCGACCACTTGAAGGGCGAATACAACGCGGAAAAAAATGATCTAACACCGGAAATCTTGAAGAATCTCGCGTGGCTGGGCATGGAATACCTTATCCCCATCGGCGGCGACGATACCCTCAGCTATGGTGTGCGCCTGTATCAGGAAGGCGTGCGCGTCGTGGCCATTCCCAAGACCATGGATAATGACGTGCCCGGAACCGACTACTGCATCGGCTTCAGCACGTGCATCACCCGCACCATTCAGATGACCAACTCCCTGCGAACTTCCGCTGGTTCCCACGAGCGCTTCATGGTTCTGGAAGTCTTCGGACGCTACGCTGGTTTCACAGCCATGCTGCCCACCATGGCGGGCGCGGCGAATCGCTGCGTCATCCCCGAACACAGATTCAATATCGAGCATCTCACCGAGCTGCTGGTCTACGACCGCAATCGCAACCCCAGCCGCTATTCCACCGTGCTGGTTTCCGAGGGCGCCATGTTTGAAGGCGGCGAAATGGTTTTCCAGACCAGCTCCGCCGATGCTTTCGGCCACAAAAAACTCGGAGGAATCGGCGATTTGGTTTCCGAGGAACTTACGCACCTTTCTCCAAAATTCAACAACGGCAAAAAGATCGAAACCATCAATCAGAAGCTCGGCTACCTGGTGCGCTGCGGCGATCCCGACGCTATCGACTCCATCGTTCCCATGGCCTACGGCAACCTGGCTCTCGACCTGATCCTCAACCGTATTCACGGGCGCCTGGTGGTTCTGAAAAACGGCCGCTACGACAACATGCCCATCGAAACTGTCACCGCTACCAAAAAGGTCATCAACGTCAAGGAGCACTACAGCATTGAGCGCCTTCGTCCCGTGTTCAAGAGTTTCGAGATGAAGCCGCTGTTCCTGATGACCAGCGAACTTTCCTGAGCTATCGGGGGGACGCCTCTTGCCGTTCCCCCGTCTTTGCTGCATCCTAGTGCTGATCTTTTCCCGCCCCTGTTCGCTTCGCTGCCTGTCCTGTTCTGGGAGGTCCTTATGGATGCATCGGTGTTTCCTTCTGGTTCGCGGCAACAGGACTCTGCCGCTTCCGAACTGCATCGCGCGCTGATTGTCGACTCCAGCCCGGAGATCAACCAACTGCTCACAAATTTGTTCGATCACGCCGATTGGAGCATTCACTTTGTCGCGGATAACAGGGAAGCGCTGCGTGCCGCCAAGGCCAACGCCCACGACCTGATCATTACCAGCGAGTGCACCTCGGCAACCCAGGACATCGAACTTCTTCGCCAGCTTCGCATGGTTCGGCCACACACCCGCTTGATCATCCTGACTGACGAATTTGTTCCCGGCGACGTTCTGGCGGCGATTCGCGAGCGCGCGTTCAGCTATTTCGCACGTCCGTTTTCTACCGAGAAGCTTGCGGAAATGATTCGCATTGCCATGAGTGAACCCTGTTGGGACGACGGCATCGAGCTCATCTCCGCCACGCCGAATTGGGTGCGCCTGTCGGTGCGCTGCGAAGTTCTTACAGCCAATCGCCTGATCCAGTTTTATCGGGAAGCAGGGAACCTTCCTGACGCTGAGAAGGAGGAAGTTGCCTGTGCATTCCGCGAAATTCTTCTGAATGCCATGGAACACGGAGGGCATTTTGATCCTTCACAATACGTCGAGGTGGGTTATGTGCGCACCAAACGCGTGGTCATGTGCCGCGTGAAGGATCCTGGCAAGGGTTTCTCTCTGGAGGAGATCAGGCACTCCGCTATCGCCAATCCTCCCGACGAGCCGTTCCGTCACATGGAGGAGCGGGAATCCAAAGGCATTCGCCCGGGTGGCTTCGGCATTCTGATGGCCAAGAAACTTGTGGATGAGCTGCTCTACAACGAGCAAGGCAACGAGGTGCTCCTGGTTAAGCATCTCGATCCGCCCGCAGCCTGAATCGCGGCAGCGTCACGGCAGGCTTGCTCATTGGTCGTTACTATCCATCTAAATGTTGTCACTTCCTGTGAGGTGTTTTCATGCAGCTTCGTAATCTTGGTAGGAATGGTCCGTTGGTTTCGTCACTTGGCCTTGGATGTATGGGCATGTCGGAATTCTATGGCTCGCGCGACGACGCCGAATCCATCGCCACCATTCACCGCTCCATCGAACTGGGTATCAATTTTCTGGATACCGCCGATGTGTACGGCTACGGTGACAACGAGATCCTGGTCGGCAAGGCCATTCGCGACCGCCGCGACAAGGCTTTCCTGGCCACCAAGTTCGCGATTGTTCGCGACCGCTCGAATCCCCAGGTTCGCGGGGTTAGCGGTAAGCCCGATTATGTCCGCTCCTGTTGCGACGCCAGTTTGAAACGCTTGGGCGTCGATACCATCGACCTTTACTACCAGCACCGCGTTGATCCCGACACTCCAATCGAGGAAACCGTCGGCGCCATGGCAGAACTGGTTCGTGCGGGCAAGGTTCGTTATCTCGGTCTGTCGGAAGCTTCGTCCGCCACCATCCGCAGAGCGCACGCTGTTCATCGCATCAGCGCGCTGCAAACCGAATATTCGTTGTGGACGCGCGATCCCGAAGATGAGGTCCTCGCCACAACGCGCGAATTAGGCATCGCCTTCGTGGCGTATAGTCCGCTGGGACGCGGCTTCCTGACAGGGCAATTCAAGCGCTTTGAGGATTTTGCTGCCGACGATTACCGTCGCATTTCACCGCGCTTCCAGGGAGAAAATTTCCAGAAGAACCTCGACCTGGTAGCGCGCGTCGAAGCCATTGCCCGCGAGAAGCGCTGCACGCCGTCGCAACTCGCCCTTGCCTGGCTCCTGGCGCAGGGCGAGAACGTCATACCCATCCCCGGCACCAAGCGCCGCAAATATCTCGAGGAAAACGTCGGCGCGCTCAATGTGAAATTGACCGCCGAAGATCTTCGCCGCATCGACGAAGTCGCGCCCAAGGGCGTCGCTGCCGGCGCCCGCTACCCCGAAACCATGATGTCCATGGTCAATCGCTAACGTGGAGTGCGGCGGCTCGCCGCCGTTTTTACGGTTGTAACCGCAACGCCAGTCTTTCAATCGAAAAAAAAGGCCGAGAGAATTCTCGGCCTCTTCGTTACGCGAGCTGTTGGGAACTTAGAACTCGAAAAAGTGCGCGATCTTTTTCCCTGTCTCTTCTGTGTAATACACCGTCACCTTCGCGCCTTTTTCGGTGCCCTTGCCTACGGCCTTGCCCGAATCCTTTAATGCGTCTCCGGAATATTCAAAGGTCTTCTCGGTACCGTCGGCGGACTTCACCACTACCGTCTTCGTCCCGTCATCGACCTTCTCGACCGTGCCCTTTGTCACCTTCATGCCATCTTTGCCAACTTTTCCGATGGCTTTGGCCGTTTCGTCTGCGCCCTTGCCGGTGGTGCGCACCACCACTTCGGAACCTTCCTTGATTCCGTCAAACCCGTCTTTCGTTCCTTTTACGGTATCGTCGCCGGCCACCTTCACGGTGTGTTCCGTTCCATCCTTGGTCTTCACGACCACGGTCTTCGTGGTCTTATCAACCTTCTTCACCGTGCCGTGCACAAAGCTCACTACATCTTGTGCCACGCTCATCGACGCAGCGAACGCCAGCCCTGCCAACGCAAGCAATACCTTTTTCATCTGCGGATACCTCCTCCGAGAGACTCATGATTACATACTTTCAGAGGCCATCATACCCGTTTTGTTGAACTATTCAAATTCTTCAACACGACCTGAATTGTTTCACGAGGCTTTCGGCGGTTCCCACAACTCGATGCGGTTTCCTTCCGGGTCCATGATCCAGGCAAATCGCCCGTACTCGGCATCCTGCCGGTTGGGATCGATCCACACACCTTCGCTGCGCAGTTTCTCTAACAGCCCGTCCAAGCCTTCCACGCGAAAATTCATCATGAACGGTTTGGTGCTCGGTTGGAAATACTTCGTGTCCGGCTTGAAAATTGACCAGGCTGTGCATCCCTCCGGGTCGCCATCGTCTTTCCAGCGAAACACAACTCCTGCTCCGGGCATATCCTGTTTAATGCCCAGGTGTTGCTCATACCACTCGTACAGCTTCTTCGGATCATCCGCTTTGAAGAAGACTCCTCCGAGTCCGGTCACGCGTCCCATGCTCACCTCCGTTACTCAGGATTCGGCGTATTCTACAACCAATCCTGCCCATTCAAGAAACGAATGACGTTCGCCCGCCGGCTACGTTAAACTGAAGGTTCTCCCGCCCTCGCACTCTATGAACACACTGGAACACCGCATCTGCTCTTCGTCTCTCTGGCGCTATTTCTCTCACCGCCGGCTTCTGCCCTGGGTGTTGTCCGATGCCTGCCTGGGCGACCACGTTCTAGAAATTGGCGCCGGCTATGGCGCGGCCACCATGCACCTGCGCGAACGCGTCCCGCGCGTTACCTCGCTGGAGTACGACCATAATTCCACGCAACATCTAAAAGCCCATCACAACGGGCATTTCGGCGGAGTGCTCCGCGGTGATGCCTCGCATCTGCCTTTCGCCAGCCAGACTTTTTCTTCCGCCATCGCTATTCTCGTCCTCCATCATCTCAAGTCGCGCAAGTTTCAGGACCTGGCCTTCGCTGAAGTCCTCCGTGTGCTTCGCCCAGGCGGCGCTTTCCTCGCTTTTGAGATTAACGACAGCTGGATTCACCACCTCGGTCATTTCAAGAGCACCTTTACTCCGCTCTCTCCTGGCTCCGCTTCTGCGCGGCTCACCACCGCTGGATTCTCTCGCGTCTCGGTGGATTTCCGCCGCGGGGGTTTTCGTCTGCACGCCTTGCGCGCCAAGACAGAGCGCACTTTCTCCGAACCAGAGCACGCCCCACACAGGGCCGTCGCTGCAAGCGTCTGATTACCGCCTCGCGTCAGTTGTTGTTGCTGGGTACACTCGCGCGATATAGGGCAGGCAATCCAGATGCGCGTCCACAATCGCTGGCAAACACAATTCCCTTGGAATCCAATCCCCACGCCGGCGAAGAGCTGTTGCAATTCCCGCCTGTTAGTTGCTTTTCTTGCCCCGACGACATTTCGCGCACCCAAACTTGCATTGGGCCATTTCTTGCAGCGGTGAACGCCATCCACTTTCCATCGGGAGAAGCGACGGCGTCTGGGAAATCCGCAGGAACCGGCATCTCTTGAAGTGTCGGTGTCGTCTTCCGCGTGGCAGGGTCGAATTCCATCATCGACGCCCGCCCGTTTTCCACCAGTTCGAACTCAATGGCTGTTCCATCCGCCGCCAGTCGCGGGTGAAGCGCTTGTCCCTCAAAGGAAAGTTCTTCGTTCTGGTCGTCATGCAGCCACCGCAATACATATCGATCGTTGCCCATGGATTGGTAAAAAAGTCCCGCGCGTGAAACCACTGGGAACGAAGAGAAAATTGCCCCGCGTTGCGCCGCAACGCGCGCAAAACGTTGCTCGGGTTCGTTTGCATAATTCACCATGTGCCGTTTCGCATCCACGAATGCGATTAGCGCAGCAACCACGACCGCGGCAATCGCGATTCGCCGCGGCACTCCTTGCCAACTGCGATATCCCGCGAAAATAAACAGCGCAAGTAAAATCCACACCTTCGGAAACAGCCAGATGGGATGCAATGGCAATGTCAACAGAATGTACGAAACCACCAGAAAGACAATTTCGCGCGGACCAGCTTCCTCCAGCAGCAACATCAGCGGCAGCAGCAGAATGATGAACGTGTAGGAGGCCGTGCTGGTCGACAGCAGCACCACGGCAATCACAAACCATGCAAAGTCTCTGCGCTCGCTGCCGCGTTGCGTGCTCGTGCCCAGGAAAAGCAAAGCGGCAATGGTCAGCGAAGTGAACGTTCGCAAGAAAAAGAACAGCCGCGGCGCGTTCCACAGGGGATGAGGATTCAGCTCCGCTTCGCCAACGAATGCGCGTCGCAACATCGTCGACAGTGTTGGTGTCCCCGCATTGTATGGATCGATGGATCCTCCCTCCAGTGATCGCGGAAGAATCTGCGTGGCGTAATAGTGCACGTCCGCCGGCCCGAACAACACCAGTGCCACGCCCAGCAGAATTAGGCCCGCGACAGTCATTCCGAGCACAGCTCTCCATTGGCGTTTCGCCGCGAAATACAACAGGAACGGCCCGCCATACAGTTTCAATCCAAACACGATGCCCGTCGTGAAACCGCTCAGGAAATAGTTCTTTCGGTCCAGAAAATAGAAGGTCAGCGTTAGCAGAAAAAACAGAAAAATGTAGTACTGCCCATACCGGAAGTTCGTCGACAGGGAAAAATAGCCGCAAAAAGCCAGCAGCCAGATCGTCTCTGCGCGAAATCGCGTCAGCCGCGACAGCAACCAGACGCTTGCCCCCAGAAAGCCCAGATTGAAGATCAGCCAGATGCGTTTCGCAGTTTGCGGCGCGAATCGCGTGAACCCCATCATCGGCAGCATGGTCAACGGAGTCTGCGCCGTGTATGTGCCGATGGTTCTCCCGTAACCCGCGTAATTCATCTCTCGCGCGAACCAGGTCCAATCGTAATAGTCGCGCAAGGGCTTGTGCTGCACCGCCAGTCTTGCCGCCGTGTCGTAATTGGGGAAGTCCGTCTCTACCCGGGTCCATCCCGCGCGAAATGCGGTGCCCAGCAGAATCACCAGTGTGACCAAAACGGCTGCACGCAGAGCGAAACTGGAATAGAAAAACTCCGGAAGCAGCGCTGCCATTCCGTTTCGGGGGCCGCCCCCGGAGTCATGATGCGTTTGTTCTTGCGAGTCTTCCGGAATCACGATAAATCGTGTGCCGCCGCGATGCGCCCGTGAATTTCGAGGCATGTGCGAGCGTGAACTCCCGCAGCAATACTAAACAATGCCCCCACAATGGGCCACTTGGAAAATCGCAGAAATACTACGGCTGAGCAGCGAAATAGCCTTGTTGGGCTTGCAGCCGCACTCCCTCGCGGACGCATACCACGCGTAGTCTGCGGACCTTGCCGTCTGCGGGCGCCCCGGAATACACGATCTGGTATCGCCCCCGTGCATTCGCGAAGGAATCGCTGATGGCTTTTCCCACGTCGTTGTTCAGATACACTTTTCCCCCGGTTTGCCTGGCCAGCTGTTCCAACGTGTCTCCGGCCGTGCCCCGGTCGGCGCGCGGAATCATATTCTCGCGCGTCACCTCCACGCTGTTGATAACCGTATTAGTCCGGACCAACTGCGCGGTGAAGTATTGCAAGAACGGCCCGTAGTCCACGCACTTGTCCGAAACCCATCTCGCGCACTCCACGCCGCATTTGCCGGCCAAAAAGCTTCCCGATTCTCCGCTGAACAGCACATCCTTGCAGCCATATGGAAAATCCAGCCAATTCCACACGCCGGTAGTGATCCACACGATGGTTTTCGGGCCACGGATTCTCGCCAGTTGTTGTCCCAGTTCGCCCAGCGCCAGAAACGTCTTGCCGGAACGCACCGCGAAATCCTTATCGTCGATCATCCTGAACCCGTAAACATTTTGAATCGCCTGATCCAGCAATGGGCGGACTTGGGGCGTCCAGGGCGCACCGGACGGCTCTGCCACCCGCTTGCCGCCGGCTGCCGTTGGCAGCACTTTCACTTCCTCAGGTGGTGGAAGGGCGTGCACGGGATAAAGGTCACCATGATTGGTCAAAAGATACAGATAAACGGATTCGCTTGTTCCCACGGGTTCCAATGCTTGAACGATCAGCGTAGAAAGATATTCGCGGTGGAGCGGTATCGCGTTCAGCAGGTCAAACAAAATCAGCGTTGTGCCAGGCGTCGCGGTCCCTGCAGCCAATTGCGTGGGGCTGGACCTCACGGAAGAAATGGTCTGCACCTTATCGTTGTCGAACACCTGAAAATCCGCGCCTGTCAGGTCTGTAACCGGACGACCACTGTTATCCAGCGCCGTCACGGTTACAGTCACGTCTTTCGCAACGACCGGGACGGGGCTATCGACGGCATCCGTGGACGATCCGGATGCTTGCGCGCCGCGTGTTTCTTCTTTCGATTGCATTTGTCCCGCTACAACCAACGGAACAGACAGTAGCAGGAAAGTCGCGACCAGAGGGGTGAGGCGCATGAGTATCCTCCTTGAGGAGCGATTTACTCATTGCATAGGTGGGACGTGTCTTAAGCCTCCTCAGGGTACACCCTTCTCGCCTTCGCGCGCACAGGATTGTGGGGGGGCGGAGCGTTGCCCTTCGTTGGCACAGCCCCCACCATAAAAAGTGTTTTCTCAGCTAACCTTTTATGCTATGTAGACGTCTTACCTATTGCTAAGGAGTGTGTCTACCTACATGCCCGCTAAACCACGCTACCAGAACCGCACAGAAATCCTGCAGGGTACCCTGGACATGCTCATCCTCCAGACCCTTCAATGGGGGCCACGGCATGGCTACGCGCTCAGCAAAGCCATTCGCACCAACTCCGGTGAAATTCTGAAGGTCGACACGGGTTCGCTCTATCCAGCGCTGCACCGACTTGAGCGCAAGGGCTGGATCGCCGCGGAATGGAAAGCTTCAGAGATTGGTCCCAGGTTGCGCGTCTATCGACTGACCAAAACCGGCAAAAGGCAGTTGCTGTCCGAGCGTTCGCGCTGGGAGAGGCTTACCGCGGCGATCGCCGGAATCATGAACCCAGCTAGCAAGGAGAGCGAATCATGAAATTTCCCTTTTGGCGCAGAGCACAACGTAACCAGGAACTCCTCGAAGAGATGCAAGCTCACATATCGCTGGCCAAACGCGAAGCTATGGAATCCGGCAAAACGCCGAAGGAAGCGCAATCGGCCGCTCACAAGGAATTCGGCAATGTAGGCCTGGCTGCGGAAGTAACTCGCGACACCTGGGGCTGGAGATGGTTCGAGGAGCTGTTCGCCGACCTGGGGTTTGGGCTCCGCATGCTGCGCAAGAACCCGGGCTTTACCGCGGTCGGCTTGTTGACCATTGCCATTGGAATCGGCGCGAATGCCGCGGTCTTCAGCGTAGTAAATAGCGTTTTGCTGAAGCCGCTTCATTACGCGAAGTCAGAAGAACTGGTAGCGCTGCACCAGACCGCTCCAGGTGCGGCAGGGCTTGCGGATTTCGAGAATGGCCTGCTGCTTTCACCTTCGATGTATTTCACTTATGCAGAACAAAACCGCACGTTTCAATCGTTGGGCATTTGGATCGCCGGCACGGCAAACGTTACCGGTCTGGCGGAGCCGGAACAAGTGGGCGCGGTGGATGTGAGCGATGGCGTACTTCAGGCGCTGGGCACTCCGCCGCAAGTAGGCCGCTGGTTCTCTGCGGCGGACGAGATACCGCGTGGCCCAGAACGCGTAATGTTGAGCTATGGGTACTGGCAGAGGCGATTCGGCGGCGACCGGTCGGTGATTGGGCGAAACATCACGGTTGATTCGCGGCCAAGGGAAATTGTCGGTGTAACGCCGAAAGGTTTTCAATTTGTGGATGCGGATTTCGATTTGGTTCGTCCACTGGCATTCGAGCGGGACAAGCTGATCCTTGCGGGATTTGGATTTCACGGAATTGCGCGGCTGAAACCCGGCGCGACGATTGCGGAAGCCAATGCGGACATAACGCGAATGCTGCCGATCTGGATGGACTCGTGGTCGAACGGGCCCGGCAGCAATCCGCATATTTACGAAACGTGGAAGATCACGCCGATGATTCGGCCGCTGAAGCAGGAAGTGATCGGCAACGTAGGCGAATTATTGTGGGTCGTGATGGGAACGATTGGCGTGGTGTTGCTGATCGCGTGCGCGAACGTCGCAAATTTGATGCTGGTGAGGGTCGAGGCGCGGCAGCAGGAGTTAGCGGTGCGCGCAGCACTTGGCGCGGGCTGGACGCGCATCGTGCGCGGCCTTCTAGTAGAAAGCGTGATGCTGGGGCTGTTGGGTGGAGTATTGGGTGTTGGCCTGGCGTATGTAGGCGTGCGTTTTCTGGTGGCGATTGGTCCGGCGAATCTGCCTCGACTCGACGAAATCTCAATCGATTCGCGCACTCTGGCATTCACGTTCCTCCTTTCCGTGCTCTCAGGCTTGTTGTTCGGGTTGATTCCGGCGCTGAAATACGCGGGACCACGAACTTCGTTGGCTCTTCGCAGCGCCGGACGAACGATCAGCGCGAGCCGCGAGCGCCACCGGGCACGCAATTTGCTGGTCGTAGGTCAGGTGGCCATGGCGCTGGTGCTTTTGGTGAGCGCGGGGTTGATGATTCGCACCTTCGAAGCGTTGCGGACGGTCGAGCCCGGATTCACGGACCCGCAGCATCTACAGCTCATGCGCATCTCGATTCCAGATTCGCTGATCCAGGAACCGGAACGAGTCACGCGAACACAGCACCAGATTATCGATAAGTTGGCTGCGATTCCGGGCGTCAAGTCCGCTGCGTTTGTAAGCGAGATGCCGATGGAAGGCTTTGACTCCGATTGGGACGAAATCTTTGCCGAAGACAAGGTCTATTCTGCCGACTTAATCGCGCCTTTGCGGCTATACAAGAATGTCTCTCCCGGATTCTTGCAGACAGCAGGGACAACCTTAATTGCGGGGCGCGAAATGACGTGGAGTGAAGTCTATGCTTTGCAACCGGTGGTCATGATTTCTGAGAATTTGGCACGAGAGATGTGGGGCACTCCGTCGGCGGCGGTCGGGAAGCATCTGCGCGAGTTTTCGAATATGCCGTGGCACGAGGTGATCGGAGTGGTTCAGGACGTTCATGAGAAGGGCGTGCAGCAGCGAGCGCCCGAAACTGTGTACTGGGCTCCACTGGTTCAGAATCGCTTTACGCCGGCCGTGCGCACGGTGACGTTTACGATTCGCAGCCAGCGCGCAGGCACTGAAGCGTTTCTCAATGAGGTCCGCCAAGCGGTGTGGTCGGTAAATCCGAGCCTGCCGGTGGCGTCCGTGCGGACCATGCAGGAAGTGTATGGCAAATCACTGGCGCGCACTTCCTTCACGCTCGTCATGCTTGGGATGGCGGGGGCAATGGCGCTCACGCTGGGAATCATCGGCATCTACGGCGTAATTTCTTACACCGTGTCGCAACGCCAGCGCGAAATTGGAATTCGTTTGGCGCTTGGGGCACAAGGCGGCGACGTGCTGCAAATGGTTTTAAGGCAGGGCGCGAAGTTGGCGCTGATTGGGGTGGCGATCGGAGTTTGTGCCGCTTTCGCACTGACCCAGTTGATGAGGAATCTGCTGTTTGGCGTGACTGCCTACGATCCAGTCACTTTTGTCGCGGTCGCTGTGCTGCTCGTCGTAGTTGTACTCCTGGCGTCTTACATTCCCGCACGCCGCGCGATGCTCGTCGACCCAGTCGTCGCGCTTCGCTACGAATAGTGCGCCTTCGCAAAGGGCGCGCATCTTCAAGCGCGCAGCATCTGACGCAAAGCCCTATTTGTCCCCACCCGAGAGCGCGGTCCCCAACTCGCTCCTCGTTTGGATCACTCGCAAAATGGCGTCCCGGGTCACCATTCCCACGATGTTTGCCATGCCATCGTCTGAGTGCTGCACCACCGGCATCTGATTTACGTCCGCGGCTACCAACCGGTCCAGCAATGCGGGCAACGGCTCGTCTGGCGCGGCCCACAAAATCCGTTCTCTCGGCACCATCACCGCCTGCACCGAGTTCATATTCCAATCCTCGCGCGGTACCGTATTCAGCGCCGCCACATTCATCATCCCCACCAGCCGCTGGTCCATGGTGACGATGTGCACGCGTCGTCCGGTGCGCAACACCTCGTTGCTGTATTCGTCCAGGCTCAAGTTCGCGGGAATCGCCGGCACTTCGTGGCTCATCACATCGGAAGCCCGCAGACCGTTCAGCGTTTCACGAATCGTTACCTGCGCCACGCTGGCCTGCGCCGCATTCAGCAGGAACCATCCGATCACTGCCAGCCAGATTCCTCCCCAACGGTCGTCACCGTGCAATCCGAATGCACGCCACAGCCCTATAGCGATCATTCCATACGCAATCAGTTTTCCGCTTGCTCCCGCCACCCGCGTGGCGCGCACGAAGTCTTTCGTCGCTCCCCAGACGATAGCGCGAAAAATACGCCCGCCATCCAGGGGAAATCCCGGCAGCATATTGAACAAAGCCAGCAGCAGGTTGGTGATATACAAATACTTGCCGGCGGCGCCGATCATCTGGTTGCTGGGGAAGATCAGCGTCGAAATGTAAAACATTCCGCCAAGAAACGCGCTTGAAAGCGGCCCGGCGATCGCAATGTTGAATTCCTGTATGGCCTTGCTGGGTTCTTTCGCGATGCGTGCAAGCCCTCCAAACAGAAATAGCGTGATGGAGAGGACCCGAATCTTGTAGTGCTGCGCGACCACGCTGTGCGACAGCTCGTGGAACAGCACCGAGCCAAAGAAAAGCAAACTGGTCGTCGCGGCAAGCGTCCAAACCTGCGTCGCGGTCCATTGCGAATTCAGCTGCGCAAACTGCGCAGAAATCAGGTAGGTGATCAGCCCAAAAATGATGATCCAACTCAGATCGATGTAGATGGGAATTCCCAGCACCCGGCCGATACGAATTCCCTGTGCTTGCGGCATGAACTGCATCCTCTTCAGAACCTGCGTAAGTAGTTAGCGTCGTTCTACTTCTATACTACCGCATCTGGACTAGTGAGGTTGTGTCACCCCAGACACGCCGTGGCCGGTATCCCACGAAAACCCGTTCCGGGCTGTCAGCTAAATTCCTTTTTATCAATATCCTGCGTGTGGTTTTCCGTGTGCCATTCCCCCTGGCGTAGTTCAAATGGAGATGCACATGGACACGATGCTTGGTTTCGTTGCACTGGTGATCACCACCCTCGTGGCGCTCTTCGCCGCACTTGCTCTGCAAGCCTTACTGCTTCGCGCCGCCTTTGCGCTGATGCAGCCCGCCACCGCCAGCCGTCACATTCCTCAGCCTGCCGTTAAGCGCGGCGCGCATCTGGTGGCCCGCGCTTTCAGCAGAGCGCGCTAGTTCGGCGGAAATTGCCCATTCACGATCTGCGGGCCGCGGCACGCGCAAGACGCCAGACGCGACGGGAGCAGCGAAGAAAGGAAGAGTTCATGCTCGCTTTGAAATTCTTATTGATGATTCTCGGTTTTGGCCTCTTCGCAAGCGCCGCGATTCTCGTTGCCTACGACGTATTCGCCGCGGCGCGTCTTCGCTGGTTGTTGAGGCGAAATCACATCGCGGAGGTGGCGTCGGCCACCTCTCGTCATCACCGGCCAATCCACCTTTGGGTGGCTCGTGCCGCGACACTGGAGGAGAGACCATGAGCATGAAGGCAAGCACCGCCGCGCTTGAATCCTCGGCCAGCAGGTCATTCCCCAACCAGCGTCGCGCTCCGCGCCACCCTTTGGAGTGCCTTGGCTAGCCGCTGCTTTTCACCAAATGCGATTGTCGAGGGGGCGTTATGTCGAGCGAAGCGAGGAACCTAGTGTTCGAAAGACGTAAAACGACTTCCACTGCGCAAACAAAACACCGTGCTCCCTGACCAGCCGGGCGGCTCCGACCACGCTGCCCGGCACTGTTTTCGAGATCAGTCTCCGACCAGAGCCTCGAAGAATATCTCGCTTTCACGCAAGTCATGATCGGCCTCATCAACCGGCTCGACCTTTACAAGGAATTCCGCTCCCATTGATATTTCGGAAGCGCGCGACCAAGGAGGTAAGGGCGGCGTGTTATCATCGGCAAATACCGCCGTGTTGCTGAAAACAGGTTTTTCTCGCTTGCGTCATTTGTTTTTCGGCCTTTTCCTCCTCGCTGCAATGTTTGTTGTTGCGAAGCCGCTGCACGCTGCTGATGCTCCGTCAGTCGATGACGCCATGCGGCAACTCGCCGAACGCGTGGCCGCCATCCCCAACCTGAAGGGGCCCATCCAGCTTGAACTTTACGAGGATGCCGCGTTCAACGAGTCCGAAGGACCAACCTGGAAAGCCTCGCTGCGCCGCCAACTGGATCTTCGCAAGCTCAGCGTTACCGAAGAGCCCGACGCTCCGCTTCTTCGCGTGGGGGCTACCGAGACTCCTACGCAGATCGTTCTCGCTGCCGAATTGCTTTTCGCCGGCCATCAGGAACTGCGCATCGTCGCCCTCAAGCGCGCGTTATTGCCGTCCGAGGCTCTGCTCGCTTCGCCCGTGCGCATCGAAAAGCAACTCCTCTTTGACAGCCCCGAACGCATTCTGGACGCGGCTTCTGTCACTCGCAGCTCCGCTGAAGATCTCGTCGTTCTGACTTACCGCAACTCAGAGTTGACCGCTCTGCGCATCGATCCCAGCGGCTCTCTGAAGCAGGCGTTCTCGCTCTCGGCTGCCGGCGCGCGGCCCTCACGCGATCCTCGATCAGAAATTGCCGCTACCGAATCCGACGGCCATCTGCAACTCCCCGGCAAGCTTTGTGAATTCTCCTGGTCCGCTCCCACCGACGTGAAATGCCGCGCCACTACAAAAACTTCCTGGCGTCCTCTCCCTTCACTCACTTCTCCTTGCGACTCCACCACATGGAAGTTGCAGGCCGATGCCAACGACTGGACCGCCGGCGATCTTCTTCAGGTTATTCCGGAAACCGCGCCCCATCAGGGCCTCGCCGCTCTGCTCAGCGATTTTCCAGGTCCCATTCTCAGCATCAATAGCGCGCAGAATTCCCGCAGCGCTCTGGTGGTGTCCAGGAATTTGCGTACAGGATATTATGAAGTCTATAAACTCACTCTTGCCTGCGGCAATTAACGCCTCGTCCGCGCACCCCCTCTGCCCGCGCGCGTCTTTTTACCCGGAGCACTGCCTGCGAAACCCGCCCCTCTCGGCAAACCTGCCATTTTGTCATTCCAAACGGAGTCTGCGGAGTGAGGATCTCTGCGCCATCGCACGCTTTCTGTGCGATGGATCCCTCTTCTCTCTAGCCATTCCTCGGGCGTTTGCGTTAATCGGCGCTCTCATCCTTATTTCGCTTCTGGCTCCCACCACCCACGCCACCAAGCGCCCGGCATACGGCGGAACCCTGCGCGTCGTGCTTCGCGCTCCCTCCGTCTCTCTGGACCCTCGCGATTGGAAACCCGGTTCCTCTTCGTCCGCTCAAGACGAACATCTCGCGGTCCTCATCTATGACCGATTGCTGGCCCTCGACGACTACGGCAGGTTTCAGCCCGCCCTCGCCAACGAATGGTCCCACGATGCCAGCATGCGCAACTGGCAATTCAAACTCCGGTCAGGTGTCAAATTTTCCGATGGCTCTCCACTCACCGCGGCCGATATCGTCGCCGCTTTGCAGCCCCTGCTTCCTCCATCCCTTCAGATCAGTGCCGCCGAGAATGCCGTCGCCATTCACTCTTCGCACCCGGTTCCCGATCTCCTCGAACAATTGTCTTCCGGCCGCTATTTCATCTATCGCGCTTTGCCCGATGGCCTGCTTCTCGGCACCGGGCCTTTCTATCTCGGCGAAGACTCTCCGGCCGAGCCTTCCGAAACAAATCCCTCCGTGATGAAGCCCGCGCACATCAAGTTCCGCGCCAATGAAGAAGCCTGGTCCGGCCGCCCTTTCCTCGATGCCATCGAAGTCACTCTCGGCGAACCTGCGCTTCGCCTGCTGTACGATCTGCAGGTTGGCAAAGCCGACCTCGCCGAAATCGCTCCCGATCTGGTTCGCAAAGCTCGCCAGGAAAATGTGCGCATCTGGAGCTCCGCCCCGAACACCCTTCTCGCCCTTCGCTTTGATGACGCTCAGCCCGCAGCCGCGGATCAGCGACTTCGCCAGGCGCTCACCTTTTCCCTCGACCGCGACACCATGGCCAATGTGTTGCTTCAAAGGCAAGCCCTACCCACCGCGGCTCTTTTGCCCCAATGGCTCTCAGGTTATGCTTTTCTTTTCGACAGTCCGATGAGTCTCGACCGCGCCAAGGAAATTCGCGCGTCTCTTCCCGGTAACGAAGCGAGCGTCAGCGACCCTCTTCGTTTGCATGTCGACTCCTCGGGCGAGCTTATGAAACTTTTGGGGGAACGTGTGGCGGTAAATGCGCGGCAAGCAAATCTCTCGGTCCAGGTTTTCCTCTCTCACGAACCAGGAAACTCTTCCGCAGTCCCTGCCGCAAAGTCCGCCTCCGCAGGGTTACACTTGTTTGCGTGGCACTATGACACCGTATCGCCGCGCGCTGAACTGGACACGCTGGCCAGGCAATTCGTGCTTCAGGATTCCGGAGAAGGAATGCAAACCGTGAGTGATCCCGAACAACTTTTTGCGTTGGAGCGCCGCTTCCTCGACGAACGGCGCATCCTTCCGCTGCTCGTCTTGCCGGAATATATCGGCATTGCCGGCAACGTCCGCAATTGGTCGCCCGCCCGTTGGGGCGAATGGCGTCTCGCTGATGTGTGGTTGGATCCGGCGTCGAACGCACCCACTGCGGATGACAATCGCGCGCCCAGGAATCCATCCTCGCCTCGCGTGTCCGGAGGACGCCCATGAGCTTCCGCACGAAAATTTTCCTGATTTTCCTGGTTACCGTGTTGGCCTCGGTCGCACTCGTCGCCTACGGCGTCACCTATTACACGCAAAACGCTTTCGAAGCCATGGACAGCCAGCGCACCGAAGCGCTCGTCTCGCAATTCAAAAAAGAATTCGCCCAGCGCGGCGAGGTCGTCGTCCAACAAGTCGAAAATATCACCAATGCCGACATTACCTTGCGCATGGCTTTGGATCTTGCCCGCCCCAACGCCGATTCTTCGCTGTATGTCCACGATGCCAATGGCGCCGCTCAGGACCACGGCCTCGATTTCGTCGAATTCGTCAACGGCGACGGCACGCTCATTTCCTCCGCTCAGTATCCCGCCCGCGTCGGCTATAAGAATGACTGGATCACCGCCACGAAGGATTGGCGCGGCTCCACGGCTTTCCTTAAGCGCGAGGAATTGCCCGATGGCGTGGCTCTTTCCCTCTCCGCCGTGCGCACCTTGCCCGTCGGTGAAAAAAACTTTTACATCATTGGCGGCCGCCGTCTCGATCAGAATTTTCTGGCTTCCCTTGTGCTCCCCACCGGCATGCGCGCGCTGCTCTACCGCAATCTGGAGCCTAGTTTCGTGGCTACTGCACTTACCGACGCCGGCGGCGCCGTCCCGAACGCCGATTCTTTCCAGTCGCTCATCGAACAGATTCAGAAGCAACCTCCCGACGACTCGACGACTGTCGTCAAAACCATTGAGTGGAACCGTGACCCCGCCAGCGCCGAAAGCTTTCATGCCATGCCCTTGCGCGGCCGCAATAATGAACTGCTCGGCGTTCTCCTTCTCGGCAGTTCCGCCAAAGAACTCGTTCTGCTCAAACGCCAGATCTTGAAAACTGCCGGCCTCGTCAGTCTCGCCGCCGTTCTCATCGGCTTGCTGGTCAGTTGGTGGGTTTCCCGCCGCATCACTCGCCCCGTCGAAGAACTTGCCAATGGCGCGCGCGACGTCGCCTCCGGCCACTGGAACGCCCACATCGATGTGCAGGGCAACGACGAAATCGGCCAGCTTGCCGGCGCCTTCAACGACATGACGCGCACCCTCGCCGCGCAAAAAGAAAAGCTTGTGCAGACCGAACGCGTCGCTGCCTGGCGTGAACTCGCCCGCCGCCTCGCTCATGAATTGCGCAACCCACTTTTCCCGCTGCAGATTACCGTCGAAAATCTCCAGCGTGCCCGACAGCTTGGCCCTGAGCAGTTTCAGGAGGTTTTTGGCGAAGCCACTGCCACGCTCAAAGCCGAACTCGCCAATCTCAACAGCATCGTCGGCCGCTTCAGCGATTTCTCCAAGATGCCCGCTCCGCAACTCGCGCGCGTCAATGTCAACGAAAGTCTGCGCAACGCCGTTCGCCTGTTCGAAGCGCAATTCAACGCCGTCGGCAAGCCTTCCATCGCCACCGAATATTTCCTGAATGAGTCGCTGCCGGAAATCGATGCCGATCCCGACCTGCTCCATCGCGCCTTCCAGAATCTCGTTTTGAATGCGCTGGATGCCATGCCCGCGGGCGGTACTCTCAGCCTGCGCACCTCCGATGGAGGCGACACCGTGCGCATCGAAGTGTCAGACACAGGCAAAGGCCTGACGCCGGAAGAGTGCTCTCGCCTCTTCACCCCGTACTACACCACCAAGTTGCAAGGCACTGGCCTCGGTCTCGCTATCGTTCAGTCGGTCATCAGCGATCATCACGGCACTATCTCCGTCTCCAGCGAAGAAGGACGCGGCGCCACATTCCGTATCGACCTGCCAAAGCGCCAAGCCGGCGCCGTAGTCAAACCCAAAGAATCCGCTCCCGCCCCAGTCTCCGAGTCCGAACCCGCCACCGCCTCCGACTAGCGCGTGTAGCACGGGCTTCAACCTGTGTGAGAACCCCGTCGAATAGTCCTTTCCATTTTCAAATTTCCGCGCGTGTCATCCTGAGCGAAGCGAAGGATCTCAACCAATAACCCTTCTCCGACCTTCCGCCTTCTTTTCCTCTTTGCTGCTTTTCCGCCTTCCCGTTAAACTGAATCGAACGTGCCGCGCAAAGCCAATCTCCTCCTGATCGACGACGACCCCAACACTCTGGCGTCACTCGCCCGCGCCTTTCGTCTCGCCGGCCACGAAGCCACCGTCTGTGATAGCGCCCTTCGCGCTGCCGAACTCATTCGCGCCCAGCATTTCGACCTCATTCTTTCCGACGTGGTGATGCCCGGCAAAAGCGGCCTCGAACTTCTCGAAGAACTGAAAAAAGCCGGCGTCCAGACTCCCATCGTGCTCATCTCCGGCCAGGCCAACATCGAAATGGCCGTTAAAGCTACGCGCCTCGGCGCTCTCGATTTCCTCGAAAAGCCGCTCACCACCGACAAACTTCTCGTCACCGTCGAAAACGCGCTGCGCCTTGCCCGCCTCGAAGACGAGAATCGCGAACTCCGCCATCGCCTTGGCAAGCACGAACTGGTCGGCTCCGGTCCGGCCATGCAAAAGCTTCTAGCGCAGATCGAACGCGTTGCCGCCAGCGAAACCCGCGTCTGTATCCTTGGCGAAACGGGCACCGGAAAAGAATTGGTCGCGCGCGCCATTCACGAAAAATCCCCGCGCCACGAGAACGCTTTCATCACCCTCAATTGCGCCGCTGTCCCCGCCGAATTGATCGAGTCGGAACTATTCGGCCACGAAAAGGGCGCGTTCACCGGCGCGGCAGGACGCCACGTCGGAAAATTCGAGCAAGCTGAAGGCGGCACGCTTTTCCTCGATGAAATCGGCGATATGCCCGTCGCCATGCAAGCCAAGCTTCTCCGCGTCCTCGAAGAGGGCGAAGTCGAGCGCGTCGGTGGCGTCAAGCCCATCAAGGTGAATGTCCGCGTCATCGTGGCCACGCACCGCAATCTTGAAGACCGCGTCAAGAATAATGAATTCCGCCGCGACCTGTTCCACCGCATCTACGTTTTTCCGTTGACCCTTTCCCCTCTGCGCGATCGCTTGGAGGATTTTCCCGAGCTTATCGCTCATTTTGCGGGCCAGGTCGCCCGGCAAAATGGCTGGAAGGAAAAATCCTTTTCCAATGAAGCTATCGCCGAGTTGCGCCACTATTCATGGCCCGGCAATGTCCGCGAACTGCGCAACATCGTTGAACGCCTCGCGCTACTCGCTGCCGGAGACATCATTAGCGCCGAGGATGTTCGCCCCGCGCTGCCCGCCGCGGACACCGCTGCGATCGATTCTGCAGACTCGGGAAAAGCAACTACGGAGCAGGGAACTCTGGTGCAACGCACTGAAGCCTTCGAACGCGAAGTCCTTCTCGCCGAAATCCGCCGCCACAATTTCCACATGACCAATGTCGCTCGCGCCCTCGGCCTGGAACGCAGCCACCTCTACAAAAAGTGCCAGCAATTAGGCATCGACCTGCAATCCCTCCGCAAGCCCGAGTAGCCATTGCCCTGTTGGGATTGTTTTTCACCGGCCACCGGTGGCCGGTCACTGGCCACTTCTTTTCTCACCGCAAATCCAGCAACTGCACCGCCTCCACCGGCCCTTCCTCAAAAATAATCTCTTTCTCCATCTCCAACAAATTCTTCCGATACTGCCGAATCGCCACCCACCAACCCCCCAACACAATCGCCGGGACAATCGCCCGCACCGGATCGACGAACGCGACGTATTCCAGAAACGATCCCGCCCTCTCAAACAAATAGAATCCCAGGAACAGCAGAAACAGCACCACAAACGCATTCTCCTTAAATACTGGCAGGGAGCACGTAAACGGGATCTTCCGCAACCGCACGAACATCGTTTCCACCAGCAGCCACGTCATCACTCCCACGTATGCCAGGTGCAACAACGCCATTGGCCAGCCCCATCCGTAGGCATACGCCGGCAAACACGCCACAATCAGCAGCGGCGCCAGAATCGTCCACGCCAACGCTCTTGCTAGCGCCACACTCTCGCCTGATCCCGCATCGATCTCCATTTTGAAAATCCAATTCGCCCCTAAATCCGCGGGAATTTCAAAGATGAATCGCATTCCCACCACCAGGCAATACACCAGGATCAGCGGAATCGAAAGCAATGCCGGCGCCGGGATCCGGCCGCGCATATCCGTTCCATCGTGCGTCGCGGTCACCAGCGACTGCGCGCAAAGCAGCAACCCCATTCCAACGAACGCGCCGAGCGCCGTGAAGTGCTTCTCGCTTCGCGTCAACGTGCGCGCCACAAACGCGAAGCACGCGCGCCTTGCGGGCGTTGGCAGATACCATCGATTTGCCACTCGCAGCACCGCAGGCAGCAGCAGCCCTCTCCTCGAAGCACTTCCTTCCACCGTTTCGGGGATGCTCAGGAAACATCTGCGGTAACTCAGCGCATAAGCCACGCCCGCCAACACCATCGTCCCAGCCAGCGCCCACAATGCCCCCATTCCCAAATGTCGATAAACAGGCGAAGCCGCATGCCGCACCGTTTCACACAGACTCAGAAACCACACCGGCGGCAGCAGACGAATGATGGATCCGGGATTCTGCTTCAGCCTGTTCGTCAGCGGCCCAACCATAAAGCTCGTCATCAGCAAAAATAGAAAAAACAGCAGCAGCGCGATCCGCAAATACTGCGAAACTCTTCGAAACACGCGGTACGGCAAGCTGAACATCAGCACCCCGATTAACGCCACCACCGCGGCGAACGTGAACACACTCGCCAGCGCCACTCCAATCGCATGTCCCGCGGCAAACCCCGCATAGATGGAGAACTCCGGGTACGAGGAACTCACCACGATGGGAAACAAAACGGTCGACCCGATATTCACTTCGAACGCAAACAACATCGTCAAAAATAGGATCGCCGCAAGATTCGCCGTGAACAGCTTCCTTGCCGAAACGGGCAGGTGCACCAGGTTCGCGAAATCTCGTCGGTCCAACAAAATGCTGTCCCACCGCCATACCGCAATCACGCCGGTCAGCACCATCGACACCACAATGAACAGGTATTCGTCGCCCATTGACGCGCTGTACGGCTCCATAATCAGGTCTTTGCGTAGCCATTGCAGAAATGTCGAGTACTTGTCGTAGAAAATGATCGATACGAATATCCCCGGCACCGGCAGCGACATCAGAAGCAAGCCCGTGCTGAAATCCAGTTCCTCCGAATCCGATTCCACTCCTCCGCGCAGGCTGCGGTTCACAAAATGACTCACCAGCCGCACAAATGGTCTCTCCCCGGCCTTCCGCCGCGTCCATTCCCGCCAACTTTTCCAGGCAGACGTCATGCTGCGCTCATCACTAGCAGAATTTCCCGCGAGATTTTCTCCGTATCCACCTGGTCCACCAGGTGCGAGAACGTGCTCTCC
The DNA here is from genome assembly GCA_963738985.1 of Candidatus Acidiferrales bacterium. Lineage (GTDB taxonomy): Bacteria > Acidobacteriota > Terriglobia > Acidiferrales > UBA7541 > Acidiferrum. The sequence continues at coordinate 631,836 of CAVTYP010000017.1, forward strand.
AGCGAAGCTTTTCCCGTGGACTCGCGCAGCCGCGATGGGGCGTCATACGCAATCACCCGGCCCTTTCGCAGTACCACCAGCTGTCCGCAAACTTTTTCCACCACTTCCAAAACGTGCGAGCAGTAAAATACCGCGCGTCCTGCCTCGCCCAAGGCTTTAATCAAATTTTTCAGAATCAGCGCCGAGGTGACGTCGAGCCCGGAGAGTGGCTCGTCCAGAATCAGCAGTTTTGGATTGTCCATCAGCGCCGCAATTAGCAGGATTCTCTGCCGCATCCCTTTCGAATACGACGCAATCGCGCTGTGCCGGCTCGCGTGCAATGAGAACAGTTCCAGTAGCGCGTCGATCTTTTCCCCAAGCTTCGACGCTTCCATCCCCCGCAGCGTCCCTACCAATTCCAGGTATTCGTATCCCGTCAGGTACGGATACAGATTCGCTTCTTCCGGCACGTACCCGATGCACTTCCGATAGCCCACCAGGTCGCGGTTAATGTCGCGCCCGCCGAACAGCACTTCTCCATTCGTTGGCTTCAGCAAGCCGATCAGCATCTTAACCGTCGTGCTTTTGCCGGCCCCGTTTGGTCCCACGCATCCCAGCACTTCGCCCGCGTTCACTTGCACCGAAACGTTTTGCACCGCGGGCAGCGCGCCGTAACGCTTCACCAATCCTTTTGCCTCGAGCACCACGGTCGCGTTTGCACCTTGGAGCGAAGTTGTTGTCATGGCACACCTCAACAATGCTTCAGACACCGCCCGCCCGAGAAAGTTTCCTCCGCGCTCTTACACCTCCGCTGTGCTCCCATCTTTCGCCCGGTCTTCCAACGCCACCAAACCTGTCATTCGGGCGAAGCGAGGAATCTGCTGTCGACTTGATTCGAGCAAAGTCTGCCTCGTTCCAGCGAGAATGGCTCAAGCCCGTCCCGCCGGACTCCTTGTATGTCATACATATTGTGCAGCTTACGGTGTGTATCCGATTTCTCTTGACAAATTACATATTGCTATGTAGTGTTTGCATATTGCTATATCAGCGAAAGGCGGCCTCCACATGACTCTCGGCGATAAACTCCGCTCCCTCCGCGCTATCGAGGGCTCGCTCCGCGGCTTCGGCCGCCCCATGACGCAGTCCGAAGTTGTCAATGCCATGAAACAGGAACTCGGTCGTGGCCTCAGCCAGGCTTACCTCTCGCAGATTGAAAACGGTGCGCGTCCGCACATGACCAATACTTCCCGCGAACTGCTCGCGCGCTTCTTCCGCGTTTTCCCTGGTTTCCTTGTCGACGACCCCGCGGGCTTTACCCGTGAACTGCAATCCGTTCTTCGCACCGAAGACGCCACAGTCGACGCCTGGCTGTTTGCCGGCACCGACCAATTCAAGTCCGACCCCGAGCTGGCCCGCGCGCTCCTCACCATCGCGGAAAACCGCGATTCTCGCGGCGCCCTGCTTCTTCTTGCGGAAATTCTGCGCACTCCTGGCCTCGATGAACGATTAGGCGAGGTTCTTCAAGCCGGCAGCGTGACGGGAACAGGTCATCCGCATCCTGCCTCTTCTCATAACTAAGGTCTTCTGCAGTTTGGGCCATGGGTCCAAGCGACGGGGTGTCGCTCTGCGAGGTGATGTATGTCCTGGTCTGACGTGTACTTGTTCTGTTTCCTGGTCGGCGCTTCACTCAGCCTTTTCTCATTTCTGGCAGGCGCCGTCCATTTGCATCTACCTTTCCGGATGCACCTGCCATTTCACGGTGGCGGCCACGCGGTTGGTGGTGCGCATCATGCCGGCGGCCTCGCGCGCGGCGGTGCTTCGCACAGTGGCATGCACATTTCCTGGCTCAACGCCTCCACGATCCTCGCTTTCCTCGCGTGGTTCGGTGGCACAGGCTATCTGCTGACGAAGTATTCGCACGTCGTCTCGCTCTTGATCGTGCTTCTTGCCACCTTCGCCGGACTCGCTGCCGGTTGGATGGTCTTTCGTTTCCTTCTGAAGCTCGTCGGCCCTTCCGATGAGCCTCTTCGCGAGGAGGATCGTCGCATCGTCGGCTCGCTCGCCAAGGTCAGCATGACCATCCGCGAAAATGGCACCGGCGAAATCATTTTTCCGCTCGGTGGCAGTAGAAGCTGCTCCGGCGCGCGCAGCGAAGACGGCGTCGTCATCGAGAAGGGCGCGGAAGTCGTCATCGAGAAATACGAACACGGAATCGCTTACGTGAAACGCTGGGACGAATTTGTGAAGTCTTGAGTTTTTTCGAAACAAAGTAATACGCAGCCACTGGCTGCCAATCGCAAAGGGGAGGTCCTTATGTTGGGGTTGCCAATGAACGTGATCGTCGGGGCAGGGATCCTGGTCGTAGTGCTCCTGATGCTCATGACGGTCATCGCCAGAATGTATCGCAAGGCCGGGCCAAACGAAGCGCTCATCGTCTACGGCATCGGTGGAACCAATGTTTACACGGGACGAGGCACCGTTATTTTTCCAATGGTGCAAACTTGCAGGGATCTGTCGCTGGAATTGATGTCTTTCGACGTCGCTCCGCAGCAGAACCTCTACACCAATCAGGGCGTCGCGGTCACTGTCGAAGCCGTCGCGCAAATCAAGGTGAAGAATGACAAAGAGTCTATTCTGACCGCTGCCGAGCAGTTCCTTACCAAGACTCCGCAGGAGCGCGAAGGCCTGATCCGCCTGGTGATGGAAGGCCACCTTCGCGGGATCATCGGCCAACTCACCGTCGAGCAAATCGTTAAAGAACCCGAAATGGTTGGCGATCGCATGCGTTCCACCTGTGCCGGCGACATGAGCAAGATGGGGCTCGAAGTCGTCAGCTTCACCATTAAAGAAGTCCGCGACAAAAACGAATACATCACCAACATGGGACGCCCCGACATCGCCCGCATCAAGCGCGACGCTGAAGTAGCCGCCGCCGAAGCCGATCGCGACATCGCCATCAAGCGCGCCGAAGCTTCTCGCGCTTCTGCCATCGCCAAAGCCCAAGCCGACCAGGAACGCGTGGCCGCCGAAACCGCTTCGCTTGCCAAGCAGGCCGAAGCTCAGCGCGACCTCGACATCAAGAAAGCCAACTATCTGGAAATCAGCAAAAAGGCCCAGGCACAAGCCGACAAGGCCTACGAAATCGAAACCAATCGCCAGCAGCAGACCGTCATCCTGGAGCAGGTTCGCATTCAGCAGGTGGAGCGCGAAGCTCAGGTCAAAATCCAGGATGCCGAAATCAATCGCCGCGAACGCGAGCTCGTCGCCACCGTTCTCAAGCCGGCCGAAGTTGAACGCCAGCGTATTGAGACTCTTGCCAACGCCGAACGTCAGCGCTTGATGTCTGAAGCCGAAGGCCAAGCCGCTTCCATTCGCGCGCAAGGTGAAGCCGAAGCCGAAATCATCTTCAAGAAGGGTGATGCCGAAGCTCGCGCCATGAACGTCAAGGCCGAAGCCTTCCAGGAATACAACCAGGCCGCCGTCCTCGACAAACTCATCAGCGGACTCCCCGAAGTGGTTCGCGCTCTCAGCGAGCCGCTCGGCAAAGTCGATAAGGTTACCATCGTTTCCACCGGAAACGGCGACGCTGCCGGCGCCTACAAACTCACTGGCGACATCACCAAAATCGCTGCGCAAATCCCTGCGCTCTTCGAAGCACTCTCTGGCATGCAAGTGTCAGACCTTCTCGGCAAGGTTCGCCACATCGGCGATACCGCTCCGAAGCCGGTAGCTTTGCCGCCGGCGCCATCGAAGTCCTAACCACTTTCCGCCGGGGCGGGCTCAGCTCCCGCTCCGGCGCTTCGCTCCGTGGGAGAGAAGGTCATGAGTCTGACGTTGCATCAAAAACGAGGGCTGCTTTGGGCGCTGGGGATTATGACGGCCGTAGTTCTCATGAGCGTCGCCTGGTCCCAAATCTGTGCCGCGGTAGGCAATTGCCTGTCGCCATTCTGAGTTTGCATTTGTAGGGACCGCTTTCTGAGGCGGTCCGCGCTTGGATTCCGTTGCTTTGGTTTTTTCTCCGGTTTTGGATTTGAAGTGGTCTTGTAGTGGCCGATCTTTAGATCGGTTCTTGGGTTTCTTCTCTCGGGTTCGTTTGCTCTAACGGTTGTCATCCTGAGGCCCGCGCCTTTTGCGGACCGAAGGACCCCAACCCTCCGCTATCGCAGGACAAGCGGAAAACGGTTATTCAGTTCGTGATAAAGGAAAGGAGCATCACATGGGTCTCTTAGAACGCGTCAGCACTTTAATCCGGGCCAATCTCAACGACATGATCGATCAGGCGGAAGATCCCGAAAAAATGATCAAGCAGGTCATTCTCGACATGGAGAATCAATACCTGCAGGTCAAAACCCAGGTCGCGGTCTCCATCGCCGATCAGCACATTCTGGAAAAGAAGCAGCGCGAACAGGATGAAATCTCCAAGGACTGGATGCGCAAAGCTGAAGTCGCCGTCGACAAAGCCCAGGATGATCTTGCCCGCTCCGCTCTCGACCGCTATCAAACTGGCCAGCGCCTCGCCCAAAGCTTTCAGGAACAGGTCAACGACCAGAAAGCCCAGGTGGAAACCTTGAAGACCGCGCTCATCAAGCTCGAACAAAAACTCGACGAAGCCAAATCCAAAAGGGAAGTGCTCCTTGCTCGCCACCGCCGCAGCATCGCTCTCGACAAGGCCGTCAAGGCTCAGGTTGCCATCGGTGACGGTTCCAAGAACGCCTCTTTCGATCGCCTGAAGGATCGCGTGAATCACACCGAAGCCACCGCTACCGCTGAGGTCGAGCTGCTCACCGACGATGTCGCCGACAGGCTCAATCGTCTGGATCGCGACACTGAAGTCGAGCGCCTACTTACCGACTTGAAATCCCGCCGTAGCCTTCCGGAAAAGGTGGGCTGAACCTGGCGAGGTTTTTCGGCACGATCAGTACTGGACGCGGTTGACCCTTCATGATTTCCGCCCGTACTCCGGGAACCGCGAACCGTTCGGCGGCGTCCAATGAATAGGCCCGGGGGGAGCCACCAGCACGCCGTCCTAGCCCTGCCCGCAACATTCCACCTCGTCACTCCCTTCGTTGGGGGCCCTTTGAAAGGAGAGCAAGCCATGAAATCCTACGTTACCTTTCGTCGTCACCCTTTTGGCCAGGTAGTCGCTCCCGTCAATGATGATCTTCACACCATGGCCGTCGTTCCTTACGGTAAATTCGGCGCGGGCATCTGGACCAGCCATCCCATCGGCCTGGTAGTCGTCATTGGGATGCTGATCGTGGGCCTGGTCGGCATTCCTGAATGGCGCTGGTTCTTCGGTGCCACAGTACTCGTCGGCAGCCTTGTAGGCTACGCTCTCGGGCGCCGCCACCAGATACTCTAAGGACGGCACAAAGTCCCAGCCCAAGCGTGGCGCTTTCCTTGAGGCTCTCCACTCGCCGGCTTCTCGTGCGAGAATGCTGGCGATGCATCCTGTTCTCATTGCCGCGCCCGTGGTCGTGCTTGGCGCCGCCGGACTGACTGCCTACGGTGCCGTCAATGCTCGCTCGCAACTTTTCGGTCCAACAATTCGCCAGACGGCTGCCGCACGCCAGCTCGCGATCACCTTCGATGACGGACCCAATCCTGCCATTACTCCGCAACTCCTCGATCTCCTCGCCCGCCACAATGCCAAATGCACCTTCTTCGTAGTAGGAAAATTCGCTCGAGAATGTCCCGCCATCGTCAAGGAAATCTCCGCCCGCGGCCACGTCCTTGGAAACCACACCGACTCGCATCCCAATCTCTTTTTCTGTGGCCCCGAAGAAACGCATCAGGAACTACTGCGCTGCGCCGACGCTATTCAGCACGCCGCGTGGGCTGCTCCCGTGTGGTTCCGTCCTCCCTTCGGTTACCGCAGCCCGTGGCTTTCTGAAATCGTACATCGCCAGGGCATGCGCATGGTGATGTGGACGCTGATCCCCGGAGACTGGCATGCCAAGCCTGTGGAATGGTTGAAGGCTCGTCTTCAACCCATTGCCGATCACGTTAAGCGGCGGGGCACTGCTTCAGTCGGGCCGAAGAGCCACGGAAAACCGGGGGATTCAACCTCCAAGGGGACGGGTGGCGACATTCTGTGCCTCCACGACGGCAATTTTCGCCAGCAGAATGCCGACCGCACGCGCACTCTCGCTGCGCTCGAATATTGGCTGCCTCGCTGGCGCGATTTGGGCCTCGAATTTGTTACAATGGACGAAACTTTCGGGAAGGTGGTCGAGGCGTAATGGACGAGAAGGCTTTTTATATCGAGAAGGAAGAGACGCGCAAGGTCAAGCTGGTCTGTCCAAGCTGCCGCGGTGAATTCGAAGCTCCGGTGCGCTGGAAAGTCAGCCGCAAGAAAAAAGAATTGCCGCGTGGCGCCAGCGAGGAAGATCGCCGCAAATTTGCTAAAGCTACTTCTTTCATGGTTCGTCTTGACGACCTGGTGGCCTGCTACAAGTGCCGCAAGCGTTTTGAACTCACCGGCCAATCCACGGTCCTAATCAACGACAATCTGGGCGACCCCAACGAAGATCCCGAAAATTTCGGCAACCGCTAAGCAAAGTTTTCAGTAATCAGTTCTAAGTTTTAAGTAAACCGCAATTCGGCGCGTAGCCCCCAGTAGCACAGGCTTCAGCCTGTGTCCCGCCTTTGTAGCGGCCGCCTTCCGAGGCGGGCGCTTTGCAGTTTTCTCCACGGGTGCCGCACCCTTGCCTCTTAAGAGTGCAGGTTTTGCTTTCTCGCCGAATTTGCCTCGGCTTTCGGTTCCTGATCCCTTTTTACTTAAAACTTAAAACCGACAACTTAAAACTGCTTCTCATATCTCCGGATACATCTCAAAAAACGCGTCAATCGACTGCCGAAACGTTTTCTCGATCTCTTCCTTGCTGCCTTCTATCAAATGCATCGCCACGCGTGCGGTCCGTCCGTTCTTCAGCACCACCATTGCTTCTTTCACTTCTCCCAAATCGTCCACCGGCAGCAGTCTCATTCCGTAGATCAGCGCTAGTTTTGCCATCAGCCTTCTCCTGGTTTGCCCGCTCAGCCTATCTGTGCGCACATCTCCCGTCAATTCAACAACACTGCGCTGGCTGCTGCATACCCACTCCGCTATGATGTCCCCAGGCATCCCGCGCCTTGGCACCTCGCATCCGAATAGCACAAAGAGGAGGGTGACGTGAAGCTTCGATCTCGGGTCCCACTGCTGCTCACAGTTGGTTTATTCATCTTTGCAGGCTCACTCTCTGCCCAAGCTCCGGAAGGTCCCCAGCCCGACGCTCCACCCCCTGCTATTCCGCCAGCCACCGCGCCCGCGCCGCATCAGGCTCCTTCCACAGACGTCGTGCTTGTCCCGTCCGGTACCCGTATCGGCGTGATTCTCGAGAATGGTATTTCCACGGCCTCCGCCAAGCCTGGCGACTCCGTCTATTTCCGCACTTCTTTCCCCATCACCATCAACAATAAAGTCGTTGTCCCCGTCGGTTCTTACCTGCGCGGAGAGGTCACCGATTCCAAGCGTCCCGGCCACGTTAAGGGCAAGGGCGAGCTGCGCATCCATCTGAACACCATGATTTTTCCCAACGGTTACACTGTGGACTTGAACGCCGCGCCCCATAGCACCGACAGCGGAAGCAACACGAAAACGGATTCGGAAGGCAAGATCACCGGTCCTGGCGGCAAAGGAAAAGATGCGCAAACGATTGCGACGACCACCGCAGCTGGCGCCGGCATTGGCGCAATCGCGGATGGCGGCAAAGGTGCCGGAATCGGCGCGGGAATTGGCGGAGTTGCCGGTCTTGCCGCTGTGCTGCTGTCTCGCGGGCCCGATGCGCAACTGCCGCGTGGCTCCTCAATGGATTTGGTTCTGGAACGCGACCTGCAACTCGACGCCAACCAGATTCACTATTCCAACGTAGGCCAGCCCAGCACAGTCGTTATCCAGCAAACCACTCCCCAAAACTAATCCCATGTGGAGTGCGGCGGCTCGCCGCCGCTTTTCGGCGTGCCCGTTAACTCGGTTCCGTTAATCGTTGGTGCAGTAGCATCTAGCGCAGTAGTGTGTAAAACAGTGGTGTGCAGCGCAGAAGTGTGAAACCCTGTTGTCTCTCACGCCCCAACCGACATGTCATCCCGAAGCGAGGGATCTGCTGTTGGCGAATCGCCCCACCGATTCGTCTCGAATCTGTCTATCTCTCTTCGCTTGCGTAGGGACCGCTTTCTGAAGCGGTCCGCTCTTGGGTTGAACTTAAAACTTAATACTGACGACTGAAAACTTCCTACGCCCCCTGCGCCTGCGCCTCCAAAAATCTCATCGGGCTGAACCGCTCCCAATCCGTACTCACCTTTTGCGTCGTAATCCATTCGCGCATCAGCCGCGCTGTAACTGGCGCCAGCAAAATCCCACTACGGAAATGCCCAGTCGCCATCAGCAACCCTTCCACATCGGTCGGCCCCAAAATCGGCAGGTGATCCGGCGAATCCGGCCTGAGCCCTGCCCAAGTCTCTTCAATTCGCGCCATAGCCAACGCTGGAACCAGTTCAATCGCGCCATTCATGATTTTCTTCATGCCGCCTGCGGTCACGTCGTGGTCGAATCCGATTCGCTCTATGGTCGAGCCGGCCAGAATTCGACCATCATTTCGCGGCACCAGGTAAATGTTCTCGGACCATAGCACGTGCTGGATCTTTACTGCCTCACATCGCAGCACCGCCATCTGTCCTTTTGCGGGAGATACCGGAGCATACGGTGCCACGCCGTCGATTTTCGCCGAGAAGCAACCAGCCGCGACGATCGTGCACTTCGCTTCCACGTTTCCGTTGCTCAGCACTAGCCCCTTGCAGCGCCCGCCCTCTTTCCAGATTCCCGTTGCGCCATGGCCCGCAAAAATGTCAACGCCTTTGCGCTTCGCCGCTTCCAGCGTCGCTTGCGTCAGCGCCCGGTTATCCAGTGAACTCTCGTCGGGCCGCAGCACGCCCCCTTGCACATCGTCCATCAACCCGGGCTCCAGTTCCTTCGCCCGTTCTCCCGTCAACGCTTCCGCGCGCAAGCCCACGCCGTGATACACCGCCAGCAGCGTGCTGATTTCTTCGCGCACGTCGCCTTCCCAGAACAGCTCCATCGCTCCGTCGGGCCGGTATTCCACCTTCTGTCCCGACGCTTGCTCTACCGCTTCAATGAATTTGGGATACATCGCCGCGCTTGACTTGCTCAGCACCACGAGCGGAATCATTCCCGGGCCTTCCGGCGACGGCGAAATAATTCCCGCGCTGGCCCATGATGATTCGCGCCCCGGCTCACGCGCGTCAAACACACCCACGTGCAACCCGGCTTGCGCCAGTTCGAATGCGATGGACGCGCCAATCAATCCACCGCCCGCCACAACTACGTCATATTTTTTCATGCCGATATTCTAGCCCAGCGCGTTCAACCCGCATTGTGACGGACAACCAGCTATTGGTTCGCCGTCAATTGCATCGCCAGCACTTCCGCTTTCTTCGCCTGATTCTTCGCTCGCACCCAATCCCCGTTCTTCATCGCTTCCCGCGCCGACTCCATGAACCCGCGCACCTTCGATGCCACGTCTTCTTGCGTCGCGTTCAGTTGCTTTCCCTGCGTCTCCCCCAATTTCGCTTCGGCCGCGTCCAGGCTTTGCTGCGTTTCCGCTTTTGCCGCATTCAATTGGTCTGCCGTCAGGTCCGGCAAAATCATCGGCTCCGCCGCTTTCTCCACCGGCGGAGGTTCCACGGGAGGTGCTGCCACAACTCGAGGCCTGGCTGGTCCGCCGCGTGGAGCCGCCAACCTGGGCGGCATTTCCACGCTCTCTATCTCGAGGTCCGGCGCCTCTCCCGCAGTTTCGCTGGCCACACCGCTCGGCGTCAGCGGATGTGCCAGTACGATTCCCGTCATGTGCACCGTCGCTGGTTTTTTCGTGAAGCAACCGCCGCACCACACCACGCACGCGCACAACGCGAGCAAAAAGGTCTTCGGCCCTATATTCATTTTCCCCATGGTTCCCCGAGTTGCGTTTCTCGGCTTGCTCACGCGGCTAGCGGTAACTCGATTCGGAACGTCGTTCCCCGTCCCACCTCTGAAGTAAAGTCTATCGAACCGTTATGCAGCTGCACAATTCGGAACGTGCTTGCTAATCCGATGCCGCTTCCTCCCGGCCGCGTTGTGAAAAATAATTGAAAAATCTTCTGCCGGTTTTCCAACGGAATGCCTTTTCCCGTATCTCCCACGGTAATTTCCGCCATGTCTCCTCGCCGGCTCAGCGTCATTTGCAATTGTCCGCCCTGCGGCATCGCATCCACTGCGTTCAGCACCAGGTTCAGCACCGCCTGCTTCAGCAGCGCCCGGTCTACAAATACGTCCGGAATCCCGATCGGAATCAAGCGCGCCACTTCCACCTTCGCCCGGTCTAGTTCCGGCTGCGCCACTTCCAGCACTTCGTGCAGCAAGTCTGAAAGCTGCGTCGGCTCCAACCGCACGTCCATCGGCCTCGAGAAATCCAGGAACCTCTTCACTACCGCGTCCAGCCGGTCGATTTCCGCGTCCAGCACGTTCACCGCTTGCAGCGCGCCTTCATCCGTTTCCGGTGGCAGCGATTCCTTCAGATTCTCCAGCCACAGTCGCATCGAATTCAGCGGATTCTTCACCTCGTGTGCCACTCCCGCCGTAATGCGCCCCACCGCCGCCAGCCGTTCGCTTACCTGCAATTGCGTGTTAATGCTCTCGATGGAATCCAGGTCCCGCAACGTTACCAGCGCCCCCATCCTCTCTCCCGCTCCCTGAATTTCCTGCACTCCTATGCTGATGCGCTTCGGTCCATCTTGCGTTTCCAACTCTGTCTCTGTGGCGATGTCCTGTAACTCCCCGCCTTCCAGATGCAGCGCCACATACATCGCGTGTCCTGGCGGAAAAATGTCCGTCACTTTCTTCCCAAGAAAATGTGAAGCCGGCGCACCCAGAAACTTTTCAGCTGCCGGACTCACCATCACGGCGCGCGCATCTCGCGTAAACAGGATCAGCCCGTCTTCCAGACCGGCCATCACCGAATTCATGTTTTCGCGCAACGAACTGAAAATTTCGTGCACCCCGCGCAACTGTTGCCCCACCTGCACGATTTTTCGGCGCACCTGTCCCAGTTCGTCAGTGCTTCCCGCGCGTTCTTGCGTGGTCGTCGGCGGTGCGTCGTACTCTCCGGCCGATATCCTCTCCAATTGCGCCAGAATGTCGCGAATCGGCGCCAGCGCAGCCCCCGCTACCACCGCTGCGAGAATCGTGGAAAGCACCACGGCCACTCCCACCAGCGTCGCCCACCTGCGCAATTGCGACCGGATATTGTCCAGAAGCAGTGCCGTCGACACCACCGCTCGCACTTCTCCGAACGGCTCTCCGCGAACCTTGAACGGGTAATCCACTTCGTATAGATGCGGAGACCCTTTCTCTGCCAGAATCCGCACTTGCTTGATGAATGGACTCTGCACCAGTTGCGCCAGCGGAGGCCGCCGCAATGCCACTTTGCCGGGTGCGGCTGGGTCGCTCGACACCAGCACTTCTCCATCCCGGTCCACGATTGAAACTTCATAGACCCACGGCGCGTCCGTCGACGATTTCAGCCGCGCCTCCAGCCAGTCGCTGGTTTCAAATGCCTTCCTCACATAGTCGTGGGTGTCTTCTTCTTCATTGGAAGCCGGAAGGAATCCTCGCTGCCGCGCGTCTTCCAACGCATGCCCTGCCGAATCGTATACGTCGCGCACCAGTTCATGCGCGCGCTGGTCGGTCTCGAACAGCACTCGTTGCAATAATTGTTCCAGGAAAATCAGCGACAGCGCCGTCACGGTGAACAGCACCAGACCGGTCATGATCAGCGTCAGTTTTGTCCGCAGCCCCAGCTGCATACTTCTCTACGACTCCGTTTCGTTGCGATCGCTTCCGTATTCTTTCAATTTGTTGTGCAACGTCTTTAAACTCACTCCCAGCAATTCCGCCGCTCGCGTCTTGTTATTCCCCGTGGCCTGCAGTGTCTGCACGATCAGTTCGCGCTCCATTGCATCCACCGTCGTCCCAATCGGAAACTTGATCGACGACAGATCATTCGGCCCCTTCGCCGCGATCTTTCCGAACTCACCCGGCAGGCTTGCTCGCGAAATCAGATCTTTTTCCGACATGATCGCCGACCGTTCCAGCACGTTCCTCAATTCCCGTATGTTTCCCGGCCACGTGTGCCCCATGAAAATGTCCAGCACTTCCGCTCCGATTCCCCGCACGTTCTTTCCGTGTTTTGTGTTGATGTCCCGCAGCATGTATTCCACCAGCGGCGGAATATCGTCTTTGTGGTCGCGCAGTGGCGGCAAGTGAATGTGAAACACGTTCAACCGGAAATACAAATCCTGGCGCATCGTTCCGCTGGCCACCGCCTGTTCCGGATCTTTGTTCGTCGCCGCCAGCACCCGTACATCCACCGGCGTCTCCACCTTGCTTCCCAGACGCCTCACTTTGCGGTCTTCCAGCACGCGCAACAGTTTCGCCTGCGTTGGCGCGGGCATTTCGCCGATTTCATCCAGCAGCAGCGTGCCACCATCGGCCAGTTCGAAACACCCGATGCGGCGTTCGGCTGCTCCCGTAAACGCCCCGCGCTCGTGCCCAAAAATCTCGCTCTCCATCAGCGATTCCGGAATTGCCGAACAGTTGATAGCGACAAATGGGCCGCCAGCGCGCGGCGACAATTTATGCAGCGTTCTCGCAACGATCTCTTTCCCTGAGCCCGTCTCTCCCGTGATCAGCACCGAAGCCGAACTCGGTGCCGCCGTTTCGATAATCCGCATCACTTCCTGCATGGCCTTCGAGCCGCCCACCAACTCTCCCAGCCGCCCCGACTCGCGCAACTGCCTCTGCAGCACCAGCAAATTCTGCGCGTCTCGCGCTTTGCTCAGCGCCCGGTCCAGCAACGCTCGCAGCACCGGCCCCTTCAGCGGCTTTTCGATGTACCAGAACGCGCCCGACTCAATCGCTGCCACCGCCCGTTCTTCGCTTCCTTTTCCTGTAATGATGATCGCCGGCACGTCGCGGATTTCTTCCCCAAGCTGCTTCAGCAGGTCCAGCCCGTTCATGCCCGGCAATTCCACGTCGGCAATCAGTGTGTCGGGCTGAAAATTCGAAAATTTCGCCAGCGCGTCTTCCGCCGTCGCCACTCCCAGCACTTCGTATCCCCACCGTTGTAGCAATTGCTCGTAACCCTTCCTGGCATTGTCTTCATCTTCGACAATCAGGATGCGGTCTTTGTGTTCCCCGGTTTCCACGGTGCGCACTGCTCGTTGCTCTTCTGCCATGCGTTCGGCCTCACCTTACCAATATCACGTCTAGTCCTTCTTTGGGCAGGTTCTTCGACTCTAGCAATCTCCTTCCCAATTTGCCAAGTTCGCCCCGGCAAGATTCTCGCCGCTTTGCAGCGCCCGCCTTCTTCCTTCTCACACAGGCTCAATCCTTAAATTCTTGAAACGTTTCCTTCGCTCGAGCCACTACCCTACATGCCCCGTTTCTTGGGCGCAAATGGAGGCTGCCCGTTGGTAAGCCCCACCCGGATGGGAACTCCAACAGCTAGTCAAAAATAGTCGGCGTCTTTTACCTTCCATGACCTCATCCGCCGCCTCGCACAACGAGCGAAGGTCAAAGTGCGCCCATTTTCCTGCCCACGCAATGGGATCAACCCTGGAAACCGGAGTTCTGTTCGGAATCTGCCTATTGAGGAGTTCGCGAGCGAGGTTTCCTAAAAACGACTACGCATAAGGAGTATTGTATGACCACCGAAAAGCCCAGCGAACTGCACATTGAAAACGAACGAAAGCGCTTCCTTCCCTTGCTGCTTTCCAATCCCAATTATTTTGGAACTCTGGAGAACAGCCCGTTCAAGCCCGTCAAAAAGATCGTCTCCAACAGCTCGTACGAAGAATTGAAATGTGTCGGTTACAATCCGCAACTCCACCGCCTGGAAGGTGTGGTCTGGATCAAGCAGGCTGGCGGATACGACGGCGGCATCTGCACCAATGGCTCGCGCGAATATGTAAGTTTTTTTCTTTCCTACGACAACGGTGTCACATGGCTCCCGCAGGGAACCACCAGCTTCCCCGTCTACGACATCCCTGGCGCAAAGCCGCTGGAGTATGCCGTCAGCGTCGTGATCCAGCCACACACCAAATTCTGCCGCATAAATAACTTGCCCCTAGTCCGAGCCATCCTCTCCTGGAATGTTCCACCGGGCGGACCTTTAACGCCTCCCGTTTGGGGAAACGTCATCCAGACGCGAATCCAGATTGAAGGCTTCAAGTACATCATTGACTTCCCGGATCTGTTGCAGGCCGGCGAAGTGAAACTGCCTCCCGCGATTGCGGATATGGTCTCAGATTCTGCCACCGTGAAGTTGCAACCACCGAAAGCACTCACCGCCGCGGAACTAAAGAACGAATACGCAAGTTCGAAAGTTCCGGCTCACCGTTTCCTGCACAAATCCATACAACAAGCCGTCCTCAATCCTTCGAAACTTCCCTCCATGAGCGCGTACTTTACCGCGCTGGGCGTCGATGTTTCCGCGGTCATTGCGGCTCTGCAAAACACCAACGGCAACACCGACTTCGAGCAGCTCCAGTGCATCGGCCTCGATGAAGGCACTGGTTCGCCCGATGCTCTCGTCGGAACACTGGAAATCAAGCTCCCATCCGGCTATCTCGGCAATCCCTGCACGTCAGGCAGCAAAGAATTCGTCGCGTTCTGGATCGACTGGGGAACCGGCTGGCAATGGGCCGGCACTCCCTCGGTCACTGTCTATGACATCGCGGCGATTCCCAAGGAAGGTCTCAGCTATGCTGTCTACCTGCCCGTGGACTTGAACTCGCATCGCAAGCCCTGCGGCGAAGGTCCAGTCACCGCCAAGGTTCGCGCGATCCTCTCCTGGGATACGCCTCCACCATCTTGGGATCCCAATTACGTCCCGGTATGGGGAAATCGCCTCGAAACCTTGATCTTTGTTAATCCCGGTGTTGGCTCGCAAATCGGCGATTTCACTCCTTATTTGACTTCTATTTGCGCAGTGCCAATCTGCAGTATCGACCAGACCTCCGGCTGGGCTTACCCCGGCTCCAGCGACGCTCCCTTTGGTTCCACCGTCTACATTTACGGTCAAATCCCCGGCGCACCGCTCTTCACTTCTCCACCTGTCAATCTCCCGCAATACCAGATCACCGTTCAGGAAATCGATACTTCAACCAACACTCTGCTTGGCAGTCCTCAAATCGTCACGGACCCGTTCGGTCTCACCTATACTCAGCAAATTGGTGGCGGACCCGTCACCAGCGGCAGCTTGTCCCAAAATGCAATCGGCGGCTTCTTCACTTATCAGGAAACCAACCCCAGTCCCGCCGGTTGGCGCATCATCTCTCTCCAGGGATTGCTTGGCGTGTGGAACAGCGCCCCCAAGACCGGGACCTGGTTGATTTCCGTCACGGCCTGGGATTCCACCTTAACTACCAAGTATCCTGCCGGCTCCATCCTTTGCACCCTCGACGGTACCACCAGGCAAGGTGTGGTCATCGATCTCGATCAGGCCGCGCCACTCGCTTCGCTCGCTATCACCGGTTACATGCCCGGCGGCGTCGGCCCGTGCATTCCCGCTGCAAATTGCCAGACATTTACCATTGGCGACACAATTTGTGGCACCTACAGCGTCTCCGATGAGCACATCGGTGGCTTCAGCCTTCAGGCTGAGCCTACTCCTTCACCCGCTTCCGGTTTCTCCATTGACGGAGTGCCGGGGAACGGACTTTCCTACCCCAGTCCGTCTCTGCCCTTAAGCGGAACCAAGTCCGGTGTGTGGACCTACAACACCGCTGGGCTGCCTGCTTGCGGGTACACCATCCAGCTCTTCACCAGTGACCGCACAATCGTCGGTTGCTACACAGACTGGACGAATAATAGCCAATTCGTCGGCTTCTGCCTGGTAGCGGCGGCCCCGAAAAAGTAACAGGCCTACTGCCTTGACTGACCTTTATCGTTTGCTGCTCGGCGTTCTCTGCGTCTGGCGAATCACTCATCTCTTCCAGGCCGAAGATGGCCCCTGGGATGCCGTCGCCCGCATACGCCGGGCGGCAGGCGATGGTCAGTTCGGACGATTGCTCGATTGCTTCTATTGTCTCAGTCTTTGGGTTGCCGTGCCCTTTGCCTGTCTCATCGGTTCCACAGTAACCGAGCGAATTCTGCTGTGGTTGGCATTTTCCGGCGGCGCCATCCTGGCGGAGCAGGCCGGTGCCATTCGATCAAGGCCCGAGCCACCAACCAGTGTTCAGGCCAACTATAAAGAGGATTAGGAGGAGAAGATCATGGCATGCTGCGGACAAAGGCGAGCCTTAGCTACAACGAATGGAAAATTAGCGGAAGCGAATCATCGCACCGCGCCCATGGCGCACAGCGCTGTCTTCGAATATACCGGTGCGACGGCCATGACCGTACTCGGACCAGTCAGTGGCATCACATATCGTTTTGCTCTGACCGGCGCGAGAGTGCAGATCGATCCTCGCGATATTCCTTCCATGGCTGGCTTGCCCAATCTTCGTCTCCTGCGCTAGTTGATGCACACAACTCATTTTGATTTCGCACTTACGAAGAAACAGGGGGAGGTGGCATGGTTTGCCGTTTGCCACTTCATTCTCTGACCAGATACAGCGCTCTCTCCAGCTCCAATTCCAACTTCGCTCCCTTCGGTAATTCCAGCTCTTGCCCGCGACCCGCTTCCGTCAGGTACGCCTCCAATGCTCCCATGGCCGCGCCTTCCGCCGCTTCCTTCTTGTTCTTGGCCTTCACTCCCTGAATCGCGCCCATGGCCGCGCCCGCTGCAGCCGCCTGCGCCGCATCTTTTTGCGTTCCTCCGCGCCCCTCGATCACACCTTCCTGCATCGGCCCGGACTTGATGCTGTGATCCCCCGGTACGGCCATCACCTCCGCCACAATCGGCAGCTTCCCGAACTTTGTTCGAATCTCGTCGAACGTAAGCCAAATTTTCGCGCGGCCCGTCATCCCCGCTGATTCCACCCGGCTGACGTGACCGCGAATCTCTGCCCCGACCGGCAAGTAAATCCCGCTGCCCGCCTCCAACGGCTCCAGTGTCCGCACATGAAATTCCTGGTTCATCCGCAGAACCTTGGTGCTCATCTCCTGCTGCAAGCTGACCAGGAACCGCGTCCCCGGCGCCACCGCGTATACTTCCAGCGGCAATCCATGCCGCTCTCCGTCGGCGATCCGCGTTCCGTTATGATTAGCCTCGCGCGTATCCTGCTGGGCTAATTCCTTTCCCGGCGGTTCTTGGCCCAGTGCCAGCCCACCTAGCATCACTTCACCAACGATTCCAAGCGCCGCCATCCCTGCCCACCACATTTTAGCCTTCATGTAGACTTCTCCCTTCACACGCAAGGAAGCGGGAGCAGGCGCCTCGCCAAAAGCTGGCAACTATTCGAGCATCAGGTTCTTCTATTTAAAGGGCTTAGCGGGAAGGGAACTACGACACGCAGCGTCCACTGTCCGCGACAAGCGCCATCATTGTCGCCTTTTCCGGACGGTTTTCTTTCTCGAGCCAGCTGTCTTCTTCGCGGCTTCGTAGGCCTGATTCAGCCACCAAATCGCGTCGCGCACATCCGCATCGCTGAACAATTCAAACGAGAACCAGCCTTTGCCAGACATGCGTGTCCCGGTATCCAGCCGTGGCTCTTTCTGCGCTTGTTGGAACAAGCCGGTGGGCATGGGATTGAATTTCAGCAGGATGGATGAGGGCGTAAAAAGGCCGCGGGAATAAGGCAACGCGGCGAACACGGCTTTCCGTCGATACAGAAAGCGAAATCCGAACATGCGCTTGCACGTGACGGCCGGCCACGACTCCACTTCCGCTTCGAGCATCGCGGACCAGTGCTGCATCTCCTCGGAAATAACGGGGAATTTCGGCTTTTCGCGAGGCGATGAAATGCCGGCCGCAGGTTTTCGTCGTGGTTTCATCCGCGTCGCCGTCAAATGGCCATGCGCCCCGGTCCGCCCGGCGGAAGCCGCAACGTTGGTTCAGTCAGGGATTGGACTTGCTCAAGTGTGGCGTCGGGTGCCAACTCGCGCAGCAGCAGGCCTTCCGGAGTAATTTCGATGAACGCCAACTCCGTAACGATGTGGTCGACCACTTCCACGCCGGTGAGTGGCAGCGTGCACTTCTTCACGATTTTTGCCTGACTGTCCTTCGTGGCGTGTTCCATCGCGATGAACACGCGCTTCGCGCCCGCCACCAGGTCCATCGCGCCGCCCATGCCTTTCAACATTTTGCCGGGAATGGCCCAGTTGGCGAGAGTGCCCCTTTCATCTACTTGCAGCGCGCCCAGCACGGTAAGATCGACGTGACCGCCACGAATCATGGCAAACGATTCTGCCGAAGAAAAATAGCAGGTGCCGGCAAGTTCCGTCACCGTTTCCTTGCCGGCGTTGATCAGGTCTGGATCGACCTCCGACTCCAGCGGATACGGTCCGACGCCGAGCATTCCGTTTTCGGATTGCAGGATCACATCCATGCCCTTGGGAACATAGTTGGCCACCAGCGTGGGCATGCCGATGCCCAGGTTCACGTAGAAGCCGTCGCGCAATTCCTGCGCGATTCGCCGCGCGATCCGTTCCCGTTTTTCCTCGTCCGTCAGCGGCATTGCCAGTCCACAGTCAAAAGTTTTGAGCTCTTAGCTAAATCCAAAAAACCGGCCTAATGATCGGCCACTACAATTTTCGCATCGTTCGTTTTTCGATGCGCTTCATATAATTCATTCCCTGGAAAATGGCGTTCACAAAAATGCCCGGCGTGTGGACCTGATCCGGATCGAGTTGTCCCGGCTCGACGAGTTGTTCCACTTCCGCAATCACATAGTCCGCCGCGGTGGCCATCATCGGATTGAAATTGCGCGCCGTCTTGCGAAAAATCAGATTGCCCCAGCGGTCGCCCTTCCACGCTTTGATGAACGCGAAATCGCCGCGCAGCGCCCGCTCCAGCACGTAGCTGCGGCCGTCAAATTCACGCGTCTCTTTTCCTTCCGCCACCATCGTGCCGTATCCCGTCGGTGTATAAAACGCGGGAATGCCCGCGCCGCCCGCCCTCAGTCGCTCGGCCAGCGTGCCCTGCGGATTCAGCTCCACCTCTAACTCCCCGCTCAACACCAGTCGCTCAAAAAGTTTGTTTTCGCCAACGTAGCTGGAGATCATTTTCTTGACCTGGTGATTTTGCAGCAACAAGCCAATGCCGAAATCCTCCACACCCGCATTGTTGCTCACAATAGTGAGATCCTTCGTTCCCTTGCACCGCACCGCCGCAATTAAATTTTCAGGAATCCCGCATAGCCCGAACCCGCCCATCAGAACGGTCATGCCATCGCGCAAAATGGCGATGGCCATGTCAGCCGATGCGATCCGCTTATCCATGGAATTCTTGTAGCACAGCCTTCGGCCTGTGTCATGCTCCCACACCAAGGCTTGCTGACTGAACGCGAGGATAGCGTGCAGCGCCGCAATGTGGTTAGGATGAGGCATGAAAATGTGGCGAGAGCGAATTAGCGTGAATGCAGCCGTCTGCCATGGCCGCGCGTGCATTCGAGGAACGAGTGTCCTGGTGTCCGCGGTGTTGGATAACGTCACGGCGGGAGTGCCACACGCCGAAATCCTTCAGAATTATCCAGCTATCACCAAAGCAGATATCGAAGCGGCTCTCGCTTATGCGGCTGAACTGGCATCCTGAAAGCGTCAACGCCGAAAGAAAAAAGCGTGTCTAAGTATCCAAACTAAAGGCTGCGCAAGAGTTTGTAGAGTTCGTTGGCGGCGTCGAAGTCCGCTTCTAAATCGCGTGAGCCGAGGCGTTCGCGAATATCATCCAGACGCCGCGCGAACAAATCGAGCGCCGCAGACAGCACTTCCCGATTCGTCAGCACAATATCGCGCCAGGTGGCATAAGGGCTTCCCGCGAGCCGCAACGAGTCTCGCAGGCCCGGGCCGGCTAGCGTGATGGGCAGTCCATTCTCATCCAAACGATCGTACAAAAACGAACCGAGCGCGACCGTCGCAAGTTGCGGTAAATGCGACGCAAGCCCGACGGCGTAATCGTGTTGTTGCGCGCCAATCCACAGCGGGCGAGCGCCCATTTTCTCCAGGATTTTCACAAACGCGCTAACACGCGGGTCGCGGTCTCCATCGTTCGAGCCCACAAGCGCATACGACGCGTTGCGAAAAAGATCGGCGTCCGCAGCCGCAAAGCCCGAAAGCTCCCGTCCAGCCATCGGATGACCGCCAAGAAAAAGCGGGCCGCCTTGCTCCGGAAATGACTCAGCAGCAGAAGTCGTGATGCGAAATTTGGTGCTGCAAGCATCCGTGACGAGAGCGTGCGCGGGAGCGTGTCGAGCAATTTCCGGCAGCAAATCCAGCGTCGCGCCAATCGGCAGCGCGATGTAGACCAGGTCAGCCCCGCGCAGTGCCGCATCCATCGGTCCAGAAAATGCTTCGTTCACCGCGCCGGATTTCCCCGCTTCCACCGCAACTTCGCGGCGATCCCAGCCGGCGATGTGAATATCCGGCGTGTATTTGCGCAGCGCCTTGGCAAACGAGCCGCCGATCAGGCCGGTGCCGAGTATGGTGGCGCGTTGGATAAGATGCGCCATGATTAGGGGATGCGTCGTCCGACCGCAGGCGCAATGATGCGAATTTCGGTCATGAGTTGAGCGAACTCCACGGGCGTGAGGGATTGCGCACCGTCCGAGAGCGCATGGTCGGGATCATTGTGCACTTCGATCAGCAGTCCATCGGCCCCGGCCGCAACGGCAGCGCGCGCCATGGGAGGAACTTTGTCGCGCCGTCCCGTGCCATGCGAAGGATCAGCAACGATGGGCAGATGCGAAAGCTTTTTGATGACGGGAATCGCGGCGATATCCAGCGTGTTGCGCAGATACGTTTCAAACGTGCGAATGCCGCGCTCGCAGAGGATCACGTTGTAATTTCCGCCGGCGAGAATGTACTCGGCGCTGAGAAGTAACTCCTCGATGGTGGCCGACATGCCGCGCTTCAAGAGCACCGGCTTCTGAATTTCCCCAAGAGCGCGCAAAAGAAAATAGTTCTGCATGTTGCGCGCACCAACCTGAAAAATGTCAACGTACTGGCTCATCATCTCGATCTGTGACAAGTCCATCACTTCGCTTACGACGAACAACTTATATTTGTCGGCGGCCTCGCGAATCAGTTGCAGCCCCTTTTCGCCCATGCCCTGAAAGGCGTAGGGCGAAGTGCGCGGCTTGAACGCGCCGGCGCGTAAAATTTTAGCCCCCGCCTTGAATACGGCTTCCGCAACCGCATTGATCTGTTCCGGGGATTCCACGGAGCATGGTCCCGCGGCAACAACGATTTCGTCGCCCCCAATTTTGACGCCGCGGCCCAGGTCGATGATGGTGCCTTGCGGTTTGAACTGCCGGCTGGCCAGTTTAAATGGCTGCGTGATGCGCACCACCTCGCGCACACCTTCCAGTAGTTCAAAATCGCGATGATCGAAATCGCGGTGAACGCCGACCGCGCCGAGAACAGTGTGCGACGCGCCGGTCGAGCGGTGCACGTCGAAGCCGCTGGACACCACGCGGTCGATCACGTGCTGAATCTGCTCTTCGGTGGCGCCTTCGTGCATCACGATAACCATGGTTAAAC
Source organism: Candidatus Acidiferrales bacterium (assembly GCA_963738985.1). Lineage (GTDB taxonomy): Bacteria > Acidobacteriota > Terriglobia > Acidiferrales > UBA7541 > Acidiferrum. The sequence goes on from CAVTYP010000017.1 coordinate 653,548, forward strand.
CTCAGCTCCTGAAATGCGGTTCGCAGCGCGGAAAACGAACCGGTCGAATGACCGGCCACTATAAAAACTGAAAGTCATTTGGACTCCTCGTCCGAAGAATCCGGGTGCATCGCCAGACGCTCGGCGGAACGCGCTTCGTCGATGATACGCTCGAAGAGTCGTCGAATGGCGCCATGCGAAAGAGGCCCTTTATTGTTGCTCTCGGCATTGGTGAGCACTTCATTCTCGCGAGCCGGCTGGTAAATCGGGATACCTTGCTCCTGCTTGATGCGCCCAATTTCCAGCGCGCATTGCGAACGCTCGTTCAGCAGGTCGACAAGTTTCTTGTCGATTTCGTCCATCCGGCGCCGCCAATCCGCGATGTTCATATGGCCGCCTCACCGATCGCCCAGCACTCCAGGTCACGCGAGTTATCATTACGAGCGAAGCGAGGGATCTCTCTTGTTTCGATGTTCATCGTGTGGCCTCGCGGCGAGAAAGGCCACGGCGCGCTGCCTCTTTCAGCGAATGAACGCGCTCGCGAAGCGCTACGCATCCAGCGTCAACCGAAGCAGCCTTTTCAATTTCAGAGACCAGCGCGGAGCCAACCACGGCTGCGTCGGCAAGACCGCCGAGCACCGAAACGTGGCCCGGCAACGAAATTCCAAAGCCCACCGCGATCGGAAGTTGCGTGAAGCTACGAGCACGCCGCAACAGCGCCGGCAAATCGTCGGGCAGCGCGTCCTTCGCACCCGTCACGCCTGTACGCGATATCAGATAAAGGAAACCGGAGGAGCACACCGCAATCTTCTGCAAACGTTCGTCGGTCGAAGTCGGCGCCGCAAGGAAAATCGTATCCAGGGCACGCGCTTGCAGGATGCGGCGATAGTCCTCGGACTCTTCCGGCGTGAGATCAGTGACCAGAACGCCGTCAGCGCCAGACTCCGCTGCGGCGTCAGCAAATTTTTCGAGCCCGAACTGAAGAATGGGATTGAAATAGCTAAACAGAACCAGCGGCACCTGGCTCGATTGGCGGATGCGACGCACAAGATCAAGAACACCGCGCAGCGTGGCGCCGGATTTCAGTGCGCGTTCGGAGGCCCGCTGAATTGTGGGCCCATCCGCCAGAGGATCGCTGAAGGGCACGCCGAGTTCGATGATGTCCGCACCCGCCTCGGCCAGCGCGAAAACGTATTGCAGCGTTGCGGCGAGCGTCGGGTCACCCGCGGTAATGTACGCAACGATGCCGAGTTCGCCCGCCGCACGAAGTTCCGCGAAGCGTTTCGAGATGCGGGTCGAGTGTTCAGGCGCAATGGTCATAATTTTTCGGCCAATTTAGAGCAGGCGCTTATACGTGTCCATGTCCTTATCGCCGCGGCCAGAAATATTCACGATGACCAGGTCGGTCGGTTTAAGTTGCGGGATACGTTCCACCAGTCCAGCGAGCGCGTGAGCCGATTCGAGCGCAGGAATAATGCCCTCGGTGCGCGAGAGCAGTTTGGCGGCATCCAGCGCGGCTTGATCAGACACGGCGGCATATTCGGCGCGGTGTTGATCGGCCAGCCAGGCGTGCTCGGGGCCGATGGCAGGATAGTCCAGGCCTGCGGAAATCGAATGCGTCGCGGCGATCTGCCCGTCTTCATTCTGCAGCACGTAGGTGTAGGTACCCTGCAGAACGCCGGGTCGCGCTCCCGTGAATCCCTGGTGAGCAGCGAGGCGTGCGGCGTGTTCGCCGAGACTGTTGCCGCGGCCGCCGGCTTCGATGCCAACCATTTTCACGTCGGCATCTTTCAAAAACTCGTAGAACAAGCCTATGGAATTCGAGCCGCCGCCGACGCAAGCGTAAAGGTGCGTCGGCAAGCGCTTTTCGGCAGCGAGAATTTGCGCGCGTGCTTCGCGGCCGATGACCGCCTGGAAATCGCGCACCATGGTTGGATAGGGATGCGCGCCAAGAACGGAGCCGAGAAGATAATGAGACGAGCGCACATTGGTCACCCAGTCGCGCATGGCCTCGTTGATGGCGTCCTTCAGTGTTTTGCTGCCAGACTCCACGCCAATCACTTCGGCTCCCAACATGCGCATCCGCGCCACATTGAGCGCCTGCCGCGCCATATCTTCCGTGCCCATATACACGGTGCATTGCAATCCTAGATGCGCCGCAACTGTGGCCGACGCGACCCCGTGCTGGCCCGCGCCCGTCTCAGCAATAATGCGTGGCTTGCCCATTTTCACGGCCAGAAGGCCTTGGCCGATGGCGTTGTTAATTTTGTGCGCGCCGGTATGCAGCAGGTCCTCGCGTTTCAGATAAATGCGCGGTCCGCCGAGGTGCGATGTAAGGCGCGAAGCAAATTGCAGCGGTGTGGGACGCCCTGCGAAATTCTTCAGCAGATTCTGAAAGTCAGCCTGAAAGGATGGATCAGACTTGGCGAGTTCGTACACGCGCTCAAGTTCAAACAGCGGCACCATCAGCGTTTCGGGGACGAAGCGTCCGCCGTAAGGACCGAAGCGGCCCGGGACGTGAGCCGGGATGGTGAGTCGTATGCTCATGGAAACGAATATTGTCGCATACACGGGCAGCAGTGCGACATGGGGTGGGCAGGGCCGCCATTGGCCGTTGGCTAAAGGCTGCGATTGGCGCGAGCCACTTCGGCGAAGAAGGCACGCATTTTGGCGGGATCTTTCCTACCAGGAAGCGATTCGACGCCGCTGGCCACATCGACGGCAAAGGGTCGTACCGCCAGAATAGCTTCGGCAACATTTTCTGGAGTCAGGCCGCCCGCAAGAATGACGCGATGCGATTCGGCAAGTGTGTGCGCCTGCGCCCAATCCGTAGTAACGCCAGTACCGCCAAATTGGCCAGGACTGGCGGCGTCGAGGAGAAAAGCACTGGCGGCACGATGGCGCGGAAGGCCGATCGGCGCGCTCCCCTTCTCGATGCGTAGCGCTTTGATGACCGGGATTTTCTTGGCTACTTCCGCGACCGTTTGCGGCGTTTCATCGCCGTGCAGTTGAGCGGCAGAAAGGCGCAGGGCTTGCGAGAGCGCGATGACCGGCTCAGGCGTCCAGTTCACGAAGATGCCCACCGACGATACCAGTGGCGGCAATTCGCGCAGGATGTTGCGCGCGGCAAACGGCGAGATGGAGCGCGGGCTCTCAGGATAAAAATTGAGCCCGATGGCGTGAGCGCCAAGTTCCGCGGCCAGACACGCGTCCTCAGGGGTCGTGACACCACAAATTTTGACGCGGACCATAGCAGTAGTTTACTGGAAGCGAGCCGATGCGTCACAGCTGATCGCAGACAGACCCCTCATCGTTTGTTCCTTCTTCAATGCAGCGCTGGCTTTTATGCTAGCTCCCAGTTGTAATGCGGGTGCTACGCACTCGGAGCGGGGTTGAGGAGTTGGAACAGAGCGGCAGCAGGATCAGGCGCAAGCATCAGGTGTTCGCCGATTAGAAACGCATCGAAGCCCGCGGCGCGGAGGTTTTGCAAGTCCTCGTGGGTGCGCAGGCCGGATTCGCAGACAGCCAGGCAATCGTCTGGGATGTGTTCGATGAGCTCGTAGGAAGTTTCCATGTGCACTTCAAGCGTCTTCAGGTCGCGATTGTTCACGCCAATAATGCGCGCGCCGACGGCCAAGGCGCGGTCGAGTTCCGCGCGCGTATGAACTTCCACCAGCGGCTCCATGTGCAGTTCGCGGCCGAGCGCAATCAAATCGCGCAGAAGTTCATCGCTGAGCGAAACCACCATCAGCAGGAAACTGTCGGAATCATTCGCGCGGGACTCCCAAACTTGCCAGGGGTCAAAAATGAAATCCTTGCGTAGCGCCGGAAGCGCAACTTCTTTGCGGGCGTCGCGCAAATTCTTCAAAGAGCCGCGAAAGAATTCGCCTTCGGTAAGCACCGAAAGAGCCGCGGCGCCAGCGGCTTCCAGAGACTTGGCCAGCCAAGGTGGGTCGAAGGGCTCACGAATCACGCCGCGCGAGGGAGATGCGGGCTTCAGCTCCGCGATGACGTTGAGGGTATCGCGCGAAAGCGCAGTGGCGAAATCGCGAACCGGCGGAGCAGCCTTCACGCCATACTTCAGCGCCGTTTCGGGCAGCACGCGTTTGCGGTGATCCACTTCGGCGCGGCGCGCTTCCAGGATGCGGTCAAGCACGGTGCCGGTGTTGGAATGGGCAGTCATAGGGATAAGTTTGTATGCTAGGGAGGTACGGACAACGTGTCAAATGGACAAGCGGCTGCAGGATGTGAGCATTCATGCTGTTGGGTTACTGATATCAGCGATCAGTGATCGGTGATCGGGAAACAAGAAATGTTGGGTGCGATTCTAAATTGGATGTGAAACGGATGATGTGTTTTCTATGAAACGCTGTCAAATTTGGTTCCTGATCATCTGATATCGGTAGACGCAATGCGCAATTCTAATTTGATGTCCAAAAGGATCAACGAATGAGCTATCGGACAAAGTATCAGTCTTTGTTGGAAGCAATTGGAAAAGAAGCGGAAGCAATCGCCATGAAGTATTTCCGGTCACTGGAGATCGGAGCTGAACGGAAGCGCGATGGAAGCGTGGTGACGAAGGCAGACAAGTCCATCGAAGCCATGGCGATCGCAAAGGTCGCCGCCAGCGGGCTGGCCATCGATGTTGTGGGGGAAGAAACCACCGCTGACGTTCCTACAGGTCCAGCAACCAACGGCCGCACCCGAATGATCATTGATCCGATTGATGGGACGGAAGAATTTTCGCGAGGTATACCAACTTTCGGAACATTGATCGGGCTGGAAGAAGGGGGCGAGATCGTGGCGGGATATGTAACGGCTCCCGCGTTGTCGCAAGGCACACGTTGGTGGGCGTACCGCGGCGAAGGCGCATTTCGCGACGGCAAGCAAATCCACGTCTCGAAGATTGCGCGCATGGACCAGGCGATGGTCTGGACGTCAGGCACCGGAACGAACAAGGATCTGAAGGCGCGCGCCAAGATTCGCCAGTTTGCGGATTCCGCGCGCAATAGCCGCGCGCTCGGTGGATTCTGGCACCACATGCTGGTGGCGGAAGGCTCCATCGAAGCGGCGGTGGACTGGTTCTCAAAGCCATGGGATTTGGCGCCGTTGGGAATCATTGTGGAGGAAGCGGGCGGCAAAGCCACCACCGTGGACGGTGAGCGAACGATTTACAAGGGCCGGTTTGTGAGCACGAATGGGCTGTTGCATGACGAGGTCGTGAAACTGCTGCGCTGAGGTGAACAATGATCCGCATCAAGCGCGTGTATGAACAACCGGCGAAAGACGACGGCTACCGCATTCTGGTTGACCGCCTGTGGCCGCGCGGGTTGACCAAAGAACGCGCCAAAGTGGATCTCTGGATGAAACAGATTGCCCCAAGCGACGCCCTGCGCAAGTGGTTTGGGCACGAAGCCGAAAAATGGGCCGAGTTTGCGAGACGCTATCGAGGCGAGCTATCCAAGAAGAAAGACTTGCTGAAAGAAGTGAAGCAACTGGAACGCGAGCACGGCTCGGTGACACTGCTGTACGGACGGAAAGACGAAAAGCAAAATCAGGCGGTGCTGATTGCCGCGGCGCTTGAAGGAAAAAAGTGAATAGTGAAGAAGCGCTGCAGACGATCAGCGACGAAGTCTGCGCGTGCCGCAAATGTCCGCGGCTGGTGAAATACCGCGAAAAAGTGGCGCAAGAAAAAAGGCGCGCATACCGCGAATGGACTTACTGGGGACGTCCTGTGCCCGGTTTTGGCGATGCGCGCGCTCAGTTGTTCATCCTCGGGCTGGCTCCCGCGGCGCATGGCGGGAATCGCACCGGGCGCGTGTTCACAGGCGATCGCTCGGGCGATTTTCTATACAAAGCATTGTACGAAGCGGGATTCGCGAATCAGCCGACTTCCTCGCAGCGTGGAGATGGCTTGCAGTTGAAGGGAGCCTACATTGCCGCGGCGGTGCGTTGTGCGCCGCCTGCGAATAAGCCGCTGCCAAGCGAGATTCTGAATTGCCGGGAATATTTGGAGCGCGAACTTGCCGTGTTGCGGCCGAGGGCAGTGTTGGCGCTCGGTAAAATCGCGTGGGACGCCTATCTGGAAATTTTGAAGCAGGGAGGAAAGATTGCGTCGCGCGGCGGATACAAGTTTGCGCACGGCGCTGAAGCGCAATTCGGCGACAACCTGCCACGCTTGTTTGGCGTGTACCACCCAAGCCAGCAGAATACGCAGACCGGCCGAGTGACGCAGGCGATGTACGCGCAGGAATTGCGTCGCATCCGGAAGTTTCTGGAGAAGTAGCAGGCACGGCTAAGTGGGCAGCAGGAAACCACGGCACGGAATTCCGTCGGTGCACTAGTGTCCTGCGGTAAGCTGAAGGAAGTATCGCGAGAGCCGCTGCCCCATGGAACCGAACTCCATCGTTGTCGTCAGCCTGCATTCCCCCAAGGAAAAAATCTGGGGCATTCTGCTTTCGTTGAATCCCAGCGGCATTACCGTTCGCGGCATCGACCTCAACTCCTTCGATCATTTCATCAGTCAAATCAATCAACTCGACGCCGAACGCGTTGGCCTTCCAACGGTTTTCTTCCCCATGACCCGCGTCGAACGCGTCTCTCTTGATGAGCCCTCCGGCTCCATCCCCTCGATGGCCGACGTCTTTCAGCGCAAAATCGGCCGCTCTCTGTTCGACTATCTCGCGCAATTCGCCTGAACTGCGCTATCCTTTCCTTCCAATGAAAGCCCGCATCTGGACGGTACCCAACCAAATCACATTTTTGCGGCTCGGCTTCCTTCCGCTGTTCCTGATTTTAGTTTTGTATGAGGAATATCGCTGGGCGCTGATTGTCCTGGTTTTCGTCGCCGGTACGGATTTCATCGACGGCTTGCTGGCGCGCAAACTCCATCAGCAATCCGCCCTCGGCGCTTACCTGGATCCCATCGCCGACAAGCTTTTGCTCTCGTCGTCCTTCCTGGCCCTTGCCATGGAGAAGAAAATTCCCTGGTGGCTGACCATCATGGTGCTCAGCCGCGACGTCTTGCTACTGGTTGTGGCAGCCGTAATTCTGATTATTCAGGGTTATCGGCCGTTTCCCCCAAGCTTGCTTGGAAAAGCCACGACCTTTTTTGAGGTTGGACTGGTCTTTTTTGCATTGCTGGGCGCTGTGTATCCTGCCGATCGCGTCGTAGTGCTGACGCATTACCTTGCGTACGCGGTCGCGGCGTTTGTCACCATTTCTGGGTTCCACTACGCCGTGGTTGTCGCGCGCCGGCTGCACTCGTCCTGATTTTGGAATGCCTCAGGCGTGAACGCCTGAGCTACAGGCTTCTTATTGCGGGATGCGATCGCCGTAGTGCAGGAACATCATCACAAAACTAGCCACCAACACAATTCCTGCAATCCAGCCCATCGCATAAGCCCGTGTGCGCTCCGGCCCGGGAAGTGGCTCACGGTCCGTCAAAACTTTCCCCAGCAAAAATCCCGCGGCCAAGCCACCGAAGTGCGCCCAATTGTCCGTACGCAGTCCGCGAAACAGGAACCCGATGGCAAATATCGTCACCACCCACGAAATCAGGCGGGAGCGCATCTCCTTCATCTGTATGCCCCCTCGCTTGGTTGTGACCGCGATCAACAGTCCAACCAACCCGAGGATCGCGCCGCTCGCTCCCAGTGAAAAGTGACCCGCCCACGCACTCAGAAGAAAGCCAACGGCGCCCATTACGATGTACAGAAACAGATATCGCGCCGAACCGTAAACCTCTTCCACGATGGGTCCAAGGTCCAAGAGGACCATCATATTGAAGCCGATGTGGATCAGCCCGCCATGCAAAAACATCGCCGTAATCAGCCGATACCACTCGTGGCCAAGAAAAATGGCTGGACCGTAAGACGCGCCCAAGCGGTATAACGTGCCGCTGTCCATTCCCCACAGGATGCTCAGGCCGCCGCCTTCCCCGGATTTCATGGTTCCAACCAGGCTCAAGCCGAACATCACTACGTTCAAGATTAGAATGGCTGTGGTTACTGGGGCGTGACCGCCGAAAAATTCCGATAGTCCTTTGCTCCACGCCGCCAAGCCGAACCGCAGGTTCGTTCCGCACTCGTGGCAACGCGTCGCATTGATTCCCACCAGCGCGCCGCACGCGGGGCACAATTGCGGACGCTTCTCTCCGCCGCCAAACATCCCACCAAACATTCTCTTCAAGCGCTCAACGCGCATCTGCCACTGATAGGGAAGGGCCAACACTCCTCCTTGCAGCCACTTAATCGCGTTCCTATAATACCGGAAACGCGCTTGTTTATGCGGCGCAGGAGCCTATGGACAAATTTGAAGAGTTTGGCCGCCGTCTCGACGAAGAAATCACCCGCATCCGTAAATACATGGAAGATGAAGTTGCGCCCGAAACGGAAAAGCGCACCGCTCAATTCCTTCGCGAGGCTTCCGAAAAACTTAACGAAGCTTCCAAAAAACTCGAAGCACGCGCCGCTGCTCGGGCCCAGAAAACTTCCCAAGAACCCAAACCGTGACCTTTGACCGGCTCGCTCCTCGAACCATTCTGATCGCCGCCGCTTTGTTCAGTGCCGGGTGCGGCGGAAAGCGTGTTTCATCTCATCCCCCCGTAAATACGCAGCCTTCTGCGGCGCCCACGGAGAGTGCCGGCGGTGCCGAGAGCAATCCCGCAACTCCCCCTGCCGCAGCGGCACCTCGGCCCGCCAAGCATGCGAAGACTCCGCCGGCGCCCGCTCCTGTTGGCTATAGCGAAGAAGGCAATGCTTCATGGTACGGAATCCCTTTCAATGGCCGGCACGCCTCGAACGGGGAAATCTACGATATGAATAAGCTGACCGCCGCGCACCGCACTTTACCGTTTGAAACCGTGGTGCGCGTCACCAATCTGAACAACGGAAAAACTACTACGGTGCGCATCACCGATCGCGGACCATTTGTCGACAATCGCATCATCGATCTTTCCCAGGCCGCGGCCCGTGAAATCGAATCGATTGGACCAGGCGTTGTTCCAGTGCGCCTGGAAGTGCTGGGCAATGTCGACGTCACCGCCGGATTCTTTACGGTGCAGGTGGGCGCGTTCCGCGAACGCGCCAATGCCGAGCGCCTGCGCGAGCGCCTCAGCGCTTCCTACTCGCCCATCTTCATTCAGCAGTATGATGCGGGCGACAGCAGTTTCTATCGCGTGCGTGTCGGCAAGATTTCCGGCGAAGAAGCCGCGCAGCAGTATGCGAACCAACTGCGCAGCAAGGAAAGCTTCACGCCGTTTGTGGTGCGGTTGGATGAAGCCGCGCCTTCAGGAGTAAAGTGATGGACCCCAATTGTTTGTTTTGCAAAATCGCAGCGAAGAAGATTCCGGCGAACCTGGTTTATGAGGATGACGAGGTGTTTGCGTTTGAAGATGTGAACCCGCAGTCTCCGACGCACATTTTGATCTGCCCGCGAAAGCATTTTGCCGCGCTGCACGATGCCACCGCGGAAGATCAGGCGGTGCTTGGTAAACTGCAACTCGTTGCAGCTAAACTCGCTACGGAACGCAATCTGCTCCCAGGGTATCGCACCGTTTTCAATAACGGCAGCGACGCCGGACAATCGGTGTTCCATCTTCACCTGCATCTTTTGGGCGGTCGCACGTTCCGTTGGCCGCCAGGCTAAAGGCAATCGCGCGATACGGTTTTCGTTATTGTCCCCGCTAACTTCTGGGGCAACTCTTTGTCACGTTCTTTTTCAGGAGGCTCAATGCTTTGTCGTCCGCTCAGCCGCAAAATGTTTATCTGCGCACTGCTTCTGCTCGTCTCGCTTTCCGGCACATTTGCCCAGCAAGCTGCCGCTCCCGCCTCCGCGCAAGCTGGGCAACTCAGCGTCGATCGCATCTACGCACAGCCGAGTTTGAGTGGACGATTGACGCGCGGCATTGCGTGGAGCCTCGACGGAAAGAAATTCAGCTTCTTCGAGACGGCCGGCTCAGGAAAAGAAGCCAAGCCCGCCCTTTATGCCATGGATGCTTCCACCGGTCAGCGCTCCTTGCTGATTGCTGCGGACAAGCTGGAATCCGTGCTTCCCGCTCCCTCCGGCAAACAGTCGCAGGCCACCGGGCTCGGCCGGCGCGCTCCGTCACAGGTGCAGTGGTCGGTTTCAGGCGACGCGCTTCTTTTTGAGGGTTCCACTTCGCTCGCGTGGTTCGATCTGAAGTCGCAGCAAGGCCAGGTTCTCGTTTCGGGAAAAGAAGAACTCGTCGACGCAAAGATCTCGCCCGACGGCAAATTTGTCAGCTTCGTTCGCGACCACAATCTATGGCTCGTTCCCACGTCTGGCGGCAAAGAGCGCGCCTTGACCACCGGCGGCACGGAAGAGCTTCGCGAAGGCGAGCTTGATTGGGTCTATCCCGAAGAACTCGACATCAGCACCGCCTACTGGTGGGCACCGGATTCCTCCGCCGTGGCTTACCTCGAAATGAACGAAAGCAAAGTCTCGCAGTTTTCCCTGACGGACTTCGAGTCCTACACCGGCGAGGCAGAATTGCAGCGCTATCCCGTGCCCAGCGGCAACAATCCTGCGATCCGCGTTCTGGTGGCGGCAATTGCTGGAGGCGAACCGCGCGTGATGGACATCGGCACGAACACGGATATCTATATCCCACGCGTGAATTGGCTTCCCGACTCCAAACACGTTGCGATTCAGCGTTTGAATCGCGAGCAGAACGTTCTGGATCTTCTCCTCGTCGATAGCGCCAGCGGGAAATCTTCCACGTTGCTGACGGAAAAAGACCAGTATTGGATCAATGTCAGCGACGATCTCCATTTCTTGAAAAGTTCAAACCGTTTTCTGTGGTCCAGCGAGCGGAGCGGCTACCGCCATCTTTATCTCTACGACCTGAATGGCAAGGAACTCGCGCAACTGACCAAAGGCAATTGGGAAGTCACTCATGTTGACGCCGTCGACGAATCGAATGGCTTGGTTTATTTCGGCGCCACGGAAAAGTCGCCCATCGAACGCCATCTTTATCGCATTGCCCTCGATGGCTCGGGCTTCACGCGGTTGACCAAGGAAGACGGCAGCCACGCCACTAACTTTGCGCCAAACGCAGCTACATACATCGATACCTTCTCCAATTCTGCAACGCCGCCGCGGCAGGATTTATACCGAGCCGCCGCCAGCAAGGTCGCCACGCTGAACGAAAACAGCGTGCCGGAACTCAAGCAATATCATCTTTCGCCGGTCGAATTCCTCACCGTGAAGTCCCACGACGGCATCCTGTTCAATTGCTTCATGATCAAGCCCCCCAATTTCGACGCCTCGCGGAAATACCCGGTGCTGGTCTACACCTACGGCGGCCCGCATGCCCAGGTGGTGATGAATGCCTGGGGCGGCAACAATTTTCTGTGGCACCAGATGATGGCGCAGAAGGGCTACATTATTTTTGCCCTCGATAATCGCGGCTCCGCGGGGCGCGGGCATCTGTTCGAAGAGCCGATTCACTACCGCCTGGGCGCTCAGGAACTCTCCGATCAGCGCGACGGCGTTGAATGGTTGAAGGGTCAACCGTTTGTCGACGGCACGCGAATCGGCATCTGGGGCTGGAGCTACGGCGGGCACATGACGCTGCACGCGATGTTTGATATGCCGGGAGTGTTCAAAGCCGGGTTTGCCGGCGGTCCCGTGACGAACTGGCGTTACTACGACACGATTTACACCGAGCGCTACCTTGGGCTCATACCGCAGCGCGAGCACAGCTATGACGAATCGTCTCCGATCGAAAATGCCGGCAAGCTCGAGGGAAAACTGCTGATCGCCCACGGCACCGGCGACGACAATGTGCACTATTCCAACACGCTCGCGCTGATCAATGAGCTAATCGAGAGCGGTAAGTATGTCGAAGTAATGGCGTTCCCCGGGCGCGGCCACGGAGTGACCGATCCGCCAGCACGTCGGGTGTTGATGCAACGGGTAACGCAGTTCTTTCTAGATAATCTGTGAGTTTTACTTCGCGTTAAGGTCCACTTCTTTAACCGGCAGATCCCAATGGGCTACGAGAATCTCGAACCGGCGCTGTTCTTCTTTCTTGTAGGTATCCTGATCCGGATACAGTTGCTTGATCAAAGCGTTCGAATCGAACCCATCGTGCGCCACCGTCGCATTTTTGTACACGATCGTCACCCGATAATCCCAGCGGCCGTCTTCGGTGGTGTGATAGACCGGCGCGACGGCAGAAACACTCAGCATGCGGCCCATCTCAACCTGTTTCTTCAGCAACGGATAGTGGTTTTTGCGGAACAGCGTGATGAACTCGTCGGCGTATCCCCATTTCGTCTTGTAGTAGTACTCAACCACAAAAGGTTTGTCCGTGTTTTGCGCAGGTCGCGGGCGCGCGTGACCTGCCACGCTAAACGCCAGCACAATCGCGACCAGCAGCAGCGCGAACCATAGCGCGAGACGCAGTTTCGGCGAATCTGACATTGGGATCTCCTAACCGAACTTCGATGCACGCATTGTATATCGAACTGCGTCATTCGAGGCGGTTACAGGACTCACAACTGCGCGTCCTGTCCCGCATGAACGTCCTATGTCCCTTAGTACGCGGCTCGCGTCAGGCGGTCGCGAATCGCAGCCCATTCCGCGGCATTCGGCGGCAGTTCCACCGCGATCCAGTCGTATCCCTCGCGATCCAGATCGTGCAACACGCCGTACAACTTCGCGGCATACGCCTCCGGCTGTTCCGGCATGCGCAGTTTCCAGGCTGCTTTGGCGTCATACGCAAACCACAAATAGGCGCCACGGCCTTGTCGCGGCAGATGGCCGCGGTTGACCAACAGCACCCGCGTTCGCGGGCTGTAGTGCTTGTGGTGTTGGCCAGGTGAACGGTGCGCTGCGTTTTCTTCCGCCTCCTTCGTTGAAGCGGCGTCTCCGCCAGGCGCGGCATCGCCCACAAACGCCATCCCAGGACGCAACACTTCAAGGCCGTCCTTGGTTACCGCGATGACCGTTGACTCCAGCCCAACTTCGCAAGGCCCGCCATCCAGCAGAAAGGGCGTGTCGTGGCCAAAGGCATCGCGAACATGCTGCGCCGTGGTGGGTGAAAGTTGCGTGAAGCGATTAGCGCTGGGTGCAGAAATTGGCAATCCGGCCTCGCGCAGAAGAGCCAGCGCCACGGGATGCCGCGGCATACGTAAGCCTACCGTGGGCAGACCGGCGGTAACGTCGTTAGGAATGACGGGTTTCTTCGGGACCACGATGGTCAGAGGCCCGGGCCAGAATTCGCGCGCCAGGCGCTCTGCGTCTTCGGGCCATACGGACGCGAGTTCGCGCGCTTGATCGATGCTGGAAACGTGGACAATCAAAGGGCTGGTGGCAGGCCGGCCCTTGAGCGCGTAAATTTTGCGAACGGCTGCGGGATCAAGCGCATTGGCGCCAAGCCCGTAGACCGTCTCCGTAGGGAATACGACGAGTTCGCCCGAGCGTAGTAGTTGCGCGGCTTTGCGGATGTCTTCGTGCGAGGCCATGGTGGCAGCAACAATTGTCGCAGAACCCCAAGGTAAGTGGCGAGCGACAAGGGCGTTGCTCTTCGTTATTACTTGTAATCAATACTACTTCTGATGTATATACTATTAAGTGAACGACCGAGCCACTTGGCTGGTTCAAGGAGATGTGCAGAGGCTGCCGTTTGCAGATAACACCTTCAATCGAGTGATTGATTGCGAGACCATCGAGCACGTTCCAGATGATCAGAGCGCTCTGCGAGAGATGTTTCGGGTGACGCAGCCGGGAGGAAGATTACTTCTGACCACCCCGAACTATGTAAATTTGATGGGAATCTATGACGTTTATTCCAGGTTCCGCCATCCCAGCCATGTCGACGACCAGCCGTTTGACCGCAGGCAGTCGTTCGTCCACGTCCTGCGTCGCATCCGCTCGGCGGGATGGTCGATCCTGCGCACTGACGGAACCGTTCATCAATTCCCAGTGATTGCTCATCACAATCCCCGGCGCTGGCAGGGCCTGGAAGCGTCCCACACCATTCGCAAACTGCTAAGCCCCTTGGCCCTCCACTATTTTGTCCTGGCAAAGAAAGCCGAAGAAATCGGCCAAGCGCGGACGAACAGCCCGAGCTTTAAACCGGCATAGCTTCACCGCTCATACCCAACAAGATTCAAACCGAAAACCGAAGATTGAAAGCGGTTCGCAGCCTTGCTGTGGTGTGGGAAACTGCGAGGATGAACGGTCCTGGCACACGTCTGAGACGTTGGGCTTGGATATCTTGAGGAGATCCGTTGATTGCGTCGGTCAAGATTCCCGTGAGTGATGCCGAAGCTTGAGACGTTTTGCAGCAACACCTGCGTGTCGCGTGCATTAGGCATGGATTCCTCGCCCCAGCGGCCCACCGGTTTCTGGTAGTTCTTTAGCAAATAGAAGGTGGGGAACCGTGGCGCCAGCACCAGCACCTTGGCGACGCTGGGGTCTGAGTTCAGGTAGGCAATGCTTTTCAGAAAAGGGACCTCGCGCGAACGGCGCATCGCGCTGCACCCGCGATCGCGGACCCGGACCGCAACAACACGAATACTAAAAGAGACAGATAGAACAATGCGAGGCAGGTGAACCCGAGGGTTCCGGAAATGACTTCCCGAGGCCCTAACGGCCAGTATCCGACAGACGTCAGAGCACAGGCGGAACCAATGAGCAGGTTCCGCGGCAAATTTGGATGACTCTGCACATAGCGACGAACCTCTGGAAGACTGCTTCCTATAGCAGCAAGCATTCCCAGAGCCAGCGCGTCTGCTCTGCAGAAGATTGAAAAGTACACCAACAGTATCTGTTGCGGCATCAATAGAAAAACCGCGAGCCGCAAGAGTGGAGCAAGCAGCACCAGGCATCCCAACACAATAAGCAGAGAACGGACACGTACTTTGCGAACAACAAAGGGGGCGCATAGGTAAAACTGCTCTTCGACGGCCAAAGACCATGTGGCGCCCAGCCAGATAAATTCCAGGTGAGCCTTAGTAAACAAGAAGTTCTGGAGGAACAGAAAGTAGTAAGGAAAATGACGCAGATCATCGGACCCAATGGGAGTTTGCGGAACAAAGAAGTGGTAGGTCGATGCGATCAGCAAGTAAAGGAGAAGCCACAATGAGTAAATTGGAAGTATGCGGTGCGCGCGTCGTAGATAGAAAGTCCTGAAATATCGCGGCGAATTGCGTGATTCGAACAGAATGCCGCCGATTAAAAAACCGGAAAGTACGAAGAACAGGTCCACGCCGCTCCAGCCTAGCGCGAACAGCCGCAATACCCGGCGCAGGAATACATGATCTCTGGCAAGTGTGAAGAGCGGAAAATAATGGGTGATGATTACAAGTAGAATCGCCAAACCCGCAGTCCGTCGAGTTCCGGAATGCGCTTCGAGGAAGAAGCCAGATGAAGTTCCTGGGCAGCGATGGGCAGTGCCGGCGCGGTGGTCATTCTGGCACTGCGCCTGTGACGTTCGTAATAAGCTCTTCGCAGTGACGCATGGAGAAAAGTTCTGGTGCCTCCTGAGAATCAGGAACGAGTAAGTTCCGCCATTATCCTCCACCAGCCTAAAAAAACACACTGCTCAGGGCTATAAAACTCCAGCGTTGCTGCTTTTGCGACGCGACCAACGCACCACTCGCGAGGCGTGGCAAGAAAAGAAAGGCCCCATGGCACCACCATGAGGCCTTCCCAGTATTAAACGTCGAACAAACGACCGCAGCAGCCGCGCAGTTACCAGTTGAACTTCAGAGCAAACTGGAACTGTCGCGCATCGTAGGATGCCGTGGGCTGCCCCGCCAGGCACGTGGTGCCCGACGATGGATCGCACAACTGGTTCACCGCGGCAATATTCGTGTGGTTAGTCAGGTTGAACGCGTCGGCGATCAGGTCCAGGCGGAATCGTTCGCCCAAGTTGATCGCTTTGGACACGCGCAGGTCGAATTGGAAGAAAAAGGGCATCACGAATTTATCGCGTCCAAGATTCCCTATGCATCCAGCCGGTGGCGTGATACCCGGAACGGTGAACGGACTGCCATCGTCCGCGTAGCAGGACTGCGCGACGCTGAACGAAGCTCCGTGAATGTAGGGTGAAGTAGTGGGTCCGCCAGCTGACGGCCGATCCTGTGAAGCGCCGAGATCCAGCCGCGTGTCCGACCCAGTAATCACGTTGTAGGGACGGCCGGAAGACACTTCGATCAGCGGAGCAACCGTAAAGTTGCTCAGCAAAGCGTGCATGAATCCTTCGCCCGGCGTGTGCGCAGAGGTCTGGAAAACGCCGCTGGTCACCCAGCGATGCCGCTGATCGTTCACGGAGTTCGCTCGCTCCAGAAATGGGAAGCGAGAATCCTGCGGCTCGAGTGTGGACTGTAGGTCGGTGGAATCGTCGATGGAATGCGACCACGTGTAGCTCGACAGTAGCTCAAAGTGGTTCGAAAAATGTTTGGAGACATTCACGGTCAGCGCGTTGTACCACGAACTTCCCGTCGATTCCTGCGCGTCCACGCTGTTAAACGGAACCGGCACGCCAAACCCAGTGGGAAATCCCGCCGCGGATGCCAGAGCCACCTGCGTGCCATAGCCGCCGGGGACAAGTCCCGCAAATGACGGATTCGGGCCGGATGGCCGGAAGAAATTAAAGAATGCCGGCGTGGCTACGAGTTTACCCGCCAGTGGTATGCTTGCGGGGCAGTTCACCAGCATGCCCAATACCCCTGGCGAAAGGATTGGAACTTGCGCCGAAGGAGTCACCGACAGACCGCAGCTGGTTGCTGTTCCGGCAACATCGGAAGTTGGTACCGACACGGTAACCGGGCTGGTGAAGCCAAGCCCGGCAGCATCGGCGTTTTGCAAATTGGTTGCTAGCAATACAGGATTCGTGGAGTTAACGTCCACCGGACGGTACAGATGCAAACCGCGCGTTCCCTGATACCCCACGCTCAACGTCCAATTCCCCGCAATCACGTGCTCCACCGTCAGGTTCACCTGTTGCGCATACCCGTAGCGAAAATTGCTTTGCACCGGCAACGTGAACGGAAGAATCGGAAGCGGGAATCCCGGATTCCCCGTCGTCCCGTTCAGTGGAGAAGGCAGAAAGTTCTGGTTCGCGAACAGCGAGCCGGACGCCAGCGGGTCAAAACGTTGCTGGTTTGGCAAATAGAACATGCTTGGCAGGCCATTCAAAGCGCCTTGGAAAATCGTTGAGCCGTTCAGATTGGTCGGAGCATCAAGACCGCCGCCGCAAGTGGGATAGCCCGCCGGTGCCACAGCGGAAGGAATCAAGCCACAAGCAGACGCCTGGCCTCCAGGAGAAAGCAGTTGCACGGAGCGACCGCCATCGGCCGTGACCGAGTCAAACGCAATGGCCAGCAGCGGATGATCGTAGAATAATCCATAGCTCGCTCGCACCACCGTCTTGCCATTGCCGCGCGGGTCCCAAGCAAGTCCGATGCGCGGAGCCACATTCTTGTAGTCACGAGGAATGCCTTCCGTGACGCCCAGCGCCTTTTCCGCAGCCGCGTTCACCGAAGTCGCCGGCGCGAACAGCGGCGTGATTTCCACATCGTAGCGCACGCCATAGTTCAGTGTAATTTTCGGCGTGATCTTCCAGGAATCCTGCGCGAAGAAGCCGAAGGGAATATTGTCGAAGGGCGTGTTAGAGGTGCCGATGCCCTGGATGTACGTGGTGGGAACGCCAAGTCCGTAAGCTTGCAACGGCGTGGCCCCGGGAACCACCAGTTCGCCGCTCGCGCATGCGCCGTTGTGAGGCCCGCTAGTCAGGCTGATGCAATCGGGCAAGCCAAAAGAGGAGGCTGGTAGCGGGCCGAAGTTGGCGACGCCTCCGAAATCCAATTCGAAGATCTGCTGCCCACCGGACGGGCGCAGCAGGATGATGTTGGTATCTGCTCCGAATTTGAAGGTGTGGCGCCCTTTCGTCCAGGTGACGTTGTCCGTGAACTGAAAGCGCTTCTCGACGCGGTTCACTGTGCTGTACGGTTCGCGGCCAAAGTATGCGTACCCGGGAATGTTGACGCCCAGGTCTGAGCCGCCGGGTAGATTCGAGAAGCCGAAATAGTTGCTGCGGCGGGCAAATTGGAAACGGAATTCATTGAAGATGGTGTCGCTGGCGATGGTGGTGTGCGAAAACGTTGCATTCACGTCGTGCAGCCAGTTCACGCCCACGCGCGACTCCGCGTTTTGCCCGAAGGTCTGGTTCTGCGCAGTGGTCTGAATACCGGTGACGTAAGAAGGAGCCACTCCTACGCGCAGGAATGAATTGTTCTTGGTGTTCCAAACGTGATCGAGGCGTGCGGACCACAAGCTGGTCTTCTCAGAAGTGGGGAAGTTGCCGCGAAGCGAATTCAGCCCCACAAAGGAAGTCGGCAACCCCGCCACACCATAAGAATAGTTGGGGTCCAGCGGATTCACCGGAACGTTGGCGCAATTGACGGTCCCGATTTGCGCCCCTGCGGGAAGAATCGGGCAGGCTAGGGGAATAGAGAATTGCGCGCCGGGGCCAGGATTCACCAGTCCGCCGGTCAGTGCCGGAGCCACCGCACCATAGTCCAGACGATTCAGCGCCACGCTGGAAGCGGAGCCCATCAAGATGGCGTACTCCGAAGCCAGCGTCGAATTGATCGGCAAAAGAGTATTAAACGCATTGGCCTGAGCTTGTGTCAGTTGTACGGGAAGGACCGTTGTTGGGCTGGTAGGTACGTCGACCGTTTGCAGGCCAAAATTGCCTTGACCAATGCTCGAGAAGCCGGTCTCTTCGCGTTGCGTGTACTCGTAAGAGAAAAAGTAGAACGTTTTGTCCTTCTTGATGGGGCCGCCGAGGGTCAATCCCGTCTGAACACGTGTGTACGCCTGCTTTACAGGAACCAAATCACCTGCCGCGTCCACTTCACCGGAAAACGGATTGCGTGCCTGGAACGCGCTGTTCCGCAGGAATCCAAAAACGTTGCCGTGAAAATCGTTGGTGCCGCCCTTGGTGACGATATTCACCACGCCGCCGGTGGCTCGGCCGTATTCCGCGTTGTAGTTGCTCAGAATCATCTGGAATTCCTGCACTCCCTCTTGCGAGAGGGTGGTGCGCACGCCGTCAACGGAGTTATCGCCAAAATCGGCGCCATCCACGCTAACCATGTTGGAACGTGCGCGCGCGCCGCTGATGTTCAGTCCGCTGTTGGGCGCCGGACCAATGGTGGGAGCGACGTCGCGAGTGGTTTGCGAATTGATCAAAGTAAAGTTGATGTAGTTGCGGCCGTTGATCGGCAGATTGTTGATCTGACGCTGCTCCACGGTTTGCGCGCTTTCACTTCGCGTGGTCTCAATCGGAGCCGTTTCGGTGGTCACCGTCACGGTCTGCTGCTGCGCGCCGATCGTCAGCGTCACATTCAGAATGGCTTCCGCGCCTACCGTTACTTCCACCGCAGGATTCTCGTAAGGGGCAAACGTAGAGGGACCTTCGACGCGGACTTTATATTGTCCTGGAGTCAAGCCAACGATTCGGTAGCGCCCGCCTTCATCCGCGGTAACCGTGCGTTCCGTGCCGGTTTTCTCACTAGAAACGATGACTTTTGCGCCGCGGACTGCCAATCCTTGTGGATCGGTAACGACGCCCGTAAGTGTGGCGGTATTGACTTGAGCGAATGACCTGTTCACCCCGAACAACGAAAAAAGAATGACTCCGCAAAAAACCGCAAACGCAAACAACGAATGCCTGCGTGGCATACACTTCCTCCTTGTGAACTTAGCCCGTCGCCACCCCTAATGACGCCGGGCATACCCCCGTTGAAGGCCCTGGATTGGTGCCAAGGTTTGTACACAAACAAAACGAACTTTGCAACTTTAAACCGAGTTGTGGCAACCAACTACGCGATTGTAGGGGCGTAGTTGCCCAAGCGGTAATTAGGCCGTTCTCTAACTACCGGCGAAGCATATGCTCAAGCGTTTTGGGGTGCTTTCGACCCAAGATGGCGCACTTGAAAACCCATCCTTGTTCTGTGTGCGACCTGATTGAGGGGTTACAGGTGCTTGCGGACTAGGCGGCGGAGGCGGTCGCGGTCTTCATCCTTCATGTGGACGAATTCCACGCCATTGCCGTCAGGGCCGAGGTTGCGGACCACGGCGGTGAAATGGATTTTCTTCAGGCCGCTGCGCACTTCGAGCTGAATGGAATCGCCAACACTCAGGCGCTGCGCGGATTCCAGGTAAGCGCCACCCAGACTGATCGTCTTCACGCGTGCCATAGACATTTGCGGAGCGCCAATCTGCGCGCGTAGCGGCGACTCCAGCGGAATGCGTGCATAGCGCCTCGGAACCACAAAATTTCCCAGCGGAGCGGCAGGCGATTCGAACGCAGCGCGCGCTCTTGCGGAGGCGGGGCTTTCTTCCATCATCGCTAAAGCATCTTCAGCAGACGCGCGCAGGCCGGCTGGTTCGACAAACGTCAAGCCTTCGCGCTTTCCCGCCAGTTGGCGAAGAAGTTCGACAGCTTCATAGGCGCGCATGCGGCCAAGGGCTTCGATGGCTTTGATCCGCACAAACTGGTCGCGTAATGTTTCGTGTTCGCCGGCGGCAATTTCCATCAACATCGGTACCGCCGTGGTTTCCTGGCCAATGCCGATCTGGTCGACCATCATGGGCACGACCAGTGGGTGCGCATCCGACAAAATCGCCGAAAACACAAACGCGGTGCTCTGCGCAGAAGCTGCGTTTGCCGGACGCGCTAGTTCACTGACGGCCAGGTCCTGCAGATTCCATTCCCAGCTGGCCATTGCGCGCGTCAGTCCGCGAAGCAGCCGATCAGGGTCGGCGGCAGCGAGCAGCTTAATCGCGGCGCTCACCCGCTGGCGTCGCGCTTCAAACAGCCGCGTCTCCAGCAGCGTCAACGCTGGCACACCAATGGCGCGAAGCAGCCGAGCCATCGCCGGAATCATTTCCGGGCCACGCTGGTCGGTCAGCAACAGAGTCAGGCGGTCCAGCAGGCGCTCCGGATCACGCTGCAAAAGCCGCGGCAGTGCCTGATCCAGCGCGCGATTCGCCAGCGCCGAGTCCACCAGGATCATCCAGCGATCGTTGGCTACGAGCCGATGCCCAAGCGCGGTCATGTGTTCGTGCTCGGCATCGCGCGGCACGCGTTCCAGACTCAGCAGAATATTTTCGAAGCCGGCAAAATCGCCGCGCGTCGAAGCAATGCGCCCCAACGTTTCCAGGAACGAGGCCAGCAACGCGCTGGTTTCCGGCACCGTCTCTTTTGCCAGCGCGGTCATGGTGCCCCGGCTCAACTCCTCCGGCAGCTGATTGGGCCACAGGGATTCCAGCACCGGGGTGAGTTCGCCAAGCCCGGCCGCAACAATGCGGCGAGCGGAAGAATCAGGGTGCTCGATCCTGCGCGCATAATTCAACAGAATGGTACGAGCTTCGCGGCGCGGCGCATCCACGCCCGCATCCACCAGTTGCCGCAGCGTCTGCCGAATCGCCGCGATCGGCACGCACCAGATTTCCTGGCCGCGCATCACCGCCGACTTTTCGCGTTGCGGAAGCTCCAGCCAGAAACGCTCCAGAAGCTGCTCGCGGAACGCGTCGCTGGCCCACGTGGCCGCCAGTGAGGAAAAATGTTGCGAGGCGTGCGGCCCGTGATAGCCGCCAGCCGCAACCAGCACGTCGGCGAACTTCTGCAGCGCGGGGCGAATAGCCACGGCGGTAAGCGAGCCCGCGGCAAATTCGGAAGCCAGGAATTCCAGAATCAAGCTTTGCGAAAGGCGCAGCAGGTAAGCTTGCGGGAATTCGCCTTCCTGCGGCGTGTAATGCGTCATGGAACCAAGCAGCATGCGCACGGTGTTGCGGCTGGCGCGTTCCATGGACGAATGAATGGCGTGCGCGGCATCCTCCGCCGAAAGACCGCGGGCCGCTTCCATTGGCGGCGTCAGGTGCCCGATCAAGCGCAACGAGTCTGCCAGGTCTTCGGATTGCGGAGCGAGAATCGGGGTGTCGCCGTTTTCCTGGGGAGCGTTTCCGCCATAGGCAACCAGCGCCGCTATCAGGCTCGCCAGGACGGTATCGACTTTGCGATCCGTCAATGTATTCACCTGAATCCCTTCCACCCGTTGCTCCCGAAGATGACCCGGCCACCAAGTCAATCCCGTACGTTTTGCCGGCTCCTCCGATCTTAACAAGGTATCTTTCAGGAGTTGCGAGAAGGTGTCCAATTCGCCCACATGAAACTTCTCCGCGAAGAAGACGGTCTGCACTCCGGCGCGCTGCAGATCGTTGGCAAGCGCGTTGAATTCCCCATGAGCGTCGGGAATGTGCCCCTCGGCAATGGTGGGGACCACCACGCCTCCGCGCTCGATCCGAACCTCCAGTCCACCAAGCGCGCTGGCCACCCGTTTCAGCGAATCATAAGCAGCATCCAGATGATCCTGCACTTGCGGGTGCGAGCTCTCATACAGCCGCCGCGAACGCAGCAGCAAATGCAGCGCCCGCAAAGCCTGTGTGGCGTCCGCCAGACGCGGATCGCTGGTATTCACCCTGCCCGGGCGCGCGACAGCGTTCACAAACGGAGCACCGCGGTGCGACTGCGGCCCATCCGTTTGTTGTTCGTCAGCGATAACTGTGGCTCGATTGACCAAGATTCCGTCCTAAAGTGAAAAACTCCAAAGCCAAATCCTGTGACCCAAATTGGTCGTGTAGAGAGACCGCTGGCCACGGGGGAGTTAGCCCCACTATCATTTTGGGAGACTGTACGGGGAAAGCTATAGTACGTCTAGGATAGAAATGTAACTTTTTGTTACAGAATGTTGACTGTTTGGAACGCTGGACCGCACGTGGTTTCGACGTTTCTTCGCTGTACTCCCGTCTCCGAAGCAGACCGAACGCCTCTATTTCACTTGCTGCAGGGATTCCGTGACAGTTACGGTCCCACCTTCGCTGGCCTGCACGCCGCGCTTGGCAATTTGGTACCCCGCTAGGCGAATCGCGATAATGTGCGCACCCGTCGGAATCTGAACTCGCGCCGGTGTGGTCTGGTTGGCCGGAGCGCCGTCAACGAAGATCTCTCCGCCGCTTGGAGTGGAGTTCACCTGCGCCCAGGCAATGTGAACCTGCGTCTTTTCTTTCAGTTCCACGTCCAGCGTGGTTTGAATGTTGTCCTTCACCTGCACGTGCCCCGCATACGCTTCGTATCCCGGGATTCGCAGCACCAGGTCATATTGCCCCGGCGCAAGCGGAAGCGTGGTCGGCGTTTGGCCAGACTGCTTCGCCCCATTGATGAAAACTTCAGCACCGGCTGGCCGGCTGCTGACGTACAGTCCCTTGGCCAAAGCATCCATATGAATTCGCTGGTCCAGCGATTCATGCTGCTTCAATTCGACCGCGGTCTGCACCGGCAGGTATCCATCCTTCTGCACCTGCAGACTATAGCGGGCCGGGACCAAATCGTTGAAGCTGCATGGTGCCTGGCAGCTGGAAATGGCTCGTCCTGCGGGACCGAACAAAGTGACCAGGGCGCCGGGCGCGTCGGCAAATACGTTAACGGTGCTGTTCACGCTCGAGGTGGCCGGGCGCGGCGTGCTTTGCACAGCAGGTTGCGTCTGCGCTGGCGCGGCAACCGGGGGCGCAGCGGAGGCTGGCGCATCTTCGTATTGGACATCGTCGACAACCCGAATGGACGACGGGGCGTTGCGAATCAAATGCAGCAATGCGGCGTGCTCGGCGGGCCGCAGCTTGCCTGAAATCGTCAGAGAGTTGCCTGAACCCGAAATGTTGACGCGAGTGCCCAGGCCTTTTTCCGCCACCGCTTCTTCGAAACGTCCTTTGTATTCGCTGGCCGCAGCGGATAGAGCAGGAACCTTGCTTGCCGCAGGTGCTTCCGGCTTCTTCTCCGGCGCGGAAGTGGCGACAGCTTGAGTCAGCTTCGCGCCGCTGTCGGCGGGTTGCGCGGGCGCGTTCGTTTGAGCATTGCCCGGAGTCGCGGGCGGCTGCTCCGCAAGCGGAATCGAGATCGTCGACGGCTGAATCGCTGAGGGAGCCGCGGGTGGCGCCGGTTGCTCGGATTTCAGAGCCTCGTACGTTTTGTTGCGCTCGCGAGTCGCCTGGAATTCGGGCCGCAGCTTGTAGCCGCCATACACAATCACGCTCAGCAACAGCAACGCCACAAAGATGCTGCCAACTGGGCTGCTCTTCTTTGGCTCCTCGAACGCCTGGATGGTTCCAGTGCGCCGAATCACCGGAGTTTGCGATGGATTGCCGCCGTGTGATTGCAGCGAACGCAGCACCGGTGAAGCCGAAGGATCGCCGTGCAGTCCGCGCAAGCCCGGGCTCGTGGATGCCGCGGTGATCAGCGAACCAGCGCGCGGAGAAATCATCGTGGCATCGGGATTCTGCTCGGTGCCGCCCAGCCCGCGATAGTTGCGCAAATCCTCAATCATCTCGCGGCACGTCTGGTAGCGTATCTCCGGCTCTTTGGCCAGCGCGCGCATGGCGATGCTGTTTAAGCCCGGATGGATTGTGGGATTCAGTTGACGAGGCGGAATGGGATCCTCGTTCACAATTTTATAGATCACCGTGGTGATGCTCTGCCCGGGAAACGGCTTCTCGCCGGTCAGCATCTCGTACAGCATCACACCCAGAGAGAAAATGTCGCTGCGGCCGTCCACCGGGCGCCCCTTCACCTGTTCCGGTGACATGTAGCTGGGCGTGCCCATCACGTGCGTGGTCTGTTGTACGGTACCGAACTGCAGAATTTTCGCCGTGCCGAAGTCGGTCACTTTCACGGTGTCATCGGCAGTCAGCATCAAGTTCGCGGGCTTGATGTCGCGATGCACAATGTTGCGCTCGTGCGCGAACTGCAGCGCGCTGCAGGTTTGCTCCATGATGCGCAGGATGCGGGAAGTGGGGAAGTGATGGCCGGCGTCCAGTAGCGCTTGCAGGCTCTTGCCTTCCACCAGCTCCATAGTGATGTAGTACAAGCCGTTTTCTTCGCCGGCGTCGTAAACCACCACGATGTTGGGATGGGTTAGCAGGCCTGCGGCACGCGCCTCGGTCTGGAATCGTGCCAGAAGTTCAGGCCGCGACAGGCCCGTGCCTTCTTCACTCAGGCGAATCGTTTTAACCGCGACAGGGCGCCCGATCACCGGATCGGTGGCTTTATACACCACACCCATGGCGCCGCGGCCAAGTTCGCCGAGTATTTCGTAACGTCCCGCTCGTACCATCGTCGCCATGTATGGCGCCACTCCTCAGTGGTTACCTCTTAAGCTGGGTGCTCTAGGTTCCCGGGTGCCCCAGGTGCCGATTTTGCACCTGGGTTCCTGGGTTTCCGTTTATACACCCAGGCCCCGAGGTCGGATTGCAACCTCAATGCACACAGGGCGAATCGAGACAGAAATGCGATGCCTGCGTTGCTCATCGGCACGCCGTTCTTTCAGATACACCCCTCGCCACTGTCGACAGTAGCGAGCAGACTTTCAGGGGGTCAACGCTACCAGAGTACTATTGTGCGGAACTGGATATGTCCCTCCGGACAGGGTGGGATGCCGACGTGCGTCACGGTTTCGTCTTGGCAGCAGATGTTGAAAACGTGACGTCATAGACTCGAAAGCGAAGCGTCTCAAGAAAATCCGGCGGCTCGTCATGAGCCGCCACGGCGTCCGGTTTTGGTGCCTCCGGAAACTTAGTTTTGACCAAAAACGTCTTCGCATTCTTAACAAGAGCTTTGTCTCCCGAGAGTACTTTCATGGTCCTGACGTCTCCGTAGGCGTTCACACCGATTCGGATTCGCACGACGCTGGAGTCTTGATTCTTCGCGTCGGGTGGATAACTGCGGACCAATTTGGCTTGAACCGTTCTGCCGTGCATTCCCTGTACCGGTGTTTGCGAAGGCCAATCGTTAGGGCTTGCGATTTGCCCGCATGTCGCACAGGAATACCCCGTGGCAAGCAGCACCAGACAAATGAGTTTTGACTTCAACACGCTTTCTGCCTCATCTTGACCGACCAGCGGTGTAAATAAACTCGCGCAAACACACTCTACTCGACTGCGAAGTTGGCGTTCTGCCACCCTGTCCTCTGACCTGAAGAATCGGTGGCTTGTACTTCGACGCGGTAAGAACCTTTGGGTAACGACTGGTAAGGAATCTCGCGGCCAATTGGAATCCGTATACTGCCCGCATTGATGTACGGAGCAGCATCAATGTTGCCAAAGTCCTTTTTGATCTCGCCGGTCTTTGCGTCGGCGATGCGGAAATGTGTTTTCACTGTGATCCCTGAAATCGAGGTCAGCTGCGGCTCATACACCTCGAAGTAAGCGTACAAGTGCTCACCCTGTCCCAACCGCGTGTTGCCCGCAGGGGTGACTTGGATACCCTTGCTGATCATCGGGACGTATTGCGGGGCAAAATTTGCAGCGGCATTCTCAACCGCGGCGAGATGCGCATCCCGGATTCGCTCTGACAGTACCACCGAGCTCAACGCAAGTTTTCCCCCATCATGGCTGCCAATGCTCAGATGTGTTTCGACGTAGCCGAACTTCTCTCCATCACTAAGCAGGAGTCGAAGATCGTATTCGCCTGGTGGCAAGTCAACCTGCGTTTCGTAGCGAGTCGGGAGACGCCTTCTGTCCGCGATCTTGAGGGGATCGAACTCTGGCCCGGCGTCTTGACTGGCTTGGCGAAAGGTCTCTGGGTGCAGACCGGCTATCCCCTCAAAGTGCATGGTCGAGAATTCCGAACAGCATGCCAGGTCGCTAAAGCGAGCAACCAAGTGTCCGTCTTCCGTATAGACCATCCCCAGGGCACCGATTGAGGCGTGTAGAACCCAGTCTCGATCCCAGTAATGGATCAATGAGTCCCAAGGGAATTCAAGAGAGATCTGGACGCGGCCTCTATTTGCTTCCGAGTAAAAAACGCCCGTCTGTAGGGAGAGGGGAATTTTCCCGGGTTCGGCCGACACCAATTCACGCTCCATCTGCTTGCCGAACTTGGTGCCGTTCAGAGTATCGGTGGGGCTCTGACCTGCACAATACTCTCGCCGGTGGTAGACGACCGAGTGGGGCCTATCCACCTTGGCCTTGATCTCATGGCAACCACTCAGCTCGGAGATATCTGGCGCGAACGCGACGTTGTAGTACTCGCTCAGATAACCATGCCCGGCCAACAGGGGTTGCACGTCACTTGAACTCCATTTTGCAGCCGGTGAATCAGAATACTCTCCGTGCACCCCTTGATTGTCACGGACCAGGAGGCCAGAGTTTTCGATCGTGAAGGATTGAATCTTCTGTTCGACCCCGCCAACTGTTAGCTGAACGTCCTTCGCTGCCAACCCACGAACATCCGGGCCCCCGCACGACTTGGGCAGATATGGTTCGGTCTGGGGCAGATTAAGGAATGCCACTCCCTCTGACCGTTCACACGCCTTTTCCGTCTCCGTCAGACCTTTATCAATTTGTTTTTTGTCGGCGACTTGCACTTGGATCACCACGAGGTTGGAATCTACGTGAATCGGAGGTTGTTCGCCCGCTTGTGCGAAAACAATTGGGACAAACGGGGTGAGGGTTAAGCTACCTAAGAGAATCGTGCAGGCGAGCCAGATCTTTCTGGTCATGTTCGATACACCTAACTTCTCAAATTGCAGTGTGAAGGCAACTCACAGGAGCGAGAGAACAATCGTTTCGTCAATGATACAACTTGCTAGAAGGACGCGCTGTGCGGAGGGAACGGGTACAGGAAGAGAGTTGTTGAATCGGTTATCGATGCGTGTTCTGGCCAAGTAGCGCTCACCGAACACGAAACCGACCTGAATCGTCGGCCACTACAAAACTCACGGGAGAACACAGGTCTCTCCTATTCCTCTTTCTTCACACGGATACCCACGCGCCGGGTGCCCCAGATGCCGGTTTTGCACCTGGGATCTTGGGTTTGCTTTTGTAGCGGCCGCCTTCCGAGGCGGGCAGGTTCAGCCTAGGATCTGGGTTTCGGTGGCAAGACGCGCGGCTCACCGGCGAGGCATCGTGTCCATCGGCGAAAGCGTACGGTCCGGCATCGGCACATTGATTTCGCGAATCGGGCGATCCACCTCGGTGGGCCGCGCAGGGGCTTCCAGACCATCAGTAAGCAGAAACCCTTCCAACGCGATGCCGTTGGTCCACACACTTTCAAGCGCCACGATATATTCGGCCTGCAATTCATAGAGCCGGCGCTGGGAATCGAGCACGCGAGGACGCGAGGCCAGCATCTGCTGGTTTTTCTCGAACATCAATGTGTACGCCTTTCTGGCGCGCGGCAGAATTTCTTCGCGATATTCGATGGCCATAAGCTTGGCACTGGCGTATTCGTCGACAACCGTGGCGGCGCGTTCGCGCAGCGTCAGCGCAATTCGTTGCTTCTCCAGCTTGGCGCGTTCCAGATCCGCTGCGGCCGCGGCCACGTTGCCCTGATTGCGATTAAAGATGGGCAACTGCGCGGAAACTTCAGCGATGCCTTCCCATCCGATGGCGTGGGGAGCGTTCGCCAGCCACTCGTTGTTGTACTCCAGCCCGCCGCGTAACTGTAAATCGGGGATGGAAGCACGGCGTGCGCTGATGATGGCGGCTTCGGCGCGCGCGGCAGCCGTGTCCGCAATATGTGTGGCAGGACTCTGCGTGGCGATGCGTTCGGTGATTTGCTCTTCATTCAACTCAGGCCAGTTGTGTTCCAGGTCGCCGGCAACCGTGGCTAACGGAAGATCGGGTCGGCCGAGCGCAGCGGCCAGTGCGCGCCACTCTTCGCGAAGACCATTTTCCTGCATGCGCGCCGCCAGGCGAAGGCGTTGCGCCTGCAGTTCCGCCGTGAGCACTTCGGTTTCGTCAGCCTGTCCGCTGTTTAATAGCAGCCGTTGCGTTTCGGCAAGCTGCTGCTCGATGTTGGCCAGGTCGTGGCGCGCGTCGAGTAGCTCCTGAGCGGCAAGCACGCGCATGTAAGCGGTTCTCACGGCAGTTTCTACGCGCAGCTTTTGTTCCTCGGCTTCAATTTCTGCAAGATTGCTCTCCTTGGCAAAGACCTCGCGCGCTTTGGAAAGTTTTCCGCCGGTCACAATTGTTTGTTCCACTAAAAATCCCTGTTTTCCGCCGTTGATGGAGCCGCCGCGAATCTCATCGCCGGTGTAACCAATGCTCGGATTGGGATACAGCGCGGATTGCTGCTGCCGAGCCTTCGCGGCGCGGATTTCGGCGTCGGCCTGACGAAGAGTTGGATTGGACGCGGCCGCCACGCGCTGAGCTTCCTCCAGCGTGAACAGTGGAGACGGCGGATGCTCCTGCTCGCGCCCCATGCGTGGGTAGCTGGGTTGCGCCGCGGCCATCGAGCCGTGTTCGTGCTGCATGCCCGGCATGCTTTGCGGATTTTGCGCCGCGCACGGAATCAACGCCCCCATGAATCCAATTCCTACTAACGCTACTAGCTTCGATTTCGCTTGCATTGCGTCTCCTCTTCTTTGGAGTGCGGCGGCTAGCCGCCGCTGTTGCAATCTCAACGCCCACGCCGAAACGCTCGCTCGGCGATTAGCTGTCATGGTGGTTGGGCTGTGATTGCGATTTTCGTTCGCGGATGCGCGCTTGTATTTCCTCGAACTTTTTATCGGGCAACACTCGCACCATGGTCATCATCCCCATCATTGCCGCCGACCAATTTTTCGGCAGCCCGAATGTCTCCGGCTTATCGACAGCTTCGTCCATGCCCATTTCCATGAACGCATCTTGCGGAAAGCCGGGAACGCTATTCGCATTTGCCGCAACGGGAGAAGACGGCACGTGAGGTACGCCGATGGACTGCGACAGCCCCATCATTTGTTGCATCGCTTGCGGCGCGGTCAGGTCCGCGGTGGAAATCTGCCGGTCGCGCAGCAGGTCCATCATGCTGTTCATCATGTGGTGCGGCAGGTGGCAATGGATCATCCACGCGCCGGGATATTTGGCGTCGAATTCGACCACTTTGGCCTGCGCCACGCCCACCAGCACCGTGTTCGCGGGATACCACGTGGACTCCGGCGCGCGGCCTCCTTCCGTTCCGGTAATTACAAACTGATTTCCGTGCAAATGAATCGGATGATGATCCATTCCCAGATTGATGAACCGCAGACGAACGCGGCTCCCCTGGCGCACGATCAGCGGCGTGGTGGCCGGCGCGGAATGGCCATTGAAGGTCAGCCAGTTGAATTCCATCGAAGCGGTATTGGGCACGGAGTTGTTCGGCAGCACCGCCCATTCCTGCAGCACGATAGCGAAGTCGTGATCGGCGTGCGGCGCGTACGGCGTTTGCGGATGAACAATGATCGTGCCGATCAATCCGATCATTTCCTGCATGGCGCTGTGCGCGTGATAGAAGAACGTGCCTTCCTGATGAATCGTGAATTCGTACGTGAAAGAACCTCCGGGAGGAATCGGTTTTTGGCTGATCCACGGCACGCCGTCCTGATCGATGGGAACTTCCAGCCCGTGCCAGTGCATGGAAGTGCTTTCGGGCAACCCGTTTTCGACGATGATGCGCACGCGGTCGCCTTGATTGATCTGCATGGTCGGGCCGGGGCAACTGCCGTTGTATCCCCATGCGTCAATGGTTTTGAACGGCGCGATCTTGCGCTTTAAAGGCTCGGCTTTCAGGCGAAACACTTTCACGGCACCGTCCAATTCAAAAGGAAGATCCGGCACATCCGGAGTGACGACAGGCACTGGCGATTTTGGCGGCGCAACACTGAGGCGGGCGGTCGATTTCCCGCGCTTGCCGCTTGTCGACGCAGCGTCCTGCGCATTTGCCTGGCGGCTCCATCCAAACAAGCCGGCTCCCAGCAGCGCGGCGTCCTGCAAAAAACTTCTGCGTGTACCACTCATAACCGTCCTCCAAAGAAATCGAATGCAGATGCACAAGCGTGCAGCAACGCAAAACCAGCGGATGCTATTTGAAACAATGGAATGAAATTCAGATTCGCAGCTGCAGAGGCAAAGGTTGACGATCGAGATGGGGGGAAATCGCGCAGGTTTGCAGAGCAAACGGGCTAGAGACTTCTAAAACTGATGCGTGCGGACTAGAAACGTCATACACGCTCGAAGCATGGCCTTCGATTACTTGCACTTTCCGCGAATCTTGTTCCATGCGCAGCTCTTCGAGCGCGAATTCGCCGGCACGGCACGCGGAAAAATCAGCCGCTGCACTCGATGAATGATGGGGATGTGACTCTGAGGAGCCGTGGCACGGCAGATCGCTGTTGCTGGTAGAGTGGCTAGCCAAACAAGAAAAGCTGTTACAGCAAGACATGCCGATGGGCGCTACACCAAGGCACAGAGCAATCGCAAACGCGCAACAGCGAACAGCCAAAACGAGCCTCGACCTCGATTGATGCGCATTCATCATAGCGACTGTTTTCAGGCTACCTGCTCAACACGGAATGGTCAATCGTATCGAGCGGCCGGTTCCCGATCCGCGTCCAGTCCCACGACGGGTGCGAACTTGCCACTTACCGCTCACAACGAAACGCACTATAATTCAGGCAGAACCGCCGATGAATACAAAATTACTCCTGCTCCTGCTCGGGTCCTGCACGTTCGCGTCTGCATGTCTGGCCCAGGGCACCAAACCAGGGCAAAGCGCGCCCGGTCCGGGACCGACAACCACCGCGCCCGATCCAACCAAGTACCTCAATCGCGATTGGGAACAACTGTACGAAAAGGGGCGCACCGGCGATCACCTGCGCGGCAACGTTTCTGTGCCCGACGGCGCTCATCTGTGGGACGCCATACCGGTGGTGGTAACGTGCGACGGTAAAGCCAAGTTCACCACCACAACCGACGCCCAGGGTATTTTTGTGATTACGCGCATTGCACCGGTCACATCGACAACCATCATTGGCACGGAGAAATCGTTGGTCAGTCAATTGGTCGGTTGCTCCGTCTCGGCTGTGCTCCCGGGCTTTAATTCCTCCCAGTTGACCATCGCAAACCGCGACACCTTGACGAATCCGAATCTTGGCACCATCACACTTAAGCGCGAAGACGGCGCTGCCGGCTCAGCCGTCAGTGCTACCACTGCGTCTGCTCCCAAGGCCGCCATGAAGTCGTTCGAGAAGGCGCGCACCGAGTGGCTCGACAATAAGCCCGATAAGGCGCAGCGCGACTTACTGAAGGCCGTTGAGATTTACCCGCAATTCGCCGAAGCGTGGTATCAACTCGGAAGAATCCAGGCGAAAGCTAAAGCTCCTGCCGCGTGGGAATCTTTTTCAAAGGCAGTTGCTGCCGATCCGCAATTCGCGCTCCCGTACGAGCAGATGACGCTGCTTTCGGCGCAAGCTGAAAAGTGGCCGGAAGTGATCGACGAAACCAATCGCGCTTTGCAACTCAATCCCCGCGGCACGCTGGATCTCTGGTATTACAAAGCGCTGGCTAACTATCACCTGAAAAATCTCGACGTCGCCGAAACCAGTGCCAATAAATCCCTGGCGATGGACCCGCTTCATTTTCAGCCAGATACCGAGCAGTTGCTCGCCGTCATTCTGGTGACAAAAAACGATTTGCCCGCGGCATTGCAGCATTTGCACAACTGCCTGACATATTTTCCGCCTGGTCCGAACTATGAACTGGTGAAACAACAGATTGCGCACATTGAAGCAGCGGCGGCACGCGCACAGAATCAGAAAGACCATCCGGAAAACACGGAAGAAACGAAAGTCGCTGCCGCGCCGGAACCGCTGATCGTGCTGCCGTCTTCCGAGACTCCGAGTGCCAATCCGGCGGAGAAGAGCCCGAGCAATCCCACGGCCGCACCTGCCTCGCGGAATTCCCGCTGGTTGCCGCCTGGCGTTGACGAACTTACGCCACCCCCGGAACCGGCCTCTGCCTGCGATCTGGACGATGTGCTGCAGAAGGCCGGAAAAAAGATTCAGGAATTTGTTGAAAATGTCGAGCGCTTCACCGCCACCGAATCGTTGCATCAGGAAACGCTCAACAAGTCCGGAGAAGCCATCGAGAAGGACAACCGCCAATTCGAGTACACCACCGCAATCCAGGAAATCCGCCCCGGAATGCTCAGCGTCGAGGAATATCTCGGCAGCGGACCGGCTGCTGCCTCTTCTCCCGGTGGGCTCACCACCAAGGGATTGCCCGCGCTCTTGCTTATCTTTCATCCCTACGATACCAGCGCATTTTCCATGAAATGCGAGGGCCTCGTCTCCAGGAACGGGCAACCCACCTGGCAGATTTATTTTCGGCAGCGCGCCGATAAACCGAATACCACCCGGGCTTACAGTTTCGGCCCCAGCCGCCGATCCTTTTTGGTGCCATTGAAAGGGCGAGCGTGGTTCGCGGCCGACAGCTATCAAATTGTCAGCCTGCAGACAGATTTGGTCGCGCCGATTCCTGAGATCCAGCTCACCGTCGATCGCGCCTATATCGAATACGGCCCGGTGCATTTCAGCAGCAAAGGCCTGGATATGTGGGTTCCGCAGACCGCCGAACTGTACAGCGACTTGCGCGGCAAGAAGGTTCACCAGCGCATGAGCTTCGGGAATTACCTGCTGTTTTCTGTGGACGACAAATATAAAATCGCTGCGCCCAAATCCGAGCAACAGAAGTCGGAAAAATAGGCCACCAGCGCCAAGCCTGATCCCAACAACGTCGCGAAAAAATTACCTGTACAACTCAATTTAGCCGCAACCTTGCGCCGCTTTTGCGCGTCCATCTAACTGTACCCACGGGAAGGTCAAAGGCCATGTCATTGAATCAAAATAAGCATCTCTCCGACAGATTGATCAGGACGATTGAAAGCAACGCGGAGGAATTAACGCAAGGCACCGTGAAGAAATTGCAGAGCAGTTCCCGCACCCAGACGTATCACCAGTTCTCGCACAACGACCTCTACAATCGCTGTTATGAGATTTACCACAACCTCGGCCTGTGGCTCTGGGAGAAGTCCGATCAAGCCATTCAAGCCCGCTACAATGAACTCGGCGAGAAGCGTTTCGCCGAAGGCATTCCCCTTGAGCAAGTCTCCTGGGCCCTCGTTTTGACCAAGGAGCGTCTGCTCGAATATCTCGGCGGATGCGGCCTTGGCGATTCCGCCATGGAACTCTACCAACAGCAGGAGTTCGTCAGGCTGATTGGTCACTTTTTTGATCGCGCGCTTTGTTATACCGCGGAAGGTTACGAACGCCACGCCTCGCAGAAGCACACCGCGGAAGGTCATCGCGAAGTCGGCCATTCGCGAACCTTCTGGCCCCACAAGCGCTCGGCCCAAAAAGCGTCGTCCTAACCCACCGCTGTTTCCTGCAGCTAACGGAGCTTCGCGTACTCCGCCTTCGCGGCGATCAGAATGGGGATGTTTGGCTCGGCGTCCTTCCACAGCGTAAAGAACTTCTGGTAAGCGGCTCGCGCATTGTCCACATCGCTCACCATCGCATACGCGCGCCCCAATTGGAGATGCGCGAGCGACGCGATGGACTGATTCAGGGCAATTCCCGGATGATCGATCAGCTTCTTGAATTCCACCGCTGCCGCTGTTCCGTTGTTTGCTGCAAGATACGCTTGCCCGCGTATCCACGAAGGGTACAGGTAAGGGAACATTAGCGGACCGCCCAGCTCATACGGCATCGTTGCTTCCAGATCGAGGATTGCTTGCGAAGGATTGTTTTTGCTGAGCGCGATTGCCGCGTCAATCGTCGGCAGGCAGTAGAACTTAAGCATCGTATTTGTCGAAGCGGTCTTCTCTAGTTTCAGTTGTTCCACCAGTTTTTTCGCGTTGCTCGTGTCTCCCGCGCGCGCCAGCGTTAGCGCCGCTACCAACTTGATGTCGTTTCCCGACGATAGCGAAAGCGCCGCATTCACGTTCTCCTTCGCCGCGGCTGGATTCCCGAACTCGGCATCGCGTAACCCTGCAGCCACCCTCCAGAGCGCCGCTGTTTCCTTCGAATCGGCGCGTAGTGCTGCCTCCGCTGCGCGTCGCGAACAGTCCTGCGCCCGCGTTAACCGTCCGTAATATGCTTCCGTATCCGCTTGGCCTGAAAGCATCGCATCCTCGTCTCCCGGACGCCCCGCCGCCCACGCCAGCTGTTCTTCCATTCCCTTGCTGTTGCCTCGCAGGAAGGACAAGAGATATAGATTCGCCCGAATATCCAGGCCGTCGAAGCCCCTCGATCGCGCCCCTTGCAACACGTTATCCGCATCGTCCAGCCGGTTCAGCGCAATGTACTCGAAGGCAAGGTTGCCATATCCCGTTGCGGTCGCCGCAAGCCGCTGCGCTTCTTCCGTATTGGCAATGGCCTTGTCGTATCGGCCCAACTGTTGATTCACCACACCGAGATTCAATGGCGGTGTGTCATCCCGTGGATAGCTCTTTGACCACAGTTCGTATACTTCAATCGCCTTTTCCAGCTCTCCCGTCACGGCATGGTAGTAAGTCGTCGAGATGCGGTATCTCTCCCGCTCACTCACGCGATCCCGCAGCTCATACGCCTTGGTTGCATTCTCTTCGGCCAGGCCGGCCTGATTCAGATTGAAGTACGCCAGGCTCAGCGCTGCGTATGCCAGCGCAAAATTCGGATCGAGTTCAATCGCGCGCTTAAAAAAAGGAATCGCTTCGCCATCGCCCTTCCTGCGCCTGGTTCTGCCTCCCATGCTGTACGCCTGCAGCGCTTCCAGCGAAGGAGTGGTCGCTTCCGCCGGCAGATCGAACTTCTCTACAGTCACCAGCGATTCACCCAGCTTTCGCCGTAGATTTTTGGCTGCCCGCCCAAGCGTTCTCAGCACGTCCTTCTTGCTAGCGGCTTGTTCCTGTTCCGTAGCCAGAGTGTCTCCAGTGCCGCAACCCACGGCGCTCAGCCCAATCACGTACTGGCCGCCGAGACTGGAAATTGAACCGAGCACCGTCGCTTTGCTTCCGGTTCGAATGCAGACTTCTCGTGCCAGTTCTGGCGTGAGTCGTTGCGCCGGTTGGCCCATCAGCCGCAGCGTCTCCTCGATCTTCCGGTCGGAAATAATATTCAGGAAGGGTGATTGACTCAGCTGTATCGTCAGGGCCTGCTTCAGGGCATCGTCAAAAACGGGATCGTCGGTCTTGTTCACGAAGTCCGCCAGCAACACGCTGTCCTTTTCGCTGAGCGGTGCGGCCGTTGCCACGCGAGTCGCCACGCGCGTTCGCAAATAGAGTCCGCCGCCGACCACGCCCAACAGCGCCAGAACCACGGCCACCGCGGCACGCCAACGAAAACTCGGCCCTGGCTGCGCAACGGCCGTCGCCTTCGAAGTGCCTGCAGCCATGCGCGCGGATTCCGTGTCGCGCTTCAGCCGGCTTAAATCCGCTCGTATCTCCGACGCATGCTGGTAACGCAGCGTGCGATCTTTCTCCAACGCCTTGTCGATGATTCTTTCCAGTTCCGCGGGCAGATTGGGATTCAAACGTACAGGCGCCACCGGAGTGCGATTGAGAATGGCGTCAAAAATCTCTGCGGTGCTGTCTCCTCGAAATGGTGATTGCCCTGTAGCGATCTCGTACAGTACCGCTCCGAAGGCGAACAGATCGCTGCGTGTGTCCAGTTCTTTGGCGCGCGCCTGTTCAGGCGACATGTACGCAACTGTCCCCAAAATACTGCCAGGAGTTGTTAGGTTGTGCGGGTCCACGTCTTTCGTTATCGTGGTTTCCGCATTGTTGCCTTCGTTCAGCGTTGGCCTGATCTTCGCGAGGCCAAAGTCGAGAACTTTGGCATGGCCGCGTTTGGTCACGAAAATATTCGCCGGCTTGATATCGCGATGGATGATGTTTTCCGCGTGAGCAGCTTCCAGCGCGTCCGCGATTTCGATCCCCAGTTCCACCACCCGCTCGAGCGGTAAAGCCTGGCCGTTCAGAAGATGCCGCAGCGTTTGCCCATCCAGAAACTCCATGGCGATGAAAGGTTGGGCGTTGTGTTCGCCGATCTCATAAATGGTGCAGATATTGGGATGGTTCAGCGCAGAAGTGGCTTGCGCCTCGCGGTCGAAGCGGCTCAGTGCTTGCGGGTCTTGTGCGAACCCGTCCGGAAGAAACTTCAAGGCAACGAACCGGCGTAGCTTGGTGTCCTCAGCTCGATACACCACTCCCATACCACCGCCGTCGAGCTTCTCAAGAATGCGGTAGTGCGAAACGGTCTTCCCACTCAGCGAGTCGGTACCTGGCATGTGCCGCACATGTTAGGTCGCGCCATCAGGCAAGTCAACGAACGGAACCGCTCATTGAACTTTTGCCTCATCATACGAGTCGTTATCGCGCACGGCCTCCCGGCAATTTTGGTGAATCCGCCATAAAACTCTACCAACAGCAGGAATTCGTCAGGCTGATCGGTCACTTTTTTGATCGCGCGCTTTGTTATACCGCCGAAGCAACAGCCTTACTGCGGTTGGCATTTATAGAAACCAAAACTCCTAGCGAAAATCAGAAAATCGAGTTCTGGTACGAACATGATGTCCGGTAACGCGACAAATCGGGACTTAAATATTGCTCAGTGTTCGAGGATTTCCAAAGACACGAGTAACCATTAAGCATCAAGTACGGGAGGTCTATTCACGCCTGTCGTGAATGCCGGTATTTTGCTGATAGGTTTTGCAGCTAAGAACGAAACATTAGTGTCTAGATATCTTGGACGGAGTGGATTGCGTTCGAGCCTGGTCTGGCTCAAAAGGACAGAGCATGCAGCGTTTCTTGAAGGTCATAATTCCAATAGCGCAGGTGTCGGCCGTTGCACTTGTGCTCTTCCTGGGAGAGACTGTCCCATACCGAGACGACGCTTTTGGGCTACGTTCTTCCCCTAAGGCACGTCCTCCTAAACTTGAATTTTCCCCTTGTGATGTTGTGGTGACCGATTATCCACTCTACTGAATGGCTCAGTGGCTATGTGCCTTTTCTTCAACAAGGCGGGACGCCCGCGGTATCATTGCGGCGGGAGTGAGTGCGTTCGCGGTCATCTTAAGCATTGCACTATTCTGGTACATCGTAGTTGTCGAAATTCAAATGAGAAGCCAGCGAAAAAGCCTCGTTCGGTTCTCGTCTCCCGTTATTGAATTGCTGAAAATCGTTTTCTGTTTGGCCTGCGGTCTTGCCAGTTTTGTCCAGGGCTACACTGAAACACTGCGTCCGTTTCGCCATGGGCTGGCGCGTTACGGGCTATGGCCAGAGGAACTGGTCTTGAGCGCTCTCTTCCTGGCAACCTGGGGAATCGCCTTTTTAGCACTCTCAGCGCTCGACTTTCGGGACTTCACTTCACGCCTGCAGCTACGAAAAGAGACCAAGTCCTGGGAACGCGCTAATCGGAAACATGGGCACTGGTTGTGATTCAACCGATCTGTTATCCCGAGTGCAGGACTGTCAGTCGGCGTGGCCTTGGGTATCGGTTTGCGCCGGCACTTTGCCCGCGAAGGAACGGTACACGTGCACGAAATACACGGTGGCCAGCGCCATGCCAATGACCCACCAGATCAATCCAATCTTCAGTCCATAATCGGCGGCCTTGGCATTCTGCACCGTCAGGGCAAAGGTAGCATCGCGCGCCGGCAGCACCATCGGATACACGCCGAACACCACGCTGGTCAGCATGCCGAGCAGATACACGCACGACGCAAAGAACGCATTCAACTGATTCTTGCGACGCAGCTCGAACGGCACTCCTGCAAGTCCCGCGACGGCCAGCAGCGGAAGAATGTAGCCAACCGGCCAGGTTTTAAAATTGGCGACCACCTGCGGCTGCACGGTGAAGGTCACCGCAGTGAGAATCCCGGTAAGCGCCAGCACGCCCCACCAGGTAATGCCCGCAATTTTTCCGCCGCGTTCACTCACGGTGCCGGCGGTTTTGAATTGCACCCACAATCCACCATGCATCACCAGTGCGAGTAGAGCGGTGACGCCCACAAGAATGGTGTACCAGTCGAGGATTCCAATTTGATCGCCCAAACGGAAGTTCGTCCACAGCGGCTCAAAGAAATAACCGCTGGCATCGAGCGGCACGCCACGTACCACATTGCCGAGCGCCGCGCCAAAAAATACGCATAGCAGCAAGCTTGAAATGCAAAACACAAAATCCCACAGCGGAATCCACACCGGGCTCTTTATGTGGTTGCGGAATTCCACGGAGGTGCCGCGCAGAATCAAAAGCCAAAGCACGATCATCAGCGGCAAATAAAAGCCGCTGAAGCCGCTGGCATACAGCGCAGGAAACGCGAAATACAGCGTGCCGCCGGCAGCCAGCAGCCACACTTCATTGCCGTCCCACACCGGGCCAATGCTGGCGATCACCTGGCGGCGTTCTTCCGGAGTGCGCGCCACCAGCAAGTGGATCGCGCCGGCGCCCAGGTCGAATCCATCCAACAAAACGTAAATTGCCACCATCACCGCGACGAGACAGAACCAAATGGTTGCCATCGATGCCTCCTCAATCCGCCGCCACGGGCGAAGTTGCGCCCGCGGGAAGATTTGCTGCTTCCGGACCGTGTTCGATTTCGCGGTAGATCAGAAAGAGCCACAGGATGGCCAGAACTACATACATGCCCATGAATCCCAGCAACGTGAACCAAACATTGCCGCTAACCACGCGGGGCGAAGATCCCACCGCCGTGCGCATCAGCCCGTGGATCAGCCACGGTTGACGGCCGAGTTCGGCGGTCATCCAACCGGCGGTATTCGCGATGTACGGCAGTGGAACCGAAACCATCAGGATCCAAAGCATCCAGCGCGAGTCGTACAGCTTGTTGCGCGTCAGCAGAAAAGCCGCCACCACCAGCACCGCGATGAAGATTGTCCCCAGCCCCACCATGATGTGGTAGCTGAAGTACAGCAGCACGATCTGGTCGGGCCACTCACTTTGCGGAACCGCGTCCAGGCCGGTTACGCGCGCCCTCCAGTGCCGGTAAGTCAGAAAGCTCAGCATGTTCGGAATCACCAGAGGATTGTCCAGCTTGCGTTTCGCCACATCCGGCTGGCCCAGAATCGCGATGGGCGCGCCCTCCTGCGTCTCGAAAAGGCCTTCCATCGCCGCAAGCGTAACTGGCTGATGCACCGCCACCATTTTTCCCTGCAGGTCCCCCGTGGGGAAAAGTTGCAGAACCGCAGCCAGCACGCCAACGATCACGCCGATGCGCACGAATGTGCGGCCATACGCCTCGTCGCGCTTCGCAAGCAAATAGAAAGCGCCGATTCCGATCATTACGAAGCACCCGGTCTGCACGGCGCCCAGCATGTTGTGCGCGTATTGGAACAATGCCCAGGGATTCAGCAACAAGCCCCAGAAGCTCGCCAGTTCAATCGCGCCCGTTGACGTGATTCGATAACCCGTTGGGTGCTGCATCCACGCGTCCGTCGCAACAATCAGGTAGCCCGACATCCACGAGCCCAGAAAAACAAAAAACGCGCTCCACCAGTGACCGACGCGACCCAGCTTCTTTTCTCCAAACAGAAAAAGCCCCAGGAATGTCGATTCCAGAAAAAACGAAAACACCCCTTCCATCGCCAGCGTCTGTCCAATCACGCCGCCGGCCGCGCGAGAGAATTGCGCCCAGTTGGTTCCGAACTGGAATTCCATCGGAATGCCAGTGACCACGCCGATGGCAAAGTTGATGCCAAAAATTTTCGCCCAGAAGCGCGCGGCGCGGTTGTAGTGTTCATCGCCGGTGCGCAAAGCCATGGTCTTCAGAATCAGGATCAACAGCGCAAGGCCCATGGTCAACTGCGGGAACAGATAGTGAAATGTCACCGTGAAGGCAAACTGAAGTCGATGCACGTCAAGAGCAGAATCCATGCAAACACCTCTCTGAGAGCGAGGAGTACTTCTGGCCTGGGGTCTGGAGTAGAACGGAGCGGTTCCGTCCGAGCGAAGGTCTTGCTGCTATTCTGCCACGTTTTACTTTTGGAACCACCAGGAATTATCAACTCGTGCGCAGCATCAGCAAAAAGCGATCCGTCACTGCCGAAGAAAATCATCTTGCCTCATCATTGGCCTTGTCCTCATGTCTTCTCATCTTGTCTCGTCATTCTGTCTTGCCACCTTGTCTTGTCACTTTGGCTTGCCATCTCGTTTCTGAAGTTATCTAGTCATCTTGCCGTGTCATCTCGTCTTCTGACGTTGTCTAGTCATCTTCTGATTATCTGGTTGCTTCAGCAAGCCCCAATAGGTAGTGTATGAGGGTGGCCCGACCGCCGTTCCCCAAGACGCTTCGTCAGTTTCAGACCGACTTCGCCACGGAGGAGGCTTGCCAGCAGTATCTGTCGGCATGCCGCTGGCCGGATGGCTTTGCGTGTCCGCGGTGCGGGCACGAAAGAGCGTATGAATTGGTGAACCAAAGGCGCCACCAGTGCGCCAAATGCCGGCACCAGGTTTCGTTAACATCTGGGACGGTCCTTCACCGGACCAAGGTTCCACTGACCCACTGGTTCTGGGCGGCGTATTTGATGACCACTGACAAGCGTGGCGTGTCGGCTCTGATGCTGCAGCGTCAACTCGGTCTTAAGTGCTACGAGACCGCCTGGATGATGCTTCACAAACTCCGCCGGGCGATGGTGAGCGCCGTCCGGGAGCCTCTGCACGGTGAGGTAGAGGTTGATGACACGTGGGTTGGCGGCGAGCAAGCTGGGCTGCGGGGGAGCCGGCAACTCAAGAATCGACGGGCCGCTCTCGTTCTAGTTGCCGTGGAAAGGCGTGGTCAAGCCTCCGGTCGAGCTCGCATGAACGTGATTTCCGACTTCAAGGCCAGCACGATCATCCCGGTACTTACGCGGAACGTTGCACCTGGTTCCACCATCTATACGGACGGCCTCAAAAGTTTCGCGGGTCTCGTTGAGGCCGGCTTTGAACATATCACTCGCATCCAGCCGCTCCGCTCGGAACTGCGAAAAGGTGCGAAGTCCGCCGTTCCCCTTGCCGATCGAGCCCTAGGCAACCTCCAGCAGTGGCTCATTGGCACGTACCACGGTGTGAGCAAGGCCCAACTCCAGGTATACCTCGATGAATTCGTCTTTCGGCACAATCGCCGCAAGACGCCGGCTGCTGCATTTCAGACCCTTCTTGGTCTCGGAACCGGCCGCCAATCAACCGAGTACGAGCAGATCCGAGGAGCTAGAGATCTCAACCACAGCCAGTTGGGGGTAGCTGAAGCAACCAGATAATCAGAAGTCATCTTGCCCTGTCACCTTCTCTTGTCATTCCGAACGGAGTCCGCGGAGTGAGGAATCTGTTTTTCTCCTGGGATCCGGCGAAAAGCGCAGGCGTCAGTCTGCTCGGTTCCGCAGGCTGGCCCGTTTGCGCCTAGCGCTCGCATCGAACACGCCTACGAACGCCCCGGTTAAGCCATATAAAGCACTTAATATTAATGATTTACGGCCCACAACAACTCTTTGTCCCCAGTAGGGTTTCATATCATGTAAGGCGTTTCCCAAGGCTCAATGGCCGGGAAATGGTCCGGTCAGATCGAGGCAAGTTATGCGTTATCTAAAATATGCA
This sequence comes from Candidatus Acidiferrales bacterium, assembly GCA_963738985.1. GTDB lineage: Bacteria > Acidobacteriota > Terriglobia > Acidiferrales > UBA7541 > Acidiferrum. Next base: position 695,991 of record CAVTYP010000017.1, read on the forward strand.
GCACTGCTGGGGGTTTTGCTTTTTGCCGCAGGAACCGCACATGCCCAGGTTTCCGTGGGCGTTGGCATTGGTCCGGTTTACGCCGGCATCGGTCCTGCTCCCGTCTGCGCCTACGGCTACTACGGATATTATCCCTACGCCTGCGCGCCTTATGGCTACTACGGCGCGAACTGGTTTGTGGGCGGCCTGTTCATCGGTGCCGGCCCTTGGTATCACGGCGGCTACTATGGACGCGGCTACTATGGTCACCCCGGATACGGTTATAGACCCGGATATGGTTACAGGCCGGGTTATGGATATGGCCGGCCGGGCTACGGTTACGGCAACCGCCCAGTTTATGGCGGCAACTACCGCGGCGCTCCGGCACGCGGCTACGTCGGCGGCGGATATCACGGTGGTTACGCGGGTGGCGGCTATCATGGCAACGCAGCCGGCGCCTACCACGGCGGTGGCAGTTCCCACGGTGGCGGTGGAGGTAGCAGTTTCCACGGCGGTGGCGGCGGAGGATTCCACGGCGGTGGTGGCGGCGGGTTTCACGGTGGCGGAGGCGGCCATGGCGGCGGTGGCCATCGCTAACGAGCGGTTTTTCAGGAAGAGGCTCGCAGTGACCAGCTGCGGGCCTCTTTTTTTTTGCTTCCGATGACCCGATCACCCACCGGAATCGCCACGGAGAAAGCGTGATAAAATTACCATGGCGGGGGCGTAGCTCAACTGGATAGAGCAAGAGTTTCCTAAACTCTAGGTTGGCGGTTCAAGCCCGCCCGCTCCCACCAGGATTCTTCCGCGAATTGCCGTTTCATTCAGGCCCGCAGGGTGGCCAGGCCGCCACAGGCCCACCCACTGGTGCTTGACGCTACAACCAGTTGGGCCTAAGCTTCGTCTTACTAACTAGATGTCCGTTAATTCAAAGAAGGTCCAATTTCTCGCTTTGCTCCTCGGGATCATTTTTCTCGCGGCTCAATTGCATTGCTGCGTGGACTTCAACTCCCGAACGGTCGATTCCCACGTCTGCCCGATCTGCTCGGCCACGGCCGCCGCCATCGCCACAGCCTGCCTGATCATCGCCATGGTGCCGGCAATCAACCGCTTGGAAATTTTTGTAGTCACAGCCACCATCCCCGTGGTGGTTCTGCGCAACATAGGCCCCCGCGCCCCTCCTGCCGCTTAACGTAGTACTTCCTCCCGTCTCTTATCCAATCACGGCAGTAGTACGTGCACCCTTTCAACAGGAGTGTACGAGGAGTTTCACTTGAAGAAGGGAAGCATTCTGGCTACGGCACTGTTAGCCTTGCCCATCGTGGCAGCGGGCCAGCAAAGCGCTGCGCCTCCTCCAGCCACGCCGCCGCCCGCACAAGCCACAGCTGCGCAACCGGCCGCCACTCGCATCTCGATGGACGACGCCATTCGCCTCGCGTTGCAGCATAATCACGCATTGCTGGCGTTGCGCACCACCATTCAACAAAGTTTGGCCGAAGAAATTACTGCCAACCTGCGTCCCAATCCCACGCTCGGACTCGACGCCCAGTTCCTTCCTTTCCAACCCAGCGAGTTCAGCTCGAACTACATTAACCAGCAGGCGCAGTTCGATGCCGGTGTCGGCTATCTCTTCGAACGCGGCAAGAAGCGCCAGCACCGCTTGCAAGCCGCTCAAGACATAACTGCCGTCACCCGCTCCCAAGTCTCCGACAGCGAACGCCAGCTGACGTTCAACGTCGGCCAGCAATTTGTCGATGCCCTCCTCGCCGAATCCACCCTGCAATTCGCGCAACAAGACCTCGATAGTTTTCAGAAAACCGTCGAAATCAGTAACCAGCGCTATCGCGCCGGAGACCTCAGCGAAGGCGACTACCTCAAGATCAAACTCCAACTGCTGCAATTCCAGAGCGATGTTTCCGCCGCGAAGCTCGCCAAGCTGCAAGCCCTGGCTGCGTTGCGCCAACTGCTTGGGTTTGAGTCCGTGCCCGATGACTACGACGTAGAAGGCACTCTGGATTACCAACCCGTTCACGCCGATATCACCGGCCTTAAATCACTCGCCGCCCTGAACCGGCCCGATTTGCGTGCCGCGCAACAAGCCGTTGCGGCGGCGGAAAGCCAGTTAGCTTTGCAGAAGGCCAATGGCAAATGGGACTTCACCGGCACATTCAATTACACCCACACCGCGGGCACCAACTCGGGCGCCCTTTTCTATAACATGCCGCTGCAATTCTTCGACCGCAATCAGGGCGAAATCCAGCGAGCCAACTACGGCATTACCCAGGCGCAGCAACAGGCTAGCGAAACCACGCAACAGGTATCCACCGATGTGCTGCAAGCCTACGAAAATCTGCATACCAACAATGAAATCGTCCAGCTCTATCAGGGCGGCTATGTCGACGAGGCCAAAGAATCCCGCGATATCAGTGAGTACGCGTACCGCAAAGGCGCCGCCAGCCTTCTCGACTATCTCGATGCGGAACGCACCTACCGAGCCAACCAGCTAGCCTACCGACAGGCTCTTGCCAACTACATGCTCGCGCTCGAGCAGGTGCGCCAGGCCGTGGGCACAAGGAATTTGCCATGAAGCACAGGAAACCATCGATGCAAAGACGCATAACCTTTTTCGCGCTGCTCGCCGGCAGCGCCGCGATCGTGGCTACTCTCTGCGGTTGCGGCTCCGGTCCCGGTGAATCCGAATCCAAGATGACATCGTTCACCTCGGCCGAAGCGAAGGCCGACACCGCCGAACTCTTTACCGTCCCGAAGGAGCAGATGGCGCATCTGCAAGTCGTGCCAATCGAGAAAGGCCCGCTTCCGCGCACTCTGCGCTTGGCTGGCGCGGTGGCCTACGATGCCTTCGCCACCACTCCCGTCTTTGCGGCGATTGGCGGCCCAGTCCACGAAATTTTGGTTGCCCCCGGACAATTCGTCCAAGCGGGACAGCCGCTTCTCACCGTTACCAGCCCCGATTATTCCGCGGCGCGTTCCGCATACATCAAGGCGCGCGACGCCTTCGCATTGACCGAAAAACTTTATACCCGGGCAACAGACCTCTACGCTCACGGTGCCATCTCGCTGGGCGATCTGCAGCAGGCCGAATCCAACAACACCCAGGCTCATGCGGACATGGAATCCTCCGCGGATGCGCTGCGGGCACTCGGAGTAAAAGACCCCGACGCCTTGCTCAAGAGAAACGTGGCATCGACGGCGGAGATACCGGTGCCTGCCCCGGTCACGGGTGAAATCGTGGAGCGGCTGGTGGGACCGGGCCAGTTGTTGCAATCCGGCGCCACGCAGTGTTTCACCATCTCGAACACAAACACCGTGTGGGTGCTGGTGAACGTCTACCAGATCGATCTGCCGTTTGTTCACCTGGGGGATGCGGTTGAAGTCAACACCGACTCGTATCCCGAACTTTTTCACGGCAAGATTTCCTACATTGCTTCGGCCCTCGACCCAAACACACGAACATTGCAGGCGCGCATCGTCACGCAAAATCCCGGAAAAAAATTGAAGAAGGACATGTACGTCACCGCGCTGGTAAAGGCCGGCACGATCCCGGACGCCATCACCGTTCCGGACGCGGCCATCCTCAGAGACACCGAAAACCAGACCTTCGTGTACGTGCAAGTGAACGCCAACCAGTTCGCGCGGCGCGTCGTCACCATAGGGCAAACCAACCAGGGCCGCACGCAAGTTACCGCCGGCCTGAAAGAGGGCGAACATGTTGTGGCTGAAGGCAGCTTGTTCCTGCAATTCAAGAATTCGATTCAGAACTAACAGGAGCGTCTCGGAGACCGCCTGATGATTCATCGCATCGTCCAATTCGCTCTTCAGCAGCGCTTCCTGGTGCTGATGCTCACGGTCCTGATGATCGTGGCGGGAGCGTGGTCATTCAAGCAAATGCCGGTTGACGCCTATCCCGATCTTTCGCCGCCCATGGTGGAACTGATCACGCAATGGCCCGGCCACGCCGCCGAAGAAGTAGAGCGCCTGACCACCCTTCCTCTGGAATTGGCCATGAACGGTTCCCCGCGCCTCAAAGTGATGCGTTCCATCTCGCTCTACGGCCTTTCTGACCTGCGGTTGACGTTCGATGAAGGCGTCGATCCCTACTTCGCGCGACAAGTCGTCTTCCAGCGCATCAGCGACGCCACTCTGCCGCAGGGCGTCATCCCCAGCATGGCGCCGTTGTTCAGTCCCAGCGGATTGGTGTACCGCTACGTCATCGAGAGTCCTGATCGCTCGCCCATGGAGCTTCACACTTTCGAAGATTGGACCATCGAGCGCGCCTACAAAAGCGTGCCGGGCGTCGCCGACGATTCCGGATTTGGCGGCCCCACCATGGAGTATCACGTCCTGCTCGATCCGGTGAAGTTGTACAACTATCACTTGCCGGTAGTGCAGGTGCTCGCCGCGCTGAACGCCAATAACGCCAACACCGGCGGCGGCTTCTACACGCAAGGCGGCCAGTTTTACTACGTGCGCGGATTGGGGTTGGTCAAAGACTCTGCGGACATCGGCGAAGTAGTGGTCGCAAGCGTCAATGGCGTCCCGGTGCGCATAAAAGATATCGGACGCGTGGAAATCGGCCACGCGCCTCGCCTCGGCATTTTCGGCTTCCAGACCAAGCAGAAGAACGACGACGACGCGGTGGAAGGCGTCATCCTGATGCGCCGCGGCGAGCAGACCCAGAACGTGCTCGAGGGTGTCGAGAAGAAGACCGAGGAAATTAACAAGACCCTGTTGCCCACCGACGTCAAGGTGCGTCCCTACTACGACCGCAGCGACCTGGTTCGCGTCACCACCGACACCGTCGAAGGGAATCTCCTCCGCGGCATGGTGCTGGTGTTTATCGTGCTGATCTTCTTTCTGGTGAGCTTTCGCGCCGCCATCATCACCGCTCTTACCATTCCCCTGGCGCTCCTCTTCGCCTTCATCTTCCTGCACTGGACGGGCGAAGCGGCCAACCTGCTCTCCATCGGCGCAATCGATTTCGGCATCATCATCGATGGCACCATCGTCATGGTCGAAAACATCTACCGCGAATTGGGGTTGCGCTACGGCACCGAATACAAGTTGACGGATGTGATCCTCATTGCAGCCAAAGACGTGGACCGCCCAATTTTTTATTCCGTCGCGGTGATTATTGCCGGTTACCTTCCTATCTACGCGCTCACCGGACCGGCCGGCAAACTCTTCCACCCCATGGCCGACACCATGGGATTTGCCTTGCTGGGCGCGCTGATTCTCACCCTCACGGTGGTTCCGGTGCTCGCATCGTACTGGTTCAAACGCGGCGTCAAGGAAAAGCAGAATCGCGTCTTCAACTGGATTCGCGACCAGTATTCCGGGCGGCTGGAGTGGTGTCTGAATCATCCAGCAATCACCATTGTCGTTTCGTTGCTGATCTTTGGCGGCACGCTTCTGCTGATCCCCCTGATCGGCGGTGAATTCCTGCCGCATCTGGACGAAGGCGCCGTGTGGGTCCGCGCCACCATGCCGTACACCATTTCGTTTGAGGATGCCGCCAAATTTGCCCCGCAGGTCCGCAACCTGCTCATCCAATATCCCATGGTCACCGTGACCGGCTCCGAACTCGGCCGCCCCGATGATGGCACCGACCCCACTGGATTTTTCAACTGCGAGTTCTATGTTGGATTGAAACCGTATAGCGACAAATCGTGGTCCCAGACTTCGGTGCACTCCAAAGAGCAGCTCATTGCGGATCTGCAGAAAAAGCTCGACTCCTATCCCGGCGTGATTTTCAACTTCACGCAACCTGCCGAAGATGCGGTGGACGAAGCCCTCACCGGCCTCAAGTCCGCTCTCGCCGTTAAAATCTTCGGCCCCGACCTCGGCGTTCTCGAGAAAAAAGCCGTGGAAATCAAGAATGTCCTCGACAATACCCCGGGCTTCACCGAATTGACCGTCGTTCGCGAGCTTGGCCAGCCTAGCCTACTGGTCGAAGCGGACCGCGCCAAGATCGCTCGTTACGGCATCAACGTTGCCGACGTCGAGGCCGTGGTGCAAGCCGCTATCGGTGGGCAGGCGGCTACGCAGGTCATTCAGGGTGAAAAACTGTTTGATCTTGTCGTGCGCATGGACCCCAAGTTCCGCTCCGGCGCCCGCGACATCGGGAATCTTTTGGTTCCCGCTCCCGCCGGCCAGCAAATTCCGCTGTCGGAACTTGCCAACATCAAGGAATCCAACGGCGCATCCTTCATCTATCGCGAAAACAATTCGCGTTACATCGGCATCCAGTTTTCCATCGAAGGACGAAATCTGGAAGGCATCGTCCAATCCGGAATGAAAAATATCTCCAGGCAGGTGAATCTGCCGGAGGGTTACCGGCTGGATTGGGGCGGCGAGTACAGCGAACTGCTCGACGCCAAGGCGCAGCTCTATATCATCGGCCCTCTGGCCATTTTCCTGATTTTCCTGATTCTTTTCGCGCTCTACGGCAACTTCAAATTCCCCGTAACCATTGCCATTGGCGTGGTCATCACCGAACCGGTCGGCGCGTTGATTGCCTTGAAGCTCACGCATACGCCCCTCAGCGTATCAAGTGCGTTGGGCTTGCTGGCGCTGCTCGGCGTTTCCGTGGAGACGGCCGTCATTCTGGTCAGTTACATCAACAAGCTGCGCCTGGAAGGGAAGAGCGTGCGCCAAGCCACGCTGGAGGCTTCACTGCTGCGATTGCGGCCCATCATGATGACCGCATTGGTTGCGTGCCTCGGACTTCTGCCGGCGGCATTGTCCACGGGAGTCGGCAGCGATACGCAAAAGCCTTTTGCAATCGTCGTCGTCGCCGGACTCTTGTCGCGCCTGCTGCTGGGATTCTTTGTGAACCCGGTGCTATACGAAATGGTAGCCCGCGAAGGCGACGTCCTCCAGGTGTAGCGCTGTCTCTCCACTCCCGATAAGCGTGTCGCAATACCGAAATACCGAGCGCAGCGAGGGAACTGCTTTTTCAGCGCCAGAGGCGCGTCAGAACCTTTCACGCAATAACTGGTCTTCTGCTCGTGTATACCCAGCCCAATGGAATCCATAGCTTCCATGGGGAGCCTCCTTGGTGTTTCTGAATCAGCGCGTCCGCTGAGTTCAGCTTCTCTACACCAAACCCTCCTCCCTTGACCTATTCATTCATACAAATCGGGAGTTGGCCAAGATCGTGATATATAAAACTTAATAGACTCGCGGGAGACCCGGATGTTTGACCCTCATTTGACCGCAGCCGAGTGGTACCTAGGAAGCCTGGGTTCGGAAAGTTTGCCGGAGTTTGCTCGTACGGCGCTTGAACAGGGATACGACGGTAAAAATCTAGCGCAACTCGCGTTGCTCGTGAAACCGACGAAACGGGATGTAGATGCGCTTATCGCTGGGGCTCTTCGCGAACTTGCTGTCACGTTTCCTCTGACAAAGGACGAGGCAGCGTTATGGATGCTGACATCGGTCAAAGCGAGTGCAAGTTCCGTTGACATAACTTCTGCAAATCTAGTAGGCAAATTACTTTTAGCGTTGCCCGAATTTGAAAAACAATATATGGAGGAATTGAAAGAATATTACGGACTGCCTGGGCATTATTGGGTATTTGCGGTCATTCTTAAGCCAGCCCTCATAAAGCAAATCGCGAAGGGAGAGACTACGGATTTTGTCCGTCGGTGCTCGACGCTTATCGAGCAGGTTTGCAGCGGTAAGGACCGCGAAGCTATGAACGTACTTTGGATTGAAATCTTCGAGTGGCTTGTGCCGAGCCAAGCAGGCGAACTCAAGTTCTTGTGGCCAACCTTGGGCCCCTCAGCAAGGGCAGAAATCACGGAAGTTGCTACTCGACGGCGGGAAACCAAGAATCTACCCTAGAAAGGTTTTCCGTTTCCCGGGCGGGTGGCGCACGCTTAAAGTCCTAAGGCGATTTTGGGTGGCCTACCCTTTGCGTTTTTGGCAAAGGGCGGGTTCTTCGTCTGGTCTGGTGGGCGGGTGGCGAGATCGCCCGGTCGATTTGTTCTGAATCTCGATTCGTTCGGAACGTGGCGACGAAAACATCCCTCGAATCGCAGAAACACGGAGGGTGCCCCAGGTTTGGCTTTGGAAACCTGGGTCTTGGGTAGAAGTTTCTTTTCTTTCACCTTCCAACTTCTCACTCTTCCACATCCACTGGCATTCCAACAAAATGCCCAACCGCTCCACGGCCAATTCTTCGGATGACTAACCAGTCCGCGTTTCACCGGATTCGCATGCATGCAGTGCAACTTCTCGATCCTCTTCCCGCGCGTGTACACATGTACATCCAGCCCAATGGAATACCCAGCTTTCATGGGGAGCCTCTTGGCTGTTTCTGAATCCGCGAGTCCGCCGGGTGCCGCACCCTTTGGGTTTGGTTCATAAAGGGTACGGGTTTTGACCTTTCCCGCTTTTGCAGATCGATACCGAACTGCCCTCCGCGCCCAGCGCATCAATCTGAATGAGCCCCGATTCCCCCCTCTTGTAGAACGACCAACTGCTCCACGGCCATTCCTTCGCATGGCTCACCAATTGTCGCTGCACCGGATTGATGCCGATCCGCTTGGCACTTTCCACCAGCCGCAGACGATGGTTGTAGGCGTCTTTCATCTCACGCACCAGATCGAAATAACGCGCGGAAGTAGCCATGACGCGGCCATTTACTCGCCGCGCGCCGCCCGGCTCTCCCCCCAGCCGGGCGGCCATCTCCTTCCGCCTCTTCTCACTCAAACACTTCAACCTCGCCAAGGGGATACGATGTGAGTAGGCTCTTCCGGTTCCTCGTTCACTTTGACTACTTTCGACTAGTAGGCATAGAATTTCCCGTCAGAATGCTCAAATGGCCAACCTTTTGGATCCAACCTCAGTCGGATGGCGGACAAGGCTCCGCAAACCGCGATCGGCACCTCATCACACCTGTAATATCGGCCTGAACAATAGCCCATGAGCATTTTATTGAAGACGATTCGTGTTTCAATCCACAATCCTGATTCGAGAATCTCGTTTGAAACTAAGGGAGGTGGTTCTTGGAAGGTCTGGGATAGATATCTTTGCATTGATGGTCGACCCGCCTGGCACATTGGAAATATTTGCGGTACATGCGCGTTCTTTTTTGAGCGCCAAGAGGGAACGGCTCAGAAAGCGTCACCTTCACAAGTATCGGAGCTTCTTCGCGCTGGCCTGGAAACTCTAGACCTCAACTTCGTTCAATCGGTCGGCTCAACAATATTGCCGACCGGGCAGTATCGAGTTTCATTACTTCGGCTCACGCCACAGCTTGTTCACGCAGGTGGACCCACAGACTACTTTTCTCACGAACAACTGGAGCTCTGGGAGATTGACCCCTTAGTTGGTGGGCCCCATGATCCGAAGTCCGTGTATTACCGTGAAGAATCTCGATTCCTTGGGAAGAACGTGTCCGCTTTTTTTCGACCTTCTTTCCCTGGGAGCGACCAACGCAGTCAACTCTTCGAGTTCATGATTCCCATTACAGACCCCCGTTTACTGAATTCTCGGACTGTCGAGTCCTATCGAGACCGATTTGCCGATGGGACAGAGTCCACAGCCTTAAGCATTTCGGTCCTGGACATTAAAGGGCCGGGAATGTGGGAGGGCAGCCCTGCAGTCACTGAGCATTGGTGTTTAGCTCACTACCTCTTGGATGGCCACCACAAAATCCACGCGGCGTCTCTCGCTCGCAAGCCAATAACCCTTCTCTCTTTTCTGGATGTGAGCAAAGGAATTGCAGCTGAGAAAGATGAGCGGCTGCTGTTTGAAAGGCTCTTAGCGATGTGAACTCGTGGTGATTGGGGTAAGCTAAGAATCCGAAAACTGTTGGTCGCTAATTGAAGGTTCGGTTGCCGACTAGGGAAAATACGTTCCGTTTCGAGCCTGGACGTGGAGGCGGCTAGAACAGTGAACCAGTCAGAGATAAATGATTTAAGTGAAGACTTGCGAGCTTATGTAAGTGAGGGGCGTCGCGATTCGAAACGTGAGTCGACGCTTTTGTCCAGAGTACGAGCCTTGTCTCGAGCTCAACGATTTGAAGTCCTGGCGCCGGGTGCCGCACCCTTTGGGTTTGGTTCATAAAGGGTGCGGGTTTTGACTTTTCCTTTCCCGTAGCGCTCCCGCGTCATTTCCCTAACTAGTACTACAAAATGCTATTGACAATATAGATATCTATAAGACATACTGCGCCATGTTCGCGCCGCGGCGGCTCTGTGTCTACCCGCCGTCACTCCTCGCCTCCGTTTCCCCTCTCGCTAACTCCTTTGTTTCCCCTACATACGCAAATAGTGGGGGGTGGGGGGCTGAAGGTTCAAAGCATCGCGCCACAACTTCAAGTATTACTTTCAATATCGCCGCCCCTCGCCCGATCCGTAAAACACCTAATCATTATCGAGTCAGTCACTTATCCAATAAATGTCGGCGCGCCGACATTCCCGTATCGGGAATCACCCATTTTCCATCTTCAACCTTCCGATTTCCTTACGCCCACCGTCTTCCTGCCTCACTTAGAACTGATAACTGTGAACTTACAAGGAAATGTCGGCGCGCCGACATTTTCAACTGCTCGCCAAACGGAGCCTGCTCGGAACAGGAGTTCCAGGGCACCGGTCGCTGGTCGCTGGCCACTCGCTCTTCACGAGTCACAGGTCACGAGCCACGGACCACGTTCATTGTCGGCGCGCCGACATTCCGGCATCGGGAATCACCATCTTCCATTTTCTACTTTCCAATTTCCTTTGTTGCCTTACTTAAAACTGATAACTGTAAACTTACAACTATGTGGCCCTGTGGTATCATCGGGCCGAGTTCAGAGCGGCGCCCGCCTACGCCTACCTAGCTGGAGGATTCCATGAGCAGTAAGTTGAAATGGGTCGCAATCGCCGTGGTCGTGTTGCTGGTGGCGCTGTTCATCGTGCCATTCCTGATCCCGGTGAACAAGTTTCGTCCGACCATCGAGCAAAAAGCGTCGGAGTCGCTGGGACGCAAAGTGGAGTTGGGCAACTTAAGTTTGTCGATCCTGAGCGGATCGCTGGCTATCGACAATCTGTCAATTGCTGATGACCCCAAGTTCAATAACGGCCCTTTCCTCACGGCAAAATCGCTGAAGGTGGGCGTGGAGTTGATGCCGCTGATTTTCTCGCAGCAAGTGAACGTGACGGGAATCGAAATTGTGGATCCGCAGGTGACCATGCTGAAGAATCCCGCTGGGAAATGGAATTTCTCGTCGATTGGTGGAAGTTCGGCGCCGTCGTCGACAACCGGCGGTTCCAACAAGACCGCGGAATCGCTGACCATCAAAACGCTGGAACTGAAAGACGGCCAGATCACCTTGGGGACCACCACTTCGCAGAAGCGCAGCACGTACACCAAAGTGGATTTGACGGCGCACGACGTAGCCATGAACAACAATTTTCCCGTGGAGTTCTCCATGGAATTGCCCGGCGGCGGCACCATGAAAATCGACGGAAAAATGGGTCCGGTGGACCAAAAAGATGCCGCGCTCACGCCGCAAGACGTTAAGTTGAATATCAGCAACCTCAATCTGGCCTCCACGGGATTTCTGGATCCCTCCGCAGGACTGGGCGGCATGGTGGACATGGACGCGACGTTGGTAAGCAAAGACGGCGCCATGGCCATAAAGGGCTCGATGAAGCTGTCGAAGGCCGTGCTCGTGGCGGGAGGCCAGCGGTCGGGCGTGCCGCTCACGCTGGACTTCGATACCAAATACGATCTGCAAAAGGGCACCGGCGTACTGAATCCATCAGTGGCGAAGATTGGTAACGCAAAATCCAATCTCTCTGGAACATACAAATCCGAGGGCGAAGATTTTGTTGTGGACATGAAAGTCGACGGACAGAATTTGCCGGCAACGGATCTGGAGGCGTTTCTTCCCGCGCTGGGGATTAATCTGCCGTCCGGGTCGAGGCTGACCGCCGGCACGTTGAGCACGAATCTGCACATCACCGGACCGACGAACAAATTGGTAACCGATGGCACCATTGGACTGTACAACGGCAAACTCTCGGGATTCGATTTGGGCTCGAAGATGGCGGCGGTCGGGGCACTGGCCGGAATCAAAACCGGAAAAGACATGGTGATCGAAAAGTTCACCTCCAACGTGCATATGTCGCCGTCGGGCCTGAAAGCCGAAAACATGGATCTTGTGGTGCCGTCGCTCGGAACTGTGGTGGGCGGCGGAACGCTGGATTCCAAAAACAACATGAACTTTAATCTGGTGGCCACCGTGAATAGCGCCATGATTACCGCGGCGGCCGGCGCTGCGGGTGGTGCCGCGAGCGGTGCGATTAGCGGTGCGCTCGGCGGAGGAGCCGCGAATTGCAAGAACGGCGGAGTTAAGGTGCCGCTGCAGGTTCACGGCACCACCGCGAATCCGCAAATCATGCCCGATGTCGGTGGAGCTACGGCTAGCCTCATGAAGTCGCAGTTGACCTGCGCGGGCGGTGCAGGCGGCCTGGCCACAGGTCTCGCCGGTGCCGCGGGTGGAAATCCCGCAGCCGCCGGAGCTGTAAACCAGTTGGGCGGTTTGTTGGGCGGCAAAAAGAAGAAGCCCTAAACCAAACGAAAACACAAAAGACGAATGGGACAGGCAATGGCTTGTCCCATTTTTTTCGCGCGCGCTTGACCTGAAGGCCATGTTGCCACTAGCCTCAAGAGTTTGCAGGGGATGTAGTTCGCCACTTTGCACGAAGCATCAAGGAGTGAAGCATGAGTCTTGGAAGCGTTCGCCCACGCGTGTGGTTAGTTGTATTTGTTGCGTTGTGCATGAACCTTGTTGGAGCCGCGCGGCTTTCGGCGCAAGGAGGCGAACCGCGGAGTTTCGCCATTCGCGGCGCCAAAGTCGTCCCGGTCGGATCGCCAGCGGTGGAAAACGCCACAGTCGTTGTTTCGCAAGGCGTAATCACCGCGATCGGAACGAACGTAACGATTCCGCCCGACGCTTGGGTGATCGATGGCAAAGGCCTGATTGTCTATCCCGGTCTGATCGATGGGTTCACGGATGTGGGTCTCGCTTCGGCGCAAAGCGGCGGCAGCGCGCCGGGCGGAGCCGCGCAGCAAACGCCGATTTCCCGCGGGCCGGAAGATCGACCCGCGACGACTCCGTGGCGCAATGCCGCGGATGAAGTGAATCCCAACGACCCGAAGATCGAGAGCTGGCGCGCAGCCGGATTCACCACCACAGTTTCGGCGCCGAAAGCAGGAATATTTCCAGGGCAGGCAGCGATTCTGGATTTGGGCGGAGAGCGGCCAGGGAATTTTGTGGTGAAAGAACCAGCAGCAATTCCTGTGTCGCTCCAGGCTTTAGGAGGCTTCCGGAATTTTCCCGGTTCGCTGATGGGATCGATTGCATACGTGCGGCAAGTTTGGCTGGACACGAACTGGAGTACGCAGGCAGAAGCGGCGTACGAAAAGAATCACGCTGGAACGGAGCGGCCGGCGTATGACCGCACAGAAACGTCGTTGGCGGAGGCTCTTGGGAAGCATGCGGTGGTGCTGATTCCCGGGAACACGTCGCTGCAAATCCGGCGCGCCCTGAAGCTGGTGGAAGAATGGAAATTGAACGCGGTGATTTACGGCGGGCAGATGGGCTATGAAGTAGCGCCGGAAATTGCCGCCAAGAAGATGGCAGTGCTGGTGGATTTGAAATGGCCGGAAGCGGAAAAGGATGCGGACCCGGACACTACCCCTTCGCTGCGAACGCTGAGGTTCCGTGATCGCGCGCCATCCTCGCCGGCAGCGCTGGAAAAAGCTGGCGTGAAGTTTGCGTTTTATTCCGGAGGGATCGCCACTCCAAAGGACATTTTGCCCGCGGTGAAAAAGGCGATTGATGCAGGATTGAGCCCGGAAGCAGCGCTACGCGCGCTGACGCTTTCGGCAGCCGAGATTTTTGGCGTGGCGGATGTGACCGGATCCATCGAAAAAGGGAAGATCGCGAACCTGGTGGTGACAGATGGTGATCTGTTCGACAAAAAGACCAAGGTGAAGATGGTTTTCGTGGATGGCCGGAAATATGAAGTGCGCGAACCTCTGCGGCCTAGTGAACCTCCGAAGGGTGATTTGACCGGGAAATGGAAGCTGACCTACACCACGCCCGAAGGCGACGAAGAGTCCACCGCGGATCTGACCATGGCAAGTGACGGGACATTGAGCGGCACATTGTCGAGCCAGCGCGGAACGGGAAATGTATTCAGCGGCTACCTGAGTGGAGAAAAATTCATGTTCACGATCAGTCTGCCGATTAACGGCAGTCCCACGGATGTAACGTTCAGCGGAACATTCGATGGCAAAACCATGAAAGGCTCCATCAGCGCAATGGGATACACGTTTGACTTTTCCGGAACGAAGCCGAGCCACTCGTCGCTGGCAGGAGGTGCGCAATGAAGGCATTCAGGAAGGTCGCAGTAGCGCTGGTGGCTGTGGTGATGAGCGGGGCAGCAATTTGCGCGGCAGAAAATACACCGTCCACGATTGTGATTCGTAACGCCACGATTTTAACGGTGTCGCATGGCACGATCGAGAAGGGCGACGTCCTGATTAAGGATGGGAAGATCGCGGCAGTGGGCACTTCCGTGAAAGCGCCGGCTGATGCGCAAGTGATCGACGCGGCAGGGCAATTTGTAACGCCGGGGATTATCGATTGCCACTCGCACATCTCGGTGGATGGCAGCGTGAATGAAGGAAGCGTGTCGGTATCGTCGATGGTCAACATAGCGGATGTGCTGAATTCCGACGACATCGCGATCTTCCGTGATTTGGCAGGAGGCGTAACCACCGCGAATGTGCTGCACGGCTCGGCAAACGCGATTGGCGGGCAGACAATCGTGATCAAGCTGCGCTGGGGCCAGCCCGCGGACAAACTGCCATTTGAAGGAGCAAAGCCGGGGATCAAGTTCGCATTGGGAGAAAACCCGAAACGCTCCAATTTCCGCACGCCTGGAGCGCCGGACCGCTATCCCGCAACGCGGATGGGCGTGGAAGAAACTATCCGCGGAGCGTTCACGGAGGCGAAGGACTACAAGAAGTCGTGGGAAGACTACAACAAACGGGTGGCGGCGGGAGAGAAGAACGTGATTCCGCCACAACGCAACTTGAAACTGGATCCCCTGGTGGAAGTGCTGGAAGGGAAGCGCTACGTACACGCGCACTGCTACCGCGAGGATGAAATCCTGATGCTGTTGCGCGTCGCGAAGGAGTTCGGATTCAAGGTACAGACGCTGCAGCACGTGCTGGAGGGTTACAAGGTGGCCGACGAAATAGCGGCGGCCGGCACGGGCGCAAGCACATTCTCGGACTGGTGGGGTTACAAGGTGGAAGCGTACGACGCGATTCCGTACAACGCGGCGCTGATGACGCAACGCGGCGTGGTGGTATCGATCAATTCGGATGACGCGGCGGAAGCCACGCATCTGAACCAGGAGGCGGCCAAGTCCATGCTGTACGGCGGAATGTCGCACGACGACGCGTTCAAAATGGTGACGCTGAATCCCGCCATACAACTGGGAATCGACAAGCGCGTCGGCTCTATCGACGTCGGCAAGGATGCCGACCTGGTGATTTACAATCACGACCCCATGAGCGCCTATGCCGTGGTGCAAAAGACCTTGATTGATGGGCGCGTCTATTTCGACCGCGACAAAGAGATTGCGGGACGCGGCGCACTGGAGCAGGAGAAGAAAGACCTGATGGCGAAAGCCAAGAAGGCCGCCGAGAAGGAAAAGAAGCCGGACGAAGCGGGCGAGAAGAAAGGCGAGAAAAAGCCCGAAGAAAAAAAGCCGGAAGAGAAGCCAAAACCGCCGCAAGCGGAAGGTGAGCTGGGAGGTGCGCAATGAGAATCACGACAACTGTTGCACGCACCCTTGCGACGGGAGTGTTTTGTGGAGCGCTGGCCGCGATGAGCTTCGCACAGACCGCTGCTTCCACGGATTATGCAATCACGCACGCGAAGATCTTCACGTTGGCGGGCCCGCCGATTGAGGATGGCACGGTGGTGATCCACGACGGAAAGATTGCCGCGGTGGGCACGAGCGTGGCGGTTCCGGCGGGTGCGAAAGTGATCGACGCAAAAGGTTTGCAAGTGTATCCGGGATTGTTCGACTCGGTTACGCAGATGGGGCTGAGCGAAATTGCCGCGGTGCGTGCCACGGTCGATACCACGGAAACGGGCTCGTTTAATCCCGATGCGGTTGCGGCGACGGCGGTGTTTCCATCGAGCATGCACATTCCGGTAACGCGCGCTGCGGGCATTACGGAAGTGCTAGCCGTGCCCGCGAGCGGCGGATTCGACAGCGGCGGCGCATCCAGTCTGGTGGGAGGGCAAGCGTCGGCATTTTATCTGGCGGGCTGGACCATGGATGACATGGCGATCCGCAGAAATGCGGCCATGGTGATCGATTGGCCGCAGATCGAAACGCAGAGCTTCGACTTCAGCACGTTTACGCGCAAGGAAAAACCGTATACCGACGCCAAGAAAGAATACGACAAGCAAGTGGAGCAACTGGCGGACTGGTTCGAGCAGGCGCGTCACTACGCGCAGGCGTTGGATAAGGCCGGCAGCGTGTCCTTTGAGCGAGACGTAAAGCTGGAAGCCATGGCCCCGGTGGTGCGCGGCGACATGCCGGTGCTGGTGTTTGCCGACCGCGCGCGCGACATCCGCGACTCGGTGGAGTTCTGCGATAAGCAAAAAGTCCACATGATTCTGGCAGGTGGAGCGGAAGCCGCGAAAGTGAAGGATCTGCTGCGGTCCAGGTCCGTGCCGGTGATTCTCCGGCCAACCTTGGGCGAACCGTCCGAGGAGGACGATAGCTACGACCGGCTGATGACACAGCCACTGGAGCTTCAGGAAGCGGGAGTAAAGATTGCCTTCGGCAGCTTCGACAATAGCTTTGCGCGGCGGCTGGGCCAGCAAGCAGCCAATGCCGTGGCGCATGGCTTGCCGTATGAGGACGGGTTAAAGGCCGTGACGCTGTACCCAGCGCAAATCTTCGGGCTGGACGGGCAGCTGGGGACCATTGAGAACGGAAAAGTGGCGAGCCTGATTGTGACCAGCGGAGACCCGTTGGAAGTGACAACCGAAGTTAAGTATTTGTTCATCAAGGGGCAGCTTACTCCTACGGACAACCGGCAAAAGGACCTGTATCAGAAGTTCGCGGGCCGGCCAAAAACTGGCCACTAGAGGCTTTCATCTCACGAAAGCAACTTTTCGTTGAATCGTGCGTATCTACATCTGTACAACTATGCGCCGACATATAACTGGACTGCTGCTTCTCGCGCTCGCGCTGGGCCTGGTTCCGCGCGCGGCTGGGCAGGACGCCCAGAAAATCCTCGATCAATACAAAAAGGCTGCCGGAGGCGGCAAGACGCTCGACCACCTGCAGACGCTTTCCCTCGACGGAACCATCCGCGCCGAGGGGGACCAGAATCCTGGCACGTACACGTTTAAGGTGAAGCAGCCAAACCGCTATTACGTGGAGATTCGCAAGGACGGGAAGACGCTGATCGAGGCGTACAACGGCAAATCTTCCTGGCACCAAACGGAAAATGGAATGATAGCCACGCTGCTAGGAGACGAGGCGTTGCAAATGGATGCCGCGGGGCAATATTACAACACGCGGTTGGTGGCGCTCAGTAAGAAGAAGATCGGTGCCGCTTACAAGGGAACGGCGCAGGTGCGGGGATACGAAGCGCAACAGGTGACGTTGACGTTCCCGACCGGCGTGCAATGGGAAGTTTATTTCGATCCGCAGTCCCATCTGATTGTGGAAGAGAAAGCCACCATCGCGGGCATTCCGCAGCAGATTTACTACGGCGACTACCGAAGCGTGAACGGGCTGAAGGTGCCGTACAAGATCGAGCTGCATCGCGGGAATGAAGTGTACGACGTCACCCTGACACAGGCGGTGGCGAATGAGACGGTGGGCGAGCGCGTTTTTGACTTTCCGAAGAAATCGCAAGTGCAGCTTCCAGACTTGAAAAAGCTGTTTGAGGAGATCGACGCCAACCAGAAGCAGATCGACAAGATCAAGGAAAACTATGCCGCCACACGCGTCGAGGAAGAAACCGAATACGACAAAACCGGGAAGGTGACCAAGAAAGACGTGAAGGAATACACCTTTTTCTACCTGAACGGGGACGAGATTTCGACGCTGGTGAAGAAGGATGGCAAGCCGCTGAGCGAGGAAGAACAAAAAAAAGAAAACGAGAAAACCGCGAAGCACATTGAAGAGGCGCAAAAAGAGGCGAAGAAGCAGGAAGAGAAAGAACAGAAGGCCAAGGAAGAGGGCAAAGAAAAAAAGGATGATGACGAACCGGGAATTGAGGTATTCCTGCGAGTGAGCCAATTCGTGAATCCCCGGCGCGAACGTTTCCGAGGGCAAGACGTGCTGGTATTCGACTTCGAGCCGAATCCGGAATACAAGCCCAAGAACCTGGAAGAGAAAGTGGTGAGGGATCTGGCGGGAGTGGTGTGGGTAGACGAGAAAGCGCACGACGTGGTGCGGCTGGAAGCGTATTTCGTGAATGATATGCGGTTCGCGGGCGGGATGGTGGCGAATTTGCAGAAGGGGACAAGTTTCGTATTCGAGCAAGCGTTTGTTAACGGCGAGGTGTGGCTGCCGACATATATGGAGGCACATATTGGGGTGCGAGTGTTGATGGTGAAGGGTTTCAAGGTGAACGTGGCAGAGCGGTATTCCGATTACAAACGATTTAACGTGGAGACGTTGAATACCATCAACAAACCGAAAGAGGTAAGTAGCGAAACGCCTGCCAAGCCGCAGTAGATAGGTGTGTTTTAGGTGAGCGAGCGGAAAAGCAGATCCCTCGCTTCGCTCGGGATGACAATTGTCGTAGCTGCGTGAGAGTTGAGAATGGCAATGCGGCTTTCAGTTGGTTAGTGATTCACCACAGAGGGCACAGAGAGCACAGAGAAACCCAAGTGCGAAACGAAGCGGCAAGAGGAAGGATGTCAGGCGAAGATTCTGCGTGTGAGGACGTCGCGAACTTTTTGCGTGAGTTGACCCGGTGAGAACGGTTTTTGCAGGAAGGTAATGCCCTTTTCCAGCACGCCGCCGCTGGTAATCACGTTGTCCGTATAACCCGACATAAAGAGAACACGAATGCCGCGCCGCCGAGCCGTGATGCGGGCGGCCAGTTCGCGGCCGCTCATGCCGGGCATCACCACATCGGTGAGCAGCAGATGGATTTCGTGGACAAAAGTCTCGGCGATTTGCAGGGCGTGTTGGGTATCGCGAGAGGGAATGACATTGTAACCGTGATCGTTGAGGACGGTGTGGATGAGATCACGAACCGCTTCTTCATCCTCAACCAACAAGATGGTTTCTGAACCGCGCTGAGAATCCAGTGACACAGGCAGCGGGGCGGCTTCGTCCACGGATTCCTCAATGCGCGGCAAATAAACTTTGAAAGTGCTGCCCTTGCCGGGTTCGCTGTACACCCAAATATAGCCGCCGCTTTGCTTCACGATACCGTAGACGGTGGAAAGTCCGAGGCCCGTGCCGCGGCCGCTTTCCTTGGTGGTGTAGAAGGGCTCGAAGATGTGAGCCACAGTGTCGCGATCCATACCCATGCCGGTGTCAGACACCGCCAGCATCACGTAGCGTCCTGGCTTGACGCTGGCGTGGCCATCGGCATACGCGGAATCCAGATCAACGTTTGAGGTTTCAATCACGATGCGTCCGCCCTGCGGCATGGCGTCGCGCGCGTTCACCACCAGATTCATCAGCACCTGTTCGATTTGTGCCGGGTCGGCCTTCACCTTGCCTACGTTTTCGCTCACTGCGGTAGTCATCTCAATGTTGTCGTCCATCAACCGGCGCAGCAGCTTGTCCAGATTGATGACGATGGAATTCAGGTCCAGGGTTTTCGGTTGCAGCACCTGCTTGCGGCTGAAGGCCAGAAGCTGGCGGACCAGCGCAGCCGCACGAGCCGCGGCGTTTTCAATGCGTTCAATATCGGCGCGAAATTCCAGAGGGATGGCGGGACGGCTGAGGGCGAGATCGGTGTATCCGGTGATGATGGTAAGCAGATTGTTGAAATCGTGAGCGATGCCTCCCGCGAGGCGACCTACCGCTTCCATCTTACGGGATTGCTGCAACTGCGTTTCCAGATGCTTGCGATCGGTGATGTCCACCATGATGCCTTCCATCACCGGATGGGCATCGCTGCCTTGCACCACAACCGCGGTATCGTTCAGCCACACTTCGCGGCCATCTTTTCGCTTAATGCGGAATTCGGCCTGGAAAGGCAGCCCATTCTTACTGGCCTCCTCTGCTGCCATTACGCTTGCCACGTCGTCGGTATGAATCAGGCTGGCCCAGTCGTGAGAGATGGCCAGCCATTCGTCGGGGGTGTAGCCGAGGATCGCTTCGACCTGGGGACTGACGTAAAACCACTGGCCGTTGATGCCGATTTCCGCGATGTAGGTGATGGCGTTGACATGCTCGACGAGCATGCGGTACTTGGTTTCTGCTTCCGCGCGGGCTTTTTCGGCCTGATGACGTAGCGACAGGTCGCGGCAGACACAAGCGGTGCCGCCGTCGGGCATGGCGGTAATCGTCAATTCAACGGGGAGTTTTGAACTATCGGGCCGGCGAAGCAGAATGGACGCGGACCAGCGGCCCGCCTGTGCGAGCGAGCGGCGAATCTCGGGTTCCAAACGATCCATTTCCTGAAAGGCGTGCACCATGCGCCAAGGCTGGCCGACGATGTTTTTGGCGCCTGCAAAACCGAACATGCGCGCGAAGGCTTCGTTGACGTAAATGTGCACGCCCTTTTCATTCAGAATGGCGATGCCGTCGGCGGATGAATCCATGGCCAGGGTCTGGCGCCGCACAGTCTCCTCGTCGCGTTGACGGCGGAATTGCGTGAGACCGATACGCGTGGCATAGCAACCTAGTGAAATGCCCAGCAGACTGAAGCGAATCACCTTCCATCCAGGGCCAAGTTGCGCCACCTGGATGAGAATGATCATAGGCGCCAGAATAAACATGCCATTGTTGATCAGCAGTTCAGTGAGAGACTTGCCCCGCAATCGAACGCGTGCCGAGCTGCTTTCCACCGGCTGCCACGCCGCGGCCCAATACGCGCCGTACAAGAGAGGAAGAGACCACGCCAAATCAAGCCAGGTTCCGGTGGGCTGCTCCTGGGAACTCTGCAAGTATTCCGCGGCCATCGAAAAAGCCGCATAAATGAGGAGGTACAGTGCAAGCCCGCCATAGAGCGCGCGCACCTGCGGCAATCTTCCGCGCCTCCATTGCAATAGGCAAAGCAGAATGATTCCCAGGTCGGTGACAAAGACCACCGTGATCTCCCGGCTAAGCGCGGCATGCGGACCGAGACTGACGGCGGGAAGGAAATACATTCCGAAGTAGATAAAGAAGAACAGGATGCCAATCTGGACGAAATCCAGCACCTCTTCCAGATCGACCTTGGCGTCTTCCTTCTCCTGATTCAGGAAGATGGCCATGACGAAGAACATGCCTTGGGTGTCAAACAGAAACCGGAAAATCGAGCCGGGTTCGGGGACGGCGTGTAGTACGAGCTCGGAGTACATCCAACCGAGGTCGGCTACGCCCCAGACTCCCATGCCGACACCGACAAGAATCCAGAAGGACTGACTGAAGCCGCGAGCGCGATGAGCCGCCCGGAAACACATGGCGGCTGCCAGTAGACTGCAGAAAACTTGAAGGAGATTGCCGAACAAGGAGCCCAGAGGGTGTGTCCCAAAAAACACAATGGTGCACACGTGGAGGGCGACCACGGCGAGCGCCACGAGACCGAGGCGACGAGAAATAGGAAGAGCGGTCAACGAACAGGTCCTGGTACTGAGCCGTTCTTTTAGTCTAGCGGAGTTTCATTTTGGGATAAACTCGCGCCCGGGACCTTGTGTCCGGCGGGACATATACGGAGAAGGTATATCAATCGAAGAGTACTGTCACAAATGAATGGGTAACGAGAGACGAAGGGCATGAGCGAGCGGCAAACAAGACGTGGAGAATCCAGTTATGGAACGGCATGGCTATTGCTGTGCCTGGGGTTTGCCGTGCATGTTTGGGACGAAGCGGCGCACGACTTTCTCAGTTATTACAACGCTACGGTTCTGGCGCTCTACGGGCATTTTTCATGGTTTCCACGAATGGACATGCAGTTTCGAACCTGGTTGACGGCGCTGGTGGTGGTAACTGTGGCGCTGCTGGCGCTTACGCCGTGGGCTTATCGAAACGCAAGATGGTTGCGGCCGCTGGCGTACGCATTCGCGGGAATCCAGCTTCTGTATGGAGCCGGGCACATTCTGGCAGCAATTCGCGGACGCACCGTACCGTCGGTACACTTTGAAGGAGCGGCGCCGGGAGTGTACACAGCTCCGCTGCTGGTGATTCTAGGGGCGTACCTGATTTGGAGCCTGCGTAATACCCGCGGGCGCGCGGTGAATTAACGGCCCTCGAACGGGTAGCGGTCCTGCGCCTGAATGGCTGCGGCCACGCGGCGACGCAGGGCGATGGTGTCCACGGTGGGACGCTTTCCGAAGCGGCGAAGGACGGCGAGTTGCGTGGTGAGCATGTCGCCTTCATGAACGGCGGCGAGGGCGCGTTTGGCTTCGTGGTCGACGCGTTCGGCGGCGTCGGAGATGAAGACCCGTGCGGCGTCGATCATCACGGAAGCTGCGGTTTCGCCCTTGTTTGCGGCGGCTTTCTGCGCGCGGAGCAAACTCGACTCCATAGCGTAAATCTCCATGACGATGTTCGCGAGCGCGGCGATCAGTTCCTGCTCCTCGGCGAGTTTTTGGCCGTACTTCTGCATGGCGCCGCCGGCTGCTTGCAGGAAGATTTTCTTGCAGTTGGCGATGGCGCGAGCTTCCTCGGCCAGCACGCCTTCGGGCGCTTCTTCGTAGGACGGGCCGGCGAGAATTTCGTCCGCAAGCTTCAGTGCGGCGGGAATGAGCGGCAACTGGCCACCCATAGCGCGTTTCATGAGCATCTGGATGATGAGCATGCGATTGATTTCGTTGGTGCCCTCGAAGATACGGTTGACGCGGGAATCGCGGTAGGCGCGGCAGACAGGATAATCTTCGTGGAAACCGTAGCCACCAAAAATTTGCACGGCTTCGTCCACGACAAAGCTCAGCATCTCGCTGCCATACACCTTGGCGATGGAGCTCTCGATGGCGTACTCCTCCAAGACTTTCATGGTGTTCTGCGCGTGATCGCCAGAACCGGATGCGGCGTGCATGGTTGCTTCCATGTAGCCGGCGCTGCGATAGATCATGGACTCCACGGCGAACATGCGAATGGCCATTTCCGCCAGTTTTTCCTTCATCAAGCCAAATTCGCCAATGGATTTGCCGAAGGCCTTGCGCTCTTTGGAATATTTGGAAGCGGTCATCAGCACATATTTGCCGCCTCCAACGCAGGAAGCGCCCAAAGTGAAGCGCCCGGCATTCAAGACGTTGAACGCGACGATATGCCCGCGGCCGATTTCGTGCAGCAGGTTCTCTTTCGGGACCATGCAATTTTCCAGGAAGATGGGAGTGGTGGAGCTGCCGTGAATGCCCATTTTGTGTTCTTCGTTGCCGGGCTTGCAGCCGGGGAAAGTGCGCTCGACGATGAAGGCGGTAAGCTTCTCGCCATCCACTTTGGCGAACACGATAAACAGATCCGCAAAGCCGCCGTTGGTGATCCACATCTTCTGGCCGTTCAAAATGTAGTGCGTGCCTTCTTTGTTGAGTTCCGCACGGGTGAGCGAATTTTGCGCGTCGCTGCCGGCTTGCGGTTCAGAGAGGCAGTAGGCGCCGATAAATTCACCGCTGGCCAGCTTCGGCAAATACTTCTTCTTTTGCTCCTCCGTGCCGAAGTACACGATAGGGAGCGTGCCGATGCCGGCATGCGCGCCGTGCGTGGTGGCGAAGCCGCCGTAAATCGAAATTTTTTCCGTCAGGATGGTGGTGGAAATTTTGTCGAGACCCGCGCCGCCATATTGTTCGGGCGTGCCACCGGACATCAGGCCGAGTGCCGCGGCCTTTCGCGTCAGCTCTGGCATCAAGCCGGGTTTCTTGGCTTCGAGGTCTTTGACGTGCGGGAAGACTTCCTTGATCACGAATTCTTCCGCGGTTTGCCCGATCAGTTTTTGGTCGTCGGTCAGGTCCGCGGGCGTGAAGATGTCCTGCGGTGCAGGGGACTCCAGGAGAAAGCTGCCGCCTTTTGCTGCGGGTTTAGTGAGAACTGAGGTCGCCATGGGTGATCTCCTTGCCGGCCAAGTGCCGCGAATAAAATTCAAACACTTGTTTGAAAAAAACGCAATCGGGAGATTGTACATGGCTGGCTGTCCCGCTGCAATAGGACAGCTAAGGGAAGCGCCGGAAACGCCGGGGTAGAAATTTCCCATGCGAAGGCGCAGTGGCGGAGACCAAGGGAATGTGGCAGACTGCCCGGCATCCGTTGAGCGTTGCGAGAAAGGGAGGCAATCTTATGGGGCGTCCGGTGGTGCATTTTGAAATAGGTTGCCGCGATTCCAAGAAAACGCATGAGTTTTACGCGAAGATGTTCGACTGGAAAATTGAGGCGATGGGGCCGGCAGGGATGATCGCGCCGGTAACTCCGGGAATTGGAGGGCACATCACGGCGCTGGGACATGAACCGCATCAATACACGATTTTTTATGTAGACGTCGACGATGTGGCTGCGGCGCTAAAAAAGGCGGAGTCGCTGGGGGGCAAAACGCTGGTGCCGCCGGTGAACATCCCCACGGGCACATTTGCGTGGATGCAGGATCCGGAAGGCAACACCGTGGGCTTGTGGAAGGCGAAAGCATAAATTGTGACGGTTCACTGAATTCTCTTCGTATTACGATATTGGTAAGATACCATTAGATACAGATGCAGCAAAATCGAAGCCTCGGGTGCCCCAGGTGCCGGGTTTGCACCTGGGGTCTTCCATGCCATCCAAGCTGAAACGCTATTACGGGTTCGGGCACTTACACTTCCTGACGTTCAGTTGCTACCAGCGTCGGGCGCTGTTGCAACGCCCCGAAGCACGCGACTTCTTTGTCGCATCACTTGATGAAATTCGAAAGCGTTACGGGTTTCGATTGATTGGATATGTGGTTATGCCCGAGCATGTGCATTTGCTTGTCGGCGAGCCAGCCAACAGAAATCTCTCCGTCGCAATGAAATCGCTTAAGCAGAGAATCTCTCGGGACCTTCGGGGGCGGTGTCCGGGAACAAGGGTGCATCTTATCCCGGCAGTTATTCGGGGCGTCGGAGCGAGCGGACCGCGGTTTTGGGAGGCGCGATTTTATGATTTCAATGTATACACGAAAGACAAAGTGCGGGAGAAACTGGAATACATGCACGGGAATCCGGTGAAGAGGGGACTGGTTGGTCACCAGCGTGATTGGATGTGGAGCAGTTATCAGTTCTACGAGATGGGACAAGCGGGGATGATCTCGATTGATTCTGATGATTTTTGAGAGAGAGTTCGTGGATCGAGGACCCCAGGTGCAAAACCGGCACCCGGGACGCCCAAGTATAAATCTACAAGCGCTCGAAGATGCCGGCGGCGCCCATGCCGCCTCCGATGCACATGGTGACCATGCCGTAGCGGGCGTTGTTGCGTTGCAATTCACGGATGAGGGATGCGGTGAGTTTTGCGCCGGTGCAGCCGAGCGGGTGGCCGAGGGCGATAGCGCCGCCATTTGGATTCACGCGCGCCGGATCGAGATTGGCCTGCTGAATCACGGCGAGGGATTGCGCGGCGAAAGCCTCGTTCAATTCAATGACTGCCAAATCCGCCAGCGACAATCCTGCAATCTGCAAGGCCTTGGGAATCGCGTAGACCGGTCCGATGCCGAATTCTTCCGGTTTGCAACCAGCCGTGGCGTATGCAACGAAACGAGCTTGCGGTTTCAGGCCGAGTTGCGCAGCTTTTGCGTCGGACATGACCACGACGGCGGCGGCGCCATCGCTCATCGGCGAGCTGTTGCCCGCGGTGACCGTGCCCTTCATATGAAAAGCCGGCTTCAGGCTGGCCAGCACTTCCATCGAAGTTTCCGGGCGCGGCAATTCATCTTTGGCAAAAACGAAAGATTCGGTGGCGGGCTTTGGCGTGGCTTTAGGTTTGGCGCCGTTGCCGTTGGGCAGGGAAGTGATCTTCACCTCGACGGGCACGGTCTCGTCCTTAAATTTGTCGGCAGCGAGGGCAGCGCCTGCTTTTTTGTGCGAATCGACCGCAAACTGGTCGGCTCGCTCGCGCGATATGCCGAACTTCATGGCAATATTTTCCGTGCCCAGCCCCATGTTGATGTACGCGTCGGGATAATGATCGACGAGCCAGGGATTCGGTGAAATTTTGTTTCCGCCCATGGGCACCAGCGACATGGATTCCGTGCCGCCGGCGACAATCACTTGCGCTGCGCCGCTGCGAATGCGTTCAGCGGCCAACGCGATGGCTTGCAGGCCGCTGGCGCAAAAACGATTCACAGTCATAGCGGATGTTTCCACCGGAAGGCCGGCACGCAATGCGGCGATGCGGGCTACGTTCATGCCCTGCTCGCCCTCGGGCATAGCGCAGCCGAGGATTACATCGTCAATTTCCTTTAGGTCGAGCGCCGGAACGCGTGCCAATGCCTCCTTGATTACCAGCGCGGCAAGATCATCGGGGCGGCTGGTGCGCAGCGAACCTTTGTACCCGCGTCCAACGGGTGTGCGAACGGACGAAACGATGACGGCTTCAGTCATGACGTGCCTCTTGTACCGCAATAATTGCGATTGTCATTCGATGTCCGCAAAAAAGCAAATGGCACAGGATAGAGGACTACGCTTGCGCTAAAACTGGAAGCGGACGCCGAACTGCATGACGCGGGGGCCACCGCCGCCGAGGCCTGGATTTCCTTGAGCTACGTCTGGGGTCTGCGTGATGGAGCCGGCGGCGCCTGCATCCAAGTTCCTGGTACCGTCGGCGTTGATGCCGGGAACGATCACGTTGGAAGGCAGGGCGAAGTTCGGGTGATTGAAAATGTTGAAGAACTCGGCGCGGAATTGCAGCGTGTAATGCTCGCGGAACAGAAAATTCTTGGTGACAGAGAAATCCAGGTTGCGGAAGCCGGGGCCGTAGATTTGATCGCGGCCCAGATCGCCGAAAGTGCCGTCGGCAGGTTGCGCAAACGCAAAGGGATTCAGGTAGCCGGTAGTCGGCGACCAATTGGAGAGAGTGGCGGGTTGACCTGCCACGACATTCGGACGCTGGTGGAAGTTGAAGGTGCCGCTGGTGTCGTCGGAAGTGATGATCGGAATCGGCCGGCCGGATTGCACGGTGATGACGGTATTCAGTTGCCAGCCAGCGCCCAGTGCGTGTGGCAGTCTTTCAAAAGTGGGAACGACGTAGGTGAGGGCAGTGGTCCAGCGGTGCCGGGTGTCAAAGGTTGACGGCCCTTTTTCGGCGGCAACGTTATCGGAGTTTTGCGGAAACGCCGCGGTAGCAAAGTTGAAATCGATGCCATCGGAAGCGCCATCGAGCGACTTGGCGAACGCGTACGTAGAGAAGCCGGAGAAGCCGTGGAAATTCCGGAGGCGCGCGGTGGCTTGCAAAGCGTTGTAAGTGGAATTGGCGCCGCCGGAGAAGACGTCGATGGCGGCATAGTCGGAATTGGTGAAGTCCTGATTTTTGTCGTAAAGGCGAGTGAGTTTAGTGCCTTTGCTGCCGACGTAGCCTACCTCAAAAGCGACGGCGGGATTGATTTGTTGCTGGATGTTGAGGTTCCAGTTCTGCACATAGGGCGTGCGCAGATTTAGATCGGTGATGAAAATCGATTGTGGGTTCACCGTTGGCGTGAAGACTGGGCCAGCCGCTGCGCCGCCCGTCCAAGCCGACTGGTTGAAGTCCATGCCACCGACAAAATTGGGATTGCCAGCGAGAGAAGGAACCGGGTTGGTGGCCAAGCCGGCCGAATTCGTGAAGTTGGCGATCATGTTGTTCTGCGGCGTGTAGTCGTAGTAGATGCCGTAGGCAGCGCGGATGACGGTGTTTGCGCGCGGGCTCCAGGAGACTCCAAGGCGAGGCGCGAAATCATTCTGGTCGCGATTGTAGACATGAGGCAGTGTGGACGTTCCCACTTGGACAAGATTGCCGTTTTTGTCGAAGTTGGAGAGTAGACTATTTTTCTCGCCAAGTGGACCGAAATATTCCCAGCGCAGGCCGGCGATCACGGTGAGATTGGAGCGCACGCGCCACTCATCCTGCGCAAAGAAACCAAGATTATTGTTGAAGGTGTCGCGATTGGTAAGGCCGGTGTCGGTAGATGTAAAAAAGCTGCCGAGGTAAAAGCTGGCGATTGAATCGACGATGAAGTTCGGATCGATATTCAGGTTCGTGACGTCCAGCAAGCCGCGCTCGAGGTTGTCGTTGAAGCTTTGCACGTCGTAGCGATGATACTCGCCACCGAACTTCATGGAGTGACGGCCGCGAATCAACGTGAAATTGTCGAGGATCTGGTAGGTCTGGCTGACGCGGCCTCGCGGCACGCTGAACGCGGTGGCGCCCAAGTTTTCAATCGCGCCATTGAAATCAATTTCGGGCAGTCCCACGTGGTTCGTGCCCATGTCGAGGCCTAAAGCGCTGGGATCGATGTAATTCGGGTTTCCCGGAGTGGCATCGGCGGAATTGAAGTTGGTGCGGAAGCGCGAGTAGCCGAAACGAACCTCGTTGATCTTTGAGGGAGAAAATGTGGAGAGCCAGCTTGCGGAAACCACCTGCACGCGCGTGGGGGAAAGCTGCTCGAAGGTAGAAATTCGCGAACCGCTACCAAATCCGCCGAGGGAGCCCAGCGGAAACGCCTGATCGCTTTGTCCAAAGGCATAGCGGCCGGTGATGGAATTCTTTTCGTTGAGATTGAAATCGACCTTGGCGATCAGATTGTTATTGTTGTTGGTGTCCTGAACGGTGTAAGGCAAGAAATTATTGACGGCATCGGTGGTGGTAGGCATCAGGGCCATGATCTTGTCGAGCGGCGCGATGTTGATGCCGGGATTGACCGCCAGAGCTTCGGCGCGCGCGGCCGAGACTTGCGCCGCGGTGGGCACGACCAGATTGAAGTCTGACCCGACAGCTTCGCGCTGTCCTTCGTAGGCGAGGAAGAAGAAGGCGCGATCCTTTTTGATGGGGCCACCGAGCGATCCGCCAAAATTGTTATTGTTGAAGGGGGATTGCGGATTGAAGGAGCCGTCGGGATTCACTGTGGTGTTGAAGTAGTTGCGTGCGTCGAAGTTGGAGTTGCGATTGTATTCGTAAAGTGAGCCGTGGAAATTGTTGGAACCGGAGCGCGTGACGATATTCACCATCGCGCCGGAGTTGCGGCCGTATTCGGCGCCAAATTGCGATTGCAGGTTGAATTCCTGGATGGCATCAAGAGGCAACAGGGTTGCAGGCGCGCCCGTTATGCCCACCTGATTTAGCGCGGAATTGTTGAAGAAGGGATCATTGTTGTCGGTGCCGTCGAGCGCGTAGTTGTTTGAGCGGTCGCGGTTACCGTTGATATTGAACTGACCGAATCCTTTTTCGGTGCCCGCGACACCGGAACCTTCTACGGCAACGCCGGGTGTAAGAGCCACGAGCTTGCCAAAATCGCGGCCGTTGAGCGGGAGTTCCTGCACAAGTTGGCGATCGACGACCTGCGACAGAGTGGTGTCGGTGGTGTCGACCAGCGGAACTGCCTCGGTGACGACGATGGATTCCTGCTTCTCGCTGACTTTCGCCAGGCGCAGGTTGACTACCGTTTCTTCACCGACATTCACCACCACCTGCGGGGCGTGAACTTCCTGGAAACCCGGCGCCATGGCGGAAATTTCGTAGTTGCCCGCGGGCAGTTCCACAAAACGAAACTCGCCGGACTCATCCGCGGTAATTTCGCGTGTTTCACTGGTAGACAGGTTCCGCGCAGTGACCTTCGCTGCGGCGACGCGCAGATCCTTGGCGTCGGTGATCTCGCCGCGTATGGCGCCGCGGAAGGATTGCGCGTGCACGGTCAAAAAAATGCCCGAAAAAACAAAGAGCAAGTACAGGACTGTGGCGAATCGCAGGCCGAATGAACTGGCACTTCGTAGTCTCATGAACGTTCCTTTATGAATTGGATCTATGCGATGCGCCGGCGAATAGGCATGCGTCACTTACCCTTGAGCGGCACTCCTTTTTTCGGAATGAAAATGGTTCCTGGCGGCGTGACTTTGTTCAGCTGCGAAAAGTTGCGTTGGTTCAACGCCAGGGCCATGCGGCCGCGCGAATCGACGTAGAGCAAAGGATCACCGACCGGCACATCCATAAAGGTTTTGACGTAAGGGAGGGTGAAAGGCTTCTTGTCGAGGAGCACGGTAACGCGATCGCCGGTCGAGTAGCCGAGCGTCTTGAACTGATCGGCGGGAATATCGGTGATGATGGAACCGAAAGGATCGTCGAGCCCGATGAGATCGCCGTCGATGCCCTTGTCGGAGGCAGTGGAAACTTTAGAGGTGAGGCGAATCAGTTGCGGAACCACCGGGCCAACCAGGGTGAAGTCCCAACCCGCGGCCAAATGAGCGCCAACAGGCGAAAAAATATCGCGTCCATGGAAAGTGGAAGAGACATTTTCACCGATCATCCAACTGGTGTTCGTGATTTCTCGAGCGGAGTCCAGACCATCGCGCTCCACAACCGGGGAAATCAAGCCGTTATCGGGCAGCACGAAATATTGCCCCTTTTTCGTTTTCACTACCACGGCACGACGAGTTGTGCCAACGCCGGGATCGATGACGGCAACGAAGACCGTTCCGGCAGGGTAATAGGGCGAGACGCCTGCCAGGAATCGCGCTCCCTCTTCAATCGAGAAGGGCGTGACTTGCTGCGTGATGTCCATGATGCGCGCATCGGGCGCGATGCCGATCATGACGGCTTTGCAGATGGCTACGGCGTCGTTGGCGGTACCGAAGTCGGTCATGAACACGATGGCGGGACGAGCGGAGGGATTTCGCGAGGCGGACGAAGAGTTATCGGGCGCGGATTGCGATTTGGCGCAGCCGGCAACAGTCAGGATGGTCAGAAATAGAACGCCACGGAGAACACCTACACGCCTGCTTTTCACTTTTCCCCCTAGAGATTGAGGTCAGGAGCCGCTCACGCACATTGGATTCCGAATTCCTGGAAAGGACCACATCCGAAGCTCGGGAAGTGCGAAGCTTCCCGGCGCGTGTGGTTCACCCCTGCGATCGCAGAAAACGCTGATCCAGTATAAAGGATTGCGGAAGCGGATGGCCACGAATCCCGCAACTCGACAGAATGTTTGCGGGGATACGATGTTTTCATTACACTAGCAAGCACCCAGTATTGTTAGGGAAGTGTTCTGTGCCCGCCCGAGTACAGTCTGGAAACGGACTGCCTAAGACCGAAAAATATGAGGAGGACGCAAATGCGTCGCAGTTTTTTGCTGGGAATCGTGGTGTTGTTGTTCGCGTCGGTGGCGCTCGCCGATGTTGATAAGGTTACTTTAAAGAATGGCGATCGCTTTTCGGGAACCATTGTTTCCGCCGACGGCAAAA
The DNA here is from genome assembly GCA_963738985.1 of Candidatus Acidiferrales bacterium. Taxonomy (GTDB): domain Bacteria; phylum Acidobacteriota; class Terriglobia; order Acidiferrales; family UBA7541; genus Acidiferrum. Next base: position 727,573 of record CAVTYP010000017.1, read on the forward strand.
CACTTCTGCTGAAGACGGAGTTCGCGGGCGACGTCACCGTGAAGTGGGACGCAATTACCGCCATCGAGTCGTCGCAGGATTTGCACCTGACGTTGAAGGACGGCCAACGGCTTTCCGGCAAGGTGAGCACAACGGATGGCAAATTTGTGGTCGCAGGCGCAGGGACTACGTCGGCGCCCGAGGAGAAGGACAGTATCGTAGCGGTGCGGAATGACGTGGAGCAGAAGACCTTCGACACCGAGACGGAAAAAATGGCGCACCCGAAGTTCAATTATTTCTGGAGCGGCCTGCTGGACACTGGACTGGCTCTGACCAGCGGCAACTCTTCCACACTTTCCTACACGCTAGCGACGACCGCGGTGCGCGAGACACCTCGCGACAAATTGACGGTGTATAGCACGTATGTGTTCGCCAACGACGACAGCACGCCGCCGAAGCGCACGACGGCCAACGATTTTCGCGGCGGGGTTCGTGGAGACTTGAACGTCAGCCCGCGTCTTTTTGTGTTCGCGCTGGCGGATTTTGAAACCAACGAGTTGCAACACTTGAACCTTCGCCAGGTGTACGGCGGCGGTTTCGGTTACCACGTCGTCAAGAACGACCGCACCACGTTTGATGTGTTTGGCGGCGCCAGCTACGACCGTGATTCGTTCGGCCAATACTTCCTGCTGAACCCACTCACATTCTTCCCCGGGCAGAGGACCAACAGCGCGGAAATTCTGGTGGGCGAAGAACTTCACTCCAAACTAAACGCGCGAACAACAATCGGGGAACGCTTTGTGTTTTATCCCAACATGTCGGACCTCGGGCAATATCGCTACCAGTTCAATGCCACGGCCGCGACGATTATCAAGAAGTGGCTCAGTTGGCAGGTTACGTTCACAGACGGTTATTTGAGCAATCCGCCATTCGGAATCAAGAGCAACGACTTGCTGCTCTCAACGGGCTTGCGTGTTGTCTGGGGTAAGAACAAACTATAGCGAATTTCCCGCCCAAGACTATGCTCCCTCCGGGAGCCAAGGAGGCTACACGATGGGTTTTCTTGCTTGGATCGTGGTGGGCTTGATCGCAGGCTGGCTGGCTGGCCAAGTAATGAAGGGTGGTGGCTACGGAGTGCTGGTGGACATCATTCTGGGAATACTGGGCGGTGTGCTTGGCGGATGGATTTTCGGGCTGCTGGGCATCTGGCCGGGAGGCGGAATGATCGGCTCGATCATCGTCGCTTTCATTGGTGCGGTGATTTTGGTGTGGATCACGCGGTTGGTGAAAAAAGCCTGAAGTATCGCAGGAAAATGAATCGCGCTCCGGCAGGGAAAGACTTGCCGGAGCGCGATTTGTCTTTAAGGGGAAATTTGATTCAGGGCGCAACGTTTTGTGCGTGCAATCCCTGATCATGGCTGGCCACGTACCACTCCGCTGTGGGCGTGCGCAGGTATTTCAAACGCGTCTGGGCTTCTTCGGCGGCTTTGGCATTGCCTAGTTTTTCCTGAGCTGCAGCGAATTGCCGCACCACGAGCGGACAGTGCAAGTCCGCGGAGAATTGTTCAGCGGCTTTTGCGAAATCTCCATTTGCAAAGGATGCATAACCGCGCGCCGATTCGTAGACATTTTCGACCAGCATGTCGCGGGAGCTTTCCGACAGGTGTGCCAAGCGGTCCAACGCGGCTGCAGCGGTGTCCTTTTGGTTGGTTTCAGCAGCCAGGCGAACTTGTTCGCGCAGCACATCGGCCAACGCGGAATTGCGGTCGGAATCCAGCATGCCGGGGACAGGGCTAAGAAATTGCGTTTCGAGGGCTTCCAGAAGTTGACGCTGGCTTTGCGGGTCAGGGGCGAGCAGCGCGCGGGCATAGTCAATTTCGAATTGCGCGACCCAGTCCTTGTCCGCGGCGGCTTTTTCAGAAAGGCGTGCGAGTTCCGTGCGACCGGTCTTGGGATCGCTATTCCAGAAGTTAACCAAGGCTTTCTGAAATTCAATGTGCAAACGGTCGTGCGGCGTGGTGGCCATTTTCAGCGCGGTCTCGTACTCCTGGCGCGCTTGCATCAGATTGCCCATCAATGTGTAGGTATCTCCGCGGCCGTATTGCGATGTTACGTAGGTAGGCGCAATGCGCAGCGCTTCCGCGTAATGCGCCAGCGAGCCGGAATCGTCCCCGGCCATGCGCAAAACTTCGCCCAGAGAGTCCTGAGGGTTCGCTTCGTTTGGAAGTACCGCGGCGTAGTGTTTCAGATAATCAACGGCCTTTTTGGGGTTGGGATCGCCGGATTCCACATAAGAGTAGCCCATCATATTTAATGCCGGAGGGAAGTTGGGGTCGAGTTCGAGCGATTTGGACCAAATCTGCATGGCGCGCTGGTAGTCGCCTTGGAAAAAGAGCCATTCTCCGGCAAGGTACAGAACGTGCTTATCCTTGGGGCGGCGCGCGAGAAGATCGTTCATCGCCGAAATTGCGGGCAAGACGTTGGCGTCCTGCACTCCGTTCAGAAAGCTGATCAGCAGGCATTCATCGTGCGTGCACCTAGTGGACAGGGCTTTCGCCTTGGCGAGAACTTCTGGTGCGGGAGCGCTGCGTCGTGCCGCGAAGGCCCAAAGGGAATAGGCGAGCGCAAACTTTGGATCCGAATGCGTGGCCATTTCGGCGTGCATCATGGCCTGGTCGAAGCCTGCGTTCTCATACTGATCCAGAGCCATCTCCAGGTTTTCCTTCGCATCCTTGGATCTCGTTGAAATGGGCAGGTTGCCGTAAAAGAGTTGCGTGCCGGGAGTGGCCTTCATTGCGGGCTTGGCCGTCGTCGATTTGGCCGAAGCGACGTGGGCGGTTTGTTGCGCCAGGCTGCTGGCGGGAATCAGGCTTAGGCAGAGAACGGGAAGCCAACGAAGCGAATTCGGTTTCATGAGCGATTAACTCCACACTCTGGTTTCACACACAGGGCGTACTGCACCAAATTAGCGGTTGCTTCCTTCGCGGGATACTGGACCAACGGCCAGTTGTGCGCATTTGGCAAGTGGGTACGTGGCGAGCTCGATGCTCGTGGTTGTCATCGTCTGGTTGGGCACATGGCTTTCAAGCGAGGCTTGTACGCCGCGTTCCCATTCCTGAAACTGTAACTATCCGCACGAAAGGTTTTGAACTATGAGAGATTTCTGTTCTCGCCGATCGCTTCCGATGGCCGTGGTGGTGTGTCTGCTGTTCTGCTGCTCTGCAGTGCCGCTTTTTTCGGCCGTGAAGAACTGGGCTGTGGTGACCTCAGCGGGGAGCAAGCTGCAAGACGTGCCCATGGCCGATCTGGCGAAGCTCTGCAAAGGCGCGCAAAAGCAGTGGGCCGACGGCAAGCCTTTCACTTTGGTGATTCACGACCCCGACTCCGCGGAGATGCGCTATGCCATCGAAAAGCTGTTCGGGGTGGAAGGCGCGGACCTGAAGCCGTTGCTGGCCAAACTGAATGAGACGCGGAAAGCAGTCGTGGTCGTCGATAGCGATGAAGAGCTGTTTCGCGCCGTCGAAGCGATCCCGGGCGCGGTGGGATTGGTAGACGTGTATTCCATCAATAGTTCGGTGAAGGTGCTGCGCGTTGATGGCAAATTGCCGTTCGATCCGGGGTACGCCTTGAAAGGCAACTAGGTCTCGCAGTAGCTTTCGACTCCCCCAGTCAAATTGGACTCACCGACTCCTGTTTCATGGTGCGAGTTTAGCTAGGTCCAAAACCTGTACCGAAGTACAGGTTTTCCACAGGGCGGTAGTACGAACAAACGGCGAAAATTAGCTAGCTTGTCTGCGCTCCAACATCTCATTTATATTCATGTATATAGGTGCGTTCCGTTTCGGTATGGGCGGTACTATACGCCGAGTTTGCCCTCAATTTTGATGCCTCTGTACCATAGCCAGCACCCCCCTTATCCTGTCTAATAGGACAGGTCAGATGCATTGGTCCTTTGTACAGGGCGGCGCATCTAAGGAAGTAGCAAAGCCTGAACCGCCACTCAGGCCTGGCAACTCGAAGGGGAGCAAAATGGCAACGAAAGCCAAAGACAACTGGCGCAAGTGGATGTGGATGTTCCTTGGGGTGATCGCGGCTCTGCAACTCTATTTTGTGCGCGAGCTTTTGGCGGCGTTTGCGCTTTTCGCGCTGGGCTTTGCGGGCATCGCGGTTTGCCTGGCTTCCCTGTACCTGGCACAGAAGGGTTGGGAATCGGGAGTGGCCCGGCTGGCTGCAAGCCAGAATGCCTGGGTGCTGGCGGCACGCCGGGCGACGGCTGTTTCTGAAGAGTGGGTACGCCGGCCGCTGCGTCGACCGGATTCGGAGCCGGCACACTGACGATTTGGGTTTGAGGATTTGCCTGAGCACACGGACTCAGGGCTCACAGTTCTGCCAGGTGAGCTTTGAGTCCGGAAAAAAGAGAAAAAGGCCAACCGTCCTGAGAGAGCGGTTGGCCTTTTTCTTTTCTTTCCCACCATTACTTGTTACGCTGTGCGGCTTCTGGAGGAAACCATGAAAGAATGGCGCCGCTCGGGTATTGGTCTGACTGTAGCTTTTCTGTTGCTGGTGGGGACGTCGCAAGCGCAACAAGCCGCCGCGCCGTCCGCCAAACGCACCGCGATTCGCGCGGGCCGATTGATCGATGGCAAGAACGAGACGCCCATCGCGAATGCGCTGATCCTGATCGAGGGCGACAAGATCGTCAGTGTCACTGCCGGCGGAAATGCTCCGGCGGGCGTGGAAGTGATTGACCTGTCGAAGGCCACGGTGCTGCCGGGTTTGGTGGACGCGCATACGCACGTGCTGCTGCAGGGAGATATCACGGCGGCGGACTATGACGAGCAATTGCTGAAGCAGTCCATCCCTTACCGAGCGATTTTGGGTGCGCGCAACGCGCAGATTGCTCTTGCGCATGGCTTCACGGCGCTTCGCGACCTGGAGACGGAAGGCGCGATGTTTGCCGACGTGGACGTGAAGACCGCGATTAATAAGGATGAAATTCCCGGGCCGCGCATGCAGGTTTCGACGCGGGCGATGACGCCGACGGGGATGTATCCGTTGCTCGGCTATTCATGGGAATTGAAAGTGCCGACCGGAGTTCAGTATGTCGATGGAGTGGAAGAAGCGCGCAAGGCGGTGCGCGAGCAGGTGATGTACGGCGCGGACTGGATTAAGTATTACTCCGATCACGGCTATTTCTACGGGCCGGATGGCGTGCTGCACAGCCACGTAAACTTCACGGACGAAGAAGCCAAAGCCATCGTGGAGGAAACGCACCGGCTGGGACACAAAGTTGCCGCGCACGCGATTGGCAGCGACGGAATCGCTGCCGCACTGAAAGCTGGTGTCGACTCCATTGAACATGGCGACGGACTTACCGAAGTGGAAATCGACGAAATGGTTCGCCGGGGAATTTATTGGGTTCCGACGATCATGGTGGGCGCGGCTGTGGCGCCGGGCCGCGGTGGGAACTGGCCGAAGATGGTGGATACGGAAAAGGCGGCGTTCCAACTTGCGTTGAAGAAGGGTGTGAAGATCGTGTTGGGCACGGACGCGGGAGGCTTCGACTGGAAAGGGCTGAACGAGGCTAAGGAATTTGAGTATTACGTTTCGTACGGCATGACGCCGATGCAAGCGATCCACACTGCGACGACGACCGCGGCCGAATTGCTGGGATGGAGTGACAAGATGGGGACGGTGGAGGCGAGGAAGTGGGCGGACCTTGTAGCTGTGTCGGGTGATCCGCTGAAAGACATTACCGAGTTGCAGCGGGTGAAATTTGTGATGAAGTCCGGCGCGGTCTTCAAGAACGATCTGCGCTAAGCATCTCTCGCCTGCGTAGCTGGCGCCAGACCAGGCGAATGAACAGGGCGTTCACAGCCAAGATCGACAAGACAATCAGGTCCAAGCCGACCCTTAGCCCGATGTTTTGCCTCAGTGCATCTTCAATTTCCCGATCCAGATTGGGATGGGCGATGGGCATGGGATCGCCATATATCTTCGGAAGTTTTCCGTCAATCGCGTGCTGCCACTCAGACGGCAGAAACCCAGTACAAAGAAATATCTCGAGAATTACCAAGGTAATTAACAGTGCAATTAGGCCAGTCTTCTTCATCAGCGTTGTGCCCAAAGCTTGAGCAGTCTTTCGCAACCAGCGCCAAAATCTTTTCGAAAATCGACAAATTCAAAATCCGCCAGCGTCCAAGAAAGCAGTTCATGTTTGCAATCCCGAACAAGTGCCGGGATGATTCTCCCCTTGTAGCGGTTTTGTCGAAGGACGTAGAGCAGTTCTCGTTTGACCCAGACGGATTTCACGGCATTTGGAGTAAGCACGAGCAGAAACCAGTCGCAGCGATCCAGCGCGCGCCCGATTTCGTCATGCCACTGCGTTGCGCCGGGGATGTGGGACTCGCTGAACCAGTAGCGGATTTTGTTATGTTTGAAAATCTTGAGGAGTCGCTTGACGATACTGCGATCCCTGCTGGCATGCGACACGAAGACTTCGATGGCTTGCCTGGGATGTCGGCGCACGTTGGCTATGCCACCTGTTTTAACCTCTCGGCAATCAGTGCCCCGATTCGGCCAGCGCTTTTCTTTGCTTCGTATATCTCAAACTTCTTCAAGATCCATGGGATCTGCTTGGTGGGACGCACCAAGACAGGGAAAACCCTGTCGCGAAAATTTTGATTGCCCAACGCGTATTCCAGCTCGCTGGTAAGCAGGTCGGATTTTACGGATTCAGGTGAAAGCAATATTACCAGGGCGTCCGAATGCTCCAGCGCCTTCCCAATGGTGAGCCACGGATTCTCGCCGGGTAACAGCTCGTCGGCAGACATCCACACACGGAGCCCCTGACTCGTAATCTCTTTTGCCAGTTGAATGGCAAACTCCCGGTCCACCGGACTGTAGCTAAAAAACACCTGCATATTTAGTCCCCGTTCTCCGTCATTGTAACATCACCCCGACGGAGGCCGTTGGCTCAATTGCGCCTTTGCGATAGGTCGGCTAGAAGAAGGCGGCGCCGCCGTCTACGTTGATGGACTGGCCTACTACGGCGGTGGACATGTCGGAACATAAGAACAGCGCGGCTTGTGCGATTTCCATGGCGGTCTGGCCGCGTCCCTGCAAAATGGAATTGAGGAACCCTTTCAACTGTTCTTCGGGGCTGACACCCAACTTTTGCGCGAGCGTTTTGCCCAATTCCCTCGACATTACTGTTTCCGTCACGGGGCCGGGACAAATCGCATTCACCCGCACGCCTTGCCGTGACGCTTCCGCAGCCATCACGCGCGTCAGTCCCAGCATTCCCGCTTTTGCCGCGGCATAGGCCGAGCCCCATCCAAACGCGGATTTGGCGGACAAGCTGGAAATGTTCAGTATGACGCCAGACTTGCGCGCGTACATTTCAGGGAGCACGAGCTTGCTGAGCACAAACGCGGCGCGCAGATGCACCGCAATCACCTTATCGAATTCTTCGAGGGGATAATCCTCCACCGGGACGACAGGGCCGTAGTGGCCGGCATTGTTTACCAGGATATCGATGCGCCCGAACTTTTCACGTGCGGCGGCGACCACACGTTGGCAATCCGCTTCACGCGCCAGATCCGCCGTAACGTAAGTCGCTTCGCCAGCTGCGGAGGCGATCTCTTTCGCGGTTGCGGCGAGTTCCTTTTCTGTTCGCGCGGTAAGAAAAACGCGCGCGCCTTCCCGGGCGAACAGCGTCGCCATGGCGCGGCCAATGCCCCGGCCTGAGCCGGTTATCAATGCCACTTTGTTCTGTAAGAGCATGTCCCGACGATATCAGCCTGCAAGGGCAGTTGCCAAACGCCACCCAAAAAAACGACTCCGGGGGCGCGGCGAACCGCTTCCCCCGGAGTGTCCTCGGAGTGCTGGGTTAGCTACAACATCGACACGCGGCGCGGCAGATACGCAGCTTCGTTTGCGGCGACATTCCGCGTGATGCGCCGGGCTTGCGAAATTTCGTAGAGCACAATGCAGGCCGCGCAAACAAACAATGCCGACAGGCTCAGTTGGTCAAGCGGCGTCCAGACCGCAGCATTCTCGACCTGAGAAGGAGTCGCTATGGACATAGAAGCTCGCTCCGCATCGACCGGGGTCATGACCGCCGGGGAAGTGGGCGTCGCGTACGCGCTCGCCGTTGGCTGGACCATCCGCTCCATGTTTGGGCCGTCTGGAAAAGACGCCGGATCCATTTCCTGTTGGGCGTGAGCGGAGCCAGCAAAGAACATTGCCATTCCCAGGCCCGCCAATGTCATCACTTGCATGCGAATCATGTTTCTGAACTTCATAAACCACCTCTCCCTTTTTTCTTTTCGCTGGACGCATTACAAGAAAGCACCTGGCATGCCAAATGGATCCGTTCGCGCTGAACCTGGGATTGGAACAGGCAGTTCATTGATTCCATGTAAGTTGATCGAGAATCGAAGCCGGCTGGCGCCGAGCACATAGGGGTGAGCGGGGATTCGGTTCTATCCGTTCGGATATTGGGCGGTTGTCAGGGCGAGTTCGAAATTGGACCATTGTGCTCCAGAAATATTCCGCTGTTGGCCAAGCGGCGCTAAGTAACAGAATACGGGGTAGTTAAAGGATCGCAAGCAGTGCAGTTCAGGCGAAATCAGCAAGCCTAAATGATACGTTCTGATCGTGTGGTCGCACTATCCAATCGGATAGTTCCGCTGGCACCGACCGCTACTTGAGGCTAGAATTTTCCCGCCAGCGAGGCCGCATGCCCTAGCGCTGGAGAAGTATGAAAGGTCCCCCTGTGCAGCCCAAGCTTTTGGCCTTGAGTGGCCCCCTGCGGAAAACGGAATTCTTGCTGGAAGCGACGGTGTGCATCGGCAGCGCTTCCACCAATCCAATTCGATTGCAAGATGCGGAGGTGTCTGAGGAGCATTGCCGGATCGCGGTGGAAAATGGACGATTCATTTTGACGGACCTGGAAAGCTCAGCGGGCACATTCGTCAACGGTATGCCGGTGAAGGAGCGCGAGCTGGACTCGGGTGATCAGATTGCGGTCGGAGATTCGGTATTCCTGTTTCAGACGGACGTCTCGCGGGCATTCTCGAACCCATTGCAACTGGATAACGAGCCGGCGGAAAAAACACCGCTGCAGCAAATTCGTCGCGACGAACTTTTGTATCTGAATCCGGAGGCCTTGGCGGCATTGCCGCAGCAGGAGCGGCTGTCGCGGAACTTGAGCGCGTTGCTGCGAATCAGCGCGGCGATCGGATCGATCCGCGACGTGGAATCGCTGCAATGGTCGCTGTTGGGAATGATCTTCGATGTGATCCCGGCGGAACGCGGCGCCGTGATTCTGGTGAAGGATTCGTCGCTGGAGATATTGTCGCACGTGGCTTGGGACCGCGCTGCTGGACCTGACCGGCCGGTACACGTCAACAATGCGTTGCTTCGTAAGGTGATCGAGGAGCGGGTATTCCTGCTGGACATTCCGGCCGCGGGCCGCGAAACCACTTCGAGGGGCAACGCCGGTGAGCAAGTTCGTGCGGCGTCGGTGCTGTGTGTGCCATTGGTTGCAGCTCATTCGCCGATCGGAATCATTTATCTGGATTCGGCGAATCCGGCAACGCCGTTTACGGAAGATGATCTGCAGCTTGCTTCCGCAATCGCGGGGCTGGCGGCAATCGCCATTGAGAACGCGCGGCAATTCGAATCACTGGGCATTGAGAATCAGCAATTGCGGGCGCAAGCCAGCTTGGAACACGACATGGTGGGACGCAGCGCCCGTATGCGCGAGGTTTACCAGTTCATCGAGCGCGTCGCGCCCAGCGATGCCACCGTGCTGATCTGCGGCGAAAGCGGCACGGGCAAAGAACTGGCAGCGCGCGCCATTCACAACAACAGCAATCGCAAGGGCCACCCATTCGTGGCTTTGAATTGCGCGGCGATCTCTGAAACTCTTCTGGAAAGCGAGCTGTTCGGCCACGAAAAAGGAGCGTTCACCAGCGCCATTGCGCAGAAGAAAGGCATGATCGAAGTGGCCGAGGGCGGCAGCCTGTTCCTGGATGAGATTGGAGAGCTGTCGCCGATTCTGCAAGCCAAGCTCCTTCGCGTGCTTCAGGAACGTGAATTCACGCGCGTCGGTGGCACCCGGTCGATCAAGATCAATGTGCGTTTTCTGGCCGCGACCAACAAGGATTTGCAGCGAGCCGTGAAAGAAGAAAAGTTTCGCGCTGACTTGTTCCACCGGCTGAATGTGATTGCGCTGGTGTTGCCGCCGCTGAGGGAACACGCGGAAGATATTCCGGTGCTAGCCGAGTATTTCGCGGCGCGTTACGCCAAAAGGTGCAATCGCGTGGTGAAAGGCATCTCGCCGGCAGCGCGCGCCAGTCTGCAGGGCTACGAGTGGCCGGGAAACGTACGCGAGCTGGAAAACGCGATGGAACGCGCGGTGGTGATCGGATCGTCGGACATGATTCTGCCCGAAGATCTGCCGGAACCTTTGCTGGAGACATCTTCGCCGGGCACCGCCGAAACACCGGCGAAGTACCACGACGCGATTCGTAACTTGAAAAAGCAGATGATCATGGGAGCGCTGGAGCAGGCCGATGGGAGTTTCACGCAGGCCGCGAAAATCTTGGGCGTCCACGCTAATTATCTTCACCGGCTGATCAATAATCTGGACCTACGAATGGCATTGAAGAGGAAGCAGGGACAGTTGTAAGTTCCAAGTTTTCAGTTGTCAGTTTTAAGTAAGGCAACAAGAGGATCGAAGCGAGCGGGCAACATCGTGGTTCCGGCTTACATCTGAGTGATGACGCGTGGCTACGAAAGCAAACCCAAGAACCCAGGTACAAAAGCGGTACCTGGGGCACCCGGTAATTGTGAGTTCTAGTTGTCAGTTCCAAGTAGGCCAAGAAGAGGATCGAAGCAGCCGGGCAACATCGTGCGTCCGGCTTACACCCAAGTGACGACGCGTGGCTACCTAAGCAAACCCAAGAACCCAGGTACAAAAGCGGTATCTGGGGCACCCGGCAACTGTGAGTTCCAAGTTTTCAGTTGTCAGTTTTAAGTAAGTAAGAAGAGGATCGAAGTGCCCGGGTAACATCGTCCTTCCGGCTTATATCTGAGTGACCACTGCCATCCCCCCTTGGGAAATTCGGAACTGCACATGCACGATTCTGCCTGGCGGCCTGCTGTCTGCATGGCAGCAGTGCGCCCATGTTGGCCAGAACGCCAGACTGGTGAAGAGGTTAGCTGGCTTCGAGGGCGGGGCACGAGCGTGTCGTGAAAGAGCAGAACGAAATCAAGGTGGAACGGGAAGCCACATCGGAACAAGAGGGAAGGAGTGTGTCCCCAATCGGTGCAGGTGCTTCGGTGCGCTCTCTGTTACGAGCCGTAGTTGCGTTATGCGCGAAGTTGCTACCCACAACCAAAAATACAATGTTTCACGATCCCGGGAGCCGGCGAAAGTTCTATGTTCGGCGCGCTCTGGTCTATGTAGCGTGCCTGGTCGTCTACATTCTGCTGGACCGTTCCGCGATCTTCCTGCAGATGTGGCCGAATATCAGCGCCTGGTATCCGCCAGTAGGATTTGCCGTCGCCTTGCTCATCGGACTCGGGCCTGAAATCCTGCCGCTGTTGACCTTCAGTTCCTATCTTTCGGGAATGATCAACTATCACCAGGGGTTTGCGGATGTCGGCTTCATACTGACCACGCTGCTTCTTCCCATCGGCTATGGGACCGCCAGTCTTTTTCTGCGCCGGCGGTTCAGTGAGGATTCCCGGCTGCACAACACTCGCGACGTCACAACCCTTCTGGGGATCACGCTGTTGGCCGCTTCGGTGTGCGCTTTGGTGGGCACGCAAATACTGGTTTGGGGCGGTGACATTCGGCGGGCAGATTTCGCGCATGCGGCGTTCAACTGGTGGGTCGGTGACGCCGTAGCGCTTTCCAGTCTGACCCGGTTTCTGCTGCAGTTTGTTCTACCGGGCCTGCGAAGATTCCTTGGAGTGGGCAAACTCGAGCCACCAGCAGGCCGCGCCATCAAGGCATTCAACGCGCGCAGCTTCGTGGAGACGCTTGGACTTGTGGGAGCTCCCATTGCGATATTCGCGCTGGTTTTCGGGAGCCTGTTTGCTCGCAGCGCCTATCTGTTCTACCTGTTTTTTCTGCCGATCATTTGGGTTTCTACAAGGCGCGGCTTGCGCGGCGCCGTCACTGCACTGTTGCTTCTGGACACCAGCTTGGTGGTGATGATGCGCGTCACGTCGGTGGGAAAGGACGAATTAGCGTTGTTGCAATTCCTGATGTTGATTCTGTCGCTGACGGGATTGCTGCTGGGTTCTGTCATCGATGAACGCCAGGAAGCGAAACTCCGCCTTGAGGAGCAGGAAGAACGCACCCGCCTGATTCTGGAATCCACTGCGGAGGGAATCTACGGGATTGATTGTCACGGTGCTTGCACGTTCATGAACGCTGCAGCAATGCGAATTCTGGGTTTCGCCAGCCTCTCAGAGGTCTTGGGAATGAACGTTCATCGCGTGTGTCACCACTCCCATGAGGACGGCACGCGATACCCGGATGACGAATGCCTGATCTACGAGGCCTTCCGCCGGGGACATGGAACTCACGCCGATAACGAAGTGTTCTGGCACGCGAATGGCGCCGCGGTTCCGGTGGAGTATTGGTCATTGCCGATGAAGCGCAACGAAACGATCATCGGGTGCGTAGTGGCGTTTGTCGACGTCACAGAGCGCCGCAAGTTCGAACGAGTGCTGCGGGAGAGCGAGCAGCGTTTTCGTGGCGTGTTCGAGGGCGCGGCGATCGGAATCGCCATTGCCGACATAGCGACTGGAAAACTTACGACCAATCCGACGTTCCAGAAAATACTGGGGTGCACAGCCGAAGAGATGAGTACCGTCGCCATCTTTGACCAACTGACTCACCCCGAAGATCGCGAAGCCGACAATCGCCGCATAGATGGATTGCTGAACGGGGAGTATGACCGCATGCACCATGAGAAACGCTACATTCTGCGGGATGGCCGGGGCGTTTGGGCCAGCGTCACCCGCTCGCTTTTGCGAGACGCTTCCGGGAAACCTCAGTTCGTGCTGGGCTTGGCGGTGGACATCACCGAACGTAAACAAGCCGAGGACGAATTGAAGCGCGCCAAGCATGCCGCGGAAGCCGCCAGCGAAGCGAAAAGCACATTTCTGGCGACGATGAGCCACGAGATTCGCACGCCGATGAACGGTATCCTGGGCCTGATCGAGCTTGTTCTGGATACCGAGCTGAGCCCGGAGCAAAGAGAAGACCTGAACCTGGTGCACTTCTCCGCCGAATCACTGCTCTCGATTATTAAATGTGCCGGACGGACTACATCGTACGCTGAAGTCCAGGGCGGCCTTATCAGGGATGTCGCTGTCAGACTATTTACTCGCGGAAATTCGTCGGGTTGCGGAACGTCCAACGATAGCCGAATTGAGGGAGCGCTTAGAACGTCGCACCCGGGTGAATTCGCCGCTGTCAGCCGCGGAGGCTGTTCGCGAGGAGCGAGACGCCCGGTGATTGTGCTCGACGCTTCGGCCGCAATCGAATGGCTAATGAGGAGCTCCATAGGAGTGAGAGTAGATCGACGCCTATTCTCGCCTACTGTAACTCTTCATGTGCCCCACCTTCTCGATGTCGAAATAACCCAAGTGCTGCGGCGCTACGTCCGGCAGGGAATTATCACGGACTCTCGAGGCGAAGCAGCCTTACAGGATCTGCATGACCTGCCACTGAGTCGATACCCTGACGATATTCTGCTGCCGCGCGTATGGGAACTGCGAGCAGTCTTGACGGCATATGATGCAGTCTACGTTGCGCTAGCAGAATTGCTGGACACTCCTCTGGTTACCTGTGATCGCAAAATCGCACAGGCGCCTGGTCACGGCGCCACAGTCGAAGTTATTTGACAGCGCGACGGCTGAGTTATAGCCAATATGCGTCGGACTCATCGTTTTCTAACTCGATGCGAGTGTTATTTGGGTTTGAGGGACTTCAGCAAATGGTTGACGGCCTCTTGCGCCTGATACGGGGAAATCGTGGTTTTGTTGCTCATGGATTTCTGGCTGATGGCGCGGTATGCCAGCTTTTTGGGATTGCGCAGCGCCAGATCGATCACGAAGGTTCCTTCGCTGACGCGCACATTCTGGAATTCCACCTCGGGCGGGCCCCAACCCCAGCCCCATCCCCAACCCCAACCGGAGTAGACGGTCTGCACCGTGGCGTTGCGCGTTTTGACGGCGACGTGGTAATCGACAAGCAAATCCGCGGTCGCTGGATCGTTCACTTGCACGAATCCTTTGGATTTCAGGGCATGCTCAATGGCTTCTTTCAATTGATTGCGATTGGCCTCGGTGTTCCAGTCGCGGTTGCTCTCCAGATGCTGCGGAGGAGGAGGCGCTGCGGCGGGACTAGTGATCACGTCGCGAGAAACGACAGGTCGACCGGTTAGGGCCGGGGCTCCCATCGGGCGCCATGCCCAGGTCATGCCTTTTGTGAGATGAATGTCGGGGTCGCGAATTACCTCGACGTTGTCGTCGCAGCCAGCCAGCACCAAGCCGCCCAGTAGTACGCTGGCGAGCAGAACTCCCGTTGAACAGCGTTTTGCCAAGTCCACGTAACGTACCTCCACACTATTGGAAACACGGGAGCGGCGAAAAAGTTGGTCTGTTGGGGTATTTACTTTGCCGCGGGAACGGCCCAATCCGCAGGGGGAAACACAACCGGCCAGAAATTCGCAGTGGGACGGTCAAATTCAAACGCAACATTATAAAGATCGAGCCCGGAATCTTCGATGCGCACCACGCGACAGCTCATCTCCGCGCCGCTGCGGGGATTCGTCAGCAGGAAGGACTGCCCAACATGGATGTGCGACTTCATCTGCAGCAAGCCGCCGTGGGCATTGACCACCTGGGTGTAGGCCTGCACCTGCATTTGGCGCCGTTCCTCGTCTTCGGCCAGCACAATTACAGACATACGTAGCATTACGCGTTCACTGCGCCGGCGATTTTGTGCTTCGGCCATAGCTGACCCGAACCCTAGGATAAGGTCATTTTAACCGTGAAATTGGGGGCTGGGAACTGTCCTAAATGCCAGTAGGACCCATTTTATTGGGTCAATTAGAGGGGCATGCACAGGAATGATGGCTTTGGTATGATAGTATTTTGAAAATTCAGCAGCTTAGGAACAAGATGGCGACTCAAACTGAGGCTAAAATCCTGCTCCGCGTACGTCCCCGCGGTTTTTGCGCGGGTGTGGTTCGCGCGGTGGATATCGTAGAACTGGCACTGGAAGCGTATGGCGCTCCGGTGTATGTACATCACGAGATTGTGCACAACACCTATGTGGTGGAACAACTGCGCCGGCGGGGCGCTATCTTCGTGGAGGCTATTTCCGAGGTGCCGCACGGAGCGGTGCTGGTGTTCAGCGCCCACGGTGTGCCGCCGACGGTGCGCGGGGAAGCGAAGGAACGCCAATTGCGCGTGATTGACGCCACCTGCCCGTTGGTGACCAAGGTGCATCTGGAGGCCCTGAAGTTTGCGCGAGAGAAGCGCACTATTATTCTGATTGGGCACCGCGATCATCAGGAAATTGTGGGCACATCTGGTGAAGCGCCCGACCGTACCTTGGTGGTGGATTCGGTGGAAGCGGTGGACGCGCTGCACGTGGAAGATCCCGAGAGGTTGGCATTCCTGACGCAGACCACACTCAGCTTGTACGACACGCAAGAAATTGTGAGCCGGTTGCGGCAAAAGTTTCCCAAGATTATAGGGCCTGCCAGCGACGATATCTGTTATGCGACGCAGAACCGACAGGAAGCGGTGGAACAGGTGGCGAAGGATGTCGACCTGATCCTGGTGGTGGGTTCGCAGAACAGTTCGAACTCCAACCGCCTGGTGGAATTGGCGAAGCGCTTGAATCGTGAGGCGCAGCTGATTGATTCCGCCGGGGACATTGATCCGCGTTGGCTGGAGGGCGTGAAAAGCGTTGGCCTGACAGCGGGTGCGTCTGCGCCGGAAGTGCTGGTGGAACAGGTGAGCGAACGGCTGGCACAATTCGGGTTTACCGATCAACGCGATCTCGACTTGATTCGTGAGGACGTGCGCTTCACACTACCTCCGGAACTGGCGACCATCGCTCCCGCTCCGCGACGTTAGGTTTGGAGCGGCTAAAAGATTACTTTGCCGGGCAGGGAATCAAACCGGCTGCACTGGCTGTAACCCGGCAATTACCGACTGCAGGAAAAGGAGCGTACCTTGGCGGTCAAAATAGTCCGTCAGCCGAATAAGCTTGCCTTAATCGGCGCGCCCTCAAGCGCCGCTGGATTTCTTCCCGGAACCGAGAAAGCGCCCGCTGCACTTCGCGCCGCGGGCATCGTTGAAAAACTTCAATCCATCGGGTACGAAGTTACCGATTATGGAGACTGCGCGCCGCGGTTGTTTGCCGAGGACGAAGAACATAAGCGCGCACGAAACCTGCCGGAAATTGTGGCGTTGCTGAATGATTTGAAGCCACGCGCGGAGTTGGCGGTAAAGTCTGGCGCGCTGGTGTTGTTGCTCGGCGGTGACTGCACGCAAAGCGTTGGATTGCTGACGGGCGCGCGGCGTTATTATCGCCACGTCAACTTATTGTGGTTCGACCGCGACGCGGATTTGAACACGCCGGCCAGCACGCCTTCTGGGCGCCTGGATGGCATGGTGCTGGCAAGCATCATCGGCCGAGGATCACCGGAGTTGGTGCGTTTCTGGGGCGAGCCGCCGCTGGTTCGCGAACCCGATACGGTGATTTTTGGTTTGCATCGTATCGATCCACCGGAACAGGAATTCCTGGCGCACTCCCCGATGCGTCATATCCTTGCGGCGGAGATCCAGTCCGTGGGCGCGGAGAAAGCGGCGAGCAACGCGATTGCACAACTGCACGCGGACTCGCGCGAATTCATGTTGCACCTCGATTTGGACGTTATCGCGCAAGAAGAGTTTCCTTCAACGAATGTGCCGGGCAGCGGCGGGCTTTCATTTGCCGAGACGCAAACGGCGCTAAGTGAATTTGCCAAGCACAAAAACCTGCTGGGGCTCGACATTGCACAATACAATCCGGAAAAAGATCCGGATGGCAGCGGCGCAAAGAAAGTGATCGACCTGCTGGCAGAAGTGCTTTCCGCACGACTTGCAGCATTGACGACCCCGCCTGCACCGGCGGCCACTGAAGAGACGCCGTCGACCTCTGCGTGAGTAATTCAAGAAACAAATAGCAGGCCAGCCACCGGCTAGTACTTGCGGACATTCTTTCCGCGCGGCCCAGGTGTGTGCGCGAGACTTTCCTTTCTTTGCTGGGTTGAGGGGTAGAGACAGGCGCTGTGATTTGTGGGAGCAGAGGCTGCCTTTTCCAATCGCGGCGGCATCCTAGCTTGGAATGAAATCAGGAATAGGACCGCGAAATCTACATGAATTTAGGTACAGACCGGGCGATGAGGGGTCACGTACAAAAAGAGGATGGCATTTGCCCAAGCCATGTGGGGATGATTTGTGACCAACAGAGACAGCGGCGCTGACATGAAGTCACGAGACAAAACCAGCAAATCAATTCGTGTCTGCTTGATGGTGCAGAACCGGCTATTGCGGGAAACCATGACGCGCCTGTTCCAGAAAAAGTCGGGAATCATGGTCGTTGCGCAGGAATTCTCCGCGGAAAGCTTAAGGGAATCCGGCGAAACGCATTGCGACGTGCTGCTGGTGGACTCGTTGAAGGCAGAGCGTGCGAAGGATGTGGAGGAGTCTCAGACGTCGCACGGGCACACTCCGAAAGCGCTATTTTTTGGGATGGACGACGATCCGGACTGTTTCTTGTGTGCCATACGGAAGGGGGCACGCGGATATTTGTTGAAGGACGCGTCTTCCGAGGAAATAGTTTCCGCGGTGCGCCGCGTAGCCCAAGGCGAGGCGGTTTGTCCGCCGAAGCTGTGCAGCTTGCTATTCGAGCATGTTGCACGCGACAAGACGCCTCTTCGCGAGCGCGTCGAAAAAGCACGTGGAATGAAGTTGGGACTCACCTACCGGCAGCGGCAGTTGATGGCTTTAGTGGCTCAGGGAATGACGAACAAAGAAATCGCCGGAGAATTGAATCTCTCGGAATTTACGGTGAAGAATCATATCGCGCGGGTGATGAGGCAACTGAACGCGGAAAGCCGCCACGAGGCCGCGGTTCTGATCCACGAACATGAATTAGTAGGCGCCCCCAACTAGGTGCGCGGAAAACGAAAGAGCCACTTCCTTTGCGTGCGCCGCGGGCGTGGCCTTTTTCATGGAATCAAAGTAACTGTCTTTACGAACGGCGACGCTTCAGAAACAACGGGACGGCGCCAATGCCAAGCAGCAGCAAGCTGGCCGGCTCCGGAGTGCTGGCGACGATTGGTTTGCCATCAAGGGTAACGGCGTCGATGGCCAAGCCAGAGTCGAAAAGCTCGTCATTCCAGTTGGTGACTCCGAACAGCAGGAAGTAATCGCCGCCGGTTCCAATCGTGAAGCTGGAACTGACCCAGCCGGTGGTGCCGCAACCCAGAGCTGGCGCAAGGAAGCACGCTCCCGAAGATGGACCCAGCGGCGACCACATCGTGAGTCCGGGCTGGATGGGGACCATCGCGGGGCTGAGCGTGCCTGCCGGAACTGGCATGTTAGATCCGGGAATCGTGTTTCCCCCGGGAGTGGTGCGCGCTGTGGCCAGCACCGCTACCGGAACGTCGGTGGAAGTGAAAAGTTCCGCCCAAGCGTAGTCGGACACCAGGCCGCCGTCAGTGGTCGTATAGTTGAAATTGAAATTCAAAAGGCTTCCAGAGGATGCTGAAAAGATGTTCGTCTGAAGCGTCGAGCCGTTCGTGGCGGATCCCCGGCCATTCGGATCGGTGACACCGGCAAGCGCTCCTACACCAAGGATGCCCCCGTTTGTTGAAATCCAATCGTAAGCAGGATTTCCTGCTGGCGAAAGTGGCACGACTCCGTCAGCCCCGCTGGAACCGCAACTGCCGGTGCAGGTCCAGCCGGCCGGAATGGAAGCTGCAGAGATAGACGAAGAGAGGCAGAGGGCGAGCATGAACAAGAACGTCGATGCAATGAGGTGAGACGCGAGCCGTGAAGACCGAAGCTGAAGCACAGTTTTTCCTTTCAGCGATAAATGGAATGTAGACACGAGGGCCGGAAGAACTTTTGCAATTCGCTCGCCACTCAGCGGCGGTGTTGCAGTCACGTGGTCGATTTTAAGTCTATTGTTATTAGCGAGATAGAGTGCGAGATAAGGCAGTGCGAGCGGGGGACACGCAAGGATCGGTGGTTCGCGTGTAAAGTTTTCTCCCAAGGGTGAACGATTCGGGTGTAGTTGTGCAAAACGCTGTATACAGCAGACACCTCAGGGGTTATGGGAATACCCTATAGGCCAGAACTGCTGACAGCGGGACCTATGTTTGGTGCGGTGGCATCATCCCGGAGGCATGGAGTGATGCTGATGCATGCGCAGTTCGGCCTCTTTTGCCAGGCTTTGCACCGCGAGGCGAGTTTCGTGAACCATCAGGCTGCAACCCAGGCACAGCCCGAGTACGGCTGAGGTTCCCGTGGCAACGGCCAGCACTGCCGCCAGTTCGAAGAAGAGTTTCTGGCCGTAATAACTCGCGACTGATCCACCAACAGCGATCAGCGCGGACGCCGCAAACAATCCCAAACCCGCATAAAAACAGCGCAGGGATTTCAGCAACAACTGCGCCCGAGACTGCAATGCTCGCAGTTGCACAGTCCAGGCTTCACGTTCGACTGAGCCGACCGCAAACAAAGATATTTCCGTGGCCACCACGCGCGTGCGATCCACAACTCGAGCCAGTCGGTTGCTGGTGCCCAAAGCGAGAACCGACGACGCATTCGTGAGAATTGCGGGAGCCACGACGGCGGTGAGCACCGCGAAAGGAGTACTAGCAAGAATTTGGCTTTGCACGAGTCGTCGGCCTCCGAACGCCGCTAAGAATAGTCTGTTTCGTGCGCAGTTCAAAGCAGTGTACTGGCAGGATACTGCGAGAATGATGGCGGCAACAGCAAGGGCGATAAGTGTTACGCTGGCATCACCGAGGTTCCCAATCATGAGGCTGAGACGTTTGCTCGTCTCGCTCGCCTTTGTTGCGCTTCCGGTTGCGGCGCAGCAATCGGAATCTTCTCCACCCATTCTGGACGTTCAACTTCGCCTAACTTTGTCGGGCGCTTTCGGAAGGCCCTCGCCGGGATTTTGCCCTGCACAAGCCGATGGAACGATTCCCACACTGGATTCAAAAAATAAAACCGAAGGCTCACATAACTCAACGTGCCCAAACCATTTGAACGCAGCGGATACGGATGAAGAGTTGGGACAAAAGACGATCGCGATTTTGAAGGAATACAACATTGTCGCGGTGGCCATGCTGCCTGGCGGTCAAGCCGGGCAGTGGCAATCAGCCGAACCGAAACGGATCGTCCCGGGGCTTTTCTTTGCCGCGGATCAGCCATTCGACAGAAGCCGCATCGATGCACAACGTGCGCGCGGCGACTTTGCGGTGCTGGGCGAAGCGGTAACTCCGCATGAGGCATTCTCGCCGAGTGAGCCGGATTGGGATCGCTATCTGGCAATGGCGGAAGAACTGGATATTCCGCTGGGGATTGAAATGGGGCCGGAGTCGCTGGGCGCGGCGGATTTTTTTGCGACGTCGAAATACGCGGAGCAGTATGGAGACCCGCTGGTGCTGGCGGACGCACTGGCCCGCCACGCAAAATTGCGCGCTTATGTGCTGCACGCGGGATGGCCGCACGTGGAAGGAATGATTGCGCTGATGGCGGCGAATCCGGAGCTGTATGTGGACATCAGCATGATTGACTGGTATTTGCCGCGCGAGGAATTCCATAAATATCTGCATCAGTTGGTGGAGGCGGGCTTCGCAAAGCGAATCATGTTTGGCTCTGATGAGATGATCTGGCCCGGCGCCATCAAGCTGGGGATCGACGCGGTCGCTACTGCCGAATTCCTGAGTCCCAAACAGAAGCGGGACATTTTGTACAATAACGCCGCAAAATTCTTGCGATTTGACGCGGCAAAGATGACCGTGCAGTAGCACCTTCTCGCACGTTAAGAAATCGATGTATCCAATTCGATAAATCGATGGATGGAATGCTGCGGAGTGGAGCGGCGAAAGCCCTAAAATAGGAACAGCCGGAACTAGACATTCGTTGAGCCAGTGAAGCGGTCAAGCGGAGCGTGATGAAACCTCGATTGCAAGTGATGAAATTTGGCGGCACGTCGGTGGGAGACGCGGCATGCATTGCACGAACGGCGCAGATTATTTCCAAGGGCGCGCGCGAAAAAGCTTGCGTCGCGGTGGTTTCCGCCATGAGCGGGGTAACCAACCGGCTGATCGAAGCCGCGAACAAGGCGCAGTCCGGCAACGTTCAGGAATCGGTGGACGCGATTGAAGGCTTGCGCGCGCAGCATGAGGCGGTGCTGCTGAACCTTACGCAGAACGACTCGGAACGCTGCCAGTTGCGAAAAAGAATCGATTCGGTGCTCGCCGAAGGCCGGCGCTTGTGTGAAGGAACGGCTTTGCTGCGGGAGTTGACGCCGCGCACGTTGGACGCGATCTCCAGTTTGGGAGAACGGCTTTCGGCGCCACTGGTGTCGATGTCGGTGCGAGAACTGGGATTGCCAAGCGAAGCCATCGAAGCCACCGAATTGATTGTGACCGATGCATTCCATGGCGGCGCGGAACCGCAAATGGGATTGACGCACGAAAAATCTCAGGCGCGCTTATTGCCATTGCTGGAAAAGGGCATTGTGCCGATCGTGACGGGATTTATTGGCGCAACGGCAGGCGGCCAGTTAACGACGCTGGGCCGCGGCGGGTCCGATTATTCGGCAACCATCCTGGGTGCAGCCATCGGCGCGGACGAAGTGATCATCTGGACAGACGTGGATGGCGTGCTGACGGCAGACCCGCGGTTGGTGAACGAAGCGCAGACCATCCCGGTGATTTCCTACCGCGAAGCTGCGGAACTGGCGTATTTCGGCGCGAAGGTGCTGCACCCGAAAACGTTGAAGCCGGTGGTGCAGGCCGCTATACCGGTGTGGATCCGCAACAGCTTTCAGCCGGAACGACTGGGAACCAAAATTACTCCGGCAGGGCGGGGCGGCATGAGCGCCGGGGTGAAAGCGCTGACGGCCATTCGCGACGTGGCGCTTATTAGCGTGGGCGGGCCGGGAATCGTGGGCGTTCCCGACGTGGTGGGCCGAACCTTTTCGACCACTGCGGAAAAGCGCGCCAACGTGCTGCTGATTTCGCAGTCCTCTTCGCAGAACGATATCTGCTTTATCGTTTCCGCGGCGGATGCGCAAACCACGGTGGACGCCATGAAGAAAGAGTTTGCCAACGACCTGGCGCACCAGACCGTGGAGCACATCACCATTGATCCGAACATCGCGATTGTTGCGGTGGTTGGCGAAAACATGCGCGGCATACCGGGGATAGCCGGACGCACATTCAATGCCATGGGCCGCGAGAGCATCAACATTATTGCCATTGCGCAGGGTTCTTCGGAATCCAACATTTCCTTCGTGATTGAGGGAAAAGACGTGAAGGCGGCGTTGCTGGCGTTGCACCGCGAGTTCGAGCTGGAAAAGCCAAACGGCGTTTAGGTTGCGTCAGTGGTTCGTCCGCACCAGACGCAGCGCGATGCCGTGCTCGAATGCCGGGCTTGGCAGGTGTTTTTCTCCACCGTCGTGCAAAAACCTTTCTCGCTGTGTCGTTTCCCCGGTAGAAACACTGATCCATTCCGCTGAATAATTGCCTGGTCGAAGGTTGAAGCTGACGTCCGTTGGACCTTTGCCGTCAAAATAAAAAGCGAAGTGGCCTTTTGTGTCGGAGAGGCCGTGAGGAATCACTCCGCTTGCGTGCAGGATCGTTTGCGAATCGGGCCGCAGATCGACGAGCGAAAACGAGCGCAGGAAATTGCTCAAGATTCGAAGTTGGTGGCGAAGCGCGGCGCTGCCGCCGCCGGGGCCGTTCGGCGCGGTGTCGGAGCCATCCTCGTGGCCAGGGTTGAAAGAATAGTCGAGATGATCGAAAACGCTGCCGCCCGAGAGCATGAAATTCCAGGCCTGGCGCAGATAGGGCGCGTCGTCGTGGCCCAGGAATCCAGTTTCGTCATAAGAGAGAGCCTTGCCAAGGCCGTAGTTGGAGAGCACGGCCTGCGGATACGCGTAGTGAAAATTGATGATGCTCACGCGGGGGAGAAGTCCCCGCACCGAAGAGTAAAAGTTGCAGTAATTTTGCGCGACGAGATGCTTGTTGGGGAGAGAAGCCTCTTCGCTGGTGATCCATTCGAGGACGCGAGCTTGCCAGGCGAGTGAACGTGCATCGGCCACTTCTACAGAATTGGGGAATGTGTCGCGACCGGGAGGCCAAAGGTAGGGATTGATGACGCCGACTGGGGCAGGGCGGTCGGACCAGGGCTCATTCTGAATCTCGAAGATGACATTGTCGAAATCGTTGGCTTCGTGCACGAGCTTGCGGACGTAGAGTTCTTGAAACTTGAGCGCATTGCCATTTTCGAGAGTGTGGATCTTGCGCCAGTCCACAGAATCCGTGGAGTTGACGTTGTTCGCGGGATTCAGGACGCTGAGGTTCCACTGCGCTTCATCGTAGTGCGAAGAAAAAAGTGTGATTTCAACGACGATACCGCGCTTGGCGGCTTCTGCCAGAAAATCGCGATAACGCGCAAAGTATTCCGGGCTCCAGCGCTGCAGATCGAACTTCGTTCCGCCGCCGGCATACCCCGGAGTTTCGGTGCGCGACCAGGGAGCCACATAGCGGCCGGGCAAAGGAGCAAGATCATTGCGCAAAATGCCGAAAGACTTGCCGGGGACTTCGATGTAGATGCCGCCGAACAGGCGTGTGTAGTTCAATCCGTCGGCTCCGAGGGTGGAGAGGTAGCGGTGATCGTCGAAGTCGGCGTTGAGGACGGCGCCGTAATGTTCGCCGCTGGAAATCAGGGCGACAGCCTTGCCGCGAAACAGAAAGTAGTGAGGATTCTGCGGATGCAGGCGGATAGTGTCGGCATTGAGGGTCTGCAGCAGAAGGGCAAACAACAAAACCAAGCGAGTTAGCATTCGGATCCTTCGACAGCTGCTGGCGGACAATTAGACCGCCGTGGCTTTAGCCGGCCACTGGCGATTTGCCGGCCGCGTGACATAGGAGACGGCGAGAAGCAGCAGCAATACCAGCGGCATAAATGCTACGGGGCCATCTTTTGCAAGATAGTGCGCAACACATGCCGCGATCCACGCGAATGTGAATCCGGCATAGGCCCACTCTTTAAGTTTCACCACGCCGGGGGCGACGAGGGTGATGGCGCCAAGGAGTTTGGCGATCCCCAGAAGAATGCGCAGTTGCTGTGGATATCCCACGTGTGCGAATCCTTGAACCGCTTGCGGGCCGCCGGATAGGTAAGCGTATGCGCCGAAAAGCGCCATTGCGGCGACGACGCCAGTGCTGACCCAATAAGCTATTTTTCGCGCCATGCGTTGTGTTCTCCTTCCTCAGGTAAGGGCGAGTGCCGCTCGATTGAAGTGCCGGCAGCCCATGCAATGCTTCTCGTTGAGGGCATCCTAGCCGAAGTTCGTCATTGAGTAGCCCATTTTGAATTTTTTCGTGGGCAGTTCGTTAGGAAGTCTTTGGCTTTCAACAAGCGCACGCGAAAATTGTGTGTAGTGAAAACCTACCCCCTTGTTTGCCTACTGCAGGCGTGACAGATTGCTTGCATGTTCCTGCGAAAGATTCGCATCCATAAAGATGGGAAAGAACACGGATACTGGTCGCTGGTGGAGACCATTCGAACGGCGGATGGTCCGCGACAGCGCACGCTCTGTTATCTCGGTGAGCTGAACGATTCGGCCTATGCGCGTTGGCAGAAGACCGTGGAGGTCTTCAACGAGTACGGGGAGAGCACTCAACTGAAGTTGTTTTCCTCCGAAGCAGAAGCGCCGGAGGATCCGAACGTAGCCCGGGTGCTGGTGAAGAAGGTTCGCGTCGAGCGCACGCGCCGATTCGGCGACTGTTATCTTGGGCTGGAGTTGTGGAAGCAGTTGGGGCTCACGGAGTTCTTTGCACAGCATCTCGATGTGGACAGTGCCGATGTACCCTGGTCGCGTGTAGCCGCAGTGTTAGCGATCAATCGGCTATGCGATCCGGGCAGTGAGTTGGCCGTGGAACAACACTGGTATCCGTCCACGGCGTTGGACGATCTGTTGCACATCGCCAAAGGCAAGATCAACGACACGCGGCTGTATCGCTGCCTGGATCGTCTCCTGCCACTGAAGACCAAGATGGAACAGCATCTGAAGCAACGCTTCGGCGAGTTATTCCAGGCCGAGTTTGATGTGCTGCTCTACGACTTGACCAGCACGTATGTGGAAGGAGCTGCGGAAGCGAACCCCATGATGCGGCGGGGCTATTCGCGGGATCATCGCCCCGATTGCGAGCAACTGGTTTTAGCGTTGATCGTCAACCAGGACGGTTTTCCGTTCAGCTACGAACTGTTTGATGGGAACCGCTCCGATGTTTCTACCATCGAAGCGATTCTGCGCACGGTGGAGCGTAAACATGGAAAAGCACGCCGAGTATGGATCTTCGATCGCGGCGTGGTGAGTGAAGAGAACCTGGTGGCCATCCGCAAGCGCGGAGGAGAGTATCTGGTGGGCACCGCGCGCAGCAAGCTCAAGCAGTTCGAACAGGAACTGCTCAAGGATGATTTCGAAAAGATTCGTCCGGAAGTGGAGGTTAAGCAGATCCAGATTCCGGGAGGCGAAGAGACCTACATCCTGTGCCGCACGGCGGGACGGAAGGAAAAAGAGAAGGCCATCCGGAGTCGCTTTGTAGCAAAGATCGAGAAGGCGCTGGCCGGGCTTGAAAAGCGTATCGTGGAAGGCAAGCTCAAAGACCGTGACAAAATGCTTTTGCGCTTGGGCCGTATCCAAGCTTCGCATCCACAAGTGGCAGATCTATATGAGATGGCCGTGAAGGATAGCAAAGAAGGACCACGCTTAATCTGGCGGCAGAAGCCGGAACAACAGCAATGGCTGGAAGCGCGAGAGGGAGCCTATCTGCTACGCACGAATCTGACCGTGAATGGTGCTGCAGATCTCTGGAAGAAGTATATGCAGCTGACGGAAGTGGAAGCGGCCTTTCGCACGCTCAAGAGCGAGTTGGCCATCCGGCCGTTGTTCCACCAACTGGAAAAGCGAGTGAAGGCACACGTGCTGGTAGCGTTTCTCGGTTATGCGCTGCAGGTGACGCTCAAGCATCTGCTGAAGCGGAGTGGCTCAGAGTATTCGCCGGCCGAAGCGCTGAAACAGCTGGGAGAGATCCGCAGCGTCGACATCGTATTGCCGACGGTCGAAGGACGCGAGATCTGGTTGCGACGCATCACAAAGCTCGATGACCAGCAACAGAACATTCTTCACCAACTTCAAGTGCAATGGCCAGAGCTGCTCGAGCCCACTCAGATTTTAAAATGTAGTGAAAACTCAGCCATAGCCTAAACTGATTTCAAAGGACTTAACCCCCTCTTGGACCTCTCAGTGACAAAGATGGGCTAGCACGGCCGCTGGCCGAATCTCCTTGAATCGGGAGTCACCCAAAACATATGTCGGAATTTGCGGCGAAGTCCTAGTGGGCGTGCTTGTAGAGTTTTTCGCCGGCGGGGATTTCGATTTGCAGTCGGTTGCCCGGCAATGGAAGAGGGCACGTGGTGAAAGAATTGTAAGCGCAGGGTGGATTGTAGGCTTCGTTGAAATCCAGTTCGACGGCGCCGTCCTTGGGAACGTCGGCATCCAGAAAACGCGAAGCAGGGTAGGTCAGCTTGCCGCTGGTGAGATCGCGAAACACGATGAACAAGCCTGGGGCCGAATCATTTTCCTCGGCATCCAGACGAACCGGCTGTCCTTTCAGCGAAAAAGTAAGATAGCCGATGACCTTCAACTTGATGGCATCGCCTAATACATTTTGCGAGTCCAGCTCCTTTGGAGTTGGGTAAGCGACAAATTTCGCGGTGACATGATAGGCGGGATCAACGGGAAACCAGCTAAGGCCGGTGAAATTCTTGCGCAGTTGCGAGTTTTTGTCCTTCATGCGAATGGCGAAGCGGTCGCCGCTGGCGTGCACGTACAACGTCAAGTCGCCGAGGACAACGCGATCTTCGCGGGAGTCGGGGCGCAAGTCCGCGGCTTGCACCGGCTTTCCGTTCACCGTTGCGGCCACGCCGGGATTCAGGTGCATCGACGTTTTGCCGGCATGAAATGTGAAAACTCCGGCAAATGCTGGAGCGCCAGGCGGCAAAACAATGTTGTTCTTCGCATCGGAGCCGAAAGTATTTTCTCCCTCGTGCATCCAGAAAAGTCCCGCGACGGTGAGCCAGCCGGTGTCAGAGGTTAGATTGGCTTGATAAGCTTGCCGCCATTTTTCGACGGATTGCTGGTAATTCGCGTCATTCGCGGGTGACGTGGCGAGACCGAGGAGTCCGGCCAAGGCTACGATTGCGGCGCGTTTGCGCATCATTGAAATCGTCAATCGGTCCATGCGCGCCCACCATTCGAACCACGAGTCATTGCCACGCCACTGTCTCAAGGTTGGGAAGCCATCCGTTTGCGATGATAGCGAGCCAGCCCAAGCCAGGAGAGATTGAACGCACCGACGAAGCCGTACTGAGAAATTTCTTCGGCAGACAAGGTAGCGCTGGCTTCGTGGGTAACTTCTCGCACGAAAGCTTCAGCGGCCTGCTGTTCGTCGTGTCCGGCGCCGAGGATTTGAGCCGCGATATCGCTCCAACGGTGGAGACGCTCGCGATAGTGCGCGATGTGGCTTGCAGGCTGATCGGAGAAACCGAAGTGCGTCAGGAACAATTGCCGCGGCTGAAGTTTCGCGATGGCATCGAGCGAAGCGTCCCACAGTTCGATGTGAATGTCAGGTGGAGGAGTGGCGGGAAGAATGAACGGTTGTCCTTCAATGCAGATGCCTGCGGTGTCGCCGACGAACGCGACGCCTTCGCTAGGGTCAAAATAGGTGACGTGATGGAATGCGTGGCCGGGTGTATAGAGCACGCGCAATTCCCGCGAACCGAAAGAAAGCGTCTCGCCGCCCGCGAGCACGTGCAGATTTTCCTTGGGGACAGGCAGAAAGTCGCCGAACAGACGGCGCATATCGCTGCCATACAACCGCTGAGCGCTGGCGAGCAAATTGGAAGGGTCGGCCATATGGTCGGCGCCGCGCGCGTGAACATAAACCTGCAGATGAGGATTTTCTTGTACAAGGGAACCGCTGGCGCCGGCGTGGTCCAGATGAATGTGCGTCAAGAAAATGGCTTGCAGGTCTGCGACAGAACAATGGTGAGCGGCGAGTTGCTCGCGAAGATTCTGCAGAGTGGAGGCGGGACCGGGATCCACGAGCGCGCAAAAATCGCGGGACAGCAGTAAAGCAGAGGCGATGGCGCGCGGCCGGCCTTGCCAATCAAGATCCAGAGGGACAATGGAATTCATGAAGAAAAACAGTGTAACGCAAAGAAACGGGCGAAGGCAGAAAATGGCGCTTGGGCGGCGCGGGAGAGGGGTTGTGGGTAATTGCAAGGAACCACTTGCAGAATGATGAACTTGTGGAATATGCTTTGTGCACTGCGGCTGGTGTCCATCTGTACCTCGCGGCCCGCGAGAGAGATTCAGCCGCAAAACCGCCCATAGAAGAGGAACATGTCTAGCGCTGCGTACTGCCATGCGTCTTCTGTCCAGCGCAGCGGGAAGAATCTAGGAGAAGACGCATGAGATACACGGGTTTCTTAGGATCGAATTCAGGGAGGAATACTATGCGCAAATGGTGTGCAACTGTGGCAATGGGCGTTTTGTTTGCTCTGCCACTCTGTGCGCAGCAGAAAGATGCGAGCACAGCAAGTAAGAGCAATACCACGTCGGAGAGTACCGCAACAACGAACGCCACAGCGGGCGACTTCAGTATCGCCCCCGCATCGAGCAGCTTGTTCCCGATGCCGGCAGCCGCGGCAGCGAGGCCAGCGGACATCTTCTCAGATTGGGATAACAATCCGTGGAACCGTCATGCCTGGGGCCTGCTGACGCCCAAGTATGAAATCGCGGGGATGTTCCAGTACGTCAACTTCTGCCCGTGTTCATTCAAGAATTGGAACAGTTTTGGAGCCACCGGATCATTCACCTACAACGCCAACAAGTATTTGGGGCTGAATGCCGAGTATGGCGCCTACCACTTCTCTCGTAGCGTATACGTGCTGAACGGAACCGATTACACGTCGACGAGCATCACCGGGAGCTTCCAGACTTGGTTGTTTGGTCCCCGGCTAAACCTGCGACGTTTCGATCATTTCGTGCCCTTCGTTGAATTCATGGTCGGCGCGGCGCGCGGCGGACCGCAGGTTACGGGAAGCAACACGCAAAACACCTTCGCATTGGCTGCAGGCGGCGGTGTGGACGTGGTGCTGCTCAAGAATTTGTCCTGGCGGTTCTTCCAGGCAGACTACCTGATGACGAACTTCACTGGTCCGCTGATGAACCCAGAGGGCCGGCAAAATAACTTCCGCATTGGTTCGGGACTGGTATTGCGCTGGGGCTATCCGCCGGCGCCGCCGAAGCCCAATCATCCGCCGGTTGCGGCCTGCTCCGCGGACAAGCCCTCGGTCTACCAGGGCTCCAACGATCCGATCGCGATCCACGTGAACGCCACGGATGCGGACAACGATCCTCTGACCTACGCGTATACGGCGACGGGCGGAGCGATTGAAGGAACCGGTCCAGATGGCCGCTGGAACTCCAGCGGAGTGGCGATCGGCTCTTACACCGTGAACGCCAAGGTCGACGACGGCCGCGGCGGGACCGCTACTTGCTCTGTCGACGTGGCTGTGACCAAGCGGCCCAACCGTCCGCCGGTCATTTCCTGCGCGCCAGAACGCAGCCCGATTCTTGCGGGTGAGCGCGTAGCCATTAATTCCAAGGCCAGCGATCCCGACGGCGATCCGATCACCTACAGCTACTCGGCAACGGGTGGTCAGATTTCCGGCACCGGCGCAAGCGCGCAATTTGACTCCACTGGTTTGTCGGCGGGCAGTGTGACAGTAACCGCCACGGCCGATGACGGGCAGGGCGGTCGTACCAGCGCCACCTGCAATGTTGACGTTCAGAAGCCAGCACCGCCACCGCAAGCTGCCAAGGTTGGCGATTGCGGCTACAACAAGGTCGGCGCGTCGCGCTTCGACAACGCTTGCAAGCGCGTTGGCGATGACGTGGCCCTCCGCCTGAAGAGCGATCCCAATGCCAAGCTCGTGGTCGTGGGTTATGCAGATGGCAAGGAACCCAAGGCCGCCAAGCTGGCAGAACAGCGCGCTGAACTCGCGAAGAAGTACATCGTCGAGAAGGGTATCGACGCTTCGCGCATCAGCACTCGCACTGGCACCGCATCGACCGAGAAGGGGTCCGAAAAGGACAACCGTCGCGTCGAGTTCGTGGTCGTGCCGGAAGGCGCCACGTACTAAGAAACTCGGGGCGCGAAACGAGTGTGACTTGCTCGTGCGATGCCTCTGACAACAAACATCAACGCGGGCTCTCCGAGAAGAATTCGGAGAGCCCGTTTTTTTTGTAGGTAAAATTTCAGCGAGAGGATCATCAGTTGAAAGTACCTATCGATATCGCAGGGCTGCTGCTGTGCGCGTGCCTGGCGCCGAACGTAAGCGCGCAGCGTTGGCAGCGGCTTGGCCCGGAAGGCGGCATGGTGGTGTCACTGGGAACCGGCGCACCGGCGGCTGTCTATGCAGGAACGGCGGACGGGCATGTGTTTGCCAGCGAAGATGCCGGCAGCCACTGGGAACTGCGCGGGAGAGTGGGAACGCGGACCGACGGTGTGGTTTCGCGGCTGGTCAGCGAGCCGGGAGCAAATGGCCGGCTGTTTGCCGCCGTGTGGTACCAGGAAGCCGGTGCGGGCGGCGGTGTGTTCCGCAGCAACGATGGAGGCCGCACGTGGACGCTCGCGGGATTACGAGGAGAAGCCGTGCGCGCTTTGGAGATTGCGCCCGGAGATCCCAAAGAGTTTGTGGCCGGGACCATCAGCGGTGTATTCCGTTCGAATGACGCGGGAAAAAGCTGGCAGAGAATTTCTCCGGTGGGCGACGAAGAGCTGCGGCGATTGGATTCTCTGGCCATCGATCCGCACGATGGCAATGTGATTTATGCCGGTACCTATCACCTTCCATGGAAGACCATTGATGGAGGAAAAAGTTGGAATCCGGTTATCGCCGGGTTGATCGACGACTCCGATATCATGAGTCTGCGCGTGGATGCCACCGACCCTCAGCGCATCTATTTGAGCGCCTGCTCCGGCATCTATCGCAGCGAAAACCAGGGTGACTCGTGGACCAAGCTGCAGGGCATTCCGTATGCCGCTCGGCGCACCCAAGCCATCGTGCAGGATTCCGCGCACCCTGAAACCTTGTACGCTGCCACCACCGAAGGATTGTGGGTGACGCGCGACGCAGGAGAAAGCTGGAAGCGAACCACGCCCAAGGAATGGGTGATCAACGGCGTGGTGGTCCTGCAAGGGGCCGGTGCGCACCAGGGAGGAGTTCTGATCGGTACGGAGGGGCAGGGCATCCTGGCGAGCGATGATGGTGGCGAGAGCTTCTCCGTAGCTGATACGGGATTCACCCATATTGTTGTTTCGCAACTGCTCGGCGATGCGCAGCAACCAAATCACTTGCTGATTCTGCTGCAGACGGGCGGAGCGCGGCTGCTCGAAAGCCGGGACGCCGGGTCGAACTGGGCGCCCATTCCGCTGGCAAAGAGCGGAACGGCGACAGAACGCGAGCTTAATCCGGAGGATATCGAACGGATTTACAGCATGCCCGCGGGATGGCTGGTGCGATTGCGCGATGGGTCACTGTGGCTTTGGGACGATGAAGCGACATCCTGGAGAGAACGAAAGCTTAGGCCAGCGACCGGTTCGACGCCAGTGCCGAAGAGCAGCGCCAGGAGCAAGCGGCCTGCAGCGCCGGCACCGCTGCAGATTATCGGCAACTCGCTGGCTCTCGCCGGCGGCGACCTGTTTATGTTCACAAACCAGGGCTTGCTAAGGTGTCCTGCCACGGCCAACTGTTCGCGTTTGCGCGCGTTCGCTCGTGTTGCGAACACAGTGGCCCTGTGGGTGTCGGAAAACGCGCAAGTCATTGCCGTGGTCGCAGACGGCAAGTTCGGAATGTCCAGCGACGGTGGCGCAACAGCCGTGTGGAGCGATCTGCCAGTGGCTGGATCGGCCGTGCGGTGGATTGATGTCGCTGCAACAGCCGACGGATCGCGCGTGTTTGTGGGGACTGCTCAGGGGCTTTATCAGTCCGACGACGGCGGAGTACGTTGGGAGCATCGCGAAGCCGGACTGCCCGCGGGGCAGTTAGAAAATTGGCTCAAGACCAAAGATCTTCTGGTGGCGGGATTGCGCGAGGGAGGAATGTACGTTTCGCGCGACGCTGGAAAAACCTGGGAGCGCGTCGATCAAGATGCGGAACGAGGACGCTTCACCGGGATCGTGGAGACGCAACAGGGCGTGCTGTCGGTCGGGTCGCAAAGCGAAGGGGTTCTGCGCCTGTTCCTGAACGGAACGCAGTAAGCCACAAAAATGGGGTAAAGAGGGCGGCGATGTTCCGTAACGATACACCTTTCGTTATAGGGCGACTTATGTAATTACTGTATTGACAATATATGATTATTGGACTAAAAAGAAGGCAAGGATTCCCGGAATGGTATGCGCTCCCATTCCCGGTTCGGGAATCAAGCGGGCAATCCTCGATGCCTGTCCAAGGACACTACCGATGAGCGTACATGGAAATCGCGTTCTGAGCGAGTATTCCGCCACAACACTGCCAGTTCCCCTACCGCAAATCAATTCCGACGAGCGAAGTGCCGCGCCATTGCACCTGCTGATTGTCGACGACGACGAGCATATTCGAGAGGTTTGCCGGACCGTGGCGGAAGAGTCGGGATGAAAGGCCACGACGTGAGCACGGCTGAGGAAGCGTTGGAGGTAATGGAGTCTTTTTCCATCGACATTCTGCTGACGGATTTGCGGCTTCCTGGAACCAGCGGCCTGGAGTTACTGAAGAACGTAACGCGGCTTCATCCAGACATCGCCGTGGTGATGCTGACGCAATACGGGACCATTGATTCGGCCGTGGAAGCGACGCGCATGGGCGCGGTGGATTACGTGACTAAGCCGTTTCGAGTTGAAGAGCTGCGAGCCCGCCTGGAGCACGTGGTGCATTCAGTGGAGTTGAAGCGGGAAAACCGCGTATTGCGCGAGCAATTGCGGACCAAACCCGGATTTGGCGGATTGATCGGCATGTCGGCTCGCATGGAACGCGTTTACAAAATGATTGAAAAGGTGAGCCTGCGCGACCATCCGGTGTTGATCCTGGGAGAGAGCGGGACAGGCAAAGAACTCGTGGCCCGCAGCATTCACTTCCTGGGTCCGCGAAAAGACGAACCGTTCGTCCCCGTGGAGTGTTCCGCGCTGGTCCCTACGCTGATCGAGTCGGAGTTGTTTGGCTACACCAAGGGTGCGTTCACCGGCGCACTGCAGTCTAAACAGGGATTGATGGAAGCGGCCAACGGCGGCACGCTTTTCCTGGACGAGATCGGAGACATGCCGCTGGAGATGCAGGTGAAACTTTTGCGCGCCTTGCAACAGCGAGAAATCAAGCCGGTAGGCTCAACGGATCGCAGGCCGATTGACGTACGCATCGTTGCGGCTACGAATTGCGACCTGGACCATGCCATCAAGAACGGTAATTTCCGCCAGGATCTCTATTTCCGCTTGAACGTGGTGCAGATCAAATTACCTCCGCTTCGCGAACGGAAGAGCGATATCCCGCTGCTGGTCACGGCGTTCCTGGAAAAATTTACGGATCCCGATGAGCCGAACCGCGAGATGACCGAAGACGCCACACGCCGGCTGATGGCTTACGACTGGCCAGGCAATGTGCGTGAATTGGAGAACGCCATCGAGCGCGCTGTCGCTTTGGGGTCTGGCCCCTATGTGGCGGTGCACGACCTGCCCAGTAATCTGCAGTATCCCACCACCGAACGCGCTCCGGAAAAAGAGGAGATGCTTCCCCTTGAGGAATTGGAGCGCCGGGCAATTCTCAGCACCCTGCGACAGACGGGTGGAGACAAGCAGAAGACGGCGAAGTTGCTGGGAATTGGCAAAACAACGCTGTACCGCAAATTGAAGCAATACCAGATCGAAAGAGAAATCGAAACCGTATAAAGACCATCAGCGGCATTTCCATTTTGGGAATCGCGTCGATTCGTTTCTCGACTTGGCAACACACTCGCGTTCTAACTCATTAATTCCAAATCACATTGCATGGTTTTAGCTTTGGCCCGGCCGATGCATGGTGGGGTGTGAACTGCCAGGAGGATCGGGCGTGTTCTCACGAAAGCGCTTGCATCAAGGGCCAAGCGAAACGAGTGACCACGGCATCCTGCGTGCCGCGCAGAACGGCGCGAACCGGGAAGAATGGATTCGCGAAGCTGCGGAAGAACTGAAGAGTTGTGCGACGGCATCGCGCATCGGAGTGTGGCTGGAGCCGCCACCTGGAGCGGCCGAGCGCGACGACTCGCTGGTGCTCCGCGGGCTTGTTTGGGATCGCGAAGCCGAAGGTCTGCCAAAGGAGTGGACGCGGCTTTCCGCCGATGCGCCGCTGCCGCGAGAACTCCTGAATAGTGGCAGGAGCGTCGAGTGGAAGTCTGGCCGGCTGGAGTTCGAGCCGCTATTGGGGCCGTTGCTGGAGATGGAGCAAGCCTTGTGGGTACCGGTGATGAAGCAGCGCATGCTGTGCGGTTTGCTTCTGGTGGCTACTCGCGAAAGGCGGAAGGTGTTGCATAAGGCTGTGGCCGAGCGCGCCGCGGCGGAGTTGGGACTGCTTGTGGAATTGGAAGAGGAACGCCGATTGGCCCGCGAGCGCCAGGCCGATCTCGACCTCATCCAGAAATTGCAGGGGCTGCTGGCGGCAGAAGAGTGTGTGGGAAACATTCTGATGTACCTCGCAGCCAGCTGTACAAGCGAAGCGCCGGACAGTGGCGCCGGTCCGGTGTTCGCACTATTGATCTGTGCATAAATAATGCAATACGCGTATAATAGGTGTTCAGGAGGCAGAACACCTATGCCCAGACCGAAGGGGAGCGCCGATCTGTTGGAAGACCGGCGCAAGCGAGCTTTGGCGTTGCTGGATGCCGGTCACTCTCTCAATGAAGTGGGACGGCGTGTTGGATGCAATCCGAGTTCGGTGATGCGCTGGCGAGATGCCAGGCGGCGTGGCGGAGCGAAAGCATTGCGAGTGCGTTTCTCTCCAGGCCGTCCTTGGAAGCTGAACGCGGCGCAACGAAGACGCTTGGTGCGTTTTCTTCTTCAAGGACCGATCGCGCAGGGTTACCGGACGAATCTCTGGACCACGGTCCGCATTGCAGAGGTAGTCCAGCGGAAGTTCGGAATCCGATATCACCGCGCCCACGTAGGTCGCTTGATGCACAGCTTGAAATGGACCCCTCAGAAACCCGAGCGACGCGCGTTGGAGCAGGATGAAGGAAAAATCAAACGCTGGAAACAAAGGGACTGGCCCCGGGTAAAAAAAACGCTGCGCGGCTGGGTGCCCATATCGTATTTGCCGACGTCTATGATAGGTCTTCGTCAAGAGACAAAAAGTCCTCCTGATGCGCTCGGGAGGAGCGCCGGTGTAATTTCTTTGGCCCAGCGCGTGGTGTTGGCCTCTCGGCCGCGGTTTCTATTCGTGAATAGAACCAGACATCCATTGGCAGGCGCAGCTCGTCTGGCTGCCCAGCAAGATTGAGTTTGTGTTTTCCTGCCAGTCTCAAAACAAATCAACGGGAGCATCGGGAGCTTGCGTTCTCGTGCTCAGTCGGCTAAAGGCAAGACCTGGCAGGCCTCGCGCTGAAAAATTCCTTTCTCTACGTCCGCCTACGCAGCGGCGCAGCTGTCGCGGTCTAGCACCAGAAAATGCGTCTGCCCACGATCCACGGCCACTAGATACGCCACCAGTTTTCTGGCCACCGTCAGCGTGGCGCGATTGGCATCGCCTCGCTGCTTCTCGCGGTCGTACAGCTGCGCCAGCGTCGGGCTGTAGCGCGGGGCCATCTTAGCTGCTTCGATCAGAATCCGGCTTCCTTTTGATCCCCTTGGTGGTCAGAACCTGGGCGCCGGAAGGGCAAACTCCCATTCATCGTCATCGCCAGGGGCGACGGGACAAGATCTCGGTCATTTCCGGAATTTCGCTGAGCCCCAAGCGACAGCAACTGGGCCTTTACTATCTACTCTTCTTTGACAACATCGGACAGCAGGAGGTCTGCGTTTTTCTGCGGGAGCTGCTGCGGCACCTGCGCGGCCCAGTCATTGTTTTGCTGGATAACTCCTCCACCCATAAGGGAGAACCGCTCCAGAAGCTCCTGCATCAACACCCGCGTCTCTCGATCGAATATTTTCCCTCCTACGCCCCGCAACTCAACCCCGATGAAGGAGTGTGGTCCCTGGCCAAGAGGGACCTTGCCAACAGCTGCCCTAAGAATGTCGATGGGTTGATGGAAGACATACTCCGTTCGATCGAACGGATCAAAGTCTCGCCCGAGAAACTACGCGGATGCATCCTGCAATCTGAGCTACCTTCTTTTTTGTGTTAGAGCATTGCATTATTTATGCAGCGATCAATAGTGGTTGAAGATGAGCCTACGGTTGCAACGCTGATTGCCGACATTCTGCGCGATGAGGGTATGAGCGTGGATGTGTTGCTGGAAAGCCAGTCCGCGGTGCGCCAGGCGGAATTGGAAACCTATGACCTGTTGATTTGCGACCTGAGGATGCAGGGAGTGGATGGGCAGATGATCTACCAGACGCTGGTACAACGGCAGAACCCGCTGCGCGAGCGCGTTCTTTTTGTGACCGGCGACGTTTTGTCGCCGCGCACCCAGGAATTTCTGGAGCGCCATCGGCTTCCGCACGTTGCCAAGCCGTTTCGCATGGAAGAGCTGAGCCAGGCGGTGAAGGAAGTCTTGCAGCGGCAGGCGGCCGCGGCCATTCGAGCAGAAGCGGCGAAAAATCGCGCGGCGGGAAACGGGTGATCATGCAGAACGCGGAGCGCAAGGAGCCCATTGAATTGTTGCTGGTGATTTCCGGCAGCCAGGAATTCCACGAGCAGGTGCAGAGGGAGTTGGCGAGGCGGCAGGACCATTTGTGCGTCACGGACGCCAGCAGCTTCGAAGGAGCACGACGCGCAATTCAGGCTCGTTCGCCGGCGGTGATTCTGCTGGATGAATGCGCGCTCACCAGCGTGGGCCTGGCTCAGCAGGGAAGAATACCCACGCTTTGGGCGGCCGCCACTTCGCTGGCGGAGTGTGCTCCGCTGGTGGTGGTGGGCAGCGCCGAACACCGCATGGAACTTGGCGCATTGCTGGCGGCCGGTGGTGTGGACTTCGTGATTTGCTCGGAATCTTCTCTGCAAGTAGTGGTGGGAATGGTGGAACGGAGGCTGCGGCAGCGGCACTTACGCAGTAGGCGCGAGGCTGCTTCGCGGCAGGAGCGGGAGAATCATATGGAAAGCCAGCAGGGTACACGCGATTTTGGCGAGGTGTTGCGGCACGAACTGAACAATCCGCTGACCGGAATCCTTGGCAACGCGGAGCTGCTACTGGCGGAACTGCGCCGCCGCAATATCGATCTGCCGCAGCAGGCGGTGCTGCGATTGGAGACGATTGCGACGCTGGCAGTGCGCATGCGCGAGACGGTTCGCCGTTTGAGCGAGGACTGGGAAACCCAGTCGGAGCGTGCGGCGGAGGAGCTGCAGACTCATCCCATCTGAGCTGGCCGCAATTTTTTTCCGCCGCGCAATTTTCGTTTGTCAGGCAGTCACCGTTTCAGTGAGAAGAGTCCTCTTATCGGTTTGCCGAGGGATCGGCGAAAAACTGCAGCACGCGGCGGCGAAATTCATCGGGCTCGAAGCCGAGCGCTCCGGTGTGAAATGCTCCCGGAACAACCCATAGGGATTTAGGGCCGCGAGCGGCGGCGTAGATACGCTCGGCGTGGCGGCAAGGAAGCGCGACGTCGTTGGCGTCGCAGATCAGCAAAACGGGAAATGCGCGTTCGGCGACCGCCTTTTCCGGGGAAATGCCGGAGGCGGAGAATCCGGCCAGAGATTCTCCGCGGGATACCAGGAGCCAACTGAAGGGCGCGAACAGGGTTTTCCCGAGCAGGGGCGACCAGCGCAGGCCGGCATAATCGTACGAAGCTTCGCGAAGGTTGGCGAACGGCGCTTCAGCCACCACCGCTTCAATGCGCGGGTCCGCGGCGGCGCATTGCAGCGCGATACCTGCTCCCATATGGGATGGAGAAATGCGGTTGCGGCGAACCAGCCAGCGACTGCAGCAAGCAGGGACGGAAAGAGCAGCAGGATAAGGAGCACGCGAAGCAGCCGCATATCAAATAAACGAAAATCACGGAGTAAAAGTTCCTGCGAGCCGCTTGTGAAAGCCGCGCGACCTTGCTCGGTCTTGGTTATTTCAATCCAAAGTGCGAGAGCACCACCGATAGCGCGATCACGGCCAGCACGATGCTGGTGACGACCACGTACTTGTAGTCGCGGTCCACCCAGAACGCCCAGATGGAAATGGCGACGCGCAGCACCGGCGTCAGGATGAGCAAGGCGGTCGCCACCATCATTAATGTAAATGCGTCGAATTCCTTCAGGCCTTGCCAAATTGCTGACCAGTGATAGTGCGAGCGCACCCACTCCGGCGTCAGGGGGTAGGCCTCCGGATGAAGCAAAGCGCGTGCCAAGCCAACCGCGAACAACGCCGAGCTGACGAACATACCCGCCAGCAGCACACGATAAACGTCCTGGTAGACGTTCTCTTCCGTGGAACCGGCCGATTCGTTCTTTGAGCGTTGCAACACCATCACACCCCCAGCGACGGCAAATGAATGCCGAAGCGCATCGCCAGGCCTTTGGCCAGCATTCCGTAGGCGAGGTATGCCATCAACGCGGTAAAAATCCACTTCAATAAGGAGCTGTGCAGGCGATTCATCACCGTGGTCCCAATGGTTGCGCCGATTGTTGTTCCCAATGCCACAGGTGCCACCACAGGAAAGTGAATCAGGCCCGCCAGGAAAAACAGGATTGAACTAACCGCCGCCGTCACGCCGATCATCAGCTTGCTCGTGCCCACGGCTACCTTCATCGGCACGTTCATGTAGCGGTTCATGGCCGAAACCTTCAGAACTCCGCCGCCCACGCCAAGCATCCCCGACGTGAGGCCGGCAAGATAGGAACCGGCTGCGCCAATCGCGGAGCCGTTGACCACGTACTGTACATCGCGATTGGCTGCCAGATCGTGATACGAGCCGTGCAACTGCAGGTAGCGCGACAACCGGTCGGGCGCGGCCTTCGCGAACTCTCCCGACGCAATCTTCTGATCGTCCAGATTCCGTGTGGTGAACGCCGCGTAGCTCATGTACGCCAGCATAACGGAAAAAATAATCAGCATCAGCCATTGTTGCAGGTAGATGGCTAAAACGCTGCCGGTCAACGCGCCGATGGTGGTAGCAATCTCCAGGGACATGGCCAGTTTCAGATTTGTAATGCGCTGATCGATGTAAGAAGAACCGCCGGCATTGGAGGTCGCAATCACCGAAACAATACTGGCCGCGACCGCTACCTTCACCGGCAAATGGAACATCAACACCATCACCGGCACGATGAACACGCCGCCGCCCACTCCCAGCAGCGCGCCGAAGAACCCCGCCAGACAAGCCGCCCCGAGCAGCGTAAGTGCAAAATGTAGCGAGTACTGCATGCGCAGCGGATTCTATCGCACTCGACCGGTTTCATCGCTACAGGAGTTTCAGGAGCGGAACAGCACATCTTCGCGCTGGAACATTTTCACGGCCAGGAACAGCGCCACGGCGGCGTACACGCAGGTGGATAAGAAAATGATAGCGATGTAGTTCCAGTGATAGGTGCCGGTGACCAGCTCCTTACAGAGCAGGCTCATATTCAGGATGGGCACAAGCGCCAGCTTGGACGTGAGTTCGACGCCAGGCAACATCGCCGCGACTGCGGGGAGGATTACCACCATCATCATCGGGGTGACGTAACTTTGCGCTTCCTTATAACTTTTGGCGAACAAGGAAATGGTCATGAGGGCCGCCGAGAACAAGACGGCGAGCGGGAGAACCATAATGAACACGGAAAAGACAGAGCCGAGCCCAATACGAAGCTGAAGCTCCGCCGCGTCGCTCCCGGCTTTATCGAACGCGTGGAAATGCTCTACTGCCCAGAAAGACACGCCCATGGAGGTGACGGAGAGCGCGGCAGTAACCAGCGAGGCGTTCAACACCAGAAAGAATTTCCCCAGAACCAGATGCACGCGGGAAATGGGGCTGGAGAGAATCGTCTCCATGGTGCCACGTTCCTTTTCGCCGGCGGTCAGGTCCATGGCCGGATACATGCCTCCTGTAAGGCACAGCAGAATCACCATGTAACCAATCAAGCCGCCGAAGGTTGCGCCGCCCACCTTTTCCGGCGGAGCCACATTTTGCTGCTTCACGTCGAAAGGTTTCAAAGCCGAATCTGGCACGTTTTTGGCGGCCAGGCGCTCTTTCACCACATTGTCGCTGTACGTTTTGAAGTAGTCGCGCACGCGGTCGGCGCCGAACGAAGATTTCATGTCGCCCTCGTAGACATAAATCTTCAGCGTGGTCGGTTTCTGCTGTGCCACATCGCTCTGAAATCCCGGCGGAATTTCCACGGCTGCGCGAATGTCCTTGTTGATGATCTGGTCTTTCCAGTTGCCGGCCAGCGGTGCGACGACAATTTTGTCGTTCTTGCGCAGGCCCTCGAGAAACTGCGGAGAGTCCTCGCCGCCAAGGATCATGATGCGAGGCACCTCCTCCTTGGCCTTGCCCACCAGTGTAATGGCCAACGCCGCAAAACCCGCGGTCAGCAGCGGAAACAGAATCAACGGGACGATCAGCGTGGAGATCAGCGTGCGCCGGTCGCGCAGCGCTTCCCGCAGTTCCTTGCGATACACGATGCCAACGTTTCGCAGCGACATGTCAGTTGGCCTCCTGCTCGACGTAGAGCGGCGCCACGATTTTCACGAATATTTCTTCCAGATCCGTTTCGCCATAACGCGCCCGCAATTCGGCGAGCGAACCCTCGGCCAGCAGTCTGCCGGATTGTATGATGCCGATGGTATCGCAGAGCTTTTCCACTTCGCTCATCACGTGGGTGGAAAAAATCACGGTCTTGCCGCGCTCGCGACACTCGCGGATGAATCCGATGATGGTGCGAGCGGTCATGATGTCCAGGCCAATGGTCGGTTCATCAAAAATCATCACCTGAGGGTCGTGGATCAGGGTGCGGGCGATGGAGGTTTTCTGCTTCATGCCGGTGGAAAGCTTGTCGCAGCGGCGATCGCGGAAGGAGTTCATGTCCAGGCGGTTGAAGATATCGTCGACGCGTTTGTTGAGTGTGGGATCGTCCAGCCCGTTCAAATGCCCAAAATATTCGACCATTTCCTGAGCGGTCAGGCGTGGATAGAGGGCGGTGGCAGCGGAGAGGAAGCCAACGTTGGCGCGAACTTTTTGCGGATCGTCGATCACATCGTGGCCGCAGACAACCGCGGTGCCGTCTGTCGGCTCCAGGATGGTGGCCAGCATGCGCAGGGTGGTGGTCTTGCCGGCTCCATTGGCGCCGAGTAAGCCGTAAATCTGCCCGGGCTTGCAGACGAAACTTACGTTATCGACGGCGCGAATCTCGCCGCGCTTCTTGTCGCGGAACACTTTGGTCAGGCCACGAGTTTCGATCATCGAAAATGCCTCTTGAAATGAATGAAAGCAGGACAAGCCGCATCTGCAGGTTACTACGCAAAGCGCAACACAGAAGTTACACGAAAGCAGCGCACCAAAAAACTGAAATCGCGGGCAGAACCTGGGCTAACCCTTGTGACAATTGGGGCACTGCTTGGCATCAAACTTATCAGCGGGCACGCGGAACATGTTGTTGCATTGGATGCAGACGCGATGGATGAAATTGTCGGACGGCGGCGTTGCGGGTTGGGGCGTTTTGCCGGGTTCCGTTGGCAGTCCTTGGGCTGAATTGCTCATGAGCCGATTCTAGCACAGGGGGCAGGGGGCATTTTGGTAACCGCGGGGAATCGGCTGTGCTACGGCACGACTGGCGGAACTCTGTAGAGAAATTGGCTAACCTCCTGATAGACTTTACCTTAGGAAGCGTCTTCCCCAGTAGTTACGGCTCGCAAGCCAAGCACAAGCTATCGGCGTTCGCGCGAAGCATGCCGCCCGGTGTGGAAGAGCGCGGTGCGCATCGATGGCGGCTCAACTTCAGGATTTTATGGAGAGAAAGTTACGGAATCGGGTGCTGATCTTCCTGCTGGTGGCAGGAATTGTGGCCTTTGTGCTGGTGCGTATCAGCGGGCGGCAACCGGTGGCGAAGATTTCGGCGATGACGCCGATGCGGCAAAACATCGTGTCGTCGATCAGCAGTAACGGGAAAGTGGAACCGATCTCGCCGTACAGCATTCGCGCGCAGCTGGACACGTTTGTCGACCAGGTGCATGTTTCTGAAGGGCAGAACGTGAAGAAGGGCCAACTGCTGGTGGAGCTGAACGTGAAGGAGGCCGCGGCGCAACTTGCGCAAGCGAGATCCAAGCTGTTGCGAGCGGAAGACGATTTGCGCGCGGCTAAGTCGGGTGGCCGCGCGGATGAAGCCTCGCGAGTGAACGGAGACCTGGCAAAGGCGCAAGCCGACCTTGCCCGCCTGCAGAAAAATCACGACTCACTGCAGCGATTGCTGGCGGAGGGCGCGGCCACGAAGGACGAGCTGGCTGCCAACGAACTGGCGTTGACGAAGATGCAGGCGGAAGTGGATCGCCTGACCGCGGTGAAACAGGAATTTGCGCACCATGTGAATCTGGAGACCTCGCAAGGGGAACTGGCGGTGCAGCAGGCAAAGTCCGATGTTGCCTCGCTGGAAGATAAGGTAAGGCAGGGGCGCATCATCGCTCCAGTGGACGGAACGCTGTACGCGTTGCCCGTGAAGCGCGGGGATTTCGTAAAGGTCGGCGACCTGATCGCGGAGATGGCGGATTTGCACAAAGTGCGAGTGCGCGCGTTCATTGATGAGCCGGAGTTGGGCGCGCTGGAACCCGGCCAGCCGGTCAAGATCACCTGGGATGCGCTGCCGAATCGCGTTTGGCAAGGCGAGACCGAAGTGATTCCCAAGCAAGTGGTGCCGCACGGCTCGCGGAGCGTCGGCGAACTGCTGTGCTCGGTGGACAATTCCAAACTAGAACTTTTGCCCAACACCAACGTCAATGTGCGCATCAATTCCAAGGAGCGGCTGAACGTCATGGCCATTCCGCGCGGTGCGGTCGAGCGTATCGGTACGCGGAATTTTGTGTTCGTGGTGAAGCGAGGCCTCGGGGTCAACAAGGACACTTTGGAGAGGCGCGCCATTCAAGTGGGAATCGCCGACGCCACGAACTACGAAGTGGTTAGCGGATTGAAAGAGGGCGAAATCGTGGCGCTACCCGGAGACGCAGATTTCCGCGACGGCATGACCGTCAAAATTGTGAATATGGACACATCGAATCTAAAGGGCGGGCAGGATGCGGGCTTATAGACTGCTTGTGATCGCGATAATCTGGTTGGTCGCGGGCTCGGTATTTGCCGCGATGCCACAGACTGCGCCTTTCGATACGGCCACGCAGGCTTTCGAGAAGGGCGACTACGCCAAAGCGGTTGAACTTCTGAAGGCTGCCGAAAACAAAGATCCGCAGAACGGCGAGATTCAGTTACTGCTGACCAAGTCCTATCTGGAACTCGATCAGTATGATGCCGCCGTCAGCAGTGGCGAAAAAGCCGTAGCCATCAATCCGAAGAATTCGCAGTATCACCAGTGGTTGGGCGAAGCCTATGGCGCCAAGGCCGATCACGTGTCGATGTTCAGTGCGTATCCGCTGGCGCGTAAGACGCAAAAGGAATTTGATACCGCGGTGCAATTGGATGAAAAGAATTTCGACGCGGCACAGGATTTGGTGGAATACGACTGCACCGCGCCGGGCGTGGTAGGCGGCGGAGAGGACAAGGCTCAACCCATCATCCAGAAGTTGATGACGCTTGACCCGGCACAGGGGCACTACGCCGCGGGAAACTGCAGATCCGCGAAGAAGGATTACGCCGCCGCGGAT
Organism: Candidatus Acidiferrales bacterium; assembly: GCA_963738985.1. GTDB lineage: Bacteria > Acidobacteriota > Terriglobia > Acidiferrales > UBA7541 > Acidiferrum. The sequence goes on from CAVTYP010000017.1 coordinate 771,959, forward strand.
GCCGAATTCACCAAGGCCTTGGAAAGCAAACCAAAGTCCGCGGGCCTGATCTACAACATGGGCGATTATTTTTCCCAACGCCTGCAAGCCGACAAGCTCCTTACGGTTGCTGATCTTGGCGAAGCGGTCGCGCCTGCCGACCCGCGTGGCAAGTTCTATCGTGCACAGGCGTTCATCCTGAGGGGCGAAAATCTGCCGGAGGCGGAAAAATTGTTGCGCGAGTATCTTGGCGTGGCCCCGAAAAGGTCCAACTATCCGAAACCATGGCAGGCGCATTACTGGCTTGGTCAACTGTTTGAGAAACAAAAGAACGTGACCGCGGCACGCAGCGAATACGAATCGGCGTTGAAGTTGAATGCGAAGTATAAAGTCGCGCAGGAAGCTCTGAAGAACCTCGGGAAGTAACGAAGGTCTAAAGCGAAGACATGCAATTTCGCGAATCCATGACGGTGGCGGTAGACGCGCTGCGCAGCAACAAACTGCGCGCGATTCTGACCTCTATTGGCGTGATCATCGGCAGCGCGTCGATCGTGCTGGTGGTGACCGTGGCGCTGACCAGCCAGCGCTACGTCATCTCCCAGATCGAGGCCATCGGCTCGAACCTGGTGTGGGCGGAAATGGTGAAGACTCCCGACAAAGTGCAGCCTTTGAGCCATCGCTTAACGCTACAAGACGTCGCCGCGGTGAAAGAAACCATCCCGGACGTGGCGACGGCGGCGGGATTTACCGACATGCCCATGACCGTGGTGGTGCAAGGCGTGACACGGCCGGTCAGCTTGATCGGAGTAACGGACGGGTATCAACAAATCCGCCGCCTGGTTATTTTGCGCGGACGCTACTTCGACAGCGCCGACGCGGAAACGCACGGCAAAGTGTGCTTGATCTCCAAGAAACTCGCTGACCGGGTTTTCGGCGTCGATAATCCTATTGGCCGCTCCATTCGCATGGGTGAACTGACCTTTACCGTGATTGGCGTTTTCCGCGAACGAGCCGCAACTTATGGATTGACCGAATTACAGGACGAATCGGTCCTGATTCCGTTCCCACTGATGCGCTATTACACCGGCAACGAGATCCTGCAACAGGTGCTGGCGCAGGCAATCAATCCCGACGAAGTGGAGAGCGTGGAAAAACAGATAGAGCGGCTACTAAAGAGCCGCCATCCGGCGGAAGCCAGCTACGACGTGCGCACATTGACGGCGATTTTGACCGCGGCGCATACCATTTCACGGGCGTTGACCGTGCTTCTGCTGGCCGTATCGGCTATCGCGCTGCTGATCAGCGGCATTGGCATCATGAACATCATGCTGGTCACGGTGAAAGAGCGCACCCGCGAGATTGGAATTCGCAAAGCCGTTGGAGCGGCGCGGAAAGAGATCTTGTGGCAATTCCTGATCGAGGCGTTCCTGATCAGCGGCGGTGGAGCGGTGATTGGAATCCTCCTTGGCATCGCTATTCCCGTATTTGTTCAGCAATTGTTGCCGGGAAATTTGCGCGTTCCGATTTCCGGCACCAGCGTCATCGTGGCGTTTCTGGTTTCCTGTTCGACGGGATTGTTTTTCGGGTGGCTGCCCGCGAGCCAGGCGGCTAAGCTCGTGCCGGTTGAATCTCTGCGTTACGAGTAAGGCGGCGGCAGAAGCTGAGGGTAGAAAATTCGCAGGAGGCAATCATGCCCTGGAAACGTTGCGCGATGGCCGGAATGCTGTGGATCGCCACCAGTTTGCCGGCGCTGAAGGCTCAAGACGTCGCGCAAGTGCCCGCGTCGAGCGGCGTTCCCGTCTCTCTCACGCTAAAGCGCGCCCTCGAGTTGGCGCTGCAAAACAGTAAGGACATTCAACTGGCCAGACTGCGAGTGCAGGTCGCGGAGCAGGGCGCAAATCTCACGCACTCCGAGTTTCTCCCCAATCTTTATGCGGGCTCTGGCGCTGGTTACACCTACGGACTGCCGGAAACTCCGGGAGGCCGGCCGCCGGCGGTCTTCAGCCTAACCTACACGCAGCAAGTCTTGAACGGTCCACTGAAGGGTTTGGCAAAAGAGCAGCAGGAAGAAGCGCGGGCGCAACGAGCGACGCTGGAAGACACGCGCAATACGGTTGTCATGATCGTGGCGACATCTTACCTGGAGCTTGTAAAGGTGCGGCACTCGCTGGAACTTCTGCGGAAGGAAAAGGATAGCGCTGAGAAAATTGTGCAGGTCACGCAGGAGCGCCAAGGCGAGGGCTACGAGTTGCCGGTTGAAGTGACGAAGGCGCAGCTGACACGCGCGCAAGTCGTCGAACGCATTCTGCAACTCGAAGGCCGGCAGGATGAACTGGAAGTCTATCTGCGCAATCAAATGGGAATGGTTCCAGATCAGAAAATAGATCTGGCGGCCGAGGATTTGCCGGGCGCGGCGGAGCAGGAAGGGGCGAACCTGGTGGCGATGGCGTCGGAGTCGAGCCCCAGTATTGCGTTTGCGGTTTCCGACGTGAAAGCGAAGGAGTTTCGTCTGCAAGGCGAAAAGCGCGGCTATTGGCCGACGCTGGAGCTGGTTTCCATTTACAGCGTGTTGGCGAAATACAACTTCAACAACTACACCAACATCATCCAGAATTTCCGGTACAACAACCTGAATGCCGGCATAAACGTCAACATGCCGATCTTCAGTTCAAAAACACGGGCCAGTGTTGCCCTGGCGCAGGCCAACCTGGACGCCTCCAAAATCAATCTGTCGAATACTCGCACGCAGGTGAACGCCGAGGTTCGTCAACGGTCGCGCAAGGTTCAGCAGACCGAGGCGGCCAAGGAAGTTGCGCGGTTGGAGTTGCAGTTGGCGCAGCAGAACGTTGCCCTGCTGCAATCGCAATTCGGCGAAGGCAAGGCCAATCTGCGCGATATGGAACGCGCGCGCCTGGATGAAAATGAAAAGTGGATGGCGTATCTGGATGCGAATTTTCGACGCCAGCAAGCACAGTTGGAACTCCTTAAGACCGCGGGCCAGGTGGACAAGATTTTGCAATAGCTAGAAGTCTCGCTGATTCGACGGGGGACTGTGACGTGCTGGAAAAAGCCAGTTTGAAAATTCTGAGTGAAGCGCTTGAGAAACTGGATGCTGGATTTGCCGCGCTCCCACCGAACGGCACCCAACCACCAGCCACGGACCGAATCGGCGCCGTGCTCGCGGAAACGGCCGAGCGCCTTCACGACAATTTCCCCTATTTTCATCCGCTCTACGCCGGGCAAATGCTCAAGCCGCCACATCCGGTGGCGCGGCTGGCTTACGCGCTGGCGCAATGGATCAACCCGAACAATCACGCGCTCGATGGCGGCCGCGCGTCTTCCGCGATGGAACAGGAAGCCGTTGCGGAACTCGCCGCGATGTTTGGTTGGACCGAGCATCTGGGGCATCTTACCGGCGGCGGCACCATGGCTAACCTGGAAGCGCTGTGGGTAGCCGGGCGGCTCGAGCAAGGCAAGACCATTCTTGCCAGTGCGCAGGCGCATTACACACACCAGCGAATCTCCGCTGTGCTGCAGCTGCCGTTCGAGACAATTCCTTGCGACGCGCGCGGACGTATGGACATGGAGGCTCTGCGGAAACGTTTGCGGCGCGGGGATGTCGGAACAGTTGTGGCGACGATGGGGACGACTGCCACCGGGTCGGTCGACCCGCTTGCGGAAATTCTGGAATTGAGGACCAAGCACAATTTCCGGTTGCACGCCGATGCGGCGTACGGCGGGTACTTTCGATTGGCGGGAAATCTCGGCGAGGAAACCCGCAAGAGCTTCGATCACATACCTCACGCAGACTCCATCGTGATTGATCCGCACAAGCACGGATTGCAGCCCTACGGATGCGGGTGTGTGCTGTTTCGCGATCCGGTCGTTGGCCGGTTATACCGCCACGATTCGCCCTATACCTATTTCAGTTCCGGCGAACTGCACCTGGGAGAGATCAGCCTGGAGTGCTCGCGCCCCGGAGCCGCTGCGGTGGCTCTTTGGGCGACGCAGAGGTTGTTGCCGCTGAAGAAGGGGGATGAGTTCGCCAGCGGGCTCGAGCAGTGCAGGGAAGCGGCCTTAGAGCTGCACCGGAGGATTGCCGCGGACTCTCGGTTCGTTGCGGCGTTTTCCCCGGAACTGGACATCGTCGTGTTTGCACCACGCGCGGAGAGTGTCAGCGCATCATCTGCAATGTCGCGTTGCATCTTTGCGGCAGCGGCCAGAAAGAATCTGCACCTGGCTATAGCGGAACTGCCGGTTGCGTTTTTCGAGGCGAATCTGGGGGGCGTCAAACTGGACCAGAACAGTCTCACTTGCGTGCGGTCTGTCTTAATGAAGCCGGAGCACCGCGAATGGCTCGATCGGATTTGGGAGTTATTGAGCCAGGCGACCGACGCGTGTGCACCCTAAGAGCGCTCGGGCGGCAGCCTGCAAGTCCCACTTAATGCAGTATTTAGCTTTTGGATGCACCATTCGCTCCATTGGCAGAATCCCGTGTTCCGATCTAACCAAGTCGGTTAAACTAGTATCTGCGGTAGTCAGGGGCGCAAGACCCCGCGATGAGCGGCGCAGGTGTGACCGCTTCGGGGAACTAGCTTCCTGACTGAATTTTGCAAAGGCTGAGGGTGCCGAATGCCAGATGTAATGAAGACGTTGCTATTGAATCCGCCGAGTTTCGAGAATTTCGACGGCGGAGCGAGTTCGCGGTGGCCCGCGACGCGAGAGATTGAGTCCTATTGGTTTCCGGTGTGGCTGACATATCCGGCGGGATTGATTCCCGGCAGCCGTTTGCTCGATGCGTCGCCGCACAAGGTCAACTGGCAGCAGACAGTGGAAATCTGCAAGGACTACGAATTTTTGGTGCTATACACGTCGACCGTAGGGTTTCACAGCGACGTGAAGCTGCTGCGCAAGATTAAGGAAGCGAATCCCTGGATGAAGGTCGCCTTTGTCGGTCCTCACCCACACATCAAGCCTGACGAGACCCTGAATTCCAGCGAAGATATTGATTTCGTGATGCGCGGAGAATTCGATCATGCGGTTGCCGAGTACGCGCATGGCAAGCCGGTCGAGCAGATCCTGGGCGCCAGTTTCCGGAAGGATGGCAAGGTGGTCCACAACGCTCCGCGGCCGCAACTGCACACCGAGGAACTGGACGCGCTGCCTTTCGCAACCGATATTTACAAACGCGATTTGCAGATTGAACGCTACAACGTGCCGTTCCTCCTGAACCCGTTCATCTCCTTCTACACTTCCCGCGGCTGTCCCGCGCTTTGTACCTTCTGCATGTGGCCTCAAACCATTTCCGGGCATGCCTGGCGTACTCGTTCGGTGGACAACGTAGTGACGGAAGTAAAAAAGGCCCTCGACTACTTCCCGCAGATGAAAGAGATTTTCTTCGACGACGATACGTTCAACATCCGCAAGGATCGCGCCATCGAGTTGAGCCAGAAATTCAAGCCGCTGAAATTCCAGTGGTCCTGCACCGCGCGTTGCCACAGCAAGTACGAAGAACTGAAAGCCATGGCGGATGGCGGAGCGCGTCTGTTCATCGTCGGCTTCGAGTCTGGCGACCCGCAAATCCTGAAGAACATCAAGAAGGGCGCCACCGTCGAAATGGCTCGCGAATTCATGAAGAATTGCCGCAAGGTTGGCATCAAGGTCCACGGCGACTTCATCATCGGCCTGCCCGGCGAAACCAAGGACACCATCAACAAGACCATCGATTTTGCCAAGGAACTTGATTGCGAAACCATTCAGGTTTCTCTAGCGCACGCCATGCCCGGAACCGAGCTGCACGACCAGATGGCTAAAGAAGGATTCCTGCGCGTTGAGGCGCTTGCCGACTCCGCCGGGCACCAATTGCCGCACATTGAGTTCCCGCACCTGAACAAGGCCGAAATGATGGCGGGCGTGAATCGATTTTACGATGAGTATTACTTCCGACCGAAGGTGGTTTGGCGCATTGTGAAGGAAGCGTTGTGGGACGGTCACGAACGCAAGCGGCTGTACCACGAAGCCACGGAATTCCTGAAGCTGCGAGCGGAGCGGCTGAAGTGGGCACGCGAAGGCGGCCCTGCTCCGAAGACGATGGTGCCGGTGACTGGCGCATCTTCCACCAGCAGCGGCAACGACTAACTTTCCCGAATGAGTCACGAGCATAGGCTACGGTTCAAGACCATGTTCATGGTCTTGCTGATGGTAGCGTGTGCCAGCGCTGGCGATCTTTTGCTGAAGCGCGGCATGTCGCAAATGGGCGCGGTGCACATTACTCTGCCCGGCTTGTGGCACGCCTTTCTTTCTACTCTTCAGAACCCGACCATCTGGCTGGGCATTCTGTTCCTGATCGGTTACACCCTCAGCTACATGACTGCGGTGAGTTGGGCCGACTACAGCTACGTGATGCCTGCGGGCGCATTTGGATATGCGTTGCAGACCGTGCTGGCGGTATTGATCCTGCGTGAGGTTGTGGTTGCCAAACGTTGGGTGGGTGTCGCGCTGATCGTCTTGGGCGTAATGCTGGTCGGCCAGACGAAGCCCAGCACCACCGGCTCAGCGCAGGCTGCTCCATGATCAAAGTCATTCTGATGCTGGCATTTTTCATCTGCAGTGGGACCGGCGGTGAAATCGCAGTCACCTACGGAATGAAACAAATTGGCGAGCCGGAAAGCTTTCGTCCGCGCGCGATATTGCGTTTCCTGTGGCGCGCCGTTCGCAGCGGATGGGTGTGGTTCGCGCTGCCACTGCTTGCGGCCTCTTTCTATTCCTTGCTGATTCTGCTGTCGTGGGCGCCCATCAGCCTGGTGATCCCGGCTTCGGCGGCGAACTACATCGTTGGCGTGCTCGGTGCCAAATACATTTTGAAAGAAGAAGTGACTACGCGGCGCTGGCTGGGTGTGGGCATGGTTTTTGTGGGTGTAATTCTGGTGCTCGCGACTGGATAGAACCATCTCGCGCGCATTGCTCGCTTGTATCCAGTTCATGATTCAGAATAGATTGCAATTACCGGCATGAATATTCACTTTGCCATTTGGCGCTGGGCCATTCTGTTGCTGGCCGTTGCTCCGTTGGGCTACTACATCACTGCGATCCTTGCGGCTATGCGCTTTTTCCGGCGAGAGCGCGCCAAACAACTCCCCGCATTCACTCCGCCCGTTACCCTGCTGAAGCCCGTGCGAGGCGTGGATTTCGGCTCGTACGAGAATTTCGCAACCTTCTGCGTTCAAGACTACCCGGAGTACGAAATCCTGTTCTGCGTGAACGAAATGTCGGATGCTGCCGTTCCGGTGGTCGAGAAAGTCATGAGGGATTTTCCCGAGCGGCGCATCCGCATTTTCTCCAACGCGCCGCAGATTGGCTCGAACCGCAAGATCAACAATCTTGCGCTGCTCACTCGCGAGGCAAAATACGAAATCCTGCTGCAAACCGATGGCGACGTTCGCGTTGGCCCAAGCTATATTCGCGAACTTGTTGCGCCCTTTGCCGATCCAGCAGTTGGCGTGGTCAGTTGCATTTATCGCGCCATCGCGCAGAAAAGCTTTTGGGCGGAGTTCGAGGCCGTCGGCACCGCCAGTGATTATTTTGCGGGTGTTCTCGTCGCGGAATGGAAGGAAGGGATCACCTTCGCCTTGGGCGCTTCCGTGGCAACTACCAAAAGCTGGCTGGCCAAAGTTGGCGGTTACGAAGCGATCGCCAACCTGCTGGCGGACGACTATGAGCTCGGCAATCGCGTGCACCGCGCCGGAGGCAAAGTCTTGTTGTGCCGCGAGCCCGTCTGGACAATGTATCCGGCTCAGGACGCGAAAGGATTCTGGGATCATCAGGTTCGGTGGGCCAGAACGACACGGCTCTGCCGCCCAGGATCCTTTATTGGACTGCTGTTTACGCATGGCCTGCCGTGGGTGTTGCTGGCCGCGGCTGTGGCCCCTTCGGCATGGATCGCAGTCGGCTATCTTCTTGCCTACCTGGTATTGCGATTCGCGATGGCCTGGGTGGTCGGCACTTGGGGAATCAACGACGATGTTTTGCGGCGCCGTTTCTGGCTCATTCCGCTGCGAGATCTATTCAGCTTCGCGGTTTGGCTGGCCGCGTTTGCATCGAATCGCGTGACCTGGGGCGGCCTGGAATATGTGACCAAAGATGGCAAGATGATGGAGATCAGCGCTTCAAAGCGCTAGCTCAGTGGCTGGCGCCCGGAGTCGTCTTGGGCGCGCCCGTGCCTGGCGCCGGGCTGGGCGTGATGGTCTGATTCTGCCAGTCGGAATCCGTCAGATTCCAGCCGCCGCCAAGTGCCAGATAAAGCTGCACGACAACAAGGCGGCGATTGATCTCTGTTTGCGCCAAAGAATTCTGCTCGGGATATAACTGGATCTGTGCATCGAGCACCTCGAAGTAGCTGGCCTTTCCTGCAGTGTATCGCTGCAAAGCCACCGTCACTGCTTCCTGGTAAGCCGCAACCGAGCGGGCTTGTTCCGCGCGGATGGCTTCGAATTTTTGCCGCGAAATCAGCGCGTTCGAAACGTCGGTAAAAGCGTTCAGCGCGGTTTGCTCATACTGCAACTTGGTTTGTTCCCAGAAGGCCACAGACTGACGTTTCTGTGCGCGAAGCGCTCCGCCCTCATAAATCGGTCCGGTGAAATTCGCTGCGACGCTCCACACATTGGCACTGCCCGCGGTAATTTTGGAAAGTGGCGAGCTCGCTTGCCCAAGCAGCGCGGTCAGGCCAAACTGCGGAAAGAAATTCGCCGTCGCCACGCCCACCTGCGCGTTGGCGGCGCGCACCTGCTGTTCGGAGACCAGCACGTCGGGGCGTCGTTCCAGCAGCGCGGAAGGCAGCCCTACTGGGATCTCTGGCGGAACGATTTCGTCGAGCAATTTCGTCGTGTGCACGACCGGGTGCGGATTGCTGCCCAGCAGCACGCTGATCACGTTCTCTTGCAATGCAATCTGCCGCTCAAATTCCGGAATGGTGGCTGCAGCTGCGGCTTGCGCGGCTTCGGCGCGGGAAGTATCCAGCTTTGACGCCACACCGCCTTCATAGCGCTGCGTGAACAGCTTTAGAGTGTCAGTGAAGGAAGCGGTGTTTTCCCTTGCGATTTGCAGTTGTAGTTCCAAGCCGAGCAGTTCGAAATAGGCCTGGGCCACGTTGCTGGTCAGTGTCAGCATCACTCCCCGTCGCGCTTCTTCCGTCGACAGGTATTGCGCGCGCGCGGATTCATTCAGCCGTCGAATGCGTCCCCAGATGTCGGCTTCCCACGCAACGCTCCCTGCCGCCAGAAACGCGCCTTTTGTTGTGCCGAATCCCGGCGCTACCGAGCCCATAAATTCATTCTTGCCGTCGCTGGCGCCGACGGAGTAATTAACGGCGGGAAAATATTGAGCACGCGCTACGTTTGCGAGCTGGCGCGCTTGCTCAACCCGCGACACGGCAATTCCCAGATCATAGTTATTTGCCAATGCGGTCTTGATCAGCGCTTTGAGTTCGTCATCCTTGAAAACTTCCCACCACGGCAAATCTGCGTAGGAAGCTTGCTGCGCTGCGCCTTCTGCTCCGCGAAAATCCGCCGGCACGATCACTTTGGGGCGCGCGTAATTCGGACCAACCGCGCATCCAGAAAGCATCAGCGTGGCCGAAAGAAACGTGACTGCCAATGGCCGGCATATTCCGCGGTACCGGATTTTGCTGCCGCAAACCGTTCGGCGCCGCGCATCGCCGCATTGAGACTTACCGTTTTCTATGGTCATCGGGCGCAAATGATTCTCCGTTTCGTTTCCTCCGGATTAATCGGCATGGCCGGGGGTGGGCGGCGCCAAGCCGGGCGTGCCCGGTTGCGCGGCCTTCAGTCCTTCAACCCTTGCTCCTCCGAGCCGTTCAATCATGTAGAACAGTGCCGGAATAATGAAAATGGCGATGACGCTGGCAGCGGTCATTCCGCCGATTACCGCAGTACCCATCACCTGGCGAGACACGGCACCCGACCCGGTAGCGCGCCAAAGCGGTACACAACCCAGAATGAAGGCAAATGAGGTCATCAAAATCGGGCGCAGACGCAGGCGGGCGCCTTCAAGAGCTGCATCGGAGAGCGACTCGCCCTTTTCATACCCGGCTTTCGCAAATTCGACGATCAGAATCGCATTTTTGGCGGCCAAGCCAATCAGCATCACCAGGCCGATCTGCGCGTAAACGTTGTTCTCAAGGCCGAGTCCCGTGTATTGCTTGAAAACGAGCAGGTCGATCATGCGGCGAACCAATAGAGTCGCGAAAGCACCGAACACAGCGATCGGCACGCTCAACAGCACGCTGAACGGCAACGTCCAGCTCTCATAAAGTGCTGCGAGAATTAGGAACGCGAATAAGAGTGACAATCCGAAAATCGCGAATGGCGATACCCCTTCTGACGCCTTTTGTTCCTGGAATGACATGCCCATGTAATCGAAACCCATTCCCGAGGGCATGGATTGGGCATAGACCTCCTCAAGGGCGCGCATAGCCTGCTCGGAACTGAATCCTCGCGCAGCGGTTGCGTTGATCTGTGAAGCGCGATGAAGGTTAAATCGCATGGTGAATTCCGGTCCACTGGCATTCTGAACGGAGGTGACCGCCGAGAGCGGGACCATATTCCCATTCAAATTGCGGACGTAGAACTGGCCGAGATTTTCCGCGCGAGTGCGGTAAGCCCCTTCGGCCTGCGTATACACCTGCCACTGGCGGCCGAAGCGGTTGAAATAGTTAATGAACGCGCCGCCCATGAAGGTCTGCAGCGTTCCATATACATCCTTTAATTGCACGCCCTGAGTGATGACCTTGTCGCGATCGACCTTCGCGTACACTTGAGGCACGGATGGAAGGCTAGTAGTGAAAATACGAGCGATCTCCGGCCGTTTGCTTGCCGCCTCCATAAACTTCTTCGTTTGCGCGGCAAGGAATTCGACATCGCGGCCCCCTCGGTCTTCCAATACATACGTCACGCCACCGGATGCGCCGACTCCGGGAATAGCCGGCGGCGGGAAAGCCACGGTGACGCCTTCGGGAAGCTTTCCCAGAACATCATTCAAGTGAATGAGCAAATCCATGTATTGTTCTTCCTTGGCAGTCCGTTCATGCCAAGGTTTGAATGTGACCCAGAAGAAGGTGCTGTAGGTATTCTGAACGCCGCTCAACATACTGTAGCCAATCACCGTGGTGACATGGGCGATGCCCGGCGTTTTCATCAAGATATCTTCCACTTTTTCCGCCGCCGCAGAAGTTCGTTGCAGAGAGGAAGCATTCGGCAACTGCTGGACAACGAAAACATAGCCCTGGTCCTCGTCGGGCAGGAAACTGGCGGGCAGCTTACTTCCTGAAAATCCGGCGAGGATGGTGAAACCGATAAGCAGGATGATTGCAAATGACAGTTTGTGGATAAAGAAGCGGCACAAAGTTACGTAGCGATTGGTTGCGGAAGTGAATACCCGATTGAACCAAGCAAAGAATTTTCCCAGAGGGCCGCGAGATTCCTTTTTAGGCCGAAGAAGCAATGCCGAAAGCGCTGGGCTGAGCGTCAGAGCGTTGAAAGCCGAGAAAATCACCGAAACGGCGATGGTCACGGCGAATTGCTGATATAAACGCCCGGTGATTCCAGGAACGAAGGCCGTGGGAATGAATACCGCAGAGAGAATCACGGCAATGCCGATGACCGGTGCGGAAACCTCCTCCATGGCTTTCATGGAGGCTTCCTTCGGAGAGAGGCCGTGCTCAATATGATGCTCCACGGCCTCGACAACCACGATGGCGTCGTCAACGACCAAGCCGATGGCCAAGACGAGGCCAAATAGCGACAGGGTATTTACAGAAAATCCCAGGAGCGGAAACACCATGAACGTGCCGATCAGCGACACGGGCACCGCCAGCAGGGGAATAAGAGTCGCGCGCCATCCCTGAAGAAAGATGTACACAACCAGAATGACGAGTACCAATGCCTCAAGCAGGGTGTGCTCGATTTCTTTAATGCCTTCCGTTACAGGGAGAGTGGTATCCAGCGCCGTGACGTAATCCAGCCCCGGAGGAAAGCTCTTCTTCTGTTCCTCCATGTAGGCAATCACGCCCTTGGCGGCAGCTACCGCATTGGAACCAGGCAATTGGTAAACAGCAATGACGGCGGAAGGTTTGCCATCCAAACGGCCCATCATGTTGTACACCTGAGCGCCCAATTCGATGCGCGCCACATCTCTCAGGCGAAGCACCGAACCGTCAGGACGAGCGCGCACAACAATTTCACCGAACTCCTGCTCGGAGACCAGACGTCCTTGAGCGCGCACGGCGTAGGTGTATTCCTGCCCCGGCGGCACGGGTTCCCCTCCGATTTGTCCCGCGGGGTTCACATTGTTTTGCACCTGGATGGCGTTGATGATGTCCGGCACGGTGACCTGCAGCTTTGCGAGCTGGTCGGGCTTCACCCAGATGCGCATGGCGTACTGGCCTGCGCCAAACACCGAAACGCTGGCGATCCCAGGCACCTGGGTCAGGCCATCCTTGAGATTGATATAGGTGTAGTTGGCAAGGAAGCGGGAGTCGTAGGTCCCATTGGGAGAATAGAGGTCAAAGAGCATCATGGGTGCCATGGTGGACTTCTGCACCGTTACGCCAAAACTGTTGACGGCCGCGGGCAGTTGCGAAGCAGCCTGGCTTTGCCGCATCTGCGCCAAAATCTGATCAGTGCTCGCGTCCGTCTTGATGTTGAAGTCCACCGTCAAGGTCGTCGAGCCGTTGTTGGCGTTCAGCGAGTACATGTATTCCATGTTGTCCACGCCGCTCATCTGTTGCTCAATCGGAGTGGCGACGGACTGTTCTACGGTTAGCGCATCGGCACCCACATACGTGGCGAGAATTTGAATTTGTGGATCGGCGATGTTGGGGAATTGGGCCGTGGGCAGTCCGAGCACCGCTACAACGCCCACAATCACCATGATGGCTGCGATCACCATGGACACGATCGGTCGTTCAATAAAGAATTTGTACATGGCTCCCGCTTAGTTGGAAGTTCCCTTGTTCGATTCAGAAGCCGTTGTGGAGCTTGACTGGTACGGCTTCGGGTTAACCTGCTGCCCGTCCTTTACCTTCTGGATGCCTTCAGCAACGACGCGGTCTCCTGGTTTCAAGCCGTCGGAGATAATCCACTCGCTGCCAGTTTTTTCGCCCACGACCACGGGCCGAATGGCCACCTTGTTGTCGTTTCCGACGACGGCAACCAGGAATTTGCTCTGCACATCACTGACGGCGCGCTGCGGGACGAGCAAAGCGTTTTTATCGATACGCGCGACGGTGCGGATATTTCCGAACCCGCCGGGTCGCAAGAAATTATTGGGATTAGGGAACTCGATTTGCATCAAAATGGCGCCCGTGCTGATGTCCACCTGGCGATCCAGAGCATAAAATTTGCCTTTAAGCGGATATATTGAGCCATCGGTGAGTTGCAGTTCCCACACCAATCTGCCGAGACCATGTTCCTCGGTCTCGTCGGCCCTTAACATCTCGCGCTTGGCCCGCAAATAATCCTGCTCGCTGGGCGTGAAGTTCACCAGGATCGGATTCACCGCGGAAATCGTGGTGAGCGCATTTGCGCTCTGCGGGCTGATAAAATCGCCCACTTGTGCATTGGCGATTCCAGCCACGCCATCGATTGGCGCGGTAATAGTGGTAAATCCCAAGTTTAATTTAGCCCCGTCCAGCGACGCTTGCGCCGACGCTATGGCTGCTTTCGCGGCTTCCACCTGGGCCAACCCCGACAGGTTGTTCTGGATTGCGTCATCAAGTTCTTGTTTGCTGATAGCGCCTTGGGCCGCCAGCGGCGTGTAGCGGTTCACATCCTGCTGCGTCTTGCCTTGTTGCGCCACTGCGCGGGCCAAATCTCCGTTGGCTTGCGCCAGAACACCCTTGGCCTGTTCCACCGCGGCCTGAAATGTTCGCGGGTCAAGCTGAAAGAGTGGCGTTCCCTTCTTCACATACGCCCCGTTTTGATAGCTCTGGCTCATCAGGTAGCCAGCCACTTGCGCGCGAATCTGCGCGTTAACCTTTCCGGTTAGTGTGGCCACCCATTGCCGCGTGATGGGCACATCTTTCTGCACTACCTGCACGACTTCCACGTCTGGAGCGGCCGCTTCCGCCTTTTTCTCCTCACCACAGCCCGACAACAGCGCCATGGTCAGCAGCACAGCAGCGAGTGCCGGAAATACACAACGAATCTGCGCTGCCGCTCTTTGGGGCGAGCCGCCCATACTCGAAATCGTGAAACGTTTGGTCGTAAACATAGGAATTCCTGAACAGCCAAAATCTAGAATTTGAGCTAATCGCAGTACCAAGGTTGCTAAATCTTCCAAGACAGGAGCGTGACCTGCAACGTTCATCCGAGTGACCAAATCTCCCACGATTACTGCGGAGATTAATTCGTGGGACAGCCTCGCATGGAGCAGAACGTGCTTCGAGAGGTGAGCTAAACCTGCCCCCCAATTTCGTCCCAAAGCATACACCAAAGTCGTTAAATATCAATCTTCAAACCCGAAGCCACGCTTCGAATTTTCTTCTTTCGCCTTCCTCCCCTGGCGTGTCACATCTTGTAACACACCGCACCTCGGTGTCATGATGCCAACGAAGTTCCGGCTTTCCCTCATTAAGCACGCCCGCTCCGCGTTCTTGGGGACGCGCCGGCATTTTTTGGGGGAACAAACATGGCAAGGGTCAAACCCGGCAGAGTGCACAAGTTTATCAAGCCCTACGTAGTCGAATCTGGCAAACATTTCCGGCTAAAAGATCACGACCCTGGCGATACTCATCACCTCAAATCCGAAGATAAGCCCGAAGTCAAAAAAATCCTGCAGGAAGGCGTGGAGATGCTCAGCGACCTGCAGGACGTTCTTTACGCGCAGGGCTGTTGGGGATTGTTGCTGATCTTTCAGGCCATGGACGCGGCGGGCAAAGACAGCACCATTAAACATGTGATGTCTGGCGTGAATCCGCAGGGTGTGGATGTCTACTCGTTTAAAGCGCCGTCCACCGAAGAACTGTCGCACACGTTCTTGTGGCGGACCACTCGCTGCACGCCCCCACGCGGAAAAATCGGCATTTTCAATCGCTCTTACTATGAGGAAGTTCTGGTTGTGCGTGTGCACCCGGAATTCCTGGACATGCAACGCATCCCTGATTCATTGCGCGGCAATCACTTCTGGAAGCACCGCTACGAGGATATCAATGCATTTGAACGGTACCTGACGCGAAACGGCATTGCCATTCGCAAGTTCTTCCTGAACGTCTCCCAGGAAGAACAAAAGAAGCGTTTCCTTTCCCGCCTGGACGATTCCTCCAAGAATTGGAAATTTTCCGCTTCGGATATTAAGGAACGCAAATACTGGGACGACTACATGGACGCGTACGAAAAGATGATTCGTAACACCGCCACAGAACATGCCCCCTGGGTAGTGGTGCCTGCGGACAACAAGTGGTTCAGCCGGCTGCTGGTGGTTGCCACGATTGTGGACGCGCTGAACAGTCTGGATTTGCACTATCCGAGGCTGAATGACGACCAATTGGCAGAATTGAAGCAGGCGCGCAAGCAACTTGAAAAAGAATAGACCGCGGGACTCGAAGCACGCCGACTAGTGGCTTTTCGCGGGATCTGGTACAACCTTCAAGCGATTCAGGCCCAAATCACGGAATATTTTGGGCCAGTAGTCCTTAAACATGTTTCCCGCGAAGCGCCACGCGAAGTCTGTTCCCACGCGCTCCAGCGATTTTCCGGCAGTTTGCTCGGACGCCGGAAGATAGGCATTGGCCAAGCCTTCCGCGGCGAATGGGCCCAGCAGCCCTGAGGTGTTGATCACGTCGTTTCCCTGGTCGTTTCTAGTAATTACCAAACGTTGCGCCGAATATTTCACGCTCGACCAAAAGGACGGGTTGTTCTGCGGGAAAAAGCGCGGGTCCTGATGGAACATGGTTGCAAAAAGGAATGTCGCAAAAAAACTGTTCGACGAAGCCCTCGCCATGTTTGATCCAAAGCGATCTCCGTAAGCATCCCAACCCTGGCCCCACGCCGACGGAACGTTGCGAGCCTGATCCACCGCGGCGCTTGCTGCCGCCGCCAGAACGTAGGCCGGCGAAATACTCTGGTTAACGAATACTTTGAATTTGCCGCCGGTGCCCAGTGAACCCGGAGTCGTGGCGATATCCGGGAAAACCAGGGATCGATTCGTCATATAGCCGACAAATTTCTCGGTTGTCCCCACTACCGCTCCGCTGGAGTCGCTCTTCGGTTGAGGAGAGTCTGGTAATTGTTGCGAGCTGGTTCCCGCTCCCGCAGGCGCTTGCGCGAATGCAGCGTTGCCAGACACGCGCAGTGCGACCACCAGCAAGAAGCAGATGATTTTTAGCGAATAGGAACGCGAGGTGTGCTGGGAGGACATGATCTTGCTCTCTTTATTTGGACTAAGCGCCAGCCAGGAGCCCATATGTGGTTTCGGGAAAGTATCATGGCCGGTCCCCATGCGCAATACATTCAGAGGATTCAGAGTACAGAAATGGCCTCCGATCTGCGCAACTAAGACAAGCAATAGAACACTAAGGCACCCATCGCGAGTTGACGCAACGCGCCGTCCCGTTTTACTCTTGAAAGGTTGAAGTGCAGTCGCGCAAAGCCTCTTAGCTGCTGCGTTTCCTCCCCGCTGGGAGATCGTCCAATTGGTAGGACTCCAGACTCTGGATCTGGCTATCCTGGTTCGAGTCCAGGTCTCCCAGCCAATCTTTTCAACCACTTAGCAAGGCCCTTCCTCAAACTTCGGACAATACGGAGATTCCTCCCCCCTCCGCCAGAGATTGCTCCGTTGATGCACAGCAACGTTTGCGGGGAACCGCGAAGCAATCCGCTATGCGACTTGAGCAGTGGGCAGCAGAGAATAGGCAACGTGGCTCAAGCCTCATTTTATTTGGTTGACACTTTCATCGAATCTTGTCAGCTTATCTGCTCTTGACGGGCTTCTTTGCTGAAACACAGTCAAGTCCAGGTTTTGTTTGCTGCGCAGTCTCCGCCCCCGTTGTCAGCAAGAACCGTAGTGCTACTCCGTTTTTTCTTGTGATTCGCTCGGACAGATATTTTCGCTCGCGAGAGGAGTCGCATGATGCATATCAGAAGATTCTCGATTCGAGGTCTTCTCATCACCCTGCTCGGGCTGTCATCTGTTCTCTGCGCCAGACCACAAGACAAAAACACTCCTCCAGCGAAAAAATCACCCCACTCCGAACAGGGCAAAAGCAACTCCTGGCCGACCGACCCTTCTCTGTACGTTGGCGCTGATACTTGTAAGACCTGCCACGAGGACATCTACAATAATTTTGCGACCACTCCCCATTTCGTCACCACCATGGATTCGAAACTTGACGCGAGGAAGGGACCGGAGTGGCATGGCTGCGAAGCTTGCCACGGCCCGGGAAAGGAACACGTCGAAGGTGGTGGTGATAAAACGAAAATCTTCACGTTCAAAGACGCCACACCTGCAGACACCAGTTCGCGTTGCCTGCGCTGCCACCAATACGACAACGAGCACGGCAATTTTGATCGCTCGGCCCATTTGGCGAATGGCGTCGGCTGCATCGACTGCCATTCGCCTCATTTCGCGAAAGAGTCTGAGTTCATGCTCACGGGAAAACCACCCACGTTGTGCTACGGCTGCCACATGGAGGTTCGCGCCCAGTTTGCTCGACCATTCCATCATCGTGTGAATGAGGGCCTCATCCAATGCAACGACTGCCATAGCCCGCACGGAACTTTCCGGCCGAAGCAGCTGCGCACCAGCGCTTCTGGAGATGAAGTCTGCTACAAATGCCACTCGGAGAAGCAAGGCCCGTTTGTGTATCAGCATGAGGCAAAAATCGAGGGTTGCGTAATTTGCCATACGCCTCACGGTTCGACGAATCAAAGAATGCTGCAGCAAACGCAGGTCAACCTGCTCTGCCTGGGTTGCCACGCGCTTCCGGCGGATATAGGACCGCCCGGCACTCCCACCTTTCACAATCAAGCGCAAAAATATCAGGCCTGCACGCTGTGCCACACCGCCATTCACGGGTCGAATACCAGCCCGGTATTTTTCACGCCATGAGAGAGGGGGCACAACGATGAAGCGGCTAAGAATCGAACAGAACACCAAGCCCCTGTCGTCTCATGTCTGCCGGCTTTTTCTTTTGGCGATCGCGGCGGGACTGCTGTTCGTGTCCTTGTCGGGCGCCCAGCAAACTGACGAACAGAAAGGCATCGATCAGGATAACTACAATATTAAACAATCGATCGAATTCGGATTTCGCTTTACCAGCCTGACCGGAGATTTGCAGACCTACGACACCATGGTGAATCTGCAACAGGGCCCGCGGCTCCTGAACTTCACTACCGAAATGCGTTCCCTTGACCATCGCGGAGTATTTTTCGATCGCTTGTATTTCAGCAATTTCGGATATGGCGGCGATCCAAACGTGGTCAGCGTTCTGCGCATCGGCAAGAACAAATGGTATGCGTTCGACGCCATGTTCCGTCACGACGAGAACTTCTGGGATTACTCGCTTTTGGCCAATCCTTTTAATCCCGCAACGCCCGTAGCCAATGCTCCGGCGAATTTCAATCCCCTGGTGAATGCGACTTCCAATGTTTTGGGAACCACTATCGTAGGAATCTCACCTCACTACTACAACACGCGAAGAAACATGCAGAACTACAACGTTACGTTCCTGCCCGACTCCAAAATCAGAATACGCGCCGGGTATAACCTGAATACCAACACCGGCCCAGATTTCTCGACCATCCATCAAGGTACCGAACAATTCCTTCTCCAGAATTTTTCCGCCACGCTCTCGCAATATCGACTGGGTGTCGACTTCCGGTTCCTTCCTCGAACCAACATCAGCTACGACCAGACCTGGAGCTACTACAAAACGGATCCCGGCGTTACCGATGTAAACCAGCAGTTCTCCGTCGGAAGCGGGCTTCCGCCAGTAGATCTAGGAGTTTCGTGGAATCCGCCGAGCCAACCTTGTAACCCTACGTTTCAAGCCGGCAGCATCGTGAATCCAAAATGCAGCGCGTACTACGACTACTTCTCGCACCGCCAAACGAGGATGAATTTTCCGACGGAACAAATCAGTTTTCAGAGCAACATCATTCCCGCGTTGCAAATGTCCGGAAAATTCAGCTACACCGGCGGCGACATGAATGTGAACAACTATCAACAAAGTTTTGCGGGGCTGGAGTCGCGAAGCCAGCTCACGAATTTCCTGCAGAATGGCCCAATCGAGGGACGGCATGTGGCTTCCTATGGCGACTTCGGCGCCACGTGGAAAATCAGTCCCATGCTCAGCGTTGTTGACTCGTTCGATTACAGCAATTGGCTCGAACCAGGTCAGTTCGTCTCCTCGGAGTGCTCCTTCTTCAGCACAAACCTGATTGTTCCGCCCAATATCTTTGCTCCCACAGAGACTCTTCCCTTCGCGCCGTGCGTTGCGCCTGCGAATGGGGTTGCCGGGACGCCGAGCCACACCAGTAGCTCCGGCCCGGACATGCTAATCAACCTCGACAGCAATTTCCTGAAGCAAAGAATCTACACGAACCTGATCGAAGCCCAAGTCGAGTTGTCCGCAAAAGCCGGAGCGTACTTTGGGTACCGCTACAGAAACCGAGAAATCGCCGACAATTTCTATAACACGCAAAACGCCGTCTATTTTCCGAACAACCCCGCCCGCGGCAATTGCGCCAGTCTTGACAGCACGCTGCCTGTCACACAACCCAATCTTCCGGATGGCTGCACCTTGAACCCAGACGGTTCGATCTCCTACCTGACGCCGGGTGCAACTTTAGGTCCGCCAGGTGTGACGAATATCGAGACGAATTCAGCGGTGCTGGGCCTATGGCTGCGACCATCCAGGAATTTAAGTTTCAATCTCGATGCCGAACTATCGGCCTCTAACAATACGTTCACGCGGGTGAGTCCGCTGCAGTCGCAGCAGGTGCGCTTCCGCATGAAGTATAAAGTGAAAAATTGGCTGAATCTGTCGGGCAATGCCTCGACTTTGAATGGCCAGAACAATGTGGACACCGTAAACGGCTTGCAGAGGAATTGGAACCTCGGCTTCTCACTCGCTTTGACGCCGTCGGAAAAATTTTCCGCGCAGCTCGGATACAATTACAATTCGATTTCTTCGCAGATCTTGATTTGCTATACCAGCAGCGCTGCACTTCCCGGACTGCCGGCTTGCCCCAATCTTCCGGGCCTGTTGCAGCAGCTCGCGGTGTACGACAGCAAGGTAAACACCGGATTCTTGGATTTCATCTGGACTCCGCTGAACCGTCTGACGCTTGAGGCGGGTGCGAACCTTGTGGGAGCCACCGGCTCGGAACTCAATCTGAGTCCTGAGAGCGCCATCCCAACCGCGCCAACTGGCTCGTTGAACTCCAATTGGTATCAACCGTATGGCGTCGCCTCTTACCGGTTTGCCAAGCACTGGACCGGACGTGCGCGCTGGGATTATTACGGGTACCACGAAGATACCAACGGGTCGTACCAGGATCTGTATGCGCCCAGAAATTTCCGCGGGAATTTGGTCACACTTTCAGTTCGCTTTGCGTTTTAGCAAATCGACGCCCCAAATACCTATGCGGCGGCCTTCACTGAGAATCGAATTGAGGAGGACAGGAATTTTGGAGGCGCGAGGCGGAATCGAACCGCCGATATAGGTTTTGCAGACCTATGCCTTACCACTTGGCGACCGCGCCCCATTTTGCTTCGCTACAAATTCAAGCTCCGGGGACCCGCCTCGACCGCGGTCCCCTTCGCTCGCTCACACTCCCGGCTCACGCCGGGCAGGCTACCGCCACCACCGGCGCCGCCGTCTGATTCACGATTGGCGCGCCAACCAAATTGCCCCACTCGGTCCACGAGCCGTCGTAATTGCGCACATCTTTGTAGCCCAGCAGATACTTCAGCGCGAACCATGTGTGCGAACTGCGCTCGCCGATGCGGCAATACGCGATGACGCCGTCGTTGCCGGTGATGCCCTTGGAATCGTAAAGCCTCTTCAATTCCTCGTAGGATTTGAAGGTGCCATCCTCATTCGCCGCTTGCGCCCAGGGAATATTCGCGGCTCCAGGAATGTGTCCAGCGCGCTGTGCGGTTTCCGATAGCCCGGGAGGCGCCAGGATCCTGCCGATAAACTCATCGGGGGAGCGGACGTCAACCAGTTGTCCATGGCGGCGATTTTCCAGGATGGCGGAAACATCTTCCTTTCGAGCGCGCAGCGACTCAGCGGGATGGACCGCGCGATACTCCGCCGCCTTCACCTGCACCGGCTCTTTCGTGAACGGCAATCCCTGCGCAATCCACTTTTTTCGGCCGCCATTGATCAATCGCACGTCTTTGTGGCCGTAATACTTCAATTGCCAGAAAGCATAGGCGGCGAACCAGTTGTTATTGTCGCCGTACAGCAGAATCGTTGTGTCGTTGGAAATTCCCGATTGTCCCAGCAGCTTTTCCAGCGCCTGCTTTTCGATCAGGTCCCGCCGGATGTTGTCCTGTAGCTGCGTCTGCCAGTTCCAGCCCACCGCTCCGGGGATGTGCCCCTGGTCATACGCGGCTGTGTCCACATCCACTTCCACCAGCCGCAACCCAGGGGTGTTCAAATTTTGTGCCACCCAATCCGTGCTGACCAATACTTCCGGGTGCTTGTAGTCGGACATTGCGATTTCTCCTTTTCTGTTAACGCGGAACCCGTTGTGCAGACTGTAAAGCGCCTGCCGAAAATCAAAAAACCCACCGGCCAGGCTCTCTGGCGGTGGGTCGGTATTTCTTCGTGGCTGAATTCAATCTCTACAGATTCAGCCTCCCCATGCCAGAAGACGCACGCGTACAGCACATACGGCAGCAACACATGGAGGAAGTCTTGTGGATGTGCGTCAACATGGCTGCTAGCTTACGCCGCAGCGCTTCCCGATGCGAGTGCAAAATTTGAATATTCACCATCGACATTTCAATACTTCGGCACAGAGGAATCCACTTCGTCAGACCACGCCAGGATTCCGCCCTTCAGATTCAAGATCTTTCGGAAACCTGCCTTCCGCAGGAAATCCACCGCTTCCGCCGACCGCTTTCCGCTGCGGCAGTGCGCCACAATTTCCCGCGAAGAATCCAGTTCGTGCACGCGGCGCGGCAATTCTCCCAGTGGAATCAGGTGTCCCTGCAGATTGCAGATCTGGTATTCATGCGGCTCGCGCACATCCAGAACGAACAGATCGTCGCCGCGGTCCAGCCGCGCTTTAAACTCGCGCGGAGTAATCTCTGGAACCTGCAGATCCGGCGTGGGAGCTTCTTCGCCGCGCACGCCGCAGAATTCGTAATAATCGATCAGCTTGTGAATGGTCCGTTTGTCTCCACAAATAGGGCACGCTGGATTCTTGCGCAGCTTGAATTCGCGAAACTTCATGGCCAGCGCATCAAAGAGGAGCAACCGTCCTGCCAGGCTGTCGCCACTTCCAAGAATCAGTTTGATCGTTTCCATCGCTTGAATCGACCCGACGATCCCCGGCAACACACCCAGCACTCCGCCCTCGGCGCACGATGGCACCAGGCCCGGCGGAGGCGGTTCCGGGTACAGGCATCGGTAACACGGGCCGCCCGGAGTGCCAAAGACCGTCACCTGTCCCTCAAATCGGAAGATGGAACCGTACACGTTGGGCTTGCCCAGCAAAATGCACGCGTCGTTCACCAGATAGCGTGTCGGAAAATTGTCGGTGCCGTCCACGATGATGTCGAAATCCTTGAACAGTTCCAGCGCATTCTCACTGGTCAATTTTGTTTCGAACGCTTGCACCTGAATGTCCGGATTCAGATTCGACAGCCGCGCCTGTGCCGCCTGGCTCTTCGGTTTCCCAACGTCGCTGGTGCCAAACGTTACTTGCCGTTGCAGATTCGTGAAATCGACGACGTCGAAATCCACCAGCCCCAGTTTGCCCACTCCTGCGGCCGCCAGGTACAAGCCAAGCGGCGCGCCAAGCCCGCCCGTGCCAATCAGCAGAACCTTCGCGTTCTTCAATTTCAGCTGACCATCCATCCCCACTTCGGGCATGATCAGGTGCCTGCTGTAGCGCAATATCTCTTCGTTCGTCAGCGCCTGCTCCGGTTTCGTGCCCGTCACTGTCTGAACCTTGCTGGCCATGTTGCTCCCCCATCCTGTCGCAAAAATTTTGCGTTCAATCTCAGTAGCGTCCGCCTGCGATCGACGGAATGATGCTGATGGTATCGCCATCCTTCGTGGGCGTTTCTTCCTTGGAAAGATACCGAATGTCTTCGCCATTTACGTACACATTCACGAAGCTGCGTAGATTTCCTTCGTCAGTAAACAAATGCCGCCGCAAATCGTCGAATTCGCCGGTCAGTTGCGCCAGCGCTTCTCCAACGGTGCTGGCGCGAAACTCCGCCGAATCGCGCTTTCCCGCATACACGCGCAGCGGCGTTGGTATCATCACTCGCACAGCCATCATTTGCCTCCTGGCCTCGGCATCCATCAAGCCTTGGCTTGATCTCGTATTTGCAATTCTTCCGCACCAAACGCGGAGCGATCGTCCTGCAATCGCCACGATGTCATGTCCTGCGGGCTTCCGTTTTGCACGCTCACGATGATGTAGCTGTACCACGGCCATGCGTGCTCGCGATCATACTCGCTCGGCTTTGCCGGATGATCCGGATGCGAATGGTACCAGCCAATCAAATCCAGCCCCTGCGCCTGCGCCGCTTTATCTGCATCGTGCGCGTCTTCCGCAGTCACGAAAAAACGGTTGCGCGGCGAATCGTCCCGGCGATTCACCAGCGGAAATGTTGCCAGTACTTCGCGCGTGGCTCTTGCGGGAGTCGCTTGCGCATCCACGTCGCGTCCCAGCAATGCTCCGCAGCATTCGTTTGGATAAGTCTCCGCCCCGTGCCGGCGTATCTTCTCCACGACAGCCTCGTTGATCGAAAGGGTCAGCGTTTCGCTCATCTAACCTTCATCCCAAAAACGTTCCGTTAAATACTTTGCTGCCGAATCCGCAAAAACGGTCACAATCACCGCGATTTTGTTCGCTGGAATGCTCTTGGCCACGCGCAAGCATCCCACCAGCGCCGCCGCCGAACTGGGACTAACTAGCAGCCCCTCTTCCCGCGCCAGGCGTTTCACCATTTGGTACGATGCTTCCGTCCCAATCTCCAAATTCTCGTCAGCCAGCGTTTCGTCGTAAATCGCCGGACGAAGTGCGGTTGCCATGTGCTTCCAGCCTTCCAGTCCGTGAAACGGCGCATCCGGTTGCAGGCTGATGCAACGGATCGCCGGGTTCAATTCCCGCAATCGGCGTGTCGTGCCCGTGAACGTGCCGCTGGTGCCCAAGCCGCCGACGAAATGCGTGATTCGTCCGCCGGTCTGCTGCCAGATTTCGTTTGCGGTGGTCCGATAGTGCGCTTGCCAGTTCGCCGGATTGCTGTACTGGTCGGGATAAAAATATTTCTCGGGGTTGCCGGCAACAATATCGTGAACCTTGCGGATGGCGCCGTCGGTGCCTTCATCGCCCGGTGTAATCACCAATTGCGCGCCAAACGCGGCGAGGATGCGCTTGCGTTCGTGTGAAGCGCTGTCGGGAAGGCACAAGGTCACGGGATAGTGCAGCGCCGCTGCGATCATGGCGTAGGCGATGCCGGTGTTGCCGCTGGTAGCGTCGATGATCGTTTTGCCCGGCCGCAATGCGCCGCTCGCCAGCCCAGCTTGGATCATGCTCAGCGCCGGACGGTCCTTCACTGACCCGCCAGGATTGAACCATTCTGCTTTTGCGCAAAACTCAACGTTGGGGAATTCGTTCGCAACCCGCCCCAGGCGCAGCAGCGGCGTGTTGCCGATGTGCTCCAGCACAGAAGTTCCGGCGAGCCGTCGATTGGCTTCGTTTCTCGCAGGACTGATTTGTGCTACCGCTGTCATTCCCTCATCGCTCCTGGCAATTTAGATGCGTCGCTGCCAACCGCCGATATGGCCGCCAAAAAATTGAATCACGTGGCCGCTCTCGAACCGGCTCGCTGCTTCCGTGTAATCACCGCGTCCGAAAACGCTTCCATTTCTTCCAGTTGCGGACTGAATTGCAGTAACAGCAAATCCACTCCCGCCGCTTCAAACGCCGCGATCTTTTCGGCTACTTGTTCCGCGGTGCCAACCAGCCCGGAACGCAGCCCTCGGTTCGAAACCGAATAATCTTCCAGACTTACACGCTGCTCCAATTGCGTGCCGGCAAGCCATTGCTGATAATTCGCGTAACCCGCGGCAGATTGCTGGACATCGGTGATGCGCTGCAGTTCTTGCTGCGCCTCATGCTCGGTTTCGCGAACCACGGCGTAGCCCGCAACGCCGAATTTCATTGGCCTGCGGTTCGTCTTCGCGCGGCGCTCCGTCACGTCGGCCACTTTCTTGCCAACGGTTTCGGGCGCGTCTCCATGCATCAGGTAGGCGTCGCACTTCGCGGCGATCAGGTCTTTGGCCGCGGGCGATTCACCGCCGGCATAAATGGTGGGCCGCGGCTTTGCTACTGGCTTTGGCTGAAGAACGTTGTCTTCCACCCGGTAGTATTTTCCGGAAAACGAAAAATGATCCTGGCTCCAGACTCCATCCACCACATCCAGCCATTCGCTAGTGCGCGCGTAGCGATCGTCGTGCTGCTCGAACGACACGCCATATTTGCGTGCTTCATCCGCCCACCACGACGACACCACGTTCAACGACAGCCGCCCATTGCTGATGTGATCGATATTCGCCGCCTGTTTTGCCAGCAATGCCGGCAAATGGAATGTGGGACGCACCGCGACCATCAATTCCAGTTTTTCCGTTACTGCCGCCAATGCTGCCGCAGTCGACCACGCATCCAACGACGGCGCTTCCACTCCCTTGATATCGTTCAGATTCAACTCCGCCACCAGTGTCAGATCGAATCCCAATTCTTCGCTGCGTAGCGCCAACTTCTTCGCGTAGCGCCAGCTTGCTTCCATGTTTTCCTGTTCGACGTTGCGCAACCATCCGCCAAACACCGGCAGCCAATATCCGTATCTCATCGCCGTTCTCCCGTCGCTGCTAGCCGCGCCGCACCCCGCGACTCGTGTAGTTGCGCCTCCGCAATCAGGTAATCCGCAAGCCGCCCGTACGGATTGAATCCCACGATTCGCTCCGGATCCGCCACAAAATTGGAAAGGGCATTAATGTCGTAATACAGCAGCCGCCCGGTCCGATCATCAATCACATATTCCACGCCGCCCACTTCGATTCCCGCGACCTGCATCATGCGCTCCACGTTTTCAATGACCTCTTGCGGAGGCCGATAGCCTTCCACCTTCAGGCCCGACTTTGGCGCGTCGATTGGGCACGCCTTGCGCACCAATTCTTCGCCGTTGGTGCTCTGGCATATGTCCGCTGGACACAAATTGAATGTTTCACCGGTGGTGTGGATTTGAATCGCGTAGAGATACTTGTAGCCGAGCACTTCCACTCGCGTAATCACGGAATCGCGCGCGGTGAAAAATTCCTGCAGCAACGCCGTGGAGTCGATTCCGAAAAACAGTCCGCCTTGTTCCACCGCTCGCGCCAGTTCCCCGGGATTCGAAAAGCGCACAATGCCCGCCCCACTTCCGCCAATATTCGGTTTGATCACCAGCGGATAACCGATATCTTCCGCCGCGGCCAGCGCTTCCTCTGGGCGGTGAATCACGCGCGCCTTCGGGAACGGCAACGCCAGTCCCTTTAGCAGCTCCAATTGAAGCGCCTTGGAAATTTCGTGCTGGAACCCGCGGGAACCATTTACCACACGGACTCCGCGGGCCTCCAGGTACGCCAGGTACTCGACCGTGTATGTGATTCGATCGGCCAGACCCCGCTGCCACGCCGAAGGGCTCATGCGGTTGAGCACCAGTGAGCACTCCGTCCCGCTGCTGTCAGCGGAATGCTGGTGCGTGCGCGCATCAATCTTTTGCCACGCCACTCCCCGCGCATCCATTTGCTCGAATAGCGGCCGGAACCAGTCCGGGTGCTCGAAATAGATGCCGATCGGCTTTTGCAATCCGGCTTTGGGGCTCTGGCTCATGATCTCTGGGTTTCCTCCTGCAAAAACAAAAAAGGCCGCTCATCGCTGGCGGCCTTGGAATCTTTCGGGTTCTGTCTTCGATTAAACCGGAATAGTTCCCGTGCCGCTTAAGGTGAGTTGACACATACAGCAGCAACAGGGACAGCTGGGGGAGTAGCGCGAACGCGCCAAGGTGCGGGAATACGTGTCAGGTTGGAGCGAACCTTTCATCCTCCCTAGTATACCGATTCACAAGGACAGCGCAATAACCCAAAACGGGCGCCCAGCCGCGGCGCACTGTTCCACCACGCACACCTCGCCCTGTTCCGGTGCATCTTATAGGTACAAAAAGGCGGGTACCCCCGGCGCTGGCCCTGCCGATGTATTAGAAGCAAGCCAACGGCGTCAGCGCCCATGTTCCAATCCTGCCATCTACACAGGATGTACCGGGGAGGTAGCACAGCTCATAGTGAAACGCCCGTGGCCTTCAAAAGAACTGTTGGTTGACATTGCAAAAACAGATGCTTATAGTATCCACCAACTGGCTGC
Organism: Candidatus Acidiferrales bacterium; assembly: GCA_963738985.1. GTDB lineage: Bacteria > Acidobacteriota > Terriglobia > Acidiferrales > UBA7541 > Acidiferrum. The sequence goes on from CAVTYP010000017.1 coordinate 799,603, forward strand.
TTAACCGATTTACTAGCGGGTGTGGTGCAACATCCGAAATTCAACCTGGTGCGAAGGAGCACGCATGAAAGTTCGGAAAGTTTCCCTTCGTATTTCCTCGATTCTCTCTTTTCTTTTGCTACTCGCCCTGGGAACTCACGCGCAATATCGCGCCGGTATCTCTGGGACTGTGACAGATAGGCAAGGCGCTGTTGTTTCCGAAGCTAAAGTCACCGTTACTTCCAATGAGACGGGTGTCTCGCAAGAAGCGACGACTGATGACAATGGCAGCTACACCGTTAATAGGCTCGCTCCAGGACTTTACAGAGTCACCGTAGAAAAAGCCGGTTTCAAACAGGCCGTTCTCGACAACGTGCAGGTCTCCGGTGAACAGATGAATCCGGCAAACGTCACCCTTGACGTCGGTGCAATCGCCGAGACGGTTACCGTCAACGGCGACCAATTGCCTGCCATTGATACCGAATCCGGCCAGATTGCTGGAACCGTTACCAGCAAGCAGATTCAGGCGTTGCCCTCATTCGGCCGCGACGTTTTTCAACTCGTCCAGCTAACTCCCGGCGTATTTGGAGACGGTGCCCGCAACGGCAACGGCGATACGACAAATCAGCCGGGCAACCAAGGACCGAACGGAACCAGTGGCAGTGCTGGCATCTTTCAGACGGAAAACAGACCTCAGGTTTCTTCAAACGGTTCCCGGCAGGACGCAAATAACATTCAACTCGACGGGATCGGCATTACCAGCGTGTCTTGGGGAGCTGCGGCGATCATCACTCCGAACGAGGACTCCGTTAAGGAAGTTAGAGTCGTCAGCAACGACTACGATGCAGAGAACGGGCGCTTTGGTGGCGGCCAGGTTCAGGTGACTTCACAGAACGGCACCAATCAGTTCCATGGCAGTGCCTTCTTCAAGGCGGATCGCCCTGGTCTGAATGCCTACCAGAATTTCCACGGCACGGCGGGTGAGCCCACTGACCCACTGCGAAATGAGAACCGCTTCAACCAGATCGGTGGCAGCGTCGGCGGGCCAGTTATCAAGAATAAGCTGTTCTTTTTCTTTGCTTATGAAACGATTCGAAATCAATCCACCGCCATCAGCAACGGCTGGTACGAAACTCCGCAGTTGTTGCAATTGGCTCCAGGCGGCAGCCTGGCCGCCAGGTACGCCGCTTTTCCCGGAGAATCCCCCTCGACCACGGGTGCAGTCGATCGCACCTGTGCCTCGATTGGGTTAGTCCAAGGGACGAACTGTCAGGAGATTCCTGGTCAAGGTCTGGATATCGGACGGCCCCTGGATACCACGAAGTTTCCATTGGGAACTGCGGATCCCAGCTTTGTGAACAATCTTAATCCGGGGTTGGGTGGAGACGGCACAGGAAGCCCGGCGAACCTGGATGGCGTTGCCGACATCGCATTCATTAACACTACCGGTCCGAACGACAATATCAATCAACAATACATGGGTCGCATGGACTTCAATGCCACCAGCAAAGACTTGTTGGCCTTCAACATCTACTACACCCCGGTCAACAATACTTCCTTTAACGGTGCGCGACCGGCGAATATCTTCTACCACAATGCCATCAACGAGGCGATGACTGGCTTGTGGTCTCACACTTTTTCTCCAACCTTGATCAACGAAGCGCGCTTGAATGCCGCGGGCTGGCGTTGGAACGAGCTGGCTGACAATCCTCAGACCCCTCTGGGTCTTCCGCAAACCCTGTACATCGGTGATCCCAATAACGGCAACAACATTGGAACCGTGTGCCCGGGCTGCAATTCCTTGGGCGGCCCTGCAGGCAGCGTTTTTGACCAGTGGACTTATGGCGCGAAGGATACCTTAACGAAGGTTCAGGGCAGCCATACGCTAAAATTCGGCGCTGAAGTCACAAAACTGCATTTCGTGCAAGAGGCACCATGGTCCGCTCGGCCGCAGTGGGGCTTCAACAACTACTGGGATTTCCTCAACGATGCTCCTTCAAAGGAAACTGGCGTCTTCAATCCTCAGACCGGGGTACCCACCGACGTCCGCAAGGATTCGCGCCAGACCCTGGTCGGAATCTTCCTGCAGGATTCCTACAAGGTACGGCCCAACTTGACGTTGACCGCCGGACTGCGCTGGGAATACTTCGGTCCGGTTTCCTTCACGCGTAACCAACTTTCTACCGTAGTTTTGGGCAGCGATCCCAACCCTCTCACCGCGATGTACATGCGAATCGGGGGCAATCTTTACAACTCCCAGGCCGGGAACTTTGGTCCCCAGCTCGGCTTTGCATGGAGTCCCGGAGGTGTAGCCGGTCACAATTTTGCTAACCGCCTCGTCATCCGAGGCGGCTTCGGCATCGGTTATACCGGTGAGGAACAAGCCATCACGTTGAACGGTTGGCCAAACATTCCGTTCACGAACAACGGCGCCACCCTGCTCGGTTCAAATATTTTGTACGATTTTCCGACGGACCCCCAGCAGTTCGGGCCGTACCCAGCGAATCCCGCCACCATCCAGACCTTCAACGGCAACAATATTCCGGTTAGCGGTTCTCCCGTCAGTGTGACGGCGTTTCCGGCGAATTTCCCAACGCCGATGACTTACCGCTACTCGCTCGAAGGGCAGTACGACATCGGTCACAACTGGGTTGCCACTCTTGGTTATCAGGGCAGCACATCTCACCATCTGACCAGACAATACAACCTGAACCAGGTTCTTGGAGCCCAAGGCTTTGCCTTGAATCCGCAAGTAAACAACGTGGATTACTACGCCCAGGACGGCAACGCCAATTATAACGCGCTGCTTGCCGAACTCCAGCACCGCTTTTCCCACTCGTTTGAAATCGACGCGCAGTATCGCTATGCCAAGGGCTATGACAACGAGTCGGGTCCCTATTCCATCAGTAACTATCAATGGGATCCAAGGGCGGATTGGGGCCCTTCAAGCTTCGACGTAACCCACGCCTTCAAATTGTGGGGCATCTACACACCGAATTTCTTCCACGAGAATAACTGGAAACAAAAGATTTTCGGTGGATGGTCCATCAGCGGAATCTTCAACTGGCACAGCGGTTTCCCGTTCTCGCCGGTATATAACAGCGGAACCTGCGATCTCATCTATCAGGGTGGAAACTGCCAGAATGGCAGCCAAGGCCAATTGTTGCCCGTGAGTTACCTCGGCGGCGCCGGCAGCAGCTATGGCAATTCCACTTTCCTGAGCAATGGCGGCAATTTCCCTAAGGGTGGAACCAGCTACTTCACCGCCCCGACCGTCACTCCTTGCACCGTGCCTTTCCCACAAACCTGCACGACTCTTCCGACACCACCGGGAGTCGGCCGTAATTCCTTGCGCGGTCCGCGTTATCGCGATGTTGACGCGACCCTTAGCAAGGCTTTCGGACTTCCCAAGATGCCGGTGTTGGGAGAAAACGCGCAATTCGAATTTCGCGCTAACTTCTACAACCTTTTCAATAACCTGAACCTTGACCCCAGCACCATGGATATCGTCGTTACCGATCCGCATTTCGGCCAAACGTCCGGCGCACTTGCCGGCCGAACCATCGAAATGCAGGCGCGCTTCAGCTTCTAACACTTTCCGGGGGCGCTTCTGACGGCGCCTCCGCTCACGCCCAAAAGAAAGCTGCCAACGAGCCCCCTTTCACCCCAACTCGTTGGCAGTTTTTCTTTTACACTATTTCCCGTGCGCCTCTTTTCATCTTTCCGCCGAATCTCTGTGCGCCTCACCTTTCCGTTTCTTGTGTTTGCCTGCGTTCTTTTTATCGCACCACTGCATTCGCTTGCACAATCTCAGAGGTCTTCAGCGAATTTCGACTCGCTGGCCAAGCAGGCCGCTGAGGCCCGCGATTCCAATCAACTGGACCGTGCTGCCGCTCTTTATAAGCAGTCCCTGGCCATGCGTCCCCAATGGGCGGAAGGCTGGTGGTCGCTCGGCACGCTGGAGTACGACCGCAACAATTACGCCGCCGCCGCTCGCGCCTTCCAGCAGCTGGTGGTTCTGGCTCCGAAGAATGGCACCGCTCACGCCATGCTGGGCCTGTGCGAATTTGAGTTAGGGCAGGACGACAACGCCCTGAAGCATATCGCGGAAGCACAAGCGCTCGGCGTAACGAACGATACCCAGCTGCGGCGCGTGGTGGTCTACCACCAGGGTCTTCTTCTGCTACGAAAAGACAAATTTGAAGGCGCGCGCGATTTCCTCGGCCAATTGTGCGCTCAGGGATTGCAGGACAATTCCATTACACAAGCCACGGGCATGGCGGCTCTGCGCATTAGCGGCAAGAATCCACCGCCCGAGAATTCCCCCGGCGCCGCTGTCGTACAACGCGTTGGCCATGCCGCTTGCATCGCCGCCGCAAAAAAATACGATGAAGCGCGCCCGGAATTCGCGGCTGTCGTCGTCGAATTTCCCAACTATCCGAACATTCACTACGCCTACGGAAGATTTCTAGCCGACGTGAATGACACCCCGGCGGCCGTCGAGCAATTCAAGTTGGAGATCAAAAACAATCCTGCCGACATCACCTCGCGTCTGCAGATTGCTGCCACTCTTTACAAGGGTGATTCGGCTGCAGCGCTGCCTTACGCGCAGGAAGCGGTGAAGCTGGACCCGCACTCCGCCTTCGCTCATTATCTTTTGGGACTATTGCTGCTGGACACGGACGACTATCTGAAGGCCATCCCGAATCTGGAAATTGCCGCTAAGGCATTCCCCCACGACGCGAAAGTTTTCTTTGCCCTGGGCTCCGCTTATTCCCGGGCCGGGCGCAAGGAAGACGCAGCGCGCGCCCGGGCAATGTTCCAGCGCTTGAATCAGGAACCATCGGAAGAGACAAAACCGGACTACTGAGAATCTGCCCCGTGCGCTACGTCGACCGGAATCCCACTTTTTTCATCGCCGCTGCCGCTTCCTGGTTCTTCATGAACGTATTCCACACCAGTCCCGTGCGCTGGTTCTCTGCCATCACCATGGTGATCCCAAGGTCAATGCCCAGCACGTCTGTGTCGTACCAATTCGTTAGCGGATTGAACGCGTCGACGTAACTGTACAAGCCCCAGGCCTTCGGTGCGTATGGACCACGAATGTTTCGCAGCACTCGAATGCAATCCGGGAACAAGAACGCCAACGATCCGCCCGTGGCGCAGGAAACAATCGACCCGTCGATGGGCCCTTGCCGCGGCGGGCCGCCCCACGCGGTATAACCCTGCTGATAATCGGAAGCCGAAATGCCCCACAAATCCTCGGAATAATCCGGAAACTCCGATTTCAGCGACAGGCAGAATAATTTGTGAGCCTTGGTGGCCAGAATGGAGTTGTCGAAATAATTGGCGTACGCGTCCCTTTTATTTCGGAAGTCGTACCACGCTTGCGAATATTGGTGCGTGAAGATCGGGTCGTTTCCGGAAATATACGTGATGCCCTGATAGGTGATGGTTGGCCGCGTCCACGCTTTCCAGGTCTCTGCAGGAACGGGATTCGTGGGCGAACCGATTCCCAAAAGGTAGATCATCATCAGTTCGCAGTAGTGTTCCCATCGCGCTTCCAGGAAACCCGACTCCGGCATCCAACCCATCGAAAATGTTGGGCCGCCGTTCAGCATCCACGGCCATTCCACGCGATTGTAGATTTTCGTGGCCAGATCCTGAACTTCCGCGTCCTGAAAATACGCGCGCGCCGTCAAGATTCCGCAGAGCAGCAGGGAAGTATCGATGGAAGACAGTTCGCACTTTTCCCAGCGCTGCCCGTCGTCCATATTCACGAAGTGGTAATAGAAGCCGTGCACTGTGGGCATCTGATTTGCCAGAAATCGCAGCGTAACGCGAACGCGTTCCAGAATATCGCCGTGCGCTGCATATCCGCGGGCGTCGCCGATGCACAACGCCGTCAACCCAAACCCGGTGGCGGCAATGCTCGCCATCTTGCGCGTGTCTTTTCCGTTCAGAAACGCGCGGTCTTTCACCTGCCCGGTTTTTGGGTTTGTTTCATTCCAGAAAAATTGGAAGCTGCCTTTCTGGATTTCATCCAGCAGTTGTTCGTCGGTCCCTTGAAACGGTGCGCCACCGGGATTGTGCACCGCCTTCGGCGCCATGGTCCCGCAGGCTATTAACGACGCAAACGGCGCCAGAGCGAGTCCGCGCCCGCACAGCATCAACAAATCCCGCCGACTAACGTTTTGCCGATTTGCCACGCCGCCCCCCAGCTACTCGTCGATTTGCAGAACCGCGCCTTCGCCGCCGCGAGAGGAATCGGGGCTTACCCAGATGTGTACCGCGCTGGGCTCGACGGCCAAATTATTATGAATGTCCCAAATCGCAAATGCATCGGCGGCAAGATTGAACGTGACCTTCTTCGATTCGCCTGCGGCCAGCGACACCCTTTCAAATGCCTTCAGTTTCCTGATAGGTTCTTCTACGCTCGTCCCTTGCAGCCGCACGTACAGTTCCACCACTTCTTCGCTGGTAACTTTGCCGGTGTTTTTCACTTCCGCGCTCACCGTCAGTACCTCTTTGTTGCTGGCTCCCGGCTCGCGCAACGTGTGGTTCAATTTCTTCGCGCTCAGTTTCTTCGCGCTCACTTCCGTTGGCCCGTAAACGAATTCCCCATACGACAGTCCGTATCCGAAAGGGAATTGCGGCGCGTTTTGCTCATCGATATAGCGCGATACCATCTTTTCCTGCACGCCGTGTGGCACTCGCGTCAAATCCGCATGATCTGCGGGGCGCCCCGTATTCATCGCGTTGTAGTACAGCGGTTCCTGACCCACCGTACGCGGCCAGCTGATCACTAACCTTCCGATTGGCGCTGCGTCTCCAAATAGCGTCCTCACGATTGCGGGCCCAGCCTGCACTCCGGGGAACCACACCGCGATCACCGCCGGTACGTGCTCGAAAATCCACGGCAGCGTCAGCGCCCGTCCACTGAACAGCAGCAGCACCACAGGCTTGCCGGTGGCCACAACTCTCTCCGCCAATTCCTCTTGTCGGCCCGGCAAATCCAGATGCGCTCGTGAAGTAGCTTCACCGGTCATCTCCGGCCCGTCCTCTCCCAGAGCCAATATTGCAACGTCGGCGTTTTTCGCAGCGGCTACAGCTTCCTCGATTTGCGCATCACTCGCCGTGCTGATATCCCCGCCTTTCACGAACTTCACGCGCTCTGCTCCCAACGCATCGCTCAACGCCGTTTTCAGGGTCACCACATCCTGCGGCCGTCCTCGTCCCGCCCACGACCCCAGCATTTGCGCGGCGTCGTCTCCAAGCGGCCCGATCAGCGCGACGCTTTTCACGTTTTTCGTCAGCGGCAGTATCGCGTGGCCTTCCCGCGCGTCGTTCTTCAATAACACAAAAGATTCCTCAGCAGCTTTGCGCGCCAACTCCAGATTTTCTTTCGCCAACGGTGCGTCTGGATTGGCCAGCTTTTCGTCCGTGTACGGAGTCTCGAACAATCCCAGCGCAAATTTCACGCGTAACACGTGCCGCACCGCTGCATCGATTTCCGCCACCGGCACTTTTCCGCTGCGCACCAGTTCACCCAAATGTTCATGGTACACGTTGCTCTCCATGTCCATGTCGACGCCGGCCGCAAACGCCCTCCACGCCGCCGTCTTTCCGTCGTTAGCTACTCCGTGCGGAATCAGTTCGCCCACCGAAGTCCAGTCGCTGACAGCCAGCCCGGGAAACTTCCATTCGTTGCGCAAAATTTGCTTTAGCGTGAACGGATTGGCCGTGGCCGGTACGCCGCCCAAACTGCTGAAAGCGCTCATGATCGTTGGGGCGCCTTCATCCAACGCGGCATAAAACGGCGGCAGATACACTTCGCGCAATGTGTGCTCCGAAATTTCCACGCTGTTGTAATCGCGCCCGCCCTCCACCGCCCCGTATCCTACATAGTGTTTCGGGCAAGCGGCGATGCTTCCCGGCGCATTCAACTTTTTCCCCTGGTAACCGCGTACGTAAGCTCGCGCGATCACGCCGTCGAGATACGGATCTTCTCCCGCGCTTTCTGTAATTCGGCCCCAGCGCGAATCTCGCGAAATGTCCACCATGGGCGAAAACGTCCAGCGCACACCTTCGGCAAACGCTTCGTAGGCCTCCGTTCTCGCCACTCTTTCCACCAGCCCTGGATCCCACGTCGACGCCATCCCCAACGGAACCGGAAACGTGGTGCGATACCCGTGAATCATGTCCAGTCCGTAGAGCAACGGAATGTGCAAGCGCGACTTCTCAACCGCGATGTGCTGAAATTGGTTCGCCGATTGCAACCCGGCGACGTTGAACAACGATCCCACTTCGCCCTTCGCTACCATCTCCTCATAATTGTCGCGCCCCGTGCCGGGACCCGTCGGTGTTCCCACAGAATATTGCACCAGTTGTCCGATTTTTTCGTCCAAAGTCATTTGCTTCAGAAGCGCTTCAACTCTTCGCTCGATCGGAGCGCTGGCGAGATCAGACGGAAGCGGCGCGCCACGGTATGCTGAGTTTTCTGGCTGTGATTGCGCGAGGGACATCGTCGGAAGGAATATCGTTATTGCAAGTGGCAGCAAAAACAGCAGCATCGCTGTCCATTTCGCACGCTGCTGAGAGGACAGTCCCTCCATTGCGTTACGGCTTCGCGAGGCCGCGAGGTGAGACATTCCGGGTTCCTTCCGAGGCACCGGCCGCATCTTGCCAACCCCTACCATGCCCTTCAATAAATCGATTTATTAAAGATAATCTACCACAAACCCGCGGCCGTCTCCACCCCCTTTCCTCCGCCTGCCGGCGTCCTTGCTCCTGCCGCCATCCTGTGACAGACTACGCTCGAGTCCGTCGGCCTATGCCCCGTTCGAAACCAGAAAAACGGAGTCCCTCTCCCGACCCTGTGCAAGGCTCCATCAGCCTCAAGGCGCTGGCGGAGCACTTGGGCTTGTCCTCCGCCACCGTGTCGCTGGTAATCAACCGTTCCCCTGCCGCCAAGTCCATTCCTGCCGTGACGCAGGAACGTGTGCGCGAGGCTGCCCGGCAGTTCAACTATCGCCCCAATCTGATGGCTCGTTCTCTGCGCCAGAAACGCAGTTTCACCATCGGTGTCATCGTCCCCGAAATCAGCGAAGGTTACGCGGCGTTGGTAATGTCCGGCATCGAAGATCATCTTCTCCAGGAAGGCTACTTCTACTTTGTTGTCAGTCACCGCCACCGCAAAGATCTCATCGAGGAATATCCGTTCCTGTTACAGCAGCGAGCCGTCGAAGGAATCATCGCCGTCGACACCGTTTGCAACGAGGCTTGCATGCTGCCCGTCGTGGCGATTTCCGGCCACAAAGATGCTCCCGGTGTAACCAATATCGTGCTGGACCACAATCTCGCCGCTCATCTTGCCCTCGAACACCTGCAAAAATTGGGACACGAGCGCATCGCCTTCATTAAGGGACAGGACTTCAGCTCCGACACGGAAACGCGTTGGCGCGCATTACATGTTGTCGCGCACCAGTTGGGTATCAAGGTTCGAGAGGAACTGACTGCCCAGCTCGCCGACGATTCTCCATCGCCGCAGGTTGGTTACAACGTTACTCGCAAACTTCTGGAACGCGGCGAAGTCTTCACCGCTCTATTTGCCTTCAATGATATTTCCGCGATCGGCGCTATTCAGGCTCTTCGCGAATTCGGTAAGCGCGTTCCGGAAGACGTTTCGGTTATTGGCTTCGACGACATTCAAAGCGCCGCCTATCAGAATCCCAGCCTCACGACGGTTCGCCAGCCGCTGCGCCACATGGGCGTAATCGCTGCCGAGACCATTCTCGAACGCATCAATTCCCCGTCCTCGCGCGAACGAAGTTATCCCAAAGAAATTGTCGTTGAGCCGGAATTGATCGTTCGCGGCACCACCATGGCTGAAGCCGCTAAAGCCGTGCACCGTTAGACCAATAGCACCCGCAAATTCCACGCCCTCGAATGCGAACTTGCCAACGGCCTAGCGGCCTAGCAGGGTTTGTTCCGCGGCTGCCTCAAGGTAGGTGTATTATGTCCACCAACTCTGATGCAGACTCGCCCCCTGCCAGTGAATCCCGGAAATTTGTATTGGCTGGAGGAATGCCAATATGCTGCACGCCGCGAGGGCGACGGAAGATTTGCAGCCTCGGCCTTTTTTTCGCTTGTCTGCCGGCGACGATCCTAGCTCAGTCTATCCCTGCTTCCTCGCCTCAGAAATTGTCGTTGACCCTGCGGCAAGCGGTCTTGCTTGCACTAAAGCAGAATCCCCAACAGATCATCGCCCTACTGCAAGTGCAACAAAGCGGACGCGATTCGCAGATTGCTCGAGCGCCACTACTTCCCCAGGCGGACCTGTACGCCACGGCCGGCGTAAGCCAGTACAACTTTCAAAGTGTGGAGCGTTTACCGGCGCCAAAACCCGCGGGCCCGTATCAATATTTCGAGGGAGGAACGGATTTTTCCCAGACGCTGCTGAACCTGCCGGCAATCCGCCGGTATCAAATCGGCCGCGAAGGTGTTGTGGAAGCGCGCGCGAATGAAAAGACTTCCAGAGAGAACGTCACCGCACTCGTGGTTACGCAATACCTTCTTGTCTTGCGCGCCATGGCCAATTACGAAGCAACCAGCGCGCGTGTAGCCCTTGCGCAACGCCTCTACAACCAAGCTGTCGAACTGCAGAAAACGGGAATCGGCCTGAACATCGACGTGCTGCGCGCCAATGTCGAATTACAAACCGAGCGTCAGGCTCTGATTCGCGCCGATACCGACACTCGCACCACCCGCTACCGCCTGGCGGAGTTGCTTGACCTGCCCAGGGACCAGGAGCCCGAAGCCGCTGATCATCTGGAGTTTTTCGATGTGCCCACATTCGATCGCTCCATCATTCTCGACAAGGCTCTGGTCACCCGTCCGGAAATGAAAGCTATTGGCTCTGAGCAGCGCATTGCCAAACTGACGCAGAAATCCGCTTCCGAACAACGCCTTCCACAGCTCGACTTCGACGGTTACTGGGCTCCCCAGGGAACGCACGTCAACGACACCATTCCCGCTTACACCTACGCCGCGACGATTCGCCTGCCTCTGTTCGTCGGAGGGCGCATTCACGCCGAAGTGCAACGCGACAAGTTGATCCGGCAGCAGGTGGACGAATCTCGCAAACAACTTGAGGCGCGCATCATCCAGGAAGTGAAGTCTGCTGCCGACGAACTGGATGCTGCGCGCACTGCCGTTGAAGTCGCGAATCTGGCGCAAAAACTTGCCAACGAGGAAGTGGCGCAAGCCGAACGCCGGTTTCAAGCCGGCGTCACGACGAATATCGAAGTTATCACCGCCCAAACCTCTCTCGCCCAAGCCAACGACAACCAGATCGAAGCCCTCTACAACTTTAACCAGTCCCGCGCCAATCTTGCCCGCGCCATGGGTGAGATTGAGAACACCTATTCAAAGTAGGAGAAACGCTTCCGAATGGACAATCCATCCGTTCCTCAAAATCCGGTTGCGGTGCCAGCGGCTACGGCCACTGCGCCGCGGATTTCTCCGCTGCCGATTTTGCAAAAATGGCGCAGTGCCAGTCCGCTGACGAAAGGCCTCCTTATAGGCTTTCTCGTTGCCGTGCTCGCCGCCTGGTACTACTTCGCAGGGCAAGTGTCCACTTCCGACGCCCAACTGGATTGCCACATCACAACCATCGCGCCGCAAGTTCCCGGGTATGTCGTCGAACTTAAAATTGACGACAATACTCCTGTTAAGCAAGGCGAGGTCCTGATTCAGATTGATCCGCGCGAATACAAAGCCCGCGTCGACGAAGCCAAGGCCGCGCTGCTCTTCGCGCAAGCCGCCGCGGATTCCGCCAAGCTGCAAATTCCGCTGACTCGCGAAACCACTGTTCACAATACCGGGGGAGCAGCCGCACAGAAGGATTCGGACGCGGCGGACTTCGCAACTTCCCAAGCTCAACTGGAACAGGCGGCCACCGCAAACCTTCTGCAGGCCAAGGCCAATGTTGCCGCCAAGGCTGCCACCAACGAAAGAGCACAAAGCGACCTGGAACGCTACCGCCCGCTGCTGGGCACGGGTGACGTCTCGAAGTTTCAGTTTGACGCTGTGGATGCAGCGGCGCGGGTTGCTAAAAGTGATCTGGACGCCGCCGAGCAGCAGCTTGCCGCCGCGCAACAAGCCGTCGACATTGCGCGCTCCAACTCCAAATCCTCCCAAGCCCGCCTGGCTCGCTCCCAATCCCTGTTTCTGGTGACGCGCGCGCGAGAGCGCGAAGTCCCCATCACGGAGGCGGCCTACAAATCCGCCGTCGCCAATGTCGAACGCGCCCAAGCGAGTCTCGAACTGGCCGAGCTGAATCTCGCTTACACCACCATCCGCGCGCCCATCACCGGCCAAGTCGCGCAGAAGTCCGTCAACCTGGGCAACTATGTTTCGGCGGGACAATTGGCTTGCACCATCGTGCCGCTCAGCGAGGTGTATGTCACCGCTAATTTCAAGGAGACGCAGATGCATCACGTGCGCCCAGGCCAGCGCGCGCGCATCCATGTGGACACTTATGAAAAAGATTACGAAGGCGTGGTGGACTCAATCGCCGGCGCAACGGGCTCGCGCCAGGCTCTGCTTCCTCCGCAAAACGCCACGGGAAATTTCGTCAAGGTGGTCCAACGCATTCCGGTGAAAATTCTGCTGAAGCCTGGCCAGGATCCGCAACTCACGTTGCGGCCTGGAATGAACGTGGAAGCGACCATTTATACCAGGTAATCGGCACCGAAATTCACAACGCCATGCAGACCAACGAACCACAACAATCTCCACCACCCCAGCGCTTTGAAGACTGGGAGACCCGGCGTCTGCAGCGTCTTGACGAATTCGCCCACGCCGTTTCTCGCCGTGATCGCTGGACCATCCTGGCCGCTTTGGGCATCGCCACCGGAATCGAACTCGCCGGCAGGACCGCCAGCTCCATTCTTCTTACCGACTTACAAGGCAATGCCGGCGCCACTCTGGACGAACTAAGCTGGGTGTTGATCGCGTATAACACCGGCTACATTTGCTCGCTCGGCGTCAGTGCCGGCTTTGTGCGTAGCTTTGGAACCCGCAAGCTCTGGTTGACATCGCTTATCCTGTTCGCGTTCGGCAATCTTCTTACTTTTTTCAGCCACGAACTTACGCCTCTCCTGATCGCAAGAAGTATCGCGGGACTCGGTGGCGGCGTTTTTCTCGTTCGCTCCATCGTCTTTCTGCGCGAGCTCTTTCCAAAGGCGGAGTCGGCACGGGCGATTACGATGTTCAACATCCTGCTTTTTTCGTTTAGAGGGCTGTGGCCCATCCTGATGGGTGCGGTCACCGACTCCTCAAGCTGGAACAACGCCTTCCTTACGCAGATTCCTTTCATCGCCGTCAGCTACTTCATCATCAGCCGCTATATGCCTGCCCGTCTGGTTCGCGTCCAGGAACTTCCTCCTGCGGACTACCCAGGCGTAGGCTTGCTGCTGGCCAGCATGGTGTGCTGCCAGATTGCTCTCAGCCGTGGCGAGCGCGACATGTGGTTTCAATCACCATTTATCGTTTCGCTTCTCGTCGCTTCCGTTTTGGGTTTTCTGGTCTTTCTGTGGTGGGATTCTCGCGAAGACAATCAGAATCCCGTCTTCCACATCCGCACCATCCTCTCGCAACGCACCTACCGGGCGGCCTTTGGCCTGGTGTTGCTCTGTGGCGTGTTCGTCGGCGCTGGGCTCTACGTCATTCCTCAGTACCTGCGAATTCTCCAGCCGTACAATGCCGAGCAGACGGCGGTTTTCTATCTTGTCGATTCTGTCGCCATGTTTCTCGGCGTAAGCGCCGCCGTCTGGGTTGGTGTGCCTCGTTTCGGCGGAGCGAAGACTGCCGGCCTTGGAATCATCCTGTTTGGCATCGCCAATAGCATCTTTGTTTTCATCTGGACCGATACGACTCCCGGCAGCGATATCGGCTACGTTTTGTTCCTGCATGGGCTCGGCTCCGGCCTATTTCTGGCGGCCATTTCGCTCCTTTCCACCGGAACGCTCGAAAGACGCTTTCAGAATGAAGCCGCCAGCTCCTACTTTTTTCTTCGCCAGGTGGGAGCCAGCTTGGGAGTAACGGCAGCCGCCGTGCTAATCGATCAGAGGATGACCGTGCATTCCTCGCGCCTGCTGGATGCCGCGAACCGTCTTGATCCCACGGTCCAAACAGTCCTTCACGAATTCGCGGCACTGATTTCGGCTCGAGCCAATGGCACCAGCGTCCCCGACCCTGGGAATTACCAACTATTTCAAGGATTAGTGGTCACGCAAGCTCGATTGTTGGCATTCATCGACATTTGTTTTTGCTTGGCCGTTGCCGCAGCGATTGGCCTCATCGTATTGATGGTTGTACGCTGGCGCCAGCTTCACGCCGTCGAGCAGCATCCACATTTGTCGTCCATCGCACACTAGCGGGGCGGCGGAATCGCTATTCATCTCCCTGCAATGCGGAGATGGAACCATTTAGTCCGGTAGGCGGCAATAATTAGCAGCCGAATTTTGCGTTCTTTGCGCACCATGCAGCATCCAATCTCTCGACGGCAGCACTGAGCCGGAAATAGAGGAATCCTTATGAGCACCAAGAGCATTCCAGTTACTTCGAAACAGTCTGGGTCCGACCATTTGTCCAAACTGCTCGCCCAGTACGGTTGTGGCCCGATCCAATTTTCCGGTGTTTCTGACGCGTTATATGAACGCCACCTGCTATTCGACAGGGTCATCGATCCGGCGGAGACTACCGCGCGCGAACACTACGAAGCCTGCGCCCGCTCCGTTCGCGACATCCTCTCGCAACGCTGGGTGCTTACCGGCAAAACCTACAATCAGGCCAACGCCAAGCGTGTCTACTATCTGTCAATGGAGTTCCTCATCGGCCGCTCGCTTACCAACAATGTCACCAACCTGCTGCTCGAGCCTCTTCTGAACGATTTCATCAGCAAAAAGAATGTCGATTGGCTTGCTCTGGTTGAAAAAGAGCCTGACGCGGGACTGGGCAACGGTGGTCTTGGCCGGCTGGCTGCTTGCTTCCTGGATTCCATGGCCACCATGCAGCTCCCCGCCAGCGGCTATGGTCTGCGCTACGAATACGGCATGTTCAAGCAAACCATCCAGGACGGCTGGCAGCACGAGGTGCCCGACAATTGGCTGCGCCGACCCGACCCGTGGGAAGTGGCTCGTCCGCACCTGCGCGTAAACGTCGACTTGAACGCGTCCTTTGTCATTCGCGACGGCGTGCTGCGCGCCATTGTTGGAAAGCCTTCTCGCCTGTACGGAATCCCTTACGATCGGCCGGTCGTCGGATATGGCGGAAAGAACATCAACACACTTCGCTTGTGGGCTGCGGCTGCTGCGGATTACTTCGACTTTCAGGAATTCAGCAGCGGCGATTTTGTCGGCGCCCTTGCAGAGACCCTGGCTGCCGAGTCCATCACCCGCGTGCTCTATCCCGACGATTCCACCAGCAGAGGCCAGGCGCTGCGCTTCGTCCAGGAATACTTCCTGGTTGCCTGCTCGCTTGCAGATATCGTTCGCCGCTTCCGCGTCAACAATAAGGACTGGAACGCTTTCCCGGACAAGGTCGCCATTCAGCTCAATGATACTCACCCCACCATGTCCGTCCCCGAATTGATGCGCATCCTTCTCGACGACGCCCACCTCGGCTGGGAGCAGGCCTGGGACCTCACCCTGAAAACGCTCGCTTACACCAATCACACCTTGCTTCCCGAGGCACTCGAGAAGTGGCCTGTCGACTGGTTCCAAAGAGTCGCTCCGCGCCTTCTGGAAATCATCTACGAAATTAACCGACGTCTGCTCGACGATGTCCGCAAGAAATATCCCGGCGATGAAGGCAAGCTTGCCCGCATCAGCCTGATCGAGGAAAGCTCCGTACGCCGGGTTCGCATGGCCAACCTCGCTATCGTTGGTTCTCACAGCACCAACGGCGTCGCCGCGATCCATTCGAAGTTGCTCCGCACCATGACGGTGAAGGATCTTGCCGAGATGTTCCCGCAGCGTTTCAGCAACAAGACCAACGGCGTGACTCCGCGGCGCTGGCTACTGTTGTGCAACCCGCCCCTCGCGCGCACGATCACCGACGCGATTGGCGATGGCTGGATCACCGACCTAAGCCAACTCTCCAGGCTCAAACCGCTCGCCGATGACAAGGCCTTCCGCGACGCATTCTTGAAGGCGCAACACGAAATGAAGGCGCAATTTGCGGATTGGCTGAAAGCTACTTCCGGCGTCATTGTCGACCCCCAAAACATTTTCGATTCTCAGGTGAAGCGCATTCACGAATACAAGCGCCAGTTGCTCAACTGCCTCCGCATCGTCGTGCTCTACAATCGCCTGCGCCAGAATCCCAACCTCTCCATGCCTCCCCGCACTTTTTTCTTTGCTGGCAAGGCTGCTCCTGCCTACCAACTCGCCAAGCTCATCATCAAGTTCATCAACAATCTCGCCGGCACCATCGACGGCGACCCCTCGGTGAAGGGCCGCTTGCAGGTTAAATTCTTGCCTGACTACCGGGTTTCGCTCGCGGAGCGCATCATTCCCGCCAGCGACGTCTCCAACCAGATTTCCACCGCCGGTTACGAAGCCAGCGGCACCAGCAACATGAAATTCATGATGAACGGCGCTCTGACCATCGGCACTCGCGACGGCGCCACCATCGAAATGGCCGAAGAGGCTGGCGAAGACAACCTGTTTCTTTTCGGCCTTACCACCCAGCAAGTCGCCGACAGCCGTGGTTGGTACAATCCTCACTGGCATTACGATCACGAGCCGGAAACCCGCGAAGCCCTGGACATGATCTCCTCCGACTATTTCAGCCGTTATGAGCCTGGCATTTTTGCCCCGTTGCGCGATACCCTTCTTACCAACGGAGACTTCTACATGCATCTCGCCGACCTCAAGTCCTATCTCGACGCCGACAAAAGGCTTTGCGACCTGTATGCCAATCCCGATGCCTGGGCGCGCAAAGCCATTTGGAACGTCGCCAGTTCGGGAAAGTTCTCCAGTGATCGCAGCATCTCCGAGTACACTTCGGATATCTGGAAAGTGGCGCCCTGTCCGGTGCCCTAGCGGAGCGTTCCATGGCCACGGTAGAGAATCCAGCAGCAAAGGGCGTGTCGCCTCTCGCGGGCAAGCCCGCGACGAAAGACATGCTCATTGATGTGGGAAAACTGGAGCGCGACTATTTCGATCGCCGCCCCGACGTCAACGATCCGAATCAGTTAGTCAGCTTTGGTACCAGCGGTCACCGCGGCACGCCTTTTCAGGCCACCTTCACCGAAGCTCACATCCTGGCCATCACGCAGGCCATCTGCGAGTATCGCCACGGGCAGGGAATTGACGGCCCTCTCTACATGGGCAAAGACACTCATGCCATCTCTGGCCCAGCTCAGCGCACCGCATTGGAAGTTCTTGCCGCCAACGAGGTGGAGACTATCATCCAGCGCGATGACGGGGTGACTCCCACTCCAGTCATTTCGCGCGTGATCCTCGTCTATAATCGAGGCCGTAAAGATCATCTTGCCGACGGCATTGTCATCACCCCTTCTCACAATCCTCCGCGCGACGGTGGCTTCAAATACAACCCGCCGAATGGAGGGCCCGCGGATACTGACGTCACCACGTGGATTCAGAATCGCGCCAACGACTTGCTTCGCGGCGAAAACAGAGACGTCAAGCGCACGCCATTTGATTCCGCCGTCAAAGCCGCCACAACCCATCAGAAGGATTTCATCCTTCCGTACGTAAATGACCTGCGCAACGTTATCAACACCGAGGCCATTCGCGGCGCTCATCTGAAACTCGGCGTCGATCCTCTCGGCGGAGCCGCCCGGCCTTACTGGGAGCCCGTCAATTCGGTCTACGGCCTGAATATCACCGTCACCAATCCCGTAATCGATCCCACATTTTCTTTCATGACCGTCGATCACGACGGCGAAATCCGCATGGATTGCTCCAGTCCCTACGCCATGGCGCGATTGGTTAGCCTGAAGGATGAATATCAGGTGGCCTTCGCGAACGATCCGGATTCCGACCGCCACGGAATTGTCACGCCAACGTCCGGTCTGATGAATCCGAACCACTATCTGGCGGTTGCCATCGGCTATCTTTTGACTCACCGTCCGCAGTGGTCCCCGCACGTCGCAGTTGGCAAAACTCTGGTCAGCAGCAGCCTGATCGATCACGTTGTCAAGAAATTCGGCCGCAAACTTTCTGAAGTTCCTGTTGGCTTCAAATGGTTTGTGCCCGGCTTGTTCGACGGCTCGTTCTGTTTTGGTGGAGAAGAAAGCGCCGGCGCCAGTTTTCTTCGGCTCGATGGTACCGTCTGGACCACCGATAAAGACGGCCCCATCATGGACCTGCTGGCGGCGGAAATTACCGCCGTCACTGGCAAGGATCCGGGCCAGCACTTTAAGGAATTGGTCTCCGAATTTGGCATGCCCTACTATACGCGCATCGATGCGCCAGCCACGCCGCAGCAGAAAGCCAAGTTGCTGAAGCTTTCTCCTTCCGACGTAAAGGAATCCGAACTTGGCGGCGAACCCATTCTGCAGAAATTGACCACGGCCCCGGGCAATGGCGCTTCCATTGGTGGCCTGAAAGTAGTGACGAAAATCGGTTGGTTCGCCGCGCGCCCTTCCGGCACGGAAAACATCTATAAGATTTACGCTGAAAGTTTTCAGGACGAAGCGCATCTGGACGCCATCGTCAGCGAAGCGCAGCAAATCGTGAACAATGCCCTGTGTTAGGCTTTTCCCCGGCGATTGCTTTACACCCGGGAGTTTTATAAGGTTGTTTGCGCACTGAGCTATCCTTTTCCGTGGAGGGAAGGGTGCCCATGAAGATACTGGCGATTGATGTTGGCGGTACCCATGTGAAGGTGCTTCTCAGCGGCGAATCAACACCGCGCAAATTTGAATCCGGCCCGAAGATGACCGCCAAGAAAATGGTCGCCGGCGTCAAGCAAATTACCAAGGACTGGAAGTACGACGTGGTTTCGATTGGCTACCCTGCTCCGGTCATGCACAATCGGCCGATCCTGGAGCCGTACAACATGGCGCATGGCTGGGTGAAATTCGACTACAAAAAAGCGTTTGGCAAGCCCGTGAAGATCCTGAATGACGCCGCCATGCAGGCTTTGGGCAGCTACAAAAAAGGGAAGATGCTTTTCCTGGGCTTGGGCACTGGCCTCGGTACCGCTCTGGTCG
Organism: Candidatus Acidiferrales bacterium; assembly: GCA_963738985.1. Taxonomy (GTDB): domain Bacteria; phylum Acidobacteriota; class Terriglobia; order Acidiferrales; family UBA7541; genus Acidiferrum. The sequence goes on from CAVTYP010000017.1 coordinate 818,831, forward strand.
TCGACGGCATCGTGGAGCCTATGGAACTGGGCCACCTTCCCTACAAGAAAGCTACCTACGAGGATTACGTCGGCTTGCGTGGTTTGCAAAAGCGCGGCAGAAAGAAATGGCGCCGCGATGTCGCCGATGTCGTCGAATGCATGTCGGCCGCACTGGAGCCCGATGATATCGTTCTGGGCGGCGGCAATTCCAAAAAGTTGAAACAGCTTCCGCCCCACTGCCGTTTGGGCGACAATTCCCATGCATTTATCGGGGGATTTCGCCTATGGGATGACCACAAGGACAAGCCCGCGACAGCGCATAAATCCGCCCGTCGTTAAACCCGCGAAATGTTGTAAGGAGCACGATCATGGCACGAACGGCAAAGCCGACTGCAAAGTCGTCGCAAATAGCGCCACTCACCAAGCGCAAAGCCTGGTCCGCATTGCGAGCTCACCATAAAACCGTGCAATCCGTGCACCTCCGAAAGCTTTTTGCTGATAATCCCAAACGCGCGGGAAAATTCTCCCTCGAAGCGCTCGGCATCTACTTCGATTACTCCAAGAACCGCATCACCGACAGGACCGTCACGCTTTTGTTGCAACTCGCCAAAGAATCTGGCCTTCGCGAACGCATCGACGCCATGTTTCGCGGCGACAAAATCAACATTACCGAGAATCGCGCTGTGCTCCACGTCGCACTCCGCGCGCCCAAAGACGAAACCATCCTCGTCGATGGCAAAAACGTCGTTCCCGAGGTTCACGCCGTTCTCGACAAGATGACTGCCTTCTGCAACCGCGTTCGTAGCGGCGAGTGGAAGGGCCACACGGGAAAGCGCATCCGCAATGTCATCAACGTCGGCATTGGCGGCTCCGACCTGGGCCCGGTGATGGCTTACGAAGCCCTGAAGTTCTACAGCGAACGCAGCATGACCTTCCGCTTCGTGTCCAACGTTGACGGCACGGATTTCGCCGAAGCCGTCATCGGCCTCGATCCCTCCGAAACACTGTTCACCATTTCCTCCAAAACGTTTACCACGCTTGAAACCATGACCAACGCCCACACCGCGCGCGATTGGTCCCTCAAGGGCCTCGGTGGAGATCAAGCCGCCGTCGCCAAGCATTTCGTTGCCGTCTCCACCAACGACGCCGAAGTTTCCAAGTTCGGCATCGACACCGCCAACATGTTCGGCTTTTGGGATTGGGTCGGCGGCCGTTACTCCATGGACTCCGCCATTGGCCTGTCCACCATGCTGGCCATCGGCCCCGATAATTTTCGCTCCATGCTCAGCGGCTTTCACCAGATGGACGAGCATTTTCGCACCACGCCCTTCGAACGCAACCTCCCGGTGCTGCTCGGCCTTCTCACCGTCTGGTACACCGATTTCTTCGACGCGCAAACCGTCGCCGTTTTGCCTTACGAGCAATATCTGAAACGTTTTCCCGCCTACCTCCAGCAACTCACGATGGAAAGCAATGGCAAGCACGTCACGCTCGATGGCAAGCACGTCAACTACGATACCGGGCCAATCTTTTGGGGCGAGCCCGGCACCAACGGCCAGCACTCTTTTTATCAACTGATCCATCAGGGCACGCGCCTCATTCCCTGCGACTTCATTGGCTTTGCGAAAACGCTCAATCCCCTCGGCCGCCATCACGACATGCTTATCGCCAACGTCTGCGCGCAAGCCGAAGCACTTGCTTTCGGCAAAACACCGCAGCAGGTCAAGGCCGAAGGCACGCCCGATTGGCTCGTTCCGCATCGCGTATTCGAAGGTAACCGCCCATCCAACACCATGTTGCTCGATCGCCTCACGCCCGAGGCGCTTGGCAAACTCGTGGCGCTTTACGAGCACTCCGTCTTTACTCAGGGCACCATCTGGAGCATCGATTCCTTTGATCAGTGGGGCGTGGAACTCGGCAAAGTTCTCGCTCAACGCATCATTCCAGAGCTCGAAAGCAAAACGGAGCCCAGGCTCAACCACGACAGCTCTACCACCGCGCTGATTCGTCGTTATCGCGAGCTCAAAGCTTCCTGACGGACCAGCGCTTCCCCCGGTCGCTCGTAACAGTTTATGAACTTCAATCCACAAAGGAGATCGTCATGCAACTCGGAATGATTGGCCTCGGCAGAATGGGCGCGAACATGGTCCGGCGCCTGATCAAGGGTGGCCACCAGTGCGTCGTTTTCGACAGGTCGCAAAAAGCCGTCAGCGAATTGGAACAAGACAAAGCTGTCGGCTCGTCCTCTCTGCAGGACTTTGTCAAGAAACTTCAGAAGCCGCGCGCCATCTGGCTGATGGTGCCTGCGGCGGTGGTGGACCAGACCATCCATGATCTGCTGCCCTCGCTGGAAGCCGACGACATCCTGATCGACGGCGGCAATTCCTATTACGTTGACGACATTCGCCGCGCCAAGGAACTCGCCGCTAAAAAAATACACTATGTTGACGTCGGCACGAGCGGCGGCGTTTGGGGACTCGAACGCGGCTACTGCATGATGATCGGCGGCGAAAAAGATGTGGTTAAGCATCTTGACCCCATCTTTTCCTGCCTCGCTCCCGGCATTGGCGATATTCCTCGCACTCCGGGCCGCGAGAAGATCGGCGGCACCGCGGAACAGGGCTACTTGCACTGCGGCCCCAATGGCGGCGGTCACTTCGTCAAGATGGTCCACAATGGCATCGAATATGGCATCATGGCCGCTTACGCCGAAGGCCTCGGCGTCATTCGCGCCGCCAACGTGGGCAAGCAGCAGCACGCTGCCGACGCCGAAACCACTCCCCTGCGCGACCCCGAGCACTATCAGTACGATTTCGACCTGAAAGATGTTGCGGAAGTTTGGCGTCGCGGCAGCGTCATTGCCTCATGGCTGCTCGATCTCACTGCAATCTCATTGCTCGACGACCCTACGCTCGCAAAATTTGCCGGCCGCGTTTCTGACTCCGGCGAAGGCCGCTGGACCATTAAGGCTGCCATCGACGAGGCCCAGCCCGCTCACGTTCTTACTGCCGCCCTGTATGAGCGCTTCAGTTCCCGTGGTGAAGCGGAATTTGCCGACAAGTTGCTCTCCGCAATGCGTTATCAATTCGGTGGGCATATGGAAAAGGCTGCCGGCAAGTAGCCGCGCAAGAAAGGTTCAAACATTATGAGCGCGATTCATTCTGATGCCCTGGTTTTCTTTGGCGCCACCGGCGATTTGGCGTACAAGAAAATCTTTCCCTCGCTTCAAGCTATGGTTAAGCGAGGTCACCTCAACGTACCCATCATCGGCGTGGCTAAAGCCGGCTGGAATCTCGATCAGCTGAAAGCCCGTGCCAAGGACAGCCTGGAAAAACACGGCGGCCTCGACCCTGCGGCTTGGGAAAAACTCTCTGGCCTGCTGCACTACGTCGACGGCGACTACAACAACGATGCCACCTTCCAGAACCTGCGCAAGGAACTCGGCAATGCCCAACATCCCGCGTGCTATCTCGCCATTCCTCCCATGCTTTTCGGCGAGGTTGTCGAGCAACTCGTGAAATCTGGTTGCGCCAAAGGCTCGCGCGTCATCGTCGAAAAGCCTTTTGGCGATGATCTGGCGTCCGCGCAGGCGCTCAACAAGATTCTTCACAGCGCCTACGCCGAGCAGGACATCTTCCGCATCGACCACTTCCTCGGCAAGCGCCCCGTCAACAATATCCTCATCTTTCGCTTTGCCAACACCTTCATGGAGCCCTTCTGGAATCGCAATTACATCGAGAGCGTTCAGATCACCATGGCCGAGGACTTCGGCGTTCAGGGGCGCGGCGCTTTCTACGACGCGACCGGCGCCATTCGCGACGTCATCCAGAACCACCTGTTCCAGATTCTTTGCAACCTTGCGATGGAACCGCCCGTTTGCACCGATGCCGAAACCGTCCGCGACGAAAAGGTAAAAGTCCTCAAGGCCATTCCCTCTTTACAGGACTCTGATGTTATTCGCGGCCAGTTTCGCGGCTATCGCGCCGAACCCGGTGTCGCCAAGGACTCGAAAATGGAAACCTTCGCCGCTCTACGCCTCGAAGTCGATTCCTGGCGCTGGCGCGGTGTTCCCTTCTTTTTGCGAGCCGGCAAATCTCTTCCCGTTACCTGCACGGAAGTCCTGGCCAAATTCAAGCTGCCTCCCACGGTGATTAAGCAAAGCAGGTTGACGAAAAATCATTTGCGCTTCCGCATCAGCCCCGATGTCGACATCGCCATGGGTATGACGGTGATGGCTCCGGGCGAAGAAATGACGGGGGAAGCCGCGGAAATGTTGGCGCACCATCAGCCCGAGGCCACGGAAATCGACGCCTACGAGCGCGTGCTGGGCGACGCCATGGCTGGCGATGCCTCCATCTTTGCGCGGCAAGATTACGTCGAGCAGGCGTGGCGCGTTGTTGATCCCATCCTGAAACAAACCACGCCCGCCTACGAATACGAGCCAGGTACTTGGGGACCGAAGGAAGCCGCGCAAATCGCTCCGCCGGGCGGCTGGGCGGACCCGGTGATCGCCAGCCCTGTTGCCGCGGCGAAGGCCGGCTCGTTTCAGTAAGCCGCTATTCCATTCTGTTGCCTGCACGCGCTGCTTGCTATTCGTTGCGCGCGCCGTGAACGCTGCTGGGAAGGGAAGTGATTGCCATGAAGATCGAAGTCCTGTCCGACGCGGACGTTGTTGCACAAAAAGCCGCGGAATTCATTGCTGCCGAGGCTCGCGCCGCCGTCGCTGCTCGCGGCCGCTTTGTCATCGCGGTCAGTGGTGGCCATACTCCATGGGTCATGTTGCGCCGCTTGGCCTCGGAAGACGTTCCATGGAAGCAAATGCACGTCGTTCAGGTCGATGAACGAGTCGCTCCCGCCGGCGATCCCGATCGCAATCTCACCCACCTTCACGAAACTCTTCTGAAGCACGCACCGCTTCCTCCTGAAAATATCCATCCCATGCCGGTCGAGGCCAGCGACCTGGTGGCGGCCGCAAAACAGTATGCCGCCACTCTCGCGGAGTTGGCTGGCTCTCCGCCAATTCTCGACCTCGCGCATCTTGGTATGGGCCCTGACGGTCACACCGCTTCGCTCGTTCCCGGCGATCCTGTGTTGAACGTCACGGATGCCGATGTCGCGGTGACTGGCGTCTATATGGGTCACCGCCGCATGACCCTCACCTATCCGATCCTTAACCGTGCGCGCCGCATTCTGTTTCTCGTTACCGGCAAAGAGAAAGTCGAGATGCTTCCCAAACTACTCGCCGCCGACGCTTCCATCCCTTCCGGACGCATTCGTCAGGACAATGCCGTAATTCTGGCCGATCGTGACGCGGCAGCGCGCGCGGCAGCTTCCTGACCTTACGTCAAAACACATTCGCAAGAAAGGAAACGCGAACATGCGCGTCGGAATTGCCACAGATCACGGCGGATTCGGGTTGAAAGAAGAGTTGCTGGGCCAACTCCACGCCGCCGGCCACGAAGTTGTCGATTTCGGTGCAAACTCCCTCTCTCAAGCCGACGATTACCCCGACTATGTTCTTCCCTTGGCTCGCGCTGTCGTTGCCGGCAAAGTCGAACGCGGCATTGCCATTTGCGGCAGCGGCGTGGGCGCTTCCGTGTGTGCCAACAAAGTGCCAGGAGTGCGCGCTGCGCTGATCCACGACCATTTTTCCGCCAAGCAGGGCGTCGAAGACGACCACATGAATATTCTTTGCATGGGCGGGCGCACCGTCGGACCCTGCGTTGCCTGGGACCTCGTTCAGGCTTTCCTGCAAGCGAAATGCAGCCAGGAACCGCGACACTTACGACGTCTGGCCAAAGTGGCATCCGTTGAATCAGAGGGCCGCGGTAGTTCGCGTGCCGCCGGGTTGGCAGGCGAGGTCACCTGAAAACTGTAATGAACGCCAACTTCGCACACTCTCTCGATTCTGGTGATCTGCAGGCTGTTTTTTGGCCCGGTTCCGGCATGTTGGGCGTTTCGCTAAAGCATCGCGGCGCAGAACTTCTTCGCCGCATCGATGATCTGGAAGCCGCCAAATCCAAGGGCAGCACTGCGGGAATTCCGCTGCTTTATCCCTGGGCGAACCGGCTCGCTTTTCTAAAATATCAAGCCGCCGGCCGCGACGTTACCCTCGACCCATCTTCGACGCTGTTGCACTTCGACAATCACCAACTCCCCATGCACGGCGTTCCCTGGGGCCAGCTTGCGTGGGAAATTGTCGCGGCAAAACCCGATTCGCTCTTGGCTCGTTTCGACTGGAGCCGTCCCGATCTCCTCGCGATCTTCCCGTTTCCCCATAAGCTCGAGATCGCGGCGGCGCTCAATCCCGGTTCCTTGTCTCTGTACACCACCGTCTTTGCCAACGCCGACTCTTCGCGTCCCCATCAGTTTCGGGTTTCATCCGTACTTCGGGATTCCGCAACTCCCGCGCTCGCAGTGGCGCCTGCAATCGCCCCACATGAACAAACTTCAGCTCGATTCCCGTGGCATTCCCACCGGCACGCAGGAATCTTTCGGCCCGTTTGATTCCGTGCTGGGCGACAAGAGCTTTGACGATGGCTTCGCCCTGATTGGCCCGCATTCCTCGTTCTCGCTTTCCGGCGCCGGCCGCCACATCACCGTCACATTTCTCGAAAATTTTCCCTACGCCCAGATTTTTGCTCCGAAAGACAAAGATTTCATCGCGCTCGAGCCCATGACGGCTCCCACCAGCGCGCTCACGTCCGGTCAGGCCTTGCAGGTTCTCGCGCCCGGCGGGCAATTTCGAGCTTCGTTTCGCATCACCGTACATTCCGGCGCGTGACGAAGCAAACTGAAAGAGCCACCATGACCATCTACGACACTCGCGAAGGTGTTCGCCTGCACATGAATCAGCAGCGCGACGGCCACTGGAACCGTTGGGGACCCTTCCTGGCTGAGCGCGCCTGGGGCACCGTTCGCGAAGACTACAGCAGCAATGGCGACGCTTGGAGCTACTTTCCACACGATCACGCCCGCTCGCGTGCTTACCGTTGGAATGAAGATGGCATCGCCGGCATTTGCGATCGCCACCAGTATCTTTGTTTTGCCCTAGCCCTTTGGAATAAGCGCGACCCCATTCTCAAAGAGCGCATGTTCGGCCTTACCGCCCATGAGGGCAATCACGGTGAAGACGTCAAAGAGTATTACTTCTACCTCGACAACACTCCCACACACTCCTACATGAAGTATCTGTACAAATATCCCCATGCCGCGTACCCCTACGAACAGCTTCTCGAAGAAAATCGCCGCCGCGGCAGGCAGGATATGGAATACGAGCTTGTCGATACCGGCATCTTTGACCATAGCCGTTACTTCGATGTCGTCGTGGAGTATGCCAAGGTCGCCCCGGAAGATCTGCTCATCCGCATCAACGTCACCAATCGCGGGCCGGAAGCCGCTCCCATCCACATTCTTCCCACATTGTGGTTTCGCAATACCTGGTCGTGGGGACGCGATGACCGCCGGCCATCTCTCTCCATTTCTCCCACTCCCACCTTCAAGGATCCTCAGCTTTGTTCAATCCTGGCCAAACATTGGCAGCTCGGCGATTACATCCTCTATTGCTCTGGCGCTGGCGAACTCCTGTTCACGGAAAATGAAACGAACTACGAGCGCATATTCGGCAGCACTTCGCGCACCCCGTACGTAAAGGATGCGTTTCATTCGTATTTGATCGACGGCAAGCGCCAGGCCCTTAATCCTTCGGCGACCGGCACCAAAGCCGCGGCTCACTACGATCTAACGGTTCCACCCGGCGAAACCGTTTCCCTTCGCCTGCGACTCGCCGCCATGATCGATCATCATCCCCATGAAGCCCCGTTCGCCGATTTCGATGCCCTCTTCGACTTGCGCAAAGAAGAAGCCGACGAATTTTACGGCGTTGTGTTGCCAGCAAAACTTTCTGACGACGCCAGAATGATTGCTCGCCAGGCCTTCGCCGGCTTGCTGTGGTCCAAACAGTATTATCACTACGTGGTTTCAGATTGGCTGGACGGCGATCCCAGCCAGCCCACTCCTCCGGCCGTGCGCCTCGAAGGACGCAACAGCGATTGGCGTCATTTCTTCACGCGCGATGTACTCTCCATGCCGGACAAATGGGAGTTTCCGTGGTTCGCTTCATGGGACCTGGGCTTTCATTGCGTTGCCCTGGCCTACGTTGATCCGAACTTTGCCAAAGAACAGATCCTGCTGATGACCCGCGAATGGTACACGCATCCGAACGGGCAAATCCCAGCCTACGAATGGGCTTTCGTCGACGTCAATCCTCCCGTTCTTTCCCTCTCCGCTGCCGCTGTCTTTCAAATTGAACGCCAGCTCACCGGCGTTGCCGATTATGCCTTCCTCGAGCGCGTCTTCCAGAAAATGCTTCTCAATTTCACCTGGTGGGTCAATCGCAAAGACGCCATGGGCAAGAACATCTTCCAGGGCGGGTTTCTCGGCATGGACAATATCGGCGCGTTCGACCGCGACAATTTGCCTCCGGGATATCTTCTGGGCCAGGCCGATGGCACCAGCTGGATGGCCGCCTTCGCGAAGAACATGCTTTCCATCGCGCTGATCCTCGCCGAACGCGATCCTGTCTACGAAGACCTTGCCAGCAAATTCTGGGAACACTACATCTACATCGCTCACTCCATGAACAATCCTCAAGAATCCACCCGCTCTCTTTGGGACGAAATGGATGGATTCTTCTACGATTACCTCTTCTCCAGCCAGAATGAGCGTTTTCCCGTGCGCGCGCGCACTATGGTTGGTTTTGTCCCCATGTTCGGCGGCACTGCCATCAATGCCGATACCTTTGATCGCTACCCCGATTTTCAGCGACGCCGCCAGTGGTTCATCGACCACCGTCCTGATCTCGTTGCCAGCATTAAACCCGCCGTCGTTCCCGGCGACAACAAAATGCTTCTGCTCGGATTTGTTCGCGAGGATCAATTGCGAAGCTTGCTTTCCTACATGCTCGATGAAAATGAATTTCTCTCTCCCTATGGCGTTCGCGCTGTTTCCCGCCATCACCTTGCTCATCCGCTGGTGCTGCATCTCGCCGGCCAGGAATATCGCCTTGATTACGAACCCGGCGAATCCACTACCACTCTTTTTGGCGGCAATTCCAACTGGCGCGGACCGGTTTGGATGCCCGTCAATCACCTGATCCTCCTCTCGTTACGCCAATACCATCGTTATTACGGCGATTCCTTTAAGATTGAATGTCCAACGGGTTCGGGTCAACTGAAGAACCTCGGCGAAGTCGCTCACGAACTGGCTCACCGGTTGAGTCATATTTTTCTTCGCGATAAGAATGGTAATCGCGCGCTCTTCGGCTCCAATAAACTCTTTAATGAAGATCCTCATTGGCGCGATTTGATTCCATTCAACGAATATTTTCATGGCGACACTGGCCGCGGTTGCGGCGCCAGCCACCAAACCGGCTGGACTGGCTTGATCGCCCAAATCCTGATTGACATCTGTGAACTGGCATACGGCCAACATCCTTCCGCCGACGATGAATCCCTCTAACCGCGCCACTGTCATTCTCCGGCAGGCGCCTAAGGTTTTTCTTCATGTAGCGCTGGCTCTTATGCCAGCTTAGGTTTTGCTTCCCATGCCCCCGACACCTTGACCTCACTCTCTCCTCTTGCTTCACCCAATCTCTCTGGTGAACAATGTCACTGCCAGTCGCCGTCGCTTAACTCTTCTCACGCCATTCCAGGAGCGCCTATGAAATCGCGAATCTTTTTTGCTCGTTTGTTCTCTCTGCTCTTCGTCGCTTCTGCTTCCGTGTTCGCGCAATCTTCCGGCTGGCTCGCCACACTTCCTCAGCCTCACAACTACACTCTTAAGCGCATCTCCAGTTACGATCGCTCCGGCGGTAACGCCGATTTTCGCGTTATTCCTCCCGGCGAAACTCTTACCGTCCTCGACGAACCCGGTCCCGGCACCATCACGCACATATGGTTCACGCTGGCCGACGACGAATCCTACCACCTGAAAAAGCTGGTATTCCGCATTTACTGGGACGACGAGGCCTCGCCAAGTGTCGAAACTCCTCTCGGCGATTTCTTCGGTCTCGGCCTGGGCGAATATTTTCTATTTCAGTCCGCGCCTCTTAGCGTTGGACCCAACAAGGCTCTCAACTCTTTCTTCCCCATGCCATTTCAGAAGCACGCCCGCATCACCGTCACTAATAATGGTAAAGAGCGCGTCGATGCCTTCTACTTCAACATCGACCTTCAGGCTTATTCCAAGCCTCTCCCGCCAGATACTTATTATTTCCACGCGCAGTATCGCCAGGCTTCTCCGAATCACGGTTGGACCAACCAGTGGCACGACAACGGCGAACCTATGGTCAACGACAAAAAGAATCTGCGAGGCGAGGACAACTACGTTTGGCTGGAAGCCACCGGCCGCGGACATTTTGTCGGCGTTACCATGTCGGTTCTACAAAATCAGGATTTTTGGTGGGGTGAAGGCGACGATATGTTCTTCATCGACGGTGAAACGTCGCCTTCCATTACCGGCACGGGTTCAGAGGATTATTTCCTGGGCGCTTACGATTTCGGCGGCCATCCATTTTCTTATCCGCTCTATGGCGCACCGGTTGTCGGTGAGGAACGCGCTGGCGGTCGCAGTTCCGTATACCGATTTCACCTGGATTCACCCATCCCCTTCACAAAATCGCTGAAAGTCACCATCGAGCACGGCCACGCCAACATCCGTTCCGACAATTACTTTTCCGTTGCCTATTGGTATCAATCGGAACCGCACGCCGCGTTTCCCGCGCTGCCCTCGCTGGAAGATCGCCTCCCCAAAATCCATGCAGTAGGCGGCCCCGGCAATGCCCCCAACTGAACCCGCCTTTGTCCGGCTGCCCCACACGCTGGTGTTGCGTGTGGGTTTTTGCATGCTTTTGTAGCGGCCGCCTTCTCGGGCGGGCGAGCGTCTCCCTACTTCAATGACGCCTCCACCTTTTTCCCATACTCTTTGGCCTTTGCCTTCGCGGCCGCTTCGTCCACCGTCAGCACCTTGCCATCCTTCATCACCATTTTTCCGCCCACCACCACGGTCTCCACTTCGCTTGCCTTCAACGCATAAACAATTTGTGAATAGGCGTCGAACATCGGCACGGCGTTTGGCACATTCAGATTCAGCACCACGAAATCAGCCTTCTTTCCCGCTTCGAGCGAACCAATCTCTTTTTCCATATGCAGCGCTCGCGCTCCTTCGATCGTTGCCATTTCCAGCGCGCCCTTGGCTCCCAGCGCACGTGGATCCACGCGGTAGGTCTTCTGCAGTTTCGACGCCAGGTCCATCTCTTCCATCATGTCCAGATCATTGTTGCTGCCTGCGGGACCATCCGTGCCCAATCCAACTCGCATACCCGCTGCGCGTTCGTCCACCACCGGCGCAACTCCGCTCGCCAGCATCATATTGCTCGACGGATTGTGCGCGCACCCTACTTGACGCTCCGCCAGAATCTTCATGTCCGTATAGTCCACCCAGATGCAATGCGCCGCCAGCACATCCGGCCCCAGGAATTCGATCCGTTCCAGGTATTGCACTGGCGTGGTGCCATTTTTCTCCAGACTGTCCACCAATTCTTTCCGCATCTCCGCAACGTGGATCAGAATCGGCGCGTGATACTTCCTCGCCAGCGCCGCCGAATCCCTCAGCGTTTTCTCCGAACACGTGTAAATCGAGTGCGGTGCCACCGAAGCATGAATCAGCGGATCACCCTGCCATTTCTTCAGAAACTTCTCGGTGTACGCCGCCATCTCCGCTTCACTCTTGTTATCCGGGGCAGGGAAGTCGATCCACGTTTCACCGACAAATCCGCGCAGGCCTGCGGCCTTCGTTTCTTCCGCCACCGCATCCTCGAAGTAGTACATGTCCGCAAACGTGGTCGTCCCGCTTCGAATCATCTCTGCTAGCGCCAGTCGCGAGCCCCAGCGCACAAACTCTTCATTCACATTCTTTGCTTCCGCGGGGAAAATGTACTTGCGCAACCAGTCGTCCAGCGTCACATCGTCCACCAACCCTCGCATCAGCACCATGGGGATGTGCGTGTGCGCGTTGATCAATCCCGGCATGATCAACTTGCCTTTCGCGTCGATGGTCTGTTTGGCGATGATTCCTTGCGGCGCCAAGCTATTTACGTCTGGCCCTACGGCCACGATCGTATCGCCCCGCACCGCAATTGCACCGTTTTCGATCACATGGCGTTGGGGATCCATCGTCACGATCGTCGCGCCGGTAACCAGCAGGTCGACGGAAACGGCTTGTTTAGTATCCGCCTGCGCGAACAGCGGATGCGGTGCGTAAACCGCGCACAGCAACGTCAGTAAGCTCGAAATCAAAACACATTTGTGCATCAAACAGCGACTAGTCATCACGTTTCCCCAAAAAATCATTCTATAAATTCGTAGCGTCGAAAGGCTTTGGAAACAATTCGCCCATCTTTAAAATCTCGCTCTCACCCTTCAGATTCGCCATCACCACCGGCACATCCCCGCAAAATTCCCAGATTAATTGCCGACACGCCCCGCAAGGCGGTGTCAGCGTGTCGGTGTCCGTCACCACGGCAATCGCGTCGAACTGCCGCTCTCCTTCGCTGATCGCTTTAAAGATAGCCACCCGTTCGGCACACACTGTCAACCCATACGTCGCATTCTCCACGTTGCAGCCGCCGTAGATGTTCCCCTCAGCCGTTCGCAGCGCCGCTCCAACCTTGAAATTCGAGAATCGTGCATGTGCGTTCTCTCTGGCCTGCGTCGCCGCCTTAATCAGTGCCTGAAATTCCGACATGGTGCTCCTAGTCTTTGTAGCGGCCGCCTTCTGAGGCGGGCGGTTTTCACTTTCCTTTTTCTTTTATTGCCATTCCGAACGGAGTCTGCGGAGTGAAGAATCTCTCTTCTCTTGCCTCATCAGACGGCCGACGCGATGTCCGGAATCACCCCGCGCAATAACGCAATGAATTGTCCTTTCACTCTTTCCGCCGTTTCCAGAACTTCCTTGTGATCCAGCGGCTGATCCAGAATGCCCGCCGCCGCGTTTGTCACGCAAGAAATCCCCAACACACGCAGCCCCGCGTGCCTCGCCGCAATTACCTCTGGAACCGTCGACATTCCCACCAGGTCCGCGCCGATCGTTCTCAAGTAACGAATCTCCGCGGGCGTTTCATAACTCGGTCCGGCCAGTGCCGCATACACCCCTTCCCCCAATTCAATTCCCAGCCGCCGTCCCTCGGCCAACGTCAGTTCGCGAAATGTTTTATCGTAAGCCACACTCATGTCGGGGAATCGCGCGCCGAATTGTCCTTCGTTCGCTCCTGTCAGCGGATTCGCTCCCTGCAAATTGATGTGGTCGCTGATCACCACCAGCCGTCCCTGCGTGAATTCCTTTTTGATGCCGCCGGCGGCGTTCGTCAGGATTACCGCTTTCACTCCCATGCGCGCGAATACGCGCACGGGAAACGCCACGTCCTGCACCGAATATCCTTCGTACAGATGCACTCGCCCCTGCATCCCGACAACTTCAATGCCTTCCACGATCCCAAGCACCAATTGCCCCGCATGGCCAATCGCGGTCGAGGTAGGGAATTTGGGAATCTTTGCGTACGGAATTCGTGTCGCTGCCGCAAACTCGTCCGCAAATGCGCCCAGTCCCGATCCCAGCACCAGTGCGATTTTCGGCCGCAGCTTCGTCTTCTTCAGCACGTACCGTGCGGCCGCATCAGCCTGTGCGAATTCCGGGCCTTCGGCGCTCATGTCAGAATTCCCACAATGCACGCGGACATCAGGTTGGCCATGGTTCCCGCCAGCATTGCTCGGATGCCGAATTTCGCCAACTGCCCGCGCTGTTCCGGCGCCAGCGCTCCAATGCCGCCAATCTGAATCCCAATGGAACTGAAATTTGCAAAGCCGCAAAGCGCAAACGTGGCAATCGTAAACGATCTCGGATCCAGCGACCCTTTCAGCTGCCCCAGCTTCGCAAAAGCCACCACTTCATTGATGGTCATACGCGTTCCCAACAAGTTCCCAATCACCGCCGCGTCTTTCCACGGAATTCCGATCAGCCATGCGATCGGTGAAAAGATCCATCCAAAAAATTGCTCCAGACTGTCTGGGAACCACGGAAAATGGTGCAGTGCCAGCCGGTTGTGCGCGCCTCCAATCAGGAAATCCACCAACGCCAGCAGCGCGATAAACGAAATCAGCATTGCGGCAACATTGATCGCCAATTGCAACCCGTCCGATGTTCCCCGCGAAATGGCGCCCAGGAAATTTGCTTCTTTTTCCATCGGCGGCATCTGCACGTGCCCCGCCGTCAGTGGCTCTTCTGTTTCCGGCACCAGCATCTTCGCCATCAACAGAGTTCCCGGCGCGGTCATGATCACCGCCGTCAGCAAATGTTTCGCTTCTACGCCCGACGCAATATATGCCGCCATGATTCCACCGGACACATGCGCCATTCCGCAGGTCATCACGCACATCAATTCGGATTTCGTCAATTTGTTCAGGAATGGCCGAATCGTCAGCGGCGCCTCCGTTTGCCCCATGAAGATGCTGGCGGCGATATCCAGTGACTCTGCGCCACTCGCGCCCATCACGCGCGTCATCACCCACGCGAACGCGCGGATAAACACCTGCATCACCCCGATGTGATACAGAAACGCGAACACTGCGGCGATGAAAATGATGGTAGGCAGCACCTGAAACGCGAAAATAAATCCGAACGACGACCCGTGTATCCCCAATCCTCCAAAAACAAATTCGGACCCGGCAAATGCGAAGCTCAGCAGCTTATTTACAGCATCCCCTAATTTCTGAAACAGGATGCGGCCCAGCCCGAACTTCAACACAAAGATCCCGAACGCCAACTGCAGCCCCAAACCCCACAAGATTGTCTTCAGCTTGATCGCGTGTCGTGCTGTTGAGAAGAGGTACGCCAGTCCCAGAAAAACTGCCATGCCCAGCACACCTACAAATCTTCCCATTCCGTCTCCTTTGATTCCCACGCAAAAATCTTCATTTTGTCATTCCGAACGGAGTCTGCGAAGTGAGGAGTCTCTGCTCGGCTTCGCCATAGCGAGACTCGCCGTCCCGGTCCAGTCCCAAAGCCTTACCCGCCCAGAACCTGCCGAATCAGCGGCCTCGCCGCAGGCGCCGTCTCTCCAAACACAAAACTCGCCGCGATCATTTCCTTGGCCTCGGCCAGTTTCGCCTCAGAATTGTAGTGAATTGTCACCAGTTTCTCTCCTGCCGCCACGCGATCTCCGATGCGCCGGTGAAACTCCAGGCTCACGCCATGATCCACCGGGTCTTCTTTCTTTTCGCGCCCGCCTCCCAGCATCGCCAACGCAATTCCAAAATCCTGGCAGTGCGTATCCACGATGTATCCCGGCGAAGCCGCAGTCACATCAACTCGCGATCGCGCCTGTGGCAGCAGAGAAGGATCATCCGTCACACGTTCGTCTCCCCCTTGCAACGCGATGCACTCCCGGAATTTCTCCAGCGCTTGCCCCGACGTGATCATCGCCTCGGCCAGCCGCCGCCCTTCGTTCACCGACGGAGTCCGCTCGCCCAGATAGAACATCCACGCGGAAAGCTCCACGCTAAGCTGCCGCAAATCCTTCGGCCCTTTGCCCTTCAAAATGTCGATGGCTTCCGCCACTTCGCTTGAGTGCCCCGCCATTCTGCCCAGCGGCTGTCCCATGTCCGTCAGCAGCGCTACGCATCGTTTCCCCATGCGATGGCCAGTTTCTACCATCGCTTTCGCCAGTCGCAACGCGTCCTCTTCTCTCTGCATGAAAGCGCCCGACCCCGTCTTTACATCCAGAACCAGCGCGTCGATTCCCTCCGCCATTTTTTTGCTCATGATGGAGGCGCAGATCAAACTCACGTTTTCCACCGTCGACGTCGCATCTCGCAGCGCATAAATCTTTTTGTCCGCTGGCGCGATCTCTGCCGTCTGCCCAATCAGTGCCATCCCGCACTCGCTGAGCAGATGCCGAAATTCCTTCAGGTTCAGTCCAATATTGAACCCGGGAATCGCCTCCAGCTTGTCCAGAGTGCCACCCGTGTGCCCCAACCCTCGCCCGCTGATCATCGGCACGGTTACGCCGCCTGCCGCCACGATTGGTGCCAGCACCAGCGAAGTGTTGTCTCCGACTCCTCCCGTTGAATGCTTGTCCACCTTTTTCCCGGGAATTTCGCTCAGATCCACCACTTCGCCCGAATACAGCATCGCTTCCGTCAACGCCGCCGACTCCGGGCCAGTCATCCCGCGCAGCCATACCGCCATCAACCACGCCGCCATCTGATAATCCGGAATATCTCCGCGCGTGTATCCGCGAATCAGAAATTCGATTTCTTCACGGGAGTGTTCCCCGGAGTCGCGTTTTTTTCGAATGAGGTCGACGGCGCGCATGCTGTGCAGATGAATGGCGAGCCTAACACCAGCGCCAACACGCGTCAACGCAACACCCAACGCGCTTTCCCGCACTCTCACGCGCGCCTGTGTGGCCCGCCGACTTGCTCCTTCTTCCTCATTGTTATAACTTGCGCTTGCTGCCTTAAGGAGCGCGCATGAGCAGAGTGCCCAGAGTAGCGGTGGTGGGGAGTGCCAACGTCGACCTCACCACCTTCAGCGATACATTTCCTCGTCCCGGTGAAACACTTTTCGGTCAGCGCTTCGATCTCGGTTTTGGCGGCAAAGGAGCCAACCAGGCCGTCGCGGCGCGCATCTGCGGCGCTGAAGTTTTGATGGTCGCCAAGCTTGGCAATGACCTCTTTGGCGAAGCCACGGTCCGAAATTTCGCTTCGTTCGGCATCGACACTTCCCACGTGCGCATTGTCGATGGCGTTTCCAGCGGTGTCGCGCCAATCTTCGTCGAGCCCAACGGCCAGAATCGCATTCTTGTCGTCAAAGGTGCCAACGACACGCTCTCGCCCGCCGACGTGGATGCCGCATCCTCCGCGCTTCAGCACGTCGACACCATCGTTCTGCAGTTCGAAATTCCCATCGACACGGTCTACTACACTGTCCAGTTCGCGCGGCAGCATGGCATTCGCTGCATCGTCAATCCCGCGCCCGCGCAGAAGGTCGATCTGCGGAAATTGTCGGCCGCCGATTACTTTATTCCCAACGAAACGGAGGCTGAAGTCATCACCGGCCTTCCCGTGCAAACCATTGAAGACGCCAAGAAGTGCGCTGAGGCTCTCATCCGTCAGGATTTTCGCCGCGTCGTGATCACACTCGGCGGCCGCGGCGCTCTCTTGGCCACTCCGCAGAGCGCCGCGGTGATCGAACCCTTCTCCGTTAAGCCGGTTGACACCACCGGCGCGGGCGACGCTTTCATCGGCAGCTTCGCCGTTTTTCTCGGTGCTGGCTTGCCCGAAAAGGAAGCCCTGACGCGCGCCAGTCTTTACGCCGCTCTTTCCACCATGCGTGTCGGCACGCAGAAATCTCTTCCCACTCGCGCGGAATTTGAAGCCGAATGGGCAGTGCGTGCGAGAAACACCTAGCACCCTAGACGCACTTCCATGCGCCACCGAAGATCTTAAGGAGCCTAAATGTTCATTCTGCAAAGCTATCCGCTCGCCGTAATCTTCTGCGTCATCACCATGTTCTGCTGGGGTTCCTGGGCCAATACACAAAAACTTGCGCGCAAAGGCTGGCGTTTCGAACTCTTCTATTGGGATTACACCATCGGCGTTCTTCTGCTCACTCTGATTCTTGGCCTCACATTGGGCAGTTCCGGCCAGGACGGCCGGTCGTTTCTCGCCGATCTTTCTCAAGCCTCGCATTCCAGTATTCCTTCCGCTCTCATCGGCGGCGCCATCTTCAACGCCGCCAACATCCTGCTCGTCGCTGCCATCGACATCGCCGGAATGTCCGTCGCATTTCCCGTTGGCATTGGCCTCGCCCTGGTGCTTGGCGTCGTGGTCAACTATGTCGCCGATCCTCTCGGCAACGCGCCCTTGCTCTTCGGCGGCGTGGTCCTCGTCGTCCTCGCCATCGTTCTCGACGCCATCGCCTACCGCAAAATTCCCGGCTCAGCGGCCGGCGTCAACACCAAAGGCCTGGTCCTCTCCGTCGCTTGTGGCATTCTGATGGGCTTCTTCTATCGCTTCGTCGCGGCTTCCATGTATCCCGATTTCACGCGTCCGGAACCTGGCAAACTCGGCCCCTACGCCGCCGTCTTCATCTTTGCCGTCGGCATTTTCCTCAGCAACTTCATCCTGAATACCTTCGTCATGAAAAAGCCCTTCGTCGGCCAGCCCGTCTCTTTCTCTGATTATTTCAAGGGCAGTTTCGCCACGCATCTTACCGGCATTCTCGGCGGCATCATCTGGGGCGTCGGCATGAGCTTTAACATCATCGCCAGCGGCCGCGCTGGTTTTGCCATTTCCTACGGACTTGGCCAGGGCGCCACGATGATCGCCGCGTTCTGGGGCGTGTTCATCTGGAAGGAATTTCGCGATGCGCCTCCCGGTACTTCCAAACTGATTGCGGCCATGTTTGGCTGCTTCCTCATCGGCCTTGCGCTCATCATTCTTGCTCGCATGAGTTGATGTTCGCATACACCACTTTGGCCTTGACACTTCTGCGCGTGGGAAACTACGCTTCTCTTACTTTCCATCGGGGTGCACGTGCCTTTCACTAGTTCCAGGTCTCACACCATGTTCTTCGCCGTTCGACTCTCAATTTTTCTTTTGCTCTCTCTTCCTGTACTTTTGCCTTCATCGCTCGCTGCTCCGCGCAAAACAATCATTGATACCGACCCGGGCACCGACGACGCCATGGCCATCATGCTGGCCCTCAATTCTCCCGAACTCGACGTCCGCGCGATCACCGTCGTTCCCGGTAACGTCACTGCCAAACAAGGCCTCGACAACGCCCTCCGCATGCTTTCCCTCGCCAATCGCTGCGACATCCCCGTTGCCGCCGGCGCTCAGCATCCCCTCTTTCAAAAGTTGATCACCGCCGAGTTCTGGCATGGCAAAAACGGTCTCGCGAATATCGAGCTACCTCCCAGCAAGTGCAAGGTCGACGCCCGCTGGGGCCCCGATCTCATCATCGAACTGGTTCACGCCTCGCCGCACGAAATCACTCTCGTTCCCATCGGTCCGCTCACCAACATCGCTCTCGCCGTCGAAAAAGATCCTTCCATCGTTCCTCTCGTCAAGGAAGTCATTCTCATGGGCGGCTCCATTTCCGGTGGCAACTCCACAGCCGTCGCCGAAGCCAATATCTACGGCGATCCGGAAGCCGCGCAGATTGTCTTCCAGGCTGGCTGGCCTCTTACCATGGTAGGCCTCGACGTTGGCGACAAAACGCTGCTCTCCCGCAAATATCTCGCTCAGCTCGGCAGCACCCACGGCCCAGTCAACGACTTCATCTACAAGGTCGCTGAGTTCCTTATCCAGCTCGGCGAAAAGTTTGGCGATTCCGGCACGCCGATGTACGACCCGCTCGCCGTCGGTGTGGCCATCGATGCCACCATCGTCACCGCCCCGCCGATGCACGTCGACGTCGAAACACGCGGAGAGTTCACGCGCGGCGAAACGGTCGCCAATCGCCGCAACGCGATCGAGAAAAATGTGTTGCACCATTTTCCCGATGGCGACCGCTACATCGTCGAAGGCCTCGAAGGAGTTGAGCCCAACGCCAAGGTCTGCACCGCGGTGAACGCCGAAAAGTTTTTGGAGTTGTTCGTTCCTCGCATTCAAGGAAAGTGAGTGGCGCGGGTCAACCTGCGCCCATTTTTAGTGCAACAATTGTCCATACATCGGCGCCGTTTCCTTCAGGCACTCGCAGGAACGTTTGCCGCATTTCCCGCGATTCGTGCTAACTTTTCTTTGGCCGCGTCGGCATTTCCTGCGTGCCCTTTTCCTTCGGAGACTATGCACTGGCCAACACCGATCGGCAGTCCCGTTCTTGAAAGCTTGCGCTACGCCATTGAATCGTCCCGCGATGTCCACACGCATTACGAAAAGCTCGTCGAAGTGGCCTCCTGGATGGCCTACGAAGAATTGCCCATGCCCGAATTTGCGCTGCCCTTCGGCGTAGGGCAGGGCGATGCCAACGAAGCCATTGATTTCATCATGGTTGCCGATTCCATCGACACGGCCTTCACCAACTTCGACACGCACACCAAATTCCAGGTGGACTTTGCCGGCCAGCACTGGTCGGATTCGGAGGCTGAATTCGCCTGCCTGAAGCGCGCCATGGATCAAGGCGTCCCGATTCTTGATGGCAAATATCTTGCCACCGTCACTCGCGCCGAACTCGACAAAATATTCCAGGGCAACATCGAGATGCCCATGCTCGATGAAAAGCTCGCCGTTCTTCATCAGGTCGGCAAAGTGCTCGCGGAGAAATACAACGGCCGCTTCCACAATTTCGTGCATGCCTGTTCGCCCAAGCTTTATGACAACGGCAACGGCCTCATCGACCGCCTGGTAATCGAATTTCCGCGCTTCAACGATGTAAGCATTCTCGATGGCCACGAAATCAAGTTTTACAAACTTGCCCAGCTTGGCATCTGGATGCTCTATTCCACGCTGCATAGCTCCGGCAAATTCCGTCTCGACGATCCCCAGAAAATGACCGCCTTCGCCGACTACATCGTGCCCGTAGCCCTGCGCCTCCTCGGCATTACCAGCTACTCCAAGGAACTGGAACACGCCATCAACACTTACCAGCTGATCCCTCGGGATTCGCGCTGGGAAATCGAAATTCGTGCCCACTGCATCTATTCCACCGCGCTGCTCCGCGAGGAAGTCAACAAGCTTCGTCCTCCCGACGCGCAAGTGATCATCCCGCAAATCGATGCGCGCCTCTGGACGCATTACCACACCACCACTTGGCCGCATCACCTCACAAAAACCATCATGTACTAAGGTATTCGGCGTCTGCCGCAAAGGAGAGCAAATTAGTCATGAAGAGCTTGCTTCGCGTCTGTGCCGCTGCGCTGCTACTGATCGCGTTTGCATGCATTGTTTCCGCGCAGGGCAAACGCAAGGTCATTATCGATCAGGATGCATCGGGCCCCGGCGGAACCGACATGCAGGCAATTCTCGCATTAGTGAATTCACCGGACACCGACGTTCTGGGCATCACCGTCCTCACCGGCGACGCCTGGCGCGACGAAGAAGTGCAGCACACCCTGCGCCTGCTGGAAATCATTGGTCGCACCGACATCCCCGTCCTTCCGGGCGCCACGTTTCCTTTGCTCAACAGCAAGGAATACATCGCCAAATGGGAAACGCTGCACGGCAAAGTCGTCTATCAAGGTGCGTGGAACTATGCGCGCGGAGCCAAGGTTCATGGACCATACGAAATTCCGCCCATGCCGGAAGGAAAGCCAACGACCAAAGCTTCCGACGAGGATGCCGCTCATTTTCTGGCGCGCATGGTCAGCAAATATCCGCACGACGTCACGATTTATGCCGCGGGTCCTATGACTGATCTGGCCTTGGCGATTGCCCTCGACCCACAGTTCCCGGAACTCACCAAAGAACTCATCGTCATGGCCGGCTCCATCAACCCGCAAACCGATGATCCGGAATTCACCATGTCGCCTTCCCGTGAATTCAATTTCTGGATGGATCCTGAAGCCTCCAGCGCCGTCCTGCACGCCCGTTGGCCGCGCGTGGTGCTTACCACCGTGGATATTTCCGTGAAAACTCGCATGGAAAAAGATCTCATCGATCAGGTGCGCAAGAGTCCCACGCCGGCCGCGCAGTATGTAGCGAAATACGCCGAACCGAATATCCTTTGGGACGAACTGGCGGCCGTGGCGTGGCTCGATCCCTCCATCATCACCAAATGGAAAAAGCTCTACGTGGATGTGGACGTCGATCACGGCGCCGGCTATGGCAACACGCTGGTGTGGCCGGAGGGCAAGCAACCCGGAATGGGCGAAGTGCTGGTCGAAGTTCAGGATGACCTCGACAAAGCGAAGTTCTACAAGGAATACGTCGAACTGCTCAGCAGGCCCACGCCTCCGCCGGCAACAACTCCCAAAAACTGAGATGAACTGTTTACGTGGTCGACGAACTGGAATCTGTTAGTTGATGCCCTGAATCCGCAGGCTCACCAGCTGGTCGATGGTCAGATCTTTCATTCCGTGCGATTTCAGCCCGCTGATGTATTCCGGCGTAACGCCGTGTATCCGCATGGCCACCAGTTGATCGGGATCCGGGTGCTTGTAACCCAGGCCCTGCAGCTTCTCAATGAACTCCGGGGAAACTCCATGAATCCGGAAAGCGATCAGCTTCTGCAGATCCACGTGGTCGTAGCCTTCCTTCTGTAGCTGCTGAATCCACTCTGGCGTGGCGCCATGGATTCGCATAGCGATCAAGGTATCTTCATCGGGCTGGTAGCCGGCTTGATGCAGGAAGCGAACCATTTCCGGCGTCACACCGTGAATGCGAAACGCCACCAGTTTGTCGCAATCGGTGGCGCTCAGGCCCGCGGAACGCAATTCCTGAATAAACTTTGTATCGACATTGAAAATCCGAAACTCGATCAGCTTGTCCGTGTCTAGCCCTTTCAGATGCTGGTCCTTCATCTCCCTTGCAAAACTCAAGCTCACATCCGTGATCGCCATGGTGTACTGCTTATCGTCGTCGATCCCCGTGAACCCGAGCGCTTTCATTTCGCTCGCGTATTTCGCGTCGGCAAAAAATTGAAAAACGCCCGCGCCATCGCCGTTATCCAGAAACCCTTCGCAATCGAAGTTTCCGGCGTCGCGCGTGATTTTGAACTTCACTTCGTGCTTGCCGGGCTTGGAAACATCCAGTCCGATAAACGCCGCCAGCGGCCACGTCGAAGAATGATGCGAAGAGTTGCCGTGCTGGTTGTGGATCAGCGCGAACTCCACCTTGCCCGGCTCATCCGAGCTGTGCAACGTCCAGTCGCCCTTCCTCGTATCGGTGGCCCGCGAAGTAAACGCTCCGATCAATGCGGCGGCTACCAGAAAATAAGCCAGCAAACCTTCCCTGCGATTCATGGTCTCCTCCCCAGCTTACTTCTCGGCGTCCAAAACGCCGGATTGTTTCAGCGAAATCAGTTGATTCAACGTCAAGTCTTTGAAGCCGTGGTTATGCACCTTCTGAATGAATTCTGGCGTCACGCCCTGCACCTTTGCGCCAATTGCTTCGTCGATATCCACCTTGAAGCCGGCGGACTGCAGTCCCTTCAGATAATCCGCATCCACGCCCTGAACTTTCATGCCGACCAGTTCGTCCGCGGAAGGGTGAAAGCCCAGCGCGTTGATCCCTTTCACGTATTCCGGCGTGATGCCCTGAACCTTCATGCCGATGATTTCGTCGGCATCGCCCTTGATGCCCAGGCCATGCATCTGCTTGATGTATTCGGGAGTGACGCCCTGCACTTTCAACCCAATCAGGGCATCGCCGTCCAGAGACTGCTGTCCCGTGGCGGCGCGCATTTCCCGCACGTACTCTGGAGTAATGCCTTGCACTTTCATGCCAATAATTTCGTCGGCATCGCTCTTGATTCCCATGTCGTGCATTTGCTTGATGTATTCCGGAGTGACGCCCTGCACCTTCAACCCGATCAGACTGTCGATGTCCAATGGCTGTCCGGTGGCTGTGCGCATATCACGAACGTAATCCGGCGTGATGCCCTGTACTTTCATCCCAACCAACTCGTCGGCATCGGGATGCAGGCCAATGTCGTGCATCTGTTTTACATATTCGGGAGTGACGCCCTGGACTTTCAGCGCAATCAGTTGATCGACGCTCAGATCGCCTAACCCGGCGGACTTCATTCCATCGATGTAGCTCTGTGCTGTCGGTTGTGCCGCAGCCTGCGCCGCTAGCGCCAGGTAGGGTGTGATCCGCACTAATAGACTAGGAGCCGCCGGGGCAACCGGCGTCAGTGCCACAACAGGTGCCGCACCAGGTGCCGCAGCAGGTTTCGGCATCGGAGCCGCGGTCGCAAGCGCAGGCAAGTGAACGCTAACCGGGACACTTACCGTTACCGGAGACATCGGTGCGCGTGGCGCAACAACCGCTCCTGGCGCCGGTGCAGCCAGCGCTGGAGGGGCTGTAGCTGCGGGAGGCGTTTGCGCGCGCACCACATGCGCCGCGCCGATTAGTGCGCTGCCCGCCAGAAGTGCGGCGGATAGGCACAGCACGCCAACGGAAAGATTCGCGCCGCGCTGCGCGCCACTGGAATGATCGATTCCCAGAAGGCGAGCCACGCGAGCGGCCAACGGCCCACGATTCGCGGCCATCAGCAATTGTGGTGCGACGCGCGATTCCGCCATGCGCGCCAGAGCATGCGCATACGTAACCGGGCTTCCACACACGGCCACCGCCGCATCATCGCAACAATTCTCGCGCTCTTCGCGGATGCGCTTGCCCAGCCACCACACCGCCGGGTGATAGAACAGCAGCGACTCCACCGCTATCTGAAACAGGTTGACGAATGCGTCCAGCCGCTGGATGTGTGCCAGCTCGTGCGCAATCACCGCCTGCAATTGCGTCTCGTCCAATCCCGTCAGCGCGCTTACCGGCAGCAACACCACTGGCCGAATCCAGCCCACCACAACCGGTGCATCCAATTGCAACGATTCGCAATAGCGCACCATCCGGGTGATCCCCATTTTTTGTTGCAGCGCCCGACAAAGCTCCAAGAATTCCCGCGAAAGCGGCGTCGATTCCTTGCGGCGCAGCCTCACCACTAGTAAAAAGCCGCCAGCGGAGCGCAAGCTGAACAGCACCACACCGGCGAACCACAATTCCACCAGCAGAAAGAAATAATCAGGCGCCGTTCTCGCAGAAGCCGTGGATGGATGCTTGATTGCAACCGCGCGCGCCGATGCATCCGCAGCCAACGCCGAATTCATCGTGCGAGGGCTAGTGGAAGCCGTGGCGGCGGCCTGCGAATTCAGAACAAAAAAGGTAGCCACTGGCGCGGCAAGCATCAACACCAGCATCCCAACCAGAAAGGCATAGCGTGCCGATGAACTTCGCAGAAAATGCAGGCTGACGTATGCCGCGGCGGCCAGCGCTGCGCCTTGCCACACGAAGTGCAGCAGTGTCAGCGCCACGATCCGCATCGTTTCAGGAGAGAGCAAATGCGCAAGGAGATTCATCGCAGCTTCCTTTCGTATTCGTTCAGCAGGCGGCGCAACTCTTCCACCTCTGCCTTGGAGCCTTTGTGGCCCGCCAGCGCATGCATCATTAACTCGCTGGCAGAGCCGTCAAACACGCGCTGCAGCACATCCAGCGCCAGTTGCCGCTTGGTCTTTTCCTCGGGTTGCACCGCTTCGTAAACATGGGCGCGCTGTTCCTCGTTGCGCCGCACCGTGCCCTTGGCAGTCATGATCTGCATGAGCTTTAAGACGGTGGTATAGCCCAGAGGTCTCTTTTCATTCAGTGCCTGGTGAACGTCGCGAACCGTGGAAGGCCCGCGCTCCCACAGGATTTGCAGGATTTCCAGTTCGGAGGTAGTCGGTTTCTGTGTCGGATGAGGTTCCATGCGGAGAGCCTACTACGAAGGGATTCGTAGTGTCAACGAAAATCTTCGTACTTCGCAAACCTCAACGCGTCTGTGTCGCAGCCGCCTCTCCGAGGCCGGGCGCTCGGCCAATTGCGATTACGGCGCGACAATGTCGCTGAATTTCGGTTTAACCTGCACCGCAGCCAGGCTTGTGGCGTCCCAGCCGCCTCCCAGCGCCTTAACCAGCAGCACGGAAGTAATCAGCCGCTGCCCCTGAATCACCGCGGCTTCCTGTTCGTTGATCAGCAGATTCTGCTGCGCGCTGACTACGTCCAGATAGCTTACGAGCCCTCCAACGTAGCGCGAGTTCGCGATATCTAGCTGGCGGCGGGAAGACGCCACCGCTTCCGCCTGGGATTTGCGCGCCGTTTCCAGAATTTGCAGCCCGGAAATGTTGTCCTGAACTTCGCGAAACGAATTCAGCACCGTATCCCGATAACCAGCGACAGTGGCGTCATAGCCGGCCTGCGAGAATTGCACCTGCGCCCGGCGCGCGCCGCCTGTGAAAATGGCTTCCGCCGCGGCGGCGCCGACCGCCCAGACCGCCGACTCCGCATTGAATAATTGCGAGATGTTCGCGGAATTCCAGCCCCCCTGCCCGAACAAAACCAGCGAAGGATAGTAAGCAGCCTTGGCAATTCCGATTTGCGCGTTGGTCACAGCCATCTGACGCTCGGCCTCGGCGATGTCTGGCCGCCGCTCCAAAAGATCGGAAGGAAGGGAAGTATCGATGTTGGGCGGTTCCGCAGACATTGTCCGCGTCGGAAGATGGAAATCCGGAGCCGGCTTGCCGATCAGCACCGCCACCGCATCTTCAAATTGTTTGCGTTGTTGCTGCAGCAGGATTGCCGCCGTCTGCGTGGTGTTCAGCAACGTTTCTTCCTGAGCCACATCAAGTCCCGAAGCAACACCGCCATTGTGCCGCGAATTGACCAGGTCCAATCCTTTTTGCAGCGTGTCCACGGTGCGCGTATACAGCGCCAGTTGCGTATCGATTTGCCGCAGCGTGAAATAATCCGCGGCAAGTTCCGCGGTCAGCACCAGCCGAGCATTTTCCAAATCAGCGGCGGAAGCCTGGAACGAGGCTTGCGCTGCCTCAATCGTGCGCCGTCGCTTACCGAACAGATCCACCTCATAACTGATGCTGAAAGGCAGCGCGTAATTGTTCTGCGTAACCGCACCGGCGAGAGGAAGGTTGGAGCCTGTCGGTCGCGTGCCTGAGTAGCGTTGCGCGCCGATCGTAGGATTCACTCCGACGTTCGGGAACAGTGTGGCGTTCTGCACCGCGGCGGAAGCGCGAGCCTGATCGTAATGCGCGATGGAAACCTTCAGCGTCTGATTGGCGGTGAGTAATTCGTCTTCGAGTGAATTCAGTTCGTCGTCGTGAAAAACCGTCCACCACGAAGTTTTCGGTATGGCGTCCTTGGGAGCGGCTTCGCGAAACGGCTCAGTCACTTGCCACTGCGCTGGTACCGGCGCCGACGGGCGCTTGTAGTTCGGCCCGACCGTGCATCCTGCCAATCCAGAGCCAGCGCAAGCGACCAACGCAACAAACCGCGCAATAACACGACCCTGGCCCTCCGCAAGAAAACGCATCAGGGCTTTTTCTCCGCTGGAGCACCCGAGCTCGCGGACTTTTGCGGATTGTTGGCTGGCGTGTTTGCTGGCGGCGTTGCGGTTGGGTTCGCCACCTGCTTCACCTTCACCACTTGTCCGTCCTCCAAAGAGTCGGGAGGATTCAACACGATCCACTGATCAGGCTTCAGCCCGCTCAGCACTTCCAGTGTGTTTCCGTAGTCGCGCCCAATTACCAGCGGTTGCAGATGTGCGCGATCGTCGGAGCCAACCACCACGGCGCGTAATCCTTCGGAGCGAAACAGCAGAGAGTTTACGGGAACCACCACGCGTTCGCCCGGCGTTTTCACTTGCAGCACCACCTGGGCATACCCTCCGGGCAACAACTCGCCCGTTTTGTTCGGAACGTCCACCTCCGTCAAAAGCGTTCGTGCGGCGGGATCAATCGCTTCGGCGGTGCGAACCACTTTGCCCTGGAATTTCCGGCCCGGGTACTGCGTCAATTCCAAATACGCGCCGAGGCCAGGCCGAATATGCGATGAATACGTCTCAGGAACGTTCACGAAAACACGCATCGGATCGGTCTGCGCCAGAAAGAACAGCTGCTGCGATGTGCCGCCATTGCCCGCGTTGATCAGCGTGCCGATATCCACGTTGCGCCGGGTGATGACCCCGCTGAAAGGAGCGTACACGCGCTTGAAAGACTCAAGTTCCTCCAGGCGCCGAACATTTGCCGCGGAACTCTGCACCGTGGCGCGTTTGGCCGCCAGGTCGCCGGTGGCATTGTCCACTTCCTGTCGCGACACGCCATCGGTTTTCAGCAGGTCGGTGTAACGTGTCGCGGTGATCTGTGAAAGATTTTCGTTTGCTTGCGCGGTCCCAAGTTCGGCCTTTGATTGCGAGAGTTGCTGGTCCAGTTCCGGAGCATCTATTTCCGCCAGAAGAGCGCCTTTGTTCACGCGCGACCCGATATCGAAATACCATTTTTTTAGATAGCCGTTCGTCCGGGCGTAAATCGGTGATTCCACGTAAGCCTGAAGTGTTCCAGGCAGCACCAGACTTTCATCGCCCGGCTCGGTCGTCGGTTTGATCACCGCAACGGTCGGAATCGTCGATAGTTCCGTTTCCTTCGCCAAAGTCTGATATTGCGCACGACGCTGAAACATCAGCAACGCGCCGATGATCACCAGCACCGCAACGGCAATGAAAAATACCGTGAAAATCGGGCTCTTCTTCTGCGAAGAGTCATCGGAACCCGGTTCGGTATGTGTCGGTACGGCAGTCATAGTGGCATGCTCCAAAAATGTGAGGGGGTATTTCCCGCGGACATCCGGCAGATCCCAACCGAAGGGACTCCCCGGGGCGTAAGAGCAGCGCTAGCGGCAGTATGGCACCTCTTTTTGCCCGTGGGGCAAAAATAGGATAGCCACACCCGAGTTGGCGAATTCGTGCTCATGTCGTTGCCCTTTGCAGAGAGGCGTTGCGATGCCGCCGCCGAGCCAGATATCCATGAATGATGGAAAACACGCACGGAACAAAGAAAAGCGTCGCGATAGTAGCGAACAGCAATCCGCCAATCACCGCGCGTCCCAGCGGCGCATTCTGCTCGCCACCTTCGCCTAGGCCAATCGCCATTGGCACCATGCCGATCATCATGGCCAGCGCCGTCATGATCACCGGACGAATGCGCACGAAGCCTGCTTCCAATGCGGCATCCACAGGGTTTTTGCCTTCGCTCATCTGCTCGCGCGCGAACGACACCATCAAAATGCTGTTCGCCGTTGCCACGCCCATGCACATGATTGCGCCGGTTAGTGAAGGCACGCTCAACGTTGTGTGCGTGATCAGCAGCATCCAGCAGATGCCCGCCAGTGCTCCGGGCAGCGCGGTGATAATGATGAAAGGGTCGAGCCACGACTGGAAATTCACAACAATCAGCAAGTAAGCCAGAACGATGGCGCCCACCAGGCCCACTCCAAGCCCCAGAAACGAACTCTTCATCGTCTGCACTTGCCCGCGAATCACCAGGTGACTGCCACGCGGCAGCCCTTTCTCGGTTTGCGCCGCCAGGCGAATCACTTCGTTGGACACCGAACCCAGATCCCGCCCGTCAACAGAGGCGTAAATGTTGATCATCGGTTGCACATTGTAGTGAGAGATCGAAGCGGGCCGCGCGACGGTCGAAGTGGATACCAGGTTCCCCAGTATTTGCGGTGTCACGCCAGCTTGCGAACCTGTCACTGGGGTATTGGCCAGAGCCTGCAGGCTGTCGATTCTATACTGCGGAGTTTGCACCGCCACGCTGTAGCTCACCCCGTTTCTAGGATCGAGCCAGAAACTCGGAGCGGTTTGAAAGCTGGAAGACAGCGAAACTAGAAGGTTCTGCGCGACATCGCGCGTCTGCAGGCCAACGTACTGCGCTCGGGTGCGGTTGATGTCCATGAACAAAGTTGGGCCATCGAAAGCCTGCTGAACGTGGACATCGACGGCTCCGGGAATGTGCCGGATTTCATTCGCCAGCTTGACCGCGGCGGCGTAATTTCCTTTTTGATTCATGCCGGTAATCTGCACGTCGATGGGCGCCGGCGTACCAAAATTCAGAATCTGCGTCACGATATCGGCAGGCTGAAAGAAAAACTGTACGCCCGGGAATTCGCCGGGAAGCCGCTTGCGAAGATCGTTGATGTACTCGCTGGTCGGCTTGCCCCGCTCCGGCTTCAGTTGCACCAGAATCTCTCCGTCGGAAGTGCCGATGGTTCCAGCGTTGCTATAGGTCAGATTGATGCCCGAATAGGGCAGGCCAATATTGTCCAGAACCGTCACTAGTTCCTTTTCCGGGATGGTGCGACGAATCACTCCATTGATCTGATCGGCAAGCTTTGCGGATTCTTCGATGCGCAGACCGGTTCGCGCGCGGAAGTGCAGACGAATTTGCCCGGCGTCCACGCTGGGGAAAAAGTCGCGGCCCAGAAAGAAAACTAGTCCGGTGGACAGCACGCAGAAGCACAGGAAGAGCAAAGCAAATAGCGCGGAATGATGCAGCGCCGTCGCCAGCGCCCTTCGGTAGCCCCCGCGGAATCGCTCGAACGCTTGCTCGAACCGCTGCTGATACCTGCGGAACAAGCCCATCTTTTCGTCCGCGTGCTGGTCGGCGTGATATTCGTCTTCCGCGCTCAACAGGTACATCGCCATCGTCGGAACGATGGTCCGCGACCACATGTACGACGCCAGCATCGCGAAGATTACCGCTTCGGCCAGAGGAACGAACAGGAATTTCGCCACGCCCGAAAGGAAAAACATGGGGATAAACACGACACAGATGCACAGCGTGGAGACAAACGCAGGCACGGCAATCTGCTGCGCGCCGTCCAGAATGGCCTGAATGGTTTCCTTGCCCATCGCAAGATTGCGGTTGATGTTTTCAATTTCCACGGTGGCATCGTCCACCAGGATGCCGACGGCCAGCGCCAGTCCTCCCAGCGTCATGATGTTGATGGTTTCGCCCAGCGCGCTCAGGCAAAGAATGCTCACCAGAATGGAAAGAGGAATCGAGATGGCGATGATCAGCGTGCTCTTCCAATTCCCAAGGAACAGCAGAATCATCACCGCCGTCAGGCAAGCGGCGATCAGCGCTTCGCGGAGCACGCCTTGAATCGCGGCACGCACGAAAAGGGACTGATCGAAGAATGTAGTGAGGTTCAGTCCCTCGGGAAGGCTGGACCGATAGTCGTTGAGCATCTGCTTAACGCGATCAACGATCGTCAGCGTCGACGCATTCCCGGTCTTGTAGATGCTCATCAGCACGCCGCGCTGCCCGTTTGCCACCACTACGTTGGTCTGCGGCGAGAATCCGTCGCGCACGTGTGCCACTTCCCTCATGTAGATCGTGGAACCGTTCACCGTCTTCACCGGCAGATCGTTCAGCTCGGCTACAGACCGCGGCGAGCCATTCATCTCCACGTTGTATTCCAGCGCGCCGATTTTGGCGGTTCCCGTCGGCAAAATCAGGTTCTGCGCGTTCACCGCATTGACCACATCCACCGGCGAAAGCCCCTTGGATTGCAACGCCGCGGAGTCAATGTCCACCGAAATCAGCCGCTGCTTCCCTCCATACGGAAACGGAGTCGCCGCTCCCTGCACCGTGGCCAGTTGCACGCGTATGAAATTGTTCCCAAAGTCGAAGATCTGCTGCTCGCTCATGCGATCGCTGGTCAATCCGATCTGCAGCACCGGAACGGTCGATGCGGAATAGATAATCACCAGGGGTGGCGTCGTGCCAGGCGGAAGAAATCGCAGGAAAGTTTGCGAGATGGCGGCGGTTTGTGCCAGTGCGGTCTGAATGTTGGCGCCAGGCTGAAAAAATACTTTGATGACCGCAATGCCATTCAGCGATTGCGATTCGATGTGCTCTACGTCGTTCACTAGCGTGGTGATGCCGCGCTCCACGCTCGACGTAATTCGATGCTCCATCTCCTGTGGCTGCAGTCCGTTATACGTCCATACCAGGCTGATCACCGGGATATTGATGTCCGGAAAGATGTCCGTCGGCGTGCGCAGCAGCACCACCGGCGTCAGCAGCACAATAACAAGGGCCATGACGATGAACGTGTATGGCCTGGCAAGCGCTAAACGTACGATCCACATAGAAAGAGACGATGACCTTTTTGGTCGCAGCCGTAGCCGCGACGATGCCAGAACTCAGCTTCTAATGGGTATGACTATATGTCCTTTTATTAGACTCAGAAAGGGGGGTATTTGGGTACGCACGCGGGCCACTCACAGCCACCATTAGTCGGCGCTGGCGCCACCCCGCGTGAACGCTCCTGCTGCTATCTCATTGAATTTCCTTGCGTGGAATGCCAGTAGGTTAATCCCGCCCATTACTATTTTTGATGCTTCTCATGCCGATCCGCGCAACTCACGGCGCTCGCACCCGCTCGCTCACCGGGCGGAGCCATTCGCCTCTGTACAGGCGGCTTTACGCCGCCATTTTGTGGCCTCTCGCAGCTTCAGCGCCGACCAGCCCTTTTACGGTCGCGCCTCGGCGCTGGGCTACCAGGCCGACTTAGGCTATAGTTTTGCAACCCTGCCTGAGACTTTCGAATCTCATTCCTCGTCTTACAGGGAACTATCTCCGCTGTGCGAGGAGCCAACCTGTGCTTTCCATCAACAATCTGACGAAAACCTATCCCGGCGGTACACGTGCGCTTCGTGGCGTTTCGCTGCAAATCCCTCAGGGAATGTTCGGGTTGTTGGGTCCCAACGGCGCCGGCAAATCCACGCTGATGAAGATTCTTGCCACTCTATTGGAGCCGGATGAAGGCACCGCGCAACTCGACGGCTTGAACTTGGTGGCGCAGAAGGACGACACTCGCAAAATCCTCGGCTATTTGCCACAGGAATTTGGCGTCTATCCAAAGATGCCCGCGATCGACTTGCTCGACCACCTCGCGGTGATGAAGGGAATTACCGACCGCAAGCAACGCAAGGAAATCGTCGAAGCCTTGTTGCATCAGACCAATTTGTGGGACACCCGCAAAAAAGCGCTCGGCGGTTACTCGGGAGGAATGAAGCAGCGCTTCGGAATTGCGCAAGCGCTGCTGGCGAATCCGAAACTGATCATCGTGGACGAGCCGACCGCCGGACTCGATCCCGCCGAACGCAATCGCTTCCTGAACCTCCTCAGCGGCATCGGGCGAAACGTTGTCGTGATTCTCTCCACCCACATCGTCGAGGACGTGCGCGAACTGTGCTCGCGCATGGCCATCATCAGCCAGGGCCAATTGCTGCTGGAAGGCGAACCGCACCAGGCCCTTGATGCCTTGAAGGGCCGCGTGTGGAAAAAAGTTGTCGCGACAGATGCGGAGCGTGAGGCGCTGGAGAAATCGCTGCACGTGATTTCCACCCATCTGCTGGGCGGCCTCCACGAAGTGCGCGTTTACTCGGAGTCTTCACCTGGCGATGGATTCGAATCAGCCGACGCCGACCTTGAAGACGTCTACTTCTTCAATCTGACCAAAGCGGAACGGAACTAGGAGCCCCAATGTTCTGGACATTCTTCTGGTTCGAACTGAAGCTGCGTTTCCGAAGCATTTCCACTTACCTTTTCTTCATGATCCCGTTTCTCGTGATGTTCTTTTCGGTTTCCGTGGAAGATTTCGGACCGATCGGTCCGGGAAAAGTCTTGATCAATGGACCCTACGCGCTGCTTCAGAATTTCGCTCAATTGACCGGGTTTGGCTCCATTCTGATCGCCGCAATTTTTGGGCCCGCCATCCTGCGTGATTTCCAGCGCGACACCTACGCGCTGATTTTCACCAAGCCCATTACCAAATTCGATTACCTCGGTGGAAAGTGGCTGGCGTCCTTTGTCGTCACACTGTTTGTGTTCAGCGGACTCCTGTGGGGCGGAATGATCGGAACGTTCATGCCATGGGCCGACAAGACGCGCCTGGCTCCCGTTCACCTCTTGGCCTACCTGAAGCCGTTCTTCCAGATTTCCGTGATCAACATTTTCTTCTTGGGAGCGCTGTTCTACTGCGTGGCGGCGCTGTCGCGCAGAATTGTCGTGGTGTACCTGCAGGGCGTATCGGTGCTCGCGCTCTATCTGATTCTCGCGATATCGGTGGTCACCACAAATAAATTGGACCGCTTCTGGCCTTCGGTGTTCGATCCATTGGGAATGGTCTTCATGAATAGCATCATGCGCTATTGGACCGTCGTCGAGCGCAACAGCAAACTCCTGGAATGGTCCGGTCCATTTCTTTATAACCGCCTCGTATGGACCGGATTCGGGGTCGTGGCTCTGGTGTTGACCTATGTGCTGTTTCCGATGTCTGCGGAAACGCTTACCGGAAAACGAGCCAACAAAAAAGCCAGGCAAGCCGCGGAAGCGGAAGAACTGGAGAAGAAAACGCGCCCGCGCGCCGTAACCCAATTGCCGCAGGTCACTCAGTCCTTTTCCAGCGCCGCCACTTGGCAGCAATTCACATCCCTGACGCGCATTCGCCTTCAGAATATCCTGCGCGAAATCCCCTTCTGGGGTATCGCAGTCTTGATGGTGATTTTCTGCGGCATTAATGGCGCCTTCGCCGGAGAAGTGAATGGCGTCAAAGTTTGGCCGGTGACTTACCTCATGCTGAATGTGTTGCAGGGTGGTGCCAGCCTCTTCATGTACATCATAGTGGTTTTGTATGCCGGGGAACTGGTTTGGCGCGAGAGGGACGTCAAATTCGAACAGATCCACGACGCCCTTCCGTTGAAAGATTGGGCCGACTGGCTTAGCAAATTCGCTGCGCTGGCACTCGTGGAGAGTCTGCTGCTCGCCATCGTCGCAGTCGTCGGAATGGTGATGCAAGCGGTCGCAGGCTATTTCCACTTCGAGCCCGCGCAATACTTCAGGGAACTCTACCTTATCTCCCTTCCGCAAATTCTAATGGTCGTCCTTCTTGCGCTCTTCGTTCACACCGTCGTCAGCAACAAATTCGTCGGACACGCCATCGTCATCGGATTCATCATCCTGGTGCCGGTTTTGTATCGCTACGGCATTGAAAACCGCCTGCTCCTCTACGGTGAAATAACCCCGTATACCTACTCGGACATGAACGGATACGGCCATTTCGTGAAGGCGCTTTTCTGGATCATGGCCTACTGGCTATCCGTGGGCGGATTGTTTGCCGTTCTGGCCGTAGTGCTGGCGCGTAGGGGAACCGAAACATCCTGGAACGTGCGCATGAAGCTGATGCGCGAACGTTTTCCTCGCGCCACCGTGTTCGCTCTCATTTGCGCGGCGCTGGCCATCGCCACGGGCGCATGGTTTTTCTACAACGCGCACGTCTTGAACGTTTACCGCACGGCGAAACAAAATCGCGCGCGCCAGGCTGAGTATGAACGCCGCTACAAAAAGTTCGAGAAGTTCCCGCAGCCGAAGATCACCGCGGTCGACGTCGATGTGAACATCTACCCCGAGCGCCGCTCATTCGACGCAAAAGGTTATTACCTGCTGGCAAATCGCACCGGCAAGCCGATCGACGAAATCCATGTCACCGAGACACAAGAGTCCATCGACGAAATCAAATTCGATCGCCCATTCCACAATACCCTGCGCGACAAAACCTACTACTACGAGATTTTCAAACTCGATCAACCATTGCAGCCGGGCGAGACCATGCGCATGGACTTCCGTTCTTCGCGCAACTCCACAGGATTCAAGGATGGCGGCGAGCGAGCCGAATTGGCCTACAATGGCACGTTTTTCGACCGCGACTATTTCCCCATCATCGGTTATTCCACGCAAATCGAACTGGACGAGCCGGTTCGCCGCAAGGAAGAAAAACTAGGCGATCTGGAAGAAATGGCTCCGCCAGGCGATCCGTACTACTCCAATCTGAACCTGTTCACGCCTGATTCGGAGTGGGTCACATTCCGCGCCACGGTCAGCACTTCGCCGGACCAGATCGCCATCGCTCCTGGCTACCTGAAACGTGAATGGGCGGAAAGCGGTCGCCGCTATTTTGAATACACCATGGGCGATACGCGCATCAATAACTTCTTCTCGTTCCTGTCGGCGCGTTTCAACGTCAAGCGCGACAAATGGAAAGACGTCAACCTGGAGGTTTACTACAACCCGGGTCACGAATTTAACCTCGACAAAATGATGGAGTCAGCAAAAGCCGGTCTCGATTACTACGAAACGAGTTTCGGCCCGTTCCAATTCACGCAATATCGCGTATTAGAGTTCCCGCGTTACCGCGGATTTGCCCAATCCTTTCCGAACACCGTCCCTTTTTCAGAAAGCATCGGATTTATCGAGCGCCTCAAGAAAAAGGATGACCTCGACCTGCTGTATTTTGTTAACGCGCACGAACTGGCCCACCAATGGTGGGGCCATCAGCTGATCGGCAGCATGACCCAGGGCTCGAATATGATGTCCGAAACGCTGGCGGAATATTCGGCGCTGAAGGTCATGGAGAAAAAGTACGGCGAAGAAAATATCAGGAAATATCTGAAATATGAATTGGATCGCTATCTTCGCGGGCGTGCCGGAGAAACGCGCCACGAGCCTCCGCTCTCTCGCGTGCAGCGCGAGCCTTACGTGTGGTACCAGAAGGGCGCGCTGGTGATGTACGCGTTGAGCGACTATATCGGCGAAGATAAATTGAATGGAGCACTGAAGAAATTCCTAGAACAAAACAAATATGCGAAGGGGCCCTATCCCGACACCATCGGCTTCATTGCGGCCATCCGTGAAGCTACTCCACCCGAGTTGCAATATATGGTCACGGATATGTTTGAGTCCATCGTGCTGTACGAAAACAAAACGGTGACCGCCGTGTCCACGCCGGAGCCGGGCAGCAAATATAAAGTTACACTCACGGTGAATACCGCGAAGCGAAAGTCCGACGGCTCGGGCAACGAGACACCCATGACGCTGAATGACTTGATCGATGTGGGCGTTTTCAGCGGCACCAAAGAACATCTCAAACCTCTGCACATGGAAAAACAGTGGTTCAAGACGGACAGTTCTACGGTTACGTTTGTTGTTGATGAAAAGCCGACATTTGCCGGCATCGATCCGTACAACAAGCTGATCGACCGCAATCCCGAGGATAATCTGATCGCCGTCGAAGAGAAAAAGTAGTCCCCGCGCGCGAAAGCTGTTTCTCGCCCCAGGACCACCCGCCGCCAAGCGGACATCGGTATGCGAGCTACTCGCGAATAATGAAGTTAAGGCGCACGCCGCAAATTTCGATCAGGTCGCCGTCGTTCAGCCGAACCGTTCCGGAAATGGGTGCGCCGTTTACCGTGGGAACCCTGTCGCCAGTTCCCAAATAATAGCCGTCATCGCGCTGGTTAATCTGCGCTGCCATTTTTGGCTTGAACCATCCGCGCAGCCGCACCGTAGCCATGGGAGATTTTCCGATCACCGTCAGTTTGTTGGTCAGCAGGAATTCTTTCTGATTCACCCTGCCGGACAGCACAACCAACGTGGGCATTTTCACCCGCCCTGGTGAAAACTGCGAGCGTTCGCCCATCGCTGCGGCTTGTTGCAGCATGTCGCGGCGCACTTTCGTGTCCAGCACCATCGTTTCGTTAATCTTGGGCGCGGCAGCTTTGCGTCCGGTGTCCCAGGGAATCGCGGCGTCGGCGGACGTGTCCACCTTGATGCTGTGCTTCCCGATCCAGATGGAGTCCCCATCGTGCAGCGTGGCGCGCTCGATGCGAAGGTCGTTCACGAACGTTCCATTCAGGCTGTCCAGGTCTTCTACCACCAGCCGCCCTCCTTCGTAATACACGCGCGCGTGGTATGTCGACACCGCCAGGTTGTCCACGGGAATATCGTTGTCCGGCGAGCGGCCGATGCTGACCGGGCGATTGCCGATGGGGACTTCTTTCACCAGTTTGTTCTCGAACATGAGGCTGAGTTTCGCCATATCTTTCCCCCTGCGCTGGTCTAATCCTTTTTCGTTGAGCTGCGACGCAGCCAGGACAGCCAACCCTTCGGTTCATCCTGGAAGCGAGCGACGATGGCCGTAATGTTGTCGAGTCCGCCGTTTTCATTCGCCAAATCGACCAATCTTTGCGCGGCGGCCGACGGATTCGTTTCTGCCTGTAACGTCCCGGCGATTTCCGGTTCTGTCACCATGCGCGTAAGTCCGTCCGAGCACAGCAGAAGAACATCGCCGGAATAGATCGCGGTTTCGTCCACGTCCACTTCGACATCGCTGTGAGCGCCCAACGCCCTCAGCAAGACGCTTTGCATTTCACTCTCTTCCGCTTGCTGGCGGCTGATGATTCCGCGCCGCACCTGCTCGGCAACCAGGGAATGATCGTTGGTGAGCTGCTGCAAGCTGCCGCTGCGCAGCAGGTAAGCGCGAGAGTCGCCGACGTGCGCGATGCTCAGCTTGCCCTCGTTCAGCCATGCCGCGGTTACCGTTGCTCCCATGCCGCGCTGTTCGGCGTGCTCCTGTGCCGATTCAAAGATGGTCAGATTGGCGGCCCGCACGGCGTTCTGCAGCTGCTTGGTCTTGTCGGACCAGTTGTCTTGGGATTCGGCCACCAACGTGACGCTGGAGTCGTCTTTTGCCTGGCTGCAATATTTCACGATGGATTCCACCGCCA
The DNA here is from genome assembly GCA_963738985.1 of Candidatus Acidiferrales bacterium. Lineage (GTDB taxonomy): Bacteria > Acidobacteriota > Terriglobia > Acidiferrales > UBA7541 > Acidiferrum. The sequence goes on from CAVTYP010000017.1 coordinate 857,050, forward strand.
GAGAGCTGGCTATTTCTCCGTGTGCTTCTCCGCCCATGCCATCAGACAGCACGAACAACTGCAGCGGATTCACAATTCGATAGGAATCCTCATTGTTGGTGCGCACGCGCCCCATGTCCGTCACGCCACCACTTACGATCTGCACGAGCACTCCTTCCAAGCTTTCCATGAGCACGCGTGGCTCCCCCGGTACACACCCCGGCTCGGTCCTGTTTTATCCACGCTATCAGACCCTTCGAGGCCCGGAAAGCCTTTGCGCCCTAGTGATTACTCGCTGATTAGCCACACTGTCCGAAGGGCCAGTGTGGAAGGATAACCGAGGGCAAGGGGCAGGTCCAAGGACAGAGTGCGAAGAAGGGGCTAGTGCTGGAACCGTGCTATAAAGTTTGGGTTACTCATTCTGATTGTCTTTCAACGACCGTGCAATTGCGTGTGCCCACTACTCTCGCGAGCCCTCTCCCATGCTCCGCCTTATAGCATTGGGCGCCATGCTGTTCGTAACCGCTGCTTTCTGCGTGACCGTACTGGCTGCTTCCAGCGGCACTGGCGAAATCTCTGGAAAGGTGCTCGACCCCAAGGGCGCGGCGGTGTCTGGAGCATACGTGAAGCTGGTGAATGCAGCGGGGACTGTGATTCGCCAGACGAACGCCGACGAGAAAGGCAATTTTCAGCTCGAAGATATCGATCCTGGCGAGTACCAAATCGTTGTGGAATCTCCCGGCTTTGTCACCCTCAATCTTGACGCATCGATCGCTTCCGGCGAGCACAAGCAGATCGATCTGCAATTTCAGCAGATTGTTTCGGCGCTGCAATCCATTACCGTAATCGCGTCCGCTCCTTCCTCGCTTACACCGGACCCGGCGCAGAGCATCATCATCCACGATCAGGTTCTGGATGCGAATCCCGGCCGCCCGGGCGCGCCTATCTCCATTCCGGGTTTGCCGATTGAGACAGCTTCGGGTGGCATCAAGGCGCCGCAATATTTTGCGCCGGGTGTCGCTGGTGATCATGGCGAGCCCATTGCGCAGTTCTTCCAGGTGGGCAACTTTCTCTACCCCAACAATCTACCCGCCAACGCTCATGGTAACGGGTACGCCGATCCTAACGTTCTAATTCCGCCGGCGATTGAGGGTGTCACGGTCGACGGTGGCGCATTTAACGTGCGCGAAGGAAATCATTCCGTGGATCTGGCTGCGACCTATTTCCCGCGGCAACGCTTCCATGATTTCGTGCAGCTCACAGGTGATTATCGCGACATCGATCTCATGGCAGGCTGGAGCCCGGCGAAGCCGACGACCAATGCGTGGATCGCCCTCGAAGCCGCCTACGGCAACGGATTTCTTGACCGCCTGGAGCACCGGCAGCAATACAAACTGAATGGCTACCGGCAATTCAAATTCGGCGACCATGAATTGACGCTATACGGAATCGCTTATTACGGCTTCTCCGACATACCCGGGCTGATTCCCATCCATGTTCCAGTTCCCGCTGACACCATTGATAACCGGCAAATGGAACGCACCAGCAACTTTCTGGCTGCGGCTTCCGATAGCTGGAGGCTGGACCAGCAAAAGCAATTTAACTTCGCGGCCTTCTTTCGCGGCTACAGTCTCACCTTGCGTTCCGATTTCGGCGATGGGCTGATTCAGCAAAGCGAAACCAGAACCGTGGCGGGAGGCGAAGCGCTGTACATTCAAAACCTTGGTCCTTGGATGTCTTTCCTGGCAGGCGCGGATCTACGTCGCGACGCGCCTCGCAATCTGGATTTGCTGCATGCGGATGAAAACGGCACATTTCAGCCCGTAACCAGTAATAATTTGACGCTGTCATTTGTTGAGCCATTTGTCTCGTTCGACGGAAGCATTGGCGAGTACGTGCATTACGATGTGGGCCTGCGGCAAGAAGAAGTCTGGATGAACAATCAGGATCTGATCAATCCGCAGAATTCTTTTGATCGCTTGGCTTCGCTCACATTGCCTAAGGCTACGCTCACGCTTTTCCCCCAGGCCAACGGTTTTCTACCTGCCGTAGCGTTCAGCTACGGAGAAGCGTTCCACACCAGCGATCCACGAATCGGGACTGGCAGCGGGCAACCAACTTTGCTGGCGCCTTCGCGCGCACTGCAACTGCGATTCTCAAAAGACGTGAAGCAGTACCAGTTCAATTTGACGCTGCGACGAACCTCCAATTCCCAGGAGTTGGCGAAGATCGATGCCGACACCGGCCTGCAGGAAGACGTCGGGCCATCGTTGAACCGCTCCATCGTGCTTTCCGTGCAGAGGAATTTCTCGCATGGCGCGTTTTATGTTTCCTATGCCCAAGCCGATGCTCGCGACACCATTACCGGCGCGCCCGTTCCCGAAGCGCCGCGTTTGATCTGGGATGCGGTCGCTTCCGTCAATCGCCTGCCGTGGAAGCTAGAGGCGCGCGGCGAATTCGAGTTTGTTCGGGCCAAGCCGCTTGGTGATGGGTTTGTCGGCGTGCCGGTGTACGAAGTTCGCGGCGCAGTATTGCGGCCGTTTTTGAACAGACGCATGTCGCTGGGCGCGAACTTCCTGATCGCCAGCGGTTTCACCGGCCAAACGACAGAGAGCATTACGAATCAACCGCAGCCATGCCCTACGGAATGCGTTGTTGGCGTGCCGCTGAAATCGTACGTCAGTCTGAGCTGGACGTATTACTTCAAGAAGTAACCAGGCGACGAGAGAGCTTTGGAGTACGGCAAAAAGTCCACTACAATCCGGATGTGCAGACTCTGATGGAGTTCCCCAGAAAAACAGGATTGCTGGCGACCTTTTTGATCGCCGCGGGAATCGCCGCTTGGGCGCAGCAGGCCGCACAATCGCCGCAAGCTCCTCCAGCACCCGCAGCTTCTGGAGCGCGGATCCTACTATTGCCACGCAAAATCGTTACTGGAGAGCGCGCGACACTCGCAGTCCTCGACATGAACGGACGACTGACGCCGGGAGCGACCGTAGTATTTTCCAATGGCGACAAGTTCACGACCAATGCAACCGGGCGAGCGATGTTCGTGGCGCCGCTGAATATAGGAACGATTTCCGGATCGATACAGGGGCGCAGCGGCCGCGTGTCCAGCACGATTCTCAGTCTGATCGAGTTGCCCGCAAATGTGTTGGAAGTCGCCGCGGCGCCGCGTGCGGCTTCTTTGAGCGACCGGTTCGAGTTGCTGGGCCACGGCTTTTGTGGCGACGCGGATGCGAATCGCGTGACCATTGCGGGGATTCCCGCGCTGGTGCTGGCGTCGTCGCCGGCATATTTGGCGGTGTTGCCGCCGCTCGATCTGGAGCCGGGACCAAAGCAGGTGCAGGTAAGTTGCGGGCAGAAGATGTCTGTGCCTTTTACGGTGGTTTTTGTGAACCTGGAACTCGAAGCGAGCAGCGCGCCGCTGGCTCCGGGAGAGCACCGAACGTTGACGGTACAAGTTCGCGGAAGCACCGCGAAGATCAACCTGGAAGCGCGCAATCTGGCGGAAGAGGTGGCGGAGTTGCAGGGCGGAGCGACGATCCGCGCAATGTCTACGGGTGGCGCGCAGAACGTGGCGAAGTTTGAGTTAGTAGGAAAAAAGCGCGGAAGTTTCGTGATTTCCATACGCCTGCTGGCGCCGCTGAGCGCGCCGCGAACCTGAAATAACATTTACATCACGCGGATTTTTTTGCGGCCGCGGGCGGCGGAAGCGGCAGCGAGGCCTGGGCGTCGTCGATCAGAGACGGCACGGATTCGCTGCTGCTGAGGATGTTGTCCAAGGTATTGGAAGCCTTGTCGTAACGCTTGTCGGCTTCGGTGAAGCACTGTTGCGCGTTCTTGAGGTGCGTGCCGACTTTTTCAAAATATTGACTGAAGGTGTCGAGTTGCCTCCGCATGCCGGACAGGTTATCGGAAAGACGCTTGGCATTTTCTTCGATTTGCATGCCACGAAGGCCCATGGCGATGACGGAGAGATGAGCGTAAAGAGTGTTGGGAGAGACCGCGAGGATATTGCGGCTCCGGCAGTAGGCGTCGAGAGCCATGCCCTTGCCATCGGTGCTCTTGAGTAGTTCGTAGTAGACCGACTCGCTGGGAACAAACATCAACGCGACATCTAGGGTGTTTTCGTCCGGAACGATATATTTCCGGGCGATGGAATCGGCGTGGCCTTTCACCGCGGTGACGAAGGACCTGCGGGCTTCTTCGCCTTCCTGGGTGAGGCGGAGATAGGCGTCGAGGGGAAACTTGGAATCAATGGCCATGATCTTCTTGTCGCGAAGATGAATGACGGCGTCGGCGGCCTCTCCGCTGCGAAAGCGGTATTGCTGGGAGTATTGCGACGAGGGAAGGGAATCTTCCAGCATGCGTTCGAGCGTGGCCTCGCCGAAATTTCCGCGAGACTTGCTGCCGCCGAGAATATTTTCGAGTGATTGCGCGGTTTTGTGCATCTGCTCGCCGGCCTGCTGAACTTCTCCAAGCTGCTTCTGAATCTGGCCGATCTGCTCCCGGGTGTTCTTCAATTCGGTGGACATCGCGGATTGCGCTTCGGACGTGATTTTGGAGGTGACCTCGGCGGAATCCTTCACTCCATCTTTCAGGGCGGAGGTCATAGCTTCCAGCCGGGAAGCGACGGTGCCTGCGATGGTTTCCATTTTGGTGGAACTTTGGGTTTGCGCGGTGGAGAGGCCGAGGAGGTCGCGGCGCAACTCGTTCATCTGCGATTCGAGGGCTTCGTTCTTCTTCTGGTCCTGAGTGTTCTGGACGAGCACCCAGACAACCAGGCCGATGAGAATGAGGCCAAAAATAGCGGCGGCAATGTAAATAGGGTTCATGCGTTCTCCGAAAAGTTTACGGGAAACGGTAAATCCACTGTAACCGGAAAGGAGAAGAGGAGCAAACGGGGATGTAGTTGTAAGTTTACAGTAGTCAGTTTTGAGTAAGGCAAAAGCGAGGAATGTCGGCGCGCCGACGATTTTGGCACCAGAAACCTTCCGTCCCAAAACGTTCTGTCTCAGTTTTCTAAGAAATGGACGCGCCAAGAAATCAGGGAACACCGTTTTATACTCGCCAAGGTGAGCTGACATAAAAGTCAGCGCTAGATTTAGGACTTGCTGGTGGGCCGTGATTCTCAGTTCTGTTCCTTGTAGGCCGCTTCTATTGCGATTTGCTTAGGGTTCGTAGACTACGCCGGCAAAAACGATTGTGCCGGTCATTCGGTGCCGGAGAAGAATGGCGAAAGGACGGTCGAATACCAGGATTCTTTTTTTGACAGGTGGGGACAGTAAAGCGGTTGCCACAAGCGCAATGGATGTAGCAGCTGCTGCGACGGTCCCCTCTTCATCTACTTCCAGGCGGGTTTTGTGTCGCAAGTCACCGAGGAAGAAGAGAGGCGACCCGAGAGCTGAGAAGTCCGCGCCTTGAGATTGGAACGCGAGACCCATGCCCTGGCGGGTAAGCGATTCTTTGAGGGAACCGGCAAAGTCGATATTGAAACGAGGCATGGATAGGTCGAGCGAATCCGATTCGTCGGTGGCCTGTAATTCGCGCAGAGACTTTTCTGTCAGAATCTGCTCGGGGCGCGTGCCCTTGGCTGGGAGCAGCATGTAAAGCGCAATGGGAGACTGCCTGTACTCGAGAACTGCAGCCTCAAATCTGGTTCCGCTGCGATACGAATGATGCAGACCAGAAATTCGCATCATCGGCACAAATTTCTCGCCCTTATCCGCAAGGTGAAAGGGCATAGGCCGGGTAGCTTCCTTCGGGAATGGAATCGAAAACTTGCCTTTGAAATAGACGGCATTGGCAATGAGCGCGGGTAAGCCCGCGATCGCGCCAGGCGTGACGATGGTGGGGATTTTGCCGGCGGTTTTTTGGGATACCCAGGCGTTAATGGTGTCTGCGGAGGAAGGGTGGGTGAGGTCGATGGTCTGGACGGCAGCATCATAGATGTTCTGACAGACAGAGACAAAATCAGGTGAGATGGTCGACTTGACGTCGGCCCAAAGAGCATTGGCAATCGCGAGTTCCGCTTCACCGTGCGACAGGAGTGACCTCATAACCGTGGCGGCGGATAAGTTCACGTCTTCCGCGCTTGCATCAGCCGGCAAGGCAAGTACCTTGCGCATTGCAGCCTTGGTCTCTCCCGAGGCGCCGTTTTCGGTCATGGCCAGCGCGAGAAATACACTGAGGGGAGAAATGAATACATTCTGGTTGAGGGCTTGGGCGGATTCATGCTGCAGCAGTGCCAAGCCAAACGACTGCAAGGAGAGCTCCAGTCGATGGAGCGAAGATTTTTCGAAACGTTTTTCCGGGACATTGGTATGGAGGTCTTGTTTCAACTGGAATCGTTCCCAGAATGGCATATTCACCTCGATGCGGAGGATGCAGGAAGATACCACGACAGTATGCTGCAGATGTTGGAATCAGAAAGTTCGTGGGCTAATCGGCAGAAAGAAATGGCCGCTTGGGAACTTATCTGGTAGCTTTCTTACTGCATTTTCAGCCGCGCAGGATTTCCACATGAGGCGCTCGCAGACAGTCAAGCCAAGGCGCTTGTTGTCTCAGGAGGGGCTGCCCAATGACTTTCCTGTTTTCTCCCGCAAGGGCGACAACAGCGATATTCTGGCTCGCGCTTGCGTTGGGGGCGGTTGGTCCACTCGCCTTCGCGCAACGGCCCGATAGTGGCGGAAACCGGATGCCTTCTCCCGGAGGCACAGTCGCGGTAACGATCGCGGTTCGCGATGTGCAGGGAACTCCACCCTCGACTCCAGCGAATGTTCACTTTTACTCGCTGACTACGGGCTACGATACGACCTCGATTACCGGCGGAACTTCAGATGCTGTGTTTTCGGTGCCTCCGGGCGATTATCGCGTCGAAGTGCGCTGCGACGGATATCAGCTGGCGACAGATGAAGTAAATGTGGCTTCCGGCGAACTGGCAAGCGATACGTACTTTACGGTGCTTCTGAGGCCTGCTGCGTTAAATGCTTTCAGCAAATCGGCGGCGGGCGGACCAATTATGACTCCGCAATTGCAGCAGACCATCGCGAAAGGCATAGAGTCGTTGCGCCAGCACAACTGCGATGCGGCGAGGAAACAATTCCAGAAGGGTGTTCAGATGGCGCCGGCCAATGCGCAATTGGCGTTCTCGATGGGAACCGCGGAATTCTGCCTTCAGGAGACGGAGCTTGCCCGCAAGAGCTTCGAGCGCGCGGTGAACCTGGATCCGAATTTTGAAAGGGCGCTGCTGTCGCTGGGAGAAATGCAGCTGACGTTCCGGGAAACCGGCGCTGCCGTTATGACCCTCGAAAAGGCAGTTTCGGTGAATGCCGCGAACTGGAGGACGCATCTCGTTCTGGCGAACGCGTATTTGAGAATCGGGGGCCATTTATCTGACGCGGAAACGCACGCGATTCGCGCCGTAGAGCTCGCGGGTGACAAAGGTTCACAAGCACGATTGTTGTTGGGGCAGATCTATTTCGCCGAGGGAAAAACCGCTGAGGCGCGGGCGACGTGGCAAAAACTGGTGAACGATTTACCTAACGATCCCGCGGCGATTGCGGCAAAACGTAAGCTGGAAGAAACTGCCGTTACGTCGAGCAAACTTCCGGAGAACTCCGGCTTGCCGCCGCCGAAAGTTGTCGTTGACGCGGATCTATCAACTCTTGATGGTGACACTTCGTGGTCGCCGCCCGACATCGACAATAATCCCCCCAGCATCGTGGCCACTTCTTGCACAACGACCGAGGTGCTCGACCAAGCTTTCCTGCGAACCAAAAATCAACTGGCCAACTTCGAGAAGTTCACCGCCACCGAACACATTGAACATCAGGAAATCGATCGCCACGGAACTCCGATCAAAGTGAAGGTCCGCGAATTCTCGTACATCGTGTTCGTTGTTCCTTATCATGGCGATTCGTTTTACCTGGAAGAGAGCCGCGACGCCGATCAGAAGACGACGGACTCGTTTCCAACGCCACTGGCGACCACGGGGCTAAACAGCCTGGCGATTTCGCTGCTGCAGCCCGCTGACAGGGGTAATTTTCGCTACGAGTGCGAAGGAATGACAAGACTGCGCGGTGAAGCGGTCTGGGAGATTCGTTTCCAAGAGGAGGATACGGAAACGCTGAGCGTGCGGCGCTGGAAAAGAAACGGCATGGTCTACAATGTGCCGTTCAAAGGCCGCGTATGGATTTCGCAAACCAGTTATGACGTGCTGCGCGTGGAAACCGATTTACTTGCTCCGATCGCCAAACTGCAACTTACTCGCGATCATCTTCGCGTTGACTACGGCCCTGTGAAATTTGATCGAGGCAATCAGACGTTGTGGCTTCCGTGGGATGCCGAAATGTTTATGGAGTTGCGCGGCAAGCGCTATCACCACCGGCACTATCTCAGCGACTATCAACTGTTTGAAGTGGACACCAGTAACAAAATCAGCAAGCCGAAAGAGGCGGCGAGGAAAGAGTGAATCGCGCCGCGTTTTATTAAGTGAAACAAAAAAGTACGAGAGAAAGCGGACCCACCCTTGCGTAAAACAGAGACGCAAGGGTAGGCCACCCGAAACACGCAAAGGCTAACCCAAGGCCCAGGTACCAAAAAAACGGAACCTGGGGCACCCACCCGACGTTGGGAAATCGACCAGACTCACGACTTCAGTTCCAGGGTTTGCCCACTATGGCGGTGCCTACGCGATCTGGCCAGGGAATCGGCACGATACCCAAGGGTTCGAAGAATTCATCTACAGCTTTGCGAACTCCGGGATAGCCAGAGAGGTAGTCGTGGCAGAGGATAAAGCCTCCTGGCACGAGCCTTGGCCAGAAGAGTTCGAGTCCAGCTTGGATAGGCGCGTACAGGTCGGCGTCGAGCAAGACGAAACGCCAGCGGCGGTCTTCAAGGGAGGCGAAGGTTGCGGGGAATTCGCCGGGGCGCAGGACGAGGCGCGGAGTTGAAGTGCGGCCGGCGATGGTTTGCTCCACTTCCGCCTGAGAGGTGTCGGAAAACGTGCCGACGGAAACGGCGTGGCCCGTGGCCCCTAGTTCCTTTTGCACTGAGGCTTCGGGAAAGCCGCTGAAGGTATCGAAGCAGTAGAGACTGGCGCCTTCCACCATTTGAGAATAAATGATGCGGGCGTAGTTGCCCTGATAGGTTCCAAGTTCAGCGTAGTCGCCGGAAGTGCAACGTTTGACGCGATCCAGAATCACGTGGGCCTGCAGAACGCGATTGCCGTCACGAAAATTGTCCCAGTCGTGCTTTTCATCGTAATGACGGCGATCGGCTTCCCATGTGCGGGTGGCATAGGGCGGCCGGAGTTGCACAAAGTAGTCGGCAGGAAGAAATTTTTCGGCAAGTGAGAGACGCAATCCGGTAACGCGCGGATTCTTTTTCAGACGGGAACGAAGTTTTTCAAACATGAGAACGAATACTATAACCGACGAGCCGCGAACAGCCCAATCATGATTGACGGTGCTGAGCAGGTTCTATAAGATGCAGCACCGTTTCGGCGGATGAGACGTCAAATGTGCAACAGGCGTTCCCCGAGCAAACTGTGAACAAGGTGGATGAATATGCCAAAAACGACAGAGATGACCAGCAAAGCATCGGAGCCCGAGAAGGTTGATGCGTATATGAGCAAGCTGAAGCACCCACTGACGAAGGTGGTGGCGGATTTGCGGAAAATCATTTTGAGCACGCACAAGGAAATCGGACAAGAGATCAAGTGGAACGCGCCGACGTTTTTTTATTCCGGGAAAATGAAGCCGACGAACCCGAAGGAGTACCGGCGGTACATCGTGGTATTCAATTTGTTCAAGAAGGATTGCATTCGTCTGGTATTTCCGAGTGGAGCGAAGGTGGAAGACAAGTCCGGATTATTGGAAGGCGACTACGCGGATGGAAGAAGATTGGCGATGTTTTACAGCGCGAAGGACGTGCAGTCTAAGGAGAAGGATTTGCGCGCGGTCATCAGGAAATGGATGAAATTGTTGGAGAAATAGTGTGTGTCGGTAGACCGCTCACGGACAGCCCAAAAATTGGCCCATCCTTGCGGTTCAGAGCGCAAGGATGGGCCACGGAGAGAGTCGCTTGTGCTAGCAGCTTGCTGGAGCTCGGGCGTGGATACTCTTGCGTTTCCACGCGACCAAGGCAACTAAGCCACAGGCAAGCAGGCCTAGTGTGGAAGGCTCCGGAGTGGTGACGGAGCTGGGTTCGCCGAAGAGAAGGAACGTGGGGCCATTGAGGTCTCCGGTGCCTACGGGAATGAAATCATCCATGAAAGCGCCGGTTGAGCCGTTGTAGCGGAAGACGTCGCCGGAGCCAAAGCTGGCGACATAGAGGTTGCCATCAGGACCAAAGGCGAGGTCGCGGGGAAGGCTGAGAGCGCCAGGGTCGCCAGAGGTTATGTTGACAAAGACAGATATGAAAGCGCCGGTGGTCCCGTCGTATTCCATCACCTGGTTGCTGCTCTGGCTGGTTACGAAGAGGTTGCCATTGGGGCCAAAGGCGACGCCGCGCGGTCCATTTAGCCCACCGCTGCCATCAGTGACAAATTTGCCGATGAACGCACCGGTGGTTCCGTTGAACTTGAGAACGTTGTTGTTATCGGTATTGGCGACATAGATGTTCTTGTCGGGACCGATGGTAACGCCTTCGGGATCAGAAAGAAGGCCGCCAGCATCAACGGTGGTTTTGAGGGCGCCAGTGGTAGCGTTGAGCACGGTGAGAGCGCCAGGATCGCTGGAACTAACGACGAAGAGGTTATTGTTCGGGCCAAAAACTAACCCAGCGGCATCTCCGACGGAGGCAAAGTTACTAATGAATGCGCCAGTGTTGCCGTTCTGTTGGAGCACGACGTCGATATTGGAGTTGGTCGCATAGAAATTTCCATCGGGGCCGAATGCGGCCCCCAAAGGAAATGAGTTAGCTGGACCAAACTGGCCGATAAATGCGCCAGTCGTGGCGTTATATTGCAAGATTTTAGAGTCGTCACCGAAGAAATTGCCGACAAAAAGATCGTCGGCCAAGCATGGACTGGACAAGGCCCAAAGGCCGACGAACAAGCACGCGGCCAATGCGATCAGATGCCGCGTGAGTTTCGCGTGCCGTTGGGCCACAGAATCCCCTTTGCAGTTGCACAGTTCTGTCATTGGAATGTTTCCTCTTTCTATCCGGGTGGCGAGGCCGTTTCGGTTACGGAAGAGAATGAAGCGCGGCCGGGGTTTGCCAGTTTGGTGACCTGACGGGACTACCCCGGAAAAGCGCTTGTTTATACAACAGCCACGTGAAGCCGGTCTATAGGTAGTTTGCTGTAGGGGGGTTATCGACCTGAAGAACAGCGGGGTCGCAACTCCAGTGCTTCTGCAAAGTTAGCGCGTTGCGACCGTCCAGTCACCCGGCGAATAGATTTCCACGCCAATGACAAAGCGGCTGGGCGAATACGGTTCGCAATGGGCAACACGGCCGACGGATTTGTGACTTCCGCGAATCGAACGGATGAAGAGCTGTTCGTTGAGCGGCCAATTTCGCGCGGTGAGGACTCTGGCACCGTGACAACTGATGTCGATGGTAGGAGCGATTTCGAAGGAGGGATTGTTTGTAGTACTAAGGTTAACGAACATCTTCAAAGGGACGCGAACTTCCTTCCGGCGCAGCAGGGGCGTTTCTGCCATGGCGATGTCCTCAGGGCCGGGAGGTCCAACGGAGGAATCGTATCATCGGGAGTCAGGAGGGCAATGGTACTTACGGGTTTCGCTATACATTTGGTTAACCCCAATCACTTCGCCACTTTTTGGCGTCAACTGCAAAAGCGGTGGCTAGCCACCGCACTCCAAAGGCTATTTCTTTTTGTGAAGCTTGCCGGCGAGGGATGCGACTTGGGCCCGAGTGTCGTCGAGGGAGCGCGAGCAGTCTATGGTGTAAGTGGCATGGCGCAGTTTTTCGTCGATGGGAAGCTGGGCGGCGATGCGGCGGCGGGCTTCGAGTTCGCTCATGCCGCGAGCGAGGAGGCGTTCGAGTTGCTGGGCGGGAGTACAGAAGGTGACCACGAGTCCATCGAGATGTTTGGTGAAACCGGCTTCGACGAGCAGAGCGGCTTCGACGAAGACCGCGTCGCGAAAGCCGGAGCGTTGCCACGCATCGAACTGCAGGAGCATGGTTTGCTCGACGCGAGGATGGAGAATGGCGTTGAGACGAGCGAGTTTGCCGGGGTCGGCGAATACGACGGCGGCGAGTTTGGCGCGGTCGATGCGGCCCGAAGCGTTGGCGACATCTGGCCCGAATTCGCGAAGGATTTCGTCGTGGGCTGGCTGACCGGGTTCCATCAAACGGTGAGAGATGGAGTCGGCGTCGAGAACCGGGAAGCCCAGTTCTCGAAGCATGGAGGCGACGGCGCTCTTGCCGCTGGCGATACCGCCGGTTAGGCCGAGTTTAAGCATGATTCATGCGAGGGAGGCTTGTCCTGCCAGAGCTTTAGTGCGGCGGAGGCGGGCAGCTTTCACCGTGTTGCTCATGAGCATAGTGATGGTCATGGGTCCGACGCCGCCGGGAACCGGAGTGAGAAATCCGGCCGTGTGAACGGCGTCTGGGTGAACGTCGCCGATGAGAACGCTGCCTTTCTGGCGGAACTTTTCCAGGCGCGGCAGAGAGTTTTTCAGCAAGCGCGCGGCTTCCGCGGGATCGGTAACCTTATTTGTGCCGACATCAATGACCGCCGTGCCGGAGCCGATCCAGTCTGGCTCGACGAAGCCGGCTTTGCCCATGGCGGCAACGAGAATGTTGGCGCGACGAACAATTTCGGGAAGATCGCGCGTTTTAGAATGACAGATGGTGACGGTAGCGTTGGCGTGCATCAACAGAAGGGCCATGGGCTTGCCGACGATGTCACTGCGACCGAGCACGACGGCGTTGGTGCCTTCGATAGGGATTTGATAGCGGCGAAGAATCTCCATGCAGCCGGCGGGGGTGCAGGCGACGAGTCCGGGGCGATTGGTGACGAGCTTGCCGAGATTCATGGGATGGAAGCCGTCAACGTCTTTGTCCGGAGAGACCGCTTCGAGAACGCGCTTGGAATCGATCTGAGGGGGAAGTGGGAGCTGGATGAGGATGCCGTCGACATTGTCGTCATTATTGAGATCGGCGACGAGTTGAAGCATGTAGTCGGTGGAAGCATTGGCGGGAGGGGAATGAAGCCAGTGGGCCATGCCGAGCTGTTCGCACGCAGCGATTTTGCTTTTGACGTAGATGTGCGACGCGGGATTCTCGCCGACAAGAACGGCGGCGAGACCCGGGCGAATCCCTTGAGAGTGAAGGCGGGCAATGTCCTGTTTGAGCTCGGCAAAAATTTCGTCGCGGATTTTCAGACCGTCGAGAGTTTGAGCGGGCATGGGAAGAGGATAGCATACGGGGAAGTGACTCGTGACCCGTGGCTGGTGACTCGTGAATGCGGCACCGGTCGGAAACTTTTTATGATTTGGCCTATCTAATGGGCTGGGAGTAAAAGCGCTATGGCTTTATTTGGAGACGATGGGGGAAGACGGAAAAAAGAAAAGAAAGCGAGGGCGGAAGGACGGCTACCGCCGGGCCAGTCGCTGACGATTAAGTGGCCGGTGCTGCATGCGGGCGGCGTGCCGCGATTTGATGCGGCGCGATGGGACTTCAGGATCGACGGGTTGGTGGAAGAGCCGCTGCGATTGACGTGGCAGGAATTTCGCGCGCTGCCGCTGGTGGAAGTGACTTCGGATTTTCATTGCGTGACGCGATGGAGCCGGCTGGACAATCGGTGGAAGGGCGTGCTGTTCACGGAAGTGTTGAAGCGGGTGAAGGTGAAGCCGGGCGCGGAGCATGTGCTGGTGCTGGCGGAAGAGGGCTACACGGCAAATGTGCCGTTGATGGATCTGGAGCGGCCCGACGTGTTGTTTGCGTTCGAACACGATGGCGAAGTGCTGCCGGCGGAGCATGGCGGACCGTTGCGGTTGGTGGTGCCGCAGTTGTATGCGTGGAAAAGCGTGAAGTGGGTGCGCGGATTCACGCTGCTGAACCACGACGAGCTGGGCTTTTGGGAGCGCAACGGGTACCACGCGTACGGCGATCCTTGGAAGGAACAGCGCTATTCGGGCAGCTGAGCGAATGCGGCGGATGAAAGAAGTTTCAAAACCGCGAAACGGGAAATCTCCTATAATGCGGCGATGGGCCGCCATCATCGAGCATTCAGACTTTTAATCCCGCTGATTCTTTTTGCCTCTCCATATTCACTCTTCGCGCAGGATGCAACGGCTGTTGCAGCGCAGACGCAGATGCCCAACGCGAAACTGTTGGGAGAAGTGCCGGGAAATCCGCAACGGACGAACAACTTTCCAACGGTGATGGCGATGTCACCCGACGGGCGCTACGCGGTACTTCTGCATAGTGGCTACGGGGCGTACACGTCTGGCGAAAAGCAATCGATTTCGGTACTGAATCTGGAGACGAATGCGCTGAGGGATTTTCCGGATGATCGGTTGGGCAGCGACGCGAAGCAGACGTATTTTCACGGTTTGACTTTCAGTCGCGATGGAAAGCATCTTTACGCCTCGATGGCGTCGCTGACGGATCCGCTGGGCAAGGAGAAGGGCAGCACGGGAAATGGAATCGCGGTGTATGTGTTCAGCGAAGGGAATGTGACGCCAGAACGATTTATGGCGTTGGCGTCGAGGGCCAAAGTGCCGGCAGGAAAAGAGCGGCGTGACGAATTCAAGGATGTCACGTATCCAGCGGGATTGAGTCTGGGGACAAGTGCAGGGGAAGAACGCATCCTGGTAGCCTGCAACAACTCCGACGAAGCGATGCTGCTGAACAGCGCCGACGGGCGCGTGGTGCACAGATTTGATCTGTCGACCTTTAAGCGGATTCCGGGATCCCTGCCGTATGCAACGGTGATGAGCAGCGATGGAAAGCGCGGATGGGTTTCGTTGTGGAATGCTTCTGCGGTGGCTGAGCTTGATCTTGTGCGCGGGCATGTGCGGCGAATGATTCCGTTGCGCAAGCCTGCGGCGCCGCTGGAGGGAGGCTCTCATCCCACGGCAATGCTGTTAAGCAAAGACGATTCGCGGCTATATGTGGCGCTAACGAATCGCGACGAGATCGATGTGCTGGACACCAACGGCGGAAAAGTGTTGTACACGCTCTCCACGAAGTTGCCCGGACAGAAATATGGCGGCAGCGACCCCGAATATCTGGCGTTGAGCGCGGACGAGAAGACGCTATTTTCGGCGAACGCGATTTCGGATTCCGTCGGGGTGTTTGATTTGAGCCATCCGGCCGCAAGAACGCAATTGCGGGCGGTGGGATTTATTCCCACGGAGTGGTATCCGACGGTGGTGGCGGCCACGGCGAAGGATTTGCTGATCGGAAGCGCGAAGGGGCGAGGATCCGGACCGAATGAGAAGCCATTGAAGCCGGGAGAAGACGGTCAGCGGGAGTATCCGTACAATCCGGCGATGATGCACGGGTCGCTGGCGCGGATACCGCTGGCGGAGTTGAAGACGAATCTGGTGGCGTGGACGAAGCAGGTGATTGTCAGCAATGCCGCGCAGGGAAATGCGGACCAAATTGCGTTTGCGAACGGAGAAAACAAAATCCGCCACGTGATTTACATCATTAAGGAAAATCGCACGTACGACCAGGTGTTTGGCGACATTACGGAAGCGGATGGCGATCCGTCCATCACCATGTACGGAGAAGAGATCACTCCCAATCAGCACAAGCTGGCGCGACAATTCGGGATTCTGGACAATTTTTACGATAGCGGCGACGTTTCCGGCGACGGGCACGTGTGGTCGACATCGGCTTCGATCTCGGACTACGTGGAGAAGACCTGGCCTATTGGTTACCGCGGACACGAGCACACGTACGATTCGGAAGGGCAGTTGCTCTTGGGCATTGCGCCGGAAGATGATTTGCCGGATGCTTCGGAGCCTACGGGCGGGTATCTGTGGAAGAATTTTGCGAAGCATGGAATTTCGTACCGGCATTACGGGGAATACGTGATTACGCGGTGGTGCAACGAACCGGGGGCCGCGAAGAGTCCCACGACGGGGCCGCCTAAGGTGGCAGGCGTGGCGTGTCCGCGGCAACTGATCAAGAAAGGCGAGGCGCTCGAGAAAAATGTGGGAGAGCCGCACGGAAGCGCGAGCCCGTATCCCTGGAACATTCCGGTGCTGGCGAAAAATATTGCGGGAGAATTGGAACTGCGCGGACATTTCGATCCGCTATTTCCGGATTTTGAGGTGTCCTATCCCGACCAGTTGCGGGTGGACGAATTCCTGAATGAGTTTCGCGGATTTGTGGATTCCCGCAACGGAGGGAAGGACACAATGCCGCAGTTCATTTTACTGCGGCTGCCCGACGATCACACCGCAGGAGGAACGAAGGGCGAGCCGAGGCCAGCGGCGTCCGTGGCGGACAACGATCTGGCGGTGGGGCGAGTGGCGGAGGCGATCTCGCACAGCACGTATTGGGACGATACGGCGATCCTGATATTGGAAGACGACGCACAGGATGGGCCCGACCACGTGGATTCGCATCGCAGCACGGCGCTGGTGATCAGCAAGTATGCGCCGGTTGTGAATGCGGAAGCGGGGAAGGCAACGCCATTTGTGGAACACAATTTTTATACTACGGTGAACATGGTGCGCACCATCGAAGCGTTGCTGGGCGCGCCGCCGATGAACGCGAACGATTCGCGCGCGGCGGTGATGGCGCCGCTGTTCAGCGGACCGGGGACGCAGGCGGCATTCGACGCGGACTTCCGCAATCGCGAGAATGGGTTGATTTATGAGGTCAACACGAAAGAATGGAAAGAAGGCAAGAATCTGGACTTCAGCCATGCGGATGCAGCAGACAATACAGTACTGAACAAATTTCTTTGGGAAGACCGCATGGGAGAGAAGCCGATGCCCGAGCCGAAGTTCGTGGTGTTTCCGCCGTCGGCGTCAACGAAACAAGGACGTGGAGAGCGAGATCGGGATTGAAGGCCTAGGGCAAGAAAAGTTGAGGGCCCAGGATGCGTGACGCGTTTTTCATCTCGACGATATGCGGGCGGGTTGGACAGTTAGCGCGCGAAGTGTTTCAGGATTTAAAGTACACGCTGCGGCTCTGGGCCAGCCGTCCGTGGCACGCAGGATTGGCGATTGCAGCGCTGGCCATCGGGATTGGCGCGAACACAGGCGTCTTTAGCGTAGTCGACGCATTGCTACTGCGGTCATTGCCGTTTCACGAACCGGACCGCCTGGCGCTGCTGCATCAATTCATTCCACCACACGATAGCGCGAAAGAATTTCGCGAATGGCGGCGGCAGAGCGGGTATCTGGACGATACGGCGCTTTTTGAGGAAATCGATGTGAACCTGGGCGGGGCGGGTGTGGCCAGCCGGGCGCACGTTGCGCAGACATCCTGGAATTTTTTCTCGGTGCTGGGCACGCAGCCAGTATTGGGGCGAGGATTCGCGCCTGAGGATGAAGTGGACGGAACGGGATGGGGATTGCCCGGGCGCAATGCGGTGGCGGTGATCGGATACGGACTGTGGCAACAACTTTTCGGCGGAGACCCAAAAGCGCTGGGCACTACGATTAGAATCGACGGAATCCCGCTGACCGTGATTGGCGTCGCGCCACGAGGGTTCGACTATCCGGGCAAGGCCGTTCTTTGGAAGCCGGCGGCGTACAGTGGTGGAAATAATGGATGGGGAACCGTTGCGCGGTTGAAGCCGGGAATCACGTGGCCAGAAGCGCGCGCCGCATTTGCTGTGGAGGCGGAGCGGCTCGCGCCGAAGCAGGAAGGAAACGACGACAGCCTGCGCCCAAGGATGATGTCGCTGCGAGACGGACTTGCCGGTCCGGTGAAGAACGCCTCGCTGCTGTTTATGGGCGCGGTGTTGCTGGTGTTGCTGATTGCGTGCACGAATGTGGCGAATCTTTTGTTAGCGAGGACCTCCGATCGCGCCGCGGAACTTTCAATACGCTCGGCGTTGGGAGCAAGCCGCGCGCGGATAACAAGACAGTTGCTGACCGAGTGCCTGCTGCTCTCGTGCGTAGCCACGCTGGTGGGATTGCTGTTGGGCTATTGGACGACGTTAGTAGCGGCACAGGTTGAGGCGCCGCCGCTTGGGGCGCAGTCTTACTCAATCCTGAATGGACGAGTGCTGGGTTTCACGCTGATGGTGTCGGTGGCGACGGCGGTGGTGTTTGGCGTGTTCCCCGCTGTCTATGCGGGACGCATTCATGGTTTCACTGCAAGGGGCGGCAGCAAGACGCGCGGGTGGCGGCTGGTTCGCGAAAGCCTGGTCGGCGCGCAGGTGATGTTGACGATGATTCTGCTGGCCGGGTCGGTATCGGTGGGACGCGCCATCGTGCACTTGATGAGAACCGACCGCGGTTATGACGTGAAAGGAGTAGTGACTGTAAACGTTTCGTTAGATGGCACGACGCATCAGCTGGATAAGCGGCAGTTGCCCTATTTTGAGGAGGTGCTTGCCCGGATTCGCAGCCTGCCGGGAGTTCGCGCAGCAAGCGCCACGGAATTCCTTCCGCTGTACGCTTCGGGGTTTGTCGGGGGACCGTTTGGATTGGATGGGCGCCCCGCCAAACTCAACTCGACGATGGTTCCGGTGTTGTCGGGATATTTCGAGACGATGGGAGGGCGGATTCTGTACGGCCGGGAATTTACAGACGCGGAAGTGCGTGCCGGCGCCAAGGTTGCGGTCGTAAATGAGCGATTTGCGGCGGGATTTGGCGCACCGGAGGACGCCGTGGGTCATCAGCTGACGAGCGAGGGAGAAAGGCCATGGAGAATTGTCGGCGTGGTGAAGGGGATGGAATATGAGACTGATCCGACACTCGCAAATTCGAATCAGGTGTTCATTCCATCGGACACTCCGGGCAGCTTCTTCTCGACGTTCGTGGCGCGAGTGGACGGCCGGGCGGAAGATCATCTTGCTGCCATGCGAGACACGATCCAGTCGGTGGATCCGCAAGTTCCGGTGTTCGGTGTGAAAACGATGGAGCAGCGGCTGGACGAGATTTTCGCCGCGCCGAAATTCTACCGGACGGCGGTTTTTGTTTTTGCGGGATTCGCGCTGCTGCTGGCAGTGATTGGAATTTACGGTCTCGTTTCGTATGCCGTGGTGCAGAGAAACCAGGAGATGGGAGTGCGCATGGCGCTGGGCACAACGCCGGCGCGACTCCGGGGCATGCTATTGCGGCAAAGCTTGCTGGTGGTGGCGGCTGGAGCAATTCCTGGAATCGCCGGAGCACGATTGACGGGCCGTTTTCTGGAGACGCTGGTGAATGGAGCCAAGCCCGTTGATTGGGGAGCGTCTGCCGGCTTGGTTGTGTTTCTGGCGCTAGTGGCGTCGATGGGAATCTGGGCGGCCACGCGGCGAATTGCCAAGATGGACATCATGGCCATGCTGCGCGCCGACTAGCGAATACCGATATTTGTTCGACGCGAGCCCGCCGTCGTACTTCTGGGCACGACTAAATGTCTTTCCAGCGCTTGATCATTTCGAGCTTGTCCTCGTGGAGGTCGGCCAGGTCCGACTCCTTTATCCAGCCCTGCCGCAGCAATCGACCAAAAACTGTAGTCAGGACCGAATATCTGTAGTCGAACAAATCATCAGTTTCCTCGCGCTGCTCCGATAGATAATCGTGGATTCTCCAAAGATCTTTGGGGGATGACGCCTGAGTAGCCAGCTTGCGGACTTCCTCACAGATGGCGTCACATTGCTTCTGATAGGCTTGATCAAAGACTTGGCGAGCCAGCTTCTTCTCAGCGTGTGTCCATTCGAGTCTCCATCCCGGACGTTGCATGTCTGGCATCAGAATTGACCTCCAATTGGAGTTGCGCTTAGGTTAGCACTGCTTTCCCGAACGCGGCGTTCTAACCTCAGGCCACACCGAGTTCGGCGTTAAGGAAGCCGACGATATGCTTCCAGACGAAATAATAGATGATGAGAGCGACGGGAATGGCAAAAGGAGCGACGTGGAAAACTTCGCGCGGGATGGCGAACCGTAGCAAATGGGCAATGACGTAGCCGCAAGGGAACAGCAATAGCGGAAGCGCACCACCGAACAATCCGAGAGAAACGTGACGTTGTGCGAAGAACTTACGGTAAAGCACATTCCACACTCCCCAGGCGTTGGGAACCACAGCCATCGGGAAAATAATGACGCGCTCGATGGGAGTGGGGTCGTGATAAACAAAACGGCCGATGGTGTAGACGGTGATGGGAACGAGGAGAAACACGGTGGGAACGGCGATTCCCGCGAGATAGGCGCGCAGATAGGGATGCTTGTTCATGGCGAGTCCTCCTTACAGGTGGTACAACAGCGCGGGAATCATTCCCGGGAAAAACAACAGCAGGGCAGTGGCGGCGGCGAGGAGAGTCCAATCCCACCACGGCACGTGGAAAGCGGGCTGATCGAGACGACGAAGCATGGTGGGCCATAGATCGCGCTGAAGTTCGTGGCCGCCGACCGGGCGAAGAGAACCCTTCAAGAGCATTTTGAGGTCGTCAATTTCTTGCTGATTCATGCGTGGACTCCTGCCTGCGAGAGTGATTTTCGTAAGACGCGTACGCCGCGAAATAGGCGGACCCGCACGGCGTTTTCGGAAATGCCCAGGGCCTGAGCGATATTTTCGTAGGATTCTTCCTCGACCAGAGCGAGCAAGATGACAGCGCGAAGCGTTGGCGAGAGCCGGGCGATGGCGGCAAGAATTTCGCGGCGAAGCTCGAGCTGCTCGGCGGGTGGCTGCTTCGATGTGGCGGGCAGATCGTCGGGCAAAGGGACTTCGCGTCGCGAACGGCGAAGATGATCGAGGGCGGCGTTGGTGGCGATGCGGCGAAGCCACGGGCCGAGGGTGCCCTTGGAGAGGTCGAACTGGGCGCGGGCCCGGTACATGCGCCAGAAAGTTTCCACGGTTAAATCCTCCGCCGTTGCCGAATTGCGGACGATGCGCATGATCCAGCGGTAGACTTCGCCCTGGTATTGGCGGAAGAGCGATTCGAAGGCCTCGAGATCGCCAGCCGCGAATCGTTGCAGCAGGTCCATGCGCCGCCCTCTATCTGGCATTACTGCTTGGGATGAGCTGACGTTACATTATTTTTGGAGGCGCGGGGTGGGCGAAAGTCGGAGATAGGGCTTCAGAGAGAAAACGGCGGCGAGCCGTTGCACTCCAAAGGGACAAGCCTCACCCCTGGAGGGGTGAGCTACAGGAGCACAGGTGTAGCTTGCTGAGTCGGGCATGTGTGACGTAGGTCAACGCCAAGGTGCACGGTGATGTGCTAGGGTGCGGGACAATAAGGAGTCACCATGCAGCGCTTCTGGCAGGATCTTCGTTATGGACTTCGGTCGCTCCTGCGGAATCCGGGGTTCAGCGCAGTAGCCATACTTGCGCTGGCATTGGGCATTGGGCCAAACAGCGCCATCTTCACGGTAGTGAATGCGGTGCTGCTGAAGCCGCTGCCGATGCCCGAACCTGACCGCGTAATGATGGTCTGGCAGACGCTGCTGAAATCGGGCTTTGATCAACTGCCCGCCACAGGCTCCGATTATCTGGACTGGAAGCAGCAGTCGCATTCGTTCGAGAACATGTCCGCGGCATTTGCGATTCCCGAATATGGATTGAACATCAGCGGAACGGGCGAACCGGAACGCGTGGGCGCGGCGATGTGTTCGAAGGAATTCCTGCCAGTGCTGAGAGTCAACCCGGTGGTGGGACGGAATTTTCTGCCGGAAGAGGACAGTCCCGGCGGAGCGCCGGCGGTGCTGATTAGCCACGGGCTGTGGCAACGCAGGTTTCACTCCGATCCTTTGGCGGTGGGACAAACGCTCACCGTGAACGGCATTCCACGCACGATTGTGGGAGTCGTGCCGCACGAAGTGAGCGACATGGTGGCCGCGGACCTGTGGCTGCCTACGGCCATCAATCCCAATGGCAACGAGCGCAAAAATCATACTTATGGAATCGTGGCGCGGCTGAAGACCGGCGTCACGATGGAGCAGGCGCGGGCGGAAATGGCGATGATCGCGCAACGCCTGGAGCAGCAGTACCCGGCGACGAACAGCGGGTGGGGCGTGCGGGTGTTTCCGATGGCGGAAATGTACAGCGGAAAGATTCGTCCGGTTCTGCTGGTGTTGTTGGGAGCGGTGGGTTTGTTGCTGCTGATTGCTTGCGCGAACCTGGCGAATTTGTTGCTGGCACGCGCGGCGTCGCGGCAAAAAGAGATTGCCATTCGCGGCGCGATGGGTGCTGGCAGGATGCGCATCGTCAGGCAACTGATGACGGAGAGCTTGGTGCTGGCGTTTGCCGGCGGGTTCGTCGGGCTGATTCTGGCATGGGTAAGCGTGCGCTTGTTACGCGGCGTGATTCCCGACATGTTTCCGACCATGAAGCAGATGACGTTCGATTGGCGCGTGCTGCTGTTCACTTTTGGGATATGCATTGTGACGTGCCTGCTGTTCGGGCTGGTGCCGGCGCTGAAAGTTTCGCGCGTGGAATTGAATACTACGTTGAAAGAGGCTGGTGGACGGTCTGACAGCGCGGGAGGGTCGCAACGGATTCGCGGGACGCTACTGGCGTCTGAAGTGGCGCTGGCAGTGCTGCTTTCGGTGAGCGCGGGACTTTTGATGAGAAGCTTTGTTCGGGTAATGAGCGTGAACCCGGGGCTACGGACAGAAAATATCTTGACAATGAACATAAGCCTGCCGGAGGTGAAATACGCGAAGCCAGAGCAGCGCATGACGTTTTTCAAGACGGTGGTTGAGAGGCTGGAGGCTTTGCCAGGCGTGCGTTCGGCAGGGGCGGTGCAGTTTCTGCCGCTGCGCGTCTCGATACTGTCATTCCGCATCGGAGTGTCTGGCTTTCAGATTCAAGGACACCCGGTGTTGCCTGGAAACGAAGAGTTGTTGGCGGACTATCGTCCCGTGACCGACGGATATTTCAATACGCTGGGAATCGCGTTGCGACAAGGGCGGCTGTTCGATGAGCACGACACGCTGGAGTCGAAACGGGTGGCGATTGTGAACGAGGCGATGGTGAGGCGTCATTTCATAAACGAAAATCCGATTGGACAGGTAGTCGTGACCGGGCACACGCCAATGGAGATTGTCGGCGTGGTGGGAGACGCAAAACTGTACGGGCTGGATGCTCCAGTGGAACCGGCGATTTACGTGGCGCATACGCAGCAGCCCAACTTTGACATGGGCCTGGTGGTGCGAACTCAGGGAGATCCGGCGGCGATGACCGCGGCGGTGAGAAGCGAAATCCTGAAGCTGGACCCGGAGCAGCCGATTTCCGACGTGCGCACGATGGATAAAGTGCTGTCGGATTCGCTGATGCTGCGGCGCGTGTCGATGCTGATGATTTGCGTGTTTGCAGGATTGGCGTTGGCGCTTGCCACCGTGGGAATCTACGGTTTGACGGCTTATTCCGTGAGCCAACGGACGCATGAGATTGGCTTGCGA
The DNA here is from genome assembly GCA_963738985.1 of Candidatus Acidiferrales bacterium. Taxonomy (GTDB): domain Bacteria; phylum Acidobacteriota; class Terriglobia; order Acidiferrales; family UBA7541; genus Acidiferrum. Next base: position 880,530 of record CAVTYP010000017.1, read on the forward strand.
ACGGCGCTGGGTGCGAACCAGTTGCAAATTCTGCGGCTGGTGGTGGGGCGAGGACTGATCGTTTCGTCGATTGGAGCCGTCGTTGGATTGGTGGCTGCGTTCCAGATGACGCGAGTGCTGGCGGGCATGCTGTACGGCGTGACCGCGACGGATCCGATAGTGTTTGTGAGCGTGCCGCTGCTGCTGATTGGCGTTTCGCTGGTGGCGAGCTATGTGCCGGCGCGGAAAGCGGCCCGGATCGATCCGTTGGAAGCGCTGCGGTACGAGTAGTTAGGCTGAATACGAATCCATCACAAAGGTGAGTGACACGGTGGGAAAGCTGAAGAGCCCACACCCAAAGCGGCGTGTGGGGACCCAGTGAAGCTGTGGCTTGGTGCACGGTTGAGATGCTTCGCTTCGCTCAGGATGACACGTGACGGCGATGGTCGCGAGTGGACAGTGAGCAGTGTGGCGTCATCGGTGGGCCGCAGAAAATCCTCACCCCTGAAGGGATGAGCTACAGGATGCGCGACTGCATATACTTGACTGCGGGAGACGACTTGATGAGGTTTGCGGATTGTTTGCGGGGAACGATTACGATCACGGATGGGGCTTGGGGGACTGAGTTTCACAAGCTGGGAGCGGAGTTGGGCGCGTGCATCGATGAATGGAATTTGACGAAGCCAGAATTGGTGCGGCAAGTGGTGGAAAGCTATGTTCATGCGGGGAGCCGCGTGATTCTGACGAACACGTTTCGCGCGAACTGCATCAGCCTGGCGCCGTACGGTTTGCAAGGGCAAGTGGAAGCGATCAATCGGGCGGCGGTGAAAATTTCGCGTCAGGCAGCGGGTGATTCAGCGATGGTGTTTGCGTCGATGGGCCCGAGCGGGAAGATGCTGCTGACGAAAGAAGTAAATGTCGAACAATTGAGGGATGCATTTTCGCAGCAGGCCCGCGCGTTGGCAGCGGAAGGTCCCGACGCGTTGTTGATCGAGACGATGACAGACCTGACCGAGGCGCGCATTGCGGCTGTTGCGGCGCTGGAGACGCGACTTCCTGTGGTTGTTTCGCTGGTGTTCGACTCGGGGAAGAATCGCGACCGGACCATCATGGGTACAACACCGGAACAGGCCGCGACAGCGCTGACCAGTGATGGCGTTCATGCGATTGGAGCAAACTGCGGGCTAGGCATTCGCGACTTCATACCGGTTTGCAAGCGGTTGGCGGCCGCTACGGCGCTGCCAATCTGGATCAAGCCCAACGCCGGGCTACCGGAAATGATTGGTGGGGTGGCGAAATACAAAACCACGCCAGATGAATTTGCGGCTTCGGCGCAGGAACTTGTTGACGCTGGCACTTCGTTTTTGGGCGGTTGCTGTGGCACAACGCCGGAGTTTATTCGAGCGCTCGATCGGGAGCATTTCCGCAGGGGCTGAAGCAACAAATAGCTACGCATTTAGTGTCGGAGCTAAAGCTCCGACCCCCTCAAGAGCCCAGTTTTTCCGCAAGTGCAAAACGGGCTGGCATGAACGCCAGCGCTACATTTAAGACTGGCCACATATAGATTTTTCAGGAATTCGATAGCTTGTGACTGCATGTGGAAGATGCGCCGCATTCTTCGCAGGGTTCGAGCATGGTGCCTGGCATTTGTTTGCCGGCACCGATCACCATAGAAACGGACTTGCACGGGGTCATTAGAAACGATGAAGTAAGCTTCACGCCGATTGGCGCGGTGTCGACGAGGGAAAATAGTTCGGACTGAGCCGCGGCCAGTTCCCAGTCGTTCGTTCCGGGATACAGGGGAGTGGTGGTGGTCAATTGTCGCGCCGCTAGAAGTTCGGCAAAATACTGCCGGAACGCGACGATCAGCGCACCGACCGCTGCAGTCGCATATCCGTCGAGGGCGAGAGCAAATGGCGGGTCTTGCTTCGTGGCTCGCAGAATTTGCGTCTCGATTTCCGCTCCAACGGTGGCGATGGTTGCAATCGCAAGCTCGGCTCCGGCGAGTTTGCGGGCGATGCCGTGACCTTTCAATTGCACACCATTGGCCAAAAGCACCAGCGCGGGTTGCACTTCCTGGATTTTCAGTATGCGATAGGCAACCGCAGGTTGAATCAACGATTGTCCTTCGGCGATCGCTTGTTCCGCCAAGGCGACCAACCGAGGCTGCCGCAAGCGTACTTTGCGGGCGTTCGCTCCCTGCCTTTGCAGAACCATGTCCACATCGACGGAAAATTGCCAGTCGCGGCGAATTTCCGTGTGTTCCGTGGCTGATGGAATGCTGGTCATCGGTAAAGTTTTTCCACGTTCGCAAAAATTAGACTGCTGGCAAATTGTCCATGCCTTCGCGCTTCGCTAATTCCTCGACAATGCTGCGCAGATTCCGCTCGACTTCTGGCGGCAATTCCGGGCGCTGGTAAGCGGCGACCAGTTCGTTGACACGATCCTTGGCGCGAGCGAAGGCATCCTTCTTTCCGGATTGCTCCCAGGAGTTGAGCGATCCGCGATCCGTGACTTTTGATGGGATGTGTTGTTCCTGGCGAAAGAGTTTGCGCGTTTCCGGAAGCTTCAGGAAGTCGCCATGCGCGCCTGCTTTTGCAAACATGTCGAGTGCCAGTGTTTCGGCGCCGGCTTGTACGCCGCGCAGAAGGCGCTGAGCCATGGCGATGGATTCCGCGTCGAGAACGAGTTTTTCCGCGCTGTGACAAGCCAACGAGTCGAGCATGCCGGCGCCGGAAATCATGTTGATGCCGCCGAGAGCGCCCATGACCGCGGCGATTCCGCTTTCCTGGCCGGCTTGCGCATCGAGTGTTTTTGCGTCGCTGCCGATCAGGTAGCCGTGCGTCGGCAGAGCCAGTGATTTTGCGACTTGTGCGGAGGCGACATTCAACAGGCAAGTCTCCATTGAGCCCATCGGGGTGATGCCGCTGCGCATATCGAAGATCGACGGCGCGCCTCCCCAGACGACGGGTGCGCCGGACTGAGCCAGTTGGTGAATGACGATTCCGCTGAGGCATTCCGCGGCATGCTGCACAACGCTGCCCGCAAGTGTTACCGGCGAAGCGGCGCCCGCCAATGGCATTGAGATGATTTCTGCTGGGACCCAGGCGCGCGCAAGATCAACGAGATTCTGTGCGGCGAATTCCGTCCAATGCAAAGGTGGAGAGGGGCACACATCGAAGATGGCGCGAGGCTTGCGGCGAAACGCGGCGTGCCCTCCGCTGTCTGCCGCAAGTATTTCGATCATTGCGGGGGCGCCGTGCGGCGAAAATGCTCCGGTCACGATGGGTTTGTTTGAATACAGAAGCACCACAAAGAGGCGGTAGAGATCGCCAATGTCTTTTGGTACTTCATTGCAAACTACTGCGGTTGATTGGGCGGCGAACTGCGGAAGCATTTCGGCGACTTGAACGAGGCGCACCAGATCCGGTGCCAGCGTCATGCGATGTTCGAGCGTGTGTGGATCGAGGATGTGCACGCAGGAAGAGCCGGGATCGAACTGCACGTTGTTTCCGCCGTAGTTGACAGCGGTTTCGCCAGAGCGGTTGTAGAGGAAAAATTCGCGAGGAACGGTTTCGAGTGCGCGGCGGACGAGGGATTCGGGAATGTGCGCGACGCCGTTTTCCACGCGGGCGCCGGCTGCGGAAAGCAATTCGATGGCGGGCTCGGCTTGAACGGTGACGCCGCGGTCGGAGATTAGGGTAAAGGCTTCGTCGAGGATGCGGTCGATGAGGGGAGGATCGAGAAGTGAGAAGGTTGGTGGCATGTGATGTTCGTTTCTGAGTTGCTCGCGATTCGAGTCCGTTTCGTGGTTTCTCTTCGACGTAAACCCAAGAAAGAGAGATTCCTCACTCCGCAGACTCCGTTCGGAATGACAAAACTTTTCCGCGGGCTGCGAATACGTTGGTCTACCTCTAAAGGCGCCCGCTTCTGAAAGCGGCCGCTACAGAGCCATTAAAGTTTTGGCTAAGGCGACCGCTGCCAAAGCATCTTTGCCGTAGCCGTCGGCGCCAATTTCGTTTGCCCAACTTTGCGTGACCGGAGCGCCGCCAATCATGACTTTCACGCGCGGTCGCAGTCCGTGGCGCTCGAGAGCTTCGACGACGCCTTTCTGTCCGGTCATCGTAGTGGTCAGCAAAGCCGAAAGACCGACAATGTCTGCGTGAAGTTCCTTGGCCTTCAGCGCAAAATCCTCAAAGGAAACGTCGACGCCGAGATCGAAAACCTGGAAACCGCTGGCAGAGAGCATGGTGCCCACCAGAGTCTTGCCGATCTCATGGATGTCGCCTTTCACTGTGCCGAGCACAACTTTCCCAAGTGTTTCGCGCGTTGCTCCCATCTGGTGGATAGCCGGCTCCAGAATTGCGGTTGCGGCTTTCATGGCTTCTCCCGCGAGGACCAGGTCCGGAAGAAACATTTCACCCTGCTCGAACTGTTCGCCGGCGGCGTGCAATCCCAAAACAAAGCCGCGATTGATGGCATCGAGTGGATTGACTCCTTCGGCGACGGCGCGCTGGCCGAGCGCCCGGGCTCGATCGGGATCACCTTCGAAGATGGATTGCTTCATGGACAGGAAAAGCTCATCGGGCATGATGACCGGCCTCGCGCGCATATTCGAGAAAGCGGAACGCGCGTTTCTAAACTGCTTGAGAGTTTTGCTGACGGAAACATCATTGCGGAGAGTTGTGTCTCTGCCACAAGCGGGCCGCGACGTGTACCTGGAATCAAGAAGCCCGGGAGCGTGTCTCTATGATAAGCAGCGGAAGGCCGCAAGTCCACTGCGCGAATAGTTATTCGTAGCGGAGGGCTTCGACGGGATCAAGCCGGGCGGCTTTAATGGCGGGATACATGCCGAAGAACAGGCCGACGCTCATGGAGACGGCGACGGCGAGAATGATGGACCACAGAGGAATGGAAGAGGGCAGACTGGGCACGAGGAGATTGATCATTAGGCTGATGCCGCCACCGAGCAGCACGCCGATGATGCCACCTGAACCTGTCAGGACAATCGCTTCGGTGAGGAATTGCCAGATGACATCGCGGCGGCGCGCACCAATGGCTTTGCGAACGCCGATTTCGCGGGTGCGCTGGGTAACCGACATCAGCATGATGTTCATGACACCAACGCCGCCGACGAGAAGTCCGATGGAACTGATGACAGAAATCAGCAGAGCGACGGATGCGGTGATCTGACGAAATTGGTCGGCGATCTGCTGCGCGCTGGAGATGCCAAAATTGTCGGGCTTGTCGTAGGGCACGTTTCTGCGGCGGCGCAACACGGCGCGAATCTGGTCTTCGGCTTCGGGCATTCTGCCGGGATACGCGGTGGCGCCGACGAAATTCTCGTCGTCCTGCGGATTGTGCTTGTGATAGGTACGATACGGCACCATGACGGCTTTGTCGGCGGACTGATCCTTGACGAAACCGCCCTTGCGCGGTTCGAGGACGCCGATCACTTCGTAGGAATCGCCATTGATCATGATGGGCTTTCCGAGGGGATCCATATCGGGATACAAAGTCTTGGCGATGTCGGCGCCAATCACGGCAACATCGGCGCGATGCAGATTCTCAGCGTCGCTGAAAAAGCGTCCTTTCTGCGGCCGGGAGTTGAACACTTCTTCGGTGGCTGGAAGTGTGCCGTTGTAATCGATGCCGGAAACTTCCTTGGTTCCATAACGCGCGGTGACGGGGCCAGTCTGCGGGCCATCCTCAACAAAGCGCGGGTAGAGGCTCGCGGTTACGGCGCGAACGGCGGGACAGAACTGCTCGATGGCTTCGGCATCTTCGAAGGTGAGCGTTTTGCGGTCGCGCTCTTCGGGCGTGAGCCGCCCGGTATGAATGCCGGGATCGAAGCGAAAGATGAACAGCGTTTCGGGACCGTAGTCGGAGAGGTAATCGTTCACATTGCTGTAGACGCCGACGAGGATCGAGACGACGGAGAGCAGCGCGGTGATGCCGATGACCACGCCAAGCACGGTGAGGAACGAGCGCATCTTGTTCTCACGGAGTGTAGTGAGAGCCATTTGCGCGTTTTCGCTGATGTGCATGGCCATGGTGGTCTCGTCCTTACAGTTCCTGGCGCAGGGCTTCGATTGGTTGCAGGCCCGCGGCTTTCTTTGCCGGATAGACGCCAAAAAATACGCCGACCGCGGCGGAAATCACTTCGGCGATGAGAACCGCGGGAAGCGGCACAGACATCGGGACGGAGGTGGTCGCGGTGGTCAAGCCGGAAATAATGTAAGCGAGGGCAACGCCGATGGCGCCACCGACGGCGGCCATGACGGCGGCTTCCACCATGAATTGCAGCAGGATGTCGCTTCGACGCGCGCCCAAGGCTTTGCGGATGCCGATTTCGCGCGTGCGTTCCGTGACGGCGGCCAGCATCACGTTCATGATCACCACGCCACCAATCACCAGGAAAACGGAAACCACGCCGACCATGGCGGTGGCGATCACGCCGGTAAGATTTTTCCAGAGGTCCATGAGCGTGGCTGAATCGAAAATGCCGAAGTTGTCTTTCTCGTTGGGAGACAAGTGGCGGCGCGCGCGCATCAGGGCTCGCGTTTCGTCCTGGGTGCGTTCCATCCATTCGGCGCCACGGGCCTGGATGTTGATCCAGATGCCGTCGTAGGAGCCGTAGATTTTGAAGTAGGTTTGAATGGGGATGTAGGCGAAATTGTCTTGCGACTGGCCAAGAACGGAGCCGATGGGCTTGGCGATTCCGACGACTTCGAAGGGGCGGCCATCGATCATAATTTCGCGGCCGATGGGATCGACGTTGGGAAATAGTTTTGTGGCCAGGTCGTTGCCGATCATGGTGACCAGGGCGCGGCTTTCGTCATCGCCTTCGGTAATGTAGCGGCCGTTGGCGGGAACGACGGGATCGATTTCGCCCATGTTTGCGGTGACGCCGCGGATGTTGGAGTCGTCGACGCTTTGCGAACCGACACGAACTTTGCCAGAGGTGCGCTGCTCAACACCGAGGCGCAAGGGCAGCTTCAGATTTTCGCGCAGGGATTCGTAATCGTCCCAGGTGACCTTTTTGTTGCGGCGATTGGCTTTCACGTACTCGTCGACGTCGGTGATGATGGGGAAGCGCGTGAGCAGATAAACGTTGGAGCCAAGATTCGCGACGCGTTCGGCGATGTAGCGGTTGACGCCGGAGATTAGGGCGATGACGACGATCAGCGTGGAGACGGAAAGAATGATGCCAAGCAACGTGAGGAACGAACGCATCTTGTGCGCGCGCAAAGTTTCGAGCGCTACGCCGACTGGTTCGCGAAGCTGGATTCTCCGTCTCACTGCTGGGTCCTCTTAGAGGGACTCCGCCTGCAATTCAAGGTGTGCTGGAAGATAAGGGTAGCACTGGTTGGTGTCAACGTGGAACCGGGCGTCACGTACTGCGGTTACAATTCACATTGCGGGGTATGAATAAAACGTGCCGTAGATAATTGCGTTTGGATTGATTCTTGTTCGCTCTAGCATGTCTTCGACTTCTTCGCTAAATTCACCGTTGTCCGGTGCCGGGTTAGACCGTTCAACGCCTAGAAGTTTCCATCCGTAGCTCTCTAACATCCGGATGCATTTCTCACGGAACTCTTCGGGGCTGACAGCCCAAGTCGTGACCACAGTGAAAGCGGGCCGGAACACATTGGGCGTGTTCTCATCCGACCAGTAAATTTCGACAGTGCCAATCCAAATAACAGGTGGCGTCACTTGTCATCCCCCGTCAGATTATACGGGGAAAGAAGCAGATGAATGAGCCAACGCGTTCGGTGGGCGGCGACTAGGTGGATTCGGGCTTGGATTGGGCGCGCTTGATTTCGTCGGTTAGGACGATGGCCTCGGCAACTTCCCTCAGAGATTTTCTGCGTTGGCGGCTTTGCTTTTGCAGTGTGAGGTAGGCGTCTTCTTCGGTGAGTTGTAGGTCGCGCTGCAAAATGCCTTTGGCGCGTTCCATGGCTTTGCGAGTTCCGAGTTGTTCGGAGAGTTCGGAATTCGCGCCTTCCAGGCGAGCCATTTCGATTTCGGCGCCGACAAGAAAGCCGATGGTGGAGATCAAGCGAATTTCGCGTTGGCTGTAAGTGTGGCGCTCGCGGTGCTGCAGATTGATCACGCCGACGAGTTTGTCGCGGCTCAATACCGGGACGGACAGAAAAGCTTCGAAGCGGTCTTCGGGCAATTCGTTGAAGGACTGAAAGCGCGGATCCTTGAACGCGTCGCGCGATATGGCCACCGGGCGCTTGTGTTCCGCCACCCATCCGGTGATGCCGCGACCCACTTGCAACTTCAGGCGATCGACCACTTCGGCGTGCGGATTCTTGGACGCGCGCAGAACCAGTTCGTTGTCCTCCAGAACGTACACGAAACAGGAATCAAATTTTGCGACTGCAGAAATGAATTCCACCACTCTGCCTAAAACTTCATGAAGCGGATCGGCTGCGGCAATACGGCTGCCGATCTCGTGAAGCAAATCGACTTCGCGGCTTTCGTTCACCAATACATCGTTGCTCATAGTCATAGATCCAACGTAGAGGCTGTGCGCGGCGCTGTCCAATGCAAGTTTCTCGTGGGTGCTATCATTTTTTCCGGCGCGTAATGCCTTGAAAAGAAAGAGCGAAGACGAGCCTTTGTGTGGGGAGATCAGGCTCGTCCTCGCCTTCCTGTTTTCAGGTCTTAGTCGCTGGCTTTGGCCGAGGCTACGCCCTGAGCCATTTCCGGCCCGTGGGCACGCAGCGTGTTGGCGGACTTATTGTTGATGATCTGCAGCACCAGGCCGAGATTATCCAGGGGGATGGAATGGATCATATTTCCAGAGCCGTACGGCTGGATATCCATGGCTTTCGGGTTGCGCGAATCGGGCTTGTAGGCCATCGCCAGAACGCTGGCAACGGGCCCGCCTTTTGTCAGCGGGGTTACCATCACCATCACCGGAGTGTAGACGTCTTGAATGGAGTTGACGGACAGCGTGGTTCCCACGAGGGCTACATTTAATTTGTATTCACCCGGCGGCAACACGGTGTTTCCCAGACGGGCTTCGACCGGAAGAGTAAGTTTCCCGCGAACGGTTTCCTGGCCAAAAGCCAGCGGGCCGGATCCTGCAAGCGCCGCAAGCCCCAGCAAGGCCATCATTCCCAACGAACGTCTCGAGACAAACTTCTTCAATAGTGTATTCATTTCATTTCTCCTGTTTTAGTTTTTGAGATACGCGTACCGGCAATGCCGAACGCGCCACCGCTTCATTTGTGTTTTCGTGCAGGACCGTATGGTCCTAGGGCAAGACGTGTTGCCCGGAGGAGCTACAGGGAGGAACTACGAGGTTCTCGTCACACGTCGCTACAGGGCGAACGTGTTAAGTGCATATCCAAGTTGCCAGTTGCGGCGCGGCAAGTCCAACGCAAAGAATCTATGGCGTGCATAGGAGGCGGGAATGGTTGCGAGTGGCTGAACGATATCAGGGATCAGCGATCAGTTATCAGGAGACCGGGAACGCTCCAGCCTTGCTCGCCAGGACATTTTGGTCTCTCGGAGCGTCACGGTGTAAAGCCGCCTCTACATGTTTAGTGAACGTAATAACCCGTCTTCGCGAGGATTACGTAGTCGTGGCCCTTTTTGCCGAAGGATGGGGCCAGGCGAACATCCAATTTGTGGGGCTTGCCTTCGGCTGCAGTGGCTTTGGTGTAATAGCCCAACGTGTAGCGCGTTTTGATGCGCTTGATCAGGGCGCCAAAAGCTTGATCGAGATGTGCCACATCCTGCACGTCGAAGATTTCGCCGCCGGTCTGGTCCATCACTTTGTGAATGTTCACGAGACCGGGAACCATGCTGGCGGCGAATAGCGTGCCCGCTGGGTTGTAACCTGGGATTTTCAAGTTGTATAGAACCGCGTCTGAGGCGATGCATTCGGTGACGATGTCGTGCGTGCCTTGTCCCCCGGCGGAGGTGCCCACGTCGTCGCTGATGAGAATGATTACGCGGCGGCCTTTCGGGGGGGTGTTCAGCAAATATTTGGCGGCGACGAAGATGCCGTCGTTGATGTTGGTGGCGCCGCCGACGTGGAAGTCGCCGATTTGCTTGGCAATCTCGGTCTTGTCGGTAGTGAAAGGGACCTTCAGTTCAGCTTCAGTGGAAAACGTGAACAACGCGACTTCATCTTCAGGCTTGAGAGCTGAAAGGGCGGTGAGGGCGGCCTGCCGCAACGGTTCGAGGAATGGACCGATGGAATCACTCAAATCCAAAACCAGAGCAACGTTAAGGGGCAGTTCATCGCGGCTAAAGATTTCGATTTTCTGAGGGACGCCATCTTCGCGAAGCTCAAAAGAGTCTTGCTTCAGATCGCCGAGGATTTGACCGGCCTTGGTTTTTACCGTGGCGTCCAGAAGGACCAGGTTGACGTCGACGTGGATGACACCGGGATCCTGGTTTTGCGCGCGAGTTGGCAGGCAGAAGAATAACACGGCGAGAATCGTCAGGATGCTCAGGCGCGGGACGTTTCGTGGAGATGGGGACATTGTTGTTGGTTGGGCCCTCGAGTTATTTTTGCACAGTAGGATGGTGTGTCGCACGGTTGCGGTTGTCATGCGAAGGGCGACCCCAAGAGAAAATCCCCACCCCTGAAGGGGTGAGCTACAGGAACGTTTCGGACGCTCGGAAAAGGCTGACCCAAAACCCTCACGAAACGCAAAACGCCCGGGCTTTGGACCCGGGCGTTTTGGTTTACTGAAAACTGATTACTGACAACTGAAAACTAATAGATGTCGTACTGCTCCCAGTGAAGCGTGGGATCGGACTGAATGATGATGTGCTTGTGAGCGTTCTGCTCGAGTTCATCGATGAGCAGAGACTCGCGGGTTTTGAGGGCTTTGGCAATTTCCGGATGCACGCGAAGGGTAAGATTCGGACCTTCGTGTTCGGGAGTGACAGCCATCTTGCGCGCTTCGGATTGAATTTCGTAGCAAAGCGTTGGGATGGACTTGACCATGCCGGAGCCGGTGCAATACGGGCAAGGCTGGCAGAGCACACGCTCCAGTGCTTGCTTCGTGCGCTTGCGGGTGATGCAGACGAGTCCGAATTCGTTGAAGGACAGAGCCTTGGAGGGCGCCTTGTCCTGTTCGAGCGCGAACTGCAGGGCGGCGAGAACTTTTTCGCGGTTGCGGCGTTCTTCCATGTCGATGAAGTCGACAACGATGATGCCGCCCAGGTCGCGCAAGCGGATCTGCCGGACGATTTCCTTGACCGCTTCGAGGTTAGTCTTGACGATGGTGTCCTCGAGGCGCGTGGAACCTTTGCCGACGAACTTGCCGGTGTTGACGTCGATGGCGACCAGCGCTTCCGTATGGTTGATGACGATGTAGCCGCCGGATTTGAGCCAGACTTTGGCGCGGAGAGCCTTGTCGAGTTCGTGCTGGATGCCGAACTCTTCGAAGATCGGCTGCTCCTTGGTGTACAGCTTAACGCGGTTGACGAGCCGCGGCTGGAAGCGGCTCACGAATTCCACCACCTTGCCGTACTCCTCTTCCGAGTCAATCCAGATGGCGGTGAAATCGTCGCTGACATAATCGCGCAAAATGCGTTCGACGAGGTTCAAGTCGCGGTGCAACAGCGCGGGAGGCTTGCGGTCTTCGCTCTTCTCCTTGATCTCATTCCAGGTCTTGCCGAGGAATTCGATGTCGGTGCGAATTTCGTCGTCAGTAGCGCCGCCCGCGGCGGTGCGAACGATAAAGCCGCCGGGATAGCTGCCGCGCGCTTCGCCAACCAGGCGGCGTAGCCGCGAGCGATTGTCGGCGCTGGCGATTTTGCGGGAAACGCCGATGTGATCGATGGTCGGCATGTAAACCAGGAAGCGTCCGGGTAGAGCGACGTGACTGGTGATACGGGCGCCCTTCTTGCCCAGAGGTTCCTTGGCGATCTGGACAACCACGTCTTGACCGGGCTTGAGCATTTCGGAAATGAGTTGTGGACGGCGCATGGGAGCGTGTCCGCCCTGATGTCCGCGATGCGGGCCATGGCTATGGCCAGGGCCGCCGCGACGTTCGAAGCGTCCACGGCCGCGATCTGGACCACGATCTGGGCCACGGTCGCCGCCACGATCGGGGCCGCGATCACTACCGCGATCTCTTCCACGAGGCCGGTCAAAGCGTCCACGCCCGCCGCGGTCGCCGCCACGATCCCGTCCGCCGCGTTGCGGCCTCTGGAATCGCGAGCGAGGATTACTGCCGATCCGCGCGGAATCGCGACGAACGAATTCTTCGCGCGGAGCGTTGGGGTCGCGTGGAGTGCGCGTTTCGCCGGGAAGAAGAACCGCATCCTCTTCGATGACGGATTCCGTGGTTTCGCCCTGCGCGGAAAGGGAAGCGTAGGATTCGGATTCCACGCGGGTGACGAATTCCTCAGAACCTTGGCCGGAGTGCTGACCGGACTCGTGCTCGGATTCGTGTTCTTCCGATTGGTGCCCGGATTGCTGCTCGGAATCGTGTTCCTCGTGCAAATCGGATTCGGATGCGTCGATGGCTTCCTGATGTTCGCGGTCGGCTTCGTCTTCGGCATCTTCGCGAGCGCGTTCGGATTCCTCGTGCTCCGCGTCTTCACGATCTTCTTCATCGTGGAGATGGTCTTCGGCTTCGTGAGCTTCTTCTTCCTCTTCGTCGAAGGCGGTGCCATCAGCCAAAGTGTCCGCCTCGGCGCGAGCTTGCGTTTCCTCGTGCTTGGCTTCGACCACGTTGGCGGAAAGAGCGGCGAGTTGCTCGTCATCGAGAGAAGGCGAGCCATTGTGAGCGGCGTGCGCGGATGCCGGTTCTTCATGATGTTCCTCGGCAGGAGAGGAAATAGTCTCGGCGGCTTCGGAAGAAGCTGAAGCAGCAACGTCCTCGGACGCAGTGGACTCCGCAGCGTCGGATTCGGCGTCGGCGAGCACCCAATGCGGCAAGCTGCCAGAGGAACGGCGGCGCACACCGGGACCACCCTGCGGCAATCCTACAGCGGGACGCGCAGTGGGCTGTTCGAAGTCGGGCTGGCGCTCTTCCGGCTCCTGTTCCCGCACAGGCTCTACGGGAGGAGGCACGGGACGGCCGCGATATTTAGCGAGCGATTCACCCGGCAGAACGATATCGTCTTCGGCCTTGTCCACGGGAGCGCTGGGGACACGATCGTTGGGACGGCGGTTATCGTAGCTGCGAGTATCGCGATCACCTTGCGGCGATGCATATTTTGAGGGCGGCAGATTGCGTCCACCCTGGCCATGGTGATGTCCACCACGATCGCCACCACCACCGCTACCTCCGGGACGACGACGGCCCCAACGGCCACGGCGCCCACGGCCGCGATCTCCACCGCGGTCTCCACCACGATCGCCGCCACGGTCTGGGCCGCGATCACTGCCGCCACGAGGCGGGTAGCTGCGTGTGGGGTTGTAACTGGGAGCAAAATTTTGCGGGGCCGAGGCGTTGGATTCCGGCTGACGCTCATCGGCGTCGGAAACCTCGGAATCCTGATGTTGTCCAGCAGCAGCTGCGGCGGCGGCTTCTTCGCGTTCGCGGAATTCGGCGGCGCGATACTCCTCCTGCGGAGGCTCATCGACGGGCGCGTGATCGGCGTGCGCCTCATCGAGGTGAACGTCGTCGTGAACACCGGAGGTTGCGAGGGATTCACCGGGCAACAATTCGATGGTGGAGGGCGCATTGCCGCCAGCAATGGCGGGGAGAGGCGCGTCTCCCGGGGTATGAGCGTGATCGTGTCCATGATCGTAGTCTTCGAGGTTTTCGAAGACATCGCTGACGTACAGGAAGGCATCGCCATCCAGGCCGATGTCGACGAATGCCGACTGCATGCCTGGGAGGACGCGAGTAACCTTACCTTTGTAGATGCTGCCGACGAGCGCGAACTCTTTTTCACGCTCAATGTAGATTTCGACTAGCTGACCTTCTTCCAAAATCGCGACTCTACGCTCGTGCGAGCTCGCGGATATAACCAATTCTTTCGACATGAATACTCCTTAAGGAGCATCGCCGCAGGACCCACTGAAAAGGAAGTGGTCCAAGGCAAGGCGCCGTTCCGCCGCGAAGCGGAACACGCGGGCGACAACAATAGTGTTGCGGCATTGCGTTCGAAGCCGGAGGGAGTGGCCGCTGAGCGGCACCCGTGAAGCAGGAACCTCATGCTATCGAGGCTAGGCCGTTGCCGGGAAGTTCCCGGGGTAACGGCGAACGATGCTATCCTCACTCTGAAAATCCTTCTGATTGACTACAAAGATGTTCCGGCTCTTGCCGGATCCATCGAGCCGGCACCACCCCCCTGAACTAGGGGCGCGCACGGCACTGACAAAGGCTAGTTGACGAACCGGCGGAGCCGGACGTTCATCACCAGGCCGATCGCCAGGAAAACAAACAGTGTGGCCGAACCGCCGTAAGACATCAGGGGTAACGGAATGCCGGTTACCGGCATGGCCCCGATGACCATGGCCACATTGACCAAAACGTGAAACCCTAGCGCAGCTGTTACGCCCATGACGAGAAACATTCCCGCGCGATCCTTAGCACGCTGGGCATTCTGCACCAGACGCAACAGTAACGCCATGTACAGCCCAAGAGCAAGCAGCACGCCTTTGAATCCCTGTTCTTCCGCCCAGGCCGACATAATGAAGTCGGAGTACCGGACTGGAATGTACCCCAGTTGATTCTGGGTGCCGTTGCCGAAGCCCTTCCCCCAGAAACCGCCCGAGCCGACCGCGATCTTGGACTGCAAGACCTGATAGCCGGAACCCTTGGCGTCTTCCTCAGGATGCAAAAACGAAGTGACCCTTTCCTTCTGGTACGGCTTCAAGAAGTGCCAACCAACGGGCAGCATCAAGAGGCCGATAAGAACGATAGCCGCCGCGTGTTTCCATTGCAGCCCGGCGAGAAACGCGCCAACGATCAGCATAGGCATAAGCACAAGGGCGGTGCCGAGATCGGGCTGCTTCAAAATGAGAACGAGCGGTACTCCTACAAGCAGTCCTGCTTTGATCAAATCCTGCAAGGAAAGCTCATCGGTGCGCACTTCCGCAAAGAAGCGTGCCAACACTATGATTATAATCAATTTGACCAATTCTGACACCTGAAAGAATTCGCCGAGGACGGGGATCCAGCGTTGTGCGCCAAAGCGGCGATGCCCGAATAGCAGCACTGCCGTTAGCGCCACAATTCCAACAATGTACAGAATGGGTGCCTGGTCGAGAATCACGTGGTAATCCAGGCGCGAGAAAATGAACATTAACACGGTGCCAACGATAATCCAGCGAATCTGGCGCGTGTGCATACCGACCAGGGCGCTGCCGTGAGTGGCGGAATAGATCTCAATCACGCCGAGGGTACAGATGGCGGCGATAATGGCGATCAGCCACCAATCGTAATCGCGAGTTCCGAGTGTATCTTTCATTACAACTTCATCCTAATAAACCAACAAACGTTCACTCAGGCCGAGCTTTCTTCTTTTCGTTCGCCGGAATTACTCTCTGCGGTTTCTTCCGGCTTCAATATTGCTTTGGGAGCTTCCGCCACCGGGCTTGCGGCATTCTTTTGCAACTGGTGCGGCTGATTTTCCGCCGTCACCTGCCCCTGGGTCTTCTTGTTTTTCTTGTCGTAGTAGGCCTTTACGACATCGCGCGCGATTGGGGCGGCGGACAGATTTCCATGCTCTCCGCCTTCCACCAGCACACTGACCACAATCTCGGGATCACGTCGCGGAGCATAGCCCACGAACCAGGCATTATCCTTCCCTTTGCTCGCAGCTTTTCCGAGCTTGCCTCTTTCGGTGTTACTCATTACCTGTGCGCTTCCAGTCTTGCCGCAAAACTCAATACCTTGCAGTTTCACCATGCCCGCGGTGCCGCCTTCATTTACCACGCCATACATCCCCTGGGTTACTTGCTCGACGGTGTCTTCGCTCAGGTCCACATGCATTTCGCCCACATGCGGCGTGTCTTTGAGGAGATGGGGCTGTTTGAACTTTCCGCCAGAGGCGATACCACCGATGGCATAGGCAAGCTGCAACGGGGTGGTGGTAACCGCTCCCTGTCCTATCGCAACAGAAATGGTGGAGCCGGGATACCACTTGTGGTGAAACAGGCGCTGAACCCATTCCTCCGACGGCACCAGTCCGGCCTCTTCTGACGGCAGATCAATCCCGGTTTTGGAGCCCAGTCCGAACATCTTGGAATATTTGGCAATCGTGCCGATCCCCATGCGCATCCCGATATTGTAAAAAAATACGTCGCAGGAATGGATGATGGCGCTGTGCAAATTCACCACTCCGTGCCCGCCCTTGCCGTAAATGTGGCATTTGAACATTCGACCATAAAAATTCGCATATCCCGGACAGAATGCGGTGAAACTCTCCGGCGGCGTTTTCGATTCGAGCATGGCTGTCGCCATGATGATCTTAAAGACCGAGCCCGGCGCCAGTTGCGCCTGTGTGACACGATTCATCAACGGATGGTCCGGATCCTCATTCAACCTCTGCCACTCCTCTTTGGACACCCGAATGGAAAAGTCATTCGGATCCGGCGCCGGCTGACTCGCGAATGCCAGAACTTCTCCGGTTTGTGGATTTAGCGCCACCACCGCGCCACGCTTGCCCGCTAGTCCCGCTTCCGCCACTTGCTGCAAGTCGTAGTCAATCGTTAACTGAATCTGTTTGCCGGGAATGGCTTCCTGTTGCTCCAGACGCCCCATTTCTTTTCCGACGCTGTTGACGATGACGCGACGCATGCCGTCGGTGCCGACCAGCAAATCGTTGTACTGGCGTTCCAGTCCGGTCTTGCCGGCAAAGTCGCCGGGACGGAACTTGCCGTTGCTGGATTCAATCTGCTGCTCGCTCACTTCCCCGACGTAGCCACTGGCATGGGCCATGAAACCGCCGGGAAGATAGCGGCGGCGGTGAACCATGAGCATTTCGAGAAGCGGAATGTCGGCGCGGTGCGATTCGATAAACGCTACGTCAGCGGGCGTAGCTTCCGGCTTAATGACGATGGGCTGAAATTTCGGTAGAGCTTGCGTGTTGACGAGCTGCTCCTTCAAATCGTCCAGAGAGAGACCCAAGCCATCGGCAATCGCGGGCAGATTTTTGGAGACGGCAGCTTCATCGTCGCGAAGGAGAAGAACGGAGAAGGAGGGATAATTGTCGACCAGCACGCGGCCGTCGCGATCCAGCATGCGTCCGCGAGGCGCAATGATGGGGATGGAACGCACACGGTTGCGTTCTGCCATCACCCCATATTTGTCGGAATCGATGACCTGCAGTTTCCAGAAGCCCAGAAGGAGAAGGGTAATTATGCCCACGATTACGTAGGAGGCGGCAGCCAGCCGAACCTGCGGCAAACGATTATCGTTGCGGAACCAGTACGACACGAAAACCCTGCGCGCGGGCCCATTGTACTTCAGGGCTGAGCGGAACCCGCCCGCGCAACAACCTTATATGCAGCGAGTAAACTCGAAATCTTCGGTACACGAGGGGCATATGCGGCCCCGAACGCACTCACGAAATTCAAGATTGCCGCTTAACTTCCGCCACCGTCATTTTGCGGAAGTCTAATTCAAAGTAGCACTTGCATTGAGCAGGCGCAACTCGTCCTAAAGTACAGGTAGCGGAAAGATTAAGTACGTGGTGCCGGAAAAGGAACGGGATGCGTGGTGGAAAAATCAGAAGCTGTGGAAATCTCTGGCGGATGGCGCTCGTGCCGTTTTATGCACAGTACCAAACGATAGCTCCTTGCCAGCGCCTCTTCTTTGCGTTTGGATGGAAGTGTCGCTCAAGCCATTTTAGCCAGCAGGTGTGGGATGAAAATTTTCGCGCTTTGCTCGGCCGCAGTGTTTTTTCTGGTCTCACCTTCGCTCGGTAGGGCGCAGAACACCGGCCGCATAGATTGTCCGCGTAACGACGGGTACGTATATTTGTACAGTTCCATGGTAACGATGGAA
Source organism: Candidatus Acidiferrales bacterium (assembly GCA_963738985.1). GTDB lineage: Bacteria > Acidobacteriota > Terriglobia > Acidiferrales > UBA7541 > Acidiferrum. Next base: position 898,460 of record CAVTYP010000017.1, read on the forward strand.
GTTCGCGCCACGCTGCAGTGCAACGAAGTGATTCAGCTCACCGGGCGTTACGACAATTATTACAGCGTGCGAAACGCGAAGGGAGATACCGGCTACGTTCCGATCGCCAGCATCGTAGTGCTGAAGGACCAACCGGGAAGTGGATTGCCAGCGTCAACGTCTGAGCCGCTTGGGAGAGAACGCACGCCGTATGATGCGCGTCCACGCGAAGTTCACGTTGCGGCGCCGGCGACTATAGCGGGTCTCACACTGCGAAACGATACTCCCGTGCACGTAAAGCTGACGAAGACCATTTCCTCCGCGACGGCGCATGCCGGGGATGTGATCGAATTTGAAGTTGTCGACGATGTGCTGGTGGAAGGCGTGCCAGTGTTGACGAAGGGTGCGATTGCCAGCGGCGTGATCTCCGAGGCGGAACCAAAAAAACATTTTGGCCGCGGTGGCAGGCTGGTGTTTTCCATTACGTCCGTGAGTTTGGCTGATGGCGAGAAGGCGACGGTGCGTTGTTACCAGGAAATTTCCGGCTCCGCGAATACATCTTCGGGCGATTCCGCGGTGCCGCTGGCTTCCGGCAAAGACGCGATTGTTCCACAGGACACGAAATTCACCGCGCTGATCGATGGCGATGTTCCGTTGAAGCGCGAATCTTTCGTTGCGGCGAAGGACGCTTCGATGGCTCCGCCTGTAACTCCTGCGCACGCGCCCAGGCAGTAGCGCGAATCATTAGCAAATCCCGCTGCACTCTATAGTTCTTTTGCATTTCGCAGTTCCGCGCAAACCACAGTACAATTCCTAGTTCTGAATGACTCCGCTTTCCAATAAGCCGTTGCGTCTCGCGCTGGTAGGCATGTCTGGCGCGGGCAAATCGTATTGGACGAAGCGGCTGGCAGCGGAGAACATTCCGGCCATTTCCTGCGACAGCCAGATTGAGGCGCGGCTGGCGCACACGTTGCAGGACGGCGGGTTCCAGGGAATTAACGGCGTGGCCGCGTGGATGGGTTGGCCCGACAGCCCGGAATATGCGGAGCGGGAGTCTCAATACCTGGCGGAAGAAATCGCTGCGCTGGATGAAGTGTTGACGAGCCTGGAAAAAGATCCGCAACGCGAACTGGTGCTGGACACCACCGGCAGCGTGATTTACACCGGGAATAATCTGCTGTTCCGTCTGCGGAAGCTGATGACGGTGGTGTACCTGGCGGCGTCCAAGGAAGAGCACGAACTTCTGATCCAACGCTATTTAGCGGATCCCAAACCGGTGCTATGGCGCGGCGCGTTTCAACCACGCAACGGGGAATCGCCGCACGACACGGTGGCGCGTTGCTATCCGGCATTGCTGGCGGCGCGACGACAAGGCTACCAGGCGTTGGCTCATTGCACGGTTGCCGTGGCGGAACTGCGGGAACTTCCTGAAAAATCCGAGGCCAATGGAGAAACGGCGGGCGCGGCGTTTCTGGAAAAAGTGCGGAAGCAATTGCAACGTGCTTAGCAGCACGCACCATCCGCGGAGATTCTTCACGCAGCTTGTTCCGATGGGCTCAAAATAATGGCTACGCCACACTGGATAGAACTTTGCCGCGGACATGCCCAAGCCGGGTTATGACTGAAGACCAGCAATGAGATACCGAAGCACGGGAGGGAAAGCGCCGCTCACCTCGCTACGAGGCGCGGTGCTACGCGGGCTGGCGCCCGACGGCGGATTGTATATGCCGGCGGAAATTGCGCGGCATCTGCCGGAGGAATTGGAAGAGTTTCGGCGCTTGCCGTTTACGGAAGTGTGCTTCCGCGTGGTGCGACCTTTCGCGACGCCGGATGTGCCGGAAGAAGTGTTGTGGCAGATCGTGTCGGAAGCGATCAACTTCCCGGTGAAGCTGGTTTCGCTTTCGCCGGCGCTGCACATTCTGGAACTGTTTCACGGGCCAACGCTGGCGTTCAAGGATTTCGGCGCACGATTCATGGCGCGGTTGATGGGCTACTTCGTGCGCGGCGAGTCGCGGCAATTGACCGTGCTGGTGGCCACTTCCGGCGATACCGGCAGCGCGGTGGCCCACGGCTTTCTGCGCGTTCCGGGGATTCGCGTGGTGATTCTGTACCCTTCAAAGCGCATCAGCGAGGCTCAGGAAAAACAGTTCACTACCCTGGGAGAAAACATTACCGCGCTGGAAGTGGAGGGAACATTTGACGATTGCCAGCGATTGGTGAAACAAGCGTTCGCGGACGAGGCGCTGAACCAGCGCGCCTTTCTGACTTCGGCGAATTCCATCAATGTGGGGCGGCTGTTGCCGCAGATGTTCTATCACGTGGCGGCGTACCGGCAACTGCCGGTGGCCTCGGTGCCGCTGATCGTATCGGTGCCCAGTGGGAATTTCGGAAATTTGACGGCGGGAATTTTTGCGAAACGTGTCGGACTGCCAGTGACGAGATTCATCGCGGCCACAAATGCGAACGACGCCGTGCCACGTTACTTGCTTTCCGGCGAGTACCAGCCGCGTCCGGCTCACGCTACGTATTCCAACGCAATGGACGTGGGCAACCCGAACAATTTTCCGCGGCTGCTGGATTTGTGCCGCAACCGCATTGAATATGTGCGGCGCGAAATCTGGGGGCATAGCGCCACAGACGACGAAACGCTGAAGCAGATGCATGCGGCGTGGGATCGCTACCGTTACATTTCCGATCCGCACACGGCTGTGGGCATCCTTGGCTGGGAAGCGTATCGCAAGGAGCACCCCGAGCCGTCGCAAGGGTTGGTGCTGGCCACCGCGCATCCGGCAAAGTTTGCCGAGATCGTCCAAAAGGGAATTGGGATTGCGCCGCCGCTGCCGTCGCGCCTGGCGGAGTATTTGCAGCGGCCGAAGCTGTCGAGGGCCATGAGCAGCAAGTATGAGGACTTCAAGCAGTTTCTGTTGAGCCATTAGGCATGAATCGTCCGTTCGCAGTAGTTCTTCGGGCTTGTTACAAGCTCTTCCGTAGATTTTGCAACCCTTGCAGATAGTCCTCTTTCTCGATGCGGCTCTCCACACCAAAATCGGACAAGACAGTCATCAACTGCCCAAGTGGCAGACCGGCAAGTTCGGCAGCGCGGCCGAGGGAAGCCTCGCCGCTGCGATATTTTTCGATGGCCAACAACACTCGACCTCGAGTGACCAGTTCGCGAACAGTCTTCGACAAATCAGTGCGTTCCTCCCGAGTTAGCTCGCTGAGGAATTCATAGTTGTCGCGATCCATGCGGATACTCATCGTCTTTGTCACGGGCATGCCTCCAGACGCGCCTTCAAATCCTCCACGATCGAATACTTGTAACGGCCGTATCTTGCAAGTAGGTCCGCTCTGGCAAGCGCTTCGCTCCGACCGATCAAATTTCTTTCCCGGCAAAGAATCAAAATGCCTGCAGCGGTGGTGAAGGAGAGCCCTAACAACTTGCACGCGTTGATGCCATTCTTATCATCAACTCCTACAAGCCGCGCTTTGGTCTGAAAAGCGAGAGCCAAGGCCTCTGATTCGCCGCTTCCCAGACTGAAGTCTTCCTCTAGCTTGTTAACCAACTTTCGGTCCTTTACCGCCACGACTTGAATCCGGGAATCATCTACTGCCCTTTGAATCACCAGAGCGTCGAACGTTTTCTTACGTTCGCAGCATTCTCGATGCACTTCCACAGGGACGACAGAACGCATTGAGATAGCTCCCAGAAATGGCTCAAGTAATTCAGCTTTGGCAATCAAGATCAGCGTAGAAGCGTCGAATATGATCATATGACGAAATATGACAAGCGTAGTTTAGCATGGATTTGATGCGGACGAAAGTGGTTATGAATTGCGGCGGAGGCGGTCGAGGGCGATGTAGAGGAAGGTACCGAGGACGGCGTTTACGGCGGCGGCGATGGCGAGGTGCATGTTGAACCAAGGCTCGGGTTGGGCCATCAGCACGCGACGCGTGAGCACCAGAATGGCTTGGTGAAGCACAAAGAAGGCGACGGTGAGGGAGAAGCGCGCGGCAGGATGTTCGGTGTCGAGACGAGCGCCGATGGACGAGGCCAGAAAACCGATGATGGTTTTGGCGATGCCGTAAAAGCCGAGAGGCACGGTGGGACCGCTCAACGCATCTTGCGCGAGGCCGATGACCATGCCGAGAAGCAATCCGGTGGAGGGATTCCGGCGGCTCAAACCAAAATAAATGGTGATGAGCAGCGGCAGATCGAGAATATCGAGTTTGGGAAGGTAAACCGGGAACGAGGCCTGCAGGATAAGCGTGACTATGGCGACACCGGCGACAGCGCCGGGAAAAAACTTGTGCACTTCAATGTGCGTGTCGCCGCTGCGAAGTTCGTAGGCGTCGTTCATGGCTTCACCGGCACAGGGGACTTGGGAGCAGAAGGATCGGCGCCAGGCGCCGAACTGTTCTGCTCAGACGAAGGAGCGCTGGCATCCTTCGGATTCTCGAGCGGCTGGAGAGAAAGCAAAACGATAACGTCTTCCAGGCGATTCAGTTTCGCCGCCGGGTGCAGAAGAATAGTTTTGAACGGAGTGCCAGATTTGATTTCTTGCACGGTGCCGATGGGGATATCTCGAGGAAAGATTTTGTCCATGCCGCTGGTAACGACTTTTTCTCCAATATTCACTTTGTCGTCGTTGGCGACATATTTCATACTGAGCAAAGGCTCACCCGTGCCGACTACCGGGCTCTGGATACGGGATTCGATCAGCATGGCGCCTGCTCCGCCCTCTTTGTCGGTGAGAAGGAGGACCTGGCTGTTGTCGCGATAGACCTCGATGACCTTGCCGACTGCGCCGTCGGGAGTGATGACCGCCATGTCGCGGCGGATTCCGTCGCGTTCTCCACGATCGATTTCAACGGTGCGGCTGGCGGTGCCGGCGCTGGCTCCGATGACGCGCGCGCCCAACATGGGCACATCCTTTTGCGAGTTGCGGAAGCTGAGAAGCTCTGCCAGGCGGTCGGCCTCGGCGGATTTGGCTTGCAGTTGCGTGATGGCCAGCTTCAGGGCGTCATTTTCCACACGCAACGCTTCGTTTTCGCGCGAAGTGGCCTGCAACGCGAAATAGTGGCGCCACACACCGCGGACTTTATCGAAACCCCATGCGCCCGAGCGTTCGAAGGGCGAAACGGCAGTGATGGCCCACACACGGATCAGACGGCCATGCGCGTCGCGCTTGATTTGAACGGCGAGCAGCAGCAACTGCGCCAGCAGGACCGCCGCGAGCAGCGAGAGCGATTTGTGTCTTGAAGGAATGGCGACCATGGCAACAAAAGTTCTCAGTAGTCAGTTTTAAGTTTTAAGTAAAACCTATGCAAACAGAAAGTCGAAATTCCCAGAACGAAACTCGCAAGTACTGCGCCGCGTACCGCTCTCAGCTTGGTGTGTCAAGCCGCAAGCTAGATTCAGAATTACCTAAAGCCTGCGGCTGACTGAAAACTTACAACTGAGAACTTACAACTACTTCAGTCGATGCAGACCTGGCGCAAGAGTTTAAAGTCGCTGAGCATCTTCCCGGTGCCGAGCACTACGGACGCCAGGGGATCGTCGGCGATGGAAACCGGTAAGCCAGTCTCTTCGCGGATGCGCTTGTCGAGATTCTTCAGCAGCGCGCCGCCGCCGGTCAAAACGATACCGCGATCGCTGATGTCCGCGGAAAGTTCGGGCGGTGTGCGTTCCAGGGCGACACGCACGGCATTCAAAATCGTGGCGACGCATTCGCTAAGGGCTTCGCGAATTTCACTGTCATCGATAGTAACGGTGCGGGGCACGCCTTCGATCAGGTTGCGGCCCTTCACTTCCATGGTCAGCGGCTTTTCCAGTGGATAGGCCGAGCCGATTTCCATTTTGATTTGTTCCGCGGTGCGTTCACCGACCAGCAAGTTGTATTTGCGCTTCAGGTATTGCATCACCGCTTCGTCCATTTCGTTTCCGGCGACGCGGACGGAGCGTGAATAAACGATGCCGCTCATGGAGATGACGGCGATATCGGTGGTGCCGCCGCCGATGTCGACGACCATGTTTCCGGAGGGCTCTTCAATCGGCAAGCCCGCGCCAATGGCGGCCGCCATAGCCTGCTCCACAAGATAAACTTCGCTGGCGCGCGCGCGATAGGCCGAGTCCTGCACCGCGCGTTTTTCCACCGGCGTAATTTCGCTAGGCACGCCAATTACAATGCGCGGATGAACGAGCACGCGGCGATTGTGCGCTTTCTGAATGAAATACGTGAGCATCTTCTCGGTGACTTTGAAGTCCGCGATGACGCCGTCTTTCATCGGCTTGATGGCGACTACGTTGCCGGGTGTGCGACCGAGCATGTCCTTGGCTTCACGGCCGACCGCGACCACTTCGCCGTTGGATTTGTTGATGGCTACGATCGACGGCTCGTTAACGACAATGCCTTTGCCGTGCGAGAACACCAGCGTGTTGGCGGTGCCCAGATCGATGGCCAGGTCGGAAGAAAACAAACTGAAGACCGACCTGAGGTTGTAACCGTTCTTATTCATTCCCACTTCCCCCCGCGGAAAGACTTCTCAAGAAGTCAAACTCCGCGCACAGACTCCGCTGTGCAATCTTCCATTGTCGCCGGAATCGTTGCTGCACGCAAAACGGCAAGCGACTGCCCGCAAGGCGCTACTTCGGAACGACGATGGAAACCTGCTGCTTGGCGGTTCCACCGCGTCGATTCGAGCCAATAACGACAATAGTGTGCTGGCCGGGCTCCAACGGTTCCGTGAAATGACGGAACGTGCCATCGGGAGCAATGTTCGCGACGGACTGCCCGTTGATGATCAGGGCGGCGCCGGTTTCGGTGCGGCCAATAATTTCGGCGACGCGTCCGTGGATCTGGGTGCTGGTGATTTCCAGAACCATTTCCTGAGTTTTGCCCTGGGCCACGAGACTGAACTTGAACATTTCGCTAAATTCGCTGGTTTCTTTTTTGGCGTTGGAAGCGGTGACATTCCAGAAATAGTCGCCGGGTTCCAAGCCAGTGATTTCCGCGCTGGTCGAGGCGGTGTCCACTTTTTTGGCGAGTTTCGTGAACATTGTTGTAGAGCTGATGCGCAGCGTATACACCACAGCATCGTCAACGGGCTGCCATTCAAAGCGCATCTGCGCGGTTTTGGGATTTTCCGAAATAATAGGAGCCAGGTTTAGAGGCGCGATCAACGCCGGAGGCGCCAGCACGTTCGATTTTTGCGTTGCTCCGCCGGTGGGGAAACTGGCCTTTTCCCATTGCGTCAGTTCAATTTTTTCCTGGCCACGCTGCACTTCCGCGGAACCGGTGGCGACCACAATTTCGTGTTCATTCTTGCTTGGATCGTTCCTGATAGATGCGCGGCTGTTCTGTCTGACTGACGCCGTAGCGTCTTCCACGCTCACTTGAGCCTTGGAATCGGGTGAACTCCAGCTTGGCGTGGCGAGATCGACCTGGCCGGTATTGATGCGAACAGCGGTGTTCGAACGATCGCGCGTCACGTTATTTTCTTCCACGGTGACCAGCGATTCCGCCTTAACCGTGTATTCCGTGCCATCGGCGAAGGTGATACGCGCCGCGCCATCGGACGCGGTTTGAATCAGGTCGCCTTTATCCAGCGAGGTGTGATAATCAGCTTCCACCCAAGTGACGGAATTTACTTTCTTCACCTGCACGCGGCCATCCAGGTTCACGAATTTTGCTTGCGTCTGGGTGATTGGAGCGGTCTCGGTTTCCGGATTGCCAATGGCCTTGCTGAGTTTGCTCGTGAGTATGTTCGTCCAATCAGGTATGCCGACGTAAAGCCCCGCGATGATAATCACGAACAGCAGCACGGAATAAATTGCGACGGTTTTGTATGTGACGGTGTGCCAGTACACTTCGACGCGATGAATTTTAGGCGCCGCCGGAGGAGCTGGTGGCGGAGCGGCGGGTCGTCGAGGTTCGATGGGCGTTTGCGTCGTCACAATGGTAAGAGCGGTGAATGCTCCAATTTCGCAATCTAGCACAGTGATTTGCGGGTGCGCAGAGTCCCGAGGTACCGCGTAGTCAATCAACAAATAGCGAACCCGCCGCATTTTCGTTGCGGGCGACGTGATGGGCTAGTGCGAAGGGACGACGGGGTTGGCGCGCTGGAAGAATCGCTGTTTGTCGAAGGTGGGATCGACAGCCACGTCAAAGAAACCAACCATCATCTCGTCGGAGGTCTGTTCGCCCCAGCGGACTTCCGCGTCGGGATCGGGATTGTGGGGATTGCCGGCGGAGTTATCGAATCGCGCGATGGCCTGCAGCATGGTGCCGGCTTTTAGGGGCATGGGAGTAGCCAGGCGGTAGCTCATTTGCCAATGAAAATGGTAGTGCACGCGGAGCAGCGGTTCGATGGAAAGGTCCGCGCGGATAATATTGTATTCAAAGCTTTTGCCGCGCAGGTGCATGTGCGGGAAGAAGTTCAGCAGCAGCGCGTCGTTTGGCAGGGTGCCGCGGGCTTCCACACGATAGTCGGGCGCACCGGGCGGGATCACGAAATGGTCATTGGTCAATTGCAGGGTCAAGACACGCTGCTGAGGCGGGTGTTTCGCGAAGATCAAGCCGATGCGGCTGACGTCCTGGCCAGTCTTTCCATTGGTGGTGTAGTGCATCTGGAACACGAGGTCGGAGCCCGCAGGAATGAATTTGGCCATGCCCGTCGGCCAGTTGTCGGGAGTGCTGCCGGGTGCGTAGACCAGCAGAATGTCGCTGTCGGTCCACATGGCGTCGCGCTGGTCTTCGGGAGTTTCGAGCATTGCAGCCGTGAAGGGCTTGCCGACCGGTGCATGGCGCAACCAGGGCGAATCCGGCGGGCGCACATAGACGACCGCGTGGTGCACGTTTTGCGGCAGGCCCGGCAGGATTTCTGACGACTGAATCCAGCGCGGTTCGGTGAAGTGCGTGGGCACGATCTCGTAGGTGTAGTCAATTTCGCCGTCAGCGGGAATCGCGACGGGCTGCGGCATCTTCACTTCCAGGTCAGGAGCAGGAATCGTCCAGCGCGTGGACCACTGGCGGGGCGGAGGAGCGTCCGCCGGATTTCCTGCGTGGGCGTTGGCTTTGGCCCACGCCGCAAGCGTTGCGATTTGGGAATCGGTCAGAGAAGGGTCGTTGGAAAATTTGCCGACGCCTTTTTCGGCGAACCACGGCGGCATGGTGTGATTCTCCGTGGCCATGCGGATAGCGGAAGCATAACGCTGCGTGTCTCGGTAATTTTGGAAGGCCATCGGCGCGATTCCGCCTGCGCGATGACACACCTGGCAATGATCCTGCAGCAGCGGCAAAACGTCGCGATAGAAGGTCGGTCGGTGTTGCGTGCCGCTCGTTTGAGCAACGGCTAATGTTGCCCATAAGCAAAGCGCCGCGAAACGAATGGGCCGGCAGGTACGGCCAGATTCACAACGTGTGGTGCGGCAAGACCAGCCGGAGGTGAGATCAGAAGAGCTTCGCGACACAAAGCGCCTACTTGTTGCTTCGCTGATGACCCAGGATGAGGCACGTTTCTTCACCTTCCTGGATGAATTGCCTAACCGTTGCGAATGCGGAACGCAAAAGATGCTCTAGCTCTTCGGTGCTGCAATTACCTGCACGAACCCAAACAATCTTTGGCGGCGGTCCAAGAAGGACACTTCGCGCTTCGAAGTCAGAATCTTTCGAGACGATGGTGAAGCCATTCGCCTTGGCGTGATCCCATATTGCGGTGTCGTCCGAGCCGCCTAGTCCACACTGATGAACATGCGTCGAATCCGGATAAAGATCGGACAGGAGATCAATCAGCCGAGGAGAAAGGTTTTCGTCCAGGAGAAGCTTCACGCGTCCAGCATTTCCAGTTTGCGTTCGCGGTCAGCGGCGAACGCGAGACAAGCACGGATGTCTTGCTCCGTCAGATACGGAAAATCCCTCAGAATCTCCTCGTGCGTCATGCCGGCGGCAAGGTAACCGAGTACGTCATAGACGGTGATGCGCAGTCCGCGAATGCAGGGTTTTCCGCTTCGCTTGCCGGGCTGCATTGTGATGATGCCTGTGTAATCCATTTAGCTCACTCTAAGTGAAAACTTGCTTCTGGGCAAATGGAAAACCTACGGGCCGCCGTAGTAGCCGTCGCGAGTTTGCACTACCAAGTCCTTATTGTACGTGGCGAGTTGAATCTTGTGGTAGCCGGTCTCTGCGCCCTTATCGGGCGTGTAGCCCAGGCGATATTGGTTGCGCAACTCTTCTTCAATTTCCGCGTAGATCCTTTCAACGCTCTCTTTCTTGGAGACTTTGAACAGCCGGCCGCCGGTCTTCTTGGAAATTTCTTCCAGGATTTTCTTGCCGTCGACATGTTCCTGCTGCTGAGGATACCTGCCCCCGTGGCCGCCGTGCCCGCCCGGCCCCATGCCAAAACTGGGATGATTGCCGAACCCTTCTTCGTCGGCATACAAAATGGAATAGACAATGGTGTCGGAACGTTGCGCGGTTTCAATAGCATACGCCAGGGTTTCCTGGCTACCATGATCGACTCCATCGGAAAGAATGATCAGCGCTTTGCGGCCTTGCTGTTTGCTCATGAGCTCGTCAGAAGCGAGGAAGATCGCGTCGTAAAGATGCGTACCAGCACCGCGCCGCCCGCCACCGCTGCGACCGCCGCCTCCATTGCCGCCTGGGTCGCCGCCGCTTCCTCCGCCTGGACCGCCACTGCCGCCTCTACCACGCGAACTGACCTGCGGCGTGTCCAGTGAATGCAGCGCTGCCTGCAGCTTGGGGCGCGCATCGGTGAAATCCTGCAGAAGCGTCACATCGAAATCAAAATTCACCACAAACGCCAGGTCTTTCTTTTCGCGCAGCAGATTGTCCAGAAAGCTATAGCTGGCAGTTCGCTCCTGATCCAGAACGCGCCGCTGGCTCAGGCTGGTGTCAACTAGCAGTCCCAGTCGCAGCGGCAGATCGGTTTCCTTGGCGAAGTAGTTGATGGTTTGCGGGCGGGTATCTTCCGTTAGAACGAAGGCGTCCTGGTTCAGGTCCGGGACGATCTTGCCGTGCTTGTCGCGAACGGTGGCGATGACGTTGACAGTCTTTACGTCAACAGCGATTTTCGGCTCCTGCTGTCCGCGAGTGTCGCCGCTAAGAAGCATGAAAAGCGCAAGACAGCCAATCGGAAAGAGGCGCACGAAACGAGTGGATACGGATAGGTTGTGGTTGAAAGGGACGTACGTCATTCGACTCCGTAATCGACTGGCCAAAGATTAGATTCGTCCCCAAGCGAATCGAGAGAACCGCGTCGCTGCAGATTGGACGCGGATTCAAGGCGTTGGGTTGCGTGTCGGAGCCGGGCGGCGCTACGCGTGGGCTGCCGACGATTTCAGCAGGATGTCCAGGTCGTCGGGATGAATGGCGCACAGCAAGGCATCGTCGCGATCAATGTGCCCCTGATGGATCAGGTTGACGAGCGTCTCTTCCAGCGTGAACGAGCCACGCTTTTTGGTCAGCGGAATCTCCTGGTGCAAATGCTGCAGCGCGTTACGCCGGATGTGGTGCCGCGCGGCATAGCCGATCATCAGCAATTCCGCGGCAGGAATGCGGCCGCCGGATCTGCTGGGCAGCAGGATTTGCGTGTGCACCGCGGCAAGCGCCATGGCCAGTTCCTGGCGGATGGAATTTTGGCGCTCCAGCGGGAAAGAGTCAGAGATGCGCGCCACGGTGGAAGCCATGTCGGTGGTATGAAGCGTAGAAAAGACCAGGTGGCCGGTTTCAGCGGCGGCCACCGCGATGCGCATGGTTTCCGGGTCGCGCATTTCGCCTACAACGATCACGTCGGGGGCCTGTCGCAGCGCGGCGCGTAAAGCGGTGGGAAAATCCGGCGCATCAGTTCCGATTTCCACCTGCTCAATGACGCTGCGAATGTGTGTGTGCTCGTATTCGATGGGGTCTTCGATCATCACGATATGTCGCGCTTCCTTCAAATTTATTTCGTGAATCAGCGCAGCGAGCGTGGTGGATTTTCCGGACCCCGCCGGGCCACCAATCAAGACCAGGCCGCGAGGCAGTCGCGCCAGATTCGCGACGGGCGCGGGCAGATGCAAATCCTGGAAGGAAGGGATCTTTGAGGGCAGGGCGCGAATGGTGGCGGCCGCACGGCCGCGTTCGCGATGCAGATTGATGCGAAACCGGCCCACGCCGGTAATTCGGTAGGAAGAATCCGCGATCAACGATTCCCGGTAGACACGCAGCGCATGGGCGGAAAGCGCGGGAACTACGGCGGCCTCCACGTCAGCGCCATCGAGCACGTCGGATTCAACTTTGCGAAGTTCACCCTGAACGCGAATGCAAGGCGGCGCGTCTTCCACCAGCAGAAGATCACTGCCGGCGCGCGACACCAGCGTGGCCAACCAGTGGTCCAGCCGGGCTGTGGCCGAGGAGTCGGCCGAGCCAGCCTCCGGGCCATCATTCATTTCGCGAACCAGGCGATTCAGTTCCGCGGAATTATCCATAGCGGCCTCGGAACATTGGATGCAACGAAAGGCAGTTTGATGGAAGGGGTGGTGAAAGTCCAGCGCGGAAGGTGCCCAGCCGAGGAGTGACGAGCAAGCCCTAACGCGCTAAATTAGGTTCTGGCAACTCGCGAAGAATCTTGGGAAGGCTTGTGGTGGACGACGAATCGAAATGCCCGGTCAGTGGCAAGAGGAGATACGCCACGGAAGGCGAAGCGCTGGCTACAGCGGCGCACCAAATCTCCACCGCCAATGCGCCAAAGGAACTGCGCGCTTATCTTTGTTCGTGGTGTGAGGCCTGGCACATTACGAAAAAAGCAGAAGCAGCCGTAAGAGACAAGGGAACAAGGCGCAACCGGCGCAAAAATGGATGAGGCCGGATTTCTCCGGCCTCGGTGTGCTTAACAAGTTCTATTAATCTTTCGATTCGTCGAACATTGTTAGGCTACAACCGAGGATAATGGTCTTTCTTGCTGGGCAAATACGGCGAAAACCTCAATCGGCAATAAGGATTTCCTGTAGCGAAGAGTTGGTGACGCGTAATCGGCGAGGCGCGATTTGCCTTTCGAGAATCGAGGCAACAGCAAAACGCGGCGCGTCGCTGTTCGCTGTGCTAACCGCGGGCGCGAATGCATTTGGGGCTTTCGTGCACAATCGACTATAATATTAAGTTTGGTCATACAATTGGGAGAACACAGGAAATGGCTGGCGCATTCGAAAACCAGAAAACCGGCGTCCGTGTACTTTTCGGCGTCATCATCGGCATTCTTGCCCTTAGCATGCTGCTTTATCTCGTGCCACAGGGCAGCAACACGGCGGAATCGGCCACAGACGTAGTGGCGCGGGTCGGCGACCAATCGGTCACACTGTCCGACATTCAGCAGCAATTGACGCAGATCCGCCAACAAAACCAGGTGCCTCCGCAACTGGAAGGGCTATATGCGCGGCAGATCCTCAGCCAGTTGGTCTTCCAAAAAGAAATTGAATACGAAGCAAAGCGGCTTGGCATCAGCGTGAGCGATAAAGAACGCGCCGACCGCATCAAGCAGTACGTGCCTGCCGCGTTTAACGGCGACACCTTCGTGGGAATGGATGCCTACGCCCGCGAAGTGCGCCAGCGGTTCCAGTTGACCGTGCCGGTGTTTGAGGAGGAAGTGCGGGACAGCCTGGTGCTGGAGAAATTCCGCAAGCTGATCACCGATGGCATTAGCGTGAGCCCGGCGGAAATAGAACAGGAGTTCCACGACCAGAACGAAAAGGTGAAGCTGGACTATGTGCTGATCAAGCCGGAAGACTTGACCGGGAAAGTCGTGGTGGACGAGACCGAGATCAAGACTTACTTCGACCAGAACAAGGCCAAGTACCAGATCCCCGAAAAGCGCGTTGTGCGTTATGCCCTGGTGGATTTAACGCAGATTCGGCAGAACACCCAGGTGACCGACGACGAACTGAAGGCCGCCTATCAGGAAAACATTCAGCAGTACCAGGTACCCAACCGCTTCCACGCGCAACATATCCTTCTCTTGACTACGGGAAAGACGGACGCGGAAGTTCCGGAAGTCAAGAAACAGGCCGAGGACATTCTGGCCCAAGCTAAGAAAAAGGGCGCGAACTTCGAAGATTTGGCTAAGAAGTACTCGGAAGACCCGGGATCGAAGGCCAAAGGGGGAGACCTGGGCTGGCTGGTGCAGGGACAGACGGTGCCGGAGTTTGAAAGGGCCGCGTTCGCATTAAACAAGGGCGAGATTTCCGGCGTGGTGCGCACCCAGTATGGCTTCCACATCATCAAGCTGGTCGACAAAGAAACCGCGCACACCAAGACCTTCGATGAAGTGAAGGACTCTCTCAGGACTCCCATGCTGCTTCAGAAGGCTGACCAGCAGGCTGGAGCAGTGGCGGACAAGATTTCCGCCGACATTCGCCAGTCCAACAAGATGTCCTTGGACGAAATTGCGCAAAAGTATCACTTGCCCGTTTCGGAGACGGCGGCGCTGGGACCGAATGACCCGATTTTGGCGTTGGGAACCTCTAAGGAGACTCGCGAGCAGGTGTCGAGCCTGCGGCCGGGCGAGCTGAGCTTGCCCGTTCGTACCGATCGCGGCTACGTGGTTCTTTCCCTGAAGCAGGTGATTCCGACCCATCAGGGCACGCTGGAGGAAGTGAAAGAAAAGATTGTGGCGGACCTGAAGGAGCAAAAAGCGACGCAGCAGGCCGTTGCCAAGTCCAAGGAATTGGAAAAGCGCGCGAAGAGCGGCGAAAAGTTCGACGCAGCTGCCAAAGCGCTGGGCCTAGAACCCAAAATCTCCGATCCTTTGGCGCGGACCGGTTCCATCGCCGGCGTCGGCAGTGGAAAACAGCTGGGTGGTGCGTTCGCATTGAAGGCGGGAGAGGTGGGAGCTCCTGTGAACCTCGGCACCAACTGGGTGGTTTACGAAGTGGTGGAAAAAACTGAGGCCAACCCCGCGGATTTCGAGAAGCAGAAGAAGACCATCACAGACCAGTTGCTGCAATCCAAGCGGCAGCTGGCTTGGGAAGCGTTCCGAACGGCACTGGAAGCGCGCATGAAGCAAGAAGGAAAGCTGAAGTTGATGCCGGAAAAAATGCGTGGTTTCGGCGAGTTCAACGGCTCTAATCTATAGACAGTAAACAACTTAAAAAATAGGACACACCCCCTTGCCCTCGGGCAAACGAGTCATTAGCCTATACGTGTCCGGTTTGGGGGCTGTCTAAGAGTCTGCTACTGGTTGCTCGCGTAGCTCACTCCCGCTGGCAGTTCTCCTCAGACCAGAAATCAGAACAAGCTACAGCAAATCGCAATCTCAAGAGGGATAACCCATGGCAGGACGCTCTTCGACTGTTCGGAATGACTACCGCTGCAGCATTGAGAGAAATCAGACCGGCAAGTACTGTGTGCGAATCCGCGCGCAATATCCCCGCCACGCGTGGAACATTGGTGTCTTTTACCTGGCGTCGTCCTTTGACCGTGCCATGAAGAAGCTCGAAGAGTCCCTGAAGTTTCTGCAACGCAACGAAGAGAAGCTGTGGTTCTGGGGAGTGGACCGGGCCGAAGACCTGGGATTTTCCGCGGAATTCCTGAAAGAAGCCGGCTTGCAACTCGACCGGCGCAACGAGTTCCCACGCAAAGCCGCGAATCTCTCCCTGGAGCCCGAACGCGACGTGCCGGCGTTTGTGCTTGGCCCAGTCCGCCGCGGATTGGCCGAGGCGGTGGAGTTTGCGCGCGTGCAACCAGCGGGCGACTGAGACTACGGAGTTCGAGTTCAATCGGGCGCGGGCTCTCTGCTTCAATCTTTCTTGACTTCACTGTAGTTCTCTTACATCATTTGCGCATTCCAAACGGACTACCCGCGTAGCACTCGTTTGTGGTCGTTCGCTTCCCGCCTTGCAGCACACCCGCTCGTGTGCCAGTAAAGGACCAGAGATGCTCGGGTGAAAGGATCTCTCGGAAATGAAATCATCTCGCAAGCCTCTTTTTTTGAGTCTGTTGCTCGCATTCCTGCTGGTGGCCGGAAACATTTGCGTGCGGGTGGCGGCGGCACAGCAGACGACTCCGGACCAGACACAGACCGATACCAGCACGTCGAAGTCGAAGAAGAAGAAGACTACAGCGGACGACGCTTCCAGCTCGGATTCCAGCGCGTCGACCTCCAAATCGAAGAAGAAGAGCACCGACGCTGCGGACCAGACGGCGGCAAGCGATAGCAGCGCGGCGAAGAAGTCCACGAAGTCGAAGAAAGCGGATACGACGGACTCTGCGACTGCGGCGGCGGACTCAACCACTGCGAAGAAGAGCAGCAAGTCTAAGAAGACTGATACGGCAGACTCCTCCGCCACGACTGCTGACTCGACAACTGCTAAGAAGTCCGGCAAGTCCAAAAAGGCCGATGCGGCAGACTCTTCCACCGCAGCCAGCGATACCTCAACGGCCAAGAAGTCGACCAAGTCCAAGAAGGCCGACACTGCTGACGCTTCCACGACCGCCAACGACGCCGCAGCCACCACGAAGGCCAAGTCAAAGAAGGCTGCCGCCGATTCGACCGCGGCCGCTGGCACTGCCGCAGGAACAACCGCCGCGGCTGGCAGCACCGCTGCTGGCGCAACCGCTAACACCACAAAGGCCGCCGCCGCGCCCGTGACGAAAGCAGCTGCTCCGGCCCCGGCTCCCGCCTCCACACCCGCCGCTTCTACGCCTGCCCCAGCGAGCAAGCCGGCAACCACGCAACAGGCGCCCCCGCCCGCGAATAGCGCTGGCATGGTCTGGGTCAACACTGATTCCGGGGTCTACCACAAGCCGGGAACCCGGTACTACGGCAAGACCAAGCAGGGTAAATACATGACTGAAGCGGACGCGCAAAAGGCCGGATATCGCGCGGCGCAAAAAGAGTAGCAAGGGACCTCAGCTCGTTAATTTAAGGAGAATAGGAAAATGAAGAGAAACGCTAGTCGCATTCTGCTCGTCGCGTTGGTCGTGATGCTCTGTGTAGGCGTCGCTGTTTCGCACCCACAGCCTCAGAAGAGCACCACGCCGGCAGCTTCTGCCGCCGGCAACCTGGTCGACATCAACAGCGCCACGAAAGACCAACTCGACGCCCTTCCGGGCATCGGTGCGGCGTATTCCCAGAAGATCATCGATGGCCGGCCATATGCCAAGAAGACCGACTTGGTAAAGAAGAAGGTCATCCCGCAAGCCACCTACGACAAGATCAAGGACATGATCATCGCGAAGCAGAAGTAACAGGGTATTTAAGAGAGAGTGGTCGTTTTCCGCCCGGCCGCTCTCTCTTTTTTTGTCGGAGATTGAAAACATAAAGGAGAACTTATGGGACTGATGGATGAAGTACTGGCCATGGCGGGAAGCGGTGGAGCACAACAAGGACAGCACGCCTCAGCGCTAACGGCGATCATGGCGTATATCAACAGTCCGCAAGTCGGCGGCATCGCCGGCCTGCAGAACATGTTCCAGCAGGGTGGATTGGGAAGTATCGTCAGTTCGTGGATTGGCAACGGTCAGAATCTTCCCGTGTCCGCCAGTCAGTTGCAGAACGTGCTGCACGGTGGGGCATTACAACAGGCCGCTCAACAAGCGGGTATGGATCCAAGTCAGCTGACAGGGATGATGAGCAGCTTGTTGCCTCACCTCATAGACAAGCTTTCGCCGAACGGGCAAGTGCCCGATGCCAGCGCGTTGCAGAAGATGTTGCAGGGCTTGGGAACCTCGGGCGCGTCTGCTTAATCAGAGTTGCAGCGGAGGCGCGCTCGGCACCCCGGTGCGCCTCCGGCATTACTTGTCGCGGAGAATCACTTCCCCTCGTCCCACCATCTGATCATTCAGCCACAGCCGGTATTTGTAGGAGCCAGGCTTGGTTCCGGCTACCGGTGGACCACTGAGCAAGCGCATGCCAGCGGGGGCTTGAAAAATGTTTGAAGTGAAAGGGGAACGGTTGGGGTCGAACTCCACGCGCAGATTGCCGGCATCCGAAATCCAGCTGACCTGATCGCCGGGCTCTAGCACCACCGCTTGAGGAATCAATCCAACCAGTACCGGGCGTTCGGCCATTTGTGTTTGCCTTCCTTGGCAGATTCGTTCCTTCGCACGATAACACAACCCTCTCTTCGCTTCCTATCTTCGGCAGCGGAGGTCCGAGCAGAGCGGATTGCACCCTGGAACTTGTTTTTTCCATCCGCGGAATACTGTGTCGGGTGACCTACATATCTTGGGGATGGCTGGTAAATACACCAAAGTGGGTATATATACGTAAAACGCAACGGTGAGTGAGAGAGGGGTTCGGCGGTCCTAGTTCTGCATTATCCCTGTTCAAATTCGTAGCGAAGGATCGGCATGCTCAAGAGAAACCTCAGAGTCGTTCGCGAAGGCGAGCGCACCAGCCCCCAGGGAAAGCCTGTTTGCAACCGAATTTTGCTAGCGCTTCCCGATAGTGAATTCCGCGCGATTCGGCCACATCTGGAGTATTTATCGCTGCCTCACCACTGCTCTCTCTACGAACCGAATCGCAAAATCGATTACCTTTATTTCCCGAATCGCGGGCTGATTTCTCTTGTCATTGTCATGGAAGACGGCAAGACCGTGGAGGTCGCCGTTCTGGGACGGGAAGGGTTTGCTGGCGTTCCCGCCGTGTTCGGGTTGACTCGCAGCCCGGTTCGCGAAGTAGTGCAAATCGCGGGAGATGGTTTCAAGATCAAAGCCAATGCGTTTCGCCAGGCGCTGCGTTCTTCGCCGCTGCTGCAAGCTTCGCTGGGCCGCTATTCCGTGGTGCTGGCCATGCAGATTTCGCAAACCGCCGCTTGCAACCGCTTGCACGACATCGAACGGCGGCTGGCGCGATGGCTGTTGATGGCTCAGGATCGCGTGGATGACGGCGTTGTGGCCATTACGCACGACTTCCTTGCCACCATGCTGGGCACCGACAGGCCGAGCGTCAGCGTGGCTGCCGCGAGCCTGCAACGGAAAGAAATCATCGATTACACCAGAGGCACGGTGCGGATTCTGAACCGCAAGAACCTGGAAGCATCCGCTTGCGAGTGCTATCAGACCATTCAGCAGTTCAATGGCGAGATTGATTTGAGATAGCTGGTTAGGAGACCTGGGATTTTATGGTGCCACCGTTCGACATTCTGCGAGTACTCAAAGACGGCGCTCCCCTGTGGATGGAAGCGGCGCAAACCCTAGAGGAGGCCAAGGCGCGAGTGCAGCAACTAGCAGCAACGCAGCCGGGGTCATACGTAATTTTCAGCCAAAAGACTGGCAATAAAATTTTAATAACGCCTGAAGACGAAGCGAGCCTGCGGCACAACCCGCCCGACTAGTGTCGGGCTGCGGTGCAACGACGCCACACCCGTGCCGTTTCAGAAAAAACACCGTTTCCGCCAGCTTGACCGCTGCAACCAGCGCCCGTAAACTGAAACCAGTGGTTTTCTGTCGCTGAGTTCGCTCGACTCTTGCGCGTGACCACGTACCGAGAAGTGATCGAACCGCGCGGGAGTGGAGCTGCATGGCCTCTGTTGCTAGACCCTTTTCGATACCCCTGCCCAATGGGGCACGCATCGGACTGATTTCCTCCTTGCCTTTTGCGCTGTTTCATCTTGCCGCGCTTAGTGTGCTGTTCGTTCAGTTCAAGTGGTCCTACGTGCTGGCCTGCTTCCTTTGCTACGAAATTCGCATGTTTTTCGTGACTGCCGGATATCATCGTTATTTTTCGCATCGTTCCTTCAAGACCAGCCGATGGTTCCAGTTTGTGATTGCCTTTCTGGCGATGTCCTCCTCGCAGAAGGGCGTGCTGTGGTGGGCAGCGCATCATCGCCACCATCACCGCTATTCCGACCTGGAAGAAGACTTGCACTCCCCCACGCTGTTTGGATTCTGGTGGTCGCACGTGGGCTGGATTCTGTCGGATCAATACAACGAAACGCGCTTTGACTACATTGGCGACTTCGCGAAATACCCGGAGTTGCGCTGGCTGAACAAGTATTATCTGGTGCCCGTGTCGACGCTGGGCATAGCCATGTTTCTGATCGGCGGCTGGGGCTTGTTTGCATGGGGATTCTGCCTCAGTACGGTCTTGCTGTGGCACGGCACCTTTACCATCAATTCGCTTTCCCACATTTTCGGCAATCGCCGCTTTCCGACTAGCGATACCAGCAAGAACAACTGGCTCTTGGCGCTGGTGACGCTGGGCGAAGGCTGGCACAACAATCACCACTACTACATGGCCAGCGCTCGCCAGGGCTTTTACTGGTGGGAAGTGGACATCACCTATTACGGATTGAAGGCGCTGTCGTGGCTCGGCTTTGTTCGCGAATTGCGCAATGTGCCGGATAAGGTTCTAGCCGAAGGCCAAGCGCTGGACTCCGCCTCGGCGTCGTAGCAGGTCAACCAACCTGAAGCCATTTCTCGGGAATGGCGATCCCACCCGGTAAAATAAGGCGAAAATCAATTTCTCCTGAAACGAATCCGTGGATTGACGCACTATTCATGAAACGGCACTACCCTAGCCGCACGTCCAAAGTCAGACCTTGGGGAATCGCCAATGACAAAAAGAATCGTCGTTTTAGGGCTCTCCATACTGCTGTGCCTTGGCATGGCGTCTTCTGGATACGCATGGGACAACGAAGGCCACATGATCGTCGCCTACGTGGCCTACAAGAAACTGACGCCGACCGCTCGCGACCGCGCCAACGCCCTGTTGAAGCTGAATCCCAAGTACAACGACTGGCTGGCTACGCTGCCGGCGAATACCTCGTCCGCGGACAAAGACATGATGATTTTCATGATCGCCGCGACCTGGCCGGATCAGATCAAAAGCGACTCAACTTACACCATGGACGGAAGTGACAATGGAAATCGTCCTGACGGAAGCCCGGATCCCACTCGCAATACCGGTTACGACGACAAGCTGATGCATAAATACTGGCATTTTGTGGATAAGCCCTTCGCCACCGACTCCACCCCGCTTCCGGCGATTCCCACGCCGAACGCGCAAGATCGCATCGCATTGTTCCGCGGCGTGCTGGCCTCCAACGCCAGCGATCCTCTGAAGTCCTATGATCTTTCCTGGTTGCTGCATCTGGTGGGAGACATTCATCAACCGCTGCACGGCTCCACGCGTGTGGACGCCAGCAACCCCGAGGGAGACGCGGGCGGAAATCTGGTGAAGTTGAGTTGCTCTGGATGCCCAACGGAACTTCACGCATTTTGGGATGATGTGCTCGGTACCAGTAACAAGCCGAAAAGCGCGGTCAGTGCCGCAAAGAAACTGCCTGCGCCGGACCCGGCCCTTGCGGCCAAGAGCGGGGAAGCGGACTGGGCGACAGAGAGTTTTCAAGACGCCCAACAGGATGTATATATCAGCCCCCTCGGAACCGGCTTGGGCCCATTTCAGCTGACCAGTTCTTATAAAAAGGCCGCCAAGAAGGTGGCGCAGCAACGCGTCGCTCTGGCCGGTGCCCGCCTTGCCAATCTGATAAATACCGAACTGAAGTGACATGCTTCGCGATGCGAAGACTCAGGACTGGGTCGTCGGACCGTAACTGAGACGCCTGCCAGCCAATTTGACCGTTGCACCCCGGTCTGCCGTGGAGGAGACTGGTATTCCCGTGGTGTTCCTGTGCCCTTCCTGAAGCACGAGCCGCGGGCCGTCTCCTGAACGCTCCACCAGACGGTTCATTGACGGTTCTAAAAGGGGTAAACCTATGACCAAGCCCATTGGCGAATTGAATCCTCCTCCTCGTTTGATGATGACTCCCGGACCTTGCTCGATTGACCCTCGGGTGTACCGCGCGCTCGCGACACCGCTGGTTGGGCACCTGGACCCATGGTTCCGCGGATGCATGGAGGAAACGCAGGAATTACTGCGTTACGTTTTTCAGACCGAGAATCGCATCACGTTTCCGTTGTCGGCGTCAGGTTCCGGAGGCATCGAAGCTTCAGTGTTGAACTCGCTCGAACCGGGCGACGAAGCCATCTGCTGTGTGAATGGACTATTTTCTCAGCGCATGCACGTGATCGCCCAGCACACTCCCGCCAAGATTCATCTGGTGGAAGCGCCTTACGGCAAACCGGTGGACCCGGAAGACGTGCGCAAAGTGTCAAAAGGCCGCAAGATCAAGATGATCGGCCTGGCGCACGGCGAAACCTCTTCCGGCGTGATCACGCAGATCGATCCCTTCCGCAAAGTCGCGGATGAGTGCGGCGCATTGCTGGTTGTCGACGCGGTTGCCACGCTAGCGGGCATTCCCTTGCGTGTGGACCAGGAAAAGATTGATATCTGCTTCAGCGGCTCCCAGAAAGCTATCAGCGCGCCTCCGGGTATGTCTCCCATCACCGTAAGCGCGCGCGCGGAGGAAGTTTTCCGCACGCGCAAGACCAAGGTGCAGAGCTGGTATTTCGATCTTTCCACGGCGATGAATTACTGGGGCAAGGAGCGGCTGTATCACCACACTCCGCCCATATCGCTGATCTACGCGCTGCGCGAAGCGTTGCGCATCGTTCAGGAAGAAGGACTGGAGCCTCGCTGGGAACGCCACAAGCAGAACCAGCATGCCCTAATTGCCGGCGTGGAAGCCATGGGCCTGAAGATGTTCGTGGAAAAGCCTGAAGATCGCCTGCCCACAGTAACCGCCGTAAAGATACCCGCTGGCGTTGACGACGGGAAGGTGCGTAATCAACTGCTCGACGAGTTCAACATCGAGATCGCTGGCGGCATCGGCGCAACCAAGGGACAAATCTGGCGCCTGGGCCTGATGGGCTTTTGCAGCCAGAAGCAATTTGTGCTGCAACTGCTGGCGGCGCTCGACAAGGTGCTTGTCGATCAGGGACACAGCCACGCGCCCGGCAGCGGCGTGGGCGCAGCGGTCCGCTCCTATACCCAGGCAGAAGTGCCAGCCGGCGCCGCGCGGTAGGAGACGGGCTGGGCTCCTGCGAAGCGTGACATGTATCCGAGGATTTGTTCGTTGCTTGACTAATTTCTTCAATCCATCTAGCATAATCATCTAGGTGATTAGTTATGCGTAGAATCGGTCTGTTTGAAGCCAAACAAAGACTTTCGGAATTGGTGGAGCGCGCCGCTAGCGGCGAACGTATCGGGATTACTAGGCGTGGCAAGTTGGCTGCGGTCATAGTGCCTGCGGAAGGTAGCAAAGCAGATCTGCGCCAAGTGTTCGACGAAATCGAGAAGATCCGCAAGCGTGCGAAAAAGGTGCCCGGCGTTACTACGAAAAGCCTCATCGAAGAAGGCCGGATGTGAAGTCGTTTGTATTAGACGCTTCTGTTGCCTTGTCCTGGTTTGTTGATGACCCCGTGCCGATGCAAGCGGTGAGAGCCCGTGAAATGATCCTGCAGGGAGACCGGGCCATTGTTCCCAGTCTCTGGATTTTGGAAATGGCGAACGGATTGGTGATGGCCGAGCGTCGCGGCAGGCTGACTTCGGACGACATCGAAATCGCCTGCCGGCAATTGGAAGCGATGCTCTCCCAGAGCATCGAAGTTTTTACCGAATGGCCTGGCCCCCGCGAAGCAATCGGATCCGCCCGGGTGCAGAAGCTCAGCGTCTACGACAGCTTGTATCTGGAACTCGCACGTCGCGAGCGGTTATCCCTGGCGACTCTCGACAAGAACCTTCGCTCTGCTGCCGCGTCCGCAGGCATCCAACTTATCGTCTAGCGATTTCATTCAAGAACGATGCATCGTTGTGTCTGTGAGTCTAGGCCGCGGCATTGACAGGTGAGCGCGGGGATTGGACACTAACTGTGTTCGATTTTGCGCGAAACGAGGAATCCCGTGCCTTCACTTCCAGTGCTTGCCAATTCCGGCGCCATGAACCAGTTCATTGGCCCTTTCGATGTGACCTCCAAGCTTACCGGCCACGTTTACAGTTGCAGCTTCTCGCACATCTGGAACGCCATTGCCACGCGGCACAGCGATACCATCGACGCCAAATTAGTCGTGGATGGCGAAGGCCACATTGTGGGCCTGGCGCACATGGCGTTTGTGGAATTCCGGCAAAAGGCGGGCAGGGATTTGACGGATCGCGAAGCCAGTTATGTAGCCGCGGAATATCTGCGCGAACGGCTGGAAGAAGAGGATGTGCGCCCGCTATATGACGTTCCGCACGCCGAAGTGATGCGCCTGATCGAGCGCCTTGGAATCAAGTAGCTCCGCTGGCCGTAGAAGTTCCAACGTAAACAGGGTGCCTCTCAGAAAATCGTAAACACGCGAAGATCAGTGCGCGACTTCATCCTCGGCACGGAACGTGGCCAGGATTGGATGGTGCAATCCATCGCGCCGGATGAAGTAAACCACCAGAAGAAACAGCAGTGCGCCCGCGACCATCACGGCGGTTGCGGCCTGCATGCCCACCTGCAAGTCGCTCATATCGGAAATCCTGCCAATTAGTTGCGGGCCAAGCGCGCCAAGAAGTTGCGTGGCAAACATATAAACGCCGATCGCGGTCGCGTGGGCGCGCTGCGGCGTCAGATCATGGATCACGGCCGTGACCGGACCGTGATACCACGACATGAAGAAGCACGCGACGAAGAATCCTCCTAGGAATATCCACTTCTCCTCGGCCTGAATCGCCAGCAACAGAAACGGCGCGGCGATCAGAAATCCGCCGGCGATCACGATTAAGCGCCCCCAGGAGTAGCGCTTGCGCAGGCGGTCCGCAAAGTATCCACCAGTCAGGGCTCCGGGAACCAGTGCGAGCAGCGGTATGACAGATAGAAAGATGGCGGCTTCTTTCGTGCTGAGATCCTTGTAACTTCGAGCGTAGTCGTAACCCCATGCCACCAGGGAAACGCTGGAAAAAGTGATGCATGTGCCAGCTGCGATCATGGCGACGTAAGCCGGCACGCTGAGAAGTTCGCGCAGCGCCACGACCTCTGAGCGCGGACGGCGCGTCGGCTCCTTCAGCTTCAAGGCGAGAAGGCCGGGAAGAATGCCGAGTGCTCCCACAATAATGAAGGCACGTTGCCAGCTGTGTTGTTCGCCCATGATGCCGCCGAGCGCAACGCCTGCCGCGCCGCCAAGAAGCATCCCGGAAGCGAAGATGGCTTGGGCGAGTGCGCGATTCTCGCCTGGGAAGGAATCTGAAATCATGGCTTGCGCAGCGGGCGCATAAGCCGCTTCGCCGACACCGACCATGGCGCGTGCCACAAACAGCAACAGGAACGTGGGAGCGAGGCCGCTGGCCATCGAAGCGACGCTCCAAAAGAGAACGCCGGCAGCGATGATTTTTCGCTGGCTGAAACGGTCGGCAAGGAATCCAGAAGGTATGCTGGCAAGCGCGAGTACCACCAGAAGGCCGGTGGAGAGCGAACCAAGTTGCGCGTCCGTCACTCCAAAATGCAGCCGCAGCAGCGGAAGCAACGGGTTGAGAACCTGGCGGTCCGCAAAGTTGACAAAATTGATTAAAGCAAGTACAGCAAGAAGACGAGCCTGCGCGGACGTGAACGGAATAGTTCGTGATGGCATGCCGTTTTGGCTTCCTCTGCCGCGGATGACCTGACAACATGCGGGCTGGGCTTATCCCGATGTCAGCAAAACAGGGTGAATTATATAACGCGAATGACGCAAACCAACCGAAACCCTACCACGAGTGACCGCCTGACCACGGTACTGTCTTATGGCGTTCTGATCCTGCTCGGCTATCTGGTGTTTGTAATTGTCGCGCCGTTCCTCCGGCCGCTGGCCTGGTCGGCGGTCATGGCCATTTTCTTCTATCCGCTGTATCTGCGGGTGGAGAAGCACATGCGCCCGACGTATGCGGCGCTGCTGAGCACGCTGGGTGTCACTCTGTTGCTGATCATTCCAGTGCTGTTGGTTCTGCTGTACGCTTCCAAGGAAGCCATCGATAGCTCGGCGAAAATCCAGGGCATGCTCAACGGAGGCGCTGCCGCGCTGCCCACTCATTTTGTCGACTGGCTGCAAGCCCGCTTGCCAGAGTCGCTGCAGAATATTGATCTGATGGGCCCGTTGCGCCAAGGGGCCGAAAGAATGGCGTCGTACCTGGCGTCGAGCCTGGGCGCGATGCTGAAGAATCTCTTTTCCTTTTTTGTGAGCTTGTTCATCGTGTTGTTTGCGCTGTTCTTCATATTTCGTGACGGCAAGGCGATTCTGCGCGCAGCTCGCCACCTGATTCCGTTCGATGCAGAAATCCAGGAGAGCATGCTGGGGGAATCGCGCGATCTGATTTTTGCAAGCGTTGCGGTTGCGCTGCTGATTGCGGCAATTCAAGGCACACTGGGCGGAATTGCCTTTGCGTTGACTGGATTGCCGGCTCCCGTGTTCATGGGCGTATTAATCGCCTTCTTTTCCATCGTGCCCGTTGTTGGCTCCGCGCTGATCTGGTTTCCGGCCGTCATTTGGCTGGCGGTTAGCGGGCATTGGGGAAAAGCGATCGTTGTCGCGGCTATTTGTGGCGGAGTAGCGGGTGTAGCAGACAATATCGTTCGTCCTTTACTGTTGCGCAATCGTACCCGGCTGAACGATTTGCTGTTGTTCATCAGCATTCTTGGCGGGTTGGATGCCTTCGGCTTGCTGGGACTGGTTGCCGGTCCGACTATTGTGGCCGCGGCTTTGGGCGTGTTTCGCGTGTACATGGAGCATCGCGAACGTCTCGAAAGGGGCACTGCGTAACTGGTTGAACTACCGATGAGCCGAATTAGGGGCACGGGACATCTCTCTATGCTAGAGTACGCCGTCGAATGAGTGTGATTGACCAAAAGACCGAAAAGAAGGTGAGCGAGCTCGCTGCGCCCAAGTTGCGCTGGCGCTGCGAACTTTCGCGCATCCCCTTCGAGACCACCGCGCAGGCTCCCCGCCGCGAAGGTTTTGTGGGGCAAGAGCGCGCGTTGCGCGCTCTGAAGATGGGCGTTGAGCTTTGTGCGCCGGGATACAACGTGTTTGTGTGCGGCTTGGCTGGCACCAGCCGCGGCGGCACCATCGCGCACATGATTGAACAGCTTCATCCGGAGACCAAGCCGTCTCTGGATCGCTGCTACGTCAATAATTTCAAGATAACCGATCGGCCTCGCCTGCTTTCACTGCCGCGCGGTTCTGCCAACGTGTTCAAGAAAGACATGCAGGCGGGCATCGACTTTTTGCGCCGGCGCATTCCGCAAGTATTCGAGGGCGAACCGTTCCAGCGGCAAAAAGGGCGAATCGTCGAGCGCTTTTCTGTGCGCGAGAAAGAATTAATGGACGACTTTACACGGCGCATCGCTCGTGAGCAGTTTGCGCTGGGGCACATGCAGGTGGGCGCGGTGGCGTTGCCGGAAATTTTCCCGGTGCTCGAAGGGCAGATGGTGCCGATCGAGGATATCTCCAAGATGGTGCACGAGGGCAAGCTCGAAACGGTCGTGGCCGAAGACATTGAGCGCAAATACGAACAGTTCCGCTCTGAGTTTACCGTCGTCTATCGCAAAACCCTGACGCTTTCGCGAGAACTGGCCAGCGAGTTGAGCTATCTGGAACAGGAAGCCGCTTCTGTTCTCGTCGATGGCGTGATCGAAGAATTGAAAGAAAAATATCCCGGTACGGGCGTGTCAGAGTATCTGGAGGAAGTGCGTCATCACCTGCTGGATAATCTTGGGCCATTCAAAGAGCGCGAAGGCGAGGAAGAACAGCCGCAGGATTCTCCGGAGAGCTTGCTGAAGCAGCCGGGGCCAGAGCGCGATCCGTTTCGCGTGTATGGAGTGAACGTTATTCTGGCGCACAACAGCGACGACACTTCGCCGGTGATTTTTGAAACCACGCCAACGCACGCGAATCTATTTGGCACCATTCAGCGCGCCTATGACGCGCGCGGCGGTTGGACCAGCGACTTCATGGATTTGCGTGGCGGTTCGCTTCTGCGCGCCGATGGCGGCTTTCTGATCATGTATTCGGTGGAAGCTCTGTCAGAGCCCGGCGTGTGGCGCGCCCTGAAGCGCACGTTGAACCACAACCGGCTGGAAATCCAGCCGCTGGAAATGTTTTATCCGTTCACCAGCACGGCCTTGAAGCCGGAGCCCGTGGACATCAACGTCAAGGTGATCCTGATCGGCGACCGCGATCTCTACGAACTGCTGTACGAATACGAAGAAGATTTCCGCAAGATTTTCAAGGTGCGGGTGGAATTCGATGAAGAGATGCCCATGAGCGACATCGTCATCGAAGAATATGCGGGGCGGCTGCGCGCGCTAAGCGAAAAGGAAAATCTGTTCCCCTTCGATCGCGGAGCGTTCGCTGCCATCCTGGAATATGGTGTAAGGAAAGCTGGACGCCGCAATAAAGTAACGGCGCGGTTTGTGGATATTGCCGACCTGGCGCGTGAAGCGCACTATGCTTCCGCGGCTGCCGGGGAAAATGTGGTGCGCGCGGCTCACGTGCGCGCCGCCATCGCTTCGAAAATTGAGCGCCACAACCTGATCGAAACCCGCATTCGCGAAATGGTGGAAGAAGGCACTCTGCTGGTGGACACGCACGGCTCGTGCATCGGCCAGGTGAACGGCCTGAGCGTGTTGGAGATCGGCGGCTATTCCTTCGGCAAGCCGGTGCGAATCACCGCCAGCGCGGCGTTGGGCAAGTCTGGCCTGATCAATATCGAGCGCGAATCAAATCTGAGCGGCCGGTTTCACGACAAGGGCGTGCACATCATCGCCGGATACCTGCGCAGCATCTTCGCAAAAGACAAGCCGCTTTCCCTGGCCGCCAGCATCTGCTTCGAACAGTCGTATTCGGGCGTGGACGGCGATAGCGCCAGTTCCACGGAGATTTACGCGCTGCTCTCCGCGCTTTCCGATTTGCCGTTGCGGCAAGATTTTGCCGTCACAGGTTCGATGAACCAGCGCGGGGATATTCAAGCAATCGGCGGCGTCAACGAAAAGATTGAGGGATTTTTTGACACCTGCCGCATCTACGGGCTCACCGGCACGCAGGGAGTGCTCATCCCCGCGGCCAACGTGGAAGATCTGATGTTGCGCGAAGATGTGCTGGACGCCGTCGCGGCCGGCAATTTTCATATCTGGCCGGTGGCGCGCGTGGAGCAGGGAATTGAGCTGCTTACGGGAATCTCCGCGGGGCAACGCAACGGTGAATTGGGTTTTGAACCGGGCACAGTGTTCGGCAAAGTAGATGCGCGTTTGCGTGAAATGGCGCGCACCATGAAAGAATTTGAGTAGCGCGTTATTGTCCCGCCGCAGGTTTCGGAGCGACGTAAGCTTTGCGGTGATCCACACGATAAGCCGTCAGCTTGTTTTTCGACGTGTCGCCCGGTAAATCCACTTTCACTTCAATACTGTGCACAGCGCCATCGGCTTGCGGTGGCGCGAAAGACAAGCTGTACTCATTGCGGATAAGCTGCGCCATCTGCCTGTAAATGGCCGCAAACTCCTTGGCGTTCTGCGGAAAGTACGCGCGGCCTCCCGTAGCCTCAGCCAAAGCCCGCAGGCGCGCGTCCGCTTCTTCAAATGCTTGCTGCGTCTGCTGCACCTGCTTTTTATTGCCAACCTTCCCATTGCGCATCGGCCCGCTGAGGGAGACAGCCAGAATTCGCACGTCGCTGGTCTGTAGTCGAGACTGAACCGCGTTGATGGCTTCTTGCGGAGAAGTGTCCACACCGGTGGAAAGCAGCACGATTGTTTTCTTTCCCGCAACGCGAGCCAGCCAATCCAACACCGTGTTCAGGCTGGAGGAAAGATTCAACTGGCCGAATCCCAGATTGAAGCGGATGCCGGTGAGCGCCGCCTGCGCCACGCGTTTCTCTGCCGTGTAGTCCAGCACCACCGCGGGCGCCTCGGCGTAACGTCCAATCGCCACGCGATCTCCCGCCGATAGCCCATTCAAAAACGCGTCGGCTGCAAACAGATGTGTGTCCTGTAGAAAGTAGACGGCCGGTCCCGCTTCGACAAACAGAAAGATCTGTCCGGGTTCTTCCACCGGAGCAAACTCAGAGATCGGTTGCTCCGCGCCATTGTCAAACACGCGGAACTCGTTGCGCTGTAGTCCTGGAACGAAATTTCCTTTTGTGTCGGTGACGATCACGCCTACGTTCACGCGATCAACGTTTACCTGAATGGTCTGGCCCTCGCGCACCGGAACTTCCTGCGCCACGCTGCAGGCGGCGGAAAGAACGAAAGCAAGGCCGGCGCACCACGCGAATTTGCAGGCCTGCAAAGGTTTCATAGCGGAGGCGTCAGTCCACCCACTCGTCGAAGTGCACACCCTTATCATCTTTCCACGACGCACCGATCATGGTGTGCAAGTGGCGCGGAAAGACTTGCGGATTCATTGTGTCCAGCGCGTCGGAAAGATTCTTTTGCGATGCCGCGGCATCCGGAGTCTTGGCATTGGCAGCGGCTTTCTTCGCTTCCGCCTGCCAGCGCGCTTTCATTCCAGGCCAATCCACTTTTTGAACGTCGAAATAAGAAAAGCCGTTCACCTTCTGGGGAAATTTGCTTCGGGCCGCCAGAAAATTCTTTGGCGGCGCGGGATCCGCACTCCCGGCAGACGGCGCCAGCAAAGCGTGCAGCGGCTCGCTTTTCGATGCGCCCAGCAACAGGTTTGGCGTCATCGCAAGGTGGTAGAAATTCCACTGAGCGACGCCGGCCGAACTCTGCCCGCCATGCAGCGAAATCTTGACGTATGTGATGTTGCCCTCGTTGCGCTCTGAGGTGATTTGGTCGCCCATCAGCGTGCGCAGAAGTTTCAGCGCGTCCGGTTTGTTGCGGATGCCAAGCATGCGCACCTGCTGCGTGTCGTCGAGCGTCGCGCTGTTCTCCAGCGACGCGATCTCGCCGGTTGTCAGCGCAAGCGCTTCCGGTATCGGCATGCCCAGGCGCGTCTGCGCAGCGGTTTCCAGGGGAGCAACGAACTGCGAGGAATTCGGGCCACTTTGCATAAGGGCATTCTTCAGCAAAGTGTAAATGCCCAGAAAATCGATCTGCGACTCGTGGTAGAAAACCGTATCGGACGACAGCAAGCTCATGGAAAGGGGAGCCGCCTGTCCGTCGGACCAAATGTCGAACAGCGAACCCTGCGTGGGCTCTCCCAGAACGGCGCCTTGCAGACGGGTTTTCGCGCCTTCGAGGGTTACGTGACCCGCGACGGAGTGTATGGATTCCAGCTTCAACGCTTGGACCAGCGTGGCCGCCTGCTTTGCTTGAGCGGTAGAGCTGCTATCGACGCTTACGAGCTTTTTGAGGTCCGGAACGCGAAAGAAAAGTTCAAGGATCCCGCCGGCCAATAGCGGTTTCGCTTCGCGATACGCGGCGGAGTCCGCGACCGAAGAGCCGCTGCCCTTGCCATTCAGGCGATTCAGAATGATCTCGAAGACGCTCTTCTCCTGGGCGCTCACGGCGAACTTGCCTGTTTCCGCCCAATAGTTGACGCTGGATTTGCGTTCGATCTTCAGCGCAGGCACGCCAGCTATAGTGACTTCGGAAATTTTGGGAATATCGGTGTCGGCGCCACGCATGCGCAGCACGGCTTTGGAGAGCAACGCTTCCTTGCCGCTGCGGTCGTAAACGAAGAACAAACCCTGCCAAGCCGGTGCTCCTGTCGCTGGCGCCTTCGCCGTGGGCAAATCGTCCGGCCTGCTGATGTAGCCGAGCACAAACGCATTGTCGAGCAGAGAGGAGTATTGCGTAAGTTCGTCGCGGGTCAGCGCCGGCTTGTCCTTCTGCTTGTTGCTGTCGGACATCAGCGCATCCACAATCGCGGAACGCAGCGGCGCGCAGTCCGGGTCATCCCAAAAACTCAGCAGCGCGTTCGTTTGCCGGATGTCGCCCTGCGGTGTGCCGCGCCAGATCAGGTAGAAACTGGTTTGCGCCGGCAGTTGCGTGGGCTCCAAGGGAGCCTGGGCGAAGCAGCATGTCGGCAGAACAAAGACGAGTAAAAGCAAAAGAAACGTGGTCGCACGAGTAAGCACGGCGCGCTTGAGCATGATCTGGAGTCCTCCCGTCAGCTGGGTCGACGGCCTTCACTATCAGGAACACCCGCATCCCTACAGGGATGAGCTACAGAAATCGTAGCCTGCGGCCCACAAACACAAAAGCCCCGTTCCCGTCTCGGTTTCCAGAAACGGGAACAGGGCTTCGAGCTTTCTCAGCGGCACGATGGCCGCGTTTCTGCCTGCGGAGGCGGAAATTTATTTGGTTGCGGGAGCAGCAGGAGGAGCAGCCGCGGGGCTACTGTTTTCCTTCGGCGTCGCCAAATATCCGGAAATCTGGTTCTTTCCCACGTCGAACACCACGATTTCGTAAGGCGCCAGTTTCGCGCTGCCCTTCACGTAGAACTGCACCGGCTCGCCCGCGGTCTTGTCTTTTTTCTGGATGGACTTGTCGTCGGCAAGAACGGTCATGGTGTATTGCGACTTCTTTTGATCGGTCTTGTTCAACGCCATCTGCACGGGGCCAACGCGTTGCGGCGTCTTGGACTTCTGTAGCGTGAACTCAAAATAGTTGCGGTCGCCTTTGCGCCTCAATTCTTCCAGGTCGTCGTGGTTGCGGGCAATCAAGCCGCTCATCACGCCCATGTCGCCGGTGGCGCGATCCAACTTGGACTTGGTTGCTTCCAGGTCCGTCTTGGTGGCTTCGATATCCTTTTTCGCTCCGGTTACGTCGGTAGCAACCGCGCCAATCTTTGCTTCACTTTCTTTCTGCGCTTCGGTAATCGCCGCCGAGAGTTTCTGGTCCGAGGCCGCTTGCTGCTTGCGGATGGATTCGGCGCGGCTGCGGGCTTCCGCCAGTTCAGCCTGCGTCATGCCGACCTTCTGGCTGGTAACTTCCACCTGGCCTTTGATATCGGCAAGGCGCGCGTTGGCCTGTTCAAGCTGCGCGGTCAGGATCTTGTTCTGTTCATCAGCCTTAGAAAGCTCTTGCTCCAGGCGGGTTTGCACGGCATGGCCCGCGTAAGCAATCACGCCAAGAGCCACGAACAACACTGCGAACAGAACGGGAATCCACCGCGGTGTCCCCAGATTTTCGTAATGATAGGACTCCTGCGGAGTCGGCACGTTTGGAGAAATACTCATTCTCCCTCCTCAAAATGGTTGTCATCGGCACACTGGGATGACCTACGAATTATCCACTCTGTGCCGAGACAAGTCCAATGCTGCTCAGCGCCCGGTGTTCCGTTGTTTACGGCTGCCCCGGCTCGGGGCGCGCTCCGGCCAGCGGGCAAAAATGGAAGTGTTCAGGCCGCCGCGAGGCGTGAACTCGCCTTTCACGACACACCATTCCGGTTGCGTGGCCTTCACGATGTCGCGAAGCATCTTATTCACGGCGTTCTCGTAGAAGATGCCCAGGTTGCGGTAAGCCAGCAAGTACATTTTCAGCGACTTCAGCTCAATGCACGCCTTGCGTGGTTTGTATTCGATGGTAATCACGCCGTAGTCGGGCAGCCCGGTTTTGGGACAAACCGACGAATACTCCGGAAAGCGCGTGGTAATTACATAGCCCGGGAACTGGTTGGGCCAGGTCTCCAGTGCCGGCAATTTGGCGTCGATGCCCGCTTTTGCGTGTTCATCCGTATAATTCGGCATACCGAATCCCCCAGGGACTATTGTACCTAAAGAACAGTACCTTCTTAGCGCTTGCCTGCCAGGAAACTTTCGCCTATCCTGAGGACGCCCAGGAGCCCCAGAAAGCAGATGATCTGCCCCATCTGTAAACAAAACGGCGCGCGACGGTCGCGTCGCCACTCCCTTGCGGATTACCTCGTAAGTGCGTTGGGGATCTTGCCCTGGCGGTGCCGCGAATGCCATGCGCGGTTTCACGCCCGCCTGATGCCTCTCAACGATACGCTGCACGCGCATTGCCCGCATTGCGGAAATATGGAATTGCAGCGCATTTCGCCCGAGTATGTGGACTCGTCGTTTGCTCCGGTGTGGGGATTGCTCGGTGTTCCTTCCTACCGCTGTGAACCCTG
The DNA here is from genome assembly GCA_963738985.1 of Candidatus Acidiferrales bacterium. Taxonomy (GTDB): domain Bacteria; phylum Acidobacteriota; class Terriglobia; order Acidiferrales; family UBA7541; genus Acidiferrum. The sequence continues at coordinate 932,362 of CAVTYP010000017.1, forward strand.
CCGCCACAAATATTTTTCCGTGCTGCCAATGCGCCGGGCGTCCGAAACTGCGTTTCCCTCTTCCTCTTCAGCCGACTAGATTTCCTTCGCTCGATTGCGCGCGCAGCACCCGCTTGTCTTGGTTCCTTACATCTTGCAGCTGATGAACTCGCTTTCCCGGATCATGCCCCGCTCGTCGGTCACGCCCGCATATCCGCACTTGGCGTCGGTGGCGTCCTCCACCAGCGCATCGTAAGACTTGCCGCCATTGGAAATCGTCAGCCGCAGTTTCCAGCCGGGAACCACTTCCGTCGCCCGGCTGTACATTGCCTGGGTGACCGTCGGGAAATCGGAAGATCCCCACTTCGTTCCGGTCTCCGTGAAGTAGCCTTCCGCGAACAGCGCGTCCCAGTTGCCAAACGTGCCATGCTTCTTTTTGTAATCTTGTTCCGCATTGTTCAGCGCGCGCAGAAAGTTCAACGCAAAACTGCGCCGCTGCAGCTCCCGGCCAGTGACCGCTGGAGCTGTGCTCTTCTGAGGGCCGGCCAAGGCCGCATATGGACACATCGCCGCGATCAATAACAACGCCACTGTTCTTCGCACCGAATACATAGTCCCTCCCCGAAGCAGACGCCAGTCTAATACAGTGGAAGAAAATTAGCGCAGTCCCCGTTCCTCGGCTCGCCCTGTGCCCCGTGCTTCCAGTGGAGTATGATGCCTGACGCACTTTTGCTTTAATGGGTGCAACCGTGAGGTGGCTATGAATTCGCCGGCTCTGTCCGCAGAATCAGCGCGAGTTGCCGCGCTGGACCGCTATGCGATCCTCGACACCGAACCCGAGCAATCCTTCGACGATCTGGTGATCCTCGCTTCCTACATTTGCAAGACGCCCATCGCCCTGTTGTCTTTGCTCGACGATCATCGCCAGTGGTTCAAGTCCGCCGTTGGCGTTCAGATTCGTGAAACGCCCCTGGAGATGTCCATCTGCGCGCACGCCATCAAGCAGCAGGACTTGTTCATCGTTCCGGACACTCTGCAGGATGCGCGCTTCCGCGAGAATCCCTTGGTTCTTGGCGAACCACACATTCGCTTTTATGCCGGCGCGCCGCTGATCAACGAAGACGGATTCGCGCTCGGAACAATCTGCGTATTGGATCGCGAACCCCGCGAACTGGACCCGGAACAGAAGCAGGCGCTGAAATCTTTGCGCCAGCTCGCTCTGAGGCAAATGGAATTGCGTAGGAACTTGCAACTGTTGAAGGACGCCTTAAACGATCGAACTCGCGAGGAGCATGCCCGCGAACTGGAATTGAAGCGCCTGGAAGAGAAGTTGGTCCGGGTGCTGGGCCTGAAAATCTGACCACCAAGCCTGCTGGTGGCGTTGAATAAGAAATGGGCCGCGAACAATTTGTCGCGGCCCATTCTGTTTCTTGTGCTCTTTGTTTAGGCCGCTACATGTTTGCAGCAGGTTTCGCCTTTTCCTGCGCAGCAATCCTTGCCGGCCTTGCTACTGCAGGCGCTAGCGTCTTTGCCACAGCAGGATTTTCCCGCTTTTGCGTCGCAGCACTGCTTACCATCCTTCGCTGCGCACAGCTTGGCGTCTTTGTCTTTGCAGCAGGTCATGGCCTTCTTGCTGTCCTTGCTGTCTTTGGAGCAGCAAGACACCTCTTTGCCATCTTTAGCCTGGCAGCAGGATGCTGCGTGGTCATCATGATTTGCGGTGGTGCTGTCTGCGTTGTGGGTTTCGTGCGAGCAACAGCAAGAGTGCTTGGCCGCATCCTTGTCGGAGTCCTGTGCCGTGGCGGGCTGCGGCGTGGATTGGCCAGCAGCTTGTTGAACGGCCACAGGGAGCCATGCGGCCAATGCGAAAGCTAGAACGACTGCGATTGTGCGGAATTTCATTTTTCACCTCAAAGTTTTTGATTTGCTTTTGACAACTCGTAGAGTGGGAAGCGCGTCCCACGCGGACACACGAAGAGCAGATCCTTAAACAGGGAAGAGAATTATCAGTTGCGCAGAACGGTGTGCAGGGAAGAGATCGAGGACGGCGGTGAAACGACTGCCGAGAAAACAGCTTCGAAACCCCTAAGGGAGTTTGCGAAAATTTCGTTTGAGACCGGAACAAACAGTTTCACCACCGGCGGGTTCACCAAATTGCGCGGCGAAGGCATGCCTTGCGAATCCTGCGAAACCGTACAGCAGCGATGATCCGCGATCGGCCGTATGGAACAATTGGAAGGTGAGTGCTGGGTGACTGCAGCTTGCGATTTCTTGCCGGGGCAGCAGATGTGGCGCGTAAGGGAAGGTTCAGGAGAGGCAGGTGAAGCTCCTGCCTGCACCACAGCTGCTGCCCGAGGCCGCATGCCAGAACACGCTATTGCTGGTTGGTTGACGGACCATCCCAGCAGCGTGACGATCAAGACCACTACGAGGGATCGTCTGGCCATTACGGGTAAGATTATGGGAGGGGAACCGCGGGCCCGCTGTGACCCAGGTCACATGGGTATGTTCTGTGGATATTCGTTCCTTACGACCGGGAGGCACCTTTTTTCTCATGAGCCATCGACTCAGATTCTTTTGCTCTAGCCTGCTTCTGCTTGGGATTTTCGTTGCGGCGCCCAACCGCCTCGTCGCTCAAGTTCGCAAGTCTTGCGCATCTGGCCTCGCGTTGAAGCTGAGCGCCGCGGTAACTCCCCAGGGCAGCTTGATCCTGGCGGACGTTACTGGCACCAAGCCTCTCCCCGCGCTGACCGCGGAATGGGACGGAAAGCCCACGCCCTTGTGGAAAGAAGGTGCGGCCACAAAAACGGTTCATGCCTTGCTTGGCGTTGACCTGGAAAAGCCGCCCGGCAAATATGATTGGAAGATTTCCTGGAGTGGGCCGCAAGGGAACCCGATGACGTGCAGCGCGACGGTGACAGTTCGCAAAGGGCAATTTCGCACCGAAAGCCTGAAAGTCGATAACCAATTTGTGCAGCCGGATCCCCAGCAACAGAGGCGCGCCGAAGAAGATCAGAAAAAAATGAAAGCCATCTACGACACCGTTACGCCGGAGCGATTGTGGGAAGGGAAGTTTCGTTTGCCTCTGAAGGACGTAACCACGGGTGGCAATTTCGGGCGTCGCCGCATTCTGAATGGCCAACCTCGTTCGCCGCACGCGGGCGTGGATTTTCCCGCGGCCAGCGGCACACCGGTGTTCGCGTCGCAGTCAGGAAAAGTGGTGCTGGCGGAAGACTTATATTATTCCGGAAACACCGTGGTAATCGATCACGGCTACGGTATCTACACTATGTACTGCCATCTGTCGGAGATCGGCGTGAAGTCCGGCCAAGATGTAGTGGTGAGCGCCGAACTCGGCAAAGTCGGCGCCACCGGTCGGGTCACCGGACCGCATCTTCACTGGGGACTAACCATTGAGCACGCGCGCGTGAACGCCATGGACATCGTGCAGCGCATGCCCTGATCATCAATGCAAACGGGGAGAAGTGAGGAATGGCCAGCTCGGATGATTGCTGAGCAAGCCAAGTGATGGAGACTGCGGCTGGTAGTTCTGTGCGGCTGCAGCTGGCTGCTTTGTGCCGTCTCCGCGATGGCTCAGGACAACGTCCCCACCGAAGGGCCTGGCGCCCCGCAGAGTCAGCCGCCCGCTCCCGACGACGATCCTCTCACCACCACGTTTGACCACGCGGACTGGGATCGCCTGTGGCTCTCTGGCCAGGCGAATTTTATCCCCCAGTGCCACCAGAAATACCTGGCCTATGGTGGATACGGCTTTCTTCTCGGCGACGGCAAGCTGAATTATGGGCGCGAAAATATTCTGGAGAGCTATTACACCTTGCACTTATGGCGCGGAATTCTCCCGGCCGCTGGCCTGCAGTACATGGTAGATCCGGGATACAACCGGGATCGCGGCACGGTAATCGTACCCACCTTGCGATTGAACCTGGAATTCTAAACCGGCACCGCCATCTGTCATCCTGAGGCGATCCGGTGAGGATCGGCGAAGGACCTCAACCCTCGAATCTTGAAGTGCGTCTCAATTGAGATCCTTCGAGGCGCGAACCCCGCGTCTCTGAGGATGACATGAGGTGGCAGCGTCTGAATCGAGGACAGATTTGATTCTAACGAGACCGTCAGCTAGGGCATCTGTGCGGCTTGCGATTCGGCAATACGAGCGCGCGTGCTCTTCACGATGCCAGCAAACCGCCGCGTGAGTTCGCGAATACGGTCAGGCTTGTTCAGCAGCGCGGTTTCGCGCGGGATCAGCTCTTTCCCGATGCTGAGCGCCGTGGCACCGGCCAACAGGTAATGCGCGGCATTCTGCTGATTGATTCCGCCGCCGGCCATAATTGGTATGTCCGGGAAGGGCCGTCGTAACGCGCGAATGTACTGGTCCCCGCCAAGCAGCGCGCACGGAAAAATCTTCACGAAGTCCGACCCTGCTCTCCACGCCGTAAGAACTTCCGTCGGTGTCATCGCGCCCGCCATCATGATCACGTTGGGATTTTTGGCCACAAAATTAACCGTGTCGACGTCCAGAGCAGGGCTGCCGATGAATTGCGCGCCGGCCGCGATGCAGCTTCGCGCTGTGTCCAGGTCAAGAACGGTGCCCGCCCCCACGATAATCCCGGGAACGTGCTGCACTACGTCTTTGATGACGTCAATCGCGCCGGGCACGGTCATGGTGACTTCAATCAGCGGAATCCCGCCTTGGGAAATTTCTTCCACCGCAAAGCGCGCGTCTTCTGCCGAAGAGGTGCGAATCACCGGCACCAGCCCTACTTCTTCCACGCGTGCTCGTAGTTCCTGCTTTTGCATCGCCGAATCGCTTTCCGAGGCGCGGCCCAGAAGACCAGTCCGCGCGGGAATTGGCCAATTACCCTCGCAGCATTATAGTGAGCGCCACAAAATTTTCCACTAGCCACAGGATTAACACTTTGCAGGGTTGAGAGTGTTAGACTCACGGGAGAAAGGACAAAAACCATGGCCACTAAAAAGTCAAAATCCCCGGCTCGTAAAAAAAGCGCAAAGCCAAAACCGAAGGCGAAAGCAAAACCGAAAGCAAAACCGAAACGGAAGAAATCTGCCGCTTCAAAAACAAAATCCAAGAAGTCGCTCGTCGCTGGCAAGAAGAACCGCAAGTCCAGAATTCCCGTACGGCCCGACTCCGCCGAAATCGTTTCCTACGGCCGGCGCGGATTGGGTGCCAGGTCTGGCGGACAGTCCGGCGACACGCAGGGTATTTCCGCTGCGGTGCGCACGGATTCCGAGAGCGTGGAAGAGTTGCTGGAAGAAGGGCAGTCGTTTGAAGCCGAAGTTGTGGCGGGGGTCGAGAACGCACCGGAACCTGACGAAGGCGAGGTGCGTACCAAAGAAGTGCCGGAAGACGACGTGCCCGACGAATATCGCGAGCAGGATTAGCCCTCCGCACTTTCGTATCTGCCTCGGGAGATCGCAATGCGCATTGGTGTGATTTCCGATACTCACGGATTGCTCCGCCCTGAAGCGGAGAAGGCGCTCCACGGCGTCGACCTGATCTTGCACGCCGGCGATGTGGGCAATCCGCAAATTCTGGAACGGCTGAAAACCATCGCGCCGGTTTTTGCCGTTCGCGGAAATGTGGACACGGAGGCTTGGGCCAGGCAATTGCCCGAAACCACCGTTGTGCAGACCGACAGTGCCTCCTTTTACATGTTGCATAACCTCCGCGCGCTCGATTTGCGGCCGGAAGCCGCCGGATTCCACGTCGTAGTCAGCGGGCACACTCATCAAGCTGAACAATGGGAACGCGACGGAGTGCTGTATTTGAATCCGGGTAGCGCCGGCCCCAAACGTTTTCAATTGCCTGTAACTCTGGCGCTTCTGGATCTGGGCATGACGCCCTGGAAAGTGGAACTGATCAATCTTGCGCAGTAGGAATAAAAGCGCAGCCGAGCCGCCTGGGTCACCGGGATTCTGCCGTGTGACGCAGAGTATTGAAGTCTTGGCAAATAATTGATAATAGAGCTGTTAGCTCGAACGTATGACCCTGGCACATGGCTCCCTTTGGGTCGGCCCGCACCGAACCGTACGTTGTCAGCGAATCGGGGCCGCAGGAGTTTTTCCGTCGCCCCTGATTATTTGACGGTGCCTGATGCTGCACAAAAATCAACAAAATCTTCGGTTTTTAATCATAGGTACTAGCGTACTGAAATAATAGGGAGTATTTTAGTACGCCTAAGCTATTGTCCCGATCCGAAGCTCGGGCCAAACTATCCGCAGAACGATTGCTTCGACGTGTCTTCACCAGGTGCCCGCGGGTTCGCTTCAATCACCTGCGAATCGCCTATGGGCAGCGCGTCGAGTAAAGTTTAGTCGTGGGCGGACCGAAAATCTGGAGCCGCAGGAAGGTCCCCATGGGCGTACTACATTTTCGATACCGCGAGCGCAGAAGGACATTGCGCGTAGCACTCGCGCTGCCCGTTCTGGTTCACGGCCAGAACGAAATGGGCGAGAAGTTTTGCTATCGCGCCATCACGCGTTCGGTGAATCAGCAGGGCGCTCTTCTCTTGATGGACGAATTGCTGGTAGCTGGCCAAACGCTGCTGCTTGTGAATGAAAACACCAATCGCTCCACGGAAACGCGGGTTGTGCATGTGAAGAAAGAGCGCGACGGCAAGATGCTGGTAGGTCTGGAATTTGCCAACCCCGATACAAACTTCTGGAAGATGACGTTTCCTGTGCCTGGCGCGCGCCCCATGCGCCGCCCCGCAAGCAACAACAACACCAAAGCAATGGCGTAGTAGGATTCGCTGAAGTTCGTCGATCGCGGCGCGTGTCTTTCCGTTCAATCAGAGGTATGTCCCGGAACAGATTCTCGTGATGTTCGTTGCGCTGCGGCTACGTCTAGCGCTTCTTTGCCGCGGCGCGTTTGTGCTTTCCAGCCTTAGGCCTTGTTACGAGCTTCTTTTTCTTGGCAGGTTTTGCTGCCGCCAGATTTTCCCGTGTCTTCCGCGGAAGCTTGGCCACCACTAAGTCGTACGAATTTCGCAGCAGTTCGGCAACCTCCGCTGCGCTCAGCGCGTCCGGCGTTTCAATCGCGATCCACTTGGCTCGCGCCAGGTACGGCGCCGGAATGATGCCCGGGCGTTCCGTCAGCTCCGCAAAACTTTCCGGCGAGGCTTTCAGCGACAGCCAGTTGTACCCAGGCACCAGCGGCGTAATGGCAAACATCTTTCCCGCAACTTTGAACAACAGGTCATCGCCCCACTGGATTTGCTCGGTCGTTCCGGCAAACGATAGGCAGATTTCGCGCAGTTGGTCGATATTCATGATGCCCTGGCTCCAACACGATTCAGCCGGTTTCCGGCTTCAGTTACCGGCGTAGCGGCGGAAGAAGGAATCGCTGTTCCACTTTGGTGCCGCCGGCGTGTTCGCGGTTTCAATCAACAATTTCCTCACGATTTCTTCGTACAGCGCCGCCGCTTGCAAGTCCACCGGCTGGCTCACATCATCGGAGGGCGCGTGATACCGCGTCGTCAACCAATCCTTGAACACCTTTTCTTCCGGCGAGCCCTTCACAAAGCCCACATCCATCATGATCGACGGCACACCCTTCTTGACGAAGCTGTATTGATCGCTGCGAATGAAAATGTTGCGCAACGGCATCGGATCCGCCTGCGGCTTCACTCCCAACGATTCCGCCACCTTTGCTGCTCGCGTGCCAAGGTCAGATTCCTCCAACCCCTGAATCGTAAGAATTTTCAGCGGCACGATGGGCAGGAACATATCCACATTGATGTCCGCGATGATCGATTTGATCGGTACCGTGGGGTGCGCGGCAAAGTATTTGGAACCCAGCAGGCCCTTTTCCTCCGCGGTCACCAGGACAAACAGAATCGAGCGGCTCAATTTTTCAGGATGCGCTTTCAATTGCGCGGCCACGTCTAGGGCCAGCGCGGAGCCGGAACCGTCGTCCATCGCGCCATTGTAGATGCGGTCGCCATTCACTGGCGCGCCGATGCCTACGTGATCGACGTGCGCGGAAAGCACCACGTACTCATTCTTCAGCGCGGGGTCGGAACCCGGCAGCTTGGCCACCACATTCGCCGATTCCAGTTTTGTCGTCAGAATGTCCGCATTGGCCTGAAGCGAAACCTTCAATGGAAAGTGCGGCAGCGGGCTGCGGTCTTTGGCAAGAGCCGCGATTTCCGGGAAGGTGTGGCCCGAGCCGGCAAACAGCGCCTCGGCCGATGCTGGATTGAACGCCACGCCAACTTGCAGTCCGGCCGTTTCGTCGAACTCCGGGTCTGCCAGATCCATCGAGGGATGATTCCGATTCAGCGAAATACGCGACCACGGCACGTCCATCGACGCCGGGTTCAGAATGCTCACCACCCCAATCACTCCCGCGGCCTTCAATGACTTCCAGCGTTCCGCCAGGGTTTGATAGTGCGACGCCAGCGCCGTGGGAATATTCGAGGGCGACCCGGCGATGTACACCACAATTTTGTCTTTCAGGTCGAGCCCGGCCAGCTCATCCAGATTTTTCTCGGGAATTTTCAGCCCGTAGCCGACGAACACCATCGGAGCCGTCAGTTGCGCGGAGGCATGCGTCGTGCGCGTGCTGAAGAACGCGTCAGTTTCGAACGAAAGCTTGCTGGTTGTGCCTCCGCTGACGAGCGCCAGCGACGACTTCGATTCGTCCACCTGATATTGATTAAACTGGATCGGTTGGTAGAAGCCTTTGGTGCCCGCGGGCTCGAGCCCGGCTTTCTGGAGTTGTTCGACGGCGAAGGCCTGCGCTTTGCGAAGCCCTTCGCTTCCCGTATCGCGGCCTTCCAGCGCATCATCGGCGAGCACTTTTACGTCGGACCACCAGGTGTTGCCATCAAAATGGCTTGCGGATGTTTGTTGCGCCGGCGTGATTGCCGCGGCCAGCAGGAACACGACGAGCGTGACAGCCTTACGAGACATGAGCGTTGCCTCCCGAATTGTGAACCAGACGTGAGAGCATACCAGACTTTTTGTGCTCTAGCGGAGCCGCGGAATTCAACGTATAAACATTCTTGCCTTCAGGAGGCATCCATGAATCCGGCAGACGCCATCGACAAATCGAAAACTGCAGCCGTCTTACTGCCCGGCGACGGCGAGCGCATCGACGTAATCGGCGATTCGCAGACCATCAAGCTCGATGGCCGGATGACCAACGGCTTGTTCGCCATGATCGAACAAAATAACAAGCAAGGCGCGGGCGTGCCGCTGCATGTGCACACTCGGGAAGATGAGACCTTCTACGTCTGCGACGGCGAAGTGACCTTCCAGGTGGGCGAAATCGAAATCCTCGCGCCCACCGGCACCACGGTCTATCTGCCGCGCGGAGTTCCTCACGGTTTCCGCGTCAACAAACCGACGCGGGCCTTGCTGAGCGTCTACCCGGCCGGAGCGGAAAATATGTTTCGCAAACTAAACGAATTGCCGCAGGGCCCGCCAAATATGGAAACCGTAACCAAAATTTGCGCAGAGTACGGCATCTACTTCCCATAGCCGCGTTTTTGCAGTTGATGTAAGCAACTAGCATTTAGTCTTAAATGCAGCGCTGGCTTTTATGCCAGCTCCTGCTTGTAGAGTCGGCAACCGTTGTCTTTCGAGGGAGCAACTTACTTGCCCTTGTCGTACGGATAGCCCTTGTCCGCCCAATCCACCTCAAAGCTCGTCGGCAATATCAGCACCCGAACTTTCGCAAATCCCAGTTCGCGCAGCTCCGTGAACGCTGGCCGCACATTTGGACACCGCTCCATCGGGCAGCATCCGCAATAAATCACCAGATTGGTAGTTTTTGGCAACGTCGCGGCCCATGCCTTCATCTCTTTCAGTCCTTCGGGGCTGCCGCCGCTCCCGTGAAACTGCGCGTTCTTTATGTGTCCCGCGGTATACAGCCGTTGAAACCCAACAAAGACCACGGTGGGCGCAGTCTTCGGGTCGTTCAGTTCTTTGACCAGGTTGGGAGCTTCCACACTTTCTGCCTTGGTCCAAGGCTCGGTTGCATTCTGTGCGTGGTGATTGGGAAGAAGAAAAAGCGCAGCAGCGAATATCGCGATTGTCATAAGAGAAGCGATGCGAAGAAGCACGCGAGCGTTCATCAAGGGAAAACCTCCCAGGCCAAAGCGGCGCAGCCATTCTAACGCGAATCTCCGAAGACAGCCGTGCGCAATGGCAGTGCTATAGTACGGGTCGCGCGAAAATCCAGAAATACGGGGAGAATCATGGTTGATCGGCGGCGTTTCTTGAACGTATGCGCGGGACTTGGTGTGAGCGGAACACTTTTACCGGGAGTGCTGTGGGCGCAAGTTCAGGCGGAAGGAAAGAAGAAGATCACCAAAGAGCTGATCGAGAACGCCGCCGCCATCGCCGGTATACCCATTTCCGATGCGCAAAAGGAAATGATGCTGGCGGGATTGACCGATCAGCTCGAGGGCTATGAGGCGATCTACGCGTTGCACATACCCAACTCCGTCGACATGGCTCTGGTGTTCGACCCGCTGCTGCCGGGAATGAAACTCGACACCGCAAAGAAGCCCATGCGCATGTCCGCGGCGCCAAATATTGCGGCGAAGGACGTGCCGAAAAATCTCGAAACTCTGGCATTTGCCAATGTCCGCGAGTGGAGCGAGCTGGTTCGCGCGAAAAAAGTCAGTTCCGCCGCGCTGACGGAAATGTACCTGGAGCGATTAAAGAGATATGACCCGACACTCAAGTTTGTCGTGACGCTGACCGAAGAACGCGCTCATACGCAAGCCCAGGAAATGGATCGCGAAATTGCCGCTGGCAAATATCGCGGGCCGCTGCACGGTTTGCCTTGGGGCGCAAAGGATTTGCTGTCCGTGAAGGGCTACCCAACCACATGGGGAGCCGGCGGCTTTGAAAAGCAAACAATTGAAGAAGATGCAACAGTTGTGCAAAGGCTCGACGCCGCGGGTGCCGTGCTGGTGGCGAAGTTAACCCTCGGTGCGCTGGCCATGGGCGATGAATGGTATGGAGGCAAGACTCGCAATCCTTGGAATCCCGCGCAGGGCTCGAGTGGATCGTCGGCGGGGCCGGCCTCGGCCACCGCCGCGGGTTGTGTGGTGTTCAGCATTGGCAGTGAAACGCTGGGCTCCATCGCCTCGCCTTCCACGCGGTGTGGCTGTACCGGCTTGCGCCCAACCTTTGGTTTCATTCCGAGGACCGGCGCCATGGCGCTTTCCTGGAGCATGGACAAGCTTGGCCCGATCTGCCGCGAAGTGGAGGATTGCGCCATCGTTCTGAATGCGATTTACGGACCCGACGGCAAAGACCGCACCGTAAACGACGCGGCTTTCAACTGGAACGCCGACGTGGACTGGAAAAAATTTCGCGTGGGTTACCTGAAGGTGGATTTTGAACCACAGAAAGAGCAGCCGCAGCCAGCCGCCACTCCAGAAAAACCGGCGGCGACGCCTGAGGAACAGAAGCAACGTGACGAACAGAAAAAATTGCGCGAGTTGCAGCAACAGCAGCGAGTCTACACGCGCAAATTCAACGATGCGGCGCTCGCGAAATTGCGCGAAATGGGCGTCGACCTCATCCCGGTGGAAATCCCGAAACTCCCCTACGACGCGATGATCGCTATGTTGAGCGCGGAAGCCGCCGCGGCCTTCGACGACCTTACCCGCTCGGGCCGCGACAATTTGCTGACCGCCCAGAAAGCCGACGATTGGCCCAACCAGTTCCGCACCGCGCGATTCATTCCGGCTGTCGAATATGTGCAAGCCGCGCGCGCCCGCATGCTGGCAATGCAGGCTGTTGCCAAGGCGTTCGAGAATTTCGACGTGATTGTCGCGCCCACGAACAGCCAGCAGTTGGTAGTCACGAATTTGACCGGACACCCTGCCGTGATCCTGCCAAACGGGTTTCGTGGCGACGATGCCCCGCGCATTCCACCGGGCAGCGACATGGACGAAGACAATATCGGCGGTCCGGGTACGCCTGTGAGCCTGACATTTTTGGGACAGCTATATGGAGAAGCGAAGCTGCTGGCCTTTGCCCGCGCCTATCAGCAAGCCACTGGTTTCCAGAATATGCATCCGAAGGCGTTTATAGCGTCATAGCCACTGCTTTCCGTTTTCAGCGAGATCCAATTACACTCCGGGCACGTTGAAAGCGTTCGCCATGGGTATTGGTAGCGGTGTGTTTATGAAAGAAAATCTACCTGAGAAGCCCCATTCGGGCGGCCTGCAACAAACGAATTGTGCGGCCAGCACCAGCTCGGCACATGCTAACGCTTCGGCGTTACGGCGTGGAAGCTGCCGCCCGCGTGAAGCGCAGCGGCTGGTCGTAGCCGTCGGCATAAATCAGCAGCGTCGAATCCTCCAACTCGAAGCGTTTCGCCGCCTGCAGCGCCTTCAGGTATTGCGTTTCCTGCGAACTCACGCCGTTGTCCATGCAAGCCATGCGCGTGGAAGCGAGCATCCCGAATTTGATGGTATCGCCAGAAATTTCCGCCGATCCGGTAAAGCGGTTGCACGATCCGTTCCCCGCAACCCGGCCAGATTCCGGGAATGCCAGTGTGGCTTTCACATTCGGCAACGCCGGCGTTCCCGCCAGATCCTGCAGCGTCCATTCCGTCCCGTTAAGCGATACGGGCGCGGGCGTGGAATTAGGCTTGGCTGTGTTTTTTGTTGGACCTTGCGTTTTGGGGCATCCCATTGCGAAAAAAGCCAGCAGTGCAAGCCCTACCAGAGATTTGGCTTTGTCCAAGGGTTTCCTCCTGCATGAATCGGGGAATGGGCTGGCACAGCGGGCAGGCTTGTATTCTAGCTGCGAACTATCTGGATTCCACTACAAATTTGCTTTTGCGTGACTTTCCACTTCTAACTTTCACTCTTAGCTTCTCCCATAACCGCTCTACTTTGCCAACTCTTTGCGCGTCCGCTGCAACTTCAGCGACGTGCTCCGCAACGTCTCCGGAATGTTCTTGTTCAGCGTCAGCTTTTTCAGATCCATCGCGTTCAGCATCGGCAGCATGTGCAGGCTTACATCCAGCGGCGTCTTGGGGTTGTTCATCAGATTGCGTATCACTGTATAGTTCTTTCGAAAGTTGCGATTGGTGGCGATCAACCGAAGAATTTCATCCGTCAGGCTGGTCATTGACGCAAACGCTTCCACTTCCTGATCGGTTAGCCGTGGCGACTGCAGCACCGCTCGTTGCACTACCTTGTTCGAATCGCGAATCAGCGTGCGCCGCGCTTCCGACCCGCCCTTGATGGCAAATTGCACGCGCTGCGATACGTTCATCCGGCTGATTTGCTGCAGCAACGTTTGTCGCTTCACGGGGTCCGGTTCCGCTTCCGCCGCGGCTTCTGCTATTCGTGCTTCATCGAATGCCGTGCCGTGAAGTTCGTGCAGTAACATCTTGTGCTCGGGGGTCAGGTGCGGCGAATGCTCCAGCGCGGTTACCAGCGCGGGTGAAGCCGAAACTCGCTCCAGGTCATCCATCAGCGTGTGCACTTGCGTCGACGTCAAATGCGGCACCAGCAGCGATAGATGTTCGCCGCTGCAGCGTTTATTGGCAATCATCGCTTCTGAGATTGCGGGCGTCTTGGCCAGGTTTCTTCCGCAGTAGGCCACAAACGCCGGCAGCACCGTCTCGCGGCTCAAAGCCTGCACGAATACCTCCGGCGGATCCATCAGCAGCGCTTCTCCGGCTTTCGCGGCTACCAGTTCATCCGCGTCCTGCGCCAGCACCGCCAGGATTTCCACGCGATCCTCGACGCCAAGGTGCGCTCCAGAACTGCACACCGCCAGCTTTCGTTCGCGCAGCGCGCGTCCGTGGCGCAAATCTTCCAGTATTTCAGGGCTGAGTGTTTCCACAGCTTGCCTGCTTCAGGTCTCTTCTACCTGGCATTATTGTACCGAAGGTGGCGCCTGCCTTCGCGGCGACATTGCTTGCCCGTTCAATTCCAGCAACAGCGTGCCGGAATTCGCGGCGGCAACCTCCGATGATTGCTTAGCATTCGCGGCCCGCAAAGGAACTGCAAACGATTGCTTTGTGGCGTGATTCGTTGAATATTGCCGCCAGGCATAGATCCCGCCTGCGATTAGTCCTGCCAGCACAACCAATATGCCCAGCAGGATTACCACCGGAAACCATCGCGGTACCGCGGGGATGCGCTTATTATCCGCACGCTCCGCCACCGACTGCAGTTGCGCGCCGTGCGCCAGATCGTACTCCCCCAGCAGCACTTCCTCGTCCAGCCCAAGGTAACGCGCCACCGATCGCACGAATCCGCGATTGAAAACTCCGCCAGGCAGTTTTTCCCACTCCTCGTTTTCCAGCGCTTCCAGAAAACGCGGACCAATACGCGTCGCCGAGGTGATTTCTTCCAAAGTCACCTCGCGCAATTCGCGTTCCCTTTTTAGACGTTCGCCGAAACTCCCCTTGGCCATGCTTTCTTCCTGTGCCACTTGCAATCTTTGAGTGTATCAGCCGCGGAACTTCACACCAATGCGCAAGCCTCGCCCTCGATCTTCACAGGTGGCAAGAAACCTTGCACTCCCGCAGGGATGGCGCAAAAGCAGTCCAAGTCTGGAATGGATAGGCCGGGGCGGAGTCCCTTGCTCGCACTATAGTTTCTGGTGCGGCGCGCTGTCAAACCATCGCACTTGCGCCATTGAATCGTTGCGAATGCAGAGGTAGGCTTACTCTAGCTTTCCACGAGGTCCGCGCTTGCGAAACTTTGCTTACCTTCTTCTTGCTTGTATGGTGGGCACTTCAGCCATGCCCATTCCTTCCCAAGCGCAAACGCCGCCTGTCGATTCCCCGAAAGTCTACGCCGCGAAAACCATCTATTTCGACGATCGCACCAGCTCCGACGCGGCGGCCAACGAAGCGCTCTCTCAACTGAAGAAGTGGGGACGCTTTCAGCTCGTTTCAGACCGCCAGCAGGCCGACCTCATCGTTTTGTTGTCCGAGTCCGCTTACCGGGGCGGCTACATCGTTCCGGCTCCCGGCAGCGGCGATTCCGCCGATTCGAAGCCTCGCGTCAAGATGGACCCGGCTCCTGGTTCTGGATGGCATGCTCCCGTTCGCGCCTGCTTCTTGACCGTGATCGATCCGCGCACAGGGGATACGCTCTGGACCGATTCTCACGTGTGGGGCGGGGTGCTGACGGGCAAAAACAGTGCCTGCGAACGCGTGGTCAAGGAACTTCAAGGTCAGATGAAAAAGTGATTGCTCCTAGCGCGCGTGCGTTTGTACCCAACTGGCCAGTGCGTGCCACGCGGCCGTCTGGCCGATCGGATAACAACTCTGTTGCAGGATGATCACGAATGCGCTGGCCCAAAGCGTCGCGCGATGAATCTTGCGCGTGGACCACAAGTCATAGCTCGCCAGCGTCAGCAAAAAAAAGTAAGTAAAGAGCGCTGCAATCGGCGGCTTTCGATTGACCACCGCGAAAGGCCATCGTGACACCGCGGCAATTAGCAACGCTGTTGTCGCTATGTAGATTAGCCGCTTGTGTTCAGCGGGATTGCGCCGGGCACGAAAAGCGAACCCCAGCAGCGTCGCAAAAATTACCATTCCCATCATCGGGATAAGATAGAACGCCAGCACATCCCGTCCCGGGGGCCCGGCGGCCCGCGCCAGCGAATCGGTGGCTGCCCACGCGCCCAGAATAACCATCAGGCATCCCAGCACGAACCCTGCGATTCCCAAGCGCCGGTGCAGGTCCACTCGTCCCGCTGCAACCAACGAAGTTTGCGTGATCAGCAACAACATCCAGCAGGAGAATGCCGCTCCGTGTATATGAACAATCAGGCTTGGCAGCGGTGCGTGGAACACTCCCGCCAGATAATAGGTCTGCGCGAATCCCAGGAAAACCGTCGCCAGCATCAGCACCGTCATGCTCGAGAAAAACAAGTGGTCGAAGCGGCGGCCCGGCGCGCTGGCCGAACTTTTCGCGGCATTACCTGCTGGTGCTACGGCTGTCGCCATCATCCCTCACTTACTGCGCTTTTTTCGGTTCGCCTGGAAACTTGTGGAGTGGCCAGAAGTGTAGGACAAGCCTCGGCTGCACTGCCAGTAAAAAGTGCCAGTCGATCGTCCACTGCGCTAACAATCATTGGTCTCGCGTCGCCTGCTCTCCATTTCGTGATATAACCTCTCACCATGAATGACACATGGGGAAGACGCTTATTCAAGACTGGCGCCGTGTGGCTGCTGATCCTCGGCGCGGTCCACGCCATCTCTTTGTTCAGAAACCTTGTTCCCGCCAACGATACCGAGAGGCAGCTCCTGCAGCTGATGACCAGCTACAAATTCAATCTCATCGGTTCGCTCCGCAGCATGTCGGAACTGATGCGCGGCTTCAGTATCGCCTTCATGCTCACGCCACTTGCCTTTGGCGTGCTCGATCTGGTACTTGCCCGCGAACGAGCCGGCCTCCTGAAGCGCGTAGCACTCGTCCAGATCATTTGGCTCGCCGTCATGATCGTCGTCTCGCTACGCTATTTCTTTGCGGTGCCGCAGTCGTTCCTGGCGGTCGCGTTGATCATCTTTGTATTGGCCTGGCTAAAACTCCCCTCCGGCTCCGCCGCCTAACGCCCCTCGTACAGGGTGCCCCGGTTCCGACTTGTGGTGCCTGGGTCTTGGGTTGGATTGGCTGGCGCGCGATGCAATCATCCGCATATATGCCTTGACACGTATATGCGTGTTGGAGTATATTAGGCGCATGGAATCAGCCTTCGAAATTATTGCGGAGCCCAACCGCCGCGCCATCTTGGGCCTGCTGGTCTCCTCTCAACAGTCGGTTGGCGAGATCGAACGTCAACTTCGTATGTCCCAGCCAACCGTCTCCAAGCACTTGCGAGTGCTGCGCGATGCCGGCTTTGTGGAATCCACGGTGGATGCACAGCGCCGTCTTTACCGGCTGAAACCTGAACCATTTCAGCAGGTGGATGCTTGGCTGGATCAGTTCCGTCAGTTCTGGTCGGCTCACGTAGATGCCCTCGAACGCCACCTCGACCGCACGGATCACTCTTCCCCAGCCAACGGCAAGACAAGGAGAAAACGACGCGGCTCCAACCGCGAGCGTGTCAAAGGAGAAACAAAATGAAAATCAAGATCACCAGCATCTATGTGGACAACCAGGACAAAGCCCTGCACTTCTATACGGAGGTGTTGGGCTTTACCAAGAAAACCGATTTCAGTCAGGGCCCATATCGCTGGCTGACCGTGGCCTCACCCGAGGAGCCAGAGGGCACGGAACTGCAGCTGGCGCTCAACAACAATCCCGCCGCCCAAGCGTATCAGCAGGCGCTCTTTCAACAGAACCAGCCCGCAATCATGTTTTTCACCGACGACATCAAGGCCGACTACGAGCGCATCAAGGCCCGCGGCGCCGAGTTCACCATGCCGCCCACCGACGTGACTGGCTCGACGATTGCCATGTTGAAAGACACTTGCGGCAACCTCATTCAACTCACCCAGTTGGCGCGCTATTCCCACTAAGGAGAAGAACATGGGCGATCGCGAACAGTACACGCCGGGTCCAGCCAGCGGTGCACGCGTACAGAAGGACGGAGAAAAGTGGACCCTCATTCTCGTCCGAGAGCTGCGCCACTCGCCGGAAAAAGTCTGGCAAGCGCTGACCGAACCGGAGCATTTGCGTGAGTGGGCTCCCTTTGATGCCGATGGCAGCCTGGGCAAGGTTGGAACCACGGTGAAACTCACCACCGTGAAAGCGCCCACTCAGCAGGTTTCTGAGACAGTCGTGACGCGGGCCGAAGCTCCCAAGGTGCTGGAGTACAACTGGGGCACAAACGATATGCGCTGGGAACTCGAAGCGCTTGGTGGCGGCACGCGCCTGACGCTGTGGCACAGCATCGATCGCCGCTTCGTTTCCTGGGGTGCCGCGGGCTGGCACATCTGCTTCGATGTTCTGGATCACCTTCTCAGCGGAGCTCCCGTCGGCCGCATCGTTGGCGGCGAGGCCACAAAATTCGGCTGGCAGCGATTGAACGCCGAATACGCCAGGCAGTTTGGTATGGAAACGCCCAACCCTCCGTCTCAGGCGGCTCAAAAGTCGGAATAAAAGGAGGACGAAATCATGAAAGAAGTCACCAAACGTTCCATTTTTCGCTGGATTCACATTATCTTTGGCATTCCCATAATCGGTTACATTTATGATTCGCCTTCCGATACTCCCAACTACGCCTTCGCCGTTCGCTATATCATTCTTCCTGTTTTGCTGCTTTCGGGATTGTGGATGTGGAAAGGCCATGTCGTTCGGCGACTCTTCTCAAAGAGATCAGACGGGACTCGCATGAAAACGCGACGAGAATTGGAGGCATAACGCTACATGAATCCATCGCAACGTATTGACCGACTGATCGCAGGACTCACTGACTGGCGTGGCAAAACGCTCGCCAGCATCCGCAAAAGCATCCTGGCGGCAGACGCGGAGATCGTCGAGGAATGGAAGTGGATGGGAAGCCCGGTGTGGTCCCGCCACGGAATCATCGCCGTCGGCAATGCCCACAAGGATAAGGTGAAGCTCACCTTTGCCCACGGCGCGCACATTCCGGATCCCGACAAGCTCTTCAACGCCGGCCTTGGAGGTAACGAGTGGCGAGCCATCGATCTTTTCGAGGGCGACAAGATTAATGAGCGTGCGCTAAAAAATCTCGTCCGTTCCGCCATTGAGTACAATCACATCAAACTGAAGAACAAAGCGCCTGCACGTTCTCCAGCAAAAACGCGTAAAAGCAAAACGTAATACAAAGAGGGCGACACTCCGGCCGCCCCCTCTGAAGTGACGATCTACTTGTTTCCTGTGCTTCCCGTTGCAGGCGAACCGCTTTGCGATTTCGCCACGGCGTCCAGGATTTCCGCACGAGACACCTCGATGCTAAACAAATGGTTGGGCGTCTCGATCTTGTTCAAGAAGTGCTCGTCGCCAACTTGTACAAAGCTGACGTCGTTTTTGTCGCTGTTGCTGCTTTCCTCCCAGGTCGAATGGATCATCGCCGTCTCGCGAGTTTCCACGCTGCTCAGAAACAGCAGCTTCGGGTCAGTAATGCTCACACGCCTCACCCGATAGGTTCCGGCTGGAAACGTTTTGCCGCCAACTACAAAGTCGTGGGGCGTGTTGAACTCGATTTGATCCAAGGACTGGGCCTTGGCGCCCAAGCCGAAACCGGCGACGCCGATTAGAGCAATCACAATACGCAAGAACTGCCTTCTCATCATTTCTCCTTTGAACGTTTAGAGCTTCGTTGTGAACCACTGCCGCTGCGGGTTTTTTATTCCCGAAGCGCGCCGTTTAGCACAATCATCCTCAAAACGCTTACAGTGATGAGATTCTGGGTTAGCTACGAAGTAATGGAATCCATGTAAACACGATGTCTCGTGTTCGTAATTTTATCCGCCGAACAAAATTGCCGCAACGTGATGCGGAGGGCGCCCCAAGTAGCATTTTCTGGTGCCCGGGCCTTAAGTCGGAAAATCGCGACTCGCATCTTCACGCGGGTGGCCTACCCTTTCGGTTTTTGAAAGGGTGGGTCCGCTCACTCCGATAAATGGCCGAACGCGCCGAGAAGAAATAACAACCCTAATAACTCTTCCGCACGATTTTTTTCATTGGTACTACACAATACTGTTGACGCTATAGTTATCTTAAGAATAGAATAAGCCATGTTCGCGCCGCGGCCCCTCTGTGCTCACCCGCCGCGCATCCTCGCCCCGACCCCGCCTTCTTCCCCTCCTGAGCCTCTGGTCAAAGATGCGCCTCCGGACCAACCAACAAGTGTCGAAGAATCCTTCCTTTCAACTTTCAACTTTCAACTGTCAACTCTCAACAGCCTTTGCCTCTAACTCCTTTGTTTCCCCTACATACGCAAATACCGGGGGGTCCCCCCTAAAATTTTCACTCTGCGCGCCACAACCCCAAGTGTGACTTTAAGTTTCGACCGCTTCTCCCAAATCGGGAAATCCCACAACCGTTATCGATTCAGTCACTTACCCAATAAATGTCGGCGCGCCGACACTTCCCGCTTCACTGGTCGCCGGTCGCCGGCCACTTCCTTTTTGGCTAGGAATAACCAACATGGCCGCGCACAATATGGAAAACATTGCGCAACTCGTCAGGGGGGCACGTTGGAGTTTCAGGTTACGACGCAGGACGGAGTGAAAGTGTTGAAGCTGAAAGGGCGCATGAGTATTGGGCCGACGCTCGATCGCTTCGACAAAACCCTGGCCGAATTGCTGAAGCAAGGGCAGAACAAAATTGTCCTCGACGTGGAAGAAGTGCCGCAAATTGATTCCAGCGGGATCGGGATGCTGGTGCGTCATTTGGCCACGGCGAAGAAAGAAGGCGGCGCGATTCGCCTGTTGAAACCGTCGACATTCACCATGCACACGTTCAAGATTGTGGGGCTGTTGAATTTGTTTTCGACGTACGAGGATTTACCGCAGGCGATCGCGTCGTTTCAGTAGCGGCGTCAGAATCTATCTTAGGGTTACTTCTCTGTGAAAGGCTGCCGCAAATTCTCATTTGTCATTCCGAACGGAGTCCGCGGAGTGAGGAATCTGCTTTTTCGGTGGCGTCGCGCGAAAAGCAGATCCCTCGCTTTGCTCGGGATGACAAGTGCGCGGCTCGGATGACAAGTACGCGAGACAAGAATTTCGTACGGGATGACCGAATGAGATGTGACTCAGGTTTGTTTTTGTTCGAGTTCGGCCCAGCGGGCGTAGAGATTGTCGATGGCTTTCTGCGCGGCGTCGAGTTCCAGCGAAAGAGTCTGCAAGCGCGCGCCATCGCTCATCACCGCGGGATCGAGCAGCGCATCGTGCCTGGCTTGCAGTTCTTTTTCGGCGGCGGCAATGCATTGTTCGATGGTTGCAAACTCGCGCGCTTCTTTGTAAGTGAGTTTCTTCTTTCCCGGTGAAACTGCAGCAACCACTTTTTCACTATGACGCGGCGATTCCGGAGCGGCCGCGCTTCGTGCCGCAGAACGCCGGGAACGCTGCCACGCTTCCCACTGCGAGTAATCAGCGAGCCGCTCGGCGTGGCCAAGTCCGTCAAGTCCCAGAACAACAGTGGAAACGCGATCGAGCATATAGCGATCGTGCGTGACGAGCACCAGCGCGCCGCGATACTCGAGCAAACTTTCCTCCAGGATTTCCAGCGTGGGAATATCGAGATCGTTCGTCGGCTCGTCGAGAAGCAGAACATCCGCGGGCTGCAGCATCAGCTGAGCGATCAAGACGCGAGCGCGTTCTCCGCCAGAAAGCCGCCCAACGCGTTGATTCAACGCTTCACCGCTGAACAGGAAACGCGCCGCCCACGACGCAACATGAATCACCTGATCCTGATAACGCACCGCATCGCTGTCGGGAGCGAGCGCGCGGCGTAAAGTAACGTCGGGATCGAGCTGGCGATTCTGGTCGAAGTAGACGATGCGGAGATTTTCCGCCTGGCGCATGGAGCCGCGCGTGGGTTTCAGTTCACCCTTGAGCAAGCGAAGAAGCGTGGTTTTGCCGCTGCCATTCGGGCCAACGAGGCCGACGCGCATGCCGTTGGTGACGATGAAGTGGAGATGATCGAGCAGTTGGCGATCGCCGATGGAATAGCTGAGATCGTCGAGAGTGATGAGTTGTTTGGTTTGGCGATTGGAGGCGGAGAACGTGATTCCGGCGCTGGAAGTGCGAGTGCGCGCGTTCATGTCGGCGAGGTCGGCGATGAGTTCGTGGGCTTTGTCGATGCGCGCTTTGGATTTTGTGGTGCGCGCTTTGGGGCCGCGGCGCAGCCACTCGATTTCGGTGTGCACGCGATTCTCCAAGGCTTCCTGACGATTCCGCTGGGCGTGAAGATACAGTTCTTTCGCCTCCAGGAATGAACTGTAGTTGCCGGAAACGCGCAGCGCGCCACCTTCGTACGCGGGATTCAGCTCGACAACTTCGTTGGCGACATTCTCCAGGAAATAGCGATCGTGGCTGACGACGACGCAGGCGAAGGAAGCGTTGAGCAACACACTTTCCAGCCACTCGATGCCGGCGAGGTCCAGATGATTCGTGGGTTCGTCGAGGAGAAGAATGTCCGGTTTGCGCACCAGAGCTTCGGCGATGGCGAGGCGTTTGCGCCAGCCACCGGAGAGAGAAGCAGCTTCCGCGTCGAGATCGGTGAACGCGGCGCGTCCGAGGATTTCAGCGGTGCGCTGCAGGCGTTCGCTTTCGGGGACAGTCTGCTGATCGAGGGCTTTATTGATTACAGAACGAACGGTGTCGCCGGGCGCGAACTCGGAAATCTGGCGGACGAGATTGAGATGCGTGCCTTTGCGGATGGCCACGTCGCCGGTATCGGCGAGCGTGATGCCGCTGAGGATGTCGAGGAGAGTGGACTTGCCGGAGCCGTTTGGACCAATGACGCCGATGCGATCGCCCTCCGAAATGGTGAACGAGACGTTCTGAAACAGAGGAACGACGCCGTAGCGTTTGGAAAGTCCCTGGGCGCTGATGATGGGTGGCAAGAGGCTGCGTCTGCTCCGGGAAGATTGACACTTCCAGAATAACAGCAGCGATGAAGGGCGCGAAATGTCTGGCGAGGTGCGCGAGGAGAATGGTGACGAGCGTGCGGCGCGCGTGCTACTTTCGATGGCCGAGGGTACGCATCCGCGCGAATGCAATCGGTGGTATTGGTGTGCCCCAGTCGATATTCCTGTTGCTTGCAGAGGAGGCAGTGATGCGAGGCACAAACTGGGGAAAAGCCGTTGTTGGTGTGTCGGCAATGGTCTGCGGGCTGTTGACGGGTGCGCACGCTGTGCGTGGGCAGAGTGCCGAAAGCAGCGCTGTAAACTTGACGCACGACGGCTCGCAAACGCCGGACCTGGCGACGGTTGGGTCGCTGCTGAAGCAGCTGCAGGCGCAGGTGCAGGAATTGAATACGCAGGTGAAGGAGCTGAAGACGCAGCAGCAATCTGAGAAGGCGGAGTCGGCGGAGTTGCGAAGGGAACTGGACGCGGCCAAATCGCAACTGGTGGCGGTGACCAGGCCAGCGAACAGCGTTGCTGCGGGACAAGTTTTGCCGGGGAGCACAGCGCAGACAGCGCCGACACCGACGTCAGCACCAGTTTCGACGGAAGAACGGATTACGAAGCTGGAAGAAAACCAGCAGATGGCGGATCAAAAAGCCGCGGAGCAGAATCAGACGAAAGTAGAGAGTTCGTCGAAGTACCGCGTGCGATTGTCGGGAATGGTGTTGTTCAACATGTCTGAGAATCGCGGGACTGTGGACAACGCGGATTTTCCGCAACTGGCGACGCAGCCCGGGCCGCTATCTTCCTCAGGATCCTTTGTGGCATCGCTGCGGCAATCACAGATTGGATTGCAAGCATTTGGTCCGACGATAGCCGGAGCACGAACGAGCACGGACATTCAATTCGACTTTGCTGGGGGATTTCCGGACGCGCCGAACGGTGTGAGCTTTGGGATCATGAGGCTGAGAACCGGGACGATCCGGTTCGACTGGGCAAACACATCAGTGGTGGCGGGACAAGACTCACTCTTTTTCGCGCCGTTAAGTCCCACATCGATTGCGACACTGGCAGTGCCGGCGATGGGGTATTCAGGGAATTTGTGGAGCTGGGCACCGCAAGTGCGGCTGGAACACAAATTCACACTCTCGGATTCTTCGAGTTTGCTGGTACAGGGAGGCATTCTGGATAACCTGTCGGGAGACGAACCGCAATCCGAATATTATCGCTACCCCACGTGGGGCGAAAGATCGGGGCAGCCGGCTTACGCAACCCGGGTGGCTTGGACGCACAAAACAGAGGGACAAGACCTGACGCTGGGGTTTGGGGGATACTACGGGCGGCAAACATGGGGCTATGGGCGGGATATTGACAGTTGGGCTGGCACGGTGGATGTGACGGTTCCACTGGGCAACAAGTTTGAGTTCACGAGCCAGTTTTATCGAGGACGCGGGGTGGGAGGGCTGGGAGGCGGAATCGGGCAAACCGGGCTGTGGCAAGGATCACTGGCCGATCCGGCGACCGAGGTTTATGGGCTGAACTCGCTGGGGGGATGGGCGCAGCTGAAATTCAAGGCGACGCCAAAGCTGCAGTTCAACGGAGTTTTCGGGCAAGACAACCCAATTGCATCCGACATGCGTCAATTCGGAGGGAGTCAGCCGTATTACACGTTGCCGCTGTCGAAGAATCAGAGCGCGTTTGTCAATTTCATCTATCAGCCGAGGTCCGACATTGTGTTTTCGCTGGAATACAGGAGACTGAAAACGTTCACGCTGGATAGCAATGCGAATGCGGCCAACCTGGTGACTTTGAGTGTGGGGTACATATTCTAGTGAGAGGTCATCCAGAAACTGCATGGGTCAGGATGATGGGATGGATTTGCGTGGTGGCGCTGACATTGCCGTGCGCGGCCAAGGCGCAGCAGAACACCATCACGGCTCGCGTTGTGATCACGAGAAAATCGGAAACGAAACAGGAGAAGGCGCCCAGCGGGCCCAGTGACGCGTCGAACGTGGTGATCTGGCTTAAACCACTGGAGCACAGTGCGGCAGTAATTGGCGCTGCCGAACCTGGGCGAAAGAGAATGCAGATGGTGCAGCGAAACAAGAGTTTCCAGCCACATTTGTTGGTGGTGCCGGTTGGGTCGGTGGTGGATTTTCCAAATCGCGATCCATTTTTTCATAATGTGTTTTCACAGGTTGATGGTAAGCGGTTCGACCTGGGGCTGTATGAAGCGGGAGCGACCAACTCGGTGCACTTCGATCGGGTCGGAGTCAGTTTCCTGTTCTGCAACATCCATCCAGAAATGAGCGCGGTGGTGGTGGCGGTAGATACGCCTTATTACGGTGTGTCGAACCGCGCAGGAAACATCACTATCGGGAATGTGCCGGACGGGAAATACGAAATGCACGTTTGGTATGAGCGAAGCCTGGCTGAGGATTTGCAGGATTTGACGCGCACGGTGACAGTTTCGGCAGAATCTCGGGATCTTGGTCGGGTGAATGTACCTGAAAATCCGACTTTTTCGCCTTCGCACAAAAATAAATATGGGCAGGATTATGCGCCGCCGCCGAAGCAAGGGTATCCGCATCCTTGAAGTGTGTTTCACAACGATGGACACGGAGAGCACAGAGGAAACCTAGAGACGAGGAAGATAGAAGGCCGACGGAAAGAGCTCGCATAAAAGCGAGCGCTACATTGAAGAGTGAAGAAAAGCCTGCTCGGACGGAGGGCTTTGCGCAAGCTGGCCTGATGCGGAGAACGTAAGGACCCCACACGCAAAACCGGCGTGAGGGCACCCGCGGGTGGGACACTCGAGGCTAGATGGTGGCGGGGAGATTTTGGTCGCAGACGGTTTGAACGGCGGCGTAGCGGCTGTCCGCGTTGAGCTGGCGCATGATGCGATGAACGTGATTTTTGACGGTGAATTCAGACAAGCCCATGCTTTCGGCAATTTCCTTGTTGGTAAAGCCGCGGGCCAAGAAGGCCACGAGCTGTTGCTGCCGCGCGGTCAATCCCAGCTTGACGCAAAGGCGCTGATTCAGAATCATGGAGCCCTCGCGGGTGGTGCGGGCCACGAATTGGAAAAGGTGATGACAGAGCAACGGGGGACAGACGGCCTCGCCTCTTGAAACCTTACGCACGGCGGCGATTACGTCGTCGGCGCTGGCTTCAGCCAACAGATAGCCACTGACGCCAGAACGCACCGCCTGCAAGAAAATCTCCGAATCGTCATCCATGCCGAACAGAATCACTTTCCTGCCGGGCGCAAAGCGCAAAAGATCGCCGATAAAGTTCGAGGGGAAGGTAGCCGCGGAAGCTTGATCCGCCAGCAGGATGTCGCATTCTGAAGTGGCTGCCTGCTTATAGGCGGTCTCGGAGTAACGGGTGGATTCAGCAATCGAGAATTCGGATAGTTTGCGGAAGAGAGCGGTCATAGCCTCGCGGAGCATACGATTCTCGATGACGAGAAAGAGCCTGATAGTTGGCGTGGCAGAGGCGTCTTTTGCCGGTCTCATGGATATTCACGTCCGCCGCAGATTAAAAAACAAACAAATCGAGCAGCGGTTGTTAGGACCATACGTTGACAATCGCGAGGGGTCAATCCAAGGCTTGTCAAAAGGATGTCATCATTGTGTCGCGTGCGGTGCTGGGGTTTTGTACAAAGGTCTTCACCACAGAGGAGCACAGAGACGAAGAGAATAAGGATCAAATAAAGGTGGATTTGGCGTTGCGAGGAATTGCGCGTTCGGAGCACGGTAGACGAACAAGAACGGTGGTTCCGGCCTCGGAAGTATGTTCAATGGTGACGGAGCCGGAATGATCCTGGACGATCTTGCTGACGATGGCCAGTCCCAGTCCAGTGCCATTGGGCTTGCCAAAACTGACAAAGGGATCAAATAGGGTATGGCGAATGCCTCCGGGTATGCCGTGGCCAGTGTCCTGGATGCGAATTTCGAAGGCGTCGCCGGCGTTTTTAGCTTGCACAGTGATGGGACCCTGGGTATCGGCGGTAGCTTCACAGGCGTTGAGAATGAGGTTAAAAAAGACGCGTTCCAGCTTTCTGGAGTCGAACATGCCTTCCAGATCCTCAGGAGCCAGGAGGGTGATGCGGACTTGGCGGAACTCAGGTTTGGAATGGATGGCGTCAATGGCGTGGCTAATCACCTGGTCGATGCGAGTGAGCGAAGGAGTAATGGCGTTGCGTTGATAAGAAAGCTCGCGAAGAGAGTCGATCAGGTCGGTCATTTGAGTGGCAGCGGTTTTGATCTCCTCGTATATTTCATCCTTTTTCAGCTTCAACTCATCCGCTTCGTAAAGGAATTCCGCGTTGGCGACGACCGCCGCGAGGTAATGGCGCAAATCGTGGGAAATGGAACTGGCGGCGCGCGCGAGGGCGGCGATGCGTTCGGATTCAATTCGTTGCTGCTGGAGCGCGAGGAGCTGGCTGCGCATCTGTGCGAATGAAGTGCCGAGTTCGACCAATTCTTTGCTGCCGCGAGGAGTAATGGAGTAAGTGAAATCGCCGGCAGCGAGCGCTTTGACGCCCGCGACGAGGTTATCGAGCGGACGGGTAATGGTGCTGGCGACGAACCCGAACAACAACGCTCCGAAAATGACGGCCGCCGCGCCCATGACGAAGATGGTGTAATTCAAGTGCTTGATGAAGGTGTTGACAGGGATCATCGGCATCATCACGTAGCAGGTAACGGTGGAAGGGGAAGAACCGTGCAGCAGTACAGAGGAATACGCGTATTCGTCGCTAGCGAGGGTCATCTGGCCAGAAGTCACTGCTGGTGAGAGAACTCCGGAAGAGAGGCGCTGCTGAAGTTCGGCTTCATCGCGCGCCGGCAAAGTGGAAGCGATGACCGAGCCGTTGGTGGTAAGAGCGATCTGGTTGCCGGCAACAATCGAGAGTTGCTGAGCAACGGCGGAATCGACCTGATATCCGACGGCCAGAATTCCGAGTTGCTGAATATTAGGGGCAGCGCCGGAATTGATGGGTTGCAAGAAGACTTGATAGAGGCGGCCGTCGTTGTACCACCAGGAGGCATCCTCGCCAAGATCCGTGGAACGCACCAGATCGCGCTGCACGTTGGCGGAAGACCAGCCGGGTTTGGTCATGTGCAAAGCAACGACTTCGCGGTTGGGCCTGGCCAGAACGAAGAGGTCGCTGCCGGCAAGTTTCCAGAAGGTTTCCGAGGCGTCGGAGATGGTGAGGGCATTGGGCGCGGGCATCATGGCCTTAAGAGTGGGAAGATCGGCGAGCATCGCGGCCATGCGCGACAACTGCAGTTCGCGCTGTCTTTGCAGGGTCTCGAAGGTGCGAACGGACTCATCGGTGCCGACGCGGACTTGCTTTTGAATCTCGACGTTGACGGTGTGGCGGATGAAGAAGAGCAGCGATCCAGTTAATCCAAGAATGATTAACAGCGCGGCAATCAGCAGCTGGGACCGCAGTCGAAAAGGAGTCATGGGGATTGTTAACTCGAGAGTTCAGGCGACCGAACCTGGGGCTGAACCTCCGGGGGTAAATTTATAACCCGCGCCATGCATGGTCATCAAGAAGCGCGGAGCAGCGGGGTCGGGTTCGAGTTTCTGGCGAAGGCGCAGGATGTGGTTATCAACGGTGCGAGTGGAAGGATAATTTTGATAACCCCAAACCTCGTTGAGCAGCTCTTCGCGCGAAACGACTCTACCAGCGCACGACGCAAGATATTTCAGCAGCTTGAATTCCTGTGTCGTAAGCGTGACCAGCCTTCCGGCATGGGTGGCTTCCATGCTGGTGAAATCAATCCGCGCGTCGCCAAAAACGAGGATTTCGTGATTCACGGGTTTGGCGGCGACATGGGAAACGACAGGAGGGGTGACGCTGGGGCTGGTGCGACGCATGGCACGGCGCACGCGGGCGAGCAGCTCCCTGGGACTGAAAGGCTTTGTGACGTAGTCGTCGGCGCCAAGCTCAAGAAGCAGGACTTTGTCTTCGATCTCGGAATTAGCGCTGAGCACGACGATGGGAACCGAGGCGGCCAGAGCCTTGAATTCGCGGCAAAGTTCCTTGCCAGACTTTCCGGGAAGCTTCAGATCGAGGATGACGGCGGAAGGGGTTTGCTTGCGAAAGAGTTCCAGACCGGTCAAACCGTCGGGGGCGATCTGCACCTGCATTGAATCAGACTCAAACAGGCGCTGCAGCGTGCGCTGCATGGCGCGACTATCTTCGACAACCAGGACCGTATCCATCGTCATTATCACCATTTCCCCACGCCGAGATTCCGTACTTGAAGGATAAGACGCAAGCGGCACAGGAGAGTAAGTGCTTCTGTTCATGATAACCCCCAATTTTCCAAACGCAGATTCAAGATTCGAGGCCGTTGGTCCGCGCGAACATCAAAGCCTTCCACCAACGAAGATGCTGCCAGGGAAGGCATAGAAGACTCTTTAGATGCGCGGCAGTACGGCCAGCGGTATAGCGCAAGCGAGCCGCGTTCACGTTCCAGGAGTTGGCGCCGTAGCTGGTTGCAACCGCGCCAATGGAGGTTTGCCCTTTTCTCGGAAGGAGACGGCTTCGGAGATATAGCAGCCTGCTTCTTCGGTCAGGAATGAATTCAGCCGCGAAAAACAGATTATTGAGGCTGCCCGGCCAATCGGCGATGGCCCAGTCCAAAGAGAAATGTTCTAGCCAGGTGCGCATGGTGGGAGAGAAAGCTTGCGACGACCAGGACAGCAGGCCGGATGGAACGCGGCAGTCGAAGAGACGATTCGCAAGGCTTAGAACGAAGGCAAAGATCCGTTTTGTAAGGCGATCCTCACCGGCCCGTTCGATCACCCTCTGCCACAGGACGGCATCATCACTATGAAGCTGCAGGCAGGTGGCTATTTCCAGCAGCCAGGAAAGGCGAATCCAGGAGCGGAAGGAGTGGCGGAATAGGTGCAGAACCTGCATGAGGAACTTGTCCTGGAAAGATAAAGAGTAGAAGTTTACGGAGTGAAGGACGGCAGTCTCAGCACGTTGCAGACAATCGTGAGGAACGTTTACCTTGAGCCACGGAGTGTCTTCCCAAATCGAGGTGTGCAGGTCGGCTTGACGATGGCGCTGCGGCGAATAGATGTCGTCTGCCTCTGAAGGAATATGACGGAGTGGAGTAGTGAAGCAGGATTCGGCGGAATGCGATAACAAGCCGGTGGAGTAGCCGCAAGACTGGAAAGCTGCAGCGGCGGCCGGCACACTTTTGGGATCAACGAGAAAATCGAAATCGGTTTGATGGCGTAGCGAGAGATTTTCGCAGAAATCCGGGGCCAGCGAGAATCCCTTGAGTGTTGTTGCAAAGACGCCATGCTGACGAAAGCTGTCGTTGAGGCGGCGGAATTCGACCAGCATGTCGCAGAAACGGGTGACGTTTTTTGCCAGACGCTGTTGCAACGGTTCGAGCAAATTATCAGGAATGAGAGAAGCCGCGCCGCACTGCTGCAGGCGGTGCACGAGGGGTAGTGCAAGGCCGCTTTGATCGAGCCAGTGCAGTAGAGAGTGGCGCTCGTGGGCATTGAAAGAAGAGAACGAGGAGAGGGCCGAGAAGTCCGGTTCACGGCGAAGCGCGGAAAGAATCGCGAGTTTGGCGGGGCGATCAGGCATCGGCGCTATCTGATGTTGGCGCTAGAAACGGTGCGGGCGCGCCGATATACGCCACTTGGCTGGTCAAGCGGCAGAAATAAGGGACCAGGAATTCCTGGAAGGTGCGACCGTCGATATCAGGTCCGATAAAACACAGTAGTTCGCGGCGTTCGTGATCGAGGCCGAGAAGGCAGGCAGTTCCCATCCCAACGACAGTGAGATTGCCGGAAGAAAGCAGAAGCGGTTCCTCGAGCAATCCGGGGGCATCGAGATCACGAATCAATTTCCATTCAATATCGGCGGGATGAGCGCTAGCGCACGCGGTATCCAACGGAAGAGCGGGAAGAAGAGTGAAATCATTCGTTTCCACGGTAACGTTGGAATCGCCAACGTGGAAGCGGGTGCGGAGAGGCGTGGGGATGAAGCGGCGCAGGAGGTCGAGAGGATCCTGATAGTTGGTGGAATCGACGAGCGTCACGCTACACCTCCGCCAGAAATCGCTCGATCGCTTCAGCGGTCTGATGAGGGTCGTCGCCGGAGCGAAGCGACCAGGACTGACAAGCTGAGAGCGACGCGATGACCTGGGAACGCGCGGATTTGGCTGCGGGCAATTCGTCGGGCAGGCGTTCCGCATTGGTTTCAAAGAATTGAGTGACGAATTCGGGGCGACAAGGAAGGAAGCGGCAGCCCGGTGTGGCGGAACGCTCGAGAAACAGGATCCATTTAGGACGGGAAGAAGTTTTCACGGCCGAGCGAAAAACGCGGGCGGCATCCACCTCGTAGGCAATTTCGCCGTTCATGGTTTTCCGCGGAGTGTGTTTTGCGAGCTCCGGGAAAAAACGAGTGGTGTTGGGAAGGAGCTTGATTGGAGCGGCCAGGCCGTGAGCCGAAAGAACCGATTGCCTGCAGGAAAGGTAAGTCCAATCGTCGGATACGAGGGCAAAGCCACGTTGCGCAAGCGCCGCGGACAAGGTGGATTTTCCCGCGCCTGAGTTGCCGGCGATCAGAACGGCCTCGCCATTGCGATCGAGGCAAGCGCAATGCATGGGAGCGACGCCCAGAGTGGTGCCGATGAGACCGATGGTGATGGGGAGGAGTTGGGCATTCCAGAAAGAACGGTCGTGAACCGCGGCGGAAGAGAGCACGCCGATGACGCGCCGGCGCAGCAAATCAAAACCGAGGAAGCTTCGCGGCTCGAGCATGGCAAAAGCGAGATGGCGCGTACCGCGAAAGTGGGGGAGTTTTCCACTCAGCGAATCCAAAGACGCGTTTTCCAGGATCTCCATTTCAAAGCATGGGGCGTCGCCTTGTTTCTCGGGAGCCTGCCAGGGAGTGGCATGGCGGAGAACGTTATAAGAATTGGTGGAGAGAAGGCAGTGCGAGCCGGCAACGGTGAAGTCCGTGCGCAAGCGCAGCGTGGTGTGATTGAAAGCGAAGGTCACGTTCACAGTGTCGCCGACTGTAACGCGAAATCAAGAGCATTGACGCTGCGGGAATAAGAAATGACAGCCAAGTGACATTCTGGTGACAAACATGGTCTGCGGCCTCATTTAACGTTTCTCTTGGGCATGGAGCCGCGCGGATGTCTAAAAAAATTGTTTTCTTTTTTCCTTCATTTGCCAGTTCAGAGGCCACGGCGCCCCTGGGTATTTTGGCGGTGGCTACACCACTGCTGCGGGCCGGCTATACCGTAAAGATTGTCGACTCGACGATCACTCCCAATTACAAGAAGCGCGTTTTAGAAGAAGTACGGGACGCGTTGTGCCTGGGAATTTCGCTGGTGACTGGCCCAATGATTCGGGAGACCGCGGAGATTGCGAAGGCGGTGAAGGAATGGAATCCGGATTTTCCGGTGATCCTGGGGGGCTGGCATCCATCGCTTCTTCCGAAGCAGACACTGGAAGCGCCGTACATCGACATGGTGGTGCGCGGGCAGGGAGAAGAGAGCCTGTTGGACATTGTGCAGCACCTGGAAAATCGCACGCCGGTCGACCTGATACCGGGAATTGGGTTCAAGCGAGACCAGAAGATGACGTTCACGACGGAACGGCCGCTTAGGCCGATCGTCAACCAGCCACCGAAGGCGTATCACCTGGCGGATTTCGATGCGTATCAGAGAAGTTGCGGACGGCGATGGGCGATGTACATCTCGAGCCTGGCGTGCCCGTTCAACTGTTCGTATTGCACGAATGCGGCGGTGTATGGACGGAAGTGGAATGCGCTGCCACCGGAACAATTCGTGGAAGAAACCGTGGATCTTTCGACGCGGTACGGGCTGGAGATGATCTGGGTAGTGGACGACAATTTTTTGGTCGACCTGGATCGCGCGCGATATATCGCCGAAGGACTGGTACGCGCGGGCGCCAACTTCAAGTGGAGTATTCAAGCGACAACCAACCTGACGGCGCGGTTAAGCCTGGAAGACCTGAAGCTGTTGCGGCGCGCCGGGCTGCA
This sequence comes from Candidatus Acidiferrales bacterium, assembly GCA_963738985.1. Lineage (GTDB taxonomy): Bacteria > Acidobacteriota > Terriglobia > Acidiferrales > UBA7541 > Acidiferrum. The sequence continues at coordinate 964,931 of CAVTYP010000017.1, forward strand.
CCAGATATGCCAGGGCGTTGATTCGGGGTCGCCGAAGATCCTGAAACTGATGAACAAAACATTTCAGGACTTCGAATCGATTTATGAGGCAGCGAATCGCTGTTTGCAGGCGGACATTCGGCCGTCGTTCAACATGATTTTTGCTTATCCCGGAGAAGGAAAAAAGGAACTGCGAGAGAGCATCAATTTCGTGATGGACGTGTGCCGGCGTTTTCCAGGCGCGGAATTCTGGACCAACATTTTCACGCCGTATCCCGGGTCGCCGATTATGGAGCAGGCGCAGGAATTCGGGATACGCGTGCCGACTACATTTGAAGGCTGGGCGGACTTTTTCCCACGCTACACGGTGCTGCCGTGGTTGAGCGGGCGCGAGCACAAGCGGCTACAGGCGATGCGCGAATACATGAGGATGGCGTTCGATCGCGTGCCGATTGCGGCGGATACGCGAAAGCGTTCGACGCGGCTGATACAGAAAGCGCTGTCGCTGCCGGCGAGGTGGCGACTCGATCACGATGTGTATGGTTTCCCAGCAGAACTGTGGATCAACGAGCGGCTGAAGCGCCGAGCGGGGCCGATGAAACCCGCGGTGGATGCAAAGCGGCTGGAACCCGCAGTTGGTGAGGCGGCGTGCTGACGAAGCGCAAAGTTGTGTTGTTTTACCCGCCGTACGACGGGCCGCCGCTGGGCGCACCGCTGTGTTTGCTGAGTCTGGCCGCGCCGTTACTGCAAGCAGGATTCGAAGTCTCAATCATCGACGCCGCAATTCATGGCGATTGGGAGCAGAAAGTGCTGCGGGAGGTACGCGACGCGTTGTGTCTGGGCATTTCGGTGCTGACCGGGCCGATGATTCGCGGCGCGGTGCGGATTGCAAAGGCAGTGAAGAAAGAAGGGTTGAGCCTGCCGGTTATTTTTGGAGGCTGGCATCCGAGCCTGGTTCCGGGGCAAACGCTGCAGGAAAACTACGTGGATGCCGTGGTACGCGGGCAGGGCGACCTGACGCTGCTGGAAATCGCGCAAAAACTTTCCGAGGGAAAAGAATATCGGGGCGTGCAAGGTGTTTCATCGAAGCAGATGGGAATGCCACAGCATTCGCCGGAGCGGCGAGTGGCGTTGCTGGATGATCTTCCGACACCGGCATTTCATCTCGCGGATTTTGACGCTTACGAAAAAGTGTCGGGCGAACGCAAGCTGGCGTACGCGACCAGCGTCGGTTGCCCGTATGCATGCAACTACTGCACGGACATGGTGTTTTACAAGCGGCGATTTAACGCGCTTGAGGCGCAGCGCGTGGTCAGTGAAGTGATCGAACTGGTGGAACGATACCGAATCGACGAAGTGGCGATGCTGGATTCCAATTTGCCGGTGGATTGGCGTCGAGCGCGAGAAATTGCGCAAGGATTTATGGATTCGCCGCGCAAGTTTCAGTGGACGTTTCAGGCTTCCACCGATTTTCTGTGCCGGATGAGCGACGACGACGTGAGGTTGCTGGGAGAAAGCGGCGTGTCGCACATGGGATTTGGCACGGAGTCCACGTCCAGCAGTGTGCTGAAGCTGATGAACAAACGGCACCAACGGGTGGACGAAATGTATGAGACGGCGCGCAAGGCCGCGATCGGCGGGATTCACGTCACGTTCAACCTGATTTTCGGATATCCCGGAGAGACGGAAGCGGATCGCGAAGAAACGCTGCTGACGATGAGCGACATTGCGCGGCAATTCTGGAACGTGAGTTTTTCGCCAAACCTGTTCACGCCGTATCCGGGGATTCCGATCTGGCCGGAGTTGCGGAGCCTGGGGATGCGAGAGCCGCAATCGATGGAAGAGTGGGCGGAGCTGCCGTTGGGGCGCAACACGCTGCCGTGGCTGCAGGGAAAAGAACTGAAGCGATTGTGGAGGATGCTGGAGTTTTTCCTGTTGAACAACCAGCTTCGCAAAGCGACGAAAAATCATCCGCGACTGAGAACCGGAGTACGGCGAGCGCTGGGCGTGCCGCTGCGCTGGCGCATGAGGAAGAAACAGTATTCGTTTCCGTGGGAATTGTGGGTAGGGCGGCAATTCGAAAAGATTGTGACGCGTAGATCCCTGGTAACCGGGCAGGCGCTGCAGAAGGAAGGTGCCGGGGCATGTTGAAGAATCCGCGCGCGTCGACTGCAGTTGGTCCGGAAGTTCGCGAAGCTGACGTCCTGCTGACGCATTCTTACCATCTTCCGTACGATCGGAAACAACTGCGGAAGATGCAGCCATATTCACCGCTGGGAACGCTGTATGCGGCGGCGCTGCTGCGCGAGCGAGGCGCGTCGGTTGCGGTGTTTGACAGCATGCTGAACGAACCGACGGCCGGGTTTCGAGAAGCGCTGCGCATGCATCGTCCGAAGATCGTTGCCATCTACGAAGACGACTTCAATTTCCTGACCAAAATGTGCCTGACGCGAATGCGCGAGCTGGCGTGGGAAATGATCGCAGCGGCTCGTGAAAGCGGCGCGAGGGTGGTAGTGCACGGATCGGACGCCAGCGATCACGCGGCGGAATACCTGCGCCATGGCTGCGAATACGTGTTGGATGGCGAGGCGGAATACACGCTGCTGAACGTCGTGCAGGCGTTGAGGAATGGTTCGGGCGCGACAGCGATACCCGGCGTGAAATGGCTGAAAGGCGTAAACGGGCAAGCCTCACTGAGTGCCTGCGAAAAAGGGCCCGCGGGCCACGGCGGGGCGCTGCCACTTCCCGCGCGAGACTTGATCGATTTTTCCGTGTATCGCGAGGCGTGGAAGCGCGCGCACGGATTTTTCTCCATGAACCTGATTGCCAGCCGGGGCTGCCCGTTCCGATGCAACTGGTGCGCGAAACCAATTTTTGGAGACAGCTATCAATTGCGGCAGGCGCGAGAAGTGGCGTACGAAATGCGACTGCTGCGCGACCAATGCGGCGCAGAACACTTGTGGTTTGCCGACGATATTTTCGCGCTGAACCGGCACTGGGTGCAGGAGTTCGCCAGCGCGGTGGAAGAGTTTGACTGTGCGGTGCCATTCAAGGTTCAGGCGCGGGCGGACCTTTTGACCGCTGAAACGGCGCGCGCGTTGAAGCGAGCGGGTTGCAGGGAAGTGTGGATGGGAGTGGAATCGGGCGCACAAAAAATTCTTGATGCCATGGACAAGGGGCTGCGCGTGGAAGAAGTGGTTGCCGCGCGACAGCACCTGAAGCAAGAAGGCATTTTGGCTTGCTACTTTCTGCAGCTGGGCTATCCCGGCGAGGGATGGGAAGAAATTCAGAAGACGATCGCGTTGGTGCGCGAAACGCGTCCGGACGACATTGGGGTGTCATTTTCCTACCCGCTGCCAAACACGAGATTTTACGCGAGGGTTCGCGAACAGCTCGGCGCGAAGCGGAATTGGTCTGACAGCGAAGACTTGTGTGTGATGTTCAAGGGCGCGTACAGCGATCATTTCTACCGCGCGGTGCGCGATGCGTTGCATGCGGAAGTAGAAAGCTGGCACCACCTGGCGGTCAAGCGCGGAGAACGCAGCGAGATACAAGAATTGTGGCGAGCGGTGGAGGCGCTGGAGCCGGTGAGCCGCAATTTGGACGCCACAGAACTGCCGCCACAGAGCGTTTCTGAATACGAGTACTCCGTGATTCGGGAGCACTCGCATCTGGTTTATTTGCGAACAAATGCGCTGCGCGGAGAAATCAATGAGTGACCTGGTGCTCACTCACGGCTATTTCATGTACGAAGATGCGAAGGAACTGCAGATTCGCAAGCCGTACGTTCCGCTGGGAATCTTGTATATCTGCTCGCACCTGCGCAAGAAAGGGTTCGAGGTCGAGGTTTTCGACACCACCTTTTCGCAAATGGACGATCTGACGCGGTACCTGCAGACCGAGCAGCCGTCGGTGCTTGGAATTTACGCGAATTTGATGACGCGGAAGAAAGTGGTCGAAATCATCAAAATCGCCCGTGAAACAGGATGGAAAACGGTAGTGGGCGGACCGGAGCCCGGCGCGTATGTGCAGGAATATTTGAACGCAGGCGCGGACGTGGTGGTAATCGGCGAAGGCGAAGTGACGATGGAAGAGCTGCTGCCGGCGCTACGAGAGAAGGCGCGTTCGCGGTTGGAAAAAGTTCAAGGCATAGCGTTCTTGAATGAGCACGGTCGGGTGTGCCAAACCGCTTCGCGGCCGCAAATTCCCGACATTGACACGCAGCCATGGCCTGCGCGCGAAGTGGTGGACATACGGCGGTACATGCAGACGTGGCGCGATGCTCACGGAACAGGCTCGCTGTCGTTCATCACAGCGCGTGGCTGCCCGTACAAATGCCGGTGGTGCAGCCACCAGGTTTACGGAATGACGCATCGCCGCCGGAAACCGCACGGCGTGGTGGATGAAGTGGAATGGCTTTTGAAAACGTACGGGCCGGATATGGTGTGGATCGCGGACGATGTATTCACGATTCATCACGGATGGCTGTGCGCCTATGCGGCGGAAATGAAGAGACGCGGGCTGAAGGTGCCGTTTGAATGCATTTCGCGGGCAGACCGTTTGAACGCGGAGGCGGCGGATTTGCTGGCAGAACTTGGCTGCTTCCGATTGTGGATCGGATCGGAGAGCGGGTCGCAACGAATATTGGACGCGATGGAACGCGGCGTAACCGTGGAACAAGTGCAGACGGCGATTCGTTTGTGCAAAGAGCGCGGCATTCAGACCGGGATGTTCCTGATGTGGGGATACGAAGGGGAAGAGTTGCAGGACATCGAGGCAACGATCGAGCATGTGAAGCGAACCGACCCGGATATTTTCTTCACGACGGTTTCCTATCCAATCAAAGGAACGGCGTACTACGAGCGCATCGCCAGCACACTGGTGCAGTTGAAGCCCTGGCACCTGTCTTCGGACCGGGAGCTGCTGGTACAGGGGAGGCATACGGCGAAATTTTACGAATTTGCGGACCGGCTGCTGAAAGAAGAAGTAAGACTGTCTCGACTGCAGAGCGGTGCAGCAGAGGGTTCCGCGCAAGAGTTGCGGCAGCAGGTGAACGCGCTGCGTGCGTGCTTGTACTCCGAGGGAAAAGAGGTACGGGCATGAGCGGGGTGAACACTGCGAACTTCACTGCTGCCGCGACGGCTTTCGACAAAGTGGCGCACGCTTACGACGACGTGTTTACGCGCAGCGTGATTGGGCGAGCGCAGCGGAATCAAGTGTGGCAGCGATTGCTGGCGGCGTTTCAGCCGGGCGAGAGAATCCTGGAATTGAATTGCGGGACGGGTGAAGACGCGCGGTTTCTGGCGCAAAGAGGAAGGTCAGTGGTGGCGTGCGATGCTTCTTCGGTAATGATTGAGGTTGCGGAAGGCCGGGGGAAACTGGAAGCGGGATCGACAGAAATCGAATACCGGCAGCTGGCAAATGAAGACTTGAGTGTGCTGTTGGGGCAGGCAGGCTTCGATGGGGCGTTTTCAAATTTTTCCGGACTGAACTGTGTATCCGATCTGCAACCGGTGGCGCGGAATCTGGCAGAACTGGTAAAGCCGGGAGGCCGTATGCTGCTTTGCGTGTGGACGCGGGTTTGCGTGGCGGAACTGGCGTGGTTTCTTCTCCACGGGCAAGGGAGCAAGGCGTTTCGGCGATTGTCGGGAAAAGCGACAGCGCGCGTCGGTGGCGTGACCATTGAGGTTTCTTATCCAACGGTTCGCACGGTGCAACGTGTGTTCAGCCCGTGGTTTCAGCTGGAATCGCGCAGCGCGGTGGGGCTATTTGTGCCGCCATCTTACGTCGAGCCGTGGGCGCGGAAGCACGAGAAGTTCTTTGCGCGTTTGGAAAGACTGGACCAGTTATTTTCGCGTTTGCCGATTTTTCGAGTTGCGGGAGATCACGTGCTGCTGGAGTTTGTGCGATGCGACTCGTGTGCCAATCCAGATTGAACCACGGCAGGTGAGAGAAAAATGATTATCTTATTTAATCCTCGAGCGACAAGACCCCGCAATCGCAGGCTTCCCTTATCCGTGATGGCGCTAGCCGCCGTGCTGGAGGGCCGGGAAGAGTACTGCATTGTGGATGGGAACCTGGACGAAAATCCTACAGCCACAATTCTGGAGTTGATACGGCAGCACAACGTGGAATTGCTGGGCGTGAGCGTGATGCCAGGGCCGCAAATGGTGGCGGCAATCGCGAGTTGTAAGGAAATTCGCAGCCAGCACCCCAAATTGCCGATCGTGTGGGGCGGATATTTTCCATCTATTTACGGCGATTCGGCGCTGAATGCGCGTTACGTGGATTATGTGGTGCGTGGGCAAGGCGAAGACACGTTGCTGGAATTAATCGACGCAATCCGCGGGAAGCGGCCGTTCGAGGGCATTCTGGGATTGTCGTACAAGGATATGTTCGGCTTGCACAAACACAATCCGGAGAGGCTGATGAAGCCGCCGGACGCGTTTCCGTGGGCTCCGTTTCACCGGGTTCCTGTGGAGAAATACTTGCGGCCGTCGTTTTTCGGGAAACGAACCACGTCGCATCATGCCAGCATCGGGTGCCCATTTCGCTGCAGCTTCTGCGGAGTCCATGCGGCGTACGGAAATCGCGAATTGATGGAGAGCCCGGCGCGCACGGTGTCGACCCTGCAGCACCTGAAGACGGCGTATGGAGCCGATTCCATTCAATTTTACGATATGAATTTTTTTCTGCGGGAGAGCCACGCGGCGGAACTGATGGAGCGCATGGCGCCGCTGGATATGAAATGGTGGTGCGAAGCGCGCGTTGATACCTTCAATCGATATTCGAATGCCACACTGGAAGCAGTGAAGCGCGCAGGCTGCACAATGATCTTTTTTGGAGCGGAGTCCGGCTCCGACTGGGTGCTGAAGGAAATGCAGAAGGACATCACCACGGAACAGACGCTGGCGGTGGCGGAACGAATCCGGCAATTCGGGATCATTCCGGAATTCTCTTTCGTGATTGGAAATCCGCGAGACCCGGAGCGGGACACGCGAGAGACGCTGGAGTTCATCCGCAAAATCAAGCGAATCAACAAGCAATCGGAAATCATTATTTATCACTACACGCCGGTGCCACAGCGGACGGCGATGTACGGGAACATTGATGGCCAGGTGTCGTTCCCAACGACGCCGGAAGAGTGGGCCACGAAGCGGTGGATGGACTTTACGTTGCGCATCGATCCGAACACACCCTGGCTGAAGCGCAAGACAAAGAAGCTGATCGATAACTTCGAAGTGGTGATCAATGCACGCTGGCCCACGGTGCAAGACATTCGCGCGCCGCGCTGGAGCCGCACCTTGTTAAGGATGCTGAGTGCGTGGCGATATGCGGCGAAGGTGTATGCGTTTCCGAAAGAATTGCGTTGGGCACAGCAATTCATTGCGTTGCGCAAGCCAAAGCAGGAGAGCCTGTAGGATTTTCGGGCAAAATCATGCACGAAAACGCCTCGACGCCGAGCTTGTCCGCAGTCGAAGGGTATCGCGCGTGGGCAAGCAGCTACGATCGCGACCTGAATCCGATGCTGGCGCTCGAGAAACGGTTTCTGGAGACGCTGTTGCCACCCGTTGCAGGTTTGGACGTGGTGGATTTGGGTTGCGGGACGGGGCGATGGCTGGAAATATTTCAGGGCATGCGGCCGAAAAGCCTACTTGGCGTGGACTCGTCGGTTGAGATGCTGGAGGTTGCGCGGGAAAAGTTGGGAGCAGCGTCACGATTTGCGCAGGGCGATTGCGCGGATGTTTGTTTCGAACCTTGTTCGGTGGATGTGGTTCTCTGCAATTTTGTTTTGAGTTATGTGGAAGACGCTGGTTCGTTTCTGGCCAAAGTTAAAAAGATGCTGCGGGCCGGCGGGTCGGTGTTCATCACGGATGTGCATCCGGAAACCAGTTCGCGGCTAAATTGGCGACGCGGCGTGAAAGTGGAAGACAAGTTTCGAGAGATTCAGACGTTTCCGAGATCGCTGGAGGTTGTAATTGCGCTTTGCGAAAGCGCGAATTTCTGCGTGAACGTGTGCCTGGAGCCGCGATTTGGTGAACCAGAGCGCGAGATTTTCTGCGCTGCAGGAAAACAAGATTATTTTCAGGACATCAAGGAACACCCGGCAATCTACATACTGCAACTGCGCGCGAATCGGGGAAGGCTGAGGATTGTTGATCAGGAGGCAGCGGCGGCGCGGCTGAGTTGTCTACGCGGGGCGCGAATTGCTTTGGGTCCAGAGACAAGCGTGGTGCAGGACATTGGAATCGCTGGTGGGCGGATTGAAACGCTGCGAGGCAATCAGGGCAATGATCGAGCGATCGAGGATGAGGAAACGAGCGCCAATCTGAGCGGATATATGGTACTTCCGGGTCTTGTGAACGGGCACGATCACCTGGAATTTGCGTTATTTCCGCGGCTGGGGAAAGGCGGCTACCAAAACTTTCTGGAGTGGGCGGAGGATATTCATCATCCCGGCAGTTCGCCGGTTTTCGAACATCGCCAGGTGCCGAGAGAAGTTCGCTTGTGGTGGGGCGGAATCCGCAATCTGCTGAGTGGCGTTACGACGGTATGCCATCACAATCCTTATAACGCGGGAGTATTCGAGAACGATTTCGTGGTGCGGGTATTGCGAGACTACGGCTGGGCACATTCGCTGTCGATGGACGGCGAGGTTGCGAACAAGAAGTGGAAGACGCCGAAAGGCCAGCCGTTTCTGGTGCACCTGGCGGAGGGAGTGGACGAGGCGAGCGCGAAAGAGATTTTCGATTTGCAGGTGGCCGGAGCGCTGGACGAAGAAACGGTCGTAATTCATGGGCTAGCGCTTGGCAAAGAAGGGCGCGCGCTGCTGAGGGACGCGGGGGCGGGTCTAGTGTGGTGCCCGAGCTCGAATATGTTTTTGTTTGGTAGGACGTTGTCAACGGACGAAATTCGCAGGGTGCAGCGAGTCGCGATCGGGAGTGATTCGCCGCTTACGGCGCAGGGCGATTTACTGGATGAACTGCGTTTTGCGCGGGAGATTTCGGAATTGTCAACGAAGGAACTCTACCAGTCCGCGACAATGCGGCCAGCGGAGTTGCTGCGGCTGAAAAATGGAGAAGGAGGCATACGCGCAGGCGCGTGGGCGGATCTGATTGCGGTACGCGATACGGGGCGATCGCCGTGCGACACGCTGGCAGAGTTGTCATTTGAGGACATCGAACTGGTGGTGATCGGGGGACGGGTTCAGCTGGCTTCGATGGACATGAGCGCGCGTCTTCCGTTGGAAACATTGCTCGGATTGGAGCCGCTGCGCGTTGAGGGCACGGTTCGATGGATTCGAGCGCCGATCAAGCGGCTGTTCGAGCAGACTACGGCGCATCTTGCAGGTGAGATCCGGCTGGGCGGCAAGCGGGTGAGCCTTGGGAACTAGCCTGCAGCGAACGGCGTCTGCGGAAGAGATCTCGCCAGATCTCCAGGTGATTCATGATTTGCCGGTGCTGGTGGTGCACGCGCACAGTTCGTGCAATTGCCGGTGCATCATGTGCGACATCTGGAAGACGCAGGACGGGAAAGCGTTCCGCAAGGCTGACCTGGAACCGCATCTTGAATCGATACGGCGACTGGGAGTGCGCTGGGTGGTATTTTCTGGCGGCGAACCGCTGATGAATGCGGAATTGCCAGCGCTGTGCAAGATTCTTCGCGCGGAAAATATCCGGCTGACGCTGCTGACGACGGGGCTGTTGCTGCAAAAGTGTGCAGAGGCGGTGGCCGCTGATTTCGATGATGTGATCGTGTCGTTGGATGGTCCGGCTGAAATTCACGATAAAATCCGCCAGGTGGGAAAGGCCTTCGCGCTATTGGAAGCAGGAATAAAAGCGGTCAGGGCAATCCGGCCGGAGATGCGGATCACCGCGCGGACGACGGTGCAGAAGGCAAATCATGGGCATCTGCGAGAGACGATTCACGCGGCGCGGCGTCTGAACCTGAATGGAATTTCGTTTCTTGCCGCGGACGTGACTTCTTCGGCGTTCAACCGGCCGCTGCTGTGGTCGACGAGCCGGCAGGATGAGATTGCGCTGTCGCCTCTGGAAGCCGGAGCATTGGAGAAAGAGATCCAAGCGCTAATCGAGGAAAGCGGCAAGGAATCCGAATGCGGATTCATCGCGGAAACGCCAGAGAAGTTGCGGCGCATCGCGCGGCAATTTCGCGTGCAACTTGGATTAACGGCGGAGGAATCGCCAATCTGTAACGCCCCGTGGGTTTCGGCGGTGATCGAAACGGATGGAACGGTGCGCCCATGTTTCTTCCATGCAGCGATCGGAAATTTGCGAGAGGGAAGTCTGGAGTCGATTGTCAACGGGGAAGCGGGGCGAGCGTTCCGGGAGAATCTGGATATCGCGAACAATGCGATCTGCCAGCGGTGCGTGTGTTCGCTGCATTACAGGGCTTAGACACGCTGCGGAGGAAGCAAGGGTGCGGGCCTTCACACAGTTTGTTCTCGTCTAGAGCGACAGGAGTCGAGGAAAAAGCAGTTTCCTCACTCCGCAGACTCCGTTCGGAATGACAAGTAAGGGGTTGTGATTACTCGCCTGAGTAGAACGGTGGCTCGCCTAGACTGCCGGCGGGCGGGAGATGGCGAAGATAGACGACGATAGCCCACATTTCGTCGTCCGTTAGGATGCCTTTCGATGCGGGCATTCCGGAAGGCGAAAGACCGTTTTCAACAATCCATTTCAGTTGTCCATCTTTGTAGGATTGCACGGCGTTGGAGTTCAGCGAAGGCACTGGCGGTGACATGCTGTCGGCAAAGGGGACGCCCGTATTCTGACCGTCGAGGCCGTGGCAGGCCACGCAGTAATGAGAGAAGGCGTCCTTGCCGTCCTTGATGTTTTCGGGAGTGTCCGAGAGCGGATTCTTTGCGGACTTGCCGCGGACGGTGACGGAGTGCTTGATGCGGGTCATGGCGGCGGTTTCCCATTTTCCGGGTGGAGTGGCTCGGCACCCGGAAAGGGCAACAGCGAAAACAAGAAAACACAAGCAGGTGTAGACGCGCATGAAGCGGGTTACTCCACAACGTGAATGGTCATTTTCATGGAACCGTGGCCCTTGCCGCAGAAGTGGGCGCATTTGCCCTCGAAGTCGCCGGTTTTTGTGGGAGTAAATTTCACCTCGGTGTCTTGCCCCTTTTTTACTTCGGTCTTCACGCCGAAGTCCTTGATGGCCAAGCCATGAGTAACGTCCTTGGATTGGATGATCAGGGTGACTTCCTCACCTTTCTTCACGGTGATTTCATTCGGTTCGAACTGGAACTTGCTGGCGGTGATGGTAATGGTTTTGGAGGACTCCGCGTGACCGGAAAAAGCACCGAAGAAAAGAAGCAGGACAGAAAGAGTGAGTGTTGCGGGGATAGATTTCACAATCATGGAGTAAGGTTTCCTTGATTTGGTTTTTTACTGCTTAGGGAGCCAAATATTTGAGGATGAATTCCTCATCCTGGGCGCTCAACATGGCACGCACGCGCATGTGTTGCATGACGGCTTTCACTTCGCGGGGCGAGATGGATTCCGGAGGATTGTGGCATCGTCCACAATTCGCCAAGAATCTGAGTTCTCCTTCTTTTTGTTCCTGATCCGCGGCAGGCTTCTTGGCGCTGGATTGTTTCTTAGCAGGAGCGGGAGCTGGCGCCGGGGATTGCCCAGAAACGTCAGCGCAAATGGCGAAGAGTGCCATGGCCAAGGCTGCAAAAAGTGAGATTCTCATTTGAATACTCCGGACGGCAGGGCTGGGAAAAGAAAGCGATAGCTGATCTGAGCTTCCCAGACATTGGCGTTTCCGGCGGAGCTGTATTGCCTGCCGTAACTGCCGTTGACGCGAACATCGTGGGGCAAATAGTAGTTGAGTCCAAAATCAAAGCGATTGGTGTCAACTGTTGGGAGAGAATCGCCGGGCGCGGGAGTGCCTTTGAAGAATTGCTGAATGCGGGCGACGCCCTGCAGGCGGCCGAGCCGCGATGTGTCGCCGCGAACCCTGGAGAAGTGATACGCCGCTTCAAGCCAGTAGCCCTGACCGTTGGGGGAATGGGCGTACTCGGAGCGGACATCCAAGGGAATTTGTGGAGGCTGCCAGGTAAAGTAGGCGCCCACGGCGTTGTAATTGACGTCCTGAAGAAATCTTTGGTAAGAGGCGCCGACTTCCACACCAGCCATAGGAAAAAAGACGCCCATCCTGCCGCCGGCGGTGCGCCCCGATTGCAAGTTCTCTGTAGTGCTGAGAACCGAGAAGTAGGCAGTGTAATTCAGTTCCCAGGCTGGGTGAGCAGTAGCGACGCCGCGAAACATGAAGCCGTTGTTTGAGCCTGTGGGACGGGTGCCGATCGGAAAAATAATAGGAGCGTCCTGGAGATCGCGAATCCAGAACGGAGTGAAGCGTTCGTCATAAATGTTGAACGGAGTCAAAAAACGTCCGACCGTGACGGTGAGGTGCGGGTTTGCGATGTAGTCGAGCTGGAGATACTCGAGAGATGCGATGAATTGCCCAGAATAGGGTCCAGTTGAACCATTATCATGGGCGATGAAGCCGCGCAGATCCGCGCGAGACTCAACCAGCCAGTGGTCGCCGAGCGGCACAACCAGAACCGGAGCGATAGCCGGCTGGAAGAAGGTGTTGCCTCCAACGGTGCTGCTGAGGAATTGCACACCACCTGAGAGGATGGGGGCGTTCTCTTGCGCGCGAAGCCCCGAAGCAGTCCATAGCATCAGCAGGGTGATGCCGAGTAATTTCTGCAGCGAACCATCCTTAATAAAGCCCAACCCATCCCCCAGCTCTCCGTCCCAGAGCCAATTCATCTCACGGTCCCGCGGAACGCGGAAATTCGCGGGACTTTACCGAGCGTAAACATGCGGTCACGGGAAGTTGTCACCGGGAAGTCAAACGCAGGTCATCTTCCTGCATGGAGGAATGACGTGATTTGTAACCGTGGCGTTGTCGATAGTCCGGATGAGTACCCAGGCGTTAGTGCTAATTAGAACCCTGGTTTGCCGCGTATTGGACCTGAACTTTGACGGGCGGTGGCGCCAATACTGGTGCAGCGAGGAGAAGTTCATGGAAAAGGCAACGCGGATTCTGGTGGCGAACCGCCCGAAACTGATGCGCGACGTGGTGCTGGCTACCTTGAGCGATCAGCCCGGCATAGAAATTGTCGGCGAGGTTTCCGACGAAACGCAGATTCTGAGGCAGGTGCAAGCGACGCTGCCGGATTTGCTGGTGATCGGGTTGGACGAGGCGGAGCAACGGCCGGCGATCTGCGACGTGGTGCTGCGGGATCATCCAGGGTTACGGATACTGGCGATCGCCTCGCGCCGGGATCGCAGCATTTGTTATTGGGCATCGTTCGACATTCATTCCGACGACGTTGAGGCTTCCACGGATGGAATCCTGAGCGCCGTCCGCAATGCTCCACCACATTCCGCGGGGAGAGCGCTGTGAAGCCCTCCAGTCCTGAAGGAACAAAGTCCATGATGCAGGTGAAAAGCCGGTTGGCGTGGTTGTTGCTCGCAATGCTGGCGTTTGGCCACAGTTCCCGGGCGCAACAAAACCCTACGACTTCGACGATAACGACACCGGCGACGAAACAGAATTCGGCATACACGGCGACGACCCGACAGAACACCTACGAGCTGGAGAAGGAAAACTCCGAACATGTTGCGGCTTCCGTCGAACAAATAAGACTGGTGTTGATAAAGGATCCTGGGCTTTTGGTGGAATTGAAGCATGTGGTGGCAAAAGAGGCGACCGCCAACGGGCAAGTGGTCGATGATCGCGATCTAACCGACCAGGCGATCATGGATCGACTTTCGGAGGACATCACGTTCCGCTCGACAGCGACGCAATTGTTGCAGCGCTACGGATATCTGCTGCCGAACATCAATCCGGACTCGGCTCTGGCAAAGCAGGAAGACCTGGTTTTGAAAGAGCGTGCGCGGCGGTTGGTGCAGGTCGAGGCGCAGGAAGATGCGGAAGCGATGAAACCCAAGGAGACACCGCCGCAGGGTGTGCAGCAAACGTCGAACTGCGACCCACAGCGAAATTCGGATTGCCGGGAAAATGCGCAGCGCCGTTCGCGGCAACGCAGCCTGGATATGGACGAAATTCCCGGGAGTAGGCCAGATCAGCAGCAGAGCGTGCCGAACGGCTTGCCACCTTCGCCGAACACTTTGCCATTGATGAGAGCGGGAATGATGAGTGGCGGGCGCGGCGGTCTTTCGTCGATGGGGAGAAGCAACGGGGATGGGAACGACTCGGTGCAGCTCGCGGCCATGGCCGGAATGTTGCGACAGCCGTCTTCCAGTATAGATATGGAGAGCCTGGCTAGCGCGCTGCGAGGCAACTCTTCCAACTTCGACACCAGCTCTTCCAGTTACGGTCCCTATTCCCGAAACGATTCCATGCTTACTTCCGCGAACGGCAAGAACAGGACGACCTCTTCCGGAGACCGCAATGCGTTGGATATGCCGCGAACGGAAGTTAGCCGTGAACCTTTGCAGGGAGCGATTGTTCACAAGGCGAATCCGTACGCGGACGTGCCCTCTCTGTATGACATGTACGTGCAGGTTTCGACGCACGACAAAACACTGGAACGCTTCGGCGTCTCGATTCTGAACGATGGAGATCGCGAGTCGAACGTAATGCCGATGGATTTGCCGGTCGGACCGGATTACGTGGTTGGGCCAGGTGACGGTCTGGCAATCGATTTGTGGGGAGGCGTTTCGCAACGGATGGTGCGGGTGGTCGATCGGGAAGGGCGCATCTCGCTGCCGGAAGCGGGTCCGATGCTGGTGAGCGGAAAAACGCTGGGAGATGTGCAAGCGACGGTGCAGCAGACGCTGCGCATGGAGTATCGCGATATATCGGCGGACGTGTCGCTATCGAAGCTGAGGACAGTCCGCGTTTATGTGGTGGGAGAAGTGTTGGAGCCGGGCGCGTACGACATCAGCTCGCTTTCGACTCCGCTGAACGCGCTGGTGGCCGCGGGAGGGATCACGACGCACGGATCACTGCGCATGTTGAAGCACTATCGCGGAAAGCAGTTGATCGAAGTGGTCGATGCCTACGACTTGCTGTTGCGAGGAGTGGTGAGCGATCAGAAGCGGCTGGAAAATGGCGACTCGTTGCTGGTGCCTTCTGTCGGAGCGCAGGTGACGGTGGAAGGAATGGTACGGCGGCCGGCGGTGTATGAGTTACAAGGAAAGACAAGTCTGGAGGACGCGCTGGAACTTGCCGGAGGAATTCTGCCCGCGGCTTCGCTGCAGCATGTGGAAGTCGAACGGCTGGTGGCGCACCAGAACCGAACGATGTTCAGCCTGGATCTTTCGGAAAAGGAGGGAACGGAAGAGGCCGCGTCGAAGCTGAGCAATTTTGAAGTGCAAGATGGAGACAAGATCCACATCTTCCCAATCGCGCCCTACAACGACAAAGCGATCTATCTGCAGGGACATGTATTGCGGCCGGGGCGCTATTCGTACCACGACGGCATGACGGTGAGTGAACTGATTTCGTCGTATTCGGATCTGTTGCCAGAACCCGCCGGGAAATACGCGGAAATCATTCGACTGAACGCGCCGGACTTTCGGCCGACGGTGGAAAGTTTTGATTTGACGGCGGCACTGGCAAATCCCGGCAATGCGCCGAAATTGCAGCCGCTGGACACAGTGCGAATTTTCAGCAAGTACGATTTCGAGCCTGCGCCGCAGGTGTGGGTTGGAGGAGAAGTGCGCTCGCCGGGACAGTACAACACTTCGGGGCAGGCGCATCTTCGCGACGCGATTTATCTGGCCGGAGGAATATCGGCGGATGCTTCGCTGGATTCGGCGCAACTTTTCCGAACGGGCAAAGACGGAAAGATGACGATTCTGAGCGTGAATCTGGGGGAAGCGCTGGCCGGGAAACCCGACGACAACCTGGTGTTGCAGCCGCACGACCGCATCATCGTGCACCGCAATGCGGCGAAGGTGGACCCGCCGACGGTGTACGTAAAAGGGGAAGTGGCGAAGCCGGGACGCTATCCGCTGACGAGCAATATGCGGGTGGAAGACCTGATTCGGGTTGCGGGAGGAATGAAGAGCAGCGCGGATACGCAGAGGGCAATTCTGGCGCAAGAGGATGGCAAGGAAAGCGCGGGGGGTACGCCGGGAAGCATGTCGATCAATATAGCGGCGGCGATGAATGGAGAGGCAAGCGCGAATCCGCCGCTGAACAATGGCGACGTGCTGACGATTCGGAAGATACCGGGGTGGAGCGATCTTGGATCTACCGTGACGATTCGGGGAGAAGTGCAGCATCCGGGCACGTACGGAATTCGTCCGGGCGAATCGCTGAGCGCGGTTTTGCAGAATGCGGGTGGGTTTACGGAACAGGCCTATCCCTACGGAACGATATTGACGCGGCGCGAAGTGCGCGAACTGGAAATGAAGGCGCACGAGGAACTGGTGGCGCGAATCCAGGTGGAAGCGATGCAGTTGAAGACGCTGCCGGAGAACGATCAGGATCAGAAGAACGCAAAGCTGACGGCGATCGCGCAGGCAGACACGACGTTGACGCAACTGGAAGCCAACCCGCCCGTGGGGCGAGTGGTGATTCAAGCATCGCCCAATCTGAAATCGTTTGAGCAGGCAGCCGAGACCACGCCATTGCGCAGCGGCGACGTGATCACGGTTCCGAAGAGAGCGAACTACGTGCTGGTGAACGGGCAGGTGTTCAACGCAACTGCGGTCGGTTATGTGTCCGGGCGAAGCGCGAACTGGTACCTGACGCAGGCCGGCGGGTTGACACAGTTGGCGGACAAGAAGGCGGTATTTGTGATTCACGCCAACGGCTCCGTTTTAGCAGCGAAAAACAACAGCGGTATGTGGTCAGGCGACCCGATGAATGCGGTGTTGATGCCGGGCGACTCTGTTGTTGTGCCGGAAAGAGCAGCGAGGGTTGGTAGCCGGAATTGGACGCCGCTGATTCAGACGGCGCAGGTTGCAACGTCGGTGGCCATCGCGGTGGCGTATTTGAAGCCGTAAAGCCACGGCATAACAGCTATGAAGGGAATCACATTGGCGCGCACGTTGATGATTGCGGGCATGATGACGGCCACAGGGCAGACGCTGGCGGCGTGTCCGCAACAGGCCTTGCCTGACGATGCCGCGACGTATTCGAGTACATCTGCGATTCAAACGCCGGTGCCGCAGCCAAATCGGACGCGGTTTGTTCACCAGGAAGATCAGAACTGGTTGCTGCGGCGAGAGACGGACGTTGGGACCGCGAGCAAAAGACTCTTCTCTGATCAAAAGGAAATCTGGACGAGCCCGCTGCGGTTGAAGCCGGCGGACGCGGAGTGGTTGATTCCTGTTGCGGGGATCACGACGGGAATGATTCTGACCGATGCCAGCTTCAGTCGAAGTCTGTCGAACAAACCAAGCACGCTGAATTTGTTTCAGGACATGAGGAATGGAAGCGTGGCGGCGCTGGGCGCGGCTTCGGGAGGGCTGTATCTGTGGAGCATGCGAACACATGATCCACATCAACGGGAAACGGGCTTACTGGCTGGCGAAGCGATATTGGACAGCCTGGCTGTAACGGAGGGCGTTAAATTTGCGACCGGTCGCGAGCGGCCAAATCAAGAAACGGGACAAGGCAACTTTTTTCAGGGCGGCGATTCGTTTCCTTCAAGCCATTCCGCGGCGGCGTGGGCTGCGGCTGGAATTTTGGCGCATGAGTATCCCGGATGGATGACGAAGTTTGTGGCATACGGCTTGGCTACGACGGTGAGCGTGGCGAGCGTTGGCAGCAAGCAACATTTTCCTTCGGACGTGCTGGTTGGAAGCGGAGTCGGATGGCTGGTGTCGGAGTACGTTTACCGGACGCACCATAGCCCTGACCTTGGTGGGTCCGCGTGGAATCCCATCGGCGCATTAATCCACGATGGCGAATCTGGAGTAACGGATTATCCGGGCTCGACGTATGTTCCGCTGGATAGCTGGGTGTATGCGGCGTTTGACCGGCTTGCGGCGCTTGGGTACTTAAGCAGCGCATTTCAGGGGACGAAGCCGTGGTCGCGGGAACAATGCGCGCGGCTGTTGATCGATGTGAACGAAGCGCTGAGTGTTTCGGGGGACGATGCGCGCATCGATTCGCAAGTGCGGGCGCTGGTGGTTGCGCTGCATCATGAATTCGCGAGGGAAGAAGCCACCTTCGCCGGGGAAAATAATAAGTCGGCTGAAATTGAGTCGATTTATGCGCGAGCGTTGAGCGCCAGCGGCACGGTGCTCGATGACGGCTACCATTTCGGGCAAACCTACGCATATGACTATGGGCGGCCTTTCCGCCGAGGCACGAACTTCATCGCCGGTGGTTCCGCGACCGCGACGTACGGCAGTTTGTTTTTTTATGTGAATGGGGAATACCAGTCGGCGCCGTCTGCGCCGGCATTGTCGAGCGCGGAACGGCAGTTCATTGCGGATCGCGACAAAGTTCCTCTGCCGTCCGATACGCCATTTTCCGCCATCCATCGGTTTGAGCTGTTGGACGCATATGCCGGCATTAATTTGCACGGGTGGCAAATTTCCTTTGGAAACCAGAGCTTGGAGTGGGGGCCGGGCGCCGGTGGTTCGCTACTGCTGAGCGACAATGCAGGACCGTCTCCGATGCTGCGGATTTCTCCCGACGGGCCAATCGAGATTCCGCTTTTGTCGAAGATTTTGGGGCCCTTCGATGTGGAACAGTTTTATGGGCGCATCGATGGACACGTGGGTGCATCGCAACCGTGGATTTACGGTCAGAAAATCAGTTTCAAACCGTTTCGTTCACTGGAATTCGCGTACGGTCGGACAACTTTGATTGGGGGAACGGGACATCCGCTGACATCATTCCGGTTTGTTTCCAGCCTGATCGGGAGAGTTGATGCTGCGGAAAATAGCGTTCCCGGCGACGCGCGGACGGAGGTGGAATGGACGTGGCGGATTCCGGGAATACACAATTGGGCGACATTTTATGGGGAGTTGGAGGATGACGACGACCCGATTCCGCTGCAAAACCCGACCAAGAGCGTGCTTCGGCCGGGAATCTATCTTCCGCGACTGCCGCTGCTGCCGAAGTGGGACTTGCATTTTGAGTGGACCAGTTCGACGTCTCCAGGCCGCGCATCATTTCAAAACCACGGCAACCTGAACTACTGGAATCTGGACTACACCGGCGGCTACACGAACAACGGGAGCTTGATGGGGAATACCGTGGGTCGCGAAGGAGTGACGCTGCAAGCCTGGACGCGCTACTGGATTTCTCCGCGACAGAACCTGGATTTTTCATGGAAGCAGAGCCGGGTGTTGAAGGATTACATTCCGGGAGGCGGAAAGTGGCAAGACTTCCAGACAAGTTATTCGTACACGTCGCGATCGGGTATTTATCTGAAAAGTCTTCTGCAATTCGAACATATCTCGTCGTTTCCGCTGCTGTTTCCCGGCTCGCGAAATAATGTGACTGCTTCGATTGAGATTGGCTTCCTGCCGCAATGGGGGAAGCGACAGTCCAGCCCAGCGCCTATTTCCATGACACACACGAACGCAAGTGTGGGAGAGCCGGTCCAATGAGTGCGAATGGGACAAAACCCGCCGCCGAGATGCTACGGGACGTGGAGATCGAAGAACTGCTGGCGCGACGTTTGCAACGGGACCGCCAGGAAAATCGCGGGAAGAGGATTGCGCGAATCGGGCGACTGTGGGAGTCGCGAAGGGTGCTGCTGAAATTTGCCGCGTGGGGCGCGGTGCTAACGGCGGTAATCGCGGTCCTGATTCCTTCGCAATACGAATCGGTAACCCGGTTGATGCCGCCGGATCCCCCGCAAGGCCAGGGTCTGGCCATGCTGGCCGGTATCGTGGGGAAAATGGGGGGCAGTCTCGGCGCACTGGGCGGCGATCTGCTGGGGATGAAGACCTCCGGCGACTTGTTCGCGACAGTTTTGACGAGTCGTACGGTTCAAGACGATCTGGTAAATAAATTTGATCTGCGCCGGATCTACGGAGTGAAGCGGTGGGTTGACGCCAGGAAAGAACTGACGAACAGAACGGACATATCCATTGACCACAAAAGCGGCGTGCTGACGATTCACGTGCAGGACCACGATCCGCAGCGAGCACGGGCAATCGCGCAGGAATACGTGGCGCAGCTGAACAATGTGGTGACGCAGCTGAATACGTCTTCGGCGCACCGAGAACGCGAGTTTCTGGAGGGGCGGCTTGGGCAGGTGAAGGTGGAGCTGGAGTCGGCGGAGAAGGAGTTCAGCCAATTTGCGAGCAATAACGCAACGCTGGACATCAAGGAACAGGGCAAAGCGATGGTGGAAGCGACGGCGGCGCTGGAGGGAGAGTTGATCGCCACGGAGACGGAGTTGCAGGGACTTCGTCAGATCTACACGGACTATAACGTGCGGGTCCGTACGGCACAGGCTCGCGTGAATGAATTGAACCGCCAGATTCAGAAGCTCGGGGGAAAACCGGGATTGGGAGCGGACGGAGCAGAAGGCGCAAAAGACGGTGAGCTTTATCCATCGATCCGAAAACTTCCGCTGCTGGGAGTAACGTACGCGGACTTATACCGAAAAACAAAGGTGGAAGAAACCATCTTTGAAATACTCACGCAGCAATACGAGCTAGCAAAAGTTCAGGAAGCCAAAGAAGTTCCAAGCGTGAAAGTGTTAGACCCCGCAGACCTTCCCGAGAAAAAGGTGTTTCCACCGCGCACGCAGTTGACCGTGCTGGGCATGCTTGCGGCACTAGCGCTGGGGGCTTGCTGGGTATTGGGCAAAGACAATTGGGAAAAGACGGATCCCGAGGACCCCGGAAAAATTCTGGTGCTGAACATGGTGCGCAGTGTGCAGCCACAACTGGAGTACGTTGTGCAACAGCGCGCCAGTACATTGACGCGCGCAAGAAAATTCGTTTCGCGGTTAGCCGGGGGAGTGTCAGCGGCAGAAACGAAGCAGTCAGAAGGGGATTAGCGGGAAATCTTCTGGTGGAAACGGGCAGGTCACATGTTCCCTGTAAGTGACGGGGCGAAGCTTTACGTTGAAAAAGGCAGACGGTGAAGAGGAGATAGGGCGATGCAGGTCCAGAATGAGCGCCAAGTTGAGCATCGAGCATCGTTCGCCTATGAGGAAGAGCGCTGGTATGCCGCGTATACGCGAGCCAATCACGAAAAGAGGGTTGCCGAGCAGCTAGACCTGAGAAACATTGAACAACTTCTTCCGCTCTACAGTGCAATACGGCAGTGGAAAGACCGCAAGGTGCGGTTAATAAGGCCGCTATTTCCCGGTTACGTTTTCGTGCGGATGTCGTTGCAAAAACGATTGCAGGTACTGGAGGTTCCCGGGATCGCAAGTTTGGTGGGCTTCGGAAGTCAGCCGGTTTGTATGCCCGAGGAAGACATTCAGTTTCTAAGACGGTGCATGAATTACGAAGGCAACGTAGAACCGCACCCCTATACGGCTGTTGGTAGCCGCGTGCGGGTGAAGGGTGGACCACTCCTGGGGCTCAAGGGCATCGTGGTTCAGTTGAAGAATCGAACAGGGTTGGTGGTTTCCTTCGACCTGATCCAGCGTTCCGCGACCGTGGAAGCGGACCAGATTGATGTTGAGCCACTGGACTGAGTAAGAAACAGGCACGCCGCGCAGAAATCGATGCGAGAGCGGTTGGCCGGACATCACGGGAAATCAAATGCTTATGGAGTTTAGGAGTTTATTGTTTTGATCATCGCGCTTTGTCTTGTTGCGTTGTTGCTGGCTGCGCTTGTGGGTATTACGCAGTATGCAGCTCCGCTGGCGCTTGCGCTGACAGGAGCGTCGCTGTTGTGCGGGACCGTGTACCTGGTGCGGCAGAGTGCCAGCAGGCGGTTAGGAACGACCAAGACACTTTGCGTCCTATTTTTCTGGTTCGCCGTTGTGCATATCGTATTTGGCTATACGTTAGCGGATCTTACGACCGAGCACACTTCCATACGATCCAATCCTGAGACCTTGTATGCGACGGCGATGCTGATCAATTGCGTCGGTCTATTTGCGGGCGCTGTGGGCTACGCATGGAAGTTGAATTACAGCGGCTCCAGTATGATTCGCGGCGTCCCATTGGCCATCGACATGGACCTTGCGGAGAAATTGTTTCGGATTATCTTGCTGATTGGCTCAGGACTGATGTTCTTCGTGTATTGGAAACTGGGCGCCGCGGATTATTTGGCAGAGCCCGCCAAATGGCCGGTGATGCGTTATATCACGAGCGGCATTTTGAGCGGGTCAGCGAGGGAAGAGTGGCTGGTCAACCGGGCCATGGATTTGCTGACGGTATCGCTTCCGTTCGTTCTGTTCGGAGCAGGGAAGCAACCGAGAATGCTGAGGATCGTTCCGGCGGTGATCGGTTGCATGGCACTTCTATTGCCACTGCGCCGAGCGAACCTGTTAGCGGTGGCGTTGGCTGTTCTAATTCTTGTGGGGATTCAACGGAGCAATCTGTATCAATTGACGCGCAAAGTGCTGGTGTGTGTAGCCATTGTGTACATCGTTTCGCAATGTATTTTTCTGATTGGGATCATTGCGATGGACGTCAGCCCTAAGCAGGTGGTGATGATTTCAAGCACCGCGCTTCCGGAAGTGCGGGACCTGGCGTGGACGCTGTCGCTGCTTCACGGAGAATCGCTTAATGGAACAACCTTCGAGCAGGCGCTGATTCCTTTGCCCAGTATTGCGAGCGACTGGAGCAGCCGTCACAGCCTTCGCGCGATCAGCACAAAACTCATTGGATTAGATGAAACAAGCGAAACCGGCGGCCTGCGGTTGACGATTATGGGTGAAGGGTACATCAACTTCGGTTACCCGGGCGCGATTGTCGTGGGCTTGCTTTGGGGATTGGCAGTTGGATGGTGCGAACTTGTGATTCAGGCAACGGGAAAAAACAAGCCGGGATTCATGAACTACGGAGCGGCGTTGTGCTTTGTGTGGATCTGTTTTCTGGTGTACCTCGCCGGAACGCAAGCTGCCGCTTCGATCAAGGTTGGGGCGATGGTGGTACTTGCCGTTGCGTGGGCGAGCAGGGAGCGCTCGGTGGGCGCACAGCTGCGAGCCCTGTTGAGCACGTAACAATTGCTAAGTTTTAGCAGTCAATCGACCAACTGCCAGCCAAGTTATCCCCAGAAGGCGAGTTTTCCAGGATGAAAAACATACTTAAACCACTGGGCAGCGTTCTTGGCGGGGAAGCGGCTGTGCGCGCCGCCAACTTTGCCGCGACGCTGCTGATCGCTCGCGTTTTTGGCGGAACCGTGCTCGGCGCGTACACCGCATGCCTGGCGGTGGTGACGGTGGCGATCATGTTTGCGGATAGCGGACTGCAAACTTCGGCAATCACCGAACTGAGCCAAGGTGTTGGCGCACGCGGCGAAATCTTGGGTCGATTGTACCTTTGCAAAACACTGTTGATCGCCGCGGCCGCGTTGCTTCTGGCAGGGATTGGATTGTGGGTGAGCCTGACGCCGTTGGTGTGGGCAATTGCGTCATGGATTACCGCGCGCACGGCGCTGCAATCTTACTCGCAACTACAGATGTCGGCAGTGAAGGCGTGTTCAAGAGCAAATCTGATTGGTCCGGCGCAGGCCGTCCATAGTGTATTGCTGCTGATTTGGATCTGGCTGGTGTACGCGCGAGGTTGGGGAATCGTGTGGCTGCTGTTTGGGCTTACGGTCGGACAAATGTTCGACCTGGCTGTCCTGTTTTTAGTGCTAACGCGGGCTGGCGTTCGGCCAATATGGCCACAGCATCTGTCGTTTTGGAGGGTGGTCACAAAATCCGCGCCATTCGGAATCAGTTACGGGTTGGCCAACCTGATCGTACGGGCCGATACGATCGTGCTGGCCGCGCTTGTGCCGCTGTCTGAGTTAGGCAATTTTTCAGCGCCGAACGTGATCCTCGCCATGGCCTACGTGGTGTCGTGGCTGTTTGGAACGGTAGTTCTGCCCGAGATGGTGCGCAGGTCGGCGTCACCGGAGGAACTGAAAAACTATGCAAGGACATGGGCACGTTGGATTGCGATCACTCTGACGCCGTGCACCATCGTTGCATTTTTGGCGGCGCCGAGGCTGATGACAGTGCTCTATGGTCCGGCATTCTATCGCAGCGGTGCGCTGGCTTCGGTGATGGCATTGGCGTGTCCGTTCATCTTTCTGAATTCGATATACACCAATGTGGCGATTGCGACGAACAGTAAGACAGGCCTGATGGGGCTGTTTGCAATGACTGCTGCGGTGGCGGTGCTGCTGGATCTGGTTCTTGGGCGGGCGTACGGAGCAATCGGGGTTGCGTGGGCCATCGTGATACGGGAAGTGGGAATGTTGGCGGGATTGTGGATGCTGACGTCGCGCGCATCGGCACCCGTGACGCAAATGGACTGCGGCTTATCTTCATGATGAGCGCGGAATTGCCTTCGGTAGAGCAGGCTGATTGGTCGGCAGGAATGTCCAAGACTGTGACGATCGATGCGCGGTGGTTGGTCGGCGGAATCGGCACGTACACCGAAAATCTTTTGCAGGGTTTCGGGCACAACGCGAATGGGCTGGAACTGCATGCCATTGTGAGGGGAGCCGATGCGACGCGGGTAAAAGAATGGTGCTCGCGGGTGACGATTGTGAACGCGCCGATCTACACGTTGTGGGAACAGTTGCTTGTTCCGCGGGCGGCGAAGGAATGCAATCTGCTGCACGTGCCGCACTACAACGTTCCGGTGTTGCACCGAGGGCCGCTGATCGTTTCGATCATGGATGTGATTCACATCAGTTGCGAGCCTTACCGGCACAGTGCAAGGTCCTACCTTTATGCCAGGCCGATGATGAACCTTGCGGCGCGGAAGGCGGATCACATTGTCACCGTGTCGAATTACTCGAAGGCGCAGATCGTTGAGGCGCTGGGAGTTCCCGCAACGAAGATTACGGTGATTCATTGCGGAGTGGGCGCTGAGTTTCATCCTGACTATGACAAACAGGAGTACGAGTCTGTTGTAGAGAAACTCGGAATATTGCGGCCGTACCTGCTGTATGTGGGGAACTTGAAGCCGCATAAAAATGTTTCGACGCTGCTACAGGCGCTGGCGCAACTCAAGGCGCGGAAGCGACTCTGTCACGAACTTGTGATTGTAGGCGGCGACGTGAGGTGGAAGCGCACGATCGTTGACGAATGTTTGAATCTTGGCATCGCCGAAAAAGTTGTATTTGTTCCGTATGTCTCCCAGGCGTTATTGCCGAAGATTTACGCGGCGGCGGATTTGCTGGTGATGCCGTCGAGCGCGGAAGGATTCGGCCTGCCCGTTATCGAGGCCATGGCTTGCGGAACTCCGGTGGTGTGCTCGGAAGCGGCGAGCCTTCCTGAAGTGGCGGGAGATGCGGCGGCGTATTTTGATCCGGAAGACGCGGAGAATCTGGCTGAAACGATTGAGCGTCTGGCGCATTCCAGCGAGCTTCGCCAGTCGCTGAGAGCGAAAGGTCTGCAAAGAGCGAAGCAGTTTACCTGGCAGGAATTCACTCGCAAGCACATCGAGGTTTATTACCGTTTTCTTTCGCGAAATTAAGAGGGAACCGACGCGAGATTGTCGCTGATTGAAGCCGGCGTTTCTTCAACGCCCTATTTTTTCGAAGATACCGTTATGAAGCCGATTTATAGAACACAGCAAGCATCGAATGACATTTGGGAAAGGTTTGCCGAAGCCGATCCCTATACGTACATCTTGACGGACCTGAAAAAGCCCGATCCCAAGAAATTCTGGGAGAGCGGTGAACGAACGGTGAAGGAGGAACTTCTGCCGTTGATCCGGGAGCGCGCCATTCGCAGGCAAATCGGCCTTGAGCTGGGATGCGGAGTTGGACGGCTGCTTTTCCCGATGGCACGAGAGTTCGAGGAAATGGTGGGCGTGGATATCGCGGAAGGAATGGTGCGGCGCGCTGTTTCTTACGCCGGCGACAACGGCGTCCGCAATGTGGCCCTTGCGGCGATTTCGGGTCCCGAAGATTTGTTGAACAAAGCAGGGGAATTCGCAGGGAAAGTCGATTTTCTGTATTCGCTGCTGGTCTTTCAGCACATTCCGGATTTCGCCGTGATCGAAGGATATCTGCACGCGGTGAGCGAGCTTCTTGAAGAAAACGGAATCGCTTATTTGCAATTCGATACCCGTGAACAAACTTTGCTCTCTCAATGCAAGACAGAGTTGCCGGATTTTGTGCTTCCGAGGTTCTGGCGACGGGGCATACGGAGAATCCGACGCAGTTCGGCGGAACTTGAAGTGTGCTTTCGGCGCGCGGGACTGGAGATTGTGGATGAGCTGAACCCGCATAGCGCATATCACCGCTACATTTTGAGAAAAGCGCGAGTGAAGAGCGCGACAGCAT
Organism: Candidatus Acidiferrales bacterium; assembly: GCA_963738985.1. GTDB lineage: Bacteria > Acidobacteriota > Terriglobia > Acidiferrales > UBA7541 > Acidiferrum. Next base: position 991,322 of record CAVTYP010000017.1, read on the forward strand.
GAGCCTGCATTTAAAAGTGGGAGGGCAGGAGAAATCGGCGGAGCTGGTGCCGCAAAGCGTCGTCGATTTGCAGAAGACGCGTGTGGCGATTGTGCACTACTGGTTCGTCAACCGGCGCGGCGGTGAGCGAGTTGTGGAGACGATGGCGGAGATGTTTCCGAACGCCGATGTGTTTGCCGTGGTGGCGGATCACGAACAATTGTCACCTTTGTTGCAGAAGCGGTCGGTGAAGACTTCATTCCTGCAAAAGATGCCGGGCAGCCGGCGGTGGCATCGTCACATGTTGCCGCTGTATCCGTTCGCGCTGGAGCAATTTGATCTGAGGGGATACGACCTGGTGCTGAGTTCCGAATCAGGTCCGGCGAAGGGAGTTCTGACGGGGGCGCGGACGTGTCACGTTTGCTACTGCCATTCGCCGATGCGCTATTTGTGGGATTTCTATCATGCCTACCGAAGCGGCAACAGTCTTGGCACGGTGTCGCGTCCTATTTTTACGCTTGCGGCGCACTACCTGCGAATGTGGGATGCAGCTTCGGCTGCGCGGGTGGACCACTTCGTGGCGAATTCACAGAACGTGGCGGCGCGAATTCGCAAACATTACCGAAGAGAGTCGACGGTGATTCATCCACCGGTGAAGGTGCACGCCGGCTATCTGGCCGACCGGATTGAGGACTACTACATGGTTGTGGGGCAGCTTGTGGACTACAAGCGCTTCGACCTGGCCATTGAGGCGTGTAATCGAATGAGACGGCGTTTGCACATTGTCGGCGAAGGGGAGCAATGGACAACGCTTCGTAAGAAAGCCGGGCCGACGATCAAGTTTTGCGGGGCGTTGTCTGACGAAGATCTGCGCGAGCAGTACGCGCATTGCCGCGCGCTGCTTTTTCCGGGGGAAGAAGACTTCGGAATTGTTCCGGTAGAGGCGTTGTCGTTTGGCCGTCCGGTGATCGCGTTCGGACGCGGCGGCGTAATGGAGACGGTGAAAGGATTTTATCCACATTCGCCGGCTGCTGCGGAGACGTCGTGTGGCGTGTTCTTTCGTGAACAATCAACGGATTCACTCGTGGAAGCGATGTGCGCCTTCGAGGCGGCCGAGATCAAATTCTCGCCGTTTTTCATCAGGCAACAGGCCGAGCGATTCGACGAAACACACTTCCAACAAAACTTTTTGCAATTTGTATCCGAGAAGCTGGAGGGGAGTCAGTACTCCGCTTTATCGCCATGATTCGTGGCCGACTCAAACGCGCGCAGATGTTGCTGACGGTGGCGGTGTTTTCGGTACCGCTGGCGTCCTTCGCCGTTGCCGCGTATTTCCGGTTCGGGACACGCTTGATCCCCAATTATTCCGCTGACGTGGATCCATTCACCTATTTTGGCCTGCTATTGTTGACGACCGTATTTTGGGCTTTGGCTGCGGAACACTACGAACTCACGTCGCTGGAGCAGCATCTAGTGACGGAAGGTAAGAGTTACAGGGTCCTGCTGTCATGCGCGACGACCTACGCCGCGGTGCTGGCGATCGGCTTCTTTTATCGCGGTTCCACATTTTCGCGTGTCTTTATCTGGATCAGCGGCTTCAATTTATTCCTACTGACACTGCTGCTGCAAAGAGCGTTCCGTTGGTACTGGGAAAATAGCCGGCTCAAGGATAAAGGAGCGATACATCTGCTGATTGTCGGCGCGGATGAATTTGCGGTGCGAGTGGCTGAGTCACTTTCGATCGGCGCGGTGGCGCCCTGTGGAATCAAGGGACACATTCGCCTGCCGGGGCAAGCGTGCGCGGTGGATCGGTATGCGGTGTACGAGCTGTCCGATGTTGAAGAACTGGCGATTGGCAATGGTTTTGACGACGTGATCATCGCTATTCCGCCAGCATCATTCGGCGATTTGCCTCAGTTGCGGGCGCAGCTAGCTCCGCTGTGCGTGCCAGTGCGTCTGGTGCTTGAAGTGGGAGAGGGAATCCCGACGCGCCAGCGGGTTTTTCCACTGGGCGATTTGCTGATGCTGGATTTGCAGTCGACCCGAGCGGAGTCTACGCTCTACGTGATTTTGAAACGAGCTTTCGATCTGGCGTTTTCCTTTTCGATGCTCGTCATTGCAGGACCACTGCTGGCAATGATTGCTTTGGGGGTACGACTGACGTCACCGGGCCCGATTATTTTTGCGCAGGATCGCGTCGGTCTGAATGGAAAGCTATTTCGCATGTACAAATTCCGAAGCATGAGAGTGTCGTCGCAAGAAGATAGCGATACGCGGTGGACAGTCAAAGGCGATCCACGGTGCACCGGGCTCGGCAGAATCTTACGGCAGACCGGACTAGATGAATTACCGCAATTTTTCAACGTGCTGAAAGGCGACATGAGCGTAGTTGGCCCGCGGCCCGAACGCCCCATCCTGGTGCAAAGATTCATGCAGTCGGTGGGCAACTACAACACGCGTCATTATCTGAAGGTCGGCATAACGGGGTGGGCGCAGGTAAATGGATGGCGCGGGGACACATCGATTGAGAAGCGCGTGGAATATGATTTGTATTATGTGCGCAACTGGACGCTGGCGTTTGATTTGTTCATCGTGGTATTGACGCTGTTTCGTGGCTTTACCGATAAGAACGCGTACTGACACATAGGCGTTGCCGCGACGGGAATGGCGACAATTAGTTTGCGTGTTTTTGACTTTGCAGTGACAACTCGCCAGGGCGGAATTCGCTATCGTGGCTTGTCGGCCGGAAGCGATCTTGTTCTTTTCATTCGCGCGGAAGAGAGAGAACTTGAAACCGCTCCGGCCGTCCTACCTAAGCCTTACCTAAGCTGTACTCCCCCAAATCAGGGTAGAAACCAAGTGTTGCAGGATGCTTCAGTCTGAAGCTTTGGCGATCAGGCTTTGGTAGCGGTGCGTGAAGCCGCCTTGAGCTTGGCGGAGCCGCGCCAGGCCAGCAGCAACATCAAGAGGCCAAAAACGAGTAGGCCCACGCCTGCGTCGAGATTGATGTTGACGCCAAGCGAGCGCGCGTAGATTTGCTGGTCGCCCAACAAGCCAAACAACGCCAAGATCACGCCAAACAAGCTAAACATCCAACCGATGGGGTAACGAATATCCAGGCTCATCGCGAGTCTCCCGTCTACCTGAAGATAAAATTCAGAACCACTGCAAGCACAAGGACCACGACGCCGAGAAACGCAGGACGCTGGACCCAGGTCAGGTGTTCTTCACTGGGTTTCTTCGTCAAGGAGTACACCAACCCAACGAGTTCCTTTTCATCGCGAGGCTTGGTGATGAAGCTGATCGCGACGGTGACCACAAAACAAGTGACAAAGGCCCAAATGGCGGTCCAGAAATTCTGCGCCATCTCGCTGGGATAGTTGTGAAGCACCGCGATCCAGCCGCCTTTGATTCCGACGCTGTCGCCTTGCGGCAGTGACAAGCCGTGGTGCAGTGCAGCCGCCGCAGTGCCGGAGAGCAGGCCGGCAAACGCGGCGTGTCCCGTGGTGCGCTTCCAGAACATGCCGAGGAGAAAAGTGGCGAACAATGGGGCGTTCACAAACGCGAACACCAGTTGCAGAAAGTCCATCAGGTTATTGAAACGATTGGCGGCATAGGCCGCGGCGATCGAGAACAGGACGCCGAAGACTGTGGCGAACTGTCCCATGTGTAAGTAATGTTTGTCCGAAGCGCCCTTGTGGATGTAGGACTGATAGATGTCGTAGGTCCAGACCGTGTTGAAGGCGGTGACATTGCCTGCCATTCCCGACATAAAGCTGGCCAGAAGCGCGGTGAGGCCGAGTCCCAAGATTCCAGTGGGGAAATAGTGAAGCAGCAAGTTGGGGATGGCCAAGTCGTAATCGAGGACTGGTTTTCCATCGCGGTCGAGCGCAGGCTTACCGGTGGCGACGTCGAGTTTGACGGGGATGAGGCCCTTACCCGCATCGGTGGCCGGCTGCATTTGAACGACGCCGTTGACGGTGATGGCGTGCTGCGCAGCGGGCACGACCAGAGCGATCATTCCGGGCAGAATCACAAGCGCCGGGAAAAACATTTTCGGAACAGCGGCAATCAAGGGCGTGCGGCGGGCATCGGTCATAGAACCTGCAGCCATGGCGCGCTGAACCACCAGGAAGTTCGTACACCAGTAGCCAAACGAGAGAGTAAAGCCGAGGCCCATCACCAGGCCGAACCATTCGACACCAAGAGGATTGTTGTGGGGATTGGTCATGCCCAGCCAGGAATGCGTGAACGTTTCGGGCAGCCTCGCCTTCAGGCCGCTCCAACCACCCACATCTTTCAAGCCGAGTAGAACAAGCGGCAAAAATCCAGCGACGATCAGAAAGAACTGAAGGACCTCGTTGTAAATCGCGCTGGTGAGGCCGCCGAGGAAGACGTAGCCGAGGACGATCAATGCGGAAATGAAAATGCTGAGGTGGAAGGACCAGGACACGGGCAGGCCCATCTTGGCCAGCGGGAGGTCGAGGATATGAAGAATCTGAATCAGCTTGGCCATGGCGTACATCGAGATGCCCGACGAGAAGATCGTCATTACAGCAAAAGAGATGGCGTTGAAGGCGCGTGTCTTTTCATCAAAACGCAAGCGCAGAAATTCCGGCACAGAACGGGCGCGCGAGCCGTAGTAGAAAGGCATCATGAAGAGTCCGACGAATACCATGGCGGGAATCGCGCCGATCCAATAGAAGTGGCTGGTGGCGATTCCGTATTTCGCGCCCGATGCGCCCATGCCAATCACTTCGACGGCGCCAAGATTAGCCGCCATGAAAGCGATGCCGCAAACCCAGGCGGGAAGAGAACGGCCGGCGAGGAAGAAGTCCGTGCTGGTCTTCATGAATCGCTTGAGGAAGATGCCAATGCCCAAGACAAAGGCGAAGTAAAGAAACATGATGACCCAATCAATGGCCGTCAGATTCATTTCGCAGTCCTTTCCACGGAACGCGGGTAAATCATCAAGACGGTCACCGGGTCGGCGCTGGAGGTGTTGGTCGTGATCGAAGTCGAGTTCCCGAAATGTGACCGACGCGCGAGAAGAGCGCCCTTGTGGTCTATAAAATGCCTTGAGTCAGGCCGTTACGCAAGCCCATAACGCAAAATGAATTTCTTCGGTGACGCTGGACCGGCTGTGCGCTTCCATGATTCACTTGTCGGCAGGCGAACAAATCGTTGAGCGCTCGCCCGTAGGGACAGTCAGGAAGGAGATTGCCACGAAACGCGAGGAGATGTTGCAGCAAGCTCGTGCGCAACGCGAGCCTCTGAGCATGATCGTGATCGGAGGCGGAGCAACGGGTGTGGGCGTGGCGCTGGACGCGGCGGCGCGCGGGTACAAGACGCTGCTGTTGGAGCAACACGATTTTGGGAAGGGAACGTCGAGCCGCAGCACCAAGCTGGTGCATGGGGGCGTGCGCTATCTGGAGCAAGGGCAAGTCTCGCTGGTGATGGAAGCACTGAAAGAGCGCGGCATTCTGCGGCAGAACGCGCCGCATCTGGTGAGCGAGATCCCATTCGTGGTACCGAATTACTCGTGGTGGGAAGGTCCTTTTTACGGAATCGGACTGAAACTTTATCAAGGTTTGGCCGGGAGGTATGGATTCGGCCCGTCGGAACTGCTGTCGAAAGAAGAAACTCTAGAGCGTTTGCCGAACATCAATACCGACGGCCTGCGCGGCGGCGTTATCTACTATGACGGGCAGTTTGATGATGCGCGGTTGTTGATCGACCTGGTGGCGACGGCGGCGGAACAGGGAGCGACGCTGCTGAATTATGTGCGGGTGACCGGACTGACGAAAGACGCGGACAATATGGTGGATGGTGTGCAAGCGCGCGACGTGGAGACCGGCGAAGAATTTACGTGGCACGCCAAGGTAGTGATCAACGCCACGGGACCGTTCACTGATTCGGTGCGGCAGTTGGCGGACCCGGGCGCGGAAGCGATGGTTTACCCAAGCCAGGGCGCGCACATCGTACTGGATAGATCATTTCTTCCCGGGGATCACGCCATCATCGTGCCACGCACAAGCGACGGGCGGGTGCTGTTCGCCATCCCGTGGCATGAACACACGCTGGTGGGAACCACGGACACTGCGGTGGAAGAAGCCAGCCTTGAGCCCGTGCCGATGGAGCAAGAAATCGAGTTCATGCTGAATACCGCGAGCCAATATCTTGCGAAGAAGCCGACAAAAGACGACATTTTAAGCGCGTTTGCGGGAATTCGGCCGCTGCTGCGATCCGGTGACAAGAAAAACTCGGCATCACTGTCGCGCGATCACGCGATTCAGATCGATCGCACCGGACTGGTGAATATAGCGGGCGGTAAGTGGACCACGTACCGAAACATGGCGGAGCACTGCGTGGACGAGGCCGCAACGCTAGCGTGCCTGACGGAACGCGCAAGCGTGACGAAGCATTTAAGTATTCACGGACACGATCAGAAAGCGGAGCGGTTTGGGGCGCTGGCGTTTTACGGATCTGACGCGCCGTTGATCCAGGAGATGATCCGCGCCGATGCCAGTCTTGGAGAAGCGCTGCACCCGGCGCTGCCGTACTGCGCGGCAGAAGTTGTGTGGGCTGCGCGCGAGGAGATGGCACGCTCTGTGGAAGACGTGCTGGCGCGACGCATACGCGCGCTGTTCCTGAATGCAAAGGCCGCGATGCAGATGGCGCCACGCGTGGCGCGAATGCTGGCGGCTGAACTAGGCCGTGACCAGCGATGGCAGGAAAATCAGATACAACAATTTGAGGAAGTGGCGCGAGGTTATCTTGTCAAAAAATGAGTGGATTGAGACGCGAACGCTATACGATTTTTGGGCAGAACAATCTCGCAGGGGCCGCATTTCTCGGGTAGACTCGGGAAAATCGATATGAGCAGAGTATCGCGACGCAACATGCTGAAGAGCACGCTTTCGGGTGTGACAATGGCTTCCGTCCCATCGACGTTGTGGTCTGAGCAAAACACGCCGGTTCCGCGCAAAGGCCGGGTGAAGCAGTCCGTGTCGCGCTGGTGCTACCAGCAGATTCCACTGGACGAATTGTGCGCCAGCGCCGCACAGATGGGTTTGAAGGCCGTAGACCTGCTGAATCCGGAAGAGTTTGTTGTGCCCACACGCTATGGGCTGATTTGCAGCATGGGATACGCGGGGGGCGGCGAGATCGCGAGCGCGATGAATCGCCCGGAAAATCACGCGAAGATTGAAGAAGCGTTTCGCAAGAATATTCCACTGGCAGCCAAGGCCGGAGTACCAAACGTGATCACGTTTTCCGGAAATCGCGCGGGTATGTCGGACGATGAAGGCGCCAAGAACACGATTGCGGGACTGAACCGGGTAAAGAAAATCGCGGAAGATCATGGCGTAACGATATGCATGGAGCTGCTGAACAGCAAGGTCGACCACAAAGACTACATGTGCGACCACACGGCTTGGGGAGTGCGTGTAACGGAAGCGGTGAACTCGCCGCGCGTGAAGTTGCTGTACGACATTTACCACATGCAGATCATGGAGGGAGACCTGATCAGCACGATTCAGCAGAACATTCAGTGGCTGGGGCACTTCCACACCGGAGGAGTTCCGGGAAGGCACGAACTGGACCACACGCAAGAAGTGCAGTGGGACGGCGTGATGCGCGGAATTGTGGCGTCGGGATATCAGGGCTACGTGGCGCATGAATTTGTGCCGACGCGCGATCCACTGACGTCGTTGAGGCAAGCCGTTGATTTGTGCGATGTGTGAAGTTCGCAATCGCGGAAATCCGCGGAACTTCATTCACGACTAATTCGACATTCTGAAATGAGTTGACAAACCTGTTAAGCTTTTTCCGTTCTGGTTCTTTGTTTCGCATTTCTTGACGAGACCGAACACTAAGGAATCCTATGGACCGACGCGATTTTTTGAAAACGACAGGAACGGTGATTGCCGGCGCTACTCTGGCGCACGGAGCGTTAGCGGAAAGTGCGCAGCAAGCCAGCGATTCTACGGCTGGCGGTCGCCTGATTCTTCCGATCAATCGCAACTGGCGCTACAACCCGAAATTCGTTGAAGGGGCGCACGACAAAACTTTTGATGACGCGGCGTTTCAGCGAGTGGTGGTTCCACACACCAATATTAAACTGCCCTGGCACAGTTTCGACGACAAAGATTACGAATTCGTTTCGATTTACCGGCGGAAATTCAAGTTGCCTCCCGAAGCGCGCGGGAAGCACGTGTTTGTGGACTTTGAAGGCGTGATGACGGCGTCGACGGTGTGGATCAATGGCGTGCGGCTTGGGGAATACAAGGGCGGCTACACGCCGTTTTCGTTTGACTTGACGCCGCACATCGATTTTGACGGCGAAAATGTGCTGGCTGTGGATGTGGATTCGACGGAGCGACCCGACATTCCGCCATTTGGATACCAGATCGACTACTTGACGTTCGGAGGGATTTACCGCGAGGTGGCGCTGCGCGTGGTTCCGGGAACGTTTATCGCCAACATTTTTGCGAAGCCGATGGATGTTCTGAGCGCGCATCCGCGGCTGCAGGTGGAGTGTTTTGTGCAGAGCCTGGAAGCGTCGCGCGAGCCGATGAGCGTTGAAGTTGAGTTGCGGGATGGGAACCGGGTGGTGGCGAAAGGCGCGGCGAAGGTTCCCGCGTCGTCGGCTGCGGCGGCCGAGGCGGCTGCGTACACCGTCACGCTGGACAATTTGAGCGGTATCAAATTGTGGGACCTGGCGACGCCAAATCTGTATGCGGTGAACGTGCGGCTGGTGAACGGGATGCAGACGGTTGATCAGGATTCGCGGAGAATCGGATTTCGGGAAGCGCAATTCACCGATCACGGATTCGAATTGAATGGCAAGGTGATCAAGCTGCGCGGCCTGGATCGCCATCAAACGTTCCCGTTTGTGGGACAAGCGATGCCGGGGCGGCCACAGCGGCGGGACGCGGAAATTTTACGGGTGAAGCTGAGGTGCAACATCGTGCGCACATCGCACTACCCGCAATCGCGGCACTTTCTGGATGCTTGCGACGATTTGGGGCTATTGGTGCTGGAAGAAATTCCCGGCTGGCAGCACATTGGCGATGAACCCTGGAAACTGATCTCCATCGATAATGTGCGGCGCATGATCGAACGCGACTGGAATCATCCCAGCATCATTCTTTGGGGCGTGCGTATCAACGAATCGAAAGACGATCACGATTTTTACACGCGGACCAACGCGCTAGCGCATAAGCTGGACCCAACCCGGCAAACCGGCGGCATTCGCTACTTCCAGGAATCGGAATTCCTGGAGGATGTTTTCACCATGAACGACTTCGGCTGGCCGTTGAAACCGCCCAATCACCCGCGTTATCTGAACACCGAATTTGTCGGCCACACGTATCCCACGAAGACTATCGATAACAAAGAGCGGCTGATGGAGCATACCGTCCGCCATGCGCGGGTTCACGATCAACTGGCGTCCAATCCGCAGTATGCCGGGGGAATTGGCTGGTGCGCGTTCGACTACAACACACACTACGATTTCGGCAGCGGCGATCGCATTTGCTACCACGGCGTGACGGATATTTTTCGTGAGCCGAAACCCGCGGCGGGATTTTACAAATCGCAGTGCGATCCTTCGGAAGAAATTGTACTGGAGCCCGCGTTCCACTGGGCGCGCGGCGATGAATCGATCGGATTCACGAAGGGCATGGTGTGTTCCAACTGCGACCATCTGAAATTCTATGTGGGCGATAAGTTGGTGGCCGAAGCCGAGCCGGACAAGACACAGTTCCAGCATCTGCGTTACGCGCCGTTCACCGCGAATCTGGGCCCTGCCGTGCATCAATGGGGTGATCTGCGGATTGAAGGGTACATACAAGGCAAAAAGGTGATTACCAAGACGCTTTCGGGCAAGGGCATCGATCAGAAATTCACGCTGCTGCCGGATGACACGAAGTTAAATGCAGACGGCGCTGACACGACGCGCGTGGTTCTTCGCGTGACGGATGAGTATGGCGCGATCCGGCCGTTTGCAAACGACGCGATCAAGCTGGAACTGGAAGGTCCGGCGGAGATGATCGGCGATAATCCATTCGCTCTGATCGGTGGTACGGGCGCCATCTGGATACGCGCAAAGGAACAAGCGGGAACCGTGCAACTGACCGCGACACACCCAGTCCTGGGAGTGCAAAAGGTTCAATTTGAGCTGGTGAGTGTCGCTCCAGAAACGGCCTGACGCGAAGCGAGTGGCCGAGCCTCATCGCAAGTTTTAGAAAGCAGAAAGAAGGAGCTGCGCCATGAATACGTTATGGTCGAAGTCTCTCTTGATGATGGCAGCCGTGTTTGTGATGGGGCTGCCAGCGAATGCACAGGCAGGCTACGACTTGCGCTCGCCTGATAAGCGAATCGAAGTGAAGATTCACACGGCGCAAGGGATACGTTACGACGTGGCGCTGAATGGTAGGGGGATTCTGCAGGACTGTTCGCTGTCCATGGACGTCGACCACAAGGTCTTAGGGCGTGAGGTCAAGGTTATTGGATCTAAGGAACGTCACGAAGACCAGATGCTCGAGCCAGTGGTGCGCCAGAAGTTCGCAAAGATCCGCGACAATTACAACGAGCTCCGCCTGGACATGGAAGGCGGGTATGCGGTGGTGTTTCGCGCGTACAACGAAGGAGTTGCGTACCGCTTTGAGACCGCTCTGGCGGCGCAGCAGGTGAAAATCTACAGCGAGGAAGCAAATTTCCGTTTCCCGCGAAATTTCGCCGTCTTCTATCCGCAAGAAGACAGTTTCTTCTCGCACAATGAGCGAAAGTATCTGGCGGAGCATTTGTTTGAGATCAATGCGGACTTTCTGGCGAGTTTGCCGGCGGTGGTGGATGTAGGCGAAGGCGCAAAAGTGGCGATCGCGGAATCGGATGTCGAGGAATATCCGGGGCTGTGGCTGTTGGGGACAGGTGGAGCCGGGCTGAACGCAACTTTTCCTCCATATCCGTTGAAGGAACAACTTTCTCGCGATCGTGACTACAAAGTTGTCGAAAGCGCCGATTACATCGCGATCACGACAGGCACGCGGACTTTTCCGTGGCGGGTGCTGGGAATCGTCGATCGTGACGCGGATTTGCTGACGAATCCGCTAGTGTGGCTGCTGGAGAAACCATCACAGGTGCAGGACACCAGTTGGATCAAACCAGGTAAGGTGGCATGGGATTGGTGGAACGATAACAACGTTTATGGAGTGGACTTCAAGGCCGGCATCAACACGCAAACGTACAAGTACTATGTTGATTTTGCCGCGAAATACGGCATTCCGTACATCATTCTGGATGAAGGCTGGTACAAACTGGGAAATGTGCTGGACGTGGTGCCGGAAATCAATATGGAAGAGTTGACAGCATACGCGAAGCAGAAAAATGTTGGTGTCATCTTGTGGGTGGTATGGAAAACGCTGGACGACCAGCTGATTCCCGCGCTGGATCAATATCAGAAGTGGGGAATCAAGGGAATTAAAGTGGATTTCATGCAGCGCAGCGACGAAATTTTGATCAACTACTACCATCGGGTCAGCCAAGAAACGGCGAAGCGAAAAATGCTGGTGGATTTTCACGGTAACCAGAAACCCGCAGCCATGACGCGAACGTGGCCCAACCTGATCAGCACCGAAGGCGTGCGCGGGATGGAGTGGAGCAAGTGGAGCGCGGAGGCCGAGCCACAGCACAACGTGACGCTGCCGTTCACGCGGATGTTTTTGGGGCCGATGGACTATACGCCCGGAGCGATGCTGAATGCGACGAAGACTACGTTCGCTCCGATCAACCATCGCCCAATGGCGCTCGGCACGCGTTGCCAGCAACTGGCGATGTACGTGGTATACGAGAGTCCGTTGCAGATGCTATCGGACAGCCCGTCGAATTACCTGCGCGAACCGGAATCGATGGAGTTTCTGGCGGCGGTGCCGACGCAATGGGATGAGTCGAAGGCACTCGATGGAAAAATCGCGGAATACGTGGCGATCGCGCGGCGAAATGGTTCGGATTGGTATGTGGGCGCGATGAACAACTGGACGGCACGCGAACTGGAGATTGATTTTTCGTTTTTGCCCGAGGGCAATTTTCAGATGGAGGCGTATCAAGATGGCGAGAACGCCGACAGGATGGCGGGCGACTACAAGCTGGTGAGGTCGCAAGTTAACCGCGGCACGAAATTGAAAATCAAAATGGCGGCAGGCGGCGGCTGGGCGGCGCGGATTCATCCGTAGGCGGCCGTTGGAGCCCACGAAGACTACACGCAGCGAAACTTGTGGCGCTGAGATGCTTCGTGCACCCTCGTCGGGTGCTCTCAGGATGACAAACGACTGCTGAAGGATGACGGCCGACGGATTATTTTGGCTTCGGCTTGAAAGTGTCGACAATGCCGCCGCCCTCGCGAATGGTGATGATCTGGTTGGCCTTCACCTGCGTGAAGCGTTCCACTTTTTGCGTGGTTGGCCATTTCACTTCCACAACATCGGCGGCCTGGTTTTTACCCAGTCCGAAGTGCAGACGCAAATCAGATTGCGACATGACGCTTGCTCCGCTGTGGACTTCATCCATTTGCGCGTGATTGCCGGTGACAACGCGCACGCGAGCGCCAATGGCGGTGCGATTGCATTTCGTTCCAATCAATTTGATCTTGAGCCAGTTTTGCGTGTTGCCGCCGTCGTTGCGCAGCAGAGAAGGAATGTCGTTCATGTTCAAGACTAGCGCGTCGATATCGCCGTCGTTGTCATAGTCACCAAATGCCGCGCCGCGGCTGGAAAAACGCTCCTTGATGCCGGGTCCCAGTTCGGAGGAAACATCCTTGAACCTGCCGCCTCCGAGATTCTTGTAGACCAGGCGCGGGTTTTTGAAAGTTTGTCCGAGGTGATGCATTTCGATTTCCGGGTAGACGTGTCCGTTGACCTGCATAATATCCGGCCAGCCGTCATTGTCGTAGTCGAGGAAGCCGCAGCCCCACGCGACATACTGGTTGTTGATGCCGACGCCGGAAGAAAAGGCTTCATCGGTGAAGGTGCCGTCGCCGTTGTTGTGATACAGATTGCAGGTGTCGTCGGCAAAGTTAGTTTTGAAAATGTCGAACCAGCCATCACAATCGTAATCACCGATGGCGAGGCCCATGCCCGCCTGTTCGTGGCCATTTTCGTTGTAGGCGCAACCCGCGCCGACGGCCACGTCGGTGAAAGTGCCGTCGTGATTATTGTGGAACAGGATGCTGGGCTCGGAATCCACGGCGACATAAATGTCGGGCCAACCATCGTTGTCGAAGTCATACGAAACAGCGGTGATGGAATAGCGCGGTCCGGGTTTCAGGATGCCGGCTTTTTCGGTGACGTCGGTAAATGTGCCGTCGCCGTTGTTGTGAAAGAGATTGTTGGTATCGCCTGCCAGACCACGCGGGCCGCACATCACGGGAATGCCTTTCCACTGGCAGGAGGCGGCATCGCCGGGATTGGCGGTGGTGGCTGGATCGAGCTTGATGTAATTGCAGATAAATAAATCCAGGTGGCCATCGCGGTCGTAGTCGAAAAAGGTGCAACCGGAGCCCCAGCGAACGGCTTCATTGTAGAGACCGGCTTTTCGTGTGACGTCGGTGAAGGTGCCGTCGCCATTATTGTGGAACAGGATGTTGTGTCCCCAGAAGCAGCAGAACAGATCGTCCCAGCCATCGTTGTCGTAGTCGCCGACGCACACGCCGGTTTGCCAACCAGTGCGGCCGAGTCCGGATTTCTCGGTAACGTCGGTGAAGGTGCCGTCGCGATTATTTTTGTAGAGGTGCGAAGTGGGCGCGGCGCCGGCAGGCCATTTAGCGTCGAGGCGCGAGCCGTTCGTCAGATAGATATCCAGCCAGCCATCGTTGTCGTAGTCAAAAAAACCGATGCCGCTGCCCTTTGCCTCGATGATCAGACGCTTGTGGTCTAACCCGCCCCACACATTCGGTATGGTCAGCCCAGCTTCGCGAGCCACGTCGACGAAAGTGACGGGCGAGGCCGCAGGCGTGTGCGGAAGCGATTTTGCTTCGAGAATGGCCGAGCGGTTCCACTTCCACACTGGCGTAGCTAGCGCGTCGAGCAGCGTTGCGCCGAGCGCCACGAGAGAAGAACCGAGAAATCGCCTGCGTGGGATATGCATGGACGTCATCGGCTGGGAACCTTAGGAAAATTCTTCGGCACAATTCCGGTGCCTTCTTTGACGGCGATGATTTGATCGAGCGGGAGGTTGGCGAGGCGATCGACCTGTCCGCTGGGCCAAGTGATTTCCAGCGAGTTGATCTTCATGCGTTTTCCGAGGCCAAAATGAATTCGCGGGTCACTGGCCGACATGTAGCCCATGCCGCCCTTGGCCTGCACTACCGCGACAAATCCTTCGGAGGTCAATTTCAGGGAAGCGCCGATTCCGTCGCGATTCGATTTTGTGCCAATCAGCAGAACTTCCAGCCAATGATTCGCGTTGCCGCCGTCGTTGCGCAGGATTTCCGGATAATCGCCGCGAACATTCACAGCGATGTCGAGATCGCCGTCATTGTCGAAATCGGCTGTAGCCAGGCCACGGCCAGCGATGGGTCGGATAAAGTCGGGCCCAAGTGAGTCGGAGACTTTCTGGAACTGACCTTTGCCGAGATTGCGGAACATCAGCAGCGGCTCTTTGTAAGAAACTTCGCTGTGATACAGGGCCACGTTATCGACCATTGCGCCGTTGGCTTGCAAGATGTCTGGCCAGCCATCGTTGTCGTAGTCCATAAATTTTATGGAGACGCCGCTCATGCCCATGGCTTTGTTTCCAATGCCAGAGGAAAACGTGGCGTCGTCGAAAGTTCCGTTGTGATTGTTGTGATAGAGGCGGTTCAACTCGAAGTCCAAATGCGTGATGTAGAGATCCTGCCAGCCGTCGCCATCCACGTCCGCCGCGTCGATTCCCATTCCCGCTTCGTAGCGCCCGTCTTCGCTGGCAGCCATTCCCGAAACAAAGGACACATCCTCAAAGGTACCATCATGCTTGTTGAGAAAAAGAAAATTGGGCCAGGAATCATTGGCGATGGCGATGTCGGTCCAGCCGTCATTGTTAAAATCCGCAAGAACCACGCCCATACCCTTGGATTCCGGTTTGCCCACACCCGAGGCGTCGCTGACATCAGTAAACGTTCCGTCGTGGTTATTGTGGAACAGTTTGGTTTTTAGACCTTTGTAATTTCCGGGATGGCAGTAGGATCGGTAGCCGGGCCGGTGTTCGCCGCACCAGATATTGTTCTTCGGGCTCCAGTCGATGTAATTGGTGACGACCAGATCGAGCCAGCCGTCTTTGTCGTAATCGAACCAACCTGCGCTGGTGGACCACATGCCCTGATCGGCCAAGCCAGCTTTGCTGGTGACGTCGGTGAAGGTTCCGTCGCTGTTGTTGTGATAGAGGATTGCGTTGCCGTAGCCGGTGACGTAGAGATCGGGGTAACCATCATTGTCGAAATCGCCGACGGCTACGCCTTGGCCGTAGTGGCCTTCGCCCGTCAGGCCCGCTTTTTCCGTGACGTCGGTAAAAGTTCCGTCACCGTTATTGTGATAGAGGGCGCAGCGCAGCGGGTGCGGCGGCTTGTAAATGTCGGTGGCGGCCGTCTGCACGAAGAAAAGATCCATCAAGCCGTCCTGATCGTAGTCGATCCAGGCGACGCCGGTGCCCATGGTCTCCAGGTAATACTTTGCATCGGTTTGCGTGGAATCCTGCAGAAAGGTGATGCCGGCGGACTTCCGAATATCCGTAAAATGCACGGGGATGGGGGCATCTTTCTGCTTTGTGGTTTGCGCGGATTGGGCGATCAATGCGACATTCGCGCAAAGTACCGCGCCGAATGCAAAGAGCAAGATGAAACAGTTTCTACAGGCCGGAAATTTTATGGTTTTGGTGATTGTCCGCATTCAGAGAGTCCGGTCAGCAATGGAAAGTGCAAACTGCAGCAGTTGCTGGCGAGCGAGCATCGGCATTGGTTCGTTGACCACCAGCGGCATGGGCGGCGCTTTCTCCAAAGCTTCTTCAATACGATTCACGTCGAGGCCTCCCGCGTTGCTACCTTTGAAACGGCCAAGGACTTCTTTGGCTTTTTCGATTTGGCCGGTCTGGTAGTAGAAAACGCCGAGAGTGGAATAGCTGCCCGACCACTCCGGCAAAAGATCAACGGCCTGCGTCAGTTGCTCGCCAGCCTGCATGGTGTTGCCCTGTAATGCGGAGACCAGTCCTTGTCCCCACAAAAGTTTTCCGGAACCTGGGATACGTGTGAGACCCTCCTGCAGCGTTTTTTGTGCGCCGTCCAGATCGTTTTCGCGAAGCTGCAGCAACGTGAGCGACAGGTAATATTGATCGTTGTCGGGGTTTCGGCGGATCGCGTTGCGATAAATCTGCGAAGCTTCGCGCGGTTGGCCGAGATGCGCCTTGATGTCTGCCAGCAGGGAGAGGAAGGCATCGTCTTGCTGGCCAGCGCTGGAGACTTGCTGGGCGACCTCCAAGGCCTGTTGATACTGCCCTTTGCGGAAATAAGCGTCCGCGAGATCGAACTTCACGTCGTCAGAATCGGGATTGGCTTTCATCGCGGACTGGAAATGCAGGATGGCATCGTCGTACAAATGGTAGCGCGCCAACAAAACGCCGATACCCGTTTGCGTGCGGTAGTCTCCGGCGCTGAGTTGATCCAGTTGGGCGATGGCTTGATGAGCTTCCTGAACCTTGCCTAGTTTCAAATAACCTTCGGCGAGCAAGTACAAGTTTTCCGGCTGGTCAGGTTGCTTCTGGATCTGAGCGGACAGCTCGGTGAGATCGAGCTGCGTTTTTTCCGTGCCGGAGAGGTTCGAACGGTTGTCGAGATAATCGAAAAGATGCTGGTAAGGATAAGGCCCGGTGGGAGCGTTCTTGGAGAGCGTCTGGAAAACGCTCAAATCGCGCTGGGCGGCTTCGGTTTGGTGGAGACTCCTCTCGACCATGGCCAGCTTGTAATATCCCGGGGCCGGCGTGCGGCTGACGCGGACATATTTTCTGAGCAGTTCGGCGGCTTCGGCGTATTGTTTGCTTTTAATGCGCAAATTCGCCAATTCGAGCAGGGCATCGGATTGCTCAGGATTCGCGCGGAGCGCTTCCTGGAAAAAATGCTCGGCGGCCACATGGTTTCCCTGGCGCTCCTCGATGTATCCGAGGTTGAACAGGCAGGTGGAGTTTCGCGGATCTTTTTTCAGCCCTTCCTGAAAATATTTACGCGCCTCGTCGAAGCGGCCCAAGCGGCGGTACGAGAATCCCAAAAACGCATAGGACCGCGCGGATGGATCCAATTCGATCAAGCGATTGAATTCCTCGATGGCCCTTTCGACTTTGCCGGACATGAAGTAGCTTTCGCCGAGAGCGGCGTGCAGGTCGGCGCGTTGAGGAGCGAGTTTCAGGCCGGATTCCAGCAGGGGAATGGAGTCTTCGTAATAATTCTGCGACATGCTGACACGCGCGAGGGAGTAGATGATATCGATGTTCTCGGGGGCGAGCTTATGGCCGCGCACCAGCAGATCCAGTGCGTCGACCGGTTTCTGCTGCGCGGTGTAGACCTGCGCGAGGAGATACAGCGTTTCGGGTGAATCGGGTTTCAGAGCCAGGGCGCGCTTCAGGGCAAGTTCAGCTTTCGTATACTCGTTGCCCTGCAGATAGACGTCACCGAGGTTGTACAGGATTTCGAAGGTCTGAGGCTGCAACGCATTCGCTTGCTCGAGTTCGAGTTGCGCGGCGCGTTGCTGTTTTTCAGCGGCCAGCAATACGCCCAGAGTGAAGTGCACCCGCACGTTGTCTTTGTTTTGTGCAGAGAGTTCCTGCGCCGTCTTCAGAGCTTCCGCAGTCCTGTGCGCTTCGAGATAGGCTCTAGTCAGCGTGATGCGCGATGCAATTGTTTGCGGATGGATTCGCAGCAAGTAGGGAATTGCTTCGGTTGAATGTTTTTTGGTTAAGAGCACGAGGCTCAAATTGTAGTTGCCGTCGTCATCCGCGGGATTGATGCGCAAAACCTCGCGAAACTCTTTTTCGGCGAGATCCAGGTTTCCTTGTGCGACGTACAGGTTGCCCAAGTCGTTGCGAATTCCCGTGGCTTTTGGATCGAGTTTCAATCCTTGCTGGAACGCGGTGAGAGCTTCGGGATAATTCTTCTCCGCGGTGTAGACCAGCCCCAGAAGCGCATAGCCCTGGGCGTTGGAAGGATTCTGCTGCAGTTCTTGTTGAATCCGGAGTTTTGCGTCTGCGAACTTGCCCTGCTGGATCAGCTCTTGCGAATCCGCAAAGGGGGAGGGAGCCTGAGAAGCCGGGTGTGTCGTTTCCTTTCTCCGCGGGGCTTGTTGTGCGGCAAAGCCTTCTGGCGTGGCGAATATCAGCGATAGGAAGATGGCGGAGACGCACAGCCACGTCTGCCGGCCGGTTGTCCCGGTTGTGTGCCGCACAAAACCGCGAATATCCATGAACGGCGTTCCTTCCGCGCGCACGTATTTTAGGAAAGAATCCACAAAAAGTTAATTTAGCATTTCCAGAGTCTGCAGAGCCAATTTGTGCTGCGGTTGCTGGCGCAGCAATGCCTGCAATACTTCTTTGGCTTTTTCCTTGTCGTTCAACACGACGTATAACTTGGCCAGATTGAGGTACGCCTGATCAAAGCCGGGAGCAACCTGGATGCAAGTCTCGAACTGTTGCTTCGCTTCCGAATAATGCGATTGGCGAACGAGGAGAATGCCCAGGTTATTCAACGCTTCGGCATAATCGGGGCGCAGCGCAACGGCCTTGCTCAGGTAATCGGCGGCGCGATCAAGCTGGTTCTGGCGAGCGTAGAGCATTCCAATGCTGTAATTCGCCTCAGGATCATTGGGCGAGGCGTCGATTGCCTGCTGGAGAAGTTTTTGTGCGTCGGCCAGATTTCCCCTTCGACGCAGCAAATTTCCAAGGTTCAAGAGCGCGGTGATATAGGCTGGCCTGAACTGGAGGGAGTGTTCAAAATTCTTGATGGCTTCATCTTCCTGGCCCTGCTGCGCGGACACCATGCCGAGATTGTTCCAGGCTTCCGCATAGTTGGGGCGCAGCTTAACTGCTTGTTCGAGATAACGGCGCGCGTCCGGCAAAGAGTTGCGTCGAAGGTACAGCGTTCCCAGGTTGTAGTAGGCGATCGGGTCGTCGGGCTTTGCGAGAATCACTTGTTGGAATTCTGCCGCGGCTTCTTCCAGGTACCCGCGTTGGAACATCGCTACGCCATAGGTGAGATCGTTGCGCTGGAATTCGTCCTGAAAGAGAGTGCCTTTCATGGGCAGCGCTTTCTGAAGAAAGGCGGCGGGAGAATCGGGAATCGAGCGCACGTCGTTTAGGAGATGCGCGGGATCGATTGTGGCTTGATAAACCTTGACGATCATGCCGTCGCGATTCAAGAGGAACGAGGTGGGAAGCGCAAGGTCTCTACGACGGTCGAACAAGTAGCGATAGATGATGTTGTAGACGCCGGCGAGCTGCGGAGTTGCCAGAAGAATAGGCAATAAAATCCCTTGTTTAGCGGCAAAAGAGCGAATCGCGGCCGAATCCTGCGGATCATCGAGATTGATGCACAGAACGTGAAGATCACGTGACGCGTACTCCGCCTGATGCTTCTGGAGGAGACGCAACTGGTTGGCGCAATCGGGGGCGGCGGTCGCCCAGAAATGCAGCACAACAAAGTTTCCGCGAAGCGACTTGAGTTCCAGTGTATTTGCAGCGAGATCCGGCAAAGAAAAGTCTGGAGCATGCAGCGGCTGGATCAGCCAGGTTTCGACGGAAAGAGGCAATGGTTCGGTTGTGCGCGGCTCGCTTGCGTGCTCATATGCTGCAGGTATGGCCGCAAACGGTGTTGCTCGGAATTCCTGGGCGCCTTCCTTCAGTGCGATACGATGATTGGCAGGCAATTTCTCGAAAACTTGCGTCAGGCCGTTTGGCCAGCGAACGCTGGCACGCACGGCGCCTTGCGTGTTTCCCAAGCCAAAGAAAAGTTCCTTGGTGTGTTGCGACAAAAAGCCAGAACCGGCCTGCAGATACTTCGTCTGACGATGACCGGCCACTTCTACAGTGACGGCCGTGCCAATCGCATCGCGATTGCTGTTTGTACCCTGCAAACGAAACGCGATGGAAGCGCCTATATCCTTCATGGCATTGTGCAAAATCCGGATTTGCGGGGCGGTGCGGTTTTTCAGAATAATTTCCAAGCGCCCATCGCGATCGATATCGGCCAGCGCGAATGTGCGGCTGTCGTCGATGAAATCCAGACCAGCGACGCCGGAAATATCGGAGAACGTGCCGTCCTGGTTGTTCCAGTAGAAGACATTTCTTTCGAAGCCGTTCCAGGTTGCGTCCGAACGGATGGCCTCGTTAATCGCGTTCCAGCCGCGCTCATAGCTTTCTGAAGGAGTGGCGTTCGCCGGAGATTTTGCGACCACTTGGCGCCAGAAAAAACTGGAGGCATCAAGGGCGTTGTGTCCGGAGATGTAGCCGTTGGCGATATAGAGATCCGGGTAGCCGTCGTGGTCAAAATCCCACGCATCGGTGGACCACGACCAGCGGCCCATTTCGACGCCGGCTTGTGCAGCCACATTCTGGAACTTTCCGTCCCCCAGATTGCGGTACAGCGAATTGCCAATCATGTGGCGCCGATAAAGCGCGCGAATGTTTTTGGGTTCTTGAGCGCGAAAATGTGGCTGGCCAAAAACGCGCATGCCCGCGGCGACCCACATGCCTGCGGCGTAGATGTCTTGCTTTCCATCGTTGTCGAAATCCAGCCAGCAGGAGCTCATGCCCGCTCCGGCTTCGTCGACTTTGGCATCGGTGGAGGCGGCGGCAAATGTTCCGTCGCCATTGTTGCGATACAGATTGTTGCGGCCAAAATCATTCACGACATACAGGTCCGGCCAGCCATCGGAGTTGCAGTCGCCCCAGGTACACGCGAAGGTGTAGCGATCGTTCTCGACGTTCAATCCGGCAGCTTGGGTGCGATCTTGAAACGTTCCATTTCCT
Organism: Candidatus Acidiferrales bacterium; assembly: GCA_963738985.1. Lineage (GTDB taxonomy): Bacteria > Acidobacteriota > Terriglobia > Acidiferrales > UBA7541 > Acidiferrum. The sequence continues at coordinate 1,012,337 of CAVTYP010000017.1, forward strand.
TCGTTGTGGAATAGAAAGTTTGGAGGACCGTTGCGCGCGTCGAAATAGGGAACGGGATAGTGGTATTGATCGAGTCCGAGATAGTAAGTGTACAGACCAAAATAAACATCCAGGCGCCCGTCGCGGTCGTAGTCGGCGATTGCGGCGTGCGTGAACGTTCCTTGCGGAGGCTGCGCAAACTTGAACGCGTCGCGCTGGATAGAAAACTTTCCATTTCCCTGATTCACAAATAGCAGAGGGCCGCTACCACAAACCACAAGTAAATCCTGAAGGCCGCGATTCTGAAAATCCGCAAAGAGGGCACACGCGGTACCATCCAGGACACCGACGCCTGCAGCTTCCGTTACGTCTTCAAAAGTTCCATCGCCGCGATTGCGGTACAGGCGGTTGGGAAGTCCCGGAGGCTGGCAGATGTAAAGATCATCCAGGCCATCATTGTCGAAGTCGCCGGCGGCGAGACCGCGATTGCCATAAACATCGATGCCGACGGCGCCGTCCAGACTTGTGCGCCAATAGTCCATGCCGTGAATCATCTGGTTCTGGTAGGAGTCGGTGTGTCCGAGGGCTTGTTGGGTGACATCCAGGAAAATGGGTTGTTGCGCGCGGCTGAAAGACTCTTGTGTCGCGGTCCAGCGATGGACACGCCAGCCGGTAGCGTCGACATATCGCCACTCCGTGGACCAATAGCCGATGCGTTCCTCGCGCCGTGAGTCGCGGAGCTGGCCAACAAAGTCGTAGCGAATCTCGGCGCGAACGTTCAAAGGAGCGTCGGAGGTCTGCTCGATTCCCGCGATTTGAAATTCCGCGGTTTCTACACGCGTAAACGGCGCGAAGTAGGCTTGCATTTGCTGAAGAAAGTGTTCGCGGCCCAACAGCGCTTCGTTCGCGAAACTTCTTTTGCCGGCGGTAATCCCATTTGCCGAGCGCAGTGTCTTCTCCTGCGTTGCATTGAGCGAGACGGCCTGGAGCGACGAGTCCAGTAATTTCGCAAGGTCGTTCAAGCTTGCCGGGCTCGATCGCAGCTCGCGCGCCCATTCTTCCAGGCGCTGCGCGATTTCCGCGGCATACTTTTCCGTGACGAATTCGTCGCTGCCCGGCGGGAGATACCGAAGAACATCATCCAGCGGAGATTTCGCGGGATAATGCGGAATCAATCGAAAATCCGCCAGCGAGAAGGAAGAGCCTGGTTCCTGGAGCGTTCCGGGAGGGAAGGAGTGAAATGCCGCGGAATGCAGCGGCGCCGGGAGATACAACAAGGGAGCCCAGCGCAGCGCTGTCAGAAAAGTTCGGCGCGAAACTAACCGTTGATTCTCTTTTTTATGCGCCATCCCGGATGCTCGTGAATCCTCGCCCCAGCGTTGAATGCTAGCATCCAAACGAAATAGGGCCAAACTCGCGGCGGTTTCTGGATTTAAAGATGGAAGAATAGAAGCCGCTAGGCTTTCACCGGGCCTGAAGAATTGCCCACGATGAGTTCGGCGTGGATTTCGTACTCCCGGCCTTGCGGATTGGTGGAGCTGCAAAGCTCATGAAGAGCGTCGGCCGCCATTAGTCCAAGAAGGTCTCGATGGATATCCACGGTAGTGATGGAAGGGTTGCTGTACTCCGCAAGCCGCGTGCGGTCAAAACCGGTCACTGAAATATCTTCAGGGATGCGATATCCCTCGGAGATAAGGCCCTTCATCACGCCAACCGCGGTGAGATCATTGACAGCCATCACCGCTGTCGGCACTGGTGACATTTTTCCGATGGCCAGACCCGCGGCAAGTCCACCCTCAAAGCGCAGGTCGCCATGCAGGACCGGGCCGGGTTCCATACCAAGGGATCGCATAGATCTCTCGTAGGACTCCAAGCGCGCGATGTTGGATTTGAGTTTCGGGCGGCCAGCGACGAAGGCGATCTTGCGGTGCCCTTGTCGATGCAAATGTTTGACGACCAGCTCAATTCCGGAGGCGTAGTCGATTCGCAGAGTGCTGACATATCCGCGAGCGGGCGCGAGATCCAGAAAGGTAACGGCAATTTTTCTGTGCGTCAATTCGTTGATCAGGCGCGCGCTGATTTCTGAAGTCATGATGGCCACGCCGCTGACGCTATGCGCCATCATGCGGCTGGCCGCTTCCTGCGTGCGGCGCGGATTGTAATCGGTGTCGCTGAGGACGGCTTCGTAACCGAGCTGGCGTGTGCGAGCCAGAAAACTTTTGATGACCTCAGGGAAAAAAGGATTTTCAATATCGGAGACGATGATTCCCAAGGTGCGCGTATCGCGGGAAGCCAGGCGGCGCGCGTGAATGTTGGGCAGATAACCAAGGCGTTTTACCGTGGAGAGAACCAGGCCTTGAGTTCTGCGGCCGACTTTGCCACGTTTGTTCAGGACATTGGAGACGGTTGCGGTAGATACGCCTGCAGCTTTTGCCACATCTCGTATCGTTAGACCCATAAAAGCAGAGACCAGACCCTCGAGCACCGATGCAGGTTCGCGCGGCGAGAGAATAAACCTGTCGAGGGCAGAGTATAAATGAAAAAATGTGCTTGACAACATGCAAAACAGTGTGTATTACTTTCGCCCAAGGTTAAGCGGTTAATTTGTTTTGTTGGGGTGCCTGGTAGTGGGTTTCCAAACCCAATTCCGGGTATTTTCGCGTTTTAGGTGGTTGAAGAAAATGGTGCCGTGACGTCATTGCGGCCGCACGACTCAGGATTTCCTGACGGGGATTCCTTCAGCCGGGTCGCAGGCGCGTTTCGTCGGATTGAAGCGGTTGTATTCTGACGAGTCGAAAAAAAGTGGGGAGGCGGCATGAAGTTCAGGATCAACGTTTTTGGTAGCTACAGTTTCGCCTTATTGCTTTCACTGACAATTCTAGTTTTCGCCGCACGGCCGCTGCACGCGCAGGTCGATGCCGGTTCGATTTTGGGGACGATAACGGACCCGTCGGGCGCGGTAATCAGCGGCGCCACGGTGGCACTGACGAACGAAGGAACAGGTGCCAGCCTGTCAACCACGACCGGCTCCGACGGCCTTTACAAGTTCTCTCCTGTGCGCATTGGCTCCTACAAGATCGACGTTAGCTATCAAGGGTTCCAATCGATGACCGCCAAGGGAGTAACCGTCAACGTCGGCGCGGACGTGGTACAGAATTTCACGATGAAGCCGGGGAGCGTTTCGCAGTCGATTGAAGTGTCGGCTGCGCCACCGCTTCTGGAATCGCAGAGCGCGTCTGTGGGGCAGGTAGTTGACTCCAAAAGCGTGAACGATCTTCCTCTGAACGGCAGGAATTTTACGTTCCTGGCGCAGATCGCCGCGGGTGTGAACACGCCGCAGGCCGACACGCGCGGTAACGCCGCCAGTGGCGCGTTCGCCGCCAACGGCTTGCGGCCCTCGCAGAATAACTACCTGCTGGACGGTATCGACAATAACTCCGACACGGTGGACTTCCTTAATGGCACGAACTACATCGTTCTTCCTCCGGTGGACGCTGTCCAGGAATTCAAGGTGCAGACTTCTGACTTCAGCGCGGAGTTCGGCCGCTCTGGAGCCGCGGTTTTGAATGCGACGATCAAATCCGGCACGAACGACTTCCACGGCACGTTATGGGAATTTTTCCGCAACGATGTGTTGGACGCAGCGGATTGGTTCGAAAATGCCGGGAACATCAAGAAGGGCGCCCTGCAGCAGAACCAGTTTGGAGTGGCCGCCGGCGGGCCGGTCGTAATTCCGCACGTGTTTAACGGCCGGAACAAACTGTTTATCTTCGGCGATTATGAAGGGTTCCGCAGGGTCCAGGGACAGACTCAGACTGGAACAGTGCCCACCGTTGCCGAGCGCAATAGTGGTTTCACCGACTTTTCGGATCTCATCTCCGGTCAGACCAGTGGCAAGCCACAGACAGACATTCTAGGCCGCACGCTGCCACCGGGAACCATCGTCGATCCCGCTACGACTCGTGCCCTTGCTGCAGGTCAGGTTGACCCGGTAACTGGATTGATGGCAACCTCGGCAGGTTATGTTCGGGATCCGTTCGGAACTTTTGGAACGGCAGGATGTCCGTTTAGTACAACCAATTTCGGCGGCGGCAACGTATCCGCCTGCTCACTAAATCAGATTCCGGTGGGGCGGCTAGATACGAATGCCATTGCGTTGATGCAACTTTATCCGCTTCCGACCACCAGTTCGCTGTTCACCAATTACGCGAATTCTCCGAAGCTTTATGAACACCGCAACGCCTTTGACGTTCGCATGGACGCCAATATGAGCGACAAGAATCAAGTCTTCTTCCGATTCAGCTATGTAGACGACCCGCAATTCATTCCCGGTATCTTCGGCGGGGTGGCAGACGGTGGCGCCTTCCAGCAGGGCGATCAGACGGCAATTGCTCAGCAGGGCGCGCTCGGCTGGACGCACACATTTTCACCGACTTTGATCAACGAGGCGCGAATTGGGTTTAACTACCTGCATACCACGCGTGAAGGACCAGTCTCGAACGAGCTGGGAATTCCCGATCAATATGACATTCAGGGTGTTCCGCAAGTGCCAGGCAATGGAGGACTGCCGGCGTTCGGCATCGGTGGCTTGTCAACCTTAGGGAGCAACGCTTTCTTGCCCTCAAACGAGGTCAGCCAAACCCTGCAACTGACGGACGACGTGACCAAGATCTTTGGCAAACACACGTTTAAGATGGGTTTTGAATGGCAGCACGTAAAGTTCACCACCTTGCAGCCACCCTGGTCACACGGTGAATTCGATTATAACGGTGCTTTCACGGACGTTGCCGGAGGCTCCAATTCATCAAACACCGGACGCGCGGACTTCCTGTTGAATCCCATCGCCGCCACTGTTCCGGGCGGAGTGGATTACGTAGGTGGTTCCAGCCAGGTGTACCTCTCAAATATCGCCTTAACCGACGACGGCAAAAATTACTGGGGCGGCTATGTGAATGACAGCTGGAAGGTGAATTCCAAGCTGACCGTCAATTTAGGCTTGCGCTACGACTACTTTGGCCTGGTCGGCGAGAACCACTCGAATCAGGCGAACTATGTGCCGAATGCCTTGGGCAATCCCGTGTATTTGATTCCGAATGGGCCGAATGCCGGGAACCTGTCACCAAGTTTTATTTCCGTGCTTGGGCAGTCGGGCGTGTCGATATTGACGACCAACGCATACGGCGCAGGACTAGGGCACTCGCAAACCACCAATTTTGCTCCACGAATCGGTCTGGCATACCAAGTCAATCCAAAGCTGGTGGTACGCGCGGGATGGGGTATCTTCTACAACGGGTTTGAGAATCGCGGATATTCGCCAAATATCGGGGAAAACTATCCATTCCAATTCCAGTTTAGCTTCCCGGCACCCAACAGTGTCAGCCCGTATATATTCACGACGACGAGTGGTGCCCCCTGCCCGACGGCGGGTCCTGGCGGTTCCGCGACGTTTGAAACGGGATTCTCGTGTACGCCACTGGATCCGCTCTTGGTCAACGCCAACGGACTGGCATTGCTGGGAATTCAGTTCAACTACCAGACGCCCTACAACATGGGCGCCAACCTAACGATGCAATACCAGATCACGCCTACTTTAGCGTTAACGGCGGGCTACGTGGGTACGAATGCGCGCCATCTGGAAGTGTTTCCGAATGATACCAATAGTATCTCCACTGTCAGTTACTACAATACTCCGACTTCGAGCCTGATCCCGTACCCAAGTTTGGGACGGAATCCAAGCTATGCAGCAACCGAAGGAAACAGCAACTACTACGGTTTTCTGTTGACGCTCGAAAAGCGCTTCGCCGATGGATTGAACTTCCTGGCAACCTATACGTATTCGAAAACACTCACGGACGCGCATGACTTGCTCAACGGAGGGAGCTTAGCGGGATACCGTGCGCCAGCTGTTCCCGGTTACGGAATCCACGCGGATTACGGATTAGCGCCCTTTGACATCCGAAACGTATTCCACTTCAGCGGGGGCTATCAATTGCCATTCGGCAAGGGACAGAAATACATGTCGGATGCCTCAGGGATAAAGAACCAGATCGTCGGGGGCTGGAGTTTGAACTGGCTGATGACATTTGAGGGTGGTCAGCCGATCACTCTAAGTTGTCCGTCAACCACCGCGGCAGGTTTGGGCTGCGGCGTGCTTCGCGTGCCGGGCCAGCCCTTGAAGCTTGGGCTGCATACCGATTCAAACGGCAAGCTGAGTTGGTTTGGCAATCCAAACGCATTCAATCAGCCATGCCAGATCGGACAAACGGGCGCACCAACCGATACCCCGCTGGGCTGCATCCCGTTAACGGGCACAGCGGCGCTGGGCGGTTTATTGCAGGTGCCGGGACCGCCATTCAGCAGGGTGGACTTCTCAATCTTCAAGAATTTCCCGATTAAAGAGAGCGTGTACCTGCAATTCCGAACGGAATTCTTTAACATCGCGAACCATCCTACTTTCAATGCTCCGAATTTCGGCGGCAACGGAGTGGTGGCGGTATCCGGTTCGGGTGATTACACCAGTTCGGCATTCGGCGAAATCGGCTCAACGCGAAGCGACCCGTATGACGCAAGGCAGATCCAATTCGCGCTTAAGCTATATTTTTAACGGACGCTTACACCCCACGAATAAAGGCGCTTCGAGGGAGGCGCCTTTATTACCACCTTCAGGTGCCGGCCCGGCGTTGCAGCACCGTGATACCATGCAGGAATTGTGACGCGAAGGTATTTGTCAATGACATGTGCGTTTCTGACTCTTGTAACGTACATTTCCGCGACACCGGCGGCGCGCGCCCAGAAACAGGATCTGGACGCTGAGTTCAAGGCGGCTGTCGCCCAATACGAATCCCACAAATATCCGGAAGCCGCTACGCAACTTGAGAAGCTGGTGCGCGAGGTACCGGAAAGTTTCGAGGTGCAGGAACTCCTCGGTTTGGTCTACGCTGCTCAGTCGCAAAACGACAAGGCCAACGAGCATCTGGAAAAGGCTGTTCGCCTGAAACCCGATTCCGCCACCGCCCGCACCAATCTGGGCAACAATCTGCTGCGGCTCGGGAAACTCGATCTGGCGGAGCAGCAGTTCAAGCGCGCAGTCGCTCTGGCTCCCAAGGACTACGAAGCCAATCACAATCTGGGCGAATTTTACGCCCGGTCGAATAAGATTGCCGAAGCGGTGCCGTTGTTTGAGCGAGCGCAGCGGATTGATCCATCCGCGTATGACAACGGCTACGATTTGGCGCTGGCCTACCTGCTGACCGGACGTTTGAGCGACGCGCGGAATTTAATCCACAATCTGGCCAAAGAGAAAGACACCGCGGAACTGCACAATCTTTTGGGCGAGGTGGAGGAAAAGGACGGCAACTTCGTGGCTGCGGCCAATGAATTCCAGGCTGCCGCGCACATGGACCCCAGCGAGAGCAATATCTTTGATTGGGGTTGCGAGCTTCTTCTTCACCGCACGCTGGAACCGGCAATTGAGGTGTTTCGCCAAGGCGCGGAACGATATCCGGATTCGGCGCGCATGGCGATTGGACTGGGGATGGCGCTCTATTCGCTTGGCAAGTACGACGAAGCCGTGAAATCTTTGTTGCGGGCAGCTGATTTGAACCCCGGTGATCCTCGTGGTTACCCGTTTTTGTCGGGCGCCTTCGACAGTTCGCCGACCCAAGCCGAGCAGGTTATCGAGCGGTTTCGCCGCTTCGCGGAACTACAACCCAGGAACGGCCAGGCCGTTTTTTACTATGCGATGAGTCTGTGGAAAGGGAAAAGGTCGCGAGACCCGAATGTGGATCTGAATGAGATTGAAGCGTTGCTGAAGAAATCCATCGCGCTGGATCCTGGACTTGCCGAGGCGCACTTCCAGTTGGCGAATCTGTACTCCGACCAACGACAATACGCGGCAGCAATACCGCAATATTTGAAGGCGCGCGAACTGAATCCGGATTTGGCCGATGTGCATTACCGTCTTGCGCAAGCGTATGTTCGCACGGGAGAAAAGGATGCCGCGCAAGAGGAGTTCAAGGTTTACCAGCAATTGGGCGCGAAGCACCTTTCTGATGTTGAGAAGCAACGCGCGGAAATCCGGCAATTTGTTTACTCAGAGAAACAGGGCACGGAGGCAAGGCCATGAGCCGCTCTGCGCAATTGGCGCAACAACTGGCCTTCACGCGCAGGGAATTTTTGCGTGATGCCACGGGGTTGGCGTTGGGCAGCGCGTTGCTACGGCCCAGCGCGTTTGCGCATGCAACGACTCCTTCTTCCAAGCGCAAGGTTGTGGTCATCACCTTTGGCGGAGGCGCGCGCGATCAGGAGACGTTCGCGCCCGAGGGGCAAGAGAACATTCCGCACCTGGTGAAAGAACTGATACCGCAATCGGCGTTTTTTACGCAGGTGGTCAATCGCGGAATCCTGGGCCACTATGTCGCGACCGCGAGCCTTGCGACGGGAGTATATGAAACGATCAATAATTTTGCTTCGCTGCCGCCGGAGTCGCCGACGATATTTGAATATTTCCGCAAAGATTTCCGGCGACCGGCTTCGGATGCCTGGGTTGTTGCTCCCAGTAATGGGTTCAATCGCATTGGGGAGAGCAGCCATCGCGGCTTCGGCCCAGGCTCGGGCGCCAGAGTAATCCTGCCCAAATATTTGCTGAGCGCAGCGACGTCGGGCAGCGCGGACTACGGGCATTTGCTACGCGATAGTTACGAGACTCCGTTGTCGGCTCCGACCCTTGGCGGGAATACGTTTGAGTTGGAGCAGATGGAGCGGATCTTGAAGCTGTCGGTGGATGATTTTCGGTCGCACGCGCGAACATTGTCGAGCCCCGACGAACTGTCGGTATACATCGTGCGCCAATTGATGCGGCAACTGGCGCCGAGTTTGCTGTGGGTAACCATGCACGACATTGACATTGCGCACGCCGGAGCCTACTCGCTATATATCGACGGAATTCGACGCACCGATCGCTTGTGTGCCGAACTCTGGAAAGCCATCCAGAGCGAACCCGAATACGCGGGCAAGACCAACCTTTTTATTCTTCCCGATTTCGGCCGCGATTCTGACGACGATCCCGGCGGAAATGGTTTTCAACATCATCGCACCGGCGACGTGCTCTCTCGAACGACCTGGATGATGGCGCTGGGCCCGGGAGTGCGTGAGGGCGTGGTGTTCGACCACCCGGTGCAGACCATTGATTTTGTGCCCACTCTCGGCGCGCTGATGGGCTTTTCGCCGTCCTTCTCGCCCGGCAAACCAATTTCGGAGTTGTTGTAATTTTATGCTGCCCGCCGATCTCAAACCGGAGCAGTTCAGCGGCTATCCTCCCGAAGCGAGGAAACTTGCGCTGGAGTACATCGGAGTGTTCCAGCGCCTGCCCTTGAGTTTTCTCCCTAATCTTTTGCGTGAAGTAATTGACTACGATTATCGATTTCCCGCGGAGCGCAAGACGCTTGAGAAAGAACTTGGGAATCTGAGCGCGCTTGCTGCGCCGGAATTAAGCGAATGGTTCCGGGAATTCACCGCAATTCAGCTGTCGGCCAAGCTCGAACAATTTGATTGGGTCAATTCACCTTCGCAATTCGTAGAGCAACTCTCCTCGCACCTGTGGACCACTCACCAGTTGGATGCGTTTCGCAAGGCGGCCACGGAATATGCGGATCGGTTGCATGCGGCGGTGCGGCCAGATCCACCGGCAGTGCCTCGCCTGGGAATTGCGATAATCGGCGAGGGAGTCGAGGCGCACGAGGAAGCACTGTTCCGCAAATTGCGGCCCCACGGTGCTTACTTCAGCGCGATCCAGCCGGATGATGGATTGCAGCGTCTGCTCGATGTGGTGGCGTCCAGAGCGAAGTCTACGCCGCTTCCGTATGCCCACTGGTACGTTGACGGTGGGCAGGAGCTTCCGCATTCGCGGGAGATCACCTGCGTTTCCTATCAGAAACTAGGGCCGGCGCGCGCCGCGCTGCTAACAAAAATACAGGCGGAAACCGCAAAGGCCGGTGCAGGGCCGGAGGCATTGCGCACGGTGATGGCGCAGATGCGTCCCGCGGATCTTGGCTTCGACGAGTCCGGTGATCGCGTGCTGGACCAATTTCAGTTGAAAGTGCTTACCGAAGGTTCCGGAACGCAAATCTTCAGCACCAGCTTTGCGCAATGGACAGCGCGCGAAGCGTTGCGGCGCGCACAGCCTCTGACGTTGATGGTGCGTTTTGCGCCGCGGCAACGGCAGAAACCCATGAACGAATTACTTTCCCCGAGCCACGAGCCCGCGGAATTGGATCCTATGGGCTCGCTAGTGGATGCGGATATGGGCGCATACTACAACTGGATTAACCAGCAGCGACTGGCGGGCTCTGAGAAATCGCTATTCCTGGCGTGGTTTGAGAATCACAAGGAAGCAGTGGCGATCTCGCCGTCGATGCCTCGCGGCACGGTGTCTAGTTCGGCGGCCACTCTGCCGGAATTGTTGTCCTGGATGGCATAGGGCTTTCTCGATTTTTTGATTTCTGCAGATCCTCTCCAGATTCGGAGGAATCATTTTGGATTATTCCGCGTGCCGGTTTTTTTCGTACTGCACTACCGTTGTGATGTTGCTGCTGACTTTGTCTGTCGCGCCATCCAGTCTGGCCCAATCGACGCTGTCTCCGCCCCCGCCGCTTCTGCTTGGCACTGCCTGGTATCCGGAGCAGTGGCCGGAATCGCGATGGGATGCCGACCTCGCGCTGATGCAGCAATCCGGCGTACGCATGGTGCGTGTCGGGGAATTTGCCTGGGGCAGCATGGAGCCCGAAGAAGGGAAGTACGACTTCGATTGGCTCGACCGAGCGATCAGCGCCGCCGCGAAACACAATATCTATACGGTTATCGGCACGCCCACGGCCGCGCCGCCTGCGTGGCTTACACAAAAATATCCCGAAACGTTGCGGATGAACGCCGACGGACGCTGGGACCAGCACGGTAACCGGGAACAATACAATTTTGCCAATACGAAATATCGCGAACTCGCGCGCAACATTGCGGAACAGCTAGCGAAACGATTCGGCCACAATCCCGCGGTGCTTGGTTGGCAAATCGACAATGAATATGAGGTGGCATCCTACGACCCGGCAACGAAGGCGCAATTCCAGCAGTGGCTGAAGGCGCGCTACGGGACGCTGGAAAATCTTAACGCTCGCTGGACGACTGCGTATTGGAGCGAGAGCTACACGGCTTGGGACCAAATCCCGATTCAGGTTGGTTACGGCAACCCCGGACTGCTGCTCAGTTGGATGCGCTTTGTCAGCGACACCTGGCGCAGCTACCAGAAAAATCAACTCGAAGTGCTGCGCGCCAATTCCGACGCGACAAAATTTATCACCACCAACACCATGGGTTGGTTCGATGGCTACGACCACTACACGGTGACGCAAGACCTCGATATCGCGGCGTGGGATGACTACGTCGGGCAAGGCCATCTGGACCCCGTGAGGAACGGTTTCGCGCACGACCTGACTCGCGGCTTCAAACAAAAGAATTTTTGGGTGATGGAAACGCAGCCCGGTTCGGTGAATTGGGCGGACATCAACAACGCACTGGATAAGGGTGAAGTCCGCGCCATGGCCTGGCACGACGTGGGCCACGGCGCCGACACGGTTAGCTACTGGCAGTGGCGCAGCGCGCTGAACGGCCAGGAGGAATATCACGGGACGCTGCTGGGAGCGGATGGCACGCCGGTTCCTGTGTATGCCGAGGTCGCGCAAGTTGGAAAGGAATTCGAGAAAGCCGGGCCGGTGCTGGCGGGCACGTCGGTGAAATCCGAAGTTGCGCTTCTGCATTCGTATGATAGCCGCTGGGCCATCAACTGGCAGCGGCACAACAAAAACTACGAGCCCAACGTGGAGTTAGGCAGCTACTACGCGGGGCTGCGACCGATCGCGCAATCTGTCGACATCCTTCCGCCGACGGCGAATCTTTCTTCTTACAAACTTGTGGTTGCTCCCGGGCTGAATGTTCTGTCCGATGCGGCGGCCAAAAATCTGGCGGACTACGTGCGCGCCGGTGGCCATTTGGTGCTCGGCCAGCGCTCGGCGATGAAGGACGACGACAACGGACTGCAACCCGAGCGCCAGCCCGGACCGCTGGGAGAACTGCTTGGCGGTCGTGTGGAACAGTATTATGCGCTGATCGATCCCGTCCCAGTGGAAGGGCAGTGGGGAACGGGCGAGTCACCATTCTGGGCAGAGCTGCTGAGTGTAAAGGATAAGGACACGGAGGTTTTGCTGCGCTATGGAAAGAGTAATGGTTGGCTGGACGACCAGCCCGCTGCGATAAGCAGGAAAGTTGGCAAAGGGCGGATCACTTATATTGGCGCTTGGCTCGACCCGAAAACCATGGAGAACGCCGTGAAATGGATGGCCAAAACCAGCGCGGTGGCGACTCCTTTGCCCAATGTTCCAACTGGTGTGGAGGTTTCGGTGCGGCAAGGAACTCGGGGGATGGTCTACATCCTCGTGAATTTGTCGAAGCAGCCGCAAAGCATCGCTTTGCCAAGCACCATGACCGACGTGCTGGAAGGCGGTTCGAAGTCGTCCGTGAAGTTGCCGGTTTACGGCGTCGCCGTGCTTGCTGCGGCACACTAAGTTTTGGCAAGAAATTCGAAGGGTGGGATGCGACAAAATGAGATTCACACGGCAAGTGCGTCGTCTGTCTTTTACTTCAGCGGCGTTGCTGGCGCTGATGGTGTTCGCTGCAGCATCCACCCCCGCGCAAACCGGGCAGGTGTTTCGCCTTGATGGCGGCAACTCGACTTATGCGTTCGGCGTGAATGAGCGTGGCGAATTGCAGACGTTGTATTGGGGCGGGCGGCTCGGCCCGAACGACAAGATTCCCGCGGCACATGCTCTTATGGAGTGGGCTTCGTTCGATTCGTCGTACACCACGACGCCGCAGGAGTATGCCGGGTGGGGCGCAGGACTGTTCACCGAGCCGGCGTTGAAAGTGAGTTTTGCGGATGGCAACCGCGATCTGGTGCTGCATTTCGTGCGCGCCACGCCGAATGGTGCGCAATCGCTGGAGGTGCTGCTGAAGGATATCTCGCGCGAGGTTTACGTTACGCTGAAGTATTCCATCGATGCGGAGAGTGGCATTCTGAGCCGCTCCGCCAATATTGAAAATCGCGAGAAGCAGCCTATCGTCCTCGAACAAGCCGCGGCGGCGCAGTGGACGCTACCTCCCGACCGCTACACGTTGAGTTATTTGACGGGCCGCTGGGGCGGTGAATGGACGCTGAATCAGGAGCCGATTCACGCTGGCGCGCGCGTGATTGAGAGCCGCCGCGGCAGCACCGGGCATCAGGCGAATCCATGGTTTGCGATTTCGCGGGACGCGAGCCAGAAAAACGTGGGACCGCTCACGGCGCCGGAGGAATACGGGGAAGTGTGGTTTGGCGCGTTGGCATGGTCCGGTTCCTGGCGGTTTACAGTGGAAGTGAACCAACTCGATTTTGTGCGCGTCACCGGCGGATTCAATCCATTCGACTTTCGTTACAAACTTAATCCGGGTGAACATCTGGAGACGCCGGTCTTTTATGGCGGATACTCCGATCATGGTTTAGGCGGCGCTTCGCGTGTAATTCATCGCTTCGAAATCGCGAATGTTTTGCCGCATGCGCCGAACCCCAAGCCACGTCCGGTGATTTACAATTCGTGGGAAGCCACGGAGTTTAAGGTGGACGAATCCGGGCAGGTGGCGCTGGCAGAAAAAGCCGCGTCCATCGGTGTGGAGCGGTTTGTGATGGATGATGGCTGGTTCGGACAGCGCAAGACAGACCACGCGGGCTTGGGCGACTGGTACGTGAATGCAGAGAAATTTCCGAATGGGTTGAAGCCGCTGATCGACAAGGTGCACAGTCTGGGAATGGACTTTGGGCTGTGGGTCGAGCCAGAGATGGTGAACCCGGATTCGGATCTTTATCGCCAGCATCCAGATTGGGTTTTGGATTTTGCGGGGCGGCCGCGTTCCGAGCAGCGCAACCAGTTGGTGCTGAATCTGGCGCGCAGTGACGTGAAGGAGTACGTCGAGGGATTCCTGGACAAGCTGCTCAGCGAAAATGACATCGCCTTTTTGAAGTGGGACTACAACCGCAACTGGTCGGAACCGGGATGGGATCAGGTACCGGCGGACGAGCAGCAACGCGTCTATGTCCAATACATTCGTAATCTCTACGCGATTCTCGGCGATTTGCGCAAGAAGCATCCCAACTTGGAAATCGAATCTTGTTCGGGGGGAGGAGGGCGCGTCGACCTAGGCATCCTGCATTACACGGATGAAGTGTGGCCCTCGGACAACACTGATCCATTCGACCGGTTATCGATGCAGGACGGTTTCAGCTATGCCTACCCGCCACAGATCATGATGGCTTGGGTGACGGATTCGCCGCACTGGCTCAACGGCCGGTCCACATCGCTGGCCTATCGCATGCTCAGTTCCATGCAGGGATCTCTGGGTATCGGCGCCAATCTGAATCGTTGGACCGCGGAAGATTTTGCGACTGCCAAGCGCCTGATCGCGGCCTATCACTCCGTGCAGCCGACAATTGTGCGGGGCGATCTTTACCGGCTGATCAGCCCACGCGATGGCAGCGAAATGTCTGCGACTGAATCGGTCTCGCGCGACAAGAATCAAGCGGTGGTGTTTGCGTTCACGCATTCCACGCAGGAAGGCCGCGGGTTTCCGCTCTTACTGTTGGAGGGACTTGATGCGGACGCCGAATACCAGCTCACATTTATCGAGGGCAAAGCCCATCCGGGAACGCCAACGAGCGCTTCGGGAGCGTGGTGGATGCGGCATGGTGTGTGGCTGGATCTGCGCGGAGATTTCCAGGCCGCCGGGTTTCGGTTGGATCGCCAACGCTAGGGCGGTACGATTGCCGAGGTTTGTCCGGATAGGGACCTATGAAAGCGCTTTTGCTGTCGCACTACAATCAGCTTGAAATGGCGGACGTCCCGGTGCCTACGCCCGGAGTCGGTGAAGTGTTGGTGCGCGTGGCGGCCTGCGGGATTTGCGGAAGCGATGTTCACGGCTACGATGGCTCTTCGGGCCGGCGAATTCCTCCGATCGTGATGGGACATGAAGCAGCGGGAACGATCGCAGCGCTCGGCGGCGACGTTACCAACCTGGCTGAAAACGAGCACGTCACTTTCGACTCCACAATTTCCTGTGGCGCTTGCGAGTTTTGTAAACGCGGGGAGCTGAACCTGTGCAACCATCGCGAAGTGATCGGGGTATCGTGCGGAGACTATCGACGCGCCGGCGCTTTTGCGGAATATATTGTCGTGCCGTCGCGCATTGTGTATCGCTTGCCGCCCAGTATTCCTTTTCCGGAAGCGGCGCTGCTTGAAGCGGTGGCCGTGGCGGTTCACGCGGTGTCGCTGGCAGAGAACGTCCCCAAGCGCACAGCTTTAGTGATTGGAGCGGGCACGATCGGCTTGTTGTGCCTTCAGGCTTTGCGCGTGGCAGGTTGCTCGCGGATTTTTGTTGCGGACGTTGATGCGTCGCGCCTTGGGCTTGCGAAGGAACTCGGCGCCACGACGGTGCTGTCGCCTGAATTGGAGTTCGCCAAGCAGGTGAGCCATCTGACCGGCGGAGAAGGAGTAGACCTGGTGGTTGAGGCCGTTGGCAGGAACGAGACGGTTGGCACAGCGATTGACGCAGTTCGTAAAGGAGGCACGGTCATCCTGGTTGGAAACATCGCGCCGGAAGTGACACTGCCTTTGCAGAAGGTGGTGACGCGGCAAATCCGGCTGCAAGGTTCGTGCGCGTCCGCGGGAGAATATCCACGCGCAATCGAGTTGATGGCCAGCGGCGCGATCAACGTGAAGCCGTTGATTACAGAGATTGCGCCACTAGAGGAAGGTCCTGAATGGTTTAAACGGCTGCACGCGCGCGCACCGGGGCTGACAAAAGTCGTGCTGACGCCCGGCGAGGCTAAATGAGCGACGCACTCTTCGATCTCAAGGGACAAACGGCCATCGTGACGGGAACGAGCCGAGGGCTTGGCCAATACTTTGCTCGTGCGCTGGCGAAGGCGGGCGCTGATCTGGTTCTGACCAGCCGAAACCGCGAGAGCCTGGTGCCTTTTGAAAAGGAAATCAAGTCACTGGGGCGAGCGGTGATTTCGCTTGAGTTGGATGTGCGCGATCAACAGAGCATCGAGCGGATGGTGGAAGCCGCGGAAAGTGCGTTCGGGCATCTCGAAATTTTAGTGAACAATGCCGGCTGCAATGTGCGCAAGGCCGCGCTGGACGTCACTTGGGACGACTGGAATCTGATCCTCGATACCAATTTGCGCGGCAGTTTTTTCGTTGCCCAGGCGGTCGCGCGGCGCATGATCCCTCGGCGTTACGGCCGTATCATTAATATTGGTTCCGTAACGAGCGTGGCGGGCTACGCCGGTCTGGCTCCTTACGGGGCGAGCCGCGGAGGCGTTCGACAACTGACGATGAGCCTGGCGGATGATTGGGGTAAACATGGCATTACCGTGAACTGCCTGGCTCCTGGATGGTTTCAAACTGAACAAAATAAAGTTTTGTACCAGAACAAGGAGTGGGTTGAATATCTTTGCGATCGCATCCCTATGAAACGGCCGGGCGAGCCACACGATTTGGACGCGGCGGTGGTGTTTCTTGCCGCGGAATCCAGCCGATACATTACCGGGCAGACGCTGCTGGTGGACGGCGGAATATCCACTGGAGCGACGCGCGCTGTCGTTAATGCGGCGAAGTCCGAGATAAGTCAAAAGAAAGGGCCGAAATAGAGGCGCTCACAGCGCCAATCCCTGACGCACCGCCACACCTCGAATAGAACAGACACTTCATTACCTAATCACAGGTTACTGTTTCGCGCTAAGTCCCGGCATCCGCGAATTGTTTTAGAAACGCGCGGATCGCACCGGTGCTCAATTCGTTTTCGCCGCTGTGTTCCAGATAGCAGTGTTCGCAACGCTCGTTACACAGCGCTCCCATTCGCTCCGCATCATAGCGAGCTTGTGCAAATTCAGTTGCCGGGGATTTAATCTCCGGTCGCAACCGAAGACCTCTGGAATTCGCTTATAGGTTTCCCGGACTACCGGCGCCAGCCGCCACCACCCCAGCTGCGATCGCCTCCGCCCCAGCTGCGACCGCCGCCGCCGAAGCCGCCCCAGCTGTGGCTGCCGCCACCACCCCAACCGCCGCCACTGCTCGAGTGGGATTGATTGTAGTGATCGCTTGAGGACGCGCCACTCATTCGGTTCTGCATATCAGAGTTCATACTCTGCGAATCGAAGCTTCCCGACGAGCGATCCTGGTTGAAGGTTTGCTCGTGTTGTTGCATGTTGGCCTGGCTATCGGGATGCTGTTGCTGGTAACTTTGCGATTTCTGTTGGGCTTCCTGTTGCGCTTGCTGCGTGTTTACGCTATTCCACGAGTTACTGCTGTTGTCATATTTTTGCCAACCGGAACCGGTGTTCTGGTAAACGTTGCCGTCGTGTCCCGCATACATGTCGCCGCTGGAATTTTTCCCGGCATAGGTGTTGCCGAAGGCGGAAGAAGTGGCGTAGCCGTGGCCACCTTGCGAACCCTGAATTGAACCGACGGAGCCGTTTGCGGTGGAGTAGTGCTGCGTATAAGCGGACTTGTTACCCTGCTGCACGTAAGACTGCCCCCACTGCGCTGTCGGGCTCGAGCCTTGATGCGTAGCGCCATAAGTTCCGGTGTAAGGATTGTAGGCTTGGCCAACGCTTTGGCGCCCGTAGGCATTTGAAGTAGAAGCGCCGCGCGCGTATGTGCCGGTGTAAGGATTATATTGAGCCGCGGTTGTTGTCTTGCCGTACGCGCCATAGGTCGTGCTGGAGTAGCCGTATGCCCCGGTGTGCGTGTTGTAGTAGGGAGTGGCATATCCGCCGTAGCCATACGGAGTGCAATACGGATGGTAATAAGGATACCCGCCGATCGGATAGCCAATATAGGGCGGATAGTAGTAGCCCGTTCCGTTCGCCACAATCGCGCCAACCGTCGCGCCCATCACAAACGCGCCAAGATATCCGGCCGTATAGCTGGCAGAAATGTTGCCGTCGGAAGTGGTGGTCTGCGTGACGTAGGTGACGTTATAAACGGGCGAACTCGGTGGAATGGTATAGATCACCTGGGGCACGGAAGTAGCGGTGGTCCAAGGACCATTGGGAGTAGTGGACATGAACCAAACGCCTTGCAGGCAAAGATAATAAAGGTCGCCGACCTGAATCACCTTGTCGACCGTATTGGTGGCGTACTGCATCGAAGTTCCGGTGATGGCAGCGAATTGCGGCGCGCCGCTGTAGCTGACTTTTGCCTGGGCCGCGGCGGTGGTGGGATTGAGAATCATGGTGGTGGGGATCTGGGCGATCAGCACCGCGTCTTTCGCTTCGTTGGTTCCGGGAACCGAGGCCAGAATCGAGCTTGCGGGGCTCGCCAGTGGGATGTTCGCAAAATCAGAGGGTAGAGTGAGGGAAGCAAAAGTCCATGGGCCTTGCAGGCTCGGCGCGCTAAACCAGCGTCCGGCAGCCAGGTAGTAATAGGTTTGAGTAGCGCTGTAGAGGAACAGTGGGCTGTCGGTGTTGTTCGCGAAGGACAGTTGCGTGCCAGCAATTGGCGTGTAAGCGGGTTGCCCGTCGAACAGAATGATTTCAGCGGGACTGGTGGCGTAGAAAACTCCAGGGATGGTGGGATTGGAAACCTGGGGAGCGGGAACCGCCTTCAGCACCCCTGCAAACTTTCCGGAGTTGGGCAGCTTCTTTAGATCGTTCGGAACCTTCATAGTCCGCGACCACGGGCCGTTCAGCTCCGCGGCTGTCAGCCAGATATTGCTGACAAGTAGATAATATTGCGAATTGGATTTGTCCTGAAAAAGCGGCCACGTCGTGTTCACCACAGACTTCAGATTGGTGTGTGGCAGGTCCGCAAGAACCGGCTCACCATCGATGCCCAGAACGATGGCGGGGGCGTAGCTGACAAAAATGGTGGGAGGGTTGTTATTCAGTTCAACGGTCTTTACGTTTTGCGCTTTGGGAAGGTAAGCGACGACGCGGTCCAGTGAGATGTTGATATAGGGAGGAATGAATGTCCTGAGCAGTTGATCCATCTGCGCCGTGGAAGCAGGGGGCAGAGAAGGGAAATACGTATTCAAGACATTCATGTTGTAGAACAAAACGACGTGCGTGGCAGTATCAACACTGGTGCTGCCCTGCAGACTGACCGCTCCCACGACTTGCTTGCCGCCGGTTGGAGTCAGCTGAAACGCCTGGCGCCATGTGATGGAGATGAAATCCTTCCAGTCGTCGATCTGAGGCTGATACATGACCAGAGTGCCGCCTGGTTTGACAATCTGGCGGGGCCAGCCGGGATCCTGCGCGGAAACCGTAACGGCTGTCGTCAGGGCCAGAAGAGAGATTGCCGCTGCGATCTTAAGTATCTTCATATGAATCACCTCTGATGCGGTCGAACCAAAAATCCGCTGCGGTCCTCGCGCTCTTATCCTGCTGGTTCCGGTTGGGTGCGACATTTCTACCTGCCCACGCCACTTCACTCTGCCTAAGGGTGGCCTCGAGCGGTATTGTCATTTTTTACAGATAGGCCTGCAGTCCGAGCGGACGAGCGGTTGCGCCGGATTCTGCTGCCCCCTGTACAAAATGACAATACCCCCAGTACCCCCTTCATTTCTACAATCGCGCCAAGTTGGGAGATGCTGAAATCGTGTTGGATTGGTTGCGCGATGGGGATTATCATTCGCCATCGCAATCCTGAGTCCAGAAAGCATCACTTCTGCAAGGAGACACATGAAAATCACACGGAGAATTGCAAATGTCGGCGCCCTGGGGGCATCGCTTGGAGTAGGAATTCTGGCGGCCAGCACAATCCTTGTGCCCAGCATGAAAGCACAGAATCCCCAGATGCAGCAACGAGTGGCCGAAGTAAAAGAATCGATGGCGGTCAACAAGCAGTTGCTGGCTCAATACACATGGATGGAGCAGGACATCATCAGCATTAAAGGCGAGGAAAAGAAGGAAGAGCTTTATAACGTGCAACTAGGGCCCGACGGCAAACCGCAAAAGACGCCGGTGGATCCAAGTTCCGTATCTGATGACGAACGGCACCGTCGTGGATTGCGCGGCCGAATTATCGAGAAGAAGACCGAAGAATTCAAGGAATACGGGGAGCAAATCAAAACTCTGGTGCAACAATACGTTCCGCCGGATAAAGACATGCTGCAACAGGCCTACCAGCAAGGAAACGTGATGATGGGGCCGGTGGGAGGCGCGCCTGGGGAATATCGCCTGGTGATCAGTAATTATGTGAAGCAGGGCGACAACATGACGCTGGTAATGAACAAGGCGCAGAAATCGCTGGTGAGCTTGTCGATCGCGACGTACTTGAACGATCCGAGCGACGCGGTAAAGGTCAACGTGCAATTTGCCAGGATACCGAACGGGCCGAACCACGTGACCACCGAGACGATTGATGGCGTGAGCAAGCAGCTGACCATCACCGTCCAGAACAGCAACTACCAACACCAATAGCCAAAAACGAGACGCACAGCCTATCTTCGATTCATTTGGCGGGATTGATCCGCAAAAAAGTGGCGCGCCCGGTCGGACTTGAACCGACAACAACCGGATTAGAAGTCCGGTGCTCTATCCAGTTGAGCTACGGGCGCATCTTCATTGATTCTAAGATAGGTGTGACTTGCGCTGCCACTCTTTTGGAGCTAGCTGGTCCGGCGAAGTTTCTTCTGCGCCCAGCGCTCGCGCACTTCGGCTACGACACCCTGCTGGTTGGTTCGCAATGCGTGGACCAGCGGTTGATTGCCGGTTTCTTCGTGTCGGGCGGCCCACAGAACCAGTTCCGCGAGTACCGGCGCCAGATCGATGCCTTTGGATGTAAGCGAGTAGAAGAGTTTTCGTCCATCTGACGCATCAGGTTCTGTAGTGATAATGCCATGCGCTTCCAACCTGCGCAGTCGGTCGGCGAGAATGTTCGTGGCGATGTGTTCGTCCGAATCCAGGAATTCCTTGTAGGTGTGGAATCCTCGTATCATCATGTCGCGCACAATTAATAAGGACCAGCGATCGCCCAGCATCTCCACCGAGGCATTCAGTGGGCAGCCCGACCTGCGCTTGGGAGCCATCTTCTTCGCTTGCATGCCCTCACGGTAACATAATCTCGCTTGCAATTCACAAGTAATCGCCGGTAAGATGTCAACCTTCAATTGTCGCGAGGGAATCGCTTTTTCCCTTGGGAGGCCCGATGGCGTTCAAAGATTTTCTGGCGACCCACAAGCCGGAGCTGTTCCTGAACGATCTGAAGATTGCGCTGCGTTCTCTCGGTCGCAGCAAAGGCCTGGCCATCACCGTGATGCTGACGCTGGCGCTGGGCATCGGGGCCAACGCCGCCATTTTCACCCTGGTGCGCGGCGTGCTTCTTCGGCCGCTGGTTAACCGCGACGAAAGTCGCCTGATCTACATCCGGCAAAGCGCTCCCGGTATAAGCACGGATAACACCACCTTTTCTGTGCCGGAAATCCAGGATTTGCGCGCGCGCGTAAAAACCCTTACCGCCTTTGGCGACTTTTCTACCATCGGCTTTACCATGATCGGCCTTGGCGAGCCGCGCGAAGTCCGTGCTGGCGTCGTCGGCGGTTCCTATTTCGAAGTGATGGGACTGCACCCGGTGCTCGGGCGCCTGCTCGACATGCGCGACGACGGACCCAATGCCGCCGGCGCCGCCGTGCTCACTTATCGTTTCTGGAAAAACACGATGAACGGCGACACCTCGGTCATTGGCAAGACGGTGCGGCTCGGTACACGCTCGGCCACCATCGTCGGCGTTCTGGAGCCTTCGGTGCCTTATCCCGCGGAAACTGAGATTATCGCTAACGTCGTCACCAGCCCGCATCATCTCTCCGCCACCATGGTCACGGGCCGCGTGCATCGTATGACCGAATTGTTCGGGCGGCTGGCGCCCGGCGTCAGTCTGGAACAAGCGCGCGCGGAATTGCGCACGGTATATGGCGCGATGATTCGCGAGCATCCCGACGTGTACTCGCCAAAAGCCGACTTCCGCATCAATGCGGTGCTGCTGCGAGACCAGATCACCTCTGGCGCGCGAACTGTACTGTTGGTGTTGCTGGCGGCTTCGGCGCTTATTTTCATCATCGCGTGCTCGAATGTCGCCAACTTGATTCTGGCGCGCACCGTTCGCCGCGAAAACGAGCTGGCCATGCGCGCCGCGCTAGGCGCAAGCACCGGCGCCTTGCGCAGAACTTTACTTGCGGAGAGTCTGTTGCTCTGCGGCGGTGGCGCGCTGCTCGGGGTGCTCAGTGCGCGTCCGATGGTCTCCATTCTGGCTCGCTACGCTTCGCGTTTTTCCGTTCGCGCCCTCGATCTCACCGTCGATTCCAGCATGCTGTGGGTCGGCGCGATTCTGGCCGTTCTCGCCGCGGTGCTTCTGGCATTTATCCCGCGGCTGCCTTCCTCCGGCGGGTCGGATGGAATCAGCCTCACAAGCAGCAGCCTGCGCATCACCGGCAGCACCAGCCGCCGCCTGCGAATCTTCGCGATCACGCAGATCGCCGCATCGTTCATGCTGCTGGCCGGCGCCAGCATGTTGATCAAGACGCTGCTTTCGTTGCAAGCGGTGCAGACCGGCCTCGACACGCATCACGTGCTTGCCTTGAACGTGCCGGCTATTTCTTACGGAAAGACTCCGGAACAAGTCGTGGGTTTCTATAAGGAATCGATGCGGCGCATCAACGCGCTGCCCGGCGTGGATCGCGTAGCCTTTGGCATCGTGGTTCCCTGGCGAGACTCGGGCAACTTCGGACCCGGCTTCCAGTTTTCCGCCGACGGCCACGTGCGCGAGTCCGGCGAAGAAGATCCGCGCGCGCAATTGCGCACCATTTCGCCAGGATTTTTCGCGGCACTCGGCGTGCCCATCATTGCCGGACGAGATTTCGACGATTCCGACCGACACAATGGCGAGCCGGTCGTCATCATCAGTCAGAGCGTGGCCCAGCGCATGTTCCCCGGTCAGGACGCCGTGAATCGCCACGTGATGTGGACTGATCCGGTGATGAAGTTTATCGACATCAGCACGGAGCCGCGCCGCATTGTCGGCGTCGTTGCCGACGTCGACGATGAGCATGTGGTCCCCGGTCCCGCACTCACCGTGTATCACCCCTTCGAACAGATGGAACTGTGGGGCGGCCGCTTGTTCGTGCATACCAGCGCGAATCCTTACACTCTGGTTACTCCCGTTACGCGCGTCATTCGTGACCTGTCTGCAGACCAGCCGGTCGAACGCGCCGCCACTCTGGACGACGTGCGCGCCGAGGTGCTCACGCCCGATCGTCTGAACACGATGGTGTTCGGTGGATTCGCGGCCGTCGCGCTGCTCATTGCGGTGGTCGGCGTCGCCGGCGTGCTGGCCTTTTCCGTAAGCGGACGCATTCGCGAGTTCGGCATTCGCCTGGCAATCGGCTGCCAGCCGCGCCATCTGCTCACCGGAGTCGTCGCCGAAGGTGCCATCATGGCGATCGCGGGCGTAATTGCGGGCGCTGCGGGCGGTTACGCGCTCGTACGCCTGGCCGGCGGCTATTTCACGGATGTACAGATTCCCGGCGCTGTCCCGCTGGTCGCCGCAGCCATTGTGCTGTTTGCTGCCGCGGTTGTCGCCTCGGTCGTGCCGGCCGCGCGCGCCGCCCGTGTCGACGTTATGCAAGCACTTCGGTCGGATTAATCGCCGGTCTCCTGCCATTTCCGAAAATACGGCACCTGCTTGTTCATGGGCCAGCAACGATTACTGTCCCGCCGCACAGGGCGCAGGATTTCTTGACGCTGCGAAAGGGAAAGCCTAGGGTCAAGATAATGACCGCTCCCAGGACAGGCACACCAGCCCATGAATAACGTTCCGTCTCCTATCGAGAACGAGAACTCCGACTACGGAGCCGAGAAGATCCGCGCGGATCTTCGCCGGCTGGAGAGGCGCGACATTTGGGCGTGGATGAACGCGGTGGTCATCATCCTGGGTCTAACGGGCGCAGTGATCTCGTTGTCGGCGTCGCTGCAGTGGATGGGAATGAAAACGGTTCTGGGCGTGGACTATCGCGTTGCGGTTCGCGCATTAGTCATTCTCGTGCTGGCGTTCACGATGCAGACCATCTACCAGCAAATTAAGGTGCGCAAGCTGCAGCGCGAATTGGAAGAGCAGCATGTTCAAGCAGAGGTATTCCGCCGGCTGGCCATGTTTGATCCGCTTACCGGTCTGTACAATCGCAGATTTGCCGAGCAACGGTTGAAGGCAGAGATCGCGCGGTCAGAACGCCGCGGGCACGCGCTGATTGTGGTGCTGGTGGACCTGAATGACTTCAAGGAAATCAACGACAAGTATGGCCATCAGACCGGCGACCTGGTGCTGAAAGAGTTTGCCAAGCGCTTGAGCAGCTCCACCCGAGGCTCCGACGTGGCGGCGCGCTGGGGTGGAGACGAATTCATGATGCTGCTGGTGGATTGCGAAGTGGAACAATTGTCGCGAGTGCTGGTGCGCCTGGAGGGTTTCGAGGTTCAACTGAACGGGAAAATATTGCCGGTGTCGGTGGCCGCCGGTTGGAAGGCGTACGAGCCGGGAGACCGTGTCGAGGAACTCATTGAGGGCGCGGACCGCAGGTTGTACTACAACAAGGAAATCGTGAAGAAACGGGAGCCGGCAGTTCTAGCGAAAGCTTAATAACAACAGCCAGGATTTTCAGGCATTCCCAAACTCAGGCGCAGGAGACTGCGCCTTTATTTATTTGTGGGACGACGCAAGCGGTAGAAGAGGTACACCACCACGACCGCAACCAGCGCGCTGGCGGAATCCAGAAGCGAATCCCACGGGCTGGCGCCGCGCGAGGCCACAAAAGACTGGTGAATTTCGTCCAGTGCGGAGTACCCGGTGGCGATGAACCAGGCAAGCACCGCCGACGTCAGGTGCCAACCGCGGCGCATTCCTCGCAGCCCACGATAAAGAAACAAAAAGAAAATGAAGTACTCCGTGAAATGCGCGCACTTGCGAATGATGTGGTGAACGAAGTCGAGCGATGCCGCGTTGATCCCGGGAAGGAACCAGTGAAGAATCGGCTCAATGATGCGGCTAGTGTGCTCTGAAGAGAAAAAATCTGTGGAAGCAACGAAGATCATCGCGGCCCACAGCAGCGCAGGCCACCAGGCGCGCAGCCAGTCGGGGAATAGCGAACCAGGCGGAATGCGCGAGCCTAGTCCCGTGAGCTCAGGTGTGGGACGCGGATTGCGCCAGGATTCGGAAGTCGACAAAAGATGCTCCTGTAAAGATCAAACTCAGACTACGCCGCTATGCTAAAAGATGTGCTTTCAGAAAAACATCGATAAGAAACCGCAGAACGGATTATTCCATGCGGTAGTTTGGCGCTTCCTTGGTGATAACCACGTCGTGCACATGGCTTTCGCGAAGGCCTGCGGCGGTGATGCGCACAAATCGGCCCTTTTCAGTCAGTTCCGTAATGTTGCGCGCGCCCACGTAGCCCATGCCGCTTTTCAATCCTCCGACCAGTTGATCGGTCAGGCCGCTCAGCGGACCTTTATATGCCACGCGTCCTTCCACGCCTTCGGGGACGGACTTACCGCGATCGGCGCCTTCTTGCGAATAGCGATCGGCGGAGCCTGCTTCCATGGCGCCGGTAGAGCCCATGCCGCGGTAAGACTTGAATGTTCGGCCCTGGAACAAAATTGTTTCGCCGGGAGATTCTTCGGTTCCCGCGAACAGGCTGCCGATCATGACGCAAGATGCGCCGGCCGCGATGGCCTTCGAAATGTCGCCGGAATACTTGATGCCGCCATCCGCGATGATGGGCACTCCGGTACCCTTAGCGGCTTTGGCTGCTTCCATTACGGCGGTCAATTGGGGAACGCCGGCGCCGGTGACGATGCGCGTAGTGCAGATGGAACCAGGACCGATGCCGACCTTGAGCCCGTCGATGCCCAGGGCTATCAATTCCTTCGCGGCTTCAAACGTAGCAACGTTTCCGGCAACGATTTGCATCTCCGGCAGGCGGCGGCGAATGGCCTTGATGGCCTCGATGACGCGCTCGGTGTGGCCATGGGCGGTGTCGATGGCCAGCACGTCCGCCTTGGCCTTGGACATTTCGACGGCGCGCTCCAGAAAATCACCGGTGGCACCGACAGCGGCACCCACGGTCAGGCGGCCTTGATCGTCCTTCGCGGCGCGCGGATATTCGAGTTTTTTCTGGATGTCTTTAACGGTGATCAGGCCCTTGAGGTTGAAGTCCTGGTCGACGACCAGAAGTTTCTCGATGCGATGCTTCTGCAGGATTTTTTCAGCGCCTTCCAATGTGGTGCCGACAGGGACAGTGACCAGATTGTCTTTGGTCATTACCTGGCCAACCAGCTGGCTGAGATCTTTTTCGAAACGCAGGTCGCGATTGGTAAGGATGCCGGTGAGGCGCGTGCCGCGGGTAACGGGCAGCCCGGAGATGCGGTACTTGTTCATGATTTCCAGGGCCTGGCGGATGGTGATGTCCGGCGAAATGGTGACGGGGTCGACGATCATACCGGACTCGGAGCGCTTCACACGGTCGATTTCTTCGCCCTGGCGGTCGATGGGAATGTTTCGGTGGATGATGCCGATGCCCCCCTGCCGCGCGATGCCGATGGCCAGGCGCGATTCGGTGACCGTGTCCATGGCCGCAGACGCGATCGGGATGTTCAGAGACAACTTGCGGGTGAATTTCGTGGCGGTGTCGACTTCCGTGGGCAGAACAGTGGACTTGCCCGGCAGCAGCAGCACATCGTCGAACGTAAGACCTTCGGGGATCGGACCATCAATCATGAATGAAAGCCTCGCAGTAGGAATTGTCGGGCGGGGAAGCGCGCGCCCTTAAACAGCGCAGCCCAGCGGGTGGCCGCTGGGCCGAGAGATGAGTTCAATAGATCGAAAAAATGCATCACGGTCAATCTTCTATTCTAGGGGCTGCCGGGAGACGGGGTCAAGTTGAAGGGATCGGTGATGAGGAGGAGTGCGACAGTTCCAGGGAAAAGCGTTAAGCTTCGAGGCATGAGACACCAGATTGGTTTTCAGGTTGGAGCGCTAAAAGGGTGGATTAGCGCTTTCATTTGCATGGTTTGCCTGGTGGCATATTCCGCGGCGCCAATGTCGCTGCCAGCCCAAGGGCAGAAAATTGTCTGGACGGAGCAGGAGAAGCCAATCGTCGAGAAAATTCGGGGACTGCGAGCGCTGCCAGACAATGTGAGAGCCGGGGTAACAAGACAGCTCGCCCTGGATATACGGAAGTTACCACCGGGACAAAACAAAGTGCGCTTGGCCCTTTCTCTCGCCGGCCTTTCCACGGAAGGCGACTTTGGGCACGACACTTTGCAGGACGTTACCACCACATTGGCTTCCGCACTGAGCGAAACACCGCAACCGGAAGAGAAAGGGCAGCCTGCGCAGCCGTACATGGAAGTGGCGCAACTGGTCCATTACGAGCGCATGCAGGCGACACTCGAAGATCCGCAATTCGCTGCCGCGATCAAGAAATTGGACGAAGCGGATAAGCAGCGCCAGGATGCCGATTTTTCGCTGACGGACCTGCAGGGCAAAATGTGGACGCTGAAAGAACTCCGCGGCAAGGTGGTGCTGGTTAATTTTTGGGCCACGTGGTGTCCGCCATGCCGCAAAGAGATGCCAGACCTTCAGACGCTCTACAATCGCTTCCAGAAGAAGGGCTTCGTGATTCTGGCCATTTCGATGGATGAAGAACCCGCGAAAGTGCCGCCGTTCGTCGCGCAACAGAAATTCACCTATCCGATCCTGCTGGATACCGGCGAGAAGGTAAGCAAGACGTTTCTGGTTTGGGGCATTCCGAAGACATTTGTGTTTGACCGCGACGGCAAACTGGTTGCCCAGTCGATTGATATGAGGACCGAACGACAGTTTTTAGGGATGCTTGGCGCTGCTGGCCTGAAGTAAACCTCGATAAAGAGAGTCCAAATAAGTTTGCAGGCGCAGAATTTTCGCTGGATCGGTCTGTTCCTCGATCATGGTTTGCAGGATGGGCTCGAGGAAGCGCGCGTATTTGGCAAGCGTTGCGCGATCGCCGGTGGCGAAGGCAGATTCGACGGCTTGTTCGGTGGCGGGAATGACGAGTTCAATGCGCCCAACGAATACGCGGGTGATCTCAGTTGGCGCGGGAGAAATGGATAAAGGAAGGACAGCGTCCACGAAGCTGCGGGGAACAATATAGAAGAGGCGCGAACCTTCCTCAAACCAGGAGGCCTTCCAGGCTTCGATCATGGCGTGCGCCTCATCCGCGTGCAAGCCTTGCGATATGAGCGTGCCTTCCATTTCGCTGAAGAGGGCCGGAAGAGAGCCTTCCAGTTGGGGTGGAGCGAGGGACGCTTGATCACGGAAAGGGCCGAGAATCCGATAACCGACGCTGTTGCCGCGACGTTCGAAGAGAATCACGTCGGGGATTTCTTCCGAAAGCTGACTTTGCAGGCGCACCGTGCCGTCAGCAGAAAGTGTGGCCGAGATTGGTGGCGTGAAAGCCGACACTCCACGATAAAACAGGAATCGCTCGTGTTGATCGCCGGAAGCGGTTGTCACGCGGACCGGTGCGGAAGAGGTCTCGCGCGCGGCGTAGTAATGATTTTCCGTGGCGTCTCGAGGGAAATCGGTGGAACCGCCGGGTTCGATGTGGACAGAGTTCCACGCAATAGATCCCTGGCCCTGCATAAAATAGAGGCGAAAGTCTTTGCGGGGATCGAGGGCTGCGGCGGACGCGGAGTGCGGGTACCACTCGGTGATCAGGCCTTTTGCGAACGAAACTTTGACGGAAACAGTGGTCTCGCGCGGTGAATAGAAATAGATGACCGGAGTCTCCATGCGGACAGTTCCGCGAAGGCCACTTTTGAAGTTGGGTTCGCGCAGATGTTCCACGAAGCTAGGAAGGTCAGTGGAACCAGTCAGAGGAAGCCAGCTAATAGGCTGGCCGTCTTTGGCGGAAATCGAAGTGAAGGTGCCCCATTCGTGAACGGTTAGTTCGGATGGGGAGTTTTGCCCCGCGGAATGCGCCCGAGGAAACGCCAAGAAAGTAAGCAGAACGGCGGCACCGGAGATTACGCGCATAAAAATGGAAGGGAGCCGCACGGCGGCGCCCCTAACGCTGGACTTCATTGCTTTGCCACCTTCACTGTGGAGGTGCGCGAGATCATTTCCGCCATGGTCTCCGACTGCGGGCCCACGAAGTGAGTGAAAAGGTTGCGCGAGAGCAATGCGTCAGTCTTTGCGCCGGCAATCGTTTTTTGTACGTAGTCCTGATGCTCGTTGGCAGGCCCGTTCAGAGTGATGAGGGCTGCGGCGAAGTCCATTTGTGGATCGTTGCCACGAAGTTGCATGGCTTTCTTGACCAGCGCATAGCCGTCGAGTCCCTGGGCTGGATTCGGCTCGCCCTTGCCCATCCACTGCTTGTAACACTCCGCGAGATAGCCCAGATCGAACGAAGTTATCGCGGCCACCGAAGAATTGGCGGAGAAATCCGCGCGAGCGAGCAGTTTGGTCAGTAGTTCCTTTGCGGCAACAGGATCTTTGCGCGCGTACAGAGTGGCGCGGCGCAGGGTTTCCATGTGCACGAGTACGACGGAGTCGGAATCGAGGATGGCGATGGTGTCCGCTGCGAGATTTTTTGTATTGTAGTTTTCCGAGCCAGTAAGGTTCCAATCGTGGCTGGCCCAGGGAATCGATTTGGCATCGCCGATATCGAAGGAATGACAAATCAGCGGCGGACCAGCGAGCGCGGAACTAACGAAAAAGAACAGGGCCGGTAAAATTGCGACCGCAATGCGACTTAAAGGAACAATTTGAGATTTCATGGTGGTTACGAGCCTCCTGCGAATGAATTCGCTTACAAAGCAAAAGACGAGGAGACGCGGGAGAGTGTTAACTGCGGAAGTGCACGAATTACGGAGTCTTTTTCAGGAGCATGTGTTCTTTCACGGCTCGGTTGGCGGGATTGGCGCGCGGCGATGAGGATTGCTCCCAGTAACGCCACAGATAAATGTCACCGAGGTTCAGAGCGTTCCACCAGGAATCAAGCATCGATTGATCGAGCTGCAGAATTCCATCGCGGGTGACGCCGGGCGGCGGAGGAACCAGAGCCGCAAAGCGGTCGTAAACCTTGTCGCGCTCGTCGCCCTCGGTGCGGGAAAGCAGATGCCAGAGCGTGAGGCCATCGCGTGCGCGTGCCTGCGAGAGAATAGTTTCGAGCGAAGCGGAGCGATCTTCCGGTGATTTGTCGGCGAAATCAAAATCGCCGAGTGCGCTGCGGAAGGATTCGGAGGCATCCTCGAAGTACGGCGTGCCTGGCCCAACCTTGGGTCGCGTGGGGCACATGGCGCCGGCTGGAATGAAGGATTCGCGGCCGTTGAGATGAAAGCCTACCCAGCCGAGCGTGGTGCGAATCGTGCCAGAGCCGTCCGCGGCCACCTGCAGCGTGTACGCACAACCGAGATCGACGGCCACTGCCGCAGGCGTGTCGACAATAAACTCGCCGGCAGGTGCCCAGATCATCGCGTGAATCGTGCCGATATCCAATTGGATCCGTTTGTGATGCTCGTCGGTCTGCAGAAGGCGTACGCGAGAGTTGGGTTCAACCTTGATCTCGCCCATATCTGTCTGCGAAATGCTGGCGCGCGAAGTGCCGTCCGTTTCCAGGGTTTGTCCGACGAGTAGCTTCGCAGCAGACTGACCCGCGGTAATAAATCGAGTGCCGATCTGCGGACTGCCATCGAGTCGCGCCACTTCCCATGCTGGTCCCGAAGACGAGATGTGGGCCGGGTAGAAAGAAACGATGCCGCCCGCGATCAACGCAAGAAGCACGACCGCAACGGAGGCGAAACGCGGAACCCAGGGAAATTGCAGCAAGAGGCGGTGAAAGTATCCCGGCTTCGTAGTTGAGTTCTCTGGCAACGGCAGCGCCAGTGGAATTTCCCGATAGCTAAATTCTGCCAGCAGCGATTCGAGGAGTTGCACTTCGGGATCAGGCTCGCCAGAGCCGTCCCACAAATAGGGCTCATTCATAATCGGTTCCTCAGGCGAATTGTTACGCGGTTTGTTCATGACGGTGTGCTCGATGCCTGCGAGTCTGCGGCGCTGGCTTTGCGGCCGAGAATTTCGCGGAGCTGCTGCATGCCGCGGTGAAGATTCACGCGCACGGACCCGTGCGTAAGGCCGGTGCGCACGGCAATTTCCGGGCCGGTCATGCCTTCCACAAGACGCAGGATGAGCGTTTCGCGATAGGTATCCGGCAAGGTGCGTATGGCCTCGAGCACCTGCTGAGCATCGGATTGATCGCTGCGATTTGCAGGATGGGGTTGTTTCTCTGCCTCGTGGATTTGCTCGTCGAATTCATCCGCAGGCCGCGATTGGCGATGAAAATCGATGGCGCGATTGCGCGCGATGGCGGCAAGCCAGCCACCAAACCGCGAAACGTCGCGCAGCGAGCCGAGGCGGGGAAGCGCCTGAAGAAAAACATCCTGCACCAGATCTTCGACCGCAGTGTGAGGGACCTTCGAGAGCAGAATGCCGTGCACCATGCGCGAGTACCGCGAATACAACATGCCGAACGCACCGCGATCGCCGTTTTGCGCGGCTTGCACCAGCGCCACGTCGCTGCCGCCGTCCGGCTCGCTGACGGAGTTCACGGCTGCCAAACCTGGGCGCGTCGATTGCAGCTCAAATGTTGACATCCTGGGGCCATCGCAAAGTGCGCAGACCATTCAATGGAAAGACGCAAAAACCACGGCCGGTGTTAACAATACCCCGCAATCCTCCTGTTTGCAGCAGTTTATGCGGCGAAAGGCAGCGCGCGGGTCGGCCGGCTTCAACGCAAGGTTCTCGCCAGACCTGATAGAGTTAAGGATATGCCAGCCGAGATTCCAGAATTTGAGCCGCACGCCTGGTTGAGGACCGGCCATTTGCAAACCATGGTCGGCCCGTTCTTGCGGCGGAAGTTTGCCTTGCCTCCGGCACAGGAGCGCCTGTTCCGCATCGATGACGAGACGCAGCTGAAAGCCATGTGCCACTGGCAGCCCGGGAAGCGGCCGGACGCGCCGGTGATTGTGATTGTGCACGGACTGGAGGGCTCGTGCGATTCGAAGTACTCGATTGGAATCGCGGACAAGGCCTACCAGCGAGGCTTTCATGCCGTGCGCATGAATCAACGGAATTGTGGCGGCACAGAACTGCTGACGCCGACGCTGTATAACAGCGGAATGAGCGCAGACTATCGCGCCATACTGATGGAGCTGATTGAAAAGGACGGCTTCGAGCAGGTCTTCTTCGCGGGCTATTCGATGGGCGGAAACTTAGTGACGAAGATGGCTGGGGAATTCGGGGATTCCGCGCCAAAGCAATTAAGAGGAGTTGCGGCAGTCTGTCCGGCCTTGAATCTGAGCGCTTGTGCGGATGCTCTGGAGAAACCGGAGAATTATCTCTATCAGCGGCATTTTGTGAAGGGACTGCTGGCGCGGTACCGGCGAAAGGTGGAACTGTTCCCGAAGCACTACTCAAGCAATGGATTTGGGAGGGTGAAGACGGTACGGGAATTCGATGACAAAATCACGGCTCCAGCGTTCGGATATAAGGATGCCGAGGAATATTACGAGGCTGCCGGAGCGAAGCGCGTAATTGGGCAGGTGAAGGTGCCGGTTCTGATGTTGACGGCTCAGGATGATCCGTTTGTTCCGTACGCCGCGTTTCTACGCGCGCGAGTGGCAGAAAACCCACTGGTCAGGTTTGTGGCGCCGAAGCATGGCGGGCATTGCGGCTTCATCTCGAAGTGGGAAGGTCCGGAGAGATTTTGGGCGGAACAGAGGATTGCGGAATTTTGCCATGAAGAAGCGATGATGAAGCGGTAGGCCATCAGCGGCGTTTAGCCGAGCGGCTTCTGCAAAGAAACTTGGAACCCTGGCGTCAGCAGTTTTGCCGGCCCGGACGCGGTGATTACCATGTCATCTTCGCAGCGCAATCCGAATTCGCCGGGGATGTAAATGCCGGGCTCATTGGAAAAGGTCATCCCAGGCACAAGCACGGTGGTGCTGGCACGAACTAAATAAGGATGCTCGTGACCGTCCAGTCCGATGCCGTGGCCCAGGCGATGGCTGAAAAACTTGTAGTCGGGGCCATAACCGGCAGTCGTAATCACGCCGCGAGCAGCGTCATCCACCGAGCCGGACAGTTTGCCCTCACGAGCCGCATCGAGAGCAGCGTTCTGTGCCCCGCGCACGATTTCAAATACCTGCTGCACCTTCGCCGACGGCTTGCCAAGCACGCCGGTGCGCGTCACGTCGGAATCGTAGCCTTCTACCTTTGTACCTCCATCAATCAGAATTACGTCGCCTTCCTTCAGTTTTTGCGGCTGCTTGCTGCCATGGGGAAGCGCCGCGGATGGTCCGATCAGGACAAGCGCGTCGCCGCGCAGTTTCATTTTCGCGAAGCCGGAAGTCACCAACTCGCCGATGTCCTCTTGCGACATGCCTTCCTTCAACGAAGCAAACACCGCGCGAAAAACGTCGCAAGTGGCCTCGCACGAAAGGCGCATCAGTTCCAGTTCGTGAGGAGACTTAACGGCGCGGCACGCAATGGTGATGGGATCTCCGGAGACGCAGTCAAAGCCTGGCGCCGCGGCGCGGAAGTGGTCGTAAAAGGTAAACGCGAAAGTTTCTTCAATGCCGATGCGACCAGAGTGGATGTTGCGGTCAGCGAGCGCGGCGGCAAGCAACTTGGTGGGGCTCTCATCTTCCTGCCAAACGCGCACCTCTGCCGGATTGCGAAGCGACTCGCGCATTCGCGCCTCTTCGAATGCCGGGGACACGATGATGGGATCGCCGGTTCGCGGAATCACAAAAGCCAGCAGCCGTTCGCTGGGCCACCAATGGATTCCAGTGAAATAGATAAGCGAGGAACCGGAACCGATCAGCAGTGCCTCGAACTTCGGATTGGCTTGCGCCATTAATTCCTGGGCATGCAGGATGCGCGCGTGAAACTCCTCGGCGGTGATGGGATGGACTCGATCGCCGAGCGGCTTGAGCGAAGAGAAAGCAGGCGGAAGCGTGCCGGTTGTAGATTCGGCTGGCGCCTTTGCCGCAGAAAGCAAAACGGAAGAACTGGCCACCACCGATGAGCTTAGAAAACGTCGACGCGACACAAATCGAAGAGGATTCATGGGGAAGAAGGATGCTGCGAGAGCAAGCGTCGTGTCAAGAAGCGGCGCAATTTAGCCAGACGGAAGCCAAGGCCAAGGCAAAATCGATATTCCGATAAATCATAGGTTGTACAAAGAACGGTAGGTGGTGCACTTGGGAGCGTCGCCGCCGTCTTCAGAGCGCCTTTAAGTAACTGTAAACGGAGACGTTAGTTTAAGCGGAAGTAACAGAAATTAGTATGTTTGGAACTACGATTGCAGTACCATGAATCATCGGGTTGCTATCAGTTCAGGTCGCTCGCCGTAGTGTGTATTCAAAAATCTAGTGGTGGTTACGGAGGTTCCTTTGAAAAAGAGGATTATTGGCCTCGTGATTTTCACGAGCTTTTGTGTGCTTTTGTTCTTCGCCGCAAACGCTATTCCTGTTTACGGGCAGACAGATACAGGTCGAATCTCGGGTACGATCACGGACGCAACAGGTGGCGTCGTGGTGGGCGCGAAGGTGATTGCGAAATCGATCAACACCGGCGCATCGCGTGAAACGACCACAAACTCTTCCGGTCTTTATACCATCCCCAGTCTTAGGCCTGACGCGTACGACGTCGTCATTGAGGCCGCGGGCTTTGCGAATGTAACCCAACGCGTCCAGGTGACGGTTGGCTCGCAGATTGAAGTGTCATTGCAACTGGAGGTTGGTAAAGCCACTACGGTTGTGGAAGTAACCTCGTCGGAGGGCACCGCCTCTGTTAACACCCAGGATCAAACCCTGTCGGAAACCATCACAGCGAAAGACATCGATCTTTTGCCGACTTCACCCACCCGGAATCCTTATGCATTGGTAGGCACCTCTGGCAACGTTGCCGAGGACCCCATGAGCAACCGCGGCGCGGGCTATGCAATTAACGGAATGCGTTCTGCTTCAACGGGCATACTGCTTGACGGTTCGGAAAATGTGGACACCTTCACTTCCACCGTCGGGCAAACTGTTCCGTTGGATTCCGTGCAGGAATTCAGTGTGCTTACCAACAACTTCGGTGCGGAGTACGGGCGGGCCAGCGGTGGCGTCGTCAACCTGGTCACGAAATCGGGCAACAACTCGTTTCATGGCTCCGCCTACGAATTCAACCGCGTTTCGGCCTTGTCCGCCAACACCTTCCAGAATGACGACACCGGCGTGCCGAAGGGCATATTTACACGCAACGATTTCGGCTTCTCGATCAGCGGTCCAATCAAGAAGGACAAGCTGTTCTTCTTCAACAATACCGAATGGATTCGTGTGCGCAGTTCTTCACCCACGACGTACACAATCATTGACCCCGCTTCATACGCGTCCTTGGCTCCCGCTAGCCAGGCGTATTTTGCCGCCTATGGGAATTTGGCTTCGGGCGTCAGCCTTACGCCCATCGGACCCTGCTCGGCGACGCTGGCCAACAGCCCGAACTGCGAATCTGCTGTCTTCAACGTCCCGGGCGATGCTGGCGGTGGTCTGCCGCAGAATACCTGGATGGAAGTAGCCAGGGTTGACTACAACTTTAGCCAGAACACTTCTCTTTTCGTGCGCTACGCCGCATTTAACGAACTCGATTTCCCCGGCACCGTCAATTCCAGCCCATACGCCGGTTACAACACTGGGCAAACCAATTTCGACCAGAACTACGAAGTGAGTCTTTGTACACTTCTTTTCGCCGGCTCGTGGCAAACACGGCAAAGGCAACTTACAACCGTCTGAATGGGCCCGTTCAGGGACTTAGCACGGCACCGATCAGCCCAACCTTGTACACCTCCAGCACCCTGCCTTCCGTCAATGGCGTACCCCTGATTTTCCCGGGTTACAGCGAAACGACGCCAGGCAATGCCATCCCCTTCGGAGGCCCTCAGAACCTGTATCAGTTCCATGATGACCTCACGTGGTCGAAAGGCAAACATCAGTTCAAGTTTGGTGGGCAATTTATTCAACTCCGCGACAACCGCGTGTTCGGCGCTTACGAGAACCCGGTCGAATACCTGGGCAAGAACCTGGACAAGGGACTTGCCAACCTCGTGGCAGGAACCATCTATCAGTACCAGGGTGCCGTTTATCCCCAGGGCAAATATCCTTGCGTGAAGGATGAGACCGGCGCTGTTATCGTGACGCCAGATTGCACTCTCACCTTGCCGGTCGGACCACCTGCATTCAACCGCAACTATCGCTACAACGACGGTGCGGCCTATGCCCAGGATTCCTGGAAGATTCTGCCGCGCTTCACGCTCAACCTTGGTCTGCGCTGGGAATATTTCGGTGTGCAGCACAACGCCGATCCCGCGCTTGATTCCAACTTCGTTTTTGGCGCCGGATCGAATGAGTACGAGCAGATCCGCAACGGCGCTGTCCAGCTCGCCAGCGCCGGTGGAGTGTTCTGGAAGCCCGACTACAAGGACTTTGCTCCGCGAGTCGGCTTTGCCTGGGACATTTTCGGCGACGGCAAGACCTCGCTGCGGGGAGGTTACGGGATCAGCTATGAACGCAACTTTGGCAACGTAACTTTCAACACCATTCAGAACCCGCCAAACTATGGCGTGGTCAGCCTGGTCAATGCCAGCGTCAACGGCGGCGCCGGGGACGTTCCATTCATGCCAGTGTACACCGACGTTGCTGGCCCCTTGGCGGGTACGGGAACAAAGGCGTTGCCGGCAGTCAGCCAGCGCGCTGTTGACCAGAACATCAAGACCGCATATGCCGAGACCTGGAATATGTCCGTTGACCGCAACATAGGTCAAGGCGTGATCTCCGTTTCCTATGCAGGTTCGCGTGGCGTACACCTCTATGACATCGCCAACATTAACCCCACCACCGGCGGCAGCTTGTACCTGGGCGACGAGAATTTTGGGAATCGCATCAACTACCAATACAGCAACATGAACTTCCGCAGCGATCATGGCTATAGCCATTACAACGCTTTGAACGTCCGCTACCAGGTGAACGAACCTTCTCCACAAGGGCTTGGGTATGTCGGCAAACTACACGTTCTCTCACTCTCTGGATAACCTGTCCTCCACGTTCAGTGATGGGACAGCCGGCTTCTACTCCTTGGGCTACCTGGATGCCTTTAACCCACAACTGAACTACGGAAATTCGGACTTTGATATCCGGCACCGCTTTAACCTGGGTGCGACTTGGGAAGTTCCTTGGTTGAAGAATGCAGACAACAAGTTTGTCAGGGCCGCATTTGGTGGCTGGGGCACCGGAGCGATTCTGAATATTCGAAGCGGTGCGCCGTTCACCGTTTACGATTGCAGCAACTCAAATGACACCACCTGCCCCGTGTATGCTCCAAGCCAATTCGTAGCGCACGGTGGCAACTCGGTCCCGACGGGTGGCAATTTGTTCAATTACAGCGCTATCCCGACGACTGGCTCTGGGGACTCTCTACAGATTGCAGATCTGGGTAACTCGCTCGGAATGCCGAACTGCACTGGGTTGCTCCATACGGGTTGTACGTACACCCGAATGGCGCCCCTTACTCCGATCGCAACCAGTTCATTAGTCCGAACAATTGGAACCTTGACATGAACTTCTACAAGACCTTCACGCTCACCGAGCGTTTCAGCTTGCAGTTCCGCGGTGAGTTCTACAATATTTTCAATCACCACAACCAATACGTTTCGGCGTTTAACCTTGATGTTAGCTCGATGGATCCAGCCAGTCCGTATATCCAGACGGAAAAGGGTGGCATCTTCGGTTACGCTGGTCAGCCCACGGACGAACGTCGCAATATCCAGTTCGGATTGAAGTTGATGTTCTAAGGCAATCACGCAACTCAGATGTACATGGGGAGCCTTCGGGCTCCCCATTTTTTTGATTTGCGCGAAGTGATTCTCAGTGCCCACCCTGCGCCGTATTCTGGTCCGCCGAAATGGTCAGAAACAGGATGGTGTATGCTAAGCGCAATAAGAGCGGCCACTATTGAAATCGATGAAATCTGGCTTTGACTGCGAGCAATTGGTTTTGAATCGTAACTTACCTATGCCCTCAATCCCGCGTCCGCGAATCCGCGGCAAACTGGCAATTCTTATCGCCATCTTCTGCCTTCTGCCCGCAATGGCTTCTGCGCAGTTGCAGGTCAGCGTTCGCGAGCTCTCCGGAGCCCCGCTATCCATCCCAGCGTATGTGCGCGTCAGCTTGCCGGGCGGACAGCCGTTGTACGCCGATACTGGCAGCGGCAGTTTATACGGTGCCGTCAGTACCGCCAGCTTTGGGGTGGGTCCAGGCGAATACGACATTGAGGTAGAGGCGGTGGGATACAAGAATGCCACCGAGCACGCTACGGTGAGCAGGGAAGGAATTTTTCAGACCGTATACGTGTATATGACTCCGGTGGGCAGTTCCACCGCGGCCACCGCACCGACAGGTGTGGCGTTGGCTCCCAGAGTGCAACGTGAACTGGACCAGAGCCTCGCGGCGATGCGGCAAAGCAAATATGGCGAAGCGCGCAAGCATCTCGAGAAAGCGCAGAAGATGGCGCCTTCCAGCCCGGACATCTTGTACTTGATGGGCATGCTGGACTACACGGTCAAAGACATGCCAGCCGCCAGAAAACAGTTTGAAGCCGTGCTTGCCACCAACCCAGCGCATGAACGTAGCCTGCTCATGCTCGGTCAGATGCAGTTAGAGGCGAAGGAAAACAAGGACGCCATCGCGACGCTGCAGAGGGCTGTGGAAGCGGATTCCAACAACTGGCGAGCGCATTACCTGTTGGCCGTTGCGTACATACGAACTGAGGAGCTGTCAAAAGCGGAGGTCGAAGCCGGGCGTGCCGGTGACTTAAACCAGGATAAGGCCGCGGCCATGAAATTTCTTCGCGCTAAGATTCTGCTGGTTGAAGGAAAAGACGCCGAGGCGCAACAGGCGTTTCAGACTTTTATCAAAAACTACCCGAAAGACGCTGCGGTTCCGGACGCGCAAAAGTTTTTGGATAAGATCGAGGAAGCAAAGAAGGCCAACGCTGCCGCCGCGATCCCCCCACCAGACGCTCTGAAGCCATCAGAGGCGGCAGAATCGGTGGCCACTGTCGCTGCGGCCCTTGAAAAGCCCTGGGCGCCGCCAGACGTGGATACTGGAATTCCTCCCACCGCGCCGGGAGTTTCTTGTTCACTTGAAACTGTGCTGCAAAACACGCAGCAACGGATCCTGAAACAGTTGGGAGATCTGGAGAGGTTCACGGCTATAGAAAGAATAGACCACCAGGTCCTCGACTCCAGCGGCGTGTGGACAGCCCCGCTATCACGCGATTTCAACTACTTGATCTTTGTTCAACACAACAAAACTCTGCCTTACTACTTCGTGGAAGACCGCAAGGGAAACGAAACGAGCAACTCGTTTCCGACAGGAATCGCAACGCGGGGTCTGGTGTCGCTGGGATTCATGATCGTGAACCCAGTGTTCTCAAAAGATTTTCAATTTACTTGCGAGGGTTTGGGCAGCAGAAACGGCAAGCCGGCGTGGCAGCTTCATTTCGTGCAACGCCCCGACGTTCCGTCACGGGTGCGTTCGTGGAAGTATAAGAATGTGAACTATCCCATTCCGCTGAAGGGTCGCATGTGGATCGGCGCGAATAACTTCAACATCATGCACCTGGAAACCGCGCTGCGTGAACCCATCCCCGGTTTGCGTTTGAATCGCGAGCAATTAGCGGTGGACTATGGCCCAGTCCGCTTCCAGTCCGCTGCCACGGAACTCTGGCTGCCGACGCAGGGTGAAATGTATTTTGATTTGATGGGGCATCGCTACCATCACAAGCATACGCTGACGAATTATCTGTTGTTTGATGTGGACACCAAAAACAAGATTAAAGCCCCGCCTGTGCCCGCCGAACCGGACCATCAGTAGTTTCGCGCGCTGTTCTGCAACGAGAGCGCACGTTGCGAAGAAGCCCTGCTACTGTTCCGTGCGGATGGCCAGAATTTCTTTGCCTTGGATCTTCAGTTCTATGCCATACGGCGGGCGAATATCGCTGCCCTGTACAACCGCGCCGCGAATCCACGTATTCCCCGGCAGACTTGCGGTCTTTAGCGGATCGTACAAAACGTGGCTGCAGGGATTGCCGACCAGCGGGTGGCGCGCCGAATGGAACTCGTATTCATCGCGAAGCTTCGTCAGATCCGTGATGTATTCCAGTTTGCAGCTTCCGTAAATCGGTTTGCGAGAGAAAGCCCAGTAACCGGCTGCAGAGCCCGAGGAACCCTCGGGGAGGCGCACAATCGTTGCGGGAATCTCTTCACCATTCAATTTATTGCGGAGCAGAAAATCGACGGACGACCACGGCTTTGCCAGGTCAGCAATCGAGGCTACAACCGGATTAAATTCGGTTACGTGCGCCAACAACGCGTTGGGATCCGGAGGCGGCGCGGGCACTTCCATTTGAGGAGC
Source organism: Candidatus Acidiferrales bacterium (assembly GCA_963738985.1). Lineage (GTDB taxonomy): Bacteria > Acidobacteriota > Terriglobia > Acidiferrales > UBA7541 > Acidiferrum. Next base: position 1,052,997 of record CAVTYP010000017.1, read on the forward strand.
TGGTTCCACGCGCGCCGATTCCGCGGGCTTGCTGCGCGAAAACCATCGCACCGCGAGCAGAATCACAAAGCCGAGCACAAGAAAGGCGACAATGAGCGGCATCAATGGGTTGCGACGCGGAGGTCGAGCTCTGGGGCCGGAAACGCCCGGGATTTGCGGCATGTCGACTTTGAATCGGGAAGCTGGGGCGGTTTCCGTCATCGCAAAAAGATTCCCTTGGGAGCGTGTCGAGTGATCGGAAGGAGATCGCGAAGAGAGCGACGACACGTTCGCACTAGTGACATTGTACGTATGACACGGAGAGGTGTACAACCCCCTAGAGTGGCTTAATCGCGGCACCAACCAACTGTGCCTGAAGAGTAACATCCATTGGTGAAAAGGTTACATCTCCCGCCAGGGTGCTTGTTTCAAAAAGGATTGCGTCCTAGTGTAAGAAGGAAGAAGGTATTTAGACGGAGCCGATTCGGAAGAATGGGCAGCGAAACTCGATCGACGGCACGCGGGTTCGTTCGAAGTTTGAACATTCTGTTGAAGTTTGCCCGCTTGTACGAGTTCGGGCACGTGCGAACCGCGGCGCAGTTTGAGACCACCTGGAAAGAACTGCGGCAAGCTCTGGATGAGGGCGGAGACGCCGGGCTTTTGCTGGGTGCGTCTGGCAATCAGATTCTGCTGGACGGCGTGCCGCTAGGCACGGCAGCGGGGGAACGCAGTTTCGCGCAATTGTTGACCTCTTCTGGTATCGCCAGCATTCACTTTTCTCCCGCTCTCCAACAGGGACAATTTGCCAGGTTTGTTCGAGCGTTTCCCAGCGGAAACGCCAAGCCCAGTTCGTTGGCGGAGCAGTTGAAGTCGGCGATGGCCGGAGAAACTGCCATCAAGATTAACGAAATTCGATTCGTTGCTGAAGACGGCTCGGTGGCGGGAATCAAGGTCGCAGCGCAATTGACGGCTAAAGTCTTGGGCTCCGCGGGCGACAAGTTCCGCGACGTTTTTGAAGATCCCAACAAATTGCTTCAGTTGATTCTGGCGGCAGAGAGCAATCGTGGCCTGGGTGGTAGCGGCGGTGGAGGCGGCGGTAGCGGCCCGGGATTTGGCGGAGGCGGTGGCTCCGGAAGCGGTAGCGGCTCCAGCTGGAGCGGCGGCGTCGGCGCTGGTGGAAACTTGTGGGAGGCAGGGAAGGCCGCCGGCGGCAGTGGCGGCGGTGGAGGAACAGGTTCGGGTAGCGGAGGTCCGGGCGGCGGCGGCGAAGGCTCCGGCGGTGGCTCAGGAGTTGGCGGCGGACCAGGTGGTGGAGGGCCCGGCGGCGGCTGGGGAGGAACCGGTGGAGGTGGTGGAGGAACCGGTCCCGGCGGCTCAGGCGGCCCCGGTGGGCCAGGCGATGGAGGTCATGGTGGTGGAACCGGTGGACCCGGTTCGGGCGGCGGCCCTGGCGGCGGCTGGGGCGGTCCTGGAGGCACTGGCGGCGGCCCAGGCGGTGGAGGACCCGGCGGCGGAGGTCCAGGCGGCGGAGGTCCAGGCGGCGGGGGGCCCGGAGGTGGTGGACCCGGCCACGGTGGAGGTCCAGGTGGAAGTGGTGGAGCAGGCGGTGGCGGCGCGGCTGGCGGCGGTGGTTCAGTAGCCGAGCCAGGCAAATGGCTTACGGCCACGGCATTTGTCCGCGGCGGAATTCTGGGTGGAGTTCCCGGCGTTCCCGGGGTGCCCGGTGCAGCAGGCGCTGGTGGGGTAGGCAGTGGGGCCTACCAAGTGGCGGAAGAAGATGTTCGCTCCATGATCGGTCTGTTCGCGCAATTGGGTAAGTCGCGAAAGGATCCGGAGCACCGTATGGACGCGGCGACATTTCAGTCGCGGCTCTCGACGCTGCCGGTTCGCGCGCAATTCACCCTGCAGCAAGCGCTCGCGGGACTTGCCGCGCAAGCTCCCACCGATAAACCGGATAAGCCCATGCTCTTGAAGTTAGCGGAGCATGTCGCGATTCGATTCGCGCTCGATAGCTACGAACGCGGCGAATTGCGCGTGAATGCCGTGAAACAGTTGCTGGACCGCATGAATGCGGAAATTGAAGCGCTGCGAAAAATCCTGGGTTCCCAGGAAGAAATGATGGCCAGCGCCGGAATTCAGGTCCAGTCGTACACCGAATTGCTCGACCAGGAATTCTGGTCTCAGGTGCCGGAAGAAAATAAGAAGGAAGTGCTGACTTCAGATGAAGCCTGGTGCGTCCCTCCGCGTAACGTGCGCGGTTTCCTGGAAGAAATGCTGCGGCGTGGCGAGCTGAAGACCGTTAACGAAATACTGACCAAGTACGCGGCCTGCGTCGCACTCGACGCCCCGGAAGCCCGGCGAACCACGGCAATCGGCTTGTCGGACCTCGCGGAGTTTTACGGCAGCGGCGACGGAAGCGCGCTGATCGACGTCATCCAGCGTCTCGGTAACCAGTTGAGCGTGGAACGCGAACCGGATCTGCAAACCCTGGTTGGCGCCGCGTTTGTGCGCATGAGCCAGGAAGCCGGCTCCAAGAAATTCTATCCCGCGATGCAACAAGCTTTGGCTTCCTTGGATGGCGTGGAGGCGCTCCGCCCGGGTTCGACAAGTAACCTGCGCCAGAGAATTGGCGCCGAAGAACGCTTGCCCGAATTTGTGGAAGACGCTCTGCGTACCGGCCAAGTGGCCGACGGCATGTTGGATATTTTGGCGCTGATGCCGAAGGCTTCGCTGAATTACGTTACCCACCGGTTTGCGAATTGCGGTTTTCGCGAAGATTGCGAATTACTAGGCGAGATCGTCACGGGTTTGGGCGAGGATGCCGTGCACCGCCTGGTGGAGACGTTGCAAACGGCACCGGCCACCGAAGCAGTGGAAGTCATTGGATTGCTCAGCCAAATCTCACCGGAATCGGTGCAGAAGGTGCTCCCGAATCGTCTGGCACAGTGGCCTCGTTCCTCGCACGACCGCGCGATTCGCCAGCTTTCTTCCGCACCTGCGGAACAACGCGGGAATCTTTTGGTGACGCTCTACGATTCGCTTGACCCCCTGATTCGCCCGTTGGCCCTCGATGAGATGGGTATGAGCGGCCGGCTGGAGGTTATTCCCAGACTCGTGGATTTGATACGAGACGATTCGGCTCCTGGATTCACGCGAATCAAAGCCATTGAGGCTGCGGGAAGGTTGCGAGCCAGCGCGGTCAGTGCCTCGCTGCAGCAAATTCTGGAAGCCAAGCAGGTCTGGCGTTGGGCGTACCACAGTGAGTTGCGGATCGCCGCGGCGCAGACTCTGCAGAAGATTGAGCCAACTCTGGGAATGGAAAAGATCGCGGCCAGCGGACTGGACCGCAAAGATCTCGTCCTGGAGCCATCCGATCCCGAAGCGAACACCGCGGTCATCCGGCAAAGACGCTACGCCCGTTTGAAGCTGTCCAAAAACGTCATTGCTATTACCACCAATCTTCGAGAAAACATCCGGTTGACGATTCCGGAATTGAATTTGGGTGGTGGCATCGGAGCTGCCGATCGCCACCTGGCGCCGGGTTCTTTGTTATCGCTGAAACTTTCGCATGGCGTCAGAAATATTCGCGCGCAAGCGATTGTGCGAGGCGCGCGGCCTCAGGCCATGGCCTTTGAATTTGTCGACATGGAGTTGGACGAGCGTTCGCGCCTCCGCAAGCTTCTGCTGGAACTCGGCGGCTTGCCGCAACCCGCGAACGTCAGCAACAGAAGCCGGCGCCAGGGGCGCATTGCTTTGACTCGATAGCTCCCGCCAGTAGTGTCAATCCGTTCAGGAACAACCTGTCCCTTCATTTTGAAAGCCGTACATATGGTCAGGCACTGCAGCTGTCCCGCCGGAGAGATAACGCGCCCGTTACATGGGACCTCTGTACCATTGTGAGCCGCGCGCAAGAGGCTTACGGTACTAGAGATGAAGTCCTAGGCGCTTCCGCGCTGGAGTACAGGTATCACGTGCCACTCAACACGATGAAAATGGACCCCAAGACCACCGCCGGGCGAGCTTTTGTCCGCAGTCTGAATATCCTCCTGAAATTTGCACGCCTCTACGGTTACGAGCATGTTCGAACTGTCGAGCAGTTGGGCATCGCCTGGAACGAGTTGCGCACCGCCATTCCTGAAGACGCCGATGAGGGTTTGCTGCTCGGAGCGACCGGAACGCAACTGCTGCTGGATGGTGTGCCACTGGAAGGGTCGCCTGCGGAAAAGCAGTTCGCCCAGCTGTTGTCCGCAGCGGGTTTGGCGAGCGTACAGTTCACCGCTCAAGTGAGTGAGCAAGAGCTGGCAAAATTCGTGCACGCGTTTCCCACCGGTAAGGCCAGGCCTGCCGAACTGGCTCAGCAGTTGAAGACGGCCATTGCCGATGCCAGGGGGATTCGAGTCAACGAAGTGTGCTTCGTGGCCACCGATGTGCGCCTGAAAGATGCCAGCATGGCTGCGCAAATCGCCGCGGCCTCATTGGGTGACGAGCAGGATTCGTTCAAGAAAATGTTGAACGACCCTCAAAAACTGCTGGAGTTAATTGCAGCCGCGCAAGGCTCACACTCCGGAAACGGCGAGGGTGATGGCGGATTTGGCGGGACCTCCGGAGGCGGTGGAACCGGAAGCGGCTATGGCTCCGGTACTGGACCAGGAACCGGTGGATCCGGCAGCGGTTATTACTCCGGCAGCGGATCAGGAACCGGTGGAACCGGCTCCGGAACCGGCAATGGCGGCGGAACGGGATCTGGTTGGGGAGCGAGGACAGGGGGCACGGGCACGGGCCACGGAATCGGAACCGGTGGGGGTACGGGCGGCGGAGGAACTGGCACGGCTTCTGGAACCGGTTCAGCGAGTTCAGTCGGAAATGGCCACGCGGGTGGTGTTGCTGGCGGAGCCTCGGGCAGCGGCTCGAGCGGCGGTGGCGTCGGCTCCAAAATTGTTGGTGGGGGCGGTTCGGGTTCAGCCGGCGGTTCCGGCAGTAACTACAGCGGCGGCGCCGGAATTGACATTTTGCTCGGCAATGAGAGCGGCGGTGGCGGCGGGCGTGGCTCAGGCTCCGGTGGCGGAACGGGCAGCGGCAGTGGGGCGAAGCGGGAAGCGGTGGCGGCGGAACGGGTTTTGGCATCGGCGAGCCGGGAGAAGAGGGGATCTATCGCATTCTGCGGGCGTTGACCACGCTGGGAAGGATGGAGGCGGGAGAAAACCCTGCCGGCGCCGCTGTGGAATTCCAGCAACAGGTTACGCAGATGCCGCTAAACGCGCAGGAAATGCTGCGAAATGCGCTGGCGGGCATCGCGGAACAGGGCAAGAACCACAAGCTCGATCAGAGCGTGCTGGTACAACTGGCCGAGCATCTCTCCATTCGTTTTGCGCTGGAACGTTTCGAGCGCGGCGAAGTGAAAGTCAACGCCGTGCGGCAGATGCTCGACCGCATGCATCAGGAAGTCGAAAGCCTGCGAAAAATTCTGGGCCAGCACGAAGACAAGATGGCCGAGGCAGGCATACTTGCCGAATCGCATCGCGAAATTCTGGACCGACAATTCTGGGCATCGGTGCCAGAAAGCGCGAAGAGGGAAGTGCTGCTTTCGCAGGAAGCCTGGGCCATTCCTCCAAAAAACGTCCAATCGTACGTTTCCGAACTGATCGGGCAAGGCAATGTCGCAGAGGCCATCAGCATCCTGCAAAACTACGCCCGCTGCGCCGACAGTGAAGAGCCGGATGCGCGAAAACGCGCGGCCACGGGCCTTTCGGAAATGGCCGAATTGTATGCCCAAGCCGATCCCAAGCTGTTGGCCGAAGCGTTGCGCCACGTCGGGCTACGCTTGAGTGTGGAGCAGGATCAGGATCTGCAGTCGCTGGTCAGCGCGGCGTTTGTGCGCCTTAGCCAGGAGGCTGCCACCCAGCGTTGCTTCCCGGCGATGGAGCAAGCCTTGGATTTGCTGGCCGGCGTGGAGACGCAAAGGCCCGGAATCGCCAAGACGTTGCGGGCGAAAATGGGCATCGAAGAGCGCGTGCCTGAGTTTGTCGATGAAGCATTGCGCGCGCGGCAGATTTCCGCTGGGTTAACAGGAGTGTTGAAGCAATTGCCGCAGACGGCGATGGAGCAACTCGCCGTGCGCTTCAATCGATGCCAGTTGCGAGAAGATGTGGAGAACGTGGCGAACCTCGCTCACGACCTCGGCGAAGAAGCGGTGCAATATCTCAGAAGCACGGTGCGTGGTGGGCCGGCTAGCGATGCTGTCGAAATGGTGGGGCTGCTGGCAAAGCTTGACCCCCAAGCGACCGAAGTTTTTCTGCCTGGTCGCGTGAAGGACTTCCCGCGGACCGCGCAAGACAGAATTGTGCGACAACTTGCGGCGAGCGGCGCGCAGGGACGTTGCCGCGTTTTATTGGCGATTCTCGATCACGTCGATCCTCTCGTGATGCCATTGGTCGTCGACGAAATCGGCATGACCGGCGACCGCGAAGCGCTTGGACGAATGTTGACGATTGCCGATGGCGATTTGCCCGTCAACGCCGCTCCATTCCTTCGGGTCAAAGCCATCGAGGCACTGGGAAGATTGGACGCCGCTGAAGCTATCAGCACCCTGAAGCGCATCGTGGAGACCCGCAAGATATTTGGCTGGCAGTATCCGCAGGAACTGCGCATCGCCGCCATGCAGGCGCTCGAAAAATTGGATCCCGCGTGGGAAAAAGAATTTCTGCCCAAGAGCGGAATTGAGCGCGATGAGATGTCCCTGGCCCCGCTGCAGGTTCCGCTAAATTCAAAATTTGTGCGCCAGCGCCGGCATCCGCGCGTAAAACTGCAGAAGAACCTGCATGCGGTCAGCACCAACCTGAAGCAAAACTGCAGTCTGGAAATTAAAACGGCCAGCATGACAGGCGGGCTGGCCACCATGAACATGCATTTGGCTCCAGGCACCCAAGTGCTACTGAAGATGCAGCTTGGTTTGCGAAATCTGCAGGCAACGGCCTTGATGCGAGATTATCGCGCGCAAGATATGTCGTTTGAGATCGTGGACATGAGTCTGGAAGAACGCGGCAAGTTTCGGAAGTTGCTGCTGGAACATATGGAAAGAGGAGGCAAGTAGCGATTTACAGCAAAGTTCGCCGCGCTGCCGAATTCCCCAGTTCGACCTTAAACCCCTTATTATCAATAACATCGCGGCCTGTTTCATTCTGGAACGTTCCCAGTAAGTAACTAGTCATAGGTACTACACTACGGTACCTTTGGTCGATTTACTCCTTACAGATGCTCCTCTTATTCTGCTTCCACGGTGAAGAACCCTGTCTAAAAGCCTGCCATACCGAGGCTGATGGACGGTTCTAAGGTGGTTGTGCTTTGCCCATTGGATTCCCATCGCGAATCTTTTCGCTGCTGTGTGCGGCAGCGGCACTGGTGTGCCCAGCGATGGCTGGCCCGTCGCGAGTTTCCTTTCCTGCCAACCCGCGATTCACGGTCGAAAGGCTGGAAGATCAGCTAGGGATGGGCGCGGTCACTGCCACTTGCATGGGTCAAGACGCGCAGGGTTTTCTGTGGATCGGCACGCAGACCGGACTTTATCGTTACGATGGCGCGCGTGCCAGGAAGATGACCGAAGTGGAGGCAATCACTGGACACTACATCGTGGACCTGCTGATTGCTCCGGATGGCACGCCGTGGTTTGCCGGAAACCGCGGCATCGCTCACTTGAAAAATGGCGAATTCGAACGGCTGCCCATTCCGCCGGCGATGATGCCTTTGGGAACCGGAAATCAGATCTTCGCGGTGGACAGCAAAGGCGTCGCCTTCGTGACGCTTTTCAAGGGCGGAGTCCTGCGAATCGATTCAAAAAACGCTGCCAGTATGAATGTGTTTGGCAAGTCCGAGAATATTCAGGAAAAGGCCGCCGGAATTGTGCGCGCCCCTGACGACACGATCTGGATCACCGATGGCGCGCATCTGTCGCACTTGGATCCCGCAGGCAGTTCCTTTGTGGCGGACCCGAAAATCCGGTTGCCCAAAGACCGCATTGTCGCTTTGCTATTCGACGGCAGCCAAACCATGTGGTTAAGAACGGCGACACATCTCGCCAGACTCGATCCTCGCATGCACAGGATTACTTTCGAAACCGGTGTCACTGCCAGCTCCAATGAAGAAGAGGGTAAGCCGACAATCGACCAGGGCGGCCGCCTATTGGTGCCAACCTCCGCCGGACTGTACTGGAAGCAGGAAGGTCGATGGCAGGTATTGACGGACCGGCAAGGAATCACCAGCAATGATGTGGAGTGCGCGCTTGAAGATCGCGAAGGCACATTATGGATAGCGGGGTCGGGAACCGGATTGGACCGCGTCCCTGGAGTGCACGAGTGGTCCGCCTGGACCACCACAGAAGGTCTGCCCGACAATTCCACGTGGTCAACCATTCGCGACCAGCGCGGACGATTGTGGGTCAGCACGGGAAAAGGTATTGGCATCTGGGATCAAGCGTCTCGTCGCTGGGACCGAGTCACCTTGGGCAACGGCCCTCGAGAAATTCGCCAGATCCAGCTCGCCGGAGACGGAGGGGTTTGGGGCGTCACGCCCACCGGCTCTCTGGTGCGCATTGACCCGCGTGACTTTTCCACCACCGTCAGCCCCGCATACTTCGGGCGCGCCTTTTCGACGGTTTACGCAGCTCCAGACGGCAGCATCTGGGCCAGCACCAAAACGCGCCTGGTGCGATTCGCTCCCGGCAAAGGATTCGCCGAACCTAAGGACATCACCCTGCCTGCCGAGGCCGGCGAGATCGACTTTCTCTCCTTCGCTCCCAGCGGCGTTTTGTGGGCTACCGGTCCCGGAGCGCTATATCGCTTCGACGGCAAACAATGGAAGACCCTTTCGGCCAGCGACGGTCTGCGCGGGCAAACCGTAACCAGCGTAGTGGCACTAAACGATGACGAAGTGTGGATCGGGTACAACGATGTGGTGGGCGTCAGTCATGTGCGCCTGGCGAAGAACGGCATTGCGCGATTCGAGCATCACAACTGGGATTGGACTGTGGTACTTCGCGATTCACAAGGCCGCGTCTGGTTCAACGGCACAGACGGCCTGGCTATCCTCGACTCCAACGGCCGCATTCAACGCCTCAATCACGCTGACGGATTGCTCTGGAACGACATCAGTCCATGGACCGGAGTGAGGGAAGAGCAAGATGGAAGTTTCGTGGTGGCGACTTCGCGAGGACTCGCTCGCTATCAGCCCCTTCCCGGCGCCACAGCGGAAGTGCGGCCCACGGTGCTGTTCACTTCCGTCACCCTCGGCAGCTTGGAGCGAAAAGTTTCCGAGGTTCCCGAGGTATCTGCGTCCGATAGCACGCTGGCGGTGCAGTTCACTCCCATGGACCTGGACGATCCGGACAAGACAAGTTGCCGGTATCAATTGAAGGGCATGGAAGATCAGGCGACAGAAACGGATCTGCGGGAAATCCGTTACGCTGCCATTCCTGCGGGCAAGTACGAGTTTTCAGTGCGGTGCTGGCAGGACGAAGCGGGCGCCGCTGCGTCGGAAGCCAGCTTCAAGTTCCGCGTGCGCCCGAATTTCTGGCAGACGTGGTGGGCGCGCGGGTCGGCAATTTTACTCTTCTTGATGGCCGTGTGGGGATTTGTGTCGTTGCGCACGCGAACAGAAAGCCGCAGGCGCAGGGAGCTGGAACAGGCCGTCGCGCAACGGAACGCCGAGCTCACGCAGAAGAACAAGGAACTCGAAGAGATTTCGCTTACCGACCCGCTAACCTCCACAAGGAATCGCCGCTATTTTTACGAAACAATCTCCACGGACATTGCCCAAACGTTGCGCTCACATCTGAAATCCCTCGATCCCACGTCGACTCCCGCTCCGCGCCAGGAATTGATCTTCGTTCTCGTGGACATAGACCGGTTTAAGCGTGTGAACGATGAATTAGGACATGCCGCCGGCGACCGCCTGTTGCAGGAAGTCGCCAAGCGAATCGCTTCGGTAATGCGGCGGTCGGACGACCTGGTGCGTTGGGGTGGAGAAGAATTCCTGTTGGTGTGTCGCACCACCGATCGGGAGAATGCCTCGATGCTTTGCAGCCGCGTGCTGGAGGCGGTTCGCGATTTGCCTTTTGACGTGGGCAACGGCGTGGAAATACACAAGACCTGTTCCATTGGCTGGGCGCCGTTCCCGTGGCTGCAAGAGGATGTCGGTCTGCTTTCGATTGATAATGTCATCGAACTGGCGGACAAGGCGCTCTATCTGGCAAAACGCGAAGGACGCAACCGCGCTTTTGGCATGGTGCCGGCGCAGGACGCGCTGAAGTCCGAACGAAACATCTCCATGGAGAATTTGCGCGATTGTCCGCCGGATCTTGTGCAGATCGTGTAACCGGGCGGATCGTCGTCGCGGAGCGCGCCATCGAGATCACCACCGATGCGCATAGAGTCCTCCCGATAAGCGAGACTCGAACAGCGTACCCACTTCTCCAAAGACACAGGCGCAACCTTATCCGAGCTGCCCATTGCGCGAGTGGCGAATCTTGGCGGTGGCGCATCTAACCAGTTACAATTAAGTGTTTGTCGCAACCCGGCTTTACCGGCTTGTGCAAGCGCGGATTTCACCTTACTCCCGTCAGGAGACGGCGAACCATACATGGAAGCAGCACAAATACTCGACCGCGTCGTAGCCCGATTTATCGGCACGAAGCACGAACGCGACATTAAAAAACTACAGCCGTTGATCGCGGCTATCAACGCTCAGGAGCCCGAAGTCCAGGCGCTGAGCGACGAGCAATTGAAAGAACGTTTCCAGGCGCTCAGAACGCAAGTGCAAGAGCAGTTGAAGGATGCAGATCCCGCCGAGCCTTCCTACAAGGAAGAACTGCAGAAAGCTCTCGGCCCGGTAATCGTTCCGGCTTTTGCACTGGTGCGTGAAGCCGGCCGTCGCTTCCTCAGGATGCGCCACTTCGACGTGCAGTTGATCGGCGGAATGGTGCTGAACGACGGCAAGATCGCGGAAATGAAGACGGGCGAAGGAAAAACGCTCGTCGCCACCTTACCAGCGGCGCTGAATGCATTGGCTGGCCGCGGCGTTCATCTCGTCACGGTGAACGATTACCTGGCTCGCCGCGACGCTGAATGGATGAGCCCCCTGTATAAGGCGCTGGGATTAACTGTCGGCGTCATCGTGCATGACCTCGACGACGAGCAGCGCCGCGCCGCCTATGCCGCTGACTTGACCTACGGTACCAACAACGAGTTTGGTTTCGACTACCTGCGCGACAATATGAAGTACGATCTGGCCAGCTGTGTGCAACGCGGCCACCAGTTTGCCATCGTGGACGAAGTCGACTCCATCCTCATCGACGAAGCAAGAACCCCGCTGATTATTTCCGGCCCTTCCGAAGAGTCCACCGACAAATATTTCAAAATCGACAAAATCATTCCCAAGCTCATCAAGGATATCGATTTCACGCTGGACGAAAAGCATCGCACTGCTACGTTGACGGAAGAAGGCTTCAACAAGTGCGAACGCCTGCTGGGCATCACCAACCTTTCCGATATCGCCAACGTCGAGCAGATGCACCACGTGTACCAGGCATTGCGCGCGCATTCGCTTTACAAGCTCGACGTCGACTACGTTGTGAAAGACGGTGAAGTGATCATCGTCGATGAGTTTACCGGACGCCAGATGCCGGGACGCCGCTGGTCCGACGGCTTGCATCAGGCGGTGGAAGCCAAAGAAGGCGTAAAGATCGAGCGCGAAAATCAAACCCTCGCTACAATCACCTTCCAGAATTATTTCCGCATGTACAAGAAGCTGTCGGGCATGACGGGAACGGCGGAAACGGAAGCGGCCGAGTTCGGCAAGATCTATAACCTGGACGTGGTAGTGGTGCCGACCAATCGCACGCTGATCCGCATTGAGAATCGCGACGTGGTGTATCGCACGGAAAAAGAAAAGTTCGAAGCAGTGGTGAACGGCATCCTGCAGGAAGACAATTCCCTGGCGAACGGCATCCGCCAGTATAACGAACGCGGGCAGCCCGTGTTGGTGGGCACCATTTCCATTGAAAAATCGGAAACGATTGCCGAGTTGCTGAAGAATTCCGGGATACCGCATCAGGTGCTCAACGCCAAGCAGCACGAGCGCGAATCGCGCATCGTCGCGCAGGCTGGCCGCAAAGGCGCCGTAACGGTTGCGACGAACATGGCGGGCCGCGGAACTGACATTTTGCTCGGCGGCAATCCTGAAGCCATGACGCGCGAGTATTTTCTGAAGAACAAGCTGGCGTTGCCGTATGCGGCGGCTCCCGCCGTAATTGGAGTAGAGACCGACGGCGCAACCGCGCAGGCCACCGTGCCAATGGTGCTTTTCCAGCACGAGGGAAAAATATTTCAGGTGCCGCAGGATCAGTGGGCGCCGATGTTCGAGCAATTTGCGCAGCAGTGCAAAGCCGAGCACGACGAAGTCGTCGCGCTGGGCGGATTGCACATCCTGGGTACGGAGCGCCACGAAGCACGCCGCATTGACAACCAGTTGCGTGGCCGTGCGGGCCGTCAGGGCGACCCCGGCTCCTCGCGTTTCTTTCTTTCGCTGGAAGACGACTTGATGCGTATTTTCGGCGGCGAACGCGTAAAGCAACTGATGTTTCGCCTGGGAATGACGGAAGGCGTGCCCATTGAGTCGGGCATGATCTCCAGCCGCATTGAGAATGCGCAGAAGTCCGTGGAAGCGCAAAACTTCGACGCCCGCAAACATTTGTTGGAATACGACGACGTAATGAACAAGCAGCGCGAGACGATCTACGCCATTCGCCGCTCCGCGCTGGAAGGCAAGGACCAGCGAGACTATGTGCTGGGCATCGCGGAAGACGTCGCCCGCGAATTAGTGAACACGTATTGCTCGAAGGAGCAGCATCCCGGGCAGTGGAATACGGCGCAACTCCTCGCCGAGGTTCATAGCCAGTTTGGCATCGATGCAAAAGCTGCAGGCGCGGATCCCGCTGCGCTAAATCACGAAGAACTGTCCGACGCGGTCGCCCATGCCGTGGCGGAACGTTACGCGGAGAAAGAAAAACAATTCAGCCCCGACTTGCTGCGCTGGCTGGAGCGGCGAATCATTCTCGACGTTGTGGATTCACAGTGGAAAGACCACTTGCTCTCACTAGATCACTTGAAGGAAGGAATCGGTCTGCGCGGGTACGGGCAAAAGGATCCGCTGGTTGAATTCAAGAAGGAAGCGTTCATTCTGTTTGAAGATATGATGGCGCGCATCGACAATGAAACTGTGCGCTATCTGTTCCACGTGCAGATTCAGCAGGAAGCGCAGCCCGCTCAACCCAGGCCGCCTCAGCCTGAGCCTCCCCGCCAGCGTGCCGCGATAGCGAATGCAGTCTCGGCCAGTGCTGAGGCTCGTGCCGAAGAAGCGGCTCCGCAACGCTTGCCAGATTTTGCTCGCGCCTTGGAGCGCCGCCAGGAACGGCAGCAGCGCGATTTGCAGTATCAGACCGGCGCGGGCCAGGCGGAAGCTCCGAAACCGGTACGCGCTGGCGCAAAAGTGGGGCGCAACGATCCTTGCCCTTGCGGCTCAGGAAAGAAATACAAGAAGTGCCACGGCGCGAATTCCTAGCAAGAATCGATGAGGTAGAGAAGTAGTGAAGTAAGGAAAATTCCAGAACGCCACATCAGTGTGGGTTAACCAACGGCTTCACAGGGAAGGATTCAATCATGCCGCCAGGCACGCAGCCAGGACAGATGCCGGAACGCCACCCAATTCCGGGAGTGAAGAACCTCATCGCAATTGCCAGCGGAAAAGGCGGCGTCGGCAAGACCACCGTCGCGGTGAATCTGGCGCTGGCGCTGGTAAAGCTCGGGCACAAAGTTGGATTGCTGGACGCGGACGTGTACGGCCCGAACGTGCCCATCATGCTGGGCTCTACCACTGAGCCAATGGCAACGGCGCAGCAGACCATCATTCCGGTGGAAGCGCAAGGCCTGAAGATGATTTCCATGGGCTTGCTGAATCCGGGAGACAAGCCGGTCATTTGGCGCGGCCCGATGTTGCACAGCGTGATTACTCAATTTCTGCGCCACGTGGAATGGGGCGAACTCGACTACCTCGTAATTGATTTGCCGCCGGGCACCGGAGACGTTCAGTTGACGCTGATTCAAACCGTAGCGGTCAGCGGAGCAGTGGTGGTGACGACACCCTCGACAGTGGCGCTCGCCGATGTGCGCAAGGCTATCGAAATGTTCCGTCAGGTCAACGTGGAAGTGCTGGGCGTGGTGGAGAACATGAGCACGTTCAGTTGCCCGCACTGTGGCAAGCCGGTGGATATTTTTGGCCACGGCGAAGGCTCCAAGACCGCGATCGAATATGGTGTGCCGCTGCTCGGCGAAGTGGAAATCGATCCGCGCATTCGCATCGGCGGTGACACCGGCAAGCCCGTCGCGGCGCAGGGCGAAGCGGCTCCGGCGGCGCAAAGTCTGTATCGTCTGGCGAAGGCGGTGATCGCGCGCCTCGCTGAAGTTCGCGCCACGTCCGGCGGGCCAACCGTCCAGATCGACTGAACGACGGTTCCGTTTTGTCGTGTTGCGCCTTTTCTGGCGGATTTTCACGCTCGCTCCTGATTCTTCTACGGAACTTTCCTGCGATTTTGGACGTTCCAAGAAATGAGGGCGCTTCTATGACTGGATCCGCACCGGTCGAATCCAATCCTCCCGAACGCACCCGAGACGCCCGTCCAGAGGTATGGGCACTTTTGGGCGGGCTGTCTTTTTTGGTATTTGCCGCGCACATGCTGGTCAGCGGCCGCTACGGCTACTTTGTCGACGAGTTGTACTACCTTGCTTGTAGCCACCACCTGGCCTGGGGATATGTCGACCAGCCACCGCTGATTGCGGTAATCACCTGGCTGGAGCGCGTGACGCTGGGCGATTCGCTCTCCGCGCTGCATTTTCTGCCCGCCGTCGCGGCTGGCCTGCGCGTCTTGCTGACTGGCTTGATTGCGCGCGAGCTCGGCGCGCGGCGGTTTGGCATCGCGCTCGCCTGCGTCTGCGTGGCCGTTGCGCCCATCTATCTGGGACTCGATTCCATCCTGACCATGAACGTATTCGAGTCGCTGTTCTGGATGGGCGCGGTTCTGGTGGTCCTGAAGATTTTCAACGGTGCCAGCCAGAAGCTCTGGCTATTGTTCGGCGTAATTTGCGGCGTTGGCTTGCTGAACAAGCACTCCATGTTGATCTTTGGCTTCGGCCTTTTCGTTGGCTTGCTGCTCACATCGCAAAGGAAACAGTTCGCCAAGCCGTGGATCTGGCTCGGTGCGCTCCTCGCGTTGCTGATTTTTCTGCCCAACTTGCTTTGGGAAATTCAGCGCCACTTTCCTACTGCCGAATTGCTGCGCAACGTGCAACAGAGCGGCCGCAACACGGAAATGGGACCCGCCATGTTCCTGCTGGTGCAGGTGTTTATTCTGCATCCGCTGGCTGCGCCGGTGTGGATTGCTGGATTGTTCGAACTGCTGCGCGATCGCCACGGAAAAGGTTGGCGCGTACTCGGCATCGCCTATGTCGTGCTGATGATCTGCATGCTGACGATGCACGGACGTATGTATTATCCCGCGCCCGCGTATCCCATGCTGTTTGCGGCGGGAGGATTGGCGTTCGAACGCTGGTTCGCCACTCTGAAGAGCGCGCGGTGGCTGAAGCCCGCGTATATCGCGTTGCTGGTGGTGACCGGCCTGATCATCGCTCCGTTTGCGTATTTCCCGATGCTGACCGTCAATCAGTACATCGCGTATTCGCAATTCATGCACCTGCATCCGCCACGCATCGAAAATAATCGTCTCGGTCCTCTTCCGCAAATTTACGCCGATCAATTCGGCTGGAAAGAAATGGCGCAAGTGGTTGCCGATGCCTATCACAGGCTTCCACCCGAAGAGCAGAAGTCCTGCGGGGTCTTTGCACAGAACTATGGCCAAGCCGGCGCCATTGATTTCTTCGGCGCAAAAATGGGTTTGCCTCCCGCCATTTCCGGCCACCAGAACTATTTTTATTGGGGACCGCGTGGCTACACCGGAGAGTGTCTAATCGTTATGGATGACCGGCCCGAGCGCTTGCGTCAGCTATTTGAAAGTGTGGAATTGGTCGGAACCGTGACGCACCCGCTCTCGATGCCCTACGAACACTTCGACGTGTATTTGTGCCGGCGTCCGAAATTCGGCGATCTGGAAAAAGTGTGGCCAAAAATCAAGCGCTGGGGCTGAGAACCGGGTGCCGCGTTCCTTGTCAGTTGGGTGAAGCGGGTGATATCTTGAAATACTCAGGGTGTGCTGGCAGGCAGCGCAGGACAGTCTATATTATTGACCAGCAATCACTTACGAACCTTCGAGGAACTCTATGAGTGCGCGACCGGACATCCGCGCTTATCGCGGCAAGTGGCCACAAATTGCGCCTTCGGCGTATATCGACCGCGCGTCGGTCATTGTCGGCGACGTGACCATCGGCGAAGACTCCAGCGTTTGGCCCCTGTGCGTGGCGCGCGGCGACGTGCACTACATCCGCATCGGCAAGCGCACCAATATTCAGGACGGCAGCGTGCTACACGTGATGAAGGATCAATATCCGTTGGTGCTGGGTGACGAGGTCACGGTGGGTCACTCCGTCACTTTGCACGGTTGCACCATTGAGTCGCACGTGCTGATCGGAATGCGCTGCACAATTTTGAATGGCGCGGTGATCGGGACGAACAGCATCATCGCGGCTGGCACTCTGATCACAGAGCGCACCGTGATTCCAGCGGGTAGTCTGGTGATGGGCTCGCCGGGCAAAGTGAAGCGCGCGCTGTCGCAGCAGGATATCGACACAATTGCGATGTATGCCACGCGCTATGCCGGTTACAAAGAGATTTATCGCTCCGAAGCCACAGACCGCGGCGAAAACGTAGATTGGAGCAATTACGAAGGCTGAGCCGCTTTAGCCGGCGCACTCCCCATGGCGGAAAAACGAAAATTTCAGGCAATTAAGGGCACGCGCGATCTGCTTCCACCGGAAACCGAGTTGTGGAACCGCGTCGAACAGACCGCGCGCGAAGTGTTTGGCACGTATGGATTCGGCGAGATTCGTCCGCCGATTTTTGAGCCAACGGAATTGTTTGCGCGTGCGGTCGGCGGCGAGACGGATATCGTTTCGAAAGAGATGTACACGTTTCAGGACCGACCCGCCGATTTGCCCGAGCAACACAGGGGATTTCGGGTTCCAGAGTATGCTCGTAAAGTCATCGCCAATTTTGATCGACGGGAAATTCCTCACACAGAGGCTAATCAGAACGTAATCCTTGAGTTGAAGGAGAAGGTCGAGCGATTCGATCGAGTAGACAGAGATTTGAAGAGTGTGAAGGGCTCTGAGTTAGTGGCACTGTTTGGGGAATATGAGAGTCTATATTCAGAACTCGCCCAGATTGTGTTCGGGAGAGTGACGCTAGGCGATCTGGTCAGTTTACGCCCGGAAGCGACGGCGTCGGTTTGCCGGGCGTATATCGAGCACGGCATGCACGCGCTGCCACAGCCGGTGAAGCTGTACTACACGGGGCCCATGTTTCGTCGCGAACGGCCGCAGAAGGGAAGATACCGCCAGTTCTACCAGATTGGCGCCGAAGTTTTGGAGGCGATCCAGCCTGGACAAGGCGGCACGAAGGACATCGCCAAGGACGCAGCGACAGACGCCGAAGTCATCGAAATGTTGATGGATTTCTTCGCGCGGCTGGAATTGCAGAGTGTGCAACTGGAGATTAATTCCATTGGCTGCCGCGAGTGCCGGCCGAAATATGTCGAAGTGTTGCGCGCGGAATTGCTCAAAGTGAAGGATAAGCTTGGGCCCGATAGCCAGCGGCGGATCGACACGAACCCGCTGCGGGTGCTGGACTCGAAGCTGGAATCGGAGCAGGAGATCATCGCCAAGCTGCCTCGCATCAGCGAGCACCTATGCGCGGACTGTGCCAAGCAATACGAAGAAGTGAAGCGCCAGCTAGGACTGCGCGGCGTGGTTTACAAAGAAAATTGGCGCCTGGTACGCGGCCTGGACTATTACATGCGCACCACTTTCGAGATTACCGCCAAGGGACTAGGCTCGCAGAATGCGGTATGTGGCGGTGGGCGGTATGATGGACTGGTCGAACTTCTTGGCGGCTTGCCGACGAAGGGAATTGGTTTTGCGATTGGCGAAGACCGCCTGATTCTGTCTCTGCAAGAAGCAGGGAAGGGCGGTGTAGCCAAGGGCCGCGACGTCTACATTGCGTGGATGGGAGAAAAGGCTCTCGCCACCGCCATCCATGCGGCAAAAACGTTGCGGGCCGCGGGCTTTCGCGTGGAACTGCCGCCGGTCGAGCAGAAGTTTGGAAAAGCATTGGGCCACGCAGACAGGCTCGGTTCACGTTATGCCCTGATTTTGGGCGAAGACGAAGCCGCTTCCGGCCAGTGGACGCTGAAGACGCTAGCGGATGGCACGCAGTCGAAATTTACAGAAGCACAGTTGCTGGATTTCTTGAAGAACGCAAAAACGTTGTCATCCTGAGAGCACCCGACGAGGGTGCACGAAGGATCTCAACTGGGGCAGCACCTCGGACGATCTCAAGTTGAGATCCTTCGCTTCGCTCAGGAAGACATTCGGCCACAACGGCGAGCGAATTCAAGTTGGCAGGCATAGGCAAGTTTTGGGAGAGACAAACCGTGTTGGACTTTCTCGGTAATCTGAAACGAACACATTACTGCGGCGCGTTTCGCGCCAGCGACGCTGGCCGCGATGCCACGATCATGGGCTGGGTCCACCGCCGGCGCGACCTGGGCAACCTGCTGTTTCTCGATGTGCGCGACCGCACCGGCATAGTGCAGGTAGTCTTCAACAAAGAGACGCAACCCGAAGCGCACGCAAAAGCGGAGCAGGTGCGCAGCGAATTTGTAGTTGCCGTCGAGGGTAAAGTCTTGCAGCGCGGCAAGGCCAATCCCGAACTGGTGACGGGCGAAGTAGAGATGGCCGCTTCGAAGCTACACATCCTGAACACTTCCAAGACGCCGCCATTTCCCGTGGAAGACGAAATCAACGCCGCGGAAGAAACACGCCTGCGCTTCCGGTATCTGGATCTGCGTCGCCCGAAGCCGCACCGCAACCTGGCGTTGCGCCATAAAATACTCCTCGAAATCCGCAAGGTCATGGACGAGATGGGCTTCATCGAAGTGGAAACGCCGATGCTGACGCGCTCCACGCCAGAGGGCGCGCGCGATTACCTGGTGCCCAGCCGCGTGCACCACGGCCAGTTTTACGCGCTGCCGCAGTCGCCGCAGATCTTCAAGCAGATTTTGATGATTGGCGGGATGGATCGCTACTTTCAGATCGTCAAATGCTTTCGCGACGAAGACCTGCGCGCTGACCGCCAACCCGAATTCACGCAACTGGACCTGGAGATGTCGTTTCCGCGCCAGGAAGACATTTTTGGCGTGATCGAAAACGTGATGGTGCGCGCATGCGCCGTGGCCGGAATCAAGGCCGACGCGCCGTTTACGCACATGCTCTATAAGGACGCGATTCGCAACTATGGCAGCGATAAGCCCGACATGCGGTTTGGCATGGAGCTTCACGAAGTGACACAAGCTTTTCCTGCCGAAGCCAGGCAGAAGCTGCAGATCGAGGGCAATGTGTTTGCGTTCACGGCGCCCGGTGCGGCCGGCTATTCGCGCAAGCAGTTGGATGAATTGACCGAGAAAGCCAAGGCTGCGGGGGCGCGCGGAGCGTATTTCGTGAAGCTTGCGGCCGAGGGAACGACCTCGACCGTCGAAAAACTGATTGGCGCGGAAAACGTCAAGAAGCTCGCGGAATTGTGCGCTGCGAAGACCGGCGATCTTGTCGTTGCCGTTTCCGCGAAGGAACAGATCAAGGGCACAGAAGCGGCGGCGTTGGTGGCGGGCCAGTTGCGTCTGCAACTCGGCGAAGCGCTTGGCCAAGTCGATAAAACGCAATGGAAATTCCTCTGGCTGACGGGCTTTCCGTTGTTTGAATGGAGCGAGTCTGACAAAACCTGGGTCAGCGCGCAACATCCTTTCACCGGAATCGTCGACGAAGATTTGGAAAAGTTAGAGACAGCTCCGTGGGAAGTGCGCTCGAAGGGCTACGACCTGGTGCTGAACGGCGTGGAACTGGGTTCGGGCAGCATTCGAATTCACCGCCAGGATATTCAGGAACGATTGTTCAAAGCGCTGGGATTGTCGGAAGAGCAGTTGCGCCGCCGCTTTGGATTCTTTCTCGATGCGTTGACGTATGGTACGCCACCGCACGGCGGCATCGCGCTGGGCCTCGACCGTGTCGTCATGCTGCTGACGGGCGAAAAGTCCATCCGCGAGGTAATCGCGTTCGCAAAAACAACCGCCGCGGTAGACTTGATGGCCGAGTCGCCGTCCGAAGTCGACAAGCTGCAGCTCGACCAGCTCGGAATTGCGATTAAAGAATAGATTGGTCGTTCGAGACTGCGGGGAAGTGAAAGAGACAAAGGTCGTGCAACCGGTGAACGGACGATTCTTTAGGATGCCGGGGCTTCAGCCCCGGCGCAGAACACGGCAAACGAATTGGGCTTTAGCCCCTGAAGGGAGGTTGTAATGTCAACGCCGGCGCACAGAACAGCCCCTGGGGCCTCCTACTTCGTCACAACAAAATGCTGGCCAGGACGCAGTCTGTTTCAGGTGACCGAGATTGCGGAAATCTTGCTAAGCGCCCTCTTTCACTCGCGACTCGGGGGCGTACTTGCTTCATGAGTTTGTCATCATGCCGGACCATCTGCACGTCATGTTGAGCCCCGATTCTCAGACGAGCCTCGAAAAGGCCATGCAGTTGATTAAAGGCGGCAGCGCGCACCAGATTCACAAAGAGCGCGGCAATAAAATGGAAATCTGGCAGAAAGGCTTCCACGATTGGACGATACGAGATCCGCAGGATTGGAAAGCCAAAGCAGAGTACATTCACATGAATCCTGTGAAGGCTCGGCTCTGTGAACGGTCTCAGGATTGGAGGTATTCTTCCGCAAGCGGGAAGTTCCTCCTTGATGCTGTGCCTGAGAAATATCAAAATCTGTCTTCAGGGGCTAAAGCCCAAATTCCCGGCAGGGCTATGCCGGGGCTGAAGCCCCGGCCTCCTAAAGAGTCAGAGAAAGCAGAAGAAGAAGAAGAAGAAGAAGAGCCTACGATTGCGGGCCGTCCGTCCATCTCATGAATCGCATACGCATATTGCCGGAGGCGGTGGCGAATAAAATCGCCGCGGGCGAAGTAGTGGAGCGTCCGGCTTCGGTGGTCAAAGAGCTGCTCGAGAACGCGCTGGATGCCGGCGCCTCCTCCGTTCGCATCGAGACGGAAATGGGCGGCAAACGCATGATTCGCGTGACCGACGACGGTTACGGAATGGCCCACGATGATGCGTTGCTGGCTTTCGAGCGCCACGCCACCAGCAAACTGCGCACCGCGGATGATTTGCTCTCCATCGCCACGCTTGGTTTTCGCGGAGAGGCGCTGCCGTCGATCGCGGCGGTCTCGCGACTTTTGCTGGAAACGCGCGACAGCAACGAAGCGGAAGGTACGCGCATTGAATTTGCCGGAGGAAAGCTGGTTGGCGTGAAACCTGCCGGAGTGCCACCTGGCACCACCATCAGCGTCGCGGATTTATTTTACTGCATGCCGGCGCGCCGCAAATTCCTGAAGTCAGACACTACGGAGCTTGGGCACATCGCATCTCTGGTGACGCACTACGCGCTGGCGAATCCCGGAAAACAATTCGCGCTGACCACGCCCACGCAGGAAATCGTGAATTGCCCACCGGCGGAAAAGCTCGCCGATCGCGTGTACCAGCTTTTTGGCCGCCAGGCATTGGATGAATTAGTCGAAATCCCCGCGACTTCCGCGGCTTTTCGCGCTGCAATCACCGAGCCGGCAATGGAAGCGGGCGAAGAGGCGGCCACGCTCACGGTCACCGGCTTCACCTCGCGCCCGGAAATTCAGCGCCCCAATCGCAACGGCATTTACGTTTTCGTGAATCGGCGGCTGGTGCGCGATCGCCTGATCCTCCATGCGATACACGAGGCGTATCGCAACATCCTTCCGCCCACCGTGTTTCCGGCGACGTTACTATTTCTCGAAATGCCGTACGACGAGGTGGACGTCAACGTGCACCCGGCCAAAATCGAGGTGCGCTTTCGCCGTTCGCAGTTTGTGCACGATTTCACGCGCGATGCGATTCGCCAGGCGCTGATGAACGCGCGGCCAATCGCCAGCTTTGCGACGGTGGGGGCAACCACTGCGCCCAATCCCGTGGCTCCTCCGGCCACATTTTCCGGCGGCTTCGCGAACAGCAATCTAAATTCGGGTGTGCCGCGCGCGGTGATTCCCGCGCTTGAAGAACTGGGCGTGGGCTCGGGCGTCGGCTCGGATTACGCCGGGGGCGGATTTGATCTCACGTCGGCGCCTCTGCAACCTGTCCCGCAGCGATTTCCTTTCGACGCCGCGGCCTCGCTTGCTGCAGGTGCGATACAGGGAATCGATCGCTCCACAATTAACTGGGCAGAGAATTTCGCGCGTGCCAGTGAAGAAACTCCCGCCGCCCTCCCGCGTCCCGATCAAATCGCGGACCTGAAACCGTTAGGCCAGGTCAGTTCCAGCTTCATCGTGGCAGTGAATGGCGAAGGTCTGTGGATCATCGATCAGCACGTCGCTCACGAGCGAGTCCTCTTCGAGCAACACCTGGAAGCCCGCCGAGCCGGCAAAGTGGAATCACAGCGTATGCTGATGCCGATGGTGATTGAACTTGCGCCGCGGCAACTGGTGACTTACGAAAAGATCGCCGAGGAGCTGGCCGCAAACGGGTTCGAAGTGGAACCGATGGGTCCGAAGAGTGTTGCCATTCAATCGGTGCCCGCGGGGATCGCCGCAACCGATGCGGAACATTTGCTGACGGAGATTCTGGACGGAATTGAGCGCGAGCACGCCGCCATTTCGATTGATACGCTGCAGTCCAAGATTGCCGCTTCGACCGCGTGCCACGCGGCCATCAAAGTGAATATGCCGTTGGACAATACGAAAATGGAATGGCTGCTGGGCGCGTTGGCCAAGACCGACTGCCCGATGAGTTGCCCGCATGGGCGGCCGGTGGTGTTGCGCTATTCCGTGAGAGAGATCGAGCGCGCGTTCCACAGAATTTAGGACTCGCCGACCGGGGCAAGCGGGCTGCGGTTGTCAGGATTTCAGATTTCTGATCACTGATATCTGATTGCTGGTATCGTGTTCCGATCCAGTAATCGATGTCAGGAACAACAAAACACAATAACGAGGGAATTGTGAGCGAAGGACAGAAGACCGCGGTGATATTTGGACTGGCCAACAAACGCAGCATTGCGTGGGCCATTGCGCAAAAGCTCAGCGAAGCGGGCTGGCGGCTGGCGATTACCTACCAGAACGAGCGCATGGCGCAAGAAGCCAAGGATCTGGTGACGGAGTTGCCCGGCGCGGAAGGGTTCATGTGCGATGTGTCGTTCGACGAGCAAATCGCAAAACTATTTGGAGAACTGCAGACCAAGTATGGAGTGCTGCATGGCGTGGTGCACAGCGTAGCCTACGCTCCAGCGGAGGAATTGAAGGGCGAATTCTTGAACACATCGCGCGAGGGCTTTCGCATAGCCCATGATGTCAGCGTGTATTCGTTGATTGCCGTGGCGCGCGCGGCTGCTCCGTTAATGACCGCTGGCGGCGGGATCGTGACCATGACCTACTACGGGGCCGAAAAAGTGGTGCCGAAGTACAACGTGATGGGCGTGGCCAAGGCCGCACTGGAGGCCACCGTGCGCTACCTGAGCAACGACCTCGGCCCGAAGGGAATTCGCGTGAATGCCATTTCCGCCGGCCCCATCAAGACGCTGGCAGCTCGCGGCATTTCACAGTTGGGCGAAATGCTGAAAGCCCACGCGGAGCGCGCACCGCTGAAGCGCAACGTCGATCCGGCGGAAGTGGGTGGAACCGCGGCATTCCTGTTGTCCGACGCGGCCTCCGGAATTACCGGTGAAACCATCTACGTCGATTGCGGCTACAACATCATGGGCTTTTAGATCATTCACCCCTTCGTTGCCTCACGATTAGCAGCGACCAGAAAGCGCAAAACATGGCTACCCGACTGACGATTGCGATCGACGGGCCCGCGGGTTCGGGCAAAAGCACCGTCGCGCGCCGCGTCGCCGCGTTGTTGGGATTTCTGTATCTCGATAGCGGTGCGATGTATCGTGCCGTCGCGTTGAAAGCCCTGCGGCATAACATTTCTTTGGACAACGAAACAGAGCTAACCGCGCTGACTCGCGACACGCACATCGAGCTGAAATCGCCAACCGCCGAACAGGAAGCGGAAGGACTGAAGAATCGCGTCTTCCTGGATGGCTCCGAAGTAACCTACGAAATTCGCTCAGCGAATGTGGCGCAAGCCGCCTCGCGCCTTGCGACGATCGCCGGCGTGCGGCAAGTTCTTGTTGCCGAGCAACAGCGTGCTGGACAGGGCGGCGGAGTGGTGATGGAAGGACGGGACATTGGCACCGTTGTTTTTCCTGATGCCGAACTCAAGATTTTTCTCGATGCCTCACCGGAAACGCGGGCAGAACGTCGTTGGAAAGAGCACCAGGAAAAGGGCGAGGTTATGACAGTTGCGGAAGTACTCGAAGAAGTGCGCGAGCGCGACAAACGCGACCGCGAGCGCAAAGTGTCTCCGTTGGTTCGCGCCGCCGATGCGGTGCTCGTCGACAATACCGCCATGGGCATTGAGGAAACCGCGCGTCTGGTCGTCTTTCTGGCGCACGATCGTGAAAAAGAAATGTTCTCTTCCTCCGGGAGAACGGCATGATTCGCATGCTGGCTTCGTTGGCCCTTTCGCTGTTGCCGATGCTCTTGTTGCCGCCACTTTTGGCGACTGCACAAAGCGATGCTGCCGACGAAGCGAATACCGGGCAGCGCTTCCGTGCATTTCTCGCCGAAGACTGGAAACGCTGGATGCAAGACTATCCAGAGATGGCTACGGCAGTTGGCTTCCCTGGACAGAATCGGCGTTGGACCGACGAGTCGCCGGCTGGCTTTGATGCGCGTGTGAAACATTTGCGAGAAAGCTTGGCTGCGCTGCAGCAGTTCAAACGCGACTCGTTGCCGCCCAGTGAACAATTGAATTTTGACCTTTACCGCGAACTCCTGGAAACAACTGTGGAGGGCCTGCCGTTCGGCGACGATCCCATGCCGTTTCGCGGAGTGACTCCAGCGAATCGATGGATGCCGGTCAGTCAGATGGGCGGCATACAACAAGGCGCGGCGGAAACGCTGGCCACCATGCCCCGCGAAAAGCTCTCCGACTATGAAGACATCATTGCGCGTCTTGAAGCGCTTCCGGCCGCCGTCGATCAGACGATAGACAACTTGCAAGAGGGATTAAAGCAAGGTTACACGCCGCCGAAAATCACCACGCGTGATGTCCCCAAGCAGATCACCGACTTAATTTCTGCCGATCCGCTGAAAAGCGCGCTGCTGGAGCCGTTCACGGAATTTCCACCCAGTTTCTCGGCAGCGGAGCGCAACCGGCTCGTGGATCGTGCGAAACAAATCTACGCGAGGAATCTTGTGCCGGCTTTCCAAAAGCTGAACAACTACCTGGTCGGCGTGTACATCCCAGCCTGTCGCGAAAACATTGCCGCCAGCGCTCTGCCCGAGGGAGCGGCAGCCTACGCGTTTCATGTTCGCTGGCAAACGACAACCTCGTTAACGCCGCAGCAAATCCACGAAATTGGTCTCGACGAAGTGAAACGAATCCGCGCCGAGATGGATAAGGTCATTCAGTCCACCGGATTCCAGGGAAATTTTCACGCCTTCACGGAATTTCTGCGCACCGATCCGCGCTTTTACTATACGCAACCCGATGACCTCGTCGATGGCTACCGCATCATCGCGAAGAAAATCGATCCTGAGCTCGCTCACGAATTTGGCAAGCTGCCTCGACTGCCGTACGGAGTAACTCCTATCCCGGCATTCAAAGCGCCGTCGCAGACTACCGCTTATTACCAACCGGGCGCGCCTTCAGCCGGGCGGCCTGGAACCTATTTTGTGAACACCTACAATCTGGCGGCGCGTCCGAAGTGGGAAATGGAAGCGCTGTCGCTGCACGAATCCGTTCCCGGCCATCACTTGCAGATTTCCCTGGCGCAAGAAATGGAGAACGTTCCGGAATTTCGCCGGCACATTGGCTACTCCGCATTCGTGGAAGGCTGGGCGCTTTATGCGGAAAGTTTGGGCGAGGATTTGGGAATGTACAAGGATCCGTATTCGAAATTCGGGCAACTCAGCTACGAAATGTGGCGTGCCGTGCGGCTGGTTGTCGACACAGGGATGCACGCGAAAGGCTGGTCGCGCCAGCAAGCAATTGATTTTTTCCGGGAAAATACCGGTAAGACCGATCAGGACATAACCGTTGAGGTGGATCGATACATCGTGTGGCCCGGCCAAGCGCTGGCATACAAGTTAGGGCAACTGAAAATTCGGGAACTGCGCACCCGCGCGGAAAAAACGCTGGGCGATGGATTCGATATTCGTTCTTTTCACGATGCCGTTCTGGAAGAAGGCGCAATTCCGCTCGACATTTTGCAAGCGCACATGAACTCATGGCTCGCGAAACAACCGCCAAAACCGGCGCAATGATTTTTGTTAGCCTTTAGATACCTGAAAAGTAACGACTTACCGCGAAAAACCAGCCAAAAATGCGATTCTCCAAAATTAGTGCTTGACAGATTTTCCATCTCCGTTTACTTTGCAGATACCTCAGCATTTTCTGCGAATTTGGAACGCAGAGCCTCACTGAGCGTGGAGAGCTAGACGATGGGACAGCTAAAACCTAGTCACGACGATCTGATGACCTGGCGGAAGAGTCCCGTGGTCTGCATTTTCACGCGATCGTAACTCACTCCGCTTAAGTCATTTCGATCCATAACATTCCACTTGGGGAAGGTGTTTCCCGGGATGGCGAAGTTCACGGCTACTTCATCGGAAGAAGCCGCAAGGCTCGGGTTCGAATCCCGGATATTACCGTGAACACTGATTCCTCCCGGATCTAATTTCTTCAAGGGATCGTGATTGGCGACGAAAGACAAATTGCGGAGCGGTCGCTTGGGGTGTGTCTGAATTTGAAAAGTTTGCGGCGTGGCGCAGGTGCGAGTTACACCGGACCACAGGATGCGGGTTCAAGTCCCGCCAGCGGCGAAAGCTGCTGTAGCTCAACGGTAGAGCAATGGCAAAACACTCGGGCCGAGAATTCCCGCCGCAAAGATACCGGGATGGTGTGGAGCAGAGATACTTCGATGACTACGAACACGGGGCCATCAGCCCCGTAACTGTGCTCATTGATTCCTCCCGGTTCGAATTTGTCGGCGCAAGAAATTGCGTCGCAGAATTTGCCGAAAGGCAAATACGTTGGACGTGGCGAAAGGGCAGGGTTACTTCGCTTACAACGCGAGAGGGCGTGAGATCGAATCTCACCTGGTCCGGTTGCGGACCAGTTAGCTCAGTAGCTTGGGCACCCAATCTCCCTAACCGGAAGTTCCCGTCCAATGATCTTGAATGAAAGGAGGTGTGGAAAATGAAAGAAGTGTTATCGCTGGAAGGGCCCCTGCAGATTCGGGATGGCCATCTGGTGCTTTTGATTCCCCTCGACTCGGGTGGAGACAAATTACTCGAATGCTCGAAAGGGATCTCTCAAGTGGATGGCGACTACCTGAAAATCGTGATTCCTGAGTGGTTGGCAGGTCTGCTGCGGGTTGAAGTTGGAGACCGGGTAATTGTCGAGAATGCCAACGGCAAGTTCGCAATTCGGGCTGTGCATCCTCGGCTGATTCAATGATAGCTTTGACCGTCGCACACCGGAAAGAAGGGAGGAAGTGGCAATGGCAAAAATGAATGTATGGAAGCGCATGTTCCCCGTGCGCACTCATGAAGGAGCAGTGGCGCAGAAGGTCAGCCCAAAGCTGGAGCTTCGCCGCACGGTGCTGACGTGCCTGCTCTGGGAAGACACGTTTTACGAAAAGGGCAGCGCTATCGCCGCGCGCGTCGCTGAACTCGTGCGCCAGAACAAGCCGGACGACGTGGCCGCGCTGGCCCGCGAAGCCCGCGACAAGATGCAACTGCGTCATGTGCCGCTCTTTCTGGTGCGCGAACTGGCTCGTCGCAAAGGCACCGGTTCGCTCGTGGCCGACACGCTTGAGCACGTGATTCAGCGCGCCGACGAGTTGGGCGAATTCGTCGCTCTCTATTGGAAGCACAAGAAACAGCCGCTTTCCGCGGGAGTGAAGCGCGGGCTGGCTCGTGCGTTCACAAAGTTTGACGCTTACCAGCTCGCGAAATACAACCGCGAGTCGGTTGTCAAACTCCGCGATGTGCTCTTTCTGTGCCACGCCAAGCCGAAGAACGAAGAGCAAGCTGCCACGTGGAAGAAGCTCGTGGATGGCTTGCTCGAGGCTCCCGACACTGGGAGGTGGCTCTTTCCGCGCGGAAGGGCAAGAAGGAAACGTTCGAGCGACTGTTGGAGGAAGGGAAGCTCGGCGGAATGGCTGTGCTGCGCAACCTGCGGCTGATGACTGCGGCGGGTGTTTCGCAGAAGCTCATCCGTCAGCGACTCGACAAGGGTGTGGCGCGCGCGTTGCCGTTTCGGTTTGTAACCGCGGCGCGCTACGCACCCAAACTGGAGGACGCGCTCGAATCCGCCATGCTCAAGGGCGTCGCGGCACTACCCGAACTCGTGGGATCTACCGGACTGCTCGTGGACGTTTCCGGTTCCATGAACACGGCGCTCGCAAAAAACAGTGAGACCACTCGCATGGACGCCGCCGCTGGACTCGCCATCCTGCTGCGGGAAAAGGCCGAGGAGTTTTCCATCGCGACCTTCTCCGATTCCTGCGTGGAGCTTCCGCCTCGACGCGGCTTCGCGTTGCGCGATGCGATTGTCAGGTCGCAGGCAAACTCAGGCACGTACCTGAAGCGAGCCCTGACGCACCTGAGCAACCAGCGCGACTGGAAGAACCTGGACCGGCTGATGGTGATTACCGACGAACAGTCGCACGACGGGATTCTTCCGGCGTGGACGGCGCAAGCGTATGTTGTGAACGTGGCGCCGTACAAGCACGGGCTCAGCTACGGGAATGGCTGGACGCATATCGACGGCTGGTCAGAGCGGATCGTCGATTACATCATCGCGGTGGAGGCGGAAACCGCGGATTGAAGCGATTCACAATCATGAATCAATTTCCGGGCGTCTCGACAAGTCGTGGCGCCCGCTCTTTGTACGCCGCGCATGCTCGGCAGCTAGCGGGTGGAAGTCCCGTCCCAACCTGATGGAGGTGAAGGATAGCGAAGCGCAAGGGCGTCACCGTGAGGTGGGGTCTGGAGGAAGCGTGGAGCAAAGATACGGGCCGATGGACAAGAACTGGATTAGAGGCCTACGGCGTCGGACGAGCGGGCAAAGGATCGCGAAGTCCGTATCCATCAAGGACGCTGGTGGTAAATCCGGCGGTCGCGTATCGAAAGCAGTCGAGCTTATCGCGGGAGATCTGTTGCATGTCTCGGATTCGAGACTGAGCGTGGAGTAACTCACGCTGATCCTGCAGCAGAAGTCAGCAGCGGGCGTAGTACTCACGAAAGTGAGGAAGGCCCAAACAGTGAGAGTGAGCAGTAGAACGTCGAACTCACGGGTGGCACTGCGCCAGCCAATCAGCTTCGGCTGAGTTTTGCAGGTTCAGAAGACGGTGAAGCCGAAACGGCAACCTGCAGAGCGGCGAAGCCCTTGTGGCGAACGACGAATCGAACCTCCGGCCCGTCAGGGCTCAACTCGCTGAACCGCCGTATGCGGACCCGCCTGTACGGTGGTGTGGGAGGGGTGAGCAGGCGACTGCTCCCCCTATCCCGATTTTGGCAGGAATCAGGCGCCGATGGAAGTGGCGCGCAGAAGTGCGGAAAGGTACGAGTCGGGAATTTTCGATTCATCGCAACCGATTCGCGCGGCGATGTCGGAAAGCCTGATCCACTCGGCCCGTTCCAGGGCAAGCGCCATTTCATAGACCTCGCGAAAACGGTTTGTGCCGCCGCATAGCGCATTTTTCACTTCCGGAATCACAGGAAGCGTTTTCAAAACCTCGTGCATCGGTTTGTCCAGCAGCGCGTCGGTCACGGAGAGAAGTCCCATCAGGAAAAGGCTGGCGGCTTTTTCGCGCAGTCCCGCGGCTGCGGCCAACTCTTCACAGAAAAACGCGCGAGTAAGGGCCGTGCGGATCAACTCCGGCGATTTGCCTGCGCTCATGGAAATAATCGCAAAGATGGAGGCCCAACGCCGGAATTCATTTTCGCCAAGCAGCACGATGGCATGGCGAACGCTGCGGACTTCGGACCGCAAGCCAAGAATGGGCGAATTCAAATAGCGAAGCAGCCGGTAGAGCAGCGAAGGTTCCTGCTTCAGCAGATTTTCGATGATGTCAAAGCGAAGCTCGGGAGCCGCGACGGCCGCGAGAAGCTGCAACTGGATTGCCTTATTACCCGGAATTTCACGAGTTTCCACCATTGAAGGTTTGCAGAAGAAGTAACCTTGAAAATAAGAAAAGCCCAGGTCGCGGGCTTCACGAAACTCACTCTCGGTTTCTACTTTTTCCGCCAGCAGGCGGATGTGGTTGTCCCTGTATTTCCGCGCAAGCTCGCTTCGGGCACGCGCATCGAACATCTGGAAATCAATTTTCAGGAAGCTAGCGAACTCCACCAGCGGCGCGATCTCCGGCGAATCCACAAAATCATCCAGCGCCAGTTGATACCCGGCGGAACGGAGGTCATGGCAAGCGCCGAGAATTTCTTCCGTGGGGCGCACCGTCTCCAGGATCTCCACAACAATGCGCTCCGCAGGCAGTAAACGCGGCGCTCCTAAACGCAGAGCCGTTTCGTCTACGTTCACGAATGCGCGCGCATGGCCGGTGAGCATGTCCAGATCGAAAAGCGTGATCGAGTCCGCGATCACGCTGGAAGCGGCGTTGGCGAACGGTTGAAAGCTATTTTGCGGACCGCCTCGGAACAGCAATTCGTAGGCGAATACCTGCAGCCGCGTATCGAGGATGGGTTGACGCGCGATAAACTTTTCGTGCATAGAAGCGTCCCCTCGGATTCACAGCGTCACGGCGCTTATTCCGCTTCATGGCCGCTCCACGGAAAACACGCCAACTTTTTGCCTGAGCAAAGGGGGACGCGGTTTGAGAGCAAACTCCTCAGACAGGAGCGGACATCGAGTTAAGAAATTCCGCATTCGTTTTCGACTTGGTCAGGCGGCTGAGGAGCAACTCCATGGCCTCCACGGTCGAAAGCGGGCTCAGCACCTTACGTAGCACCCACACGCGGCTCAGCTCATCCGGCGGCAGCAGCAATTCATCCTTACGAGTGCCGGAACGCTGAATATCAATCGCCGGAAACACGCGCTTATCCGCCAGTCGCCGGTCGAGATAGATTTCCATGTTGCCGGTGCCTTTGAACTCTTCGAAAATCACGTCGTCCATGCGGCTTCCGGTATCGATCAAAGCGGTGGCGATGATCGTCAACGAGCCGCCTTCTTCCACATTTCGAGCGGCCGCAAAAAAGCGCCGTGGGCGTTGCAACGCATTGGCGTCAATACCGCCCGACAGAACCTTCCCCGAAGGGGGCGTAACCGCGTTGTAGGCGCGCGCAAGACGCGTGATGGAGTCGAGCAGCACAACCACGTCGCGCTTGTGTTCCACCAGGCGCTTAGCCTTTTCCAGAACCATTTCCGCTACCTGAATATGGCGTTGCGGCGGTTCATCAAACGTCGAGCTGATCACTTCGCCCTTCACGGTGCGCTGCATGTCCGTCACTTCTTCCGGACGCTCGTCGATCAGCAGGACGATCAGCGCCACTTCCGGATGATTGACGGTTATGGAATTGGCGATCGACTGCAGCATCATGGTTTTGCCGGTGCGTGGCGGTGCGTTGATCAGTCCGCGCTGCCCTTTGCCGACAGGGCACAGCAGGTCGAGCACGCGCCCGGTCAGGTTCTCTTTCGCCGTTTCCATCTTCAGCCGGCCCTGCGGATACAGTGGCGTCAGGTTGTCGAAGAATATCTTGTTGCGCGCAACTTCCGGGTCTTCAAAGTTAACCGCTTCCACTTTGATCAGCGCAAAATAGCGCTCGCCATCCTTTGGTGGACGGACTTGTCCCGACACAGTATCCCCGGTCCGCAAATCGAACTTGCGGATTTGCGACGGCGAAACGTAGATGTCGTCCGGCCCCGGCAGATAGTTGTACTCTGGGGCGCGCAGGAAGCCGAAGCCGTCGGGCAGGCATTCCAGTACGCCTTCTGAGAAGATCAGGCCGCTTTTCTCGGTCTGTGCGCGCAGGATCTGGAAGATCAGTTCCTGTTTGCGCAATCCGCTGGCGCCGGGAATGTTCAATTCCTTGGCGATCTTCGCGAGATCGGTGATGTTCTTTTCTTTGAGTTCAGCCAAGCTGATACTCGGTTGATTATTTGCTTCTGGACTCGTTTCTTTTGCCATAGTTCCTGACTTTAGTTGTTTGTTGATGGTTAAACCTTGACCCAATGCATTTCCGGAATGGACTGCGTGGTGGTATACCGTCTGCCGGGTGGAATCCCCCGCCAGGGTGGGCAAACCAAACTGTCTGCAACCGGTAGCAACTCCAGGCCTGGTCCCAAAGTCAACCCGCGGGTGCGGGCCGTGCCTGAATAAGCTGCTTAGTTGGTCAAACTCGAATCTTTATCGGCCCCGGGCTTCGTAAACGCATCCGCGACGGGCGCAACCCCAGTGTGCTCAAGCGGCACAATCGGGCTCTCCAGCGCAATCTGCAAGACTTCATCCATTGTTTCTACGAAATGCATCTTGAGGCTGGAGAGAATCTCCTGAGGGATCTCTGCAAGGTCCTTTTCATTATCCTTCGGAAGTATCACAGTACGCAAGCCCATTCGGTGGGCTGCCAGCAGCTTCTCTTTGACGCCCCCAATCGGCAGCACTTTGCCCCTCAGGGTAATTTCCCCGGTCATGGCTAAATCGCAGCGTACTGGAATCCTTGTCAGCGCACTGACAATCGACGTGCAGATGGTAATCCCGGCGGACGGCCCGTCCTTCGGGATGGCGCCTTCGGGCACGTGCACGTGAATATCGATGCTGCGGTAGAAATCCTTCGCCAAGCCCAGCGTCGCGGTGCGCGAACGCACATAGCTCATCGCTGCTTGCGCCGATTCCTGCATCACTTCGCCAAGTTTCCCCGTCGGTGTCAACCGGCCCTTGCCTTCCATGATTGCCGCTTCGGTCACCAGCACAGACCCGCCGACTTCCGTCCACGCAAGCCCCGTAGCCAGGCCCACTTCATTGTGCTTCTCCAGCCAGAATTCGCGGTACTTCAGCACGCCCAGGAATTCGTTCACATTCTCGGGCGTAATTTCAGCCTTCTTGGAATCCTTGCCCTCGGTCACCACGCGCCGCGCCATCTTGCGCGCGATATTCTGAATCTCGCGTTCCAGGTTGCGGACTCCCGCTTCATGCGTGTAATGACGAATCAGGTGCAACAGCCCTTCGTCCGTGAAAGTCAAATTCTTGTCCGAGAGGCCCGTCACTTCCTGCGCGCGCTTTACCAGGAAGCGCTTGGCAATTTCCAGTTTTTCCTGTTCCGTATAACCTGGCAGGCGCAGGATTTCCATGCGATCCTGCAAGGGCTGCGGCACCGTATGCAGCACGTTGGCAGTGCAAACGAACATCACCTTCGATAGATCGTATTCCACGTCCAGATAATGATCCGTAAATGCGTGGTTCAGCTCTGGATCCAGCACTTCCATCAGCGCCGCGGATGGATCGCCACGAAAATCCGTGGACATTTTGTCGACTTCATCCAGCACGAAGATCGGATTTGTCGTGCCGGCCTTCTTCATCATTTGAATGATCTGGCCTGGCAACGCACCGATGTAGGTGCGGCGGTGACCGCGAATTTCGGCCTCATCCCGCACTCCGCCCAGCGAAACTCTCACAAATTTTCTGCCCGTAGCGTGGCCGATCGACATGGCCAAAGACGTTTTGCCGACGCCCGGAGGTCCCACAAAGCACAGGATCGAACCCTTGGGATTCTTTACCAGTTGCCGCACCGCCAGGAATTCCAGGATGCGTTCCTTCACCTTTTCCAGGCCATAGTGCTCTTTGTTCAGAATTTCTTCGGCGGCTCTAATGTCGCGAATTTCCTTGGAGCGTTTCTTCCAGGGCACCGCGAGCAGCCAGTCAATATAATTGCGGCTCACCGTCGATTCCGCCGACATCGGCGGCATCAGTTCCAGGCGCTTCAGTTCAGCGGCAGCCTTGTCGTGCACATCCTTGGGCATGCCGGCAGCGTCGATCTTCTTTTTCAGTTCGTCGGTCTCGTTCTTTTCGCCGCGCCCCAATTCCTTCTGAATAGCCTTGAGCTTTTCGTTCAGGTAATACTCTTTTTGCGCCCGCTCCATCTGACGCTTTACGCGCGTGTTGATGTTGCGGTCGACGTTCAGCTTCTCCAGCTCAATTTCCAGTATGTCGCAGATGCGGTTCAGCCGCTCCAGCGGGTCCGCGGTCTCCAGCAAGTCCTGCTTCTCGTCCACCGGCAGTTGCAGGTTCGCCGCAATCGTGTCGGACAGGCGCGCAGGATCATCCACGCGCGCCGCGGCGATCATGGTGTCGTAATTCAGGCTCTGCGATAGCTTGATGAACTGCTCGTAAAGCCCGGTAACCTTTTGCACCAACTGTTCCACTTGCGGCGTGCTCTCGATTTTTGCCGCCAGTAAACGCAGGTTTGCCCGGAAAAATCCTTCGTCCGTGCTGATCGACAGCGCACGTGCTCTCTCGACGCCCTCAACCAGCACCTTGATGTTGCCATCAGGCAGCTTCACGCTCTGCACGATGTTGGCAAGCGTGCCGACAGCATAGATTTCTTCAGGTTTGGGATCATCGATGGAAGCGTCATGCTGCGTGGATAGAAATATCTTTTTCTCGCCCGTCAGTGCTTCTTCAAGCGCACGGACGCTAGCTTCGCGCCCCACGATGAATGGCGTCATCTGTTGCGGGAAAATCACCATATCGCGAACCGGCATCATCGGAACGCGTTTCATTTCTTGCTTGTCGCGAGTAAACATGCAGGCCCCTGAAATTCCTCAGAGCCCGAAAAAACCGCTATCCGGCCTTCTCGAGCAAACTCCAATTGATTTCGCGTCCCCGCACCATGTCCGCATTGACCACGAAGTCGCGTACTTTCCGTTGCATCGGCAGGTGGTACATCAATTCCAGCATGAGGTCTTCCAGGATCATACGCAAGCCGCGGGCTCCCACCTTGCGCTGAAGTGCCAACTCCGCCACGGTTTCCAAAGCGTCGTCGGTGAAACGCAGCCGAACGTTTTCAAACTCAAACAAGCGTTGATATTGCTTCAGCAGTGCGTTCTTCGGCTCCGTCAAAATCTTCATCAAGGCGCCCTTGTCCAGGTCGCTCATCACTCCGGCGACAGGCAAGCGCCCCACAAACTCCGGAATCAGCCCGTAACGAATCATGTCGGTGGGCTGCACCTGCTCCAGCAACTCCGTGTTGCGCCGTTGCGGTGTCGTAGGCGCGGCATCGGTGTGAAAGCCCAATGACCTCCGCCCAACGCGCTTCTCAATTATCTTTTCCAGCCCGACAAACGCTCCGCCGCATATAAATAGGATGTTCGTGGTGTCCACAGGGGTAAATTCCTGATGCGGGTGCTTACGCCCGCCCTGCGGAGGAACATTCGCGACGGTTCCCTCAAGAATCTTCAGCAGCGCCTGTTGCACGCCCTCGCCGCTCACGTCCCGCGTAATCGACGGGTTCTCGTCCTTCTTGGCGATCTTGTCGATTTCGTCGATATAGATGATGCCTTGTTGCGCCTTCTGCACATCGCCGTCGGCGGCTTGTAACAGCTTCAAAATGATGTTCTCGACGTCTTCGCCTACGTACCCGGCTTCCGTCAACGTGGTAGCGTCGACAATCGCGAAGGGCACATCCAGCATCCTCGATAGCGTCTGCGCCAGCAGCGTTTTGCCTGTACCCGTCGGCCCGATCAGCAGAATGTTGGACTTGCTCAGTTCCACTTCGCCTGGCTGCTTGTTCAGGAAAATGCGCTTGTAGTGGTTATAGACCGCCACCGCCAGCTTCTTCTTCGTACGGTCCTGCCCAATCACGTAGCTATCCAGAAATTGTTTGATCTCCGGAGGACGTGGCAGCCTGCGCGCCGGTGCTGCTGCTTGTTCGCGCTTCTCGTCTTCCAGAATGGTCTGGCAAACACCCACGCACTCGTTGCAGATGTACGCCCGCGGATAGTCCGAAGGCGAGCTGATCAGCTTTTCCACCTGTTCCTGAGTCTTGTGGCAAAAGGAA
The DNA here is from genome assembly GCA_963738985.1 of Candidatus Acidiferrales bacterium. Taxonomy (GTDB): domain Bacteria; phylum Acidobacteriota; class Terriglobia; order Acidiferrales; family UBA7541; genus Acidiferrum. The sequence continues at coordinate 1,089,442 of CAVTYP010000017.1, forward strand.
CAGCGAAGCGGTTCATCTGGGCTGTATTTTTTCACGTGTTCGCAGTCCTTATTTCCGGCACACACCCGGAGGCTGTATCTGCCATTTTAGGCTGAATCTTCCCCGGGACGAAACAGAATCTCGCAACTGTGCTCTCAATCAGGAACGCGCTTTGCTGCTCCTCAACTCGGGCATTTCGCGTAATTTCTGCAGTGCTCCTGTTAGCGATGCTTGAAGATGATCTCATCGATCATCCCGTAATCCTTGGCCTGTTCCGGATTCATGATGTAGTCGCGCTCAACGTCCTTTTCGATGCGCTCCACGGGCTGCCCGGTATGTTTGGCCAGCAATTGATTAATGGTGGACCGCATGCGCAGGATTTCTTTGGCGTGCAGGTCGATATCGGTGGCTTGGCCGCCCAGCCCGCTCATCCACGGCTGGTGAATCAGAATCCGGGAATTGGGAAGAGAGAAGCGCTTCTTCGGCGCCCCGCCTACCAGCAGCACCGCAGCGATGGATGCGGCCTGGCCCACGCAGGTGGTGACCACATCGGGCTTCACGAATTGCATGGTGTCATAAATCGCGAACCCCGCGGTGATCGACCCGCCCGGCGAATTGATGTACAGCTGAATGTCCTTCTCCGGGTCTTCGGCCTGCAGAAACAGCATTTGAGCGGTAGCCAGGTTGGCCACATGGTCGTCGATCGGCGTTCCAATAAAGATGATGTGTTCCTTCAGCAGGCGCGAATAAATGTCGTACGCGCGCTCCCCCCGGCTGGTCTGTTCCACGACCATCGGGACCAGAGTTGTCGCGCGGTAGACTGGATCTTCGTAGTTTTTCATGGGTGAGAGTTCAACTCGCAGAGCGGGGTTAATTTCACTTGGCGCTCGCCGCGGCGACGGTCTTTACTGTTGCATTTTGCGCAAGCCAGTCGAGAGTTTTGTCGCTTCGCAGCTTCGCTTTCATCCTATCGAGCGTGCCTTGCTTTGTCAAACTTGCCCGCAAAGCCTCGGCTGATTGCCCGCTGTGTCCGGCCATATGTTCCAGCTCGTGCTGCAGCTCCTCGTCGGTGACTTCGATCTTTTCTTCCGTCGCGATGCGGTCCACCACCAGCTCCGCCTTCACATCATCTTTCGCGCGGTCTTCCTGCTTGCGCCGCAAGCTTACCCAATCCACGTTTACGGCCCGTGGGTCCACTCCCTGGTTTGCCAGCGAGCGCACCACACGTTCTAACCGCACGTCCATTTGATGCTCCACCAGCGCTTCCGGAACAGGGAATTCGTGCAGCTTCACCAGCTCCGCCAGCACCTTTTCCCGCTGCAAGTCCTTCTGCCGATGGTCGCGCTCGTGTTCCAGGCTCTCGCGAACCTTCGTCTTCAGTTCGTCCAGCGAGCCGGCGTCGCTCACATCTTTGGCAAATTCGTCGTTCAGTTCGGGGATGGACTTGGTCTTCAGGCCCAGCACATCCACGGAGTAATGAAATGTCTTCCCGCCCAGCTTCTCATCCGGATAATCGGCGGGGTAGGTAACGTCAAAATCCTTGTGGTCGCCCACTTTCGCGCCGCGCAGGTTTTCATTGAACGGCGCCATGGTTTCTTCCGCGCCCACGTGGCAAAGGACGCTGTCGGCCTTCAGTGGTTCACCGCCGCCTTCCGGCGTGCCAATCAGCTTGATCTGCACGTAGTCGCCGTCCTGCACTTCGCGGCCTTCCACCGGCGCGAACGTGGCGGCGCGTTCACCCATTTCCTTCAGGGTTTTGTCGACGTCTTCGTCGCCGATGGTCATTTCCGGCATTTCAATTTCCAGGTTTTTGTAGTTGCCCAGCGAAAACTCCGGCAACACCTCAAACGTGGCCCGGAACTTTACCGGCTGCCCTTCCACGAATTCCAGTTTGTCCACCTGAGGTTGCGAGATGGGAGTCAGCTTCTGCTCCGCTACGGCTTTCTCGACCTTTCCCGGAACCAGGGTCTGCAGAACTTCACCCTTAATGTCATCCGCAAAGCGCTTTTTGATCAGCGCGATAGGCGCCTTGCCGGGACGAAATCCCGGAACCCGCGCCATCTTCGCAAACTCTTTTGCCACTTTTTCCGTGGCTTTGGATACTTCCTCCGCCGGAATCTCCAGCTCCAGTTCTCTCCGGCAATTCTCGTCTGCCATTTCCATTTCTCCCTGTCGGCGCAAAATATTCGCCGGTCAAAAGTGCGGAACGCAGTCGAATGCAAACTCGCTCGACTTGCGTGTGTCATCCCGCTCTGTCTGCGGAAACTTCAGGAATTTCCCTGCGGTACTCCGGCGGGCCAGCAAAAACCCCAACCAAAAGTATAGGTGACGCTTACCCAATGGTCAACGAACCATGCCGGGCCCGCTCGCCACGTTTATCTCACCGCGTTCTGAAGGCAATCGCGTTGTACGATACTACTCACCGTAAGTAACCGGAAAACGAGGTCCACTACCTTATGTTTCGTGCCTTCCGTTCCACCGCGATGCGCGCAGCACTTCTCACGCTGTCTTGCTTCGCGCCGACTCCCGCCACTTGCGCCCAGAACTTCACCGACATCAAGCCCTCGCCACAACAAGTCGAGTGGCAGGACCTGGAATTCGGCGTCATCATTCATTTCGGAACCAACACCTTTTTAGACCGCGAGTGGGGCGACGGCACCGCCAATCCCCAAGTATTCGCGCCCATGCAGTTTGATCCTGATCAATGGATGCGCGCCATCAAAGCCGCCGGCGCAACGTATGTCGTCTTCGTGGCCAAGCACCACGATGGTTTCTGTCTGTGGCCAACCGCGCAGACCGACTACAGCGTGAAAAGCAGCCCCTGGCAGAACGGCAACGGTGACATGGTGCGCCAAGTGTCCGAAGCCGCCCGAAAAGCCGGCCTGGCATTCGGCGTTTATCTTTCTCCCTGGGATCGCCATGAACCCAAATACGCCAACTCCGCCGAGTACGACAATTACTACATGGCGGAACTGGATGAACTGAGCACCGGCTACGGCAACTTCGTGGAGTTCTGGCTGGATGGAGCGGGCAGCGCCGGCCACGTCTACAATTTCTCTCGCATTCTCGAAGGCCTCCGCGTCTACCAGCCCAACACTCTGGTCTTTGCCGATGCGGCGCTCCTGGAGTATGCCGATATTCGCTGGGCAGGCAATGAGGACGGCACCATTCCTTATGAAAACTGGAACGTGCTCGATCGCCACGGTTATCTTCGCTGGCGGCCCGTGGAAGCGGACACCCCGCTGCACAAGAAACACTGGTTCTGGCATCCCAACGATGAAGCTACGCTCAAGTCGGTTCCGGAACTGGTCACCACTTACGAGGAGAGCATCGGGCACGGCGGCCAATTAATGCTAGGGCTTGCTCCCGACCGCCGCGGCTTGCTGCCCGACGCCGATGTAAAGCGCCTGGAAGAATTCGGCGCAGCCATTCACAAGCGCTACGACGAAAATCTAATGAAGAGTCACATTATAGAGCGCGACACCGAGGCCGCGCTGGACGGAAATCCCGATACCTTCTGGTCGGCTCCCACTGGGTCTCACAGCGCTCTGCTTGAGGTCAATTTTCCAAAGCCCGTAACGTTTGACCATACCCTGTTGATGGAGTGGCTCAACGATGGACAGCACGTCGAGCGTTTCCGCATCGACGCATGGACCGGCTCCAGTTGGAAGGTCCTCGTCGAAGGCAGCGCCATCGGTCACAAGCGTATCGACCACTTCGTGCCCGTCACCGCATCTCGCCTCCGCCTGAACATTGTTTCTTCATCCGCGCAAGCGCACATCCGCGAATTTCAGATTTTCAACGTCGGAAGTGCTGCGGATGCTTCAGCCCCGCCCTACTGAACGACCTTTACCTCTCCCACTTTCAGCTCTTTCAGCCCTGGCTCGATTTTTGCGCGATCACCAACAGCCACAACGATCATCGCTTCCGGATGCAGGTACTCCTTCGCCACGCGCAGCGTGTCCGCGGAGGTCACCTTGTCAATTTGTGCCGGCAAATCGCGGTAATACTCCAGCGGCAGCCCAAAAACAAATTGCAGGCCAATGGTGGAGGAAATCGCGTCGGTAGTCTCGAAGTTGCCCACCAATGATTTCGAGAAAGAGTCCTTCGACTTTCTCAACTCATCAGCCGTGAGTTCGGATTCCCGGATGCGTTTCAGTTCCTTGAAAATTTCACTGGCAGCGGGTGCCGTTGCGTCTGTACGAATCGCGCCTCCGGTAAGAAAAGGCCCTACGCCGCGCCGGTATTGAAACGAAGAGAATGAGCCGTATGTGTAGCCGTGCTCTTCGCGCAAATTCATGTTGATCCGGCTGGAGAAAAGACCGCCCAACGCGGTATTCATCACTTCAAGCGAAAGGTAGTCCGGGGTGTTGCGGCTGGCTCCCAAGCTTGCAAGCGTCAAAAATGTTTGTGGCGCGCCCGGCTTGTCCACGATTGACACGGAAGGCGTGGGCGCCGCCGGCGTCGCCGGAGCCTTGGTTTTGAAATCGGGGCCCGACCATTTGCCAAAATATTTGCGTGTCAGTTCCGCCAGTTGCGATTCGTTCACGTCTCCGGAAACCGCCAGCACGGAATTCGAGGGAACGTAGCCCCGCTTCCAGAAGGCCATCATATCGTCGCGTGTGATCGCCTTGTTCGATGCCTCGGTGCCGAGAATCGAGAAACCGTAGGGGCTGTTGGGATACAGGATCTTGTCCACCGTGCGAAACGCGATGGTGCCCGGATCGTCGTTTTCCTGCAGCACCGCGGTCACGCGACGGCTGCGCAGCCGTTCAATTTCTTTGGCGTCGAATGCCGGATGCAAGGTCGCGTCTGCCAGCAGATCGAAACCGGGGTCGGCGTTCCAGGCCAGCGTGGACAATGTCAGATACGCGCTGCTGTAGCCTGCTTCTGATTCCAGCGATGCCCCAATCTGGTCCGTATCTTCCGCAAACTTGATTGCCGACCGCGACGTTGTTCCTTCGCGCAACATTCCTGCAGTGAAGCTAGATAGTCCGGGCTTATCGATTGGATTCAATTCGCTTCCGCTCATGCTAAATAGTGTCGCCGCGACGATCGGCAAGTTGTGGCGCTCTACAAGCAGCACCGTCAACCCATTCGGCAGCTTCACTTGCTTTGGCACTGGCAACGTGAATGTCGGCACTGGCCCCGGCTGAGGAGGCGTAGCGCGCCAAGCTTCGTCCGCCATGGCGCTCTTGCTCGGTCCCGCTTCTTCCGCCTGTTTCTTATTTTCCTCGTCCGAAGTCTTTGGAACGTCGGTGATCTTCTTTTCGCCCGGCACGCCGTAAACCACCGCGCTTTCATTCTTGGCAAAATACTTCCCAATTACGTTCTTCACGTCCGCCGGAGTCACCGCGTCGTAGCGCGCCACATCCTTCGAAAAATAGTCGGGAGTTCCTGCGTACTGGTTGTAGAAGTTCAATCGATTGGCCACGCCATTGGTGCGTTGCAATCCGCGGATCAGGCCCGTCTCCGTAACGTTTCGCGCGCGATCCACTTCCGCCTGCGTCGGACCTTCCTTGCGAAGCTTGTCCATTTCTTCATCAATCGCTTTTTCCAGGTCCTCGGGCTTCACGCCCGGCTTCGCGGTCACTTCCAGTTCAAAGATGGAGCCCAGCCGCGCATCTTCCACGCTCGCAGAAACGTCCTGGGCAATCTCCTTGTCGTACACCAGCGTTTTGTACAACCGGCTGCTCTTTCCTCCTGCCAGAATCACGGAGAACAGATCGCTCTCCGCGTCGCCCGGTTGAAACACCGGCGGCGTGATCCATCCGATGTACACGCGCGGCAGTTCCACTTGATCAGTAATCGTGGCGCGGCGTTCCGAAGTAATTGGTGGCGTGGTTACGGTAATCTTCGGCACTGTGGGCCCTTCTGGAATCGTGCCGAAATATTTCTCCACCTGCGCCTTGATCTTGTTCTTGTCAAAGTCACCTACGATCGCCATTGTGGCGTTGTTGGGCGTGTAATACTGGCGGAAAAATTCCCGCACATCCTCAAGCTTTGCCGATTCCACGTCGGCGTGCGATCCAATCACCGCCGGGTAGTACGGATGATCTTTCGGGAACAGTTCGTGGTACAGACCCTCTTCCGCCAGCCCGTATGGCGTGTTCTCCGTGGATTGACGCCGTTCGTTGCGTACCACGTCGCGCTGGTTCGCCAGGTTCTGAATGTCCAGCTTTCCCGGCAAGTAGCCCATGCGATCGCTTTCCAGCCACAGCGCCAGGTCCAACTGGTTGGACGGCACCGTCTCGTAATAATTGGTGCGGTCGAAATTCGTGGTGCCGTTGATTTCGGTGGCGCCCGCCGCTTCCAGGTAGCCGAAATGCGCCTTTGCGCCAACGTGCTGCGATCCTTCGAACATCATGTGCTCAAAAAGATGTGCAAATCCCGTGCGCCCGGCTTTTTCATTCGCGGGCCCCACGTGGTACCAGATGTTCACCGAGACAAGAGGAAGCGTGTGATCTTCCGAGAGAATGATTTCAAGGCCGTTCTTCAATTTGTACTTCTCAAATGGAATCGTCGGCAACTTGTGTGCTGCCGCTGCGGACTGGCCGGAGGCAGTTGTCCCCAGAAACAGGGCCGTGGTCACCAAGCATGCGATCACCCGGCTTGCAACCGCTTTCGTCATCTTGGACATGCTCTCTCTCCCTCTTAACTCACCTTGAATCATATAGCGTCTCAAACTCGGGCACCTGGCTGCAAATTCGCGGAATCGGGGTACTATCCCCTTTACAGACGTACCGCCAGCAGGATGGTTTGCTTTTCGCGAAGCCGAGGTTGACGAAGAATATGATCGCGCCAGGTAGTGACGCTGTAACGCTGAACGAAAGGATCGCCAGCCGCGCGACAACTCATTTTCCGCTCGCCTTCCTTATCGTGGTTCTGCTTGCGTCCTCTTCTTACGGCCAGTCGCGTCAGACCTCCTCGCCTGCGCAAACCACGCCGCAGCTTGTCATCATCGATACCGATATTGGCGACGACGTCGACGACGCATTTGCAGTCGCGCTAGCCCTGCAAAGCCCGGAGTTGAAGATCCTCGGCATCACCACCGCCTGGGGCAATACTCCGCTTCGCGCCAAGCTGGTCGCGCGATTCCTGCAGGAAACCGGGCGTACCGACATCCCCATCGCAGTTGGAACCGAAAAGTACCCGGCCAATGGCAAGCTTACTTTCTCGCAAGCCAAATATGCGGAGCGCGGCCCCGATCGAACCTTTCCCGCGGCCGTGGATTTCCTGCTGGCACAAATCCGCCAGCATCCCAACGAGATCACGTTGATCGCCATCGGACCAGAGACTAACATTGGCGAGGCCATTGACCGCGATTCCGCCACATTCCGCAAGCTCAAACGCGTTGTCTTGATGGGCGGATCGGTTTACCGCGGCTACGACGGCTTCAACTATCCCACCGCCAAGCCGCAGCCTCAGCCGGAGTGGAATATCCTTTGCGACATTTCCGCCGCGCAAAAGCTGTTCACCTCTGGCGTTCCACTTTACGTCATGCCTCTCGATTCCACGCAGATCAAGCTGCAGGAACTGGAGCGCGCCAAAATTTTCAGCACTGGAACATCTATCACCGATGCGCTCACGCTGCTCTACCATCAATGGTCTTATGGCAGCCAGATTACGCCCACGCTCTTTGACGCCGTGGCCGTCGCCTATGCCATCAAGCCGGAGCTGTGCCCCACCACGCCGTTGCGCCTTCGCGTCGACGAGCAGGGAAGCACCAAGGTCGAGGCGGGAGCGCCCAACGCGCAAGTGTGCCTGCGCTCGGACTCCGACCAATTCTTCGAGTTTTATATGCCGCGGATCACCGCACCAGTCCTTGCGGCCAACTAAATACGCGCGCCCGCCGTTGCTTTGTTCCGTTCGCATCGAATCGGCCGGCCGCCAGGAGACCTGCCGTGAGAAACAGCGCCATTCTGTTGGTGCAGTGCCCAGACCGCAAAGGGCTCGACGCCACCATCGCCGAATTCATCTACCGTTACGACGGAAACATTCTTCACTTTGAGCAGCATCAAGCCGGAGAAGAGCGTTACTACCTGGCGCGTGTCGAGTGGGATCTCGACGGATTCCGTCTGGACCTGAAGGACTTCGACGGCGCGTTTGGCCCCATCGCTCACAAGTTCGGTATGAACTGGTGCATCGCCCTGGGCAATTACCGTCCGCGTGTGGCCATCTTCGTTTCCAAGCATGATCATTGCTTGGTGGATTTGCTTTATCGCCAGCGCAGCGGCGAGCTGCAGTGCGATTACCCGCTGATCATCAGCAACCATCTGGACGCGAAACGCGACGCCGATTTCTATGGCGTGCCCTTCCATCACATTCCCGTCACCAAGGAAAACAAGCCGCAAGCTGAAGCGCAGCAGTTGGAGCTTCTTCGTGAGCAGCACATCGACGTTGTGGTCCTCGCTCGCTACATGCAGGTGCTCTCCACCGACTTCATCGTGCACTTCCCGCAGCCCATCATTAATATTCACCACTCCTTTTTGCCCGCGTTCATTGGCGCAAAGCCGCATCACCAGGCTTACGAGCGCGGCGTAAAACTGATTGGCGCCACCGCTCACTACGTCACGGAAGTGTTGGATGATGGCCCGATCATCGAACAGGGTGTCACGCGCATCACGCACCGCGATTCGCTGGAGGATCTTGTCGAGAAGGGGCGCGACCTGGAGAAGGTGGTGCTCTCGCGCGCCGTTCGCTGGCACATTGAAAACAGAATTCTGCTCTACAACAATAAAACCATCATCTTCGAGTAGCGCTGCAAACAAGCTGCTTGAAGCGTTTCAGTCTGCGGCCAGGGGACGTGCCAGCGCCTTGGTCATATCCGCGTGAAGCAATCTGTGGAACAGATGTTCGCCCGCTTCGCGCCGCACAGACAGCCGCCCCGCCAGGTAGGCGCGCGAACCCAGTCCGTGCTGCACCGAATCGCAGATAGCCATGTCTTCGTCCTGCACCGTTTCGCTCACGGCAATGCTTTCCCGGTGGTGCTGTTCGGCCTCGGCGCTGAGGTCCGCGAAATAGTAATCGAAGATCACCGCGCATTTGTCCACGCCAAGGGGCAGGACAAGGTTGGTGTCCATCACGCCGGAATAAGCGTTGATCATGAAGTTCGGGTAAACCCACAAATAAAAGGCGTGGCCCTGCCGCGTGGAACCAATCGACGATTCCATCGCGCCCGACGAATCCAGCGGGCTCGACTGCAGGCAGGAACGTTCGAAATTCTCGATGGTATATTTCGTGTACTCCATCACGCTGTTCAGTCCCTTGTGCGCGTGCGGCACGTGGTACCCACCATCCAGATAATTGTCCACGTAAACCTTCCAGTTGCAGTTCAACGTGTAGATGCGGCGATCGAAATAGTGCAGATTTTCCTGCAGCTTCAGCGGCGCCACCAGTTCCGGCGCTTTGCCCAGAAATTCGTGCAGCGGCCTGGCCGTTCCATCCAGATTCACGAAAATGAAGTTTTCCCAACTATCCACGCGCACCGGAACCAGCCCGTGGTCCGCGCGGTTGAAGTTGCACACGCCGTCGAACTCCACCATGCCCTTCAACGCGCCGTCATTTCCATACGTCCAGCCGTGATACGGGCAGCGAAACTGTTTTGCGCAACCTACTTCTTCCGGGACCACCGCGGCGGCATGGTGGCGGCACACGTTGAAGAACGCGCGCAATACGCCATCGTCGCTGCGAACCACGATCAGCGGCTCGCCGTTCACATCGATGGTGAAGTATTCGCCGCGTTCGTTCACCTGGTCCAGCCGTCCCACCATTTGCCAGTTCGCCGCGAACACGCTGCTGCGCTCCAGTTCCTCGATGCGTTTGTCGAAATACCACGGCGCGGGAATCGTGAAGGCTTTCTCCAGAGGATCAGCGGGATTGTACAGGTTCAGAACATCGCGGACGCTGCGCTCATTCATAAAAGGATGACTCCGGCATGAAGGTTCAGAACTGCGAGCATTTTCATTCACAACGCCGACACGGCGCAAGGGGAGCGCACTACGCCAAAAATCAGTGGTGGTGCGGGAGAGAGGACTTGAACCTCCACGGGTGTTACCCCACAAGATCCTAAGTCTTGCGCGTCTGCCAGTTCCGCCACTCCCGCACGGTCAGTCTTGATGATACTTGGAGTGCGGTGAGTTTGGCCAGAGCGGCGAAAAATACCGGCGAGAAGCAGCGGCGAGAAGGAGCAGGGAGAAATACCGGCGATAAAGGGAGAAATAGTGGCAAGAAATAGCAGGGAGAAATAGCAGGGAGAAACAGCGGGGAGACATAGCAGGGAGAAGTGCCAGGGAGAAATAGCAGCTAGGGGGTCGGAGCTTTAGCTCCGACAACAAGTGCTTGGCTATCATTGGGCTTCAGCCCCTGAGGAAATGCTCTTGTTTTTTCCCCAACCTTGTTCAGCCGTGCCGGTACTCGCGAAAATTCACCGCCGTCTTACAGCCTGCGGAAAAGTGGCTTGTCATTCCGAGCGAAGCGACAGAGGTGGGAAGAAACTTACTTGTCACTCCGAACGGACTCTGCGGAGTGAGGAATCTCTCTTTTCTTGGTTTTGAGTCAAAAAGATTCCTCTTCCATGTAGCGCTGACTTTTATGTCAGCCCACCCGCAGCCTTCACCGTGTGCGCGAACTCGGCGGAATCAGTTTCAAATCGGCAAAGAAAACCCAGGACCCTCAAAAAAACGAGGATGGGCACCCGACTTCGTCTTAGCGGTTGAAGCCTGGGCCACCTGCCCCACCCGCCCGCCACGCAGAACTGTACTAATGGTTTAGGCCTGGGCCACCCGTAAGGACAAACGGGAACGGCGGAATCGGTGATAAAATTCGCTCATGGGTTGGTGGGAGTGGGTTTTCAGCGGTATTGGAGTCAGTGCCCTCAAGGATTGGATTCGGGGCAATCCGAAGCAGAATGGTGCCTCGTTGAACGCACAAGGGGCGAAGGTGCAAGACTCACCAGTCGCTGGCCGCGATCAGTTCATCCACCACACGACAAACAACAACTACTGGCCGGCTGTTCAGAGCGGTGAATCAGATGTCGAGTCGAAGCCAAATCTCATTTATGTGGGTCCCAGAGAGAAATTCGTTTACCAGAGTCCTTTCCCTACAGAGGGCGTCTACGAGCCACGGAAGGACGAGGAACGCACGAATGCAATATTCGCGTTGGTTATGAGATTCACGAACCAACCGATTCCCGATAGTACGGTAGGGCAAGCCGACAGTGTCGTCGCGACGATCAGTTTTAAGTCGGCTGACAAGGTCACCGAACAAAGAATAGACTACGCGGTCTGGTTGAACTCGTCTGGCACAAGTACATCTTTTGATGTTGGCGATACACGTGAACTGGTAGTTGTGGTGGTCTCGCCAAATGAAACCTTGGCTGCCCTCGAAGATGGAAGGACGGACAATATCGGTTACGATGCTTGCCAGTATCTCCGAGTGAGGGGCGTGCAGCGGTTGTTGGATTTTGTCGAAATTTCGCTAACAGACTAGTCTTCGCAAACAACCGTACGCCAGACATTCAAGATTTGGACGCAAGGAGCACACTTTTGCGTGAGCCGGATAGAATGACGCGAAGGGAGAGGCCAGTAATGGAGATCAAAGTCACCTGCAGGAGTTGCGGAAAGCCATTTCTGGTAGTCGGCGAAGGCGGAGGGACGGAGACTTCACGTCCAGCGACTTGCTGCTACTGCCAAGATGTGAACGACATCATGTGGGCTGTGCAAGGAACCTATTTCGTTCGAGCCATCCCCGAGTACATGGAGCAGAGGTTAGACATCAAGGGCATACTCGAAGAACAAGAAAAGTGGAACTCGGCTAAGGCTGGCAAGCATTGATAGTTTGACCCTTGCATCGGCCAGGCACCGATACCATGCGCGGGCTGGCGGATTAATTTAAGGTCAGCGAAGAAAACCCAAGACCCCACCCTTGCATAAACCAAACTAGCAAGGATGGGCCACCCAGAGCTGCACTAATGCCTTAAGCCTGTGCCACCCGTCACTGAGATTCGTGGGAAATCCCTTCTAAGCCTTCTCTGGCGGGAGGATTGAGAAAAACAGCTTCCAAGTATCCCATATCACAATTTCGTAGATTGCCGTTCCCGGCTCGTCGGCGGGAACTGCCCGGCGTATTCGACAGCCGGGACCAAGGTAGTCAGGACCGAACTTCAGATGGGCTTCTAGTTCTTCGGGCGTTTCAGAGGGGATGAACACCTCAAGTTCATAAGGTGGCTCTACGATGCGTCCTCCCGCCAGCCAATACTCGCAACCGCGCAGAATTTTCTTTGCGACCGCGTAAACTTCATCGGCAGGAATCTCAATTTGGAATTGCGTCTCGACAGGGAATCCAGCATGGGGACCTAACCCTGGGATGAGGTAAGGCTCCGCCGCTTTGTCGTAGATTTTCGCTTTCCCTAGAATCTTGTCTCGAAGTGCTTTGCGGATTTGCATTTCCTTCTCACTGAGTCCGCTTACTCCGATTCCCAAGGCGCTGAGGGCTTTTTTCGAGATGCCAGATGCACCTGCTTTTCGCGGGTCAATGCAGAGCCCGAACCTGACGAGAAGGTCCTGCTCCATCGCTCCAAATTGCCCATTGCAGCGCTCACAGCTTGGTGCTTTCCACCGTTGAATGTTGGGGGGAGTGAAATCGGGATACCAGGAGCTAGGAAAAACATGGTCGCCAGTTGCCTTAACCAGTACTTCGCGGCAATGGATACACCTGCCGTCGCTTTTTGGCCGCTTAATCGTAAGAGTCATTTCAGCATTTGTCGTCCATTCAATGGAGTGGTGACGGTGCCATTCTGGCGCCAGAGAGGCACGCCTCCCCACAATCTACCACAACTTGCCAAAATCAAATCCTAAGTCTTGCACGTCTGTCAGTTCCGCCACTCCTGCACGTCGCTAAGTTGTTTTCAGTGATTTTCCATGCGTTGGTGAACAGAACGAATTGCAGGTCTCAGTGAAAATCGTGGGACTGAATCTCGGCGTTTGCTGTGTGCAGCGGCTCGACAGTTCTGGCTTTTACCGACACGACTCCATCTTGATTCTGCAGCACGCCGGAAATGATCAGGAACGAATGGTGCACCACCGTCGTATGTCTTTCGTCGAAAAGCTGCGGCGTGATGATGATATTGGCGACGCCGGTTTCATCTTCCAGGCTTAGAAACACGAATCCCTTGGCGGTGCCGGGGCGCTGGCGAGCGATCACGGCGCCGGCCACGCGCACGAATTTGCCATCGGCAAAAGACGGCAGTTGAACGGCCGGAGAAACGCCCTGCCGCTGCAAAGCGTTTCGCTGATAGGCCATGGGATGAAGCCCAATGGTGACGCCCGTTCCGCGAAAATCGGCGTTCAACCGTTCTTCGGGGTTCATGCAGTCGAGCGGCGACGATTCGCCCACTTGATTCTCCGTTAACGATTGCCCGGCCAGCAGCGGCCCCGACCAGCGGCTGGACCGTTCCACTTGCCATAAAGCATCGCGCCGGTGAAATCCTTTTTTGCCGGAAATGAAATTCAGCGCGCCCACAGCCGCAAGAACGCGGAACTCATCTTTGCGAATTTCGGAAACGCGCTGCTTTAAATCTTCAATCGAATCGAACGGACGAACGCGGCGCTGCTCGCAGATTTGCAGCGCCACTTCCTTTCGCAATCCCTTCACATAACGCAGGCCAATGCGCACGCGAAGCCCGTCCGGCGTATCCTCCAGCAGGCAATCCCAATCGGAACTGGCCACGTCGATGGGCTTGAAGCGCAAACCGTGGCGCTGCGCATCCTTAATTAATGTAGCGGGCTGGTAAAAGCCCATGGGCTGGTTGTTCAGTATGGCGGCCGTAAAAGCCGCCAGATAATGGCATTTCAAAATCGCGCTGGCATAAGCGATCAACGCGAAGCTGGCGGCGTGCGATTCGGGGAATCCGTATAACGCAAAGGAAGTGATGGAGCGAACGATCTTGTCCTGGGTCTCTCCCGTGATTCCGTTATTTTCCATTCCCCGGCGAAGCTTGATTTCCACTTCTTTCATGCGCGCTTCAGAGCGCTTGAATCCAAAGGCCCGGCGAAGTTCTTCCGCTTCACCGCCAGAGAATCCTGCGGCAATCATGGCAATGCGCAGCAATTGTTCCTGAAAAAGAGGCACACCCAGCGTGCGCGCCAGCGTGGACTCCAGCGAAGGATGCAGGCTTTCGACAGCTTCGCGGCCCAAGCGCCGGTTCAAATACGGATGCACCATTTTCCCGACGATCGGCCCGGGACGAATGATGGCCACCTGCACCACGATATCGTAGAAACATTTTGGCCTCAGCCGGGGCAGGCACGACATTTGCGCGCGGCTTTCCACCTGGAACATGGCGATGGTGTCGGCGCGTTGCAGCGCGGAGTACACCGCGGGATCATTGGCAGGCAGGCGGCCAAGGTCGATTTCTTCGCGATAGTGTTCGCGAATCAGCCGCAGCGAATCTTCCAGCACCGCCATCATTCCCAAGCCCAGCAAATCGATTTTCACGATGCCCATATCCGCGCAATCTTCTTTGTCCCATTGCACAACGACGCGGCTCGGCATCGTGGCGGGCTCCAGTGGCACCACGGAATCCAGTTGCCCTTGGCAAACCACCATGCCGCCGGAGTGCTGCCCCAAGTGCCGCGGCAAATCCTGAATTTTCTGGCACAACTCGAAAAATTTTTGGATGCGATGCTGCTGTAGGTCGAGGCCCGCGTCCTGAAACTGTCGCGTCAACGTATCTTTTGAATCGGTATACTCCCACGCGCCCACCAGACTGGCCAGCCGGTTCAACGTTTCCGGATCAAACGATAAAACTTTGCCGATTTCTCGCGCCGCGGAACGGCCACGGTAAGTAATCACGTTTGCGGTCATGGCCGCGCCCAGCTTTCCATAGCGCTGGTAAACATATTGGATGGCGCGTTCGCGCTGGTCGCCGCTGGGAAGGTCCAGATCGATGTCGGGCCACTCGCCGCGCTGCTCCGACAGAAAACGCTCGAACAAAAGTTCCATGCTGACGGGATCGACAGCGGTGATTCCCAACGAGTAGCACACCGCGCTGTTGGCAGCAGAGCCGCGGCCCTGCACGAGAATATTATTTTCGCGGCAGAAGCGAACGATGTCCCACACGATCAGGAAATATCCGGCCAGATCCAGTTTTTCGATTACCGCCAGTTCGCGATTGATCTGCTGCGCGGCCTTTTCATTTCCTGTTCCGTAGCGGTGCACCATGCCTTCCCATGTTCGCGCGCGCAGAAATGCGATTTGCGATTCGTTGTCGGGCGTGGGATACACCGGGAATTGGTAGCCCAGATCTTTCAGCGTGAATTTCAGGCGCGACGCCAGTTCCACGGTGTTGGCGATAGCTTCTGGCAGATCCGCAAAGAGAGCAGACATTTGCGCCGGCGATTTCAGGTAGCGCTCGGAGTTGCAAGATAGCAACCGGCCGGCATTAGCCAGCACGCGGTGGTGGCGCAGGCAAGAGAACACGTCCAGAATTTCGCGCTGGTCAGGCGTCGCGTAACAAACACCGTTGGTGGCCAGAAGCGGAAGTTGCATCGAGCGCGCAAGCGCAATGGCGACTTGATTGCGCCGTTCTTCTTCCAGCGAAAAATGGCGCTGCACCTCGACGTAGACATTTTCGCGGCCGAAAATCGCGCAAAGTTCGCGAAGGCATTTTGCGGCTTGTTCGGCGCCTCCGGTGCGCAACGCGTGCGCCAATGGCCCTTCATCGCCTCCGGTCAGGCAGATCAAGCCGTCCTTTGCCTCTCGCAATTCGTCCAGATCGATCGCGCCTTCGCCTTTTTTTGCGCGCAACTTCATGCGCGTGATCAACCGGCAAAGGTTTTGATAGCCCAGGCGCGAAGCGACAAGCAGGCAATAGCGTCCTCCCGTTGTTGCGGTAACTTCGGCGCCGATGTGCGCGGTCAGTTCCAGCTTTTTTGCCGCCAGATAAAACCGCGGCGCGCCGTACAAGCCATCGCGGTCCAGCAAAGCCATCGACGGCATGCCATGCGCCGCAAAAGCGCGAACCAGGTCTTCGGGCGTGCAGGCACCTTCCAGAAAACTAAAAGCCGAGCGTGCGTGCAGTTCGATGTACATCAATCGTATGCGCCCAATACGAACCATTGTTTCTGCCGCGAATCGAAACAAATGCGATAGAAACCCTGCGACGGCGGAGTTTCGTAAACAAACTTAACTTCCACGTCCCACGCGTCCTGCTGCCACGGATCGTCTTCCCACCAATCGCCCGACGTGCGCCAGGGCCCGGAAGCGTGAACGACCTCTCCGGAACGGCCTAAAAACGCGATGTGAGTGGGGCGGCCTCCACGCAAGTTCACTTTCGTGAAGACTGGCGGACGATAAGCCCGGAATCCCACTTTCGTTTCCGCTGTTCCGTCACGAGGGAGCGACTGCGCAGACGCGGATGCGGACGTCACGGAAAATTTGTGCATGCGGAACGAATCTGGGCGATGCGAATCCGTCAACTGCGGCGATCCCACATTGCCTTCGCCGACCACGTGAGCGATGCGCGCAATGGTCAGCTCCAGTTTTTCGGGGTCCGGCGCTTCGGGAACGAACAATCCGCCTTGCGTCACGCGCGGGAACGAAGGCTCCGCGAGCATGTGAATCTTCTGTACCGGCGCGTGCGGAGGCGTGGATTGCAACCGCAAGCGCACCAGTTTCAGCAGGAGTTTGGCGTCGCGGCAAGGTACGGGCATTTCCAGCGCGCAAATATAATCGTTGGAAAGTTCTTTTTTGCGGATTGCTTTGCCGCAAGGGTCGAACGCGCTTTCAAACGAAGGCTGCAGCGTAAAATGCAGATGGATTGCGCGAACGGCAAGCGATCGGGCGGTAAGCCGCGCGCAAAGCTGGTCGAGCAGGCGGCCCAGAAGAAAAGAAAGCGGCTCCAGATCCTCGACCGCGTCCTCCAGTTCAAAAAATTCCTCGAAGCAATGCGCCGGCTCGGCAATCACCAGCGATCTGACTCCGTCTCCGGAAGCGATGGCGTGTACCCGCACCCCTTCCTGCCCAACACATTCGGAAAGAGAAATCACCGGCAGAGAAGCAAGCGCTTTGCAAGTTTTCACGCCCCAGCGTTCGAATATTTCACGAAGCTCCTCGCTCAAAGAAAGCATCTGCACCGGCAGGCTCTCCAGAAATTTTGCTTCCTGGCTTTCCGGAATCACCGTAGCCCCCGGCAAAGCTCGCGCCACCACACACGCGGTTTCTACATTTGCGGCAATGGCCACATGAGCGGTCAGTCCCATTTCCGCGCATTTCGCCACCATGCTTGCCGCAATATTTTCGTGCGAACCAAACAGCGCCGCCAGGCCCTGCAGATCAATCAGAACCGTATCCGCGGCAGTGTCTTCCATGCGTGGCGAAAACGACCACGCCACATCCAGCAGCACCGCATGCGCTGTGGTTTCCTGCAGTTTTCCCCGCGGCCGGATTTCCACGCCGGGAAATTGTGTCGCCGCTATTTTTGTCATGCCTTCCGCCACTCCCAGCCGCGCGGCCAGCCGGTTGACCGCCACCACCTGATAAGTTGGCGCTGGGCCATCGATCAGCGCGATGGGGCGAATCGACAGTTCGGGTTCGCAACGCACCACCGCTTGCAACCTGAAATTGGGAATAAAAATGGCAGCGAATGCCATAGCGTTTCGAAAAACCCGTTGAGGGAAGGGAATCGCTCAACCGGGATTCTGTTTCCTTTCCTTTTTTCTTGCCGGTGAGGGAACGGGGAGAGTTGGCTCGTGTTCGCGACGCGGGTCCGCGCAAACTGCAAAGCGAACGGTTTCGCCAACGTCCTGGCGCGAAACTGAACTTTTGTCGATATAGCGTGGCGCCGCTCGTTGAATGCGCGTGCGAACGATTTCCGCCTCGCTGGTCCATCCATCCAACAAGCAACTGGGCGTGTGCAAAATTCGTCCCGCGTTGTTCCTCGAGTGTAACGACCACGCAGCCGCCTCTTTTTGCAAACGCAGCACCAGCGAAGCGCAGGTTTTGGCGTTCGATTCCTGCGAAAGAACCAGCAAAATCGTTTGCGTGCTTTCCACCGCGCGCCGCAAACGGAACCACACGTTCAGCGGAATCTGCCGCACCACACGTGCGGGAGCGTCCGCCAGGTCCAGCGCTATCAGGCCGAAGCCTCCGCTATGCAGAAGCAAATCCGTGGAACGCAAAGCCTGCTCCAGGCTGCGGCAGCGCACCCAGAGCATCTGTTGGAGATGCACGCCGGCGGCTTGCGCAACATTCGGATCGAACGCATCCTGCGCATCTACCAGCGCACAGGCTTCGGCATTCCTGGTGCGTCCTGCCAGCGTCGAAAGAAGGATGGAAGTTTTTCCCGAAGAAACGGGGCCATAAATTTCTGTCAGGCTTCCTCGCGGCAGGCCCCCTGTGGTTTCATCCAGCGCCGGGATTCCGGTGGGAGCGGTGCAAGTGGCCTCCGGCTCGCGAAGCCGAAAGGGAGAGAGTACGCGCCCGGCAAGGGCGGATTCGACCTGGAGACGTAAAGCGGCAGAAGAGGAGCGCATGGCAATCAAGGGCGAGGAAGGGGGGGGTGTTCGCTTTTTGTTCGCCATGATTATTTTCCCTCTCCTCGGTAGCCTTTGTCAAACTTTCGCGATTTCCCCAGCATCTACACCAATGAATGACTCGCTCGAAAAAAAGTGCAGCCTCGCCGCGACTGCCGCTCCTGCCGCATTCGTTGAAGGAATTAGCCCGGCAGGCCCAGGACTGCAGGAATTGCGATCTTTGGCGCAATGCCACTCAGACGGTTTTTGGCGACGGCAGCTCGCGCGCCCCCATCATGATGGTTGGCGAACAACCTGGAGATCAGGAAGATTTGCAGGGGAAACCCTTTGTCGGCCCGGCTGGAAAATTATTGCAAGCTACATTGCAAGAAGCCGGCGTCGATCCCAGGCAGGTGTACCTGACCAATGCCGTCAAACATTTCAAGTGGGAGCCGCGAGGCAAGCGCCGCATTCACAAGAAACCCAGCGCCAGCGAAATTGCTGCGTGCCGGCCCTGGTTGGATGCGGAAATCGCCGCGTTAAAGCCCAAGGTGATCGTGTGCCTTGGCGCAACTGCCGCGCAGGCCCTTCTCGGCCGCGCCTTTCGTGTAACCGAACATCGCGGCGAGCTGCTGGAGTCCTCTCTCGCTCCTTACGTGATGGCCACAGTGCATCCGTCTTCTATTTTGCGGGCTCCCGATGAAAAATCGCGTCACGAACAGGAACGAGAATTTCTGAAAGACCTGAAGAAGTTGGCCGCAATCAAATTGTGAAGAGAATCTTTGAAGTGCGAAGTTTTTTCCTTTGATTAACAGCTTGCAAAAAAAATACATCGATTGTCATCCCGAGCGCAGCGAGGGATCTGCTTTGTACGCCGCGCATGCTCGGCAGCTAGCGGGTGGAAGTCCCGTCCCAACCTGATGGAGGTGAAGGATAGCGAAGCGCAAGGGCGTCACCGTGAGGTGGGGTCTGGAGGAAGCGTGGAGCAAAGATACGGGCCGATGGACAAGAACTGGATTAGAGGCCTACGGCGTCGGACGAGCGGGCAAAGGATCGCGAAGTCCGTATCCATCAAGGACGCTGGTGGTAAATCCGGCGGTCGCGTATCGAAAGCAGTCGAGCTTATCGCGGGAGATCTGTTGCATGTCTCGGATTCGAGACTGAGCGTGGAGTAACTCACGCTGATCCTGCAGCAGAAGTCAGCAGCGGGCGTAGTACTCACGAAAGTGAGGAAGGCCCAAACAGTGAGAGTGAGCAGTAGAACGTCGAACTCACGGGTGGCACTGCGCCAGCCAATCAGCTTCGGCTGAGTTTTGCAGGTTCAGAAGACGGTGAAGCCGAAACGGCAACCTGCAGAGCGGCGAAGCCCTTGTGGCGAGCGACGAATCGAACCTCCGGCCCGTCAGGGCTCAACTCGCTGAACCGCCGTATGCGGACCCGCCTGTACGGTGGTGTGGGAGGGGTGAGCAGGCGACTGCTCCCCCTATCCCGATTCGCAAAACATCAAGGAAAAAGCAGATTCCTTTCTCCGCAGACTCCATTCGGAATGACAAAACGAGGTCTTTCCGCAACCAATGAGCCGTTCCCTAAAGGAAAGACTGTATTGGCGTAGCGTGGGAATGGATATATGAACATCTCCCTCATTCCTCAGCGAAAGGTGGTTATTTCAGCCATGGCCTCTTTTGCTCACACCCAACCTGCGGCGACGTTCGACGACACGCCACAAACTCCGAAGCAACCTCAGGTTCGCGTTCTGGTCGTTTCTTCTCAATTGGAAGTTCGCCAAGTGCTCATTCGCACTCTCGAGTGCCTTTCCGCCGATGTGATCTGCTGCTCCACGCGATTGCAAGCTGAGGAAGTGCTGGCTCGCCAAGAAGTGGACCTTGTTTTTTGCGATGAACATCTGCCTGACGGTTCGTATGCCGATCTGATTCATTCCCGCCATTTCAACCATAAAATCCCTCGCCTGGTTGTTACTACTCGCCACGGCGAATGGGATTTGTATCTCGAGGCGCTCAAGAAGGGAGCGTTTGACATTACGCGCAGCCCTTGGCACGCCACTGATGTCGAAATGATTCTCATTCGCGCGCTGCGTGAAGAATGCCAACAGACCGCGGCTCGCCAGGTTGCTTGACCATTCCTCTTTCTGTACCCGCACAAAAATTGACCGGCGCTAGCGGTAGAATTTGTGTGTGCGGCTGACCGTTCCCTCGCTCTCCGCCTCCTGGTTTTGATAATACTTGTAGTACGGGAACTCCCGTATTCGCCAGTTTTTCGCTCGCGGCGCTGGATTGTGCCCACGCGTCAGCGGATAATGTGGGTGTGGAAGGGAAGCAACGCTAACGATGATCGTCCGGCAACACAGCGACCCCATGGTGGTGATTCGCCAGACGGATCACGCGTTTCTCTCTGGATTCTTTGCGCGCGAATGGGGCAACGAGGTTTTTGCGCGGCCTGAGCCCTTTGCATCGTTCTGCCTGGCTGCGGCTGAACATGATAATGGCTGGCAGGAATGGGAGATGCTGCCCGGCGTCGATCCCAAAACATTCGTGCCGTACACATTCATGACCGTGCCGACAGAAGAACATATTGCCCTGTATCAACGCGGCATTGAGCGCGCCGTTCGAGCCGACCTTTACGCTGGCATGTTGATTGCCGGCCACTGCATGAATCTGTACGATCGCGCGCGCGCCACTATGCCCGGTTATTCCGCAAAATATGTGAAATCCCACGAGCAGCATGTGGCCGCTGACTTTGTCCAGCGCTTACGGCTTCAACAGCTACGCCTGAAGGTGGATCTGCGCAACGATCCGGCGATGAGGCCGTTTACCGATGAATCTGCGGTCAAAGCTAACCAGCAGCGGCTGGACGCACTCGATCGCTTGTCGTTATATTTCTGCCTCGGCGAAGGCGGCGATATCACGATTGAAGGTGTGCCGTTAAACGACGAGCGCGAAGTCGATTGGCAGCTTCGGGCTGTCGGAGAAAATCGTTACACTCTCGATCCCTATCCATTTCGGCGTGAACCTTTGGATCTGGCCCTTTTGGAGCGGCGAATCCCCAAGCGCCGTTATATGGATGAGGGCGACCTGCAGCAGGTATTGACGGCTGCGCCGTACTTCAACGCGCCCTTCACGCTCAGATCAGGCGCCGCGAAAAACGAGTTCTACACCGTCAGTGCGTAACGTTTACAGTCTCCATTAACAGCTTGCGCAAGACTCTCATTTTGTCATTCCGAACGGAGTCTGCGGAGTGAGGAATCCCCTTTTTGCCCTGGCATTTGCGAAAAGCAGATTCACTGCGCTCGGGATGACAACCAATTATGTTTATTCTGCAAGCTGTTATGTCGCGGTAATGTCGCTGCCTCCCGAAGGCGCGGGGAAGTCTTGCGCCGCGTCGGAAGCGGTGGCGTAAATCTGAATGATCTTGTCGACCTTGGTCATCTTCAGCGTGCCCTCGATCATTCCTTTCACTCCCACCAGCCGCAGCGAGCCGCCAAACTTCTTCAGTTGCGACAGGCATCGCACCACGCACCCGATTGCGGCGCTGTCGATGTGCGTCACTTGCGACAAATCAAAAATCACGCGCAGTTCGTTGGCCCGGATCAATCCGTCCACTTCCTGCTCCACCCGCCGGCAATCCGTGCCCGCGTGCACGCTACCCCTCATTTCCACTACGGTCAGGCCAGGCTGAATCTGCCGCTTGCTTAAATGTAGGATCACGCGTCACCCTCATAAGGAAACTGCCGGATCAGCCGCACGCAGTCGCCCAGCGCCGCATAAAGCGAGTTTCCCCAGCCGCAGGGCACAAACGGAGCCGTCTGCTGGTTCAGCGATTTATCCGCCTCCGCGAAAAAACGCACGTGCTGCCCGGGTGGCGGCGTCGCAAATTCCTTGATCGTGATGCGGAAGGAGATTTCAGAGCCTTTTTGCGCCTTCAGCACCGAAAAATAGTGCAGTTGCGCAAGCTGTTCGCCAGGGTTCTCCTGCACATACATCCAGTCACTCATGCGTGGGCTCCCGCAAAGAGATTGCTTGTTTAGGTAGGGTCCGTCGTCACGGGATGTTAGGCTAACGTTAGCGCCAAGTCAACGCATTGCGAGTGCCCGTTTGCACTTGACATTCTGCGTCGACCCGTACATCGTAAAGGGCTTTGCTTCTACTTCCAGCTTCGGCAGTGAGGAGGTACGGCAGGCACGTCCATATGACCAATGTCCGACTCTGTTTTCACGATCGCTGTTTCGACGGCACCGCCTCGGCCGCACTCTTCTACCGCTTTTTTCGCGAACGCCAGGATGCCAACGCGCAATTTCATTTCACTGGCATGACCCACAAGGCCAAGCATCCCTGGGAAGATGGCCTGTTCGATGGCGACGAGAACGTCATCGTCGACTTCAAATATTCCAATTCTCCGAAGGTTACCTGGTGGTTCGACCATCACCAGAGCGCGTTTTTGACGCCTGCCGACGCCGAATACTTCAAGACATTTCCAGGCAAAAACATGTATTACGAGCCGGATTACAAGTCCTGCACCAAACTGATCGCCACTGTCACGAAGGATAAGTTTGCTTTCGACACTAAGCCCTTGGAAGACTTGATCCATTGGGGCGACATTATCGACGGCGCGCAGTTTCCCACGCCGCAGTCGGCCACCGAACTCACCGAACCCGCCACGCAGTTGGCTCTGGTGATTGAGGCCGCGCCGGAGGACGGCATTCCCGCTCGCATCATTCCGGAACTGGCTTATCGGCCCCTCGCCGAGATGGTCAACCTGCCGATCGTGGCCAAACACCTTGGCCCTTTGCTCGAGCGCCATCGCAAGTCCATCGATATCCTGCGGCAACGCTGCGAAGCCAAAGATGGCGTGATTTTCTTCGACGTCAGCGACATGGATCTGGAGGGCTACAACAAATTCATTCCTTATTTGTTGCACCCCGAATGCGTTTATTCCGTCAGCGTCAGCGCCTCGCCTGTTCGCGCCAAGGTCTCGCTGGGCACCAACCCCTGGAATCAGGCCACCGCCGATCAGAATCTGGCCAGCTTGGCCGAAAAGTACGGCGGCGGAGGTCACCCTCGCGTTTCCGCCATCTCCTTCGATCCCCACGACCTGCAACGTGCGCGCCAGGTAGCGCGGGATTTGGCGGCGGTGCTGCGCGCCAAATAAGAACAGACACCGCAGTGGAACGTGAAGTTTAGCTGCGACTTCAAGTCGACAACAATTTCAGAACAAGGTAAAATTAAGAATTACCCGTGGACCGGTAGCTCAATGGTAGAGCAGTTGACTCTTAATCAACGGGTTGCAGGTTCGAGTCCTGCCCGGTTCACCACTCTCCTGTAAAGACTTAGCGCATTTCCTAGGTTCCTGTCTTTTTCCCTACTGTGGGGATTTTTGTGGGGACTCCTATCTAAAATCGCTATCGCTTGTTTCCCGCCAGGATTCGCTGAAGGGGTACCCGAAATGGCTTGATGGCGAGCTTTGGCCAAGAAAAGGCAACCCAGGAACGGTGAGGATCACCCGCGCGGCAATCCCAAGATTGAGGGCACGGGTAGAAGGCAAACATGCGGGAGGGCAAATCTCGGAAACAAGCAGTGGACGCCTCGACAGGTTGTGTTCGCAAATGGAATGTGCCTGTGCGGAGGCTTCATGAAGTTATCAGCAAGGCAGAAATACGACTACAGAGGCCTGGACAGAGCCGAAGCGCAACTCATACGGGTTGGGCATGCCCTTTGGCGAGATCGCCGCAAATTGGGCGATACGGTCGCTGAAGAAGAGGGCATTAACGGGGCACTCGAAAGCGTTTGGAGGGTAAAGAGGGAATATCGCGTGGCACTGGCTAAGAAGCGAGCTTTGCGATTCTCGACGTATCGGGAAGCTCACAAGCAGATCTCCAATCCTTCTGAAGGCTGAAGGCCGTCTTTCCGCTGGAGCCCGTTGCATTAGAGATCACTCAACGGGATCGATCTGACAATCATCGACCGTCAATTGAGATTCGGACTTGCGTCTCTTGAATCTTCATCAACTACGTTGTCGACCTTGAGCAATATGGTTTTCAGGTTGGTGGTTCCGAACGAATATATACCTTCAATCGTCGCCGTTGTTGTCTGATCGTGGTTTGCCATTCTCCGGAACTCCAGGCTTCGCGCTGTTCGTCGGCCTGACCCCGTGACGCGAAAGTGCGGATTCAGGAATGACGTCAATAAATTGGTTAAATTCACCCGGTGGACGTGGAATGTCGACTCGGATCACGCGCACACCGTACTGCGCTGCCTCTTTCGGATCCCGGGGCGCATAGGATCCATGCAACTCGAACGCGGTGCGCAATGCAGAGTGGCGGATCCCCAGCGCTGCGACATTTACTCGCTGCTTTACCTTGCCGTCTTTCTGAAAAAAGATAGTTTCCTTTGCGGTCAGCAGTGGGCGTAAATATTTGTCAATCAGGACCTCTTCGCTCAATCCGTGTCTGTCGAGGAGATCTGGAACGCGGCCGCGTAATTGCTGCATCGCTTGATAACCAGACTGGCGCGCGTTTTTCTCGGAATAGCCTGCAGCGATTGCGGCATCGGAGTAGCTCTTACCTTTGGCTCTCTCCTCGATCAGTTTCATCTGACGAGGTGTGGCCTTATTGCGTTTCTTGCCCGGTTTCTTTGGTGCCATAACTCGCCTAGGGTATCACGTTAGAGGGTCCTGGTTAACGGACAAACCAGGAGTTGGCGGCCTGTCGAATCACGCTTCACAGGAGAGGCTTGCATACCCTGATTACTCCACGTTCATCACTGACCGCCGCATATCCGTTTTTGTCCTTCGTGTCTTCTATCAGAACAACGTAACCAAGGCCATCCGGTTGCAGAAGTAAGCGCAGATTCCACCCTGGCAGGATTTCTGGCGTGGAGCTGAAATAAACATTGGGGTCGCGTGAGTAAAAACTTCTGAGCCACTCATTAAATTTGTCCTGCTCGTGCGCCAGAAGAGTCTGCCATGATGCGAACGAGCCGTGAGTAGAACGCTCGACCACTTCGGCCATGATAATTGTCCTAACGAGGCCGATTGCAACACGCAGTCGTTCTTGGTCGGGCAGTGTAGGACCTGTGTACGTATCTTGTGCGAATTGCGGCGTCTGAACTCCAAGGAGAAATACGAGGGATACTGTTATCCAAATAACCAGACGTTTATTCATGGCGAAGTGTCCTCCCGCCTCATCAGACTGCCCACACTCTTAGCATACTGATTAGCCAATTGACAGAGGTAAAGATCAGATCCTGAGTAACGCCGTAACCGCCCAAGTTGGTACTAGCCGAGGAAGGTCAGCGTTTCCCGCGATTTACCAGCCATCGCCAAGGAAATATTCCAGCGAGAATGAGCAGAACGCCGATGACTATCCATGAAAGAGTGGTCCCGTCGGTCTCTGTACCAATCCGTGCGTTATACCCGGAGTTCCACAGATAACCCTGCGACTGTGCTTCCCATCCCATCAGCACGGAGATAGCTCCAAACAGAACGGCCATAATCCGAAACATCGGAGCGTAGCTGAAAGGTCGCTGTTTGTTTCGCATGATGTCCAATTCTACTAGGGATTCTACGCAGTATCACCGCACCAACTCCTGATTAGCGCTTATCGTCCAGTGGGTCCCGGTATCCAAGTTTCCGATTTCCGGCAGGACTTAACAGGACTTAGGAAGAATCCGTACATCAGTGCGCCCACTCGGGCTCTTCGCGAACCGGAATGTATTCTGGCCGAAACCGTAAGCGAATCCCTTTATGTGCCTTTTTCGCTTCGTCCGTGAGCTCCACCCTCAGCTGGTGGCGCTTGCCATCAATCGCGGACGGGACAAATCCGAGCTCGTAGCGAAAGTGCAATTGCATCAGAATCGCCTCCAGTGCGGCGGCGTACCCCTCCGGAGGCACAGAAAAATACTGGCCTCCAGTGTGCTTCGCCATGTAGCCCAGGATTTCAGCTTGTTCGCCTGGAAAACTGTGCAGCCCCGGAGATCGCTTGTCCTTTATCCCAAAAGCAATACCTGAGGTTTCCAGAACATCATCTACCAAATCGTCCAGCTCGCGGCGCGGTTGTCCCGTGTAGTCACCGTGTAGAAACACAATCACCGGCAGTGGCTGGGGGTTTCTCCGATGGGCGTCCTGGATGATGAGGCGAATCATCTTGCGAAAGGTTACTTCTCCAACTTCGTCGCTGTTCCCTCCGGTGTGGAAAGGAATGGGTTTCAGGGTCTCAACCAATACGCTGATGGCACTGTCGCGGTCCTCGGTGGGTAGCAAATCGAGCTGCGTCTCACCGTTGTCGCACCAATGCGCGACTGCCACGGTGTCCTGTTTTTCTAGGTGATCCAGTGCGGGCCGAAAAAGCGATTCCTTTCCCATGAATCCACCTGAGGCCTCAAATTCGCTTTTTCCTCCCTCGTTGCAGATCACCACGAGCCAGAGAGTGACCGGTCTCGTATCGTTGTGCGCTCCGGCGGCAAATGTCCTGATCGGGACTTCCTGCCGGTCATCAAAGACACGAAAGTCTTCTTTCCTGAAATCCCGGACGGGCAGTCCATTTTTGGGGCCCTGGCTGATGACATCGACCAGCACCAGAGAAGATTGCACGCGAATTCTTGGTGACTCGGGGGAGGCGGGGAGCTGCTGAGGCGCAACAGGGAGTGATGCGCAAACGGCAAGGAAAGAAATCGAGATAACTCCACGAGAAACGCTCTGGGTCATGAAGTCGAGTGTACTTCGTTTGTCGAGGAACCTTTCCAGTTAGCCGGCACGACAAACCAGGACCTATCAGCACTGACAGGGCAATCAGCAGCGGTCTGAGCTTTAAATCACACCTTGATTCATCGAGATTGCACTCTTTATACCCTGAATGAGCTGCTCGAATTGTCTAGCGCCATCAGACGACAATTCCGATTTTACGATTTTGGCTGTGGCAAGAGCCAAGTCTGCATTCGCGTGCCGAAATTTGACCTGTATGGGGTACGTAAAGCCGCGCGTGCGATTGGCTTCCTCGATTCTTGCGTTGTACGCCGAGATGAGCTGTTTTTCCTCGTGGTGCCAAACAAGGACGATAGCTTTTAGCTTGGCCTGGTCTGCTTCACTGAGGTGGGTCCCGCTGAGATGAGCCTGAAAACTGCCCGGAGTTTCGGCCTCGCGCGCTACCTGGTTGAACCAGGTCCGATAAGCGACCGAATCCGGGATCAGTTCTGGATGGTTATGGCCATCGATCATAGGAGCGTCGATATAGCACACGCCTTTTTCAGGAGGTACATATCGTTGCTCGGCAGATTTCAGCAGCCATCGCTCTGCTTCGTCGAAGTCTCTGGAAACAGGTCCACCAACCTGGTACGTGGAACCAACCAGGTATTGCGCTGCGGGATCGCCAGTTTGGGCCATTGCCAATAGTTTCTTGAATTGAGAATGACTCATTATCTTCAAACGATTCTGCAGTGCGCATCCGTCTTGGCTAGAATCTGGGTTCGACTGTGCAGTCAGACAATAGGGGAGGAACAAAAACAAAAGAAGGAGCAGGATGCGAGATTTCATGCAACCCTCCTCAGGTGCCAATGATACTCCCGTTAAATGAGCCTTCTCAAGACAAGCACTCTGCGAGCTGACGCGGTAGGGACGATCAACGCTGATCGCCCCCCGCACAGAACCGTACGGGCTCCCACCTTGGATGAGTCCCCTGGGTTTCGATGAAGCCTGCCCAAAAACCCCATCTTTCCTGATTCCGCAAGTAGCTGATTCTATGAATTCAATTTTCGTCAGTTTCGCCTGCCCAAAATCAGATGATTCTGGGCGCTTGTCCATCACTTCGATTTGCCGAGAGTCGATCCGCCTAGCGCCCTTCGCCGCAGTCGTCCAGAGTGGGAGAGATTGCGGATTATGGCAGCTCCAGATCTAGAGCGTAGATCTCGTCCGTGCTCACGTCGCGCAGGAAAAGCGGCGAATCGTCCGGAGTGATACCACTCCAAGTGCCCTTTTGACCGAAGTTTCGCTTCAAATCCTTTAAGTCCACTACGAGTTCGGGGCGGCTCTGACCGAGCTTGATTCGGTAATACCCTGGCACTTCGGTCGCGGAAAAACGGTGACTTGGCTGGTTTGCTCACCGGCGGAGAACTAAGAAAACTTCTGAGGAAAGCCGCTTCACCTGCCGCGCTCCTGCCCGATGACGTTCGGCCCACAGCTGCGGTTGCCCCGGCACGAAGGAACCTAAAATCTGAGGGGGACACCTTGGCAAGAACTGCACCGCCGAGCCGCGAGATTGCGCGAATTGACATCGAGAGAAGACAAGCGGAGCTCCAACGTCAAGCGGAGATCATTCGGCAAAGGTATCCAAAGCTCGGAAACACGACTGGCATTCCGCCAGAACTTCGGCCCGTGAAGGTATCAATCTAACGATGCTGCTCACCCTTCAGCAGAGCAACCAGGTTCTCGCCAAGCATGGCTGCTACGCCAAGGAATGCTGCGATCGGTGTGGCCAACTTCTCGGCTCTGTGCGCTTCACGCGGCAACTCGATGCAGGAGCTTGGTGCAGCCGGGAATGCAGAGGCAATGGTGATCGGAGAACGATTCGCAAAGGCGGACGGCCACGCAAACACAAAACCGAGCACGACAGACATGAGGCAGAACGGCGGCAAAACGCGGAAAGGCAGAAAGCCTTTCGTGGAAGAGTCCAACGTAACGGAAAACCCTCTCGCAGCATTGCTGAAACAAAAGACTTACAGGTGCAAAAAACGCCTGTCTCGCACTACCCCCTTACCCGACCTCTTCCGGCCCGGGAATCGGGCTTTTGCGAAGGCGGGAGCAAAAACGGTTAAGCGATGGCGACGGCAGCAAAACTCGGGACAGCGCCTGCGATCTCGACAGCGGCGTCAGCGCGGTTGCTCACGCCGAAAGAAGCGGCCGAGTTCCTCTGTGTTCCTGAGGGCACGCTTGCTCAGTGGCGTTCGCAAAGACGTGGTCCTTCGTTCTTGAAGCTGGAAGATCGCCTTGTCCGCTATCGACGGTCTGATTTGGACCGCTACATTGCATCAAAAATTGTCGAACCACTCGAATCCTCTTGACTGATTTGATTCATGTGGTGATTCTTAGCCGCGAGTGGGCGTCGAAAGAAGGGAAGGGAATCATGAGCGTTTTTAAGATTGATGGATCACCTTTCTATCAGTTCGATTTCGTTTTCAAGGGCCGTCGCTTTCGCGGCAGCACGAAACAAACAAACAAAGTCGCTGCACAGCGCCATGAATCGAACCTCCACCAGAAGCTCGCGGATGAGCGGAGCGGAATCGTTGAACTTGAGCCCCCGCCCTACTTTTCAGATTTTGCTGAGGAATTTCTTGAGCGGACAAAATATGAGATGAGTGGGAACACGGCTCGAAGTTATGGTAATTCCTTGCAAAACCTGAAGTCGTGGTTGGGCTCGAAACGCCTAGACGAAATCAGCGCAGATGACATTGAACGATTCAAAATGACTCGTCTGGTAGAGAAGAGGTCGCCTTCAACAATTAATCGGGAAATGGGCTTCGCTCGCCGTGTTCTTCTCTATGCCGTGAAGATTTCTCGGCCAAGTGCTGGCAAGCAGCCTTTGAAGTGGGTGTTGCGGAGCACTCCCTTCGTCGCGCATGGTGTAGGATTTCTCAGAGAGAATCGCCGCGAACGAATCATCAACTTCGATGAGGAGCGCCGTTACCTCGCCGCCGCAAGACAACCACTGAAGGATGTTGCAACGCTAATTCTCGAAATGGGATTCAGACCAGGAGAGGCGTGTTCGATTCGTCGCCAAGATGTTCACCTCCACAGTTCGCCTTTCGTTCACATCCCCACGGGCAAGACCGCAAACGCCGTACGAGATGTGCCCATTACAACGCGAGCGGCGGAAGTTTTAAAGTGCCGACTAAGTTCGCCTGATGGCCAATACCTTTTTCCTCTTCGCGTTGGCAACGGCTACGATTCGACGGAGCCCATGAACGAACTTAATCCGGCTCACCGCACTGCACTGCGGGATAGCAAGATCACTCCGGTTTTTCGCATCTACGATCTGCGGCACACTTACGGCACCCGGGCAATCGAAGGCGGAACTGATCCGTTGACTTTGAAGAAACTCATGGGCCACGAGGAACTGTGCACAACCGAACGCTATGTGCATCTCAGCAAAAGACACTTGGGTGATGCCCAACAAAAAATCGAACGCTATCGCGCCGAACGGGAAATCGCGGAAGCCGAAGAAGCCAAGGGAGAGCAATTCGGCCCGGCGAGGATGCACTGATTCAGTATGGGGACTTTTGCGGGGAGTGCAAAAACATTTAGCGATATCTCGATGCAAGCCGATGCAAGTAAAGCGAAACGGCAAGGTGTTTTAGTTTGATACGGCTGCGATAGAAATGGTGTTAGCAAAAGAAGTTACGAGAAAAGAGCTCGGGCTTCTCTTAATCAACGGGTTGCAGGTTCGAGTCCTGCCCGGTTCACCAAAACTCCAATAAAACAAAGGCGATTTTAGATTACGGCGCGGCCTTCAGTAAACGGATTTTCCTTTGTGACCACCTCTGTGCCCAGCCTTGCGAACGCGCGCTCTATGGATTCCGCTTGTGGGTGGATGTACCGCTGAGTGATGAGAATGCTGCTATGGCCCATGATGCGGGCCAGCGTAAACACATCACAGCCTGATTCCCCAAGCATGGTTCCAGCGGTGTGACGCAGGCAGTACGGCTCAAAATATGCCAGTTGCTTTTGCTCCTTGTTGGCCTCGGCGATGGCTGTCGCATGCGCCGTCTTTGGCGTCGTGATGTGCCCGCATTTCGACTTGGAAGGAAACACCCAGCCCGTTTCTGGTTGTCCCGCTGCTTCCCAGCGCGCTATAAGCGCGTCGTGAACAGCTTTCACCATTGGCAAGTATCGACGCGCTGCTTTAGACTTACCCTCCGCGATTTGAATCAATCCGCCATTCTTGAGGATAATTCTCTCCCCGCGCAGAGCGAAAACCTCCTCCGGACGCATCGCGGAGCCCAGCATGATCGTTGCGCCGTCTTTCCACGGCTGATTGCAGGCAGCGAGGTACATCGTCTGCTCGCGTTCATTCAGAACGCGGTCCCGCTGCCGCTCGCCTTTCGCCAGAGTGATCTTCGGCTTTCGGTCTATCATTCCCCATTCGACGGCCAAGTTGATTGCTCGACGCAGCGTCCGTAGACCACAGTTCACGGTTGACGGCGAGAGATTTGACAGCTTTGCTGCGTACTGTCTGGCGTGCTGGTCGTTAATCTCGTCCAAAGGGAGTTTGCCAAGGTTCCCGGCAACTAGACTGGCTGCGCCAGCTTTGTAATATCGGAGAGTGTTGGGCTTGGCCGCATGCGCAGTCTCAGCGTAGGGCAGCAAATCTTTCTTTAGGAACTCCGCTAGGGTCGGCGAGGGTTTCTTCTCCCGGATGCCCACCTCACCTTTGGCGAGCGACGTGCGGTGCGCTGATTCCATCTGCCGAGCAACTTTGTCGTTGCTCTGCTTGGTAGACTCGCGGACGAGCTGGCCGTTTCACATGAATTTGTACCAGTAAACTCCACATGAGCCGCGTTCTCCGCATTTGCTGCATGTGCCATTTGGTCCCTTCTTAAGTAGCGATCTATGCCAGAGTCAGCACAAGCAACCACGGTCAGGACGTGAGCCTTCAGACTCGCGAGCAACACCAATTCGCTGAAGCACGTGGCTGGAGGGTTTTTGACGATTATATTGACCAGGGAGTTAGTGGTAGCAAGGATTCGCGCCCTGAATTGAACCGGCTGATGGCGGACGCAAGGCGCAGGAAGTTCGATATTGTCCTTGTCTGGAAGCTGGACCGGTTTGGCCGGTCACTAAGGCATCTGGTGAATGCACTCGCGGAGTTTGAATCCCTGAATATCTCTTTCGTTTCCCTGAGCGATAACCTGGATCTGAGCACCGCGAGCGGAAGACTAATGTTCAACATCATTGGTGCGATGGCCGAATTTGAGCGCGAGCTAATCCGTGAGAGAGTCAAAGCAGGCATGAAAAATGCCAAGGCAAAGGGAGTTCGCATTGGCAGGCCGCGAACGGAGATAGATGCTTCTCGGATTGCCTGCTTGCGCGATGGCGGGGCATCCCTGAGAGAGATTGCGGCTCGCCTGGGTGTGAGTGTTGGAACGGTGGCCTCGCGTTCAAAAAGGCTGTCTCGGAGTGCGCCCGTAGTCGGTTGATTCTGTTGGAGCGATTCGAGACTTTAGAGCGTGCAACAAGGAAGTGGTTTATGAACGCAGCATAGGGTCTCACTTGGCCCGCAGTGTTCGCTGGCACACGTCCTGCTCAGGTCCTGAATGGCTCTGCCACTTCAAGGGCCTCTCCGTCAGAAATCTTTGGGCATGCCTTTGGCTCACCTGCAAAATCTGGCAATCTATTATCAGCGCAGAAGTGGAACCCTTCTCGGGGCTGGCCATCTCAAGACGCTACCACTCACCACAGCAGTCAGTAGTTCCTTTCTGATGGGTCGGAAACGGCGTGCTAACCAGGGTTATGGGTTGGCAGGTGGCCCCCAGGGCTAAAAACAACCTCGGAAACGGATCTACATCTTGGTGCTCTTTAGCACCCGTCCTTAGTGAACAGGTTATCCAGTTCTCCGGGTCTTATTCCGCCGAGTGTCGCCTGTCGCGAGATATAGCGATGACTTCGCGGGTAGGTTGGTTCAGAGCCAACTGGAGGGCCACCACGCGAGATGAGTCTCGCTGATGAAACCTTCGGGAGAGGACGTTAATACCGCAGTGGGGACTCAATCCCTGACCTGACCGGAAACAGAGCGGAATAGACACGGCACAGGCTATCTCGAATATGGACTGGTTCTACACGAAACCCTAAACGGATACCTCGTATGTGGACCAATGGATTTCTTGCATTCGCCTCTTAATCGAGAGGGGACCCTGCAGGTGAAGCTATTGGTGTCTTCCGTC
This sequence comes from Candidatus Acidiferrales bacterium, assembly GCA_963738985.1. Classification (GTDB taxonomy): domain Bacteria; phylum Acidobacteriota; class Terriglobia; order Acidiferrales; family UBA7541; genus Acidiferrum. Next base: position 1,122,872 of record CAVTYP010000017.1, read on the forward strand.
CCCGCCGTTTCCTGTAGTGGATATTCCTGCAGTGTCCAGCACCAAGATCAGTTCGAATCCAACAACAAGAACGAAAAGTCGCAAGAGGAGAATTCATTCGCATGAGTTTAAATGCCATCATCACGACAGCTGAACTGCTGGAGCGGACTCCTGTAAAAGAATCCATTCGCTGGACGTGGCAGGTGGCATATCCTTAGTAATACGGGAAGAGAGGAGCGGATTCCATGAGGATTTCATGCAGAACTTGACACAACAACTGTTCGCAGGAGATCTGCGTGAGGGTACATCTTGGAGGTTACATGCTTCTAATCAAGGAGTTAGCTAGCCCTGTATTGGCGAGCATGTAATATTGTTTCAGTTAATGGTACGTAATATTATTTCTCTTCCTTGTCCGCTGTTTCCCATTCATTACAAGGCACTTAGCCAAATCTCAATCTTTGTTCCAACTTCTAGGATAGCCAAGCACGATGAAATTCCGTTGACGGCCTTAAGGTCCCACGTTTGCAGCCCGATCTAAAGAAACGAGCAATTGTGATTCCCGACCTTGTGCCTGATTTCCCGGCTGCCTAGAGTAGAAGTTTCGCTAGGTATGCCAGCGCCGGGGGATGCTAGGTTCGAGGCCCGTCGAAGACTATACGTACAGATATCGGATTGTCTATGGAGCCTGGTGAAAATCTGAGGAAATTCGCAGCGAGGTAGAACCGCGGCGCGGAGGAGAATCATGCTCACAGCGGAACAGCAACGGTTAGACGATACGCGACAAGAAAAATTAGCGTGGAAGAAGTGGGGGCCCTATCTCAGTGAGCGGCAGTGGGGCACGGTTCGCGAGGACTACAGCGAGAATGGTGATGCTTGGAATTTTTTCACCCACGATCATGCCCGCTCGCGCGCCTACCGCTGGGGTGAAGACGGACTCGCGGGCATCTCCGATGACAAACAGCATCTCTGCTTTGCATTGGCCCTGTGGAATGGCAAGGATCCAATTCTCAAGGAACGCCTCTTCGGATTGACCAACAGCGAAGGCAATCACGGCGAGGATGTGAAGGAGTACTACTTCTACCTCGACAGCACGCCGACGCACTCGTACATGAAGTACCTCTACAAGTACCCGCAGGCGGCTTACCCTTACGCCGATCTAGTCGAGACGAACCGGCGTCGTTCCAAGGACGAAATGGAATATGAGCTCCTCGACACAGGAGCCTTCAAGGACAACCGATATTTCGACGTTTTTGTGGAATATGCCAAAGACGGTCCGGAAGACATCCTGGTCCGGATCACCGCAGCCAACCGCGGACCAGAGGCGGCAGAACTACATCTTTTGCCAACGTTGTGGTTCCGAAACGACTGGGCATCATGGATTGCCGAAACCAATAGGACCCCTAAGAAACCAAACCTAAAGCAGATTCTGGCACCAGCGGGCACGAGCGTGGTTGCGGCGACGCATCCGCTCCTAGGTGAATTAATCCTTTCCTGCGAAGGCGAAGTGCCGCTGCTGTTCACCGAGAACGACACGAACCACGAGCGGCTTTTCCCAGGGCAGAAGAACGAGAGCCCCTACGTCAAGGACGGCATCAACGACTGCGTGGTGCAGGGCAAGCAGCCAGCGGTGAACCCTGCCAAGCAAGGCACCAAAGTCGCGGCAAAGTACCAGGTCGAGATCGATGCTGGTCAATCGGAAGTGATTCGCCTGCGGCTCTCAAAGGGTTCTGCAGACCATCAGCGCGAAACCTTCGGAAAGCAATTTGATGAAATCTTCGCAAACCGCCTTCGTGAAGCCGATGAGTTCTATAAGTCCGTTACACCTCCGACCCTGAGTGAAGATCAGGCCAGAGTGATGCGCCAGGCTCTCGCCGGGATGCTGTGGAGCAAGCAGTTCTTCTTCTTCGATGGGGACAACTGGCTGGACGAACACCACTCCAACCCGCTTCATACTGGATTTCGAAATTCCCGCAACTCCGAGTGGTACCACATGTTGAACCGCGACATCATTTCCATGCCCGACAAGTGGGAATACCCTTGGTACGCCGCCTGGGATCTCGCCTTCCACACGCTCCCACTTTCTATCGTCGATCCCGACTTCGCCAAGGAGCAGATGAAGTTGATGCTCAATGCCCTCTACTTGCACCCCAACGGCCAAATGCCTGCTTACGAGTGGAACTTCGGCGACGTGAATCCACCGGTCCACGCATGGGCGACATACTTTCTGCACAGGACTGAGCAAGCCCTACACGGCAAGACGGACATACATTTCTTGAGGACGACGTTCCAAAAACTCTTGCTGAACTACACCTGGTGGGTTAATCGCAAGGACCGTTTCGGCAAGAACGTGTTCGAGGGGGGCTTTCTCGGCCTCGACAATATCGGAGTTTTCGATCGCAGCGCGCCACTTCCCACCGGCGGCCACCTGGAGCAGGCGGACGGCACGGCTTGGATGGCCCTATTCAGTCAGAACATGCTAGAACTCGCGTTCGAGCTTTCCCTCCACGACCCAACCTACGAGGACATGATCATAAAGTTTGCCGAGCACTTCTACTACATCGCCTCTGCAATGAATAAACCGGGTTCGGACGGGATGTGGGACGAGGAGGATGGTTTCTACTATGACCTGCTGCGGCTCCCGGACGGCAACGCAACACGGCTCAAGGTGCGCTCGCTGGTGGGACTCCTTCCCCTGTGCGCGACAATTGACGTCGAGGCTAGTATGCGGGAGCGCATGCCGAGGGTCATGGCTCACATAAACGAACGCCTACGCCGAATGCCCGAACTCAGCAAGACCATGCACCCCACGGGCCCGGGACACTTCGGCGTGGCCGAGCGGGGGATTATGGCTCTGGTCACCCCGGAGCGGCTCCGCCGGATCCTGACGAAGATGCTCGACGAAGACGAGTTCCTTGGCCCTTACGGCATCCGTTCGCTTTCCAAATTCCACGAGCAGCATCCCTACGTCCTTCAGGTGCAAGGACAGGAATACCGCGTGGACTACCTGCCCGCGGAGTCGAACACTGGCATGTTCGGCGGGAACTCCAACTGGCGTGGACCGGTCTGGATGCCCGTGAACGTGCTCATTATCCGGGCGCTGCTGAACTTCTATTTGTACTATGGCGACAACTTCAAAATTGAATGCCCCACGGGATCCGGAAAGCTGATGAACCTATTTGGGGTCAGCAAAGAAATTGCGAGCCGGCTTACCCGGATCTTCTTGCGCGACGAGCAAGGCCGACGGCCTGTCTACGGCGGCACGGAAAAGTTCCAGAGCGATCCCTTCTGGCGCGACAACATTCTCTTTTATGAATACTTTCATGGCGACAATGGTGCCGGGCTGGGCGCCAGTCATCAGACCGGCTGGACCGGCCTCGTTGCCAAACTCATCGAGCTCTACGGATTCCTCGATTCCAAGCGGATACTGGAAATTGGCAGAGCGGCCGCGTTCACTGAGAAAGCCCACGCCGCTGGGTGAACAAGACGAGTTACGTAACTCTCACAGACGCTAGGAGCAGCGTAGTGTGTTCCTCGAGGTGGAGAAGTTGGCGCTGCGACGCGACACAATCGTGACCTTGCTGGCGATTCTTGTTCGCCGCCATGTAGCGGCATTGGATGGACAAGAATCTGCGTTTCGTGATAGCCGGGAGCAGTACCAACTTTTTCGGTTTCCTATTGCTTCCGTCCAGCGCAATGAGATGAAACTAGCCAAATATTAAAGTGCATTTGGACTGGAAACGGCGCTTACTCCAACGGAGAGCGCCGAGGAACGGAAGCGCGCACTGCACATTGATTTCAGTTGCCTGTCTCAGGGTCGAGGGTGCGGCGAAGTCTGCGAGGTAATGCCAGAGGCGTGGACAGACTTCTATGAAAAGCTTGGTCACTCCGACGCAGAAGGGCTTGGGCCCGATTATCTGCTCTGCACCGAACCACCGAAGTGAGTCAACAATTGCTGCTGATAACAAGCGCTATCCCCAGCTAAACAGCAAGTGCTCGACTAACGTGCTAATCGGAGTAGTCAAGTACTGGGAGGAACCTTTCGGGTAACCGGCACGACAAATCAGGACTTACTCACGGGGCTGAGTTTTTCTGTACGTGCTGTACACTTGTCTCAAACGGAGATGCCGCATGAACAAACGGAGGAACTGGTTCGCAGCTCTCGCGTGCCTTCTCTAGGCAGCGAGTGTTACGCAGATGGGAGGCGGTATGACCTGCAAGTCGTGCGGGTCAGTTAACCAGAAGAAATTCAGCGCGGAGATGGGCATCCATTTTCCCGGACTAAAAGATATTGACAAGCCCGTCGTGTGGGTATTTCCTGAGGTTGTTGTCTGCTTGGATTATGGCACCGCGGAATTTGCCGTTCCTGAGGCCGAACTGCGCCAACTCGCAAAGGGAGACGCCGCCGAGGCAGGTTAACCTGGAATTGAGCCTTACTTCTCACTGAGAACAGACGGCTGAGTGTTCTGCACAGATACTCTGAAAAACGTGCTCGTCTTCCTCGTTGTGAAAGCTGCTGAACGCGTACCCGCAGAGGATATCCACCTCGAAGGTTTTGGCCACCTCGTTCCAGAGTTGTTCAAGCCGAATCGCAGCGTCCGCCTTACCTTCCGCCCATAAGAGAGGTGCACCTTCTCCACAAGCCACGACGCGAGAATGCTCTCGCTTCGCCGCTTTGGCAGCTGCCTGAATGAGAGCACCCACAACCTCGAAAAATCGAGCCGCGTCGGGCATGTCATTGACCATGAAGGTGGAGAGTGTCTGAGTGACATCTAATTGAATGTATCTTCCCTGTTGAATGGCGGCATCAACATCCAAGCCCTGTGTCCTCAATCTCAGAGCAAGGCCGTCCCGGTGCGACTCGGTAATGACAGCGACAGCTGCATCACCGGCCTTGAGGGCAGCTGCAATAAAATGAGCAAAGGTGTCTAGAAAAACTGCGTCATCAGAATAGAATTGAACCTCATGGCGGTGAGGAAGTTTCTCTGCTGCGGTATCGGTGAACTCATAGCCTTTCAAGCGGCTACTGACGAATTGCTTACCCTGAAGAACCGCATCTATGGCAGGCAATAGTTCGCGTCCGACATCTATCTTGCGAACGTAACCCAACGCGCCCGTGCCCAACGCTGCCCGCACAACGTCGAGATCATTATTCTGACTTAGGAAGACTATTTTGGAGCTAGGGGAGAGTTGTCGTATCTGCTGGGCAGCTTCGATTCCACTCAAATTCGGGAGACCGACGTCCAGCACAATCAAGTCCGGCTGCAATTCTTCGGCCTTCTGAACGGCTTCTGGTCCATCCGACGCTTCAGCGATGACCTGGCATTCTGGGCGGGATTGAAGCAGCAAACGGACTTGCCGTAGCCAATCCTTGAAATCGTCAACTACGAAAATGCGAATTAATGACAAGTCGCTACTCCATTTCTGTTCTTGTTAGGATCGCGGCAACGCAAATTAGTTGCACGGAGTCTCCGAGTCCCTGCAGCTAAGAAAGAGTCGTGTGACGGAGTAGTTCCGGGATAGACCAACTACTATCGCACTTCCACCATTCACAGCAATCCTGTTAACGTCCCATATCTTAGCAGCGTAATCATCTTTCCAGGGTCCTTGACAGTTCCGATGGGCGGAGAAGCTCCCTTAATTGCAGCAGTACAAGCATCACATGCCAGGCTGGTGCCGTCGTTGCCTGCACGCAACCTTGGGATTGCTCTAACGCAATTTCGCATCTCGGTTCGTTAACAGGCTAGGTCCTAACGCGGTTTCTCTAACGAGGTCGGGCCGAGACTGCATCCGGCTAGCGATCCCATTCGGAAAGCCAGGCGAGTACTATGAACAACCTTTCCGGTTTCGCGACTTCTATGATAGGTCCTTGTCAAGAGGCAAAAAATCCTCCTGATGCGCTCGGGAGGAGCGCCGGTGTATTTTTTTCACTCTCTCAGCGCTTGGTGTTGGCCTCTCGGCCGCGGTTACTATCCGAGGATAGAACCAGACTTCCATTTGCTGGTGCAGCTTCAGTTCGTTCGGCTGCCCAGAAGATTGAGTTTGTGTTTCCTGCCAGGGTCAAAACTAATCAACGGGAGCAACGGGAGCTTGCGCTCTCGGGCCCAGTCGGGTTAACGGCAAGACCTGGCAGGCCTCGCGCTGAATAATCTTTTTCGCTTCCGCCTGCTTTAAGCGGCCGTTCGTGTCTCCTGATCAAGAACCAGGAAATGGGTCTGGCCGCGATCTACAGCCAACGAATACGCGACCAGTTTGCGCGCCACGGCCAGGGTCGCACGATTGGCATTGCCTTTCTGCTTTTCCCGGTCATAGAGCGTCGCCAGCGTAGGGCTGATACGCGCGCCATGTTCGCAGCTTCGATCAGTGTTGTCTGGAGATGTTTATTGCGCTGTTTGGAGATATGGGTACGCTGCACCGAGTTCGCTGATCTTCTCTCATCCCCACACAGCCCGCAGTAGCTGATGGCTTTTTTGATCGAGGAGAAGCGTTGCACCTCACCGATTTCCAATGCCCACGTAAGCGCTGTGATCGGCCCAATCGCTGGAATACTCAACAACCGCTCTACACGTTCTGCCAGCAATCGATCGTGTTGCAGGGAATGGATCAGAGCGCTCTCCGTCTTGGCCAGGCGCACCACCGTCTCCCGGCACTGTCGCAACAGGGAGCGCAAACCTTCGTCGATATCTGGGTTTGTGGCCAATAGTTCGCGGAAATAACCTGCTTTGTGGAGTTTCTGCTTGTTGTAGCTCACTCCAGCTTCCATCAGCAATGAGCTGGTCTTGATTTTCATCTGCACCATCTGGCGAACGAGCAAGTTGCGATAACGCAGCGTGCGGCGTCGTTCGCGGATGGCCGTCGGCATCATGTAGCATTCCGGCAGAAAATCACAACGCAAACAATCGCAAATCTTGGTGGCGTCGATGCGGTCGTTCTTCTTTTTCGCAGCCGCAATAGCCCGCAGCATCAGAGGATGGGCTACTTTCAATTCCGCGGCGTGTGGTTTCAGGTGATCGTATATCCAGCCGGAGAACATCGTGGCTTCCATCGCCGCGCTCCACGGCTGTGGCAACGTCTTCATCCATCGATCCAAATCAAGACGTGTAGCGGGTATCCATCCCTCGGCATGAACTCTGCCGAGAACGTCCTTCACGCAATAACTGATCTTTAGCTTGTGAACATCCAGTCCGATGTAATACATAGGTCCCATGAGGAGCCTCCTTGGTGTGTCTGAATCAGCGGGGTCGCTGTTCAGGTTTTTTACACCAAATGCTCCTCCCTTGACCTATTCATTCAAACTAACCAGGCACTACCGAAGGTTTGGGTCGATGTTGGGCCTTTGGAAATAGATTGCTATCCGCAGAGGAAGCAAGGCATAATCTGCGCCGCCAGGCTGGACGGAACCGGGGGCCGAGGCGAATCCAAAGGAGAAAATCGGATGAGACGGAGTATGTATGTGTTGGCGTTTGCCATTTTTACTGCGGTCGTTGCTGCTCCTTTGTTTGCCCAAGAGAATCCTTTTTTGGGGACATGGAAACTGAATGTCGCAAAATCGAAGTTTGAGCCTGGACCGGGTCCAAAGAGCATGACGCGCACGATTACGGCACAAGGCGGCGGCGCGAAATACAGCTTTGAAGGAATCAACGCAGATGGAGGCCCGGTCTCTTACAGCTTTGTCAGCAACTATGACGGCAAAGATTCGCCCGTTACAGGAACGGGTGGGCCCCATGGCGCAGACACAGTTGCATTGAAACGGGTCGACGCCCACAAAATTGAGGGAACCTATAAAAAGGGCGGCAAAGAGATCGGGAAGGTAATCGGCGAAGTGTCGAAGGACGGTAAGGTTGCGACGATCAAAGCGACGGGAAAAGGCGCGGACGGGAAGGAGTGGACCACCGAAAGCGTGTACGAGAAACAGTGAAAGACTGGGCCAGCCGGATTTCGTCAGGTTCGAGGGCTGTTCGCTCGTCGGACCACTCGGCCTAGAACCGATTCGTCGTTTTCGAGGAGTCGCTGTGCTTCTCTAAAAGCCGGGACAGACCGATTCATCGCATTGGCCATGCGGAGCAGACTTGTCATCTTATTTTCAAAATCCCCTTCTGCCCAACGCCGTTACCGGTAAAGTCAAGTACTGGGAGCAAGATGTCCGATAACCGGGTTACCGGGCATGTCCCTGTGTGATTTTCTACTGATCCAGAACGGCGATTCAAACATTATTGATACTGGAGGTCGAGCCTGTAGACTTCTTGGATGCTCTTGTCGAGCATGAGCAATGGAGAATCATCAGGCAAAAGGCTTACCCAGCCAGGCCAGTAACCTCCTAAGGTTATATCCTTCAAACCGAGCACGGGTTCAACCTTGCCGTCAGGGACACTGATACGGACTACTTCTGCTGATCCATCTCCATTTTTGCGGTAAATGTACACGGATTTGCTGTCGTGGGACCAAGTCCCACCTCCAGCAAACTCGGACCATTGCTGAGTCTGAAAGTCGTAAAGCATCGTCTTATTCGGACGATAGGCAGTCATGTAGCGTCCATCCCGCGAGACACGAGCGGCAAGCAGCCCGTCCGAACCGGGAATTTTGGAAACCTCTTGCGTTTTTAAACTGAGCCGGTAAATGGCGTAAGGAGTTCTTTCTGATCCCATCACAAAAACAATGGACTTTCCATCTGGCATCCAAAATCCTGCTCCAACTTCAGTGGTTGGGAGCTCGCCCTTGGGCATCACTTGTTGCAGACTACCGCCGTCCGCCGGGACAATAAACATCCTGCGTGGCACATCCGTGAACAGAATTTGCTTTCCGTCCGGCGACCAGCGCGGTTCGTGGGCATTCACTGGCGGAAATGTCAATTGCAGGCGTTCGCTGCCGTCTAACTTGCTGCGCCACAGATTGGACTCTGGGAAAGTCGTGTAAGTCACCCACTGGCCGTCAGGCGAGACCTCCAATTCTCCTGCGGAGATGCCCCCCAGAAAGGGCACGAATTGCTTCGTTCGGCTCTCATAGTGGACCAGCTCGATCCGTGGCTGCTCGCCGATTACAAATAGCTGTTTGCCGTCGGCGCTGGGTGTCGGCGCACCAAATGTTATGGGCCCTGTTGTCAATTGGGCGGGCGTGCCAGGCTCAACTCCGCCAAAAATGGTTCGCCGTTCGGGTAGAACCCAGACATCACGGTCTGTTTGATAAAAGTAATATTTTCCGTCCGCTGACCACTTACCACAGCAACCGTGAATAGGCAGGCGGCGCAGCCCACTTCCATCTGCTCCGATCTCCATAATGTCCCAGTCCTTGGGGTGTCCACTAAGGGTGAAGGCAGTGAAGCGCAGTCGGGTTCCATCTGGCGAATATCGGATCCAATACGCCACGAAATCTAGAGTTGCGAGTTTACGTACTTCGCTGCCGTCCGGCTTGGCAATAAATAAGTCTTCGCCTTTGGCAAAGGTCAGATGGTTCCCGTCAGGGCTCCAGCACGCGTCCAGAGCTAAAATGTTGCCGACACGACGCGGTGGTCCGGCCGGGAGAGGCAAAACCCATAGCGGACGCTCAAATGGGTCGCCTCGTCCGCCCACGAGGAACTCGGAACGGGCAGTAGAAAAATCGTAGATCAGGGGCTCTTCAAGAGCCACTGAGATCCGGGCTGTTTCCCCTCCCTGAGTAGACATCTGTACGAGAGCGGTGCTCTGGAGGAAGCCTGGAGCGACGGTGGACCTGGGCCCCACGAAGGCGCCTTCTTGGAAATAGAGCCGGGTACCGTCGGTCAAGAGCTGGAGCGTAGCGTCCTTGTGGACACCATCATTCGTAATCTGTACGGAATCGACAACCTTGGGGACGGGAGGTGAAGAGCGCAGCTTCAGCCGGATAACGATCACTGCGAGAACGAGAAGGCAAAGGCACGAAGCCAGGAGTGCCAATCTGTTGGTGCCAGGTAATCGAGAGGCCCGTTCCGTAACCGGAGGGAATTCAAGCCCTTCGCCTACGTCATCACGCCTTTGGACCGGTGCGATAAAGCGGTAACCGCGTCGCGGAAGAGTCTCGATGTAACGCGGGGTCTCAGCCTCATCTCCTAGGGTTTCGCGGAGACGCTTAATCGCGTTGTAGATACCCTTATCGAATTCGACGAAGGTATCGGCCGGCCAAAGGCGCTGTTGCAGCTCTTCCTTGGTAACGAGCTGGCCGGGTTTTTCGAGAAGAATTAGCAACACCGCAAAAGGTTGGTCCTGGAGCTTGACGCGCACGCCATGCTTGCGCAGCTCCCGTGCGGAAGGGTCGATCTCAAAGACCCCGAATCGCAAAGGATCCGTCGTTGTTCCACGATTCTCCGTCATGGCAATCCGTCTAACGCGACTCGCGCGAGTCTATCACCGTCACTTTGCCAAGACTACTGCGTCGACAATTCCCGTGGGATGAAGAGCTTGGCCCGACAGGGAGCGGAGGGACGGCGGAGCGTTGACGGCAAAGCAAAATACGTGCCAGAAGAGAGCACGAACGCAACTCCGTCGATGAGACTTTTTGAGATGAAACCACCTCGTCAGAACCGCACGCCCAAGCCCATTCGGCGGTGTCTTTTCGCTTTACTGATCTTGCTCCCACTGCCATCTGCTGTTGCCCAGAAAGCGGTCGCCACGGTTTCCTCGACGAAGGCAGACGGTTCGGGTTCGGCGGGTCACGCGGCGTGGTTGCCACCGGACATCGACGAAAAAGTGCCTCCAGTGGAACAGACGGCCTGCTCGGTAGACAAGGTCGTACAAAAGGCCGAGGAGCGCGTCCTAGAGTTCGTACGTAACGTCGATCGATTTACGGCCACGGAATCTCTGACACACCAGTCGATTAACAAACGCGGGCAAGCATCAGCGCCGGTCGGGCGCAAGTTCGATTACGTGGTCTCGATTCATGAAGTGCGACAAGGGCATCTAGGGGTGACCGAATACCGGAATGGTGGGCTCGCTCTGAACGAATTCCCCGGCGGTATTGTGACCAACGGGCTACCTGCACTCGTGCTCATTTTCCATCCGTACTACGCGCCAAGTTACGAGATGACCTGCGAAGGATTGGCTCGGTCGAACGACCAGCTTGTCTGGCAGGTGCATTTTCGTCAGAGGCCGGATAGGCCGAACGAACTAAAGACTTATCAGACTGGGATCCACGGGGCGTCTTACTCCGTGGGCCTAAAGGGGCGCGCGTGGATTTCCGCGGACAGCTACCAGATCGTGAGGTTGGAGACGGATTTAGTAATGCCTGTTCCGCAAATCCAGTTGCTGGCAGAGCATACAGCTATCGAATATGGTCCTGTGAAATTTCGCGAAGGTGACGTGAATTTATGGCTGCCACTAAGCGCGGAGGTGTACTTCGACTGGCGAGGGCAGCGTGTGCATCGCCGTCACAGCTTTGACCATTACATGCTTTTCACGGTGGGCGATAAGCAGCGCATCAACACGCCGCCCGCGTTGTGAGCGGTTTTACGCCAATCGGCCACTGAGAGAACTGGGGAATCTGCTAACGTGAACTCTGCTATCCGATGCACGGTGGTCTTCGCTCTCACAGTTGCTCTTGGCCTGAGTGCATCTCCGCCTCCACAAGAGCCCGTGGAACTCCCATTTGAGTACAGCAGAGCATTCGGGCTGATGTTGATTAAAGTGGAAGTCAACGGAAAGCCAGCGGTAATGGTTCTGGATACAGGGTCGAACGAAACCATAGTTAGTCCTCGGGTGGTAATCGTGAAACAGCTCAGCTCGAAGGATGCGGTGGCGATGGCCAAGGGATCTGGCTACCCGAGCAGCGGTGTCATTGCAACTGCGTTCTTAAGGGTAGGACCATTGAATCCGAAAAACTGTCAAATCTTGGTAGTGGATCTGAGTGAGCTTTCCAAAGCTCTTGGGCAGGAGGTTGATGGAATCTTAGGCATGAGTGTTCTGAAGGAATTTGAAATTGTTAGTGTGGATTTAAAACATCACAAATTGATTCTTAAATAGGTCCACAGCCATTCGGGCGAAATATCGTTTTCCATCGAAGCGCGATATTCCTCTGAAAGCCAGGCAGCCGTTCGCGGACAAGTGGGTTTTAGTACGAACGTGGACGGTTTCCCAACAAATCGGGAGTTGAGGGTCCGAGAGGGTTGGTGTAGGATGCGATTGCGTTATGGACGCGTCCGGTCCGCGGAAAGGGCAGAAGCCCACCTGTTGGAAATCAATCTTTGCGAACCTTCTTTCGGCCCGATGTGCGGACAACGGGCGATTCGATGAAAGGAGGTCGCTTTGAATCCGCAGGATACACCCCGCTCGCTACCAGATCATCCCAACCTTCGCCATCTAAAGAATCAAGCCAAGGATTTGCTCAGAGCCGGTCATGCCGAATCGCTCACCGATGCACAGTATAAAATCGCGTGCCTTTATGGGTTCGCGAGTTGGCCGAAGCTGAAGGCACACGTAGAGTCCCTAGAGGAGATCGGTCAGCTAAAACTAGCGATCGACGCGAATGACGTAGAGGGTGTGAAAGCCCTCATGTTGCATAACCCAGGTCTGCACCACGCTCCGCTAGGCTATGGCAAAGATGGTCCGCTTACTTGGGCTGCCGAATGCCGAATCCCCTACGAGCCGCCATCTCTCGAAAGACTCCTCATCGCGCAGTGGATGATTGAAAACGGGTCGGACGTGCACCAGGGCGGCGACGGCCCGTTGATGCGGGCGGCACTCAAAGGTGATCGAATCCCCATGATGGAGCTGCTGGTTCGACACGGCGCGAATGTGAACGCAGAGTGGCATGGTTATTTCCCTATTATTTTTGCGGCGTGCGAGACAGTGGATGCAACGGCGCTCAAATGGCTCATCAACGAGGGTGCAAACCCGAATTGCGCTGACCCAGAGCGTAAATATCCGGGCACCGCGCTCGATTACGTATAGGCTCCTACTGGCGGTCAGCGGAATTGAGTGTGTGCGTCGACCTGCTTCTCGAGGCCGGAGGTGTTACGAAATACGACGTGCCGAGTGTGCTCGATATTTTATGCGGGCGATTGGATAGTCTGATGGAGCGGCTCGACGCGGATCCGGAGCTGCTGAATCGGCGATTTCCCGAACTCGACTTCGGCAGCACAGCTGCTCGCCGCCTGCTGCTTCGGGGAACGACGCTTCTGCATGTGGCGGCGGAGTACGGCAACGTGGGAGCCGCGAGGTCACTGCTAGATCGCGGGGCGGACGTCAATGCTCCCGCAAATGTGGATGAAAGTGGTGTAGGCGGACAGACGCCGATCTTCCACGCAGCGACACAGTTCAACGATTGGGGATTCCCGGTGATGGAGTTATTGCTAGAATGCGGAGCTGACCTATCGCTTCAGGTGAGACTTCCGGGGCACTACGAACGGCCGGATGAGGTCGTTGATTCCACACCGTTGGGATATGCAATGTTATTTCCTGGCGGCGAAACAAAGACTACTGCATTGCTGCGGAAGCGAGGCGGCGTGATTTGAGAGCGCCCGGAACCCAGCCTTCAAGTTCCTGGCAGCGGAAATCGGAGAAGTTCATAGTGGGACTGTCTCGGCGAGCAAGCGGACCGGGATCGGTAGCCGGGATGGTATCATTCGGGGTAACGTTAGTGTTGATGTACCTAGGCCCGAAAAGACACCCTTTCGTTTCGAAGCCGGATAACAAACTCAGAGCTAAGGGTTCGCAATCCATGCGGTTCGTGGAGCCAAACCTTTCCTATCAGTTGGCGAGTTGCCGTTCCCGTGCCCAATTTTGTGCCTACCAGCAAGCCCTATCATGCGCGACGATGTGCGATGCTTTTGCCGTTAATCCCTAGGACCATAACAACTTATATCAATCCACATCAAAATAGCGCACTTCCTGTAAGTCTTTTATTTTCTGTCGTACTGTAACTCTTAATCAACGGGTTGCAGGTTCGAGTCCTGCCCGGTTCACCACTTTTTCCGCTTAACACATTTACTGACATCAGTTTATCCGTTTATCCGTCCCGCCGGAGTTCCTTCCGGAAGGGAGTTGGGTCCAACTGGGTCCAAAACCCCTGCCACCCGCTCCACCGCCCGCCGTTGCGAGTCCGGAATTGTCTGCGTGTGCACTCCCAGCGTCGTCTCCAAATCCGAGTGCCCTAATAGGGCTTGGGCCGTCTTCAGACTCGCCGGCTTCATGCAGCAACGTCGCATGCGTGTGGCGGAAGGAGTGCCAGGAAATCCTGGGAAGCTCGATCGCGTCGCATGCGGGTGCCAGTTGCTGGTTGCACAGGTTTTTGGGATTGCGTGGGGTCCCCTTCGAAGTTGCGAACACCAGTCGTTCCGGCTCGCAATTCTGGGGTCGTAGCTGCTTGAATACCTCTGCAAGCGATGCGCTGATCGGGATGGTGCGACGGCTGCTGCGCGTATTCGGCGGTCCGAACTCCCCGCTCGAATACGTCTCCGCCACCTCGATCGTATTTTGCGGCAGGTCGATCCGTCTCCAACGCAACGCCAGGATTTCACAGGGACGCTCGTGGCGAGAGATCGTCCAGGAAACAGGGCTGAGCAAGGGCACCGCGCAGAGGGCCGTCCGTAGCCTGCCCCAAAATGTACGATTTATGAGCGGTTGCTTTCTTGGCCAGAATCGCCTCATTCCGGGTCAGTTATCTGATTCACGAGTGGTTTCTGGGCAGGCGTGTTCAACGAGGGATCCCATTGCGCGAGTGCCGAAGCTCGCAGGTCAGCCACCCAGACAAAACAAGCACAGGCATTGCGCAGATCGAATCCTTCTGACCTGCCGACATGGCTCGAGAAGATTGCTATCGACGGGAAATTCTGCCTCGCCTGTCCAATCTCACTGTGAAGAAAATATGCTCGGCGATTGACGTCTCTCATCCCTACGCAACGCTCATCCGACGCGGAGTATCGGTCCTCACCCAAGGAATTGGTTGCCACTAGCGGAATTCGCGGGCCTCTGAAGCACATCATTTGAATATAGACACTGGTGGCGCATTTAGTGCACTTCGTAGCCAATTGTTCATAGTTCCGTTTCATGTGAGAAGGGGCACAGACACCTCGATCCTGGTCCCTTTCCCGGGTTCCGATTGAATTTCGAATTGCCCACCAAGCAGTCGTACACGTTCTCCCATGCTTGGTATTCCCAGTCCCACTTTATTTCTCATCTCCTTCGTATCGAAACCCTTGCCTTCATCACGTACGGAGAGACGCAGTCTGTCCCCGTCCTTGCGCAAACTCACTTGCGCCTGCGAAGCTCCACTATGCTTCCTTAAATTTTGAAGGCCTTCCTGGACAATACGGAATAAACACAAAGCTACGTTGGGAGGCACGACATGAGGAATATTCTGGGAAGAAAAATCAACTCGAATGTCCTGCCGGGAACTGAATTCCTTACATAAAGCGTCTACTCCGGGGGCAAGTCCCAGGCTCTCAAGGGCGGATGGATGCAGACGATGGGATACGGTGTGTAGATCGGCACCCAGCTCGCTGGCTGAATCGAAAAGCTCGTGCAGCTGTCGCTTGGAAGCCTCTGATGAGTCAGGTAGGGCCTCCGAGGCGTTTTCCAATCCCAATGCGAGGAGGGCTACGCGCTGGCTGAAATCATCGTGAAGTTCCGACGCCAATCTTCTTCGTTCCATTTCCTGTGCGTTGATCAAAAGGCCGCTTAACTTTAACTGGGATTCTCTCGCCTGCTTCAGTTGTCTTCGACTGAACTGAAGATAGACGGTAAGGGCAGATAGACTAAGGATGATCAGCAGCCCGCTGATCCAAATCCATTTGGTGCGTTCCCATACGGAGTATTCGCGGAAAATCACAATGCTTCCGGGTGGAAGGTCGCGTTCCTTGAATCCCCACCGGCGCAGAGCTCGCCAATCGAATAGATAGACGTTGTCGTTCCCGACGATGCGAATTTCCTGCGGTTTCGCGCCGTCGAGAATCCTCAAAACCATCCCAGCAGCAATTTTACCGTCCGCAGCCCAGCTCACCACGTCGCCCCCCACCGTTCCGTTACCGACATCGACGTCATCCATTGCAAAGACAGGTGCGTTCGCGGCACTTGCAACCATAGGAGCGGCTTGGGTTGCGTCAATGAAGTGTGTACCCGCGGCGTCCTCCATTAGGGAGGTGTGATAGACAATCGTGTCGCTCGGCAGCCGCGTTAGTCGTTCGAGCAGCGCAGGCATCGCGAGGTCCGTCAGGTATGTGAACTCGAACTGTGACTCGTACTTGCGCAAGCTTTCCCTGGTGACGGCCTCGAGGCTGCGGTCAAACGCTCCAACACCACCCACGACAACTACGTGCTTGGTGTTGGGTTGCAAGTGCAACGCCGCGATCAGTGTCTTTTCTGGCTGCGCCACCCCCCAAACACCGGTAAAATTAGAGTCCGGCTTCAGCTGGTCCAGCATTTCCTTGGTACTGCCGCAAAAGACGATCGGAATATTTGGAAATGACTTCTGATGCACCTCAACCATGAACTTCAGAGAGGCAGGTCCGACGGCAATGATTACATCCGGTTTGCGGTCTGCGTATTTGCGAATGTACCATTCACGGAAGCTGTGCTGGGAACGCTCATCCGGAAACAGGGTTGCCTCGAGATTCTCGCTGTACAGTTCGATCTGGTATGCAGAATTCGACAGGCCGGCGGCGATGGCCTGATCTAGAATCGCAACCCCGGGCGACGAAATAGAACCAAAATCATTGAAAATGAGGACTCGCCGGACGGACTTCGTTTGCTGCGCCATAATCGCTTGTGGAAACAGAAAAGCCGCGACGACCAGCAGAAACAGCGCAAACCTTACGTCTCCTGATCTCCCTCTATAGCCATACTCAGAATGCTGCCAACGGGCGCGGCTAAGTTCACCCGCCAAGCAGTGCTCGACTCGAGCCGTCACAAGAAACCTCCAGGGCGATTCTCAAATGGCGCCACCTGAAGAACGTCATCTCTAAGAGTATATGCATCCGACGGAGCGGTTCGGTGACCAAGAATATAGCACTGGCCAGAACTTTCAGCCTAAGTTAACATTTCGCAGAGTCTAAAAAGAATATGTTCCTTGTGTAGGTGGCCCGAGTGGGTAGCCGTACGCTTTGTCGGGTCGCTGGACTCCGATGAATCGCAATTCACAAGTCGCGCGCCGTCGCCAGCGGGGCATTTTGTCGGCAGCGCTAATAGTTATTGCAACGCTGTTTTCCACCAGCCTGCATGGTCAAACAACCTCCACCGGCGCGCTGGCCGGCGTGTCGCTAGACCCCACTGGCGCCGAGTTGCCCGGTGTGCTCTTACAACTCAGCAATCGGGAAACAGGCCTGACCAAATCAGCAATTTCCGACGAGCACGGAAGGTTCAGTTTTCTTCTCCTCCGCCCTGGCACGTATCAACTACAGGCAAGCAAAACCGATTTCGATTCTCTGAATCTCACGGAGTTGCACATAGCTCTTACGGAAACGCTCAGACTCGAACTGCGCCTGCAACTGGCAACACATGTCGAGCGTGCAATCGTTTCGGCCCAGCCGATGATGGTTCAAACCGACAGCACGGCCTTGGGACGCGTGGTCAATGAAAGCTCAGTCAGCGAACTACCGCTAGTGACAAGGAACTTCGCCCAAATCGTCGGGCTTTCTCCTGGCGTGGCTGTCGGGGTGTACAACGCCGGCGAACTTGGGCTCGGCGGCACGGCGCTGTCTCAGATCGCCAAATCCAATGATGGGATCTTCGTGCACGGAGCTCGCTCCTACGACAATAATTTTCAGATAGATGGGGTGAGTGTTAGTGATGTACAGGGGAGCGCCGCGGGGAGCGGAGGAATTCCTATACCGAACCCAGACAGCATACAAGAGTTCAAAGTGCAGACTGGGCTCTACGATGCAGGTTATGGGCGTTACGCGGGTGCCAACCTAAGCTTGATCACAAAAATGGGTGGCAACGACTTCCACGGAAGCGTCTTTGAGTTTTTTCGGAACGAGGCTCTCAACGCCAACGATTTCTTCCTTAATCAAACAGAGCAGCCACGCCCTGCCCTCAACGAGAACCAGTTTGGGTTTGCGCTTGGTGGGCCGATTAAGAAGGACAAATTGCTTTTCTTTGCTTCGTATCAAGGAACGCGCCAGATTAACGGGGTCGCTGCCGGTCAGTCGAGGATGGCCTGTACCGCCAGCTTAAGCCAGCCGCCGCTAACCAATGACCGTTCTCCACAGGCGCTGGGGAAACTATTTGGCGGCATGGCTGGCGCCTTGGGGGGAGTCGCCATTAAATCGGACGGCTCCAATATCAACCCAGTAGCTTTGGCCCTGCTAGACCTCAAACTCCCCGACGGATCTTTCTTGATTCCAACTCCACAAACCGTGGATACACGACAGCCATTTGCCCAGCAGGGTTTTTCAGTCTTTGTGGAACCCTGTCATTTCAGCGAAAACCAGTTTTTGACCAACGCGGATTACCTTATACGCCCTAACAGCAAAATCTCCGCCCGCTTCTTTCTTGCTGATGATGATGAGACCATCACATTTCCCGGGAATGGGCTCAATCCAGCTGGGAACATACCCGGATTCCCCAGCCCGAGCGATTCCGGCTTCAGAGTCCTCTCCATTGCACACACCTATGCTCTCCATAACGGCTGGCTCAACGAAGCTCAGTTTGGCTACGTTCGCACCAGAACAAGCACGGCTGCCAAGGTCCCATTCACATGGTCAGACGTGGGCGTTGCCGAAGGAGAGATGAACTATAACAACGAGCTTCCAAGCTTGAAGATCGCTGGTTCCGTCAGTCTCGCCTCAGGGTTTCCGCGGACGATAACTCAAAACAGTTTTGTCTTTGGCGACGACTTGAGCTTTGTCCATGGAGCCCATACCCTCCGTCTCGGTGGATCGCTAACCAGATTTCAAGACAATATCGACATCATAGGACTCGGCTCATACACGCAGTTTCTCTCTTGGCCGGATTTTCTGCTGGGCCTCGATGCGCAGAGCAATGGTACGGAATTCAGCAATGTTTTTGCCTCGTTTGATGACTTCGGGCTGACATATCGAGTTTACCGGGCGTGGGAGGGTGCCGCATTCGCACAGGATGACTACCGAGTTGGCAAAACTTTAACGCTCAATTTTGGCTTGCGATATGAGCGCATCGGCCAGTTCGGAGACAACCTGGGCAGAAACTCGAGCTTCGATCTCAGCAAGGCTGACGCGAATCCCCCGCCGGCCGGCAGCCTCGCGGGTTATATTGTCGCTTCCAATTTCTCGGGTACGCTTCCCCCCGGCGTCACTCGCGTGAACAATCGATTTGGGAACTATGGAGACGGACAAAATACGCTAGGTCCACGAATCGGTTTTTCCTGGCAGTTCTTGCCCAGTTCAAGCGCCTTGGTACTCAGGGGCGGCTACGGTATTTATTACTCCCAACCGACGGGCCAAGCGTTTTATCAAAACGTATTCGGCGCTCCGTATTCCGAGTTCCGATTGAACAGTGGTCAGTCAAATGCCAGTGCGACTTTCCAATCGCCCTTCGCTCAGCCGTTTCCTACTCCGGAGTCCTTTCCTCTGTTTCCCGCCTATTCGCCAACTACTTCTACCACCATTTATGGTGTCGCTCCCGGCTTTCGACCCACCATGGTTCAGCAATATTCATTGAACGTTCAGACTGAATTCCACAAAGGTTGGTTGATGGAAGTCGGGTATGTCGGCACGCGGGGAATACACCTGGTGCGTCAACGTTCCCTCAACCAAGCCCAATCAGCCTCTGCCAGCAATCCAATAAGGGGGGTGACCACAGAGACGGTCGCTAATATTTCTTCGCGAGTCCCGGTGCTTGGAGTGCCTCCGGACTCTCTCGTGCTAATGGAATCCGAGGGTAATTCCTGGTACAACGGACTTGAAGTCAGTCTGACGAAGCGGTTAAGCCATGGCCTGCAATTCCTCGCCTCTTACACTTTCTCAAAGACCCTCGACACGGATGGCGCCGACATTAACTCAACCTCGTCAGGAAATGCACTGACACTGGGAAACCAAGACTCCCCTGGCCAGCGGTGGGGGCGAGCGAGTTTCGATCGCACACACCGATTCGTTCTGAGCGAGACGTGGACACTCCCTGGCCCGCGCGACGGGCTCGGCCGTGCGCTTCTTGGAGGATGGGAACTGGCTGCGGTGGTCACCGTTCAGTCTGGAAGTGCACTTACCATAGCGGCCACCAACCCCAACAACATCTTCGGAATAAGCGAAGATCGGGCAGAACTGACCGGCAACTGTACGAAGAACCAATTGGTGACGAAGGGGGCGATTGGATCAAAACTGAGCAGCTATTTTAACTCCTCGTGTTTTACAAACCCGCCGGTGATCGGCATAGACGGCATTGGAACAGGCTTTGGGAACAGCGGAACGGGGATCGTATCCGGTCCTGGACAGGCCAACGCGGACCTTGCATTTTCCAAGACGATACCTGTCAGATGGCCCAGCGAAGGCAGCAGCTTTCAACTTCGCGCTGAACTGTACAATGCACTGAACCATCCGCAGTTTGCTACCCCTGACAGTACCTTCACGTCTCCTACGTTCGGCGTCATTGACAGCACGGCTGTAAATCCCCGTGTCATTCAGCTGGCGTTAAGGCTTGCGTTCTGACTCGCTAACGTCAGTAGGGGAATGGGCGCCGTTCCAGCCAGAATCGGAAACAATTGAGCTTTAATGTTGAGACCGACTATTCATTATCCTCTGGTGTGCGTGGGATGCGCGCGACACTCGGGCTCATTATTCATGGAGATGAGGCCGCGCTTCAAAGCAAACAAAACCACATCAGCATTACTTTTCAGATTGAAAACATCCATGATGTGGTGCTTGTGGAATTCCACCGTCTTTTCGCTCAACGCCAGAAGCCCAGCGATCTCCTTCATGGGTCGTCCCTCGGCCAGCATTTGAACTACATCTGTTTGTCGCGGGGTCATTTGCTTTGAGAAATGACTAGCCCTGGCTTTGGTTTGCACCCAATCCACGGACCGCACTTTGGGCGTCAAGTACGGCCGGCCGTGTAGCACCTGTTCAATCGCCTTCATCAGTTCTGGTCCAGCTGAATGTTTCAGGACAAAAGCAATTGTCCCTAGTTCGAGAGCAGCCGCGGCAAGATTCGGATCATCCTGCATGGTCAAGAATATGAATCTGACGCTGGGAACTTGCTCTCTAACCCTTCGGGCCGCATCCAAACCATTCAGCAACGGCATCCCGACATCCACAATAATCAAGTCGGGCCTGCGCCGAACAGCTGCCTCCACCATCGCACGCCCGTCGAGCACCACCCCGACAACCGTATAAGTCTTTTCCAAATAAACGCGCAATGCTTCAGCGAACATTGCATGGTCATCCGCAACCAGTACCTGCGGACGCAAATCCTTCGCGGACACATCCCCCATGATGCGTGGCCTTCCTGGGCGGTCAGCGAATGTCAGCGCCAGATGATATCCACCTCTTCTCTCCTGCGTCACCTAGGGAAATCCCTAGTCTCTGACCGGTTGGCTGGCTTGAAACCGATTCCTGCCCCGCCGATGTTGTGACAAGCTAACGGACGCGTAAGTGCAAAGAGTACACACCCAATTATGATTCTCGACCTCGTGCCTGATTTCCCGGCGCGCCACGCTAGGGATTTGCCTAGGTGCGCCAGCGTCGGCGCATGGCTAAGGTCGAGGCACGTCGGAAACAACTCAGCCCCGACTTCCTGATTTTGTGGATGCGTACTCACTAGAACGCTCTTCGATGGACGCATATCCGACTTCAGCACGGTCGCCGAGTTCTGCATTGCCATGATCGCAAGAGCGCTTTAGGGGGTGGAGGACCAAAAATGTGTATATTGCGCTTGTTCATCATCACATCACTTCTAATGGCAGGCGTTCCACGCCTGGCTATGGCGGGTGTTAGTGCAAAATCACTGCGAGCACTATTCGCATCTGATGAGTGCGAAGCGGTGCCTGACCTCCTGGGAGCGTGGACCTCTCCCGGCGTAACTTACTCCGTTCGGGAGAGCCAGCATAACAAATATTGGATAGTAGATCGCGATGCAGATTTGAAAACAGGCAAGAAGCTGGCCCTCGAAATATGTTCGGCCCATATTGATGGCCAGTTATTCTACGATGCCACTTTCTTGATCCTTGGACCGGGTGACAAGTCGACCCTGCCGCCCGAATTTGTTGTGGGCGGAGATTTTGCTGTCAATATCGTTGACGGCTTCTGGGTACCGATGCACATTATCGGAAAGCTAGAGATTGAGCAAAATAAAGTGCATTTTCGAAACATCGATAACGAATGGCTACAAGGGGCCTTGAAGTCCCGCCTCATCACGGTGCCCAGTGCTCAGGATGACTCTGGCGAATATCTTCTCACCGCAAACGTTAGACAACTGAAGGCATTTGTCGTGTCCCTCTCAAGCAATCCCAAAGCGTTTTCAGAGCAGCTAGACCTGACCCGTATCCCCGCACGGAGGCTCAATGGAACGCCCTAACTCACAGGCCTAAGAAGGCGCGATGCTGTTCGTAACCCGGACTCTATGCGAGCTCGGGCCAGAGCGGCTGCTTCTGGTTCAACTACGCCCGGAGAATCCTGCGTTGAGGAAAATCGCCCGAGTTTTTACGGCTAACTGCGCGGCAACTAACTTGATTGGTTTTCCGGCTTCGAATACAAACTGACTAGTCGCGCGACCAGAACTGCAAGGAAGAGTTGACCACCAACCCCTTCGACGATGGCGATACCGCGGGCCACGTCCGCTCGCGGCACGATATCGCCATAACCGAGCGTTGCCAGTGTAACGAAGCTGAAGTAGATAGCGCTGGCTTGGGAAAAGTGGCCGGGGAAAGAAAACGTGCCTGGTTTCATCTGTTCGAGAATCCAATACGAAAGACCTAAGTAAATACCTGCAAGCAAATAAGCGCTGAGGGCTGCATACAGGTGCTCGCCGTCAACCCGCGTAGCGCCGATGGCGAAGCGCAATGCAGCTACGGCCGCAAAGAGCCCAATCAGCGTCCAGAGTCCGAGGGCCATCTCCGATAGGACGCGATGATCAAGCCAGGCTGTCACCAGACGCGCCAGCCAGACAACAACGATGGCCACCAAGAGGTAAGGCCGCTTTCTCACCACGCCAACTGGCAATATCGCCGCAAGCAGGCATGCAGCAAGCAATGACTCGATCAGGGTTCCACTGAAGCTTAGGGCCGTGAAAACCGGCGCCGCCACCATCGTTACAAGCAGCGTATAGAACAAGATCGTGTAGCGACGACGCAAGTAGGTGCGCCCGAGACCAGGCAGATCGGCGTTCGCGTGATTGGCGGGACTGCCCGCTTTCAGGTGCATAGTCATGTCTCCTGAGTGGCAGTTGGAGGTTGATCGAGCCAAGCGAGGAAGAGCTTATAGCCAACCGATAGAACGATAGCGCCGACGAACAAGCCAACGAGGCCCAACGCTACGAATCCGCCAATTGCGCCGAGGAACACCACGGCCATTGGAACTGCGACGCCTCGCCCCAGCAGGAGAGGCTTCAGGAAATTGTCCACCAGGGCAACGACGATGCACCAAACCAGGAAAATCACGGCTTTGGTAGTGCTCGATATTGCGAACATATAAATAACCGCCGGAATAAGGACAAGCGCCCCCATCTGCAGCACGGCGGCGATTAGAAACGTCACAGCCCACAAGCCCGCGCCAGGTAGACCTGCCACAAGAAAACCAAGGCCTGCGAGAACCGATTGGATCACCGCCACGCCAAGAATGCCGGTGGTAACGCTACGGATGGTGGCCCCAACGAGTTGCTGGAACTCGGGACCCTTGTCCCCGAAAATACGATTACACAAAGACGATGTCACTTCATATGCGGCCTGGGCGTTCGCCAGAAGCACTCCGGCCACAACAATGGAAATAGCGAATTGCAGCACGGTGAGGCCGAGGCCGGCAGAAACAGAGAGCAGCCCAGGGACTGCCGCTTTAATCTGAGGAGCAAATCCTATGATGGCCTCGCTTAGGTCCTGCGACGCCCGGCTCCACAAACTGTTCAAGGGAGCGCCGATGATCGGCCAGGCCTCGATGCCGGCAGGAGGAGGCGGGATAATCAAGGTTCCTTCCTTGAAATGGGCTGTAAGGGTCTGAACGCCCTCGACTAGCGTTCCCGCGAGCAAGACCACTGGGATAATCAGTAGAATCAGAACCACAACCGTGAGGAGGATCGAGGTTAGTGTCCCTCGACCGCCTAGCGCACGCTGCAGCTTTTGGAAGCCCGGGTAAGCGGCCACAGCAATGACAATGCCCCAAGCGAGCAGAGGAATGAAGGGACGCAGGATCAGGAGACATGCGGTGGTTAGCAGAATCGCCAGGCCGATGTGGATGGATGCCTCGAGTGCGAGGTTTAATTTGGTCTTGTCGTAAACAGTTTTGTTGAACGTCACGGTAGTTCTCCTACTTCCCGCCTCTTCTCAGCTGTGCGCATGTGGCGCTCAAGTGATTGGCTTTTGCCTGCACGAAGATTCGCCTCGCCTCGCCGCGTGGACTGCACCTCCCAAACCACCTGCACAAATCCTCAACAAATACATCGCTCAGCAACTTCACAAAGGCGCGTAACGGATCTTCAGTCACTCAGGCATTCGCTTTCGCCGATTTATTGAAGGACTTCACGGCGGCTGCCTCGTCATTGATGATTTCGAAGACGGTGTACAGTTTCGTAATTTGCATTATGTCGGCGAACTTCTCTGGAAGGTTCAGGAGTTTTAGCTCTCCACCCTGTTTCCGCACAGTTGTGAACGCACCTACCAGAGAACCCAAGCCAATAGTGTCGATGTAAGCGACGTGGCTCAGATTGAACAAAATTAGCTTATGACCGTTGTTCAACAGGTTACGAATCACGTCGCGAACCGATGCGCTCTCATCGCCAGCGACAATTCGTCCGTCGATGTCCAAAATCGTGATGCCACCGACGTGTCGAGTGTTTATCGTCATCTTCATTGGCGACCTCCTGGGACAATCCAAAGCACGAAAAGTTCACCGCGGCAGCCTCACGTACAATTCCCGCAACTTTGCCGCTGGACATTAGGACTCGGGGAGGCATTGGGGGCAATGGAGACTCGCCGAGTCCTGCTGTCTGTTCGAGGTCAGCGGTGTTGCACCGACTGCTCCCGTGTGACCAGTGCCTAACCTTTTAGACGTAGGCACGTGCCTGAACAACTGGGGAAATCCCTAGGGAGCCGCTGCGGGATGATTGGTTGCCAGCCTCCTATGGCGGTAAAACGCGTTCATCGAAAATTTGGAACCGGGAGCTGCTTGCCGCGCTAGGGAAATCCCTAGTTTCGCCCAAGATGTTGTGCGAAGTAGGCTCTCGGTGTCGGTCCGCCCAAAGCAAAATTAGAAAGTGCACCGCAACGGTGTTGGTGCGCTTTAGGAGGAACCTTCCAATGAGATTGAAGATAATCGGCTGCGTGCTCGCGGTGGCTTTACTGTCCGCAATCGGAACCAGCGGTAAGGATGACAACGACGAAAAAAAGGAAAAATCCCGCAAGATGGCTGCGCAGACTCTGCAAGATTTGTACAAACTCGATCCGCCAGCTCAGGCGGCTATCCAGAAGTGTGCCGGATACGCAGTTTTTAGCAACACGGGCGTCAATCTGTTGCTCAGCACGGCCCGCGGCTCGGGAATCGCCACGAACTCCAAAACCAAACAGGAAACTTTCATGAAGATGGTTTCGGCCGGGGCGGGTCTGGGCGTCGGCGTGAAGGACTATCGCGTAGTCTTCGTGTTCGAGGATGATAAGGCGTTCACACAATTTCTCGATTCCGGTTGGTCCGGTTCGGCGCAAACGGACGCTGCCGCTAAGGCCGGAGACAAAGGCGGAGCCTACTCGGGGGCGGTCGAGGTTGCCCCGGGTGTCTGGGTCTATCAGATCACGAAAAATGGCCTGGCACTCCAATTGACCTTGCAAGGCACGAAATACTACAAGGACGACGACCTCAATAAGTAGTCGTGTCTCACGATGCGAGACGGGCTCCACAAGCTCAGTCCGTTAGGGCAGTTGTGTCTGCGGACTCAATCGAGGACGGTATGAGGTGGCTGCGATGCAGGACGAGGCCGGAGTTGATCAGAAGGCTTCAGACGCTGAGTTGATGGCGTTAGTGCGCCGAGCGCAGGAAGAATTAGAGGCGCACGGCGAATCGAATCAAGTAAATCTGCTCTTGCGTGATTTTGCGAGGGAACTTCTGAAACATCGTTTGCTACTAAGGGTGGAGTTCGTGCGGATGATCGAATTGAGTCGGCGGGAGTAGAGAGCACGCACTAGAGGAAGGAATGGTTTCTGTGGGGTCGGTCAATTTCAAAGCAACGGGCAATCAGGGGAAATCTTGGTCGAATTCAGCAAAGGAGAACAGAACATGAAGTTAAGCAACAGTTGGATGAGAAGCGGCCTCGCGCTCGCTATGGCGACAGTCTGTATGGCCTTCGCTTGGAGTGCCGGGGCACAGGTACAGACGACAAAGACTACGACGATCGGCCAGCGCAGCCAAGTAGTCAAAGTCGATCGCGGCGAAGTTCTGGCGGTGGAAGGCAACGATTTGATGGTGAGAATGGCAGATGGGTCGATCCGTCATTTTGAGAACATCCCCGAGAGCGCCAAGGCTACAGTTGACGGAAAGCAGCTGGGAATTCACGACTTGAAACCAGGCATGAAGCTGCAGCGCACCATAACCACAACAACCACACCTCAGATCGTTACCACTGTCGAGACAGTGACGGGAAAGGTCTGGCATGTCACTGCGCCACTCTCGGTGATCTTGACGCTGGAAAACGGAACGAATCAATCGTTCAAGATTCCGAAAGATCAGAAATTCAAGGTGAATGGAGAAATGGTTGACGCCTTCGGCCTGAGAAAAGGGATGGTGGTGACAGCGACGAAAATCGTGGAGGTTCCGTTTTCGGTCACTTCACAGGAGAAGAGTGTAAGCGGCACGATGCCGGCACCCCCGCTAACCCTGCCAGCTCCGCCAGCCGACACTGTTTTATTGATTGCCGAGGGAGAACCCACGGCTGCTCCGCCGGAGACTGCGGAAACGCCCGCTGCCCCCATTCAGACGAGCCCGACGACGACGGGAAGCTACCTTCCAGCAATCGGTCTGGGCGTGCTGCTGCTGATTATTGTTTTGGTCCTGGCAAAATTCGCACGCGGGAAGTCCCGAACTTAGGATGTTTCGAGAAGGAGGAGCCTGGTCTATGAGAGGCTCCTCCCGTCTCGCTCTGCTTTGAAGTAGTCGCCTACGGAACTTCCACAGCCCACGCAATGACTCTCCATCCTGCTTTCTGTTTAGCCCACAGTATGAGAAGCGCAGGTGATTCTTCCTCGCCAAAGTTCAGCCGGCTCGCGGACAAGTAGTAGGTGCCATACTTCGCATCTACTGGGTTCAACTCAGGTGTTTTTTCCGGAAGCTTCCGGTTCTGGCACTTAAAGCTGTCGGCCATCTGATCTGGCACCGCCATGATCGCGAATGCTTTTGAATTTTCCTGCTCAACGGGCCGCAGCAGATCGTTCACTGGTTGCACGCTCGACATCATGGCCGATAAATTCGCCCCTTCGGGCACCCTCGTGAGTGCCAATTCCAGTCCTGACCGTATGCGGGCTGCGGGCGTCAGATTCTTCTCTGCTGCCGAAGGAGCGCGCAGACACGCATACGACAGCTGCGAAGCAATCTTGGAAGCTTGCGCGCTATCCCGCTTCCCAATCCACGTCTGATAGAACTGCGTGATGTCTTTTACTGCCCCAGGATCTCCGGCAATGGACTTCGGCTCTTCTTCTGCGGGTGCGGTGACCGCAGCATTCTTTGGGACCATCCCTGCATCGCCGCTGTCTTCTATCCGGATAGCTATAATCTTCCAGTAGGCCCCTTCTTGTGCCCACAGCAACGAAATCATTTTGTTCCCGCCGACGCCCTGCTTCTCTTTGAACGCGGTCCCGTAGTACTTCTCTTTCGTCTGTTTTCCTGATTCATCAGCCGGCGCCGGCACGCACTCCTCGTCCGCTCCTATGTCCGATGGGACACTAACCAGCCGGAATTCTGACGGATATGCGTTCTTCGCCTCTTTCAACTCTTTCAACCATTGGTCGCCGGGCTCGAACACGTCGCTTACAGAATTCACCGCAGCGGTAGTCGTGTCGAATTTGTTCATTGCCATTTCGACGCGTAGCCGCACCATGCCCGGCGCCACCGGTTTCCGGTTCTTTTGCGCCATCGCCTCCAGGCACGGATAGCTGCGTCTGGAAAAATACGCAACAGAGAGATTGGGCTGCTTGTCCACCACCCAAGTTTTCAGAAAATCGTGCGCGCTCTCATCGATGCCCTTATCGGCTTTCACTCCTGGATTCAATGGGATGTTACCCAGCCTTTGCGTTGCGTTTTCTTTTGGCGGCTTACCACCGCTTCCCAGAAGTCCAAACACTTCCCGCCACCAACCGTTTAAGCCGGTCCAACGTTGATCATGTTTGTCCAGGTTGTTTCCGGCGCGCACGTCGGAATTCGAAGCCGTCAAGTGCCCGTTGACGAGACCCTTCGGAAAACCGGAGGAACGGTAATCCACGTCGACGTCTGCCATTTTGTAGTCGCGCGAAATCGAAAACTGAACCGAGGGCGGACCATTCTTCAGTCGATAGCAGATTGGAAAACCTTTGTGATAGACGGTGTTGTCATGATCGCGAACGAACTCCTGACTCTTGGTGAGGGTGTCGACCGCGTTGGGCTTAAGGTAAACATAGATGCGGAATTGACGGTCTCCTCCGACGCCGGATTCCTCTCCCATCACTTCGTCAACAGAATTCACCAGATCAATGGCGCGACCAAGGCTCTTGCCTTTCGCGTCCGTCAGCTTCGTTTTCGCCAGTGCGTGAGTCACTGCGTCAAACGTGGTTCGAATCGACAGGCGAGCGTTGTCGTAAGTCTCCTGAGGCGCAAGCTTGCTTCCGGTGGTCTGGTTGTAATGACTGACGTAGTCGTCGACCAAGCGCTTTTGCTCGGGCATTAGCTTTGAGTAGGATTTCCCGATTTCTTGGGCGTTGCTTACTTGTTTTGGCGGGTTAGTTGCCTTTTTCTTTGGGCTTGGTTGTGTTTGACCTATCGCCAAATTTCCGGCCACAAATATCGTGAGCACGATTATGAGTGCGCGAATGCCTGATCTCATCGTGAGCCTCCTTCTAGGAAACCTGCGATATGGGAGCATTACGCCTTATCCGGCTTCGGAGGTCAATCTGTACGACCAACCCCCCAAACAATATACGAAAACGCCCGCCGTTCCTCGCAAGGTGTTTTCGCGGAGCAGGCGCGCTCGCTGGACGACTTTCGCAACTCTTACTGACCTTGGCTCTGCAACAGTGGAAGCAGCGATGCCACTTGTACATCGATCAAAAGCTCGATGCGGCGTTCCAGCTGGAAGAATGTTGCCGTTTTCTTGCCTGGCAATATCCCGCTTATGAGCGGCACGTATTTCTTCCGCAACTGGACGACGGACTCACTAATTTCCTCGGATCGCTTCAGATAATCGAGCGCTTGCGCGTCCGTGACCGTGCCCCAGTTCTCTGCGTATTCCTTGATCAGCGCCAGCTGTGCATCACCGATCTTCGTGTACTCAGCCCGGTACTCATCATAGACTGGCCAGAACTTTGTTGCTTCCGATTCAGTTAGACTTAGATTCGCGGCGATAAGCTGCTTTGTTTGCGACCGGAGATCCTTCCGCAACAATTCGATATCCTGATCGCTCGCCACTTGCCCGCCGTTGCTTGACGCAGCCGGTTCCTTCCCGGTCGCCGTCTGCGCAGTGACGCGTGGCACAGCCAGGGAACAAACTCCCGCCAACATCAACACCATTGTTATTTTTTTGTTCACAACCATTCTCCTTAGTCTGCAATGTTCTGATGCTGCCGTTTATCAGGCGGCAGCAGCTCGTCTTCTGGGTGCGCATTCGCGCTCGTTGCGAAATCGGAATAAATGCCGGAACGGGACAAAGTTGGCGACGAACATATACTCCGTGAGTCGCAGGCTTCCGTCCAAACGCCTGATCTGACATTCACCTTGCTTCTCTTCTCGGCTTATGAAAGGCAAACCATTCCCCTCGAGGGTTCGAATTTGACCCAAAAGAAAGGCATCAATGGTGAAGTGCCTGATGTTTGCCTCGGAAACTCCGAACAAATGCAAGGCTCTCGAATTTGCGGCAACAAATCGATGGTCTGCGTTCGTCAAAACGATGGCGTCGACCGAGCTGGCCATTAACTCTTGCAGGTCACTCTCCCTGGCGCGACGTGCTTCCTGTAGTTTCCTGGTCTTCTCCCTGGCACTCTTCCATCGTCCGGCGAGCGTGTTGCGTGTCCGGCGAAGATGTACCGCCATTTGCTGCAAAGCGGCGAATAGTTGCGACCCGAATTTGCTGATTTTGTGGCTCGCCACGACGATCGCATCGAGGGAGCTGGCAAGAACTTTCTGCAATTCGCTTGTGCGATATGATTCCTGCAGTCTTCGAGTCTTCTCGGGAGACACTCTTTCCCCATTCAGCGAGCCCGTTCAGTGCCTGCCGGATAGGCGCCAACACTTGTTGCAAAGCGGCAACGAGTTGCGGCCTGAATTTGGTAACTTTCTGAGTCGTCACAGCAATTGCATCGAGGGAGCCTGCCAGAACCTTCTGCAATTTGCTTGCGCGATATGATTCCCGCAGTCTTCGAGTCTTCTCCGGGAGACCCTTCCCCCATTCAGCGAGCCCATTCAGTGCCTGCCGGACATGCGCCGACACTTGTTGCAGAGCGGCAACGAGTGTCGGCCTGAATTTGATAATTTTCTGAGTCGTCACAACGATCGCATCAAGGGAGCCTGCGAATACCTTCCGCAATTCGCTTGCGCGATATGATTCCTGCAGTCTTCGAGTTTTCTCGGGGACACTTTTCGCCCATACAGTGAGCCTGTTCAGTGCCCGCCGAACATTTACCGTCACCTGTTCTAAAGCGACAAAAAGTTGCGAACTGAATTTGTTGATTTCCATGGTACAGCCTCTGCGAAATTCGACCTAAATCTCAGAAACTCAGGATTCAAATCGCCTCCAGGTGCGTGTATTCAGCGCTCACTTGTTGGAGGCTCGAGTCTTAGCTACCGGCCAGCCCCCTTGTTCAGGAAGACCTTAACCTCAACGCGTCGGTTTTCTGCGCGTCCGGCTGCAGTCTCGTTGGAGGCTACGGGAGCCACTTCTCCCATAGCGCCGTTCTCATTCGCTTGCTTTGCATACAGCCGGTCCCTCCCTTCAATGTCGGATCAGATAGAAACTAGACCTGCATGGTCTACCAGGTATTTCCGCGCGTTGGGCAAGAACAACGATTCAGAAGAGAACGTGGACCAACAGACCACGCGCAACCAATCGAACAGCATCATTTATAAATATCGGTGGGAATCAGCTCTACTAGGGGAATCCCTAGTTTGTTCATCCTCTTCAAGAAACTCCTGTGGCCCGAAGCCTGACCACATCTCCAGCGGCGCGCACCCCGCTAGTCCTGTACAGTCGCTTCGGCTCGGGCTCCCCGTGCCCGGCCAGAACGGGGTTGTCTATAACCCAACCGGACAAGACTAGGGATTTCCCTAGGTGAGCGCACCTCCAGTCGAACCTAAAATCATTTTGCAAATAGGATTAGTCAGCGTTCAGGCGACTGCTTTGCCCGTACGACCCGAACTCGTTAACGGCCTTGAGCACCGAGGTCGCAGCCAGCTGCATTCGACATCTTTTCCGCCGGACACACGTCGGGGACACTGTCGGATTCTAAGGAGATGCGTAAGTGCTTTCTCGGGTAGGCTTGTTGGTCTCCCTCGGGGGACGATCATTAGCGCTCACCCTGCTGCTGTTCTCGGCCGGTTGCGGCCAACCCACTATTCCCCCGCCTGACCTTTCTTCAGCAAGCGAGTGGCATTCGTTCGAGGGAACTTGGACCGCTTCAGGTACTCGGCAGACGATCAAGCTGGAGGCAGACCACCGCGCGTCCACATTCGATTTAACCGGGACGCTGCTACTAGCAGGAGATCGTAGGGTAGGCGTGGGGTTCCGGGCGAGGGCCATCGGTTTCTCCGACACTCTCGCCGGAATGCAGGGCCGGTGTGTGTGGACCGACGAGCGCGGCGATAGGGTGTACAGCGAATTGAAGGGTGAGTGGGTTGGAACCGGAAGACGCGTCGTCGGCACTTTTATGGGAGGAACCGGGCGATTCATCGGTATCACCGGCGAGTATTCCTTTGCATGGGAGTACGTCGTTGAGTCCGAGGACGGCGGAGTGAGCGGCAGGGCCGTCAACCTTAAGGGCCGCGCTCGGTTTGGTTCAGCGGCTCCGGCCATCAGCGGAGAACAATCCAAATGAGCACAACCAAGACCTCGTTTCGCCGACAGTTGATGCGAGCCATTCCGTTGGCACTGGCGCTCGGCATTTGGTTCTGGCCAATACCAGCGGGGTTGACGCGGGAGGCTTGGCATCTGTTTGCGATCTTTGCGGCGGCGATCGTCGCCGTCATCCTGAATTCATTTCCTCTTTTGACGGCTTCACTGCTGGCGGTGTCAGCGGCGGTACTCACTCGGACGGTCGACCCGGCTAAGGCTTTCGCTGGCTTTGCCAATCAGAGCGTGCTCCTCGTTGTAGTTGCGTTTCTCGTCGCGAACGCGGTTGTGAAATCGGGGCTCGGACGACGCATCAGCCTCTTCGTGGTTAGCGCTTTCGGGCGATCCACACTGGGATTGGGCTATAGCATTTTTTTCACCGATGCGATGATTGCACCCGCCTTTCCGAGCAATACGGCGCGCGGTGGCGTGCTCTATCCCATCATTCTCTCTTTGGCGCAAAGTTCCGGCTCCAAGCCAGACGACGAAGGCAACCGCCGGATGGGTGGCTACTTAATGTTCTGCGGGATGGCAAGCCTCAGCGTCTCGTCTGCTCTGTGGCTGACCGCAACTTCGGGCAATCCCATCGCGGTCTCGTTGGCAGAACCGTATGGCGTGAAGATCAACTTCGGCTCGTGGCTCGTTGCGTCGTCGATTCCGATATTGACGATGATCGCGTTGCTTCCGCTCGTCCTCTACAAATTGTTTCCGCCTGGCGTGACCGCTACCCCTGATGCGCCAATGGCCGCACGCGAAGCCCTAAGGACGATGGGAGCTCTCACGCGGGACGAGTGGATTGTTACGGTGGCCTTCGCCTTCATGGTGACTGGATGGGTGATGGGGGGCAAACTGAATTTGAGTCTCGCCGCTGTGGCGTTCGCGGGCTTGGGTGCGCTCCTTGCAACAAATGTCCTCACGCTCGATGACATCAACTTACAGGGAGGCACCCTGGTCACGTTTATCTGGCTGGCGGTGCTGTTTGCATTGAGCGGGCAGTTGAACGAGCTAGGTTTCATGGGCTACGTCGGAGCACGGTTGACGTCGCTACTCGCAGGGATCGCCTGGCCCATTACCTACGTCGTACTCTTGGTGCTTTACGTGTTGATGCATTACATGTTCGTCAGCCAGACGGCACAGGTATTGGCACTCTTCGACGTTTTTATGGGCGTCGGGGTGAAGACCGGTGTTCCGGCCCCCTTAATGGCATTTGCGCTGCTGTTTGCGAGCAGTTATTTTTCGACGATTACGCCGCAGGGAGGCAGCCAAAACGTCATCTTCGTTGGGAGTGGCTATCTGACGCAAGGTGAACTCTACCGGCTTGGCCTACTGACAACGATTTTCTGTTTGCTGGTGTTCCTGGTGGTCGGAACGCCCTGGCTGTTGTTTGTTGCACGGTAAATGGTGGCGCTAGCGAAACTTTGTGAATCTTCAATCTTTCACTTGGGTACTCGGGCTCGCGGACAGTTCCACATATTTCGCGACTGCCAACTCCAGACTGAATTGCATCCTCTCGCGTCCGAGGTCTTGACCTAGGGACGATCTTTGAACCATTTGCAGTACTCCGGGGTTGAGTCCCACCAGCCATGTGGACACACCATTTTCGCGCTGGCGTTTCTCGCCTTCGATGAGTGCTTTCAATGCCGTGTATTCGAGATCCGGCACAGCGCTCAGATCGAGTGCAACTACCCTGGGTTGAGCTTCGTTTACCAGCACCCGTATTTTCTGACCGATATGCTCTGCATTGGCGAAGAATACGCGTCCTTCAAGCCGCAGCAGCAACAGCCCCGGAAAAGTCTCGTCCTCTGGATGCTCCTTGGTTCGTGGACGAAACACATTGGTTCCCGGCTTACGCCCCAGAACGTAAACCGGCGGATCGGCTACCTGAGATGCCAGCGCTACGAGTGACAACACAATGGCGACGAAAATGCCTTTCAAGGTTCCCAACAGCACCACCCCTGCTAAGGCGGTCAAGGCCCACGTGAATTCTGTCCGCCGGATTTGCAGGATTGCGCGGAACTCCGCTGGTCGAATCAACCCGATTGAGTAGACGATGACTACAGCTGCGAGTGTGGCCTGAGGCATGAGCCCGAGAAGCGGTGCGAGCAGAAGAATCGTGGCTAACGAAACCCCGGCTGTGACTATTTCCGCGAACTGTGTGCGCGCTCCTGCTAGCCGGTTCACGGCGGTCTGCGTGGTGCCTCCGCCCGCGGGCATTCCTCCGAGGAATGCGCCTCCCGCATTGGCGATCCCCGTTGCCAGCAACTCTCGATTCGCTCGGATTGGTGGCTCATCACTTTTTGCGAATGCCCGGCCGGCAGCAATGGTCTCGGTAAAACTCATCAGCGCGATGCCTAGAGCCCCAGGCCACAGCCCCTGTGCAAGAGAGAATTCTGGGAAAGTAATGGAGGGGAGACCCTTGGGAATGTGGCCGACTAACTCCACTCCATGAATCTGCAGACCGAGGACACGCGCACCGATGATCCCAGCAGCGACGGCAATCAGCGGAGCCGGAGCGCGCGGAAGGAATCGTTCAATCCCCACCAACAGCAGGATCATCGCTATTCCGACAGCCAGAGTTGTTAGCGACGTTTCCGGAGCGCTACGGACGATAGCCATGATGTTGTGGAAGAAGGAGCCTCGAGGGAAATGAATGCCGAGAATCTTGGGCAGTTGATCCAGCACGATGACAATGCCGATGCCCGCCTTAAAGCCGATCAATACCGGTTCGGAAATGAAATTGGCGATGAAGCCGAGCCGCAGCAAGGAAGCAAGAATGAGGAAGCCGCCAACCATCAGCGTCAACATCACGGAAGCCTTCAGCAAGGCTGACGCATCGGCGCCAGGCACGACCTCGCCCAGTTCTGCTGCGGTTAAAATTGCGATCGTCGTGGTGGTGCTTACGCTCAGGGGACGAGAGCTGCCCATCAGGGCGTAAATCGCCATGGGCACCAGCGCGGTGTAGAGGCCCACTTGTACCGGCAGTCCAGCGATCGTGGCATAGGCCATGGCCTTGGGGATGACCACGGCGGCCGTCGTGATGCCCGCGATTATGTCTGGCCGCAGCCAGTCCTTCTGGTAACTGAACAACCAATCCGCGATCGGGAGGTAGCCGAGCCTCTGACGGTCCGTGGACAAGTTTTCCCCCACACTATGCCGGTCTGAATTTAACAAAGCGAACTCGCTGGCTTCACCTAGGGATTTACCTAGCGGCAGCCTCGTTCCTCCGCGAGTAAAAAATGGGCATAACCAGCGAAGCTATGCGGGTCCTGGAACTCATAGTGAGAAGTTCGGAGCTTTTATTTGAGGTCGTAATGGTCGGTTTGTAAGCCGTCGGCAGGTAAACTCGGCGATTCCTTTCCAAACCCTTTTTACAGCTTATTTCCTTGAGCGCAGTGTCTTTTTGCGCATAGAATTACAATATAAATCCAGCCCAGGACTCAGTCGAACTTCGGAGCCGGTTAGCCTGCGCTTGCGCCGGTACAGGCAGATGGTACTGGAAAATATTTCGCTCTCCCGGCGAGCCAATCGGCTTTCGAGGGCATGGGTTGCGCCTGGCTGGGCTTCGCTGTTGACTCTCGTCGTCCTTTTCGGGAGTGGACCAACCTCGGCTCAGGCACCTCTGAAAAAAAATGTGCTGATTCTCAGCGACGTGGGTTTGTCGCATTCCCTCACTGCGGAATTTACACAGAAAATTGTCGCGGAGGTGCGGGAGACGCCAGAGCGACATGTCGAGTTTTACTCTGAGAGTCTCGATCTGCAGGCCTTTCCGGGCAGACCTTCGCGAGATGATGCCGAGGATTGGCTTGCCAAGAAATATGGCGAACATAAATTGGACGCAGTCGTAGCGATTGGTCCGGGCGCGATCGATTTTCTCTCCAATGACACCGAGAATCTGTTCCGGGATGTACCCATCATTATTTGCGGGAGTTCGTCCGATCAAGCGGGCATGCCAAGCTTCGATGCCAGATTCACAGGAACGTGGGTTGAGCTTAAACCGGAAGAAACACTTGAACTGGCTTTGCATCTTTTCCCGGATACACGTCACGTGTTCGTGGTGGGAGGTAGTTCCGAGTTTGACAAAGCAGTAATGTCGTTGACAAAAAAAGCGCTGGGTTCAGTCAAGCCGAAATCGGAAATTGTCTATTTGTCCGGCATGGAAATGAATAGTTTGCTGGAACGGCTGCGAAATCTGCCGGACCATTCCATCGAGCTATATACCTCTTTCTTTCAGGACTCCGCCGGGAATAGATTTCTCAATGCAACTAAAGCCCTTCCGGCGATTTCGGCAGCCTCCAGCGGCCCGGATTTCGGCATGTCTGACAGGTATCTAGGAAACGGGATTGTTGGCGGATACGTTTTGCCCTTTGAAAAACAAGCGACGGTGACAGCCCAGATCGTCGGTGAACTACTGGACGGGAAACAAGCCCAAACAATTCCGATCAAGACTCTTCCTAGTGAGTATGAATTCGACTGGCGTGAACTCCAGCATTGGCATATCGCGGAAGCCACCCTTCCTCTGGGAAGCGTGATCATGTTTCGAGAGCCTGGTCTCTGGGAGCGCACCAAGTGGGCTTGGATCACATCACTTCTGATCATTGCGGCTCTCTCCTCCATCACCATCTACCTGCAAAGCAGCCGAAAGCAACTAGCGCTGGCCAAGGAAAAACAGATGCAGCTCAGCGGCATGCTGATCAACGCCGAGGAGAAGGAACGGAGCAGGGTGGCATCCGAACTTCACGATGACTTTAGCCAGAGGCTGGCGATACTGGCCTTGGGTTTGGAGAATGTGGATGAAGCTACGCCCGCTTCCTTAGAGCAGGTTCATAAGCAACTGCAGGAGCTTGCCAGGTCCACAAGCGAGCTCGGTTCCGATCTGCACACCCTGTCCCACCGGCTGCATTCCTCCACGCTCGAGAGCCTCGGCCTTGTTCCGGCTGTCGACGCTTTATGCAGAGAATTCACTCGCAAGCAAGGCATCAGAGTCGACTTTTCATGCGATGAAATCCCGCGCTCAATCAATCCAGACGCGGCCCTTTGTATCTTCCGCATCGTTCAAGAAGCACTTCGGAACTTGAAGAAGTACAGTGGTGCGGGCGAGGCGGAGGTGGACCTGCGAATGACGGGCGACAGATTAGAGATTCGCGTGAGGGACGAAGGACGCGGATTCAGTTTGTCGGAACTCGGCCAGAATGGGGGTCTCGGTATCCGGAGTATGGAACAACGCGCGCGGCTGTTGGGTGGAAATTTTAAGATTCACTCTGAGCTCGGAAAGGGTACGAGAGTCCAGGCCTGGGTGCCGCTCAAACCAGTAGCACGGCATGCGACGGCCTAGCGCGGTACTCAATGGGCGTGGTGTCCTCGCCGAGGGATTGTAACGGCGTTTGCCGAGTGTGACGGGCATCACAGCATACTGCTCCGCATGGTATTTGAGTAATGTACTCGGCCCACTTTGTGGACGTGAATTCGTGTAGTATGGCTGTCCCGGCCTGCCCAGAAAGAGCCCAAGATGGTGGAAAACGTTTCAACAGACAGATCCCGGCCAAAGTTCCTCATCGCCGATGACCATGCGATCTTCGCGGAGGCTTTGCGAGTTTTTCTGGAGCGAACATACCCAGTTGTCGGGGTGGTGTCCGACGGCCGCGCCTTGATTGAAGCAGCCGCACGACTTAAGCCTGAAATCATCATCGTGGATGTAGCCATGCCCATCCTGAATGGCCTGGATGCTGCGCGCAGAATTAAGGAGCAGTCTCCCAACATCAAGTTCATCTTCCTGACGATGCAAGAGGATCCAAATCTGGCTGCGGCGGCGCTGGAACTGGGCCCGATCGGGTTCGTGCTGAAGCACACGCCTGGGTCGGAACTACTGAAGGCGATTGATCATGTACGGCATGGCAAGGCCTACTTGACTGCCAAGCTGAGGGCGGAGGATTGGGTCGCGACGAAAGCGCGGGCACGGCAGTTCGCTACGGAATTGACCGCACGGCAGCGTGATATCGTCCAGTTGTTTGCCGAAGGACGGCCGATGAAGGAAATCGCTGGGTTACTTGGCCTAAGCGAGAAGACGGTAGAATTCCACAAGCATCACATTATGGAAGCGTTCAACCTCAAGAATAATGCCGAGTTGATATTGTTTGCTTTGAAACATGGACTTATCTCGGTCGACCCCCAGCCCTCAGTGCAGGCGCGCGCGGCCCACAACGGGCGATAACACCCCCTGCAATTGCAAACTAGCGGGACTAGGGATTTCCCCAGTGGCGAAGTCCGTTCCCACCACCTAACATCTCGTTCTGGTTTAGTACCACCGCACCGTGGGACGCTCACGTGGCGAACCGGGTGTGGTGGTTACTTTTGACGGAGGCGAATTTTGATTCGCCCACGAATACTCTTGGCCGATGACCATCTCGAATTCCTGGAAGCGGAAATCGCTCTGCTACGACCTCATTTTGAACTGGTCGGCACGGCGAGCGACGGTGTTTCGCTAATATCTGAGGCCGAGCGGCTCAATCCGGACGTTGTGGTGGTTGACGTCACCATGCCGTTTATGAACGGCATCGACGCGGTCCGCAAGCTCGTCGAGTCCGGCTCTACTACCAAATTTGTATTCCTGACCATTAATACCGGCGCGGAATTCGTTAAAGCGTGCCAGCAAGCGGGAGCTCGGGGCTATGTCTGGAAAGGCCGGATGAAGGCCCATCTGATTCCAGCGATTTATGCGGCACTCAAAGACCTTCCGTATGTTTCTCCATTAACTTCCTCGTGATTGTTGGAACCTGTTTGGCCACTGAGAGTCCAGAAAAAGCCGCCACCGCCGGCATTGCGCCAGCGGCGTTTGTTGAATAGTGCAGCGAATGCGGAAGAGGCGGATTCGCTGGTTAGGGATTTCCCTAGTTGTCGGTGCTACCGGGAAAGCCTAAAAGGGTATGCAGAAGCGAGTTTATTCCGGGAAGACACTGGAAATGCGGTAGCGATCCATACGGAAGGCTTGAGGAATGGTGCAGGGCAACATGATGAATGCACTCAGCGGCTTCGAACGGCTCCTGCTGTTCCTGGGATTGCTGTTGCTGTCGGTGTACGCCGTCGGCCGCATCTATAGCTCGTTCTACTCTCATCTCGCCGTGCACGAATTTTGGACTTCGCGTGGTTCCTTGACTGCTGGCAGTCCGGCCGGCGCATCCCGGCAGAATCATGGAATTCCGGATTTTCACTTGTGGTCGGTAAAACGGATCGAGGCCTACCACATGAGCTTGGTCGCGAGCGTCCCGCCTCCCCTGGGCGTTCTAAGAATTCCTTCGATTGATCTGGAAGTGCCGGTGCTCGAAGGAACCGACGACCTGACGCTGAATCGCGGGGCGGGACACATCGATGGCACCAGCGCCCTCAATGAGGAAGGTAACGTTGGTATTGCCGGACACCGCGACGGATTTTTTCGCGGGCTGAAGGACGTCCATATTGGCGACACGATGGATCTGTACACCGAAAAGGGGAATTTGCGTTATGTAGTGGATGAAATTGTTATTGTTCCACCAGAGGACGTTTCTGTCCTGGCGCCGCGATCCAAACCCACTCTTACTCTGGTAACCTGCTATCCCTTTTATTTTGTCGGCAGTGCTCCTCTGCGTTACATCGTTCACGCCTCGATCACAAATGCGAACAGTCTCTCGGTTTCTGATCAGCCACACACTCTGGCTAAGCAGGGAGGAGGCCGAGACAAAAAATGAATTGGTTTGGAAGCGGAGATCACGGTTCGAGAAATTCAATTATGGAGGAATCAAATGAAGTCTGGCACTAGTTGGATGAAGACGGGGCTCGCGTTGGCTGTGGGAACCATCTGCAGCATTTTCGCGCTGCCTTCTATCGCGCAAGTTCAAACACAACAGAGCACGACGGCCGGGTCGGCCAGCAAAGAAGTTACCGTCGAGCGCGGTGAAGTTGTGCTCGTGGAAGGCAACGACCTGATCGTAAAAATGGACGACGGCAGCTTTCGCCACATTTCCAATGTACCTGAAAGCGCCAAGGTCACTGTAGACGGCAAGCAATTGGGCATCCATGACCTGAAACCGGGCATGAAACTACAACGCACCATTATCACCACCTCGACGCCGCAAGTCGTAACCACCGTCCAGACCGTCACCGGGAAAGTGTGGCATGTGACGCCGCCAAACTCGGTGATTCTGAGACTGGACAACAACACCAATCAGTCATTCAAGATTCCGAAGGGCCAGAAGTTTAATGTGAATGGCGAGATGGTCGATGCCTTTGGCCTGAAAAAGGGAATGATTGTCACCGCCACCAAAATCGTGGAGGTTCCTGAGATTGTAGTGTCTCAACAGAAGCATGTATCTGGAACCATGCCTGCGCCACCATCCGCTCCACCGGCTGACGTACCCATCCTGATTGCCAGGGCAGAACCAACACCAGCGGCAGAAACCGCAGAAGCTCCCGCGGCTGCGGCTCCAACAAAGACCCTGCCGAAGACTGGGAGCGAACTGCCTCTGTTTGGCCTGTTAGGAATTCTTTGCCTAACGGCCTCGCTTGGAGTTAAGCTCCTGCGCGCAAACATCAGCGTTTAGAGTACGCCCGAAGGAGGAGGAGTCCCAGCGTTGCTGGCTCCTCCTCACTGTTGTGTTTGGTAGAGGAGAGCCGTAGGGTAAGTGGTGGGTATCGGCGCTCGGCGCGGTTATCTGCTGGCTGACCGGTGGAATGCAGCGGAGGAAGCCACGAAGGGAAGTTCAACTATGAAAAAGAAAACTCCACGATCGAAGCTTCTCAAGACGATCGGCCAAAACGCTCTCGCGGTATTGTGCTCCCTGCTGCTTGTGCAAATGGGCCCGCCTGTTGCCGCTCAAACGCAACAGAAACCTGACAGCCCGGTCCCGAAAGGGAGCGCCAGCGCCCCGCCGGAGCAGGAAGAAGCTGCCGTCAAAATACCCCCCGACCAACTTGACTCCCTCGTGGCTCCTATCGCTCTTTACCCAGACCCCATGCTTGCGCAGGTCCTGGCGGCATCGACCTACCCATTGGAACTGATGCAACTTCAGCAGTGGCTGGCAAAGCATAAGGATTTGAAAGACAAGGCCCTCGTGGATGCGGTGTCGAAACAACCCTGGGATCCAAGCATTCAGGGTTTGGCCGCGCTCCCCGAGGTAGTGAAGCGCCTCTCGGATGACATTCAGTGGACTACCGATCTCGGCAATGCGTTTCTGGCGCAGCAGAACGACGTGATGGAAGCCGTTCAGCGTATGAGGAAAAAGGCCACGGACGCCGGCAACTTGAAGACGACCGAACAGCAAAAGGTAGAAACAAAGGTGGTGGAATCCAAGCAAGTGATTGTCATCGAACAATCCAATCCGGAAGTTGTTTATGTACCGAGCTACAACCCGACCGTCGTGTACGGTGCGCCAGTTTATCCTTATCCACCGATCTACTATCCGCCTGTTGGCTACTACGCTGCCGGCGTAGCGATTTCCTTCGGAGTGGGACTGGCCATGGGCGCGGCATGGGGAGGCGGCTGGGGGTACGGCTGCGGCTGGGGCGGCAACAACAACGTCACCATCAACAACAACAATAATTTCAACCGCAACTCCAATATCAACGGTGGAAACCGCAACAACATAAACGGCGGCAATCGCGTCAATCCGAACGGAAATCGCACTGGCGGAGCTGGCGGCAACAATTGGCAACACAACTCTCAGCACCGTGGTGGAACTCCCTACTCGGATCGCTCGACGGCTAACAAATACGGTGGAACAACTCGCGGGGCGTCGGCGTCTGATCGACAGGCCAATGCGCGTCAGAATCAAGCGAATACGGCGAACCGGGGTCAATCCGGCGGGCGCGGGAATCAGAATCAAGTAGGTGGACAACAACCCCGTGCAAGCGACCGTAGCTCGGGCGGCGGAGATCGTGGTGGCAATCGCGGCGGATCTTCCGGCGCAAGTAACAGAAGCACCGCGCTTGGTGGTGGTTCCAGTGGCAGAAGCGGCAGCGCAGCGCGAGCCAGCAGTTCGCGTGGCTCGTCCAGTATGGGATCGCGCGGCGGTGGCGGCGGACGGCGGAGGTAGACAAGTCATGAACGAGGAAACCAAAATGAACCCAAGAAAAACGAATGTGCTAGCACGAAAGGCTTTCGTGAGCTTGTCGATCGTTGGCCTCTCTTGTGCCTTGACGTTACTCACCTCGTCACGTTTATTTTCGCAAACGAAGCCACCCGAATCTTCGCCGCAAAACCAGGAAACCTTTACTACCCCGAAAGAGGCTGCGGACGCACTCATCAAAGCAGCAGGAACCTTTGACGTGGCTGCGCTGACGAAGATCCTTGGGCCGGGTGGCGAAGATCTGGTCGCCTCGGAAGATACCGTTCGGGACAAGAACATCGCCATCGCATTTGCTGAGGAGGCGCAGCGGAAGACTTCAATAGCCATCGACCCGAAAAAGCCGGATCGGGCCGTTCTGGTTGTAGGAGACAGGGACTGGCCGATGCCGATCCCGATTGTGAAACAAAATGGAACATGGCTCTTCGATACCAAAGCTGGTCGACAAGAGATACTCTTCCGGCGCATTGGCTCCAACGAACTGGATGCCCTTCAGATTTGCCGAAACTATGTGTACGCCCAACATGAATACGCGTTGGAAAAACACGACAATTCCGAAGTGAATCAATACGCTCAGCGAGTTATCAGCACGCCCGGAAAACACGACGGACTTGTATGGCGGAATCCAGATGGAAGCCTGGGCGGACCGATCTCTGAGGGCATTGCAGATGCCTTGCAGCAGGGCTACACGGATAAAGCAAAGCCTTATCACGGGTATTTCTTCAAAATCCTGAAAGGACAGGGCCCCGCGGCTCCGCTGGGAAAGATGGATTTCGTCGTCGAGGGTGCCATGATTGGCGGCTTTGCTCTTGCGGCTGCGCCGGCCGACTACCGCGTCACCGGAGTAAAAACCTTCATCGTCAGTTATGAAGGAATTGTGTACCAAAAAGATTTGGGCCCAGACACTCTGAAGATCTTCCAGGAAATGGAACTGTACGACCCAGATAAAACGTGGAAACCCACGAACGATAGCTGGCCGGATGACACATCGGATGACCAGCTAGAACAAGCCAGGAATTGAATATCTAATTTAGTTTCTTAACCGATTCGGTCGGAGGTTCCATATGCGTTGTTCGATGCGTGCTTTGACTGTTGTGGCTGCCGCTTCCGCTTTCTTTGCTTTCCCCGCCATTGCTCAGCAGGGAGCCATCTACACTGCCACAGCCATTCCCTCTGTCGCCCTCTCGGGAGGCAGTACGAAGATTCGCATCCAGATTGTTTCCTACACCACCGAAGCGGAACGAACCGAACTCAAGGAAGCGTTCTCCAAGGAGGGCTCCGACAAAGGTGTGGCTCTCCTTCGTACTATGTCGAAGGGTTACATCAACATCGCCGGTCAATCTGGGCGCAAGATCCTTGCTGCGGTTACTCTCGATGTTCCCAACGGCAAACGACTCATCCTTATCACCGAGCACGTCCTCTCTGAATATGAGAAGACGCAAAACATTCACGCTGAGGATTACCCTCTAACTATTCTGCGCATTCAATTTGATGCCATGGGGAAAGCACAAAGCGGGGAGGTTTGTCCCGCGGCAAAACTAAGCGTCACAAAAGATGGCTTCCTCGACGTGGCTACGCAGAGTCCAGACACGGCAACCCTGACCGACATCGTCCGCGCCAACTGAGTGCCTTCGCTCCCACAATGACAGATTTTCGGCGCCTATCTGAAAGAGCTAGGGTTTACCCCATAAGGATTTTGCGATAGAGGAGCAACCTTGCAATGGCTAAAAACGACGCGTCGCAGGAAGAAAAATCCTTGAAGAAGAAAAAATACGAAAAAGAGATGAAGCGGCTCCAGGCGGAGCTCTGCAAATTGCAGGACTGGGTTAAATACAAGGGCCTCAGGGTCATTGTTGTCTTCGAGGGACGGGATGCCGCAGGCAAGGGCGGCACAATTCGCGCTATCACAGAGCGGGTCAGCCCGCGCGTATTTCGCTTGATCGCGCTGCCGGCCCCTTCCGACCGCGAGAAGAGTCAGATGTACATCCAGCGCTACATGCAACATTTTCCAGCCGCCGGCGAGATCGTGATTTTCGACCGCAGCTGGTACAACCGCGCCGGCGTTGAACACGTCATGGGCTTTTGCTCGGAC
Source organism: Candidatus Acidiferrales bacterium (assembly GCA_963738985.1). Taxonomy (GTDB): domain Bacteria; phylum Acidobacteriota; class Terriglobia; order Acidiferrales; family UBA7541; genus Acidiferrum. The sequence continues at coordinate 1,167,358 of CAVTYP010000017.1, forward strand.
GAACAATACCGTGAGTTTCTGAAGCTCTGCCCGACGGTCGAAAAATACATGACCGATGCCGGAATTATTCTCATCAAATACTGGCTGGAGGTCGGCCAGAAGGAGCAACAACGCCGGTTCGAAGCGCGTCTCAAAGATCCTCTGCGTCAGTGGAAGCTCAGTCCCATGGACCTGGAATCGTTTCGCCGCTGGTACGACTATTCGCGTGCCAGGGATCGCATGCTTGAGGCTACGGACTCAAAGCACGCCCCATGGCATCTGGTTCGCTCCGACGATAAGCGCAAGGCTCGGCTGAATTGCATTTCTCACTTGCTGAGCATGATTTCCTACAAAAAAGTTCCCCGCGAGAAGATTAAACTGCCGAAGCGCTCGGAAAAACATAGCTACAACGATCAGATATCGGTCAAGCGGCACAAATTCATTCCGGAGAAATATTGATCAAAAGGGGAAAAGAAATGAGAAGGCTGATTGTTTTTGGGTTCATTTTAATTCTAATGAGCGGTTCGTTGTTGTTTGCGCAAGATGTGCGTTACAACTACGACAGAAAAGCCGATTTCACCAAGTTCAAGACCTTCAAGTGGGTTGAAATCAAGGATGCTGACCACGCGAATCCCCTAGTCGAGAAGCAGATTCGCGACACAGTCGAAGCTGAGCTGGCGAAGAAAGGCCTGCAGAAGACCGATTCGGATTCGGCGGACCTCTACGTCGCCTATCAGACGGCTCTCAGTACCGAGAAGCAATTCACTTCGTATAATACCGGTTGGGGATATGGTCCCGGGTGGGGCGGCGGATGGTATGGAGGTGGCATGGGCACAACCATGACCACCGGTTCGACTTCCACGATTTACGTTGGTCAACTGGACATTGATATGTATGAATCCGCCAAAAAGGAGTTGGTTTGGCGAGGCACTGCCAGCAAAACCATTGATCCAAAGGCAAAGCCAGAAAAACAGCAAAAGAATTTGACGAAAGCCGTCGCAAAACTCTTAAAGAACTATCCTCCCCCAACGAAGTAAGGCTCAGACCGTTGGAGTTGGAATACTCTGTCAGAAAGAGATTCTATGAACTGGACCAGGTTGGCATTACGTAACAATCATCGGCGCTTTTTGCGTCTGTTCTCAGTCTTACCGTTGCTGTTCTTGCTCGCGTCGCCGGTGGATGCCAAAATGTCCACCGATTTCGATCCCAATCTCGATTTTTCAAAATTCAAAACCTTTGCTTTTATAGGTGGCGTTGAAGCGCTGGTCAGAATGCAGTTGAATCCAGAGCAGCTCAACAATCAAATCCATCGTGCCGTTACCCGCGAATTGACCGCTAAGGGACTTCGCGAGGTAAAGCCGGAAGAGAATCCGGATTTAGTGGTTCGATATTGGGCTAACAGTCAGAAGGACTCGGACGTGGCGACCAGTGCCAACTGGGGTGTCTTCGGCCCCTACTTTGGTTATCACTGGGGATATGTCTACTACAACATGGAAACTTATACCAACCACCAAGGTACTCTCGGGATTGAACTCATTGATGCAACATCGCGCGAACTCGCCTGGCGCATGTTTGTTAGCGTCAAATTAATTCACTCGGACTCCGCCAAGATTTGGAAGACGGCTGACAGCAACATCAAAAACGCTTTCAAAAGCTATCCGCCCTCTCCAAAAGAGGTGGAAGCAAAGAAACAGCAATGGGCCAAAGAAGACGCTGCCAAGAAGCCCTCCTGACCGGATTTAGGGTAATGTCCCAGATAATCTGTGATTGACTGCATTCCCGAGACTAGCCCAGACGACGACCACGGACCGCGGGCCGGCCTGGTACGTATAACCGGACACCGGCGATGCTCTTTGCCATTCCACGATGTCTTTCGGCGAGTCGAGAAAAGTGTCAATCCACCGTCGCCACGGCCCGCTTTTCACACCGTGTATCGGTGGAAGTTCGAATTCGAGGGGCTGCCAATAGGCGTTAAAGATAGCAAATACTGCAAGGCCTTCTCTTGCAAGTTCCGCGCTGAAGGCGATACTGTGAGAGCCATCGCTCCAGTCCGGCTGATGGAGCTTCACGCCGTGCCAACCTTTGAATCCCTCACTGATCAGTTGGGTCAAGGTCTTACGCTGGCGTTCTGCGTATGTGTCTCGTAGCAAGCGTCTCGCGATGAGCAATTTCACAAAACGGCGTACGTCCGCATGTTGTTCCACTAAAGTCCAGTCAAACCAAGTGGTTTCGTTATCGTGACAATAGGCGTTGTTGTTGCCGTCCTGCGTTCGCCGAACCTCGTCGCCCATTAAGATCATTGGCAAGCCAAGAGAAAGCATCGTAACGGTCAGGAAGTTCTTAACCTGACGGTTCCTGAGTCTGTCGATGCCAGGGTCGTTTGTCGGTCCCTCGACACCACAGTTCCAACTGCGATTGTCATTCGCGCCATCGCAATTGTTTTCAGCATTGGCTTCGTTGTGTTTTTGATTGTAAGAAACGAGGTCATTCAAAGTGAATCCGTCGTGACACGTCACGAAATTGACGCTCTGCTCCGCCTCCCGCGCCTCGTGCCGATAGATCTCGTGACTACCAAGCAAACGATCAGCAAAACGTCGCACCGACCCTTTTTCGGCCCTCAAGAAACTCCTTACGTCATCACGAAAGTGTCCATTCCACTCTTTCCAGCTATCCCCGACAAAGCTGCCCACCTGATACAGTCCAGCCGCATCCCACGCCTCGGCAATCATCTTCGTGCCAGCCAGAGCTGGATCAGTCTCAATGTCCCAAAGAACGGGTGGATTCGACATTACGCGACCGGTCGAATCTCGGGCAAGAATTGACGCAAGATCAAAACGAAAGCCATCCACATGCATTTCTTCGACCCAATATCTGAGACTGTCAACAATCATTCGACGAACAATTGGATGGTCGGCGTTTAGCGTATTGCCTGTCCCGCTGTAATTTGCATAACACGAACGGTCTTGTTCCAAAATGTAGTAGGTATTGTTGTCGATTCCGCGAAAACTTAGCGTCGGTCCGCGGTCATCGCCTTCCGCAGTGTGGTTGAATACAACGTCCAAGATAACTTCGATTTGCGCGCGGTGCAGAGCTTTGACCATGTCGCGAAACTCATCGATGGGGCCCAAAGCATCGTGCCGGGAGCTGTAATCTCCATGCGGCGCAAAGAAAGATACTGGCGCATAACCCCAGTAGTTGATCCGGCCCGGCGGACAATCCTGGGGATCGAATTGAAATATCGGAAGAAGCTCGACGGCCGAGATGCCTAAATCCTGGAGATACGGAATTCTCTCGATGAGTCCGCGAAATGTGCCGCGTGCTTCCTCCTCCACACCCGAACTCGGATGCCGCGTAAATCCTTTCACGTGCATTTCGTAGACGATGCTCCGGGAGGACGGTCGTCTCAAAGGCTTATCGCCTTCCCAGTTGTATAAGCGTGGATCTACGATCACGCTCTTCATCGCGGTTGCTGTGTTGTCCCCTCGTTCTCGAGCTTTATCACGAGAGTAGTTCTTGGGAACAGCAACCGCGCGTCCGTACGGATCGAGCAGAACTTTCTCACCATCAAAGCGCATCCCATTGAACGGATCGAATGGTCCTTGAGCTCGGTAGGCGTAGAGCTGCCCCGCACGCAAGCCGGGAATGAAGACATGCCAATAGTGGTAGGTTCGATTAACAACCGGGTCCAACGAAATCACGCGCGCTGGACGCGCATCGTCTTCGTGATCAAACAACAACAACTCGATCCCCGAAGCATCGCGTGAAAACAAACAAAAATTAACACCTCCAAGCTCAACCGTCGCGCCAAGCGGAAGAGTCTTACCCTTATTCTCAGGATCCCTGGAAGTAGAAAATGAGCTGGGCACCAAGAAGAAGTCCCCCAAACCAACATAGTGATTGCCCCACGACGTTGCCGAAGCACCCGGAAATCCGACTTCAATACACGCATGCTAAGGCAAAGAAGCTCTGGACCGCTACTAGAAAAACCCCCAGGTTCAGGCCTTCTCGCCCGTGAAGCGCTCGCGGCGGTTCTCACCTCCTGGAAGGAATTTAGCGATTACTTGGGTCGGGAGGTTCCGAGCCCCTGGCGGTCCTCTGCCGATGCATCCTGTTTGTCTTCGGTGTTACCAAAAGACCGCTCGATGGTGGATTGCAGCCGCTGCTGCCAATACCGTAGAGCATGATGACGTTCTTCGGGCAGGACAGAGATCATCTCACTCATGAGGGCCCTCATGCGACGCATAACCTGCACACTATTGGCGCCATAGAAACAAATCTCATCGAACGACAGGCGCAGGAAGTCCTCCCAACTAGGAAAGGCAATCAGCACGCGGAGCTCGCCATCAGAGTCGCGAAACGCACCGATTTCCAAACGGCAGCGGCCCAGACGTAGCAAAAGATCTTCGATTTGGTCCAGTGCCTGCACCGCAGTGGTCGGATCATTAATTGCCGGAGACAGAGCTTTGATGGCGATGTCTACCAGCAATCGGATGGCATATTTAGGATCTTGCGCGAACGTGCGCTCGCCGCCCAGGTCAATCGCACTCCTCAGCTGTGACTCAGTAATGCGGCTCCCTTTCCCAACAACCCGCAGAATCGGGGTCAAATCAAAGACGGAATCACCAACCGCGGCAGCGAATTCAATGACACATCCGGCCCTGCTAGCAACCTGCACCAGGGCCGGGACGTCCAAAGCTTGCACGATCTCTGGATGGCCGTGATGCACAAGAGTCTGGACACTTGGAAACTGTGAGATTTCAGCAAAGCCGGGAGACGCGGGCGTATCCAATGGGGGATAGAGAGTCTCAATAACTTTGCGACCGTGATCACCCGTGAAGATCAACATCCTGGTGACCTGCAGCATACTCACACGTTGGATCAGACTAATAAACATGATGACACTTACTATCAGCAGCGCCGTTACCACCACGATGCCTACTAGCGGAACTCGGCCGGTACCCCCACGGTCGACCCAAGCCAACGCAACCAATGCGTAAAGAAATGTCGCGGTAAAAACACCGATCGCATGGGATATCACGGGGTCACGGGCGATCCACAAAACAAGCCGCGGGGAGTAGGCTGTAGCACTGAATTGCACCATGACAAAGGTCAGAGAGAATACAATGCCAGTGAGGGCCAGCATACCGGAGGCGATGGAAGAGTAAATGCCGATTGCAGCATTCGCGCTGACAGTGGAAGCGAACCCTGGCAGGAGCACATTGGCCAGGCGAGCAACCGTTACGCCAGAGGTAAGCGCCGCCGCCGCATAAACCAACGGAACAAGCCATGCCTTGGCCTGGGTTGTGCGCAGCTTATGGAACATCGTCTCGCGAACTCGCTCTTCTCATTCGGCCGATTGCGTCCTCACAAAGTTGTATTTCGCGCTGAACATGATCCGTGGCGCATTGCCCGTAGAGCCGTCTTTGTTTACCCGCCAGCCATAAAGGAATTCCGCGCCCAAGGTCAATGAGCCGTAAGGATTCCAGATCAGGTTACCCGCCGCATAATTGCTCTGATGAAATACGGAACCCGGCTGGGCTTCAGTGTTTTGCACTTGGGCAAAGCCGTATACCAAGCTTGAGCGCAATCGCGGCAGCCAGAAATGTTGTAAACCCCCGTAGGTTGCGAATACGGGCAGGGCTTTGAGTTCGGGATTCTGCAAGCTGGTGACAGCCGCGTCGATCCCTAAGCCCGACGTATCATTTATATACCGCTCGATGCCGTTTCCGTAAGCTCCTTGATAAACGATCGTATCCTGCCCCCAAACCTTTTCGGATCCCGCCAGATTGAAGCCCCACCCGAACACGGAGTCATGCCGGCCATCTGGTAGATACGCCGCTACATCTCGAAACAATGCGGAAATCTGCACATGGCCGCGATCCATTTCACGCCGCAGCTTCAAGGTTCCGTCGGGCGCAGGACTATTCGGCTGAGCACTGAAATCGGGGGTCATGAATGCGACGTCCGAGGTGGGCTTCTCCACCGATAGGCTGAAGGTCGTCTTTTCGGCGACGACAAGGCTGTAACGAAATTGCGGGTTGCGAATGGAAACCTGCGCATTCGGGCCCTGAAAGTCGAGTTGGTCAGTTCCCGCGTCAGGATCCATGAAGTTCGAGAAGGTCTGGCCGATCAGGAAATTTTTTGCTTGCCCGTAAGCATGGCGCAATCTTGGAGTGGTTGCGTTGGAACCGAAAAGATCCGCTTCAGCAAAGAACCTGATTGCTCCGACTGATTTTAAGGGCACCAGGAAGTCAAGATTTATGCGTGTGGGTCTCACCGATATGGTCGAGTTCGTAAATGCGGCGGGAGCCGGAATTGGAATCGTGGCCGGTATGAAGCTATCGACGTTTCCGGCCGGCTTCAAATCGTAGATAAAGTCGGTTTTGGCATATCCGCCAATCCGCAAGAGTGTGCTCGTCCCGGGTAGCCGAAAATATCCAGGAAAACGCGGATCCAGCGGTTCGTTATTGATGCGCGGCGCGGCCAGCGGATCCTGCGCAAAGGTGCGATAGGTGGAAGTGGCCTGGCCAATTTCCTCCTTCTTCGGAGTCAGCTCCGTTTCTGCTTCAGTTTTTTCTTGGCTCTGCTGCGTGGCAGCCGCTGCCGGTGCGGGTGTGGCTGCTGCAGCTGGTGCTTTGGCCGGAGCCCCCGAAATGCGCTTCAGTTCGCTCTGCACCTCTGCCATCTGATTCTGCAGATTGTCCAGTTTCTTTTGAAGAGCTTCTATCTGGGACGGCGTCGCCTCTTGTCCTTGCGCGCGAACTGATTCAGGGCCGGCGACGAACAAGGCTGCACAGAGCAAACAGATTGAAGTTTTGCTACAGAGACGGATCTTTATTCTCGCACCGAATCGAAGCGCAGTTACGGAGTTCAATGAAAAACGAAAGTTGGGGATATACGCGTTCAGACAATTCATACAAGGACCTCTCTAAATCGCAGAGATATCGTAAAAACGAATTCCGTTGTTTTCCGACTGCGGAGATTCGGCAATTTGCTGCCGCTCCGAATAAGACAAGCTTCTGTTGGCAGCATCTTTCGTAACCCCGTCGAACTGGCAAGCCCAGCATGCGAAAGATCGATACAACAAGGTCTTTCGCCATTTGTATTTGCAGGGTAAGAGACAATTTCACGCGATGAAACTAGGGATTTCCCTAGTTGTTGCGGTTCTTCAGCGCTGCTAAATGTGTTCACAGACCAACAAGGTCACAGCAAACCGAACACAGGTCATGCCAAACCAAGTGTGAGTTGTCGGGAGGATCATATGAGTACCGCAACAAATGCGTCCGCTCCTCGAGTGGACCAATTCCTTATGGCCGCAGAAGCAAGGTTCGATCGCTGGCGGGCATTGTTGCAAGAAGCTCGCTTGTGGGACCGATCGACGAATCAGCAGACTCCGGGCAAACATCACGCGGCTGTTACGAAGTGCTTCAATGAATTGCGTCAGTGGGAAGACTATTTTGCCTATCCGGGACAAACTCTGCTGAAGTCCCTGGAGGAACGAATCGCCTCGGGCGACGCGTCTGGTACCGCTCGTTTGCTTCAGTCGATGAGCGCCGCGCTACTGACACACTCGTATCGCTCCAGCGCCGCGGATTGGGAGGGAGAAGGACAAGCCGCCATAAATCTTGGCGAACAGGTCCCTGTTCCGGGAGAAGAATCGGCCGCGAAACGACCTTACTTTGAAGTGCTCGTGGTCAGTCCGGCGAACCGAACAGCGTGGCAGGAACTGGCGCAGGATCTCCGCAGGTTACGCAGACCCTCCGACAAATTCATCTATGAGCCAGTGTTTGTGGGCACTTATGAGGACGCGGTACTGGCGACGATTCTGAATGGCAGCGTGGAGGCTGTGATTATTTACGAGGGAATTTCCCTCGCATCATCTCACGACGCCCCGGTGCTGCGAGAATTTCTGGCCAGCCATCTTGCCGCCAGCGGGATTGACTCAAATTCCGCGGATTACAGTATGGCGCTTGCCCAGGGCCTGAAGCAGTTGCGCCCCGAGTTGGACATTTATTTCCTCAGTGACCGCCAGGTGGAAAAAGTGGCGGGCGACGCCTCGGCGGACTGCATCCGTAGGGTTTTCTACCAGGTTGAAGAACCATTGGAGCTTCATCTCAGCATTCTTGATGGCGTTGCCGATCGATTCGACACTCCTTATTTCGACAACCTGCAGAAATACGCGCAACGTCCTATCGGAACATTTCATGCGCTGCCGGTTGCTCGAGGGAAGTCCATATTTAAATCGAATTGGATTAGCGACATGGGTAAGTTTTACGGCATAAATCTATTTCTTGCCGAGTCCTCCGCTACGACCGGTGGACTGGATAGCCTGCTGGAGCCAACAGGCAACATCAAAGTGGCCCAGGATAAGGCGGCACGAGCATTCGGAGCAGATCACGTTTTCTTTGTGACCAACGGAACATCGACTTCGAACAAGATGGTGGAGCAGGCACTGCTAGCGCCTGGCGACATCATGTTGGTCGACCGGAATTGCCATAAGTCACATCACTATGGGGCGGTAATTTCGGGCGCCTATCCCTTGTACGTCGAAGCGTATCCACTCACACAGTACTCGATGTATGGCGCGGTCCCACTGCGCACCATCAAGAAAGCGCTGCTTGATTTGAAAGCCGAGGGTCGACTGGATCGCGCGCGGCTTCTGGTGCTTACAAACTGCACGTTTGACGGACATATCTACAACGTCGAGCGCGTCATGGAAGAATGCCTGGCGATCAAGCCGGATCTCATTTTCCTGTGGGATGAAGCCTGGTTTGGTTTCGCCAGGTGGACTCCGTTTTACCGGCGGCGCACTGCCATGGGGGCAGCCGCAACCCTGGAGAAAAAGTTCAAAGATCCCGCGTACCGTGCGGCCTACCTGGAGCAAGAAAAGAAACTGGGAACCGACCTGAAAGGCAGCGAGAAAGCACTACTTGAAACGCGGTTGCTAGCCAATCCGGACAAAGTACGCCTTCGCGTTTACCAAACTAATTCGACCCACAAATCCATGTCATGTCTTCGCCAGGGTTCCATGGTGCTAGTCAAAGACCAGGACTATCACACCGTTGAGGAACAATTCCACGAGGCGGTATTCACGCACGCTTCGACTTCACCGAACCTTCAGATTATTGCGACGCTGGATGTTGCGCGACGCCAGATGGAGTTGGAGGGCTACGAGCTGGTAAACCGGGCCATCCAGCTGGCGCTGGACGTGAGGCGCGAAGTCAACTCGCATCCCTTGATCTCGAAATACTTCCGCGTGCTGGGCGCCGACGAAATGATCCCGGCGGAGTTTCGGAATTCGGGATTTGTGGACTATCTGACCCCAGGCGTGAACTGGGCCACGGCCGTGAAGGCTTTCAAGGAAGATGAATTCGCGCTTGACGTGACCCGGCTCACGCTGGTTTGCGGTTCGGCGGGATTCGACGGCACACAATTCAAGAACCTGCTCGCCGCTGACTTTGACATCCAGTTGAACAAGACTTCGCGTAACAGTGTTCTGCTCCAGACCAACATTAACAACACGCGCAGCGACATCGCTCAGCTCATCAAGGTTCTCGTCCAGATCTCACAGGGGATTGAGAAGAAGCTTGGCGAAGGAGGCAACGCCGCGAAACAAGCGTTCCAAGCGCGCGTGAAATCACTGATGACCGATGTGCCGGATCTCCCTAATTTCAGCTGCTTCTTCGATCGGTTCCGTGAGGATCCTTCCAGCAAAACCAGCGAAGGGGATATGCGCTCCGCATTCTTCGCGGCGTATCGCGAGAAACAATGCGAGCACATAAAACTGTCCAGCCCGGATATCGATAAACGCCTGAAGGAAGGGCCGGAGTTGGTTTCGGCCAGCTTTGTAATCCCATACCCTCCCGGATTCCCGATTATGGTGCCGGGACAAGTCATCAATGCGCAGACCATTGAGTTCATGCGCAAGCTAGACGTGAAGGAGATTCACGGTTTCACCGCGGCGCTCGGGCTGAAATTGTTGAATCCCGCATTTCTGCAATCGCTGAAGGCGCCAGTGAAAACTCCAACGAATGCGGCAAAGCATGAAAAGGGCAAGGCTGCGCGCAGTGCGTCCGGCCATTAAGTTCCATTGGTCGGACACGTATCAAGCGATCGATTCGTAAGCAAGGAATTCGAAGCAAAGGCAGATTCATTTCGTCCAAGGAGGACAGCTATGGCGACTCCCATACGGTCTCAGCTTTCCGTGACTCTCAAACAACAACAAGAGTTTGAAAAGCTAAGCCCGTTCGAACTGAAAGATAAATTGATCCAATTGGCCGGCGACGCCTCTCGGCAGAGCACGCAGACAATGCTGAATGCCGGTCGCGGCAACCCCAACTGGATTGCAACGACTCCCCGTGATGCTTTTTTCACTTTGGGCACATTTGCAATCCAGGAATCGAAGAGGGTATGGGACGAGTCCGACCTGGGGGGAATGCCTCAAAAGGCCGGCATAGCAAAACGCTTGTCGGATTTTGTGGCAAAAAATCCCAATGCGCCTGGGATTGGTCTGATTCAGGCGGCCGTCGAGTATGCCGTGAAGGAATTCAAGTTCAACGCGGATGCTTTCGTTCACGAGCTGATCGACAGCATCATCGGGGACCAATACCCGTCGCCGGATCGCATGCTGGTTCATGCCGAACGCGTGGTGCATGAATACCTGGCCAAAGAAATGTGCGGAGGCAAGCCGCCGGCGGGGAAGTTCGACATCTTCGCGGTGGAAGGTGGCACGGCGGCAATGTGCTACATCTTTGACTCTCTGATGGTGAACCACCTGTTACATCGAGGAGACAAGGTAGCGCTCGCTCTGCCCATGTTCACTCCCTACATTGAGGTTTGTCATCTCGATCGGTTCCATTTCGATGTAGTGGAGATGAATGCGAGTGAAGTGTCTTCGAGTGATGGGCGGCACACCTGGCAATATCCGGATTCAGAGATTGACAAGCTCAAAGACCCATCCATTAAAGCGCTGTTCTTTGTCAATCCAAGCAATCCTCCCTCCGTCGCTATGCGCGCGAACTCCATGCAGCGATTGGCTGCCCTGGTTCAGAACAATCGTCCGGACTTAATCGTGGTCACCGATGACGTGTACGGGACCTTCGTGCCCGGCTTCCGTTCCTTGATGGCCGAAGTTCCGCAAAATACCATCGGCGTGTATTCGTTTTCGAAGTATTTCGGTTGCACTGGATGGCGCCTGGGAGTTGTTGCGATTCATGAGGACAATATTTTCGATAAAGCAATCGCCAAGTTGCCCGAGGGTATTCGCCGGGAATTGAATACTCGCTACGGGCCCCTGACGCTTCATCCAGAACAGATCAAGTTCATCGACCGCATGGTAGCGGATAGCCGTTGTGTAGCCTTGAATCACACAGCCGGTCTGTCGTTGCCACAACAGGTTCAGATGACGTTGTTCTCGCTCTTTGCCCTCCTCGACAAGGACGACCGTTACAAGAAACTCACCAAGGAAATTGTGAAACGTCGATTGCAGGCCTTGTGGGGCGGAATGAATCTGCCCCTTCCTCCAGATCCGATGCGTGCTGACTACTACGCGACTCTCGACATCATGGTGTGGGCTGAGAAGACCCACGGCCCCGCGTTCGTCGAATTCCTTAAGAAGAACTATCACCCCTTTGATGTGCTATTCGCATTGGCGGAGAAATTCTCGACAGTGCTTCTCAACGGAAGCGGCTTTGCTGGCCCGGATTGGTCGGTGCGAGTGTCGCTCGCCAATCTGCCGGACGAGGCGTACTCCCAAATCGGCAATCAACTCACAACAGTGGTGCAAGTGGCGGTTAATGCCTGGAAAGCGCAAGCATCCGCGTAGAACCTAGAAAACGACCCGATATGTTCCCAGGGAGGTAGATGATGTTCATCTTGACATGGTTTGCTGCGACCCTCCGACAGTATCCGGAGATCGCCATTTTCCTCACGCTGGCCTTTGGATATTACTTCGGCAAATTTACCTTCAAGGGCATCGGCTTGGGGTCAGTCACTGCCACGCTGCTGGCGGGAGTCATAATCGGGCAAATCGGTATAACCATTTCGCCGCCCTTGAAGGCAACTGTCTTCCTCATGTTTTTATTCGCCGTCGGCTATGGTGTCGGTCCACAGTTCGTCCGCGGTGTCGCCAAGGATGGCTTGCCGCAAGCTATCTTTGCCGCGGTCCAATGTGTGTTCTGTCTGCTGGTCCCCGTCGCGATTGCGAAGATAGCCGGCTACGACCTCGGATACGCAGCAGGGTTGTACTCTGGCTCGCAAACAATCTCTGCTGCGATGGGCCTGTCAACGGACGCCATCAATCGGCTCGGGTTGGCGGCCGACCAGACTAAAAGCCTATTGAACTCAATGCCCGTCGCCTACGCGGTGAGTTACATTTTCGGTACCGTCGGTTCGGCGCTTGTCATCGCGCTACTAGGTCCGGCGCTGCTGCGGTTGGATCTTGTCGCCGCCTGTAAGGACTACGAAGAAAAGAATGGCGGCAGCAAAGAACTCGGTGGACCAGGGTCGGCTTGGCACCGTTGGGAAATACGTGCCTTCCGCGTGAAGCCAGGCGGAAAGGTTGCAGGTCTGCGAGCCATTGAAGCCGAGGCGTTGGTGCCGGATGCGCGCATTTTTGTGCTGCGCGTACGCCGCGAGGGGAAGATTGAAGATGCCACCGCGGACACAGTGTTGCATGAGAACGATGTGGTGGCGGTTGCCGGCGCTCGCGAAGTGCTTCTGAGAGTGGTTGGGGAAGGGGGCACTGAAATCGAAGACCCGGAATTGCTAAGCGTTCCGATAGAAGGCGTGGACGTATATGTCACCAGCAAGGCAGTCGACGGCAAAACCCTGGCCGAAATCGCCCAGCTCCCTGCGGCACGCGGCGTCTTCCTGCGAAAAATTACGCGGGGCGCGACCGCCACGACAATTCCCATCCTCCCGAACACTCAAATCAACCGCGGTGATCTACTCACAGTCGTTGGCCGCACGCAGGACACCACTGCCGCAGCCAAGTTGCTGGGCGTCGCGGATCGGCCGACTGACGTGGCTGACGTTGCATTCATCGGCGGTGCGATCACGCTGGGCGCGTTCGTCGGTGCGCTGGTCCTGAAGATACACGGAGTGCCGCTGACGTTGTCGACCGCAGGAGGCGCGCTCATCGCCGGCCTCGTGTTTGGCTGGCTGCGTTCGGTACGACCACTATTCGGGCGGATCCCATCCCCCACCGTGTGGTTCATGAACTCGGTCGGTTTGAACATCTTCATTGCGGTTGTGGGCATCTCGGCAGGCCCGGGTTTCGTGAATGGGCTGAAGACGCAGGGTATCAGCTTGTTTCTGTGGGGCGCGCTGGCGACCACGGTGCCACTCATTCTGGGTATGTTCGTAGGCAAGTACCTTTTCCGTTTCCACGACGCGCTGTTGCTTGGCATCGTTTCTGGGGCGCGCACCACGACTGCTTCGCTCGGCTTGGTTTGCGATCGTGGCCACAGCCAGGTTCCGGCGCTTGGTTATACCGTCACCTACGCTGTTGGGAACACTCTGCTCACCATCTGGGGCATGGTGCTCATCATATTGCTGTCGTGACAGGCCTCGACGGATGACAATCACGAACCGTTCAAAGCTCCATAGCTGTTTCGCTGAAGAGTTCTCCTATAGTAGGCAGCCGTAAAGGGAGCTGAGTATGACCTGGCTCGCAAACCTCTTTACGAAATACCCCGAGATGGGTGTTTATCTCGCTGTTGGTCTCGGGTATCTCATCGGACGGCTAAAATTTCACGGAGTTGGTTTGGGCGTAGTTACAGGATCACTTCTCGGCGGAATCTTCATCGGGAATTTCTTTCATGTACCCGTATCGGACCAAGCCAAATCAATGCTCTTTCTCCTTTTCCTGTTTGGGATCGGATACTCGGTTGGACCCAGCTTCTTTCGAAATCTCAAGGGTGACGGATGGCGGTGGGCTGCCCTCGGCGTTTTTGTCCCCGTGGTAGGGCTTCTAACTGCCTATTCGGTGGCCAGGTTTTTGCATCTCGACCCCGGTTACGCCGCTGGCTTGCTTTCCGGTTCTCTTACAGAATCTCCCGCAATCGGCACGGCAAGCGAGGCAATTCGCGGGTTGTCAGTAGCTAGTGAACAGAAGGATCTTTGGGTGAGTCATGTCGCCGTAGCCGACGCCATTTGCTACATTTTTGGGACGTTGGGCGTTATTTGGGTGTGCAGTAGTCTCGGCCCAAAGCTGCTTCGCTTTGAGCTGCGTGCGGAATCCAAAAAGGTGGAAGCGAGCCTCGGAATCCAGTCGGCTAAAGCCGGAATCCAATCGGCATGGCAAGCCATATCCTTCCGAGCGTACCAGATTCCACAAGGTGGCCCCGCAGATGGAAGGACAATCGGGGAGGCCGAAGCATTCGCCCGGGGGGCGCGGATCTTTGTGGAGAGGATTCGTCGCAACGGCGAGATTTTCACGCCTCTACCAACAACCATGCTGCAAGCGGGCGACGTCGTGGCGGTTTTGGGCCGCACGGAAGTCTTGGTCAAAGTTCTGGGTCCGGCTGCGACTGAAGTCGCCGATTCAGAATTGCTCCAAATCCCCGTTGCCTCTTTCGATCTGTACGTCACGAATAAGAGGATCGCAGGCAGAACCCTTCAGGACATTGCAGACAACCTGGATGAGGCACATGGCGTTCTGCTGCGCGGAATTATCCGCGGAGATCAGTCGCTGCCAATCGGAAAGAGGACCGTCATCGAACGGGGAGACACCCTGCAGGTTACGGGATCGGAGTCGACCGTTCAAAAGCTGGCTCCGATTTTGGGCACTATCATTCGCCCGACAGAAGAGAGCGATCTTTCGATTCTCGGAATTGCCGTATTCATTGGTGTGTTGCTCGGCGCCGTCATCACGTTCCCCATCGCAGGGCTCAAGATTGCTCTGGGTACGAGCGTTGGAACCCTCCTCGCTGGCGTGATGGTTGGCTGGATGCGCTCGGTGCGACCTTGGTTTGGTCGATTCCCAGACGCCGCAATCCTATTCATGAGGTCCATCGGACTGGCGGCATTTGTGGCCATGGTGGGACTCAAGGCCGGTCCGATATTTATCGCTGCAGTGCGTGAAAACGGCTATCTCCTTTTTCTCGGAGGGATCGTAGTGACGTTGACTCCCCTGATCTGCGGTCTTTTTTTCGGCCGCTACGTTCTCAACGTCAATCCAGCGCTGCTGGTAGGAGGACTCGCGGGGGCGCAAACGATGATCGCGGGCGTCGCCGCTGCACAGGAAAAATCAGATAGCCCGGTGGCTACTTTGGGCTATTCCTGCACCGCAGCGTTCGGCCATATTTTCTTGACCACCTGGGGCACCATCATCGTCGCCCTCATGTCGTAGTTGAATTTGACTAACCGAAGGAATCGCGGTTGCCCGGTCACCACTGGACCGGTTCGATTTCGTTGTTTTCTCTGTGGAAGATCACAACCCGAGGTAGGAAGCAGCCTGTTCGTCAGCATGTTCCCGGGGGGATAAAAAACGGTTGGCATCATCGCCCTCTGGCGACTGCGTTCCAGCTTCGCCTAGGTTCCATTCCCCGTCTCAACACACATCGATCCTAACGCGCGTGGTCGGTTAGGTTACGCAAGTGGTTCAGAAGCGAAAAACGTAGCCGGTGGTCACGTATGGGCTGCCCTGGAAGGAATAATATTCCGTGGAGATAACGCTGGTGGGCGGCTGCTTGGGATCGGGATAGCCCTGCAGATAGTGGATGAGAGTGGTGCCGGCGTTCAGACGCAGCGTGGAATTCCGCGAAGCGTAGAATTCCACCGTGCCGCCAAGATCGAGGGCATAGCGCCAGGTACTTTCGTAGGAAGAGGAATTGTCGGGAACAAGCGTCTTGTCATAGTGAATGAAGCCGTTACGCAGATTGAAGAACAGTCCCCAGCGCTCCAGAGTTGGGCCGAGCTTCAAACCAACGAGGGCTTCTTGCGCCGCGCCGTGTTGGCCATAGGAACCTGAACCCGGGAACAGATTCGCGGCGGAATCGAAGTAAGCGTACTTGGCCAGGCGATAGTTGAAATCGAAACCGTAGCCCGGGACAAACTGTTTACAGTTCGCACAAGATTCGCGGTCGAGCGGAAAATTCATCGAGATGAACTGGGCGCCAAAGCTGTAACGAGGTTCGTCTTTCCATAGCGGACGCTCAACGGGATGAAGCGGGCCACCAAAGGTCTGGTTGAAAGAACCCTCTGCCGGATATCGGAACCAGGGCACCTTGCCGGCGAACATGTTGGCAAAGGTGTGGCTGGGAGCGAGAGAGCCACGCAGAATTTTGTACTTGAGCGCCGGACTATCTTTCGCGATGCGATCGACGAATTCGCGCTCGATGGCATCTTCCATAATGATCCAGCCCATCCCGACCACCGGGGTGATAACGAAATCAACCCAGCCGGTATTGTTGGTAGGCGGCTTGAACTGCTTGCCAGGATACTTGTCGCAGGGATACAAGCCGCAACCCGGCACGTAGGTGTAGCCACCCTCGTTGCCAATGGCCGCTTCGCTGAACACCGGACCAATTTCGAAATAAGCTTCCCAAGCAGTGGCCCAAGCCATCGCTTTCAGGCGGCTGTACCAGTAAGTGGAAGATTTTCCGAAGCGCGCAGAGCGACCCTTCGGATCATTGTTTAAGAAGATGTCGCCATACACCGCGCCTTCCATGGGATGGCCAATGTAATTGACGATGAAACTGTCGCCATCGCCCCAGTGCGACATGTGAAAGTTGTCCGCCGAAGCCCAGTAGTCATGCCAGAGCGGCTTGTGGAAAAGAAGATACCGGGCGCCGCCATCATTGGCGAGACGGAATCCGTGGCCGACGACTAGAAAACCGAAGGATTGCCAGAAGGCGGCTTTCCAATGCATTTTCTCCGAAGGAGGTGGGGCGAGAAGGATCGGCTTAACCGAAAGCAAGTCGGATTCGCTACCCGCGAGCGCGAATTGCGCACGCGGAAGAGTGAGGCAAGTGGAAACCAGTCCGATTTCGGAAGGGGAAAAACAAGAATTGGGCGGCACCAGAAATGTGCTATTGCGCGGATTGTCGGGCACAAGCGCAGTTGAAAGAACTGGTGGTGCCGCATCGGGAAGCAGATTCCAGTCAACAGTAACCGTCGTAGGACGAGCGTCGTTCGGAAAATCGAAACTATGCGTCAGCGCGGAATCCAATTCGAGATGGAAAGCAACAGGCTCCGACGGTTCCTGAGCGACACAAGGCAACAGTGGCAAACAAAACGCCAGCAGGGGTGCCGTCAGTTTTAACGCGATTCGCATAGCACTCGTTCCGTCAAGAATTTTCTGCACCCAGGGAAAAGAGACCTTCAGATAATCCGAAAGAATCGTCCGATTGTCACCTAGGACTTTTCCTAGTCAGTGGCCTGGATCCCGGCACCGGGCGCTTCACCGATTTCGGAAGGCACTAGTATGCCTAATCTCATGCTTCCCCGGAATTGTCACAATTGACAGTACCCCCGGCTCCCTCCGAAAACAATTGCTCTGTCCGTGATGTTCGTCACTTATCTGCACGGCAGTCCTTCCATAGACTGCTTGCGGCTACGCAGCCCCAAAAGGCATGCGTAACCAGACAGGCGTCGTGCGGCAGGCCTCACCGGGCGGTAGGGACTGACGGACGAATAGCCTGTCGAACGCCAGTGGCTCCCATTCGCAAGAGTGGGAGCCACTTTTTGGTGCGTGCTGGACTCACACGAAGTGCGATGGATGGCACCCGGCATGAATTCGGCAAGGCCTTCGAAGCTTTTCTAAAGATCTAAAGTAAGGTACCCGCACGAGAGTACTCGAAACAACGCGCTGCGGCTGTTGATTGGTACTTTTGCCAATACTACTTCTCGCTTAAACCTTGGAGCATACCTGCCAAAGGCGGAATTTCTCCCTGATCTCCATCACTGTCCCTGGGGGCGGTTCATTTTTGGCCCAGATGTGTTCTCCGGGAGAAATCCGATTGGCGGCTGAACATTAGCCAAGCATGGAAGGCTTTCGATGACGAAAGGACTTTGCGCGATGAAAGACGGAACCGTTTCATTTTGTGGTCTTGGATCGATACCGACCAGGTGCACTGCGCACGCGAGGCGAATCGCGCTCACGGCGCTTCTATTGACTATGTTTGCGGCTGCCGGGGCCTTCGCCCAGCAACCGTCGTCAGATCCGTGCTCCGCGGCGGGTACAACATCTCTTAAATCCGAAAAACAGTTGCCGCCAGAACCTACACCATTCGGCGGAGTCATCAAGCGCGATTCGCGCGAATCAAAACCGTGCTGGGCGCCGCGCGTCGTGCCGCCAAAGGGTGCGCCAAACGTCCTGTTGATCATGACCGACGATGCGGGCTTCGGCGTATCCAGCACGTTTGGCGGGGTTATTCCCACACCCGCGCTAGACCGCATCGCCAAGAACGGCTTGCGGTATACCAACTTCAATTCCACCGCCCTTTGCTCACCCACGCGCGCGGCGCTGATCACAGGCCGCAATCACCACTCCGTCGGCTTTGGCGTCATTTCCGAGCAGGCTACCGGCTACCCCGGATACAACAGCATCATCCCGAAAGACAAAGTTACGGTAGGGCGGATCCTGAAAGAAAATGGCTACTCTACCTCGTGGTTTGGCAAGAACCACAACACGCCCTCCTTCGCCGCCAGCCAGGCTGGCCCGTTTGATCAATGGCCTGTGGGCATGGGTTTCGATTACTTCTACGGATTCCTTGGAGGCGATGCCAACCAGTGGGAGCCGAATCTGTTCCGCAATACTTCCGCGATTTATCCCTACGTTGGAAGGCCCGGCTGGAACTTGACCACCGCCATGGCCGACGACGCCATCGAGTACATGCGGCGCATCAACGCCGTCAGTCCTGACCAGCCTTTCCTTGTTTACTATGCTCCGGGCGGAACTCACGCCCCGCATCACCCCACGCCTGAATGGGACAAGAAGATCAGCGATATGCACTTGTTCGACAAGGGTTGGGACGATCTGCGCGAACAGATCTTCGCCAACCAGAAGAAACTGGGCGTCATCCCTCAGGACGCCAAGATGACTCCTTGGCCTGCTGACTTGCTTAAGCATTGGGACCAGCTCAATGCTGACGAAAAGAAAATGTTCCTTCGCCAGGTGGACGTCTTCGCCGCTTACGTCGCCTACACCGACAACGAAATCGGACGCGTCATCCAGGAAGTCGAAGACGAAGGCAAGCTCGATAACACCCTCGTCATCTACATCGAAGGCGACAACGGCACCAGTTCCGAGGGCACGCTGGATGGCACTCCCAACGAAGTCGCCATGTTTAACCAGGTCAACGTCCCCGTCGAGGTCCAACTGAAATACTTCTACGACGTCTGGGGAACCGATAAAACCTACAATCACATGGCTGTGCCCTGGGCTTGGGCTTTTGACACGCCATTTTCCTGGACCAAGCAGATCTCTTCTCACTTCGGCGGCGTTCGCCAAGGCATGGCCATCTCCTGGCCCGGTCACATCGACGATCCCGGTGGCATCCGCAATCAGTTTCACCACATCATCGACATCGTGCCCACCATCCTCGACGCTGCCCACATTCAGCCTCCTGACTATGTCGATGGCATCAAGCAGAAGCCCATCGAAGGTGTCAGCATGCTTTACACCTTTAAGAAAGCCAATGCCAACGCTCCCTCCACTCATCACACCCAGTATTTTGAAATGATGGGAGACCACGCCATCTATCACGATGGCTGGATTGCCAGCACCAAGGTCATGCGCGCTCCCTGGGACACTGGAAAGATCGTAAAGGAACATCCAGCCGACTATCCCTGGGAACTCTACGACCTGACGAAGGACTGGACGCAGTACGAGAACGTCGTGGCCAAAAATCCCGCGAAGCTCAAGGAGATGGAAGGACTGTTCTGGCAGGAAGCCGAGAAATATCAGGTCCTTCCGCTGGACAACTCTGTTGTGGCTCGTCTCATCATCCCAAAGCCCAGCCTTAGCGCAGGCCGCACTGTATTCACCTACTCCGGCATGATCACTGGCACGCCCAATGGTGACGCGCCAAGCATCCTCAACTCCTCCTACAACTTCAAAGCTGACGTCGAGATTCCAGACGGCGGCGGCAACGGCATGCTCGTTACGCAGGGCGGCCGTTTCGGTGGCTACGGCTTCTACATCCTGAAGGGCAAGCCCATCTTCCTCTGGAACCTGGTGGACTTGAAGCGTATCCGTTGGGAAAGCCCAGAAGCGCTCACTCCCGGAAAACACACCGTCGAGTTTGATTTCAAATACGACGGACTTGGCATGGGCACGCTCGCTTTCGGCAGCCCCAGCGGTATCGGTCGCGGTGGCACGGGGGTTCTGAAAGTGGACGGCAAAGCGGTGGCTACGCAGACGATGGAACAGTCGCTGCCCTTCATCCTGCAGTGGGACGAAAACTTCGATGTGGGCGCCGACACAGGTACGCCCGTAGACGATCAGGACTACCAGGTGCCGTTCGAATTCAACGGCAAGCTCGTCAAGCTCACGCTCACGGTCGACCGGCCGCAGTTGACTCCGGCTGATATCGAGAAGCTGAAGGCGGCACAGCGCAACAACAAAACCAGCGAGTAACCACGCGCCAAGTGCAAACAAATAGGATGAACTAAATAAAACGCGAGCGCGGGTCCCGTAATACCTGTAAAGTCAGCCAGGCGTCGGACCCGCGTTTCGGCGCGAGAATCTGAGATTTCGAGAGCCCTCGCGAGGTCTCACCACGGCCTTGCGCGTAGAAGGTTATTGACGCCAACACGAAGGAGAGTCCCCATGATTCGCAGCATCGCCATTAGCGGAACGACTATTCGAAGCGCCATGCGTCTGATGATGGTCGGCGCCCTGACACTAGCCATCACACTGCCGGCGCTTCCTCAGAGTAGTGAACTTCAGCAGAAGCTTGCAGCCGTGAAGCAGGCCGCCGCTCAAAACAAGAAACAGCTCCGCCAGTATCAATGGATCGAAACGACGCAACTGACGTTGAAGGGCGACGCCAAGCCTCCGACGCGGAACAGTTGCCTGTATGGCCCCGACGGAAAAGTCCAAAAGACCGCGATTGGTGCTCCTCCCGAAGAACCAAGCGGCGGCCGCCTGAAGCAAAAAATCATCGCCAAAAAGAAAGCCGAAATGAAGGACTACATGCAAGACGTGAAAGCCGTCCTCAGCATGTACGTGCCGCCGGACCCTCAGAAAATGCAGGCAGACTACCAGGCGGGCAAGGTTTCCTTAAACCCTGTGCCCGGTGCGGTGAACCTGATCTTCACGGACTATGCCCAACCCAACGACAAGATGACCTTGACATTCGACACCTCCACGAAAAAGATCACCGCCCTGAACATCAATACCTACATGGGCAAGGAAAAAGATGTCGTCACGTTGCAAGTACAGATGAGCACTCTGCCCGACGGCACCAGCTACGAGGCGCAAACAGTCCTCAACGCAACGGCCAAGGAGCTCGTAGTCACGACCACAAATTCGAATTATCAAAAGCTTGGCGCGCAATAACGCGTCGAGACGTCTGCCGCAATTGGAAAGCGTGACTCCGAGGTCACCAGGCACGCATCCTGATCGATGCGCAAGGAGATCACCATGAAGTGCATGAAGGCTTTCGCCGCGGTACTCACACTCCTGCTCGCGCTCAGCGTATCGGCTTTTGCGCAAGATCCTGGTTGGCCGCGCAAACTCGAAAAGCCCGGCGGCGCGGCAATTGTCTATCAGCCACAGGTCGATGATTGGAAGGATTACGCCACCATCACCATGCGTGTTGCGTTTCAACTCACCCCCGTCGGCGGCACGCAGGTCATTGGCGCTGCTACCATGATCGGCAATACCAACGTCGACAAAGACAAGCACATGGTCGTTATCTACGGCATTGAGGTCACGGACACTTTCTTTCCGTCACTCGACGAGGCCACTTCCGCAAAAATGGAGCAACTCTTCAAAACATTCGTTCCCGAGGTGGTCAACATCTCCCTCGAGCGCATTGTCGCCTACATACCCGAGCCGCAATCCAGTCATTCCGTGAACGTGAAAAACGATCCGCCGTTTATCTTTGTGAATTACGGTCCTGCTGTCCTTCTCTCTGTTGATGGCGAACCTGTCCTCGCCGAAATCAAAGACACCAAACTAAAATTCATTGTAAACACACAGTGGGCCGTGTTTTTGGATACCAGCAAGTCGCAGTATTACATGCTGGCTGGGCCGCGCTGGCTTACCGCGCCCGATCTTCATGGCCCGTGGTCTGCCGCGACAAAGCTGCCGAAAGACATGGAGAAACTCCTGAAAGATCCGCAGTGGGCCGATTTAAAGAAGGTGATTCCGCTGCCGGCGCAATCAAGCGCGCCCATTCCCAAGGTTTTCTACAGCACTGTCCCGGCCGAAGTCATCCTCTTCAACGGGAAACCGATCTACGCGAAAATCCCCCAGACGCAACTTCTTTACGCCACGAATACGGATAGCGCGTTTTTCCTCTTCACTCCCACAAACGAATATTACTTCCTGGCGGCAGGGCGCTGGTTCCGTTCCAAAGACATGCAGGGCCATTGGACCTTTGCTTCCGCGGACCTGCCGGAAGACTTCTCGAAGATACCCTCGTCCAGTCCAGCGAGCGGCATATTGTCTTCGGTGCCGGGTACAAACGAAGCCAAAGACGCAGTGTTGATCGCGCAGATTCCCACGGTCATGGAGATTGATCCCAAGTCTGCGGCAGCGCAGGCCAAAGTGAGCTACAGTGGCGATCCTCAGTTTGCGCCCATCGAAGGAACCTCGCTCTACTACGCAACAAACACCGTCGACAAAGTCATCAAGGTCGGCGATGTCTACTACTTGTGCTTGCAAGGCGTATGGTTCATGTCGCCGCACGCCGATGGGCCTTGGACCACTGCCAGTTCCATTCCACAAGTGATCTACACGATTCCGCCAAGCTCCCCAGTCTATAATGTGACCTACGTGACCCAGACAACGACATCCAGTGGAACTGTCGAATGCAGTCACACGGCAGGATACATGGGGGCGTTTGTTGTCGGCGTTGGTGTGGGCGCTGTCGTCTACAGTGGTACCGGTTACTACTATCCGCCTTACATGTATTACCCGCCGTATGGGTATCCAGTCTATCGTCCCTACCCAATGCCCTATGGTTATGCCTATGGCTACGGATCTTTCTACAACACCAACGGTTCGTATGGTCGCTATCAGACGGCGTACGGTCCCTATGGTTCAGCAACTCGAGCGGCTTCCTACAATCCTTACACCGGCACGTACAAGACGGGCGCATCCGTCGCGACTCCGTATGGCAGGCAAACTGTTGGCCAAGCTTATAATCCCTACACCGGAACCTACGGCGCGACGCACCAAGGATCGAGTCCAACGGCGCAGTGGGGACAGTCTTACGTTTCCAATGGAAATAAATCTGCCTACACCCAGCACTACTCCACCGCGCAGGGAACCGTAGCGTCGGCGCAAGGCTCGCAAGGCGGCAAAGCAGTCGGGACTTCCACTGCCTACGGGAATGCTGCCGTGGGTAAGACTTCGAGCGGCGACATGTATGCCGGGAAGGACGGCAACGTCTACAAAAACACCGGCTCCGGCTGGCAGAAATACGACAACAGTTCCGGCTCGTGGAACACCGTGAACACGCCGCAGAACCAACAGCAGGCACAACAAAAGGCCCAGCAACAAAAACAGACTTATCAGCAGCAGAATCCGAATGCCCAGGCCAACGCGCAACAAGCGCAACAGCAAAGGCAGTCTGGTCAGCTTCCCTCAAGTCCGCAGCCTTCCTCGACATCGACTCAACAGCGATCACAAAGTACGAGTCAGACGCGCTCATCCAGCACCACGTCTACTCAGAGCCTCAATTCCGAAATGCAGAACCGGCAGCGAGGTTCTGCTCAGACCAATAACTACCAGCGCTCAACCGCAAGCAGCGCACGCACGCGTAGCGCGAGTGGAGGTGGTGGTGCTCGTCGGCGCTAGTTGCAGAAGATGACAAGAGTCTCACAGCGTAATTCGGAAGCCAGTCCCCAGGTTCGCTCCGTGGAGTCTCGGCAATGACCGCGATCGCGCGCTCATTTAGTTTTGTCTGCTTCATGCTGTTCATCGGACACGCCGCAATGGCGCAGTCTCTGGCTCCTCGCGCCTATGTCATAACGCCGACGAACGGCAACGCCCTTACGTTCACTTGGGCCTACTATAACGGCGGCCTGAACTTCAACGGAACGATTCCGATAACCGGAGCCACCGGAACTTATAGCGTACCGATCCTCAGTTACTATCATTCGTTCAGCCTGTTTGGGCGCTCGGCAAACATCACCGGTTTTTTGCCGTATGGCGTGGGCACCTTCCAGGGCTCGCTGCTTGGCACCCAGCATCAGATTTATCGCTCTGGTCTTCTTGACGTAGCTGTCCGTTTCTCCATAAACCTCAAAGGCGGCCCAGCGATGGCCCTGCCACAATTCGTAAAGTGGAAACAGAAAACTTTGCTGGGAGTTAGCCTTCTGGTGATTGCTCCGACTGGCCAATACGACCCGACTCACCTCATCAACTGGGGCATCAACCGATGGGCGTTCAAACCGGAGTTGGGCTATTCGCGGCGTTGGGGAAGTTGGGTGCTCGATGCTTACGGTGGCGTGTGGTTCTATACGACGAACGGTGCCTTCTACTCAGTTCCCAATCCACAGCCTCAAACGGAAAAACCGATCGGTTCTTTCGAAGGCCACTTGAGTTACGACATCAACAAGCTGAAATGTTGGGCTTCGCTGGACGGAAACTTCTGGTTTGGCGGTGCCACCAGCTCGAACAGCATCCCCAATTTGGCCACTCGCCAGACCAGTTCGCGCATCGGCGGGACCTTTGCCTTCCCAATCGTTAAACACCAGTCCATCAAGATCAGTTACAGCAACGGAACTTACGTTCGCTTTGGTGGCAACTATCAAAGCGTTTCAGCAGCTTGGCAGTATTCCTGGATTGGCTGGCCCAAATTCCGCTGACCGTAGCGATGCTTTGGGCCACACAGGGCAACTGAAAAAAGGAGATACGAGATCGTGAACACCACAACTGAAAGAGGGATCGCGAATTTTGCGTCCATCTTCCTCTGCTTCATAACCTTGTTTGCCGCACCAAGCCGGGCCCAGGCGCCCGTCTTCGTGATTACTCCAGTTGAAAGCACGATTAAGTTCGATGTGGAAGCGTCGGTGGCCATCCAAGGTAAGTTCGATAAGTGGGATGCCAAAATCACATTTACGTCGCCCGAACTCTCGACAGGCGTTCTGGACATCAAGATTCAAGCGGCCACCGTGGATACCGGAAACGGCGTGAAGAATGGCAAGCTTAAAAGCAAGGATTTCTTCGATGTCAAGAACAACCCTTTGATCACCTTTCACTCCACAAAGGTCGAACAGACCGGACCTGACACCATTGCATTCGATGGCGACTTTACAATACGCGGAGTTACCAAGAAGGAGCGGCTCACGTTTGTCGTTGCCGGGGCAGGCACAGGTTCCGGAACGATTAAAGGGACAATGGCCTTCGACCGAAAGCAATACGGCATGAACAGCGGTATCCCGTTCATCAAGATTGCTGACCGAGTCGAAGTGACGATCGATCTCAGAGGGAAACGCGTCAGTGGACCTCCCGTCAATATGAAGTAGGAGCGAATTCCAGGTTTTGCCGGGGCCGTGAACAAGGCCTGGCATGCCGCGCCTAGTGGCTGGCCTTCAACGCTGTCAATGCGGGGAATGAACTGGCACTGGTGAAAATGCACTCTTGTGGTTGTTGCTTTGCCTTTTGCGCCGTGATCAACGCCCGAATGGCTTGGTCGGCGTTGGCGGGAATTACCACCGTGGCCGCCAGAAGTCCACGGTGAACGTAAGCTTGCCCGGTACTCGGCAGACCGTCGCAACCGATGAACGGCAAGCTCAACCAGTGATCGCGCTCTGCGCCCCCTGTCAGTTCCTGGAACGCCCGGCGAGCACCAAGTGCCATGGCATCATTCTGCGCCGCTATCACGCCAAAACTGACATCTTTCACCACATTCAGTTTTAGCCACGAGCGCACTGCATTGAACGCGCTCTCTTCCGTCCACAGTCCTTTCAGCACGCGCACTTCCACGTTTGCCGGCTTCGCTTCCTGCATCGCCGCCGCGCGGCGAATCGCGGCTTTGTTGTCCGACGGTCCATGGACGTAAAGCACCGCGCCTCCACGAGGCAGCAACTTTACGATTTGTTCGCCCTGGATGCGTCCAACTTCATCGTGATTGGTGGTCACGCAGAAAAGTGGCGTCGAAAATTCGCGGCGCAATTCGCTCAGGTACTCCACCTGGCGGTTCAGCACCACCCAGCCAACTCCTTTGCTCGCCGCAATTCTCGCCGCCTGTGCCAGCGCCGTTCCCACCGGCTCGAACAATATTCCGTCCGGACGAATTCCGTCGGGGCTATGCAGCAGCTTCAGCACTTCCTGGCTCTGCATCACCGCGTCGTGTTCTGTTTGTACGACCTGCAGATCCACCTCGAACTCTTGCGCGGCATGCTTCGCCGCCACCGTCTGCTCGGTCTGGTAATCGTTGTTCGCCACCACCAAAAGCGCGACTCTGTACTTTTTCATCCGCGACCTCTTGGTACCCGGTCAGACCGCCTCGATCGTTCGCACTGCGGGCGGCAAGCTTTTTGATTTACGACACGGCACACGTGCCCAGGGAGCGCGCAGGGTAGGCGTATGTCGAACGACACACAGATTTCGCTGAGGCTTTCTTCTTCAATATCCGGTGCTGTTCTGGAAGCTGAGTTCCTGTGGAGCCCACTTCCTATCCCCTGACCGGAACATTCCCGGAGCCACCGATTGCACTTTTGTAGTGCAGCGAGGAACGTACACCTGCCGCTGTTGCTCGTCAAGCCGAGTCAGCACAAGTCTCGCACGCGTGTTCTGGTGTGGATGAAATAGCGAGGCGCTGCAACCTAAAGCGAATCTGTGCTCGCGGCGTTGGCAACGGCCAGCGCGCGATGTGCCGCGCCAAGCACTGGCGCATCTTCGTTCAGTATCACCGAAATCGGGATCCGCGAAAGTATCTCGGTCATCGGCCCTTTGTTGGCGAACGAGCGGCAGAAGCTGCTCTCCTTCAATTTTGGAAGTATCTTCACTGCAATGCCGCCCGCCAGAAAGACTCCTCCATACGCCAAAACTCGCAACGCCAGATTCCCGGCTTCCGCGCCGAACGCGTCGATCCACCAATCCAGCACCTCGGCGCAGATGCGGCAGCTGCCGTCAAATGCGTTGTGGGTAATTTCGCTCGCCGAAACCGTGGGAGGTTCGCCAAACGTCGAGTGCGTCACCGTGGGATCGAGAAATTCGTGCAATCTCCGGAAGCCTTTCCCGGAAAAAATGTCCTCGCACGAAACCCGGTGCAGATTCTGCTTCAGAAACAGCAGCAGGCGCGCTTCGCGCTCATCACGCGGCGCAAAATCCGCAGCTCCGCCTTCGGAAGGCGCAGCGCGATGCCGCTGCCCATCCCAGTAAAGCACTGCTTCGCCAAGTCCGGTTCCCGCGGCAATCACCGCTTTGTTGCCTCGTGGATCGGGTATGCCTTGGTTCAGCGCCAGGAAGTCCCCGGGCGAAAGCTTATCCAACCCGAACGCAGTGGCGACCAGATCGTTCAGCAGCACCACGTCCTTCTTCGGCAGATCCAGCGCCGTCGCCAGAGCAGGTGACTCCACCACCCAGGGAAGGTTGAACGCGTAGAGCCGTCCGTCCACCACCGTACCCGGAACGCCGAATCCCGCCGCACGAACGCGGTCGCCAGCCGAAGTTTGCCCGCGCAGGTCTTCGCGAAAATGTTTAAGCACCTCTTCGAAACTCGTGTAATCCGCCGTGGGATAGCGTTGTCGCGCAAACAGGTGAAGCTTCGCGCCATGCTCTTCAAATGCAGCCAGATGGCATTTTGTGCCGCCAATATCTCCCGCGATGATCATTGGTCCACCGAAAACTGCTCGGGCCGAACAGGGAAGTAAGCGGAGGGAATGGAAAGTTGGCCGGAGCGCCGCCGCAACAATTGTAGCAAGCATTGCCGTGCGCCGCGTTGGGTCTCTGCGAGGCCCGGCGTGGGCAAGCGACTGGCCGGCGAATTAGCGAAAGCGTCGTATGACAAGATTGTGGCGATCGGAACGATACATTCCTATGACATACAGAATTACAACGCCCTTGGTGGAATAGATTACCTGGCGAATCCGCAGCAGTGGCTCGCGTTTCGGCACTCCCAATAGCTCCGCTGTTCGTTGGTCCGCCGCCGTTGCGTCGACTTCTTCGTCGGCGTACCCCAGTTCAATGTTGTAATTGCGCTCCAGCGTGGCGAACAGCGATTCGCGCTGCAGCGGCGCGCCGATCAATCCAGAAAACTGCGCCGCCGAAAGATAGCAGGTCTCCAGCGCGAAAGGCTCGTCTCCCGCATGCCGCAGACGTTCGATTTTTACCACTTTGCTTTTCGGCGAGAGCGCTAACCGCGCGTTAACGTCCTGCTCGTCGTCGATTATTTTGGCCAGCAGCACTCGTGAGCAGGCATTCAGGCTGCGGCTGCCCATCTGCTCCGTATAACTCATCAACTTGTTGAAGTGTATTTTGGGTGCGGCAACGAACGTGCCGACCCCGCGCCGCCGTTCCACCGCGCCTTCGTGTTCCAGCGACGCCAGAGCATGTCGCGCGGTCATCAGGCTGACATCATGAATCCTGGCGAGTTCTCTCTCCGACGGTACGGCATCACCCGGACGCAAACCCCCGGTCTCGATGGTTTTGCGAATCTTGCCTTGGATCCGCTGATAGGCCGGCAACCCGTTTCGACTCTTAACAGGCATTCCGTCTCCCTCGACTCACATCCCTAACCCCAACGCAGAAGTGTTTCAGCATCGCTGATTCCAATGCGCCACATTGATAGATTGCATTTTTCCCTTGCCACTTCGGGGTCGTATCCTCTTCACAACCAACACTTCGGGCCCTGTCACCGCAAAACTTGCCCCGCTGATTGCGGCGCTGGGCTGGGTTGCACCTCCCATCCCGCCGCTCCTCATTGCTATAGAGCGGAAACATCCAGGTGCTATAGGGCGCGTTGCTATGACTCCTTATAAAGCAGGATTTTACTCTTGACAAGAGGAAAATGGTGCTATATAGCTTGATACCAACACAGCTCTATAGCTGAAGGGGTGCGTATCTTGTTTTCGTCGTTTTCAAGCCGGGGAGAGACTGCTCGCTTTCACGCGACGCAGTATGGAGGAATCCTTATGAAGAAGTTGCAGTCTTTGCTGGTGGCAGTTTTCTGCCTCTCGCTAGTCCTGCTCATGTGTGGAGCGAACGCTGCCTTCGCTCAAGAAGTTACCGCAACAATTACTGGAACAATTACCGATCAAAGCGGCGCGGCTATCGCCGGCGCCAACGTCGTTGCCAAATCCACAGAGCGCGGCATCACCTATAATTCCACGTCTAACGAATCCGGCCTCTATCGCATCTCCAACCTTCCCGTCGGCAGTTACGAGCTTCGCGTTGAGAAGGAA
The DNA here is from genome assembly GCA_963738985.1 of Candidatus Acidiferrales bacterium. GTDB lineage: Bacteria > Acidobacteriota > Terriglobia > Acidiferrales > UBA7541 > Acidiferrum. The sequence goes on from CAVTYP010000017.1 coordinate 1,196,869, forward strand.
GGCTTCCAGACTAGCGCCTATCCTGCATTCACCCTCGTGCTCAACCAGATCGCCCGCGTCGATGTCGAACTGAAGGTCGGTCAGGTCAGCCAGACCATCGAAGTCAGCGGCGCCGTCCCGGTTTTGAAGACCGAAGCAACACAGGTCGATACTATTATCGATGCTTCCACTAACGATAACCTGCCTCTCGCTTCGCGAAATTACGTTCAATTGACTTTGCTTGCTCCCGGCTCGGTTTCCACGGACCCCAGCAGTTTTAACAACGGCAACAACACCGGCGGTTACGGCGGCCGTCCGTTGATCAACGGCAACCGCGAGCAGGCTAACTACTTCTTGCTCGACGGCATGGACAACAACCAGGTTTCCGACAACCTGCTCGGTTACACTCCTGCCCCGGATGCCATCGAAGAATTCAACCTGATCACCAACAATGCCCCAGCCGAATTCGGCCAGTTTATGGGCGGCATTGTCAGCGCCACCATCAAGTCCGGCACTAACAATTTCCACGGCGATATTTGGGAGTTTTTCCGCAACAACGTCCTGAATGCCAACAGCTGGTCCAATAACTTCAATAACCTGCCCAAGGACGCTCTGCGCTGGAACATGTTCGGCGGCACCTTGGGTGGTCCAATCATCAAGAATAAGCTGTTCTTCTTCGTTGACTATCAGGGACAGCGCTTCGACACTCCCACTTCGCCGCGCACCACTAACGTCTATACGAGCGCCGAACGCGGTGGCGACTTTAGCGCGCTGTGCCCGGCGGGATTCAATGCCTCCGGTGTTTGCACATCGACCGACAACGGCAACGTCCAGCTCTATAATCCCTATAACGTGGTAGGCGGGGTTCGTCAACCGTTCGCGAATAATCAGATTCCGATGTCGATGATCAGCCCGGTCGCGGCTAACCTGTTCGGCTCGTCGCTCTATCCTGGAACGATCAACGGCAACCTGCAGAACAACGCCGTCTATACCACCAACGCGCAGCAGAACGTCGATCAGGGTGATATCAAGATCGACTACAAGGCCGACGACAAGGACAACATTTCGGGTCGCTATACTCGGGCCTTCCAGAACAACCCCACGGCGAATTCCTATGCCCTGCTTGGCGACGGCTTTTCGACTACCCCGATTTATAACACCGTCGGCGATTGGACTCGCATGATCAACAACAATCTTGCCAACGATGCCCGCTTCGGCTGGAGCCATATCACTCTGAATAGTGGTACCAGCTGGGCTTCCGGCGTCGGTCAATTCGGCAACACCCTTGGCATCGGCAATGGTAACCCTGCGGGTCTCGACGGGCTGCTGGCCTTAAACTATGGCAATTCCGCTCTGTCTAACTTCGGCAACGCCGAGACTGGCGAGAGCTTCAACGACCAGGTGTGGCAGGCGAACGATGCGGTCACTTGGACGCGCGGCCGGCACAACCTGAAAATCGGCGCCGAATACATCCACAACATCATCAAGACCTTCTATCCGGGCAATAACGGTGAGCTTGGCCTTATGGAATTTGATGGCCGCTTCACCAGCCAAACCACCGAAGGTGCTGGCAACGGCAGTGGAGATGGCGGCGCGGACTTCTTCCTTGGTCTCCCCTACCACATTGGCCGCGGCGTTAGTACCGGCAAAACTTGGACTCAGACCAATAACGTGATTGGCCTATTCGTTGCCGATACCTGGAAGGTTAACGAACACCTTACCTTAAACATTGGTTTACGTTACCAGGCTTTTACTCCCTGGGTTGAAGTTAACGACCAACAGTCCAACTACAACATGGCTACTGGCGCGGTCGAACTCGCCAACCAGAACGGTGCCAGCCGGTCTCTCTATAATGGCTTCTACGGCGGACGGGACTTTGAACCGCGCATTGGTTTTGCATACAGCCCGGCGTTCCTTGGCCCACGCACCGTCATTCGCGGCGCGTTCACCATCTCTTCTTATCTTGAGGGCACCGGCACCAACTTGCGCTTGGCCCAGAACCCCCCGTTTACTCCGGCTCAACTTGACACCCATTACAACAGCGTAAACCTGCCCGGTTCGACCGCCAGCGATGGCATTCCGCCAACGCCTCCGTCAGGCAGCTGCGCAGACTATTCCTGCTTCGCTGGCGCCATTCTTAACCTCTGGGATCCCAACGTTCAGCCGGCCATCGACGACCAGTGGAACCTCGCGGTTCAGCACCAATTCTGGGGCGATACCACCTTCCAGATTGGCTACGTCGGACAGCGCGCGACTCACTTGATGGTGCCGTTCTCCTATACTCAAAGAGAACTGCTTCCCAACGACACGTGTGCGACGATGCATCCGCCTGTGACGGATCCACCGACTGCCCCGGTGCCCTGCACCGCTCCCAGCCCGTTCTTCGCGAAGAACCCAACCTTCTACAACACCTTGTCGACTGTCACTGGCGGTACCCAGTCGAACGGCACCATGTCTTACAACTCGCTGCAGGCCGTACTCCAGAAGACCATGAGTCACGGATTGCAGTATCAGGTGTCCTACACCTTCTCCAAGTGCATGTCTGACAGCACTGGTTACTATGGCGCCTGGAGTAACGCCCTCAGCGCGTCGGCATACTGGCAGAACATTTACGATAGCAAGTCCGAATGGGCGCCGTGTTATTACGATGCCACTCACATTCTTTCGGGCTACGCTGTATATGAACTTCCTTTCGGCAAGGGCAAAGCCTACGGCAGCAATGCCAACGGCGTCGTCAATCAGGTTATCGGTGGCTGGTCGGTCAGCCCCATCGTCACCTTCCGCACCGGCTTTCCGATGCCCGTTTACGGAGCATCGGACAATTCCGGAACGTTCTCTCGTGGCGCGCGCGCCGACTGCAACTCTATCCCTTCCGTTAATGGCGAAAGGCCAATTGCCGGGACTACCGGTGGCTTCCAGTGGTTTACCAACAATGGCAATTTCACGAACCCAGCGCTCGGAACATTTGGCACTTGCGCTGCCCAGCTCGGTGCTCTTCGCGGCCCGCATTACACCGATGTTGACCTCAGCATCCACAAAGACTTTTCCATCACGGAGCGGTTCAAATTGCAGTTCCGCACCGACTTCATCAATGCCTTTAACCACGTGCAGGCCAACGCACCGAACATGGGCCTTGGATCAACTATGGGACAGATAACCAGCGCCCAGCCTCCAAGGAACATTCAGCTTGCGTTGAAGCTCTACTACTAGCAGCTCATAACGCGTAATGAGGCAGGCGCACACCCCCGCCTGCCTCATTTTTTTTTGTGTAGTCGGTGTTACGGGGTAGGACTCAGCTTCACTGCTCCCGAAAAAAGCTGACCGCCCAGGTTTTAGTCTGAAATGCGCTGGCTTTCATGCCAGCGCTTTTTTTAGAGCCGGTGTAATAACAACTGCCTATTGCGGGCACGGCTCAGCAGCCTGCGGGAAACTGGCTTCTCAGGGGGTCGGAGCTTTTGCTCCGACATTAAATGCGTGGCTGTATGGGGCTTTAGCCCCTGAAGTCTCAGCGTTTCATTGCCCGACTACTGCTGTTGTTGCTGTTGGCTTTGCGCCGAATCATTCTCTAAACTCGGCAGCAGCGAAGGCCTCTTCGACCTCATAATAATCGCCGGCGCCAGATCTTCCGGCTTAGGCGCATCCACAGAAGACACCGTCACGCTTACTCTCAACTCGCTCTCCGCCTCGCCTCGGTGTACGCCGCGCGTCGGTGGAACATCCGCATAGTCGCGCCCCACCGCCACGCGAATGTGGCGATCGCATCCCAGCAAATTGTTCGTTGGGTCAAACTCTACCCAGCCCGCCTCGCCCAGATACGCTTCCACCCACGCGTGCGTTGCTCCGGCCGGAGAGCGATCCTGGCATTTATCCTCGTGATACAGATACCCGCTCACATAGCGGCAGGGAATGTGCAGTTGCCGCACCAGCGTGATCATGATGTGCGCGAAATCCTGGCAGACACCTTTTCGCGTGCGCAGCGCGTCATCAATAGGAGAATCCACTCTTGTGCTGTTCGGCGCGTAATCGAAAGCGTCATACAGCGCTGTGTTCAGCAATTTCAGTAGCGCCAGCGGTTCGCCACGCCGCTGCAATACCAGCTCACTCCTCAACTTCTCCAGCAATCCGCTTGGCCGCGCATAGTGGCTGGGCAGCAGCATCTCCCAGTAATCGCCTTGCGAAACCAGTTCGTCTAGTTCTTCCCAGGAACTTTGCCGCACATTTTCAAAATCACGCCGCGGCAGCATTTCTACCGTCGCTTCGGCCAGCAACTCAATGGACGTATGCCTGCCAGGAATATCGAAGTGGTGCACCGCATTACCGTAAAAATCTCGATGCACGGTAATGCTTGCGGGTGGATGCACATCCAGCGACGACGTCAGGCACCGTTGCTGCGTATCGCTGCGCGGTTGCAGCCGCACCTCCATCACGCTCTCGGCCACAGCGGGCGAGTAATGGAAACTTGTGACATGCCGAATCGCGTATATCATTTCACCTCAGGCCTCTTTACGAGGCCAATTCCGCATCGATCGAATAATCAAAATAGATTCCGTGAATCGCCGCATGAATTTCCGCGCATTCATTCCGAATGCTCTGCAGGTACGCGGGAACGCTTTCCGCCATGATCTCTTCGATCTGGCTGAAGCTCAGCTGTGCCCGCAAGCGCCCCGCAATGCGCGTGGGAAGCTTGGCGCGGCGTTCGGTAAGGTCGCCAATCAGGTTCAGCGCCGCGTTGATGCGGTCAACGGCAAAACGAATGGAGTGCGGAAAATCCGGATTCAGCAGCAGGCATTCCGCCACGCGCATGGGACGAATCTCCGCCGTATACCTCTTGCAGTAAGCTTCCAGCGCCGCGCATCCACGCAGCAAGCCCACCCATTCCAGGTAGTCCGCGCCTTCCACCGTCCCATCGAACGTTCGCGTCATGCGCTTGAAATGCGTTTCCAGCAATGTCGTCAGCGTGTCCGCTCGTTCCACGTAGCGGCCCAGTTGGATAAACTGCCAGCCCTCGCCGTGGCTCATGGTGGCGTCGGTAATGCCGTGGAACAGGTAAGCTCCCTCCAGCACAAACAGGAAAAAGTCGTGCGACTTCAGAAACCATTCCTCTTCCGGCTGCCGGTCAACTACTCCCAGATACAAGCGATTCAACTGCTCCCACATCCGCGAACTGCACTGCTCCCTCACATGCCGCAGATTTTCCCGCGCTCCCGCGATGCACGAAACGATCGAAGACGCATTCCGCCGGCTGAATACCAGCGTGTTCACTAGCTGTGTCGGATCCACCGGCCCTGCCACTTCCGGCGCTCGCAACACCTCCAGCAAAAATCGCCACCGCCCTGCTCCCAGTTCCGGCGACTGGTCCAGCCATAAATTCAGCTCCACGTTCACCAGACGCGCGGTGTGCTCCGCTCGCTCCAGATATCGCCCCATCCAATACAAACTATCCGCCACCCGAGAGAGCATGCCCGCCTCCCTCTGGAACGCCGGAACATAGAAATTGCGTGGCGGCCTCATCATCTACGCCGTCCTGTTCTCACGTGGCAGTTCACGCACCAGCTCTGGCGCCACGCTTCCCAACTCTTTACGCACTTCCTCCAACAACTCTGCGCCGGATTCCGGCTCGCGCAGCACCCAGGTATCCTTGCTCCCGCCGCCCTGCGACGAATTCACCACCAGCGAACCTTTCCGCAGCGCCACTCGCGTCAATCCTCCCGGCACCAGCGTCACCTTCTCGCCCATCAGAATGTACGGCCGCAGGTCAATGTGCCGCGATTCCACGCTGCCATCGATCAGGCATGGTGCGCACGAAAGCGCCAGCGTCGGCTGTGCAATGTAGTTGCGCGGGTCCGCCATGATTCTCGCCTTGAACTCCACCCGTTGTTGCGCCGTGCTGTGCGGCCCGATCAGCATTCCGTAGCCGCCCGATTCTCCCACCGCTTTCACAACCATCTGGTCCAGGTTGCCCAGCACCTGCTTGCGGTGCGACTCGTTCGCCATCAGGTACGTCGGCACGTTCGGCAGAATCGCATCTTCGTTCAGGTAATACTTGATGATTTCCGGCACGTACGCGTACACCGCTTTGTCGTCGGCCACGCCCGTTCCGATCGCGTTGGCCAGTGTCACATTGCCCGCTCGATAAGCATTGAACAGTCCCGGCACGCCCAGAATTGAATCCGGCCGGAAGCACAGCGGATCCAGGAAGTCGTCGTCCAACCGCCGGTAAATTACGTCCACGCGCCGCAGTCCTGCCGTCGTGCGCATGTACACGATATTGTTGTGCACCAGCAGATCGCGGCCTTCCACCAGCTCGATGCCCATCTGTTGCGCCAGAAACGTGTGCTCGAAATATGCCGAGTTGGAAACCCCGGGAGTCAGCAACACCGTTGTCGGATCGTTCTGGTACGCGCAATGATCCGGCGCCAGGCCCTTCAGTGTGGTCAACAACGCCCGCGGATAATGATCCACCGGCCACACGCCATAATCCCGAAACAGCGTCGGGAACACGCGCTTCAGCACCTTGCGGTTGGCTAACATGTACGACACGCCGCTCGGCACACGAAGATTATCTTCCAGCACCGCAAATTGCCCGTCCGGGAGCCGCACCAGGTCCGTCCCGCAAATGCTCACGTAAATATCGCGTGGCACGTTGATTCCGCGCATCTCGCGCCGGAAGTGTTTGCAACTGTAAATCAGTTCGCGGGGAATGATTTTGTCGGAGAGGATTCGGCCTTCGTGATATATATCGCGCAGAAACAGATTCAGCGCCGTCACCCTCTGCGTCAGGCCTTTCTCGATTCGCGCCCATTCCACCGAGGTAATGATCCGGGGCAGCAGATCATTCGGAAAGATGCGCTCCGTGCCCTCTTTGCTGCCGTACACCGTGAAGGTGATGCCTTCGTGCAAGAACGCCAGGTCCGCGGCCTGCTGACTGCGCCGCAATTCCTCCGGAGCCAGCTTCAGCAGCGTTTGCTGCAGCGTGCGGTAGTGATCCCGCGGCAGGCCCGGCGACACGAACATCTCATCGTAGGCCATATCCACCTGGTAGTTCACAAATGACGCCGGAATATTCTTTCGCGTTGGAACCGCTGTCGCTGTCATCGTTCTTCCTGCAACTCGGTCACTTCCGCCCCTGGCTCTCCGAGTTGTCAGCGGCTTAGCCCACTCATCTAGCGCTCCGCCGGGTTCCTCAATCTAGGCCTCGCCCAGCAGCGGAGTCCAACGCAAATACTGAATGTCACTGATGATAGTTTCGAATCAGCGAGAGGGAAGCGCAACCACGCAGCTACAGGCTGCATTTCGCGGTGCTAAATCGATTGATTCCCCGCGGCGCCAGCCACACTTAATCACTATTAGTGCGCCATCGTTCGCAGCCCGCCGTTCACAAGCTCGCACAATGTCGCGGGGCGATAGCACGCGGCCAGTTGTTTAGCCAGAAGATCGGCAGCCGTCTCGATCAATCGAAACAGTCCCGCATAGTGCAGCCCCGAATCGCGCAGAATCACCACTGCCGATCCGGTGGTTCCGGAATCCAGCACATGCGAATACCAGAAACATACCGAGGTCTTTTCGGTATCGCCAGAGTCCCTCTCGGCAGGGTACTGCGCGGGGCAGTCAGCCAGTAGCAGGTGAAATGTTTTTCCGTCGGAACGCGAAATCATCGGTATGCCTTCGCACCGGCGGCAAAGCAGGCTTTGCTTGCCGTGCAAAATACAGTGTGGGCAAACATTGAAATTGCGATACGTGATTGGCTCGAGCCGGGGAGTTGCGACTTGCACGAGCTCACCTCCAGACACAAAGAAAACCATTCCAGCCTCCGTAAGGTGGCAGGAATTGTGAGGGCTTGGGGGGTACAGTGTTATTTAGTACAAAGTAATTAGAAAGTCAAGTCCAAACAAAGCTAGTAGTTTAGCCGTTTTTGGCTCGGCAAGCGCTCCCCAGCGCCCGCTCCACTTCGCTCTCCGTATATTTCAGTTCTCTCAGAATCCCGGCGGTGTGTTCTCCCAGAAGCGGTGGTGGCAGCCGGTACACCACCGGTTGCCCGTCGAAGCGTATCGGGTTCGCTATGCTCCGCGCGATCCTCAACGTCGGATGCTCGATTTCCACGATTAATCCCCGCGCCAGCGTTTGCTCGTCGTTCAATGCTTCACTCACGCTTTGAATCGCCGCTGCGGGTACCTCCGCTTTTCCCAGCTTCGTCAGCCAATCCGAAGACTCGCGTCCCTCGAACAGTTGCTGCAATCTTGGTATCAGTTCGTTGCGATTCTGGATTCGCGCTGCGTTATCCGCAAAGCGTGCGTCTTGTCCCAACTCTTCGTCCGCGCCCAGCACACCCAACAAGCGGCGCCATTGTGGCTCCGTTCCTATCGCCACCACAAAGTACCGTCCATCGCTGCCGCGAAACAGTTGGTACGGCACAATGCTCGGGTGCGCGTTTCCCCACCGTTCCGGCGAAACGCCTGCATTCAGGTAACTGCTCCCCACGTTTGCCAGCCACGTCAGTTGCGAATCAAACAGCGCCAACTCCACAAATTCGCCTTGCCCGGTTCGCTCGCGGGCAAACAGCGCCGCCAGCACCGCCATCGCTGCATACATTCCCGTGGTCATGTCCGCGATGGCAATGGGAAAACGCATTGGGCCGCTGCCGGGTTCGCCGGTAAAGCTCATAATCCCTGCCTCTGCCTGCGCAAGGATGTCGTATCCCCGTTTTTCTGCTTTTGGACCACTGAATCCATAGCCCGATATGCTGCAGTAAATCAGCCGAGGGTGCTTGGCCCGCAGCGAGGCGGGGTCGATGCCACGCCGCGTTAGTGATTGCATCACCGGTTGGTTGCACAGGAACACATCTGCTGTGGCCACCAGGCGTTGCAGGATCCCTTGCCCCAGCGGTTCGTCATAGTTGATGGTAATCGAGCGCTTGTTGCGGTTCGTTCCCAGGTAGTACGCCGATTCGCTGCCAACAAACGGCGGTCCCCATCCGCGCGTCTGGTCGCCCGTCCCCGGTCGCTCCACCTTGATCACATCGGCGCCAAAATCGCCCAGCAGCATGGCGCAATACGGGCCCGCGAGAGCTTCCGTCAGTTCTACCACTCGAATTCCATCAAGAGAGCAGGGCATAGGTAAACGAATTATAGCGGAGCCGGCGCGCTTCGAGCAGCCAGCCAATCACAGAAACTTCCGTGACACGTTCGCTTGCCTGAAAGCCGTCCTTTCCGGGACAATAGATAGTTCAAACCTCGAAGCACGAATGCACTGTGGCGCCAAAACTGCGCCTGACGGAGAATTCTGGAAGATGCCGAAAGTTGTTCACCCACCAAAGCGATTCGTCGCTTATTTTTCCATGGAAATCGCTCTTGAAAACGCCATGCCCAGCTACAGCGGTGGCTTGGGCGTTCTGGCGGGAGACACCGTACGCGCCGCCGCCGATATCCGCCTTCCCATGGTCGCGGTCTCGCTGCTGTACCGCAAAGGCTATTTCCGCCAGCACCTCGCGGAAGATGGAACGCAAACCGAAGAACCCGTCGAATGGGAAGTAGAGAAATTTCTCGAAGAAGAATCGCCGCGCGTCACCGTTACCCTGGAAAACCGCCGCGTCGAACTGCGCGCCTGGCGCTACACCGCCAAGGGCGTCCGCGGCTACGAAGTCCCCATCTATTTCCTCGACGCGGATTTGCCGACCAACGATGCGCGTGACCGCGAGCTGACCGGCACGCTCTACGGCGGCGATCCTTACTACCGCTTGTCTCAGGAAATGCTCCTCGGCATCGGTGGTGTGCGCATGCTCCGTGCGCTCGGCCACACCGAACTCATGCGTTATCACATGAACGAAGGCCACGCCGCGCTTCTCACCATGGAATTGCTCGACGAAGAGGCCAAGCGCGCCGGCCGCACCACCGTGAAGGGCGAAGACATTGAAAGAGTTCGCAGTAAATGCGTCTTTACGACGCACACCCCTGTTCCCGCTGGACACGACAAGTTTCCCGTGGAGTTTTTGAACCGCCTGGTCCCCGACCAGGTGCGCTTCTTCGACGAAAAGGATGCCTCCTCTGCCGACTTGGTGAAAAGCATGCTGCAAGCCGAGCAGACCTTTCCGGATTTTCTGGAGGCTGCGCGCCGCGGTGCTTCCGTGAACATGACCTATCTCGCGCTCAGCCTCAGCAACTTTGTGAATGGTGTCGCCAAGTTGCACGGCGAAGTCTCGCGAAAAATGTTTCCCAATGTTCAGATTGAAGCCATCACCAATGGCGTTCACGCCGCAACTTGGACGGCGCCGCCCTTCCGCGAACTCTTCGATCGCTACATTCCCTCCTGGCGCGAAGACAATTACAGCCTTCGCGGAGCGCTGGGACTGCCTCCCGAAGAAGTCTGGACCGCGCATCTGCTCGCAAAACACGACCTCCTCGAAGCCGTTCGCAAGAAGACTGGCCTGAAACTCGATCCCGAAGCTTTCACCATTGGCTTTGCGCGCCGCGCCACCGGATACAAACGCGCCGACCTGATTCTCAGTGACCTCGATCGCCTGCGCCAGATCGCCAAAAACGTCGGACCCTTCCAGATTGTCTACGCCGGCAAGGCTCATCCTCGCGACGCTGGTGGCAAGGAAATCATTCGGCACATTTTCAAAGCCAAGAAAGCCCTCAAGAAGGCCGTCAGCGTCGTTTTTCTCGACGACTACAACATGGAACTCGGCGGCAAGCTTACTTCCGGTGTGGATTTGTGGCTCAACACGCCGCAGTATCCACTCGAAGCCTCCGGCACCAGCGGCATGAAAGCGGCCTTGAACGGTGTTCCCAGCCTCAGCATCTTGGATGGCTGGTGGGTGGAAGGCCACATCGAAGGCATCACTGGCTGGTCGATTGGAGAACCGCACCGCGGCGAGCCCAGCCACGAATCAGAGGCGGACAATGCTGTCGACGCCGAGAATCTTTACTCCAAATTGGAAACTGTGATCTTGCCGATGTTTTATAGCGACCGGAAGCGTTTCCTGGAGATCATGCACCATTCTATTGCCATCAATGGCTCGTTCTTCAACACTCAGCGCATGGTCCAGCAGTACATTACCGACGCTTATTTGCGATAGCGCGCAGTGGTTTCGCCACTTCTTCCGAACGCACGGCCATCAACATCACTTTTCGCTTCAAGACGTGGAAGCCTGCTTTGCCGTAAAACGTCTCGGCTGACCGGTTGTGGTGCTGCACTTGTAGTTCAATCGCGCGAATCCCTCGCTCGCGGCAGAAATCCTCAATCTCAAAAAGCGCCAGCGAGCCGATTCCCTTGTTTCGGTAGCGCTTATCCACGTACAGGTCCGTCAGCATCCCCTCCACTCCGCCGTACTCCAGATCAAAATTGTACGTGAGCACCGCGTAGCCCACCGCTTTCTTGTGGTTTTCCATCAGCCAGGTTTGACCCTGCGATACATTGCGCAGCAGCGTGTCCAGCCCCTTGCTCAGCGAGCGCACGTCATAGGGAATTTTGTCGAACCGGTAGTACGCGCGCACCAACTTCAACAACTTGCCGTGGTCTTTGGGTCCACAAGGCCGAAACGATACCAGCATGATTGCCTCGCTTTTGGAGTGCGGCGGCTAGCCGCCGCTTTTGCGCACTACGCCTGCTGAAGGAGTTTCCGCATGGCTGGTATCGTACTGCACCCAAGCCACCGTGAAAAGTGCCACTGGCCACTACCGGTGCCGCGGCTTCAACGCACGCGATCCTTGTACAACGCCATGCCCACGGCTGCGTCCATATCAAGTTTTTCCAGCGCGCGAATCTCGCGCCCGGTGGAAATTCCTCCTGCTGCAACAATGGGCAGTTTACTCGCGGCGCGCAAACCTCGAAACCATTCCAGATTCGCTCCTCGCATCGTCCCTTCGCGATCGATATCCGTACACAGGAATCCGCCACAATACGGCGCAAGCTCCTCCATCACCTCCGCCGGACTAACCTGCAGCGATTTGCGCCAACCTTTCACCGCAATGCGCCCTCGCGCTGTGTCCAGTGCGATCAGCACATGCTTTTTGCCGACGCCGTTTGCCAGCCGCTTCAAAAAACGCACATTTGGTCCGTTATTCCGGAACGCCGCGCTTCCCACAATCACCTGATGCGCCCCAAGCTTCACAAGCATCTCTGCCCGCTGTACCGTGCGAATGCCGCCGCCCACGCGCACTTTCATCTTGTATTCCCGCGTCCCGCGTAAGCACAGCTCCCGAGCCAGAAGGTTGTTGTGACCCTTGCCCATGGCTGCATCCAGATCAATCACGTGCAACCACTCGTACCCCTTGAAGCGTTCCAACAGCCCAAACACATCCGCGACTGCCAGTTCGCGCCTTCTCCCGTTCACCAACTGCACCGCTTGCCCGCCTTGCAGGTCGATGCACGGAATCAGCACGGCAGTCTCACTTCCACGCCGTTTTCTTGTAAGTACGCTTTCAATCCCCGTATCGATTGCGTGTTGTCGTGAAATATCGAAGCGGCCAACGCCGCATCCGCGCGCCCTTGCGTAAACACCTCCAAAAAATGCTGCGGCAGTTTTGCGCCGCCGGAAGCGATTACGGGCACGCTCACGCCGCTGCTGATCACCGCCGTAAGCTCCGTGTCGAAGCCGGATTGCGTCCCGTCGCGGTCCATTGAGGTCAGCAGGATTTCGCCCGCGCCCATTGCCACGCCGCGTTGCGCCCATTCTTCCGCGTCCAATCCCGTCTCCGCGCGTCCACCACGCACTCGCACCATCCATCGCGTTTCTTCGCGCATCGCATCAATTGCCAGCACCACTGCCTGTGCGCCGAATTCCGACGAAAGCTCGCGCAGCAGCTCAGGTCGCTCTACCGCCGCGGTATTCACCGTAACCTTGTCCGCGCCCGCTCGCACCACCGCGCGCGCATCCTCTAAAGTGCGAATGCCGCCGCCAGCCGTCAGTGGAATAGCCAACTGTGCGGCCACTCGCCGGATCGTCTCCAGAAAGGTCGGCCGATTGTCGCGCGACGCCGCTATGTCCAGCACGACCAACTCGTCCGCGCCTTCGGCGTTATACCGCGCCGCAAGTTCCACCGGATCGCCTGCATCGCGCAAATGTTCGAAATGCACGCCTTTAACTACCCGCGCGCCATCCGTGTCCAGGCAGGGAACGATTCGGTGCGCCAGGCTCATGCCGCTTGCCCCAGAAAATTCTCCAGCAGCTTCGCGCCGGGCGCGCCGCTCTTCTCCGGATGAAATTGCACGCCAAAAATGTTTTTGTCCTCCAGTACCGCCACGAACTCTCGCCCGTGGTCGCACACCGCAGCGCTCTCGGCGCCCGTGGCCGGCGCCGCAAACGTATGCGCAAAATAGAAATACGATTCCGGCGCAATGTTCTGCAGCAGCATGCTCGCGCCAATCGGCCGTAATTGATTCCATCCCATGTGCGGCAGTTTCACATTCGTAGGCAGATGCGTGACGTTCCCCTTGAACAGCCCGAGCCCTTCCAGTTCCGGCGCTTCATCGCTCGCCTCATACAGCGCCTGCAATCCCAGGCAGATGCCCAGAAATGGCACGCCGCGCGAAATCGCATCTAACAGCGGCTTCCGCAGTCCTTGTGCGTCCAGCGCATGAATCAGCGCTGCACAATGCCCCACGCCAGGCAAGATCAGCCGGTCCGCTCGCGTGAGATCGCTCGCCTGGGTCGTCTTGGTCGCTTCCACACCCAGTCGCCGCAGCGCGGTTGCGACTGACGACACATTCCCCGCTCCGTAGTCCAGCATCACCACGTTCACAATAATTCCTTTGTGCTCGGCAACACGTCGCGCAGCCGCTTGTCCCGCGTCACCGCAAAACGTAGCGCTCGCGCAAATGCTTTGAACACCGCCTCCACTTGGTGATGCGAAGACCGGCCGTACAGCACCCTCAGGTGCACGTTGGCCCGCGCGGCCTGCGCGAACCCTTGAAAAAAATCCTCCACCAGTTCGGTCTGGAAATCGCCCACGCGCTTCGCCGAAAAACGCGCTTTCACCACGCAGAATGCGCGTCCTCCAAAATCCACGGCCGCTGCCGCCAGCGTTTCGTCCATCGGCATCAGGAAGTAACCGGCTCTCAAGATGCCTTTTTTGTCGCCCAGCGCCGAGTTCACTGCTTCGCCCAGCGCAATGCCAACATCTTCCACCGTGTGGTGCTGATCCACATCCAGATCGCCCTTGGCCGTCAGCCGAAGATCGAATCCGCCGTGCCGGCTTACCAGGTCCAGCATGTGATCGAAAAATGGAATGCCCGTTGCGATCTCCGCCTTTCCGCGCCCGTCCAGATTCAACCGCAATTCAATCTGAGTTTCTTTTGTTTTCCGCCGGATTGTCGCTATTCTCGCCATTGGTTAATCCGTTCGCGGCACCAGCCGCAGCAGTTCCTTCAACTCTGTTTCCGTGCCAATCGTGATACGCGCAAATCCCGGCCCCAGATCTTTTTTCTCGCGCACCATGATTCCGCTCCGCTGCAATTCGCGAAAAATCGCCGGGCCGGCTTCGCCAAAATCCACCAACAGAAAATTGCCGGCGCTGGGAAACACCCGCGCCCCGCGTTTTTCCAGTTCGTTCGCGAACCACGCGCGCAGCCGTTTCACTTCGCGCACGTAGCCGCTAAGCGCTTTTTTATCCTCAACCGCGGCCACTCCAGCTGCCAGCGCCGCCACATTCACCGGGTACGGAGGCAACGCGCGTCTTACCAGCGCCAGCGATTTGCGTTGCGCCAGCACCGCTCCAAGTCTCAGCCCCGCCAGCCCCGCTGCCTTTGAAAACGTCTTTGCCACAAACAGGTGCGGATACCTGCGAATCCACGGCACCACGGATTCTCCCGAAAACTCCGAGTACGCTTCATCCAAAACGACAACTGTATCTGTCGCTGCTCTCAAAAGTTTCGCAATCGAGGGCTTTGCCACCAACGTTCCGGTGGGGTTGTTGGGATTCGCCAAAAACATCACGCGTGGTTTCTCTCGCAGCATCGACAGCGCCTCTGCTAGCGGGAACTCCATCGTTGCCGAATAGCGCAGCGCTTTCACCTTGGCGCCGGCAATCTCGGCATAGTAGCGATACATCGGAAACGTTGGCTCGCAGATTAAAATGTGACTACGCGGCTCGACGAATGTGTCGAAGAAAACTCGTAGCGCGTCATCGCCGCCGTTCGTCAGTACGATTTCGTCGGCTCGCACTCCAAAATACTGCGCCAGCTTCTTCGTCGGCGGTTCATATTCCGGGTACATCGCCAATTTCTTCGCGCTCAACTCAGCCACGGCCTTCCGAGCCGCCTTCCCGCAACCCGACGTGTTCTCGTTGAAGTCCAGTCGTATCTTCCCGAAGCGCCCTTCGGCGGGTACTTCGTACGTTTGCCGCTCCAGAATCGCCCTGCGTACCGGCAGACGCACTTTCATCGCCGCACCTCAATCGCCTTCGCGTGCGCCTGCAGTCCCTCGGCGCGCGCCAGCGTCTCCACGTCGCTTGCCATCCGCTTGTAACCCCTCTGGTCGATCCTCTGCACGCTGATGCGCTTCACAAAATCCTCAGTTGATAGTCCGCCGCGCCGCCGCGCCCATCCTCCCGTCGGCAGCACGTGATTGCTTCCACTGGCGTAATCGCCAAACGCTTGCGCGCTCAGCGGCCCCAAAAACACAGTTCCCGCTGAATGAATCGCCTGCAACGTTGCGGCCCCTCCCCCCGGAAGGCTCAAGTGTTCCGGCGCGAAACGGTTCACGAATTCACAAGCCTCTCTCCACGTGCCAGCCACCAGGATCGCCCCGCTCTTGCGAATCGAAAACTGCGCCGGATTTTCCTTTGGCAGTGCTGCCAATTGTTTTGCAACTTCTTCTTGCACGCATTTCCCGAATCGCGCCGACGTCGTAACCAGAAAACTCCCCGCATCCGGCGCGTGTTCCGCTTGCGCCAGCAAATCCGCCGCAATCCACCTGGGATTCCCGCGACTCGCCAGAGCCACCGCCTCCGTAGGTCCCGCGGGCAGGTCGATCGCGCAGTCCACACTCACGATCTGCTTCGCCGCGGTCACATAGCGGTTTCCAGGGCCAAAGATCTTCTCCACGCGTGGAATCCGTTTCGTCCCGTAAGCCAGCGCAGCGATCGCCTGAGCACCCCCAGCGCACGCAAGTTCCGTTACGCCCAGCATCCCGGCCACAGACAACAGCTCATCGTTCGGCCGCGGACAGGCCGCGATGATCCGCCGTACGCCGGCAACTTGCGCTGGAACCACCGTCATCATTAATGTGGACACCAGCGCGAACCGGCCGCCGGGAATATAGCATCCGATGGTCTCAATCGGCCGCACTATTTGGCCAACGTTCACGCCCGGCTCAACCTGCAGATTCCATTCCCTCGGTTTTTGCCGTTCCGCAACGCGCCGCACATTCTCCGCGGCATGTTCCGCCGCGCGCAGGAACTCTCGGCTGACGCGTTTGCGCGCCGCTTGAAACTCTTTTCGCGAAATCCACACGCCATCTCGCGCCAAGTCCCTGCCATCCAGCTTTTTCGTCCATCGATCCAGCGCCGCGTCGCCGCCTTTGCGCACCTCGGCCACAATGTGCGCCGCGGTCCGCAGTGCCGCGCGATCTTGCCCTTCGCGAACCTTCATCAATTCCGCTTCGGTTCGTCGTGTCAGTTTCAGAATCCGCATCACAGCACGATCTTGTTCAAGGGATATTCCACGATTCCCTGCGCTTTCGCCGCCTTCAGCCTCGGCAGGATTTGACGCACCACCGCTTCTTCCACAATGGTATTCACCGCCACCCAATCCGCATCGCTAAGTTCGGAAATCGTGGGATTCTTCAGCGCCGGCAGAACCTGCAACACCGCCGCAAGATTCTCGCGCCTCACGTTCAGCATTAATCCCACCTTCGTCGCGGCCGCAATCGCGCCCTGCAGCATCAGCACCAGATTCTCCGCCTTTTCCCGCTTCGCCGGGTTCTCCGCCGATTTGCGATTCATGATAAACACAGTCGACGACTCCAGCACGGTATCCAGAATCCGCAAGTGATTTGCCTTCAACGAAGAACCCGTTTCCGTCACTTCCACAATCGCGTCGGCAAGTTCCGGCGCCTTTACTTCCGTCGCGCCCCACGAGAATTCCACTCTCGCCTTCACTCCGTGCCGCGCCAGATACTTTTCCGTGATGCCCACCACTTCCGTGGCGATCACTTTGCCTTCCAGGTCGCGTACCTCATGGATCGCCGAATCCTCCGGCACCGCCAGCACCCATTTCACGCGCGCCAGCCGCTGCTTGGCATAAATCAGTTCCGCCAATTCCAGCACATCCGCTCTCGTCTCTTCCACCCAATCGTGTCCGGTGATTCCTGCGTCCAGCGCGCCAGACTCCACATATCGCGCCATCTCTTGAGCCCGCACCAGCAAACAATCCATCTCTGGGTCGTCAATCGAAGGCACATAACTCCGCGAACTAAGCGTCACTTTCCATCCTGCCCTCGCCAGCAAATCTACCGTGGCGTCCTGCAGGCTCCCTTTCGGGATTCCCAGCCGCAAAAGACTCATCCTCGCTCCTTTGTGCCATACACATCAGCTTCCGAAAAAGTTTTCTCGGCAATCACGCGCAACGTTCCGTCGCTCCCCAATTTCCGGAAGAAGCACGTCCGGTAACCCTCGTGGCACACGCCCGGGCCCATCGCTTCCACTTGAATCACCAGCGCATCGGCGTCGCAATCCACCAGAATCTCTTTCACGCGCAACACGTGTCCGCTGGTCTCGCCCTTTTTCCACAGCCGCTTCTTCGATCGGCTGAAGAAGTGCACTTCGCCCGATCGCCGCGTGCAGTCCAGCGCCGTTTCGTCCACGAACCCGAGCATCAGCACATCCTTCGTTTCGTGGTCCTGAATTACCGCCGGGATCAGCCCATCTATTTTTTCAAACGCGAGTCTCACCACAACCCCCTAAAAACAAAAATCCCGCCGGAGCGATGCGCGCCAGCGGGCTGTTGAGTGCTTTGCTTTGCTAAGCTCTATTCAGACCGGTTCGGGCGCGGCTTCAGGCCGTGATGATGGTGGTGTCGATGCGCCCGGAAAGTCATTTCGCCTCAAACATACAGAATCGCAGCCAAGCCGCGCCAACCCAAACTTCGATTTACCTGTATTCGAGTTTTCGATGCTATGCGCGCGTGATGGAACCCGGCGGCGCGCCGGCGCCATAATTCAAGGTCATGGACAAGTGCAGCGCCACGCCGAACCTGCCATTCGGCAGACTCTCCACCCGAACCACCTCGCCCACGTATTCGCAGTTCATCGGGTCGTGTGCCGAGCTGAACGGGAAAGTCACGAATACGCGCATTCCCTTGTAATAGTTGGCTCGCCGAGTGTGGAAGTAAATCCCATCCTTTGAAGCATTTACGCTGACTGGAAGGTCCTCGAAATGCTCATCCCTCGGCTCCGAGGGACGCACCCGCAGCGGCTTCGCTATCTTCGCGCGACGGCTCCGGCGCTTATCCGCATACTTCTGTTGGGTCGGTTCAGCCATGCTGGTTGACCTACGGAACGTAGGCCACTACCCATCTTTCGTGCTGCCGCCCCAAACGTCAAGCCCTTGCGCTGAATCTGATACTGACCGACGCGCATCAAACATCCCGTCCAGGGAGACCCTCATGACAGACAAAGTCACGAAATCCGACGCCGAATGGAAGAAGCAGCTTACCCCCAATCAGTACTACGTTACCCGACAGAAGGGCACCGAGCCGCCCTTCACCGGCGAGTACGAATCCACCGAAACTCCCGGCATGTATAAGTGTGTCTGTTGTGGCCAGCCCTTGTTCCTCTCCGACGGCAAATTCCACTCGGGCTGCGGCTGGCCTAGTTTCACGGCGCCCTCCGACGCTTCGTCCATCGAGACCGAAGCGGATCACTCGCACGGCATGTCGCGCACTGAAGTGCGTTGCAGCCGCTGCGAGGCTCACCTGGGCCACGTCTTTGATGACGGGCCCGGCCCCACCGGCTTGCGTTACTGCATCAATTCCGCCTCGCTGAAACTCGACAAAAAATAGCTCGTTCGATCCTTCAGCCATTACGGCGAAAAATCTCATCTTGTCATTCCGAACGGAGTGAGGAACCTCTCTTGGGTTTGTGGCCGACGAGGGATTCCTCGCCTCGCTCGGAATTACGAACCGCGCATCTCCCATCAGTTTGCGATTTCTTCCACTTTTGTTATTCTCCAACAGTTAATTCCAACCAAGGAACCCTTGATGCGCCCAACAAGAGTCTCGCTTGCTCTCTCGATTATCGCTGTCTGCGCGGCCATTTCTCTTTTCGCCGGAGACCAAAAGAAGAAGACGCCTCCCGCCGAACCCGCCCAGCCATCCTATGAACTCTCGCAGCCTGCGCAGGAACCCCTCGACTATTCCATGTACGTAAATATCCGCGAGGAAGCCACTGCTCATTCCCACATCATGGAATACGCTTCCGCGCTGATGGACGGCATCGGCCCTCGACTCACCGGTTCGCCCAACCTCAAGCGCGCCAATGAATGGACCCTCAATCAATTCACCGCCATGGGCTGCAGCAATGCTCATCTCGAGGACTGGGGCGAGTTTGGCATGGGTTGGCAACAGCTGAACACTTGGGTGCGCATGACCTCGCCCGACAAAGCGGTCTTTATCGCGCAAGCCGCGCCTTGGTCACCTTCCACAAATGGCACTGTCAGTGGCTCGGCCGTTTGGGCCGACATCCAGGAAGAAAAGGACTTCGACAAATACAAGGGCACGCTTGCCGGCAAGATTCTTTTTCTGGGCCCCATGCGCGACGTCAAACCTGTCGATAAGGCCCTGTTCACGCGCTACGACGACGCGGAACTCGCCAAGCTCCAGGAGTACCCGATTCGTCTCCCCAACCGCGAGGATCAGCGCCAGCAGGCCGCGCGCCGCGCCGAATTTCGCGAGAAGTTGGGGCAATTTCTCGCCACAGAACACGTTGCCGCGGTCATTCTGCCCAGCCGCGATGCCCCGAACAGCGGCGGTTCTGGCGGCACAATCTTCGACGACAATGGCTCCTCGTTCGGCCGCCTTGTCTATCAAAAGGATCACGCCAATCCCGTCCCGCTGGCCGTCACGGCCATTGAAAACTATGGCCGCGTCTATCGCTTGCTGAAAGCCAACGTGCCCGTAACCATCGAGCTCAACATCGAAACCAAATTCTATGGCGACCACGAGCACGGCTTCGACACCATCGCCGAAATTCCCGGCACTGATCCCAAGCTCAAAGACGAAATCGTGATGGTCGGCGGTCACCTGGACAGCTGGATCGCCGCTACCGGCGCCACCGATAACGGCGCGGGCAGCGTCGTGGCCATGGAAGTGATGCGCATCCTCAATGCCCTGCACGTGAAGCCGCGCCGCACCATCCGCGTGGCTCTCTGGACCGGCGAGGAGCAGGGGCTCATTGGCTCGCGCGGCTACACCAGCCAGCACTTTGGCTCTGCGCCACGCTCCACCGAGCCCGACCAGCTCAAGCTCAGCGAGTTTATGCGCAAAGTAACCGGCCCTCTACAACTGAAACCAGAGCAAAAACAAGTTTCCGGCTACTTCAACGTGGATAATGGCAGCGGAAAAATTCGCGGTGTGTATTTGCAGGGCAATGCCGCCATCGCGCCAATTTTTGCCCAGTGGATTGCCCCGCTGAAAGACTTGGGCGTCACCACGCTGACCATGCGTAACACCGGCGGCACCGACCATCTCAGTTTTGACGCTGTAGGCATTCCGGGATTCCAGTTCATTCAGGATCCCCTCGACTACGAAACCCGCACGCACCACTCCAACATGGACACCTACGAGCGTCTTCAGGCCCAGGATCTCGCGCAAGCCGCCCTCGTCGAAGCCATCTTCGTTTACAACGCTGCGATGCGCGATCAGATGCTGCCGCGCAAACCTCTGCCCCATCCGGAGCTGCAGGAAGAAGCCACGCGGCCGCTAAAGGACGTTATGCCTGGGGTTGAACCGAAGCCGTGACGATGTCTCGCGGCAGGGAAGGGAGTCGGCACGCACCCGTGCCGTGCTCCTTTTCTTCCGGTTTGCAATTATTTTTTGCTGCGGTTTTTTACGCGGCTGGGCAGGAAATCGCCGCCAGCTCTGCGACTGGATCTGAATCCCGATCCCATGCAGCCACCAGCAGTACTTTGTGCCCGGTGGGATAGCGGAACACGTAATAGGTGTTAGAAACTCCATCCATTTCGTAGAAGCCGGGACGCCGGCGATCGGCGCGGCCCAGCGCGCCCGTGTTCAACATCAGGCGTAGTTCAAGCAACTGCTCCGGAGTGTGGTGCCGGAGATCTTCAATCACAGGTGGTAGTTTTTGTATCGTCAACATCGGCGCATCCTCTATCCGCCGCCAACAGCTTATCTGACCCTCATGAGTAAAGACGTAAAAACTGGCTAAATGTTTCGTAGCAGACAAGATTGTTACCAAAAAGCGTCAGAAATGGGGGCGTTTTTCGCTCTTCTTTGTCTCTCAATCCTTTAGATGCAAGAGCTTAGCGGTGGGTAACAATTTTCTGTAACACGGCCCCGCGCCGCACAACCACACGCCGTTTGTTGACCATGTGCGTTTGCCCTTGGCGTCGCTCTGCCGCCGTCACGTCAAACTCGTGGGAATCCTGAGCGGCGTCACGACCGCAAACTTCGTTCTCGGGCTTCCCGAAAGCGCCACGCTTTCCAGTTTAGGTATGTTCAGCTCCGGTCATATGGTCACGCACACGCTGCCCTCGGTCCAGCAGACCGGCATCCATCTGATGTTTGATCTACGCGGCAGGAAACCGCCGCCACAGACAACAGCGGCCCGCACGGCTCGCAATATGTGGTACGCTCCAGCCGCGGCTTTCTCGAGTCCTTCGCCGGCCGCTGATCTGAATTTTCCGCGGGTGGCGATTTTCTCGCGGGCGTGAAAACTGATGAGATACGGGTTACTATCTCGCCAGACACTTGCGCGACCGTAATTTCCTTGTCATAGTTGGGCTTCATCCTGATTACCGCAGAGGCATTTACCGTGGCAAAAACAGCTGGCACTAGCAAGGGTCCAAAGAAGTCTGTGCGCGACGAGAAGTCGCAGTTTGGCAAAGATCGCCGTCGCCGCCATCACCACTTCCTGGTTACCGTGAACTATGCGGACGGCGAAACCTTCGGCCGTGTCTACACCAACAAGGAAAAAGCCACCCGCTTCGCCGAACGCCAGCGACGCTCGCCGGTGGTGAAATCCGCTCGCGTCACGCAGGTTTCCTGAGCGTCCCTGTTTCGCGCAAAATCCGCCGAACATTTGATGTTTTTCGCGGAAGCGTGCTATAAAAGAAGAGTTCGAGGCGGCCTTAGTATAGTGGTAGTACGGAACCTTGCCAAGGTTCAGGTGTCGGTTCGATTCCGATAGGCCGCTCCATTCAATCCAACGAAATACCCACCCGCCTCATATTCCAATGCAATCATTGCAAACGCTGATTTCTTCACTCATACAAATGAGAGCCGATCTGAACTTCGACACCTTTGAATGGCACTGCAGCTGAGGTAACGGCGCTATCAGCGTCAAGTCACGCTAGAGTTGGGTACTGACAGTACTTCCTTTCTTCTTGACTTCCAGGTGTTTGTGCATACAATCCCGAGCGCAGCGTTGTCTAGGCCCTGCGGTGTTCGTGCGGACCGCCCAATATCCCGGTGTTCGCGAAGAAGACGCTTCAGGAGAATACATAATGAGACTACTGAAACTGTTGGTTTTCACTCTCGCATTAACCCTACCTTTTGTATTACGCGCAGATGATATTAATTTCGATAACCTTCCTGTCAGCACGGTCGTATCCAGCCAGTATCCGCAAGCAGTTTTCTCTTCTGATCCTGGCGAGGTTCTTTTGACTGTCGCACAGAACCTCGGCTCGTCTTTGCCGAACTTCATTTGCACCGCCCCGGCTGCTGGCGTAATCGACTGCGCTCACTCGGTAATCGTCAAATTTACCAGTCCCGTCAACAACTTAACTTTTCTCGGGACCGGCGTGAATGATACGGGGAAGGTAGCGGAAGTCGACGTTTTCCAGAACGGCGTACTCTCCAGCACCGTCGATATGATGGGTATAAGCACGATCGCTCCTGTTCTGGTCGACCTCTCTGCGTTTACCAACGTTACCAGCATTGATATTCACGACATTACAGACCTGGAAGGAATCGGTTGGGACGATTTCGTCTTCAATACTGGCTCGGCCTCAATGCCGGAGCCGGCTTCCATTGTGTTTCTGGGCATCGGCCTGCTCAGTCTCAGCGGCTTCCGCAAGCGATTGCTGGCTCGATAGTTCATCTGCCTTTTCAGCGTCACCGGGCGAACCGCGATCTGCGGCTCGCCCGACTTCATTTTGGAACCTTCATCGGCCGCCTGCCTACGATTCTGAATGGAACCCCGCACTCTTAGAACTCACCCGAAATGTCGCTGCGGCGCGCAAACTTCGCATGAAATACATCCTGCTCCGGTCACATGACTCCGTACCGTTGTGCGAACGTAAAGCTGGACGTGACACCCATCACTGAGTTCCAGCCTTGGAAACAATAGCTTTCTAATCAGAAACTTCTCAGCCGTCTGGCCCTCGACCGCCCACGGAGTGTTCTTGGATATCTCCGCTCGCGGGCAGAAAGCGATGTACACGCTGATTCGACCGAATCGTTACTTATTGGCTGGCCTCGCTGTGGCAATTCTTGCCGCTGCCGCACTGGCCATTCGCTCGCACCACACTCAGCAGGGTGTTGTGAACGACGGCTACGTGGGCTCGAGTTTCTGTCGTGCTTGCCACCAGAAATTCTACGAACTGTGGTCCACTTCGCATCACGGCCTGGCCATGCAGTTGTACTCGCCTGAATTTGTGCGCGTCGCTGAACTGACGGACGGCCTCCCGATCCGGATTGGCGATGTGACATACAAAGCGGAAATCACCGAAAAGGGCGGCTGGATTGTCGAGCAGAGCAACGGCAACGAAGAGCATCGCTATCCCATCGAGCAAGCGCTCGGCGGAAAGAACGTCTATTATTTTCTGACGCCGCTGGAACGCGGGCACTTGCAGGTCCTGCCGCTGGCATTCGACACGCGCACGAAAACGTGGCTGGACGCCACGTTGAGCATGACCATGCACGAAAATGTTCCGCACGAGCAACCTGTAACGTGGCGAGACCGCACGCTCACCTTCAATACCTCCTGCTACGGTTGCCACGTCAGCCAAATTGAAACCAACTACGACCCGGCGAACGACAGCTATCACACCACCTGGCGCGAACCCGGCATCAACTGCGAAACCTGTCACGGTCCCGCAGGAAAGCACGTCCGGCTGTATCAGGCAGCGGAAAAAAGCGGGCAATCACCGGACGAACTCGGACTGATCAGCTTCAAGAGTCTGACGCCCGAACAGCGCAGCGATGCTTGTGCATCCTGCCACGCCAAAATTTCCCCGATCACTTCCGGCTTCCACGTGGGCGACAAATTCTTTGACAACTTCAGCCTGGTGACCTACGAAAGTCCGGACTTCTATCCGGACGGCCGCGACCTCGGCGAAAACTACACCTTCACGTCGTGGTTGATGAGTCCCTGCACCAAGTCCGGCAAGCTCAACTGCGTCAGTTGCCATACGTCCAGCGGACGATATCGTTTCGCCAAGGGCGACCCCAACAGGGTGTGCTTGCCCTGCCATGAAGAAATTGTGAACAACGCGCCCACTCATACGCATCACAAAGCCGACAGCGCTGGAAACTCCTGCGTCTCTTGCCACATGCCCATGACCGAGTACGCGCGCATGCGTCGCAGCGATCACTCCATGCGCCCACCCACGCCGGCGACCACCATCAAATATAATTCTCCGAACGCCTGCAACGATTGCCACAAAGACAAGGACGCGCACTGGGCGGATACCCTGGTGCGGAAGTGGTACCCCCGGGACTATCAAGCTCCGATACTTGCGCAAGCAGCTCTGATCGATGCGGCGCGCAAACGCGATTGGTCCAAGCTTCCAGCTATGCTTTCCTATATTCAGGACCCGAATCACAGCACCATTGTTGCCGCATCGCTGATTCGTTTGTTGGCGCCGTGCCGAGACCCGCGCAAGTTTGTGGCTATGCAACTGGCGCTGCAGGACCCGTCGCCGCTGGTGCGTGCAAATGCCGTCGACATTTTGGCGCAGCATGTGGATCTGCCAACCGCCCGCGTTCTGGTGCCCTACACCAAGGATGAATCGCGCCTGGTTCGTCTTCGCGCTGCTGCGGCACTCAGCCAGGTCCCTTCCAGCGCGCTCGACGATGCCGCCAGAGCCGACATCCAGCCCGCCATGCAGGAGTATCTCGCCTCCCTGACCACTCGCCAGGACGACTTCGCGCAGCATTTGAATCTGGGGAATCTGTATGGGAATCGTGGAGAGTTACAGCAAGCCGTGGCGGAATACGAAAAGGCCGCCACCTTGCGGCCCGATTTTGCGCCACCGCTTGTGAACGCGGCTGTCGTGTACAGTCAACTCGGCGACATGACCAAAGCGGAGAGCGCATTGCGGCGAGCCATCGCGGCGGATCCCAAAGAGCCGGCCGCGCACTTCAACCTGGGACTGCTCCTCGCTGAGATGGGCCATCCCGATCAGGCGGAAAAAGAATTGCGCACCGCTGTTCAACTTGACCCCTCCAGCGCAGCCGCGGCCTACGATCTCGCCGTCCTCGTCGCCAACAAGAATCCCGCCGAAGCACTGGCGTTCTGCAAAAAAGCGGCGGCGCTCGACCGTAACAATCCGAAGTACAAAAACGCCGTTGCGTTCTACCAAGCGCAAGCAACCGCCGGCGCAGCCGGGAAAACCGCGCCACTACAAAAAACGCAATGATGCCAGCCTCGCTTCTGGGTCCGATCGCGCGTTCTTTTTTGCGGAATTTTCCTCAGGCTTGTGAATTTCTCGCTGAACTTTCGCAGAAATAACCGATAGAATTTGCCCATAGGTTCGCCGATGCCCTTGGTCCGCATTGCCGCCGGCAGTACGCGGCGCCCCAAATTGAATGCTGTTCAAGAAGCCGCTGATCTTTTCCGCAGCTACTTTTCCGCGGACACCACCATCGAAGTGCGCGGCTATGAAGTGGAAAGCGGTGTCAGCCACACGCCATTGTCCCGCCAGGAATTGATGCAGGGGGCGCGCCAGCGGGCGGAAGCTCTCGCATCACGTTTGGCTGCAAGCGCGGAGCCGGCAAATTTCTATGTTGGACTGGAAGGCGGATTGGACGTGGTCGAGGAACCGGGCCAGCGTCGCGTCTTTTTGCAGAGTTGGGCCTACGTGACCGACGGACATCGCGGCCACTTCGGATGCTCCGGCAGCATTGAGATTCCCGAAGCGCTTGCGGAAGAAGTGGTCGCACGAGGCACGGAGTTGTCCGTGGCGATCGACACTTTGCGGGGCAGGCCGGAATTCGCGATGCTCAGGGAGCCTGGGGCGTGCTTTCGGGAAATTTGATTTCGCGGCAAGAGTCCTTTCGTGTTGCGGTGGTCGCGGCGTTTGCGCCCTTTTATAATGGCAAGTTGTATCAAGCGGCAAAAACGGCGGCAAAGTAACCCCGCACGCGGCAAGCGAATCATGGCTTGTGCGAAGTGCTCGAAAGCGAGCATGCTAAGTAAGCAACCATAGAGGAGAAGGCGCGTGGACATCGTCAAAGGCAACATGGGCTGGATCGAAGTCGTGGTTGGCCCAATGTTTTCCGGCAAAAGCGAAGAACTGATTCGCCGGTTGCGTCGCGCGCAAATTGCGCGGCAACGCGTGCAGATCTTCAAGCCGGCGATCGATGAGCGATATGCCGTAAACGAGATCGTGTCGCACTCCGGTCTGGGCATTCCCTCGGACGCGGTCAGCAAAGCCGCGGAAATCATGGACAAACTGCAGCCGCGCACCGAGGTTGTGGGCATCGACGAAGCGCAATTCCTCGGCGACGAATTGGTGGAAGTTTGCACCAAGCTCGCCAACCTCGGAAAGCGCGTGATTGTCGCCGGTCTCGACACCGATTATCGTGGACGCCCCTTTGAGCCCATGCCGCGCTTGCTGGCCGTTGCGGAAGAAATTACGAAATTGCTCGCGATCTGCGTGCGCTGCGGAAATCCCGCGGTGCATACCCAGCGGCTCGTGGAGAGTGATGAACTGATTGTTGTAGGCGCGGGCGGCGCATATGAGGCGCGCTGCCGGCGTTGTTTTGAACCAAATCCAGCCCAGGCGCGGCACGAAACCGGTCCCCAGATTCTGCCGCGCACCAACCGGGCCGCGGGCGGGGCTTCTTGAACTGTCGCTTCCGGACAACGGGCTGAATTTCCAGGAAAACTATGCGCATCGAATCGAAAGCACCAACACGTGTGGATTTTGCGGGAGCAACGCTGGACATCTGGCCGCTGTATCTTTTCCATTCCGGAGCGGTGACGCTGAATGCCGCCATTTCGCGTTACGCCCACTGCGTCATCGACACCAAGTCCGGCGGAGACGAAGGCATCAAGCTGGTCTCCCTGGACACCAACCGCTCGGAGGAATTTGCATCGTTCGCGGAATTGTCGCGCGCCAAACGCTTTCGCCTTCCGTTGCTGGCAGAGATTGTAAAGTTTTTTCATCCGGAAGGCGGATTCACGCTGACCACGAATTCCGAAGCGCCCGCAGGCGCGGGAATCGGCGGCTCCAGCGCCATGGCTGTGGCGATTTGCGCGGCGCTGGAC
This sequence comes from Candidatus Acidiferrales bacterium, assembly GCA_963738985.1. Lineage (GTDB taxonomy): Bacteria > Acidobacteriota > Terriglobia > Acidiferrales > UBA7541 > Acidiferrum. The sequence goes on from CAVTYP010000017.1 coordinate 1,224,515, forward strand.
CGCTTCACCGGAACCGGTCGCAGCAAAGTGGATTGGATTCACATCAGCCGCGACGCCGAAGCCATCGTGATCCGCATCCCTACCGGTATGCAGGACCACTACCCTCCGGCTTTCGGGGGAGCGGCGGCGATTGAGTTGATGCCGGGAGGCGAGCGGCGCATTGAGCTGAACGTGAACCTCGACGAACTGGAACGACGGCTGGTGGTGTGCTACACGGGAAAGCCGCGACAGTCTGCGATTAACAATTGGGCGGTGTTTAAGGCCCATCTGGACGACAAAGGCGCGGTGCAGAACAATCTGGAACGCATCTCGCAGATTGCCCAGGCCATGCGCACGGCGCTGGAAGCGGGCGACTGGAAGGAAACCGGCCGGTTGATGAACATGGAATGGCAGTTCCGGCGCAAGAGTTTGCCGACCATTTCCACCAAAGTGATTGACCGCATCATCGCCGGCACGCGACGCAACGGAGCCCTGTCGGGAAAAGTTTGCGGAGCCGGTGGCGGTGGCTGCGTTGTCCTGCTGATCGAGCCGGACGCCCGCGAACGCGTAGAGAAGGCTGTACTGGACGCCGGTGGGGAACTGCTGCCCATGAAAATCGACCGCCAGGGCGTTACTGTCGTTTCCCAGTGAAAATCTGAAGGCGTAGCTATTCAATCGCGGAATTGCGTCATAGAATAGGGATAGGACTGCCATGGATGGCAGGGCAGGATGCGCATGCATTACCGCTTGGCGATAACGATTACGACTTTGTTCTTCGTTTGGGGAGATATTCCCCGCGGGACGGCATTGCGAGCGCCGCAATCTGCGTCGCATGAGTCGCTTCCGCCAGGCGAAAGTGTTCCTTTGTACCCCGACGTCGTTACCACGGATGCTCCCCAGCAAGAGAAGACCGACCCCGCGCCTGCAAAGCCCGGCACAGCAGCAGCACTGCAGGAGTCGTCGAAGCTGGCGCTGATCCGCTACGTTTCCGGTGAATTCGCGAAGGCGCGAAAGCCGTTGCCCGGCGGCAAAGACGGTTTCGTCATCTACGCCGACAAGCCGTTGAACCAGGAATATCTGGATCGCACCGTTGCCACCCACGGCGCGGCGGTAAATACTGGCGATAACGTGCAGATTACCGGGCTGGAGTTCCACGAAAAAAGCATTGTTGTGGATATCAATGGCGGTGGGCGGCCCAAGAAAAAATGGCGAGACCGCATCCAGGTCAGCATGGGCGGCACTACGCCGATGCCACAATCGACCGCCCCAACAACGAATCAGGACGCTGGGCCGCCGGGATTCCAACCTGGCATGGGCGGCACCATCTTCATTGATTTTCCCCAGCACGTGCCAGACATGACCCCAGAGCAATTGAAGCAGATGCTGGCGCCCTTTCTGGACTTCAACAAAGAGCGCTCCGCTTCGGTCCATTGGATCGATACGCTGCCACCGGAGATGAAGAAAGCCATCACCGAACGTAAGGCCATCAAGGGCATGGACCGCGAAGAAGTGGTGGCTGCTATCGGGAAGCCCGACCGCAAGGTCAGGGAGCGCGATAGCGAGGGGAACGACACCGAGGACTGGATCTACGGGCACCCGCCTGACAAGACCGTCTTCGTGCACTTCACCGGCGAGAAAGTCACCACCATCAAGCAGTATCCGCAGTGATGCGTGGCTCGTGATTCGTAACTCGTGTTTGACCGAACGCGATGGCGCTCAACATGAAGAGACCGCTAACTCCTTTGTTTCCCCTACTTACGTGAATACTGGGGGGTGGGGCCTAATTCTCCGTGCAGCGGTGTATACCAAATGTTTACGTAACGCAGTAATGTCGGCGCGCCGACATTTTTGTCTCAAACAAAGGACTTAGCATCCCCGAAACGCAAATCGCGAATTGTTTCAGTCAGCGCGGCAACGGAAGCCACGAGAATATCGATTATGCGCAGCAGCCACGTGCGGCGTGCGGAAAGCGGTGTGACGGGGGACACACCGAGATACATTGACTTTTCCCTACACTATCACCTAGCATTTTTAGTTCTACCCGCGGCGTTTTTAGCACTGTCAGTGTCGCCGCAATCTACACACCCCACCGGAGGAAGTAATGGCAATTAAGGTTGGAATCAACGGCTTCGGCCGCATCGGTCGCAATATCATGCGCACAGCCCTCAATGACAAGGATATTCAGTTCGTGGCTGTGAACGACATCACGGACGCCAAAACCCTGGCGCACCTGCTGAAGTATGACTCGGTCCTCGGGAACCTGCCAAACACCATCACGCACACGGATGACACCATCAGCGTGGACGGTAAGAGCTTCAAGGTATTCAAGACCAAAGACCCGTCAGAGCTCGACTGGGCCAGCGTCGGAGCGGACATTGTGGTCGAGTCCACCGGCCTGTTCACCAAGGGCGCGGATGCGCGCAAGCACATTCGCGGGCCGGTGAAAAAGGTAATCATTTCGGCGCCGGCCACCGATCCGGACGCCACCTTTGTGCTGGGCGTAAACGACAAGAAGTACGATCCCGCGAAGCATCACGTGGTTTCCAACGCGTCGTGCACCACGAACTGCCTGGCGCCGATCGCGAAGGTTCTGAACGACACGTTCGGCATCGTGTGCGGCACCATGACCACGATTCACTCGTACACGAATGACCAGCGGCTGCTGGATTTGCCGCACAAAGACCTGCGGCGCGCGCGTGCAGCGGCCCTCAGCATGATTCCCAGCACCACGGGAGCGGCCAAGGCGCTGAAGCTGGTGATTCCGGAACTGGACGGCAAGCTGGACGGCTACTCGATGCGGGTGCCCACGCCGAACGTGAGCGTGGTAGACCTGACCGTGTTCGTGGAAAAGCCGGCGACGAAGGAAAGCGTGAACGCAGCGTTGAAAGCTGCGGCAAACGGCCCGATGAAGGGAATTCTGGCGTACTCGGAAGAGGAACTGGTTTCCTCGGACTTCAAGGGCAACCCGAATTCGTCGATCGTGGACGCGGATTACACCAAGGTTGTCGGCGACAAGTGCGTGAAGGTGTTGTCGTGGTACGACAATGAGTGGGCGTATTCCTGCCGTGTACGAGACCTGATCAAGCTGATGGCCTCGAAGTTCTAGGAACGTGATTCGTGACCCGTGGTCCGCGTCGTGCGGACCACGGTCAGCGAACCCGGGCAGTGCGTTTACCACAGAGGACACAGAGGGCACAGAGTTAAGAGAGAAAGAGAAACCGCGCCCGGTAATGGTTCCTGATAACTGATTGCTGATCCCTGATATCTGTCGGCCGATATCCAAAACTTACGAACGGAAGACATCATGAGCAAACTAACGATTCGAGATCTGGATTTGCGCGGTAAGCGTGTGTTCATTCGCGTGGATTTCAATGTGCCGTTGAAGGATGGCGTGGTTACCGATGATACCCGCATCCGCGAAACCTTGCCGACACTGAAGCTGGCCATCGAAAAGGGTGGGCGGCTGGTGCTGGCGTCCCACCTGGGGCGGCCCAAAGGTGGCCCGGATCCGAAATATTCGTTGAAGCCAGCGGCGAAAAAGCTGGAGGAGTTGCTGGGCAAGCCCGTGGCGTTTGCCGCGGATTGCGTTGGCCCAGAGGCGGAAGCGAAGAGCAAAGCGCTGAAAGACGGCGACGTGCTGGTTCTGGAAAATGTGCGCTTCCATCCCGAAGAAGAAAAGAACGGCGAGGAATTCTCCAAACAACTGGCGGCGTTGTGCGACGGAGTTTTTGTGTGCGACGCATTCGGCTCGGCGCACCGCGCGCACGCTTCCGTTGTGGGCATTACGAAGTTCGTGCAGAAGGCAGCGGCAGGCCTGTTGATGGAGAAGGAGCTGAACTACATTGGAAAGGCCATCAGCAATCCAGCGCGGCCGTTTGTGGCGATTCTGGGCGGTGCGAAGGTTAGCGACAAGATTGAAGTCGTCGAGAACCTGATGAAAATTGCCGACGCCATGCTGATTGGCGGTGGAATGGCGTACACCTTTCTGAAGGCGCAGGGACTGCCGATCGGGAAGTCGCTGGTGGAAGAGGACAAGGTAGATTTGGCGAAACGGCTGCTGGCGGAAGCCAAGCAGAAAAATTTCAAGCTGATGTTGCCGCTGGACCACGTGATTGCGCCGGAGTTCAAGGCTGATGCGCCGTCAAAAGTGGTCGACGCAGGAACTACGCCTGCGGATCAGATGGGCCTGGACATCGGACCGAAAACAATTGAAGCGTACAAGGCGGAGATCGCCAAAGCCAAGACCATTGTGTGGAACGGGCCGATGGGCGTGTTTGAGATGCCGGCGTTTGCCAAGGGCACGCTGGAAATTGCCAAGGCTGTGGCGGCGGCAACCACCGCGGGAGCCACTTCGATTATTGGCGGAGGAGATTCCGTGGCCGCCGTGCACCAGTCCGGTGTATCCAAGCAGATTTCGCATATTTCGACGGGCGGCGGAGCGTCGCTCGAATTTCTAGGCGGTACCAAGCTCCCGGGCGTGGAGGCCCTGACAAACAAATGAGCACCCCAAAGCGTCGCCGCGTCATCGCGGGAAATTGGAAGATGTACAAGACACAGGCAGACACGCGCGCATTCTTTGCCGCGGTGAAGCCGCTGGTGGCGGGAGTAAGCGATTGCGACATGGTGATCGCGCCGCCGTTTACCGACATTCCGGCAGCGGTAGAATCGGCGAAGGGAACGCCCATCGCGATTTCCGCGCAGGATGTGTACTGGGAGAAGGAAGGCGCGTTCACCGGACAGATTTCGACCGGCATGTTGGTGGAGGCGGGCTGCAAATACGTGATTGTGGGGCACTCGGAGCGGCGGCAATTCTTCGGAGACACCAACGAGACGGTGTCAAAGAAGGCCAAAGCGGCTCTGGCGGCAGGACTTACGCCGATCGTGTGTATTGGCGAGATGCTGGCCGACCGCGAGGCAGGCAACACCGAAAAGGTGATTGAAGTGCAGTTTCAGGGCAGCGTCGGCGCGTTGACCGCCGAGGAATTCTCCCGTATTCTGGTAGCTTACGAGCCAGTGTGGGCGATTGGTACCGGGCGCACAGCCACCCCGGAAATTGCGGCGGCGGTGCATAAGTTTGTACGGCAGTGCGCAGCGGGGAAGTTCTCCGCACAGCATGCTTCGGCGTTGAGGATCCTCTACGGCGGAAGCGTAAAGCCTGACAACATCAAAGGGTTGATGGCGCAGGAAGAGCTGGATGGCGCGCTGGTGGGTGGAGCGAGCCTGGACGCCAAATCGTACGCGAGCCTGGTGAAGGACTGGCCAAGGTAGAGCAGGTAAGGCCGGCGGATGCCGGTGAAATGAAAATTGAGTTGAGGTGCAGAAAATGCCGGGTTGGATGAAATGGGTGATCGCGTTGCTTGTGGGCTTCGGGATCATCGCTGTGGGATTTCGATGGGCGGGATGGCTGTTGACCACGTTCTTTGTGTTGAACTGCGTGGTGCTGATTGTCGTGGTGCTGCTGCAGAGCGGCAAGGCTGCGGATTTGGCCGGCGCGTTCGGCGGAGCGGGTAGCCAGACGGCATTCGGGCCGCGAGGAGCGGCATCGGTGCTTTCGCAAGCGACCACGTGGTGCGCCATCATGTTCATGGTGTGCGCATTGGCGATGGTGGTGCGGGTGGACCGCGCCGTAGCAAACGGTGAGGGCGGTAGCGGGGGATCGATCCTGCAGCAATTCTCGAAGCCGGCGCAAAAGACGACGCCAGCCCCGGCGAATAACGCACCGGCTCCAGCGACGCAGCAGCCTGCGCAGCCTCAGCAACAGCCGGCCCCGGCGACTCCGGCTCCCAAGAAACCGTAACCGTAAGTTCACGCAAGAAGCGCGTCTTGCTGGAAATTTGGCGCGCGGCTACAATGATGTCTCACCTCAGTGCGGTCGTGGCGGAACTGGCAGACGCACCAGCTTGAGGGGCTGGCGGTAGCAATACCGTGGTGGTTCGAATCCACTCGACCGCACCATCTCTTTTTCAAACCGCAGTAAATCCACGCAAGTCTCGATTTCCCCAATGAATACGCCATATTTTGAGGGAAAGACTGGAAGTCGTGGGGAGTTCAAAGCGGGTCTCATTGGCAGTCAAGAATTGGGCGGGATTCTTCGTTCAACACACACCACAACCAAAAGCCTGTGTTTGAGCGGCTTCTCCACAGATCCAGCCGATGTGGGCACACGTGGGCCACACGTCGATACGCGGATACCAGAGGCTCGCGTTCGCTGAATGCAAATCAGCGGTTGAGTGCTAGATACAGGTGCTCCAATTCCATGACCTTTTGGTGTTCGACGCATGGGTCCGGGCTTATGAGTGCCGGAAGTGGTTCGTCGTTTACCCATTTCTCGACGAAATAATACAAATGGTCCCCGCCTCGCGGAAGATGTTCTGCAATCCAAGGGTCAACCCAAAATGTCTCGGGGTAAGAGTTCCAGTTGGGAGATGCGCACTGGAGTAATAACTCAACCAGAAGTCCAAAACCGCGCCCGCGCCAATCTTTCTTGAAGGCCTGCCGCTCCTTGGGTGGAACCCCGTTGTTAAGGGCAAAATAGACAACCGAATATAGCCTTCCGCTAACTGCGGTATGGTATGCACTTTCGATTGGGCTATTGATTCGAGTCATATGAATACGATTAGGATGACCGATGACTGCACTATCTGATGAGCGAACGCCAGAGTCAACATTTTTGCGCAGACGTCCGAAAAGCACCGCTCGTTCAGCTGGCACGAAAACTGATGGCTAGAAGCGCGAAGGCTAGAATAAGTCCGCACGTTCTAGCGAAATGATAGCTATCCCAGCGGCGCTCCTGCGCACGCCAATCTTGTGGAAGGGAATTCGGCGTCCATTTGATAATCCTGTTGTTGATGGGTACCGGCGCGACCAGCGAAAACAAGACAGCTAGAACTTGAATGGCGGAAGCGATTGCTGCGAAGTGCCAAGCTCGCTGGGTCAAGTGCGCGAACGGCAGCAACAGCAACAGAGTGAGAAGCGTGGAGCCGGCCATCCAAAACGGCATGACGCGCCCAAGCAACGCCGCGAGCGACGAGCGAACCAGTACGTGTGTCTCCAGCGGTTGTCGGTTCAGAACGGGATGGCCGAATAGCGCCACATTGAGTTCACTGCCGCACATCAGGCCCAGCACGAGTAGCGCGACTAAATGCAGTATCATCGGCCACCACCCTCACCAGTTGGATGCCACATAACGGTCATTCGGCAATTCCGGCTGCAGCGCAAAAAAAAATACATCAAACCTCGGCCTAGAACCATCTGAGTGGAAAGCGCCATCATGCCGTGGATTGCGCCTCCAACCAGGTTGGCGGCGATTTCGTCCGCGGTTGGAATGGCCAGCCTGACAATAAAGGAGGACTGCCATGTCCCATCACCTCGATTCCCCGATTGCTCGTCAAGACATACGCCTCGACATCACGGACCTCTACGTATTTCGCGGAGAAAAGGGCACCGTGTTTGCCATCAATGTGTGCCACTCGATTTTCGGAGCTATCCCTGTTCCGGGCTACCACCCGGAAGGAATGTACGAATTCAAAGTGGATTTGAACGGCGACGCGATTGAGGATGTCACCTACCGCCTGACGTTCAACGAACGCGACAAGCAGGGCAAGCAGGACTACACCGTGCGGCGCATCGCGGGCGCCGATGCGGTCAAGCCGGAAGCGGCCGGCACCGTGGTCGCGCAGGGAACGACTGGAGAAATCGCCAGCACCGCGACGGGGCTGCGCGTGTGGGCCGGCAAAGCTGGTGATCCGTTCTGGATCGAGCCGGAAGTGTTGCACGCGGTGGGACACGCATTTCAGGACGGCACGTCCATCAACCTTTCCGGATGGGATCCAAGTCAAGCAAAGAACTTGTTTGCCGGCCACACCGTGTATTCGATCGTGCTAGAGGTGCCGGATAAAGAGTTACTGGCTGAAGCGGGAGACAAGCGTCGAATCGGCGTATGGGCGGTATCAACGCTAGCAACTGACGCGGGAGGCTGGCGCTCCATCAACCGCGTGGCGTTGCCGATGATCCATCCGCTGTTTACGCAATTCAACGAAGATCTCGGCAATCGCCTGAATGCCGGAGACCCTGCCGATGATTTCGCGACGCACGGAGCTACGGTGGCCAAAGCAATTGCTGGCGTCGTGGCCGCAACCGGGACAGCCGAGGATCCCAAAGCATACGGCGAGGCATTCGCACACCGAATTTGCCCCAACATCCTCCCCTACGAGGTTGGTACAGCCGCTGTGTTTGGGTTCGCGGGATGGAACGGCCGCTCGCTGACGGACAATGCGCCGAATGTTATGTTCTCGATGGCAGCGAACAGTCCAGTGAGTCTCGGGATCGGCAAGGAATCGGTTACCTCGAAACCGTCAAAGACATTTCCGTATGTGCCTGCCGCCGTTGAGAGCATGACCGCCGGGGCGTGAAAATGTTTCGCGGGTGAAGTGCACTTCGTTCCCGGGAACAGCACAGAAATTGTTTGGGCCTCGCTAGGTTCGCGAGGCCCTGACATTTCCAGATGTGTTTTGCAGCGGATTACTCGTCGTGGTTAATAAATAGTTGCATAGCGCGGTGCGCCGCTTGCTCTTCTTCAGGGGTCCATCTCACCAAGGGCGTGTTCAGTACACTCGGATTCGCCAATTCGGCTTCAGGTTGCCGTGCTTCGACTTTTTGCCAAATCAATTCGCCCAGGTGCTTTTCCACTGCGGTGCGGACAAGTTCGCTTACGCTGACTCTCTGTTCCTGCGCTTGTAAGCGAAGACGCCGCCACAGCCAGGGCGTCAGGCCAAACCGGACGGACTTGGAGAATTTCGCCATGCCGCTCCTCCCAAGTATTCCGACCTTATATCACAATGCTGCTTCATTGGTCATCAGTGGTAGGTGATTACTAGGCAGGGTTGGAAGAGGCTGCCAGGTGAGAACTAGTCCGAGGCGCTGGCGCGAACTTCGCGGTAGACAAGATCGTTGCGTTGGTAGACAAATTTGGCGCCACAAAACGGGCACGCGCATTCCAAGCCATCCGGCGGAAACTGCGGTTTCTGCGCCAGGAAAAGGTCGGCCAGAGTGTCCTGGATCTGGGAAACGGTAAAAGCCCGCCGACAGCATTTGCAGGTTAGAACCCAGCTTGTCATCGCGCTTCGATTGTCGACGGACCGGAAGTGAAGAGAGAATCGGTCGGTTCTGGTATACGGACAGTTGATGTCGGGTAGTAAATCTGGTTCAGTCAATTTGTTAGAGCGCGTTCATCCTCCAGACTACGAAATTCAGTGACATAGCAAAACAGACCCACAGAAAGTAGGGAATGAAGAGCCACGCCACGAGCGTGTCATCACCGGCGGGTGTACACCCTTTTCCCGGGGGAGCTACCGCAATCAGCAGGTTGTCGGAACAGCAAATCTCCGTGTAGCGTTACAAGGGTGTGTGTGAGAAGAAATTAGAATGAGCGGCGTCCAAGAACAAATCGTTCGGTTGGCCATTCTTGGCATTCCGGTTGCCACGGTAACTTGGACCGTCACGCACGAGGAAGTTCTGCGCGAACTGCGCGAATGGTGCTCGCACAAGAGCAAGACGTGCGGCCGTTTGTACCAGCGAAAATTCTTTTATCTGCTGACTTGTGAATACTGCCTGAGCCACTACGTCGCGGCCTTTTTTCTGGCATTGACAGGCTTTCAATTGCTTTTGCCAGGTTGGCGCGGGTATTTCCTTTCGTGGTTGGCATTAGTGTGGATCGCGAACATTTATATGAGCCTATTCGGGCGGCTTCGGCTGGACATCCGGCACGAACGCCTGGAAATCGAAAACACGCAAAAAGAACCGCGGGGCAGCGTGGCGGCTGGGAACCGCGCAGGCGCATAATCGCAGGCAAGGTTTCTACTGCAATTTTCGCGCTGACCTACCAGGTTGGGGGTATGTCGACTGCCCGAGGCCCTTTTTACACTACAGTTCCCACGTCCGCGCGACGAAATTGGCATCGAAGAGCTCTACATCGGCCGCGATACTTGCCAACCAACGCCACCAGAAAGGCTGAAAACGAACTTGGGAATTATGAAAGGCGCGAAAAACGCAGCCGCCACTATCGTTGTTGTAGGTTTACTTGCCGCGATGTTTGCCCTGCCAGCGAAAACGCAAACCGGACAGATGAATGACCGCGACGACGTCCTGAGGCATTTGAACGCAGTGATGCGCTGGTACAAAGACTGCACCACAAAGATCAAAGCTGGGCGGGAACCGAGCGACGCGATTTACGTGACGAATGCGCAAAATCTAGGTGCGCAAGCGGTGCGTTTGGGATTTCAATCGGCACGCGCGGATGTGACGCTGAACCAACAGAACGGGCAGAGCGCGAACGCGAACCAGGATCAATCCGGAACCTCCGGCCCAAGTGCGCAAAAGTACGCGCAAATGGAAAGCGAAGTGTCGCAGCGCATTGCCGACGAGCAGAATCAAATTGAGGCCTTGAAGAAACAGGTCAGCTCAGCGTCGAAGAAGAATCGTGACGCGCTGGTTCAGCAGCAGCAAGCCTTGGAAGGAAAACTGGCGCTGGACAAGGCCGCACTGGGCGCTGTTGAGAAGATGAAGAATTTTGTCGAGAACACGAACACGGGTGGAACGGGTCTGGAAGGAAGCATTAACGACCTGGCGCGTTCGGTGCCAGAAGTTTTCGGAACGTTAGGTAATGCGAAAAACGACGCGGCTGCAGTTGCGACACCGGCAGCTGCCACGGCCGTTCCTGCCAAGGCACCATCATCGGGACTGATCGGCGATCTCATACTGCTTTACGGCCAAATGGAGAGCATCCGGGCGGCGGATCAGTTGCTGGATGAAACAGAAAGTGTTCGCAAGATAGCCAGCGACTTGCGCGAGCCGCTGCGCAAGCAACTTGCAGCCACGATGCAAAGCGGCAAGAACCTCGCGAATCAAGCGGGCGTCCCCAAGCAGCAATACGACGCGCTGACGGCACGGTTCAACCAACTATCCGCCGGGCTGCTTCCGCTGAGCCAGGAAATCGTGGTGCTGGACCAGAGCCGCTCCAATCTTATGGAATGGAAAAGATCGCTTACGAATGAATCCGCGGCCATGCTGCGCTCGTTGATTTTTCGAGTTTTAGGAATCGCGATCGCACTCGGCGTGATTCTGGGTCTCTCTGAGGCGTGGCGACGCCTGACGTTTCGTTATGTGCACGATCCACGCCGCCGCCGCCAATTTTTGTTGCTGCGCCGTTTCGTGATGGGATTTCTGATCGGCGTGGTTGTGATACTTGGATTTGTGAGTGAATTCAGCTCGCTGGCCACGTTTGCGGGATTTGTAACCGCTGGTATCGCCGTAGGCTTGCAGACCGTCCTGCTTTCCGTGGCGGCATATTTTTTTGTAATTGGACGTTATGGAATCCGCGTCGGCGATCGAATCACCGTCGCCGGCGTCACCGGGGATGTGATCGACGTTGGCCTGGTGCGCTTGTACATCATGGAGTTGGCGGGCACGGGAGTGGACTTGTATTCGACGGGCAGAATCGCGGTGTTTTCGAATTCCGTTTTGTTTCAAGCCACGACTCCATTGTTCAAACAATTGCCGGGCACGCAATACGCGTGGCACGAGGTGGTTCTGCCGCTAGCCCCGGGCGCCGATTACGGCCCGCTTCAGAAAACGCTGTTGGGCACCGTTGAGGCGGTTTATAAAGATGCGCAGTTGGTGCCCCGCAACTTCGAGCCGGAATTGGAACATGGCATGGAAATTATGGTGACGCCTCCGACTCCCCACCAACACCTGCAATTTGCGGATTCGGGAGTCGAACTCGCAGTGCGATATCCGGTGGATTTGCGCAAGGCTTCGCAGGTAGACGACAAAATAACGCGCGCCTTACTGGAGACGATCAAGAACGATAAGCAGATACAAAGCGGAATCGCGGGCACACCGAAGATTCGCGCGGCGGTAAAGGGCTAGGGTTCAACGCTTCCTACAGTGTTTCCCTTAGGGTGCTACAGAGTTCTTTTCATTGATAATGGCGGCGCATTTGCGCAAGATGCTTTCTTAACGCCCGAAAGGTGTTGTTTCGGAAGACGGAGTTCCCAAAAACATATGAGTGAGACTGACGTCCTTGGCCAAAATGGCGCTGTGGACCTGGATATCGTTCCGCAGAGCCAGCCGGCAGAAAGTCCCAAGAGTTTTGAACTTCGAGAAGGCAGTCCTTTCCCTCGCGGCGCGGCGTGGGATGGCTTGGGTGTGAATTTCGCGCTGTTCTCCGCGCACGCGACAAAAGTGGAACTGTGTCTGTTTGACGACGCAGGAAAAGAAGAGCGCCAGAGGATTGAGCTTCCCGAGTACACGGATGAAATCTGGCACGGGTATGTTCGCGGATTGCGGCCGGGCACCGTTTACGGCTTTCGTGTGCACGGGCCGTACGAGCCGGAGAAAGGGCACCGCTTCAATTCCAACAAACTGCTGCTTGATCCGTATGCGCGGTCGCACGTGGGCTCGCTTCGCTGGGACGACGCTTGTTTTGGATACAAAGTGGGGGCCGAGCAAGCGGACCTGAGTTTTGATGAGCGAGACAGCGCGCCATTTGTGCCGAAATCGGTGGTGGTGGATCCGGTATTTCGCTGGCGGTCCAGCACCACGCGTCGGCACGCAGTGGCGTGGAATCAAACCATTATTTACGAATTGCATGTACGAGGATTTACGAAACTGAACCCCGCAGTTCCACGGAAAAAGCGCGGAACGTTCGCCGGTTTGGCGCACAAGTCGGTGATCGACTACATCAAGTCGCTGGGCGTGACGGCGGTTGAGTTGATGCCGGTGTACACATTCATCGATGAGCGGCACTTGGTGGAACACGGGCTGACCAATTACTGGGGATATAACACCATCGGTTTTTTTGCGCCGGAACCGCGATACGCCGCCGATCCGCAAAATGATTTGCGCGAATTCAAGGAAATGATTTCGCGGTTTCACGATGCGGGAATCGAGGTCATCCTCGACGTGGTTTACAATCACACCGCGGAAGGCAACGAGCTCGGCCCCACTCTTTGCTTTCGCGGCATCGACAACGCCAGCTATTACCGCCTGATTCCCGACAAGCCGCGTTACTACATCAACGACACTGGAACCGGCAATACTCTGAACTTGTCGCATCCTCGCGTGATTCAACTGGTGGCCGACAGCCTGCGCTATTGGCAAGACGAAACACAGGTGGACGGTTTTCGTTTTGACCTGGGAACGATTCTTGCGCGCGAACCGAACGGCTTCGACCAGCAGAGCGGTTTCTTGAAGGTAATTTGCCAGGACCCGAATCTCGAGAGTGTGAAGCGCATTGCAGAGCCTTGGGACTGCGGTCCCGGAGGCTACCAGGTTGGAGAATTTCCGCCAGGGTGGTCCGAATGGAACGACAAGTTCCGTGATTCGGTGCGGGAATTCTGGAAAGGCGGATCGTCAGTTGCGGAATTGGTGAAGCGGCTGTGCGCGTCCGCGGATCTTTATAACCGCCAAGGACGAAAGCCTTGGGCTTCGGTGAATTTCGTGACCGCGCACGACGGGTTCACCTTAAACGATCTGGTCAGCTATAACGAAAAACATAACGAAGCCAACGGCGAACACGGCGGAGATGGAACTCCGAACAATCATTCGTGGAATTGCGGTGCCGAAGGTCCCACGGATGACCCGGGAATCAATCGCCTGCGCGAGCGTCAGATTCGCAACATGCTGGCAACGATGCTTTTGGCGCAGGGTCTGCCGATGGTGCTGGCGGGCGACGAATTTCACCGCACGCAAAACGGAAATAATAATCCGTACAGCCAGGACAACCAGATTAGTTGGGTGAACTGGAAGTTGGCGGAACTAAACAAGCCGACGATTGAATTTGTGCGCAAGCTCACGTTTTTGAGACAGCAATATGCGGTGCTGCGCCGCAGCCGTTTCCTCACGGGCGTTCGCGACGAAACTCTGGGAGTGAAAGACGTGACGTGGATTCATCCGTCGGGCGTGGAAATGACCGAGGAAATGTGGAAAGACAACAACCTGCGCTGCTTCGGCATGCTGCTCGACGGACGCGCGCAGCCCACCGGACTGCACGAGCGCGGAAGCGAAGCTACGTTGCTGCTGATTTTCAACGGCGGCGCTGAATCGGGAAAATTTGTTATGCCGCCGGTTGTGGAAGGCACAGGATGGCGATGGATTTTGGACACCACCGAAACCGAGCAAACGGATCGCACATTGCAGCCCGGCGAAACGGGGGAACTGCTCGACCGAACCGTCAGCCTGTATTCAATGTATTGAGTTGGCAGCGAGCATGCTGACGCCAAGAAACACGCGCATCCATTCATGATCCCCCGGGCTACCTACCGCCTGCAATTTGGAAAGACGTTTGGATTTGATGATGCCGCCGCTCTGGCGCCGTACCTGGCACAACTCGGCATCAGCCATTTGTACGCGTCGCCCTACCTCCAGGCCAGATCGAACAGCAAACATGGCTATGACATCACGGACCACAATTCGCTGAATAGCGAGTTGGGCGGATACAACGCGTTTCAGCGAATGGTACGCGCGTTCCGCGAAAACGGCCTTGAGCACATTCTCGACTACGTTCCGAATCATATGGGCGTTGGAGGAGCGGACAATCCGCTGTGGCTGGATGTATTGGAATGGGGCGGGAATTCTAGATATGCGCGGTGGTTTGATGTGGAATGGAACGCGCATCCCGAATATTTGAGCGGAAAACTGCTGGTCCCTTTTCTGGCGGAGCAATATGGAGCTGAACTTGAGGCCGGCCACATCGAACTGAAATTCGATGCGGAACACGGCGAATTCAACGTGTGGCTGTATGACACGCACAAATTGCCGGTGTCGCCGCTGACGTATCCGGAGATCCTGAGCGGTGCGAATGCCCAACTGCAAAAGTTAGCGGAAGAATTTACCGCGCTTGCGAAGCGGAGGGCGGAACTTGCGTCGAACGCGAACCGATTGAAATCAGAGTTGGCGCAGTGTGTGGCGGCAAACGGGGAGATATGCGCGGCATTAGAAAGCGCCTTGAAACGATTTCGCGGCACGGCCGGCGATTTGCGTTCGTGGAGCGCGCTGGATGCGCTGGTCCAGCAGCAACACTGGCGGCCCAGCCATTTTCGGGTGGCCGCGGATGACATCAATTACCGGCGATTTTTCAACATCAGCGAATTGGCCGGCATTCGCATGGAATTGCCAGAGGTGTTTGAGCACACGCATCGGCTGGTTTTTGAGTTGGTGAAGGAAGGAAGTCTGCAGGGACTACGCATCGATCACGTGGACGGACTTTTAGATCCCAGGGAATATCTGGAGCGGCTTCGCGCGAAAGCAGGTCCCGCGTTGTACCTCGTGGTAGAAAAAATACTGGCCCATCATGAAAATCTGCGAGAGGACTGGCCGGTGGAAGGGACGACGGGCTACGAATTTTGTGGCCAGGTGACCGGTTTGCTGGTGGACGGGGCGGCTGAGGACGCATTGACGCGATTTTATCGGGAGTTCACCGGGGAGTGGCAAGCGTTCCCAGAGATTGTGCGGGAATGCAAAATCAAAATCATGGAAAATGAGATGCGGAGCGAGTTGGAAGCGCTTTCGCGGGAAGCGGTGCGGGTAGCCCGGCAAGATCCGCGAACCACGGATTTCACGCAAAACATTTTGTGCCGCGCGCTGAAGGAAACGATTGCGTGTTTTCCCGTTTACCGCACGTATGTCGACGGCGCGACGTGCAGCGAAACCGATGAACGATACATTCACTGGGCCATCACGCAAGCCACAAAAAACGAGCAAGAAGTGGACGCAAGCGTATTTGGATTTCTGGAAAAGCTGCTGAGCGGGAAATTGGCGGAGCAACCGGGCTGCGGATTCGACTGGCAGGCGGTGATTCGCTGCGCTATGAAAGCGCAGCAATTCAGCGGGCCGGTGATGGCCAAGGGTCTGGAGGACACCGCTTTTTACCGGTACAACCGTTTTGTGGCGCGGAATGAGGTTGGCAGTTCACCCGAGCAGTTCGCAGTGCCACTGGGCTCATTTCACAAGGCGAATCAGCTTCGGGCAGAAAAATGGCCGCATACGATGCTGGCAACATCCACACACGATACGAAACGCGGCGAAGATGCGCGAGCGCGGCTGGCTGCTTTGTCGCTAGTGCCGGAAGAATGGGCTGCGAAAGTCGCGAGCTGGAGCCGCATTCTGCGCGCTAGGCGAGGAGATGTGGAAGGAACGGCACCACCGGCACGCAATGATGAGTATCTGTTCTATCAGAACTTAATTGCGAGTTGGCCCGCGGAATTGTGCCCGCCACTCGCGCCGCAATCCACGAAGCTGGCCGAGTACACGGAACGCTTACAAGCGGCGATGACGAAGTCTCTGCGGGAGGCGCGTGTTCGTTCCTACTGGATCTCGCCGGATACCGCGTATGAGAACGCCGTGACGGAGTTCATTCGTGACGCGTTGAATCCCGAAGTGTCCGGCACGTTTTTAGAGAATGTTCTGCCATTTGAAGAGCGCATCGCGCAGATGGGGGTTCACAATTCGCTGGTTCAGCTGGTTTTGAAAAGCACTTCGCCGGGCGTGCCGGATTTTTATCAGGGCAGCGAATTGTGGGATTTGAATTTGACGGACCCTGACAACCGCAGACCCGTGGATTTTGCCGTGCGGCGCCATTTGCTTGCGCGTGTGCGCGAAATCCAGGCTACGGAGGGCGCGGCTTCACTGGCTGACCTGTTAAAGAATTGGCACGACGGGCGTATCAAACTCGCGCTAATCGCGGCGCTGCTGACTTTTCGTCGCGAGCATAGCGGGCTGTTTGAAGACGGCGCATACGAACCACTGTCCTGTAGGGATTGTGAAGAAGCACGGGTATGCGCGTATTTGCGTACCACGGAGCGAGACGTCTGCCTGGTGGTAGCGTCGTTAGATGCGCGGTTACAATCGCAGGATTATCGCGGCATCAAGCTTGATGTGGGCACACAAGCGGGTGTTTTACGTTGGCGCGACGTGATTACAGGGGCCACTTTGCGTGCAGAAGATGGCGCGATGGACGTCGCTGAGCTATTCGCAAGCCTTCCCGTGGCAGTACTGACGCCGATCAACGGTTTGGGGGCTTCGCCGAAGTAGGCTTCGCGGATCAGTACAGAGTCCACTGTATTGTTAGCGCTGCCGAGCGCGCCTATAAAATTGAAGTGCAGTAAATTCACGGCACGAAAGTGGGTCCCCCGATGTCAAGCCAAACTGGAGCAGTAACCGCAAGAGATGTTTCTACGACGATTCCAATCAACCATGAAAACCGGCGCGTAGTGGACAAACTGAAGGAAAAAATTGCGCGACGCGCCTATGCACTGTTTGAACGCGACGGAAACGCCGACGGCGACGATTTGCGGCACTGGTTGGAGGCCGAATCCGAGCTATTGGGCAAGGTGCCGGAAATTCGCGAGACGTCTTTTTCCTACAGCGTGAATATTCCGGTGCAAGGATTTAAGCCGGAAGAGATTTACGTCGGCGTGGACGCGAGTCGCACGCTGATTTTGGCAGAGAAGCAAGAGTCCACGGACGGACACAAGGGACAGGCTGGCGGCTTCAGCCGCGAATCGCTGTTTCTTGCTGCGAATTGGCCGACGGCCGTCGATCCGGCAACCGCAAGCGCGCAAATCAAAAATGGCAACCTGCTTCTGTCGGTGAAGAGAGTCGCGCCGTCGTCAACGAGCTAGGCGCGGCGCCGCCAATCACTATCGGAACGCCAGTTGAAGCTTGGATGGAGACAAGCACGCAGCAACCGCTATTTTTCTGACAAAAATGACATCTCCATTTCCATGGTGGTATCCCGTGGGTGCCCAGCTTCATGAGGATGGAGCGGCTTTTCGCGTTTGGGCGCGCAACCATAAACAAGCTGCGGTTCGTATCAAGAATCGCGACTATCCGCTGCAACTGGAAGGCGACGGCTATTTCGGTGGCGAAGTGAAAGGTGTTGGGGCTGGGGATACTTATGGATTTTTGTTGAGCGGAGAAGGCCCGTTTCCTGATCCCGCGTCGCGTTATCAGCCGGAAGGGCCACATGGGCCTTCGCAAATCATCGATCCCAGCCGTTTTGCGTGGAGCGATCAGGCGTGGCAGGGAATCAAACTGGCGCAGCAGGTCATCTACGAACTGCACATCGGAACATTTACGCGCGAAGGGACATGGCGATCGGCGATTCGCGAGCTGCCGGCCTTGGCAGAGTTGGGCATTACTGTGCTTGAACTAATGCCCGTCGCGGAATTTGCCGGATCGTTCGGCTGGGGATACGACGGCGTGGACTTGTTTGCGCCAACGTGCATTTACGGGAATCCGGATGATTTCCGCGCGTTTGTGGATGAGGCGCATCGTTGCGGAATCGGTGTGTTACTGGATGTGGTCTACAACCACGTCGGTCCCGACGGCAATTACCTTCAAAAGTTTTCCGAAAGTTACTTCACCTCCGATCACCAGACAGACTGGGGCGAAGCCATCAATTTCTATGGCCAGCATTCGGCGCCAGTCCGCGAATTCTATGCCGCGAACGCGGCTTATTGGATCAAAGAATTCCATCTGGATGGATTGCGACTGGATGCCACGCAAAACGTTTACGACCATTCAAAAGATCACATTCTGGCGGAGATCAACCGCAGCGCACGAAAAGCCGCCGGAGATCGCGGGATTATCATCGTGGCGGAAAACGAACCGCAAGACACCACGCTGATTCGTTCGCAGAATGAGGGCGGCTACGGCTTTGACGGACTGTGGAACGACGATTTTCACCATTCCGCGATGGTGGCGCTTACGGGGAGTCGCGAAGCGTATTTCGCCGATTACCTGGGCTCACCGCAGGAACTGCTTTCTTGTTTGAAATATGGATTTCTTTATCAAGGGCAATGGTATTCGTGGCAAAAGCAAAGAAGAGGCACGTCCACGTTGGGCGGCAATCCAGCGGCAATGGTGACGTTTCTGCAGAATCACGACCAGATCGCAAATTCCGGACGTGGCTGGCGAATCGACCGGCTGTGCTCTTACGGACAGTATAAAACGATGACCGCGGTCTGTTTACTAGGGCCGGGAACGCCGATGCTGTTCCAAGGCCAGGAATTTGCGGCGTCTACGCCATTTCTTTTTTTTGCCGATCACAATGCGGAACTGGGGGAAAAGGTCCGAACCGGACGCGCGGAATTCCTGCAACAGTGGCGCAGCCTTGCGACGGGCCAATTGAAATTCGACGACCCTTGTTCTCGAGAAACGTTTGAGAAGTGCAGACTCGATCTATCGGAACGAGAAAAACATGCGGAGACTTATGCGCTACATCGCGATCTTCTGAAGCTGAGGAAAAGCGAAGAGGTGTTTTCGCGCCAGGACCGGCAATTTGACGGAGCGATTCTAGGGCCCGAGGCGTACGTGGTGCGTTTCTTCTCAGAGGGATACCGCGACGACCGTTTGCTGGTGGCGAATCTGGGCGAGGAATTGCATTTGAATCCGGCGCCGGAACCTTTGCTGGGGCCGCCGGAAAATACGCAATGGGAAGTTCAGTGGTCGACTGAGGATCCGCGGTATGGCGGCAATGGCACCGCACCGCTGGATTCTGAGCTCAACTGGATCATTCCGGCTCACGCAGCCGTAGTATTGCGGCCGGCAAAAAATTAAGGAAGGGAATCGCAAACCTTGAAAGGCGTGCTACGTCGCGTTGCTTATCGCAAGTCGGAGGCAGAGACCCACGAAACTCTGATGGACAAGGAGTGGCTGGTCACGAATGGGCTTGGTGGGTACGCTTCCGGGAGTTTGGCGGGAGTAATTACACGCGGATTCCATGGCTATTTAGTGGCCGCGCTGCCCACACCACTCGGTCGAATGATGATGCTGAACGACCTAATCGAAAAAGTCGAACTGCCGGACGGCCAAACGGTGCAACTGAGCGGAGAGGAGCGAGTGAACGCGCCATTGAAAGCGCAAGGCGCGGAGTATCTTGAGGAATTTTGTCTGGAAGACGGCGTCCCGGTGTGGATATTCAAGTTTGGCGACGTTTTGCTGGAAAAGCGGGTGCTGATGGTGCATCGCCAGAACACGGTGCACGTGAACTACCGTCTGAAAAGCGGGTCGGTGAAAATGACGCTGCGCCCTTCGGTGAATTTCCGGCCGCACGAAGCACCGGTGAGCACGCCACTCGCAGGGAACTACGCGTTCACGGTGATCGAAGACACGTTTGAAATTGCGGCACAGAAAAACATTCCGGCGTTGCGGCTGATGCTGCACGGAAAAGACAAATCGTTGACGATGGACCGCACGCGATTTCAGGAAATTGTGTATCGCATCGAGGAAAGCAGAGGCTACGCGGCCCACGGCGATTTGTGGAGTCCAGGATATTTTTCCGTGGTACTGACGCCTCAAGACCCTGTCACGCTGGTTGCGTCGGTGGAATCGTGGGATGCAATTCGCGCGGTAAGCCCGAAGTATGCGGCGAGCGCGGAATCGTTGCGGCATAAAAGGCTGTTGTCACGGGCGTCGGAGGTACCGGCGGAAGGAGTGGCGCGCGAGCTGGTTCTGGCTGCCGATCAGTTCATTATTATTCCGGAAGGACGAGGCGAAGATACGTTGCGAGCGCGAGCCGCGGGCGACGAAGTCAGGACGATTATCGCCGGTTACCCGTGGTTCACAGATTGGGGACGCGACACGATGATCTCGCTGGAGGGACTGACGCTGACAACGGGCCGCAAGATCGAGGCCGGTTACATTCTCCGCACCTTCGCGCACTATATCCGGCGAGGGCTGATCCCCAACATGTTTCCTGAAGGCCATGACGAGGGTTTGTACCATACGGCCGACGCAACGCTTTGGTTTTTTCATGCGGTGGCGCGATATGTGGCATCTTCCGGCGACCTGGTTTTTCTTCCGCAAATTCTTCCGCAAATGCAAGACATCATCGAGTGGCATTTGAAGGGAACGGACTTCGGAATCGGCGTCGACCCGAAAGATGGATTGCTACGGCAGGGCGCGGAAGGATACCAACTGACGTGGATGGACGCAAAGGTTGACGACTGGGTGGTGACGCCGCGCCGGGGCAAAGCCGTGGAAATCAATGCGCTGTGGTACAACGCGCTTTGTTATATGAAGCAATGGCTGGAAGAGGACGGACAGACGGAGAAGGCCAGCGAAATGGAGAAGCACGCACAACGTTGCCGCGAATCATTTCAAAAGCGTTTTTGGTATGCCGCGGGAAGCTATTTGTACGATGTGGTGGATGGTGAGGATGGCGATGACTCATCGTTGAGACCCAATCAAGTGTTCGCGATTTCTCTGGATTTTCCGGTTTTAGAGAAAGACAAGTGGGCCGCGGTGATGGAATGCGTCGAACGAACGTTGTTGACGCCGGTAGGGCTGCGGACGCTGGCTCCGGGCGAAAAGGATTACAAAGCAAAATATTATGGCAATTTGCGCGCGCGCGATGCCGCGTACCATCAAGGAACAGTGTGGCCCTGGTTGATCGGGCCATACGTGGATGCGTGGCTGAAGCTGCATCCTGACGAATTAGACCGTGCGGGAAAATTATTGCAGGCATTTGAAGATCGACTGGAGCAAAACGCGGTAGGATCTATCGGAGAGATATTCGATGCGGAACCGCCATATACGCATCGAGGGTGCGTCGCGCAAGCGTGGAGCGTCGCCGAAGTGCTGCGCAGCGTCGTGAAGGTAGCGACGCTGAAAAAGAATGGCAAGCCCGCGTAACTCGAGTCTGGATTCCTTATGAAAATTGGACGGAGCAGTGGAATTCTGTTGCACGTGACTTCTCTCCCGGGGCGGTACGGTATCGGCGATCTGGGAGAGGAGAGCCGCTGGTTCGTTGATTGCCTGGCCGAAGCGAAGCAAAAATTGTGGTGCGTTCTGCCGCTGGGACCGACGGGCCCGGAAAATTCCCCGTATCAATCGCGTTCGGCGTTTGCCGGTAATCCTTTGCTGATCAGCCCGCAAGAATTAGTGCGGCACGGTTATCTCTCCAGGAAAGATGTGCATTCCCCGCCGCGTTTCAACAGTTCGCGGGTGCAGTTTTCCGCGGTTCGTAGGTACAAAGAATCGCTGTTGGAAACGGCGTTCCAGCAATTTTCGGAGAACAAAGAGTATCGGGCGTTCGAACGCAAGAGTCATTTATGGCTCGAGCGCTTTGCGCTGTTCCTGGCGCTACGTGAAGCAAACGGAGACGTGCCGTGGAACCAATTCGACCGCGGAATCAAGCCAAAGCCAGAGCGCGTTCGCTACCACAAATTTGTGCAATACGAATTCAGCCGGCAATGGCACGCGCTGCGAAAGCACTGCCAGCGGCGCAACGTTTCGATCATGGGCGATATGCCGTTTTACGTGGAGCACGACAGCGCGGATGTGTGGAGTCATCCAGAACTGTTTGATCTGGATAAACAGGGTGAACCGCGAACTGTGGGCGGCGTACCGCCCGATTATTTCAGCAACGACGGACAGTTGTGGGGCACGCCGGCGTACCGGTGGGACAGAATGGAAGAAGCGAACTATCAGTGGTGGGTCGACCGTTTTCGCGCGGTGCTGCAATTGGTGGATTTTCTGCGCCTCGATCATTTTCGCGGATTTGAAGCGTTCTGGAGCGTCGGCGCGGAGCAGAAGACGGCCAGAAAAGGACACTGGAAGAAAGGGCCTGGCGCCAGGCTGTTCGAGTCGATCCGCAAGAAACTGGGTGGTCTGCCGTTCATTGCCGAGAATCTTGGGATTATTACGCCGGAAGTGGAAGAACTTCGCCACCAATTCGGTTTGTTTGGCATGGCCGTTCTGCAATTCGCATTTGACGACAACGGAATTCACCGACCAAATAATTATGTGCCGGAGTTGGTGACGTTCACGGGAACGCACGACAACGACACCACGTGCGGATGGTGGAACGCTTTGCGCAGCGCCGCGCGAGGCCGGCCGCGCTCGGTGGAGCAGGCGAAAGTGGATCGCGTGAAGTGCTACGTGCAGAACGATGGCCGGGAAATCCACTGGTCATTCATTCAGGCGATTTTGACGTCGGTGGCTGAGATTGCGGTGGTTCCTATGCAGGACGTGCTGGGGCTTGGGTCGGAGGCACGAATGAATTTGCCGGGGCGCGCAAAAGGGAACTGGCGTTGGCGTTTCGAAGAGAAACAAATTACGCCGGCAATTTTGCGGCGACTGGGCGATCTGACGGAAGTGTCTGGTCGTTAAGAGTGGCTGCGGCGACTCCCCCGGGCGTGGTTTCCGCGCTTGGTTATTTGTTTCTTGCGGCTGCTTCGCGAGGAATAGCCGCGGATTCGTTTCGACAGCAGAGATTTGGCTCTCTCCAATTCGGCGCGGCGCGAAGGCGACAGGCCGCGGCCGGCGCGATTGATGAAATAGTTGAGCATGCGCATGCCGGACTGCGGGCCTTTGGGTGAAACTTTTCTGGAGGCGAGCGAACGAGCAATCGTGGAAGCATTTTTCTTAAAGAGGCCCGCGGGTGGATGGGTGGAATCCGTTTTTACTTGTGCTACCCATCTTCGATTTTTAGTGCGCTGCGGCATAAGTCTACCCTTCTTCCTACTGAAGTATTCGCGGAGCTGAACTCGCTGCGTCCGTGTAGTCTGACGGTAGGCTGATTCCCCACGTCTTTTTCAGATAACGACAAGTGCGCCGAGCCGTGCAATACAGGATTGGATGTAATTGGAGGAGTACATCCAAACCTGATTGTCGCGCTGCGCCTGCTGGTTTGTACTTTTTCTAGCACGAATGAGAAGTAGCCAGGGGCGACAAAGGCGATGACCAAAATAACGGTGAAGATCGAAGCCGGCGTGGTGCAAGCTGTGGAAGGAATTCCAACTGACCTGACGATAAAAGTGCGCAACTATGACGTTAGCGGAGTCGACGGAAAAATGGTGACGCGAGATGAGAACGGAAAGAGTTGCGAAATACGGGAATGGCACGCTGCGGAGTCGTCGTGAGTCGCAAGGCTGAATTCTGTAAACGGGACAAATACAGCGAGCACTGGATTGTGGAGTGCGGTCTGGCGCAATACAGTTTTGGTTCTACAGGAGGAACATCGCGATGCACACTTCGAATAAACAGGATATGGTTCACCGGGCAGCGGCGGTGTTGTTCGCGACGCTATTCGCACTGACACTGCTCGTCGCCCAGCACGCAGTGCCCGAGGTAAACGCAGCGGAAGATCCGGACACGCAGTTTGCGTTCAAGGCTGCGGCTGGAGGAATGAGCGAGGTCAAGCTGGGAACGCTGGCGTCGCAGAAAGGCACCGATCCATCCGTGAAAGAGTTTGGCCAAAGGATGGTTGCGGACCATTCCAAGGCAGGGAATGAGCTGAAAAGCATTGCGATCCAATCTAAAATCACGTTGCCTAGCGACGTTTCAAAGTCAGACGCAGAAACTTACGCAAAGCTTTCCAAACTGTCGGGGGCGGAATTCGATAAGGCTTACGCGAACGATATGGTGAAGGACCATGAACAGGACGTGGCGGAGTTTCAGAAAGAAGCGATGGACGGCAAGGATCCGGCCCTGAAGGAATTCGCGACGAAGACGTTGCCGACGTTGGAATCGCATTTGAAGCAAGCTCGGGAAATGCAGCGAACAGTTCAGGCTTCATCGGGGAAGTAAGGCAGAACAACGCGAGCGGCCTTTCCTGCGAGCATCGGTATTGGAACGCCCATGCGATTCAATGGTTAGCGTGCTGATTCGTTACGTACGAGCGAAGTTGTTGCGGACATGTGTTGGACCGGATTCGGGTCGCGTTTAGCCTCGAGGTAAAATCGGAAATCACAGGTGCCGCAGCGATAAGGCCGCCATCCCATCAGTGACAGAAAAACCTTTTCCATCGGCCGGCGATGGGAACGAAAAAGGTAACTTTGCCCGCAGCGAGGGCATTCACGAGTCTTGCCGCCGATCATGGTCATGCCGATCATAGGGAAATAATTACACCACAGTGTGGTTTAAGGAATCAGGTTTTTTCTGTATAGCTTTCATCGTTTATTTTCATAGGCTTGCGTTTGTGCCGACAGCAGGTTCTCGACGAATCGGCATTTCCGGCAGTAGTAAGGTTCAATGCGAGATTTGTCAGGTGTAGCCATAAGAGCGCAGCCTTAAAATCCAACTGCGAAGCTAGCAACTGAAAAGCGAAGCTACAACCCAGCAAAGCCCGTATGCGCGAACGCTACGGCGCGGAGTCCCGCCCCGCAACGACTTGCGCATGTCCGAGAAATGCGACCAGGGAAACGCCTCCAATGATATTTCCCAGCAATGTGGGAATAAAAAAGTGGATGGCGTACGCGCCGAAAGTCTCAGCGCCGGTCCACATCAGGTAAAACATCTTCGTCGAGCCGGCGATGATGTGATTGAAGCCGCCAAGCCCGATGAGATACGTCAGGATAATGATGATGCTGACGCGCGAGGAATCCGCGGCGGGAAGCAGCCATACGGTGAGAGCAATCAGCCAGCCGGCGAAGATCGCGCGGACCAGCACGGTCGCGAAGCCCGCGCCCGACGCTTCCTGGCACACGTCAGAGAAGGCCTGCCGGGTCAGCGGGTCAAAGATAGCAATTCGCGCGATGCACAAGGCGAAAAGAAACGTGCCAATCAGATTGGCGGCCAGGATCACGCCCCAAATTCTTAAGACGCCTTTGATCTTGCGAAAAGTCTGGCGGGACAACAGCGGAATAATTACCGTCAGAGTGGTCTCAGTAAAGAGTTGTTGCCGCCCAAGGATCACGATCAAAAATCCGACGCTATATCCAAACTTGGAAATCAGGCGGGGCCAGGAAGCGTGCGGCATGTGCGCGGCCAGAAGCGCTTCCGCAACCAGAGAAAAGCCCATCGATAGTCCTGCAGCCAGTCCGGACCAGGCGAGGGCGGATGAAGTGCGCTTGAATTCCTCTTCGCCTTCGCGCCGGATCGTTTCATAAACAATGTGCGGCCCGATCGCCAGGCGCTCTTCGACCTTTTTTTCCTCGGCGCGCGTATTGATTGCCGGCGAATCTTGAATGCTGGTGCCGGAATGCGGTTTTTCACGTTTCATAGATCAGCGGCAATCCGGAATGGTGGAAAAGCACAGCCTTGCCTGAAAAGGAAAAGCGCCGATTGGAAGGATCACAGTCACGAGGCGCCGGTTAAAGATTGCGGTGTTTTCTAGGGATTTCCGTGTCGCCATAGGCTTCATCTGGAAGCTTCTTCAGATTCTCGTTGGGCGGCAGTTCTTTTGTTTTATTTGCGGCGTTGAATACTCCGTTGGTCGGAGGATTGATGGCGACCTCTTCATTGTGCTTACTCCGTTTTTGCCGCTTTGGTTTTGTGGGCTTCATAGATTTTCTCTTTGAGGACAGGCTTAAGCGGATGCCTTTCTGCCGGAACTCCATCCTGAGGAGTGCCGTATTGTTGCTGCACAACTTCCTGGGCGGAGCGTTGCGCTTCCAGCATGCCGAGTGTGGTCAAAAGCCATTGAATCGAAAAGAGAGTACGCATTGTGTCACCCGATCAACCTTCGCTTGCCCTAATCTCGCGCGTCATCGTCGCCGTGAGCCGCGCGCTGGGAAAGCAGGCCCCCCTCGAATCGTCAATTTAAATCACTGCGCGAACGCTTGCGCTAGGGTTAAAACCGTATGGCTCAAAACGAAATAAGGTACGGCTGGAATTCACGGCCCGACTCACTTCAGCCATACTTTGGGCTCAACAGACATTCCCGGTCGGAGCAACTGGTCGCGATTTTCCCCGTCTTTCAGGCGGATGCGCACGGGTAGCCGTTGCACCACCTTCACGAAGTTCCCGGTGGCGTTTTCGGGAGGAAGCAGGCTGATGCGCGCGCCGGTAGCGCCGGGCATACTCTGCACATAGCCGTGATATCTTCTGGAAAAGGTGTCGACGCTAACATCGACGGACTGGCCGGGGCGCATTTTTCTCAGTTGCGTTTCCTTGAAATTGGCGGTGATCCAGATGTCTTCGGTCTGGCTGACAATCAGCAATTGCTGGCCGGGTTCGACACGCTCGCCAATCTCGACGGATTTGCTGGTGACGATGCCGGCAGCGGGCGCATAGATTTTGGTGTAGGAGAGATTGAGTGTGGCCTGGTCGACTTGCGCGCGCGCGGCAAGAACGGAGGCTTCGCGGGCTTCGGTGGTTGCCTGGCGAATGGCGACGTTGCGAGGCGCATTCTGCTGTGATTCGTTCAGGCGCGCTTGCACCTGGGCTTGTTGAGCGCGGCGCTGCTCAATGGTTTTTTGTGCGGCGTCGGCCGCGGCCTGCGCCGCCACTACACCTGCCGCTTGCGTCTTGGCGGCGGCGACATAGCTGTCGTATTGCTCGTGAGAAATTTCTTCTTTATTCACCAACGCGCGATAGCGAACCAGGTCTCGTTGCGCCTTGGTATCGTTGGCTTCCGCCTGGCGCAGACTGGCCACGCGCGCTTGGTAATCCTGTTCGGCGGCAACAACACCGGCACGCGCGGCCTCAACGGAATCCTGATTGGTGGCGATGTCGGAAGCATTGCTGGTGCGCACGATGGGCACGTTGGGATTCTCGGCTTTCCATTGTGCTTCGGCGGAAGCGTAATTTGCTTTCGCTTGCGCCAGCGCCGTCTCGAAATCGCGAGGGTCGAGGTCGACAAGCAGCTGTCCGGCGGCGACGGTCTGATTATCTTCGACGTAAACGCGTTGCACGGTGCCCATCACGCGAGTAGATACGGCATTCAGATGGCCGCAAAGCGCCGCCGCCGGCTCCCTGAATGGTGCGAGCAATCAAAATCCACCCAAGGCTTGTGGCCGCGCCGCAGAGGAAAGAAGAGACTGTAAAAATGACGATGCAGACGAGCAGAAAGTTTTTGCGGCCGAAACGTTGGGCGAACCAGCTGCTGGACGGAAGAATAACGGCGTTGGCGACCAGTTAGCTCGTCAACACCCAAGTGGCTTCGCTGGTGGAGGCGGAAAGGCTGCCGGCGATGTGCGGCAGAGTGACAGAAGCAATGGAAGTGTCCAGGACTTCCATGAACGTGGCCAACATTACAGCCGAAGCGATCAGCCAAGGGTTGACGCGAGGCTTCCAATCTTGGCCAGCGGAGCTGTTGTGTGATGGGCTCGGCATTTTTGTTCGAGAGATCTCGCAACAGGATTCGCGCGAGCGGCGGCGCGCGTTATGTACGGTGGCGTTCCATGAAGTGCAACATCGGCAATGGAGGTTCGCATTGAGAAGCAGGAATGGTCGATACGGCGAACACCGCATTCCGCTGACAAGTTATTTGCAGATGGTCAGAATCCGCGATCCAGGGTTTGAAAATACAAGTTTTTCCTGATGGCGACGTGTGAGATTTCGTGGCAAAACAGTTGCGCTTGAGCATGGGGGGCCGGGGTGGCGCCTGACTGGGGGCGACACCCCGACCTGTAAAGTTCTTCAGAAATCTACTTCTCCGGTTCGTCTATTCGCGGTCTGGCCGATTGCAATCCCGACATTACAGAAAACACCCGATGGACCAGGTGCAGGCCATCGAGGTACGAATAAGGCGGCGCAAATAAAGCCGGGGCGCCATCTTCGCGCGGAAGAGACGCCCCGTCATTTGTCGAACTTCCCACAGCAAAAATATTGGCGATCAGGGCGCTTTGCCAATCCACCACAGTACTTTGGCGAGAATCTTCCAGCGCTGCTTGGCACTGAGAGTTATGGATTCGTACGAATGATTCTCAGGCTCCAGGATTTCCGTGTGATCGTAGCGCTTGAATCGCGAAACCGTTAAGCCTTGATCTCTGTGCCAAGCAACGACAATTTTTCCGTCCAGTTTCATGTGGTCGTTTTGCGAAGAATCCACGGCGACGATGCAGCCATCGGGAATAAGCGGAACCATGGAAGCGCCGCGCACACGCAGGCAGCTGGTGGCGTTGGGATTGGGACACCAATCCTTAGGCGCAGCGATCATACCTTCGATTGGGCCGGACAAAAGGCTCGACGGATGACCGCCCTTTTCGCCGTGCGAAGCGGCAACAGCCTTGAGAACCGGAATGGCCACAAGCTGTAGCTTCTCTGCGTCTACTTTGCGTTCCCCGCTACCTGCCTTGACGACCTCGAAATCCGCGAACCTGCTTTTTTGCAAACGTTCGCGCAGCACCGGCATAACGCGCAGCAAGTTCTCGCTGTGCAGTCCGGCGCGACCCCAAAAATACCAGCAGTTGGGATCTCCCGCGAGATTGCCAAGTTCAATGTAGGCGCGATCGGTGGGTTCCTGCTCGCCACGTTCCCAGCGAGAAATGGCCATGGGTGAATAATGCAACCGCTGTCCAAGTTCCACCTGGTTCAGGTGCAGTTTACGGCGCAAATCGCGAATGGGATTCGTCCAATCGGGAGTGGAAGGCTTCGATTTTTTGGTGACCTTAGGCATGTGTGAACGAGAGCCGCGACGAAGAAAAGAGTCGTAGTCCTTTTTGACTGTACGCCAGCGTACAGGGCTTTGCAATGCGTAAAATCCTGTATGCTGCGGTCTACCGTTTTCAACTAGTCGGCGACGTTAGATGAGAGTAGAGTTGCTTATCGCTCCTGTAGAAAAGACGGACCTGTTTTCCCGAGGTTTCTTTGATCAGTCGGCCTAAAGCTGTTTTACGAGCCAAGAATCTTCGCCCTTCAGCCAACAGTGACGGTGATCAGAAAGTCCAGAACACAATTCTGCAGAGTCTACCGGCGAACGAGTTTGACACGGTATCGCCAAAGCTGGCCTTTTTCGAGCTTCCAAAGCACGTGCTGTTGAACGAGATCGCCGAACCGATCGAGTGGGCCTATTTCGTCAACTCCGGCCTGGCGTCCTTTCTGAATGTGATGGCGGATGGAAAGAGCGTCGAAGTAGGGCTGGCGGGAAACGAGGGATTTGTTGGTGTGCCGCTGCTTGCGGGTTTCAGCACCAGCCCCTATCGAGTGGTGATGCAGGTGGACGGGAATGGATTCCGAATCAGCCCCGTGGATCTGCAGGATGTTCTGAAGGTATGCCCCACTTTGAACCGTAACCTGCAGCGTTTCGGGCAACTATTGGGAATGCAGGCCACGCAAGTGGCGGCATGCAACCGTCTGCATGAAGTGGACCAGCGGCTGGCACGCTGGCTGTTGATGAGCCAGGACCGGCTCTCGGGAGACGTTGTACCACTGACGCAGGAGACGCTGTCGCACATGCTGGGAACGCGGCGGGCAAGCGTGACCGAAGCAGCGGGCATCCTGCAAAGGGCCGGCCTGATTACGTACCATCGCGGAGACGTGAAGATTGACAATCGTCGCGGACTGGAAGCGGCTGCATGCGAGTGCTACTCAGCCATGCAGCGTTTGGCAGAGAAATGGCGCAGCGAAAAGTAATACCTTGCAGGGCGGCGCGGCCTCTTCAGAAGTAGTAATCCTCCTGTTTACTTCCTTTTCACTGGGAGATATTGAGTCGATGGGGCCCAAACCGATTTTGTACGGCCGCGTACAGTTTCCCGGGTATTGTGCCCACTCCTGAGGCAGTTAGACTGCAAGCCAGATACCTTGTTTGTCGTCGACCGTCGTTTGACGAGCTGCGGCCAGCAACCTACCGAGGCGTCTGGGGGGTTCGCATGTCGGCTCAAATCCTGATCGTCGATGACAGTGCGTTCCTGCGAAGATCGATTCGTTCCTGCATCGAGCAGAATACAGATTGGCAAGTGTGTGGCGAGGCAGAGAACGGCCAAATTGCGGTTGAGAAAACAAAAGAACTGCGTCCCGACCTGATTATTCTGGATTTAGCCATGCCGGTCATGAACGGGCTGGATGCCGCGCGGCATATCGCCGGATTTGCTCCGAGTGTGGCCATTGTGTTGTTCACCATGCACGGTTCTAAGGAGCTGTCGAAATACGCGCAATTAATCGGAATTAAACAAGTGCTTTCAAAATCCAACGACGGCATCGAACAATTGCTGAGCACCGTGAAAGTGATTCTGGATGAGAAACATTAATCGGTGCCACGGCCGAGGCATGCAAAACTACAGGATGACCCCGATGGACGAACCTGAATTCCGGCCATAAGCTGGGGCCAATTCGTACCGAGAATCACTTCTCACCTTCACTCCAGACGGCTCTAACGGGCCGTCTTCTCTTTTCAGGTAGCGTTGAAGTGCTATGCTGGGTCGGGCCGGTACAATTGATGCAGGCCGGTAAAATTCTCCCTGGGATCACGACATGGCACTGCAACTGACGGAAGCGGAAGTGCGCGTTCTTGGCGCGCTGGTTGAGAAGGAAATAACCACGCCGGAATATTATCCGCTTTCGGTGAACGCGTTGATGAACGCGTGTAACCAGAAATCCAATCGCGAGCCGACGATGACGTTGGAGGAAGAAGCGGTGCGACAGGCGCTTCGCTCAATGTCAGAGCAGGCGCTGGTGCGGTCGGCGGGCGGGGATTCGCGCGTGGCGAAGTTCGAGCACCGCCTGAATGAACTCTACAATTTTCACCGCCACGAGATCGCGGTGCTATGCGTATTGATGTTGCGAGGCCCGCAGACTCCCGGAGAATTGCGCACACGAGCGGAGCGGATGTACGCGTTTCAGGATTTGGAAGCAGTGCATGCGGCGCTGAACTTGCTGATGCGGCGAGAGCCGGCGCTGGTGAAAGTGTTGCCAAGGCAGCCGGGCACGAAGGAGTCGCGCTACATGCATCTGCTGGCTGGAGACACGGCGCCAAGCGCCGAGGTGCCGGCGGGCGTTGCTATCGCGCAGGCCGCGGGCCCGGCGATAGGAATGGCGCACGCAGAAGTGGGCAGCGGGCAACGGATCGCACAGCTCGAAGCGGACGTCGACGAATTGCGAAGAGAGTTGGAGACGCTGCGCCAGCAATTCGCGGCGTTTCAAAAACAATTTCAGTAGTTGCGAAGGTAATTGTCCAGGTGACAGGAGCAGGGATTGAGATCCTCGCTGCGCTCAGGATGACATCTAAGCTCTGCTATTCGCGCGCTCGAGCGGGGGTTACTTTCTCTGAAAGACGCCGTGAACTACGGCGCCGGGGCCGCTGTGCATGCGACCCTCCTGCAACGAGACTGTGGCTTCCTCCAGAGCAAGAATCTGGGCCGCGGCAAAATCCTGGCGCAAAATTTCGACGGAGTACAGCAGGTCAAGTTGCTTAGGTCCGCCGGAGGAAAACTTCAACTGCGCCGTGGAGAAGGCTTCGAGGACGCAGAGGCCGCCCGGAACCAGTGCGCGCAACATGTTGGCGTGAATGGCAGCGCGAACGTTCGGGAACAGGTGCACGAAAATAGAAAAGACGGCGTCGAACTGATTTTGCGGCCACGCCCAGGTGGAAAGATCGGCTTGTTCCATGGTGAGGCTGAGGCCGGCGTGGCGCGCAGAGTTGCGAGCGCGTTCGACGCCAATGGTCGAAAGGTCGACGGTGTGAACGCGGAAGCCCTGCGTGGCCAGCCAGAGACCGTTGCGCCCGTAGCCGTCGCCAGGAACCAGCACCGAAGCACCGGGAGCGAGGCGTTGGACCTGCGCGCGCAAATAATTATTGGGCTGCTCGCCGTAGACCGGTTCGGCTTGGCTGAAGCGTTCATCCCACATCGCGGCGGGATTGGGTCGATTGTCCATGGGCAATTGACGTCACACACTGAGACGTCGAGAAAAGGATAACACTCGCTGTGGTGAATCGAAATGTTGTCAAAGTTTGTGAGCGGCTGCGAGCGGATTTACGAGGGCAGGGAAGTTGCAATTCCCGGGGCAGGCGGTAAGATACGGAATTCAGTTCGTGCCATGAGATTACGCGGAAGTAATTCGAAAATGGTCAGTTACGACGATGGCGGCAACTTGCGTCCCACTGAACAGCTGGGGTTTCTGAGCCGCGTACTGTTCTCTACCCATCATAAAACGATCGGTTTGCAGTACATGTGGCTGGCGCTGGGCAGCGTGCTGGTGGGCATGGTGCTTTCGGCGTTGCTGCGGATGCATGCGTCGTGGCCCGAGGCTGCGATTCCGTTTCTGGCGGGGATCGACAATGCGCCGGAAAAATACGCGGCCATGCG
Organism: Candidatus Acidiferrales bacterium; assembly: GCA_963738985.1. Taxonomy (GTDB): domain Bacteria; phylum Acidobacteriota; class Terriglobia; order Acidiferrales; family UBA7541; genus Acidiferrum. The sequence continues at coordinate 1,257,463 of CAVTYP010000017.1, forward strand.
GCTGTTGCACGGCTCGTTGATGGTGTTTTTTGTGCTGACGGCCGCGCCGCAAATGGGATTTGGAAATTTTCTGTTGCCGCTGCAAATCGGGGCAAGGGAGATGGCGTTCCCGTCGCTGAACCGCTTGTCGTTCTGGATGACGTTCGCGTCGCTGGCCGGAATGACCAGCGCGTTTTTCCTGCGGGCGAATAGCGGAGTGAATGTTTGGCTGGCGAGCGCGTCGGTGTTTTGCATGGCAGGGCTGTTCAGCGCGTTGAACTTCACGACCACGACCATTGAGTTGCGGGCGCCCGGAATGACGCTGCCACGAATGCCGGTGACGGTCTGGGCATGGTTCATCAATGCGATTTTGAGCATGCTGATTTTCAGCGTGCTGCTGGCGGGATGCTGCGCGGTGCTGTCGGACCGGCTGCTTGGCTCGGAGTTTTTTTCAGCGGGCGCGTTTCTGGCAAAGCAACCGCAAAATCTGGTGAGGCAGGGAAGTCTGCCAATTTTGTGGCAGAGGTTGTTCTGGTACTTTGCGCAAGCGGAAGTGTACGTGGCGATGTTGCCGTGTTTTGGATTTACCACCCACCTGGTGGCGACGTTTTCACGAAAACCGGTATGGAAAGAGCGGCTGGTGGTGCTGGCGCTTTGCGGAGTGGGCGTAGTGGGATTTTGCGTGTGGGGCTATCACATGTTTGCCACGGGGATGAATCCCTATGCCCCGTTGGTATTCGCGGTGCTCGCGTCTTCACTGGGAGTTCCCGCGGCATTTTTGCTGGCCAGTTGGCTGGGGACGTTGTGGAATGCGCGAATACGATTGACGACGGCGATGCTGTTTGCGATCGGATTTATTTCGCTGTTCGTGGCGGGCGGATTATCCGGGCTGTTCCTGGCGCGACACGATCTGGCGCAGGCGTCGGTGAGCGAAGACTTCGTTATTGGGCACTTCCATTTGGTGATGGGCGTGGCGGCGACATTTGCGATTCTGGGCGCGCTGTTTTTCTGGTTTCCGAAAATGTTTGGCTGCCGGCTGAACGAGACGCTGGGTAAAGCGCACTTCTGGATGACGTTCGTTGGCGTGTACGCGATTTTTATGCCCATGCACTGGTTGGGATTGCTGACGCAATCGCGAATGTACGCGGAAGAGCAGCGAGTGGCACTGGCGTCGGCGGGCGCCTCGATTCGAACGTTCGTGACCGTGGCAACGATCCTGACGGTCTCTGCGCAAGGGCTGTTCGTGTTCAACTTCTTCCACAGCCTGCTGGTGCGAAAGCGAAATCAGGCGGAACAGGACAACCCGTGGGCGGCGACAACTTTGGAATGGAGTGTCGCATCGCCGGCGCCGGAAAATAATTTTGGCGGTGCGGCGCCCGTGGTGTATCGCGGAGCCTACGAATTCCACGCGGAAGCGGGAAGAGATTTTGCGCCGCAGCACCTAAAACCGGAACAGTTGACGCAAGAGCGCCAGTAGGAAGGCAGAGGAGCGGAAAAAAGAAATGCCAAGCGCGACCTCAACAAATGAGATTGAGTTGATCGTGGAACACACCGGCGGAGGCGGCGGTGGCGGAAGTGTGCCGCCCGCAGGAGGAAACGGAGGAGGCGACGGAGCAGGCGGCGGCAAGAAACCGGGGAAAGGGCAACCGACATCGAAGCGGTACTTCGCCGGAATGGCCGTCGGGATCGTGGCGATCCTGATGTTTTTTATGGCGTTGGCAAGCGCATTTCTGGTGCGCAGGGGGACTAGCGGCGACTGGATTCCGGTGCGCATCCCCACGCTGTTGTGGATTAACACCGCGGTGCTGCTGACGAGCAGCGGAACCCTGGAGTTGGCGAGGAAGCGGCTGGCAAAAGGGGATGGAGCGGGATTCAAAACGTATTGGATGTTGACCACGGGTTTGGGCGTTGGTTTTCTGATTGGGCAGGTGGTGGCGTGGCGGCAATTGGCACAGCAAGGGGTTTACCTGGCTAGCAATCCCGCGAGTAGTTTTTTTTACATTTTTACGGGCGCCCACGCGCTGCATTTGCTTGGCGGAATTGCGGCGTTGGGCTATGTGGCGCGAAAGAATTTTTCTGAAGCGAACGTGAGCCGATCGGTGGCGGCCGAAGTCACGTCTTACTATTGGCATTTTCTGGATGCGCTGTGGTTGTTCCTGCTGGCGCTGCTTTATTTAGGTAAATAAATTGTTTTTTCTGTAGTGCACACCAATTAACGCGGAACTTTCCGTCCCATAAATCGTAGAGAGTATGACAGACAGTAGCTTGCTGGGTGATTTGCGTGTGCGCGGCCGCGGGCGAAATCGTATTTGTGAATCAGATTACTGATAGGAATTGGGTTAGCTGGCCGTCAGCAATTGCGGTGTCGGGGTATTTAAAATATGGAATCAGAAGTGCAAGTATTAATTTCAGGTAAATGATTCAGAATTTGCTTACCTGTCGCTAGTTAATGCGTCTTTGTGTGCATAGTTTGTTTGAATACCGGTGGCGCCCGCTCCGGTTTAATGGGGGAGATCGAAGATGAGGGTGATTCCGTCCGTTTCATTTCTGAAGTTTGTCTATTCTTTAGCAATCTTAATCGGGTTAGTGCTCGGAGCCGGCGACGGTTTGGCGATGGCGCAGGTGCCCACAGGATCGATTGTGGGGACAGTGGTGGACCCGCAGGGATTGCCAGTAGAAGGTGCCGAAGTAACGCTGACAAATCAGGGCACGAACTACGTGTATCACGCGGTGACGGGTTCGAATGGCGGCTATCAGTTCCGCAGCATCGGCGACGGAATGTACCTGGTGAGCGCAGCGAAAGAGGGATTCAAGAATGGCGCGATTCAAAACATCAAGCTGGATGCGTCGACGGAATATTCAGTGCCGCCAATCAAGTTGGAAGTGGGAACGAAGACGGAAACAGTGACGGTGGAGGGCGGAGCGGAAGTTGTGAACACGACGAATGCGGAGCAGACCGGGACCGTCGAGAAGCAGCAGATCGACGACTTGCCGATTCTGGATCGCAATCCGCTGAACTTGTTAAGCCTGCAACCCGGGGTAGCGAACAGCGGGCCAAACGGCTCGATGGTGACGACAATCAATGGACAGCGTTCGAGCTTCTCTTCCTTGACGCTGGATGGCATCAACATTCAGGACAATTTCATCCGCGAGAATACCCTGGATTTCAGCCCGAATCAGCCGCTGCTGAGCCAGACGCAGGAATTCACGGTGACGCAGCAAAACGGCGACGTGGACAAGGGTGGATCGTCCAGCGTCAGCCTGGTGACGCCAAAGGGCACGAATAACTGGCATGGAAGCGGCTTCTGGTACTACCGCAGCAACAACTGGAGCGCGAACGATTGGTTTAACGGGGCAAGTGACGTTGCGAAACCGTTCCTGCTGCAGAATCAGGGTGGCGGAAACATCGGCGGGCCGATTATCAAAAATAAACTCTTCATTTACGGATATTACGAATTGCTGCGGTTGCGAAATACCGTTCCGGTGAACACAACGATTTTAAGCCCGGGGATACAAGCGGCATTGGCGGCGCCGAGTCCGTCGCTGCCATTCACGTATCAGCCCGTCGACGCGACGACAGGAGCTCCTGTTGGGGGGCTTGTGACTACGGATTTGCTGCAAATTCCCGGCGGTCCCGCGGGTGGTTGGACGGTGGACCCGACGATGTTGGCGTTGATCAAATCCGTTCCCGTGACGGCGAACAACACACGCGTAGGAGATGGGGTCAACCTTCTCGGATATCAATTTAACAAGCGCAACGACAACTCGCGCGATAATACCGGTGTTCGCGTGGACTACAACCTGAACGATCGCAACACGTTTTCGGCAACGTATAACTGGAATCGCGACTTTGTGGACCGGCCGGATCTGGATACGAGTTTTACAACCGTGCCGTTGATCAACAACGATGATCACATCAATTTCCTGTCAACGGCCTGGCGCTGGAATCCCAAAGCGACGGTTACGAATGAGGTGCGCTTTGGATTCAATTTCGCTCCCGCGTATTTCCTGACCGCCCAGAATTTCAGCTCGGGTACGCTGATTGACAGCCTGAATACCCCCGGTCTTCTGCCGTTCACAAATCCAAATCCAAATTTTCTTCCGCAGGGAAGAAACACGCATACGTGGGTTTTGCAGGATAACGCCACATGGATTCACGGCAACCACCTGTTCAAGTTTGGAGGGCAGTTTCAACGCGCGACGGTGCTAGAGACGAATTCGGGGGGAATCTATCCGACGCTTCAGCTAGGATTCGCGCCGAACAATTCGCTTGGTCCGAGCCCAGCAAACTTCCCGGGACCTGCCGGAACGCAAGCAAGCTCGGCGGATTTCGACAACGGGAGCGCACTGCTTTCCAGCGTAGCGGGAGTGCTGAGCAACGTGTCGCAGACGTTTAATGTGACCAGCCAGACATCGGGATACGTGAACCGGGCGCCGCAAAACAACAACTTCAGCCAGAACGATTTTGCGTTGTATATCGCGGACAACTGGAGAGCCACGAGGAAATTGACCGTGAATTTCGGTGTGCGGTGGGAAGACTTCAGTCCCGTCAACGAGAAGAACGGGCTGACCCTGTTGCCGGAAATAGCGCTGGGACAGACGGCCGAGCAGGTTCTGCTGAGCGATGCGACGATTAACTTCGCGGGAGGACCGAGCAATCGCGGACTGTATAACAATTTTCTGGGAGGTTTTTCGCCGAACATCGGAGTGGCGTGGGATCCATTCGGCGACGGCAAAACGGCGGTTCGCGCGGGCTTCAGCATGAATTATGTGAACGACTCGTTCTTTACGGCAGCGCAGAACGCCGTGGCGGGAAACGCCGGTCTGTCGACGACAGCTACGGCCGACCCTGTGGGGTTGAATGGGCCGACGGTGAGCAATCCGGTGGGCGTGGCGGTGCCAAGCTTCCAGATTCCGACGACATTTTCGCAAAATGCGGCGTTATTGGGAATTGCGAATAACGTGGGATATGCGATCGATCCGAACATCAAGCCGCCTTACGTGTTGCAATGGAACTTGAGCGTGCAACGAGACCTGGGCGCAGGCACATCGCTAACCGTGAGTTACGTGGGGAATCACGGAGTGGGGCTGTTCCGTGCGGTGGACGTGAACCAAGTACTGCTGAACCAGAACGGATTTCTGTCGGATTTCCAACGGGCTCGGCAGAACGGGTTCATCGCGCAGAGTGTTCCAGCCAACGATCCGCGTTGCGGGGGGGCAGGGACGGCGACGCAATGCGGGCAGTTCAATCCACTCTACAATCCCAATCTGGCTGGAAGCCAGCCGCTGACAATCTTCCCGAATATTTGCGGAACGGGAGCGTTGGGGTTTATCGGCCCCACGGACTACAGCGGACTGGCGTTCCTGAACAATGACATCCTGACCGGGGCGTTTGGCGACCTTGCGGACATTTACCACTACTCGGAATGCAACCCTACCGACAGCGCCGGGAACACTATTCCTAACTTCTTCGCTCCGAATGATCCCATCCGGGGCGGAGACTTGTTAAAGAATACGTCCTTCTCGAGCTACAACGCAGGAGTGGTGGAGTTGCAGCGGCGCCTGAGCAAAGGCTTGTACTTCCAGGCCAGCTATGTCTACAGCAAAGTGATGACGGACTATGGAACGGGAGTTTCCAGCGGAACCGACCAAAGCCGCTTTTTGCCCTATCTGAATAACGCGGACCCGCGATTTGAAAAGGCGCGCGCTCCGTTTGACATCACGCAGCAGTTCAAAGCGAACTTCACGTATGAACTGCCGATCGGCCAGGGTCACAAACTGTCGTCGGACAATAAATTCTTGCGCGCGCTGCTGGATGGTTGGCAGACCGGGTCGATTTTTACGTGGCAAACAGGAGCGCCATACTCGATCATTTCGGGTCAGCCAACACTGAATCGCTCGGGAACGCGGTCCTCCCACAACACGGCGGTCGCGACGCTGGGACACGGGCAGATCAGCAATGATCTGGGGGTGTTCAAACAAGCGGGCGGGGTGGTGTACCTCATTAATCCGAAGTTCGTCAATTCCGACGGAACCGGAGCGCCGGAGTCACCGCAACTGAGCTGTGATCCCTCGGTTCCGGGCGGCTTTTGCAATCCGCAGCCCGGCGAAGTGGGCAACCTGCAATTGTATGCGTTTAATGGCCCGAGTTATTTCAACTGGGACCTGTCCGCAACCAAGCTGTTCCACGTTACGGAAAAGGTGAGCCTGAGCTTCCGCACCGACGCGTTCAACGTATTGAATCACCCGACGTTTGCGCCGCCGATCGACACGAACGGCAATGCTTCGATGGACATTAACAGTCAACAATTCGGGCAGAGCATCGCTACCATCTCTAACCCACGCATTTTGCAGATGTCGCTGACGCTGAAGTTCTAACGATTTAGCAAAAGCGCTAACAGAACGAGGGCGTGCTGGAATTACGGCGCACCCTTTTTTTGTACCTGGCGGACAAGGTGCCCGCTCGCCACGGCGAGCGGCCGCTACAAAGAATCAACAAAGAAGCAACTTCAGCGGAGGCGGGCAGGCGGGTCGGCCGCCGGAGGAAGTTGGCCGATGGATTGGCCGGCGGCGGAATTCGGCGAGACTTTGACGGGAGCAGGAGCGGGAAGACCAACGCCGAGGTTCCAGTCGAGATGATCCTTGCCGCATGTGGGGCAATACCCCTTGCCGGTATCGTCGTCGCGAAGGCTGGCGAGTTCGTAGCAGCCGCAGACGCAGTCGCAGTAGCCAGTTTCGGAAGCGGTCTTGATCGGGACAAGTGGCATGGGTTTCTCTCAGACAACAAGAGAAGGATGGCACGGAGAAGAATTACGCGCAAGGCGCGGCGTCACAAAGCCAGGCACAGAGCGGCAAGCTACTGCGGAAGGAGGGCCATATTTTTCAAATGCGTAAGGCGGAAGGGTGAGCCAAGGTTTTCGCGCAGCTCAATCCAGTGTTTTTCGGGAATGGAGAGAAATACTTCCACGATCTTGGGATCGAATTGCGTGCCGGCACAGCGGCGAATCTCCTCGCGGGCGTGAGACATGGGAAGGGCATTGCGATACGGGCGGTCGCTCAGCATGGCGTCAAGAGCATCGGCGATGGAGAAAATGCGTGACCCGAGAGGGATTTGTTCGCCGCGCAGCTGGCGAGGATAGCCGCTGCCGTCGAAGAACTCCTGGTGAGCGAGGACGATCTCCGCGGCATCGCGCAGGAACGGAATCCGAGTGAGCATGTTGTAGCCGATTTCGCAGTGGGTGCGCATGATCACCTTTTCACCGTCGTCGAGTGGCCCGGGCTTGCGCAGGATTTTGTCGGGGATGGCCATTTTTCCGATGTCGTGAAGGAAGGCGGCGCGAGCCAAGACGGTGAGATAGGGAAGTGGAACGGGAACATTTTTGGCAATGGAAATGGTGTAAGCGGTAACGCGCTGGGAGTGCCCCTCGGTCTCGGCGTCCTTAAGGTCCAGAGCGCTGCCAAGCGCTTCGAGGGTGTCGTCATAGGACTGGGTGAGAAGATCGAGGGCGTTAGTAAGCTCAGCCGTTTTGCGCTCAACCTCCTGTTGCAGGTTGATCTGGTAATTCTTGTTTTCGGTGACAAGTTGGCGGTGCTGCCAGGCACGGCCGACGGCGTGAAACAATTGGTCCTTCTCGAAAGGCTTCAGGATGTAGTCGTACGCGCCACGGCGTATGGCCTGAAGAGCGGTGGATATGTCGTGGATGGCGGTAACCATGATGACGGGAATTTCGGGGTCATAACCGCGGAGCCAATCGAGAAGCTGGATGCCATCCATTTCGGGCATGATCATGTCGCTAAGGACCAGGTCCGGCGTTTGCTTGCGCACAAATTCCTGAGCGGCGCGGCCATTGCTGAGGGTGGTGCAATGGTAGCCGCGGGACTCCAGCATCGTGGAGACCACTTCGCGAATCGCTTCTTCGTCATCAACTACCAGGATATGCGCCGTGTCCACGTGGTTATCTCCCAAGCATCATTATATGGGAGGTCACACGCCAGATGTGCGGCACTTGCCCAGTAAGAAAATAGCGTGTTAGCGTCAAGTTAGCCGAGGGGTCCATACCTTTGTTCGCGAAGGATTCCTCTATCCATTCATCTATTCAGGAAGACGCCGGGGGGGCTGGCCGTGGTTCCCAATCAAGGCCTACAGGCAATTGCGTTCTTTGAGGCAACGGCGTGCCTGACCCTGCTGGTGTTGTTCATCCACCTGAAGCGGGACAATGCCAGCGCGTTTTATAAGCTGTGGCTGCTGGGATGGGTTTGCCTGACGCTTTCGTCATTCAGCGAACTGGCGATGCTCTTCACCATGAAATTTGCGTTCCGGCTGGCGGTGTCGGGCGCGGACATGGCTGCGTTGGTGCTATTTCTGGCCTCCATCGTAGAACTTACTTCGAAGTCGAACCGCTCGTTCTGGCCGGTGCTGTGGCTCGCCGGATTGCTGGCGCTGACCACTTGCTATTACGAAAGCAAGGGAAGTGGACTGACCGATTGGCGCTGGGGAACGGCCGTGCTGCAGAGCGCGATCTGCCTGACCGCGGGTTGGCTACTGTGGCGAGCGACGCTGAGTGTGCGGGGACACGGAGCGAAACTGCTGGCCGGAGCGTTTACCCTGCTGGCGTTCAACAATCTGGACCGGCCTCAGTGGCAATTGGAGGAACTGCATCTTTTCCGCTTCGCTTTCGATCATTTTTTGAACGCCAGCCTGGGAATTGGAATGATCGTGATGCTGCTGGAATCGGCGCGCACGCGTACCGAAGAAATCAGCGAAAAAATGCGGCAGCTCACGATGCTGACCGCTACGGGCAGCCAGTCGTTAACGCTGGCGGAACTGCTGCAGCGGGTGCTCGCGCAGATTACCGGAAGCCTCAACACCAGCTACGGCATCATCCGCCTGCTGGAAGGGAAGGGCGAGGCGCGGGAATTCGTGGCCCGGGCGTCCGTTGGTTTCAGCGAAGTGTACTTGAAGCAACACGCGAAGTTCGCATTGAGCGACCCGTGGCTGCACGAAATCCTGCAGGGGGACTATCGCATATCGCGCTTTGAAGACGAGAAAGATCCCAAGGTGCGGCGAATGATGGCGGAATCAGGAATCGCGCAACTAGTGACCATTCCGCTGCGCGGGCAGGAAGGGCCTGTAGGGATGCTGAATGTGGGAGCGGTGCCAGGAAAGAAATTTCACGAGGACGAGGTGGCGTACCTGGTGAACGTGGCGAAATTTCTGGGCACCATGGTGGAAAACGTAAATTTGTTCGAGCAAGTGAAAACCGTGCAGCAGCAGTGGGTGTACACGTTCGATTCCATTGGCGATCCGATCCTGGTGCACGACCTGGAAGGCCGCGTGGTCCGCGGAAATTTGCGTCTGGCAAACCTGCTGGGCCGGGAGCCGCACGCCATGCTGGGCCGGGCGGTGCGCGACCTGTTCAGCCCGCTTGCTAATTCCTTCAGCACTTGCCCCTATTGCGAGGGACTTTCGGGCGACGCGGATGATCCCGACCCGTGGCTGCAAGGATATTTTCTGGCGTCGACGTCGACCTTCACGGACCATGGCGGCCACAAGCTTGGCACCATTCACGTGTTGAAAGACATCACTGAAAGGAAAAAAGCGGAAGAGAAGTATCGAACCCTGGTGGCCAGCGTACAGGAAGGCGTGTTCATTTCCACGGCCACCGGACGATTCCTGGATTTCAATGACGCGCTGATGCGAATTACGGGGTTCGACAACCGCGACGAGTTGATGCAATTGGAGATTGGCGCGACGCTGTTCGTGAACCCCGCAGAGCGCGAACGACTGAAGAAATTGTTGAGCGAACACGGTTCAGTGAATGATTTTGAATACGAGATCAGGAGGAAAGACGGAGAGCTGCGCACGGTAAGCGAGTCTTCGACGGCGGTGCGGGACGCGTTCGGAAATGTGACTGCATATCAAGGGTTCCTGCTGGACGTGACGGAAAGACGACACGCGGAAAACGAGATTCGCAGGCGCAACCGAGAATTGGTGGTGCTGAATTCACTGGCAGAGACGCTGGCCTCGTCGCTGGAGCTGAACGATTCCATCCAGAAAACTTTGCGGCAAATTCTGGACTTGTTCGGGCTGGACGCCGCGTCGTTGTACCTGTTCGAACGCGATGGAGTGACGCTGAAAAGAGTGTCATCAGTCGGGCACCGGCCGGAATTTGCCAAGAGCTTTCCGGTAATGACGCTGCCGCCAGAGTTGCTGCAGCAGATCCGTTCGGTGCGCGCAACGTTTTTGTCGATGGCCGGATTACCGCTGCCGCCGATTGCGCGAGACGTGCAGAGAAAAGAAGGGATTGTATCGGCATATATTGTTCCGTTGTGGTCCAAAGACAAGATCATTGGCGGGCTCGGAGTAGGCAGCCGCACGGCCCGCGAACTGTCGACGGCGGACATCAGCTTGTTGATCGCGGTGGGAAGCCAGGTGGCCAGCGCCGTGGAGCGCAGCCTGCTGTACGAAGAAACGCGGCAGGCTTACGACCATTTGCGGCGCACGCAAGAGCAATTGCTGCACAGTGAAAAACTTGCGGCCGTGGGCCAATTGATTTCGGGAGTGGCGCACGAACTGAACAATCCGCTGACGGCAATTTTGGGATACAGCCAGTTGCTGACGTCCAGCGGGCAGGTGGGCCCGTTGGCCATCGGCTACACCGAAAAGATATACAAGCAGGCTCAACGCACCCATCGCATCGTGCAGAATCTTTTGAGCTTTGCGCGGCAGCACAAGCCCGAACGCATGCCGGTTCGCGTGAACACCATTCTGGAAGATACGCTGGCCCTGCGTGACTACGATTTGCGCATGGGAAAGATTCGCGTGCACCTGGACCTTTCGCAGAATTTGCCGGAGATCAGCGCCGATGCCCATCAGTTGCAGCAGGTTTTTCTGAACCTGATCAACAACGCGCTCGATGCCATTCTGGAAAACGGGGAAGACGGCGATTTGTGGGTTCGCACCGACGCGGAAGAGCACGTGGTGTTCATCGAATTTACCGACAGCGGACCTGGCGTGAAGGATGCCTCACGAGTATTCGATCCGTTCTACACAACGAAGCCGGTGGGAAAAGGGACCGGCCTGGGGCTAAGCATCTGCTATGGAATCATCACCGAACACGGCGGTACGATTCAGGTGAAGAACCAGCCAACGGGTGGGGCAACGTTTCGTGTGGAATTGCCAGAGCGCAAGGGAAGCCGCGCAAAGGAAGAGAAACTAGCGCCCGCTGCTGCCCCGTTCGTCCATGAATGAAGCGGAATCGCCGGCAAGGGCCGCCTGAAGGCCGATTTGCGAAGTCGCTGATTCCATCCGAAACGACATCGTTGTGGCCATATCCGAAATCTTGGTAAAGCCCTTCCAGGGTGCCAGACCCATGCGCAGTCTGAGGCGCATCAGGAAGCAATTTCTGGCGAATGTGAAGCTGAGGCGCAGGCGTTCGAATTCCTGCATGGGGACGACTTCCGGCGACATGACCGCGAGAATGCGAGAGGCTTCCAACAGCGTTTCATAGTCTGATTCGAGAAGGCTGAGATAGCGGATGGCGATTTGTGTGCGTTCCGAGCGAATCCTCCGGCGAAGCGAATGCAGGCCACGTCGTTCCAAAAACTCAGTGTCAGAAGGCTGAAGGGACTGAAGAATCTGGGGAAGCCGGAAGGAATGGCGCGGTTCTGAGAGGGCCTCAAAAACGGACTCGGGGGAAAGGGTGCGCTTCTCAATCGGGCGAACCGCGTAACCCAGCAGCCCAAGAAGAACCAGGGCAGCAAGTATAAAAAATAGTGGAGCAAAAGTCATAGGCGCGAACTTTCCGAGCGAAGGAGTTGAGCCAATTGATCATTCAGCAGCCGGAGACGGGTATTCACCTCGGGCGACAGCGTTCCATACAAATCGGAAGGAACGGTCTTGGGGGCAACGGATACACGGGCGGGAGCATAGGCGCGAACCGCTTGAATCCAGATCAGCAAGCAAGCCAGGAAGGTGATGATATCCATGAAACCCCAAAATCCCACGTACGGCTCCATCCATTTTTCGAGCAGGGAATCGTTGATTACATAGAAACAAGAATACAAACAGAAACCGATTGAGAGCGCGCGATCGAGCGGGTTGATTTCCAACATATAGTAACGGGCAAAAAGCAGCAGGCCGACGATAAAGGCGGCGATGGCGAGCTCAGCGCCACGATCGACCGTAAGAATCATCATGGAAAGACCCTTGTCGGAAAACACGGCGGTGTAGATTATGACCGCGGCAGCGACAATCAACAGCAGCCGTTGAGCCAGGGCCCAGATACCGGAGAAACGGGCCAGGATTCGGCGCCCCATTTCACATACAGCACAGAACCGCATGGTAATCACCACAGCCTGACTGCTCCAGATGATGTTCCGCGTGGCTGCTCCCGTGAAGTCGTTCAACAGGCTGTAAGTAATCACACCCAAAACGCTTTGGAGAACGGTAGAACAGAGATACAAGAAGAGCCAGAAGTGCGAACGAACAAGCTTGCCGCGAATCAGATAGATAATTAAGACAAGTTCGCACAGGGTCGTGGCCGCCCAGAAGATATTGCGGAGAGTGAGCAGGGCGCTCATGGCGTCCCAACAGTAACATTACGTGACTTGGAAGTAAATAGGACAAGGGAACGAGTTCTTTCGGGGGAGCGAAGGCGACATGAGAGGCCTCAAATCGCCCTCGCGCAGAATGGGCTTGTGGTTACGAAATGTACCCGGTCTTCGGTGGTTTGGGAGGCGGCATGGGGATGCCGTCGGCGATGATTACATCGGGAGGCAAAACCGGTCTTGGGCGGCTTGGGAGGAGGCATTGGGATGCCGTCAGCCAATTGAGAGCCATTATTCCAAACCGGTACAGTTGAAGAGTAGTTGACCCCGGGTACCGCGACCAGTAGCATTACTACAAGCACCAGCGCAACGCAGAAAGTCGTGAATTTCTTTTGCATGAAGAATCCCTCCTGATGCCAACAATGGCGGAGGGATTTGAAGTGGCACCGAGTGGCAGCAAAATGTTCCGGACGCGGAACAACACGGAACGCTAGGACGGGAATGCTGAAGCAGCTACAAATCCACCGCAAGATTCTGTACGACCTGGTAGTGCACTACTTGGAGCCTTTAAACGGCACGTATGGACGATTGGCGTATCTGGCGGGATTGAGGGATCCAAACACAGGGAAATGTGCGCACGAGAAGCTCGCGGCGGTGTATGGCGAAGAGCCAGTAGCGGAGGCGATAGCAAAGTGCCACGAGGAAATGTTCGAGCGCCTGCTGGAGATGCCATTGGCGCAGCAGGAAGAGGATCTGCGAACGTATGTGAATGCGCTGCCGAACGGAATCGAGTGGAACGACAAACACTGCGTCGAAACTACGCGCTCGTGGATGCCACCACAGGCTCCGGACTATCTTAAAGAGCTCTTCTGCTCAAATACGGCCGCTCTGTGCGAACTTCTGCGCAATACGCCCCCGAAGCACTGAAAAACGTGGAGATGCCGACGACCTGGCCGATCAGTTCCGCTTCGTCGGGAGTGCGCCACACCTCTGGCGCACAGTGGGAGAGGGTGTGGGGCTGCATGATCAATGTAGACTTGCTCCTGTAGAACCAACCGCACCGATAACCCTCGCGAAGCTCAACGAAATAAAGCGGGCGATCGTATTCACTGGACCAAGCCGAATCATCAATGGTGTGGATTGAAGTGTCGATAATTACCACGCTTCCAGGGCGCAGGATCGGGGCCATGCGCCGGTCCAACAAGCCAATGTACCCATAGCGAAAGCGTCCCTGGGACGGCGAAGAGCTGTTTTGGAAGCCACCAAGCGCAGTGGAGAAATGAGCAAGAAGAGAAGTGACGTTGGCGTCAGACGAACCCTCGGCGTGAATGGGGATGGGAGGAGGGAGGAAGGATTCAGCCAGGTGGGTGCGAGGAGGAGGAAGGGAGGCACCCGCGTGAGAGGCTTGTAGGAACGGGGCTTCGTACCAGGCGGAGAGTTCGAGAGGATCGAGATGATAAATGGCCGCGAGCGAGAAGAGTTTGTAGAGTGTAGGCACGACGTTGTTGTTTTCGATGTCAGCCAGACGACTGATGTGGAGGATGAAATCGGGGCGACCGCGATTGAGGGCGATCTGAAAGCTGGCGCGCTCGACGTCACGATAGCTGAGACCGAGGCGCTCGCGAAGGCGTCTTAATCGTAAGCCCGGTGGCTGCATATGTTATATTCCTTTCGTCACTCTTACTAAAGGTATATACACTATACGAATTAATTACTAGTTCTGAATACGGAACAGGACCCCCGGCCTGTGGAAAAATCAGGTACATGCAGGCGGCTGGTACAGTCCAACGGATGCTCTCCAAATCGAGGGGCGTTGCTTCCTCCAGTAACAGAGAACGCCAAATGAATCTGATATCCTTCCAAGGTATGCCTTTTAGACATGATTTCCGGCGTTACTTCGCTCGTCATTTGACGATTCTTGCGTTCCTGCTGATACACACTTCCTTTCTGAAAGCTCAGCAGGCTGCCCCGGCTCCGTCTGCGCCAGCTTCCGGGAAAAACACTGCGGAATTCGCGGCGACGGCTGACGAAGTGCTGAAGGACATGAGCGAGATCACCGGGTGGAAGCTGAAGACTCCACTGAAGAAGACCATGCGCTCGCGGGAGGAAATCCACGCCTATGTGCTCAAGCAGATGGATGATGAGAAGGATGCCAAGGAACGCTATGCCTCCACGCGCAGCGCGGAAGCCTTCGGCTTGATTCCGAAGGGATTCGACCTTGAGAATTTTCTGGTGCAGTTGCTCACGGAACAAATCGCCGGTTTATACGATCCGAAAGCGCACGAGTTCTATATTGCGGACTGGATCGCGCCGGAAGACCAGCGCATGGTGATGTCGCACGAGTTGACGCATGCGCTTCAGGACCAGCAATTTTCCATTGAGCCGTGGGTTAAGGCGGCACGCCCGAACGATGACGCCGAACTGGCCCGCGAATCGGTGCTGGAAGGCAGCGCCATGGCGGGGATGCTGGACTACACCCTGAGGGACAAGGGCCTGAAATTGCGCGAACTGCCCGACATCGATCCGGAAATATTCGTAGGGGACCTGAGCGCGACGCCGATGCTGAAGAAAGCGCCGCCATTCATTAAAGATTCGCTGATGTTTCCGTATTTCAGCGGGCTGACGTTTTCCATGTCGATACTGAAGGCGGATGGCTGGAACGGATTTGCCGGCGTATTCGCCAGGCCGCCCGCGAATACGCAGCAGATCATGCACCCGGAGCTGTATCGTGCGGGAAAAGTGGCGCCGCCAATCAAGTTGGAATTGCCGGCGGATTTTCCCGGTAAGCCTTGGGTGCTGCTGGAAGAAAACTACATGGGCGAGTTCGGCTGGAAAGAGGTTTTGAAGCAATTTCTGGACGAAGAGCGCGCCAAGAATCTTTCCGTAGATTGGAATGGAGACATCTACGCAACGTATGAGTGGAAGGACGCGAAGAGGCTGCTGCTAGTGACGCGAGTGCGGTTCGCGACACCGGAGGCCGCAGGGCGGTTTTTCGGGCAGTACTCAGAGGCGTTGGAAAAGAAGTATATCGATCGCACGAACCTATTTCGCCGGCCGAACCTGTTCACATTCGATGCCGGGGGCGGTGGAGTCTTCTTGCGATGTGCCGGAAGCGAGTGCGTGACGCTGGAAGGCGGCGATCGCGCGCAATATTTACAATGGATGAAAACGCTTGGGTGGGAAGCGCTGCCCGAGCCGGGAAACAAGGCCGCCGGCGCGCAAATCAAGACTTCCAGGTAAAAGTGAGAAAGATGGAAAGAGGCCCATGACGGGGCCTCTCGTTAGCGTCGTAGTTTGCCTGCAACCTAGTTGGCGCGGTGCAGGACCATGAGCGTGAGATCGTCCTGTTGCTTGGCAGATGCCGAAAAATTGTGGATTTCGTCGAGACAGGCGGAAAGCAGTTCGTCGGGCCGGCTGGCTACGTGGCGCTTGGCGAGGGAGTGCACACGGCCCAGGCCATATTCATCACCGGCGCGATTGAACACTTCCGTAAGCCCGTCGGTATAGAGCAGAAGCTTGTCGTTTGGCGCCAGGCTCAGTTCGCGCACAGGAAATTTCGTGGTGCAGAACATTCCCAAGGGCACGCCCGTGGCCTCGAGCGAAGAAACTCCCGAAGCCGAAACGTGCAGCAGCGGAAGATGCCCGGCGCTGACGTATTCGACTTTTCCGTCCGGATAAGCTGCGCCTACAATCATGGTGGCGAATTGCCCGGCGGTGGTGCTATCGCAGAACAGCCGGTTGGCATGAGTCACCAGCTCGCAGAGAGGCAGGCGCTGCCCGGCGAGGGTGCGAAATGTTCCGTGGAGATTGCTCATCAACATGGAAGCAGCTACGCCCTTGCCCGCAACGTCGCCCAGCAGAAACAGAAACGAGCCGTCGGATTCGATCAGGTCGCAGTAATCGCCGCTGACCAGATTGGCGGGCTGATAGTGATAGCAAGCTTGCCAGCCATCGATGGACCAGTCGGAGCGCGGAAGAAGTGTACGCTGAAAGCCCGCAGCCAGAGTGAGATCGCGTTCGAGCGCGCGCTGTTCGTCCTGCGAAAGATGGTCGAGGCAGAAGCGCAGTAGGGGATTGCACAGCAGGCGATCGGCCTCGATGCTGTCGTGGCAGGTTTCGCAGATGCCGAAGGTGCCGGAATGCAGCCGGTCGAGGGCCTCGTCAACGCTGGCGAGCAGTTGATGAAGAGAAGCTTCGTGCGCGTCGGCGCGCGTGGCCGCGAGCAGTTGCTTGCGGCGTAGCTCGAGCTCGGTGTGGAAGTAAGAATTCTGCGTCGTGGCCATGGTTCCCTCGGCACTAGATTGCTGTTTTGTGGCTGAAGATTCCATCCGATTTGTACCTCCAAACTCGACAGAATTCTACGGGGAACAGGAAATCAACTGATGCGGCGAGCGCCGCCGGAGCTTGCCACGGCCGAATCCGCAAGCAGAGGTTCCGAAGTGGCGATTCGGAGTCTTTCCATTCGATGCCGTAGACGGTCCAGACGGCACGTCAGCCTTTCCTGCAGCCGGGCGATGCGGGCGACGCCAGACAGGTCGCGGGAAGGGAGGCGCTGGCGGAAAAGTTTCAGGAGCGCAAGTTGCGTGAATTCGATGGCGCGGCCGTAATTTTTTTCGCGGCGTTCGTAATGGATGGCCAGTTGCTCGCACGCGATGATACCGTCTTGCGGATCGTTCACCAGCTCGTGCCAAAGAGAGGAAGCAGCTGCTGTATCGCCACGGCGTTTGGCAAGAAATGCGAGTTCGCGCGTGGCTTGCGAGCGGAATACGGCGGGCAAGCCGGCGTCTCTTGCCTGGGAACAAACCGAATGGGCGCGGTCGGTTTCACCGCGTCGAGTGAGGTATCGGGAGAGCCCAAAAAGGTCCAGTGAATCGGTGCTGGTAAGAGAGGCTTCGCGTTCATCCAGCAGGGAATTGATTTTGCCGTAGAGAGCGGCCAGTCCACGCAGGTCCATCTGATTGTGTTTCAGGACGCCAGCGAGCGGATACGGAGAGCCGCCGCGAAGATAGTCGAAATAAAGTTGCGGAATCAAAGAGGAGATGACTTCGTCTTCGCGGTTCCAGCCAAGGCGGGAAGCATCCAGGACGTGGCGTTCGAGTTCGACCAGGCGAACGGAGCCGAGGCGAAGCTTCCAAAGCGCGCGAGCGGGATGAAGCAAATCGAGATGCGCGGAAAGTTGCGGAACCTTGATGGAGCGGGTCATGGTGAAGCGGCTTTCGAGCAGCGGCCAATCAAAGGTTTTGCCGTTGAAGGTGACAAGTACGGGGCGCTCCGCGATGCGCGCCGCAAGTTCATGCAGCAACGAATATTCTTCGGAGAAATCGCGCAGAAACAGCTGCTCGACCTGCAGGCCGCCGGCATCCCACCAGGCCAGGCCGATCAGAAACGCGTAGGTGCCGGTGCCGCCAGCCAGGCCGGTAGTTTCGGTGTCGAGGAAAAGCCAACGGTCCGGATTCTCCAACGCGGCGCGCGTGCGGCGAGAGGCCACTTCGTCGCGAGTGCGGCACAGCAGTTCTAGCGCGACGGAGGAAGGCGCGGAAAACTCCGGGGTGGAAAACCAGTTGCGCACGACAAGGTGTTCGCCAAAGTGGTTACAAGCGACGCCTGCTCCCAGCAGCCGCGCGACTTCATCATTGTCGTTGGGCGTGCGAAGAGCTGTGGGTCGCGAAGGCATAGCGTGCGCGGGCTTTAACGCAGCGAGGCGTGCGAATTTGTCCGAGGCATTCACGAAAGTAATAGCGCTCCTGATTTCATGCCATCAGCCGATCCAGGATGGCCAACGCGGCTTCCTTCGCTTTTGGCGCCAGATCGCCCGCGGGTCCGACGCACGACGGGCAGCCCGCTTCGCAGGGGCAAGCGCGAATTAACTCACGTGTTTTTTGAACCAGCAAATCGTGCGCGCGAAACAACGGTTCCGAGAAGCCAATGCCGCCGGGATAAGCGTCGAACAGGTACAGATTGGGCTCGAAGAATTCGTTGGTGTCGGCACCCGCGGCGTCTTCCACGCGCACCGGCATCATTTCTTCGGACTCAACTCCCGGCGCAGGTGGCTTTTCGCCGATGGCGGTGCCGAGGTCGCGGCCATCGCACATGAGCAACAGAGTAGCGATGGTTTCCAGGGCATGCAGCAAACCGAACATGCCAGATTGGCGCTCGCTGATGGAGTAGGGAAGCGATTCCAGTAGCGGGCGGCCGAGCGTGATCCAGTAAGAAGTGGTGTGCATTTCGTTTTCAGGAAGCTCGAGAGTGCCGGCGCCCACGTTTTCGTTGGTGAAAAACTTGATTTTCTTGAAGCCGACAACCTGGGAGCGCACCAGGACGTCGCCGTGAGAATGTGTGCTGGCGGTTGAGAGCGTGGGGGTGCTGCGGATGAGATCCTTCGCATCGCTCAGGATGACATTGTTCGCGGTTTGAAACGATGCGGTGGCGGCGATTTCCAGGACGCGCACCTGGGTATAGCGAATCGCATCGGTGTAGTAATCCACGTCCACCTGCTTCACGTAGGCTTTACGTTCTTTGAAGTCCAGATGCTCGACGTGATATTGCTGGCCGCCGTGAATGTAAATGGCTTTTTCGTGGACGGTGGTAAGTGCGCTGACGAAATCGACTTCACCAATTACCAGGGGCTCGCCGGTAATGTCGATGATCACGAAATTATCGCTGGTGACGGAGCGCAGGCTGATGGTGTCGGCAGGATAGGCGTCGCTGGTCCAGTGATAATTTTCTCCCGCAAGGTGCAAATAGCCCGCTTCGGCGAGGCGGGCGCAGAGATCGGCCAAGTCCACGGCGCCGAATTTCTCTTCGGGATGAATGGGCAGTTCGAATGCCGCGCACTTCAGATGATTGATGAGGATTTCCAGGTTGTCCGGCTGAATGAACGCGTGCTCCGGGGTGTTGCCAAAAAAATAATCGGGATGGCGAACGATAAACTGGTCGAGCGGCGACGACGAAGCCACGAGCACGGCGCAGGAACTTCCGCTGCGGCGTCCGGCGCGTCCGGCGCGTTGCCAGGTGGCGGCAATGGTGCCGGGATAGCCGGCCATCACGACGGAGTCCAGCGAGCCAACGTCGATGCCCAATTCCATGGCGGAGGTTGTGACCACGCCGCGAATACGCCCGTCGCGAAGGCCGCGCTCGATTTCACGGCGTTCGCTGGGAAGATAGCCGCCGCGATAGCCCCGAATCGTTTCGGGCTTGCCCGGAAGCTGCGGGTTGGCTTGTTGCAGGTAAGTGAGAATCAATTCGGTATACAGGCGCGAGTTGGCGAACACCATGGTTTGCAAATCGTGTTTCAGGAATTCCTGGGCCACGCGGGAAGACTCATTGATGTAGCTGCGGCGAATGCCCAGCGCGCGGTTCACAACCGGCGGGTTATAGAAGACGAAGGTCTTTTCCGCGGCAGGCGCGCCGTTCTCCGATTGCACTTCCACGCCATTTTCGATCAGGTTGGAAGCGAGTTCGCCGGGATTGGCGATGGTGGCGGAGCAGCAGATGAATTGCGGCTCGCGTCCATAGAAACGAGCGATGCGTTGCAGACGGCGAAGCACGTTGCAAAGGTGGCTGCCGAAGACGCCGCGGTAGGTGTGCAGTTCGTCGAGCACGATGTAGCGCAGATTTTCAAACAGGCGAGTCCAGCGGGTGTGATGAGGAAGGATGCCGGTATGCAGCATGTCTGGATTGGTGAGGACGATATGGCTCTTTTCGCGGATAGACTTGCGGGCGTCGCTGGGAGTGTCGCCGTCATAGGTGAACACGCCAAAGCGATTGTCGAGGCGCTGATTCAGGTCGTAAAGTTCCGCGAGCTGGTCCTGCGCCAGCGCTTTGGTGGGGAACAGGTAAAGCGCGCGAGTGTCGGTGTCAGCAAGAATGGCGTCGAGCACCGGCAGGTTGTAGCAAAGAGTTTTGCCCGAGGCGGTGGGCGTAACAATGACGACGTTCTTCCCAGCATGGACGGCTTCCGCGGCGGCGGCCTGGTGAGTATAAAGCTGGCGGATGCCCTTGGCGTTGTAGGCGGCGCGCAGATCAGCGTTGAGCCACGCGGGAAAATTTGCCCACTGTGGTTCGCGCGCGGGATAGTGCCTGACGGCGGTCAGGACTTCGCCGGTATGGTCACGAGAAGCGAAGGTATCGAGAACCTGGGAAACGCGAGCAAGGGATGAGGTGGTGCGAGGCGGCTCGAGCGGGTCCAAGGGAGAGATTTGCGCCAAGCGGACAGCAAGGGAATCGGGCATAGGAGCAGCTCCAGTCGTTCGCCTTTTGTTCGCTCAAGGTAGCACGCCGGCTTGGCGGCTGCAAGATTGAATTTTTCGTGTTGTGGAAACTACGGCAATACTTTGAGCATGGCCACGGAATGGGGAGCTACTTTCGCAGAGTAGCCACCGGTGAATGAGCCAAGGTCCTTGTGGGCCCAAAGGTCGCGAACTTTGGCCGAAAGGTGGTTCGGATAGGCAATCTGCTCCCAGGTGACGCTGATCTCGCTTTCGGAGGTGCCACGGTTGAATAGAATCACCGCGCGTCCACCATCGCTGAGAGGCCGGGCCCAAATTTCCAGCTCGCCATTCTGGCTGATGCGGCGTCCCTGGCGGCCCAGCTTGTCCTGGTCGATGGTGATTACTTCTTTGTTGGTAAGAATCTCTTTGATTTCCGGCGTCATGGAGCGCACATCGTTGCCCGACATGAGCGGCGCGGCAAGCATGGCCCAAAAACTGAAGTGCGTCTGGTATTCGGGGTTGGTCATGCCACCGTTGCCCACTTCCAGCATGTCAGGATCGTTCCAGTGGCCGGGGCCGGCGTAGGTTTCGATGCCATTCTGCATTTCGACGATATCGACCATACCGACCCAGCAGCAGTTGCCGTCAGGCCATTTGCCCTTGCCTGCAAAGTGATCGGTGATGTCGCCGGTAGTGCGCCAAAGATTGCCGATGCCCTTGGCCCAAAGCCAGGGCTTGGCGGTTCCCCATTCGCACATGCTAAAGACGATGGGGCGTCCAGTGGAGAGCAGCGCGTTGCTCATGGTGGTGTAGGCTTCTTCGGCATTGCGCGTTTCGGTGTGGCACCAGTCGTACTTCAGGTAGTCAATGCCCCAGCGCGCGTACTGAATCGCATCCTGATATTCGTGGCCCTGGCTGCCGGGGCGCCCGGCGCAGGTTTGAGTTCCAGCGTCGGAGTAAAGGCCGAATTTCAGTCCCTTGGAATGCACGTAATCGGCGAGGGCCTTGATGCCGGAAGGGAAGTGCTGCGCATCGGGGACAATGTTTCCGTTGTCGTCGCGGCTGATCTGCCAGCAGTCATCGATCACAATATATTCGTAGCCGGCGTCTTTCATGCCATTGGTGGCGACGGAGTCGGCCACGGATTTGATCAGATCCTCGCTGACGTTGCATTGAAACTTGTTCCAGCTGTTCCAGCCCATGGGAGGAGTCTGAGCCAGCGAGTCGCGGTGCACCTGGGCAAACGATGCGCCGGGAAGAAGCAATGCGCCAGCACAGAGCAGCAGCAACATTTTGCAATTCAGAAGAGCTTTCATCGGGATACCTCGACGGATTTTTTCACCAGATGGAGAGCGAGTGCCTGGTTTGCCTGCGTCCACGCCAGCGGAGTGTGGGCATTGGGAACATAACGCCCCTGCTTGAGGAAGTAAAGTTCAGGACATTGTCCGTCGGCGGTGACCTGAGCCAGTGAGCGATTGAAGTAGTAAATCTGTTTGGTGAAGCTGGCTTTGTCGGCGGGATCGGCGAGAAAGCGCTGGCCGTAAATGGTGGAGAGCAGCGGATCGAAGATGCACCATTGCGCTTCGCGGTTGGGTTGCAGAAAGGCGTCGCGAAAATCCAGGCGATCGCTGAAGTCGCTGCTCATTTGGCTGGGAGAAAACCACTCGTCGTAATCCTGGCCGAAATAGGAATCGCCGGCGTAGCGCTTGATGCCGTAAGGACTCTTCAGCCGGGCTTGCACCAGATTCAGGATGGCGTCCTGCATCGGTCGCGAAGCAATGACGTTCAGGGGATGAAGTAGAAACAGCAGCGCGGAGTCGACCATGCGTTCGCGCGGCGCTTCGAAGGGCAGCGTAGTGGCGAGCCGATCGATGCCCTTTTCAATGAGTGCGTCGAGCTTTTCGGCGGGCGAGGTGGAGATGGGTACAACTCCTGGCGCGCTGGCGGGCGAGGAATCGGAAAAGTACTTGCGCATCTGTTGCAGGCCCGCGACGACCGCGCCCACGCTGGAATTGTTGACCTTGCGACCTTCTTCCCACGCGCCGCTGTCTTCATCGCGCCAGTACTCGATAGCTTCGAAGTAATCCGGGAATAGCCGGAACACTTCGTAGTCTTCCGCGGTCAAGGGCAGTGAGCCTTCGTTGGCAAGGACAAAACGGAACCACAAGACATGGCCCAGCGCATCGTTCTGCGCATGCGGCCATTTTTCGGGGAGTTCGCCGAGCGACTGCGCGGTGAAACGAATATGCGGACGGCGGTTGGCGTCTTCCTTCAAGGAACGCGTTGCGTCGGCAATGATTTCGCGGAAGCGCGGGCGCTGCGTTTCGAGGAACAGCGTCAGCCCCTTCATGCAGGCGATTGCCGGAGCAAGCTGGCCGCGAAGGTGAAAGGAGTTTGCGACCATCACATTGTCGCGGATCCAGACGTTTTGATAACCAGTGAGGGAATCCGGGGCTTGGCTGGGGCTGGCGGTGAATAATCCATGAGCAATGGGGAGAATTTCGTGGGTGCGATAGGACGCGAGGATTTCTTCGATTTTCGCCAGGCTTTCCCCGGAGTATTCCTCGGCGATGAGATGGTGGAATAGACCCGATTCGCGCATCGGTGATGTCCTTGAAGTGGCGTCGAGTGGGCTGGGGCGGCAAAAGGAATTCTAGCGCATTCTGGCGTGCATGCTCAGCAAGCCTGTTGTGTACGGCGGCGGACAAAGCTGGCGCTAAGTGTGTGCCTAAGTGGCAAATGGCTGGAACAAAACACTATGGGCCGGTGTCATACCGTTGTAACGGTTCCTCGTCGTATCTTCGGAACAGAGGCACGCTGTTAGGGCTCGATGGGCGCGCCGCTGGCTTCGGAGGGGGCGTCGAGTCCATGGCGACAGGGGAGAGGGGGCATCGCCGGAATGAGAAGCGGCGAGCTCCGCGGTACCGCTACCAAGCTGCGTTGGAAATCGAATGGGGGTCTGCCTGGCTGAAAGGCCGCACCAGAGACATCAGCGCCGGCGGAATGTTCATCGAATCAGAGGATGTGCTCTGGGTAGGAGCTGGATTTCGCGCGCGCATGAGCGCGCAGCGTGCCCTGTGGTTGGAATGCTCGGTGAAGCGGGTAGAGCCGGGACATGGGATGGGCGTAACGGTGGAAGTCCGTGAGGACCAACAGGCGCACTTCCAGGAGCTGCTCGCGAAACTAGCGGCAGGAAATTAACCCGCCGTATACTATTTCTCATGACCCGTTGTCTCGACTGTGGTGCGGAACTGAACGGTGCGCAGTGCACGGTGTGCGGGTTGACGCCGGCCGCCGCGGAACTGGTGTTTCGCCGCCGGCTGCTGGTACAGACCGCGATTTTCCTGGCGGGCTCGCTGCTGTTTCCATATGTCAGCCAGATTTATGCGCCGCTGGATATCGACGCGATGCTGGTGTTCTTTGGGGTGGTGTTTTTTTTGGCGCTGGCGATGGCGGTGTTTCTGGATCGCGGAGCGCGGGCTCGCAAAGATCTGCAATTGCTGCGGCACTTGTTCACCGGGCTGATTCCCGTGCCGTTCATTTTTTCCGTGGCATTGTTTCTGAACGGAAGGATGGACTCACCCAAACACGTGACCTACCACAATAGCGTGGTGGATGGCCGCTATCAGATGAAAGGCGTGGTGCGAGGCACGCGGCGCCTGTTTGTGGATTCGTGGCGTCCTGACCGGCGGTATGAGCGGCTAGCCGTGGACTCCGACGATTTCGACCGCTTCCATGAAGGCGACAAGATTGTGGTTGGCGTTGAGCCTGGCGCGTTGGGCATCCCGTGGTTTTATGGAGTGTACCGGCAGGGCGGTCCAAACGGAGCGTCGTGGGGCCCGGAGAGCGGCACTTCGCCGCAGAACTAGACTGACTATTTTCGGTGAGGCCTAGTAGAGCGGCCGGCCATTGGCAGCGACCGGGATTTGCACTTCCAGGAAATGGCCATCCTTGCCGAGACGGAATCGGATCCGCTCGACTAAGCCAACGTTGCGATCTTTCCATTCCGGGGCGTCAATGGGTTGGTCGGGCACATCGGCAAGCGACCATTCGACAGCGTTGTCTTTGACCGTGATCTTCTGCGGATCGATGTCGAAGGCCTCTTCGTCCTGCACTCTGATCAGCAAATATCTCTTCCACAAGCGCACCAGCAGCACTCCTTTTTTTTCGCCGTGATAAATGTTCCAGGAAATTGGCGCCGCATCATTCAGCTTAACAATGCCGAATTCGATGGATTGCCACGTGGATTTTTTCGCAGCTTGTGATTGCGCTTGGGTGAAGCCGCCGGGCGTGGGCAAGAGAAGAACGAACAGCGCAACGAGCCGCGGATAGCGAAATCCTCGCATCATTTGGAGGCGGCGCTTCCGAAACCGCAATCTATAGGAGGCGCGTTGAACAATACGTTCCAGAGGTCGAGCGAAGCGGGTGTGCTTCCGTTTGCAAACACTGGTGACATGCCATCATCCTTCCATCCGTGAGGTAAGCAGAGTGTACGACAGGAGCCGCGAATCGTGTAGCGCAGGCCGCCCTTGGGCCTTTAGATGACACGGATGCGAATATAGGAAGCTCACGCGCACAACGGCAGGTGCGAGGCAAACCGCTTATCCGGGAAGTTGCGTCTCCTGGCGGGCGACGGCCTGCCACCCACGCAGCGTGTACATGTAGACCGTGGTGACGCGGGATTGTCGCGAGAAATTTCGGCCTTCGGAGACTCCACGTGACGACCATAAACAAGTGACGACGGCGGTAGTTTCGTAAATGCGCACGCGGACATCGGTGGCGATGAAAGCGGAGTATTGGGTGGAGGAGGAGTCTGACTGCAAGGTGGCGAGGAGTTTCTGTTTGTCGAGCACGCGGCCGGAGGGAGCGGTGCCAATGAAATCGTCGCTGTAGACACGCCGAAAGAAGGCGCTGTTATTCATTTGAATGGCGCGTACGGTTTCGCTCTGAAGAGTGACCAGCTCCTGGCGCTGCACTTCCTCTTCCGCGGCTTTCTCTCTTAATTCGGCGGCGGTGAGTTGCGCATGAGCCGCCGGCGCCAGGCAAAAGCAGACAAGCAGACATAGGATGACGAATTTGCTCATAAAAAGACCCCGTTGGGCGGTTATGGTTAACGAGAGCAGAGCACTCGGCCCTAAGTATGAGTATAGCGGCGCAGGCGGCGCGGTCCTCTTAGATTAGCAACGGCGGTTGCAGAGAAAGTAAGGGGTTCCGGCTACGAAGAGCAGGCTGCGGGACGTGAACGGTCCGCGCGGACGCATCAGCATTAAAAGGCGAAGCCTGACAGCGAGCAATGGATATAATGCGGCATGGGAGCGAGGTCGGACTTGGCCAAAAGAGTGTGGAAGGTGTTTACGCGGGTATTACCGCAGTGCGGCATCATATCGCAGGCGATTGCTTTCAATCTATTTTTGGCCTTTTTCCCTACTTTGCTGCTGGCGGCAGGGTTTGCCTCTACCTGGCTTGGAAATAAGACCGACCTGTTAGAAGCCATCCGCGATTTCATCAGTTTTTTGCCGCCCGGGAGCCAGGGAATCGTGTCGGAATTTCTGTCTACTCACGGGCCAGACCTGTGGAAGTATGCGGTGCTGGGACTGGTGGGCACGCTGCTGGGAGGGTCTCAGGTGATGAAGCTGTTGATGGATGGCATTCACCTGATCTATGGCGACGACGAGCACATCGGCTTCATTCACCGGCAGGCGCGCGGCGTGCTGCTGCTTCTGATCACCATGGCGCCCCTGTTGGCTGCTGGCATTTTAGGGGTTTTCGGCAGAGAGATCCGGCACTGGATGGCACGTGAATTCGGCAGAAGCCTTTCCGTGCACGGCGTGTGGCTGGTGTTCTTTCCCGTGGTGGCAATGATCCTGGCGATGGCGGCCCTGACGGTGATCTATTGGGTAGCCAGGCCCAAGGAAGTGAGCCTGCGCGGGGTTCTACCCGGGGCAGCGCTAGCAACCCTGCTTTGGTGGGTGGTTAACGCGCTGTTTGGCTTATATGTGCGCAGGATGCCCTACAACGTGGTGTATGGCGGTCTGGCGGCGGTCATCGGATTGATGATCTGGATGCAAATTTCCACGGTGATCGTGTTTTTGGGAGCGGCGTGGAATGCCGAGACGGCTCATGGCAGAAGGGCCTAGGCGATCGGAAAGCTCGATGAAGACAATAAGGGTGGAGAGCTACGCGGGCTATCGGTCGGATGAACGGCCGCTGCGATTGAGGTTGAAGCAGGAGGTCCTGGAAATCACGGAAGTGGCGGACCGGTGGTATTCGCCGGGAGAAACCTATTTTCGAGTTGTGGTGGCGAATGGCGATCACTATCTGCTCCGGCATGTAGAGGCCCAGGACGTGTGGAGCATCGAAGGGTACCGTAGCCACGCCAGATGCGATTAGAACGGCGTCAACACAGGAGGAGCGCATGGGACCGGAAGGGTTTCGAAAACTAGCGCTGAGTCTACCCGGAGCGGAAGAACACGAGCACATGGACCATCCCGATTTCCGGGTCGATGGACACATCTTTGCCACGATGGGATATCCGGACGAAAAATGGGCAATGGTGAAGTTGACGCCGGAGCAACAAGCCGCGTTGGTGAAGAAGGAACCCGAGGTATTTACGCCGGTAAAAGGGAAATGGGGACTGCAAGGGGCGACTCACGTGCGCCTTAGAGCTGCCGAAAGCAAAAGCGTAAAGAAGGCGCTGGAGATGGCGCGCGACAATCTGAAAGCAACGAAAAAGAAGAGGTAGGAGTTCGTTTTTAATAGCCGACGGCCCAGAGACATGTCAGGTCAAGGAGCAGGGATCCGTGACCACGCGCCAACGTAAAGCCCACACGCCACTCGGCCGAGCCGCAGTCCAGATTTTTGCCGCCAACGATCGCATCAACCAGATGCTTATCCAACATCTTGATCCTGCCGCGTGGAAAGCCAAGCCGCCAGGCAAAACCCGCAACATTGCGGCCATCTTCACGCATATGCACAACGTACGCACCAAGTGGATCAGGCTTACGGCACCGCACCTGAAAGTTCCCGCACAGCTGAACCGCGCGCATTGTACACCTCGGCAGGCCCGCGCGGGATTGGCTGAAAGCGCGGCTCGCTGCGCGGAGATGCTCGCTGAAGCGCTCGGTGGCGCGGGCCGTATCCAGAAATTTCACCGAGACGGCTGGGCCAAGGCTTGGCCGGTTGGCCCTGAAATGCTGTGCTACATGCTTTCTCATGAGGCTCACCACCGCGGGCAGGTGTGTATGCTCGCGCATCAGATGGGATTTCCATTGCCGAATCAGGTGGCGTACGGAATCTGGAATTGGGAGAAGTTGTGGAAAGAGTGCGGCTCGGTTGACGGCCCCGGCTGCGATCCTTAGGCTGCCGATCTATCTTCGGAGCTATTGCAGCTTCGCGAATTCCGCTCTAGCCGCGATGAGAATGGGGATGTCCGAATCGGCGTCTTTCCACAGCGCAAGGAAATCCTGATAGGCGGCGTGGGACTTGGAGGCGTCGCCTGCGAGGGTGTAGGAGCGAGCGAGGCCGAGATGGGCGAGTGCGGCAATCGGTTCGTTGACCACGACGCCAGGCCAATCGAGGATCTTTTGGAACTCAGCAGCGGCTTGGATTCCCTGGCCAGAGGCAAGGAAGGCCTGGCCACGGACGTAAACGGGGTAGAGGTTAGTCCAGAAGGTGCTGCCGCCAGGGACCCCCAGTTCGTAGGGAGCAGCGGCGGAGAGGGTGTCGACGGCCTTGGCCGCGTTGTTGGGATCAGCGAGAAGCAGCTGTGCACGAAGAGTTGGCAGGTAATTGAACAGCACAACGGTGTCCTGCGGAAAGCGGTTTTGCAAATCGTCGGCGAGCGCCTGCGCGCGCGCAGAATCACCGACTAAGGCCAGGGCGAAAGCGGCGACAAACTGAGAATCGCGGCCGTTGGACAGAGCGAGAGTGCCGGCAGCTTTTTGCCGCGCCTGTGCAGCATTACCGTAAAGCGCTTCCCACAAGGCCGCGGAGGATTCGCATCCCGCGGCCTTTTCCTTTTCGCCAGCGCGCGCGGCCGAAGTGGACGCCTGGCGCGAGAGTTCGCGAGCAGCGGTAAGTTTGCCGGAATAGGCCGCAGTGCCTGCTTCGAGATAAAGCATCGAATTTTCTGTTCCAGGTTTGCCAACCGACCAGGAAACCTGCTGAGCCATGCCGGGCGGATCATTTTTCAAGAACGCGAGCTGATAAAGAGAAACGCGGAGATCGGACGAATCAAGATTCTTCGACAAAGCTTCGTTGGCGAGGGTACGGGCATCATCGAGGCGATGCAGATGGATATAGGCCAGGACGAGATTGGCGAAATTGAGACTGTCCGCGGGACTGAGCCGCAGAGCCTCGCGAAATTCATTCAAGGATTTGTCGTACTGCCCGAGAGTTTGATAGACGACGCCGAGATTCATCGGCGGCACCTGCTCGCGAGGATAGATCTGCGCCCACAGCTCATAAGACTGACGAGCCTTCTCCAGGTCGCCGGTGACGAAGTGATGGTAGTGGGATTCGATGTAGAACTTCTCCCATTCACTGACGCGGCTGCGGAGTTCATAAGATTTGCGGGTATTTTCCGCGGCGAGGCTTTTTTCACCGAGGTTGTGATAGGCGGTGCCAAGGTTGGCATAAGCCATAGCAAAATTCGGATCGAGCTGGATGGAGCGCTCGAATAGCGGCAAGGCGGCAGTGTAGTCTGCTTTGCCCAGCATGGTTTTGCGCCCGAGACTATAGGCCTGGAGTGCTTCGAGAGAAGGCGTGGTGGCCTGCTCGATGGGTGTATCGAGTTTCTGGACCGTTTTGAGGGATTCCCCCAGTTTTTCGCGCAACTTGGTGGAGGCTTCACCCAGCGCCTTCAAAACGTTTTCCTTGCCGTTGGCGGTGAATTGCTCTTCGGCAAGAGAGTCGCCGGTGCGGCAATTTACGGCGCTGACGCCAATCACATATTGAGTGCCGATGTTGGAGATAGCGCCGGTCAAGTATGCGGCGCTGCCGGCACGCTGGCAGAGATCGCCTGCGATGGTGGGTGAAACTTTGCTGTCGGGTGGAAGGCCCATCAGGCGCAGAATTTGCTGGATGCGCTGTTCGGAGACGAGGCTCAAGAAGGGAGATTGCTGAAGCTGTGCGGCAAGTCCCTGGCGGAGGGTGTCGTCAAAAATGGCATCGCCGGTTTTGTTGGTGAAGTCGGCGAGAACGATGGTGTCCATCTGAGTCAAGCCATGGGCGCGGTGGGAAAGGTAGAACCATCCAGCAAAAGCAAGGAGTGCGAGCAGCGCAGTTGCGGCGACGATCGATTTCCAGCCGAAGCGGTGCTCGGGAGGAGGGGGCACGCCAATGGCTGGGATCGCGGCTGCGACCGACGCAGTGGTCGCGGTGATCTGGCCGGATTCGGACAATCGTTTCAATTGCTGAAGATCAGAGCGGACTGCCGCGGCGGTTGGGTAGCGAAGATTTCTGTCCTTATCCAGGCACTTATTGGTGATTTCCTCGAGCTGCGGGGGAATCTGCGGGTTCAGCGCGCGCGGGGGAGGAGGAGTGCGGGTGAGAATGGCTTCGATGATCGCGCCACCCGTTCTCCCGCCGAAGGCCTGGTGGCCGGTGGCCATTTCATAAAGCAGGAGACCTAGCGCGAAAATATCGGTGCGGCGGTCCAGGTCATCGCCGCGAACGTGTTCGGGCGACATATAAGCGGGTGTGCCGCTGATGATGCCGACGATGGAGAGGGCATCCTGAGTTGAGGCGGAAGAGGAGCTGGGGGAATCCAGAGGAAAATCTTTGGCAACAAGCTTGGCCAAACCAAAATCGAGGATCTTGGCCTGGCCGCGTTTGGTGATGAAGACGTTGGAGGGCTTGATGTCGCGATGGATGATGCCTTGGGAGTGAGCGACGTCGAGGGCATCGGCAATCTGAATGCCGAAATCGAGTATCTGATCGACAGGAAGAGGTTGGCCGTGGATGTATTGACGCAGGGTTTCGCCATCGATGAATTCCATGGCGATGAAAGGGCGATGATCGTGTTCGCCAATGTCGTAGATGGTGCAGATGCCGGGATGATTGAGAGCCGATGCGGCATGAGCTTCGCGACGAAAACGTTCGAGAGCCTGGGAGTCCTGCACCATGTTATCGGGCAGGAATTTTAAGGCAACAAAGCGGTCGAGGCGAGTGTCGAGCGCCTTGAAGACCACACCCATTCCACCAGCGCCCAGTTTGTCGATGATGCGGAAGTGAGAGATCGTCTGGCCAATCATGGGCGAGTCGCGCTCAGAGCCCTTCTATCCAGATCACAGGGTTTGGTCGTTCAAAGCAGAGTCCCCGGCCGGTTTTTGGCGCGGCGTGCTTGGCGGTTTCGGGGCACCGAGCATGCTGAGCACGCGGCAGCCTTCGCCGTAGGCGGACAAGTCGGCTTGATGCTCGAGCTCGAAAGCCACGTTTTTATTGCAGACGGAACAGACCAGTGCACCGTAGCCAGTGCCGTCCTGTTGAAAAAACATGTTGTAGCGCATGACGCGCTCGCAACAGACGGGAACCCACAGATTTGTAGTTTGCGCAGAAGTCAAGAGCCACCCATTCAGGAGCGAATGCCCCGGATTATACACTGAAAAACTGATTGCCCACGCGCAACAAACCCGCGCCGAGAGCTACGGCTGGCAGACAGGTTTGATGATGCGATTCAGGAAGATTCCTGGCAATCGCAGACGGCGGCAATCGCCCTGACGCAGAAAGAAGCTTCGTTGACAAAGGAACGCCCCGGGGTATAGTCAGGGTGTCCCACCCGCGCAGGGAGATGAGTGGGCGAGTAGCAGCGGTACTGCCAGCTCGCAAATGGGGGCAGGGCGAGGAATGCATCACACACGGTTCCACGCGGTCAGGAAGCGCTGGCTGCTCCTGGGTACTGCAGTAGTTATGGCTGCGCCGGCGGTGCTTGTGCCGGTACGCGCGCAGCAGCCGCCAAGCCCCGCTGCCTCACCACAGCAAGCCACGTCGGGCCAAACGTCGACCAAGAATGATCCCAATGCGGAAGTGACGGTGCAGGATTCCGGCACTACCTTCAGGCTGCGCGTAAACCTGGTGCAAGTGCACGTGGTGGTGCGCGACGCAAATAATAACCCGATTGGAAATCTGAAACAGGAAGATTTCCAACTATACGACCAGGGAAAATTGCAGCCCATCAGCCTGTTCAGCGTGGAAACAAGAGAAACGCGGCGAGAAAAGGCCGAAGCAGCGGCACTGATCCATACCAGCGAGATGGAACTGGCCAATGGAAGCAAGACGGTGCTGCCGGACCGCTTCATCGCTTTGTTCTTCGATGATAGTCATTTGTCGTTAGAGGATGCGCGGTACGCACGCACGGGTGTTGCTAAGTTTCTGGATAGCCTCGCGCCCACGGATCGCGTGGGCCTGTTCACAGCCTCGCAGCAGTTGAACGTGCCATTCACCAATGACAAGGCCGCATTGCAGCGCGCTCTGGAAGGCCTGGTGCCGCGCCCAAAATTTGTGCCGCAATTCAGGGAATGCCCCGACATCTCGCATTATGAGGCCGACCAGATTATCAATGTGATGAACCAGCAGGTGTTTGATGTGGCCGTCGAAGAGACAATTCAGTGCCGGTATGATGGCGACCGCAACAAGATCGCTGATGCACGCTCGGTTGTGCGAATGACGGCACCGAAGAGATTGATTCAGGGCGACACCGAAAACGAGTATGTGTATAGAAGCATCGAGGATACGCTGCGGCGTCTTGCGGGGATGCCGGGCGAACGCGTGATGCTGATCGTGTCTCCCGGATTTTTGCTGACCTCGCTCACGAACCAGATGTTCGACGTTGAAGAACGCGCCAACCAATCGAACGTCGTGTTGAATACGTTGGACGTTCGTGGAGTGTACGCTCCCGACACACAGGGAGACATCACGCGCGCCAGCTCCGACACATTCCGCACCGTGGGTTTCAAGACCACATTCCGGGTGCAATCCCAGACCCAGCAGGCTTACGTGCTCGCGGATCTAGCGTATGGCACTGGCGGCGCGTTTTTTCATAATTCGAATGATCTGGCGGGAGGATTGAGCACGTTAGGGGCGGCGCCAGAGGCATCTTATGTGCTGGGATTTTCTCCACAGACCGAAAAGATGGATGGAGCGTTTCACACCATTACGGTAAAAATCACTGGGAAGAGAAAGTTCAACATCCAGGCGCGCCGAGGGTACTACGCGCCGAAGAGGGTAGACAATCCGCGCGAACAGGCGAGGGAAGACATTCAAGAGGCGGTGTTCTCTCGCGACGAGATCCAGGATTTGCCCATGGAG
Source organism: Candidatus Acidiferrales bacterium (assembly GCA_963738985.1). Lineage (GTDB taxonomy): Bacteria > Acidobacteriota > Terriglobia > Acidiferrales > UBA7541 > Acidiferrum. The sequence continues at coordinate 1,290,507 of CAVTYP010000017.1, forward strand.
CTACAAACGCAATACATTAAGACAGACGCCTCGGCAGTGAAGTTGCAGATTTTTTCCAAGCTGCAGCTACAGGGCGTCCATTTCCGGAAAGCGGGCGGCAGGAATCTGGATAACCTGACCGTGGCGACGGCAATTTTTGATGCCAACGGCAATTTCGTTGTTGGCGCCCAAAAGACCCTGGAGATGAAGCTGGAAGACGCCACGTACCAGAAACTTTTGCAGGGCGGCTTGACGGTGAAATCGAGCTTTGATGTGAAACCCGGAAAATACCTGGTGCGACAGGTGATCCGGGATTCCGAAGGATCGCAAATGGCGGCGCGTAATGGCGCTGTAAATATACCGAATTGAGGAGGAGGCCGTGCGCTTGCGGGTGAGGATTCCAATGAAAAAAAACCTGATGATGGTGTTCGTAGTGAGTGGGATTGCGGCTCTTTGTCCTTTGATGGCAGGCGCGCAAGCGCCAGTGGAGCCGCCCAAGCCGGCGGCAGCGAACGAACAAGCCGCCGCGACCGCGCCATTGCCGGTAATCAAGACGGAATCGCGAATCGTTCTGGTCGACGCCGTGGTGACCGACAAAAAAGGCAATTACATCCGCGATCTGCAGCAGCAGGAATTCAAAGTCTACGAGGACAACAAGGAACAGGCCATCACCAGCTTTTCATTCGGCTCCGAACCCGGAGTTCAGGAAAAAGGACAAAAACGCTACATGGTGCTGTTCTTTGACAACTCCTCCATGGACAAAGCCGATCAAATCCAGGCGCGCAAAGCCGCTGCCACGTTTATCGAAAAGACGGCGGGACCCGATCGCATGATGGCGATTGCCGAATTTGGCGGCAGCCTGATGATCAAGCAGAATTTCACCGCCAACGCGGAACAGTTGAAGGCCGCAGTGAGCGGGCTGCAGAATCCTTATCTGGAGACTAATCCGGATACCAGTTCGCAATCGGCGATGATGGCCTCTACAGGTTCCTTTTCTCTGAACAACGCCGCATCGGATCTGGGCGCGCGTTCCATGCTGCTGGCCATTCGCAGCCTGGCGAAAGGCTTGCGCGGTGTGCCCGGCCGAAAAATGCTGGTGCTGTTCTCGGCGGGTTTTCCCTTGGACGCGGAACGAATGTCGGAACTGACGGCGACGATTGACGCCTGCAACAAAGCGAATATCGCGGTCTACTCACTGGATGTCCGTGGCTTGATGGCGCCCGGCGGCAGCGCCCGCTTGCAGGGCCGAGATGATCGTAAGCCAACACAAACTGCGACAGCACGAAGCGGCGCACGTTCGACCCAGCCGAGACTCGTGATGGCGAGTTACACCCTTGCCTCCTCGCTTGAGCCGCAGAAGCCCGGAGGTGGCGGCGGTGGAGGCACAGGCGGGGGCGGTGGTGGCGGCCACCCGGGCGGAGGCGCTGGCGGAGGCGCTGGTGGAGGAACGGGAGCCGGTGGAGGCAAAGGTGGAACGGGTGGCACTGGCGGTGGCACGGCGGGTGGAGGCAAGGGCGGTACCCCTGGTGGCACGCCGGGCGGGAGTAAAGGTGGCTCCGGCGGCGGCAGCCCCGGTGGAAGCAGGGGCGGTGGTGGCACCACGAGCAACTATGGAAGTTACTACGGCAATAATCCCATGAATCAGCCGCGGACGATTGTTCCGCCGTTGCCGAACGTGGCCACCAACCAGCAGATTCTGCAAATGATCGCCGAAGGCACTGGCGGTTTCGCGATTTACAACACCAACGATTTGCTCGGCGGACTGGACCGCATCGCGCGCGAAGGCAACGAATTTTACGTTCTCGGATACGTCCCGCAGGCCTCCGCGGAGGGAAGCTGTCACACCCTGAAGGTTAAACTCAACCGCGGTGGAACCGAAGTGCGCTCGCGCACCGGTTACTGCAACGCGCGCCCGGCGGACCCGCTGATCGGCAAGCCCATCGAAAAGCAGATGGAAGGGCAAGCTACAGGGAGCCAGGCGGGTTCGATTCATGGAACGATGCAAACTCCGTATTTTTATTCCGGACCGAATGTGGCGCGCGTAAACCTGGCGATGGAAATTCCCGGAGATGCGTTGGCGTTCAATAAGGACAAAGGAAAATACCACTCGAGCGTAAACGTTCTGGGCATAGCGTATAAACCAGACGGAACCGTTGGCGCGCGTTTCAGCGATACCCTGGATCTGGAGATGGACAAGGACCAGGCCAAGGATTTTGCCAAGCATCCCTATCACTACGAAAACCAGTTCGACGCTGCCCCCGGCACGTACAAGCTCACCGTGGTGTTCAGCGGAGGAGGCGAGAGCTTCGGAAAGTTTGAGACTCCCCTGGTGATCGAGCCTTACGATGGCAAGAAATTCACGCTTGGTGGGGTGGTTCTTTCCAATAACTTCCAGCGCGTCGACCAGATCTCTTCGGACGTGGATGCAACGCTGATGGAGGACCACACGCCGCTGATTGTGAAGGGCATGCAAGTGACACCCGCGGCGGCTACTCAGTTCAAGAAGACGGACAACGTCGTATTGTACTCGGAGCTATACGCTCCCTTGCTGAAGTCGGAAACGCCACCACGAGTGGGTGCGGGATATCGGATTTTCGACAAGTCGAACAAGGAAGTTTTCTTCACCGGCGTTGTCCCGTTGGACGAGTTCGTGAGCAAGGGAAATGCCGTGGTGCCTTTTGCGCTGAAGGTGGCCATGAAGGACCTGCCGGCGGGGACCTACCGGCTGGTGCTGCTGGCGGCGGACGAAAAAGGGAACCAGGCGCCGCAAAGAGCAACGGAAATCACCGTGACGGACTAGTGGGCCGGGCGCAGCTTTTAAGACCAGCGCCCCTACCGATAGGGAACATCGCACTGCAACGGCCAGCAACTTTTCGTGCCCAGCCGGGTTAGTCTGAGCTATGAGGCGCTACCCCTCTTTCTGTCGTGCATCGAACCGTCCGGCGGGTTGGGCACGAATCGCGAAGCGTCAAAACTTCGATAAAGTGCGATGCTTTCTTGCGTCCGCTTTGGCCGCTTGCCTGGTGTGTGGCCAGGCGGAGACGCCTTCCGCAGCGGCTGCGATTCCCAAAGAAAATAAGCCGACACAGCAGGACGCGGTCCTTAAGGGCTTGCCCGTTACCGAACTGAGTGTCGACGAGGCAGTGCTGCATGCGCTGAATCGGTTGGGATACGGGCCGCGCCCCGGAGACATTGAGCGGGTGAAGCAAATGGGCTTGGCCAAATGGATTGAGTTGCAACTCAATCCCAAAGCCATCGACGACAGCGCGGCCGAAGCACGCTTGAATGTCTATCCGACACTGAGGATGTCGAATTCCCAGTTGATGGCGGAATATCCGAAGGCAAAGCAGGCGGCCAAGCAAAACGCTCAAGCTAAAGAAGAAACGCCAGAACAGAGAGCTCAGAAACAGGCAGATACGGCGATCACCGCGATGGCGCGGGAGCTGGACGCGAATGATGCTTCCACGAATGGCACGATGCCCGCGGATGATGCCACCGTTGCGGCCGCGCCTGCCGATACGCCCTCGCCGATGAAGCTGAATCCGCCCACACGCGGTGCCGGAAGAAAAGGCGCTCTGAGCGTGGACCCGAACGCGGTGCCTCCGGCGATTTCCGACGATAGCAAAAGGCCGCAGCGCGTGGTGCAAGAGTTGGCGATGGCCAAGATGACGCGCGCGGTGTATAGCGAGCGGCAATTGCAGCAGGTGATGGATGATTTTTGGTTCAACCACTTCAACGTGTTCGCCGGAAAAGGTGAAGTGAAGTGGTACCTGACCTCGTATGAACGCGATGTGATTCAGCCGCACACACTTGGAAAATTCAAGGACCTGGTTACGGCCACGGCAAAGAGTCCGGCGATGCTGTTTTATCTGGACAATTATCTGAGCGCGGACCCGAAAGCGGCGCAGCGCCAGGCGGCAGAGCGTGCCATGCGGCAAATGCAACGGGGAAGGCGCCTTCCCGCGCCACAGCCAGCGAATCCGCAGAACGCCAAGAAACAGCAGCGTGGCCTGAACGAAAATTACGGGCGCGAGTTGATGGAGCTGCACACCCTGGGCGTTGATGGCGGGTACACGCAAAAAGATGTGACGGAAGTGGCGCGGTGCTTCACGGGATGGAGCATCGAAAGGCCGCGCGAGATCGCGGTCTTCAAGTTTGATGAAAAGCTGCACGACCCGGACGCGAAAGTAGTGCTGGGGAAGAAAATTCATTCCGGCGGGATGAAAGACGGCGAGCAGGTGATCGAATTGCTCGCAAAGAATCCCAACACCGCGAACTTCATTTCGACAAAACTGGCGCGGCGTTTCGTGTCGGACAATCCGCCGCCGGCGCTGGTTGCGCGCATGGCCAAGACGTTCCACAAGAGCGATGGCGACATTCGTGAAGTGATGCGCACGATGATCTATTCGCCGGAGTTCTGGTCGCATGAAGCGTACCGCGCAAAGGTTAAGACTCCCTACGAACTCGTGGTGACCTCGGTGCGCGCTCTTGGAACTGACGTGGACACGCCCATGCCCCTGGTTCAATGGGTGGGCCGCATTGGTGAGCCGCTTTATCAGTGCCAGCCTCCCACCGGCTATTCGGACAAAGCGGAGACGTGGGTAAATGCCGGGGCGCTGCTGAACCGCTTGAATTTTTCGCTGGCGCTGGCCGGCAACAAAGTGCGCGGATCGCGCAGCGACGTTCCCGCGGTTCTGGGAAGCGAACGAGGAGACGATCCCAAGGTTGCATTGGATCGCGCGGTGCAAGTCTTCCTGGGCGGGCAAGCCGCGCCGGCAACCGTCGAGACGTTGGAGAAGCAGTTGGAGAACCCGCAGGTGCTGCAAGCGAAGTTGGATGATCCTGTAAAGCAAGTGGACTTGGGAGTGGTGACGGGATTGGTGCTGGGCGCGCCTGAGTTTCAGCGGCGATGAATTTTGGAGTGCGAGAGCTTGCTCTCGCTTTTGCGATTTAAGCGCAACCGCTAACGGCTTTCTTTCGACGGCGCAGCTTACATCGCGAAAGCGGCGGCTAGCCGCTGTACTCCCGAGGAGCTTTAATGAACAACGAATGCTGCGAAGGCGTTAGGCCTGCGAAATTTTCGCGGCGGTATTTCATGAAGCACGGCGGAATCGCGATGGTCGGACTTAGCACCGTACCGGCGTTTCTGCAGCGCGCGGTCGCATCGACTCCGGCGGAAGGAAAAAAGCAATTGGTCGTGCTGTTTCAGCGCGGGGCGGCCGACGGATTGAATATCGTGGTCCCGTTTGGCGAGCCGAATTATTACCGCATGCGCCCGACGATTGCCATCCCGCAGCCAAAACGCGGAGGCGCGGATGCGGCGCTGGACTTGGATGGATTTTTCGGATTGCATCCAAGCCTGGCGCCATTAGTGCCAATGTTTCAGAAGAGCCAGTTGGCCATCGTGCACGCGGCGGGCTCGCCCGATCCCACGCGATCGCACTTCGACGCGCAAGATTACATGGAATCCGGCACGCCCGGCGTGAAAGCCACGGAAGATGGCTGGCTGGATCGTGCGATTGGCACAATTCCGGAAGAAAATGCTTCGCCATTTCGCGCCGTGGCTATGGGTCCGAACTTGCCGCGGATGCTACGGGGCAGCACCGGAGCGATTGCGCTGCCCGATTTGCGTCAATTCAAGGTGCAGCCGCAATCCGCCGCCACGGCGAAGGTGGTGGAAGGCGGATTCGAGGCCATGTACGCGCAGTCTGTAGACCATGCGCTGCACGGCACGGGCGCCGAGACGTTTGAAGCCATCGATCTGCTGAAGAAAATTGATATGAGCAAGTACCCGCCGGAAAATGGCGCGGACTATCCGAAAAGTCCACTGGGCCAACGGCTGCAGCAGGTTGCCGTGATGCTGAAGGCGAAGATCGGCACGGAAGTGGTGTTCGTCGATTGCGGCGGCTGGGACAATCACGTGAATGAAGGTGGCGTGCAGGGGCAACTGTCGAACCTGCTGAAGGATTTGGGCCAAACACTGGCGACGTTTCATCAGGACATGGGCGATCGCATGGGCGAGGTTGTGGTTGTGACCATGAGTGAGTTTGGCCGCACCGCCAAAGAAAACGGCAACCGCGGCACGGATCACGGCCACGCGAATTGCATGTTCGTGATGGGCGGCGACGTGAAAGGCGGGCAAGTGTATGGAAAATGGCCCGGGCTCGAAAATCATCAATTGAACGAGGGCCGCGATTTAACGCTGACCACGGACTTTCGAACCGTGGTCAGCGAAATCCTCGCGAAGCACAATGGAGTGAAGCAACTAAACGCGGTCTTTCCCGGCTTCGACAACAACCGGGCGAAGTACCTGAACCTGATGCGCTCTTAGACTGCTGGTTTCATCAATCCGCCGACTCTTTCAATTCACGCACCCAAATATTGCGATACCGCACCGGCGTGTGGTGATCCTGCAATCCCAGCGGCAATTTTTCCGGCGTTGGCTTGTACGGCGGGCGCTCGCCGTGCGCGGTTGGTCCTGTCAGTTCAACTTCGTACTGCACCAATACTCCGTTGTGAAACACGGTGACGCGCGCTGGACGGACCACTTTGCCCGACGCGTCGAAGCGCGGCCCGTGGAAAACGATGTCGTATCGTTGCCACTGCCCCGGTGGAAGGGAAGCATTCACCAGCGGCGGGTACTGCCCGTACAGCGCGGCGGCTTGCCCGTCGGCATACGTTTTGTTCTCGTAAGAATCGAGCACTTGCACTTCGTACAGCCCCATCAGAAAGACGCCGCTGTTTCCGCGCTCCTGACTCTCGCCGTGCGCAGGTGTGGGCTCAGAGAATTCCACGTGTAGCTGGCAATCGCCGAACGGCCGCTTGGTGTGGATGCCGCCGGCTTTCGGCACGACTTCAAAGTAACCGTTTTCCACTTTCCATTTTGCTGCGCTACCATCGCCGTCCTGCACCCAATTCGACAAGTTTTTTCCATCGAAGAGCACGACCGCGTCAGACGGAGCGCGTCCGGGCGTTTCCTGCGTGCTGGGCGTTCCGGGAGTGACGACCGGGGGAACCGGTCGGCTTTCATCGTGAATTTTCCATTTCATGGGAGCTTGCGCAAAACATGCGGAAGGAATAGCGAAGGCCGCCAGGGCAGCCAAATTGAATAGCAGGGATTTTTTCATTGGTAGAGTCCTCAGTAGAAATACTGCTGGATTCTAACACGCCACTATGGAGTGCGGCGGCTTGCCGCCGCTTTTACGATCCTAACCCTTCCACTGAATGCAACTATGATTATAAACCGATATTATCAGAAGGTATTATCTTGCGATGAGCAGTAGATGTTCCCGCTAACCACATGTCTAAGTCTCCTTCGCCTCCGCTGCAGATTGCCGATGAGAGCATCGCGTTGCACGATTGGCCTCATAGTCCTGCCCATCGTCTTCCAGTGCCCGGAACGTACATCGTCACGGCCGGAACTTATCAGAAAATGAATTTTTTCGACACGCCAATTCTGTTAACGCGATTGACAAATCCTTGACTCTGCAAGCCTGGGCCATATTCTCGAATCATTACCATTTCATCGCCGAGTTCGAGCAACCCCGAACCTTGCAAACCTCTGTTCGCGGACTTCACTCACGGAGCGCCTTAGGATTGAACCGTCTGCAGAATTCGGCGGGCCGAAAAGTATGGTTTCAATACTGGGAGTCCCAAATTACATTTCATTGTTCTTTTCTCGCCCGGCTGAACTATGTTCATCAGAATCCTGTGCGTCACAGACTGGTTCGCGAGGCCGGCCAATACCAATGGTGTTCGGCGGGTTGGTTTAAGCGCAACGCATCGCCATCATTTTGTAAAAACCGTTACGTCCCTTCCTATTAATCAGTTGAAGGTTCCGGATGATTTTGGAGATTTGCTGCGACCGTAAAAGCGGCGGCGAGCCGCCGCACTCCAAAAAAAACGGGGCGCCCGATTCAGCGGCACCCCGTTGTGGTTGAAATGCTTGTTAGTTCGCGGCGCTGCCTTTGATGCGCATGCCGAAGAAGGAGCGATACACGAACACGAAGGAAACCAGGAAGAACGCGGCCGCCAGAAGATGCGACAGGTTGCCACCGGTTTCGGAGGTGAGTTTCACGGCTAGCTCAACAGCCAGCAAGCCGAAGAGTGTGGTGAACTTGATGACCGGGTTGAGAGCGACGGAGGAAGTGTCCTTGAAAGGATCGCCAACGGTGTCACCGATGACCGTGGCGTCGTGAAGCGGCGTGCCCTTCTGCTTCAGCTCAACCTCCACGATTTTCTTGGCGTTATCCCACGCGGCGCCCGCGTTGGCCATGAAGATGGCCTGGTACAGGCCAAACACCGCGATGGAGATCAGGTAGCCGATGAAGAAGAAGGGTTCGACAAACGCAAAGGCCAGCGTGGCGAAGAACACGGCGATGAAAATGTTAAGCATGCCCTTCTGCGCGTACTGCGTGCAGATTTGCACCACTTTTTTGGAGTCGGCCACACTGGCTTTTTCCGCGCTTTCCAGTTTGATGTGGCTCTTGATGAATTCCACCGCGCGATACGCGCCGGTGGTTACGGCTTGCGTGGAGGCGCCGGTGAACCAGTAGATCATGGCGCCGCCGGTGATCAGGCCGAGAACGAACGGTGCGTGCAACAGGGAGAGCTTGTTCACATTTTCCGTGAGGCCATGAGTGAGGGCCATGATGATGGAGAAGATCATGGTGGTTGCGCCGACGACCGCGGTGCCAATCAGCACAGGCTTAGCGGTGGCCTTGAAGGTGTTGCCGGCGCCGTCGTTCGCTTCCAGCAAGTGCTTGGCACGCTCGAAGTCCACGTCGAAGCCGTAGTCCTTCTTTAGTTCCGACTTGATGTTGGGAATCTGCTCAATCATGGAAAGTTCGTACACCGATTGCGCGTTGTCGGTAACCGGGCCGTAGGAATCCACGGCGATGGTCACAGGACCCATTCCAAGGAACCCGAAGGCCACCAGGCCAAACGCAAAGACCGCGGGGGCGCTCATCAGTTGGGCCAGACCCAGGTTGCTGATGAGATAGCCGATGGACATTAAGGAAACCATCGCCAATCCCAGGTAGTAACCGGAGAAATTGCCGGCCACGAATCCGGAGAGAATGCCGAGCGATGCGCCGCCTTCTTGCGCGGAAGTGACGACTTCTTTGACGTGGCGCGATTCCGTGGAGGTGAACACTTTCACCAACTCTGGAATCACCGCACCGGCAAGCGTTCCGCAGGAAATGATGGTGGCGAGTTTCCACCACTGTGAGGGGTCGCCGCCGAGAGACGGAATGATAAACGCGGAAACCAGGTAAGTGAGGGCGATGGAGACGAAAGAAGTGATCCACACCAACCAGGTGAGTGGCGCCTCGAAGTTCATGTCCTTGGCATTGCCGTAACGCGCCTTCTGGATACCACCGTTGATGAAGTACGCCGCGGCGCTGGCGATCAGCATGATCACGCGCATCACGAAAATCCACACCAGCAATTGAACCTGGATGGTGGGATCTTTCACGGCCAGCAGGATGAAAGTGATTAACGCTACACCGGTGACGCCGTAGGTTTCAAAGCCGTCGGCGGTGGGACCGACGGAGTCGCCGGCGTTGTCACCCGTACAGTCGGCGATGACGCCGGGGTTGCGGGCATCGTCTTCCTTGATCTTGAAAACAATCTTCATCAAGTCTGACCCGATGTCGGCGATCTTGGTGAAAATTCCGCCGGCAATTCGCAGAGCGGCGGCGCCAAGCGATTCGCCAATTGCAAAGCCGATGAAACACGGCCCGGCATAGTCGCCGGGAATAAACAGCAAAATGATCAGCATCATCAACAATTCCACGCTGATGAGCATCATGCCGACGCTCATGCCCGCTTCCAGCGGAATGTGGTTGATGGGGTAAGGAATGCCGCGGAGACCGGCGAAGGCCGTGCGGGAGTTGGCGAAAGTATTTACGCGGATGCCGAACCACGCCACGGCGTAGCTGCCGCCCATACCGATTAAGCTGAAGGCCAGGATGATCGGAAGCGTAAGAAAGACGGATTTGCCAGGAACTGGCGAGAGCATGCCGAAGTACAGAACGATAACGATGGCGATGAACACCCACAAGAGGAGCAGGAACTTGCCCTGCGTGATCAGGTAGGTTTTGCAGGTTTCGTAAATCAGTTCGGAAATTTCGCGCATCGAGTGGTGCACCGGCAGGTTCTTCAGCTTGGTGAAAATGGCCATGCCGAATAGCAGACCCAGGATGCAGATAATGATGCCAAACAGCAGCAACTTGTGACCATTGAGGCCCAGGATGAATGTAACTTTGGAAAGATCCGGGAGCTTGAGGCCTGCTTCGCCCGCTTCTTCCGCGGGCCGAGCCAAAAGCGCGGTACCACTGAGAAGGACGAGGACGAGAGCAGCAGAAATTCTTGAAATGACGCGACCGCCGATGGTGCACACCGAGGTCAGCCAGGTACGCATGAAGGTTCCTCCAGATTGAGTCGATCAATCACGGGGGCTGAGCGCGCAACCAAATGGTTGTTTGACTCCCCGTTGAACTACCGCAAACTTCCAGTCCAACTTGAGCGAAGTGAACGGAAAAACGAAGTCAGTCGCCGCCGAGGCCGGAACACTCCTCGAGACCCTGGGGAAAGAACCCGCAGTGATAGACAGGACGAGAACTGTTCGACCCTTAGTGGCACCTGCAGACCCCAAGCGGGTCCGCGCTACCCCGACCGACAGCGTGCCAAAGCGACGGGCAACAGAAAGACATTGATTTATAACATCTTGCTAATGGGTGGTCAAACCATTTGAAATGAAAAGATGGACAGGTGTGCATAATCAGGCCATTGTGGGAGTTATCGGATTCAAGAACCAGGGAAGGGAAAATGGTTTGAACGGAATAGCAATGATAGTATGAAGAGCTACAACTAAGAGACAGTTCAAACCTGGACCAGGCGAAACAAGAAAATGACCAGTGAATCGACCGAATTAGCAGCGGCCCGGCAAATGGATACCCACCTTAGATATGACTGGAAAAAAGATGAGGTGGAAGCCATCTACCGGATTCCGCTTCCGGAACTCGTTTATCGCGCGCAGACCGTACACCGCGTGTATCACGCGACGGACCGCGTGCAAACCTGCCAGTTGATCTCCATCAAGACCGGCGGATGCCCCGAGGATTGCGCGTACTGTCCGCAAAGCGCCCATTATGAAGCGGATGTAGAGCGGCAAGGGTTGCTGGACCCACAGCATGTGGTCGGCGTAGCGCGCGACGCAGCCGCACGCGGCATAACTCGCATGTGCATGGGAGCAGCGTGGAGAGAGGCTCCTCACGGACGGGACTTCGACAAAGTTTTGGAAATGGTGAAGGGCGTATCGGAGCTTGGGCTGGAAGTTTGCTGCACCTTGGGCATGTTGACGGAACAGCAGGCGGTGCAATTGAAGGACGCTGGCCTAACCGCGTACAACCACAATCTGGATACTTCTCCGGAGTTTTACGGCTCTATCATCACCACGCGCGTGTACGACGAACGCTTGCGGACGCTTGCGGCGGTTCGCAAAGCGGGAATCACCGTGTGCTGCGGCGGAATTTTGGGAATGGGCGAGAAAGAGAGCGACCGCGTTGGGTTGTTACAGCAACTGGCCACGCTGAAACCGCATCCGGAGAGCGTGCCTATCAATATGCTGGTACGCGTGGAGGGCACGCCGCTGGCGTCGTTGCCTGCGCTGGATCCGCTGGAAATGGTTCGCGCGATTGCCACGGCCAGGATCATCATGCCCGCGTCGCGCGTCAGGTTGGCGGCGGGACGAAAACAGTTGTCGCCGGAAGCCGTCACGCTGTGCTTTGTGGCGGGCGCAAATTCCATTTTTGTCGGCGAAAAACTGTTGACGACACCGAATCCGGGGCCCGACGAAGATGAACAGTTGCTGGAAAGCCTGGGAATGAAGCCGCTGGAGCGCCATGCCGTCTGACGTTCAATCCATCTGGAAAGCCGGACTGCGCAAAGATCTGCGTGCGCTGGAGGAGCGCAACCTGTGCCGCACCTTGGCGGAAATTCGCGGAATCAATTTCTGCTCGAATGATTATCTGGGTTTGGCGGAGAATCCTGCGCTGCGGCAATCGCTGGTGGAATCCGTTGGCCACGCAAGCCGAGTGGGAGGAACGGGCTCGCGGTTGCTTTCCGGACAGACCGGGGATTGGCGAGAGTTGGAAGAACGCTTTGCTGAATTTGCGGGAACGGAAGCGGCGCTTTATTTCACCACGGGATACGCGGCGAACATGGGTTTGCTGGCATCGCTGGTCGGTACGGACGACGTGATTTTTTCCGATGAATTGAACCACGCCAGCTTGATTGATGGAATTCGATTGTCGGGAGCGCGTAAGGTCATCTATCCACATCTGGATTTGGAGGCGCTGGAGCATGCGCTTCGTCAGGATTCAGGCGCGCCGTGGCGGCGGGTGATTGTTACGGAGACGGTGTTCAGCATGGATGGCGACGTAGCGCCGCTGCGCAAGTTGGCCGAACTGGCCGAGAAATATGGCGCGGCGTTGATTGTGGATGAAGCGCACGCTACCGGCGTGCATGGACCATCAGGGCGTGGATTGGCGGCGGCCGCGGGAATTGCCGGGCAAGTGCTGGCGAGCGTGCACACCTGCGGAAAAGCGTTGGGTTCGGCGGGCGCATTTGTGTGCGGGCCGGAAGTATTGAAAGAGTTTCTTGTGAACCGCGCGCGTACGTTTGTGTTCAGCACGGCGCTGCCGTCGTATTTTGCGAAGCAAATCAGAGCCGCGTTGGAGATTGCGCTCACCATGGATCAGGACCGTCAGGAATTGCTGCAACGAGCTGCGGGATTGGCGAATCATCTCAAAGCGGCAGGATTCAAAACCGCCGGCAGCGCCAGCCAGATCGTTCCCGTGGTATTGGGGAACGTCGCGGAGACGCTGGACGCGGCCGATTATCTGCAACGTGATGGATTTGCTGTTAGGGCGATCCGGCCGCCCACCGTGCCGGATGGGAGCGCGCGATTGCGATTGTCTTTGACCAGCAAAATCCCGGAGGCTGAATTGAAGCGGTTGGTGAAGGCGCTGATCTCGTGGCGGTCCTTGCGGGTTGGCGTGGCGGTGGCGAAACGCGCATGAGACGACAATTCTTTATTACCGGCACGGATACGGGAGTCGGAAAAACAACACTTTCGGCGTTGTTGTGCGCGGCGCTCGATGCGGTGTATTGGAAGCCGATACAGACCGGGACGCTGGAAGGTTCGGATCGCGTGACGGTGATGCGCTTGGCCGGCATCGGCACGGACCGCACGCTGGAAGAAGTCTACAAATTTGTTCCGCCGGTTTCGCCGGATCTGGCGGCGCGATGGGCGGGCGTGGAAATCGATCTGGGACGAATCAATCTGCCGACCAGCCTGGTGAACGACTGGCTGATTGTGGAGGGCGCCGGCGGCGTGCTGGTGCCGATCAATCCCAAACAATTCATGCTGGACATGATGGTGAAATTCAAATTGCCGGTGATCCTGGCGGCGCGCAGCGGATTGGGCACCATCAATCACACGCTGTTGACGCTGGCGGCGCTGCACGCGGCGGAATTGCCGGTGCATGGCGTGGTGCTGATCGGCGATCAAAACCGGGAGAACCGCGACACTGTCGAAAAGTTCGGCCATGTGCGCGTGATTGGCGAAGTTCCCAAACTGCCCAACCTGCACCGCACGGCGCTGATGCAGGTGTTCCTGAACCACTTTGACCGATCCGCATTTGCGCAATGAATTCACCGCTTCAAATCTGGCATCCCTTCACTAATCGTGTTCTCGACCCCGAGCCTATTCGTGTGACCAGGGCCGAAGGCGTCTTTTTGTACACCGCGGACGGACGCAAGATCATCGACGCGATTTCATCCTGGTGGGTGAATTTGCATGGCCACGCGAATCCACGGATTGCCGCAGCCATCGCGGAACAGGCGCGGAAACTGGAGCACGTGATCCTGGCAGGTTTTACGCATGACGCGGCGGAAGAATTAGCCGAACGCTTGCGCAAGTGGATACCGCCGCAACTGACGCACATGTTTTTTTCAGATGACGGCTCAACCGCCGTGGAAGTGGCGCTGAAACTGGCGCTGCAGCATTTTGGAAATACAGGTCGGCCCGAGAAGCGCGAGATTGTGGCGCTGGCGCATGGCTATCACGGCGATACCGCGGGAGCTATGTCGGTCAGCGACGAATCGCCATTCACCGACCCTTTTCAGTCGATGCGCTACTCGGTTCACCGCGTGCACTCGGCGTATTGTTACCGCTGCCCGGTCGGTTTGAAACGAGAGAGTTGCCACATCGAATGTGTGCAGCAGTTGGAGGAATTACTGGCGGAGCGCGGCCCGCAGATTGCCGGCGTCATCGTGGAGCCATTGCTGCAAGGCGCGGGCGGGATGATCGTGCACCCCGTTGAATTTCTGCAGAAAGTACGGGCATTGTGCACGAAGCACGATGTACTGCTGATTGCCGACGAGGTGCTAACGGGATTCGGGCGCACCGGGAAAATGTTTGCTTGCGATCTGGCCAACATCACGCCGGATTTAATGTGCGTCTCCAAAGGAATCACCGGCGGATTTCTAGCCATGGGAGTAACTCTTTGCAGCGATCACGTGGAGTCCGCGTTCCGCAGCGAGAACCGCTTGCACACTTTTTATCACGGGCATTCCTACACGGGAAACGCGCTGGCGTGCGCCGCGGCGGTTGCGAATTTGCAGATCTTCGACGACGAACCAGTGTTCGATCGCATTGCGACTATCGCGCGAATTCATGCGATGCGGCTGAGACATTTGAGCGATATGCGTCAAGTTGGAGAGACGCGGCAGATCGGCTCAATCGGCATCGTGGAATTGCGTGCGGATGATCCAGGATATTTATCGGACTTGCGCCCGAAACTGTACGGATTTTTTCTGGAGCGCGGCGTGCTGCTGCGCCCGTTGGGGAATGTCGTGTATGTGCTTCCGCCATACGTGATGGAGCCCGAAGAATTGCACCACGTTTACGATGTGATTGTCGAAGCCGTCGAGACGCTGCTGTAAGGCATCCGAGAGCGTCTGTGAATTCCACACTTTTCCGGGGAGCTTTCTGTTGACAAGCCAGTTGAGCGTCTGGAAGCAGAAAATCGTCGCGTTTGCGGGTGTGCTGGGCGCGCCCGGACTGTTCCTGATTTCTTTTCTGGATTCCTCGGTGCTTACCTTTCCGGTGATCAACGACCTGCTGCTGATTGAACTTGCCATACAGCATCCCGCCCGCATGGCGTTGTACGCGCTAATGGCGGCGGCAGGTTCGGTGCTTGGCTGCGTGCTGCTTTATTTCATTGCGCGCAAGGGCGGGGAAGCATTCTTCCATAAGAAAGCGGGAGCGCGCGCAGAAGTCGTTCGTCACGCGGTGGAACAGAACGGATTTCTGGGGATGCTGGTTGCGGCGCTGCTGCCTCCGCCGACGCCGTTCAAGTTTTTTGTGCTTGCCGCGGGGGTGCTTGAAGTGCCGCTTTGGAGTTTCACGTCGGCAATTACGCTAGCGCGGCTGATCCGCTACTTAGGGATTGGTTATCTGGCGATTCGCTACGGAAATAATGCGTTGCCGTTTTTGCGGGAGCACAAGTTGCAAACCGCCGCGTTTTTAGTGGTAATTGTGGCGCTCAGCTACCTGGCTTCGCGGCTCATCTTGCGTAAAAAACAGCAACCGGGCGCGACGTCAACGTAGCCGCAAGTTACTGGCCCAGACGAGTTCCTGGCTGACAACGCGAGACTTTGCATCCAGCACGATGCGCGCGGCGACACTGTGGGTGGTTTCTTGTTCCACGACATCCCGCAGCGAACGGATTGTCACCTCATAACCATCCTGAGTTTTCTCGACCGTTGCGCGGGGAAATCGCGCGGACTGCAGAAACCTTTCGGCGACTGCGGTTTTTTGCGCCTGATCCAACGCTGGAGAAGATTCGGGCTTGTGCTGGCAGTTGGCCGCTTCCGCGTCGAATTCCTTGGCGGAATGCACCGGGACGTCCGCCAAACAAACGAGTGATTGTGTTTCCGCGATGCCGTGCCAGGTGAAAAGAGAAATGGGATCAGGGAAAGCGCCAAGGCGGCGCGGCGATTCACCGCGATAGGAATGAGCGTCGAGAATGCCGGTGGCGTCGCCATGAAGCATGCCGCGCGCGCTGATGTAGACAACGATCAAGGCGAGAGCGACGAGCGCACCGTTTCGGCCACGAGGTGTTTTGTGTTTGGCGCCAATTTCCGAACCGACCAGGCGAAAAAGCTCCGGTAACAGGATTCCGGCCAACAGTAATGTGAGGATCCATGGATCGATGCGCGGAAGATAATCGGCGGCGAAGCGGGTCGCGCGGAAAGGCCAGAGCAGGGTTTCGCCAGCGGATTGGAAGAGATCCAAAACGATGTGGGCGGCAGCCGCGGCGAAGGCGGCGGCCAGGATCGTGCGCAATGGAATGGTCTTTTTCTTGTCGAGATAAATGGTAATGGCCGCGGCGATGGCTGCGATGATGAGGGTTGCCAGGATGGAATGCGTCCAGGTGCGATGCGCCGCAAGATAGGCGGCAGGGCCGAAGAACACGCTAAGTTGATCAACGTCGGCGATGGTTCCGGCAATCAGCATGCCCACAACGATGGGCCAGCCGCGGCGCGGAAAGAATCCACGAGCCAACGCGAAGGAAGTGAGGGCGTGAGTAGGAATGTCCATGGTCAGCGTGAAGCAGACTGTCCGTTGGCAGCGAGGGCGTCATGCGGAACCAGCAATTTCAGGGCGTTGGGGACAATCGAGAACTCTACTGGCAGGCGAACGAAGGACTCGCCATCGACTTGGGCGTAAACCGGCTTGTCGTCGAGCGGCTCGCAGACTAGTTTATCGGTCTTCCAGAAATGAACGCCTGATTGCTCTTTGCGGAGATTGCCCATCCAAAGGTTGGGCAGATAGCTGAGATAACGCAAGCCGCTTTGCGTTTCAAGGGATAGAACCTCAAATTGATCCTCGAACAGGCTGGCTTGATCGGTGATTTTGAACGGTCCGCCGTAATTCTTGGTGCGGCCGACGACGGCAAGCGTACCTTCTACTTGTTTGTTTGCGCTGCGCAGACGAAAGCGCGGGAAAGTGTAGCGCACCACTTCGCGAAATCCTTGCCACCAGTAGGCGAGAGTGCCGAAGCGCGCTTTCAAGCCGAGGTCAACACAATAAACGATCATGCCGTCGGGGCCGGCGCCGGCAACGCTGAGGAAGTAGCGTTTCTTTTCTGGCTCGTTGACGGGAGTAGCCAAGCCGAGAGCGATCTCGCGAACTTCACCCGCCGGGAGTTTTTCAGCCGCGCGAATGATGTTCCAGGGAAGGTGGAGTTCCTTGGCGAGAATGTTGGCGGTGCCGCCGGGAAGCAGAGCGAGAGGCACACGGTGGCCATTTTTGGATGTGGCCAGGCCATTCACGACTTCATTTAAGGTGCCATCGCCGCCACAAGCGATGACGAGTTGACGTTTTTCGCTTGAAGCACCTTGCGCAATTTCCGTGGCGTGGCCGGGGCCAGTGGTTTCGGCCAAGTCCGCTTCAATGCCCTTCGCGGAAAGAATGCGGCGTACCTGATCGAGTTGGCGGCGTCGAACATGGCCACGGGTGCCGGCGTTGGGGTTGTGAATCAAGAGCGCGTTGTGGAACTGGGTTTGCATAGTATCCCGAGTCTTTGGCTAAACCCTCATTCTATACGAAGCAAAGCAAAGAAGCTTAGTTGGAGTGCGGCGGCTCGCCGCCGTTTCCTGCGGCCATCCAGCCGGCCGGGATAAAAGCTAGCGAACAAGGAAGGGGCTAGGCCAAGGTTTTTGTCTCAAATGTCGCGCTGGGTTTTATCCCAGCGGCGGTTAAAGAAAGAGATAGCGTAAGAGCTAGCGCTACATTGACAAAGAATCTTGGTGCCGTCGCTGCGATACTGCCACGAATGTGTCTGATTGGTTGCTCAAAGCGGCGGCGAGCCGCCGCACTCCAAAAAAGGCGTTGTTCATTTGCAATTTGTAACGGCGTGTACAGAGGGCACGATGTATCGTGCCCCTACAGCAGTCGCGTATAATACGGGCGATTTGTGTGATTGGAGCTAGAGGCGATGGCGAAGGCGGCGACGAAAGCGAATGGGGCGTTGAGGAAAGAGGCGGAGAAGTTGCGGGAAGAGATCCGGCGGCACGAGTACCTTTACCACGTGATCGACGAGCCGGAAATTTCCGACGCCGCTTTCGACAAGCTGATGAACCGGCTGAAGGAGATGGAAGCGGCGCATCCCGATTTGATCACGCCGGACTCGCCAACCAAGCGCGTGGGTGGAACGCCGCGCGAGGGATTCCAGACGGTGCGGCACGCACGGGCGATGCTGAGCCTGGACAACGCGTTTTCTTACGATGCGCTGCGCGATTGGGATCGCCGGGTGCGCCAGGGCACGGGACGCGAAGACATTGAGTACATTGCCGAACACAAATTTGACGGGTTGAGCATCTCGCTGCAGTACGAGGATGGCGTGTTGGCGCGCGGCGTGACGCGAGGCGACGGTACGACGGGGGAAGACGTTACGCCGAACGTGAAGACGATTCGTTCGATTCCACTGAGCGTGGATGCAGCGGTGGTGAAGAAATCGAAACTTGGCGAAGCGTTCGAGGTGCGCGGCGAAATCCTGATGACGCGCAAGGCGTTTGAAGCGCTAAATCGCCAACAGGAAGAATCCGGGGGAAAAATCTTTGTGAACGCGCGGAACTCGGCGGCGGGAGCGGTGCGCGTGCTGGACCCAGCGATTACGGCGAGCCGGAAGCTGGATTTTTTTGCGTACTATTTGTTCGTCGACGGCAAAGTGCCTTATCCCAAACATTCAGATTCGCTGGAAACACTGAAGCAATTGAGGTTCCGCGCATCGAACGACTGGAAACTTTGCGGCGGAATCGAGAAGGTAATCGAATACTGCACGGATTGGGACGAAAAGCGGGAAAAGTTGCCGTACGAAATTGATGGCGTGGTGATTAAAGTAAACTCCACGGGGCTACAGAACGAACTGGGATTCACGTCGAAAGCGCCGCGATGGGCGATCGCTTACAAATATCCCGCGAGGCAAGAAACGACGGTGGTGAACGACATCATCGTGCAAGTGGGACGGACGGGAACGCTGACGCCGGTGGCGGTGCTGCAACCAGTGCAAGTTGGGGGTGTGACGGTAAGCCGTTCCACGCTGCACAACATGGATGAGATCGAGCGGCTGGGACTGCACATGGGCGACACGGTGCTGATCGAGCGCGCGGGCGAGGTGATTCCGCACGTGCTGAAAGTGGTGAAAGAAGGGAAGGAGCGCAAGGCGTTTCGCATGCCGAAGAATTGCCCAGTATGCGGCAGCACCATTCACAGGGCGGAAGGGGAAGTGGCGTATCGCTGCGTGAATGCGGCTTGCCCGGCAAAGCTGAAGGAATCGCTGCAACATTTTGCGGGGCGGCACGCCATGAATATCGACGGGCTGGGCGAGAAAATTGTGGACCAGTTGGTGGGACAGAGACTGGTGAAAGACGTGGCGGATTTGTACGCGCTGAAAGTGGAAAAGGTGGCGGAACTGGAGCGCATGGGAGAGAAATCCGCGCAGAACCTGGTGGACGAGATTCAGGCCAGCAAGAAGAATCCGTTGTCGAGGCTGATCTTCGCCTTGGGGATGCGATTTGTGGGCGAGCGGACGGGGCAGTTGCTGGCGGAACATTTTTCGACGCTGGAAGATTTGGAGGAGGCGAAGCAGGAAGAATTGGAGCAGGTGCCGGAGGTCGGGCCAAAGGTGGCGGAGGCCGTCGTGGAGTTTTTCTCGGAGGCGGCGAATCGCAAGCTGGTAAAGAAATTGCGCGAGGCGGGAGTTCGGCCGACGGCGGAGAAACGCGAAGTAAAGAGCCAGAAATTGGCGGGGAAGTCGTTTGTGTTCACCGGTGGATTAGCGAATCGCAGCCGCGAAGAAGCGGGAGAATTGGTGCAGCAGCACGGCGGGAAAGTAAGCGGTTCCGTGAGCAAGAAGACGGACTATGTGGTGGTGGGCACGGACCCGGGGTCGAAGTACGACAAAGCGAAAGAGTTGGGAGTGACGGTGCTGACGGAAGGCGAATTTGAGAAGCTGCTGAGCGCGAAGTAATCATATCCTCGGTGGAACAATCCGAAAAAGCGAGGCAGATCTCGCGATATAATGGGTGTGGCGGGTGAGCTGGATGATCGCTGGCCTGGAACGCGCAAGCGGACTGGGCGGGAGGAAAGTCCGGACACCACTCTGCGCGAGCAGAGAAAACCTTTGGGCCGCGAGGCCTGAGGGTGAAGGGCAATGCGCCTGGTAATGCCAGGGGGGCGGTAGCACAGACTTGAGTCTGTGAAGCTTCGGCAGTGCGTTTGCGAAGGCGCCGCAGGAAGCAAATACGGACTGAAGAAACACAGGCTGAAGCCTGTGCTACTGTTCACGGAAAGTGCCACAGAGACGATACCGCCTGCGGCGCGTAACGCGGTGATATCCCGGAGGAAAACCTTCGGGACATCTTCAAAGGTGCGCGAAGCGGGTAAGGGTGAAAAGGTGGGGTAAGAGCCCACCGCCTCGGCAGTAATGTCGAGGGCATGGCAAACCCCGCGTGGTGCAAGACCAAATAGGAGGGGAGAGCTGGCCCGGCTCGATGAGTGCTTCGCGAAAGCGAGAGCGCTCCCTTCACGGTGGCGCAAGCTGCCGGGAAGGATGAACCCTCGGGTAGGTTGCTGGATCCCGGCCGCGAGGCCGGGGCTAGAGGAATGATCGTCGCGGAGCGCTGCTGCAAAGTGGTGCACCGTACAGAATCCGGCTTACAGGCTCATCCGCTATTTTTCAATAACTTACGGACTGGACTGAACCCTTAACTTGAGACACTCGGATAAGGCACACTCTGCAGGGAAAGGAACTGCGAGTGGCAAAGAGACGAGTGGGGAAATACCCGAAAAAATTCCGCCGGATGGCTGTTGAGCGATTGAAGACCTGTGACAACATCGTGGAATTGTCACAGGAACTTGGTGTGCATCGACGGCTTCTCTACAAGTGGCGAGATCAATTCGATCCTTTCGACTCTGGCGAGGAACCGCCTTCGGGGAACTCGCGTGAGTCCGCCCTGCGCAAGGAAATCAACCAGCTGAAGCGGGTGGTGCTTGACAAAACTCTGGAGCTGGATTTTTTCAAAGGTGCCTTGCAAAAAGTAGAGGCTCGACGCCAGAAGAGCGGTATCAGTGGCGAGAAGCCATCTACGACGAAATCCAAGAAGTGATGCCATTGCAAGGCAGCTTAAGCATCGAACGCATGTGTCAGCTGGCCGGAGTCAGCCGGGCCGGTTTTTATCGTTCTTTGCAGGAGCGAGCACCCGTCGAGGAAGATATGGAGGTGCGGAGCGTGATTCAGCAGATCGCGGTCGAGCACCGACGCCGCTACGGGTATCGACGGATCAGCGCCGAGTTGCGGCGGCGTGGGATGCTGGTGAATCACAAACGTGTGTTGCGGATCCTACGGGAAGATAATCTGCTGGCCGTACAGCCGCGGGCGTTCGTGGTGACGACGGATTCCGATCACGAATTCGAGGTCTATCTGAACCTGGCCAGTCGCATGAAACTGACGGGGATGAATCAGCTGTGGATAGCGGATATCACCTATATCCGTTTGAAGAAGGAGTTTGTCTACCTGGCGGTGGTTCTGGACGCGTTCTCACGCAAGGTGGTGGGATGGGCTCTGGATCGCACGCTGGCGGCCCGTTTGCCGATCGCAGCTTTGGAGCAGGCCATCGCGCAACGACAGCCGCCGCCGGGTCTGGTGCATCATTCCGACCGTGGTGTGCAGTACGCGTGCGGAGACTACGCCCAGATCTTGCAACAGCGCCAGATGATTCCCAGTATGAGCCGACCAGCGAACCCCTATGACAACGCCAGTTGCGAGAGCTTTATGAAGACACTCAAACGGGAGGAGATTTATGCGAACGACTACCGAGATTTAGAACACTTGCTGGGTAACATCGAAATCTTTATCGAACAGTACTACAATCGCTGCCGTTTACATTCGGCGCTGGGCTATCGACCGCCGGAAGAGTTCGAGCAGGAAGCGAGTCCAGGGATAAATTCTGCTGGAGCGACAATGAGTTTTTTCAGGCATGAGGAGATCTATCAGTCCGATGTACGAGGAAATAGTAGCGGGGAGCGACCCAAGAGCCGCCCCCCGACTCATCGTTCCGATGAGTCTCCAGCTGGTTATTCCTCGGCGAGTTGCTCTCCAGCAGAGCTCGCCTCCGCTTCACCAGCCGAGCATCATCCTGAAAGAGAAGAGAAAGAATGAGAAGGAAAAACCATTGAACTGCATGTGTGCCAATTCCAAACTGTCTCAACAGAGGGGTTCACCCCAGGACAGTGATAGCGAAATTGTGCCATAACTGTGCCATAGGAATTCGCTTTTTGTTCGCGCAAGCCTTCCAAATGTCCCGGGGTAGTCTTCCCGCGGTGGTCGAGCTCCGAAAGCATCAGCGCTTGAAACGTGTCATGGACTGTCGAGGCGATTTTCGCGGCAATTATTCCGTGGCCTTCAGCATCGACCAGGAGGACTCCAGCGGTGCTGCGTAGCTCGCGCAGGTCTTCGGCAACACGAACCTGCTCCGAGCTTCGCGCTTCCCGGTACGCGGTTTCCCTTTCCAGACTGAAACCTGGGCGCGATTTCAGCCAGTTGACATGGTCGTCAACGGAATTGCGGCGCGATGCGCCGACGGCTAGCTTCTCGAGATACTCCTGCGAGCGCTTCAGCGCGAGATGGATGCGACCGTCGATGTCATACCGTTGCTGAAAATTGATGTATTCAAACAGGTCACCCCCCACCGCTCCGGCGGGAATCGAACTGTCATACATCTCGATTCCGGGCAATTGAGGAATTGCGCCCTCTACCGGCATCAGGCGCTTGCGCAGGTATTCGTCGATGTTCGTCGGGATATACGAGTTTCCCATCCCGAACACTTTACCGCATGTCGCACCCCGCTAATTACAAACTCTAGAAATTCTTTGTTACGCGAAATCCCATCACAGCAGCGACTCCGCAACTGAGGAGACTTGCCGTCGATCCTCCACCCGGCAGTCAAGATTAAATGGGTAGCGGACTCTCCGCTTGGCGTCGTCGTGTGGCTTTTCCATTTTTTGTTCAAGATAGAAATCGAAGTTCATTCCCACTGTTTTGAAGGTCTTCGTGTCGTTCTTCGAGAATCCTGCGCGGTCCATGAGAGAGCCGACGGCTTGATGGTACGGGTAGGAACGTTTATTCAGCACGCTCTCCGATTTGCGAGTCTCTCAATCCTAGTTGTTGGAGGTTTCTCTCAAATCAACGTTTTTGTTGTCCAGCGTTGCTTGGCTAATTGCTTCAACAAGTAGCTTGTGGAAGGCGTTCCGACCAGTGATCGATTGTTCGTTTTTCATGGTTGTGCATTCCTTGCTCTACGAATCATGTTGGATATTTGTTTGTTGGCGTTCACAAACTGCAAATCCACTCCGGGGTGACGGCTTGCGAATACACGGAAAATTTCGTCGGCGAACGCCTGCCCAATTTGGTCGACGTTTTCAAAGTCAAGCACAGCCGTTCGAAATCTATCAATGCGCAGGAGCAGCCTCTTTGCTTGTGAACGAGAGACTAAATCGCCCTTATCATGTTCTGCCATTTTCACCGGCACGACTGTCCTGTCGAACGCATAATCGTTCTCGGGAGAGGCGAACGCGTCATAAATGTTCTGACGGGACCTATCCGATGTGTTCTTTAGCTTCATCCAAATCGCCGTGCCCTTCGCGCGTTCGATCTGCGATTCGGATGTGAAGTACACTCCGCCAGACGAGATATCAAAGCCATCAAGCATCCTGGATGTAAAAAAGATGCCCTCTCCAGTGTGGCGAGCCGGGTCTGTTGTGAACTTTCCTTTCGCCAATTCCAAGGCAGAATCTCGTACATCGGAAAACTTCATGGCTTTCTGAATTTTCTTAAAAATTCCCACGCCATTGTCAATGATGGCGATTTCTACCGTTACTGCGGTTCGATTCAATTCCACGGAGATGCGTGTCCCGGATGAATGATCGATGGCGTTGTTAAACATTTCTGTAAAGCAATAACGCCAAATGTCCAATGCGTTCTCAGGCAAATCTGAGATTTGCGATAGGATATCTGACTCCCAAACGTCGGATTCGCTGTGCTGACCTGAATAATGCTTTCGCCAAGTCTTAATTGGAGCCAGAAAGAATCGAGTCTTGCGAGTCTTACCGCGGCGTACCAGCCGTCCGTCAGCAACCATGCGCTGTAGGTGGAGATTGACCGCCTGCCGGGTCAGGATGAAGTTCTTTGCGGTGTGCTGCGTTATGTCGTGCGGGTGCTCGTCAACCTGTTCCAAAATAAATTGGCGAATTGTCTGGCCCTGTTTGTCTTGAGGCGTTCTCACCCTTGCATTGTCAAGTTTATTATGTAGATTGTCAAGTTTAATTCTCGCTTTGTCAAGTGTTTGTCGACGCTGTCTCCGCCGAAGTTCCACCGCTCAAACGGCCTGCGATTCACTTCAACAAGATACCACGACGACTGCGACAACTGTGGCGACGGGGATAACAGCGGTGGTGGTGTTGGTGGTGACGGTGACGACTGCAACGACGACGATGGACGGTGTGCGGGTGGTGGACGGAGCGGCGGCGGGTGAAGAGCAGGAGCAGGAGGAAGATTAGGTGGTGGAGGCGGCGGCCATGGCGATGGCAATGGGGAGGATCATGGTGATGACGGCGATGATGATGATGGGGATTGGATGTGGACGCCGATGTGGAGACGGCAATGATGACCATGGATATGGAGACGGCCATCTGCCGCCCCCTCGTCGGTGATCAACAACACTGTGGCACCAGCCGCCGACAAAAACCAATTCTCCCAGAATCGGCTCCAACAGCTTGGCCGCATCCGTCAGCATTTGAAGATTAGGCTTGGCCATGCATCGACTTTAGCTTGTGGACCAAATCCCGTTCGGCCAGATTCCGCGCTCTCTCTCTCCCATCCCGAATCGCGTCGACCAGGGCCAAGAGTTGGCAGCGCGGGGTCTCGCAACGCGGTATGGTGGACGCTCTTGTAAGGAGCCGAGAACTCTCATGTCGGAAGCGAGGGGATTGTGGCCACTACAGTGTCCATGCACGAACGGCTGACCTAGGACAATGGAACGAATTAGCCGAGTCAAAGGCGTTTCTTTGAAAAGGAGCACGGCGAAAAACTGTGCCATAACTGTGACACGAAACCTGTTTTCGTTGTCAAAACTGACTTCCTTGACAGCATGATTCGTTGATTCTACGCAACTTATTGAAAGTGCTAGAGTGCCTGAAGATTCCGGCTTACAGGCTCACCCGCCATTCTTCAATGACTCTTCAGGGTTATACCGCCGTCAGAACGTAAGACCGTGTCAGCAGTTTGTATTAACTGGCGGGCACCAGCACGGGCGCACCCTTGTCTTTAACGAGGAATACTACGAATTTTGCCGGTTTGGTTTGGCTGGCGTTTCGCCCGACGATGTGGACGTCAGAGGGACCTTCATAGAAGGTCTCACCGGGCGTTAGAGTAACTTCTTTCCCGCCGCGCACCTGCATCACGATTGAGCCTTCAAGGACATAAACAAACGCGGCTGCGTTGTGGCGATGTATTGGGTCCGAGCTGCCCGGAGGATACTCCACGGTGATCATCAGACCTTCCTTGCCGGGAATGCGGTCAGGTCTTTCGACAACAGCGGGGTCACCTTCGCTTACTTGGGCTCGGACGCGCCGGATATCAGACACACCATCAACAAAATCAGTCTTGTAAACGTCATAGCCAATCCTTTCGTTTGAATTCGTTTGAGTGAGGCCGGTTCGGGCAACCGGCCTCTTTTTGCAATTTCACTAGTGAGCCGCCGCGGCTGTTTTCGCTGCGGGCTGAGTGAGCCAAGTTTCGAAACGTGTTTTGCCAAGCCGGGCATCGCTGCCGGGGACCAGGGTGCGCTCACCGACCTTTACGCCGTAGTATCCCGCGTTCGGGTCGGGGATGACCTGCCGAGGATCGTTGAACTGGGCCAAATATCGCTGGATGAGTTCATCGAGATGGAACTGCTCGGGGCCCCCAATTTCGACGGTGCCATTGATGGGTTGGCCGACAGCGACATCGCCAACCGCGCTGGCGACGTCGTCGGCAGCCATGGGCTGGATCAGCGCCGATGGCAAGCGCACTTTGTCGCCATTGGTGGAAAAATCGGCGATGCCATTGGCGAATTCGAAGAACTGCGTGGCGCGAACAATGGAATAGGGGATGGAGGAAGCCTTGATCAAATTTTCCTGGTCGATTTTTGCGCGGAAGTAACCGCTTTCGAGCAGGCGCTCAGTTCCCACGACAGAAAGCGCAACGTGATGGGCCACGCCCGCGGCCGCTTCGTGGGAGAGGAGATTCCGCGTCGCCGTCTGGAAAAAATTCAGCACCGCGGAGTCTTCCCACGAGGGAGCATTGGAAACGTCAACGACCACCGATGCACCTTTCATAGCTTCGGCAAGTCCCTCGCCGGTAACAGAATTGACGCCAGTATTGGGTGATGCGGCTACGACTTCCTGGCCGCGCTCGCGCAATTTGGTGACGAGCTTTGATCCGATAAGTCCAGTACCGCCGATAACCACGATTTTCATGATTGCCTCCCTGATATTCGACCTTCTTCTTCGAGTCTGTCGATCTTTTTTGCTAAGGCCGGGCACCCGACCAATTTGTGACATTGGCCTGTGGTTTTATTTGATTCGCAAGGCTGAAACTCGTTGCAGAAACAAATGCGGCGAAACGGGAAAATTTCCTCAGGGGCTAAAGCTTGGATTTTCTTGGCTCTAAGTTGTCGGAGCTAAAGCTCCGACCCCCTAAAGAATGGCGGCGTAAAACCGCCTCTAGTGCCATGTCTGGCAAGCAGAATCTTGCTACTCCCAGCGAAATACTTTCGCCGAGAGCGCGGTACAAACGACAAAAGCCAGGACCAATGCCGCCACGTCAGTCAGGTGCGACGACCACGCCTCGCCCTTCCAGATGCCTTCCATCAGTGCCACCGCGTAAGTTAGCGGAATAACTCGAGCAACTGCGCGAAGCACGGGCGGCAGCGATTGAACGGGCACAAAGAGTCCGGAGAGCGCGACCATGGGGTACATGAGGAGGGCCCCGATTGGCTGCGCAAAGCGCGCCGTGGGAACGATGCTGGCAATCAGGAAGCCGATGGACAGAATGCTCCAAGTGCTGATCAGCAAGGCAATCGTGAATGAGAACAACGGAACGTGAACACCGACCGGGTAGTAGCGTTTGCCCGCCAGCACCATCAGCGTTAGCGTGGCGGCGGTCAGCAGCAGCTTGACGATGACGTGGGCGGTAAGAATGGTCTGGGGACGCAACGGCGTGGCGCGCAGTCGTTTGAGGATGCCGCCCTCGCGGTAAATCGAGATGATCGTGACCAGCGAAAGCACCGCGTTCAATGCGATCAATACTGAGGCGAAAACCGGCAGGCCGGTCTGAATAAAATTGTTGGCGGCGAGGGCAGCCGGAGTAGCTCCGCGGCCGATCGCCCGACCCACCAGCAAAAACACCAGCACCGGGATAAGGATGGATCCAAGCGCGCCAAGGGGCTCGCGCAGGAATACTTTGATTTCGATCCAGGTCAGTTTCCACAGCCCGCGCAGCATCATTTTCCCGCCTATTCCCGAATCGAGCGACCTGTCAGTTTCAGAAACACGTCCTCGAGGTTGGGCAGAATGGTCCGGAAATCGGAAACACGAATGCGATTTTCAGACAGACAATGAATCACTTCGGTGACCAGATCGTCGCCCCGGCCGCGAATGGTGAATTGCGAATCGGAGCGGATGACGGACTCAACGCCGGGGATTGCGCGAAAGCGTTCTTCCGCGATTGGGCTGTCCGTGGCTAACACGACCGTTCGTTCCGGGCAGTGTCGCTTTACGAGACTCAGTGGATTGTCGATGTCGATGATTCGTCCGTGTTCGATGATGGCCACGCGGTCGCACAAGCGTTCGGCTTCTTCCATGAGATGGGTGGTCAAAAAGACGGTCTTGCCACGCTCGCGAATACCGCGCACCAGTTCCCAGATGGCGCGTCGCGATTGCGGGTCCAAGCCGGTTGTCAACTCGTCGAGAAACACCACTTCGGGATCGTTGATGAGCGCAAGGGCAATGAACAGGCGCTGCTTCTGGCCTCCGGAGAGATCCATAAACCAGGCGTTGCGCTTGGGGCCAAGCCCGAGCTGTTCGAGCAAGCGTTTCCCATCGATCGCCTTTTTCTGGTAGAGCGAAGCCCAGAGGTCCACGGCTTCCCACACCTTGATGCGCTTCTGCAGTTGCGCCTGCTGGAGCTGCACTCCAATGCGCTCTTGCAGTTTGTAGACGTCCTTGAACGGATCCAGGCCGAGCACGGAAATGCGGCCGCGGTCGGGCCTGCGCAGCCCTTCGATGCACTCCATGGTGGTAGTTTTTCCGGCGCCGTTCGGCCCAATCAATCCAAAAATCTCCCCCTCATTCACTTCAAACGACACTTCTTCCACAGCTACGGTTGAACCGTAGCTCTTGCGTACTCCCGAAGCTTGAATGACCGGACGCATGGTTGTTGGCAAGATTATTGGTTCTCCGGACTGGACCGAAAGTCTATATCAGGGACCCAGGGTAAGTCCCGATGAGTCGGAAATCCGGATAGCTTACTCCTAGTGTCGTGTCCCGAAAATTAATTGACGAAGTTCGGAGTCTTCAGGGGCTGAAGCCCAATTCAATTCCAAGCCTTACGCCGGGGCTGAAAGCCCCGGCCTCCTAAAGACAAATACAACGAACTTCCGGGACAACACACTAGATCTAGTAGCCGGTTCTGCAGTGACGGAACCTAGGGCCGGACGCGCTACTGCGGCGGCTTGGATGCGACTATGCCTAAGTCGACGATGTTGTCGCCCTTTTTCAGGGAGGGAACTGCGTTGACATGGAGGATCACGCCAGATTCGGGAGCGCGTGGTTCGAGGATGACTTTTCCGAAATAGTCGGTGATATAGCCGAGCTTCATACCTGACTGGGCGTACGAGCCGCGCTTAACGAGCGGATACCAGATGCCGGGGCCGTCGGAAAGAACGTCGACAACTTTTTCCAGCCAAACGGGATTTTCAATGTAGTGAGGCTCGCCTGCAAGCATCTTCAAGGCGCGCATGGTGCTGAGTGTTCCGTTAACGAGGATCGCGACGTCGTCGGGTTCGACGGTGCCGGCATATCCGGCTTCCACAACGATCGACGGCTTGCCGCGGAGAGAAGCAGTGTTGTCCAGGTAGCGGCTGGCGGCAATATCGGTGGGGCGTTCGCGCCAAATAATGATGTGGTCCAGGCCGAAGGCGAGAACCATGTCCTTGGAGATGCGGTCCTGCGAGGCGTTGCCAGTGGGTCCCCAGTAGGCGTAAGGGCGAAGGCTTTCGTCGAGGTCGCCGCCGTGATAGTCGATCAGGAAATCACAGCGATCGACGACCTGCTTGGTGATGAGGAAGGAGGCGCGGTCAGTTTGCGAGCCATCGGGTTTGCCGGGATAGAAGCGATTCATGCTTTTATTGTCGACCGGATTGACGTGGGGGACTTTTTGTTCGAAGGAAGCAATGTTGACAAGCGGAAGGAGGATGACGGTGCCGGAAATCGTGGCGGGGTCGAGATCGGCAACCAATTTTTCGACGGCAATGATGGAAACGTATTCCGTGCCGTGCGCGCCGGTGACCAGAGCGAGGACGGGCCCGGGCTTGGCGCCGTTCACGACGACCACGGGAATGTTTGTCGCGGCATCGACTCCGGCGGGAACTTCCAGGTAGCCGGTGGCTTTCTGTCCGGGCGCAGCGGAAGCGGTACCGACGGCGAAAGGCGATTGCTGGGCCGAGGCAAAGACGGGAAGGAACGCGAGAACGACGAGAGAAACCCGAGCGCGACGAAGTGAGCGAAGCATGAAGCCTCCGTTAGGGGGGAAATGGAAGGGGCATCGTACCATTTGTTGCGATGGGATGGACGCGACGGCGCCATTTGTTTGGAAATACTTACAGGATTATCTCGATTGCGCTGCGGCTGATTTCGTCTCAAGTTGTACGGCTATAGCTTTAGAAGGCGACGACGAACACAGGCTGAAACCTGTGCTAGTGACGGGGATGGGAGGACGAAATGGAACGACGCGACTTCATCGGAGGGCTGGCAGCCCTTTCATTGGCCGCCCGGAATAGCGGGAATGCGGCGAGCGGACAAACAACGAGCCACGGTGACATGCCCTACCGGACACTGGGACGCACTGGCGAAAAAGTTTCGTGCATCGGGCTGGGCGGATATCACTTGGGGCAATCGGGACTTCCGGAAGCAGAGGCGATCAGGCTGTTTCATGCGGCGGTGGATCGCGGGATCAATTTTTCTGACAATTCGTGGGACTACAACGACGGCGAAAGCGAACGACGAGTGGGGAAGGCGTTGAAAGGCGGTTATCGCGAGAAGGTGTTGGTGATGACGAAGTTCGACGGCCGAACGAAGCAGTCGGCGTTGAAGCAACTTGACGAGTCGCTGGAGCGGCTGCAGGTGGATCACGTGGACCTGTGGCAATTCCACGAGAACATCCGTTTGGAAGATCCGGACCGGTTTTTCGCCGAAGGAGGCGCTTGTGAAGCGGTGGCGGAAGCGAAGCAAAAAGGGAAGATACGGTATTGCGGTTTTACCGGGCACAAGGACCCCATTGTGCATCTGCGGATGCTGGAGTTGGCGGAAAAGCACAAGTTCAACTTCGATACGGCGCAGATGCCGCTGAACGTGATGGACGCGCACTTTCGCAGTTTTGGGAATGAGGTTGTGCCGGTGCTGGTGAAGAAACAGATTGCGGTGCTGGGCATGAAGTCCATGGGCAGCGGATTCATATTGAAAAGCAATACGGCAACGCCGATTGAGTGTTTGCACTATGCGCTGAGCCTGCCGACTTCAGTGGTGATCACGGGCATCGACAGCCAGCAGGTACTGGACCAGGCGTTCGAGGCCGCAAAGACATCCGCCGCGGTCACTGCGGCAGACATCGCCAAGATTCTGCAAAAAACGGCGGCGCTGGCGGCGGACGGCAAGTTCGAGCCGTTCAAGACGTCGCCGGGCTTTGATTCGACTGCGTCGCACCCGGAATGGCTGGGATAGAAGGCGTCAACGGCTGAAGAGATTCTTCCCTGGCACTTTTCCTAGTGATAATATCAGCGCCTCTTGCGCGCGGGGAGGTGTCCCATGAGCCGGCGCTGGTACTGCCTGCTTCCAGTTGCCTGTGTCCTGCTTTTTTCCTCCGAGGCTTTTGCCGAAGACATCACGGGGACGATTTTTTCGGAGGACGGAAGACAGCGGCTGGAAAACGCGACGGTGAATCTGTGTGATCCCAGCGGAAATCTGATCCAACAAGGTGCCGCGGGAGTTGGCGGATATTTCGCGTTTCGAGGCCTGCAGAACCACGAATACATCCTGAAAGTAACCGCGGATTCGTATCAACCGACCGAAGTCCGTGTGAACCTGCAGTTTGGATCTCAGCCGGCTACGATGATTTACTTGAAACGGATTCCGTCGGAAGCGAGCAAAACCGCGAATCTCCCCAGCATTTCGAGTCATGAACTGGCGATGCCGGCTGCGGCTAAAGAGCTTCTGGCATCAGGCCGGAAAAAGCTGTATCGCGAGAAAAATCCGCAAGGGGCTTTAGACGATTTTCTGCACGCGCAAAAAAAAGCGCCCGGCTTTTACGAGGTGGATTATGAAATCGGAATGGCTTACCTGCAGATGGGAGAGAAAGAGAAGGCGCGGAGTCAATTCGCAAAGGCAATCAGCCTGAGCAAAGACAATTACGGTGAAGCGCAAGTGGCGCTGGGGACGTTGCTAGTGGACGAAGGAAAGCTGGAGGATGGCGAAAAAAGGATCCGGCGAGGGCTCGAATTAAACCCGAGTTTTTGGATGGGCTACTACCAGGTTGCAAGGGTTGAATTTCTTCGCGACCGGCTTCCGCAGGCTGAAGCGGATGCGGAGCAGGCCCGTTCTTTGGCGCCGAACGCCGCCATTAACTACCAGTTACTTTCCGTCATTCACTTGCGCGAGAAAAAATATCGTCCGCTGCTTCAGGATATTGACATGTATCTGGAACTGGACCCGGACAGCGCGGCAGGCCAGCGAGCCCGAAGCGCACGCGCGGAAGTGATTGAGGAAATCAAGAAAGAAGAAGCGGGACAAAAGGCTCCGTTGGAAACCAAAGATCCGGGATGACGTTCGCATTCGGCTTGCGTTACACGTGAAAAACCGGCTCGAGCGAAGAGACTTTGGTCTTCAGAGCGGTGAGTTCGGCGGCGCTGAGTTGCGAAAGCGGGGCTGAGGCCAGGTCGAGCGCCAGATCAAAAATATGCTCGTCGCCGGGCGGCACGGCCGCAGTAACTTCCTGATTCAAAGTGAAGCGCAAGGCGGAGCGAGCCATTTCGCGGTCGTCGATGGGTTCATACCAACACTTCGGGTATTTGCGATCGCTTTCTTTCATTTCTTTTGGCCACTTACCGAAAGCGAGCGCTTTTAACGCCAAGCGCGCCATGCCCTTCGATTTGGCTTTGGCAAGAATCTGCGGGCCGAAGCCACCGTTTTCCCAGGCATTGACATTCACTGGAAACAAGACGCTGTCCAATTCCAGTGCGTCCATCAAACGCAGCGCGGCCGGGGCGTTGTGAGCGGAGAAGCCCAGATGGCGCGCCTTGCCTTCTTTTTTGGCAGCGAGAAACGTTTCGGCGGCGCCGCCAGGAGCGAGAATATTGTCGACGTCTTCCATGGAGCTGACGGCGTGAAACTGGTAGAGGTCCACATGGTCGGTGTGGAAACGCTGCAGGCTGCGCTCTAACTCTGTGCGCGCACCCTTCGCATCGCGGCTCATGGTCTTTTCCGCAAGGAAGACCTTGCTGCGATACGGCTGTAGTGCTTCGCCGAGTTTTGTTTCAGCTTCGCCGTTGAAGTACGAGGGAGCGCAGTCGAAATAATTCACGCCACGGTCGTAGGCTTGGGCGACGCGGCGCGAGGCTTCTTGCTGGGGCATGCCACAGACGACGATTCCGCCCATGGCGATAATCGAGAGTTCAATTCCATTTTTGTAAGGGCGCTTGGGCAGCGTGGCCTGGTCCGCGCGCAATGCGGCCGAGGCTGTCAGTGCAGCGGCAGCGCCAATAAATTCGCGACGATCCATAGGTTGGTCCCCCCTGGGGCATTTTAGTCCTCGCGAATGTTGGAGGCAATCGGGCGGTGCTGCTGCCTTGTGGGGCTGTGGTTGCGCGGATGCGGCTACTCTTCCATGACTCCGTACTCGAAGCGAGGAGCCAGATTCGCACCGGATCGTTCCATCATTCCCAGCGTAAGAGCTTGCGGAACGAGGACGGATGTGAGTGCTTCCCACGGTTCGGGGACCGCGCGGATCTTTACCGGGAACAATTTTTCGGAAGCTGGATGCTGCTCGGTTGCGATGAGGATAACTCGACCGCCGCGTTTGTTACAGTCGCGCGCCAGTTTCACGCCGAGTTCCGCGGTTCGCCCGAGCGCAAAAATTATGGCCACGTGAGAAGCGTTGACGTCGAGCAAGGGCCCGTGACGGAAGCCTGCGCCGGAGTGAGCGTAGGCGCGATAGCCGGCCATTTCGCGAATGGTCAACGAGGCCATGATGGCGCCGCCGTAAGCAGGACCGCGTCCCACAATTTCAATGTTGGCCGCGCCACGGCAGAATTTGTCGAGTTCGCCGCGCATGGCAAATACTTGATTGAGGTTGTCTGAATAAACCGCCAGCAATTTCTCTCCATCGTCGCGCCACGAATGGCCGGCCATTGCGGAAGCGAGCACGATGCAGGCCGCGGTGGCGTTGGTGTAAGTTTTGGTGGCACTGCCATACTCCGGGCCGGCCAGGATCGGAAGGCTGGTCGGCACCAGGGACCAGCAAGGGCTTTTTTCGTTGTTACAAATCAGAATTACGGGCTTCTGCGTTTTAATCTTGCACAGCTCCACAAGCTCCGCGCTTTCACCGGAGGCGGTGGTGAGAACGGAAGCTGCAACCTGGTCCAGGAGCGCGGGAGCGTAATGCAGCCATTCGCCAGCGTCGGCGAAGAAAGAAGAACGGTGGCAGGATTGCAGCCAAACGGAACCGGCAATTGAGGAGCAGTAGGAAGCGCCCATGCCGAGAAAGAGGATGGGCCCGGGAGAGAGAGCAACTTGTCGGAGTTGATGAAGCTGCTTGAGAAGCGATTGATCCTGGTCGTAGGTACGGAATAGTTGAGCAAGGCGCTCGGGCTGCTCGCGGCACTCCTTTTCGAAGATGGCGGTCATGCTCATGGTGAGCATTTCGTCGGGCGGCTTGATTCCGGCAATCCAGCGGCGTTCCTTGTTGGTCATTTTGTCCATAGCGTTCCTCGGAGAGCTGCGTGCCTATTGTCCACCATTTTTGACCTGCGCTACGCAGAGGCGGCAGGCAAGCTGCCGGGTGATCGTTTGCCAGTTCAGAAGGCAACCGGGCAGAACTTTTTCATGAATCATAACAAAGACTACGATATCATGATGCCCAGGTGAAGACATGACTGCACCGCAGTCCCTTCCGAAGCCCCAGGTCAATCACGGTTTTCTTACGCGGATTTCGTTTATCGCGGCACTTGGCGGCGTGCTGTATGGCTATGACATGGGCATTATCGCGGCCGCGATTATATTCGTCCGGCACAGCTTTGCGCTCTCCACGCTGATGGAAGAGCTGGTTGTCAGCATCGTGCTGGTTGGAGCGATGGCTGGGGCGATGGTTGGCGGAGCGGTGGCCGACCGGATTGGCCGGCGGGCGACGCTGGTGTGGGCGGGCGGGATTTTCATTCTCGGGTCGCTGCTCGCGCCGCTTGCACCAAATGTTGGCGTGCTGATTGTGGCGCGCGCGATTATTGGCATTGCCATCGGATTCACTTCGGTCACGGCTCCGGTTTACGTTTCCGAACTGGCGCCGCCGCAATCGCGCGGCATGCTGATCGGGTTGTACCAGTTCGCACTCACACTGGGAATTGCGCTCGCGGACCTGGTCGGTTACTGGCTGGCTACGCAACAGGCTTGGCGGCTGATGTTCGGGCTTGCGGTGGTGCCGACACTATTTTTTCTGGCGGTGATTCTGACGGTGCCGGAAAGTCCGCGCTGGTTGTTCGCGCATGCCAGAGGGAACGATGCGGAGAAGGTGCTGCGCAGTTATACAGACGAGAACGGCGTGCAACAATTTCTTGCCGACATTCAGGAAGGCCTGAAAACGCCCATGGAGCAAAGCTGGAGAGCGCTGTGGACGCCGGCAGTTCGGGGATCGTTGTTCATCGCGGTGGGAATGACGGTGCTGCAGCAAGTGACGGGGATCAACACGATTATTTATTATGGGCCGCAGATTTTTGAGTTTGCGGGAATCGCGTCGCACGCCAGTTCGATACTGGCGACGTTGCTGGTGGCGGTGGTGAACGTGATTGCGACGGTGGTGGGGATCGTGCTGGTTGACCGAGTTGGGCGGAAACCATTGCTCTACGCCGGCGTTGGCGGAATGACGGTGGCGCTGTTTGCGCTGGCGTTTGCGTTCAGTCACAAGGCGACGCTGGGCACGTCCATGGGTATTATCGCCATTGCTTGCCTGATGCTGTACATCGCGTGTTTCGCGTTCAGCCTCGGGGCGATTGCCTGGATCCTGGTGTCAGAGGTGTTTCCCCTTCGCGTGCGCGGACGAGGAGTGGCTGTCGGAACATTATTTTCGGGCATCGCCAACTTTGCGGTGTCGCTGACATTTTTGTCGCTGATCAACTTCATGGGCAGCGCTTCGACGTTTGCGCTTTATGGAGTGATGAGTATCGTGACGTTACTTTTCGTGCGCTTTGTGGTGCCGGAGACATGCGGGCGCGAGTTGGAGAGCATCAGCGTTCCGAAGGCGGCGTTGGGCCACTAGCGCTGCGAAATAGCGTGGGATTTTGCCTTATTGATTGCGAGACGAATAGCGCCCATTAACTGAGCGTCCGGCCCCAACCTGCTGGTGATCAGCTTCGGTAGCACCGGCTCATCGTATTGCTTCAGGATTTTGCGCGTGGCGTGAAGCAAGGGCACGCTCATGCCTATGCCGCCGCCCAAAACGAAGATCGAGGAATTGAGGACGACGGAGATGTTGTACACGGCGTAGGCAAGGATTCGCGCGGAATGATCAAGCACGCTTTTGGCGAATCGATCGCCTGACGCAGCGCGAGCGAAGATTTCGGTCGCGTTGAGATCCCGCGGTTGCGAATTTTGTGTACCGTTACAAGCGCGCAGCCATTGCGTGCCGATCCCATCTCCGCCAATCACACTTTCCAACGAGCCGGGCATGCCGTGTTTTACGGGAGCTTCTGACGTGCCGGGAACGACCATGTATCCAACTTCGCCGGCAGCGTAATTTGTTCCACGAACCAACTGCCCATTGACGAAGATGCCTGCGGCGATGCCGGTTCCGAGAGCAAGAAAAACGAAATTGCCATTGCCACGAGCGGAACCCAGCCAGTGCTCGCCAATTGCGGCCAGTTTCACGTCATTTTCGACGGCGGCAGGAACGTGCAACGCGGATTCCAGCAGACGAGCGAACGGAACATTCTTCCAGCCTTTGAGGAAAGATGTGGCGAAGACTATGCCTGCGTCGCCGTCGGTAATTCCGGGAGCTCCCGCGGCGACTGCCAGCAGAGAATTGCGAGGCACAGAAGCTTGCTTGACTAGATGATTTACGCCGGTGCGAATCTGCTGGATGACCATTTTAGGGGAAGAGGTTCGTTTGGTGGACGTGGCCCACTTAGCGAGGACGGTGCCGTTGTTATCGGCGAGAGCGATGCGCATGTTAGTTGCACCGATGTCAATGCCGATCACGTGTCCAACGGGGTTGTTGGGAGAGCGGCGAGAAGGTGGCGAGGTGCGCGGCGCGAAGTTGTTTTTGGCCATGGTTGAAATAAGCAGAGTCTGAAACTAAGTTAACGCTATTTACAAAGTCCGTCAATCAAATGGCCCGAACGGCGACATCGCTCAGCCAACAGACGGGGGCGGCTGAATCAAGCTAAGAACGGCAGACTCGATTGCGCTGTACACGGCGCCCCACAAAACCGCGGAGGAACCCAGCGCGCCCAAAGATACGCGCACAACGGCGAATTCGCTGCCTTTGAGTTGAGCTTTGACCTCTTGAAGAAGACGCGGGTGGCTGCCGACCTCTCCGCCCAACAAGATCACTCCAGGGTTAAGGATGAGCGCAAGGTCCAGAATAACGTCCGACAGAATGGTGGCGCGTTGGGTAAGAATTCGCTTGGCTTGCGCGTTGCCCGCAGCCGCAAGATCGAAAACGTCGGCAGCGCGCCGGACCTTGGGATGCGGACGCGCGCGCCTTTGCGCCGCTCGCCAACTTCGCATAATTCCGGAAGCGCCCAGCACTTTTTCAAGCTTTCCGTATCCGTGTAGCGTGGGATGCGCCCGGGAAATATTTGGCACGCGAAGATATCCAATTTCGCCGGCTGACCACTGAGAGCCACGATAAATGCCGCCGTCGATGAAGATGCCAGCGCCCACGCCTTCGCCGATGGTAATGAATACAAAATTGTCGAGATCGCGCGCCGCGCCCCGGTAGTATTCGCCCTGCGCGGCGAGATTGGTGTCGTTCTCCACAAATGTCTGGCACTTCAGTTCGTTGCGAAGCAACGCACCCAATGGCACATTGTTCCATTCTCTCAGGGCGCTGAAGGATGTGACCAGGCCCTCTTTAACGTTAACGATCGCGGGAACGCCGACAACCAGGCCGAATAGTTGATCCTTCGACAGTTTCTGCTTGCGCAGCAGGCTGCGCACTTCCGCCGCGATCTGCGCGCAGACCCCTGATGGCGTCGACGATTGCCAGGGAATTGCGGCCTTGGATCTGGCAAGTTCCTGCCCGTGCAAATCGGCGAGAAGGAAACGCAGAGAGGCAGGAGCAATTTCCACGCCGATGACGCAACCGCGTTCGGCGCGGAAGCGGATAATGTCCGGTGGGCGGCCGCCGGTGGAATCCCCTTCGCCAATGGGTTCGACGAGTCCCGCGGAAGCAAGGTACGCGACAACATTGGTGACCGTAGGGGCGCTGAGTCCCGAGGCGCGCACCAGGTCAGCTTTGGAGCAGGGACCCGTTTCGCGCAAAAGCTTCAATAAAATTTGCGCGTTGGTTTGACGCAGCAGGGGAGGCCTGCCAACGGGAACGAGTTCTTTTTTCACTGCGAGGTTGCTCCGTTTTCGTGCGCGAGCTTACGTGGTGCCCCAATGGTAAGGTATATTCGGATTGTTTAGGAAGTCCCGCTTGGCCCGTGCTAGCCGGAGCTTCGGAGTTATTTCGCAGCGGGGCCGGTCATCTCCATAGCCCATACGGCGGCGGGACGCATGTACATGGAAGCGCGGAAATTGCCGGAGTCGTCCCATGCTTCCGGCGTACGGAACCAGTAGCCTTTGCTCTCGTAGATAACGTGGTACAGGCCCCAGGCGGTGTGGTAGCCCTGGTCTTTGAATCCTTCGCTGAGCAGCAGAGCCGCCAAGCCAAAACTGGTTCCAACCCACACCTCTTCGCCTTGCTCGTTGCCCCGCATAATACTGCCGTCGGCGTTCATGCCGTTCGCCGCGCCCATTTCACCGCGACCAAACTTCATGACATTGTTCGCATAAATCTTCTGGAGTGCGGAATGCTGCATTGGTTGCGGAACCAAGTCGCCTAAACCGGTCATGTTGGCGTACCACTGTCCCGCGAGTTGGTCAGCCTGAATGGCATCGCGATAATCGCTCTGCATGTCGTAGCGGAAATATTCGCCGTTCCAGAGTTTGTCGATGTAGGACTTCTGCGCTTTCACAAATAGTTTGTGGTACTGCTCCGCGGCGCTGTTTTCCTGGAGCGCTTTCGCGGTTTCCTCCGAAGCACGAAGTGCTGCGAGCCACAATCCGCCACAATAAGCGCTGACGCCGCGCACCACCCAGGAGTCGTAGGTCTGATCGGGATAACCACTGTTTTCCGGGATGCCGGAGCCGTGATCGAATTGTTGCAGATAGGTCATCGCCGCTTGCATGGCTGGCCACATGTCCCGCAGAAAAGCTTTATCTTCCTTTCCAGTAAGCACGTAGTCGCGATAGACCATCAGCACGAACTTGGAATTCAAGTCTTTCCAGTCATTGGTGTCTTGCCAGCCGGGCTCGTTGACGGAAACGAACGGATCGCCTTCCGGCACCCCTAAATCGTGAGGAACGGCACCAATTTTTTTGCGTTTGTGCAACACGGGCGCGCCGGTCTGCTGCGTTTTCCACACCCATAAACCCAGTTCCGGATATTCTCGAGGAACGGTGGCGGCAAATTCGCGCAGCACTTGTTTATCGATGGTGGGCCAAAACTTAAGTAGGGGGAGGGAAGCGTAAAAGCGAACGTCGAGCGTTGCGTAGTAGGCGTAGTCGAAGCATTCCAGAAGAGCGAAAGTTGGCGGAGCTTCGGGATCAGAGCCTATCTGACGTCCCCAGAAAGTTCCGCCGTCGGTTAGGGCATAGAGTTCGTTGAAGAGCATGCCGCGATACCACGCGGGCTTGCTGTCATCGTTGATGTAAGGGGCCTGCCAAGCATCGATGGCCTGGCTCCACTCGGTAGCGTGCAACAAACCATCGCGAGCGATGGCCCAGGAATTCCTTCCGCTGGTGCCGTAGAAATCCGTATAGCGCCGGTTCCATTTGCGTCCCTGACCAAACTCCACGACCGGAAAATCCCACGCGATCACCATGGGAACGATTTTCTTTTCGCCAGGTTGCAGCGTGAAGCGAATCGCCACGGCTCCGCCCAGCTTTTCGCTGGCACTTACCCAAGAGGTGGCGCTGTTTGCCAATCTTCCGTCTTTGGAAAAGGGCGACCAGACGGCCTTGCCGTCCCCATCCGCAAGAAATTCGGTGTGATAGGTGACTTCGACGCCCGGCGTTTCAAGAGCGGCGATGGAAAACTCTCCGTCCCATTCGTTGGCGGATTCCTCGGCGCGATTGCGGCGGAAAACGATGCCTTTCATTGTTTGGGATGGACCGGCCTCTTGCGAGCGAAACTCGTTGTGATTGCCCTGATTCAGCGCGCCCTGAAAATCGCGAGTATAGGTGCGAAACCATCCATTCATATTCGTCCACGAAAGGAGAATGGAGATAGTCACCGCGTGCTTCGTGGGATTTTCGGCGTGCCAGCGATAAACCGCCACAGGATAGCTGGATTCGCGATAGTTGTCGGGCAGCACGGGAGAAAACTGTTCGAGCACCACGTGGGCAGGGAATTTCTGCCACTGGTAGTCATACCAGGATTTGGGGAACAGCGCGGCGTATTCGCCGGCGCCCACGGGATAGTCCCATTGCCAGCTGGACAGCTCGCCGTTCTTGGGATGGTCTGTCGTCAAGACGCGCGCAGTGCCCTCGGCTTCGCCTTCGACTTGTTGGAACATCGCAAATTGATTGGCCCACACCGGCGCATATTTGTGCACGCCACTTTTAATATGCCAGCGGGCGAAATCGCCTCGATAGGTTCGTGAGAAAGTTCCGGCTCCGAATCCTCCGACGGGAGCGCCTTGCCAGTAACCATCGTCAATGTCGTAGCTATTTTTACGGGTGCCGGGATTCGCAAGAGGAGCACCAAGAGGTCGGGTCCAGGCGATCTTGGGAATTTCATCGCCGGAAAGGATTGATGGGGCCAAAAGCGGAGAGAAGGAGAGGGTAGCCAAAAGCAAGACAGAATAGTTCTTCATCGGGCCTCCGAGGTGACGATGGTCAGGCGAGAATCGCAGCGAACTCGCCCGGATTGTTTCGGTAAGGAATCTGCGAGCGTCAAGCTGGAGCGCGCGGCTTGCAACGGTGGACTGCTGCACCTGCATCGCACCGAATGGTTTACGTTTGCCGGTAGCTTGTTTGTTTTCTACTCAGCAGGAATCTTATGCGATTGCGGTTAAGAAACCCAGCGCGAACCGTAAAAATAGGTTCGGAAACTGTAGCTGCTAAAGTTCGGAGATGAGAACGGGATCGCTCGCAGCGCGAAAGTCAAAGCGGCCGCGAGTGACCCTGGTAG
The DNA here is from genome assembly GCA_963738985.1 of Candidatus Acidiferrales bacterium. Lineage (GTDB taxonomy): Bacteria > Acidobacteriota > Terriglobia > Acidiferrales > UBA7541 > Acidiferrum. Next base: position 1,331,597 of record CAVTYP010000017.1, read on the forward strand.
GAGATCCCGCATTTAGGCGGCGCTTACGAATGCGAGGGGGCCTCGGGCGAAAGGCGAAGTTGTGGCAAAATGAGGAATGGCGACTACCGAGCAGCCGCTGACCGCAGGTACCGCCGCCTTCCAGTATTCGGGATTTCGCCAATATCAAATAGCGCGTTTTTGCATTGTGTTCTGCACCGAGATGCAGTCGGTGGCAGTGGGCTGGCAGGTGTATGAAATCACGCACCGGCCGCTCGATCTGGGGCTTACCGGGTTAGTGCAATTCCTGCCAGGGGTATTGCTGTTTCTGGTGGCTGGGCACATCACGGACCGGTTCGACCGGCGGCGATTGTTGACCCTGTGTTACGTGGGATTCGCGTTTTGTTCGGCGCTATTGCTGGTGCTGGCATTGAACGTAGAAAAATTGCATCGATCCGGGTCGGTGACGCCGATTTTCGCGGTGCTGTTTCTGGTGGGCGCGGTGCGCAGCTTCAGCATGCCGGCCAGCCGCGCGCTTTTGCCACAACTGGTGCCCGAAGAGCAGTTTCAAAACGCCGTAGCATGGAACTCCAGCATTTTTCAGTTCGCCACGATTCTGGGTCCGGCGATGGGAGGAATTCTTTACGCGTTTTTTCGCGGCCCGACGGCGGTTTATGCAACAGCCTCGTTTGCCGGGGTGATCGCGGTACTGGTTACGCTGCGCATCCACACGCAATGGAAGCCGCGTCCGCGAGAGCCGTTCACTCTGAACACCGTATTTGCCGGGTTTCGTTACATTTGGCAGCACAAAATCGTGTTCGGCTCGATTTCGCTCGATCTGTTCGCGGTGCTGCTGGGCGGAGCGGTGGCGCTGCTTCCGGTATACGCAAAGGAGATACTGAACACCGGTCCGTGGGGCCTTGGCTTGCTGCGTAGCGCGCCGGGAATCGGTGCCGCGGTGATGGCGCTGTTGTTGGCTTACCAGCCAATCCGCAAGCGCGCCGGAGCCACCATGTTGTGGTGCGTTGGCGGCTTTGGTATCTTCACAATGGTCTTTGGTTTCTCGCGCAGCCTGCCACTTTCGCTGATTTCCCTGTTCTTCGTTGGCGCCGCGGACATGGTCAGTGTGATCGTTCGCGGCGTACTCATTCAGATTGAGACGCCAGACGCAATGCGCGGGCGCGTGAATGCCGTGGACATGATCTTTATCGGCGCTTCGAACGAGCTGGGCGAATTTGAGTCGGGTCTGGCCGCACAATGGCTGGGGGCGGTTCCGGCCGTGGTACTGGGCGGGGCCGGGACGATCCTAGTGGTGGTACTGTGGGCTTGGCTATTCCCCGAGCTTAGGCGGGCTGACTCCCTCACCAGAAGCTGAATTTTAGGATTGCAGGAAAAAATTTTCCGGTGTACACTCTGCGCCGCCCCGAGTAATTCGACCTGGGCGCGAGCAACCAGGTCGGACTCGCATTCTCACCCTTTCCGACAGCGACGGAGAACAGCCCATGAAATTAAAGATTACCGGGACCTGTGTTCTTGCGGTACTTGCATTGGCTTTGTGTGGCTCAGCTAATGCAAATCAAATCACTTACGCGCAGACGGTGTTCAATACAAATTTCGCGACCTCTGACATTGGATTGCGCGACGTCGGCGCCGGCGATCTCACGGTTTCCGGAATTACGGGAACGGTGACGCAGTCGCTGCTGTTCTGGCACGGCCCAACGAACTCAACGGACCCGGCCGCGAACGCCAGCGTGACGGTTGGCGGCCAATCCGTGACGGGTACGAACATAGGGTTCTCTCAGGACAACTTCTGGAGCTCCCTGAACAGTCAAGCATACCGAGCAGACGTCACGTCCGTCGTTACCGGCAACGGGACTGTGGCTCTGAGCAATTTTCAGAAGCCAAATGTGCAAGTGAATGGCGCGGCGTTGTTTACATTCTTCAACACCGGCCTAAGCACAGGTAAACGCGACGTGGTTCTGTTTGAAGGGAACGACTCAAACTTTGCCAGCTCTTTTGATCCTGCCGGGTGGGACGCCACGCTTTCGGGAATCAAGTACAGCGGCGGCAGCGCCTTCTTGACGATGTATGTATCCGACGGGCAAGACTTTGGCACAAACGATGACGGCACGCTGCGGATAAATGGAACTCCCCTCGCTTCCGGCGGAATCTTCCAGGGGTCATCGCCCAGGGCGACCGGCGCGGGAGTAAGCAATGGCAGCCTGACGGACGTCGAGACGTTCGACATTACGTCGTTTCTCTCGCCGGGAACGAATTCGCTGCACATCACGCTGGATGCGGGTTTTGACGACGCGCTCAGTGCCGTGGTCTTCGCGATAGACCTTCCAGCGGGCGACGCACCGCCGCCTCCGGGCGTGCCGGAACCAAGCTCGTTGGCACTGTTGAGTTTGGGACTGTTGTGCACCTGGCGTATGCGCCGGACGCGTACTGCCGCGTAATTGATTCTGAAACGAAAGCGCCGTTTGAGCGGATCGACGTTCAGACGGCGCTTTTGAGTCCTGCTAGAAGCTACTGAAAATTCCAGACAATTGACGATCAGTGATCGTGAACGTGCTCGGGCGTGGCGGGTGTGCCGCTTGGAACCAGGGGAACTGCCACCGCTGCCCCAGGCCCAGCTGCTAGTTCTGCTTTCACCGATGGCGAAATCTTGTCGGCGTTTTTCACCAGGACGCTCACCTGCCACATCTGCGTTTCGCTCAGGCGATCCTTGAACCCGGGCATGCCGGTCATGCGAATGCCGTTGGCCACCTTCCAGTAGGTCTCCCAGGGTTCGTCGTCGGTAACGCCCGTGCCATGGAAAAGGTGCGGCGGAGAGGGGAACATGCCCGCGGCAATCACCGACTTCGGTTCGCCGGGCAACCCGTGGCAAACCGCGCAGTGCTCCTTATAGACCTTGGCGCCTGCGAGAAAGGTGGCTTCCTCCTGAGGCACCGGCGGATTGGGGTGGGGCAGTTTCTCCAAATAGCTGTGCAGGGCCATGCCGGCAAATTTGCGTTCCAGCGGCATTTCCGGGGCAGTGACGGCCACCGGGGCTCGGCCAGAAGAGAAATAATAGTAGGCGCCGGCAAGAGCAAGCAGGAGCCCGAGAAAAATCCCTACGATGATGCCCTTGACCATCTTGATGATTCCCTTCGCTGTGAAATGGACGTAAGCAACGCGGTGTGATGCTCGAAGCAGAGCCAGTTTACGACGGACGAAGGGTTTATGCACCGGGTTTTGTGCTATGGTCGAATGAGGCTTATCAGTAGGGCTTCGGCGAAATCAGAGTAACCGTTTGACCGTCCGGGCCGTCCAAATGATAGGTCTAGGTGCGTACCGATAGGTGTTTTTACGGAGTAATTTCCCGCCACCACGCTTACTGGCGAGCCCTGGTACTATCCGCGGATAACTCGCCCCGTGCGGCTTCAAAATAGAGGAGTTTTAGGGAATGGCCCCTTACGACACAGTGGATGCGCCGCAAACCCGCGCATCTTCAACTTCGACGGTTTCCTTGGAGTCAGGCACCCCAGCAAGAAACCGCTGGTGGGTTTGGCTGGTGGTAGTGGGTTTAATTGTGGCGGGGTTGTGGTACGTACGCGCTCGGGGATCGCAAACTGCCTCGTCGGCGACGGCAGGCGCAGTGCCGGGGGCTGGAGGACCTGGGGGAGCGCCAGGCAATTTTGTTGTGCCGGTGGTGGTGGCTACGGCGACGAAAGGGGACTTGCCGGTTTTTTACAATGGGCTGGGAACGGTAACGGCGCTCAATACGGTCACTGTGCGGACGAGGATTGACGGGGAACTGACGAACGTCGTGTTCAAAGAAGGGCAATTTGTAAAGCAAGGAGACTTGCTGGCAGAGATCGATTCGCGGCCGTACAAGGTTCAGTTGGAACAGGCGCAAGGCCAGTTGGCCAAGGACGTGGCAGCGCGCAAGGATGCGGAAGTCAATCTGGAGCGGTACAAACTGCTGTTCAAAGAAGGAGTGATCCCGCAGCAACAATTGGATACGCAGGGGGCCTCGGTTGGACAATTTGATGGCGCGATCCAGACAGACCAAGCCAACATCGATAATGCGAAGCTGAATATCGCGTATTGCCGGATTACCGCGCCGATCAGCGGGCGCGTGGGTCTGCGGCTGGTGGATTCGGGAAACATGGTGCATGCTTCGGATGCCAACGGGCTGCTAGTGATCACTGAGGTGCAGCCGATCGCGGTGGTGTTCAGTTTGCCGCAAGATCAGCTTCCCGCCGTCTACTCGAGGCTGCGGAACGGGCAGGAACTTTCCGTGGACGCGTACGATCGCGACAACACGTCGAAGATCGCCGTGGGAAAACTTTTGACCATTGATAACCAGATCGATCCGACCACCGGCACATACAAACTGAAATCGATTTTCAGTAACGCGGACAATTCGCTGTTTCCCAATCAATTTGTGAATGTGCACTTGCTGGTAGATACCAAGAAGAATGTGGTGATTGTGCCGACATCGGCGATCCTGCGGGGTTCGCAGGGAATTTACGTTTTTGCCGTGGGACCCGACAACACGGTGAAAGTGCGCAATCTGACGGTGGCGGAAACAAACGGAAACGTGACCGGTATCGCCAAGGGCCTGTCTGCGGGCGACGTGGTGGTTACCGATGGCCAGGATAAGTTGCAGGACGGCAGCAAGGTAGAGCCAAGGAGCGCGCCATCCGGGGTCGCATCTTCAGGTGCAGCGGCCACAGCCGGCAATTCTTCCTTCGCCTCACCGGGTGGAGGACCTGCTCGATGAATCCGTCACGGCCGTTCATTTTGCGGCCGGTCGCCACCACATTGATGATGGTTGGCGTCCTTCTGGTGGGCTATGTGGCCTACCGGCAATTGCCCGTTTCGGCCTTGCCGCAAGTGGATTACCCCACGATCCAGGTCCAGACCTTTTATCCCGGAGCCAGTCCGGAAGTGATGGCTTCTTCCGTGACCGCGCCGCTGGAACGCAACTTCGGCGAAATTCCCGGGCTGTTGCAAATGACGTCGACCAGTTCGTTCGGCAGCTCGCTGGTTACGCTGCAGTTCAATCTCGACCTGAACATCGACGTTGCCGAGCAGGAAGTACAAGCGGAAATAAATTCCGCTTCCAATCTTTTGCCGAAGGATCTGCCAAACCCTCCCGTTTACAGCAAAATCAATCCGGCAGACGCGCCGATTCTGACGCTGGCGCTGACATCGCAAACGCTGCCGTTGTCGAAAGTAGAAGACCTGGCGGACACTACGCTGGCGCAGAAAATTTCGCAACTTTCGGGAGTTGGGCTGGTGAGTATCAGCGGGGGGCAGCGGCCTGCCGTGCGAGTGCAGGCGAATCCGACGGCGCTGGCATCGTATGGATTAAGCCTGGAAGATTTGCGGACAGCGCTGGGGAACGCGAACGTCGACCAGGCCAAGGGGACGTTCGACGGGCAGCAGCAAGCGTATACGATTGGCGCGAATGACCAACTGCTTTCCAGCGAGGGCTATCGCAACATCGTGATCGCGTTCCGCAATGGGGCGCCCGTGCGGCTCAGCGACGTGGCAACCGCCGTCGACGGAGCTGAGAATGTTTGGCAAGCCGCGTGGGCCAACAAGCAACCCGCCGTAATTCTGAATATTCAGCGGCAACCTGGGGCAAATATTATTGCGGTGGTTGATCGCGTGAAGCACATTTTGCCGCAGTTGCAGGCGGCGTTGCCGGCGTCGATTCAGGTGACGACGCTGACGGATCGCACCGCAACGATTCGCGCGTCGGTAGCCGATGTGCAATTCACGTTGCTGCTGACGATTGCGCTGGTCGTGATGGTGATATTTCTGTTTCTGCGCAGCACCCGGGCAACGGTGATTCCCAGCATCGCGGTTCCGCTTTCCATCGTTGGGACGTTTGGCGTGATGTACCTGCTGGGCTATTCGCTGAACAATCTTTCGCTGATGGCATTGACGATTTCCACGGGCTTCGTGGTGGACGACGCCATCGTGATGATTGAGAACATCAGCCGGTATATCGAAGACGGCGACTCGCCGTTGCAAGCGGCGCTGAAAGGTTCCGAGCAGATCGGCTTCACCATCGTTTCGCTGACCGTCTCGCTGATTGCGGTGCTGATTCCGTTGCTGTTCATGGGAGACATCGTTGGGCGGCTGTTCCGCGAATTTGCGGTGACCCTGGCGGTGACCATCCTGGTTTCCGCGATCGTGTCTTTGACGCTGACGCCCATGATGTGCGCGAAGTTGCTGCGCCACCAGCCGGCGAATCAACAGACATGGTTCTATCGCAAATCCGAAAAAGTGTTCGACGATGTGATCGCGTTTTATGGACGGACGCTGCAGGTGGTTCTGCGATTCCGGACCGTCACGCTGCTCGTCACCGTGGCTACGCTGGTAGGAACGATTCTGCTTTACATCTACGTGCCCAAAGGATTTTTTCCGGTGCAGGACACCGGTGTGATTCTGGGCGTGTCGGAAGCGGCGCAGAACGTTTCGTTTACGGCCATGGCCAGTCGCCAGCAAGCTCTCGCGGACGTGATTTTGAAGGACCCCGCAGTGGCCAGCCTGTCTTCATTTATCGGAATCGATGGAACGAATACCACGTTGAACAGCGGGCGCGTGCAAATCAATTTGAAGCCACTGGAGCAACGGAAGATCAGCGCTTCCGATGTGATCCGGCGATTGCAGCCAGAACTGGCGAAGGTCAACGGCATTACGCTGTTCATGCAGCCGGTGCAGGATCTTACGGTGGAAGATCGCGTGTCGCGCACGCAGTTTCAATATTCGCTGGAGGATGTGGATCCCAAGGAGCTTGCCTATTGGACGCCGCGCTTCGTGGAAAAACTGAAATCGCTGTCGGAGCTGCGCGACGTTGCTACGGATCAGCTGAATGACGGCCTTCTGGCCACGCTGACGATTGACCGCGACTCTGCTTCGCGCTTGGGTGTTCTGCCTGCCGATATCGACAATACTTTGTACGACGCCTTCGGCCAGCGGCAGGTCTCCACCATCTATACGCAGCTCAACCAATACCATGTGGTGATGGAAGTGAATCCAGACTTTCGCCAGAATCCCGACGCCCTGAAAAACATTTACGTGCACTCCTCGAATGGCCAGCAGGTTCCGCTCAGCGCGTTCACGCGAGTTGAACCCGGAGGCGCTGCGCTCTCCATCAATCACCAGGGCCAGTTCCCGGCGGTTACGATTTCCTTCAACCTAGCGCCCGGGGCCTCGCTTGGCGACGCGACCGGGGTGATCGAAAAGGCGCGCCAAGATATTCGCATGCCGCCGAGCATTCAAGCCACGTTTCAAGGCACAGCCGCGGCGTTCCTGCGGTCGCTGGCAAACGAGCCGCTGCTGATTCTTGCCGCGCTGATCACCGTTTATATCGTGCTGGGAATTTTGTACGAGAGCTACATTCATCCGATTACCATTCTTTCGACGCTACCTTCCGCGGGAGTGGGCGCCATCCTGGCGCTGCTGCTGTGCAGAACGGAATTCAGCATCATTTCGCTGATCGGCATCATTCTGTTGATCGGCATCGTGAAGAAGAACGCCATCATGATGATCGACTTTGCGTTGGAAGCCGAGCGCACGCAGGGAAAAAAGCCGCTGGATGCCATTTATGAGGCGTGCCTGCTGCGATTCCGGCCGATCATGATGACCACCATGGCAGCGCTGCTGGGCGGCTTGCCACTGGCGCTGGGCTCTGGTGTGGGCTCGGAACTTCGTCGGCCGTTGGGCATTACCATCGTAGGCGGTCTGATCCTCAGTCAGATTCTGACGCTCTACACCACGCCGGTGGTTTACCTGGCGTTTGATTGGCTGGCAAGCCGGCTGCATCTCGGGATCACCGACGCTGCGGATCAACCAGCACTCGGAGACTAGCGGATGAATTTTCAATCCAACTTCTCCGCTCCTTTCATCCGGCGACCCGTAGCGACGTCGCTGGTGACGATTGCCATTTTGCTTTCGGGCGTGATCGCGTTTCGGTTTCTTCCGGTTGCACCACTGCCGCAAGTGGATTTGCCGACCATCGGTGTGGGCGCCAGTTTGCCGGGGGCCAGTCCCGAAACGATGGCATCGTCTGTGGCCACTCCTTTGGAGCGGCAGTTCGGCCGAATCGCCGGCGTTACGCAGATGACTTCGTCATCGACGCTGGGCAACACTGGAATCACGCTGCAGTTTGATTTGAATCGCGACATCAACGCGGCTGCGCGAGACGTGGAAGCCGCGATTAACGCCGCACGCAGCCAGCTCCCCGCGGATTTGCCCAGCCAGCCCGAGTACCGGAAGGTGAATTCCGCGGACTCGCCGATCCTGATCATGTCTTTAACGTCGGATACGATTCCGCGCCAAGACGTCTATGATGCGGCTGACTCGATCCTTGCCCAGAAGATTGCCCAGGTGGAGGGGGTGGGCCAAGTGTTTGTGTGGGGAGCCGCGCGCCCCGCAGTGCGCGTGCAGGTGAATCCGCAGCTGCTGAACAGCTATGGCATCAGCCTGGAGACCGTGCGCAAGTCGCTGCAATCGGCCAACGCGAATCAGGCAAAGGGTTCGGTATCGAACGGTGGCCGGACATGGCAAATCACGGACACCGATCAACTGTTCAAAGCGTATGAATATGAGCCGCTAATCGTGGCGGGACATGTGGGAGCGCCAGTACGGCTGAGAGACATCGCGACGGTAAGCGATTCGGTCGAAGACATCCGCAACCTGGGACTTTCCAATGCCAAGCCCGGCGTAATTCTGGGGGTCTTCCGGCAACCCGGCGCGAACATGATCGAGACGGCGGACCGAGTGAAAGCCACGTTGCCGTGGTTGCGATCTTCGATATCGCCAGCGCTGGATCTGAATATCATGGTCGACCGCACGGTGGTGATTCGCGCTTCGGTTCACGATGTTGAGCGCACCATGATCATCTCCGTCTGCCTGGTGATCCTGGTGGTGTTCGCATTTCTACGGAATTATCGCGCCACCATCATCCCCAGCGTCGCTGTGCCGTTGTCGCTGGTAGGAACGTTCGGGCTGATGTACCTGTTCGGCTACTCCATCGACAATCTTTCGCTGATGGCGCTGACGATCTGCACCGGCTTCGTGGTGGATGACGCCATTGTGGTGATCGAGAATATTTCGCGGCACATGGAAAACGGAATCCCGCCGTATGAAGCTACGATGAAGGGCTGCGGCGAAATCGGGTTCACAGTGTTGTCGATGAGCGCGTCGCTGGTGGCCGTGTTTATTCCCATTCTGATGATGAACGGACTTGTGGGACGGTTGTTCCGCGAGTTCGCGGTGGTGTTGAGCGTGGCCATCGGCGTTTCTCTGTTCGTGTCGCTGACTACCACGCCGATGATGTGCGCGCGCTTTCTGAAGCACGATGAGAAAAAGAAGCACGGATTTTTCTACCGGATTTCGGAGCGCTCGTTCAACGGCATGCTGCATGGCTACGACCTTTCTCTGCGCTGGGTGTTGCGGCACCAGTTCCTGATTCTTTGCGTGACGATTTTCACCGCCGGGCTGAGCGTGTACATGTTCAAGCACGTCAACAAAGGCTTTTTCCCACAGCAGGACACCGGGCGCATCAATGGATTTATTCAGGCGGACCAGGACACTTCGTTCGTGGAAATGTCGAAGAAGATGCGGGCGTTCGTCGATATCGTGCGCGCGGATCCGGCGGTTGACACCGTGACCGCGTTCACCGGCGGTGGAAATGGCACCAGCACCGCGCGTATGTTCGCGCAGTTGAAACCACTGGCGGAGCGCAAGATCGACGCCGACCATGTCATTGCGCGGTTGCGCGACAAGACGTCCGGGATACCTGGCGCTTCGATGTTCCTGCAATCCGTTCAGGACGTAACCGTCGGCGGGCGCTTCGGCGGGGCGCAGTTTCAATATACGTTGCAGGCCGACAACCTTGATGACCTGTATCACTGGGCTCCCATCATCATGGATCGCATGCGGCAGATTCCGGAATTGCGCGACATCAATTCCGACCAGCAGAACAAGGGACTGCAATCCTACCTCGCCATCGACCGCGACACCGCGGGACGCCTGGGAGTCTCCATTCAGGACATTGATAATGTGTTGGGCGATTCTTTTGGCCAACGCCAGGTCTCCAATATTTATAAAGGACTGAATCAATACCACGTGGTTTTGGAGGTTGCGCCGGAGTTTCAGCAGAATCCGGATGCGCTGAAGCTCATATACGTGCCATCAAGTACCGGGAAACTGGTTCCGCTCAGCAGCTTCGCGCATTACGAGCACTCCAATACGTCGCTGTCGATCAATCACCAGGGAATTTTTCCGTCGATAACGCTGTCGTTCAATCTTATTCCGGGAGCATCTTTGGGGCCCGCAGTAGAGCACGTCGAGCAGGCGCGGCGGCAATTAGGTGTGCCGAGCACTGTGCACGCGACGTTCCAGGGAACCGCGCAGGCGTTTCAGGATTCGCTTTCCAATCAGCTGATTCTGATTCTGGCGGCGCTCGGCGCGGTGTATATCGTCCTGGGAATCCTGTACGAAAGCTTCATTCACCCCATCACCATTCTCTCGACGATTCCATCGGCCGGCATTGGCGCGCTGCTGGCATTGCAACTGATGAAAATGGACCTGAGCATCATCGCGCTGATTGGAATTATTCTGCTGATTGGAATCGTGAAGAAAAACGCCATCTTGATGATCGATTTCGCGGTACAAACCGAGCGCGAAGAGCAGAAGCCGCCCGACCAGGCCATTTACAAGGCTTGCCTGCTGCGTTTTCGACCGATCATGATGACTACGATGGCCGCGATGTTTGGAGCGCTACCGCTGGCGCTGGGCACCGGCGTCGGCGCGGAACTGCGGCGGCCTTTGGGTATTGCGATCGTTGGCGGGCTGATTCTCAGCCAGATGCTGACATTATTCACTACGCCGGTGGTTTATATTTATATGGACCGGCTGCAGTCCGCGCTTCGCCGCGCGTTCCGCAAGCAGACGGTTCCTTCCCACGCGCCCGTTCACTCCGACTAATTAATCTTCGGTAATTGCACTGGTTTGGTTGCCACCGATCGGCAGGCCTCACCCCTGAAGGGGTGAGCTACAGGCGAGCGTCCGCCGCTACGAACTGCCGATTAGCCAACCGGTCAGGAACACCAACACTCCGCCAAGAATTACCTGAAAAGCGGCCTGCAAAAACGGCGTATCCATGTAACGGTGGCGAATGTAGCTGATGGCGCCGAGCTCGACGGCAACCACCATGATCGCTACGCCGGTGGCCAGGCGAAATTGCGGAATCAAATAGGGAAGTGTGTGGCCCAAACCGCCGGCCGTGGTCATCAGGCCGGTTACTGCGCCACGAATCCAGGGAGAGCCGCGCCCGGTGAGAGAGCCGTCGTCAGAAAGCGATTCCGCGAAGCCCATGGAAATGCCCGCGCCGACACTGGCGGCCATGCCGACCAGAAACGCGTCCCAGCTCTTTTGCGTGGCAAACGCGGCGGCAAATAGTGGCGCCAGCGTAGAAACCGACCCGTCCATTAATCCAGCCAAGCCGGGTTGCACGTACTGAAGCATGAACAGGCGGCGATGCGACTGCTCTTCCATGTCTTTGGCCTGCTCGGTCAGGTGTTTCTCTTCGTACTCACCGGCAGCTTTGGTGTGTTTGCGCTCTTCATCGGCTAGCATATTCAGTAACTCACGGATTTTTACGTCGCTGGTCATGCTGGCCGCGCGGGAATAGAACCGGCTCGCTTCCATTTCCATGATTTCCGCTTGCCGCCGGGCCTGCTTCACGCCCAGCGGGCGGATCATCCAAACCGGGCGGCGCTGCAAGAATCCACGAACGTCTTCGCGACGGATGGGAGGAATACGATCGCCGAATCGTTCACCAAACATGGCCAGCAATCGGTCGCGATGGCCGCTTTCTTCGGTGCGCATCTCTTCAAACATTTCCGCAGTGGCTGGGTAGGACTCGCGCAAGGCGTCCGCGAATTCGCCGTAGATGCGGCCGTCTTCCTCCTCGTTGGCGATTGCAATTGCCAAAATCTCTTTTTCGGTTAAATCCTTGAATCGTTTGAGCATGGGTTCCTTCGCCGGAGCGAACTTCCGGTAGAGAATGGCACAGATGGGGAGGGGAAGTCATCTCCACGTGAAAATGTACTGGCGGGTTACTTCACTTTTCGTTTCATTTTAACGGGCCGCGAACCGGCGATAAGGATATCGACCAGCCGCCTGGCGCTTTGCTGCCAGTCCGGGCCGGACGCCACGTTGGAGACGCCGATCAGTGCGCGAAGCAGATCGAACGGTTCGAGGTCTTTACGGATATAGCCGCTCTCAATGGCGCGCTTCACAAGCGCATTAATTGCCCCGCTGATCAGGTCCCGGGAACCTTCATACAGTTTTGATGGACCTCCTACATAGGTATTTAGTGCCGGGGCGATGATGTGCTTCGCGGCGATGTAGTCAACGAACAACAGCATCCAGGCTCGCAACGCTTCGATCGGCGACATGGTCTGAGCGAACTTGCGTTCTGCCGCGGCTAGCTTCTCCACCTCACTGCGATAAACCGCCTCCAGAAGGGCGTCGCGGGTAGGAAAGTGACGGTACAACGTTCCCGCTCCCACTCCGGCGTGGTTGGCAATATCGTCCAGACTGGTGTTTGCGCCTGAGCGGGTGAACTCCTCCTTGGCAACCTGCAGAATACGCAGGCGATTGCGTTGCGCATCGGTGCGGGGCTTGCGGCGGCCAGGTAGTGGACGTTTCGTGGGCATATAAATTAGATGCAGATGTAACCGGAGACAGTCTCCGATTATCTAAACATTCGGAGACACTCTCCGTTTTATCGGAGTCGTAGCGGTTCGTCAATGGCGGTTGCGTAGATGCGGAATTCGGACGGGCCAGCAGAAGGAGGAAAGCAATGGTGGAAGTATTTGGAGCGACATCAACTACTGAGGACGTTTTGTCGGGCGTGAATCTGCGCGGTAAATGCATCCTTGTCACGGGTGTTTCGGCGGGGCTCGGAGTGGAGACGGCGCGGTCTCTTGCCGCGCACGGCGCTCAGGTTGTGGGTGCGGCGCGAGATTTAACAAAGGCAAAAACCGCGACCGAACAGGTGTCTAAGGACGCTGCGGCCCACGGCGGCAGTTTCGAGCTGGTTGAGCTCGATCTCTGCAGTCTGAAGAGCGTGCGCGCGTGCGCCGACAAATTGCTCGCAAAAGGGGAAGCCTTTGACGTGGTGATCGCGAATGCAGGCGTGATGGCCACACCGTTCAGCCAAACGCTGGATGGCTTTGAAATGCAGTTCGGGACGAATCATCTGGGTCACTTTGTTTTGGTGAACCGGATTGCGCCTCTGATCCGTAAAGGAGGGCGGCTGATCAACTTGTCTTCTGCCGGTCACCGTTTTTCCAACGTCGACCTGGAGGATCCTAACTTTGAACGCACGCCCTATGATCCGTTCGTCGCCTACGGTCGATCGAAAACGGCAAACATCCTCTTCGCAGTTGCGTTCGACCAACGGCACCGTAAGCGCGGCGTGCGTGCCGCTGCGGTGCATCCGGGAGTGATACAGACAGAGCTGGCTCGCTACGTTGACACGGTCCGCATTCAAAGCATGCTTGAGCAAATGAATCAGCAGCTTGCCGCGGAGGGTAAAGCCCCTTTCCAGTGGAAGACCATTCCGCAAGGAGCCGCCACTTCAGTATGGGCCGGTATCGTTGCTTCCGCCGACGAGATCGGCGGGCAATATTGCGAGAACTGCCATGTCGGCAATTTGGTGCCAGAGCACGTGACCATCAGCGGTGTCAGCGAAGGAGTGCGCGCTTATGCGCTCGACGCAAAGACGGCGGAGGCACTCTGGAAGAAAAGTGAGCAACTCGTGGGTGAGTCGTTTTAAGCGGTCGGATCACTCGGTGTTCCAAAAACTTTGATAACGAAGGAGCAATCTATGAACGTATTTGTTACCGGAGCCACAGGCTTCATTGGCTCAGCGGTCGTGCGTGAATTGCTTGCAGCGGGTCATCAGGTGTTGGGCTTGGCTCGCTCCGACGCAGGCGCCAAGGATCTTCTCGCCGCAGGCGCACAGGTGCATCGAGGTGACCTGGAAGACCTGGAAAGCCTGCGCAGTGGAGCAGCGGCGTCGGACGGCGTGATTCACACGGCGTTCAATCACGACTTCTCAAAATTCGCAGCGAGTTGCGAGATGGACAAGCGTGCCATTGAGGTTCTCGGCTCGGTGCTCGCGGGTTCCGATCGCCCCTTGGTTGTCACCTCCGGCACTGGACTGATTGCGCCGGGACGCGTGGCGACCGAAGATGACGTGCCGCCATCCGGCTCCGCCGCGTACCCACGAGTCTCGGAACAGACTGCAGCATTGCTGGCTGCGCGAGGCGTGCGCGCGTCGGTGGTGCGTCTGCCGCAGGTGCATGACACGGTCAAGCAAGGCTTCGTCACCTACGCGATTGCTGTGGCTCGCCAGAAGGGCGTCTCGGCGTATGTGGGCAACGGGCTCAATCGCTGGCCTGCGGTGCACGTTCTCGATGCGGCCACACTCTACCGACTGGCGCTGGAGAAGGGTACTGCCGGGGCCCGGTATCACGCGGTGGCCGAAGAGGGTGTACCGCTCCGCGAGATCGCTGAGGCAATCGGCCGCGGTCTGAACGTGCCTGTCGTCGCCAAGTCCGCCGAGGATGCGGGGGAGCATTTTGGTTTCCTCGGGCATTTCGTCGCTGTCGACTGTCCAGCTTCCAGTGCGCTAACGCAGAAGCGACTGGGATGGCGCCCCACGCAGCCCGCCGGGATGATTGCGGATCTCAACCACGCAAGCGCCTTCGCGGCCTGAACACATCGCGTAGCTGCAAGTTTGAGCAATGCTGCTCAAGAAACCGGGTTCGTTTGCTTCCGCAACTTACCTGCTTGTCGCTATTGAAAAGCCGGCCACTTATTCGTAGCGCAGAGCCGCCATGGGATCGAGGCGGCTGGCGCGGAAGGCGGGGATATAGCCTGCGGCGCAAGCGACGATGGCGAGAGCGGCGGTGGCCAAGCCCAGGGTAAGCGGATCGTGTGGCGTAAGCCCGAAGAGTTGGCTCTGCACGACGCGGGTCAGCGCCAGCGAGGCAGCGACGCCGGCGACAACGCCGACGGCGACCAGCAGCAGGACTTCGCGCATGACCAGCCAGATGACGTTGCCGCGTGCGGCGCCAAGGGCGATGCGAATGCCAACTTCACGGGTACGCTGAGCGACGGTGTAAGCCATTACGCCATACAGACCGATGACCGCGAGAAGAGTGGCGAGGAAACCAAACACCGCAGAAAGGCTAGCGATCATACGTTCGGTGGCAAGCGACTCATTGATGGTCAGTTCGGTGGTTTGCAGAGCATAAACGGGCACGTTGGAATCAATGTCGCGGACCGTCGAACGAACCGTGGACATCAACTGACTGGGATCGCCATTGGTCCGCACATAAATCGTCATTCCGGTGAGAAAGCGGTCACCAAGATACGGAACGTAGGCTTGCTCGGGAATTTCGTCGCGAAGATTGGTGTATTTGAAATCCTTGACGACGCCGATGACTTCCATGTCGGTGGGTGTGCCCGGATCGGTGCCAAAGCCAAGGTGCATGCCAATGGGATTTCGTCCCGGGAAATATTTTTTGGCAAATTTTTCGTTGATCATGACGGTGGTGGGCGACCAGTTCCAGTCTTCGGGACCATGTTTGACGACTTGGCGGTCATTCATAGTGAAGTCGCGTCCCGCGATTATGGGTACGCCTAAGGTGGCAAAGTAGCCGGGGCTGATGGAGTTCATGTAAGGTTGCGCATGTTCATCAGGCTTGGCGGGAGTGAAGCCCTCGACGGAAACGCCGCTGTCCCATTCGTTGTCTTCGAGAATGCGCATGGAAGCCAGACCAACAGCGCGAACTCCCGGAACCGAGGTGAGAGCGTCGGACAGTTGGGGATAGAAAACCTTTAAGCGTTCGGGGCTGTAGCCGTTCAGCGAAGGATCAATCTGGAAGGCAACGAGCCGTTCAGGAGAAAAGCCGGGGCCGAGATTGCGCAAGTTCGCAAGGCTGCGGAGAAAAAGACCGGCGCCTACCAGCAGCAGGAGAGAAAGAGTTACTTGTACGACGACGAGGCCTTTTCGCAGCCGATGACTGCCGCCGCCACCCACGACCGCGCCGGCCTGGTCTTTTAGCGTTCCGGCAATATTGGGCTTGGTGGTTTGCAATGCCGGGACCAGGCCAAAAATAATTCCCGTGAAGACGGTTACGGCCAGGTTGAACAGCAGGATGCGAAGGTCGGGCGCACTGGAAATTTGCATGCCGGAGGAATCAGACGGCAGGTAGATTTTCATCAGCGCGCGGTCGGCCCAAAACGCGACGGCAAGGCCAGCGATTCCGCCGAGCGCGGAAAGAGTAAGACTCTCGATCAAAAGTTGCCCGATGATTCGCCCGCGGGTAGCGCCCATCGCTAAACGCACGGCAATTTCCTTCACGCGGCCGGAACCTCGCACCAGCATCAGGTTGGCAAGGTTAGCGCATGCGATCAGCAGGACGACGCCGGTGGTAGCCATCAATACCCAAAGCGGCGTAGAGAGCTGACGGCGCGCATAGGAACGGCCTTGAGAACCGGGCAAGACCTCGATCGAACATTTGAGAAATTCGTCGCGGTCGTATTTTGAGGCGTTGTTGAACTCCTTCTGCTGCACTTCCATTTCGAGCATGGAGTGCATGAAGGGTTGCAGCGCCGCTTGGGCCTGCTGTAGCGAGATGCCGGGCTTCAGGCGGCCGAAGGCATTCACCCAACGGTTGCGTCGCGCCTTGAGCATGTCTTCCGGGTTCCCGATTATGATCTGCTTCTGCATCATGATGGGAATGAAGATTTTGGGGGAGAAGCCTAATTCAACGCCGTCAAAGCCCTCTTGCGCCACGCCGACCACGGTCATTTTGTAATTGTTGATGTTCAGAGTTTTACCGACGATTTGGGGATCACCAGCGAAACGTGTCTTCCAAAAGTTGTAATTCAGAACGACGTAGGGATGACCGCTGGGAACCACATCGTCTTCGGGAGTAAGAATGCGCCCCATTGCCGGAACGACGCCGAGCGTGGAGAAGTAGGTACCAGAAACGAGTTCCACGGCGACGCGTTCCGACTGCTGGCCAAAGGAAAGGCTGGCGGAATTGGGAAACCGGCAAAACATATCGGAGAAGACTTCGTTGTGATCGCGAAAATCGCGGAACATGGGATGTGAAATGGCGTTGCCACCCCAGTTGCTGCCGTAATGGCGGCCCTTCATGGTGAGAAGGACGAGTTGCTGAGGATCCTTGACCGGTAGAAGGCGCAAGAGAACCTGGTCAAGCAAGCTGAAAATGGCGGTGTTGGCGCCGATTCCGAGGGCCAGCGTCAGGACGGCTATGGCAGTAAAGCCGGGAGTGCGGGCAAGGGTGCGATAGGTGTACTTCAGGTCGCGAAATACGGTGTCGAGCCAGCCGACGATGGAAAGGTGGCGAGCGGCTTCATTGCCAGTTTTGTTCACAGGTATCCCCTCGGACTGCTAGAGGTACATACGAAGAAGTTTGGCAAAAGTTTGGTAAGAGTACGAAAAGATTCGTGGGGTGTTAAGGCGAATGCAGGGCGAAACGGCGCGAGCATTTTTGTGGCTGCCATCCCGAACGAATCGAGGGTCTGCTTTCGACAAAACTTGGGGCGAAGAGCAGATTCCTCACTCCGCAGACTCCGTTCGGAATGACAACAGAATTCGGGCGCGGCGTCCAAAAACGGCTGCGGCCTGCCCGCACGTTTTCAACAGGCTGAACCTTGGCGTACTCGGTACTTCCGTACTACCATTGTTGAAGAGAGGTCCTACTTTTTTCCAGGTACGGTCACGCTATAGGTTTAACCTGCCAGACCCCATATTCTGTCCGTGAACAAGCAAGGGCTTTGGAAAAGGTGATTGGCCATGGCGTCCGCAATCGATCTTATGGTGAAAGCAAATAATCCGGGGGGAGCGCCAGTTCGCCCCAAACAGAACGAGCGCCGCTCCAGCCGCCGCTGCAAAATCACGCAACTGATGCGCATCCGTCCATCGGATCCCGAGCGCGATCATTTCGACGACATTCGCGGCACCGTCAGCATGTCGCGCACCGGCGTGTACTTCCAGTCCAGCGAAGAAGGCTACCAGGTCGGCATGCGATTGTTTGTCACCATGCCCTACGCCAAAGACGCTTCCACCATGCAGCGTGAGTATCTTTGCGAAGTGGTTCGGCGGGATCATCTGCCCAACGGCTTGTTCGGCATCGGCTTCAAAATCCTGATGGAGATGGGCTTCCAGGGCGGCTATTCCATCGGCGGCTACCACCAGCGCAAGTAAAACCGCACAGGTGTCACTATAAAGAAAGTACGTCTAACCGTGCGCCATGAACGCCATTGCAAAGACAGGTTTGAAAAACAGAAAGGGCGGATGGCTTGTGGCCACCCGCCCATTCTGCGTTTGGGGGTTGGGGAAGATCGTTTCGCCGAGAGCGGACCGCCTCAGAAGGCGGTCCCTACAAAGGCATTTCGCTGACGCGGCTTAATCCTTGCCAAAGGCCTGCAGCGTTTTGTGGCGCAGCATCCCGAAATGGCGGTTCAGCGGATGCTTGCGTTCCAGGAACGTAAAGACCGGATCGCGCCGCGGCGTCAGCTTGGCCATGGCGATGTTCAAACGAATATCGCGCCGAGCATATTTCATTCCTGACAGCAGAGCCTCGCGAGCGTCCTCGCGGCGGCCGGCCGAAAGATAAACTTCAGCGAGGTTCAGATACAGTTGAGCCTGATTCCGTTTCAGGCGCACGGCGGTATCACACATGCGCTCGGCATCGGCCCATTTCTGGTACGTGCGCGCCAGGGCCACGCCCAGATAAGACATGTAGTAGGGGTTGTTTTTCTCTAAATCGGCGGCACGCTGAATATGTTGCAGCGCCCGGGTGGCAGAATTGTCGCGCAAGTAGGTCAAGCCGGTTTTGAACTCTCGAAATGCTTCCGTATCCATCATTGATCCCACCTCGTGTGCCGTGGACTTTACCGGGAAGCAGGGAACTCCCGTCAGCCAACGCAGCTAACCGCGATTTTGATCCCGCTCGAATTCGGCCCACCGCTCAAGGGTGTTTCCACGCACAGCGCCAGGCTTGTGCAAACCATCAGGTGAACGCCGCGGAACGAGATTGTTTCAGGAGTTCGCATTTACCGGTCTTTGACTACGCTACGGATTTGACTGATTAGAATCTACTGACCCGGAGGACAGAAGTGGGGCAAGGACTTGGGGTCCTAGGAAATTTTGGGAGGGCAAAAGGATCATCATGGTGCGGGAAATGCCGAATTCGCATGAGCGGGCAGCCGCTACTCAAGGAAACATCCTCACCCCTGAAATGAAAGGGGTGAGCTACAGGAGAATCGTAGCTGGCATGAAAGCCAGCGTTACATTTAAGACTACGAGCGCGGTAAAAGAAAAGCTCTCCCGGTGGAACATTGAGAGAACCCCACACGCAAAAGCGGCGTGTTGATTGCATAAGAGCGAAGGCTCCATTCGGTGCCGTATGCTTCTGTTTGGAGAACCGAAGCTATCGGTAGGAAGGAGCCTTCGATGATTCTTATTGGATGTGATTTTCACCCCAGTTGGCAACAGGTTTGTTGGTTGAACATGGCCAGTGGAGAGACGGACAACCAAAGGTTGCTGCACGCGTCGGGAGATGCCGAGAAGTTTTACCGGCGTCTGGCGGTCCCGGTGCGTGTGGGCATCGAGGCCACTGGCAACTGCCAGTGGTTCTTGGAACTACTCGGCAAGTTGGGACACGAAGTGTGGGTTGGCGATGCGGCGAAAATTCGCGCGTGCGATCCACGGCAGCAGAAGCACGACCCGCGGGACGCGCGACTGTTGTTGCAGTTACTGGTGGAAAATCGGTTTCCGCGGATCTGGATGCCTTCCAGCGAAGAGAAGGATCTGCGGCAGTTGTTGCTACATCGCTACAAGCTGGTGCGCATGCGCGTGCAGGTGAAGAACGAGTTGCAACACCTGGCGATGAACAAAGGCATCACCAAAGGGCGGAGGTTGTGGAGCGCCGCAGGAGAGAAAGTGCTCTGCGAGTTGCCGCTCGCGCCGTGGGCCAGCCGGCGGCGAGAAGACCTGTTTAAGTTAAGAGGCATGTTGAACGAGCAGATCGCTGCGCTGGACGAAGCGGTGAAGAACGTCGCCGAAGAAAATGAACGAGCACGCTTGCTGATGACCCAGCCCGGCGTGGGGCCGATCACCTCGATGGCCTTTGTGCTGACCATGGGCGACGTCTCGCGCTTTCCACGCGGCAAGCAGGTGGCCAGTTATCTGGGGCTGATCCCGCGGGAGTACAGTTCGGGCGGGCATCAGCGGTTCGGGTCGATCAGCAAGCAGGGCAACCGCTTCATGCGCATGCTGCTGGTGGAAGCGGCGCAGTGCGTGGTGCGGTATGACGCAGGATTTCGCAACGAGTATTTACACCGCTGCCACAGAAAGCCGCGAGGAGTGGCCAAAGTGGCGGCGGCCAGGAAATTGGCCGTGCGACTCTACTGGATGCTAAGAACGAATACAGCCTATCCAGAGATCGCTCGCGTCGAGAGCAGCTCGCGGGTGCCCCTGGTCAGCGCAAGCTAGACCGCAGTGTTGATTGGGCGCTCTCGTCCCGGTGTATGCCGGGATTCGGATAGAAGAATCATGGCCGATGGTTAGGTCGTATCGATGGTTGGCGGAGCGATCCGCAGCAAGCTGATTCACCGTGAGAGTTACAGAGCTTCGGTTCTCCACCAACTCTGGACGGCAAGCGGTGAGAAAAACACTGCACCGGAGTTTTGTGCCTTGACAACGCCTTCGCTCTTATCGAGGGGCACCCGGCGAATATTCGCGATGGAATTGTAAAAAAGCTCAACCGCTAGCGGTCGGCGACGGGCCCGCGCTGCCAATTGCGGCGCCAGTATTTCCAGTCGGCCAGAGTGGCCTTGAGCATGGCTTTCGAAGATTTGTGCAGCCAGCGGCCTTTGCGTTTGGCGAGGTCGCGCTTCACGGAGGAAATCGCCGCGCGCGATCCCAGGTGAACATTGGCGGTCTCCCATCCCATGTAGTAGGCGAGGCGCTGTTCGTCGCGCTCTTCGGGCAGCGAATGGATTTCAATGTGGCAGCAATCGGGAGCGAGGCGGCGAACAATCCAGTGCGCGGCAAAATGTACGTGAGGATCGCGCACGCGCACGGACGTCTCAATCAGCTTGCGGCTAAGGATTTGCGCGCTGCTCAACTGTTTGGCCCAGATCCATGCGGAGGGCGCAAGCTGTTTCGCCTCGCGAACCACATGCGCGCCATCCCAGCTAGCCAGAGCGAGCACACGCGGATGCCCCAGGCTGCCCAGCCCCGCGATGCGCGACCTGAATTCATAATTCATGGTGCTCACCGGCATGGAGTGATGCACCTGCTTCAGCACGTCTTTGGGAAGCTTGCCTTTATATTCTGGGCACGTCAGGATCTTCTCCCAAAAGACCACCGGATCACGCAGCTTGCTGAGGGCCAGCATGCGCAGCCAGCGGTGGTGTTCGGCGAGCACGAACGGGCGGCCCCCGTGTGCCATGCCGTCGCGGTAGCCTTGCTCCATAGCTTCGCGTGCTTCTTTGCGTGTGATGGTAAGGTGCTGTTCATCGATGGCCAGGTATGCGCTGGCCACAAGCCGCACCAGGTCCGCGGCGTAAGATGAAGGCCACGCTTCGTCAAAATCGTTCACGCCCCAGATGAGCCGTCCTTCCAGGTCGCGCCAGGTGCCGAAATTTTCGACGTGCAGATCGCCCACCGCCAGCACTTGTGGCGCGCGGGCAAGTTCCGGGCAGACCACGGGCCACCACTGCGCCCAGCGGTAAAACGTGGCGCGCAGAAAGGGAAAGGCAGAAAGCGCCATGTTGCGGTGCTTCAGCTTGACGTCGGAGGGAATCAGCTTCACATGCCGCGACGCCCATTTTTCGAAGCCGGCGGTAGCGTGAACGATATCGGGGAGATCAGCTTTTGCGGCCATGAGCGTAGCGCCTGCAGGAGGATGCGGGTCCTGCCGGAGCAATGGTTTAGCACGAGAAGCGAAGAAGCTTCAAGCGCGATTCAATGCAGCGTCGTCAGACGCGGGCAGGTACTGCCGAGGCGTTCATGCGCGACTCATAAATCGGGAAACGAGCCGCCAATTCCGCAACCTGCTTTCGTACCTTTTGTTCGACTTCCGCGTTGCCGATGTTGGTCAGGATTTCCGCGATCCAGCCGGCGATCAATTCCATCTCCGGTTCTTTCATGCCACGCGTGGTGACGGACGGGCTGCCCAGGCGGATGCCGCCCGCCTTCATCGGAGGGAGTGGGTCGAATGGAATGGAATTCTTGTTGACGGTAATTCCGGCGCGATCCAGCGCTTGTTCCGCGTCCTTGCCGGTAATTCCGCGAGGATGCACTTCAATCAGGAACACATGGTTGTCTGTGCCTCCGGCGATGATGCGGAAGCCTCGTTTACCGATGGCGTTGGCAAGAGCTTTGGCGTTGACCACGATTTGCTTCTGGTATTCCTTGAAGGACGGTTCCATCGCTTCCTTCAAGCAAACGGCCTTTGCGGCAATGGTGTGGACCAGCGGACCACCTTGCGTGCCCGGGAAAGTAAGCTTGTCGATTTCCTTGGCCAGTGCGGAGCGGCAAAGCACCAGTCCTCCGCGAGGCCCGCGCAGCGTCTTGTGCGTGGTGGTCGAGACCACGTCGGCGTGGGGCACGGGGCTGGGATGCACGCCCGCGGCGACCAGCCCGGCGATGTGCGCCATGTCGACAAAGAACAGCGCGTCCACGGACTTCGCCACTTTGGCGATGCGCTCAAAGTCGATAATCCGTGAATACGCGCTGGCGCCCGCAACGATCATCTTCGGCTTGTGCTGGTGCGCCAATTCCTCGATTTCCGCGTAGTCAATTTGTTCACTGTCGCGGCGCACATGGTATTCGGTGAATTTGTACATGCGTCCGGAAAAATTCAGCGGATGGCCGTGGGTCAGGTGGCCGCCGTGGGAAAGCGCCATGCCTAGAACGGTGTCACCCGGCTGCAGCAGCGCCATGTACACCGCAACGTTGGCGGAGGTGCCGGAATGGGCCTGCACGTTGGCGTGATCCGCGCCAAATAGTTCACGGGCGCGATCGATGGCCAACTGCTCTACCTTGTCGGCGTATTCACAGCCGCCGTAGTAACGCTTGCCGGGATAGCCCTCGGCGTATTTGTTCGTGAAGATCGAGCCCATGGCCTCCAGCACTGCTTCAGAGACCAGATTTTCCGACGGGATCAGCTCCAGGCCCGTGGCTTGCCGCCGCGCCTCGTCTCGAAGAAGGTTGGCGATGTCCGGGTCGACGGCATCGAGCGGACGTTGCATTCTGCTATTTGCTTCCGTGTTCATTGGTTCTCCTAAAAGCCTCGCACGCGCGCGGGGAACAATGCGGCTCTCGCAGGCCACTAATTATTCTTTCTTTCATCTTGCTCGATTATCGCGATCTTTTCAACGCGCCGTGAGTGACGGCCGCCCGCGAACGCGGTGTTCAAGAAGGTCCGCACCATTTCAATGGCTTGGCTGCCGCTGACCACCCGGCCGCCGAGCGCCAGCACGTTGGCGTCGTTGTGTTCACGGGCCAGGCGAGCGGTGCTGACGTCGTGGGCCACCGCGGCGCGAATGCCGCGCACCTTGTTCGCGGCGATGGAGATGCCGATTCCTGTGCCGCACACGGCGATCCCAAAAACATCCTTGTGCGACGCAACGCATTCGCCCACGGCCTTGCCATAATCGGGATAATCCACGGACTCTTCCGACCACGTGCCCAGGTCATCGACAACGTATCCCGCATTCTGCAGGAACTCGCGAATGGTTTCCTTGACCGGGAAGCCGGCATGGTCCGCACCCAAGGCAACTCGCGGCTTCGGCGAAAGTTCCGGCATGTGCGCCTCTGGCGGCGATTTTAGCGGACTGCGCCAGCAACCGCAATGCGCGCAGAATTGCTCGAGTTTGCCCGCGTCCAATCGCGGGAAAAGTTGCTAGAATTTCATGCATCCCATGGGGCGAGAGCGCACAGTTGTTCTGATTGTTTTGGCGATGCTGATTTGCGTTCCGTTACTCGCCAGTCTGACCCCGCAGAATCCAGCTCCCACTGCCCAGTCCAGCGACAGCGCAAAAGCACAGACAGGGAAAGCGGATTCTGTGCCGAATCCCCGCATGTTCTTTCGAGATGTTGCCTCCGAGGTTGGAGTTACAACCGTGCCCAATTCCCAGACGGACCGGCGGTACGTCTTGGAGACGATGGGCGGTGGCGGAATCGCTCTGTTTGACTGCGACAACGGCGGCAAACTGGATCTGGCCGTGGTGAATGATTCGACCATCGAGCAATACCGCAAAGGCGGAGACTTGATGATCACGTTGTACCACCAGGATGGCAATTCTGCCGCCGTGCATTTCACCGATGTGACCCAAACATCCGGATTGACTGCGCGTGGGTGGGGCATGGCGATTGCCGTGGGAGACTACGATAACGACGGACTCCCCGATTTATATGTGACGGGGTACGGCCATAACGTGCTGTATCACAATCTCGGTAACTGTAAATTCGAGGACGTGACCGCCAAGGCCGGAGTGCAAGGCGGAGGTTTTAGCGAGGGCGCCGCGTGGGCGGATTACGACCGCGACGGGCATTTGGATTTATTTGTCGCGCGCTACGTGAAGACAGATGTAAATCATCTTCCAGATCCAGCAAAGGGCTTTCGTGGTTACCGCGGAGTGCTGTTCGAATTGCCTGACACCATGGAGGGAGAAACCGACCTTTTATTTCGGAATCGTGGCGACGGAACATTCGAAGAAGTATCCAAAAAAGCGGGCGTGAACGATCCAGACAAACTTCATGGCATGGGTGTGGCGTGGGGCGATTACGACGGCGATGGCTGGCCCGATCTCTATGTGACCAACGATTATGGTGCGACCTATCTGTACCGCAACCGGCAGAACGGAACCTTTGAAGAGCTCGGCGGGCCTTCGGGAACGGGCTTGGGTCCGGACGGCCAGGGCTACGGAAACATGGCGGTGGCTTTTGGCGACTTTGATCGCGATGGCAAGCTCGACATGTTTGTTACCCGCGCGGACAATCAACCGGCCAGCCTGTATTGGAATCAGGGCGACCATTTCCTCGACGTGGCCCACGATGCCGGTATCGCCAGCCTGACAAAGGCTCGCGTGAAATGGGGAACTGGCTTCGGCGATTTTGACAATGACGGCTGGCCAGACATCCTGGTGGCCAACGGAAACTTTTCGTCGTTGCTCGACTCGCTGCCGAGGCAGGATCGGTTTGCCGAGCCGATACAGCTGTTTCGCAACCGCGGCAATTCTACTTTTGAAGAGATCGCTGACGAGGCGGGACTGAATGTTGGGCGGCTGTATTCGCGAAGGGGAACCGCTTTCGGCGACATCAATAATGATGGGAAGCTAGATGTAGTCATGTTCAATGCGAATGCGCCGCCGTCGGTCTTCCTGAACGAAACGAAGAACGCAAACCATCGCGTTCTGTTTCGGCTCGTGGGCACAAAAAGCAATCGTGCTGCTATCGGCTCGCGCGTGCGCGTGACCACGTCCAAAATGACGCAAATCGACGAGGTCCATGCAGGCGGCAGCTATAATTCCACCAGTGACACGCGGCTACACTTCGGTCTCGGCAGCGAACCGACCATGAATAAAATAGAAGTCGTCTGGCCGAGTGGTTTGCGGCAGGAATTCCGCGACGTTCCGGCCGACGCCATCTACGAAATCAAAGAGGGCGAGCCGATTCGGAAGGTTACACAACTACCGGCGCTATGAGAGTTGATGGGCCGACGAGCAATCTGGAATGGCGAGACCTAACCAGCGGGCGCCGGCGCGGGTGGCAACGACGGAGCCTGCGGAGCGGGCCAAATCAGAGACGCCAGCGCCGGGTAGCGAGACGCGAAGAAATAAATGGAATACGCCGGGAAGAACACGACGGTAGGCACAGAGATCAGCGAGACAACAAATAACACAATCGCTAAGAGAGCGCCTGCCGCGGCGACTGCGAGCGTGATTGTGTATACATTCCACGACATGCCTGCCGCTTTCGCAGCCAGCAGGACAATCGCTCCGATGCCGCCCACGGGAATTAACAGAATTAAAATCGCAATCAGCGAAATGATGGTGAGAGCCATGCTGGCGGCGATGGCAAGCACAATTTTCATTCCAATATATCCCGCATAGGCGGCCTTTTCCGCCTTCAGCCACAACCATAATCTGTTCCATCCTTCGAAGGCGCTGACTCCTTCGAGTGCCATCTGCGGGACAACAAAATCCTTGGTCATGACGTGCACCACGGCAAACCCCACCACCAGGGCTAGCAGCACGAAGAACAAAAAGAGGCCGCCTAGAATTAGCCGACCTACATGTTCGCCAGGATGTTTGAACCAGCCATCTCCCCACGCGAGGGCCAACGGAATGCCGATCAGGACCATGAGAGACGCGAGACCTAGTAGCGACAGCAAAATCTGCCACACAAACAAGCGGCGGCCCTCGCGCCGGCGTTGCGCCCAACCTTCGCGGATGTGGCATTCCTTTGTCACGATGCTGTCAAACAGAATGAATCGCATCACGCTGTTGACGTACGTAAACAGCACTAAGAAAACCATCCCCACGACAATCAGAAGTGTAATTAGCCCCGCCAGCGCCGCTGGGTGTCCCCCCAAATGCCAAGGCCAAGACAAACCCAAAAACTGGTTGGAGCCGCCGTGGCTATGCGTCGCGGGGAGCCGAAAACTGGCATTGAAGCCGCCAGACCCAAGTTCTCCCGCCAAAAAGCCCACCACCGACAAGCGCCACCATTGGCGGAAGCGGAAGGGTTGAAATAGCTGCGTTTTGGCATGTTGCAGAGCGGGATTGATGGCATCGGCGGCAGAAATGGGCAAGAACACACCTCGGTCCAGCAGACGGCTTGATAGTGTGAACGTACTCCGAAGGTATGTGCGGTTCAATGACGGGGGTTACCCCGTGTTGTGACCGCGGGACGTTGTAGTTACCCCTGTCGATGTCGCTCAGGCACATTACAAAGGTGGCTCTGAAGCATCAAAGTCTGTGATGTGATCGAAGCTGCGATTTTGTGGCCTGCGGTTCTATACTTAAGGCGCTGATCCCGAACCACCAAATTCACTCTGAGGATGCACATGGCAAACATCTACGCGGACAACTCACTGAGCATTGGCAGGACTCCCTTGATCAAGCTGAATCGCGTCACTGAAGGCGCCAAAGCTACGGTGCTCGCGAAAATTGAGGGGCGCGGTCCGGCGTATTCGGTAAAAGATCGTATCGGGGCGGCAATGATCTGGGACGCGGAAAAGCGCGGCGTGCTGAAACCGGGCATCGAGATTGTGGAACCGACCAGCGGCAACACTGGCATCGCTTTGGCCTACGTGGCTGCGGCGCGCGGCTATGCCATCACTTTGACCATGCCGGAAACCATGTCGCTGGAGAGGCGGCGGGTGCTGGCGGCGTTCGGCGCGAAACTGGTGTTGACGCCCGGACCGGAGGGCATGAAGGGCGCCATCAAGAAGGCCACGGAAATTTACGAATCCGATAAGCAACATTATTTCTTGCCACAGCAATTCGACAATCCCGCGAATCCCGAGATTCACGAGAAAACCACTGGTCCGGAAATCTGGGATGATACGGACGGCGCGATCGACATTTTCGTCGGCGGCGTTGGAACCGGCGGCACCATTACCGGTGTTTCGCGCTACATCAAGAACACCAAGGGGAAGAAGATTCTTTCCGTCGCAGTGGAGCCCACGGCCAGCCCAGTGATCACGCAGGCGCGCGCGGGGCAGCCCCTGGTGCCGGGTCCGCACAAAATTCAGGGACTGGGCGCGGGATTTATACCGAAGAATCTTGATGTGAGTCTTGTCGACCGCGTCGAGCAAGTCACCAACGAGGAGTCCGTGGAAATGGCACGTCGGCTGGCGCGCGAAGAGGGCATCCTGAGCGGCATTTCGTGCGGCGCGGCTGCTGCTGCCGCGGTGCGGCTGGCAAAGTTGCCGGAATTCGCCGGGAAGACGATTGTCACCGTGCTGCCAGACGGCGGCGAGCGTTATCTGTCAACGATTCTGTTCGAAGGCATCGGACAATAGGAAAACGAGCAGAGTCGCGATTCATGAAGATTAGGTAGCGGCTCTGCTTACGCGGCTTTACCTGCGCCGAAATTACTATGACCACACCTAATAATGATTTGCGATCCCTGGCGCGCGAGTTCCGCCTGGCATTGGAAGCGCGCCTGGCAGACGCCAGCATGTGGGAATACCGGTTGCCGTCAAAGGATGAGGTTTCGGTATTTTGCCGCTCGTATCTGGATGGACTCTTTCCGTTGTATTTCGCCAAAGAAGAGGTGCACAACCCCGACGCCGAGGGCTTTCAGGCACAACTGGATCTGCAACTGGCGGAACAGATTGTCTATGCGATGCGCTTTGACTTTAACTGCTGCGGCAAAGCTGTCCCGGCGAATCTCGCGGAGATCGCGGGTCAATTGGTTGAGGCGTTGCACGCAAAACTGCCGGCGCTTGCCCAATTGCTGGGCACGGATTTGCGCGCGGCAATGAAAAACGACCCGGCAGCGAGCGGCTTCGAGGAAATATTGCTGAGCTATCCCGGAGTCGAAGCGATTACGGTGCAGAGGCTGGCGCACGAATTGTATCTTTTGAAGGTGCCGTATCTGCCGCGAATGATGACCGAGATTGCGCACAGCCGCACCGGCATTGATATCCATCCCGGCGCGAAACTCGATGAGTCATTTTTCATCGATCACGGCACCGGCGTGGTCATTGGGGAAACCGCCACCATCGGCAAGCACGTGACGCTCTACCACGGCGTGACGCTCGGCGCGTTCAATCCCACCAGCCGCCGCGATGCGGACGGGGAACTGGTTCGCGGCTTATTTAACAAGCGCCACCCTGATATCGAAGACCACGTCACCATCTATCCCGGTGCAACGATTCTTGGCGGCGACACGCGCATTGGGCACCACAGCATCATCGGCGGCAACGTGTGGCTGACGCATTCTGTGGCACCCTACAGCCGGGTGACGCTGAAGGATCCCGAACTGCTCATTCGCAGCAACTCGCGCGATTCCGACGAAGAGTGGTTCCTCGGCAGCTCGATCTAAACATAGCGTCTTAAGTGATTGCGCATAGGCGGCGTAGGGTTTCGTTTCCGTTCCGCCAGTTTCCAAACTGCGTCTCGACGGCAGCGACGACCTCATCCAGTACAGGAAAGTATCGGTTGTGCAAGCATTGACGACGCGTCAGCTTCCAGACCCGCTCAATCGGATTCAGTTCGGGACTGTAGGGCGGCAAGTAATCCAGCACAAAGTCTTCGTCGTGTGTCGCTCTCCATTCTTTGTGAAGTCGTGCGTGATGGTATCTGGCATTGTCCGTGATGACCACCACGCGGCGCCCCGTTCTAATACTGGTGCGCCGTAGCCCTTTCAGGAAAGCAAAGAAGGTCATCGCGTTGAATTTACCTGTTTCCCGAGAAAACTGAAACTTTCCATCCCGCAACCGTAC
Source organism: Candidatus Acidiferrales bacterium (assembly GCA_963738985.1). GTDB lineage: Bacteria > Acidobacteriota > Terriglobia > Acidiferrales > UBA7541 > Acidiferrum. The sequence goes on from CAVTYP010000017.1 coordinate 1,361,152, forward strand.
CGCACCGAAGTATCCCACACTGCGCCGCGTCGGATGATGCAGCAGCACGGGGTCCTTGGTTTCCGGTGGCACCCACATGCGACAACGCGAGCCGTGCTGCTGGAAGTGCACTTCGTCCGTAGCCCACAGGTCGACCGCGGCATCCTCCATCAGCCCTTGGAGTTTTTTTTATGCGCCTTCTGCCGTTCGGGATCGGCTTGCGCAATCGTGGGACGAGGCTTGCGTAGCCGAAAACCCAACCGCCGAAACAGACGCTGGCATTGCCGCACGCCCAAGTCGATCCCGTACTCCCGCTCGATCCAGGCCGCCAGCGTCTTGCCGTCCCATAGATTTCCGCTCAAGCCTAGCTCTCGCGGCATCCGCCGAAGAGCGGCGTTGATTCCTCGAAGGTGCTTCTCGCTCAGCGTCTCGGCCGCCCCGACCGTTCCCCCTCGCGCAGTGCGGCTAAGCCTCGCTCCTCGAACCCGCGAATCCAATACTCGACGGTTCTCGGCGCGTCGCCTAACAGCGCTGCCACTTCCGGACACGTCATGCCATGAGCCACCAGCAGCACACCGTGAAGCCGGTGGTCATAGCGTGATTCCTCGGTTCGTCGAATCTCATCTTGTAATCCCAGAATGATGGTTGCGGAGTCCGCAATGGTAAGTGGTTTCATTCCACTAGAAGAACACACATTGATCTAATGCGCAATTACTTATGACGTTGTGTTTAGTACCACAAGGCCCCGCCGCACAGCGGCAAAGTAAGAACAGGATCCCCACGCAATCCAGATGTCGAAGTCAGTGGGACTTGGGAATGCGTTACGAGTTGATCGTAATAGTCTATCAGTAACACTTCAAGAGACTCTTGTGCTGCGAAAATCGAGGGGGTGCACCCCAAGAAAGTGGTGGGTCATGCGGCCCGACTTTCTGATCTGCGTTCCCAGAAGTCCTGAAAGCGACCACTGAGCTTGGCACAGCGGAGAGCGATGATGGCGTTAGAGCCGCGCACGGTCCAATGCATTCCGGCACGTTTGAGGCGTGTGCCGATGGCCACCTTGCATCCGGCCTCTACCACGCCCGTAGAAGTGCACAAGCCTTGGGCGTGAAACTCCGGATAGCGCATACGCTCGCGGTTAGTCTGGAAATAGTGGAGACAACGGCGAGCCTCATCGGAGCGAGGGACCTGGCGCCGGATCGCGGTGAGTAGAACCGGAAACTTTCCGCTATCGAGTTCTTCTTTCCTGCGTTCTACCCACTGAGCAGTTCGTGGGTTGATGGGACCGTATAGAGCTTTTCCGAGATCGCTCAAGTGCTGCTTGGCGTGATAGCGATCGACGATCTGCGTGGCATCCGGAAACTGATCGTCGGCGATGTTCCAAATCCAAACGGCCCCATCTCCGAGCACGACCCGGCGTGGCGCTTGGCAGAAGCGGCGACGCGTGGCCTCCCGCCAGACGCGCTGGGCGAAGGGAGAGCGGTCGGCAGCGGTGTCCAGCACGGAAGCACTCTCGAGAGCCGCCGAATAGGTGACCGACCCTTCATCGCGGATGGGGGTGCCTTGTTCATCGAGCGATTCCGCGCTCCAAAGGGTGCAGAGCTTCACCTCGCCGGTCTTGGCGGATCCGTCCGGTTGCTTTCCACTGCGGCTCACGAGTTCCTCTGCGCGGAGAGGAATCCCTGTTCCATCCATCCCGAGATACAGAGTCTGCGGCAGAGGAAGAGAATCCAGTGGTTCGGTGTGCACGCGTTCATCTTCAGCGATCTCTTTTCCCAGATCCTCTGCAGTTCTCTCTACCTGCTTGGCATCCACCGCCACACCGGCCAGTTCGGTCAACAGGTCGCTACCTTCCTGGAAGCTGACCATGGCCCCTACGGTGCCGATCATGCGCACGACAGCCGGAGAGAGTGACGTGGCGTCCATTCCCCAGGCCCGGTCGCGAGGACAGAAGCCCCGCTCACATTCCCAACAGTAGTAGTAGGCACGCTCCAGTTTCAGTTCTCCGACCACGCTATGAAAACTTTTCCATCGTCGTTCGACATAACGCGCCCGGCGGCCACAGGCACAGGGCAACGAGCTGCCTTGGTAATCGCAATGGTCGCGGTTGAATCGCTGCTCGAGTAAGCGGGCGGCCAGCTGCAGGGCCCGGCGCCGCATCGCCGTTTCCAAAGCCTCGAAATCGATCGCCTCCAGGGTTTGGGAACCGAACAGTTCTTCGATCTCCCGTGCGATCTCACCTTGCAGACTTGCGGCGATGGCGTTTTTTTTTAGTTTCGACTTCTCGAGCACCCTCGAGATCCTTCAGTCGTAGGTCACAGATCTGGTCGCTGATTTCGATCAGTTCTCGCGAGAGTTCACGAAAGCGCTTGTACTCGGCCACTTGCTGCTTGGATTGCTCGACCGCTGGTCCAGAGGGGATCCTCTGGGCCACGGTCTTGCCGTCCACAGTCCGCGTCAAAAGCCAACTCGGACCGTGTCCTCGCGATCCTGGCTTGGCACAGTGACAGGTTGACTTTCCACACTTTCCGTACGTCTCGCTCAGAGATCCAGGCCGCATATCTCCGATCCTGGCAAGGGCAGCTTTGAGATCGGCACCTTTTACTTCGAGCTGTTCGAGTGAAGTTAGTGACATGAGGGACCCTCCTTCTTGTAGTGTCTACACTACAAGACATATAAGAAGAGTACCTTCAATCACTGCACTTCGTCAAACATCACAATGGTGAC